>NZ_CM146901.1:0-777500 GCF_055755055.1 Pseudomonas sp. Tav-5-1A
GTGTCAGTGGAACTTTGGCAGCAGTGCGTGGAGCTTCTGCGCGATGAACTGCCTGCCCAGCAATTCAACACCTGGATCCGTCCGCTACAGGTCGAAGCCGAAGGCGACGAGTTGCGTGTGTATGCGCCCAATCGCTTTGTGCTGGACTGGGTCAATGAAAAGTACCTGGGACGCCTGCTTGAACTCCTGGGCGAGCACGGCAGCGGAATCGCGCCGGCGCTCTCCTTATTAATAGGCAGCCGTCGCAGCTCGGCGCCTCGTGCCGCCCCCAACGCACCGTTGGCCGCCGCCGTGGCCGCCTCGCAGGCGGCGCAGCAGCAACCCGCGCCCGTCGCCGCTCCGGTTCAGGAACCTGCAGTTGCGCCCGCCGCCATGGCCAGCGTCAGCGAAGAGCCTTCGCGTGACAGCTTCGACTCGATGGCCGGCGCCGCTTCGCAGCAGGCACCCGTGCGCGCGGAACAGCGCAACGTCCAGGTAGAAGGTGCGCTCAAGCACACCAGCTACCTGAACCGCACGTTCACGTTCGAGAACTTCGTCGAAGGTAAATCCAACCAGCTGGCCCGCGCGGCCGCCTGGCAGGTTGCCGACAACCCCAAGCATGGCTACAACCCGCTCTTCCTTTATGGGGGCGTAGGTTTGGGTAAGACTCACTTGATGCACGCCGTGGGTAACCACCTGCTCAAGAAGAACCCCAATGCCAAGGTCGTGTACCTGCACTCCGAGCGTTTCGTCGCCGACATGGTCAAGGCCCTGCAGCTGAACGCGATCAACGAGTTCAAGCGCTTCTACCGTTCGGTGGACGCGCTGCTCATCGACGACATTCAGTTCTTTGCCCGCAAGGAGCGTTCCCAGGAAGAGTTCTTCCACACCTTCAACGCCCTTCTTGAAGGCGGCCAGCAGGTGATCCTCACCAGCGACCGCTACCCGAAGGAAATCGAAGGCCTGGAAGAGCGTCTCAAGTCCCGCTTCGGCTGGGGCCTGACGGTGGCCGTCGAGCCGCCGGAACTGGAAACCCGTGTCGCCATTCTTATGAAGAAGGCAGACCAGGCCAAAGTCGAACTGCCGCACGACGCGGCGTTCTTCATTGCCCAGCGTATTCGTTCCAACGTGCGTGAGCTGGAAGGTGCGCTCAAGCGCGTCATCGCCCACTCGCACTTCATGGGGCGTGACATCACCATCGAGCTGATTCGCGAATCGCTCAAGGACTTGCTGGCGCTGCAGGACAAGTTGGTGAGTGTGGATAACATCCAGCGCACCGTGGCTGAGTACTACAAGATCAAGATTTCCGATCTGCTGTCCAAGCGCCGCTCGCGTTCGGTGGCCCGCCCGCGTCAGGTAGCCATGGCCCTGTCCAAGGAACTGACCAACCACAGCCTGCCGGAAATCGGCGATGTGTTTGGCGGCCGCGACCACACCACCGTGTTGCACGCCTGCCGCAAGATCAACGAACTCAAGGAATCCGACGCGGATATCCGCGAGGACTACAAGAACCTGCTGCGGACGCTGACTACTTGATGAACGTCAGCGCAGCTTATTAAAGGCAAGGGACTAGACCATGCATTTCACCATTCAACGCGAAGCCCTGTTGAAACCCCTGCAACTGGTCGCGGGCGTCGTCGAGCGCCGCCAGACCTTGCCGGTATTGTCCAACGTACTGCTGGTGGTCGAAGGCCAGCAGCTGTCGCTCACCGGTACCGACCTTGAAGTCGAACTGGTTGGCCGCGTGCAACTGGAAGAGCCTGCCGAGCAGGGCGAAATCACCGTGCCTGCGCGCAAGCTGATGGACATCTGCAAGAGCTTGCCCAACGACGCGCTCATCGACATCAAGGTCGACGAGCAGAAGCTGGTGGTCAAGGCCGGTCGCAGCCGTTTCACCCTGTCGACCCTGCCGGCCAACGACTTCCCGACTGTTGAAGAAGGTCCGGGCTCGCTGACCTGCAGCCTGGAACAAAGCCGCCTGCGCCGCCTGATCGAGCGCACCAGCTTCGCCATGGCCCAGCAGGACGTGCGCTACTACCTCAACGGCATGCTGCTGGAAGTGTCCAATGGCCTGATGCGCGCCGTGGCCACCGACGGCCACCGCCTGGCCATGTGCTCGATGAAAGCCGACATCACCCATGACGGCCGCCACCAGGTCATCGTGCCGCGCAAGGGTATCCTTGAGCTGGCGCGCCTGCTGACCGAGCCGGATGGCACCGTCAGCATCGTCCTGGGCCAGCACCACATCCGTGCTACCACCGGCGAGTTCACCTTCACCTCCAAGCTGGTCGATGGCAAGTTCCCCGACTACGAGCGCGTGCTGCCAAAAGGCGGTGACAAGCTGGTGCTGGGCGACCGTCAGGCCCTGCGTGAAGCGTTCAGCCGTACCGCGATCCTGTCCAACGAGAAGTACCGTGGCATCCGTCTGCAACTGGCCGCCGGCCAGCTGAAGATCCAGGCCAACAACCCTGAGCAGGAAGAAGCGGAAGAAGAAGTGGGCGTGGACTACAACGGTGGTTCGCTGGAAATCGGCTTCAACGTCAGCTACCTGCTGGACGTGCTGGGCGTGATGACCACTGAGCAAGTGCGTCTGATCCTGTCCGACTCCAACAGCAGTGCGCTGGTACAGGAATCGGACAACGATGACTCCGCGTACGTCGTCATGCCGATGCGCCTGTAACTTGCCCAGCAGACTCTAATGTCCCTCAGTCGTGTCTCTGTCACCGCGGTGCGCAACCTGCACCCGGTGACCTTCTCCCCCTCCCCCCGCATCAACATCCTGTACGGCACCAATGGTAGTGGCAAGACCAGCGTGCTGGAGGCCATCCACCTGTTGGGGCTGGCGCGTTCGTTCCGCAGCACCCGGCTGTTGCCCGTCATCCAGTACGAGCAAGGCGCTTGCACGGTGTTCGGCCAGGTCGAATTGAACGAAGGCGGCCACGCCGCGCTGGGTGTCTCGCGGGAGCGGGCAGGCGATTTCACTATCCGGATCGACGGGCAGAACGCCCGTAGTGCGGCGCAGTTGGCGGAAATACTGCCGTTGCAGCTGATCAACCCGGACAGTTTTCGCCTGTTGGAAGGGGCTCCAAAAATACGCCGACAGTTCCTGGACTGGGGTGTGTTCCACGTGGAACCGCGCTTCATGGCCACCTGGCAAAGACTTCAGAAGGCCCTGAAGCAAAGAAACTCATGGCTGCGGCATGGTACACTGGACGCTGCTTCGCAAGCTGCATGGGACCGGGAGTTATGCCTGGCCAGTGCTGAAATTGATGAATACCGCCGGGCCTATATCAAGGCATTGAAGCCGGTGTTTGAGCAGACCCTCAGTGAGCTCGTCGAGCTGGAAGGTTTGACCCTCAGTTACTACCGCGGCTGGGACAAGGAGCGGGACCTCTCCGAGGTGCTCGGTACTTCCCTGCTTCGTGACCAACAGATGGGCCACACCCAGGCTGGACCGCAACGCGCTGATTTGCGCTTGCGACTGGGCGCCCACAACGCTGCGGATATCCTTTCCCGTGGCCAGCAGAAGCTGGTGGTGTGCGCGTTGCGTATTGCCCAGGGGCATCTCGTCAGCCAGGCACGCCGCGGTCAATGTATTTATCTTGTGGACGACTTGCCGTCAGAACTCGACGAGCAACACCGCCGCGCGCTTTGCCGCTTGCTTGAAGAATTACGCTGCCAGGTGTTCATCACCTGTGTAGACCACGAATTATTGAGGGAAGGCTGGCAGACGGAAACGCCAGTCGCTTTGTTCCACGTGGAACAGGGCCGTATCACCCAGACCCACGACCATCGGGAGTGAAGGCATGAGCGAAAATCAAACGTACGATTCCTCCAGCATTAAAGTGCTGAAAGGGCTGGATGCCGTACGCAAACGTCCCGGTATGTACATTGGCGACACCGATGATGGTAGCGGTCTGCACCACATGGTGTTCGAGGTCGTCGACAACTCCATCGACGAAGCCTTGGCCGGCCACTGCGACGACATCACCGTCATTATCCATCCTGACGAATCCATCACCGTCCGTGACAACGGTCGCGGCATCCCGGTTGATGTGCACAAAGAAGAAGGCGTATCGGCAGCCGAGGTCATCATGACCGTGCTGCACGCCGGCGGTAAGTTCGACGACAACTCGTACAAGGTTTCCGGCGGCCTGCACGGTGTAGGTGTGTCCGTGGTGAACGCCCTGTCCGAGACGCTGGTGCTGACCGTGCGCCGTAGCGGCAAGATCTGGGAACAGACTTACGTGCATGGCGTGCCACAGGCACCGATGAAGATCGTGGGCGACAGCGAAACCACCGGTACCCAGATCCACTTCAAGCCTTCGGCTGAAACCTTCAAGAACATCCACTTCAGCTGGGACATCCTGGCCAAGCGTATTCGCGAACTGTCGTTCCTGAACTCGGGCGTGGGCATCTACCTGAAGGACGAACGTTCGGGCAAGGACGAGACCTTCAAGTACGAAGGCGGCCTGCGTGCGTTCGTTGAATACCTGAACACCAACAAGACCCCAGTCAACCAGGTGTTCCACTTCAACGTACAGCGCGAAGACGGCGTGGGCGTGGAAATCGCCCTGCAGTGGAACGACAGCTTCAACGAGAACCTGTTGTGCTTCACCAACAACATTCCCCAGCGCGACGGCGGCACCCACCTGGTGGGCTTCCGTTCGGCGCTGACGCGTAACCTGAACAACTACATCGAACAGGAAGGCCTGGCCAAGAAGAACAAGGTAGCCACCACCGGCGACGACGCCCGTGAAGGTTTGACCGCGATCATCTCGGTGAAGGTGCCTGATCCGAAGTTCAGCTCGCAGACCAAGGACAAGCTGGTTTCTTCCGAAGTGAAGACCGCGGTCGAGCAGGAAATGGGCAAGTACTTCTCCGACTTCCTGCTGGAAAACCCCAACGAGGCCAAGGCCGTCGTCGGCAAGATGATCGACGCTGCCCGTGCCCGTGAAGCTGCGCGCAAGGCCCGCGAGATGACCCGCCGCAAAGGCGCGCTGGACATCGCCGGCCTGCCAGGCAAGCTGGCTGACTGCCAGGAGAAGGACCCTGCCCTCTCCGAACTGTACCTGGTGGAGGGTGACTCCGCAGGTGGCTCGGCCAAGCAAGGTCGCAACCGTCGTACCCAGGCGATCCTGCCGCTGAAGGGCAAGATCCTCAACGTCGAGAAAGCTCGCTTCGACAAGATGATCTCGTCCCAGGAAGTGGGCACGCTGATCACCGCGCTGGGCTGCGGCATCGGCCGCGAAGAGTACAACATCGACAAGCTGCGTTATCACAACATCATCATCATGACCGATGCTGACGTCGACGGTTCGCACATCCGTACGCTGCTGTTGACGTTCTTCTTCCGCCAGCTGCCCGAGCTGATCGAGCGTGGCTACATCTACATCGCCCAGCCGCCGCTGTACAAGGTCAAGAAGGGCAAGCAGGAGCAGTACATCAAGGACGACGAGGCCATGGAAGAGTACATGACCCAGTCGGCCCTGGAAGACGCCAGCCTGCACCTGAACGACTCGGCACCGGGTATCTCGGGCGCGGCACTGGAGCGCCTGGTCAACGATTTCCGCATGGTGATGAAGACCCTCAAGCGCCTGTCGCGCCTGTACCCGCAAGAGCTCACCGAGCACTTCGTGTACCTGCCGGCGGTGTCGCTGGAAGACCTGTCGGACCACGCCGGCATGCAAGCCTGGCTGGCCAAGTTCGACGCGCGCCTGCGCACCAGCGAGAAGTCGGGCCTGGTCTACAAGGCCAGCCTGCGCGAAGACCGTGAACGCAACGTGTGGCTGCCGGAAGTGGAAATCACCTCCCACGGCCTGGCGAGCTACATCACCTTCAACCGCGACTTCTTCGGCAGCAACGACTACCGCACCGTCACCGCACTGGGCGCGCAACTGGCGACCCTGCTGGACGAAGGTGCCTACGTGCAGCGTGGCGAACGCAAGAAGCCGGTGGTGGAGTTCAAGGAAGCCCTCGAGTGGCTGATGACCGAGAGCACCAAGCGCCACACCATCCAGCGCTACAAAGGTCTGGGTGAGATGAACCCGGACCAGCTGTGGGAAACCACCATGGACCCAACCGTGCGCCGCATGCTCAAGGTGACCATCGAAGACGCGATCGCTGCCGATCAGATCTTCAACACCCTGATGGGCGATGCGGTCGAGCCGCGTCGCGAGTTCATCGAGAACAACGCCTTGGCGGTCTCGAACCTGGACTTCTGATCCTGGTGTAGGATCCCAGAAAAGTTAGCTGTTATCCCAATATGTTGATATCAGCTCCCAAAGGCCAACCCATAGGGTTGGCCTTTTTTATGGTCGGTTACTACTGATCGTGCACTCCCCCTCTTCGGGCGACAGATGTAGTGGTCTAATGAAACCGGACACCCATTTAGGCGAGAATGCTCGCCACAGAGAGGTGTCTGATGACCAAGCAACGTCGTACCTTTACCCCTGAGTTCAAGCGCGAGGCTGCGTGCCTGGTGCTCGATCAAGGCTACAGCCATACCGAGGCAGCCCGTTCGCTTGGGCTGGTTGAGTCGGCCTTGCGTCGTTGGGTGAACCAGCTCCAGCAAGAACGTGGCGGTGTCACCCCGACCAGCAAGGCGTTAACACCTGAGCAGCAAAAAATCCAAGAATTGGAAGCCCGAATCAATCGTCTGGAACGGGAAAAATCGATCCTAAAAAAGGCTACCGCGCTCTTGATGGCCGAGGAACACGAGCGCTCGCGTTAGTCGATCGGCTTCGCTCCGAGGAGCCGGTTGATCTATTGTGCTCGGTATTTGAAGTCACCCGATCTTGCTACTACGCATACCTTCGAAAACGCCGATCCCCTGATGCCGAACGGGTGATTTTGCGCAGCCGCGTCAACGAACTGTTTACCCAAAGCCGAAGCGCTGCGGGCAGTCGAAGCATTATGCTGATGATGAAAGAGGACGGCATGCAAATCGGGTGATTCAAGGTACGTAAGTTGATGCGCGAGATGAACCTGATCAGCAAACAACCGGGCTCCCATGCCTACAAAAAGGCCACCGTGGAGCGACCCGATATCCCGAACGTACTTGATCGAGAGTTCAGCGTGGCATCCCCCAACAAGGTCTGGTGCGGTGACATCACGTACGTTTGGGCCGAAGGTCGATGGCACTATCTGGCAGCGGTGATCGATCTTTATGCCCGCCGGGTCGTAGGCTGGGCGTTCTCAGTCAAGCCTGACGCTGAGCTGGTGATCAAGGCATTGGATATGGCCTATGAGCAGCGTGGCCGGGCTCAGAATGTGCTATTTCACAGCGATCAGGGCAGCCAATACGGCAGCCGGAGTTTCCGCCAAAGACTATGGAGATACCGCTTCACGCAGAGCATGAGTCGGCGCGGCAACTGCCACGACAACGCGCCGATGGAGCGGCTATTTCGCAGCCTGAAAACTGAATGGATACCGATGGTGGGCTACATGAGCGCCGCGTTGGCTAAACAAGATATCAGTCGTTTCCTTATGGAGCGGTACAACTGGCGGCGACCACATCAGTTCAACGACGGCTTGGCGCCTGCCGTTGCCGAGGAAAAACTTAACGCAGTGTCCGGGATCAGTTGACCACTACAAACCCGCAGAGGTACGGCAATGAAGCAGCCGACCGCAGCGCGAACCTACCGGAGCGGCCGCTTCGACAGATCCAACGGGATGCAAAAGGTTGAAGCACTGAAGGATGAGCTTTGCTCATCCTTCAGTGCGAAATTTGAATCTCATGGCTCCGGTTGTCATTTCGCCTCTTGCATGGGGCGACGCAACGACCGCCCCATGTAAGAGGGTAGCGGCTGAATCCATGATTTTTGGCACAGCCGTAGGAGTTGGGCACCTAAGGCGCGGTTATACCGGGGGCCGGGCTGCCACCATCACGAAAATTGGATCAAATAGCCATTACCTGCGAGAGATTCGGTTACCATCGCGACTGGCAAAACGCTCACGGAGGAGTACAGATGCAGGGCCCCACGATTGCTTTTGGCGAGGAATGGTCGGGATACGTTGGCCATAGCGACCAAAGCGCTGCCCACAATCACGTCGCAATACAGATATGCATCGGCTTGAAATCAAACGTCATCGTGCAGGTAGGGCAGCAACTGCTCAATGCACCTGTGGTGATCATCGCCCCGTTTGTCGAGCATTGCGCCATCGTTACGGATGATCGGGTCGCTTATCTCTATGTTTACCCCGATGCTCCCCTAGGGCGCGCCCTCACCCGGTTGCTGGGTGAAGCCGATTTTGTCCTGCCGCAGACGGCCTTGATTTACGCCCTCGCCGCACAGCCTAGCCTGGAGGCCGCCGTCAGCACGCTGGTGGCACAACTGGTGGCGGAAGACCCTATCGATGACAGGCTGGCGAAAGCGCTCAAGGCGCTGCGCAATGACTGGAGTGGTCAGGGGGCCGTATCCCGGGCTGCAGCCGCCGCGGGTCTATCTAGCCCAAGGTTGCGGGTGCTGGCGCGCAGCCAGATAGGTGTGCCGCTGTCCCAGTGGATTGTATGGCGCAAGCTCGAGCGCGCCTGCCGGTCGCTGGCCGAGGGCGCTGACCTGACCCAAGCCGCCATGGATGGTATGTTTGCTGACCAGGCACATTTTAGCCGCATGATGCAGCGCATGATCGGCATATCACCGGCTCGTGCCGCGTGCGCCATGCGTGATGCAAGCGAAACGTTCAAGACGGCTACTTTCTGACCCCTCATGCTTGACCCATCCCGAGCACGTTTGATGCCGTGCTGGGTGTGGTCACCTTCGTCGGCAGCGGTGCGCTGAAAAGGCAAGTCCGGTCCAGGCCTCGCTGCCGTCTTTTTTTTCACTTCCAAATAGCCGGTTGCATTAGGCGGCACCCCTGTGCCTGGCCGATTGCCACCGCAGGGGTTCATGCACGTGGCGGGAAAAGAACGGATGACGGTCCTCCTGACAGGAGGCGCAGGGGTATTGGGTAGCGCGCTTGTCGAACAGTTGCTGCCTGACTACAGGTTGATTTGCCTGTCCCGCAAGACCCCTATTCATGTCGACGGAGTGGAACAAATCCACGCGGATATCAGCTTGCCACGTCTGGGCCTTGCACAAACAAACTTCGATAACCTGTGCGCGCAGACCGACTGGATAATCCACAGCGCAGCCATCACGCGCCTGACTGGCAAGCCGCAGGAAATCTTTACCGTCAACAGCCTTGGCACGCAAAACGTGCTGGACGCTGCCCAGCAAGCGCGCGCTCCGCTTTATCACATCAGCACTGCCTTTACCCACCCCTGCGATTACTATCCAGGTGTCGGCGAAATGACACCCTATGAGATGGCTAAGCGCCAAGCCGAGCAACGCGTGAGGGACGCCGGGGTCCCCGCCTCGATTTTCCGCCCCTCTATCCTCATCGGCAATGCCGGCGATGGCCATATGCCGCAAGCACAGGGGCTGCATGCCACTATGGCCCTGGTCATGGGCGGGTACCTACCGATCCTACCTTGCCCCACTGCCGGTTACGTCGACGTGCTGGCCCGCGATGTGGCCGCCAGTGCCATCAAATCGGCACTGGATCAGCGCCGCATTGATGAAGAGCACTTCCTGTCCAGTGGAGCGCAAGCATTTTCCATTGGTACTTTGCTGACGCTGATTGGCCAGACCATGGACCACTGCGGTCGCCCTTACCAGAGCCCCCGCTGCATCGAGCCGGAGGTCTACGAACGCCTGATCAAGCCGGTCTTTCTGCCCTCGCTGCAAGGCCCCTTGAAAATAGCCCTGACTCGGGCAATCCACATGTGCCGTTACGTCAGCCTGCGCTCGCCACTACCCAGCACCCTGGACCAGCTGCTACCCGCTGCACAACTGGCCGCACGCAGCCCAACCAAAGAAATGCTCAGTACCTTGGCCGCCCTGACCCCGGGCCTGGATGATCTTGCACGTCACTACGGCGCAGGCGCGCGACGACGTCAGGCACCCACATCCATGGAGTCGGCATGAATAGCTTGCCGCCTGACGTGCTTGAACTGTACCGCCGCCATGTCAATGCCGGCTATGCCCGTCTTGCTTCAATGATGAACCTGCCCATCGAGGCCAGCAGCCACGGCAACCTGATAAAAGATAGCCATGGCCAGGCTTACCTGGATGCCGGTGGCTACGGAGTGTTCCTGCTGGGCCACGGCCACCCCCAGGTAGTTGCCGCAGTGAGTGCGCAACTGCATCGCCATGCCATGGCCAGCAAGTTGCTGATCAACGCCGACCAAGCCCACGCCGCCGCTTTGTTAAGTTCGGTATGCCCCCCGGGCCTGGACTATGTGTTCTTCTGCAACTCTGGTGCCGAAGCCACCGAGGCCGCCCTCAAGCTGGCGCGCATGAACGGCTGCGCCAGGTTTATTTCGACCCATGGCGGGTACCATGGCAAAACCTTGGGAGCGTTGTCTGTGACCGGGCGCGAGACCTATCGTGAGCCTTTCCAGGCCGCATTGGGCGCCTGTGCATTTGTTCCTTTTGGCGACCTGCCCGCCATAGCGCAAGAGCTGCGCGCTGCGACGGTGCGTTGTTGTGTCATTGTCGAACCGGTTCAGGCCGAAGCCGGCGTGATCCTACCGCCGCCGGGCTACCTGCAGGGGCTGCGTGAGATATGCGATGAAACAGGCGCACTGCTGATTTTCGATGAAATCCAATCGGGGATGGGCCGTACCGGAAACTGGTGGGCCTCCTACACCGAAGGGGTCACGTCAGACATCCTACTGGTCGGCAAAAGCCTGTCCGGTGGCTGCGTGCCGGTGAGTGCCATGGTGGCCACCGCTTCGGTTCAGGCCCCCCTCGACCGCAACCCCTTGATGCATACCTCTACATTCGCCGCCAACCCCCTGGCCATGGCCGCCGTGCAGGCCACGCTGCGGGTGATGCTCGACGAGCAAGTGGTGGAGCTCGCTCGGGATCTGGGGAAACGACTGCGTGACCTCTTCCATGATCTGCTGGAAACCCCAGGCGCCAAAGACATCGTGCAGATGCGCTGTGCTGGCTTGTTAATCGGCTTCGAGTTCAAAAATGCGTCTATGGCTGCGCAGATGGTTATGTTCCTTCTGGAGCGTCACATCATCGTCTGCCACTCGCTAAACGATCATCGAGTCATTCGCCTCACGCCCTCGGCCTTCTACAGCCAGAGCGATGTCGAGTGGCTGCTATCCGGCTTTACCTACGCACTTACTCAACTACTTAAAGAACAGACACCTTCATGAAAACCGTCAATCTGCGGGTTCGTCTTCCAATGACGACCATCAGCAGTGCCTACGCGCAGCTGTGCGACTTCAACCGATACCAGACACTGTGCCAATCGGTACGCAAAATCACCGTCGACCGGCTGGATGACGTTACAACGCTGACCAACTGGGAGGTCGACTTTCAGAACGGCATCCTCAAATGGAAAGAGCGCGATACCTTCGACCCCGTGAATCACCGCATCCACTTTGAACAAACTGAAGGCGACATCGAGCATTTCTCTGGCGCCTGGCATGTGCACCAGCAGGCGCAGGACAGCGTGATCGAGTTCACCTCCTGCTTTGACCTGGGCATGCCGATGTTGTCTGACATGCTGGATCCAGTAGCGGAAAAAGCGATTCACGACAACATCCACTCCATACTCAGCGGCCTCTTTCCACTGGGCGTGTTCGAGGACGCGCACTCATGAGCCTTGTGCTATTGAAACGGGCGCGTTCGACCCTTGAACGGTTCGCGCCCGGCTTTGATGCGCTACTGGGCGAAATGCCGTTTGCCCAACGCGAAGATGCAGCCAGCCCAGTGGTGCAATGGTTCAAGCAGCATGGTCCGGTAGCGCTGCTGATCCCCTCTGCGTGTGGTGGGCAGGGCGCCAGTTTATTCGATGCCGTACAGGTGCAGATTGCGCTGGGTGCACGCTCACCTTCACTGGCCGTGGCCACCACCATGCACCAGTTTTCGGTGGCGAGCCTGGTAGCCATCAGCCGCCAGGGAGGCCCAGAAGGACTCCTGCTTACTGCCATTGCACAGCAGCGCCTGATGCTGGCATCCGGGTTTGCCGAAGGCGGTGGAGCACATATCCTCGACGCAAGCATGAGCGCCCGTGCAACCCCGGAGGGGGTGTACCTCACTGGTAGCAAAAAGCCCTGCAGCCTGGGAGCGTCCATGGACCTGCTGACTGCCAGTTACAGCCGCATGACACCTGCGGGCGAGGAATTGATGATTGCCATGATTCCAGCGAAAACCCCCGGGGTGAGCAGCACGCCTTTCTGGGCGAACCATTGCCTCGCGGCGGCGCAAAGCGTCGAAGTTCGCTTAGACGAGGTGTTCGTCAACCAGCGCATGCTTTTCAGCGCTGGCCTGCGAGAGCAACTGGGAAGGGTTCAGATCATTGGCTTCATCAGTTTCGAGCTGTTGATCAGTGCCGCGTACCTAGGCACCTGCCTGGGGTTGATCGAAGAACCTGTGCTGACAAGCCGAGGCAATACCGACCAACGTATCGAACTTGCTAGCCGAATGCAGTTGTGCCTCAGCGCACTGGAAGGGCTGGCGCTGGAAGCCGACGACGACATCGCTGACCCGGACGACCTGCTCGCCCGTCTCCTGCTCGTGCGCTACGGAATTGAACAATGCCTGGAGGCCAACGCCACGCTGGCGCAACGGTTATATGGCGGCAGGGGCTTTATTTGCAGCCCCAGCGTTTCGATGTGGAGTGACAGCTGTCGCGGGCTGTGCTTTCACCCGCCCGCCCGCTCCAGCGTGGGCTCGGCCATGGATCGCTATCTGCACCACAGTATTTTCAATCTTGCATAACGGAGTGGATCATATGCACGGTAAGGTCATTGTGATAACAGGGTTTGCTCGCGGGCTGGGCCTGGCGACAACACGCAAGCTCAAGGCTGAAGGCGCGACTGTAATTGGCATCGACTGCCTCAACGGGCCTGTAGACCTGCAACTCGACGGCAGTTATTGCTTCGATCTCACTGATGGCGACGCGCTGGAAAAAGCGGTCGAGTCGATCCAATCGCTGTTCGGGGATGTTGACATCCTGATCAACAACGCCGGGCTGTTAACCCTAGAGCATGGTGAAAGCGGCGTGACCGCTAATGCTCGCAGGGCCCTCGAAGTCAACCTATTCGCCGCCTGGGAGCTTACCTCAGCACTGCTGCCAGGCTTGTTGCGCCGCAATGGCAAGCTCATCAATGTTTCGTCACTGTTCGCCATGGTCAACGCACCCTATGTCGCCGCCTATGCGGCGAGCAAGCGCGGGCTAAGCGCTTGGTCTGATGTGATGCGCATGCAATACGGCGATGCACTGGACGTGGTCACGGTGTACCCAGGCTTCATCGATACCGCTATCCACCAGCCTGCGGAACTGGCAGGTCTGTCTGTCAAGCGTCTGGTGTCCTTCAAATGGGGCGATAAAGTTGTGCTCAGCCTGGAGGAGCCTCTTGAGTCGGCCAGCAAGGGGCTGGTGAGAGCCTGCCACAAACGTGGCTTGCGTAATCGGGGGCTGACCTTGATGGGCACACTGACCTTTTTCTGCGCCCGGGCCATGCCCAGCCTTATAGACGCTTTTATTTCCCTGCGCCTGCGCCAGCTGACCCGCTCCGGACAACTCTCGCTCAAGCCGGAATTGATTGATTGAACAGCACCATGATCCGCCCTGCGCTGGACCGGCGACTGTTCCAGCCCGAAAGCCGCCAATCGGCTTTGGCCGTCGCCTACGTCGTCACGTTGTACGCCGGTGGTTTGGCCGGGGCGGCATACCTGCTAACACAGGCATCGGTTGTGGCCCTACTCGCCTGCGTGCCCGCTGCACTGGCTGCCTTTGGCCTGTTTCTGCACGGTGTTTTGGGGCATGAAGGGTTTCATTTCAACCTCGCTCGCGACCGCCTGGCCAGCTGTACGCTCGGCGTGCTGGTCAGTTCGGTATTGAGCGGCTTCTGCGTGACCGGCTACGCAGTGGATCACTGGAGCCACCACCGGCTGAATAACGCAAGCAACGATCCGGACCTGCGCCTATTTTCCAGGTATCGCGGTCTTTTTGGCCGTCTAGTGTTGTCGCGCCTGGCCGCCACCGCCCGCTATGCCTGCCTGACCGCAAGGCTGGCTGCCGGCGATCACACGCTGGCCGCAGCGGTACCAATCAAACCGGCGAGCTTGATTACCCTCGCGCGCCTCAATCTGATGACCCAGACAGGGTGGATAATTCTGCACCTGATCGCGGCCCAACGGTTTCCGGGGCTGCTGATCGCCTGGCCGCTCTGCTTGATGATGGTGGTCTTGATCTCCGGCCTGAACAGCTACCAGGAACATGCCTTCACCCAGGAGCAGCCCAACGTGCCGGCGCGTAGCCGCAGCTCGGTCATTTGCAGTCTGTTGTACATGGGCTCCAACTTTCACCTGGAGCATCACCTGTACCCAGGCATCGCGTGCTGGCGGCTCCCCGGCGTGCACCGGCAATTGCAGGCAGCCGGTTGGTATTCGGACAAATCCCACTGGGTAGAAACTGGCTTTTTTCACTCATTCCGCTTTGCCCAGCGCCGGTACGCATACGCCCCCAAACGCATTGGCGACACTCCTCCCGTGCCCTCCACCCACGACAACATCCAAGGAAATGATCATGTCACTTGATATTGATTTCTACATCCAGCCCGAAAAAGATCGCCTGCTGACCCACCCATTGTTCAGCCACATCAAAACGGTGGAGGACGTGCGCTTGCTAATGGAAAGCCATGTATTCGCAGTCTGGGATTTCATGACCCTGCTCAAGCGTATCCAGCGCGACCTGACGTGCACCGCTCTGCCATGGGTACCCCCGCGCCACACCTTGGCAGCACGACTGATCAACGAGATCGTGGTAGGTGAGGAAACGGATGAGCACCCAGACGGTGGTGCGATCTCGCATTTCGAGCTTTACCTGCATGCCATGCAGGATATTGGAGCCGATACCGGTCCTATTGATCGTTTCATCGCTGCACTGCAACAAGGGGTTGAAGTACACCAGGCCCTGGAAGCCGATGATATCCCCGGCCCCGCTCGAGTGTTTGTCTCGCAGACCCTGGACATCGCCCTGCACGGTACCACCGAGCAGGCATTGGCATACTTTTTCTTCGGCCGCGAAGACATCATCCCCGACATGTTCACCGGCCTGCTGGAGGGTTGGGGGGTGGATCAAAGCAGCGTGCCGCGCCTGACCTATTACCTCAAACGCCACATCGAACTGGACGGTGACGATCATGGGCCGGCAGCCAAGCGCATCATCGCTCAGATGGTCACCGACCCTGCCAGCCAAGCCGCGATGATCGGCAGTGCCAAGGCGGCCTTGAACGGGCGGATAGACCTCTGGCAAGGGGTTTACAAACAGCTGCGCCAACGTAAACAGCAGACCGAGCCTACTCAGCCGGCCTGACGTTCACCACCCCCTACGCCCAGCCGGGCGCTGCTATGAGATGTAATCCCATGAACAAGAAATACCTCAAGGCTGCAGTGGGTGTGCTGATCGTCGCTGGGCTTGGCATTGGTGGCTGGATGCGTTGGCAGGATGGCCGCGACTTTGTCAGCACCGACAATGCACAAGTTAGTGGCACCATCATTCCGATTAGGGCGCGCATGGCCGGTATCCTCGTAGAGGTACCCATCACCGACAACCAGCACATCAGGCAGGGGCAAGTGCTCTATCAGCTGCGTGATGACGAGTATCGCCTGCAACTCCAGCAAGCGCAGGCCGCATATCAGCAATTGCTGATCGCCGCAGGCCAGGGCGACACGCCTGGCGTATTCGATAGCCAGTTGCGCGACGCCCGATTGCGCGCCGATGCCGCTCAGGCGTCTACGGCGCAGTTGCAGGCCAGTCTGCGCCAGGCCCGCGTCGATTACGAGCGCGCCAGCCGCCTGCAAGCCAACGATGTGGTGACCATCCAGGCGCTGGAACAGGCCAAGGCACGCCTGGATGTGGCTACCCATCAACTCGAAGCAGCGCGCCAGCAAGCCGCCGCCGCCGCCCAGGGACCAAAACTGCAGGCCGCACAGTTGAAAATCGAGCAACAGCGCATCACCGCCGCTGAAGCCACCCTGACTCTGGGACAATTGAAGCTCACCGACACTCGGCAGACCGCGCCCGCCAATGGAATCGTTGCCGATCGCCATGCAGAACCGGGGCAGTTCGTGGTGGCGGGACAAAAACTCTTGAGCCTGGTGCTGACCGATCATCTGTGGGTAGACGCCAACCTCAAGGAGACCGGCCTTGAGCACGTCAAGATCGGCCAGTCAGCCCAAGTAAAAGTCGATGCGTTCCCCGACCACCTCTTCAAAGGCGTCGTGCAAAGCCTGGTGCCTGCAACGGGTGCCAGCTTTTCCTTGCTACCTCAGGAAAACGCTACCGCCAGTTTCACCAAGGTGGTGCAGCGAATACAGGTGCGCATTGAACTGGTCGACGTGCCTGCGGCCTTCCGTGATAGGTTGCTGCAGGGCATGAGCGCCGATGTGCGAATCGATGTACGTCCGGCAGCCGAACGCTCATGAAATCGCCATATATGGTGACACTCGCGGTCACCCTGATATCGATGATGGAACTCCTCGACGTCACCATCGTCAACGTCGCGATTCCCAGTCTGATGGGCAGCCTCGGCGCGTCCGTGGACGAGATTTCTTGGGTATCCACTGCCTATATTGTCGCGAACGTTGTGATTCTACCGGCCAGCGGCTGGTTATCGGCCTGGTTCGGCAGGCGCCGCTACTTCTTGGTGTCCTCAACCGTGTTCGTCGTCGCTTCACTGGGCTGCGCAGCCTCGACTGAACTGTGGCACATGGTGTTTTGGCGAGTCCTACAGGGCATAGCCGGGGGCGGGTTGTTGGGCATCTCGCAAGCAACGATCTATGACGTGTTCCCCAGGGAAAAGGTCAGCACCGGCCTCTCGCTGTACGGGGTCGGCGTGATGATGGGGCCTACTCTCGGCCCTTCGATAGGCGGCTGGCTGATCGACCATTTTTCCTGGCACTGGGTGTTCCTGATCAACCTACCACTAGGGGGGCTGGCCATTACTCTGGCGTGGCTGTATGTGTACGACTCGCCTAACGAACAGCGGCCCTCCAGCATCGATGTAGCGGGTTTCGGGCTCCTGGCCATGGGCGTGGGCGGCGTACAGATATTTCTCGAGCGCGGTGAGCACTGGGGCTGGCTGGGCTCCGACATCGCCTTGGCGTTCCTGTTGGCCGGCGTGACAGGGCTGGTTGCCTTTGTGCTGTGGGAGCGGCGCATCACCAACCCGATTGTCAATCTGGCCCTGTTCACCCACCGCGCTTTTTTACTGGGCTCGGTGTGTGCATTTTGCGTGGGTTTCGGTCTGTACAGCACTTTGTTCATGGTGCCGCTGTATTTGCAGACGCTCTTGCACCAGAGCGCTTGGCAGAGCGGCCTGGTCATTTTCCCAGGGGCGGTGGCCAGCGCTGTCAGCACTTTGCTCATTGGTAAGTTATCGCAGGAAAACCGCATTGATGAACGGTTATTCGTCAGCCTCGGCATTTTGGTCTACGGCTACGCGATGTACCTGCATACCCAGTTCACCCTCCAGAGCAGCCCCGATGCACTGTACTGGCCCTTGGTGATCCGCGGGTTCGGCCTGGGTATGATTTTCGTGCCTCTGACTAATTTGGCCATGCGCCAATTGCCGGCCGAACTGGTTTCGGTGGCCAGCGGCGTGCTGAACCTGATGCGCCAGTTAGGGGGCAGCGTGGGCATCGCGCTGGCGGCCACCGGCCTCACCCGCTTTGCCTGGAGCAGCTACCTCCAGATTTCCGAGCATGTTACCGACGCCCACCTGTCGAACAGCCCGTGGGGTGCTCTGCAGCTTGAGCCTCGGTTGCTGGATGGCAGCGCTGCGCCAGATCAGACACTGGCGCTGATGATCCTCCAGCATACCCGCGACCAAGCCCAGATGCTGGGCTTCAGCGCGCTGTTCGGATGGCTCGGGGCGGTCATGATCATCGGTATCCCGATGGTGCTGATGATGCGTCGTACTGCGCCCATCCCTCCGGCTCTCACCCTTGAACAGGAAGTTACCCGGTGAACGTTAAATCTTCGCTCCACTGCGCGGCCGCACTGGCCCTGTTGGCGTGCTGCGTGTCCCAGGCGTCGGCCGCCAGCCTTTATGATTACTTCACCCAGGCGCAGGCCAGCAACGCCGGTTTTGCTGCCGCCCAGGCACAGGCCCGGGCGAGCGATGAGGCTGAGCCGCAGAGTCGTGCACGATTGCTGCCCAACCTTTCCATCGTAGCCGGCACCGGGTGGGTCGACCACCGCGATGAAGGCCCTGTACAACATGATCGCAACAACGCCAACGCCTACGCGGTGGTCCTCACCCAGCCCCTGCTGCGCTGGCAGGATGTGATTTCCCATGATCAAGGCACCCTGGCGGGCAGCGCCGGGCAACTGCAAGTACAGGCCGCTCGCCAGGCGCTGATCCTCCAGGTAGCGCAGGTGTACTTCGACGTTACTCTGGCCCAGCAGGACTTGCAGGCGGCCCACCGTCATCGCCTGCTGGTCGCGTCACAGCATCAACACCTTGAAAATGCCAACCATCAGGGCAGCGCTACCCGCCGAGAGGTCGATGCGCTGCAGTCCCAAGCCGACCTGGCCGAAGCCCGAGAGCTGGACGCCAAGGATGCACTTACCCTTGCCCAGGAGGCCTTCCGCCAGGTCACCGGGCAGGCACCCGAGACGCTATCGGTACCTGCCGATCGCAGCGTGCTGCAGGCCCCCGTACCGGCCGATATCGACAGCTGGGCGAACAGTGCCCGCGATGCTAGCCTCGCCGTGCAGGCGGCCCAGATCAAGTTGCAGATCGCCGAGAAGGGTGTTGACAGGCAAGAGGCCGAACACCTGCCCACCTTAGACCTGATTGCCGCGTATGGTCGCTTCGACGCGGGCGGCGGTGAATTGATGGGTGCATCACTGTCGTCGCGCGATTATGACCAAGCCGCTGTCGGCCTGAAAATGTCATTGCCGCTGTATGCCGGGGGCGGCACCAGCAGCCGCGTGCGCCAGGCCATCGCTCAACGCGAAAGTCAAGGCTACGAACTGCTTGACCAGCGGCGGGAGGCAGAGATGGCTGCGCGCCGGGCTTATGTGCAAGTGGTCGGTGGTATCAACCGTTTCAAGGCCCTGAGCAACGCTGCGCGTTCGGCGGCCGCGACCTGCGCCGCGACCCGTACCGCCTTCGAGGATGGCGCTGCGGTAAGTAATGACGTGCTGCTGGCCCAGGACCGGCTGGATGACATTGCCATGCGCCTGGCCCAGTCACGGCATGATGTTGCTTTGGGGCAGTTGCGCCTGCTGGCAGCCACCGCGCAACTTAGCCCCGATGACCTCAAGCGGTTCAGCGATGCGGCGGCGCCTGCGGAAGGTAATACACCTTGTCGATAGGGTCGTCGGCAGCCTTTTGACGGGCGCAGTTTTTTTACTCCGTACCGCTAACGCCAACGCCAGTTTTACATCAGGAGTTTTCGAGCAGGCGTTTTACAGATCGAAACTGAGCGTGGCTCGGAGATTTGCATCCTCTTCAGCGCATTTGAGGGCGATCCGGCGCATGGATGAGTCTGGCTCATACTTGGAGAGGCCGCCGTTGATCGGCTCCAGAAACCAAGTCCCACATGAGGGCGGGCTTGGTGACATTCACGGTGCTTAAAGGGCAATCAAATACAGCCTGGCGAACGCCGGGGTGGGGAGCGATTCCCTGCTAGATCGGCTAGTCTCACTTTCTGTGGGAGGAACGTTGGATTTGTTCAACTTCTTAGGGAAAAGTGGATCTCCTCATTCCCACAAAAGCCGCACTCTTGCCCCGTATCATCGGGCCGTTAAGTCCAGCTTTTCTGGGATCCTACATCTGGTACTCAAGCACATCAAATGTCACAAAAGGGCGACCTGATATCGCCCCCAAAGACGAGCCCCGGCCATTATGCCGGGGCTTTTTATTTTAGAATCATTGGTTCCTACCTGGGCTGTTTTGCCCACTCCGCGCAATTGATGAATCAGGGGTAAAAGCAATGGACGATCAGCATCAGTCATTCGAGCAGCACAGGCAGCTGGACGATAACGGCGCTGAGTATTGGTCCGCGAGAAGCTTGTCCAAGCTGCTCGATTACTCCGAGTTTCGACATTTTCAGGCGGTGTTGGCGCGTGCGATGGATGCGTGTGCTGGCAGCGGCTATGAAGTCGATGACCATTTCGAGGACTCGCTCGTATTGGTCTCGATTGGCTCTGGGGCGAGCAGGAAAGTACGCGAGACCATCGCCGAGCTCGGAGGCACCATGCCTGAAGATTTGCCCACGCCTGCAAAGAGCATCAAGCAGATCGAGGCGCGGAAGAGACAAAAAGCCATCGACTGAGCCGCATTACCGACAACTGTGGATAGTCTTTTAATCCAGCATCTGTATATTTCTGGTTTCGATCATGGGCACGTTCGCCAACAAATAATCCCGCACCCGCTCCAGCAGGTAATGCTCCGGATTACGCTGCGACCAGATCAGGTAATAGCTGTCCCCCGTCTTCACCGCAGTGGGGATGGGCAGCACCAGCGAGCCATCTTTCAACTGTGGCCCCACCAGCGCCAGGTCGCCGATCGATACCCCGTGCCCGCCCGCCGCCGCGGTCATGCCCAGTTCCAGGGTGTCGAAGCGCTTGCCTTCGTTCCAGTCCACCGCGTCGCCCTGCCCCTGCCGTTCCAGCCAGCGGCGCCAGTCGCGGCAGTCGCGCGAGGGGTGGATGAGTTCGGCCATGCCCAGGTGCTCGATGTTCCAGGGGCCCTTGCGGTACACCGACGGCGCACACACCGGCACCAGCCACTCATCGAACAGCTTGATGAAGTTCCAGTCCTTGGGGAAGTCGCCGTTGCTCAGCAGCACGGCGCAGTCGAACGGCTCGTTGCGGAAGTCCACGGTGTCGAGGTCCATCCAGGCGCTGGTGAGCTGCACCCGGTCGGCCACGTTGTCGGCCTGGAAGCTTTCCAGCGTGCTCATCAGCCAGCGCATGGTGAGGGTGGAGGGGGCCTTTACCCGCAAGGTGCCCTTGGGGCGGCGGGCTGTGGCGCAGGCGTTCTCGATGGCGTTGAAGCTGCGCTCCAGCTCGTGGGCCAGCAGCCGGCCGGTGTCGGTCAGCGCCAGCTTGGGGCCCTTACGTTCGAACAGCGGGGCGCCCAGGTGGTCCTCGAGAGTTTTCACGTGGCGGCTCACCGCACTCTGGGTAATGCACAGGTTTTGTGCCGCAACGGTGAACGATCCATAGCGCGCCGCGACTTCAAAGGCTCGCAGGGCATACAGCGGGGGTAGCCGCGAAGTCATGACACTTTCCTTAACCATGATTTTTGCTCATGCAACCCGGACACTTTATCCGTTTTTCAAGGCCATGGCCGCCCCCCTACTCTGATCGGCTCCAAGGGATGCCCCACCCACTTCAGGAGAAAGGAGGTGACCTGGACTGCCAATGGATCAAGAGAACGAAGTCATGCCAAATACCAACATTGATGAGCTGCTGGCCGCGAGCATAACCAGTGGGGGATTGAGTCAGGAACAGATCGCGCAAATCCTCAACTTCAGGGTTTTCGGCAACCAGGCCGGTTACCTGCACCTGCAAGACCTGCCCATCGGCCAGATTCCGGCCACCCCAACCAGCCGCGATGCGTTGGCCAAGCCCGACGATGCCAGCGAACAGTGCCTGCTGCAAGCCACATCACTGCTGGGCCAGGCGATTGGTTACCCGCAGGAATCCAAGGGCGCCATCATCAACAACTTCTTTCCTCACCAGGCGCATTCCAAGGCTGCCAGCTCCGACAGCTATGACACCGAGCTGGACCTGCACACCGAGAACGCCTTCCACCCCGTGCAACCCGATTACCTGCTGCTGTTGTGCCTGCGCCAGGACCCGCTGGGCGAGGCGATTACCTATGTCACGTCCATCGACAACATGCTGGCGCACCTCAGCCATGCAGAGACCGCCTTCTTTCTGGACGAGCCCTACAACTTCCTGTCCGACTACAGCGCCACCGAGAAGAACTGCCGCATCGACATCGGCAAGCACCAGACGATTTTCTACGGGGACCCCAACGCCCCCTACTTCCGCTTCGACCCCCAGTTCATGGTGGCGCGCAGCGAGCAGGCCCAGGCCCAGCTGCAGCACCTGCACAACATTGCCTGGGAAGTGAAGCAGCCGGTCAAGCTGGCCACCGGCGACCTGCTGATCATCGACAACCGCAAGACCGCCCACGCGCGCAGCCCCTTCACCGCCCTGCTCGACGGCAGCGACCGCTGGATACAGCGCACCTTCGCTATCACCGGGCAACACCACTACACCGAGATGCTGGGCACCAACCAGCGTGTCTTCGACCTGGTAATCTGACTATGAGCACCACCTACCTCTCCTTTGCCCTGGCCGTGCTGCTGTTGATTGCCTCGCCCGGCCCCATCGTCGCCATGGTCATCGCCGATGCGCGACGCGCCTGGCCGGCGTGGACCATCGCCGGCGGCGTGGTGTCGGCGCAGGTGCTGCTGGTGTGCGCGCTGGTGGCGATCTACACCACCCTGCACATCAACGCCGCAGTGCTGAACTGGGGGCAGATCCTGGGCGGCGTCTACCTGGCGTGGTTGGGTGGCAATGCGCTGGTCAGCAGTTCGTCGGAGTCGGTGCAATGCTCCAGCAAGGGCTACGGCTTCTGGAAGACCATGGGGGTGGGCCTGTCCAACCCCAAGGACATCCTGTTCTTCCTGGCTTTCCTGCCGGGCTTCATTTCGCCCCACGAGCCCTTCACCGTGCAGGCGGCAGCGCTGATCCTGATCTGGGCGGCCATCGACGTCTCGATCCTGATTGCCTACAGCCTGCTGTCACGGCGCCTGGACCGCTACCGCCGGGTGCGCCGCCTGCTCGATTGCGCGCCGGGCATCGTCCTGTTGGGGTTGGGCCTGCTGTCGTTCTCGCTGGGCGTCTACCGGGTGTTCCAGTAAGCCTTCACCCGCGGTTGAGCAGCTGTGCCTGCTCGGCCGCGCACAGCTGCAGCAGGTAGTCCCACACCACCCGCAGCCGCACTGACTTGTGCAGCTCGCGGCGGGTGCTCATCCAGTAGCTGCGCTGGATGGTCTCCGTTGGTACCACCCGCACCAGCGCCGGGTCCTCCTCGGCCATGTACATGGGCAGCACCGCCACGCCCAGGCCCGCCCTCGCCGCCTGCTGTTGGGCAATCACGCTGGTACTGCGGAACACCACGTTGGGCGCGCGGCAGAAGCTGTTGAGGAACAGCAGTTCCTGGCTGAACAGCAGGTCGTCCACATAGCCTATCCAGTCATGGCCGGCGAGGTCTTCGCGGTTCACCAGCACGGGGGCCCGCTGCAGGTAGGCGGGGCTGGCGTACAACGCCAGGCGGTAATCGGTGAGCTTGCGGGTTATCAACAGGTCGGCCGAGGGCCGGTCCAGGTGAATGCTGATCTCCGCTTCGCGGTTGAGGATGCTGACGAAGCGCGGCACCGCCACCAGTTCCACTTCCAGCCCCGGGTAGCGCTCGAACAGGCCGCCCAGGCGCGGGGTAAGGAACATGATGCCGATGCCTTCGGTCACCCCCAGGCGGATCTTGCCCAGCGGCATCATCGGCTGGGTCATCTCTTCCTGGGCCAGCAGCGCGACGTTTTCCATGGCCTCGGCGTGCTTGAGCAGCGCCTGGCCGGCGGGGGTCAGCTCATAGCCCTGGGCGTGCTGCACGAACAGCGCGTTGCCCAGGCTCTGCTCGATGGCCTCGATGTGCCGTGCCACCGTGCTGTGGGTAGTGTTCAGGCGCTTGGCGGCGGTCAGCAGGCGGCCGCTGCGGTGCAATTCGAGAAAAAACCGCAGGTCGTTCCAATCGAACATGGGCATTCATCCGTTGCTCAAAAACGCACAGCCGGTGGGTGAAATTTCGCGTTTTCATCTCGAAGCTAATCAATACCATGGGGGAAGACAAGAATAAAAATCGGTGCGAGGTTCCCCATGCCATCAGTCCCAAGCGCCTACGACTACGTGATAGTCGGCGCTGGCCCCGCAGGTTGCCTGCTGGCCAATCGGCTTTCTGCCGACCCCGCTGTGTCCGTCCTGCTGCTGGAAGCCGGCGGGCGCGACAACTACCCCTGGATTCACATCCCCGTCGGCTACCTGTTCTGCATCGGCAACCCGCGCACCGACTGGTGCTTCAAGACCCAGCCGCAGCCCGGTCTCGATGGCCGCGCCCTGAGTTATCCACGGGGCAAGGTGCTGGGCGGCTGCTCGTCCATCAACGGCATGATCTACATGCGTGGCCAGGCCAGCGACTACGACGGCTGGGCGGCCCAGGGCAACGCCGGCTGGGGCTGGCAGGACGTGCTGCCGCTGTTCCGCCAGAGCGAACAGCACTATGCCGGCGATTCCGCCGCCCATGGCGGCAAGGGCGAATGGCGCGTCGAGCTGCAGCGCTACCGCTGGCCGATTCTCGACGCCTTCCGTAGCGCGGCTGCCCAGTGCGGCGTGGAGAGCGTGGATGACTTCAACACCGGGGACAACCAGGGCTGTGGATATTTCCAGGTCAACCAGCGCTCGGGCATTCGCTGGAACTCTGCCAAGGCGTTCCTGCGGCCCGTGCTCAAGCGCGCAAACCTGACGGTACTCACCGGCGTGCAGGTGGACCGCCTGGCTGTGGATAACGGCCGGGCCACCGCGGTGCATGCCCGCCATGCAGGCTTGGCGCAGTTATACACAGCCCGCAAGGAGATACTGCTGTGTGCAGGGGCGATTGGCTCGCCGGGCATTCTCCAGCGTTCCGGCATCGGCCCGCGCCCGCTGCTCGAGCGCCTGGGGATAACGGTGCAGCACGAGCTGCCCGGCGTGGGCGGCAACCTGCAGGACCATCTGCAGCTGCGGCTGATCTACAAGGTCAGCAACACCCGTACTCTCAACCAGGTGGCCAACAGCCTGTGGGGCAAGTTTGGCATGGGCGTGCGCTACCTGTATGACCGCAGCGGGCCGCTGGCCATGGCGCCCAGCCAGCTGGGCGCGTTCATCAAGTCCGACCCGCAGCAGCCCAGCGCCAACCTCGAATACCACGTGCAGCCGCTGTCCCTGGACCGCTTCGGCGAGCCCTTGCACAGCTTCCCGGCGTTCACCGCCTCGGTGTGCAACCTGCGGCCCAAGAGCCGCGGGCGCGTGGATATCAGCTCGGCCAGCCCGGACGATGCGCCCATCATCGACCCCAACTACCTCAGCCACCCGGAAGACCTGCGCGTCGCCGCCCAGGCCATCCGGCTTACCCGGCGCATCGTCGACGCCCCTGCCCTGCGCATCTTCAGCCCCACCGAATACCTGCCGGGCCCGCAGCTGGAAAGCGAAGAACAGCTGCAACAGGCGGCAAGTGCCATCGGCACGACTATATTTCATCCGGTGGGCACCTGCCGCATGGGCAACGGCCCCCAGGACGTGGTGGATGCCACCCTGCGCGTGCACGGCATCGAAGGCCTGCGCGTGGTGGATGCCTCGATCATGCCCGAGATAGTGTCAGGCAACACCTGCACTCCCACCTTGATGATCGCGGAAAAAGCCGCGCAGATGATTCTGCAAGGCACCCCGCGTGCGGAGGATAGAACCAGGCAAATTGCCCAGCCTGTCGCCTGACAGGCCGGGAACGGCGATGGCCGCCGCAGTCCGCGGCCATCGACAGTGGACAACAACAATAATCACTGTGCCCTCAGGGCGGGAAGGACCAAGACTATGGCGGACTACATACAGGGTCAGGGCGCGGGGGTCGTGCCGACTACAGCCAGCGAAGATCGCAAGATCATCTTTGCGTCGTCCCTGGGGACGGTGTTCGAGTGGTACGACTTTTTTCTCTACGGCGCCTTGGCGGCGGTCATCAGCAAGCAGTTCTTCGCCGGGGTCAATGAGACCACCGCCTTCATCTTCGCCTTGATGGCCTTCGCCGCAGGTTTCCTGGTGCGCCCGTTCGGTGCGCTGGTGTTTGGCCGGCTGGGGGACATGATCGGGCGCAAGTACACCTTCCTCATGACCATCGTGCTGATGGGCCTGTCCACCTTCGCCGTCGGGCTGTTGCCCACCTACGCCAGCATCGGCATCGCCGCGCCCATCATCCTGGTGTGCCTGCGCATGCTCCAGGGGCTGGCACTGGGGGGTGAATACGGTGGCGCTGCCACCTACGTGGCTGAACATGCCCCAAAAGACAAACGCGGCCTGCACACCGGCTGGATTCAGTCCACGGCCACCCTGGGGCTGTTGCTGTCGCTGCTGGTGGTGCTGGGTTGCCGCTACCTGACCGGCGACGCCTTCGAGACCTGGGGCTGGCGCCTGCCGTTCCTGCTGTCGATCATCCTGCTGGGCGTCTCCACCTGGATCCGCATGAGCCTGCATGAGTCGCCAACCTTCGCCCGCATGAAGGCCGAAGGCAAGGCCAGCACATCGCCCATCAAGGAGTCGTTCGGCTCCTGGCAGAACCTCAAGATCGTCTTCACGGCCCTGTTCAGCATCAATGCCGGGCAGGCGGTGACCTTCTACTGCGCGCAGTTCTACGTGCTGTTCTTCATGACCCAGATGCTGAAGATGGACCCCAACCAGGCCAACAGCCTGCTGATCATCAGCGTGATCATTGGCGCGCCGTTCTTCGTGATCTGTGGCTGGCTGTCCGACCGCATCGGCCGCAAGCCGATCCTGATGACCGGCCTGTTGCTGGCCACCGTGCTGTACTTCCCGCTGTTCAAGGCCCTGAGCCACTACGCCAACCCGCAGATCGACCAGGCCAGCCGCCAGGCGCCGATCACCGTGATGGCCGACCCCAAGGGCTGCACCTTCCAGTTCGACCCGGTGGGCAAGGCACGCTTCGACAGCCCGTGCGACAAGGTCAAGACGTTCCTGGTGAAGCAGGGCCTGCCCTACTCGTCCGCGCCGGCCGATGCGGCGAGCCCGGTGGTGGTGACCATCGGTGACAAGCGCATCGACGGCTACGACGAGGCCGCCATGCGCGCCGCCGTGACGGCCGCCGGCTACCCGGCGAAAGCCGACCCCAGCCTGGTGAACCAGCCCATGGTGGTGCTGCTGATCGTGGCCATGATCCTGATCGCCACCATGACCTACGGGCCGCTGGCGGCGGTGATGGTCGAACTGTTCCCCACGCGCATCCGCTACACCTCGCTGTCGCTGCCCTACCACATCGGCAACGGCTGGTTCGGCGGGTTCCTGCCCACGGTGTCGTTCGCGCTGGTGGTGTACACCGGGGATATCTTCTACGGGCTCTGGTACCCGGTGCTGGTGACGGGCGTGAGCCTGATAGTGGGGATTTTCTGCCTCAAGGAAACCCGCGGCGTGGACCTGGACAAGGTGTAAACCACAGGCATGAAAAAACCGGCGATCAACGCCGGTTTTTTTATGCCTCGAAAAACTTATGCACGTTTTGCATTGCGCCATCGCGTGTCGAAATAAGCTTTTAAATTAATCACTTACGAACGCTTTTGGAAAAATATCAAAATACTGTACACAAGTTATCCACAGATCAGCCGACGGCCGGCGTGTCTTTGACTTCCGGGTTTTCCGGCAGCGAACCCAGCGCCCGCTGGGTGGCTTCGTTCCACGCCGCCACACGATCGTTCAGCTCGGCAATGGCCCGCGGTCCGGTGCCGTTGGCGTACATCGGCTCGCCAATCACCACCTCGATGGTGCCGGCGCGCTTGCCCCAGCCTTCCTTGGGCCAGAACTTGCCGGCGTTGTGGGCAATGGGCAGTACCGGCAGCTCGGCGTTCACCGCCAGGGCCGAGCCGCTGCGCGAGAACTTGCCGATCTGGCCGAACGGCACGCGGGTGCCCTCGGGGAAAATCAGCACCCAGACGTTGTCCTTCAGCAGCTCGTCGCCCTTGCTGGCAACGACCTTGAGGGCCGCCTTGGGGTTGTCGCGGTCAATGGCGATAGGCCGCAGCATGGCCATCGCCCAGCCGAAGAACGGCACGTACAGCAGTTCGCGCTTGAGCACCTGGCTCAAGGGCTGGAAATATGCAGAGAGGAAAAAGGTTTCCCATGTGCTCTGGTGGTTGGAGACGATCACGCAGCGTTGCGCCGGCACGTGCTCGGCACCGGTGACCTTCACCTGGATGTTGAGGATAGTGCGGGTCAGGAACAGCGCGCAGCGGCACCAGTACACGTTGATGAAACGGTAGCGGGCCGGAAACTTGAGAAAGGGAGCAACGAAGAAGCTCAGGGTGCACCACAGCAGCGAGCTGGTGCCCAACAGCAAGTAGAAGACGAAAATGCGGATCGCCTGCAGTATCGACATAGCGGCTTGTACCGTTGCGGGCGAACCCGCCTGTTAGAAGCGCGCCTTCGAATCGACCCAAGCCTGCCGCGCCATCCGGTGGTGCGGCAGTGTTCAGGGATTCAACGGCGCCCTAGGTGTGGATAAGTGCTCTGGCTACAGCAGCCAGATCATCGAAAATCAGCGTCCCCTCGGGCAAGCCCTTGTCCAGGGTCTTGCAGCCTTTTCCGGTTTTCACCAGAACAGGTTGAGAGTCGACGGCCAACGCAGCCTCCAGGTCACCCTTGCTGTCACCCACGAACCACACACCGGCCAGGTCGGCCTGGTAGTGCGCGGCAATGGCCTGCAGCATGCCCGGGCGCGGTTTGCGGCAGGCGCAACCCTCGTCCGGACCATGGGGACAATAGACGATCAGCCCGACTTCGCCACCCTGCTCCGCCACCAGCGTGCGCAGGCGCGCATGCATGGCGTCGAGGGTGGCCAGGTCGTAGTAACCGCGGGCAATGCCCGACTGGTTGGTTGCCACGGCAACCGTCCAGCCGGCCTTGCTCAACTGCGCGATGGCGTCGATGGACCCGGGGATGGGAATCCATTCCTGCACCGACTTGATGTAGGCGTCGGAGTCTTCATTGATGACTCCGTCGCGGTCCAGTATCACCAGCTTCAAGGCTTACCCCAGCAGCGAAATGTCGGCAACGCCCAGGAACAGCCCACGCAGGCGCGACAGCAAGGCATAGCGGTTGGCGCGTACCTTGGCGTCTTCGGCGTTGACCATCACGGCTTCGAAGAACGCATCCACCGGTTCGCGCAGGGCGGCCAGGCGGGTGAGCGCTTCGTTGTACTGGCGGGCAGCTGCCATCGGTTGCACTGCCTGGTCGGCCTGCTGGATGGCCGAGTACAGCGAGAACTCGTGGGCGTTGTCGAAGTACTTGGGCTCCACGGTAGTGGCGATCGAGCCTTCGGCCTTGCCCAGCAGGTTCGACACGCGCTTGTTCACCGCGGCCAGGGCAGCGGCTTCCGGCAGCTTGCGGAAGGCCTGCACGGCCTGCACGCGCTGGTCGAAGTCCAGTGCCGAACCTGGGTTCAGGGCACGTACCGACAGGTAGGTGGCGACGTCGGTGCCTTCGTCTTCGTAACGCGCACGCAGGCGGTCGAAGATGAATTCCAGCACCTGGCCAGCCAGGCCGGCAGCCTTGACGTTGGCACCGAACGCAGACACGGCGAAGGCCACGGCCTTGTCCAGGTCCAGGTCCAGCTGCTTCTCGATCAGGATACGCAGCACGCCCAGGGCGGCACGGCGCAGGGCGTACGGGTCCTTGCTGCCGGTAGGCAGCATGCCGATGCCGAAGATGCCGACCAGGGTGTCCAGCTTGTCGGCGATGGCCACGGCGGCACCGGTGAGGGTGCTTGGCAGCTCGGCGCCAGCGCCACGCGGCATGTACTGCTCGTTCAGGGCCAGGGCGACGTCGTCGGGCTCACCGTCGTTCAGGGCATAGTAGTAACCGGCCACGCCTTGCATTTCGGGGAACTCGCCGACCATCTCGGTGGCCAGGTCGCACTTGGACAGCAGGCCGGCACGGGCGGCGCGCTGGGCGTCGCCGCCGATCAGCGGGGCGATGAAGGCGGCGAGCTTGGAAACGCGCACAGCCTTGTCGTAGACGCTGCCCAGCTGGGCCTGGAACACCACGTTCTGCAGGCGCTCGTTGAAGCTTTCCAGCGGCTGCTTCTTGTCCTGCTTGAAGAAGAACTCGGCGTCGGTCAGGCGTGGGCGCACGACTTTCTCGTTGCCCAGCACGATCTGGCTCGGGTCCTTGCTCTCGACGTTGGCCACGGTGATGAAGCGCGGCAGCAGCTTGCCGTCCACGTCCAGCAGGCAGAAGTACTTCTGGTTGTCCTGCATGGTGGTGATCAGGGCTTCCTGAGGCACTTCCAGGAAACGCTCCTCGAACGAGCACACCAGCGGCACTGGCCATTCGACCAGGGCGGTCACTTCGTCCAGCAGGGCCGGCGGCACGATGGCCGTGCCTTCCTGCTGCATGGCCAGCTCGGCGGTGCGCTTGCTGATCAGTTCACGACGCTCGCCGGCGTCGGCCAGCACGTAGGCCTTGCGCAGGTCTTCGGCGTAGTTGGCCGGGGCGCTGATGCGCACGTTTTCCGGGTGGTGGAAGCGGTGGCCACGCGATTCACGGCCGGCTTTCTGAGCCAGGATGGTGCAATCCACCACCTGGTCGCCCAGCAGCATCACCAGCCACTGGGTCGGGCGCACGAACTCGACCTTGCGGGCACCCCAGCGCATGCGCTTGGGAATCGGCAGGTCGTTGAGCGAGTCTTCGACGATGGTCGGCAGCAGCGAGGCAGTCGGCTTGCCGACGATGCGCTGGCTGAAACGCAGCTTCGGGCCGCTCTGGTCGATTTCGGCCAGGTCAACGCCGCATTTCTTGGCGAAGCCCAGGGCCGCCTGGGTAGGGTTGCCTTCGGCGTCGAAGGCGGCCTGGCGTGGCGGGCCGTCGAGGTTGATGCTGCGGTCAGGCTGCTGGGTGTCCAGGCCGCTGATCAGCACGGCCAGGCGACGCGGCGCGGCGTAGACCTTCTTGGCGGTGAAGTTCAGGCCGGCGGCCTGCAGGCCTTTCTCGATACCGCCCAGGAACGCATCGCCCAGGGTGTTCAGGGCTTTTGGCGGCAGCTCTTCGGTGCCCAGTTCAACCAGGAAATCTTGAGCACTCATTGTGCAGCCTCCAGCTTAGCCAACACTTCATCACGCAGATCAGGGGACGCCATGGGGAAGCCCAGCTTGGCGCGGGCTTGCAGGTAGCTTTGCGCCACGGCGCGGGCCAGGGTGCGCACGCGCAGGATGTACTGCTGGCGGGCGGTGACCGAGATCGCGCGGCGGGCATCGAGCAGGTTGAAGGTGTGCGACGCTTTCAGGACCATTTCGTAGGTCGGCAGCGGCAGCTCCAGCTCGATCAGGCGGTTGGCCTCGCTTTCGTAGAAGTCGAACAGTTCGAACAGCTTCTCGACGTTGGCGTGCTCGAAGTTGTAGGTCGACTGCTCCACTTCGTTCTGGTGGAACACGTCGCCATAGGTGACCTTGCCGAACGGGCCGTCGGTCCACACCAGGTCATAGACCGAGTCCACGCCTTGCAGGTACATGGCCAGGCGTTCCAGGCCGTAGGTGATTTCGCCGGTGACCGGGTAGCACTCGATGCCGCCTACCTGCTGGAAGTAGGTGAACTGGGTGACTTCCATGCCGTTCAGCCAGATTTCCCAGCCCAGGCCCCAGGCGCCCAGGGTCGGCGATTCCCAGTTGTCTTCGACGAAGCGGATATCGTGGACCAGCGGGTCCAGGCCGATGTGCTTCAGCGAGCCCAGGTACAGCTCCTGGAAGTTCTCCGGGTTAGGCTTCAGGACCACCTGGAACTGGTAGTAGTGCTGCAGGCGGTTGGGGTTTTCACCGTAGCGGCCGTCACCAGGACGACGGCTTGGCTGCACGTAGGCAGCGTTCCAGGTTTCCGGGCCGACGGCGCGCAGGAACGTGGCGGTATGGAAAGTGCCGGCGCCTACTTCCATATCGTAGGGCTGAAGCACCACACAACCTTGCTCGGCCCAGTATTGCTGGAGCGCGAGGATCAAGTCTTGGAAGGTACGCACGGCTGGCGTAGGCTGGCTCACGAAATTCACCTGTTTCTAGGGCTGCGAATATAAAGAGCGGGAGTATACCCCGATTCGCCCTGACCTCTACCCATGGAGCCTTATGCCACGCTGCTTTTGGTGCTCGGATGAGCCGATCTACCAGGCTTATCACGACGAAGAATGGGGGGTTGAGCTGCGTGACCCCGGTCGTCTGTTCGAATTGCTGCTGCTGGAAGGCTGCCAGGCCGGCCTGTCGTGGATCACCGTGCTGAAAAAGCGCGAGCACTACCGCCAGGTGATGTTCGGCTTTGACCCAGAGCGGCTGGCACGCATGACCGATGAGGAAGTCGAGGCACGCATGCTCGACCCCGGCATCATCCGCAACCGCCTGAAAATCAAGGCCGCGCGGCAGAACGCCCAGGCCTGGCTGAAACTTGAAGACCCGGTGGCGCTGCTGTGGTCGTTCGTCGGCGGCAAGCCGCGCATCAACCATTTCCCCGACCGCAGCCACATTCCCACGCAGACGCCGGAAGCCGAAGCCATGAGCAAGGCGCTGAAGAAAGCCGGCTTCACCTTCGTCGGGCCGACCATCTGCTACGCCTTCATGCAGGCCTCGGGCATGGTCATGGACCACACCCAGGATTGTGATCGCTACGCCGCTTTGTGCCGCTGACGGTTACAATGGCGCCTTGCTGAATAAAGGAGTGGGCTGTGGATAAGTTCAAAGGCGCCCTGATGGTCGGGGCCCTGCGGTTGTTTGCGATGTTGCCGTGGCGCGCGGTCGAGGCCGTGGGCTCGGCCATTGGCTGGCTGACCTGGAAGCTGCCGAACCGGTCGCGGGAAATCGTGCGCATCAACCTGGCCAAGTGTTTCCCCGAGCTGGACTCCGCCGCGCGCGAGCGCCTGGTGGGCCAGAGCATGATGGACATCGGCAAGAGCCTGACCGAGAGCGCCTGCGCCTGGATCTGGCCGGCCGAGAAGTCGCTGAAGCTGGTGCGTGAAGTGCAGGGGCTGGAAATCCTCGAGCAGGCCCTGGCCTCGGGCAAGGGCGTGGTCGGCATCACCAGCCACCTGGGCAATTGGGAAGTGCTGAACCACTTCTACTGCATGCAGTGCAAGCCGATCATCTTCTACCGGCCGCCCAAGCTCAAGGCAGTGGACGAACTGCTGCAGAAGCAGCGCGTGCAACTGGGCAACCGAGTGGCGGCGTCCACCAAGGAAGGCATCCTCAGCGTCATCAAGGAAGTGCGCAAGGGCGGCCAGGTGGGTATTCCAGCCGACCCGGAGCCGGCGGAATCGGCGGGTGTGTTCGTGCCGTTCCTGGGCACCCAGGCGCTGACCAGCAAGTTCGTGCCCAACATGCTCGCCGGCGGCAAGGCCGTGGGCGTGTTCCTGCACGCGCTGCGCCTGCCCGATGGCTCGGGCTTCAAGGTGATCCTGGAAGCAGCGCCTGAAGCGATGTACAGCACTGACACCGAGACCTCGGTGGCGGCGATGAGCGAGGTGATTGCGCGCTATGTGCGGGCGTATCCGAGCCAGTACATGTGGAGCATGAAGCGCTTCAAGAAGCGCCCTGCCGGCGAGGCGCGCTGGTACTGACGATCAGTGGCGACGCGGATTCCCTGTAGCCGCTGCCGAAGGCTGCGCTGGCCCTGAACCACACTGAAGATCTTCAGCGTACTCGGGCGCCAGCGCAGCCTGGCGGCAGCGGCTACAGAGACCGTGGCTTCAGCTGGAGCAGGCAGGTTGTTGCTAAGGCGCCATGCGATCCAGCTTTTTCAGAAACACCGTCATTTCCTTCTCGGCCTGCTTGTCGCCATGGGCCTGCGCCGCAGTAATCCCCTGCTGCCACGCCGCCCGCGCACCGGCCACGTCGCCCTGCCCCTGCAGCGCCTTGCCCAGCAGCTTCCACGCCGCCGAATACTTGGGGTCCTGCGCCACGCAGCGGGCCAGGTGCTCCGCCGCCTTGGCATGTTCGCCCAGGTCCAGGTAACCCTTGCCCAGGCCAAAGCGCAGCAGCGAGTTATCCACACCCTTGGCCAGCATCTTCTCCAGTGATTCGAGCACGCGACAATCCTTCTAGAAGAAACTCAAGCCCACGTGGAACAGCTTCTCCACGTCACGAATGTACTTTTTATCCACAACGAACAGGATCACATGGTCACCCGCCTCGATCACCGTGGTGCCGCGGGCGATGATCACCTGCTCATCGCGGATGATGGCGCCGATGGTGGTGCCGGACGGCAGCGCGATGTTCTCGATGGCCCGGCCCACCACCTTGCTCGACTTGGCGTCGCCATGGGCCACCGCTTCGATGGCCTCGGCGGCGCCGCGGCGCAGGGAGTGCACGCTGACAATGTCGCCGCGGCGCACGTGGGCCAGCAGCGTGCCGATGGTGGCCAGTTGCGGGCTGATGGCGATGTCGATTTCGCCGCCTTGCACCAGGTCCACGTAGGCCGGGTTGTTGATCAGGGTCATCACCTTGCGCGCGCCCAGGCGCTTGGCCAGCAGCGACGACATGATGTTGGCCTCGTCGTCGTTGGTCAGGGCCAGGAAAATGTCGGCCTGGGCGATGTTTTCCTCCACCATCAGGTCGCGGTCCGAGGCACTGCCCTGCAGGATGACCGTGCTGTTGAGGGTGTCGGACAGGTGCCGGCAGCGCGCCGGGTTCATTTCGATGATCTTTACCTGGTAGCGGCTTTCGATGGCCTCGGCCAGCCGCTCGCCGATCTGCCCGCCGCCGGCGATCACCACGCGCTTGTTGCTCTCGTCCACGCCGCGCAGCTCGCCCATCACCGCGCGAATGTCCTCGCGGGCGGCGATGAAGAACACCTCGTCATCGGCCTCCACCACGGTGTCGCCGCGCGGCAGGATCGCCCGGTCACGGCGGAAGATCGCCGCCACGCGGGTCTCGACGTTGGGCATGTGCTGGCGAATCTGCCGCAGTTGCTGGCCCACCAGCGGGCCGCCGTGGAAGGCTTTCACCGCCACCAGCTGCGCCTTGCCGTCGGCGAAGTCGATGACCTGCAGGGCGCCGGGAATCTCGATCAGGCGCTTGATGTAGTGAGTGACCACCTGTTCCGGGCTGATCAGCACGTCCACCGGGATGGCTTCGTTGGCGAACAGCGCGTCGCGGGTCAGGTAGGCCGCGGCACGCACCCGGGCGATCTTGGTGGGGGTGTGGTACAGCGTGTGGGCGACCTGGCAGGCGACCATGTTGGTCTCGTCGCTGTTGGTCACTGCCACCAGCATGTCGGCGTCTTCGGCGCCAGCTTTCAGCAGCACCGTGGGGAACGAGGCGTGGCCCTGCACCGTGCGGATGTCCAGGCGGTCGCCCAGGCTGCGCAGACGCTCGCCGTCGGTGTCCACCACGGTAATGTCATTGGCCTCGCCCGCCAGGTGCTCGGCCAGGGTGCCGCCGACCTGGCCGGCACCCAGGATGATGATTTTCATCCGCTACTCCTGTCAGCTCGCGCGCTGGGCGGCGATCTTGATCAGCTTGGCATAGTAGAAACCGTCGTGGCCGCCTTCCTGGGCCAGCAGCTGGCGGCCGTGGGGCTGCTTGATGCCGGCCATGGTGGCCAGGTCCAGCTCGCGGGCGCCAGGGGTACGGGCCAGGAAGGCCTCGATGACCTCGGTGTTTTCCGTGGGCAGCGTCGAGCAGGTGGCGTACAGCAGCACGCCGCCCACTTCCAGGGTTGGCCACAGCGCGTCCAACAGCTCGCCTTGCAGCGTGGCCAGGGCCTGGATGTCATCGGGCTGGCGGGTGAGCTTGATGTCCGGGTGGCGGCGGATCACGCCGGTGGCCGAGCACGGGGCGTCGAGCAGGATACGGTTGAAGCTTTGCTTGTCCCACCACTGGGCTGTGTCGCGGGCATCGCAGGCGATCAGCTGGGCGTCGAGGCCCAGGCGGTCGAGGTTTTCGCGCACGCGCACCAGGCGCTTGGCTTCCAGGTCGATGGCCACCACGCCTTTCAGCGCAGGTTCGGCTTCCAGCAGGTGGCAGGTCTTGCCACCGGGGGCACAGCAGGCGTCGAGCACGCGCTGGCCGGGGGCAAGGTCGAGCAGGTCGGCGGCCAGCTGCGCGGCCTCGTCCTGCACGCTGATCCAGCCGTCGGCGAAGCCGGGCAGGTCGCGCACGTCGCAGGCCTGCTCCAGCACGATGCCGTCGCGGCTGAACTGACAGGCGCTGGCGCTGACTTCGGCCTGCTCGAGCAACTTCAAATAGGCGTCGCGGCTGTGGTGGCGGCGGTTTACCCGCAGAATCATCGGCGGGTGAGCGTTGTTGGCCGCGCAGATGGCTTCCCACTGGTCCGGCCAGAAGGCCTTCAGCGACTTCTGCAGCCAGCGTGGGTGCGCGGTGCGTACCACCGGGTCGCGTTCCATTTCTGCCAGCAGGTCGTTGCCCTCGCGCTGGGCGCGGCGCAGCACGGCGTTGAGCAGGGCCTTGGCCCAGGGCTTCTTGAGCTTGTCGGCGCAGCCCACGGTTTCGCCGATGGCGGCGTGGGCCGGCACGCGGCTGTAGAACAGCTGGTACAGGCCCACCAGCATCAGCGCCTCGACGTCGGCGTCGGCAGCCTTAAACGGCTTTTGCAGGAGTTTTTCGGCCAGGGCTGACAGCCGCGGCTGCCAGCGCGCGGTGCCGAAGGCCAGGTCCTGGGTGAAGCCGCGGTCGCGGGCTTCCACCTTGTCCAGTTGCAGCGGCAGCGAGCTGTTCAGCGAGGCCTTGCCGCTGAGGACGGCGGCCAGGGCGCGGGCGGCGGCGAGACGCGGGTTCATTGGCCCAGCACCGCGCCGACGGCGAATTTCTCGCGGCGGCTGTTGAACAGGTCACTGAAGTTCAGCGGCTTGCCGCCGGGGAACTGCAGGCGGGTCAGGCACAGGGCCTGGTCGCCGCAGGCCACCACCAGGCCGTCCTTGCTGGCGCCCAGGATGGTGCCGGGCGCGCCCTGCCCTTCGCAGGTAGTGGCGGCCAGCACTTTCACGGCTTCGCCGTTCAGGGTGCTGTGGCAGATGGGCCACGGGAAGAAGGCGCGCACCAGGCGCTCCAGCACTTCGGCCGGTTGGCTCCAGTCGATGCGTGCCTCGTCCTTGTTCAGCTTGTGGGCGTAGGTGGCCAGGCTGTCGTCCTGCACCTCGCCTTGCAGCGTGCCGGCGGCCAGGCCGGCGATGGCTTCGATCACCGCCGGTGGGCCCATCTGCGCCAGGCGGTCGTGCAGGCTGCCGCCGGTGTCGTCGGCGCTGATCGGGGTGCTGACCTTGAGCAGCATCGGCCCGGTGTCGAGGCCCGCTTCCATGCGCATCACGGTCACGCCGCTTGCGGCGTCGCCAGCCTGCACCGCACGCTGGATTGGCGCGGCACCGCGCCAGCGTGGCAGCAGCGAGGCGTGGCTGTTGATGCAGCCCAGGCGCGGGATATCCAGCACCACCTGCGGTAGGATCAGGCCGTAGGCCACCACCACCATCAGGTCGGGCTTGAGCGCGGCCAGTTCGGCCTGGGCGTCTTCGTTGCGCAGGGTGGGCGGTTGCAGCACGGGGATGCCGTGCTCCAGCGCCAGCTGTTTCACAGGGCTGGGCATCAGTTTCTGGCCACGGCCGGCCGGGCGGTCCGGTTGGGTGTACACGGCGACCACTTCATAAGGGCTGGCCAGCAGGGCCTTGAGGTGTTCGGCGGCAAATTCGGGCGTGCCCGCGAAAACGATGCGCATGCTCATGGATTACTCGCTGGAAAAGAAAAAGGCTTGCCGTGGCAAGCCTTTGGAATGTGAGGGGTCAAGCTTGCTGGCGGTGGGCTTTTTCCAGCTTCTTCTTGATCCGGTCACGCTTGAGCGTAGACAGGTAATCGACGAAGAGCTTGCCGTTGAGGTGGTCGCACTCGTGCTGGATGCACACGGCCAGCAGGCCTTCGGCGATCAGCTCGTAGGCCTTGCCGTCACGGTCCAGGGCCTTGATCTTGACGCGCTGCGGGCGGTCTACGTTTTCGTAGAAGCCGGGCACCGACAGGCAGCCTTCCTGGTATTGGCCCATTTCGTCGGTCAGGGACTCGAACTCGGGGTTGATGAACACCATGGGGGCGCTGCGATCTTCGCTCAGGTCCATGACCACCACGCGCTTGTGCACGTTGACCTGGGTGGCCGCCAGCCCGATGCCAGGCGCTTCGTACATGGTTTCAAACATGTCATCGACCAACTGGCGAACTTCGTCATCCACCACGGCCACGGGCTTGGCGATGGTACGCAGACGCGAGTCTGGAAATTCGAGGATGTTTAAAATAGCCATATGCGTATTTGCTGCACTGTGAGGTAAAGTCAAAGGTAGCAGCCGCGCAAGGTGCTTGGGGGCGGTCTGCCTGTCAAACGTTCTCCCAGGGAGAGAAGGGCCGCGTGGGCTGCGTTTCACGTGAACGTACATAATAAAGGGATTCACGGCATGAGGAAATCACTACTCGCCCTGCTGCTCATGGCGTGCGCCGGCCTGGCCAACGCCGATGTGCAGCTCAAGGACGGTTATCCACAGCGCTACACTGTGGTTCAGGGCGACACACTTTGGGACATTTCCGCCAAATTCCTGCGCCAGCCGTGGCAGTGGCCGCAGATCTGGCACGCCAACCCGCAAATCGCCAACCCTGACCTGATCTACCCCGGCGACTCGCTGGTGCTGAGCTATGTCAACGGCCAGCCGCAGCTAATGCTGGAGCGCGGCGCATCGCGCGGCACCATCAAGCTGTCGCCGCACATCCGCAGCACGCCGGTGGCCGAGGCCATCCCGAGCATCCCGCTGCAGTCGATCAACGCCTTCCTGCTCAGCAACCGCATCCTCGACAGCAGCGAGGCGTTCGACAGCGCGCCCTACATCGTCGCTGGCCAGGGCGAGCGGGTGGTCAGCGGCATGGGCGACCGTATCTATGCGCGCGGCAGCTTCGACCCGGCCCATGCCTCCTACGGTATTTTTCGCAAGGGCAAGGTCTACACCGACCCTGTCACCCACGAGCAGCTGGGCGTGAACGCCGACAATATGGGCGGCGGCGAAGTAGTAGCTACCGAGGGCGACATCGCCACCATCAACCTGCAGCGCTCCAGCGAGGAAGTGCGCCTGGGCGACCGCCTGTTCGTCAGCGAGGAGCGGCCGGTGAACTCCACCTTCCTGCCCAGCGCGCCGAGCCGGCAGATCAGCGGCACCATCGTGGATGTGCCACGGGGTGTTACACAGATCGGCAAGTACGACGTGGTCACCCTGGACCGTGGCAACCGCGACGGGCTCAAGGAGGGCAACGTCCTGGCCATCTACAAGACCGGTGAAACCGTACGCGACCGGGTGACCGGCGAGCAGGTGAAAATACCCGACGAGCGGGCCGGCCTGCTGATGGTGTTCCGCACTTATGAAAAGCTCAGCTATGGTTTAGTGCTCAACGCCAATCGCTCCCTGGCAGTGATGGACAAGGTGAAAAATCCCTAGCCCGTCGGGAAAGTTGTCAAACAGTTACCAACAGAGTTATCCACAGCTTTTGCCTGCCGCTATACAGGGGCCTGAATCAAGGATGATCAGATGCCGCTCTTTGCCAACGATGCACTTCCCATGGATGAGCTGGAGGCGCGGTTGCGCCTCCATCGCTTGACCGACACCGGGCCAAAACGCTTCCACCAGTTGTTCGAAGCCTTCGGTTCGGCAGCCGAGGCGCTGCGGGCGCCGCTATCGGCCTGGCGCGCGATGGGCATGACCGCGGCCGCCTGCGAGGCCCGCGACAGCCCTGCGGTAAAAGCCGGCAGCAAGGCCGCAATGGCCTGGCTAGAGCGTCCGGGCCAGCATTTGCTGATGTTTGACGACCCTGGCTACCCTGCCCTGCTGGCCGAAACCAGCGGCGCACCGCCGCTGCTGTTCGTTGCCGGCGACCCCGCCATCCTGGAAAAACCGCAGCTGGCCATCGTCGGCAGCCGCCGTGCATCGCGCCCTGGCCTGGACACCGCCGCGGCCTTCTCGCGCAGCCTGGCCAAGGCCGGTTTCGTCATCACCAGTGGTCTCGCTGCCGGGGTGGACGGTGCCGCTCACCAGGCCGCCCTGGACGTCGGCGGCCAGACAATCGGCGTGTTGGGCACAGGTATCGAAAAACTTTATCCACAGCGGCACAAGGCACTCGCGGCGCGGATGGCTGCCGAGGGCAGCGCGGTGGTTTCCGAGTTCCCACTGGACGCCGAGCCCATCCCCGCCAACTTCCCGCGGCGCAACCGCATCATCAGCGGCTTGTCCCTGGGCGTGCTGGTGGTGGAGGCCAGCCTGGCCAGTGGCTCGCTGATTACCGCGCGCCTGGCCAACGAACAGGGCCGCGAGGTGTACGCCATCCCCGGCTCCATCCACCACCCGGGCGCCAAGGGCTGCCACCAGTTGATTCGCGATGGCGCGCAACTGGTGGAGACCGTGGAACACATTCTCGAGCCGCTGCGCGGCTGGCAGCGGGTGACACTGCCGGCGCCAATGGTGGACCACCCGCTGCTGGCGCTGCTGCACGCAGCGCCGCAAAGCAGCGAGGCGCTTATGCGTTCCAGCGACTGGCCGCTGCCCAAGCTGCTGGAGGCGCTCACCGAGCTGGAGCTTGAGGGGCGCGTGGTCAACGAGGCCGGGCGTTGGTTTGCGCGCTCCAGCTAAGTACACTGCTCACAGCATTCAAGCGGAGTAACAGTGATGGTGAGCAGTTGGCGTGTGCAACAAGCCGCGCGTGATGTGAAGGCAGGCGCGGTGATTGCCTATCCAACCGAAGCGGTTTGGGGTCTGGGCTGTAACCCGTGGGACGCGGAAGCGGTCTATCGGTTGCTGGCGATCAAGTCACGGCCTGTGGATAAAGGCCTGATCCTGGTGGCGGACAACATCCGCCAGTTCGATTTCCTCTTCGAGGATTTCCCCGAGATCTGGCTGGACCGCATGGCCAGCACCTGGCCGGGCCCCAACACCTGGCTGGTGCCGCACCAGGGCCTGCTGCCCGAGTGGATCACCGGCAAGCACAACAGCGTGGCGATTCGTGTCAGCGACCACCCGCTGGTGCGTGAGCTGTGTTCGCTGGTGGGGCCGATCGTGTCGACCTCCGCCAACCCGACCGGGCGGCCGCCAGCCATGAACCGCCTGCGCATCGAACAGTATTTCCGTGGCCAGGTGGACCTGGTGCTGAACGGTGAACTGGGCGGGCGCAAGAACCCCAGCGTCATCCGCGACCTGGTGACCGGCGACGTGATTCGCCCTTGACAACGGCCGCAAACACCGCTTCGTAGCAGCGGCCGCAGGCCGCGTCAGGCACCAACGCGGTGCCTGGGACGCGGCCTGCGGCCGCTGCTACGAAGTGTGGGGTTACGGCAGCAGAATGGTCGAACCCATGGTGCGCCGTGCCGACAGCTCGGTCTGCGCCTTCGCCGCTTCGGCCAACGGGTAACGCTGGCTGATCTCCACGTCCAGCTTGCCGCTGGTGATCATCCCGAACAGCTCGTCAGCCATGGCCTGCAGGGTGCTGGCGGTGGCGTAGGTGCCCAGGGTGGGACGGGTCACGTACAGCGAGCCCTTGGACGCCAGGATACCCAGGTTGACGCCGCTGACCGCGCCCGAGGCGTTGCCGAAGCTGACCACCAGGCCGCGCGGTTCCACGCAGTCCAGCGAGGTTTCCCAGGTGTCCTTGCCGACGCCGTCGTACACCACCTGGCATTTCTTGCCATCGGTCAGCTCAAGCACGCGTTTGGTCACGTCTTCGCGGCTGTAGTCGATGGTTTCCCAGGCACCCAGGGCCTTGGCCCGCGCGGCTTTTTCCGGCGAGCTGACGGTGCCGATCAGCCGGGCGCCGATGGCTTTGGCCCACTGGCAGGCCAGGGAGCCGACACCGCCGGCGGCGGCGTGGAACAGAATGGTTTCGTCGCGTTTCAGTTCGTAGGTCTGGCGGAACAGGTACTGCACGGTCAGGCCCTTGAGCATCACTGCGGCGGCCTGTTCGAAGCTGATGGCCTCCGGCAGCTTCACCAGCACGGCGGCCGGCAGGGTGTGCACTTCGCTATAAGCGCCCAGCGGGCCGCCGGCGTAGGCCACGCGGTCGCCGACCTTCACCGAGGTCACTTCGCTGCCCACCGCCTCTACCACGCCCGCGCCTTCGGTGCCCTGCCCCGACGGCAGGGACGGCGCCGGGTACAGGCCGCTGCGGTAGTAGGTGTCGATGTAGTTCAGGCCGATGGCCTTATTGCGTACCCGAACTTCCTGCGGGCCCGGCTCGGCTGGCTGGAAGTCGACGAATTCGAGGACTTCCGGACCACCGTTAGTGCTGAACTGAATACGTTTGGCCATCTGCAATCTCCTGAAACAGGCATGGAAAGCCCCTATCGGACGCCTTTGTAACCGCGCCGTCAACCGCTCAAAGTGGGCCGCGGGTGCTATGCTACGCGCCGAATTTGCTCTCGGGCGGCGGTAATCCCCAGCGCTGCCCGGCCTTTGCCCGTTACAAGGTGATGCCATGACTACCCGCACCGAAGCCGTAAAAGCCTACCTGCTCGACCTGCAAGAGCGGATCTGCAGCGCCCTTGAAACTGAAGACGGTGGCGCCCGTTTTGTCGAGGACGCGTGGAACCGCGCCGCCGGTGGCGGCGGCCGCACCCGGGTGATCGAGAACGGCACGGTGATCGAGAAAGGCGGGGTCAACTTCTCCCACGTCTTTGGCAGCGGCCTGCCGCCGTCGGCCAGCGCCCACCGCCCGGAACTGGCGGGCCGTGGCTTCGAAGCCCTGGGCGTGTCGCTGGTGATCCACCCGCACAACCCCCACGTGCCTACGTCCCATGCCAACGTGCGCTTCTTCATTGCCGAGAAGGAAGGTGAAGAAGCGGTGTGGTGGTTCGGTGGCGGCTTCGACCTGACGCCCTACTACGCCAACGAAGACGACTGCATTCACTGGCACCGCGTGGCCGAGCGCGCCTGCGCGCCGTTTGGCGAAGACGTGTACCCGCGCTACAAGGCCTGGTGCGACCGCTATTTCCACATCAAGCACCGCAACGAACCGCGCGGCGTGGGCGGCCTGTTCTTCGACGACCTGAACGAATGGGACTTCGACACCAGCTTCGCCTTCATGCGCGCCATCGGCGACGCCTACCTGGAGGCGTACCTGCCCATCGTGCAGCGCCGCAAGGCCATGGCCTACACCCAGCAGCAGCGCGAATTCCAGGAGTTCCGCCGTGGCCGCTACGTGGAATTCAACCTGGTGTACGACCGTGGCACCCTGTTCGGCCTGCAGTCGGGCGGCCGCACCGAGTCGATCCTGATGTCGCTGCCGCCGCAAGTGCGCTGGGGCTACGATTGGAAGGCGGCGCCGGGCAGCGAAGAAGCGCGCCTGACCGACTACTTCCTCACCGACCGCGACTGGCTCGGCCAGGCCTGACGGCCGCTGTGGATAACCTATTATTTGCCTGCCCTTGAATTAGGAACTGCCTGCATGGACCGTTACGTCGTCTTCGGTAACCCGATTGGCCACAGCAAGTCGCCCGCCATCCACCGCCTGTTTGCCGAGCAGACCGGCCAGGCCATGGAATACGGCGCGCGGCTGGCGCCGCTGGATGACTTTGCCGGCAACGCCCTGGAGTTTTTCCAGGACGGCCTGGGCGCCAACGTGACGCTGCCGTTCAAGGAAGACGCCTTCCGCCTGTGCAGCGTGCTCACCCCCCGCGCCCAGCGCGCCGGCGCGGTGAACATGCTCACGCGCCTACCCGACGGCACCCTGCGTGGCGACAACACCGACGGCGTGGGCCTGGTGCGCGACCTGCTGAACAACGCCGGCGTCACCCTCAAGGGCAAGCGCATTTTGCTGCTGGGTGCCGGTGGCGCGGTGCGCGGCGTGGTGGAATCGCTGCTGGAACAGCAGCCGGTGTCGCTGGTCATCGCCAACCGCACCGTGGACAAGGCCGAGCTGCTGGCGCAGATCTTTGCCGGCCTGGGCCCGGTGGCCGCCAGCGGTTTCGACTGGCTGGAAGAGCCGGTGGACGTGATCATCAACGCCACCTCGGCCAGCCTTGCCGGTGACCTGCCGCCGATCAAGAGCAGCCTGATCCAGCCGGGCGTCACCGTGTGCTACGACATGATGTACGGCAAGGAGCCCACGCCGTTCTGCCGCTGGGCGGCCGAGCACGGCGCCGCCCAGGCCCTGGATGGCTTCGGCATGCTGGTGGAACAGGCCGCCGAGGCCTTCACCTACTGGCGTGGCGTGACCCCCGATTCGAAGACGGTGATGGCCACCCTGCGCCAGGAAATGGCCGCCGGTTAACCTTCGAACTGGATGGGGCAGTTGGCCGCCCCTTCCAGCTTGTGCAGCTCCTCGATCACCTGCGCCCGCGCGTGGCGCAGGGTCAGGCTGCGGGCCTGGGCGCGCAGCCGCCGTGCTTCCTGGTGCAGCATCTCCACCCCCGAATAATCGATGAAGTTGATCTGTTGCGCGTCGATCACCACGCGCTGGCCCTGCGCGCGCTGCAGCCGCACCTGCAGGTAATGGCTGGCGCCGAAGAAGATCGAACCTCCTACGCGCAGGACTTCCTCGTCGCCGTCACGCCACTGCTGCACCCGCGGTTGCGAGGTGCGCTTGAGGTAGAAGAACAGCGACGCCAGCACCCCGGCGTAGATGGCCGTCTGCAGCTCCAGCAGCAGGGTCGCCAGGCACGTGAGCGCCATCACCACGAACTCCGAGCGGCTGACCCGGAACAGCGCGCGAATGCCGCGGTGGTCCACCAGCCCCCAGCTGATCAGCAGGATGCTGCCGGCCATGGCGGCAATGGGAATCTGCGCGATCAGCTGCGCGCCGGTGACCGCGAACAGCGCCACCCACAGGGCCGAGAACACCCCCGCCAACGGCGAGCAGGCGCCGGCCTCATAGCTGAGCCCGGAGCGGGTGAACGAGCCCGCCGACAGCGATCCGGAGAAGAATGCACCGATGACATTCGACAGGCCCTGGGCGCGAACCTCCTGGTTGGCGTCGAGCAACTGTTGCGAACGTGTGGCGATCGAGCGGGCAATCGACAGGCTGGTCACCAGCCCCAGCATGCCCACGGCCACGGCGCTGGGCAGCAGCCGCAGCACCAGCGCCGGGTCCGTGGGCAGCGGGCTGAACGGCGGCAACTGGCCGACGAACTCGCTGACCCGGCGCACGTGGCTGAACATCCCCGGCCACAGCCACGCCAGCAGGCTGCCGCTGACCAAGGCAATCAGCAGCGTCGGCCAGCGCGGCACCAGCGCCTTCAGCACCAGGCCCAGCACCAGGGTGAACAACCCCAGCAGCAGCGACGGCTGGTCCACTTCGGCCAGGTGCTGGAACAGGTTGCCGAGGCTGGCCAGCGCCGTGGCCTGGCTGCTCAGCTCCATGCCCAACAGGCTTGGCAGCTGGCCGATGGCAATGACCATGGCGGCGCCGAGGGTGAAGCCCAGCACCACCGAATGGGAGACAAAATTCACCAGCGCGCCGAAGCGCAGCATGCCCAGCAGCCACTGGAAAATGCCGGCGAGGAAGGTCAGCAGCAGGATCAGCGTCACGTAGTCCTGGGTGGCCGGCACCGCCAGCGGGCTGACGCTGGCGTACAGCACGATGGAAATAGCCGCCGTGGGCCCGCAGATCAGGTGCCACGACGAGCCCCACAGGCAGGCGATCAGCACCGGGATGATGGCGGCGTACAGGCCGTATTCCGGCGGCAGGCCGGCGATCAGCGCGTAGGCGATGGACTGCGGCAACGCCAGGATCGCGCCGCTCAGGCCCACCACCAGGTCACGGCTGACGCTGGCGCGGGTCTGGCGTGGGAGCCAGGCCAGGAAGGGCAGGATTTTTTCCAGTCGGGTACCGCGCATGAGGCTCTCTGTTTGCTGGTCTTTCCCGTGGGAGCTGGCTTGCCAGCGAGCTTTTCAGGGGGCAAGAAACTCGCTGGCAAGCCAGCTCCCACAGGGTTAAAGCTTGGCTTTCACGGCGGGCAGCGCGTCCTGCCCGTCCACGGTCTTCACGCCGTCCAGCCACTTGTCCAGCACCGTGGGGTTGGCCTTGATCCACTTCTTCGCCGCGTCCGGGTAGCTGGCCTTGGTCTTCACTACGTCGGCCATGATGCTGTTCTCCATGTCCTGGGTAAAGGTCAGATTGCCCAGCAACTTGGCGACGTTCGGGCACGCCTGTGCATAACTCTTGCGGGTCAGGGTGTAGACGCTGCCGCTGGCGCCGAAGTACGCCTCGCCGCCGCTCAGGTAGTGCATCTTGATCTCGACGTTCATCGGGTGCGGGGTCCAGCCCAGGAACACAATGAAGCGCTGTTTATCCACAGCCCGGCGCACTTCCGACAACATCGCCTGCTCGCTGGATTCCACCAGTTTCCATTGGCCCAGGTCGAATTCGTTTTTCTTGATGATCTGCTGGATCGACAGGTTCGCCGGCGCGCCGGAGCCGATGCCGTAGATCTTGCCGCCGAACTTGTCGGCGTATTTGTTCAGGTCGGCGAAGCTGTGCACTCCGGCGTCCCACACGTAGTCCGGCACCGCCAGGGTGAACTCGGTGCCTTCCAGGTTCTTGGCGTACTGGGTGACGTCGCCGGTGGCCACGAACTTGTCGTAGAAACCCTGTTGCGCCGGCATCCAGTTGCCGAGGAAGACATCCACCTTGCCGTCTTTCAGGCCGCCGTAGGCAATGGGTACCGCCAGGCTGTCGACCTTGGCCTTGTAGCCCATGCCGTCCAGCAGCAGGCCGGTGATGGCGTTGGTGGAGGCGATGTCGCTCCAGCCGGGGTCGGCCATCTGCACCGTGCTGCAGCTTTGCTCATCGGCCAGTGCCTTCAGGCTGGCCACGGCCAGCAACGCGGATACCACCACTGTGGATAACTTCATCGGCTTCCCCTCATCGATTATTGATCTTGGCAGGGTTGTGGATAACGGGCCTTGCGCTCCAGGTCATCGAGGTCGATGTGGTTGCGCATGTACTGCTGGCTGGCGTCCACCCACGGCTGGTGATCCCAGCTCTTCAGCGTGCCCAGGCTCAGGGCCTGGGCCACCAGGCGGCGCCGGCGCTGGCTGGCCAGCACCTGTTGGCGTATGGCCGCCACGTCCCACTTGGCGCGCGCCTCGGCCAGCAGCGCGGCGAACAGCGTCGCGTGTTGCGGCGATTGGCTCAGGTCTTCGCGTTCGTGCGGGTCATGGCGCACGTCGAAGAGTAGGCAAGGGTCGTCCTCGCTGTAGATAAATTTGTGCTCGCTGCGGCGAATCATCATCAGCGGGCCCACCGTGCCTTCGGCCATGTACTCGCCGAACACCTCGTCGTGGCCGCCCTGCCCTTGCAGGTGGCCCACCAGCGAGCGGCCGTCCAGCGGCAAGCGCGGGTCGACTTCACCGCCGGCCAGTTCCACCAGGGTCGGCAGCAAGTCGGCGGTGGAGACTGCCGCGCTCACCCGCCCGGCCTGGAACTGCCCCGGTGCACAGACCAGCAGCGGCACCCGCGCCGACATCTCGAACCAGTGCATCTTGTACCAGAGCCCGCGCTCGCCGAGCATGTCGCCGTGGTCGCCGGAGAAGACGATGATGGTGTCCTCCGCCAGGCCGGTTTCCTCCAGCGTCTGCAGCAGCTTGCCGACGTTGCTGTCGATGTAGCTGCAGGCGCCGAAATAGGCGCGGCGGGCGTCGCGAATCTTGTCCACAGGCAGCGGCTTGTCCCACAGGTCGTACACCTTGAGCAGGCGCTGGGAGTGCGGGTCCAACTCATGCTGCCCAGGCACATTGGCCGGCAGCGGGATGTCCTCGTCGCGGTACAGGTCCCAGAAGCGCTTGGGAATGGTGTAGGGGTCGTGGGGGTGGGTCATGGACACGGTCAGGCAGAACGGCTGGCTGCCGTCCTCGCGCACGTGGTCGAACAGATATTGCTGGGCCTTGAACACCACCTCTTCATCGAAATCCAGCTGGTTGGTGCGCACGCATGGCCCGGCCTGCAGCACCGAGGACATGTTGTGGTACCAGCTGGGGCGCACGTCGGGTTCATCCCAGTTCACTGCCCAGCCGTAGTCGGCGGGGTAGATGTCGCTGGTCAGGCGCTCTTCATAGCCATGCAGCTGGTCCGGGCCGCAGAAATGCATCTTCCCCGATAACGCGGTGCGGTAGCCCAGGCGCCGCAGGTAGTGGGCATAGGTGGGCACGTCGGCGGGGAAATCGGCGGCGTTGTCGTAGGCGCCGATCTTGCTGGGCAACTGGCCGCTCACCAGGGTGAAGCGCGACGGCGCGCACAGCGGGCTGTTGCAGTAGGCGGCGTCGAACACCACGCCGCTGGCGGCCAGGCGGCTCAGGTGGGGCAGCTTGATCGGCGAGTTCTGGGCATAGAAGGGCAACAGCGGCGCGGCCATCTGATCGGCCATGATGAAGAGAATATTCTTGCGCTTCATGGGTGGGCGGCATTCCATAGTGTTGAATTATGCGAAAGTGCTTCCAACCGAGCATGCGACCGCGCTGCCGTGCGGTAAAGCCCACGTCAGGCAATGCCTAGGATAAGCCCAGCTAATGTTTGATAGCCTCGCCGACCTGTCCCTCGACCTGCTCCGCGCCTTCGAATGCGCCGCCCGCCAGCGCAGCTTCACCGCCGCCGCGGCCGAACTGGGCACCACCCAGCCCGCCGTCAGCCAGCAGATCAAGCGCCTGGAAGAACAACTGGCCACGCGCCTGTTCGACCGCATCTACCGCGGCATCGAACTCACCGACGCTGGCCGCAGCCTATTCGATGCGGTGCAGGCCGGCTTCGGCCAGATCGACGAAGCCCTGGCCGCCCTCACCGCCCAGCCCCAGCACGAGGTGCTGCAGGTGGCCACCGACTTCGCCTTCGCTGCCTACTGGCTGATGCCACGCCTGCACCGCTTCCACCAGGCCCACCCCCATGTCGATGTCAGCCTGGTGACCAGCGAGCGCAGCCACGCCATGCTGCGCAGCGACATCGACGTCGCCGTGCTGTTCGGCGACGGCCGCTTTAAACAGGGCGACAGCCATTGGCTGTTTGCCGAAGAAGTCTTCCCGGTGTGCAGCCCGCGCCTGCTTGAAAAGCAAACCACCCCCCTGCCCGCCCAAGCCCTGCTCGACCTGCCGCTGCTGCACCTGCGCGGCGAAAGCACCACCCACTGGTTCAACTGGACCACCCTGTTCCGCCACCTGCACATCCCCAGCGCCCCGGCCCCGGGCCAACTGCGCTTCGACAACTACACCCTGCTGATCCAGGCCGCCATCGCCGGCCAGGGCGTGGCCATCGGCTGGCGCCACCTGGTGGACGCGTTGATCGAGCAGGGCCTGCTGTGCCGGCCCATCGCTGCAACGGCCAGTTCGGCGCTGGGGTATTACGTGGTGGTGCCGCAACGGAAACGGCGGGGGGAGATGGTGGGGCGGTTTGTGGAGTGGTTGATGGCTGAGCAGGCTCAAGGCACTAACTGATAATCTTCGGTTATCCACAAGCGGGAGAAAGACTGTGCAACCAATCCAGGGCTACCACGCCCACATCTATTTCGACGCCTCCACCCTCGACCAAGCGCGCGCCCTGTGCGAAGAAGCCGCGCGGTTGTTTCCCGTGGTGATGGGGCGTGTGCATGAGAAGCCGGTGGGGCCGCACCCGGACTGGAGCTGCCAGTTGGCGTTCGGGCCGCAGGTGGTGGCGCAGGTGTTGCCGTGGCTGGCGATGAACCGCAAGGGGCTGGTGGTGTTCATGCACCCGCTGAGCGGGGATGAGTTGGCGGACCACCGTGATCATGCGATCTGGATGGGGGCGGTGCGGCCGTTGAAGTTGTCGATTTTCGGCGGGTGATGCACCCAATCCCGTAGCAGCGGCCATCAGGCCGCGTCCCTGACGCCTCGGTATGTCTGGTGTACCGGGGTGTTCAGGACGCAGCCTTTGGCAGCTGCCACGGGGGGGTGTTATTTCAGTTCAACACACCATCGAGGATCTCGTAGACCACGCCGGTACCTACCGAGATCAGCACCACGTCGTTGCCCAGGCGGCGCCACTCGTAGCCGGGGTAGCGTGGCAGCTGCGACAGCGCGCGGCTGTCCAGGCGCTTGCCGTAGCCGTGGGGCAGCGGGCGGCCTTTGACCACGTGGACGTTCGGTGGCAGCGGGCTGCCGTGGCCGAAGCTGTCGCGGTGCTGCTGGATGGTCTGGCGCACAGGGCCGAAGTCCTGTGGTGGGCGGTTGCCGCCGCCAGCGTGTTGCTGCTGTTGCGGCGCGCCATGCTCGTCGCCGCGCGGGCCACCTTGTTGCTGGTGCTGTTCACCGCCCTGGCGCTGGTCGTTCGGGCCTGGGGCAGCTTGCAGCAATGGGGTGACGCCAACCAGCAGCACGCCCATGCCTGCGATCAGGGATTTTGGCAGTTTCATACGCGTTCCTCGCGGTGGTGTGTCAAAAATGAATCAGTAGGCCAGGACGCCTTGCAGCACCTGGTAAACCACACCGGTGCCATCCTGGATCAGCACGATATCCGGGCCGTAGGCGATCCATTGGTAGCCTGGGTAGTACGGCAATTGTTCCAGTTCACGCGGGCCCAGCGGGCGACCGTAGCCGGGCGCCAACGGGCGGCCCTGGACGACGAACACGCCTGGCGGCAGGCGCTCGGCACGGCCGAAGTAGCCACGGTGTTCGAAGGCGTGCTGGCGGATGGGGCCGAAATCACGGGGCGGGCCGCCATGGTCGAAGCGGTGGTCGTCACGATGGTCGTCGCGGTGGTCATCGCGATGATCGTAGTGGCCACGGTCATCCGGGCCACCCGGGCCCCATTGGTCGGCATGGGCCAGGGATGTCATGCCGACAAGCACGAGCCCCAGGCTGGCAATCAATGGTTTGGAGAGTTTCATCGAGCGAATCCTCACTGCTCAAACAACAAAAAAGGGAACCAGATCTTACGGATCAGGTTCCCTCTGGTCTGTGAAATTAGTCCGGAAAATCAGCAACTAATTCCTTTGTAACAAATTATTTACCTTCAGCTGACACGGGCCTTACGCACGCCCAGGGCCAATTGCGAACACAGCTCAAGTACATCCCCCACGGCCTGGTCTGGCGAGCTGGCCTTGGCGATCTTGTCCACCAGTGCCGAACCCACCACTACACCGTCGGCCAGGCGTGCGATGGCAGCGGCCTGCTCGGGGGTGCGGATGCCGAAACCGACGCTGATCGGCAGGCTGGTGTGGCGGCGCAGGCGCTCGATGGCGCTGCTGACGGCCTCGGTGGTGGCAGAGCCGGCACCGGTCACGCCGGCCACCGACACGTAGTAGACGAAGCCGGAGCTGCGCTCCAGCACGCGCGGCAGGCGCACGTCGTCGGTGGTGGGCGTGGTCAGGCGGATGAAGTCGATGCCCGCGGCCTGGGCCGGGGTGGCCAGCTCGGCGTCGTGCTCGGGTGGCAGGTCGACGATGATCAGGCCGTCCACGCCCACTTCGCGGGCCTCGGCCACGAAGGCCTCGACGCCAAAGCGGTGAATGGGGTTGTAGTAGCCCATCAGCACGATTGGCGTGGTGTCGTTGCCAACCCGGAACTCGCGCACCATCTGCAGGGTTTTCTTCAGGGTCTGGCCGGCATCCAGGGCGCGCAGGGTGGCGAGCTGGATGGCCACGCCGTCGGCCATGGGGTCGGTGAACGGCATGCCCAGCTCGATCACGTCGGCGCCGGCGGCCGGCAGGCCCTTGAGGATGGCCAGGGAGGCGTCGTAGCCAGGGTCGCCGGCAGTGACGAAGGTCACCAGGGCGGCGCGGCCCTCGGCTTTCAGATCGGCGAAGCGTTGTTCAAGACGGCTCATGCCAGTTTCTCCTGCTCGGCGGCGGCCATATGGCTCATCACGGTTTGCATGTCTTTGTCGCCACGGCCCGAGAGGCAGACGACCATCAGGTGATCCTTGGGCAGGGTAGGCGCGCGCTTGATGGCTTCGGCCAGGGCGTGGGCGGTCTCCAGCGCCGGGATGATGCCTTCCAGGCGGCAGGTGGTGTGGAACGCGGCCAGGGCTTCGTCATCGGTGATGCTGACGTAGTTCACGCGCTTGATCTCGTGCAACCAGGCGTGTTCCGGGCCGATGCCAGGGTAGTCCAGGCCGGCGGAGATCGAGTGGGCGTCGGTGATCTGGCCGTCGTCGTCCTGCAGCAGGTAGGTGCGGTTGCCGTGCAGCACGCCCGGCACGCCGCCGTTGAGGCTGGCCGCGTGCTTGTCGGTGTCCACGCCGTGGCCGGCGGCTTCAACGCCGTAGATTTCCACGCTGGCGTCGTCCAGGAACGGGTGGAACAGGCCCATGGCATTGGAACCGCCGCCCACGCACGCCACCAGGCTGTCGGGCAGGCGCCCTTCCTTGGCGTGCAGTTGCTCGCGGGTTTCCTTGCCGATGATCGACTGGAAGTCGCGGACCATGGCCGGGTATGGGTGCGGGCCGGCGACGGTGCCGATCAGGTAGAAGGTGTCGTCGACGTTGGTCACCCAGTCGCGCAGCGCTTCGTTCATGGCGTCTTTCAGGGTACCGGTGCCAGCGGTGACCGGCACGATCTCGGCACCCAGCAGGCGCATGCGGAATACGTTGGCCTGTTGGCGCTCGATGTCGGTGGCGCCCATGTAGATCACGCAAGGCAGGCCGAAGCGGGCAGCGACGGTGGCGGTGGCCACGCCGTGCATGCCGGCGCCGGTTTCGGCGATCAGGCGTTTCTTGCCCATGCGCTTGGCCAGCAGCACCTGGCCGATACAGTTGTTCACCTTGTGCGCGCCGGTGTGGTTCAGCTCTTCGCGCTTGAAGTAGATTTTGGCGCCGCCGCAGTGTTCGGTCAGGCGCTCGGCGAAGTACAGCGGGTTCGGGCGGCCGATGTAGTCGCGCTGGAAGTAGGCCAGCTGCTCGAGGAATTCGGGGTCGGCCTTGGCGGCTTCGTATTCACGGGCCAGGTCGAGCACCAGCGGCATCAGGGTTTCAGCCACGTAGCGGCCGCCGAAGGCGCCAAACAGGCCGTTGGCATCCGGGCCGTTGCGCAAGTTAGTCTGGGTCATGGGTCGCTCCAGGTGAAAAGTGATGGGCTAGCTATGAATCTACTGTAACCACGGCGGCCGGCGAAAAAAACCGATAAGATTGCTGCAACCTGTCAGGAAAACTCACAGATACCATGAGCCGCGACCTGCCCCCCCTCAACGCCCTGCGCGCGTTCGAAGCCACTGCCCGGCTGAACAGCGTAAGCCGCGCGGCCGAACAATTGCACGTGACCCACGGCGCCATCAGCCGCCAGCTGAAGGTGCTGGAAGAGCACCTGGGGGTGAGCCTGTTCGTCAAGGAAGGCCGTGGCTTGAAACTCACAGATGCCGGCCTGCGCCTGCGCGATGCCAGCGGTGATGCCTTCGAGCGCCTGCGCAGTGCCTGCGCCGAGATCAGCCAGGGCGCCAGCGACGCGCCCTTCGTGCTGGGCTGCTCCGGCAGCCTGCTGGCGCGCTGGTTTATCCCCAGGCTGGGCAAGCTCAACGCCGACCTGCCGGACCTGCGCCTGCACCTGTCCGCCGGCGAAGGCGACCTGGACCCGCGGCGCCCCGGCCTGGACGCCTGGCTGGTGTTCGCCGAGCCGCCGTGGCCGGCCGACATGCAGGTGTATGAACTGGCGCACGAACGTATCGGCCCGGTGCTGAGCCCGCGCTTTGCCCGTTTCGAAAAGTTGGCCGAGGCGCCTGCGCAGGTGCTTGCCGGCGAGCCGTTGCTGCACACCACTTCACGCCCGCAAGCGTGGCCCAATTGGGCGGGGGCCCACGGCATCGCGCCCGGCCAGTTGCACTACGGCCAGGGGTTCGAGCATTTGTATTATTTGCTGGAGGCGGCGGTGGCCGGCCTGGGGGTGGCCATCGCCCCGGAACCGCTGGTGATTGACGACCTGCGGGCGGGGCGACTGGCTGCGCCGTGGGGCTTCAGCGAAACCTCGGCGCGCCTGGCGCTATGGGTGCCGCGGCGCGCCGATGATGGGCGCGCCCGGCAGCTGGCGCACTGGCTCACCGCGGAGCTGGCGCGCCAGGTGGATTAGTTGCCGCGCTTGATCAGCAGGTAGCCGGCCAGCAGGCCCAGTGCGCCGATGGCCACGCCTGCGGTGGTCCAGGGGTGTTCCTGCGCGTAGTCGCGGGTGGCGACGCCGGTCTCGCGGGTTTTCACCTTCACGTCTTCGTACACGTCGCTGAGCAGATGACGCGAGTGTTTCAGGGCGTTTTCAGCGTTGGCGCGCAGGCTTTTCAGGGTTTTGCGCGACTCGTCGGACGCATCGTCCTTCAAGCTCTCCAGCGATTTGAGCAGACTTTCGATTTCCGCTTCCATGCTTTGCAACGAAGCTTTGCGAAGTGAAGTAGCCATAGGTGTCTCTCCTGCGTGGTGAGTTGCGTGTGTAAGTTTCCGACTGCGGCGCTTCAGGAAAGTGCAGTGCATCTGAACTTTTGCGCCCCGATTCGGCACAGAGCTAAAAGGCCACCTACGCTCAAGACCACTATCGAAAGGAGATTCACCATGTCTGACCATCGCACCTACAAGCTGATCGAACTGGTTGGTTCTTCGGCCAACAGCATCGAGGAAGCCATCAACAACGCCCTGGCCGAGGCCGGCAAGACCGTCAAGCACCTGGAGTGGTTCGAGGTGTTGGAAACCCGCGGCCACATCGAGAACAACAAGGCCGCGCATTTCCAGGTCACGCTGAAGGTCGGCTTCCGCATCGCAAACAGCTGACACGATTCTGGGAAGCGTCTTACTGGCCGAACGGCCAGTATTCCGCTACAAACAGTGCTGGGGGGCTCCGGCAATCTTGCCGGGGCGCTTGTCTGCTCATGATCTGACCAGGGAATGTGACCGATGAAGAATATTTTGTTGGCAGCAGGGTTGTTCTGCATGGCGGGTTCGGCACTGGCGGCGGGGAAGCCGTGTGAAGAACTGAAATCGGAAATCGCCGCGAAGCTCGACGCCAAGGGCGTCAGCCACTACACGCTGGAAATTGCCGACAAGGGCACCGGCGGCAAGGTTGTCGGTACCTGCGAGGCCGGCCGCAAGGAAATTGTGTACAAAAAATAAGCAGCTTGTGGGAGCTGGCAAGCCAGCTCCCACAGTTTTCAGCCCTTGGCGATCTGCGCCAGCAGTTCGTAGGAATGCAGCCGGTCGGCATGCTCATACAGGTCGCAGGTAAAGATCAACTCATCTGCCTGGGTCTGCTCCAGCAACACCTCCAGTTTTGCGCGAATCTTCTGTGGGCTGCCCACCATGGCCAGGCCCAGGAAGTCGGCGACCGCGGCTTTCTCGTGGGGTAGCCAGCGCCCTTCCATGCTGTCTACCGGCGGTTGCTGCACCAGGCTCTGGCCGCGCATCAGGTTGAGGATGCGCTGGTACACCGAGGTGGCCAGGTAGTCGGCCTGCTCGTCGGTGTCGGCGGCCACCAGTGGCACGCCCAGCATCACGTACGGCTTGTCCAGCACCGCCGAGGGCTTGAAGTGGTTGCGGTAGGTGCGAATCGCTTCATGCATGTAGCGCGGCGCGAAATGCGAGGCGAAGGCGTACGGCAGCCCGTACATGCCGGCCAGCTGGGCGCTGAACAGGCTGGAGCCCAGCAGCCAGATCGGCACCTGGGTGCCGGTGCCGGGCACGGCGATCACTTTTTGCTCAGGGGTGCGCGGGCCCAGGTAGCTCATCAGTTCCAGCACGTCATCGGGGAAGTCGTCGGCGCTGCCCGAGCGCTCGCGGCGCAGGGCGCGGGCGGTCATCTGGTCGGAGCCCGGCGCACGGCCCAGGCCCAGGTCGATGCGGCCCGGGTAAAGGCTTTCCAGGGTGCCGAACTGTTCGGCGACCACCAGCGGCGCATGGTTGGGCAGCATTACCCCGCCGCTGCCGACGCGGATGGTGGAGGTGCCGCCGGCCAGGTAGCCCAGCAGTACGGCGGTGGCCGAGCTGGCGATGCCGTCCATGTTGTGGTGCTCGGCGACCCAGAAGCGGTGGTAGCCGAATTTTTCCAGGTGTTGCGCCAGGTCCAGCGAGTTGCGCAGCGAGTGCGCCGGGCCCTTGTCGGCGCGCACGGGCACCAGGTCCAGGGCGGAATACTTGATATCGGAGAGTCGTTTCATGGGTAGCACTTCCTCAGGCGTCGAGTGGAAGGCTGGTGCACGCTGCCATGGGTAACACCACCCTGCCCTTTATCCAACAGTATGGGCATATTGAGAAACTTCAATACCATCTTGTCAATCGGTGTGAACTTGCAAGCCCTGCTGCCCCTCCTAACCTCAGTACCTGCGCGAACCTTCGCGTGCAACCCGAGGAGGCATCATGAAGAAGACAGCATCAGCCGTCTGGCAAGGCGGCTTGAAGGATGGCAAGGGCCAGATTTCCACTGAAAGCGGCGCGCTGAAGAGCAACCCTTATGGCTTCAACACCCGGTTCGAGGGGCAGCCTGGTACCAACCCGGAAGAGCTGATTGGTGCGGCTCATGCGGGTTGTTTCTCGATGGCCCTGTCGATGATCCTGGGCGGCGCCAACCTGACCGCCGACCGCATCGACACCATCGCCGAAGTCACCCTGGACAAGGTGGGCGAGGGTTTCGAAATCACCGCCGTGCACCTGATCCTGAAAGCCAAGGTGCCGGGCGCCACCAACGAGCAGTTCCAGGAACTGGCCAACAAGGCCAAGGAAGGCTGCCCGGTGTCGAAGGTGCTCAAGGGCGCCAAGATCAGCCTGGACGCCACGCTGGTCAGCTAGGCCGGCACTGGAACAGGTGATGGCATTTGTGGTCTAGATGTAGGAGCCGACCTGTCGGCTCCACCCGCAATTCAAGGATGCCATCATGATCAAGCGACTGATATTGACCCTCGCCTGCTGTGCTGCGGCCACCAGCGCCATGGCAGCCCCCAAGCCCTGTGAAGAACTGAAGGCCGAGATCGAAGCCAAGATCCAGGCCCAGGGCGTCACGTCCTACACCCTCGAAATCGTCAGCAACGAAGAAGTCCACGACAAGAACATGATCGTGGGTTCGTGCGAAGGCGGCAGCAAGAAAATCATCTACCAGAAGAACGACCGCTAGAACAGGCAGTTCACGGCACTGTCCTCCGCCACCACTTTCTTGCTCTGGTCGTATAGCCGCGCGCTCGGGTTCAGCCCCAGCGTGCGGGCTTCCAGCAGGTAGCGCTGGCCGGGCTGGAATGCATCGTAGCGCAGGGTGAGGTAGCAGGTTCGCTCATCCGCATCGATCAGGAACATGCTGCCCGAATAGATCTCGAAGTCGTAGCGCACCATCAGCTCGTGGCTGCCCGGGCTGACCTGGAAGTAGCGGCCGTCCTTGAGGCGCACGCCATCGAGGCGCTCGGCCATGACCACCTTGCCGCCCAGCATGGTCATGTCCACCCAGGCCTGTTGGGGATTGACCGGGGGCAAGGGGGTGATGCTGCAACCGGCCAGGGTAATGAATGATGCGACAGCAAGGGCGCGGCGCATGATGGGCTCCAAGGTGGGGACAGGCCTCCAGCATACCCCCGCGCGGCGGTCTACGTCGCTTGGCAGCCCGCCGGTTGCGCCTTGCCCACCATATAGCGTTGTTCGTCATACAGCTTGGCCCAGGGTTGGAAGCCCAGGCTGCCCGCCTCGAGCCGGTAGCGCTGGCCGGCGCTGAAGTCCTTGAAGCTGAGCTTCATCTTGCAGTCCCGCCACAGCGGCTGGGCCACCGGGCCGATATTGGTGGGGGCCACGGGGAATTGAAAAGTTACCCACAATTCATGAGCGCCTGGCTGCACTTCGAAGTAACGTGGATCGGTCCAGTCGTGGTTGTCGACCTTCACCGCCTTCAGCGAGTTGTCGGAGCCGGCTGCAAGGTCCACCCAGGCCTGGTGCGGGTCGGGGTCGGGCAAGGTCGAACAACCGGCCACGGCCGCCAGACCGCAGACAAGTAACAAGGCACGCATGGCAATACTCCCGATGGCAATGGTGGCCGGTTCGTCCCAATGAAGGATTCACCCGACAGATGATTGATCTTCTTTTTTTAAGGCGCGCAGACCCTGGGGCACTCGACCGCAAAATTCGCCGCTTGGTTCCCCTGTTGGCCGTTTTGCTGCTGAACGGTTGCTCCACCTATTACGGCCAGCTGCTTGATGGCCAGGTGCAACTCTTGAGGGCGCGCGAGCCGGTGAGCCGGGTGATCGCCGATCCTTCGCGCGACGCCAAGCTGCGCGCACAGCTGCGCCAGTCCCAGGCAGCGCGGGACTTTGCCAGCAGCCATCTGCACCTGCCGGACAACCGCAGTTACCGCCTGTACGCGGACGTGAAACGCAGTTCAGTGGTGTGGAACGTGTTTGCCACCAAGGAATTTTCCCTGGACCCGCAAACCCACTGCTTTCCGATAGCCGGTTGCGTGGCCTACCGTGGCTACTACAGCCTGGGGGCTGCCCGGGGTGAGGCGGCGCTGCAGAAGCAGGCCGGGATGGACGTGTACATTGGCGGGGTGGACGCGTACTCCACCCTGGGCTGGTTCGATGACCCGATCATCAACACCATGATGGACCGCGGCGACGAGCGCCTGGCCACGCTGATCTTCCACGAGCTGGCGCACCAGCGCTTCTACGTGAAGGACGACAGCGAGTTCAATGAGTCCTACGCCACCTTCGTCGAGCAGGAAGGCACCCGGCAATGGCGGGCGTACCAGGGCCTGCCGCCGGCCAACGTCGACCAGTCGAAGCAGATCCACCAGTTCACCCAACTGGTGCTCGACACCCGTGACCGCCTCAAGGCCCTGTACGCCCAGCCGTTGGCGCCGGCGGCCATGCGCCAGGCGAAGCAGCAGGCGTTCGAGCGCATGCGCGCCGATTACCGCCGGCTGCGCGACAGCCAGTGGAACGGCGACAAGCGCTATGACGCCTGGGTCAACGCGCCAATGAACAATGCCAAGCTGCTGCCGTTCGGGCTGTATGACCAGTGGGTGCCGGCGTTCGCGGCATTGTTCCGGCAGGTGAACGGCGATTGGCCGACGTTCTTCAGCGAAGTGGAGCGGTTGGGCAAGTTGCCGCCTGACCAGCGCAAGGCCGCATTGATCAAATTAAACACAAACGCCCCGTAGCAGCGGCCGCATGGCCGCGTCCCAGGCGCCGGTCAGGCCTTGAAAGCCTGGTGCAGCTCAGCCAGCGTATCGAAATGATAGGTCGGCGCCTCGGCCTCCAGCTCCTCGCGGCTGCCGAAGCCGTAGCCCACCGCCACCACGTCGAGGCCGTTGGCCTTGGCGCCGATCAGGTCGTGCTTGCGGTCGCCGATCATCAGCGTCTGGGCCGGGTCCAGGCCCTCTTCCTTGAGCAGGTGGGCGAGCAGCTCGACCTTGTTGGTGCGGGTGCCGTCCAGCTCGCTGCCGTAGATCACCTTGAAGTGCTTGGCGAAATCGAAATGCCGGGCGATCTCGCGGGCAAATTCCCACGGCTTGGAGGTGGCCACGTACAGGTGGCGGCCCTGGGCCTCCAGGGTTTCCAGCAGCTCGATCACGCCCTCGAACACTTCGTTTTCGTACAGGCCGGTGACCTTGAAGCGCTCGCGGTAGAAATTCACCGCCTGCCAGGCCTTCTCTTCCTCGAACCCGTAGAACTGCATGAACGCCTGCAGCAGCGGCGGGCCAATGAAGTGCTCGAGCTTGCGCAGGTCTGGCTCGATGATGCCGAGCTTTTCCAGGGCGTACTGGATCGAGCGGGTGATGCCTTCGCGCGGGTCGGTGAGGGTGCCGTCCAGGTCGAAGAGAATGTTCTGATAATGCATGGGAATTTTCCGAATCAGTCGGTGGACAGCGGGTTGGGGCTGGCGAAGCCGGCCTCCAGGTGCTGGTCCTTGAGTTTCACGTAGTTGCCGGCGGTGTAGGTGAAGAAGCTGCGCTCCTTGTCGGTCAGCGGGCGCGCCTGCTTCACCGGGCTGCCCACGTACAGGAAGCCACTTTCCAGGCGCTTGCCCGGTGGTACCAGGCTGCCGGCGCCGATGATGACCTCGTCTTCCACCACGGCGCCGTCCATGACCGTGCTGCCCATGCCGATCAGGATGCGGCTGCCCACGGTGCAGCCGTGCAGCATCACCTTGTGGCCGATGGTCACGTCGTCGCCGATGATCAGCGGGAAGCCGTCGGGGTTGAAGGGCCCGGCGTGGGTGATGTGCAGCACGCTGGCATCCTGCACGCTGGTGCGCGCGCCGATGCGGATGCGGTGCATGTCGCCGCGGATCACGGTCATGGGCCACACCGAACTGTCCTCGCCGATTTCGACATCGCCGATGACAACCGCCGAACGGTCGACAAACGCCCGCGCGCCCACCTGGGGCGTGTGCTGCTGGAAAGTGCGAATGGCCACGATAGGCTCCTTCTCTGGCGTTGATAGCTGCGGTCAGCGCCGATTGTAATTAAGATGGGCTGGTGTTTCTTCAGCCAAGGTGTGTATCCGTGAGCGCGACCAACCCGCTACTGCAGTCTTATGACCTGCCACCGTTCTCGGCGATCCGTGCCGAGCACGTACAGCCGGCGATTGAACAGATCCTGGCCGACAACCGTGCGGCGATCGCCAAGATTCTCGAAACCCAGGCCAAGCAGCCTACCTGGGCCGGCCTGGTACTGGCCATGGACGAGCTCAACGACCGCCTCGGCGCGGCCTGGAGCCCAGTCAGCCACCTTAACGCAGTCTGCAACAGCCCGGAACTGCGCCAGGCGTATGAAGCCTGCCTGCCGGCCCTGAGCGCCTACTCCACCGAGATGGGCCAGAACCGCGAGCTGTTCAAGGCCTATGAAGCGCTGGCCAACGGCCCGGAAGCGGCGTCCTTCGACGTGGCGCAAAAAACCATCCTCGAGCATTCGCTGCGCGACTTCCGCCTGTCGGGTATCGACCTGCCGCCCGAGCAGCAGCAGCGCTACGCCGAAGTGCAGAGCAAACTGTCGGAGCTGGGCAGCAAGTTCTCCAACCAGCTGCTGGACGCCACCCAGGCCTGGACCAAGCACGTCACTGACGAAGCGGCCCTGGCCGGCCTGACCGACTCGGCCAAGGCGCAAATGGCTGCCGCCGCCAAGGCCAAGGGCCTGGACGGCTGGCTGATCAGCCTGGAATTCCCCAGCTACTACGCGGTGATGACCTACGCCCAGGACCGTGCCCTGCGCGAGGAAATCTACGCTGCCTACTGCACCCGCGCCTCGGACCAGGGCCCCAACGCCGGCCAGAATGACAACGGCCCGGTGATGGAACAGATCCTCGACCTGCGCCAGGAACTGGCCAGGCTGCTGGGCTACGCAAGCTTCGCCGAGCTGAGCCTGGCCACCAAGATGGCCGAGTCCAGCGACCAGGTGCTGGGTTTCCTGCGCGACCTGGCCAAGCGCAGCAAGCCGTTCGCCGCGCAAGACCTGGCCCAGCTCAAGGCCTACGCCGCCGAGCAGGGCTGCCCGGATCTGCAAAGCTGGGACAGCGGTTTCTACGGTGAAAAACTGCGTGAGCAACGCTACAGCGTCTCCCAGGAAGCGCTGCGCGCCTACTTCCCGATCGACAAGGTGCTGACCGGCCTGTTCGCCATCGTCCAGCGCCTGTACGGCATCGAAATCGCCGAGCAGACCGGCTTCGACACCTGGCACCCGGACGTGCGCCTGTTCGAGATCAAGGAAAACGGCAAGCACGTGGGCCGCTTCTTCTTCGACCTGTACGCCCGCGCCAACAAGCGTGGCGGTGCCTGGATGGACGGCGCCCGTGACCACCGCCGCACCGCCGATGGCGCGCTGCAAAGCCCGGTGGCTAACCTGGTGTGCAACTTCACCCCGGCCGATGCTGGCAAGCCAGCGCTGCTGACCCACGACGAAGTGACCACCCTGTTCCACGAGTTCGGCCATGGCCTGCACCACCTGCTGACCCGCGTCGAGCACGCTGGCGTGTCGGGTATCAATGGCGTGGCGTGGGATGCGGTCGAGCTGCCAAGCCAGTTCATGGAAAACTGGTGCTGGGAGCCTGAAGGCCTGGCGCTGATTTCCGGTCACTACGAAAGCGGCGACGCCCTGCCCCAGGACCTGCTGGGAAAAATGCTGGCGGCGAAAAACTTCCAGTCTGGCCTGATGATGGTGCGCCAGCTGGAATTCTCGCTGTTCGACTTCGAACTGCACGCCACCCACGGCGATGGCCGCGGCGTGCTGCAGGTGCTCGAAGGCGTGCGCGACGAGGTCTCGGTCATGCGCCCACCGGCGTACAACCGCTTCCCCAACAGCTTCGCGCACATCTTCGCCGGCGGTTACGCGGCGGGCTACTACAGCTACAAGTGGGCCGAAGTGCTGTCGGCGGACGCGTTCTCGCGTTTCGAGGAAGAAGGCGTGCTCAACGAAGCCACTGGCCGCGCATTCCGCGAAGCCATCCTGGCGCGTGGCGGTTCCCAGGAGCCGATGGTGCTGTTCGTCGACTTCCGCGGCCGCGAGCCGTCGATTGATGCACTCTTGCGCCATAGCGGCCTGAGTGAGGACGCGGCAGCATGAGTGAAGTGACCGTGATCAAGACCAAGAAACGCTTCATCGCCGGGGCGGTCTGCCCGGCGTGCAGCGAGTCCGACAAGTTGATGATGTGGAGCGAGGACGAGGTGCCGCACCGCGAGTGCGTGGCCTGCGGCTACAGCGACACGCTGAACGCCCAGGGTCAGTCGATTCCCAGCGAGCTGGGAACGCGGGTCAACCAGGCCGCGCCGAAGGTGGCCAACCCGAAAGTGCAGACGGTGCAGTTCTTCCCCAACCCCAAGTTGAAGAAGCCCCAGGCTTAGATCAACGCCTTGAACAGCCCCTTGACCGCGCACGCGGCCAGGGGGTTGGTGCTGCACGCCCCGCTGGCCAGGGCGTTGCGCACGCTTTCCACGTCAACGCCATTGATGTAGTCGATACCGTATTTCATCCGCTTGAGGTCGCCGAACCCGCCTTGGGTCATCTCGGCCACCGCGTCCTGCTTGCTCCAGCCCTGCACCACCACCCGGTACATTGCCGACACCAGGCCGGTGCGGTCCATGCCGTGCTTGCAATGAATCAGCACCGGGCCCTTGGCCTGGGCCTCCTGGATGGCCCGCAACGCCGCGATGATCTGCGCGTCATCGGCGTGCACGGTGCGCATCGGCAGTTGCACCCGGTTGATCTGCGGCTCCTTGAGCCAGGTTTCATCCGACTCGGGGAGGAAACTGACCACGGTCTTGATCTGCAGTTTGCCCAGCAACGGCACCGCCTGTTCGTCAGGCAGGGCGCTGCGGTACAGCGTGGGGCTCATCTGGTACAGGTTGTAGTGCGGCTCCACCGATTGCGCCCACTGCGCCGGGCGCGGGGCCACGTCCACGCTGGGCTCGCCGGCGAAGCAGGTGGTGGCCAGGCTCAACGACAGCGGCAGGCAAAACAACAGACGGCGCAGCAAAGACATGGCAGATCCGGATGGGCGGTGGGCTTATGGGGCGCAAGAATGGCCTCGATGGCGTGAAAGCTGTGTTGGGTGTTTGTAAAAACTTCGTATAAAAACCCTGTAAAACCGGGCTGAAACCGGTTACATTTTCGCTTCTCAAAACGCCTCTACGTAGGCTGAAGCAACACCCTGGCGTGCCGCCCAGACTCGATAAAACTAAAAAACGTCGCGATGTTCTTTACTAAGGGCAACGCGATGCCTGCCTGTGCAGCTCGATGAGCAATTCAAAACGATAAAGCAGCCCCAAGGCTGCGAATAATCCGTGATCGGATGAGGATCCCCCATGTCTGAGCAAGACCACGACAACCCGCGCCGGGATTTCCTGCGCAAGACTCTCACCCTGATACCCGTAGTGACCGTGGCCAGCACTGGCCTGGGCATGGGTGTGGGCGAGCTGATGGCCGCGCCGGAGAAAAAGCCCGAGCCCGCGCCAGTCAAGCCTGCGCAGGACTACCAGCCCAGCTACTTCACCGCCGAGGAGTGGGCGTTCGTCAACGCCGCCGTGGCGCGGCTGATCCCGGCCGACGACCTGGGCCCGGGCGCGCTGGAAGCCGGTGCGCCGGAATTCATCGACCGCCAGATGAACACCGCCTACGCCAGCGGTGCGTTGTGGTTCATGCAGGGCCCGTTCGTGGCCGACGCGCCGCCGGAAATGGGCTACCAGCTCAAGCTGGTGCCCAAGGAAATCTACCGCCTGGGCATCGCCGCCACCGACGCCTGGTGCAAGAAGCAGGCGGGCAAGGTGTTCGCCCAGCTGGATACCGCTGCCCAGGAAAGCGTGCTGACCAAGCTTGAGTCCGGCGAGATCCAGTTCGATGACGTGCCGTCCAAGGCGTTCTTCGCGCTGCTGATCCAGAACACCAAGGAAGGCTTCTTCAGCGACCCGGTGCACGGCGGCAATAAGGGGCTGGTGGGCTGGACCCTGGTGGGCTTCCCCGGCGCGCGCGCCGATTTCATGGACTGGGTTGAACGCAACGAGGCTTACCCCTTCCCGGCAGTATCCATTCGCGGCGAGAGGGCTTGAGCATGGCGACCGTATTGAAAAAAGTCGACGCCGTGATCGTCGGCTTCGGCTGGACTGGCGCAATCATGGCCAAGGAGCTGACCGAGGCCGGCCTGAACGTGGTGGCGCTGGAGCGCGGCCCGATGCAGGACACCTACCCGGACGGCAACTATCCCCAGGTCATTGATGAATTGACCTACAGCGTGCGCAAAAAACTCTTCCAGGACATTTCCAAGGAAACCGTCACCATTCGCCACAGCGTCAACGACGTGGCCCTGCCGAACCGCCAGCTGGGCGCGTTCCTGCCGGGCAAGGGCGTGGGCGGTGCCGGCCTGCACTGGTCGGGCGTGCACTTCCGGGTCGACCCTATCGAGTTGCGCATGCGCAGCCACTATGAAGAGCGCTACGGCAAGAACTTCATCCCCAAGGACATGACCATCCAGGACTTCGGCGTGACCTACGAGGAGCTGGAGCCGTTCTTCGACTTCTCGGAAAAGGTCTTCGGCACCTCCGGCACCGCCTGGTCGGTTAAGGGCCAGGTGGTGGGTGAAGGCAAGGGCGGCAACGCCTACGCGCCCGACCGTTCCAACCCGTTCCCGCTGGAAGCGCAGAAGAACGGCGTGTCGGCGATGCTGTTCCACAAGGCCGCCACCGAGTCGGGCTACAAGCCCTACAACCTGCCGTCTGCCAACACTTCGGGGCCGTACACCAACCCCTATGGCGCGCAGATGGGCCCGTGCAACTTCTGCGGTTTCTGCAGCGGCTATGTCTGCTACATGTATTCCAAGGCCTCGCCGAACGTGAACATCCTCCCGGCGCTGCGCCAGGAGCCCAAGTTCGAGCTGCGCACCAACGCCCACGTGCTGCGCGTGAACCTGACCGACGACAAGAAGCTGGCCACCGGCGTCAGCTACATCGACGCCCAGGGCCGCGAAGTGGAACAGCCGGCGGACCTGGTGATCCTCGGTGCGTTCCAGTTCAACAACGTGCGCCTGATGCTGCTGTCGGGCATCGGCAAGCCGTACGACCCGATCAGCGGCGAAGGCGTGGTGGGCCGCAACTTTGCCTACCAGAACATGGCCACGGTGAAGGCGTTCTTCGACAAGGACACCCACACCAACAATTTCATCGGCGCCGGCGGCAATGGCGTGGCGATCGATGACTTCAACGCCGACAACTTCGACCACGGCCCCCACGGCTTCGTCGGTGGCTCGCCGTTCTGGGTCAACCAGGCCGGTAGCCGCCCGATTGCCGGTACTTCCAACCCGCCGGGCACCCCGGCCTGGGGCAGCGCCTGGAAAAAGACCACGGCCGAGTACTACACCCACCAGGTGTCCATGGACGCCCACGGCGCGCACCAGTCCTACCGTGGCAACTACCTCGATCTCGACCCTACCTACAAGGATGCCTACGGCCTGCCGCTGCTGCGCATGACCTTCAACTGGCAGGAAAACGACATCAAGATGAACATGTTCATGGCCGACAAGCTGAGCAAGATCGCCAAGGCCATGAACCCCAAGTCCATCGCCATCCTGGGCAAGAAGGTCGGTGAGAAATTCAACACCGCCGCCTACCAGACCACGCACCTCAACGGCGGCGCGATCATGGGCACCGACCCCAAGACCAGCGCCATCAACCGTTACCTGCAGAGCTGGGACGTACACAACGTGTTCGTGCCGGGTGCCTCCGCCTTCCCACAAGGCCTGGGCTATAACCCTACCGGCCTGGTGGCAGCCCTGACCTACTGGTCGGCCAAGGCGATCCGCGAGCAGTACCTGAAGAACCCCGGCCCGCTGGTGCAGGCTTAAGGAGCGATGATCATGAGCAAACTGTTTATCGCATCCCTGGCCCTGGCCAGCCTGCCCGTTTGGGCAGCCGAACCTTCGTTCGACCCGGCCCTGGTGCAGAAAGGTGAATACCTGGCGCGCGCCGGCGACTGCGTGGCCTGCCACACCGCCAAGGGCGGCAAGCCCTTCGCCGGTGGCCTGCCGATGGAGACGCCGATCGGCACCATCTACTCCACCAACATCACCCCGGACAAGACCGGCATCGGCGAATATTCGTACGAAGACTTCGACCAGGCCGTGCGCCACGGCGTCGGCAAGAGCGGCAGCACTCTGTACCCGGCCATGCCCTACCCGTCCTACGCACGCGTCAGCGACGAAGACATGCAGGCCCTGTACGCCTACTTCATGAAAGGCGTGCAGCCGGTACCCCAGGAGAACAAGGACGTCGACATCCCCTGGCCGCTGAGCATGCGCTGGCCGCTGGCGATCTGGCGCGGGATGTTCGCGCCCAAGGTCGAGCCGTTCAAGGCCGCGGGCACGGATGAAAGCATCAACCGCGGCGCCTACCTGGTCGAGGGCCTGGGCCACTGTGGCGCCTGCCACACCCCGCGGGCCATCACCATGCAGGAAAAAGCCCTGAACCCGGCCGACGGCAAGGAGTTCCTGGCAGGTTCCGCGCCGCTTGAGGGCTGGATCGCCAAGAACCTGCGCGGCGACCACAAGGACGGCCTGGGCAGCTGGAGCGAAGCAGAGCTGGTGGCCTTCCTCAAGACCGGCCGCAGCGACCGTACCGCGGTGTTCGGCGGCATGAGCGACGTGGTCGAGCACAGCATGCAGTACATGAGCGACGCCGACCTGACCGCCATCGCCCGTTACCTGAAGTCGTTGCCGGCGGTGAATCCCGACGACAAGCCGCAGGTCTACGACAAGGCCGTGGCCGACGCGCTGTGGAAGGGCGACGACAGCAAGCCGGGTGCCTCGGTGTACATCGACAACTGCGCCGCCTGCCACCGCACCGACGGCAAGGGCTACACCCGCGTGTTCCCGGCCCTGGCCGGCAACCCGGTGCTGCAGACCGACGACCCGACGTCCTTGATCCACATCGTGCTCAAGGGCGGCACCCTGGTGGCCACCAAGACCGCGCCGTCGAACTTCACCATGCCGTCCTACGCCTGGCGCCTGTCGGACCAGGAAGTGGCGGACGTGGTGAACTTCATCCGCACCAGCTGGGGCAACCAGGGGTCGCAGGTGTCGGCGAAGGACGTGAAAGCGTTGCGCACCGATGACCTGAAGACCACCTCGGGGGATGACCTTGGGCAGGTGACCTCCAAGTAGTGCCCTGACGCCGCCTTCGGCAGCTGCTACAGACACCGTAGCAGCGGCCGCAGGCCGCGTCCCCGGCACCACCAGACTACCGGCCCTATCCAAACCCCCAGGTCTCGATGTACTGTATATAAATACAGCCTTGAGGCCCGCCCATGTCCACGCCCCTGCCCCCACGCGGCCGCGGCACCGCCGCCAACCCGCACAACCGCTTCGCCGCCCACCGCTCGGTGGCCGAGGACGACGGCTGGTACCAGGAAGTGCCTGTCACCCAGGGCACCGAAGTGCGCATCGAGACGGCCAAGAGCATCATCACCCGCAACAGCTCGCCCGACCTGCCCTTCGACCGCACCATCAACCCCTACCGCGGTTGCGAGCACGGCTGCATCTACTGCTATGCCCGCCCCAGCCATGCCTACTGGGACATGTCCCCCGGCCTGGACTTCGAAACCAAGCTGATCGCCAAGACCAACGCCGCGGCGCTGCTGGAGCAGCAGCTATCCAAGCGTGGCTATAAGGTGGCGCCGATCAACCTGGGCTCCAACACCGACCCCTACCAGCCCATCGAGCGCGAGCACAAGCTGACCCGCGCGGTGCTGGAGGTGCTGCTGCGCTACCGCCATCCCGTCACCATCGTCACCAAGGGCTCGCTGATACTGCGCGACCTGGACCTGCTCAGCGAACTGGCGAAGCTCAATCTGGTGTCGGTAATGATCAGCCTCACCACCCTCGACGACGAACTCAAGCGCACCCTGGAACCCCGCGCCGCCGCGCCCAAGGCGCGCCTGCGGGCCATTCGCGTGATGCGCGACGCTGGCATCCCGGTGGGCGTGCTGTGCTCGCCGATGATCCCCATGATCAACGACATGGAGCTGGAAAGCCTGTTGCGCGAGGCCAAGGCTGCCGGCGCCCTGACCGCCAGCTACATCATGGTGCGCCTGCCGCTGGAGGTGGCCCCGCTGTTCGAGGAATGGCTGCAGCAACACTACCCCCAGCGCGCCGAGCATGTGTTGAGCCTGATCCGCCAGAGCCGCGGCGGCGAACTGTACGACAGCCGCTTCGGCGCACGCTTTCGCGGCGAGGGGGTGTTCGCCGACTTGCTGGAACAGCGCTTCAGGGCAGGCATCAAGCGCCATGGGCTGGAGCGGCGCGAGGGGTATGCGCTGGATTGCACGGCGTTTTGCCCGCCGGGGGGGCAGATGTCGTTGTTGTGAAGTTGTAACTGGGGGTGAATGTAGGGTGTCGCGGCGATGCTTACATCATTAGGCTCGGGTCTTTTGCCGAGTAGCGCGCTTATATACCAAGGTCCTTGAAGAACGCCTCGGAGTTCTCGTACTCAGTGGCCACAGGATTGGAGTCCTGGTCCTCCATGATTTTGCGGGACCGGGCGTTAAGGGACGGCGCTTTTACCTGGAAAGGCAGCTCTTTGTTCTGGGCAACCTGAACCAGCATCATGCGAATTGCCTGGGAAATGGTCATGCCCATCTCTTCAAGCACGGCCGTCGCGTTCGCCTTTAGCTCGCTATCGATACGGGTCCTGACTACTTCGGTATTTGCCATGTCATCATTCCTGGGGAGCATGTTGTAGCTACAACGAGCTTACGCAATCAGCGTGAGGATGTACAGGCCAGGGAGCAGAGCGGGGTAAAAACACCGAGCAACGGCTGAAATCATACCCTTTTGCCATCACTTCGTAGCTTCCTGAAACACTTCAAACCCCCGCCCCAGAGCCTTCCATTCAGGTTGAATTAAGATTTCATCTCTACCTTGAATCCCACGTGACCCAATAGTCACTAAGCTGCATCAAACGCCTTGCATAGTTTCTTCTTGTAGGACGTTTTACCCCGTAAAATGGGAAAAATCCTTTAACCGACTCACGAGGACGAATCATGACCGACAAGGACTCTTCCCTGACCGAGCCGGCCGTCGAGGCTGAATCTGCGGAAGCTGCGTTGAAGACCATCGTCGATGGCTTCCTGCATTTTCATCACGAAGTGTTTCCGCAGCAGGAAGAACTGTTCAAGAAGCTCGCCACGGCCCAAACCCCGAGGGCGATGTTCATTACCTGCGCAGACTCGCGGATCGTGCCAGAGCTGATTACCCACAGCTCGCCGGGTGACCTGTTCGTGACCCGCAACGTGGGCAACGTGGTGCCGCCGTACGGGCAGATGAACGGTGGTGTTTCCACCGCCATCGAATACGCCGTGATGGCGTTGGGCGTGCACCACATCATCGTGTGCGGGCACTCGGACTGCGGCGCCATGCGCGCCGTGCTCAACCCGCACACGCTGGAAAAGATGCCGACGGTGAAGGCCTGGCTGCGTCACGCCGAGGTGGCCAAGACCGTGGTGCACGACAACTGCAACTGCGCCACCGAAGCCGAAAGCATGCAGGTACTGACCGAAGAGAACGTCATTGCCCAGCTGCAACACCTGCGCACCCACCCCTCGGTGGCCTCGCGCATGGCCGCCGGCCAGTTGTTCATCCATGGCTGGATCTACAGCATCGAGACCAGCGAAATCAAAGCCTATGATGCTGAGCGTGACTGCTTCGTCCCTCTGGACGGCTCCCTGCCGACACCGAGCGCAACGCCCAAAGGGCGCTTCTAAACGCTCGACCTTGCGATAAACGAGGCCTGAACGACGGCGTACTTCGGTACGCCGTCCGCCCCGTTGCCGTTATCGAAAACCATGTGAATGCCAGCCGGCCCTGCCAGACCGGTTGCGGGCAGCTGCACGCCCGAAAAAAGCCACAGGGTTTTCGACAGCGGCCATGGAATGGGTCCCAGGCACTATTTTCAGGAGAAACGTCATGAACATGACACAGTTGAAGGCGGTATTGCCGCGAGAGTTATTAGCGTCGGTGGTGGTGTTCCTGGTGGCGCTGCCACTGTGCATGGGCATCGCCATCGCGTCCGGCATGCCGCCGGCAAAAGGGTTGATCACCGGCATCATCGGTGGCGTGGTGGTGGGTTTCCTGGCGGGCTCGCCCCTGCAGGTCAGCGGGCCGGCAGCGGGCCTGGCGGTGTTGGTGTTCGAGCTGGTGCGCCAGCACGGCATGGCCATGCTGGGGCCGATCCTGTTGCTGGCGGGCTTCCTGCAGCTGCTGGCCGGGCGTTTCAAGCTGGGCTGCTGGTTTCGGGTTACAGCGCCGGCGGTGGTATACGGCATGCTCGCCGGTATCGGCGTGTTGATCGTCTTGTCCCAGGTGCATGTGATGCTCGACCGTACGCCGCAACCTTCCGGCATGCATAACCTGCTGGGCTTCCCCGGCGCGGTGGCCGAAGCGCTGCCGGTCATGGGCGGCGGCCTGGGCTGGCAGGCTGGCCTGCTGGGGCTGGGCACCATCGCCATCATGTTCGCCTGGGAGAAGCTGCGGCCCCAACGCCTGCGCTTCGTGCCGGGGGCGTTGCTGGGTGTTGGCGTGGCTACCGGCGTGAGCCTGTGGCTGGGCATGGCGGTGAAACGCGTGCAGGTGCCGGCCAATCTGGCCGAGGCCATCGACTGGCTGCGCCCTGCGGACTTGATGAGCCTGGCCGACCCGACCCTGCTGGTCGCCGCGTTCGCTGTGGCGTTTATCGCCAGCGCCGAGACCCTGCTGTCGGCAGCGGCCGTGGACCGCATGCACAACGGCGTGCGCTCGGATTTTGACCGCGAATTGTCCGCCCAGGGCGTGGGCAACATGCTTTGTGGCATCGTCGGCGCGCTGCCCATGACCGGGGTGATCGTGCGCAGCTCGGCCAACGTCCAGGCGGGTGCGCAGACGCGGCTGTCGGCGGTGTTGCATGGCGTGTGGCTGCTGGCGTTCGTGGTGGCACTGTCCAGCGTGCTGCAAAGCATTCCGGTGGCCAGCCTGGCGGGCGTGCTGGTGTACACCGGCTTCAAGCTGGTGGACCTCAAGGCGCTGCGCAGCCTGGGCCGCTATGGGCGGATGCCGATGTTCATCTACGGCGCGACGGCCTTGGCGATCATCTTCACCGACCTGCTGACCGGCGTGTTGCTGGGCTTTGCCCTGACCTTGCTGATGCTGGCGCTGAAGGCGGCGCGATTGAAGATCAACCTGGTGCCGCGCGGCGACGGTGAGCTGGAACTGCGCCTGACTGGCGCCGCCACCTTTCTCAAGGTGCCGGCGCTGACCCAGGTGCTGGATACCATTCCAGCGGGTAGCGTGGTGCATGTGCCGCTGGGCGGGCTGCGCTACATCGACCATTCCTGCCTGGAACTGCTGGAGGATTGGGGGCGGGCGAACCGCGCCAGTGGCTCGCGGTTGATCATCGAAAGCCGCGGGCTGAAGCGGCGTATCGAGGGGCAGATGCGCACTTCGGCCGGGGTAAACGCCTGACGTATCCCCGTAGCAGTGGCCGCAAGGCCGCGTCATGGGGCCTTAATTCAGATCCAGCTCCAGCCCGAACTGCCGCGACAGGCACGGCCACTGGCTCCAGGCCTCGCCGGTTTCCTTGGCCGACAGCTTGTCGCGGTACTGCTCCACCGACTCCAGCGCGAAGCTTTCGTCGTTGAGCATGTTGTCCACCGAATGGTGCACCACCTCGTCCAGCTGGTTGGCAAACGCCTCGCCGATCAGCTGGTGGGCAATCAGGTTGGCCACCGTGGTATCCAGCGGAATCAGCGGCTGCTGGAAGTGCTTGATGTACAGGTCGTTCACCTCTTCCACCAGGCGGTGCGCCAGGTAGGCTTCATCCAGCAGGCAGTCCAGGCCTTCGTGTCCGTTCAATTCCTTTGGCGGCTGGATGAAGTAATGTTCGGCGATTTTCAGCACCGGCTTGATCTGCGACTCGATGCCGGCCTTGACCGCGACATCGTTTGCGGCGTCGAGCATGTCAGGGACCTGGTCGATGTAGGCCTTGACGAACCGGGTCAGCACGCCCTGGCGATCAGCTTCGGGAAGCTGGATGGCGGGGTGCAGGTGGGGAAGCTGTTTTTCCAGTTGCTGGGTCAGATGGCCGGTGTCGGCCTCGTGTTGATGGGCACGTTGGATCTGCTCGCGCAATGCGGCGGTGTTCATGAAGACTCCAGGAAGGAACGATTTCAAACGGAAGACCTAGGGTAGCTGGGTTCTGACGCCGCCTAAGACGCATTTGTCATAATTATTTAACCTTTATATGGAACGGCTATAACGGCCTGTGGTCACCTGCTAGGAAATTTTCATTTCCGGCCTTTCATTGCACCCCTAGGGGTGCTGTCTATACTCGCCTTAGTAACGCGTTGCCTGATGCCCGACTGCAAGCGCAGCAAGGCCCCGGCCGTTGAAGTTCGTAGTCTTGACCGCCGCTCCCTTAGCCGTGGGCTTGCAAAGCCTGGGGTAGAACAAGAACGATAAGGGGAACCCGCGATGATGCGACATCCACATGTCTGGATGGGCCTAGCGCTGTGGTCGACATTCACACCTGCCCACGCTGCCTGGACCACCAACATGGCCCCCGGCGTGACGTACATCAGCAACCAGGTCTTCGACCTGCACATGACCATCTTCTGGATCTGCGTGGTCATCGGCATCGTGGTGTTCGGCGTGATGTTCTGGTCGATGGTCATCCACCGCCGCTCCACTGGCCAGGTCGCCGCGCATTTCCACGAAAGCACCAAGGTGGAAATCCTCTGGACCGTCATACCGCTGGTCATCCTCGTGGTCATGGCGATTCCGGCCACCCGCACCCTCATCCGCATGTACGACACCAGCGAGCCCGACCTGGACATCCAGATCACCGGCTACCAGTGGAAGTGGCACTACAAGTACCTGGGCCAGGACGTGGAATTCTTCAGCAACCTGGCCACGCCCCAGGAGCAGATCCACAACCAGGCGCCCAAGGACGAGCACTACCTGCTGGAAGTGGACAACCCGCTGGTGCTGCCGGTGGGCAAGAAGATCCGCTTCCTGGTCACCGGCGCCGACGTCATCCATTCCTGGTGGGTGCCGGCCTTCGCGGTAAAGCGCGACGCCATCCCCGGCTTCATCAACGAGGCCTGGACGCGCATCGACAAGCCGGGCATCTACCGCGGCCAGTGCAGCGAACTGTGCGGCAAGGACCATGGCTTCATGCCCATCGTGGTGGAAGCCAAGACCCAGGCCGACTTCGACACCTGGATGGGCGAGCGCAAGGCCGAGGCGGCCAAGCTGAAAGAGCTGACCAGCAAGGAATGGACCCTGCAGGAACTGGTGGAACGTGGCGACAAGGTCTACCACACCACCTGCGTCGCCTGTCACCAGGCCGAGGGCCAGGGCCTGCCGCCGATGTTCCCGTCGCTCAAGGGATCGCCTATCGCTACCGGGCCGAAGGAAGGCCACCTCAACCGGGTGTACTTCGGCAAGCCGGGCACCGCCATGGCTGCCTTCGGCAAGCAGCTCTCGGAAGTGGATATCGCCGCCGTGGTGACCTACGAACGCAACGCCTGGGGCAACAACAAGGGTGACATGGTCACGCCCCAGGACGTGCTGGCATTGAAACAGGCCCAAGCCAAATGAACCGGGCAAGCGTGCTTGCCCAGGGAGACAGGACATGAGTGCAGTGATCGATGATCATGGCCACGCCGGGGCCGACCACGCCCACGGCCCGGCCAAGGGCCTGATGCGCTGGGTGCTGACCACCAACCACAAGGACATCGGTACCTTGTACCTGTGGTTCAGCTTCTGCATGTTCCTGCTCGGTGGCTCTTTCGCCATGGTCATCCGCGCCGAGCTGTTCCAGCCCGGCCTGCAGATCGTGGAGCCGGCGTTCTTCAACCAGATGACCACCATGCACGGCCTGGTGATGGTGTTCGGCGCGGTGATGCCAGCGTTCGTCGGCCTGGCCAACTGGATGATCCCGCTGATGATCGGTGCGCCGGACATGGCCCTGCCGCGCATGAATAACTTCAGTTTCTGGCTGCTGCCGGCGGCCTTCCTGCTGCTGGTGTCAACCCTGTTCAGCCCAGGTGGCGGCCCCAACTTCGGCTGGACCTTCTACGCGCCGCTGTCCACCACCTATGCGCCGGCCAGCGTGACCTTCTTCATCTTCGCTATCCACCTGATGGGCATCAGCTCGATCATGGGCGCCATCAACATCATTGCCACCATCCTCAACCTGCGCGCCCCCGGCATGACCCTGATGAAAATGCCGCTGTTCGTGTGGACCTGGCTGATCACTGCGTTCCTGCTGATCGCGGTGATGCCGGTGCTGGCCGGGTGCGTGACCATGATGCTGATGGATATCCACTTCGGCACCAGCTTTTTCAGCGCCGCTGGTGGCGGCGACCCGGTGCTGTTCCAGCACGTGTTCTGGTTCTTCGGCCACCCCGAGGTCTACATCATGATCCTGCCGGCCTTTGGCGCCATCAGCTCGATCATCCCGGCGTTCTCGCGCAAGCCGCTGTTCGGCTACACCTCCATGGTCTACGCCACGGCCAGCATCGCCTTCCTGTCATTCCTGGTGTGGGCGCACCACATGTTCGTGGTGGGCATCCCGCTGGTGGGCGAACTGTTCTTCATGTACGCCACCATGCTGATCGCCGTGCCCACCGGGGTGAAGGTGTTCAACTGGGTGAGCACCATGTGGCAGGGCTCGCTGACCTTCGAGACCCCCATGCTGTTCGCCGTGGCCTTCGTGATCCTGTTCACCATCGGCGGTTTTTCCGGGCTGATGCTGGCCATCGCACCGGCCGACTTCCAGTACCAAGACACCTACTTCGTGGTAGCGCACTTCCACTACGTGCTGGTGCCCGGGGCCATCTTCGGGATTTTTGCCTCGGCGTATTACTGGCTGCCGAAGTGGACCGGGCACATGTATGACGAAACCCTGGGCAAGCTGCACTTCTGGCTGTCGTTCATCGGCATGAATATGGCCTTCTTCCCCATGCACTTCGTGGGGCTGGCCGGCATGCCGCGGCGGGTGCCGGACTACAACCTGCAGTTCGCCAACTTCAACATGGTCTCGTCCATCGGCGCGTTCACCTTTGGCGCCACGCAGATCTTCTTCCTGTTCATCGTGATCAAGACCATCCGCGGCGGCCCCCCTGCCCCGGCCAAACCTTGGGATGGCGCCGAGGGCCTGGAATGGACCATTCCATCGCCTGCCCCCTACCACACCTTCACCACGCCGCCGGAGGTGAAATGAACACCCGCCGCCTGGTGCCACGGCTGTTGCTGGTGGTGGCGCTGATGTTCGCCTTCGGCTTCGCCCTGGTGCCGCTGTACGACGTGATGTGCAAGGCGTTCGGCATCAACGGCAAGACCGCCGGGCAGTACGAGGGCAGCCAGGTGGTGGACGCCACGCGCGAGGTGCGCGTGCAGTTCCTGCCCACCAACAACGCCGACATGGTCTGGGAGTTCTACTCCATGGCGCCGGAGGTGACCGTGCACCCCGGGGCGGTCACGCAGATGCTGTTCGTGGCGCGCAACCCCACCGACCATGCCATGAGCGCCCAAGCGGTGCCCAGCATCGCGCCTTCCGAGGCGGCGCAGTATTTCCACAAGACCGAGTGCTTCTGTTTTACCCAGCAGGTACTGGACCCCGGCGAGCGTATCGAGATGCCGGTGCGGTTCATTGTCGATCGTGACCTGCCCAAGGACATCAAGCACCTGACGCTGGCCTACACGCTCTTCGACATCACCGCCCGCCACCCGCCCATCAAGACCGGCAGCTAAGGGCGGGCACCTGCAACAACGGAGACCACGCACATGGCAACCCACGAGCACTATTACGTCCCGGCGCAGAGCAAGTGGCCGATCATTGCCACGGTGGGCCTGTTCACCACGGTGTTCGGCTTGGGCACCTGGTTCAACGACCTGAAGGCGGCGCACCAGCATTCCCACGGGCCGTGGATCTTTTTCGTCGGCGCGCTGATCATTGCCTACATGATGTTCGGCTGGTTTGGCGCGGTCATCAAGGAGAGCCGCGCCGGGCTCTACAGCCCGCAACTGGACCGCTCGTTCCGCTGGGGCATGTCGTGGTTCATCTTTTCCGAGGTGATGTTCTTCGTGGCGTTCTTCGGCGCGCTGTTCTACGTGCGCAACATCGCAGGCCCGGCGCTGGGCGGCGAAGGCCCCAAGGGCATCGCCCATATGCTGTGGCCCAACTTCCACTTCGCCTGGCCACTGCTGCACACCCCCGACCCCAAGCTGTTCCCGCCGCCCAAGGCGGTGATCGACCCCTGGCACCTGCCGCTGATCAACACCGTGCTGCTGGTCAGCTCCAGCGTCACCGTGACCATCGCCCACCACGCGCTGAAACGCGGGCACCGCGGCCCGCTGAAGCTGTGGCTGGGGGCGACCATTTTGCTGGGGGTGAGCTTCCTGTTCCTGCAGGCCCATGAATACGTCGAGGCCTATCAGGAACTGGGCCTGACCCTGGGTTCGGGGATCTACGGCGCCACATTCTTCATGCTTACCGGTTTCCACGGCGCCCACGTGACCATGGGCACCTTGATTCTCACGGTAATGCTGATCCGCATCCTGCGCGGGCATTTCGATGCCGAGCACCAGTTCGGCTTCGAAGCGGCCAGCTGGTACTGGCACTTCGTCGACGTGGTGTGGGTGGGGCTGTTTATCTTTGTGTACGTGCTGTAGCGGCGGCTACCAGGGCGCCTGGGACGTGAGCTGGCCGCTGTAGAAGCCCCACGCCACCAGGCCGATGGTCAGCGCCGCCAGGATCACGCGTATGGTCAGCGCCTTGACCAGGCGGTTGGAGTGGCCCTCGTCCTTGACCAGAAAGAACAGGCCGCTGAACAAACTGGCCACCGTGGCCAGCAACATCAGCACGATCGCGGCTTTGAGCATGGCGGCACTCCACAGGGGGCAGGCGATGAATTCAAGTATAGCGAGGCGCTTTCGCCCCGGCCTGTGGCCCACCCTGGTGGTGCTGGCGCTGCTGCCGGCGCTGGTCAGCCTGGGCTTCTGGCAACTGGGGCGTGCCGAGGAAAAACGCCAGCTGCTGACGCTGGATGCCCAGCACCGGCTGGCAGAGCCCGTGACCAGCACGCAGCTGGGGAGCCTGGATGCCCCGGCCTTTCGCCGGGTGCTGCTGCGCGGCCAGTTCGACGCCGATCACAGCCTGATCCTCGACAATCGCCAGCGCGACGGCCATGTCGGCGTGGAACTGCTGCAGCCGTTCCACGACCAGGCCAGCGGCCTGTGGCTGCTGGTCAACCGCGGCTGGCTGCCGTGGCAGGACCGGCGCACCCCGCCGCATTTCGACACCCCCACCCAGGTGCTGAACCTGGAGGCCTGGGTATATGTGCCGCCGGGTGCCACCTATCAACTGAGCGCCGACCCCATCAATCAACCCTGGCCCCGGCTGGTGACCGCACTGGCCCCCGGCAAACTGTGGGCCGAGCTGGGGCGCGAGGGTTATGACCATGAGCTGCGCCTGACGCCCGGGCCGGCCACCTACCAGCTGGGCTGGCCGGTGGTGGCGTTGGGGCCCGAGCAGCATATCGGCTACGCCGTGCAGTGGTTCGCCATGTCCCTGACCCTGGCGGGGCTGTACCTGTACTTCGGCTTCCAGAATAAAAAGGAGAAACGCCATGGGCGCGGCCATGAATCCACCCGAGCTGTCTGAGGCCAAGGTAAAGCCCTCGCGCCGCAGCGGGCGCCTGCAGCTGTTGCTGATTTTCATCGTCACCGTCGGCCCCATGGTGCTGGCGACCTTCATGTACAAGCTCGACTTCTGGGTGCCCCAGGGCCGCAGCTACCATGGCGAGCTGATCGCCAACGGCCAGGGCCGCGCCGACCTGGGCGTGCCGGCCGATGAGAAACGCTGGCAGCTGCTGGTGACCAGCCCGGGTGCCTGCGCCGCCGATTGCCAGCAGCTGGTGTACCTGGCGCGGCAGATCCAGATCGGCCTGGGCCGTGACGCCTCGCGCGCCAGCCATGCCCTGGCCGCGCCGCAGCCGCAGAGCGCCGACTACGAAGCCCTGCTGGCCTGCGACTACCCACGCTTGCAGCGCTACCCGCTGGCGCTGGACAAGTACACCGCGCTGGTCGACGGCAAGCCTGGGCCGTACCTGTGGATCATCGACCCGCACGGCAACCTCGTGCTGCGCTACGGCGCCCAGGTCAACGGCAAGGACCTGCTCGATGACCTGCGCCAACTGCTGAAACTGTCCAACATCGGTTAGGAGTCGACCATGGCCCGACCTGGCTTTCGTCTCGCGCTGCTCGCCACCGCCCTGGCCCTGGTGGTGGTGCTGCTGGGCGCCTACACCCGCCTCACCCATGCCGGGCTGGGCTGCCCGGACTGGCCGGGCTGCTACGGCTTCATCGCCGTGCCCAGCTCCGATGCGCAACTGGCCCACGCCCAGGCGCGCTTCCCGGAACACCCGGTGGAAGCGGAAAAAGGCTGGAGCGAGATGGTGCACCGCTACTGTGCCGGCAGCCTGGCGCTGTTGGTGGGGTTGCTGGCCATCCAGGCCTGGCGCCGTCACGGCAGCGACGGCCAGCCTTACCGGCTGCCGCTGGCCCTGCTGGGAGTGATCGTGGCGCAGGCGGCGTTCGGCATGTGGACGGTGACGTTGAAGCTGTGGCCGCAGGTGGTCACCTCACACCTGCTCGGCGGCTTCGCCACCTTGAGCCTGTTGTTGCTGCTCAGCCTGCGGCTGTCGGGTGCTTTCGCCCCGCTGCCGGCGGTGTCGCCACGGCTGCGGCGCTGGGCGCTGCTGGGCTTGAGCCTGGTGATCGGGCAGATCGCCCTGGGCGGCTGGGTCAGTTCCAACTACGCGGCCATGGCCTGCACCGACTTTCCGCTGTGCCAAGGGCAATGGCTGCCCGACGCCGACTTCGCCAACGGCTTCCACCTGGCCCAGCACATCGGCCCCAATTACCTGGGTGGCCACCTGGACAGCGAGGCACGCACCGCCATCCACCTCACCCACCGGGCGGGCGCCTGCGTGTTGAGCCTGGTGTTGCTGGGCCTGGCCTGGCGGCTGCGGGTCGAAGGGCTGGGCCGACTGTCGGTCGGCGTGCTGGCGGCCTTGGCCTTGCAGGTGGGGCTGGGCATCAGCAACGTGGTGTTGCATTTGCCCCTGGCCGTGGCAGTGGCCCATAACGCAGGTGGGGCCATACTGTTGATGACGCTGATTGTTGTGAATTACCGCCTGCGCTGGGTCACCGTGCCGCGCGCCGTGGCCCAGCGTCGGGCATGGCGCCCGCATCTGCCGGTGACCTGGCCGGGTAAATGACATTCGAGGAGAAGCCAATGAGTACGGCAACGGGCGAGCATGCCCAGGCCGGCTGGCGTGACTACCTGGAGCTGACCAAGCCGCGGGTAGTGGTGCTGATGCTGATGACGTCGCTGGTCGGCATGTTCCTGGCCACGCGCAGCGGGGTGCCATGGACGGTGCTGATTTTCGGCAACCTGGGCATTGCCCTGTGTGCCGGCGGTGCGGCGGTGATCAACCACGTGGTGGACCGGCGCATCGACGCGCTCATGGCCCGCACCCACAAGCGCCCCGTGGCCGAAGGCCGATTGGGGCCCACGGCGGCGCTGACGTTCGCTGCCGCGCTGGCGTTGGGCGGCATGGTGCTGTTGCTGGTGTTCACCAACCCCTTGTGCGCCTGGCTGACCCTGGCCTCCCTGCTGGGCTATGCGGTGATCTACACCGGCTTCCTCAAGCGCGCCACGCCGCAGAACATCGTCATCGGCGGCCTGGCTGGCGCGGCCCCGCCGATGCTGGGTTGGGTGGCCGTCACCGGGCACATGAGCGCCGAGCCGCTGCTGCTGGTGCTGATCATCTTCGCCTGGACCCCACCGCACTTCTGGGCCCTGGCCATTCACCGGCGCGATGAATACGCGCGGGCGGAAATCCCCATGCTGCCGGTGACCCACGGGGTCTACTACACCAAGGTGCACATCCTGCTGTACACCGGGCTGATGCTGGTGGCCACGCTGCTGCCCTACGTGATCCGCATGAGCGGGCTGCTCTACCTGCTGTGCGCCATTGGCCTGGGCGCGCGCTTCCTGCAATGGGCGGTGGTGCTGTACCGTGGCAGCAATCCGCACGCGGCCATGAGCCTGTTCAAGTACTCCATCTGGTACCTGTTGCTGTTGTTCATCGCCCTGCTCGTCGACCACTACCTGTTGCTGAGCCTATGACCCGAGTCCAGAAAACCGTTTTCATCCTCGCCGCCATCGTCGCGGTCATCATCGGCCTCACCGTGCACCGGGTGCTGCAGGACAACCGCGAAGGCGCCAACACCGGCTTCATCGACGCGGGCATTATCCTGCTGCCCGAGCACCGCAGTGTCCCATCGGTAACCATGACCGACCAGGACGGCCAGCCCGTGGCGCTGGATAACCTCAAGGGCAAGTGGAGCGTGCTGTTCTTCGGCTACACCTTCTGCCCGGACATCTGCCCCACTACCCTGGCGCAGCTGCGCCAGGTGAAAAGCGAACTGCCGCCGGCCGTGGCGGCGCGCCTGCAGGTGATCCTTGTGAGCGTCGACCCCAACCGCGACACGCCGCAGCAGCTCAAGCAGTACCTGGGTTACTTCGACAAGGATTTCCGCGGTTTCACCGGCGATGGCAGCGGCCTGCAGAAGCTGGCCAACGGCCTGAGCATTCCCTATATACCGGCGGACACCAGCAAGCCCAACTACACCGTGGAGCACAGCGGCAACCTGGCGTTGCTGGGGCCGGATGGTACGCAGCGGGGCTTTATTCGCGCGCCGTTGAACGGCCAGAAGCTGGCGGCGCAGCTGCCGGCGCTGGTGCAGCGCGATTGAATATGCAGCGCCTGTGACGCGGCCTGCGGCCGCTGCTACGGGATTTCTTGTAGCAGCTGCCGCCAGGCGGCGTCAGGAGGGAGGCTTAGAACGCAGGCTGTACCGCACCCTTGTACTTGTCGAGGATGAACGCTTTCAGCTCAGGGCTGTGCAGCGCCGCCGCCAGTTTTTGCATGGCAGGCGAATCCTTGTTGTCCGGACGGGCGACCAGGATGTTCACGTAAGGCGAGTCGTTGCCTTCGATGGCCAAGGCATCCTTGGACGGGTCCAGCTTGGCTTCCAGCGCATAGTTGGTGTTGATCAGCGCCAGGTCGACCTGGGTCAGCACGCGCGGCAGGGTGGCGGCTTCCAGTTCGCGGATTTTCAGGTCCTTGCTGTTCTCGACGATGTCCTTGGGGGTGGAAAGGATGTCGGTCGGGTTCTTCAGCTTGATCAGGCCCACTTTCTGCAGCAGCAACAGCGCACGACCGCCGTTGGTGGCGTCGTTGGGGATGACCACGTTGGCGCCGCCCGGCAGGTCGGCCAGTTTCTTCCATTTGCTGGAGTAGGCGCCCAGGGGCTCCAGGTGCACGCCGGTGACGGCCACAAGGTTGGTGCCCTTGCCCTTGTTGAACTCATCCAGGTACGGCTGGTGCTGGAAGAAGTTCGCGTCCAGGCGCTTCTCGGCGACCTGCACGTTGGGCTGGATGTAGTCGGTGAACACTTTCACGTTCAGGTCCACGCCTTCCTTGGCCAGTTGCGGCTTCACGAATTCGAGGATTTCGGCGTGGGGCACCGCGGTGGCGGCCACGTTCAGGGTGTCATTGGCGTGGGCCGACAGGGCGGCCACGGCGGCAAAGGCCGCCAGCAGTTTTTTCATTTTTCAGCTCCTTGCGAAGGCCTGGGCCCTCGGCGCCGCGGCAGGGCCGCGGCACATGATTCATTTACGGGAGAAGTGCACCACCAGCTTGTCGCCGATGGTCTGCAGTACCTGGACCAGCACCACCAGGATGACCACGGTGACAATCATCACGTCAGTCTGGAAACGCTGGTAGCCGAAGCGGATGGCCAGGTCGCCCAGGCCGCCGGCACCGACCACGCCGGCCATGGCAGTGTAGGAAACCAGTGTAATCGCTGTAACCGTCGTTGCCGCGATGATACCCGGCAGGGCCTCGGGCAGCAGCGCGTTCATGATGATCTGGCGCGGGGTGGCACCCATGGACTGGGTGGCCTCGATGATGCCGCGGTCCACCTCACGCAGGGCGGTTTCCACCAGGCGCGCGAAGAACGGCGTGGTGCCGATGACTAGCGGCGGAATCGCGCCGGCGACGCCCAGCGAGGTACCGGTGATCAGCACGGTGACCGGGATCAGCACGATCAGCAGGATGATGAACGGCAGCGAGCGCAGCACGTTCACGCAGAATGCCAGCAGCGCGTAGATGCCCTTGTTCTCGAACAGTTGGCGCGGGCCGCAGATGAACAGCAGCACGCCCAGGGGCAGACCCAGCAGCACGGTGAACACCAGCGAGGCGCCGAGCATGACCATGGTGTCGTTGGTGGCGTCGAGAATCTCGGACCAGTCGACGTTGGCGAAGTAGTTGAGGAAGTCCATTAGCGCAGCACCTCCATATGAACGTCTGCAGAGGTGAAGCGGGCGAAGGCAGCGTCCATGTCGCCACCGGTGATGGCCAGGGTCAGCTGCCCGTAGGGCGTGTCTTTGATGCGGTCGATGCGGCCGGCGAGAATGCTGTAGTCCACGCCCGTCTCACGGGCCACGGTACCCAGCAGCGGCGCGTAGGTGGATTCGCCCTGGAAGGTCAGGCGCACGATGCGGCCTGGCACGTGGGCGAAGGTGTCGCGCTGCTCGTTCTCGTCGATCTGCTCGTCTTCCTGCACGAAGCGCTTGGTGGTCGGGTGCTGCGGGTGCAGGAACACCTTGGCCACCGGGCCTTGCTCGACGATGACGCCGGCGTCCATCACGGCCACCTGGTCGCAGACGCGGCGGATCACGTCCATCTCGTGGGTGATCAGCACGATGGTCAGCTTCAGCTCGCGGTTGATCTCCGCCAGCAGTTGCAGCACCGACGCCGTGGTTTGCGGGTCGAGGGCGCTGGTGGCCTCGTCGCACAGCAGCACCTTGGGGTTGGTGGACAGCGCGCGGGCAATGCCCACGCGCTGCTTCTGGCCGCCAGACAGCTGCGCCGGATACTTCTTGGCGTGGTCGGACAGGCCGACGCGCTCCAGCAGCGCGGCAACGCGCTTGTTGATCTCGCTGGCCGGCAGCTCGCCCGCCAGGCGCAGTGGCAGCGCCACGTTGTCGGCGACGGTCTTGGAGGCCAGCAGGTTGAAGTGCTGGAAGATCATCCCGACCTGCTGGCGGAAGCGGCGCAGGCTGTTGGCATCGAACGCGGTGACGTCTTCACCGTCGACGATGATCCGGCCGCCGCTTGGCGCCTCCAGGCGGTTGATCAGGCGCAGCAGGGTACTTTTGCCGGCACCGGAATGGCCGATCAGGCCGAATACCTGCCCGTTTTCGACGCTCAGGTTGGTCGGGTGCAGGGCGGGGATTTCCCTACCGTTGACGCGGTAGGTCTTGTGGACATTTTGAAACTCGATCACGTAGCGAACCTTGTGGGGCGCATGGAATGGGGACAGCGTTTTCGCCGGTCGCGCATTTTAGCCTGTCCGTTTAGAGAGACTTAGCATTTATTTCCTGAACATCCTTTCATTTGGCGATAAGACGATGGAAGGCAGGCGAAATAAAAGGAACGGCGGCAAAACGGGCCAGTCACTAACTAGGTCATCCCTGCCCGTGACAGGGTTTTTCGCCTATGGATCGCCCGCAAAGGGCGGCTGCCGATGAGGAGTTTAGGACAGATGAAAAAGAACCCACCCCGTTCCGGTAAAAGCGAGGCAGCCGGTACCGACACCCCGGACCGCGCCAACACCAACGCCAAGCTCGACAGCCTGGAAACCTTCCGCTCCGACGCCACCGGGCAGGCCCTGCGCACCAACCAGGGGGTCAAGGTCAGCGACAACCAGAACACCCTGAAAGCCGGCGCCCGCGGCCCGTCGCTGCTGGAAGACTTCATCATGCGCGAGAAAATCACGCATTTTGACCACGAACGCATTCCCGAGCGCATCGTCCACGCCCGCGGTACTGGCGCCCATGGCTATTTCCAGAGCTATGGCAACCATGCCGAGTTGACCAAGGCCGGCTTCCTGCAGGACCCGGCGAAAATTACCCCGGTGTTCGTGCGCTTTTCCACCGTGCAGGGCCCTCGCGGTTCGGGCGACACGGTGCGTGACGTGCGTGGCTTTGCCGTCAAGTTCTACACCGATGAAGGCAATTTCGACCTGGTTGGCAACAACATGCCAGTGTTCTTCATTCAAGACGCGATCAAGTTCCCGGATTTCGTCCACGCGGTGAAACCCGAGCCGCACAACGAGATCCCCACCGGCGGCTCCGCCCACGACACCTTCTGGGACTTCGTCTCGCTGGTACCGGAGTCGGCGCACATGGTGATCTGGACCATGTCCGACCGCGCCATTCCGAAAAGCCTACGCACCATGGAAGGCTTCGGCATTCATACCTTCCGCTTGATCAACGCCGAGGGCAAGGCCAGCTTCGTCAAGTTCCACTGGAAGCCCAAGGCCGGCGTGTGTTCGCTGGTATGGGACGAGGCGCAGAAGCTGGCGGGCAAGGACACCGACTTCCACCGCCGTGACCTGTGGGAAGCCATCGAGATGGGCGACTACCCCGAGTGGGAGTTCGGCGTGCAGATCGTTGCCGAAGAAGACGAGCACAAGTTCGACTTCGACCTGCTCGACCCCACCAAGATCATCCCCGAAGAGCTGGTGCCGGTGACGCCGCTGGGCAAGATGGTGCTCAACCGCAACCCGGACAACTATTTCGCCGAGACCGAGCAGGTAGCCTTCTGCCCCGGCCACATCGTGCCGGGCATCGACTTCTCCAACGACCCGCTGCTGCAGGGCCGGCTGTTTTCCTACACCGACACGCAGATCAGCCGCCTGGGCGGGCCGAACTTCCACGAAATACCGATCAACCGCCCGGTGGCGCCGAACCACAGCAGCCAGCGTGATGCGCAGCACCGGGTGACCATCGACAAGGGGCGCGCCTCCTACGAGCCCAACTCCATTGACGGCGGCTGGCCGCGGGAAACCCCACCGGCGGCCCAGGACGGCGGCTTCGAGAGCTACCCCGAGCGCATCGAAGCGCACAAGGTGCGCCAGCGCAGCGAGTCGTTCGCCGACCACTTTTCCCAGGCGCGGCTGTTCTTCCATAGCCTGGGCAAGCCTGAGCAGGAGCACGTGATCGCTGCCTACAGTTTCGAGCTGGGCAAGGTGGAGCGTGAGTACATCCGCGCCCGCGAAGTAAACGAGATTCTCGCCAACATCGACCTCGACCTGGCCGCCCGCGTGGCTGCCAACCTAGGCCTGCCGGCGCCCAAGGCCGGCACGGTGCAGGTCCCCGAGCTGTCGCTCAAAGCCTCACCGGCGTTGAGCCAGCTGAACCTGCTGGCGGGCGATATCAAGGGCCGCAAGGTGGCCGTGCTGGTGGCCAATGGCGTCGATGGCGCGCAGGTGGCGGCGGTGAAGAAAGCGCTGGAAGCCGAAGGTGCCCACGCCAAGGTGCTGGGCCCGACTTCGGCACCGGTGACGACCGCCGATGGCAAGGCCTTGCCGGTGGATGCTTCGGCCGAAGGCCTGCCGTCGGTGGCGTTCGATGCGGTGTGGGTGCCGGGCGGCAAGGCTTCGGTGCAGGCGCTGAGCGGCGACGGCGTGGCCCTGCACTTCCTGCTGGAGGCCTACAAGCACCTGAAGGCGATCGGCGTGAACAGCGAGGCCAAGGCTATTATCGATGCGCTGAAGCTGGATGAGGATGCCGGGTTGCTGGTGGGGGATGACGCCAAGGCGCACAAGGCGTTCATTGCCGCCATTGCCAAGCACCGCGTCTGGGACCGCGAGCCAAAAGCCAAGGCAGTTCCTGCCTGACCCTGTAGCAGCTGCAATAATGTGGGAGCTGGCTTGCCAGCGAGTTGTTGAGGCCTAAAGCTCGCTGGCAAGCCAGCTCCCACAAATTATTTGCGGCTACGGGTTATTTTCTAGGCGTGAGGACCATCTGCGCCGCCTGGTTGCGCACCACCTTGTGGTCCAGCTTCCACTCAAGGTTCGGCGCCAGTCGGGTCACGCGCTTCTTGATCAGCGTCTGCAACCACGGCCAGTCCTGGGTGCGTGGCACCACCACCAACACGTCACACTGGTAATTCACCACGTCAGTGGCAATGTCATCCAGCTGGCGCTGCAGCGCGCGGCTTTCGGTGATGTTCAGCGCAACCGGGGTGCTCTGCGCCGTGGGGTCGATGACCTTGGCCGCAGGCTTGGCTTCGGCTGCCTCCAGGGCGGCCTCGGCTTTCTCCAGCTCCGCCTTGCGCGCCTGGCGGATCGGGCCGTTGGCGCCGCCGGTCAGGGCCGGGGCCTTGGGCATCAGCGCGCGGGCGCGGGCCAGGGCGGTGGCGGCGGCGTTGACGTCACCCTTCTGCAGCACGATCTGGCTGCGCTGCAGGTAGGCCTCGGCCAACTGGCGCTGGTAAGGCTCCAGGCGCGGGTCGTCCGGGCTCTGCTTTTGCAGCGCGCCCAGTTGGTCCTCGGCGGTGGCCAACTCGCCGCTGTCGATGTTCTGTTGCAGCTGCAAAAACGCATCCGTCGCTGGCACCGGGGCGGCAGCGTCTGGCGTGTGGCTCTGGCAAGCGCCCAAGATGAGCGAAAATGCGGCAAGGAGCAGATAACGGGAGGCGAACGGCTTCATTCCTGCGACTCTCTAATTGCGCAAAAAGCGGCCAAGTCTACACCCTGTCTGAAGGCACGAAAACCTGTGAAATCCCACAGAGGCGTCAACGACGGGGCAATGCGAAGCTCAATAGGAACAGTGTAGCGGCGCAAACGACGATGGACGGACCGGCCGGCGTGTCCTTGAACCACGACATCGCCAGGCCCCCGCACACGGCGATGACGCCCAGGATACTGGCGCCCAGGGCCATCTGTTCCGGCGAGCGAGCGTGACGTTGTGCCGCGGCGGCCGGGATGATCAGCAACGAGGTGATCAGCAGCACGCCGACGATTTTCATCGCCACGGCAATGACGATGGCAATCAGCAGCATCAACGTCATGCGCAGGCCGGCCACCGGCAGGCCTTCGACCTTGGCCAGTTCCTCGTGCACGGTAACCGCCAGCAGCGGCCGCCACAGCGCCAAGACCAGCACCATGACCGCGGCGCTGCCGCCCAGGATCCAGGCAAGATCGGTGGGGCTGATGGCCAGCAGGTCGCCGAACAGGTAGCTCATCAGGTCGATGCGCACGTCGTGCATGAAGCTCAGCACCACCAGGCCCAGGGACAGGGTGCTGGGCGCCAGGATGCCCAATAGCGTGTCGGAGGCCAGCGGCTGGCGCTGCTGCAGGGTCACCAGCAGGATCGCCAGCAGCAGGCAGCCCACGGTTACCGCCAGCGCCGGGCTGACGTCCAGCAGGAAGCCCATGGCCACGCCCAGCAGGGCGGCGTGGGACAGCGTATCGCCGAAATAGGCCATGCGCCGCCACACCACGAACGAGCCCAGGGGGCCGGCGACGACTGCCAGGGACAAGCCGGCCAGCAAGGCGTAGAGCAGAAAATCAGCCATGCTTGCAGCCGTCTCCATGTACGTGAGGGGTTTGAACGGGGTCGCCTTCGCCGGCGACCACTTCGCCATGCAGGTCATGGGCGTGGTCGTGATGGTGGTGATACACCGCCAGGCTGGGGGCGTGGTCGCCGAACAGCTCGACGAACGCCGGGTCGCCGCTGACCTGCTCGGGGTGGCCGGAGCAGCACACGTGGCGGTTCAGGCACACCACCTGGTCGGTGGTGCTCATCACCAGGTGCAGGTCGTGGGACACCATCAGCACGCCGCAGCCATGGCGGTCGCGCAGGCGGGTGATCAGGCTGTACAGCTCGGCCTGGCCGGCCACGTCGACGCCCTGCACCGGCTCGTCCAGCACCAGCAACTGGGGCTCGCGCAGCAGGGCGCGGGCCAGCAGCACGCGCTGCATCTCGCCGCCGGAAATGTTCTGCACCGGGCTGTCGATGACCTGTTCGGCGCCCACTTCGGCCAGCGCCGCCAGGGCGCGCTTGCGGTCCACGCCCGGCACCAGGCGCAGGAAGCGCAGCACCGACAGCGGCAGCGTCGGGTCGACGTGGAGTTTTTGCGGCATGTAGCCAATGCGCAGCTTGGGCTTGCGCCACACCACGCCGCTGTCGGGCTTGAGCAGGCCGAGCACGGCGCGTACCAGGGTGGTCTTGCCGGCGCCGTTGGGGCCGATCAGGGTGACGATTTCGCCGCTGCGCACGCTCAGCTGGATGTTATCCAGCACGTTCTGGCCGGCGAACGTGACCGCCACCTGTTCCAGGCGGATCAGGGCATCGTTCATCAGGCGGCCTGGCAGGCCGAGCAGAGACCGACCACTTCCACCGTCTGCCCTTCGACCTTGAAGCCCACGTCGGCGGCGCTCTTGATGATGGCCTGGCTGATGGCGGGTTGTTCAAGCTCCAGCGCCACATGGCACTCGCGGCAGATCAGGAACTGGCCCTGGTGCGCGTGCTCGGGGTGGTTGCAGCCGATGAAGGCGTTGAGCGAGGCGATGCGGTGTACCAGGCCGTTTTCCAGGAGGAAATCCAGCGCGCGGTACACGGTGGGCGGCGCCGCGCGGCGGCCGTCCTGGTCGCTCAGCACGGCGAGGATATCGTAGGCGCCCAGCGGCTTGTGGCTCTGCCACACCAGCTCCAGCACCCGGCGGCGCAGGGCGGTCAGGCGCAGGCCCATGCGTGCGCACAGGGCATCGGCTTCCGACAGGGCGCTATGCACGCAGTGGGAGTGGTCGTGGGGGCGGTTGGCCAGCGGAGTATTGGGCATGAGCGGCGACGATATCAGCAAGAGACGTTATTATATTACCTGTTCTCGCCCAGTTGAGTGGTCATTGTGTCCCGCATTTTTACTCTTTTTGTCGGTTTCTGCCTTGCCGCTGTCGTGACCGTGCCCGCCCAGGCCGAGGTTCGCGTGCTCACCAGCATCAAGCCCCTGCAGCTGATTGCCGCCGCCGTGCAGGACGGCCTGGGCACGCCTGAAGTGCTGCTGCCGCCGGGCGCCTCGCCGCACCACTACGCCCTGCGCCCCTCGGACGTGCGCCGGGTGGCCGATGCCGACCTGCTGTACTGGATCGGCCCGGACATGGAAGGCTTCCTGCCGCGCGTGGTGGCTACCCGTGGCAAGCCTACGGTGACCATCCAGGACATGGCCGGCCTGAAACTGCGCCACTTCACCGCGGACAGCCAGTCCCACGAGGAAGCCGACCCGGACGAGCATGATCACGACCACCGCCCCGGCAGCCTGGACTCGCACCTGTGGCTGTCGACGTTCAACGCCCGGGTGATCGCGGCGCGCATGGCGGCCGACCTGAGCAAGGCCGACCCGGCTAACGCCGCGCGCTACGCCGGCAACCTCAAGGCCTTCGACGGCCGCCTGGACGCGCTGGATGGCCGCCTGAAGTCGCGCCTGGCCGGCGTGGCCGGCAAGCCGTTCTTCGTGTTCCACGAGGGCTTCGACTACTTCGAGGATGAGTTCGGGGTCAAGCACACCGGCGTGTTCAGCGTGGCCGCCGAAGTGCAGCCGGGCGCCCAGCACGTCGCTGCCATGCGTGCGCGGTTGCAGGAAGTGGGCAAGTCGTGTGTGTTCAGCGAGCCGCCGGCACGGCCGCGCCTGGCCGAGACGCTGACGGCAGGGTTGCCGGTGCGCCTGGCGGAGCTGGATGGCCTGGGTGGTTTTGCCGAGGCGTCGCCGCAGGGGTATGAGCAGTTGATGGAGAAGCTGGGCAACGATTTGGCGGGTTGCCTGGAGCAACTCTGAGTGTGTGGGAGCTGGCTTGCCAGCGAGCTTTTGAGGGCCTGAAAAGCTCGCTGGCAAGCCAGCTCCCACACGGTTGGGTTACAACGCGAACGGCAGCGCCACGCTGACCTGCTGGCGCAACGCCAGGCGGTGTTCGAACTCCGCCGGGTCGTGGATCAACACGTCCATCCCCGCGAACGCCTGCGCCGCCACCAGGCGCGACAGCCAGAAGCGCACGCAGGCCACGCGCAGCATCACCGGCCACAGCTCGGCCTCCGCCGCCGTGAACGGCCGCAGCGCCGCATAAGCCCCCAGCATCGCCCGCGCACGCGGCGCGTCCAGCGCGCCGGCGGCGTCCGAGCACCAGTCGTTCAGGCTGATGGCCAGGTCGTACAGCATCGGCCCGGAGCAGGCGTTGTAGAAGTCGATCACGCCCGTCAGGTGGGTGCCCTCGAACATGGCGTTGTCGCGGAACAGGTCGGCGTGCAGGTTGGCGCGTGGCAGGGCCAGGATCTGCGCCTTGTGCGCCTTGATCTCTTCCAGCGCGCTGCGCAGCAGGGCAGCGGCCTCGCTACCCAGCTGGCCGATCTGGCGCTCGCCCTCTTCCAGCATCCAGTCCAGGCCACGGTCGGTCTTGCGCTCGAGCACGTGGTCGCGGGTGGCCAGGTGGATGTGGCTGATCAGCTCGCCCATCTGCACGCAGTGCTGGCTGTTGGGTTCCTTGATGTGCTTGCCCGGCAGGCGCGGTTGCAGCAGCGCCGGCTTGCCCGCCAGTTCGCGCAGGGCCACGCCGTCGGTGGTGCGCAGTGCGTACGGCACCGGCAGGTTGGCCTCGTGCAGCACGTCCAGCAGTTCCACGAAGTACGGCAGGTCCTGCACCGGGCCGCGTTCCACCAGGGTCAGGACGTACTCGCCCTGTTCCAGGCTGATGAAGAAATTGCTGTTCTCGGTACCGGCGGCAATGCCCTGGAAGTCGCGAAGACGGCCCAGGCCGTAAGGTGCGAGAAAGGTTTCAAGCTCAGGCCGCGACAGGGGTGTAAACACTGACATGAAAAATTTGCCCATACTGGCACCCCGTCGGGGGTGCCCGGTTGAAGTTAAGGTTGAGTCATTTCCATTCGAAGATCTTCCATGCCGGAATCAGCATGTCCGGCTGATCAGACCGGATGTAGTTGGCATCGGTACCGTCGGCGCGAACCAGAAAGTACGGCTTGCCGTGTTTCGGGGTGATCTTGATCGCGTACAGGAAGCCATTCTGCCGGTATTCCTGGACTGTTTTGTCGCCTTCCTGGCGAATGGTGACATCCGGATCAGCCGTTACACCTTCATCCGCAGCCATCACGGCCATCGGACAGGCGATCAACAGACTGGCCAGCAACAAGCGTTTAGCGGTTCGCATGATAACCTTGTCCCTTTGTCGTCAATGTTCCGGACATTCTAGCGCCGGACCCGCCGAAAAGGTTGATTCTGCTCATGAGCAAAGCTCCCCTCGTCCTGGTGGACGGTTCTTCCTACCTGTATCGGGCGTTCCATGCGCTGCCACCGCTGACCACCTCCAAGGGAATGCCGACCGGCGCGGTCAAGGGCGTGCTGAACATGCTCAAGAGCCTGCGCAAGCAGTACCCCGACAGCCCGTTCGCCGTGGTGTTCGACGCCAAGGGCGGCACGTTCCGCGATGAAATGTTCGCCGACTACAAGGCCAACCGCCCGAGCATGCCCGACGACCTGCGCGTGCAGGTCGAGCCGCTGCACGCCAGCGTGCGCGCCCTGGGCTACCCGCTGCTGTGCGTGGACAACGTGGAGGCCGACGACGTCATCGGCACCCTGGCCCGCAGCAGCGCCGCCGCCGACCGCCCGGTGATCATCTCCACCGGCGACAAGGACATGGCCCAGCTGGTGGATGGCCACGTGACCCTGGTCAACACCATGACCGGCAGCGTCATGGACATCGAAGGCGTGAAGGAAAAATTCGGCGTGGGGCCGGAGCACATTATCGACTATCTCGCCCTGATGGGCGACAAAGTCGACAACATCCCCGGCGTTCCCGGTGTGGGCGAGAAAACGGCCGTGGGCCTGCTGGTGGGTATCGGTGGCGGCCTGAAGGAGCTTTACGAGAACCTCGACAAGGTCCCTGCCCTGCCGATTCGCGGCGCGAAGAACCTGCCGGCCAAGCTTGAAGAGCACAAGGACATGGCGTTCCTGTCCTATCAGCTGGCCACCATCAAGATCGACGTCGCGCTCGACGTGGAAGTGGAAGCCCTGGTGTGCGGCGAGCCGGACCGCGAGGCCCTGGTGGAGCTGTACACCGAGCTGGAATTCAAGAGCTGGATCGATGAGGTGCAGCGCGACGCCAAGCGCGCCGGCCAGGAAGTGGTGGCCGAGGCCGCCCCGGTGGCTGCGGTGGAAACCCGCTACGAAACCATCCTCGACCGGGCGCGTTTCGATGCGTGGTTGGAAAAACTGAACCAGGCCGAGCTGTTCGCCTTCGACACCGAGACCACCGGCCTGGACGCCCAGAAGGCGCAGCTGGTAGGCCTGTCGTTCGCCGTGCAGCCTCACGAAGCGGCCTACATCCCGCTGACCCATTCCTACATGGGCGCTCCCGAGCAGCTGGACCGCGACACCGTGCTGCGCACGCTCAAGCCGCTGCTGGAAGACCCGGCCAAGGCCAAGGTCGGCCAGAACGCCAAGTACGACATGAACATCCTGGCCAACTGCGCCATCGGCGGTGATCCGGCCCAGGGCATCAACGTGCAGGGTGTGAAGTTCGACACCATGCTCGAATCCTACGTGCTGGACTCCACCGCTACCCGCCATGACATGGACAGCCTGGCGGCCAAGTACCTGGGCCACACCACCATCACGTTTGAGCAGATTGCTGGCAAAGGCGCCAAGCAGCTGACCTTCGACCAGATTCCCCTGGAACAGGCCGGCCCCTATGCGGCGGAAGACGCCGACGTGACCCTGCGCCTGCACCAGCTATTCCAGGCCAAGCTGGCCGCGGCGCCAAGCCTGATCAACGTGGTGGATAACATCGAGATGCCGCTGGTGCCGGTGCTGGCCAAGATCGAGCGCCAGGGCGCGCTGGTCGATGCTGCGCTGCTGGGCGTGCAGAGCGGCGAGCTGGGCGGGAAACTGGCCGAGCTGGAGCGCCAGGCCTACGAGATCGCCGGTGAGGAGTTCAACCTCGGTTCGCCAAAACAGCTGGGCGTGATTCTCTACGACAAGCTGGGCATGCCGGTGCTCAACAAGACCGCCAAGGGCCAGGCGTCCACCGCCGAGGCGGTGCTGGCGGAGTTGGCCGAGCAGGACTTCCCGCTGCCCAAGGTGCTGATGCAGTACCGCTCGCTGAGCAAGCTGAAGAGCACCTACACCGACCGCCTGCCGGAGCAGATCAACCCGCGCACCGGGCGTATCCACACCTCCTACCACCAGGCGGTGGCCGCCACCGGCCGCCTGTCGTCCAGTGACCCGAACCTGCAGAACATCCCCATCCGCACCGCCGAAGGCCGGCGCATCCGCCAGGCTTTCGTGGCGCCGGCGGGCTACAAGCTGCTGGCGGCGGACTATTCGCAGATCGAACTGCGCATCATGGCCCACCTGGCCAAGGACGAAGGCCTGCTGCACGCCTTCCAGAACAACCTCGACGTGCACCGTGCCACGGCTGCGGAAGTGTTCGGCGTGGCGCTGGAGCAGGTCACCATCGACCAGCGACGCAGCGCCAAGGCCATCAACTTCGGCCTGATCTACGGCATGAGCGCCTTCGGCCTGGCCAAGCAGATTGGCGTCGACAACAAGCAGGCCAAGGAATACATCGACCGCTACTTCGCCCGCTACCCCGGCGTGCTGGCCTACATGGAGCGCACGCGCACCCAGGCCGCCGAGCAAGGCTACGTGGAAACCCTGTTTGGCCGCCGCCTGTACCTGGCCGACATCAACGCCAAGAACCCGGCCCTGCGCAAGGGCGCCGAGCGTACCGCCATCAACGCGCCAATGCAGGGCACGGCGGCGGACATCATCAAGCGCGCCATGGTGGCCGTGGATGGCTGGCTGGGCGAGTCGGGCCTGGACGCCCGGGTGATCCTGCAGGTACACGACGAACTGGTGCTGGAAGTGCGCGAAGACCTGGTCGAGCAGGTCAGCGAGCAGATCCGCCCGCACATGAGCGGTGCCGCCGAACTGGATGTGCCGTTGCTGGTGGAAGTGGGCGTGGGCAATAACTGGGACGAGGCGCACTGATAGCGGTGCGTTCGGACGCGGCCGTTGGCCGCTGCTACGGGGTTGTGTTCGGACGCGGAATGGCGATGCGTTCGGGCGTCCGGACCGCAACCTCCGTAGCAGCGGCCGAAGGCCGCGTCTAAGCAGCCACCCGCTTAGGACAATAAGTTTTGAGCGGTGCGGGAACTAAACCTGTCAAACCCGACTCAGAGTACCTGAATGGCTGGTGAAGCCGTTCGATGCTCCTATGTTGTGTTAAGTGTTGGCAGATATCTGGACCCCGCCCTAGCGGTCCGGAACTTGGACCCCGAACTTCCCCTCCCCATACGAAGTCCGGGGTTTTTTTTGCCTGGAATTCAGCCTTCGACCTTGTCCGGCAGTTCCATCCAGCGCGCCAGCACGGCGTAGGCGTCTTCCAGGCCCATGCGCTTGGGCGCCGAGAACAGCTGGATGCTGACCGCATCACCCCAGCCCTTGCGAATTTCCGACTGCACCTTGAGCAAGGTGTTCTTGGCCGCGCCGTAGGTCAGCTTGTCGGCCTTGGTCAGCAGGATGTGCATGGGCATGTGGCTGGCCACCGACCAGTCGAGCATCAGCTGGTCGAAGTCGGTCATCGGGTGGCGGATGTCCATCATCAGGATCAGGCCCTTGAGGCTCTCGCGGCTGCCCAGGTACGCCTCGAGGTGGCGCTGCCAGTGCTGCTTGAGCGGGATCGGCACCTTGGCGTAGCCGTAGCCGGGCAAGTCCACCAGGCGGCGTTCCTCGTCCAGCTGGAAGAAGTTCAGCAGCTGCGTGCGCCCCGGGGTCTTGGATGTGCGCGCCAGGCTGGCGTGGGTCAGGGTGTTCAGGGCGCTGGACTTGCCGGCGTTGGAGCGGCCGGCGAAGGCTACTTCGAAGCCTTCGTCGTCGGGGCACTGGTCGACCTTGGCGGCGCTGAGCGAGAAGGTAGCCTGTTGGCACAGACCGAGGATGGGGTTTTTGACTTGCATGTGATTTCCGCTGTGGGGCGACGCCGGGCAAGGGCCCTGGCAGGCGGGTCGTTTCCGCTTCGCTGACGTCGGTAGTATATAATGCCGTAGATTTCGTGTGTGCTTTGTCCCGTTGCCGGGGACACACCTTGGGGGCATCTCTGTCGTAGTTGCGCATTAGAACGCAAATTTCCCCAACCCTGAACCTCTCGTTTCAGGACGAAACAGCGGCTTGCTGCTAGCGTCTTTGATGTAATACAGGGTTTCAAGGCTATGCCGCCGCGTGGATTGTGCACGGACTGCAGTGCCGAAGACTACAAGACCGTAATCCACTGGATGAGCGGCCCAAGCCTGCGGCACAGATCTATCACCCTTAGCCGTAGTTGGATTAGCTGATGAAAAAAATAATAGTAAGTCTGCTTGTGACCGCAGCAGGGCTGACCGGCATGGCCCATGCGGCGGGTGACCCGGCTGCCGGGCAGGCCAAGGCGGCGGTCTGTGGTGCCTGCCACGGGCCGGACGGCAACAGCATGGCGCCCAACTTCCCGAAACTGGCCGGCCAGGGCCAGCGCTACCTGGACAAACAGCTGCACGACATCAAGTCGGGCAAGCGCCAGGTGCCCGAGATGACTGGCCTGCTGACCAACCTCAGCGACCAGGACCTGGCTGACCTTGCCGCCTATTTCAACAGCCAGAACGGCAGCGTCGGCGCCGCCGACCCCAACCTGGTGGCCAAGGGCGAGGCGCTGTTCCGCGGCGGCAAGCTGGACAGCGGCATGCCGGCCTGCACCGGCTGCCACTCGCCCAACGGCGTCGGCAACCCCATGGCTGGCTTCCCGCACCTGGGCGGCCAGCATGCGCAGTATGTGACCAAGCAGCTCACTGACTTCCGCGAGGGCAACCGCACCAACGACGGTGACACCATGGTCATGCGCAGCATCGCCGCCAAGCTCAGCAACAAGGACATCGAGGCCCTGGCGTCCTACGTGCAGGGCCTGCACTGAAGCGCTTGTCTTGCCTTGAAATGAAACAATTAAAAAGGGCGGCCATGGCTGCCCTTTTTCATGAAGTCTGCCGTTACACTAGCGAACTGAACCCTTCGGCAACGGGTCTCACGGCCCGTCGCCGCATGGCGATCCCTTTTTGCTCAGGAGTAAAGCATGCGTAATCTGATCCTCGGCGCCGCGCTGGTCGCAGCCAGCCTGTTCGGCATGACCGCCCAAGCCGCCGATGCCCCGCTGGAAGCGGGCAAGCAATACGTGGAACTGACCAGCCCGGTGCCGGTCGCCCAGCCTGGCAAGATCGAAGTGGTCGAAATGTTCTGGTACGGCTGCCCGCACTGCTACGCCTTCGAGCCAACCATCAACCCATGGATCGAGAAGCTGCCGGCTGACGTGCACTTCATCCGCATCCCTGCCATGTTTGGCGGCCCGTGGGACCTGCACGGCCAACTGTTCATCACCCTCGACATGATGGGTGTGGAGCACAAGGTGCACTCGGCCGTGTTCGACGCCATCCAGAAACAAGGCAAGCGCCTGACCGACCCTGAGCAGATGGCCGACTTCGTCGCCACCCAGGGCGTGGATCGCGCCAAGTTCCTGGAAACCTACAAATCGTTCGCGGTGCAGGGCAAGGTCAAGCAGTACAAGGATCTGGCCGTGGCCTACGGTGTGCAGGGCGTGCCGACCATGATCGTCAACGGCAAGTACCGTTTTGACCTTGGCACTGCAGGTGGCCCTGAAGAAACGCTGAAAGTGGCCGATGCACTGATTGCCAAAGAACGTGCAGCCAACAAGAGCGCTGCCAACTAACCTCAGGTGACCTGTGCGCCGCTGGAGAACCGAACGTGTCGTTGGCCTGCGTGATCCGCGGGTCAACGAGCATCATGTAAACACCAGCGGCCTCCCCGAGGATGGCCGGCTGCGCCTGCTCAGTTTCAACATCCAGGTTGGCATCAGCACCGAACGCTACCGCCATTACCTGACGCGCAGCTGGCAACACCTGTTGCCGCACACCGGCCGCACCAACAACCTGCAGAAGATCGGCAGCCTGCTCGCTGACTTCGACCTGGTGGCCCTGCAGGAGGTGGACGGCGGCAGCATTCGGTCCGGTTACGTCAACCAGGTCGAATACCTGGCCCACCTGGGCGCCTTCCCCTACTGGTACCAGCAACTCAACCGCAACCTTGGCCGCCTGGCCCAGCACAGCAACGGCATTCTCAGCCGCTTGCGCCCCTGGAGCCTGGAAGACCACCCGTTGCCCGGCCCGGCCGGCCGCGGTGCCATCCTGGCGCGCTTTGGCGAGGGTGACGAGGCGCTGGTGGTGGTCATGATGCACCTGGCCCTGGGCACGCGTACCCGGGCGCGGCAACTGGCCTACATTCGCGAACTGATTGGCGGCTACAAGCACCAGATCCTCATGGGCGACATGAACACCCATGCCAGCGACCTGCTGCAGCATTCGCCCCTGCGCGACCTGGGCCTGCTGGCGCCCCAGGCCGAAGCCACGTTTCCCAGCTGGCAGCCCAAGCGTTGCCTTGATCATATTTTGCTCAGCCCCAGCCTGACCCTAGAACGGGTGCAGGTGCTGGCCCAACCCATTTCCGATCATCTGCCCGTGGCGGTAGAGATCCGCTTGCCCGACACCCTCGTGGCCGACGCGCTGCCGGCGCTTCGCCCCTCACCTCGCAGACCCTTGGCATGACCGAAGAAGCCCAGCGCTGGAAAGAGAAGTACCTCAAGAGTATTGAACAGCAGGAGAAACTGGAGCGCCGCTGGAATGCGCGGCTCGACCTGTTGCGCCGCGGCCTGGTGCGCAGCACCCTGGCTGCCGAGGGTACCGACAAGGCCGTGGACCAGTGCATGAAGGAAATGCGCGAGGTGGTGCGCACCGACGACATGGACGCCGGGCTGGCCGCGCTGATTCCACGCCTGGAAAAGGCCGTGCTGGATTCCGAACAGCGCCGCGAAACCCGTGTCACCCAGATCAGCACTGCACTGACCGCGCTGGTCGACCAATTGCAGACGCTGCCGCTGCCCCGCGATGTCAGCAAGCCGCTGAAGAAGTTTGCCAAGCAGCTGGAGGAACGCGCCGGCCAGGCGCGGGAGATTCCGCTGCTGCTCAGTGAACTCAGTGGCCTGCAAGGCCAGGCCCTGGCGGGCATTGAACATACCGCCGACTCGCAGCGCCAGGGGCTGTTCCAGCGCCTGTTCGGTGGCCGTGACGCCGAGCAGCCGGAAGCCGTGCCAGAGCCTTCGCCTGTGCAGCCACAGCCCGTCGCTGCTGCCGCCCCGGCCGTGGTGGAGGCGCCGCCGGTTGAGGTGCTTGATGTTGCGCCGGCAGCTGAAACCCCAGCCCTGGCGCCGCAACCTGCACCGACGCCTGTTGAAGTGGCTGCACCTGAGCCCGCGCCCCAACTACAGCCCCTGCTGCAGCCGGCCCAGCCCCCGGAGCCCGACGAGCCAGTGGCGCAGCCGGTCGACGAGCAGCCGGCCCTGCAGGTGCAGCCCTTCGTACCCACGGTGCTGGCCGCCGCCAGCGAGCCGCCCGCCGCTGCCCCCGAGGTCGCGCCGCCGGTGTTCATCGACCGCCTGCCGCTGCCTTCGGTAATGGCCGAGGCGATCGCCGCCATCGATCCCCAGGAGCCTGGCGAGGAGCTGCTGTACGCCCTGCCCCCCTCGCCAGAACCGTCCTACAGCTCGGTGGCCGCGCACATCGAAGAAACCCTGCTGGGGCTGCTCAACGACCTGACGCTACCGGAACGGCATCGCCCGCAGGCCGAGGCCATGCAGGACCGGCTGCGCCACGGGCTGAACTGGTACGAGTTGCTGCCGATTCTCGACGACCTGGCCACCCTGATGCTGGCCATCAACGACAGCGGCCAGCATGATTTCGAGCTGTACCTCAAGCAGTTGAACGAGCGCCTGGATACCTTCCAGAACCATCTGCAGGCGGCCAGCGAAGGCCATGCCGACAGCCGCTCGGCCGCCCGCGAGCTGGACAACCAGTTGCGCGAGCACGTGGATGGCATGCAGACCAGCATGCAGGGCGCTACCGACGTGGCCAGCCTCAAGCAGGTCCTGGAGCAGCGCCTGGAAGGCCTGATCGGCACCATCGATGCCCACCAGCAGCAGCGCGACCAGCGCGAGCAGGAAATTGCCACGCGCCTGCAAGGCCTGGCCGAACGCGTGGCCAGCATGGAAGGCGAAGCCCAGGGCTACCGCGAGCACCTGGAGGAGCAGCGCCAGAAGGCGCTGATCGACCCGCTCACCGGCCTGCCCAACCGCGCGGCCTGGACCGAGCGCCTGGAGCAGGCCGTGGCCCTGCGCCAGGAGGACGGCAGCGAGCTGCTGCTGGCGATGCTGGACCTGGATCACTTCAAGTCCATCAACGACAGCTACGGCCACCTGGCCGGCGACAAGGTGCTGAAGATCATCGCCAACGAACTGCGCAAGCGCCTGCGGCCCATGGACTTCATGGCACGCTTTGGTGGTGAGGAGTTCGTCATGTTGATCCCGCACACCTCCATGATCGAAGGCGTGCGCCTGGTGGAAACCCTGCGCGCGGCGGTGGAAGCCTGCCCGTTCCACTTTAAGGGCCAGCGCGTGACCATCACCATTTCCATTGGCCTCGCCGGCTTCCGTGGCGGCGAGCGCAGCGAGCTGGTGCTCAAGCGCGCCGACGAAGTCCTGTACCGCGCCAAGGCCGCCGGCCGCAACCGCGTGCTCCACGCCTGACGCCCCCGTAGCAGCAACTGTCTTGTGGGAGCTGGCTTGCCAGCGAGCTTTTAGGCCCCAACAACTCGCTGGCAAGCCAGCTCCCACAGGATGTAGCAGCTGCCGCAGGCTGCGTCTTGCATGCGCGGTGCCTCAGGCTCACAGCGGCGGCCATGACGCGGCCTTTGGCCGCTGCTACGGGGTTGTGGTGGCGGTGTGTTATACTATTGCATTACTGCCCACCAAGTTGCCGCCCACCTTTATGAAATTCCTCGGCTGTGCCCTGCTGTTGCTCGCGTTGGCGGGCTGTACCAACGGTCTGCGTATCGACCACAGTCATCCCTCGGTCAACCATGACAGCCGGATTCAGTTCGTGGTGCTGCACTACACCTCGGCATCGGACGAGCGCTCGCTGGCGCTGCTGACCCACGGCGAGGTTAGCGCCCATTACCTGGTGGGCCTCAACCCGCCCACCGTGTACCAGCTGGTGGATGAAAGCCAGCGCGCCTGGCACGCCGGCGAAAGCGAGTGGGATGGCCGCACCTGGCTCAACTCCAGCTCCATCGGCATCGAGATCGTCAACCCAGGCTTCACCGACGGCCCCAACGGCCGGCTCTGGTACCCCTACACCGAGGCCCAGATCCAGGCCGTGGAAGCGCTGCTCAAGGACATCGTCAAGCGCTACAACATCGAACCACGGCACATCATCGGCCACAGCGACATCGCCCCCCTGCGCAAGCAGGACCCGGGCCCGCTGTTCCCCTGGAAGCGCCTGGCCGACGAAGGCCTGGGCATCTGGCCCGACGCTGGCGCCGTGGCGCGCAACAAGGCCCGTTTCGAGGTCAACCCGCCGAGCATGACCTGGTACCAGCAGCAGCTGTCGCGGCTGGGCTACATGACCGTGCAGACCGGCCAGCTGGACGTCACCACCCGGCACGTCATCGCCGCGTTCCAGATGCACTTCCGCCCGGCCCGCTTCGACGGCGAGCCCGACGCCGAAACCGCCGCCATCCTGCAGGCGCTCAACAGCCAGCGCTGAGTTGCCCAGCTCCGCCCAACGGCAAGGCTAAATCCCGTCCAGTTGCTATACCTCAAGGTGAGCAACTGGATATTCACCCATGTCTTCCGCCTACGTGCGTCTTCGCAGCGCCCTTTATCGTCCCTGGTTAATGGCGACGCTGGCGGCTGTCGCGTGCGCGGCGCTGTTGCTCAGCGCCAGTTTCGGGCTGGTGATGCACCAGGTCCAGCAGACTGAAATCGAGCAGATGAATGCCCGTGGCGACCGTTTCCTCGACCGCCTGGAGCAGATCTTCGGCCAGCTGCGCGAGAGCGTCGACCTGCTCAACGAACAGAACCTGCGCGGCTGCGGGCCGGCGATGACGGCGGCCCTGCAACAGGTGGGGTTCGACAACCGCTTCGTCTACGACGCGGTCTACAACGATGGCGAGCAAAGCTGCTCCAGCCGCCCGGCCGAGGCTGGCACCCTGGCCATGCGTGCCCCGGACATCAAGGGCCCGACCTACAGCTATTGGCTCAACACCACCACCCAGCCCGACGATAACCTCGCCGCGCTGCGCCTGGGCCGGGGGCCGTTCAGCGTGTCCACCTCCCGCGGGCACCTCACCGACGTGGTCGACCTGGCACCCGGCGGCAGCCTGCTGGTGGTACTCGACAAGGGCAAGCGCGCAGTGCCGGTGCTGGGCCCGGCCCAGGCCTGGCCGCCAGCCAGCGATTGGCCGCCGCCCTCGCAACAGCCGCTGCTGGTGACCCGCGACAGCCTGATCTACCGCATGTTCACCAAGTCGCCGGACTACCAGCTGGTGTTGATCGCACCGCGGACCAACCTGCTGCCGAAAATGAACGCGGCCTTGTGGGCGCTGTTCCCCGGCAGCCTGCTGCTGGCCGGGTTCGTGGGCTGGATGGTGCTTGAACTGGTGCGCGAACGCCGCTCCCTGAGCAATGAACTGCAGGGGGCGTTGCGCCGGGGCGAGCTGAAGGTGCTGTACCAACCGATCTTCGACCTCAACAGCCGACGATGCGTGGGCGCCGAGGCGCTGGTGCGCTGGCGTCGCCCGGATGGCACGCTGACCAGCCCCGATCTGTTCATCCCCATGGCGGAAAACACCGGCCAGATTCGCGAAATCACCGATTTTGTCCTGCAACAGCTGTTGGAACAGTTAGGCCAGCTGCTTCGTGCCAACCCCCACCTGTATGTCTCGGTGAACCTGGCGGCCGTCGACGTGATGGTGCCGCGCATTGGCCGCGTGGTTGCACGGCTGCTGGCCCAGCACCGGGTATCGGCGCACCAGATTGCCTTCGAAGTGACCGAGCGCGGCCTGATTGACGTGGTGGTGGCCCGTGACAACCTGCAAGCCCTGCGGGACGTGGGCCATCAGGTGCTGATCGACGACTTCGGCACCGGCTATTGCAGCCTGGCCTACCTGCAGACGCTGCCGGTAGACTGCCTGAAAATCGACAAGGCGTTCATCGACGCCCTGGGCCATGACGCCGCCAGCAGCGGCGTGGCCCCGCACATCATTCGCATGGCCCACGCGTTGCAGCTGCGGGTGATTGCCGAGGGCATCGAGCTGGAGGCCCAGGCGCTGCTGCTGAGCAGTGAAGGGGTAAACTACGGCCAGGGCTGGCTGTTTGCCCACCCGCTCAACGCGCGGCAGTTCAGCGAACTGGTGACCCGCGGCCGGCGCCTGGCGGGCCGGCGCATCGACGACGAGGCCTAGAGCGGCAGGGTCATGTAGAACTGCGTGCCCTGCCCCGGGCGTGAATACACGCCCATGCGCCCGCCGTGTAGCTGCACGATCTCCTTGCACAGCGCCAGGCCCAGGCCGGCGCCGCCTTTCTTGCGGCCCACCTGCACGAAGGGCTCGAAAATGCGCCCCTGCTGGCCGTAGGCAATGCCCTCGCCGTTGTCTTCGACGCTGATAATCACCCGTTCGGCATGGCGCCGCGCCTGCAGGCGAATGCGCCCGCTGTGTGGGGTGTGGCGCAGGGCGTTGTCCAGCAGGTTGTCGAGCACGCGGTCCAGCTGGGCCTGGTCGGCGTGCAGGCGCGGCAGGGCGTCCTGGTGTTCGATCACCAGGTCGATATCGTTCTCCCGCGCCTGCTCGGTGAAGCGCTGCTGGGCACGGCTGAGCAGGTCGTCGATGGCGCACGGCCCGCGGGTCAACTTCTGCAGGCCGTTCTGGTAGCGGGAGAAGTTCAGCAGGTCGTTGATCAGCTGCATCAGCCGCTGCATCTCTTCCTTCACCGTGTCGAAGAGGTCGGCCTCGCGGGAGTCGGGGGCGAAGTGCACGCGCTCCTGCAGCAGGCCGAAGGCCATGTGCATGCCGGTGACCGGGGTGCGCAGCTCGTGGGAGGCGCGCAGCACGAACTCGCTGCGCACCCGCTCGAAGGCGCGCTGCTCGGTGACGTCGTGCAGCACCATCACCGCGCCGAGGATATGCCCCTCGGTGTGGCTGACCGGGGTCAGGCTGTAGGCCAGCAGGCGGGTTTCGCCGTCCAGCTCGAAGCTCAGGTCTTCCAGCGCCCGCTCCAGGCTGCCGCCGCGCAGGATCAGCTTCAGCTGCGTGTCCATCTCCGGGCGCTGCAAGGCCTCGCCCAGGCCCATGCCCACGCGGTCATTTTCCCAGCCCAATTGCCGCTGGGCTACCGGGTTGAGGTGCTCCAGGCGGCCGTCGCGGTCAATCATCAGCAGGCCGTCGTCGATGCTGTCGAGCACCGCCTGCAGGCGTTGCTGGCCGGCCAGCAGTTCGTCGACGTTGGTCTCCTGGTGCTTGCGCAGCACCTGGGCCATGGTGTCGAAGCGCTGGGTCAGTTGGTTGAGCTCGGCCGCCGAAGACTGTGGCAAGGCCACATCGAAGTTGCCCTGGCTGATGTTGTCGGCAGCGGTGGCCAGCGCCTCGATGGGTTCGCCAAAGCGCCGGGCGATGTTGTGCGCGGTAAAGAAGCCGATCAGCAGCACTGCCAGGCCCACCAGCCCCAGCAGCGCCGAGACCATGACCGCACGTTCGTGGGTGCTTTCCTGGGCGCTATTGATGTTGTCCAGCGCCTGCTTGTGGGCGTCGAGCATGCCGTTGCGCAGGGCGTTGAGGGCGTCGCTGAAGGCTGGGTTGTCGCTGATGTCGCCGTCCTGGGCGATGGCCTGCTGGTAGGCGGCCAGGAAGCGCTGGTAGTCGCGGGCGGTCTGGGTGAAACCGGCGGGCTGGTCGTGTTCCTGCTCATGGGCCAGGCCCTGGCTGATCAGGTCCTGGAACTGCTGCTGGGAGTTGGCCAGGGCGTTCTTGTCGGACTGCTCGTTGAGCATCATGATCAACTGGTCGCCCAGGTTCTGGCGCAGCTTGAGCCCCAGGTCCAGGGAGACGAAGTTGTAGTGCACCAGGCCTTCCTGGGACCTGGCCAGCTGCATCACGCTGACCAACCCCAGGGCAAGGCCCAGCAAGGCCACGGTGATCAGCGCCGAGAAGCTGAGAAACAGCCGGGTCCGCAACTTCATCGGCAACCTCACAGGTTGTACTGTTTGCGTTTGCGATACAGCGTCGAGGCGTCGATGCCCAGGGTCTTGGCCGCCTGGTCCAGGGTGTCGCTGGTGGCCAGCACGGCGCCGATGTGGGCTTTTTCCAGCTCATCCAGGCTCAGCGCCGCGCCAATGCGCGGGGCATTGTTGGCCGGTTGCTCGGCCATGCCCAGGTGGCTGACTTCCACGCGTTCCTGGGCACAGATGATGCTGGCGCGTTCCACCACGTTGCGCAGTTCGCGGATGTTGCCTGGCCAACGATAGTTGAGCAGCGCCGCCCGTGCCTCCTCGCTGAAGCCGCGCGCGGGGCGGGCGTATTCCTTGACGAAGCGCGCCAGGAAGCGGTCGGCCAGGGTCAGGATGTCCTCGCTGCGCTCGCGCAGGGGCGGCAGGTGCAGGGTGATGACGTTGAGGCGGTACAGCAGGTCTTCGCGGAAGCGCCCTTCGCGCACCATGTCCTCGAGGTTGAGGTTGGTGGCGGCGAGGATGCGCACGTCGGCGCGGCGGGTGACCGGATCGCCCACGCGCTCGTATTCCTTGTCCTGGATGAAGCGCAGCAGCTTGGGCTGCAAGGTCAGCGGGAAGTCGCCGATCTCGTCGAGGAACAGGGTGCCGCCGTCGGCCTGGTTGACCCGGCCCAGGGTGCTTTCGCTGGCGCCGGTGAAGGCGCCGCGGCTGTGGCCGAACAGCTCGCTTTCCATCAGCTCGGCGGTCAACGACGGGCAGTTGATGGTCACGCAGGCTTTTTTCGCGCGCTTGCTCCAGCCGTGGATGGCACGGGCCAGCTCGCCTTTACCCGTGCCCGACTCACCCAGGATGAGGATGTTGGCGTCGGTATTGGCCACCTGGCGGGCGGTCTCCAGCACCACCATCATGGCCGGGCTATGGGAGTCCAGGCCGTCCTTGGGTTTGCGCACCTCCCCTTCCAGCGCTTCCAGGCGGGCCGACAGCTGGCGCACTTCCAGCTGCTTGGCGGTGGCCAGGCGCAGTTGGTCGGGGCTGCAGGGCTTGACCAGGTAATCGGCGGCGCCGGCCTGGATGGCGTCCACGGCGGTGTCCACCGCCGAGTGGGCGGTGACGATCACCACGCGCATCCAGGGCGCCTGGATGCGCATCTGCGCCAGTACGTCCAGGCCGTTGTCCTCGCCCAGGCGCAAGTCCAGGAAGCACAAGTCGAACACCTGGCGCTGCATCAGCGCGTCAGCCTGCGCCGCACTGTTGGCGGTGGCGACGCTGTAGCCTTCGTCTTCCAGGCAGTAACGGAAGGTGCGAAGGATGGCGGACTCATCATCCACCAAGAGGATTCGGCCTTGGTGTTCCGTGCCAGCTTCCATTTTCCTACGCTCCTTTAAGAATTGTCTTGGGTTAGTGTCAGAATAATCGGGCAAGTTGCATGGTCAATTCTGATTCATTCGGCGACCTGCATGGTAACTATCTGTTGATAACTGCACTAACCCACTGGTTCCCAAAGAAAAAATAGAAAATTAAGCCCTTGGCATGGCCGTTGCGGGTCTCACCCGACCGTCTGTAATAAGGAGCTTTGTCATGAATGCCCTCAAACGCCTGGCCCTGGCCTGTTCACTGGGCGCCGTGCTGGCGCCCGCCATGAGCCACGCCGCGACCCTCGACACCAACCAGGTCAGCAGCCAACTGCAAGCCGCCCGGCAGGAAGGGTCGATCTGGACGGCCTTCGCCCTCAACCGTCACCTGAGCCCGTTCAAGATCGACGTCAGCGTCGCCAACGGGGTAGCGACGCTCAAGGGCCAGGTAGAGAACGAGGTGGACCGCGACCTGGCCGAGCAGATTGCCGCGCAGACCTCCGGCATCACCAAGGTCGACAATCTGCTGACCGTGGACCCGACCCTGGCCAACCAGCCGCCCGTGCAGAAGCGCATCGCCCAGCGTTTCGATGACGCCACCCTGACCGCCACCATCAAGTCCAAGCTGCTATGGAACAGCGCCACCCAGGCGCTGGACACCGAGGTGGACACCCAGAACGGCGTGGTGACCCTGAAGGGCCAGGCGCAGACCGCCGACGCCAAGCAGATGGCCGGCGACCTTGCGCAGAACACCGAGGGCGTGACCCAGGTGAACAACCTGATCAGCCTGGGTGCCGCCGACACCCAGACCACCCAGGCCGAAGCCCAGGCCAAAACCACCGAGGCCTCCATCAGCGATGCGTGGATCACCAGCAAGGTCAAGGCCAGCCTTCTATATAGCCGCGACGTGGATGGCATCAACATCAAGGTCGACACCAAAAGCGGCATGGTCACCCTGGGCGGCGTGGTGGCCAGCACCGAAGAGAAGGCCCAGGCGGTGGAAATCGCCCGCAACATTCGCGGCGTGCGCGGGGTGGACGCCGACCTGCTCAAGGTAGCCGGCAAGAGCACCGGCTGAGCCCATCGTGCAAAACGCCCGAGCAACCGGTGGCCATCGTGCAGGTTGCTCGCCACAGGGCCTTGTTTCTACGTCTTAACCACCTGATTTCATTGAATATTTTCTTAATTTAAAACTGGCACGCTGTCTGCAATATCCCTATCAAGCAGTGATGATCATCAAACCAAGAGGAGTTACAGGATGAGCCGCCAATGTCTAGCCCATTTGCCGATCTCTTCCCAGCAGATCCAACAGGGTCTGTCCGTGACCCTTGCTTTGATGATCACCCTGCTTGCCGGCCAGTTTTATCAGCACTGGCACGAAGGCCACGAGGCGCAACTGGCCCAGGCCCATCCGGCAATCAGCTATCCGCATTTCAATGCCGTCAGCGCCGGCGCCGTCCACCCGTCCCAAGACACGGCCTTGCTGCAACGGGCCGAGAGCAACGACCAGGTGGAGCGGCACCAGAGCTGGGTGTTCTAGATGAAGCCTCGCCCCTGGCGAGATCGCAGTAGGCAGCACCCCATTTAAAAAAGGTAAGGAGAGTCACCATGTTGAGTTGGGCAGTCACATTCCTGATCATCGCCATCATCGCCGCGGTACTGGGCTTCGGTGGTATCGCTGGCGCCGCGACCGGGATCGCCAAGATCCTGTTCATCGTCTTCCTGGTGCTGTTCGTGGCCTCCTTCATCTTTGGCCGTCGTGGCCGAGGCTGACGCCAATGAAAGGCATGACCTTCAAGGCTGCCACCGTGGCCCTGCTGTTGGGCTGCGGTGGCATGGCGGTGGCGGCCAATGACGGCCAGGTGCAGGTCAACGGCTTGTTGAGCAGCGACCCGCAGTACCGCGACACATGGCAAGGCGTCGTCAGGAAAGAGGAACGGGTGCCCGATTGGGTGCTGAACCTCACGGGCGTTTCCGAGCAGCAAATGTCGGCCGTGGAAGAAGGTGGCGACAAGTACCTGGTGGGCCCGCTGTGCGAAAGCCAGCAGGTCTGCAAGAACCACCGGCTGATTGTTGCCTTCAGTTGGAACAAGAAGCACGCGTACGGCATGTTGGTGGACGTCCCCGAGGGGCTGCCCGCCGACAAGTCGCCGACCCGCCACGCCGACTACCGTTGGCTGGGCAAGCCGGACCAGGGCATGCAAGCCCTGTTGATGGAGCAACTTAAAAAGGACCCAAACTGGTACTGACCAGTGGTTTCCAAAGAAGCTGAACCTTTTCAATGATTTAGCTTCTACTAACTGCGCCCGCCCGAGGAGGGCCGACGCATGACCAAGGGGCCGGGACGCTTTGATTGCCGCATGATCGGAGTGACCTAGGGGTACAGGGAGTGCCTCCAGCCGTGGGCCAGGTCAGGAGAAAGCTGCGACGGAAGTCCGCGTGCCAGCAATGGCCGGACTTCCGGAGAGCTTGATACTTGAAAGAACCGCCAGGTGAGCTTCGGCGGTTTTTTTGCGTTTGGTCGGCTGGTAAGGGCTTCAGGCAGGGACTTTTTGTCGCAGCGCGGCTGACCATCTATCGCGATTTTTTTCCCTCTTGCTCCACCGCCGCCGCGCGAAAAGCGCGTTCGGATTGTCGAACAATGCTCGGCCAACCCCCCGTTTAAAGGGGCGTATCGGCTGATTGGGTGCCGTTTCGGCCACCGTCGATAATCCGAACGGGTGTAGAGCAACCCGTTGTGACGTCCGTTCGACACAAAAAATATCATGCCGATTCGGCATAGGGTAGGCGTTTACGGCATTAGACGTCGCGAGCCTGCATCGGAATAGTTGCGCCTTTTTTCGATGGCCAGAGCCGCATGGGTTCGGTCGCGAAAACCTTCTACGGGGGCATCCGCAGACCTGCCTGAACGAGCTTGCAAGGCTCAAGCCTGCGGGTTACGGCGGATCTAACGCAGATGTCCCGGATTCACTTGAAGCAAGGGTAATAATATGAAGAAGGCAAAACTCAGCCTCGCCTGGCAGATCCTCATCGGTCTGGTACTGGGCATTGCATTGGGCGCGTTGCTCAACCACTTCAGTGCCGAAAAGGCCTGGTGGATCAGTAACGTCCTGCAACCGGCTGGTGACATCTTCATTCGCCTGATCAAGATGATCGTTATCCCGATCGTGATTTCGTCACTGGTCGTCGGTATCGCCGGAGTGGGCGACGCGAAGAAGCTGGGCCGCATCGGCCTCAAGACCATCCTGTATTTCGAGGTGGTGACCACCATCGCGATCGTCGTGGGCCTGCTGCTGGCCAACGTGTTCCACCCTGGAACCGGCATCGACATGAGCACCCTGGGTACCGTGGACATCTCGCAATACGAGAAGACCACCTCCGAGGTTTCCCATGACCACGCGTTCATCGCCACCATCCTCAACCTGATCCCGTCGAACATCTTCGCGGCCATCGCCCGTGGCGACATGCTGCCGATCATCTTCTTCTCGGTGTTCTTCGGCCTGGGCCTGTCGAGCCTGCCGGGTGAAACCCGCGAGCCGCTGGTGAAGATCTTCCAGGGCGTGTCGGAGACCATGTTCAAGGTCACCCACATGATCATGAACTATGCGCCGATCGGTGTGTTCGCCCTGATCGCGGTGACCGTGGCCAACTTCGGCTTCGGCTCGCTGCTGCCGCTGGCCAAGCTGGTGATCCTGGTCTACGTCGCCATCCTGTTCTTCGCCATTGCCGTGCTGGGCCTGGTGGCCAAGCTGTTCGGCTTCTCGGTGTTCAAGCTGTTCCGCATCTTCAAGGATGAACTGGTACTGGCCTACTCCACCGCCAGCTCCGAGACCGTGCTGCCGCGCGTGATCGAGAAGATGGAAGCCTACGGCGCGCCGAAGGCCATCAGCAGCTTCGTGGTGCCGACCGGCTACTCGTTCAACCTCGACGGTTCGACCCTGTACCAGAGCATCGCGGCCATCTTCATCGCCCAGCTGTACGGCATCGACCTGTCGATCAGCCAGCAGGTGATGCTGGTGCTGACCCTGATGGTCACCTCCAAGGGTATCGCCGGCGTGCCGGGCGTGTCCTTCGTGGTACTGCTGGCCACCCTGGGCAGCGTGGGCATCCCGCTGGAAGGCCTGGCCTTCATCGCCGGTGTCGACCGCATCATGGACATGGCCCGTACTGCGCTGAACGTGATTGGCAATGCCCTGGCCGTGCTGGTCATCTCGCGCTGGGAAGGCATGTACGACGACGCCAAGGGCGCGCGCTACTGGAACTCGCTGCCGCACTGGCGCAGCAAGACAGCCGCTGCCGGCAAGGCTGTCGCCGAGTAACCGCGTTGCGGAAACATCTGCAAACCCCGACCCCCGTGTCGGGGTTTGTCGTTTCTGGACGGGGGCCGCTATCATTCGCGGCAACTTCCTTGGGGTATGACTGATGCTTAACGGCCTTTGGCTCGGCTTTTTCGTGGTGGCGGCGATCTCCGCCCTGGCCCAATGGCTGGTGGGTGGCAACGCCGGCATCTTCGCGGCCATGGTGGAAAGCATCTTCGCCATGGCCAAGCTGTCGGTCGAGGTGATGGTGCTGCTGTTCGGCACCCTGACCCTGTGGTTGGGCTTCCTGCGCATTGCCGAAAAGGCCGGCATCGTTGACTGGCTGGCCAAGGTGCTGGGCCCGCTGTTCGCCCGGCTGATGCCCGAAGTGCCCCGTGGCCACCCTGCCCTGGGCCTGATTACCCTGAACTTCGCCGCCAACGCCCTGGGCCTGGACAACGCTGCCACGCCCATTGGCCTCAAGGCCATGCGTTCGTTGCAGGAACTCAACCCCAGCACCACCACCGCCAGCAACGCGCAGATCCTGTTCCTGGTGCTCAACGCCTCGTCGCTGACGCTGCTGCCGGTGACCATCTTCATGTACCGCGCCCAGCAGGGCGCGCTGGACCCGACCCTGGTATTCCTGCCCATCCTGCTGGCTACCAGCGCCTCCACCCTGGTGGGCCTGCTGTCGGTGGCGTTGATGCAGCGCCTGCGCCTGTGGGACCCGGTGGTGCTGGCCTACCTGATTCCCGGCGCGCTGCTGCTGGGCGCATTCATGGCCCTGCTGGCGGGCATGTCGGCGGCGGCGCTGGCCAGCTTGTCGTCGATCCTGGGCAACCTGACGCTGTTCGGCCTGATCATGCTGTTCCTGGTCATCGGCGCGCTACGCAAGGTCAAGGTCTATGAAACCTTCGTGGAGGGCGCCAAGGAAGGCTTCGACGTGGCCAAGAACCTGCTGCCGTACCTGGTGGCGATGCTCTGCGCCATCGGCGTGCTGCGCGCCTCCGGGGCCCTGGAGTTCGGCCTCGATGGCATTCGCCATGTGGTGCAGTGGCTGGGCCTGGACACCCGCTTCGTCGACGCCCTGCCCACCGCCATGGTCAAGCCGTTCTCCGGCAGCGCCGCGCGGGCCATGCTGATCGAGACCATGCAGAGCAAGGGCGTGGACAGCTTCCCGGCGCTGGTGGCCGCCACCATCCAGGGCAGCACCGAGACCACTTTCTACGTGCTGGCCGTGTACTTCGGCGCCGTGGGCATCCAGCGGGCCCGCCACGCCGTGGGCTGCGCGCTGCTGGCAGAGTTCTCCGGCGTAGTGGCGGCCATTGCCGTGTGCTACTGGTTCTTCGGCGCCACGGCGGCCTGAGCCAGGGTCCATTCGATCACCTGGGCGCTGAGGCGGTCGCTGGCCTGGCCGAAGGCGGCGACTACGTTCGGCACCGCAGTGCCTGCTACCGCCTGGCTGACCTCGAAGCGGCGGCTTGCGAGGATACGCTGGCTGCGGCCATCCACCAGCCGTGCATCCAGGCGCACGCGCACGCTGACGCCGCCGGCGGCGTATTCACTCTGGAATGCCTGCAACTGCCCACCCAGCTCGAAATCCGCCTGCACGGTGCTGTCGTCGTTGCTCAGGCCGCGCAGGCGGCCGTCGCTGATGAAGGCGTCGAGCAGGCGGTTGCGCAGCAGCACTGGCGCCGGGTCGCTCCAGCGCGCGCCTTTGTAGCTGCTCACCACGTCGCCCTGGGGCAGCACAGCGATGCGCGGGCTGTTCAAGGCGTCACCGGCCTGGGGTTTGCCGATGCGCAGCGTCCAGGGCAGGCTGGGGCCGCCGTGGGCCGTGGTTGCGGCAGTGGGCAGGCGGTAGACGTCGGCCGGCTCGGCCTTGGGCAGGATCGAGCAGGCGGCCAGCAGGCCGATGACCAGGCCCAGGGCCATCCCACGCAGCACGGCACTCATGGTTCAAACTCCTTGTTCTGGTCGCGGCCCAGCAGGTAGCCGCCGGGGTTGGCCTGCAGCCGTTGGGTGATGGCCTTCAGCGCGGTGAGGGTGTCGCGCAGCTCGCGAATCGCTGGCGCGAGCTGGTTCAGGCCTTGCAGGCCGCCGTTGACGGCGTCGCGGTTGTTCGCCAGAAGCCCGTTGAGCGTGGCGGCGCTCTGCTGCAGCGACTGCATCGCCTGCTGGGCGCTGCCCATGGCCTGGCGGCCCTGCTGGTTGAGCAGGCCGTTGGCGTTGTGCACCAGCTGGCCGGCCTGTTTCAGGGTGCCCGCCGCCTGGCTGATGGCCTGGCGGATGTCGTCGCGCTGGGCGGCGATGCTGCCGGTCACCTGTTCCATGTGTTCCAGGGTGGCGCTGAAGCGGTCGACGTTTTCCGCCGACAGCAGGCGGTTGGCGTTGGCCAGCAGCTGGTTGACGCTGGCCATCAGGTCGTTGCTATTGGTCAGCAGGCGGGCGATGGGCGACGGCGAGGCGACGATCACCGGCAGGCGGCCCTTGTCGCCCGTAAGCGTCGGGCTTTGCGGGGTGCCGCCGCTGAGCTGGATGATCGAGGTGCCGGTGATGCCGTTGAGCGCCAGCTTGGCGAGGGTGTCCTGCTTGACCGGGGTTTCGCCGGTCAGGCGAATGCGGGCCAGCACCCGGCGCGGGTCTTGCGGGTCCAGGCGCAGCTGGGTGACGTCGCCGACCTTGATGCCGCTGTACTGTACCGAACTGCCGCGGGACAGGCCGGTGACGGCTTCGTTGAACACCACCTCGTAGTCGTTGAAGGCGCTGTCGACGCTGGATTTGGCCAGCCACAGGCCGAACAGCAAGGCGCCGACCACCACCAGCACGGTGAACAGGCCGATCAACACGTGATGGGCGCGGGTTTCCATGTCACACCTCGCTGTGCGTCGAAGCAGCCTGCCACGCTGCCCGGCCGCGGGGGCCGTGAAAGTATTCGTGAATCCACGGGTCTGGCGTGGCGGCCACCTTGGCGATGGGCGCGGCCACCAGCACGCGCTTCTGCGACAGCACGGCCACCCGGTCGGTGATGGTGTAGAGGGTGTCCAGGTCGTGGGTGACCAGGAACACACTCAGTCCCAGGGCGTCGCGCAGCGTCAGGATCAGCTGGTCGAAGGCGGCGGCGCCGATGGGGTCGAGGCCGGCGGTGGGCTCGTCGAGGAACAGGATGTCCGGGTCCAGCGCCAAGGCCCGGGCCAGTGCGGCGCGCTTGATCATGCCGCCCGACAGCGACGCCGGGTATTTGTTGGCTGCCGACAGCGGCAAGCCGGCCAGGGCCAGCTTCACGCAGGCCAGGTGCTCGGCGTCGGCGCGGCTCAGGCCGGCGTGCTCGATCAGTGGCAGGGCGACGTTCTCGGTCACCGTCAGCGAGGAAAACAGCGCGCCTTTCTGGAACAGCACGCCGAAGCGCCGTTCCACCTGGGAGCGGCCCTGGTCGTCGAGGCTGGCGAGGTCCTGGCCTAGCACCTGGATGTTGCCTTCGTCGGGGCGGCGCAGGCCGACGATGCTGCGCAGCAGCACCGACTTGCCGCTGCCCGAGCCACCCACCACCGCGAGGATCTCGCCGCGGTTGAGGTCCAGGTCCAGGTGTTCATGCACCACCTGGCGGCCGAAGCGGTTGCACAGGCCGCGCACCTTGATCACCGGGACGTTGGGCGCCGCTACAGTCCAGTTCACCAGCGTATCTCCATGAAAAACAGCGCGGCCACGGCGTCCAGCACGATCACCACGAAAATCGACTGCACCACGCTGGAGGTGGTGTGCGCGCCCACCGACTCGGCACTGCCACTGACCTTGAAGCCTTCCAGGCAGCCGATGGCGGCGATGATGAAGGCGAACACCGGGGCCTTCACCAGGCCCACCAGGAAATGCTGCACGCTGATGTCGGCCTGTAGCTTGGACAGGAACATGGCCGGGGAAATCCCCAGGGACAGCGCGCACACCACGCCACCACCGACGATGCCACAGAGCATGGCCAGGAAGGTCAGCGCCGGCAGTGCCACCAGCAACGCCAGCACTCGGGGCACCACCAGCAGCTCCATGGGGTCCAGGCCCAGGGTGCGGATGGCGTCGATCTCCTCGTTGGCCTTCATCGAGCCGATCTGCGCGGTGAAGGCGCTGGCGGTGCGGCCGGCCATCAATATGGCCGTCAGCAGCACGCCGAATTCGCGCAGGAACGAGAACGCCACCAGGTTGACCGTGAAGATGCTGGCGCCGAAGTTGGCCAGGATGGTGGCGCCGAGGAAGGCCACCACGGCGCCCACCAGGAAGGTCAGCAGGGCGACGATGGGCGCGGCGTCCAGGCCGGTCTGCTCGATGTGCGCGACCACTGCCGTGGTACGCCAGCGCCGCGGGCGCAGCAGGCCGCGGGCCAGGGTCTCGAGGATCAGGCCGATGAAGCCCAGCAGCTGCAGGGTGTCCTGCCACACGGTGTACACCGCGGTGCCGATGCGGCTGAGCAGCTGCACGGTGATGTTGCGTTCGGGCTCCTTCAGCGGCTCGCAGAAGTCCTGCATCGAGCGGTACACCGTCTGCAGCAGGGCGCGGCTTGCGCCCGGCAGGTGCACGGCTGTCTCGGCCAGGCCGCCCAGGCGCTCGGCGCCCAGCAGTTCCACCAGCAGCGAAGCACCGGCGGTGTCGATGGCGCCCAGCTGGTCGAGGTTGATGGGGGTGCTGGCGTCGTACTGGCCGGCGAGCTGGCGGGTCAGCTGGCGCAGGTGTGCATAGTGGCGAAGCGTCCAGTCACCGCTGATGCGCAGGCGCGGTGGCTGCGTGCTGGTGTCCAGGAAGGCTTGGCCGCCGGCTGCAAGAATAGTCATGCACACGAGCGTAGCAGCTGCCGCCAGGCTGCGTCGGGGGCGGCGCGGTGTGCCAGGAGGTGCGCGGCGGCTGGGACGCGGCCTGCGGCCGCTGCTACAGGGCCTCGTTACTGGGGCGGGGTATCGTCGGTGACCTTGAAGCGCAGCATGCCGATCATCTGGCCGTCTTCGGTGAGGATCTGCACCTGCCACTTGCCCACCGGGTTGGCCGGCAGGTTCATCTTGTGGGTCCAGGCGCGATAGCCTTCGTCGCGGCCGCCGTGGATGTCGAGGGGGATGCGGTCGACTTCCTGGCCGTTGAATTTCCACACGTGGTAGATGCGCTCTTCCAGCCCGCGCGGGGCGTTGATGGCGGTGTAGGCGTACAGGCCGTTGGCGCGCACCTGGCTGGCCGAGACGTTCTTGATGCTGTCGCCGTGGGTGCGGTTGGCGTTGTCCATTTCCAGGGTCACCGCCGACTCGGTGATCCACAGCGTGGCCGGCGGCACCCAGGAGCGCATCATCCAGCCGCAACCGCCCACCGCCAGGGTCGCCAGCACCAGGGCCACGCCGCGGCGCCAGTGGTTGATGGGGAAGCTGGCGGCCAGGCTCGGGAACGACAGCAGCATGGCGGTGCCCAGCGCCCATTCGTAGCTTTGCGAGGTGGTGAGGTGCAGGATGATCGGCAGCGCGGTGAGCATCGAGGCGAACAGCGTCAGCGTGTGCATGGCCAGGAACAGCCAGCGCCGCGGGGCCACGAACCTGTAGTACAGCGGGTCGGTGATCGACGCCAGGCCGGCCAGGGTCAGCAGCCCGGTGAACACCAGCTGGCCGCTGTTCCACGTGGTCGTGGTGTAGAAAAACGGCAGCACGAAGAACAGGCTTTCCTGGTGGATCATCTGCGTCGCGTAACGCAGCAGCGGCTCGGGGATCTCGCGCTTGAAGCGCCGGCTGAACCAGCGCGTGGCGCTCTGCTCGACCATCAGCCACACCCAGCTCACCAGCATCAGCACGGCGATCCAGCTGGCCAGCTTGGCCTGGCGGTCCACCAGGATGAAGCTGCCGATGCCCGTGATGAAGCCGCCCAGGGCGATCACCCCGGGGTAGCGCTTGATGAGTTCGATGATGCGCAGGATCAGTAAGGGCATTTCGGCGGTCTTGGCAGGTGCTGGAAAAAACGCCGCCAAGGATACCCCCTTGCCTCCTTGATTGCGCAACTAGTGCCTTTTGTTGTGCCGCAATGCGCCCCAGCCGAGCACGGCCAAGCCAGCCAACACCAGTACGACAACGCCCAGGCTGTAGAGTTGGTCGTAGCTGAGTAGCGGTTGTTCGATGCGCACGTAGCCGGGGCCCTTGAACACCTGGCGCATGGCCGCGTCGGCCTGGGCCAGGGTGACCTTGCGCAGGTCGCGGCTGGGGTCTTCGAAGCGGCCATTGGCGTAGCTGGACAAGGCGTTCCAATAGAAGTCGGCCAGCTGGCTGTTGCCCTGCACGCTCCAGGTCTGGCGGGAAATGGTGGCCTGGCGCAGGCGTTCGAAGGTGGCGGCGTCGAGGCCGTCCTTCTTCAGCCGGGCGATCATCTCGGCCACCAACTGGCGGGCGCGGTCGACGTCGGCGCGGTCCAGGTCGGCGTTCAGGCTCAGCAGGCCGGTGTCGCCCATGGCTTCGCGCTGGCTCCAGGGGCCGTAGGACAATTCGTGGTCAAGCCGCAGTTCCTTGTACAGCGCCCACTCCATGTACACCTGCACCAGGTCCAGGGCAGCGTCGGGCACGTCATCGTTGAGCTCCGGCTCGGGGAAAAACCAGTGCAGCTTGGCGCCGTCGCCCAGCCAGCCGAGGCTGAGGGTGCGTTGCTGGGCCGCGCTGTGCAGGGTGACGGGGATGTCCGGGTGGTCGGTGGGCTTGACCGCGTCCAGGCTTGCCCAGGTGCGCTCAAGGTAGGCCGGCAGCACCTTGTCCAGGCCGCCGACCACGATCAGGGTCATGTTGTTGGGCGCGTACCAGTGCTTGCGTACTGCCTCCACCTGGGCCAGGGTCATGTCGCGCACCGGCGAGCGCTCGGTGCATTTGAGGCCCAGCTCCATGGCCAGCTGGTCGCTGGCGGCATGGCCCACGCCCTGCTTGTCCAGCCAGCGCTGCAGGTGCGAATAGTGGCCGCCGTCCTCGCGCTCGACGATGCGCCGGGAAATTTCCAGGGCCTTCTCGTCGATGGTGGTCTTGGTCACTACCTCCAGCAGCAGGTCCAGCACCTTGCGCTGGTTGGCGGCGGGCGCCTCGATGACGAAGGTGGTGTCGTTGTCGCTGGTGAAGGCGTTCCACTCGCCGCCCAGCGCCTGCATGCGCTCTTCCAGGCCGCCTTCGCCGCTGCCGTCGATGCCGCTGAACAGCAGGTGTTCGAGCAGGTGCGGCAGCTCGCGTTCGTTGCAGGCGAAGTCATCGAAGCCCACGCCCACCACCAGGCGGATGGCCACGTGGCTGCGGTCATCGCCGGGCTTCATCAGCACCTGCAGGCCGTTGGGCAGCAGGTAGCCTTCTACCTTGTAGCGATCCAGGGCCTGGCTTTGGGTGCAGCTGAACAAAAGGCAAAGCAACAGCAGACAACGCATGGGAAGCTTCCTGCGGGAACCGGCTCAGACTGTGAAACAGACTGCCGGGGGCAGCGGACGTTCAAGGCGAATGCGCATCGTCGGGAACAGCATCGGTTTGCAGGGCTCCGGTATCAATGTTTTCCAGCACCACGTAGGCGCTACCACAGAACAGCGAGTTCAGCCGCTTCATGTCGGCGATCAGCTCCAGGTGCAGCGAGCTGGTTTCAATGCTTTGTACCACTTTGCGCTGCAGGCGGCTCACGTGGGCATGGGCCAGGCGACGCTCCTGGGCACGGAAACGGCGTTTTTCCCGCAACAGCTGGCGCGCGCTTTCCGGGTCGCCGCTGAGGAACACCGACAGGCCCAGGCGCAGGTTGGCCATGAGCTGGTTGTGCAGCCCGGCCAGCTCTTCCAGGCCCACCTCGGAAAACTCGCGGCGCTGGGAGGTCTTCTGCTGCTGGATCTTGCGCAGCATGCGTTCGATCAGGTCGCTGGCCAGCTTGAGGTTGATGGCCAGTTCGATGATTTCCGCCCAGCGCCGGCTGTCCTGCTCGCTGAGGTCTTCGCGGGGCATCTGCGCCAGGTACAGCTTGATGGCGCTGTACAGCACTTCGACGTCCTCGCCCTGGCTGCGCACCGCCTGGGTCACGGCAGTCTGGCTGCCGCGCAGCACGTTGAGGGCAGCGCCGAGCATGCTTTCCACCAGGTCGCCGATGCGCAGGGTCTCGCGCACCGCGTTGGCCAGCGCCAGGCTGGGGGTTTCCAGGGCGGTGAGGTCCAGGTGCCGTGGCTTGGCGGTGCCGTTGGCGTCCTCGCGCTGGGGCAGCAACCAGCTGCACAGCCGCGACATGGGGCCGACGGTGCCGAGCATCAGCAGGCAGCGCACGGTGTTGTAGAGCAGGTGGAAGCCGATGACCAGGCTTGTGGGGTCGTAGGTCAGGCTGTCCATCCAGTGCGCCAGCGGGTTGAGCACCGGCACGATCAGCAACAGGCCGATCAGCTTGTACAGCAGGCTGCCCAGCGCTACCTGCCGGCCAGCAGTGTTCTGCATGCTGGTGGAAAGGAAGGCCAGCAGGCCGCTGCCGATGTTGGCGCCAATCACCAGGCCAATCGCGACGGGCAGGCTGATCACCCCGGCTTCCGCCAGGGTGGCGGTGAGCAGCACGGCCGCCAGGCTGGAATAGGAGATCATGGCGAACAGCGCGCCGACGATGGCGTCGAGCAGGATGTCGCCGGTCAGCGAGGCAAACAGCACCTTCACGCCCTGGGCGTGGGTGATGGGCGCCGCGGCTTCGACGATCAGCTGCAAGGCCAGCACGATCAGGCCCAGGCCGATGCCCACGCGGCCCATCTGGCCGACGCGAGTCTGCTTGCGCGAGAGGAAGAAAATCACCCCGAGGAAGATCAGCAGCGGCGACAGCCACGACAGGTCGAACGTCAGCACCCGCGACATCAGCGCGGTACCGACGTCGGCGCCCAGCATGATCGCCAGCGCCGGCGTCAGGGTCATCAGGCCCTGGCCGACGAACGAGGTGGTGAGCATGGCGGTGGCGTTGCTGCTCTGCACCACGGCGGTCACCAGGATGCCGGCGATGAACGCCAGCGGTCGCTTGGACATGTTCTGGCTCAACAGGCGGCGCAGGTTTGAACCGTACACGCGCAGGATGCCCGTACGCACAATGTGCGTGCCCCAGATCAGCAGTGCCACTGCCGAAAGCAGATTGAGCAGGGTCAGCATGAAAAAGGCCCCCTGTGGAAGGCCCCCGAACACGGGGGTAGATGAATGTGCGGCAGCGTCAGTGTTAGTAAAAAACTTTTATGTGACGCTTGTTTAAGCTGTAGTCGGCCATGGGCCGTAGCGCCAGCATCGCACAAGAAATGCGCCGCTGAAACAAAACTGTAACATTTGCCCGGTACCTCCGGGCACAAGACGAAAAAAGGGGCCCTGAAGGCCCCTTTCCGTGCAGCAGGCTTTGTTATTGACCTGCATCCTGCTCGCGAAGTTTCTTCTTTTTCGCCATCGCGGTGCGCATCTTGATGTTGATGGCCTCCACCGCCAGCGAGAACGCCATGGCGAAATACACGTAGCCCTTGGGCACATGCACGTCGAAGGCCTCGGCGATCAGCACGGTGCCCACCACCAGCAGGAACGACAGCGCCAGCATCTTCAGCGACGGGTGCTTGTCGATGAAATTGCTGATGGTGCCCGAGGCCAGCATCATCACCAGCACCGCGACGATGATCGCCGCGACCATCACCGGCACGTTGGAAACCATGCCCACGGCGGTGATCACCGAGTCCAGCGAGAACACGATGTCGATGATGGCGATCTGGATGATGGTGTAGAGGAAGTTGCCGCCCTTGCCTTTCGGCTCGTCGCCCTCTTCTTCCTCGCCTTCCATGCCCTGGTAGATCTCCTGGGAGCTTTTCCACAGCAGGAACAGGCCGCCGAAGAACAGGATCAGGTCACGGCCGGAAATGCCCTGGCCGAAGACCGTGAACAGGTCGCTGGTCAGGCGCATGACCCAGGTGATGGACAGCAGCAACAGGATCCGCGTGATCATCGCCAGTGCCAGGCCGAAGATCCGCGTGCGCGGCTGCATGGCCTTGGGCATGCGGCTGACCAGGATCGAGATCATGATGATGTTGTCGATGCCCAGCACGATTTCCAGTGCGGTCAGGGTTAAAAAGGCAACCCAGAGTTCCGGGTTGGTCAGCCATTCCATGTGTTTTCCTTCGAGCGTTGTGAGGCGCACCGTGCAGTGCGGTGCGCCTTCGGTAGATAAAGCGTCAGGCGCTGCCGAACAGCGGGAACGTGCCCAGCAGCAGCGCGGCGAACATTATGCACAGGCATACCAGCACTGCCCACTTGAGGGTAAAGCGCTGGTGGTCACCGAATTCGATGCCTGCCAGGGCGACCAGCAGGTAGGTGGAGGGTACCAGCGGGCTCAGCAAATGCACGGGCTGGCCGACGATCGAGGCCCTGGCCATGTCCACCGCGCTGATGCCGTAATGGCTGGCGGCTTCGGCCAGAACCGGTAACACCCCGTAATAAAATGCATCGTTAGACATGAAGAAGGTGAACGGCATGCTCACCAGCGCGGTGATTACTGCCAGGTACGGGCCCAGCGCATCCGGGATCACTGCCAGCAGGCTCTTGGACATGGCGTCGACCATGCCGGTGCCGCTGAGGATGCCGGTGAAAATGCCCGCGGCGAAAATCAGCCCCACCACCGCCAGCACGCTGCCGCTGTGGGCGGAGATACGCTCTTTCTGCATCTGCAGGCACGGGTAGTTGACGATCATGGCGATGCTGAAGGCGATCATGAACAGCACCGGCAGCGGCAGCAGGCCGGCGATCAGCGCGGCCATCAGCGCCAGGGTCAGGGCGCCGTTGAACCACAACAGCTTGGGGCGGCGTGCCTCGGGGAACTGTGACACGCTGATGTCGCCGTGGTCGGGCTCGTCGCCCGGCAGGTGCAGCTCACCCAGGCGTGCGCGTTCTTTCTTGCCGTAGCCGTAGGCGATGGCCAGGATCGCCAGCACGCCGGCGAGCATGGCCGGGATCATCGGCACGAAGATCGCCGACGGGTCGACGTGCAAGGCGCTGGCGGCGCGGGCGGTGGGGCCGCCCCAGGGGGTCATGTTCATCACCCCGCCCGCGAGGATGATCAGCCCCGCCATGATCCGCGGGCTCATGCCCAGGCGGCTGTACAGCGGCAGCATCGCGGCCACGCAGATCATGTAGGTGGTGGCGCCGTCGCCGTCCAGCGACACCACCAGCGCGAGTACGGCGGTGCCTACCGAGACCTTCAGGGGGTCACCTTTGACCAGCTTGAGGATTTTGCGCACGGCCGGGTCGAACAGGCCGGAGTCGATCATCAGGGCGAAGTACAGGATGGCGAACATCAGCATCACGCCGGTGGGCGCGAGCTTGGTGATGCCTTCGAGCATCATCGGCCCGATCTTGGGCCCGAAGCCGCCGAACAGGGCGAACAGTATGGGGATGATGATCAGCGCGATCAGCGCGGACAGGCGTTTGGTCATGATCAGGCACATGAACGTGATGACCATGGCGAAGCCAAGGAAAGTCAGCATGGGGGGTACTCCAGATGAGCTTCAGCGCAAGGCGCGCAGGCGATGGAGTACGGGCGAGCGGACAGCGTGGGGGTAAGGCATGCAGGGCATCAGGATCACCATTGTTGTTTTTGGTAGCGCCGGTCTGTGCCGGTGGTGATGGCGATGCTAGTGGTTGAAGCTTTCGGCAACCTTTCGAGGTTGTCATGGATGTGGGAGCTGGCTGGCCAGCGAGCTTTGAGGCCTAAAAGCTCGCTGGCAAGCCAGCTCCCACAGGTCAAGGCAGGATCAGGCCGCCGGCCGCCTTGTGCAGGGTGCGCAGGTGGTCGGCCACCACCTTGATGTTGGCCTCGGTGGCGGCGATCTCGGCGGCGCGCGTGGGTTCGAGCAGCGCGCGTACTTCCTTGTCCAGGTCCACGCTCAGGGTCTGCAGCTGTTTCTGGCGCTGGGCGCTTTCCGATTCCAGGCGCTTGAACTCGGCCTTCTGCGGCAGGCCGTAGCCGCCACTGTCCAGCAATTCCGCCGGGCGGCTGAGGAAGCCGCTGTTGGCCAGCATGGCCTGCAGGGTTTTGTTGGCGTTGACCAGGCTGGTGTCGTTGGCGGCGCGGCCGTTCAGGTAGCGCTGCTTGACCTCGTCCTGGGCGAGCAGCAGTTGCCGGCGCAGGCTGGCCTGCTCCAGCAGCAGCAAGGCGGCGCTGGTGCGCAGGTCGGCCTTGGCGAACCAGGGCTCGCGTTGCTTGGGCTCCAGGCCCATCCAGTCCTCGACCTTGTCTTGCGGGATGGGCAGCTGCTTCTTGAGGATGTCGAACATCGCCTGGTAGCGGTCGCGGTAGGAATCGAAGCGGTAGCCCAGGCGCAGGGCTTCGCGCGGGTCCTTGAGCACGCTGGTGTCGGCGATGCCGCGGGCTTCCATCACCTGCAGCAGGCCGTTGGGCACGATGCTGTCGAGGTCGTCGAACTTGGCGTTGTGGGTGCCGGCGCGCAGCAGTTTCAGGGTTTCCACCGCGCAGTTGTTGGACACGAAGTAATAGTTGCCGTCGTAGCTCCAGTGCATCTCGGCGGCGTGGCGCACCAGCGACTCGATCTCGTTGCGGGTGAGCTTGAGCGGCACCGAGGCCAGGCTGCGCAGTTCGGTCTTGGTGTATTCGTCGATCACCTGGCCCAGGGGCAGCACGAACAGCCGCGACGGGTAGCCGCCGGTGAGGCCGCTCCAGGTGGACAGCTGCACGTCGTTGACGAAGGCGCGGTACGACAGCACCAGGCTGCGGTCCAGGTCCAGGCGGCAGTCCGGGCCGCGTGGCCGGCCAGGAGCGCAGATCACCAGGCGGATCATGCTGTGGCCCCAGCGGCTCACCCAGTTCTGGTTGGCTTCGGCCAGCAGGTAGTCCACCTCGTACACGCGCTCGGGGTCGATGCTGCCCAGGGGCGTGCGGCCGAAGTCATTGCCGGCGTTGAGGAACGGCAGGGCAGCCTGGCATGGGGTGGGGTTGGCCGGGGCCCAGCCGAAGTGGTTCTTGTAGTACTCGTACAGCTCCGGGCGGCGGCAGCCGTATTCGGGGTCCAGCAGGAAGTACTCCATGTTCACCGCCACGAATTCCAGCGGGTTGGTGACTTCATAGATGTCGGGGCTGCGCACGACCTGGCGGTTGGGGTCGTCGCGTTCGCCGCGCTTGCCGACTGATTGCGGCCAGCCGGCCAGGTCCAGCAGGCGCGGGTCGTCGCTGAGGGTGAAGCGGCGCTCGGTCTGGCCGCGGCATTCACCGGGCAGGCCCACCTGGCCGAGGCTGGCGCTGTAGCGCTGGCAGCGGTTGAACAGAATGCGGTCGGACTCGGGCCACAGGCGGGCGCGGTCGTAGATATGGGTCAGCTCGTGCAGCACGGTGGCCAGCAGCTCTTCGCGCACGGTGCCGTGGGGGCGGTGAGTCTGGGTGGTGGCGGCGGTGCCATCCGTCAGGCTGGGCAACAGCTTGACGTTGAGGTCGAGGCTGGAAACTGCCGCGGCCTGCCCGTAGGCGTTGTCGGGCATGTGCGCCGACCAGTCGACGTCGATACGCCGGTCCAGCTGCTGCACGAAGCTGGGCGGCAGGTCGCGCATCGCTTCATCAAGCAACGCCTGGCTGGCCTGCTGTTGTTGCGCCGTCAGCCCTTCGGTCTGCAGGTGCAACTGCAAGGCGGCCTGCGCGCCCGTGCCAGTGAGCAACAGGGCGCAGGTCAGCAGCCAGGCGTTGAGGCACTTCACAGTGCGAGGATGGCCTGTGCGAGTTCCTGGTCGCTGGCGTCCTTGGCTTCCGGCACCTGGGCGCGCACGGCCACCAGGGCGGCTTCCAGTTGGGCGCCACGGATGGTGCCGTTGCTGGCCACGTAGCTGGCGGCGTCGTCCTGGGCGTCGCGTACCACTTTCGAGTCACGGATCGAGGTGGTGGTGTCGGAGGTGAAGTTGATGGTGCGGTTGGATGCACGCACGATCATGTTGCTGGTTTGCTGCAGGGTATGCGCCGAAGCCACATCGGCCAGCAACAGCAGGCCCAGGGTGGCGGCAATCAACGGGGTACGCATGGGGGTGTCTCCAAGGACAGGGAGTAATTATTGGACGAGAATTGCCTGCGCCAGTTCAAGGTCGCTGGCATGAACGCCAGCGTGGTGCTGGCGCAGGTAACTGATCGCTGATTCCAGCCGCGCGCCGGCCAGTTGGCCGTCGGTGGCAACATAGGCCGCGGCGTCGTCCTGGGCGGCGCGCACCAGTTTGCGGTCGAACGGCGCAGTGGTCACCTGGCTGGTGATGTAGCCGCTGGCGACCACGCCCTGGGTGGTGGTGTCGAAGGCCAGGGCCTGGCACGACCAGGCGCTGGCGATCAGCGATGCAAGAGCAAGGAAACGGGAAAACGGAACACGCATAAGTCTAGAAACTACCTGACTGGCACTCGATCAGATGGCAACGATGGCCTGGGCCAGTTGCGCGTCGGTGGCCTGCAGCGCCGGGTTCTGCTGGCGGATGTAGGCGAACGCGCATTCCAGGCGCGCACCGCGCACGGCGCCCTGGCTGGCGACGAAGCTGGCGGCGTCGTCACGGGCCTCGAGCACGACCTTCTTGTCGCGCAGCGACGCGGTGGCGTCGGAGGTGGCGTCGCTGGTGGCCTTGGTGGCGCCCACGATGGCATCAGTGGTGACGATGAAGCTGGAGGCATGCGCGCCGCAGGACAGGGCCAGCAGCAGCGAGGCGCCAAGCAGACGGGAACGGATCATGGTCAATCTCCTGAGCGGACTAGGGCAAAAGTGCAGCACTTTACATCAGACGCACGTTGTACCGGCCGCGTTACGTCGCGGGTGCACGCGCATGTCAGACAATTGTTGCCGATTTAGTTCAGTGGGTGGAGATCTGAAACAGGAAGTTTCATAAAATTTGAACTGTACTGGTGTTGTTATGTGATTCGAAGACTGTATCTGTAGCCGCTGCCGCCAGGCTGCGCTGGCCCTTCCCCACGCTAAAGATTTTCAGTGCACGCGAAGGCCAGCGCAGCCTTCGGCAGCGGCTACGAACCAGTTGGCCAGGCCATAGAAACGACAAAGCCCGTCACTGTTGCCAGTGACGGGCTTCGATCGAATTCAGGTTGCTGGCAAAAACGGGCCAGCGGGGTGTTGCATCAGCGCCAGAAAGGCTTGCTCAGCTCTTCGCAACGCTGTGCTTCGCTGATACCAGCGTCGGCCAGCAGGCGGGCGTCCAGACGGGCCAGTTGATGGCGGCTGGCGATGCGGCGCTGCCACAGCATCAGGTTGCTGATAACGCGCAGTGGGAACGAAGTGCGGGTTTCTTCGGAGCTGTTCTGGAAAAGCAGGTCGGAACTGAGTGTACGTTCCATGGTTGACATCCTTCCGCTTGTGGCGGGCTTGGCTAGTTGGTTTCTACTGGTGCCTATGATCCTCCTGTGCAGTCAAGAAATGCAGGCACAGTTCATTTGTATTGTGAGGGTTCAGTTAACTGTTTAAGGGGACTGTTTGACCCAAAATCAGGCCAACTGTATCGGTCAGCACCTGAATGGTGCATTTTTGATCAATTTCGAGGTTTTGAAGGGGATCGAGGCGGGGTTTTTACCGGTACAGCAGTACAGATTTAGAAAGTATCTTTGAACAGTTGGGCAACTGATGCGCTATTGCCTTGCATCAGCTGCCAACTGTGTTGCCTCACACGGCCAGCATGCGCCCGGTCTCTTCCAGGTTGCTGTGCCATTGCAGGGCGTCGCGCAGGATGTGCGGGGTGTGGCCGCCACGGGCGCAGGCTGCTTCGAAGTACTCGTTCAGCGCGGCGCGGTAGCTTGGGTGCACGCAGTTGTCGATGATCGCCCGGGCGCGCTCGCGCGGCGCCAGGCCGCGCAGGTCGGCCAGGCCCACCTCGGTGACGAGGATGTCCACGTCATGCTCGGTGTGGTCGACGTGGCTGACCATGGGCACCACGCTGGAAATGGCGCCGCCCTTGGCGATGGACTTGGTGACGAAGATGGCCAGGTGGGCGTTGCGGGCAAAGTCGCCCGAGCCGCCGATGCCGTTCATCATTTTGGTCCCGCACACGTGGGTGGAGTTGACGTTGCCGTACAGGTCGAACTCCAGTGCGGTGTTGATGCCGATGATGCCCAGGCGACGGATCACCTCCGGGTGGTTGGAGATTTCCTGCGGGCGCAGCACGAGGCGCGACTTGTAGCGGTTGAAGTCGCTGAACACCTCGGCGTGCTTCTTGGCAGACAGGGTCATGGAGCTGCCCGAGGCGAATTCCAGCTTGCCGGCGTCGAACAGGTCGAAGGTCGAGTCCTGCAGTACTTCGGAGTACATGGTCAGGTTCTCGAACGGCGAGTCCACCAGGCCGCACATCACGGCGTTGGCGATGGTGCCGATGCCCGCTTGCAGCGGCATCAGGCTGTTGGTCAGGCGCCCCTCGGCCACTTCGCTCTTGAAGAAGTCTACCAGGTGGTCGGCGATGGCCTGGGTCTCGTCGTCCGGCGGCAGCACGGTGGACGGCGAGTCGGGCTGGTTGCTGATGACGATGCCAACGATCTTCGCCGGGTCGATCTTCACCGCGCCGCTGCCGATGCGGCTGTCAGCCTTCAGCACCGGAATAGGCAGGCGCGTCGGGCGGTAGCTGGGGATGTAGACGTCGTGCAGGCCTTCGAGCTCCAGGGGCTGCGACAGGTTGATCTCGACGATCACTTCCTTCGCCAGGATGGCGAAGCTGGCGGAGTTGCCCACCGAGGTGCTGAGCACCAGGTGGCCTTCCTCGGTGATAGCTACGCACTCGATCACGGCCAGGTCCACCGGCTTGATCTGGCGGTTGCGCAGCTGCTCGACGGTGTCGGACAGGTGCTGGTCGATGAACATCACCTTGCCGTCGTTGATGGCCTTGCGCAGGGTGCTGTCGACCTGGAACGGCATGCGCCGGGCCAGCACGCCGGCCTCGGTCAGCTGCTTGTCCAGGTCATTGCCCAGGCTGGCGCCGGTCATCAGGGTGATCTGCAGCGGTGTCTGCTTGGCGCGCTCGGCCAGTGCATGGGGCACGGCCTTGGCTTCGCCTGCGCGGGTAAAGCCGCTCATGCCGACGGTCATGCCGTCCTTGATCAGGGCAGCGGCATCAGCCGCACTCATCACCTTGCTCTGCAAGGCGTCCAAGCGGATACGGTCACGGTACATGTTTTGTTATCTCGGGTAGCGGAGCTGTTGCGCAGTCTAGTGATTTGAAAAAAATTCGTCCCACGACTTAGGTCGTAAACCCAGGCCGGCGGGGGCGTTTCTAAGACCAAGGTATATCGGAAATAAAAAACCCCAGCCTAACCAGCGCCGGGGTTTTGGGTATTGCCGTGGATCAAGCCGTCATTCGACAGCCTTGACCATGTCCTCGATGACCTTCTTCGCGTCACCGAACACCATCATGGTCTTGTCCAGGTAGAATAGTTCGTTGTCCAGGCCGGCGTAGCCGCTGGCCATCGAGCGCTTGTTGACGATGATGGTCTTGGCCTTGAAGGCTTCCAGGATCGGCATGCCGGCGATCGGCGACTTCGGATCGTTCTTGGCGGCAGGGTTGACCACGTCGTTGGCACCCAGCACCAGCACCACGTCGGCCTGGCCGAACTCGGAGTTGATGTCGTCCATCTCGAACACCTGGTCGTACGGCACTTCGGCCTCGGCCAGCAGTACGTTCATGTGGCCAGGCATACGGCCGGCAACCGGGTGGATCGCGTACTTCACGGTCACGCCGTTGTGGGTCAGCTTCTCGGTCAGCTCTTTCAGCGCGTGCTGGGCACGGGCCACTGCCAGGCCGTAGCCGGGAACGATGATGACGGTGTCGGCGTTGGTCAGCAGGAAGGTGGCGTCGTCAGCAGAACCGGATTTCACCGGACGGGCTTCTTTCGCACCCGCTGGGCCGCCAACGTCGGTCGCGCCGCCGAAGCCGCCGCCGATCACGTTGAAGAACGAGCGGTTCATGGCCTTGCACATGATGTACGACAGGATCGCACCCGACGAACCCACCAGGGAGCCGGCGATGATCAGCATCGAGTTGTTCAGCGAGAAGCCGATGCCGGCGGCTGCCCAACCCGAGTAGCTGTTGAGCATCGACACGACTACCGGCATGTCGGCGCCGCCGATCGGGATGATGATCAGCACGCCCATCACGAACGCCAGGGCCAGCATCAGCGCGAAGGCGCCGTAGCTGCCGGTGAACATGAAGGTCAGGCCCAGGGCCAGGGTAGCCAGGCCCAGTACCAGGTTCAGCTTGTGCTGGCCGGCGAACTGTACCGGTGCGCCCTGGAACAGGCGGAACTTGTACTTGCCCGACAGCTTGCCGAAGGCGATCACCGAACCGGAGAAGGTGATGGCACCGATGGCCGCACCCAGGAACAGCTCAAGGCGGTTACCCGTAGGGATGGCGTCGCCCAGGGCCGGGACGATGCCCAGCGACTGTGGCTCGACCACGGCGGCAATGGCGATGAACACCGCGGCCAGGCCGATCATGCTGTGCATGAAGGCGACCAGCTCGGGCATCTTGGTCATTTCCACGCGCTTGGCCATGATCGAACCGGCGGTGCCGCCGACCAGCAGGCCGACGATCACGTAGGCGATACCGCCGGTAGCCAGCTCGGCGCCCAGCTTGTAGATCAGGCCAATGGTGGTCAGCACGGCCAGGGTCATGCCCAGCATGCCGAACATATTGCCGCGACGCGACGTGGTCGGGTGAGACAGGCCCTTGAGCGCCTGGATGAAGCAGATCGAGGCTACAAGGTACAGAAGAGTGACGAGGTTCATGCTCATGTTACTTTTTCACCTCGGCGGACGCTTTCGGCGCCTTCTTCTTGAACATTTCCAGCATGCGGCGCGTCACCAGGAAGCCACCGAATACGTTGACCGCGGCCAGGGCCACGGCCAGGGTGCCCATGATCTTGCCCAGCGGGGTCACGGTCAGGGCGGCAGCCAGCATGGCGCCGACGATGACGATGGCCGAGATGGCGTTGGTAACGGCCATCAGCGGGGTGTGCAGGGCAGGTGTGACGTTCCAGACCACGTGGTAGCCGACGTAGATCGCCAGCACGAAGATGATCAGGTTATAGACGCCGTGGGAGATCAGCATGTCTTCCATTGTTATTGTCCTCAGCCGTTCTTGCGGATGACTTGGCCGTCGCGGCACATCAGGCACGCAGCGACGATGTCGTCTTCAAGGTTGATCGTGAACTGGCCGTCCTTGTCGAACACCAGCTTCATGAAGTCCAGCAGGTTGCGTGCGTACAGCGCCGAGGCATCGGCACCGACCATGGCAGCCAGGTTGGTGGGGCCACAGATGATCACGCCGTTCTCGACCACTACCTGGTCGGCCACGGTCAGCGGGCAGTTGCCGCCTTGTGCGGCGGCCAGGTCGATGACCACCGAGCCTGGTTTCATCTGCGCGACGGTTTCGGCGCTCAGCAGGGTCGGCGCCTTGCGGCCCGGGATCAGCGCGGTGGTGATGACGATGTCGGAGGCCTTGGCGCGTTCGTGCACGGCCTGGGCCTGGCGCTGCATCCAGCTGGCCGGCATCGGGCGGGCGTAACCGCCGACGCCTTCGGCGCATTCGCGCTCTTCGTCCGTCTCGTACGGCACATCGATGAACTTGGCGCCCAGCGACTCGATCTGCTCCTTCACCGCAGGACGCACGTCCGACGCCTCGATCACCGCACCCAGGCGCTTGGCCGTGGCGATGGCCTGCAGGCCGGCAACACCGGCGCCCAGGATCAGCACGCGGGCAGCCTTTACGGTGCCGGCGGCGGTCATCAGCATAGGCATGAAGCGCGGGTAGTGATGGGCGGCCAGCAGCACGGCTTTGTAGCCGGCGATGTTGGCCTGCGAGCTCAGCACGTCCAGGCTCTGCGCGCGGGAAGTACGCGGGGCGGCTTCCAGGGCAAAGGCGGTAATGCCGCGTTCGGCCATCTTGGCGATGGTTTCGTTGTTGAACGGGTTGAGCATGCCGACCAGAACGGTGCCGCTCTTTATCTGCGCCAGTTCTGCGTCGTTGGGGGCAACCACCTTCAGGATCAGCTCGGCACCGAAGGCATCGGCAGCGCTGCCAATGACTGCGCCGGCGGCTTCATAGGCGCTGTCGGTCACGCTGGCATTGACGCCGGCGCCACTCTGGACAGTGACCTTGTGGCCTTGGCCAATCAGTTTCTTGATGGTTTCCGGGGTTGCAGCAACCCGTGTTTCGCCCGTCTGCGTTTCGAGAGGAACACCAATGTGCACGTCAAATCTCCTGCTTGATCTTATTGAGTTAACCAGCGCACTACGGATGGCGCATCTGGGGCGGCCGATCAGCACGATCCCGCCTGATTGCGGCGGGGCGCGGCATTTTGCAGGCGTTATTGCAGGCCTTCAACCAGTTATGAAGGGTGACGGACGAAACACTACAAGTCACCCTGTGACCGATTGCCGCAACATACCCGGTCGAGCCCCGATGGCTCGGGCTTTCCAGCTTTTCTGTAGGGATTTAATATTTTTTTACATTGTTCCGGTGAATAGCGCGAAATGACCCGGAAAAAGGGCTGTAGGCCATGTAGAACGGGGTGTTCAGCAAATTTTACAGGCAGCCATTACAGTCTTCGTAAAAACGACATTTCCTTACATCTGTAGGTTTCCATGTTTATGGACTACATAGTTACTTTTGAACCTTTTCCTTGATGATCAACTACATAGCGAATCGACTCGGCCACCAGCCAATCACGAAACGCCTTCATCGAGGCGGATTCGACCTTGCGCTCGGCAATCATCAGGTAATAGGCCTTGTGGCTGGCCAGTGCGTGGGCGTTGGCGACCACCAGCCTGCCCTCCTCCAGCTCGCGCTGGATCAGGAATGGCGGGATCAGCGCAATACCCATGTCGTGCATGGCGGCCTGGGAAAGCATGGAGAATAGTTCATAGCGCGGGCCTGTCATGTCACGGCTCACGTTCATTCCCAGGCTATTGAACCACTGGCGCCAGGCGTAGGGGCGCGTGGTCTGTTGCAGCAGCGGCAGCTGGGCGATGGCCTGGGCGTCAAGCTGTGCCCTGCCCGCCAACAGCGCCGGGCTGCACACCGGCACCGGGTTCTCGCCCATCAGCCGGTGGGCCTGGGTGCCGGGCCAGTCGGCGTCGCCGAAATAGATGGCGGCGTCGAAGGGGGTGTCGGCAAACAGGAATGGCCGGGTGCGGTTGGTGAGGTTCACCGTGATGTCCGGGTGCTCGCGCTGGAAGCCCTTGAGCCTGGGCAGCAGCCACTGGGTGCCAAAGGTGGGCACTACGGCCAGCTCGATGGTATTGCTGCCCTGCTGGCCCATCACCGACAGCGTGTCGCGTTCCACGGCGTCCAGCTGGGTGGCGACCTGGCGGCTGTAGGACAGGCCGGCCTCGGTCAGTTTCACGCCGCGGCGCGAACGCTGGAACAGTTCGACATTGAGGAACGCTTCCAGGCCGCCTATCTGCCGGCACACGGCGCCTTGTGTGAGGGAAAGCTCCTGGGCAGCCTTGGTAAAACTTTCGTGGCGCGCAGCGGCTTCGAAGCAGATGAGCGCGGTGGTGCTGGGGATTTTGCGGCGCATGTACGGCAACCTCACAAGTGGAGGCGCTTATTGGGCTTTTATCGCCTCTCGGAGTGAGAAATTAGCACAAGGCTATGCGAAATCCTCGTTTGTCCCCTGCCCTTTCGGCGCCTAGCATCAAGGTATTCCTATTCATTTACGACGAGGACACTTCATGGGCGCCAAGGCCAGCTTCAATTGGATCGATCCGCTGCTGCTCGACCAGCAGCTCAGCGAAGAAGAACGCATGGTGCGCGACAGCGCCCAGCAGTTCGCCCAGGGCAAATTGGCGCCGCGGGTGCTGGAAGCGTTTCGTCACGAAAAGACCGACCCGGCCATCTTCCGCGAGATGGGCGAGATCGGCCTGCTGGGCGCGACCATTCCCGAGCAGTACGGCGGCAGCGGTCTCAACTACGTGTGCTACGGCCTGATTGCCCGTGAGGTGGAGCGTGTGGACTCCGGCTACCGCTCGATGATGAGCGTCCAGAGCTCGCTGGTGATGGTGCCGATCAACGAGTTCGGCACCGAGGCGCAGAAGCAGAAATACCTGCCCAAGCTGGCCAGTGGCGAGTGGATCGGCTGCTTCGGCCTGACCGAGCCCAACCATGGCTCCGACCCGGGCGCCATGATCACCCGTGCCCGCTCGGTGGAAGGCGGCTACCGCCTGACCGGCAGCAAGATGTGGATCACCAACAGCCCCATCGCCGATGTGTTTGTGGTGTGGGCCAAGGATGATGCCGGCGATATTCGTGGCTTCGTGCTGGAAAAGGGCTGGCAGGGCCTCAGCGCCCCTGCCATTCATGGCAAGGTCGGCCTGCGTGCATCCATCACCGGCGAGATCGTCATGGATAACGTGTTCGTCCCTGAAGAAAACATCTTCCCCGACGTGCGCGGCCTCAAGGGCCCGTTCACCTGCCTGAACTCGGCGCGTTACGGTATCTCATGGGGTGCGCTGGGTGCGGCAGAGTTCTGCTGGCACACCGCGCGCCAGTACACCCTGGATCGCCAGCAGTTCGGGCGCCCGTTGGCGGCCAACCAGCTGATCCAGAAGAAGCTGGCCGATATGCAGACCGAGATCACCCTGGCCCTGCAGGGTTGCCTGCGCCTGGGGCGCATGAAGGACGAAGGCACGGCGGCGGTGGAAATTACCTCGATCATGAAGCGCAACTCCTGCGGCAAGTCCCTGGACATCGCCCGGATGGCTCGCGACATGATGGGCGGCAACGGCATCTCGGATGAGTTCGGCGTGGCCCGCCACCTGGTCAACCTCGAGGTGGTCAACACCTATGAGGGCACCCATGACGTGCATGCGCTGATCCTTGGGCGTGCGCAGACCGGCATCCAGGCGTTCTATTAATAGAAGGAGCCGGGCCATGGGTGCGCTGTCACATCTTAGGGTGCTGGACCTGTCGCGCGTGCTGGCCGGCCCTTGGGCCGGGCAGATCCTCGCCGACCTGGGGGCCGAGGTCATCAAGGTCGAGCGTCCAGGCGCCGGCGACGACACGCGCGCCTGGGGCCCGCCCTTCCTGCGCGATATAGAAGGCGAGAACACCAGCGAGGCTGCCTATTACCTGTCCGCCAACCGCAACAAGCAATCGGTGACCATCGACTTCACCCAGCCCGCGGGCCAGCGCCTGGTGCGCGAGCTGGCAGCGAAGTCGGATATCGTCATCGAGAACTTCAAGGTGGGTGGCCTGGCAGCGTTTGGGTTGGACTATGCCTCGTTGCAGGCGGTGAACCCGCAGCTTATCTATTGCTCGATCACCGGCTTCGGCCAGACCGGCCCCTACGCCAAGCGCGCAGGCTATGACTTCATGATTCAGGGGCTGGGCGGGCTGATGAGCCTGACCGGTCGCCCCGAGGGAGATGAAGGCGCCGGGCCGGTGAAAGTCGGCGTGGCCTTGACCGACATCCTCACCGGCCTCTATTCCACCGTCGCCATCCTGGCCGCCCTCGCCCACCGTGACCAGCATGGCGGCGGCCAGCACATCGACATGGCGTTGCTGGACGTGCAGGTAGCCTGCCTGGCCAACCAGGCCATGAACTACCTCACCACCGGCGTGGCACCGAAACGGCTGGGCAATGCGCACCCTAATATAGTGCCGTACCAGGACTTTCCTACGGCCGATGGGGATTTCATCCTTACCGTGGGGAACGACAGCCAGTTCCGCAAGTTCGCCGAGGTGGCTGGGCAGCCGCAGTGGGCTGTTGATCCGCGTTTCCTGACCAACAAGCTGCGGGTCGCCAATCGTGCCGAGCTGATCCCGCTGATTCGCCAGGCCACGGTGTTCAAGACCACGGCGCAGTGGGTGGCACAGCTGGAGCAGGCAGGCGTGCCCTGCGGGCCTATCAATGATCTCGCCCAGGTGTTCGCCGATCCCCAGGTGCAGGCCCGCGGGCTGGCAGTGGAGCTGCCCCATGCCTTGGCGGGCATCGTCCCACAGGTGGCGTCCCCAATTCGGCTGTCGGAGACGCCAGTGGAGTACAGGCGTGCCCCGCCGCTGTTGGGGGAGCATACGGCGGAGGTGTTGGGGCGGGTGTTGGGGATTGGTGGGGAGGCGTTGGAGCGGTTGCGGGGGGATGGGGTGGTTTGAGGGGCTTCTATATATAGGTGGGGGATTGGGGGACGGCCGCCAGGTGCCAGTCGTTGTTTTTCTAGCGCCCTTGAGATCGAGCGCCGCCCGCGCGGCGCATCGCGGGCAAGCCCGGCTCCTACATCTGTTTCGGGCCAGTCATGGCAGTGCCATCACCTTGCCCGCCTTGTTTGCCCACTGCAAATCTCCATTGGTACCACCAAGGCGGCCCCGGGAGATGCCACTGACATAACTGGCCCGAAACAAACGGGTAGTACCGGCGGGGCGGCCGTCCGCCGCAGGCCGGGTCGCGCCGCGCGGGCGGCGCTCGATGTCATGACGCCTGAACCTCTCCCGACATGCGCCTGGCGGCCGTAACGCGGTCGCCTGCCGGATGCTTTTGATCTTAAAGACAATTCCTCGAAATTAACCCTTGACCTGCCCCCAAATCTCTCTATAATTCGCCCCACTTCCGGCGCAACCGAAACGGAAAACTCCTTGAAACTCAACGAGTTAACCGAAGTAAGCAGCTCCGAGGGGTTTCGATCTTAACGTCGAAAGCGGTGAAAAAGGCAGTTGACAGCAACGTAAGTTGCTGTAGAATTCGCCTCCCGCTAACGAGAGATCGAAGCGAGCCAAGTGGTTGAAGTTGTTAGAGATTCTCTGAAAAACTTCAAAATAAACGCTTGACAGGCTCTGAGGAAAGCGTAGAATGCGCGCCTCGGTTGAGACGAAAGAATCAACCAACCGCTCTTTAACAATTGAATCAAGCAATTCGTGTGGGTGCTTGTGACTCAGACTGATAGTCAAAAAGATTATCAGCATCATAAGTTACTCCACGAGAAATCATGGTTTAACCAACGATTGCTGAGCCAAGTTTATAGGGTTTTCTCAAAACCCGATTGCAGTATTGAACTGAAGAGTTTGATCATGGCTCAGATTGAACGCTGGCGGCAGGCCTAACACATGCAAGTCGAGCGGATGAGAAGAGCTTGCTCTTCGATTCAGCGGCGGACGGGTGAGTAATGCCTAGGAATCTGCCTGGTAGTGGGGGACAACGTTTCGAAAGGAACGCTAATACCGCATACGTCCTACGGGAGAAAGCAGGGGACCTTCGGGCCTTGCGCTATCAGATGAGCCTAGGTCGGATTAGCTAGTTGGTGAGGTAATGGCTCACCAAGGCGACGATCCGTAACTGGTCTGAGAGGATGATCAGTCACACTGGAACTGAGACACGGTCCAGACTCCTACGGGAGGCAGCAGTGGGGAATATTGGACAATGGGCGAAAGCCTGATCCAGCCATGCCGCGTGTGTGAAGAAGGTCTTCGGATTGTAAAGCACTTTAAGGTGGGAGGAAGGGCAGTAAGCTAATACCTTGCTGTTTTGACGTTACCGCCAGAATAAGCACCGGCTAACTCTGTGCCAGCAGCCGCGGTAATACAGAGGGTGCAAGCGTTAATCGGAATTACTGGGCGTAAAGCGCGCGTAGGTGGTTTGTTAAGTTGGATGTGAAATCCCCGGGCTCAACCTGGGAACTGCATCCAAAACTGGCAAGCTAGAGTATGGTAGAGGGTAGTGGAATTTCCTGTGTAGCGGTGAAATGCGTAGATATAGGAAGGAACACCAGTGGCGAAGGCGACTACCTGGACTGATACTGACACTGAGGTGCGAAAGCGTGGGGAGCAAACAGGATTAGATACCCTGGTAGTCCACGCCGTAAACGATGTCAACTAGCCGTTGGGGACCTTGAGTCTTTAGTGGCGCAGCTAACGCATTAAGTTGACCGCCTGGGGAGTACGGCCGCAAGGTTAAAACTCAAATGAATTGACGGGGGCCCGCACAAGCGGTGGAGCATGTGGTTTAATTCGAAGCAACGCGAAGAACCTTACCAGGCCTTGACATCCAATGAACTTTCCAGAGATGGATTGGTGCCTTCGGGAACATTGAGACAGGTGCTGCATGGCTGTCGTCAGCTCGTGTCGTGAGATGTTGGGTTAAGTCCCGTAACGAGCGCAACCCTTGTCCTTAGTTACCAGCACGTTATGGTGGGCACTCTAAGGAGACTGCCGGTGACAAACCGGAGGAAGGTGGGGATGACGTCAAGTCATCATGGCCCTTACGGCCTGGGCTACACACGTGCTACAATGGTCGGTACAGAGGGTTGCCAAGCCGCGAGGTGGAGCTAATCTCACAAAACCGATCGTAGTCCGGATCGCAGTCTGCAACTCGACTGCGTGAAGTCGGAATCGCTAGTAATCGCGAATCAGAATGTCGCGGTGAATACGTTCCCGGGCCTTGTACACACCGCCCGTCACACCATGGGAGTGGGTTGCACCAGAAGTAGCTAGTCTAACCTTCGGGGGGACGGTTACCACGGTGTGATTCATGACTGGGGTGAAGTCGTAACAAGGTAGCCGTAGGGGAACCTGCGGCTGGATCACCTCCTTAATCGACGACATCAGCTGTATCATGAGCTCCCACACGAATTGCTTGATTCATTGAAGAAGACGATATCGGTAACAGCTCTTAACTGGGTCTGTAGCTCAGTTGGTTAGAGCGCACCCCTGATAAGGGTGAGGTCGGCAGTTCGAATCTGCCCAGACCCACCAGTTTCTTGTTGGGGCCATAGCTCAGCTGGGAGAGCGCCTGCCTTGCACGCAGGAGGTCAGCGGTTCGATCCCGCTTGGCTCCACCACCTACCGACAAAGCTTAGAAATGAGCATTCGCATCGAATGTTGATTTCTGAACTTTATCAGAATCGTTCTTTAAAAATTTGGGTATGTGATAGAAAGATAGACTGAACGTTACTTTCACTGGTAACGGATCAGGCTAAGGTAAAATTTGTGATTGTATTGCAAATTTTCGGCGAATGTCGTCTTCACAGTATAACCAGATTGCTTGGGGTTATATGGTCAAGTGAAGAAGCGCATACGGTGGATGCCTTGGCAGTCAGAGGCGATGAAAGACGTGGTAGCCTGCGAAAAGCTTCGGGGAGTCGGCAAACAGACTGTGATCCGGAGATGTCTGAATGGGGGAACCCAGCCATCATAAGATGGTTATCTTGTACTGAATACATAGGTGCAAGAGGCGAACCAGGGGAACTGAAACATCTAAGTACCCTGAGGAAAAGAAATCAACCGAGATTCCCTTAGTAGTGGCGAGCGAACGGGGACCAGCCCTTAAGTGGCTTTGAGATTAGCGGAACGCTCTGGAAAGTGCGGCCATAGTGGGTGATAGCCCTGTACGCGAAAATCTCTTGGTCATGAAATCGAGTAGGACGGAGCACGAGAAACTTTGTCTGAATATGGGGGGACCATCCTCCAAGGCTAAATACTACTGACTGACCGATAGTGAACTAGTACCGTGAGGGAAAGGCGAAAAGAACCCCGGAGAGGGGAGTGAAATAGATCCTGAAACCGTATGCGTACAAGCAGTGGGAGCAGACTTGTTCTGTGACTGCGTACCTTTTGTATAATGGGTCAGCGACTTATATTCAGTGGCGAGCTTAACCGAATAGGGGAGGCGTAGCGAAAGCGAGTCTTAATAGGGCGTTTAGTCGCTGGGTATAGACCCGAAACCGGGCGATCTATCCATGGGCAGGTTGAAGGTTAGGTAACACTGACTGGAGGACCGAACCGACTACCGTTGAAAAGTTAGCGGATGACCTGTGGATCGGAGTGAAAGGCTAATCAAGCTCGGAGATAGCTGGTTCTCCTCGAAAGCTATTTAGGTAGCGCCTCATGTATCACTGTAGGGGGTAGAGCACTGTTTCGGCTAGGGGGTCATCCCGACTTACCAAACCGATGCAAACTCCGAATACCTACAAGTGCCGAGCATGGGAGACACACGGCGGGTGCTAACGTCCGTCGTGAAAAGGGAAACAACCCAGACCGTCAGCTAAGGTCCCAAAGTCATGGTTAAGTGGGAAACGATGTGGGAAGGCTTAGACAGCTAGGAGGTTGGCTTAGAAGCAGCCACCCTTTAAAGAAAGCGTAATAGCTCACTAGTCGAGTCGGCCTGCGCGGAAGATGTAACGGGGCTCAAACCATGCACCGAAGCTACGGGTATCACCCTTTGGGTGATGCGGTAGAGGAGCGTTCTGTAAGCCTGTGAAGGTGAGTTGAGAAGCTTGCTGGAGGTATCAGAAGTGCGAATGCTGACATGAGTAACGACAATGGGTGTGAAAAACACCCACGCCGAAAGACCAAGGTTTCCTGCGCAACGTTAATCGACGCAGGGTTAGTCGGTCCCTAAGGCGAGGCTGAAAAGCGTAGTCGATGGAAAACAGGTTAATATTCCTGTACTTCCGGTTATTGCGATGGAGGGACGGAGAAGGCTAGGCCAGCTTGGCGTTGGTTGTCCAAGTTTAAGGTGGTAGGCTGGAATCTTAGGTAAATCCGGGATTCTAAGGCCGAGAGCTGATGACGAGTTGCCTTTAGGCGACGAAGTGGTTGATGCCATGCTTCCAAGAAAAGCTTCTAAGCTTCAGATAACCGGGAACCGTACCCCAAACCGACACAGGTGGTTGGGTAGAGAATACCAAGGCGCTTGAGAGAACTCGGGTGAAGGAACTAGGCAAAATGGCACCGTAACTTCGGGAGAAGGTGCGCCGGTGAGGGTGAAGGACTTGCTCCGTAAGCCCATGCCGGTCGAAGATACCAGGCCGCTGCGACTGTTTATTAAAAACACAGCACTCTGCAAACACGAAAGTGGACGTATAGGGTGTGACGCCTGCCCGGTGCCGGAAGGTTAATTGATGGGGTTAGCTAACGCGAAGCTCTTGATCGAAGCCCCGGTAAACGGCGGCCGTAACTATAACGGTCCTAAGGTAGCGAAATTCCTTGTCGGGTAAGTTCCGACCTGCACGAATGGCGTAACGATGGCGGCGCTGTCTCCACCCGAGACTCAGTGAAATTGAAATCGCTGTGAAGATGCAGTGTATCCGCGGCTAGACGGAAAGACCCCGTGAACCTTTACTATAGCTTTGCACTGGACTTTGAATTTGCTTGTGTAGGATAGGTGGGAGGCTTTGAAGCGTGGACGCCAGTTCGCGTGGAGCCATCCTTGAAATACCACCCTGGCAACTTTGAGGTTCTAACTCAGGTCCGTTATCCGGATCGAGGACAGTGTATGGTGGGTAGTTTGACTGGGGCGGTCTCCTCCTAAAGAGTAACGGAGGAGTACGAAGGTGCGCTCAGACCGGTCGGAAATCGGTCGTAGAGTATAAAGGCAAAAGCGCGCTTGACTGCGAGACAGACACGTCGAGCAGGTACGAAAGTAGGTCTTAGTGATCCGGTGGTTCTGTATGGAAGGGCCATCGCTCAACGGATAAAAGGTACTCCGGGGATAACAGGCTGATACCGCCCAAGAGTTCATATCGACGGCGGTGTTTGGCACCTCGATGTCGGCTCATCACATCCTGGGGCTGAAGCCGGTCCCAAGGGTATGGCTGTTCGCCATTTAAAGTGGTACGCGAGCTGGGTTTAGAACGTCGTGAGACAGTTCGGTCCCTATCTGCCGTGGACGTTTGAGATTTGAGAGGGGCTGCTCCTAGTACGAGAGGACCGGAGTGGACGAACCTCTGGTGTTCCGGTTGTCACGCCAGTGGCATTGCCGGGTAGCTATGTTCGGAAAAGATAACCGCTGAAAGCATCTAAGCGGGAAACTTGCCTCAAGATGAGATCTCACTGGAACCTTGAGTTCCCTAAAGGGCCGTCGAAGACTACGACGTTGATAGGTTGGGTGTGTAAGCGCTGTGAGGCGTTGAGCTAACCAATACTAATTGCCCGTGAGGCTTGACCATATAACACCCAAGCAATTTGCGTCGAACGACCAGATTGCGGTGTTGTGAAGATGATACGAACCGAAAGTTTGCATTTCACAAATACCATCACATACCCGATTCGCTGGAATGCCTCCCAAAGGGCATCCTGGCTACAGAATTTCTTGACGACCATAGAGCATTGGAACCACCTGATCCCATCCCGAACTCAGCAGTGAAACGATGCATCGCCGATGGTAGTGTGGGGTTTCCCCATGTGAGAGTAGGTCATCGTCAAGATTAAATTCCGAAACCCCCATCTGCGAAGGCAGGTGGGGGTTTTGTCTTTTAGTAGAAGCTCCATCATTTTCGGCTGGCACGTCACTGCGGTGACGGATCGGCACACAGAGTTTCTTGACGACCATAGAGCATTGGAACCACCTGATCCCATCCCGAACTCAGCAGTGAAACGATGCATCGCCGATGGTAGTGTGGGGTTTCCCCATGTGAGAGTAGGTCATCGTCAAGATTGAATTCCGAAACCCCCGTCTGCTAGCGCAGACGGGGGTTTTGTCGTTATGGGCTGCGCAAAATCTTCCGCAGCAGCGGCCCCGCGCAATGGCTGACACCCCATAGGCCCGGACGCAGCCTTCGGCAGCTTGTGTCTAGAGAAGGGAATAGAATCTGAGGTGAGAGCGGTGAATGGCAGGTTGTTCGGCAGCAGTGTTGATAAGCACGTGTAGCAGCAGAACCGCCATTCACCTCTCCGCTCTGGCTACAAGCCCGAACAGTTGAACGAGCCGACCTCGAACATCACAAGCATGGGCATCACCAGAGTGCTCTCATCCTTGAGTGTAAGAGGTGTTCCCCATGATTTCCTGGCTCGGTATCGACGTCGCTAAATCCTCCCTCGCAGTTTGGCTTCGCCCCCAAGACATCAGCTTCAATGTCCCCAATAACTCAACAGGTTATGCCCATCTGATCGAAAAGCTGAGCGGTTGCGACGTACAGAAGGTTTTGCTTGAGGCGACCGGCGGCTACGAGCGGGGGGTGATGGCGGCCCTTCGCCTGGCTGGCTTTACCGTCGTGCGCGTAAACCCTCGCCGTGCCCGGGCGTTTGCCGAGGCGATCGGTAAGCAAGCCAAGACAGACCCCATCGATGCCCAGGTCCTGGCGCAGTTTGCCGAAACTTTGAAGGCGGCCAAACCCCAGCAGGATTCGGCGCCGACCCAGTTTTTACGGGAGCTGGTACAGCAGCGCGAGCGCTTCGTACAGCAACGCGACGACGACAGACGCCGTCTGAAACAGGCCCAGTCCCCCAGGATAATCGAGCTGCTGGAAGGCCATATCGCCTTCCTGAAAGCACAGATCCTGGAGCTGGAAAAGGCCATCGAGCAAACGATGCAGGCACTTGATGCGCCCAAGGTGGCGCAACTGACGTCAGTCAAAGGTCTCGGCACGATCACCGCGGCCAGCCTGATGGCTTACCTGCCAGAACTGGGCGAGTTGGACCGGCACCAGATAGCGGGGCTGGCCGGCCTGGCCCCCTATAACAACGACAGTGGCAACTTCCAGGGCAAGCGCAAGATCTGCGGCGGGCGCAGTGCGGTGCGGCGAGTGCTGTACATGTCGTGCTGGACGGTCATCCGCTACGACGCCTCGTTCAAGGCGCGTTACGAGGGGCTGCGCGATAAAGGCAAGAGTGCAAAAGTGGCGCTGGTAGCGTGCATGCGCGTGCTGCTGGTCCGGCTTAACGCCATGCTGCGCGACGGCACAGCATGGCGGACGTCATTAACTGGGCAAGACAGTGGCTAGGCGAATCTGTAGCAGCGGCCGCAGGCCGCGTCCTGGAGCAACGCAGGACCGCCGCCGGACGCAGCCTTCGGCAGCTGCTACGCGAATGCGGATACCCCATAGACCGCGTCGCCTGCATCGCGGCCAAGGCCGGCTCCTACCACGAATAGTGTAGGAGCCGACTTTAGTCGCGATGCAGACGACGCCATTTCAAGACAGTTGCTGCTACGCGGTACACGGCACCTGTAGCAGCGGCCGCAGGCCGCGTCATGGGCCACGCGCAATGCCTGACACCCCAGAGGCCCCGGACGCAGCCTTCGGCAGCTGCTACGGGGTACACGGCACCTGTAGCAGCGGCCGCAGGCCGCGTCATGGCCCCCGCGCAATGGCTGACACCCCATAGGCCCCGGACGCAGCCTTCGGCAGCTGCTACGGGGTACACGGCATCTGTAGCAGCGGCCGCAGGCCGCGTCATGGACCACGCGCAATGGCTGACATCCCATAGGCCCCGGACGCAGCCTTCGGCACCTGTAGTAGCCGCCCCATTCCTTACCCAAACGCCAGGCAAAAAAAAGGGCCCGCGGGACAAGCCCGGGGCCCTCAAAAGGTGAGAGGTGTCTAGTCCCTCGACCTGGTGAGCGGTGTAGCAGCGCGTGGTGGTGAAGGTCAGGCCTTCAGCGGCACCAGGCGTGGAGCAATCATGTTTTCTGGGCGCAGGATGTCTTCCAGGCTGGCTTCGTCCAGCAGGCCTTCCTCACGCACCAGTTCCAGTACGCCGCGGCCGGTTTCCAGCGCGATGCGGGCGATACGGGTGGCGTTCTCGTAGCCGATGTACGGGTTCAGCGCGGTGACCAGGCCGATCGAGTGCTCGACCAGTTCGCGGCAGCGCTTTTCGTTGGCAGTGATGCCGACGATGCAGTGCTCGCGCAGCATGTCCATGGCGCGTTGCAGCAGGCGGATCGAGTCGAAGATCTTGTAGGCGATCAGCGGCTCCATCACGTTCAGCTGCAGCTGGCCACCTTCGGCAGCGATGGTCAGGGCCAGGTCGTTGCCCATGATTTCGAAGGCGCACATGTTCACGGCCTCCGGGATCACCGGGTTGACCTTGCCTGGCATGATCGAGCTGCCTGGCTGACGCGCTGGCAGGTTGATCTCGTTGATGCCAGTGCGCGGGCCGCTGGACAGCAGGCGCAGGTCGTTGCAGATCTTCGACAGCTTCACCGCGGTGCGCTTGAGCATGCCGGAGAACAGCACGAAGGCACCCATGTCGGAGGTGGCTTCGATCAGGTCGGCAGCCGGTACCAGCGGCTGGCCGCTGATGGTGGCCAGGCGCGATACGGCCAGGGCCTGGTAGCGCGGGTCGGCGTTGATGCCGGTGCCGATGGCGGTACCGCCCAGGTTGACTTCGGTCAGCAGCTCCGGCGCCAGGCTGCGCAGACGGTTGAGGTCTTCGGTCAGCGTGGTGGCGAACGCGTGGAATTCCTGGCCCAGGGTCATCGGTACCGCGTCCTGCAGCTGGGTACGGCCCATCTTCAGTACGTGGGAGAACTCCTGGCCCTTGGCCGAGAAGGCCTGGATCAGGCTGTCGAGGCTGGCCAGCAAGGCGTCGTGACCCAGCAGCAGACCCAGGCGGATCGCGGTAGGGTAGGCGTCGTTGGTCGACTGCGCCATGTTCACGTCGTTGTTGGGGTGCAGGTACTTGTACTCGCCCTTGCTGTGGCCCATGGCCTCCAGCGCGATGTTGGCGATGACTTCGTTGGCATTCATGTTGGTCGAAGTGCCAGCGCCGCCTTGAATCATGTCCACCACGAACTGCTCGTGGAAGTCACCGCGGATCAGGCGAGCACAGGCTTCGCTGATGGCGGCGTGCTTGGCATCGCTGAGGTGGCCCAGCTCGCGGTTGGCGTCGGCAGCGGCCTGTTTGACCATGGCCAGGCCCACGACCAGCTTGGGGTAGTGCGAGATCGGAACGCCGGAGAGGCGGAAGTTGGTAACCGCTCGCAGGGTCTGGATGCCGTAGTACGCTTCAGCGGGGACTTCGAGAACGCCAAGCAGGTCTTTTTCGATGCGCGGTGATGCAGCGGAGGACATGATAGAGATAATCTCAATGTGGACCCGGCATGTGCCGGAACGCTGCCAATGCTAGGCTTGTGACCAATCGTCGGCCAATGCTGTTAGACACTGCCCTATGCATAAACGGCATAATAGGTCGTGTGACGCATCAGTCGTCCAGAACGTAAGGCGCCCCGGAGGTCGCTGATGAATCTTGAGAGTAAATGGCTGGAGGACTTCAGTGCCCTGGCCGCCACCCGCAGCTTTTCCCAGGCTGCGGAGCGCCGTTTTGTCACGCAGCCCGCGTTTAGCCGCAGAATCCGCAGCCTTGAGGCTGCCCTGGGGCTGCAATTGGTCAACCGCTCGCGCACGCCCATCGAGCTGACGGCGGCTGGCCAGCTGTTCCTGGTGACCGCGAGAACCGTGGTGGAACAATTGGGCGAAGTCTTGCGTCATTTGCATCACTTGGAGGGCGGGCAGGGCGAGGTCATGCAGGTGGCTGCCGCCCACTCCCTGGCCCTGGGCTTCTTCCCCAGTTGGATCGCGCAGCTGCGTAATGAAGGCCTGAACATCGCCACGCGGCTGGTGGCCACCAACGTCGGTGACGCCGTGCATGCTTTGCGCGAAGGTGGCTGCGACCTGATGCTGGCCTTCTATGACCCGGACGCCGCGTTACAGATGGACGCCGAGATTTTCCCGTCGTTGCACCTGGGGCACACCGAAATGATCCCGGTCTGCGCCGTGGGGCCGGACGGCAAGCCGCTGTACGACCTGGAACACGACATCAGTTTTCCTCTATTGGGTTACAGCGCCGGCGCCTTCCTGGGCCGCTCGGTGAACCTGCTGCTGCGCCAGCGCAACCTGCGCTACACCACGGTGTATGAGACCGCCATGGCCGATAGCCTCAAGAGCATGGCCCTGGAAGGCCTGGGCATTGCCTGGGTGCCGCACCTGAGCGCCAAGGCCGAGCTCAAGCGTGGCGAGCTGGTAGTGTGCGGCGGCCCGCAGTGGCACGTGCCACTGGAGATTCGCCTGTACCGCTGCGCACTGGTGAGGAAGGCCAATGTGCGCCTGCTGTGGCGCAAGCTGGAGGGCGGCGCGGCTGCGGGATAACTCGCCATGCCATTGAGCTTTGAATAATGATCCCTTAGGCTTGCGCGCTACATGGATAGCCGGCCTGATTCGAAGGCCGCAAAGGATTGATGAATGGCAAGCTTCTACGACTACTTCAAAGAAAATATGGAAAGCATGGGGCTGCCGGCGCCCGAATCGCTATTCGGTACCTTATCGGCGGCAGTAGGGACTGCTTCGACCCTACTTACCCAGATTGACAAGTTTGGCAAGACGGTCACCCTGGGTGAGTTGATCAGTGCAGGGACCCGTCTGGAAAAGCTGGCGGTAATCGGTGCCTGTTCAGCCGCGTTTTACGTCGGCGCGGTCATTGGCAGTATCGCTGTTGCCACAGGCCGAAGCTTGTCGGGCGGCCTCTCGATTGCCGATGTTCTGGCCATTGCACGCGACAATAATCTGGAGCGACATTGGCTGAGCGCATGCCTCATCAAATTTCCTGGTGTGTACAAGCCTCAATTACCAGGCCGCCGGCATTATCTCAACGCCAAGGTTGTCGTATGAAGGACTCGATATTTCTAGTGGTCGCCGCGTCAGTCGTCGCCGTCTTGGCCTGGGGTTTTTGGCATAACCTGGGAACCGATGGATTTGCGCTACTGAACACGATCGCGTTGGTGGCCTTGGCCGGTGATAACTTCAGATTGCGTCGCCAACTTAAACGCCAGCCTTGAGCTGGCATTCGCTGCCCGCAAATCGCTGGTTTCGGATTGACTTTTAAGTCAGTAAAACCGCGGTTTTCAGCGCTGATAGAAGGTCTATTTATCCGCGATCTTTGCGGTATACTGCGCGGCCTTCGGTCGGTTTTGCCGGCCATAATTCGCATAACAAGCCACGCCGGTTTTCCTGCGTGGCTTGTTGTTTTTTGACGCGCCTGCGGGCGCCCAAGAGAAGAGGCTCGACGATGAGTGCACTGGTTGGCGTGATCATGGGCTCCAAGTCCGATTGGTCCACCCTTAGCCACACCGCCGATATGCTGGACAAGCTCGGTATTCCGTACGAAGTCACCGTGGTCTCGGCCCACCGTACGCCCGATTTGCTGTTCCAGTATGCCGAGGAAGCGGAAGGCCGCGGAATCGAAGTGATCATCGCCGGTGCCGGTGGCGCTGCCCACCTGCCAGGCATGTGCGCGGCCAAGACCCACCTGCCGGTGCTGGGCGTACCGGTGCAGTCCTCCATGCTCTCGGGCGTCGATTCGCTGCTGTCCATCGTGCAGATGCCGGCCGGCGTCCCGGTCGCCACCCTGGCCATCGGCAAGGCCGGCGCGATCAACGCCGCGCTGCTGTCGGCCAGCATCCTGGGCGCCAAGCACCCGCAATTCCACGCCGTGCTCAAGCAATTCCGCACTGAACAGACAGATAGCGTGCTGGAAAATCCAGACCCGCGTCAGGCCTGAGGCTCTTTCATGAAGATCGGTGTTATCGGTGGCGGCCAGCTGGGCCGCATGTTGGCCCTGGCGGGTACGCCGCTGGGTATGAACTTCGCTTTCCTGGACCCGGCGCCGGATGCCTGCGCCGCGCCCCTGGGCGAGCACCTGCGTGCCGACTACGGCGACCAGGACCACCTGCGCCAGCTGGCTGACGAAGTCGACCTGGTGACCTTCGAGTTCGAAAGCGTGCCGGCCGAGACTGTGGCGTTCCTGTCGCAGTTCGTGCCGGTATACCCGAGCGCCAACGCCCTGCGCATCGCCCGCGACCGCTGGTTCGAAAAGAGCATGTTCAAGGACCTGGGCGTGCCTACGCCGACGTTCGCCGACATCCAGTCGCAAGCCGACCTGGACGCCGCCGTAGCCAGCATCGGCCTGCCGGCCGTGCTCAAGACCCGCACCCTGGGTTACGACGGCAAGGGCCAGAAAGTGCTGCGTAGCCAGGCTGACGTCGAAGGCACCTTCGCCGAGCTGGGCAGCGTGCCATGCCTGCTGGAAGGCTTCGTGCCGTTCACCGGCGAAGTGTCGCTGATTGCCGTGCGCGCCCGCGACGGCGAGACCCGCTTCTACCCGCTGGTGCACAACACCCACGACAGCGGCATCCTGCGCCTGTCCGTGGCCAGCACCGACCACCCGTTGCAGGCCCTGGCCGAAGACTATGCCGGGCGCGTGCTCAAGCACCTGGACTACGTGGGCGTGCTGGCCTTCGAGTTCTTCGAAGTGGACGGTGGCCTGAAGGCCAACGAGATCGCCCCGCGCGTGCACAACTCCGGGCACTGGACCATCGAGGGCGCCGAGTGCAGCCAGTTCGAGAACCACCTGCGCGCCGTGGCTGGCCTGCCGCTGGGTTCGACCGCCAAGGTCGGCGAAAGCGCCATGCTCAACTTCATCGGTGAAGTGCCGCCTGTGGATAAGGTCATCGCCATCGACGACTGCCACCTGCATCACTACGGCAAGGCCTTCAAGGCTGGCCGCAAGGTGGGCCACGCCACCCTGCGCAGCGCCGACATGGCCACCCTGCAGCAACAGATCAAGGCAGTCGAAGCCCTGATCGGCGCCTGACAGGGAACCATCCTCCCCGGTGAGCCCTCTGATTGCAGGAAGCCAAAGCGCAACTAGGCTTTGGCTAATGCAGTCAATCAGAGGGTTTCACATGGGCATCATCGGCACCATCTTCATCGGCCTCATCGTTGGCTTGCTGGCACGCTTCCTCAAGCCCGGCGACGACAGCATGGGCTGGATCATGACCATCCTGCTGGGCATCGGCGGCTCCCTGGTAGCCACCTATGGCGGCCAGGCGCTGGGCATCTACCAGGCGGGTCAGGCAGCGGGCTTCATCGGTGCGGTGATCGGCGCGATCGTCCTGCTGGTGATCTACGGCATGATCAAGAAAAACGACTGACAATCGCCCAATGGCCCTCTCCGCTGGCACCTGGAGAGGGCTAGAATGCCCGACTCATTTTGTGTCGAGGCCCTTCATGCGCCGTATTCTTCTTGCCACCTTGTTCGTCTTCAGCGGCCTTGTTCACGCCGCGGAAAAACTCCCGGAAACCGACTGGCTGTCGCTCATGCCCAAATCGGACCAGAAGGCCCTGGAGGCCATGCCGGAGATCACCCACAACACCCCAGAGGGCGACGGCAACTTCACCCACAAGGGCGGCCTGAAACAGAGCAAGGGCTTGCCGGCGGTGATGTATTCGACCAAGACCGTGCCCGAGATGGATGGCAAGAACATCCGCATCGGCGGCTACCCCGTGCCCCTGGAGACCGACGCCAAGGGCCGTGCCACGGCGTTCTTCCTGGTGCCGTACCCGGGCGCCTGCATCCACGTGCCGCCACCGCCGCCGAACCAGATGATCCTGATTCGCTACCCCAAGGGCTTGAAGCTGGATGACATCTACACGCCGCTGTGGGCGATCGGCACGCTGAAAGTGGAGAAGGTCAGTAACGATATGGCCGACGCGGCCTACGCGATGGATGCATCGAAAGTGCGAGTAGTCGTAGAGTCCGACCTCTAACCCGTAGCAGCTGCCGCAGGCTGCGTCCCGGGCACCACGGTCGGGGCCGGACGCCGCCTGCGGCAGCTGCTACGGTAGAGGTGTTAGAGCTTTTCGCTTACCACGGTGACGCCCAGGGTGTGCTCGGCACCTGGCAGCAACACCACCACGTCGTCCATCACGTTGGCGGTCTCGATGCACAGCATGCGCTGCCAGCCGTCGTCGGCCATGTCGTCGAGCTTCAGCGCGCGATCGATCCACGGGTTCCAGATGACCGCAGCGTTCGAGCCGCTGCTGGTCAGGCGCACGCGACGCTTCCAGACCGGGTCGACGATGGTCAGCTGCGCCGGCACCTGCTGGTAGATGCGGTCGGTTTCGCCGGCAAAGCGCAGCTCGCTGGCCTGCTCGCGTACCTGCCAGTCTTCCAGGGTCTCGATGTACTTCAGGCCCGCCACGCCTTCCACATGCACGTCGCGCACGTCACTCACGGCGAAGTAGCTGTGCAGCGCCTGGCTGATGGTGACGGGCTCGTCGCCCAGGTTGGTGCTGGTCAGGCTGATGCCCAGGTGGTCGCCCAGCACGATGCTCAGCTTCAACGCCACCTTGTGCGGCCAGCCCGGCAGCTTGCCTTCGGCCTCGGGCAGGGTGAAGTCGATGCGCAGGTTGTCATCGGTGGCGCTGTCGATGCCGTGCAGCTGCCAGTCCATGGCCCGCACCAGGCCGTGGGTGGGCGCGGGCTCGGCCTTGTACATGGCCTGCACCGACTGCGGGTTGCGGGCGAAGATGCCGAACCACGGCCAGCACACCGGCACGCCGGCGCGCACGGGCGTGCCGTGCTTGAATACCGCCTTGTCGTTGAGCCATATCAGCGGCTGTTCGCCATCGCGTTGATAACTGAGGATCTGCGCGCCCTGTTGGGCGACCAGCAGTTCGGCACCGCTGTGGCTGATGCGCCAGCAGTTCAATTCATCCAGTTTGACCGACTCGACCTGGGGGGTAGACATGCGCAGTTCTCGCTTCCAATCCAATAGATATGCAGTTGACCCTGAAACAGCCGCCGAGTTTTCCGGCACTCAGCGCCGCGGCGGTACCGAACGGGTACGCCCGCTGCCGTCGATGGCCACGAACACGAATACTGCCTCGGTTACCTTGCGCCATTCGCTGGACAGCGGATCGTCGCTCCACACCTCGACCATCATCTGGATCGAGCTGCGGCCGATCTCCAGGGTCTGGGTATAGAAAGACAATTGCGCGCCCACTGCAACGGGTACCAGGAACGCCATGCGGTCGATGGCCACGGTAGCCACGCGGCCACCGGCGACCTTGCTGGCCATGGCGGTGCCGGCCAGGTCCATCTGCGCGACCAGCCAGCCACCGAAGATATCGCCGAAACCGTTGGTTTCACGGGGCAATGCGGTGATCTGCAAGGCGAGATCGCCTTGTGGGATAGGATCTTCTTGTTCGAGTTCAATCATGCCTGGGGTGCCTCTGACCCAAAAACTCTCAATAGCGTTGGCGTAATACGATGACGCCTCATATAAAACGATTCAGCTTCATACTACGCTGCTTTCGCCGGTAGAGGCGCTCCAAGGGTAACTCTGCGAAATCGGCTACCGCATATAGCGACGTTTTCGCACAAATACCTTGTAACCAAACAGAAAATTCCTACAGACGCGCAGTATATAGCGCGATAACAGTAGCGACGACCGTCCAAGTCTCATTTGGCGCTGGAAAACCACGATCAATGTGCTTTTTCGAGCAATTTGCTATCGTGCCCCACCTGCCAGCCGCAAGCAGCCCTGGTGAGGGTTGCCGTAATGCCCATAAGAGAAGCCATAGACATGACCTCCGTGCCATCGAGTCACGCGCAACCGGCGCGCCCCTTGACCCGCAACGACTACAAGACCTTGTCGCTTTCCGCCCTGGGCGGTGCGCTGGAGTTCTACGATTTCATTATTTTCGTGTTCTTCGCCACCGTGGTGGGCAAATTATTCTTCCCCGCCGACATGCCCGAATGGCTACGCCTGATGCAGACCTTCGGCATTTTCGCCGCTGGCTACCTGGCACGCCCCCTGGGCGGCATTGTCATGGCGCACTTCGGTGACCTGCTGGGCCGCAAGAAGATGTTCACCCTGAGCATCTTCATGATGGCCGTGCCGACCCTGATCATGGGCCTGCTCCCTACCTACGCGCAGATCGGCCTGTGGGCGCCCATCCTGCTGCTGTTGATGCGCGTCATCCAGGGCGCGGCCATTGGCGGCGAAGTGCCCGGGGCCTGGGTATTCGTTTCCGAACACGTGCCGGCGGGCCACGTGGGCTACGCCTGCGGCACCCTGACCTCGGGCCTGACGGCGGGTATCCTGCTCGGCTCCCTGGTGGCCACCCTGATCAACAGCCTCTACAGCGCTGCCGAAGTCTCGGACTACGCCTGGCGCATTCCGTTCCTGCTGGGCGGTGTATTCGGCCTGATGTCGGTGTACCTGCGCCGCTGGCTGCACGAAACCCCGGTGTTCGCCGAGCTGCAGCAGCGCAAGGCGCTGGCCGAGGAAATTCCCCTGCGCGCGGTGCTGCGCGACCACCGCGGCGCCATCGCCGTGTCGATGCTGCTGACCTGGCTGCTGTCGGCGGGCATCGTGGTGGTGATCCTGATGACCCCCACCGTGCTGCAGACCGTGTACGGCTTCTCGCCTTCGGTGGCGCTGCAGGCCAACAGCCTGGCCATCGTCTTCCTCAGCATCGGCTGCGTGTGTGCCGGCGCCCTGGCCGACCGCCTGGGCGCCGGCCGGGTGTTCGTGGGCGGCAGCCTGGCGCTGCTGGCCAGCTCCTGGGTGTTCTACCACAGCCTGCACGCGCACCCCGAGTGGCTGTTCCCGCTGTACGCGCTGACCGGCCTGTTCGTGGGCACCATCGGCGCCGTGCCCTACGTGATGGTCAAGGCGTTCCCGGCGGTGGTGCGTTTTACCGGCTTGTCGTTCTCCTACAACCTGGCGTACGCCATCTTCGGTGGGCTGACGCCGATGATCGTGACCCTGCTGCTGAAATCCGACCCCATGGGCCCGGCTTATTATGTTGCAGGGATTTGCATGATCGGCCTCTTCGTTGGCCTCTACCTCCTGGCAAAAAAACGCTGAACTTCCCGTAGCAGCGGCCCCTAGGCCGCGTCCCAGGCGCCGCGCAGGTGCAGGCTCGGCGCTGGGACGCTGGACGCGGCCTACGGGCCGCTGCTACGGGGTTGCGCCCTGCAACATGCGGTAATGGCCAGTCATCCGGCTGTCATAATCCGTACATAGAATGTTCATATGGGCTACCGATACTGCGCCCGACCCCATTCGAACAACCTATTTCCAGGACTCACCCCATGACAATCAAGCGTTTGATGGCCGCGATCAGCTTCGTCGCCGCGGGTGCCGTCACCGTCCAGGCCCATGCCGCCGTCGACCCTGCGATTCCTGCCTACGTGAAGACCACCGGCGTCTCGGGCAACCTGTCCAGCGTCGGCTCCGACACCCTGGCCAACCTCATGACCCTGTGGGCCGAGGCGTTCAAGAAGGAATACCCCAACCTGAACATCCAGATCCAGGCCGCCGGCTCGTCCACCGCGCCACCCGCGCTGACCGAGGGCACCGCCAACTTCGGCCCCATGAGCCGTCGCATGAAGGATGTTGAACTGCAGGCCTTCGAACAGAAGTACGGCTACAAGCCCACGGCTATTCCGGTTGCGGTGGATGCCCTGGCGGTGTTCGTGCACAAGGACAACCCCATCGAGCACCTGACCATGGAGCAGGTGGACGCGATTTTCTCCGCCACCCGCCTGTGTGGTGCCAAGGCCGACGTGAAAACCTGGGGTGACCTGGGCGTGACCGGGGACCTGGCCACCAAGCCGGTGCAGCTGTTCGGCCGCAACTCGGTGTCAGGCACCTACGGTTACTTCAAGGAAGAGGCGCTGTGCAAGGGTGACTACAAGCCCAACGTCAACGAGCAGCCCGGCTCGGCCTCGGTGGTGCAGTCCATCAGCAGCTCGCTCAACGGCATCGGCTATTCGGGCATCGGCTACAAGACTGCCAGCGTGAAGACCGTGGCCCTGGCCAAGAAAGGCACCACCAACTTCGTCGAGGACACCGAGGAGAACGCCCTGAACGGCAAATACCCGCTGTCGCGCTTCCTGTTCCTGTACGTCAACAAGGCGCCGAACAAGCCGCTGCCGCCCATGGAAGCCGAATTCGTCAAGCTGGTGCTGTCACAATCCGGTCAGCAAGTCGTGGTAAAAGATGGTTACATCCCGTTACCAGCCAAGGTCGCTGCCAAAGCATTGGCAGATCTGGGGCTGAGTGAAGGCGCAAAGTAAGTAGAATGTCTGGCGGGCCCGTTCTAGAGGGCTCGCTTAACGATTCACCTGGTGTACTGCCCAGCCTGCCTGGGCGGTAGACCTTGTTGCGTCAATTCACTGTCATGTTTCTGTAATACGAGGCCGCTAGGGTGTGCGCATGAATGATCTGGCCAACTCTCCAATGACCCCGCGCAAACCCCCGGAGCGCATTGACTTCAACACCCCGGAGCTGGTGCGCAAGCGCAAGCTGCGGGCGCTCAAGGACCACCTTTCCCGCTGGTTTGTACTGGTGGGCGGCTTGGCCGTGCTCGCGGCCATCACCCTGATTTTCTTCTACCTGGCCTACGTGGTGCTGCCGCTGTTCAAGGGCGCCGAACTGACGGTGAAGGCGCCGATCGCCCCCGCCTGGATGCAGGACGCCGGCAAGCCGCTGATGATTGCCCTGGAAGAACAGAACCAGGTGGGCATGCGCGTTTCCGATCGCGGCCAGGCGCTGTTCTTCAGCACCCGCGACGGCAGCGAACTCAAGCGCGTGGACCTGCCGTTGCCGCCCGACGTCACCGTGGCCTCCATCGGCGAAGACCAGCCAGGCAGCTCGCTGGTGATCCTGGGCCTGTCCAACGGGCAGTCGATGATCTTCCGTCACACCTACAAGGTGACGTACCCCGACGGCCACAAGACCATCACCCCGAACATCGAGTTTCCCTACGGCCCGACGCTGCTGACCCTGGACGACCAGGGCCGCGCCCTGGAACACGTCAACCTCAGCGCCACCGACGACACCCTGATCGTCGCCGGTTCCACTGGGCCGCAGCTGCATGTGCTGTCGTTGACCAAGTCGGAGAACATGCTGACCGGCGACACCGAGACCACCCAGGCCGCCATCGAACTCCCGCAGATGACCGAGCAGGTCAAGGCCATCTTCGTCGACCCGCGCCAGCAGTGGCTGTACGTGATCAATGGTCGTGCCCAGGCCGACGTGTTCAGCCTGCGCGACAAGAGCCTCAATGGCCGCTACAAGCTGCTGGAAGACGCCAACGCCGAAATCACCGCCAGCACCCAGCTGGTGGGCGGCATCTCGCTGATCGTCGGCACCTCCAAGGGCGGCCTGGCGCAGTGGTTCATGGCCCGCGACCCTGATGGCGAGCCGCGCCTCAAGCACATCCGCGACTTCCAGATGGGCAGCGCGCCTATCGTCGATATCACCGCCGAGCAGCGCCGCAAGGGCTTCATCGCCGTCAACGCGGTGGGCCAGCTGGGCGTGTTCCACAGCACCGCGCACCGCACCCTGCTGGTCCAGCAGGTGGCACAGGGCCCGGGCGTGCTGGCGCTGTCGCCGCGTGCCAACCGCATCATGGTCGAGGAGGGCGGGCGCCTGGTGCCCATGGTTCTGCTCAACCCGCACCCGGAGGTGTCCTGGAGCGCGCTGTGGGAAAAGGTCTGGTACGAAAACTATGACGAGCCCAAGTACGTCTGGCAGTCCACTGCCGCCACGTCGGACTTCGAGCCCAAGCTGAGCCTGTCGCCGCTGACCTTCGGCACCCTGAAGGCGGCGTTCTACGCCATGTTCCTGGCCGCGCCGCTGGCCGTCGCCGCCGCGATCTACACCGCCTATTTCATGGCTCCGGGCCTGCGCCGCAAGGTCAAGCCGGTGATCGAGCTGATGGAGGCCATGCCTACGGTGATCCTCGGCTTCTTCGCCGGGCTGTTCCTGGCGCCGTACCTGGAAGGGCACCTGCCGGGCATCTTCAGCCTGCTGATGCTCACGCCCATCGGTATCCTGGTGGCCGGTTTCGCCTGGAGCCGCCTGCCGGAGTCCATTCGCCTGCGGGTGCCCGATGGCTGGGAAAGCGCGATCCTGGTGCCGGTCATCCTGCTGGTGGGCTGGGGCTCGCTGGCCATGAGCCCGCACCTGGAAGCCTGGTTCTTCGGCGGCGACATGCGCCTGTGGATCAGCAACGACCTGGGCATTACCTATGACCAGCGCAACGCTCTGGTGGTGGGCCTGGCCATGGGCTTCGCGGTGATCCCCAACATCTACTCCATCGCCGAGGACGCCGTGTTCAGCGTGCCGCGCAGCCTCACCCTGGGCTCGCTGGCGCTGGGCGCCACGCCCTGGCAGACCCTGACGCGCGTGGTGTTGCTCACCGCCAGCCCCGGTATCTTCTCGGCGCTGATGATCGGCATGGGCCGCGCCGTGGGCGAGACCATGATCGTGCTGATGGCCACCGGCAACACGCCGGTGATGGAGATGAACCTGTTCGAGGGGATGCGCACCCTGGCCGCCAACGTGGCGGTGGAAATGCCCGAGTCGGAGGTGGGTAGCAGCCACTACCGCGTGCTGTTCCTGGCCGCATTGGTGCTGCTGATGTTCACCTTCGTGATGAATACCCTGGCCGAGCTGATTCGCCAGCGTCTTCGCAAGAAATACTCGTCGCTTTAGTAAAAAGGTAGCGATCCGTGAAAAAGGATTCTCTCAAGGGCTGGTTCAAGAGTGGCTCGCCCGGCGTCTGGCTCAGCGGTGGCGCGGTGTCCATCGCCGTGATCATGACCGTCGGCCTGCTCTCGGTGCTGGCCGTGCGCGGCCTGGGCCACTTCTGGCCGGCCGACCTGGTGCGCGCCAGCTACAACGTGCCCGGCCAGCCGCCCCAGTTGCTGATTGGCGAAGTGGTGCAGCGCGACGAAGTGCCCCGCGCGCAACTGGCCGGCGCCGGCCTGCCGGTGCCCAAGGAAGGCCCGGAGTTCATGACCCGCGAGCTGATCAAGGTCGGCAACCGCGACATCAACGGCGCTGACTTCATGTGGGTGGTGGGCGACTGGCTGCAGGACCAGAGCAAGCCGCCGGAGCTGGTGAGCGTCGAGCGCCGCGAGTGGGGCAACTTCATCGGCTACCTGCTGGACGTCAAGGAGAACGGCAAGGTGGTCGCCGAGGGCGACGCCGTGTTCAACGAGTTCTACCCGCGCCTGGACCGCGTGAAAGACCTGGCGCGCCAGCTCAACCGCCTGGAGAAGGGCGAGATCGGCTCCATCAACGCCCAGCTCGAGCGCATCCGCCTGCATGGCCGCAAGCTGGAACTGGAGCACCGCCTGGACGCTACCGCCCAGGCCGACATGGACGCCGAGCGTGCCGCGCTCAAGGGTCAGTACCAGGACATCGAATCGCGCCTGGGTGACCTGCACCAGGCCATCGAGCGCGACAGCATCACCGTGCGCGACGTCAACGGCAAGGTCCTGGAAATCAGCATGGGCAAGGTGCTGCACGCCTACCAGCCGAACAACATGGGCCTGTTCAAGAAGCTGTATTACTACGGCATGAAGGTCTGGGAGTTCCTGACCCAGGACCCGCGCGAGGCCAACACCGAAGGCGGCGTGTTCCCGGCCATTTTCGGCACGGTGATGATGACCCTGATCATGGCCATGATCGTTACCCCGTTCGGCGTACTGGCGGCGGTGTACCTACGTGAATATGCGCGCCAGGGGCCCATGACCCGGCTCATCCGCATTGCCGTGAACAACCTGGCCGGCGTACCGGCTATCGTTTACGGTGTGTTTGGCCTGGGCTTCTTCGTCTACGTGCTGGGTGGCTCCCTGGACCGCCTGTTCTTCCCCGAGGCACTGCCGGCACCGACCTTCGGTACGCCCGGCCTGCTGTGGGCCTCGCTGACCCTGGCGCTGCTGGCCGTGCCGGTGGTCATCGTGGCCACCGAGGAAGGCCTGGCGCGCATTCCGTTGAGCCTGCGCGAAGGTTCGCTGGCGCTGGGCGCCACCAAGGCCGAGACGCTGTGGAAGATCGTGCTGCCCATGGCCAGCCCGGCGATGATGACCGGCATGATCCTGGCCGTGGCCCGCGCCGCAGGCGAAGTAGCCCCGCTGATGCTGGTGGGTGTGGTGAAGATGGCGCCGTCGCTGCCGTTGAACGGGGTGTACCCGTACCTGCACCTGGACCAGAAGATCATGCACCTGGGCTTCCATATTTACGACGTCGGCTTCCAGAGCCCCAACGTCGAGGCCGCACGCCCGCTGGTGTATGCCACGGCGCTGCTGCTGGTGCTGGTGATTGCCGCGCTGAACCTGTCGGCCGTCGCCCTTCGTAACCACTTGCGCGAGAAGTACAAGGCGCTGGACAACTGACCGTCCCCCCTTGGCACTCGCCAGCCGCCCCCTCGATGCGAGGCGGGCGGCTCAACCAACGCACTGAACGCGTAGGGAGCCACCCATGCAGCAAGACCCCAACACCCCCGGTGGCATCAGCCTTTCCGCCATCGGCCGCAAGCGCCAGGGCCTGAGCATGGCCAACGAGACCGTGGCCATCCAGGTGCCCGGCCTGAACCTGTTCTACGGCAACAAGCAGGCGCTGTTCGACGTCTCCCTGGACATCCCCAAGCAGCGCGTCACCGCCTTCATCGGCCCGTCGGGCTGCGGCAAGTCAACCTTGCTGCGCACCTTCAACCGCATGAATGACCTGGTGGACGGCTGCCGCGTGGAAGGTGAGATCAACCTCGACGGCCACAACATCTACCGCAAGGGCGAGGACGTGGCCGAGTTGCGCCGCCGCGTGGGCATGGTGTTCCAGAAGCCCAACCCATTCCCCAAGACCATCTACGAGAACGTGGTCTACGGCCTGCGCATCCAGGGCGTGAACAAGAAGCGCGTGCTCGACGAGGCGGTGGAGTGGGCGCTGAAGGCCTCGGCGCTGTGGGACGAGGTCAAGGACCGCCTGCACGAGTCGGCCCTGGGCCTGTCCGGCGGCCAGCAGCAGCGCCTGGTGATCGCCCGTACCATTGCGGTGGAGCCGCAGGTATTGTTGCTCGATGAGCCTTGTTCGGCACTTGATCCGATTTCAACGTTGAAAGTTGAGGAACTGATCTACGAACTGAAATCCAAATACACCATTGTGATCGTGACACACAACATGCAGCAGGCTGCCCGGGTGTCCGATTACACGGCGTTCATGTACATGGGCAAGCTGGTGGAGTTCGGCGACACCGACACTCTGTTCACCAACCCTGCGAAAAAACAGACCGAAGACTACATCACCGGTCGGTATGGCTAGAGGTAGCTGCAAGCTTGCAGTTTCACGCGGCAAGCAGAAGCGGTACTGCGTTTGTGTTCTGGATTACCACTTAACCACTTGTAGATTGCAGCTTTAAGTCTCAAAGCTGTCGCGGAGCGACCCATGATTGATAAAGATAGCCTTACCCACCACATCTCCCAGCAGTTCAACGCCGAGCTGGAAGAAGTCCGCAGCCACCTGCTGGCCATGGGCGGCCTGGTAGAGAAGCAGGTCAACGACGCGGTCACCGCGCTGATCGACGCCGACTCGGGCCTGGCCCAGCAAGTGCGTGACGTTGACGAGCAGATCAACCAGATGGAACGCAACATCGACGAGGAGTGCCTGCGCATCCTCGCCCGTCGCCAGCCGGCCGCTTCCGACCTGCGCCTGATCATCAGCATCTCCAAGTCGGTGATCGACCTGGAGCGCATCGGCGACGAATCGACCAAGATCGCCCGTCGCGCCATCCAGCTGTGTGAGGAAGGCCAGTCGCCGCTGGGCTACGAGGAAGTGCGCCACATCGGCGACCAGGTGCGCCGCATGGTCCGCGAGGCGCTGGACGCCTTCGCCCGCTTCGACGCCGACCTGGCCCTGTCGGTGGCCCAGTACGACAAGACCATCGACCGCGAGTACAAGACCGCGCTGCGCGCGCTGGTCACCTACATGATGGAAGACCCGCGCTCCATCTCCCAGGTGCTGAACGTGATCTGGGCCCTGCGTTCGCTGGAGCGCATCGGCGACCACGCGCGCAACATCTCGGAGCTGGTGATCTACCTGGTGCGCGGCACCGACGTGCGTCACCTGGGCCTGGCGCGCATGCGCGAGGAAGTCCAGGGCCGTGCCGATCGCGCTAATGTTCCGGGTGTTTCGGACGATAAGTAAGACTGCCCGACTACAAATGCCCGGCCTAGCGCCGGGCATTTTCGTTTGCGGGCCGTGAAAAGAAATGGCACCCGTGAACAGAGAGTCCCGGCGTGACTCATTAGTTTTGGCAAATGGCCATCAGTCAGCGCTATGCTTGCCGGGTAATCTTAGGAGTGGTCAATGAGTAAGGTCAGTGTGCTGGTTGTGGATGATGCGCCCTTCATCCGTGACCTGGTGAAAAAGTGCTTGCGCAACTACTTCCCGGGCATGGTCATCGAAGACGCCGTGAACGGCCGCAAGGCCCAGGCGATGCTGATCAAGGACAATTTCGACCTGGTGCTGTGCGACTGGGAGATGCCGGAAATGTCGGGCCTGGAGCTGCTGACCTGGTGCCGCGAGCAGGATAACCTCAAGGCCATGCCGTTCATCATGGTGACCAGCCGCGGCGACAAGGAAAACGTGGTGCAGGCCATCCAGGCCGGCGTTTCCGACTTCATCGGCAAGCCCTTCACCAACGAACAGCTGCTGACCAAGGTGAAGAAAGCCCTGACCAAGATCGGCAAGCTGGAGGCGGTAATGGCCACGGGCCCGTCCCGCGCCGGTTCTGCCTTCGCCAATGACTCGCTCAGCGCCCTGACCGGCGGCAAGGCCGAGGTGGCGCGCCCGGTCGCGGCCGCTGCACCTTCAGCGGCCCCGCGTGGCGGCCTGCTCAACAACGCCCCGCGCCCTGGCGCAACCCCGGCGGCGCCGAGCGGCAACCGTGGCCAGGGCCAGCTGCGCCTGTCCAGCGGCACACAGCAATGCGTGATCAAGGGCCTGAGCCTCAAGGAGGCGCTGCTGGTGGTGCGCCGTGGGGAGGTGCTGCCCCAGGTGCTGGAGAACGCCGTGCTCGACCTGGAGCAGGGCGACAACGCCGAAGTGGCACGCCTCAACGGTTACCTGCACGCCGTGGTCGCCCACGAGCCCAAGCCGGACAGCGAGTGGCTGCAGCTGACCTTCCGTTTCGTCGACCAGGACGCGCAGAAGCTCGACTACATCTCGCGCTTGATCGCCCGCGGCACCGCCCAGAAACACTTCGTCCCTGGCGCCTGACGCCATGCCATCGTAGCCGCTGCCGCCAGGCTGCGCTGGCCTTCACGTGCACTGGAGATCTACAGGGGCACAGAGGGCCAGCGCAGCCTTCGGCAGCGGCTACAGGGCTGCGAGTCGCAGCCATAGGAGCAACTTCCTACACAACTTTGGGAATCGTTACGCTGCCCCTCCCTGGGCTTCGCGCGCATGCTTGCAGCTCCCCCACGGAGTGCCCCCCGACCATGCCCTGCGACCTTTGCCAGCCCTTGCACGACCCCCTCAACCCCGGTGACGAACTGGTCTGGCTTGACTACAACGTGTGGGTCACCGACGTGCCCGCCGGCCTGGCAAACATGGACCTCAAGGGCTACCGCCTGCTCAAGGACGCCCGCCTGGCCTGGCCCATCGACCATTTCGACGCCTGGGGCCAGCCCTGGGTAGCCTTGCAACGGGTGGATGGCAATGGCAGCGTGCGCTATGAACTGGTGCGCCTGGAACCAGGCACCTACCGTCCGGTCGCCTGCGACCCCGCTTACCCTGTCATCCGCCATGCGGCTTGCGCAAGGCGCGGGCACACCTGCTAATCTTGGCCGAGGCCCATATTGCAGAATGCCATCATGCAGCTTCGTACCTTTCTCCTCTGCGCGCTGGCGCTAAGCAGCGGCCACGCGGCAGCCACCACCATCTACAAGTACACCGACGCCTATGGCGTGACGTCCTACACGGACCGGCCCACCCGCAACGCCAAGGTGCTGGTGTTCGCCGACCGCATGACCGAGCGGCTGGACCAGCAGGTGCACCTGGACGTGCGCAAGCAGCTGGGCGTGACCACCTTCACCGCCCGCAACGAACTGTACGCACCCGTGGAAGTGGAGCTGCGCCTGGCCAACCTGGGCAACGTGCGCGCTGGCGCGCCGTCCTTGGTACGGCGGGTGCTGCCGGCACGCTCGACCATCGACCTGGCCACCCTGGTGGCGCAGAAGCCGGGGCAGGCGCTACGGTTTTCGCAGACGTTTCGCTACTCACTGGGCAACCCTTCGACCGCCCCCATGGGCTACCGCTACCCCCTGCCGTGGGTGGGTGGCCCCTTTCGCCTGACCCAGGGCCCCAACGGCACCTTCAGCCATTTCGGGCCCAAGAGCCGCTACGCCATGGACATCGCCATGCCCGTGGGCACGCCGATCATCGCTGCCCGGGGCGGCACGGTGGTGAAAGTGGAAAACGACCAGGGCAGCGGTGGCAACAACCCGTCCGGAAATTTTGTGCGGATACTGCACGATGACGGCACGATGGGCGTTTATCTGCACCTGATGCAAGGTTCGGTGAGTGTGCGCGAAGGCCAGCACGTGGCGGTGGGCACGCCGCTGGCGCGTTCGGGCAATACCGGCAACAGCACCGGGCCGCACCTGCACTTCGTGGTGCAGCGCAACGTGGGCCTGGGGCTGGAGTCCATACCCTTCCAGTTCAACCAACCGGTGGGTACGTTGCCCAACTTTGCGTTGGGCAATAAATAACCAGAAGGGGCTGATTACTCCAGGCGCAGCACTTTCGCCAGGACGATCTTGGGGCCTTTCATCTTCTTGATGATGATGCGCAGGCCTTCGACCTCCAGCACTTCTTCCTCTTCAGGCACGCGCTTGAGGCTGTCGTAGATCAGGCCGGCCAGGGTTTCCGCCTCGATGTGGTCCAGGTCGACGCCCAGCAGGCGTTCCACCTTGAACAGCGGCGTGTCGCCACGCACCAGCAGCTTGCCCGGCTGGTAGGCCAGGATGCCGCGCTCGGCCTTGCGGTGTTCGTCCTGGATGTCGCCAACCAGCACTTCCAGCACGTCTTCCATGGTCAGGTAGCCGATCACCTTGCCGTCGGCTTCTTCCACCAGGGCGAAGTGCGCGCCGCCCTTGCGGAACTGCTCCAGCAGGCGCGACAGCGGCATGTGCCGGGACACGCGCTCCAGCGGGCGAATCAGCTCGGCCAGGTTGAACGACTCGGGAATATGGTCCAGGTCCGCCAGTTCCAGCAGCAGGTCCTTGATGTGCAGCAGGCCGACGAATTCGTTGCGCTGGGCGTCATACACCGGGTAGCGGCTGAACTTGTGGCGGCGGAACAGCGCGAGGATTTCCTTCAGCGGGGCGTTGAAGTCCAGGCTGACCATGTCCTCGCGGGAGTTGGCCCAGTCCACCACTTCCAGCTCGCCCATTTCCACGGCCGAGGCCAGCACGCGCATGCCCTGGTCGCTGGGGTCCTGGCCACGGCTGGAGTGCAGGATCAGTTTCAGCTCGTCGCGGCTGTAGTGGTGCTCGTGGTGCGGGCCAGGCTCGCCCTGGCCGGCGATGCGCAGGATGGCGTTGGCGCTGGCGTTGAGCAGGTAGATGGCCGGGTACATGGTCCAGTAGAACAGGTACAGCGGCACCGCCGTCCACATGGACAGCAACTCGGGCTTGCGGATGGCCCAGGACTTGGGTGCCAGCTCGCCCACCACGATGTGCAGGTAAGAGATGACGAAGAAGGCGCTGAAGAACGAGATACCCTTGGCCACTTCCGGCGACTGCACGCCCACCGCTTCCAGCAGCGGCTCCAGCAGGTGCGCGAAGGCCGGTTCACCCACCCAGCCAAGGCCCAGGGAGGCCAGGGTGATACCCAGCTGGCAGGCGGAGAGGTAGGCGTCGAGCTGGCTGTGCACGGTGCGCAGGATCTGCCCGCGCCAGCCGTTTTTCTCGGCGATGGATTCCACGCGGGTGGAGCGCAGCTTGACCATGGCGAACTCGGCGGCTACGAAAAAGCCGTTGAGCAACACCAGCAGCACAGCGAAAAGAATCATGCCGAAGTCGGCGAAGAGTGAAGCGAGGGTAAAGCCAGGGGAAGGGTCCATGATGGAGTTTTACGGGTTCCGTCTTCAGAAAAAGGGGGTGGCAGCGGTGCCTGAAATGCAGGCACAAGACTATCAATGTAGCGGCTGAAGGGGCGCTTGCCTAGAGGACCTTCAGGCCTTGTGCCTGCATCACCAGCTGCTGCGGGGCGAAAATGCAGGTGAAGGTGCTGCCCTGGCCCGGCGTGCTGCTGATCTCCAGGTGCCCGCGGTGGCGCAGCAGCACATGCTTGACGATGGCCAGGCCCAGGCCGGTGCCGCCGGTGGCCGACGCGCGGCTGGAGTCCACGCGGTAGAAGCGCTCGGTCAGCCGCGGCAGGTGCTTGGCGTCGATGCCGATGCCCGAATCCTGCACGCTCATGTAGGCCATCTTGCCGTCGCCCCACCAGCGGATATGGATGTTGCCCTCGGCGGGGGTGTACTTCACCGCGTTGAAGATCAGGTTGGAAAACGCGCTGCGCAGCTCCGACTCGCTGCCCTTGAGGCGGATGTTGTCGTCTGCTTCCAGGGTAATGCGCTGGTTGCGCTGCCCGGACAGGGCCTGGGCGTCGCTCTTGATCGACTGCAGCAGGGCGTAGACCGCCACCGGCTGGGTGTCGGAGGGGTAGTCGGTGGCCTCCAGCTTGGCCAGCAACAGCAGGTCGTTGAGCAGCGTTTGCATGCGCCCGCCCTGCTGCTGCATCTGTTGCAGGGCCCTGGCCCAGCGCGGGTTCACGTCCTCGACGTTGTCCAGCAGGGTTTCCAGGTAGCCGGCGATCACCGTCAGCGGCGTGCGCAGTTCGTGGGAGACGTTGGCGATGAAATCCTTGCGCATCTGCTCCAACTGGTGGATACGGGTCACGTCGCGCACCAGCATCAGGTGCTCGTTGTTGCCGTAGCGGGTGATCAGCATCTGCACGCGCATGCGGTCATTGATGGGCGAGGGGATTTCCAGCGGCTCGGCGTAGTTCTCGGCCTCGAAATATTCCTTGAAGCGCGGGTGGCGCACCAAGTTGGTCACTGGCTGGCCACCGTCCTGGGGCGTCTTGAGGCCCAGCAGGGTTTCGGCGGCGCGGTTCCACCACTCAAGGTTGCCTTCGCTGTCGAGCATGATCACCGCATCGCGCAGGGCCGCGGTGGATTCCTGCACGCGGTCGATCACCGCTTGCAGGCGCCCGCGCACGCGCTGGTCGCGGCGTTGCAGGTGGTAGATGCTGTCGAACACGTCGCCCCACAGGCCGTAGCCATCGGGCGGTGCTTCGTCGGGTTGGTGCTGGTTGAGCCAGTGGTGCAGGCGCAGCAGTTGCTTGAGGGTCCAGCCCAGGTACAGGGCCAGGCCCGTGGCCAGGCACCAGCCGTAATAACCGCTGACCAGCCCTGCCAACAGGCAAAGCGTGACCAATATCAGCATGTGCCTGATCAGGATGCTGTGCCAGTTCTGGTTCAATTAACGTCGCGTCCTTTCGAGTTATGGCCTGGCGAGGGGGCTTCAGCTCTTGGTGGAAAAGCGATAGCCGGTGCCGCGCACGGTTTGTACCAGATTCTCGTAGGCGATGCCGAGTGCCTTGCGCAGGCGGCGGATATGCACATCGACGGTACGCTCCTCGACATAGACGTTGCCGCCCCACACCTGGTCCAGCAGCTGGCCACGGGTGTAGGCGCGTTCCTGGTGGGTCATGAAGAACTGCAGCAGGCGGTATTCGGTGGGGCCCATCTCGGCCGGGCGGCCATCGATGGTCACGCGGTGGCTGATGGGGTCCAGCAGCAGGCCGCCCACTTCGATCGGCGCCTCGCCGTCGCTGGGGCCGGCGCGACGCAGCACGGCCTTGAGGCGCGCCACCAGCTCGCGGGGCGAGAACGGCTTGGTGATGTAGTCGTCGGCGCCCACTTCCAGGCCCTGGATCTTGTTGTCTTCCTCACCCTTGGCGGTGAGCATGATGATCGGGATGTCGCCGGTCAGCTCGTCACGCTTGAGGCGGCGGGCCAGCTCGATACCCGAGGTGCCGGGCAGCATCCAGTCGAGCAGGATCAGGTCAGGCTTGCGGTCGACGATGATGGCGTGGGCCTGCTGGGAGTTTTCTGCTTCGAGGCAGTCATAGCCAGCCATTTCCAACGCGACGGCGATCATTTCGCGAATGGGCGCTTCGTCGTCAACGATCAGAATGTTCCTGCCAACCATGCTCAAACCTCTTGTCATTGAAGTGTCTTGGGGCGCATTAGATAACGGAATTATTGCAGTCGTGTGACAGGTTGCCGCCAGCGTACCAAGTTCCGGACGCTGAGCTAAGCTGAAATTCCGTTACCACGAATAACAATGAGGTAGATCCAATGACACGACATACGCTGAACTGGATGGCCTTGGTCGGCGCCTTCGCCCTGGCCGCCCCTGCCCTGTCCCAAGCGGCAGAGCCTGCGATGGCCAAGGACGGCATGCTGGTGGACCACCACGGCATGACCCTCTACACCTACGACAAGGACGGTGACGGCAAATCCAACTGCAACGACAAGTGCGCCGAGAACTGGCCGCCGCTGATGGCCGAAAGCGGGGCCAAGGACGACGGCGACTGGACCGTGGTCAAGCGTGATGACGGCAAGATGCAATGGGCGTTCGGCGGCAAGCCGGTGTACACCTTCAAGATGGACAAGAAGGCCGGCGACAAGATGGGTGACGGCAAGATGGACGTCTGGCACGTAGTGCCCACTGACGCCGACGCCGATTGATAGCGAGTACCCGCGACCTGCGATCTGTGGGAGCGGGCTCTGCCCGCGAAAAGAACACCGCGTTGTGCCAGGCGACTTGCGGTGCCATCTTCGCGGGCATAGCCCGCTCCCACGATAATTGAGCCGTTAGCGCAAGGCGTAGTCGGCGACGATGCCGACGAAAATCGCCAGGCCTGCCCAGTGGTTGTGCAGGAACGCCTTGAAGCATTTCATCCGTTCGCGGTCGCGGGTGCTGTGCCATTCCCAGGCAAAGCACGCCGCCGCCGCCAGCAGCCCCAGGTGGAACCAGCCGCCCAGGCCGAACTGGCCGCCGGCCAGCAGCAGGCACAGCAGCGCCAGGCCCTGCAGCACCACGATGATCAGCCGGTCGGCGTCGCCGAACAGAATGGCCGTGGACTTGACCCCAATGCGCAGGTCGTCGTCGCGGTCGGTCATGGCGTAATAGGTGTCATACCCCACCGTCCACAGCAGGTTGGCGATGTACAGCAGCCAGGCCGCAGCGGGCAGGTGCCCGGTCTCGGCGGTGAACGCCATGGGCATGCCCCAGGAGAACGCTGCGCCCAGCACCACCTGCGGGTAATAGGTGTAGCGCTTCATGAACGGGTAGGTGGCCGCCAGCAGCAGGCCGCCGAACGACAGGCCGATGGTGGTGGCGTTGGTGCACAGCACTAGGGCGAAGCTGATGCCCACCAGCACGGCGAAGAACACCAGCGCCTCGCGCGAGCTGATGCGCCCACTGACTAGCGGCCGCTGCTCGGTGCGTTTCACGTGGCCGTCGACCTTGCGGTCGGCGAAGTCGTTGATCACGCAGCCGGCGCCGCGCATCAGCACCACGCCCAGCACGAAGATCACCAGGTTAGCGAGGGACGGCTTGCCTTCGCCGGCGATCCACAGCGCCCACAGCGTCGGCCACAGCAGCAGGTAAATGCCGATGGGCTTGTCCATGCGCGTCAGCTGGACGAAGTCCCAGGCGCGCGGGTGCACCCGGTTCAGGGATTTGAGCAGGCTCTGGAACATCAAGGGTTCTCCGCGTCGAGTTGAGCGGCCGGCCACAGTGCCGGCAGGAAGACTTCGGCCACCAGCACCTTCAGCGCGCCGCGGTCAAAGCGCGAGCGGCGCGCCCACAGCCCTTCGCAGGCCTGCTCGGCGGGCAGCCAGGGGGCGGGGTAGTGGCATACCTCGATGGGCTGGCGCTGGAACGCCGGCGTGGTGAACAGCAGTTCGCCCAGCGAGCGGCTGCCCAGGGCGTCCAGCGCCAGGCCGTCGGCTTCCAGGGCCTGGCGCCCGGCCACGCTGCGGGCGAACACCCACGGCGTGCCATGGCCGCGCAGGTACACCTCGCGCACCCAGCCGCTGCTGCCATCGGCCAGGCCAAGGGCCTGACATTCATCGGCGCGCAGTACCTGCCATTGCTCGTGCAGGGGTGTGACACTGAAGTGGTCGCGGGACAGGCGGGTCAGGCGGCGGGTCAGCGAGCCCTGGTCGAACAACCAGTCGCGGGTGGTGGCATCGGCGCCCGATGGCGCCTGCGCCAGCCATGCCGGCGCAAAGGTGAATGCATCTGTCACGGTAAGCAGCTGTCTGCAAGCGAAGAAGCCGCCGAGCTTAGCATGCATTCACGCTTGCATCTGTGCACAACCCCCAGTACAAAACCGGCTGAGCCGGTCGGCAACGCAACAAACATCGATCGACCGAGCCTTGAGCCTGAGCAATGAGGAAACCGGCAAATGAAAAAGTGGCAGTGCGTGGTATGCGGCCTGATCTACAACGAAGCGGACGGCTGGCCCGATGACGGCATCGCCCCTGGCACCCTGTGGCAGGACGTGCCGGAAGACTGGCTGTGCCCCGATTGTGGCGTGGGCAAAATGGATTTCGAGATGATCGAGATCGCTTGATCGATTCTTCCCTGCAAGGAGTACCTAAATGACAGCACCTGTGGTGATCGTGGGCACCGGCCTGGCCGGCTACAACCTGGCGCGGGAATTTCGCAAGCTGGACGGCGAGACGCCGCTGCTGTTGATCACCGCCGATGACGGTCGTTCGTACTCCAAGCCGATGCTCTCCACCGGCTTCGGCAAGAACAAGGACGCCGACGGCCTGAGCATGGCCGAGCCCGGCGCCATGGCTGACCAGCTCAAGGCCGAGATCCGCACGCACACGCGGGTCACCGGCATTGACCCGGGGCACAAGCAATTGTGGATCGGCGAGGAAGCCGTGCCGTATCGCGACCTGGTGCTGGCCTGGGGCGCGCAGACGGTCAGCGTGCCGGTCCAGGGCGATGGCGCCGACGCCGTGTACCCCATCAATGACCTGGAGGACTACGCGCGCTTCCGCGCCGCCGCCCAGGGCAAGAAGCGCGTGCTTATATTGGGCGCTGGCCTGATTGGCTGCGAATTCGCCAACGACCTGATTGCCGGTGGCTTTGAGGTGCAACTGGTGGCGCCCTGCGAACAGGTGATGCCGACCCTGCTGCACCCCGCGGCGGCTGCCGCCGTGCAGGCCGGGCTGGAAGGCCTGGGCGCGCGGTTCTACCTGGGCCCGGTGCTCAACCGCCTGGAGCGCGTGGCCGACGGCCTGCAAGCGCACCTGTCCGACGGCACCGTGCTGGGCTGCGACCTGGTGGTGTCGGCCATCGGCCTGCGCCCGCGGGTGGACCTGGCTGCCGCGGCCGGCCTGGAGGTGAACCGCGGCATCGTCGTCGACCGCGCGCTGAAGACCTCCCACGCCAACATCCATGCGCTGGGCGACTGCGCCGAGGTGGATGGCCTCAACCTGCTGTACGTGATGCCGCTGATGAGCTGTGCCCGGGCCCTGGCGCAGACCCTGGCCGGCAACCCCACGGCCGTCAGTTATGGCCCCATGCCCATCACCGTCAAGACCCCGGTCTGCCCGCTGGTGGTGTCGCCTGTGCCACGGGGCCTGGAAGGCCAATGGCAGGTCGAAGGGCAGGGCGCCGACATCAAGGCGTTGTGCCGTGATGTGGCCGGCAACCTGCTGGGCTACGCCCTTACCGGGGCGGCGGTCGGGGAGAAACTGGCGCTGAACCGGCAGCTCCCGTCGTTGCTGGCGTAAATAACGGTCTTTCTGTCGGATTAACCCGATTTTTGTCGCTACAAACCCCTGGAGGAGACTGGCGCAGCCTCTTGCGCCGTGCCATTCTCACTCGGTCTGCCGCAGCGTAGAGCCTGCGGCGCCTTCGGCGCTGTTCCGGAAGAACAGCCCGGGCAATAACAACAAAAAACCGTCAAAGGGGCTTCACTATGCGCAAACCAGAACTCGCCGCCGCTATCGCCGAAAAAGCAGATCTCACCAAGGAACAAGCCAACCGCGTGCTCAACGCGGTGCTGGAAGAAATCACCAACGCACTGCACAAGAAAGACAGCGTCACGCTGGTCGGTTTTGGCACCTTCCTGCAGCGCCATCGCGGCGCCCGCACTGGCAAGAACCCGCAGACCGGTGAGCCGGTCAAGATCAAGGCCAGCAACACCGTGGCGTTCAAGCCTGGCAAGTTCCTCAAGGACAGCGTCAACCCGTAAACGGGAGCGCGTAAAAAAAGGGCCCTGAGGGGCCCTTTGTCGTTGCTACCGAACCCCGTGGCGCGTTGAACGCCGTAGCCGCTGCCGAAGGCTGCGCTGGCCCTTGCCCACGCTGGAGATCTTCAGGGTACTCGAGGGCCAGCGCAGCCTGTCGGCAGCGGCTACAGGGCGTTACAGCAACTTGTCGCCATCGTCCAGCAGGTGATCCAGCCCGCCCAGCTCGCCGCGCACCGCGTCGCGGGTCTTGAGCTTGGCCAGCGCTGCTTCGGGCAGGTCGGTGATGCGGATCACGCCCTTGCTGGTCAGCACCTGGATCAGGTCGTCGAGCACGCGGATCATGTCCATGTCGCTCTGGCGCAGCTGCTGCAAACGCCCCTCGATGGTGCCGCGGGCCTGCCAGGCCAGCACATCGGGGTGGTCTTCGACGAGGAAATCTTCCGCCTGAGGGTAGGCAGTCTTCTCGGCGCGGATGATGTGACCGAGTGCATTGCGTTGCACGTAGTACATGGGGGCCCTCCTTGAGGTAACCGGTAACGTTCAACAAGCAGCTTAGGCTAGCTTGCCCAAAGCCGGTCTGCATTGCCATGGGCCAGCGCCGGGGGCGGCAACTATTTTTGCGCGGCCGCCGGGTTCTGCAAAAACACCACGTACCCCTGGAACCAGGGGCTACTGCCCAGGAAACCGGGCGCCTGCCAGTCGCCGCCCTGGATCAGCCCGACCTTGAACGGCAGGCCCAGGCGGCTGAGCCTGGGCAGATAGGCGGCGTAGTCGGGAATGCTGTGCCGGCCCTGATAGGTCTGCACCACCACTTCATCCACCACGCCGCGCAGTTGGCCGATGACCTGGGCATCGGCGTTGCTGCTCCAGTCCATCAGGCCGGTGATGCTCAGGCGGTAGTGGGCGGGAAGGCGCTGGCGCAGGTCGCGCAGGAAGGCCACGTATTCGTCGAGGTAGCGGGTGCGGGCGTCGAAATCGATCTGGATGCCCACCACCGGGTTGCCCGCCGTCACCCAGCGTTGCACCTGGCCGAACAGCTGCCGGTACACCTGGTCTGGCCAGTGTAGGGTGTCGACCCGGTACGCCAGCCACACCTGGCCGGCGCCCAGCCGGGGCATGGCCATGCCCTGGGCGATCAGTTGCACGGGCGCTTGGCGGTTGCGCCGGGGCGTGGCCACCTGGCCCTGCAGAATGTACAGCGTGCGGGCGTGGGCCAGCGCCGGCTGGCTGGCCACCCCGCCCCACACCCAGAAGGCGTCGTGGTCGGCGGCGTCAACGGCGGCCTGGGCGCTGGCGGTTGCCGCCAGCAGCCACAGGGCCAGGCCCCAGTGCCTCACCAGTAGTACTGCAGGGTCTTGCCCCAGGTGGTGTCGGCGTAGCCGGCCTTCAGCTCGCGGAACCATTTCTTGCGCAGGGCCGGGGCAATGTCCTGGCTGCCGCAGCTGTTGTAGCCGCTGGGCGCATAGCAGTTGATGGCGCGGTACAGGGCGTAGGCGCGGTCGGTATGGCCGGCCTGCTTGTTGGCGATCACCTGCTGGTAGCCGTCGAGGCGCGAGTAGACCGGGCCGTTGAAGCTGCCTGGCTTGCCCTTGGCCTTGGCGGCGCGCTGGTCCATGGGCAGCGAGTCCAGGCTGTTGCGCAGCATGAATTCACCCAGGCAGTTGAGCGCCTTGGGGTCATTGGCGGCCTTTTGCAGCGCTGCGGCGGTGTCGGCGATGGCCGGGCAGCTGTAGCCCGAAGCGGCCTGGTCGCCCTGCCAGCGGAACATGGCCAGGCTGCGACCATCGCCGTAGACGAAGCCCAGGCTGTTGGTCAATTTTTGCTCAGGGGACGTTTGCGCTGGCAGCAGGCTCATGTCCTTGCCGAAGTCGGCGTACAGGCCACGGGTCAGGTCCTTGTACAGCAGCACGAACAGCGCGGTGTCGCGCTCGGTCTGGTCCAGCCCCTTGCTGACCTGGCGGCGCAGCAGGTCGGCGCTGGCGCTGCTGTACAGCATGATGTTGCGCAGCTGCGCGGCCTTGATCGGCGAGTCGTCGGCAAACACCTTGTCCAGCTGGCCGCTGGCCTGGTAATTGAGGGCCAGGGCCATCTCCAGCTGGTCGCGTTGCAGCGGTTGCTGGGCGGCGGGTAGCAGCTTCAGCCACAGCTGCGCCGCGCCGGGGTAGTCCTTCTTCTGCTCCAGGGCCAGGCCGCGCAGGGTCTGCTGGCTGAACGCCAGGTAGTCGAGCTTGGCCGGCACGTCGATGGGCACGGCGGCCAGGGTCGCGTCCGGGTCGTTGGCGATGTACAGCTGGTACACGCCCAGCAGATAGTCATGCAGGCCCGGTTGCTCGGCAAACAGCGGCTTCTGCGCCTGCAGTTCGGCCAGCGTCAGGGTGGGCAGGGGCTTGCCGCGCAGCTGCATCAGGTCCACCACCGCCAGTACCAGCGGGTCTCGCACCTGCCCAGGCTTGGCGCCGACCAACAGCTTGGCGTCGGCTTCGGTGATCAGCTGGTTCAGGTCGGTGTTGCGTTGCTGCGGCGTGGCCTGGGTCAGCTGCCAGGCGAAATCGGCGGCCAGCGCCTGCTGGTCGCCCGCCAGCCAGTGCACCCGGCGCAGCAGGCCGCGGGCCGAGGTGGCGTACTCGCCCTGTGGATAAGTTTCCAGGTAATGATTGAAGCCAGCGCCGGCCTGCTGCAGGGCGGCAGTGTCGACTTTCGCCAGGGCCACCATGCCGTATTCGTCGAAGGCGTTGGCCTGGGCGGCGTTCAGCGCGGTGCGGGCGCTCATGTACAGCGCCGTTTCCTTCACCCATTGCGCCGGGCTGCTGGCCAGTGCGGCGAACTGCGCCTGGGCCTGGTCGAAATGGCCACGGTAGAAGTTGGCGGCGGCTTGCAGGTAGCTGGCGAAGGTTTGCCCTTGGGGCGACTGCACGGTGGGCAGCAGGGCGGCCAGGTCGCTGTCACTCCAGTCACAGGCGCCCAGCATGGCCAGCCGCGCCTTGCCCAGGGCCTGGCGTTCGTCTGCCGGCAGGTCCTGCAGTTGTTTCAAGAACTCGCTGGCGCTGGCTTCGGCGTTGCTGCGGCACCGGCTGCCTTCGCCGCCCAGGAAGTTGTCGCCGGCCAGGGTTTGCGGGGCGGCGGGCAGGCCCAGCTGGCTGGTCAACTGGTCCAGGGCACGCGGGGCTGGCGCCGCCGTGGCGTCCGGCGCTGGTGCTGGCGGGCTGGCTGGCGTCAGGCGCGCCATGTCGAAGGGCACCGGGCCGTAGCCTTCCTGGCGCTCCTGGTCAGTGATGCCCATGTCGGGCAGGGGCAGTGCGCCCTTGTCGGCCAGCAGCAGGCGCAGGTTCACCTGGCTGTCGTTGCCCGGCGACAGGAAGGGCAGGCTGTTGCAGCCACCGGCGAAGCCGTTCACGTTGAGCACCCAGGCCGGGTAGCAGGAATCGTCGCCGCTGGCGAAGGCCTGGGTGGCGAAGCCGGCGCTGATGGCCAGGGCAAGTGGGGCTAGCAGGCGGGTGCGCATTGATCGTCCTTAATCGCAGGTTCTGGGTGGCGGTGATGATACAACCGCCATCGGCGAGTGCGGCAAAATCCGCCAATAAAACAAAAATTCCAAATGAATTATTTATAGAAAAATAATTGATTTCGCCAAGGCGCCGTTCTAGCCTGAGATCACTCGAACGGCTTTCCTCCCGAAAGCCTGATCAAGCGGCCCACAACAACAAATCAGGAGCCATCATGACTTTGAACATCGGTGTCATCGGGACCGGCGCAATCGGCCGCGAACACATCCGTCGCCTGAGCTTCGCCCTCGCCGGCGCGCGCGTGGTGGCGGTCAACGACATCAATGCCGAGCAGGCGCGCGGCGTCGTCACCCAGTTGGGCATCGAGGCCGAGGTGTATGCCAGCGGCCAGGACCTCATCAACGCGGCCAACGTGCAGGCGGTGCTGGTGACGTCCTGGGGCCCCAGCCACGAAGAGTTCGTGCTGGCCGCCATCGCCGCCGGCAAGCCGGTGTTCTGCGAGAAACCCCTGGCGGTCACGGCCGAAGGCTGCCGGCGCATCGTCGAGGCGGAAATGGCCCACGGCACCCGCCTGGTGCAGGTCGGCTTCATGCGCCCATTCGACCAGGGCTACCGCGCGCTGAAGGAAGTGATCGACAGCGGCGCCATCGGCGAGCCGCTGATGCTGCACTGCGCCCACCGCAACCCCGAGGTGCCGACGGCCTATGGCACCAGCATGGCTATCACCGACACGCTGATCCATGAGCTGGACGTGCTGCGCTGGTTGGTCGACGACGACTACGTCTCGGCCCAAGTGGTGTTCCCGCGCAGCACCCGCAACACCCATGCCGCCCTGCGCGACCCGCAGATCGTGCTGCTGGAGACCGCCCGTGGCGTGCGCATCGACGTCGAAATTTTCGTCAACTGCAAATACGGCTACGACATCCAGTGCGAAGTGGTGGGCGAGCAGGGCATCGCCAAGCTGCCCGAGCCCACCAGCGTGCAGATGCGCAGCGATGCCAAGCTTTCCACCGGCATCCTGATGGACTGGAAAGACCGCTTCATCGATGCCTACGACGTGGAGCTGCAAGCGTTCATCAAGGGCGTGACCAGCGGCCACCTGGGCGGCCCCTCGGCCTGGAACGGCCTGGCCGCCGCCGTGGCCGCCGACGCCTGCATCCTGGCGCAGACCAGCGGCAACATCGAACCCATCGACCTGCCACCACGCCCCGCCTTCTACGCCGACTGAACCCTGGCCGTGGGAGCGGGCTCTGCCCGCGAAAGCCGCACCGCGCAGTCTCAGTCAGACCGTGGCGTTATCTTCGCGGGTAGAACCCGCTCCCACGACAGCAGCCCCGTAACCGCGGTTACGGGGATTTTTTCGCCTGCGGAAACGCTGCTGTAACGCGCGCAACGGCACTGTTGCGTCTATAACAACAAGGCAGCCAGGCATTTGCGCCACGCCGCGAAATGTCTCGCCGCCACTATTGACGGAGGGGGATTCCTTGCCCGAATATAGATAGTTAGCAAACTATGAATATCGGTGTGTTCCTGTCCAAATGAATCTCGACAAGCTCCACCTCAATATCAGTAGTGGCATGGTCACGGCCGCCCGCCACTGGCGCCGCATCTGCCAGACCACCCTGGCCAACTACGGTATTTCCGAAGCCTGCGCGGTGCCGCTGCTGCTGATCGTGCGGCTGGGCGACGGCGTGCGCCAGGTTACCGTGGCCCATGCCGCCGGGCTTGAGAGCCCGTCCCTGGTGCGCCTGCTCGACCAGCTGTGCTCGTCAGGCTTCGTCATTCGCACTGAAGACCCTACCGACCGTCGCGCCAAGGCCCTGAGCCTGACCGCCACCGGCCGCGAGCTGGCCGAAGCCATCGAAGGCGAGCTGGTGCGCCTGCGCCGCGAGGTGCTGCACGACATCGCTCCCGCTGACCTGGAAGCCGCCTTGCGCGTGGTGCGGGCGTTCGAGGAAGCCGGGCAGGGCACGGCGGTGTCGCCGTCTTGAAAGCCTTTTTCAGTGATGTCCCGCCGCTGCGGGACTGGTTCTACGGTGTGCGTACCTTCATCGCCTCGATGGTGGCGCTGTACGTGGCCATGAAGCTGGAAATGCCACGCCCCTACTGGGCCATGGCCACCGTCTACATCGTTTCCAGCCCGTTCGTCGGCCCTACCACGTCCAAGGCGCTGTACCGGGGCATCGGTACCTTCGTCGGCGCCGCCGCGGCGGTGCTGTTCGTGCCCATGTTCGTGCAGACGCCGTTCCTGCTGGCGCTGATCGTCGCGGCCTGGACCGGCACCCTGCTGTTCCTGTCCCTGCACCTGCGCACGGCCAACAGCTACGCGCTGATGCTGGCCGGCTACACCATGCCGCTGATCGCGCTGCCGGTGGTGGACAACCCGACGCTGGTATTCGACATCGCCTCGGCGCGCTTCCAGGAAATTTGCCTGGGGCTGATCAGCGCCGCCGTCATCGGCTCGATCTTCTGGCCGCGGCGCCTGGCGCCGGTGCTCGGCGACGCCACGCGCAAGTGGTTCGTGGAAGCCACCACCTACAGCGATCGCTTCCTGTCGCGGGAAATCACCGCCACCGAAGTAGGCACCCTGCGCGCGTCCATGGTCGCCACCTTCAACTCCCTAGAGTTGATGATTGGCCAGATCCCCCACGAAGGCGCACTGCCGCAGACCGTGCGCAACATCAAGGAACTGCGCGGGCGCATGATTCACCTGCTGCCCACCATCGACGCCCTGGACGACGCGCTGATTGCCGTGGAGCGCCGCACCGAGTTGATCGCCATCCTGGCGCCGGTGCTCGAAGACGTGCGCCAGTGGCTCAAGGAAACCAGGGAGAACGCCTCGCCGGCGTTGTGGACCCAACTGCACGCGCGCCTGGCCGAGCTGCAGCCCGAGCCCGAGGCCCTCGACGACCGTCGCAACCTGCTGCTGTCCAACGCCCTGTACCGCCTGGGCGAGTGGGTGGACCTGTGGCAGGACATGCGCACCCTGCAGCTGGCCATCGAGACCGAGGACCAGTCGCAATGGCGCGCCGTGTATCGTCACTGGCGTTTGGGCCGGCTGTCGCCGTTCTTCGACCGCGGCATGATGATGTACTCGGCGTTCACCACCATCATGGCCATCGTCGTCGCGTCGATGATCTGGATCTTCACCGGCTGGGCCGATGGCGGTGGCGGGGTGATCCTCGCGGCCGTGGCCTGCAGCTTCTTCGCTGCCATGGACGACCCGGCGCCGCAGATCTACCGGTTCTTCTTCTGGACCCTGATCGCGGTGGTGATGTCCAGCCTCTACCTGTTCCTGATTCTGCCCAACCTGCATGACTTCCCCATGCTGGCGCTGGCGTTCGCGGTGCCGTTCATTACCGCGGCCACCCTGACCCTGCAGCCGCGCTTCAACCTGGGCATGATGCTGACGCTGGTCAACGGCGCCACCTTCATCAGCCTGGACACCGCCTACGACGCCAACTTCCTGTCCTTCCTGAACTCCAACATCGCGGGGCCTGCGGGCCTGCTGTTCGCGTTCCTGTGGACCCTGATGGTGCGGCCGTTCGGCACTGAGCTGGCGGCCAAGCGCATGACCCGCTTCAGCTGGCGCGACATTGTCAGCCTCAGCGAACAGGCCACCCTGGCCGAGCACCGCGCCATGGGCGTGCAGATGCTCGACCGGCTGATGCAGCACCTGCCGCGGCTGGCCCAGACCGGCCAGGACACCGGCGGCGCGCTGCGCGACCTGCGCGTGGCGCTGAACATGCTCGACCTGCTGGCCTACATGCCGCGCATTCCGGTGGGCCCGCGCGCCCAGGTGCGCCAGGTGGTGGACGAGGTGGGCGGTTATTTCCGCAACTGCCTGAAGGCCCGCGAACGGTTGCCTGCGCCCATGTCTATCCTCATGACCATGGACCGGGCGCGCCGGGCGCTGGCCCAGCAGCATGTGGGTGACGAGGCCGAGGCACGGGTGCAGATGCTGCACTCGCTGAGCGGCCTGCGCCTGGCGCTGCTGCCGGGTGTGGAAGTGGTGATCGAGCCGAGCGCAGCCCCAGAGCCGCCGACTCAAGGCCTGGATGGAGCTCCGTTATGATCGGTGAAATTGATGTAAGCGGGATCTTCCTGCCCACGCTGCTGGTGATGATGGCTATCACCTATGTGCTGTTCCTGATAGTCCACGGCGTGCTCAATCGCCTGCACTTTTATCGCCTGGTCTGGCACCGGGCCTTGTTCAACGTCGGTCTGTACGCGCTGATGCTAGGCGCGGTGGACGCACTCTGCCGAAACCTGATGACATGAAAAAACCCTTGTTGACCGTTGGCCGCCTTCTCCTGACCCTGCTGGTGGTGGTCCTTGCCACCGTGGTGGTCTACCGCATGGTGATGTACTACATGTTCGCGCCCTGGACCCGCGACGGCCACATCCGTGCCGACGTGATCCAGGTATCGCCTGACGTCTCCGGGCTGATCCAGGACGTGGCGGTGCACGACAACGAAGTGGTCAAGCGTGGCCAGGTGCTATTCACCATCGACCAGGACCGCTTCAGCCTGGCCCTGCGCCAGGCGAAAGCCGCCCTGGCCGACCGCCAGGAAACCATGGCCCAGGCGCAACGCGAGGCGCGCCGTAACAAGGGCCTGGGCAACCTGGTGGCCAAGGAACAACTGGAGGAGAGCGACTCCAAGCTGGCCCGCGCCCAGGCCGCCCTGGCCGAGGCCCAGGTGGCCGTGGACACTGCCCAGCTGAACCTGGACCGCTCGGTGATCAAGAGCCCGGTGGACGGCTACCTCAACGACCGTGCGCCGCGTGCCCACGAGTTCGTGGCGGCCGGCCACCCGGTGCTGTCGGTGGTGGATAGCAGCTCGTTCCACGTCGACGGTTACTTCGAGGAAACCAAGCTGCCGCTGATCGAAGTGGGGCAGAAGGTCGACATCCGCGTGATGGGTGACAACGCCCGCCTGACCGGCCACGTGCAGAGCATCGTCGCCGGCATCGAAGACCGCGACCGCAGCAGCGGTTCCAACCTGCTGCCCAACATCAACCCGGCGTTCAGCTGGGTGCGCCTGGCCCAGCGGATTCCCGTGCGCATTGCCTTCGACGACGTGCCGGAGCACTTCCGCATGATCGCCGGGCGTACCGCCACGGTGTCCATCGTCGACGAGACCGGCCACTCCGCGGAGGCCGCTCGATGAACCACTGCGTGCGTCTTTCGGCGGTGGCCCTGGGGCTGCTGCTGTCGGCCTGCCAGATGGTGGGGCCGGACTACCACCGGCCCAAGGACGGCGCGATCAACCGCCCCGACCTGCAAGGCAGCCTGGCCACGGGCGACAGCAACGTGGTGTCGGCCCCGGTGCCGCAGGACTGGTGGAAGCTGTACAACGACCCGCGCCTGGACCAGTTGGTGGGTGACGCGTTGGTGTCCAGCACCGACCTGCGCATCGCAGCCGCCAATCTCAGCCGCGCCCGCGTGCAGATCGAGGAAGCGCAGAACGCCGGTGGCTTCACCACCACCGCCGAGGCGGGGGCGCAGCGCTTGCAGGAGTCTGCCCAGTCTTACCTGCAGAGCGTGAAGATCCCGGTGGCCAACGTCGGCAGCCTGGCGTTGACCACCTCCTATCAGTTTGACCTGTGGGGCACCTTGAAGCGCGGCGTCGAGGCCTCCCAGGCCAACGCCGACGCGGCCCAGGCCGCCGCCGACACCGCGCGCATTACCCTGGTGGCGGAAGTGGTGCGCTCCTACACGCAAATCTGCGCTGCCAACGAAGAACGGCACATTGCCCAGAAGTCTTTGGACCTGCAGATGCAGGGCGTGCAGTTGACCCAACGGCTGCGTGACGCTGGCCGTGGTGACGAAACCCAGGTGACGCGCACCCAGACGCAGTTCAAGTCGTTGCGTGCCGACCTGCCCAAGTTCGAAGCCCAGCGCCAGGCCGGGTTGTACACCCTGGCCATGCTGCTGGCCAAGCCGGTCAACCAGTTGCCGGCGGGCACCGCTGATTGCGCCGAGCTGCCGAAGATCGCCCAGGTGATGCCCGTGGGTGACGGCGCCGCGCTGCTCAAACGCCGCCCTGACGTGCGCCAGGCCGAGCGCAAACTGGCCGCTGCCACCGCCGAGATCGGCGTGGCTACCGGCCAGCTGTACCCCAACATCAGCTTCGGTGCCACCGTGGGTTCGGTGGGCTTCCTCAAGGACCTGGGCGAAGACACCACCAACCGCTGGGGCTTTGGCCCGCTGATCACCTGGACCATCCCGGGCAACCAGGCCCGCGCCCGCGTGCGTGAGTCCGAGGTGGCCACCCAGGCGGCCCTGGCGCACTTCGATGGCGTGGTACTGAATGCCGTGCGCGAAGCCCAGACCGGCCTTGCCCAATACACCGCCCTGCTGGAGCGCCGCGACGCCCTGGCCGACGCCGAGCAATCGGCCCGCCAGGCTGCCGACCAGACCCACCGCTTCTTCCTGGCCGGCCGCGAATCCTTCCTGGCCGACCTGCAGGCCACCAAGACCTACACCGACGTGACCGCCCAGCTGTCCGCCGCCAACACCCAGGTGGCGATGCAGCAGATCAACGTGTTCCTGGCGTTGGGTGGCGGTTGGGAAACCCCACAACATCCAACCACCCCGTAGCATACGCCGCCAGGCGGCGTCCCTGGGCTTGCACCGTGGTGCTGCCGGACGCAGCCTTCGGCAGCTGCTACGGGATGGTGGGGTGTCAGGGTTTGGCGGACAGGTCGGCCATGCCCTTGAGCAGTTCGATGGGCAGCGGGAAGACGATGGTCGAGGTCTTGTCGCCGGCGATGGCGCTCAGGGTCTGCATGTAGCGCAGTTGCATGGCGCCCGGCTGGCGGCCGAGCATTTCGGCCGCCTGGGCGAGTTTTTCCGAGGCCTGCAGCTCGCCCTCGGCGTGGATCACCTTGGCGCGGCGCTCGCGCTCGGCTTCGGCTTGTTTGGCGATGGCGCGCACCATCGATTCGTTGAGGTCCACGTGCTTGATCTCGACGTTGGCCACCTTGATGCCCCACACGTCGGTCTGCGCGTCCAGCACCTGCTGGATGTCCATGTTCAGCCGCTCACGTTCGGCCAACAACTCGTCCAGCTCATGCTTGCCCAGCACCGCACGCAAGGTGGTCTGCGCCAGTTGGCTGGTGGCCATCAGGAAGTCCTCGACCTGGATAATCGCCTTCTGCGGGTCCAGCACGCGGAAGTACAGCACGGCATTGACCTTCACCGACACGTTGTCGCGGGTGATGACATCCTGGGGCGGCACGTCCAGCACCACGGTGCGCAGGTCGACGCGCACCATCTGTTGCACCACCGGGATCAGGATGATCAGCCCCGGGCCTTTCACCTGCCAGAAGCGCCCCAGCTGGAACACCACGCCGCGCTCGTATTCACGCAATATCCGAAAGGTGGACAGCGCCAGTAGGAAGAGCACCACCAGCACGGCGGTGTAGCCGATTTCGATGAACATGGTTCACGCTCCCGTGGGCGGTTTCGCCGCGGCCACTTCCAGCTGCACGCCGCGGCGGGCCAGCACCTTCACGGGCTCGCCCTGTTGCAGTGGCGCCTCGCAGCGCACCTGCCATTGCTCGCCTTGCAGCTGCACCCAGCCGGCGCAGGGGTTGTCCGATTGCAGCGCCGACACCGGCGTCACCTGGCCTACCAGTTCGCTGTCGCCACCCACCGGCCGGCGCCGTGCCGCACTGATGGCCATGGCCAGCACCGTGATCACCAGCACCACCGCCACGGCCGCCATGGCCAACAACAGTGTGCCCGACACCGCGATATCCGGCCCCTGGGCATCCACCAGTACCACCACGCCCAGCAACAGCACCACCAGGCCACCCACGCCCAGCACGCCATAGGTCGGCAGCAGTGCTTCGATGGCCAGCATGACCAGGCCGAAAAGGATCAACCCGACTGCCGCCTGGTTAACGGTCAGCACAATCACAGCGCCCACATGAACCTCCGGGGTTGCCCCTCGACGCCAGCGTCAAAATTACCTTTAATAAGAGTTTAGTTGACCCCGAGGGTACCCACATGGAATCGCCCAGCCATAGCCTGCCCGCCCTGTTCGATCAGCTGGGCCTGGCCTCCTCGCCAGTGGAAATCGAGCGCTTCGTCACCAGCCACTCGCCGCTCAAGCCCGGCCTGAAACTGCATGAGGCGTTCTTCTGGACACCTGCCCAGGCCGCCTTCCTGCGCGACGAAATCCTCGAGGACGCCGACTGGGCGGAAGTCATCGACCAGCTCAACGAACTGCTGCACAAAGTGCGCTGACCCTGCCGCTTATCCGCTGCCGCCGTGCTTTTGACTTTTGCAGGCAACACTCCCCGCAAGCTGTCCTATGCTCTGATTTATCGGGTTCCTGTGGTCTGTTCATGACCGCGCGGCGGTACTCACGCGGATTCTTTCAGTCATCACTGGCCCCGGGTCAATGGGATGATAATAACTATGAAAGATTCCTATGCTCCTGGCTTCTGGTGCGCCACCACGGCGCTCGGATTGATCACTGCCACCTACTTCTACGGGGTCGTCCAGGCCCATCAAATCGAGCAGGCCCTGGTGTTCTTCAATAGCGCGCTGGGCCTGATCGGCGTGCTGGCGATGGCGGTACTGGCCTGGTCGGCGCACGAAAACGCCCAGCTGAAAAAACGACGAGAAACCCAGGGCCACACCCTGGTACGCATCTGGGACACCAAGGTTGCCCTGCGCAAGGTCGAGACCGTGTTCGACCGTTATTTCTGGGGCAGCTACTGGCAACCCGGGCGCACCTTCCAGGAGGTGATGGGTGACCTGGCGGGCACGCCGCTGGAGAAATCCCTGGAGGCGCTGAAGCGCCAGTGCGAAGGGCTCGACGAGGAAATCCACGACAGCCAATGGCACTGGCTGGACAACGCCCGCGAGCTGTCCACCGTGGCCACGGCGCTGGCGCGCCAGCGCTACCTGTTGGACTTCTGCGACCCGCGCACCACCATCAAGGGTGGTGCGGTGGTGGACCGCGAGATGGAGACCCTGGTGTACACCTGGTCGGCCCGGTTGCGTGCGTTCGATCACCAGCTCGATGAGCTTGAGACCGAATATAACGTGTGATGCCTGACGCGGCCTTCGGCCGCTGCTACAGAGCGGCGGTGCCGAAGGTCCGTAGCAGCGGCCGCAGGCCGCGTCCGGGGTTCAGAACCGATAACTCAAGGTCGCCGCCACGTTGCGCTCCTCGCCCACGTAGCAGAAGTTCAGGCTGGCACAGGTGGCCACGTACTTCTCGTTGGTCAGGTTGTTGGCGTTCACCCGCAGGTCCAGGCCCTTGAGGCCGAGCTTGCCCAGGTCGTAGCCCACCGAGGCATCGTAGAGGGTATAGGCCGGCACCTTCGTGGTGTTCTCGGCATCGGCCCAGCTGTACCCCACGTACCGCACGCCAGCGCCCAGGCGCAGGCCATCCAGCGCGCCGTCGCTGAATTTGTAGTCCGCCCACATCGACGCCATCTGCCGCGGCGCCTGGGTGGGCGAGTTGCCCTTGTTCTCGATGAGGTTGTCGGCGGTGCTCAGGGTGCTGATCATCGACTTGGTGTACTTGAGGTCGGTGAAGGTGTAGCTGCCCAGCAGTTTCAGGTTGTCGGTGAGTTGCAGGTGCGCTTCCAGCTCCACGCCTTGGGAACGCACGGCGCCGATGGCGCGGTAGAAGTTTTCCTGGGGCAGCTTGGTGGCCAGGTTTTCCTGGTCGATGCGGAACACCGAGGCGGTGTAGAGGTTGTCCGAGCCCGGCGGCTGGTACTTCAGGCCGGCTTCCCACTGGGTGCCGTCGGTGGGTGGCAGCGGGTTGCCGCTAGCGTCGGAGTAGGAGTTGGGGTTGAACGACTCCGAGTAGCTGAGGTACGGCGCGATGCCGTTGTCGAACAGGTAGAGCACGCCGGCGCGGGTGGTCAGCTTGCTGCGCTCGTCGCTGATGGTGGTGCCCAGCGGGCGGTTGTATTCGGCGATGCGGTTTTCATCCGAGGTCTTCACCCAGTCCTGGCGCACGCCCAGGGAGAAACGCCATTTGTCCAGCTCGATCAGGTCCTGCAGGTACACGCCGGTCTGTTGCAGGCGGCGCAGGTAGCTGGTGGGGCTGTAGTAGCTGATGGTGGAATTGCCGTACACCGGGTTGAAGGCATCGATGGGCGCCAGCGAGCCGCTGGTCCAGTCGACCACGGTCTTGCGCCGTTGATAGTCCAGGCCCAGCAGGGTGGTGTGCTTGGCGGCGCCGGTGAAGTACTCGGCCTGCAGCATGTTGTCGATGATGAACGAGTGCAGCTTCTCGCTGGCGCCGGAGTAGTAGCGGTTCAGCTCGTTGCTGCTGGGCGACACCCAGCCGTAGCCGTAGACCTGGGCCAGGTCGACCTTGGAATCCAGGTAGCGGAAGTTCTGCCGCGCGGTGAAGACGTCGTTGAAGCGGTGCTCGAACTGGTAGCCGAACGACTGCTGGTCGCGGCTGTAGTGGTCCACCCCCGGCTCGCCCTCGAAGAAGTGCTCGGAGATGCGCTGGCCATTGTGCTGGTGCAGCAGGCCGTCGGCAGGCAGGCCGCCGTGGTAGCCGCCCTCGGGGTCGTGCTGCAGGTAGGCCTGCAGGGTCAGCGAGGTGTCTTCGTCGAAGTCGATGCTCAGGGTGGGCGCGATGGCGTAGCGCTTTTCTTCGTTGTGGTCGAACTGGGTGTCGGCCTCGTGGGTAAGACCGGTGACGCGGTAGGCAATGCGCTTGTCGTCATCCAGCGGGCCGCTGAAGTCGAAGCCCACGCCGTGCTGGCCCTGGGTGCCGACGGTGGCCTGGATTTCGTGGTAGGCCTCGTACAGCGGTTTCTTGGTGGTCAGCGCCACCAGGCCGCCGGGCGAGCTGCGGCCGTAGAGCACTGACGATGGCCCTTTCAGAATGTCGACCCGCTCGAGAAAGTACGGGTCGATCTGCATGGTGCTGTAGGTGCCGCTGTCGCCCATGGACTTGAGGCCATCGATGTAGATGTTGTCCACCGAGCCGTCGTTGAAGCCGCGCATGGCCACGTAGTCGTAGCGGTGCGTGGCGCCGTAGGGGTTGGTGAGCACGCCGGGGGTGTAGCGCATGGTCTGCGACACGGTCTGCGCGCCCTGGTCGTCCATCTGCTGGCGGGTGACCACCGACACGCTCTGCGAGGTTTCCAGCACGGCGGTGCTGGTCTTGGTGGCCACCTGGCTGTGGGTGGCGTTGTAGCCGTCCATGCTGCCCAGCGCGTTGCCCAGGGCAAAGCCACGCACGTCGGTGCTGGGCAGGGTCATGGCCTGGTCCTGGGTGGCTTGCAGGATGAAGCTGGCACCGTCGGCGCTGCTGGCGCGCAGGCCGCTGCCGGCCAGCAAGGTGCTCAAGCCCTGTTCGATATCGTAGCTGCCGTGCAGCCCAGGGCTTTGCTTGCCCTGGGTCTGCGCCGGGGTGGCGGCCAGGGTGATGCCGGCCTGGCGGGCGAACTGGTTCAGCGCATCGCCCAGGCTGCCGGCGGCGATGTCGTAGCTGCGGTTGGCGGCCTGGGGGGTGTCGACAGCGGCGGCGTGGGCCGCCAGGGGCAGGGCGGCCAGGCCCATGGCGGTGGACAGCAGCAGGGAGAGTGCGGGGGTTTTGCCGGTCATGGTGCGGTTCCAAAGGGGCATGAACAGGTTGATTACTGTCCAAGCCGGTTGGCGCGGCAAAACCCGCCAAAAAATTCTCCGCCGCTCACGCCGGTTCCAGCTGCACCCAGAACCGCGTGCGGGTGCGCACCTGTACCGGCAGGGTCTGTGGCAGCAGGGCCAGCAGCGCGTCGGTGTCGGCCAGGCGGAAGACGCCGGACAGGCGCAGGTCGGCGATCCCGCTGGCGCAGCCCAGGTAGCCGTGGCGGTAGCGCCCCACTTCCTCGAGGAACGCCTGCAGGCGCATGTCGCGGGTGACGATCAGGCCGTCGGCCCAGGCACCCATGTCCATGTCCGGGCGGGCGATGAGGCGCAGGCCCTGCTGGTCCAGCTGCCAGCTCTGGCCCGCCTGGGCCCAGGTCAGCGCGCCGCCCTGGGCCGGGTAGATCGCGACCTTGCCGCTGGTCACGCTCAGGCGCGTGCAGGTGTCCTGCTGGCGCACGCTGAAACGCCCTTGCGCGGTTTCGAACAGGCCGTCGCGGTTGCTCACCTGGAACGGGCGCGAGTCGGGCTGGCAGCTGATCATTATTTCGCCATGCCTGAGGCTGACCAGCCGTTGCCGGGCGTTGAAGCGCAGGTCGGCGGCGCTGTGGGTGTTGAGCTGCAGCTGCGAGCCATCGGGCAGGTTGAAGCGGCGTTGCTCGCCGACGCCGGTGGCGAAGTCCGATGACCATTGTTGCCACTGCTCAAGGTCGCGGCCCAACCAGCCGGCGCTGCCCAGCAGCGCCACCACGCCCAGCAGCTTCAGCGCCTGGCGCCGGCCCAGGCGCTGGGCGCTGGCTTCCAGTGCCTGGCCGGCACCTGGCACGGCGCGGTAGTGGCTGGCCACTTCCTGGCTCATGGCCTGGATGCGCTGCCAGGCCAGCTCGTGGCGCTGGTCGGCGGCGCGCCAGTCGGCGCACTGGCGTTGCAGGCGCGGGCTGGCGCGTTCGCTGCCCATGCGCAGCATCCAGTCGATGGCCTGGCGCACCATCTGCGGGTCGGGCGCGGCGCCCGGCTCAGTGTTCATAGCGCAGCACGTAGCAGTGGTAGAGCGCGTCAGCCACGTAGCGCTCCACCGAGCGCAGGGAAATGCCCATCTGTACGGCGATGTCCTGGTGGCGCATGCCTTCGCACTGGGACAGCAGGAACGCCTTGCGCACCTTGGGCTTCAGGCCGTCGAGCAGGCGCGCGATGCCTTCCAGCAGCTCCAGCAGCAACGCGCGGGTTTCCAGGCACGGCACTTGGGCGGCGGGCAGGTGGGCGATGGTTTCCAGGTAGGCGCGGTGCAGTTCCTCGCGGCGCCAGTGGTCAATCACCAGGCCCCGGGCGATGGTGCGCAGGAACGCGCGCGGCGCGCTCAGCTCCAGGCGTTCGGTGCGCTGCAGCAGGCGCAGGAAGGTGTCCTGGGCCAGGTCCGCGGCATCGGCGGCGTTGCCCAGCCGGCTGCGTAGCCAGGCGTTGAGCCAGCCGTGGTGGTGATGGTAGAGCGAGTGCACGGCATTTTCTTGGGAGGGCATGATGATGCGCTGCGCGAAACTGCATGAATGATAATTAGTCTTATTTTCATGAAGCTTTGCACATTTTGCAACAACCCGGACGTTGGGCAGCGGTTGTGGGAGCTGGCTTGCCAGCGAGCTGTTGAGGCGCGAAAAACTCGCTGGCAAGCCAGCTCCCACAAAACACAGGTTATTCGAACAGCTTGCGGGCGTTACCCATGGCGTCATCGGCAAAGCCCTGCAGGAACTGCTTGAACCCAGGCAGGGCCTCGGCACCGCCCTTCGCAGGCTCCCCCTGGATGGTCCACAACGCCCGGGACCTGCCCGGGCCATCGGCGAATACCTCCATGGAGGCCCACAGGTTGCCGATGTCCAGGGTGGTGTAGATCAGGCTCCAGGTCATGCGCCGCGCCTGGCTGTCATGGCTGTTGAGTTGCTCGACGACAATGTTCTCGCCATCGGCGAAGTGCTTGATGCGCAACGAGCGCGGCCCTTCGCCGAGCATGTCGATGCGCGCCAGCGCCGGGATGAACTTGTTGAAACCGGCAAAGTTGCCAACCAGCGCCCACACCGCATCGGCGTCGGCGTCAATGACCACTTCAGCGCTGACGGTGCAGCCCTGGGGGTGACGGATCAGGGTATCGGGTACGAGTGCGTTCATGGTGCTTCTCCTTGGGGTGGGGATGACTCAGATGAACTGGATTTCCTTCAGGTACGCGCAACCCTTGCGCAGCAGCGCCGGGGTCTTGCTGGGGTAGCGCTCGCCCATGCGCTGCACGCCGTCGCGGGCGTTGCCGTGGTCGATGCGCGAGATGTCGCCGATGTCTTCTTCGAAGCCGTCGAGGTAGAAGCCCAGCACGCCGAACAGCGCGTTGTCGGCGTCCACCCGGCCCAGCTGCTGTTGCCACTGGGCCACGCTGACCAGCTCGAAGTCGCGCCCCGCCTCGCGGAACGCCGCCACGTAGCTGGCCCAGCTCAATGGTTCGGGGTTGTGCAGGTTGAACACCGCGTGGCGGGCCTGGTAGCGGCTGCTGTGGAAGGCCAGGAAGCGCGCCAGGAAGTCCACCGGCATCAGGTCGAAGTTGAGGCTCAGTGCCGGCACCTGGCCCAGTTGCAGCGAGCCCTTGAGCATCAGCATCAACCGGTTGCGGTGCGGCTGGCACACCCCGGTGCGACTGTTGAAGGTGATATTGCCGGGGCGGTAGAGGTTGGCCCACACCCCTTGCTCGCGGGCGCGCTGGAGGATGCGTTCGGCCACCCACTTGGACAGGTTGTAGCCGTTGCGGATGTAGATGGGCGGGGTGTCGGCCGGCGGTTCCTCGCGCACGTTGCCGTCGGCGTCGATGACGCTGGAGGCCGATAGGGTGGAGACGAAATTGAAGATTTTCTTGCTGCGCCCTTCGCACAGGCGCAGGCAGTGGAAGACCGGTTCGACGTTGCTGGCCGCCAGCGCCTCGTAGTCGAGCACGTGGTTGACCACCGCGGCATTGTGGATCAGTGCGCCGTAGCGCTGGTCGATATCCGCGTACACCGCATCGTTCAAGCCCAGTTTTGGCTGGGTGATGTCGGCGGCGTGCACGCGCACGCGGCTGAGGTCCAGGTGCAGTAGGCGGTTCTCCTCCAGCGCTTGCTGGAAGCGTTCGCTGGCGCTGGCGCCGGGCTGCGCACGCACCAGGCACGCCACCTCGGTGGCGCCCCAGGCCAGCAGCGCCTCGACGATGTGCACGCCGAGGAAACTGTTGGCGCCGGTGACCACCACCTTGTGCACGTCGCCCAGGCGGTCCATGGGCAGGGCGTGGATATCCAGTTCGCGGAAGGCGTCGCTCAACGCCTGGGGGCTGACCTGGCGCACCTGGTCCTGCACGCCGGCCACCAGTTCGGCCAGGCGCTGCAGGGTCGGTTGTTCGATGAAGCGGTTGATGGAAATGCCCGTGCCGAAGCGCTCGCGAATCTGCAGCAGCATCTGCGACAGCAGGATGGAATGGCCACCCAGGTTGAAGAAGCTGTCCTGGGTGCAGATCTGCTCGCCAGGCAGTTCCAGCAATTCGCTCCACAACGCCAGCAGCTTCGCCTCGGCGGCGTTGGCGGGCGCTTGCCGTGGCTTGTCGCAGGCCGCGGCCTGGGGTATCGCCAGCAGCGCATGGCGGTCGACCTTGCCGTTCGGGGTGGCTGGCAGCACGGCCAGTTCGCTGTAGTGCAGCGGGCGCATGTAGTCGGCCAGGTGGGCCTGGGCGTGAGCCGTCAGGTGCACAAGCGCATCGGCCTGGCGCGGCTGTGCAACGAACGCCAGCAGGCGCTTCTGCGCGTCCACCACCACGGCCACCTGGCCGAACTGGCCGCTGGCGCGCAGGCAGTGCTCGACCTCCTCGGGCTCGACGCGGAAGCCGCGGATCTTCACCTGGTTGTCCCGCCGCCCGGTCAGGGCAATGCCGTCGTCGCACCACTGGCCGATATCGCCGGTGCGGTAGGCGGCCAGCCGCTGGCCATCGGGCAGCGCCAGGCTGACGAAACGCTCCGCGCTCAAGGCCGGGTTGTTCAGGTAGCCCAGGCCGGTGCCGGCGCCGGCGATGTACAACTCGCCGGGGGTGTTGTCGGCGACCGGCAGGCCGTCTTCGTCGAGGATCAACACCTGCGTGTTGGCGATGGGCTGGCCCAGTAGGCGCGGGTTATCCCCCGGCTGCATGCGGCGGGTGGTCGCCAGGATCGTGGTTTCCGTGGGGCCGTAGATATTGTGCAACTGGCAGCGGCCGGCAAAGTTGGCCAGCACCGCCGGCTCGCACACGTCGCCGCCGGTGACCAGATGCTGCAACGCCAGCAGCCGGTCGGCGGGCAGGATGCTCAGCAGCGCTGGCGGCAGGAACGCGTGGCTGACCTCCAGGCCATTGATGAGCGCCACCAGTTGCTCGGGGTCGCGGCGCTGGTCTTCGCTGGGCAGCACCAGGGTCGCCCCGGCGATGAAGGTGGGCAGGATGTCGAGCAACGAGGCGTCGAAGCCGATGGTGGAAAACTGCAGCACCCGGCTCTGGCTGCCCAGCGCCACATGCTGGCGGTACCAGGCCTGGAAGTGGTTGAGGTTGGCGTGGCTGAGCAGCACGCCCTTGGGCTGCCCGGTGGTGCCGGAGGTGTAGATGGCCACCGCGGGCGCCTCGCTGCCCGGCGTTTGATCGAACAGCAGGGTGCGCGTGGCCGCTGGCAGCCCCTCAACCCCCAGGCAGGCCATGCCTTGCGCTTGAAACGGGGCGCTGCCGCTGTGCAGCAACAGGGCGGCGCCGGCGTTTTCGGCGATTGCTTGCAGCCGCCGGGGCGGGTGGCTGGGGTCCATGGGCAAGAACACGGCGCCGCTACCCAGCACCGCCAGCAGCGCGGCATACAGCGCCGGCGACTTGCCCAGGCACACGCCGATCACTGGGGGCTGGGCGCGGTCCAGCCAGGGTTGCAGGGCGCTGCGTATCGCCAACGCCTGGGCATGCAGTTGCCCGTAGCTCAGGCTGCCATCGCTCCACAGCAACGCTGGCTGGCGCGCATGGCGTAGCAGGCTGGCCTGTAGCTGTTCCACCAGTGCCGGCTGCGCGCTGTCCAGCCATTGCGGTTGTCGGGCCTGGTTGAAGGCGTGTTGGTAGGCCAGCACCTCAAGGGCCTGCAACCCCTGCTGGCCGGCCAGGCCCGCGGCGTCGCAGGCCGGCCAGCGGGCAAAGTGCTGTGGGTCGCGGGAGAGGCGGCTGACCTCCAGGGTCAGCCGCTCCACCAGGCTGTCGATGACCTGCGCGCCGAGCATGGCACCGTTGCCGCTGGGCGGCGTTGCCAGTGCCTGGCAGATGATCAGCCGCTGGGCCTGGGCGCTGCCCGCCCAGCACTGCCACTGCACGCTGGGCAGTGGCGCCGTGCCGTTGGCCAGGCTGACGCGCAGGCCCAGGTGCAGGCAGCGGGGGCCAGCGGGCACGGGGGCGCTGCCGTCCTCGATCAGCAGGTCGGCGGGGCCGCCGGCTTCGTCCACCTGGTGCCCGTACTCGCGCAAGGCGGCGCCCAAGGCCCGCAAGGCCCGGCTGGAACCGCACAAGATGATCTGCAGACGTCTCATGATCTTCTCCTTGAATCAGCTCAGGTAAGCGGCCAGGGCATCGCGCACGCAGGGGCTGTCGAGCATCGAGCTGCCCTGGAAAAACCGCAGGATGTTGGCCAGCAACGGGTGCTGGTGGTTGATGGGGTAGGCCAGGGCCTGCACCTCCTCGGCCAGGGCCCGACGCACGCCGGCATCGGTGTGCAGGTGCTCGATCAGGCTGAGGTCGAAGGCCTTCTGGATATCGTTGGTCAGGTAGCGCTCGATGAAGGCCGGCAGCATCCGCGCCAGGTGCGCCTGGTCGGCGGCGGGCGCCGCTTGCCAGTAGATGCGCACCAGGCGGGTCCAGAACGTCGAGTGCCGGCCTTCGTCCAGCAGGTGGTCAGCCATCAGCCCCTTGATCGAGTCTTTCACCGTGGCGTCGCGGGCGAACGCGGCCACGTCGTTGGTCAGGGTGTTTTCAGCGATCGCCACGCAGATCAGCTCGCCGGCCTGGCGCAGCCCTTCGGGCAGTTGCGCCAGTGCCGCCGGGATGGCCCGGCTCAGTTCGATTTCACTGGGCAGGCCGATGGGCTCTATGCCTGTCAGCTCGATGGTCTGCTGCATGAAATCCATGGCCACCAGGGCGTGGTAGTCCTCGTCCACCACCACGGTCATGGCGTCGTAACGGCAGGCAAAGGGCAGCGCCATGGCGAACCGGCCGCGAGCGATGGCGCCGGCGGTGTGGTTGACGATCTCGGTCTCGAAAATCACCACGTCGTGGATGAATTTGTACAAGCTCTGCACCAGGGCGAAGTCGCGCAACTGCGGGCACTCGCGCTCAAAGGTGGCGCTGAGCACCAGCGGCTGGCGGCTGACCGGGTAGATCAGCCGCTGGTCGTCCTCCACCCGCCGTCGCGGTCGGGTGCGGATGGTGGCCCGGTTTTCCCAGGCGTCGGCGAACGAGCGGTAGTCGGCGGCGTTCATGCGCTCACCCCGGCGCGGGCGTGCAGGGTCGCCCGCAGCCCGTTCCACAACGCCATGCGGCTTTCGATGGCCGCCAGCGCCGCCTCGTGCACTTCCTGTTGGCGCTGCGGGTCATCGTCTACCAGGCGGTCCAGCAGCGACTGCGCAGCCGGGCCGTGGTCGTCCGAGTCGACTTCGATGTGCCGCTGCAGGTAGTAGTGCAGGGTGGGTGCCTGCTCTCGAGGTATTTGCCAGTCGTCCAGCAGCTGCTGGAACATCTGCGGAATGACGCTCTCGCGGCCATGCAGGAACGCTGCCGCGACCATGTGGGCCGGCGCGTGCAAAGCGGTGTCCAGGGTGTTGCAGACAAAGCGTACCGCCGCCGGGGTGGCGTTGACGCTGTGCAGGGCGGTCAGGTAGTTGACGCCTTCGGCCTGCAGCTGCACGAAGCGCTCGATAGGCGCGGTATCGGCACCAATCTCGCGCATGGCGTCCAGGTACAGTTCGAAGTGGCTGTAGTGGCCTTCGAGCAGGTGGTCGTCGGTTTCTTCCCCCAGCACAATCTCGTTGATCAGCCTGGCGGCCTTGGGGTCTCGTGGTGGCAGCCAGGGCAGGCTGACGCAGGTCAGTTCACGTTGCAGGCGCTTGGTCAGGGACATGAAATCCCATACCGCAAATACATGGGTTTCCATGAAACGCTGCAATATGGGCAACGAGTTGATCTCGGCAAAGATCGGGTGTGCACCCAGTTCGCTTTTCTTTTGTTCAAGCACAACGTTTTGAAAGGTCATGGCACTTCCTCACTGTTTCGAACAGGTCGTCAACGGAATTAACTTTGTCTGCGGCAGTCAACTCGAAAGCGGCTGAATATCTCCTTTGTTTTCGTGGGTAAATGTAAAATATTGTTATTGGCTAAATGGGTGCTGTTGGTTGCTGCCCCTCAGCCCTCTAAACGCTAGACCATGAAGTTGTTTTTGTTCAAATAAAGTCGTTAAAAAACAACGGGTTATGATTTTAAAAACAATAGGGTTGCGCTAAAACTGGCGTCGCCAGTTTTAGAGGCGCAAGCGCTCCCCTTTCAACGTTTTACGGTCAAAATCAATAACAGCGAGTGAATGCATCACTCGGAGCACTCTAAGTTTTGGTGTGGGGGATTTATTTAATCGAGGGACAAGCCCGGCGCGCGTTGCTCCTGCATGGGTGACTGTCGGCGGCCCATAGTTTGTATGGGCTGGTCACGGCCCTGGGGCCAAGGCAAAGAGTGTGCGTTAAATGGTCAGATTGCCATCAGGGGGCGATTACAGGAGGTAAGCAAGCGGAGAGTCAGGCGCTGAGCAGGCCCAGATGGGTATTGATGATATGTAGCAGACGCTGGCGCTGGCTGTGTACGAAGAAATGGTCGCCCGGCAGCTCGATCAGCTCGAATTCGCGCGCGGTAAAACCTTGCCACGGCAGCATGTTGGCCATGGGTTCCAATGGGTCTTCACTGCCGTACAGGGCCGTCAGTGGCACTTGCAGCGAATGCCCGACCGTGTCCGACCAGGATTCAGCCAGTTGCAGGTCGCGGCGCAGCATGGGTTCGACTTGGGCGATAAAGTGAGGGTCGGACGATTGTTGGGAGGTAATGGCGTTCAGGGCTTCGAGGGCCTGGAACAATTGCCGGCCAGGCAATTGATGCAGCAACGGAGTGCGTGGGGAAGTATCGGGGCTGCGGCAGGCGGCGATGAACAGGTGGCGGGTCTGGCGAGGGAAGGCGCGGATGGCCCGCTTGGCGATTTCGTAGGCGATGCTGCCGCCCAGGCAATGGCCGAACATGGCGTGGGGCTCGGCCAGCAGCGGCTTGAGCTGAGCGAAGGTCTGCTCAAGCAACCGCGGCCAGTCGTCCAAGGCCGGTTCGTCGGCCCGCGCGCCGTGGCCGGGCAGGCAAACCGTGACCAGCTCGATGTGGTCTTCGAGGTCCTCGGCCAACTGCAACAGCTGCGCCGGGTCGGCCCCCGCGCACGAGAAGCAGATCAGGCGCATCAGCGTGGGCTGCCCGGAATTGGCGACCAGCAACCATGGGTTGTTTTGAACGTGCACGGCCTTTCCCCCACCCGGGCCGTGCCGGGCATGTCTTACCGGGGCCGCGCCGCCTCCCTGGGCGCGGCGCCCGTTCAATCCGGCTGGCGAGTGTCGAGATAATGCCGGATGGTTGCGGATGCGTTGTTCAAGTGCCGTTGCAGCACGGTGACCGCGCGTTCGACGTCGCGGTCCTGCACGGCATCCACCAGTTCAATGTGATCATCCTGGGTGGGTTTGCCCAAGCCCATGGACGACAGGTGGAAGCGCAGGAAACGTTCTTCCTCGTTCAGCTCCTGCTCAATCAGCCGCAGCAGCTTGCGGTTGCTGGAGCCGGCATACAAGGAGAGGTGAAACAGGCGGTTCAGGCGGCCCAGCTCGCTGAGGTTGGTCTCGGTGTCGAGCTGATCGATGTAATGGCGCGCTTCGGCGATGTGCGCTTCGGTCAGGTTGGGCACCGACTGGCGCAGTGCCTCGGTTTCCAGCAGCAGGCGCAGGTTGTAGGTGTCCACGGCGTCTTCGCCGATCAGTGGCGCCACCACTGCACCCTTGTGCATGACCACCTTGAGCAGTGACTGCGCTTCCAGCTGGCGCAAGGCTTCACGCACCGGCATGCGGCTGACGCCGAACAGCGTGGCCAGCTCCTGTTGGCGTACTGCCATGCCTGCGGGTAGTCGGCCGTCCAATATGGCGCTGCGCAGCTTCTCCTCGATAACTGACCGAGCCAGGTGGGCTGGAACCTGCTCGGTGCCCAGAATGGAGCTCAACGACTTTTTGGCTGTCACGATCGGGCTACCTGCATAAATGTAACGCAATGTGTAAAGGATCCAATAGAAGCTAGTGGGCCCCGGTGTTGCTGTCAAACGAGTGGCCAGATGGTTTTTTTGTACGGTCTGATTCGTACAGGCTGAAAACGTACCGTCACGTTCGAGTTTGTTATCGTGACGGAGTTTTCGCGACTTTGAAAGGTGGCGAATCGCCCAGTGTGTTGCCTGCTTAGACAGCCCGATAATTCGCCGATATGGCGTCTAAAAACCTTGTTTTGCGGGCAAAATCGTTAAAAAATGATTTTGTAGTGGTGCCGTGCGGCGATAGCGGTACACTGCTGCGTACCCTATTGATGATTTTTCCGAGGCGCGTACATGAAGTTTCGCTTTCTGCTCTGGGCCATGGGCATGTTGATGGCCCGGGCCAGCCGCACCAACCCCGCTTTCAGCCAGCAGCTCAAGGACCGCGACCTGGTGTTCCAGCTGCAGACCCTGGACGGCAAGGTGGCCCGGCATTTCATCGTCAAGGACATGCGCGTGACCAGCAAGGGCGGCACCGTGGCCGACCCGGCGTTCGCCATCGCCTTCAAGGACGCCGCCTTCGGCTATGAGACCCTGCAGGCCAAGAACAAGCAGCTGGCGTTCATGCAGGGTATCCAGGACAAGACCATCCAGATCAAGGGCAACCCGGCGCTGGTGATCTGGTTCCAGGGCATCATGAAATACCTGAAACCGAAGAAGAAATAAGCCCGTGGGAGCCGGCAAGCCGGCTCCCCCGCGGTCAATGGTGGTTGAACTGCGAAGCCAGTTCGCGCAGCAGTACCTCGGCGTCCAGCACCTTGCTGACCACTTCCTCGGCCTTTTCGCGGCTCAGCCCCAGGCGCTCCAGCAGCTCGTCGGGAATGCCTTCGTCGGCGCCCGAACCGATGCCGCGGCTGCGCAGCAAGCGTACTGCCAGGCACACCAGGTTCGGGTACTGGGCGTAATCACCATCGTAGCTGGGGTCGTGCTGGAAGCGCAGTGCGCTGGCCAGTTCCTCGGGCATGTCCCAGAAACGCATCAGCCAGGCGCCGATCTGCTCGCGGGTGATGCCCAGCAGGTGCTGTTCCACGTAGCTGTGGCACAGGTGCGGGTTGACCTCCAGGTGGCGGCAAATCAGCGAGAAGTGCGGCGGGAACACGTGGGCCAGCAGCAGGTAGCCGAAGTTGTGCAGCAGGCCGGCCAGGTAGGTCAGCCCGGTTTCGGGGCGCTGCGCCCGCGGGATGGCGCGGGTCAGGCCTTCGATCACCGCAGCGGTATAGATCGACTGCTGCCAGTACGGCGTGGCGTGCTGCGGCTGGTCCTTGGGCAGGCTCAGGGTCTTGCCCAGGGCCAGGCCCAGCGCCAGGTTGATCACCAGGTCGAAGCCCAGCACGCGCACGATGGCGTCTTCCACCGAGCGGATCTTGCCCGGCGACGCGTAGTACGGCGAAGCCGCCCAGCTGACCACTTGCGCGGCAAGGGCCGGGTCGGTCTCCACTACGCCGGTGATGTCGTCGATGGTGGCGTTGGGGTCCACGCGCAGCTTGATGATTTTCTGCGCGGTTTCCGCCAGCGGCGGGATCTCGATGGTGGCTTCCAGGCGTTGCTGGATGCGCCGCGCGGTAAACGCCTGCACCGCCTGGGTGATTTCCTGGCGGTCGTCGTGGGGGCGGTCGAGGTTGGGGCGGATGCTGCCCAGCGGCTCGCCGAAGTTGCCGGCGCTGGCCTTGTTGAGCATCTTGCGGAAATCGTCGCGCGTGATTTCCAGCAGCAGGCCCGGCTGGCCTGAATTGATCAGCAGGTCGCTGGCGTCCAGCAGCCGTTCGTCGTACAGGCAAGGCGAGCTGGTGAGTGCCGGCAGGCCGGGCAGCTGCTTGAGGTCGTGCTTGGCCAGCATCTTGTCCAGGCGATCAAGCGGCACGGCGGTGAGCCGGCGCCCGGTCAACTCGGCCAGACGGTTCAGGTCCAGCAACTGGTTCTGCGGGAACAGCACCATGAGCGCGCCAACGGCATCGTTGAGCAGCACTGCCTGGACCTTGCGCGCAGGGTCCAGCTGCGGGTGGTCGAGCACCTCGCGATAGCTGATGACCAGCTTTCCCAGCATATCGTGAATGACAGACGGGGTGTGGGGGGTTGCGGTGTCCAGGGCAACTTCAGTCATGGTCTGTATCCATATTCCTACATGGCCGACAGTATACCCAGCTTGCAGGCGCTGCTGGATCCATCGTGCCAAGTCTTTTTTGAGCGTTACGTCGCAACCGCGGCGAAATAGCCGCGGTGGACGCGTTCCTAAACCTGTCCGTATTGCTGGCCGTGCCTCAGCCAACGCTCCAGTAGCGGGTCGACGTGCGCAGGCCATTGCGCAAGCAAGGTCTGGGCCGCGTCCCGTACGGCTGGCAGCAGGTCGGCATCACGCATCAGGTCCGCCACCTTGAACTGTAGCAAACCGGTCTGGCGGGTACCGAGCATCTCGCCGGGCCCGCGCAGTTGCAGGTCTTTCTCGGCGATGACGAAGCCGTCGTTTGTTTCGCGCATGATACCCAGGCGCTCGCGGCCGATCTGCGACAGGGGCGGGTGATACAGCAGCACGCAGTGACTGACTGCGCTGCCACGGCCTACCCGGCCGCGCAGCTGGTGCAATTGCGCCAGGCCCAGGCGCTCGGGGTTCTCGATGATCATCAGGCTGGAGTTAGGCACGTCCACGCCGACCTCGATCACCGTGGTAGCCACCAGCAATTGCAGCTCGCCGGCCTTGAACTGCGCCATGATCTCGGCTTTTTCCGCCGGTTTCATGCGCCCGTGGATCAGCCCCACGCGCAATTCGCCCAGGGCGCTGGTCAGTTCTTCGAAAGTGGTTTCGGCCGCCTGGCAGGTCAGCTCCTCGGACTCTTCGATCAGGGTGCACACCCAATAGGCCTGGCGGCCTTCGGCGCAGGCAGCGCGCACCCGCTCGACCACCTCCAGGCGCCGGCTGTCGGCCACCAGCACGGTATTTACCGGGGTACGGCCGGGTGGCAGTTCGTCGAGCACCGAGGTGTCGAGGTCGGCATAGGCGCTCATGGCCAGGGTGCGCGGGATGGGCGTAGCGGTCATGATCAGCTGGTGCGGGCACATGCGCCCGCCCACGCCCTTCTGGCGCAGGGCCAGGCGCTGCTGCACGCCGAAGCGGTGCTGTTCGTCGATGATCACCAGCGCCAGGTTGGCAAACTTCACTTCGTCCTGGAACAGCGCGTGGGTGCCGACCACCATGGGCGCACCGGCCGCGATCTGTTCCAGGGCGGCGACCCGCGCCTTGCCCTTGAGCTTGCCGGCTAGCCAGGCCACTTCGATGCCCAGCGGTTCGAGCCAGCGCTTGAAGGTGATGAAATGCTGTTCGGCAAGGATTTCCGTGGGCGCCATCAGCGCCACCTGGTAACCGGCTTCCAGCGCCTGCAAGGCGGCCAGCGCCGCGACCACGGTCTTGCCCGCGCCCACGTCACCCTGCACCAGGCGCAGCATGGGCTCGCGCTGGCTGAGGTCGTAGGCGATTTCCTTGCCCACCCGTTGCTGCGCGCCGGTAGGGGCGAAGCCCAGGTTGGCCAGGTACTGCTTGGGTAGCCGCTTGGCTACGGGCAGCGCGGGCGCGCGCAGGGCCCGCAGGCTGTCGCGCAGGCGTGCCTGGGACAGTTGGTGGGTCAGCAGTTCCTCGAAGGCCAGGCGGTGCTGGGCCCAATGGTGCCCCACGGCCAGCTCTTCCAGGTCGGCGTCGGGTGGCGGGTGGTGCAGGTAGCGGATGGCCTCGTCCAGCGGCGCCAGTTGGTGCTCGCGGGCAAGCTCGGCGGGCAGCCAGTCGGGCAGGCTGCGCGGGCCGAGCATGGCCAGGGCCTGTTGCGACAGCTGCCGCAGCCGGGCCTGGGTCAGGCCTTCGGTGGTGGGGTAGATGGGCGTCAGCGTCTGTTCCACCGGCGCCGGCTCGTCGCCGGTAAGGGCGCGGTATTCGGGGTGGTAGATCTCCAGCCCCGAGGCACCAGGCCTGGCTTCGCCGTAGCAGCGCAGGTGGGTGCCGCGCTTCAGGGCTTCTTTCTGCGCGTTGCTGAAATGGTAGAAGCGCAGGCTCAGCGAACCGGTGCCGTCACCCAGGCGCACCAGCAGGCTGCGGCGCTTGCCCATGGCCACGTCGGCGCCGCTGACCACGCCTTCGATCACTGCGTCCTGGCCCGGGCGCAGGGCCCCGATGGGGACTACGCGGGTACGGTCCTGGTAGCGCAGGGGCAGGTGGAACAGCACGTCCTGAAGATTTTCCAGGCCCACCTTGGTGAGCTTTTCGGCCATGGCCTCGCCAATGCCCTTGAGGGCGGTGACCGCTACCTTGGACAGCTCGGTCATGTGGCGACTTTGCTCAACGGCGTCGGCTTGGCCACGGAGCACAGGCGGATGGAGTCAGCGAGGATCTCGATGGCCTTGGGCCGCGGGAAGCTGGCGCGCCAGGCGATGGCCACGGTGCGGAACGGCGACGGCGGGGTGAGCGGGCGCACGTCGATCACGCCGGGGGCGTAGTGGTGGCTGTGCACCGCCGACAACGGCAGGATCGACACGCCCAGGCCGGACGCGACCATGTGGCGGATGGTTTCCAGCGAGCTGGATTCCACCGTGGTGTGCTTGGCGCCTTCGGTGCCCTTCACCAGGGTCGGGCAGGCTTCGAGCACCTGGTCGCGGAAGCAGTGGCCTTCGCCCAGCAACAGCAGGCTCTTGTCGTTGAGCAGCGACGAGTCGATGGTCTCTTTCTGGGTCCACGGGTGGCCAGCGGGCATCAGCACGTAGAACGGCTCGTCGTACAGCGGCAGCGTCAGCACATCGGCCTCGTTGAACGGCAGGGCGATGATCACTGCGTCCAGTTCGCCATTGCGCAGCTTGTCGCGCAGGATGTGGGTGAAGTTTTCCTCGATGTACAACGGCATCTGCGGGGCGACCCGGTGCAGTTGCGGGATGAGGTGCGGGAACAGGTACGGGCCGACGGTGTAGATGGCACCGACCTTCAGGGGCGCGGTCAGCTGGTTCTTGCCGGCCTGGGCCAGCTCGCGGATGCCCTGGGCCTGTTCAAGGACCTTCTGGGCCTGGGCGACGATGCCCTCGCCAACCGGGGTCAGGCGCACGGCGCTCTTGCTGCGCTCGAAAATAAGCACACCCAGTTCATCTTCGAGTTTCTTGACCCCCACCGACAAGGTCGGCTGGCTGACGTGGCAACGCTCGGCGGCGTGGCCAAAGTGCTGCTCCTGGGCGAGGGTGACGATGTAGCGCAATTCTGTGAGAGTCATAACGTGCGTCCATGAAGTTGCGGGCCCAGCATAGCGGCTGCAATCGATAGACGCACGTTATCAAGGTTGCATCTGTATGTCAGAAACAGATATTCATCTTTTGTCCAGCGAGTAGACGAACGGCGCAACCACTTCCAGGCTGCCGTTGTTCAGCAGCTCCTTGGGCGGCGGCGGCAACGGCTGTGCCCGACGGATCATGTCCAGGGTCGCGCGGTCCAGCGCTGCGCTGCCCGAACCACCGGCCAGCTCGTACGACAGCACCTTGCCCTCGGCGTCCACCACGAAGCGCAGGCGGTTCACGCCCTGCATGCCACGGCGGCGAGCGTCCTCGGGGTACTTCTTGTACTTGGCCAGGTGGCGCAACAGGTCACCCTGCCAGTTGGGCAGCGCGTTGCTGTTGGACGGCATCTGCGGCTGGGCCACGGGGGCCTTGGGCGCAGAGTCCTTCGCCGGGGCGGTGTCGACGACCTTCTCCGAAGGTGGCGTTTCCTGCGGCGGTTCCGGCTTCTTCTCAGGCTTGGGCGGCTGTGGCTTGGGCTTGGGTTTTGGCTTTTCCTGCTTGGGAATCGCGATCGTCGGCTTGGGCGCCTCGGCCAGCTTGGGCAGTGGCAGTTCCTCTACCGGGGTTGGCGGCGTGGGCGGCGTGATCACCTTGGGCGGTGGTGGCGGCGCCACTTCCGGCACTGGCGCCATTTCCACCATCATTGCCATGGGCGGCAACTCCGGTGGTGGCGCGGCGTGCCAGTTCAGCGCCAGGGCGATGGCCAGGGCATGCACCCCCAGCACCACCGCCAGGCTACCGCCGTAACGCGTCAGCTTATGGCGCGTCGTGATCATTTCTTCCCTACCGTCTCAAGGCCTACCAGGCCAACCTTCAGGTAGCCGGCGCCGCGCAGGGCGTTCATCACGTCCATCAGGTCGCCGTAGTCGACGCTCTTGTCAGCCTGGAAGAAGATCGTGGTGTCCTTCTTGCCCTTGGTCTTGGCGTCGAGCACCGGGCCCAGCTGGGCCCGGTCGATCTTGTCGTCGCCCAGGTACAGGCTCTGGTCGGCCTTGACGCTGAGGAACAATGGCTTTTCCGGTCGCGGCGCCGGCTTCGCCGTGGAGGCGGGCAGGTCTACCTTGATGTCAACGGTGGCCAGGGGCGCTGCGACCATGAAGATGATCAGCAGCACCAGCATCACGTCAATGAAGGGCGTGACGTTGATTTCGTGGTTCTCGGCGAGGTCGTCGCCACCTTCGTTCAGGTGCAGACCCATGGATTAACCCACCTTCACCATGTGTGGCGAAGCGCTGCGCTCGCCTGGCTGGTGGTCCAGGTCACGGCTGACCAGCAGCAGTACCTGGGCGGATGCGTCGGAAACCTGGGCCTTGTAGCCGGCGATGGAGCGGGCGAAGACGTTGTAGATCACTACCGCTGGAATAGCGGCAACCAGGCCCAGGGCGGTGGCCAGCAGGGCTTCGGCGATGCCGGGGGCAACCACGGCCAGGTTGGTGGTCTGGGTCTTGGCGATGCCGATGAAGCTGTTCATGATGCCCCACACAGTGCCGAACAGGCCGACGAACGGCGCGGTGGAACCGATGGTGGCCAGCACGCCGGTGCCGTTGCTCATGTTGCGGCCGCAGGCGGCAACCAGGCGCTCCAGGCGGAAGCTCACGCGCTCCTTGATGCCTTCCTTCTCGCGGGCGTTGGCCGACAGGTGCATCTCTTCCAGGGCGTCGTGCACCAGCAGGTGGGCCAGGGTGCCGGACTTGCTGGCGGTTTCGCTGGCGGCGGCCAGGGTAGTGGCCTTCTTCAGCTGGGCGATCTCGCCACGCAGGCGGCGCTTGGCGCCCAGCAGCTCGAAGCCTTTGGCGATCCAGATGGTCCAGGTGATGATGGAGGCGATGGCCAGGCCGATCATCACGATCTTCACGATGATGTCAGCGTTCTGGAACATGCCCCACGGCGACAGGTCGTGGCCCAGGCCGAAGCCGGTTTCAACGACAGGCTCGGCTGCGGCGTCGTCGGCAGGCTGTGCGTCAGTGGCGGGTGGCAGGGCAGTGGTGTCCGCAGCGGCAGGCGCTGGCGCGGCAATAGCGGCGGCCGGCGGAGCCTGGTGGGCCTGGGCAGCCGGTTCGTCGGCGAAGGCCGCCGGGGTCAGGGCCAGGCCGATCATCAGGGCGGCAATACCGCGCCAAGGGCGTGTACGAGAGGGCGAAACGCTAGGGCGATTAGGAGTCATGCTGGCCGGACCTTAGAGGAGTAAGGAGTGGATGTCCTTCCAGGCCTCGAGAGCGGGCCGAGAACAAAATGGGCCGTTATTATTGCAAGTAATTCTTGTTAACAAAAGCGATACGCTGGATTTTTTTCCTGCAATTTGTCGCTATTGTGGTATCCAGAGCAGTGTGCAGCGTTGATTCAGGAGTAAGGAAATGCCCGTGCCAAGCGTTTTGATCATTGGATGTGGCGATGTCGGCGGCCGCCTGGCCAGGCAGTTGCTCGCGCTCAATTGGCAGGTCCACGGGATGCGCCGGCACGTGGCCAGGCTGCCCCAGGGCGTGCTGCCGGTGGCCGGCGACCTGGCTGTGGAGCAATGCCCCGCGGGCTGGCCCCAGGGGCCCATCGACTACGTGGTGTACTGCGTGGCGGCCAGCCAGCATGACGAGGCCGGGTATCAGGCGGCTTACGTCGACGGGCTGACCCGGGTGGTGGCTTGGCTCAAGGACAACCGCCAGGCGCCCCAGCGGCTGGTGTTCGTGTCCAGCAGCAGCGTGTATGCGCAATCGGGTGGAGAGTGGATCGACGAATATTCACCCACCGAGCCCACAGGGTATTCCGGTCGCTTGATGCTGCAAGCCGAGCAGGTGGCCCGGGTCAGCGGCTGGCCGGCCACTATCGTGCGCCTGACCGGCATTTACGGCCCCGGCCGCGAGCGGCTGCTGGAGCAGGTACGCCAAGGCTATCGGGTAGCCCACGAGCCTGCGCTGTTCGGCAACCGCATCCACAGCGACGATGCCGCCGGGCTGTTGGCGTTTCTGTTGCAGCAGGATGTGCAGGGCGAACCGGTAGCCAGTTGCTACCTGGGCGTGGACGACAAGCCGGCGCCGTTGGCCGAGGTGGTGGAGTGGTTGCGGGCGCGCCTGGGCGTGCAGGGGTGGGCGGAGGAGGCCAGCGTGCGCCGCAACGGCAACAAGCGCTGCAGCAATGCCCGGGCCCGGGCGTTGGGGTGGGTGCCGCAGTACCCCAGCTACCGCGAGGGGTACGAAGCCATCCTCTCCACTCCCCTGTAGCAGCGGCCCTTAGGCCGCGTCATGGGCACCGCGGTTAGGCAGGCTCACCGCGGGACGCCGCCTGCGGCAGCTGCTACGGGAAGGGGGTTATTGCTTCTTTAGCAGCCAGCGGCGGGCGCCGGCCTTGAAGCTGGGCATCTCGTCGGCCTGGGCCTGGTTGACCACCTCGAAGATTTCCAGCTGCTTGCCGTCACGCTTGAAGATGTACGGCGCGCCTTGCTTGTTCAGCTCGATCCACATGCTGTCGGCATCGCCGGTCATGGTCGCGCAGTCGCCCGCCAGGCACAGGGCATAGCGGTCGGCGTTGGGGAAGCCGGCCAGTTGGCCGTTGGCCATGAAATGCACCACGCCGCCTTCGCCGGCGCCTTCGACGATCTTCCATTCGCCACCCAGGTAGGCGGCATACAGCGCCTGCTCGAAGCTGCTGCCCAGTGGGGCGCCAGGGTCGACGCTGGTCTTGGGCTTGACGAACACCTGCTTGGGGCCCGACTGGCTGGCCGCCAGGATCAGCTCGTCGTCATCGGTAGTCAGTTGCAGCTGCTGGTGGCCCTGGAAATCGGCCGCCCATTTGCCTTTGCCCAACGGCTGCAGGTTGCCCTGGGCGCGTTCGAAGCCGTTGCTGAAGCTGACCTGGCCAGCCTTGCTGTTGAGCTGCCATTCCAGCACCGGGCCGTTGGCGCCCAGGGCGTCGCGCAGGCCTTGGCCCTTGGCGGCGGTATCGATGGCTTTCTGGTTGATCCAGACCCCGCTGGGGTCGACATTGCTGTGACTGGCGCAGCCGCTCAGTAGCGCGGCCAGCAACGGCAGGACAAGCGCGTGGCGCATGTAGGGAATCCTTCCGGGGAGGGGAAAGGCGAAGCGCCTGGCGCTTCGCCGTACTCGGTTTACTCGACGACCAGGATGGCGTCCATTTCAACCTGCGCACCGCGTGGCAGTGCGGCCACGCCGATGGCGGCGCGGGCTGGATATGGCTGCTCGAAGTAGCGGCCCATTACCTCGTTGACCTTGGCGAAGTGGCTCAGGTCGGTCAGGAAGATGTTCAGCTTGACGATGTCCTTGAACGAACCGCCGGCTGCTTCGGCCACGGCCTTCAGGTTTTCGAAGACCTGTACGGTCTGGGCTTCGAAACCTTCCACCAGTTCCATGGTTTTCGGGTCCAGCGGGATCTGCCCGGACATGTAGACGGTGTTGCCCGCCTTGATGGCCTGGGAGTAGGTGCCGATGGCGGCCGGGGCCTTGTCGCTGGTGATAACGGTCTTGGTCATTGATGACTCCTTGGCAGGGGGAAGGCCGCGTTACGCACGCATCCGCGTGATACGGATGACGCCGGTCAGCGCCCGCAGTTTCTTGATCACGCGAGCCAGGTGCACGCGGTCGTGCACGCTGACGACCAACTGGACCACGCTGATGCGACCATCGCGCTCGTCCATGCTGATCTTCTCGATATTGCCATCGGCGGCGTTGACGCTGCTGGCCAGCAGGGCAATCAGGCCGCGCTGGTGCTCGAGCTCCACGCGCAGCTCGACATTGAATTCGCCCGTGACGTCCTTGGCCCAGGAAAGCTGGATGCACTTTTCCGGGTTGTGGCGGATTTCACTGATGTTGCGGCAGTTTTCCAGGTGCACGACCATGCCCTTGCCCGCCGACAGGTGGCCGACGATAGGGTCGCCCGGGATCGGCGTGCAGCACTTGGCGTAGCTGAGCACCAGGCCTTCGGTGCCGCGGATGGCCAGCGGGCCTTCCGGGCTGGGCAATTGCTCGCCTTCGCTGGCCAGCAGGCGGCGCGCCACCACGTAGGCCATGCGGTTGCCCAAACCGATGTCCTCGAGCAGGTCTTCGATCTGCTCCAGGCGGTATTCGGCCAGCATGGCGTGTACGCGTTCAGCGGGAATGTTTTCCAGGGCGCTGTCGAAGCCGTTGAGCACCTTGTTCAGCAGGCGCTCGCCCAGGCTGATGGACTCGGAGCGGCGCTGCAGCTTCAGCGCGTGGCGAATGTGCGTGCGCGCCTTGCCGGTAACCACGAAATTGAGCCAGGCCGGGTTCGGCCGTGCGCCCGGCGCGCTGACGATTTCCACCGTGGAGCCGCTTTGCAGCGGTTCGGACAGCGGCGCCAGGCGGCGGTTGATGCGGCAGGCGATGCAGCTGTTGCCCACGTCGGTGTGCACCGCGTAGGCGAAGTCGACGGCCGTGGAGCCTTTGGGCAGCTCCATGATGCGACCCTTGGGCGTGAACACGTAGACCTCGTCCGGGAACAGGTCGATCTTCACGCTTTCGATGAATTCCAGGGAGTTGCCGGCACGTTGCTGCATTTCCAGCACGCCCTTGACCCACTGGCGGGCACGGGCATGGGTGCCCTTGGGCTGTTCGTCGTCGCTGGACTTGTACAGCCAATGGGCGGCAATGCCGTTGTTGGCCATCTCTTCCATTTCACGGGTACGGATCTGGATCTCGATCGGTACGCCGTGCATGCCGAACAGCGTGGTGTGCAGCGACTGGTAGCCGTTGGCCTTGGGGATCGCGATGTAATCCTTGAAGCGTCCAGGCAGCGGTTTGTACAAATTATGCACGGCGCCGAGCACGCGGTAGCAGGTGTCGACCTTGTCCACCACGATGCGGAAGGCGTACACGTCCATGATCTCGTTGAAGGCGCGGCGCTTGCCGCGCATCTTCTTGTAGATGCCATAGATGTGCTTCTGGCGGCCGCTGACGTCGCCCTCGATACCGTCCACGGCCAGGCAATGGCTCAGGGACTGCTCGATCTTCTGGACGATTTCCTTGCGGTTGCCGCGGGCGCGCTTCACCGCCTGGTAAATGCGCGCGGAGCGCATGGGGTACATGGCCTTGAAGCCCAGGTCCTCGAATTCCACGCGCACGTTGTGCATGCCTAGCCGGTTGGCGATGGGGGCGTAGATTTCCAGGGTTTCCTTGGCGATGCGCCGGCGTTTTTCGCCGGACAGCACTTCCAGGGTACGCATGTTGTGCAGACGGTCGGCCAGCTTGACCAGGATCACGCGAATGTCGCGTGCCATGGCCATGGCCATCTTCTGGAAGTTCTCGGCCTGGGCCTCGGCCTTGGTCTCGAAGTTCATCTGGGTCAGCTTGCTGACCCCATCCACCAGTTCCGCCACGGTCTCGCCAAACTGCGAGCTGAGGGCTTCCTTGGCGATGCCTGTGTCTTCGATCACGTCATGCAGCATGGCCGCCATCAGGCTCTGATGGTCCATGTGCATGTCGGCAAGAATGTTTGCCACCGCCAGCGGATGCGTGACGTAAGGCTCGCCGCTGCGGCGGCGTTGGCCGTCGTGGGCTTGTTCGGCGTAGAAGTACGCCCGGCGGACCAGGTTGACCTGGTCGGCACCGAGGTAGGTCGATAAGCGATCGGCGAGGGCGTCTATGCTCGGCATGATGACTCCTGCCGTAGGCTGTGTTCCCGCGCCGTGCTACGTCGACCAGGCATAGGCTTAGACGGCCTCGTTGGACTCGTCCTCGAACGCTGCGAACAGCGGTTCGTCCTCGACGATTTCGGCGTTGGCGATGAACTCGTAGCTCATCAGGCCTTCGGCGATTTCGCGCAGGGCCACAACGGTAGGCTTGTCGTTTTCCCACTGGACCAGGGGCTCTTTGCCGCCGGTGGCCAGTTGACGGGCACGCTTGGTAGAGAGCATGACCAGCTCAAAGCGGTTTTCCACGTGTTCTAGACAGTCTTCAACGGTTACGCGGGCCATGGTCTTCCTCGTAGCAAATGCAGTATGCGCGCAGCCCGGATGGGCGAGCGGACTCGATAGTTTAAAAAATCACCAGCGTTTAGGGAAGCGCTGATTTTCAAACAGCTCGCCAGGGCGCTGCGTAGACACCTCAACGGTAACCTATCGCAGCGCGGAAAGCTTCATTCAAGCCAGTAATTGGCTCAATAGATCGGTAAAACGACCCTGTTGCTGGGCTTGCTCCAGGGTATTGGCGCGGAAAATCGCCTTCAGGTCGTCCAGCGCGGTGGCGAAATCGTCGTTGATCACCAGGTAGTCGTATTCGACGTAGTGGCTCATCTCGCTGACGGCTTCGCGCATGCGCCCGTCGATGATCTCGTCACTGTCCTGGCCACGATTGGTCAGGCGCTGGCGCAGGGCCTGCTGGGTTGGCGGCAGGATGAAGATGGAGCGCGCCGCCGGCATCAGCTTGCGCACCTGCTGGGCGCCCTGCCAGTCGATTTCCAGGATCAGGTCGTGGCCTTCGTCCAGGGTCTGCTGCAGGGTGCTCTGCGAGGTGCCGTAGAGGTTGCCGAACACTTCGGCCTGCTCCAGGAAGTCGCCGTGCTCGATCATGCGCACGAACTCGGCACGATCGACGAAGTGGTAGTTCACGCCGTTCACCTCGCCCGGGCGCATGGCGCGGGTGGTGTGCGAGACCGAGACACGAATGTTCGGCTGCGCGTTGATCAGCGCATTGACCAGGCTGGTCTTGCCCGCGCCCGAAGGGGCGGAAACGATGTACAGGGTGCCGGTGCTGTGGTTCATTCTGCGGTTGCCTTACTCAATATTCTGCACTTGTTCACGCATCTGCTCGATCAACACCTTGAGGTTGACCGCAGCCTGGGTGCTGCGCGGGTCGAAGGCCTTGGAGCCCAGTGTGTTTGCTTCGCGGTTGAGTTCCTGCATCAGGAAGTCCAGGCGCCGGCCTGCCGCGCCGCCAGCCTTGAGCACGCGCCGCACCTCGGTGACGTGGGTGCTGAGGCGGTCCAGCTCCTCGGCGACATCGCTCTTCTGCGCCAGCAGCACCATTTCCTGCTCCAGGCGCTGGGGGTCGAGCTCGGCCTGCATGTCGGCGAAGCGGTCGAGGATCTTCTGGCGCTGCACGGCCAGCATGTGTGGCACCTGGCTGCGCAGGGTCTTGACCTCGGTGGCCATGGCGTCGAGGCGGTCGTTGATCAGCCGGGCCAGCTCGGCCCCTTCGCGGTCGCGGCCGGCCTTGAGTTCCTTGAGCGCTTCGTTGAACAGCTCGATGGCTTCCTGGTTCAACGCCTGCGGGTCGGCGGCGTCGGCCACCAGCACGCCGGGCCAGCCCAGCACTTCCAGCGGGTTGAGCGCGGCGGGCTGCTTGATCAGGCTGGCGACGGTCTCGGCGGCGGCCACCAGTTGCGCGGCGCGCTCACGGTCGACCTGCAGCGGCTTGCCGCTGTTCACCTCGCAAAAACGCAGGGTGCATTCCACCTTGCCCCGCGAAATGCCCTGGCGCAGTGCTTCGCGCACGGCGATTTCCAGGTCGCGGAAGGCTTCGGGCAGGCGCAGGTGCGGTTCCAGGTAGCGGTGGTTGACCGAGCGCAATTCCCAGCTGAGGGTCCCCTGGGTGCCCGCCCGTTCGACGCGGGCGAAGGCGGTCATGCTGTGCACCATGGGAGTACCTCGCAGAAAGGGAATGAAAGCCGTACGGCTGCAAAGGCGCAGGATTGTAGCGCACCGGTGCGTCGGCGCCCAAACCATTGCTGTTACAGCATGTCGACCGTCTGGCCGAAAAATGTTTCCCCACACCTGCGCGCCATGGTGTTGCAACTCAAGTCGGGCATTAAATGACCACAGGTCTTATAATGCTCGGCAGTTTTCGTTCCTCAGTACAGGTATCCCAGATGAAACGTCCAAGTGGTCGCGCTGCCGATCAGCTCCGCTCGATCCGCATCACCCGCAACTACACCAAGCACGCCGAAGGGTCTGTACTGGTCGAGTTCGGTGACACCAAGGTTATCTGCACGGTCAGCGTCGAGAATGGCGTGCCGCGCTTCCTGAAGGGTCAGGGCCAGGGTTGGTTGACCGCCGAGTACGGCATGCTGCCGCGTGCCACCGGCGAGCGTAACCAGCGCGAAGCGAGCAAGGGCAAGCAAGGCGGCCGCACCCTGGAAATCCAGCGCCTGATCGGCCGTTCGCTGCGCGCAGCCCTGGACATGTCCAAGCTGGGCGACGTCACCCTGTACGTCGACTGCGACGTGATCCAGGCCGACGGCGGCACCCGCACCGCGTCCATCACCGGTGCCATGGTGGCCCTGGTCGACGCGCTGAAAGTGATCAAGAAACGTGGCGGCCTGAAAGGCGGCGACCCACTCAAGCACATGATCTCCGCCGTGTCGGTGGGCATGTACCAGGGCGAGCCGGTGCTGGACCTGGACTATCTGGAAGACTCGGCTGCCGAGACCGACCTGAACGTGGTGATGACTAGCGCAGGCGGCTTCATCGAAGTGCAGGGCACCGCCGAAGGCGCGCCGTTCCAGCCTGCCGAGCTGAACGCCATGCTGGCGTTGGCGCAGAAAGGCATGGTCGAGCTGTTCGAGCTGCAGCAAGCCGCGTTGGCTGATTAAATAGCCTGTGGGAGCTGGCTTGCCAGCGAGCTTTTCGAGGTCAAAAGCTCGCTGGCAAGCCAGCTCCCACAAAAGCCGCACACAAAAAAGCCGACCCAAGGGTCGGCTTTTTTGCGCCTCGACCATTCAGATGGTCAAGGTCCAGTCATAGTCCACGATGAACGGGGCATGCTGGGAGAAGCGCGGCTGGCGTGGCAGGCGAGCGCTGCGCACGAAGCGCCGCAGGCCTGGGGTCAGCAGCTGGTAGTCGAAGCGCCAGCCCAGGTTGAGCATCTCGGCCTGTTCGTTATCGGGCCACCAACTGTACTGGTCGCCTTCGCGGCTGACTTCGCGCAGGGCATCCACGTAGCCCATGTTGCCAACGATCTCGTCCATCCAGGCACGTTCCGGCGCCAGGAAGCCGGGCGACTGCTGGCTGTCGCGCCAGTTCTTGATGTCCAGCTTCTGCTGCGCCACATACAGCGAGCCGCAGTAGATGTACTCGCGGCGCTTGCGGCGCTGCTTGTCCAGGTACTTGCCGAAGTCGTCCATCAACTTGAACTTCTGGTTCAAGTCTTCATCGCCATTCTGGCCCGAAGGCAACAGCAGGGTGGCGATGCTCAATTTGTCGAAGTCTGCTTGCAGGTAGCGCCCGTAGCGGTCGGCTGTCTCGAAGCCGAGGCCGCTGATTACCGCCTTGGGTTGCAACCGCGAGTAAAGTGCCACGCCACCTTGGGTGGGCACTTCGGCATCGCAGGCATAAAGGAAGTAGCCATCCAGTTGGAAGGCTGGATCGTCCAGTTCAAAGGCGGAGGCACGAGTATCCTGCAGGCAGATGACGTCGGCATTCTGTGCCTGCAGCCAACTGAGCAAACCACGCTCGACTGCGGCATGAATACCATTAACGTTCACACTGATGATCCGCATAAATGGCCCCAAAAATCTCGTGCGTGTATGATACCCGAGCTCAACTCAATTAGCTAAAGCCGTGGTATTCGGGACTTTTTATGCACGCCTATCAACGCGACTTCATTCGTTTTGCCATCGATCGCGGGGTACTGCGTTTCGGTGAGTTCACCCTGAAATCCGGGCGCACCAGTCCTTATTTCTTCAATGCCGGCCTGTTCAACAGCGGTACTGCCCTGGCCCAGCTGGGTAAATACTACGCGGCCGCCGTGGTTGAAAGCGGCATCGCCTTCGACGTGCTGTTTGGCCCAGCCTACAAGGGTATTCCCCTGGCAGCGGCCACTGCAGTGCAACTGGCCGAGCACCATGGCATCGATATTCCGTGGTGCTTCAACCGCAAGGAAGCCAAGGATCACGGCGAAGGTGGCAGCCTGGTGGGCTCGCCGCTGGAAGGCGACATCCTGATCATCGACGACGTGATCACTGCAGGCACCGCCATTCGCGAAGTGATGCAGATCATCACTGCCCAGAATGCCAAGGCTGCCGGCGTGCTGATCGCCTTGAACCGCCAGGAGCGGGGCAATGGCGAGCTGTCGGCGATCCAGGAAGTGGAACGTGACTTCGGCATTCCAGTGGTCAGCATCGTGTCCCTGGACCAGGTGCTGGAGTTCCTGGCCGACGACGCCGAGCTCAAGCAACACCTGCCGGCCGTGCAGGCCTACCGCGCCCAGTTCGGTATCTGACTGGGTGACTGCCGTGCGAGGTTTCGCCACGTGCTGCCTGCTGGCGGCGCTGGCGGCCTCGCCCGCGTGGTCTGCCGACGGCCCGCCGCTGGTGTTCTACCGCTACGTGGACAGCCACGGGGTAACCGTACTGGACCGCCAGGGCGTGCCGCCCGAATACGTCGGCAAGGGCTATGAAGTGCTCAACGCCCAGGGCCGCGTGGTGCAGACCGTGCCGCCCGCCCCCAGCGCCGACGAATTGCGCCAGCAACAGGCGGCCAGCGCCCAGGCGGCGGCGGACAACCAACTGCTGCATCTCTACCCCAGCCTCAGTGAACTCGACCGTGCCAGGGCGCAGCGCCTTGCCGAGGTCGATGGCATGGTGGCGATCGCCAACGGCAACCTGGTGACCATGCAGGGGCAGCGCAACAGTTTGCAGGCGCAGGCGGCGGAGCTGGAGCGCAACGGCCAGCCGGTGCCGCAGGAGCTGTTGGAGCAGATGAAGGCCATCGAGGGCCAGCGTGCGGATGCCCGCGCGCGGATCGTCAACTACCAGGCCACGCGGCAGCAGATCGACCAGCAGTTTGCCCGGGACCGGGCGCGGTTGGCGAAGCTGTTGGGGAATTGAGCGGAGCCTGACGCGGCCTGGCGGCCGCGTCAGGTGGCAATCAATGACGCTTGCGGTTGCTGATCATGGTGCCCATGCCGATATCGGTGAAGATTTCCAGCAGGGTGGCGTTGGGCACGCGGCCATCGATGATGTGCGAGCTGGTCACGCCGCCCTGCACCGCTTCCAGCGCGCAACGGATCTTGGGCAGCATGCCGCCGTAGATGGTGCCGTCGGCGATCAGCGCGTTCACCTGTTCGGTGTTCAGGCCGGTCAGCACGTTGCCCTGCTTGTCCATCAGGCCGGCGATGTTGGTCAGCAGCATCAGCTTCTCGGCCTTCAGCGCCTCGGCGACCTTGCCGGCCACCAGGTCAGCGTTGATGTTGTAGGACTCGCCGTCCGGGCCCACGCCGATCGGCGCGATCACCGGAATGAAGTCGCCCTTCACCAGCATGTTCAGCAGGTCGGTGTTCACGCCGACCACTTCGCCCACGTGGCCGATGTCGATGATTTCCGGCTTGGTCATTTCCGGGGTCTGGCGGGTGACCTGCAGTTTTTTCGCGCGGATCAGCTCCGCGTCCTTGCCGGTCAGGCCGATGGCGCTGCCGCCGTGGCGGTTGATCAGGTTGACGATGTCCTTGTTCACCTGGCCGCCGAGGACCATTTCCACCACGTCCATGGTCTGGGCGTCGGTGACGCGCATGCCGTCGATGAACTCGCTCTTGATCGACAGGCGGTTGAGCAGGTCACCGATCTGCGGGCCACCACCGTGGACGACCACCGGGTTGATGCCCACGGCCTTCATCAGCACGATGTCGCGGGCAAAGCCGGTCTTGAGCTCTTCGCTCTCCATGGCGTTGCCGCCGTACTTGATCACCAGCGTCTTGCCGACGAAGCGGCGGATGTAGGGCAGCGCTTCGGACAGTACCTTGGCGACGTTGGTGGCGGCATCACGTTCGAGGGTCATGCAGGGCTCCAGTGAAACAATCAGAACGGTAATTGGAGATCAGGGGCGATTTTTTGCAGCTCTGCGCGGAAAACGTCCTGGATGCGCTCGAGTTCCGCCTGGTCGTCGGCCTCGAAACGCAGCACCAGCACAGGTGTGGTGTTGGAGGCGCGTACCAGCCCCCAGCCCTTGGGATAGTCCACCCGCACACCGTCGATGGTGGTCAGGTTGGCGTCGCCCCAGTGTGCGTCGCGTTGCAGAGCATCAATGATGCTGAATTTACCCTCGTCGGTCACATGTATATTGAGTTCGGGGGTAGAAATATCGTTCGGGAAGGCCGCGAACAGCGCTTCGGCGCTGTCTTTGCCCTGGCTGAGTATCTCCAGCAGCCGCGCGGCGCTGTAGATGCCGTCGTCGAAGCCGTACCAGCGCTCCTTGAAGAAGATGTGCCCACTCATCTCGCCCGCCAGCAGCGCGCCGGTGAGCTTCATGTGCTTCTTGATCAGCGAGTGGCCGGTCTTCCACATGACGGGGCGGCCGCCGTAGCTGCTGATCAGCGGGCTGAGGCGGCGGCTGCACTTGACGTCGAAGATCACGTCGGCGCCCGGGTTGCGGGCCACCACGTCCCTTGCAAACAGCATCAGCAGGCGGTCGGGGTACACCACGGTGCCGGCATTGGTCACCACGCCCACGCGGTCGCCGTCGCCGTCGAAGGCCAGGCCCAGGTCGGCGCCGGTCTCGCGCACCTTGGCAATCAGGTCCTCGAGGTTCTCGAGCTTGCCCGGGTCGGGGTGATGGTTGGGGAAGTTGCCGTCCACTTCGCAGAACAGTGGGATGACCTCGCAGCCCAGCGCTTCGATCAGCTGCGGGGCGATGACGCCGGCGGCGCCGTTGCCGCAGTCCACCACCACCTTCAGCCGACGTGCCAGGACGATGTCGTCGCGAATGCGCTGTACATAGCGGTCGAGAATCTCGACCTGCTCGACCGTGCCCTGGCCACTGGCCAGGTCGTTGTCCTTCAGGCGCTGGTGCAGGGCCAGGATTTGCTCGTTGGCGAGGGTGTCGCCGGCGATGACGATCTTGAAGCCGTTGTAGTCGCGCGGGTTGTGGCTGCCGGTCAGCATCACGCCGGACTTGCCGGCCAGCACGTTGGCGGCGAAGTACAGCGCCGGGGTCGGCACCAGGCCGACGTCGGTGACGTGGCAGCCGCAGTCGGCGATGCCCTGGATCAGCTGTTGCACCAGCACCGGGCCAGACAGCCGGCCATCGCGGCCCACGGCCACGTTGGGCTCGCCCTGGGCCAGGCTCTGCGAGCCGATGGCGCGGCCGATCCAGTAGGCGGCCTCGGCGGTCAGGGTGTCGCCGAACACACCGCGGATGTCGTAGGCGCGGAAAATGCTCTCGGGAAGCCGGGGGGCGACGTGCGCTTGGCCATTCATTGGGTTGCGGGGCTCCATGTTCTTGGGGGCCTGGTCGTGCGTGGGAAGCGCTGGTTCGAGCAGGCCGGTTTCCGTGGGCAGCGGCATCAGCGGCATCAGCGGCATCGCGGCCGCAGCTGGCGAGGCGTGGCGATTACCCTGCAGCGACAGCCGGGCGAGGCTTGCCGCCACCACGTTGAGCTCTGGCAGGCTCAGGCTGAAGGCTTTGACGGCTTTTCCGCCCGAGAGTTCTTGGATCAGCTGGGTCAATTGCCGGGCATCGCCCGCCAGTTGCTCGCGCAGGCGCCGGGCCAGCATGCCCAGGGCCAGCCACGCGCCGCCGATGGCGAGCAGCAGGGCCAGGGGCCAGAACACCAGGCTGCGCCACTGCAGCGCCGGCTTGAACAGAGTGCCGGGGGTGAAGACCAGGGTCCAGTTGCCGGCGGTGACTGGGTAATGGTCGTCCAGCACCGCGGTGCCGGTCTTGAACAGGCTCTGCGCCGCGCCCTGGTCAAAGCGTTGCTGCAGCTCCACTTCGCCGAAATCGGCGGGCAGGGCCGCGAATGCCGTGGTCAGGGCACCGAGGTCGAAACTCAGCAGCAGGGTGCCCAGCACGGTGGTGCCGCTGGCGTCATGGATGGGCGCCAGGCTGTATACCAGCCAGCGCTCGCCGACTTTCTGCGCCTGCAGCAGCGGCCGCGCGCCGGCCTCGACCTGGCGAATCAGGTCCAGGCTGACGAAATTGACTGGCGAGGGGCGGTTGTTGTCCAGCGCTGCCTGGCCGCGGGCGACGGCGTAGGCGTCCACCAGGCCGGGCAGGTAGTCCAGCGCGGCCAATAGGGCGCCGGGCTGCGCGGTGGCCTGGGTGGCGTGCAGCACTTCCTGCTGGTGGGTGGCACTGTCGGTCTGCGCCACCAGGATGGCCGCCTGCTTCTGCAGTTCCAGGCCCTGGTTCCTGGCGGCGACCTGCGCCATCGAGCGGTACAGCGCGGCTGGCGACGGGCTGGGCAGGCCAAGACCTACCAGCACGGTCGCCACGGCCAGCCCCATCACCGCCACCCACAGGGCGCTGCGGATCTGGGGCGCACTGGTGTCAGTGGCGCGGACCTGGCCGCCAGCTGTGAAATCGTTCACTGCGCATCTCCCTTTGACGCTCGGCTAGCCGGCCGCGATTTCGCTGTTACTCCAGCGTAGTCAATGGCTGCCGGAGTGGCCGAACCCCCCAGCACCGCGCTGGGTTTCGTCGAATGTATCGACCAGTTCGAAGTGAGCTTGAACCACCGGCACCAGCACCAGCTGGGCGATGCGCTCGCCGATGGCGATGTTGAAGGCGGTCTGGCCACGGTTCCAGCACGACACCATCAGCTCGCCCTGGTAGTCGGAGTCGATCAGGCCCACCAGGTTGCCCAGCACGATACCGTGCTTGTGGCCCAGGCCCGAGCGCGGCAGGATCATGGCCGCAAGGCCCGGGTCGCCGATGTAGATGGACAGGCCGGTAGGAATCAGCAGGGTCTGGCCCGGCTCAAGGACAGTGTCTTCCTTGAGCATGGCGCGCAGGTCCAGGCCGGCGGAGCCGGGGGTGGCGTACTGCGGCAGGGGGAATTCGCTGCCGATGCGTGGGTCGAGAATCTTGGCTTGCAAAGCGTGCATGGTTAAACCTGGTCGAGCCGTTGGGCGATGAAGGAAACGATCTGGCGGGCAATCTTGCCCTTGCTGGTCTGGCTGAACACCGTGGTGTTGAGCCCGCGGTCAATCAGGCTGACCGCGTTTTCCTCGCTGTTGAAGCCGATGCTGGGGTTGGCCACGTCATTGGCGACAATCAGGTCGAGGTTCTTGTCTTTGAGCTTGCGTGCAGCGTAGTCGAGCAGGTGCTCGGTCTCGGCGGCAAAGCCGACGCTAAAGGGGCGATCCGGGCGCGTGGCGATAGTGGCCAGGATGTCCGGGTTGCGCACCATTTGCAGGAGAAGGCCGTCGCCGTTTGTAGGGTCTTTCTTCAATTTCTGTGCGGCAACCACCTCGGGGCGATAGTCAGCCACCGCCGCCGAGGCAATGAATACGTCGCAGGGGATCGCGGCCTCGCAGGCGGCCAGCATGTCGCGGGCGCTGACCACGTCGATGCGGTTGACCCGGTCCGGCGTGGGCAGGTGCACCGGGCCGCTGATCAGCGTCACCCGGGCGCCGGCTTCCACCGCGGCCTCGGCCAGGGCGAAGCCCATCTTGCCGGAGCTGTGGTTGGTGATGTAGCGCACCGGGTCGATGTTTTCCTGGGTGGGGCCGGCAGTGATCACCACATGCTTGCCGGTCAGCACCTGGCGCTGGAAGCAGTCGGCGGCGCACTGGGCCAGCTCGGTGGCCTCCAGCATGCGGCCCAGGCCGATGTCGCCGCAGGCCTGGCTGCCGGCCGCAGGGCCGAACACTTTCATGTCGCGGCTTTGCAGCAGTTGCAGGTTGGCCTGGGTGGCCGGGTCGCGCCACATGGCCTGGTTCATGGCCGGGGCCAGCGCCACGGTGGCGTCGGTGGCCAGCACCAGGGTGGTCAGCAGGTCGTTGGCCAGGCCCTGGGCCAGGCGCGCGATCAGGTCGGCGGTAGCGGGTGCGATCAGCACCAGGTCGGCCCACTTGGCCAGTTCGATGTGGCCCATGGCGGCTTCGGCCGCCGGGTCCAGCAGGTCCAGGTGCACGGGGTGGCCCGACAGGGCCTGCATGGTCAGCGGGGTAATGAATTCGGCGCCACCGCGGGTCATGACCACGCGCACTTCGGCGCCCTGGTCCAGAAGCCTGCGAACCAGCTCGGCGCTCTTGTAGGCGGCGATGCCGCCGCCGACGCCCAGAACGATGCGTTTTCGATACAGCCGCTGCATAGGCCTGCCTTCAGATCCAGTGATTACGCTCGGTGATGGCACCTCCCCGGGCCGGCTCACCGTGCAAAAAAGATGGGCTAAGATAGCACAGCGCCAAGCAGGGAGCAGCGCACACACAGGCAAGGAGATGCCATGAGTATTCGTGATTGGCCGGCGGCGGAACGGCCCCGGGAAAAGCTGTTGAAGCACGGGGCAGCGGCCCTTTCGGACGCCGAGTTGCTGGCGATATTCCTGCGCACGGGGGTGGCCGGCAAAAGCGCGGTGGACCTTGCGCGTACGCTGCTGGAGGGTTTTGGCAGCCTGCGCGCGCTGCTGGAGGCCGAGCAGAAGACCTTCAGCAGCCATTTGGGGTTGGGGCCGGCCAAGTTCGCCCAGTTGCAGGCGGTGCTGGAAATGGCCCGCCGCCACCTGGCCGAGCGCCTGACCCGTGATTCGGCCCTGGAAAGCCCGCGTGCCGTGCGCGACTACCTCAAGGCCATGCTGCGGCATGAACCCCACGAGGTGTTTGGCTGCCTGTTCCTGGACACCAAGCACCGGGTGCTGGCTTTCGAGGTGCTGTTTCGCGGTTCCATCGACGGCGCCACGGTGTACCCCCGGCAGGTGGTCAAGCGTGCGTTGGCCTATAACGCCGCGGCGCTGATCCTGTGCCACAACCATCCTTCGGGTAACCCGGCCCCCAGCCAGGCCGACCGCGTGCTGACCCAGCGCCTCAAGGAAGCCCTGGGCCTGGTGGAGGTGCGGGTGCTGGACCACATCATCATTGGCGAGGGGGAGCCGCTGTCGATGGTGGAGTATGGTTGGCTTTGAGCCGGTGGCTTATCGCGGCGCCCGGGGACGCGGCCTGTGGCCGCTGCTACGGGGGTTCGCCTACGCTTACCAGTCTTCCGGGCGTTCGGCGTGCTGGTGCAGGATCCGATAGACCAGCAGGGCATTGCCCTTGACGCTGTACACCGCGCGGTAAGGGTATTTCGAGAAGATCAGTTCCCTGCAATCGGGAATGTCGGAAGCCCGGCCGAGCTGGGGGAAGGCTTCAAGCGCGGCAAGCGCCTCGAGCACGCTGAAAACGACGGCTTCGGCTCTTTCGTTGCCAATCAAGCGAGCGTAATGCTCGAAAACGCCCTCGAGGTCACTTTCCGCCTTGCTGGTCAATGCGATTCTTGGCACGCGCTTCCCACTTAGCCTTCACGGCATCCAATTCGGTCAGGTTGCCTGCTTCCGCGTCCGCGATCCCTTCGGCTACGGCGCGAAAATGCCAGGATTCGGCTTCTACATAGCGAGCCAGGGCGCGTTTCAGATGGTACTGGCGGTCACGGTCGGTTGCCGCGGCCAACTGGTCGAGTTGGTCGATCAGGTCGGGTTCCACGCGGAAGGACAGCACAGGTGAGGCCATGGTAGCACTCCAGAAATAGCGCGTATACGTTGTCTACAGTTGTCGACGTTAGGGCCGGCTGTCACCAATGTCAACGTTTTGCCGAATATTTCAACCAAACGTCACGCCGCCCCCGCCGTCACCTCGAACTGCCCCACCAGCTGCTGAAGCTTGCTGGCATTGAGCTTCACCCGCTCGGCGCTGTGCTGCAGCACCACTACGGTCTGGCGCATGTCGCCGCTGGCCTGGTCCACCTGCTTGATGGTCTGGCCGCAGTCCAGGCTCTTTTCGTTGAGCTGCTGGATGATGCCGAACAGGTTGTCCACGGCCTCGTGCAGGTGCACGTTCTCCGAAGAGGCGTTTTCGGCCAGGCGCAGGCTGTCGTCGACGTTCTGCACGCCGCCTTCCATGAACGCCACGGCGTTGCGGGTTTCGTTCTGTAGGCCCTCGACCATGTTGCGGATCTGCCCGGCCGCCTGGGCGGTGCGGCTGGCCAGGGTGCGGACTTCGTCGGCGACCACGGCGAAGCCACGGCCGTTTTCACCGGCGCGGGCGGCTTCGATGGCGGCGTTCAGGGCCAGCAGGTTGGTCTGGTTGGTGATGTCGGTGATCAGCCCGGTGAAGGTGCCGATCTCGCTCATGCGCTTGTCCAGCTCCTGCACGCTGGCGGCGGAGCGCTGTACCACGTCGCGGATGGACTGGGTGCCGGCCTGCACCGAGGCGAACTGCGCCTGGGCGCGCAGCACCACCTCGTCCATGGCGCGCTTCATCTGCTCGGCGGTCAGCGACGCCTGCTGAATCTCGCCCAGCTGGCCTTCGACGATGATCATCATGCGGTGGATGGCCTGGGCCACGTCGTTGGAGGTCTGCCCGGCCATGCGGCTCTTGCCCAGCATCATCTCGTTGGTCTGGCCCACCGAATGGGACGCGACGATGACCTGGCCCACCACGGCGTCGAGGTTGTCGATGAAGCTGTTGATCCAGCGGCCCATGTCGCCGGTCTCGTCGTTGGCCAGGGTGCTGGTGTCCAGGCGCTGGCGCAGGTTGCCCTCGCCTTCGGCAATGGTGCGGATGACGTCGGTCATGCCTTCCAGGCGCGCGGCCAGGCGCTTGGGCCCCAGGGCGCTGAACAGCCAGGCGGCCAGCAGGATGCTGCCGGCCTGGATCAGGTCGATGCAGGTCTGTGCCAGGCCGCTGTAGTGCTGCACGGCGAAGTTGCAGGCAAACAGCGCGGCCATGGTCGCCAGGTACGGTTTCATCAGGCCATGGGTCAGCGAGCGGCGGCGGTAGACCTCTTCCAGGTCGGCCTCGCACATCATGCCCCAGCGGTCTGGCGAGCCGGGCAGCTGGAAGGTCACGCCCTTGCCGATCACGGGGATGTGGCGGTAGTCGGAATAGCCGGGGTAGCTGACGAACAGGTTGCTGCCGGCCCGCATGGTTTCGCGGATGCCGGGGTGCAGCTGGCCGGTGGCGGGGTCGGTGAAGCGCAGTTCCAGCTCGGTGTGGCGCTGCACGCGCACGGTGCCGAAGGCGGTGCGCACGCCGTCCTTGAGGTTATCGCCACCGGTGAAGGTGCCGTCCTCGAAGCGTGACCGCGACAGCGCGGTGCCGGGCGCCACGGCGGGGTCGAACTGCGGGCGCACCATGAACAGGTAGTTGTCGCCGGACTCGGGGTAGATGTGCCCGGCTTCGCGCTGGATCAGGTCGCCCAGCACGTCGTTGGGTACCCGTCCGCACAGGCAACCGACGACGTTGCCGTGCTGGCTGAGCGGCTGGTAGAACATCAGCGTCACCTCGTCGTGGAAGCGCGAGGTGGAGGGGCCAGCTTGCAGGGTCAGCGGGTCAACATAGGGGCCATGCAGGAACGGCGCTTTCAAGCCTGCCTTGAGGGCGGCCGGGTTCACCTGGCGGTTTGCCGGGCCGGCGAAGGTGCTGGCCAGCAGCGCGCCGCTGGCGTCGATCACGAACAGCTCGGAGAACGATGGCGCCTGGCGCAGTTTGTCGGCCAGCAACCCGGCGTCCACCCCGCCGGGCTCGCGCGCCAGCACCGCGGCAAGCTCGCCCAGGTGCTGCCATTGCTCGTGTGCCCAGCTGTGCAGCAGCTTCACGCGGGTGTCGGCGATGGCTTCGAAGGTTTTTTCCAGGGTGTGGCCAGCGCCGCTGTTCCAGTGGCAGGCCCAGCGCATGGCCAGCTTGCCGGTCTTGCCGAACCAGGGCAGCCAGTGGCGCTCGGCGGGGGAAAGCTGCATGGAGTCGCTACGCAGGGTCATGGCCATTCCTTACATTGACTACAAAGGATGACCTGGTGATAGCAAATTGCCTGCCACGTCGTTTCCCAGCCAATCGACGGCGTTTGCAGAACAACCTGGCGGTTCGTTTCGCCCCTGAAACGTGCAGGGCCGCGATGCGGCCCTGATTTGGTGCAATTACGCCAAGCGCATCAAGGGCTTACCGTGACCTTGGCAAAGTCCTGGCGGCCAAACGGGCTGACCTCGTAGCCCTTCACGCTGCTGCGCGCCAGCACGGCGGCGGTCGGGTGGGCCAGTGGCACCCACAGCGCCTGCTCCTGGATCTGCTGCTGCGCCTGCAGGTACAGGCGGCTGCGCACGCCCTGGTCGCCGGTGGTCTTGCCGGCGGTGATCAGCTTGTCCAGCGACGGCTCGCAGTAGCGGGCGAAGTTGGTGCCCGACTGCACGGCGGCGCAGGAAAACTGCGGGGTCAGGAAGTTATCCGGGTCGCCGTTGTCGCCCGCCCAGCCCATGAACAGCAGGTCGTGCTCGCCGGCCTTGGCGCGGCGGATCAACTCGCCCCACTCGATCACGCGGATGTCGGCCTTGATGCCGACCTTGCCCAGGTCAGCCTGGAGCATCTGTGCGCCCAGGCTGGGGTTGGGGTTGAGCAGGCTGCCGGAAGGGCGGGTCCAGATGGTGGTGCTGAAGCCATCCGCAAGGCCAGCCTTGGCCAGCAGGTCGCGGGCCTTGGCCGGGTCATAGCTGTAGCCGGGCAGGTCCTTGGCGTAGCTCCAGGTGTTGGGCGGGTAGGGGCCGTTGGCGGCGGTGGCGGTGTCTTCGAACACTGCCTTCAGGTAGTTGGCCTTGTCGAAAGCCAGGTTGATGGCCTGGCGCACCTGGGGCTTGTCCAGCGGCGGGTGCTGGCTGTTGATGGCCACGAACGCGGTCATGAAGGCCGGGGTCTTGATCACCTGCAGGGCGCTGTCGCTGGCGGCCGCGGCGATGTCCAGCGGCTTGGGCGACAGGGCGATCTGGCACTCGTTGCGCTTGAGTTTCTGCAGGCGCACGGTGGGGTCGCCGGTGATGGCGAAGATCAGCGGGTCGACCGCCGGCTTGCCACGGAAGTAGCTGGGGTTGGCGCGGTAGCGCACCACGGCGTCCTTCTGGAAGCGGCCAAAGACGAAGGGGCCGGTGCCGATGGGTTGGCTGTTGAGCTTGTCCTGGGCGTTGGCGCGCAGCAGCTGGTCAGCGTACTCCGACGAGTAGATGGACGCGAAGCCCATGGTCAGGGTGGCCAGGAACGTCGAGTCGGGGTGGTTGAGGGTGAAGCGCACGGTCAGCGGGTCCACCGCGTCGACCTTCTTGATCAGGTCAGGCAACTGCATCGACTGGGCGTGGGGGAAGCCGCTCTGGGCCACCTTGTGCCACGGGTTGCCGGCGTCGAGCATGCGCTGGAAGCTGAACACCACGTCTTCGGCGCTGAGGTCACGGGTGGGGCTGAAGTACTCGGTCTTGTGGAACTTCACCCCGGGGTGAAGCTTGAACTCGTAGGTCAGGCCGTCGGTGGACAGGGTCCAGCTGTCGGCCAGGCTTGGGACAACCTTGCCCTGGGCGGTATCGTAGTCCACCAGGCGGTTCATCAGCACGTCGGCCGAGGCGTTGGTGGTGGTCAGGGAGTTGTATTGCACCACGTCGAAGCCCTCGGGGCTGGCTTCGGTGCACACGGTCAGCGGGGCCGCATGGGCCAGCAGCGGGCTGAAAAGGGGAGCGAGCAGCAGCGGCAAAGTCGCTAGGCGCATGGTGGGATCCTTGGCTGATTGATGACCCATCTGCCAGTGCAGTCTGGAGAAAGGTCCTACCCTAGTGATCTCTGGCGCCGTTGACCATCCAAATTTTCGTTGCCGGCGCGACGAGCGGTTCAGGGCCAGCGCGCCCTGTAACGGCGGCCTTTGCGCTGCGGCGAGGGCTTTGGTGCGGAATTGAAAGTGCGGTCGGAGTTGTTGCACGCAGGTCTTTCTGGTATAAAGCAGCGCTCTTTTCTAGGGGCCCGGATCCTTCGCCGACAGGCGAGGCTGGTAAGACCCCTGAAGAAACGCGGCGCCTGGCGCCAAGACTGAGAGATAAGCGGCCAACCCATGCCGGGTTGGGCATGTGGTTTTAGAGGGCTGAGGCATGTCGAGAGTATGTCAAGTTACCGGTAAGGGTCCGGTGACTGGGAATAACATTTCCCACGCAAACAACAAAACCCGTCGTCGTTTCCTGCCGAACCTGCAGCATCACCGCTTCTGGGTCGAGTCCGAGAAGCGTTTCGTGCGTCTGCGCGTATCCGCCAAAGGCATGCGTATCATCGACAAGCGCGGCATTGATGTCGTGCTGGCCGAAATCCGCGCTGCTGGCGCCAAGGTCTAAGGGAGCAAAATCATGCGTGAATTGATTCGTTTGATTTCGAGTGCCGGTACTGGTCATTTCTACACTACCGACAAGAACAAGCGTACTACCCCGGACAAAATCGAGATCAAGAAATATGATCCGGTTGTTCGCAAGCACGTGATGTACAAAGAAGGCAAAATCAAGTAATTGATTTTCGCCCGAAAAAAAAGGCCCGCATCTCACGATGCGGGCCTTTTTTTTGCTCAGGCTTTTTGCTCGAACATCACGTAGATCTTGCGGCACGGCTCCAGCACCTCCCAGGTGCCACGGAAGCCTGCCGGGATCACGAAGCGGTCGCCCACCCGCAGGGTCTTGGCGTTGCCGTCCAGGTCGCGCAGCACGGACACACCTTGCACGATCTCGCAGTACTCATGCTCGGTATAGTTGACGGTCCACTGGCCCACTTCGCCTTCCCACACGCCCGCGCCAAATTGCTCGCAGGGGCTTGAGTAGTGGTGGTGGACCTTTTGCGCAGGGTCGCCCTTGAGAATCTTTTCCGCGGCGGGGCGGTAGTGATCGGCTGGCGTGGTGGCCAGGGCAAAGTCGACGATGGTGGCGATGCTCATGGGCGAATCCTCCTCATTTGTCCAATAAAACAAACATGACACGGCTTTTTACTGTTTGTTGTCAAATATATTGAAAATTCGGGTCCGGGTGGTTTAGGGTAACGGATGCCGTGAGTCGCGATTCCGGACCGGCACTATTCGCAAGCGTGCGCGATTATGCTTCGCGGGCGCTGTAAATCAATAAGAGGAGGGGATACGTATGACCACTTTGACTCGTGCGGACTGGGAACAACGTGCCCGGGATGTGAAGATTGAAGGCCGTGCATTCATCAACGGTGAATACACCGCGGCCGCTTCCGGCGCCACGTTCGAGTGCCTGAGCCCGGTCGACGGTCGCCTCCTGGCGCAGGTTGCCAGCTGTGACCTGGCGGACGCCCAGCGCGCCGTGGAAAACGCCCGTAGCACCTTCAACAGCGGCGTCTGGTCGCGCCTGGCCCCGGCCAAGCGCAAGGCCACCATGATTCGCTTCGCCGGCCTGCTGAAGCAGCACGCGCAGGAGCTGGCGCTGCTGGAAACCCTGGACATGGGCAAGCCGATCAGCGACTCGCTGAACATTGACGTGGCCGGCGCCGCCAATGCGCTGTCCTGGAGCGGCGAGGCCATCGACAAGATCTATGACGAAGTCGCCGCCACCCCGCATGACCAGCTGGGCCTGGTGACCCGCGAGCCAGTGGGCGTCGTGGCCGCCATCGTGCCGTGGAACTTCCCGCTGATGATGGCCTGCTGGAAACTGGGCCCGGCGCTGTCCACCGGCAACTCGGTGATCCTCAAGCCGTCGGAAAAGTCGCCGCTGACCGCCATCCGCATCGCCGAACTGGCCATCGAGGCCGGCATTCCGAAGGGCGTGTTCAACGTGCTGCCAGGCTATGGCCACACTGTGGGCAAGGCCCTGGCGCTGCACATGGACGTGGACACCTTGGTGTTCACTGGCTCCACCAAGATCGCCAAGCAGCTGATGATCTACGCTGGCGAGTCGAACATGAAGCGCGTTTGGCTGGAAGCCGGCGGCAAGAGCCCGAACATTGTGTTCGCCGATGCCCCGGACCTGAAGGCTGCTGCCGAGTCGGCTGCCAGCGCCATCGCCTTCAACCAGGGCGAAGTCTGCACAGCCGGCTCGCGCCTGCTGGTGGAGCGTTCCATCAAGGATCAATTCCTGCCGCTGGTGCTTGAAGCCCTGAAGGCGTGGAAGCCGGGCAACCCGCTGGACCCTGAAACCACCGTCGGTGCGTTGGTGGACACTCAGCAGATGAACACCGTGCTGTCCTACATCGAGGCTGGCCACAGCGACGGCGCCAAGCTGCTGGTGGGCGGCAAGCGCATCCTCGAAGAGACCGGCGGCACCTACGTCGAGCCGACCATCTTCGATGGCGTGGACAATGCCATGCGCATCGCCCAGGAAGAGATTTTCGGGCCAGTGCTGTCGGTGATTGCCTTCGACAGCGTCGAGGAAGCCATCAACATCGCCAACGACACCCCTTACGGCCTGGCCGCCGCGGTGTGGACCTCGGACATCTCCAAGGGCCACCTGACCGCCAAGGCGCTGCGCGCCGGCAGCGTGTGGGTGAACCAGTACGACGGTGGCGACATGACCGCGCCGTTCGGTGGCTTCAAGCAGTCGGGCAACGGCCGCGACAAGTCGCTGCACGCGTTCGACAAGTACACCGAGCTGAAGGCGACCTGGATCAAGCTGTAAACAACCCTGTAGCCGCTGCCGCCAGGCTGCGCTGGCCTTCTGCCACGCTGGAGACTTCCGGCGTATATCAAAGCCAGCGCAGCCTTCGGCAGCGGCTACGAGATCTTCGACACAGCCGGGCCTTCCGCAGGGGAGGCCCGGCTGTGTCGTCTTGGCAGTTATCCACAGGAGCGTGGAAATGCGTTGGGGAACCTATTTCGCCGTGCTGAGCGCCGTGTTGAGCGTAGGCCTGGCGTTGGGCGTGAGCATGCCGCTGGTGTCGCTGCGCCTGGAAGGCTGGGGCTACGGCAGCTTCGCCATTGGCGTCATGGCGTCGATGCCGGCCATTGGCGTGCTGGCCGGCGCCGGCCTGGCCAGCCGGCTGGCGGCGCGCTTTGGCACGGCGCAGCTGATGCGCCTGTGCCTGTGGGGCGGGGCGTTGTCCGTCGGCCTGCTGGCGCTGCTGCCCAGCTACCCGGTGTGGCTGGCGCTGCGCCTGCTGATCGGCATGGTGCTGACCATCGTCTTCATCCTCGGCGAAAGCTGGATCAACCAGATCGTCGTGGAGCAGTGGCGCGGCCGGCTGGTGGCGCTGTATGGCAGCAGCTATGCCCTGAGCCAGCTGTGCGGGCCGTTGCTGCTGGGCGCCGTGGGTACCGACCAGGACTACGGTTTCTGGGTGGGCGTGGCCTTGCTGGTGGTGTCGCCCTTGCTGCTGTTGGGCCGCAGCGGCGCGCCCAGCGCCGAGGCCTGCAACGTGACCCTGCGCGACCTGGGCGGCTTCTGCCGGCGCCTGCCGGTGATTGCCTGGGCCATTTCGCTGTTTGCCGCCTTCGAGGCGATGATTCTCACGCTGTTGCCGGTGTATTGCCTGCAGCAGGGTTTCACCGCCCAGATCGCGCTGTTCATGGTCAGCACCGTGGTGGTGGGCGACGCGCTGTTGCAGCTGCCGATTGGCGCCCTGGCCGACCGCATGTCGCGGCGCACGCTGTTCTTTGGCTGCGCGGTGGCCTTGATGCTGTCCAGCCTGGCGATTCCGCTGTTGATCGAGACGATTGCCATCTGGCCGCTGTGGGTGATTTTCGGCGCCAGCGCCGGGGGCCTGTTCACCTTGTCGCTGGTGTTGATTGGCGAGCGCTACCGGGATGACGCGCTGGTGCGCGCCAACGCCCACGTGGCGCAGCTGTGGGGCATTGGCTGCCTGATCGGGCCAGTGCTGGCCGGGGCCGGCAGCCAGTGGGTGAGCGGGCATGCGTTGCCGCTGTTGATGGCCGCCGGCGCGTTTGGCCTGGTGCTGCTGGCGCGCAAACCCCATGCGCTGGAGCTGCCTGCTTGACGACGCCCAGGTGCCCAATCCCGTAGCCGCTGCCGCAGGCTGCGCTGGCCGTATGCCTCGCTGGAGATCTTCAGGGTTCATGCTGGCCAGCGCAGCCTGGCGGCAGCGGCTACGGGTGTGGAGGGGTCAGAGCATCTTCTCCAGGCCGATGGCCTTGCTCATCCAGGCATTGAAGCGCCGCCACAGGTCACCCGGCTCGGTGGTCAGGGTGTGCAGGTGGTGGTTGTCTTCCGTCACCCACACCACCTTGCCGTCCTGCAGCACCGCCTGGTAGCTGAGCGCCGGCGCCATGCCCTGCAGCGCCAGCTCGCGGGTGCGCTCGGCCAGTTCCGGGCTGTGCACCAGCACGCCTACCTCGGTGTTCCATAGCACCGAGCGTGCATCGAAATTGAACGAGCCGATGAACACCCGCTTGCGGTCGAAGATCATCGCCTTGCTGTGCAGGCTGGAGTCGGAGCTGCCGTGGAAGCCCAGCAGCTTGCGCTTGGGCTGCTCGCCCGGCTGGCGGCGCAGTTCGTACAGCTTCACGCCGTGTTCCAGCAAAGCCTTGCGGTAGGGCGCGTAGCCGCCGTGCACGGCGGGCACGTCGGTGGCTTCCAGGGAGTTGGTCAGCAGGCTGACCGACACCCCGGCGTCGGCGCGGCCGGTCAGGTACAACAGGCCCGGCTCACGGGGCACGAAATACGCCGAGATCAGCATCAGTTCCTGGTGCACGTTGGCCAGCTGCGGCGCCAGTTGCGTGGTCAGCAGCAGGTGCGGGTCGGGCTCATCCACCGCCAGCACCTTGCTGGGGGCGTCCCACAGCACCTGGCTGTCGGCCCAGATCAGCTCGTTGCGCCAGGTGGCCATCTGCGGTTCGAAGCGGTAGCTCATCATCCGCTGGTACAGCGCCGGGCGCTGCTCGCGGGCGTCTGCGAGCCAGGCTTCCAGGCGCCCGCGGGTCTTCACCAGGTCCTTGGGCGAGGGCTTGAAATACAGGAATTCGCCGATGGGCCGGCTCAGGGCGCTGTTCCAGTACTGGTCGAAACTTTCGCCCAGGTGGGCGGCGGCGGGGCCGACGCTGAGCAGGTCGATGTCGGTGAAATTGAGGTTGGCCTCGGCGTCGAAATATTCGTCGCCCAGGTTGCGACCGCCGACAATCGCCATGCTGTCGTCGGCGATCCACAGCTTGTTGTGCATGCGCCGGTGCTGCTGCGACAGGTTGAACAGCCGGCCCATCGCCCGCGTGGCGCCGGTGGCGCGGCCCAGGTGCAGCGGGTTGAACAGGCGGATCTGGATATTGGGGTGCTCGGCCAGGGTGGCGATGATGTCGTCCAGGCCGTCGCTGGTGGTGTCGTCCAGCAGGATGCGGATGCGCACGCCACGGTCGGCGGCCTTGAGCAGTTCGTGCACCAGCGCGCGGGTGCTCAGGCCGTCATGGACGATGTAGTACTGCAGGTCCAGGCTCTTCTGCGCGTTGCGGATCAGTTCGGCGCGGGCGCGGAACGCTTCCGGGCCGTTGGGCAGCAGGCGAAAGCCGGACAGCCCCTGGTGCTCCGCCACCTGCGCCTGCACCGAGCGGCCGAACGCCGACTGGTCGGCGGGCAGGGCCTGGCTGGGTTGACGGTGGCTGCCACTGGTGGCGCAGCCGGCCAGCAGGGCGGTCATCAGCAGTGGCAACAGCCAGTGGTTTCGCAACTCGGGCATCCTTCAAGGCAGGGCAGGCGTGGCTATGACTCCAGCAGCCGGGGAAAAGTCATTCAGTGGCGTGGTCAATCTCGGCGATCAGCCGCTTGGCCGTCTCCCCGACCTTGCGCACCGCGTCTTCGATTTCCCGGGTGGCGCGCGCGGCGAAGTTCATTCGCAGGCAGTTCCGGTATTTGCCCGAGGCCGAGAAAATACTGCCCACGGCGATCTGCACGTTCTGCTCCAGTAAAGCGCGGTTCAGCCGCTGCGTATCAAAACTTTCCGGCAGCTCCACCCACAGCATGAACCCGCCTTGGGGGCGGCTGGCGCGGGTGCCCGCGGGAAAATACCGGCTCACCCAGTCGATCATCAAGTCGCGCGAGCGCTGGTACTGGCTGCGCATGCGCCGCAGGTGCGGTTCGAAGCAGCCCTCCTTGAGGAAGTCGGCGATGGCCAGTTGCGGCTGGGTGGCGGTGCAGCCGGTGCTGATGTACTTCATGTGCAGCACCCGCTCCAGGTAGCGCCCCGGCGCCACCCAGCCGATGCGCAGGCCGGGCGCCAGGCTCTTGGAGAACGAGCTGCACAGCAGTACGCGGCCGTCCTCGTCGAACGACTTGATGGTGCGCGGCCGCGGGTAGGTGTAGGCCAGGTCGCCGTAGACGTCGTCCTCGATGATGGCCACGTCGTAGCGCTGGGCCAGGGTCAGCAGCGCCCGCTTGCGCGCCTCGGGCATCACGTAGCCCAGCGGGTTGTTGCAGTTGGGGGTCAGCTGGATGAGCTTCACCGGCCACTGCTCCAGGGCCAGCTCCAGGGCTTCCAGGCTGATGCCGGTGATGGGGTCGGTGGGAATTTCCAGGGCTTTCATGCCCAGGCCCTTGAGGGTCTGCATGGCGCCGAAAAAGCTGGGCGAGTCGACGGCGACGATGTCCCCCGGCTGGCACACCGCGCGCACGCTGGCCGACAACGCTTCGTGGCAGCCGGTGGTGATCACCAGGTCGCTGGCCTGTAGCTGGCAGCCGGAGTCCAGCAGCAGCCGCGCCACCTGGGTGCGCAGGGCCTCGGTGCCGTTGACGGTGTCGTAGTACAGCCCCGGCATGTCCTGGCGCCGGGACAGCTGCGCCAGGCTGCGCAGCAAAGGCTTGAGCGTGGGCGTGTCGACGTCGGGCATGCCGCGGCCCAGTTGCACCACGTCCTTGCGCGGCACGCTGCGGATCAGTTCGCTGACCTGGTCCCACTGGGAGATGTCCACCGGCCGTTGCGCCGGGCGGCCCACCACCGGCAGCGCCGGCAGTTCGCGGGCGCTGGGCACGAAGTAGCCGGACTTGGGGCGCGGTGCCGCCAGGCCGTTGTCCTCCAGCACCCGGTAGGCCTGCTGCACCGTGCTCAGGCTGACGCCGTGCTCGGCGCTCAGCGCGCGCACCGAGGGCAGGCGGTCGCCGGGGCGATAGAAACCCTGCTCGATGCGCGAGCCCAACAGTTCGGCAAGATTCACGTAGAGGGTCATGGCGTACTCCCGGCGGCGTGTGCGGACCATACAGATGGCGCGGAATTGCAGCGATACAGACCGCGTTCGGGCTAATCTGTATGGTGAATATACCTGTTTTTTGGATCTGTAAGGTCGGCTGTATTGGGCGGATCATGAACCCGTACCCACACCAACACCAAGGAGCAAGGTCATGAACGGCTTGAGCGATGTGCGTCTGCTGCTGCGCAGCCAGGAACTCCAGGCATGTGATGCCCAAGGGCGGCGCGTGCGCTCGGCCCCTGAAGGCCTGGGGTTCTGGAGCCTGATGTGGCACCGCCTGACCACCCGCCGGGCCTTGCTGGAGCTGGATGCCGACCAGCTGCGTGACATCGGCGTGTCCGCCAGTGAAGCACGGGTCGAGGGGCTGAAGCCGTTCTGGAAGGAGTGAAGGACCGGCGGGGCTTTCGTCGGGCGCCGCCGGGCAGGCAAAATGGCGGCTCGCGTCGACAGGTACCCCCCCATGAGCTGCAACCGCCACAAGATTCTCTTCCTGCGTGAGCAGATCCCTTCCTTCGAGTGCGTGCCGGGTTGCCACGATTGCTGCGGCCCGGTCACCACCTCGTCCGAGGAGATGGCCCGCCTGCCGCGCAAGACCGCGGCCGAGCAGGAGGCGGCGCTGGCCGAGCTGAACTGTGTGCACCTGGGGCCCAACGGCTGCACGGTGTATGAGGAGCGGCCGCTGATCTGCCGGCTGTTCGGCACCACCGCAAGCCTGCCGTGCCCCAATGGCCGGCGCCCGGCAGAGCTGATTCACCCGTTGGCGGAAAAGGCCGTGCACACCTTCATCGCCAGCACGCGCCAGGTGCTGGTGTAACGGATAACGTCAACTTCAATCCGGGATCGGCAGGTTCAGGCTTTCCTTCACCTCTTCCATCACGATGTAGCTCTTGGACTCGCGCACGTGCGGCAGCTTCAGCAGGATGTCGCCCAGCAGCTTGCGGTACGAGGCCATCTCCGAGATGCGCGCCTTCACCAGGTAGTCGAAATCGCCCGACACCAGGTGGCATTCCAGCACGTGGGGCAGCTTGAGCACCGCGCGGCGGAATTCCTCGAAGGTATCGCCCGACTTGTAGTCCAGGCTGATCTCCACGAACACCAGCAGGCTGCCCTTGAGATGCTGCGGGTTGAGGCGGGCGTTGTAGCCCATGATGATGCCTTCGCGCTCCAGGCGCCTCACGCGCTCGGTGCAGGGCGTGGTCGACAGCCCCACCTTTTCCCCCAGTTCAGTGAACGAAATACGCCCGTCGGCCTGCAGGATACGCAGGATATTACGGTCGATCTTGTCCAGCTCACGTTTGCTCTGATGCTGGGTACGCATAGGCGATGCCCCTCCGTAAAAGCGGTTTTTGCCGAGAATTCTCGCCAATAATAGGCCGTTATATAGTGAATAGCACTGGCTGATGTTTTTTAAACTGCGCGCATCTTCGCAATAAACAACAAATGTCAGCGGTTATCCGCGTTGAGGGATTGAGCATGCGAGTTCTGGTACTTGGTAGCGGTGTGATAGGTACCGCCAGTGCCTATTATCTGGCGCGGCAGGGCTTTGAAGTGACGGTGGTAGACCGTCAGAACGCCGTTGCCATGGAAACCAGCTTCGCCAACGCCGGCCAGGTCTCGCCGGGCTACGCCTCGCCGTGGGCCGCCCCGGGCGTGCCGCTCAAGGCCATCAAGTGGCTGCTCGAGCGCCACGCGCCCCTGGCCATCAAGGCCACCGCCGACATCGACCAGTACCTGTGGATGGCGCAGATGCTGCGCAACTGCACCGCCAGCCGCTACGCGGTGAACAAGGAACGCATGGTGCGCCTGTCCGAGTACAGCCGCGACTGCCTCGATGAACTGCGCGCCGAGACCGGCATCGCCTACGAAGGCCGTACCCTGGGCACCACCCAGCTGTTCCGCACCCAGGCGCAGCTGGACAACGCCGCCAAGGACATCGCCGTGCTGGAACAATCCGGCGTGCCCTACGAGCTGCTCGACCGCGACGGCATCGCCCGCGTCGAGCCGGCCCTGGCCGGCGTCACCAACATCCTCGCTGGTGCCCTGCGCCTGCCCAACGACCAGACTGGCGACTGCCAGATGTTCACCACCAGGCTGGCGCAGATGGCCGTGGACCTGGGCGTGGAGTTCCGCTTCGGGCAGAACATCGAACGCCTGGACTTCGCCGGCGACCGGGTCAACGGCGTGGTCATCGACGGCAAGCTGGAAACCGCCGACCGCTACGTGCTGGCGCTGGGCAGCTACTCGCCACAGCTGCTCAAGCCGCTGGGCATTCGCGCGCCGGTGTACCCGCTCAAGGGCTACTCGCTGACCGTGCCCATCACCAACCCGGCCATGGCACCCACCTCGACCATCCTGGACGAGAGCTTCAAGGTCGCGATCACCCGTTTCGACAACCGCATCCGCGTGGGCGGCATGGCCGAGATCGCCGGTTTCGACCTGTCGCTGAACCCGCGTCGGCGTGAAACGCTGGAGATGATCGTCAACGATCTTTATCCTCACGGCGGTGACCTGAACCAGGCAAGCTTCTGGACCGGCCTGCGCCCCACCACCCCCGATGGCACGCCCATCGTCGGTGCCACACCGTTGCGCAACCTGTTCCTCAACACCGGCCACGGCACGCTCGGCTGGACCATGGCCTGCGGCTCCGGCCGCTTCCTGGCTGACCTGATGGCGCGCAAGAAGCCGCAAATCAGCGCCGAAGGCCTCGATATTTCCCGTTACGGCAAACACCAGGAGACTGCAAAGCATGTCAATCCAGCGCCAGCTCACCAATGAGCGCATGAGTCAGATCGTCACCCACAACGGCACCGTTTACCTTGCCGGGCAGGTGGGCGATAGCATGGAGGCCGGGATTGAGCAGCAGACCCGTGAAACCCTCAACAACATCGAGCGCCTGCTGGACCTGGCCGGCACCGACAAGTCGCGCCTGCTCTCGGTGACCATCTACCTGAAGGACATCGACGCCCACTTCGCCGGCATGAACAGTGTCTGGGACCAGTGGCTGCCCAAGGGCGTGGCACCGGCCCGGGCCACGGTCGAGGCCAAGCTGTGCGAGCCGGAAATCCTCGTCGAGCTGTCGGTGGTCGCCGCACTGCCCTGAGAAACACCTTGTGCCCGGTAGTGGCTGCCACCATCGCCGGGTTTTTTACGCCCACAGCCTGCCCAGAAGAAGACAGCCGTCATGCGTCCTGCCCGTGCCCTGATCGACCTCGACGCCCTGCGTCACAACTACCGCCTGGCCCGTGAACTCGCCAACGGGGCCAAGGCCCTGGCCGTGATCAAGGCCGATGCCTATGGCCATGGCGCCGTGCGCTGCGCCCAGGCTCTAGAGCGCGAGGCCGACGGCTTTGCCGTGGCCTGCATCGAGGAGGCCCTGGAACTGCGCGCCGGCGGCATCCAGGCGCCGGTGTTGCTGCTGGAAGGCATCTTCGAGGCGGACGAGCTGCAGCTGGTGGTGGAGCACAACTTCTGGTGCGTGGTGCATTCGCTGTGGCAGCTGGAAGCCATCGAGCAGGCGCAGTTGAGCAAGCCCATCGTGGTGTGGCTGAAGCTGGACTCGGGCATGCACCGGGTCGGCCTGCATCCCAAGGATTATGCGGGCGCCTACCAGCGCCTGCTGGCCAGCGGCAAAGTGGCGAAAATCGTGCTGATGAGCCACTTCGCCCGCGCCGATGAGCTGGACTGCCCCAGCAGCGCTGACCAGGTGGCAGTGTTCGAAGCCGCGCGCCAGGGCCTGGCGGCGGAAACCAGCCTGCGCAACTCGCCGGCCCTGCTGGGCCTGCCCCAGGTGCCCGGCGACTGGGTGCGCCCAGGCATCATGCTTTACGGTGCCACGCCGTTCGAAGCGCCCCAGGCCGAGGCGGCGCGCCTGCAGCCGGTGATGACCCTGGAGTCCAAGGTCATCTGCGTGCGCGAGCTGCCTGCTGGCGAGCCGGTTGGCTACGGCGCCAGGTTCATCACCGACAAGCCCATGCGCATCGGCGTCGTCGCCCTCGGTTATGCCGACGGCTACCCACGCCACGCGGGCACCGGCACCCCGGTGCTGGTGGCCGGCAAACGCAGCCGCCTGCTGGGCCGGGTGTCCATGGACATGCTGTGCATCGACCTGACCGACACGCCCGAAGCCGAGCTGGGCAGCCCCGTGGAACTGTGGGGCAAGCACATCCTGGCCAGTGAAGTGGCCGCCTGCGCCGAGACCATCCCGTACCAGATCTTCTGCAACCTGCGCCGGGTGCCACTGGTCTATTCCGGGGATTGACGCCTGGTTGCGCAGGGCCGCAAGTCGCCAGGGCGTAGGCCGGGCGGGGTACAAGTGTTGTAAATACTGAACGCTGTTGCCATGATAACGTTCAAAACAACACCCCTGACCGTGAATACCCCCTGGAGGCACCAGCATTGGACGTCGGTGAACGACTGCAAGCCATTCGCAAACTCAAAGGTCTGTCCCAGCGTGAACTCGCCAAGCGTGCGGGCGTCACCAACAGCACCATTTCGATGATCGAGAAGAACAGCGTCAGCCCCTCGATCAGCTCCCTGCGCAAAGTGCTGGGGGGCATTCCCATGTCCATGGTGGAATTCTTCTCCGAAGAGCTGCAGCCCGAAAACCCGACCCAGATCGTCTACAAGGCCAATGAGCTGATCGACATCTCCGACGGTGCCGTGACGATGAAGCTGGTGGGCAAGGCGCACCCGAGCCGGGCCATCGCCTTCCTCAACGAGATCTACCCGCCCGGCGCCGACACCGGCGAAGAGATGCTCACCCATGAAGGCGAGGAGACCGGCATCCTGCTCGAGGGCAAGCTGGAGCTGGTGGTGGGCGCGGAGACCTTCATTCTCGAAGCGGGCGACAGCTACTACTTCGAAAGCACCAAGCCGCACCGTTTCCGCAACCCCTACGACGAGCCTGCCCGGCTGATCAGCGCCGCCACCCCGGCGAACTTCTGACCGTCGATTACAGCGCTACACTCAATGTTCAGGGAGCCGTGGCCTGCGCGCCACGGCAATACCCATGAGAACAATAAGGTTGTTCCGGGGCGGCAGGCTTTGTCGCTATACTGGACGCTGCCTGCGAAACCGTGGCCGCGGGCGCGATTAGCCACCATGAGGGTGTAGGCGTGAACTTCAAAATCAACAAGATGCTGGCCGCACCAGCAACCGCACTGGCCCTCTGGGCCCTGACTGCCCAGGCAACCACCACCGACGACATCGCCAAGCGCCTGGAGCCCGTTGGCCAGGTCTGCGTGCAGGGCAAGGAGTGCCCCGGCATGGCCGTGACCGCCGTGGCCGCCGGCGGCGCCGCGAAATCCCCCGACGACGTCATCGCCAAGCACTGCAACGCCTGCCACGGCACCGGCCTGCTCGGTTCGCCAAAAATCGGCGACGGCGCCGACTGGGGCAAGCGCGCCAAGGAACAGGGCGGCGTCGACGGCCTGCTGGCCAAGGCCATCACCGGCATCAACTCCATGCCGCCCAAGGGCACGTGCTCCGACTGCACCGACGACGAGCTGAAAGGCGCCATCAAGAAAATGTCCGGGCTCTGACGCGCCTTTCCCATGCTCACCACCACACCGGAGCCGCAGCGGCAACGGGTGCGTTTTGTTTGGAAACATCTCTTGTGTTGTGCCACCGTGAGGCAGAACCGATAATGTCCCGCGTGGGAACAATGTAGCTACATTTTGGCGGAGAGGTGATCAACATGGCCGCGATACTGAAGACCACTGATGTGCGGTGCCGCATTGAAGAGGATTTGAAAATCAGCGCCACCGAGGTGCTGAAGTCCTGCGGGCTAAGCTTGAGTGATGCAATGCGCCTGTTCCTCCGTCAGGTTGTGGCGAGTCAAGGTCTGCCTTTTGAGGTAAGAGTGCCGTCGGAAAAAACCGCGCGCGCCATGCAGCAGGCACGGGAGATCCATCGGCATTTCAACTCGATAGACGAAATGCTCGGTGATACGGATGGCGATGTTCCAAAAAAAGGAAAAACGGGCAAAAAGGCCTAAACGGTGTTCGCAAACGCCGGAGTTCAGGAAGTCCTGGGAGCGCTATAACCGTGCGGGTCGCCGTGACATGAACGAAGTATGTCGGGTCATGACACTGCTTTTCATGGGCGAGCTGTTACCGCCGATTTATAGGGATCATGATCTTGTGGGGGAGTGGAAAGGGTTCAGGGAATGCCATATTGGGGGCGACTTTCTTTTGATTTATTCGTTGCCCGAACCCGACCTCGTTTTGTTTGTCGATCTGGGTAGCCATGCGGAGCTGTTCCGCTGACCATCTGAATGGCCCTCTGGAGCATCAGGGTGCAATTGAGCGCAAGCGGAGGTGCCGATGACGCAAGTCTGTTCGATCGATCGTGCCGTGGATGAGGTGCTGGCAAGGCTGCCGGCACATATTCACATGGGCCTGCCGCTGGGGCTGGGCAAGCCCAACAAGTTCGTCAACGCGCTGTACGCGCGCATTCGCCAGTTGCCCGAGCGGCGCCTGACCATCTACACCGCCCTGAGCCTGGGCCGCCCCAAGCTGGGCGACGGCCTGCAGAAGCGCTTCCTCGAGCCCTTCGTGGAGCGGGTCTACGGCGATTACCCCGAGCTGGACTATCTCGCCGACCTGCACGCCGACAAGCTGCCCCCCAACATTCGTGTCGAGCAGTTCTTCATGCAGCCGGGCAACCTGCTGCACAGCCATGTGGCGCAGCAATCCTACGTCAGCAGCAACTACAGCCACGCCGCCCGTGACATCAACGCCCAGGGCCTGAACCTGGTGGCGCAACTGGTGGCCCAGGCCCCTTACCAGCCGGCGAAGCTGAGCCTGAGCTGCAACCCGGATATCACCCTGGACCTGCTACCGATGCTGGCCAAGCGGCGCGAGGCCGGCGAGACGATCCTGATGCTCGGCCAGGTGCATGCCGAGCTGCCGTTCATGGCCGGCGACGCCGAGGTGGACCGCAGCCTGTTCGACCTGATGATCGACGAAGCCGACGCCACCACGCTGTTTTCCACACCGAACATGCCGGTAGGCCTGCAGGACCACTTCATTGGCTTGCACGCCAGCACCCTGGTGCGCGACGGCGGCACGTTGCAGATCGGCATCGGCTCCATGGGCGATGCGCTGACCGCCGCGCTGCTGGCGCGCCAGGCCGACAACGCCGGCTATCGGGCCTTGCTGGAAGATATGGACCTGGCCCCCTGGCAGCCGCTGATCGAGCGCGAAGGCGGGCTGGCGCCGTTTGCCGAGGGCCTGTACGGCTGCAGCGAAATGTTCGTCAATGGCCTGTTGGTGCTGGCGGAGGCCGGCATCGTGCGGCGCAAGGTGTACGCCGACGTCGCTACCCAGGCGCTGGCCAACAATGGCAGCCTGGACGGGGCCGAGCCGCCGGGTGTCAGCATCCACGGCGGTTTCTTCCTGGGCCCGCGCAGTTTCTACCAGCGCCTGCGCGAACTGCCTCTGGAAACCCTGGACGGTTTCAACATGACCGCCATCAGCTACATCAACGAGCTGTATGGCCAGGAAGCGCTCAAGCGCCTGCAACGGCGCGACGCACGTTTCATCAACACCGCGTTTACCGCGACCCTGCTGGGCGCGGCGGTCTCCGACCAGTTGGAAGACGGCCGGGTGCTCAGCGGCGTGGGCGGGCAGTACAACTTCGTGGTGCAGGGCCATGCGCTGCACGACGCGCGTTCGATCCTGGTGCTGCGCAGCTGGCGCGAGGCCGGGGGCGAGGTGAGCTCCAACATTCTCTGGGAGTACGGCCACTGCACCATCCCCCGGCACCTGCGCGATATCGTGGTGACCGAGTACGGCATCGCCGACCTGCGCGGCCGCACCGATGCCCAGGTGATCGAGGCCATGCTGACCATCACCGACTCACGCTTCCAGACCTCGCTGATCGAGCAGGCGCAGGTGGCCGGCAAGCTGCCCAAGGATTTCCGCCTGCACCCACGCTTTACCGACAACACGCCCGAGCGGCTGAAAAGCCTGGCGGACAAGCACGCGAAGCTGTTCCCCGAATATCCATTGGGGTGTGATTTCACGGTTGAGGAACGGGACCTGCTGCGGGCGCTGAACTGGCTCAAGAGCAAGTTCAAGCTCACCGAGCTACTGGACCTGGGCAAGGCGGCGCTGGACGCGCCACCGGCGTCGAGCTTCCCCGTGCACTTGATGCGCATGCAATTGGCGCAGCCAGAGGGGTTGCGGGAGGATTTGTTGCAGCGCTTGCTGCTGGCGGGGTTGCAGGCCACTGTGCAGCCGGAGCCCTTGAGCTACCTGCGGGGGTAGCGGGACGCGGCCTTTGGCCGCTGCTACGAAGACCCGTAGCAGCGGCCAAAGGCTGCGTCAGCCGTTACTCGATGAACGTAACCACGCCATCTTTCAACGATTTGACGCGCGCCAGGGATTCCACGTGATAACCCTGGGCGTCCAGTTCGGCGCGGCCGCCCTGGAACGACTTCTCGATGACGATACCCAGGCCGGCAACGCTGGCGCCGGCCTGCTTGATGATCGAGATCAGCGCCTGGGACGCCTTGCCGTTGGCCAGGAAGTCATCGATCACCAGCACGCGGTCGCTGCTGTTGAGGTGGCGCGGCGAGATGGCCACGGTGCTCTCGGTCTGCTTGGTGAACGAGTAGACGGTGGCCGACAACAGGTTCTCGGTCAGGGTCAGCGACTGGTGCTTGCGCGCGAAAATCACCGGTACGCCCAGTTTCAGGCCGGTCATCACAGCCGGGGCAATGCCCGAGGCTTCGATGGTGACGATCTTGGTCACGCCGGAGTCCGCGAACAGGCGGGCGAACTCGTCGCCGATCTGCTGCATCAGGACCGGGTCGATCTGGTGGTTCAGGAAGGCGTCGACCTTCAGTACCTGATCGGAAAGCACGATGCCTTCTTCGCGAATTTTCTTGTGCAGTGCTTCCACGGCAGTTCCTCAATATACGTATTGGCCCCGGCTACGGGGCCGAGGCGGTGTTGAATCAGCGTTTGAGCATGGCGCGAATATCGGCCAATGCATTGTTGCCTCTTACGGCTTTGACTTCCGTGGGGGTGTCATCATTGCCTTCCCAGGCGAGATCATCCGGCGGCAATTCATCGAGAAAACGGCTGGGCGCACAATCGATGATTTCGCCGTACTGCTTGCGCTTGGCCGCGAAGGTGAACGCCAGGGTCTGGCGTGCGCGGGTGATACCCACGTAGGCCAGGCGGCGTTCTTCCTCGATGGTGTCGGCCTCGATGCTGGAGCGGTGCGGAAGGATTTCCTCTTCCATGCCCATGATGAACACGTAGGGGAATTCCAGGCCCTTGGAGGCATGCAGGGTCATCATCTGCACGCCCTCGGCACCGTCTTCCTCTTCCTGCTGACGTTCAAGCATATCGCGAAGCACCAGTTTACCGATGGCTTCCTCGATGGTCATGCCGCCTTCTTCGTCTTTTTCCAGGGTGTTCTTCAGGGCCTCCACCAGGAACCACACGTTGCTCATGCGGTAGTCGGCGGCCTTGTCGCTGGAACTGTTGGTGCGAATCCAGGTTTCGTAGTCGATGTCCATGATCATGCTGCGCAGGGCGGCGATCGGGTCCTCGCCGGCGCAGTTCTCGCGCACCTTGTCCATGTAGCGCTTGAAGCGCGACAGGCGGTCGGTGAAGCGCGCGTCAAGGTGCTCGGTCAGGCCCAGCTCGTCGGTGGCCTGGTACATGGAAATCTTGCGCTCGGTGGCGTAGTTGCCGAGCTTCTCCAGGGTGGTGGAGCCGATCTCGCGGCGCGGCACGTTGATTACCCGCAGGAAGGCGTTGTCGTCGTCCGGGTTCACGATCAGGCGGAAGTAGGCCATCAGGTCCTTCACTTCCTGGCGCCCGAAGAAGCTGTTGCCGCCGTTGAGGCGGTAGGGCACCTGGTGGTGCTGCAGCTTGAGCTCGATCAGCTTGGCCTGGTAGTTGCCGCGGTACAGGATGGCGAAGTCACTGTAGGGGCGGTCGGTGCGCAGGTGCAGGGTGAGAATTTCCATGGCCACGCGCTCGGCCTCGGCGTCCTCGTTCTTGCAGCGCAGCACGCGAATCTCGTCGCCGTGGCCCATTTCGCTCCACAGTTGCTTCTCGAAGGCGTGCGGGTTGTTGGCGATCAGCACGTTGGCGCAGCGCAGGATGCGGCTGGTGGAGCGGTAGTTCTGCTCCAGCATCACCACTTTCAACGACGGATAGTCGTCCTTGAGCAGCATCAGGTTTTCCGGGCGCGCGCCGCGCCAGGCGTAGATCGACTGGTCGTCATCGCCCACCACGGTGAACTGGCAGCGGGTGCCGATCAGCAGTTTCACCAGCAGGTACTGGCTGGCGTTGGTGTCCTGGTATTCGTCCACCAGCAGGTAGCGCACGCGGTTCTGCCATTTCTCCAGGATGTCGGCGTGCTCCTGGAACAGCTTGACCGGCAGCAGGATCAGGTCGTCGAAGTCCACCGCGTTGAACGCCTTGAGCGTGCGCTGGTAGTGGGTGTAGACGATGGCTGCGGTCTGTTCCTTGGGGTTGCGGGCGTTTTCCAGCGCCTCGGGCGGCAGGATCAGGTCATTCTTCCAGGCGCCGATCATGTTCTTGATCTCGTCGACGCCGTCGTCGCCCGAGTATTCCTTTTGCATGATGTCGGTCATCAATGCCTTGACGTCTGTTTCGTCAAAGATCGAGAAACCAGGCTTGTAGCCCAGGCGCGCATGCTCCTTGCGGATGATGTTCAGGCCCAGGTTGTGGAAGGTGGACACGGTCAGGCCGCGGCCTTCGCCGCCGCGCAGCAGGGTGCCCACGCGCTCCTTCATCTCGCGCGCGGCCTTGTTGGTAAAGGTCATGGCGACGATGTATTGGGCGCGGATGCCGCAGTTCTGCACCAAATGGGCGATCTTGCGGGTGATCACGCTGGTCTTGCCGGAGCCGGCACCGGCGAGCACCAGAAGAGGGCCGCCGACGTAGTTCACGGCTTCTTGCTGCCGGGGGTTGAGTCGGGACATGCGAAATTAGGGTCGCTAGCGAAAATGGCCGGGCATTTTAACAGGGTCGAGGAATAATGCCGCGACCATCCGACACTGTGACGCATCCCTCTATCTAAATTTGCCGCTTTTGATACTTTGCCGCAGGATACGTAACAATTTTACCGCAGATAGTCGAAAATAGCGGTCAGGGATGGCTGCCGTCGCCATCCCGGGGTTGTCGCGTCCTGCGATGCAGTCCTTTTTCCTGCCGTATTTGCCAGTGGATTTTCCTGAGGAGCCCGCTTGTCTACGCCCGTCGAACCTGTGCGCCTGTTGCTTCTGGCCAACGACCCAGCCTGGGCGGCGTCGTTGCGCGAGTGCCTGGCACCGCTTGGCGCCGCCGCCATGCTGGTGGTGGCGCAGTCGTTCGAGGCGCTGGGCGAGGTGTTCCAGACCGACCGCACCGCCGTGGTGCTGGCGACCCCGCAGCTGCAACCGGTGCCGGGGCGTTGCAGCCTGCCGGTGGTGTTGCTGCTGGAACAGGAGCCGGCGCAGCCGCCCCTGGGCGCCAGCGACTGGTTGGTACGCGACACACTGAGCGTCGATGCGCTACGCCGCTGCCTGCGCCACGTGCGCGAGCGCGGGGTGCTGGAAGGCACGCTGCAGCGCCTGGCCGAGCAGGACCCACTGACCGGCATCGCCAACCGCCAGGGCTTCCAGACCCTGCTCAACGCGCGCCTGGCTGAATTCGAGGGCCGCGGCCTGGCCCTGGGGCACCTGGACCTGGACAACTTCCGCCACGCCAACGACGCCCTTGGCCACCAGGCCGGCGACCGCCTGATCCTGCAGGTGGTGGCCCGCCTGCGCAGCCAACTGGACGCCGGCGACCAGCTGGCACGCCTGGGCAGCGATGAGTTCGCCTTGTTGATCGACACCCGCCGCGACGCCGAGCGCGCCGAGCGGCTGGCCGAGAACATCGTCGAGGCCCTGGCCGAGCCCTATTGGGTAGATGGTGAAAGCCTGCTGATCGGCTGCAGCCTGGGCATTGCCCACGCCCGCGCCCAGGCCGGCGCCGACCCGCTGATGTGGCACGCGCACATCGCCATGCAGCAGGCCAAGAGCACCCAGGGCTGCACCTTCCATGTCTTCAACGAGCGCATCAACCGCAACGCCCGCAGCCTCGCCGACCTGGAAAGCGAGCTGCGCCGCGCCCTGCGCCGTGACGAACTGGAACTGCACTACCAGCCGCGCCTGGACCTGCAAAGCGGCGCCATCGTCGGCCTGGAGGCGCTGGTGCGCTGGCGCCACGCCGAGCGCGGGCTGTTGCCGCCCAGCGAGTTCGTGCCGCTGGCCGAGCAGAGCGGGCTGATCGTGCCGTTGGGCTACTGGGTGATTTCCCGCGCGCTGCGCGACATGCAGGCGCTGCGCGAAGCCGGCCTGCCGGAGCTGCACATGGCGGTGAACCTGTCGTTCCGGCAGTTCCAGGACAGCCAGTTGCTGGCCACCCTGGGCCGGCTGATCGCCGACCGTGGCATCGATGCGCGCTGGCTGGAGTTCGAACTGACCGAAACCGCGGTGATGCGCCGCAACGATCTGGTCAAGCAGACCATGGACGCGCTGGGCCGCCTGGGCGTGCGTTTCTCGCTGGACGACTTCGGCACCGGCTTTTCGTCGTTCGTGCACCTCAACAGCCTGCCCATCGCCCTGCTGAAGGTGGACAAGAGCTTCGTCGGCGGCATGGAGCAGCGCGAGGAGAACCGCAAGCTGGTGCACGCCATGATCAACCTGGCGCACAACCTGAGCCTGGAAGTGGTGGCCGAGGGCGTCGAGACGCCCGAGCAACTGGCCCTGCTGCGCAGCTTTGGCTGCGACCAGGTGCAGGGTTATCTGATCAGCAAGCCTCTGCCCCTGCCCGAGCTTCAGGAGTACCTGATGTTTGGGCTGTCCCAGCGCGCGGTGCAGGGCTGAGCGCGGCGGCGGCCTTGAGCCGCCGCACGCGCCACTCGAACGCCAGCGTCAGGCTGGTGGCCGAGCAGGCCAGCCCCAGCGCCAGGCCCCACCATACCCCCTGCGGCCCCCAGCCCAACGGGAACGCCAGCAACCACGCCGCGGGCGCGCCAATCAGCCAGTAACAGCCCAGGCCGACCAGGAAGGTCACCTTGGCGTCCTTCAGGCCGCGAATGGCACCCATGGCGATGGTCTGCACGCCGTCGAACAGTTCGAACCAGGCGGCGATGCCCAACAGCACCACGGCCAGCTGGATCACCCCGGTGAAGCCTGGGTTGTCGCGGTCCAGGAACAGCTCAACCAGCGGCTGTGGCGCCACCCAGAACAGTAGGGCGAAGCCGAGCATGGCCAGGGCGCCGAAGCCGATGCCTACGCGCCCGGCCAGGCGCACGGCGTGCAGGTTGCCGGCGCCATAGTGCTGGCCCACGCGCATGGTCACCGCATAGGACAGGCCGGCCGGCACCATGAACGCCACCGAGACGATCTGCAGGGCAATCTGGTGGGCCGCCAGCTGCGTGCTGCCCATGGTGCCCATGCACAGGGCCGCGAAGGCGAACAGCCCGACCTCCACCGAATAGGTGCCGCCAATCGGCAGGCCCAGCCGCCACAGCTCGCGCAGCGCCGCCAGTTGCGGGCGCGCCAGGCCCTGGCGCAACGGGTAGGGCTGGTAGGCCGCATGCAGGCGAATGTACAGCGCCAGCGCCACGGCCATGCCGGTGGCGACGATGGCCGTGACCAGGCCGATGCCGGTCAGGCCCAGCTTCGGCAGGCCGAACAGGCCTTCTATCAGTGCGTAGTTGAGGCCGAAGTTGGCCACCACGGCCACCAGGCTGATCATCATCACCGGGCCGGCGCGGCCCAGGGCGCTAGTGAAGCCGCGCAGGGCCATGAAGCTCAGGTAGCCCGGCAGGGCGAAGGGCAGCAGCAACAGGAACTGGCGCGCGCCGTCGACGTTTTCCGGGGTCTGGCCCAGCATCAGCAGCACCGGGCCCAGGTTCCACATCACCAACGCCCCCGCCAGGGCCATGGCCCAGGCCAGCCATAGCCCGGCCTGGGCCAGGCGCGTCACCCCGGGCACGTCGCCAGCACCTTGGCGGATGGACGCCAGGGTGCCCACGGCGGCGATCACGCCAATGCAGAAAATCGACACGAAGGTGTAGCTCACCGCGCCCAGGCTACCGCCGGCCAAGGCTTGCGGGCCGAGGCGGGCCATCATCAGGGTGTCGGTGAGCACCATCAGCATGTGCGCCAGTTGCGAGGCAATCAGCGGCCCCGCCAGGCGTAGCAGGGCACCGAGTTCGATACGGATGGCGGAAGGCATGGGCAGGCTCGTTTCACAGGTAGCAGGAGAGCGGCAATTCTGGGCGCTTGTCGACTTTGGCACAAAAGGATAAAAACGATGCCTGGCATGAGTTTTACTCATTCGAGCAACGTCGTTTGCCAGCGCCCGTGATTTTTCCAGGAATTGCCCTCATGTCCCGTCGCCTGCCGCCTCTGTATGCCCTGCGTGCCTTCGAGGCCGCCGCCCGCCATAGCTCGTTCACGCGTGCGGCGGATGAGTTATCGATTACCCAGAGCGCGGTCAGCCGGCACATTCGTACCCTTGAAGAGCACTTTTCCTGCCGGCTGTTCCAGCGCAACGGCCGCAACCTGCAGCTCAGCGAGTCGGCGCGCCTGCTGCTGCCCGGCGTGCGCGAGGGCTTCGCCGCCCTGGAGCGCGCCTGCGCCACGCTGCAGAGCGAAGACGATGTGCTGCGCATGAAAGCGCCTTCCACGCTGACCATGCGCTGGCTGCTGGCACGGCTCAGCCGCTTCCGCCACCTGCAGGCCGGCAACGAGGTGCAGCTCACCAGCGCCTGGATGGACGTGGACCACGTGGACTTCAACCACGAGCCGTTCGACTGCGCGGTGCTGCTGGGGGACGGCAATTTCCCACCCGACTGGCAGGCCACCTACCTGTTCCCCGAACTGCTGATCCCGGTGGGTTCGCCGGCGTTGATCAGCGACCAGCCGTGGACCGTGGAGCAACTGGCGGCGGTGGAGTTGTTGCACCCCACGCCGGACCGCCGCGACTGGCGCGACTGGCTGGAGCGCATGGGCCTGGCCGAGCGCATCTCGCTCAAGGGCGGCCAGGCCTTCGATACCCTGGAGCTGGGGATGATTGCCGCGGCGCGCGGCTACGGCGTGTCCATCGGCGACCTGCTGATGGTGGCCGAAGACGTGGCCCAGGGCCGCTTGAGCCTGCCGTGGCCGACCGCCGTGGCCAGTGGACTGAATTATTACCTGGTGTGGCCCAAGACCCGGCCGGGTGGCGAGCGTCTCAAACGCCTGAGTGATTTCCTGCAGGCCGAGGTGCAGGCCATGGAACTGCCGGTGGTCGAAATTCTGCGCTAGGTGGCGAAAAGCCCTTAAAATGCCATCAGTTTAACGTTTGCGAATAACCTGCCCAAGCACTCAAGTATTGGCCGTCGCAGCCGAATCTACAGGGTGCAGGACCTCATCCAGAAAGGTCCGTTTAAAACCGAATCGAACACTACGCCGCCTGGCCCCGAGCATCTCGGGTGTGCCCTGCGGTCAGGAGCCATCATGTCTCAACCCCGTGCCCGGATTGCCTCGCAACTCGGTATCGCCCTTGCGGCCATTCTCGCTGTCGTCATTACCGGCAGTACTGTCTTTGCCCTGCGCTCGCTGGACAGCGCCAACCTCGCCACCCGCGAGCAGCACCTGGCCAGCGAGGCACGCTTGCTGGCCGACCAGCTCAGCACCTTCCATGGCACCCTGCGCGACAGCACCCAGCGCCTCAGCGGGCTGTTCGAGAAGCGCTTCGCCAGCGGCCTGACCCTGGACAGCGACGCGCCCATCACAGTGGCCGGCGTCGCCACCCCGGCGCTGCTGCTCAACGGCAAGGCGCTGAACAACGACTTCCGCGAAGTGGACGACTTCCGCCAGATGACCGCCGGCGTGGCCACCGTGTTCGTGCGCAAGGGCGACGACTTCGTGCGCGTCAGCACCTCGCTGACCAAGCAGGACGGAAGCCGCGCCATCGGCACCCTGCTCGACCACCAGCACCCGGCGTACACGCGCCTGCTGGCCGGCCAGAACTACGTGGGCCGCGCGCTACTGTTCGACCGCTACTACATGACCCAGTACACCCCGGTCAGCGACCGCAACGGCCGGGTCATCGCCGTGTTGTTCGTCGGCTTCGACTACACCGACGCGCAGAACGCCCAGTTCGACAACCTGCGCCGCTTCCGCATCGGCCACACCGGTTCCCTGGCGCTGCTGGACGAAAACAGCAAGTGGCTGGTGGCGCCCGCCGGCGTGCAGGGCCTGGCCAAGGCCACCGACATTCTCGACGACTTCATCAAGCACCCGGGCCAGGGTGACTTCTGGAGCGACACCAACGAAGACTTCTACAGCGTGGCCGTGCGCTTTGATGGCGGCCCCTGGAGCGTGCTGGCGACCATGCCCAAGGCCGAAATCCGCGCGGTGACCTGGAGCGTGGGCATTCGCCTGGCCATCGGCAGCCTGTTGGCCATGCTGCTGGCGGTGGGCGTGTCCATGTGGCTGCTGCGCAGCAAGCTCAAGCCGCTGGGTGACCTGGTGCGCCAGGCCGAAGCGCTGGGCGCTGGCGACCTGGACGCGCGCCTGAACGTGGCCAGCAACGATGAAATCGGCCAGCTGGCGCGCAGCTTCAACCACATGGGCGAAGCCCTGGCCACCATGGTGACGCACATCCGCAACGCCGCCCACGAGGTCAGTGGCCGGGCCCAGGCGCTGTCGGGCATGTCCACTGGCGCCTACGAGGGCATGGAGCAGCAGTCCGGCGAGATCAGCAGCATGGCCGGCGCGGTGGAAGAGTTCAGCGCCACGTCGCTGAACATCGCCGACAACATGGGCAACACCCAGCGCATGGCCCAGCAGAACGCCGAGCAGACGCGCATCGGCCGCAGCTCGATGACCGAGGCGTCGTCGTCGCTGGAACAGATTGCCGGCGCGCTGAACAGCACCGCCACCGTCATCAACACCCTGGGCCAGCGTTCCCAGGAAATCGGCGGCATTGTCGGGGTGATTACCTCGATCGCCGAGCAGACCAACCTGCTGGCGCTGAACGCCGCCATTGAAGCGGCGCGCGCCGGCGAGCAGGGTCGCGGCTTTGCCGTGGTCGCCGACGAGGTGCGCAGCCTGGCCTCGCGCACGCGCCAGGCCACCGATGAAATCTCGGCCATGATCGGCAGCATCCAGCACGAGACCGGCAATGCCATCAGCACCATGGAGCAGGGCAAGGAACTGATGGAAGAAGGCCTGTCGCGCAACGCCAAGGTCGCCGCGGCGCTGTCGCACATTGATGAGCAGAGCCGCTCGGCGGGCGAGCAGTTCGCCGCCATCACCACGGCCACTCAGGAACAGAGCAGCACCGCCACCTTGCTCAGCAGCAACCTGCAGAGCATCGCCCTGGCCAACAGCGAACAGCGCGAAGTGGTCTCCAACCTGGCCATCACTGCCCGCGAGCTGGAAACCCTGGCCGCCGACTTGCGCCAGGAAGTGAACCGCTTCCGCGTCGGCCGCTAAGCTTCAGGCCAGGCTCGCCAACCCCAGCTGCGCCGCGCACTGTTGTAGTGAGCGGCGTTGGCTCTGGGCGTACAGCTCCAGCTCGTCGAGCACTGGCCGGCCCAAGGCCTGGTGGAAGCTGTCCTGGGTCGAGCCGCCGGCATAATTGCTCTGGGCCGCGTCGCCGAGGTTGGATTGGAAGATCCCGGCGGCGCTGACGGGCAGGAAGTCCTCGTACACCAACGGCTCGAAATGCACGTGGCCGGCGTCGATCAGCCCTTGCAGGCTGGTGGGGCGGCCAGCCTGGTCGCGTGCCGCCAGGCCTTGCTCGGTGGCGAAGTAGCGGAAGTAGGCCAGGTCCTGCTCGCGCATCTGCCGCATATCATCCGGAAACTCGGCGAAATGTTCGCCCAGCTGGCGCATGTACTCTTCGGCGTTGCTTTCGCTGGGGAAGCCTGCCAGCGCCTCGCGGGAATTGTTCAATAAGCGGTCGTACAGCGCTCGCCCCTTGGGCGTCAGCGCTGCGCCGCGCTGTTCGATCTCGCCGAAGCGCGCGGTGTGGCTGCCACGGGTGCCGTGCTGGTCGGTGAAGGTGATGCTTTCCTGCAGGGCCTTGAAGCTGGTCTGGCGCAGCAGGATAGGGTGACGGCGGGTGGGCGGGCCTTCGATCACGGCCTTGGGGGTGATGCCCTTGCCGGGCATCGCCGCCTGCACGGCGTCGATGTCCAGGGTGCGCGGGGTCAGGTGGTTGATGTGCGGGCCCTTGAAGGCCACCACGTCGGCGATCAGCCGGTGCTGGTCGTGCAGTTGCTGATACTGCGCGCTGCTGACGGTGGCGCTATGGTGCCAGCGGAAGGTTTCCAGGGCCTGGGTGACGAAGGCCTCGGCGTCCGTTTCATCGAGGCCGCCGTCGCGTTCGCATTGGTCAATCAGTTGCAGCGCGCGCGGGGTGAAGATCTGCCGTTGCGCCAGCAGGCCCTGGGCCAGTTCGCGCAGGGGCAGGTTGTCGATCAGCTCCAGGCGCAGCAGCGAGGTGAACACGCGGAACGGGCTGACCTGCAGGGCCTGCTCGTGCACCGCGCGGAAGGCGGTGGAATGCACCGGCACACCGGCGGGCGTCAGGTCGTAATAACCCACAGGCTGCATGCCCATGACCGCGAACAGGCGGCCGATGGTGGCCAGCTCCGCAGCGGTGCCCACGCGGATGGCGCCGTGGCGCTCCATGTCCAGGCGCTGGATTTCGCCGGTCCATTGCAACGCCTCGGCGACCTCCGGCTGCTGGGCCATGACGGCCTGGTTGACCTCGCCTACCAGGTCCAGCAGCGCCCCGTAGAGTGGCACTTCCTGCTTGTACATGGCGGACATGGCCCGCGAGAACCGGGCGCGGATCTGGTCGGGGCTGACGAAGCTGGGCATGGCGAAACTCCGAGTGAATGAGCTGAGCCTATGAAAGCGGGGAATGACCAGGGGCTGCAAGCGAAAAAAAGTAGGTGTTTCATTCCGCAAATTCGTGCAAGCCCGGACGCGGCCTGGGGCCGCTGCTACAGGAACCGCGTTACCAGCATCGCTGTCGGTGGGCTGCGCGCCCCCGTAGCAGCTGCCGTAGGCCGCGTCGTAGGGCTAGGCCAACTGGTCAGTGACCCAATCCACCAACGCCCGCACCTTCGGCACTTCCGCCGCATGTTCCTGGTACGCCAGGAAATACGCACCGTTGCTGCGCATCGCGTGTTGCCACGGCACCACCAGTTTGCCTTCGGCCAGGTCGCGTTCCACCAGGTAGCGCGGCACCAGCGCCACGCCGCAGCCCGACAACGCCGCGCTGATGCACATGTAGAAGGTGTCGAAGCGCGGGCCGTGGTAGCTGTTGGCCGAGTGCAGGCCCTGTTCCAGGAACCATTCGTGCCAGGTCTCGGGCCGCGAGGTGCTTTGCAGCAGCACCTGTTGCGACAGCTCCTCGGCGCTGGCCAACTCGCGACCGCCCAGCAGGTCTGGGGCGCACACCGGTACCACTTCTTCGGTGAACAGCTCCATGCAGGTGGCGCCCGGCCAGGTGCCCTGGCCGAAGAAAAATACCACGTCGGCCTTGGCCTGCAGCAGGTTGAAGGGCTCCAGTTCGTTGCGGATGTCCAGGTGGATGTTGGGGTGGCGCTTGCCGAAGCCCTTCAGGTGCGGGATCAGCCAGCCCACGCCGAAGCTGGGCTGGGTGGCCACGGTCAACACTTCGGTTTCCTGGCCGTAGGAGAGGATGTAGCGGCTGGACATGTCCACCTGCACCAGGATCTTGTTCACCTCAGCCAGGTACAGGCTGCCGGCCGGGGTCAGTTGCAGGCGCCGGCGGATGCGCAGGAACAGGTGGTGGCGCAGCATCTCTTCCAACTGGGCCACCTGTTTGCTCACCGCGCTCTGGGTGAGGTGCAATTCCTCGGCGGCGCGAGTAAAACTCAGGTGGCGGGCGGCGGCTTCGAAGCACTGCAGGGCGGCCATCGAGGGCACCAGGCGTTTGGACATGTCGATCTCGGCGGGCAAACGGGGGAAACATCATGCCCTGGAGGAATGATGTGCTGAATAAAGGTCGTTTGTTGCGTATCACTATTCGGATTAATACTGATCCCATCGCTTGATTTCAACAACTCATCGCATGCAGGAGAAGAAAATGGTTGATGGACTGCTTCAGAGCCTCGGCGTCGCGGCCAGTGCCTACACCCACGGCAACCATCCCGTTCACACCCCCATCGATGGCAGCCAGATCGCCTCGGTGACCCTGGAAGACAAAACCCAGGTGCTGGCCAAGATCGACGTCGCGCAACAGGCTTTCCTGGCCTGGCGCAACGTGCCGGCGCCGCGCCGCGGTGAGTTGGTGCGCCTGTTCGGCGAAGTGCTGCGCCAGCACAAGGCCCAGCTTGGTGAGCTGGTGTCCATCGAAGCCGGCAAGATCACCCAGGAAGGCCTGGGCGAAGTGCAGGAGATGATCGACATCTGCGACTTCGCCGTGGGCCTGTCGCGCCAGCTGTACGGCCTGACCATCGCCTCCGAGCGCCCTGGCCACCACATGCGTGAAACCTGGCACCCGCTGGGCGTGGTCGGCGTGATCAGCGCCTTCAACTTCCCGGTGGCGGTGTGGTCGTGGAACACCGCGCTGGCGCTGGTGGCTGGCAACTCGGTGATCTGGAAACCGTCGGAAAAAACCCCGCTTACCGCGCTGGCTTGCCAGGCCCTGTTCGAAAAAGCCCTGAAGCAGTTCGGCGAAGCGCCTGCGGGCCTGTGCCAGCTGGTGATCGGCGACCGCGACGCCGGCGAGGCCCTGGTGGACGACCCGCGCGTACCGCTGGTCAGCGCCACCGGCAGCACCCGCATGGGCCGGGAAGTGGGCCCGCGCGTGGCCGCCCGCTTTGGCCGCAGCATTCTCGAACTGGGCGGCAACAACGCCATGATCCTGGCCCCCAGCGCCGACCTCGACCTGGCCGTGCGTGGCATCCTCTTCTCTGCCGTGGGCACCGCAGGCCAGCGCTGCACCACCCTGCGCCGGGTGATCGTGCACTCCTCCATCAAGGATGAAGTGGTGGCGCGGGTGAAAGCCGCCTACGCCAAGGTGCGCATCGGCGACCCGCGCAAGGACAACCTGGTCGGCCCGCTGATCGACAAGGCCTCGTTCGACGCCATGCAGGGCGCGCTGGCCAAGGCCCGCGACGAAGGCGGCCAGGTGTTCGGCGGCGAGCGCCAACTGGCGCAGCAATACCCTAACGCCTACTACGTAAGCCCGGCCATTGCCGAAATGCCAGGCCAGAGCGAGGTGGTGCGCCACGAGACCTTCGCGCCGATCCTGTACGTGCTGGCGTATGACGATTTCGAAGAGGCGCTGCGCCTCAACAACGAAGTGCCGCAAGGCCTGTCGTCGTGCATCTTCACCACCGACCTGCGCGAAGCCGAGCGCTTCCAGAGCGCCTCGGGCAGCGACTGCGGCATCGCCAACGTCAACATCGGCACCAGCGGCGCGGAAATTGGCGGGGCGTTTGGCGGCGAGAAGGAAACCGGCGGTGGTCGTGAATCGGGCTCCGATGCCTGGAAAGCCTACATGCGCCGTCAGACCAACACGGTGAACTACTCGCGCGAACTGCCGCTGGCCCAGGGCATCGTGTTCGATTGAGTCCGGCCCCCGTGGCCCCTTTCCTTTGATTTGACCGGGTTCGCGTCATGACTCAATTGCGTCAGGAATGTCTTTGGGAACACCTTACTCCGCCAGCAGCCGCCACCGCGGCCCTGGCGGGCTCGGCCAAGGCCGATGTCTGTGTGATTGGCGGCGGCATTACCGGGCTCAACGCCGCCATCGCCTTGCTGGAGCAAGGCCAGCGGGTGGTGCTGCTTGAGGCGCATCAGGTCGGCCATGGCGGCTCGGGGCGCAATGTGGGGCTGGTCAACGCCGGCACCTGGATACGCCCCGACGACGTCGAAGCCACCCTGGGCCGCGAGCAGGGCAGCCGCTTGAACAAGGTGCTGGGTGAAGCGCCGGCTGCGGTGTTTGCCATGATCGAGCGCCTTGGCATCGACTGCCAGGCGCGCAACGCCGGCACCCTGCACATGGCCCACAACGCCACCGGCGTGGCTGACCTGGAAAGCCGCAACGAGCAGTGGCGCCGCCGCGGTGCTGACGTGGAATTGCTGACCGGCGCGCGCTGCGAAGCATACTGCGGCACCACGAAAATCGCCGCTGCGCTGCTGGACCGCCGCGCGGGCACCATCAACCCCATGGCTTACACCCAAGGCCTGGCGGCCGCGGTGAAGCGCCTGGGTGGCGCCATTCACGAACATTCGCCGGTGGAGCAGCTGCAACGCCAGGGCGATGGCTGGCTGGTGAAGACTGCCAAGGGGGAGGTCAGCGCCGCCAAGGTGGTGATCTCCACGGGCGCCTACACCGAGGGCGACTGGACCGACCTCAAGCGCCGCTACTTCCGTGGCTATTATTACCAGGTGGCATCGAAGCCGCTGGTGGGCGCAGCGGCTGATGCGGTGCTGCCTCACGGCCAGGGCTCGTGGGACACCCGCACGGTGCTCAGCAGCATCCGTCGCGATGCCGATGGCCGCCTGTTGCTGGGCAGCATGGGCAGGGTCGACAACAAGCCCGCCTGGTTCGTGCGGCGCTGGGCCGACCGCATCCAGGGCCATTACTTCCCGGCCTTGGGCAAGGTGGATTGGGAGATGCACTGGACCGGCATCATCGATTTCACCCCTGACCACCTGATGCGCCTGTTCGAACCGGCGCCCGGCGTGGTTTCGGTGACCGGCTACAACGGCCGCGGCAACACCACTGGCACGGTGGTGGGCAAGGCGCTGGCAGACTACCTGCTGAGCGACGACCCTGCGGGGCTGCCGCTGCCGTTCTCGCTGGACAAGCCGGTGACGCGCCCGGCGCTGCGCACCGGGTTCTACGAGACAGGGTTCTCCCTGTACCACGCGGGGCAGTGTTTGCGGGTGGTGTTGTAGCGCGCGGACGCAGCCTTCGGCAGCTGCTACGGGTTGTCGTCATCGCACACGGTTTTTGCGTGAACGCCAATTACGTAGCAGCTGCCGCAGGCTGCGTCAGCGTTCCTTCAGGTGCAACCAGTTCAGGAAGCCACCCTTGCGGATTTCCGTCGGCTTCTGCAGCAACAACGACTGGCTCTTGCGCTGCCGGTAGTGCTGCAGCTTGGTGAACGCCGCCAGCACCTCGCTGCGCTCGCCCATGCAGGCCTTCAGCGCCTGCTTGTCGATGCGGTACAGGATGCAGGTGGTCAGCGAGCGAAACTCCGCCATCGAGGTACCCTCGGACACCAGGTTGTCCTCGCCCAATATCTCCCCGGGCCCCATGCGTCCCGCCTCGATCATCCGTTCGCCGTCCTTGATGCGCGCCGACACCACGCCCGTGCCGATCACCAGCAGGAACTCGGACGTGGCGCCGTAGGCCAGAATCAAATGGTCCTCGGGGTATTCCACTGGGCTCATGCTCTCGGCCAGGTGGTCCTTGTCCTCGTTGCTCAGCGAGCGGAACACCCGCACCTCTTCCAACAGGCTGCGTTGCCGCGACCAGGGCCGTTCTGCAGGTTCCAGAGCCCAGCTCACGCCCGAGGCCTGCAGGTGCCGGTGCGCCAGGTCGAACAACAGGTTCTGCGCTTCGGTCTTCTGGTCCATGGAACGGATGAAGCCGCTTGCCTCGTATTCCATGTATTCCAGGGTCGAGGCCTTCACCGCCGCCTTGGGCTTGGGTGAAATCAGCAGCGCCGTGGTGCCTTGCAGGGCCTTTTCCAGCGCGTCCAGCACCTTGCGCGGGCGCACCTGGGCGGGCACGGCGATGCTGATGGACACGCCATGAATGTTGCTCGGCCGGCTGAAGTTGAGGATTTTCGCCTTGGCCGCCACCGAGTTGGGGATCACCGCCATGGCGCCGTTGCTGGTCATCAGGTGGGTGGCGCGCCAGTCGATGTCGACGACCTTGCCTTCGGTGCCGTCGATGGCAATCCAGTCATCCACCTGGTAGGGCTTGGTGGTGTTCAGCACGATGCCGGAAAACACGTCGCTCAGGGTGCTTTGCAGCGCCAGGCCGACGATGATCGCCATGGCGCCGGAGGTGGCCAGCAGGCCTTTCACTGGTAACTGCATCACGTAGGCCGCGGCGGCGACGATGGCGATTAAAAAGATCACCGCGCCCATCACGTCCTGCAGCAGGCGCCCGGTGTGGCCGTTGCGCTGGAACAGCACGGCGCCGAGGATCACCGTCAACAGCCGCGCGGCGAACAGCCACCAGACGATCTCCAGCAGCGTCGCCACCATGTTCAGCGTGGCGTCGTCGGGCCAGGGCGCTGGCGTCAGCGGGCTCATGCCGGTGGAATTGAGCACCCAGCTGAACAGGATGAAGGCGCTGGCGCGGGTGGCCAGGCGAGCCATGCGGTGCTTCTGCGGGATCGAGTGCCACACGGCCAGGTCGATCAATAGCAGCACGGTACCGATGGCCAACGGATGATTACTGATCAATGAGAACATGGCGGCCCCAGGGCGATTCGGCTGTTCTAGTGTGTTCGAGTATCTGCCGCGCCGCCACTGTGGATCTTGAATGAATGGGCTGGTTCTTGCGCCGGGATATGGCTACGATGCTAATCGTTAGCTAGCTATGCAGATTTGCAGGCAATGGCGATATTCCCCCGCGCATTGAGCGACTTTTCCAAGGCGGTCTTCAACCCCTCGACCCCGGCGCTGCAGTTCGCCCTCAAGAACATGCTGGGCGGCGGCCTGGCGCTGTACCTGGCGTTCATCCTGCAGATGCAGCAGCCACAGTGGGCGCTGACCACAGTGTTCATCGTCAACCAGCCACTGAGTGGCATGGTGCTGTCCAAGGGCGTCTACCGCCTGCTGGGCACCTTCGTTGGTGCCGTGGTTTCCCTGGGCATGATCGCCGCGTTCGGCCAGGCCTCGCTGATGTTCCTGCTGTGCATGGCGCTGTGGCTGGGCTTCTGCACCGCCGGCGCGTCGCTGTACCGCAACAACGCCTCCTACGGTTTCGTGCTGGCGGGCTACACCACGGCGATCATCGCCTTGCCCTCCACCGCCGCGCCCCTGAACGTGTTCGACCAGGCTCAGGCGCGCTTCTTCGAGATCACCCTGGGCATCCTCTGCGCCTCGCTGGTCAGCACCGTGCTGTGGCCGCGCCGTGTCGAACGGCAACTGGCTGCGCAGGCCCGCGGCGCCTGGCAGGCCGGCATGGCCGCGGCAGCCTCGGAGCTGCTGGGTGTGGACCAGCGCCAAGGCCTGCTGGATGCCCTGGGGCGCATCGTCTCGGTGGACGCCCAGCGCGACCACGCCGCCTTCGAGGGTCCGCTGGGGCGGCTGCGGGCCCAGGCGTTGCGGGTAATGAGCCGGGATTTGCTCAGCCTGTTGCGGGTGGCGCGGGGTGTGGCGCGCTTGCGGCAGATGCTGGATGAAGCGGCAGGCGAACGCCTCGACCCGATGATCCAGGGCGTGGCCCAGGCCCTGGCCGACGGCAGCGAAACAGCCCTCAACCAGCAGGGCGTGGTGCTGGACGAAAGCCTGCTCGACCCCAGCCTCGAACCCCAGGTGCACACCTGCCTGATGCGCCTGACCGTGGTGGTGCGCCTGGCCAGCGTGGCAGTGCAGACCTTGCGCGCCGTCGAGCAAGGTGACCCGGTCAGCAACGCCCCCGGCCCGCTGGCCTGGCACCGCGATGTCGAGCAAGGCGCCATCTCCGGCCTGCGCAGCGCCCTGGCGTTCCTCGCCGTGGCCGCGCTGTGGGTGTTCACCGCCTGGCCGGCGGGCCTGGGCGCGGTGTCCATCTGCGGCGTGGTGCTGAGCCTGTTCGCCGGCCGCGAAGCCCCGGCAGGCGCCGCGCTGAACTTCCTCAAGGGTATCGCCCTATCCGTGCCCGTGGCGGCGTTGGTGGCCTACGGGCTGCTGCCGGGCTGGGAAGGCTTCCCCATGCTGTGCCTGGGCCTGGGCGTGCCGCTGTTCATGGCCTCGCTGTGCCTGAGCCAGCCGAGCATCGCGCCCATCGCCTCGTCGTTCTGCATCTTCTTCGTGAACAACGTCGCCCCCAACAACGTCATGAGCTACGACCTGGAACAGTTCCTCAACAAGGCCCTGGCCACCCTGTTCGGCGTCGGCATCTCGGTGGTGGTGTTCCGCCTGGTCACCCTGGGCCCCGGCCTGCGCCACTACCGGCGCCTGGTACAGGCGTCGCTCGCCGACCTGTCCCAGCTCACCCAACGCCCGCTGAGCCACGCCGAGGGCTGGTTCGGCGGGCGTATGGCCGACCGCCTGATGCGCCTGGCGCGCTACCGCACCCAACACCCGGACGAACCCAACCTGCACTGGCACGACGGCCTCTACGGCCTGGACCTGGGCGGCGAACTGCTGCACCTGCGCGGCTGCCTGGTGGACGCCACGGGCACCGTCGCGGCGGCGCGTGACCGCTACCTGCGGCAGGTAGCGCGCCTGCTCAAGCAGGGGCCGCCGGCGCCGGCGCGGGTAGCGATGCTGGATGAGCCGAGCGAGCGATTGCTGGCGGTGCTGGAGGTGGATACGCAGTTGACTGACAGGCGCCGCGAGCTGGCGCGGGCGGCGGTGGTGCAGGTGCGGTTCGTTTGGCGGGGGTGGTGCAAGCAGAGCTCCTGAGCTAAGTGCTGGTGGGGCGATATTGCAACGCCTCCGCCACATGCCCCCGCCCAACCTGCTCCACCTCTTCCAGGTCCGCCAAGGTACGCGCCACCTTCAGCAGCCGATGCGCTGCCCGCAGTGACAGCGTCAGCCGCTCGCAGGCGGTTTCCAGCCATTGCTCATCGGCTGTGGATAACTTGCAGTGTGCCTTCAGCCCCGGCAGGTCGAGAAAGGCGTTGGCGCAGCCCTGGCGCCGCAGTTGCCGGTCGCGGGCGGCGGCCACGCGTGCGGCGGCGTGGGCGGTGTCGTCGCCGGGCTGTGGGGTTGGGTTGAGGGCGGTGGTTTCGCGGGCGACGGTGACGTGCAGGTCGATACGGTCCAGCAAGGGGCCGGAGAGTTTGTTGCGGTAACGGGCGATCTGGTCGGTACTGCAGCTGCAACGGCTGCTGGGGTCGCCGAGATATCCACAGGGGCAGGGGTTCATGGCGGCCACCAGCTGGAAGCGCGCGGGGAAGCGGATCTTGTCGCGGGCGCGGGCGATGACGATTTCGCCAGACTCCAGCGGCTCGCGCAGCACCTCCAGCACCTTGCGGTCGAACTCGGGCAGTTCGTCGAGAAACAGCACGCCGTGGTGGGCGAGGGTGATCTCCCCTGGCTGCGGCCGGCTGCCACCACCGACCAGCGCCGCCCCGGAAGCGGAGTGATGGGGGTGGCGAAACGGCCGCTGCGGCCAGTGCTTCAACGGCGCCAGGCTGGCCACCGACTGTATCGCCGCAACCTCCAGCGCCTCGCGCTCATCCAGCGGCGGCAGCAGCCCGGGCAAGCGGCTGGCGAGCAGGGTCTTGCCGGTGCCGGGCGGGCCGCTGAACAGCAGGTTGTGCGCCCCGGCTGCGGCTACCAGCAGGGCACGCTTGGCCGCCGGCTGGCCCTGCACTTCGCTGAGGTCGGGGTAGGGGCGGTCCAGCAGTATCAGGCCGTTGGAACTGAAGGGGCTGATGCGTTGCTGGTCGTTGAAATGGCAGACCAGCTCCAGCAGGTTGCTGGCGGCAATGACCACCAGCCCTGACGCCAGGCTGGCCTCCTCGGCATTCTCGCAGGGCACCACCAGCGCCCGCCCGGCCTCGCGGGCCGCGAGCGCGGCAGGCAGCACGCCCTGCACCGGCCGTATCGCCCCCGAAAGCGCCAGCTCGCCCAGGCATTCCACATCCTGCAGCGCCGCCGTGGGGAACTGCCCGCTGGCGGCGAGAATGCCCAGGGCGATGGCCAGGTCGTAGCGGCCACCGTCCTTGGGCAGGTCCGCAGGCGCCAGGTTCTGGGTGATGCGCCGCGCGGGGAAATTCAGGTTCGAGTTGACGATGGCGCTGCGCACCCGGTCCTTGCTCTCCTTGACCGAGGCTTCCGGCAGGCCCACCAGCGTCAGCGAAGGCAGGCCGTTGGCCAGGTGGGTTTCCACCGTGACGGCCGGCGCGCCGACCCCGACCTGGGCGCGACTGTGGACGATGGCTAGAGACATGATTGCTCCGTGCAGGGGTAGGGAAGGACCGCTTCCTTGCGGTGCTTTCAGGGTAGTGGCTGGTGAGGGGAGTGCCAGGGGGGTATTGCGTCGGGGTGTTTCAGATTCTGCTATTCCAGAACGCTCGCTTGCCTCATGCCGTCAAGCGCCGGAATCACATCGTGTGTGAGCCAGCGCCGCAGACCACGGCTCTCGGCAGAGCAGTGGTACAGGAGCAATGCGTAGACGCCCGATCCACTCAGGATCAGGACCTCCCAGGTCCCAGCGGAGCATGTGATTCTTTCGGTTCGATACGCGGCGCCCGCGCAAGGCTACACGGAAAATTCGGAATTTTCCTTCAGCTCAGTGGGCGTGGGAAAGTAAGACCTGCTTCGTTATAGCTGCGGATGGGCGCCAGAAGGGAGGGCGTTGCACCGTAGCCGCTGCCGCCAGGCTGCGCTGGCCCTCATTGCAGACCAACATTTTCAGTGCACGCAATGGCCAGCGCAGCCTGCGGCAGCGGCTACGTGGCGAAGTCAGCGCGGCAAATCACTCATGAACGCCTCCAGCCGCGACCTCAACCACCGCTCCCCCGGGTCCGTATCCATCACGCTCAACCACACCATCGACAGGTCCAGCGTAGGCGTGTCGAACGGCAGCGGTTCGGTGTACAGGTTGCCGTAGCCCACCATCGCGTTCGCTGCGTAGTCGGGGGCGCCGGCGAGCAGGTCGGTGCCGGCCAGCAGGGCGGGCAGGGCACTGTATTGGGGGACGGAGAGGACGACGTTGCGCTTGCGGCCGATTTCTTCCAGCCACTCGTCCACCACGCCGCTGGTGTTGGCCATGTGCGAGACCAGCACGTGGGGGCGTTCGCAGTATTCGTCGAGGGTCAGGGGGTGGTCGGATTTGTCGGCGCGCAGGATGCGCGGCTGGATGCGCCGCAGCAGCTTGCGCTTGGCGTTGGCCGGCAGGCCGCGGGTCTGGCTGATGCCCACGGTTATTTCGCCGGAGGCGAGCAGGTCGGGCACGCGCCAGTAGTCCACGTGCTGCACCACGAACACCACCTTCGGCGCCTCCTGGCGCAGGGCGCGCAGCAGCGGCGGCAGCAGGCCGAACTCGACGTCGTCCGACAGCCCGATGCGGAAGGTGGAGTTGCTGACGGCGGGGTCGAAGTCGTGGCTCAGGCTGATGGCGATGGACAGCGCGTCCAGGGCCGGCGACAGGTGCCGGGCCAGTTCCTCGGCGCGGGCGGTGGGCTCCATGCGGTGGCCGACACGCACGAACAGCGGGTCGTTGAACATGCTGCGCAGGCGGTTGAGCGCCGAGCTGATGGTGGGCTGGCCGAGGAACAGCTTTTCGGCGACGCGGGTGACGTTGCGCTCGAGCATCAAGGTCTCGAACACCACCATCAGGTTGATGTCGGCCTTGCGCAATTCATTGCGGTTCATCGGCGGCTGCCCCCAGTCCATTCGCGTATGGCTGGAGTGTAGAGGTGCGGGTTTGTATGACGCAATGCTACAAACCCACCGCCCCGTAGCAGCGGCCGCAGGCCGCGTCACCGGGCGCGAGCTGAGTGGTTATTCCGCAGGTGGCGCCAGGCGGGCTTCGAGTTCGGCCATCTTCGCTTCCAGCGCTTCAAGGCGCGCGCGGGTGCGGGCCAACACCACCATCTGGCTATCGAATTCTTCCCGGCTTACCAGGTCCAGCTTGCTGAAGCCGCTTTGCAGCAGCACCTTGAACTGGCTTTCCAGCTCGGCGCGTGGCTGGCTGGTGTCGCTGCTGAACAGGCGCGAGGCGTGGTCGCCAAGGGCGTCGAGGAAGGCTTTGGGCGCAAGCATGGTGAAATTCCTGAATCTGATGGCCTGGAGTGTAACACGCAGGCGTCTATAGTCAGTGGCGTGGCGGCCGCACGGTTTTTGCGCATCGCCACGTTCGAGTGCGCACCAGGATAGGGCGCAACCGTTGATCAGATGTGGGGCGAGGGCGACAAGCAAGGGGAAACACGCCGAATTTGTTGGGTTGCACGGACATGGCAAGCTTTCTGCTTACACAGCATTGACCCATGCACTGATGCAGTCGATGTGACGAATGCAGTGCGCAGGCGGAGCGGGATGTGTTTCGTCAGGAGCGGTACTGGTGGTTGGTCTGGGGATGTGGGACCGACGACGCGTTACAAAGCCAGGCACTGCGCTTAGACTTGAGCTGGGTTTGTTTTCCTGGGGCAAGTCCACTAATTCGGGAGAGAGTTTCATGAAGCTAGTCACTGCCATCATCAAGCCGTTCAAATTGGACGACGTCCGCGAGTCGCTGTCTGAAATCGGCGTGCAGGGCATTACCGTAACCGAGGTGAAAGGCTTCGGGCGCCAGAAGGGTCACACCGAGCTGTATCGCGGCGCGGAATACGTGGTCGACTTTTTGCCCAAGGTGAAGATCGATGTCGCCATTGACGACAAGGATCTGGACCGGGTGATCGAGGCGATCACCAAGGCTGCCAACACCGGCAAGATCGGCGACGGCAAGATTTTCGTGGTCAATCTGGAACAGGCCATTCGCATCCGTACCGGCGAAACCGATACCGACGCGATCTAAGCCGCCCCAAACCCAACGCCCCAGGAGAAAACAATATGACTCTGCGTCAATTCGCAGGGCTAGGAGCCCTGTTGTCCCTCGTAATACCCGGCATGGCCCTGGCGGCTGATCCGGTTCCGGCACCGGTGCTCAATTCGGGCGATACCGCGTGGATGCTGACGTCTACCGCCCTGGTGCTGTTCATGACCATTCCTGGCCTGGCGTTGTTCTACGGCGGCATGGTTCGTTCGAAAAACATTCTTTCCGTGATGATGCAGTGCTTCGCCATTACCGGCCTGGTCAGCATTCTGTGGACCATCTATGGCTACAGCCTGGCGTTCGATACCACCGGTATGGAAGCTGGCGTCGTCAACTACAACTCCTTCTTCGGCAGCATGGCCAAGGCGTTCCTGGCGGGTATCACCCCGGCCAGCATCACTGGTCCTGCGGCGCTGATTCCGGAAGCGGTGTTCGTCACCTTCCAGATGACCTTCGCCATCATCACCCCGGCGCTGATCGTGGGTGCCTTCGCCGAGCGCATGAAATTCTCGGCCATGCTGGTGTTCATGGGCATCTGGTTCACCCTGGTGTACGCACCGATCGCGCACATGGTCTGGTCCGGTCCGGGCTCGCTGTTGGGTGACTGGGGCGTGCTGGACTTCGCCGGTGGTACCGTGGTGCACATCAACGCCGGTATCGCAGGCCTGGTGGCGTGCCTGGTGCTGGGCAAGCGCAAAGGCTTCCCGACCACCCCGATGGCCCCGCACAACCTGGGCTACACCCTGATGGGCGCAGCGATGCTGTGGGTAGGCTGGTTCGGCTTCAACGCCGGTTCCGCCGCCGCTGCCAACGGCACTGCCGGCATGGCCATGCTGGTCACCCAGATCGCCACCGCGGCCGCTGCACTGGGCTGGATGTTCGCCGAGTGGATCACCCACGGCAAACCTAGCGCCCTGGGTATCGCTTCGGGCGTGGTTGCCGGCCTGGTAGCCATCACCCCGGCTGCCGGTACCGTGGGCCCGATGGGCGCCCTGGTCATCGGCCTGGCGGCTGGCGTGGTGTGCTTCTTCTGCGCCACCACCCTGAAACGCAAGCTGGGCTACGACGACTCCCTGGACGCCTTCGGCGTGCACGGTATCGGCGGTATCCTCGGCGCTATCCTGACCGGCGTGTTCGCAGCCCCTTCGCTGGGCGGCTTCGGCACCGTGACCGACATCGCTGCCCAAGTCTGGATTCAGTGCAAGGGCGTGGCGTTCACCATCGTCTACACCGCCGTGGTGACCTACGTCATCCTCAAGGTGCTGGACGTGGTCATGGGCCTGCGCGTCAACGACGAAGAAGAGTCGGTTGGCCTGGACCTGGCGCAACACAACGAGCGCGGCTACAACCTGTAACCGCCTGCGAAAAAATGCCCGGCTTGCCGGGCATTTTTTTGCCTGCGATTTGTCATTTGTCCAGGGCGCAAACGGTTTCTGCCAGCCAAGTTCCAGCAACCGTGCCATGTAGGCGAAAGGCTTACAGGCAATGATGAATTTAGCCCCTTTGCTTTTTCCCAGAGCGCGCTAGAATGCGCCCCGAACGTGTGGAGAATGGTATGTGGCAGCAACGGTTGATCACCTTGAAGCCAAGGCCGCGCGGCTTTCACCTGGTAACGGATGAGCTGCTGCACGACTGGCCAGAGTTGCGTGCATGCCGTATCGGCCTGCTGCACCTGCTGCTGCAACATACGTCGGCGTCGTTGACCATCAACGAGAACGCCGACCCTGCGGTTCGGCGTGATTTCGAGCGTTTCTTCAACCGCCTGGTGCCCCAGGGCGACGGCGGCTATGAACACAACGACGAAGGCGCGGATGACCTGCCGGCACACTTCAAGGCCAGTTTGCTAGGCTGTCAACTGACGTTGCCGGTGCGGGACGGGCGGCTGGCGCTGGGTACCTGGCAGGGTGTGTATTTGGGTGAGCACCGTGATCATGGCGGTGCTCGCAGGGTGCTCGCCACGTTGCAGGGCGAGGCCAAATGACCGTCGGCAAACCGACGGATATGAATTTTTCCTGGCAGCCATCGACAGACGGTCAGGCTGCGCTATAAATAATCTGCTTTTCGCAAGTCATGAGGTAGAACATGAGCGACGATGATCTGGAAAACGACGAACTCGAAGTAGGTGACGAGGACGATACCGAGGAAGGCCTGGAAGCGGCAGCTGAAGACGTTGCCGACGACAGTGGCGACGATACCCCCGCGCCCTCGGCCAAAGGCAAATCCAAGGCTGCAGTGTCGGTAGACGAACTGCCTAGCATTGAAGCCAAGAACAAGGAGCGTGATGCCCTTGCCCGCGCCATGGAAGAATTCCTGGCTCGTGGTGGCAAGGTGCAGGAAGTCGAGGCCAACGTGGTCGCCGACCCGCCCAAGAAGCCGGACAACAAATACGGCAGCCGCCCTATCTGAGTCCCTGCTTGCATGAAAAAAGCCCGCCGTCGCTGCGGGCTTTTTCATGCCTGGGCGTTGGTTATTTCCAGCGTGCGAGGATTTGCGGGATTTCCAGCAGGCTGCGCACTTCGGCGTCCGGCTTGTGGTCCGCCTCCCACGCCTTGCCCTGCGGGTTGAACCAGATGGCCCGGAAGCCGGCCTGCTGGGCGCCGAAAATGTCGTCGCCGGGGTGGTCACCCACATGCACCGCGGCACTGGCCGCTACGCCACCGGCGCGCTTGAGCGCCTCGTTGAATAGCGCCGGGTCTGGCTTGCCGATGCCCAGGTCCTCGGCGCACAGGGCAAAGCCGAAGCGGTCGGCCAGGCCCAGTCGGCGCACGTCGGCGTTGCCGTTGGTGACCACGCCCAGGGTGTAGTGCTGGCCCAGTTGTTCCAGTGCCGGTAGCACTTCGGGGAACACCTCGATCTGGTGACGGGCGTGTAGGAATACCTCGAAGCTCTTTTCTGCAAGCGGCACGGCTTCGGCCTCCGGGTAGCCGGCTTCGCGCAGGGCGTGCAGCAGCACCAGGCGGCGCAGCGCACTGATGCGGTGCTTCAGGCCAGGTTCGGCATCCACCAGGCGCTGGCGAATGGCGAACAAGTGCTCGACTTCCACCCCGCCCAATTTCGGTGCGTGCCTGGCCAGCCAATCGCGCAGCACCGCTTCGGCGCTGACGATGACGGGCGCGGTGTCCCACAGGGTGTCGTCGAGGTCGAAGGTGATCAGCTCGATGCTCATGTGTCACTGTCCTTGCTGCGTTTGGCCCGTGGGTGGGCGCTGTCGTAGACCGTGGCCAGGTGCTGGAAGTCCAGGTGGGTGTAGATCTGCGTGGTGGCGATGTCGGCGTGGCCGAGCATTTCCTGCACCGCGCGCAGGTCCTGGGACGACTCCAGCAAATGGCTGGCGAAAGAGTGCCGCAGCATGTGCGGGTGCAGGTTCTGGCCCAGCTCGCGCTCGCCGGCGGCCTTGACCCGCAGCTGGATGGCCCGCGGGCCCAGGCGCCGGCCCTGCTGGCTGACGAACACCGCGTCGTCGGCGGGGTTGCTCAGGCCGCGCAGGGGCAGCCACTGCTGCAGCGCCTCGCGCGCCTTGCGGCCCACTGGCAGCACGCGGGTCTTGCTGCCCTTGCCGTGCACCTGCACCAGGCCGTCGGCCAGGTCCAGCTGCTCAAGGTTCAGGCTGGTCAGCTCCGACAGGCGCAGGCCCGAGGAATAGAACAGCTCCAGCATGGCCTGGTCGCGGTGGGCGAGAAAATCGTCCTCCACGGCGCCTTCCAGCAACTGCAGCGCGCGGTCGGTGTCGAGGGTGCGCGGCAGGCGCCTCTCGCCCTTGGGTGGCGACAGGCCGTTGGCCGGGTCGTGGCTGCAGATGCCTTCGCGGTTGAGGTAGCGGTACAAGCCGCGCACCGCTGATAGCAGGCGTGCCAGGCTGCGCGAGGATTGCCCCTGCTGGTGCAGGCGGGCGACCAGGCGGCGCAGCTGCTGGATGTCGAGGGCGTTCCAGCTGGCCAGCTGTTCTTTCTCACAGAACGCCAGCACCTTGTCCAGGTCGCGCCGGTAGGCTTGCAGGGTGTGGTCGGACACTTGCCGCTCACTGCGCAGGTGCGCGCAGTAAGCGTCCAGGTGCGCCTGCATGGTCAGCGTACCGAGCGCAGGCTGCCGGTGAAGCGCGGCAACACGCGGCCCAGCACCTCGGCGATGTAGCTCAGGAACAGCGTGCCCACCGAGCTCTTGTAGTGCTGGGGGTCGCGGCTGCCGATGGCCAGCACGCCGTGCAGGCCCTGGTGGGTCAGCGCGACCACGGCGGTGGAGCCGACCTGCTTGCGCTGTTCCTCGCCGAACAGGAAGTCCAGTTCATGGTCGCGCAGGCTGCCGCTGACGGTCTTGCCGCCCGACAGCAGCGCGCCGATGGCCTGGTGCGCCTCGCTGCTGCTGACCCAGCGGCCCACCGGGGTGGCAATCTCGCTGAACAGGATGAGGCTGACGAAGGGCACCTGGAATTCCTGGCGCAGGCTGTCTTCCACGGCGATGACCACTTCTTCCAGGCTGGCGGCATCGAGGATGTCGAGGATCAGCCGGCGGGTCTTGTCGAACAGGCGGTCGTTGTCGCGGGCCACGTCCATGAGCTGTGACAGGCGGTGGCGCATCTCGATGTTGCGCTCGCGCAGCAGCTTCATCTGCCGTTCCACCAGCGACACGGTGTCGCCGCGCTGGTGCGGCAGGCGCAGGCTGATCAGCAGTTCCTCGCGTTCCACGAAGAACTCCGGGTTGGCTTGCAGGAACGCTGCGACCGCATCAGCCCCGGGGGCCGGCGCCGTGCTGTCCTCAACGTTATCAAGGGGCTGTGGTGCAGGTGCCTGGGGCTTCTTGGTCATGGTCGTGGCTCGCTCATAGACGCACTTGTCCTTCGTAGACGCGCACCGCCGGGCCGGTCATCAGCACGGGCTGGCCGGGGCCCGCCCATTCGATGGACAAGCGCCCGCCGGGCAGGTCGATCAACAGCGGTGAATCCATCCAGCCCTGGCTGATGGCGGCGACCGCGGCGGCGCAGGCGCCGGTACCGCAGGCCTGGGTTTCCCCGGCGCCGCGTTCCCAAACGCGCAGTTGCGCGCGCTGACGGTCGATCACGTGCAGGAAGCCGACGTTGACCCGCGCCGGGAAGCGCGGATGGTGTTCGATTTTCGGGCCCAGCTGGTGCACCGGCGCGGCGTTGATGTCGTCGACCTTCAGCACCGCATGGGGGTTGCCCATGGACACCGCCGCCAGGTTCACCACCTGGCCGTCGACTTCGACGTCGTAGTTCTTCGCCTGGGCGTCGGCCACGAACGGGATGTCGGCGGGCACCAGGCGTGGCGGGCCCATGTCGACGCTGATCTGGCCGTCGTTGCGGATATCCAGCTCGATGATGCCGCTCTTGGTTTCCACGCGAATGCGCTTCTTGGCGGTCAGGCGCTTGTCCAGCACGAAGCGGGCGAAGCAGCGCGCGCCGTTGCCGCACTGTTCCACTTCCGAACCGTCGGAGTTGAAGATGCGGTAGCGGAAGTCGACGTCCGGGTTGCTCGGCGCCTCCACCAGCAGCAGTTGGTCGAAGCCGACGCCGGTGTGGCGGTCGCCCCATTGTTTGGCATGCTTGGGCAGGATATGCGCGTGTTGGCTGACCAGGTCCAGGACCATGAAGTCATTGCCTAGCCCATGCATCTTGGTAAAACGAAGCAGCATGGGTTTACTCCGGCAACAGGCTTTCGCCCGCGAACAGTTCGGCGACCGTTTCACGGCGGCGCACTTCAAACGCCTGGTCGGCATCGACCAGCACTTCAGCGGCACGGCCGCGGGTGTTGTAGTTCGAGCTCATGACGAAACCATACGCCCCGGCCGAACGCACGGCCAGCAGGTCACCTTCGGCAAGAGCCAGCTGGCGCGCCTTGGCCAGGAAGTCGCCGGTCTCGCAGATGGGCCCGACGATGTCATAGCTGCGGCCTTCACCTTCGCGCGGCTGCACGGCGCTGACGTCCATCCAGGCCTGGTACAGGGCCGGGCGGATCAGGTCGTTCATGGCCGCATCGACGATGGCGAACTCCTTGTGGTCGGTGTGCTTGAGGTACTCGACCCTGGTCAGCAGCACGCCGGCATTGGCGACGATGTAGCGGCCCGGCTCGAACACCAGCGCCAGGTCGCGGCCTTGCAGGCGCTCGCGCACGGCCTTGATGTAGTCGCCGGCCAGCGGTGGTTGCTCGTCCTGGTAACGCACGCCCAGGCCACCGCCCAGGTCGATGTGTTGCAGGAAGATGCCGCAGTCGCCCAGGCGGTCGACCAGGCCCAGCAGGCGGTCGAGGGCGTCGAGGAAGGGTTCCAGGCTGGTGAGCTGCGAGCCGATGTGGCAATCGACGCCGATCACTTCCAGGTTCGGCAGCTGGGCTGCGCGTACGTAGACGTCTTCGGCGGCGACGATGTCGATGCCAAACTTGTTTTCCGCAAGGCCGGTGGAGATGTACGGGTGGGTGCCGGCGTCGACGTCGGGGTTCACCCGCAGGGACACCGGGGCGCGCACGCCCAGCTCGGCGGCCACCTGTTGCAGGCGCTCCAGTTCGTCGGTGGACTCGACGTTGAAGCAGTGCACGCCCACTTCCAGGGCGCGGCGCATGTCTTCGCGGGTCTTGCCGACGCCGGAAAACACCACGCGGTCGGCACGGCCGCCAGCGGCCAGGACGCGTTCCAGCTCACCGCCCGAGACAATGTCGAAGCCTGCGCCCAGGCGGGCCAGCAGGTTCAGCACGCCGAGGTTGGAGTTGGCCTTGACCGCGAAGCAGACCAGGTGCGACATGCCGGCGAGGGCGTCGGCATAGGCCCGGTACTGCTGTTCGATGTGTGCACGGGAATAGACATAGGTTGGCGTGCCGAAACGCTCGGCAATGGAAGCCAACGACACGCCTTCCGCGAACAGCTCACCGCCGCGGTAGTTGAAAGCGTCCATGGTCTTCCCTTACATCATGTGTTTGTGCGATTTCGACGAGCCGTCCTGTTGCACGGTGGATTTTTGGCCGTCCGGCAGGAACAGCGGGCCTTTCTGGCCGCAGGCGGACAGCAGGCAGGCAGCCGCGACCAGCGCGGCAAGGGCGGAAATCAGGCGCTTCATGGCGAAATCCTTTGTAAAAGCATTAATTGCGCCCGAGTATACCGGCCACCCGGCGCCTTGCCTATTGATGCCCGGTCGCTACGCCCAGGGGGGGTAACTGGTCGTAATAACTTTGCAATCGGCGCGCGCTGCTCGTATCTTCCCGCGCTTGCAGTGTGATTGGACACTTACGAGGTTCCCGCAATGAGTTTGACCGAAGCGCGCTTTCATGACCTGGTCGATGCCACGCAACAGGCATTGGAAGAACTGTTCGAAGACCACGCCGACGACGTCGAGATTTCGTCCGGCCTGATGACCATCAAGTTCGACAACGGCAGCCAACTGATCATCAGCCGCCAGGAACCCCTGCGCCAGCTGTGGCTGGCCGCGCGTTCGGGTGGCTACCACTTCGACTACGACGAAGAGATGGGCAAGTGGGTATGCGAGAAGTCCGAAGAGCTGCTGGGCGAGATCCTCACCCGCGCCACCTGGGAACAGGCCGGCGTGAAGCTGGACTTCGAAGAGATCTGAGCGTGACCACCCAAGCGCCAGCGCCCCGTGCGCCCAAGCCCCTGTTCAGCAACGTCAGCCCGGCGGTGCCGTCACCCTGCATCAGCCTGTGCCGGCTCGATGAGCAGAAGGTCTGCAAGGGCTGTTTCCGCCACGTGGAAGACATCCGCGAATGGCGTTCGGCCGACGACGCCCGTCGCCGGCAGATCTGCGACCAGGCCGCCGAGCGCCGCGCCGGCACGGCCTGAGGCCTACATCTGGCTCAAGGCGTTGTTCAGTGAGCGCTCAAGGTCGGCCTTGTAGCGCAGGTACAGGTGGGTGGCGCCCGGCGTGTCGCCCAGCAGGCCCGACAGGTCCAGGTCGGTGAGGTAGCAGCGGTAGGCCATGGGCTCGGTGCGCTGCTTCAGGATCTGCCGGGCCACCACGCTGAACAACTGCTCGCCATGCTCCAGCTCGGAGAACTCGCGTTGATTGCAGTACAGGGTCACGTGCACCTGGCCGGGTGGCGAGCGTTCGATAATCGCCTGCACATCGTAGTAACGCTTGCTGGTGGCCGTCGGCGGCCCCGGCCGAGCCTCGGCGCTGCGGGCGCGACCGCTGCCAGTGGGCAGCAACTGGTAATACAGCACCTGCTGGTCATGGCCATCCACTGCCTGCAGCGCGTTGCGGCGGCGCAGCACCGACTGCAGGAAACGTTGCATCGGCACCAACAGGCTGGCTTCGTCGTGCAGCGGCAGGCGCTGGTGCCATAGCGCGTTCAACTCATCCAGCACGTAGACGTCGGCCCAGCTGTCCTGCAGGCGGTAGAACAGCTGCACGCATTCGGGTTGCCCCAGCGGCAGCACAACGGCCAGGTCGTGCTCTTCCAGGGCGTTGCCGTCCAGGTGCAGCGGGCTGTAGCCCGGCAGGTCCTCGCCCAGGTATTGCACGAGTGCCGCCACCGTAGGCAGCGCCATGTGGCGCACGTTGCCCGGTACCAATTCCAGCACGTGATACTGCTGCTGCACCTGGATCAGGTAGCGGTAGTGCTGGCCGCTGCGCAGCAGTTGCTGGGCGGTGGCCAGCAGGGCTTCCACGCGCTGGGCGATGGCCTGGGCGCGGTTGTGGCAGAAGCAGCGCACCCGCACCCGTGGCGTGGTGCCGGCGGGGAGATGATTGAGGTAGTCGCGCAGGCAATCCATCAAGGCCGTCGGGCCGTCGAAACGGTTGACCAGCACCTCGTTCCAGCTGTTGAGCACGACCTGGTCCAGGGTCAGCACCAGGTTCTCCCGCACCCCCGCGTAGCTCAGCGAGTCGGTGCGTTCGGTGGTCATCAGGATGTTCAGGTCGCGGTGGTGCTTGAGCGGGTCGATGCCCACGTTCACCAGCAACAGCACTTCAACCGGCACTGTGGGCCGTAGCAGCTGCTCATCGGCCACCGTGCCCAGGGGCAACGGGATGCTCTGTTGCAGGCTGGCGATCAGGTTGAACAGCTCGAATTCGGTCAGGTCGCTTTCGCCAGGGTGCAAGGCCAGGCGCGTGCTGCTGTCGATCACGCCGTTGCGGTGGCACCACACCAGCATTTCCAGCAGGTGGCGGCTGCGCTTGAAGGGCGCGAAGTGTTCCCACTCATAGGCGCCCAGGTTGCCGTTGTACAGGCCCCACAGTACTTGCCCCGGTTCCTTGCGGTTAGGCGACTGCACCAGGGTCAGGGTGTCCTCGGCCAGGTCCGGGGCGATGCCGGGGTTGATGAACTCGACCTTGCCGGCCTTGCGCTCGAACGCGGCGTACAGGCGCCGCCCGAGAATGCTCAGGTCACGGCTGTTGATGCGGTTCACCGCCTGCTGGTCGCGGGCGAACTGGGTGAGGAAGCGGTAGCTGTAGTTGAGTTCATTGACCAGCGCCCGGCGTTCGCTGGTCACCTGGCGCACCTTCCACTGGCTGCGGCTGTCCAGCAACGCCAGGTGGCGGTTGTCCCAGCCCCATTCCGCCGCCAGGCGCTGCATCACCTGCCGCTGCCAGCTGGGCGGGCGTTGCCGGGAGCCGGCGGTCAGCTTCTTGTTGACCTTCAGGTACAGGCTGCGGCGCACCAGTTCCAGGCGGTCGATGTCGCCGCGTGCCAGCAGGTATTCCTCGATGCGCCGGTACACCACCATGTAGGGGTCCAGTTCGTCGATGTCGACCTGGTTGGCGTACACCGCCTGCTTGAGGCGCAGGCTGAGGCAGCGCACCTCTGGATGTTCGCTGGCGTAGGCCTCGGTCAGCAGCAGCTTGAGCACTGACTTGTAGGGCGAGTCGATGCCCTTGAACAGTTGCCACAGCCCGGCGCCGATGAACTCGCCGGCGGGAATGTGCGCCAGGTGGCCCAGGTCCAGCACGTCCTCGGCGCGGATGAAACGCTTGCCCAGCAGGGTCTCGGTGTACTGGGCGTAGCGCGCCTCTTCGTACACCGGCACCAGCCACCATAGCGGTGTGCGGCCGGCCAGCCAGATGGCGGTGCGGTAGAACTCATCCAGCAGCAGGTAGTGCTGGCTGGTGCCGCAGTCTTCGGAGCTGAGTTCGGTGTCGCGCTCGCCACGCACGAAGCGCGGCGGGTCGATCAGGAAAAAGTGCGCCTCGGCGCCCTGGGTCGCGGCCCAGGCTTCCAGCAGCTGGCATTTCTTGCGCAGTTCGGCGATTGCTTCAGCGCCCAGTTCGGTGTCGTGGCACACCCAGAAGTCCATGTCGCTCTGTTCGGCCTGGGCCAGGGTGCCCAGGCTACCCATCAGGAACAGCCCGTGCAGCGGGCGTGGCGGGTTGCCATGGCGCGCCTTGTAGGAGAACGAGCGCGTCAGGCGCTGGGCTTCGGCCAGCACCTCGGGCTCGGGCTCGTAGTTCGACAGGCCGGCCGGGGTATTGCCCGAGACATAGCCGGGCAGCAGCGGGTGGTTGACGTGAAAGAACAGCGGCAACAGCGTCAGCACCTGTTGCTGGCGGGTCGACAGCCCTTCCATGGCGCGGCCCAGCCGGCCCTGGTTCAGCGTCAGGAAGCGTGCGCGCAGGGTCGCGAGAACCTTGCGATCGATTCCCTCGTCCAGATCGGGGCGGATTTCATGGGTGCGCGGCATCTGTGGCTCGAATCGACTGCTGGGCGACGTGACGTGGGCAGGGCGGAACACCCGCCTTCAGCCGGTTATCGGCAGCCTTGAGAAGAGTTTGAGCCAGATTGGCAAAAATAACGGCAGCGCCGGCACCCCATCTGGCGCCGGCGCGAGCAGTGGCGTCAGGCGGGTTCGCCGACACCCAGCACGGTCAGCAGCGCCTGGGCGTGCTGCGCAGCCTGTAGCCCGCCGCTGGTCAGGTAGCCGCCGTCGACCTGGGTGATCAGTTCCTTGTCGTGCAGCCGCTTGGCCGCCGCGATGGCCTGTGGGGTGGCGGTGTGGTGGATCTTGAGGCCTTCCTGGGTGTTGTCCAGATTGAACAGCGCGAGGATTTCCAGTTCGGCGACCAGCTCAGGGGTATACGACATAGGTACTCCGGACTTTTCTAGGAATAGACGGCCAGCCCCAGCGGGGGCAGGCCGTGGAGGCCCCGGTTTGCGTGGAGGGCAGCGGGGCATTTCCAGTGTAGTAAGGCCGCAGCGATTCTGCCGGGAAACTCAGTCCTGCTCGGGCTTCGCCTCGGGTGGCAGCTCGGGCAGGGCGCGCAGGGCCTTTTCGTACCATTCGGTGTCGAACGCGCGGTCTTCTTCCAGGATCTTGTCGATTTCTACGGCAAGCACGTGGGCCATCATTTCGAGGATGTCGTCGCGCTCGTAGCCGACCAGCGTCAGCTTGTTGAACGTGGCCTTGGCTGCAGGCGGGTTGTCGCTCTCGATCTGGTTCTCGATGGCCTGGATCAGGGTGTCTTCGGCGAATTGTTCGTCTTCGTCGTCGCGTTGGGTGGCGTCGGTCATTGCAGGTTCCTCACGGTAGGCCGCCAGTTTAACGGTATTGGTCGGCTTTGCATCAGCTGACGCGTCTTGAAATACAGAATGGCCCATCGCCCATCGGCGGCTGCCTAGTTTGGCCGCTCTCGTTCAAGGCCATGGAGGTCAGGTGATGCTCAAGTTGTACGGGTTTGCATCCAGTAACTATTTCAACATGGTGCAATTGGCATTGCTGGAGAAACGCCTGCCGTTCGAAGAGGTGTTGCTACACGGCTGCCAGAGCCCCGGGGTCATGGCGGTGAGCCGTCGTGGAAAAATCCCGGTGCTGGGCACCCCGGACGGATATTTGACTGAAACGGACGTGATACTCGGTTATCTGGAGGAGGTGTACCCGCAACGGCAATTATTGCCTCGCGACCCGTTCGACAGGGCGCGGGTGAAGGCGTTGGCCAAGGAAATAGAGCTGTACATCGAACTGCCCGCGCGGCTCTGTTACCCGGAGGTGTTCTTCGGCGGGCGCGCAACGCCACCGGCCTTGAAGGAGAAGGCCAGGCGAGACCTGGTCAAGGGGTTTGCCGCGTTGGCTGAAGGAGCATCATTTACCCCGTACGTCGCGGGGGGCGAGCCTACGGTTGCCGATATCTACTTCCTGTACAGCGTGGACCTCGCCAGGGAGGTAGGGTTGAAGCTTTTTGACATCGATTTCCTGGAGGGCCTGCCGGGTGCGCAAGCGCTGCTGGCGCTGTTGGCGCTCAACCCCAACGTGGTGGAGGTTGCCAGCCGCAGGGCCAATGACCAACTGCGGTTCCTGGCGCAACTCAACCCGGTAACCGCTGCCGCAGGCTAGCGGCAGCGGCTACAGGCGATCAGCGCTGGGCCAGCAGGGCCTGGCCGCGGATCACGGCGGCGCGTACTTGGGCCGGTGCGGTGCCGCCGATGTGGTCGCGGGCGTTGACCGAGCCTTCCAGGGTCAGCACCTCGAAGACGTCCTGGTCGATCTGGTCGCTGAAGCGGCGCAGTTCTTCCAGGCTCATCTCGGCCAGGTCCTTGCCGCTGTCCACGCCGTATTTCACGGCGTGGCCGACGATTTCATGGCAGTCACGGAACGGCAGGCCGCGGCGTACCAGGTAGTCGGCCAGGTCGGTGGCGGTGGAGAAACCGCGCAGGGCCGCTTCGCGCATGATGGCGTGCTTGGGCTTGATGGCCGGGATCATGTCGGCAAAGGCACGCAGCGAGTCGCGCAGGGTGTCGGCGGCGTCGAACAGCGGTTCCTTGTCTTCCTGGTTGTCCTTGTTGTAGGCCAGTGGCTGGCCTTTCATCAGGGTCAGCAGGCCCATCAGCGCGCCGAACACGCGGCCGCTCTTGCCACGCACCAGCTCGGGCACGTCGGGGTTTTTCTTTTGCGGCATGATCGAGCTGCCGGTGCAGAAGCGGTCGGGCAGGTCGATGAACTGGAACTGGGCGCTGGTCCACAGCACCAGCTCTTCGGAGAAGCGCGACAGGTGCATCATGGCGATGCTGGCGGCGGCGCAGAATTCGATGGCGAAGTCACGGTCCGACACGCCGTCCAGCGAGTTGCCGCCCACGGCTTCGAAGCCCAGCAGCTGGCAGGTCAGTTCGCGGTCGATCGGGTAGGTGGTGCCGGCCAGCGCGGCGCTGCCCAGGGGCATGCGGTTGGCGCGCTTGCGGCAGTCCACCAGGCGCTCGTAGTCGCGGCTGAGCATTTCGAACCAGGCCAGCAGGTGGTGGCCGAAGGTAACCGGCTGTGCAGTCTGCAGGTGGGTGAAGCCGGGCATGATGGTCTCGGCTTCGCGCTCGGCCTGCTCCAGCAGGCCTTTTTGCAGGCGGGTGATCTCGCCCAGGATCAGGTCGATCTCGTCGCGCAGCCACAGGCGGATGTCGGTGGCCACCTGGTCGTTGCGGCTGCGGCCGGTGTGCAGCTTCTTGCCGGTGATGCCGATGCGGTCGGTCAGGCGCGCCTCGATGTTCATGTGCACGTCTTCCAGGTCCACACGCCACTCGAAGGTGCCGGCTTCGATCTCGCCCTGGATGGTCTTCAGGCCATCGACAATGGTGTCGCGCTCGGCCTCGGTGAGCACGCCGACCTTGGCCAGCATGGTCGCGTGGGCGATCGAGCCCATGATGTCGTGACGGTAGAGGCGCTGGTCGAAGTTGACGGATGCGGTGAAGCGGGCGACAAAGGCGTCGACGGGCTCACTGAAGCGGCCGCCCCAGGACTGGTTGGTCTTGTCAGTACTCATGAATTCGCTCGTTGAAGGCGTGAACGGGAAATTGGCTGCAATAATAACAGGGCTTCAATCCGCTCGGGGATTGAGTGCCCAGTGGAATGCACATAATGCCTACAGATGGACGCAAGGCCGCACGCCGCCAGCGTGCGCAACAGGAGTTCTTCCTGCCGGTGCTGTGCGAGGCGCAGGCATTGCTGGTGCTGGTGATGCTGGCCGAACTGCTGGTGCTGGTACTGGTGCTGGCCGATCCCGGTGCGCCGGGCTTCGACTGGTCGCGGCTGGCCCTGACGTCGCTGTTCGTGCAGTGGCTGGTGCTGTTGTCGGCGGCGCTGCTGTGTGGCCTGCGCCCCTGGCTGGCGCGCCTGCACCCCGGCGCTGCCGGCGGCGCCTGCTGTGCCATGGTGGTGGCGTTGACCCTGCTGGCCACCGGGTTGACCGATTACCTGCATTTGGTGCCGGCTACGCCTGCTTCAGATCTTTCCTTCGGCATATTCAACCGTTACCTGCGGCACGGGCTGATTGCGCTGATCATGTCGGCGCTGTTGTTGCGCTATTTTTACCTGCAGAGCCAATGGCGCATCCAGCAACGGGCCGAGCTCCAGGCACGGCTGGAAGCCTTGCAGGCGCGCATCAAGCCGCACTTCCTGTTCAACACGCTTAACAGTATCGCCAGCCTGGTGCCGGTGGACGCGGTGCGCGCCGAGCAGGCGGTGCTCGACCTCTCCGACCTGTTCCGCGCCAGCCTCGGCAAGGCCGGCACCCTGGTGAGCTGGCGCGAGGAGCTGGCCCTGTCGAAACGATATTTACGGATTGAGCAATATCGTCTTGGCGAGCGTCTACAGTTGGACTGGAGGGTCGACACAATTCCCGATGACCTGCCGATCCCGCAGCTAACCTTACAACCGTTGTTGGAGAACGCCCTGATCCACGGAGTGGCCCCACGCATAGAAGGGGGTGTGATCCGGGTGGAAGCCGACTATAAAGGGGGAGAGTTCATATTGTGTGTAAGCAATCCCTACGACGAAGCCGCCCCGCCGCGGGCTTCGGGCGGTACTCACCAGGCACTGACAAATATTGGTGCTCGACTTGCGGCACTTTTTGGCCCGCGCGCGAGTCTGAGCGTGGATCGCCGTGACGGTCGTCACTTCACCTGTCTACGCTATCCTTGTGCGAGACTCACGCAGGAATCCAGTGCTATATGAATGTCCTGATCGTTGATGACGAACCCCTGGCCCGCGAGCGCCTGACCCGATTGGTCAGCGATCTCGAGGGTTACAGTGTGCTAGAGCCCAGCGCCACCAATGGCGAGGAGGCCCTGGCCCTTATCGACAGCCTCAAGCCCGACGTGGTGTTGCTCGACATCCGCATGCCCGGCCTTGATGGACTGCAGGTTGCAGCCAAGCTGTGCGAGCGCGAGGCGCCGCCGGCGGTTGTGTTCTGTACCGCCCATGATGAATTTGCCCTGGACGCCTTCCAGACCAGCGCCCTGGGCTACCTGGTGAAACCGGTGCGCCCCGAGCACCTGCTCGAAGCGCTGAAAAAAGCCGAACGCCCCAACCGTGCGCAGCTCTCCGCGCTGACCCGTCCCGCCGCCGAAAGCGGCAGCGGCCCGCGCACCCATATCAGCGCACGCACGCGCAAGGGTATCGAGCTGATTCCGCTGGACCAGGTCATCTATTTTATTGCCGACCACAAGTACGTGACCCTGCGCCATGAAGGCGGCGAGGTGCTGCTCGACGAGCCCCTCAAGGCACTGGAGGACGAGTTCGGCGACCGCTTCGTGCGTATCCACCGCAACGCGCTGGTCGCCCGCGACCGCATCGAACGCCTGCAACGCACGCCCTTGGGGCATTTCCAGTTGTTCCTCAAGGGCCTCAATGGCGATGCGCTGATCGTCAGCCGCCGCCACGTGGCCGGTGTGCGCAAAATGATGCAACAGTTGTAGGCCGTCCGGAGCGGGCGAACCCGCTCCGGCCGCCATGCTGCTCCCGCGATGCTGGTATGATCGGCCCATCTACCCAGCACGGATTGATTCATGCCTACTCGCGAGATCCGCATCGCCACCCGTAAAAGCGCCCTGGCCCTGTGGCAGGCCGAATACGTCAAGGCCCGCCTGGAACAGGCTCACCCCGGCCTGGTGGTGACCCTGGTGCCGATGGTCAGTCGCGGCGACAAGTTGCTTGATTCGCCCCTGTCGAAAATCGGCGGCAAGGGCCTGTTCGTCAAGGAGCTGGAAAACGCCCTGCTCGACAACGAAGCCGACATTGCCGTGCACTCCATGAAGGACGTGCCCATGGACTTCCCTGAAGGCCTGGGCCTGTACTGCATCTGCGAGCGCGAAGACCCGCGCGACGCCTTCGTTTCCAACACCTTCCCAAGCCTCGAAGTCCTGCCTGCCGGCAGCGTGGTCGGCACCTCCAGCCTGCGTCGCCAGACCCAGCTGCTGGCGCGCCGCCCCGACCTGCAGATCCGCTTCCTGCGCGGCAACGTCAATACCCGCCTGGCCAAGCTCGACGCCGGTGAGTACGACGCCATCATCCTGGCCGCCGCCGGCCTGATCCGCCTGGGCTTCGAGGAGCGCATCACCGACAGCATCAGCATCGAAGACAGCCTGCCAGCCGGCGGCCAGGGCGCCGTGGGCATCGAATGCCGCACCGCCGACAGCGAAATCCACGCGCTGCTGGCGCCGCTGCATCACAGCGATACTGCCGCCCGGGTCACTGCCGAGCGTGCCCTGAACAAGCACCTCAACGGTGGTTGCCAGGTGCCTATCGCCTGCTACGCCGTGCTGGAAGGCGAGCAGCTGTGGCTGCGTGGCCTGGTGGGCGAGCCCGATGGCGGCCGCCTGCTCAGCGCCCAGGCTCGCGCCCCGCGGGGCGACGCCGAGCGCCTGGGCATCGAGGTCGCCGAAGCGCTGCTGCACCAGGGCGCCGACCAGATCCTCAAGGCCGTCTATGGCGAGGACGGCCACCCGTGACGGGCTGGCGCCTGCTGCTGACGCGCCCTGCCGAGGAATCGGCCGCGGTGGCGCAAGCGCTGGACGCCGCCGGCATCTACAGCGCCAGCATGCCCCTGCTCGATATCGAGCCCCTGCCGGTCACGCCGCAAATGGTCACCCAGGTGTTGAACCTGGCGCAGTACTGCGCGGTGATCGCCGTCAGCAAGCCGGCCGCACGGCTGGGCCTGGACCTGATTGACCAGTACTGGCCGCAGCCGCCGCTGCAAAGCTGGTTCAGCGTGGGCGCGGCCACCGCGGCCATCCTCGAGGACTACGGCCTGCGCGTGCACGTGCCGCCCCAGGGCGACGACAGCGAAGCGTTGCTGGCCCTGCCGGAGTTGGCCCAGGCGCTGCAGCAGCCTTACCCGCGGGTGCTGATCCTGCGCGGCGAGGGCGGCCGCGAATTGTTGGCCGAGCACTTGCGCGAGCAGGGTGCTACTGTCGATTATCTGCAACTCTACCGTCGCAGCCTGCCCGATTACCCGGCGCAGGCGCTGTACCAGCGGGTAACGGCGGAACGCCTGAACGCGCTGGTGGTCAGCAGTGGGCAGGGTTTCGAGCATTTGCAGCAACTGGCCGGTGAGCACTGGCCACAATTGGCCGGGTTACCGCTGTTCGTGCCCAGCCCGCGAGTCGCCGCCCTGGCCCAGGCCGCCGGCGCTCGCCATGTAGTGGATTGCCGTGGCGCCAGCGCCGCGGCCTTGCTGGCGGCCCTGCAAGAACACCGCCTACCCGGGTGAAACCTGCCCTATGCAAAGGATGGATACGTGAGCGAAACAGTCTTGCCCCAAGATGATCTGCAGTCGACGCCCCAGGCGGCTGTCCCCCCTGTGGTGAAGAAGTCTGGCCGTGGCGCCGCCGGTATCGCGGTCGTGGCCTTGCTGCTGGGCGCTGCCGGCGTCGCGGTCGGTGGCTGGAGCGTCTGGCAGTTGCGCCAGTTGCAGGCGGGCCACCAGGCCCAGTCCGGGCAACTGCAGGCGCTCGACAGCCAGGCCCAGGCGTTGAGCCAGGGTGAGCAGGCGCTCACCACGCGCCTGGGGCAACTGCCTAGCGCCGATGAATTGGAAGACCGCCGCCGCCTGGTGGCGCAGTTGCAGGGCGACCAGCAGCGCCTCAGCCAGCGCCTGGAAACGGTGCTGGGTGCCAGCCGCAAGGATTGGCGCCTGGCCGAGGCCGAGCACCTGTTGCGCCTGGCCAGCCTGCGCCTGTCGGCGTTGCAGGACATCGCCAGCGCCAAGGCGCTGGTCCAGGGCGCGGACGAGATCTTGCGCGAACAGGATGACCCCTCGGCCTTCGCCGCCCGTGAACAGCTGGCCAAGTCCCTGGCGTCGCTGGCCAGCGTCGACCAGCCGGACCGCACCGGCCTGTTCCTGCAATTGGGCGCCCTGCGCGACCAGACCGTGGGCCTCTCGGCCCTGGCGCCGGAGTTCCAGGCCCAGGGTGACGCCGAGCGTGCCACCCTGGCCGGCGACGATGACCGCTGGGAGCGCTGGTGGCACAAGATTTCCAGCTATTTCCGCGTTGACTTCCGCCCCGACGAGAACATTCGTCCGCTGCTGGCCGGGCAGAGCCTGAACCAGGTGCGCCTGGCGTTGAGCCTGGCGCTGGAACAGGCCCAGTGGGCCGCGCTCAATGGCGAGCCGAAGGTCTATGGGCAGGCGCTGGATGAGGCCCGCAGCATCCTGCTGGCCAGCTTCAACCAGGACAACACCGAGAGCCGCTCGATGCTGGCCCGCCTGGATGCCCTCAAGGGGCAGCCGGTGTCGGTGGTCACGCCGGACCTCAACGCCAGCCTCGAGGCGGTGCAGAACTACCTGGAGCATCGGCACATGCCTGCCGAGGCACTGATGACCCAGCCGCAAGCGGGGGCACGCCCATGAAGCGTGCCTATGTCCTGGTCTTCATCGCCATTGCCGTGGCCGTCGGCCTGGGGCTGGGCATCGCCAAGCACCCAGGCTACGTGCTGATCGACTACCCCCACGTGTTCCGTTATGAGTCGGGACTGTGGTCCACCCTGGCGGCGCTGGTGGTGCTGGTGCTGGCGGTGTTCGTGCTGTGGGTGTTGCTCAGCCTGGTGCTGACCTCTGCGGGGGTGGTCAATCCCTGGTCTGGCCGCAACCGCCAGCGTCGCACCCAGGTGGCCATCGAGCAGGGCCAACTGGACCTGGCCGAAGGCCGCTGGGCCAGCGCCCAGCGCAACCTGCACCGCGCCGCCGAGGCTGAGCGCCAACCTTTGCTGTATTACCTGGGCGCTGCGCGCGCGGCCAACGAGCTGGGCCGCCACGAAGACTGCGACAACCTGCTTGAGCGCGCCCTGGAGCGTCAGCCCCAGGCCGAGCTTGCGGTGGCCCTGACCCACGCCCAACTGCAAGTGGACCGCAATGACATGCAGGGCGCTCGCGACACCCTCGAAGCCATGCGCGAGCGCCACCCCGGCAACGTCCAGGTGCTGCGCCAGTTGCAGCGCCTGCACCAGCAGCGTGGCGACTGGACCTCGGTGATCCACCTGCTGCCCGAGCTGCGCAAGAGCAAGGCGGTCACCGCTGCTGAACTGACCGAGCTGGAGCACCGGGCCTGGGGCGAAAACCTCACGCTCACCTCTACCCGCGAAGACGGTGAAGCCGCGGTCGAGGCGCTCAAGCGTGCCTGGGAACAGCTCAGCGCCGGCCAGCGCCAGGAGCCTGCGCTGGTGCTGGCCTACGCCGACCAGCTGCGCCAGCTAGGCGCCCAGGCCGACGCGGAGGCCATCCTGCGCGCCACGCTCAAGCGTGGTTACGACAGCCACCTGGCCCGGCTGTATGGCCTGGTGGTAGGCAGCGACCCGGCCAAGCAGTTGCAGGCCGCCGAGGGCTGGCTCAAGCAGCACGCCGACGACTCCAGCCTCCTGCTGACCTTGGGCCGCCTGAGCCTGCAAAACAGCCTGTGGGGCAAGGCGCGCGATTACCTGGAAAGCAGCCTGCGGCTGCAGCGCAACCCCGAAGCCTGCGCTGAACTGGCGCGCTTGCTGGCGCGCCTGGGAGACACCGAGCGCAGCAACCAGCTGTTCCAGGAAGGCCTGGGGCTGCTGGACGAGCGTCTGCTGGCGTTGCCCTTGCCTGAACCTGCCCGCGCCTGAACGGGCGTGATAAACGGCCTGGTAACGTGGCTTGCACGTTGCCGGGCCGCTTCCCTCGACCGACTTTGCCCTGTCCCTGCGCTTCAGTCGGATTTTCCCTACACGAATAGAGAAATGTCCTTCAGGACACAGCTTGAAAGCATTCCGGGCTTTCCTCTACCGTAGTTTTCCAACTGTCGCGTAACTGGATTTGCCATGGTACTGGCTCGATCGCGCTCCTTGTTTCTGCTGGGTTTCCTGATGTCCATGGGCATCCTTGCCGCTGCCTATTACCTGCAATGGCAGATCGGGCTGGTGCCCTGTTCGTTGTGCCTGGTGCAGCGTTTCTTCATTGCCCTGCTGGCCCTTTCCTGCCTGGCAGCCTGTGTCCATGGCCCGGGCCTGCGGGGTATTCGTCGTTATCTGGTCGCGCATACGCTGCTGATCAGCGCGGCTGTCGCGGCGGCCTTGCGGCAGCTGTGGCTGCAGGCCAATGGCGAGCAGCCGAAGGTCGCCTGCCAGCCGGGGCTGGACTACCTGATGGCAACGCTGCCGTTTCCCGAGGCGCTCAAGACCCTGCTCCTGGGGACGCCGGAGTGCGCCCGCGTCAATTGGACGCTGTTGGACATGAGCGTCCCGGAATGGAGCCTGCTGGCCTTGAGCGGCTTGCTGCTGTTGACCTTGGGTGGGTGGCTGCAAGCGCTGCGCCTGGGCGCCCGTGCGCCGTCCTGACTCGGGCCGGTGCCCGGATTTCGGGGGTGGCGTGCGGGTGCGCCGGTTAAACACTTGTATGAACTTTATCGAAGGGACACTTGAAGCGGCAGACGCACGGGCATAATCTCCCAGCACGCACCATAGAAAAACAGACTGCTTTGATTGCTGCTTTTTTCCGAACGGTTCCGCATCCCAGCTGTCTTGGAATGGGCCGATGGCGGCATGACCCAAAAGGGAAGAAAAGACCATGTTGGAAAGTTGTCAGAATGCTCAGGAACGCTGGGGTGGGGTGCACAAGCTGATCGATCGCTGGCTGCAGGAGCGGCAAAAGCTGGTCGAGGCTTTCGACAAGCTTGGCGAGACGCCCGAAGCGCTGGCCGGCAACCGCAAGAAGCTCAAGGAGTTCTGTGGCGTGCTGGTGGACTATGTGTCCGCCGGGCACTTCGAGATCTACGAGCAACTGATCGCCGAGGCCAAGGCGTTCGACGATGAGCGCGGCCTCGAACTGGCCGATACGATTTTCCCGCGCATCGAGGCCATTACCCAGTTCGCGCTGGATTTCAACGACCACTGCGACAAGGGCGACTGCTCCTGCGCAACCACCTTGACCGGCAAGCTCAAGGAGCTGGGCTCAAGGCTGCACGAGCGCTTCGAGCTGGAAGACTGCCTGATCGAAGTGCTGCACAACGCGCACAAGGACGAAGCCACCGCCGTCCAGGCGTGATTTCCCGCCGGCGCTGCTGGGCGGGGCGTCAGGCGCCCACGTCGAGCAGGCTGATCTCGAACACCAGCGGGCTGTAGGGTGGAATCAGGTCGCCGGCGCCGTCGGCGCCATAGGCCTGCTGGGAAGGGATCACCACTCGCCATTTCGCCCCTTTCGGCATCTTCGACAAGGCGGTGCGCCAACCGGCGATCACCGCGTCCAGGCGGAACCACTGCGGTTGCTGGTTCTGGTCGAACACGGTGCCATCGGGCAGGGTGCCTGTATAAGTTACCTGCACGCGGCCATCGGCCGGCGGCAGCGGCCCGCTGCCAGGCGTCAATTCGCTCATCAACACCCCATCTGCCAGCTCATGCACGCCCGCCTTCGCACGTTCGGCGGCCATGAAGCGCTGTTCGGCCATCAAGGCTTTTTCCACCGGCGACGGGGCAGGTTCGGCGCTGGCCTGTTCGTCGTGTTCGCGCAGTATCTGCTCGATGCGCTCGGGCGGCAGCGCCAGGGGCTTGCCCTCGTAGGACTGCTGCAGGCCCTGGAGCAGCGCCTGGATGTCCACCCCGGGTGCTTCTTCACGCAAGCGTTCGCCCAGGCTGGCGCCAAGGCTGTAGGCCAGGTCGTGCGGGCTGGTGGGGGTGTCGGCATGGGCCAGGCCAATCAATAGCCACGGCAACAGCAGCAGGTAACGCGACATGGAGAATTTCCCTGTTCGGAGGCGGGTGATTATGCCAGTCTCGCAAGTTGCCAAGCGAAGAGATTTCAGGTCGATGACAGCAGACTTTTCCATAACTTCTACACTTGTCTCGAACTGCCCTTAACAACAACTTTGCCCAGGCATGCAACGCGGCTCGTTTGGCACTGTCAACAATGTCTAGCGGTGACACTTGCACAGGTCTAGTATGAGCCGCAATCACGTCAGCCAGGAGGTAACCCATGTCGGCTAACAAGAAGCCAGTCAATACCCCGTTGCATTTGCTCCAACAGCTATCGAGCAGCCTGCTCGAGCATTTGGAAAGCGCCTGTTCCCAGGCCCTGGCTGATGCCGAGAAACTGCTGGCCAAGTTGGAAAAACAACGTGGCAAGGCTCAGGAAAAACTGCACAAGTCACGCAGCAAACTTCAAGAAGCCGCCACCGCTGGCAAAGCCAAGGCCCAGGCCAAGGCAAAAGCGGCGGGTGCTGAACTTGAAGAACTGCTGGAAGCCCTGAAAGATCGTCAGGCCGAAACACGTAATTACATCGTGCAACTCAAGCGCGATGCGCAAGAAAGTTTGAAGTTGGCCCAAGGGGTCGGCCGTGTACATGAAGCAGCCGGCAAGGCGCTGACCCAACGTTCGGCCAAGCCTGCGGCCGCTGCTGCTGCCAAGAAAGCCCCGGCTCGCACCGCTGCCAAGCCAGCCGCTGCCAAACCGGCTGCCACCAAGGCCGCTGCCGCCAAGCCGGCTGCCAAGCCAGCTGCCGCGAAACCAGCCGCAGCCAAGCCAGCGGCGAAAACCGCTGCCGCCAAACCGGCCGCCGCCAAGGCGCCAGCGCGGGCTGCTGCCAAGCCGGTAGCTGCAAAAGCCGCCGCCAAGCCAGCCAGTGCAGCCAAGCCTGCGGCCGCGAAACCAGCCGCAGCCAAGCCTGCTGCTGCGAAGCCTGCGGCCAAGCCTGCGGCGAAACCGGCTGCCAAGGCCGCTGCGCGCCCTGCAGCGAAGAAGCCGGCAACGCCTGCAGCCAAGCCGGCAGCGGCCGCTACGCCAGCACCGGCCAGCGCGCCAACCCCGGCTGCCGCTTCGCCTGCGCCATCGAGCCCGGCCAGCAGCAGCGCGCCAAGCGCTTCTTAACCGGCGACACTCGCGGCGTGCAGCCTTTGCAGCGCGCCGCGTTGTTTCTCCCGGGCAATGGGCGGCGCCACGCCGTCCAGCCAGGCCGCCAGGTCGTCGGCGCCTTCTGCCTGCCAATCCTGGGCAAGTAGCTCGATACGTTCCAGCAACTGCCGTTCGGCTTCCAGCTCAAGGGCCTTTACCTGTTCGCGCAGCGCTTCAAGCTCCGGGTCGCTGGCTGCGGCCTCGCGCCAGTTCTGGCGCAGCTGGCGCAAGGGCCGTATGACTTCGTCATGCCAGGGCTGGCCCAGGTCGCGCAGGCGTGCCAGGCGGTCGCCGTTGCAGGCTACCCCCAGTTGCCCCAGCCACGCAGCGCCTAGCAGCAGGCACACATTGGCACCTTCGGCCTGCAATTCAAGGCAGGCTTGCTCGATGCCCAGGCGAGTGTAAAGATCCAGGGAAAAGCTCCACAGGTCAGAGTGCATAGTCCTTCTCGCGCCAGTTGTCGTCGAAGCTGGTAGACTCCGCCGCCATTATGATTCGACTTCAAAGCCTTACTTTACAGCGTGGCCCGCAGCGTCTGCTAGAAGACGCCGAGCTGACCCTGCACGCCGGTCAGAAAGCCGGCCTGATCGGTGCCAACGGCGCCGGCAAATCCACCCTGTTCGCCCTGCTGCGTGGCGAGCTCGTGCCCGATTCCGGTGACTGCCAGTTGCCGGCGGATTGGCGCATCGCTCACATGCGCCAGGAGGTCGATACACTCGACAGAGTAGCCGTTGATTACGTGCTCGACGGGGATTTGCGCCTGCGCGAGGTCCAGCAGCAGCTGGCCGCGGCCGAGGCTGCCCATGACGGCGCAGCGCAGGCCCGCCTGCACGCCGAGCTGGACAGCGCCGACGGCTACACCGCCGATGCGCGCGCCCGCAAGCTGCTGGCTGGCCTGGGCTTCACCAACGAGCAGATGGACCGCCCGGTCGGCAGCTTCTCCGGTGGCTGGCGCATGCGCCTGAACCTGGCGCAGGCGCTGATGTGCCCGTCCGACCTGCTGTTGCTCGACGAGCCCACCAACCACCTGGACCTCGACGCCATCCTGTGGCTGGAAGAGTGGCTCAAGAGCTACCCCGGCACCCTGATGCTGATTTCCCACGACCGCGACTTCCTCGACGCCGTGGTCGACCATGTGGCCCACGTGGAACAGTGCAAGCTGACCCTCTACCGTGGCGGCTACACGGCCTTCGAGCGCGCCCGCGCCGAACGCCTGGCCCAGCAGCAGCAAGCCTACGAGAAGCAGCAGGCCCAGCGCGCGCACATGGAAAAGTACATCGCCCGCTTCAAGGCCCAGGCCACCAAGGCCCGCCAGGCCCAGAGCCGGATCAAGGCGCTGGAGCGGATGGAAGAGCTGTCCGCGGCCCACGTCGATTCGCCGTTCGACTTCGTCTTCCGCGAATCGCAGAAAATCTCCAGCCCGCTGCTGGACCTGTCCGAAGGCCGCCTGGGCTATGGCGACAAGGTCATCCTGGAGAAGGTCAAGCTGCAGCTGACGCCAGGCGCGCGCATCGGCCTGCTGGGCCCCAACGGCGCCGGCAAGTCGACCCTGATCAAGAACCTCGCCGGCGAGCTGTCGCCCATCGGCGGGCGCCTGGTGCGCGGCGAAAACCTCACCGTGGGTTACTTCGCCCAGCACCAGCTCGACTCGCTGGACAGCAAGGCCAGCCCGCTGCTGCACCTGCAGCGCCTGGCGCCGACCGAGCGCGAGCAGACCCTGCGCGACTTCCTCGGCGGTTTCGACTTCCGTGGCGCGCGCATCGACGAGCCGGTGCTGAACTTCTCCGGTGGCGAAAAGGCCCGCCTGGCCCTGGCGCTGATTGCCTGGGAGCGGCCGAACCTGCTGTTGCTCGACGAACCCACCAACCACCTGGACCTGGAAATGCGCCTGGCGCTGACCATGGCCCTGCAGGAATTCAGTGGCGCGGTGCTGGTGGTCTCCCACGACCGTCACCTGCTCAAGAGCACCACCGACGACTTCCTGCTGGTGGCGGACGGCAAGGTCGAGGCCTTCGACGGCGACCTGGACGACTACACCCGCTGGCTGGCCGACTATCGCCTGCGCAACGCGCCGGTGAGCAGCACCCCGGTCAACCCCGACAAGACCGACAAGAAGGCCCAGCGCCAGGCCGCAGCAGCTCTGCGTCAGCAGTTGGCCCCGCACAAGCGCGAGGCCGACAAGCTGGAGGCTGAGCTGGGCAAGGTCCACGAGCAGCTGGCGAAAGTCGAGGCGGCGCTGGGCGACAGCGGCATCTACGAGGCCGCCCGCAAGGACGAGCTGCGAGACCAGCTGGCCCAGCAGGCCAAGCTCAAGGCCCGCGAGGCCGAGCTGGAAGAGGCCTGGATGATGGCGCTGGAAACCCTGGAAACCATGCAGGCCGAGCTCGAGGCGTTGTCGTAGGGGGCCTGGACGCGGCCTATGGCCGCTGCTACGGGTATTCGTAGCAGCGGCCATAGGCCGCGTCCGGCCCCAGAACCGAGATTCTCGTGGCGTTTTCCCCCCACAAGCAGTAGGTTTACCGGTCTACTGATTTTGTTACGAGGTGCGTCATGGCGCTGCAAACCTGGCTGGCATTCTTTGCCGCCTGCTGGATCATCAGTCTTTCCCCGGGCGCTGGCGCCATCGCGTCCATGTCCTGCGGCCTGCAGTACGGTTTCGTACGCGGCTATTGGAATGCCCTGGGACTACAGCTGGGCCTGATCCTGCAGATCGCCATCATCGCCGCCGGCCTTGGCGCCGTGCTGGCCGCCTCCGCTACCGCGTTCACCCTGATCAAGTGGTTCGGCGTGTTTTACCTCGTCTACCTGGCGATCAAGCAGTGGCGCGCGCTGCCTATGGACATGTCCGCCGACTCGGCCGTGCGCCCCATCGGCAAGCCCATGAGCCTGGTGTTCCGCGGCTTCCTGGTGAACGTCAGCAACCCCAAGGCGCTGGTGTTCATGCTGGCGGTGCTGCCGCAGTTCATCAATCCCCATGCTCCGCTGGTGGCCCAGTACGTGACCATCGCAGCCACCATGATCACCGTCGACCTGCTGGTCATGGCCGGCTACACCGGCCTTGCCGCCAAGGTGCTGCGCCTGCTGCGCACGCCACGGCAGCAACAGCGGGTGAACCGCACCTTCGCCGGCCTGTTCATCGCTGCGGCCACCCTGCTGGCGACCCTGCGCCGCGCGCCGGTGTAAGGATGAGCAGCCAGCCCATGCGGGTATGGATCGATGCCGACGCCTGTCCCAAGGCGGCCAAGGACCAGGTCATCAAGTTTGCCCTCAAGCGCCAGTTCGAGGTGCTGATGGTGGCGGGGGTGCCGTTGATCAAGCCGGCGTTCGCCTGCGTGAAACTGGTGGTGGTGCCGGCGGGGCCGGATGCGGCGGACGATTACCTGGTGGAGCACGCCGTGCCCGGTGAACTGGTGATCTGCAGCGACGTGCCGCTGGCCGACCGCCTGGTGAAGAAGGGCGTGGCTTGCCTGGACCCGCGCGGCAAGGAGTTCGACGAGCGCAACATGGGCGAGCGCCTGGCCGTGCGCAACCTGTTCACCGACCTGCGCGAGCAGGGGCAGGTGGGTGGCGGCCAGGCGGGGTATGGTGACAAGGACAAGCAGGCGTTCGCCAACAGCCTGGACCGCATCCTCACCCGCCTGGCGCGTGCTTGAACCTGTAGCAGCGGCCGTCAGGCCGCGTCCCGGGTTAACCCGGACGCAGCCTTCGGCAGCTGCTACGGGGTGGTGAGGTCCAGCACGCGGTCTACCAGTTTGTTGATGCCTTCCGCCGCTTCGCCGATGGTCTTCGCGCTCATGTAGGCCGGCGTGCTCACCAGCTTGCGTGCGGTGTCTTCGACGATGTCGCCGACTGCGCAGCGCTCATGGGTGCCGCCCATCTTGTCGATGGCCTTGGCGGTCTGCTCGTCGGTGCCGATGGTGCAGGTCACGCCCGGCCCGTAGATCTTCGCGGCCAGGGCCGGGGAGATGCAGATCAACCCCACCGGCTTGCCGGCTTCGGCGAAGGCTTCGGCCAGTTCCAGCAGCTGCGCGTTGACCGTGCAGCCGGCGCCCTGGGTGGCGAAGGTGGAGAGATTCTTGGCGGCGCCGAAGCCACCCGGCACGATCAGGGCGTCGAACGCATCGGCGTCGGCTTCTGCCAGGTCCTTGACCTCGCCGCGGGCGATGCGCGCCGACTCCACCAGCACGTTGCGGGTCTCGGGCATTTCCTCGCCGGTGAGGTGGTTGATGACGTGCATCTGCTGCACGTTGGGCGCGAAGCACTGTACCTGCGCACCGCGCTGGTTCAGGCGCAGCAGGGTGATGACGCTCTCGTGGATTTCCGCGCCGTCGTAGACGCCGCAGCCGGAAAGGATCACGGCAACTTTCTTGGTCATGTTGGGTTCTCTCCCGAATTCATGGCGTTAATGTCCCTTGAATTGTCACTGGCCGCCGTAGGGTTTTGCCTACCACAAGCCTAATCTTGGCTGATCTTCCCACGGGTTGTCGCCATGGATCTGATCCTCTACGCCGTACCGTTTTTCTTCCTGCTGATTGCCGTGGAACTGCTGGCCGACCGTTGGCGCGGGCGTCGCAGCTACAGCCTGGCCGATGCCATCAACAGCCTCAGCACCGGCGTGTTGTCCACCACCACGGGGCTGGTCACCAAGGGCCTGGGCCTATTGACCTACGCCTTCGCCTGGCAGCACCTGGCGTTGCTGGCCCTGCCGGGCGAGCGGGCCTGGGTGTGGCTGCTGGCGTTTGTTGGCTACGACTTCTGCTACTACTGGCTGCACCGCCTGGGCCATGAGCGCAACGTACTGTGGGCCGCGCATTCGGTGCACCACCAGAGCGAGGAGTACAACCTGAGCACCGCCCTGCGCCAGACCAGCACCGGGTTTATCTTCGCCTGGCTGTTCTACCTGCCGCTGGCGCTGCTGGGCGTGCCGCCGCTGGTGTTCGCCACGGTGGCGGCGCTGAACCTGCTCTACCAGTTCTGGGTGCACACCCGCCATGTGCCGAAGCTGGGTTGGCTGGAGTGGGTGCTGGTCACGCCGTCCAATCACCGGGTGCACCATGCGCAGAACCTTCTCTACATGGATCGCAATTACGGCGGAGTGTTCATTGTCTGGGATCGCCTGTTCGGCAGCTTCCAGGAGGAAGACGAGCGCGAGCCGGTGATTTTCGGCGTGACCACGCCGCTGCGCAGCTGGAACCCCGTGTGGGCCAACCTGCAGTTCTACGCGCAGTTGTGGGCGGATGCACGGCGCACCCGGCGCTGGCGCGACAAGCTGCGGCTATGGTTCATGCCCACCGGCTGGCGCCCGGCGGATGTGGCGGCACGTTACCCCATGGGCAAGCCCGACCTGGGCCAGTTCAGCCTGTTCCACGTGCCACTGGGGGCGCGCCAGCAGGCGTACGTGGTGGCGCAGTTCGCCGTGCATGTGGCGCTGGGCAGCTACCTGCTGGCCTTTGGTGCGAGCATGCCGCTGGCGGGGCTGCTGCTGGGCTGCGCGTGGATGGGGTGGGGGTTGTTCGTGCTGGGGACGGCGCTGGAGGCGCGCCCGCAGGCCATGCGCCTGGAACTGCTGCGGTTGGGGCTGAACGTGCCGATGGTGGCGCTGGCGGCGCCCTGGGGGCTGTTGCCGGCCAGTGCCTGGGCCTGGCCGGCCTTGCTGGTGTACAGCGTGGCCAGCCTGGGCGGGCTGGCCTGGCAGCGCGGGGCGGGCCTCAGGCTGGGCGCCCCGGCGCGTTGACTACTCGGCTTCCTGGGCGGCCAGCTTGCGGGCCACGCGTGCCGCCTTGATGCGCCGGCGCAGCCACAGCAGGCCACCCAGCACCAGCAGGCCGCCCAGCACCCACAGTTCGTATTTCTTGATGTTGCCCAGCAACCCTTCGAGGATGGCGCCGAAGTGGTAGGCTGCCAGGGCCAGCACCGTGGCCCACACGGCGGCGCCGATGCCATTGAGCAGCAGGTAGCGCCGTGGCGGGTAGCCGGACAGGCCGATGGCCACCGGCATGACGGTGCGCAGGCCGTACACGAAGCGGAAGCTCAGCACCCAGATGTCGGGGTGCTTGCGAATGTGTTCCAGCGCCCGGTCGCCCATGAGCTGCCAGCGCGGCTTGCGCGCGAGCAACTTGCGCCCATGCTTGCGCCCCAGGAAGTACCAGAGCTGGTCGCCGGCGTAGCTGCCGAAGAAGGCAACCACCACGACCAGGTTGATATCCATGTATCCGCGGAACGCAAGAAACCCGGCGAGGACCAGAATCGTCTCGCCTTCGAAAAACGTACCAAGAAAGAGGGCCAGGTAGCCGAAATCCTGCAGAAATTGTTGGAGCATTGTCTGGATGCTGGCGAAATGAACGCGCAGCCTAACCCGTCGCGGCCATTCGGGAAAGTGTCGAAATGTGTCTCGACGTGAACGGCGGGCAGAATGACAATGTCGGAGGCTATCTGTATGGCGTTGACGCAAGATTGTCATGCAACCGTCATAATGGCCGCTTATAACTGTCGCGCCGGCCCGCACGCGTGGGCCCAGGAGTTTGCCGTGAGCCGTGCCCGCGCCCTGCGCCTGCCCTCCCGCCACCGTCAGTGTGATGAGTTGGCGTCCCGCCTCGTCAGTGTCTATAGCCACGCTGCCGACGATACGATCGTGCCAGATGCTGCCTCACCTGATTGCAAACCGTGCCGCTCAACTGAATGAGAGGGCAATTGAGCCCTTCAGGAACGCTAGATGAATAACGAAGCACTTCACGAAACTGCCGTGAAAGAAGCACAGCCCGTGCTTGAGCAGATCATCGAAACGCCACCGGCCATGGAACCGGTCGAAGAGCCCGTGGCCGACGCTACGCCTGCCAGCGCCCCGGCGCCGGTGGCCGTGCCGGGCCTGGATGACAGCAGCCTGTACATCCACCGCGAGCTTTCCCAGTTGCAGTTCAACATCCGCGTGCTGGAACAGGCACTGGATGAGTCCTACCCGCTGCTGGAACGCCTCAAGTTCCTGCTGATCTTCTCCAGCAACCTCGACGAGTTCTTCGAGATTCGCGTGGCGGGCCTGAAGAAACAGATCACCTTCGCCCGTGAACAGGCCGGCGCCGACGGCCTGCAGCCGCACCAGGCGCTGGCACGCATCAGCGAGCTGGTGCACGGCCACGTGGACCGCCAGTACGCGATCCTCAACGACATCCTGCTGCCAGAGCTGGAAAAGCACCAGGTGCGCTTCATCCGTCGCCGCAACTGGACCACCAAGCTCAAGACCTGGGTGCGCCGCTACTTCCGCGACGAAATCGCGCCGATCATCACCCCCATCGGCCTCGACCCCACGCACCCGTTCCCGTTGCTGGTGAACAAGAGCCTGAACTTCATCGTCGAGCTGGAAGGCATCGACGCCTTCGGCCGCGACTCGGGCCTGGCCATCATTCCAGCGCCACGCCTGCTGCCGCGGGTCATCCGCGTGCCGGAAGAAGTGTCGGGCACCGGCGACAACTTCGTGTTCCTGTCGTCGATGATCCACGCCCACGCCGATGACCTGTTCCAGGGCATGAAGGTGAAGGGCTGCTACCAGTTCCGCCTGACCCGTAACGCCGACCTTGCGCTGGACTCCGAAGACGTCGAAGACCTGGCCCGCGCCCTGCGCGGCGAGCTGTTCTCGCGCCGCTACGGCGATGCCGTGCGCCTGGAAGTGGCCGATACCTGCCCCAAACACCTGTCCGACTACCTGCTCAAGCAGTTCAGCCTGTCGGAGTCGGAGCTGTACCAGGTCAACGGCCCGGTCAACCTCACGCGCCTGTTCAGCATCACCGGTCTGGACAGCCACCCGGAGCTGCAATACAAGCCGTTCACCCCGGCCATCCCCAAGCTGCTGCAGAACAGCGAGAACATTTTCAGCGTGATCAGCAAGCAGGACATCCTGCTGCTGCACCCGTTCGAGTCGTTCACCCCCGTGGTCGACCTGCTGCGCCAGGCCGCCAAGGACCCGCACGTGCTGGCCGTGCGCCAGACCCTGTACCGCAGCGGCGCCAACTCGGAAATCGTCGATGCGCTGGTGGACGCCGCGCGTAACGGCAAGGAAGTGACCGCGGTCATCGAACTGCGCGCCCGTTTCGACGAAGAGTCCAACCTGCAAATGGCCAGCCGCCTGCAGGCCGCCGGCGCGGTGGTGATCTACGGCGTGGTGGGCTTCAAGACCCACGCCAAGATGATGCTGATTCTGCGCCGCGAAGCCGGCGAGATCGTGCGCTACGCCCACCTGGGCACCGGCAACTACCACGCCGGCAACGCGCGCCTGTACACCGACTACAGCCTGCTGACCTCCGACGACGCCTTGTGCGAAGACGTGGGCAAGCTGTTCAGCCAACTGATCGGCATGGGCAAGACCCTGCGCATGAAGAAGCTTCTGCACGCGCCGTTCACGCTGAAGAAGGGCATGCTCGACATGATTGCCCGCGAGACCCAGTTCGCCCTGGAAGGCAAGCCGGCGCACATCATCGCCAAGTTCAACTCGCTGACCGACCCCAAGGTCATCCGCGCGCTGTACAAGGCCAGCCAGTCGGGTGTGCGTATCGATTTGGTAGTGCGTGGCATGTGCTGCCTGCGCCCAGGCATTGCCGGGGTGTCGCACAACATTCAGGTGCGCTCGATCATCGGCCGCTTCCTGGAGCACACCCGGGTGTTCTACTTCCTCAACGGGGGCGAAGAGCAGATGTTCCTCTCCAGCGCCGACTGGATGGAGCGCAACCTGGATAAACGCGTGGAGACGTGCTTCCCGGTAGAGGGCAAGAAACTGATCCTGCGGGTGAAGAAGGAGCTGGAAAGCTACCTGACCGACAACACCCACTCGTGGATCCTGCAGCCGGACGGCCGCTACGTGCGTAGCTCGCCAACCGGCAACCAGAACCCGCGCAGCGCCCAGGACACTCTGCTCGAGCGCCTGAGCATCCCGATTCTTACCGTACGGTAAGAATCACGCCGACCCGGGTCAGCCACTCCGCTTCCAGCGCGAAGTCGGCCTGGGTCAGCTGGTTCTCTTCCAGCCAGCCAGCCGGGAATTCCACTTCCAGGCTGTCCTGGCCGGCATACAGCTTCACGGTCGGCATTTCCTGGGTACCACGGATGTGGTGGAACAGGATCGCGAAGCGCAGCAGCACGCACAGGCGAATCAGCTTGATGCCGTCGTCGCCGAATTCGGCGAACTTGTCCTTGGGAATATTGCGCCGGTGGCCACGCACCAGCAGGGCCAGCATTTGCTGGTCTTCGCGGGAGAAGCCGGCCAGGTCCGAGTGCTCGATCAGGTAGGCGCCGTGCTTGTGGTAGTGATAGTGGGCGATGTCCAGGCCCACTTCGTGCACTTTCGCCGCCCAACCCAGCAGTTCACGCCATACGCCGTCTTCCAGGCCCCAGTCCTCGGCCACCTGGTCGAAGGCGTGCAGCGCCTTGCGTTCCACCCGTTCGGCCTGGTCCAGGTCGACGTGGTAGCGTTCCATCAGCGAGCCCAGGGTGCGCTCGCGCACGTCTTCATGGTGGTGACGGCCCAGCAGGTCGTACAGCACGCCTTCGCGCAGGGCGCCTTCGCAGTGGTCCATGCGTTGCAGTTCCAGGGCGTCGAAGATAGCCTCCAGGATCGCCAGGCCCGCCGGGAAGATCGAACGGCGGTCGGGCTTGATGCCGTCGAAGTCGATTTTGTCGACGTCGCCCAGCTTGAACAGCTTGCGCTTGAGCCAGCTCAGGCCCTCGGCATTGACCTCGCCGGTGCCATGGCCGCCCGCCTTCAGGGCCACGCCGATGGCGCGAATGGTGCCCGAGGAGCCGATGGCCTCGTCCCAGGTCAGGCGGTGCAGGGCATTCTCGATGCTCATGATTTCCAGACGCGCGGCAGTGTAGGCCTGGGCGTAGCGCGCCGGGGTGATCTTGCCGTCCTTGAAGTAGCGCTGGGTGAAGCTTACGCAGCCCATCTGCAGGCTTTCGCGCAGCAACGGCTCGAAGCGCTGGCCAATGATGAACTCGGTGCTGCCGCCGCCGATATCGGCTACCAGGCGCTTGCCGGGGGTGTCGGCGAGGGTATGCGAGACGCCCAGGTAGATCAGGCGGGCTTCTTCACGGCCGGAGATGACTTCCACCGGGTGGCCAAGGATTTCCTCGGCGCGGCGGATGAATTCGCCGCGGTTGCGCGCCTCGCGCAGGGCGTTGGTGCCCACGATCCGCACGGCGCCCAGGGGCAGGCCGTTGATCAGCTGGGAAAAGCGCTTGAGGCAGTCGAGGCCGCGCTGCATGGACTCTTCGTCCAGGTTGCGCTGCTCGTCGATGCCGGCTGCCAGCTGAACCTTCTCCCCCAGGCGCTCGAGAATGCGGATTTCATTATGGTGGGCCTTGGCCACTACCATGTGAAAGCTGTTCGAGCCCAGATCGATGGCGGCGATCAGGGAAAGGTTCTTGGGGGTGGCTTGCGGCATGGTCTGAGAATCCCGGTCGATAACCCTGCCATCGTGCCACGAACCAACCCTGCCGCCAACGCGTTTGCAGAGGATGCCCGCCGATACGTAGCTGCAACTGTATTGTGGGAGCTGGCTTGCCAGCGAGCTTTTATGGCCCCAACAGCTCGCTGGCAAGCCAGCTCCCACAGGATGTAGCAGCGGCCGCGGGGGGGGGTGTCGGGTCAGGCGTGCTGCATGCCGATGAAATTGGCCAGTTCCGGGGTCTGCGGTTCGGCGAACAGCTGCTTGGGGTGGCCCACCTCGTGCACCTTGCCCTGGTGCATGAACACCAGCTTGTCGCCCACTTCGCGGGCGAAGCGCATTTCGTGGGTGACCATGATCAGCGTCATGCCGTCCTGGGCCAGCTGGCGCACCACGCTGAGCACCTCGTTGACCAGTTCGGGGTCCAGCGCCGAAGTGATCTCGTCGCACAGCAGCACCTTGGGCGACATGGCCAGGGCGCGGGCGATGGCCACGCGCTGCTGCTGGCCGCCCGACAGGCGGTCGGGGAAGGCGTCGAACTTGTCGCCCAGGCCCACCCGTTCGAGCATCTGCCGGGCCAGCGCCGCGGCCTTGGCCTTGGGCACCTTCTGCACCACCTGCGGCGCCAGCATCACGTTCTCGCCCACGCTCAGGTGCGGGAACAGGTTGAACTGCTGGAACACCATGCCGACCTTCTGGCGCAGGCTGCGCAAATCGGCGCGGGCGGCGTCCAGGTATTCGCCGTCCACCTCGATGACGCCGTCGTTGATCGACTCCAGGCCGTTGAGGGTGCGCAGCAGGGTGCTCTTGCCCGAGCCGCTGCGGCCGATGATGGCCACTACCTGGCCTTCTTCCACGGTCAGGTCGATGCCCTTGAGCACGTGGTGGTCGCCGTAGTATTTGTGCAGGGCGGAAATTCTAAGCAGTGGCATGCAGTCTCCTTTCCAGGTAGCGGGCGCTGAGCGACAGCGGGTAGCACAGGGCGAAATAGCCCAGCGCAACCAGGCCGTAGACGGTGAAGGGTTCGAAGGTGGCGTTGGCGAGCATGCCGCCGGTCTTGGTCAATTCGGTGAAGCCGATGATCGAGGTGACGGCGGTGCCTTTCACCACCTGCACCGAGAAGCCCACGGTGGGCGCCACGGCAATGCGCAGGGCCTGCGGCAGGATCACATGGCGCAGCTGTTCATAAGGCGTCATGGCCAGGCTGGCGGAGGCCTCCCACTGGCCGTTGCCGATGGATTCCACGCAGCCACGCCAGATCTCGGCCAGGTACGCGCTGGTGAACAGTGTCAGGGCCAGGGCGGCGGCCACCCAGGGCGAAATATCGATGCCCAGCAGCGCCACGCCGAAAAACACCAGGAACAGTTGCATCAGCAGCGGCGTGCCCTGGAACAGTTCGATATAGCCGCGCGCAAGCCCGCGAGGCAGGGACTTGTGGCTGATGCGCATCGTCATCACCAGCAGCCCGATCAGCCCGCCACCGATGAACGCCACCAGGCTCAGGGCCAGGGTCCACTGCAGGCCGGTGAGCAGGTTGCGCACGATGTCCCATAAGGTGAAATCCATCAGCGGCTCCTCGCAAGGTAACGGCGGCCCAGCCAATTGAGCAGGGCGCGGATCAGCATGGCCATGGCCAGGTACACCAGGGTGGTCAGCAGGTAGGTCTCGAAGGCGCGGAAATTGCGCGACTGAATGAAGTTGGCGTAGAAGCTCAGCTCCTGGGTGGCGATCTGCGAGCACACCGCCGAACCCAGCATGACGATGATGATCTGGCTGCTCAGGGCCGGCCACACCTTGCCCAGCGCCGGCACCAGCACCACGTGGCGAAACGCCTCGGCGCGGCTCATGGCCAGCGCGGCGGCGGCCTCCAGCTGGCCGCGGGGAATGGCCTGGATGCCGGCGCGGATGATTTCCGTGCTGTAGGCGCCCAGGTTCACCACCATGGCCAGCACCGCCGCCTGCCATTCGCTGATCTGCACGCCCAGGGACGGCAGGCCGAAGAAGATGAAGAACAGTTGCACCAGGAACGGCGTGTTGCGGATCAGTTCCACGTACACGCCGAACAGGCGGGCGAACGGCTGGATCTTCCAGGCCCGCACCACCCCGCCCACGATCCCCAGGCTGACGCCCAGCAGGGCGCCGATGGCCGTCAGTTCCAGGGTGAACAGCGCGCCCTTGAGCAGCAGGTCGGTGTTGGCCAGCACGGGTGCAAAGTCGAAGTGGTAAGCCATATAGGGTCTGCTACCTCAGAGGTCGGCGGGCAGCGGCTGCTTCAGCCAGGCCTGCGAGTTCTTTTCCAGGCTGCCGTCCTGTTTCGCCGCGGCAATGATCTCGTTGACCTTGGCCAGCAGCTGCGGCTCGTCCTTGTTCAGGCCCACGTACACCGGCGAATCCTTGAGCTTCACCTTCAGCGCCGGGATGCGCTTGGGGTTGCGCTCGCTGATGGCCACCATCACCACGTTGCCGCTGGCGATCAGGTCCACCTGGTTGGCCAGGTAGGCGGCGATGGTCGAGTTGTTGTCCTCGAAGCGCTTGATGGTCACACCCTCGGGGGCGACCTTGGTCAGCTCGATGTCCTCGATGGCGCCGCGGGTGACGCTGATGGTCTTGCCCTTGAGGTCGTCGAGGCTGGCGATGGGCGCGTCGGGCGGGCCGAACACCGCGAGGTAGAAGGGCGCGTAGGCGCTGGAGAAGTCGATGACCTTCTCGCGGTCGGGGTTCTTGCCCAGGCTGGAGATCACCAGGTCGACCTTGCCGGTGGTGAGGTAGGGGATGCGGTTGGTGCTGTTGACCGGGGTCAGTTCCAGCTTGACCTTGAGGCGGTCGGCAATCAGCTGCGCGGTGTCGATGTCCAGGCCGCGCGGCTTCATGTCCGGGCCAATCGAGCCGAAGGGCGGGAAGTCCTGGGGCACGGCGACTTTCAGGGTGCCGCGCTTGACCACGTCCTCCAGGCCGTCGGCGTGGGCGGGGGCCTGGCAAAGCATCAGGCTGGCGAACAGAGCGGTGAGCAGGGCGGTACAGCGCTGGATCATGGCACGGTCTCCGAAAGTGAGTGCCAAGCCCAGTGCACAGCTCATGCCAGGAACGCCGAAACCCCTGGCCGCGGGCTTTTGGTTGGTCATACTGGTCTGAACAGCTGCACCGGTTTCGAGCAATAAATACGGGGGTGAACCGTTAAAGGGCGTGATTTGCCAGGCGGAAAAAATGGCGTTACAACAGTTATTCCATACGCCCGAAACGCCCTGCGCCCATGATGAATTCAATGAACCGAGCGGTACCTGATCTCGCCATCCAGGGCATTCGCCAACTGATCAGCCAGCACGGCTTCGAAGCCGGCGCCGCGCTGCCCTCGCAGCGCGACCTGGCGGAGCAATTGGGGGTGAGCCGCGCGTCGCTGCGCGAGGCGTTGTCGACCCTCAGCGCCTTGGGGGTGGTCAGTATCCAGCCGGGCAAGGGCGTGTTCGTGCAGGCGCCGGGGGCGGGGCAGGCTGCACCCGCCGGGCTGGCCTGGCCGTTCGCGGCCCAGGCCACGCCCGAGGACATTTTCCAGCTGCGCTACGCCCTGGAAAGCTTCGCCGCGGGCCTGGCGGCCGTGCGCCTGAACGCCGACGAACTGGACGGCCTGCAGGATAACGTCGAGGCCATGCGCGCCGAGCTGCGTGGTGGCGACTTCGAGGCCGCCGCGCGCCTGGACTTCGACTTCCACCGGCGCATCCTGGTGGCCAGCGGCAACCAGGCCATGGCCAGCATCCTGGTCGCCAGCGCCGATATCTTCCTGGAAAGCCAGAAGCTACCGTTCATCCGCGCCGAGCGGGCCATGGAGACCTGGCAAGAGCACCGCAAGATCCTTCGTGCCCTGGCGCGTCACGCCGCCGCACCGGCCTCCCGCGCCATGCAGGAACACATCCGCGCGGCGGCCCTGCGCACGGGCATTGCCTTCGTCGCGCCCTGATAGCGATTGGTTAAATCTGGAATCACTATAGTTAGAGACAATCATCATCGGCTTCCTGTAGGGCGCCTGTGCCGTTATGATGGGCGACGTTTTTCCAGAATTCGACCGCGGAGCCCGTTATGAGCAGCGACAAAATCGTGCACGTCACTGATGCAACCTTTGAGGAGCAAGTACTCAAGGCCAAGGGCCCTGTCCTCGTTGACTATTGGGCTGAGTGGTGTGGCCCATGCAAGATGATCGCACCCGTGCTGGACGAGATCGCCGGTACCTACGAAGGTAAAGTGACCATCGCCAAGCTGAACATCGACGACAACCAGGAAACCCCAGCCAAGCACGGCGTGCGTGGCATTCCTACGCTGATGCTGTTCAAGGACGGTGAAGTGGCAGCGACCAAGGTCGGCGCCCTGTCCAAGTCGCAATTGGCCGCTTTCCTGGATGCCAGCCTGTAATAGCGCTGAAATATCCAGTGGTAATAGCCCCGCACCTTGCGGGGCTTTTTCTTGGGCGAACGACTAGACGCCCAGAAATTCAGGTGTTACATTCGGCCTCGCACTAGTATCTCTAGCGCCCCCTGCAAGCCGTCGCCGACGCACTCCTACTCGAATTAGTACGCGATCCTGTCGCCTTCTCTGCGGCGCGGCCTCATTAAGCCCAAAGCTTAATTTCTCCCTCCATACATGATTACGTCATTCCCTTATGAACCTGACTGAACTCAAGCAAAAGCCGATTACCGATCTGCTCGAAATGGCCGAACAGATGGGCATAGAAAATATGGCCCGTTCGCGCAAGCAGGATGTGATTTTCTCCCTGTTGAAGAAACATGCCAAAAGCGGCGAGGAAATCTCCGGTGATGGCGTGCTGGAGATTCTCCAGGACGGCTTCGGCTTCCTGCGTTCGGCTGACGCTTCGTACCTCGCGGGCCCGGATGACATCTACGTCTCCCCAAGCCAGATCCGTCGCTTCAACCTGCGCACCGGCGACACCATCGTCGGCAAGATCCGCCCTCCAAAGGAAGGCGAGCGTTACTTCGCCCTGTTGAAAGTTGACACCATCAACTTCGACCGCCCGGAAAACGCCAAGAACAAGATTCTGTTCGAAAACCTGACGCCGCTGTTCCCGACCGTGCGCATGAAGATGGAAGCCGGCAACGGTTCCACCGAAGACCTCACCGGTCGTGTCATCGACCTGTGCGCGCCGATCGGCAAGGGCCAGCGTGGCCTGATCGTTGCTCCGCCGAAGGCGGGCAAGACCATCATGCTGCAGAACATCGCGTCGAACATCACGCGTAACAACCCTGAAGTTCACCTGATCGTGCTGCTGATCGACGAACGTCCGGAAGAAGTGACCGAAATGCAGCGCACCGTGCGCGGCGAAGTGGTTGCCTCCACCTTCGACGAGCCGCCAACCCGCCACGTGCAGGTTGCCGAGATGGTGATCGAGAAGGCCAAGCGCCTGGTCGAGCACAAGAAGGACGTGGTCATCCTGCTGGACTCCATCACCCGTCTGGCCCGTGCCTACAACACCGTCATCCCTAGCTCCGGCAAGGTACTGACCGGTGGTGTCGACGCCCACGCCCTGGAGAAGCCGAAGCGTTTCTTCGGCGCTGCGCGTAACATCGAGGAAGGCGGTTCGCTGACCATCATCGCCACTGCGCTGGTCGAGACCGGCTCGAAGATGGACGAAGTGATCTACGAAGAGTTCAAGGGTACCGGCAACATGGAACTGCCCCTGGACCGCAAGATCGCTGAGAAGCGCGTCTTCCCGGCCATCAACATCAACCGTTCCGGTACCCGCCGCGAAGAGTTGCTGACTGCCGACGACGAACTGCAGCGCATGTGGATCCTGCGCAAGCTGCTGCACCCGATGGACGAAGTCGCCGCCATCGAGTTCCTGGTCGACAAGCTGAAGCAGACCAAGACCAACGACGAGTTCTTCCTGTCGATGAAACGCAAGTAAGCACGCTTTTTTAGCCTGCTTGAAAAAATGGCGCCCACCGGGGCGCCATTTTTTTTACATTTTTTCGGAACTGATACACAGCCAGCCCTTCTATGATGCGATGCCCCCGATACCGGGGAACACAAGAAAACAAGGGACTGTCATGGCTGTACTGTCATACCGTCGCGACATCGACGGCCTGCGCGCGCTGGCCGTAATGGTGGTCGTGCTCTTTCACTTCGGCATCACCGGGTTTTCCGGTGGGTTTGTCGGCGTGGACGTGTTTTTCGTCATTTCCGGCTTCCTGATCACCTCGATCATCTGGCGGCAACGCCAGGCGGGGCAGTTCAGCTTCCTAGACTTCTGGACCCGGCGGGCACGGCGCATTCTGCCGGCGTTGTGCGTGGTCATGCTGGCGAGCCTGGTCGCCGGCTGGTTCCTGCTGGCGCCGCATGACTACAGCGACCTGGGCCGCACCGTGCGCTATCAGGCCATGTTCGCTTCCAACATCCTGTTCCGCCGCGAGGATGGCTATTTCGACACGGCCTCTGACCTCAAGCCGCTGCTGCACACCTGGTCGCTGTCGGTGGAAGAGCAGTTCTACATCGTCTTCCCGTTGCTGCTGGGGCTGCTGATGCGCTGGGTCCCGCGCTGGCGCTTGTGGTTGCTGGGGCTCGCGCTGCTGTCCCTCGGCATGAGCACCTGGGCGGTGAAACACGACCCTTCGGCGGCGTTCTTCCTGCTGCCCCTGCGTGCCTGGGAGCTGCTGGCGGGTGCCCTGCTAGCCGTGGCGCCGGTGGCGCAGAGCCGCCGCGCGCCATGGTTTTACCAGGCGGCCAGCCTGGGCGGGCTGGCCATGCTGCTGGCGGCCACCCTGCTGTTCGATGCTGCCACGCCGTTCCCTGGCCCGGCGGCACTGTTGCCGGTGCTGGGCACCGTGTTGCTGATCTGGGCCAATGGCGCCCACGCTACCTGGGTTGCGCGCCTGCTGGGCACGCGGCTGCTGGTGGGTATCGGGCTGCTCTCCTATTCCTGGTACCTGTGGCACTGGCCGGTCCACGTGTTCGCCAGCTACGCCGCGGTGGATGGCCTGGGTGGCTGGCAGGTGGCCGGGTTGCTGGCGCTCAGCCTGGTGCTGGCCTATGCCAGCTGGCGTTGGGTTGAGCAGCCGCTGCGCCAGGCCAGGCCCGCCGCCACGCCGCGGCAGGTGCTGGCGGGCGCGCTGGTGGTGCTGGTGACGATCAGCCTGGCGGGCCAGGCCCTGCGCTGGACCGACGGAATTCCCTCGCGCCTGCCTGAACAGGCGCTCAGGTATGCCCAGGCGAAGGAATGGGAGGGCGGTGAACGTGACTGCCTGTCCGGTTTCGAGGACTCCAAGCCAGTCTGCCGGCTGGGCCCGCAAGGGCAGGGCGTGCCGGCGACGCTGATATGGGGGGACAGCCATGCGGCCGGCATGGGCCCCGCGCTGAAAATAGCCGCCGAGCAGCACGCCATGCCGGTGTCGCTGGCCGCCAAGTCGGGGTGCATTCCAGTGCCGGGCCTTGAAACCAAGCCCGGCTGCCAGGCGTTCAACCAGCGCATGCTGGCCTTGACCGACACCCCGGGGGTGAGCGATGTGGTGCTGGCGGCGCGCTGGAGCCTGTACCTTTACGGGGAGGAAGACGGCGACACCACCTACATGCTGCACGACCCTCATTCTGGCAAGGCTGACCGCGCGTACGCCGAACAGCAGTTGGCGCAGCGGTTGGGCACGCTGGTGACGTTGCTGCGCCAGCATGGCCACCGGGTGTGGCTGGTGGCCGAGGTGCCGCTGCAGAAGCAACCGGTGCCCTGGCGCCTGACACGGCTGGCCATGCTCGGCCGGTCGGCGGCCGATGACGGCCGGCCCGTGGCCGAGCATTTGGCGCGCCAGGCATTCATTCACCAGCTGTTTGGGGGCCTTGCGGCCCGGGACGCTGGTGTGCGGGTGATCGATCCCACGGCGCTGTTCTGCGCCCGGGGCGGCATCTGCCGGGTCGAAAGCAATGGCCAATCGCTCTATATGGATACCAATCATTACGGCGATGCGGCGGCCACCTACCTGCAACCGCTGCTGGCGCCGCTGTTCACGGGGGCAGCGGCGGCCCATGCCAACGCGCAAATCCAGGCCAATTCTGCAGATTGACGGTTCGGCGGCTGCCAGCCGTCGCCGGAGCAGGTACGATGTACGCCTATTTTACGAGTGGCATGGTCAATGAAATTCAAGGATCTTCGGGATTTCGTGCAGCAGCTTGAGCAGCGCGGAGAGTTGAAACGCATCCAGGTGCCGATTTCGCCGGTGCTGGAAATGACTGAAGTCTGCGATCGCACCCTGCGCAGCAAGGGCCCGGCGCTGCTGTTCGAAAAGCCCACCGGCTACGACATTCCGGTGCTGGGCAACCTGTTTGGCACCCCCGGCCGCGTGGCCCTGGGCATGGGCGCCGAAGACGTCAGCGAGCTGCGTGAAATCGGCAAGCTGCTGGCGTTCCTCAAGGAGCCCGAGCCGCCCAAGGGGCTGAAGGACGCCTGGTCCAAGCTGCCGATCTTCAAGAAGATCATTGCCATGGCCCCCAAGGTGGTCAAGGACGCCGCGTGCCAGGAAGTGGTCATCGAGGGCGATGACGTCGACCTGGGCATGCTGCCGGTGCAGACCTGCTGGCCGGGCGACGTCGCGCCGCTGATCACCTGGGGCCTGACCGTTACCCGTGGGCCGAACAAGGATCGCCAGAACCTGGGCATCTACCGCCAGCAGGTCATTGGCCGCAACAAGGTCATCATGCGCTGGCTGAGCCACCGTGGCGGCGCGCTGGACTACCGCGAATGGTGCGAGAAGCACCCGGGCCAGCCGTTCCCGGTATCGGTAGCCCTGGGCGCCGACCCGGCGACCATCCTTGGCGCCGTGACCCCGGTGCCCGACAGCCTGTCGGAATACGCCTTCGCCGGCCTGTTGCGCGACAACCGCACCGAGCTGGTGAAGTGCCGTGGCAACGACCTGCAGGTGCCGGCCAGCGCTGAGATCGTCCTGGAAGGTGTTATCCACCCTGGCGAGATGGCCGACGAAGGTCCCTATGGCGACCACACCGGCTATTACAACGAGGTCGACAGCTTCCCGGTGTTTACCGTGGAGCGCATCACCCACCGTATCAAGCCGATCTACCACAGCACCTACACCGGCCGGCCGCCGGATGAGCCGGCGATCCTGGGCGTGGCGCTGAACGAGGTGTTCGTGCCGATCCTGCAGAAGCAGTTCCCGGAGATCACCGACTTCTACCTGCCGCCCGAAGGCTGTTCCTACCGCATGGCGGTGGTGACCATGAAGAAGCAGTACCCCGGCCACGCCAAGCGGGTGATGCTGGGCGTGTGGTCGTTCCTGCGACAGTTCATGTACACCAAGTTTGTTATCGTCACCGACGACGACATCAACGCGCGGGACTGGAACGACGTGATCTGGGCTATCACCACGCGCATGGACCCCAAGCGCGACACGGTGATGATCGACAACACCCCGATCGACTACCTGGACTTCGCCTCGCCGGTATCGGGCCTGGGCTCGAAGATGGGCCTGGACGCCACCCACAAGTGGCCCGGCGAAACCACCCGTGAGTGGGGGCGCGTGATCGTCAAGGACGACGCCGTTACCAAACGCATCGATGAACTGTGGAACCAGCTAGGAATAGATTGATGCGCGTAACCTTGCAGCCATCGGGCGCGGTGCTGGACACGCTACCCGGCGAACGAATCCTGGAAGCCGCCCAGCGCCTGGGCCACGAGTGCCCGCAAAGCTGTCGCAATGGCAATTGCCACGTGTGCTCGGCGTTGTTGGTGGAGGGCCGTGTGCGCCAGGACGGAGAAGAGCGCGACCACGGTGAAATCTACACCTGCATCGCCGAGCCCCTGGAAGATTGCGTAGTGCTCTGGGACGGCGTGCTGGCCCTGGGCGAGCTGCCGGTGCGCAGCCTCGCCTGCCAGCTCAGCGACTGTACCCCCGTAGGTGGCGACGTCTGGCGCGTGCGCCTGCGCGCGCCGGCCGGCAAGCCGCCGCGCTACCATGCCGGGCAGTACCTGATGATCGAGCGCGAGAACGGCGACAAATCGGCGTTTTCCCTGGCCTCGGCGCCCCACAGCGGCCGCGACCTGGAACTGCACGTGCTGGTGCGCGAAGCCAGCGCCCAGAGCCTGGTCGAGCAGCTGCAGCGCAACCGCATGGCCCGCGTGGAACTGCCGTTCGGCGACACCCACCTGGCCGAGTTGCCGGACGGCCCGCTGGTGCTGATCGCCGCTGGCACCGGCATGGCGCAGATGCACAGCCTGATCGAGCATTGCCGCGCCAAGGGCTTCAAGCACCCGGTGCACCTGTACTGGGGCGTGCGCCGGCCTGAAGACTTCTATCAGCTTGAGCATTGGGAAGAGTGGAAGGCGCTGCCCAACCTGTTCCTGCACCAGGTGGTCAGCGACCTCTGCGGCTGGGAAGGCCGTTGCGGCATGCTGCACGAGGCGGTCTGTGAAGACATTACCGACCTGGCTGGCGTGCATGTCTACGCCAGCGGCTCGCCGGCCATGATCTACGCCACCCTGGACGCCCTGGTGGCGGCAGGCATGGATGCGCACCAGATGCGTGCCGACGTGTTCGCCTACGCGCCCCGTCCCTGAGCGCAAGGTCAAAAACGCACGCCGACGTTGACCATGGTCGCGGCCAACCCCAGCAACACCACTTCCCCGGTCACCGGCCCCCAGTGGGCGCCGATGCCGGGGATCACCGCCGGCGCGAAGCCGAAGCGGTTCAAGGGCAGCTTGTCCCGGTAATTTCCCTTGTAGCCATGGATCACCCCTGCGCTGAGCTTGTAGTACAGCGCGGAGTCCGGCACGTCGAAGCGCTTGCCTGCGTAGGCGTAGAACGACCGCTGGCTGAAGGAGTTGCGGAAGGTGGCGCCGCCCGCCAGCCAGCCGGATGCCAGGTTGCGCTCCAGGCCGACCAGGTCCTGATGGTTGTTGTACTGGCCGTTGCTGGCGAAGTGGCGGGTCAGCACGCTGCCTTGCAACAGCCAGAAGTCATCGCTTGCGGCAATTGCAGGGGGCGCCCAGGCTGCCAGTGCGGCTGGCAGCACGCGGGCGAGGGTGCTGAGGGAAAATTTCATGATCATTGACCGCTATCTATCGGAAGCGTGCTTTTTCGCTCATATCGATAGGAAGTTTCTAGACGTGAAACTTCTGAATATTTCGTAGGAAAGTTTACATGTGTCTTGGCTGCACTATTCTCAGGCAATAGCAGGGGCAACTTCACTGGGCGCAAGTGCCACTTCGGTGCGCAGTTGTGCTGTGTGGCCCACTTCGGTGCTTTATAACCAACGCCAGTCGAGTTGCTTATAAGCGTTTGCAAGGGCTTGTTTTTCTGAGGTTATCTGCCGTACGGTAACAGCGGGGCTGTAGCAATCGGTTAAAGTGAGTCGGCCTTGTCGATTCACGGGGATATCAGGCGACGACTATGTCGGCTATCGAAACTGCACACTTCAACGAGGTCTACCCACCTTCGCTCGACCTCGGGCCGCAATTGACCCACGAGCAACTGGTGCACTCCCTCCAAACCACCATGGCGCGCCATAAGGGCGGGCCGGTCTGGCTGTTTGCCTACGGTTCGCTGATCTGGCGGCCGGAGTGCAGCGCGGTGGAGCGCCGCCGTGCACGGGTGCATGGTTACCACCGCGGCCTGTACCTGTGGTCCCACGAGCACCGCGGCACGCCGGAACGCCCCGGGCTGGTGTTCGGCCTGGACCGCGGCGGTTCCTGCAGCGGCTTTGCCTACCGCCTGCCGCAGGAACAACTGCAGGATTCGTTGCTGGCGCTGTGGCAGCGGGAGATGCCCTATCCGTCCTATCGGCCGCACTGGCTGAACTGCCGCCTTGAAGACGGCACCAAGGTGCAGGCGCTGGGCTTCGTGCTTGAACGGCACCTGCCCAGCTACGCGGGCAACCTGCCCGACAACCTCTTGAGCCACATCCTGGAAAGCGCCAGCGGCCGGTTCGGCAGCACCCTGGACTACGTGCAGCAGACCATCAGCGCCCTGCGCAGCCACGAAATGCCCGACCGCAACCTGGAGGCGCGCATCAAGCGCTGCCATTCGCGTGAGGGTTAGGCGCCGGCCGCCGGTGGCATCAGTTCCTTGTACATGCCCTGCACCGCTGCCACTGGCGCGGCCAGGCCGATGGCCGGCGTGAAGGGCGCGCCGCCGATGGCCGAGAAGGGCGCCCACTGGGTGCCATGGCTGACTGCACGCTCGTTCTTGTCGGCTTCGGTGACATACGTGTAGCTGTACTTGCGCATGTTGGCGTACCAGTCGTCGTGGATATGCATGGTGTCGTGTGCCTGCTTGAGCGCTGCCGCGTCCAGGTTCAGGCACTTTTGCAGTTCGACGCCCCAGCGTTGCAGGCAGGTTTCTGCCAAGTGCCGCACCACCATCCCCGGCTCAGGCAACGCCTTGGCGCCCGCCACGCCGTCTTTGGCGGCATTGCCCACCAGGGTGGCGTGCCGCCCTGGCATCGGGTAGACGCCGACCCTGGTGTTGCCGGTGACCTTGGGGATGACGCAAGCGAAGCCCTTCGAGCGTTCGTCCCGGGCGTAAAACCCGACGTATTCGCGCACATTGCTGCCCAGGTTGACGCGCTCTGGCTGAAAGTTGAACAACCCCGGCACTGGGTCAATGGCGAAGATATTCACCGGGATATGCTTGAGGGCCGGGTCCTTGAGCATGGCGTTGGCCAGCATGTGGCAGCTGATGCCACCGCGGCTCCAGCCCACCAGGTTGACCTGGCTGGGGATTTTGCCGCCCTTGCGGAATTGGTTGACGATCTGTTGTTGCAGCTGCTGTGGGGTGGGGTTGCGGTCGCCGTAGTCATATATCCGCGCCCAGAAGCTGCCCTTGACCTGGACATCCTGAATAGGCACCCCGGCCTTCTTGAGCGCCTGGTAATCGGCTTCGTTAAGTTTGTCGCGCTGCCATTCGAATTCGCCCTTGATCATGTTCAAGGCATGGCGCACGTTGGTCTCCCAGCCCTTGCCGAATGCCGGGCCGGCGTAGGGATGGTCCTGGGACTCGACGGTCAGTGTGTCGGCTTGCAGGTTGCCGCTGCCGGGGCCGTCGACGATGATCCAGTCGGCGAACTCGCGGCCCAGGCTATTGGCGGCCAGGGTGGAAACCAGCTCGCCGTTCCAGTAGTTGGGGTGGTGGTTGTCAAAGCAGGTGGCGCTGGTACCACAGAAATACACAGTAAAGACACTCATGGTGAACTCCCTTTCGATGAGGTTGCAACCAGGCGGTTGCGGCGCTCAGTTCAACCTCATCAAGGGGAAGGCACCATTCAGAATCGTTTCCTGAACGGGAACGACTCACCGCACGGCGATTACCAGCTTGCCTACGGCCTGGCGATGGGCCAGCGCGTGGATGGCAGCACCCGCTTCAGCCAGGGGGTAGGTGGCCGAAACCAGCGGCTTGAGCTTGCCCTCGGCAAACCACTGGAACAGCGCCTTGAAGTTGGCCGCGTTGTCCTGCGGCTGGCGCTGGGCGAACGAGCCCCAGAACACCCCCACCACGGCTGCGCCCTTGAGCAGTGCCAGGTTCACCGGCAGCTCGGGGATGCGCCCGCTGGCAAAGCCCACCACCAGCAGGCGGCCGTTCCAGGCGATGGAGCGCACGGCCTGGTCGAACAGGTCGCCGCCCACCGGGTCGTAGATTACGTCGACGCCGTTGCCGCCGGTCAGGCGCTTGATCTCATCCTTGAGGCTGGTTTCGCTGTAGTTGATCAGTTCGTCGGCACCGGCGGCCTTGGCCACCGCCAGCTTGTCGGCGCAGCTGGCCGCGGCAATCACGCGGGCGCCCATGGCCTTGCCGATTTCCACCGCCGCCAGGCCCACGCCACCGGAGGCGCCTAGCACCAGCAGGGTTTCGCCCGGTTGCAGGTTGGCGCGCTGCTTGAGGGCGTGCATGGAGGTGCCGTAGGTCATGCTGAAAGCCGCGGCGGTCTGGTAGTCCATGCCGTCGGGAATCGCCATGACGTTGTAGCCGGGCACGGCGATTTCCTCGGCGAAGCTGCCCCAGCCGGTCAGACCCATCACCCGGTCGCCCACCTTCAGGTGGCTGACGTTCTCGCCTACCGCACGCACCACGCCTGCCGCCTCACCGCCGGGGGCGAAGGGGAAGGGTGGCTTGAACTGGTATTTGCCCTCGATGATCAGCGTGTCGGGAAAGTTGACCCCGGCGGCGTGCACCTCCACCAGCACTTCGTTCTTCTTGATCGCCGGGCTGGCGATGTCTTCCAATACCAGGGTCTCGGCGGGGCCGAAGGCTTTGCACAGCACAGCTTTCATCGGGCTATTCCTTTGCAGGTTGTGGCCGATAAGTGTAGGTGTGACGAATGTGCGGTCAACGAGCATGCCCCCAGCTGATAGGCGTCCATAAGCGCCGGCCCGTGGGTTATCTTGTTATGCTTGCGCCAACAGAATGAGGAACGAATTTGTGAAAGCGTGGATCTTGATGGCGTTGGCCCTGACGCTGCCCGTGTCGGCGGCCATGGCCGAGGAAGGCAAGGAAGAGGGCGGCCCACCGAAAGTGAGCTACATCACCCTGAGCCCGCCCTTTGTGGGCAACTACGCGCTGGACGGCAGCCCGCGCCTGCACGTGTACAAGGCCGACGTGGCCCTGCGCGTGACCGGCCCCGAGGCGGAAGCCGCGGTGAAACACCAGGACCCGCTGATCCGCAACCAGCTGGTGGCGCTGTTCTCCCAGCAGACCGTGGAATCGCTGAGCAACGTCGAGTCCAAGGAAAAGCTGCGCCAGGAAGCGCTCAAGCAGGTGCAGCAGGTCATGACCAGCGAAGAGGGCAAGCCCATGGTCGAGGATTTGCTGTTCAACAACCTGATCGTGCAGTAAGCCTCAGCGCAGCGCCAGCACCGCCGCCCATTGTTCGGCGGTCACTGGCATCACCGACAGCCGGCTGCCCTTTTGTACCAGCGGCAGCTCGGCCAGCGCCGCCTGCTGCTTGAGGTAGCCCAGGCCCAGCACCTTGGCGAAGGTTTCGACGTGGCTCACGTCCACCGCGCTCCAGGGGTTCTTGTCGGCGTTGGCGCGGGCGTCGTGGTAGGCGCTTGCCGGGTCCAGGGCCGTGGGGTCTTCATAGGCCGCCGCGCTGATGCGGGCGATGCCGGCAATGCCTGGTTCCGCGCAGCTGGAGTGGTAGAAGAAGAACTCGTCACCCACGGCCATCGCGCGCAGGAAATTGCGTGCCTGATAGTTGCGCACCCCATCCCAGCGGGTGTCGCCCAGGCGGGCCAGGTCCTTGATGGAGAGCTCGTCGGGCTCTGATTTCATCAGCCAATAGGCCATCGTTGCTGCTCCAAATTTGAAACAAAAATTGTCAGTGTGGCGTTTTCAATACAACCCGACAGTCGGTTGGCGCCAGCGTTGCGTGTCGCGTCATGTTGCCGCAGAATGCGCGCATTTTACGCTTCACATAATTACCGGGCCATCTTCAAGCCAAAGCGCCCGACTTCATCACGACTTGCCTGAGGGGGGCAATTGATGCGCCGCAAACCGGATTTGCTATGGATTTTGGTCATTTTGTTCGGTTTGGGTGTCGTGACCACGGGTTACGCGCAAACCCTGTGGGACCGCAAGGCCAATGCCCCTGTGGAAGTGAACGCGCCCGTCCAGTACCGCTGATTGCAGCGTGAAAAAAGGCCCATCGGCATGCCGATGGGCCTTTTTTTGTGCCTGCAGGGTTACGCCAGGTACCAGCGTTTATCCGACACGGTGCCCTGCAACGGCACGTCCCAACTGGCCTGCGCCAGCCGCTCCACCTTCTGGCACTCATGGGCCAGGCCCAGCAGCACCGGCTTGTGCCAGGCACCGCGGCGGCTGCGGTAGGCCAGGCTGCGGTCGTAGAAGCCACCGCCCATGCCCAACCGGCCGCCCACTTCGTCAAAGCCCACCAGCGGCAGCAGGATCAGGTCCAGCGCCCAGATCACCCGTTGGCGCGCCGGGTTGATGTGCGGTTCGGGAATGCGGAAGCGGTTGCGACGATATGCCTCACCTGCGCGCACCTGCTGGAACACCATTTTGGTCCGTGGCCAGGCGCTGAGCACCGGCAAATAGGTTTTCTTGCCCCGGCGCTGGGCTTCGGCCAGCAGCAGGCGTGGGTCTATTTCGCTGTCGTTGGGCAGGTACAGGGCCACGTGGCGGGCGCGCCGGAACAGCGGGTGCTGGGCCAGCTGGCGGTACAGCCCGCGGGCGGCTTCACGTTGTTGCGCAGGGGTCAGTGCCCGTCGGGCATCGCGCAGCAGGCGGCGCAATTGAGGGCGGGAAAGTGGTGCGGATTCGGTCATGGCGAAGGCCATCCAGAAGCGCCCGGGCCGCGCGGGGCGGCGGGGCGGATACCCATGCCGGCAAGGCCTGGCAGGGGCAAGTAATGCGAGACTCCCCGACGAACCGCTGTCGGTGTAGCCCTTGAACCCGAAAGTTCAAGGTGGAGATTGCAGGAGGCGTTAAGGCTTTCCGTCAAGCGGACATGCGCACCGGCCTCAGCGTGCAACCCCCGTGGTTGTGCGTATCGGCTCAGGGACATGACCGACTGGCAAGCACTCCAGGGAGCGGCGCAAGTATACCCGAAACAATCAGAATGTTTCAGCCCCGGGTTTCATCCTGATCAGTGGCGAGCACCAGGTCGACGCGTTCGAGCAGGTCGCGGACCTGCTCGCGGGTGGAACCGCTGGCGGCGATGTCGGGGGTTTCCTGCTTGTGCAACAGGTCATGGGTAATGTTCAGTGCAGCCATCACGGCGATGCGGTCGGCGCCGATGACCTTGCCGCTGCTGCGGATCTCGCGCATCTTGCCGTCCAGGTAGCGCGCGGCGCTGACCAGGTTGCTGCGCTCCTCGGGGGGGCAGATGATCGAGTATTCCTTGTCGAGGATCTGAACAGTGACGCTATTGCTTGAACTCATGAGTCTTGCTCCAGGGCCTTGAGGCGCGAAATCATCGATTCGACCTTGTGCCGGGCGATTTCGTTTTTTTCTATGAGGTGTGCGCGCTCCTCGCGCCAGGATTTTTCCTGAGCTAGTAGGAGTCCGTTTTGGCGTTTTAGTTGCTCGACTCGGTCGATCAATTGCTCGAGTCGGCCCATCAGCGCTTGCAGGTCGTTCTGTTCCATGGGGTCCCGTTCGCTACAATCAGTGAGTGGCGCAAGGCCTTGCACGTTAACGAGTTGGCCGCGTCGATGGTCTTGGCGCGCCTGCCGGTGCTAGGATACAAGGTCTTCATTCTAGTCATTGCGCCGCCTGGCGCCTAGTTGCCATGTCTATTCAGAAATCCCCGTATCAAGGCTTTGCCGACCTGCTCAACGCTGGCGGTCACCCCGTTTCCCCTGCCGAGCTGCATGGCTTGCTGCTGGGCCGCAGCTGCGCCGGCGCCGACTTCGACGCCGAAGGCTGGCTGGCGGACGCCGCGCTGTCGCTGGACACCGAACCTGCGGACAACGTGCGCAACGCGCTGGTTGGCCTGCAGGCCATGGTCCAGGGCGAGCTCACCGGCGAAGACGTGACCATCGTCATCCTGCTGCCTAGCGACGACGCGCCGCTGACCGAGCGTGCCACCGCCCTGGGCCAATGGTGCCAAGGCTTCCTCACCGGCTTCGGCCTGCACTCGGGTGGCAAGAACCTGAGCCAGGAAGCCCAGGAAATCCTCCAGGACATGGACGCCATTTCCCAGGTGCAGGAAGCGCTGGAAGAATCCGAAGACGCCGAAAGCGACTACATGGAAGTGATGGAATACCTGCGCGTGGCGCCGATGCTGCTGTTCACCGAGTGCGCCAAGCCAGTGGCGGCTGCCAAGCCTTCCCTGCACTGATGCGAAAAGGGGCCCACCTGTGCCAGTAATCCACATCCCGAAGTCGGAATATGCGCGTCGGCGCAAGGCTCTGATGGCGCAGATGGAGCCCAACAGCATCGCCATCCTGCCGGCGGCTGCCGTGGCCATTCGCAACCGCGACGTGGAGCACGTGTATCGCCAGGACAGCGACTTCCAGTACCTGAGCGGCTTCCCCGAGCCCGAGGCGGTGATCGCCCTGATCCCCGGCCGCGAGCACGGCGAATACGTGCTGTTCTGCCGCGAGCGCAACCCCGAGCGTGAGCTGTGGGATGGCCTGCGGGCCGGCCAGGAAGGCGCTATTCGTGACTACGGCGCCGACGATGCCTTCCCTATCACCGATATCGACGACATCCTGCCCGGCCTGATCGAAGGCCGCGACCGGGTGTACACGGCCATGGGCAGCAACACCGAATTCGACCGGCACCTGATGGAGTGGATCAACGTGATTCGCTCCAAGGCCGACCTGGGTTCGCAGCCGCCCGAAGAGTTCGTGGCGCTGGACCACCTGTTGCATGACATGCGCCTGTACAAGTCGGCCAACGAGGTGAAGGTCATGCGCCACGCCGCGCAGATCTCTGCCCGTGCCCATGTGCGCGCCATGCAGGCGTGCCGCGCCGGCCTGCACGAGTTCAGCCTGGAAGCCGAACTGGACTACGAATTCCGCAAGGGCGGGGCGAAGATGCCGGCCTATGGCTCCATCGTCGCCTCGGGCCGCAACAGCTGCATCCTCCACTATCAGGAGAATGACGCGCTACTCAAGGACGGCGACCTGGTGCTGATCGACGCCGGTTGCGAGATCGACTGCTACGCCAGCGACATCACCCGCACCTTCCCGGTCAGCGGCGTGTTCTCGCCCGAGCAGAAGGCCATTTACGAGCTGGTGCTCAAGTCCCAGGAGGCAGCCTTTGCCGCCATCGGCCCGGACCGCCACTGGAATGAGGCCCACGAGGCCACCGTGCGGGTGATCACCCAAGGGCTGGTGGAGCTGGGCCTGCTGGAAGGTGAGGTCAACGAACTGATCGTCACCGAGGCCTACCGCGCCTTCTACATGCACCGTGCCGGCCACTGGCTGGGCATGGACGTGCACGACGTCGGCGACTACCGCGTGGGCGGCGAATGGCGCGTGCTGGAGCCGGGCATGACCCTGACGGTGGAGCCGGGCATCTACATCAGCCCCGACAACACCCGCGTGGCGAAGAAATGGCGCGGCATTGGCGTGCGCATCGAAGACGACGTGGTGGTAACCCGCAGTGGTTGCGACATCCTGACCGGCGACGTGCCCAAGACCGTCGCCGAAATCGAAGCCTTGATGGCTCAAGCACGTACCGAGGCCGCATGAACCGCGTCAATCTGGCAATCATCGGCGGCGGCCTGGTCGGCGCCAGCCTGGCCCTGGCCCTGCAGGCCGGCGCCAAGGCGCGCGGCTGGAAGATCATGCTGATCGAGCCGTTCGCCCCTGGCGACAGCTACCAGCCCAGCTACGACGCACGCTCTTCGGCGCTGTCGTTCGGCACCCGGCAGATCTACGAGCGCCTGGGCCTGTGGCAGCACATTCACCGGCGCGCCGAGCCGATCCGGCAAATCCATGTGTCCGACCGCGGGCGCTTCGGTGTCACCCGGCTGACCGCGCTGGAAGAAGGCGTGCCGGCCCTGGGCTACGTGGTGGAGAACGCCTGGCTGGGCCAATGCCTGTGGCAGGCGCTGGACCCAGAGGTGGTGAGCTGGCGTGTGCCCGCCGAGGTCACCCGCCTTCAGGTGCGCGAGGACGGCTACCGCCTGACCCTCAACGACGACACCAGCCTGGACTGCGACCTGGCAGTGCTGGCCGATGGCGGCCGTTCCGGCCTGCGCGAGCAGCTGGGCATCGGCGTGCGCCGCCGGCCCTATGACCAGAGCGCGCTGATCGCCAACATCAGCCCCAGCCAGCCCCATGAAGGCCTGGCGTTCGAACGCTTCACCGACGACGGCCCCATGGCCCTGCTGCCGCTGCCCGACAACCGCTGCGCGCTGGTGTGGACCCGCCAGGGCATGGACGCCCAGCGCCTGGCCGAGATCGACGAGCGCGCGTTCCTCAAGGAACTGCAAGGCGTGTTCGGCTATCGCCTGGGCACCTTACAGCAGGTCGGCGTGCGCCACCTGTACCCGCTGACCCTGGTAGAAGCCGAAGAGCAGGTACGGCCACACCTGGTGGTGCTCGGCAACGCCGCCCACGCCCTGCACCCCATCGCCGGCCAGGGTTTCAACCTGTCGCTGCGGGACGTGCAGGCGCTGGCCGACACCCTGCTGGCCAGCCAGGCGCCGCTGGGCGACTTCGCCACCTTGCAGCGCTACCGCGCCAGCCAGCGCGCCGACCAGGACCTGACCGTGGGCTTCTCCGACAAGGTCACCCGCCTGTTCGGTTCCTCCCAGCCGCTGGTGGCCGCCGGGCGCAACCTGGGCCTGCTGGGCCTAGACCTGCTACCGCCGGCCAAGCGCTGGTTCGCCCGCCAGGCCATGGGCCTGGGCACCCGCGCAGATATGCAGGGTTGAGCATGGCCGCGTCGTTTTACTCCCCCATCAACCCCGTGGAACAGGCTTGAAGCATGGAAATGCGTGCAGATCTGGTAGTAGTCGGCGCCGGCATGGTGGGCAGCGCCCTGGCCCTGGCGTTGCAGAACAGCGGCCTGGAAATCCTGGTGGTCGACGGCAGCCCTCTCAGCGTCAAGGCGTTCGACGCCCAGGCGCCGTTCGAACCGCGCGTCAGCGCCCTCTCGGCCGCCAGCCAGCGCGTGCTTGAGCGCCTGGGCGCCTGGCAGGGCATTGCCCGTCGTCGTGCCTGCGCCTACGGCGACATGAGCGTGTGGGATGGCAGCGGCACCGGCCACATTCACTTCAGCGCCGCCAGTGTGCATGCCGAAACCCTGGGCCACATCGTCGAGAACCGCGTGGTCCAGGATGCGCTGCTGGAGCAACTGCACGACAGCGACATCGGCCTGCTGGCCAACGCGCGCCTGGAACAGCTGCGCCGCTCCGGTGACGACTGGCTGCTGACCCTGGCCGACGGCCGCACCGTGCGCGCGCCGCTGGTGGTGGCTGCCGACGGCGCCCATTCCGCCGTGCGCCGCCTGGCCGGCTGCGAGACCCGTGAGTGGGATTACCTGCACCACGCCATCGTCACCAGCGTGCGCTGCGCGCAACCGCACCAGCGCACCGCCTGGCAGCGCTTCACCGACGACGGCCCGCTGGCCTTCCTGCCGCTGGAGCATGCCGACCAGCAGCACTGGTGCTCGATCGTCTGGTCGACCACGCCCAAGGAAGCCGAGCACCTGATGGCGCTGGATGACGATGCCTTCTGCGCCCAACTGGAGCGTGCCTTCGAAGGCCGCCTGGGCAAGGTCGAACACGCCGACAAGCGCCTGTGCGTGCCGCTGCGCCAGCGCCACGCCAAGCGCTACGTGGCTGAAGGCCTGGTGCTGATCGGCGACGCCGCCCACACCATTCACCCGTTGGCGGGGCAGGGCGTGAACCTGGGCTTCCTCGATGCTGCGGTGCTGGCCGAAGAGCTGCTGCATGCCAACGGCCGTGGCGAACGCCTGGCCGACGTGCGCGTGCTCAGCCGCTACGAACGTCGGCGCATGCCCCACAACCTGGCGTTGATGGCGGCCATGGAAGGCTTCGAACGGCTGTTCCAGGCCGACCCGCTGCCGGTGCGCTGGTTGCGCAACAGCGGCCTGAAGTGGGTCGAGCAGATGCCCGAGGCCAAGGCGCTGTTCGTGCGCCAGGCGCTGGGTTTGAGCGGCGACCTGCCAGCGCTGGCAAAACCCCTGTAGCAGCGGCCACAGGCCGCGTCCAGGGCGCCGCGCTGTTCCCGGCACACCGCGGTGAATCCGGACGCCGCCTTCGGCAGCTGCTACGGGAACATGGGAACTTCTGGGAAACATCTGGAAACTTCTTGCTTTCGACTTCGATTGAGATGGCAAATGCGTTTCTCTACCATTTGCCCCACATTCGATTTCGGGGTCTATTTCCATGCTGCCTTCCAAGCGCGTTTTCATTGCCCTGGCCCTCAGCCTGTTCGCCCATGAAGCTCGCGCCGCCGATGCAGTGGTGGTGTATTCCTCGCGTATCGACGAGCTGATCAAGCCGGTCTTCGACGCCTACACCGCCAAGACCGGGGTGCCGATCAAGTTCATCACCGACAAGGAAGCGCCGCTGATGCAGCGCATCAAGGCAGAGGGCGAGCACGCCACCGCCGACCTGTTGCTGACCGTGGACGCCGGCAACCTCTGGCAGGCCGAGCAGATGGGCATCCTGCAGCCGCTGCAATCGGGGGTCATCGACACCAACATCCCGCCGCAGTACCGCGCCGCCAGCCATGAGTGGACCGGCCTGAGCCTGCGCGCGCGAACCATCGCCTACTCCACCGACCGGGTCAAACCCGCCGACCTGTCCACCTACGAGGCCCTGGCCGACAAGCAATGGGAAGGCCGCCTGTGCCTGCGCACGGCGAAGAAGGTCTACAACCAGTCGCTGACCGCCACGCTGATCGAGACCCACGGCGAGGCGCAGACCGAGGCCATCCTCAAGGGCTGGGTCAACAACCTGTCCACCGACGTGTTCTCCGACGACATCGCCGTGCTGCAGGCCATCAAGGCTGGCCAGTGCGACGTGGGCATCGTCAACACCTACTACTACGGGCGCCTGCACCGCCAGGACCCGCAGCTGCCAATCAAGCTGTTCTGGCCCAACCAGGAAGACCGTGGCGTGCACGTGAACCTGTCGGGCATCGGCCTGACGCGCCACGCGCCGCACCCCGAGGCGGCCAAGGCGTTGGTCGAGTGGATGACCGGCCCCGAGGCGCAGAAGATCTTCGCCGACACCAACCAGGAATTCCCCGCCAACCCCAGCGTCGAGCCTTCGGCGGAAGTGGCGGGCTGGGGTACGTTCAAGGCCGACACCTTGCCGGTCGAGGTGGCGGGCAAGCGCCAGGCCGAGGCCATTCGCCTGATGGACCGTGCCGGCTGGAACTGACCGGCCCGTGAACCAGCGCCGCTGGTACCTGCCGGTCTTCGCCATGGCAGCGCTGGTGCTGTTGCCGCTCAGTGTGCTGCTGTTGTCCTGGCAGAGCATCGACGCTGGCATCTGGCAGCACCTGTGGGCCACGCAGTTGCCACGCCTGCTGGGCAACACCCTGACCCTGCTGACTGGCGTCGGCATCGGCGTGACCCTGCTGGGCGTGAGCCTGGCCTGGCTCACCAGCCTGTGCCAGTTCCCGGGCCGGCGCTGGCTGGACTGGGCGCTGATGCTGCCGTTCGCGATTCCCGCCTATGTGCTGGCATTCGTTTTTGTGGGCCTGCTGGACTTCGCAGGGCCGGTGCAGACGCTACTGCGTGAATGGTTCGGCAGCGGCCTGCGGCTGCCGCGGGTGCGTTCCACCGGCGGCGTGATCATCGTGCTGGTGCTGGTGTTCTACCCGTACGTGTACCTGCTGGCGCGCACGGCGTTCCTGGCCCAGGGCCGTGGCCTGATGGAAGCGGCGCGGGTGCTGGGGCACACGCCCTGGCAGGCGTTCTGGCGCGTGGCCCTGCCCATGGCGCGGCCCGCCATTGGCGCCGGCATTGCCCTGGCGATGATGGAAACACTGGCCGATTTCGGCGCCGTGGCGGTGTTCAACTTCGACACCTTCACCACCGCCATCTACAAGACCTGGTACGGCTTCTTCAGCCTGTCCAGCGCTGCGCAACTGGCCAGCCTGCTGTTGGTGGCGGTGGTGCTGGTGCTGTACGGCGAGCGCCGCGCCCGTGGCGCTGCCCATGCCGGCAGCGAGCGTGCGCGTGGGCACCTGCGCTACCGCCTGAGCGGCTGGAAGGCCGTTGCGGCGACCTGCTGGTGCGGGCTGGTGTTCGTCTGTGCGTTCGTGGTGCCGGTGGCGCAATTGCTGGTGTGGTGCTGGCAGCGCGGTCGTTTCGACCTGGACGAGCGTTACCTGGGGCTGGTTGTGCACACGCTGTACCTGGGCGTGCTGGCGGCGCTAGCGACTGTGGCCGTGGCCCTGCTGCTGGCATTTGCGCGGCGCCAGGCGCCTGGCCGGGCCATCGGCGCGGGCGTGGGCCTGGCCAACCTGGGCTACGCGCTGCCGGGCTCGGTGTTGGCGGTGTCGATCATGCTGGCCTTCAGTTACCTGGACAAGGCGCTGGTCATTCCGCTGGCCGGCCGGCCCCTGCTGCTGGGCAGCCTGGCGGCGCTGCTGCTGGCCTATCTGGTGCGGTTCATGGCCGTGGCCTACGGCCCGCTTGAAAGCAGCCTGGCGAAAATTCGCCCGTCGCTGCCTGAAGCGTCCCGCAGCCTTGGCGTTGGCGGTGTACGGCTGTTCAGCCGGGTGTACCTGCCGCTGCTGCTACCGGGTGCACTGAGCGCGGCGCTGCTGGTGTTCGTCGACGTGCTCAAGGAAATGCCCGCTACGCTGTTGATGCGCCCCTTCGGCTGGGACACCCTCGCCGTGCGGGTGTTCGAGATGACCAGCGAAGGGGAGTGGGCCCGCGCTTCGCTGCCCGCCCTGACCCTGGTGCTGGTGGGCCTGTTGCCGGTGATCGGGCTGATTCGACGTTCGGCACGGCGTATCGGTCAAACCTGATGGCGCCTCTGCCCAGAGGTGTCAGGGCCGCGCCTTGCGGCTACAATGCGCGGCATTCGGCGCGGCCGGTCATTGTGATCTGGTCTTATAGGCACCCCGCAAAGCCCTGTTCCAGAGCCTTGCGGGTGGTTTGCCCAGTATGCGCGCCTTCGCCAAGCCCGGAAGGAGAAACCCATGGGACAGCGTACGCCTCTCTATGACCTGCATTTGGCGCTCGGCGCCAAGATGGTCGATTTTGGCGGTTGGGACATGCCCCTGCACTATGGATCGCAGGTCGAGGAACACCACCAGGTGCGCCGCGACTGTGGCGTGTTTGATGTATCGCACATGACCGTCATCGACATCGCCGGGCCCCAGGCCCAGGCCTTCCTCCAGCACCTGCTGGCCAACGACGTCGCGCGCCTTGAAGGCACCGGCGCGGCGCTGTACAGCGCCATGCTCGACGAGCGCGGCGGCATCGTCGACGACATGATTGTCTACCTGCTGGACGACGGTTACCGCCTGGTGGTCAACGCCGCCACTCGTGACCAGGACCTGGCCTGGATCGGCAAGGTTGCCGGCGGTTTCGACGTGCGCGTCAGCGAGCGCCCCGAGCTGGCGATGCTCGCCATCCAGGGCCCGCAGGCGCGGCATAAGGTCGCGCAGCTGGTGAGCCAGGCGCGCTCCAACCTGATCAATCAGCTCAAGCCATTCCAGGGCCTGCCCGACGGCGACTGGTTCATTGCCCGCACCGGCTACACCGGTGAAGATGGCCTGGAAATCGTCCTGCCCGCCGTCGAGGCGCCTGCGTTTTTCAACGACCTGGTAGGCGCCGGCATTGCCCCGATCGGCCTGGGAGCCCGGGATACGCTGCGTCTGGAGGCGGGCATGAACCTCTACGGCCAAGATATCGACCAGGCGCATTCGCCCCTGGTGTCGAACATGGCCTGGAGCATCGCCTGGGAGCCGGCCGGGCGAAACTTCATCGGCCGCCAGGCGCTGGAGGCTGAACGCGGCCAGGGCGCGAGGGAAAAACTGGTCGGGTTGGTGCTGGAAGAGCGTGGTGTATTGCGTGCCCACCAGGTAGTTCGTATCGCAGAAATTGGCGAAGGGGAGATCACCAGTGGTAGTTTCTCACCTACGTTGAGCAAATCGATCGCCCTGGCGCGCGTTCCGATGGCCACCGCTGACCGTGCCGAGGTGGAAATCCGTGGCAAGTGGTACCCGGTACGGGTAGTACGACCCACGTTCGTGCGCCATGGCAAAACCCTGATCTGACTTTTGCGCGGGCCTGCCGCCGACCTGTTGAGGACAATAAAATCATGAGCAATATTCCTGCTGACCTGCGTTTTGCCGAAAGCCACGAGTGGGCGCGCCTGGAAGCCGACGGCAGCGTGACCGTGGGTATCTCCGACCACGCCCAGGAAGCCCTGGGTGACGTGGTATTCGTGGAACTGACCGAAGTGGGCAAAGTGTTCGCCGCAGGCGATGCCGCTGGCGTGGTTGAATCGGTGAAGGCCGCTTCCGACATCTACTCGCCGGTATCGGGCGAAGTGATCGCCATCAACGAAGAACTGGCCGACAGCCCTGAATTGCTCAACGAAGAACCCTACAGCGCCTGGATCTTCAAACTGAAGCCAAGCAGCCCGGCCGAGCTGGACAAGCTCCTGGACGCCGCTGGTTACAAAGCCGCCATCGGCGAGTAACCAAGTTCCCGGCACGGGCGGCATTCTCTTTCTAGACTGAACAGGCCTCGACCCATCGAGGCCCGTCATGTCTCGGAAAAGAGAGCCGCCATGTCCCGGTTGCCAACGCTGCGCGAACTGCAAGACCCCGACGCCTTCCCTCGCCGCCACCTCGGCCCCGATGCCGCGGAACAGCGCGCCATGCTCGAAACCCTGGGCCTGGCCAGCCGTGACCAGCTGATCGAACAGACGGTGCCGCCCGGCATCCGCTTCAACCGCCCCCTGGACCTGCCGCCGGCGCTGGACGAAACCGCTGCGCTGGCGAAACTGCGCGGCCATGCCCAGCAGAACGAGGTGTGGACCAGCCTCATCGGCCTGGGCTACCACGGCACCCTCACTCCCGCAGTCATCCTGCGCAACGTGCTGGAAAACCCTGGTTGGTACACCGCCTATACCCCGTATCAACCGGAAATCGCCCAGGGCCGCCTGGAGGCGCTGCTCAATTTCCAGCAGATGATCATCGACCTCACCGGGCTGGAACTGGCCAACGCCTCGCTGCTGGACGAAGCCACCGCCGCTGCCGAGGCCATGGCCCTGGCGCGGCGGGTCAGCAAGTCCAAGAGCCCGCGCTTCTTCGTCGACAGCAACTGCCACCCGCAGACCATCTCGGTGGTGCAGACCCGTGCCGAAGGCTTTGGCATCGAGTTGGTCATCGATGCCGTGGACAACCTCGCCGGCCACGACGTCTTTGGCGCCTTGCTGCAATACCCCGACACCCATGGCGAAGTGCGCGACCTACGCCCCTTGATCGAGCAACTGCACGCCCGCCAGGCCATTGCCTGCGTGGCCGCCGACCTGCTGAGCCTGCTGGTGCTCACGCCCCCAGGGGAAATGGGCGCCGACGTGGTGCTGGGCTCCACCCAGCGCTTCGGCGTGCCCATGGGCTATGGCGGGCCCCACGCGGCGTATTTCGCCAGCCGCGACGAGTACAAGCGCGCGATCCCGGGGCGCATCATCGGCGTCTCCAAAGACGCCCGCGGCAACGTCGCCTTGCGTATGGCCCTGCAAACCCGCGAGCAGCACATCCGCCGCGAGAAGGCCAACTCCAACATCTGCACCGCCCAGGTGCTGCTGGCCAACATTGCCGCGTTCTACGCCGTGTACCACGGCCCTGTTGGCTTGCGGCGCATCGCCCAGCGCGTGCACCGGCTCACGCAAATCCTGGCGGCAGGGCTTGAGCGCAAAGGCATCAGCCGGGTCAACCAGTACTATTTTGACACCCTCACCCTGGACGTTGGCGGCGCGCAGACGGCGATCATCAACAGTGCCCAGGCGGCGCGGGTGAACCTGCGGATCCTGGGGCGCGGCCACGTCGGGCTGAGCCTCGACGAAACCTGCGACGAGGCCACGGTGCGGCTGTTATGGGACATCCTGCTGGGCGCCGACCACGGGCTGGAAGTGGCGGCGCTGGACGCTGAAAGCCTGACCGCGGGCATTCCGGCGGCGCTTGAGCGGGAGTCCGGCTACCTCGGCCACCCGGTGTTCAACCTGCACCACAGCGAAACCGAGATGCTGCGCTACCTCAAGCAGCTGGAAAACAAGGACCTGGCGCTGAACCAGTCGATGATCCCGCTGGGTTCCTGCACCATGAAGCTAAACGCCACCAGCGAAATGATCCCCATCACCTGGCCGCAGTTCGCCAACCTGCACCCCTTTGCGCCCACCGAGCAGGCGCGCGGCTACAAGGCCATGATCGATGAGCTGGAGCAGTGGTTGTGCGCCATCACCGGCTTCGATGCCATCTGCATGCAGCCCAATTCCGGCGCCCAGGGCGAGTACGCGGGACTGCTGGCCATCCGCAAGTACCACGAGAGCCGCCACCAGGGGCAGCGCAACATCTGCCTGATCCCGGCGTCGGCCCACGGCACCAACCCGGCCTCGGCGCAGATGGCCAGCATGCAGGTGGTGATCGTCGAATGCGACGAGGCCGGCAACGTCGACCTCGACGACCTCAAGGCCAAGGCCCAGGCCGCCGGCGACAAGCTTTCCTGCCTGATGGCCACCTACCCCTCCACCCACGGGGTGTACGAGGAAGGCATCGTCGAGATCTGCCAGGTGATCCACCAGCACGGCGGCCAGGTTTACATGGACGGCGCTAACCTCAACGCCCAGGTGGGCCTGGCGCGGCCGGCCGACATTGGTGCCGACGTGTCGCACATGAACCTGCACAAGACCTTCTGCATCCCCCACGGCGGCGGTGGCCCGGGCATGGGTCCGATCGGCGTGCGCGCACACCTGGCGCCGTTCGTCGCCAACCACCCGGTGGTGCCCATCGACGGGCCGCTGCCGAACAACGGCGCGGTCAGCGCCGCGCCCTGGGGCAGCGCCAGCATCCTGCCCATCAGCTGGATGTACATCGCCATGATGGGGCCGCAGCTGGTGGACGCCACCGAGGTGGCGATCCTGTCGGCGAACTACCTGGCACAACAGCTGGGTGGGGCTTTCCCGGTGCTGTACAGCGGGCGCAATGGCCGCGTCGCGCACGAGTGCATCCTCGACCTGCGGCCGTTGAAGGCGCAGACCGGCATCACCGAGGAAGACGTGGCCAAGCGCCTGATGGACTACGGCTTCCATGCGCCGACCATGTCGTTCCCGGTGCCGGGCACGCTGATGATCGAGCCTACCGAGAGCGAGTCAAAGGCCGAGCTGGACCGCTTCGTCGAGGCCATGCTCAGCATTCGTGCGGAAATCGCCCAGGTCGCCAACGGCCATTGGCCGGCCGAGGACAACCCGCTCAAGCGCGCCCCACACACCCTGGCCGACATCACCGCGCCGTGGGAGCGCCCGTACCCCATCGCCCAGGCAATAACCCCCAGCGATCACACGCAGGCGCATAAATACTGGCCAGCGGTGAACCGGGTCGACAATGTATACGGGGATAGAAACCTGTACTGCGCCTGCGTGCCGGTAGACGACTACCGAACCCAGTAGCAGCGGCTGCTAATAGTGGGAGCTGGCTTGCCAGCGAGCTTTTTGGCCGCAACAACTCGCTGGCAAGCCAGCTCCCACAGAGCGGGGCTTATTCGCCGGCTGGCTCGGCGCCCTTGATCAGGATGGCGTTGGCCAATTCCATGTCCGATGCCTTCAGGCCTGGGTTGTCGGTGCGCACCTGCTGCATCGCGGCCTCAAGGTACGGGCCCTTGATGCTGCCGTTGCTCGCCACGTAGCTGCCGGCGTCGTCCTGGGCGGCGACGATCAGCTTGTGGTGGCGGAACGTGAGGTAAGTGGAACCGGTGGTTGCACCAGAGGACAGTACGTCTCTCAGGAAATCCCCGGCCATGGCGGAGCCGACCGGTACCGAGAGCAGGGCGAGCGTTACGACGGCAGTTTTGAGACGCATGATGGGTGACTCCGACAGGATTTGTTCATGATTTGGATTCTCAAGGCTGAAGCGGAGTTCCCGATAGCGACGGTTCTATTTCAAATCATTTCTTGGTGTCACCCTCAGCACTTCCTCGACGGTGCTCAGCCCTGCAGCGATCTTCTGCGCGCCAGACAGGCGCAAGGTGCGCATGCCCTCCATCACGGCCCGGCGCTTGAGCGCGGCCAGGTCGGTCTCGGCCTGAATATGTGCCTTCACCGTGTCGGTCATCTGCATGATCTCGTACACCCCCGCACGGCCGCGAAACCCGGTGTCCCGGCATTCGTTGCAGCCGATGGCGCGGTACGCGGTGGCCGGCAACGGCGCCTGCCAGGGGCGGGTCAGCGTCTGCCAGTCTTCCTCGCCTAGAGGCTGTGGGGCCTTGCAGTGCGGGCACAAGGTGCGCACCAGGCGCTGGGCCATCACCCCCAGCAGCGTCGCCTTGATCAGGTAGTGGGGCACACCCAGCTCGAGCAGCCGGCTGATGGCGCTGGGGGCGTCGTTGGTGTGCAGGGTCGAGAGCACCAGGTGCCCGGTAAGCGCAGCCTGCACGGCCATCTCGGCGGTCTCCAGGTCGCGGATCTCGCCGATCATGATGATGTCCGGGTCCTGGCGCATCAGCGCGCGCACGCCGCTGGCGAAGGTCAGGTTGATGTTGGCTTGCACCTGCATCTGGTTGAACGCAGGCTCCACCATCTCGATCGGGTCCTCGATAGTGCACAGGTTCACCTGGGGCGTGGCCAGCCGCTTGAGGGTGGTGTACAGGGTGGTGGTCTTGCCCGACCCCGTGGGGCCGGTCACCAGGATGATGCCGTTGGGTTGGCTGATCATGTCTTCCCAACGGCGCAGGTCCTCGACGCCGAAGCCCAGCGCGTGGAAATCCTTGAGCAGCACCTGCGGGTCGAAGATGCGCATCACCATCTTCTCGCCAAACGCGGTGGGCAGCGTCGACAAGCGCAGTTCCACCTCGCCGCCGTCCGGGGTCTTGGTCTTGACCCGGCCGTCCTGGGGCTTGCGTTTTTCGGCGACGTTCATCCGCCCCAGGCTCTTCAGGCGGCTGACGATGGCCATGGTCACCTGGGGCGGGAATTGATACACGTTGTGCAGGATGCCGTCGATGCGGAAACGCACCGTGCCCTGCTCGCGTCGTGGTTCGATGTGGATATCGCTGGCGCGCTGCTGGAAGGCGTACTGGAACAGCCAGTCGACGATGTTGACGATGTGCGCGTCGTTGGCGTCGGGCTCCTGGTCGCTGGCGCCCAGGTTCAGCAGCTGTTCGAAGTTGCCCGGGCTGGCGCCGCGCTGGTCGGTGCTGTTGGCGCCGCTGACCGAGCGTGCCAGGCGGTAGAACTCCACGGTCAGGCGCTGGATTTCCACCGGGTTGGCGACCACGCGCCTGATCTTGCGCTTGAGCACATGGGTCAGGTCGGCTTCCCAGGTGCTCACGTAAGGCTGGGCGCTGGCCACGGTCACCGTGGTGCGCGACACGTCGACGGCGAGAATCCGGTGCCGTTGGGCAAAGCCGTAGGACATCAGTGGCGTCAACGCCGCCACGTCGATTTTCAGCGGGTCGATGCGCAGGTAGGGTTGGCCGGCCTGCTGCGCCAGCCACAAGGTGAGTTGTTCCAGTTCCAGCGCCTTGCCTGGGCGACTGCGGTCGTCCAGTTGCTGGCTGGCAATGAATTCGAGCGGGTGCAGCTGGTTGTTGTGCAACGCCCGGCGTGCGGCCATGGCGTGTTCAGCCGAATCCTGGCTGATGAAACCCTGGTCCACCAGGTCGCGCAACAGTTCGTTCAGATCCAGCCAGCGGTCCTCAATGACGGTGACGACGGACATGCGGGCTCCTTGAATCGGTCTACAACGCCCAGGCAGGAAAAGTGCGCCTGAGCGTCAAAGGTAGACCGGGAAAACCCGATGATGTTGCCGGTGCCGTGGGGAAAAAGTTTCAAGGCCTTGCAGGCCTTCAGCCAGCTGCGGCGAAGCCCTGGCTGGCCGCTGGTTGCAGCTCCACCGACAACACGCAGATGAGGTTGAGTATTTTGTTGCCGATGACTTCGGCGCGATGCCAGCTGAGGCCGTCGATGCTCAGGTCGACGTGCAGCAAGTCGTCGTCGCGTACCACGTTCAGGGCCAGCGGCGTCAGGTACTGCATCGCGAACAGGTTCAGCACGCGGCACAGGCTGTCGGGCTCGGCCTCGGCGACCAGCTGGTAACGCACGCAAGTGGTGGCCTGGTGCGGGCTCCAGGTGTCGCTGCGGGCAGGCAAATGGGCTTCGTGGGCGGTCATGGCTGGGCTCCTGGAACGATGGGCACAGTTTTCCATGATGAGCAGGGTATTTCTTGCCTCAATCAGTCGCATAATGGCGATAGGCGAATCATGCGATTCGAAAAAACGTTGAAATGGAATAATTTTATGCACAGCGAGCTGGATAACTACGACCGGCGCATCCTTGCCCTGCTGCAGGAGGACGCTTCGCTTTCCAGTGCGCAGATTGCCGAGCAGGTGGGGTTGTCGCAGTCGCCGTGCTGGCGACGGATACAGCGGCTGAAGGAAGAGGGGGTGATTCGCGGGCAGGTGACGCTGCTGGACCGCAAGAAAATCGGCCTCAACACGCAGATTTTCGCCGAGGTAAAACTCAACGCCCACGGCCGTTCCAACTTCACTGAATTCACCGACGCGATTCGCGGCTTTCCGGAAGTGCTGGAGTGTTATGTGCTGATGGGATCGGTGGACTTTCTGCTGCGCATCGTGACCCCGGACATCGAGGCCTACGAGCGGTTCTTCTTCGAAAAACTGTCGCTGGTGCCGGGCATCCAGGAGGTGAACTCGACCGTGGCATTATCCGAGATCAAGTCCACCACCAGCCTGCCAGTTCTACCCTGACCCGTAGCAGCTGCCGAAGGCTGCGTCACCGTCAACGGGGTACGTCAGGCATACCGCGGCGCTGGTGACGCGGCCTTTGGGCCGCTGCTACGGGTTATTTGCGCAGGATCTGCTTCCAGGCGCGGCACTGGGTGACGGTCAGCGCCTGGTGCACGCGTGCTTCCAGCACTTCGTCGCTGATGTCGGTGTCGGCCAGTTGGTGCAGCTTGTTCAGCTCACCGTACAGGCGGTCCACTTCCGGCAGGTCCAGCACGTTGCGCGCGTGGTGCAGCCAGGCCTGGATGCGCTCGATGCGCGGCAGCTGCTCGGCCAGGTCTTCAGGCTGTTGCTGGTAGCGGCCCAGTTGCAACGCGGCGGCTTCTTCGGCGAGGAAGTGGCTCAGCCAGTTGATCAGCTGCGCGGCGCCCTGGCGGTTGCCGCGGTTGTTGCGCTCCACGGTCCAGGCGCGGGCCATCAGCCAGCGCGAGGTGTTCAGCGAGAACAGGCCCCAGCGGGTGTCCTGCAGCTCTTCGATGAACTGCTCTGGGGCGGCCTGGCGCACGTCCTCGTCTTCCTGGCCGGCCTGCACCAGCGGGCGCCAGTCTTCCAGCAGGGCGTCCAGGCTCACACGCAGCTCGTGGGTGGTGCTGCGCGGGGCAGCCTGGCCGAGGCTACCGGCCAGGGCGCGCAGTTCGATCAGTTGCGCCACCCAGTCCTGCAGCAGGCGCCAGTGGCCGTTGAAGCGGTACTGCTCGGCCAGGCGCTGGCTGCTGCCCAGCAGGTGCCAGGCCAGGGCGGTGAACGCGTCGTCCAGGCTCATTTCGGCGTTCAGCTCTGGCGCCGGCAGGCTCAGGGCGTAGCTGCCCGGCTCGGCCAGGCGGTAGCCGCGCTCGGCCTTGCTGATGTCGCAAGGCATCAGCGGCAGCTTGATGGCCAGTTCCGCGGCCAGTTCCAGCAGGGCGGCCGGCTCGCCTTCGCGCAGCTCCAGCTCCAGCTCGCAGATCTCTTCGGACTGCTTGCCGACGATGACCTTGCCCAGGTCCAGGGCCGCCTCGATCACCACCTTGGCCTTGCCGCGGCCCCAAGCGATTTCCGCGCGTTCGCGGACGAAGTCGGTGGTGAACACCGGCTTGATGGTTTTCTTGTCCAGCTCGGCGAGTTCTTCCGGCCAGCATTCGCCGTCCAGTTTCTTCAGGTCCAGCTTGGCCTTGGCCAGGTCCCAGTTGTACTCGTTGCGCTCGGACAGGCCGGCAACGCTCTGGCCGCGGGTTTTCAGGGTCTGGATGATTTCATCGCCGTCCTTGCGCAGGCGCAGGGCAACCTTGGCGCCGGCCAGCTCGCCGGTGGGGGTGTCGAAATACTGATTGAACAGCTCACGGCGTTCCCAGCCACTCTTGTTGCGCTTTTTCAGCAACGGGTGTTCGCGCAGTTCAGCCAGGGTTTCGGGGCTGACGCGCAGTTTGATTTCGGTTTCTTTTTGCATGGCGGGAGAATCCAGGCGCTGTTCTGATAGGAGCGCAGATGACTGCTAAGGCCGTGCAGTGTACAGGACTAGCATCCCGGCGGTTTATTCTCGGTGCTCAATGGCTCTATGATGGGGCTCGGAACCTGGAGAAAGCCCATGCCGTTGCCATCGTTCAAAGAGCAGTTCGCCGCGCTGATTGCCGCGCCCTCCGTGAGCTGCACCCAGGCCAGCCTCGACCAGTCGAACAAGCCGGTGATCGACCTGCTGGCCAGTTGGCTGGGCGACCTGGGTTTCGCCTGTGACATCCGCGAGGTGTCGCCGGGCAAGTTCAACCTGCTGGCCAGCCGTGGCACCGGCCCTGGCGGCTTGGTGCTGTCGGGCCACAGCGACACCGTGCCCTACGACGAAAAACTCTGGCAGACCGACCCGCTCAAGCTCACCGAAGTGGATGGCCGCTGGGTAGGCCTGGGCAGCTGCGACATGAAGGGCTTCTTCGCGCTGATCATCGAGGCGGTGCTGCCGCTGCTGGCCCATGACTTCAAGCAGCCGCTGCTGATCCTCGCCACCTGCGACGAGGAAAGCTCCATGGCCGGCGCCAAGGCCCTGGCCGCCGCCGGCTGGCCCCTGGGCCGCGCGGCGGTGATCGGCGAGCCTACCGGGCTCAAGCCGATCCGCCTGCACAAGGGCGTGATGATGGAGCGCATCGACATTCTCGGCCGCAGCGGCCATTCCTCCGACCCCAGCCTGGGCCACAGCGCGATGGAAGCCATGCACGGCGCCATCAGCGAACTGATGGGCCTGCGCAAGCAGTGGCAGGTGGAATACAACAACCCGCAGTTCAGCGTGCCGCAGCCTACCCTGAACTTCGGCTGCATTCATGGCGGCGACAACCCCAACCGCATCTGCGGCCAGTGCTCGCTGGAATTCGACCTGCGACCGCTGCCGGGCATGGACCCCAAAGTGCTGCGCGCCGCCATTCGTCAGAAGCTCGAGCCCCTGGCCGAGCTGCACCAGGTGAAGATCGACTACGCGCCGCTGTTCAGCGAAGTGCCGCCCTTCGAGCAGGCTGCCGACAGCGAACTGGTGCGGGTGGCCGAGCGCCTGACCGGCCACCGGGCGGAAGCGGTGGCATTCGGCACCGAAGCGCCTTATCTTCAGCGCCTGGGCTGCGAGACCCTGATTCTGGGGCCCGGCGACATCGCCTGCGCGCACCAGCCGGGAGAATTCCTGGAAATGTCACGTCTTGAGCCCACAGTGCGTCTACTACGTCAGTTGATTGAACATTACTGCCTGCAGCCGGCCTAAACGGCTGCTGTGCCCATTCGTATTGCAAGAGAGGAGAGCCCGCGTGTTGCCAAGCCTGTTACGACGATAACCAGCAGCCAGCTGTGCGTTCCCACGTTGCTCGTCCACTCTTCCACAGGCTTTTGAAGTTATGCCCGAATACGTCAATTGGCTCCGTCACGCGTCTCCCTACATCAACGCCCACCGCGACTGCACCTTCGTGGTGATGCTGCCCGGCGATGGCATCGACCATCCCAACTTCGGCAACATCGTCCATGACCTGGTGCTGCTGCACAGCCTGGGCGTGCGCCTGGTGCTGGTGTACGGCTCGCGCCCGCAAATTGAAAGCCGCCTGGCCGCCCGTGGCCTGACCCCGCACTACCACCGCGGCCTGCGCATCACCGACGCGGCCACGCTGGAATGCGTGGTCGACGCCGTGGGCGCGCTGCGCATCGCCATCGAGGCGCGCCTGTCCATGGACATGGCTTCCTCGCCCATGCAAGGCGCCCGCCTGCGCGTGGCCGGCGGCAACCTGGTCACCGGCCGCCCGATCGGCGTGGTCGAGGGCATCGACTACCACCACACCGGCGAAGTGCGCCGCGTCGACCGCAAGGGCATCAACCGCCTGCTGGACGAGCGCTCCATCGTGCTGCTGCCGCCGTTGGGTTACTCGCCCACCGGCGAGGTGTTCAACATTGCCTGCGAAGACGTGGCCATGAGTGCCGCCATCGAGCTGGGTGCCGACAAGCTGCTGCTGTTCGGCGCTGATCGCGGCCTGATCGACGCCAATGGCAAGCTGGTGCGTGAGCTGCGCCCACAGCAGGTGCCCGCGCACCTGGAGCGCCTGGGCATGGAAAACTACCAGGCCGAACTGCTCGATGCCGCCGCCCAGGCGTGCAAGGGCGGCGTGGGTCGCAGCCATATCGTCAGCTATGCCGAGAACGGCGCGCTGCTCACCGAGCTGTTCACCCGCGACGGTGGCGGCACCCTGGTGGCCCAGGAGCAGTTCGAGCAGGTGCGCGAAGCGGCGATTGAAGACGTTGGTGGCCTGCTGGACCTGATCAGCCCGCTGGAAGAACAGGGCATCCTGGTACGCCGTTCCCGCGAGGTGCTGGAGCGTGAGATCGAGCAGTTCAGCGTGGTGGCGCGCGAAGGGATGATCATCGCCTGTGCGGCGCTGTACCCCATCGCCGACTCCGAAGCCGGCGAGCTGGCGTGCCTGGCGGTCAACCCCGAATACCGCCATGGCGGCCGTGGCGACGAGTTGCTGGAGCGCATCGAGCACCGTGCGCGGGAGATGGGCCTGAAGACCTTGTTCGTGCTGACGACCCGCACCGCCCACTGGTTCCGCGAGCGTGGCTTCGAGCCTAGCGGCGTGGAGCGCCTGCCGGCGGCGCGGGCGTCGCTGTACAACTACCAGCGTAATTCGAAGATATTCGAGAAAGCCCTGTAACCACAAAACCTGTAGCCGCTGCCGAAGGCTGCGCTGGCCATTATGTACACTGAACATCTCCAGTGAGGCATGGGGCCAGCGCAGCCTGCGGCAGCGGCTACGGGGTCAGTTGCTGATACCCAGGATGCTCGCCTGGTACGAGCCCACGAAGGTGTCGAAATCCCCCACCTCGGTCTGCTCCAGCTCCGCCTGCTGGGCGATGGACTTGCGCGCCATATCCTCGAACTTCGCCTGCTCTTCCACGCTCAAGGCCTGGCTGCGGAAGAATTCCGCGTGCACCTGGCTCTGGCGCAGGGAGAACTGCGCGAAGCTTTCCTTGTGCTCGGCCATGCTCGCCAGCACCTGCGCCGACGGCGTCAGCGATGGGTCGCTGACCTTGGCGCGCTGGGCGGCCAGGGCCTTGGCGTGTTCGTCGCTGCCGTGGCTCTCGTCCAGCAGTTCCGCCAGCGGCGCGATCTGGTCCAGCAGCTCGGCGGCCCATTGCTTGAGCTCCACCGGCTGGCCGTCACGTACCAGCTGCAGGCCTGGCTTGCGGCCTTCCTTGACCACGCTGAGGAAGTTGTTGGTGGCGCCGCCGCATTCGTTGCTTTCCAGCAGCGGGCTCTCTTGCAGGGCGCAGTACAGCAGGAACGCATCGAGGAAGCGCGCCTCGGGCAGGTCGATGCCGGTCGGCAGGAACGGGTTGATGTCCAGGCAGCGCACTTCCACGTATTGCACGCCGCGGGCCATCAGCGCCTGGATCGGCCGTTCGCCGGTGTAGGTCACGCGCTTGGGGCGGATGTTGGAGTAGTACTCGTTCTCGATCTGCAGGATGTTGGTGTTCAACTGCACCCACTCGCCATCCTTGTGGGTGCCGATCTCCACGTACGGCGCGTACGGCGTGGCCACGGCCTTGCGCAGGCTGTCGGTGTAGCTGGCCAGGTCGTTGTAGCACGGCGTCAGGCCGGCCTGGGCATTGCTCTGGTAGCCCAGGTCGCTCATGCGCAGGCTGGTGGCGTACGGCAGGTACAGGGTGTCGGCGTCCAGCTGTTCCAACTGGTGGCCGCGGCCACGCAGGAAACCGGCGTCCAGGGCCGGCGAGGCACCGAACAGGTACATCAGCAGCCAGCTGTAGCGGCGGAAGTTGCGGATCAGCGCGATGTAGGCCGAGGACTGGTAGTCGCGGTCGCTTTCAACGGCGCCTTCGGCTTCGCGCAGCAGGGGCCACAGCTGCTCGGGCAGCGAGAAGTTGTAGTGGATGCCGGCGATGCACTGCATGGTGCGGCCGTAGCGCAGGGCCAGGCCCTGGCGGTAGACGTACTTGAGCTGGCCGATGTTCGAGGTGCCGTAGTAGGCGATCGGAATGTCTTCCTCGGCCGGCAGCGGGCAGGGCATCGAAGGGCTCCAGAGGAACTCGTTGCCCAGCTTGGAATAGGCGAAGCGGTGGATTTTCTCCAGGCTTTGCAGGGTCTGCGCCGGGTCGGCCAGGGCTGGGGTAATGAACTCCAGCAGCGACTCGGAGTAGTCCGTGGTGATCTGCTCGTTGGTCAGGGCAGCGCCCAGGGCCTCGGGGTGCGGCGTCTGTGCCAGACGGCCCTGGGCAGTGACGCGCAGGCATTCGCGCTCGATGCCGTGCAGGCAATGCTCAAGCAGGGTCAGGTTGGCACGCTCGCGCAGAAGGCGCAGGCGGCGGTTGAGAATTTCGCTCAAGTTGGATTCCTTCACGCGTCAGTCGCCCCAATATGGGGGTAGAGTTGACGGTCTACAAGGGTGACGAAAGGAACCGGCGTTGTCGCCTGGTACAGTTATTGGTGTCAGATTTTTCGCCTGACGTTCCATTTGTATCCAGCGAGTCGATTCCGGCACCGCATACGCAGTGCCGAAATTAACCCATTCAGGATACAAACCGCTAGAGAACCACGAAGGTCCCCTGCGCTTTTGCCATCAGTTTGTCGCCCTGAAGCACTTCGGCGTCGACCACCAGGGTGCGACGGCCGCCGTGGACGATGCGGGCGACGCACAGCACCTCGCCCTCGGCCACCGGGCGCATGTAGTTGATCTTGCATTCCAGCGTCACGCTCTGCTGGTCGAAGCCGTGATGGCTGGAGCACGCCAGGCCCATGGTGATGTCCACCAGGCTGAACAGCGCGCCGCCATGCATCACCTGGCCGCGGTTGCGCAGGTGCGGCTCCAGCGCCAGGGCCACCTGCGCCTCGCCTTTTTCAAGGCTGTGCAGGCGGCACCCCAGCAGCTGGCTGAAGGCGCTGTGGACCAGCGCTTCAGGGATGTCCATCAGCGTTTCTTCAGCTGCTTGGCGTTGGCGAACAGCGAGGCCATGGCGTTGTTGGCCGGGGCTGCCGCAGGCTCTTTCGCACGTGCAGGCGCGCCTTGCTGGCGTGGCGCCGCGCCCGGGCGGCTGCCGCGGGCACCGTCGACTTTCTCGCCCGGGGTGTCGCTCATGCGCATCGACAGGCCCACGCGCTTGCGGGGAATGTCGACTTCCATGACCTTGACCTTGACCACGTCGCCGGCCTTCACCGCTTCGCGCGGGTCCTTGATGAACTTCTCGGACAGCGCCGAGATGTGCACCAGGCCGTCCTGGTGCACGCCGATATCGACGAAGGCACCGAAGTTGGTCACGTTGGTCACCACGCCTTCGAGGATCATGCCCGGCTGCAGGTCCTTCAGGTCTTCCACGCCTTCCTGGAACTCGGCGGTCTTGAACTCGGGGCGCGGGTCGCGGCCCGGCTTGTCCAGTTCCTGGAGGATGTCGGTGACGGTGGGCAGGCCGAAGGTTTCATCGGTGAACTTCTTCGGGTCCAGGCGCTTGAGGAAGCCGCTGTCGCCGATCAGCGAGCGGATGTCGCGGTCGGTCTCGGCGGCGATGCGCTGCACCAGCGGGTAGGCTTCGGGGTGGACCGCCGAGGCGTCCAGCGGGTTGTCGCCGTTCATCACGCGCAGGAAGCCTGCGGCCTGCTCGAAGGTTTTCTCGCCCAGGCGGCTGACTTTCTTCAGCGCGGCGCGTGTCTTGAAGGCGCCGTGCTCGTCGCGGTGGGCAACGATGTTCTGCGCCAGGGTGCTGTTGAGGCCCGAGATGCGCGCCAGCAGCGCCACCGAGGCGGTGTTGACGTCCACGCCCACGGCGTTCACGCAGTCCTCGACCACGGCATCCAGGCCACGCGCCAGTTTCAGCTGCGAGACGTCATGCTGGTACTGGCCGACGCCGATGGATTTCGGGTCGATCTTCACCAGCTCGGCCAGCGGGTCCTGCAGGCGGCGGGCAATGGACACGGCGCCACGGATGGACACGTCGAGGTCGGGGAATTCCTTGGCGGCCAGTTCCGAGGCCGAGTACACCGAAGCGCCGGCTTCGGAAACCATGACCTTGGTCATTTTCAGGCCAGGGTACTTTTTGATCAGTTCTGCGGCCAGCTTGTCGGTCTCGCGGCTGGCGGTGCCGTTGCCGATGGCAATCAGGTCCACCGAGTGCTTGGCGCACAGGGCGGCCAGCACGGCGAGGGTCTGGTCCCACTTGTTGTGCGGCACGTGCGGGTACACGGTGGCGGTGTCCAGCAGCTTGCCGGTGGCATCGACCACGGCGACCTTGCAGCCGGTGCGCAGGCCCGGGTCCAGGCCCAGGGTGGCGCGCGGGCCGGCCGGCGCGGCCAGCAGCAGGTCGTGCAGGTTGTGGGCGAAGACGTTGATGGCCTCGGCCTCGGCGCCATCGCGCAGCTCGCCGAACAGGTCGGTCTCCAGGTGGGTGTACAGCTTGACCTTCCAGGTCCAGCGCACCACCTCGCCCAGCCACTTGTCGGCAGGGCGGTTCTGGTTTTTCAGCTCGAAATGCTCGCCGATCATCATCTCGCACGGGTGCAGGGTGCCCGGCAGCTCCTCGCCCACCTTCAGGGTGGAGCTGAGCACGCCCTCGTTGCGGCCACGGAAAATGGCCAGGGCGCGGTGCGACGGCATGCTCTTGAGCGGCTCGTCGTGTTCGAAGTAGTCGCGGAACTTGGCGCCTTCCTCTTCCTTGCCGGCCACCACGCGGGCGCTGAGGGTGGCTTCCTGCTTGAGGAAGTTGCGCAGCTTGTCCAGCAGGCGGGCGTCTTCGGCGAAGCGCTCCATCAGGATGTACTTGGCGCCTTCCAGGGCCGCCTTGGTGTCGGCCACGCCTTTTTCGGCGTTGACGAAGCGCGCGGCCTCGGTTTCCGGGGCCAGCATCGGGTCGGCCAGCAGGCCATCGGCCAGTTCGCCAAGGCCGGCTTCCAGGGCGATCTGGCCCTTGGTGCGGCGCTTCTGCTTATACGGCAGGTACAGGTCTTCGAGGCGGGTCTTGGTGTCGGCCAGGTTGATGTCGCGGGCCAGTTCGGGGGTCAGCTTGCCTTGTTCCTCGATGCTGGCCAGGATGCTGGCGCGGCGATCGTCGAGTTCGCGCAGGTAGCGCAGGCGCTCTTCCAGGTTACGCAGTTGGGTGTCGTCCAGGCTGCCGGTCACTTCTTTACGGTAGCGGGCGATAAAAGGCACCGTCGAGCCTTCATCCAGAAGTGCCACGGCCGCTTCGACCTGTTGCGGGCGTACGCCGAGTTCTGCGGCGATGCGGCTGTTGATGCTGTCCATGAGACCACCTGAGCAATTGTGAATGCAGAGCCGCCGGCCGGGGCTGGCGAACAGGACTGCCGGGCGCGCCCGGCATAAAAGGGGCGCATTATAACCAGCGATGCCGGCTTGGGGGATGCTGGCAAAATCACCTGTCGGCGCGTCTGTAATGGCAACCCAGGTAAAATCTGCTAACAATGCACACAGCACACTGATTCGGCACCTGCGCCATAATACGTGCCGAGATCACAGGAGTAAGCCATGAGCAGTACTGCACAAGCACCAAAGATTCTGATTGTTGACGACGATCAGGTCATCCGGGATCGGCTGGTGCGCTTCCTCACCGAAAACACCGACTTCAACGTCCGCGCCGTGGGCGACACCAAGGAAATGGACCGGCTGCTGGCCCGTGAGTCCTATAACCTGGTGGTCATGGACCTGATGCTGCCTGGTGAGGATGGCCTCACGGCCGCCGCGCGCCTGCGCCGCGAGAAGGTCAACCCGATCCCGGTGATCATGCTCACCGCCAAGGGTGACGACCAGGACCGCATCGCCGGCCTGGAGCACTGCGACGACTACCTGGGCAAGCCGTTCAACCCGCGTGAACTGGTTGCCCGCATCAAGGCCGTGCTGTTCCGCCGCGTGGCCCCGGTGCCTGGCGCGCCCGCCAGCGAGGACGAAGTGGTCACCTTCGGCGACTATTCGCTGTCGCTGGCCACCCGCGAACTCAAGCGCGGCGACCAGGTGAACATGCTCACCACCGGCGAGTTCGCCGTGCTCAAGGCGCTGGTCATGCACGCCCGCGAGCCGCTGACCCGCGACAAGCTGATGAACCTGGCCCGCGGCCGCGAGTGGGACGCCCTGGAGCGTTCTATCGACGTGCAGATCTCGCGCCTGCGGCGCATGATCGAGCCCGACCCATCCAAGCCGCGCTATATCCAGACCGTCTGGGGCGTGGGCTACGTCTTCGTGCCGGACGGCAAGAGCAAGTGACGGGCATTTGTAGGAGCGGGCCCTAAGGGCTCGCCATCCGCAATCAGTGCGAGCGGTGCTCGTTCCTGCAAGTTTTATGGCTGCTGTATATGAAGACCCCCGTTTGGTTCCCCCAGAGTTTCTTTGCCCGCACGTTGTGGTTGGTGCTGGCTGTCGTGCTGTTCTCCAAGGCGCTTACCCTGGTTTATCTGCTGATGAACGAGGACGTGCTGGTGGACCGCCAGTACAGCCACGGCGTGGCGCTTACGCTGCGCGCCTATTGGGCGGCCGATGAAGACGACCGCGAGCGCATCGCCGATGCCGCCGGCCTGATCCGCGTGGTGGGTGGTGGGGTGCCCGAAGGCGAACAGCATTGGCCCTACAGCGAGATCTACCAGCGCCAGATGCAGGCCGAGCTGGGCGCCGACACCGAGGTACGCCTGCGCGTGCATGCGCCGCCGGCACTGTGGGTACGCGCGCCCAGCCTGGGCGCGGGCTGGTTGAAGGTGCCGTTGTACCCGCACCCGCTGCGTGGGCAGAAAATCTGGAGCGTGTTGGGCTGGTTCCTGGCTATCGGCCTGCTGTCCACCGCGTCGGCGTGGATCTTCGTGCGCCAGCTCAGCCAGCCGCTCAAGCGCCTGGTGTTCGCGGCGCGCCAGCTGGGCCAGGGCCGCAGCGTGCGCCTGCCGATCAGCGATACCCCCAGCGAGATGACCGAGGTCTACCGCGCGTTCAACCAGATGGCCGAGGACGTGGAACAGGCCGGGCGCGAGCGCGAACTGATGCTGGCCGGGGTGTCCCACGACCTGCGCACGCCCCTGACCCGCTTGCGCCTGTCCACCGAGTTCATGGACCCGTCCAGCGACCTGGCCGCCGACATGCAGCGCGATATCGAGGACATGGACGCCATTCTCGACCAGTTCCTGGCGTTTATTCGCGATGGGCGCGATGAAGCCATCGTCGAGGTCGACCTGGCGCAGCTGGTGGAAGAGACCGTGGCGCCGTTCAACCAGCCGCAGGAGCGCGTGCGCCTGTGCCTGGAACCGATCCCGCCGTTCCCGTTGCGGCGTATTTCCATGAAACGCCTGCTCACCAACCTGATCGGCAATGCGCTGCATCATGCGGGCGATGGCGTGGAAGTGGCAGCCTACGTGTCGGGCGACAACAGCGCGCCGTACGTGGTGTTGAGCGTGCTGGACCGTGGCACGGGCATTCCCGAGGACGAACTGGCGAGCATCTTCGACCCGTTCATTCGCGGTGACCGCGCCCGCAGCGGCAAGGGCACTGGCCTGGGCCTGGCAATCGTCAAGCGCATTGCCGCCATGCATGGCGGCAACGTGGAGCTGCGCAACCGCTCGGGCGGCGGCCTGGAAGCGCGGGTGCGGCTGCCGCTAGGGCTGATGCTGCCCCGCGACGCGGTCTGACTTCGGCGCTCGGACGCGGCCTGCGGCCGCTGCTACGGGAAGCGCACACCACCCCACGCATCGCGACTAAAGTCGGCTCCTACACTGTTCGTGGTAGGAGCCGGCCTTGGCCGCGATGCAGGCGACGCGATGGGGTATCCGCATTCGCGTAGCAGCTGCCGAAGGCTGCGTCCGAGGATATACGGTCAGCCCTTACCCTTGGTACGCGTAAGGTTCGGCCCGCCGTTCTTTTCCAGGTGCTCGATGATCATCCCGGCCACGTCCTTGCCGGTGGTCACCTCGATACCCTCAAGGCCTGGCGAAGAGTTCACCTCCATCACCAGCGGCCCGTGGTTGGAGCGCAGGATGTCCACGCCCGCCACGCTCAGGCCCATGACCTTGGCGGCGCGGATGGCGGTCATGCGCTCCTCGGGGGTGATCTTGATCAGGCTGGCGCTGCCGCCGCGGTGCAGGTTGGAGCGGAACTCACCGGGCTTGGCCTGGCGTTTCATCGAGGCAATCACCTTGTCGCCCACCACGAAGCAGCGAATGTCGGCGCCGCCGGCTTCCTTGATGTACTCCTGCACCATGATGTTCTGCTTAAGGCCCATGAAGGCCTCGATCACCGACTCGGCCGCCTTGGTGGTCTCACACAGCACCACGCCGATGCCCTGGGTGCCTTCCAGCACCTTGATCACCAGCGGGGCGCCGTTGACCATCTGGATCAGGTCGGGAATGTCGTCAGGGGAGTGGGCGAAGCCGGTCACCGGCAGGCCAATGCCGCGGCGTGACAGCAGCTGCAGCGAGCGCAGCTTGTCCCGGGAGCGGGCGATGGCCACCGATTCGTTCAGCGGGAACACGCCCATCATTTCGAACTGGCGCAACACCGCGCAGCCGTAGAAAGTCACCGAGGCACCGATGCGCGGGATCACCGCATCGAAGCCTTCCAGCGGTTTGCCGCGGTAGTGGATCTGCGGCTTGTGGCTGGCGATGTTCATGTAGGCGCGCAGGGTGTCGATCACTACCATTTCGTGCCCGCGCGCGACCCCGGCTTCAACCAGGCGGCGGGTGGAATACAGACGCGGGTTCCGCGACAGCACAGCGATCTTCATGCAACACCTGTGGAAGAGGTAGTAGAGGCCGGAAAAGCCGGCTTGTCTTGAACGTAGGTAACGCCTGGGTTGACCACCAACTGGCCATGCACCAGGGCCTTGGAGCCCAACAGCAGGCGGTAGCGCATGGCCTTGCGGCAGGCCAGGGTGAACTCGACCTGCCAGATCCGATCGCCCAGCGCCAGGGTGGTGCGGATGACGTAGCGGGTCTGGGCGTGGCCGTTGGAGCTTTTGATGGTCTTCATCGCCACCAGCGGCGCCTCGCAGCGCCGGTGACGCAGTTGCACCACCGAGCCCAGGTGCGCGTTGAAGCGCACCCATTGCTCGCCATCACGCTCGAACGGTTCTATCTCCGTGGCGTGCAGGCTGGAGGTGCTGGCACCGGTATCGATCTTGGCGCGCAGGCCGGCGACTCCCAGGTCGGGAAGCGCCACCCACTCGCGCAGGCCGATAACGGTCAAATGATCAAATGTCTTCAATGGGGCAACCGAGGGTAAAAGGTTTCTGATCGCAGCATAGCCGCCGTGGGGCGGCCGCGGAACGACCCGTCTCGCAAAGCGCGGTATTCACGCAGAAACCGGCGCAAATGGCGATAGATATTGAGTGGCAAGCTGAAGATTTCGTTCATCTGCACGGTCCTGTTGGCGATCCATTGCCGGAGCCTGGACTTTAAGCCCATAGCGTCTGACCTTGCATCCGACAGGCACGGTAGTACAGTTCCATTAAATTCCTGAGTCGAGGGTTTGCTGTGGCACAAAAACAGGAAGAAGACGACAAGGTTCGTCTGGATAAATGGCTGTGGGCGGCGCGGTTCTACAAGACGCGCGCCTTGGCCAAGGCCGCCATCGAGAGTGGCAAGGTGCATTGCCGGGGCGAACGCTGCAAGCCGGGCAAGGAGCCCAGGGTAGGTGATGAATTCCAGCTGCGGACCGGCTTCGACGAGCGGACCGTGGTGGTGAAGGCGCTGTCGGTGGTGCGCAAGGGTGCGCCCGAGGCTCAGCTACTATATGAAGAGACGCCACAGAGCGTGGCCAAGCGCGAGGAAGCGGCGCAGCTGCGCAAGGCTGGCTCGCTGGGTGTGACCACCGATGGGCGGCCGACCAAGAAACAGCGTCGGCAGCTCCATCAGTTTCACAGTGAGTCCTAGGCGCTGACCACGCTCAGGCACTTGAACAGCGGCAGGCGCTGCAGCACGCGGAACAGCGGTTGGGTCACGCGCAGCAGCCAGCCCGAGATACCAGCGGCGAACGGCGTGTAGTAGCCCCAGCCCAGTGCCAGCAGGGCCATGGCCACGCCGCCGATGTAGTCATCCTGGCCCCAGTGGGCGCCAGCGACCAGGCGCGGCATTGAAAAGAGCAGCACCAGGCCCCAAATCACCAGGTACTGGCCGAAGCGACGGGCGAAAATGCTCATGAACATGCCCCAGATCAGCAGCACGGAGGCGTGGTCACCCGGGAAGCTCTGGTTCGAACCGTCCTTGAGCTCCAGGTGCGAGTCGATGTGCGGGTACAGGTCGCTCAGGCGGATGGCATCGCTCAGCACCAGCGAGGGGCTGTGATGTTGCCAGCCCATGGCGTCGCAGACCTTGTCGAACAGGGCGCGAATCACCAACAGCAGTACCAGCATCGACACGAAGGCCAGGGTGGCCCGGCGGGTGTGAATGGCCTCGATCACCCAATTGCCACGGATCAGCAGCGACAGCAGGATCAGCCCGACAATGATGTCGAACGGGCGCATGCTCGACACGGCCCAGATCGAACGCCACACCACGTGGTCGGCCAGGGGCTGGTTGAGCAGGTGGAACAGCCATTCGTCGAAAGATGTGAATAGCGCGTGGCCGGCTGGCAGCAACCACAGCCCGATCAGCCCGAACGCGATTAGATTACATAGCAGAAGGCCTCGTACGTTCCACCTTGCTTGGAACAGTGCGGGTTTGTTCATAAGATACCTCTATGTCAGACAGAGCGATCCGCACCAGGCTGGTGCTCTAAAACGGGCTTTTATAGGCCCTTGTAAACATCTTGTCACTATTATCAGATACCCAGACCCCTATGCACGACACACCGGATACCGATTACACCCAACGTTTCATCTTCGACGAATGCGACATTCGTGGTGAGATGGTTTCGCTTGAGCGCAGCTACGCCGAAGTGCTGGCCAAGCATCCCTACCCGGAACCGGTTGCCCAACTGCTGGGTGAGTTCATGGCTGCCGCTGCGTTGCTGGTCGGTACCCTGAAGTTCGACGGCCTGCTGATTCTGCAGGCGCGTTCCGAAGGCCCGGTGCCGCTGTTGATGATCGAATGCTCCAGCGAGCGCGACATCCGCGGCCTGGCGCGTTACGAAGCCGACGCCATCAACCCGGGCGCCACCCTGGCCGACCTGATGCCCAACGGCATGCTGGCCATGACCGTAGACCCAAACAAGGGCCAGCGCTACCAGGGCATCGTCGAACTGGACGGCGCCGACCTGTCGGAATGCTTCACCAACTACTTCAAGATCTCCGAGCAGTTGGGCACGCGCTTCTGGCTCAACGCCAACGGTTCGCGCGCCCGCGGCATGCTGCTGCAGCAACTGCCGGCCGACAAACTCAAGGACGCCGAAGAGCGCGAAGCCAGCTGGCAGGACGCAACCGTGCTGGCCGGCACCCTCACCGCCGAGGAACTGCTGGGCCTGGACAACGAGACCATCCTGCACCGCCTGTACCACGACCAGGCCGTGCGCCTGTTCGACGTGCAGCCCCTGCGCTTCCGCTGCAGCTGCTCGCGCGAGCGTTCTTCCCGCGCGCTGGTCAGCCTCGGCGAAGCCGATGCCCAGGCCCTGGTGGCCGAGCGTGGCGGCGTGATCGAGATCGATTGCCAGTTTTGTAGCCAACGCTATCTCTTTGATAGCACTGAAGTTACACAGCTTTTCGCCGGCGGTGGTCTTGAAGTGCCGTCAGATACCCGTCACTGAAACGTTTAAGTAGAACCAGATCGCGTAAGTGCCGCCGGGTTGCCGCCGTTTCGACAGGAGGCCTCTACTATTTCCGGACGTTTCTGGCATAATCCGGCCCACTTTTAGAGCTGTAGTAGTTTTTTTGTCTCTACTACAAAACGTTTGGAGTACTCGGCCCTGGGCCGACGGGGAACCTCATGACGCAAGCTAATAACACCGTGTACACCGATCTGAGCATCGATGAGCTGGTACAAGAAGCCCTGAAGCGCGGTGAAGGCGAGCTTGCCGATACTGGCGCGCTGGTCGTGAAAACAGGTCACCGTACCGGTCGTTCGCCGGTTGACCGTTTCATCGTTGAAGAATCCTCCACCCAGGACGCAATCGCCTGGGGCCCAATCAACCGCAAGTTCCCGGCCGACAAGTTCGACGCCCTGTGGGACCGCGTTGCCGCCTACCTGGGCGAGCGCGAGCGGTTTGTCTCCCACGTTCACGTAGGCTCTGACGAAGCGCACTACCTGGCCGTCAAGATGACCACCGAGACTGCCTGGCACAACCTGTTCGGCCGTTGCCTGTTCATCAACCCGGAACACTACAACCCGGGCGCCAAGCAGGAATGGCAGGTCATGAACGCCCCTTGGTTCGTGTGCGAACCAGAGCGTGACGGCACCAATTCCGACGGTACCGTGATCATCAATTTCGCGGCCAAGAAAGTCCTGATCGCCGGCATGCGCTACGCCGGTGAAATGAAGAAAGCCATGTTCTCGGTGCAGAACTTCCTGCTGCCGGCTGCCGACGTACTGCCAATGCACTGCGCGGCCAACATGGGCGAAGAGGGCGACGTAACCCTGTTCTTCGGCCTGTCGGGCACCGGCAAGACCACCCTGTCGGCTGACGAAAGCCGCTACCTGATCGGCGACGACGAGCACGGCTGGGGCGAAGGCGTTGTCTTCAACATCGAAGGCGGCTGCTACGCCAAGTGCATCGACCTGTCCGAGAAGAACGAGCCGGTCATCTGGAAAGCCATCCAGCACGGCGCCGTCCTGGAGAACGTGGTCCTGGACCCGGTCACCAAGAAGGCCGACTACGCCGATGACAGCCTGACCCAGAACAGCCGCGCCGCCTACCCACGCGAGCTGATCGAGAAGCGCGCGCCGAAGAACCTCGGTGGCGAGCCGAACGCCGTTATCTTCCTGACCTGCGACCTGACCGGCGTGCTGCCGCCAGTGTCCATCCTCAGCGAAGAGCAGGCTGCCTACCACTTCCTGTCGGGCTACACCGCGCTGGTGGGTTCGACCGAAATGGGCTCGGGCGCCGGCATCAAGTCGACCTTCTCCACCTGCTTCGGCGCGCCATTCTTCCCGCGCCCGGCTGGTGAGTACGCCGAACTGCTGATCAAGCGTATCCGTGGCTTCAACTCCAAGGTCTACCTGGTCAACACCGGCTGGACCGGCGGTGGTTACGGCGTTGGCAAGCGCTTCAACATCCCGACCACTCGTGGCGTGATCGCGGCCATCCAGAGCGGCGCCCTGATCGGTGCCGAGACCGAGCACCTGGGCACCATCAACCTGGACGTGCCGAAGGCCGTACCGGGCGTTGATACCGTACTGCTGAACCCACGCAACACCTGGGCTGACCAGGCCGCTTACGACGAAGCAGCCAAAGGCCTGGCCAAGCTGTTCATCGAGAACTTCAAGAAGTTCGACGTCAGCGACGCCATCCGCACCGCCGGTCCACAGCTGTAATAGCTGCCCGACCTAAAAAGCCGCCCCCCGGGGCGGCTTTTTCATGCCTGTACGACAGACTTGTAGCCGCTGCCGGCAGGCTGCGCTGGGCCTGATGTTCACAGGAGAACTTCAGCGGACGTGCGGGCCAGCGCAGCCTGTCGGCAGCGGCTACGGGCGTTTAGAGTCGCGAAGCCGCATCCAAGTCCATCAACCCCTGCCCATACGCCTCACTGTTGGCATAGATCCCGCGCTTGTTAGCCGTGCTCAACAACAAGTCCCTTAACTGCTGTGGGCTCTTGTCCGGATAACGGCTCTGCAGCCCCGCCAACGCACCGGCCACTAACGCCACCGCCGGCGAGGTGCCCGCCGTCTCGACGAACCTGCCGTCCTTGCCCGTGGTCAGCAACCCTGCGCCGGCATCGCCGCCCGGCACGGCAATGCACCAGGCCCGCGCCACCCCGCAGTAATTGGATTTGGCATTGATGGCCGTGCCGTCGGCCTTCAACGCCACCACGGCCAGCCAGCCTTTCTCCAGCTCTGGCATGGCCAGCGGCAGCCCTGGCTCGGCCAACGGTTCGCGCTTGAGCTCATTGCCCGTGGGGAACACGAATACCGCGCCCTTGGCCACCAACTCGCGGGCGCCAAGCAGCGACGCTTCCATGATCTGCTTGTAGCGCGCTTCGGTAATCTCCGACGCCGGCACCGCGTTCGCCCAGGAGTTGCTGAGGATGCGTGCGCCCTTGTCGAAGGCGAAGCGCCAGGACTTGGCGATTTCCTCGTCAAAATAGAACGGCTCGTTGTCATCGCCGAAGCGCAGGGGCACCAGTTGGGCCCGGTAGGCAATGCCGTGCATGCCCTGGGCGTCCTTGTTGGCCGCCAGCACGCCGGCCATCTGCGTGCCATGGCCGACCCGGTCGATGGTGCCGCTTTGCTTGGCCACGTAGTCGTAGCCCGGGTCGGCAATGCGCCCGGTGAACGAGGGCAGGTCCAGGTTCAGGCCCGAGTCGATCAGGCCGACGATCACCCCCTCGCCAGTGCCGCCGCGGGCATACAGGGCTGACGCCTTGACCACTGCCAGCGCCGGCTGGGCGGCGTATTCCGGGGTTTCGAACGCCTTGCGCTCAACGGCAGCGGCGGTGGCGGCGAAGCCCAGCAACAGGGCGGGAAACAGTAAGGTGACGCGAGGGCGAGGAAGACGGTGTGCGTCCTGCATGGGAAGCTCCAGGGATAGAAAATCAAGGCACCCACTATCGGCATTTCACCCCGCCGTTGCATGGCGGTACTGTTTCCGGGTGTTTGATGAATTCAGCCGCTGAATAAGCCTCATCACACGAATAAAGTTCAAAACCGGGCCGTGCTGTTCTATGGTTTGGGGATTGCCCAGCTACCTTCATCAGAGGATCTGCCATGAGCCAAAGCACCTACGACATCCAGCGCGCCGCCGTTATCGGGGCCGGAACCATGGGCCGAGGCATTGTGATGTGCCTGGCCGCCGCCGGCATCCAGGTGAAATGGATGGACAGCAACCCGCAGATGCTCAACCAGGCGCTGGAGATCGTGGGGCACACCTGGGCACACAATGTCGAGCAGGGGCGCATAGACGCCGCCGAGTCGGCGCGGCGCCTGGCGCGCATCGCCAAGGTCGCCGACTACCCGGCCATCTTCGACGTCGACCTGGTGATCGAGGCGGTGTACGAAAACCTCGAGCTCAAGCAGCAGATCTTCCGCGAGCTGGACCGCGTACTGAAGCCCGGCGCCATCCTGGCCAGCAACACCTCGGCGCTGGACATCGACGCCATTGCCTCGGCCACCAGCCGCCCCGAGCAGGTGCTGGGCCTGCACTTCTTCAGCCCTGCGCACATCATGAAACTGCTGGAGGTGGTGCGCGGCGCCAGGACCTCGCCCGAGGTGCTGCAGGCCGGCCTGGCCCTGGGCGACCGCATGGGCAAGGTCAGCGTGGTCTCGGGCAACTGCCACGGTTTCATTGGCAACCGTATGTTGCACCCTTATGCCAAGGAAGCGCGGATGATGCTGCTCGAAGGCTCGCTGCCGTTCGAAGTGGACTCGGCGCTGCAGGGCTTCGGCTTCGCCATGGGGCCGTTCCGCATGTACGACGTGGTCGGCATCGACCTGGAATGGCGCGCGCGGCAGCTGTCTGGCCAGGGCATGAACGAGCCCGAGGTGCAGATCGATAACCGCCTGTGTGAAATGGGCCGTTTCGGCCAGAAAAGCGGCGATGGCTACTACCACTACGAGCAGGACAGCCGCCAGGCCGAGCACGACGACGAGGTCGACGCCCTGGTGATAGGCGTTAGCCACGGCATGGGCTACGACCGCCGGGCCATCGGCGCCGAGGAAATCGTCGACCGCTGCGTGCTGGCGCTGGTCAACGAAGGCGCGAAGATTCTACAGGAAGGCATCGCCCAGTCCGCCCACGACATCGACCTGGTGTACCTCAACGGCTACGGCTTCCCCAAGGAAGGCGGCGGTCCCATGGCCTGGGCCGACAAGCAGGGCCTGGCCGAGATCGAACGGCGCCTGCTGGAGTTCAAGGGGCGTTTCGGCGAGCATTGGCAACCGGCTGAACTGATCAGCCGGCTGGCCCGCGAGGGCGGTACTTTTGCACAGGCGACCCACGGATGAATGAAGCAATGCCCCAGCGCGAGGATTACCGGCACTTCCAGCCGATCATCACGCGCTGGCACGACAACGACGTGTACGGGCACGTCAACAACGTCACCTACTACAGCTTTTTCGACACGGCGGTGAACACCTACCTGATCGAACAGGGCGGCCTGGATATTCACGACGGCGGGGTGGTGGGCTTTGTGGTGAGCTCGTCCTGCGACTACTTCGCGTCCATCGCCTTCCCCGAGCGCATCGAGATCGGCCTGCGCGTGGGCAAGCTGGGCAACAGTTCGGTGCAGTACGAGTTGGCGGTGTTCAAGGCGGGCGACGCGGACGCCTGTGCGGCGGGGCGTTTCGTGCATGTGTTCGTGGACCGGGCCAGCAACCAGCCGGTGCCGATCCCGCCGGCGCTGCGCGACGCCCTGCAACGCCTGGCTTGACTCAATACCGCGTCGCCTGCATCGCGACTGAAGTCGGCTCCTACGCTGATCGTGGTAGGAGCAGACTTCAGTCGCGATTCAGGCGACGCCGTTTTAGCGGCGGTGCCAGTGGCGACGGTCGTGGTGGTCCCAGCGACGGTCGTGGCCACGGTAGTGACGACGGTCGTCGTAGCCGCGGCTGTGGGCCTCGCGGTTGCTTTCATTGCCCATGTAGTTGCCCAGCGCGCCACCGGCGCCACCGCCGGCTGCCGCGCCGATCAGGCCGCCAGTGCTGCCGCCCATGCTGTGGCCCAGCACGTTGCCGCCTGCGGCACCCAGGCCACCGCCAATGGCGGCTTGACCACGGCTGTGCTTGTTGGCGCCCACGGCCGCGCCACCGGCGCCACCCAGGCCGGCGCCGATGGCAGCGCCGGTGCTGCCACCCAGTTGCTGGCCGACGGCTGCGCCCAGCACCCCACCCAATGCGCCACCAATACCTGCTTCTGCAGTGCCGCCGGCGGAGGCGAAGCCGCTGACCAGGCTCAGGGACAACAAGAGAATCGAGGTGTACTTCATAGACAAAGTCTCAGTGGAATGACGGCGCGATCCTGAGGCTCTGTAAGCAAGCTGACAACATGAAACCGACGAATAACACGACTTGTACACAATTTAACAAGTCATTGTTTTCATGATGAAACTTTATGAATTTCAGCCGGTCATATGTACTTCGGGGAGGCCTTTTCAGCAGTGAAAAGGCCTTTTTTGTTGGTTTTGCTACATGACTTTCCTGAAGCATACCGCAGTGTTCAAGCCTTCGAAACGCTGTACACCCGCGGGCCGCTTTTCTGCGGAAGATGAATCAGGTTCAAGTTGTGCCGGCGCGCCCACTGCACCGCCAGGCCAGTGGGAGAAGACAGGCTGACCAGGGTCTGGATGCCCGCCCGCAGCACCTTCTGGATCAGTTCCAGGCTACAGCGGCTGGTGACAATCGCCAGGCCGCCGCTGGTGGCCACCTGCTGGCGGATCAAGGCGCCGATCAGCTTGTCCAGCGCGTTGTGACGGCCAATGTCCTCGCGGCCCATCAGCAACTCGCCCTCGGCATTCATGAACAGCGCCGCGTGCACTGCGCCGCAATGCTGGCCCAGCGGCTGGAATGCGCTGATGCGCTGGCGCAGGCCGTCCAGCCACTGCGCCGGGGGCAGGGCGCCGCCGGCCAACACCTTGAGTTCAGGCAGCGCCTGTTCCACCGCCTCCACACCACACAAGCCGCAGCCACTGGTGCCGGCCAGTTGGCGGCGCTGGTCCTTGAGGTTCCAGAACGCCCGGCTGGAAATCTCCACCTCGGCCTGCTGCGCCGAGCCGCAACCACTGAGCTTGAGGTCGTAGATGTCGTCCGCGGAGCTGATGATGCCGCTGCCGATGCTGAAGCCGACGATGAAGTCTTCGAGGTCCGTGGGGCTGACCAGCATCACCGCCTGGCTGATGCCGTTGTAGGCGATGGCCAGGGCGACCTCTTCGGCTAGCGCGGTGTCGGCGGTTTCGTGCAGGTCGAGGCTCTGGTAGCTGTAGGTCAGGCTGGCCGGTTGCAGGGTGTCCATGGAGGCGTACCGCTTGAGTGTGTGGGGAAAGCCTAGGCTTGGGCGGCTTTAGCGTCTAATTGTTAAGGGCAATCCGGTGATCGATGAGGTCGATGGTGGTGCGTTTGACGCGGCCTTGAGGCCGCTGCTACAGGGGGAGGCGGCGTTACCGAACCCGTAGCAGCTGCCGAAGGCTGCGTCCGGCGGGATTACAATCCCGGCAGCAATTCGCGGTAGTCGTCCACTGCGGCGAACTCTTCGGTGTCCTTGTGGCCCTTGCGGCTGTCCGGCTCGCGCACCGCCAACAGGTGACCGACGCCAAAGGCGCGGGCGCTGCGCAGGATGGGCAGGGTATCGTCGATGAACAGGCTGCGCGCCGGGTCGAAGCCGATGTCGTCCTGCAAGGCGCTCCAGAAGTTCTGGCTCTCCTTGGGGAAGCCGTAGTCATGGGAGCTGATCAGCCGCTCGAAATACGGCGCCAGCGCCACGCGCTCAAGCTTCACCGACAGCGAGTCGCGATGGGCATTGGTAATCAGGATGACGCGCTTGCCGGCCTGGCGCACGGCGGCCAGGAACGTATCGGCATGAGGGCGCATGGCGATCAGGTGGGCCGTTTCCAGCTTCAGCTCGCGCACCGGCAGGCGCAACTCGTTGCTCCAGAAGTCCAGGCAGTACCAGTTCAGGGTGCCGGCGTTGCGCTCGAACAGCGGGCGCATTTCCAGTTCCGCCATGGCGCGGCTCACGCCGTGGGTCTCGGCGTAGCGTTGGGGCAAATGCTCCAGCCAGAAGTGATTATCGTAATGCAGGTCCAGCAGGGTGCCGTCCATGTCCAGGAGGACGGTGTCGATATCGCGCCAGGTTATGGAATGCATACGAAAGATTCTCAAGCAGTGGGTGGACAAGAATGGCCTGTGCCGCGCCAAGCCACGGTATAGTAACCCGTTCACGCCAAGGAGCCGCCCCATGCGCCAGAAACCCACCGTACTCGCCCGCGAAATAGTCGCCAGTAGCCGTTTGTTCCGGGTCGAGGAGGTGCAGCTGCGGTTCGCCAACGGCGTGGAGCGCACCTATGAGCGCCTGGTGGGGCGCGGCAACGGTTACGGCGCGGTGATGATCGTGGCCATGGTCGACGCCGAGCACGCGGTGCTGGTCGAGGAGTACTGCGGTGGCACCGACGCCTACGAGCTGTCGCTGCCCAAGGGCCTGATCGAGCCGGGCGAGGACGTGCTGGCCGCAGCCAACCGCGAGCTCAAGGAAGAAGCCGGCTTTGGCGCGCACCAGTTGGAGCACCTCACCGAGCTGTCGCTGTCGCCCGGCTACATGAGCCAGAAAATCCAGGTGGTGCTGGCCACCGACCTGTATGAAGAACGCCTGGAGGGCGACGAGCCCGAGCCCATGCGCGTCGACCAGGTCAACCTGCGCGAGCTGTCCACCCTGGCCACCCACCCGCAATTTTCCGAGGGCCGCGCGCTGGCCGCGCTGTACCTGGCCCGTGACCTGCTGATCCAGCGTGGAGCCTTTACCCTATGACCTATCCTCATCCGCTGTTGCCGGGCGTCATCGCGCTGGCCCACCAGGCTGGCGAAGCGATCCTGCCGTTCTGGCGCGCCGATGTGGCGGTGACTGCCAAGGCTGACGAATCGCCGGTGACCGCGGCGGACCTTGCCGCCCACCATGTGATCGTCGCCGGGCTGACCGCGCTGGATGCCTCGATTCCGATCCTGTCGGAAGAGGACTGCGGCATCTCCCTGGCCGAGCGCCAGGGCTGGACGCGCTGGTGGCTGGTGGACCCGCTGGACGGCACCAAGGAATTCATCGCCGGCAGCGAGGAGTTCACCGTCAATATCGCGCTGGTCGAGCAAGGCCGGGTGGTGTTCGGCGTGGTGTCCACTCCCACCAACGGCAGCTGTTACTACGGCGGCGCCGGCCTGGGCGCCTGGCGTGCGCGTGCGGGTGAAGCGCCCGAGGCGATCCAGGTGCGCACCCAGCCGCCGGCGGGTGAAGCCTTTACCGTGGTGGCCAGCCGGCGCCATTCCAGCCCTGATCAAGAGCGCCTGCTGACGGGCCTGGCGGCAAGCCTGGGCGAGCTGGCGCTGGCCAATGTCGGCAGTTCGTTGAAGTTCTGCCTGCTGGCCGAAGGCGCCGCCGACTGCTACCCGCGCCTGGCGCCGACGTCGCAGTGGGACACTGCCGCCGCCCAGGGCGTGCTGGAAGGCGCGGGTGGCGAGGTGCTGGATGTGGAGGGGCAGCCGTTCACTTATCCTGCGCGTGAGTCGCTGCTCAATACCTTTTTCCTGGCGTTGCCGGCTGCGGCGCCGTGGCGTGAGACGCTGTTGCGGCTCTGCAGAGTCGCGTAGCGGCTACGCCTCTGTGGGAGCTGGCTTGCCAGCGAGCTGTTGAAGACCGAAAAGCTCGCTGGCAAGCCAGCTCCCACAAAAGCAATTGCTGCTACGGGACCGTGTCACCGGTGCAGCACGTACTGCCCGGTGAACTGCACCGCGGGTTGATTGCTGCCCTGGTGCACCACGAAGGTGCGCAGCTCCAGCCGGGCACGGCCATGGCGATTCCAGGTGGCCACGAAGCGTTTCCAGGCTTTTTCGTCCGGCGCCTCGCACACCGCCTCGGCGTCGCCGGTCACTGGCAACGGATAGCTGATCTGGCCTTCCTGGATCACGATATGCCCGCCCTCGATGCCCGCCTCGCGCAAGCGCAGGTGCAGCCAGCCCCAGCCTGCCAGCACGGCGCCACAGTAGAGGCTGCCGCCGAACATGGTGCTCTTGTGGTTGACGTTGGGGGCCAGCGGCAGGTGCAGGCGCAAGGTCGAGCCTTGCCAGCTGCGGACCTCCATGCCCATTTCCCGGGTCAAGGGAATATCGCCGTGCAGCACGGCTTGTAGTTCAGTGCAGTCCTGGTTCATGTTCATGCCTCGCCCTCATCGCCAGCGGCGAAGTTCAAGCCGTGCTTGCGCAGTTTGTCGTGCAGGGTCTTGCGCGGTACCCCCAGGGCTTCGGCCAGGCTGCGCAGCGAGCCGTGGGGCCTGGCCATTTCCGCGGCGATCAGCGCGCGTTCGAAGTTTTCCACCTGCTCGCTGAGGTTGCCGGTCATCGGCGCTTGCTGGGCGGCTGGCGCGGGCGCGCTGTTGTCCAGCTCAAGGTCCAGCCCCAAGGCGAAGCGTTCGGCAGCGTTCTGCAGTTCGCGCACGTTGCCCGGCCAGCTGTGGCGCAGCAACAACGCGCGTTCGCCAGGCAACAGCTGGTTGGGCAGCAGGCCGTGGCGCTCACTGGCGGCCGTGGCAAAGTGCTCGAACAGCACCAGCGCATCTTCGCCGCGCTCGCGCAGCGCTGGAATGCGCAGCGACGCCACGTTCAGGCGGTAGTAGAGGTCGGCGCGGAAGCGTCCCTGGTCGGCGGCCTGGCGCAGGTCTTCCTTGGTGGCGGCGATGATGCGGATGTCCAGCGGGATCAGCTGGTTGCCGCCCAGGCGTTCCACCACGCGCTCCTGCAGCAGGCGCAGCAGCTTGACCTGCACGTCCAGGCTCATGCTCTCGATTTCGTCGAGGAACAGCGTGCCGCCGTTGGCGAATTCGAACTTGCCGATGCGGCGTTTCTGCGCGCCGGTGAAGGCGCCGGGCTCGTGGCCGAACAGCTCGCTTTCCACCACCGATTCGGCCAGCGCCCCGGCGTTGATGGCCACGAACGGGCCGTTGCGGCGGCTGGACAGGTCGTGCAACGCACGCGCCACCACCTCCTTGCCCGCGCCGGTCTCGCCCAGAATCAGCACGTCGGCCTTGGTCGGCGCCAGCGCGCCGATCTGTTCGCGCAGTCGCAGCATGGACGGGGATTGCCCCAGCAGCCGCGCACTCAAGGCGTGGCGGTCGCTGAGGGCCAGGCGCAGGCTGCGGTTGTCCAGTACCAGGCGGCGCAGGGCCAGGGCGCGGCGCACGCTGTCCAGCAGGGCGTCGCTGGCGAAGGGTTTTTCCAGAAAGTCGTAGGCGCCGGCGCGCATGGCCTGCACGGCCAGCGGCACATCGCCGTGGCCGGTGATCAGCAGCACCGGCAGCTCGGCATCCTGGGCATGCAGCTGCTGCAACAACTCCAGGCCATCGAGGCCCGGCATGCGGATATCGCTGACGATCACCCCCGGCCAGTCACGTTCGATGCGTTCGGCCAGGCCATTGGCGTCGGCCAGGGGCAGGATCTTCAAGCCGGCCAGGTCCAGGGTCTGGCTCAGGGCCTGGCGCAGGTGCGGATCATCGTCCACCAGCACCACCTGGGTCTGGCTGTCGATGGCAGGGGCCGTGCTCATGCGGAAGGGTCCTCGGGTGGTTGCAGGTTGACGCCGGGTGGTGCGCTGCGCAGGCGCAAGGTCAGCAGTGCGCCGCCCTGGGGGTGGTTGGCCAGCAGCAGCTCGCCGCCCAGCGCCCGCATCAGGGTATCGCAGATGGCCAGCCCCAGGCCAAGGCCCTGGGTGCGGGTCTTGGTGGTGAAGAAGGGTTCGCGGGCGCGGGCCATGGACTCACGGGTAAAGCCGGGGCCGTTGTCGCGAATCAGCAGTTCCACGCCGTCGGCGGTCTGCTCGGCGCTGATCCACAGGCAGCGGGGCGTGGCTTTTTCGGTCAGGGCATCGAGGGCGTTGGCCAGCAGGTTGCTCAGCACCTGGCGCAGCCGCGTTTCCCCTGCCTGCACCCACAATGGCGCATTGGGCAGGTCGCGGAACAGCTCCACCGCCATCGCCCGCCGGCGCTTGGCCAGCAGCGCCAGGGCATCATCCAGGGCGGGCTGCAGGGCCACGCTTTCCAAGGCATGGCGGTCGCGACGGGCGAAGGCACGCAGGTGGGCGATGATCGAGGCCATGCGCCCGGTCAGCTCGCCAATCAGCTTGAGGTTGCCGCGGGCGTCTTCGGTGCGCTGGTGGTCCAAAAGCACTTCGGCGTTCTCGGCGTAGCTGCGGATGGCCGCCAGCGGCTGGTTGAGTTCGTGGCTGATGCTGGCCGACATGGTGCCCAGCACCGACAGCTTGCCGGCCTGCACCACTTCGTCCTGCACGCGCACCAACTCCTGCTGGGCCTGCTCGCGTTCCAGCACTTCCTGGCGCAGGCGGCTGTTGAGCGCCTCGAGGTCGCGGGTCCGTTCGCTCACCCGAACCTCCAGCTCACCCCGGGCCTTGGCCTCGAAGGCGATGCGGTCGAGGTAATTGCGCCGGCGCTGCATCATCAGCCCCAGCAACAGCATCAACACCAGCAAGGCTGCGCCGCCGATGGCCAGCACCGTGCGCACCGGGCGGTCGACCAGCGCCCGCGGGGCGAGGATGCTGGCGTTCCAACCTGTCTCGGCGATGGGGTGGGTCTGCATCAGCCAGGCCTTGTCGCCCAGGCTCAGGGGCTGCGGCTCCTGGGTGGGGTAGGGCTGGATGGAGGCGATGGCCTGGTGTTCCTCGTCCGTCAGCGGCCGGGTGGCGCGGAAACGCCATTCGGGGTTGGAGGTCAGGATCACCACGCCGTGCTGGTCCGTCAGCATCAGCTGTTCGGGGGTGTTGCCCCACAGGTTTTCGGTGTGGTCCAGGTCGACCTTGACCACCAGCGCGCCGACTACCTTGTCGCCCTCGTGCACGGCGGCGGCGAAGAAGTAGCCGCGCTTGCCCGAGGTGGTGCCCATGCCGAAGAAACGGCCCAGGCGCCCGGCAATGGCGTCGCTGTAGTAAGGCCTGAAGGCAAAGTTGCGGCCCACGAAGCTGTCTTTCTTCTCCCAGTTGGACGCTGCCAGGGTGTTGCCGCTGGGGTCCAGCAGGTACATCACCTCGGCGCCGGTCTGTTCGCTGATGTCCTTGAGCAGCCGGTTGGCGTGGTCCACCACCTGCGGGTTGCCTGGCTCGGCCAGGGTGGCGCGCAGCGACGGCAGGTCGCCGAGGATCTGCGGCAAGGTTTCGTAGCGGTGCAGGGTGCCCAGCAGGTTGGCCACGTACAGGTCCAGGGTCTGCCGGTTCTGGCTCGCCAGTTCGCTGCGGTAGTAGCGTTCGGCAAGGTGCTGCAACGGCCATAGCAGCGGGGCCAGGCACAGTGCCAGCAAGGCGAGGCTGCGCCAACGGGGGCGGCGGGGAAGCGAGGGAGTCATGTCAGGAACAAATGCGCCGGAGGGTGTCCGGCGCATTATGCGTCATGCCAGGGGAGCCAGGCACTCAATCAGCGCTTCGCGCCAGTTGGGCAGGTGCAGGTTCCACTGTTGTTCCAGGCGGCTGCAGTCCAGGCGCGAATTCAACGGGCGCACCGCAGGGGTGGGGTAGGCGCTGGACGGAATAGGCTCCAGCGTCGCGCACGGCTTGTCCTGCGCCAGCAGGTGCTTGCCGATTTCCTGGGCGAAACCGAACCACGAGGTTTCACCCTTGGCGGTCAGGTGGTAGGTGCCCCACGGGCCGGCCTGGCCGTTGAGCCAGTGCTCGATAAGGGTCTGGGTGGTGCCAGCGATGGTGCCGGCCCAGGTGGGCGCGCCGATCTGGTCGGCCACCACGCGCAGCTCCGGCTTCTCTTGCAGCAGGCGCTGCATGGTCAGCAGGAAGTTGCGCCCGTGCAGCGAATACACCCAGCTGGTACGCAGGATCAGGTGCTTGCCGCCCACGAACCGAATGGCCTTCTCGCCTTCCAGCTTGCTGCGCCCGTAGACGCCCAGCGGGTTGGTTTCGTCGTCCTCGGTGTAGGCGCCTTCCTTGCGGCCATCGAACACGTAGTCGGTGGAGTAGTGGATCAACGGGATGTCCAACGCGGCGGCCTCTTCGGCGAAGATGCCGGGCGCGGTGGCGTTGATGGCGAAGGCCAGATCCTCTTCCGTTTCCGCCTGGTCCACCGCCGTGTGTGCGGCGGCGTTGATGATCAGGGTGGGGCGCAGCATGCGCACCACTTCGCGGATGGCTTCGGGCTGGGCCAGGTCCAGCTTGTCGCGGCCCAGCACGTGCAGCTCGCCCAGGTGGCCCAGGCGTTGTTGCAATTCACGCGACACCTGGCCGAACTGGCCACTGATGAGGATCTTCTGGCTCATGGGAACAGGTCAGCCTCTTGCAGGGATTTGCCTTGCTGGTCCTTGGCCGACAACTGCGGGACGATGCCGTCCAGTTCCCAGTCGATGGCCAGTGTCTCGTCGTCCCAGCGAATGCAGCGCTCGGCGGAGGGGGTGTAGTAGTCAGTGGTCTTGTAGAGGAACTCGGCGTAGTCGCTGAGCACCACGAACCCATGGGCGAAGCCCTTGGGTACCCACAGTTGACGGCTGTTCTGCGCGCTCAGGCGCACGGCCACCCACTTGCCGAAGGTAGGCGAGCTGCGGCGGATGTCCACGGCAAGGTCCAGCACCTCACCGGCGGTGACCCGCACCAGCTTGCCCTGGGCGTTTTCGATCTGGTAATGCAGGCCGCGCAACACGCCCTTCTGCGAGCGTGAGTGGTTGTCCTGCACGAAGGCTTCGGTAATGCCGGTGGCCTGTTCGAAAGCCTTGGCGTTGAAGCTCTCGTAGAAAAAGCCGCGCTCGTCACCAAATACCTTGGGCTCGATGATCAAGACCTCGGGTATTTCGCTGGCGATCACATTCATCTGGTTTCCCCTGCAATGCTGAACAGATATTGGCCGTAGCCGGTCTTGCCGAAGTATTTGGCGCGCACCAGCAACTGTTCGCGGTCGATCCAGCCGTTCTGGTAGGCGATTTCTTCCAGGCAGGCCACTTTCAGGCCCTGGCGGTGCTCGATGGTCTGCACATACTGGGAAGCCTCGATCAGGCTGTCGTGGGTGCCGGTGTCCAGCCAGGCGAAGCCGCGGCCGAAACGCTCCACGCGCAGGTCGCCGCGCTGCAGGTAGGCGTTGTTGACGTCGGTGATCTCCAGTTCGCCACGTGGGGACGGTTTTACGTCCTTGGCGATCTGCACCACGTCATTGTCGTAGAAGTACAGGCCAGTCACGGCGTAGCTGGATTTGGGCTGCGCCGGTTTTTCTTCGATGGACAACGCCTTGCCGTCTTCGTCGAAGTCGATCACGCCGAAGCGTTCCGGGTCTTTCACCCAGTAGCCAAACACCGTGGCGCCCTTGGGCTGGCTGGCGGCGCGCTTGAGCTGCTCGCCGAAGTGCTGGCCGTGGAAGATGTTGTCGCCCAGGATCAGGCACACCGGGTCCTTGCCAATGAATTCCTCGCCAATCAGGAATGCCTGGGCCAGGCCGTCCGGCGAGGGCTGCTCGGCATAGCTGATGCTGATGCCGAACTGGCTGCCGTCGCCCAGCAGCTGGCGGTATTGCGGCAGGTCGGTGGGCGTGGAGATCAGCAGGATCTCGCGGATGCCGGCCAGCATCAGCACCGAGATCGGGTAGTAGATCATCGGCTTGTCGTAGATGGGCAGCAGTTGCTTGGAGACACCCAGGGTGATGGGGTGCAGGCGTGTGCCGGAACCACCGGCCAGTACGATACCCTTGCTCATGCGATCAGATCCTTTGGTTCGGTGGAGCCCAGGCGTTCGCCCTGATAACTGCCGTCTTGCACGCGACGGCACCATTCCTGGTTGTCCAGGTACCACTGCACGGTCTTGCGCAGGCCAGTCTGGAAGGTTTCATCGGGCACCCAGCCCAGTTCGCGTTCGATCTTGCTGGCGTCGATGGCGTAGCGCAGGTCGTGGCCCGGGCGGTCCTTGACGAAGGTGATCAGCTCGGCGTACTGGCTGATGCCGGCCGGGTGGTTGGGCGCCAGTTCATCCAGCAGCGCGCAGATGCTGCGCACCACGTCGATGTTCTGCTGCTCGTTGTGGCCGCCGATGTTGTAGGTTTCGCCGACCTTTCCTTCAGTCACTACCTTGAACAGGGCGCGGGCGTGGTCTTCCACGTATAGCCAGTCGCGCACCTGCTTGCCATCGCCGTACACCGGCAGCGGCTTGCCTTTCAGGGCATTGAGGATGACCAGCGGGATGAGCTTTTCCGGGAAGTGGAACGGCCCGTAGTTGTTTGAGCAGTTGGTGACCAGCACCGGCAACCCGTAGGTGCGCTGCCAGGCCCGGACCAGGTGGTCGGAGGCCGCCTTGCTGGCCGAGTAGGGCGAGCTGGGCGCGTACGGGGTGGTTTCGGTGAACAGGTCGTCGATGCCGTGCAGGTCGCCGTACACCTCGTCGGTGGAAATGTGGTGGAAGCGGAAGGCTTCTTTCTCGGCGGCCGGCAGCCTGGACCAGTAGGCGCGGGTGGCCTCCAGCAGGCTGTAGGTGCCGACGATGTTGGTCTGGATGAAGTCCGACGGGCCGTCGATGGAACGGTCGACATGGGACTCGGCCGCCAGGTGCATGATTGCATGGGGCTCGAAGCGCGCCAGCACGGCGCTGACGGTAGCCTGGTCGGCGATGTCGGCCTGGACGAATTCGTAACGGCTGTTGCTGGCAATGCTGGTCAGCGATTCCAGGTTGCCGGCGTAGGTCAGTTTGTCGAGGTTGAGCACTTCGTGCCCAGTGTTTTCAATCAGATGGCGCACGAGGGCCGAGCCAATGAAACCGGCACCTCCGGTAATCAGGATTCGCATATCGATATGCCTTCTTCCATAAACTGACATTGAGCCGATGGAGCATAGCTTGTGGGCAAGGATTGCCTGGTGCAAGCGTGATTCATCGACAAATAGTCACAAGCAGCCATGAGTCATCAAATTTCTCGCGGTGCTTGCGTAACAAGGGGCGCAATGGCGATATAAGCGCTTAAAACTACAAGAGGTCGCCCCGATGTCGCTTGCCACGTTGATTCACCGGTCCAGCCAGCCCAGCCCCACCCTCGGCGTCGCACAGGCGCTGGAGCTGCTGCGGGCGTACTACGGCCTGCACGGTGCGTTGACGCCATTGGGCAGCCAGCAGGATCTTAATTTCCTGGTTGATACCGATGATGGACGCTTTGTACTGAAGATCTGTCACGGTGGCTACGCAACCAGCGAGTTGCAGGCCCAGCATGCCGCCCTGGCCCACCTGCGGGCGCGTGGGCTGCCGGTGCCCACGGTACGCCTTGCCAATGATGGCCGCGACCTGTTGAGCCTTGCGGTCGATGGGCAAGCATTGCAAGTGCGGGTGCTCGAATACGTTGACGGGCAGCCATTGACCCGGCTGCAGTATTTCACCCCCGGTTTGCGGGCGGAAATCGGCCAGTTGTGCGCGCACGTCGACCTGGCCCTGGCCGATTTCGACCACCCCGGGCTGGCCCGCACCCTGCAATGGGACCCGCGCCACGCCCATGCCTTGATCGCCGAGCTGCTGCCGGCGCTGGCCGACCTGGACCGTCGCAGCCAGGTGGCCGAAGCGGCGGCCCAGGCCGAGCAACGGCTGTTGGCGGTGCAGGATGAGCTGCCCAGCCAGGCGGTGCACCTGGACATTACCGACGACAACAGCGTGTGGCGCCGCGACGCCCAGCGCCACTGGCGCCTGAGCGGGCTGATCGACTTCGGCGACCTGGTGCGCACCTGGCGCGTGGCCGACCTGAGCGTGACTTGCTCGGCGCTGCTGCATCACGTGGACGGCGACCCCTTTGCGATTTTGCCGGCCATCAAGGCCTACCACGCCCACAACCCGCTGACCCGCGCCGAGTGGCTGGCGCTGTGGCCGATGGTCGTCGCCCGCGCGGCCGTGCTGGTGCTCAGCAGCGAACAGCAACTGAGTGTGGCCCCCGGCAACGCCTACATCGCCGATAACATCGCCCATGAGTGGCAGATATTCGACGTCGCCACCTCGGTGCCCTTCGACCTGATGGAGGCGGCCATCCTGCAAGCGGTCGGGCTGGCGCCCACGCTGCCCGACTTGAGTGGCTGCGCCCCGCTGTTGCCCGGCCTGCAGGCCGCAGCGTTCCAGCGGGTGGACCTGGGCGTGCTCAGCGAGCACTTCACCGAGGGTAACTGGCAGCAGCCCGGCGCCGACGAGCGGCTGCTGATGGCCTATCCACAGGCCAGCGCCCTGTACGGCCAGTACCGGCTGTCGCGCACCCGCATCGACTGCGCCGAAGAGCCCGACACCTGCGCGCTGCACGTGGAACTGCACGTGCCGGCCGGCACCGCGGTGCAGGCGCCGTTTGCCGGGTTACTGCGCCGCGCGGCCGACGCCGGGCTATGGCTGGTGGGTGCAGGCGTCAGCCTGCACCTGTGGGGCGTGGACAGCGAGTTGGCTGCCGACACGCCCCTGGCCCGTGGCCAGGCCTTGGGCCAGGCCAACGGCATGCTGCTGGTACAGCTGTGCAGCGCCGAGGAACTCAGCCCGCCGTTGTTTGCCACGCCCTCGCGTGCGCAGGCCTGGCAAGCGCTGTGCCCCTCGCCGCGGCCGTTGCTGGGCTTCGATTGCGATGCGCCACCCCAGGTTGACCCCCAGGCCTTGCTGGCCCGCCGTGACGCCAGCTTCGCGCGTTCGCAGAAGCATTATTACCAGGCGCCGCCGCAGATCGAACGCGGCTGGCGCAACCACCTGATCGACCTGCAGGGCCGCTCTTACCTGGACATGCTCAACAACGTCGCGGTGCTGGGCCACGGCCATCCGCGCATGGCCCAGGTGGCCGCGCGGCAGTGGTCGCTGCTCAACACCAACTCGCGCTTCCACTACGCCGCCATCGCCGAGTTCTCCGAACGGCTGCTGGCGCTGGCGCCCGAGGGCTTCGACCGGGTGTTCCTGGTGAACAGTGGCACCGAGGCCAACGACCTGGCCATCCGCCTGGCCTGGGCCGCCAGCGGTGGGCGCGACATGCTCAGCGTGCTGGAGGCCTACCACGGCTGGTCGGTGGCCACGGATGCCATTTCCACCTCCATTGCCGACAACCCCCAGGCGTTGAGCACGCGCCCCGATTGGGTGCACCCGGTTACCGCACCCAATACCTATCGTGGTGCGTTCCGCGGCGCAGGCAGTGCGGCGAGCTACGTGGCCAATGTCGATGCAACCCTCGCCAGGCTGGCCGCCGAGCACCGCCAGGTGGCCGGGTTCATCTGCGAGCCGGTGTACGGCAACGCCGGGGGCATCGCGCTGCCGCCGGGCTACCTGCAACAGGTCTACGCCAAGGTACGCGCCTTGGGCGGCGTGTGCATCGCCGACGAAGTGCAGGTGGGCTACGGGCGCCTGGGCGAGCATTTCTGGGGCTTCGAAGAGCAGGGCGTGGTGCCCGACATCATCACCATGGCCAAGGGCATGGGCAACGGCCACCCCTTGGGCGCGGTAATCACCCGCCGGGAAATCGCCGAGGCGCTGGAGGCCGAGGGTTACTTCTTCTCCTCCGCAGGCGGCAGCCCGGTCAGTTGCCAGGTCGGCATGGCGGTGCTGGATGTGATGGCCGAGGAAGGCCTGTGGGACAACGCCCGCGTGGTGGGTGGCCACTTCAAGGCGCGCCTGGAAGGCTTGATCGAACGCCATCCACTGGTGGGCGCGGTGCATGGTTCGGGCTTCTATCTGGGAGTGGAACTGGTGCGCAACCGCGAGACCCTGGAGCCGGCCACCGAAGAAACCGCGCAGCTGTGCGAACGCCTGCGCGAACTGGGAATTTTCATGCAGCCTACCGGTGACTACCTGAACATCCTCAAGATCAAGCCACCGATGGTCACCACCCGCCAGAGCGTGGATTTCTTCGTGGATTGCGTGGACAAAGTATTGTCTGAGGACCTTTGATCCGGATTAATATCGATTATGTGCCGGTTGAAAATCGCAAGCTTCCAACAATCCTGAATTTACTTTATCTTTATTCAGATATTTATCGATTTGCTGAACGCCCCCGAAGGGGCCCAGGAGTCTGACCCGCCATGACCACGCTAACCACTACCCCACGCGCCGACGGCTTCCACATGCCTGCCGAATGGGCTCCGCAAACCCAGGTGTGGATGGTCTGGCCCGAGCGCCCGGACAACTGGCGCCTGGGCGGCAAGCCGGTGCAGGCTGCCCACGTGGCCCTGGCCAAGGCCATCGCCCGTTTCGAGCCGGTGACCGTCGCCGTCTCCGCCGGCCAGTACGACAACGCTCGTGCACGCCTGGACGCGCCGAACATCCGCGTGGTGGAAATCAGCAACGACGACGCCTGGGTGCGCGACACCGGCCCGACCTTCGTCATCAACGACCAGGGCGAAGTGCGCGGCGTGGACTGGGGCTTCAATGCCTGGGGCGGCTTCGACGGCGGGCTGTACTCGCCGTGGAACCGTGACGAGCAGCTGGCCAGCAAGGTGCTGGAGATCGAACGCTGCAACCGCTACCACACCGAAGGCTTCGTGCTCGAAGGCGGCTCCATCCATGTGGACGGCGAAGGCACCCTGGTGACCACTGAGGAATGCCTGCTCAACCGCAACCGCAACCCGCACCTCACCCGTGAGGAAATCGAGGGCGTGCTGCGCGACCACCTGGCGGTGGACACCATCGTCTGGCTGCCCGACGGCCTGTACAACGACGAAACCGACGGCCACGTCGACAACTTCTGCTGTTACGTGCGCCCGGGCGAAGTGTTACTGGCCTGGACCGATGATTCCAATGACCCCAACTACAGCCGCTGCCGCGCAGCCATGAGCGTGCTGGAGCACACCAAGGACGCCAAAGGCCGCACCTTTGTGGTGCACAAGATGCCGATCCCCGGCCCTTTGTATGCAACCGAAGACGAATGCGCGGGCGTCGATCCGGTGGCTGGTACCCAGGAACGCAACCCTTCCGTGCGCCTGGCAGGCTCCTACGTCAACTTCCTGATCGTCAACGGCGGCATCATCGCGCCAAGCTTCGACGACCCCAAAGATGACGAAGCCAAGGCCATCTTGCAGCGCATCTTCCCCGATCATGAGGTGATCATGGTGCCGGGTCGCGAACTGCTGCTGGGCGGTGGCAATATTCACTGCCTGACTCAGCAACAGCCGGCGCCGTTTAAAGGCTGATCGAAGAGTCAAATGAAGAACCCGTCATGTGACGGGTTTTTTGTATCTATGCGGAAATGTCCGGCTTGCGTGGCACAGGTTTTGTATCGGATACAACGGCTTAAATGCCGGTACGTGTCAATCGTACTGTCATAAAGCGTGGGTAAGTTTGCCGCTCACGGATCCGGGAAAAAGGTGTCGATATGAACGCAGTCAGTGAGCCGGCTTCGCATCCATCGTCTATCACTGCAGAGTCCCTGCAGCGTGTGGCGCAGTGGTTGAAATGCAACGGCAGTATCAAGATTCAAAAGGCAGACCCCCTTCAGGTGCTCAGCGAGCGCTACCCGGCAGGCCTGCTCAGCCAGGCGGAACTCGAAGCGCTGCTGGGCTCCTTCCACCACTAGTTGCAAAGTCGTCACGACGACGCAGTGCCATGAGGCATGGAGCCTCCCCCTCCTGTTGCAAATCTGGTTATAACCCCCGAACTTCTTGTAAATTGACACTTGCGCTGGCCCCCCGCTAGGATTCCGCCCAACGCCTGTGGCGAACAGCCACCTGTCCAGTATTCGATAAGGCCCGCGTTGCATTCGTGCACGCGGGCCTTTGCGTCTAGCGTCGGGGAAAACTTACTGGGCGGGGCGTCTTAACCAGCAATAAGGAAAACAAGATGTTGAACAAAAGTATCGGTCTGATCGCCCTTGGCCTGATCGGCAGCACCCAGGCCATGGCCAGCGATCAAGACGATGCAAAAGGCTTTGTCGAAGACAGCCACCTGTCGGTGCTGGTGCGCAACGCCTATATCAATCGTGATTACAAAGACGGTAACAAGGACAAGTCCGAGTGGGGCCAGGCCTTCATTGGCACCTTCACTTCCGGCTTCACCCAGGGCACCGTGGGCGTGGGCGTCGACGCCTTTGGCCTGTACGCCAAGAACCTGGAACAATCCGACAGCCGCAGCGGCGCTGGCGGTATCGACTTCTTCCGCCAGGGCAGCGACGGTTCGCCTGCCAGCGACCTGGCTCGCGCCGGCGCCGCGGTGAAGTTCCGCTTCTCCAACACCGTGCTGAAGTACGGCGACCAGATGCCGTCGCTGCCAGTGCTGAGCTACGACAACAGCCGCCTGCTGCCGGAAAGCTTCACCGGTACCATGATCACTTCGAAAGAGATCAAGGGCCTGGAGCTGAACGTCGGTCACTTCACCGAAGAAGCGCAGAAGAGCGCCGAAGGTCGTGACAGCGGCGAGCTGAAAAGCCTGAACGTCTACGGCGGCAGCTATGCCTTCAACGACAACTTCAAGGCGTCGCTGTACGGCACCACCATCGAAAACGTGATGAAGAAGCAGTATCTGGGCATGACCTACGTGCTGCCGATCCAGAAGGATCAGTCCCTGACCCTGGACTTCAACGGCTACAAGTCCGAGATCGACAAGCAACAGGTCGCGAAGGCTGGCCTGGACGGCGACGCCAACACCATCTGGAGCCTGGCGGCCACCTACGCCGTGGGCCCGCACTCGTTCATGGTCGCGCACCAGAGCAGCACCGGCAGCACTGGCTACAGCTATGGTGGCTACCAGCGTAAAGGCGGCGTCGGCGACGGTGGTACGTCCATCTACCTGACCAACTCCTACTGGTCGGACTTCAACGGTGAAGACGAGCGTTCGTGGCAGCTGGCCTACGGCCTGGACTTCGGCGCCTACGGCGTGCCGGGCCTGACCTACAAGTTCGCCTACGTGCGCGGCGACAACATCACCGCGGGCGACGCCACCGGTGGTACCGAGCGCGAAATCTTCAACCAGCTGCAGTACGTGGTGCAGCAAGGCCCGGCGAAGGACCTGACCCTGCGCGTGCGCAGCTCGATCCTGCGCGTGTCTGACAACGTCAGCGCCTACAACGTCAGCGGTAACGAAGTACGCGTGTTCGTCGACTACCCAATCAACATCTTCTGATTGGCTGGCAACGCATGATCAACAGGCCCCGCTTATAGCGGGGCTTGTTGTTTGTGGGCCTGGCGGCTGTCGCTGTAGGCCAGGAAGGCTTCGATGTCGTTGCTGCACAGGTAGCGCGCGGCCTGCTTCACCTCGTCCAGCGGCCAGTCCCACCAGGCGCTGGCGAGCAGGCGCTCGCGAATAGGCTCTTCGAAGCGCCAGCGGATGAACTTGCACGGGTTGCCGCCCACCACTGCGTAGGGCGGCACGTCGCGGGTCACCATCGCGCCCGCCGCCACCACCGCACCGTGGCCGATGGTCACGCCGGACAAAATGGTGACCCCGCGGCAGATCCAGCAGTCGCTGCCGATCACCACGTCGCCCTTGGACGGATTGTATTCGCCGGCGCCTTCCAGCCCCGGCAGGAAGGCCGGGAAGGGGAAGCTGCTGACCCAGTCGGTACGGTGCCCGCCGCCCAGCAGCACCGTGACTTCCTCGGCAATGGAAGAGTACGAGCCCACCGTGAAGGTGGTGTCGTTGCCGAACTTGACCACTTCGGGTTCGCCATACGAGCCCACGCCGATGGTGTACCGCGGGTAGCGGCTCTTCAGGCGTTCGTTGCCCTGCAGGATGGGGTCCAGGGCGCGGATGCGCTTGCGCTCTTTGTTAGCCTTGAGCTTCTTGAAAAACTTCATCGCGTACTCGTTCGATCAATTGCACACATCAACGCTTGTTGCGGCTGAACACAAGGCGTTTCAGGCGGCGTAGCGTCACCTTGTTCCACTGCTTGAGCGGAATGGTAAAAATCAACCGCCAGGCTTCACTCTTGTTGGCCACCACCGCGTACTTGAGGGCCTTGTTGATCGACACGGTACGTCCTTGCTCGTAGCCGGGGTGAGCACGGTAGGGGGCCAGCGCCTTCAGGTCCGCCTCCAGCAGCGTGCGGTAGCGGCGTGACAGGTTCTGCGGGTGGCGGCGGTAGCGAGTCACGTGTACCGGCAGTTGGTGCACCTCATAGCCTTGGCTGGCAACGCGCAAAGTAATCTGGAAATCCTGCACCTTGATGTCCGGGTCGTAGAAACCGGCCTTTTTCAGTGCCTCCATGCGGTACAGCGAAACAGGCGCGCCCATCACGATGGCGCCACTGATGATCTCGTTGAGGCTCAGGCGGCGCAGGGGCATGGTGCGCTGGCGCTTGGTGTCGTTGCCCTGGCTGTCCATGTAGATGATCAGCGCCCCCACGCAGCCTACTTCAGGATGGGTGTTCAGGTACTCGGCGCGCAAGCGCACCGATTCGGGCAGCATGATGTCGTCAAGATCGGGGGTAGAAACGTATACCCCGCGGGCATGGCTCAGGCCGGTGTTCAGCGCGGCGCTGACACCTTGGTTGGCTTGAGTGTAGAGCTGGAAGTCGTAGGTTTTCTGCAGCTCCTTGAGCATTGCCACGCTGTTGTCGCTGGAGCCATCGTCTACCACGATGACTTCGAAATTTGGGTAGTCTTGCGCGAAAATGCTCTTGAGGGAGGCCTCGAGGAATTTTTCCGCGTTGTAGCAGGGCGCGATTATGGAAACCAGCGGCACGTCAATCTTCTTGCCAGCAAGATCTTGAGCGGTGAATGAAGCGGTCATTTTTTTGCCGTTTTTCCTGAGAACTGTTCCGGGGGCTGTGCACCGTAAGCTCAGGAATGCATGGCCAATTGCTTGTGGGCGAAACCTGAGGCGAAACACATGTCGTTATTGTATCCAAAATGGGCCAGCCGGCGTATGAATCATGCCGGCCGCCGCTTGGCCCATCGCCCATGACCTCTGCACGACCGCGGTGTGCCTGGGGTACTATCGGATCCTCATTCGCACAGGACGTTCCGCGCCATGCTGCATTTGCATCTTCGTTTGGGGGCCACGTCGCTGGCTTTGTTCGCCAGCCTGATGGTAGGCGCAGTTGTGCCGGCAGGTGCAGGGGAAATGATTGCCCTAAGCGCGGCCCAGCAGGAAATGGTAGACGGTATGGTGAAACTCGACGGCCAAATCGAGTATCAAAATATTGCTTTCGGCTTTGGCGTAATGCCTGGGGTGCCCACGGCCTACCAGGGCAGTGGTACGGATGACGGTGTGCTGATCCCTTTGGGTGGCGACCGCGAGATCACCGTCAACGCCGGTTACGACGCAGCCATGCTGGGCAGCACCCGGGCGGTGATGGACAGCGAATTGTCGGAAGTGGAGCCGGGCGGCGTGCAGCGCTCACCCGTGGTGCTGGACGCGCAGCCCGCCGAACAGGCCCAGTGGAGCGACAGCCAGGCGGTGCGCCGGGTGATCGTCGAATACCGCAGCACCGGCCCGGACGACGGCATCAACTACACCCTGCGGCTGCGCACCGATGCCCAGCACCAGCAGGCCGATGGCCAGGCGTTCGACGCGGTGGTGAAGTCGTTCAAGCACTACCAGATCCAGGAAGACTGAGCCCGCCTAACACACCGCCCCGTAGCAGCGGCCGCAGGCCGCGTCCCATGCACCGCCGCCAACCGGAAACATCACTGCTCGGTAGGAACAATCTCCACCGCAGTGATCTTCCAGCTGTCCTTGTCCTTGGCCAGCGTCACCTTCAGCACCTGGCTGTTGTCCTGGGTGGTGCCCAGCACCACGTTTTCCTGGGCGGTCGCGCCCTTGGCGGCCGTCTCGGTGACCTGGATATGGGTCAGCCAGGAGTCATCGTAGTCCTGGGACTTGATGAAGTAATCCTCGTCCAGCCCGTCCTCGCTCTTGGCCTGCTTGTCGATCGACTTGATCAGGCTGTCGGCCACGTACTGCTGCATCTGCTGCGGGTTGTCATCCAGCGGCACCTTGTCGTCGCTGAGCCGCTTCAGGTACCAGGCGTAGAAACTCTGGGTGGTTTGCTGGGCCGACGCAGGGGCATCGGCCATGGCGATGGAAAGGTGGAAACCAGCCAATACACACAACAGGGAAAGCAGACGCTTCATGATCAGTTACCCAACAGAATGAGTGAGGGGTTGACGCAGCAAAGGCGCACAAAACAGCACGCATAGTACAGAGACCGGGCAGGGCAGGGCCAGTTGCACCACGCACAAATGAAAACGCCACTCAGGCGAGTGGCGTTTTCATGCAGCGGCGGTCAGTAGTGGAAGTTCAGCGTCACTTGCGCCGAACGCCCCTCTGCCCAAGTGGCGTAGATGGGGTACGAGGAGGCGAAGTACTTGCGGTCGAACAGGTTCTTCAGGTTCAGCTGCACGTCCATGGACTTGGAGATCTTGTAGGACGTCATCGCGTCGAATTCCGAGTAGCCCGGGGTCCATTTCTTCGTCGTCGCGCTGACCGAGGCGTAGGTCAGGCTGGAGGCTTTCATGCCGGCGCCCACGGTCCAGTCCGGGGTGATGTCGTAGTAGGTCCACAGCGTGACGTTGTGCTTGGGCACCATCACCATCGGCAGGCCGTTGCCGGTAGGGTTGGACGGGCCGGCGTCGGTGGTTACCGCGTCCAGGTAGGAATAGCCACCGAACACGCGCCAGTTGCTGGTCAGGTCGCCCGCTGCGCCCAGCTCCACGCCGCGCACGCGCTGGGAACCGGCGTTGACGATGCCGCCCAGGCCATCGCTGACACGGGCATTGGTCTTGTCGGTCTGGAAAATCGCCGAGGTCAGCGACAGGCGACTGTCCAGCACGTCCCACTTGGCGCCCACCTCGATGTTGCGGCTGCGCTCCGGCGACAGGTCATTGTTGGTGGCGGTCAGCTGGTCGCTGCCACCGCCCAGGCCACCGTTGGCGCCCGGCGGGTTGGCCGAGGTGCCATAGGAGGTATACAGGCTCAGGTTGGTGACCGGCTTGTACACCAGGCCCACCTGGTAGCTGAACAGGTTGGCGATGTTCTGCAGGTCGGCGGCGCCCGACTGCTCGGCCTGGATGTTGTAGTAATCCAGGCGCACACCGGTGTTCAGCAGCCATTGTTCCGACAGCTTCAGGCTGTCGAAGGCGTAGGCCGATGCCGTGTTGGTAGTGGTATAGGTGGGCTTGCCGGGGAAGCTGTCACCGTTCAGCGTCGAGGTGCCGGTCCAGTCCATGTCCGGGTCCCACTGGCCGATATAGGTGCAGTTGCCGGCCACCGCGCAGCTGCCGCCGGTACGGATGTTCTTGCCGGTGCTGTCGGCCACCAGGTAGCCCTCGTACTGGCTCTTCTCGTGGCTCAGCTCGATGCCGGTGGTCACGGTGTTGTCCAGGCCGAACAGCGAGGTCTGGCCGGTCAGCTCGGTCTGGTTGGCCAGGGTGTTGGTGGCGTACTTGCCGCTCTTGGCCTGCAGTTGCAACTGGTTGGACGTGGCGCTGACGAACTGCGGGTTGGTGGCGATGTAATCCAGGGTCGAGCGGCCGTAGGTGGTGGTGTTCTTCACCTTCCAGTTGTCGTCCAGCTCGTGCTCCACGCGGATCTCGCCGGTGTCGGTCTGGCCACGGCGGTAGTCGCGGTCCTTCAGGCCGTAGAACTGCGAGCGGCTGATCTCCGACGCTGGGGTGCCACCGGCAGCGTGGAACGGCACGCTGAAGTCCGGCATGTCGTCGGTGGACAAGTGGTAATAGCTGAGCGTGACCGTGGTCGGCTGGCCCAGCCCGAACGCGATGGACGGCGCGATGCCCCAGCGCTTGCTGAACACATCGGTGCGGCCCGGCTGGTCGGCGTCGTGGCCCATCACGTTGAGGCGGAAGGCGGTGCTGTCGTCGATCACCCGGTTCACGTCCAGGGTGGTGCGCTTGTAGGAATCGGTACCCACGCCAACGCTGGCGTCCAGCGAGTCCACCAGCTTCGGCGTCTTGGTCTCGATATCGATGCTGCCGCCCACCGCGCCGCGCCCGGCGTACACCGAGTCCGGGCCCTTGATCACGCTGATGCGCTCCACATCGAAGGTTTCGCGGTTCTGCACGCCGGTGTCGCGCATGCCGTCCACGAAGATCGAGTTGCGTGACTCGAAGCCGCGAATCACCGGCCGGTCCGCCGACGGGTTGGCCGCCGCGTCACCGCCCAGGAAGGTAATGCCCGGCACCGTGCGCAGGGCATCGGTGAAGGTGGTGGCGCCACTCTTCTTGATCACTTCCTGCGGAATGACCGTGATCGAGCGCGGGGTGTCGATCAACGGCGCCGTCAGCTTGTAGGACGGCAGCTCTTTGGTCTGGGTCTTGGCGTCAGCAACGGCGTCCACGGCCGTGGACGGCAAGGTGATGTCAGCCGCGTGGGCCAGCGGCATCAAGGTAACGAACGTGCTACAGAACAGGGCGGTATGCAGGCGTGATGGGGTGAACGTGAGCATGGGTTTTCCGCAGAGGGGCGAACGAGGGTGCGGAAAGATAGAGGGATTGTAACAAGTTGTAAATAAAACATATTCGTATTCGCGTTATATTTACACATCCCCGTAGCAGCGGCCGCAGGCCGCGTCCCATACGCCGCGCATGGGGGGCTGGCCTTGGACGCAGCCTTCGGCAGCTGCTACGGGGGAAGGTTTAACGCACTGGGTTGCTGACGCCTTCGATCTGGCGTTTTACCTGCAACGGGTCGTCGATGCCTTTCAGCACCAGGTCGCTGATGCCGCGGCCGGTGATGCGCACCGTGCCGAAGCCCAGCAACCGGCCCATCACCGTCTGGTCCAGGTCCACGGTCTCGATCGACGACAGCTTCATCTCGTCCGTGGTGCGGCTGATGATCCCGCGCTTGTGGATAACCCGCTTGTTGGTCACGCCGTTCTCCTGGCAGCGCAGGCTCAGCCACTTGTAGATGGCCACCGGCGACAAAATGCCCACGGTCAGCACCGCCAGCAGCACCCAGAACCACACATTCACCCAGCTCAGCCAGTGCAGCTTGAAAATAGCCTCGACCTGTTCGCCGGTCGACAGGGAACTCTCGATATAGGTTTTGCTCGCCACGGGTAACTCCTTGCAGTTGATGCGCAGGACTCTACCACCCCCAGCCGGCGCAACGGCAAGCACACCCGTCGGACAGACGGTTGCCCCCCGGCCAACCTGTGCGATGATGGCCCCAGGCCTTCTTCATGGTGACAAGCGTGGACGCTGATAGCGAACAGCCCCCACAGACCGACGTGACCGCAGACGAGCGCTTCCAGGGCCTGACGCGCTTGGCGCAACGACAGTTCGCCGTCGCCTGCGCCATGCTCATGCACACCCGCGACGGCCAGCCCGTGCTGCGCGCCAGCAGCGGCACCGCGCCGCGCGGCGACGCCGAAGTGCCGCGCAGCACCACGCCCATCCTTGATGCCGCCGGCCAGCCCCTGGGCGCGTTCATTTTGCTGGGCCGCCAGCAGCTGCACCCCGGTGAACTGCAACTGATGCACGACCTGGTGCAACTGGCCGCCGCCGCCCTGCTGGCCGAGCAGCAGGAAGCCGCCACCCGCCAGCAACTGGCCCGCCTGGCCCTGGCCATCGACAACAGCGGCACCGGCGTGTGGGACCGCGACGTCGCCAACAACCAGATCCACTACTCCGCCGGCTGGAAAGCCCTGCTGGGCTACGAGCCCCACGAACTCACCCCGCACCTGAGCGATAGCTACAACCGCGTTCACCCCGACGACCTGCCCTTCGTGCAAGCCACCATCCAGGCGCACTTCCAGCAACGCACCAGCGCCTACGAAGTGGAACACCGCATCCGCTGCAAGGACGGCACCTACAAATGGATCAACAGCCGCGGCAAAGTCGTCGCCCGCGACGCCGCCGGCAACCCCCTGCGCATGATCGGCACCACCACCGACATCACCGAGCGCAAGCGCCTGGAAGCCGACCTGCAGGCCCACGCCAGCATCGACTTCCTCACCCAACTTCCCAACCGCCGCCACTTCATGCAACAACTCAACGCCCAGCAGAACAACGCCTGCGTGCTGATGCTCGACCTCGACCACTTCAAACACATCAACGACCGCTGGGGCCACGCCACCGGCGACCTGGCGCTGAAACACTTCGCCAGCATCCTCAGCGCCCAACTGCGCAAGACCGACGTCGCCGGGCGCATCGGCGGCGAAGAGTTCGCCGTACTGCTACGCGGCACCCACAGCCGCGAAGCCTGCGCCTTCGCCGTGCGTTTGCAGGAAATGCTGGCGGTAACGCCGTTGATGCATGGCGGGCAAGTGATAGGGCTGACAGTGAGCATCGGCGTCAGCGACCTGCGCGAAGGCGATGGCGGGGCGGAGGCGGCGATGGGCCGCAGCGACCGGGCGCTGTACCGCGCCAAGGCCAGTGGCCGCAACCGCGTGGTTGCCGAATAACCCGTAGCCGCTGCCGCCAGGCTGCGCTGGCCCTCAAGCACCCCACAACCCCACCATTCACCCGCTTCGGAAATTTCCTACTTCTTCCGCGCATCCCCTTACGGATCATCGCGACAAAGCCCACGGCTTCCCGCTCATGAACCTACAGGAAACCACCCCATGCGCATCGAATTCGATCTACCCCTGACCCCCGCCGAACTCACCGAAATCGCCCAGATCATCGGCACCCCCACCGCCACCCTCCCCACCGCCATGGCCGGCTACGCCACCTCGGCCCTGCAGGAATACCTGGGCATGATGCGCGGCCAGCGAGCCTTCAAGCGCGGCACCGACATCCACGAATACCGCCTCTTCCTGCTGGTGGAAAACGTCTTCGGCCGGCGCATCCCCGACGAACAGACCGTCAGCAAAATCTTCCAGACCACCCCCAGCGAAAGCCGCGGCCTGCTGCGCTCCATCATCTCCAAATACCAATACCTGCTGCGCGACGCCATCGACGCCACCCTGGTAGTGGTACTCGAAGCCGCCACCGCCCAAACCGCCACCGGCCCGTACCTGGTGACCATGAGCAGCGTCAACGTGATCGAAGAACTCAACAAAAAACTCGCCACCCTCGACGGCACCCTGGCCTCCGTCAGCAAAAAGCGCGGCAGCGTGTCCACCTACGAAATCACCAAATCCTCCTACGACCGCTTGTGCGCAGAACTGGGCGCCACCCCGGCGGTGTACGTGCCATGAGCGACGCCATCTCGGCGGCCAGCCTGCTGATGGCCGTGGTCGCAATTCTCTACGGCGCCTGGTACCAGGAGATCAACCACGCCACTCGGTTGGCAGTGCCCACCCATGATCGCCACGCGCCCTTGGCCGTGGTCGAGGCCGCCCTGTTCGGCCGGTGCCTGCCGTTGGCGGCGATGGGATTGCTGGTGGTGCTGGTGTTCTTGCCGGATGTGCTGGAGATCGTTTGGCACGCGTTTGGAGTGGCGCGCGAGAGAGGGTTGGGGGCGTATGCGGTGTACGACTCGGCGCGGGTGGCGTTCTGTTTGGTTGTGGTGGTGGGGGGAGCGGTGGCGGGGCATTTGTGGTGGATGACGGGGGTGCTGATGGGGTTGAGGCGGCGGCTCAAGGCGTGATGTTCTGGGTAGTTATCCACAGGCCGTTTGGCCGCCAATTTCTGTGTGGGAGCGGGCTCTGCCCGCGAAAATAACGCTGCGGTTGTGCAGGGAAAACTATTAACATCAATGAGTTATACATGTGGATAACTTGGTTTTGATTCGGGCTTTAGGGTGCTTTGTGTTGTTGGTAAAAATATCCACAACACGCGCTTAGAGATTTTCCACAGGCGCCTACCGCACCCACCGCGACCAAGTTATCCACAGCCAAATCGCTGACCTAAAGCGCCTGCCGAGCGTCCTCAATCACCGCACCCAACCGCTCCCGCAACGGTTCAATCAGGCACCGAACCTCGTCCGCCGGCAGCTGATCCGTATGCGCCGAATCCAACAGTTTGGCCATCAGCGCCATCCCATCATGCACGTCGGCCGCGCCCTGAAACGCCCCCCTCAACGCCTCCACTTCAAGGATCACGATGCCCAGCATCGTCTGCCAATCCTGAAGCAACTCATCCTCCACCGGCTCGCCAGAACCGATGAACTGCTGAAGCTCGTTTTGCAGCTTACGGAGGTACTTATCGATATTCACAGCAGCTAATCCTTGCGGAAGCCCGGCATCAAACCACCTCGCTTCGCGCCTAAAAGGCAATGACGCAGCCTTCCATCATGACTGCGCCCAGGCGTCCTTTCCCTCAAGAAAGCACAGATTCTGCCGAATACTAAGGAAGTCTTAGTATGCGGTCAACGTGAATCTAAGAATCTCTTAGCCTTTACGCGGCTAAAAAATGAGCACGTTCAGCAAGCGGTTGAAGGAAGCACGGAAAGCGGCAGGGATCTCCCAGGAGCAGTTGGGGATCGAAGCAGGGATTGAGCCGGCGTCGGCTAGCGCGCGGATGAATCAGTATGAGAAGGACAAGCACGTGCCGAACCCGGAGATGGTTAGGCAGATTGCTGCGGTGTTGAGGCTGCCTGCTTCGTATTTTTATAGCGAGGATGATGATGAGGCGCGGTTGTTGGTGGCGTTTTATCGGATGTCGGGGGAGGAGCGGGCGCGGGTGATGGGGGTGGTGGTTGGGGAGGGGTGAGTAGGTTGCGGCTTGAGCGGCCCCTTTTGTTGCTGGAATCTTGATGGCGTCCAGAAATCTAAACAGCTAGTATTTGCTCTTGGCGGATGGGCTGGCGGGCAAAATTTCGGGCAACTCTGCTAACTTCAATGCTAATCAACCAGCCTGGGGGAAACGGATGTCCAATGTTGAAGTGCACCTGCCAGCCGTAGATGGCTCCACATACTGTCCGGTGTCGCACCATCGTCAGATCTTCATTTTATAGATCTTCCGATAAATACCTTAATGCTTGACCACATGACTGTAACGTTGGGGGCAGGTATTATCGAAAAAGATCGCGAAGCTGTATTGTAGGCAATCCAACAATATGCCCCTAATTCCATAGTTTTAGAAAGCGCGACACTGGCCCGATGACTTCAAAAAAATCGTATACACGTGGTAGACAGGTTTGGGTCGTTTTCAGCCTCTCTTGATTGTCAGAAAACGCCCCAAATCAGGCGCTCGTGAACCTATCAATGCCTCAAACCTGCTTCCTCACGTGGACGATTAAGCCCCCATCCTGCGACTTTTTTCCCTGAGCATAGAATGAGCATTAACCAGGCTTGCAGGGCCCACTGGCTAAGACGCCAAATTTGCGAAATTTTGGAGTTTTTCAATCCAGGAGGTAATTGGCACATATGTTCCATAAGCCCAAAGCAGTGTCCCAAAAACTGTCAGGGCAATTCCAGTCAGCTCCGACTTCAATTCAAGACCCAAACGTCTCCGAGCGGCGTCTTGGTTCTGTCCAATAATTCTAACGTAGTCATCCTCGGAAATGGGTGGGCCAGTCACCCCAGTACTGTTTGCAACCAATTCTTCCAGTTTTAGATATTTTTCAAGAGTAGTAAATTGGATGGTCGAGAAGAGCCCAATGATGGTAACTGGCCCCCCTGCGGCAGCAAAAATTGTTATATCTTTGTGTACCACTGCAAGCCAAAGAGATCCAGTCAGAAGTAATGCCACAAGTATGATGTTTGTCGGGGTCGAGGTTAGCCACAATATTAGGCTGCACAACCTCTTAATTGCGCTATGGTTCTTTACCGGTATAGGACTTTCCTTGAAGTTTTCATTTGCCCAGCGATTCGCGAAAACGAGACAAAAACTCGTCATAATCGTCCACGCGAGAAGCAAACCTTCAGATCCGGGCAGCGCATATTTTTCTGCAAAATCATTCAAAAGCTTACTTTCAAAGCCGCCCATATAGCGAAATGTAAACCCTGCTAAAATCTGGGTTACATTGAAGGTAAAAGTTATACACACTAGTGAGGTTACAAAAATGTTTATTATATGTGCTAAGGGCCCATTTGACCATTTCTTCGCGGCATATATTCCGGCTGCAACCATGACAATGGAGGCGATATAAGCGATAAAGCCTATGAAAAACTCACTATGAAAGCTGGCTAGAACAAGCGCAGCGCCTAGAATCGAGGCGATAAATATCGAAAATACGTCCATCAGAGCAGCCTTCAACGTGTTTGCTAAGACTTTCATATTAAAAAGTTTTTTTTCAGTCGTCGCTTTCTGCCGCACGGGAAACCCTTAACTTATAGATAAAGACTCACAATTCTTTTGCCGCTTACCTGAGGGTGGCTATGCTAGGAATGTCAGAGTGTGGTTGCTTGTGTAGGATATCTAGGGTTTGCCCAACGGTCAAATTCAAGCCGGTTTTGTCGATTGAGATCGCTGGCTGCCTCATCAGCGATAGTAGCGTTACTTTGATGCGAAGTCCTGAGAGCGGTTCAGTCCCAACACCGGTGGAATAAGAAATCTTCAACACGGAAGCGTAATCTTGTTCATGCTCTTGCCGTGGCTACGAGTGGACATCCGTCCACCCATTCCATACCTAAGTGCAGTAGTTTCCAGTGCTAAGGCATCTCTTTGATTAATGAATCGCCCGATTTTGGCGTTCGAACCTTCTAAGACGTAATGTCTTGCCATCTTCGAACTTTGAAATGTCCAATATCGATTTTTCGGGTTCCCAAAAGAAAAGAAAGTCTCCTGCATGGCCTAGGAAGCGAACGTTCTTCGTCGGGTCTGCATCCACCAGAATCGAAACGCTACCGGTTGGCGGGAGTACATACTCAAACCTACTTCCGTCGATGATTGCGGCTGCCGTCATCTGGCCTTGACCGAAGGCATAGAAGGGTAGAATGGCAAATAGAAAAATACATAACGAACGAGGCTGCTCATAGGGAATGAGTGACCTCAGAAAGCTCCATTCTTTTGCGAAAACCGTGATGGGAATAGCTAGGAGAACTGGAAGCGCAATTTGCCATTTTTCACTAGGCCCTAGGAATAAAAACGTCAATGTCCCCACAATATAAGACAGGCCGATCAGCGACCTGTATTTACGAAAGAACCTTCCAGGGAGTGCCTTGCTTCCTCCTCCTGACGGTAGATCGCGACGTCCTCCTGTAGCTTCACCCAGCACTGCGCCAAGTGCCAAAAACCCAAACGTTGATGCAATGGGGTAGGCGGATGCTTTCACAATGTCAGCGAGGCTCAAATACTCAAGGATATTTACGTTAAACGGGGACCAGTACCCCCATAGGTAGAGAGCGGCGACTGTAACGAAATATAGTGAAGACAGATAAATGTACGGACTCACGTGTTGCTGTGGAGATGGCAGCGGGGATTCATCAGTCATAGGAAGAGGCTCTTAACGGTTTTATAAAAATTAAACATACATCATCAACGCTGGCAGCAACTGAACCGCCACAGTCCTCGTGAGCTTGGTAATCGTCTGTGGAGGTTGACAAGCCGCTTTGGGTTAATTGCAGCCGGTTATTATTATCAGGATCAGGTCCCCTTCAGAGCTTGAAAATTATGAGGTTTCTAGACGTCGAGCTAGCAGCCGAAGGATCCCTGCATACAAGTTTCGTATGGCAGACTGCACCCGGCGGGGATCATCGCTATGGAAATCCTCCATTCCAAGTTGAATTGACTCAATTGCATTGTTTAGTATGGACACAGTGATTCTCCATTTAACGATGTTAGTAGTATAGCTCTAGCTCGCTTAGCTCTCTGAATTCGTCGCTTTCTTTGTCCATGAGTTCAAGAATTTTTTTCTTTTCGAATGGTGCTTTATTGCTGTCGTCAAAACTCATTGAGCTTTCGTGGTTTTCAATCAAATACAGTGCGAGATGGCGAGGTATTCCGTAGTTTTGTAGTTCGATTACTCTGTAGTCAGTAGTGCCGTATTCAAGATATTCAGCCCAGTTGGGGACTTCAGCAGTATCGCCAAGGCATGAGTTTATAAGCAGGTTGTAGTTTTCAAAGTAGCTTCTGATTTTGAAGCGTATGAAGTTGTCGATGTCTGATATTAGGTTGTTGATAACGACATTTAAGTGTTTTTTGTTGTTTTTATCGAAAGGGATGGTTTCGTTTGTGATCCATATTTCGCCCTTGGTTTCATAATGGTCCAGGGCAGTTTGAATCATCAAATGGAGAGGTTTGGTATTTGCCCAGCCTGAAATTAACACGGCGTAATATTTTAGAACGTCGGCGGAGGTATACAAAGGTGATTTCCCAGAAGATTCCTCGTCTGGCCAACGATAAAATTTGCTCAGCGATCTTAATGCGGCCAGAGCAGTCTCGTATGTGATTTCTTCAGGCAATAGAGACGTGCTGGCTCTAGCGTTCTTGTAAATTTCATTTTGGTACTCAGGTTTTATTCCTGAGCATGCCTCTAGAATTTTCTGCGGCACGACAATAGATGCGGTTTTTGCTTTTAATGTGGCTTGTCCCGTATTGCTACTGTTTATTAAACTTGATCTAAGGACTGAGTCATCACCGCGCACCTCATGGATTAGCGCAATGTTCGCATAGTGCTTCCAGATGCTTACTTGATGTGCAGAGGGTTTTTTCTTGGTAAATTCTTTTCCGTTCAAGGCGGATTCAAGATTTTTGTAAAAGTTTCCTTTCCCAGAAATTATCTGCGGTTCAAGCTTCTTTATTTTCTTTTGTTTGACTACATTCAGGTCTGTTTCAGGCTTATCCCATCGGTTTTTTTTGTTGAATGCGCGGGTGCATATTATGTTGCCAGACAACTCTTTTGTGAGTCGGCCTGCGCGACCACAAAGATTCCAAAAGTCAATATCCGTAAATTTCGTTAGTCCAATAGCATTGCTCAATATGAAAATGTTTTTGGCAGGGAGGTTCACCCCTTCTAGAAGCGTGGAAGTGCAAAAAAGGTAGTCAATCTTTTTAGACTCAAAAAGCCACTCTATCCGCTCTCTAATACGCTGCGGTAAATTACCAAAGTGGAACGCTACGCCTTTCTTCAAACAATCGACTAAATAGTATTTTTTATGCAGATGCTGCTCGATGAGCGTAATTACTTCGTTCACTTCCTTGATATTTTTTGCTGGCAACGTTTCTGCAAATTGGAGGGCTAGTTCGATAGTGTCAGATTTTGAGTTACAATATATGATGCTCTTTTCTCCGCTGGATAGTTTTTTAATCCAGTGGTTTAAGTCGTTGGAATCAAATTCCAAGGAAAGATTTATCTCACTTTCAGAGTCGGATAAAAGTACTCCTCGCTTTTCAACTAAATCTAAAAAGTATCTATTCTGAGAAACAGGAGAGCTTTTCACGCAGAGTGATTCTTCTGCGCTTTTCTCAAATAGACGCAAAAAGATATCAGGATTTGGAATGTTTGGGGACGCAAAGTAAAGCTTGACGCTTTTTCTCTCGGCTTGAAGAATGGCGTGGTAATAAAGAGGGCTTCGCGTATCGCTCTCAGATACTATTTTGTGCGCTTCGTCAATGAACAGGTAGTCGATTTTGGGGTTGTCGGTGGTTGATAAGTAGGATATCAAGCGTTCGGGGGTGAAAATGAAGATAAATTTGTTGGATTCTCTCTTCAAGGCTTTTGGGATTATCGGATGAGCAAGTACTTTGTATTGAGTGTATTGCGAAAACTCCGACTTTATTTGGCTTTCTGCTTGATTTATAAGCGCCCTGGTGGGAACCAGTAAGGCAATGTTGTCATTTCCGTTGCTTTCACGTATTAAATGGTGGATAAAGGCCTTGATGATAAAAGACTTGCCGATAGATGTAGGGCCGGAAAAGCTGAAATGGTTGTTTTTTTTGAGACTCTCGTAGATTTCATACTGTGAGTCTGTAAACGTGTGGCTGCTATTCGGGATAGCGTGAAATGTTTCTTTGATGATCTTTTCAAAAACCACTTCTCGAGGTGATTTGACATCTACCCCCAAGCTATCTTCTAAATAGCTTAAGGCGGGGAAATTGCCTAGCCTGATAAGTATTGGCTTTGCGAATGTTAAAAAGGTTTCGTCTTTTTGATGCGATTCAGATAGTAAGCTGACTATTTTGTAAGATTTGTTTTTTGCGTCAGGGTTTTCTGATCGTGAAAGTATGTCTGCGAAACGAAGGGAGTCAGTTAGCTCTTTTGGCGTGATGTTGGTGACAGGAATTTTGAAAAAATTTTGTGCCGAAATAGTTTCGAGTTTAACTAACAGTTCCCGAAAGTACTCGTCATTGAGTGCTTCGTTTGATAGCTCTTCAAAGAACCTCATTTTGTAATTTCCTCCTGGATTTTGGTTCTGGTCTTAGAGAGCTCTGTGAATGGTAAGATATAGATATAAAATCGGTGACCAAATAGCTTGTATTCGGTGATTTTTTTCTCGATATGGCTAAGGCGCTCTTGAATTTCTTTCTTGATTTTATCCTGAGTCTTCTTTCTAAATTCTGAATTTGGGAGCCAGCGATCAGCATCCTCAATGGTAATTTCATATCCAATGAATATCCCAAAGGCGTCGTCTACTTCGAACTTGTTGTCTCGTTTAGGATATATGATGCTTTTTATGAAACTCTTTTCGGCATCGCTGAACGTTTCTTTTTCTAGGTGGTCACTGATTAACCCCTTTTCATAGGGTAGTCCGCTTTTACTTACGCCTGAAGAATTGATTTCGTTCTTAAATTCGAATATTGACTTGAATGCATGGCTTAGTGCAGTGGTTAGACTTTCTTCTGTTTTGGATTCGCCAAATATTATTTGAAAGTTTCCGTCGCCTAGTTTTGCGAAATGTACGCCGTCGGCGCCATTTACATAGTGGCTTGTGGAGGTTTTAAGTTCGAGTTTCGATAGTATTTTAGGTGCTTTCAGATGTGACTCTAAGAAGCAATAAAGTAATAGCTCGCCAAGCTCTCCTCTGTTTCTCAGATATTCCAGAAATTTTTCTCGTGCTTTTCTAGATAGAGTTGCAGGCTTTCCTTGATATTCTGTTCTTACCTTCCGAGATAGCGAGTAGTTAACAAGCGGGTCTATCAAGTTTTCTTGTAGAGATGTGTAGTTGAATTCGTTGGCATTGATTTTCAGCGAAAACAAATCTATTGTGTTGGACTTAACTGTATGGCAGTCCAGATGATCAAAACCATTGAGAAATTCATCGCTCTCGAGTGTTAAGTCCATTTCTTTTTGACATCCATATTCTTTGGCGTGTGTGTTTTGAGGAGGAATCTATTTGTATGGCAGCATGCCATTATGTGTCTGGCCAATTCAAGCCCGCGCCCTCATCCTGCTTCATGCAGAAATTTCTCAAGCCTTGTTGTCGTCCTCTGACGGCTACCACCGCATTCACCCCACGTCATCCCGCCAAGAATGTTGAGTGTTATCAGGGATCAAGTCCCCCGCGACCTGTGGGGATGTCCTCTAACGCGGGACCGGCGGCTCCTTACGTCGGGGGGCAAGGGCATCTCATGATCTGGCCTCCTGAGCACCGTTACCGGTGGGCGGGGAGGCAGCGCTGGCTGACTAGACCAGCGCCTGAAGATCCTGAGCCGGGTGAACGCAGCAATGCGATGACCGGGGCATGCCTGACTGTCGGTCAGGTGCAGTCCATTCCTTGGTCTGCGGCACCATCATCTACATGGTTGTTGCTGGTGACATCGGCGTTTGTCACGCCGATTGTCACGAGGGGAAATGCCGCAAAGCCACGCTTTAGGACGGGGGCATAACAACGTTCTTGAGGTGGGATTCAACTGAGTTCGAGGCAGCCTCCCCAAACGCCGATCGCTCCAGAGGGAGGTGCAACGTTGGTACGCCCAGGAAACGGGCTTAGTCCAGGGTGCTGAGACACCGCCGATGTGGGTGGTGTACAGGCGTCGACAGTGGCGCGCATTGCTTCGATGCGAATGAGCAACGGGGCATAGGTGGTTGGCTTGAGGATTGGCGCAGTCTTCGGCAGCGGCTACAGTTGCTCAGTCAAACCGTGGCATGTGTTCGATTACAGGCTGGCGCCGCTGTTCAGCCTGCCAAAGGTCCCAAGCGACCTGCCTGCCCATCCACATGTGCGCTTTGCCGATTCCGGCGCGCTGCAGGCGTATGGCCAGGTCAGCAGTAATCGGCGCGCTGCCCCTGAAAATTTGCATCATGTGTTTCAGGGGATAGTGCATACGCCGTGCGAACACCGCGATGCTGATGTTAAGGGCAGGGAGGACATCTTTTTCAAGAGACTCACCTGGGTGAGGAGGGTTGAACATCGGCTTGGGTTCCAGTTTCGTTCTCTTCAGTCGTCAACGATAGCTTTCAAAATCATGGCTTGGCTGCCCAAAGACTACCGTAGTATTCAGCCATTGCAGGTAATGGAATTATCCCCCTGTAGTACACCGGAGCGTGGAGGACGGCGCGCCTTGTGTCCTTCCAAGGCGACTCGGCCCGTGTGAGCTTACTTAACCAGTGGGTGTGCCACCACCATAGTCCCCGATAACTGCCTCCACCGTTTCAACCTGGAAATCCTGCAACGCAGACGGGCTTCCTGGAATGTGGCCAGCCGTTACTATAAAGAGGTGCCCGTGGTGGGCGTATAGCTCGGGAATGATTGGTCCTGTTGCCCACGCTCCGACTCGTTCTGGGAAGAGCGGTGTTTCGTCCCAGACCAGAGACCATGCCTGGCTGTAGTAAACAAGAGAATGCAGCTTAATAGCGGGCATCTCACCTTGCTGGTTGAGGATGAAGGCAGCGACATCGACCGCATGGGTCATATTTTTCATCACCTGCATTTGGCCCTTTGTCCGCGCGATCAAACTATTCGCATAGTTCAATTTCGTGTCACGTTAGGTTTGACGGGATGTAATTGTGGACGACTGCACAATAACAATATTCAAAGAGTCCACCCCAGCCAACAGCCGAGGCGAACCCAACGCTTATTTACAGCAGATCGTCAATGCTGTCTCGCAGGTAGTTCCATGCTTGAAAAGCACGGTTTGCTAACCACAAGAAGCTCAGTACGTTTCGGATTAACTTCCACATACCTTGGCCTCCTTAGCGGTGGCCAAGCCTCCAGCGTGCCTACCGGAACACGCATGCCTTCGGACAGTCTGCTGACTGTGCCCAGTGAGGCGGCCGGGCGGGTGACCCACTGCGCGAGTCCGGCACGGATTACGAGCCCGTGGAAGTGGGGCTTGAAATCTGAGCGGGCTCCGGTCGTCTCATTGAGTGTCAGCAGTGAGAGCGGGCAGATGGTAATGTGTTTTTGGAATGGCTGCGGGACGGATTTCCGTATCAATTATATCTGGTTATGTCGTTTGCTTAGGTTCGGATTTAATGGAATGGTTCGTTAAACTATAGTCGTGAGATGAAGAAACATGGTGTTAAGTGTTTGTGTTGACAGTGCAGTCGGTCGAGTCGTAGCATTTGCCTTCTGCTGACGTGTCCAGTGAGGAACGTAAATCGGGATTACGGCCTGAATTTACTAGCTAAAAAGTTATCGTGAGAACCCGCTGCCAAAGCGGGTTTTTTCGTTTTTGGCATGGATGTAATCTTCAGGCGCCGGCAATGCCCGATGGCTGTATCGAGCCTATTAAGGGCCAGTCTGAACTGGCTGCAGGATAGGCGAGGGATAGGCTTCCCTCTACTCGTTGGAGTGACCTGTGAAAATCTGCAGCTCGACCTTATTAATCGAGTTGAATCAAAAAAACCGTCTTCTTGGGAGGCGGTTTTTTTTGGTCGGCGTTTTTTGCTTCACGAAGCAGGGCGCGAAGCGACGAAGGCGTGTTTGAGGTCGACGCCGGCGACGATGCTTAGGGTCTGTATGAAAAAACATGTGAGGGTGGGTTCTGGTGTGTGAGCTGGCTTGCCAGCGAGCTTTTCGGGCCTCAAAAGCTCGCTGGCAAGCCAGCTCCCACAGTGTTCCACGCACCCTTCACATATTTCATACAGAGCCTAGGGCCAGCGCAGCCTGGCGGCAGCGGCTACGGGGTGGCCTTTGGGGCAGCGATCTCGATGCCTTTCCGCGCGCAAACAAAAAAGGCCCACCTTGCGGTGAGCCTTCTTCGATACTGCGTATGGTGCCGGCACCAGGAATCGAACCCGGGACCTACTGATTACAAGTCAGTTGCTCTACCATCTGAGCTATACCGGCATGTGAGGGCGCTGATTATAGCGACTCGTCGGCCCTAGGCAACCCCCAATTTGCACTATTTTCATGGCAAGCGCTGCCACCGCCAAAAACGCTTATGCACAATCCCCCGGTGAACAGACCAAACGCCCCCAGGCGCGGTGCCGATTTTGCACTCTTTGCGCAAATGGCTGTTTTTGCTGCGGAATAAATGATGAACAAAAAATGACCAGTTGGAAAACTTCGTTGGATCTAGCGAATTTCTTAGCTTGCTGGGGATTCTGCCCACAGAGTTATCCACAGGCTGTGTGTTAGTTTTGAAACGATTCTGGGCGTTCTGCCAGCAGCATGAGGTTGCGGGGGGTGAGCTGGGGTGTGCAGAAAACGCCCAGCCGTACCTGGTAGCCGTTTTCCTGCAGGAACAGGGCGCGGTCCAGGGTTAGCCATAGCTCCAGCGGGCGGCGGAACAGGTTGCGCACCAGCTCCAGGTTGCGCACCTGGGCCAGGCGTTGCCAGCCGTTGGCTTCGGCGGTTGCCCAGGGGATGTCCACAGGCAGCGGGACGCCTTTCAGCTGTGCCAGTTCGCGGCAGTAGTCGGCGAAGGGTTTGGCCAGCCAGGCGCTGGGCAGCGAGGGGGTGGGCAGGTAGGTGTTGGTGCCGCTTGCCTGGCGTTGCAGCAGGTCGAAGGCCAGGCGCCAGGCCATGGACTGGTCGCGCTGGCGGCGGACGCGGGCGCCGGCGGTGACGGTTTCGCTGAGGGGCAGGCCGAGGTCGTCGCGGCTCAGGCGCAGGGCGCTGGTGGCTGCGGCGCTGGACAGCGGCTGGTAGTGGTCGGCGGTTGTGCGGTTGTAGCAGCAGGGGGCGATGGCCAGTTGCGGGCAGCCGTCGGCGGCGGCGCGCTGCAGCAGGCGTACGTGCAGGTCGCCGCAGGCGTGCAGGGCTACGGCGGTTGTGCCCGCAGGCAGGTGGCAGTCGGCGGCCATGACGTCTTGCAGGCGGTGGTCGGCGTTGAGCTGGTGGTGCTGGCTCAGGGCCTGGCCGGCGTCGACCAGGGCGGGGTCGTATTCGTAGCAGGTGAGGCTTTGCGCGGGCTGCAGCAGGCGGCGGCCCAGGTGGCCTTTGCCGGCGCACCAGTCCAGCCAGCCGTGGGTGGGCCGCTGGAAGGTGAGGGCGTCGGCGAAGGCTTCGATTTGTTGCCATTTGCGCCCGGGCACGTCGACGTTGAGGCGTGGTTGGCAGGGTTGCAGGGCGCCGGTGGCTAGCGTGGGTAGTTCGCTGAGGGCGGCGGCCTGGGCGGCGATGGCGGGGTAGGGCGCGGGGGCGTCGAGCAGTTCGGGGTGGTTGTGCTCGGCTTCGGCCTGTTCCAGGGTGCGCTTGCGTAGCCAGCTGGCCAGTTGCGGGTGGGACGTTTCCCACGGCAGGGTGAGCTGGGTGAAGGGCTTGGGGCGCCAGAGGGGCTGGTGGGCCAGCAGGAAGGCGTCGAGGGCCTGGAAGTGGGTGAGCAGGGTGGTGGCGCGCATGTGGATAACCCTTGTAGCAGCTGCCGCCAGGCGGCGTCTTCGGTGGTGGGGCCGGACGCGGCCTGGCGGCCGCTGCTACGGGGTGGTGTTGTTCCCGCGAATTTCAGCGGCCTTGGCAGGCGTCCACGCGCAACCAGCGCTCCAGGCCTTTGAAGCCTTGCACCAGCACGAACGAGATCAGCAGGTACAGTACGCCGGCGGCGAAGAAGATTTCCACCGGCAGGTAGGTGCGGGCGATGATGGTACGCGCCATGCCGGTCAGGTCCAGCAGGGTGACGGTGCTGGCCAGGGCGCTGGCCTTGAGCATCAGGATCACTTCGTTGCTGTAGGCCGGCAGGCCGATACGCACGGCGCGCGGCAGCATGATGAACAGCAGCGCCTTGGTGCGCGACATGCCCAGGGCGCGCGCGGCTTCGATCTCGCCCTTGGGGATGGCCTGGATGGCGCCCCGCAGGATCTCGGCGATGTAGGCGGCGGTGTGCAGGGTCATGGTGGCGGCGGCGCACCAGAATGGGTCACGCAGGTAGGGCCACAGGGCGCTGTGGCGCACGGCGTCGAACTGGGCGGCGCCGTAGTACACCAGGAACAGCTGCACCAGCAGCGGCGTGCCGCGGAAGAAGAAGATGTAGCCGTAGGGCAAAGCGCTGACGTACCACTTGCGCGAGCTGCGGGCGATGCCCAGCGGCACCGCCAGGATCAGCCCGGCCAGCACGGCAATGGCCACCAGCTCCAGGGTCACGGTGGCGCCCTGGGTGAGCTTGGGCAGCCACTTGATGATTACTTCCCAGTTCATTGCGCGGCCCTCGTGAAGCCGCGTGCGGCGTATTTTTCCATGAAGTGCATGCCGATCATGGCCAGCACGGTCAGGCCCAGGTACATCACCGCGGCCACCATGTAGAAGTTGAACGCCAGCTTGGTGTCGGTGACGGCGTTCTGGGCGTTGCGCATGATTTCCTCAAGGCCGATGACGGAGACCAGGGCGGTGTCCTTCATCAGGATCATGAACAGGTTGCCCAGGCCCGGCAGGGCGATGCGCCACATTTGCGGCAGGATCAGCCGGGTGAAGATGCGCAGCTTGGACAGGCCCAGGGCCTGGCCGGCCTCGCGGTGGCCCTTGGGGATGGCGATGATGGCGCCGCGGAACACTTCCGTGGCGTACGAACCAAAGCACAGGCCCAGGGCGATGACGCCGGCGGCGAAGGGGCTCAGGGTCAGCTCGGGCATGCCCAGCCAGCCGCCCAGCGCGGCCATCATGTTGACGGTGCCGAAGTACAGCAGCAGTACCCATAGCAGTTCGGGCACGCCGCGCACGATGGTGGAATAGGTGCCGCCCAGCGCTTGCAGCGCCTTGTAGGGCGAGGTCTTGGCGAGCGCGCCGAGCAGGCCCAGGACCAGGCCCAGGCACAGGGCCGACAGCGCGAGTTTGACAGTCATCAGCGCGCCAGCCGCCAGGGCCGGGCCGAATCCGTGGAGATCAATGTTCATGGGCAGGCTTTTTTGAGGACCAGCCGCCGCGCACCGGGCGCGGCGGCAGTCGGGCAGGTCATTCGATGCTGAACGGGAAGTACTTGTCGTTGATCTTCTTGTAGGTGCCGTCGGCCTTGATTTCCTTCAGGGCGGCGTTCAGCTTCTCACGCAGGGCGTCGCCCTTGCGCACGGCGATGCCGATCTTGTCGCTCTGCTCCACAGGCTCGCCCTTGAACTCGTAGTCCTTGCCGGCTGGCGATTTCAGCCACTCGTAGTTGGCGTACTTGTCGGCCAGGATGCCGTCCAGGCGGCCCGAGGTCAGGTCCAGGTAGGCGTTTTCCTGGGTGTCGTACAGTTTCACCTGCACGTCCGGCATGTTGTCTTCCAGCCAGGTGCCCGACAGGGTGGAGCGCTGGGTGCCGATGATCTTGTCTTTCAGCGCGTCCTTGTCCACCTTGAAGTCGACGTTCTTGGCGGCGATGAACTGCAGCTTGTTGGTGTAGTAGGGGTCGGTGAAGTCAACGGCCTGCTTGCGTTCGTCGGTGATGGACATGGACGAGATCAGGAAGTCGAACTTCTTGGCGTTCAGGGCGGGGATGATGCCGTCCCAGTCGGAGGTGACGATTTCACACTCGACCTTCATCTTGGCGCACAGGGCCTTGCCGATGTCGGCGTCGAAGCCCACGACGTTGCCGCTGGCGTCCTTGCTGTTGAAGGGAGGGTAGGCGGCTTCGATGCCCATCTTCAGGGTGTCGGCCATCACGTTGGCGCTCATCGCCAGGCTGGCGGCAACGGCCAGGATCAATTTTTTGTAAGTCTGCATGCGTGATGCTCCGTTAACGGTTGCTGGACATGAATTGTTTGCAGCGTGCCGACACTGGGTTGTCGAATACTTGATCAGGTGTGCCTTGTTCTTCCACCAGGCCCTGGTGCAGGAACACCACTTCGCTGGACACCTGGCGGGCGAAGCTCATCTCGTGGGTGACCAGCAACATGGTACGGCCTTCTTCGGCCAGGTTGCGGATGACGGTCAGCACTTCCTGGACCATTTCGGGGTCCAGCGCCGAGGTGGGCTCGTCGAACAGGATTACTTTAGGCTGCATGGCCAGGGTGCGCGCGATGGCCGCGCGCTGCTGCTGGCCGCCGGACAGCTGGTTGGGGTACACGTGGCGCTTGTCGGCGATGCCGACCTTGGCCAGCAGCGCCTCGGCAACCTCGATGGCCTCGGCCTTGCTCTGGCCCAGCACGCGGCGCGGCGCCTCGATGATGTTGTCGAGCACGGTCATGTGCGGCCAGAGGTTGAAGTTCTGGAACACGAAGCCGATTTCGCTGCGCATGCGGTTGATCTGGCGGTTGTCGGCCGCCACCAGCTCGCCGTTGCGTGCAGCCTTGAGCTTGAGCTCTTCACCGGCCACGAAGATCTGCCCCTCGTGGGGGTTCTCCAGCAGGTTGGTGCAGCGCAGCAGGGTCGACTTGCCCGAGCCGGACGAGCCCAGGATCGAGATCACGGCGCCTTCCTGGGCGCTCAGCGAAACGCCCTTGAGCACCTCAAGCTGTCCGTAACGTTTGTGCAGGTTGCGGATTTCCAGCGCGGGCGTGGCCTGGGCCATGTGCGGTCCTCATCTATACGGTTGCGTTCCCGCCCTGAAGCGGTGCGCCAAACTAGCATGGCGCCGCCGTTATGGCAGTGGGCACGGGCACGGGGTGTCGCATGGCTGTAGCGGCATGTCGCCGACCAACGCCCATGGGGCCCGCGCGCAAGCGGGTGCGCGTGAAAAAAGGCGCGATGGTGCCAGTTTTGGCCGCCAATGGAAAGTAACCATTCATTAAACCGACCGGTGTGCACTGTGCCCAGTGACGTCCGTTGGTTGCACGTTTTTGTCGTAAAAGGCCATGCCAGGTTGCACCTTTGGTTGCACTTAAATTGTGCATTGGTGTTACCGAAGTCAGTTTTTGGTGCGACATTTCGTCCTGTTATTGTGTAGGCCGGTAACCCTTGGTTACAGGTGTACCGAAATGTCATTTTGATCAAGGGCTTGACCAATAGGGCTCAAAAGGCCGTCCTAGCGCTTTGGCATCACCGGTGAAAGGTTTTGGCGCAATATTTGCGTCAAAAATCCTCAACGGCATGTTGCATTCCCACAACACGGGTAGGTGTAACGCCAATTGCTGGACCGAACGCTATTCTTTGCATAGGTAGTTTTATGAGCAATAAGCACAACCACAACGACCTCGGGTCGGGGCTCAAACAGCGTCACGTCACCATGCTGTCCATCGCCGGCGTTATCGGCGCCGGCTTGTTCGTGGGTTCCGGCCACGCGATCGCCGAGGCCGGCCCTGCCGTGCTGCTGGCCTACGCTGCTGCCGGTACGCTGGTAGTGCTGGTAATGCGCATGCTGGCCGAGATGGCCATCGCGCAACCAGACACCGGTTCGTTCTCCACCTACGCTGACCGCGCCATCGGCCACTGGGCCGGTTTCACCATCGGCTGGCTGTACTGGTGGTTCTGGGTACTGGTAATTCCGCTGGAGGCCAACGCCGCCGCCGGCATCCTGCATGCCTGGTTCCCGGACATCGCCGTGTGGGTGTTCACCCTGCTGATTACCCTGGTGCTGACCGGTACCAACCTGCTCAACGTGAAGAACTACGGTGAATTCGAGTTCTGGTTCGCGTTGATCAAGGTAATCGCCATCATCGGCTTCATCATCCTGGGCGCTGCTGCCGTGTTCGGTTTCGTGCCGGGCAGCCAGGTCAGCGGTGTCAGCCACATCGTCGACACCGTAGGCTTCATGCCCAACGGCCTGGGCGCCGTGGTTGCAGCCATGCTGACCACCATGTTCTCGTTCATGGGTACCGAGATCGTCACCATCGCCGCTGCCGAATCGAAGGATCCGGGCAAGCAGATCACCAAGGCCACCAACTCGGTGATCTGGCGGATCTTCCTGTTCTACCTCGTGTCGATCTTCCTGGTCGTGGCCCTGGTGCCGTGGAACAACCCAAGCCTGCCGGCCATTGGTTCGTACCAGACCGTGCTGAACCTGATCGGTATCCCCAACGCCAAGATGATCGTTGACGTGGTGGTGCTGGTTGCCGTTACCAGCTGCCTGAACTCGGCGCTGTACACCTCCTCGCGCATGCTCTACTCGCTGAGCAAGCGTGGCGATGCGCCGAAGATGGCCCAGCGCACCAGCAAAGGCGGCACCCCGTACTGGGCCGTGCTGCTGTCCACCGCGGCTGCCTTCCTGGCCGTGTTCGCCAACTACGTTGCCCCGGCTGAAGTGTTCGACTTCCTGCTGGCCAGCTCCGGCGCCATCGCGCTGCTGGTGTACCTGGTGATTGCCGTGTCGCAACTGCGCATGCGCAAGCAGCGTGAGCAGAAGGGCGAGAAGGTCGAGTTCAAGATGTGGGCGTTCCCGGTGCTGACCTGGGCGGTGATCGTGTTCATCGTGGGCGTGCTGACCGTGATGGCCATTCGTGTCGACCACCGCATCGAGATCGTCGCCACCGGCCTGCTGACCATTGCCGTGGTTGCGGCAGGCCTGCTGGTTGACCGTCGTCGCAAAGCCCTGCCGCAAGGCCAGGCTGCGTTCGGCAAGTGATGTGCGGTGCTTGCTGACGCGGCTTGCAGCCGCTGCTACAGGTAACCCGTAGCAGCGGCCAAAGGCCGCGTCCAAGGCCCACAAAAAAGCCGCTGCCAGCAATGGCAGCGGCTTTTTTGTGGGTGGCGTTCAGGAGAATTTCACTAACCGGCAGGCATACTGGGCCTTTCAACTCGAACCGTGCCCAGCCCCATGAAGCAGATCAACACCGCGCTCCTCGACGAGCTCACCGCCCGCGCCCAGCAGTCCCCACGCCTGCGCGCCCACCACAACATGCACCCGCAATTGGTCGACCCCACCCAGCGCCTGGCCGTGGCCATGGAGCCGGGCACCTACGTGCGCGCCCACCGCCACCCGCACACCTTCGAGCTGTTGCACTCGCTGCGTGGGCGTTTCGTGGTGCTGCATTTCAATGACGCGGGCGAGGTGACCGACCGCGTGGTGCTGGGCGAAGAGACGAAGATGGTCGAGACCCCGGCTGGCGTCTGGCACGCGGTGTTGTCGCTGGACGAGGGCGCGGTAATTTTCGAAGTGAAGGACGGCGAGTACACGCCGATTCCCGAAGAGGACTACATGCCCTGGACCGTCGCCGAGGGCGAGCCTGGCATGGAGGCGATCATCGCCTGGTACGCCACCGCCCAGGTCGGCGACCGCTTCCAGTCTTGAAACCGCGTTGCCGGAATCCTACACGGTGCGTGGTACGAGCCGGCCTTGGCCGCGCTGCAGCGGCCCTGTAGCAGCTGCCGAAGGCGGCGTCCGGGCTCGCCGCGGCGCCTTGGACCCGGCCTGTGGCCGCTGCTACGGTATCAGGCAGCCTGGGGCTGGATGTGCAGGTTGCCGTCGATGTCCTTCACCAGGCCGCTGGCCAGGAACAGCGGCACCAGGCGCTTGTGCAGCTCTGGCTCGACGAAGCCCTTGATGGCGGCCAGGTCCAGGATCGCGCCGTTGCCCAGCTCGGTCTTGGTGTACGACAGCCAGGCCTTTTTCAGCACCAGCAGCACGTCGCTGCCGGCGGTCAGCGCGTAGCGGCGGTTCAGCGCCTGGCCTTCGAGGTTGAAGGTGTGCTGGAACTCGTAGCCGGTTTCATCGCCACTGCTGGCCAGGCAACGCACGCAGGTGCACGTGCCGTCGCCAAAGGCGGCGCGCAGGTAGCTGTTGAAATCGGTGACGGGCTTGAGCGACAAGCGCTTGTCTACTTCAAACAGGTCCCCGGTCATTTTTTCCTGGGTGCTCATGGTCAATTCCTCGTCGTTCGGTTGCACAGGCGGTGCACGATACCAGCCGAAGACGGGGAGTGCTGCCAAACATTAGTACATCAGGGTGAACAGGCCCTTGCCGCCTACCTTGTAGTTCAGGTCGTGGGGGCGCTCGCCCATGGGCTTGGCGCCGCTGCCGCCGACGATCTTGTAGGGCGCGATATTCTTCGCCACCAGGGTGTTGGCCGTCACCACGGCGCCGCGGCCGATGCGCACGCTGTGGCCGATCAGGGCGCGGGTGGCGATCCAGGCGTAGTCGTCGATGTGGATGGGCCCCGACACCGACCAGAACTCGGGGGCGGTAAGGTCATGGCTGCCGGCGATGATCAGCACATGGGAGGCGATGGCCACGTGGTCGCCGATGATCAGCCCGGCGCGCGCGTCGATCTGGCAGTGCCAGGCAATCACGCTGTCGTTGCCGATGACCAGGTTTTCCACGCCCAGCACTTCGGTGTTGCGCCAGATGGTCGAGCCCTTGCCGATCTTCGCACCCCCTAGACGCAGCCAGGCCAGGCGCACGTTGTGGCTGGGGATCTTGTTGATGATGATGTTGTAGGTCTGCTCCCACACCCGCAGCCAGCGGTCCTTGAGGGTCGCCCAGTTCTTGCCGTAGCGCGGCACCAGGGTGGTGGGGATATCCTGCCGCAGGCGCTGGTACAGGCGCTTGGCCAGGGGGTCGTCGATGGTGGTCTCGATATTCACCGAGCAGATGCTGTAGCGCGCCTGCTCACCTTCGCCCTCGGCGAACAGCACGTTGTTGCTCATGCCCCATTGGTAAACCGCTTTCAGCCGGTCGAGGGTGACGCCCAGTTCCTCGGCCAGCGAGGGCAAGCGTTCGGGGAGGTCGGTAGAGTGGAAGATGCGATGTTTCATGCCTGACAGTCCTTTGGGCGCCCACCAGTGGTCGTTTGATGAGGGCAGGCGATCCTGCCTCATGTTTGGGGTCCATCAGCAGCCAATGCGGAGCGGTAATGGCAAAGGGCCAAACAGCGGCAATCTTAGCCCAGAACGGGGCCTGGTGCCGCCCACCGTGTGTCGGCATTTATACGAGATCGAAGAATCGCAGACAACAAAAAACCCGCACTAGGCGGGTTTCTTGTGGCTTTCAGGTACTGCATGCACCACCTGAAAGCGGAAGGTGGTGCCCAGAGACGGAGTCGAACCGCCGACACGAGGATTTTCAATCCTCTGCTCTACCGACTGAGCTATCTGGGCAACGGGGCGCATTAAAAGGCTTTTTCGACCTTGCGTCAAGCACGATCGCAAAAAATTTTTAATTAATTCCTCCGCTTACGTTTTTCCGGGCTCATTCGCTCGGCGGCACGTAGCCTTCGGCCTGGGCGTAATCCTCGCCGCTGAAGAACTTGTCCATTTCGCCCTGCAGGTATTTGCGGTCTTCGGCGTTCATCATGTTCAGGCGCTTCTCGTTGATCAGCAGCGTCTGGTGCTTCTGCCAGTCGGCCCAGGCCTTCTGCGAAACGTGTTCGAAGATGTCCTGGCCCTTGGCACCCGGGTAGGGCGGGCGCTCAAGGCCTGGCAGCTCTTCTTTGTACTTGCGGCACATTACGGTGCGGGTCATGACAACTCTCCTGCATTCAAGGCATCGGCCGCGCGTTTCAGCAGCTTCTTCACCGGGGCGGCAAGGCCCAGGCGCGGCGGGGTGGCGAGGTTATACCAGAGCCAGTCGGCCTCGGCCACGTGGTGGGCCGACTCTTCGACGTGCACCAGCCACGGCGCGATGGCCAGCTGGAAGTGGCTGAAGGTGTGCGTCAGCGGCTCCAGGGCCTTGGGCGCCGCCATCACCAGGGCGTGCTGGGCGGTGAGGTGCTCGATGTCCTCGTAGCGGTCCAGCTCGGGCAGGCTCCACAGCCCGCCCCACAGGCCGCTGGACGGCCTGCGGTAAAGCAGGATGGCGCCCTCGCGGTTCATCAGCAGGGGCATCAGCGTGTGCTTGAGCGGCACGGCCTTCTTCGGCTTGGGCACCGGGTAGCGAATCTCCAGGCCCAGCATGTGCGCCTGGCAGCCCTTTTCCAGTGGGCACAGCAGGCAGCTGGGCTTGGTGCGGGTGCACAGGGTGGCGCCCAGGTCCATCATCGCCTGGGTGTAGTTGTTCACCCGGGTGTGCGGGGTGTAGCGCTCGGCGTTGGCCCACAACTGCCTGGCCACCTTGGGTTCGCCGGGGTAGCCCTCTTGCGCGGTGTAGCGTGCCAGCACGCGCTTGACGTTGCCGTCCAGGATAGGCGCGCGCAGGCCCATGCTGATGCTGGCGATGGCGCCGGCAGTGGACAGGCCGATGCCGGGCAGTTCGGTCAGTTTTTCAACGTCGCGGGGGAATTCGCCGCCGTACTGCTCGACGACGATCTTCGCGGTCTTCTGCAGGTTGCGCGCGCGGGTGTAGTAGCCCAGCCCGGTCCACAGGTGCAGCACTTCGTCTTCGGGCGCCTCGGCCAGTGCCTGGACCGTGGGCAGCGAGGCCATGAAGCGGTCGAAGTAGTTCAGCACGGTGCTGACCTGGGTCTGCTGCAGCATGATCTCCGACACCCACACCCGGTAGGGGGTGATGCCCTGTTGCCAGGGCAGGTCGTGACGGCCGTTGCGGTCGAACCATTCCAGTACTGCGGTGGAAAATTGCTCTGGGTTCATCGTTTGAACAGACCTTTCAGCGTGTTTTTCAGCTCGGGGCTGACCTTGTCGCCGAATTTTTCTTCCAGTTTTTCGGTGATCCTGTCGCCGGCAACCTTGGCAGCTACCTTGCCCATGCCTTCGCGGTCGATACGGCAGGCCTTGGCCCCCAGTTCGATCGGGCCGCGGCAGCGCAGTGGCCATTCAATGCCGGCGAAACGTTCGTTGACCTGGCAGGCGGGGTCGGGCATGTCGCTCTTGTCGCCGTCCACCACCACGCCCACCTTGTAGTCCATGCCCAGCACGCGCAGGTCGATGTCGCCGTCGCCGTTCACGGTAATGCCGGGGATGCGCACCTTCAGGTCCTGGTTGCTGGCCACGCCGTTGCGCACCACCACGCTGCCCTTGAGTTCCTGGAAGGGCGTGTCCTTGCCGCGCGGGATGCTGCTCAGCTCCTTGCGGTTGAGGGTGGCGATGCCCTGGCACACCTGCTGTTCCAGGTTGGCGTTGACCAGCACGCCGTCGGTGAGGGCGAAGTTGGCGGTGCCGTTGAGGCTGTCGATCAGCGCCTTCTGGCTGTTGCCGGTGCCGGTCAGGTTGCTGTTGAGGGTCATCAGGCCGCGCACGGGGGCGGCCTTGCCGTCCTTGCCCTTGATGAAGTGCTCCACCGGCACCTTGTTCAGCTGGGTCTGCAGCGCCACCAGCGGTTTGTCCGGGCGCACGTCGAGGCTGCCCTTGGTGCTGAAGGTGCCGTCGTAGAGCCCGCCGGACAGGTTTTCCAGGGTGATCAGGCCGCCCTTGCCCTGGGCCTTGAGGCTGGCGTCGTCGATGGGCCACTGGTGCAGGGTGAGCTGGCCGAAGCTCAGGTCAGCGGCCAGCTCAAGCTTGCGCAGGCGTTCCACCGGCAGCAGCGTGTCGTTGCTCCAGGCGCCCTGGGTGGGGGCGCTGGGCAGCGGGCTGTCGCCGCCGCCACCGATGGCCGTGGCCTCGGTGGTCTTGACCTCGGCGTCGCGCGCTGCGCCGGCGCTGGAGGCTTCGGCACTGGTGGGTTTCAGGTAGCGGTCGGCGTTGAACGTGTCGCCCTTGAGCTGCACGGTGATGGCTTGTTTGGCGAAGTCGGTCACCGCCAGGCTGCCGACCAGGCTGCTGCCGTCCAGCTTCACCGCCAGGTTGTTCAGCGCCAGGCTGTTGGGCGTGCCTTCCAGGCGGGTGACCATCTCGAATTGGGTCAGGCTGCCATCGGCCATGGCCGGCAGGGTCTGGTTGAGGCCGGCCATGAACGCGCGCAGGTCCATCTGGGCGATGGAAATGCCGCCGCTGACCTTGGGCTCGGTGCCCAGGTCGCGGGCGTTCAGCTCGCCCAGCGCACGCAGCTGGTTGAACGACAGCTTCAGGTTGCTCCAGTCGGCCACGTTGGCGCCCAGGTCGACGTTCAGGTTGCCCTGGGCCGAATAGGTCACGGTCTTGCCTTGCAGCGGGTCGCCGCTGGCTTCGCCGGCCACTTTCATGTCGCTGAACTGGTAGCGCTTCAGCGCGCGTTCCATGCGCAGCTCGCCATTGATTTCGGTGCGCGCGCGCAGGTTGGGCTGGTTGGTGCCCAGGAAGGCGGTGAGCTTGACCGGAATGTCGATGCCGTCATGCACCGCGCCGGTGCTCAGCTGGATGCTCTCGGCGCTCAGCTCGCGGCCGCTCTTGGCGTCGCTGTAATGCACGCGGGCGTTGTTCACGGTGAGGCTGTCGATGTCCAGTTTCACAGGGCGGTCGGCCTTGTCCGGGGCGCCCTGGGTGTCGGCGGCGGGGTTGGCGATGTTGGGGTTCACCACCTCGCCGGGCGCAGGCGCCTTGGGCAGCGGCTTGCCGATGTCCTGCCAGTTGCCGTGGCCGTTTTCGTCGCGGGTCAGGGTCAGGCTCAGGCCTTCCACGCGCACGTCGCTCATCTGCACTTCACGGCGCAGCAGCGGCAGCACGCGCACCGACAGGCCCAGCATCTGCAGGTCGGCGAACGGCGTGGTGGGGTTCTGCAAGGTGGCGATGCTGGCGTCGTGCAGCTCCAGGCCCAGCCAGGGGAACAGGCTCCAGCCGATGTCGCCATTGAGGGTCAGCTCGACGTGGGCCTTGTCGCGGGCCAGCTTGCGGATCTCGTCTTTGTAGTCGTTGGGATCGAAGAAGTGGGTCACGGCGAAACCGAGCGCCACAATGATCAGCAACAGCCCGAGAATACACAGCCCCAGGATTTTGCCGAACGCTTTCATGGGCGAGTCCTTGTAGTGTCGAATTCAAATTTAGCCCGCGAGTATAGCGCCACGGGCCAGGCGGCAGGGTAACCGAGTGGGCAAGTGGGGATTTGCCGCCGGGCGTACCTGTTTCAGCATATTTCTACACCCGGCTGGCTGAACGAGCAGCGCAGTTTCGGCGCAAAAAGCGATATCAGATTGCTTCTACTGTAACCATCCGATGGTAATCTTTCGCCGTTCACCGGTCAGGTTGCGGCTTTTTGTCGCGAAAAACCTGCAGCTGCCGATAAAACGATCGAACGCCAGCGTGCTTCAAGGTCGTGGGCGGCCAAGAGGGCCGTGGACCATAAAAAAATCAAAGGGGTACAACAATGAGCAGCACCATTACTGCTGGGGGAGTCGCGGCCGAACGGCCGGCGTTCTTCTCCAAGGAACGCATCATCGCCAAGCCGGGGTTCAACCGCTGGCTGGTGCCACCGGCCGCCCTGGCCATTCACCTGTGCATCGGCATGGCCTATGGCTTCTCGGTGTTCTGGCTGCCACTGTCCAAGGCCATCGGCATCACGGCGGCCACCGCCTGCCCGGCCGACATGGGCTTTTTCGACCAGGTGTTCTCGTCCACCTGTGACTGGCCGATCTCCATGCTCGGCTGGATCTACACCCTGTTCTTCATCTTCCTGGGCTGCTCGGCGGCTATCTGGGGCGGTTGGCTGGAACACGCCGGGCCACGCAAGGCCGGCACCGTGTCGGCCATCTGCTGGTGCGGCGGCCTGCTGATTTCGGCGCTGGGCGTGTACACCCACCAGATCGCGCTGATGTGGCTGGGCTCCGGGGTAATCGGCGGTATTGGCCTGGGCCTGGGCTATATCTCGCCGGTATCGACCCTGATCAAGTGGTTCCCGGACAAGCGCGGCATGGCCACCGGCATGGCGATCATGGGCTTCGGCGGCGGCGCCATGGTGGGCGCGCCCCTGGCGGCGGCACTGATGAGCCACTTCGCTACCCCTGGCAGCGTCGGCGTGTGGCAGAGCTTCGTGGCCATGGCGGCGATCTACTTCGTGTTCATGCTCGGCGGTGCGCTGTCGTACCGCGTGCCGCCTACCGGCTGGAAGCCCGAGGGCTGGACCGCGCCGGTCAAGAAAGCCAGCAACGCGATGATCACCCACCGCCATGTGCACGTCAGCGTGGCGTGGAAAACCCCGCAGTTCGCCCTGGTGTGGCTGGTGCTGTGCCTGAACGTGTCCGCCGGCATCGGCATCCTCGGCATGGCCTCGCCGCTGTTGCAGGAAGTGTTCGGCGGCAAGCTGCTGGGCCTGGACCTGACCTTCAGCCAGCTCAGCGCGGCGCAACTGGCCCAGATCGGCGCCATTGCCGCCGGTTTCACCGGCCTGCTCAGCCTGTTCAACATTGGCGGGCGCTTCTTCTGGGCCTCGTGCTCGGACTTCATTGGCCGCAAGAACACCTACTTCGTGTTCTTCGCCCTGGGCGTGGCGCTGTACGCGCTGGTGCCGAACCTCGGCCACCTGGGCAACATCGCCCTGTTCGTGGCGGCGTTCTGCGTGGTGCTGTCCATGTACGGCGGCGGTTTCGCCACCGTGCCGGCGTACCTGGCCGACCTGTTCGGCACGCAAATGGTCGGTGCCATCCACGGCCGCCTGCTGACCGCCTGGGCCGCTGCCGGCGTGCTGGGCCCGGTGCTGGTGAACTACCTGCGCGAGTACCAGCTGAGCATCGGCGTGGAACGCGCCGCGGCCTACGACATCACCCTGTACATCCTCGCCGGCCTGCTGGTGTTGGGTTTCCTCTGCAACGCACTGGTGCGGCCGGTGGCCGACAAGCACTTCATGACTGAAGCGCAGCTGGCCGCCGAGCAGGCGCTGGGCCATGACAAGGGCGCCGACGCCAGCACCGTGCTGGAGTGGAAAGCCGCGCCGGGCAGCAAGCCGCTGGCCGTGCTGGCCTGGCTGGTGGTGGGTATTCCACTGGCATGGGGCGTGATCGTGACCCTGCAGAAAACCGCCGTGCTGTTCCACTGATACATCTTCAGGCCCCCTGAAGGGCGCCTGAACCTGTGGGAGCTGGCTTGCCAGCGAGCTTTTAAAGCCTGAAAAGCTCGCTGGCAAGCCAGCTCCCACAAACGCACCGGTCAGTTCATGTCAGCCTTTTGTTTCTGTTTGGCGCCCGCCCGGCCTATAATGTCTGCCTTTTTCGCCCAATGATTTTGCGGAGCTGGTGATGGCCGAACGTAAGGCGTCCGTCGAGCGCAACACTCTGGAAACCCAGATCAAAGCCTCGATCAACCTGGATGGCACCGGAAAGGCCCGATTCGATATCGGGGTACCCTTCCTTGAACACATGCTCGATCAGATCGCCCGTCACGGGCTGATCGACCTGGACATCGAGTGCAAGGGCGACCTGCATATCGACGACCACCATACCGTCGAGGACGTGGGTATCACCCTGGGCCAGGCGTTCAACCAGGCCATCGGCGACAAGAAAGGCATCTTCCGCTACGGCCACGCCTACGTGCCGTTGGACGAAGCGCTGTCGCGCGTGGTCATCGACTTCTCCGGCCGCCCAGGCCTGCAGATGCACGTGCCCTACACCCGCGCCTCCGTCGGCGGCTTCGACGTTGACCTGTTCCAGGAATTCTTCCAGGGCTTCGTCAACCACGCCAACGTCACCCTGCACATCGACAACCTGCGTGGGCACAACACCCACCACCAGATCGAGACCGTGTTCAAGGCGTTCGGCCGCGCACTGCGCATGGCCATCACCCTGGACGAGCGCATGGCCGGGCAAATGCCTTCCACCAAAGGTTGCCTGTAATGCAGACGGTAGCGGTTATCGACTATGGCATGGGCAACCTGCACTCGGTGGCCAAGGCCCTGGAGCACGTGGGTGCCGGCAAGGTCCTGATCACCAGCGACGCCGCGGTGATCCGCGAGGCCGACCGCGTGGTGTTCCCCGGCGTGGGCGCGATTCGCGACTGCATGGCCGAGATCAAGCGCCTGGGCTTCGACGCCCTGGTGCGTGAAGTCAGCCTGGACCGCCCGTTCCTGGGCATCTGCGTGGGCATGCAGGCCCTGCTGGACCACAGCGAAGAGAACGACGGCGTCGACTGCATCGGCCTGTTCCCCGGCAACGTGAAGTTCTTCGGCAAGGACCTGCACGAAGACGGCGCGCACCTGAAGGTGCCGCACATGGGCTGGAACGAAGTCACCCAGAGCGTCGACCACCCGCTGTGGCACAACATTCCGGACCTGGCGCGTTTCTACTTCGTGCACAGCTACTACATCGCCGCCGCCAAGGCTGGCCAGGTAGTGGGCCGTGGGCACTACGGCGTCGATTTCGCCGCCGCGCTGGCCGAAGGTTCGCGCTTTGCCGTGCAGTTCCACCCGGAGAAGAGCCATACCCATGGCCTGCAGCTGCTGCAGAACTTCGCCGCCTGGGACGGCCGCTGGTAATGAGCAAGAAGAAGCCGCCGATCCTCACGCTCACCCCCGAGCAGGAAAACGAAGCCACCACGAAGATCAAGCGCTTCATGGAGGACCGTTTCGAACTGGACCTGGGGTCGTTCGAGGCGGCGGAGATTCTTGAGCTGTTTACCCGTGAAATTGCTCCGCACTATTACAACAGGGCGATTTTCGATGTTCAGGCGCACCTCAAGGAGCGTTTCGAGAGCATTGAAAGCGACCTGTGGGCGCTCGAGAAAAACTGATCTCGAGCATCGCTGAAAAATCGAATTGAAGGTTTGCCAGATGCTGATTATCCCCGCTATCGATCTCAAAGACGGTGCCTGCGTACGTCTGCGCCAGGGCCGCATGGAAGATTCCACAGTGTTCTCCGATGACCCGGTGAGCATGGCTGCCAAGTGGGTGGAGGGCGGCTGCCGCCGTCTGCATCTGGTCGACCTGAACGGCGCCTTCGAAGGCCAGCCGGTCAACGGCGAAGTGGTCACCGCCATCGCCAAGCGCTACCCCAACCTGCCGATCCAGATCGGCGGCGGCATCCGCTCGCTGGAAACCATCGAGCACTACGTCAAGGCCGGCGTCAGCTACGTGATCATCGGCACCAAGGCCGTGAAAGAGCCCGAGTTCGTGGCCGAGGCCTGCAAGGCCTTCCCGGGCAAGGTCATCGTCGGCCTGGACGCCAAGGACGGTTTCGTCGCCACCGACGGCTGGGCTGAAGTGAGCAGCGTGCAGGTCATCGACCTGGCCAAGCGCTTCGAAGCCGATGGCGTCAGCGCCATCGTCTACACCGACATCGCCAAGGACGGCATGATGCAGGGCTGCAACGTGCCGTTCACCGCTGCCCTGGCTGCCGCTACCAAGATCCCGGTCATCGCCTCCGGCGGCATCCACAACCTGGGTGACATCAAGGCCCTGCTGGACGCCAAGGCCCCTGGCATCATTGGCGCCATCACTGGCCGTGCCATCTACGAAGGCACCCTGGACGTCGCCGAAGCCCAGGCGTTCTGCGATTCCTACAAAGGCTGAGGACTGACCCATGGCGCTGGCCAAACGCATCATCCCTTGCCTGGACGTGGACAACGGCCGCGTGGTCAAGGGCGTGAAGTTCGAGAACATCCGCGACGCCGGTGACCCGGTGGAAATCGCCCGTCGCTACGACGAGCAGGGCGCGGACGAAATCACCTTCCTGGACATCACCGCCAGCGTCGACGGCCGTGATACCACCCTGCACACCGTCGAGCGCATGGCCAGCCAGGTGTTCATCCCGCTGACCGTGGGCGGTGGCGTGCGCACCGTGCAGGACATCCGCAACCTGCTCAACGCTGGTGCCGACAAGGTGTCGATCAACACTGCGGCGGTGTTCAACCCCGAATTCGTCGGTGAAGCCGCGCAGCACTTCGGTTCCCAGTGCATCGTGGTGGCCATCGACGCCAAGAAGGTCTCCGGCCCGGGCGAAACCCCGCGCTGGGAGATCTTCACCCACGGCGGCCGCAAGCCTACCGGCCTGGACGCCGTCGAATGGGCGATGAAGATGGAAGGCCTGGGCGCCGGCGAAATCCTGCTGACCAGCATGGACCAGGACGGCATGAAGAACGGCTTCGACCTGGGCGTCACCCGCGCCATCAGCGACGCGCTGGGCATTCCGGTGATAGCCTCGGGCGGTGTCGGCAACCTGCAGCACCTGGCCGACGGCGTGCTTGAAGGCCACGCCAGCGCCGTGCTGGCGGCCAGCATCTTCCACTTCGGCGAATACACCGTGCCGGAAGCGAAGGCGTTCATGGCCAAGCAGGGCATCGTCGTCCGCTGATACTGGCTGTGGGAGCTGGCTTGCCAGCGAGCTTTTGGGGTCTCCAACAGCTCGCTGGCAAGCCAGCTCCCACAGGTTTAACGATTTGTGGGTAATGGCAAATTGCCTTAGTGTTGCATTCGACAGCCATGGATTTGGGGCTCGACTCTCATGAAGCGTTTTGCATTCGCCTTTCTCGCCAGTGTCAGCCTGTCGTTTGCCCTGGGCGCCCGCGCCGAGGTGCCAGCCGACTACTCCATGGTGTTGCTGACCGAGAACTTCCCGCCGTACAACATGGCCGCCAACGGCAAGAACTTCGCCCGGGAAGAGAACATCCAGGGCATCGCCGCCGACGTGGTGCGCGAGATGTTCAAGCGCGCCGAAATCCCCTACAGCATGACCCTGCGTTTCCCCTGGGACCGCATCTACAAGCTGACCATGCAAAGCCCCGGCTACGGCGTGTTCGTCACTGCGCGGCTGCCCGAGCGCGAGCAGGCGTTCAAGTGGGTGGGCCCCATCGGGCCTGACGACTGGATTCTGCTGGCGCGTGCCGACAGCAAGCTCAAGCTCGACAGCCTGGCCCAGGCCCGGCGCCTGAAGATAGGCGCGTACAAGGGCGACGCTATCGCCGAGACCCTGACCCGCGAGGGCATGCACCCGGTGATCGCCCTGCGTGACCAGGACAACGCCCAGAAGCTGCTGGATGGCGAGATCGACGTGTGGGCCACCGGTGACCCGGCCGGGCGCTACCTGGCGCGGCTGGAAGGGGTGAACGGGCTCAAGACGGTGTTGCGCTTCAACAGCGCGCAGCTGTACCTGGCGCTGAACAAGGACACCCCGGACGAGGTGGTGGCGCGCCTGCAGAAGGCGCTGGACCAGATGCGCAGCGAAGGCATCGTCGACGACATCATGTCCCGTTACCTTTAACCCCGCCCCGTAGCAGCTGCCGAAGGCTGCGTCCGTGCCCATCATTGCGGTGCGCCGGGACGCAGCCTTCGGCAGCTGCTACATCCTGTGGGAGCTGGCTTGCCAGCGAGCTGTTGGGGCCTTAAAAGCTCGCTGGCAAGCCAGCTCCCACAAGACAGTTGCTGCTACGGGACGGGTGTTGGAGCGGGTGCTGGCGCTGGCGCTGGAGCCGGGGTATAGGTGCCCCCCTTGCCATGCGCCGGCATCGCCCGGTTCGAGCGCACGGCAATCATCTGCCGCACCGGAATCCAGTCGATGCCCTGGCCCTTGAGGTCAGGCAGCTCGCGGGCCAGCACGTCCATGGTCACCGGGTAAGGGTGGCCGATCACTACCACCGAGCCGAACTTCTGCGCATGGGCAATGGCCGTGTGCAGCTGCTTGGCCACGGCCTCGGGGGTGCGCACGTCATCCAGGAAGACGTCCCGCGACACGTGCGCCAGGCCGATCTCCTGGGCCTTGGCCGCGGCCACGGTGGCGGCGCTGGTGCGGCTGTCGACGAAGAACAGGTTGCGCTGCTGCAGCTCGCCCATGAGCATGGCCATGGCCTCGGGCTGCGAGGTCATCTTGCTGCCTTCGTGGTTGTTCATGCCGGCAGCGTAGGGCACGGCCTTGAGCGCCGCCTGCAGGCGCGTGCGCAGTTCGTCCATGGGCAGGTCGGGGTGCCAGGCGAACGGCCCGGTGGCCGGGTCCATGGGCATGTGCACGATCACCGTCTTGCCGGCCTTGTGCGCCTCGCGGGCGAAGTCGGCGGCGTGCGGGGTGTCGGGCATCACCGCCAGGGTGACCGGGCCTGGCAGCGCCAGGGCGCGACGGTCCCGCGGCAGGTTCTGCCCCAGGTCGTCGATGATCAGCGTGAAGTAGGCCTTGCGGGGCTTGGCGTCGCTGCTGCCCGGCGTGGCGTGGGCCAGGCCGGACAGGCAGCACAACAGGGCGAGGAATACAGCGCGTAGAGGCATCACTTGTTACGGGTGACGCTCAGGCCCTTGAGCAGCGACAGCGCCTGGCTCAACTGGAAGTCGCCGTCCTGCGGGCGGGCCTTCTGCTTGCCGATCGGCGCCTGGCCGGACGGGCGATCCTTGCCGCCGTTGCCATTGCCCAGGTGACCCTGCAGGTCGGCTTCCTTGAAGTTCTCGTTGTCGGCGGTGTCGTTGGTGACCTTGCCCTGGCGCACGGTCACGTCAGGCACGATGCCCTGGGCCTGAATGGAACGGCCGTTGGGCGTGTAGTACAGCGCCGTGGTGATCTTCAGCGCGCGGTCATTGTTGAGCGGCAGCACGGTCTGCACCGAGCCCTTGCCGAAGCTGTCGGTGCCCATCAGCACGCCACGCTTGTGGTCCTGCAGGGCGCCGGCGACGATTTCCGAGGCCGAGGCGCTGCCGCCGTTGATCAGCACCACCAGCGGCACGCCGTCGCTTTCGTCGTGGCCGGTGGCCGAGAAGCGCAGTTCCGAGTTGGCGATGCGGCCCTTGGTGTACACAATCAGGCCGCTGCTGATGAAGTGGTCCACCACTTCCACGGCCGCCTGCAGCACGCCGCCGGGGTTGTTGCGCAGGTCCAGCACCAGGCCGTTGAGCTTCTTGCCGTTGTCCTTGCGCAGCTTGGCCAGGGCCTTGGAGACTTCCTCGCCGGTCTTGACCTGGAATTGGGTGATGCGGATGTAGCCGTAGCCGTCTTCGAGCAGCTGCGCCTTCACGCTCTTGACCTGGATGACCGCGCGGGCCAGGGTCACGTCGAACGGGTTGCCGCCGTTGCGCACCAGGGTCAGGGTGATTTTCTCGCCGATCTTGCCGCGCATCTTGTCCACGGCCTCGGTCATGGACTGGCCGCGGGTGGGCTGGCCGTTGATCTTCACGATCAGGTCGCCGGCCTCGATGCCGGCGCGGGTGGCCGGGGTGTCGTCGATGGGCGATACCACCTTGATCACGCCGTCTTCTGCGCCCACTTCAATGCCCAGGCCGCCGAATTCGCCGCTGGTGCTTTCCTGCAGCTCCTGGAAGTCTTCCGGGCCCAGGTAGGCAGAGTGCGGGTCAAGGTTGCTGAGCATGCCCTTGATGGCGTTTTCCAGCAGGGTCTTGTCGTCCACCGGCTCCACGTAGGCGGCCTTGATGCGGTCCATCACCTCGGCGAAGGTGCGCAACTCGTCCAGCGGCAGCGGTGCCTTGGCCGGGTCGGCGGCGGCCGCGGCGGGTGCCGGGGCGGTCGTGGTGGTGGCGGCCAGGTGCGCAGGCTCCGCCGCACGGGCGAGGGGGGCGCCGATCACCACGGCGATCGTCAGGGCCAGCGAGGTAAGGCGGGGCAAGTGCAGCATGACGAACGAACTCCTGATTCTGGTTTTGCGCCTTTCGGGGCATTGGCGCGCCGTCATTCACGACGGCCTTGACGCCCTTGTTGTGGTGCCGACTTCAGCCGCGGCACCATTGCGAAGGATCGCTGGGGCGACCTTGCTGGCGAACGGCAAAATACAATGCCGAGGTGTCCTGCCCACCACTATTGCCAACCGTCGAGATAGCCTCGCCGGCCTTCACGACATCACCGGCGCCCTTGAGCAGGCTCTGGTTATGCCCGTACAACGTCAGGTAGCCATCGCCGTGGTCGAGAATCACCAGCAGCCCGGCACCGCGCAGCCAATCGGCGAACACCACCCGGCCGCCATGCACGGCATGCACCTGGGTGCCGGCCGGTGCACTGATCATGACACCATCCCACTTGGTGCGGGCGTCATCACCGCGAGTTTCACCAAAGCGTGCCAACAATCGACCATCGACAGGCCACGGAAGTTTGCCCCGGCCTGCAGCAAACGGCCCGCCGTAGCTGGCGCCGCCACTGGAGACTAGTGCACCCGGCGTGGTTTTGGCACGTTTTGGCGTGTCATCGGCCTTGGCCTGGGCGTTTTCACGCTGGCGCTGCTTCTCGGCCTCCTGGGCCGCCAGCAGGGCTTTCTGCCGTGCTTCCTCGGCTTCGCGGGCCTGGCGGGCCAGGGTTTCCTCGATGGTCTTGAGCACCTTGGCCAGGTCTTCCTGGTCCTGCTGGCGCGCGGAAAGCTTCTGGTCCTGCTGCTTGTAGCTGTCGTTGAGCTTGGCCAAGGCGGCCTGGCGCTCCTTGCGGACCTTGTCCAGGTCCTGGCGCTGGCTGTCCAGGCTGCTTTGCTGGGCCAGCAACGCCGCCTGCTGGCCGGCGATGTCCTGTTCGACATTGGCCAGCTGGCGCAGGGTCTCGTTGAACTGCTTGAGCTGCGCCATGCGCGCGGTGCTCATGTAGTCGTAATAGGTCAGCGTCCGGGCGAATTTCTCCGGATTCTGCTGGTTGAGCAACAGCTTGAGGTATTCCTGGCGGCCGCCCTGGTAGGCAGCGCGGGCCTGGATGGCGATCAGGCGCTGTTGTTCAGTCTTGCTTTGCTGGAGTTGATCTTTTTGCTGGGCTAGGCGATCCAGCTCGCCTTGGGTCTTTTTTAGTTCCGTTTGCAGGGCCTCCACCTGCTTCTCCAGCTTGCCCATCTGCGTTTCAGTTCCGCGCAGGTCTTTCTGCACGCCGTTCTTTTGTTCCTGTACCTGGCTGAGTTGTTTTTTCAGCTCGGCGATGTCCTGCTTGGTGGCGTCCAACTGCTGTTGGGTTTGCTCACGGTCGTCGGCGTAGGCCGTACTCAGCAGGCCGGCTAGGGCTAGGGCTATCAGTGCACGAAGCATGGGGGTGGGCGATACCAGTGTGGAGACGGGCCTAGTATGCCCGCCGCGGCTTGCAAAAAAAACGTCCGTGCGGCAACTGCCGGTCGTTTCATCCAGGGCGCGGGGGCAGGGCGCTGGCACCGGCCCCCGCGCAGTGAGCTTAGTCGTCTACCAGAATCGAGTGGCCAGTCATTTCCTCAGGCTTGGCCATGTTCAGCAGGTGCAGCATGGTCGGCGCCACGTCGGCCAGCACGCCGCCTTCGCGCACGTGCACCTTGCGCTTGCCGACGTAGATGAACGGCACCGGCTCCGTGGTGTGCGCGGTGTGCGCCTGGCCGGTGGACTCGTCTTCCATCTGCTCGCAGTTGCCGTGGTCGGCGGTGATCAGCGCTTCGCCGCCGACCTTGTCCAGGGCTTCGACGATGCGGCCCACGCAGGTGTCCAGGCATTCCACGGCCTTCACCGCGGCTTCCATGATGCCGCTGTGGCCGACCATGTCGCCGTTGGCGTAGTTGACCACGATCACGTCGAAGCGCTGGTGTTCGATGGCGTCGACGATCTTGTCGGTGACCTCGGGGGCGCTCATTTCCGGCTGCAGGTCATAGGTGGCGACCTTTGGCGACGGGATCAGGATGCGCTCTTCGCCCGGGAACGGCTCTTCGCGGCCGCCGGAGAAGAAGAAGGTCACGTGGGCGTATTTCTCGGTCTCGGCGATGCGCAGCTGGGTCTTGCCGTTGTTGGCCAGGTATTCGCCCAGCACGTTGTGCAGGCTACCGGCGGCGAAGGCGGCCGGGGCCGGGATTTTCACCGAGTACTGGGTCAGGCCCACGAAGCCGGCCAGCTTGGGCTGGCGCTTGCGCGGGAAGTCGGCGAAGTTGTCCTCGACGAACACGCGGGTGATCTCCCGGGCGCGGTCGGCGCGGAAGTTCATGAACACCACGGCGTCGCCGTCTTCCACCTGCACCTGGTCGCCAATGCGCGTGGCCTTGACGAATTCGTCGTTCTCGCCGCGCTCGTAGGCAGCGTTGAGGCCGTCCACGGCGGTGGCGGCGGTGAATTCGCTGGTGCCGTCGACAATCAGCTCATAGGCCGCGCTGACGCGGTCCCAGCGGTTGTCGCGGTCCATGGCAAAGTAGCGCCCGATGATGGTGGCCGTGCGGCCCTTGCCCAGGCGGGCGAAGGTCTTGTCCATCAGCTCCAGCGGCGCCTCGGCGCTTTTGGGCGGGGTGTCGCGGCCGTCGAGGAAGGCGTGCAGGTAGATCTTCTCGGCGCCACGCTGGGCGGCCAGCTCGGCCATGGCCACGATGTGGTCCTGGTGGCTGTGCACGCCGCCGTCCGACAGCAGGCCCAGGATGTGCACGGCCTTGCCCGCGCCGACGGCCTTGTCCACGGCGGCGCAGATGGTCGGGTTCTCGAAGAACTCGCCGTCACGAATGGCCTTGGTCACGCGGGTGAAGTCCTGATACACCACGCGGCCGGCGCCCAGGTTCATGTGGCCGACCTCGGAATTGCCCATCTGACCGTCGGGCAGGCCCACGTCCATGCCTGAACCGGAGATCAGGCCATTGGGCATGGTCTGGGTCAGGCGGTCCAGCGTGGGCTTCTTCGCCGAATAGACAGCATTGTATTCGTGGCTTTCGCTGTGACCGAAACCATCCAGGATGATCAGGACCAAAGGTTTAGGCGTGGTTGTCATAGATCCACTCGCGGCTATGTCAGATGGAAAAGGAGAAGCGTATTTTAGGGCATAGACGCCAAGGCTTGCGAATAACCTTCATCAATCGCACTTATGAAGCACAGACAAGGCCCTTGCGCCGGCGGTTCCGTGAAGGTTGCGCCCGGCGGGCTTTGGCCGACTTTGACGGCTGTGTATACTGGCCGACATTTTAACGCCCTGGAACCTGCTGATGGCCGATCACCTGCTTCAATTCGCCACAAATCACTATCTGCTCGTCGGCGCTTTCGCCATCCTGCTGATCATGCTGCTTGCGCTGGAAGCCAGCCGTGGCGGCAAGAGCCTGAGCCCGCGTGAACTGACCGCACTGGTCAATGCCGAGCAGGCCGTGGTCATCGACATCCGCGCCAAGAAAGACTACGCCAGCGGCCACATCGTCGGCGCCCTGAACATTCCCCAGGACAAGCTGGCCTCGCGCATGGCCGAGCTGGAAAAGCACAAGGGCAAGACCCTGATCATCGTCGACAGCCTGGGCCAGCACGCCGGTACTACCGCGCGCGAGCTGCTGAAGGCGGGCTATACCGCGGCCAAACTGTCAGGTGGTGTTTCCAGCTGGCGCGCTGACAATCTTCCACTGGTAAAGTGAAATGAGCCACGTCGTCGTCTACTCCAGCGATTGGTGCCCCTACTGCATGCGGGCCAAGGCCCTGCTGGAAAGCAAGGGCGTTGCCTTCGAAGAAATCCGCGTCGACGGCCAGCCACAAGTGCGCGCCGCCATGGCCCAGAAGGCCGGGCGCACCTCGGTCCCGCAAATCTGGATCGGCGAGCAGCACGTCGGCGGCTGTGACGACCTGTACGCACTGGAGCGCGCCGGCAAGCTCGACGCGCTGCTCAAGGCCTGAATTCAAACCACGTTACGACCTTAATGTAAGAAGGATCTGCGATGACTGATCAACCGAACAACGGCGCGGCAAACGACGAAGCCAACGCCCCGCAATTCTCCCTGCAGCGCATCTACGTGCGTGACCTGTCGTTCGAAGCGCCGAAAAGCCCGGCCATCTTCCGCCAGCAGTGGGAGCCAAGCGTTGCCCTGGACCTGAACACTCGCCAGAAGGCGCTGGAAGAAGGTTTCCACGAGGTCGTGCTGACCCTGTCGGTCACCGTCAAGAACGGCGAGGAAGTTGCCTTCATCGCTGAAGTGCAGCAGGCCGGTATCTTCCTGATCAAGAACCTGGACGACGCCTCCCTGAGCCACACCCTGGGTGCCTTCTGCCCGAACATCCTGTTCCCGTACGCGCGCGAAACCCTGGACAGCCTGGTTGTCCGTGGCTCGTTCCCGGCGCTGATGCTGGCCCCGGTCAACTTCGACGCCCTGTACGCGCAAGAGCTGCAACGCATGCAGGAAGCCGGCGACGCGCCGAAGCCTTCGCTGCAGTAAGGCTTGCCGCAACGAAAAAGCGCCCCTCGGGGCGCTTTTTTGTGGCTACAAGGTCAGGCAAAGCCCAACTGGCGCCACGCCTCGTACACCGCGATGGCCACGGTGTTCGACAGGTTCAGGCTGCGGCAGCCTTCACGCATCGGCAGGCGCAGGCGTTGGTCGCTGCCCAGCGGGTCCAGCACCTCGGGCGGCAGGCCGCGGCTTTCCGGGCCGAACAGGAAGGCGTCGCCGTCGGCGAAGCTCACCTCGTGGAACGGCTTGGAGCCCTTGGTGGTGAACGCGAACAGCCGCGGGTTGCCCAGGCTTTCCAGGCAGCTGGCAAGGTCGGCGTGGCGCTTGAGCGTGGCGTACTCGTGGTAGTCCAGGCCGGCGCGGCGCAGGCGCTTGTCATCGAGCTCGAAGCCGATCGGTTCGATCAAGTGCAGGTGGCAGCCACTGTTGGCGCACAGCCGTATAATGTTGCCTGTATTGGGCGGTATCTCTGGTTGAAAAAGGATGACGTGAAACATGCACGGCTCCGAACTGAAAGACGGGCAGCATTCTACCCCTGAACCGGACCCGCGTCCGAGCCTGTTCCCGCGGGTGATGTTCTCGTTGGCGATCATCGGCCTGATGGTAGGGCTGATGATCGGCAAGCTCACCAACCCCGAAGTGCTGGAACTGGTGAAAATCGAGCCACAACCGGCGGCGCTGGTGTTCTGGTTCACGGGCGAACCCAAGGTGCAGACCACCACGGTGGACGGGGCGCTGGTGGTGCAATTCGAGGCCCACGGCCTGACCCGCAACGGCCAGGTGGATATCAACGGCAAGAAGGCCAACTGGCGCACCCAGCCAGGCGAGAACGGCCTGTTGCTGAACGTGGTGGCGGCGCGGCCCTTGCACGGTGATATCAGTGGGGAAGAAGAGGATGGGCGCTGGAGGCTGAAGCTCAGCCTCCGGGAGGAATAAAAGAGGGAATCCCCGGCCTGCCTGTACCAAGGTCCCCAAAACGGGAGGGGGCGCAACGCTCGTCGAGTGCTGCGCGCCCCGTTGTAAAGAAGGGGAATCCCCGGCCTGCCTGTACCAAGGTCCCCAAAACGGGTGTGGGACCGCAACCCTCGTCGAGTGCTGCGCGTCCCGGCTGTAAAGAAGGGTTCCCCGGCCTGCCTGTACCAAGGACCCCAAAACTGGGCGTATGTTTCTGTTCCTGCACTTACTACATTGCAGAGCGCGTGCCAGCTTTTGAAAAAATGCGCTCATGATGTTGCGAATTTGTGATTCGGCGGCCGCAAGCCTTGTATTTCGCGGGTTTGGCGATGAATGGCAATTTTCGGCGAGGTGTTTTTCAGGCCATTTTTGCTGGATCCAAGGGCAAAAACGCCTTGCGGCGGTGCACGCCAGGGCCACCATGCACAACCCCGTAGCAGCTGCCGAAGGCTGCGTCCGGGCGCAATACCGGGTTGGCTGGGGACGCAGCCTTCGGCAGCTGCTACGGGTAAAAAAAAACCGCCAGGGTCGCTGGCGGTTTTTTTTGCTGTAACGGGGTGGGTCAGGCGTCGTCGCCTTCGTCTTCGTCGCCGCCATCCACCTTCATGCCCAGTTCCTTGATCTTGCGGGTCAAGGTGTTGCGGCCCCAGCCCAGCAGCACGGCGGCGTCGCGGCGGCGGCCGGCGGTGTGCTTGAGGGCGGTCTCGATCATGATGCGCTCGAAGCTCGGCACGGCGCTGTCCAGCAGGCTGGACTGGCCACGGGCCAGGGCCTGGTCGGCCCATTGGCGCAGGGCCTGCTCCCAGTTGGTCACCGGTGCTGCGTCCTGCGGCAGGCTCAGCAGCTCGGGTGGCAGGTCGCCGATGTGCACTTCACGGCCCGAGGCCATCACGGTGATCCAGCGGCAGGTGTTCTCCAGCTGGCGCACGTTGCCGGGCCACGGCAGGTTCTTCAGGTATTCCTCGGTCTCGGCCTTCAGCAGCTTGGGCTCCACGGCCAGCTCCTGGGCGGCGCGGCTGAGGAAGTGCTTGGCCAGGGTCGGGATGTCTTCACGGCGGTCCGACAGGCGCGGAATGTGGATGCGGATCACGTTCAGGCGGTGGAACAAGTCCTCGCGGAACTTGCCGGCGTGCACCAGGGTTTCCAGGTTCTGGTGGGTGGCGGCAATGATGCGCACGTCGACCTTCACCGGGGTGTGGCCGCCCACGCGGTAGAACTCGCCGTCGGCCAGCACGCGCAGCAGGCGGGTCTGGGTGTCGGCCGGCATGTCGCCGATCTCGTCGAGGAACAGCGTGCCGCCGTCGGCCTGCTCGAAGCGGCCGCGGCGCAGGTTGGCAGCGCCGGTGAACGCGCCTTTCTCATGGCCGAACAGCTCGGACTCCATCAGGTCCTTGGGAATGGCGGCCATGTTCAGGGCAATGAACGGCGACGCCGCGCGCGGGCTGTGACGGTGCAGGGCGTGGGCGACCAGCTCTTTACCGGTACCCGACTCACCGTTGATCAGCACGGTGATGTTGGAATGGCTGAGGCGGCCGATGGCGCGGAAGACTTCCTGCATGGCCGGCGCTTCGCCGATGATTTCCGGCGTGCGGGTCAGCGTCGGCACTTCGGTCAGGCCTTGTTGCTCCTGGGCGTGCTGGTTGGCGCGCTTGACCAGGGCCACGGCCTCGTCCACGTCGAACGGCTTGGGCAGGTATTCGAACGCACCGCCCTGGTACGACGCCACGGCGCTGTCCAGGTCCGAATGGGCGGTCATGATGATGACCGGCAGGCGCGGGTGCGACTCGCGAATGCGCGCCAGCAGGTCCAGGCCACTGGCGCCGGGCATGCGGATGTCGGAGATGATCACGTCCGGCTGCTGGCGGGCCAGGCGGCTCATGACGCCATCGGCACTGTCGAAGCTCTGGGTGGTCATGCCTTCCTGCTGCAAGGCCTTTTCCAGCACCCAACGGATGGAACGGTCGTCATCGACGATCCAGACAGTTTCACTACGACTCATGACGAAGCGGCTCCTTGTTCCAGCGGCAGGAAGATCGAGAAAGTGGTGTGGCCGGGGTGGCTTTCACACTCGATCAGCCCCTGGTGCTGGCTGATGATGTTCTGGGTAATGGCAAGGCCAAGGCCTGTACCGTCCGGGCGCCCGCTGACCATCGGGTAGAAGATGGTCTCCTGGAGCTCGGCCGGTATACCGGGTCCGTTGTCGGTAATTTCGATTTTGGTCACCAGCCGGTGGCGGGTGTGGCCAATGGTGAACTGGCGCATGGTGCGCGTGCGCAGGCTGATGCGGCCCAGGCGCAACTCGTTCTGGCCGCTGATGGCCTGCATGGCGTTGCGCACGATATTGAGCACGGCCTGGATCATCTGCTCGCGGTCGATCAATACGTCGGGAATGCTGGGGTCGTAGTCGCGCACCAGGGTGATGCCGCCCTGGGCTTCTGCTTCCACCAGGCTGGACACACGCTCCAGTACCTCGTGCACGTTGGTCATGGCCAGCGACGGCAGCTTGTTGGAACCGAGCATGCGGTCCACCAGGTTGCGCAGGCGGTCGGCCTCTTCAATGATGACGTTGGTGTAGTCCTTCAGGCTTTCCTCGGGCAGCTCCCGGGCCAGCAGCTGCGCGGCGCCACGGATGCCGCCCAGCGGGTTCTTGATCTCGTGGGCCAGGCCGCGCACCAGCATCTTGGTGGTTTCCTGCTTGGACAGCTGGGCCTCTTCCTTGGTGATGCGCAGCAGCCGGTCACGGGGGTGCACTTCGAGCAGCAGCAGGGTCTGGCCGTTGTTGAGAATCGGCGTTACCGCGTAGTCCACGGTCAGGGTCTGGCCGGTGAGCGCGGTGAGCATGGCCTCGCGCTTGGTGAACGGGTGGGCCTGTTCCACGGCCTGGCGCAGGGAATTGAGGGCCTCGGCCGACTCGGTGAACAGCTCGCTGATGAACTGCCCATGGCTGCGCTGGCCGCTGATGGCCAGGAGCATTTCGGCGGCCGGGTTCATGTACTCCAGGCGCAGCTCGGCGTTGAGCAGGATGGTGGCAGTGGTCAGGTTGTCCAGAAGCAGTCGGTGCAGTGCATCACTGATGGTCATTAGCTGTCGTTGACCTCTTTTGGCCCATTGCCGCAGGAGCGCGGGTCCTTGGCGGCGCGGGCTGGTAATCCGCTGATACACCTTAAAATGCAAGAACTAAACCAAAGCTCCGAAAAGAAGCGCGGCCGGCGGAAAATGGCGCTTTCACTGCTCATTAAATGACGCAGCGGGCAGGGTCTCGTTCAGGATTGACCCAAAATGGGATGTTCGTCCGACTTTACCGGTTCTATTCGCACCAAAATAGAGCGGATGCGGAAACTATAGCGGCTGGATGTGTCATTCGCTGTCTTCGTCGTCGGCGGGCTTGTCGGCGAGCGGGCATTCGGGGCGCACGCCGTAGTCCTCGGTCTTGCAGGGGTTGTTGCGGCGCTTCTGGATCAGCGAGATGCGTTGCATGTGGAACGGCTGGGCCGGGGTGCGTTCGATCACAGTTTCATGGTTGTCGATGATCTCCGCTGCAAGCTGGTGCGTGCCGCGGTCGACGTTCTTCAGCGCGAACACCGGGCTCACCGCCGGGCCGGCGACCACGTTGCCGTCCATCAGCAGGCGGTAGCCGTGGTTGGCCATCAGCGGCGGGTCGCTGGTGATGGTCACGATCATGTTGCCGGAAGCGTCATGGATGCTGGCGTCCGGTTCCGGAATGAGGATACGCAGCATGTCGTAGTGGCTCACGGGCTGCTTCCTGGCCAGCTTGCGCGCCGGGGTGGGCAGCACGGGGGTGGCGCTCATGCTGTTGCTGGGCCGCACGTCCACCACGGTGGCGTTGGCGTGGGGCTTGTCGGTGTAGACGCGGTTACCCTGGGCATCGATGTAGGTGTAGACCTGGGCCATGGCCGATGCGCTCAGCACCAGCAATGCAAGGCCCGACAGCAGGCGGTTCATGGGCGTTTTCCGGCGGGTGGCAGGTGGTAGCGCTGCAGGGTGAAGGTGACCGTGGGGCTTTGCTGCACCACCTTGTCATTGAACAGCACTTGCACGGCCAGGCTGTGGTCGCCGCGGTCGATGTTCACCAGTTGCAGGCGTGGCACGTTGGTGGGCTGGCCGTAGGGCTGGTCGTCGAGCAGCAGCCGCAAGCGGTGGATGTCGCGCAGGCGCGGGTCGATCAGCACGCCCACGGTGAAGGTGCCGTTGTTGGCGCGCAGCGCTTCGTCGCTGGGGATGTCGGTGAGCTGCAAGGTGTTGTAGGCCTGCTGGGGCTGGTTGCTGCGAGGGCTGCGCGGCACCGGCACCATGGGCGCAATGGGGGCCTGCGGTTCCACGCTGTTGAGCGGTGGCAGTTCCACGGTCTGCGAGCGGGTGCCGTCGGGCGGCTGGTTGGAGTAGGCGGTGTTGCCTTCGGCGTCGGTGTATTTGTAGATCTGCGCGAAAGCGGGCAACGCCATCAGCATCAGTACCCAGATAAGGCATGAGCGCATGAACGCATCCTGTCGGTTCATGGAAGGAACGGCCTTGCGGCCCAGGTGCCAGCATAGAACAGAATGGCCGACGGATGGTTTCGGCTTTGTACCAATGCGCCGGGTGCACGTAGCAGCTGCCGAAGGCTGCGTCCGGCTGCGGCGCGGCATTCCGGGGGATGCGCGGCGTGTTCGGACGCGGCCTACGGCCGCTGCTACAGGTGCTTCGCGCGATCTGTAGCCGCCCCCGCTTGCACTGAAGAAGTTCAGCGTGGCGCAGGGCCAGCGCAGCCTTCGGCAGCGGCTACACCGAATCCGCGTAGCAGCTGCCGCAGGCTGCGGCGCGGCATGCCGGCGGATGGGCGGTTTGTTCGGACGCGGCCTACGGCCGCTGCTACGAGCGATGCAGACGACGCCGCTTCAAGACAGTTGCTGCTACGGGCCGCGTCGGGGGCGTCAGGAAGGGCTGGCGCACAACTCGCCGGTGGCGCGGATCAGCGCCGTGCGCTGCAGCGCGTCAGCCTTGCGCGCCTCGATGGCGCTGGCCACCCAGCGTGGGCACTGCGGGTCGTTGCGCGACGGGGCGAACGCCGCCAGGCGGTCCAGCAGCTGCTTCTGCAGCACGTCCAGCTGCGGGCGGATCTCCTTGGCCAGGTCCACCCGTGGTGTATCAGGCGCGGCGCCCTTGGCGTTCCACTGGGTCAGCAGGCCGTATTGCACCAGCTTGTTGGCCTCGATCTGCGCGGCGAAGAACTGTTCGGCCAGGGCGCCATCCACCTTGTACTCGGCGGCCAGCTTGCCGGCGCCGGCAATCACGTCGCGCTCGCGCGGGGCGTCGAGCACCGGCTTGTGGTTGTCCCATTTGGTCAGGGCGACCTTGGGGGCTATGTCCAGGCGTTGTTGCACGCTGTCCAGCAGTGGCGCGAGGGTGGCGGGCGGCGCGGCGAAGGCAGCGCTGGAGAACAGGGTGGCGGTGAGCAGCAGGGTTCTACGCATTGTCGTACTCATGTTGTTATTGGTGACGAACGGTAGGGGCCGATTCTAGCGGCCAGGGGGTTCCAGCGGGCATAAAAAAAGCCTCCCGAAGGAGGCCTTTTTCAAATCACGCGGCTTGCGCCAACGTCACCGGATTAGCAGCTGTAGTACAGCTCGTATTCCAGTGGGTGCACGAAGGTGCGCACCTTGATTTCTTCTTCGCTTTTCAGGGCGATGTAAGCGTCGATGAAGTCGTCGCTGAAAACGCCGCCTTTGGTCAGGAACGCACGACCTTTGTCCAGCTCTTCCAGGGCTTCTTTCAGGCTGCCGCAAACTTGTGGGATCTCTTTCGCCTCTTCAGGCGGCAGGTCGTACAGGTTTTTGTCAGCGGCGTCGCCAGGGTGGATCTTGTTCTGGATACCGTCCAGGCCGGCCATCAGCAGTGCTGCGAAGGCCAGGTATGGGTTGGCAGCCGGATCCGGGAAGCGTGCTTCGATACGACGGCCGCGTGGGCTGTTGACGTAAGGAATACGGATCGAAGCCGAACGGTTGCGAGCCGAGTAGGCCAGCATTACTGGAGCTTCGAAGCCTGGGACCAGACGCTTGTACGAGTTGGTCGCCGGGTTGGTGAAGCCGTTCAGGGCCTTACCGTGCTTGATGATACCGCCGATGAAGTACAGGGCGGTGTCGGACAGGCCGGCATAGCCTTCGCCAGCGAAGGTGTTCTTGCCATCTTTGGCGATGGACATGTGTACGTGCATACCCGAGCCGTTGTCGCCGTACAGTGGCTTAGGCATGAAGGTAGCGGTACGGCCGTAGGCGTCGGCAACGTTGTGCACAACGTACTTCAGGGTCTGGACTTCGTCGGCCTTCTTCACCAGGGTGTTGAACTTGACGCCGATTTCGTTCTGGCCAGCAGTTGCCACTTCGTGGTGGTGAACTTCAACGACCTGGCCCATTTCTTCCAGTGCGTTGCACATGGCGGTACGGATTTCGTGGTCGTGGTCGAACGGAGGAACTGGGAAGTAGCCGCCTTTCACGCCTGGACGGTGGCCCTTGTTGCCGCCTTCCACGTCCTGGTCGGACATCCACGAACCTTGTTCCGAGTAGATCTTGAACATGGAACCGGAGATGTCGGACTTGAACTTCACTTCGTCGAAGATGAAGAACTCTGGCTCTGGGCCGGCGAACACGGTGTCACCGATACCGGTCGACTTCAGGTACTCTTCGGCGCGGTGGGCGATGGCGCGCGGGTCGCGATCGTAGCCTTGCATGGTCGAAGGTTCGATGATGTCGCAGACCAGGATCAGGGTCGGCTCTTCGGTGAACGGGTCCAGGACGGCAGTTTCGTCGTCCGGCAGCAGGATCATGTCGGAGGCTTCGATGCCTTTCCAACCAGCGATGGAGGAACCGTCGAACATCTTGCCGACTTCGAAGAAGTCGTCTTCCAGCGCGTCACGGGCTGGCATGGTGACGTGGTGCTGGGTGCCCTTGGTGTCCGTGAAGCGCAGATCAATCCACTTGACGTCATGATCTTTGATGAGTTGAACCGACTTCGACATGTTGTCCTCCGGGGTGAATAAGGGCTGGTAGTGGTTAGCCCTGTAATTTGGGTGATGCCGGGCGCGAATAGTCTGCCAAGGCAACCTGCCTCACAAGGGAGCAATTTGCATGCCAGTGCCCCGAGATGGGTTTTTTGCCCCAAACCCAAGCATTTCGGCCTGTTTTCGGCAAAATGCGCCGATTTGCCGCACTGTTTTGAAGCGCTAGCAATCCGTAAGGCACCATAAAGGTGCACTGAAAACCTTCTGTACGATAACTGGTTAAAAGCTGAGCAATTTCCGCTATAATCCTGCCCCCCCTTTTTCGGCTGGCACCTCGCGCGCTGTTTTTCATGAAACTAATCGTAAAAGTCTTCCCAGAAATCACCATCAAGAGCCGGCCCGTTCGGAAGAACTTCATTCGCCAGCTCGCCAAGAACATCCGCGTCGTGCTCCGTGAACTGGACCCGAAGCTGGTGGTGGATGGCGTGTGGGACAACCTCACCGTTGTCACCCGCATCGAAGATGCGAAAATCCAGCGCGAGATGATCGAGCGCCTCAAGTGCGTGCCCGGCATCACCCATTTCCTCCAGGTGGATGAATACCCACTGGGCGATATGGACGACCTGGTCGCCCAGTGCAAGCAGCACTTCGGCCACCTGCTGGCAGGCAAGATGTTCGCCGTGCGCTGCAAGCGCGCCGGCAAGCACACCTTCAGCTCCATGGACGTCGACCGTTATGTTGGCAGCCAGTTGCGCCAGCAGTGCGGCGCCGCCGGCATCGAGCTGCGCACCCCGGACGTGGAAGTGCGCCTGGAGATCCGCGACAAGCGCGTGTTCATCATCCACAGCCAGCACCAGGGCATCGGCGGCTACCCGCTGGGCTCGCTGGAGCAGACCCTGGTACTGATGTCCGGAGGCTTCGACTCCACCGTGGCTGCCTACCAGATGATGCGCCGCGGCCTGATGACCCACTTCTGCTTCTTCAACCTGGGCGGCCGTGCCCACGAGCTGGGCGTGATGGAAGTCGCGCACTTCCTGTGGAAGAAATACGGCAGCTCCCAGCGCGTGCTGTTCATCAGCATCCCGTTCGAGGAAGTGGTGGGCGAGCTGCTGGGCAAGGTCGACAACAGCCACATGGGCGTGATTCTCAAGCGCATGATGCTGCGCGCCGCCAGCCGCATGGCCGATCGTCTGCAAATTGATGCCCTGGTAACCGGCGAGGCCATCTCGCAAGTGTCGAGCCAGACGCTTCCGAACCTCTCGGTGATCAGTGCGGCAACCGACAAGCTGCTGCTGCGTCCATTGCTTGCCAGCCATAAGCAGGACATCATTGACCAGGCCAACGAAATCGGCACCGCCGACTTCGCCAAGCACATGCCTGAATATTGCGGGGTGATTTCGGTCAACCCCACCACCAAGGCCAAGCCCCACCGCGTCGCCTATGAAGAACAGCAGTTCGACATGGCCGTGCTGGAGCGGGCCCTGGAACGCGCCAAGCTCGTTTCCATCGACAATGTGATCGATGAATTGGGCCAGGACATCGAAATCGAGGAAGTCGCCCAGGCCCTGGCCGGGCAGGTGATCATCGACATTCGGCATCCGGACGCCCAGGAAGACGAGCCCCTTGAACTCGAAGGCATCGAGGTCAAGGCACTGCCGTTCTATGCACTGAACAGCCGTTTCAAGGAACTGGACCCCACCCGTCAGTACCTGCTGTATTGCGACAAAGGCGTGATGAGTCGCCTGCATGCCCACCACTTGCTCAGTGAGGGACATGCCAATGTGCGCGTTTATCGACCGAGCTAAGCGCCCGGGGCTGTTTGCCTGTGGCCTGCGTCACCGGCCCCCCGACGCCACCGTAAAGCTGTAACGGCTTTGCGGGACTCTAAGTCAAATCGCTGTCACAACCTGTCAGCACACCGAATCCTCTGATCGAGATACACAAGTGATCGAAAATCTACGTAACATCGCCATCATCGCTCACGTTGACCATGGTAAAACCACCCTGGTAGACAAACTGCTGCGTCAATCGGGCACCCTGGAGCGCAACGAGCTCAACGACGAGCGCGTGATGGACTCCAACGACCAGGAGAAAGAGCGCGGTATTACCATTCTGGCGAAGAACACCGCCATCAACTGGAATGGCTACCACATCAACATCGTCGACACCCCCGGCCACGCCGACTTCGGCGGTGAAGTAGAACGCGTTATGTCGATGGTCGACTCCGTTCTGCTGCTGGTTGACGCTCAAGACGGCCCTATGCCGCAAACTCGCTTCGTGACCAAGAAGGCCTTCGAAGCCGGTCTGAAGCCGATCGTCGTGATCAACAAGATCGACCGTCCGGGCGCGCGTCCTGATTGGGTTCTGGACCAGATCTTCGATCTGTTCGACAACCTGGGTGCCACCGACGAACAGCTGGACTTCAAAGTCGTCTACGCCTCGGCCATCAACGGCATCGCCGGCCTGGACCACACCGACATGGCCGAAGACATGACCCCGCTGTACCAGGCGGTCGTGGATCACGTGCCAGCTCCAGCCGTTGACCGTGACGGCGCGTTCCAGATGCAGATCTCGGCTCTGGACTACAACAGCTTCCTGGGCGTCATCGGTGTTGGCCGTATCGCTCGCGGTCGCGTCAAGCCTAACACCCCGGTTGTGGCTATCAGCGCCGACGGCAAGCGCCGCAACGGTCGTATCCTGAAGCTGATGGGTCACCACGGCCTGCACCGCATCGACGTAGAAGAAGCCGCTGCCGGCGACATCGTCTGCATCAGCGGTTTCGACGAGCTGTTCATCTCCGACACCCTGTGCGACCCACTGACCGTCGAAGCCATGAAGCCGCTGACCGTCGACGAGCCAACCGTTTCCATGACCTTCCAGGTAAACGACTCGCCATTCTGCGGTAAAGAAGGCAAGTTCGTGACCTCGCGTAACATCAAGGACCGTCTGGACAAAGAGCTGCTGTACAACGTTGCACTGCGCGTTGAAGAAGGCGACTCGGCTGACAAGTTCAAGGTGTCGGGCCGTGGTGAGCTGCACCTGTCGGTACTGATCGAAACCATGCGTCGCGAAGGCTTCGAGCTGGCCCTGGGCCGTCCGGAAGTGATCATTCGTGAAGTCGACGGCGTCAAGCAAGAGCCGTTCGAAAACGTGACCATCGACATCCCTGAAGAAGCTCAGGGCAAGGTCATGGAAGAGATGGGCCTGCGTAAAGGCGACCTGACCAACATGGTGCCGGATGGCAAGGGCCGTGTACGTCTGGAATACAACATCCCTGCTCGCGGCCTGATTGGTTTCCGTAACCAGTTCCTGACCCTGACCAACGGTGCTGGCATCCTGACCTCGATCTTCGACCGTTACGACACCGTCAAGTCGGGCCACATGTCCGGCCGTTCGAACGGCGTTCTGGTTTCGGTTGAAACCGGCAAGGCTCTGACCTACTCGCTGGAAACCCTGCAGGCTCGTGGCAAGCTGTTCGTGGAACACGGCCAGGAGATCTACAACGGTCAAATCGTCGGCCAGAACAGCCGCGACAACGACCTGGGCGTGAACCCTACCAAGGGCAAGAAGCTCGACAACATGCGTGCTTCGGGTAAAGACGAAACCATCGCCCTGGTTCCACCTGTTCGCTTCACCCTGGAACAGGCCCTGGAATACATCCAGGAAGACGAGCTGTGCGAAGTGACTCCTAAGTCCATCCGTCTTCGCAAGAAGATCCTGGACGAAAGCGAGCGTACCCGCGCTGCCAAGAAAGCCAAGGCGTAAGCTAGCCTTCGCTGAATGAAAAACGCCCCCGGTCGAAAGGCCGGGGGCGTTTTTTTATGTCTTTACAAATCTGTAGTCGCAACACGCTTATGTGGGAGCTGGCTTGCCAGCGAGCTGTTGATGCCCAAAAAGCTCGCTGGCAAGCCAGCTCCCACAGGCGGTTTAGAACGTCGCGGGCTTTGGCTTGTACGCGCAATACCCAGGCCGCGGGCCTACGCGCGGGTGGTTGCGGCAGGTATCCGGGCGCTTGTCGTAGATGGTGCACAGGCGGCTCTTGCGGTCCAGGTACAGGCAGTCGTTGTTGCTCATGCGCTGCAAGGTGAAGATGCCCGACTTCTGGTTGAAGCGCTCGACGATGCCGTCCTTCTGCAGGCGCTTGGCGATGTTCTTCGGCGGGTCGCCCAGTTCGAATTCGTCCACCACGCCGATGCGCACCAGATCCTTGATCTTCACCTCCACGGGCAGGGTGCAGCAGGTCGACATGCAGGCGCCGCACATGGGCTGGGTGAATTTCTGCCAGGTCTCCAGGCGGTCGACTTCGGCAGCGGCTATCAGGGTGGTCTTCATCGGGTTCGGTTTTTCGGGGTAATCGGGCGCGCGATGATACCGGGACTGGTGAAATTGTGAACAACCATTTGCCGGTTTCACCCCTGGGTGTTTCGTGGTTCTTACAGAAAAGCGCGAACCTGGCCTTTCACCTCCTGTCGAACCGTCTAGGCTCAGACAACCCCATCCTAAAAATCCGTCAACTTCCCCGAGGACGCATCAATGTCTCAGGAACCGCTTGTCCGTGACGCAGAGGTGGCCGAATTTCGCGCCGCTGTACTCGCAAAACTCACATACGCGGTAGGCAAGGACCCGGATCATGCCTTTGATCACGACTGGTTCGAAGCCATCGCCCTGGCGGCCCGCGACCATATGGTCGAACACTGGATGGACCACACCCGGCAGATCTACCGCAAGGCGCAGAAGCGGGTGTACTACCTGTCCCTGGAATTCCTGATCGGCCGGTTGCTGTACGACAGCCTCAGCAACCTGGGGCTGCTGGACATCGCCAAGGAGGCTCTCACCGACCTGGGCGTGGACCTGGAACGCATCCGCCTGCTGGAGCCCGACGCGGCGTTGGGCAACGGCGGCCTGGGCCGGCTGGCGGCCTGCTTCATGGAGAGCATGTCGACCCTGGGCATCGCCGCCCACGGCTACGGCATTCGCTACGAACACGGGCTGTTCCGCCAGGCCATCGTCGACGGCTGGCAGCAGGAGCAGACCGAGAACTGGCTGGACTTCGGCAACCCCTGGGAGTTCGAGCGCCCCGAGGTGATCTACCCGATCAGCTTCGGCGGCCACGTGGAGACCGTGCAGGACGCCGGCGGCCAGCAGAAACAAGTGTGGTGGCCCGCCGAGACCGTGCGGGCGGTGGCCTACGACACGCCGGTGGTGGGCTGGCGCGGTTCCAGCGTGAATACCCTGCGGCTGTGGCGTGCACGCGCCCTGGAAGAGCTGCACCTGGAACGCTTCAACGCCGGTGACCACCTGGGCGCCGTGGCCGAAGTGGCCCGCGCCGAAAGCATCTCGCGGGTACTCTACCCGGCCGACAGCACCGAGGCCGGCCAGGAGCTGCGCCTGCGCCAGGAATACTTCTTCGTCTCGGCCTCGCTGCAGGACCTGCTGCGCCGCCACCAGAACATCCACCCCTCGCTGCTGAACCTGGCCGACGGCGCCGCCATCCAGCTCAACGACACCCACCCCTCCATCGCCGTGGCCGAGCTGATGCGCCTGCTGGTGGACACCCACGGCCTGGCCTGGGACACCGCCTGGAACATCACCGTCAACACCCTGGCCTACACCAACCACACCCTGCTGCCCGAGGCGCTGGAGACCTGGCCGGTGGGCCTGATGGAGCGCATGCTGCCGCGGCACATGCAGATCATCTACCTGATCAACGCCTACCACATCGATTCGCTGCGGGCCAAAGGCATCCATGACTTCGACGTGCTGCGCGCGGTGTCGCTGATCGAGGAAGACAACGGCCGCCGCGTGCGCATGGGCAACCTGGCGTTCCTGGGCTCGCACAGCGTCAACGGCGTGTCGGCGCTGCACACCAAGCTGATGCGCAGCACCGTGTTCGCCGAAATGCACAAGCTGTACCCCGACCGCATCAACAACAAGACCAACGGCATCACCTTCCGCCGCTGGCTGTTCCAGTCCAACGGCGAGCTGACCTCGATGCTGGTGGATGCCCTGGGCGAGGACGTGCTCGACCATCCCGAGCAGCGCCTCAAGGACCTCGAACCCTTCGCCGACAAGCCCGAGTTCCGCAAACGTTTCGCCGCCCAGCGCCTGAGCAGCAAGAAGGCCCTGGCGCGCATCATCCAGGACCGCCTGGGCGTGGCCATCAACCCCGAGGCCATGTTCGACGTGCAGGTGAAGCGTATCCACGAGTACAAGCGCCAGTTGCTTAACCTGCTGCACACGGTGGCGCTGTACCAGGCCATTCGTGCCGAGCCGGGCACGCACTGGGTGCCGCGGGTGAAGATCTTCGCCGGCAAGGCGGCCGCCAGCTACCACCAGGCCAAGCTGATCATCAAGCTTGCCAACGACATCGCCCGCACCGTCAACAACGACCCCACCGTGCGCGGCCTGCTGAAGGTGGTGTTCCTGCCCAACTACAACGTCAGCCTGGCCGAAAGCATCATTCCGGCGGCCGACCTGTCCGAGCAGATCTCCACCGCCGGCTATGAGGCCTCGGGTACCAGCAACATGAAGTTCGGCCTCAATGGCGCGCTGACCATCGGCACCATGGACGGCGCCAACGTCGAGATGAGCGACCTGATCGGCACCGAGCACATGTTCATCTTCGGCCTGACCGCCCAGCAGGTCGAAGCGCGCAAGCGCGCCGGGGAGTTCAACGCCAGCGGTGACATCGCCGCGTCCCACCGCCTCAACGACGTGCTGCAGGCGATTCGCGGCGGGGTGTTCTCGCCGGACGATTCGTCGCGCTATGCCGGGCTGATCGACGGCCTGATCGCCTACGACCGTTTCCTGGTGTGCGCCGACTTCGACGCCTACTGGGACGCGCAGAAGCGCGTGGAAGACCTGTGGCACGACCCGGACCGCTGGTGGCGCTCGGCCGTGCTGAACACCGCGCGCACTGGCTGGTTCTCGTCCGACCGCACCATTCGCGAATACGCCGAGGAGATCTGGAAGGCGCTGGAGTAACGCGACTGCCGCAGCGACGCCGCCCGCGTAGCCGCTGCCGCAGGCTGCGCTGGCCCTCATGTACGCTGGAAATCTTCAGTGCACACCATGGCCAGCGCAGCCTGCGGTAGCGGCTACGGTTTTGCAGGGCACATGCAGCCCTACCCGATATACTGTCGCCCTGCCATGGACTTGTGACACCGGTTAGGGAAATCGATCATGCAATGGGTACTGCTGTTGCTGGGCCTTGCGTTGGGTGGTGCGTTCGATGAATCCATCGACGGCGCGCTCATTGGTGGGCTGTTGGGGCTGGGCCTGGGCCAGGCCTTGCGGCTTGCCACGCTTACGCGTCGCAGCGAGGAACAAGGCCGGGCGCTGACGGCCTTGCAGCTGCGGTTGCAGGTGCTGGAAGGGCCTGCGCCGGTGGCGACAGCCGCTCCGGCTGCCGCTCCCGAAGCAGCGGTGGAGCTGGAATGGGAGTTGCCCGCAACCCCGCCCGAACCCGCTCCCGAGCCTGTCACTGCCAACGCCTGGGCCACCGAGCCCCGGCCACCTGGCGAACCCGATTTCTTCGGCAAGGCCTTCGCGGCCGCCCGCGGCTGGCTGCTGGGCGGCAACACCGTGCTGCGCGTGGGCCTGGTGCTGCTGTTCCTGGGCCTGGCGTTCCTGCTGCGCTACGCCACCGAAAACGTCGTGGTGCCGGTGGAACTGCGCTACGCCGGCGTCGCCGCCAGCGCCCTGGCGCTGCTGGGGCTGGGCTGGTGGCTGCGGCTGAAACGCCGCGGCTACGGCTTGCTGCTGCAAGGTGCTGGCGTGGGCGTGCTGTACCTGACCATCTTCGCTGCCATGCGCCTGCATGCGCTGATCGACCCCGGCCCGGCCATGGCCCTGCTGGTGGCCATCACGGTGTTCTCGGCCATCCTGGCGGTGCTGCAGGATGCCCTGGGCCTGGCCTGCGCGGCAGCCCTGGGCGGCTTCGCGGCGCCTATCCTCGCATCCACCGGGGCCGGCAGCCATGTGGCGCTGTTCAGCTATTTCGCCCTGCTCAACGCCGGCATCCTCGCCATCGCCTGGTTCAAGGCCTGGCGCCTGCTGAACCTGATCGGCTTCGCCGGCACCTTCGGCGTCGGTTTCGCCTGGGGGGTGCGCGCCTATACGCCCGAGCTGTTCTGGAGCACGGCACCCTTCCTGTGGCTGTTCTTCGCCATGTACCTGGCCATCGGCCTGCTGTTCGCCCGCCGCACCCTGCTGGATAGCCCAGCGCCGCCTGCCGACGCCGACCGCGCCACGCTGCTGCGCTGGGCGGCGCGCCAGGGCGACTACGTGCATGGCACCATCCTGTTCGGGCCGCCGCTGGTGGGCTTCGGCCTGCAATGGGCGCTGGTCCATCAGCTGCCGTTCGGCGCGGCGTTCAGCGCCCTGGGCCTGGGCGCGATCTACATGGTGCTGGCCTGGCTGCTGGCCCGCAGGGCCCCGCAACGCGCCACGCTGCTGACCGAAACCTGCCTGGCGTTGGCGGTGATCTTCACCAGCCTGGCCATTCCCCTGGGCCTGGACGCGCACTGGACCAGCAGCGCCTGGGCCCTGGAAGGCGCGGGGCTGTACTGGCTGGGGCTGCGCCAGCAACGACGCCTGGCGTGCTGGTTTGCCTTGCTGCTACAACTGGGGGCTGCCGGCTGCTGCCTGTTCGCCTGGAGCCTGTCACCTTACCTGGCGGTCACCGGTGACCTGGCGTTCAGCGCCTTGCTGCTGGCCGTCGCCGGCCTGGTCTGTGCCTGGCGCCAGCATGCCGAACGGCCTGGCAGCGGCCTGGGCGTGGTGCTGCTGGTGTGGGGCGGGCTGTGGTGGTTGCTGGCGTGTGGCAGCGGGGTGGCGCGCTGGGTGAATTGGCCGCTGGACACGGCGGCGCTGCTGCTGGCCTTCAGCGCCAGCGGCGCCGTGGCCAGCGCCCTGGCACCGCGGCTGCGCTGGCCAGGCCTGGCGCACGGGGCGCTGCTGCTGGTGCCGCTGGCCTGGCTGCTGCTGCCCTATGGGTGGGGGCACAGTTTCCACGTCGCCGCCGACCTTGGCTGGCTGGCCTGGCCGGCGGTGTTGGTGGTGCATTTCTGGTCGCTGCGGCGCCTGCCCGAGTGGCTGGGCAGCCGCGTGCTGACCATCAGCCATGTGCTCGGCGCCTGGTTGTTGATTGCCCTGCTGGCGCTGGAGCTGAGCTACGGCCTGGAACAGCTGGCCGGCTACTACAACGCCTGGCGCTGGCTGGGCTGGGCGGTGTTCCCGGCGCTGTTCCTGCTGGCCATGGCCAGCCCGCGCGAATGGCCGTGGCCGCTCGCCAGTTATCCACAGGCCTACCGCTGGTGGGCCGCCTGGCCCTTGGCGTGTGGCATGCTGGGCTGGCTGTGGCTGGCCAACTGCTTCAGCGACGGCTCGGCCGAGCCGCTGCCGTACGTGCCGCTGGTGAACCCACTGGAGCTGGGCCTGCTGCTGGTGATCTACGCCCTGTTCGTCTGGGCGCGGCACTTCGACAGCCGCCTGCGCAGCCTGGGGGTACGCGGGCCGGTGACCTGGATGCTGGGCGCCTCGCTGTTCGCGGTGCTCACCGCCATGGTCCTGCGCACCGCCCACCATTACGCCGGCTTGCCCTATGATCTACAGGCCTTGCTGGCCTCGATGCTGGTGCAGGCCAGCCTGTCACTGGTGTGGACGCTGGTGGCCCTGGGCCTGATGATTGGTGGGCACCTGCGCGGGCGGCGCAAGGTGTGGCTGGTGGGGGCGGGGCTTATCGCGGTAGTGGTGGCCAAGCTGTTCTTCGTCGAACTGAGCAATCATGGCGGCCTGGCCCGGATCGTCTCGTTCATTGGGGTGGGCGTGCTGTTGCTGGTGGTGGGGTATTTCGCTCCGCTGCCGCCACGGCGAATTGAAACGGCGGGGGCCGATTCCTGATATGGGGCACATGATCAAGACGTGGTGTGGGGTAATGGGCTTGTGTGCCGTGCTGTCGGCCATGGCTCAGGAGCAACCGCAAGACTTTGCCAACCAGGTGCCGCTGAGCACCAGTGGCCAAGGCCCGTGGTACCGCCTGGAGCTGCCGCTGGCGCTGCAGTTGGGCGCGCGGCAGGCGGACCTGGGCGACATTCGCGTGTTCAACGCCGCCGGCGAGCCCCAGGCCTATGCCCTGGTGCACGAGCCGGCGCGCCATGGGCAAAGCGAGCACCAGGCCAGCGTGAAGTGGTTCCCGCTGTACGATGACGCCGAAACCGCGCCGGGCACGCCCAAGGTGCGGGTGCAGACCGGCCCCAACGGCAGCCTGATCGAGGTGCAGCCCGACGAGGAACTGGAAGCCGGTGAAGAGGTGCTGCGCGGCTGGCTGCTGGACACCAGCGCCATCAAGGAACCCTTGAACCAGCTGAGCCTGGACTGGAGCAGCGAGCGCGAAGGCTTCCAGCGTTTCACCATCGAGGCCAGCGACGACCTGCAGCATTGGCGCCCCTGGGGTGAAGGGCAGGTGGCGCGGCTGTCGTTCGCCGACGAGCGCATCGAGCAGCATGAAGTCAGCCTGCCGGGCCTGCCGGCGCGTTACCTGCGCCTGTTGTGGCAGGTGCCACAGTCGGCGCCGGTGCTCAGCCAGGTGCTGGTGCAAAGCAGCGCCAGCAGCCATGTGCCGCCACCGCTGGTGTGGTCGGAGCCGATCAAGGGCAGCAGCGCCAAGGCCAACCAGTACGTCTGGATGCTGCCAGCGGCGCTGGCGGTGGAACGGGTGCAGATCGACCTGGACCAGCCCAACAGCCTGGCCCCGGTCGACCTGTTCGGCCGCTACGACCTCAATGGCAGTTGGGAACCGCTGGAAAGCGGCCTGCTCTACCGCCTGACCCAGAACGGCCAGGACGCCGTGCAGAGCGAGCTGCCCATGCGCGGCGAGACCCTGCGCCAGCTCAAGCTGGAGGTGGACGACCGTGGCGGTGGCCTGGGCGCGGAGGCGCCGCTGCTGCGCGTGGCGGTGCGGCCGGTGCAGCTGGTGTTCCTGGCGCGGGGTGCTGGCCCTTACCGGCTGGCCATCGGCAACCCGAATGCGGTCAGTGCGCAGTTGCCTTTGAGCACGCTGATACCCGACGTGGACGAGCAGCGCATGGCCGCCCTTGGCGTCGCCGAGCCCGCCGTGACGCCGGTCATCGTCGCGCCGCCGCCACCGGTGGCCGCGGCGCCATCGTCGAACTGGAAACACATCAGCCTGTGGCTGGTGCTGGTGGTCGGCGTGCTGGCGCTGGCGGCCATGGCATACAGCCTGGTGCGGGCAAAACCCGGCGGCCAGTGAGGCCATAAGCGTCACCCGCGGGCATTTTCGGACTACGCTTGAGCGGGTGGCGTGAACCTTTATCGTTACAGCCCGGTCTGAAGGGCTGGAACCGCGCCCCTATCGCTCGCTAGGTTGTGAATGAGCCTGTAAACTGCGCGGGTTTTTCCCCACCCCATTCTCCGGAGCCGTCCATGTCCCGCGTTACCCTGAGTCGCTATTTGATTGAGCAGACCCGCAGCAACAAGACCCCTGCCGATCTGCGCTTCCTTATCGAAGTGGTGGCGCGCGCATGCAAAGAGATCAGCCACGCTGTGTCCAAGGGCGCCCTGGGCGGCGTGCTGGGCAGCATGGGCACTGAAAACGTGCAGGGCGAAGTGCAGAAGAAGCTGGACGTGCTGTCCAACGACATCCTGCTGGAGTCCAACGAATGGGGCGGCCACCTGGCCGGCATGGCGTCCGAGGAAATGGACAATGCCTACCAGATCCCGGGCCAATACCCCAAAGGCGCCTACCTGCTGGTGTTCGACCCGCTGGACGGCTCGTCGAACATCGACGTCAACGTGTCGGTAGGTACCATCTTCTCGGTACTGCGTTGCCCAACCGAGTACCTGACCCAGAACGACAGCCTCAACGAGCAGGCTTTCCTGCAGAAAGGTACTGAGCAGGTCGCTGCCGGCTACGCCATCTACGGCCCGCAGACCATGCTGATCCTGACCCTGGGCAACGGCGTCAAGGGCTTCACCCTGGACCGCGAGATGGGCAGCTTCGTGCTGACCCACGAAAACATCAGCATCCCGGAAACCACCGCCGAGTTCGCCATCAACATGTCCAACCAGCGCCACTGGGAAGCCCCGGTGAAGCGTTACGTCAGCGAGCTGACCGCGGGTGAAGAAGGCCCGTTGAAGAAGAACTACAACATGCGCTGGATCGCCTCCATGGTGGCCGACGTGCACCGTATCCTCACCCGTGGCGGCCTGTTCATGTACCCGCGCGACGGCCGTGAGCCAGAGAAGCCAGGCAAGCTGCGCCTGATGTACGAAGCCAACCCGATGTCGTTCCTGGTGGAACAGGCTGGCGGCGCTTCCACCGACGGCCACCAGCGCATCCTCGACATCCAGCCTGAAGGCCTGCACCAGCGCGTGGCGGTGTTCCTGGGCTCCAAGCAGGAAGTGGAGCGCGTGACCGCGTACCACAAGGAATAATTTGTAGCCGCTGCCGAAGGCTGCGCTGGTCCTCATCCCCGCTGGAGATCTTCAGTGAGGTTGAGGGCCAGCGCAGCCTGGCGGCAGCGGCTACGAGTCTGGCGCAAGAAAATGCCCCCATCACTGGGGGCATTTTTGTTTTCAGATGCGGAAGCTGCCCACCAGCTGCTTCAACCGCGACACCTGCTGCTCCAGCTCGCTGCACGCGCGCAGGGTGGATTGCAGGTTCTCCACGCCTTCCTGGTTCAGCGTGTTGATCTCGGTGATGTCCATGTTGATGGCCTCCACCACGGCGGTCTGCTCCTCGGTGGCGGTGGCCACCGACTGGTTCATGCCGTCGATCTCGCCGATGCGCTGGGTCACGCTGCCCAGGCGCTCGCCGGCCTGGTTGGCGATGCCCACGCTTTGCTCGCTCTGGCTCTGGCTTTCGGTCATGGTGCCCACGGCTTCGCGGGCGCCTACCTGCAGTTCCTCGATGATTTTCTGCACCTGCTGCGCCGAGTCCTGGGTGCGGTGCGCCAGGTTGCGCACCTCGTCGGCCACCACGGCGAAGCCACGGCCGGCGTCACCGGCACGGGCGGCTTCGATGGCGGCGTTCAGCGCCAGCAGGTTGGTCTGCTGGGAGATGCTGGTGATCACTTCGAGGATCTGGCCGATGTTCACGGTGTTGGCGTTCAGGGTCTCGATATTGCCGCACGAGTCGCTGATCTTCGCCGACAGTTGGCCCATCACCTCGATAGTCTTGTTCACCACCTGCTGGCCATCTTCGGCCAGGCTGCGCGCGTCGCTGGAGTGCTGCGAGGCGAGTGCTGCGTTCTGGGCGATTTCCTGGGCGGCGGCGCCCAGTTCGTTGATGGCCGCGGCCACGCTGCTGGTGCGGCTGGCCTGCTGGTCGGAGTTGAGCATCGACGAGTTGGAGGCGCTCACTACTTGCAGGGCTACCTCGTTGACCCGGCCGGTGGCCGAGGACACCTCGCGAATCGATTCGTGGATGCGTTCCACGAAGCGGTTGAACGATTGCGCCAGGGTGCCGAATTCGTCGTGGGCGTGGATCACCAGGCGCTTGGTCAGGTCACCTTCGCCTTCGGCGATGTCGTGCATCGCGCGGCCCATCACGTGCAGCGGCTCCATCAGCACGCGAATCAGCAGGCCCAGCAGGGCGATGATGATCACCACGGCGATCACCGTGGCCACCAGCGCCGAGTTGCGGAATTCGCCGAGCATGGCGTAGGCGGCGTCCTTGTCCAGCACCAGCGCCACGTACCAGTCGGCCGACGGCACGCCGTTCACGCGGGTGAAGGAGATGAACTGGGTCTTGCCGTTCAGCTCTACCTCCTTGAGGCCCGGCGACACCTGCGGGGCGCCCTGTGGATAAGCTTCCGACAGGCTCTTGAGATCCAGCTTCACGTCCGGGTGGATAAGAATCTTGCCGTCGCCGGTGACGATGAAGGCGTGGCCATGGCCGCCGAAGTTCAGCGAGTTGATGATGTCGCTGATGCTGGTCAGGTCGATGTCCGCGCCGGCCACGCCGATGAACTGGTTGTCATGGCGCACCGGGGTGGCGATGGTAATCACCAGCTTGCCCGAGGAGGCGGCGATGTAGGGCTCGGTGACGATGGTCTGCTGGGCCGCGTTGGCCGCCTTGAACCAGCCGCGCTGGCGCGGATCGTAGTCAGCCGCGCGGTTGCCCGCAGGCACCGAGAACATCACGCCGTTCTGGCCGCCGAAGTAGGTCAGCTGGAAGTTGCTGGAGTAGGCCGGCAGGCCCACGCTGCGCGCCAGGCTTGGCGCCGAGTCGCCATCCACTGCCACTTGCTGGCCCAGGGACTGCAGCAGCTGGATGCGGCTTTCCAGCCACGTCTGGATGTTGCTGGTGGTCAGGGTGCCCAGCTGCTTCATCGAGGCTTCGGTGTTCTCGTGCAGCGTGGCGCGCTGGCGGTAGTCGTTGAACGCCATGAAGCAGGAGAACGCCAGGGCGACGATGAGAGCGGCCGCGATCAGGATCTTGTGGCTGAATTTCAGGTTTTTTGTCATTGGGGTGATCTGTACGCAAAGGGGCTGATCAAACGGGGGTGGCAATCTGCCAGATGCACGCAGATAGCGCTATCTACTGTCGGCCGAAACTTCGTGAAGATTAATGTACGGTTTGGTGAGTTGACCGGCGGGCAGGGCGGGGCTGGCATAAATGCCCGGGGTGGCCGGGAACCAGATCGCGGTTTTCTCTTCTAAGCTCTAGCTGGCAGCCAAGCCGGCACTACTGTCCAGGAGTGACCTTTCATGTCTTTGCGTTCCCTCGCCCTGTTGTCGTTCTGCGTGTTGCTCGCCGCATGCAACAAGATCAACCAGGAAAACTATTCACAGATCAAGGCGGGCATGACCAAACCTGAAATCGAGAAGCTGCTGGGCAGCCCCACCGATTGCTCCGGCGCGCTGGGCATGTCCAGTTGCACCTGGGGTGACAAGAACAGCTTCATCAGCGTGCAGTACGCCGGTGACAAGGTAGTGATGTACTCGGGGCAGGGCCTCAAATGAGCCGCTTGAAGATGGTGGCCATGCTGCTGGGCGGCCTGGCGGCAGGTGCGTTGCTGGCCGGCTGCGCCAATAAGGCCAGCGACCCGCTGGCGCCGCGCACCGAGGAGCAGGTGGACCTCAAGCGTTACCAGGGCACCTGGTACGAACTGGCGCGCCTGCCCATGTTCTTCCAGCGCAACTGCGTGCAGTCCGAGGCGCATTACCGCCTCAAGCCTGACGGTAACATCGCCGTGCTCAACCGTTGCCGCACCGCCAGCGGTGAGTGGGAAGAAGCCACCGGCACGGCGTCGCCGCAGGTGCCGGGCAAAACCGACAAGCTGTGGGTGGTGTTCGACAACTGGTTCTCGAAGATCCTGCCGGGCGTGGCCAAGGGCGACTACTGGGTGCTGTACGTGAGCGACGACTACAAGCAGGCCATCGTCGGCAACCCGGACCGCAAGTACCTGTGGCTGCTGTCGCGCACGCCAACGGTTTCGCGCGAGGTGCGTGAAGAGCTGCTGGCCAAGGCGCAGCAGCAGGGTTACGACACCACCAAGCTGATCTGGCGCGCCAAGGACTCTGAAGTCGGCAAATAACCCGTACACCCGTACACCTGTCCACCCGTAGCCGCTGCCGCCAGGCTGCGCTGGCCTTTTTGTGCGCTGGAGATGTTCAGTGGGGCACAGGCCCAGCGCAGCCTGGCGGCAGCGGCTACAGGTCAGTTAAGGAGGTCGCGTAGCACTTGGGCGAACGCGGTGGCGCTTGCGCGCTCTTGCGCATGCCGGCCTTCGCTGACCACCTGTTTGCCGTTCACCCACACGTCCCGCACCTGGCGGTCGCCGCCGGCAAACAGCCAGCGGTTGAGAATGCCGTCGCCGCTGGCGGTGGCCAGGTAGGGGTCTTCGCCATCCAGCACCAGCCAGTCGGCGCGGGCGCCTACGCGCAATTCACCAATGGCCTGCCCCAGCGCCTGGGCGCCGCCTTGCAGGGCGGCGTCATACAAGGTGCGGCCAACCATGGGCTGCTCGGCGCCGTAGAGGCGGTTGCGGCGCTGGTCGCGCAGGCGCTGGCCGTATTCCAGCCAACGCAGTTCCTCCACCACGCTCAGTGACACATGGCTGTCGGAGCCGATGCCCATGCGCCCGCCCTGGGCCAGGAAGTCCACTGCGGGGAAGATACCGTCGCCCAGGTTGGCCTCGGTGGTCAGGCACAGCCCGGCCACGGCGCGGCTGTGCGCCATGCGCTGCACTTCGTCGGCGTCGGCGTGGGTGGCGTGCACCAGGCACCAGCGTTCATCCACCGGCACGTTGTCGTACAGCCACTGCAGCGGGCGCTTGCCGCTCCAGGCCAGGCAGTCGTTGACCTCTTTCATCTGCTCGGCGATGTGGATGTGCACCGGCGCGCCTGGGTCGCTGGCGGCCAGCACCTGGTTAATCTGCTCGGGCGTCACCGCGCGCAGGGAGTGGAAGCACAGGCCCAGGCGCTGGGCCGGCTGTTCGGCGAGGATCGGCGCCAACTGCTGCTGCAGCCGCAGGTAGCTCTCGGTGCTGTTGATGAAGCGCCGCTGACCGTCGTTGGGCACCTGGCCGCCGAAGCCGGAATGGCTGTACAGCACCGGCAGCAGGGTCAGGCCGATGCCGCTGCTGGCCGCCGCCTGGCTGATCTGCCGCGACAGCTCGGCCGGGTCGGCATAAGCCTTGCCTTGCTGGTCATGGTGCACGTAGTGGAATTCGGCCACCGAGGTGTAGCCGGCCTTGAGCATCTCGATGTACAGCTGGCGGGCGATGACGCCCAGTTGCTCGGGGCTGATCTTGCCCACCAGGCGGTACATCAGGTCGCGCCAGGTCCAGAAGCTGTCGTTGGGGTTGCCGGCCACTTCGGCAAGGCCGGCCATGGCGCGCTGGAAGGCGTGGGAGTGCAGGTTGGGCATGCCCGGTAGCAGCGGGCCCTTCAGAGGCGTGGCGTTCTCGGCACTGGCGTTGGCCTGCAGCTGGGTGATCAGGCCGTCGGCGCCCACCTCGATGCGGACCTTTTCGGCCCAGCCGGTGGGCAACAACGCACGTTCGGCAAAGAAAGCGGACATCGACACTTACCTCATCAGGTTTATTTGTATATACATATACAGACGTTTGCCTGCCCGGTAAACTGCGGCAAGCTATCCATCTATCGATTCAGATTGGCTTAACAGAAGGATTTCCCGTGTCGACTCCGCCCGTAGTTTCTCCACTGGTTGCCCAGATGGGCGAAAGTCCGGCACCGCTCTATGCCCGCGTCAAACAGATGATCGCCGGGCAGATTCAGAACGGCACCTGGCCGCCGCACCATCGCGTGCCCTCCGAAAGCGAGCTGGTCACCCAGTTGGGTTTCAGCCGCATGACCATCAACCGCGCCCTGCGCGAACTCACTGCCGAAGGCCTGCTGGTGCGCATGCAGGGCGTGGGCACGTTCGTGGCCGAGCCCAAGAGCCAGTCGGCGCTGTTCGAGGTGCACAACATCGCCGATGAAATCGCCTCGCGCGGCCATCGCCACCGCTGCCAGGTGATCATGCTGGCCGAGGAGGCCGCCGGTTCCGAGCGCGCGCTGGCGCTGGACATGCGCGAAGGGCAGAAGGTGTTCCACTCGTTGATCGTGCATTTCGAGAACGACATCGCCGTGCAGATCGAAGACCGCTACGTGAACGCGGTGGTGGCGCCGGACTACCTCAAGCAGGACTTTACCCAGGAAACGCCCTACGCTTACCTGTCCAGGGTCGCACCGCTGACCGAGGGCGAGCACGTGGTCGAGGCAATCCTGGCCGATCCGTCGGAGTGCAAGCTGCTGCAGATCGAGCCAGGCGAACCCTGCCTGCTGATTCGCCGCCGCACCTGGTCGGGGCGTACGCCAGTAACGGCCGCGCGGCTGATCCACCCCGGCTCCCGTCACCGCCTGGAAGGAAGGTTCAGCAAATGAACAGCATCAAGCACCTGCGCGCCGCCGGCTACCCACGCATGCCATGGAAGAATGGCGGCGGCAGCACCGAGGAAATCACCCGCGACGGCGGCGACGGCCTGGACGGCTTCGGCTGGCGCCTGTCGATCGCCGACATTGGCGAGTCGGGCGGCTTTTCCAGCTTTGCCGGCTACCAGCGGGTGATCACCGTGCTGCAGGGCGCGGGCATGGTGCTGACCGTGGACGGCGAAGCCAGCCGCGAGCTGCAGCCGTTCGATGCCTTTGCCTTCAAGGGTGACAGCGCGGTGGTGTGCGCGCTGGTGGGCGGTGCCATTCGTGACTTCAACCTGATCTACGCGCCGGCCCGCTACCGCGCCCGCCTGCAATGGCTGGAAGCGCCGCAACGGCTGTTCAGCGCGGCGCACACGGTGCTGGTGTTCAGCGTGGCAGACGCGCTGACCGTGAAGGCCGACGCCACCACCCACATCCTTGGCTTGTACGACTGCCTGCAGATCGAAACCGCCGCCCTCACCGAGCTGGCCATCGATGGCCACTGCTGCCTGATCGAAATCTCCCCGCTCTAAAAACCCCCCTCGTAGCAGCGGCCCCAGGCCGCGTCCCGGCGCACCGCACGGCCGCTGTCGGACGCCGCCTTCGGCAGCTGCTACGGTTACGGTGGGGTGCACCATTTTGTTACCGTTTGCCCCATGGGGGCGCAAAATTCCCACTTGGGCGGGTGGCCTTCAGCGCCGCCAAACGCCTCGAAAATTTTTTTCATCGCCTCGCAACCCGCTTCCAGCCTGCCTTCAGCCCTCCCGACAGCCTCGCTGCCGAAAACTTGGCAACTCAATTGCATATGCTTGTATGTACAAGTAAATACGTGCACGGAACAGTGCACTCAATGCTGAGGAGTCTCGTTCGTGACTGACAATGCCCAAAACAAATTCCGTGACGTTGAAATCCGTGCCGCCCGCGGCAACAAGCTGACCGCCAAGAGCTGGCTGACGGAAGCGCCGCTGCGCATGCTGATGAACAACCTCGACCCGCAGGTGGCCGAGAACCCCAAGGAATTGGTGGTGTACGGCGGCATCGGCCGCGCGGCGCGCAACTGGGAGTGCTACGACAAGATCGTCGAGAGCCTGACCAACCTCAATGACGACGAAACCCTGCTGGTGCAGTCGGGCAAGCCGGTAGGCGTGTTCAAGACCCACAGCAACGCCCCGCGCGTGCTGATCGCCAACTCCAACCTGGTGCCGCACTGGGCCAACTGGGAGCACTTCAACGAACTGGACGCCAAGGGCCTGGCCATGTACGGCCAGATGACCGCCGGCAGCTGGATCTACATCGGCAGCCAGGGCATCGTCCAGGGCACCTACGAAACCTTCGTCGAGGCCGGCCGCCAGCACTACAACGGCAGCCTCAAGGGCAAGTGGGTACTGACCGCCGGCCTGGGCGGCATGGGTGGCGCGCAGCCGCTGGCCGCGACCCTGGCCGGTGCCAGCTCGCTGAACATCGAATGCCAGCAGAGCCGCATTGATTTCCGCCTGGCCAGCCGCTACGTCGACGAGCAGGCCACCGACCTGGACGACGCCCTGGCGCGCATCGCCAAATACACTGCCGAAGGCAAGGCCATCTCCATCGCCCTGCTGGGCAACGCCGCCGAGATCCTGCCGGAGCTGGTAAAACGTGGCGTACGCCCGGACATGGTCACCGACCAGACCAGCGCCCACGACCCGCTGAACGGCTACCTGCCCGCCGGCTGGACCTGGGAACAGTACCGCGACCGCGCGCAGACCGACCCGGCCGCCGTGGTGAAAGCTGCCAAGCAGTCCATGGCCGTGCACGTGCAAGCCATGCTCGACTTCCAGCAGCAGGGCATCCCCACCTTCGACTACGGCAACAACATCCGCCAGATGGCCAAGGAAGAGGGCGTGGCCAACGCCTTCGATTTCCCAGGCTTCGTGCCAGCCTACATCCGCCCGCTGTTCTGCCGCGGCATCGGCCCATTCCGCTGGGCTGCGCTGTCGGGCGACGCCGAGGACATCTACAAGACCGACGCCAAGGTCAAGGAACTGATCCCGGACGACGACCACCTGCACAACTGGTTGGACATGGCGCGCGAGCGCATCAGCTTCCAGGGCCTGCCGGCGCGTATCTGCTGGGTGGGCCTGGGCCAGCGCGCCAAGCTGGGCCTGGCGTTCAACGAAATGGTCCGCCGTGGCGAGCTGTCTGCCCCGGTAGTGATCGGCCGCGACCACCTGGACTCGGGTTCGGTCTCCAGCCCCAACCGCGAAACCGAAGCCATGCAGGACGGCAGCGACGCCGTGTCCGACTGGCCACTGCTGAACGCCCTGCTGAACACCGCCAGCGGCGCCACCTGGGTGTCGCTGCACCACGGCGGCGGCGTGGGCATGGGCTTCAGCCAGCACTCGGGCATGGTCATCGTCTGCGACGGTACCGATGAAGCCGCCGAGCGCATCGCCCGCGTGCTGCACAACGACCCGGCCACCGGCGTCATGCGCCACGCCGATGCCGGCTACCAGATCGCCATCGACTGCGCCAAGGAGCAGGGCCTGAACCTGCCTATGATCAAAGGCTAATCCACAGTTGTGGGAGCTGGCTTGCCAGCGAGCTTTTCAGCGCAACCAAAAGCTCGCTGGCAAGCCAGCTCCCACAATCCAGAGATTGGCTTCCAATTTGCTTGTATGTACAAGCATAGGTGATTGCCTGGTGCGGGCTAGTAACACTTTCTCTCATTCGACTTTGCAGGAAGGTTAACGATGGCGCAGAAATTCAGCTTGTTGGGTTCATTGGCCCTGGGTGCAGTACTGCTGGCGGGCTTGCCGCTGGCGCAGGCCAAGGAGTGGACCTCGGTCAACATCGCGACCGAAGGCTCCTACGAGCCCTGGAACGTTACGCTGCCTGGCGGCAAGATCAGCGGCTTCGAGCCCGAGCTGATGGAGATCCTCTGCCAGCGCATGAAGCTTACCTGCAACATTTCGGTGCAGAACTGGGACGGCATGATCGCCAGCCTCAACGCCGGCAAGTTCGACGTGCTGATGGACGCCGTGGTCATCACTGAAGACCGCAAGAAGGTCATGGCCTTCTCCATTCCCTACGCACGTACCCCGGCAAGCTTCGTCGCCCTGGACGCCAACGTGCTGCCTGGCAAGCCGGGGCCGGCCAACGAAATTACCCTGGGCACCGACGAGAAGCAGATCGGCGAAGCCATCGAAGGCCTGCGCAAGGCCCTCAAGGGCAAGACCATCGGCATCGCCTCGGGGACCATCTACACCCCCTTCATCGACGACCACTTCAAGGACGTCGCCACCATCCGCGAATACAACGCCTCGGCCGACACCATCCTCGACCTGCAGGCCGGGCGCATCGACGTGGCGTTCGACGACGTGACCTTCCTCGACTCGCTGAAGGCCAAGGACGAGAACAAGAACCTGGCCTACACCGGCCCGCAGATCGGCGGCCCTATCTGGGGCGAAGGCGAGGCCCTGGGCTTCCGCCAGGCCGATGCGGACCTGAAGGCCAAGTTCGACGCCGCGCTGAAAGAGGCCCTGGCCGACGGCACGGTGAAAAAGCTCAGCGAGAAGTGGTTCAAGCTCGACCTTACGCCCAAGTCGTAAGCGTGGCGGGGCCGGCGCCTGCGGGCGCCGGGTGTTCAATGATTGAAGTGGTGGGAAAAACCTCATGAATCTCTTGCAGATGCTCAGCTTCGGTGACACCGGTTGGGGCATGGCCTTGCTCAAGGCGGCGGCCATGACCCTGCTGTTGACCCTGGCGGCGTTGCTGATCGGCGCCCTGGTGGGCAGCCTGGTGGCGGCGGCGAAACTCTCGCGCCAGCGCAGTGTGCGCTACCTGGGCGATGCCTACTCGATCCTGTTCAGAGGGATTCCTGAACTGCTGGTGATCTACCTGTTCTACTTCGGCGGCGCCAGCGTGGTGTCGGCCATCAATCACTGGTTCGGTGGCCAGGGCTACGTCGACGTGCCGCCGTTCCTGGTGGGCGCCATTGCCGTGGGCCTGATCTCCGCGTCGTACCAGGCCGAGGTCTACCGTGGCGCCTTCATCGCCGTGGCCAAGGGCGAACTGGAAGCGGCGCTGGCCATCGGCATGACCCGCGGCATGCGCATTCGCCGCGTGCTGATCCCGCAGATCTGGCGCTACGCGCTGCCGGGCCTGGGCAACGTCTGGCAGATGAGCCTCAAGGACTCGGCGCTGATCTCGGTGATCGGCCTGGTCGAGCTGATGCGCGCCAGCCAGGTAGCCGCCGGCTCCACCCGCCAGTACTTCACCTTCTACATCGTCGGCGGGGCCTGCTACCTGATCCTCACCGGCCTGTCGGGGCGCCTGTTCAACATTGCCGAAAACCGCGTGCAGCGCACCCAGCGCCGCAACCCGGCCCAGTCCTGAGAAGGGGAACCGTGATGATCGACTTTGCCTTTCTCGCCGACACCATGCTCAAGCTGCTGGGCGCGCTGCCCACCACGCTGACGCTGTTTTTCTCCTCCCTGCTGCTGGGGCTGATCCTGTCTCTGGGCGTGGTGTCCATGCGCGTCAGCCGCTGGTGGTTCCTGAGCTACCCGGCGCGCTTCTACATCATGCTGTTCCGCGGCACGCCGCTGCTGATCCAGATGTTCCTCATCTACTACGGCCTGGGCCAGTTCCCGGCCATTCGCGACAGTTTCCTGTGGGTGGTGCTGAAGTCGCCCTACGGCTGCGCCGTGGTGTCGCTGGCCATGTGCACCGCCGGCTACACCGCGGAAATCATCCGTGGCGGCCTGCAAAGCGTGCCCCACGGCCAGATCGAGGCCGGCCAGGCCGTGGGCATGAACCGCTGGACCCTGCTGTACCGGGTAATCGGCCCGGTCACCCTGCGCCAGGCGCTGCCCGCGTACTCCACCGAGGCCATCCTGCTGGTGAAGTCCACCGCCCTGGCCAGCCTGGTCACCGTGTGGGACGTGACCGGCGTGGCCCAGCAGATCATCCAGCGCACCTACCGCACCATGGAAGTGTTCATCTGCGCGGCGCTGATCTACCTGGTGCTGAATTTCCTGGTGGTGCGGGCCGTGGCCTGGATCGAGCATCGGCTGTCGCCGCACCTGCGCGAGCGGCCCCAGGGCCAGCCCGTGGTGCCTGCGCCTGAAGCCTCTACCCATTCCTGATTGCAGCGGAGCTTGTCATGAGTACTCAATTCCAGACCGCCCTGTCGGTCGCCAATATTCACAAGGCCTTCGGTGCAACCCAGGTGCTCAAGGGCATTTCCCTGGACGCGCACAAGGGCGACGTCATCTCCATCCTCGGCGCCAGCGGTTCGGGCAAAAGCACCTTCCTGCGCTGCATCAACCTGCTGGAAACCCCGGACGAGGGCAGCATTGTCCTCGACGGCGAGGCCATCGAGATGAAGCGCCACCGCGACGGCCGCCTGCTGCCGGGCAACCGCCGCCAGGTGGAAGCCATGCGCAGCAAGCTGGGCATGGTGTTCCAGAGCTTCAACCTGTGGTCGCACATGACCGTGCTGCAGAACGTCATCGAAGGCCCGATGCGCGTGCTCAAGCGCTCGCGCGCCGAATGCGTGGAAGAGGCCGAACAGCTGCTGCACAAGGTGGGCCTGTACGAGCGCCGCGACTACTACCCGGCGCACCTGTCGGGCGGCCAGCAGCAGCGCGTGGCCATCGCCCGCGCGCTGGCCATGAACCCCCAGGTGATGCTGTTCGACGAGCCCACCTCGGCGCTCGACCCGGAGCTGGTGGGCGAGGTGCTGCGGGTGATGCGCTCGCTGGCCGAAGAGGGCCGCACCATGCTGGTGGTCACCCACGAGATGGGCTTCGCCCGCCATGTATCCAACCGCGTGGTGTTCATGCAGGGCGGCCAGATCGACTGCCAGGGCACCCCCGCCGAATTGTTCGAAGGCCTGCCGACCGAGCGTTTCCGCCAGTTCGTGTCCAGCCATCAGCAGCGTAACGCCGAGTAATCGCCACCATTTTTGAGGGTCGTTGTATGGCTGGTTCAGTTGACCGTGCTGCAAGCACGCCATTGATCGAAAAACGCTCAATTGACTACATTCCTGAATCCGAGCGTCACGGTCGGTTATTCAGCCAGTTCACCCTGTGGCTGGGGGCCAACCTGCAGATCACCGCCATCGTCACCGGCGCCCTGGCCGTGGTGCTGGGCGGCGACGTGTTCTGGTCGCTGGTGGGGCTGTTCGTCGGCCAGCTGCTGGGTGGCGGGGTAATGGCCCTGCACGCCGCGCAAGGCCCGCGCCTGGGCCTGCCGCAGATGATCTCCAGCCGCGTGCAGTTCGGCGTCTACGGTGCGGTGATCCCGCTGGTGCTGGTGTGCCTGATGTACATCGGCTTCTCGGCCAGTGGTTCGCTGCTGGCCGGCCAGGCCATCGCCCAGCTGCTGCAGGTGGATGACTGGCAGGGCATCGTCATCTTCGCCGCCCTGATCGTGGTGCTGACCATCTTCGGCTACCGGGTTATCCACATGATCGGCCGCGTCGCCAGCGTGCTCGGTGTCATCGCCTTCATGTACCTGTTCTACCGCCTGCTGGCCGGCAACGACGTCGGTGCGCTGCTGGGCAACAAGCACTTCTCCCTGAGCAGCTTCCTGCTGGCGATTTCCCTGTCGGCGTCCTGGCAGATCGCCTTCGGCCCGTACGTGGCGGACTACTCGCGCTACCTGCCGAGCAAGACCTCGGTGGCCGGCACCTTCTGGGCCGTGGGCCTGGGCGCGGTGATCGGTGCGCAGGCGTCCATGGTGTTCGGCGTGTTCGCCGCCGCCCTGGCCGGCGCGCAGTTCGCGCACCACGAAGTGTCGTTCATCGTCGGCCTGGGCGGCACCGGCGCGGTCGCGGCGCTGCTGTACTTCAGCGTGGCGTTCGGCAAGGTAACGGTCACCACCCTCAACGCCTACGGCAGCTTCATGTCCATCGCCACCATCATCAGTGGCTTCCGCGGCAACCGCCATATCTCCAGCGCCCTGCGCCTGACCTACATCTTCCTGATGGTGGGCACGGCGACGCTGCTGGCGGTGCTGGGCAAGGACTCGTTCCTCAAGGACTTCTCGGCCTTCATCCTGTTCCTGCTGGCGTTCTTCACGCCCTGGAGCGCCATCAACCTGGTGGACTTCTACTGCATCACCAAAGAGCGCTACGACATCCCGGCGCTGTCCAACCCCGATGGCCGCTACGGCCGCTGGAACATTCCCGGCATCAGCATCTACGTGGTCGGCGTGGTGATCCAGATGCCCTTCATCTCCACCCACTTCTACACCGGCCCGCTGGTGGCTAGCCTGGGCGACACCGACATTTCCTGGATCATCGGCCTGGTGGTGCCGGCGGTGCTGTATTACCTGGTTGCCAAGCGCTGGCACGGCGCGGTGCCCGACCGCCTGATCCTGCCGGACGAGCAGCCTTTGGCCACGGCGGCGGCAGGGAAGGCTATACCTCAGGGGACCTTCTGACGTGTGAGAGCCGCCCATGTTCCCCGATACCCTGACCTTCTCCGTTGCCGACTGGGTCAACCGTGGCGTCGACGCCCTGGTGACCCGCTACGGCGATCTGTTCCGGCAGGTGTCCGATTCGCTGCTGTGGCTGATCGTGCGCCTGGAAAGCGGCCTGCGCCTGCTGCCCTGGTGGTTGCTGCTGCTGATTGTCGGGGGCATAGCCCTGCATGCCACGCGCAGGGTGTTCAGTGCGCTGGTGATCATGGCGCTGCTGTTTCTGGTGGGGGCCGTGGGGCTGTGGGACAAGCTGCTGCAAACCCTGGCGCTGATGCTGGTGGCCACGCTGATCTCGGTGCTGATCGGCATTCCCCTGGGTGTGCTGGCCGCGCGCAGCAAGCGCCTGCGCGCGGTGCTGATGCCGCTGTTGGACATCATGCAGACGCTGCCCAGCTTCGTGTACCTGATCCCGGTACTGATGCTGTTCGGCCTGGGCAAGGTGCCGGCGATCTTCGCCACGGTGATCTACGCCGTGCCGCCGCTGGTGCGCCTGACCAGCCTGGGCATCCGCCAGGTGGACCGCGAGGTCATGGAGGCGGTCAACGCCTTCGGCGCCAGCCGCTGGCAGCAGTTGTTCGGCGTGCAGTTGCCGCTGGCCATGCCCAGCATCATGGCTGGGGTCAACCAGACCACCATGATGGCGCTGTCGATGGTGGTGATCGCCTCGATGATCGGCGCCCGAGGGCTGGGCGAGGACGTGCTGGTGGGCATCCAGACCCTGAACATCGGCCTGGGCCTGGAAGCCGGGCTGGCCATCGTCATCCTCGCGGTGGTGATCGACCGCATCACCCAGGCCTACGGCCGTCCGCGCCACGAGGTGCGGCCATGATCGAGGTGCGCAACGTGTCCAAGGTGTTCGGGGTGAAACCCGAGCGGGCGCTGGCCCTGCGCGCCGAGGGCGCCAGCAAGGAGCAGATACTGGCCGCCACCGGCTGCGTGATCGGCGTCGACGACCTGTCGCTGACCGTGGAGGCGGGCGAGATCTTCGTGATCATGGGCCTGTCCGGCTCGGGCAAGTCGACCCTGGTGCGCCACCTGAACCGGCTGATCGATCCTACCAGCGGGCAGATTCTGGTCGATGGCCAGGACATCCTCGGCTACGACCGCCGCGCCCTGCGCGAATTTCGCCGGCACCAGGTCAGCATGGTGTTTCAAAGCTTCGGCCTGCTGCCCCATCGCACCGTGCTGGAAAACGTCGCCTATGGCCTGAAAGTGCGGGGCGAAAGCCGCCAGCAGTGCGCCGAGCGTGCCGCCCACTGGATAGCCGCGGTGGGCCTGCAGGGCTACGAACACGCCTGGCCGGCGCAGCTGTCGGGCGGCATGCGCCAGCGCGTCGGCCTGGCGCGGGCGCTGGCGGCCGACACGCCGATCATCCTCATGGACGAGGCCTTCAGCGCCCTCGACCCGCTGATTCGCGCCGAAATGCAGGACCAGTTGCTAGCGCTGCAGCAAGGCCTGCACAAGACCATCGTGTTCATCACCCACGACCTGGACGAAGCTGTCCGGCTGGGCAACCGCATTGCCATCCTGCGCGACGGCCGCCTGATTCAGGTCGGCGCTGCGCAGGACATTCTTCATCACCCGGCCGACGACTACGTGGACCGTTTCGTTCGCCGCCGGGTGGCCACTTATTAAGGAGCGTTGTAGATGTTGTTGGCCGAAAACGTCGTAATCGCCGATGCACGCTTGCGTTGGCAGGATGTGGTCGCCGTGGCGCGCTTTGGCGCCCGCCTGGAGCTGTCGCCCCAGGCCTGGGCGCGTATCGATAACGCCCAAGCCATCGTCCAGCGCATCGTCGAGAGTGGTGAGCGCGCCTATGGCGTGAACACCGGGCTGGGCGCGCTGTGCAACGTGTCGCTGCAGGACGAGCAGCTCAGCCAGCTGTCGCGCAATACCCTGCTCAGCCACGCCTGCGGGGTGGGCAAGCCGCTGACCGACGAACAGACCCGGGCGATTATCTGTGCGGCCATCATCAACTTCTGCCAGGGCAAGTCCGGCCTGCACCGCCAGGTGGTGGAAGCGCTGCTGGCGCTGCTCAACCGCGGCATCACCCCGCAGGTGCCGTCCCAGGGCTCGGTGGGCTACCTGACGCACATGGCGCACATCGGCGTGGGCCTGCTGGGCATCGGCCCGGTCAGCTACCGCGGGCAGATCGTCGACGCCGCCCAGGCCTTCGCCGCCGAAGGCCTGCAGCCGGTGATCCTCGGCGCCAAGGACGGCCTGTGCCTGGTCAACGGCACGCCGTGCATGACCGGCCTCAGCTGCCTGGCCCTGGACGACGCCTGGCGCCTGACCGGCTGGGCCGACGTGATCGGCGCCATGAGTTTCGAGGCCCTGCGCGGGCAGATCGACGCCTTCGACCCGGCCATCATCAGCCTCAAGCCGCACCCCGGCATGCAGGTAGTGGCGAGAAACCTGCGCTGGCTGCTGGCCGATAGCGAGGTGATCGCCAGCAGCCGCGGCATCCGCACCCAGGACGCCCTGAGCATTCGCTCCATTCCCCAGGTACACGGCGCCTCCCGTGACCAGCTGGCGCACGCGGCGCGGCAGATCGAGATCGAGCTCAACTCGGCCACCGACAACCCGCTGCTGCTGGGCACCCCTGACGACTATCGGGTGATGTCCCAGGCCAACCCCCACGGGCAGTCGGTGGCCATGGCGGCCGACGTGTTGGCGATTACCGTGGCCGAGATCGGCGCCATCGCCGAGCGCCGCCTGGACCGCATGATCAACCCGCTGGTCAGCGGCCTGCCGGCGTTCCTGGTCAGCCAGCCGGGGGTGAACTCGGGGATGATGATCGTGCAATACGTCGCCGCTTCGCTGTGCGCCGAGAACCGCCAACTGGCGCAGCCGGCGGTTGTGGATAACTACGTGACCTCGGGCCTGCAGGAAGACCACCTGAGCATGGGCACCAACGCCTCGCTCAAGCTGCACCGGGCGCTGGAGAACTGCACGCAGATCCTCGCCATCGAGTACCTGCTGGCCGCCCAGGCCTTCGAATTCCTCAAGGACCAGCGCTTCGGCGCCGGCACCGACACCGCCTGGCGCCTGCTGCGCGAGCGCATCCCGCCCTACGACCAGGACCGCTGGCTGGCGCCGGACATCGCCGCCAGCGCCGCCATTCTCAAGGACCCGGCCCTGCTGGGCCGCACCTTCCCCGAATTGTTCCAGGAGACTCTGTGATGAAAACCCTGTGGCAGCACTGCCATGTGGCGACCATGGCCCACGGCAAATACTCGATCATCGAAGACGCCGCCATCGTTACCGCCGATGGCCTCATTGAATGGATCGGCCCGCGCAGCGAGGCGCCGGCAGGGCAGGGCGTGGACCTGGGCGGTGCCTGGGTGACCCCGGGGCTGATCGACTGCCACACCCACACGGTGTTCGGCGGCAACCGCAGCGGTGAGTTCGAACAGCGCCTGCAGGGCGTCAGCTACGCCGAGATTGCCGCGGCCGGCGGCGGCATCGCCAGCACCGTGCGGGCCACCCGCGCCGCCAGCGAGGACGAGCTGTTCGCCAGCGCCCGCAAGCGCCTGGCCAGCCTGCTGCGCGACGGCGTGACCACGGTGGAGATCAAGAGCGGCTACGGCCTGGACCTGGCCAGCGAGCGCAAGATGCTGCGCGTCATCCGCCGCCTGGGCGAGGCGCTGCCGGTGAGCGTGCGCGCCACCTGCCTGGCCGCCCACGCGCTGCCGCCTGAATACAAGGACCGCGCCGACGACTACATCGCGCACATCTGCGACGAGATGCTGCCGGCGCTGGCGGCCGAAGGCCTGGTGGACGCCGTGGACGCCTTCTGCGAATACCTGGCGTTCTCGCCGGCGCAGGTGGAAAAGGTCTTCCTCAAGGCCCGCGAGCTGGGCATCCCGGTGAAGCTGCACGCCGAGCAACTGTCGTCGCTGCATGGTTCCAGCCTGGCGGCACGCTACCAGGCGCTGTCGGCCGACCACCTGGAGTTCATGACCGAGGACGACTGCCAGGCCATGGCCGCCGCCGGCACCGTGGCGGTGCTGCTGCCGGGCGCGTTCTACTTCCTGCGCGAGACCCAGCTGCCGCCCATGGACGCCCTGCGCAAGCACGGCGTGGCCATCGCCATTGCCAGCGACCTCAACCCCGGCACCTCGCCGGCGCTGTCGGTGCGGCTGATGCTGAACATGGCCTGCACCCTGTTCCGCATGACCCCCGAGGAAGCCCTGGCCGGCGCCACCCTGCATGCCGCCAAGGCCCTGGGCCTGGGCGCGAGCCACGGCTCGCTGGAGGTGGGCAAGGTCGCCGACTTCGTCGCCTGGGACATCGAGCGCCCGGCCGACCTGGCCTACTGGCTGGGCGGCGAATTGAACAAACGCGTCGTGCGTCACGGCGTGGAAGTCACTGTTGGAGAATTGCACCGTGGATAACGTCCTGACCTTCAAGCGCGGCCGCGTGCCGCTGCTGATCAGCATGCCCCATGCCGGCCTGCGCCTGACCCCGGCCGTGAAAAGCGGCCTGATCGACGAGGCGCAAAGCCTGCCCGACACCGACTGGCACATCCCGCGCCTGTACGATTTTGCCGACGAGCTGGGGGCCAGCGTCGTTGCGGCCGAGTATTCGCGCTTCGTCATCGACCTCAACCGGCCTTCGGACAACAAGCCGCTGTATGCCGGGGCTACTACCGGGTTGTACCCGGAGACGCTGTTCGATGGCGTGCCGTTGTTCCATGAACGGCCCTCGGACGACGAGCGCGCACGGTATCTGCAGGAAATCTGGGTGCCGTACCACCGTACCATCGAGCAGGAACTGGCGCGCCTGCGCGACGAGTTCGGTTATGCGCTGCTGTGGGACGCGCATTCCATCCGCTCCCAGGTACCGCACCTGTTCGACGGCCGCCTGCCGGACTTCAACCTGGGCACCTTCAACGGCGCCAGCTGCGACCCGGAACTGGCCCGGCGCCTGGAAGGCGTGTGCGCAGGGTTCGACGGCTACAGCCACGTGCTCAACGGGCGCTTCAAGGGCGGCCACATCACCCGCCACTTCGGCGACCCGGCCAACCACATCCATGCGGTGCAGCTGGAGCTGGCACAGAGCACCTACATGGAAGAATTCGAGCCGTTCAACTACCGCGAAGACCTGGCGGCACCGACGCAGGTAGTGCTGAAAGCGTTGTTGAGCGAACTCATCTCTTGGGCTTCTCAGCGCTACCCTCGCTGACCCCGCGCCAATTGTGGGAGCTGGCTTGCCAGCGAGCTGTTGAGGCCCTGAAAGCTCGCTGGCAAGCCAGCTCCCACAGCCATGAAGAGCGCTCCTGTAGGACGCATCCGTAGTCCAATTCTGAAAATACACCCCCGGCGCGGTTTCGCATTGAGCCGCGCCGCCACCCCCGGTACGTTGGCCCCCGCATTCTTCGCAAATGGAAGTGGGGTACTGGCATGGCCGGCAATCGCTACATCACACCGCAGCAGCTGGAACAGGCCCTGCTCACGCCGGACCTGACCGACCCGTTCGAAGCCCACGCCGTGGGCATGACCGCGGAGCTGGTGCTCAAGCGCCTGCAGCACCGCGGCTGGCCAGCCGCGACGCCCCTGCGCGGGCCCAAGGTGGTATCGCCCCAGGACAACTACGGGCTGTTGGGCTACAGCCGCGAAGCGTTGATCCTCGACAGCGAACAGGCGCGCTGGGTAGACAGCCAGAAACTGCTGCGCACCCACACCAGTTGCCTGCTGCCGCCCGCCCTGCGCGCTGCCGCGGCCAAGCGCTGGCCCGGTGAAACCCTGCTGCTGGCCGCCCCCGGCATCACCTTCCGGCGCGACGTGCGCGACCGCTGGCACTGCACAGAGCCGCACCAGATGGACGTCTGGGTGCTGGGCGGGCCGCAGCTGTCCAGCCGCCAGCAACTGATGCGGCTGGTCGGCGACATCCTCGAGGGCACGATTCCCGGCGCGCGGTGGCTGCACCGCGAGCGCCCAAGCGCCTACACCGACCGCGGCGTGGAGATAAACGTGATCAGGGACGACAGGGCTATCGAGGTCATGGCCGGCGGCTGCATCGCCCGCTCCCTGCTCGAGCACCTGGGTATCGACCCGGCGCGCCACGGCGGCCTGGCGCTGAGCGTGGGCCTGGACCGGCTGACCATGCTGTGCAAGGGAATTCCCGACATTCGCCTGCTGCGCGACCCCGATGAGCGCGCGGCGGCGCAGATGCACGACCTGCTGCCCTGGCGACCGCTGCCGCGCTTGCCGGCCATCACCCGGGAACTCTCGGTGGCCATGGCGGCCGGCCATAGCCTGGAGGTGCTCACCGAGCGCATCCTGCAGGCCGCCGGCGCCTGCGCCAGCTGGGTCGAGGAAATCACCCTGCGGGGCCGCTGGCCGATCAGCGAGCTGCCCCAGGCGGCCATCGAGCAACTGGGCCTGGTACCCGGCCAGGAAAACCTGCTGCTGCGCATCACCCTGCGCGACGCCACCCAGCCACTGGCGGTGGAACAGGCCAACGCGCTCTACGACGTACTGGAGGACGCCCTGCACGAAGGCTTCCCGGGCGGCAGCTACCGCCTGGAGCGCTGAACACCCCGCCCATCGTTTGCGCCGCGCATGGAGGGGGGGAATGCCCCTCGACGCCATGGGGGCATGATCTGTAAGCGATTCGGGTTTATGATGCCTGACGGCACTTATGACAGAAGTCCCAGCAGGGATGACCCAACACCCTTACGGAGCGTGCAATGCAGACTTTGTACCCGCAGATCAAACCCTACGCCCGGCACGATCTGGCCGTGCAAGAGCCGCATGTGCTGTATGTAGACGAGAGTGGTTCGCCCGAAGGCCTGCCGGTGCTGTTCATCCATGGCGGCCCCGGTGCCGGCTGTGATGCCCAGAGCCGCTGCTATTTCGACCCGAACCTGTATCGAATTGTCACGTTCGACCAGCGTGGCTGTGGCCGTTCCACCCCCCATGCCAGCCTGGAGAACAACACCACCTGGGACCTGGTGGCCGACATGGAACGCATCCGTGAACACCTGGGCATCGACAAGTGGGTGCTGTTCGGTGGCTCCTGGGGCTCAACCCTGGCGCTGGCCTACGCGCAAACCCACCCCGAACGCGTGCACGGCCTGATCCTGCGGGGCATCTTCCTGTGCCGCCCCCAGGAGATCCAGTGGTTCTACCAGGAAGGCGCCAGCCGCATGTTCCCCGACTACTGGCAGGACTACGTGGCGCCGATACCGGCCGACGAGCGCCATGACCTGCTCGGCGCGTTCCACAAGCGCCTGACCGGCAACGACCAGATCGCCCAGATGCACGCCGCCAAGGCCTGGTCCACCTGGGAAGGCCGCACCGCCACCCTGCGCCCCAATCCGCTGGTGGTGGACCGCTTCTCCGAGCCGCAGCGGGCGCTGTCCATCGCCCGCATCGAATGCCACTACTTCATGAACAACGCCTTCATGGAGCCTGACCAGCTGATCCGCGACGTGCCGAAGATCGCCCATCTGCCGGCGGTGATCGTGCATGGCCGCTACGACGTCATCTGCCCGCTGGACAACGCCTGGGCGCTGCACCAGGCCTGGCCCAACAGCGAGCTGCAGGTGATCCGCGACGCCGGCCACGCCGCGTCCGAGCCAGGCATCACCGACGCCCTGGTACGCGCCTGTGACCAGATGGCCCGGCGTTTGCTGGACCTGCCCCTGGAGGAAGCGTGAAGGGGCTGCTGCAGCGCGTCAGCAGCGCGCGGGTGGAAGTCGAGGGGGAGGTCGTGGGGGCCATCGACCAGGGCCTGATGGTGCTGGTGGCGGTGGAACCTGAAGATACCCGCGCCAGCGCCGACAAACTTCTGCACAAGCTGCTTAACTATCGAGTGTTTTCCGATACGCAGGGCAAGATGAACCTGTCGCTCAAGGACGTGGGCGGTGGCCTGCTGCTGGTGTCGCAGTTCACCCTGGCGGCGGACACGCGCAGCGGCATGCGCCCCAGCTTCTCCACCGCGGCGCCGCCAGCACTGGGCGCCGAGCTGTATGAGTACCTGCTGGCGCAGGCACGGGTGCAGCACGAAGGCGTGGCGTGTGGCCGTTTTGGCGCCGACATGCAGGTGCACCTGGTCAACGATGGCCCGGTTACGTTCCTGTTACAGTCATAAGTGGCGGTAAAACGTTCATTTGCGCGAATTTCGGTGAGTTTGTAGCATAAAAAGTTTACCAACCCTGATGCGTTGTAACGCGGGCTGCTGGATAATCTCGCGCCATGACGATCAGCGTTCGTTGATCCATTTTGTTCCGACCTGAGCCTTGGTCTTTGCCGTCTGGGGAATCATTGCGCCCTTTCGGAGTCGGAACAATGCTCGCCAACCCGGCACATGACCGCTGGCCGTTGGTTCTTTGATTTGTTTTTCGGCGAGGGTTGCTCGTGATTGTTAGTCCCTGTAATGCACCAAGAACCCCAGGCAAGCGCCTACGCACCGCGCTGTTGACGGGGTCTGCACTCCTCTGCCTGCTGAGCGCGGGCCAGATCTGGGCCTTTGGCCTGGATGACGTGGCAGCCAAGGCAAAGGATCTTGCCGGGCAGAAATTCGAGGCACCCAAAAGCAATCTGCCTGCCGAATTCCGGGACATGAAGTTCGCTGACTACCAGAAAATTCGTTTCCTGAACGAGAAAGCCGAGTGGGCGAACGACAAGACCCCCTTCAAGCTCTCGTTCTACCACCAGGGCATGCACTTCGACACGCCGGTGAAAATCAACGAAATTGCCAACGACAAGGTCGAGGAAATCAAATATGACCCGGCCCGTTTCGATTTCGGTGACCTGAAGTTCGATCCAAAGTCCACCGAGAAACTGGGCTACGCCGGTTTCCGCGTGCTGTACCCGCTGAACAAGGCGGACAAGCAGGACGAAGTCATGACCCTGCTGGGTGCCAGCTACTTCCGCGTCGTCGGCAAGGGCCACACCTACGGCCTGTCGGCCCGTGGCCTGGCCATCGACACCGCGCTGCCGTCGGGCGAGGAGTTCCCGCGCTTCACCGAGTTCTGGGTGGAGAAGCCGAACCCGGCCGACAAGTTCCTGGTGATCTACGCCCTGCTGGACTCGCCACGCTCCACCGGCGCCTACAAGCTGACCCTGCGCCCGGGTGAAGACACCGTCGTCGACGTCAAGTCCAAGGTGTTCCTGCGTGACCACGTCAGCCGCCTGGGCATCGCCCCGCTGACCAGCATGTTCCTGTTCGGCTCCAACCAGCCGTCCAAGGTGCTCAACTACCGTCACGAGCTGCACGACTCCACCGGCCTGTCGATCCATGCCGGCAACGACGAGTGGATCTGGCGCCCGCTGAACAACCCGAAACACCTGGCCGTGAGCAGCTTCACCGTCGAGAACCCGAAAGGTTTCGGCCTGCTGCAGCGTGGTCGTGAATTCGGCCGCTACGAAGACCTCGACGACCGCTACGACAAGCGCCCAAGCGCCTGGGTAGAGCCGAAGGGCGACTGGGGCAAGGGCACCGTCGACCTGGTCGAGATCCCGACTGCCGACGAAACCAACGACAACATCGTTGCCTTCTGGAACCCGGAAAAACTGCCGGAGCCAGGCCAGGCCCTGGACCACGACTACCGCCTGGTCTGGACCTCCAACGAAGACCAGCTGCACTCGCCTGAAACCGCCTGGGTCAAGCAGACCCTGCGTTCCACCGGCGACGTCAAGCAGTCCAACCTGATCCGCCAGCCTGACGGCAGCGTGGCCTTCCTGATCGACTTCACCGGCCCGGTGCTCGCCGCCCTGCCGGAAGACGCCCAGGTGCGCAGCCAGGTGAGCGTTGGCGACAACGCCGACCTGGTCGAGAACAACCTGCGCTACAACCCGGAAACCAAAGGCTGGCGCCTGACGCTGCGCCTGAAGGTCAAGGATCCTAAACAGTCGGTCGAGATGCGCGCCGCACTGGTCAAGGACGCACCACTGCCGCCCGCCAAGCCGGCTGAGCCTGTGAAGGAAGAGAAGCCTGCCGCCAAGCACGCCAAGGCCAACGCCAAGCATGCCAAGGCCGACAAGCCTGCCGAGCAGCCTGCCCCGGCTGCGCCCACCCCCGAGGAGCCGGTCAAGCCCGATCAGGTACTGACCGAAACCTGGAGCTACCAGTTGCCTTCCGATGAGTAATTCACAGACCCGGCCAGAGTCGCTCGGCGAGTACCTGGCCCACCTGCCCCTGAGCGAGGAGCAGCGCGCAGAACTTGCCCGCTGCAACTCGTTCAGCGAGCTGCATGAATACCTCTCCGCGCAGCCGGCGGACGAGTCGCGCGAGGCCGCCCAGGCCTCGGTCGGCCGTCGGTTGACCCTCAACAGCGCCGCTGAACTGGAAGAGGCCGAGATGCTCTCGGTCGACGCCGACGGCCGCGTGAAGCTCAAGGCCACGCCGCCGATCAACCGCACGCGGGTGGTCCCGGAGCCTTGGCGCACCAACGTGCTGGTGCGCATGTGGCGCCGGGTCACCGGCCAGAAGAGCGCGCCGGAACCGGTCAGCGACAAGCGCGAGCTGCCCAAGGCGCGCTGGCGCTGGGTGGGCTCCATGCGCCGCTACATCCTGCTGGTGCTGATGCTGGGCCAGACCGTCGTCGCCGGTTACTACATGAAAGGCATCCTGCCCTACCAGGGCTGGTCGTTCGTGGACCTGGACGAGGTGCTGCACCAGTCCGTGGCGCAGACCGCGCAGCAAGTGCTGCCGTACGTGCTGCAGACCAGCATCCTGATTCTGTTCGGCATCCTGTTCTGCTGGGTGTCGGCGGGCTTCTGGACTGCCCTGATGGGCTTCCTGGAACTGCTGACCGGGCGCGACAAGTACCGCATCTCCGGCGCCAGCGCCGGCAACGAGCCGATCGAGCCCGGTGCCCGCACCGCGCTGGTGATGCCTATCTGCAACGAAGACGTGCCGCGGGTGTTCGCCGGCCTGCGCGCTACCTTTGAATCGGTAGCCGCCACCGGTGACCTGGACCGTTTCGACTTCTTCGTGCTGTCGGACACCAACGACACCGACATCGCCGTGGCCGAGCAACAGGCCTGGCTGGACGTGTGCCGCGAGGCCAAGGGCTTCGGCAAGATCTTCTACCGCCGCCGTCGCCGCCGCGTTAAGCGTAAAAGCGGCAACCTCGACGACTTCTGCCGTCGCTGGGGCAGCGACTACCGCTACATGGTGGTGCTGGACGCCGACAGCGTCATGAGCGGCGAATGCCTGACCAGCCTGGTGCGCCTGATGGAGGCCACCCCGGATGCCGGTATCATCCAGACCGCGCCGAAGGCGTCGGGCATGGACACCCTGTATGCGCGCATGCAGCAGTTCGCCACCCGCGTGTACGGCCCGCTGTTCACCGCGGGCCTGCACTTCTGGCAGCTGGGCGAGTCGCACTACTGGGGCCACAACGCGATCATTCGCATGAAGCCGTTCATCGAGCACTGCGCGCTGGCGCCGTTGCCGGGCAAGGGTGCCTTCGCCGGCGCCATCCTGTCCCACGACTTCGTCGAAGCCGCGCTGATGCGCCGTGCCGGCTGGGGCGTGTGGATTGCCTACGACCTGCCGGGCAGCTACGAAGAACTGCCGCCCAACCTGCTCGACGAGCTCAAGCGCGACCGTCGCTGGTGCCACGGCAACCTGATGAACTTCCGCCTGTTCCTGGTGAAGGGCATGCACCCGGTGCACCGCGCGGTGTTCCTGACGGGCGTGATGTCGTACCTGTCGGCGCCGCTGTGGTTCTTCTTCCTGGTGCTGTCCACCGCGCTGCTGGCGGTGAACACGCTGATGGAGCCGGCGTACTTCCTGGAACCGCGGCAGCTGTACCCGCTGTGGCCACAATGGCACCCGGAAAAAGCCGTGGCGCTGTTCTCCACCACCATCGTGCTGCTGTTCCTGCCCAAGCTGCTGAGCATCATCCTGATCTGGGCCAAGGGCGCCAAAGAGTACGGCGGCCGCATCAAGGTCACTATCTCGATGCTGCTGGAGATGCTGTTCTCCATGCTGCTGGCGCCGGTGCGCATGCTGTTCCACACCCGGTTCGTGCTGGCCGCGTTCCTGGGCTGGGCCGCTACCTGGAACTCGCCGCAGCGTGACGACGACTCCACGCCATGGAGCGAAGCCGTGCGCCGCCACGGCCCGCAGACCCTGCTGGGCTTCCTGTGGGCGCTGCTGGTGTGCTGGCTGAACCCAAGCTTCCTGTGGTGGCTGACGCCTATCGTCGGTTCGTTGATGCTGTCGATCCCGGTGTCGGTGATCTCCAGCCGCACCAACCTGGGCCTCAGCGCCCGCGACGAGAAGCTGTTCCTCATCCCCGAGGAATACGACACGCCGCAGGAGCTGATCTCCACCGACCAGTACACCCATGAAAACCGCTGGCACGCGCTGAAGGATGGCTTCATCCGCGCCGTGGTGGACCCGCAGCAGAACGCCCTGGCTTGCGCCCTGGCCACTGCCCGGCACCGTTCGGTGGCGCCGATCGAATCGCTGCGCGAGGAGCGTATTCGCAAGGCGCTCAGCGTCGGCCCGCTGAAGCTGGACGGCAACACCCGCCTGCACCTGCTCAGCGACCCGGTGGCGCTGGCACGCCTGCATGCACTGGTTTGGAGCGAGGGCAACGATGCCTGGCTCGGCGCCTGGCGCCAGTCGCTGGAAGCGGACCCGCATTCGCCGCTGCTGCCGCTGCAACCGCACTCATCCACGCCGCCAGCCCTGGCCAACGCGTGATTCCAAAGGCCCCGGGCGCACTGCCCGGGGCAGCTGGAAACCTCTGGAAACACTGCCAACGGTCACTTTCTGTCGACCTTTGCGCATTAAATCCCTCTTCAGCACTTGTACTACCAGACGAGTACGTTAGGATCGCACCCCGAAATGGTGCGCCCCCGATGTGCGGCGCCCTGAATTGACACGCGCGAGCACGTTGCAACGCGTTAGTTAGGGGACTTGGTGATGAAGAAGTATCTGTCGATGCTGCTGCTGGGCGTCATGGCGCTGGGCGCAGTGGGTTCCGCCCAGGCGGGCGCCATCGATGACGCGGTCAAGCGCGGCACGCTGCGGGTGGGCATGGACCCTACCTACATGCCATTCGAGATGACCGACAAGCGCGGCGAGATCATCGGCTTCGAAGTCGACCTGCTCAAGGCCATGGCCAAGTCCATGGGCGTGAAGCTGGAGCTGGTGTCCACCAGCCTCGACGGCATCATCCCGGCGCTGATGACCGACAAGTTCGACCTGATCGGCAGCGGCCTGACCCTGACCCAGGAACGCAACCTGCGCATCAACTTCAGCGACCCCTTCATCGTGGTCGGCCAGACCCTGCTGATCCGCAAGGAGCTGCAAGGCACCATCAAGTCCTACAAAGACCTGAACGATCCCCAGTACCGCCTGACCTCCAAGGTCGGCACCACCGGCGAGATGGTCTCGCGCAAGCTGATGTCCAAGGCCCAGTACCACGGCTATGACAACGAGCAGGAAGCGGTGATGGACGTGGTCAACGGCAAGGCCGACGCCTTCGTCTACGACTCGCCCTACAACGTGGTGGCCGTCGACAAGGCCGGCAACGGCAAGCTGGTGTACCTGGAGAAGCCGTTCACCTACGAGCCGCTGGCCTTCGGCCTGAAGAAGGGCGACTACGACAGCCTGAACTTCATCAACAACTTCCTGCGCCAGGCCCACGAAGACGGGTCCTACGATCGCATTCACGACAAGTGGTTCAAGAGCACCACGTGGCTCAAGGACATGGAATAACCCCAGTCGTCCTTGTCTGACACCAGCGCGCGGGCTTGCCCGCGCGTTCGCATTTACGGAAAGGCAGTAGTGATCAAACACAAGAAAGCCCAGTGGCCCTGGCACGGGCTGACGGCGCTGGTCCTGGTGGGCCTGGCTGTCACCCTGTTTTACGCGACTTCGCTGATTTCCTACGAGTGGCGCTGGAGCCGCGTGCCGCAGTACTTCGCCTACCAGGCCGAAGACGTGCAGCGCGCCACTGGCAACGGCACGGTCGAGGCCATCGACGCCCAGGGCAGCATGACCCGGGTGACGCTCAAGGACGAGGACGGCGACCAGCAGGTGCTGACCGTGGCCCAGGACAGCGTGAGAGTGTCCCAGGGCGACGATATCTCCGAAGGTGACCCGGTAGGCGTCACCCGCCACTGGGCCGCAGGGCCGCTGGCCTGGGGCCTGTGGGCCACGGTGTGGATCTCGGTGGTGTCGGGGGTGATCGGCCTGTTCATTGGCCTGGTCGCCGGGTTGTGCCGCCTGTCCGGCAACCCCACCCTGCGCGACCTGTCCACGGTGTACGTCGAGTTGGTGCGCGGCACGCCGCTGCTGGTGCAGCTGTTCATCTTCTACTTCTTCATCGGCACCGTGCTCAACCTGTCGCGCGAGTTCGCCGGCGTGGCGGCGCTGGCGCTGTTCACCGGCGCCTACGTGGCCGAGATTGTGCGTGCCGGCGTGCAGTCCATCGCCCGGGGCCAGGGCGAGGCGGCCCGTTCGCTGGGCCTGAGCGCTGGCCAGTCGATGCGCCATGTGATTTTGCCGCAGGCGTTCAAACGCGTGCTGCCGCCCCTGGCCGGGCAGTTCATCAGCCTGGTCAAGGACACCTCGCTGGTGTCGGTGATCTCCATCACCGAACTGACCAAGGCCGGCCGCGAAGCCATCACCACCTCGTTCTCCACGTTCGAGATCTGGTTCTGCGTGGCGGCCCTGTATTTGCTGATCAACCTGCCGCTGTCGCACTTTGCCAGCCGGCTTGAGCGGAGGCTTGCACAAAGTGATTGAAGTTCGTGATCTGGTGAAAGTCTTCGACACCCGTGGCCACGTGGTGCGCGCGGTGGACCACGTGACCACGCAGGTGGCCAAGGGCGAAGTGCTGGTGGTGGTGGGGCCTTCGGGCTCGGGCAAGTCCACCTTCCTGCGCTGCCTGAACGGCCTGGAGCAGTTCGACGCCGGCACCGTGAGCATCGACGGCCTGTCCCTGGCCGACCCGAAAACCGACATCAACGCCTACCGCCGCGAAGTGGGCATGGTGTTCCAGCACTTCAACCTGTTCCCGCACATGACGGTGCTTGAGAACCTGTGCCTGGCGCAGAAGATCGTGCGCAAGCGCAGCAAGAAGGAGCGCGAGGAAAAGGCGCGCATGCTGCTGGACAAGGTGGGCATTGGCCAGAAGGCCAATGAATTCCCGTCGCGCCTGTCGGGCGGCCAGCAACAGCGCGTGGCCATCGCCCGCGCGCTGGCCATGGACCCCAAGGTGATGCTGTTCGACGAGCCCACCTCGGCCCTGGACCCGGAAATGGTCGGCGAAGTGCTGGACGTGATGAAGACCCTGGCGCTGGAAGGCATGACCATGATCTGCGTCACCCACGAAATGGGCTTCGCCCGCGAAGTGGCGCACCGCGTGCTGTTCTTCGACCACGGCAAACTGCTGGAAGACTCGCCCCCCGAGCAATTCTTCAGCAACCCCCGCGACCCCCGCGCCCAGGCGTTCCTGCGCCAGGTGCTGTAACCACCCCCACCCCATGGCCGCCGTGACGCAGCCTCCGGCAGCTGCTACGCGGATGCCCCGTAGCAGCTGCCGCCAGGCGGCGTCTGCAGGCGCCGCGGATGGCCCTGACGCAGCCTTCGGCAGCTGCTACGGGGTTAGACTCGGAAGCGGCCTACCAGGCCTTGGAGGTGGGTGCCCAACCGCGCCAGCTCGATGCTCGACGCTGCCGTCTCTTCACTGGCCGCCGAGGTCTGGTCCGAGACATCCCGCACGTTCAGCACGCTACGGTTGATCTCTTCGGCCACCGCGCTTTGCTGCTCGGCTGCCGCGGCGATCTGCTGGTTCATGTTCTGGATGGTCGATACCGTGCGGGTGATGTTTTCCAGCGAGTTGCCGGCGCGGCGGGTCAGTTCGACGCTGCTGTCGGTGAGGCTGCGGCTGTTGTCCATCACGGTAGCGACTTGCTGGGTGCCGCTTTGCAGGCCGGCGATCAGTTGCTCGATCTCTTCGGTGGATTTCTGCGTGCGCTGGGCCAGGCTGCGCACCTCGTCGGCCACCACGGCGAAGCCACGGCCGGCTTCGCCTGCGCGGGCGGCCTCGATGGCGGCGTTGAGGGCCAGCAGGTTGGTCTGCTGGGCCACGGACTTGATCACGTCCAGCACGCCGCCGATCTTGTCGCTTTCGCGCTTGAGGTGGCCCATGGCCTCGGTGGAATGGCCCACCTCGGCCGCCAGGCGCTCGATCTGCTCGATGGCCTCGCTCACCACCCGGTCGCCCTCGCGGGCCTGCTGGTCGGCGGCTACGGCGGCCTCGCTGGCCTGTTCGGCGTTGCGCGCCACTTCCTGCACGGTGGCGGCCATCTGGTTCATGGCGGTGGCCACCTGGTCGGTCTCGACTTTCTGGCTGGTGACGCCGGCGCTGGTCTGCTCGGTGACCGCCGACAGCTCCTCGGCGGCGCTGGCCAGCTGGGTGACGCCGTCGCTGATGCCGGCGATCAGGGTGCGCAGGCCCACGGTCATGCGCTGCAGGCTGTTCTGCAGCTGGCCCAGTTCGTCGCTGCGGTCCACGGTGTGGGCGTGGGTGAGGTCGCCGGCGGCCACCTCATCCATGATTTTCAGGGTGGCGTGCAGCGGGCGCACCACCTGGCGGGTGATGGCGAAACCGGCCAGCACGCTGAACACCAGGGCCATGAGCGCGCTGCCCGCCAGCCATTGCCTGGCGCTGGTGGCGTCGGTGTCGCGCTTGGCGGTTTGCGAGCGGGTCAGCTCGGCGCTCATGTCCAGCAGCACGCTGCCATCATCGGCCAGGCGCTTGAACAGCGGCGCGGTGTCGCGCTGCGGGTCATTGGCCTTGCGCGCCTGGTCCAGCTCGGTGACGGTCTGGCGGTAGTCGCGGGTGGCGCTGATCTGCCGCTCCAGCCGTTCCACGTCCTCGGGAGAAGTGAGCAGCGCGTGTGCGCTGGCCAACTGGGTGTCGAGCTTGCCCAGCACCGCCAGCACGCCTTCGATGCTGCCGTTCTCGTTCGCCACGCTCAGGCGGGCAATGCGCAGGTCGCGGGTCAGGTCACTGACCGTGGCAATGCTGTTGAGCTTGTTGCCTCGCTCGATCAGCGCGCCGAGGCCGTTCCAGCCGGCGGTGAAGGTGAGCAGGGTCATGGCCAGCACCAGGCCGAAGCCCAGCATCAACTTGCGTTGCACACCGATGTGCCCGAGGTGGTATTGCATCCAACGATACATGCGCTTGCACTCCTAGCGAGCAGACAGGGCGTTTTGCCATTAGCGTGCCTCTGTATCGGCCCTGTGCCTAGGATCTGTAATACCGTGGATCGGACTTTTACGGGCATTTGTGGGAGCTGGCCTGCCAGCGAGCTTTTGGAGGACAGCTCAAAAGCTCGCTGGCAAGCCAGCTCCCACAAAATCGCGCTAGAACAAACGCGCCAGCAGCGCGGTGACGGCAGTCTCGACGCGCAGGATGCGCTCGCCCAGTTGCACCGGGTTCAGGCCCGCCTTGCCCAGCAGCTCGACCTCGTAGGGAATCCAGCCGCCTTCCGGGCCGATTGCCAGGGTCACCGGCTCGCTCAGGCCGCGGGGGCAGGGCGGGTGATCGCCGGGGTGGCCGACCAGGCCCAGGGTGCCGTCGGCGATGGCCGGCAGGCGGTCTTCGACGAAGGGCTTGAAGCGCTTCTCGATGATGATTTCCGGCAGCACGGTGTCACGCGCCTGCTCCAGGCCCAGCACCAGGTTCTCGCGAATGGCGTCGGGCTGCAGGAAGGGCGTCTGCCAGAAGCTTTTCTCCACCCGGTAGCTGTTCACCAGGATGACCTTGGCCACGCCCATGGTGGCTACGGTCTGGAACACCCGCCGGAGCATTTTCGGCCGCGGCAGGGCCAGCACCAGGGTCAGCGGCAGCTTGGCCGGCGGCGGCTGGTCCAGCACAACCTGCAGTTCGGCTTCGCGGGCTTCCAGGCGCAGCACCTCGGCGCGGCCCATCAGGCCGTTGATGCGGCCCACGCGCAGGCTGTCGCCCACGGCCACGCCGTGTACTTCCTGCATGTGCTTCAGGCGGCGGTCGCGCAGGACCACCCGGTCGGCCGCGATGAAATCGGCCTCCTCGAGCAACAGCAGGTTCACGCCTGGGTCGCTGGCGGCTGGTCGTTGTGGTCGCTGGCGTCTTCTTCATGGTCGCCACGCTTGCTGACCAGGCCGCCGAACAGCACGCCAATCTCGAACAGCATCCACATGGGCACGGCCAGCAGGGTCTGCGAGAAGATGTCCGGCGGGGTCAGCAGCATGCCGACCACGAAGCAGCCAATGATCACGTACGGGCGCATCTTCTTCAGCTGCTTGACGTCGACCACGCCGATCCACACCAGCAGCACCACGGCCACGGGGATCTCGAAGGCCACGCCGAAGGCGAAGAACAGGGTCATGACGAAGTCGAGGTAGCTGGTGATGTCGGTCATCATCTGCACGCCGGCCGGGGTGGCCGAGGCGAAGAACTTGAAGATCAGCGGGAACACCAGGAAATACGCGAAGGCCATGCCGCAGTAGAACAGCAGGATGCTGGAGATCAGCAGCGGCACTGCCACGCGCTTCTCATGCTTGTACAGGCCGGGCGCGATGAAGCCCCAGATCTGGTGCAGGATGACCGGGATGGCCAGGAACAGCGAGACCATCATGGTCAGCTTCAGCGGCGTCAGGAACGGCGACGACACGTCGGTGGCGATCATGGTCGCGCCTGCCGGCAGGTATTCGCGCAGCGGCACCGACACGAAGGTGTAGATCTGCTGGGTGAAGGCGAACAGCGCGGCGAAGATGACGAAGATCGCCGCTACGCAGCGCAGCAGGCGGGTTCGCAGCTCGGTGAGGTGCGAGACCAGCGGCATGGGCTGGTCGTTTTCGGGAATTTCGCTCATGGGGCTCGCGGCGGCTGGGTCGGATCGTGAGGCGGCGTGTGGGCGCCGGGGACTTGCTCGGGCGAGGCATGCACCGGGGCGGCCGGTGCAGGTTCGGCGTGCACAGGCGCAGGTTCAGGCACCTGCGCAGGTTGTGGCTGTACCACCGGTGGCTGCGCGGGCTGCACAAGCGGGTTGAGGATCTTCTTCGCTTCCTGTTCCAGCGAGAGGATGTGCTCGTTGTGCAGCTGCCGGCGAATCTCGTCGGCGCCGATTTCACGTTCCACTTCCGCCTTGATGGCATTGAAGCTGCGCTTGAGCCGGCCTACCCACAGGCCGGCGGTGCGGGCGGCGCCCGGCAGGCGCTCGGGGCCGAGCACCAGCAGGGCCACCAGGCCCACCAGAAGCAATTCGCTGAAGCTGATCCCGAACATGACTTCAGTCTTTCCTGATGGGGTCTTCGACTTTCTGGGCCGTGGCATCGATGGTGTGCGGCTGGCTCAGGGGCGAGGTGGCCTGCGGGTGCACTGGCTGGGCAGGTGGCACCGGCTGGTCGGCGGGCTTTTCGTCGTCGTTCATGGCCTTGCGGAAGCCCTTGATGGACTCGCCGACGTCGGTGCCCAGGTTTTTCAGTTTCTTGGTACCGAACACCAGTACCACGACAATCAGGATGACAATCCAGTGTTTCCAGTCAAAGAGACCCATGGGGTAATTCCTCGTTCGATACGTTATGCAGAAGGCTGGCGGGCGGCTTTTTCGGCGTGGCCGGAAAGCCCGAAGCGGCGGTCCAGTTCATCCAGGACGGCCTGCGGGTGTTGCCCCAGCGCAGCCAGCATGACCAGGCTATGGAACCACAGATCGGCGGTTTCATAGATGACATCGCTGTAATCTCCGCTGACGGCGGCGTCCTTGGCGGCGATGATGGTCTCGACCGACTCTTCGCCGACCTTTTCCAGAATCTTGTTCAGGCCCTTGTGGTACAGGCTTGCGACGTACGAGCTGTCTGGCTCGGCGCCTTTGCGCGACTCCAGTACCTCGGCGAGCCGGGTCAGGGTGCTGTCAGTCATGGGAGTGTCCTGGCTGGTAGATGGCTTTCGGGTCCTTGAGCACGGGGTCGACGGTTTGCCAGCCGCCGTTCTCGTAGACGCGGTAGAAGCAGCTCTGACGACCAGTATGGCAGGCAATGTCGCCCACTTGTTCAACCATCAGGATAATCACGTCGGCGTCGCAGTCCAGGCGCATTTCGTGCAGGTGCTGCACGTGGCCTGAGTCCTCGCCCTTGCGCCACAGCTTGCCGCGCGAGCGCGACCAGTAGATGGCGCGGTTCTCGGCGGCGGTCAGGGCCAGCGCCTCGCGGTTCATCCAGGCCATCATCAGCACGCGCCCGGTCTTGTGATCCTGGGCGATGGCCGGGACAAGGCCGTCGCTGTTCCAGTTGATCTCGTCCAGCCAGTCTTTCATTTTTGACTCCGACAACGAGTTCGATCAGCTCGAACTCCTCACTAGTGTGCCACCCCGATGGGCGGCTGGCTATCAACGCGCGACCAGGTACAGGCCCGCGGCCAGCATGATCCACGCGGGCCACGCGGCCAGGCTGTCAATGGCGCCGCCGGTGGCGGCCAGTGTCGCACCCCCGGCCAGCAGGGCGCCACCCACCACGCGCAGCACGCGCTGTTCGCGTGGCTGTTGCCAGGGCGGCGGGGCGTCCTTGGCGTGGGGCTGCGACATGCGTTCCAGCAGGTCGCGGGTCATGTTGGCCAGGTGCGGCAGTTGCTCTACCTGGGATTGCACGTTGTGGAACAGGCTCTTGGGGCTCATGCGCTCGCGCATCCAGCGTTCCAGGAACGGCTGGGCGGTGCTCCACAGGTCCAGGTCCGGGTACAGCTGGCGGCCCAGGCCCTCGATGTTCAGCAGGGTCTTCTGCAGCAGCACCAGCTGCGGCTGCACTTCCATGTTGAAGCGCCGCGCGGTCTGGAACAGGCGCATCAGCACCTGGCCGAAGGAGATGTCCTTCAGCGGTTTCTCGAAGATCGGCTCGCAGACGGTGCGGATCGCCGCCTCGAACTCGTTGAGCTTGGTCTCGGCCGGCACCCAGCCCGAGTCGATGTGCAGCTGCGCCACGCGGCGGTAGTCACGCTTGAAGAACGCAAACAGGTTGCGCGCCAGGTAGTCCTGGTCCTCGGGCGTGAGGCTGCCGACGATGCCGCAGTCGATGGCGATGTACTTGGGGCTCCACGGCGCCACGGTGCTGATGAAGATGTTGCCCGGGTGCATGTCGGCGTGGAAGAAGCTGTCGCGGAACACTTGGGTGAAGAAGATCTCCACGCCGCGCTCTGCCAGCAGCTTCATGTCGGTGCGCTGGTCGGCCAGGGTGGCCAGGTCCGTGACCTGGATGCCGTAGATACGCTCCATCACCAGCACCTTGGGGCGGCACCAGTCCCAGTACACCTGGGGCACGTAGAGCATGTCCGAGGCTTCGAAGTTGCGCCGCAGCTGGCTGGAGTTGGCCGCCTCGCGCAGCAGGTCAAGCTCGTCGTAGATGGTCTTCTCGTAGTCGGCGACCACGTCCACCGGGTGCAGCAGGCGTGCGTCGGCCGAGAACTTCTCGGCCCAGCGGGCCAGCAGGAACAGCCACGCCAGGTCCTGGCCGATGACCGGCTTGAGGCCGGGGCGCACCACCTTGACCACCACTTCCTCGCCGCTGCGCAGCTGCGCCGAGTGCACCTGGGCCACCGAGGCCGAGGCCAGCGGTTCGACGTCGAAGCGGCTGAACACCTCGACGATCTTCTTGCCAAGTTGCTCTTCGATCAGCTTGATCGCCTGTTGCGGGTCGAACGGCGGCACGCGGTCCTGCAGCAGCATCAGCTCGTCGGCGATGTCTTCGGGCAACAGGTCGCGGCGCGTGGACAGCAGCTGGCCGAACTTGATGAAGATCGGCCCCAGGTCCTGCAGCGCCAGGCGCAGGGCGGCGCCACGGGTCAGCTCCAGGCGCTTGCGCGGCAGCCAGCGCCAGGGCATGGCGAAGCGCGTGATGCGCAGAAACCACGGCAGGGGGAGGGCGAATAACAGGTCATCGAGACGGTAGCGGATCACGACGCGCTGAATGCGCAACAAACGGCGGACGGCAAGCAGCTTCATGCGTTATCGCTAGGTTTGAGGGATCGGGCGAGGCGCTCAAGGCGCGCTTCGAGGCGTTCGACATCGAGCTTGAGCTCGTCGATTTCGGCAAACCTGGCTTCGGCTTCGTGCTTGCCCACCAGGGTGCGGGTTTCTTCGGCCAGGTATTCGGCCATGTTCTGGTTCAGGCTGGACAGGCCCTTGCGCACCCAGCTGGCGTCGCGGCGCAGGTGCCCGCTAACCAGCTGGCTGGCCACCGGGCCGAGCCAGCGTTGCAGCTCGTATTCCCAGTCCAGTTCCAGGTCCTGCAGCACCGCCACCAGTTCCAGCAGCACGGCGCTGTCGCCGGCCAGGTCCACTTGCGGGCTGTGCAGCACGGCGGTCTTGTCGCGGCTCACCGCCAATTGCGCCAGGCTGCTGGCCGGGGCCTGCAGCACGCAGTCGGCCGGCGCCGCCCATTGGCTGGCCAGCATCAGGCCTTCACCGCTGGGCAGGATGAACAGTTTCATGGCCGGCATCAGGCAATCGATCTCGATCACCTTGCCGGCCAGGCGCGCCAGCCGTGGCAGCGCCGTGCTGTCCAGGCGCAGCACACGGTTGAGGCCGTGTTCGGCGCTGGCGATCAGGCCGCTGTACAGCATCAGGGCTTGATGCCGCGGTGCAGGGCGACGATGCCCGAGGTCATGTTGTGGTAGGTGACGCGGTCGAAGCCGGCCTGCACCATCATCGACTTCAGGGTTTCCTGGTCCGGGTGCATGCGGATCGATTCGGCCAGGTAGCGGTAGCTTTCCGAGTCGTTGGTGATCAGCTTGCCAGCCAGGGGCATGAATGCGAACGAATAGGCGTCGTACACCTTGGACATGAACTTGTTGGTGGGCTTGGAGAACTCCAGCACCAACAGGCGGCCGCCTGGCTTGAGCACGCGCAGCATCGAGGCGATGGCGTCTTCCTTGTGGGTGACGTTGCGCAGGCCGAAGGCGATGGTCACGCAGTCGAAGTAGTTGTCCGGGAACGGCAGCTTCTCGGCGTCGGCCTGGACGAACTTGACGTTGCCGGCCACGCCCAGGTCCAGCAGGCGGTCGCGGCCTACCTTGAGCATGGATTCGTTGATGTCGGCCAGCACCACTTCGCCGCTGCTGCCCACCAGGTGGGAGAACTTGCGGGTCAGGTCGCCCGTGCCGCCGGCGATGTCCAGCACGCGGTTGCCGCTGCGCACGCCCGACAGTTCGATGGCGAAGCGTTTCCACAGCCGGTGCATGCCGCCCGAGAGCACGTCGTTCATCAGGTCGTACTTGGCCGCTACCGAGTGGAATACCTCGGCGACCTTCTCGGCCTTCTTGCTTTCGGGCACGTTCTTGTAGCCGAAGTGGGTAGTAGGTTCGGCATCGCTGGCTTTGCGCTGATCGGTCATATCGCTGTCACCGGAAAAAATTACTGGCCATTCTAATCCCCATGGCCGGCTTTGTCTTGGCAAGGCTGGTCGCAGATGGCTTGGAAGCGCAACCGCGCTACTATAGCCAGCATTATCACTTGAGCGGGACTGGTTGGATGACGCAAATCAGCGTTGAGCGCAAACATGGCCTTGGGCGCGATGCGGCCCGGCAGAAAGCCGAGGTGCTGGTGGACAAGCTGGCCAGGGAATATGACCTGCAGGCCCGGTGGGACGGGGATGTGGTGGAGGTCAAGCGTAGCGGCGCCAGCGGTACCATCCGCATCGGTGAGGACACCATCCGCGTGGACCTGAAGCTGGGCATGATGCTGTCGATCATGGGCTCGTCGATCAAGGGCGAGATCGAGAAGGCGCTGGATAAAGCGCTGGTAGGCTGACCCGTAGCAGCTGCCGCCAGGCGGCGTCAGCGGCTTGCGCGGTGCCTGTGACGCGGCCTTGCGGCCGCTGCTACAGGGGTTTTGGTTACTTCTGGACTACGGCGGTGCCGTCGGCCTTGGGCGCGATGGTGGCGTAGTCACGCAGGGTCTTGGGGTTGTACGGGTCGCCGATCAAGCGCGGGCGCGCCACGAACTTGTCGTTGACGATGCTCTTGGTCGGGTCCCATTCGTTGAAGCTCAGGCCCGCCAGGTCTGCCCACGTGTGGATCAGGTTCTGGGTGCTGTACGGCCGGTTGGCGTCGCCCTGGAAGCCCCACGCGTGGTCAGCCTTCCATTTCGGCGAGGCGTAGACCATGAACGGAATGGTGTACATGGCCGAGGTCGGATTGCCTTCGTTGCGGCCCAGGTTGGTGTGGTCGCCCGAGTCGTACACGTCTTCGCCGTGGTCGGACAGGTACAGCAGGAAGCCGTTCGGGTCGGCGGCCTGGTAGTTCTTGATCAGGCTCGACACCACGAAGTCGTTGTACAGCACCGCGTTGTCGTAGTCGTTGTAGGTTTGCAGGCGTTCGCCGGTGATCGACGGCGGCACGCCGACGTTGTCCTTGAACTTGTCGAACTCTGGCGGGAAGCGGTACTGGTAGCTGACGTGGGTGCCCAGCAGGTGGATCACGATCAGCTTGCGCGGTGCGCTGTCGGCCAGGGCCTTGGTGAACGGCTCGATCACGTCGCCGTCGTACTGGCGGGCGTTCTGGTTGCGGTTGTTGTTCATGTACGACTGCTCGTCCGCCTGCGCAGAGAAGGTGGTGAGCATGGTGTTGCGCTTGGTCAGGGTCTGCTGGTTGGTGATCCAGAAGGTCTTGTAGCCCGCCTGCTTCATCATCTTGACGATGGACGGCGTCTTCAGGAACAGGTCCGGGTGCTCTTCGTCGGCGAAGGTCAGCACCTGCTGCAGCGCCTCGATGGTGTAGGGGCGCGGGGTGACCACGTCGTTGAAGATGCTCAGCTGGTCGCGCATCTTGCTCAATTCGGGGTTGGTGTCACGGCCATAGCCGTACAGGCTCATGTGGCCGCGGTTGGTCGACTCGCCAATCACCAGCACCAGGGTGGACGGCTGGCCGGCAGCCGTGTCCTTGAGGTTGGTCAGCGGCGGGATCTTCGCGTCCAGCGCCAGCATGTCCTGCATGCCGTCCAGCTGCTTGAGGTAGTTGTTGTAGCCGATCACCAGCTGCCACGGCACCGCAGGCTCCATGCGGCCCTGGAAGTTTTCCATGCCGTTCTCGAAGCCGCCTTTCTTCTTCACCGCCTTCACCAGCGGCCACACCACCAGGCCCAGGATCAGCGCCAGGCTCACCGCGATGGCCTTGGTGGTGCTGATGCGCACCGGGCGCAGGCGGGTCCAGATGAACACCGGCACCGCCGCGTAGAGCAGGAAGGTCGGCACCATCCACCACTGGAAGTACTGGCCCAGGTACTCGCCGGCTTCAGCGTTGTTGGACTCGAACATGATGAAGATCACGCTCTGGGAGAACTCCTGGTGGTACACCAGGAAGTAGAACAGGCTGCCCAGCGAGCACAGGAACAGCACGATGCCGATGACCGCGGCGATTACCTTGGTGCGCGAAGGGAACAGCAGCACCGGGATCAGCCACAGGGCGCTGAGGAAGAAGGCGTCACGGAAGCCCTGGAAACCGGTGGTGCCGGCGGCCAGGATCAGCGCCTGGGTCACGCCCGAGAAGTACCAGAAGAACAGGAAAAGCCAGCCCAGTCCTGCCCAATCGGTGCGGGCGCGGCGGGCAACTGCGGGGGATGCGGTGGTCATGTGGGTTCCAACTCTCGGCGATCAGGCGCCGGAGTCAGCTGCCCGAAATCAAAAACGACACGCATGCTACGACGTCATATGTGAGTTTTTTGTCAAAACCCTGAATATTTCGTGACAAACGGATTTTGGTGCTTAGGGTGAGCATTCTAATTTTTGTCATTAAGGTGTGCCTATGCCCTGTGGTCGGGTGGGCAATCCTCCCTCTTTACAAGCATGAGGTGCACCATGGCAAAAGCGATCCTGAAGAAGAAGGTCCAGGTTCCGGCGGAACACGCCGCCGGTGAGGTTCGTTCCTACGCCCGCAAGATCTGGCTGGCCGGTATCGGTGCCTACGCCAAGGCCGGCAAGGAAGGCGTCAGCTACATCAAGGAGCTGATCAAGACCGGTGAAGACGTGGAAAAGACCGGCAAGAAAAAGATCGACGCCGAGATCAAGGCCGCCAACACCGAGATCGCCGAAGTGAAGGGCGAGGTGAAGGCCGAGCTCAAGTCCGTGAAGGGCAAGGTCGAGCTGCAGCTCGATCGCATCGAAAGCGCATTTGATTCCCGGGTAGCCAGTGCCTTGAACCGCATCGGCATCCCGTCCCGGCATGACGTTGAGACACTCTCTGCTAAGCTCGATGAGCTGACGGCATTGCTTCAACGTGTCGAGCGCAAACATTAAGGAGAGCAGGATGGCTGGCAAGAAGAAGGTTGAGAAAGAAGGCAGCTCCTGGGTCGGCGAAGTAGAAAAATACTCGCGTCAGATCTGGCTGGCTGGTTTGGGCGCTTACTCGAAGATCAGCAATGACGGCAGTAAGCTTTTCGAGAACCTGGTCAAGGACGGCGAAAAAGCCGAGCAACAGGCCAAGGAAGAAGTCGACAAGGGCGTGGACTCGGTGAAGTCCACCGCCAAGACCGCCAAGTCGCGGGTGGGCGATGTGAAAGAACGCGCGCTGGGCAAGTGGAGCGAGCTGGAAGAAGCGTTCGACAAGCGCCTGAACAGCGCCATTTCGCGCCTGGGCGTGCCTAGCCGCCTGGAAGTGAAGCAGCTGCACAGCAAGGTCGATACCCTGACCAAGCAGATCGAGAAGCTCACCGGGCAGTCGGTGACGCCGATCTCCAGCCGCACCGCTGCTGCCAAGCCTGCGGCCAAACCGCTGGCCAAGGCCGCTTCCACCGCCAAGGCCGCCACCAAGGCGGTGGCCAAGCCAGTTGCGGCGAAAACCGCGGCAGCGGCCAAGACCGCCACCAAGGCAGCCGCCAAGCCAGTCGCTGCCGCCAAGGCCGCCGCCAAGCCTGCTGCCAAGCCGGCGGCGAAAAAGCCTGCGGTGAAAAAACCGGCAGCCGCCAAGCCGGCCGGTCCGGCCGCCAGCGCTGCCCCGGCGTCCACCGCCAACAGCGCCGCCGCCCCGTCAGCGCCAGCGCCAAGCAGCGCGTCGGCCCCGGCAAGCGCCCCGCAGTCCTGATAGCCTCAGGCTGACCAAACGCCCGGCCCCGCAAAGGCCGGGCGTTTTTATTTGCCTCCGTAGCAGCAACTGTCTTGTGGGAGCTGGCTTGCCAGCGAGCTTTTATGGCCCCAACAACTCGCTGGCAAGCCAGCTCCCACAGGATGCCGCGTCAGCCCTCCAAGTAGCGCAGGGCGATGCGTTCGGCGGCGTGCCTCGGCTCGGGGTGCAGGTGCGGGGCCACCAGCATCATGATCTGGTACACCACCACGCCCACCTCGCCGTCGCGGCCCAGGATGCGCTGGTAGTCCAGGGAAAACACCAGGGTCAGGGTGATCTGCTCCACCAGTTGCCCCAGGGCCTGGGTGTCGCTGGTGACCTGGCCCTGGGCCTTGAGGCTGGCCAGCAGCGAGGCCAGGGTGCGCTTGATGCCGTTGAGCAGGCTGCGCACGCCGCGCGCCAGCTTGGGCAGGCGCCCGGCCAGGTTGGACAGGTCCTGGAACAGGAAGCGGTACTGGGCCATGCGCTCCACGATCAGGTGCAGGAACAGCCAGTAGTCCTCGGCGCTGAGTTCCACGTGTTCGGGTGGGTCCAGCAGCGGTGTCAGCTCATCTTCGAAACGCTCGAACAACCCCAGTATCAACGGCTCCTTGCCGTGGAAGTGGTAGTAGAGGTTGCCGGGGCTGATCCCCATTTCATTGGCGATCTCCATGGTCGAGACATTGGGTTCGCCCTGCTGGTTGAACAGCTGCAGGGCACACGCCAGGATACGGTCGCGGGTTTTCATCCGGTTTCTTGTCAGTCCTTGAGCAAAAAGTCAGCGCACCAGCACATAGGTACCTGGCGCGGCGTCCAGGGTCGGGTAGGTGGCACTGCCGAGGGCCATCTGGGTCTCGCGCTGGGTGCCCGAGCGCGCTTGAATCCAGCTCAGCCATTCCGGCCACCAGCTGCCTTCGACATGCTTGGCGTCGTAGTACCACGCCCGCGGGTCGCTGCTCAGGCGGGTGTTTTCCACGTAGTTGGCCTTGGGGTTGCCCGGCGGGTTGAGGATGCTTTGCACGTGGCCGCTGTTGGACAGGATGAACCGGCGCTCGCCGCCCAGCAGCAGGGTGGAGCGGTAGACCGCGTCCCACGGGGTGATGTGGTCGTTGATGCCGGCCACGCTGAAGCTGTCCACGGTAACCTTGGACAGGTCGATGGCCGTGCCGCACACCTCCAGGCCGCCGGAGTGGCTGAGCGGGTTGTGCTTGAAGAAGTCCAGCAGGTCGCCGTGCAGCGCGGCGGGCAGGCGCGTGGTGTCGTTGTTCCAGTAGAGGATGTCGAACGGCGGCGGGGTCTTGCCCAGCAGGTAGTTGTTGACGAAGTAATTCCAGATCAGGTCGTTGGGGCGCATCCAGGCGAACACCCGGGCCATGTCGCGGCCGTCCAGCACGCCGTGCTGGTAGGAGCGGCGCTTGGCCGCTTCCAGCGCCTGTTCGTCGATGAACAGCGCCGCCGGGCTTTCGATCTGGCTGTCCAGCAGGCTCACAAGGTAGGTGGCGCTGGCCACGCGGCGGCCCTGGCGCTTGGCCTGCAGCACGCCTTGCAGGGCCGCCATGGTCAGGCCGCCGGCGCAGGCGCCGATCAGGTTCACGTCGCGCGAGGCGGTGATGGAGCGGCAGACGTTCACTGCTTCCTCCAGCGCCTCGACGTAGGTGGACAGCCCCCACTCGCGATGGCGGGCATCGGGGTTGCGCCAACTGATGGTGAACACCTGCAGGCCGTTCTTCAGCGCGTACTGGACGAAGCTGTTGGTGGGGCTGAGGTCAAACACGTAGTACTTGTTGATCTGCGGCGGCACGATCAGCAGCGGCTTGGCGTACTGCTTCTCGCTCATGGGCTTGTACTGGATCAGCTCCAGCAGTTCGTTGCGAAACACCACTGCGCCGGGCGTGGTGGCCACGCTCTTGCCCACCTCGAACGCCTCGCGGCTGACCTGGCGGGGCAGGCCGTCGTTGTGGCGCAGGTCGTCGAGCAGGTGGCCGATGCCCTTGATCACGCTGGTGCCGCCCGAATTGAACAGCTCCTTGAGCGCCAGCGGGTTGAGCAGCGAGTTGGTGGGCGACATGGCGTCGTTGATCAGCGCGAAGACGAAGTGCGCGCGCACGCGGTCGTCCTCGGGCAGGCCGCTTTCGTCGATCCAGGCCTTCACCTCCTTCTGCCAGCTGAGGTAGGCCTGTAGCCCGCGGCGGTAGAAGGGGTTGAGGCTCCAGGTGGGGTCGCTGAAGCGGCTGTCCTTGGGGTTGGGCTGGTGCAGCGTGTCGCCCATCAGTACCCGGCTCAGCTGGCTGCCCAGGCGCAGGGCATGGCGGGCAGTGAGCACCGGGTGCAGCAGGCTGTGGCGGCCTACGCTGCGCAGGGTCGAAACCAGGTCACGACCCCGCAGCCCGGTGATCGCGCTCTGGGCGTTCATAAAGGTGGCAGCGATGGGCGTGTGCCCCTTGGCTGGTTTCTCTTTCATGCGTCAACACTCCTTCGTCGGGCCTTCTACCAACACATGGGTGCAAGCGCCGTGCAGCACGCTTGCGTTGATCGCGTTGGCAGCACTCCGGCCACGCACGCGACAACCAGCGGCCCCTCAGGGGCCGCGAAATGGCGCCGGTTGCGGGTGCATCACCGCGCGTTGGCGCTCTTCCTGGAGAAACTTCATGATGATCGGCGCGACGGCTTCCGCCCGGGTAATCAGGAACAGGTGGCCGTCGTCGATTATGTGTAGTTGGGCGTTGGGAATGCGCCAGGCCAGCAGGCGCATATTGATCAGCGGGATCAGCGGGTCATCGTCGCCGGCCAGCACCAGGGTCGGCTGGTGGATCTTGTGCAGCCAGTGGATGCTGGTCCAGCCCAGCCCGGCGAACAGCTGCCAGTAGTAGCCCAGCTTGCCCGAGGAACGCACCTTGGCGGCGTGGTTCATGGCCAGGTCCGGGTCGCGGCGGAACGCGCCGCCGTAGATCTCCGGGGCAATGCGCACCACGTGCGAGGGCTGGATGTAGCGCCGCGGGCTGGCCATCATCCACAGTACCTTGGGCTTGCCCGGCACCATCACCGCGCCGGCCGCCGTGGCCGCCAGCACCAGTTTCTTGCAGCGCTCGGGGTAGTCGTAGGCGAACTGCTGGGCCAGCGCGCCGCCCCACGACACGCCAATGGCGTTCACCTGGCCGTAGTCCAGGTAGTCGAGCATGCGCGCGGTCAGGCGTGCCAGCCCCGGGAACCGGTAGGGGTAGCTGGGCGTGGAGGAGCCACCGACCCCGGGCACGTCGAACGCAATCACTTCCAGGTCAGGGTCCAGCGCCTGCACGAAGGGGAATACCAGCTCCAGGTTGGCGCCGATGCCGTTGAAAATCAGCAGTGGGGTCAAATGCGGCTTGCCTGGCCTTACCGCGGTGCGGATGGCCTGGCCATCCAGATCCACGGTCCGGAAGATGTACTGTTCCTGCATGCATCAAGCCCTATAAGGTTGTGCCGCCACGCCAATTGTCGTGGCGGTTCTCGGACGGGCCTGGCGCCTCAGCGCTCGTGCACGTAAGTCCCGGGTGAAGCCTCCCCGGCCGGGTACGCCTTGTTGCCCAGCTTGAGTGGCGCCTTTTTCAGTTCCCCTGAACGTTCGGTCAACCAGGCTGCCCAGTACAACCACCAGGAATCGGTGTGCTTGGTCGAATCCTCCTGCCACTGCACGGGGGTGGACGTCAGCTCGCTATTGGTCATGAACCGCGCCTTGGGGTTGCCCGGCGGGTTGAGAATGCTCTGGATATGACCGCTGCTCGACAGCACGAACTCCACCTTGCCGCCAAACAGTTGTGCTGATTTGTAGCACGAAGTCCATGGCGTGATGTGATCGTTGGTGCCCGCCAGGCAGAAAATATCGCTGTCCACCTGCTTCAGGTCGATGGCGGTGCCGCAGACCTCCAGGGCGTTGGCGCGGGTCAGCGGGTTGTTCTTGAACATTTCGATCAGGTCGCCGTGGAAGGCGGCCGGCAGGCGCGTGGTGTCGTTGTTCCAGAACAGGATGTCGAACACCGGCGGCTCGTTGCCCATCAGGTAGTTGTTGACCCAGTAGTTCCAGATCAGGTCGTTGGGGCGCATCCAGGCGAAGATCTTCGCCATGTCCTTGCCTTCCAGCACGCCCGATTGGTAGGAGTGGCGCTTGGCCGCCTCCAGGGTCTGCTCGTCGACGAACAGCGCCACCTGAGTGTCCAGGGTGGTGTCGAGCACGCTCACCAGCAGGGTCAGGGCGTTCACCTTGCGCTCGCCCAAGGCGGCGTAGTGGCCCAGCAGCGCGGTGCAGGTGATGCCGCCCGAGCAGGCGCCGAGCATGTTCAAGTCCTTGCTGCCGGTGACGGCCAGCACCACGTCCACCGCTTCCTTGAGGGCGTCGATGTAGGTCGACAGGCCCCACTCGCGCTGCGCCTTGGTAGGGTTGCGCCAGCTGATGATGAAGGTCTGCACGTTGCTGCGCAGGCAGAAGCGCGCCAGGCTCTTCTCGGGGCTGAGGTCGAACACGTAGAACTTGTTGATCTGCGGCGGTACCACCAGCAGCGGCCGTTCCAGGGTCTGCTCGGTGATGGGGCTGTACTGGATCAGCTCCAGCACGTCGTTGCGGTAGATCACCGCGCCCTCGCTGGTGCCCAGGTTCTTGCCCACCTCGAACGCGTCCATGTTGACCTGGCTGGGCATGCCGCCGTTGTTCACCAGGTCCTTGGCCAGGTGCGACAGGCCGTCGAGCAGGCTCTTGCCGCCGGTCTCGAAGAAGCGCTTCACCGCTGCCGGGTTGGCCATGGTGTTGGTGGGCGCCATGGCCTCGGTCATCAGGTTGATGACGAAGTGGGCGCGGGCGATGTCCTGGGCCGAGAGGTTGCTCTCGCCCGCCCAGTCGTGAAGCTCCTTGCGCCACGCCAGGTAGGTCTGCAGGTAGCGGCGGTACAGGGGGTTCTGGCTCCAGGCCGGGTCACCGAAACGACGGTCATCGTTTTCCGGTACCAGGCTGGATTTGCCGAAGATCACGTTCTTCAGTTCGATGCCAAAATGGGCCACGTGCTTGGCACTGTGCAGCGGCTGCTTGAGAGCCTGCCGCAAAATCATGCGCGCAGAGCTGAGCAGATCCTTGCCGCGCAAGCCGATGACAGGGTTCAGGCCCAGAGTATTTTCCGAGGCCTGGTACTTCAGTTCATCGTTGTTCTTGTTACTCATCTACGACGCTCCGTTGTCCTGAGACGAGTACTGGTGGGACTGTGCCGACAGCGCAGCCGCGAGCCAGTACTACTGCCCGGGTGACCAGTGATAGCGAACAGTTGTGTAACGACTGGCCGGGCGATGCATCGCGGAGTCTTGCTGGCAATCCTGCGCCTGCGGAAGGCTACCTTCTCTCGCAACGTCCGAACCCGACCAGTACCCTGAGTGATGCAGGGAACTTGCCACTTCCATTGGTTACCCGACTTTGTACGAAATCGCAAGCGACCGTTGTAGGACCGCTGCCAAGGCATTCAAGCAAATAGAATTAGAAAATGCTCTCTAGAAAATCCGAGCCGCGGGCTAGAGCATCAGTTTGACTACCGACAATGCGGGGTCGCGGGTCTTGCCGGCTTTTTGCAGCTCGTCGAGGTAATCCGCCCACAGTTGCTCCTGGCGAATCGACAGCTGGTAGAGGTAGTCCCAGGTGAACAGGCCGCTGTCGTGGCCGTCGTCGAACGTCAATTTTAGTGCGTACTGGCCGGCCGGCTCTATTTTGGACAGGCCAACGCCCAGCTTGCCGAACTGCAGGATGGGGTTGCCGTGGCCCTGGACCTCGGCGGAGGGAGAGTGCACGCGCAGGAATTCGGCGGGCAGGTGGTACACCTCGCCAGGGCCGTAGGTGAGGCTCAAGGTCTTCGAGGCTTTGTGCAGGTTGATGGCGGTGGGGAGCTTGGTCATCGATACAGGGCTCTGAAGTTCAGGTCGCCCTTGTGGGAGCTGGCTTGCCAGCGAGCTTTTCGCTTCTAAAAGCTCGCTGGCAAGCCAGCTCCCACAGCACAGGTGCTACGGGCAGGTCTTGCCTTACAGGATATACCGAGACAGGTCTTCGTTCTGGGCCAATTCGCCCAGGTGGCTGTTCACGTACTCGGCGTCGATGCGGATCGGCGTCTCGTCGTGGGCGCTGGCCAGGTCGCCAGCGCTGAAGGACACTTCTTCCAGCAGGCGTTCGAGCAGCGTGTGCAGGCGGCGGGCACCGATGTTCTCGGTCTTCTCGTTGACCTGGAAGGCGATCTCGGCCAGGCGCTTGATGCCCTCGGGCGCGAACTCGATGTTCAGGCCTTCGGTCTTCAGCAGCTCGCGGTACTGCTCGGTCAGCGAGGCGTGCGGCTCTTGCAGGATGCGCTCGAAGTCTTCCGGGGTCAGGGCCTTGAGTTCCACGCGGATCGGCAGGCGGCCTTGCAGCTCGGGCACCAGGTCGCTTGGCTTGCTCAGGTGGAAGGCGCCGCTGGCGATGAACAGGATGTGGTCGGTCTTGACCATGCCCAGCTTGGTGTTCACGGTGCAGCCTTCGATCAGCGGCAGCAGGTCGCGCTGCACGCCTTCACGGGACACATCGGCGCCGCCGACGTTGCCGCGCTTGGCCACCTTGTCGATCTCGTCGATGAACACGATGCCGTGTTGCTCGACTGCTTCCAGGGCCTTGGCCTTGAGCTCTTCCTCGTTCACCAGGCGACCGGCTTCTTCCTCGCGCACCAGCTTCAGGGCTTCCTTCACCTTGAGCTTGCGGGCTTTCTTCTTGCCCTTGCCCATGTTGGCGAACAGGTTCTGCAGCTGGTTGGTCATCTCTTCCATGCCCGGTGGCGCGGAAATGTCGACGCCCATGGCTTCGGCCACTTCGATCTCGATTTCCTTGTCATCCAGCTGGCCTTCGCGCAGGCGCTTGCGGAACAGCTGGCGGGTGTTGGAGTCGGTGCTGTGGGTCTGGTCTTCGTTGAAGCCCATGCGTGCCGGCGGCAGCAGGGCGTCGAGGATGCGCTCTTCGGCGGCGTCTTCGGCGCGGTGCTGCACGCGGGTGATCTCCTGCTCGCGCAGCAGCTTCAGGGCGGCGTCGGCCAGGTCGCGGATGATCGACTCGACGTCGCGGCCCACGTAGCCCACTTCGGTGAACTTGGTGGCTTCGACCTTGATGAACGGCGCGTTGGCCAGCTTAGCCAGGCGGCGGGCGATCTCGGTCTTGCCCACGCCGGTAGGGCCGATCATCAGGATGTTCTTGGGCGTCACTTCAACGCGCAGCTCGGCCGGCAGCTGCATGCGGCGCCAGCGGTTGCGCAGGGCGATGGCGACGGCGCGCTTGGCATCGTCCTGGCCGATGATGTGGCGGTTGAGTTCGTGGACGATCTCGCGGGGGGTCATGGACATGATATGTGGCGGTCCTCTAGCGGTGCTGACAAGCGTGGGAAGGCCCGGCCGCAGCCGGGCGCCAGAACAACTTGTTACTCCGCGAGGTCCTGCTCCTCGATGGTCAGGTTGTGGTTGGTGAACACGCAGATGTCGCCGGCAATACCCAGTGCGGTCTCGGCGATTTCGCGGGCCGACAAGTCGGTTTTCATCAGCAGCGCGCGGGCAGCGGCTTGTGCGAACGCGCCACCGGAACCCATGGCGATCAGGCCGTCCTCGGGTTCGACGACGTCGCCGTTGCCGGTGATGATCAAGGAGGCGTCCTTGTTGGCCACGGCAAGCATGGCTTCCAGGCGGCTCAGGGAACGGTCGGTACGCCATTCCTTGGCCAGCTCGACGGCGGCGCGCACGAGGTGGCCCTGGTGTTTCTCCAGTTGGCCTTCAAAACGCTCGAACAGCGTGAAGGCGTCGGCGGTGGCACCGGCAAAACCGGCGATTACCTGGCCGTGGTACAGGCGACGCACTTTCTTGGCGTTGCCTTTCATCACGGTATTACCGAGGGAAACCTGGCCGTCGCCGCCCATGACGACTTTGCCGTGGCGACGAACTGAAACGATGGTGGTCAAGGGGAGAGTCTCCACGCAGCGGGGCGAAAATGCCCTGATGGAAACTCATATGGGGGTGCGGTTGGCTATTTCAACCTTGGGGGATGAGCGGTGGTGTTGCGAATGCCCGTAGCCGCTGCCGCCAGGCTGCGCTGGCCCTTGTGTTCGCTGAAGATCTCCAGTGAATGACAGGGCCGGCGCAGCCTGGCGGCAGCGGCTACTGGCTACTGGCTACTGGCGGGTCTGGCGTTGTTGTAACAGCAAGTTGCTGAAACCGCTGCCCGACAGCTGCTTCTGCGCCACGGTCAGCTGTTCGCGGTTGCTGAACGGGCCGACCAGCACCCGGTACCAGGTCTCGTCCTTCACGGTGCCAGATTCAACCGCCACCGCCTGGCCCAGCAGGATGATCTGCGCGCGCACGCGGTCCGCATCGGACTGCTTGCGGAACGAGCCGGCCTGCAGGAAGAACTGCGTGGTGGCTGCCGGCTTGATCACCGCCGGTGCTGGCGGCGGCGTCTGCCCCGACAGCGCCGCCTGGGCGCGCGCGGTGTCGATCTTCGCCGCTTCCGCCGGGGTGACCGGTGGTTGCGCCGGCACCGGCGGGGTTTTCTCCGGCACGGCTTCAGGCGGCACGATCACTTCCGACTCGGGCAGCAGGGTGTAGAAGTCGTACTTGGGCTTCACCGGCGCCTGCGGGCTTGGCGGCGTCTTGTTGGCCTCGGCGATCTTGTCGGCCTTGGCCTGCTCGGGTTTCACCCGCTTGACGTCGTCATGCCCCGGCTCCAGCTTCATCAGGAAGACGATGAAGGCGCCGACCGTGAGGCCGACCGCCATCCATACCCAACCCGGGATCGGCTTTTTCGCTGGAGCGGAGTTTCGGCTGGCGCCACGCTTGGGAGCAGGTTTTTTCTTGGCAACCAACTTACATGCGCTCCAGAGTTTCCAGGCCCAGCAGTTCCAGGCCTTGCTTGAGGGTGCGACCGGTCAGGGCGGCCAGGCGCAGGCGGCTTTGTTGCTGGGCCGGGGTATCGGCGGCCAGCACCGGGCAGTTCTCGTAAAAGCTGGAGAACAGGCCGGCGACGTCGTACAGGTAGGTGCACAGCACGTGCGGGGTGCCCTTTTCAGCGACGTTGTTCAGGATTTCAGCGAACTGCGCCAGCTTGGCGGCCAGTTCGTGCTCCTGCGGCGCTTCCAGCACGATCTCGCCTTCGACGTCGGCGAAGCTCTTGCCCAGCTTGCGGAACACGCCGGCAGTACGGGTGTAGGCGTACAGCAGGTACGGGGCGGTGTTGCCTTCGAAATTCAGCATCAGGTCGAAGTTGAAGCTGTAGTCGCTGGTGCGGTGCTTGGACAGGTCGGCGTATTTCACCGAGTCGATGCCCACTACCTTGGCGATGGCGCGCAGTTCTTCCTCGGCCAGTTCCGGGTTCTTTTCCTTCACCAGCGCGTAGGCGCGTTCCTGGGCTTCGGTCAGCAGGTCGATCAGCTTCACGGTGCCGCCGTCACGGGTCTTGAACGGGCGGCCGTCGGCGCCGTTCATGGTGCCGAAGCCCATGTGCTCCATGTCCATCGGGTGGGTGACGAAGCCGGCCTTGCGGGCCACGGCGAACACTTGCTGGAAGTGCAGGGCCTGGCGCTGGTCGACGAAGTACAGGGCGCGGTCGGCGGCCAGCTTGCCGCTGCGGTAGCGCACGGCGGCCAGGTCAGTGGTGGCGTACAGGTAGCCACCGTCGGCCTTGACGATGATCACCGGCAGCGGCTCGCCCTCGGCGTTCTTGAACTCGTCGAGGAACACGCACTGGGCGCCGTTGCTTTCGACCAGCAGGCCGGCGGCCTTGAGGTCGTTGACCACGTTGATCAGGTCGTCGTTATAGGCGCTTTCGCCCATCACGTCGGCCATGGTCAGCTTGACGTTCAGCAGCTCGTAGATCTTCTGGCAGTGCGACAGCGAGATGTCCTTGAACTTGGTCCACAGGGCCAGGCAGTCCGGGTCACCGGCCTGCAGCTTGACCACCAGGCCGCGGGCACGGTCGGCGAACTCTTCGGACTCGTCGAAGCGTTGCTTGGCGGCGCGGTAGAAGTTTTCCAGGTCCGACAGCTCGTCGCTGGTGATCGGGTTTTCCTGCAGGTACGCCATCAGCATGCCGAACTGGGTGCCCCAGTCGCCCACGTGGTTCTGGCGGATCACGGTGTCGCCGAGGAATTCCAGCACGCGGGCCACGCCGTCACCGATGATGGTGGAACGCAGGTGGCCGACGTGCATTTCCTTGGCCAGGTTGGGGGCCGACAGGTCGACCACCACGCGCTGGGTGGCGCCGGCCTTGCGCACGCCCAGCTGGGCGTCGGCCAGGGCGGCGTCCAGGCGGGCAGCCAGGGCCTGGGTGTTCTGGAAGAAGTTCAGGAAGCCGGGGCCGGCGATCTCGACCTTGCTGATCTGCGCGTCGGCAGGCAGGGCGGCGATCAGTTTTTCGGCCAGGTCGCGTGGTTTCAGGCCGGCCGGCTTGGCCAGCATCATGGCGATGTTGCTGGCGAAGTCGCCGTTCTTCTTGTCGCGGGCGTTTTCCACCTGGATCGCTGGCGTCAGCCCTTCAGGCAACACACCTTCCGTGACGAGTTGGGTGAGGGCTTGTTGAATCAGCTGGCGAATGGTGTCTTTCATGGTCTTCTCGTTCGACCGCATGGGCGGGCGGCGCCTGGAAGCGCGGGTGGAAAAACTGGATATTATCCGGTGCCAAGGTTGGCTTGCCAACCTTGTTTAGTGCAAGTTGTGGGAGCTGGCTTGCCAGCGAGCTTTTGGGCCTATTGAAAAACTCGCTGGCAAGCCAGCTCCCACGGTCTTTAATACAGGTCCACCGGGTCGACATCCAGCGACCAGCGCACCTGGCGGCCGCTGGGCATCTGCTCGAGCATCAGCAGCCAGCTGGCGATCAGGCGATGCAGCGGCGCCCGGGCGCTGGCCTGCAACAGCAGCTGCGCGCGGAAGCGGCCGGCGCGGCGCTCCATGGGGGCTGGCACCGGGCCGAGCAGTTCGATGCCCACCAGCTGCATTTGTTCCCGCAGGCGTTCGGCCTCGCTGCAGGCTTCATCCAGGAACGCTTCGGCCTGGCCCGGCTTGTGCGCCTCGGCGCGCAGCAGCGCCAGGTGGGCGAAGGGCGGCAGGCCGGCGGCGCGGCGTTCGCTCAGGGCCTGCTCGGCGAAGGCGAAATAGCCCTGTTCGGTGAGTTGCACCAGCAGCGGGTGGTCGGCCAGGTGGGTCTGGATGATCACCCGGCCGGGCTCTTCGGCGCGGCCCGCACGGCCCGCCACCTGCACGATCAGCTGGGCCATGCGCTCGCTGGCGCGGAAGTCGCCGGAGAACAGGCCGCCATCGGCATCCAGGATCGACACCAGGGTGACCCGCGGGAAGTGATGCCCCTTGGCCAGCATCTGTGTGCCCACCAGGATGCACGGCTGGCCCTTCTGGATGGTGGCGAACAGCTGGTTCATTGCGTCCTTGCGCGAGGTGCTGTCGCGGTCCACGCGCAGCACCGGGTAGTCGGGGAACAGGATGCTCAGGCGCTCCTCGGCGCGCTCGGTGCCGGCGCCCACCGGCCGCAGGTCCACGGTGTTGCACTTGGGGCAGTGGCGGGGCACGCGCTCCACGTGGCCGCAGTGGTGGCAACGCAGTTCGCCGTAGCGCTGGTGCACGGTGGTGCGCGCGTCGCAGCGCGGGCACTCCGACATCCAGCCGCAGTCGTGGCACAGCAGCGTCGGCGCGAAGCCGCGGCGGTTGAGGAACACCAGCACCTGCTGGCCGGCCGCCAGGGTCTGGCCAATGGCCTGCTGCATGGGGCCACTGATGCCGCTGTCCAGCGGCCGGCTTTTCACGTCCAGGCGCAGGAACTTGGGCTGCTTGGCGCCGCCGGCGCGGTGTTCCAGCTTCAGCAGGCCGTAGCGGCCGGTGTAGGCGTTGTGCAGGCTTTCCAGCGACGGCGTGGCCGAGCCCAGCAGGATCGGGATGTTCTCCTGGCGCGCGCGCACCAGCGCCAGGTCGCGGGCGTGGTAGCGCAGGCCTTCCTGCTGTTTATAAGAGCCGTCGTGCTCTTCGTCGATGATGATCAGGCCGGGGTGCTTCATGGGCGTGAACAGCGCCGAGCGGGTGCCGATAATAATGTCGGCCTCGCCGTCGCGCGCCGCCAGCCAGGCGTCCAGGCGCTCGCGGTCATTGACCGCCGAATGCAGCAGGGCGATGCGCGCGTTGAAGCGCTGCTCGAAGCGCGCCAGGGTCTGCGGCCCCAGGTTGATCTCGGGGATCAGCACCAGCGCCTGCTTGCCGGCCTCCAGGGTCTCGCGGATCAGCTGCAGGTAGACCTCGGTCTTGCCGCTGCCGGTGACCCCGGCCAGCAGGAAGGCGTGGAAGCTGTCGAAGCCGGCGCGCACCGCCTCGAAGGCCGCCCGCTGTTCGGGGTTGAGCGGCAGCTCGGGCTGCGCCAGCCAGTGTTCGTGGCGCACCCCGGGGGCATGCCGGCGCACCTCCACCTGCACCAGCTCTTTTTCCAGCAGCAGGTCCAGGCTGCCCTTGTTCAGGCCCAGCTTGCTCAACAGCTGGTGCGGCACACCGTGGGGGTGCTGGGCCAGGGTGGCCAGGGCTTCGCGCTGGCGAGGGGCGTTCTTGATGCGCGGGTCGTCCTGGCGCGCGCTGGGCGCAGCCAGCCAGAAGCGCTCCTGGCGCGCCTCGGCGGGCTCGCCCTGGCGCAGCAGCACCGGCAGGGCCCAGCTCAGGGTGTCGCCCAGGCTGTGCTGATAATATTGCGCGGTCCACAGGCACAGCTTGAACAGCGCCGGTGGCAGCGGGCTGACCGGGTCCAGCAGGGCCACCGCCGGCTTGAGCTTGTCGGCCGGCACGTCGCTGGTGTCGGCCACCTCGATCAGGATGCCGATCATCTCCCGGCGCCCGAACGGCACGCGCAGGCGCATGCCCGGGGTGAACGCGCTGGCTGGCATGCCGGCTGGCGCCCGGTAGTCGAACAGGCGTCGCAGCGGCGAGGGCAGGGCGAGGCGCAGAATGACGTCGGGCACGCGTGGGGGCTCTCTGAAGTAGGGGGTGATTGCAGGGGCGCAGCCTACCAGACGACAGTCGGTGCAAGCGATAACTTGCGTGTTTGACAAGGTCTGATAAGATACGCGGCCTAATTACGTGCGGTATTCAACAATGGTGTTGGATGGCGGCACGCAGCCTGAGGAAGTGACCATGAAACCAGAAATTCATCCAGCGTACGAAGCCGTTGACGCCACCTGCAGCTGCGGCAACGTCATCAAGACCCGTTCGACTCTGTGCAAGCCACTGAGCCTGGACGTTTGCTCCGAATGCCACCCGTTCTACACCGGTAAGCAGAAAACTCTGGACACCGGCGGCCGTGTTGACCGCTTCCAGAAGCGTTTCGGCGGTTTCGGCGCTCGCAAGGTTTGATCTAACGATCGAGCTGGTAAAGAAAGGTGTCCTTCGGGGCACCTTTTTTTTGCCTGTTTTTTGAACAATAGAAGCTCTGGATTGTTCACATAAATTAAATTAATTGTAGACAGTCGCAAGCCCCGCCGGCCGTGGCCCTGCGGCCAAAGTCCAATAGCCAGGCGCTTAAACCAAGTGACCGGCCAGTCTTGTCGCCTGTTTGCTGGGCGAGTATCCTCGGCGCTTCTAAAAGTCCATAGCACAAGCGGAACGCCAAAATGTCAGATTTGAAAACTGCCGCTCTCGAGTACCATGCCCAGCCACGTCCTGGGAAACTGAGTGTCGAGCTGACCAAACCCACCGCCACTGCCCGTGACCTGTCGCTGGCCTACAGCCCAGGTGTGGCCGAGCCGGTCCGCGAAATCGGTCGCGACCCAGAGCTGGCCTACAAGTACACCGGCAAGGGCAACCTGGTAGCAGTCATCTCCGACGGCACCGCCATTCTCGGCCTGGGTAACCTGGGCCCACTGGCTTCCAAGCCAGTGATGGAAGGCAAGGGCGTTCTGTTCAAGCGTTTCGCCGGCATTGACGTGTTCGACATCGAAGTCGACTCCGAAAGCCCGCAAGCCTTCATCGACACCGTCAAGCGTATCTCCATCACCTTCGGTGGCATCAACCTGGAAGACATCAAGGCACCCGAGTGCTTCGAGATCGAGCGCGCCCTGATCGAACAGTGCGACATTCCAGTGTTCCACGATGACCAGCACGGCACCGCCATCGTCACCGCGGCCGGCATGATCAACGCCCTGGAAATCGCCGGCAAGACCCTGGAAGACGCGAAGATCGTCTGCCTGGGCGCTGGCGCTGCAGCCATCTCCTGCATGAAGCTGCTGGTGAGCATGGGTGCCAAGGTCGAGAACATCTTCATGATCGACCGCACCGGCGTGATCCACGCTGGCCGTGACGACCTGAACCAGTACAAGGCCGTGTTCGCCCACGCCACTGACAAGCGCACCCTGGACGACGCCATCGAAGGCGCTGACGTGTTCGTCGGCCTGTCGGGCCCGAACCTGCTGAGCGCCGAGCAACTGAAGCGCATGGCGGCCAACCCGATCGTGTTCGCTTGCTCGAACCCAGATCCGGAAATCTCGCCAGAGCTGGCCCACGCCACTCGCAGCGACGTGATCATGGCCACCGGCCGTTCGGACTACCCGAACCAGGTCAACAACGTGCTGGGCTTCCCGTTCATCTTCCGTGGTGCCCTGGACGTTCGCGCCAAGCGCATCAACGAGGAAATGAAAATCGCCGCCGCCAACGCCCTGCGCGAACTGGCCAAGCTGCCGGTGCCTCAGGAAGTGTGCGACGCCTACGGCGGTATCGGCCTGGAGTTCGGCCGTGAGTACATCATTCCGAAGCCAATGGACGCTCGCCTGATCACCGTGATCTCCGACGCCGTGGCCAAGGCCGCCATCGAGACTGGCGTGGCTACCCTGCCGTACCCGAAGAACTACCCGCTGAAAAGCGTGGATGACGTGTTCAACGGCTAACCGCAGCCGGTAACAAAAAAGCCCGACTCATTGAGTCGGGCTTTTTTGTGGGTCTTGCATTATCCGTGTAGCCGCTGCCGCCAGGCTGCGCTGGCCGGCGTGAGCCCTGGAGATCTTCAGTGAAGCACAGGGCCAGCGCAGCCTGGCGGCAGCGGCTACGGGATTGGGCGCGCCTTAGAACAGATCGATAGGCGCCGACTCGTCCGCCGGCAGCGGGCTGCCAGGGGCGCTGCCGTTGCCCAGTTCGTTGACCGACGGCGGCGTGTCCTCGCTCTTGAACAGCTCGAAGTAGGCGTTCGGCGTGCTCGGCGTCGCCGCGCGGCCGCTGATCGGGTCTACGCGCAGGCTGACGATGCCTTCCGGCTCGGCCTGGGTGTGGGCCGGCTTGTCCTTCAGCGCGGCGGCCATGTAGTTCATCCAGATCGGCAGTGCCACGGTGCCACCGAACTCACGGCGGCCCAGGCTTTCAGGCTGGTCGAAGCCGGTCCACACGGTGGTCATGTAGTCGGCGTTGTAGCCCGAGAACCATGCATCCTTGGAGTCGTTGGTGGTACCGGTCTTGCCGGCCAGGTCGCTGCGGCCCAGGGCCATGGCGCGGCGGCCGGTGCCCTTCTTGATCACGTCCTCGAGCATGCTGTTGAGGATGAACGTGGTGCGGCCATCGACCACCCGGGTGGCCACGGCTGGCGGCTCGGTCAGCGCCGGGCTGGTGGCGCCGGTGATCAGCGAGTGCTCCGGTGCGGCGACGCCCGGCGCGGTGGCGGCGGCGCTGGTGTCGGCCGGCACACTGGGCGGGTTGGCGACGAACAGGGTGTCGCCGTTGCGGCTCTCGATCTTCTGGATCAGGTACGGCGACACCTTGTAGCCGCCGTTGGCGAAGGTGCTCCAGCCGGTCGCGATCTCGATGGGCGTGAGGGTGGCGGTACCCAGGGCCAGCGACAGGTTCGGCGGCAGGTCCTGCTTGTTGAAGCCGAAGCGGGTGATGTAGTCGATGGTCGGGTTCACGCCCAGCGCCTGCAGCACGCGGATCGACACCAGGTTGCGCGACTTGTACAGCGCTTCGCGCAGGCGGATGGGGCCCAGGAAGGTGTTGGTGTCGTTCTTCGGCCGCCAGACGTTGTCCATGTTGGCGTCGGCGAACACGATGGGGGCGTCGTTGACCAGGGTGGCCGGGGTGTAGCCGTTGTCCAGCGCCGCGCAATAGATGAACGGCTTGAAGCTGGAGCCTGGCTGGCGCTTGGCCTGCACGGCGCGGTTGTAGTTGCTCTGCTCGAAGGCGAAGCCGCCCACCAGGGCGCGGATGGCGCCGTTCTGCGGGTCAAGCGACACCAGCGCGCTCTGCACCGTCGGCACCTGGCTGAACTTCAGGGTGCCGTCCGGCTGTGGCTGCACACGAATCAGGTCGCCCACCTGGGCCACGTCCGACGGCTGCGCCGGGGCGCGGCCCTGGCTGTTGGTGTTGAGGAAGGGGCGGGCCCACTTCATGGTGTCCCAGGCCACGTGCTGCTGCTCGCCGTTGCGGTTGAGCACGCTCAGGCCGCCCTTGTCCACCTGGGTGACGATCGCCGGCTCCAGGCCGTTGAGCGGCCGTTGCTTGGCCAGCTCCTGCAGCCAGGCGTCGCGGGTCTTGCCCGGCAGGCGCGATTCGGGGCCGCGGTAGCCGTGGCGCTGGTCGTATTCGATCAGGCCGGCGGAGACGGCGGCGTTGGCGTCTTCCTGCAGGTTGCTGGGCACCGTGGTGGTGACGCGGAAGCCTTCGGTGTAGGCGTCGCTGCCGTAGCGGCCGACCATCTCGGCGCGGGCCATCTCGGCGATCCACGGCGCGTTCACTTCCGGGGTCGGCACGTGGTAGCTGGCGTTGATCGGCTCGGCCAGGGCGGTCTGGTACTCGTCCTCGGTGATCTTGCCCAGCTTGTACATGCGGCCCAGGATCCAGTCGCGGCGCTCCTTGGCGCGCACCGGGTTGGCCAGCGGGTTGAAGCGCGACGGCGCCTTGGGCAGGCCGGCGATCATGGCCATCTGCGCCAGGCTGATGTCGCGGATCGACTTGCCGTAGTACACCTGCGACGCGGCATCGATGCCGTAGGCGCGGTTGCCCAGGTAGATCTTGTTCACGTACAGCTCGAGAATTTCATCCTTGGTCAGCTGGCGTTCGATCTGCAGGGCAAGGAGAATCTCCGTGGCCTTGCGGGAGAAGCTACGCTCACTGCTCAGGAAGTAGTTCTTGGCTACCTGCATGGTGATGGTACTACCGCCCGTCTGAATGTGGCCGCTGCTGAACAGCTGGCCGGCGGCGCGCATCAGGCTGCTGGGATCCACACCGTAGTGATTGGCGAAATTATCGTCTTCGGCCGACAGCAGCGCTTGAATGAAGTGCGGCGGAATTTCGGCGAATTTGATTGGAGAACGGCGCATTTCGCCAAACTCGGCGATCAACTTGTTGTCGCTGCTGTATACCCGCAGCGGTATCTGTAGCTGCACGCTCTTGAGCGCGTCTACAGACGGCAGGCTGGGGCTAAGATACAGGTAGGCACCGCTCAGGCCGAGCAGCAGGCCACAGAAAACGGCGACGAAGGACCACCAGAAAAACTTCAGCAGGCGTATCAAGGCTTTTGGATTTCCAGATAAAAGAATGGGTTACGCACAAGGCACGGCGACCAGGGCAAAAGTGCTGGGCATTATAAGCATTTTTAGACACAGAGCGTTATTTGCGCTTCTGTCAAGACTGCTATTAAATGCTTCGTACTATAAGTGGTCCGTAAGTCACGGATAATGATAGGGAATCGGGCGTGCTTGGACTCTTCGGCAAGAAAGCAAATTCGCTTTTGGGGATCGACATCAGCTCGACATCGGTGAAGCTTCTGGAGCTCAGTCGCTCCGGCAACCGGTTCAGAGTCGAAGCCTACGCGGTTGAGCCCCTCCCGGCCAACGCGGTGGTGGAAAAGAACATCGCGGAGCTCGAGGGCGTGGGCCAGGCCTTGTCACGCGTGCTGGTCAAGGCCCGCACCAGCGCCAAGACCGTGGCCGTGGCGGTCGCAGGTTCCGCTGTCATTACCAAGACCATCGAGATGGACGCTGCGCTTTCCGAAGACGAAATGGAAAACCAGCTCAAGGTCGAGGCCGATCAATACATTCCCTACCCGCTTGAAGAGGTCGCCATCGACTTCGAGGTGCAGGGCTATTCGGCGCGCAACCCCGAGCGGGTGGACGTGCTGCTGGCGGCCTGCCGCAAGGAAAACGTCGAGGTGCGCGAGGCGGCCCTGGCCCTGGCCGGCCTGACGGCGCGCGTGGTCGACGTCGAGGCCTACGCCCTGGAGCGCGCCTTCGGCCTGCTGGAACCGACGCTGATGGAAGGCGAGGGCCCGCTGACCGTGGCCGTGGTCGACATCGGCGCCACCATGACCACCCTCAGCGTGCTGCACAACGGCCGCATCATCTACACCCGCGAACAGCTGTTCGGTGGCCGCCAGCTCACCGAGGAGATCCAGCGCCGCTACGGGCTGTCCATGGAAGAGGCGGGCCTGGCCAAGAAGCAGGGCGGCCTGCCTGACGACTACGTGGCCGAGGTGCTGCAGCCGTTCAAGGACGCCGTGGTGCAGCAGGTCTCGCGCTCGCTGCAGTTCTTCTTCGCTGCCGGCCAGCACAACGACGTCGACTACATCCTGCTGGCCGGTGGCACCGCCTCCATTTCCGGCCTCGACCAGCTGATCCAGCAACGCCTGGGCACCCCGGCCATGGTCGCCAACCCCTTTGCCGACATGGCCCTGAGCAGCAAGGTCAACGCCGGCGCCCTGGCCAGTGACGCGCCAGCGCTGATGATTGCCTGCGGCCTGGCGTTGAGGAGTTTTGACTGATGGCGCGCATCAACCTGCTGCCGTGGCGCGAACAGCTGCGCGAAGAACGCAAGAAACGCTTCCTGCTGGCCCTGGCCGGCGTGGTGGTGGGCGGTGTCGGCATCATCCTGCTGGCCGACCAGTACTACAGCCATGCCATCGACCAGCAGAACGCCCGCAACGCCTACATCCAGACGCAGATCACCGCCCTTGACGAGCGCATCAAGCAGATCGCCGAGCTGAAGGCGCGGCGCAAGCAACTGATCGAGCGCATGAAGATCATCCAGGACCTGCAGGCCAACCGCCCGATCATCGGCCACCTGTTCGACCAGCTGGCGCGCACCGTGCCGGACGGGGTGTATTTCACCGACGTGAAGATGACCGACAAGAGCATTGCCGTGTCCGGCTCGGCTGAATCCAACAATCGTGTATCGGACCTGATGCGCAACATGGAAGCTTCGCCGTGGATGGCCGCCCCCAGCCTGACCGAGGTCAAGGCCAAGCCGGGCGCGGACCAGCAGCAGACCAACAGCAACAATTTCCAGCTCACGGTCCGCCAGACCTCGCCCGCCACCGAGGAGAACGCGAAATGAATTTCTCCGAATGGATGGATGGCCTGCGCAAGATCAACCTCAGCGAGCTGGACTTCAACAACCTGGGCTCCTGGCCGCCGGCGATGAAAGGTATCGCCGGGGTGCTGCTGATGGTGTTGATCCTGGCCCTTGGCTACAACTTCCACATCAGCGACATGGGTGACGAGCTGGAGCGCGCCCGCGCCCAGGAACAAACGCTCAAGGAGCAATACGCCAGCAAGGCATTCCAGGCGGCAAACCTGGAGGCCTACACCCAGCAGATGAAGGAAATGGAAATTTCCTTCGGCGCCATGCTGCGCCAGCTGCCTAGTGACACCGAGGTGCCGGGCCTGCTGGAAGACATCACCCGCACCGGCCTGGGCAGCGGCCTGGAGTTCGAGGAAATCAAGCTGTTGCCCGAGGTCACCCAGCAGTTCTACGTCGAGCTGCCCATCCAGATCACCGTGACCGGCAACTACCACGACCTGGGCACCTTCGTCAGCGGTGTGTCGAGCCTGCCACGCATCGTCACCCTGCATGACTTCGAGGTGAAGCCGGTGGTCGACGGCAACACCACGTTGCTGCGCATGAACATCCTGGCCAAGACCTACCGCTACCACGACGGTGACAAGGACAAGGGGCCGGGCCCGGCCCAGGACAAGGGAGCGGCCAAATGAGGGCAGCATGCAGCCTTGTGCTGATCGGTTTCATGGCCCTGCTTTCCGGCTGTGGCAACGGCGATTTCGATGACCTGAAAGCCTACATGGATGGCGTCAAGGCACGGCCCCGGGGGACGATCGAGCCTATCCCCAAGTTCGCCCCCTACGAGCCGTTCACCTACCAGGCCTCGGCCTTGCGCAGCCCGTTCCAGCCGCCGGTCAAGATCGACCTGGCGCACCGGCAGAAGGGCGCCAGGCAGGTCAAGCCCGATCCCACCCGGGTCAAGCAGTTCCTGGAAGGCTTCAACATCGAGCAGTTTGAAATGGTCGGTACGCTGGCCAACGAAACCGGCAAGTTCGCCCTGATGAAGGGCGCCGGTGGGGTTTACCGCATGAAGGTGGGCGACTACCTGGGCCGCAACGAAGGGCGAATCGTGTCGATCACCGATTCGCAGGTCGACGTGGTCGAGATTGTCCCCGATGGCGAGGGCGGCTGGCTGGAACGGCCGCGCACCATCACTTTGAAAGAACGCTCATAACGGGCCTGGTCACGCACGCATAGTGGAAATCGATAATGAATAGGATGCTTTCAGCCCTTGGTCTCTCGCTATGGATGGCGCTGCTTTCGCCTGCCTTGATGGCGGCCACCCTGAAAACACTGGATGTGGCGGCGTTGCCAGGGGACCGGGTTGAGCTCAAGCTGACCTTCGACGCCCCCGTGCCGGCGCCACGCGGCTACACCACCGACCAGCCGGCGCGCATTGCCCTGGACCTGCCCGGGGTGACCAACGGCCTGGCTACCAAGACCCGTGACCTGGGCGTGGGCAACGCCCGCAGCGTGACCGTGGTGGAAGCCAAGGACCGCACCCGGCTGATCGTCAACCTCACCAACCTGGCGCCCTACGGCACCCGCGTGGAAGGCAACAACCTGTTCGTGATGATCGGCCAGGGCGCCAGCAACCTGGTGGGTGGCTCGGTGGCCCGTGCCCCGGCGCCTGCCGCCGCTGCCCCGGTTGGCGCGCTGCCACGCACTGCGGTGGCCAGTGCGGCGCCGTCGCGCCCGGTGTACGGCCAGCCAGCCGGCCGCGCCATTCGCAACGTCGACTTCCAGCGCGGCGAGCAGGGCGAAGGCAACGTGTTGCTCGACCTCAGCGACCCAAGCATCAGCCCCGATATCCAGGAGCAGGGCAACAAGATCGTCCTGACCTTCCCCAAGACCCAGCTGCCTGAGCCGCTGCGCGTGCGCCTGGACGTCAAGGACTTCGCCACCCCCGTGCAGTTCGTCAACTCCACGGCCTCGGCGGACACCGCCACCGTGACCATCGAGCCGGGCGGCACCTTCGACTACTCGGTGTTCCAGACCGACAACAAGCTGACCGTCAGCGTGCGCCAGGTCACCGCCGAGGACATCGCCCGCAAGAACGCCGATCGCTTCGTGTACACCGGCCAGAAGCTGTCGCTGAACTTCCAGGACATCGACGTGCGTTCGGTGCTGCAACTGATCGCCGACTTCACCAACCTCAACCTGGTGGCCAGTGACACCGTGCAGGGCGGCATCACCCTGCGCCTGCAGAACGTGCCGTGGGACCAGGCCCTGGACCTGGTGCTCAAGACAAAGAACCTCGACAAGCGCAAGGTCGGCAACGTGCTGCTGGTGGCGCCGGCGGCGGAAATCGCCGCCCGCGAGCGCCAGGAGCTGGAGTCGCAGAAGCAGATCGAGGAGCTGGCGCCGCTGCGTCGCGAGCTGCTGCAGGTGAACTACGCCAAGGCCGCCGACATTGCCAAGCTGTTCCAGTCGGTGACCAACTCCAAGACCAAGGTGGACGAGCGCGGCTCGATCACCGTGGACGAGCGCACCAACAACATCATCGCCTACCAGACCCAGGACCGCCTGGACGAGCTGCGGCGCATCGTCGCCCAACTGGACATTCCGGTGCGCCAGGTGATGATCGAGGCACGCATCGTCGAGGCCAACGTCAACTACGACAAGAGCCTGGGCGTGAGCTGGAGCGGTGCGACCAACGGCTCGGGCAGCAGCAAGTGGACCGTGGCCGGCACCCAGACCACCAGCACCAACACCTTCGTCGACCTGGGCGCCACCAGCGCCACCTCGGGCATCGGCCTGGGCTATGTGTCCAACAACCTGACCCTGGACCTGCAGCTCAGTGCCATGGAAGCCACCGGCAACGGCGAAGTGGTGTCGCAGCCCAAGGTGGTGACCTCGGACAAGGAAACCGCGCGCATCATCAAGGGCACCGAAGTGCCGTACCAGGAGTCCTCGTCCAGCGGTGCCACCTCGGTGGCGTTCAAGGAGGCCTCGCTGTCGCTGGAGGTGACCCCGCAGATCACCCCGGACAACCGCATCATCATGGACGTGAAGGTCAACAAGGATGAGCCCGACTACGCCAACGAGCTCAACGGCGTGCCGCCGATCAAGAAGAACGAGGTGAAGGCCAAGGTCCTCGTCAATGATGGCGAAACAGTGGTAATTGGCGGTGTTTTCTCCAATACCCAAACTAAAACGACAGACAAGGTGCCATTTCTCGGTGATGTGCCGTATCTTGGCCGCCTGTTTCGATCGGATACCGTGTCTGAGGCAAAAACCGAGCTGTTGGTCTTCCTCACTCCGCGTATCATGAATAACCAGGCGATTGCTGTGAGTCGTTGATTCTGTGCGAAATTTGATACTTGTTGGGCCAATGGGTGCCGGTAAGAGCACCATTGGTCGATTGCTGGCCAAAGAGCTCCGGTTACCGTTCAAGGATTCCGACAAGGAAATTGAACTGCGCACGGGTGCGAACATTCCTTGGATCTTCGATCAAGAAGGCGAAGCCGGTTTCCGTGACCGCGAGCAGGCCATGCTGGCCGAGCTGTGCGGCTATGACGGGCTGGTGCTGGCCACCGGTGGCGGCGCGGTGATGCGCGGTGAAAACCGCCAGGCCCTGCACGCCGGTGGCCGCGTGGTCTACCTGCATGCCTCCGTGGAGCAGCAGGTGGGCCGCACCGCCCGTGACCGCAACCGGCCACTGCTGCGCACCGCCGACCCTGCGGGCACGCTGCGTGCGCTGCTGGCCGTGCGCGACCCGCTTTATCGGGAAATTGCCGACCTGATCGTGGAAACCGACGAGCGGCCGCCACGCATGGTGGTGCTCGACATTCTCGAACGGCTGGCGCAGTTGCCGCCCCGCTGACGCGAATCGTCATGGAGTGCCCGCGCAAATGCGCTATCCTCGGCATCGCCCCGGCTTGCCAGCCAGGGTGCATGTCGACAAATAATAAATCCTGAGACAGGGCGACGGGCCCGGCTTCACTGTGGGGAAACATGCAGACAATCAAGGTCGAACTGGGTGAGCGCAGCTACCCGATCTACATTGGCGAAGGCCTGCTGGGCCAACCCGAGTTGCTGGCACCGCACATTGCCGGTCGTCAGGTGGCCATCGTCACCAACGAGACCGTCGGCCCCCTCTACCTGGAACAGCTGAGCCGCGCCCTGGGCGCCTACTCGGTGACCTCCGTGGCCCTGCCGGACGGCGAGGCCTACAAGAACTGGGAAACCCTGCAGCTCATCTTCGATGGCCTGTTGACCGCCCGTCATGACCGCCGCACCACCATCATCGCCCTGGGCGGCGGCGTGGTCGGCGACATGGCCGGCTTTGCCGCAGCCTGCTACCAGCGCGGCGTCGATTTCATCCAGGTGCCTACCACGCTGCTGTCCCAGGTCGATTCGTCGGTGGGCGGCAAGACCGGCATCAACCACCCGCTGGGCAAGAACATGGTGGGCGCGTTCTACCAGCCCAACGCCGTGGTCATCGACACCGCCAGCCTCAAGACCCTGCCGGCGCGCGAGCTGTCCGCAGGCCTTGCCGAGGTGATCAAGTACGGGCTGATCTGCGACGAGCCGTTCCTGGGCTGGCTGGAAGACAACGTCGACGCCTTGCGCGCGGTGGACCAGACCGCCCTGACCTACGCCATCAAGCGCTCCTGCGAGGCCAAGGCCGAAGTGGTCAACGCCGACGAGCGCGAGACCGGCGTGCGCGCCACCCTGAACCTGGGGCACACCTTTGGCCACGCCATCGAGACCCAGATGGGCTACGGCGTGTGGCTGCACGGTGAAGCCGTGGCCGCCGGCACCGCCATGGCCCTGGAAATGTCCATGCGCCTGGGCTGGATCAGCCAGCAGGCCCGCGACCGCGGCATCCGCCTGATGCAGCGCGCCGGCCTGCCGGTGGTGCCGCCGGCGGACATGACCCCCGCACAATTTCTCCAGCATATGGCCGTCGACAAGAAAGTGATCGATGGCCGCATGCGCCTGGTGTTGTTGCGTCACCTTGGCGAAGCCGTGGTGACCGACGATTATCCAACTGAAGTTCTACAAGCCACGCTGGCGGCGGATTACCGCGCCATCGCGGCTTCGCTTTGAGGTAATAGAGTTCGATGACACTGCACGCCGATGAGGCCTTTCTGGGCCACTACCAACTGGACCACGACCCCTTTGCGGCCCGTGTGCCGGGCTTCAAGTTCTTCCCCGCCCAGCGCAAGCCGGTGCTGGGGCAGCTGCACCACCTGGCGCGCTACAGCCAGCTGCTGCTGGTAGTCACCGGCCCCGAGGGCAGCGGCAAGACCCTGCTGCGCCAGGCCCTGGTGGCCAGCACCAACAAGCAGTCGGTGCAGAGCGTGGTGGTATCGGCCCGCGGCGCCGGCGACGTGGCCAGCGTACTGGCCCAAGTGGCCCAGGCGCTGAACCTGGCCAAGGCCGACACCCAGGCGATCCTGGCCCAGGTAGTACAGCTGGCCCTGACCGGCCAGGAAGTGTATTTGCTGGTGGACGATGCGGAACAACTTGAGGAATCCGCACTCGAAGCCCTGCTGACGTTGGCAGCCGGTACCCCGGAAGGCCGCCCCCACGTGTTCCTGTTCGGCGAGGCGTCGGTGATCGACGGGCTGGAGCAGCTGAGCGCCGAGCAGGAGCTGTTCCACGTTATCGAGCTGCAACCGTACAGCGTCGAGGAAACCCGCGAGTACCTGGCCCAGCGTCTGGAAGGGGCAGGGCAGGGGATCCAACTCTTTACCAATGATCAGATTGCCGACATTCACGAAAATTCCGAAGGCTGGCCCGGCGCAATCAACCAGGTCGCCCGTGATGCAATGATCGAGGCCATGATCGCTAGCCGCTCGGCGGTGAAGCGTCCATCTATGGGGTTCAAAATGCCGAAAAAACACGTACTGGCACTGACCGGGGTTGTGGTGATCGCCGTGGCTGCGGCGGCCCTGCTGCCGGGCCGCAAGTCTGCCAACGCGCCTACAGCGCCGGCTACCGAACAGGCGCAGCTGCCGCTGGGCCAGGGCACGCCGGGCAACGCCCAGCCGAACCAGGACGGCAGCAACGCCGCCATCGAGTTCGCCGGCAACTCCAAGCCCATGCCGCTGCCGCTGGTCGGCCAGTCGCAGCCCGTGATGCGTGGCCCGCTGGCCGAGGCCGCAGGTGCGGGTGATGGCGAGGAAACCACGCCAATCGCCCATGGTTCCTCGGCGCCGCCCACTGTGACCACCACCGCGCCGCCACCTGGCGTGCCGGCAGGCCCTGCAGCCACGCCAGTGCCGGTGCCAACCCCCGCGCCTGCCCCCGTGGCCGCCGCGCGCCCTGCACCGGCGCCTGCGCCTGTGCACAAGGCGCCAGTACAGGTGGCTACCGCCAAGCCCGAGCACAAGGCCGTCGAGAAGAAGCCTGAGCCCGTGGCCGCTGCCAAGCCTGCCGCAGGCGGTGCTGGCGCTGGCTGGTACAAGGGCCAGGCCGCTGGCAACTATGTGGTGCAGATCCTGGGCACCAGCAGCGAAGCCACCGCGCAGAACTACGTGAAAGAGCAGGGCGGCGAGTACCGCTACTTCAAGAAAACCCTGCAGGGCAAACCCCTGTACGTGATCACCTACGGCAGCTTCAGCAACCGCGATGCAGCGGTTGCGGCAATCAAGAACTTGCCAGCGAAGGTCCAGGCTGGTAAACCTTGGCCTAGAAGTGTCGCCAGCGTCCAACAAGACCTGGCATCGACGCGCTGAATGCCGCAAGCCCTGACCCTATGGCGGTCGGGGCCTTGTCCGGTGGCACCATCCCCGCCACCCCGCTGAGCGTCTCCTGATACGACCTCAAGCCTGCTGCGCAGAACGCGGCAGGCTTTCGTGTCCCAGACTGTCTGTGGTTACCCCCATTGCAGTCCAGGCTGATAAGCTTCAGACTCAAGCATCGTTGCTACCACAACACCTTGCTTAAAACTTATAGAATTGCGACATGATTTTGTGCGGAGTCGCCGTGCAAATTTGTGGGCGACCCTGTCGCTGTGTACAATGACCTCCCTTTTGCCCCTGCAAAGCTGGCGTACGTTCGGCGCGGTTGGTAAGCGGTTGAATTGAAAAGAAATTTGTCCCCCAAGGGGGCAGCCTGGTGAGAAAGTGTCTATGAAAACAGGTCTGTACCAACCCGATGAATTCAAGGACAACTGTGGCTTTGGGCTGATTGCCCATATGACCGGCGAACCCAGTCACCACCTGTTGCAAACAGCCATCGAAGCCCTGACCTGCATGACCCACCGCGGTGGGATCAACGCGGACGGCAAGACCGGTGACGGTTGCGGCCTGCTGATGCAGAAGCCCGATCAGTTCCTGCGCGCCGTCGCCCAGGAAACCTTCGGCGTCGAGCTGCCCAAGCAGTACGCCGTGGGCATGGTGTTCCTGAACAAGGACGACGCCCGCGCCGATGCCGCGCGCGAAAACATGAACCGCGAGATCCTGGCAGCCGGCCTGAACCTGATCGGCTGGCGCCAGGTGCCTATCGACACCAGCGTCCTGGGCCGCCTGGCTCTGGAGCGCCTGCCGAAAATCGAGCAGGTGTACATCGGTGGCGAAGGCCTGAGCGACCAGGAATTCGCGATCAAGCTGTTCAGCGCCCGTCGTCGCTCGTCCGTGGCCAACGCCGCCGACACCGACCACTACATCTGCAGCTTCTCGCACAAGACCATCATCTACAAAGGCCTGATGATGCCGGCGGACTTCACCGCCTTCTTCCCGGACATGAGCGACGAGCGCATGAAGACCGCCATCGCGGTCTTCCACCAGCGCTTCTCCACCAACACCCTGCCGAAGTGGCCGTTGGCGCAGCCGTTCCGTTTCCTCGCCCACAACGGCGAGATCAACACCATCACCGGCAACCGCAACTGGGCCCAGGCCCGTCGCACCAAGTTCGCCAACGACCTGATCCCGGACCTGGAAGAGCTGGGCCCGCTGGTCAACCGCGTGGGTTCCGACTCCTCGAGCATGGACAACATGCTGGAGCTGATGGTCACCGGCGGTATCGACCTGTTCCGTGGCGTGCGCATGCTGATTCCGCCAGCCTGGCAGAACGTCGAGACGATGGACCCCGACCTGCGGGCGTTCTATGAGTACAACTCCATGCACATGGAGCCGTGGGACGGCCCGGCCGGCGTGGTACTGACCGAAGGTCGCCATGCCGTCTGCCTGCTGGACCGCAACGGCCTGCGCCCGGCCCGCTGGGTAACCACCAAGAACGGCTACATCACCCTGGCGTCGGAAATCGGCGTGTGGAACTACAAGCCTGAAGACGTCGTGGCCAAGGGCCGCGTCGGCCCGGGCCAGATCTTCGCCGTGGACACCGAGACCGGCCAGATCCTCGACACCGACGCCATCGACAACCGCCTGAAGTCGCGCCACCCCTATAAGCAGTGGCTGCGCAAGAGCGCCCTGCGCATCCAGGCCACCATGGAAGACAACGACCACGGGTCGTCTTTCTATAACCCCGAGCAGCTCAAGCAGTACATGAAAATGTACCAGGTCACCTTCGAGGAGCGTGACCAGGTGCTGCGCCCGCTGGGCGAGCAGGGCTACGAGGCCGTGGGCTCCATGGGCGATGACACGCCGATGGCGGTGCTGAGCCAGCGCGTGCGCACCCCGTACGACTATTTCCGCCAGCAGTTCGCGCAGGTCACCAACCCGCCGATCGACCCGCTGCGCGAAGCGATCGTGATGTCCCTGGAAATCTGCCTGGGCGCCGAGCGCAACATCTTCCAGGAGTCGCCTGAGCACGCTTCGCGCGTGATCCTCAGCTCGCCGGTCATTTCCCCGGCCAAGTGGCGCTCGCTGATGAACCTCGACCTGCCAGGCTTCGAGCGGCAGATCATCGACCTGAACTACGACGAGAGCGTGGGCCTGGAAGCGGCCGTACGCAACATCGCCGACCAGGCCGAAGAAGCCGTGCGTGCCGGCCACACCCAGATCGTGCTCAGCGACCGTCACATTGCCCCGGGCAAGCTGCCGGTTCACGCCTCGCTGGCCACCGGCGCGGTGCACCACCGCCTGACCGAGAAAGGCCTGCGTTGCGACAGCAACATCCTGGTGGAGACCGCCACGGCACGCGACCCGCACCACTTCGCCGTGCTGATCGGCTTCGGCGCCTCGGCGGTCTATCCGTTCCTGGCCTACGAAGTGCTGGGCGACCTGATCCGTACCGGTGAAGTGCTGGGCGACCTCTACGAGGTGTTCAAGAACTACCGCAAGGGCATCACCAAGGGCCTGCTGAAGATCCTGTCGAAGATGGGCATCTCCACCGTGGCCTCGTACCGCGGCGCGCAGCTGTTCGAAGCCATCGGCCTGTCCGAGGAAGTCTGCAACCTCAGCTTCCGTGGCGTGCCAAGCCGCATCAAGGGCGCGCGCTTCGTCGACATCGAAGCCGAACAGAAAGCCCTGTCCGTCGAAGCCTGGAGCGCGCGCAAGCCGATCCAGCAAGGCGGCCTGCTGAAGTTCGTGCACGGTGGCGAATACCACGCCTACAACCCTGACGTGGTCAACACCCTGCAAGCCGCCGTGCAGCAGGGCGACTACGCCAAGTTCAAGGAATACACGTCGCTGGTGGATAACCGCCCGGTGTCGATGATCCGCGACCTGTTCAAGGTCAAGGAAGCGGCCACGCCGCTGTCGATCGACGACGTCGAGCCGCTGGAAGCCATCCTGCAACGTTTCGACTCGGCGGGTATCTCGCTGGGTGCGCTGTCGCCCGAGGCTCACGAAGCCCTGGCCGAAGCGATGAACCGCCTGGGCGCGCGCTCCAACTCCGGTGAGGGCGGCGAAGACCCGGCCCGCTATGGCACCATCCGCAGCTCCAAGATCAAGCAGGTTGCCACCGGCCGTTTCGGTGTTACCCCCGAATACCTGGTCAACGCCGAAGTGCTGCAGATCAAGGTAGCCCAGGGCGCCAAGCCGGGCGAGGGCGGCCAGCTGCCAGGCGGCAAGGTCAACGGCCTGATCGCCAAGCTGCGCTACGCGGTACCGGGCGTGACCCTGATCTCGCCACCGCCGCACCACGACATCTACTCCATCGAAGACTTGTCGCAGCTGATCTTTGACCTGAAACAGGTCAACCCGGCCGCACTGGTTTCGGTGAAGCTGGTGGCCGAGGCAGGCGTGGGTACCATCGCCGCCGGCGTGGCCAAGGCCTATGCCGACCTGATCACCATCTCCGGCTATGACGGCGGTACCGGTGCCTCGCCACTGACCTCCATCAAGTACGCGGGCGCACCGTGGGAGCTGGGCCTGGCCGAGACCCACCAGACCCTGCGCGGCAACGACCTGCGCGGCAAGGTGCGGGTACAGACCGACGGCGGCCTGAAAACCGGCCTGGACGTGATCAAGGCAGCCATCCTGGGCGCCGAGAGCTTCGGCTTCGGCACCGCGCCGATGATCGCCCTGGGCTGCAAATACCTGCGCATCTGCCACCTGAACAACTGCGCCACCGGCGTAGCCACCCAGAACGACAAGCTGCGCAAGGACCACTACATCGGCACCGTCGACATGGTCATCAACTTCTTCACCTACGTGGCAGAAGAGACCCGTGAATGGCTGGCCAAGCTGGGCGTGCGCTCGCTGGGCGAGCTGATCGGCCGTACCGACCTGCTCGACGTGCTGGAAGGCCAGACCGCCAAGCAGAACCACCTGGACCTGACGCCGCTGCTGGGCAGCTCGCACATTCCGGCCGACAAGCCGCAATTCTGCGAAGTGGACCGCAACCCGCCGTTCGACCAGGGCCTGCTGGCCGAGCAAATGGTCGAAATGGCCAAGGGCGCCATCGCTGCCAAGTCCGGCGGCGACTACAGCCTGGACATCTGCAACTGCGACCGTTCGATCGGTGCCCGTATCTCGGGTGAAATCGCCCGTGCCTACGGCAACCAGGGCATGGCCAACGCGCCTGTGACCTTCCGCTTCAACGGCACCGCGGGCCAAAGCTTCGGCGTGTGGAACGCCGGTGGCTTGAATATGTACCTGGAAGGCGACGCCAACGACTACGTGGGCAAGGGCATGACCGGCGGCAAGCTGGTGATCGTTCCGCCCAAAGGCAGCCCGTTCAAGACCCAGGACAGCGCCATCATCGGCAACACTTGCCTGTACGGCGCCACGGGCGGCAAGCTGTTCGCCGCCGGTACCGCGGGCGAGCGCTTCGCCGTGCGTAACTCCGGTGCCCACACTGTGGTGGAAGGCACTGGCGATCACTGCTGTGAATACATGACCGGTGGTTTTGTCTGCGTACTGGGCAAGACCGGCTACAACTTCGGCTCCGGGATGACCGGTGGTTTCGCCTACGTGCTGGACCTGGACAACAGCTTCGTTGACCGCGTCAACCACGAACTGGTGGAAATCCAGCGCATCAGCGGCGAAGCGATGGAGGCCTACCGCAGCCACATCGAACGCGTGCTGGCCGAATACGTGGCAGAAACCGATAGCGAGTGGGGCCGTAACGTCTGGGAAAACCTGGACGACTACCTGCGCCGTTTCTGGTTGGTCAAGCCCAAGGCTGCCAGCTTGAAATCGTTGCTCACCAGCACCCGTGCCAACCCGCAGTGATATGCGCCTGAAGAAGTTGATGAGGTTTTAAAATGGCTGAACGTCTGAATAATGACTTCCAGTTCATCGAGGTCGGGCGCAAGGATCCGAAGAAGAAACTGTTGCGTCAGCGCAAGAAAGAGTTCGTGGAAATCTACGAACCCTTCAAACCCCAGCAGTCGGCCGACCAGGCCCACCGCTGCCTGGGTTGCGGTAACCCGTACTGCGAATGGAAGTGCCCGGTGCACAACTTCATTCCCAACTGGCTGAAGCTGGTGGCCGAGGGCAACATCCTCGCCGCCGCCGAGCTGTCGCACCAGACCAACACCCTGCCTGAAGTGTGCGGCCGGGTGTGCCCGCAAGACCGCCTGTGCGAGGGTGCCTGCACCCTCAACGACGGTTTCGGCGCGGTGACCATCGGTTCGGTGGAGAAGTACATCACCGACACCGCGTTCGCCATGGGCTGGCGCCCGGACATGTCCAAGGTCAAGCCGACCGGCAAGCGCGTCGCCATCATTGGCGCCGGCCCTGCCGGCCTGGGCTGCGCCGACGTGCTGGTGCGCGGTGGCGTGACCCCGGTGGTGTTCGACAAGAACCCGGAAATCGGTGGCCTGCTGACCTTCGGCATCCCCGAGTTCAAGCTGGAAAAGACCGTGCTGAGCAATCGTCGCGAAGTCTTCACCGGCATGGGCATCGAGTTCCGCCTGAACACCGAGGTGGGCAAGGACGTGACCATGGAGCAACTGCTCGAGGAATACGATGCCGTATTCATGGGCATGGGCACCTACACCTACATGAAGGGCGGCTTCCCGGGCGAAGACCTGCCGGGCGTGCACGACGCGCTGGACTTCCTGATCGCCAACGTCAACCGCAACCTAGGCTTTGAAAAGTCGCCGGAAGATTTCGTCGACATGAAGGGCAAGAAGGTCGTGGTACTGGGCGGCGGCGACACCGCGATGGACTGCAACCGCACCTCCATCCGCCAGGGCGCCAAGGCCGTTACCTGTGCCTACCGCCGTGACGAGGCGAACATGCCGGGCTCGCGCAAAGAGGTGAAGAACGCCAAGGAAGAAGGCGTGAAATTCCTCTACAACCGCCAGCCTATCGCCATCGTCGGTGAAGACAAGGTCGAAGGCGTCAAGGTTGTCGAGACCCGTCTCGGCGAGCCTGACGCCCGTGGCCGTCGCAGCCCCGAGCCGATCCCCGGTTCCGAAGAGATCATCCCGGCCGACGCCGTGGTCATCGCCTTCGGCTTCCGTCCAAGCCCGGCGCCGTGGTTCGAGCAGTTCAGCATCCAGACCGACAGCCAGGGCCGCGTCGTGGCCCCGGAACAGGGCAAGTTCAAGCACCAGACCAGCAACCCGAAGATCTTCGCTGGTGGCGACATGGTCCGCGGTTCTGACCTGGTGGTGACGGCCATCTTCGAAGGCCGCAACGCCGCCGAAGGGATCCTGGATTACCTGGAAGTCTGATCCGATACCGCGTCGTACCATTCGCGGGCAGAGCCCGCTCCCACAGGGGCCAGTACATGCCCTGTGGGAGCGGGCTCTGCCCGCGAAGCGTTTATAAACGCCGCGGCAAATCGCCTCGATAGATAAAAGGCACGGCACACGCCGTGCCTTTTGCGTTCCAGTCTGGGAAAATGCTGGCACTTATCTGCCGGATGCTCCCATGACTGCCCTGAAGAACGACCGTTTCCTTCGTGCCCTGCTCAAGCAACCCGTCGACGTCACCCCTGTGTGGATGATGCGTCAGGCCGGTCGCTACCTGCCTGAATACCGCGCCAGCCGCGCCAAGGCCGGTGATTTCATGAGCCTGTGCATGAACCCGGCGTTCGCCTGCGAAGTCACCCTGCAACCGCTGGAACGCTACCCGCTGGATGCGGCCATCCTGTTCTCCGACATCCTCACCATCCCCGATGCCATGGGCCAGGGCCTGTACTTCGAGACCGGCGAAGGCCCACGCTTCAAGAAAGTGGTCAGCACCCTGGCCGACATCGAGGCGCTGCCGATTCCCGATCCGCAAAAGGACCTGGGCTACGTGATGGACGCCGTCAGCACCATCCGCCGCGAGCTCAACGGCCGCGTGCCGCTGATCGGCTTCTCGGGCAGCCCCTGGACCCTGGCCACCTACATGGTCGAAGGCGGCTCGTCGAAAGACTTCCGCAAGACCAAGGCCATGCTCTACGACAACCCGCACGCCATGCACCTGCTGCTGGACAAGCTGGCCCAGTCGGTCACCAGCTACCTCAACGGCCAGATCCTGGCCGGCGCCCAGGCCGTGCAGATCTTCGACACCTGGGGCGGCAACCTGTCGGCCGCGGCGTACCAGGAATTCTCGCTGGCCTACATGAAGAAAATCGTCAGCGGCCTGATCCGCGAGCACGAAGGCCGCAAGGTGCCGGTCATCCTGTTCACCAAGAACGGCGGCCTGTGGCTGGAAAGCATCGCCGACGCCGGCGCCGACGCGCTGGGCCTGGACTGGACCTGCGACCTGGGCGAAGCCCGCCGCCGCGTGGGTAACAAGGTGGCCCTGCAAGGCAACATGGACCCGACCGTGCTGTACGCCAAGCCCGAGGCCATCCGCGCCGAAGTGGCGCGCATCCTGGCCAGCTACGGCAACGGCACTGGCCATGTGTTCAACCTGGGCCACGGCATCACCCCGGAAGTGGACCCGGAGCATGCAGGCGCGTTCATCAACGCGGTGCATGAGTTCTCGGCGCAGTACCACCAGTAACGTCATTACTGACGATTGCTAAGGACTTTTCCTTCAAGCATTAGGAAACGTCTGACAGTAGCGTCCTAGGACGCCTCCGTACACTCGTCCCTCTTCTGATCTGAACAGGGACGTACTGTCATGAAACGTATCTTCACACCCGGTGCAGTGCTGGCGGCTGCCGGCATCGCACTGCTGGCCAGCCAGCAGGCGGCAGCCCACGGTTACATGAGCTATCCCCCCTCACGGGCCAAGCTGTGCCAGGACCGCCTGAACACCGATTGCGGTGGCGCGCAATATGAGCCCCATAGTGTCGGCGAAACCCTCAAGGGCTTTCCCGCCACTGGCCCGGCAGACGGCAAGCTGGCCAGCGGCCCGGACCGCTTCGGCGCCATGGACGCCCAGTCCGGGACGCGCTGGCACAAAACTGAAATCACCGACCGCGACATCGCCTTCGACTGGCGCTTCACCGCCGCCCACCCCACCACGGGTTGGGAGTATTTCATTACCCAGCCAGGCTGGAACCCCAACGAGCCGCTGACTCGCGCAAGCTTCGACCTGGCGCCGTTCTGCACCGTGGCCTTCGGCGGCGGCTTTCCTACCGGCGGTTCGAACGCCAACCCTGGTGACCTGGGGCAGAAGCACTCATGCACCCTGCCTGCCGACCGCCAGGGCTACCACGTGATCCTGGGCGTGTGGACCGTGCATGACACCGGCAATGCCTTCTACAACGCCGTGGACGTGGACATCCAGACCGACCCCTATGACGATGGCTGGAAAAAGGTCGGCTCGTTCGCGCCGCTGCCCCAACTGATCGCCGGCGACCAGGTGACGGCGCGCGCCTTCAGCGGTGCCGGGGAAAGCACCGATTATTCGGTGTCGCTGGAGATCGCCAGCAACGAACAGGGCCAGCAGGACACCTGGAGCCTGGCGCTGGCGCAAAAACTCAACGCCGCGCACCCGCTGGTGCGGGCCGGCCAGCGCAACGCAGAGGGTGTGATCGAAGCCCAGCGTGGCATGAACCTGCTCTATGCCCAACCCGACAGCGACGTGGTCAGCTACCAGATGGACTTCCAACTGGTGGGCGACCCACAGGCCTACGCGCGCCTGGAAGAGCTGCAGCCCGAGTATGAACTGCATCAGGGCCGGGTCGACGTTGACCTGAAGGTGGCCACCAACCGCAAGCTCAACGTCGACGTCACCCTGTTCGATGCCGAGCACAAGGCGGTGGGCAGCGTGCAGCAGGTGATCGATGCCACCACCGCGCCGCTGCGCATTGCCGTGCGCTCGAGCCCCGGTGCCCACCAGGCCAAGCTGATTGCGCGCAGCGACGATGGCCGTATCAACCTGCAGGCGCTGCACGACCTGACGTTGACCGGCGAGGCGGGCGGGGCTGATTACGACTACGTCTACGGCGAAGGCGTCGAGCATTACAAGGGCGGTACCACGGTGCTGCAGGCCAACGGCAAGGTCTACCGCTGCCTGTCCGACCAGCTCATGAGCTGGTGCCAGAACACCTCGCCCATTCATTACTCGCCGGGTGTTGGCCATGCCTGGCAAGAGGCGTGGGAAGAGCTCTGATCCTTGTTGCCGACCTGCCGGGTAAACGCTTGCCCGGCAACCTGCCTGAGTTAAGTTTTCATGACCCTACGTGTTTTCACCCCCCTGCAGGTCACCCTGCACTGGCTTTCGGCCGCCGTGATCTTGTGGGCGCTGTGCAGTGGCTTCCTGGTTGCCTTTGCTGATCTGCCGGCCCCGATCAAGAGTTGGATCAGTGGTTTCAACGTTTCATTGACGACCTTGCTGACCCCGCTGTTTGCCCTGCGCATGGCCCTGGCCTGGCGCCACCGGCACCGGTGCGTGCAGGCCCCGGGCTTGATGGGCTATTTGGCGCGCCAGGCCCATCGTGCCTTGTACGCCGTTACCGCGTTGGTGCTGTTGACCGGGGTGCTGATGATGGATCGCGACATCGAAGTATTTGGCCTGCTGCGCCTGCCGGCGCTGGTAGACGACCCGCTGATGTTGCGGCGCTATCATGCTATCCACCTAAATGCCTGCGTGGTGCTCGCAGGCCTGCTGGTGGCGCACCTGGGCGCTGTGGTCATGCACCACTGGCGCCGCACGCCAGTGCTGCTGCGGATGTGGTTTTGATGGCCCGGCCCGCTGCGCTGCTTCAATTCCTCGCGCCCTTGTTGGTGGTGGGCTGGGCGGGCTGGCAAGGTGTGCAGGAGTATTATCTGCGCTTGCTGCCTGTGCCTGCGCCGCCCTTGACCATGCCGTCACCGGCGCCTGGCACTTTTGATGGCGGGGACATCGCCCTGCTGTTCGGCCTGGGGCCGCAAGCGCCCGCCGGTGAGCCTGTTGCAAGCCATGACGTGAAGGCTATTCTGGCCGCCCGCGATGGCCAGGGCGTGGCCTTGATTGCCAGCGCGGGCCAGCAGCACCTGTATCGCGTGGGCGATGCCCTGCCATCGGGCGCGGTGGTGCGACGTATCGAGCCTGGCCGGGTCATCATCTGGCACGCTCGCCGTGAGCACACCCTCAGCCTGGCGGCCGCGCCGGCCTGGCTGGCCACCCGCGCGCCCGCAGAGGCGGTGCCACGTCATCTGCGCCAGGGTGGCAGGCCATGAAGCGCTGGCTTTGCCTGGTTGCCCTGGGCGTCTGCGGCCTGTGCCTGGCGCAGGATGAGCACTGGTACCTGAGTATGAAGGATGCCGAGCTGCGCGACGTGGTGCAGGAGATGTCCGCCATCCTGGGCACCACTATCGTCCTCGATTCGCGGGTGAAGGGCCGCATCAGCGTGCACTCGGACCGCGAGTTGGACCGCACGGGTGTGCGCGAACTGTTTTATTCCGTGCTCGACACCCATGGCTTTGCGGCGGTGGCCGATGGTGAGCAGCTGCTGATCGTGCCGGCCAGCGAGGCCAAGGGGCGCTCGGGCAGTGAGGGCCGCAGCCAATTCGTCACCCGCGTGGTGCCCTTGGGCGCTGCCAGCGCGGCGGACCTGGCAGCGTTGTTGCGCCCGCTGGTCTCCGCCAACGGCTACCTGGGCCCTTCGGCCTCGGCCAATGCCCTGGTCATCACCGACGCGTCGCGCAACGTGCAGCGCCTGGTGGACATCGTGCAACGCCTCGACACCGGCGCCAACCTCGCCCACGACGTGGTCGAGCTGCGCCAGGGGCTGGCGACCGAGGTCGCCAGGGTCATCGAGCAATCCCTGGGCAAGGTGGGCAGCGAGGCCGGCAGCCAGGTGCTGGCCGACCCGCGCAGCAACCGCCTGATCATCATCGGCACCCAGCCGGCCCGCCAGCGCCTGGTGCAACTGGCTCGCTCGCTGGACACCGGCGCCAGCCAGAAGACCGACAATTCACGGGTGGTCCGCCTGCGCCATGGGGATGCCGCACAGTTGGCCGAAGTGCTCGATGGCATCGCCCAGCAGATGGGCCAGGCCGTGCCAGCCGGGGCCGGCAAGGCCACGTTCAAGGCTGGGGGCGAGGTGATGGTGCGGGCCGACCAGAGCCAGAACGCCCTGGTGCTGATTGCGCCACCCCTGCAGCTGGACACCCTGGCGCGCATCATCGAGCAGTTGGACCAGCCGCGGGCACAGGTACTGATTCACGCAGCCATCGTCGAGATATCCGGCGACGTCAAGGAGGCCCTTGGCGTGCAGTGGGCGTTCAGTGGTGGCAGTGCGGGCGGTGCCATCAATTTCCCTGGCACAGGTATCAGCATTGGTTCGTTGCTGGGCAAGGGCGAAGTGAACCTACCGGAAGGGGCCGTGCTGGGGGCCGGCGGCGATCGTTTCGGCGTGCTGGTCAGCGCCCTGGCCAGCAGCAGCCACAACAACCTGCTGTCCACCCCCAGCCTGCTGACGCTGGACAACCAGCCTGCGGAAATCCTGGTGGGGCAGAACGTCCCGTTCCAGACCGGTTCCTACACCACATCCGGTAATGGCGCCGACAACCCGTTTACCACGGTCGAGCGCAAGGACGTTGGTATCAGCCTGAAGATACTCCCGCATATCAACGAAGGGGCCACCTTGCGGCTGGAGGTGGAGCAGGAAAGCTCCGAGATCGCCACGGTCGCCACCGGCAGCGAAGACCTGATCACCAACAAGCGCGCGCTCAAGAGCACCATCCTGGCCGACGACGGCGAAATTATCGTCATCGGCGGGCTGATCAAGGACAGCCTGCGCCACCAGGAGTCGGGCGTGCCGCTGTTGCGCAGCATTCCCTGGCTGGGCGGCTTGTTCCGTTGGCGCAGCGAGGTGAAGGAAAAAACCAACCTGATGGTGTTCCTGCGCCCCACCATCGTGCGCGGCACGGACACCCTGGCGCGGTTCAGCCAGGGTAGCTACGACCAGTTGCGTGGCCCCGGTGACGGCTCGCCGCTTCTGCCCGGGCGGCTCGACCAGGTACTTGACGCGCCTACCGTAGACCTGCGGCGACGCAAGGGGGATGCGCCATGACCGTCCTGCCGTTCGCCTTCGCCCAGCGCTTTGGCGTGCTGCTACAGGGCAATGGCCTGTGGGTTCGCGAGGATGCGCCACTGACTGCCATTGCCGAGGGCTTGCGGCTGATGCCGGCAGGTGGCGCCTTGCAGGTGGTCAACAGCGCGGACTTCGCCGCGCGCCTGGCGCAGTGTTATCAACGTGGCCAAAGCGCCGCCGAGCAAATGGCCCAGGGCCTGGACGGCGACCTGGACCTGCTGCGGGTAGCCGAGGCGCTGCCACGTACGGCGGATCTGCTGGAGCAGGAAGGGGACGCGCCGATCATCCGCCTGATCAATGCGCTGCTTGGCCAGGCAGTGCGGGAGAAGGCTTCGGACGTGCACCTGGAAACCTTCGAGCACAGCCTGGTGGTGCGCCTGCGCATCGATGGCCAGTTGCGCGAAGTGTTGCGGCCGCGGCGCGAGCTGGCCAGCCTGCTGGTGTCACGGATCAAGGTCATGGCGCGGCTGGATATCGCCGAGCGCCGCTTGCCCCAGGACGGGCGCATGGCCTTGCGCCTGGCGGGGCACGAGGTGGACGTGAGGGTCTCGACCTTGCCTTCCGCCCACGGCGAACGGGTGGTGCTGCGCCTGCTCGACAAGCAGGCCGGCCACCTCGACCTGGCGGCCCTGGGCATGGCCAGCGACACCCTCGCGCGTTGGCACGACGTGCTCGCGCGCCCCCACGGCATCGTGCTGGTGACCGGCCCCACCGGCTCGGGCAAGACCACCAGCCTGTATGCAGCGTTGCAGCAGCTCAACGACAGCACGCGCAACATCCTCACCGTCGAGGACCCGGTTGAATACCACCTGCCCGGTATCGGCCAGACCCCGGTCAACCCCCGTGTGGACATGACCTTTGCCCGTGGCCTGCGAGCCATCCTGCGCCAGGACCCGGACGTGGTCATGGTCGGCGAGATCCGCGACGCCGAGACTGCCCAGGTGGCGGTGCAGGCGTCGCTGACCGGGCACCTGGTGCTGTCCACCCTGCACACCAACAGCGCGACCAGTGCCGTTACCCGCCTGCTGGACATGGGCGTTGACGCCTACCTGCTGGCTTCGTCACTGACCGCCGTGCTGGCCCAGCGGCTGGTGCGCACGTTATGCCCGGCCTGCAAGGTGGCCTATGTCGCACAACCGCCTGAGCTTGCCCGCCTGGCCTTGCCGCCGGGCAGCCAGCAACAGCTCTGCCGCGCCCATGGCTGCGACGACTGCCTGCAAGGCTACCGTGGGCGGCAGGGCATCTATGAGCTGTTGGTCATGGATACCCGCTTGGCTGCGCTTGTACATGCCGGGGCTGCCGAGGGCGAGTTGCTCAAGGTGGCGCGCCAGGCGGCGCCCAGCCTGTTCGACGATGGTCGGCGACTGGTTCTGGCCGGCCAGACCAGCCTCGACGAGCTGTTGCGCGTCAGCCGGGAAGATTGACCATGGCGCTTTTCAATTACCGTGCCCGAGGTGCCAACGGCCGCTTGCAGCGCGGCGAGCAAGCGGCCGATAGCGCCCGCCACGCTCGGCAATTACTGCGCGAGCGCGGCCTGGCCGTGGAGCACATGCAACCTGCGCAGCAACGCCGCCGGGGCGGTGGCTTGAGCGCGGGCCAATTGGCCCTGTTCACTCGCCAATTGGCCACCCTGGTACAAGCCTCGCTGCCGCTGGAAGAGGCCCTGGCCGCGGTGGCCGCGCAAAGCGCAAGGCCAGGGCAGGCGAGCCTGGTCCAGGCGCTGCGCCTGCACATCATCGCCGGGCACGGCCTGGCGCAAGCGCTGGCCTGTCACCCGGGCAGTTTTCCTGAACTGTACCGCGCCGCTGTGGCCGCAGGCGAAAGCTGCGGCCACCTGGGCGCGGTGCTTGAGCAACTGTCCGACTACACCCAGGCGCGCCTGCAGGCACGCCAGCGCATCCAGATGGCGCTGGTCTATCCCTTGATCCTGCTGCTGGCGTCCATGGCCATTGTGCTATTCCTGCTGGGCTTCGTGGTGCCCGACGTGGTGGCGATGTTCGCCGACAGCGGCCAGGCGCTGCCCTGGTTGACGCGTGCGCTGATCGTGGTCAGCGACGCAGTGGCCGATCACGGCGGGGTTGGCCTGCTGCTGGGCGTCATGGCCGGAGTGGCGGCGGCCCTTGCCCTGCGCCGGCCTGGCGTGCGCCTGCGTTGGCACCAGTGGCTGCTGCGCGTGCCGCTGCTCGGCACCACGGTGCGTGCCATGGAAGCGGCACGTTTTGCCAGCACCCTGGCCATCCTCGGCCACAGTGCCGTGCCGTTGCTGGATGCCTTGCGCACGGCGGCCAGCGTGGTCGGCAACCTGAGCATGCGCGCGCGCCTGTTGCTGGTGGCCGAGGCCGTGCGCCAGGGCACCAGCCTGACCAGCGCCCTGGGCCAGGCGGGCGACCTGCCGCCGATGATGCTGCACATGATCGCCTGTGGCGAACGGGTCGGGGAGCTCAACCCCATGCTCGAACGCGCCGCGCAACAGCAGGAAAGGCAGCTGGCCGCACAACTGGCCTTGCTGGCCAGCCTGTTCGAACCCCTGATGCTGGTGGTGATGGGCAGCGTCGTGCTGCTGATCGTCATGGCCATCCTGCTGCCCATTCTCAGCCTCAACCAACTGGTGACCTGATGCGAACCCGGCAACGTGGCTTTACGTTGATAGAAATCATGATCGTGGTGGTGATCATCGGCGTGCTCGGCGCCCTGGTGGTGCCGCAATTCATGAGTAGGCCCGACCAGGCCAAGGCCACTGCAGCGCGCAGCGACCTGCAGGCCATCGCCACGGCGCTGGAAATGTACCGGCTCGACAACCACAGCTACCCCTCGACGCAGCAGGGGTTGCAGGCCCTGGTGCAGCGCCCGCTGGGGCAACCCGAGGCGCGCGCCTGGAACCCCCAGGGCTATTTGCGCCAGGTGCCGGTAGACCCCTGGGGCACGGCCTACCAGTACCGCAGCCCCGGGCAGCGTTCGCCTGGGCATTATGACCTGTACTCCCTGGGCGCCGATGGCGCGCCGGGTGGGGACGGCGTGGCCGCCGAGATCGGCAATTGGCAGCAGCCATGAGCCGTCTGGCCACTCGTGGTTTTACCCTGCTCGAAACCCTGGTGGTCATTGTGCTGCTGGGCGTGCTGCTGGGAATGGCCACCTTGGTTGCCGGGCCTTCGACGGGCCGGCAGGCCCGCGACCAGGCCACGGGCCTGCTGCAGGTGCTGCACGCGGCGCGTGAAGCCGCCGTGTTGGATGGGCGTGAATATGGGCTGCTGTTCAGGCCCGACAGCTATCGCCTGCTGCGTTTGCAGCCCGATGGCTGGCAGCCGGTAGCGCCTTTGCGCAGCGCCGGCAGCTTGCGCTGGACGCTGGCGCAAGGCGGCCTGCCGGTGGCACTGGGGCCGGAACAGGATGTGCCACAGGTGTGGCTGCTCACCAGTGATGAGTACAGCCCCTTCGAGCTGCAGCTTGAGGCCGACGGCAAACCGCTGGTGGCCATCATTGGCGATGGCCTGAACGAGCCTGCCTGGCATGAGTAATGAGCGCGGGTTCACCTTGCTGGAAATGATGGTGGCGCTGGCGGTGTTTGCCGCGCTGGCGACCGCCGTGCTGGGTGCCAGCCAGTTCAGCTTGCGCCAGGCCAGCCACTTGCAGGAGCGCCAGTTTGCCCAGTGGATCCTGGACAACCATCTGGCGCAGGTGTGGCTGGAGGCCGGTGGGCCGGGCAGCCTGGACGTACAGCGCATCGATTTTGCCGGGCGCCGCTGGCAGCTGCAGGCACGCCACGAGGGCGATAGCCTGCACCTGCAGCTGCGCTTGGAAGGTGACGAGAGCACCCTGCATACCTTGCACGCGTGGGTGCCCCGAGGTGGCTAGGCAACGGGGCTTTACCCTGCTGGAAATGCTGATCGCCCTGGCGCTGTTTGCCCTGTTGGGCGTGGCCTGCTGGCGCCTGTTCGACACGGTAGTGCGCGCCCAGCGCGCCAGTACCGAACAGGCCCAGGCGCTGCGCGGCCTGCAACGTGCGTTGGCGGTGGTGGAGCGTGACGTGTTGCACGTTGATCCTCGCTCCTTGCGCTTGGCTTCGGGGAGCCTGCAGCTGATACGGGGTAACTGGCCAGCCCCTGCATCCTTGCAGCGCAGCGAATTTCAGGGTGTGCGGTACCAGCTGGCGCAGGGCGCGCTGCTGCGCACGGGGTTACAGCCCCAGGCCCAGCGCCTGCTGGCCGGTGTCGAGCAACTGCAGTGGCGCGTGCGCGACCACGAGGGTCACTGGCATCTGCGCTGGCCCAGTGGTGGTACGCGCCGGCCGGTGGCGCTGGAGCTGAGCCTGTCCACCACTCGCCATGCCAATGTACGACGCCTGTGGTTGCTGCCGGTTGGCCCACCATGAAGCAGGGGCAGGCCGGGATGGCATTGATTACCGTGCTGCTGGTCATGGGGCTGGCGCTGTTGCTGACGGCAGCGATGTTACGTGAGCAACGGCTGATGGTGCGCAGCAGCGCCCTGCAGTTGCACACCCTGCAATTGCGTCAGTGGGTGATCAGCGCAGAGGGCTGGGCCAAGGCGCAACTGCCGCGCCAGCCTGGCCCCGTGGCCAGCGGCCAGCAGTGGGCGCTGGCGCAGCCGCCATGGCGTGCGCCGGGTGGGCTTGTGGAAGTGGCCATCGAAGACCTGGCCGGGCGGGTAAACACACCCTCGCAGGGGCCATCCCTCAGTGACAGGCACAATCCCCAGGTCAGCCATCTGCCACGGCATGTGGGGTTGAACATCAATACGGCGGGCCTGGATTCGATGCTGGCAAGCGGCCTTGCCCCGGAGGTGGCCCGGCGGTTGATCGCCGAACGGCCCCGCGGTGGCTATTCCAGCGTCGAAGCCGCTTTCAACGGGCAGGTGCCGACGGCGCCAGCCTTGAGCGTGACCAGCCGTTGGTTTCAGGTACGGGTGCGCGCGACCCTGGGCGATCATGGCCTGCTGCTGGTCAGCGATTTCGAACTGGCACGCAACGGTCGTGAACCGCTGCTGCGGCAAAGGCGGCTGTTACCCATCAGCGGCGCAGGGGGCTACTGGCCATGAATACCTGGTTATATCTACTGCCTGCCGGCCTCGCCGATCCAGGCCCACAATGGCCATGCCTGCTGTACCGGGCCGGTGAGCCGGCGCGTCCGCTGTCGCTGGCCGACGCCGCGGGAAGCGGGCACATGCGGGTCGTGCTGCCCATGGAGATGTTCGGCTGGTTGCAGACGCAGCCATGGTTGGGGCGCCGGCCCTCGGCGCTGGCGGTGGCCTATGCGCTGGAGGAGCAGATAGCGGGCGATATCGACACCCTGCAGCTGTTCCTCACGCCCCCCGACGCCTTGCGCCGCCACTGCCTGTGGTTCACCGAGCGCACAAGGTTCGCCGCGCTGCTGGCGCTGTTGCGGCCCCTTAAGCCCGACAGCGTGTGTATCGACGCCGACCTGCTGCCCAAGGCACTCCCCTGCGGGCGCTGGTGGGGCGGGCGCTGGTTGCTGGGCGGTGCACTGCCGGCACGCCTGGCGGTGCCGGCGAGCGGGCGCGAGGCGTTGCAGGCACACCTGCCCGCCGACATGACATGGCTGGACGCCGAGGAACAATGGGCGCCTTCCGCGCCTGGGTTCGATGTGCTCGGCGGCAAAGGGCGAGCCTTGGCCTGGCCTTGGCGCAGCCTGGTTGCCAGTGCCGCGCTGATGTGGCTGTTGGCGGGGTTTTTCACAGTCCTGCGCACGCAACACGTCGACCACCAGCTACAAGCGTTATCCACAGCCAACGACCTGCGCTTCGGCCAACTGTTGCCGCAGCACGCGCACGTTAGCGATGTGGCGACCCGCTTGCGCATTGCCGCGCAGCCGCCCACCGCCAGCGCCGGCACCGACATGGTTCGGCTGATGACGCTGGCAGCGTCACTGGCGGGTAGCGCCGACCTGCAGCTGCAACGTATTACCCTGCGCCCTGGGCAGGGCTGGACCCTGGACGTCAGCGTCAGCCACCTGCAGGCGCTGGAACAGCTCAAGGGACGCAGCCCGCTGCCGGTCCAGGTGCGCAGCGCCAACCAGGAGCAAGGGCGGGTGCAGGCCACCCTGGATGTGGAGGGGGTACAGCCATGAAAGGCTACTGGCAACGACGCTCCGCACGTGAGCGGCAATGGCTGAAGGGGGCGGCGCTGTTGCTGGCCGCAGTCATTGGCTACCTGGGCCTGTGGCTGCCTGCACATCAGCATCTGGCCACCGTGCAGGCGCGTTATGAGCAACAGCTGCAATTGCAGCGGGTGCTGGCGTCAGTCGGGGCCCAACGCGGGCAGCCTGCGCCCGCCTCACTGGCCAGCCTCGTGAGTGAAAGCGCGCAGCGGCGTGCGGTGCTGGTACGCGAGATGAGCCTGGCCGCCGGCAGCGTGCGCCTGGCCGCGAGCGGCGAAGCGCTGGCCTTGTTGGCGTGGCTGGCGGAGCTGGAGCAGGGTGGGGCACAGTGGCAGAGCCTGGTACTGACCCGTGAGGAGGAGGGGCTGTTGGTGCGCATGAGCCTGGACGACGGCTGAACCGTTGCTTTTCAAATGCAAAGGGTTACCATTACAATTTGTGCGATAATATCCATTCGCCATCATCTTGTTTTGTAACCCGCGACCGCCATGAAGCCAGCCCATTACACATTTACCCAGATCGGCCTGCACTGGCTGTCGGCCCTGTTCATCCTCTGGGCGCTGGTGATGGGCTTCTCGGTGATGCTCCTCGACGTCACACCTGGCTTCAAGGCCACCATCGCCGGCCTCAACGTGTCGCTGTCGATCCTGTTCATCCCGGTATTCGCCCTGCGCACCTGGCTGCGCCTGCGCCACCTGCGTGACCACGGCCACCGCCCCGGCGAGCGCCTGGCCGGGGTTATCCACAACGTCATCTACGCCGTCACCGCCCTGGTGCTGCTGACCGGCGTGCTGATGATGGACCGGCCCATCCAGGTGTTCGACTGGGTGACCTTGCCACAGCCCATCCTCGACCCCGTGTGGGACCACCGCTTCCACACCCTGCACGCCGCGTGCAATGCCCTGCTGGGCATGCTGGTGACGCTGCATGTGCTGGCGGTGGTCAAGCATGAAGCGCTGGGCAAGCCGGTGCTGCGGCGCATGTGGGCAGAAGCGCGTCCGTAACCCCCGACGCGGCCTCGCGGCCGCTGCTACACAGATTCTCTGTAGCCGCTGCCGCCAGGCTGCGCTGGCCCTTTTCCACGCTGAAGATCTTGAGTGTGCTCCGGGGCCAGCGCAGCCTAACGGCAGCGGCTACGCAGACCTTCACGCATCGCCCCTATCAGCGCAGGGTTTCGCCGGCGTGGCTGCGCTGGTCCAGGGTGTTCAGCGCCGCGCAGCCGGGCTCCAGTAGCAGGTAGGCGGCCAGGGCGAAGTGGCTCAGGTCGGCGTCCTCGGTGTTGCGCGCGCTCATGCAGGCCAGGCCCTTGAGCATGTTGTTGGCGGCGCGCATGCGTAGCTCGGTGAACTCGAGCAGGTCGGCCATGGGTGCCTCGGTGTCCAGGTGGAGGACGGGGGTGGCGGTGAAGTTGCTGGATAGAGCGGTGAATCGAGTCATCGGTTAGCCTTTTATCAGGAGTTGTTGGGCCACGGATCGCTGCTAAACGCTCAGGTGGCGACTGCACATGGATTAGCAGACCGGGTCACTCCCACCCCGGCGCACCCGAAGATGCCCCATGCACAGTCACCATAAACTGAGGTCGATACGAAACGCCTCGGTCCAGGGACGAGCTGCATGGGAGTGATCTGGACTGCTAAATCCAAGCCGCAAAAACGCGGCCGCCGGCACTATGCGGCCACGATTCCCCCTCAACAACCCCATTTCCGGCCTTTAGGAAACGTCCTGCAAGACTCTCGGATCATATAAAGGATTTGTAGGAAATGCCTGGGCGGGGGAGTGAGCAGATGTAACGTGGCCGGGCACAAAAAAGGCGACCTAGAGGCCGCCTACGATGCATTTTCGAGTATTGGCTGTTTATTCAACTCGTGGTGGGAATAACAAATAATCGAGAAGTGTCCTACCTGATCCCAAGACTTGCCCTATTGAAATTCCTTAAATATCAGAGGCCGTTTTATTTGAAGGTATTCGCTACACGCTGTGTTGCAAATTAGCTTTTGGTTTATGGCTCCGAGAGTTCAGAGCCCCTTGAGGCCCGTGCCACAATAGGAAATTCACCCGAAGTCTTCCAGTCGTGGAGTAGGCTGTGCTGTGTGCGCAAAATTATTGATGGAATTGGAATTTTCAGCGTTAGATAAAGACTTTACTGTGCCTCATCCTGAGACTGGGCAAGAAAGCTATGGTTACATATCGAGTTACAAGAGCCGTAACCTGACGCTGCCCGGCGGAGACATTTATCTGCGTGCCGGGAGGCACTTTGGAATCAACAATGGCTTTGGAGTCAACCATATCTGGGGTAGCCACGCCCACGAGCTGGCCAAATGGGGGTGTGTCGGAATCCAGGGTATTCCCCACTATGTGGCGAGCATCCTCATGCCAGGGGCACAAGTTCTGTGTGAGTTTCATCAGACCAAGGAGGGGTATCGCTTGACAGTTGTAAGGGGCGCGAAAGGGTGCGTAGTTCTGTCTCCACAGACTGATCGTGATGATGAGAATTATTATTCTGTAATCACAGCTTACAAAATCCACAGAAGTCGTAGCGCCACGAATGTTGGAAAGCTGAAAACAAAAAAGGCGCCTTAGGCGCCTTTTTCTAAATCATTCGGGCTGGTAGTCGCAGCGCTCGCTTAGCACGTCCGGCAAAAACCGAAAGGGGTCGAAAGCCAACCGTTGTTGCTGGTTGCCGCTACCACAAGGCTGGCGAGCCCTGCACATCCACAGTATTGAACCAATATCGCCGTGATATTCAATACCCCTGCTCTATAAGAGCCCGAGTCACTAGCTTATCAAGGGCTGGCAATTGCATCAACCTCACTTCCCACCAACCCCCAACGGCGCCAGCCGCGCCAACCGCGCCGCCACCGCCAGCGCCACCACCAGCAACCCACCAATAAACACCCCAACCCCATTCCACCCCGCATAGTTCCACGCCACCCCGCCCAGGGTGCCGGCTACGCTTGAGCCCACGTAGTAGCTGAACAGGTACAGCGACGAGGCCTGGCCCTTGGCCTTGGTGGCGCGGCGGCCGATCCAGCTGCTGGCCACGGAGTGGGCGCCGAAGAAGCCGAAGGTGAACATCAGCATGCCGACGATGATCACCGGCAGCGGGCTCAGCAGGGTGGCCAGCAGGCCGGCGAACATCAGGGTGATGCTCATCCAGAACACCTTGCGGCGGCCGTGCTGGTCGGCCAGGGCGCCGACCTTGGCCGAGCTGTAGATGCCCGCCAGGTACACCACCGACAGCAGGCCCACCAGCGCCTGGCTCATGTGGTACGGGCCGGCCAGCAGGCGGTAGCCGATATAGTTGAACAGCGTGACGAAGGCGCCCATCAGCAGGAACGCTTCCAGGAACAGCCACGGCAGGCCGGCGTCCTTGAAGTGCATGGTGAAGCCTTCCAGCAGGCCGCGTGGGTTCATCTTGCGCGGGCGGAAGTTGCGCGATTCGGGCAGGATCTTCACGAACACCAGCGCGGCCACCAGGGCCAGCGCGCCGATCACCAGCATTGCAGTGTGCCAGCTGACGAAGTCGATGAGCACGCCGCTGATCAGCCGCCCACTCATGCCGCCAATGGCGTTGCCGCCGATGTACAAGCCCATGGCCAGGCCGATGTGCTGCGGGTGGATTTCTTCGCTCAGGTAGGTCATGGCCACCGCCGCCAGGCCGCTGAGGGACAGGCCGGTGAGTGCGCGCATCACCAGCACGCCCTGCCAGGTGGGCATCATGGCGCTGGCCAGGGTGCACAGGGCGGCGGCGAACAGGGCGAAGACCATCACCGGCTTGCGGCCGATGGCGTCGCTGATGGGCCCGGTGATCAGCAAGCCGATGGCCAGCATGCCGGTGGACACCGACAGGATCAGGCTGCTTTGCGCCGCGTTGATGGCGAACTCTTTGGAAAGAATCGGCATCATCGGCTGCACGCAGTACAGCAGCGCGAAGGTGGCGAAACCGCCGGAGAACAGTGCCAGCACGGTGCGCATGAATAGCGGCGTGCCTTTCTCGATGTAGGCTTCGCTCAAGTGCGTGGCAACATCGGCGAGGGAAGTGGGGGGCGTTTCGGAGTGCTGAATGGCAGCGGCAGTTTTCACGCGGGGCCTCGAAAGGTGCGGCAGAAGTGGCATTGAGAAAAAGCATATAGCTGGCTAATTATTCTTTCCAATATATTGTTCGACCCATTTGATAGCTTTAACGACCTATTCGAGGCCGCCATGGAACTGCGACACCTGCGTTACTTCATCGCCGTGGCTCAGGAGCTGCATTTTGGCCGTGCCGCCGAGGTGCTGGGCATCTCGCAACCACCCCTGAGCCAGCAAATCCAGGCGCTGGAGCAGGAACTGGGCGCACGCCTGTTCGAGCGTACCAACCGTCGGGTGGCGCTCAGCGAGGCCGGCCGGCTGTTCCTGGAAGAGGCGCGGCTGGTGCTGGCCCAGGTGGACAAGGCCGCCAACGTGGCGCGCCGCGCGCAGCTGGGCGAACTGGGCGAGATGAAAATCGGCTTCACCTCGTCGGCGCCGTTCAACTCCGGCATTCCCAAGGCTATCTACGCGTTCCGCCAGGCCTTCCCGGCGGTGCACCTGAACCTGGAAGAGATGAGCAGCGTGGGCGTGGCGGAAGCGCTGGTGGACGAGACCATCGAAGTGGGCCTGATACGGCCCCTGCCGTTGCCCGACTCGCTGACCTGGGTCGAGCTGTTCAGCGAACCGCTGGTGGCCGTGCTCAACGCCGACCACCCCCTGGCCCAGGGCAGCGAAGCGGGGCTGTACATGAACGCCCTGGCGCAGGAGCCGTTCGTGTTTTTCCCGCGCAGCTACGGTAGCGGCCTGTACGCGCAGTTGATCAACCTGGCGACCCAGGCCGGCTTCAGCCCGCACTTCGCCCAGGAGGCCGGCGAGGCCATGACCATCATCGGCCTGGTGTCGGCCGGCCTGGGCGTGTCGGTGCTGCCGGCCTCTTACCAGTCCATGCGCATCGAAGGCGTGGTCTACCGCACCCTGCTCGACCCCGAGGCCATCACCTCGGTGTGGCTGGTGCAGCGCAAGGCCAACACCTCGGCCATGGCCAAGGCGTTCGTGGACATCGTGACCCGGCAATCAAGCCCTTGATAAATGGTCGAAATGGTCCGTTCAAGTTGTCGCACCCCAGGCCGATGACTTCAGGGCGAGTTATTCCCCTGGAGTCCCTATGAACGTCCGTCAGCTGCGCATCTCGACCCGTGCCTTTCTCAGTTTCGGCCTGATCAGCCTGTTGATGCTGGGCTTCGGCATCTTCTCCATGAACCAGATCACGCACATGCGTGAAGCTGTGATTCATACCGAGGACGTGTCCCACGCCGGCACCCGGTGGCTGGGCAGCATTCGTGACAACTCCCTGGGCATTCGCGTGCTCACCTTCCGCCTGATGCTCAACCGCGACCCGGCGCAGCTGCGTCCGGCCCTGGACCGCATGACCTTCCTGCGCGGCGAGCTGGACAAGGCGCTGCAGGGCTACACCCCGATCGTGCCGGACGCCGCCCGTTCGGCGTTCGCGCAGATGCAAAGCGTGGTGGGCCGCTACCAGGAGCAGTTGTCGCGCTACCAGGCGCTGTCTGACCAGGGCGACACCCAGGGCATGCTGGCGCTGCTCAACGGCCCCATCCAGGACCTGTCCGACCAGACCGGCAACCTGTTCAACGAGCTGGTGAAGATCAACCTGCAGGAATCCGGCCTGTACACCGCCGCCGCCAAGGGCCGCTACGAGACCGCCATGCAGACCACCATCGTGGTGCTGGCGATTGTCTTCCTGCTGACCGTGGTGCTGGCCTGGACGCTGACCCGCAGCATCGTCAAGCCGCTGGAAGAAGCCGTGACCGCCGCTGGCCGCATCGCCCAGGGCGACCTCACTGGCCGTATCAACGTCGATGGCGAAGACGAAGCCGCCGCGCTGCTGCGCTCGCTGGTGGCCATGCAGAAGAGCCTGACCGACACCCTGCGCCTGATCGGCGACTCGTCGCACCAGTTGGCGGCGGCGTCGGAAGAAATGACCGCCATCACCAACCAGACTTCGGGCGACCTGAACAACCAGAACGCCGAGATCCAGCAGGCCGCCACCGCGGTCAACGAAATGACCGCCGCGGTGGAAGAAGTGGCGCGCAACGCCGTCTCCACCGCCGACGCGTCCAGCGCCTCGACCAAGACCGCACAGCTGGGCCGCGAGCGCGTCGACACCACCATCATCGCCATCCAGCGCATGGGGGAGCGCGTCGAAGACGCCTCCGAACAGGTCAAGGAACTGGCCGCCCACTCCCAGGACATCGGCAAGATCCTCGACGTGATCCGTGGCGTGGCCGAGCAGACCAACCTGCTGGCGCTGAACGCCGCCATCGAGGCCGCCCGCGCTGGCGAGGCAGGCCGTGGCTTTGCCGTGGTGGCCGACGAAGTGCGCGCCCTGGCCGGCCGCACGCAAACCTCCACCCAGGAAATCGAGCAGATGGTCGCGGCCATCCAGCAGGGCACGGCCAAGGTGGTCGAGACCATGCAGGCCAACAACGACCAGGCGCTGTCGACCCTGGACACCGCCAAGACCGCCGGCACCGCCCTGGACGAAATCGCCGCGGCGATCTCGTTGATCCACGAGCGCAACATGGTCATCGCCAGCGCCTCGGAAGAACAGGCCCAGGTGGCGCGCGAAATCGACCGCAACCTGGTCAACATCCGCGACCTGTCGATCCAGACCTCGGAAGGCGCCGGCCAGATCGACGAAGCCAGCCAGTCGCTGTCGGGCCTGTCCCATGACCTGAAGAACATGGTGGGGCGCTTCCAGCTCTGACGATCAGGCTATCGACGCGAACTTCATACCGGCTGCGTGGACGACCCTGCACATAGTGCGCAGGGTCGGATTGCCTTCGGGGGACAGCGCACGGTAAAGACTTTCGCGCGACAGCCCGGCTTTCTCAGCGATCTCCTTCATGCCACCTTTGGCCTCGACGATGTGGCGTAACGCGATTAGAAATGCTGATTCGCCGCCGTCCAGGTCAAGTTCTTCGAATGCCGACCTGAGGTATTCGGCGGCGAACTCTTGATCATTGCGAATCAGCTCAATGATGCTTTCATCATGGCTTCGGGTTCGGTTCATGGTGTTCTCCGCTGATAGTCGGCCCAACAGTCGAGTGCTTTCTCGATGTCCTGCTGCTGCCTTCTCTTGTCTGCGCCGAGCAATAGCAGAATCAATCGCTTTTGCACCTGCGCGTAGTACACCCGATAGCCTGGACCGTGGTCGATGCGTAGCTCCCACACGCCCTGGCCAACGGGTTTGCAGTCGCCGATGGAACCTAGGCTGAGGCGGTTGAGGCGGGTTGCGATTCGCGCTTTTGCAATCGGGTCTTTGAGCCGGTTGAACCATTGCTGGTACAGGTCCTGCCCGTTTGGTGAAACGTAATGAGTTAAATCGATCATGCTCAAATGTAGCTTAAATGCTACATGATCTGATCATACCAGCTTCTGAAATGGCAGTAGGACCTTTCTGAGATGCCAATTCATCCCCACGGCCATGGTGCACGGAATATCCGTTCAAAGGTGCTGGCCGCCGTGCCACCAAGCCATCTACACTCGGGCATTCACTGGTACACGGAGGTTTTCCATGCGGCGCGTGGTGTTCAATCAGAAAGGTGGCGTTGGCAAATCGAGCATCGCTTGCAACCTGGCGGCGGTCAGTGCCCAGGAGGGCTATCGCACCCTGCTGATCGACCTGGATGCACAAGCCAACTCGACCCATTACCTGACCGGGTTGACGGGCGAGGACATCCCCATGGGCATCGCCGACTTCTTCAAGCAGACCCTGTCCTCCGGGCCGTTCGCCAAGAAGAACACGGTGGACATCTACGAGACGCCGTTCGACAACCTGCACGTGGTCACCGCCACGGCCGAGCTGGCCGACCTGCAGCCCAAGCTGGAAGCCAAGCACAAGATCAACAAGCTGCGAAAGCTGCTGGATGAGCTGGCCGAAGACTACGACCGCATCTACATCGACACGCCGCCGGCGCTGAATTTTTACGCGGTTTCCGCGTTGATCGCCGCCGATCGCGTGCTGATTCCCTTCGACTGCGACACCTTCTCGCGCCAGGCGCTGTACGGCCTGATCGCCGAGATCGGCGAGCTGCGCGACGACCACAACGAAGACCTGGAAGTGGAAGGCATTGTCGTCAACCAGTTCCAGGCCCGCGCCAGCCTGCCCCAGCAGATGCTCGACGAGCTGATCGCCGAAGGCCTGCCGGTGCTGCCGGTGTACCTCACCAGCTCCGTGCGCATGCGCGAATCACACCAGGCCAGCATGCCGCTGATCCACTTGGACCCACGGCACAAACTGACCCAGCAGTTCGTCGAACTGCACCAGCTGCTGGAAGCCAACGCCGCGGCTTAAATGCCCTGGCTGTTGAGCCACGCCAGCAGTTGCGGCAACGGGAACGCGCCGCTCTGGCGCGCCACTTCGCGACCGTGCTTGAACAGGATCAGGCTGGGGATCGAACGAATGTTCAATTGCCCGGCCAGCTGCTGGTTGGCCTCGCTGTCCAGCTTGGCCAGGCGGCAGCGGCCGCTCAGTTGGCCGGCGGCCTGCTGGAAGATCGGTGCGAAGGATTTGCATGGCCCGCACCATTCCGCCCACACGTCCACCAACAGCGGCAGGTCGCCCTTGATCTGGCTGGCGTAGTCGCCTTGCGTCAGGTCGAACGGCGTGGCCAGGATGACCTGGCCCTTGCAGCGCCCGCATTTGGGCGAGTCGCCCAGGCGTTCGGCGGGGATGCGGTTGAGGCCGTTGCAGTGGGGGCAGGGGATGACCAGGGGTTCGGACATGGTGGCTCCAGGTTTGGCAGTTTTGCAGATTCTACCGTTAAGCGAATCCCGTAGCAGCGGCCACAGGCCGCGTCAGCAGCGCCGCTGGACGCCGCCTGCGGCAGCTGCTACGGGCGTAGGGGTGGTCACGAGGAGCAACTGATTTCGAGGTGCTTGCCCCATTCCGGCGGCCGCTGGGCGTAGGCGTCCATGCCTTCCTGCGCTTCGAACGGCCTGGTCAGCACCTGGTGCAGCCGGCGCACTTCTTCGTAATCCCCTTGCTGGGCTGCATCGATCGCTTTCTGCGCCAGGTAGTTGCGCAGCACGTACAGCGGGTTCACCGCGTGCATGCGCGCAGTACGCCCGGCGTCGTCGCCATCGCGGGCAGTACGTTGCAGATAATCGGCGGCCCAACGGTCGAAGCCCTCGCGGTCGACGAAATCGTCGCGCAGCACCGCCACGGCGGCCGCCGCTGGCTGGTCGCCCAGGCGGCGGAAGAACAGGTTGTAGTCCACGCCGCTGTTCTGCATCAGCCGCAGCAGGCTTTCGACCATGGCCTTGTCGCCGTCTTCGGCGCGGGTGAAGCCCAGCCGGCGGCGCATCAGGTCCAGGTAGTGGGCCTCGTACAGCGGCAGGAACAGCTCCAGGGTCTCGCGCAGGGCCTCGACGCTGATGAACGGCGTCAGCGCCTGGGCCAGCGCGCTGAGGTTCCAGTGGGCGATGGGCACCTGGTTGCTGAAGCTGTAGCGGCCCTGGTCATCGGAGTGGTTGCAGATGAAGTTGGCGTCGAAGTCATCGAGGAAGGCGAACGGGCCGAAGTCGAAGGTGATGCCCAGGATCGACATGTTGTCGGTGTTCATCACCCCGTGGCAGAAGCCGTAGGCCTGCCACTTGGCGATCAGCTCGGCGTTGCGTTCCAGCACGCTGCGGAACATGGCCAGGTACGGCTCTGGCTGCTCCAGGCATTCTGGGAAATGCATGGCCAGCACGTGCTCGCCCAGCACCTTGGCCTGCTCCGGTTGCTTGGTGTAGTAGAAATATTCGAAGTGGCCGAAACGAATGTGGCTGGGCGCCAGGCGCAGCAGCATGGCGCCGCGCTCCTGGGTTTCACGCCACACCGGGGTGTCGGAGCCGATCACGCACAGCGCGCGGCTGCTGGGAATGCCCAGCGCGTGCAGGGCTTCGCTGGCGAGGAACTCGCGGATGGACGAGCGCAGCACCGCGCGGCCGTCGCCCATGCGCGAATAGGGGGTCAGGCCGGCACCCTTGAGGTGCAGGTCCCAGTGCTGGCCTGCGTCGTTGTACACCTCGCCCAGCAGCAGCCCGCGGCCATCGCCCAGGCGCGGGCTGTAGCCGCCGAACTGGTGCCCCGAATACACCATGGCCCGCGGGTCGGCGTCGGCCCACAGCTTGTGGCCGCCGAACAGCTGGGCGAAGGTGGGGGAGTGGGCCTCGGTAGGGTCCAGGTCGAGCAGCGCCATGGCCGCATCGCTGGCCACCACCAGGCGTGGATTGTCGAGGGGGTCGGGCAATACCGAGGTTGAGAACGCATCGCCCAGGCGGGCAAAGCGGTTGTCGAAGGTCAGTTCGTCGAGGGCTTTCAACGGCCATCTCCAGCAGAATGTCCGAGCATTCTGCTGGGGGATGGCCATGGCGTCCAGTCAGTCCAGATGAATGTCGGGCGGCTCGGGCCGGGTTTTCGCCTGCGGCTGGGCGTTGGGCAGCAGCTGTTCGTCGACCTTGTCCATCGGCACCATCTTGAACTCCTGGCCCTGGGTGTTCTTGAGGTACACCTCCATCTGCCGGAACGAGATGTTGATGTTGTTCTTCTTGAACTCGCGGTTGATGTAGCGGTTCATCTCGTCGAGCACCGGGTTGCGGTCGCCCAGGTCGCGCACATGCATGCGCAACTCGTGGTCCAGGGTGCTCTCGCCGAAGTTGAGGAAGTACACGCTGGGGCCTGGATCCTTGAGCACCCGCGGGTTCTCCTGGGCGCCCTTGAGCAGCAGCGCGCGCACCAGGTCCAGGTCCGAGCCGTAGTCCACGCCCAGCTTCAGGGTGACACGGGTGATGGTGTCGGTGAGCGACCAGTTGATCAGTTGCCCGGTGATGAACGTCTTGTTCGGGACAATGATGTCCTTGCGGTCGAAGTCGGTGATGGTGGTGGCGCGGATGCGGATCTTGCTCACCGTGCCCGACAGGCTGCCGATGGTGATGGTGTCGCCGATGCGCACCGGACGTTCGAACAAAATCATGATGCCGGAGATGAAGTTGGCGAAGATCTCCTGCATGCCGAAGCCCAGGCCTACCGACAGCGCCGCCACCAGCCACTGCAGCTTGTCCCAGCTGACGCCCAAGGTCGACAGCGACGAGACGAAGCCGATGCCGATGATGATGTACGACAGCAGCGTGGTGGTGGCGTAGGCACTGCCCTGGGCCAGGTTCAGGCGCGACAGCACCAGCACCTCCAGCAGGCCTGGCAGGTTGCCCGCCAGGGCCACGGTGATGCCGACGATGATCAGCGCGCCCAGCAGGTCGCCGAGGCTGATGGGCACCATGCTCATGGTGGCGCCGGTGCCGCTGGTGTATTCGTAGAGGGTGATGTTGTCCAGGTAGGCGAACACGCTGATCAGGTCCGACCACACCCAGTACAGCCCGGCGATGAACACGCCCATCAGCGCCAGGCGAATCAGGCGCAGGGACTGCTGGTTGACCTGTTCGATGTCCAGGGTCGGCTCTTCCACGGGAATCTCGCCGTCGCCGCTTTCCTTGGCCGCCTGGCGCTTGCTCAGGGCGCGCTGGTAGGCCAGGCGCCGCGCCGCCACGCTGAGGCCGCGGACGAAGGCGGCTTCGATCACCAGCCACAGCATCAGCAGGTACAGGGTGTCGATCAGCCGGTCGGTGAGCTTCAGCGCGGTGTAGTAGTAGCCGAAGCACACGGCCATGAACAACGCCACCGGCAGCGCCGTGAAGGCCACGCCCACCGCCTTGCGGAACAGCGAAGTGTTGCCGTGGGTGGGGCTGCTGAGCAGCAGGCGGCTGAGCAGCCAGGCCATCAGGGCGTAGCAGGTCAGCACCACGACGATGCCGATGACATCGTCGGCCAGGGCCGAAGGCTGCAGCTCGGCCACCGCCACCACGGCCACCAGGGCCATGACCACGATGCCCAGGCGGCGGATCCAGTTGCGCAGGAACTCCACCTGGGGCTTCTGCCAGCGGAAGTGCACCTCGGCCACGCCGCCGGGCGCCAGTATCCGGTAGGCGGTGTAGAACACCAGCCAGGCCTGGGCCATTTGCAGCAGCGCCGAACCCAGGCTGGCGTTCTGGCCGCGGGCGTCTATCTGCAAGGCCAGGCCGCACAGCGCCAGGCCCAGGCCCACGGGGATGGCCAGCAGCACGTTGACCAGCAACGCCTGGGGCGTGTGCCACTGGCTGTCACGCTTGAAGTGGCCAATGTCCTTGTGCACGCGGTTGAGGCGGTTGTGCAGGTAGCTGCGGCGCCACAGCAGCACGCCGATCAGCAGCAACAGCGGCACGAAGAACAGCGGCCGCTGCGCCAGGCCGTCGGCCAGCTCGCTGAGGCTGGAGGCCCAGGGCAGGGTGGTCAGCTGCTTGCTCAGGTGCGACGGCGCGCTTTCCAGCCAGTCGGGGTCCAGCGGTTTGTTGCTGGGAATCCAGAACATTTGCTCGTCGAGGGTGGCGCGCAGGCTCAGGGCGGTGCTCAGCAGCTGTTTCTGGTTCAACTGCAGGGTGATGGACTCGTTGAGCAGGGCGCTCAGCTCGCGGTTCAGCCGTTCCAGCAGGTCGCTGCGGGTGACCGCCAGGTCCAGCAACTGCTTGCGCAGTTGCGGCGTGACCTGCTCGGGCGGCTGCGCGGCGATCAGGCCGTCGACGTAGGCGGTGGGGCTGCTCAGGGCTTCGCGCTGCTGGTTGACCTCGAACTGGTACAGGCGGATGTCGGCGATCTCGTCCGCCAGGTTGCGGTCCACCTTCAGGTGCGGCAGCGCCTGTTTCTGCTTATAGAGGATCTTCGACAGCAGCAGGCTGCCCTTGAGCACGTTGATCTGCTCGTCCAGGGCCTGGTCGCTCTGGGTCAGGCTGTCCAGCTGCTGCTGGGTGTGCAGGTTCTGCTGGGTCAGGTCGTTGAGGCGGTCGGTGCTTTTCAGCAGGTAGTCCGACAGCTTGAGGTTGGTGGCGCTCTCGGTGGCCAGCACGCTGCTGCCGCCGGCCTTCTGCGCTTCGATGGACTGCTGCGTCACCGTCTCTTGTGACTGCGCCAGGCGTTTTTCGTTGATCAGCGACTGCAGGTCCTGGATTTCCTGGCTGATGCGCGAGATTTTCTCGAACACCAGGTCGTGCTGGCTGTTGCCCAGGTCCTGCAACAGGGTATTGCCGGCCAGCTCCTGGCGGCGCAGGGCAATCAAGGCGTTCAGCGAGGCCTGCTCGGCCAGCAGCTGGTTGCGCTGGTCGGCGGACACCACCTTGCCGTTGTCCTTGCCGGCCTTGAGGATGCCGTTGATCTGGGTGATGCGCGCCTGGCTGTTGCTGATCTCGGTCTGCGCCCGCTCCGGGCGGGTCTGGGCGGTGATGCTCAGGCTGTTGGCCTCGGTCAGCTGCTTCTGCAGGTCACCCTGCTGGGCGCCGCGGTCGTTGAGCAACTGCTCCAGCTGCGGCACCGACAGGTTGGCGTAGCGCTGGGCCACCGGGATCACCTTGGTGGCCTTCAGCTTGGTCAGCTCGCGCTGGTTCTCGCTGATCACTTGCGGGGCTTCGGTCAGCTGTTTCTTCAGCGCGGGCAGCTGGTTGTTGCTGTCGTCACGGCTGGAAAGGTACGCCAGGGTCTGCTCCAGTACCTGTTGCAGGGCTTTCTGGTCGGCGTCCGACAGCTTGCGGTCGGCGATCTTGTCGATGCTTTGCTGCACGGACTCGCTGGTGGGTGGGTCGGCCGCGTGGACGGCGGTGACAGTCAGGCACAGCCCAAGCAGGGCTGCGGAGAAAAATGAGCGCAGTGAGGGCATAGTGAAAAGTCGTTTACAGCTCGAGAGAGAATGGCAGTTTAGAGGAAGAGTCCGGGCCCCGGCGCACTTCCTTCGGGCAGTTTGACGCCCACTTTCTGGATCTTGTTCCCGTCCATCACGGCCACGGTCCAGATTGTGTTGTTCCACACCACGTGGTCGCCCACCACCGGCGCGCCGCCAACCTTCTGCATGATGAAGTGGCTGAGCGGCGTCTGCGGGTCCTGGCCGTCGAGCTGCAAACCGTACAACGCGGCTACAGGCCCCAGTTCTGCGTCCCCTTCGAGCACGAAGTCGCCGAAGAAGCGCAAATCCAGACCCCGTTGCGGCGCCTGGCTGAACAGCTTTCCGAGTGCTGGCAGATTGTGTTCGTGGCCGATTACACAGAGCAAATCATCCACTTCCAACACCGTACTACCCGACGGATGGAGCAGTTCCTGCCCCCTGAACAGGGCCGCGATGCGGGTACCCTCGGGCATTTTCAGCTCGCGCAGCGGCGAGCCGATGCACCATTTCTCGGCGCCCAGCTTGTAGACGAACAGCTCCCACTCGCTGGTGACGTGCACCTCCAGCGCCGAGCGGGAAATGGGCGCCGGGTCCGGCGGCACGGTGACCTTCAGCAGCTTGGCCACCCACGGCAGGCTGGTGCCCTGCACCAACAGCGACACCAGCACGATGAAGAACGCCAGGTTGAAGTACAGCTGCGCCTCGGGCAGCCCGGCCATCAGCGGGAACACCGCCAGGATGATCGGCACCGCGCCGCGCAGGCCTACCCAGGAAATGAAGGCTTTCTCACGGCCGTGGAAGGCCTTGAACGGCAGCAGGCCGACGAACACCGACAGCGGCCGTGCTACCAGGATCATGCCCAGCGCCAGCGCCAGGGCGGGCAGGGCGATGGGCAGCAGGTCGTGGGGCGTGACCAGCAGGCCCAGCACCAGGAACATGCCGATCTGCGCCAGCCACGCCATGCCGTCGAGCATGTGCAGGATGCCGTGGCGGCTGCGGATAGGCTTGTTGCCCATCACCAGGCCGCACAGGTACACGGCCAGGAAGCCGCTGCCGTGCAGGGCGTTGGTCAGGGCGAACACCACCAGGCCGCCAGCGACCACCAGGATGGGGTACAGGCCGCCGGCCAGGTTGATGCGGTTTACCAGCTGCAGCATCACCCAGCCGCCGCCCAGGCCGATGACCGCGCCGATGCCGAATTCCTGCACCAGGTGGCCCAGCAGGCTCCAGTGCAGGCCGGTCTGGTGGCTGGCGAGCATGTCGATCAGGGTCACGGTAAGGAACACCGCCATGGGGTCGTTGCTGCCCGATTCGATCTCCAGGCTCGCCGTTACCCGCTCGTTCAGGCCCTTGCCGCCCAGCAGCGAGAACACCGCCGCAGCATCCGTGGAACCGACGATGGCGCCGATCAGCAGGCCCTGGATGATGTTCAGGTTGAACAGCCAGGCGGCCATCATGCCGGTCAGGCCGGTGGTGATCAGCACCCCCACCGTGGCCAGCGACAGCGCCGGCCACAGCGCCACGCGGAAACTCGCCACCCGCGTGCGCAGGCCGCCGTCCAGCAGGATCACCGCCAGTGCCAGGTTGCCGACCAGGTAGGCCGTGGGGTAGTTGTCGAAGATGATACCGCCGCCGTCGACGCCGGCGGTCATACCCACCGCCAGGATGATCACCAGAATCGGGATGCCCAGGCGCGAGGAGAGGGAACTGACCAGAATGCTAGCACCTACCAGCAACGCGCCGATCAAGAACAGGCTGTTGATGGTCGTCGCATTCAAAGGCAGTACTCCCTAAAACTGAGGTGGCGAAACAGCCTGCATCATGCAGGCTGCGTGCCAAGGGATTCTAACCTGTGCAAATGTACCCATGTCAAAAAGGTTCGTATTTCGGTGGCCGTGACGCGGCCCCGTGTACCTCGTCGATCGCGTTGCAGGCAACGCGGTTTCAAGACAATGCTGCTACGTGTGCGATGGGCGCGACTGCTGTAGCCGCTGCCGCCAGGCTGCGCTGGCCCCGGCGTGCACTGAAGATTTTCAGCGTGGAGAAGGGCCAGCGCAGCCTTCGGCAGCGGCTACGCCGAATCCGCGTAGCAGCTGCCGCCAGGCTGCGTCCGGCTGCGGCGCGTTATGCCTGGGAATGCGCGGCGCCTGCGGACGCGGCCTGCGGCCGCTGCTACAGGAACCCCGTTACGCGGTGCCCCCGTAGCAGCTGCCGAAGGCTGCGTCATCGATCACGCGCCTAAAACCAACTGTCAGCCATCCCCAGGCAAGTATCGTCCCGGGTCTGCAACAAATGCAGGTCGTGATGACAGGCCGGCAGCTCCCACGTCAGGAAATACCGCGCTGCCTGCAGCTTGCCCTGGTAGAACTCGCGATCCACGGCGTTGCCCTGGTCCAGCCCCTCCTGGGCCCGAATCGCCTGCTCCAGCCAGCGCCAGCCAATCACCGTATGGCCGAACACCTTCAAATAAAGCGCCGAGTTCGCCAGGGTTCCAGTGACCTGCCCCTTGGCCAAATCGCCCAGCAGCCCCAGGGTCACGCCCTGCAACGCGGTCAACATGGTTTCCAGTGGCTGGCGCAAGGCGCTCAGCGAGTCATGCGCCTGGGCGCGCTCGCAGGTCTGGCTGATCAACCGCATCAACTGCTTGAGCCCGGCGCCGCCGTTCTGCGCCAGCTTGCGGCCCAGCAGGTCCAGCGACTGGATGCCATGGGTGCCTTCGTGGATCGGGTTCAGCCGGTTGTCGCGGTAGTACTGTTCCACCGGGTATTCGCGGGTGTAGCCGTGGCCGCCGAGGATCTGGATCGCCAGCTCGTTGGCCTTCAGGCAGAACTCCGACGGCCAGGATTTGACGATAGGCGTCAGCAGGTCCAGCAGCTCGTGGGCCTGGCGGCGCACCTCGTCGCTCTCGCCGGTCAGGGTGTCGTCGAACAGCCGCGCGGCGTACAGGCCCAAGTCGAAGGCGCCTTCCACGTAGGCTTTCTGGGTCAGCAGCATGCGCCGCACGTCGGCGTGGTTGATGATCGCCACCGGCGCGGTGGTCGGGTCCTTGGCATCGGGCAAGCGGCCCTGGGGCCGTTCGCGGGCATAGTCCAGGGAATACAGGTAGCCTGCGTAGCCCAGCATCACCGCGCCCATGCCGACGCCGATGCGTGCCTCGTTCATCATCTGAAACATGTAGCTCAGGCCCTGGTGCGGTTTGCCCACCAGGTAGCCGACGCAGTTGCCGTTATCGCCGAAGTTCAGCGCCGTGGAGGTGGTGCCGCGCCAGCCCATCTTGTGGAACAGCCCGGCCAGCAGCACGTCGTTGCGCGGGCCCAGGCTGCCGTCGTCGTTGACCAGAAACTTGGGCACGATGAACAGCGAAATCCCCTTCACCCCCGGCGGCGCGTCCGGCAGCTTGGCCAGCACCTGGTGCACGATGTTCTCGGACAGCGGGTGGTCGCCGCCGGAAATGAAGATCTTGTTGCCCTTGAGGCGGTAGCTGCCGTCGGCGGCAGGCTCCGCACGGGTACGGATGTCCGACAGCGATGAACCGGCGTGCGGCTCGGTGAGCGCCATGGTGCCGAAGAAACGCCCGTCGATCATCGGTTGCAGGAAGCGGCGCTTCTGCTCGTCGCTGCCGAAGCTCTCGATCAGGTTGGCGGCGCCCATGGTCAGGAACGGGTACGAGGTACTGCCGGCGTTGGCGGCCTGGAAATGCGCGAAGCAGGCTTGCGACAGCAGGGTCGGCAGCTGCATGCCGCCGTCCTCGAACGCACGGGCGGCGTTGAGGAAGCCGGCCTGCAGGAAGGCATCCACTGCGGGCTTCACTTCCGGGATCAGCACCGCGGTGCCGTTTTCATAGCGCGGCTCGTTCTCGTCGGCCTTGCGGTTATGCGGCGCAAAATACTTCTCGGCGATGCTGCGCGCGGTGCTGATGGCGGCGTCGAAGGTCTCGCGGTTGTGCTCGGCGAAGCGCTCGCGCTGGGTGAGGCTTTCGGCGTCCAGCACTTCGTACAGCTCGAAAGCCAGGTTGCGGGCGCTGAGGAGGGTCTCGGACATGGCGGCATCCTTTTATTTGATGCGCCGAGTGTAGAAGCGAGGTGGGGTGGGGAACAGCAAGATAGATGGCGGTGATGATGCAGCTTGCAGCCTTAGCTGTGGCCGTAGGCGCGCGACCAGGCTCCAGACCTGGGGTGTGTAGGGTGAGATTAGTGCAGTGGCACGGTATATATAAAATTCGTGCCTATAGTGTTGAAGTTGTATTATGTTTTTCCTTGTTTTTGTTGGGGGTTCGGTAGAGTGTTGTTGGTGTGAAGGTTGTTCATTTTTGCGGAGAAAAACAATGGCCACTGCACCTGCACCTACTTCCCAAGAACTAACAAGTTTGGCGCTGCATACCGATGATCGGACCCTTGGGGTATCGACCAGTCCTGTCAATACACCACTTTCACCCCAAGCTTCGTTTACACCTGCAGAATATGCAGTATTTGTGATGGTTCGAGAAATTACTGCCTATGCTTGCCAGAATTATAAAGACGACCCAGGCCCTTACAATTACTCGGGCATGGTGAATGGTATCACCGGGGTGGGTGGGTATTCAAAAGTCAATTTTGATGTGGATTTAAGTGTGCTGTATTTTTCAAACGCTAATGGAAAGTTCAACAAAATCACCGGTACGTTGGCTTCGAAGGTGCCTGTGGCACCTATTCCGGCGCTTCTTCAGGCGGGGGATATCTATACCTTTACGTTCGGGGATCCCTCATGGCGATTTACTGCTAGCGTCGTTCTGAATTCGCTGTACTGATGCGGGTTTCTTAGCTTGGTTCTGTTATTGGGTGGGGGGGTAATGTGCCCGGCTGCATGGGGTATTGATAAATGAAAAATTACCGCCAGCGTCTGGCGAATGAGGTGTGATATGGTTGATGAGGAATTAGATTCCGACGGTGCTGGTCAATATAATTACGCTTATGCAACGGAGGAGAAGTTGGAACCTGCTGGCGAAGAAGGTGCTGGGGGCGGTGATACAACGGTTACCATAACATTTCCTGATGGGACGGTAAGAACGGTCACGATAGATACAACAAAAGATCGCCCTTTTGAGGACATTAAACTTTGAGCTTGACCAATGAAAAAGGCGTCCCGAGGGACGCCTTTTTTGGTTTTTAAACGCTCAACCAATCGTCATCAAACTGGCATTCCCCCCCGCCGCAGCGGTGTTCACGCTCAACGCACGCTCGATCACCAACCGCTCCAGGGCGATGTTGCTTTCGCCGTGGGACAGCCCCTGCACGCCAACGATGGCGCCGGCACGCTTGGCCACTTGCTGGCACACCGCGCGCAGTTGGTCGGAGTCACCGTGGTGGATGACGGCGTCGAACACCACTTCGTCCTTGGTCCACTCCGGCACCAGCTGGATGCGGGCCTGTACTTCCTTCGGCAGGCGCGCGCGCAGCGGTTTGGCGATCTCGCCTTCCGGCCATACGGCGGTGCTGCCCACGGCCAGGGCGGCGGCCAGTTGCACCAGCAGGTCGGCTTCCTGGTCGGCCAGGCACAGCACGTGTTCGCGCGGCAGGATGCTGTAGCTGTTGCGCTCGCCGGTAGGGCCTGTCAGCTGGCGGGTCACGCCGCTTTGCGACTGCTGGGCGAATTGGCCGCACAGGGTGGCCAGTTCCGCGTGCTGGTTGCTGCCGGCCCAGGCTTGCAGGGCTTGCAACGGCTTGGCCATGGCGTCGCGCAGGCGCACGTCGGGGGCGGCTTCGCTGTCGGCGCGCTTGAAGGTGTGCTCGATGGCGCCTTCAGGGCGGGTGGACAGCAGGCGGTACAGGTACAGCGGGCCGCCGGCTTTCGGGCCGGTGCCCGACAGGCCTTCGCCGCCGAACGGCTGCACGCCCACCACGGCGCCGACGATGTTGCGGTTGACGTAGACGTTACCGGCGTTGACGTTATCGATGACCTTGGCGATGGTCTCGTCGATGCGGGTGTGCACGCCCAGGGTCAGGCCGTAGCCGGAGGCGTTGATCTGCTCGATCAGCTGGTCGAGGTTCTTGCGGCTGTAGCGCACCACGTGCAGCACCGGGCCGAAGATTTCGCGTTGCAGTTCGTCGAAGCTGTCCAGTTCGATCAGCGTTGGCATCACGAAGGTGCCGCGCTTCACTTCCTCGGCGTCGGCGATGGCCACCTGGTACACGGCGCGGCCTTTGTCGCGCATGCCCTGGATGTGCTTCTCGATGCCGGCCTTGGCTTCGGCGTCGATCACCGGGCCGATGTCCACGGACAGGCGCTCGGGGTTGCCCAGGCGCGATTCGGCCATGGCGCCCTTGAGCATTTCGATCACGCGGTCGGCGGAGTCTTCCTGCAGGCACAGCACGCGCAGGGCCGAGCAGCGCTGGCCGGCGGAGTCGAAGGCCGATGACACCACGTCGATGACAACCTGCTCGGTGAGCGCCGAGGAATCGACGATCATCGCGTTCTGGCCGCCGGTTTCGGCGATCAGCGGGATCGGCCGGCCCTGGCTGTCCAGGCGCCCGGCGATGTTGCGTTGCAGCAGGCGCGCCACCTCGGTGGATCCGGTGAACATCACGCCCTTGACGCGCTCGTCACCTACCAGGCGCGCGCCCACGGTTTCGCCGCGGCCTGGCAGCAGTTGCACCACGCCCTCGGGGATGCCGGCTTCCAGCAGCAGGCGCACGGCCTGGGCTGCCACCAGCGGGGTCTGTTCGGCCGGCTTGGCCAGCACCGGGTTGCCGGCGGCCAGCGCCGCGGCCACCTGGCCGGTGAAGATCGCCAGCGGGAAGTTCCACGGGCTGATACACACCACCGGGCCCAGCGGGCGGTGAGCGTCGTTGCTGAAATCGTTGCGGGCCTGCACCGCGTAGTAGCGCAGGAAGTCCACGGCCTCGCGCACCTCGGCGATGGCGTTGGCGAAGGTCTTGCCGGCCTCGCGGGCCAGCAGGCCCATCAGCGGCTGGATCTCGGCTTCCATCAGGTCGGCGGCGCGTTCCAGGATGGCGGCGCGCTCGGCCGGCGGGGTGGCCTGCCAGATCGGGCCGTTGCTCATGGCGCACAGAATGGCGTTGTCGACGTCGGCGACGGTGGCTTCCTGCACGTGGCCGACCACGTCGCGGTGGTCGGACGGGTTCAGCACTGCCTGGGCCACTTCGGTGCTGGCGTCGCAGCCCAGCATGGGCGCGGCTTTCCAGTCGGTGTGGGCGGTGCTCAGCAGCGCGCACGACAGCGACGCCAGGCGGTGTTCGTTGGCCATGTCGATGCCGGCCGAGTTGGCGCGTTCGCTGCCATACAGGTCACGCGGCAGCGGAATGCGCGGGTGCGGCAGGCCGGTGGTGCCTTCCTGGGTGGCCATGCGTTCGATGGTGCTGACCGGGTCGGCCACCAGTTCCTGGATGGAAATGGAGGTGTCGGCAATGCGGTTGACGAACGAGGTGTTGGCGCCGTTTTCCAGCAGGCGGCGTACCAGGTAGGCCAGCAGCGTCTCATGGGTGCCCACCGGGGCGTACACGCGGCACGGACGGTTCAGCTTGCCATCGGCGACCTTGCCTACCACCTGTTCGTACAGCGGTTCGCCCATGCCGTGCAGGCACTGGAACTCGTACTGGCCGGGGTAATAGTTCTGACCAGCGATGTGGTAGATGGCCGACAGGGTGTGGGCGTTGTGCGTGGCGAACTGCGGGTAGATGACTTCCGGCACCGACAGCAGCTTGCGTGCGCAGGCGATGTAGGAAACGTCGGTGTACACCTTGCGGGTGTACACCGGGTAGCCTTCCAGGCCTTCCACCTGGGCGCGCTTGATCTCGCTGTCCCAGTAGGCGCCCTTCACCAGGCGAATCATCAGGCGGTGGCGGCTGCGGCGCGCCAGGTCGATGACGTAGTCGATCACGTAGGGGCAACGCTTCTGGTAGGCCTGGATCACGAAGCCGATGCCGTTCCAGCCAGTCAGCTGCGGTTCGAAGCACAGGCGCTCGAGCAGGTCCAGGGACAGCTCCAGGCGGTCGGCTTCCTCGGCGTCGATGTTCAGGCCGATGTCGTATTGCTTGGCCAGCAGGGTCAGCGACAGCAGGCGCGGGTACAGCTCGTCCATCACGCGCTCGTACTGGGCGCGGCTGTAGCGCGGGTGCAGCGCCGACAGCTTGATGGAGATGCCCGGGCCTTCATAGATGCCGCGGCCGTGGGAGGCCTTGCCGATGGAGTGGATGGCCTGCTCGTAGGAAGCCAGGTACTTTTGCGCGTCGTGCTCGGTGAGCGCGGCTTCACCCAGCATGTCGTAGGAGTAGCGGAAGCCCTTGGCTTCGAACTTGCTGGCGTTGGCCAGGGCTTCGGCGATGGTCTCGCCGGTGACGAACTGCTCGCCCATCAGGCGCATGGCCATGTCGACGCCCTTGCGGATCATCGGCTCGCCGCTCTTGCCGATGATACGGCTCAGGGACGAGGTCAGGCCCGCTTCGTTGTGCGTGGACACCAGCTTGCCGGTCAACAGCAGGCCCCAGGTGGCGGCGTTGACGAACAGCGACGGGCTGTTGCCCAGGTGCGGCTGCCAGTTGCCGTTGCTGATCTTGTCGCGGATCAGCGCGTCGCGGGTGCCCTTGTCGGGGATGCGCAACAGCGCTTCGGCCAGGCACATCAGCGCCACGCCTTCCTGGGAGCTCAGGGAGAATTCCTGCAGCAGGCCCTGGACGATGCCGGCACGGCCGCCGGCGCTCTTTTGGTTGCGCAGTTTTTCGGCGATGCCGGCGGCCAGCTTGTTGGTGGCCTCGGCCATGGCGGCGGGCAGGCGCGCCTGCTCCAGCAGCATCGGCACCACTTCCGGCTCGGGGCGGCGGTAGGCGCCGGTGATGGCCGCGCGCAGCACCGATTGCGGCAGGATGCTCTCGGCGAACTCCAGGAAGCACTGGTGGGCGTGGTCGGCCTGTAGGTCGCCGGCGTCGTCGTTGGCCGAATGTGGCTGGCCGTTGAGTTCAGGCAGGGTGGCGCCACCCTCGAGCTTTTCCAGGTAATTGAAAATCGCCTGCTTGATCAACCAGTGCGGGGTGCGGTCGATGGACTGCGCAGCTGATTTCAGTCGCTCGCGGGTAGGGTCGTCAAGTTTGACCCCCAGGGTGGTCGTCGCCAATTTCTTGTCCTCATCAAGGCCACGTAGGTGTGGCAATAAAGCCGGCGGCAAGATTAGCCGTTGCTCACGGTAGGGTGCAACTAGGTGCAACCCGTATTTCGATGAAAAGTTGCACCTGTCATCGACTTGCTTTTTTTGTGTGGCGAATCTGCACAACGGCAGTGCGCGGCGCGCGCCCAATGCTCCCAAAGGAAGCAGAAGCAAGGCTTTGCGGGCGGCAGCCGGCTGTTGTGTAACAAGGTGCAACTTGCAGGCCATTTCGGTTGCGCCCTGTCCGCTGATCGCACCAAAATGCACTTCGTTGGTGCAACCCTTTCCCGGGGCATCAGCCTTCGTGCAAAAAGGTGCAACCCGGTGGTTGCTACATAACAACAACTAAAAGGAAGTTTCCCCGATGGGTGCGAGCAACCCCACCTTGATCACGTTCGTGGTCTATATCCTCGCCATGGTGCTGATCGGCTTCATGGCCTACCGCGCCACCAACAACCTCTCCGACTACATTCTGGGCGGGCGCAGCCTGGGCAGCGTGGTCACGGCGCTGTCGGCCGGCGCCTCGGACATGAGCGGCTGGCTGCTGATGGGCCTGCCTGGCGCGGTCTACCTATCCGGGCTGTCGGAAAGCTGGATCGCCATTGGCCTGATCGTCGGCGCCTACCTCAACTGGCTCTTCGTGGCTGGCCGCCTGCGGGTGCAAACCGAACACTGCGGCGACGCCCTGACCCTGCCGGACTACTTCGCCAGCCGCTTCGAGGACCGCAGCGGCCTGCTGCGGGTGATCTCGGCGGTGGTGATCCTGATGTTCTTTACCATCTACTGCGCCTCGGGCATCGTCGCCGGCGCGCGGCTGTTCGAAAGCACCTTCGGCATGAGCTACGAAACCGCCCTGTGGGCCGGCGCGGCGGCGACCATTGCCTACACCTTTGTTGGCGGTTTCCTGGCAGTGAGCTGGACCGACACCGTGCAGGCGACGCTGATGATCTTCGCCCTTATTCTCACGCCCATCGTCGTGGTGCTGGCCACCGGCGGCGTCGACACCACCTTCCTGGCCATCGCCGCCCAGGACCCGGCGCACTTCGACATGCTGCGCAATACCAGCTTCATCGGCATCGTCTCGCTGCTGGGCTGGGGCCTGGGTTATTTTGGCCAGCCGCACATCCTGGCGCGGTTCATGGCGGCCGATTCGGTGAAGTCCATCGCCAAGGCCCGGCGCATTTCCATGACCTGGATGATCCTGTGCCTGGGTGGCACCGTGGCCGTGGGCTTCTTCGGCATCGCCTATTTCGCGGCGCACCCGGAGCTGGCCGGTCCGGTCAGCGACAACCACGAGCGGGTGTTCATCGAACTGGCGAAGCTGCTGTTCAATCCCTGGGTGGCCGGCGTGCTGCTGTCGGCCATCCTGGCGGCGGTGATGAGCACCCTGAGCTGCCAGCTGCTGGTGTGCTCCAGTGCCCTGACCGAAGACTTCTACAAGGCCTTCCTGCGCAAGGCGGCCGGCCAGCGCGAACTGGTGTGGGTGGGGCGCGGCATGGTGCTGCTGGTGGCGCTGGTGGCCATCGCCATGGCCGCCAACCCGGAGAACCGCGTGCTGGGCCTGGTCAGCTACGCCTGGGCCGGCTTTGGCGCGGCGTTCGGGCCGGTGGTGCTGCTGTCGGTGCTGTGGCGGGGCATGACCCGCAATGGCGCCCTGGCCGGTATCGTCGTGGGCGCGGCAACGGTGGTGCTGTGGAAGCAGTTCAGCCCGGTGCCGCTGTACGAGATCATCCCCGGCTTTGCCTTCGCTACCCTGGCCATCTGGCTGGTCAGCGTGCTCGGCAAGGCGCCGTCGCTGGCCGTGCGTGACCGTTTCGACGCCTCCAGCGCGGCTTACCACGCCGGCAAATGATCGGATCGCGGCCCTGCAGCCTTGGGTTGCAGGGCCGCCCCGAGGTAAACTCCCGGGCCTTGCAGGAGTTGCCATGAACTATCGTCACGCCTATCACGCCGGCAACCACGCCGACGTCTTCAAACACCTGGTCTTGAGCCGCCTGCTTGCGCTGATGTCGCGCAAGGAGCAGCCCTTTGCCTACCTGGACACCCACGCCGGCATTGGTCTGTACGACCTGCGTGGCGACCAGGCCAGCCGTACCGGCGAGTTCCTGGAAGGCATCGCCCGCCTGTGGCAGGCCGATGACCTGCCGGCGCTGACCGCCGACTACATGGGCCTGGTGCGCGACATGAACCCCGACGGTGAGCTGCGCTACTACCCCGGTTCGCCCGAGGTGGCCCGCCGCCTGACCCGCCCGCAGGACCGTGTGCAGCTCAACGAGAAGCACCCGGCCGACGGCCTGCTGCTGAAAGACAACATCAAGGGCGACCGCCGCGTGGCCGTGCACCTGGGCGAGGGCTGGCATGTGCCGCGGGCCTTGCTGCCGGTGCCGGAAAAGCGCGCGGTGATGCTCATCGACCCGCCGTTCGAGCAGCTGGACGAGATGCAGCGTTGCGCCAAGGCGCTGAAAGAGGCGGTAGGGCGCATGCGCCAGACCGTGGCAGCCATCTGGTACCCGGTGAAGGACCAGCGTGCGCTGAAGCGCTTCTACCAGGACCTGGCCGGCAGCGGCGCGCCCAAGTTGTTGCGCGTGGAGTTGCTGGTGCACCCGGTGGATACGCCGCAGAGCCTGAACGGTTCGGGCCTGGCCATCGCCAACCCGCCGTGGGGCCTGGAAGAGGAACTGCGCGAGCTGCTGCCGTGGCTGGCCGAGAAGCTGGGCCAGACCCAGGGCAGCTGGCAGATGGACTGGCTGATCGCCGAGTGATTCGGCGGCGCCTGTGACGCGGCCTTGCGGCCGCTGCTACAGAGGTGCCGCGCCCCGAGATCGTAGCCGCTGCCGAAGGCTGCGCTGGTCGGTGTGAACACTGGAGGTTTCCAGTGGGGCATAGGGCCAGCGCAGCCTGGCGGCAGCGGCTACGCAACAGGCGTAGTTAGCGGTTCAACCAAGGCGGCATGCACACGCCGGTGCCACCCAGGCCGCAGTAACCCTCGGGGTTCTTGGCCAGGTACTGCTGGTGGTACGCCTCGGCGTAGTAGAAGGTCGGCGCTTCGGCGATTTCAGTGGTGATCTCACCTTCGCCGGCCTTGGTCAGCTCTTCTTGGTACGCCGCCTTGCTGGCCTCGGCCGCAGCCAGCTGCTCAGGCGTGGTGGCAAAGATCACCGAGCGGTACTGGGTGCCGATGTCGCCGCCCTGGCGCATGCCCTGGGTGGGGTTGTGGGATTCCCAGAACGGCTTGAGCAGTGCCTCGTAGCTGGTTTCCTTGGGGTCGAACACCACCAGCACCACTTCGCTGTGGCCGGTCAGGCCCGAGCAGGTTTCTTCATAAGTAGGGTTGGGCGTCATGCCTCCGGCGTAGCCCACGGCGGTGGTGTACACGCCTGGCTGTTGCCACAGCAGGCGCTCGGCGCCCCAGAAGCAACCCATGCCCAGGATGGCCACTTCCAGGCCCTCCGGGAACGGCCCGGTCAGGGTGCGGCCGTTGACGAAGTGCTCGGTGGGCACGGTCATGGCGGTTTCACGGCCAGGCAGGGCCTGGGCAGCGGTGGGCAAGACGTTTTTGTTCACAAGAATCTCCGAGCGCAGAACCATGTCCCATTCCCCTGAAGGCAGGTGTGGATAACCTGGGTGGTCATCTATTGATAGCCCGGTAGTTTGCCCGAGAGTGGCGCCGATGTCAGGCGCCGGGGCCGCGTGGGTAGCGCTTGAGGCGGCGCAGCAGCTCGTGGCTGGGAATAGGGCGGTCGAACAGGTAGCCCTGGCCCACGTCGCAGCGGTGGCGGCGCAGGAAATTCAGCTGCTCGGCGGTCTCGATGCCTTCGGCCACCACCTTGAGCTTGAGGTTGTGGGCCATGGCGATCACCGCGGAGGTGATCTCCATGTCGTCCTGGTTGTCGGGAATCTCGTGGATGAAGCTGCGGTCGATCTTGAGAATGTCGATCGGGAATTTCTTCAGGTAGCTGAGCGACGAATAACCGGTGCCGAAATCGTCCATGGCCAGGGTCAGGCCCAGCGCCTTCAGCTGGTCCAGCTGCTGGTGGGTGTCGTCGGTGGCTTCCAGCAGCAGGCCTTCGGTGAGTTCCAGCTCCAGCAGCGCCGGGTCCAGGTCTTCGTCCTTGAGGATGTGGGCGATGGACGCCACCAGGTCCGGGTCGGAGAACTGCTTGGGCGACAGGTTGATGGCCACCTGCAGGCGGCCTAGCCCGGCGGCGATCAGGCTCTTGGTCATGCGGCAGGCCTGGCGTGCGATCCATTTGCCGATGGGGATGATCAGGCCGGTTTCTTCAGCCACGCTGATGAACTGGTCGGGGCGGATCATGCCCTTTTCCGGGTGGTTCCAGCGCAGCAGCGCTTCCATGCCCAGCAGGCGCCCGGTGCGCAGGCACAGCTTGGGCTGGTAGAACACCTCCAGCTCGTTCTGGGTCAGGGCGCGGCGCAGGTTGTTTTCCACGAACAGCTTGTAGCTGGCCTCGGCGTTCAGCGCCTCGGTGAACACCTGCACCTGGTGCTTGCCGTTGGCCTTGGCCTTGTGCAGCGCCAGGCCGGCGTTCTTCATCAGGGTCTGCGGGTCACGGCCGTGCAGCGGTGCGCAGGCCAGGCCCACGGAGCCGGTGACGTTGATCAGCTGGTTGTCGACGAACATCGGCTTGTCGAGGGTCTTGAGCACCTGCACGGCGGTCTGCTGGCCGGCTTCCAGGTCAGTGTTGTCCAGCAGCACGGCGAACTCGTTGCTGGCGAAGCGCGCCAGGCTGCCGGACGGGCTCAGGCTGTTGCGCAGGCGCCGGGCCAGACTGATCAGCAGCTTGTCGCCGGTCTGGTGGCCGAGGCTGTCGTTGATGCGCTTGAAGTTGTCGATGTCCACCAGCAGCAGGCTGATGGGGGTGTCGCTGTCGCGGGCGAAGCGCTCGTCCAGGTTGCGGATGAACGCCGGCCGGTTGCCCAGGCTGGTGAGGTTGTCGGTGTAGGCCAGGCGCTCGATGCGCTGCTGGGCCAGCTTGCTCTGGGTGATGTCTTCGTAGATGCCGATGTAATGCGTCAACTCGCGGTTGTCGCCGTACACCTTGGAAATCGACAGCTGGCCCCAGTAGGGTTCCAGGTTCTTGCGGCGGCTCTTGAACTCGCCCTGCCAACTGTTGCTGTTGGCCAGGCTACCGGGGGCGTCGAACAGAATCTCGCTTAGGTTCTCCAGGGCCGGCAACTGCGACAGGCGCTGGCCGTGGACCTCTTCGGTGCTGTACTGGGTGATGGCGGTGAAGCTGGGGTTCACGTACTCCACCACGCCGTCGCAGTTCACCAGCAGGAAGGCGTTGGCGCTCTGTTCCACTGCGCGCTGGAACAGGTGCAGGGCGCTGGTGGCGGCGCGGCGGTTGTGGTTGTTGATGACCTGGGCGAACTGGTCGGCCAGCTCGCCGGCAAAGGCGATCTCGTCGGACTGCCAGGGCCGGGTTTCGCCGGTCTGCTCCAGGCACAGCACGCCCACCACCTGGCCGTCGATGCGGATGCTGGCGTCGAGGATGGCGTTGATGTCGCGCGCGCGCAGGCTCTCGACCATCTCGTGGGTGCGCGGGTCGAAGGCGGTGTCGTTGACGTCCACCGCGCGGCTGGTGTGCAGCGCCTCCAGGTAATCGGGGTAGCGGCTGACGTCGATGGGTTGCAACGGGCGGTATTCGCCCTTGAGGCCGTCGTAGGCGGCGATGGGCTCCATGCGCTGGTCGTTCAGGTTCCACAGGCTGGCGCCGCCGATGTCGTAGATTTCGCAGGCGCTGCGGGTGATCAACTGCGCCGCTTCGAGCATCGGGTTGTTGGTGCTGTAGCGCTGGCGGGCCAGGCGCAGGATCAGGTCCTGCTGGGCGCGCACGCGGTCCAGGTGTTGCAGTTGCTCTTGCTGGGCGCGCTGGTTCAGCTCCAGGGCGATCTGCAGGCGGTTGTTCTGCGATTCCAGGTCGCCCTGGCCGGGTAGTAGATCGCCCAGCAGGTCGTCGATCACCAGCAGGTAGCCGCGCAGCAGCTGGCGGTTGTGCTGCTTGTAGGGCTCGCCCAGCTCCAGCAGCGCCAGCGGGCCTGCCGAGGTGTGCAGGGTGTAGCGCACCAGGTAATGGGGCTTGCTGGCCAGCTGCAGCTGGATGGCGTCGTGCAGTTGGTAGCGAGCCTCGGGCTCCATCAGGCTGGCGTAGGGCGAACCGACCAGCGCGCACAGCTCCGCCGCGGGCAGGCCAAATTGGCGCTCGCAGTTGGGGTCCAGGAACAGCAGAGCCCAATTGGCTTCATTCAGCCGTTCGAAACGCAGCATACCGAGGCGCGAAGGCACCGGTAACTGCGTCACTACCTCGGCCGCCATACGGCTGGCGGCATCGGGTTGGCTTTTCATGGGGAGCTCGCTTCAAGAGTGCTGGTCGTGCGCGGGCGGGTACAAACCCTCAGGTTTCCGGGCGCATGTGGCAAGGTTGCATCATGGCGCTCAGGCTGACAAGCAATACAGTGGCTCCGTGCCTGTATCGTTATCGGCAGTGCGGTTCGATACTTCAATTTCCAGTGAAAATCAGTGTTTGTGGCGGTTTTGTTGGCGCCAGAGACCGGGTGGTTCTGAAGCGAAATCACTTGGGGCAACCCCAATTTGTTGCCCTGCCAACAAGGCGGACTGCGCAGATGCCACCGACTGTGCACGCCCGAAACAGATGTAGGACCGGGCTTGCGCGTCAGGCGGGGAAGCGCCGCGCGGGCGGCGCGCGGTCTGACGAACGCCGAAAATCCCAAGCGCACACCTCCAAGGCCCCACCACAACCCGTAGCCGCTGCCGCCAGGCTGCGCTGGCCTGCGTGAACCCTGAAGATCTCCAGTATAAGCGAGGGTCAGCGCAGCCCAGCGGCAGAAACTACAACGCCTAGCTTTGCGCTGCTTGATCCAATCCTTCCAGCGCAGCCGCCAGCAAGCCGCTGCTGCTGTCGATCAGTTGGCCCATGATTTGGTTCAAGGCTCGAGTTGTCCTCGTATCTGCGTCACATGCCTCGTCACACAATACGGCCATGTTTGCGAGGTTGGCGGCGAGGTGTTCGAGGGCTTCGTGTAGTGGGATGCCTGGTTGCACGCTGAAAAGCGCGTTGCCGGAAGATGTATGTCCGAAGGGGATGGCGAGCGTGGTCAATGCGTCTGAAGTCATGTTCATGGTCAGTTCCTCAAGTTTTGCCGCCACCTGTCGCCGTCAAACGAATAGGTGGCAGCTGTACGCAGGTTGACGGACCGGAGGAACCAACAAACCCGGCGCACCCGAAGGTGCCCCGCGCACAGCCGCCATAACGCGTGGACGAGCGCGTGCGCGTCCGAAATCTGCGATGGGACTTTGTTGATTTTCGAGGCCGTCAAACCTCATCACGAATGGGTCGTGACGGAGGCGAGGATAGGGGGTGAGTTCGGCAGGGTCAATCGTGGATGGTCTGGATTGTTGGGAAATATCCGCCACTAAAAATTGATCTCGCCGATCTTCAGTCGGCCAAACAAGGCGGACGGTGGAGAGGCCAATGACTGTGCACGCCCGAAACAACTGTGGGAGCGGGCTCTGCCCGCGAAGCGCCGTGCGGTGTGATGGGCGCCGAAAATCCCAAGCGCACACCTCCAGGCCCCACCACATGCGCTGGCCTGCGTGAACGCTGAAGATCTCCAGTGTAAATGAGGGCCAGCGCAGCCTTCGGCAGCGGCTACAGGGATTTTGGTGGGCCTCTGAAGTGTGCGCTTGAGATTTTCAGTGTTCACACAATCGAGCGCCGCCCGCGCGGCGCTTCGCGGGCAGAGCCCGCTCCCACAGTTTGTTTCGGGCCAATCATGCCAGTGACATCTCCACCGTCCGCCTTGTTTGTGCGCCATTGGATGGGTGGCGCGCCGTTTTAAAAGCAAAAAAAAGCCCCGCCAAATTGGCGGGGTTGAGGTACGAGCGTGGCGCTCGGAAAAAACAGGCCGCCCCCCACGTGGGGAGGCGGCGAACAGCGGTTTACAGCAGCATGGTGCGGATGTCGGTCAGCAGGTCGCCCAGGCGCTTGGTGAAGCGCGCGGCCGCGGCGCCGTTGATCACGCGGTGATCGTAGGACAGCGACAGTGGCAGCATCAGCTTGGGTTGGAAGGCCTTGCCGTCCCACACAGGCTGCATGGTGGCCTTGGACACACCCAGGATCGCCACTTCCGGCGCGTTGACGATCGGCGTGAAGCCGGTGCCGCCAATGTGGCCGAGGCTGGAGATGGTGAAGCACGCGCCCTGCATGTCGTCGGCCGAGAGCTTCTTGGTCCGGGCTTTTTCAGCCAGGGCCGCGGCTTCGGCAGCCAGTTGCAGCAGGCTCTTCTGGTCGACGTTCTTGATGACCGGTACCAGCAGGCCTTCAGGGGTGTCTACCGCGAAGCCGATGTTGACGTACTTCTTGCGGATGATGGCCTTGCCGCTCGGGGCCAGGGACGCGTTGAAGTCCGGCAGCTCCTTGAGCAGGTGGGCGCACGCTTTGAGCAGCAGCGGCAGCACGGTCAGCTTGACGCCAGCCTTCTCGGCCACGGCTTTCTGCGCGACGCGGAAAGCTTCCAGCTCGGTGATGTCAGCCTGGTCGAACTGGGTGACGTGCGGCACGTTCAGCCAGCTGCGGTGCAGGTTGGTGGCACCGGCCTGCATCAGGCGGGTCATCGGCACTTCTTCGATTTCACCGAAGCGGCTGAAGTCCACGACCGGGATCGGCGGGATGCCGGCGCCGCCGGTAGCGCCTGCTGCTGCAGCAGGGGCTTCCTTGGCCTTGGTCATGATCGACTTCACGTAGGCCTGAACGTCTTCCTTCAGGATACGGCCGTGTGGACCAGTGGCGCTGACAGCGCTCAGCTCGACGCCGAACTCGCGGGCCAGCTGGCGAACCGCCGGGCCTGCGTGAACCTTGGCGCCCGACGCGGCAGCCGGGGCGGCAGCGGCAGGGGCTGGGGCGGCCGGGGCCTTGGCAGCCGGGGCTGCGGCAGGCGCGGCGGCGGCCGGTGCGGCAGCTGGGGCAGGGGCAGCAGCAGGGGCTGCGCCAGCGACTTTCAGCTTGAGGATCAGGTCGCCGGTGCCGACTTCGTCGTCCAGCTTGACGCTGATGCTCTCGACCACGCCTGCGGCAGGAGACGGGATCTCCATGCTGGCCTTGTCCGATTCCAGGGTGATCAGCGATTGGTCGACTTCGACGTTGTCGCCGACCTTGACCGACAGCTCGATGATCTTGGCCTTGCCCGACGAGCCGATGTCCGGCACGTGGATGTCCTGCACGCTAGGCGCAGCGGCGGCAGCGGCTGGCGCCGGTGCAGCAGCAGGTGCCGGAGCAGCGGCAGCAGCAGGTGCGGCCGCCTGGGCCGGTGCAGCGGCTGGGGCAGCGCCCGCCACCTTCAGCACCAGGATCAGGTCGCCGGTACCCACTTCGTCGTTCAGCTTGACGCTGATGCTTTCCACCACGCCGGCTTCCGGCGACGGGATTTCCATGCTGGCCTTGTCCGATTCCAGGGTGATCAGCGACTGATCAGCCTCGACGGTGTCGCCGACCTTGACCGAGATCTCGATGATCTGGGCCTTGCCCGACGAACCGATGTCCGGCACGTGCACGTCCTTGCTGGCGGCAGCAGCGGCCGGGGCCGGTGCTGCAGCTGGCGCAGGGGCTGCGGCTTGTGGCGCAGCAGCCGGGGCGGCAGCGGCAGGCGCAGGCGCCGCGGGTGCTGCGGCAGCACCCTCGACTTCCAGCTCCAGCACGTCGTCGCCTTCTTTCAGGCGGTCGCCCAGCTTGACCTTGATGGCCTTGACCACGCCGGCCTTGGGAGCAGGGATTTCCATGCTCGCCTTGTCCGACTCCAGGGTCAGCAGGCTCTGGTCGGCTTCAATGCGGTCGCCGACCTTCACCAGCAATTCAATTACTTCACCCTCACCGCTGCCGATGTCAGGTACGCGAATGATCTCGCTCACGAAAATTCTCCTCAGCAGTCCAGTGGGTTGCGTTTCTCGGGGTCGATACCGAACTTCACGATGGCCTCGGCCACCACTTTAGGTTCGATGTCGCCACGATCAGCCAAGGCTTCCAGGGCAGCCAGCACGACGAAGTGGCGGTCGACTTCGAAGAAGTGACGCAGCTTCTTGCGGCTGTCGCTGCGACCGAAGCCATCGGTACCCAGGACTTTGAATTCCTTGGAAGGAACCCACTGACGGATCTGCTCGGCAAACAGCTTCATGTAGTCGGTGGAGGCGATGACCGGGCCTTTACGGCCAGTCAGGCACTCTTCGACGTAGGTGGCGCGAGGCTTCTGGCCTGGGTGCAGGCGGTTGAAGCGCTCGGCGGCCAGGCCGTCGCGACGCAGTTCGTTGAAGCTGGTGACGCTCCACACGTCGGCGCCGACGTTGAACTGCTCGCGCAGGATCTTCGCTGCCTCGCGGACTTCGCGCAGGATGGTGCCCGAACCCAGCAGTTGTACGTGGTGGGCCGCTTCTTTCTTGTCTTCTTCCAGCAGGTACATGCCCTTGACGATGCCTTCCTCGACACCGGCCGGCATGGCTGGCTGCTGGTAGGACTCGTTCATCACGGTGATGTAGTAGAAGACGTCCTGCTGCTCTTCGGTCATCTTCTTCATGCCGTCCTGGATGATCACCGCCAGCTCGTAGCCGTAGGTAGGATCATAGGTGCGGCAGTTCGGGATGGTGGCAGCCAGGATGTGGCTGTGACCGTCTTCGTGCTGCAGGCCTTCACCGTTCAGGGTGGTACGGCCGGCGGTGCCGCCGATCAGGAAGCCACGGGTACGGCTGTCGCCAGCGGCCCAGGCCAGGTCGCCGATACGCTGGAAGCCGAACATCGAGTAGAAGATGTAGAACGGCAGCATTGGCTGGTTGTGGCTGGAGTACGAAGTACCGGCAGCGATGAACGAGCTCATGGCGCCAGCTTCGTTGATGCCTTCTTCAAGGATCTGACCTTTCTGGTCTTCCTTGTAGAACATCACCTGGTCTTTATCGACCGGCTCGTACAGCTGGCCGACGGAAGAGTAGATGCCCAGCTGGCGGAACATGCCTTCCATACCGAAGGTACGGGCTTCGTCCGGGATGATCGGGACGATGCGTGGGCCGATTTCCTTGTCCTTGACCAGCTGCGCCAGGATGCGCACGAAGGCCATGGTGGTGGAGATTTCGCGGTCGCCCGAGCCGTCCAGGATAGCCTTCAGGGTATCCAGAGGCGGGGTCGGCACGCTGAAGCTGTTGGCGCGACGCTGTGGCACGAAGCCGCCCAGTGCGTTGCGACGGTCGGCCAGGTAACGGGCCTCGGCGCTGTTTGGCTCTGGCTTGAAGAACGGCAGGTTTTCCAGCTCTTCATCCTTGACCGGGATGTCGAAGCGGTCACGGAACAGCTTCAGGCTGTCGACGTCGACCTTCTTGGTGTTGTGCGCGGTGTTCTTCGCTTCGCCCGCACCAGTACCGTAACCCTTGATGGTCTTGGCCAGGATGACGGTAGGTTGTTCCTTGTGGTTGACCGCTTCGTGGTACGCCGCGTAGACCTTGTACGGGTCGTGGCCGCCACGGTTGAGCTTCCAGATCTCGTCGTCGGACAGGTCGGCAACCATCGCCTTGAGTTCAGGCGTGTTGAAGAAGTGCTCACGTACGAAGGCGCCGTCTTTGGCCTTGTAGTTCTGGTACTCGCCGTCGATGACTTCGTCCATGCGGCGTTGCAGGATGCCGTCGACGTCCTTGGCCAGCAGTGGGTCCCAGAAACGGCCCCAGATGACTTTGGTAACGTTCCACTGGGCGCCGCGGAACACGCCTTCCAGTTCCTGGATGATCTTGCCGTTGCCGCGAACCGGGCCGTCGAGGCGCTGCAGGTTGCAGTTGATGACGAAGATCAGGTTGTCCAGCTTCTCGCGGCCGGCCAGGGAGATGGCGCCCAGGGATTCGGGCTCGTCGCACTCGCCGTCGCCCAGGAAGCACCAGACTTTCTGCTTGCCTGGCTGGATGAAGCCGCGGTGCTCCAGGTACTTCATGAAGCGTGCCTGGTAGATCGCCTGGATCGGGCCCAGGCCCATGGATACAGTCGGGAACTGCCAGAAGTCAGGCATCAGCCAAGGGTGCGGGTAGGACGACAGGCCCTGACCGTCCACTTCCTGGCGGAAGTTGTTCATCTGGTCTTCGGTGATGCGGCCTTCCATGAACGCGCGGGCGTAGACGCCTGGCGAGGTGTGGCCCTGGAAGTAGATCAGGTCGCCGCCGTGCTCGTCGGTCGGGGCCTGGAAGAAGTAGTTGAAGCCGATGTCATACAGGGTCGCACTGGAAGCGAAGCTGGAGATGTGACCGCCCAGGTCCGAATCCTTGAGGTTCGTGCGCATAACCATTGCCATGGCGTTCCAGCGCACCAGCGAGCGAATGCGGCGTTCCATGAACAGGTCGCCAGGCATGCGTGCTTCGTGGGTGACAGGAATGGTGTTGCGGTACGGCGTGGTGATTGCGTAGGGGAGTTGCGAACCACTGCGGGTGGCCAACTCGCCCATGCGAGTCATCAGGTAGTGAGCGCGGTCTTCGCCTTCTTTGTCGAGAACCGACTCCAGGGCGTCCAGCCATTCCTGGGTTTCGACGGGATCGAGGTCTTGCATGGCTTGCTCCAGGGCGGAAAGGCTTCCAGAATCGAAGCCTGAGTTTGCGACGGCCTTGTGGGCAGACGATATAGATTCTTGGATTACCGGGGGTTGTGCCGGCGTCGTGTAGTTTTACTACAAATCGTTCGTCATTTCATGCGTTGACATTGCGACCATCGTAGTAAAACTACAGGCAGAGGGCTTTTGGCCACCTGTCCCGTTGTGAGAAAAATCGATAACGTGGGTTAAAAACAAGTCCTCGAAAGGTTGAGTGCGATGCTTTCTGCCAGGAAATACGAATTTTCAGCTATTTCTAACTTTTGTACGACAGTCCAACCGGCGCGAATCAAACGCCCGGTGCCGTGCAACCCCCTTCGCACGCCGATCAAGGATAGACCATGAGCCTGCCAACAACGGTGCAATTGCCGGCCATTTTGACGCAACTTGTTGCGCGCAATCGCCAGACCTTCGAAGCCGCCGTGGCCACTACCGAACGTGCCGGCGAGCTGGCCAATTGGCCTGCCGCGACCTGGCAGGCGTTCGACCATGTGTGCGCCGCCAGCGACTTCGTCATCCAGCAGGCCAGCGCCACGCCCACGCTGTTGCTTGACCTGGTGGCCAGCGGCGAACTGGACCGCAGCTTCGCCGCCGGCGAGTTGCGCGCACAGCTTGCCGCCGCCGTGGCCGCCGCCAGCAGTGACGATGAACTGGGCCGCCAGCTGCGCCGCCAGCGCGCGCGCCAGCAGGTGCGCATCATCTGGCGCGACCTGACGCGCCAGGCCGACCTGGTGCAAACCTGCCGCGATTTGTCCGACATGGCCGACGCTGCAATAGATGAAGCATATAAATGGTTGTATAGACGTCACTGCGACCAGTTCGGCGTGCCCAAGGGGCGGCGCACGGGCGAAGTGCAGCAGATGGTCATCCTGGGCATGGGCAAGCTGGGGGCAGTGGAGCTGAACCTGTCCTCGGACATCGACCTGATCTTCGCCTACCCCGAGGGCGGCGAGACCGAGGGCGTGAAGCGCCCGCTGGACAACCAGGAGTTCTTCATTCGCCTGGGCCAGCGGCTGATCAAGGCGCTGGACCCGGTGACCGTCGATGGCTTCGTGTTCCGCGTCGACATGCGCCTGCGCCCCTACGGCTCGGCCGGCGCCCTGGTGCTGAGCTTCAACGCCCTGGAACAGTACTACCAGGACCAGGGCCGCGACTGGGAACGCTACGCCATGATCAAGGCGCGGGTGGTGGCCGGCGACCAGCAGGCCGGCGCGCAGTTGCTGGAGATGCTGCGGCCGTTCGTGTACCGCCGCTACCTGGACTTCTCCGCCATCGAGGCGCTGCGCACCATGAAGCAGCTGATCCAGCAGGAGGTGCGGCGCAAGGGCATGGCCGACAACATCAAGCTGGGCGCCGGGGGCATCCGCGAGGTGGAGTTCATCGCCCAGGCGTTCCAGCTGATCCACGGCGGCCGCGACCTCAGCCTGCAACAGCGGCCGTTGCTCAAGGTGTTGGCCACCCTGGAAGGCCAGGGTTACCTGCCGCCTGCGGTAATCGCCGAACTGCGCGAGGGCTACGAGTTCCTGCGCTACACCGAGCATGCCATCCAGGCCATCGCCGACCGCCAGACGCAGATGCTGCCCGACGGCGCAACCGACCAGGCGCGCATCGCCTTCATGCTTGGCTTCGCTGACTGGAACAGTTTCCACGAGCGCCTGATGCACTGGCGCGGCCGTATCGACTGGCACTTCCGCCAGGTTATCGCCGACCCCGATGAAGACGAGGGCGACGAAAGCGAGGTGGTCGTGGGCGGCGAATGGCTGCCGCTGTGGGAAGACGTGCAGGACGAAGAGGCAGCCTGCCGGCAGTTGCAGGACGCCGGTTTCAGCGACGCCAGCAAGGCCCTGCGGCAGTTGGCCGGCCTGCGTGCCAGCCCGCAGCTGCGCGCCATGCAGCGCATCGGCCGCGAGCGCCTCGACGCGTTCATCCCGCGCCTGCTGGCCCAGGCCGTGGAACACGACAACCCGGACCTGGTGCTGGAGCGCGTGCTGCCGCTGGTGGAGGCCGTGGCCCGGCGTTCCGCCTACCTGGTGCTGCTGACCGAAAACCCCGGTGCCCTGCGCCGGCTGCTGACCCTGTGTGCCGCCAGCCCGTGGATTGCCGAGCAGATCGCCCGCTACCCGCTGTTGCTGGACGAGCTGCTGAACGAAGGCCGGCTGTTCAACCCGCCGCTGGCGCCGGAACTGGCCGCCGAGCTGCGCGAGCGGCTGACGCGCATCCCCGAGGACGACCTGGAGCAGCAGATGGAGGCCCTGCGCCACTTCAAGCTGGCCCACAGCCTGCGCGTGGCCGCCTCGGAAATCGCCGGCAGCCTGCCGCTGATGAAGGTCAGTGATTACCTGACCTGGCTGGCCGAGGCCATTCTTGAACAAGTCTTCATGTTGGCCTGGCGCCAGACCGTGGCGCGCCACGGCCTGCCGCAGCGGGCCGACGGCAGCCCCTGCGATCCGGGTTTCATCATCGTCGGCTACGGCAAGGTCGGTGGCATCGAGCTGGGCCACGGCTCGGACCTGGACCTGGTGTTCATCCACGACGGCGACCCCACCGCCGAGACCGATGGCGCCAAGCCCATCGACGGCGCGCAGTTCTTCACCCGCCTGGGCCAGCGCATCATTCACCTGCTCACCACCCAGACCAACTCCGGGCAGTTGTACGAGGTGGACATGCGCCTGCGGCCCTCTGGCGCCGCGGGTTTGCTGGTCAGTTCCTTGAACGCCTTCGGTCGTTACCAGGAGCACGAAGCCTGGACCTGGGAGCACCAGGCGCTGGTGCGTGCGCGGGTGCTGGTGGGCTGCAAGCACGTGGGCACCGCCTTCGAGCAGGTGCGCGCGCAGGTGCTGGGCCGCGAGCGCGATTTGCCCAAGCTGCGCGCCGAGGTCAGCGAGATGCGCGCCAAGATGCGCGACAACCTGGGCACCAAGGCCACCGCCGCCGGCACCGGGGCCAACGCCTTCGAGCCGGGGGCGCCGTTCGATATCAAGCAGGACGCCGGTGGTATCGTCGATATTGAATTTATGGTGCAATACGCGGCCCTGGCGTGGTCCAGGGATTATCCGGCGTTGCTGAAATACACCGATAATATCCGCATTCTGGAAGGGCTCGAGCAGGCCGGGTTGATACCCGCCACCGACGCGAGCCTGTTGCGCGAAGCCTACAAGGCCTACCGCTCGGCCGCCCACCGCCAGGCCCTGCAGAAGCAGGCCGGGGTGATCGGCGGGGATCAGTTTGTCGCCCAGCGTAGGGAAGTGCTGCGCATTTGGGCCGAAATGGGCTTGAGTTGATGTAGCAGGGCTGGGAGGCCTGGAAGGCCTGAAAGGGGCGCAGGCGGTCAATCTGCGCCTGACCAAAAGACAAGACGGGGAGGCCAGGCTGTACACCAACGGCCTGCTGCCTCCTCGGTCGTTTCTGGAAAAAGCATGAAAATTCTGATCATTGGACCCAGCTGGGTCGGCGACATGGTGATGGCGCAGACACTGTTCCAGTGCCTCAAGGTGCGCCACCCCGACTGTGTGATCGATGTGCTGGCGCCCGAGTGGAGCCGGCCGATCCTGGAACGCATGCCCGAAGTGCGCCAGGCCTTGAGCTTCCCGCTCGGCCACGGCGCGCTGGAACTGGCCACGCGGCGCACCATCGGCAAGTCGCTGAAGGGGCAGTACGACCAGGCGATCCTGCTGCCCAACTCGCTGAAGTCGGCGTTGGTGCCGTTCTTTGCCGGCATCCCGAAGCGCACCGGCTGGCGTGGCGAGCTGCGCTATGGCCTGCTCAATGATGTGCGGCGCCTGGACAAGGCCCGGTACCCGTTGATGATCGAACGCTTCATGGCCCTGGCCTTCGAGCCAGGCGCCGAGCTGCCCAAGCCGTACCCGCGCCCCACCTTGCGCATCGACCCGGCCAGCCGCGACGCGGCCCTGGCCAAGTTCGGCCTGGTGCTGGACCGGCCGTTACTGGTGCTGTGCCCCGGTGCCGAGTTCGGCGAGGCCAAGCGCTGGCCGTCGGAGCACTATGCCAAGGTCGCCGAGATGAAAATCCGCGAAGGCTGGCAGGTGTGGCTGTTCGGCTCGAAGAAGGACCACCCGGTGGGCGAGGCCATTCGCGGCCGGCTGATCCCGGGCCTGCGCGAAGAGTCGGTGAACCTCAGCGGCGAGACCTCGCTGGCCGAGGCCATCGACCTGATGAGCTGCGCCGACGCTGTGGTGTCCAACGACTCGGGCCTGATGCACGTGGCCGCAGCGCTGAACCGCCCGCTGGTGGCGGTGTACGGCTCGACCTCGCCGGGCTTCACGCCGCCCCTGGCCGACCAGGTGGAAGTGGTGCGCCTGGGCCTGGATTGCAGCCCGTGCTTTGACCGCACCTGCCGCTTCGGCCACTACAACTGCCTGCGCCTGTTGGAGCCGCAACGGGTGTCCGATGCCCTGCAGAAGCTGGAAGGGCCGGCCACGGTCGAACTGACGGTCGGGGTCGATTAAGTTGCGGGTACTGTTGATCAAGACCTCGTCCCTGGGCGATGTCATCCATGCGCTGCCGGCGCTGACCGATGCCGCCCGGGCCATCCCGGGCATCCGTTTCGACTGGGTGGTGGAAGAAGGCTTCGCCGAGATCCCCACCTGGCACCCGGCTGTGGATAAAGTCATTCCGGTGGCCATCCGCCGCTGGCGCAAGAACGTCTGGGAAACCATCAAGAGCGGCCAATGGCGGCGCTTCAAGCAGGCGTTGGGCGAGCGCAAGTACGACCTGGTGATCGATGCCCAGGGCCTGCTGAAAAGCGCCTTGCTGACCCGCTATGTGAAAGCACCGATCGCCGGCCTGGACCGTGAGTCGGCGCGCGAATCCCTGGCCAGCCGCTTCTACGACCGGCGCCTGGCCGTGGGCCGCGGCCAGCACGCGGTGGAGCGCCTGCGCCGGCTGTTCGCCCTGGCGCTGGGCTACGACCTGGCCCCCGGCCCGGGTGAATACGGCCTGGCGGCCGAGCGCCTGGGCAACGGCAAGTCGCGCGTGCCCTACGTGGTGTTCCTGCATGGCACCACCTGGGACACCAAGCACTGGCCCGAGATCTACTGGCGCGAAATGGCCGAGCGCCTGGGCCATGCCAGCATCGAAGTGCGCCTGCCCTGGGGCAACCCGGTGGAGCATGAGCGCGCCGAGCGCATTGCCGCAGGCTTGAAAAACGCCGTGGTGCTGCCCAAATTGAACCTGGCGGGCGTGGCGAAAGTGCTGGTGGCGGCGCGCGCCTGCGTGGCAGTGGACACCGGCCTGGGCCACCTGGCCGCAGCGCTGGACGTGCCGACCATTTCCCTGTTTGGCCCTACCAACCCGGGGCTGACCGGGGCCTATGGCCGCGACCAGGAGCACCTGGCCAGCGACTTCGCCTGCGCCCCGTGCCTGTCCAAGACCTGTACCTATCAGCCGACGCCGGAAGACCAGCGTCGGTTCGATCTTAAACGCGAGTGGCCCCTGTGCTTCACTCGCCTGAATCCCGAGCGTGTGGCGAGCCGACTAAGCGCATTGTTACTGGCTGAGGATCTTCGTTGATGCAACTGGCGTTTGTTCTATACAAGTATTTCCCGTTTGGCGGGCTGCAGCGCGACTTCATGCGCATTGCCCTGGAGTGCCAGAAGCGCGGGCACCAGATTCGCGTGTACACGCTGATCTGGGAGGGCGAGGTGCCGCCCGGTTTCGAGGTGCTGGTGGGCCCGGTGAAGGCGTTCTCCAACCACCGCCGCAACATCAAGTTCAGCGCCTGGATGGACAAGGACCTGGCCAAGCGCCCGGTCGACCGCGTGATCGGCTTCAACAAGCTGCCGGGCCTGGACGTGTACTACGCCGCCGACGGCTGCTACGAGGACAAGGCCCAGACCCTGCGCAACCCCATGTACCGGTTCTGGGGCCGCTACCAGCATTTCGCCGAGTTCGAGCGCGCGGTGTTCGCGCCCGAGGCCAAGACCGAAATCCTGATGATTTCCGAGGTGCAGCAGCCGCTGTTCATCAAGCATTACCACACCCCGCTGCAGCGCTTTCACCTGCTGCCGCCGGGCATTTCCCTGGACCGCCGGGCGCCGGCCAACGCCGCGCAGATCCGCGCCGAGTTCCGCGCCGAGTTCAAGCTGGGCGCCGACGACCTGCTGATGGTGCAGATCGGCTCGGGCTTCAAGACCAAGGGCGTGGACCGCAGCCTCAAGGCCCTGGCGGCGCTGCCGCCGGAGCTGAAGAAGCGCACGCGGCTGTTCGTCATCGGCCAGGACGAGCCCAAGTTCTTCCAGCTGCAGGCTGCCGCCCTGGGCCTCAGCGACCAGGTGGAGATCATGAAGGGGCGCAGCGATATCCCGCGCTTCCTGCTGGGCGCCGACCTGCTGATTCACCCGGCCTACAACGAAAACACCGGCACCGTGCTGCTGGAAGCCGCCGTGGCCGGCCTGCCGGTGCTGGTGTCGGCGGTGTGTGGCTACGCCCACTACATCGCCGAGGCCGACTGCGGCCTGGTGCTGGACGAGCCGTTCGAGCAGGCGCAATTGAACCAGTACCTGGTGCGCATGCTCAGCGATGGCCAGGCGCGCGCCGACTGGGGCCGCAACGGCCTGGCGTTCGCCGACAGCGCTGACCTGTACAGCATGCCGCAGCACGCCGCCGACGTGATCCTGGCCGGAGCCGCCTCATGAAGCTGATCCTTGCCGAGCCGTTCAAGACGCTGTGGGCCGGGCGCGACCCGTTCGAGGCCGTGGAGGCCTTGCAGGGCGAGGTGTACCGCGAGCTGGAAGCGCGCCGCACGCTGCGCACCGAAGTGGATGGCCGCGGCTATTTCGTCAAGATCCACCGCGGTATCGGCTGGGGCGAAATCGTCAAGAACCTGGTCACCGCCAAGCTGCCGGTGCTGGGCGCCGGCCAGGAATGGCAGGCCATCGAACGCCTGCAGCAAGCGGGCGTGGCGACCATGACCGGCGTGGCTTACGGCGAGCGCAACAGCAACCCGGCCGACCAGCATTCGTTCATCATCACCGAAGAGCTGGCGCCGACCGTCAGCCTCGAAGACTACAGCATCAACTGGCGCGCCGAGCCGCCGCAGCCGCGCCTCAAGCGTGCGCTGATCGCCGAGGTGGCGCGCATGGTCGGCATGATGCACCGCGCGGGCGTCAACCACCGCGACTGCTACATCTGCCACTTCCTGCTGCACACCGACAAACCGGTGACGCCGGACGATTTCAAGCTGTCGGTGATCGACCTGCACCGCGCCCAGACCCGCCCGGCCATCACCCGCCGCTGGCGCAACAAGGACCTGGCCGCGCTGTATTTCTCGGCGCTGGACATCGGCCTGACGCGCCGCGACAAGCTGCGCTTCCTGCGCGGTTACTTCCAGCAGCCGCTGCGCCAGGTCCTCAAGGACGAAGCGCGCCTGCTGGCCTGGCTGGAAGGCAAGGCCGAGAAGCTCTACGCGCGCAAGCTGCGCTACGGGGATGCGCTCTGATGGCGGGTTGGAACCTGGCGCCGGAATACGCGCACCTGCACGCCGAGTTCGGCACCCTGGACGCGGTGTTCGCGCTCAAGGGCGAGCACCTGACCCGCGACCCGCTGTCGGAAGTCAGCCGCGTCAACGTCGCTGGCGTGAACTACTACGTCAAGCGCTACACCGGCGCCGGCAAGGGCCTGCGGCGGTACCTGGGGCGGCCACGGGTGAAGTCCGAGTGGCAGAACCTCAAGCGCTTCGCCAAGTGGGGCATTCCCACTGCCGAGATCGTCGGCTGGGGCCTGGAGCGCAAGGGCGCGGCCTTCCACCGTGGCGCGCTGATCACCCGCGAGTTGCCCAACACCGTGGACATGTCGGCGCTGGCCGACCAGCACGACCCGCGCCTGCAAGACCGCGCCTGGGTCGATGTCATCAGCCGCCAGCTGGCGCGCGCCACGCGGGCGATGCACGACGAGCACTTCACCCACAACGACCTGAAGTGGCGCAACCTGCTGGTGGACGACAAGAACACGCTGTTCTTCATCGACTGCCCCAACGGCGCGTTCTGGGTCAGTTTCTGGCTGCGCTACCGTATCACCAAGGACCTGGCCTGCCTGGACAAGGTGGCCAAGTACCAGCTGTCCAACACCCAGCGCCTGCGCTTCTACCTGCAGTACCGCAACCGCAAGCACCTGAACGCTTCGGACAAGCGCCGCATCCGTCACATCATCACGTTTTTCGAGGGCCGCGAATGAGCGACTTCATCGCCGACGCCGAGCAGGGTTTGCTGCAGCGTCATGGCCTGGACAGTTTCGATGCGCTGTGGACCCTGCAGCTGGACCCGGTGGACGAGCCCAACACCGCCCGCGGTGGCTACAGCCAGGTGTTCCGCCTGGAGCTGGAAGGCAAGGGCTACTACCTCAAGCGCCAGCGTGGCTACCTGACCCGCACCTTGCACCACCCGCTGGGCGAGCCGACGTTCTCCCGCGAGTTTCGCAACATCCGGCGCTACCAGCAGCTGGCGATTCCTGCGTTGCAGGCTGCCTACTACGGGCAGCGCAAGCTGGACGGCGACCTGTGCGCCATCCTCATGACCCGCGCGCTGGACGGCTGGACCGACCTGGACGCGCTGTTGCTGGATTGGAGCGCCTCCACGGCCTCGCGGCGCCAGGCCATCCTGGCTGCCTGCGGCACGCTGGCGCGCACGCTGCACGGTGCCGGCCAGGTGCATGGCTGCTTCTACCCCAAGCACATCTTCCTGCGCCAGGGTGCCCACGGCTACCAGGCGCAGCTGATCGACCTGGAGAAAACCCGCCCGGCGCTGTTTGGCCGGCGTGACCGCGTGCGCGACCTGGAGCCGCTGCTGCGCCGCGCGCCCATGTGGGGCGAGGCCGACATTCGCGTGTTCCTGGCCGCCTACCTGAATCAGGACGCCGCCAGCCCGCTGGTGCAGGACTGGCTGCAACGCCTGACCCGCCGCCGCAGCCACAAGGAGGGCCGCTGATGCGCCTGTCCGAACTGACCAGGGCCGGCCGTGCGCCGGCCTTGCCCCTGAGCCTGACCCTGGCCGACGCCGCCGGCAGCGCCGAGCTGCAACTGCTGAGCCTGCTGCGCGTGCTGCCCGGCCAGCGTTACGTTGGTGCCGGCGTGTGGCGTGGCCGCACGGTGCTGGCCAAGCTGCTGGTGGGGCCCAAGGCGGCGCGGCACTTCCAGCGTGAACGCGACGGCGTCAAGCACCTGGCCTCCCAAGGCCTGACCACCCCGCAACTGCTGGCCGAAGGGCTGCAGGACGGCGAGGGCGGCTGGCTGCTGTTCGAATACCTGGAAGGCGCACAAAGCCTGGCCCAGGCCTGGGCAGCGGTGGAAAACCTGCCGGTGCTGGCCGATGCGCAGACCGAGGTGCTGGGCGAGGCCCTGGCCGCCGTCGCCGCCATGCACGCCAAGGGCCTGTGGCAGGAAGACTTGCACCTGGACAACCTGCTGCGTCACGACGGCCAGCTGTACCTGATTGACGGCGCCGGCATCTGCGTGGAAGAGCCCGGCAAGCCGCTGTCGCGCCAGCGCGTGCTGCAGAACCTGGGCGTGTTCTTCGCCCAACTGCCCAAGCCGTTCGAGCCCTTCATCGAAGAACTGCTGGTGTATTACCTGCTGGCCAACGGCGAGCACGCGTTGCCGCTCGAAGCCCTGCTCAAGCAGGTCGATAAGGTGCGCGCCTGGCGCCTGAAGGATTTCCTGGCCAAGGTGGGCCGCGAGTGCAGCCTGTTCGCGGTCAAGCGTGGGGCGTTCATGCTGCGCGCCATCCGTCGCGAGGAGGAGCCGGCCATGCTACCGGTGCTGGCCCAGGCCGACGCCTTGCTGGACCAGGGCCACCTGTACAAGACCGGCGGCGCTGCCAGTGTCGGCCAGGTGCAGGTGGGCGGCCGGCCGCTGGTGATCAAGCGCTACAACATCAAGCACTTCGCCCACTGGCTCAAGCGCTTCTGGCGCCCCAGCCGCGCCTGGCATTCGTGGGTGCAGGGCAACCGCCTGGCGTTCCTGGGCATCGCCACGCCCAAGCCGCTGGCCGTGCTGGAGAAGCGCTTCCTGTGGCTGCGCCGCAGCGCCTACCTGGTCACCGAACACCTGGCCGGCCCCGACCTGATCGAGCGTTTCGCGCCCTATGTGGATAACGCCGCCGTGCCGGAAGCCGAACTGACCGCCCTGGACCAGTTGTTCGCCGACCTGACCCGCGAGCGCATTAGCCACGGCGACCTCAAGGGCCACAACCTGTTCTGGGACAGCGGCCGCTGGGCGCTGATCGACCTCGATGCCATGTGCCAGCACAGCAGCCAGGCCAGCTTCGCCCCGGCCTACGCCCGCGACCGCGCGCGCTTCCTGCGCAACTGGCCAGCGGACAGCGCCCTGGCCCGAATGCTGGACCAGCGCCTGCCGCGTTTGCCCTGACGCAGCCTGCGGCAGCTGCTACGCCAATCTATGTAGCAGCGGCGGGGCGGCCATCCGCCGAAGGCCGCGTCATTGGCTTAAAACCCGTATTCCAACCCCACCCCCGCATACCACGACCGCCCCGGCGCCGCCTCGTAGTAGCGCTTGTTGCTGTCGCCCACGATCACCGAGCCCACGTACTGGCGGTCCAGCAGGTTGTCCAAACGCACGATCTGGTGGAAGGTCCAGTGGTCGACCTTCTGTTCGAAGCGTGTGCGCAGGTTGAACACCGCATACGAGGGCGCAGCCTTGTCCTGGTTGGTGTCCTCGACGTAGACCTTGCTGCGGTACATGCCTTCCAGCGCGGTGCTGACCCAGTCCTGCGGCTGCCATTTCAACTCGCCGAACAGGGTGTCCTTGGGCACGCCGGGCAGGTAGTTGCCCTTGTCCACCTGCTTGGCGCTGGTGCCGCTGCCGCTGGTGAAGTCGCTGTCATAGGTGGCATTGAGGTGGGTGTAGGCCAGTTGGGTGCTCCAGATGGGCGTCAGCTGGCTGTCCAGCGACAGCTCCAGGCCGCGGCGCAGGGTGCGGCCGGCGTTCTGGTAGCTGGTGCGGCCGTCGGTGGATTCGGCCACCACCAGCTCGTCGTCGGTGGTGATCTGGAACAACGCCGCGTTGATGCGGGTGCTGTCGCCGACCTTGGCTTTCAGGCCGATTTCGTACTGGCGGCTTTCCGAAGGCTTGAGGTTGAAGTTGAAGCCCTCGACGTTACCCGGCGCGTAGGCCATTTCCGCCTGGGTCGGGGTTTCGAAGCCTTTGCCGGCGCTGACGTAGCCATGCAGGTTCTCGGTGAAGGCGTACATCACGCTCAGCGACGGGGTGTTCTGCTGGTAGTCCTTGCTGCCGCTGGCGTCGCCGTTGCTGAGGAACTTGTCGTCCACGTCCATGCGCATGGTGCTATGGCGGACGCCGGCCTGCAGGGTCCAGTCGCCCAGGGCCCAGTTGGCCTGCACGAAGGGGTCGAGGCTGGTGGCGGTGTCGATCTCGTCGCGGGCCATGGCGCCTTTCACGCCCAGGGTGCTCCCAACGTAGTTCTGGTAGCCCTGGCGGTCGTCCTGGCTGCGGTCGTAGTCCAGGCCGGCGATGAGCTTCAGGTCGCCGGGGGCGGCCAGGATCGGCTGAATCCAGTGCAGGCTGCCGCCGTAGAAGGTGCGGTCGAAGTTGACCACGCCGCCGCCACGGGTGTCCGCTGGCGTGCCTTTGGGAATCGACAGGTACTGAATCACGCTGCGCGTGCCGTAGTAGCTGGTGACCTGCAGCGTCGCGTCGCCAATGTAGCGCTCGTAGTTCAGCCCCAGTTGCTGGTGGTCGATGCTCTTGCGCGTGTTGTAGTTCAACGCTGCAGCGGCCACCGAGCGCGGGTCGGCCTTGTAGGCGTCCCAGGTCTGGCCCAGTGGGTCCTGGGTGCCGTTCTGCTCCAGGCTGCTGTAGATCAGCGCCAGCTTGCTGTCTTCGTCGGGCTTGAGGTTGAGCTTGGCGAAGGTGGTGTCCCGGCGTGCGGCGCTGTGGTCGCGGTAGCCGTCGGTGTCCATGCGCGAGGCGTCCAGCACGAAGCCGGTGTCGGCGTCGATGCCGCCCTCGGCGTACACGTGGTTCTTGCTCATGCCATCGCTGCCCATCACCGTCTCGGCGCCCACCTTCGGCGCGCCGCTGCCGTCACGGGAGAACATCTGGATGACCCCGCCGGCGTTGCTGCCGTACATCGTAGCCGCCGGCCCGCGCAGCACCTCGATGCGCTCGGCGGTGTCGAGGTTGAACGTCGCCGCCTGGCCCTGGCCGTCCGGCGTGCTGGCCGGAATGCCGTCGGCAATCAGCTTCAACCCGCGCACCCCGAACGCCGAGCGCGCGCCAAAGCCGCGCGAGGAAATCTGCAGGTCCTGGGCGTAGTTCTGGCGGTTCTGCACCACCAGCCCGGGAATGCGTTGCAGCACCTCCGAGGCATTGATGCCCAGCTGCCCGTCGTGAATCTGCTCTGCACTGACGCTGTCCACCGAATAGGGCAGGTCGAAGCTGCTGTTTTCGCTGCGCGCGCCGCTGACCACCACCGAGTCGAGCACGATCTCGGGCGCATCGGCCTGGGCCAGGGGGCTGGCCAGCAACAGGCCGGTGAGCAGGGAGCGACGGCGCAGGAAGGGTGGGGCAGAAGTCATCGTGGGGAAAGGTCCGCAAGTGAAAATATGTACTGAATCGGACAAGTTTACCAACTCTGAAGCCCCATCGGGTCCCGTAGCAGCCGCCGCCAGGCTGCGTCTGCCGCGCGCGACGTGTCTGGATAACCGCAGCGCCTGGGACGCGGCCTGGCGGCCGCTGCTACGGGGTTTGGGCTTGGTCCTACGATTGCAGGGTTCACCCTAGGCTCCGGGTTCCCAACCTGGAGGATCGCTTCATGCTAGTTCGCGGTGCATTGGTCATGAACCTCGCCCTGTTGGGCATTGCGGTCTTAAAAAGGGCGGAATAAACCGCTCGATTGTGGGAGGGCTAAGCCCCGCGACACCCAGGCAATGCCCCCATATGCAGCCGCCACCGTGAATGCGCTATAATCCCGCCCTTTCGCCGCCGACAGCCCCACGGCCCTCGGCGCATATATTCCGTTGAAAGAGGCTAGACCCTTGGCATTGACGATTCTTGGCCTGTCCGGCGCCCTTAGCCATGATCCTTCCGCAGCCCTGTACATCGACGGCAAGCTGATCGCGGCTGCCGAAGAAGAGCGCTTCGTTCGTGACAAACATGCAAAGAACCGCATGCCCTATGAGTCGGCGAAGTTCTGCCTGGAGCAGGCCGGCATCAAGCCTTCCGACGTTGACGTGGTGGCGATTCCGTTCGCGCCCATCAGCCTGTTCGGCAAGGCCCGCTGGCACTACGCCAAGCGCTACTGGTACGCACCGGACCGCGCCCTCGACGCGCTGCTGATGGGCAACCGCCGCTACAAGCGCTACCGCAACAAGATCGTGTGGTGCCTGGAGCAACTGGGCTTCGACCCGAAGAAAATCAAGATCGAGCCGGTGGAACACCACCTGGCCCACGCCTCCAGCGCCTACCACTGCTCGGGTTTCAAGGAAAAAACCGCGATCCTGGGTATCGACGGCAAGGGTGAGTACGCCACCACGTTCTTCGGCTACGGCGAGAACGGCAAGATCCACAAGATCAAGGAATTCTTCGACCCGGATTCGCTGGGTGGCCTGTATGGCGCCATCACCGAGTTCCTGGGCTTCGAAATGCTCGACGGCGAGTTCAAGGTCATGGGCATGGCGCCGTACGGCGACGCCAGCAAGTATGACTTCTCGCGCCTGGCCAGCTTCGAGAACGGCGAACTGGTGATCAACACCGACTACGCCAACGTCGTCGGCATCCGCCGCTACAAGGAGAAGGGCAAGGGCTTCTACTTCTCGCCCAAACTGATCGAGTGGCTGGGGCCCAAGCGCGAAGGCGACATCGCCGACGAGCCGTACATCCACTACGCGGCCAGCATGCAGGCGCTGTTCGAGAAGCTGGCGCTGCAGATGATCGACTACTACCTGGGCGACGTGCTCAAGGAAACCGGCAAGCTGGCGTTCGCCGGCGGCTGCGCCCTGAACGTCAAGCTGAACCAGAAGATCATCGCCCGCAACGACGTGAAGGAGTTGTTCGTGCAGCCCGCTTCCGGCGACGCCGGCACCGCCGTGGGCGCTGCCGCCTACGTGTCCCACGCCCGTGGCGTGCCGGTCGAGAAGATGGAACACGTCTACCTCGGCCCGTCGTACAGCAACGAAGACGTAATCGCCGCCTGTGCCCGTCACCCGGACAAGCCGGCGTTCCGCAAGCTTGAGAACATGCCCGAGCAGATCGCCCAGATCATGGTCGACGGCAACCCCGTGGCCTGGTTCCAGGGCCGCATGGAGTTCGGCCCGCGTGCCCTGGGTGGTCGTTCGATCATCGGCTGCCCAAGCGTGCCGGGCGTGGCCGACCGCATCAACCACCAGATCAAGTTCCGCGAGCGCTGGAGGCCTTTCTGCCCGTCGATGCTCGACACCGTGGCCCCGCAGATGATCAAGATCGACCACCCGGCGCCGTTCATGACCTTCACCTTCGAAGTGGCTGAAGAGTGGAAGACCCGCGTGCCGGAAGTGGTGCACGAGGACGGTACTTCGCGTGCCCAGGTGCTCAAGCGCGAATACAACCCGCGCTACTACGACATGATGAAGGCACTGGAAAACCTGACCGGCAACGGCGTGTCGCTGAACACCTCGCTCAACCGCCGCGGCGAGCCGATGATCTGCTCGCCTACCGACGCCCTGAACATGTTCTTCGGTTCCGACCTGCAGTACCTGATCATGGAAGACATCCTGGTGGTCAAAGACGGCGCGAACGCTTATGACACGCTCGGCTGAGCGTCATGTGCTGCAGTTCTGCCACGGCTATGACGGGCCGTTCCTGGACTGCGCACGGCAATACGCCAGCCTCTTCGCCGGTACCGGCTATCGCGTGACCACGGTCTTTTTGACCGGGGTCGCCGACCCGCAGGTGGCGGCGGGCTGCGCCAGCGATGAAGTGCTGTTCATGGAATACAGTTCCAAGGCCATTCGTGGCCTGAAGCTGGGCGCCATTCGCGACTTGCGCAAGATTGTCGCCAGTCGCGACTTCAGCTTCTGCATCGCCCACCGTTTCAAGCCCATCTACATCACCCTGCTGGCCACCGCGTTGCCGGTGATCGGCGTGCACCATGCCTTCGGCGACTACCAGCGTGGCTCGCGCAAGCTGTTCGCGCACCTGTTCCGCAAGCGCCTGAGCCTCCTGGGCGTGTCGGACGCGGTGCGCGACGACATGCGCCAGTGCCTGCCCAAGTGGCCGACCGGGCGCATCCGCACCCTGTACAACCGCATCGACGTGGCCGCGCTGCAAGCCAGCCAGCTGCCTGCGGCCCAGGCGCGTGAAGCGCTGAAGCTGGACGCCGATGCCTGGATTGTCGGCAACGTCGGCCGCCTGCACCCGGACAAGGACCAGGCCACGCTGCTGCGTGGCTTCGCCCAGGCGCTGCCAACGCTGCCGGCCAGCGCACAGCTGGTGATCATGGGCACCGGGCGCCTGGAACAGGACCTGAAGGAGCTGGCTGCGGAGCTGAAAATCAGCGAACGTGTGCGCTTCCTGGGGCAAGTGCCGGAAGCGCGGCGCTATTTCCGCGCCTTCGACGTGTTTGCCTTGAGTTCGGACAACGAGCCGTTCGGCATGGTGCTGCTCGAAGCCATGGCCGCCGGCGTGCCGCTGCTGGCCACGGCCTGTGGCGGTGCCAAGGAAGTGGTCGAAGGGGTGGGTATCCTGTTCCCCTTCGGCGACGCCGAACACCTGGCCCAGGCGCTGGTGCACCTGTCGACGTTGGACGGCGAACAGCGCCAGGCTTGCGCCGACCTTATGCTGCAACGCCTGGCCGAGCGTTTCTCGGACCAGGCCGTACGCGAGACTTTCTGGCGCTTGCCGCAAGTCACCGACATTACTGCGGAGGCTTGATGCTCAACCGATTTCAAGGCTGGCGCGAGCGCGGCTGGACCCAGATCGACGCTGGCACTTATGCACAGGCATGGCAGCGTTTTGGCGGTAGCGTGGCCACCCACCCGCTGGTGGTGGAGCGCCTGGCCGGTTTGGCCGGGATCCCGGTGCGCTACCTGGGCTGGGAGCAGGCGGGTGAGTTGCGCGCGGCCATTCCTACCTGGGGCCGCTCGCTGGCCTTGTCCAAGGACGAGCTCAAGCGTGCGGGCAAGAAAGGCCTGTTCGACCTTGGCAACGCCGAGCTGATCCTGCCCGCCGCCAGCGACGCCCAGGCGCCGCTGCGCCATGCCGGGCGCTACCTGTCGGAACTCAACCAGGGCCGCTTCGCCACGCTCAAGCCCCAGGCTGAATCGCTGGCCATGGCCCGCACCCCCGAAGACCTGTCGAAGAAATTCCGCTACAACCAGCGCCGCGAGCTGCGCCTGCTGGAAGAGGCGGGCGGGGTGGTGCGCCCGGTCAGCGACTTCAGCAGCAGCGAACTTGCCGCCATGTACTGCGACCTGTTCCTGCGCCGCTGGGAATTCCCGGCCACCGGCGCCGAGCACATGGCCGAGGTGGTGGAGCTGTTGCGCGAGCTGCTGATCGGCTCGGTGCTGTTCCTCAACGACGCGCCCATCGCCATCCAGCTGGTTTATCGGGTGGAGGCGCCCGAGTGGGTCAGCGTCGAATACATCAACGGCGGCGTCGACCCGCAGACCCGTGCCTTCAGCCCGGGCAGCGTGCTCAGCTTCCTCAACACCCAGGCTGCGTGGGAAGATGCCCGTTCCCTTGGCAAGGCGTTGCGCTTCTCCTTCGGCCGCGCTGACCGCGAGTACAAGGATCGTTGGTGCAACCCGGTACCGGTATTCCAGATTTGAGCCGAAAACAGCAGCTCCTCAAGCGTCATCGTCGCAACAAGCGCCTGGCCCTGCTGGCAGGGCTGGTGGTGTTGGTCCTGCTGGGCGTACTGGTGAAGTGGTGGCTGGCGCCGCTGCTGGCCGTGCTGGCGTGGGTGGCTCACGAGGCCTGGTTTGCCGACCACCTGTTCTATGCCCCTGGCGACGACTACCAATACAACTTTGGCGACAGCGCCACGCAGCCGGCCGTGACCCTGGCCGACGGCCGCCTGCGCCTGGGCGAGCCGCTGGCATTGGACGGCAGCGAGACGCTGGTGCTGGCAGTCAAGGTCAAGGCCGGCTGGCTGGGGCGCTTGGTCGATCCCCAGGTGGAAATCAGCGGTGGCGGCCAGGCTGACCGCCAGGCCTTCGAGCGTGGCGTCGATGGCCTGCGCTACCTGAACCTGAGCAGCTTCGGCCCGGCCCTGGCGGCGGGCGAGCTGCAACTTCGCGGGCGTAATTGCCGCCTGCAAGGCGAGCCGCAGGCGTGGCTGTGGCGCCACCCGGACCTGCGCCAGCAGCGCGTGATGGTCGTCGCTCCCCATGCCGACGACGCCGAACTGGCAGCCTTCGGCCTGTACAGCCAGGCAGATACCTGGGTGGTCACCCTAACCGCAGGTGAGATCGAAGCCGAGCACTACCAGGCCATGGGCCTGCCCATGGCAGACGCCGCGCGCCTCAAGGGCCGCCTGCGCGCCTGGGACAGCATCGCCGTGCCGGCCTGGGCCGGCGTGGCCCAGGAGCGCTGCGTGCAGCTGGGCTATTTCTGCCTGCAGCTACCCGCCATGCAGGCCGCGCCGGACCAGCCGGTGGCGTCCCGCGAGGCGCAACTGGACGACACCCGCCTGTTCCGCCAATACAACCGCATTGCCCTGCCGGGCGATGATGGGGTGCCCAGCTGGAACAACCTGCTGGCCGACCTGCGCGCGCTGATCGAGCTGGCGCGCCCCGAGGTGCTGGTGATGCCCGATGCGGCCATCGACCCGCACCCGGATCACATCTGCTCACAAACTGCCGTGCTGGAAGCCTTGCAGGGCACTGGGTGGCAACCGCACACTTTGTTGGGTTATGCCAACCACCTGCATGACAACGACCGCTGGCCCATGGGCGATGCGCATGCCGGTGTCAGCCTTCCACCTTTTTTTGATGCATCGCAGGTTATGGTGCCGCTCAGCCTGGAGCTGGCCCCCGCCGTGCAGGTGGACAAGGCCATGGCCCTGGGCATGATGCACGACTTGCAGCCGGCGCCGCCGTTCAAGCGCAAGGTGCGTCGCTGGTTGCAGCAGCTGCTGGCCGGGCGCCGCTGGCCGCCGTATGGCGAGAATGAATTCATGCGCAAGGCCGTGCGCCGCCATGAGCTGTTTTGGATCGGTTCGCCGTCGCGGAGTAAATGATGAAGGTCCTGTTTCTGGTACAAAAAGAGCAGCGGGTGATCCTGGACCGCCTCTATCAGGCCGTGGCCGACCATTGCGAGTGCGACCTGCGCTGGCTGGACAGCGCCGACCAGCGTGACCTGCGTGGCTACTTCCGCCGTGAGGTGGACGCCAGCCAATATGACCGCATCCTGTTTTTCCTGCGTTTCAAGCAGGAGATCCGCCAAGTGGCGTTCATCCGCAGCGTGCCCAACCTGGTGATCCTGGAGCACGACGCCTACCAGAACTACATTGATTGCAAGTACACCGGCAAATTCAGCCGGCACTACCGCAACATTCCCTGGGTGCGGGTGATCAGCTCCGGCTACCAGGTCACCCAGCGCCTTGCGCAGGAGGGCTTCGACGCCGCCTTCGTGGCAAAAGGCTATGACCAGACGTTGCTCCGTGACCTGGGCGTGGAACGTGACATCGAATTGGCATTCGTGGGCAGCACCGGCAGCGTCGCCTACAGCGGGCGCAAGGCGCTGCTGGATGAGCTGGGCGCGTGTGAAAATCTGCTGGTGACCCGAACGAAGTCCGGTGACGACTATCTGAATACCCTGAACCGTATTCGCTTCTTCGTCAGCGCCGACGTGGGCATGGGCGAGTACATGATCAAGAATTTCGAAGCGATGGCGTGCGGGTGCGTGCTGCTGGCCTACGATCAAGGTGAGGCAGAGAACCGTGCGTTGGGCTTCGTCGACATGCACAACCTGGTGCTGTACACCTCGGTAAGCCAGTTGCAGGAAAAGCTGCAAGCGTTACGCGCCAATCCGCAGCTGGTGCGCGCCATCGCGCAGAACGGCAAGGAGCTGGTGGAGAGCCGCTACGGTTTCGATCGTATCGGCGCGCAGATTGTCGAGGCCATGCAGGCGCCGCTGCGTCCATCTAGTCTTGAGGGAAGCCTGGGCGAGTTCTGGCTGCGGGTGCGCCGATGGGTGTCAGGATAGGGTGTCTACGCAAGGCGGTGACACAGGGATAGGGACCGTTGGACGAAGGCTGTGCCACAGCAGTAAGGGACTGAGCATCAAGATGAAATGGCCATTGGTATCGATACTGGTTCCTTGTTACAACCACGAACTCTACATCGAGGAATGCCTGCTGAGCATCTTGCGGCAGGACTACGACAATGTAGAGCTGATCGTGGTCAATGACGGTTCTACCGACAGCAGCGGCGAAAAGATCAAGGCGCTGGCCCAGGCACACTCATTCCAGTACTACGAACAGAGCAACCAGGGCGTCAGCGCGGCGTTGAACCTTGCCTTGAGCCACGCCCGGGGCGACTTCATCATCACCCCCGATTCCGATGACGTGATGCTGCCTGGCCGCTTGAAGCTGCAGGTCAGCCACCTGCAGCAGCACCCCGAGGTCGGCTGCGTCGGCGGCCGGGTCATCTTCATCGATGCCCAGGGCGCCGAAATCAAGCGCGAGGCCTCAAGCTACGTGGACATCGAGCGCTTCGATTTCGCCCGGTTGCTGGAGCAGGCGTACTCGGTGGGTGCGCCGGTGGCCATGTATCGCCGTGAGGCTATCGAGCGGGTGGGTGGCTATGATCCGAGCATCCGTATCCAGGACTTCCAGATGACGCTGAAAATCGCGCACCTGGGGTACACCATCGACGTGCTGCCGCAGGCGTTGACCCTCTACCGTCGCCACGACACCAACATCTCCAAGACCGCCTACAAAAGCCAGCTGACCTACGACATGCAGGTCATTGACCGCTACAAGGACCACCCCGCCTATGCACGTGCGCGGGTGGCGGTGGTCAACAAGGCGCTCAAGCAGGCGGTGCGGTATGACTACTGCCTGGCTCGCGAGCTGTTCGCCAGCCTGCCGGTGCGCAGCTGGGACCGCGTCACCTGGAAGCGCTTCAGGCGCTACCTGTTCAAATCAAAATTCGGTTTCTCCAAGGAATAAGGCGTGGCATCACTTTACCCCCAGCAGCACCATTTCGATTTCGCCGTGGGCCCTATCCGGGCGGGCGTGCAGCAGTTGCGCGGCAAGCTGGGCATCGCCGGCCTGCTGTTGGGCTTCGGGCTGTTCTGGAGCGTGGCGGGTGTGCTGCTGACGCCGAACCTGAAGTTCTACGTGTGGCTGCTGTCGGCGTTCGCCTACGCGCCAAGCCTGTACCTGCTGGTGCGCCATTACCGTGACGCCGGGGTGATGCTGCGCGAGCGCAAGGAGTTGTGGGGGTACCTGGCGCTGCTGGCGTGGGCGCTGGTGACCCAGGCCTGGCCCATGGACAACCTGGACATGCCGTTGACCATGGTCAAGCGCGAGTCGCTGTTCCTGCTGCTGGTGCTGGGCTGGGCCTTGTGGGGGCGGTTCAACTCCTGGGGCCTGCAGTTGATGATCATCCTCTGGGGCGCGCTGGCGGGGCTGTATGCGTTGGCCGGGCTGGTGACCTACCCGATGCGCCACATCGACCGCCTCTTCGGCTTTGGCGGCTTCATGGACAACCCCAACCCGGCGGCCTATTCGATCGCCTGCCTGATGATAATGGGCCTGACCTGGTGGCCGCGCGCGGGTTGGGCGCGGGTGTTGTGGGGGGCGCTGAATCTTTGCTCGCTGGTGTTCGTGGTGTTGTCGGGCAGCCGTGGCGCGCTGCTGGCGACGGCTGCCGCGGCTATCGCCTATGTGCTGGCCGGGGGCAGGAAATTCCATTGGCTGACCGCGCTGGTGGGCCTGGGCTGCACCGGCCTGGTGCTGTGGCTCGACCCATCGCTGCTGGCGCGGGGCGATTCGGAGCGCCTGGAGCTGCTGCGCCAGGCCGTCGGGTTCATCAAGGAGCACCCGTGGGTAGGCATCGGCATCAGTGGTGATTACCGCATGGACATGCCGGGCCAGGACCTGGAGCACTGCCACAACTTCATTCTCGACACCGCCATTCGCTACGGCGTCATCGCCACGGGCGTGTGGCTGGTGATGTGGGGCTGGGTAGGGGTGCAGGCCTATCGCCTGCGGCACCAGGCCCTGGGCATGGCAGCGTTGCTGTTCTGGGTGTTTGCCTGCGTGGCCATCCAGTTCGATGTGTTCGCCCTGTTCGGCCGCAACCGTGCCATGTGGCTGGCGGTGTGGGTGCCGGTGCTGCTGGTCATGTGCCTGCCCCGCAAACCCACCGAAGCCCCGTAGCAGCAACTGTCTTTGTGGAAGCTGGCTTGCCAGCGAGCTTTCAGGGCATCAACAGCTCGCTGGGTGCGAGCGGGACATCCTTTACAAAATAAACCGGAGACATCGTTTACATCTTTACAGGCTTGAGAAGCGCTTTGCACCGCGCTCAAGCCTGCCTAAACGATGATTGCACAGATACAGATCCCACACCTCATCATCAACTTCCCGCATCCCGACCGCTTCCCCGATCAAGGCTTCGCTCAGGAATAGCGATTTCCCCTTCCATTTTATGTGCCCGTTCAATCGCACCCGTCTGACGACATCCTCCGACGAGTAGTCGAACGCAGGAACCTTGCCATGGTATTGCCTAACCGAGGGTGTGTAGATTCGGGCAGGAGTCATCATGTCCAGTGCTTCGTGCGGCCTGACGTAGTTGAACTCTTCCCGGAAACGCTCAAAGGCCAGTTGCTGCTGGATCAATGTGGTTTCAGGAGCGCACAAAAGGTCATCTTTCAGGGTACGGTGCATACGCTCATGGCGCCCATTTTGATCAGGCCTTCCAAGCTGTATGAGCTCTGGAAAAATACCAAGACGAATCCACCAGACTGACAGCGACGAAAGGCGAGAAAAGCCTGTCGAGGCAAACGGCGACCCATTGTCGGTGCGAATAACATCAGGCAAGCCGAATTCGTGAAACGCCCACTCAAAGCCTTCACGTGCATTGCTGACGTCAGGCTGGGCCTTGCATAACAGCAAAAAGCGGCTGGCATGGTCAGTGATCGTCAGGGGATGGCAGCGCTGCCCGCCTTTGAGCTTGAAGCTGCCCTTGAAGTCCGCTGCCCAGGTCTGATTCGGCTCGTCTGCTGGCCGCATGGTCTTGGGGCCTGTGGAAGGCCTGTTGAACTGCCGCCTGGCCTTCACCAAGCCAAATTTCCTCAGCCACTCCCCAGCTGTACTAGGCGCCGGCACCGTCATTTCAGGATGCTCACGCTGAAGCAGGGCAACCAGCTTTTTAGGGCCCCACGTTGGATGCTGGCGCTTCTGTTCAAGAAGAAGTTGAAGGAGGTGGTCGCTGGTCTGCGCGGGACAGGAAGAGGGGCGCCGAGAAGCCTCCTTGAGGCCGTCGACACCCTGCTCGGCGTAACGAGCAAGCCACTTGTCCAATGTCGGCCGTGACAAGCCATGGCGAGCGGCAAGCTGGGTTTTTGAGTAAAGGCCGGAATGCCATTCGGCAACCAGAGTGATTTTTTGATCCATCACGGATTCTCGATTCCAGGGCATGGTCAGGACCTCCTGACCATGGTTAATAACCTGTAAACGATGTCTCCGGTTTAAAACGTAAAGGATGTATCCGGTTCACACCCTGGCAAGCCAGCTCCCACAGGGAGATTTCAGGCGGGTCAGCTCAGGCGTTCAGCCAGCTGGCCGCTGTCCCAGCGCTGCGGCGCATGGGTGGCGTAGGCCTGGAAGAATGGCAGGCCGCCGTCCTGCATCAGCCAGTCGCGGTCCTGCTCGTAGCGCAACATGTGCTGGAAGTTGCGCAGGCACAGGCTCTTGCGCAGGGCCCAGGGGTAGGTGCGCAGGTCGGCGATGTCGATCAGCCCCAGCTCGCCTTCCGGCGTCATCACCACGTTGCCCAGGTGCAGCGAGCGGAAATACACGCCGCGTTCATGCAGCCCGGCGACGAAGGTGGCGAATTGGGTCAGCAGCGCCCGCGGCGGCGGCACCGCCCCGGTGATCAGCTGGCGCAGGGTGTCGCCGGGCAGTGGCGCGTAGTGCACCACGTCGCGCTCGATCTCGGCCACCCGGTAGGTGGCCAGGATGCGCGGGCAAGGAATGTCACGCTTGCGCAGGGCCTCGGTGTTGCTGGCGAAACGCTGGGCGTAGGGGAACAGGGCGGCGGAGGTGATGACGCGCTTGCGGCGGAACAGCTTGAGGAAGTTGCCATCGGGCAGCAGCAGTACCTTCTCGCCGTGGCCGTCGGCCTCGATCACCCGGGCGCCCTGGCGAAGGACCTGATAGTCCGCGTAGTCGAGTCTTTGCATGCCGGCCCCCTGAAAATAGCCGGCTATCATACCCCAGCCGGGCCCCATACGCTTAACCGGCCGACCCTGTGTTAGTATTTCCGCTCTCTTGTACGTGCAGATTTCTATGAGTCAGTCAGAAAAAGCCGAACCGTCCAGCCTCAAGGTCTACTTCCGCCTGCTGTCTTATATGCGGCCATATGTAGGCATTTTCGCCTTGAGCATCGTGGGCTTCCTCATTTTCGCGTCCACGCAACCGATGTTGGGCTACATCCTCAAGTACTTCGTGGATGGCCTGACCAACCCCAACGCCTCGCTGTTCCCCACGGTCCCTTACCTGCGTGACCTGCGCCTGTTGCAGGCGGTGCCGCTGCTGATCGTGTTGATCGCCGCCTGGCAGGGGCTGGGGTCGTACCTGGGCAACTACTTCCTTGCCAAGGTTTCCCTGGGCCTGGTGCAGGACCTGCGCATCGAGCTGTTCAACAACCTGTTGACGCTGCCCAACCGCTATTTCGACCAGAACAACTCCGGGCGCCTGATCTCGCGCATCACCTTCAACGTGACCATGGTCACGGGCGCGGCTACCGACGCCGTCAAGGTAGTGATTCGCGAAGGCATGACCGTGGTGTTCCTGTTCGGCTCGCTGTTGCTGATGAACTGGCGCCTGACCCTGGTGATGGTTGCCATCCTGCCGCTGATCGCGATCATGGTGCGCACCGCCAGCGGCAAATTCCGCAAGCAGAGCAAGAAGATCCAGGTGGCCATGGGCGACGTCACCCACGTGGCCTCCGAGACCATCCAGGGCTACCGCGTGGTGCGCAGCTTCGGTGGCGAGGCCTTCGAGCGTGATCGCTTCCTGGCCGCCAGCCAGAGCAACACCGACAAGCAACTGCGCATGACCCGCACCGGTTCCATCTACACGCCGATGCTGCAACTGGTGATCTACACGGCCATGGCCGTGCTGATGTTCCTGGTGCTGTTCCTGCGTGGCGACGCCTCGGCTGGCGACATGATCGCCTACATCACCCTGGCCGGCCTGCTGCCCAAGCCGATCCGCCAGTTGTCCGAGGTCAGCTCCACCATCCAGAAAGGTGTGGCGGGCGCGGAAAGCATCTTCGAACAGCTGGACGAGACCCCGGAAGTCGACACCGGCACCGTGGAGCGCGACCGCGTCAGCGGCCGCCTGGAAGTGCGCAACCTGAGCTTCACCTACCCGGAAACCGACCGCCGTGTGCTGGACGACATCAGCTTCAGCGTCGAGCCGGGGCAGATGGTGGCGCTGGTGGGGCGTTCGGGCAGTGGCAAGTCGACCCTGGCCAGCCTGATCCCGCGTTTCTACCACCACGACCAGGGTGAAATTCTGATCGACGGTGTCGAGGTCGAGGACTTCAAGCTGATCAACCTGCGCCGCCACATCGCCCAGGTCACCCAGCATGTCACGCTGTTCAGCGACACCGTGGCCAACAACATCGCCTACGGCGACCTGGCCGGCGCCCCGCGCGCCGACATCGAGAAAGCCGCGGCCGATGCCTATGCCAAGGAGTTCATCGAGCAGCTGCCCGAAGGCTTCGACACCCAGGTGGGCGAGAACGGCGTGCTGCTGTCCGGTGGCCAGCGCCAGCGCCTAGCCATTGCCCGTGCGCTGCTCAAGAACGCTCCGGTGCTGATCCTCGACGAGGCCACCTCGGCGCTGGACACCGAGTCCGAGCGGCATATCCAGGCGGCCCTGGACCAGGTGATGAAAGGCCGCACTACCCTGGTGATCGCGCACCGCCTGTCGACCATCGAGAAAGCCGACCTGATCCTGGTGATGGACCAGGGCCGTATCGTCGAGCGTGGCACCCACGACGAGCTGCTGGCGCACAACGGCTTCTACGCCAAGCTGCACGCCATGGGCCTGGACGAGCCGGTGACCGCCGACATCACCTGACGGCCAATGTAAAGCGCGTGGTACCTGGGGGGCGGCATATGTGTCGCCCCCTTTACGTTGTTGACCAAGGCTAAATATTTCTTCAGCTGCCAGTTGCTATTGTCTGCCCTCGATGCGCGGGTAACCCACACGGGGCCCGCCTTTAACACTCGGGTGCTGCAATGCTGCAACGTATGATCTGGAAGTTGCTTCCAAAGCCCCAGCGGGCGTTCCTGCTGGGGCGCCTGTCCGTGGTCGACCGCCAGGCTGTGAACAAGTCCATGTCCGGCTCCCTGACATTTCCCCAGGCGTTCGCCGAACGCGGCTGCCTGTTCATCCATGTGCCCAAGTGCGCGGGCAGCAGTGTCAGCACGGCGCTGTTCGACGGCTGGTTCCCCGGTCATATACCCCTGTACTGGTACGAGCAGCAGTTTCCCGAGCAATTCGCCGCAAGCTTCAAGTTTGCCTTCGTGCGCGACCCGCTGGAGCGCGCGTATTCGGCGTTCGCCTACCTCAAGGGGCGCCCCAACGCCCGCGACGGCCAGGCCCATGCGATGGTCAGCCGCTACAACGACTTCAACACCTTCGTCAGCCATTGGTTGCATGGGGACAACCTGCGCAAGCAGATCCATTTCGCGCCGCAGACCGATTTCCTGGTGGACTCCCTGGGCCACCTGTCGATGGACTTCATCGGCCGCCAGGAGCATATCCAGCGCGACTTCGGCCAGCTGTGCGAGCGCTTCGGCGTGAGCCGCGAGCTGCCGCTGGTCAACCGCTCGCGCAACCGGGTCGAAGCCCTGGCCCGGGAGTTCTGCAGTGTACGAACCCGGCGCCTGGTGCGCCGCGCCTATCAACGTGACTATGAGTTGCTTGGCTATGAATGAAGTGCTGCTGCGCCGTGGTGAGCAACCACAGATACGCCCCTATACCCTGGCCGTGCCGGTGCAGGCCCGGGCCGCCATCAAGGGCCAGCGCCCGCGGTGCATCTGGATGACCGGGTTGTCGGGGGCCGGCAAGTCGACCCTGGCCAATGCCCTGGAGGTGCAACTCAACCAGCGCTCGCTGCACACCTTCCTGCTCGACGGCGACAACGTGCGCGGCGGGCTGTGCAACGACCTGGGCATGAGCGCCGCGGCGCGCAGGGAGAACATCCGCCGGGTTGCCGAAGTGGCGCGGCTGATGGTGGACGCCGGGCTGATCGTCATCGTCTCGGCGATTTCGCCGTTCCGCGCGGAGCGTGACGCCGCGAAGGCACTGTTCGGGCCGGGCGAATTCTTCAGCGTGTATGTCAGCACCTCGTTCGCCACCTGTGCGCGGCGCGACCCCAAGGGCCTTTACCAGAAAGCCCTGAGCGGCCAGATCAAGGATTTTACCGGCCTGGACAGCCCTTATGAGGCCCCTCTGGACGCAGATTGCGACATCGACACCGAGCTGCTGGACCTCGGCCAGGCCACCGCCATGCTGCTGGACCGCCTGCAGATCCCTTGAGCGAGCCAGCCGGTCGCATGCCTTCTGAAGGCAAGCGCCGCCCTGTGTTAATATCGCGCCCTTGTCTATTTTGTATGTGGGTTGCCCATGAAGTTGTCCATGCCGCGATTCGATCAAGCCCCTGTCCTGGTGGTCGGCGATGTCATGCTCGACCGCTATTGGCATGGCGGTACCTCACGCATTTCGCCTGAGGCACCGGTGCCGGTGGTACGGGTCGAGCAGATCGAGGATCGCCCAGGTGGCGCGGCCAACGTTGCCCTGAACATCGCCGCCCTTGGCGCCCCCGCTTCGCTGGTGGGTGTCACCGGCCAGGACGAGGCGGCCGAGAGCCTCGCCAACAGCCTGCACGCTGCAGGCGTGCGTGCCCATTTCCAACGCATCGCCCACCAGCCGACCATCGTCAAGCTGCGGGTGATGAGCCGCCACCAGCAACTGCTGCGCATCGACTTCGAAGAACCCTTCGCCACCGATCCGCTGTCGCTGGGCGCCGAAGTCGACGCCTTGCTCGAAGGCATCAAGGTGCTGGTGCTGTCCGACTACGGCAAGGGCGCGTTGAAGAACCACCAGAGCCTGATCCAGGCTGCCCGCGCCAAGGGTATCCCGGTGCTGGCCGACCCCAAGGGCAAGGACTTCTCCATCTACCGTGGGGCCAGCCTGATCACCCCGAACCTCAGCGAGTTCGAGACCATCGTTGGCGGTTGCGCCGATGAGGCCGAGCTGGTGGCCAAGGGCGCCAAGCTGATGAGCGACCTGGAGCTGGGCGCCTTGCTGGTGACCCGTGGCGAGCACGGCATGACCCTGCTGCGCCCGGGCCACCCGGCGCTTCACCTGCCAGCCCGTGCCCGCGAAGTGTTCGACGTGACCGGTGCCGGCGACACGGTGATTTCCACCCTGGCCGCTGCCATTGCCGCGGGCGAGGAACTGCCCCACGCCGTGGCCCTGGCCAACCTGGCTGCGGGCATCGTGGTTGGCAAGCTGGGTACCGCGGCCATCAGCGCCCCGGAACTGCGCCGCGCCATCCAGCGCGAAGAAGGTTCGGAGCGCGGTGTGCTGGGCCTCGACCAGCTGCTGCTGGCGATCGAGGATGCCCGCGCGCACAACGAGAAGATCGTCTTCACCAACGGCTGCTTCGACATTCTGCACGCCGGCCACGTAACCTACCTGGAGCAGGCCCGCGCCCAGGGCGACCGGCTGATCGTGGCGGTCAACGACGACGCCTCGGTGAGCCGCCTGAAAGGCCCGGGCCGGCCGATCAACAGCGTCGATCGGCGCATGGCCGTGCTCGCTGGGCTGGGCGCAGTGGACTGGGTGATCAGCTTCAGCGAAGGCACCCCGGAAAACCTGCTGACCCACGTGCGTCCCGACGTGCTGGTGAAAGGCGGTGATTACTCGGTGGACCAGGTAGTGGGCGCCGACATCGTCAGCGCCTACGGTGGCACCGTGAAGGTGCTGGGGCTGGTGGAGAACAGCTCGACCACCGCCATCGTCGAGAAAATCCGCAGCAACTGACGCCCTGCGTAGCCGCTGCCGCAGGCTGCGCTGGCCCGATTGCACACCGGAGATCTCCGGCGAGGCACAGGGCCAGCGCAGCCTGCGGCAGCGGCTACGGGGTTGTGTGTCTACTCAGGTTTTATGCAAATTGCCACGCGCCAGGCGCAGCAGCGCCCGCGCCTTGTGCGTCAGTTTGCGCAGCCCGGTGCGCGGTTGATGCACCGGCGCCAGCCCCTGCTGGTGCAGCCAGTCCTTCCAGCGAATCCGCTCGTCGTGCACCACCCAGCCCTGCTGCTGGGCGAAGCTTTCGGCCAGGTGCACGCCGCGCGTGCTGGCCGGGTGCAGCTGGCCCTTCTTTAGCGTGTACAGCTCGGCGGCCGGCTTGCCGTCGTCCACCGGCATCAGATACAGGTCCGGCTTGCTGCGGTCCAGCCGCGCCACCAACTGGTCGTTCTCCAGCCGCTCGTCGACGTGGAACAGGCTCAGCGACTTCACTTCCTTCGGCACTTCCAGGCGCAAGTCGTACACCAGCTGCAGCGACGCCGTGGGCAGGTGCACGTAGGCGCGTGGCCGCTCGATCAGGTTCAGGCTGCCGGTGCGCACCGGCAGCGCCGCGCCGGACAGCGGCCGCAGCTTGAACGGCATTTTCTCGCGGTAGTGCAGGGCGCCGGTGTAGGGCGTGGGCAGCCAGGTGTCGTTGAATTTGCCGACCAGCCAGCCTTCGCTGGTTTCCAGCAGGCATTCCTCGGCCACCTCCTGGATGGCGGTGAGCAACGGCAGGTTCAGCTCGTGGGCCGGCACGTAGCCGGAGATCAGCTTGAGCACCACGTCGCCGCGGTCCTGGCGGCGCTGGCGGACCAGAATCCAGTAGTCGCGGTTCTGCCAGGTCAGGGTCAGGCGCACCGACACGCCCAGGTTGGCCAGCTCCAGGGAGAAGCGCTGGGGGTCTTCGACGGCCACCTGGCGGCGGCGCTGCAGGGTCTGCGCGAAGTTCAGCGGCATGCCGATGCTCTGGTAGCTCAGGCCTTCGGGCGTGGCTTCGACGAACAGCGGCAGGGTCTTGAAGTTGCTGGGGTTTTTTCTTATCAGGGTACGCGGCATGTCGGCTCCTCCTTGCGTCGGGGTCGGCCGCGTGGGCGGCTCCGTATGTGTCAGCTCCCGCGTATCACAGCGGCTGCGGTGGCCACGTTGTGGGCCAGGTGCAACGGGTTGATGGTGCCGACAATAGCACTGGCGACACCAGGGTGGGCGAACAGCAGCTCGAAACTGGCGCGCACCGGGTCGGTGCCCGGGCTCAGGCAGGCGTGGCCGCTGGCCAGGGCCTTCTTCACCAGGATGGCCTTGCCGTGCGTGGCAGCGTAGTCCAGCACCGGGCGTTCGCCCTGTTCGTTGAGATTGTAGGTGACCATGGCGCAATCGCCGGCCTCAAGCGCTTTCAGGCCGCCGGCCACGGTCTTGCCGGAGAAGCCGAAGCCGCGGATCTTGCCTTCCTGCTTCAGGCGCGCCAGGGCTTCGTACACCCCGGTCTGCTCGAGAATGGCCAGGTCGTTGCCATCGGAGTGCACCAGCACCAGGTCGATGAAGTCGGTTTCCAGGCGCTTGAGGCTGCGTTCCACGGAGAAGCGCGTGTGTTCGGCGCTGAAGTCGAAGCGGGACTGGCCGGCCTCGAACTCTTCGCCCACTTTGCTGACAATCACCCAGTCCTGGCGCTGGCCGCGCAGCAGCGGGCCCAGGCGGGTTTCGCTGGTGCCGTAGGCAGGCGCGGTGTCGATCAGGTTGATGCCCAACTGGCGCGCCTGGTCCAGCAACTGGCGCGCCTGCGCGTCGTCGGGAATGGTGAAGCCGTTGGGGTATTTCACCCCTTGGTCACGGCCCAGCTTGACGGTGCCCAGGCCCAGCGGCGAGACGCTGAGGCCGGTGCTGCCCAGCGGGCGGTGCAGGTTGTGCAAGGTGGCGACGGTCATGGCAGCAGCTGCTCCCAAGGGGTCTGGCCCATGGGCGGGCGGGGCAGGGCCGGCAGCGGTGCGTGGTTGCCCGGCATGATGCCGGCGCCTTCCAGGCTGGCGATGACCCGGTCGGCGAAGTCCGGCGCCAGGGCCAGCTTGGTCGGCCAGCCCACCAGCAGCGCGCCCTGTTCGGCCAGGAAGGCGTTGTCGGGACGCACCAGGCCGGACTGTGCCGGCTCGGCGCGGTCCACGCGCAGGGTGGCCCACTGCACTTGGCTGAGGTCGACCCAGGGCAGCAGTTGCTCCAGTTCCTTCTGCGCGGTGGCGATCTGCTCGGCCGGCGAGCGGGCCACGCCATCGGCCTCGGCGATATCGCCGCCCAGGTACCACACCCACTGGCCATCGGCCGCCGGGTGGGTGGTCACGGTGATGCGGGGCTTGGTGCCACCGCCCAGGCAGTGGGCGTACAGCGGCTTGAGGCTGGCGCCCTTGGCCAGAATCATGTGCAGCGGCCGGCGTTGCATGGCCGGCTGGTCCACGCCCAGGCTGGCCAGCAGCTCGGCAGTGCCGGCACCGGCGCTGAGCACCACGCGCTGGGCGCGGATCTCGCGGCCGTCGACGCGCAGGCCGGCCAGCTGGCCGTTGTCCAACAGCGGTTCCAGGCGTTCGCCGGCCAGCAGGCCGTCACCGCCCAGTTGCGCCAGGCGCTCGATTACGCCGGGGGTGTCGATGACCAGCTCGGCCAGGCGGTAGACCTTGCCCTTGAAGGCCTTGTCCTGCAGCGCCGGCGGCAGCTCGTCGCCCTTGACCTGGTCGACGCGGCCACGCACGGCCTTGCTGGCGAAGAAACTGGTGAGGTTGCCCGCGATAGTGCCCGGCGACCACAGGTAATGGGCCTGGGACAGCACGCGCACGCCGCTCAGGTCCACCTCGCCGGTGCCGGCCAGGGCCTCGCGCCAGCGCCGCGGCATGTCGGCGATGGCCTCGCTGGCGCCCGTCAGTGCACCGTGCAGCGCGTACTTGGCGCCGCCATGGATGATGGCCTGGGACTTGAGGCTCTGCCCGCCGCCCAGGCTGGCGTTTTCCACCAGCACGGTCGAATAGCCCAGGCGCCGCAAGCGGGCGTTGAGCCACAGGCCAGCGATGCCGGCGCCGACAATCAGCACGTCAGTGGAAATAGCGGAAGACATCAAGCAACCTCACAGGCGAAAACAGACCCGCAGTATACAGACTCAGTGCCCGGCGGTTTTCGAGAACAGCTGGATCACCACCACGCCCAGCAGGATCAGGCCCATGCCGGCGATGGCGGGCATGTCCAGTTTCTGCCCGTAGACCACCAGCGCGGCGATGCTCACCAGCACGATGCCCATGCCCGACCAGATGGCGTAGGTCACGCCGACGGGAATCACCCGCACCACCAGAATCAGCATCCAGAACGCGATGGCGTAGCCGCAGATCACCAGGATCAACGGCAGCGGGGTGCTCAGGCCCTTTACAGCTTTCATGCTGGTGGTGGCGATGACTTCGCAGCAGATGGCGATAGCGAGGAAGTAGTAGGCAGTCATGTGTGAACCCTCTTGAGATGGCTCGCATTCTAGAGGCTGGGCAGATGAGGTAAAGTGAATACCTATCGCTATTGGAGATAGGTTGCCATGGGCATCCAATGGAATCTGGAGCAGATCCAGCTGTTCGTGCAGGTGGCCGAGCAGTGTTCGTTTTCCGCCGTGGCGCGGCAGCAGGGCCGTGCCCAGTCGGCAGTCAGCAGCGCGATTGCCCTGCTCGAGGACGACCTGGGCGTGAGCCTGTTCAACCGCAGCAGCGGCCGCCAGCCGCAGCTCACCGAGGCGGGCAGGGCGCTGCTGGAAGAAGCCCGGGAGCTGCTGCGCCAGTGCGAGCGCCTGGACGGCCGCGCGCTGGCCCTGCACCGCGGCCAGGAAGCGCAGCTGCGCCTGGCCCAGGACGAGGCCATGCCCTACCAGCCGGTGCTCGACAGCCTGGAGAAGCTGGCGGGCCGCTACCCCGCGGTGGAAGTGCAACTGGCCAACAGCGCGCCGGGCGACGTGGCGCGCAAGCTGGTGGAGCGCCGTGCCGACCTGGGCTTGCTGTTTCACCATGAGCACATGCCCGCCGCGCTTGAACGCCGCGCCCTGGGCAGCGTCGAGATGGTCACCGTGTGTTCGGTCGACCATCCGCTGGCCAGCCACGCCCACGTCAGCCGCCAGCAGTTGGCCCGGCACCGCCAGCTGTTGGTGGCCCTGGAAAGCAGCCGCTACCCCGGCGGCGACCCCATCAGCCCGCAGATTTGGCGCGCCGACAGCTTCTACGTGATGGCCGAGCTGCTGATGCGCGGCCTGGGCTGGGCCTGGCTGCCACGGCATGTGGTGCAGTACCCGGCGTACCAGCAGCAGATGGTGGAGCTGAACAGCGAATGGGTGCCGCCGGCGCTGGTGGTTGAACTGGTGTGGCGCCGCGACGAGCCGCTGGGCCCGGCCGCGCGTTACCTGGCCGAGTGCTTTACCTGGCACTTGCGGGCCATTGGTTAAGCGGCCGCGCTGCTAGTAAACTCCGCCGCCATGAACAGAACTCTCTATACCCTGCTGTTTCACCTGGGGCTGCCACTGGTAGCGTTGCGGCTGTGGCTGCGTGCACGCAAGGCGCCGGCCTATGCCAAGCGGATCGGCGAGCGCTTCGCGCGCAACCTGCCAGCCATGCGCACCGGCGGTATCTGGGTGCACGCGGTGTCGGTGGGCGAGAGCATCGCCGCCGCGCCGATGATTCGCGAACTGCTGCTGCGCCACCCCGAGCTGCCGATCACCATCACCTGCATGACCCCTACCGGTTCCGAGCGCATCCAGGCGCTGTTCGGCAACGAGCCACGGGTACAGCATTGCTACCTGCCGTATGACCTGCCGTGGGCGGCGGGGCGTTTTCTGGATCATGTGCAGCCACGCCTGGCGGTGATCATGGAAACCGAACTGTGGCCCAACCACATTCACCAGTGCGCCCTGCGCGGCATCCCGGTGGCGCTGGCCAACGCGCGGCTGTCGGAGCGCTCGGCGCGCGGCTATGCGAAGTTCGCCAAGCTGACGGCGCCGATGCTGGCGCAGATGAGCCTGATTGCGGTGCAGACCGAGACCGAGGCCGAACGCTTCCGCCAGCTGGGCGCACGGCCTGAGTGCGTGCAGGTGACCGGCTCGATCAAGTTTGACCTGAAGGTCGATAGCCATCTGTTGGAACGTGCTGCTGCGCTGCGCCAGGCATGGCAGGCCGGCAGCCGGCCGATCTGGATCGCCGCCAGCACCCACGAGGGCGAGGACGCCATTGTCCTGGCGGCCCACCGTCAGTTGCTGGCCCTGCATGGCGACGCCTTGCTGATCCTGGTGCCACGGCACCCGGAACGCTTCAACAGCGTGTTCGAGCTCAGCGTGGGCCAAGGGTTTGCCAGTGTGCGCCGCTCCAGTGGCGAGGTGGTGGGCGCGCAGCACCAGGTGCTGGTCGGCGACACCATGGGCGAACTGCTGTTTCTCTATGCCCTGGCCGACAGCGCTTTTGTCGGCGGTAGCCTGGTGCCCAATGGCGGCCACAACCTGCTGGAACCGGCGGCACTGGCCAAGCCAGTGCTAAGTGGGCCACATGTGTTCAACTTTCTGGAGATTGCGGCGATGCTGCGCCAGGCCGATGCGTTGATCGAGGTCGATGATGCGGCGGGGTTGGCAGAGGCGGTACGCAAGTTGATCGAGCTGCCGCAGGATGCCCGGCGCATTGGCCAGGCGGGGTTGGCGGTGATGCAGGCCAACCAGGGCGCGTTGGAGCGGTTGTTGGTTGGCCTGAGCAAATTGTTGCGCCCATGACGCGGCCTGGCGGCCGCTGCTACAGGGCTATTTCTTCGCAGGCTTGAGTAACTCCTGCGCAGCCTTGGCCAGGTCCGGCGGCAGGAAGTCCTTGTCCGGGTTGTAGTCAGGCTTCAGCCAGCGCGCCAGGTCCTGCAGATCCTGTGGGCTGAGTGTCCCGGCGGCCTGCTTCAAACGCAGGTTGTCGAGGATGTAGTCGTAGCGGCTGTTGTTGTAGTCACGCACCGACGAGTACAGCTGCCGCTGCGCATCCAGCACGTCGACGATGTTGCGCGTGCCCACCTGGTAGCCGATCTCGGTCGCCTCCACCGCGCTCTGGTTGGAGATGATCGACTGCTTGCGCGCCTGCACCTGTTCCACGTCGGTGTTCACCGCGCGGTGCAGGTTGCGGGTGTTCTCCACCACCTGGCGGCGCAGGCCTTCGCGCTGCTGCTCGCTCTGGCTCAGGCGCTGGTAGGCCTCGCGCACCTGGGAGCTGGTGAGGCCGCCGCTGTACAGCGGGATGTTCACCTGCAGGCCCACCGTGCGCTGTTCCACGTCACCGTGGTAGGTCACGCCGGGGAACGGGCTGGGGTTGCTGAAGCCCAGCAGGTCGTTGTCGCCTTTCTCGTATTTGGCCACCGCGTCCACCGTGGGGGCATGGCCGGCCTTGCGCTGGCGCAGGGTTTCCTCGGCGCTGGTGACGGCGAAGGCGCTGGCCTGCAGGTTGAGGTTCTGCTGCGAGGCGGTCTCGACCCAGGTCTTGGCGTCGTTGGGGCTGGGCGGCAGCACCGGCAGGGTATGCACCACGCCCTGCACCGAGTTGTAGTCGCGGTTGGTCAGCGTCACCAGGGCCTCGAAGGCGTCGTCCACCTGGCGCTGGGCGAGGATGCGGTTGGCGCGGGCGGTGTCGTAGCTGGCCTGGGATTGCAGCACGTCGGTCTTGTCCGACAGGCCCACGTTGAAGCGCTCGTTGGACTGGTCGAGCTGGCGCTTGAACGCCGCTTCCTCGGCCTTGGTGGCGGCCAGGGTGTCCTGGGCGCGCAGCACGCTGAAATAGTCCTCGGCGGTCTGCAGGATCAGGTTCTGCTCGGTGGCTGACAGCTGCAGGGCCGCCTGTTCGTTCACGGCCTTGGCCGCCTTGAACTGGAACCAGCGGTCGGCGCGAAATATCGGCTGGCTGAGCGTGGCCTGGTAGCTGGTGCCGCTGCGCGTGGTGGTCTGCGCCGGCTCGTCGAGCTGGGTGCGCACGTTGGTGATGTCGCTGCCGGCCGACAGGTTGGGCAGCAGCCCGGCGCGGGCCTGGGGCACCACTTCGCTCTGGGCGGCGTAGTCGGCGCGGGCGGCGGCCAGGTCGGCGTTGTTGTTCACGGCTTCCTGATACACGCTGACCAGGTCGGTACGGCTGGCCAGTGGCGCAATCTCTGCTGCCTGTAACATTGCGTTGAACGCACCTGACACCGCAATCGCCAGTGCAATTTTGCGCAGCATGATTCAATCCTTGTAATTAAACGCTGTGCGAGTGTAGTTGCACGGGCGTGCTGCAACAATCCGGCATATCCGCCATTTATCCAGCACCATCACACAACCCTTGGCGTTTTGCCTGCCGCGCGTCTAGACTGACTGGGTTCTTGTCGGGGTGCCTTGAGTGAAAGGCTGAGATCGGTTAATCCGGATCCCGTTGAACCTGATCAGGTTAGCGCCTGCGTAGGGAACAAGATTTCTCGTCCTCCCGGCGAGTCCTCTTGTGCTTCGTCCGGGAAATTGTTCATTTTGTGAGCAGTTTGCGACGGCCAAAGCACAGCACCGCCCCAGGTGCAGTCCGTGCCTTTTCAGGTTCCACTCCCGACATTCCACTGCTGGATGCTGTCTGGAGAGCCTGTGATGAGTAAACAAGAAAAAAACCTTGCCCACCTGAGCGAATCGGCCCAGGTCGACGCGCAATCGGTACAACCGTTCACCCGTTCGCAAAAAGTCTATGTGCAGGGCTCGCGCCCCGACATCCGCGTGCCCATGCGTGAAATCAGCCTGGACGTGACGCCCACTGACTTCGGTGGCGAGATCAACGCCCCGGTCACCGTGTACGACACCTCCGGCCCCTACACCGACCCCAACGTGGTGATCGATGTGCGCAAGGGCCTGGCCGACGTGCGTTCGGCGTGGATCGACGACCGTGGCGACACCGAGCGCCTGGACGGCCTGAGCTCCCACTTCGGCCAGCAGCGCCTCAACGACGAAGAACTGACCAAGCTGCGCTTCGCCCACGTGCGCAACCCGCGCCGGGCCAAGGCCGGCGCCAACGTCAGCCAGATGCACTACGCGCGCCAGGGCATCATCACCGCCGAGATGGAGTACGTGGCCATCCGCGAGAACATGAAGCTGGCCGAGGCTCGCGCCGCCGGCCTGCTGAAAGAACAGCACAAGGGCCACAGCTTCGGCGCCAGCATCCCCAAGGAGATCACCGCCGAGTTCGTGCGCGAAGAGATCGCCCGCGGCCGCGCCATCATCCCTGCCAACATCAACCACACCGAGCTGGAGCCGATGATCATCGGCCGCAACTTTCTGGTGAAGATCAACGGCAACATCGGCAACAGCGCCCTGGGCTCCTCCATCGAGGAAGAAGTGGCCAAGCTGACCTGGGGCATCCGCTGGGGCTCGGACACGGTGATGGACCTGTCCACCGGCAAGCACATCCATGAAACCCGCGAGTGGATCATCCGCAACTCGCCGGTGCCCATCGGCACCGTGCCGATCTACCAGGCGCTGGAGAAGGTCAACGGCGTGGCCGAGGCCCTCACCTGGGAGCTGTTCCGCGACACCCTGATCGAACAGGCCGAGCAGGGCGTGGACTACTTCACCATTCACGCCGGCGTGCTGCTGCGCTACGTGCCGCTGACCGCCAAGCGCGTCACCGGTATCGTCAGCCGCGGCGGTTCGATCATGGCCAAGTGGTGCCTGGCGCACCACAAGGAGAACTTCCTCTACACCCATTTCGACGAAATCTGCCAGATCATGAAGGCCTACGACGTCAGCTTCTCGCTGGGCGACGGCCTGCGCCCCGGCTCCATTGCCGACGCCAACGACGAAGCGCAGTTCGGCGAGCTGGAAACCCTCGGCGAGCTGACCAAGATCGCCTGGAAGCATGACGTGCAGTGCATGATCGAAGGCCCGGGCCACGTGCCCATGCAGTTGATCAAGGAGAACATGGACAAGCAGCTGGAGTGCTGCGACGAGGCGCCGTTCTACACCCTGGGCCCGCTGACCACCGACATCGCCCCCGGTTACGACCACATCACCTCGGGCATCGGCGCGGCGATGATCGGCTGGTTCGGCTGCGCCATGCTCTGCTACGTCACGCCCAAGGAACACCTGGGCCTGCCGAACAAGGATGACGTGAAGACCGGCATCATCACCTACAAGATCGCCGCCCATGCCGCCGATCTGGCCAAGGGGCACCCCGGCGCGCAGATCCGCGACAATGCCCTGAGCAAGGCGCGCTTCGAGTTTCGCTGGGAAGACCAGTTCAACCTGGGCCTGGACCCGGATACCGCGCGCGCCTACCACGATGAAACCCTGCCCAAGGACTCGGCCAAGGTGGCGCACTTCTGCTCCATGTGCGGGCCGAAGTTCTGCTCGATGAAGATCACCCAGGAAGTGCGCGAATACGCGGCGAACCAGAAGATCGAGGCTGTGGATATCTCCATGGAGGAGGGCATGCGCGAGCAGGCCGCGCGCTTCAAGCAGGAAGGCAGCCAGCTGTACCAGAAGGTCTGACACTGCGTTGAATCTTCACGAATAACTGTGGGAGCTGGCTTGCCAGCGAGCTTTTCGGCGGCTTTGAAAAGCTCGCTGGCAAGCCAGCTCCCACAGTCCCAATGTGCATAACAACCCATCTCCTCCGAGATCCAAATTGAACACACCCAGCCATTACTCTCCGGACGTTGCCGTCCCTTCGTCCCAGCGCGTGTTCGGCGCGCGGGACCTGTTTTCCCTGTGGTTCTCCCTGGGCATCGGCCTGATGGTGCTGCAGACCGGTGCGCTGCTGGCGCCGGGCCTGGGCCTGTCGGGTTCGTTGCTGGCGATTCTGCTCGGCACCGCGGTAGGCGTGGTGCTGCTGGCCGCCGTCGGCGTGATTGGCAGCGACACCGGCCTGTCGTCCATGGCCGCCTTGCGCCTGAGCCTGGGCCAACATGGCGCCGCGCTGCCGGCGCTGCTCAACCTGCTGCAGCTGATCGGCTGGGGCGCGTTTGAAATCATCGTGATGCGCGACGCCGCCAGCCTGCTCGGCGCGCGGGCGTTTGGCGAGGGCAGCGCGCTCACCCAGCCGATGCTCTGGACCCTGGTGTTCGGTGCCCTGGCCACCTTGCTCGCGGTCAGCGGCCCGCTGACCTTCGTGCGCAAGTTTTTGCGCAAATGGGGCATCTGGCTGCTGCTGGCCGCCTGCCTGTGGCTGACCTGGAACCTGTTCGCCAAGGCCGACCTGGGCGCCCTGTGGGCCAAGGCCGGCGACGGCAGCATGAGTTTCGCGGTGGGCTTCGACATTGCCATCGCCATGCCGCTGTCCTGGCTGCCGCTGATCGCCGACTATTCGCGCTTCGGCCGTGCGGCCAAGGGCGTGTTCGGCGGCACCGTGCTGGGCTTCTTCATCGGCAACTTCTGGCTGATGAGCCTGGGCGTTGCCTACACCCTGGCCTTCGCGCCGAGCGGCGAAACCAACGCGCTGCTGCTGGCGCTGGCCGGCGCCGGGCTGGGTATCCCGCTGCTGCTGATCCTGCTGGACGAGTCGGAAAACGCCTTCGCCGACATTCACTCGGCAGCGGTGTCCACCGGCCTGCTGGTGCGCCTGAAGGTCGAGCACCTGGCGCTGGCCATCGGCATCGTCTGCACGCTGATTGCCTGCTTCGCGCCGCTGGCGCAGTACCAGAACTTCCTGCTGCTGATTGGCTCGGTGTTCGCGCCGCTGTTCGGCGTGGTGCTGGTGGACCACTTCATCCTGCGCAAGCGCAGTGCCCAGGCCCCGGCCGTGCCGCTGCGCTGGACCGCGCTGGTGGCCTGGGTGGGCGGCATCGCCACCTACCACGTGCTGGCCAACCTCTACCCCGAGGTCGGCGCTACCCTGCCGTCACTGCTGCTGGCCGGGGTGCTGCACGCGGTGCTGGCGGCCTTCAGCCGCGGCCGGGAAACAGTGCCGGCTTGATCACGCCATTGAGCCGCTGGTAGTCGACCTTGATCTCGGCCTGCCCCAGCGCATAGGGGGCGATGGTGTTGACGTCATACTTGAGGATGATGCCTGCCGAGGTCAGGGCGATGTGCGTGGTGTGCTTGAACGGCCAGTCCTTGACGAACTTGGGGTCGCTGGCCAGGCCGTTGTCCACCAGCCAGCCGCGGTGGGCCTCTTCCGCGGCCTTCCAGAACGCCGGTTCTTCGCCGGGCACCAGCATGTCCGCCAGCGTCAGCACCTTGTGCTGCTGGCGCGACCAGTTGATGAAGTCGCGGCCGGGGACGCCCTCTGGCGCGCCGGTGTCCAGGTAGCTCGACACCTCCACGATCACCAGCCCGTCATGCTGGTCGCGTACCTTCGATTGCAGGTAGCTGCCGTAGCGGTTGGGCGCGTGGGCCAGGAAGCTGTCTTCGTAGGCTTTCAGGGAGGTGGGCAGCGGCGCGTCGGCGTCGGTGCGGGTCAACTGCAGCATGCCGCGTTCCATGATCGGGTCGAGGGCCGGCTCGCCAGGGAAATGGATCACGTCCAGGTTGAACAGCGGGCAGTCCGGCGCCGTGCAGCCAGGCTTGGTGTGCTCGAAGGCGTCGCGGCGGGTGTCCAGCGGTTTGTTCATGCTCGGCTGAAACAGGCTTTGGCAGGCGCCCAATGTCAGGGCCACGGCGGCCATGGACGTGAATTTCAGAAGCGACATGGTGTTCCTTGACGGTCAGGAAGGGGGTTGCGGGCAAATGTTGTCGTGCTTCGACTCTCGGCATCGCCTTCAGTTCGCCACTAAGCTCAATAGTAACGGGCTGGGGCCCTGCCGCCTATCTTGCCGGGCGCGAATGGCGGTTCAAAGGGGCTGCAAAGCGCTGGCATCGCAGTTAGGATGGCGCGAAGCTGCACGGACGATGACGAGGTTTTACATGACAGACAGGGCACAGCCGACCAAGGTCGAGATCCTCAAGCGCGAGAACTGCTACAAGGGGTTCTACCAACTGGACCGCCTGCACCTGCGCCATGAGCTGTTCGATGGCGGCACCAGCAAGGACATGACCCGCGAAGTGTTCGTGCGCCACGACGCCGTGTGCGTGCTGCCCTACGACCCCAGGCGCGACGAAGTGGTGCTGCTGGAGCAGTTCCGCGTCGGTGCCATGTTGAAAACTGCCAACCCCTGGCTGGTGGAGATGGTTGCCGGTCTGATCGACAAGGCCGAGCAACCGGAAGAAGTTGCGCACCGCGAGGCCGAGGAGGAAGCTGGGCTTGTGCTGCAGTCGCTCTGGCCGATCACCAAGTACTTCCCTTCGCCAGGCGGCAGCACCGAGTTCGTGCATCTGTACCTGGGGCACTGCAGCAGCGAAGGCGTGGGCGGCCTGTTCGGCCTGAAGGACGAGAACGAGGACATCCGCGTCACGGTATGGGCGTTCGAAGACGCCCTGCAGGCCGTGCGCGATGGCAAGATCATCAACGCGGCAACGATCATCGCCCTGCAGTGGCTGGCGTTGAACCGCGAGGAAGTCAGGGGGCTGTGGAAGTGAACCTGTTGCGCGACCGCTACCGTGTCGACCTGGTCGGCCTGCAGGCAGCCTGCGAGGCAAACTACGCGCGCCTGATGCGCCTGTTGCCGAACATGCGCCATGAACAGCATTCGCGCAAAGTGGCCATGACCCAGGGCGAGCAGATGCTGGGCGTGCTCACCCTGGAGGTGCTGCTCGCCTGCCCCTATACCACCACCCTGCGCGTGCGCCAGGAGCACAGCCTGCCCTGGCTGCCGGTGCCGCAGCTGGAAGTGCAGGTCTACCACGACGCGCGCATGGCCGAAGTGGTCAGCGCCGAACACGCCCGCCGCTTCCGCAGCGTGTACCCGTACCCCAACGCCAGCATGCACCAGCCCGACGAGAAGGCGCAGTTGAACCTGTTCCTGGGAGAGTGGCTGAGCCATTGCCTGGCGTGTGGGCATGAGTATGAGTATGTGCGCTAGCAAACCCCTCGATCTCAAGGACGAGACAACACCTGCGCCGTGCAGCTCCAGGCCTGGCCACGTTCAGGCTTTTTATCCGCAGATGTGAGCCACATCCCGCCCCCGCGTTTGCCCCCCGCCCGCATCCCCACCATAATCCTTGCTGGTACCTCCTGAAGGAGACGGCCTTGCCGAGCGCACCCACCCCCACCACCGACGAAGCCGTGCTGCTGGTGCAGATTTCGGACAGCCACCTGTTCGCCGACGTCGACGGCGCCCTGCTGGGCCTGAAGACCGCCGGCAGCCTTGCGCGGGTGGTCGAGAAGGTGCTGGCCGAGCAGCCGCGCATCGACCTGGTGGTGGCCAGCGGCGACCTGTCCCAGGACGGCAGCCTGGAGTCGTACCAGCGCTTCGAGGCGCTGACCGCACCCATCCAGGCGCCCAAGCGCTGGTTCGCCGGCAACCACGACGAGCCGTTGCCGATGGAGCAGGCCGCACAGGGCCGTGACTACCTGCAACCGGTGGTCGACCTGGGCAACTGGCGTATCACCCTGCTTGATTCGTCGGTGACCGGCTCGGTACCGGGTTACCTGGCCGACGACCAGTTGCAACTGCTGGCCCAGGCCCTCAGCGAGGCCCCGGAGCGCCATCACCTGATCTGCTTCCACCACCACCCGGTGTCCATCGACTGTCCATGGATGGAGCCCATCGGCCTGCGCAACCCCCACGCGCTGTTCGAGGTGCTCGACCGCTTCCCACAGGCCCGCGCGCTGCTGTGGGGCCACATCCACCAGGACTTCGAGCGCGAGCGCAACGGCGTGCGGCTGATCGCCTCGCCGTCCACCTGCATCCAGTTCAAGCCAGGCAGCGAGGATTTCGCCCTGGACGAGCTGGCGCCGGGCTACCGGTGGTTGCGGTTGTTGCCGGACGGGAAGATTGAAACAGGGGTTTCGCGGCTCGAAGGCTTCGAGTTCACCCCAGACATGGCCGCCGAAGGGTATTAATAGCCATGGATGACGAATCGCGAGGCACCAAATTAGGGCAACGCCAGGATGTCAGTGTACTGATCGTCGAAGGCAGCACCGTCGGCGCCCATGCCCAAGAGAGTCTGCAGAAGTGTTTCTGCATTGAGGCTCTGGAGTCTTGGAGGGATTACCAGCTGTCCGGTAATCATTCGAGCGGAGATCAAGTCAGCAGATGGTTGAAAACCTGGGGCAGCGATGAACATAGTGAACTGCCAGGATGCAACGACTCGCAGCCGGCACCGTAGCCGCTGCCGGAGGCTGCGCTGGCCCTTGGGTACACTGAAAAACTCCAGCGAAAACCTGGGCCAGCGCAGCCTGGCGGCAGCGGCTACGGTGGTCAGCGAGCCATAAAATCGTTACAGAACCTCTTCCCCTGCCTAAACGTCACCAAGGCGCTGTAAACTGGGCGCCTTTTGCAAGGGAGGTGTCGGCGTGACGGGTTCCATTCTCTATATCCACGGTTTGAACAGCGCGCCGGCGTCGAAGAAGGCCAGCATGCTCACCGAGGTCATGCAGCGCATGGGCCTGGAAGGGCAGCTGCGGGTGCCGGCTTTGCACCATCATCCACGTGAGGCCATTGGCCAGCTGGACGCCGCCATCGCCGAGCTGGGCGCGCCCTTGCTGGTGGGAAGCTCGCTGGGCGGCTACTATGCCACTCACCTGGCCGAGCGCCACGGCCTCAAGGCCCTGCTGATCAACCCGGTGGTCAACCCGCACCGCCTGTTCGACGGTTTCCTCGGCACCCAGCAAAACCTGTATACCGGTGAGAGCTGGGAACTGACCCTGGACCACGTGGACGCCCTGGCCGCCCTGGAAGTGGCGGCCCCGCAAGACCCCCTGCGTTATCAAGTGTGGCTGCAGACGGCCGATGAAACCCTTGATTACCGCCAGGCCGAGCGTTTCTACCGCGCTTGCGCGCTGCGCATCCAGGCCGGTGGCGACCACGGCTACCAGGGCTTCGGCGCGCAGCTGCCGAGCCTGCTGAATTTCGCCGGGATCGAGCCCGGGCTGTACCGCGGCATCGATTTTGCCCAGCTTTGAGCTGTTTATTTTTCATGAACGACTGACGACGAGAACCCATGGCCAATCCCAGCGCTAGCTCTTATAACGCAGACGCCATCGAAGTCCTCTCGGGCCTCGACCCGGTGCGCAAACGCCCGGGCATGTACACCGACACCACGCGGCCGAACCACCTCGCCCAGGAAGTCATCGACAACAGTGTCGACGAAGCGCTGGCCGGCCACGCCAAGTCGATCCAGGTGATTCTGCACGCCGACCACTCGCTGGAAGTGAGCGACGACGGCCGCGGCATGCCTGTGGATATCCACCCCGAAGAGGGCGTGAGCGGCGTCGAGCTGATCCTCACCAAGCTGCACGCCGGCGGCAAGTTCTCCAACAAGAACTACCAGTTCTCCGGCGGCCTGCACGGCGTGGGCATCTCCGTGGTCAACGCCCTGTCCAACCAGGTGCGGGTCAAGGTCAAGCGCGACGGCAACGAGTACCAGATGACCTTCGCCGATGGCTTCAAGGCCACCGACCTGGAAGTGATCGGCACCGTGGGCAAGCGCAACACCGGCACCAGCGTGTACTTCGCCCCGGACCCGAAATACTTCGATTCGCCGAAATTCTCGGTCAGCCGCCTCAAGCACGTGCTCAAGGCCAAGGCGGTGCTGTGCCCGGGCCTGTCGGTGACCTTTGAAGACAAAGGCACCGGCGAGAAGGTCGAATGGCACTACGAAGACGGCCTGCGCTCCTACCTGGTGGACGCGGTCACCGAATTCAGCCGCCTGCCCGACGAGCCGTTCTGCGGCAGCCTGGCCGGCAACAAGGAGGCGGTGGACTGGGCGCTGCTGTGGCTGCCCGAGGGCGGCGACAGCGTGCAGGAAAGCTACGTCAACCTGATCCCCACGGCCCAGGGCGGCACCCACGTCAACGGCCTGCGCCAGGGCCTGCTGGACGCCATGCGCGAGTTCTGCGAGTTCCGCAACCTGCTGCCGCGCGGCCTGAAGCTGGCGCCGGAAGACATCTGGGAACGCATCGCCTTCGTGCTGTCGATGAAGATGCAGGACGCGCAGTTCTCCGGCCAGACCAAGGAACGCCTGTCCTCCCGCGAGGCTGCGGCCTTCGTGTCCGGCGTGGTCAAGGACGCCTTCAGCCTGTGGCTCAACGCCCACCCCGAGCTGGGTATGCAGCTGGCCGAACTGGCCATCAGCAACGCCGGCCGCCGCCTGAAGGCCAGCAAGAAGGTCGAGCGCAAGCGCATCACCCAGGGCCCGGCGCTGCCGGGCAAGCTGGCGGACTGCGCGGGCCAGGACCCGATGCGCTCCGAACTGTTCCTGGTGGAGGGTGACTCCGCCGGCGGCTCGGCCAAGCAGGCGCGGGACAAGGAATTCCAGGCCATCCTGCCGCTGCGTGGCAAGATCCTCAACACCTGGGAAGTGGACGGCAGCGAAGTGCTGGCCAGCCAGGAAGTGCACAACATCGCCGTGGCCATCGGCGTCGACCCGGGCGCCGCGGACATGAGCCAGCTGCGCTACGGCAAGATCTGCATCCTCGCCGACGCCGACTCCGACGGCCTGCACATCGCCACCTTGCTGTGCGCGCTGTTCGTGCAGCACTTCCGCCCGCTGGTGGACGCCGGCCACGTCTACGTGGCCATGCCGCCGCTGTACCGCATCGACCTGGGCAAGGAGATCTACTACGCCCTGGACGAGGCCGAGCGCGACGGCATCCTCGACCGCCTGGTGGCCGAGAAGAAGCGTGGCAAACCCCAGGTCACCCGATTCAAGGGCCTGGGCGAGATGAACCCGCCGCAGTTGCGCGAAACCACCATGGACCCCAACACTCGCCGCCTGGTGCAGTTGACCCTGGGTGACTTCGAGGACACGGCGAAGATCATGGACATGCTGCTCTCGAAGAAACGCGCCGGCGACCGCAAGACGTGGCTGGAATCCAAGGGCAACCTGGCCGAGGTGCTGGCCTGATGCGGCACGCGTTGGCAGCGCTGCTGCTGACCGTGTTGCCGCTGTTGGCGCACGCCGCGCCAGTGGAGCAGCTCAAGTTGCTGGCCGAGCACCCGGTGGACGGGATGGTCGGCGGCAACCTGTCGGGCATCGCCGCCTGCGGCGACCGGCTGTGGACGGAATCGGACCGCGACGACGGCATCATCTACCGGCTCGACACCACCAACACCGTGTGGAAGGCCGAGAACGTGCTCATCGACGTGCCGCCGCCACCGGCCGACACCGGCCTGCCGATGATGCTGCGCGCCACGGCCCATGCGGCCGCGGTGATCCGCGGTGGCATTCTCGACTTCGAAGGCATCAGCTGTGACGCCCAGGGCAACCGTTACCTGGTCAGCGAAGGCTTTGCCGCCGTGCTGCAGGTGCCCGTGGACGGCAAGCCAAACTGGCTGAAGATCGACCCCGCGATAATCCGCGAAGCCAACGCCAAGGGCATGCTGCGCCACTTCAACGCCATTTTCGAAGGCCTGGCCATCAATGCCGCCGGCGACCACCTGTGGTTGGCCGCCGAGCGCCAGCACCGCGGCCTGCTGTCGGTGTACAAGCAGGCTGACGGCACTTGGGGCTGCAAGGGCAGCTGCATCCTGCTGAACGAGGGTGGCACCGAAATGCAGCCCGACAAGCTGCCCAAGCCGCACCTGGTGGCCCGCGACTTCGCCGACCTGTCGCTGTACAAGGGCAAGCTGTACACCCTGGAGCGCAACATCTACCAGATCTGCCGCCGCGACCTGCAGACCGCCAAGGTCGAGCACTGCTGGTCGTTCGCCGACGAGGCGCTGCTGCCCAACCGCCAGTATTCCCAGGAATACGGGCTGGCCGAAGCGCTGATCGTCGACGACACCGGCGCCTGGGTGGGCATCGACAACAACGATGGCGCCCGTGCCGACGGTGAGGTGCGCCCCATCGTCTGGCGCTTTGCCGCGCCCGCAGGCGGCTGGAACGCTGCCCCGTGAGCACGCAACCTGCCGGCAAGCGCGCCGGGCGGATCTTCCTGATCCTGGCCTGGGCTGCGCTGCTGTTCCTGGCCACGCGGTTCTTCGGGCATTTCCAGCAGGCCCGCGAGAACCCCAACCCGGTGGTGGCCAGCGAGCACGGCCAGGGTTACATCGAGGTGCGCCTGGCCAGCAACGGCCAGGGGCACTTCGTGGCCAGCGGCATGATCAACGGCACGCCGGTACAGTTTATGCTCGACACCGGCGCCACCGACGTGGCGGTGAGCAAGGCCCTGGCCGAACAGCTGAAGCTGCCCTACGGCTATCCGATCACGGTGAACACCGCCAACGGCCAGGCCCAGGGCTATCGCACGCGGCTGGCCAGCCTGCAATTGGGCGACATCGTCCTCAAGGACGTACGCGCCGTGGCCATCCCCGACATGGATGGCGACCAGGTGCTGCTCGGCATGAGCGCCCTGAAACAACTCGAATTTTCCCAGCGCGGCGGCACCATGCTGCTGCGCCAGACTACACAATGATGAGGCCCGCATGAGCGACTCCCTTGATCTCAGCCTGGACGGCGTAGAACGCCGCTCGCTGGCTGACTTCACCGAACAGGCCTACCTCAACTACTCCATGTACGTGATCATGGACCGGGCCCTGCCGCACATCGGCGACGGCCTCAAGCCGGTCCAGCGTCGTATCGTCTACGCCATGAGTGAGCTGGGGCTGGATGCCGATTCCAAGCACAAGAAGTCGGCCCGTACCGTGGGTGACGTGCTCGGTAAATTCCACCCGCACGGCGACTCGGCCTGCTACGAAGCCATGGTGCTGATGGCGCAGCCGTTCAGCTACCGCTACACCCTGGTGGACGGCCAGGGCAACTGGGGGGCGCCGGACGATCCCAAGTCGTTCGCGGCCATGCGTTACACCGAGGCGCGCCTGTCGCGCTATTCCGAAGTGCTGCTCAGCGAGCTGGGCCAGGGCACCGCGGACTGGGTGCCGAACTTCGACGGTACCCTCGATGAACCGGCCGTATTGCCGGCGCGTTTGCCGAACATCCTGCTGAACGGCACCACTGGCATCGCCGTGGGCATGGCCACCGACGTGCCGCCGCACAACCTGCGCGAAGTGGCCAGCGCCTGCGTGCGCCTGCTCGACGAGCCGAAAGCCACGATCGAACAGCTGTGCGAGCACATCAAGGGGCCTGACTACCCCACAGAAGCGGAAATCATCACCCCGCAAAGCGAGCTGCTGAAAATCTACGAGACCGGCCGTGGCTCGGTGCGCATGCGTGCGGTGTACCGCATCGAGGACGGCGACATCGTCGTCACCGCGCTGCCGCACCAGGTGTCCGGCGCCAAGGTGCTGGAGCAGATCGCTGCGCAGATGCAGGCCAAGAAGCTGCCGATGGTCGCCGACCTGCGTGACGAGTCGGACCACGAGAACCCGTGCCGCATCGTCATCATCGCCCGTTCCAACCGGGTGGACCTCGACGAGCTGATGCAGCACCTGTTCGCCACCACTGACCTGGAGTCCACCTACCGGGTCAACGTCAACATCATTGGCCTGGACGGCCGCCCGCAGCTGAAGAACCTGCGCGCGCTGCTGCTGGAGTGGCTGGAATTCCGCATCAACACCGTGCGCCGCCGCCTCAAGTTCCGCCTGGACAAGGTGGAGCGCCGCCTGCACCTGTTGGAAGGCTTGCTGGTGGCGTTCCTCAACCTGGATGAAGTTATCCACATCATCCGCACCGAGGAACACCCCAAGGCCGCGCTGATCGCCCGCTTCGACCTGACCGAGACCCAGGCCGAATACATCCTCGAGACCCGCCTGCGGCAGCTGGCGCGCCTGGAAGAGATGAAGATCCGCAACGAGCAGGACGAGCTGGCCAAGGAACAGGCCAAGCTGCAGGCCCTGCTGGGCAGCGAGAGCAAACTGCGCAAGTTGGTGCGCAGCGAATTGATCAAGGACGCCGAGACCTACGGCGACGACCGTCGCTCGCCGATCGTGGCTCGCGCCGAGGCCAAGGCCCTGTCGGAAAACGAGCTGATGCCGACCGAGCCGGTCACCGTGGTGCTGTCGGAGAAGGGCTGGGTGCGTTGCGCCAAGGGCCACGACATCGACGCCACCGGCCTGTCCTACAAGGCCGGCGACGGCTTCAAGACCGCCGCCATGGGGCGCTCCAACCAGTTCTCGGTGTTCATCGACTCCACTGGCCGCAGCTATTCGGTGGCGTCGCACACGCTGCCGTCGGCCCGTGGCCAGGGCGAGCCGCTGACCGGGCGCCTGACACCGCCGCCAGGCGCCGCCTTCGAGTGCGTGCTGCTGCCCGACGACGATGCCCTGTACGTGATTGCCTCGGACGCAGGCTACGGCTTCGTGGTCAAGGGCGAAGACCTGCAGGCCAAGAACAAGGCCGGCAAGGCCCTGCTCAGCCTGCCCAACGGCGCCAAGGTGCTGGCCCCACGGCCGGTGCCGGACCGCGAGAACAACTGGCTGGCAGCGGTCACCACCGAAGGCCGCCTGCTGGTTTTCAAAGTGGCCGACCTGCCGCAGCTGGGCAAAGGAAAGGGCAACAAAATCATCGGCATTCCCGGTGAACGCGTGGCCAGCCGTGAGGAATACGTCACTGATTTGGCGGTGATTTCCGATGGCGCAACGCTTGTATTGCAAGCCGGCAAGCGTACATTGTCGCTCAAGGGCGAGGACCTCGAGCATTACAAGGGCGAGCGCGGGCGGCGCGGCAACAAGCTGCCGCGTGGTTTCCAGCGAGTGGATGCCCTGTTGGTGGAAAACGCCGGCTGACGCGATGGTGCTGTCTGGGAATCACTCCCAGACAGCACGCTAGAGCGGTTGGATGCGCTTTTTAAGCGCAGTTCGACGCTTAAGCGCTGGAGTCGTAGCGCATATTCGCGGATGATATGTCTTCTTGAGGTACCGGCGTGGCTGAGTACCCGGACGAATTCGTTGAGTATCACTGCGGTGAGCCTTGTGGCTGCCGCCTGGATGGAATGATGACTTTTTTGCGCCTTCCTGTTTTATTGCTGACCGGTGTCCTGGCCCTGGCGGGCTGCGCCGCTCACCAGCCGGTCGCGCTTTACCAGCTCGACAGCGGCAACCCCGGCCAACCCAAGCAGAGCACCGGCATGTCGGTACTGTTGGGCCCGGTTTCCGTGGCCGACTACCTGCAACGCGAAACCCTGTTGCAGCGCCAGCCTGATGGCAGCCTCAGCGCGGCGACCGATGGTCGTTGGGCCGGCAGCCTGTCTTCCGACATCGATCAACTGCTGCTGCGCCAACTGGCGTGGCGCCTGGACAGCCAGCGCGTGACCCTGGCGCCTGCCAGCAACACCGGTACGCCGGACGTGCAGGTGCTGCTGTCGATTACCCGCCTGGATTCCGGTGATTCGCAGCCGGCCATTCTCGATGCCCAGTGGCGTCTGCTCGACCGCCGTGGCCAGGTGCGTGACAACCGCATCGTCCACCTGGAAGAGAAGCACGCCGGCGGCACCGCGGCCCAGGTGAAAGCCCAGGGCGTGCTGCTGCAGCGCCTGGCCGAACAGCTGAGCGTGGCGCTGAAACCGCTGGCTAACCAGCCGGCGCTGGTGGAAGAGAAGAAGGCTGCGGCTAAGCCAGTGGCCAAGGATGAGCCGGACAAGCCGAAGATGCCGATCGCCTCGCCGATCCGCACCGACATGGAAGTGTTCCGCTTCTAACGAAAAAGCCCGCAGCGATGCGGGCTTTTTTGTTGTGGGAGCTGGCTTGCCAGCGAGCTGTTGAGGCCTGAAAAGCTCGCTGGCAAGCCAGCTCCCACAAAGACGCGTGTTTAAACGCGGGTCTCGTGCATGCGCGCCAATTGGCGCTCCAGCAACGACGGGTAAGGCTCCAGCAGCCGCTCCACGCAGCACGCACCCTCGGGGCTGGCGATGGGGCGGATGCGGGCGCGCTGGCGCACCAGGCTGTCGTCGCTGATACGGCGTTCCACCAGCAGCAGGTTGCGGCTGTGCTGCGACAGGGCCAGGGCATCCTGGGCCGGTTCGGTCAGCAGCAGGTCGATCTGGCTCATGCCGGCCAGGTCATCGCCCAGCACCAGGCCCAGCTGCAGTTGCAGGGTGATGCCGCTGTCGGCCACCTCGATCTGCAGCTGGTGGCCCAGGGCGCGCAGCAGTTCACCGCAGCAGATGGCGTTGGTCAGGTAGTCCTCGCCGCTGCTGTCGCTGTTGAACAGCATCAGCGTGCTGCCGTCGTTCAAGGTGTGCAGCTCGCTTTCGTACAGCGAGGCGGCCTGGTCCAGGCAGGCGCGGTAGCGCTCCAGCAGCTCCAGCAGGCGGGCGCGGGGCAGGCGGCGCAGTTGTTCCTGGCCACCCAGTTGTACGGCCAATACCGCGCTGTGCTGGGGTTCCTTCGGCGCCACCGGGGCAGGGGCGGCCTGCTTGGCGGCGACCGGCGCGGTGTCGCGCAGGTCGGCGAAGGGGTCTTCGTCGTCCTCGTCCTCGTCTTCTTCGGCATGCACCACGCGCTTGGGCGCAGGCTTCACCGGCACTGGGGTGCTTTCATCGAAGCGGGCGTCGCGCAGGTTGCGCACCTCGAAGGCCGGGCCTTCGTCTTCCTCTTCCTCGAACTCGGGCTCTTCCACCTCGGGCACCGGCGCAGGCTCGGGGGCGTAGCGCTGGTGCAGGTCGCGGGCCAGGTCGCCGATCTCGTCCTGGCGCTGGGTGGCCGGGGTGTGTTCGTCGATTTCGCGCAGCCACACCCGCAGTTGCAGCAGCGGGGTGGACAGGTTGCGGCCCAGGCGCAGGCTGAGGATCAGGGTCACCAGCAGCAGGATGGCGCCCAGGATGCCCATGCTTTCCAGGCTGATGGTCATCGGCTGCTGGAACTGGGTCATGTCCAGGCTGATGCGCAGGTGGCCGGCGGTCACGTCCTGGAAGGTGATCTTGGTCTCGTACAGGCCGCCCGCTTCGCCCAGCAGGCCGCTTTTCGGGCGGCTGCCGGCTTCGGCGAGGATGCGGTTGTCGACGCTGTAGATAGCCGCATGGGCCACCAGCGGGTTCTTCACCAGGTTATTGAGCAGCACGTTGAGGCTGAGGATGTCGTTGGACACCAACAGCTCGGTGGCCGAGGTCGCGGTCTGGGTGGTCAGGCTCTGACCCAGGGCGTCGGCCTGCTGGTGCATGGCCTGCTTGAACTGCAAACCCATCACGCAGGCGTACACCACCAGCGCCAGGGCGACCAGCAGTACGTTGAGGCTGGCGATACGCAGAGCTATCGGTGCGCGGCGGTGACGCAGGGCACGGAAGATCAGCAGGAAGAAATTGTCGGTTTTTACTGGCGTGGGCCGGTTCACTGAGCGCGGCTCTTTATGTCCGTGAAGTTGCTGCGCAGTATAGCGACAGGCCCCAGAGCGGCAAAGCGCTGCCTGTGCCCGATGGTCACTGAAAGTAGGTAGAATGCGATTTTTTTCCACGAACGGGGTGCCCTTTGCGCGAAATCGTCCTGATTAACATCACCGGTTCCGACCGTCCTGGCCTGTTGGCGGCCATCACCGGTGCCTTGGCCGAGGATGGCGTGCGCATTCTGGACATCGCCCAGGCGGTGCAGCACGGCGCCCTGGCGCTGGCCGTGGTTGCCTGCGCCGACGATGCAACCCGCCTGGCGGCGGTGCGCGAGCGCATTACTGCCGTGGCCGGCCGTCACGCCCAGTTCACCGCGCTGTCGGAACAGGCCTACCTGGACTGGGCCGGCGCGGGCACCAGCGACCGCCATGTGCTGACCCTGATGAGCCGTGAAATCAACGCGGCCCAGGTGCAGGGCGTGACCGAAATCGCCAACCGCCATGGCCTGGTGGTCGAGGCTATCGACCGTCTGTCGGGTCGCGTCGGCCTGGCCGCCGCGGCTGCCGACGGCAAGGCGTGCCTGGAGTTCCTGGCGCGCGGCGTGCCGGCCGACCTGGGCGCGCTGCGTCGCGACTTCCTGGCTGCTGCCATGCTGCTGGACGCCGACATCGCCATCCAGCAGGACGACGTCTACCGCCGCAACCGCCGCCTGGCGGTGTTCGACATGGACTCCACGCTGATCCAGGCCGAGGTCATCGACGAACTGGCCAAGGCCCACGGCGTCGGCCACCTGGTGTCGGAAATCACCGAGCGGGCCATGCGCGGCGAGCTGGACTTCCGCGCCAGCTTCAAGGAGCGCATGGCGCTGCTGCAGGGCCTGGACGTAAGCGTGCTGGATGCCATCGGCGCCTCGCTGCGCCTGACCGAGGGCGCCGAGGTGCTGTTTGCCGAGCTCAAGCGCCTGGGCTACAAGACCGCCATCCTCTCGGGCGGCTTCACCTACTTCGCCAAGCAGGTGCAGGCCAAGCTGGGTATCGACTACGTGTTCGCCAACGAGCTGCAGGTGGTGGACGGCAAGTGCACGGGCGTGGCCGTGGAACCGATCGTGGATGCGCAACGCAAGGCTGACCTGCTGGTGCAACTGGCCGAGCAGGAAGGCCTGGCGCTGGAGCAGACCATCGCCGTGGGCGATGGCGCCAACGACCTGCCGATGCTGGCCAAGGCCGGCCTGGGCGTGGCGTTCCGCGCCAAGCCGCTGGTGAAGCAGTCGGCCCGCCACAACATCACCACCCTGGGGCTGGACGGCGTGCTCTACCTGCTGGGCGTGCGCGACAGCCAGGCGTGACGGTGACGCGGCCTTGCGGCCGCTGCTACAGGATGCCCTCCGTAGCAGCGGCCGCTATAACTCCTTCCACAGCGACTCGAACTCGCTGCCTGCCTGCGCTGCTGCTGGTGCTGTTTCCAGCAACCTGAACTCGAACTGATTGAAGCTGCCCGTGGAGCTGAGCTTGCGGCCCAGGTGCGCGCGGTTTTCCTCGCCGTGGTTGTTGATCATCACCTTCTGGCCTTCCTGGAACGGCAGGCGCGGGGCGATCAGCGAAGCCTTGATGTCGATGGCGCGGATTTCCGGCAACTGCAGACCGCGCACGTACTGGCTGTGCTGCTGGTCGCTGCGCAGCAGTTGCAGGCCGCACGGGTCGGCGTGGGGAGCAATCAGCTCGATGCCCATCTGCGTGCCGCCGCCGCGCACCTGGCGAATCCAGCGCACCACCGCCACGCTCCAGCCTTGGGCCGGTGCGTCCTGGATGCCTACCAGCTCGCCAGCCTGTAATTGCGCCGGGACGTCCTTGGGCCAGGCCAGGCAGTAGCCGCCGGGGCTGTGGTTGATGATCTGCAGCTCGTGCACCGGGTAGTCGCGGTCGGCCTGGCCGCTGCCGCCCTCCAGGTCCATGGCCGGGTAGTCGATCTCTTCATAAGGCAGCATCGAGTCGCTGGTGCCACTGCCGGCGGCGTCGAACGCCAGGGTCCAGCTGTCGCTCGGGCCGCTGGGCTTGCCGCTGGCGAAGCTGGCGTTCATTCCGGCCTCGGGGCGCTTGAGCAGGTCGGCGAAACTGCGCTGGCCGCCCAGGTAGTAGTGCAGGGTGCTCATGCCAACGCACAGGCTCATGCTGCCCTGGCCCGGGGTGCGCTGGAAGGTGCGCTCGGCCACGTCGCCCCAAGCCGCAGCCAGGTGCTGGAGCATGTCCACGGTCAGGCCGGGTGGCACCAGCAGGCTGGACTGGCCGCGCTTGTCCACCGGTAGGTGCAGCCAGGCGGTGATGGCCTTGACCAGTGGTTGCGGGTCAAGGCCGACCATTTGCGGCAGCTGGCTGGCGGGGAACAGGCTCTTGTAGCGTGGCGGCGCATCGGCCTCGGGGGCCACGGCGAACTGCGCTTCGGCAGCGCTGGCGGGCACTACGCGGGTCAGCGCGCTCCAGGGTTCCAGCACGTTGGCCAGTTGCACGATGGCCTGCTGGCGCATCTGGTTGCAGCGTGAGCTGCCCATCAGCAGGGCGGTGGCGTAGGTCTGCTCGATGCTTTGATGATGGGCCTGGCTGACCAGGTCATCGGTGACGAAGGTGCGGTGCAGCTGGAAGCGGCTGGCCACCTGATATAGCTGGTGCAGCTCCAGCCACAGGCCCTCGGGCACCGGGCAGTAGAGCAGGCTGGCGCGCACCAGCGGCCCTTTCAGCGCATGCATGGCGCGCTGGATGGCGGTGGCCAGCAACAGGTTGCGGTCCTTGAGGCGCGCCGAGACGCGTAGCACGATCTGCTTGTAACCCACGGCCAGCAGGTTCTGCAGGGCCTGGCACAGGTTGGCGATCTTGCGCGCGCGTTCGTCCAGCACCACCGACTGGTTGAGGAAGTGGCGTTCCAGGTGGTTGCAGACGAAATAGACTTCCGGGCGCAGCAGCTCCAGCAACTGCAGGCGGTTGTCGCTGGGGGTGATCAGCTGGTTGAGTTCGATCAGGCCCTGGTACAGCTGGCGGGCGGTCTCGCCGAGGTTGGCCTTGGGCAGCGCGGCAATCCAGCGCTTGAGGTCGCGGGGCGTGGCTTCGCAGAACGTCAGGCTGGCCTGCGAGGGCGTGGGGGCGCGCAAAAGAGGTGGCGGGGTAGCGGACATCGAGCGGTTCCCGTTGAGTCAGTCGAGCTTGGGCGGCCTATTGTCACCCTTTGCGTCAAAGACTGCACGCCCTTGGCGCTGCTTGTAGCCGCTGCCGTGAGGCAGCGGCTGCATGAACATCAGGCGGCGCTGTCGACGCCTTGGCCGATGCGCTGGCCCATGTTCACCACGGAGCCGGCGCCCAGTTCGTGGGCCCATTTGACCTGGTCCGGGCCAAACAGCACCACGGCGGTGGAGCCCAGCTTGAAGCGGCCCATCTCGGCGCCTTTCTCCAGGTGGATAGGTGCGCGGGCGGCTTCGTCGTAGCGCACGGTCTTGAGTTCGCGCTTGGGCGGTGTCACCAGCCCGGCCCACACGGTTTCCACCGAGGCGACGATCATCGCGCCCACCAGCACCACGGCCATCGGCCCACGCTCGGTGTCGAACAGGCACACCACGCGTTCGTTGCGGGCGAACAGCTCCGGCACGTTTTCAGCCGTGGTCTGGTTCACCGAGAACAGGCGGCCAGGCACGTAGACCATCTCGCGCAGGGTACCGGCCAGGGGCATGTGCACCCGGTGGTAGTCCTTCGGCGACAGGTAGATGGTGGCGAACTCGCCGCCCATGAACGGCGCGGCCAGGGCTGGGTCGCCGCCCAGCAGTTCCAGGGCGCTGAAGCTGTGGCCCTTGGCCTGGAAGATACGGCCGTGCTCGATGGCACCCCACTGGCTGATGGCACCGTCGGCCGGGCTCAGGATGGCGCCCGGGGTTGGGTCCAGGGGGCGAGCGTCAGGCTTCAGCGCGCGGGTGAAGAAGTCGTTGAAGTGCTCGTAGGCGGTCAGGTCTTCGACCAGGGCCTGGGACATGTCCACCTGGTAGCGCTTGGCGAACCAGGCGGTGAAGGCGTTCTTGAACCAGCGCACGCGGCATTCGGCCACGCAGCCGGCCAGGCGGGACAGCAGGTGGTGCGGCAGCAGGTACTGGCTGAGGATAAACAAGCGGGATTTCATCGAATGTCCTTAAACTTCTACGGGCGTGTCGGGGTGGTTGCCCCATTCGCCCCATGAACCGGCGTAGCCCTTGACGCGCGGGTAACCGAGCGCCTTGGCCACCAGGTAAGTAAAACCGGAACGGTGGTGGGTCTGGCAGTGGGTAATGATTTCCTTGTCCGGGGTGATGCCCAGGGCCTCAAGGATTTCAGGCATGTCAGTGCGGATGCGCAGCTCGCGGGTCTTGTCCATGCCGGCGGTCCACTCGAAGTTGACCGCGCCGGGGATGTGCCCGCCCTTGGCCGCCAACACCTTCTCGCCGCTGTATTCCAGCGGGCCGCGGGCGTCCCAGATGGCCAGGTCGGCGGCGCCGAGGCGGCTCTGCAGGTATTCGCGGGTGGCGGTGGGCTCGTCGTGCAGGGTCAGGGCGACGCTGCCGGCGTGGGCTGCGGGTACGTGCTGAGTCAGTGGCAGTTGCGCCGCTTCCCAGGCCAGCACGCCGCCGTCCAGGTAGTGGTATTTCCGGTGGCCGATCACGTCCAGCAACCAGATGAAACGGCCGGCCCAGCCGCCGCCTTCGTCGTCGTACACCACGTAGACCGCGTCAGGGTTGTGGCCCAGTTCGCCGAACAGCGCCTGCAGCGCGGGCAGCGTGGGCATGAGCCCCGGCGCGGGTGGTTGGCCCAGCTGGGTGCGCTTGGGGTCGACGAAGCGGGCGCCCTGGATGTGGCCGGCGCCATAGCGCGCGGCGCTGGTGAGGTCGACCAGGATCAGCTCTGGAGCATCGAGGCGCTGTTGCAGCTGAGCGGCTTCGATCACCAGCGGCAGGCCCGAGAAATCAGCCATGTGAGGTCTCCAGATGGAAAAGAGGGGAGCGATTGTAGCGCATGCGTCAGGCGCCGCGCTTGCTGAACAGGGTCAGCGCGCGTTCGATGCACTGGGCCGTCCTGGCGAAGGCTTGCACCGAGATTTCCGCGAAGGGCAGGCCGCCCTGGTCGGCTACCAGCAGCATCACCACCCGTTCGTTGCTGGCCAGCGAGCGCAGCAGCAGGTGCTCGCCCTTGAACAGGCCGCGCAGGCTGGAAGGAAGCAGCGCCGAGAACTGCGCGTTGTTCTGCGGGGTCAGGCGGATCTGCGCCGGCTTGCTCAGCAGCCGTTGCAGCACGGTGCTCTGGCTGACCAGCAGGTTCAGGCTGGCGGCCTCTTCGGGCAGGCCGGCCACCTGGTGCACGCGCAGGTTGGTCTGGTTCTTGTCGAGCATCAGCAGCATCACCCGGCGCATGCCGCAGGCCAGCAACGCATCGCGGGCGAAGGTGGTCAGGTGCATGGCGTTGGTGAAGCGGCTGGGCTCCACCAGCAGCTCGGTGCAGTGCTTGCGCCAGGTGGCCAGGTCTTCGGCGGTGGGCGGCGGCGCGGGTTGCAGGCCACGGTGCACACGGCGGGTGCCCCAGGGCCAGATCAACGCTTCGGCCGGGTGCCACAGGCCGGGCGCGGCGTAATGGCGGGCGTTCTGCACCGCCTGCTGGTGCACCTGCTGTTGCAATTCATCCAGCGGCATCTGCAGGTACATGCACGTCAGGTACTGCCAGCGCAGGATATGCGGGGTATCCCAGGCTTCCTGGGCGGCCAGGGCCAGGCCGTTGGCCAGCACCACGGTGTTGGCCGGCTGGTTGAGCCAGCGGCGCAGGCCGGGGTCGTCGTCCAGGCGTTGCTGCTGGCGCAGGCGGTGCTCTTCGTCGCGGGCAATGTGCAGCACTTTGACGAACTCGCGCTGCTCGTCCAGCAGCAGGTTGTAGCCGTGGTGAATCCAGGCGGGCAGGCGCCATAACTGGGCCAGGCTCTGGCACAGGTTCAGCAGGCGTACGCCGAACAGCTCCAGTTCGACCTTGGCCACGGCTTCGCCCTTGTGCACCACGCGCAGCTCCCATTCTTCCAGCAGGCTGGGGTGGGTGATGGCCAGTGGCCAAAGGGGCGACAGGAACAGCAGGCTGCCCCAGTGGATCTCCTGCCACAGGCGCGCCAGGCGTGCGGCGAACAGGCCGTTGGCCTGCTGCGCGGCGTGCTGGCTGATCAGCAGCAACTGCCGCAGGCCGCGCGGGATGTCTTCGGGCTGCGCGGTCGGCAGGCGCTCCAGCAGCTCCTCGGTACGCTTGAGCCCCAGGCGGTTGAGGGCGATTTCCAGGCTCTCCACCGGCTCGGCCAGGCTCTGGTGCACCGGGTGGTTGGCCTCGCGGATCACGCTCAGCACCAAGGCTGGGCTATCCTGCATCAGCTCGGCAATGTCGCGCAGCGAACTGCGGCTATCGCCCAGGGCCGCCTGCACCCGCTCATGGCTTGCCATGGGGATGGGCAAACGCACGCTGTCGAGCAGCTTGAGCCAGTCTGGAAGGGTACGGGGAGTCTTGGTAGGCACGTTGGGCTCAATTGGCATGCTGTTGGGACCGAACTGGCTTTTCACCTTTTCAGGCTATAGTCTGGCGCAGAACTGCCGATAAGTAGAACAAGAGATTTAGAATCTTGCGCCCTCACCCTGACCACGACATGTAAGTGCTTCCAATCTATGGCTAAAATTATCGGCATCATCGTCGTATTCGCGAGTGTGCTCGGCGGATACGTTCTGTCCCACGGTAAGATCGCAGCGTTGATTCAGCCTTTCGAAGTGCTGATCATCGGTGGTGCCGCCTTTGGTGCCTTCCTGCAGGCCAACCCGGGCTACATGACCATGAAGGTCATCAAGAAGTCCCTGGGCATGTTCAAGTCGCGGTTCTCGCACAGCTTCTATATGGAAGTGCTGGGCCTGGTCTACGAGATCCTCAACAAGAGCCGTCGCGAAGGCATGATGGCGATCGAGAGCGATATCGAGGACGCCGCTGCCAGCCCCATTTTCGCCAAGTACCCCACCGTGCTCAAAGACGAGCGCATGACCGCCTACATCTGCGATTACCTGCGCATCATGTCCTCCGGCAACATGGCCCCCCACGAGCTGGAAGGCCTGTTCGACATGGAGTTGCAGAGCATGAAGGAAGAGCTCGAGCACACTTCCCACGCCGTGACCGGCATCGCCGACGGCATGCCCGGCTTCGGTATCGTGGCCGCGGTACTGGGTATCGTGGTGACCATGGCGTCCCTGGGTGATGGCGACAAGGCCGTGATCGGCGCCCACGTGGGCGGCGCGCTGGTCGGTACCTTCTTCGGTATTCTGGCTGCGTACGGCTTCATGGGCCCGCTGGCCACCTCCCTGGGCCATGACGCCAAGGAAGAGGTCAACCTGTACGAAGCCATCAAGGCTTCCCTGGTGGCCTCGGCCTCGGGCATGCCGCCGTCGCTGGCCGTGGAGTTCGGCCGCAAGGTGCTGTTCCCCGCCCACCGCCCAAGCTTCGCCGAGCTGGAACAAGCAGTTCGCGGTCGCTGAGTCATGGAAAATAACCAGCCGATAATCATCAAGCGCGTCAAGCGCTTCGCCGGCGGCCACCACGGCGGTGCCTGGAAGATCGCCTTCGCCGACTTCGCCACGGCGATGATGGCGTTCTTCCTGGTGCTGTGGTTGCTGTCCACCGCCACCCCGGAGCAGAAACTGGCCATCGCCGGCTACTTCCAGGACCCGGTGGGCTTCTCCGAGAGTGGCTCGCCCTACATCATCGACATGGGCGGCACGCCTAAGCTGGCGCCGGACAAGACCCTGAACCCGGACATCGAGAGCTCGCCGCCGACGCCGCAGACGCCGGACAAGATCAACGAGAACGACGCCGAGGCCGCTGCCGAGAAGATCGACCAGGAACGCCTGAACCTGCTGTTGCAGGAGCTGCAGAACAAGGTCGACCAGAACCCGCAGCTGCAGAAGTTCAAGGACCAGATCCTCTTCGAGATCACCCAGGAAGGCCTGCGCATCCAGATCATGGACGCCGAGAACCGGCCCATGTTCGACACGGGCAGCGCACGCCTGAAGCCGTATTTCGAAGACATCCTGCTGGCCATGGCCGACACCATCAAGGCGGTGCCGAACAAGATCAGCGTCAGCGGCCACACCGACGCCCAGCCATATGCCGGGCAGGGCGACTTCGGCAACTGGGAGCTGTCGGCCAACCGCGCCAACGCCGCGCGTCGCGCGCTGGAAGGTGGCGGTTACCCGGATGACCAGGTGGCGCGCGTGGTGGGTTATGCCTCTTCGTCGCTGTTTGACCGCAAGAACCCGCTGAACCCGGTCAACCGCCGCATCGACATCGTGGTGTTGACCAAGAAGGCCCAGCGCGAGATTGAAGGCGAGACCAAGCCGGATGCGCCACCCGCAGCGCCTGGCGCAGATGGCAAGCCTGCCGCGCCGGCTGCCCCAGGCGCCGCCGGCAAGCCGGGCGCCGCCATCGACCCGAACGCTCCGGTGCAGCCCCACGAGCTACGCCAGAAGCTGAACCTGTTCGAAGACGGCACGCTGAAAATGGACGAGCCGGCCAAGTAAGCCGCCGGCACTTCCCCCAACGCCCGCCCCGACCCTGTCGCGGCGGGCGTTGTGCGTTTCAGGCATGCAGGGTGATGGCGCCGACGATGGTGCGGGTGCTCCAGCCGCATTCGGCGTTGGCGGCGTTGCGCACCGTGGGCGAAATACGTTCCGGGCCGAACGGCTTGACGGCGATGATGGGCTTGCCTAGCCGTTGCGCGACCTCGATTTCCTTGTCGATCCACTTGCCGAAGGTGGGGTACACCCCGGCCATGATCACCAGTGCCGAACAGGGCCGCAGGTGCTCGACGATGGCCTGTTCGAAGGCCTGCGCGTCCAGCTCGATCACCGGGTGCGGCGCCGGCACGCTATGGCCCTGGAAGGTGAACGCAGGCTCCATCTGCAGCAGGTCCTGCAGGCGTTCATAGGCGTCCGAGTAGCGCCAGGATTGGCTGATGAACAGGTGATAGGTCGACATGGCAGTCCCTTTCCGTCGTGATGAATGGCGGGGCTGACAATCGTTCAGATGTGTTTCATGGGGCAATAGATGGCAGGAAAAAGAGACCGTTCCTACATCACACGGTAAAAATTCCTACAGAAATTTCCTACAGGCACAGCTTGCCCGTAGCAGCTGCCGCAGGCTGCGTCGCTTCTGCGAGCGACGCGGCCTGCGGCCGCTGCTACAGGGGAGGTGGGTTAGTAGCTGTCTTCGGGCAGGCTGGCGATGATCGAGCGGTAGCTGTTCATCCGCTGCTGCTGCACGCGGCCTTCTTCCAGCGCCTTGAGCAGCGCGCAGCCTGGCTCGCGGTCGTGCTTGCAGTCGCGGAAGCGGCAGCGGCCAAGCAGGTCGTCGAACTCGATGAAGCCCGCTTCCACGTCCGCGCGGCTCACGTGGCCCAGGCCGAATTCACGAATACCGGGGGAGTCGATCAGCTCGCCGCCGCCGGGGAAGTGGAACAGCCGCGCGGTGGTGGTGGTGTGGGTGCCCTGGCCGGACAGCTCCGACAGCGGGCCCACGCGGGTCTGCACTTCCGGCAGCAGGCTGTTGACCAGGGACGACTTGCCGACACCCGACTGGCCGACGAACACGCTGATGTGCCCGTCCAGCTGCGCCTGCAACTGCTGCATGCCGTCGCCATGGTGGGCCGACACTTCCAGTAGCGGGTAGCCCAGCTGGCGGTACACGGCCAGCAGCGCGTTCAGCGCCGGGGCGTTCTGCTCGTCGATCAGGTCGGCCTTGTTCAGCAGCAGCAGCGGGCGGATGCCGGCGTGCTCGGCGGCCACCAGGTAGCGGTCGATGAGGTTGGCGTGCGGCTCGGGCATGGGCGCGAAGACGATCACGATCAGGTCGACGTTGGCCGCCACCGGCTTCAGCTGGCCACGGCTGTCGGGCCGGCACAGCTCGGTGGTGCGCGGCAGCTGCGCGACGATCACGCCGATGCCCTGGTTGCCGGCGCGCCACACTACGGTGTCACCGGTCACCAGTGCCGGCAGGTTGGCCCGCAGGTGGCAGCGGAATACCTGGCCCGCCAGCTCGCCTTCCTGGGCTTCCACCTCGACCTGCACGCCGAAGTGGGCGATGACCAGGCCGGTCTGCTCAGGGCCCAGGTCGCCGCCTTCCAGCACCTCGAGGGTGTGGGACTCGCGTTTGGCGGCACGCGCGGCGCGCTCGCCCTGGATTTTTTCGATGCGCCAGTTCTGGCGACGGTTGAGCTGGCGTTTGGCCATGAGTGTTCCGTGCAGGGGGTAATTAAAACGGCGACGAGTTTAGCATGCCCGGCTGAGCTAAACTGCGCAGTCAAGCCGAGGAGCCCCCACATGCAAAACGCGAACAACCTGATCTGGATCGACCTGGAAATGACCGGCCTGGACCCGGACAGCGACGTCATCATCGAAATGGCGACCATCGTCACCGACAGTGACCTCAACACCCTGGCCGAAGGCCCGGTCATCGCCATTCACCACAGCGACGAAGTGCTGGCGCGCATGGACGAGTGGAACACCCGCACCCACGGCAACTCGGGCCTGACCCAGCGCGTGCGCGAAAGCAAGATCAGCATGGCCGAGGCCGAGGCCCAGACCATCGCCTTCCTGGAACAGTGGGTACCCAAGGGCAAGTCGCCGATCTGCGGCAACAGCATCTGTCAGGACCGCCGCTTCCTGTACCGCCACATGCGCGGCCTGGAAACCTACTTCCACTACCGCAACCTGGACGTCTCCACCCTCAAGGAACTGGCCGCGCGCTGGGCGCCGGAGGTGAAGGACAGCTTCAAGAAAGGCAGCACCCACCTGGCCCTGGACGACATCCGCGAATCCATCGCCGAGCTGCAGCACTATCGTCAGCATTTCATCAAGTTCTGACCCGCACACCGCGCCCGTCAATTACGCAAAAAACCTGTAGCAGCGGCCGCCAGGCCGCGTCCCAGGCGCCGCGGTCATGGCGTTGCAGGCTCAGGCACGCGCAGCGTGCTGCTTCAACGCCCACTCCACATGCTCGCGCACCAGCTCCGACGGGTAATCGCGCCGCGCTTCCAGCGCTTCCAGCACCGGAATGGTCGACGGCGCGTTTCCCAGCCCCACTGCCAGGTTGCGCAGCCAGCGCTCGTAGCCGGCGCGGCGCAGGGGCGAGCCCTCGGTGCTGTTGAGGAATTTCTCTTCATCCCACAGGAACAGCTCCGCCAGCCCGGCGTTGTCGAGGTTGTGCCGCGGCTTGAAGTCGCTTTCCCCGGTGGGCCGCGCGAAGCGGTTCCATGGGCAGACGATCTGGCAGTCGTCGCAGCCGAACACGCGGTTGCCGATCAGCGGTCGCAGGTCCTCGGGTATGGCGGTCTTCAGTTCGATGGTCAGGTACGAGATGCACCGGCGCGCGTCCAGTACGTACGGCCCGACGAAGGCGTTGGTGGGGCAGATGTCCAGGCAGGCGCTGCAACGGCCGCAGTGCTCGGTGGCATGCGGTTCGTCCACCGGCAGCGGCAGGTCGACGAACAGTTCGCTGAGGAAGAAGTAGCTGCCGGCCTTGCGGTTGAGGATCAGGGTGTTCTTGCCCAACCAGCCCAGGCCGGCCTGTTCGGCGATGGCTTTTTCCAGCACCGGGGCGCTGTCGACGAAGGCGCGGAAGCCAAACGGGCCGATGGCCTGCTGGATGCGGTCGGCCAGCTGTTGCACGCGCTTGCGGATCAGCTTGTGGTAGTCGCGGCCCAGGGCGTAGCGCGAGATGTAGGCCTTCTCGGGCTGGGCCAGCAACTGCGCCATGGCCGTGTCGCCGGGCAGGTAGTCCATGCGCAGCGACACCACGCGCAAGGTGCCCGGCACCAGTTCGTCGGGGTGCGAGCGCTTGCTGCCGTGGGCGCCCATGTACTCCATGTCGCCGTGGTAGCCGGCGTCCAGCCAGCGTTGCAGGTGGTGTTCGTGCTCACCCAGGTCCAGGCCGGCGATGCCGACTTGCTGGAAGCCCAGTTCGCGGCCCCATTCCTTGATGGAGAGGGCCAGGGCGGGGAGATCGGCGGTAAGGGCGGACATGCGAAGAGGGAAACCGGTGCTGAGGTAGGTATAATTCTGCCAGACATCGCCAGCGAACGTTCAAACATGCCACTGCCAGACGACGATATGCCCGACTTGCTGTACAGCGCGGCCCAGGTGCGCGCGCTGGATGCCGCCCTGATCGCGGCCGGTACCGATGGTTTTGAATTGATGCAGCGCGCCGCCCACGGCGCCTGGCGCGCCTTGCGCCGGCGCTGGCCAGAGGCTGGCGAGATCACTGTGTTGACCGGCCACGGCAACAATGCCGGCGACGGTTTCCTCATGGCCGCCCTGGCACGCCGCGCCGGCTGGGCGGTGACGGTGTTCGCGGTGGGCGACACCTCGGCGCTGAGTGGCGACGCCGCCAGTGCGCTGGCCGAGGCCAGGGCGGCCCAGGTGGACATCCTCCCGTGGCTGCCAGGCGTGGCCTTGCGGGGCGTGCTGGTGGACGCGCTGCTGGGCACCGGGCTCAAGGGCGCCGTGCGCGCGCCGTACGCCGAAGCCATCGAGGCGATCAACGGTAGCGGCCAGCCAGTGCTGGCGGTGGATATCCCCTCGGGGCTGTGCGCCGACACCGGCCAGGCGTTGGGCCAGGCGGTGCACGCCGACCTGACCGTGACCTTTATCGGCCTCAAGTTCGGCCTGTTCAGCGGCCAGGCCGCCGATCACGTCGGCCAATTGCTGTTCGATAGCCTGCAGGCCGACGCCGCCATCGTCGCCGCCAGCCCGGCCGTGGCCCGGCGCCTGAGCCCGGCGTCGCTGCCGCGGCCGGCGCCGCGGCCCATGACCGCGCACAAGGGCCAGTACGGCCAGGTGCTGGTCATCGGCGGCGACCACGGCACTGGCGGCGCCACCCTGATGAGCGCCGAGGCCGCGTTGCGTAGCGGCGCCGGTATGGTCAGCCTGGTCACCCGCGCCGAACACGTGGCCGCGGCGCTGACCCGCCTGCCCGAGGTGATGACCCTGGGCGTGCATTCGTCCAACCAGCTGCTGGACCCGCTGGACAAGGCTGACGTACTGGTAGTCGGCCCCGGGCTGGGCCAGGCCAGCTGGGGCCGCAGCCTGTTGTCCATTGCCGCCACTGGCTCTCAAGCCCAGGTCTGGGATGCCGACGCATTGAATCAGCTGGCGCAGGGGCTGGTGCGTCTGCCGGCTGGCTCGATCATCACCCCGCATCCCGGCGAGGCGGCGCGTCTGTTGGGCGTGACCACGGCCCAGGTGCAGGCCGACCGTGCCCACGCGGCGCTGGCCTTGGCCAAGAAGTTTTCAGCAATTTGTGTATTGAAGGGCGCCGGCAGCCTGGTCGCCGCCCCCGACGGCCGCCTGGCCCTGTGCGCCCACGGCCACCCGGCCATGGCTACGGCCGGCCTGGGCGACGTGCTGGCCGGTGTGCTGGGGGCGCTTCTGGCCCAGCACCTGGCCCCGTATGATGCCGCCTGCCTGGGCGTGTGGCTGCATGCCCGCGCCGGCGAGCAGCAAGGTGTGAATGGCCGCGGGCTGGCGGCCACCGATCTGATTCCAGCCATTCGTCAGTTGTTTGAGGAGTTGTCCCCGTGTCTGAAGTAGAGCTGTTTCTGGGCGATGAAAACGCCATGGTCGAGTTTGGCGGGCGCCTGGCGAAGATTACCCAGGCGGTGGGGGTCATTTTCCTCGAAGGCGACCTGGGCGCAGGCAAAACCACGCTCTCCAGGGGCCTGATCCGCGGCCTGGGGCACGAGGGCGCAGTGAAAAGCCCGACCTTCACGCTGGTGGAACCTTACGAGTTCCCGAGCTTTCGGGCCTATCATTTTGATCTGTATCGCCTTGTCGATCCCGAAGAACTGGAATTTCTTGGCATTCGGGATTACTTTGAAGGTGACGCTCTCTGTCTGATTGAGTGGCCTCAGCGTGGCGCGGGCTTTTTGCCAAAGCCTGACCTGACCATTACCATACGCCCCCACGCGGGCGGCCGTTCACTGACTCTGACGCCACAGGGCGCGCGTGGCGAGTCGTGGTGTGCCGTCCTGGCACAGGAAATCAAATAATTTTGGGTGGGTGTCTGTATGCGCATTCGCGCGCTGGTCGCGTTCGTGGGGTTGCTGTTGGCGACAGTTGTCGTCGACGCGTTTGCGGCTTCTCAGGTCAAGAGCGTTCGCCTGTGGCGAGCGCCGGATAACACGCGCCTGGTGTTCGACCTGTCGGGGCCGGTGGAACACAGCCTGTTCACCCTGCAGTCCCCGGACCGCCTGGTCATCGACATCAACGGCGCCACCCTGGCCGGCCCCTTGAACCTGCCCATCGCCAACACGCCGATCACTTCGGTGCGTTCGGCCCAGCGCACGCCCACCGACCTGCGCGTGGTCATCGACCTGAAGAAGGCGGTGACGCCGAAAAGCTTCTCCCTGGCGCCCAACCAGCAGTACGGCAACCGCCTGGTGGTCGACCTGTTCGACAACGCCGCCGACGCCGCGCCGCAGCCGCCGGAACCCACCGTGGCCACCACCCCGGCAGTACCGGTGACGCCTGCGCAGCCGGCCATCAAGCTGGCGCCGGTGCCCAACGGCAAGCGTGACATCATCGTCGCCATCGACGCCGGCCACGGCGGCGAAGACCCGGGTGCCTCGGGCTCGCGCGGCCAGCACGAAAAAGACATCACCCTGCAGATCGCCCGCGAGCTGCAGCGCCAGATCAACGGCGAGAAAGGCTTCCGCGCCGAACTGACCCGCACCGGCGACTACTTCATCCCGCTGCGCCAGCGCACCGAAATCGCCCGCAAGAAAGGCGCCGACCTGTTCGTGTCCATTCACGCCGACGCCGCGCCATCCTCGGCGGCCGTGGGCGCCTCGGTGTTTGCCCTGTCCGAACGTGGCGCTACTTCCGAGACCGCGCGCTGGCTGGCCGACAGCGAAAACCGTTCCGACCTGATCGGTGGCGCCGGGGCCGTGAGCCTCGACGACAAGGACAAGATGCTCGCGGGCGTGCTGCTGGACCTGTCCATGACCGCCTCGCTCAGCTCCAGCCTCAACGTCGGCCAGAAGGTGCTGAGCAATATCGGCCGTGTGACGCCGCTGCACAAGGCGCGGGTCGAGCAGGCCGGCTTCATGGTGCTGAAGTCGCCGGATATTCCGTCGATCCTGGTGGAAACCGGGTTCATCTCCAACGCCGGCGAGGCGGCCAAGCTGCAAAGCTCCAGCCACCAGCAGGCCCTGGCCCGTTCCATCACCAGCGGTGTGCGCCAGTTCTTCCAGCAGAACCCGCCACCGGGTACCTACATCGCCTGGCTGCGTGACAGCGGCAAGCTGGCCCAGGGCCCCACCGAGCACGTGGTGCGCCCCGGCGAAACTCTGCCGATGCTGGCCGTGCGCTACAACCAGTCGGTGGCTACCTTGCGCAGCGCCAACAACCTCACCACTGACGAGCTGAAGATAGGCCAGACCTTGAATATCCCGGCCACTGTACTGGCGGCCCAGCAATGACGTCGTCTGCACGCATCGAGCTGCTAAGCCCGCGGCTCGCCAACCAGATTGCCGCCGGTGAGGTGGTCGAGCGCCCGGCCTCGGTGATCAAGGAGCTGCTGGAAAACAGCCTGGACTCCGGTGCCCGGCGCATCGACGTGGAAGTCGAGCAGGGCGGCGTCAAGCTGCTGCGCGTGCGCGACGACGGCGGCGGCATCGCCTCCGACGACCTGCCGCTGGCGCTGGCGCGTCACGCCACCAGCAAGATCCGCGACCTGGAAGACCTGGAACGGGTGATGAGCCTGGGCTTCCGTGGCGAGGCCCTGGCCTCGATCAGCTCGGTGGCGCGCCTGACCCTGACCTCGCGCACCCGCGATGCCGACCAGGCCTGGCAGGTGGAAACCGAAGGCCGCGACATGGCCCCGCGCGTGCAGCCGGCGGCGCACCCGGTGGGCACCTCGGTGGAAGTGCGCGACCTGTTCTTCAACACCCCGGCGCGGCGCAAGTTCCTCAAGACCGAAAAGACCGAATTCGACCACCTGCAGGAAGTGATCAAGCGCCTGGCGCTGGCGCGTTTCGACGTGGCCTTCCACCTGCGCCACAACGGCAAGACCATCCTCAGCCTGCACGAGGCCAACGACGAGATCGCCCGCGCGCGCCGCGTGGCGTCCATCTGCGGCCCGGGCTTCCTGGAGCAGGCGCTGCCCATCGAGATCGAGCGCAACGGCCTGCACCTGTGGGGCTGGGTGGGCTTGCCGACCTTCTCGCGCAGCCAGGCCGACCTGCAGTATTTCTTCGTCAACGGCCGTGCCGTGCGCGACAAACTGGTGGCCCACGCGGTACGCCAGGCCTACCGCGACGTGCTGTTCAACGGCCGCCACCCGACCTTCGTGCTGTTCTTCGAGGTCGACCCCACGGTGGTCGACGTCAACGTGCACCCTACCAAGCACGAAGTGCGCTTCCGTGACGGGCGCATGGTGCACGACTTCCTCTATGGCACCCTGCACCGTGCCCTGGCCGACGTGCGTCCCGAAGACCAGCTGCCCACGGCCGCTGCCGTCGAGCCCGTGGCCCGGCCCAGCGGCCTGGCCGCCGGTGAATTCGGCCCCCAGGGCGAGATGCGCCTGGCCGCCAACCTGCTCGAACAACAGCAGCAGGAGCCCGCCAGCCGCGGCTACAGCAGCAGCTCGGGCGCCGGCTACCAGTACGTGCCGCGCCCGGCGCAGCCCATGCCCACGGCCGAGACCCAGGCCGCCTACCGCGAATTCTACGCGCCGCTGCCCCAGCAAGCCGGGGTTGCCGCGCCAAGCCTGCCCGAGGGGCAGGGCGATATCCCGCCGCTGGGCTACGCGCTGGCGCAGCTCAAGGGCATCTATATTCTTGCCGAGAACGCCCAGGGCCTGGTGCTGGTGGACATGCACGCCGCCCACGAGCGCATCATGTATGAGCGCCTGAAGGTGGCCATGGCCAGCGAAGGCCTCAGCGGCCAGCCGCTGCTGGTGCCTGAGTCCATCGCCGTCAGCCAGCGCGAGGCCGACTGCGCCGAGGAACACGCGGGCTGGTTCCAGCGCCTGGGCTTCGAGCTGCAGCGCCTGGGCCCGGAAAGCCTGGCCATTCGCCAGATCCCGGCGCTGCTCAAGCAGGCCGAGGCCAACCGCTTGGTGCACGATGTGCTGGCCGACCTGATGGAATACGGCACCAGTGACCGTATCCAGGCGCACCTGAACGAACTGTTGGGCACCATGGCCTGCCACGGCGCCATCCGCGCCAACCGGCGCCTGGCCATCCCGGAAATGAACGGCCTGCTGCGCGACATGGAAAACACCGAGCGCAGCGGCCAATGCAACCATGGCCGACCGACCTGGACCCAGATGGGCCTGGATGATCTGGACAAACTATTCCTGCGTGGCCGTTGATTGCGATGAGTGCGTTACCCCCTGCGATATTCCTGATGGGCCCCACGGCCGCCGGCAAGACTGACCTGGCCATTGAACTGAGCAAGGTGCTGCCCTGCGAGCTGATCAGCGTCGACTCGGCGCTGGTCTACCGCGGCATGGACATCGGCACCGCCAAGCCTTCCAAGGCGCTGCTGGCCGCCCACCCGCACCGCCTGATCGACATTCTCGACCCGGCCCAGGCCTATTCCGCCGCCGAATTCCGCGCCGACGCCCTGCAGGCGATGGCCGAGATCACCGCGCGCGGAAACATCCCGTTGCTGGTTGGCGGCACGATGTTGTATTTCAAGGCGTTACTGGATGGCCTGGCCGACATGCCGGCCGCCGACGCCGCCGTGCGCGAGGAGCTCGAAGCCATGGCCCAGGCCGGCGGGTTGCAGGCCTTGCACGATGAACTGGCCCGCGTGGACCCGGTATCGGCGGCGCGCATCCACCCCAACGACCCCCAGCGCCTGATCCGTGCACTGGAGGTTTACCGGGTAAGCGGTTCCAGCATGACCGAGCACCGCGCGCGTCAATCTGCGCAAAGTACCGACGCAGGCGCTCCGGGCGGCGGTCAATTGCCCTATACTGTTGCCAGCCTGGCGATCGCGCCAACCGATCGCAAGGTGCTGCACGACCGTATTGCCCTGCGTTTTCGGCAAATGCTGGAACAGGGCTTCGTCGACGAGGTCAGAGCCCTGCGTGCCAGAAGTGACTTGCACGCGGGCCTGCCGTCTATACGTGCGGTGGGGTATCGCCAGGTCTGGGATCATCTGGATGGCAAGCTGAGCTCGGTGGAAATGCAGGAGCGGGGCATCATCGCTACACGCCAACTGGCCAAGCGACAGTTCACCTGGCTTAGAAGCTTCGGTGATCTTCACTGGCTGGACAGTCTGGCTTGTGACAATCTGCCACGCACCTTGAAATACCTTGGAACGGTCTCCATATTGAGCTGAGTCCTTGTAATTGCCGTCTATCCTTGGGGTGAGACGGCCTAAGCCATCATTTTTTCTGATTTTTCTTACTATTGATCCTTAAAGGAGTGCGGCACATGTCAAAAGGGCATTCGCTACAAGACCCTTACTTGAATACATTGCGTAAAGAGAAGGTCGGTGTTTCGATCTATCTCGTTAACGGTATCAAGTTGCAAGGTACGATCGAATCGTTCGACCAGTTCGTGATTCTGCTGAAGAACACCGTCAGCCAGATGGTCTACAAGCACGCTGTCTCCACCGTCGTTCCCGTACGCCCGATCCGTCTGCCTAGCGCAACCGAATCCGAGCATGGCGACGTCGAACCAGGTAACGCCTGATAGGAGTCTGCTTTGTTCTTTGAGCGCCACGGTGGTGGTGAGCGGGCAATTCTCGTTCACTTGGATGGTCAGGACCCTGAGGCGCGCGAAGATCCGCAGGAGTTTCAGGAGCTGGCCACGTCGGCCGGCGCCGAAACTGTCGCGTTCGTCAACGTGGCGCGGCATCAGCCCACGGCCAAATACCTGATTGGCAGCGGCAAGGTCGAGGAATTGCGCGACCGGGTCAAAGCCGAACAGGTAGATCTGGTGATTTTCAATCACACCCTCACACCTTCCCAGGAACGTAACCTCGAGCGTGCTTTCGAGTGTCGCGTGCTGGACCGTACCGGTCTGATCCTGGATATCTTCGCCCAGCGGGCGCGCACCCATGAAGGCAAGCTGCAGGTGGAACTCGCCCAGCTCGAGCACATGAGTACGCGACTGGTTCGCGGCTGGACCCACCTTGAGCGCCAGAAAGGCGGTATCGGCCTGCGTGGCCCGGGTGAAACCCAGCTGGAAACCGACCGCCGCCTGCTGCGGGTACGCCTGCGCCAGATCAAGGGCCGGCTGGAGAAGGTGCGCAGCCAGCGCGAGCAGGCCCGTCGTGGCCGGCGCCGTGCCGACATCCCTTCGATTTCACTGGTGGGCTACACCAACGCCGGCAAATCGACCCTGTTCAACGCCGTGACCTCGTCCGAGGTGTACGCCGCCGACCAACTGTTCGCCACCCTCGACCCGACCCTGCGTCGCCTCGAGCTGGACGACCTGGGGCCGGTGATCCTCGCCGACACCGTGGGTTTCATTCGCCACCTGCCGCACAAGCTTGTCGAGGCTTTCCGGGCTACGCTCGAAGAGTCGAGCAACTCCGACCTGCTGCTGCACGTGATCGACGCCCATGAGCCGGAGCGCATGGCGCAGATCGAACAGGTGATGGCGGTGCTCACCGAGATCGGTGCCCAAGGGTTGCCGATCCTGGAGGTGTATAACAAACTCGACCTGCTTGAGGGGGTAGAGCCGCAGATCCAGCGCGATGCCGACGGCAAGCCGCAGCGGGTCTGGGTTTCGGCGCGTGACGGGCGTGGCCTGGACCTGGTGAAACAGGCCGTGGCGGAGCTTCTGGGTGACGACCTGTTCGTCGGCACCCTGCGCCTGCCGCAACGCATGGGGCGCCTGCGAGCGCAGTTCTTCGAGATGGGTGTGGTGCAGAGCGAGACGCATGACGAGGAGGGCGCCAGCCTGCTGGCGGTGCGCGTGCCTCGTGTCGAACTCAACCGTCTGGTCAGCCGGGCAGGGATGGAACCGCTGGAATTCATCGAGCAACACACTTTGCAATAAAAGCCCTGCAATGCGGCGATGCCGCGAGCTCGGGCATTCTGTAGCATTGGTTGGCGCGCCGTGGGTGCGTCTTTGCTTTATCAGATGGAGAGCGCTATGGCTTGGAATGAGCCGGGTGGCAACTCGAACAATCAGGATCCTTGGGGTGGCAAGCGCCGTGGGGGCGACCGCAAGGGGCCACCGGATCTCGACGAAGCCTTCCGAAAGCTGCAGGAAAGCCTGAACGGTTTGTTCGGTGGTGGAAAAAAACGCACGGGTGATGGCGGCGGTTCGTCCAGGGGCGGTGGCTTCGGCCTGCTCGGGATCGGGCTGGTCGTGCTGGCGGCTATCTGGCTGTACAGCGCCATCTACGTGGTGGACGAGCAGGAGCAGGCCGTGGTGCTGCGCTTCGGCAAGTACTACGAGACCGTCGGTTCGGGCCTGAATATCTACTTCCCGCCCATCGACAAGAAGTACCTGGAAAACGTGACGCGCGAGCGTACGTACACCAAGCAGGGGCAGATGCTCACCGAGGACGAGAACATCGTCGAGGTGCCGCTGACCGTGCAATACCGCATCAGCAACCTGCAGGACTTCGTGCTTAACGTCGACCAGCCGGAAGTCAGCCTGCAGCACGCCACCGACAGCGCCCTGCGCCACGTGGTGGGGTCCACCACCATGGACCAGGTGCTGACCGAGGGCCGCGAGCTGATGGCCAGCGAGATCAAGAAGCGCCTGCAGGGCTTCATGGACACGTACAAGACCGGTATCACCATTACCCAGGTCAACGTGCAGAGCGCGGCCGCCCCGCGTGAAGTCCAGGAAGCCTTCGACGACGTGATCCGTGCCCGTGAAGACGAGCAGCGTTCGCGCAACCAGGCCGAGACCTACGCCAACGGCGTGGTGCCCGAGGCCCGTGGCCAGGCGCAGCGCATCATCGAGGACGCCAACGGCTACCGCGATGAAGTGGTGTCGCGCGCCAAGGGTGAGGCCGACCGCTTCACCAAGCTGGTGACCGAGTACCGCAAGGCACCGGAAGTCACCCGCCAGCGCCTGTACCTGGAAACCATGCAGGACGTCTACAGCAACACCAGCAAGGTGCTGGTGAGCAGCGAGAAAGGGGGTAACAACCTGATCTACCTGCCGCTGGACAAGATGGTCAATGCCAGCCATGGCCCAGCGCCAGTGGCGTCGGGCAGCGTGACGCCGTCGGTGACCGACGCGGCGGGCGCCCGTGCAGCGGCCGATCTGCAACAGCAACAACGTGAACTGCGTTCCAGGGAGAGTCGCTGATGGGCAATAAATCACTGATCGCCCTGATCGTTGGCGTGGTACTGGCCATCGTGGCGTGGAACAGTTTCTACATCGTGTCCCAGACCGAGCGCGCCGTGCTGCTGCGCTTCGGCCGCGTGGTACAGGCCGATGTAGCCCCCGGCCTGCACGTGAAAGTGCCGTACGTGAACCAGGTGCGCAAGTTCGACGCACGCCTGATGACCCTCGACGCCCCGACCCAGCGGTTCCTGACCCTGGAGAAGAAAGCGGTGATGGTCGACGCGTACGCCAAGTGGCGCGTGAAGGACGCCGAGCGTTTCTACACCGCTACCTCGGGTATCAAGCAGATCGCCGACGACCGCCTGTCCCGCCGCCTGGAATCGGGCCTGCGTGACCAGTTCGGCAAGCGCACCCTGCACGAAGTAGTGTCGGGCCAGCGTGACGAGTTGATGGCGGGCATCACCGAGTCGCTGAACAAGATGGCCAATGACGAGTTGGGCATCGAAGTCATCGACGTGCGGGTGAAGGCCATCGACCTGCCGAAGGAAGTCAACAAGAGCGTCTTCGACCGCATGAGCACCGAGCGCGAGCGTGAAGCCCGCGAGCACCGCGCCAAGGGTAACGAGTTGGCCGAAGGCATCCGTGCCGACGCCGATCGTCAACGCCGCGTGTTGCTGGCCGAGGCCTATCGCGAGTCCGAGGAAGCCCGCGGTGACGGCGACGCCCAGGCGGCCGCCATCTACGCCAAGGCCTACGGCCAGGACCAGGAGTTCTACTCCTTCTACCGTAGCCTGCAGGCGTACCGTCAAAGCTTCTCCAACAAGAGCGACGTGCTGGTGCTGGACCCAAGCAGCGATTTCTTCCGCTACATGGAAAAGTACAAGCCGTGATGAAGGTACCCGCCGGGCGGTCAAATCGCCCGGCGGGGTGACCAAATCTGAAAACGTGTTATGATGCGGCAGCCGGGAAATTCCCGGCTTTTTTGCGTCTGCAAGATCGATTGGCCCTTCGTGCCAGTCTTTTGCATAGTGTTTCAAACTGTTTCCAAAGTAATCGAGGGCAATGGCTCAAGCAGGCAGGGCGGCATGAAAACCGCCGCACGTTGCCTCGCCGTTGCCTGCTTCACTCAAGGCTCGCAAGAACGCGTGCCGCCCGGATCATAGGGGAAAGGCGTAATGGCAACGGTAGACCGCTGGCTGCTGCCAGATGGCATCGAAGAAGTACTGCCGCCGGAAGCGGCGCGCATCGAAGTAGCGCGTCGCCAGGTGTTGGATCTGTTCCAGAGCTGGGGCTACGAGTTCGTCGTCACCCCGCATATCGAGTACCTGGAGTCGCTGCTTACCGGCGCCGGCCAGGACCTGGATCTGCGCACCTTCAAGGTCGTCGACCCGCAATCCGGGCGCCAGATGGGCTTCCGTGCCGACATCACCCCGCAGGTGGCGCGCATCGACGCCCACACCCTGCGCCGTGAAGGCCCGAGCCGCCTGTGCTACGCCGGCAGCGTGCTGCACGCCCAGCCGCGTGCCCTGTCGTCCTCGCGCAGCCCCATCCAGCTGGGTGCCGAGCTGTACGGCGACGCCAGCCCGAGCAGCGATGTCGAAGTCATCAGCCTGATGCTGGCTATGCTTCAACTTGCAGACGTGCCGGATGTGCACATGGACCTGGGCCACGTGGGCATCTACCGTGGCCTGGCCCGCGCCGCCGGCCTGTCGGGCAGCGTCGAGCAGCAGCTGTTCGACGCCCTGCAGCGCAAGGCCATCGACGAAGTCATCGCCTTGACCGAAGGCCTGCCGGCCGACCTGGCGGCCATGCTGCGTGCCCTGGTGGAGCTGTGCGGTGGTTCGGAAGTGTTCGCCGAGGCGCGCGTGCGCCTGGCCAACGCCCCGGCCCCGGTGATCGCGGCCCTGGACGACCTGCAAGCCATCGCCGAGCGCCTGGCTGCGCGTTTCCCCGAGCTGCCCCTGTATTTCGACCTGGGCGAGCTGCGCGGCTACCACTACCACACCGGTGTGGTGTTCGCGGTATTCGTCCCGGGTGTCGGCCAGTCGATCGCCCAGGGCGGTCGGTATGACGATATCGGCGCCGACTTCGGTCGTGCGCGCCCGGCAACGGGGTTCTCCACCGACCTCAAGACCCTGGTTACCCTGGGTCGCGCCGAAGTGGAACTGCCTAGCGGTGGCATCTGGATGCCAGACAGCACCGATGCGGCACTCTGGCAGCAGGTCTGCCAGCTGCGTCGTGAAGGCCAGCGTGTGGTCCAGGCGTTGCCTGGGCAGGCGTTGAGCGCGGCCGTCGAGGCCGATTGCGACCGCCAATTGATTCAGCAGAACGGGCTGTGGCAGGTACTGCCGCTGGCTTCTTGAGTTTTCCTGCCGGCCAACGCCGGCACCAAGTTTGCGCGAATGAGGACAAGTGTCATGGGTAAGAATGTCGTAGTCCTGGGCACCCAGTGGGGTGATGAGGGCAAAGGCAAGATCGTTGATCTGCTGACCGAACATGCAGCCGCCGTAGTGCGCTACCAAGGTGGCCACAACGCTGGCCACACCCTGGTGATCGACGGTGAGAAAACCGTCCTGCACCTGATTCCGTCGGGCGTGCTGCGCGAAGGCGTGCAGTGCCTGATCGGCAACGGCGTGGTGGTAGCACCCGACGCCCTGCTGCGTGAGATCGTCAAGCTGGAAGAGAAGGGCGTACCGGTGCGCGAGCGCCTGCGCATCAGCCCATCCTGCCCGCTGATCCTGTCCTACCACGTGGCCCTGGACCAGGCCCGCGAGAAAGCCCGTGGCGAGCTGAAGATCGGCACCACTGGCCGCGGCATCGGCCCAGCGTACGAAGACAAGGTGGCACGCCGTGGCCTGCGCATCGGTGACCTGTTCCACCGCGAGCGTTTCGCCGCCAAGCTGGGCGAGCTGCTGGACTACCACAACTTCGTCCTGGTGAATTACTACAAAGAGCCGGCCATCGACTTCCAGAAGACCCTGGACGAGTGCATGGAATACGCCGAGCTGCTGAAGCCGATGATGCTCGACGTCACCGCCGAACTGCACGAGCTGCGTCGCGCTGGCAAGGACATCATGTTCGAAGGCGCCCAGGGCTCGCTGCTGGACATCGACCACGGTACCTACCCGTACGTCACCAGCTCCAACACCACGGCTGGCGGCATCGCCACCGGTTCGGGCGTGGGTCCGATGTACCTGGACTACATCCTGGGCATCACCAAGGCCTACACCACTCGCGTCGGTTCGGGCCCGTTCCCTACCGAGCTGTTCGATGACGTCGGTGCCTTCCTGGCCAAGCGTGGCCACGAGTTCGGTGCCACCACCGGCCGTGCCCGTCGTTGCGGCTGGTTCGACGCCGTCATCCTGCGTCGCGCCATCGACGTCAACAGCATCTCGGGCATCTGCCTGACCAAGCTGGACGTGCTGGACGGCCTGGAAACCATCAACATCTGCGTGGGCTACAAGAACGCCGACGGCGCCGTCATCGACGCGCCGACCGACGCTGACAGCTACATCGGCCTGGAGCCGGTGTACGAGCAGATGCCAGGCTGGAGCGAGTCGACCCTGGGCGCCAAGTCCCTGGACGAACTGCCAGCCGCTGCCCGTGCGTACATCAAGCGCATCGAAGAGCTGGTCGGCGCGCCGATCGACATCGTTTCCACCGGCCCGGACCGCAACGAGACCATCGTGCTGCGTCACCCGTTCGCCTAAGAAACGCTGAGTTGCACCACAAAGGGCCCCTATGGGGCCCTTTGTCGTTTCTGCCTGCTGTGCGGCATGGCGATTGCTGGGAGGATTCCTTGTCGGTGCCATCATTTTGATGGCCTCCCCGGAGCAAGAGGAATCACCCGTGTCGGCCGTACTTTCTCTTCTGCGCAGTCGTTTGCTGCGGCCCGTGTTCATTACCCTGGGCGTTGCCCTTTTGGTGCAGGTGCTGGTAGCCGTTGCGCTGACCCGGAGCACCGTGGGCGCGCTGGAAACCGATTTGGGCCTGCGCCTGCAGTCCGATACCCATCAACTTACCGACCAGCTCGACCAGGCAGGCAAGGAAGTCAGCGCAGGCCTGGACGGCCTCTCGGCCAGCACCCGCCAGCGCCTGAGTGCCGGGTTGTCCTCGCGCCTTGAAGAAGAGCAGGGGCAGATACGCACTACCCTGGAGCAGGACCTCAAGGACTCCGCCAACGCCATGGCCCAGCTGCTGGCTTCGGTAGCGCCGCGGGCCATCTGGGACAACGACGTGCCCACCTTGTCCGAATTCGCCCGCCAGGCCCAGCGCAACCCCAGCGTGCTGTTCGTGATTTACGACGACGCCCAGGGCGAGCACCTGACCCGCTACCTGAACCGCGAAAACCCCATCAACCAGGCCCTTTTGGCCAAGGGCGCCGGCGAGCGGCCGCTGGACAAGGTGCTGGACGCGGCGAAGAACGATCCGTCGGTGTACTACGTGGAAGCCTCCATCAACCCTAATGGCGCAGAGATCGGCAAGGTGCGCATGGGCGTTTCCACGGCCAATGTCGAGGCCCAGCTGGGCGCGCTGGACAAGCGCTTCGCCGCCCTGATCGCCAGCGGCGACCAGTTGGTGGGCGACAGCCTGCTGGGCGCCTCCGCAGACAGCTCGAAGGCCTTGAGGGCGCGCCTGGAAGCGGCGCAGGGCAGCGCTGCGGCCATGCAAGGCAACGCCACCCGCAGCGTGCAGGAGGCGGCGGCTACCCTGCGCTGGCGCATCGGCATGGCCTTGGCGCTGGTCGGCCTGGGCGTGTTGCTGCTGGTGGCGGTAGTGCTTGGCCGGCGGGTGGTGAGCAAGCTGCGCCTGCTGATCGCCGCGCTCAACGATCTGGCCGCGGGGGAGGGCGACCTGACCCGCCGTGTGCGCCTCGACAGCCATGACGAAATCGGCGACATGGCGGCGGCGGTCAACCGCTTCGTCGACAAGCTGCAACCCATTGTGCGCGAGGCGGGTGACGTGGCCCAGCGCACCGGCCAGGAGATCGACCTGATGGCCCGGCGCAACGCCGGCGCCGACGCGGCCGCCCAGTTGCAGAGCAATGAAGTGGCCGCCAGCCTCCAGGCGCTGTCGACCATGGCTGATGAGGCCCAGGCCGAAAGCCGTGCCATGCAGTCGGCGTTGCAGCAGGTGGCAGAAATACGCACCGCCACTGACGCCAACACCCAGGCCTCGGCGCAGGTGGGCGGCCTGATCGAGGCGCTGGCCGGGCAGGTGCAAAACGGCTCCCAGGTCATCGAGCGGCTGGCCGAGCAAAGCCAACAGATTGAAGTGGTGCTCAGCGTGATCCAGAGCATCGCCGAACAGACCAACCTGCTGGCCCTGAACGCCGCCATCGAGGCGGCGCGGGCGGGCGAGACCGGGCGTGGCTTCGCGGTAGTCGCCGATGAAGTGCGGGCGCTGGCCAGCAAGACGCAAAGCTCCACCGGTGATATCCAGGCGCACATTGCTGCGCTGCAATCGGGCGCCCGTGAAGCGGTGACCGCCATCAGCCAGGCCGGGCGCCAGGCCGGCGAAGGTTTGCTGGTGCTGCGCGACAGCGCGCGGTTGCAGCAAAGCGTGCAGGCGTCGGTGGAGCAGGTGCATGCGGCGATAGGCCTGGCCACCCGTGCAGCGGAACAGCAGGCTGATGGCGCGCAGGCGGTGAAGGGCAGGGTGGAAAATATCCACGCCCAGGCACAACGCGCGGCGAAGGTGGTGGCTGACACCACGGCCAGCAGCAAGGTGCTGGATGACCTGGCTGCGCAACTGCGCGCCAGCATCGGCCAATTCAAAGCCTGACACCAATCCCTCGTAGCAGCGGCCGCAGGCCGCGTCCGGGGGATTGGTGTTCTGGAGGGCAGAAACGCAAAAACCCGCTTTCGCGGGTTTTTGAGATGATTCAGAGATCGTTGATCTGTGAATCTGAATTGGTGCCCAGAAGAAGACTCGAACTTCCACGACCGTAAGGTCACCAGCACCTGAAGCTGGCGTGTCTACCAATTTCACCATCTGGGCAGCTACTTCGACGTTGTCCGTCGTTGTGGTGCGCACTATACGGAGGGTTCGAACACCTGTAAACCCCCGAAAACACTTTTTTTCAAAAATTTCTCAAAGAATCTTTTCAGACCCCTGAAACGCAAAAACCCGCTTTCGCGGGTTCTTGTGAGTGGCTCAAGATGTTGTAATCTCAAGCCAGAAATTGGTGCCCAGAAGAAGACTCGAACTTCCACGACCGTAAGGTCACCAGCACCTGAAGCTGGCGTGTCTACCAATTTCACCATCTGGGCATCATCTTCAGCGCGTTTGCGTTGTCGATGGCGCGCACTATACGGGCAGTCTTTTGACCTGTAAACCCCTGTTGTTAAAAAAGTTTAGGTTTTTTCCAGGTTTCTTCCACGCGGTGCCTTTTTTACTGGAAGATGCGGCAATGCGGGGCTGTCAAACCGTGAAATTTCCCGTTTCAATACGCGTATGCCAAACTAACCCTTATATAGACAAGGTGAAATTTCTCTAATGGCCGATTGGCAGTCCCTCGATCCCGAGGCCGCTCGTGAAGCGGAAAAATACGAAAACCCTATTCCCAGCCGCGAGCTGATCCTCCAGCACCTCGACGAGCGCGGCTCACCCGCCAGCCGCGAGCAGCTGGTAGACGAGTTCGGGCTGACCACCGAGGACCAGGTCGAGGCCTTGCGTCGTCGCCTGCGCGCCATGGAGCGCGATGCGCAACTGATCTACACCCGCCGCGGCACCTACGCCCCTGTGGATAAGCTGGACCTGATCGCCGGTCGCATTGCCGGCCACCGCGACGGTTTCGGCTTCCTGATCCCCGACGACGGCTCCGACGACCTGTTCATGAGCCCGGCGCAAATGCGCCTGGTGTTCGACGGCGACCGTGCCCTGGCCCGTGTTTCCGGCCTGGACCGTCGTGGTCGTCGTGAAGGCGTGATCGTCGAAGTGGTGTCCCGTGGTCACGAGACCATCGTCGGCCGCTACTTTGAAGAGGGCGGCATCGGCTTCGTGACGCCGGACAACCCCAAGGTCAATCAGGAAGTGCTGATTACCCCGGGCCGCAACGCCGGCGCCAAGATCGGCCAGTTTGTGGAGGTGAAAATCACCCACTGGCCGACCCCGCGCTTCCAGCCCCAGGGCGATGTGATTGAAGTGGTCGGCAACTACATGGCGCCGGGCATGGAAATCGACGTCGCGCTGCGCACCTACGACATCCCGCACGTATGGCCACAGGCCGTGCTGAAGGAAGCCGCGAAGCTGAAGCCGGAAGTCGAGGAAAAGGACAAGCAGAACCGCGTTGACCTGCGCCACCTGCCGTTCGTCACCATCGACGGCGAAGACGCCCGCGACTTCGACGACGCCGTTTATTGCGAAGCCAAGAGCAAGCTGCGCCTGTTCAATGGCGGCTGGAAGCTGTACGTGGCCATCGCCGACGTGTCCAGCTACGTCAAGCTGGGCTCGGCCCTGGACGAAGAGGCCCAAGTGCGCGGCAACTCCGTGTACTTCCCCGAGCGCGTGATCCCGATGCTGCCGGAGGAGCTGTCCAACGGCCTGTGCTCGCTGAACCCGCACGTCGACCGCCTGGCCATGGTCTGCGAGATGACCATCTCCAAGACCGGCGAGATGACCGACTACCAGTTCTACGAGGCGGTGATCCACTCCCATGCGCGCCTGACCTATAACAAGGTCAGCACCATGCTCGAGCACTCGCGCACCAGCGAGGCCAAGGCCTTGCGCGGCGAGTACGGCGATGTGCTGCCGCACCTCAAGCAACTGTACGCCATGTACAAGGTGCTGCTGGGTGCCCGTCATGCCCGTGGCGCCATCGACTTCGAGACCCAGGAAACCCGCATCGTCTTCGGTTCCGAGCGCAAGATCGCCGAAATCAAGCCGACCGTGCGCAACGACGCCCACAAGCTGATCGAAGAGTGCATGCTGGCCGCCAACGTGGCCACCGCCGAGTTCCTGCAGAAGCATGAAATCCCGGCCCTGTACCGCGTGCACGACGGTCCGCCGCCAGAGCGCCTGGAAAAACTGCGCGCCTTCCTCGGCGAGCTGGGCCTGTCGATCAACAAGGGCAAGGATGGTCCGTCGCCCAAGGACTACCGCGCGCTGCTGGAAAACATCCAGGACCGCCCGGACTTCCACGTGATCCAGACCGTGATGCTGCGCTCCCTGAGCCAGGCGGTGTACAGCGCCGAGAACAACGGCCACTTCGGCCTGAACTACGAGGCGTACACCCACTTCACCTCGCCGATCCGTCGCTACCCGGACCTGCTGACCCACCGCGCCATCCGCAGTGTGATCCGCTCGAAGATGGACACCCCGCACGTCAAGCGTGCCGGTGCCATGACCATTCCGAAAGCGCGCATCTACCCGTACGACGAGCCGGCCCTGGAGCAGCTGGGCGAGCAGTGCTCGATGAGCGAGCGCCGTGCCGACGAAGCCACTCGCGACGTGGTGAACTGGCTCAAGTGCGAGTTCATGAAGGACCGTGTGGGCGAGACCTTCCCGGGCGTGATCACCGCCGTGACCGGTTTCGGCCTGTTCGTGGAGCTGACCGACATCTTCGTCGAAGGCCTGGTGCACGTCACCGCGCTGCCGGGCGACTACTACCACTTCGACCCTGTGCACCACCGCCTGGCGGGCGAGCGCACCGGCCGTAGCTTCCGCCTCGGCGACACGGTGGAAGTGCAGGTGATGCGCGTCGACCTGGACGAGCGCAAGATCGACTTCGGCATGTCGGAAAAATCCGCCAGCGCACCCGTCGGTCGCAAGAATCGCCAGGCCGAAAAGCCTGAAGCGAAGAAAGCGCCTGAGCGCAAGTCGGCGGACAAGAAGCCGGCGGCCAAGTCCTACGACAAGCCCGTGTACGAAAAACCGGCACCGGCAGCGCCGCTGTCGAAGCCGTCGAAGCGCCCAGCCAAGTCCTCGGAGTCGGCCAGCGCCTACCGTGCGTCGGATGCCGCGGCCAACAACGCCGACGTGCGCAAGAGCCGTGAAATGAAAAAAGCGCTGCTGGCCGAGGCCAAGGGCGGCGCGGGCAAGCCGGCGCGTTCGGACAAGTCCGGCGGCGCCAGCAAGCCCACCACGCACCGCAAGGGCCCGTCGAAATCGGGCGCCCGTAAACCGAAGGCGAAGTCATGAGTCAGTTGGAAAAGATCTACGGCGTGCACGCCGTGGAAGCCCTGTTGCGTCACCACCCCAAGCGGGTCAAGCAGATCTGGTTGGCGGAAAGCCGCAACGACCCGCGCGTACAGCCGCTGATCGCCCTGGCCGCGGAAAACCGCGTGTCGGTGGGCCAGGCCGAACGTCGCGAGATGGACGCCTGGGTTGAAGGCGTGCACCAGGGCGTTGTGGCTGAGGTCAGCCCAAGCCAGGTGTGGGGCGAGGCTATGCTCGACGAGCTGCTGGACCGCACCGAAGGCGCGCCGCTGCTGTTGGTGCTGGACGGCGTGACCGATCCGCACAACCTCGGCGCCTGCCTGCGCACCGCCGACGCCGCCGGCGTGCTGGCAGTGATCGTGCCCAAGGACAAGTCGGCCACCCTGACCCCGGCAGTGCGCAAAGTCGCCTGCGGCGCGGCCGAGGTGATCCCGCTGGTGGCCGTGACCAACCTGGCGCGCACCCTGGAGAAACTCCAGCAGCGCGGCCTGTGGGTAGTGGGCACTGCCGGTGAAGCCGAGCAGGAGCTGTACCAGCACGACATGACCGGGCCGACCATCCTGGTGATGGGCGCCGAAGGCAAGGGCATGCGCCGCCTGACCCGCGAGCACTGCGACTACCTGGTGAAACTGCCGATGCACGGCAGCGTCAGCAGCCTGAACGTGTCGGTGGCCACGGGCGTGTGCCTGTTCGAAGCCGTCCGTCAGCGCAACACCAAGAAGTAACCCAACCCCCGTAGCAGCTGCCGAAGGCTGCGTCGCTGTCAAAAGGCGACGCCGCCTGCGGCAGCTGCTACGGGGATTTGCATTCCGGCGAAAGCTGTTCAAATATTCGCCAATTCCCTTGCTTGTCCCCACTCCCTTCTCTACAATTGCGCCCCTTGCCTCGACGGCAGGTGCCAGCAGTTCATCGCCATCACCTTTTCCGCGAGCAAGACATACAGTGTCATTCACTCCTTGTCTGACCGCCCTGGCGGCAGGCTACAACCCGTAAGGAGCATTCATGCGTCATTACGAAATCATCTTTCTGGTCCACCCTGACCAGAGCGAGCAAGTCGGCGGCATGGTTGAGCGTTACACCAAGCTGATCGAAGAAGACGGCGGCAAAATCCACCGTCTGGAAGACTGGGGCCGTCGTCAACTGGCCTACGCAATCAACAATGTTCACAAGGCTCACTACGTGATGCTGAACGTTGAGTGCACTGGCAAGGCCCTGGCCGAGCTGGAAGACAACTTCCGTTACAACGATGCCGTGATCCGTAACCTGGTCATCCGTCGCGACGAAGCCGTAACTGGTCAGTCCGAGATGCTCAAGGCCGAAGAAAACCGCAGCGAGCGCCGTGAGCGTCGTGACCGTCCTGAGCATGCTGACAGCGCCGATGGCGATGACAGCGACAACAGCGACGCCAGCGATAACGCTGACGAGTAATCCACGGACCTTTTGAGGAGCCAATTACATGGCACGTTTCTTCCGTCGTCGTAAATTCTGCCGCTTCACCGCTGAAGACGTGAAAGAGATCGATTACAAAGATCTCAACACCCTGAAAGCCTACGTATCCGAAACCGGCAAAATCGTTCCAAGCCGTATCACCGGTACCAAAGCTCGTTATCAGCGTCAGCTGGCCGTCGCTATCAAGCGCGCCCGCTTCCTGGCCCTGCTGGCCTACACCGACAGCCACGGCCGCTGAGACCGGGTCGTCGACAAGTAGCAAGGGATTGAATGCATGCGCGCCATAGCTGATTTCATCATGCGCGGACGCATGCAGGCCACCCTGGTGGTGGCCATATCGGCAGTCATGCCGCTGTTGTTCTGGTTGGGTGCTGCCGCGGGAAGCCTGGTGCTTCTGCGGCGCGGATTTCAGGATGCCAAGAGTGTCCTCGCCCTCGGCCTGCTGCCCGCTCTGGCGTGGTGGCTGCTGGGAAGCGACCACGACCCCCGCGCACTTCTGGTGCTGCTGGGCTCGGCGACCCTCGCGCACGTGCTGCGCTCGAGTGAGTCCTGGATCCGCGTGCTGCTGGTCAGCATAGCCCTGGGGTTGGTGTATGCAGTGGTGCTGGGCGCGGTTTTCCGCCCTCACATCGACGGCATGGCGCAGGAACTGTCAAAGGTCCTGCCCATGGCCCTCGGTGATCTCTACCAGCAATTGTCGGTAGAAGAGCGAGCGCGCCTGAGCGCACTGCTGCCACCGGTCCTGACCGGCCTGATAGCGGCCATGCTGCAGATTGTCAGCGTGCTGTGCCTGATGTTGGGCCGGTACTGGCAAGCGTTGTTGTACAACCCGGGTGGGTTCGGTCGCGAGTTTCGCACCGTGCGCATCCCGCGGGGGCCGGCATTGCTGCTGCTGGCGTGCATGCTAGTGGGGCCGAATTTCGGCACTCAACTGGCCATGCTCACGCCGCTGTGCAGTGTGCCGCTGCTGTTCGCAGGCCTGGCCCTGATCCACGCCCTGGTCGCTGCAAAGCGCCTGGCGCGGTTCTGGCTGGTGGGGCTGTACGTGACGCTGCTGGTGTTCATGCAGCTGATCTATCCGTTGCTCGTGGTGTTGGCCATTGTCGACAGCCTGATTGATTTTCGCGGACGTCTGGCGTCGAAAGACGCTGGCAATGCGAACGGTGAAGGTTAAAAGTTAGAGGATTTCCACATGCAACTGATCCTTCTGGAAAAAGTCGCCAACCTGGGCAACCTGGGCGACAAAGTAAACGTTAAGGCTGGTTACGGCCGTAACTACCTGCTGCCTTACGGCAAAGCTACCGCCGCGACCCCAGCCAACCTGGCTGCGTTCGAAGAGCGTCGTGCCGAGCTGGAAAAACTGGCTGCAGACAAGAAAGCTTCGGCTGAAACTCGCGCTGCCCAACTGGCTGAGCTGGAAGTGACCATCACTGCCACCGCCGGTGACGAAGGCAAGCTGTTCGGTTCGATCGGCACCCACGACATCGCTGACGCACTGACCGCCTCGGGCGTTGAAGTTGCCAAGGCTGAAGTTCGTCTGCCGAACGGCACCATCCGTAACGTTGGCGAATACGACGTTGCCGTGCACCTGCACAGCGACGTAGAAGCTACCGTACGCGTTGTTGTTGTAGCTGCTTAAGGCACTACCTATCGGCTGGCACCCTTGGGTAACAGCCGGTAACATTGGGCACGATCCTGTCTACAGGTCGTGCCCTTTGTCTTTCTGTACCCTCTGATTTCAAGTGGCCATGAACGAGATATCGCAACCCGAACAGTACGATCTGCAAACCGCCGCCCTCAAGGTGCCGCCGCATTCCATCGAGGCCGAACAGGCCGTGCTCGGTGGCTTGATGCTGGACAACAACGCCTGGGAACGCGTGCTCGATCAAGTTTCGGATGGCGATTTCTACCGTCATGACCACCGCCTGATCTTCCGCGCCATTGCCCGCCTGGCGGATTTGAACACGCCGTTCGACGTGGTCACCCTGCACGAGCAGCTGGACAAGGAAGGGCAGAGCACCCAGGTCGGTGGCCTGGGTTACCTGGGCGAACTGGCGAAGAACACGCCGTCGGTCGCCAACATCAAGGCCTATGCGCAGATCGTCCGCGAGCGTGCCACGCTGCGCCAGCTGATCAGCATCAGCAACGAGATCGCCGACAGCGCCTTCAACCCCCAGGGCCGCAACGCCGCCGAGATCCTCGACGAGGCCGAACGGCAGATCTTCCAGATCGCCGAGGCGCGGCCCAAGACCGGCGGCCCGGTCAGCGTCAACGACCTGCTGACCAAGGCCATCGACCGCATCGACACGCTGTTCAACACCGACGAGGCCATCACTGGCCTGTCCACCGGCTACACCGACCTGGACGAGAAGACCAGCGGCCTGCAGCCGGCTGACCTGATCATCGTCGCCGGCCGTCCGTCGATGGGCAAGACCACCTTCGCCATGAACCTGGTGGAAAACGCCGTGTTGCGCAGCGAGAAGGCCGTGCTGGTCTACTCGCTGGAGATGCCAGGTGATTCGCTGGTCATGCGTATGCTGTCTTCCTTGGGCCGCATCGACCAGACCAAGGTGCGTTCCGGCCGCCTGGACGACGACGATTGGCCGCGCCTGACCTCGGCGGTCAACCTGCTCAACGACCGCAAGCTGTTCATCGACGATACCGCCGGTATCAGCCCGTCGGAAATGCGCGCGCGTACGCGCCGCCTGGTGCGTGAACACGGCGACATCGGCCTGATCATGATCGACTACCTGCAGCTGATGCAGATTCCCGGTTCCAGCGGCGACAACCGTACCAACGAGATTTCGGAGATTTCCCGCTCGTTGAAAGCCCTGGCCAAGGAATTCAACTGCCCGGTGGTGGCGCTGTCGCAGCTCAACCGCTCCCTGGAACAACGCCCGAACAAGCGCCCGGTAAACTCCGACTTGCGGGAATCGGGAGCGATCGAGCAGGACGCCGACGTGATCATGTTCGTGTACCGCGACGAGGTGTACCACCCCGAGACCGAGCACAAGGGCATCGCCGAGATCATCATCGGCAAGCAGCGTAACGGCCCCATCGGCTTCATCCGCCTGGCCTTCATCGGCAAATACACGCGCTTCGAGAACCTGGCGCCAGGCAGCTACAACTTCGACGACGACGAATAACCCGCGTAGCAGCTGCCGAAGGCGGCGTCGCTTTTAAAAAACGACGCCGCCTTCGGCAGCTGCTACGGGGGTTTTTATCGAGCGGGCTGAATTCCGACAGTGGTCGTCGGAATTGGTCAAAATTTGTGCTATATTCCGCGCCCGCGTTTTTTCAACATGTAGCCACACGGTCATCGACATGCAAGCAGCCAAGCCGTTATTCGACTATCCAAAGTACTGGGCCGAGTGTTTCGGGCCAGCGCCATTCCTGCCCATGAGCAGGGAGGAGATGGATCAGCTCGGCTGGGATTCCTGCGACATCATCATCGTCACCGGTGACGCCTACGTCGACCACCCGTCGTTCGGCATGGCCATCATCGGCCGCCTGCTGGAGGCCCAGGGCTTCCGCGTGGGCATCATTGCCCAGCCCGACTGGACCAGCAAAGACGACTTCATGAAGCTGGGCGAGCCGAACCTGTTCTTCGGCGTCGCGGCCGGCAACATGGACTCGATGATCAACCGTTACACCGCGGACAAGAAAATCCGCTCGGACGACGCCTATACCCCTGGCGGCCTGGCGGGCAAGCGCCCCGACCGCGCCAGCCTGGTGTACAGCCAGCGCTGCAAGGAAGCCTACAAGCACGTGCCGATCGTGCTGGGCGGCATCGAGGCCTCGCTGCGCCGCATCGCCCACTATGACTACTGGCAGGACAAGGTCCGCCACTCGATCCTGATCGACGCCTGCGCCGACATCCTGCTGTACGGCAACGCCGAACGCGCGATCGTCGAAGTGGCCCAGCGCCTGTCCTACGGCGAGAAGATCGAAAGCATCACCGACATTCGTGGCACCGCCTTCGTGCGCCGTGACACGCCGCAGGGCTGGTACGAGGTGGACTCCACCCGTATCGACCGTCCTGGCAAGGTCGACAAGATCATCAACCCGTACGTCAACACCCAGGACACCCAGGCCTGCGCCATCGAGCAGGAAAAGGGCCCGGTGGAAGACCCGAACGAGCCCAAGGTCGTGCAGATCCTGGCCAGCCCGCGCATGACCCGTGACAAGACCGTCATCCGCCTGCCGTCGTTCGAGAAAGTGCGCGGCGACGCCGTGCTCTACGCCCACGCCAACCGCGTGCTGCACCTGGAAACCAACCCGGGCAACGCCCGTGCGCTGGTGCAGAAGCATGGCGAAGTGGACGTATGGTTCAACCCGCCACCCATTCCCATGACCACCGAGGAAATGGACTACGTGTTCGGCATGCCCTACGCGCGCATTCCGCACCCGGCGTATGGCAAGGAGAAGATCCCGGCCTACGACATGATCCGCTTCTCGGTGAACATCATGCGTGGCTGCTTCGGCGGCTGCACCTTCTGCTCCATCACCGAGCACGAAGGCCGCATCATCCAGAACCGCTCGGAAGAGTCGATCATTCGCGAGATCGAAGAGATCCGCGACAAGGTGCCAGGCTTCACCGGCGTGATCTCGGACATGGGCGGCCCGACCGCCAACATGTACCGCATCGCCTGCAAGAGCCCGGAAATCGAATCGGCGTGCCGCAAGCCGTCGTGCGTGTTCCCGGGCATCTGCCCGAACCTGAACACCGACCACTCGGCGCTGATCCAGCTGTACCGCAGCGCCCGTGCCCTGCCGGGGGTGAAGAAAATCCTGATTGCCTCGGGCCTGCGCTACGACCTGGCGGTGGAATCGCCGGAGTACGTCAAGGAGCTGGTCACCCACCACGTGGGCGGCTACCTGAAGATTGCCCCGGAGCACACCGAAGAAGGCCCGCTGAACCAGATGATGAAGCCGGGCATCGGCTCGTACGACAAGTTCAAGCGCATGTTCGAGAAGTACTCCAAGGAAGCAGGCAAGGAGCAGTACCTGATTCCATACTTCATCGCCGCGCACCCGGGCACCACCGACGAAGACATGATGAACCTGGCGCTGTGGCTCAAGGGCAACGGTTTCCGCGCCGACCAGGTGCAGGCGTTCTACCCTTCGCCGATGGCGTCGGCGACCGCCATGTACCACTCGGGCAAGAACCCGCTGCGCAAGGTCACCTACAAGAGCGACGCGGTCACCATCGTCAAGAGCGAGGAGCAGCGCCGCCTGCACAAGGCCTTCCTGCGCTACCACGATCCGAAGGGCTGGCCGATGCTGCGCGAAGCGCTGGAGCGCATGGGCCGCGCCGACCTGATTGGCCCGGGCAAGCACCAGCTGATCCCGCTGCACCAGCCGGCGACCGACACCTACCAGAGTGCCCGTCGCAAGAACTCGACGCCGGCCGGCAGCCACAAGGTGGCCAAGGAAACCCGCATCCTCACCCAGCACACCGGCCTGCCGCCGCGTGGCAGCGACGGCTCCAAGCCGTGGGACAAGCGCGAACAGGCCAAGGCCGCCGCCGAAGCCCGCGCCAAGGAAGCCGCCAAGGCCCGCCACGACGCAGCCAAGGGCGGCAAGGGCAAGAAAAAGCCTTCGCGTCAGCCCGTCCTGCCGCGCTGATGTGAAGCCGGGTGTAACCGAAAATTTCGGTTACACCCGGTTTTGCATTTCCCCTTGCGCCCCGCCGCCGGCCTACGCAATATTTCGTTGGGCCCCCACACCTGTAGCAGCGGCCGCAAGGTCGCGTCACTAACGCCGCATAACCCGTGACGCAGCCTTCGGCAGCTGCTACGTACCGCGCTCCTCCCACTGAACAAGGAACCGTCCAGTGAGCACCGCTCTCAATCCGTCCTTCACCACCCCCTCCCAGCACTTCGCCCGCCAGCGCATCGAAAGCCGCATCAACCTGCCACGCCTGTTCGCCGCCATCGACGCCGACCCCGGAATCGTCGGCGCCGGGGTGGTGTATATCGACAGCGATTTCAACGTGATCACCCTGCGCGAGTTCCAGCCGATCTGCAGCAAGGCGGTAAAACGGGTGATATTGCGTGAGGCCAAGCGCCACACTACGCCCGAGCAGTTCATCAGCCAGGTGCATAACGACGGCCGCGAGTCGCGGGTGTTGCAGGAGGCGCTCAACGCCGGGTTGGCCTGCACGGGGGCGGTGCTGAGCTGGGTGGTAATGCTCAGCGGCACCATTGCCGTGCCGTTCACGGGGGGCGCCAGTACCGTGGTGACCATCATCGGTTACAGCGCCGCCACTGCCAGCGGGCTGCAATGCATCGCCGGGGTAGGGCGCACGGCGGTATCGGCCTACGACCAGCAGGCCGTGGACGAACTCGACAGCAATGATTGGTACCAGGCGGTGTCGCTCATTCTCGATGGCCTGTCATTGGCCGGTGTCGCTGCATCGGCGGTGACGACGACCAGGCTACTCCTGCTGGTCAAGGCCAACACGGGCAGGCCGCTTCGCGCGGCCCTTCAGGGCCTTACCCGGCAGGAGCGCAAGCGGTTGACCAGCGAGCTGCTTGCGTTGAAAGACCCGAAGTTGACCCCCAGGCTGATGAAGCTGAGGCAAGCTGCCAAGACACTGGAGAAGCGCTACACCCCGGCCCAGTTCAAACACGCCACTATCACCCAGATCAGAGACTCGATCAGCGCGTCGTTGGGCCTGATAGGCAGCAGCCTGTCGGGCAACATCAACGTAGCCGTCGGGCTGTATGAGGAGGAGGGTGAATGACTGACCAGGATGGCTCGCTCAGCTGGATGGCAAAATATTACCCAGCGTTCATAGGTGTTGTTCTGTGCTGTTGCCTTGCGATTGGTACGGTAGTTGCCATTGTCGGCTTCTCCTACCTGGCCAACGTGCCGCTCAAGCCGCTCAAGGGGCCGGGGCTGCTGTGGGGCGGGGCATCGGTGGGTGTGGCAGTTTTCATCAGCCATTTCCTGATGGTCAGGGGCCGGCTCGCGGCGACCTGGGTTATTGCCGCCGTGTTGCTGGCCTGCCTTGCCACGGCGCTTCCCAGCTATTTCTACCAGCCGCCGCTCGGTGTCTTCGCGGTAGCGGTGTTGTCGCCGCTCACGGGGTTGTTGCTACTGAATTCGAGACGCCATCGCGAAATGCGCCAACACTTCCTGTGGCTGCGTCGGCAGCGATAACGCCTTGGCCAACCGCCTCCTTCGCTTGCGTCATGTGCCTGCCCGATAAATGTGCAACCCTTGCGATGCTAATCGGGCATGGCACGATCTTGGTGCTGTGCTTGAATGAGCAGGCGCTCTAGTGCTTGGCTTTGCCCACGTGGCATAAACCTTGCGCGGTGCGCTTACCGTTAAGGCTCGCAGGAGGCACGCCGTGTCGATCCATGTCGCATTGCACCATGTCACGCATTACCGCTACGACCGTGCGGTTGAACTTGACCCGCAGATCGTCCGCCTTCGCCCCGCGCCCCATAGCCGCACGCGCGTGCTGTCCTATGCGCTAAAGGTGCTGCCCGAGCAGCACTTCATCAACTGGCAGCAGGACCCTCAGGGCAACTACCTGGCGCGCCTGGTGTTCCCGGAAAAGACCGACGAATTCCGCGTCGAGGTGGACCTGGTCGCCGAAATGGCGGTGTTCAACCCCTTCGACTTTTTCCTTGAGCCGTACGCGGAAAAGATCCCATTCGCCTACGCGAAGGACGAAAAGCACGAGCTGGCGCCTTACCTTGAGAAGTTGCCACTGTCGCCCAAGTTCGAGGCTTACCTCAAAGGCATCGACCGCACGCCGATACCGGCCGTGGACTTCCTGGTGGCGCTCAACCAGCGCCTGAGCCAGGACATCGGCTACCTGATCCGCATGGAACCGGGGGTGCAGACGCCGGAAGAAACCCTGGAAAACGCCTCGGGCTCCTGCCGTGACTCGGCCTGGTTGCTGGTGCAGTTGCTGCGCCACCTGGGCCTGGCCGCGCGCTTTGTGTCCGGCTACCTGATCCAGCTGACGGCAGATGTGAAAGCCCTGGACGGCCCGTCCGGCACCGAGGTGGACTTCACCGACCTGCACGCCTGGTGCGAGGTGTACCTGCCCGGTGCGGGCTGGATCGGCCTGGATGCCACCTCCGGGCTGTTCGCCGGTGAAGGGCATATCCCATTGGCCTGTAGTCCTGATCCGTCCTCTGCGGCGCCCATCAGTGGCCTGGTGGAGCCGTGCGAATGCGAGTTCAGCCATGAAATGGCAGTAGAGCGCATCTGGGAGGCGCCGCGCGTCACCCGGCCCTACAGCGAACAGCAATGGCAGCAGATCCAGGCGCTGGGCCGGCAGATCGACGCTGACCTGGTGGAGGGCGACGTGCGCCTGACCATGGGCGGCGAGCCGACCTTCGTGTCCATCGACGACCCCGATGGCGCCGAGTGGAACACCGCGGCCCTGGGCGACGCCAAGCGCAAACTGTCCGCCGAGCTGTACCAGCGCCTGCGCGCCCGCTACGCGCCCAAGGGCCTGGTGCACTTCGGCCAGGGCAAGTGGTACCCCGGCGAACAGTTGCCGCGCTGGTCGCTGAACGCCTACTGGCGCGTGGACGGCGAGCCGATCTGGCACAACGACGCGCTGATCGCCGATGAAACCCGTGATTACGGCGCCACCGGCGAGCTGGCTGGGCGCTTCCTGGCCAGCGTCGCCGAGCGCCTGAAGCTGCCGCCGCGCTTCGTGTTCCCGGCCTACGAAGACAACTTCTACTACCTGTGGCGCGAAGGCGCACTGCCGGTGAACGTCAGCGCCGAGGACTCGCGCCTGGGCGAGGAAATGGAGCGCAAACGCCTGCGCAAGGTATTCAGCCAAGGCCTGGACAAGGTCATCGGCCAGGTGCTGCCGCTGGCGCGCACGGCTGATGGCGACCAATGGCAGAGTGGCCGCTGGTACCTGCGTGACAGCCATTGCCGGCTGGTGCCGGGCGATTCGCCGCTGGGCTACCGCCTGCCCCTGGCCTCGCAGCCCTGGGTGACCGCTGCCGAATACCCCTTCGTGCACCCGCGTGACCCCAACCAGGACCTGGGCGCACTGCCCACCCCGGTGCAGCTGCAGGTCGCCAGCCCGGCCCAGGCCGCCGACGAGCGCGTGCCCAAGCTCGACGAGTCGGCCAGCTGGCTGACCCGCACGGCCCTGTGCGCCGAGGCCCGCGACGGCCGCCTGTACCTGTTCATGCCGCCGCTGGCCAAGGTCGAGGAATACCTGGAGCTGGTGGCAGTGATCGAGGCCACCGCCGAGGAACTCAAGTGCCCGGTGCTGCTGGAAGGCTACGAGCCGCCCTACGACCCGCGCCTGGCCAATTTCCGCATCACCCCCGACCCGGGCGTGATCGAGGTCAACGTGCAGCCTTCGGCCAGCTGGGACGAGCTGGTTGAGCGCACCGAGTTCCTCTACGAGCAGGCGCGGGAAACCCGCCTGAGCACCGAGAAGTTCATGATCGACGGCCGCCACACCGGCACCGGCGGCGGCAACCACTTCGTGCTGGGCGGCGCCACCCCGGCCGACTCGCCGTTCCTGCGCCGCCCGGACCTGCTGCGCAGCCTGATCAGCTACTGGCACAACCACCCGTCGCTGTCCTACCTGTTCAGCGGCCTGTTCATCGGGCCTACCTCCCAGGCGCCGCGCGTGGACGAGGCGCGCAACGACTCGCTGTACGACCTGGAGATCGCCTTCCAGCAGATGCCCGCGCCCGGCGAGCAGTGCCCGCCGTGGCTGGTGGACCGCTTGCTGCGCAACCTGCTGATCGACGTTACCGGCAACACCCACCGCGCCGAGTTCTGCATCGACAAGCTCTACTCCCCGGACGGCGCCACCGGCCGGCTCGGCCTGTTGGAGCTGCGCGGCTTCGAAATGCCGCCCCACGCGCGCATGAGCCTGGTGCAGCAACTGCTGCTGCGTGCCCTGGTGGCGCGCTTCTGGCGCGAGCCCTATGCACCACCGAAGCTGGCGCGCTGGGGCACCGAGCTGCACGACCGCTTCATGCTCGCGCACTTCATCGAACAGGACTTCGCCGACGTCATCGCCGACCTCAACGGCGCCGGCTACGGGCTGCAAGCCGAATGGTTCGCCGCGCACCTGGAGTTCCGCTTCCCGAAGATCGGCGACTACGCCGTGGCTGGCATCGAACTGGAGCTGCGTCAGGCGCTGGAGCCCTGGCACGTGCTGGGCGAGGAGGGCGGCGCCGGCGGCACCGTGCGCTACGTCGACTCGTCGCTGGAGCGCCTGCAGGTCAAGCTCAACGGCCTGTCGCCGCAGCGCTACGTGCTCACCTGCAACGGCCGCACCGTGCCGCTGCAGCCCACCGGCAAGGTCGGCGAGTACGTGGCCGGCGTGCGGTTCCGCGCCTGGCAGCCGTTCAACTGCCTGCAGCCGACCATCCCGGTGCACGCGCCGCTGACCTTCGACATCCACGACACGTGGATGCAGCGCTCCCTGGGCGGCTGCCAGTACCACGTGGCGCACCCGGGCGGGCGCAACTACGAGACGCTGCCGGTGAACGCCAACGAAGCCGAGAGCCGGCGCCTGTCGCGATTCTTCCGCCTGGGCCATAGCCCTGGCCCGCAGCCTGCGCCTACACTCACGAACAATGACGAGCTGCCGATGACACTGGACATGCGTCGCACCTGAAAGGGCGGCCGGGCAACCGGCCTGCCGCTTTTTTCTGATGTCTTACTGCCTGCGCCGAGCGTTCCATGCCAGACCTGCTTGACCGATACCCGCTGACGGCGGGAAGTTTTGACGAGATGCTCGCGGCTGACGGCTCGGTGCGTCCGCACTGGCGCAAGCTGTTCGACCAATTGCAGCGCAGCAGCCCGGCGCAGTTGGCCCAGCGCCAGGCGTTGCTGACCCGGCAGATCCAGGAAAACGGCGTGACCTACAACGTCTACGCCGACCCCAAGGGCGCCGACCGCCCGTGGGAGCTGGACCTGCTGCCCCACGTGATTCCCGCCGCCGAGTGGCAGCACCTGCGCGCCGGCATCGCCCAGCGCGCCCGCTTGCTGAACGCGGTGCTGGCCGACATCTACGGCCCCCAGGAGCTGATCCGCAAGGGCCTGCTGCCGGCCGAGCTGGTGTACGGCCACAACAATTTCCTCTGGCCGTGCCAAGGCCTGAAGCTGCCCGGCGACACCTTCCTGCACCTGTGCGCCGTGGATCTGGCGCGCACCCCCGACGGCCGTTGGTGGGTGACCGCCGACCGCACCCAGGCGCCCTCGGGCGCAGGCTATGCCCTGGAAAACCGCATGAGCGTGTCGCGGGCCTTCCCAGAGCTGTACCGCGACCTCAAGGTGGAACACCTGGCGGGCTATTTCCGCACCCTGCAGGACACCCTGCGGCGGCTGGCGCCGGGCGGCAACGAGACCCCGCTGATCGTGCTGCTGACCCCCGGGCGCTTCAACGAGAGCTATTTCGAACACCTGTACCTGGCGCGCCAGCTGGGCTACCCGCTGGTGGAAGGCAGCGACCTGACCGTGCGCGACGCCACCGTGTACCTCAAGACCCTCAACGGCCTGCGCCGGGTGCACGCGATCATGCGGCGCCTGGACGACGACTTCTGCGACCCGCTGGAGCTGCGCACCGACTCGGCCCTGGGCGTGCCCGGCCTGCTGGAAGCCGTGCGCCAGGGCCGGGTGCTGGTGGCCAACGCCCTGGGCAGCGGCGTGCTGGAGTCACCCGGGCTGCTGGGCTTTTTGCCGACCATCAACGAGCACCTGTTCGGCGAGAAGCTGATCCTGCCATCCATCGCCACCTGGTGGTGCGGCGAGCCGCCGGTGATGGCCCAGGCCCTGGAAAAACTGCCGAACCTGCTGATCAAGCCGGCGTTCCCCTCGCAAAGCTTTACCCCGGTGTTCGGCCGCGACCTTGATGCCAAGCAGCGCAAGGCCATGGCCGAACGCATCCAGGCGCGCCCTTACGCCTACGTGGCGCAGGAGCTGGCGCAGCTGAGCCAGGCGCCGGTGTGGCAGGACAACGGCCAACTGGCGCCGCGCGCCATCGGCATGCGCGTTTACGCGGTGGCAGGCTACGACGGCTACCGGGTGCTGCCCGGCGCCCTGACCCGGGTGGCTGCCGAGGCCGACGCCGAGGTGGTGTCGATGCAGCGTGGCGGTGCCAGCAAGGACACCTGGGTGTTGGGCGAACGCGTGCCCATCGGCGAACAGTGGAAGGCCCAGCGAACCATCGGCGTGCACGACGTGGTGCGGGTCGACCCGTACCTGCCGTCGCGGGTGGTGGAAAACCTATTCTGGTTTGGCCGCTACTGCGAGCGCTGCGACGACAGCGCGCGGCTGCTGCGCATCATCCTCGGCCGCTACATCGACGGCGACGACCCGCTGGCGCTGGACGCCGCGGTGGAGCTGGCCGAGCGCCTGTCGCTGCTGCCCGAGGAGGGCGAGCTGGAAGAACGCCTGCTGGCCGCGCTGCTGGGCGAGGAGTGGCCGTTCAGCCTGCGCGCCAACCTGCAGCGCTTGCAGTGGGCGGCCTCGCAGGTGCGCGGCAAGCTGTCCCGGGAAAACTGGCAGGCGTTGGTGGAACTGCAGCGCGAAGCCCAGAGCCTGGACGTGGAAGAACCCGACCTGGGCGAGCTGCTGGACTTCCTCAACCGCCTGGTGATGTCGCTGGCGGCGCTGTCGGGCTTCGCCCTCGACGACATGACCCGCGACGAGGGCTGGCGCTTCCTGATGATCGGCCGGCGCATCGAGCGCCTGCAGTTCCTCAGCACCAGCCTGGCCGGCTTCCTGCGCGGCGTGGCGGTGACCGACCAGGCCGGCCTTGAATGGCTGCTGGAACTGGGCAACAGCAGCATCACCTACCGCTCGCGCTACCTGGCGGTGCCGCAGCTGATTCCGGTGCTCGACCTGTTGCTGCTGGACGAGCAGAACCCCCACGCGGTGATCTTCCAGCTCAAGCTGGTGAACCGCGCGCTGCGGCGCCTCAACGATGAATTCGGTGCGCCCCGCGAGCGCGGCCTGGCCATGCTCATCGAGCGCCTGGCCGGCTTCGACCTGGGTAGCCTGGAACACTCGCTGTTCGGCGCGCCCAGCGTGCAGGCGGTGCTCGACGGCCTGGCCGACCTGCTGCAGACCATCAACGAAGCCAGCGGCCAGGTCTCTGACCGCCTGGCCCTGCGCCATTTCGCCCACGTCGATGATGTCAGCCAACGGACGGTGTCGGTATGAGCGCCCAGTACCAGATTCTTCACGACACCCATTACCACTACGACAGCCCGGTGTCCCTGGCCCAGCAGCTGGCGCACCTGTGGCCGCGGCCCTGCGCCTGGCAGATCTGCCGCGAGCAGAGCCTGGTCATCAGCCCCGACCCCAGCTGGCGCGTGGATGACTTCGACGTATTCGGCAACCCGCTGACGCGGCTGACCTTCGAGCGGCCCCACGACGAATTGAAAGTCAGCGCGCGCCTGCAAGTGGAGGTGCTGGCGCGGGCCACGCCGGACTTCGCCGCCTCGCAAGGCTGGGAAACGGTGCGCAACGCCCTGTGCTACAACAGCGCGCCCATCGCCGAGGACCTGATGAAGGCCTGCCGCTACCGCTTCGAGTCGCCCTATGTGCGGCTCAAGCAAAGCTTCGTGGCCTTTTCCGCCGATTGCTTCCCGCCCGGCCGGCCCTTGCTGGAAGGCGCGCGGGCGCTGATGGAAAAGATCTTCGAGGAATTCACCTTCGACGCCGAGGCCACCCAGGTGGCGACACCGCTGGTGGAAGTGCTGGAGCGCCGCCGCGGCGTGTGCCAGGACTTCGCCCACTTGATGCTGGCCTGCCTGCGCTCGCGCGGGTTGGCGGCGCGCTACGTCAGCGGCTACCTGCTGACCCAGCCACCGCCCGGCCAGCCGCGCTTGATCGGCGCCGACGCGTCCCACGCCTGGGTGTCGGTGTACTGCCCGCCGCTGGGCTGGGTCGACTTCGACCCCACCAACAACGTGCAGCCGGCGCTGGAGCACATCACCCTGGCCTGGGGCCGCGACTTCTCCGACGTCTCGCCACTGCGCGGGGTGATCCTGGGCGGCGGCAGCCATGACCCGGAGGTGCAGGTCACGGTGACGCCGCTGGGCGAGCTGGCGGGCTGATCAGTCCGGCTTCTTGTCGGTCCACTTCGGCAGCACGGTGGGCTGCCAGGCGTCCAGGGCGTCGAGCAGGTCGTTGGCCGAGTCGTTCACCTGCAGCATCGCCCGGTGCTGCTCGCGGACGAAGTTTTCCTCCACCAGGTGGTCGAGGAAGCCGGTGAGCTTGCTGTAGAAGCCGTTCACCTCCAGCAGGCCCAGCGGCTTGCCGTGGTAGCCCAACTGGCCCCAGGTCCACACTTCGAACAGCTCTTCCAGGGTGCCCAGGCCGCCGGGCAGGGCGATGAAGGCGTCGGCCAGCTCGGCCATGCGCGCCTTGCGTGCGTGCATGCCGTCCACCACTTCCAGGCGGGTCAGGCCCTTATGGCCGATTTCCAGGTCGTTGAGGCTGTGGGGGATGATGCCGATCACTTCACCACCGGCTTCCAGCACGGCATCGGCGACGATACCCATCAGGCCCACGGCGCCACCGCCGTAGACCAGCGTCAGCTTGCGCGCCGCCAGGGCGCGGCCCAAGGTGATGGCCGCCTCACGGTACACCGGGTTGTTGCCGCTGCTGGCGCCGCAGAAAACACAGACTGAAGTCAAAGGCATGGGGTGGCTCCTGGCACGTTGGGGGCCACAGGGTAAATCCGCAGGCGCTCTGGCTCCAGCTTTTCGTTCAGTCGTCCAGATGTTCGGTGCCGGTGTTGCCGCAGGCGTAGGCGGCGAGCAGGCTGCGCAGGAAATTGTTCATGTAAACGCTCCGTGATTGATATTGTATACAATATTAGGTGCGTGTAAGGTTTGTCTTGTTGCCATTTTCGATAGGGCTCATAGAAGAAGCCTTGCTTAATAACTGTCCTGGAGATCCACCATGTTCGCAAAAGTCGTAGCCGCCTCCCTGCTTGCCCTCGCTGCCGGCCAGGTATTTGCCGCTGATTGCAAGGTAGACGTCGATTCCACCGACAGCATGACCTTCGACACCAAGGCCATCGCAATCAGCAAGACCTGCAAGACCTTCACCGTCAACCTGGGACACTCGGGCTCGCTGGCCAAGAACGTCATGGGCCACAACTGGGTGCTGAGCAAGGCTGCCGACGCCCAGGGCGTGGCCAGCGACGGCATGGCTGCCGGCATCGACAAGAATTACCTGAAGGATGGCGACGAGCGCATCCTGGCCCACACCAAGATCATCGGTGCGGGCGAGAAGGATTCGGTGACCTTCGACGTGTCGAAGCTGCAGGCGGGGACTGACTACGCGTTCTTCTGCTCGTTCCCGGGCCACATCTCGATGATGAAAGGCGCGGTCACCCTGGTGGACTGATCGCCACACCCGTAGCCGCTGCCGCCAGGCTGCGCTGGCCCTTGAGTTCACTGCAGATTCTCAGTGAGGCACAGGGCCAGCGCAGCCTGGCGGCAGCGGCTACAGGGCGTTATGGTTTTACCTTGAACACATGGCGCAGGTACGCCACGAAGTTCTCGTCGCGGCACTGGGTCTTGGCCGCCTCGTCCGAGATCTTCGCCACCGGCTGGCCATTGCAGTCGGTCATCTTCAGCACGATGCTCATCGGTTCCACCCCCGGGATATCGCAGGTCAGGTTGGTGCCAATGCCGAAGCTGACGTTGATGCGCCCACGCAGTGCGCGGAAGATGTCCAGCGACTTGGGCAGGTTGAGCCCGTCGGAGAACACCAGGGTCTTGCTCATGGGGTCGATGCCCAGCTTCTGGTAGTGGGCGATGGCTTTTTCAGCCCACTGCACCGGATCGCCCGAGTCGTGGCGCAGGCCGTCGAACAGCTTGGCGAAGTACAGATCGAAATCGCTGAGGAAAGCGTCCATGGTGATGCAATCCGTCAGGGCGATGCCCAGCAGCCCACGGTATTCACGCACCCAGCAATCCAGCGCCGCGCTCTGGCTGTCGATCAGCCGCGGGCCCAGTTGCTGGTGGGCCATGATCCATTCATGGGCCATGGTGCCCAATGGCTTGATGTCCATTTCCCGCGCCAGGTGCACGTTGCTGGTGCCGACGAAGCGCCCGGGGAAATCGTGCTTGAGCACCGACACCACTTCTTCCTGCACCTTGTAGGAAAAGCGCCGGCGGGTGCCGAAATCGGCTACCTGCAATTCGGCCAGTTCGTCGGCCGAGGCGTTGGCCGCCAGCCAGTCGAACTTGCGGTACAGCTGCTCGCGGGCCTGGCCCAGGGTGACCTCGCGGTAACGCACGCGGTTGCGCACTTCACTGACGATGGCCAGCAGCGGCACTTCGAACAGGATCACGTGCAGCCACGGCCCGCGTAGCTTGATGCTCAGTTGGTCGTTCTCGATGCTGGTCTGGATATAGCGCAGGTTGAAGCGGAACAGGCCCAGGAAGCGCAGGAAGTCCGGCTTCATGAAGTTGATGCGCTCCAGGAACCCCAGCTGGTCGCTGCTCAGGCTCAGTTCGCAGAGGCGCTCGATCTGGTAGCGGATTTCGGCCAGGTACGGGCGCAGGTCTTCACCGTTGCGGCAGCGGAACTCCCACTCCACCTCGACGTTGGGGTAGTTGTGCAGGACGGCCTGCATCATGGTCAGCTTGTACAAATCGGTGTCGAGCAGGTTCTGCACGATGCGATCAGCGAATACGCTCTCGCTCATTGAGGGCTCCAACTGGGCCTGGCGGCATGACGGAATCGATAGTGGCGCACAGTAAAGGCTCATTCTGCCAGTCTTTTGTGCTGGCCGCCGAATGCTTGAGGCTGGCGCGAAAGCCTCTGGCATCGCCTTTTCGCCGCCACTATAAGTAGTTTCCTAACTAACTCTGTGTTTTTCCAGGCACCAGCTAGCCTGTAATGGTGCGTCGCGTAGCAATTGCGCACCGCTGATGTGCACTTCGGTTACGCAGCCTGTTACAGGTCGGTTGCACGCGCAAGTGCTAGCAGGTTGCAATGATGGCACTTTGTGGTTGCGCCTTTTTTGCAACCCGGTGTTACCAGGCCCGAGCCAGACGGTTGCACGAGCCGCAAAAAGGCGGGCGCAGGGCCTGCGCGCGCAAAACGGCGCCTGGCGTCCCACATTGGAAAATGGGATGGCACGGCGCTTGCTCAGAGCTATTGCTGAAGTTGTAGTGCCAACCAAAAAAACTCAGGAGCACCACCTCATGTCGCAGACGTTTTACAGGAAAGGTTTTCTGGCTCTCGCAGTGGCTACTGCGTTGGGTGTTTCTTCGTTTGTACAGGCAGCCGACATCAAGATCGGCGTGGCAGGCCCCATGACCGGTGCCAACGCATCCTTCGGTCTGCAATACATGAAAGGTGCCCAGGCGGCGGCCGACGAGATCAACGCCCACGGCGGCGTGAACGGCGGCAAGATCATCCTGGTGCAGGGCGACGACGCCTGTGAGCCGAAACAGGCCGTGGCGGTGGCCAACAAGCTGGCTGACCAGGACAAGGTCGCCGGCGTGGTCGGTCACTTCTGCTCCTCGTCCACCATTCCTGCTTCTGAGGTTTACGGGGATGCTGGCATCATCGCCATCACCCCAGGCTCCACCAACCCACAGGTTACCGAGCGTGGCCTGACCGCCATGTTCCGCATGTGCGGCCGTGACGACCAACAGGGCGTGGTGGCCGGTGACTACATCGTCGACGTGCTCAAAGGCAAGAAAGTCGCGGTCATCAACGACAAGGACACCTACGGCAAGGGCCTGGCCGACGCCACCGCCAAGCAGCTGACCGCCCGTGGCGTGAAGCCGGTGCTGGAAGAGGGCCTGACCCGCGGCGAGAAAGACTTCAGCGCCCTGGTGACCAAGATCCGCGCCGCTGGCGCCGACGTGGTCTACTTCGGTGGCCTGCACCCCGAGGCCGGCCCGCTGGTGCACCAACTGCGCGAGCAAGGCCTGAAAGACGTGAAGTTCATGTCCGACGACGGCGTGGTCACCGACGAACTGGTGACCACCGCCGGTGGCGCCCAGTACGTGGATGGCGTGTACATGACCTTCGGCGCCGACCCGCGCCTGCTGCCAGACAGCAAGGCCGTGGTGGACCAGTTCCGCAAGGCCGGCTACGAGCCTGAAGGCTACACCCTGTACGCCTACGCCTCGATCCAGGCCCTGGCCGCAGGCTTCAACGGCGCCAAGTCCGACAAGGGCGAAGACGCTGCCAAATGGCTGAAGGCCAACCCTGTCCACACCGTGATGGGCACCAAGACCTGGGACAGCAAGGGCGACCTGAAAGTCTCCGACTACGTGGTGTACCAGTGGGACAAGGACGGCAAATACCACCAGCTCGACAAGCAGAAATGACATGACGTCGGCCTGGCCCGGGGTTGAGCCCCGGGCCGGGTCAAACAGGGCCCGGCCGCTTGTGGCCAGGCCCGTCAGTTCTCTTACCACCGCTCGCGTCTCGAGTGGGCAGGCCCGGCTTGCCCGCGCGGACCCGTGCGGCCCAGAAGTTCGTGAGCGTGCATGATGGATGGTATTTTCCTGCAACAAATGATCAACGGCCTGACCCTCGGGTCGGTCTACGGGCTGATCGCCATCGGCTACACCATGGTCTACGGCATCATTGGCATGATCAACTTCGCCCACGGCGATGTGTACATGATCTCTGCCTACCTGGCGGCCATCGGCCTGGCGGTGTTGTCGTTCTTTGGCGTCGAGTCCTTCCCTTTCCTGATTCTCGGCACGCTGGTGTTCACCATCGTCGTCACCGGGGTCTACGGTTTCGTCATCGAGCGGGTGGCCTACAAGCCCCTGCGCAACTCCACGCGACTGGCGCCGCTGATCAGCGCCATTGGCATCTCGCTGATCCTGCAGAACTACGCGCAGATCGCCCAGGGCCCCAACCAGCAGGGCGTGCCCACGCTGCTCAGCGGCGGCTGGCGCTTCGACATCGGCACCGGCTTCGTGCAGATCACCTACACCAAGCTATTCATCCTGGTGGCAGCGTTCGCCGGCATGGCCGTGCTGACCTACATCATCCAGTACACCAAGCTGGGCCGCATGTGCAGGGCCACCCAGCAAGACCGCAAGATGGCCTCCATCCTGGGCATCAACACCGACCGGGTAATTTCCTACGTGTTCATCATCGGCGCGGCCATGGCGGCGCTGGCGGGCGTGCTGATCACCGTGAACTACGGCACCTTCGACTTCTACGCCGGCTTCATCATCGGCATCAAGGCCTTCACCGCCGCGGTGCTGGGCGGCATCGGCTCGCTGCCGGGGGCCATGCTCGGCGGGTTGATCCTGGGGGTTGCCGAGTCGCAGTTCTCCGGGTTGATCAACTCGGACTACAAAGACGTGTTCAGCTTCGCCCTGCTGGTGCTGATCCTGATCTTCCGACCCCAGGGCCTGCTGGGTCGACCACTCGTGGCGAAGGTGTAATTTATGTCTGGTGCCCCAATCAAACCCATCGATATCAAGCAAAGCGTGATCGACGCGGTGATCGCCGGCCTGCTGGCGCTGATCGTCTTCGGCCCGATCGTCGGCGTGGTGCTGCAAGGCTACAGCTTCAACCTGGAACCCACCCGCGTGGCCTGGCTGGTGCTGGCCGTGGTGATCGGCCGGTTCCTCATCAGCCTGTTCCTGCAGACGCCCCGTGGCCTGCGCATTTCCCAGGGCATGGAGCGCGGCGGCTCGGGCGTGCACGTGCTCGCCCCCGGCCACAAGTCGGCGCTGCGCTGGGTGATCCCGCTGGTGATCGTGCTGGCCATCGTCTTCCCGGCGTTCGCCAACAAGTACGTGCTGACCATCGTCATCCTCGGCCTGATCTACGTGCTGCTGGGCCTGGGCCTGAACATCGTGGTGGGCCTGGCCGGCCTGCTCGACCTGGGCTACGTGGCGTTCTACGCCATCGGTGCCTACGGCCTGGCGCTGGGCTACCAGTACCTGGGCCTGGGCTTCTGGTCGGCGCTGCCGTTGGCGGCCCTGGCCGCGGCGTTCGCCGGCTGCATACTGGGCTTCCCGGTGTTGCGCATGCACGGTGACTACCTGGCCATCGTCACCCTGGGCTTCGGCGAGATCATCCGCCTGGTGCTAAACAACTGGCTGTCGTTCACCGGCGGCCCCAACGGCGTGCCAGTGCCATCGCCGACCTTCCTGGGCCTGGAGTTCGGGCGCAAGGCGAAGGAGGGCGGCATCCCGATCCATGAGTTCCTGCACATCGACTACAACCCCGACCTGAAATTCGTGTTCATCTACGCGGTGCTGTTCCTGGTGGTGATCGGCGTGCTGTACATCAAGCACCGCCTTACCCGCATGCCGGTGGGCCGCGCCTGGGAAGCCCTGCGCGAAGACGAGATCGCCTGCCGTGCCATGGGCCTGAACCACGTGCTGGTCAAGCTCTCGGCCTTCACCCTGGGCGCCTCCACGGCGGGCCTGGCGGGGGTGTTCTTCGCCAGCTACCAGGGCTTCGTCAACCCGACCTCGTTCACCTTCTTCGAGTCGGCGCTGATCCTGGCCATCGTGGTGCTGGGCGGCATGGGTTCCACCGTCGGGGTGGTGATCGCCGCCTTCGTGCTCACCGTGGCCCCCGAACTGCTGCGCTCGTTCGCCGAGTACCGCGTGCTGCTATTCGGCGTGTTGATGGTGTTGATGATGATCTGGAGACCGCGCGGCCTGATTCGCATCAGCCGTACCGGTGTGGTCCCGCGTAAAGGAGTGGCGCCATGAGTGAATATGTACTCACGGTTGAAAACCTGATGATGCACTTCGGTGGCATCAAGGCGCTCAGCGATGTCAGCCTGAAGGTGAAGCGCAATTCGATCTTCGCCCTGATCGGCCCCAACGGCGCCGGCAAGACCACCGTGTTCAACTGCCTGACCGGCTTCTACAAGGCCACCGGCGGGCGCATCGAGCTGCAGACCCGTGGCATCAAGACCAACGTCATCAAGCTGCTGGGCGAGCCCTTCCAGCCCACCGACTTCGTCTCGCCGCGCAGCTTCGCCAGCCGCTTGTACTACAAGATGTTCGGCGGCACCCACCTGGTCAACCGCGCAGGCCTGGCCCGGACCTTCCAGAACATTCGCCTGTTCCGGGAAATGTCGGTGGTGGAAAACCTGCTGGTAGCCCAGCACATGTGGGTGAACCGCAACATGGTGGCCGGCATCCTCAACACCCGGGGCTACCGCAAGGCCGAGGAAGACGCGCTCAACACCGCCTTCTACTGGCTGGAAGTGGTGGACCTGGTGGACTGCGCCAACCGCCTGGCCGGCGAGCTGTCCTACGGCCAGCAACGCCGCCTGGAAATCGCCCGGGCCATGTGCACGCGGCCCCAGGTGATTTGCCTGGACGAACCCGCTGCCGGCCTCAACCCGCAGGAAACCGAAGCGCTGAGCGGCATGATCCGCCTGCTGCGCGACGAGCATGACATGACCATCGTGCTGATCGAGCACGACATGGGCATGGTCATGGGCATTTCCGACCACATCGTGGTGCTGGACCACGGCAACGTGATCGCCGAAGGCGGCCCGGAGCAGATTCGCCACGACCCGAAAGTGATCGCCGCCTACCTGGGCGCGGATGAAGAGGAGCTGGTATGAGTACCCCGATCCTCGAACTGAAGGAACTCGACGTGTTCTACGGGCCTATCCAGGCCCTGAAAAAGGTCTCGATGCACATCAACGAGGGCGAGACCGTGAGCCTGATCGGCTCCAACGGCGCCGGCAAGTCGACCCTGCTGATGTCCATCTTCGGCCAGCCGCGCGCCGCCAACGGCCAGATCATCTACCGCGGCACCGACATCACCAAGAAGTCCTCGCACTACATCGCCTCCAACGGCATCGCCCAGTCGCCGGAAGGCCGGCGGGTGTTCCCGGACATGTCGGTGGAAGAGAACCTGCTGATGGGCACCATTCCCATCGGCGACAAGTTCGCCAGCGAAGACATGCAGCGCATGTTCGAGCTGTTCCCGCGCCTCAAGGAGCGCCGCAACCAGCGCGCCATGACCATGTCGGGCGGCGAGCAGCAGATGCTCGCCATCGCCCGCGCCCTGATGAGCCGGCCCAAGCTGTTGCTGCTCGATGAGCCATCGCTGGGCCTGGCGCCCATCGTGGTGAAGCAGATCTTCAGCACCCTGCGCGAGCTGGCGAAGTCGGGGATGACGATCTTTTTGGTGGAGCAGAACGCCAACCATGCGCTGAAGCTGTCGGATAGGGCGTATGTGATGGTCAACGGCGAGATTCGGTTGACGGGCACGGGGGCGGAGCTGCTGAGTAACGATGAGGTGCGTAACGCTTACCTCGGCGGCCACTGACTTTTTTTTTGTGGGAGCTGGCTTGCCAGCGAGCTTTTCGGGCGCTCAACAACTCGCTGGCAAGCCAGCTCCCACAGAAGCGAAATCATTGATCCGGGTTTTGGAAAAAGGGTTTTCCACAGGATTGTGGAAAACCCTTTTTGCTTGCTCGCCCACTGCGACATAAAACCACTCCAATTCATTGTTTTGTCATGTAAAGCAGTTGTCCCCGGTTATTGTGGAGCTGGCTGTGGGTAACTTGGGTGTACATTGCCCAAGCCCTTTAACGGCGTGGCCTGCAGGGTTGTGGTTGTTTTTTGATCAGCGTTTTTCCAGCTTGCTAGTGGGGTGTTTGTCAAGCCCTTATCCACCGGCCAATACCGCTCGTCCGAGGCCTGAAAGCCTGTGGATAACTCTGTGGGCAAGCCTTGGAAAGACTGCCCGGAGCGGCGTAGTTACTGGCCTGGCGCCATCCCCGTGGTTATCCCTCACGCGTGGCCGTTGGCGGGGCTACCTGACTGCGCGGTCAAGGTCAAGCCGAAAAGCCGCTGCACCCCGCTACAAGCCCCGCCATTCAAGGCTTTGTGCACAGCACAGTTGCCCACGGATACTGTGCAAGGGCCTGTGGATAACGTGCGCAAAAGTGGCGGCGGCCCAGCTGGCACAAGGGTTTGCGGCCGGCGATCATTTTTTGATCAGGTGCGCCTTTTACTTGCCGTCGCGCAGCCGCGCGGGCATGCTTTGAAATCGACTTTACCCACAGCCTTCCAGGAGCATGCAATGACTTCCACCGTGTTTATCACTGGCGCCACTTCCGGGTTTGGCGAAGCTTGTGCCCGCCGTTTTGCCGAGGCCGGCTGGTCGCTGGTGCTGACCGGTCGCCGTGAGGAGCGCCTGAACGCCCTGGCCGAGGAACTCTCCAAGCAGACCAAGGTGCACGCCCTGGTGCTGGATGTGCGTGACCGCAAGGCCATGGAAGCTGCCATCGCCGGCCTGCCGCCGGAGTTCGACAAGCTCACCGGCCTGATCAACAACGCCGGCCTGGCCCTGGGCGTGGACCCGGCGCCCAAGTGCGACCTGGACGACTGGGACACCATGGTCGACACCAACGTCAAAGGCCTGATGTACAGCACCCGCCTGCTGCTGCCACGCCTGATCGCCCAGGGCCGCGGCGCCAGCATCGTCAACCTCGGTTCGGTGGCGGGCAACTACCCCTACCCGGGCAGCCACGTGTATGGCGCCACCAAGGCGTTCGTCAAACAGTTCTCGCTGAACCTGCGTTGCGACCTGCAGGGCACTGGCGTGCGCGTCACCAACCTGGAGCCGGGCCTGTGCGAAAGCGAGTTCTCGCTGGTGCGCTTCAACGGCGACCAGGCGCGCTACGACGCCACCTACGCGGGCGCCGAGCCGATCCAGCCACAGGACATTGCCGACACCATCTTCTGGATCCTGAACACCCCGGCGCACGTCAACATCAACAGCCTGGAGCTGATGCCAGTGACCCAGAGCTGGGCCGGCTTCGCCATCGAGCGCCCGCACAAGGCGTAAGGCGTCTTTGTGGGAGCCGGCTTGCCGGCGAGCTTTTGATGGCACTGAAAAGCTCGCTGGCAAGCCAGCTCCCACACATGTAGCTAAGCCTGGGCCAGGCTCTCGTAGCACGTAGCCAAATGGTACGGGGTGGTGGACGGCATATCCGGCCGGCTCACCGCCCCGCTGGCATCGCGGCACTCGTGCCAGCCGCCGGCATGCAGGAAGCGCGCTTGCAGCACTTGCAGCTGCCCGGCCACATCGGCGCCGGGGCGCAGGGTCAGGGCCCGCAGGTATTCAGCCTGGGCCCAGATGCGTTGAGTGGCATCGCGCACGCCGCCGTCGACGTCGAGCATCGCCAGCACGCCGCCCTGCTTCACGCCCATGCGCTCGGAAGGGGCGAACGCCTTGTCCAGCGAGCCGTGCAGCGCACCGCCGCGCAGCAGCTCGGATGATTCCAGCAGGTAGAACCATTCGAACTGATGGCCTGGCTCCCACCAGTTATCCACAGCGCCGCACGGTTTCTCCATCAGAAAGCCCGAAGCCTGGTCTACGAAGCGCGCCTGCATGGCCGCGCACAGGGCCAGCAGCGCCTCGCTCACCGCTTCGTCGTCACGCACTGCCAGGGTCGCCAGGAAGGCCTCGGCCAGGTGCATCAGCGGGTTCTGCAGCGGCCCGCTGCCCAGTGGCGCCCAGTCTTCTGCCAGCGCGGCCTCGTACAGGCCATCGCCGCTGGCGAACCGCGTGGCTACCACGTTGAGCGCGGCGTTGAGCACCGACTCGGCCAGCGGGTCGCGGGACTGCTGCCAGTAGTGGGCGCAGGCGAAGATGATGAAGGCGTGGGTGTACAGGTCCTTGGTGCGGTCCAGCGGCCGCGCCTGGGCGTCGATGCTGTAGAACCAGCCACCGTGCTCGGCGTCGTGGAAGTGCTTCTGCAGCGAGCGGAACAGCGCTGCTGCGTGCTCGCGCGCGCCCGGTTGCTCGATCAGCCCGGCGAACAGGTACAGCTGCCGCGCGCAGGCCATGGCCCGGTAGCGTTGCACCGGCATGGGCGTGTGGTTGGGCGCCAGCGCCTCGTAGGGCAACGCCAGGTCGGCGTTCCAGCCGGGGCCTTGCCACAGGGGCACGATGGTCTTCAGGAAGTGCTCATGCACGGCGGTGAAGGCGGCTTGCGGGGAGTGATCGAGCATGAAAGGTGTCGTCAAAGCGGCTGTTTGAGCGACATGGTAACAGGGATGAAGCGCCCCGTTGCTGCAACTGTTTTTGTGGGAGCTGGCTTGCCAGCGAGTTGTTCGGCCTCAACAGCTCGCTGGCAAGCCAGCTCCCACAGGGGGTGATCGATCAACCAGCCAGCAGCCACGCGCCGGTCAGGGCGGACAGGGCGCCGGCGATGCGCACCAGCGGGCTGGCAGCTTGCGGCAGCAGGCGCACCACGGCGTAGCCGACCGCGTGCAGCGCGGCGGTGGCGGCGACGAAGCCGGCGGCGTAGGCCCATGGGCTGGACATCTCCGGCAGTTCCAGGCCGTGGGCCACGCCGTGGAACAGGGCGAACAGCGCGGTGGCGCCAACGGCCAGGGCTACCGGTGGGCGAATGGCCAGGGCCACCGCCAGGCCCAGGGCCAGCACCGAGGCGGCGATGCCGCTTTCCAGGCCTGGCAACTGCAGGCCTTCAAAGCCCAGCACGCCGCCCAGCAGCATGGTGCCGACGAAGGTGGCGGGCAGCGCCCAGCGCGCCTTGCCGGTCTGCTGCGCGGCCCACAGGCCCACGGCCAGCATGGCCAGCAGGTGGTCGATGCCGGTCAGCGGGTGCAGCACGCCGGCGACGATGCCATGTTCGCCGTGGCCGGGGTGGGCGAAGGCCAGGGCCGGGGTGAGCAGCAGGGCGGCGGCGCCGAAGAGTTTTTTCAGGGTCATGGGTGGCTTCCTTGGTAGGTGTGTAGCCGCTGCCGAAGGCTGCGCTGGCCCCTGAGTACACTGGAAATCTCAAGCGTGGCTCAGGGCCAGCGCAGCCTGTCGGCAGCGGCTACGGGGTTGTGGTGGCTCAGGCGGCGGTCAGCAGCCCCTGGCGTTCGATGAAGGCGATGATCTCTTCAAGGCCCTGGCCGGTCTTCTGGTTGCTGAACACGAACGGCTTGCCGTTGCGCATGCGCTTGGTGTCGCCGTCCATCATTTCCAGCGAGGCGCCCACCAGCGGTGCCAGGTCGATCTTGTTGATCACCAGCAGGTCCGACTTGCAGATGCCCGGGCCGCCCTTGCGTGGCAGCTTATCGCCAGCCGACACGTCGATCACGTAGATGGTCAGGTCCGACAGCTCGGGGCTGAAGGTGGCCGAGAGGTTGTCGCCGCCCGATTCCACCAGGATCAGGTCCAGGCCCGGGAAGCGGCGGTTGAGCTGGTCCACGGCTTCCAGGTTGATGGAGGCGTCCTCGCGGATGGCGGTGTGCGGGCAGCCGCCGGTTTCCACGCCAATGATGCGCTCGGGCGCCAGGGCCTCGTTGCGTACCAGGAAGTCGGCGTCTTCGCGGGTGTAGATGTCGTTGGTGACCACGGCCAGGTTGTAGCGCTCGCGCAGGGCCAGGCACAGGGCCAGGGTAAGGGCGGTCTTGCCGGAACCGACCGGGCCGCCGATACCGACACGCAGGGGCTGGGTATTCATTATTGTCATCTCCTAGGAACGGAACAGGCGGCTGTACTGGCGCTCATGGGCCATGCTCGCCAGGGACAGGCCGAAGGCGGCGCTGCCGTAGTGGTGGGGGTCGAGTTCGCTGGCGTGCTGCTGAGCCTGCTGCAGCAAGGGCAGCAGCTCGCTGGTCAGGCGCTGGGCGGCTTGCTGGCCCAGCGGCAGGGTTTTCATCAGCACCGCCAATTGGTTTTCCAGCCAGCTCCACAGCCAGGCGGCCAGGGCGTCGGCGGGGCTGATATTCCAGGCGCGCGCGGCCAGCGCCCAGCCCAGGGCCAGGTGCGGTTCGGGCGTGGCAGCCAGGAAGTCGCGGGCGGCGCTGTCCAGCTCGGGCAGGCCGTCGAGCAACTGCTTGAGCGAATAGCCCATCTGCCGGCTTTCCTGGGCCAGCTCGCGGGTTTCGCGGCTGGCGCGGTGCTCGTCGCTCAACTCGCGCAAGGCAGGCCAGTCTTCCGCAGCCGCGGCGTTACAGTGGGCCAACAGCAACGGCGCCTCGAAGCGTGCCAGGTTGAGCAGCAACTGATCGCTGATCCACCGGCGCGCGTCGTCGGCCTGCTTGACCGTGCCTTGTTCCACGGCCATCTCCAGCCCCTGGGAGTAGCTGTAGCCGCCAATCGGCAGTTGCGGGCTGGCCAGGCGCAGCAGGGCCCAGGCCGGGTTCACGTGCGCACGCCGAACTGGTGGAGCTTGGGCGCGTAGTTGAAATCTTCCTCGCCATGGCGCGAGTGATGGTGGCCGCCGCCATAGGCGCCATGCTCGGGCTGGAAGGGCGCTTCGATGACTTCGGTGGTGGCGCCCAACTGGTCGAGCATGGCTTTCAGCACATAGTCGTCCAGCAGGCGCAGCCAGCCATCGCCCACTTGCAGGGCCACGTGGCGGTTGCCCAGGTGGTAGGCGGCGCGGGTCAGCTCGAAGGCGCTGGCGCAGGTGACGTGTAGCAGGGTTTCGGGGCGGGCCACGACTTTCACCACGCGGCCGTCCTGGGCTTCGAGGAATTCGCCGTCGTGCAGCGGCGGCTGGCCGCGCTCCAGAAACAACCCGACGTCTTCGCCGTCGGCACTAAAACAGCGCAGGCGGCTTTTGCTGCGCGCTTCGAAATTCAGGTGTAATTCGGCCGACCAGTCAGGTTTTGGCTCGGTTCTGCGGTGGATCACCAGCATTTTCAGGCATCCGGCTGAGTGCGATAGTTTGCTGACAGCAAGCATCTTGCCAACATGCGAGCGCTGCGAATGCCGGCCTTGCGCCAGAACTTGGGGCAACAAAATGTTACATATTGGTGCGCTTCAGCCTGTATGGCACCAAGCTGGGTCAGTCGTCAATACTGCTCAAACCATGCCAGTGCTTGGCGCCCATGAAGATGAAGCGCAGCTGCTGGGTGATCTTCGCCTGGGGCGACAACTGCCGGGGTAGAGCCTCGGCGGGCGGGTCGATGAGCTCGGGCAGGGTGGCGAACACGGTCTTCACCACCAGGTCCGCCATCACCGCCAGGGCGGCGCTGTCCAGGTGCTGCCACTTGGGCATCAGCGCCAGGTCTGCGGCCAGGTCCGAGCTGATGCCGTCGCGCAGGCAGGTCAGCGCCTGGCGTACTGGGCGCGAGTCGCCGTACTGCTCGCGGGCCAGGAACAGGAACTGCGAGCGGTGCGCGGCCACGCTGTCGAGGAAGATGCGCACAGAGGCGTCGGTCAGGCCCTTGAGCTCGAACTCGTTGCGGCGCACGCGGCGGATGGTTTCGCGGAAGGTTTCGCCCACTTCATTGACCAGGGCCAGGCCCAGCTGGTCCATGTCGTCGAAATGGCGGTAGAAACCGGTGGGCACGATGCCCGCGGCCTTGGCCACTTCACGCAGGCTGATGCTGCCGAACCCACGGCCGGCATCGATCAATTGCCGGGCGGCATCGAGGAGGGCGTGGCGGGTCTGCTGTTTCTGTTCGGCGCGGGGCAGCATGGTGCGGGATTCTGTGAAGGGCAGCGCAGCACTCTAGCAAATCGGCGGAAAAATCAAAGCCCGGTACGGGGACCGGGCTTTTTCCAGGGCAGCCAAGGCTCAGCTCGCGCGGTTCAGGGTACGGTCGGAGCCGTCCTGGGCGACGCGCATCAGGGTGCGGTCAGAGCCATCTTGAGCAACGCGGTTCAGTGTGCGGTCGGAGCCGTCCTGGGCAACGCGGTTCAGGGTGCGGTCCGAGCCGTCTTGAGCGACGCGGTTCAGGGTACGGTCAGAACCGTCCTGGGCAACGCGGTTCAGAGTGCGGTCCGAGCCATCTTGAGCAACGCGGTTCAGAGTACGGTCCGAGCCGTCTTGAGCAACGCGATTCAGGGTACGATCCGAACCATCCTGGGCCACGATCACCGCAGCGCTGTGCTGGGCAACGGCAGGTTGGACGTTGCTGGCGGCGAACACGTTGGCGGCCAGTACAGAGAGGGTCAGGGTCAGCAGCAATTGGCGTTTCATGATTTGGCGCTCCTTTGGAGGGCTGAAAAGTGGGTACGAAGCCAATGCTACTCTTGAGAATTAGATATAAAAGTTCATAAGGACAATGGTAACAATCAACGGAATTGATTGTTTGCCCTGGGGCTGTCTAATCAAGGCCTTACGCGGGTTTCGCCTGCACTGTCGCGGGGATTTTCCGCGGCGGCTGCGCTTTCATGGAACGTCCATCGATGAAAGTGTTCGGCGATTTCATCAATCGGGTTAAACCCCCGGGCGGTTTGCCAGTCCTAAGGTAATTGCTGCAACCAGGCGGGCCGCCGTTTTCCGGCTCGCTGTCACTTGGAGATTCGTGCATGACGCGCCCCCGCAAGATCCTGGCCTGGACAGTTGGCACTCTGGTGCTGCTGATCGTCGTACTGGTGGTGGTCATTGCCACCTTTGACTGGAACCGGGTGAAGCCGACGCTCAACGCGAAGGTGTCCGAAGCCCTGCACCGCCCGTTCGCCATCAACGGCAACCTGGCCGTGCACTGGGGCCGCGAGCCCGACGAGGGCGGCTGGCGCGCCTGGGTGCCGTGGCCGCACTTCGAGGCCGAGGACCTGACCCTGGGCAACCCCGAATGGTCGAAAGAGCCGCAGATGGTCGGCCTCAAGCGCGTGGCGTTCCGCCTGTCGCCGCTGCCTTTGCTGGCCGAGCGTATCGTCATCCCGCGCATCGACCTGACCCAGCCAGACGCCAACCTGCAACGCCTGGCCGACGGCCGCGCCAACTGGACCTTCGACTTCGGGCCCAAGGACCCTAACGCCGAACCGTCGAAATGGGTGATGGACATCGGCGCCATCGGCTTCGACAAGGGCCACGTGGTATATGACGACGTGACCCTGAAAGCCCACGCCGACGTGCTGATCGACCCGCTGGGCAAGCCGATTCCGTTCAGTGACATCGTCGGCAGCGGCGCGGCGAAGAAGGTCAGCGACCAGGGCGGCAGCGCCCAGGACTACGCCTTCGGCTTCAAGGTCACCGGCCGCTACAAGGACCAGCCCGTCAACGGCACCGGCAAGATCGGCGGCCTGCTGGCCCTGCAGGATGCGGCCAAGCCGTTCCCGGTGCAGGCCGACGTGCGCATTGCCGACACCCACGTGGCCGTCGCTGGCACCCTGACCGACCCGCGCAACCTCGGCGCCCTGGACCTGCGCCTGAAGCTGGAAGGCGCCAGCCTGAGCAAGCTGTACCCGCTGACCGGGGTGACGCTGCCCGACTCGCCGCCGTATTCCACCGACGGCCACCTGCAGGCCAAGCTCCATGAGCCCACCGGTGCCACCTTCGAATACCAGGGCTTCAACGGCAAGATTGGCAACAGCGATATTCACGGCGACCTGAGCTTCGTCGCCAGCCAGCCGCGGCCCAAGCTGACCGGCAAGCTGGTGTCCAACCAGCTGCTGTTCACCGACCTGGCACCGCTGATCGGCGCCGACTCCAACGCTAAGCAGGCCGCGCGCGGCAGCGAAAGCAAGCAACCGGCGGGCAAGGTGCTGCCGGTGGAAGAGTTCCGCACCGAGCGCTGGCGCACCATGGACGCCGACGTCGAGTTCACCGGCAAGAAGATCGTGCAGAGCAAGGAGCTGCCGTTCACCGACCTCTACACGCACCTGGTGCTCGATGACGGCCAGCTGAACCTGCAACCCCTGCGCTTTGGCGTGGCGGGCGGCAACCTCGACGCGCAGATCGGCCTCAACGGCCGCACCACGCCGTTGCAGGGCCGGGCCAAGCTGACCGCGCGCGGCTTCAAGCTGAAACAGCTGTTCCCCACCTTCGAACCGATGAAGACCAGCTTCGGCCAGCTCAACGGTGACGCCGACATCGCCGGCACCGGCAACTCGGTGGCGGCCTTGCTGGGCAGCGCCAACGGCGATCTGAAGCTGTTGATCAATGATGGCGCGGTCAGCCGCAGCCTGATGGAGATTGCCGGGCTGAACGTGGGCAACTACGTGATGGGCAAGATCTTTGGCGACAAGGAAGTGAAGATCAACTGCGCCGCCGCCGACCTGGGCATCAAGGATGGCCTGGCGGCGCCACGGCTGTTCGTGTTCGACACCGAGAACGCGATTATCTACATCGATGGCACGGTGAACTTCAAGACCGAACAGCTGGACCTGAAGATCACTCCCGAATCCAAGGGCTTCCGCCTGCTGTCGCTGCGTTCGCCGCTGTACGTGCGCGGGCCGTTCGCCAAGCCAAGCGCTGGCGTGCAAGCGGTGCCGTTGCTGCTGCGTGGCGCGGGGATGATTGCCTTGGGCGTGGTGGCGGCCCCGGCGGCAGGGCTGTTGGCGCTGGTGGCACCCAGCGGTGGCGAGCCTAACCAGTGCACGCCGTTGCTGGAGCAGATGAAGGCGGGCAAGGCGCCGAAGACAGTGCCGAGCACTCGTTGAGGCTACCCATGTGGGAGCGGGCTCTGCCCGCGAAAAGGCCCCCGCGCTTGATCAGACAAAGCGCGGGGGCCTTTTCGCGGGCAGAGCCCGCTCCCACTGGTTGGATGTAACGCTACTTACAGCCCTTCGAGAATATCCGCCATGTCATCGGCGTGTTCTTCTTCCTGGGCCAGGATCTCCTCGAACAGGCGGCGCGAGGTAGGGTCCTTGTCGCCGATGTACTGGATGATCTCGCGGTAGCTGTCGATGGCGATACGCTCGGCCACCAGGTCCTCGTACACCATTTCCTTGAGGTTGCTGCCCGGCTTGTATTCGGCGTGGGAGCGGCTGCTGAGGCTGTCGGGGTTGAAGTCCGGCTCGCCGCCCAGCTGCACGATGCGTTCGGCCAGCTTGTCGGCGTGCTCGGCTTCCTGGCCGGCGTGCTCCAGGAACTCCTCGGCGGCCACGTGGGCCTTCACGCCCTTGGCCATGTAGTAATGGCGTTTGTAGCGCAGCACGCACACCAGCTCCGTGGCCAGCGAGTCGTTGAGCAGGCGCAGCACCTCCTGGCGGTCGGCGTCATAGCCTTCGGTCACGGCGCCTTGGTCAACATTCTTGCGAGCGGTTTCACGCAGGGTGTTCTTGTCGGTCAGTGCAATGGTCATGACATTCTCCAGGCTATACGGTTGGGGCCGTCAGGCTCTATCGCGCCCGTCATTGGCTGACGGGCGCCCGGCTCGATCGGTACAGAGGGTGTGAGTGCGCGAGATGCCGGAAAGTTTTATCCACGCGACATCAGGGCATCGCCTTGACGTTGCCCTTGTGCTGGGCGCAGGTCATGAAGCCCTTGCTGTCCACGTGGCCGGTGCCGTCGAAGCTCACGTAGTAGGCCTGCTGCTTGCCGTCGGTGTTGAGCACGTAGTTATTGCAGGTGCCGGCGGCGGTCTTGCCGTTGCCATCCACGACGCTGGAGGGGGTACCGCCGATGGCGATGACCTGCTGCATGGTCATGCCGGTGTCCACCTGCTTGACCAGCGGCTCGTTGCGGTAGGTGACAAAGTCCACGGGGTTTTCGACCTTGGTGTTGGCGCAGCCCGCCAGCGAAGCCAGTACGCACACTGCAGCCAGGGTTTGCTTGTACATAGGTGTCGCTCCTTCGAATGAGCCAATAGTGGCCCCGTAATACTGTGGCAACGGCGCCACGCAGGAGTTCGATGTCAGTGCGCTAGTATGTTGGCTTGCTCCCCAAGGATGCCCACGCCATGGCCAAGCCCGGCGCTACCCGCTACCCCATCATCCTGGTGCCCGGCATGCTCGGCTTTGTCCGGCTGCTGCTGTACCCCTACTGGTTCGGCATCGTCCGCGCGCTGCGCCGTGGCGGCGCGCAGGTATTTCCGGTGCAGGTGTCGCCGATCAACAGCACCGAGGTGCGCGGCGAGCAGCTGTTGCTGATCATCCAGCGCATCCGCCACGAGACCGGCGCTGCCAAGGTCAACCTGATCGGCCACAGCCAGGGCGCACTGACCGCCCGCTATGCCGCGGCCAAACGCCCGGACTGGGTGGCGTCGGTGACCTCGGTGGCCGGGCCCAACCATGGCTCGGAGCTGGCCGACTACCTGGAGCGCCGCTACCCGCACAACTCGGTGGGCGGGCGCCTGCTGCATGTCGTCCTGTACCTGCTGGGGCTGTTGATGGGCGTGCTGGAAACCGGCTGGCGCGGGCCGCTGCTGCCCATCGACGTGCACGGGTCGCACAATTCCCTGACCTGCGCCGGGGTGGCGCGCTTCAACCAGGCGTATCCACAGGGCCTGCCCGCGACGTGGGGCGGGCAGGGCGAGCCGGTGGTCAATGGCGTGCACTACTACTCATGGTCGGGGGTGTTGCAGCACCCCTTGGCCGACGGCGGCGGCAACCGCCTGGACGGCTCGCACCGCAGCTGCAAGCTGTTTGCCCGCACCTTCGTGCGCGAGGCGGGGCAGTGCGACGGGATGGTCGGGCGCTTCAGCTCGCACCTGGGCCAGGTGATCGGCGACGACTACCCCATGGACCACCTGGACATCGTCAACCAGTCCCTGGGCCTGGTAGGCAAGGGGGTGGAGCCGGTGCGGCTGTTCACCGAACACGCCGCCCGGCTGGCGCAGGCCGGGCTTTAGGCGCAGGCGCGGGCACGGCCCAGCGGCGTGGTCCAGCGCTCGGCCATGATCACCCCGCCCAGGGTCAGCAGGCCGCCCACCAGGTGGTACAGCGCCAGTTGTTCATGCAGCACGGCGGCGGCAATCAGCGCGGTGATCAACGGCAGCAGGTTGAAGAACAGCGTGGTGCGGCTGGGGCCCAGGCGGCTGACCGCCTGCATCCACGCCAGCGGTGCGACCATGGAGGCCAGCAGGCAGGCGTACAGCACCAGGCCGATGTTGCCCAGGCCCAGGCCCACCTTGGGCGACAGCACGAACAGCGGCAGCAGCACGATAATCGCCACCAGCACCTGCAGGTACAGCAGTTGCAGCGCTGGCAGGCGCAGCTGCCATTTCTTCAGCAGCGTGCTGTACACCGCGTAGGCCAGGGTGGCCAGCAGCATCATCGCGTCGCCACGGTTCAGGCCGTGGGCCAGCAGGCTGCCCAGTTGCCCGGCCGAGACCACCACCAGCACCCCACCCAGCGATAGCACCGCGCCGAACAGCGCGCCGGCAGTGAGGCGCTGGCCCAGGGCGACGATGGCCATGGCCAGGGACATCAGCGGCATCAGCGAGAGGATGATGCCCATGTTGGTGGCGCTGGTCAGCGCCGCGGCAAAGTACGCCAGGCTCTGGTACACCGCCATGCCCAGCAGGCCCAGCACGAACACCTTGCCCAGGTGCGGGCGGATCGCCGCGCGGTTGGCCCACACCTTGGGCAGCAGGAACGGGGTGAACAGCAGGCCGGCGAGCAGCCAGCGGTAGAAGCCGATTTCGGCGGGGAAGATGGCGCCCACGGCCATCTTGTTGATTACGGTGTTGCCGGCCCAGATCAGAATGGCCAGCAACGGAAACGCGTATTGCATGGGGAACGCCTGTCAGTCGATAAGGCGCGATTATCCCCGCTTTGCACTGCGCGCACCTACCGCCAAGCCGTCAACCGACCCTGCGAATCCTACAATCTGCGCCGCCAGGGGCTGTTGCAAAGTTTGTCTACACTTCAGGCGAGGCTGCGCGGCCCAGCGCGGCGACAAGGAGAAAACTCCATGAAAATGCTGCACGCGCCCCTGCTGGTGCTCGGCCTGCTCCTGTGTTCTCAAGGCTTTGCCGCCACTGCGCAACAGAACAAGATGACCACCTGCAACGCCGACGCCACCACCAAGGGCCTCAAGGGCGATGAGCGCAAGACCTACATGAGCACGTGCCTGAAAGCCGCCCCAGCGGCGAGCACCACCAAGACCCTGACCCCGCAGCAGCAGAAAATGACCACCTGCAACGCCACCGCCAAGACCCAGAACCTGAGCGGCGATGCGCGCAAGACCTTCATGAGCAGTTGCCTGAAGAAATAGTCTCGCGCACAACGATCCCTGTGGGAGCTGGCTTGCCAGCGAGCTTTTCAGGCCTCAACAGCTCGCTGGCAAGCCAGCTCCCACAGGCCGCCACTGGCTCTGCCAGGCGAAGGCTGGCAGACTGCCGGGTCCTTCCATGTCGTACGTGTTCGAGGCTGTATGCCAACGTTTTCCCAGCGTCACGTGTTATGGGCCAGCCTGATCATTATGTTCTGTGGTCTGCTGCTGGTGATGCCTTTGCGCCTGCTGCCCAGCCTGCTGGCGGGTTTGCTGGTGTATGAACTGGTCAATATGCTCACGCCCAAGCTCGAGCACCTGATCTCCGGGCCGCGCGCGCGCTGGGTGGCGGTGGCGTTGCTGGGCACGGTGATCGTCAGCCTGCTGGCGGTGATCTTCGCCCTGGCCATCAGTTTCCTGATGCACGAGGCGGAGAACCCGGGGGCCTTCCTCGACAAGTTCATGGACGTGCTCAACCGCGCCCGTGGGCAACTGCCGCCGTCCATCGATGCCTACCTGCCGGCCAACGTCACCGAGTTCCGCTCGGCCATCAGCGACTGGGTCAGCAAGCACCTGGCCGAGCTGCAACTGGTGGGCAAGGACGCGGTGCGCACCTTCGTCACCCTGCTGATCGGCATGGTGCTGGGCGCTATCGTGGCGTTGAACCGCATTCCGCCCGAGGCTGAGCACAAGCCGTTGGCGGGCGCCTTGCTGACCCGCCTGACCCTGCTGGTGCAGGCGTTCCGCAATATCGTCTTCGCGCAGATCAAGATTGCCGCCTTGAACACCGTGTTCACTGCGGTATTCCTGCTGATCATCCTGCCCTTGTGCGGCATCAAGCTGCCGCTGCACAAGACCATGGTGGTGCTGACCTTCATCCTCGGCCTGCTACCGGTGATCGGCAACCTGATCTCCAACACCCTGATCACCATCATCGGCCTGTCGGTGTCGCTCTGGGTGGCGGTGGCGGCGCTGGGCTGGCTGATGCTGATCCACAAGCTGGAATACTTCCTCAACGCCCGCATCGTGGGCAGCCAGATCCGCGCCAAGTCGTGGGAGTTGCTGCTGGCGATGCTGATCTTCGAGGCGGCTTTCGGGCTGCCGGGGGTGGTGGCGGGGCCGATCTACTACGCGTATCTGAAAAGCGAGCTGCGCCGCGCCGAGTTGGTGTGATGGCCCATCGCGGGCAAGCCCGGCTCCTACCGAATGCGTAGGAGCCGGGCTTGCCCGCGATGGTCGCGGCGCGGTGTTTAGCCGTAGCGCTTGCGCGCCTCGATGGCCAGGCCGCTGCCAATGCTGCCGAAGATGTTGCCTTCCACGTGCCGCGCGTTGGGCAGCATGGCCGCCACGCTGTTGCGCAGCGCCGGGATGCCGCTGGAACCACCGGTGAAGAATACGGTGTCGACCTGGGCCACGCCCACGCCGGCATCGTTCAGCAGCGCCGTGACGCTGCCGCGCACCCGTTCCAGCAGGGTGTCGATGGACGCTTCGAACAGCGCGCGGCTCATGTCCACGCTCAGGCCCGGCTCGATGCGGTCCAGCGGCACCAGGCGGTTGTCGGCGTGGGTCAGCTGGATCTTGGTCTCTTCCACTTCCATGGCCAGCCAGTGGCCGGCGCGCTGGTCGATCAGCTTGAACAGGCGGTCGATGCCGGCGGTGTCTTCGATGTCGTAGCGCATGCTGCCCAGGGCCAGCTGGGATTTCTGCGAGTACACCGAGTTGATGGTGTGCCAGGTGGCCAGGTTCATGTGGTGGCTGGTGGGCATGAACGCCCCGCTTTTCATGCGGCTGCCGTAGCCGAATAGCGGCATCACGCCCTGCAGGCTCAGCTGCTTGTCGAAGTCGGTACCGCCGATGTGCACGCCGCCTGTGGCGAGGATGTCGCTATGACGGTCGTCGATGGTGTGGCGCTCGGGAGCCAGGCGAATCAGCGAGAAGTCCGAGGTACCACCGCCGATGTCGACGATCAGCACCAACTCTTCGCGCTGGATGGTGGACTCGTAGTCGAACGCCGCGGCAATGGGCTCGAACTGGAACGACACGTCCTTGAAGCCGATTTTCTTCGCCACTTCTTCCAGGGTGTCCTGGGCTTCCTGGTCGGCAGCCTTGTCGTCGTCGACGAAATGCACCGGGCGGCCCAGCACCACTTCATCGAAGGCACGGCCGGCGTTGGCTTCGGCGCGCTTCTTCAGCTCGCCGATGAACATGCCCAGCAGGTCCTTGAAGGGCAGGGCGGTGCCCAGCACGCTGGTGTCGTGCTTGATCAGCTTGGAGCCCAGCAGGCTCTTGAGCGAGCGCATCAGGCGGCCTTCGTAGCCTTCAAGGTATTCGTGCAGCGCCAGGCGGCCGTACACCGGCCGACGCTCCTCGATATTGAAGAACACCACCGACGGCAGGGTGATCTTGCCGTCTTCCAGCGCAATCAGGGTCTCGACGTCCGGCCGGTGCCAGCCGACGGTGGAGTTGGAGGTGCCGAAGTCGATGCCGCAGGCGCGGGCCGGGGTTTGGTTGGTCATGTCGTTGCCGGATTCTGTGCAAAAAACGGCCGCGCAGTTTATGCCAGTGGTAGCGATAATCAAGGCCATGGGGCGTTTAATTGCCACACGGTCGCACCTTGAAAGCGCGCCTCGGCCCCCCAATCTTGCAGTCATCCCCTACGACTGCGCCGCTGCGCCTTCAGCAAAGCGTACCGGCAGTCGATAAACTTACACCCCATTGCCAGGTCTCTACACTAAGTGGACTGACCGCGCGATCCCGATAAACGGATGGTGATCCTTCGATGGACTTCAAAGACTACTACAAGATATTGGGCGTGGAGCCGACCGCGGACGAGAAGGCGATCAAGACCGCCTACCGTAAGCTGGCACGCAAATATCACCCCGACGTCAGCAAGGAAAAGGACGCCGAGGACAAATTCAAGGAGGCCTCCGAGGCCTATGAAGCGCTGAGCAACGCCGACAAGCGTGCCGAGTACGACGAGATTCGCAAGTACGGCCAGCACGGCCGTCCGTTCCAGGGCCCGCCAGGCTGGCAGGGCCGTGGTGGCGGCGGCTTCGAGGAAAGCGCCGGCGACTTTTCCGATTTCTTCAGCTCCATCTTCGGCTCGGCCGGGCGTGGTGGCAATGGCAACCCCTTTGGCCGTGGCCAGCAACGCAGCGCCGGGCGGCGAGGACAAGACGTGGAAATGGAACTTGCAGTATTCCTCGAGGAAACCCTGGCCAACGAGTCGAAGCAGATCAGCTTCCAGGTGCCGCAGCACAACGCTGCCGGCCAGCAGACCGGGCACACCACCAAGACCCTCAACGTCAAGATCCCGGCCGGCGTCACCGATGGCGAGCGCATCCGCCTCAAGGGCCAGGGCGCGCCGGGCGTGGGTGGTGGTGCGAACGGCGACCTGTACCTGATCGTGCGGTTCGCCCCGCACCCGATGTTCGACGTGGAAGACCACGACCTGATCATCACCGTGCCGCTGGCGCCGTGGGAAGCGGCGCTGGGCACCAAGGTGGCGGTGCCTACCCTCACCGGGCGCATCAACCTCACCATCCGCCCCGACAGCCAGAGCGGCCAGCGCCTGCGCGTGAAGGGCAACGGCCTGCAACGCAAGCAGGGCGAGCGCGGTGACCTCTACGCACAACTGAAAGTGGTAATGCCCCCGCACGCCGACGAAGCCACGCAAGCGCTGTGGAAAACCCTGTCGGAGAAGGCGGCATTCGACCCCCGAGCCAACTGGAGTCGTTGATCATGGAAACGTCCCGCTACGTTCAACTGGACATGCAAGCGTTCTGTCAGGCCACCGAGATGTCGGCGGCCTATGTGATTGAAATCGTCGAGCACGGCATAGTGGAACCCACGGGACGGTCCCCGGAGGAATGGTTGTTCGACGACTTTTCCCCACTGATCGCGCGGCGCGCGGCGAAGTTGCACCACGACCTGGACCTGGAATGGGAAGGCGTGGCACTGGCGCTGGAGCTGCTGGAAGAAGTCCGCGACCTGCGCGCCGAAAACGCCCGGCTGCGCCAGCGCCTGGGGCGCTTTGTGCAAGGCTGATATAACTGTGGGAGCTGGCTTGCCAGCGAGCTTTTGAGGCCCTGGAAACCAGTTCCCACAGGGTTTGTGTCTAGAACAGGAAATACCGCTGCGCCATCGGCAGCGTCTCCGCCGGTTCACACCACAGCAGCACCCCGTCGGCCTTCACCTGATAGGTCTGCGGGTCGACGTCGATCGCCGGCAGGTAGCCGTTGTGAATCAGGTCGGTCTTCTTCAGCGTGCGGCAGCCCTTTACCACGCCAATCTGCTTCTTCAAGCCCAGCTGCTCCGGCACGCCGGCGTCCAGTGCTGCCTGGCTGATGAAGGTAATGCTGGTGGCATGGCGCGAGCCGCCGTAGCTGGCGAACATCGGCCGGTAGTGCACGGGCTGCGGGGTGGGAATCGAGGCGTTGGCGTCGCCCATCAGGCTGGCCGCGATGGCGCCGCCCTTGAGGATCAGCGTCGGCTTCACGCCGAAGAACGCTGGGCGCCACAGCACCAGGTCGGCCCATTTGCCAATTTCGATGGAGCCTACCTCATGGCTGATGCCGTGGGTGATGGCCGGGTTGATGGTGTACTTGGCGATGTAGCGCTTGGCGCGGAAGTTGTCGTTGCCCGGCGCGTCCTCGGCCAACGGGCCGCGCTGCTTTTTCATCTTGTCGGCGGTCTGCCAGGTGCGCGTCACCACCTCGCCGACGCGGCCCATGGCCTGGCTGTCGGAGCTGATCATCGAGAAGGCGCCCAGGTCGTGGAGGATGTCCTCGGCGGCGATGGTCTCGCGGCGGATGCGGCTTTCGGCGAAGGCCACGTCCTCGGCGATGCTGGGGTCCAGGTGGTGGCACACCATCAGCATGTCCAGGTGTTCGTCGATGGTGTTGCGGGTGAACGGCCGGGTCGGGTTGGTGGAGCTGGGCAGCACGTTGGGGAAGCCGCAGGCCTTGATGATGTCGGGGGCGTGGCCGCCGCCGGCGCCTTCGGTGTGGTAGGTGTGGATGGTGCGGCCCTTGAACGCGCCGAGGGTGGTTTCCACGAAGCCCGACTCGTTGAGGGTGTCGGTGTGGATGGCCACCTGCACGTCGTACTGGTCGGCCACGCTCAGGCAGTTGTCGATGGAGGCGGGGGTGGTGCCCCAATCTTCGTGCAGCTTGAGGCCGATGGCGCCGGCCTTCACCTGCTCGATCAGCGGCTCGGGCAGGCTGGCGTTGCCCTTGCCGGTGAAGCCGATGTTCATCGGGAACGAGTCGGCCGCCTGCAGCATGCGCGCCATGTGCCACGGGCCTGAGGTGCAGGTGGTGGCGTTGGTGCCGGTGGCCGGGCCGGTGCCGCCGCCGATCATGGTGGTGACGCCGCTCATCAGCGCTTCTTCGATCTGCTGCGGGCAGATGAAGTGGATGTGGGTGTCGATGCCGCCGGCGGTGAGAATCATGCCTTCGCCGGCGATGACTTCGGTGCTGGCGCCGATGGCGATGGTCACGTCGGGCTGGATGTCCGGGTTGCCGGCCTTGCCGATGGCGGCGATGCGGCCGTCCTTCAGGCCCACGTCAGCCTTGACGATGCCCCAGTGGTCGATGATCAACGCGTTGGTGATCAGCGTGTCCACCACCTCGGCGGCCAGCAGCTGGCCCTGGCCCATGCCGTCGCGGATCACCTTGCCGCCACCGAATTTCACTTCTTCACCGTAGGTGGTGAAGTCCTTTTCCACTTCGATCCACAGGTCGGTGTCGGCCAGGCGCACCTTGTCGCCGACGGTGGGGCCGAACATGTCGGCGTAGGCTTGTCTCGAGATTTTCATTGTCTGCCTTTGAATTCCAATTTCATGACCCCGCGGGGGCCTTACAAATCGCCCATGACGCGGCCGGCGAAACCGAACACGCGGCGGTGGCCGGCCAGGTCCACCAGTTCCACCTCGCGGCTCTGGCCCGGCTCGAAGCGCACGGCGGTGCCGGCCGGGATGTTCAGGCGCATGCCGCGGCTGGCGGCGCGGTCGAAGGTGAGGGCGTCGTTGGTTTCGAAGAAGTGGTAGTGCGAGCCCACCTGGATGGGCCGGTCGCCGCTGTTGGCCACCGTCAGGCTGAGGGTGCGGCGGCCGACGTTGAGTTCGATGTCGCCGGGTTGGATCTGGTATTGGCCGGGGATCATTCAGGCTTCCTTCAAAGAGTCTTGTAGAAAAACGCCGTGGCGGTGTATTCGCCGTCCGGGCGGCAGGCAAAGCCGGGGATCTGCCCCGCGCGCTTGTAGCCCTGGGACAGGTAGAACGCCTCGGCGGGCGAGCCGGCCTCGGTGTCCAGGTGCAGCAGGCCGCGCTTGTATTGGCGGGCGGCGACTTCCACCGCTTCCATCAGCTGCTGGCCCATGCCGCGGCGCTGGGCGTCGCTGCGCACCATCAGCTTCTGCACCTCGGCGCGGTTCAAGCCGTTTACGCGCTTGCAGAACACCAATTGCGCGCTGGCCAGCACCTGCTCGTCACGTACTACCACCCACAGCACCAGGTCATTGATGGCGATGCGGTTCTTCACTTCGTCAAGAAAACTGTTGGCTTCATGGGCGTCCACGTCGGCGAGGAAGCCGATGGAGGCGCCTTGCTTGACCGAGTCCAGCAGCAACTCGACCAGGCCCTGGCGGTAGTGGGCGAAGCTTTCAACGGTGACGCGGCGCAATTGGGCGGCATTCATGGCGGCTTACTCCACGGGAGTCGGGGAAGGTTCGGCGCCCGGGTTCAGGATCAGTTGCATGAAGGTCAGGTCCAGCCAGCGGCCGAACTTGCTGCCCACTTGTGGCATCTGCCCCGTGATCGTGAAACCGAGTCGCTCGTGCAGACGGATGGAGGCCACGTTGCCACTTTCGATGGCAGCCACCATCACGTGTTTTTCGCAGCCGCGTGCGCGTTCGATCAGGGCTTTCATCAGTGCGGGCCCCAGGCCCTTGCCTTGTTGATCGTTGCGCACGTAGACCGAGTGTTCGACGGTCTGGCGGAAACCCTGGAAGGGACGCCAGTCACCAAATGAAGCGTAGCCCAGCACAGCATCATTGGCGTCCACCGCCACCAGGATGGGGTAGTGCTGGGACTGGCGGGCGCTGTACCAGGCCTGGCGGTTGCCCAGGTCCACCGGTTGCTCGTTCCAGATGGCCGTGGTGTTGGCCACGGCATCGTTGTAGATGTCGCGGATGCCGGGCAGGTCGGCGTGTACGGCGTCGCGAATGCGGAAGGTCATGGCAGGCCTCAGGCGATGGGTTGGTGGACGGTGACCAGCTTGGTGCCGTCGGGGAAGGTGGCTTCCACCTGGATCTCGGGGATCATTTCCGGGATGCCTTCCATCACCTGGTCGCGGGTCAGCAGGGTGGTGCCGAAGTGCATCAGCTGGGCCACGGTCTGGCCGTCGCGGGCGCCTTCGAGCAGCGCTGCCGAGATGTAGGCCATGGTTTCCGGGTAGTTGAGCTTCACGCCCCGGGCCAGGCGGCGCTCGGCCACGAGGCCGGCGGTGAAGATCAGCAGCTTGTCTTTTTCGCGGGGTGTCAGGTCCATGGTGTGTCCATTCGGCAGTAACAAAACAGGATTCGAACACGCATTTCATTTGTGGGAGCTGGCTTGCCAGCGAGCTTTTGGGGCCCCAAACAGCTCGCTGGCAAGCCAGCTCCCACAAAATATCAGGTGCTCCAGATTCTTGGGGGCAGGGCTTCTTTGCCCAGCACTTCGGGGCGCAATATTTTCCACAGGCCAATCAGCCAGTCGCGGGCGTGCAGGCCTTCATGGGTCAGGCAGCGGGCTACCAGCAGGCCGGGCAGCTGGCTGAGGTCGCCACGCACCTGGCCTTCCACGGCCCGGCATTGTTCAAGCAACTCGGGGCTGATGTCGGCGGTCACCAGCAAGGTGGCGAACACGGTGTGGCCGTCCAGGCCCATGGGCGAGTCCAGCAGCCCGTCGTTGCCCACCACGCGCTGGCGTTCGTGCCACAGCAGCTGGCCGTCACGGCGAATGTCCACGCGGCTCTGGAAATGCCCGCGCTCGAAGCGCTCGTCCGCCGCCGGGCGGCCCAGGGCGACCATGTCCCAGTACACCAGGCGCGCGTCGCCTTGCAGCTCGACAGTCGTCTGCAGTTCTGCCTGGGCGGCGCTGTAGACGATGGTTTCCTGGGGCAGCCACTCCAGGGTCGCGCCGGGGGCCACAGTGAGGTTCAGGGTCTGGTAGGCGGGCCCGGCCGCGCGGTACCACTTGGCGGCGCCGGGGCTGGTCAGCTGCGCCCAGGCACCGGTGCCGACAGCGACACTGATATCCAGGCGGTCGCCGCCGGCAATGCCACCCGGTGGGTGCACGATGATGTGCTGGCACACCTCGGGGCCTTCGGCATACAGGTGCTTCTGCACCCGCAGCGGGCCCAGGTGGCGGCGCTGAGTGGGCCGGGTGGTGTCGCCGAAACGGCCGTAGCCCAGCTCGAGCTCGGCGTGCCAGCTGGGCGTGTACAGGGCGGTGGAAGCGGGCAGGTTCATAGGCGTGTTCGTTATTGGTTTGTGTGCAGATTAAATGGTTACCAGGCCGCGTACACCCTCGGCCTCCATATTTTCACCGCGGCCGTGCTGCACGATTTCGCCCCGGGACATGACGATGTACTGATCAGCCAATTCTGCGGCGAAATCGTAGAACTGTTCCACCAGCAGAATCGCCATGTCGCCGCGGGCGGCAAGCTTCTTGATCACCGCGCCGATTTCCTTGATCACCGACGGCTGGATGCCCTCGGTAGGCTCGTCGAGAATCAGCAGGCGCGGGCGGCTTGCCAGGGCGCGGCCGATGGCCAACTGTTGCTGCTGGCCGCCGGACAGGTCGCCGCCGCGCCGGTGTTTCATCTGCAGCAGCACCGGGAACAGCTCGTAGATGAACCCCGGCACCTCCTTGGCCTCGCTGGCGCTGAAGCGCGACAGGCCCATCAGCAAGTTTTCTTCCACCGTAAGCCGGCCGAAAATTTCCCGGCCCTGGGGCACGTAGGCGATGCCGGCGTGCACGCGCTGGTGCGGCTTGAAGCCGGTGATGGGTTTGCCTTCCCACTGCACGCTGCCTTCCTTGGACGGGATCAGGCCCATCAGGCACTTGAGCAAGGTGGTCTTGCCCACGCCGTTGCGGCCCAGCAGGCAGGTGACCTCGCCGACCTTCACGTCAAAGGACAGCCCGCGCAGGATGTGGCTGCCGCCGTAGTATTGGTGAAGCTTTTCGACCTGGAGCATGGTTCAAACTCTCCGCATATGGACCTTGTGGGAGCTGGCTTGCCAGCGAGCTTTTGAGGCCCTGAAAGCTCGCTGGCAAGCCAGCTCCCACAACAGCAGTGTTTCCATCAAAAAAGGGCAGGGTCAGCGGCCCAGGTAAACCTCGATCACCCGCTCATCCGCCTGCACCTGCTGCAGCGACCCTTCGGCCAGCACGCTGCCCTGGTGCAGCACGGTGACGTAGTCGGCGATGGTGTCGACGAAGCCCATGTCGTGCTCCACCACCATCAGCGAGTGCTTGCCGGCCAGGCGCTTGAACAGCTCGGCGGTGAATTCGGTCTCGGCGTCGGTCATGCCCGCCACCGGTTCGTCCAGCAGCAACAGCTGCGGGTCCTGCACCAGCAGCATGCCGATCTCCAGGAACTGCTTCTGGCCGTGGGACAGCAGGCCGGCGGGGCGGTGCACCGAGGTGGTCAGGCGGATGGTGTCGAGCACCTCGTCGATGCGGTCTTTCTGCTCGCCCGTCAGGCGCGCACGCAGGCTGGCCCACACCGACTTGTCGGTCTTCTGCGCCAGCTCCAGGTTCTCGAACACGCTCAGGGCCTCGAACACCGTCGGCTTCTGGAACTTGCGGCCAATGCCGGCCTGGGCGATCTGCACCTCGCTCATCTTGGTCAGGTCCAGGGTTTCGCCGAACCAGGCCTTGCCGTGGCTGGGGCGGGTCTTGCCGGTGATCACGTCCATCAGCGTGGTCTTGCCCGCGCCGTTGGGGCCGATGATGCAGCGCAGCTCGCCGACGCCGATGTACAGGTTGAGGTTGTTCAGCGCCTTGAAGCCATCGAAGCTGACGCTGATGTCTTCCAGGGTCAGGATGGTGCCGTGGCGGGCGCTGAGCGCACCGTCCACGCGCTGGCCCAGGCCGATGGCGTCACGGCTGGTGCCGGCGTCGCGGTTGGGTTCCAGGATGGGTTCGAGCATGAACTCGGGAGTCGGCGTGGTCTTCATTGTTCGCCCCTTTGCTTGATCAGGCCGATGACACCCTTGGGCAGGTACAGGGTGACGATGATGAACAGCGCGCCAAGGAAGAACAGCCAGTATTCAGGGAAAGCCACGGTGAACCAGCTTTTCATGCCGTTCACCAGGCCTGCGCCCAGCAGCGGGCCGATCAGCGTGCCGCGGCCGCCCAGGGCCACCCACACGGCGGCTTCGATGGAGTTGGTGGGCGACATTTCGCTGGGGTTGATGATGCCCACCTGGGGCACGTACAGCGCGCCGGCCAGGCCGCACAGCACCGCGCTCAGCACCCAGATGAACAGCTTGAAGCCGCGCGGGTCGTAGCCGCAGAACATCAGGCGGTTCTCGGCGTCGCGCAGGGCGGTCAGCACGCGGCCGAACTTGCTCTGTGCCAGGCGCCAGCCCAGCAACAGGCTGCCCACCAGCAACGCCACGGTGAGCAGGAACAGCACCGCGCGGGTGCCCTGCGAGGTGATGTCGAAGCCCAGCAGGGTGCGGAAGTTGGTGAAACCGTTGTTGCCGCCAAAGCCGGTCTCGTTGCGGAAGAACAGCAGCATGCCGGCGAAGGTCAGCGCCTGGGTCATGATCGAGAAGTACACGCCCTTGATCCGCGAGCGGAAGGCGAAGAAGCCGAACACCAGCGCCAGCAGCCCCGGGGCCAGCACCACCAGGCACAGGGCCCAGAGGAAATGCTGGGTACCGGTCCAGTACCACGGCAGCTCGGTCCACGACAGGAAGGTCATGAACGCCGGTAGGGCATCGCCGGCCGACTCGCGCATCAGGTACATGCCCATCGCGTAGCCGCCCAGGGCGAAGAACAGGCCGTGGCCCAGGGACAGCAGCCCGGCGTAGCCCCACACCAGGTCCAGGGCCAGGGCGACGATGGCGTAGCAGAGGATCTTGCCCACCAGGGTCAGGGTGTAGGCCGACACCTGCAGGCTGCTGGTGTCAGGCAGCAGCGACATCAGCGCCAGGGCCACCAACCCCAGCACCACCAGGGCGCCGATGGCGATAGTGGCCTTGGGGCCGGCCTTTTGCGCGGCGGTTACCATCAATGGTTGGTTCATCAGTCGATCACCCGTCCTTTCAATGCAAAGAGGCCCTGCGGACGTTTCTGGATAAACAGAATGATCAGCGCCAGGATCAGGATCTTGCCCAGCACCGCGCCAATCTGCGGTTCCAGGATTTTGTTGGCGATGCCCAGGCCGAACGCCGCCGAGACGCTGCCGGCCAGTTGGCCGACGCCGCCCAGCACCACCACCAGGAACGAGTCGATGATGTAGCCCTGGCCCAGTTCGGGGCCGACGTTGCCGATCTGGCTCAAGGCCACGCCGCCAAGGCCGGCGATGCCCGAGCCCAGGCCGAAGGCCAGCATGTCGATGCGCCCGGTGGGCACGCCGCAGCAGGCGGCCATGTTGCGGTTCTGGGTGACGGCGCGCACGTTCAGGCCCAGTCGGGTCTTGTTCAGCAGCAGCCAGGTCAGCACCACCACGAACAGCGCGAAGGCGATGATGACGATGCGGTTATAGGGCAGTACCAGGTTGGGCAGCACCTGGATGCCGCCGCTCAGCCATTCGGGGTTGGCCACTTCCACGTTCTGCGCGCCGAAGATCAGGCGCACGGCCTGGATCAGGATCAGGCTGATGCCCCAGGTGGCCAACAGGGTTTCCAGCGGGCGGCCGTACAGGTGGCGGATGATGGTGCGTTCCAGGGCCATGCCGATGCAGGCGGTAACGAAGAACGCCACCGGCAGCGCCACCAGCGGGTAGAACTCAATGGCGCCAGGGGCCAGGCGCTGGAACAGCAACTGTACGGCGTAGGTGGAGTAGGCGCCGATCATCAGCATCTCGCCGTGGGCCATGTTGATCACGCCCAGCAGGCCGAAGGTGATGGCCAGGCCCAGCGCCGCCAGCAGCAGGATCGAGCCCAGGGACATGCCGCTGAAGGCCTGGCCCAGCAGGTCGCCGATCATCAGCTTGCGTTTCACCTGCACCAGGCTGGTTTCGGCGGCGGTGCGCACGCCGGGGTCTTTCTCGACGTCGGGTTGCAGCAGGTTTTCCAGGCGGGTGCGGGCCATGGGCTCGCCGGTGTCGCCCAGCAGGCGCACGGCAGCCAGGCGCACGGCCGGATCCGGGTCTACCAGCTGCAGGTTGGCCAGGGCCAGGCTCAGGGCGGCCTTGACCGTGCTGTCCTGCTCGCCGGCCACCACGTGGTCCAGCAGTTTCAGCTGGGCGGGCTGGGCGCTTTTCTGCAGCTGTTGGGCGGCGGCCAGGCGCGTGGCCTTGTCGTTGTTGAGCAGTTGCTGGCTGGCCATGGCGTTGTCCACCAGGCCGCGCAAGCGGTTGTTCAGGCGCACTTTGCGCAGGTTGCTGTCGCTGGGGGCGTTGGCCTTTTCGATGACGGCGTGCTTGTCGGCGTCCATGGCCACGCGGCCGTCCTGCAGGGCCTGCAGCAGCTCAAGGCGTTCGGGGATGGGCTGGGCAGCCCAGGTTTCCAGCAGTTGTGCTTGCTGCGCAGAGTCACCGGCGACGAAATCGTCGCCGTCGCTGGCGTGGGCGGCCAGGGGCAGCAGCAGGATGAGGGAGAGCAGAAGGCGATAAAGGGACATGGCAGCGTCCTGAAAAGCGGAAAAAATCGGCGGCTTCACACCCGTAGCCGCTGCCGCCAGGCTGCGCTGGCCCTTGAGTACGCTGAAAATCTCCAGCGGGGCGCAGGGCCAGCGCAGCCTTCGGCAGCGGCTACGTTGGGGGGGTTAGTTGCTCTTCACTGCGTAGTCCGGCTTCTTGTCGTTGCCTGGAATGAACGGGCTCCACGGCTCGGCGCGGATCGGCTCCTTGGTCTGCCACACCACGTTGAACTGACCGTCGTCCTGGATCTCGCCGATCATCACCGGCTTGTGCAGGTGGTGGTTGGTCTTGTCCATGGTCAGGGTGAAGCCCGACGGCGCGGCGAAGGTCTGGCCGGCCATGGCTTCGCGCACTTTATCCACATCGGTGGACTTGGCTTTCTCGGCGGCCTGGGCCCACATGTGGATGCCCACGTAGGTGGCTTCCATCGGGTCATTGGTCACCGCCTTGTCGGCGCCCGGCAGGTTGTGGGCCTTGGCGTAGGCTTTCCAGTCGGCGACGAACTTGGTGTTGACCGGGTTATCCACAGACTCGAAATAGTTCCAGGCGGCCAGGTTGCCCACCAAAGGCTTGGTGTCGATGCCGCGCAGTTCTTCCTCGCCCACCGAGAACGCCACCACCGGCACGTCGGTCGCCTTCAGGCCCTGGTTGGCCAGTTCCTTGTAGAACGGCACGTTGGAGTCGCCGTTGACGGTGGAGATGACCGCAGTCTTGCCACCGGCCGAGAACTTCTTGATGTTGGCGACGATGGTCTGGTAATCGGCGTGGCCGAACGGGGTGTAGACCTCTTCGATGTCGCTGTCCTTCACGCCCTTGGAGTGCAGGAAGGCGCGCAGGATCTTGTTGGTGGTGCGTGGGTAGACGTAGTCGGTGCCCAGCAGGAAGAAGCGCTTGGCGCTGCCGCCGTCTTCGCTCATCAGGTATTCCACGGCAGGAATGGCCTGCTGGTTCGGCGCCGCGCCGGTGTAGAACACGTTCGGCGACATTTCTTCGCCTTCATACTGCACCGGGTAGAACAGCAGGCCGTTGAGCTCTTCGAACACCGGCAGCACCGACTTGCGCGACACCGAGGTCCAGCAGCCGAACACCACGGCCACTTTGTCCTGGGTCAGCAGCTGGCGGGCCTTTTCGGCGAACAGCGGCCAGTTGGACGCAGGGTCCACCACCACCGGTTCCAGCTTCTTGCCGTTGACGCCGCCCTTGGCGTTGATCTCGTCGATGGTCATCAGCGCCACGTCTTTCAACGAGGTTTCGGAAATTGCCATGGTGCCCGACAGCGAATGCAGGATACCGACCTTGATGGTCTCGGCGGCCTGGATAGTCCAGCTCATGCCCATGGCGGCGATGGACGCCGTGAGGGTAAACGCCTTGATCAAGCTACGACGCTTCATGGTGCAATCTCCAAATGATTTGATTTTTTAGTGGGGCAGATGGCGACTTCTGCCAGGGAGATTGCAAGGGGTGTGCCGAAGTGGTGCGGGGCCGTGGGATGGCGCTTTGAGGGCGGTGGAGGTCGTAGGCCTGCACCGGGCTGGTGCGCGTTTGGCGCGGTGGTGCGTGGGGTTGAGCGTTGCTGGTGCATTGCTAGCGGTATTGCTGAACATTCACGGACGCGGCCTGCGGCCGCTGCCGCCAGGCTGCGCTGGCCCCGGCGTGCACTGAAGATTTTCAGCGTGAAGAAGGGCCAGCGCAGCCTTCGGCAGCGGCTACACCGAACTCGCATAGCAGCTGCCGCGCGGTATGGCAGGGAATGCGCGGCGCCTGCGGACGCGGCCTACGGGCCCCGTGTACCTTGTCTATCGCGTCGCCTGCATCGCGCCCAAGGCCGGCTCCTACCACGGGCGGCGTAGGAGCCGACTTTAGTCGCGATGCAGACGACGCCGTTTCAAGACAGTTGCTGCCACACGGTTCGTAGCAGCTGCCGCCAGGCGGCGTCCGGCCCCGCCGCGATCAGCCTGCGGTGCAGGCGTCCACCAGCGCCTTGGCGGCATCAATCAATGGAATGACGCCGCGGGCCAGCAACTTGCCGTCCACGCCATCGCAGTCGGCGGCTTCATAGGCAATGGCCCCGGCGTAGCCGAGCAACAGCGAGGCATGGGCAAGCGCGTCGTCGGCGTTCGTGCCTGTGCGGACGGAGAAGAGGCGTTGGTTGTTTCGGTCCAGGGGGCCGAAGTGGTGGAGGCGCGTGGTGGGTAAATCGAAGCTCATGGTAAAAAACTCAATGATGTGGATGGCCCACCCTGCCGCTTGCACACGGTTGGGTGGCAGCTGTTCGCAGGTGTGCAAGACCGGACCACACCACTTCCGGCAGGGTTGACCCCTCCCGCGAACAGCTACCATGAGCATCATCGTGGCGTACGAATACGCCAGCGACGATTCTAACAGTTGCTGTTGATGTGGTTCAGGCTTGCACGCCTGGCCGCTGATTTCAGCGACCCGGGGAGGCTATCCCTGGTGCCCCATGACCTCAAGTCAGACGTTTCCGAAAATGACGTTACCTTGTAGGACGTAAACGCTTTTTCACGCCAAAAGGCGCTCGGAATCCATCAGCGAAACCTGTCTTATCCCTAGGCTTTCCAATCCGCTGCATGGCGTGGCTACCTCGCAAATGCGTGTGGAAAAGTATTTGTCGAATGGCTGCCAGTCTTCGAACTCAGCTGGGGCTACGGCTAGCGCGGTAATGCGACCGATCAAACCGCAGATCCAATCTGCGCACTGGAGCGTCTGAAACAAGTAACTTTCGCCTTGAAGGGGCGGTTCAATCATCGTTCTGCATTTTTCAGAGGCGTCCTCAAACATCGCTAACGTGCAGGCCTCAACATTTTTTTCCCGCCATTCGTTACCCGCTTTTTGTTCATCGAGAACCAGAATGAATGTGGCTCCCTGCGAGCTGCAGAAACGGTCGACTTTACGTACAGATTGCAGTAATTGGCGTTTAAACGTTTCCGTTGAATCATGCGTCGCAGGATCGGTTGTCTTTTCCTCGCCTGTGTAGAACACATGCCCGCCAAGCTTGCTGATGTGTTGGAGGAGTCGAAATGTCGCGCGTCTCAGTGCCTTATATTGGACAACATTTCGAAGCGAGTAGAGTTGCGACCCCTTCTTTTCCCATTGGTACGCCGGAAGGTTTTGCGGGTTGTGGTTCAGTAGATCCCAAGCAAGCAACTGGCACTTCATTCGGTAGAAATAAATAGCGAATTCACGCACCTGCGTAGCGGGTAGTAGAAGGCCGCCAAGGCCAAATACGGGACTGGTCTTGAATTTTGGATGGATGCGGGACACGTACTGGCCGACGTGCCCGAATTCGTCGAGGTAAACAATATAATGCGTCACTGAGAGCGAAGTCCTTGCTCCAGAAACACGAAAGCCCGCTGAGATTTCTCTCCAGCGGGCCTCGGAAGGTAGGCACGGGTATGAACCCATGCGTTAGGTAAATGATGGGCCTGAAGCGGCCGTTGGGTCAATACGCAATGATGGGATTCCATGGCTTTTGAAGGCTTTCCTTGTGTCCGGATGTTGCTGTCGCAGGCGGCAGTCGTGTACACCCGTACGAGGCTATCCATGGATACCTCATGCCTCAAGTCAGACATTTCTGAAAATGACGTTACCTTGTAGGACGTTTTCGCAGCAACGCGTTCTGATGCGGTGCAAACAAGGCCGGCAGCGCGAATCCCACAGGCCATGGCCTGTGAGAACCGCGCTGCCAGCCTTGTTCGCAGGTCTCCAGATTGGGTTGCTACGAGTGCACCGCGCTCGAGCTTGGAATACGCGCCAACGCCCACTCGATTGCCCACACCACCGCCAACGACACCCCCACCAGCGGAAACATCACCCCCAGCGCAACCATGATGCCGATCGCCACTTTCCATTTCGGCAAATCATGCCGCAGCGGCGGTACCCCCAGTTGCCCCACCGGCCGGCGTTTCCACCACATGATCAGGCCGCTCGCCGAGCCCAGCAGGATCATCAAACACACCAGCAGAATCACGATCTGGTTGAACGGCCCGAACATTTTCCCTTCATGCAGCATCACCCCGGCTTCGGTGGCGCGGGCGACGGGGCCGTAGTCTTTCCAGCCGACGTTGGCCAGTACTTGCCCGGTGTATTGGTCGACGTGCAGGGTGGCGTCGTTGTGCGGGTCGTCGGCGAACACCGAGACGGTGAACACACCGGTATCGGTGGTGGGCAGGGTGATGCTGTAGCCCGGCTCGACGCGATGCGCGGTGGCCAGGTCGACCACCTGCTGCAGGCTGATCAACGGATCGGCTGGCATCTGCATGTGCCCACCATGGGCCATGTGCTCGGCATGGGCGCCGCCGGACATGGGCATCGGCGTGTTTTCCAGCGCCCACGGCACGGTCTGGCGGTTGGCCTTGTTCAGCTCGCCCGCCTGCACGTCGGACGTGGGCACGTTGTCCCACATGGCGGCGGGGAAGGTGTTCCACACCTGGGCGAATTGCTTGCCCCACAGGCCGGTCCAGGTCATGCCGCTGAGCAGCATCAGCAGCAGGAACGCCGAGCCCCAGAAGCCCAGCACGCCATGCAGGTCGCGCCAGAACAGTCGGCCGCGGGCGTTAAGGCGCGGCCACAGCACGCCGGCGCCGGCCTTGCCGCGCGGCCACCACAGGTACAGGCCCGACACCACCAGCACAATGCCCCAGCCAGCGGCCAGTTCGACGAGGCGGTCGCCGACGGTGCCGATCATCAGCTCGCCATGCAGGGCACGGGCGATGGCCTGCAGGTTGAGTTTGGCGTCCTGGTCGCCCAGCACTGCGCCGGTGTAGGGGTTGATGAACACGTTCAGTTCACGCCCCTTGGCGCTCAGCACGAACTGCGCGCTGCGGTCGGCGGCGGTGGCCGGCAGGTATTGGGTGATGCCGTCCTGTGGATAACGGCTGTGCACGCGTTGCATCAGTTCATCGGCGCTGAGCGTGTGCTCGGCGGGGGCGACGATCATCAGCGAGCGATACATCAGCGGGTCGAGCTGCGGTTTGAACAGGTAGATGATGCCGGTGATCGCCAGCAGGATCATGAAGGGGGCGACGAACAGCCCGGCGTAGAAGTGCCAGCGCCAGGCCAGGTTGTAGAAATTAGTAGTTGGCTTGCTCATCACGGAGCGCTCCACGGTAGCAAAAAGGCGGCGCGATCCAGGCGCGCCGCCGAAAGGGTTCAGAAGCTGAAATCAACCTTGGTCCACAGCGTGCGGCCGGTTTCGTTGACCGCCTGCGGGTCGCTGGCCGGGTAGCCGAAGCCGGCGTTGCCCGCCAGGTTCAGGTGCTCGGAATAGGTTTTGTCGAGCAGGTTGTCGACGCCGGCGCTGACCTTCAGGTGCGGGTTGATGCGGTAGGCGCCGTTGAGCGAGAACACGCCGAAGCCGGGGCTTTTTTCGTAGTCCTTGCCGACGACGTTGCCGGCGTTGATGTCCACGCGGTCCTGCGCAGCCACCAGGCGCCACAAGGCGCCGGCGCTCCAGTTGTCCTGGGCGTAGGTCAGGCCCAGGCGTGATTCCAGCGGTGGCATTTGCGGCAGGGCGCGGCCGTCGCTGCTGTTCTTGCCCCAGGCGTAGGCCAGGGTGGCGTCGGCTTTCCAGCGCTCGGTGAGCCGGTAGGCGGCGCCCAGTTCGCCGCCCATGATGCGGGCGTCGATGTTGCGGGCCTGGGAGCTCATGCCGCTGTAGTCGAACAGGATGAAGTCGCGCACCTGGCCGACGTAGCCGGAGGCCCAGGCATCCAGCCGTTCGGTCTTGTACTGCACGCCGAAGTCCAGTTGCGTGGTTTTTTCCGGTTTCAGGTCGTGGAAGGCGTTGACCGCGCCGGGGCCGGAGGTGGGCGAGAACAGCTCCCAGTAATCCGGGAAGCGCTGTACGTGGCCCAGGCCAATGTAGGTGGTGGCGGGGAGAGCAGCCAGGTCGTGCTCGTACCGCAGGAAACCGCTGGGCAGGGTTTGCTCGCGGGTCTGATCGGCGGTGGGGTTGGCGATGGCGCTCATGCCTGAGCCGGTGGTTTGCCGATAGTCGCGCGCCTGGGCGCGGTCCACGCGGGCGCCGCCGATGACGCGGTCGTTGCCGCTGGCGTACCAGGTCAGCTCGCTGAACACGCCGACGTCCTGCATGTCGGCATCCTTGCTGCGCGGCACGTCCTTGTAGGCGTCCACGCCCATGGCGCTGCGCTTGCGGTGCTGGCTGGTCTGCGCGTCGATGCCGCTCAGCAGTTGCCAGTCGGCCCACTTCCAGGTCGCCTTGATGCGTGCGCCCAGGGTGCGGCGGTCGGGGTTGCTGGCCATGGCACCAGCCATCATGCCGGTGCCGGACGGGGTGCGCAGGGTGTAGTTGTCCATCACGTGGTCGGCGTAGTTGTAGTAGACCTGGGCCTCGACCTTGTCCAGCACCTCGCCGATGTTCGACTTCTCGAAGCGCAGGCCCAGGCTTTCGCGCTTGAACTGGGTGCCGTCCATGCCGCGGCCGGCGTAGCGCGATTCGCCATCGCCCTTGCCGGCGGTCAGCTCCAGCAGGGTGTCGGCGTCGGGCGTCCAGCCCAGGGCGACGTCGCCGTTCCATTTGTTCCAGCGTGAGGGCACGGTGTCGCCGTTGCCGTCCTTGTAGTCATCGGCCTGGGAGGTGTTGCCGACGAAGCGGGCGTAGCCGTCGGCATTGCCCACGGCGGTATCCACCACTTTATCGAAGCGGCCGTTGGAGCCGGCCAGCACGCTGGCATTGAAGCGGCTGCCCAGCGTGCCGAAGTGCTCGGGCTCGCGCTCGAACAGGATGGTGCCTGCCGAAGCACCGGGGCCCCATTGCACGGTTTGCGGGCCCTTGATCACGGTCAGGCGGTCGAAGGTTTCCGGGGCGATATACGAGGTGGGCGCGTCCATGCGGTTGGGGCAGGCGCCCAGCACGTTGCCGCCGTTGGTGAGGATGTTCAGCCGCGAGCCGAACATGCCGCGCAGCACCGGGTCGCCATTGGTGCCGCCGCTGCGGATGGCCGAGAAGCCGGGAATGGTTTTCAGGTAGTCGGCGCCATCGCTGGCCGGCACCGGCTGGCGCGGGTCCTTGGGGTTGGTGACCACGGTCAGGGGCGAGCTGGGCGCCACGGCGGTGATCACCGTGGGGCTCAGCTCGGTGGCGTCAATCAATTCCGCGGCGAAGGCCGCAGGGCAGAAAAGTGTGCCGCACAGCGCGGCGGCCGTCCGTTTGCGGGACAGCAACAAGGTAGCAGTAGACCTGGACATGGTTTATCCAACTTCGATCAGTCACAAAGGCACGGGTGCACGCCAGCCGCCGCGAGGGCAGCGTGGGAAACACGACGTGAGCAGGGGCTAGGCGAAGCGGATGGCAGGCGGGGCGCGGGTACGGGCGCCGGGGAACACGGCCTGGGCGGCGTGGCCCTGGCGGGTGGGGGCGATGAGGCCGGCCACCGGCAGTGGCTTGGCCAGTGGCAGGTAGCCGGGCGCCTGGGGCAGGGCCGGGGTGTGGAAGAACAGGCTGCAATAGCCGCACTTTTCCCAGATGGGGTGCAGCGAGGGGTCGCCATGATGGCCGCCCATGTCCATGCCCGGCATGTCCATGGACATTTCCATGGGCATGGCGCGGTCGTGGTCCATCGGCATCGACTGGGAAACCAGCGGGCCGATGAACATCATCAGCATGGCGAACAGGCTCAGCCAGGTCGCCCGCCGATTGGGCGGGGCATGGGGCCTGTGGTGGTGCGCGCGGCTCATGGCTTAGGGGTTGGCTACCGGGGGCTGCTTCATGACCACTACTTGCACGGTGATATCACCGGCTTGCTTGAAGTGTAGTGTCAGCGGGAAGTGCCCGCCATCCTGCAACTGGCTGCGGTCGCTGAGGTTGAGCAGCATCACGTGGTAGCCCATGGGCTGGAAGGTGGCCTGCTCGCCGGCGCCGATGTTCACGGCTTCCACGGGGGCCATTTTCATCATGCCGTCGCTGTCCATGTGCTGATGGATCTCGGCGCTGCCGGCAATCGGGCTGTCGGCCCCCAGCAGGCGGTCGGCGCTGTTGCCGTCGTTGCGAAGGGTGAAATACGCCGCCACGGTGGGGGCGTTGGGTGGCAGTTCCTGGGACCAGGGTTGCAGCACCTGGATGTCCTTGGCCTGGGCCATGAAGGCGGGCAACAGCAGGGTCAACGCTAACAGCACTTTCTTGAGCATGGTGGCTTTCCATGAGCAGCGTGTGGGATGACGGCAGCGGGGGATTATCCACGATACACCCGTGGCGCGCATCCACTGTAGCCGCTGCCGCCAGGCTGCGCTGGCCGGTGTGAACCCTGGAGATTTCCAGCGAGGTATAGGGCCAGCGCAGCCTTCGGCAGCGGCTACGGGTGGGATGACAGCGCTTCGAGCAATGCGGTGACACAATTGAATTCTCGGTCGGCGGCAGGTAGCGGCGGCCGAGCCAGGATCAATACCGGCACACGCAACTCCCTCGCCACCTCAAGCTTCGGCTCGGTGGCACCGCTACCACTGTTTTTGCTGATCAACACATCAATCTGCCGCCGCTCGAACAACGCCCGCTCATCCTCGAGATGGAACGGCCCGCGCGCGCCGATCACTTCGCAGCGTTCGTTGCCGGGGCAGCTTTCCAGCGCGCGCAGGGTCCAGAATTGATGCTCGGGAATCTCGTGCAAATGCTGCAGCGGTTCGCGGCCCAAGGTGAACAAGGGGCGTTCGAATGGCTTCAACGTCTCGATCAACGCCGGCCAACCGTCGAACTCGCGCCAGTCATCGCCGGCCTGTGCCTGCCAGGCCGGGCGGCGCAAGGCCCAGCAGGGCACCCCGGCAAGCGCCGCGGCCGATACGGCGTTGGTACTGATTTGCGCGGCATAGGGGTGGGTGGCATCGATCAGCAGTTCAATGCCTTCGGCGCGAATGAACGCCGCCAGCCCCTCGGCTCCGCCGTAACCACCCACTCGCACCTGGCAGCGCAGGTCCGTGGGCACGCGGCCCACGCCCGCCAGGCTGTAGATATGTTCAGGCCCCAGCGTGCGGGCAATCGCCAGCGCCTCGGTGACGCCGCCCAGCAGCAAAATTCGTTTCAACGCGCTTCCCCGACGATGCCACCGACTCGGTCGATGGCGAAGACTTCGACCTGCACCTGCGCCGGCACCACGCTGCGGGCGAAGGCCAGGGCATGGCGGCACACTTCATCACCCAGCTTGACCCCGACCGCGCTGGCCATGGCCAAGGCTTGCTGGCTGGTGTTGGCGGCGCGGATGGCGGCCTGCAGGTCGGCATCGGCGCCGATATCGGCCGCCCACTGTGCCAACTGCTCCAAGTTGATGCTCGAATGGCGGCTGTGCAGGTCCATGTGCCCGGCCGCCAGCTTGCTGATCTTGCCGAAGCCGCCGCACAGGCTGAGCTTATCCACAGGCACCTTGCGCAGGTGCTTGAGCACCGCGCCGACGAAGTCGCCCATCTCGATCAGGGCTATTTCCGGCAGGTTGTACACCCGGCGCATGGTGTCTTCGCTGGCGTTGCCGGTGCAGGCGGCGATGTGCATGTAGCCATTGGTGGTGGCGACGTCGATGCCCTGGTGGATCGAGGCGATGTAGGCCGCGCAGGAGAACGGCCGGACGATGCCGCTGGTGCCCAGGATGGACAGACCGCCGAGGATGCCCAGGCGCGGGTTCATGGTCTTCAGCGCCAGGGCGGCGCCGTCCTGCACGTTGACCGTCACTTCGAAGCCGCCGGTGTAGCCGCATTCCGTCGCGAGGGCGGTCAGATGCTCGGTGATCATGCGCCGTGGCACCGGGTTGATCGCCGGCTCGCCCACGCCCAGCACCAGGCCGGGGCGGGTGACGGTGCCCACGCCGTCACCGGCGACGAAGCGGATGCCGGCGTCGATCAGGCGTACCTGTGAGTACAGCAGGGCGCCGTGGGTCACGTCCGGGTCGTCGCCAGCGTCTTTCAAGGTGCCGGCTTCGGCGCCGCCATCCAGCAGCCGGCAGAACTCCAGGCGCATTTCCACCTGCTTGCCCTTGGGCAAGGTGATTTGCGCGGCGTCCAGTGCCTGGCCGGTCAACAGCAGGCGCGCGGCGGCAAGGCTGGTGGCGGTGGCGCAGCTGCCGGTGGTCAGGCCGCTGCGCAGGGGCGCGGGTTGTTCGGCGGTTTCGTCACGCATCGAGGGGTTTGACCAGTTCCAGCAGGGTGATGGGCAGCGCTTGGCGCCAGGTGTCGAACGCGCCCAGCGGCTGCGCCTGGGCCACGTGGATGCGGGTGAGGTCGCCGCCGTGCTGCTCGCGCCAGTGGGCCAGGGCCAGCTCGCTTTGCAGGGTGACGGCGTTGGCCACCAGGCGGCCGCCGGGCTTGAGTTGCTGCCAGCAGGCGTCGAATACGCCCTCGCGGGTGACGCCGCCGCCGATGAAGATCGCGTCCGGGCGTTCCAGGCCTTCCAGCGCCTGGGGCGCGCGGCCACGGACCAGTTGCAGGCCGGGCACGCCCAGGGCGTCGCGGTTGTGCTCGATCAACTGCTGGCGGCCGTCGTCGCTTTCGACCGCAAGGGTGCGGCAGCTGGGGTGCGCGCGCATCCACTCGATGCCGATGGAGCCGCTGCCGGCGCCCACGTCCCACAACAGTTCGCCGGGCTGCGGCGCCAGGCGGGCGAGGGTGATGGCGCGCACGTCGCGCTTGGTGAGTTGGCCGTCGTGACGGAAGGCGCTGTCGGGCAGGCCAGCCAGGCGCGACAGGCGCGGGGCGTCGAGGGCGGCGCGGCAGTCGATGGCCACCACGTTGAGGTCGGCCACGGGCGCCTCGGGGCAGTCGTTGGCGGCAAAGGCCACGCGGCGTTCAGCCGGGCCGCCCAGGTGTTCCAGAACGGTCATCAGGCTGGCGCCGTAGCCGCGCTCGCGCAGCAGGCTGGCGATGGCGGCAGGGCTGCTGCCGTCGTTGCTCAGCACCAGCAGGCGCACGCCGTTGGCCAGTTGTGCGTTCAGCGCCGCCACCGGGCGCGCGACCACCGACAACGTCACCACGTCCTGCAACGGCCAGCCCAGGCGGGCGGCGGCCAGGGACAGCGACGAGGGCGCCGGGTGAATCAGCAGTTCGTCTTCGGCCACCTGGCGCGCCAGGCTGGCGCCCACGCCGAACAGCATCGGGTCGCCGCTGGCCAGCACGCACACAGGGCTGCCACGCAACGCCAGCACCGGTGCCAGGGAGAATGGGCTAGGCCACTGCTGGCGCTCGGCGCGGATGCAGTGGGGCAGCAATTCGAGCTGGCGCGGGCTGCCGAAAACACGTGTGGCGTTCAACAGGGCGTGGCGCGCGGCCTTGCCGAGGCCGGGGTAACCGTCCTCGCCAATCCCCACGATAGTCAGCCAGGGTGACATGAATCTTCCTCATAACCAGCTAATCCGACCGGCAGGCTTTTCATGCGCTCGGACAAAGCAGGCATAATACCGCGCCTTCTACACTGACAACGCCTTTTCACGATTGCCGGATGCCCCTCTTGAGCCCACCCCAGCCCGCTGCCTCGATCCGCCCCTCGGCCTGCCCGGGGTTGTTGCGCATCGTCCAGGCGCTGGATGGCGGCATCTGCCGCATCAAGCTGGCCGGGGGGGAGCTGAGTGCCGTGCAGGCGCGCGCCGTGGCCGATGCCGCCGAGCGCTTCGCCGGCGGCGTGATCGAGGCCACCAACCGCGCCAACCTGCAGATCCGCGGCATTCGCGGCTCACACCCGGCCATGCTCGAAGGCCTGCTGGCCGCAGGGCTGGGGCCACGCAACAGCGGCAGCAGTGGTGGCGACGACGTGCGCAACCTGATGCTCAGCCCCAGCGCCGGCATCGACCCGCAGATGCTGTTCGACACCCGCCCGCTGGCCGCGCAGATCCTCGACAGCCTGCAACAGCGCGAGCGCCTGCATGAGCTGTCGGCCAAGTTCGCCGTGCTGCTGGACGGCGGCGAGGCCCTGGCCATGCACGAGCACGCCCATGACCTGTGGCTGGCGCCGGTGCAGCTGGATGGCGACACCTGGCTCGGCTTCGGCCTGGCGGGTTGCCCAGGCCAGGCGCTGGCGGCGGTGCCGCTGCACCAGGGCCATGACCTGGTGATGGCCGTGCTGGAGCGCTTCCTCGACCTTGCCAGCCCCGAGCAGACGCGCATGCGCCATGTGCTGGAGCACGTCAGCGCCCAGGCGTTCATTGCGCCGCTGGCCGTCACGATGCGCCTGGGGCCGTTCCCGGTGCCCAAGGCCGGCAGCGGCTGCCTGGGCACTTATCCACAGCGCCAGGCGGGCAAGCTGTTCGTCGGCGCTGCGCCAGCCCTGGGCCGCCTTGATCCGCCGATGCTGCGCGGGCTGGCCCGGCTGGCCGAGCAATATGGCGACGGCAGCCTGCGCCTGACGCCCTGGCAAAGCCTGGTCATCCCCAACGTGGAAAACGCCCCGGCGTTGACTGCCGACCTGCGGGCGCTGGGCCTGCTGTGCAGCGCCAGCGAGCCGCTGGCGCAACTGATCGCCTGCACCGGCAGCGACGGCTGTAAGAAGGGCCTGGCCGATACCAAGGCCGACGCTCGCCTGCTGGCCACCCTGCTGCCTGGCCCGCAAGCCGTGCACCTGAGTGGCTGCCCCCGATCCTGCGCCGCCGCCCATGTGGCGCCGGCCACCCTGCTGGCCACCTCGGCCGGCCATTACGACCTGTATCTGCGTGACGCCGGGCAACCGGGCTTCGGTGCCCTGCGCGCGCGCAATCTAGACCTGCACGCCGCCAGCGAACTGCTGGCACGCCTGCCCACGGAGCAACACCATGATTGATTACATCCGCGACGGTCAGGAGATCTATCGCAACTCCTTCGCCATTATTCGCGCAGAGGCGGACCTGAGCGGCATCCCCGCAGACCTGGAGAAACTCGCCGTGCGGGTCATCCACGCCTGCGGCCTGGTGGACGTGGTGCAGTACCTGCGCTTCTCGCCCGGTGCCGGCAAGGCCGGCCGTGACGCGCTGGCCAAGGGCGCGCCGATCCTCTGCGACGCGCGCATGGTGGCCGAGGGCATTACCCGCGCGCGCCTGCCCGCCAACAACGAAGTGATTTGCACCTTGCGCGACGAAAGCGTGCCGGCCCTGGCCCAGGAGCTGGGCAACACCCGCTCGGCGGTGGCCCTGGAGCTGTGGCGCCCGCACCTGGAAGGCGCGGTGGTGGTGATCGGCAACGCGCCGACCGCACTGTTTTACCTGCTGGAAATGATCGACGCCGGTGCGCCGAAGCCAGCGTTGATCCTCGGCTTCCCGGTGGGCTTCGTCGGCGCCGCCGAATCCAAGGCCATGCTCGCCGCTGACAGCCGTGGCATTCCGTTCGTGATCGTCGAAGGCCGCCGCGGCGGCAGCGCCATGGCCTCGGCTGCGGTCAATGCCCTGGCCACGGAGGTCGAATGATGCAGGCTCGCGGACGTTTGCTGGGCCTGGGCGTAGGCCCGGGCGACCCGGAACTGATCACGGTCAAGGCCCTGCGCCTGCTGCGTGAATCGCCGGTGGTGGCCTATTTCGTCGCCAAGGGCAAGAAGGGCAACGCCTTCGGCATCATCGAGGCGCACCTGCAACAGGCGCAGACCCTGCTGCCGCTGGTGTACCCGGTGACCACCGAGGTGTTGCCGGCGCCGCTGTCCTATGAACAGGTGATCAGCGACTTCTACGACAGCGCCAGCCTGGACGTGGCCGCGCACCTGGACGCCGGCCGCGACGTGGCGGTGATCTGCGAAGGCGACCCGATGTTCTACGGCTCTTACATGTACCTGCACGACCGCCTGGCCGACCGCTATGAGGCCCAGGTCATTCCTGGCGTGTGCTCCATGCTCGGTGGCGCCTCGGTGCTGGGTGCGCCGCTGGTGTACCGCAACCAGAGCCTGTCGGTGCTGTCCGGGGTGCTGCCGGCCGACGAGCTCAAGCGCCGCCTGGCCGACGCTGACGCCGCAGTGATCATGAAGCTGGGGCGCAACTTCCCCAAGGTGCGCGAGGTGCTGGCCGAGCTGGGCCTGGCCGAGCGCGCGCTGTACGTGGAACGCGCGACCATGGCCAACCAGAAGATCGTGCCCATCAGTGAGGTGGACCCGACGTCGTCGCCGTACTTCTCGCTGATCATTGTTCCGGGCGAAAGGTGGCAGGGCTGATGAATTCCAATGCACCGGCCATCGTCATCCTCGGCAATGGCAGCCTGGCCACCGCGCGCCGTATCCAGCAGATCTACCCTGACGCCCTGATCCACGGCCTGGCCGCGCGGGTGGAAGGCGCGGACCGGGAATACCACGACTTCGGCGACACCCTGCGCCAGCTGTACCAGCAGGACACGCCGATCATCGCCCTGTGCGCCGCCGGTATCGTCATTCGCTGCCTGGCGAGCGTGCTGCTCGACAAGGGCGCCGAGCCGCCGGTACTGGCCGTGGCCGAGGACGGCAGCGCCGTGGTGCCGCTGCTCGGCGGCCTGGGCGGCGTCAACGTCATCGCCCGGCAACTGGGTGCCGGGCTGGGGGTGGCTGCGGCCATCACCACCAGTGGCGAGCTGCGCTTTGGCACCTGCCTGCTCAACCCGCCCGCCGGCTACGCCCTGGCAGACCTGGAACTGGGCAAGCGCTTTGTCAGCGACCTGCTGGCCGGCGAAAGCGTGCGCATCGAAGGCGCCGCGCCGTGGCTGGCCCAGGCCCACCTGCCTGAGGACGAGCACGCGCAGCTGGCCATTCACGTGGGCTGCACCGCCCGTGAGCCGGCGGCCAACGAGCTGCTGATCTACCCGAAAAACGTGCTGGTGGCCGTGGACGCCGAGTTGGCGGACCTAGCCGCCAGCGTGCGCGCCGCGCTGCAGCAGGCGCGTATCGCGCTGCCGTCGCTGGCCTGCCTGCTGGCCAGCGACACGCAGATGGCCAGCGCCGCCCTGCGTGACGCCGCCAATGAACTGGGCGTGGCCCTGCGCTTCGCTGCGCCTGCAACCAGCGTCAGCGCCCTGGCCGAACAGGCCGTGCCGCAACTGCTGCCGGCGCTCAGCGTCAACCCGCAACTGGCGATTGCCGTGGCCAAGCAGCCGCTGGACGTAGCCAGCATTGGCCGCGTGCGTGGCCGCCTGGCCGTGATCGGCCTGGGCCCGGGCGCGGCAGAATTGATGGTGCCGGCCGTGAAGGCCGAACTGGCGCGTGCCAACGACATTCTTGGCTACGAGACCTACGTGCGCATGGCCGGCCCGTTCCGCCCCGACCAAGTGATGCACTGCACCGACAACCGCGAGGAAATGCAGCGCGCCCGGCATGCCTTCGAACTGGCGGCCCAGGGCCGCTCGGTGGTGGTGGTGTCGTCCGGTGACCCGGGCGTGTTCGCCATGGCGGCAGCGGTGCTGGAAGCGCTGCACGAGTCCAGCGACAGCGCCTGGCACAACGTCGAGCTGGAGATCCTGCCGGGCGTCTCGGCCAGCCTGGCCACCGCCGCCCAGGCCGGCGCGCCGCTGGGGCATGACTTCTGCGTGATGTCGCTGTCGGACAACCTCAAACCGTGGGACATCATCGAGAAGCGCCTGGACCTGGCCTGCCAGGCCGACCTGGCGCTGGCGTTCTACAACCCCATCTCGCGCTCGCGCCCCTGGCAGCTGGGCCGCGCCCTGGAAATCGTGCGCCTGCACCGCACCCCGGCCACCCCGGTGGTGCTGGGCCGCGACATCGGCCGCCCAGGGCAGACCCTGCGCAACATCACCCTGGGTGAGCTGACGCCTGAGCAGGTGGACATGCGCACCATGGTGCTGGTGGGCTCGTCGACCACCTGTGCCTTCCCCCGTGCGGAAGGCGGAAGTTGGGTGTACACCCCGCGCTGGTATGGCGACAAGCCCTGAAGCCTGCCCCGGCGACCTGTGCGTGCAGGTCGCCGGCGCCCCCTGCGCGGCCTTTCCCCATTCCTTGCCGTCCGCTCCCTGACTAATGTGCCGTGCAACAGGTTCATGTCGAACTTGCTTCATGAAAAGGGAATTGTCATGGAAAACATCACCACGCTGTCCAAATCCGAACGCCTCGAGAAGCTGCAGGCTTTTCACCACCAGAATGTTGTCGGGCCACGGATCCTGGGGAACGAGGAGGCGACCGCAACGGTTGTTGCCAATGGGCTGTTGACGTTCACCAAGGGCGTCAGCCGCGCTTTTCGGCAGGACGTCAAGAATGCCTACCTGTACGCCACTATGGCGGCCGACAAGAAGCATGGCTCCTACGCTGCCGGCGAAGACTGGTACAAGACATTTTGCCAAGTGATGGCCCTGGCGGGCTGGGTCGCCAAGGAGACCTCTTATCGTGCCCACACCACCCAGGAAAAACACCTGAGCATGGAAAAGGTCGCCATTGAGATTCTCAGGGGCGCAATCATCAGTGCTGCGATGGGGCCGGCAGGTACCCTGGAAGCACTGGATGCCGCGTACAAGGCCGTTGCCGTGGTTGCCAAGGACGACGCCGCACTCAAACTCTTCGACCGCAGCGCCAAGACTGATAGCGGCGCGAACTTTGGCATCGGCAGCGTCGTGGAAGAAGACGGCGACGTCTGCGTGGCCCTGGGCATGGTCCAGTACACCGGCCATGAGACCAAAACCAGTGTGTTGTTCACCAACTGGGACAGTTCCAGCCTGAACATCTACCAGGCCAAGACCGTGTTCTGGATGGATGAGAACGGTGTGGAAGATGCCCGCGACTTGATCAGGGCGAGCATTGCCGAGGCCCGCCAACGCAAAATGGCTGAACTCTCCATTTGATGAGACGTGCGCAGGCGCCCGGGCGGGCGCTTGCGCAGGTTGTCTGTTGGCTTGTACAAGGAGTACGACATGTCACCTGGTAACTATGAAACCTGGCTTGATGATGGGCAATTGGTGTGTCTGGATTCAACACTTCCTGCTACGGACAAGCAGGACATCCTGCAATCCACGCTTTACTTCCAGCTCGCAGCGTCGAAAAAAGTAAACAAGCTCCAGCACGTCGAACGCTGGTTTGATGCTTATCAGAATTGCTTGCGCGGGCTGGGCTGGAAAGTGCTCCGGGATGGGCAGGTGCAGGAACGTTATCCGCACCTGCTGGCCTTCACCTTGAGCGATGTAGTGCAGGCCCTGGTACGCAATGGGCTGCCCATTGAGTTGGGCGACCTTCAGCAGGTGCTTCCTGCTGGCGGCTCGGCCCTGACCAGCCTGGGCCTTGAGCATTTTTTCCAGCACTCGTTCGGGGTGTTGAACAATAGCGATGGCCCGTTGCATCAGGTTGCCATCTTCCTGAGCGTGGCTCGTGCGGATGCGTGCATGCATGGACTGCTGATTCATTTCAAGACCCGCCAGGTGGTGAGCGGTGACATCACCCGGGCCATCTTCAAATGTTCGAGCCTGCAGGGTGAGGTGGCAGCCGTGTGGTTGAGCGCTCGTCCAGATCCCTGGCAGTTTCCGGATTACCAGGAGGTCATGACTGCACGCCTGCAGGCACGCACCACAGGAGAGCTGGTGCGTATCGACAGGCCGGAGCTGCGTGTGGGAAAAGGGGGGGAGTGACATGGATAACGCCGACCATGTCGTTGCCTTTGACCGGAGAATCGGCCCAACGGAGCGCTCGGATATCCGGGCGTTGCTGCAGGACAGCGATCGCGCTGCCAGTAGCATTCATGATCGGGAAACCTTCTGGGATGCCTGGCGGCTGTACTATAACAACTGCCTGGAGCGACATGGGTGCAGTTGGCTGGCTTCGGTCACGACGCAGCCGTTGTTCATTTCCAAGGAGCGGGATCTTGATTCGCTGGAGCTCAACATCAAGGGCTACAGTGAACCCAAGGCGCTTTTCGACCTGGCCCAGCGGGTGATGGGGGGCATGGGGATTCGGGAGTTCGTTGCCAGTTGGCTGGCGGGTGACGGCACGGGTGATGCGCGCCTCCTGTCATGGGTGATCGTGCCTTGCCAGATCAATGACCAGGGGGGAATAAACATCACGACCTTCGGTATCCAGGTCAAGGGACTGCCGCTCACCACCCAGCAAAAGCCGGAACTGGTGATGCGCTTCAGTGGGGGCATCTACGGGTTTGATCCGGTAGCTTACGCCCCGTACAGGGACGCTATGCGCGCCAGGCTCCAAGGCATTGCCTTGCGCAAGCTGGGGTGCGTCGAGCTTTAGTGCCCGTTCACGACACCAGGTAGCCCTTGATCCCGGTAAAAATGATCTGCGCCGCCAGGGCGCAGACGAACAGCCCCATCAACCGGCTGACGATCTGCAGGCCCTGTTCACCCAGCAGCCGTTCGATGCGGTTGGACAGGTACAGCACCAGGCCCACGGTGGCGCTGGCCAGGGCGATGCTGAGGATGGCCATCAGCTTGTCGTCCCAGTGCGGCTGGCTGACGCCCATCACCAGCAGGGCACCGATGGTGCCGGGGCCGACGGTGATTGGGATGGTCAGTGGCACGATGGTCACGTCCTGCTGCACGTTGTCGGTCTGCACCCCCGACTTGCCCTGGGCCATGCCCAGCGCCGAGATGAACAGCACGCTGCCGGCGCCGATGCGGAAGGCGTCGGCGGTGATGCCGAACACGCTGAAGATCACCCGGCCGAACAGGTACAGCAGCACGCTGGACACCAGCACCCCCAACGCCACCTTCCACGCCAGGCGCTTGCGCTCCTTGAGCGAATAACCGCGTGACAGGCCGATGAAGCACGAGAGCACGAAGAACGGGCTGTAGAGCACCAGCATCTTGAGGTAAACGCTGAACAACGTCTGAAGCATGGGTTGGGCTCGTGCAGGGGGGGGCGATGGCAAAGTCTATAGCGCGCGCCGCCCAGCCACCACCCTCGCGTATTTCCCGTAGCAGCTGCCGAAGGCTGCGTCCCCGGGTTCAGCTCGGTTCCTGGGACGCGGCCTGGCGGCCGCTGCTACGGGGGGAATGTTTCAGGAATTGCTGGCCTGGTCCTGGCCCATCTCGCGCTGGGCTACCCAGTGCTCGATCAGCTCGCGCAGCTGCGACAGTTCGATGGGCTTGGCCATGTGGCCGTCCATGCCGGCCTGGCGGGCGCGTTCCTTGTGTTCGGTGAGGATGTGCGCGGTCAGCGCTACCACCGGCGTGCGCTCGCGCTGGGTGCCCAGCTCCCAGTCGCGCAGCTGCTGGGTGGCGGAGAAGCCGTCGAGGATCGGCATTTCGCAGTCCATCAGCACCAGGTCGTAGCGCTGGGCCTTCATGGCACGCAGCGCCTCCTCGCCGTTGCTGGCGGTGTCGGGCGACAGGTTGAGCTTGCCCAGCATGCCGCGGATCACCTTGGTGGAAATGCTGTTGTCCTCGGCCACCAGGATGCGAAAGTCCGCCGGCACCGAAATCGCCGTCGCCGCCACCGACGGCGGCGGCGCTGGTTGGGCCGGGTGCTGGCCGCGCTGGGCCAGTTCGTCGGCCAGGGTGGTCTTGAGCGTGTAGCCGGCCACCGGCTTGGCCAGGATGCGCTTGACCCCGGCGTTGCGGGCGATGATCTTGCTCGGCGCGTTGCTGATGCCGGTGAGCATGATGATCAGGATATCGTGGTTCAGGCTGGGGTCTTCCTTGATCTTCGCCGCCAACTGCATGCCGGTCATGCCGGGCATGTTCTGGTCCAGCAGCACCACGTCGAAATAGTCGCGCAGGTGGGCCTTGGTGCGCAGCAGGGCCAGGGCTTCCTTGCCCGACGGCACCGAGCTTACGTTCAGGCCCCAGGCGCCGCACTGCTGCACCAGCACCTTGCGGCAGGTGTCGTTGTCGTCCACCACCAGCACGCGGGCGCCGCGCAGGGGGCTGTCCAGGTCCAGGGTCGGGTGCTCGAGGCGCTCGGGGTCCAGCGGCAGGGTCAGCCACAAGGTGCTGCCCTGCTGGCTGCCGCTCTTGATGCCGAACTCGCCCTTCATCAGCAGGATCAGCTGGCGGGCGATGACCAGGCCCAGGTGGCCGCCCACCTCGTTGCCCGAGAGCAGGTTCTTGCTGTGCAGCTCGCTGTGCAGCAACGCCTCGCGCTCGTCACGCGGGATAGGCACGCCGCTGTCCTGCACGGCGATGCGCAGGCGCGGTTCGCCGCTGCGCTGGTCCAGGGCCACCACCAGCAGGATCTCGCCCTCGTCGGTCTTCTTCAGGGCGTGATCGAGCAGGGCCAGGAGGGTCTGGCGCAGGCGCGTGGGGTCGCCGCTGATGACCTGCGGCACCTGGGGCTGGGTGAAGCTGATCAGCTCGACGTTTTGCTGCTCGGCCTTGGCGCGGAAGATGTTCAGGCAGTCCTCGATCAGCGCGCTGAGGTCGAACTGCACGTCGTCCAGCTCGATCTGCCCGGACTCGATCTTGGAGATGTCGAGGATCTCGTTGATCAGGGTCAGCAGCTCGTTGCCGGCGCTGTGAATCGTTTGCACATAGTCGCGCTGCTTGACCGACAACGGCGTGCCCAGCAGCAGCTCGGTCATGCCCAGCACGCCGTTCATGGGCGTGCGGATCTCGTGGCTGATGCGCGCCAGGAACTCGGCCTTGGCGTTGACCTCGGCGTTGCTGGCCGCCAGCTCGCGGCTGGCGCTGAAGCGGTCCTCGCTGATGAAGCGCAGGCGCTCGCTGAGGGCGGTGTTGAGCATCAGCCCGGTCAGCGCGCCCACCGCCATCAGCCCCAGCACCAGCCACTGCGGCGGGGTGCGCGTGAGCACCAGCAGGGCCGGCAGCACGATCAGCACGCCCAGGTTGAGCAACAGCATGGCGCAGGTGAACAGCCGTGCCGGGCGGTAGCCCTGCTGCCAGTGGTAGCCGGAGGTGAGCAACATGCCCAGGCCGCCGACCACCATCATGGCGTAAGTGATGGAGTTGATCGGCAGGCCGTCCATCAGCAGCACCATCAGCCCGCTCAGGCCGATCAGCAGCTTGGCGGCGGTCAGCAGGCGGTCGATCAGTGGCGTGGAGCGCGGGGCGAAGAAACGCTGGGTGAACATCAGGCAGCAGATGGCCGCCAGCATCAGGGTGACGAAGCTGCCGGTGGTGCGCAGCGAATGCCAGGTGTCGAACCAGGGGCCGCTGAGGTTGAGCAGGATGGCGGCGCTCAGGGTCAGCAGGGTCTCGGCGCCGGCCAGCCACAGGCTGCTGCTGGAGCGGCTGTAGGTGTAGCGGGCGAGGTTGTGGATGACCAGCATGCCCAGGCAGCCGAACAGCAGGCCCATGATCAGGGTCTGGCGCTGGTCGGCGGCGGCGCTGACGGCGGGCATCATGCTGACGCTGGGGCGCAGCTGGTGCTCGGAGGCCAGGCGCAGGTACAGGTCCAGCGGCTTCTGGCTGACCGGCACGGGCAGCAGGATGTCGGTGTTGGCGAACGACGGCTCGCCTCCGGGCCGCCCGGCGTCGTTGCGTTGCTGGCGGATGACGGTGTCGCCGTCCAGCACGTAGAAGTCCAGGTCGGCAAGGTCGGGGGCGTAGATGCGCAGCACCTGTTCATGGGCTGCAGGGGGCAAATGGTAGTGCAGCCACTGGGCGGCATTGGGGCCGCTGGGCACCAGCTGGCTGAGCTCGAGGGGGCTGAACTGGTTCTGGTAGCGGTCCGAGCGCACGTCGCTCAGTTGCAGGCGCGCGTGTTCATCGAGCAATACTGACCAGCCACTGCTGGACTCGGCAAAAGCCGGGTACGCGCAGAGCAGTGTCAGCACACTGACTATCGATGAAATGGCGATCCTGAGCCAGCGCACAGCGAAATCCCTTCGAAGGTTAATGACTGAGTATAACTATGCGCGGCGGAGAAAGCGTAGGGCTAGTGGTCGAACGGCCTGAAGTACCGGGGAAAACCCGGTACTTCAGGGGGAGGGCAGGGGTTTTTACTCGCCTTTTTCGCGGGCAATGGCGCGGTAGCCAATGTCGGTGCGGTAGAAGCAGCCGTCCCAGTCGATCTTGCCGGCCAGGGCGTACGCCTGCTGCTGGGCTTCACCCACGGTGTTGCCCAGGGCGGTGGCGCACAGCACGCGGCCGCCAGCGGTCACTACCTGGCCGTCCTTCAGTGCGGTGCCGGCGTGGAACACCTTGCCAGGCAGTTGGGCTGCGGCGTCCAGGCCACCGATGACGGCGCCCTTGGCGTAGTCGCCCGGGTAGCCGCCAGCCGCCAGCACCACGCCCATGCTCGGGCGCGAGTCCCACTGGGCCTCGACCTTGTCCAAGGCCTGGGCCATGGCGGCTTCCACCAGCAGCACCAGGCTCGATTGCAGGCGCAGCATTACCGGCTGGGTTTCCGGGTCGCCGAAGCGGCAGTTGAACTCGATGACTTTCGGGTTGCCGGCCTTGTCGATCATCAGGCCTGCGTACAGGAAGCCGGTGTAGACGTTGCCTTCGGCCGCCATGCCGTTGACGGTCGGCCAGATCACCTGGTCCATGACCTTCTGGTGCACGTCGGCAGTCACCACGGGGGCCGGGGAGTAGGCACCCATGCCGCCGGTGTTCGGGCCGCTGTCGCCGTTGCCGACGCGCTTGTGGTCCTGGCTGGTGGCCATCGGCAGGACGTTCTTGCCGTCCACCATGACGATGAAGCTGGCTTCCTCGCCGTCCAGGAACTCTTCGATGACCACGCGCGAACCGGCGTCGCCGAAGGCGTTGCCTGCCAGCATGTCACGCACCGCGTCCTCGGCTTCAGCCAGGGTCATGGCGACGATAACGCCCTTGCCGGCGGCCAGGCCGTCGGCCTTGATCACGATCGGCGCGCCTTTCTCGCGCAGGTACGCCAGCGCTGGCTCGATCTCGGTAAAGTTCTGGTATTCGGCAGTCGGGATCTTGTGGCGCGCCAGGAAGTCCTTGGCGAACGCCTTGGAGCCTTCCAGCTGGGCCGCGCCCTTGGTCGGGCCGAAGCAGTCCAGGCCGCGCGAGCGGAACAGGTCGACCACGCCAGCCACCAGCGGCACTTCCGGGCCGACGATGGTCAGGGCAACGTGCTTCTCGGCGAAGTCGGCCAGTTGCTCGATGGCCTGCACGTCGATGGCGACGTTTTCGCACTTGGCTTCAATGGCAGTGCCGGCGTTGCCGGGGGCCACGAAGACTTTCTCGACGCGTGGGTCCTGGGCGACTTTCCAGGCCAGGGCGTGTTCACGGCCGCCGCTGCCGATGATCAATACGTTCATAGCTAAACCTCGAATTCTGTGTGGGGCGGTTCCACTTGTACTGTGGGAGCTGGCTTGCCAGCGAGCTTTTCAGGGCCTCAAAAGCTCGCTGGCAAGCCAGCTCCCACATTCAGTGCAGCGTCAACCGCCTGCTTTCGATCAGTGGCGGAAGTGGCGCATGCCGGTGAATACCATCGCGATACCTGCTTCATCAGCGGCAGCAATGACTTCAGCGTCGCGCATCGAGCCGCCTGGCTGGATAACGGCAGTGATACCCACTTTGGCGGCGTTGTCGATGCCGTCACGGAACGGGAAGAACGCGTCCGAGGCCATGACCGAACCCTGCACCTGCAGGCCAGCGTGCTCGGCCTTGATGGCGGCGATGCGTGCGGAGTTGACGCGGCTCATCTGGCCGGCGCCGACGCCGATGGTCTGGCGGTTCTTGGCGTAGACGATGGCGTTGGACTTCACGTACTTGGCCACTTTCCAGGCGAAGATCAGGTCGTGGATCTCTTGCTCGCTAGGCGCGCGCTTGGTCACGACCTTCAGGTCGTCGGCGCTGATCATGCCGATGTCACGGCTCTGCACCAGCAGGCCGCCGTTGACGCGCTTGTAGTCCCAGGCAGCGGCGCGGTCAGCCGACCACTCGCCGCAGGCCAGCAGGCGCACGTTGGCCTTGGCGGCAACGATGGCGCGGGCTTCGTCGCTGACCGACGGGGCGATGATCACTTCCACGAACTGACGGTCGACGATGGCCTTGGCGGTCTCGGCGTCCAGCTCGCGGTTGAAGGCGATGATGCCGCCGAACGCGGATTCGGTGTCGGTGGCGTAGGCCAGCTCGTAGGCCTGGCGGATGCCGCCTTCGGCGTCAGGGCTGACCGCCACGCCGCACGGGTTGGCGTGCTTGACGATGACGCAGGCAGGCTTGACGAAGCTCTTCACGCATTCCAGCGCAGCGTCGGTATCGGCGACGTTGTTGTAGGACAGTTCCTTGCCCTGCAGCTGGGTGGCGGTGGCGATGCCCACTTCGGCCGGCTTGGCTTCCTTGTAGAACGCCGCGCTCTGGTGCGGGTTCTCGCCGTAGCGCATTTCCTGGGCCTTGATGAACTGGCTGTTGAAGGTGCGCGGGAATTCGCTGCGGCCTTCGGTGCTCAGGGTCTCGGCGGCCTGGTCAACAGTGCCCATGTAGTTGGCGATCATGCCGTCGTAGGCAGCGGTGTGCTCGAACGCCTTCAGCATCAGGTCAAAGCGCTGGGCGTAGGTCAGGCCGCCGGCTTTCAGGCCTTCCAGCACCTGGCCGTAGTCGCTGGCGTTGACCACGATGGCCACGTCTTTGTGGTTCTTGGCCGCGGAGCGGACCATGGTCGGGCCACCGATGTCGATGTTCTCGATGGCGGTCGGCAGGTCGCAGCCTGGCTTGCTGATGGTGGCTTCAAACGGGTAGAGGTTGACCGCGACCAGGTCGATCGGCTTGATGCCGTGCTCGCTCATGATGGCGTCGTCGATGCCGCGACGGCCCAGGATGCCGCCGTGGATTTTCGGGTGCAGGGTTTTCACCCGGCCGTCCATCATTTCGGCAAAACCTGTGTAATCCGCCACTTCCACTGCGGCAACGCCGTTGTCCGCAAGCAGCTTGAAGGTACCGCCGGTGGACAGGATCTCGACGCCCAGGGCTTCGAGTTCACGGGCGAATTCAAGGATACCGGTCTTGTCGGAGACGCTGATCAAAGCGCGGCGGACGGGCAGGCGGGTAGTCTGGTCGGTCATTTCAATTTCCGTCTAAAGCAGAGGAGTCAGCAAAAAAGGCGACCCTGGACAGGTCGCCTTTTCTGGTTTGAATGCATGCTTACAGCAGATCGTATTGCTTGAGCTTCTTGCGCAAGGTACCGCGATTCAGGCCCAGCATCTCACTGGCCTTGGTCTGGTTGCCCTTGACGTAATTCATCACGCTTTCGAGCAAGGGGGCCTCGACTTCGGAAAGCACCAGGTTGTACACGTCAGTGACGGCAGCGCCCTCAAGATGGGCGAAATAATTGTGCAGCGCCTTCTCGACGCTGCCACGAAGGGTCTGACCCTCTTCGCTGGGCGTGTTGAGGTGCTGTTTCAAGTTGACGTTGTCGCTCACGGGCGTTGTTCCACTCACTAAAGTCTCGGTCATCATCGTCATGCGGCCACCCCCTGTCCGTCCCCTTTCACAGGGCTCTCGTTACATTCGCTGAGGAACCGGCGAACGTTGGCGCACTGCGCTTCCGTATCTTCCAAACGATTGAACTGGGCGCGAAATTCCTTGGCGCCCGGCAAGGTTGCCAGGTACCACCCGACGTGCTTGCGGGCGATTCGAACGCCCATCACATCGCCATAGAAGGCGTGCAGCGCAGCCAGGTGCTCCAGCAGAATCTGTTCCACTTCACTCAATTGCGGCGCCGGAAGCAATTCGCCGGTACGCAGGTAATGCTCGGTCTCGCGAAAGATCCACGGCCGCCCCTGGGCAGCCCGGCCAATCAGCAGGCCGTCGGCGCCGGTGGCGTCGAGGACCTGCCGGGCCTTTTGCGGCGAGGTGATGTCGCCATTGGCAAAGACCGGGATCGACACCGCCTGCTTGATGGCAGCGATGGTGTCGTACTCGGCTTCACCGGTATACAGGTCGGCGCGTGTGCGCCCGTGCACCGACAGGGCGCTGATGCCTGCCTGTTCGGCAATGCGTGCAACCGTGATGCCATTCTTGTTCGCCCGGTCCCAGCCGGTGCGAATCTTCAAGGTGACCGGCACCTCGACGGCGGCTACCACGGCGTGCAGGATTTCCTGCACCAGTGCCTCGTCTTTCAGTAAAGCGGAACCTGCCGCCTTGTTGCAGACTTTCTTCGCCGGGCAGCCCATGTTGATGTCGATGATCTGGGCGCCCATCTCGACGTTGGCCCGTGCTGCCGCTGCCAGCATCTGCGCGTCACCGCCGGCGATCTGTACCGAGCGGGGCTCGGGATCACCTTCGTGAATCATGCGCAGGCGCGACTTGCGGCTGTTCCACAGGCTCATGTCGCTGGTGACCATTTCCGAGACCACCAGGCCTGCCCCCATCCGTCGGCAAAGTTGACGGAAGGGTTGGTCCGTGACCCCTGCCATCGGGGCAAGGATCAGGGCGTTGTTCAATGTATATGGGCCGATGCGTACCGCCGACATAGGTGTTCCCTGTTGTGGGGCCGGATCATTAGAGTTCGAAAAAGGGTGGGCATAATACCCGCTCTCGGTGACCGGATAAAGATCGTTTTGGATAAAATCTGAACAACTATTGGCTTATGCCCAAGCGTTCGGTTGCCCTGAAGCGTCTAAATTGTGGGAGCTGGCTTGCCAGCGAGCTTTTGGGGCTGATGAAAAGCTCGCTGGCAAGCCAGCTCCCACAAGGCCTGGAAACGGCGGGGTGCCGGCTACTCGGGGGAGCGGAAGCTGAGGCTATAGTTCACGGCTTTCGGGCCCGGATCGAGGATATCGAGGGAGATATGGATCGGCGTCTGCGGCGGCATCTCGTCCTGCCCGGCCAGCTCGCCCGACAGGTACTCGCCGGGCTTGAACCGACGACTGGCGATCAGGTGGCCGTTGAGGTCGGCGAAGCGCAGCTCCAGCAGCGGGAACGGCTGGGAGAACGCCGCACGGTTGTAGATGATTGCATCCACCACCAGCGCGCCATTGAAGTCCGGGTGGCTGCGCACCACCAGGTTGCTGCTCTTGATCTTGTCGATGTCGACCTTGGACGGCACCGTGCAGCCGACGCTCGGGCACAGCTGCTGGAACCACGGGCGGTATTGGTCCTGGCGGGCCAGCTCGTCGAAGTGGTACCACACGTACTGGCCGGCCAGCGCCGCTGCGGCGACCAGGGTCAGGGCCAGCCACAGCAGGCGCTTGCCCCAAGGGGTGCGGCGCTTCTGCCAGTCCAGCTGCAGCGGGTCGTCCACCAGGTCCAGCAGCGGCGCGTCGCGCAGGTTCGGCTCGCTGCGCTCGTGCTTCTGCTTGCCCTGGCGCACCGGGGCTTCGCGAGGCTCGTCGTCCTCGTCGTCGGCATCCAGTGCGGACAGGCGCTGGCTGGCCGGCACGTCATCGTCGGCATGCAGGGCGCCAATGCCCGGCTCGCTGGCCTCGATGGGCGCCAGGGTCAACGAAGGCTCGGTACGCGCCTCAGCGGCAGCAGGGGCTTCGTCCAGCGGCGGGTCGCGCTCGATGATCGGCGGTGCCGGGGCGTCCTCGTGCAGCTCTTCCTCGTCGGCATGGGTGCCGAACGGCTGGTCGTGCCACTCGTCCAGCGCTTCGTCGCGGCTGGCGCTGAAGGACTCTTCCCGGCCCGGCTGGTCGCGGAAGGCCTTGGCCGGCTGGATTTCGCGCTGTTCCAAGCGTGCCAGTTCGCCGTCCAGGTCCAGTTTGTCCAGGTCCAGTTCGTTGGCTGACCACTCGCGCAGGCTGATAGGCGTGGCGCGCCGCTCCGGGGCCGCAGGGGCCGGTTCGGGGGCGGCGGGCTGCTGCTGGCCGGTGCTTTGCTCCAGCAGCTGGCGGGCAGCGTTGAACACCTGCAGGCAGGCGCCGCAACGCACAACCCCGCGGGCCACACTCAACTGATTGTGGCTGACGCGGAAGCTGGTCTGGCAATGGGGGCACTGGGTGACGAAACTGTCGGTCATGCGCGGATCCGGTTTATGCAGACAGGCATTCTAGGCCGTCTCAGCGGCGGCGACCACTGATGCGTACCCAGCCATCGCGGTTGGCGATAGGGTCCAGGTCGAAGTCGGCGGCGTAGGCGGCAGCCACTTCCTCGCCCTGTTCGGCGAGGATGCCCGACAGCGCCAGGCGGCCACCGCTCTTCACCAGGGTGCTCAGTTGCGGCGCCAGCGACACCAGTGGGCCGGCGAGGATATTCGCCACCAGCACGTCGGCCTGCACTTGCGGCAGGTCTTCAGGCAGGTACAGCGGGAATTTGTCTTCGGCCACGCCGTTGCGCCCGGCGTTTTCACGCGAGGCTTCGAGCGCCTGCACGTCGATGTCGGTACCCACGGCGTGCTCGGCGCCCAGCAGCAGCGCGGCGATGGCCAGGATGCCCGAGCCGCAGCCGAAGTCCAGGACGTTGCAGCCGGCCAGGTCCTGGCCGTCCAGCCATTCCAGGCACAGCGCGGTGGTGGGGTGGGTGCCGGTGCCGAAGGCCAGGCCCGGGTCCAGCAGCAGGTTCACCGCGCCAGGCTCGGGGGCCGCATGCCAGCTTGGCACGATCCACAGGCGCTGGCCGAAGCGCATGGGGTGGAAGTTGTCCATCCAGCTGCGTTCCCAGTCCTGGTCCTCGATGACTTCGGCGTGGTGCTCGGGCAGCGGCGCGTCGGTCAGCAGTTGCAGGTGGGCGAACACGCTGGCCGGCTCCGCGTCGGCTTCGAACAGCGCCAGCAGGTGGGTGTGGGTCCACAGCGGCGTGGTGTTCAGCTCTGGCTCGAAGATAGGCTGGTCTTCGGCGTCCATGAAGGTGACCGAAACGGCGCCGACTTCCAGCAGGGCGTCTTCGTAGGTTTCGGCTTGTTCTGGGCTGATGGCCAGACGGACTTGTAGCCAGGGCATGGCGGGTACCTTTGGAATCGGGAACTAAAGCGGGGCAGTTTACTAGAGCGCGCAGGCAAAAGCTGTGCCTCGCTGAAAATCTCCGGGGCACAGGCTGGCCAGCGCAGCCTGGCGGCAGCGGCTACAGATTTCGCGTAGCAGCTGCCGCAGGCTGCGTCGGCGGCGCCCGGGGCGCAGGCAATAAAAAACCGGCCACTGGGGCCGGTTTCTGGTGCAGCTATCTACAACCGTGGATCACTTCTGGGCAGCCAGCTTGTGTTCCAGGTAGTGGATGTTGACGCCACCCTTGCAGAAGCCTTCGTCGCGGGTCAGGTCGCGGTGCAGCGGGATGTTGGTCTTGATCCCGTCCACCACGATCTCGTCCAGGGCGTTGCGCATGCGCGCCATGGCTTCGTCGCGGTCCTTGCCGTAGGTGATCAGCTTGCCGATCAGCGAATCGTAGTTCGGCGGAACGGCATAACCACTGTACAGGTGCGAATCGACGCGAACGCCGTTGCCGCCTGGGGCGTGGAAGTGCTTGACCGTGCCTGGGCTAGGAATGAAGTTCTTCGGGTCTTCGGCATTGATACGGCATTCCAGCGAGTGACCGCGGATAACCACGTCATCCTGGGTGAACGACAACGGGTTGCCGGCCGCGATGCTCAACATCTCCTTGACGATGTCGATACCGGTGACCATTTCCGAAACCGGGTGCTCTACCTGGACGCGGGTGTTCATTTCGATGAAATAGAACGCACCGTTCTCGTACAGGAACTCGAAAGTACCGGCACCACGGTAGCCGATGTCGATGCACGCCTTGACGCAGCGGGCGAAGACCATCTGCCGGGCTTCTTCGTCGATGCCCGGGGCCGGCGCTTCTTCCAGCACCTTCTGGTGACGGCGCTGCAGCGAGCAGTCGCGGTCGCCCAGGTGAATGGCATGGCCCTGGCCGTCGGACAGCACCTGAACTTCCACGTGGCGTGGGTTGGTCAGGAACTTCTCCAGGTACACCATCGGGTTGCCGAACGCAGCACCGGCTTCGGTACGGGTCAGCTTGGCCGAGGCGATCAGGTCTTCTTCCTTGTGCACCACGCGCATGCCGCGACCACCACCGCCACCGGCGGCCTTGATGATCACCGGGTAGCCGACTTCACGGCCGATGCGCAGGGCTTCTTCCTCGTCTTCCGGCAGCGGGCCGTCGGAACCTGGAACGGTAGGAACGCCAGCTTCGATCATGGCGTGCTTGGCCGATACCTTGTCGCCCATCAGGCGAATGGTGTCGGCTTTCGGGCCGATGAAGGCGAAACCGGATTTCTCCACCTGTTCGGCGAAGTCGGCGTTTTCAGCCAGGAAGCCGTAGCCTGGGTGAATGGCGGTGGCGCCAGTCACTTCGGCGGCCGCGATGATCGCCGGGATGTGCAGGTAGGATTGCGCAGCCGGTGCCGGACCGATGCAAACGGACTCGTCTGCCAGGCCCAGGTGCATCAGCTCCTTGTCGGCCTTGGAGTAGACGGCAACAGTCTTGATACCCAGTTCCTTGCACGCGCGCAGGATCCGCAGGGCGATTTCGCCGCGGTTGGCAATCAGGACTTTTTCCAATTTCGCAGGTTGGGACATCGTTGGCTCTCCGCGATTCAAACGATGGTGAACAGCGGCTGGTCGAACTCAACCGGCTGGCCGTCTTCCACGAGGATCGATTCGATCACACCGCTGGTTTCAGCTTCGATGTGGTTCATCATCTTCATCGCTTCGACGATGCACAGGGTGTCGCCTTTCTTCACGGTCTGGCCGACTTCAACGAAGGCTGGCGAGGCTGGCGAAGCCTTGCGGTAGAAGGTACCGACCATTGGCGAACGGGCAACGGTGCCGTTCAGCTTCGGTGCAGCGGCTGGCGCGTCGGCGGCAGCGGCGGCTGGAGCAGCGGCAGCCGGGGCGGCTACTGGCGCGGCAACCGGGGCTGGCGCGTAGTACTGCTGGGCTGGGGTCTTGCTGTGGCGGCTGATCCGTACGGATTCTTCGCCTTCACGGATTTCCAACTCGTCGATACCGGATTCTTCCAGCAGCTCGATCAGTTTCTTTACTTTGCGAATATCCATTAATCATCAACTCCCAAGGGTCGGTCAGGGGCGTTCAGGTAGTGTTTCAAGCAGTTCCAGGGCGACCTCCCAGCCAGTCTGCGTGTGCGCTGGCGCCAAGGTCGCTGATCACCCCGGTGGCCGTGAGGCCGTGCCGGGGCGATGGCAAAGATTTCTACGAATGGCCTGTCGGACAATCGCACGTCGAAGAGTGGGATGCTCACTCTTGGCGGCGCGTCACGTTTTGCGTTGATACCAAGGGCAACTCAAGCGAAAACCGGTGGATCATCTTCATTCGCGGGCTCCCTGCATGGGCCAGTGGGTGCTGGCGGGGTGACTATGCCGCAACGGGGCAACGACTGTCCAGTCAAGCACAATAGCCAGCACGTTGCCCGATGTTCGCCTGAAATTTGTGACTAAATTGCTATTGGCGGTCATTTAGGCCGGAATTGCTCCGGCCTGGCGGGTCATGGCGCCTTTTTGCCGTCGGCGATGGCGATCTTGCCAACGAAATCGGCGGCATTGATCTCGCCGATCACCTTGGCCTCGTGGATTTCGTCGCCGTTGGCGGCAAAGAACATCAGCGCAGGGGGGCCGAACAGCTTGTAGCGGTCCAGCAGGGCGCGTTGTTCGGCGTTGCTGTCGGTGACATCGAAACGCACCTGCTGGTAGCCAGCCAGGCGCGCCTTCACCTCCGGATCGGTGAGCACCTCGTGCTCGATGACCTTGCAGCTGATGCACCAGTCGGCGTACCAGTCCAGCACCAGTGGCTTGCCGGCCTGCCTGGCGGCGGCCAGGGCCTGGTCCAGTTGCGCCGGGGTGGTGACAGTCTGCCAGGTGCTGGCAGTTGCAGGGGTGGCAAGGGCATTCGCCGGCGCCGGCAGGGGCCGCAGCGGGTCCCCCTGGCCACTGAGCGCGCCGTACCAGCAGGCCAGGCCGTACACCAGCAACAGCAGGCCCAGCAGTTGCGCCAGGCGCTGGCGCGGCGCCTTGTAGACAAATTCCAGGGCGCCCAGGAACAGGCCGACGCCGACCGCCAGCAGGCCCACCAGCACCAGCGTCACCGGGCCTGGCAGCACGCGGCTGAGCAAGCCGATGGCCAGGCCCAGCAGCAGCACGCCGATGGCGTTCTTGACCACCACCAGCCACGGCCCGCTTTTCGGCAGCCAGGTAACGCCGCCAATGGCCACCAGCATCAGCGGAATGCCCATGCCCAGGCCCAGAGCGAACAGTTTCAAGGCGCCGCCCAAAGCATCGCCGGTGGTGCTGATGTACAGCAGCGCGCCGGCCAGGGGGGCGGATACGCAGGGCGACACCAGCAGGCTGGAGAGCACGCCCATCACCGCCGCGCCCCACAGCGAACCGCCCTGGGTGTTGCCGGCGATGCGGTCCAGGCGGTGGGTGAGGGCGGCCGGCAGCTTGAGCTCGAACACGCCGAACATCGACACCGCGAACAGCACGAAGAACAGCGCGAACGGCCCCAGCACCCAGGCCGACTGCAGGCGTGCCTGCAGGTTGAGGCCAGCGCCGAACAGGCCCATCAGCGCGCCCAGCAGGGCGAAGCACAGGGCCATGGGCAGCACATAGGCCAGCGCCAGGCTGTAGCGGCGCAGGCGGCTGGTCTGCCCGCGCATCACCACCGCCGAGAGAATCGGCAGCATGGGCAGCACGCAGGGGGTGAAGGTCAGGCCGATGCCGCCCAGCAGGTACAGCAGCAGTTCCTTCCAGTCCCAGCCCTTGGCCGGCGTGCTGGCAGGTGCCGCGGCGGGCGCGCTGGCGCCGCCGTCGATGGCCAGTTTCTCGGTTTCCGGCGGGTAGCACAGGCCCTTGTCGGCGCAGCCCTGGTAGGTCACGGCCAGGGTGAAGGGGCGGGTGTCCTTGGGGTCGCGGGGCAGGGTGATCTCGACGATGCCGTGGTACACCTCGACGTCACCGAAATATTCATCGTGTTTCTTCTCGCCGTCGGGGATCTGCGGCGCGCCCAGCTTGATGTCGGCAGGCGTGGGCTTGAACGCGAAGCGGTGGCGGTACAGGTAGTAGCCATCGGTGGCCACGAACTGCAGGGTGATGGCCTCGGGCGTGGTCTTGCTGAGGTTGAGCTGGAACGCCTGGTGCACCGGCAGGAAATCGCTGCTGTTGTTCAGGGCGCTGCCCAGGGTGGCGCTGGGGCGGCTGTCCAGCAGGCTGGCGCCCATGGCGGGCAGGGTCAGCACCAGTAACAGAAGGCAAAGCAGGCGGCGCATGGCAATCTCGCAACACAAAAGTCTGCGCATCATAGCCCAGCGAGGGTGGCCGTGCAGGTGACAGGGTTGTTACCTGCCGTGTCGCAGCCTTTGTGGGAGCTGGCTTGCCAGCGAGCTGTTGAGGCCGTGAAAACTCGTTGGCAAGCCAGCTCCCACAAAAACATCGGCTGCTACGAAATCGTTTGCACGTGGTTGCGGCCGGCGCCCTTGGCGCGGTACAGCGCCTCGTCCGCCTGGGCGGCCATGCTCAGGCTGTCGCTGTCGGCGGCCATCTGCACCACGCCGGCGCTGAAGGTGCAGCGCAGGTCCTGGGGCTGCGCCGGGTAGTGGATCTCGGCGAAGCGCTGGCGGATTTCGTCCAGCACGTCGTGGGCGGCGGCAAGGTCAGTGTCAGGCATGACGATGGCGAACTCCTCGCCACCGTAGCGGCCAATGAAGTCGGTCTTGCGCAACCGTTGCTTGAGGAACAGCGCCAGGCTCTTGATCACCCGGTCGCCCATGGGGTGGCCGTGGCTGTCGTTGACCTTCTTGAAATGGTCGATGTCGAGCATGGCGAAGCTCAGCGGCTTGGCTTCACGGCGTGCGCGGAAGGCGCAGTCCTCCAGCAGTTGCAGGATGTGCGTGTGGTTGTACAGCCCGGTGAGGCTGTCGCGTACCATCCGCGACTTGAGGTTGCGCGCCCGCGAGGCGCGGTTGCGCACGGTGGTGATCAGGTGCCGCGAGCGAATCGGCTTGGTCAGGAAGTCGTCGCCGCCCTCGCTCATGGCGTCCAGTTGCTTGTCCAGATCATCCTCGGCCGACAGGTAAATGATCGGCACGCTGACGTAGCGGTCGTTGTGGCGGATCACCTTGGCCAGCTCCGGGCCGGTGCAGGCTGGCATGTACAGGTCGAGGATGATCAGGTCGGGCTGGAAATCGGCCAGCTCGGCCATGGCGCCGATGGGGTCGGTGAGGGTGCGGGTGACGATGCCGGCACCGTTGAGCAGGCGTTCGGTGTACATGGCCTGGGCCCGGGAGTCGTCGATGACCAGCACCTTGAACGGCTCGTACTGGGCCACGCAGGTCAGGGCCTCGATTTTCTCCAGCAGGCTGGAGGCCTCCAGCGCGCCGGTCAGGAACTCCTGGCCACCGGCGCGCACGGCGGCCAGGCGGGTAGGGGTGTCGGTGTCCAGCAGGCTGAAGAACAACAGCGGCAGCCTCGGCTCCTGGCCCTCCTGGGCCTGGGCCGCCAGCTGCAGGCCAACACCACAGCCACCGAAGTCCACGTCCATGACGATGGCCGCCGGCGTGCACTCCTGCATCGAGGCCTGGAACGCCGCCGCGCTGTCGAGGGCCTGGGCGTGCAGGCCGAAGAATTCCAGCTGCGTGGCCAGCCGCTCGCCGCGTTCGGCATCCTGCAGCAGCACGTACACCGGCTTGCGCAGCGGTGGCAGCAGCGTGTGGTCCAGCTCATCGCCATGGCGCAGGCCGGTGCGCGACAGGCGCTGCATCAGGCGGTTGAGCTCGTGGATCAGTTCGCTGCTCAGGCGCCCGCGGTTGTCTTCCACGGCCAGCAGGGCCTGGTTGAGGCTGCGGGCGATGGTGATGTGCTCGGGTTGCTCGAAGCGTTCGGCGAAGCGCAGCAGCCGCAGGTTGGCCTCGTTCAGCTCGCACAGGTCTGCGCTGGACCACTCGCTGCGCTGCAGGCGCTGCCAGACTTCCAGGATCTGCCGGGCCTGATGGATGACCCGCTGGGCAAAGTGATGCTTGAGGCGTTCGCGGCCGGGATCGTCTGCTTCGGTCATGTCCTGACTACTTATTGGGGGTGCTGCGACTCGATAGTGGCTCTATGCTAGCACTCATTTCCTTTCACGCGACTGTCATCCGGAAAATAACCCTTCGGTTTGTGTATTCATTTAATGACTGGCTAGTCGCTTATGCCTGCGGCGTCGCATCCTTTATAGTGCACCCAGGATCGACAGCCCCACTGGCACGATGCCAAGGGCTTGCGGTCGAACCTTTGAATTCAGTGATCGAAAGGATATAGCCATGCTGGACTGGAAGAACCGCACAGGCAAAGGCAAGGGCGAACCGCGCGAGCCCGCCGACAGCAACAGCAAGGGCCCTGCCAAGGCCGCACCCCGCAGCTACCTGGGCGGCCTGCTGGTCAGCCGCGCGCTGCTGACGGTGGTGGGGCTGTACCTGGTGGTCACCGGCCTGCTGGGCTGGTACTGGAGCGAGGAGCCGGCGCTGTTCCCGGTGCAGCAGCACGCCCAGGAAGCCGCCGCCCGCGAAGGCCACAAGATGGTGGTGGGCTACACCACCGTCGAAACCCTCAAGACCGTGGCCGGCACCCTGCTGAACAAGCCCGGTGGCTATATCTCCAACGATCGCTTCCCGCCTGGCCTGTGGATGGACAACATGCCCAGCTGGGAATACGGCGTGCTGGTGCAGGTGCGCGACCTGACCCGGGCCATGCGCAAGGACTTCGCCCGTTCCCAGTCGCAGTCGGCTGAAGACGCCGACCTGGTGCGCGCCGAGCCCAAGTTCAACTTCGACAACAAGAGCTGGATCTGGCCGTCCAGCGAGTCCGAGTTCCAGGACGGCATCAATTCCCTGAGCCGCTACCAGGCGCGCCTGTCCGACCCCAACCAGACCGGCGCGCTGTTCTACCCGCGTGCCGACAACCTCAACAACTGGCTGGGTGACGTCGCCACGCGCCTGGGTTCGCTGTCCCAGCGCCTGTCGGCCAGCGTTGGTCGGGTGAAACTCAACACCACCTCCAAGACCGAGACCATCGTGCCGGGCCAGGCGCCGCAGCTGGAAGAGGAAATCGTCGAGACCCCGTGGATGCAGATCGACAACGTCTTCTATGAAGCCCGCGGCCAGGCCTGGGCGCTGTCGCACATGCTGCGCGCCATCGAGGTCGACTTCGCCGACGTGTTGGCGAAGAAGAACGCCACGGTCAGCGTGCGCCAGATCATCCGCGAGCTGGAAGCCTCGCAGGAGCCGGTCTGGAGCCCGATGATCCTTAACGGCAGCGGCTTCGGCATCCTGGCCAACCACTCGCTGGTGATGGCCAACTACATCTCGCGGGCCAACGCCGCGGTGATCGACCTTCGCCAACTGCTGTCCCAGGGGTGACGGATGTCGTACTCCGATAAAGAAGCGGCGCACCGCGCCGCCTCCGACGCCGAGGCCATCGCCTGGGTGGACGAGCAGGACCACGTGCTGGGCGCCCTGCCGCGCCAGCAACTGCGCGAGCGTGGCTTGATCGGCCGCGCCACCTTCATCCTGCTGTTCAACTCCGCCGGCGAGCTGTGCGTGCACCGGCGCACCCTGAGCAAGGCCGTGTACCCCGGTTACTGGGACGTGGCCGCGGGCGGCATGGTCGGCGCCGGCGAAAGCTACGCCGATTCGGCGGCCCGCGAGCTGCACGAGGAACTGGGCGTGGCCGGCGTGCCGTTGACGCCCCACGGCCAGTTCTTCTTCGACCAGCCCGGCAACCGTGCCTGGTGCGCGGTGTTCTCGGCCGTGTGGGACGGGCCGTTGAACGTGCAGCCCGAGGAAGTGCTGGAAGCAAAGTTCATCCCTGTGGCCCAGGCCCTGGCCGAAAGCGAGACCCGCCCCTACTGCCCCGATTCCCTGGTGGCCCTGCAACGCGTAGTCGCCGGATAACCGCCCTGTAGCCGCTGCCGCAGGCTGCGCTGGCCCTGTGCCCCGCTGAAGATCTCCAGGGTTCATACTGGCCAGCGCAGCCTGTCGGCAGCGGCTACGGAATGGAGGCGGCCGCACACGTCGCGAATCCTTTGATAAATGGCGCGTTTTGGCACTTAGCAAGCCTTGCATTTGCCGTTACACTGCGCGACCTTTTCAAGCTGCAGCCATCTCCATGGCGCAGTAGCGCTGCCCCTGCCTGAGTGGGGCTTCGCGGTCGGAACCCGCCCTGTGCGCCGGCCAGTTTTTTCGTCCTCAACTGAGGATTGCCAGTGGCCAAGAAAACCACATCCTTCGCCGCTCTCGGCGGCCTGGTGTTCTCCACCGATGCTGGCCGGCATTGCCCGGACTGTCGTCAACCCATAGATGCCTGCATCTGCAAGCAGACCGTCATCCCCGAAGGTGACGGGATTGCCCGTGTGCGTCGTGAAAGCAAGGGCCGGGGCGGCAAGACGGTGACCACCATCACCGGCGTCCCGCTGGCGCCCGACGACCTCAAGGAACTGGCCACCACCCTCAAGCGCCGCTGCGGTACCGGCGGCGCGCTGAAGGATGGCGTGATTGAAATCCAGGGCGACCACGTCGAGCTGCTGCTCGCCGAGCTGGTCAAGCAGGGTTTCAAGGCCAAAAAGTCTGGCGGCTGACCAGCCCCACGCATTGCCATTTCTAAACTTGACGCGGCCAGCAGGGTCTACCCTGCACTGGCAGGTAATCGTCATCTTCGCTTATTACACTGCACCGGCCGAATCACCGGTGGTTTCTGACTTTCTATAGGGGACTTCGATGTCCGTACGACGCACACGCAAAGACGATGGCAGCCAATGGACAGTTGCGGACAGCCGCAGCGTTTATGGGATACGCCATTGGGGGGCCGGTTACTTCGCGATCAACGAGGCCGGGCGCGTGGAAGTGCGTCCCAATGGGCCGAAAAGCGCGCCCATCGACCTGTTCGAACAGGTAGACGAACTGCGCAAGAGCGGCTTGTCGCTGCCCTTGCTGGTGCGCTTCCCGGACATTCTGCAGGACCGCGTGCGCCAACTGACCGGCGCCTTCGATGCCAACATCGAGCGCCTGGAATACCAGAGCAAGTACACCGCGCTGTACCCCATCAAGGTGAACCAGCAGGAAGCGGTGGTGGAAAACATCATCGCCACCCAGGACGTGTCCATCGGCCTTGAAGCCGGCTCCAAGCCCGAGCTGCTGGCCGTGCTGGCCCTGGCGCCGAAGGGCGGCACCATCGTCTGCAACGGCTACAAGGACCGCGAATTCATTCGCCTGGCGCTGATGGGCCAGAAACTGGGCCATAACGTCTTCATCGTCATCGAGAAAGAATCGGAAGTGGGCCTGGTGATCGAAGAGGCCGCCGAGCTCAAGGTCAAGCCGCAGGTGGGCCTGCGCGTGCGCCTGTCGTCCCTGGCCTCCAGCAAGTGGGCCGACACCGGTGGCGAGAAGTCCAAGTTCGGCCTCTCGGCTGCCCAGCTGATCTCGGTGGTGGAGCGCTTCCGCGCCGCCGGCCTGGACGACGGCATCCGCCTGCTGCACTTCCACATGGGCTCGCAGATCGCCAACCTGGCCGACTACCAGCACGGTTTCAAGGAAGCCATTCGCTACTACGGCGAACTGCGCGCCCTGGGCCTGCCGGTTGACCACATCGACGTGGGCGGCGGTTTGGGCGTGGACTACGACGGCACCCACTCGCGTAACGCCAGCTCCATCAACTACGACATGGACGACTACGCCGGCGTGGTCGTGGGCATGCTCAAGGAGTTCTGCGACGCCCAGGGCCTGCCGCACCCGCACATTTTCTCCGAGAGCGGCCGCTCGCTGACCGCGCACCACGCCATGCTGGTGGTGCAGGTGACTGACGTCGAGAAGCACAACGACGAAGTGCCGGAAATCCTCGACAAGGAAAGCCTGCCCGAGACCGTGCAGTGGCTGGTGGACCTGCTGGGCCCGACCGACATCGAGATGGTCACCGAGACCTACTGGCGCGCCACGCACTACATGAGCGACGTGGCCACCCAGTACGCCGACGGCAAGATCACCCTGGCGCAGAAGGCTCTGGCCGAACAGTGCTACTTCGCCGTGTGCCGCCGCCTGCACAACTCGTTGAAAGCCCGCCAGCGCTCGCACCGCATGGTGCTGGACGAGCTCAACGACAAGCTGGCCGACAAGTACATCTGCAACTTCTCGGTGTTCCAGAGCCTGCCCGACACCTGGGCCATCGGCCAGGTACTGCCGATCCTGCCGCTGCACCGCCTGGACGAAGAGCCCCTGCGCCGCGCGGTGCTGCAGGACCTGACCTGCGACAGCGACGGCAAGATCAAGCAGTACGTCGACGAGCAAAGCATCGAGACCAGCCTGCCGGTGCACGCGGTCAACGAAGGCGAGGACTACCTGCTGGGCATCTTCCTGGTGGGCGCCTACCAGGAAATCCTCGGCGACATGCACAACCTGTTCGGTGACACCGACTCGGTGAACATCTACCAGAACGCCGACGGCAGCGCCTACAGCGCCGGCATCGAGACCCACGACACCATCGAGGACATGCTGCGCTACGTGCACCTGTCGCCCGAGGAGCTGATGAACCACTACCGCGACAAGGTGGCCAGCGCCAAGATCAGCCCGCGTGAACGCACCCAGTACCTGGACGCGCTGCGCCTGGGCCTGACCCGTTCCTCGTACCTGTCGTCGTAACCGGTGAAGGGGCTGCTGGCAGTCCTGGGCGGCGTGATGCTGGCTGCCCTGGCAGCCTGCTCGCCGCTGAAACTGGTGGACCGCGTCACCCCCTCGGACAGCTACCGGCTGACCGCAGGGGTGGCCTACGGCCCCGACCCCAGGCAGATGCTCGACATCTACCAGCCCGTGAAACCACTGCCGGACCATCCGGTGGTGGTTTTTTTCTATGGGGGCACCTGGAACAGCGGCTCGCGCCAGCAGTACCGCTTCGTCGGCGAGGCGCTGGCGTCCCAGGGCATCGTCGCGGTGGTGGCCGACTACCGGCTGTATCCACAGGTGCGCTATCCGGCGTTTCTCGAGGATAACGCCGCGGCAGTGGCCTGGGCCTACCGCCACATCGGCGACTACGGCGGCAACCCCCAGCGCTTTTTCCTGATGGGCCACAGCTCGGGGGCCTACAACGCTGCGATGCTGGCGCTGGACCCGCGCTGGCTGGCGGCCGAGGGCCTGACTCCGGCTATCCTGCATGGCTGGATCGGCCTGGCCGGGCCCTATGACTTCCTGCCCATCGAAAACCCCGAGGCCAAGCCGGTGTTCTTCGCCCCGCACGAGCCGCCCGATTCCCAGCCCATCAACCACCTGAGCGCCAGCGCGCCGCCGGCGCTGCTGATTGCCGCCAACAGCGACAGCCTGGTGAACCCGCAACGCAACACCCACCAACTGGCCGGGCGCCTGCGCGCGCTGGGCGTGCCGGTGCAGGACTTCTACTACGACCGCATCAACCACGTCACCCTGGTGGGCAGCCTGGCCAAGCCCCTGCGCTGGCTGGCCCCGGTGCTACCCGATGTGGTTGCCTTTGTGGGAGCTGGCTTGCCAGCGAGTTCTTCGAGACCCTGAAAATCTCGCTGGCAAGCCAGCTCCCACGGGCCGTCAGTTAAACCAACCGTCGCGCTGGTGCAGGCGCCAACCGACCACGCCCAGGGTCAGCGCGCGCAGCGCCATGAACAACAGGAAGCTCAACCACAAGCCATGGTTGCCTAACCCCATGGTCACCACGCCCACTGGCAGCATCAACGCCACGCTCAACAGCATGGCGTTGCGCATTTCCCGCGCGCGGGTGGCGCCAATGAACAGCCCGTCCAGCAAATAACTCCCCACCGCAATCAACGGCAGCACCGCCAGGTAGGGCAGGTAGATGTCAGCGGTCGCGCGCACGCTGGGGATGTTGGTCTGCGCGGCAATGAACAGGTGCCCGCCAAACAGGAACACCAGCGCGAAGACGACGCTGGCCAGCAGCGACCAGCCGCAGGCCACGGTCATCGAGCGGCGCAGTTCGTCGCGCTGGCCGGCGCCGATGGCGTGGCCGCACAGGGCTTCCACCGCGTGGGCCAGGCCGTCCAGGGCGTAGGCGGTCACCATCAAGCCATTGAGCAGCAGCGCATTGGCGGCCACGGTGGCGTCGCCCAGGCGCGCGCCCTGCACGGTGATCAGGAAGAACACCAGTTGCAGGGCCAGGCTGCGCAGGAAGATATCGCGGTTCACCACCAGCATCGGCTGCCAGTTCCGCCACAGCCGCAGCGCCGCCCACGCTACCTGGCCGGGGTAGGCCCGCAGGGCCGGCCGGGTCAGCGCCAGGCCGATGGCCACCGATAGCCATTCCGACAGCACCGAGGCCCAGGCCGAGCCGATCACGCCCCAGCCCAGGCCCAGCACGAACCACAGGTTGAGGATGATGTTGGTGATGTTGGTCACCAGCAGGATCGCCAGCGGCGCGCGGGCGTTCTGGGTGCCCAGGAACCAGCCCACCAGCGCGTAGCTGGCCAGCGCCGCCGGCAGGCCCAGCAGGCGCACCTGGAAGAACGCCTGGGTGCTTTGCGCCAGCGCCCCGGAGGGTTGCATCAGGCTCAGGGCCAGGTGGCTGAAGGGCAGGGCCAGCAGCCACAGCAGTAGCGCAAACAGTAGCGCCAGGATCAAGCCCTGAGCCAGCACCTGGCGCAGCCCGGCGCCATCGTTGCGCCCGGCGGCCTGGGCGGCGAAGCCGGTGGCGCCCATGCGCAGGAAACCCATCACCCAGGCCAGGAAGCCGTACAGGCTGGCGCCCACGGCCACCGCGCCCAGTTGATGGGCGTGGGGCAGGTGGCCGATGACGGTGCTATCGACCAGCGCCACCAGCGGCACGGAAATATTGGAGAGGATCATCGGCGCGGCCAGGGCCCACACCCGGCGGTGGGTGGGGCGGTCGCGCCAGTCGTTCAGCAGTGTGCTCATGCAGGCTCCTTGCGGGCCCGCCATCCTACCTGATTGGCGTCAGTGAATGATCCAGCTCAGCAGCCACAGGCCCAGGATCAACCAGATCACCCCGAGGAAGATCGAGGCACGCATGAACGCGCGCAAGGCCGAATACAGGAACATCAGGCCGATCACCAGGGCGATGATGCTGATCAGCGAGGCGTCCATGCCCAGGGTGCGCGACAGGCCGTCGACGAAATTGCCGCCGGCGTGGGCCAGCAGGTTGAACAGCCAGCCCAGGCTGTCGACCACGAAACGAATGATGGCGCCCAGCGCCTGGCCCAGCCATTCGAAAAAACCGTCTGCGTGCATGTGTGTTTCCCGATCGATTACCGGCGTGCTGCCGGCCAGAGCCTTGGGCACGACCAACGGCGCCAAGTTCAACTACATCGTAGCCGGATGATGCGCAACGCGCCGACCCGTAGCAGCTGCCGAAGGCTGCGTCAGGGCGTGACGCAGCCTTCGGCAGCTGCTACAGGCGGTAAGAAGTGGTTGCGGTGACAGCTCTAATGGCCGACCAGGTGGATTTTCGGCTCGGGGAACAGGTTGTTCAGGGTTTCCAGCAGGCGCACGTGGTAGATGGGCTTGCGGAACAGGTCCAGCACCTGCAGGCGCAGCATGTCGCTGACGTCCTCCATGTCGGCGTGGCCCGAAGTGACGATCACCGGCAAGTGCTGGCGCGAGGTGTGTTCGCGCAGGCGCTTGATCAGCGACATGCCGCTTTCCTCCGGCATGCGCAGGTCGGTGATCACCAGCGCGATGTCGGGGTTGCGGGTGAGGTGGTGCAGGGCGAGCTTGACCGAGGTCGCCGTGAAGCAGCAGAAGCCCTCGCCCTCCAGTAGCTCGGCGAGCTCCAGCAGTGCGTCCTCTTCGTCGTCCACCAGAAGCAGTTGTTGGCGTGGGGGTGGAGAGGGGCTCATAGAAAATACCTGATGCCGGGTGAGAACATGAGACTGTTGCCGTGGCAGCTCAACAATGGTTCACCTCAGTGTAGGTCATCAAAGGGAAGCTTGGATGGTGGTGAAAATCCCTTTGACCAAGGTTGAGATAGGGCTGATGAACGCGACGATGACCACCGCCACCATGGCGGCGACGATTGCGTATTCGATACCTGACGCGCCGCCTTTGTCTTGCCAGAACTGCACGATTTCAGTCTTGGTTTTCTTGAAGAGGGACATGAAGACATCTCCTTGGCGCCCCGGGCGCTGATGGCAAGGGATACCGAACGTGACGTGGATCCCTTGGTCTTCAGCATCGGCAACATAATGACGCCCAGCAACTGTAAGAAAGCATTATCACTAAAGCGATAGTCGGCGCTGCTGCGTCAACAAGTTGTTGTTTTTTCAAACCGCCAACGTTTGCGTGGATTTTGTTCACCCCGGTAATGGCGTTTCGTCCTACCTCTACTACCTTGAAATAGCGAAATAGTTTCACGCACTTAACACCCGCGGTGAGCCAGGCTTGGGAAGGCTGACGGTTACAAGGCATAAGGAGGCGCGCAGTTGAGCAGTCGATTGACCATGATTCTGGCGGGCCTGTTTCTGATGGGAGCACTGGTGGCGGCCTACTGGGGCATCGTGCTGAGCAAGCCTGCCGTATCGCCTGTGACCCCTGCCAGTAACACGGCCCTCTCGTGCCCGGAACCCGTGGCGTCGGCCGCCGCACCAGGCGAGTTGACCCAATCTGTGGTGGTCCTGGCCCGCGACATCATCCCCAATACCCCGCTGGCTGCCGCGGACCTGGCCATCGAGAAAGTGCACATTGCTCCGCCAGGCAGCTTTGCCTCGGTGGACCAGGCCCTGGGGCGCAGCACCTCGCGAAGCCTGGCGGCAGGAACCTGGCTCAGTGACGACGCCTTCAGCGCAGGCGGGCCATTGGCGCGCATGATTCGCGCCGATGAGCGGGCGCTGGCCGTTGGCGTCGATGAGGTCATTGGCGCCGCTGGTCAAGTGGCGCCGGGCGATTATGTCGATGTGATGCTGTACTTGCCCCAGCAACAGAGCAATCCGCTGGCCTCCGCCCAGGTGGTGATACCTGCGGTGCGGGTGCTCAGCGTAGGGGAACAGCTGGGCCTGGCTAACGACGGCCATGCGGCCGTGCCGGGTGCCGGCAACGATGACAAGAACCGCAAGGGCGCCCGTACCGTGGTGCTGGCCGTGCCCCAGGCGCTGGCCAGCCGACTGATGCTGGGGGCCCAGGCCGGGACCTTGCGCCTGGCGGTGCGCAGCGCCGACGAAAACCGCCTGGCGCGCTACTGGTCAGGTGAAAAGGACAGTGCGCAGGCGGTAGAAACCACCAACCGCCAGTTGCTGCAGTTCAGTCAGTTGGCCATGAGCAGCGCGGCATCGCCCAGTGCTGGCCAAGCCCCCGCGCGGCGCGAGATGGAAGTGATTCGCGGAAACGAGAAGCCCGATAAAACGCCCTGAATGACAGCAAGGATGCCTTGAATGAGCAGTCGTACCGTGCCGCTTTTCCAGCGAATGATCTGCAGCGTGCTGTTGGCGGGCAGTTGTGTGCCGGCCGTTCAGGCGGCTAGCGCTGGCTGTGCGCAGTTGCCTACGCTGCCAGGCGTGATGGAAGTGACCCAAGGCTTGCAGAACGAGGTGCACACTCCGGTTGCAATCACCCGCGTGGCGATTGGCGAGCCGAAGATCGCTGATGTTCGCGCTGCCGGGGCCAATGGTTTCGTGGTAACGGGCGTGGCCCAGGGCACTACCAGCCTGACGGTATGGACCGACTGCTCCAGCGCACCCCGGCAGAGCATGGTGTTTGTCCGTGGTGCCGCCACCGCCGGCCTCGACCCACTCAGCGGGCCACCTGTCAGCGACCCCGACTTGCCCAGCCAGGTGCAGACCGACATTCGTTTCGTGGAAGTCAGCCGCACCAAGCTCAAGGAGGCCAGCACGTCGATTTTCGGCAAGGGCTCGAACTTCCTGTTTGGCTCACCCAATACCGTCAGCGGCACCGTTGCCCCCGGTGGCATCGGCAGCGTGGCCGGCGCCGCTACCCTGGCCAGCGGCAGCTTCAACATCGCCTTCGGTGGTGGCAAGGTGCTGGGCCTGATCAACGCCCTGGAAAGCAGCGGCTTCGCCTACACCCTGGCACGCCCCAGCCTGGTGGCGCTGAGCGGCCAGAGCGCGAGTTTCCTCGCCGGTGGCGAGGTGCCTATCCCGGTGCCCAGCAGCGGCAGCAACAACATCTCCATCGAATACAAGGAATTCGGTATTCGCCTGACGCTCACGCCAACGGTGGTCAACGGCGACCGCATCTCCCTGAAAGTGGCGCCCGAGGTCAGCGAACTGGACTACACCGCCGGCATTACCATTGCCGGTACCACGGTGCCGGCCTTGAACGTGCGCCGCACCGACACCAGCGTTTCCCTGGCTGATGGCGAGAGCTTCGTCATCAGTGGCTTGATCAGCAACAAGACCACCTCCGATGTGAGCAAGTTTCCCGGCCTGGGCGATATCCCGGTGCTGGGTGCGTTCTTTCGCACCTCCAACATCACCCGTGAGGAAAAGGAATTGCTGATGGTCGTCACCCCGCACCTGGTCAGGCCGCTGGCCGCCAATGCGCGGCTGCCAAACATGCCCGGCGAGAACCTGCACAACTACGACCCCAATTGGTACCGGATGTACTTCCTCGAAAGTGGCGATTTCGACCGAATGAGTGGGCTGTCCAAATGAGCCAGAGCCTGAGTCAGACGTTTCTTGCCATCACCCGCAACGATGGTGACCTGGAGTGGCTGCAGGGCGCCCTGGCGCCGCTGGGCCAGGTGGTGGGCGCCGCCAGTGGCAGCCTCGACGAACTGCTGGCGCTGGTGGACGTGACCTTCGCCAGCCTGGTGTTCATTGGCCTGGACCGCGATCAGGTGGGCAACCAGTGCGCACTCATCGAGGGCGCACTGGAGGCGAAGCCGATGCTGGCGGTCGTGGCCCTGGGCGATGGCATGGACAACCAACTGGTGCTCAATGCCATGCGTGCCGGCGCCCGTGACTTTGTGGCCTACGGGTCGCGCTCAAGCGAAGTGGCCGGGTTGGTGCGCCGCCTGAGCAAACGCCTGCCGCCGGTGGCCACCAACCCCAACCTGGGTGCCCTGACCGTGCTGTACGGCGCCCAGGCCGATGGCGATGGTGCGCTGCTGTCGGCGCACCTGGGCCTGGTGGTGCACCGCAGCAAACAACATACGCTGCTGCTGGACCTGGGGCTGCCGCGTGGCAGCAGCCTGGCAATGCTCAACCTGGAGACCACCTTCCATTTCGGCGACGCCTTGCGCAACTTGCGGCGCCTGGACGGCACCATGATCGATAGTGCGTTCCCGCGGGCCCCCTCGGGCATGAGCATCCTGGCCTATGGCGAAAAGGATGAACCGCTGGAAGAGACCAGTGCCGCCGAGTTGTACATGTTGCTCAGCGCCTTGCGCCAGCATTTCCAGCACATCGTGGTAAACCTCATGGGCCAGCCCGACAGTGAAGCCTTGCGCACCTTCGTCAGCCACTGCGACAAATTGCTCTGGTACACCGACCAGAACGTGGTGGAGTGCCGGCGCAACCTGGCGGTGCTCAACCTGTGGCGGGAGAAGGGCATGAAATTGCAGCACGCACGTCTGCTGGTGGACCGCTACCTGCGGGCCGTGGCGCCGGATTCCGACGCCCTGGGTAAAAGCTACGGGTTGCCAGTGCTGTCGGTGCTGCCGTTCAGCCCGGAGGTGCGCATGAACGCCAAGAACCAGGGTACCAGCCTGTTCGAATTGGCCCCGCGGGAAACCCTGACCAACGGCCTCAAGGCCCTGGGGGAACGCCTGGCCAAACGCTCCGAGGCGGTGAAACCGCAAGGGGCGGGCTGGTTCAACCGTCTGTGGGGGGGGGGTAAGGAATGAGCGAAAAACTGTTCGGCGGCCCACGTGGCCAGGGCACAAGCGGCGACCCCCAGGGCCTGAAGCTGGTGCTGCACCGCTTTATCATCGATGCCATCGAAGAGTCGGGCAAAAACCTGCTGGAAGGCTCCCGCCCGGTCCTGGCCCAGTTCGTCATGGACCGGGTGGGCGACTACATCGCCCGCCGCCACCTGGCCGTGTCGCGCTATGAAATGGAACGCCTGGCCGAGGAGCTGGTGGATGAGCTGACCGGCTACGGCCCGTTGGAGGTGCTGTTGCGCGATGCCAGCGTGACCGAGATCCTGGTCAACGGCCCCCATCGAGTGTTTGTCGAACGTCAGGGGGTGCTGCACCACACGGACCTGCGCTTTATCGACGCCCACCATGTGGAGCGGGTGATGCAGCGTATTCTTGCACCGCTGGGCAGGCGCCTGGACGAGTCCTCGCCCATGGTCGACGCGCGGCTGCCCGACGGCAGCCGGGTCAATGCCATCATCCCCCCCATCGCCCTGGATGGCCCGTGCCTGTCGATTCGTAAATTTCGCAAGGACATGCTCAAGAGCACCGACCTGATGGCCACCCAGACCATCGACCAGGCCATCTACGACTTCATTCAGGAAGCCGTGGGCAAGCGCTGCAATATCCTGGTCAGCGGCGGCACCGGCACCGGCAAGACCACCATGCTCAATATCCTCAGCCAACTGATCAGCCCGCACGAACGGCTGGTCACCATCGAGGACGTGGCCGAGCTGCAGCTGGACCACCCCCACGTGGTGCGCCTGGAAACGCGCCCGCCCAACGCCGAGGGGCACGGCGAGGTAAAGTCCGCCGACCTGATTCGCAACGCCCTGCGGATGCGCCCCGACCGCATCATCCTTGGCGAGATCCGCGGGGTAGAGGTGGTGGACGTGCTCACCGCCATGAACACTGGCCACGATGGTTCCATGAGCACCGTGCACGCCAACAACGCCCAGGATGCCTTGTTGCGCCTGGAAACCCTGGTGGGCCTGACCGGGCGTACCGTGGCCGAGAAAACCCTGCGGCAGATGATTGTTGCCGCCCTGGACGTGGTGATCCAGCTCACCCGCCGCCCCGATGGCCGCCGCTGCGTGAGCGAGGTCGTGGAAGTAGTGGCCGTGCGTGACGACGTCTACGTCACCAACACCCTGTTCCGCCTCGACCGCCAGACCGGCTACGGCTTTGTGCGCGAAGCGATCAACCCGGCTGGCGACAAGCTGCGCCGGGACTCTTTCACCCACGTGCACTAGGCCGGGGGGCGCGCATGCTGTTGGCGATCGCGATGTACCTGCTGAGCCTGGGCCTGCTGACGCTGGCGGCACGGTTTTTCCTGCTGGGGCTGCGGCACAAGGGCGACAAGCTGGTGCTGGCGCGCCTGGGGCAAGGTCAGGCCGAGCCGGCCAGCACCCAGCCGTTGATGCAATGGATGGAGCGGCGTTTCCTGCGCGCAGGGCTGGGGCGCGCCAGTGAGCGCGTGGGCCTGTTTTTGGCGATATGGGCCGGGCTGGCCTTGCTGGGTGGCTTGCTGGGCGGCTGGTTCGGCTTGGCGGCCATGTTGCTGGCGCCACCGTTCGTGCTGCGCGCCTATGTCAGCTGGCGCTATGAGCGTCGCGTGCAACGCATGATCCAGCAGTTGCCTTCGCTGCTCGACTATACGGTGCGCAGCCTCAAGTCCGGGCGCACCCTGGCCGACGCCGTGCTGGGGGCCATGGACGCCAGCACCGACCCGTTGCGCGAGGCGATGATGCGGGTGGACCGCAACGTTCGCCTGGGCGTCAGCCTCGACGAGGCGGTGGATGACTTCGCCGAGCTGTTCGATCGCGATGAATTCCGTCTGTTCGCCCTTGGGCTGCGGATCAACCAGCGCTTTGGCGGCAATGCCAGCGAGTTGCTGGAGAACCTCATCAAGTTTATCCGCGAACGCGAGCAGGGCGCGCGGCAATTGTCGGCGATGACCGGTGAAACGCGCATGACGGCGGCAGTGCTGGCTGCGCTGCCGGTGTTGCTGGTGGGCTACTTCCTGCTCACCAATCCTGGGTACCTGATAGGCATGTGGCACCAGCCGACGGGCCAGCACCTGCTGTTGACCGCGTTGCTGTTGCAGGTCGGTGGCTGCGTGGCGCTGTGGCGCATGCTGAGGAGTATCTGATATGCCTTTGCTCTTGAGTGCGCTTTTGCTGCTGCTGGGCAGTGGTGTCTTCGTCCTTTACTACCGGCAGCAGATCCAGCGCCAGCGCCTGGTGGCGCGCCGCCTGCGCGGCCAGCGGGACCGGGACAACCGTGTGGGCAGCTGGTTGCAACTGTTGGGCGAAAGCGGCCTGGGCCAGCGGGCGATCCGCATGGACAGCGAGACTCAGGTGCTGCTCGACCGCATCGGCTGGCGCCGGGCCAGCCAGCGCGCACGTTTCGCCGCCTGGCAGGTGAGCTCGCCATTGCTGGCGCTGGGCCTGGTGTGGACGGTGCAGACCTTGTTCTTCCTGCCGGTGGAGCATGAGATGCTCGCGCCATTCTTCGCCCTGGGCATTGGCTATATCTTGCCTAAACGGGTGCTGGCGTGGGTGGCGAACCGACGCAAGCAACAAGTTGCCCGTGAGGTTTCCACGCTGATTCCGCTGCTGCGCATCCTGTTTGAGTCCGGCCTAGCCGTTGAACAGGCACTGCGCATCCTTACCCATGAGTCCCAGGGCTTGCTACCGGTGCTCAGCAGCGAGCTGCGCCTTGCGCTGACCCGCGTGGATTCTGGCCTGGAGCTGGGCGAGCAGCTGGACGGGATAGCGCGGCTGCTGGCGGTGGATGAGTTCACCGACACCTGCGTCATCCTGCGGCAGTTGATCAACCAGGGGGGCGGGGCAATGAAGTCTCTGCTCGCCTTGAAGCAGTTGCTCGATGACCGGCGCCTCACCACCCAGCAGGAATACATCTCGAAGCTGTCGGGGAAGATGTCGGTGGTCATGATGGTGTTCCTGTTTCCAGCGTTGCTGATTGTGTTGGCGGGTCCGGGAATGGTCGCCATTTCCAGAGCCTTTACCCATTGAACCCTGCAACGGACACGTACTGATGAAAGCATTGCTGATGGCCACCCTGCTGCTGGCGCTGACCGGCTGTGCCGCCGACGGCCGTTTTGACCTGCAGGCCCTCAACGGCAAGCCTGGGCAATGCCCCAAGCCTACGCCCGAGCAGGACCTGTCGCTGAACCTGGCCGACGACATGGCCAACGAAGGCCGCTTGCACGCCAGCCTGGCCAACCTCGAAGGGCTGCCCGACAACCTGGTGCAAGTGCGCGTGCGCAAGGCGCGGGTGATGCGGTTGTTGGGGCGCGGCGAGGCCGAACCGCTGTACCGCGGCCTGCTGGGTACGTGCATGGCAGCCGAGGGTGAGCACGGCCTTGGCCAGCTGGCGGCCGCCAAGGGCGACAATGGCCTGGCCATGAGCCATTTGCTGCGCGCGGCACGGTTGTCGCCCACCGACGAGAAAATTCGCAATGACCTGGGCGTGGTCTACCTCAACCAGCTACGCCTGGAGGATGCGCGCTTCGAGTTCCTCACCGCCATGGAGCTCAAGCAGGGGGACAGCCTGGCGGCAGTGAATATGGTGACCTTGCTGATCTACCAGGACAAATGGCAGCAGGCCGCCGAACTGACGACGCGTGCCAACCTCACGCCCGAGCAGGTCGGCGAGGCCCAGGCGCGCGCCGATAAACTCAAGACAGGCGGCAAGGTGGTGGCGACCATCGAGGCACCGGTTTCACCGGTCAAATAGTCAGGAGGCAGCATGGGAATCAAGGCATTGGCCGTCATGATGGCGCTGTGCACCAGCCCGGCATGGGCCATCGAGCCCGGCCCGGCATCAGCGGCGCAGCAGGGCACGGAGCAATGGCTGCTGCTGCAAAGCAGCGGCCAGGCGGCTTCGCGCAACCCGCAGCCGACCACCGCCGTGGAGCGCGAGGCGGCGATGCAGCGCTGGTTGGACAGTTACAAGCTGAAGATCCCGCAGTGGTATGTCAGGGATGACTCCGGCAAGATCGAGCACTAGCGTCAGTAGGCAGTGGCTCGCTGCCGCTGATTGGGCGCCAGCGCCAGGGCCAGTTGCGTACGGTTATGCATGTGGGTCAGGCGCAGCACCTGGCTCACGTAAAGCTTGACGGTGTTCTCGGTAATGCCCAGCTCGCAGGCGATCTGGTAGTTGGTCTGGCCCCTGCCCACCAGTTGCGCCACGGCCATTTGCCGCGGCGAGAGCTGGTCGAAGCCGGCCGGTATCGCCCGTGCTGCTTCAGTTGCCGGCGCTTCCAGCGCCTGCTCGCGCACCTGTTCAAGGTCCTGGTACAGGTCATTGATGGAGCTGGCGAGGAACTGCAGCTTTTCGTTCAGGTGGCCCAGGTGCTGGACGGTTTGCTGCCGGCTCGCCAGGTTGGCCTCGTGGCGCTGCAGGCCCTCCAGCAGCTCGTCGATATCCACGGGCTTCTGGTAATAGTCGACGAACCCTTCGCGTAGCGCCTTGATCACATCCTGCTTGTCGGCGCGCCCGGTCATCATGATGGGCTCGAACGGGCGCCCCTTGCCTGCCACTTGCTTGAGTTGCTGGACCAGTTCGATGCCGTCCAGGCCGGGCATGTGCAGGTCGCACAGCACCAGGCCGACGGCGGGGTCGCGGGCAAAGCATTCCAGCGCCTGCTGGCTGCTGAGGCAGGGCACGCACTGGTAACCGCTGGTCTCCAGCAGCTCGCAGAGCAGTTCGACGATCTCGGGTTCATCGTCGACGACCAGCACTTTGACGGACGAGACGTGCTTGTTCACGAGCAACTCCCTGTTGGCAACTGATAGGCAAGGTCTCTTGACGTAGTGGCAAATGATGGCCAGTCACTACCTTTTGACGTTAGCTGTACTTTCCGACTAAGTACATAGAGGCAGGCGCATTTATCGATCAGTGGATCCAAAAAAGTGACGCCAGGAAGCCTGCGAGCAGGAACGGCACGAAGGGCGGCTTGACCTGGGGATCCGGCTGCAGGTTCTGCAAGCGTTTGCGCAGCCGTGGGCTGAGGCGTTTCCATATCCGCGGGCCCAGCAGCATCCAGGCGATCATGGTCACCCCGGCGCCTATGAACGTGGCCAGCACATGCATGCGGTCGGTGGCCAGGGCCAAGGCCCACAGCAGCTTGACGTCACCTGCGCCCAGCCGGCCGCTGATGTAGCCGGGCAGGGTCAATACCATGGCGATAGCCAGTGCCAGGCCGGCTTCCTCGGCGGTGCCGCCCAGCCACGTGTGGCCGCTGTAGAACAGGAAGAACAGCGCGAACAGCGCTCCGCCAAAAGTCAGTCCGTTGGCAATCTGCCGGTGGCGGATGTCCTGTTCGGCGCAGAGGGTAAACCAGATCAATAGTACTAGGCTTGGCATCCGGTAAAAAACGTCCCTTTTCGTCGAATGATTCTATGCTCTAACACAGGTGTACTGTCAGGGTAGACGCGATCATGCATGCAAGCCTCCCCCACAAGCAAAAAGGTGCGGCCGCGATTGAATTCGCGCTGGTCTTCGTCATCTTTTTCGCGGTGTTCTACGGGGTGGTCGCCTACAGCCTGCCATTGCTGATGATGCAGACCTTCAACGAGGCCACGGCCGAGGCCGTGCGCCAGAGCGTGGCGGTCGACCCGGCCACCTCTGGCAGCGGCTATACCGCACTGGTCAAGTCCACGGCCACCGATTCAATCACCAACGCCATGACCAATTCATGGCTGCCCAAGGCCTTGAACTTCTCGTCCAGCTACATCTCCGTTACCTACGCGGGCGCCGGCAAACTGCTCACCGTGGCCATCAATTACCCCAGCAGCAACCTGAATGCCGTCATGCCGTTCCTGACCCTGCCGGGGCTGGGGCAGGTGCCGAACCTGCCAGCGACCATGACGGTCTCCTCGAGCATCATGCTTTGAGTGCCGGCGAGAAGCTGTTCGGGCGCTGGCGCTCGCAAACGACGCCCGTGCTGCCGGTGGCGCTGGAAGTGGCGCCCCAGGTGGCCAGCGGCCTGCAACTGCTGCTCGACCCCCAGGGCCAGGTGCTGCGCCTCAGCGGCCCCCTGCGCCACCAACTGGCCGCAGCGGCCGGCGCCGACCGCCGCCTGGCCAACTACCTGCAGCCTAACAGCCGGCTGGTGGTGGAGGGCGAGCCGGCGGACTGGCAGGGCCAGACCCTGGACCTGGACTTCAAGGCCGCCGACGGCACCCTGCACACCCGTGGCTGGGTGCAGCACCAGGCGGAAGGCTGGGTACTGCAAGTGTTCGACGTTGGCGACCTGCTGGCCGAGCGTGGCCAGCAGCAGGCGCACGGCCAGTTCCAGCGCCTGCTGGCACAGATCGCCGAGCGCCTGCGCCTGAGCAGCCTGGAGCGCCTGGATGAAGTAATCGCCGAGCAACTGCACGGTATTGCCAGCCAGTGCCAGTTGCCGGGCGTGGCCCTGCTGCTGCGTGCCGGCGAGGCGGCCCAGTGGCAGGTATTCAGCGACTGGTTGCGCCCCGGCGAGCTGACCCTGTGGCCCGCCGAAACGCGCCTTAACCGCAGCCTGCCCGGGCTGGACAGCCATGGCGTGCTGGACAGCGACCTGTTGGCGCCGGCCCTGGGCTGCCTGGTGCCGTACCGCGAAAATCACGGCGTCGCCGCCTGGCTGCTGTGCGCGCTGCCGCCCACGGGCGTACCTGTTGCGCTGAAAGAACATGGCCAGGCGCTGTTCGCCGCCCTGGCCGGGCCTGTGCTGGCGCGGCTGGCCGAGCGCGGCCATCGCCACCAGCTTGAGCGCCTGGAAACCCTGCAGGGGCTGATGGGCACCGGTTGGTGGGAGTTCTTCCCCGAACGTGACAGCCTGCAACTGGCCCCCGGCCTGGCCCAGGCCCTGGACGCCCCGCAACAACTGCCGCTGCAGGACTGGCTGGCGCTGGTCCACCCCGCCGACCGCGCCGAGCTGCAAAGCCGCCTGCGCGACGTGCAGCGCGGCCACGAGCTGAGCCTCAGCGTGCGCCTGCACAAGGGCGACCCGCCGCTGTGGTTCCGGGTGCAGGGCCGCGTGCTGGAGGGGGACCGCATCCGCCGCGTAGTGGGCATGATGCTCGACATCAGCGACATCAAGAACCAGCAACAGCAGGCCGCCGCCGCCCACAAGCGCCTGGACAACGTGATCGCCAGCTCGCCGGCGGTCATCTACGTGCAGCGCTACGCCGAGGGCGCGCTGCAACCCACCTTCTTCAGCGACAGCCTGCGGCCGCTGCTGGGCTGGGCCCTGGAAGACTGCCAGGACGGCGAGATGGCCCAGTGGGTGCACCCCGACGACCGCGACGGCTACTTCCAGCGCACCCGCCAACTGCTGCGCGAAGGCGCGGTGCGCAGCCGCTACCGCCTGCGCGACCGCCAGGGCAATTACCATTGGGTGCTGGACGAAGCCCGGCTGTTGCGCGACGACCTGGGCATGCCCGTGGAAGCCGTTGGCCTGTGGCTGGACGTGACCGAAGCCACCGTCGCCAGCGAACTGGTGCGCCAGAGCGAGGAGCGCTACCGCATCCTGGTGGAAGACTCGCCGGCGATGATCTGCCGCTACCGTCCCGACCTGACCCTGACCTTCGGCAACCAGCCGCTGGCCAAGTACCTGGAGTGCAGCACCGAAGAGCTGCCGGGCATCAACCTGGGCAACTGGCTGTCCAACGAACAGCGCGACGCCTTTGTGGCGCGCCTGGCCACCCTGACCCCGCAGCAGCCGGTGAGCGCCGCCGAAATCGCCCTGCAACTGCCCGGCCGTGAGCATGCCTGGTGGGTGTGGTCCGACCGTGGCGTGTTCGACGAGCGCGGGCAACTGATCGAGATCCAGGCCGTGGGGCGCGACAACACCGAGGTGCGGCGCACCCAGCAGCAACTGACCCAGAGCGCGAAAATGGCCACCCTCGGCGAGATGGCCACAGGCCTTGCCCACGAGATCAACCAGCCGCTGAACGTGATGCGCATGGCCATCGTCAACGTGCTCAAGCGCCTGGGCAACGGCGACGTGCAGATCGACTACCTGCAGGACAAGCTCAACCGCATCGACGCCCAGGTGCAACGCGCCGCGCGGGTGGTGGACCACATGCGGGTGTTCGGCCGCCGCTCGGAAATCGAGATGCAGCTGTTCAACCCCAAGGTGGCGGTGGAGGGCACCTTGTCGCTGCTGGCCGAGGGCATGAAAGGCAAGGGCGTGGAACTGCGCGTGCCGGAAATTACCCTGGAGGTGGTGGTGCGCGGCCACGTCGACCAGCTGGAACAGGTGCTGATCAACCTGATGGTCAACGCCCGCGACGCGCTGCTGACCAAGCGCGAGGGCAACCGCGAACTGGAACCCTGGATCGAAACCACCGCCGAGGCCGACGACGAGCGCGTGCGCCTCTACGTGCAGGACAACGGCGGCGGCATCCCGCCGCGCCTGCTGGAGAAAATCTTCGAGCCGTTCTTCACCACCAAGCCGGTGGGTGTCGGCACCGGGCTGGGGCTGTCGGTGAGCTACGGCATCATCGAAAACATGGGCGGCCGCCTGAGCGTGACCAACACCGACGAAGGCGCACGCTTCTGCATCGAACTGCCCATCGCCCACCCCGAATAACCACGCCGCCGCCCTGTAGCAGCGGCCGCAGGCCGCGTCAAAGCACGAGCTGCGCCCGGCCGGTCTGGCAGGTAAGGTTGGCGCCGACGTTTGCCGTCGCCAAATCTACGCCCAAGAGTGAGAGTAAAGAGTTGATGAGTGGATCAAGCAATGTTGCCAGCAATGAAACTAGTGGTGAAAGTAGGGTGCTGGTCAACGTGGTAACGGCACCTGCCAATGCAGTCGAAAGACCTGCAACAAGATTGGGAACAGTGGCTTTATAGTTTACGAGGATGTTATTGCTTAGGGCCGAGCTAAGGTTTCCCAAGATGTTCGTTGATGAAAACGAATAGTTTTGAGAGGCTTGGCCGATGTCTGGAGGGTTTGTAAAGGTGTGCGTGGAAGTGGTGCTTGCTAACGGGACGTTCACTTGCAGGCCTAGACCGCCCCCCGCCAATGGTGTGCGCACACAGTTGGAACTGAGCGCCCCGCACGTGATTGTTCCGATATCAAGAAGCAGTAAAGGGGATGCCGAAGCCGGCGAGGTTGAAGAAAGAAAATCAGTGCTGCTTATGGTGCCGACCCGAATCGTCCCTGCAGCAGTATCGCCTTGGGCTGTGAGCGATTTTTGCCCGGCCACGCAGCTATAGTCAGTTACGTAGGCATCGCTGCTACCTACTTCCACGCCAATACTGACCGTAGCGTCAGGAAGTATTTTTGGGTCAATGGTTGTACAGCCGAAGAGGCAACTTAGCGCATTTAACAACCCTGTCACGGTTCCCAGCCCCAAGTTGCCTACGCTGGTCAGTGTCTGGACAAGTGTCAGTTGTGCTGAAATAAGGAGGCGTACTTGTGCGGTTCGCACGTAGATGCGGTTTGCGCCCAGTGGGTCAGCTTTAGCCAAAGCAGGATTCCCAATGGCTGAGAACTGCGGTGGTTCGATAATGCTGGTTTGTATGCTGATGCTGGTCAGGCCTGGGATTGAAACTCCGGTGTTTAGCGAAACGGCATTGCCTTTCGCCGCGACCTGAATGATTCCTTGCACAAGTTGAAATAGCTGCAAGTTGCCATTTAGCCCGGCAGTGCCTGAGCCCGTGGTCGTTTGAATCAAATCCCCCAACTTGATCGTCGAACCGCTGCCAATCGCTGAAATCTGCCCCAGCGCGGTGGTCACCGTTGCAGCGGCGCCGTTCTGCTGTACCAGGGTAGCTGCGGCCTGAACCAGAGTGGTCACGCTCAAGTTGGTGTTGAGCAGCGTGGTGTAGTCACCCGCCGTTATGCCGGCAGTGATGGCGGCCTGGTTCAAATAACTGAGCAGGTTGACGTTGGTGCTGAGCAGGCCGTTGTACTGCGCGGCGCTGAGGTTGAGGCTGCCGCCCAGCAGGCCACCGAGCAAGGCGTTTAGCAATGGGGACTGGCTGGAGTCGACAGTGGCCAGGCTGCTGCGGATATTCAACTGTGCCAGCGGGTTGCCCACGTACCCTGCCGTGGCCGTGGCGTGCAGGGTGGTCGTGGTGCTGACGCCGGCGCCGGTCATCAGGCTCCATATGCCATAGGCCACGCTGGAGGTGACCGATTCGGTGGCCGTGACTTGTATCGCCTGGGTGGCCGTGATGCTGCTGGTGAAGGTACGCAGGTTGTTGCTGCCGGTGGTCAGCGTGCCGCAGGTGGCGGTGAGGGTGTTGCCCGAGCCCAGGGTGAAGCCGTTGCGCGCGGCGCTGGTCGTGGCCTGGGTGAGGGCGTTGACGCCCGTGCCGCTGCACACGGCGTTCATGTTCGACGCCTCGAGGGCGGCGGCGTCGACGACGCTCTGCAACTGGCGCTTGTTAAGGTAGATCCTGCCGCTGTCGATGATCAGCAGCATGAACAACAAGGCCATGCCCAGGGTGATGGCGGCCATCAGGCCGATCGCACCGCGTTGCCGGTACGGGGAAGCAAAGCGCGGGACCATCGAGCACTCCTTGCCGACACTGTCACGTCCAGTGGGTGTGTTTCAGCGTAGCAGCCGGTGGCGTGCTTGCACCCGTAGCAGCGGCCAAAGGCCGCGTCCCGCCGTGACACGGTCCGGACGCGGCCTGCGGCCGCTGCTACGGGGGTTATTTCGGCGGGTAGGTGGACAGCACCTTGGTCACGGTCTTCTGGATGGCCGCGGTGCGCTCGGCAGGGCTGGGCGGGTAGCTGTTCATGATCTGCTCGGAACTGCCGCGCCACACCAGCTTGCCGTCGTGGCCGTCCAGCAGGTCGACCTGGATGGTGGCCACCTTGTAGTCCACGCTGCGGGTCTCGTTGTACATCGGCCCGCCCCAGTAGCCTCCCCAGTAACCGCCCCAGGCGCCGCCGTAATTGGTGGTGATCTGCTGCTGGCGGTTCTCGACGATCAGGTAGGTCTGCACGCTGAGGTCACCGCGGGCCCCGGCCTGGGCGGGGCGCAGGCCGCGCTGGTCGAGTTCGCTGGCCACCGCTTCGCGGATGCGCTGCTCGGTGAGGTCACTCTTGATGCGCGGGTCATCGGGGCGGTACTGCAGGGCCGGTTCCTTCCAGCTCCAGCTGCGGTAGGCACCGAAGTCACGGCTGGCGTCGAAGTCGTGGTTGACCTGGTTGCTTTCGCAGGCGCTGAGCAACAGCGCCACCACTGACAGTAAAGCAAGACGGCGGAACATGATGATGTTCTCCAGTTACCTAGCGTGGGGGGTAGGCCGCGAGGGCCTTGTTCACGGCGCCGCGCAAGGCGTCGCCGCGTTGGCTGATGCTGCCTTGGCCGTCTGTCTCTGCGCTGGCGCTCCAGACCGGTTGCCCGGTGGCGCCGTCGAACAGGTTGATGCGCACCACCATGACCTGCACCTCATAGGTGCGCACTACAGGAGGATAGCCGCCGTAGGGCCCATAGGGACCGTAACCGGGGCCCGGGCCGTAATCTTCCTGCACCTGGCGCAGGCGCTTCTCCATGCGCACGTCGGTGCTCACCAGCAGGTCCGCCGGGCCGTTGCGCGCCGGGCGCAGGCCGCGCTGGTCCAGGCCCTCGCTGACGGCCTCGGCGATCTGGTCGGACTCAGCCAGCGGGCTGCCCGGCGGCGGCTGGTGGTTGAACCAGGTCCAGCTGCGGTAGCTGGCAAAATCCCGCGGCTGCGCCGGGTAGGCGCTGCGGTCGAAGGTCTGCGCCGCCTGCGGGGGTGCTGGCGGCAGCGGGTTGGAGCTGGCGGTGTAGGGGTTGGGGCTTTCGCAGCCGGCCAGGGCCAGCACGATCAGACTCAAGGCAAGTGGGCGGTACATGGTGATCTCCACAGCGTCAGACGGGACGGCAGATCCAGTGCAGATAGCGGCCAAGGCCCGCGTACGCCGGGTGGCGACGGTAGGCCAGTTCCATTTCCAGCAGGTCGTCCAGCGCCGCTTTCTTCTGGAAGTCGACCGGCATGTAATCGTGAAAAACCCGTACGCCGCTTCTGCTTTCGACCTGCCAATGGCCGTCGAGTTGCGCCTGCAGTTCGCGTGGGTCCAGAGGCATTTGCGGGGTGAGGCTCTGTTTTTCACCGGCCATGTCGTTGCTGCGCAGCTTGCGGAAATGGCCTTTGAGCAGGTTGCGATACACCAGCGCGTCGCGGTTGTAGAACGCCAGCGACAGCCAGCCGCCCGGTGCCACCAGGCTGCGCAACACCGGCAGGATGGTGAACGGCTCGGCCAGCCACTCCAGCACGGCGTGGCAGATCACCAGGTCGTACTGCTCGCTCAGCAGGCCGGGCAGGTCCTGCCACGGTGCCTGGATGAAGGTGGCGGCCAGGCCGGCCTCGGCGAAACGCTGGCGCGCGCCTTCGAGCATGGGCTCGGCGGGCTCGGCCAGGGTTACCTGGTGGCCTTGCTGGGCCAGCCACAGCGACATGTGGCCCAGGCCGGCGCCAATGTCCAGCACCCGCAGCGGGCGCTGGGGCAGGGCTTCGGTCAGATCGGTCTGCAACACGGCCAGGCGGATGGCGCCCTTGGCGCCGCCGTAGATCTTTTCGGCGAAGCGGGTGGCCAGTTCATCGAAGTGACGGTCGCTCATTTGGCGAACCGCCGTTCGCTGTGGGCCAGTTTGGCGCGCACCACGGCGTCCATGTCCAGGCCTAGTTCGCTGCACAGCAGCAACAGATAGAGGACGATGTCGCCCACTTCCTGGCCGGCGTGCTCAAGCTTGTCCGCCGGCAGCTGGCGCGACTGGTCTTCGCTCAGCCATTGGAAAATTTCCACCAGCTCGGCCATTTCGACGCTGGCGGCCATGGCCAGGTTCTTGGGGCTGTGGAAACCACGCCAGTCATTGTTGTCGCGGATGCGATGCAGGCGTTGGGTCAGTTCTTCGAGGTTCATGGGGCTCTCCTGTGCCTAAAGCTTGGGGCGCAGGCGCGCGGCGCGCAAGAGCAACGCGAATGAAAATCTGTATGGCGGCTGAAACCTGTGCAAATTCCCGGTGCGTGGTGCCTGGGACGCGGCCTGCGGCCGCTGCTACAGGATGACGTTGGGGCCCTAAAAACTCGCTGGCAAGCCAGCTCCCACAAAGACATTTGCTGCTACGGACCTCGTAGCAGCTGCCGCAGGCTGCGTCCGGGCCCGATGCGATGCCCCCTGGAAACCGCGCCGTCCGGGACGCGGCCTTTGGCCGCTGCTACAGGATGACGGTGAGCCAGGTGGAGATGAGCAGCAGCACCGCCAGGGTGCGATTCATGCGCTGCATGGCCCGGGGCGAGCGCAGCCAGCGCGCGGAGCCTGCGCCCAGCAGTGCCCAGCAGCCCATGCACGGCAGCGACACCAGGAAGAACGCCAGCGCCAGCCACTGCACGGCCAGGCCCTGGGCGCTGAACACGCTGACTACCGCCAGGGCCATCATCCAGGTCTTGGGGTTCACCAGTTGCAGGCTGGCAGCGCTGGCCAGGCCCAGGCGGCGCTCGTCGTCGGCGTGCACGGCGGTTGCCGGCGCCGCCCAGATTTTCCACGCCAGCGAGGTCAGCCACAGCAGGCCGGCCACGGTCATGGCCGGTTTCACGTAGGGCAGGGTCATCAGCGTGCGGCCCAGGCCGGTGCCTACCGCCAGCACGATCAGCGCCGCCGCCGCACAGGCGCCGAGGATAATTGGCAGCACCGCGCGCAGGCCGAAGCGTGCGCTGTTGCTCAGCACCAGGATGTTGGTGGGGCCGGGGGTGATGGAAGCGACGAAGGCGAACAGCATGAAGGCGAGCATGGCAGGCTCCGATAACGGGAAGTGGCCATGATCGGCGTTGCGCGGCGCTCAGTCTGGAAGGTTTGAGCAGCGCTTGCGGTATGCCGCCGGGGTCATGCCATAGGCGCGCATGAACCAGCGCCCCAGGTGGCTCTGGTCGGCGAAGCCCAGGTCGCTGGCCACGTCTGCTGGCCAGGCGCCCCCGGCCAGCAGGCGGCGGGCGCGGGCCAGGCGCAGCTGCACCAGGTAGGCGTGCGGCGGCAGCCCGAAGGCGGCCTTGAACGCGCGGGTCAGGCGGAAGCGGTCGACGCCGCAGGCGATGGCCAGTTCGTCCATGCCCAGGTCGCGGAAGCAGTGGCTGTGCAAATAATCGCGTGCGCGCTGGGCCACCAGCGGCAGGCGCGGGTCGCTGTTTTGGCGCTGGCGCCATTGGGTGTGGGTGGTCAGGCGCTCCAGCAGGCCGTCCAGCGCGCTCTGGCGCACGATGCGCAGTTCCTGGCCGTGCAGCGCGCTGAAGGCGAACAGCGCGGCGTGGGCCAGGCGCGGGTCCTGGGTCAGGGTCTCGGCGAAGCTCAGGGCGTGGTTGGCCGGGGCCTCCTCGAACAGGCTGGACAGCTCGCGCTCCAGCCAGTGCGGGTCCAGGTACAGCATGCGGTAGGTGAAGCCGGCGTCGTCAGGGGCTTCGCCGTCGTGGATCTCGCCCGGTTCGATCAGGAAAATCTTGCCCGGCGTGCTGTCGTGCAGGGTGCGCCGGCAGTTGAAGCGCTGCACGCCCTGCTCGGTGACGCCCACCAGGTAGCTGTCATGCCAGTGCGGGTCGTAGGCATGACCTTTGTAGAAGTGGGCGCGCAGGGTTTCGATGCCGGTTTCCCGGTCCTGGGCCAGGTCGATCCAGTTGGATGGGTTCATGGGCCAAGCTTATCGCGCGCGCGCCGGGGGCTGTCTAGAAGCTTTGTGCAGCCCCTGGGCATCAGGCGACGGGCGACCAGCCGCCCTCCATGTGCAGCAGGTCGGCCTTGCCCTTGAGCTCGAACTGGCCGCTGGAGCCGCCGGTGCTGGCCCACAGGATCAGCTCGCTGGGCAGCCGCACCGGTTTGCGGAACTGCGCGTCTAGCTCGACGTTCGCCGCAGGCAGCTGCTCGCGCAACGCCGCCAGCGAGCGCGCCAGGCTCCACATGCCGTGGGCGATGGCCGTGGGAAAACCGAACAGCCGGGCGCTGGCGGCGCTCAGGTGGATGGGGTTGTAGTCGCCGGAGACCTTGGCGTACTGGCGGCCGCAGTCGTTGCCGGCGTACCAGCGCGAGTGCTCGATCAGCGGTGCCACGCTGGGCTGCAGTTCTGCCGGGGGCGCGCCGTCCAGTTTCACGCCTTTGCACAACATCACGCTGTGTTCCTCCCACAACGGCCCCAGGGCGTCGTCGACCTGGGTCACCAGGTCAAAGGTCGCGCCTTTTTCGTGTGGCTCGAGATTTTCCACATGCACGCTGGCGTGCACCCGGCTCAAGCCGCCCAGCGGTCGCAGCACGCGAATGCGATTGCTCAGGTGCACAAGCCCCAGCAAGGGGAAGGGAAACTCGTGGCTGGTCAGCAGCTGCATCTGCAGGGCGAAGGCCATCACGTGTGGATAAGTGGCCGGCAGCAGGCCGCTTTCGCCGAAGCCGCAGGCCTGGCGGTAGGCGGCCAGGCGCGGGTTATCCACTGTCAGCCAGGCGCGCAGGCCGGTGTCGGGCAACTGCGTGCCGCTGATCTTGCGGCGCAGCGCGGCGCGGGTGTACAGGCCCGACAGGCCGTCGACGCGGTCGAGGTCTTGCCAATGCACGCTCATGCTCAGGCCCCCACCACGCTTTGGCCGCACACGCGCAGCACCTGGCCGTTGACCGCGCCGCTGCCCGGCTGGGCCAGCCAGGCCACGGCCTCGGCGACGTCCTGGGGCAGGCCGCCCTGGCCGAGGGCGTTCATGCGCCGCCCGGCTTCGCGCAGGGCGAAGGGCATTTGCGCGGTCATGTGGGTCTCGATGAAGCCCGGCGCCACTGCGTTGATGCTGGCGCCACGGGCGGCCAGGGTGGGCCCGAACGCCTGTGCCAGGCCGATCAGCCCCGCTTTGCTGGCGGCGTAGTTGGTCTGCCCGCGGTTGCCGGCGATGCCGCTGGTGGACGACAGCAGGATGACCCGGCCGTGGTCCTTCAGGGTACCGCTGTCGAACAGCGCCTGGGTCAGCAGGTGCGGGGCGTTGAGGTTCACCGCCAGCACCGAGTCCCAGTATTCGGGGGTCATGTTGACCAGGGTTTTGTCACGGGTGATGCCGGCGTTGTGTACCACCACGTCGATGCCGTCGGGCAGGGCGGCGATCAACTGCTGCGCGGCGTCGCTGGCGCAGATGTCCAGGTCCACGGTGCGCCCGCCCAGGCGCGCGGCCAGGGCGTCGAGGTCGGCCTTGGCCTGTGGCACGTCCAGCAGCACCACCTCGGCGCCGTCGCGGGCCAGGGTTTCGGCAATCGCGGCGCCGATGCCGCGGGCAGCACCGGTCACCAGGGCCTTCTTGCCAGCCAGCGGTCGGGTCCAGTCCGCTACTTGGCTGGCACAGCGGCTGAGGCGCAGCACCTGGCCGTCGACATAGGCGCTTTTCGGCGAGAGGAAGAAGCGCAGGGCGCCTTCAAGCTCAACGTCATCGTCCAGCTGTAGCAGTTGCAGCACGCCGCCGTTGCGCAACTCCTTGGCCAGCGAGCGGCTGAAGCCCTCGATGGCCTTCTGCGCGATATGCGCGGCAGGCGCCAGGCCGTCGGGCGCGCGGCCCAGGATCAGCAGGTGGGCGCTGTTGTCGAGGCTCTTGATCAGCGGCTGGAAGAACTCGCGCAGCTGCTTGAGCTCGGCGCTGTCGCTGATGTGGCTGGCGTCGAACACCACGGCCTTTATCTTCGGGCCCAGGCCGGCAGTCCAGGCGGGCAGGCTGGTGTTGTCGGTGGCAAAGCCGAAGGCGCTGTCGGTGAGCCGCGGCGCCAGTTCGGCGACGTTAGCCGCCAATGGGCCGCCGCCCACCACCAGGGTGCCGTCGATGGGCCGCAGGCGTCCGGCCTGCCAACGCTCCAGCCGGGCCGGCGTGGGCAGCCCCACGGCGCCCACCAGGCGGCGGCCTAGGTCGGAATTGGCGAAGTCGATATAACGGTCGGACATGGAACGCTCTCCGGCAGATTGAGTTCAAAGTGTGGACCACGTTGACGACTTGGTCGTTCGGTCGATCCACCGGCTTGTGATCCAGCCTTTGATCTGGCTTGTGATCTGGCTCTTGATCTTGATTGTATGCCCCGTAAAGCGCCCGGGCCGACTGGAGGTGTCGCTCAACGGGCTGCCCGAAGGGCCGAGGCCGCAGGCCGAAGAGACGGTAACCCGCAGGCTTCTATAGCGGGTGCCGTCTGCCCGTTGATCGGCGCCGGAAGGAGGGGACCCGTAGCGCAGCGGAGGGCCCAAGCAGGGGCAAGCGTTTTTTGCTTACTTTTTTTGGCGTCTGAAAAAAAGTGAGTCGGCGTAAGGCCGAAAAGGTGATTCTGCATCGCCCTCGGTAATGGATATGGTCACGGATTTAGCATCCCGCTTCGGCGATTTCGAACATATCCATTTTCGCGGGGAGACCACCGACCGTTTCGGCCTTACGCCGACTCACTTTTTGGCAGTCGCCCCAAAAAGTAAGCAAAAAGGGCTTGCCCCTGCTTGGGCCCTTCGCTGCGCTACGGGTCCCCTCCCTCCGGCGTCGCTCAAGCGGACGACGGCCCGGAATAGAAGCGCCTCCGGTTCCGTCTTCCCCGGCTACGCCGTGGACCGCTTGAGCGACGCCTCCAGTCGGCCCTGGCGCTTTACGGGGCCAAGATCAACGTCAAAAGCCAGATCAAGATCAAGATCAAGATCAAGATCAAGATCAAGCATCGGCTGGGTCGCCTACGCTCAAATCACTTTGTTCAGCCGTACAGGGAGTCTTCACATGAATGCACCGCGCCGGGTCGCCATCATCGGCGGCAACCGCATCCCCTTCGCCCGCGCCAACGGCCCCTACGCCAAGGCCAGCAACCAGGCCATGCTCACGGCAGCGCTGGAAGGCCTGATCGAGCGCTTCGGCCTGCACGGCCTGCGCATGGGCGAGGTAGCCGCAGGGGCGGTGCTGAAGCTGTCGCGCGATTTCAACCTGACCCGCGAATGCGTGCTGGGCTCGCGCCTGTCGCCGCAAACGCCAGCCTATGACGTCAGCCAGGCCTGCGGCACGGGGCTGGAAGCGGCGCTATTGGTGGCCAACAAGATCGCCCTGGGGCAGATTGAATGCGGCATCGCCGGCGGCGTCGACACCGCCTCCGATGCGCCCATTGCGGTCAGCGAAGGCATGCGCCAGATCCTCTTGCAGGCCAACCGCGCCAAGGGCACGGGGGCCAAGGTCCGCGCGCTATTGCAGCTGCGCCCGCATCATTTCAAGCCGGAACTGCCGCGCAACGGCGAGCCGCGCACCGGGCTGTCCATGGGCGAGCACTGCGAGCTGATGGCGCAGACCTGGCAGATTCCGCGCGAAGCCCAGGACCTGCTGGCGCTGCACAGCCACCAGAACATGGCCCGCGCCTACAGCGACGGCTGGCACGACGACCTGGTGACGCCGTTCCTGGGCCTGACCCGCGACAACAACCTGCGCCCCGACCTGACCCTGGAAAAGCTCGCCGCCTTGAAGCCGGTGTTCGAGCGCAGCGCCAAGGGCACGCTGACCGCGGGCAACTCGACGCCGCTTACCGATGGCGCCTCGGTGGTGCTGCTGGGCAGCGAAGATTGGGCGCGGGAGCGCGGCTTGCCGGTGCTGGCGTACCTGCGCGACGGCGAGACCGCTGCGGTGGATTTCGTCAAGGGCGCGGAGGGCTTGCTGATGGCCCCGGCCTACGCCGTACCACGGCTGTTGGCACGCAACGGCCTGAGCCTGCAGGACTTTGACTACTACGAAATTCACGAAGCCTTCGCCGCCCAGGTGCTGTGCACCCTCAAGGCCTGGGAAGACCCGGACTATTGCCACACGCGCTTGGGCCTGGACGCGCCGCTGGGCGCCATCGACCGCAGCAAGCTGAACGTCAAGGGTAGCTCGCTGGCAGCCGGCCACCCGTTCGCCGCCACCGGCGGGCGCATTGTCGCCAATTTGGCGAAGTTGCTGGCCCAGGCCGGCAGCGGCCGCGGGCTGATTTCCATCTGCGCCGCCGGCGGCCAAGGGGTGACCGCGATTATCGAGCGCTGACTGGGGCCTGGGCGTCGATCTCGGCCAGGGTCCGCGCCTTGATGCGGTGCGAGTAGCTCTCGGCGATCACCGAGCAGACGATCAGCTGCAGCGGGTGGTAGATCATGATCGGCAGCAGGATCAGGCCCAGGCCCGGGTTGGCGCCGAAGATCAGCGCCGCCATGGGCGCGCCGGCGGCCAGGGATTTCTTGGTGGCGCAGAACACCGCCGCCACCTCGTCGGCGTGGTTGAAATGCAGGGCCTTGGCGCTGCGGGTGGTGAGCACCAGAATCACCGCCAGCAGGATCGCGGTGCCGACGAACGCTGTCACCAGCACGCTGTCGCCCTGTTGCTGCCACATGCCCGAGACCATGGAGTTACAGAACGCGGCGTACACCAGCAGCAGAATCACCAGTTTGTCGATGACGTTGGTGTATTTCTTGTAGCGCGCGAAGAACTTGCCCAGCAGCGGGCGCATCAACTGGCCCAGCACCAGCGGCAGCAACAGCATGGCGCACAGGTCGAGCAGGGTCTTGCCCAGGTCGATGCCGCCGCTGCCGGTGCCCACCACCAGGCTCACCAGCCACGGCGTGATGAAAATGCCCAGCACGCTGGACAGGCTGGCGTTGAGGATGGCCGCCGGCACGTTGCCCGAGGCGCTGCCGGTGAGCGCCACCGACGAGGAAATGGTCGAGGGCAGGGCGCACAGGTAGAAGAAGCCCAGCATCAGCGTCGGCGACACGAAGTGGCCAAACAGCTTGTCACACACCAGCCAGATCAGCGGGAACACCACGAACGTGAACACCTGCACCATGATGTGCAGCCGGGTGTTTTTCAGCCCGTGGCGGATCTGCTCGCCCGACAGGTTGATGCCGTGCATGAAGAACACGATGAACACACCGGCGTTGATCACGTATTCCGCATGCATCGAACCGCCACTGGCGCCGAAGCGTGGGAAGAAGTAGGCCAGCAGCGTGGCCAGGAACATGCCGAGCAGGAACCAGTCGGTCACTACGCGTTTAAGGTGTTTGAGCGCTTGCATAACAGGATCCTGCGGACGGATTTGTAATCATTGGTCGCAAAGATTACCGTGAGCAATCTTCTGCCGTCTTGCGACACAAGGCCAATCGATGCCGACTAACGGACAAACCGGCCTGCCCCGCCGCATTCCCGAGCTGCTGGCACTGCCCCGGCCGCTCTATGCCAGGGCCGAGAGCCTGCACGCGGGGTCCTGGACCCCACGCCACCGCCACGACTGGGTGCAGTTTTCCTACGCCATCAGTGGCGTGCTGGGCGTGCACACCGCCGAGGGCAGCTTCTTCGCCCCGCCCCAGTGGGGCGTGTGGATTCCCGCCGGGCTGGAACACGAAGTGGTGACCTCCATGCGCGCTGAGATGCGCAGCCTGTACGTGCGCCGCGAGGACGCCCCTTGGGCCTCGCCGCGCTGCCGGGTGCTGGAGGTGACACCGCTGGCGCGCGAGCTGATCAAGGGCTTCTGCCAACTGCCGGTGGACTACCCCGAGGGCGACACCGCCGAAGCGCGCCTGGCCCAGGTGCTGCTGGACCAGTTGGCCAGCCTGCCTGAAGTGGGCTTCTCGCTGCCGTTGCCGCGCCACCCGCGTTTGTTGGGGCTGTGCAACGAGCTGATCGAGAACCCCGAACAGGCCGTCACCCTCAGCGACTGGGCCAGCCGCCTGGGCACCTCGGAGAAAACCCTGATGCGCCTGTTCCAGCGCGAGACCGGCCTGAGCTTTCGCGGCTGGCGCCAGCGCATGCGCCTGCTGTCGTCGCTGGACAGCCTGGAGCAGGGGTACAGCGTGACCACTGCGGCGCTGTCCTGTGGCTACGACTCCACGTCGGCGTTCATTGCCGCGTTCAAGAGCCTGTTCGGCATCACCCCGGGCGAGCTGTTCAGGTAGCCGCGGCTGTTTTCCCACGCCGGGGTTGTAGGACCCAGGCTTGAACGTCAGACCTTTCCCGCGCCGCACGTCGGCCCTGTCCTAAATGCAGATGCTGCAGACCTCCGTAGTTTGTCTTGGCCAACGGCAATCACAACTAAGGAAGGTTGAACATGAGCACGTATTTTTCCCTCGCGATACTGGCGGCCGGCGCAGCAGCGTTGAGCCAGGCGGCGCAAGCCGCGCCGCCAGCCTTCTTCTGGGGCGAACACGCCATGCTGGCCACCGCCAGCGCCGACACCCAGGCCTGGTACGGCGAACTGTCCGGCGTTCGCGGGCGTTTCGATGAACTGCGCAACCAGGACGGGCAGGAAGGCCTGTGGGTGCGCACCCTCAACAGCAAGGCGCGTTATTCGCCCACCAGTGGCGCCGACTACACCCAGCGCCAGGGCGGCTTCACCCTGGGCATCGACGCCAGCCTCAGCGATGAGGCGCGGGTGGGGCTGATGGGCGGCTACAGTCGTTCGCTGCTGAGCATCAAAGGCCCCGACAGTGCCTACCTGTCCAGCTACTACCTGGGCGCCTACGGCACCTGGATGAACGAGCAGGGCTACTACGTCGACGGCCTGGTGAAGGCCAACCAGCTGCGCAACGACCTGAAATCCAGCCATGGCAAGTACCGTATCAAGGGCCAGTATCGCAACCTGGCGCTGGGCACTTCGGTGGAGGCGGGCAAAGTCATCACGCTGGATGAGGGGTGGTACGTCAAGCCATTCGGGCAGATGGCGGCAGTTGCCGTGCAGGGCAAGGACTACGAGCTGAACTACGGCCTGGATGCCCACGCCGAGAACAGCCACTCCATGCAGGGCAAGGCCGGCCTGCAGGTAGGCCGCAAGCTTGAAACCACGCGGGGCGGCGCCATGCAGCCGTATGCACGGGTGGCGTATGCGCGGGAGTTTGCCGATACCAATGAAGTGTTCGTGGCCGTTGATCGTTACCGCAACGACCTGGCCGGTGGGCGCTATGAGTACGGCGTTGGCCTGGCCGCCCAGGTGTCACAGCGGGTGCAGCTCAACGCCGATGTCGAATACGCCAGTGGCAAGCGCGTCGAGCAGCCCTACGGGCTGAACGTGGGCATGCGCTATGCGTTTTGAGTCTGTGACGCGGCCTTTGGCCGCTGCTACGAACCGCGTAGCAGCGGCCGAAGGCCGCGTCTTTACGTCCTGAACCGGCGTACCAGCGCATCCAGTTCGTTCGACAACCCCGCCAGGCTTTGGGAATCGCTACGCGCGGTGTTGGCCAGCTCGGCCACCAACTGCGCATCCCCGTGAATCTGGCTAATGTGCCGGTTGATGTCCTCGGCTACCTGGTGCTGTTCCTCGGCCGCCGTGGCGATCTGGGTGTTCATGTCGCGAATCACGTCCACCGACTCGCGAATCTGCCCGAAGCTGGCGCGCGCCTGGCCGATGCGTTCCACCGACTGTTGCGACACTTCCAGGCTGGCGTGCATCTGCTGCGCCACCTGGCTGGTGCGCTGGGCCAGGTTGCCCAGCAGGCCGTCGATCTCGGCAGTGGAGTCGGCGGTGCGCTTGGCCAGCGCCCGCACTTCATCAGCCACCACGGCAAAGCCGCGGCCCTGCTCGCCGGCGCGGGCGGCCTCGATGGCGGCGTTCAGCGCCAGCAGGTTGGTCTGTTCGGCAATGGAGCGGATGGTGCCGAGAATCGACTGGATGTCGTTGCTGTCGCGTTCCAGCTGGGCAATGGACTGCGCCGACTGCTCGATCTCGTGGCTCAGGCGGTCGACGCTGTTCACCGCCGCGTCGATCTGCTGCTGGCCTTCACGGGCCTGGCGCTGGCCGCTGTCGGCGGAGTCGGCGGCCTGGCTGCACGAACGCGCGACCTCGTTGGCGGTAGCGACCATTTCGTGGAAGGCGGTGGAGACCATGTCCACGGCCTCGCGCTGGCGCCCGGCAGCGTCGGCCATGTTCGCCGACACCTGGGTGGAGCTGCTGGAGCTGGCGAGGATTTTCGTCGCCGCGCCGCCGATGCTCTGGATCAGGCTGCGGATGGCGCCCAGGAACTGGTTGAACCAGTTGGCCAGTTGCGCGGTTTCGTCGCTGCCGCGCACGGCCAGGTTCTGGGTGAGGTCGCCTTCGCCCTGGGCAATGCCTTCCAGGCCGCTGGCCACGCTGCGGATCGGCCGCACGATCAGGGTGGCGAAGCTGGCGCCCACCACGGCGAAGATCAGCGCCAGCACGGCGGCGATGCCGCCGATCAGCCAGGTCAGCTGGGTGGCGCCGCTCATCACCTCGCTCTGCTTGATCAGGCCGACGAAGGTCCACCCCAGCTGCTCCGACGGCCAGACGTTGGCCATGTAGCGCTCGCCGTTGATCTGTACTTCGACAAGGCCAGGGCCGGCCTTGGCCAGCTCGGCGTAGCCCTCACCCAGGCTGCCCAGCGCCTTGAAGTTGTGTTCCGGCTGCTTGGGGTCAACCAGCACCGTGCCGTCGCGCTCCATCAGCATCAGATAGCCGCTTTCGCCCAGCTTGATCTGCTTGACGATTTCGGTCAGGCCCTTGAGCGAGACGTCGATGTTGACCACGCCGCCCTGGCTGCCCAGCTGGTTGGCCACGGCGCGCACGGTGCTGACCAGCACGGCGTCGTCGCCGGCCCAGTAATAGGCCGAAGTGCGCAGGGTCTTGCCCGGGTTGGCCATGGCGGTCTTGTACCAGGGGCGCTGGCGCGGGTCGTAGTTGGCCATTTTCGGGTCGCCCGGCCAGAACGCATAGCCACCGGCGCTGGTACCGTAGGACACGTAGGAATAGTTGGGGTGGGTGGCGGCCAGGCTGGCGAAGAAGTCGAACAGTTGCTTGTCCTGCTCGCCCATGGGGATGTTCGGTGCGTCGGCGCCCTGGTAGCTCTTGAGGTTGGCGTCGGCGGCTTTTACCAGCGGGTGCTTGGCCAGGAAATCGACGTTCTGGCTGATGCCTTCGAAGAACAGCTGCATGGCGTTGGCCACCTGGCGGATCTCGCGGCTGCTGCCGTCGACGAAGTTGGACCTGGCATCGCTGCGCAGATTCAAGATGACCAGGGTGGCGACCAGGACAATGGGCAGACACGCGATCACCGCGAAGGCCCAGGTCAGTTTCTGTTTGATGTTCATCCGTGCTCCAGAATCTTTTTTATATAAAAAGGGGCAGTTCATCGAAAACAAAACGTGCGCGGCAGGCGTTGGTTTTTTTGGAGCCTGCATCGAGCATTGTCGGCTGGTATACCAAAATGTTGAGGTGAATTTTCAGCCGTGCTGGGGTCAAACGCTTCAGCTGATAGCGGTGCCGGCAATGCCTGGCATTACCTTTGCTCCGGAAAAGTCGGCATTGTGCCGCCACTATGAGAGGATGGCCGCCGAACCATTGCATTCCCGCGTGTTTGGTTACAAAGGACCCACAATAAAAGCTGATGAAGACTCCAAAACGCATTGAACCCCTGATCGAAGACGGTCTGGTCGACGAGGTGCTGCGCCCACTGATGAGTGGTAAAGAAGCGGCGGTCTATGTGGTGCGCTGTGGCAAGGAACTGCGCTGCGCCAAGGTCTACAAGGAGGCGAACAAACGAAGTTTTCGTCAGGCGGCCGAGTATCAGGAAGGCCGCAAGGTGCGTAACAGCCGCCAGGCCCGGGCCATGGCGAAGGGGTCGAAGTTCGGCCGCAAGGAAGCCGAGGAGGCCTGGCAGAACGCCGAGGTGGCCGCCTTGTTCCGCCTGGCCAACGCCGGGGTGCGGGTGCCCAAGCCGTTCGATTTCCTCGAAGGCGTGCTGCTGATGGAGCTGGTGGCCGACGAGTACGGCGACGCGGCGCCACGGTTGAACGACGTGGAACTGGACGCCGAACAGGCGCGCGAATACCACGAGTTCCTGATTCGCCAGATCGTGCTGATGCTCTGCACCGGCCTGGTGCACGGTGACCTGTCGGAGTTCAACGTGTTGCTGGGCCCGGACGGCCCAGTGATCATCGACCTGCCCCAGGCGGTGGATGCAGCGGGCAACAACCACGCGTTCAGCATGCTGGAGCGTGATGTGGGCAACATGGCCAGCTACTTCGGCCGCTTTGCCCCGGAACTGCGCGACACCCGCTATGCGCGGGAAATGTGGGCGTTGTACGAGGAAGGCAAGCTGCACCCGGCCAGCGTGCTGACCGGCCAGTTTGCCGACGACGACAGTGTGGCCGACGTCAACAGCGTGATGCGCGAGATCGAAGCGGCGCGGCTGGACGAAGCCCGTCGCCAGGCGGCCCGCAGCGCCGACGACGCGCCACCGTCCAAGGCCGAGGAACCGCCACCGCCCTGGTTGCAGTAAAAGGTTACCCTTTCAACTGCAGCAGCCGCCCGACGCCAGGTCCGCCAGGATCGGGCAGTCCGGGCGGTCGTTGCCCTGGCAGTGCGATGCCAGGTTCTGCAAGGTGTCGCGCAGCCCGGTCAGTTCGGCGATGCGCCGGTTCAGGTCGTCGATGTGCCGATGGGCCAGCGCCTTGACGTCGGCGCTGGCGCGGCCGCGGTCCTGCCACAGGGTCAGCAGTTGCGCCACTTCCTCCAGCGAAAACCCCAGGTCCCTCGAGCGCTTGATGAACGCCAGCGTGTGCAGGTCATCGTCCTGGTACAGGCGGTAGCCGCTGTCGGTGCGCAATGCCGGCTTGAGCAGGCCGATGGCCTCGTAGTAGCGGATCATCTTGGCGCTCAGCCCGCTGTGGCGGGCCGCCTGGCCGATGTTCATGTTCATGCTTTCATTCCTTGTCATCCAGCCCGCCGGGGCGCCAGGTTTTCAGCAGCAGCGCGTTGCTGACCACGCTGACGCTGGACAGCGCCATGGCCGCGCCGGCCAGCACCGGGTTGAGCAGGCCAAAAGCGGCCAGCGGTATGCCGATCAGGTTATACACAAACGCCCAGAACAGGTTCTGGCGGATTTTCGCGTAGGTCTTGCGGCTGATCTCCAGCGCTGCCGGTACCAGCCGTGGGTCGCCACGCATAAGGGTAATGCCCGCGGCCTGCATGGCCACGTCAGTGCCGCCGCCCATGGCGATGCCGACGTCGGCTGCGGCCAGCGCGGGGGCGTCGTTGATGCCGTCGCCGACCATGGCTACCACGCCATCCGCTGTCAGCCGTTTAACCATGATGGCCTTGTCGGCGGGCAGCACTTGGGCGTGCACATCATCGATGCCCAGCGCCTGGGCCACGACCCGGGCGCTGCCCTGGTTGTCGCCGGTCAGCAAGTGGCTGCTGATGTGCCGTGCCTGTAGCTGGGCTACGGCCTCGCGCGCGCCGGGTTTCAGGCTGTCACCGAAGGCCAGCAGGCCCAGCACCTGCGGGGTATCGCCCAACGCCACCAGCCAGCTCAGCGTGCGGCCTTCGTCTTCCCAGGCCTGGGCCGGCAGGCCGTCGCTGTTCAGGCCTGCCTCCTCCAGCAGGCGCCGGTTGCCCAACGCCAGGTGCCGGCCCTGCACCGTGCCGCTGACGCCGCGGCCGGCCAGGGCCTGGCTGTCGGCAGGCGTTTGCACTGCCAGCTGGCGCTCGGCGCAGGCCTGCAGCACGGCTTTGGCCAGCGGGTGTTCGCTGCCGCGCTGCAGGCTGCCCGCCCACTGCAGCAGCGTGGCTTCGGCAATGCCCAGCGCCTGCCAGTGCACCAGCGTCGGGGCGCCGGAGGTGAGGGTGCCGGTCTTGTCGAACACCACGCGGGTCACTGCCTGGGCGCGTTCCAGGGCTTCGGCGTCTTTGATCAGGATGCCGCGGCGGGCGGCGACGCCGGTGCCGGCCATGATCGCCGCCGGAGTGGCCAGGCCCAGGGCACAGGGGCAGGCGATGACCAGCACGGCCACGGCGTTGATGATCGCGGTTTCCAGCGGCGCACCGTGCAGCCACCAGCCGGCCAGGGTCAGCAGCGCCAGCACCAGCACGGCGGGCACGAACACCTGGCTGACGCGGTCCACCAGCTTCTGGATCGGCGCCTTGGCGGCCTGGGCGTCTTCCACCAGGCGAATGATCTGCGCCAGCACGCCTTCGCCGCCCAGGGCCGTGGCCTGCACCAGCAGGCGACCTTCGCCATTGATGGCGCCGCCGATCACCGCATCGCCGGCCTGCTTGGGCACCGGCAGGCTCTCGCCGCTGATCAGCGATTCGTCGGCGTGGCTGCGGCCTTCCAGCACCTGGCCATCCACCGCGAAGCGCTCGCCGGGGCGCACCACCAGCTGGTCACCCAGGCGCAGCTGGGCGATGGCCACGTCCTGCTCCACGCCGTCGCGCAGGCGGGTGGCGCGCTCGGGGCGCAGCTGTTCCAGGGCGCGGATGGCGCTGGCGGTCTGGCGCTTGGCGCGGCTTTCCAGGTATTTGCCCAGCAGCACCAGGGCGATCACCACCGCCGAGGCTTCGAAATACAGGTGCGGCATGTGCCCCGCCGGGGTGTGCGCCCATTCGTACAGGCTCAGGCCGTAGCCGGCGCTGGTGCCCAGGGCCACCAGCAGGTCCATGTTGCCGGCGCGGGCGCGCACCGCCTTGAAGGCGGCGATGTAGAAACGGGCGCCGAGGATGAACTGCACCGGGGTTGCCAGCGCCCACTGCAGCCAGGCTGGCAGCATCCAGTCCAGGCCAAACGGCTGGGCCAGCATGGGCGCTACCAGTGGCAGGGCCAGCAGCAGGGCGGCGATGAGCGCAAGACGTTCGCGCAGCAACGCCTTGGCCGGGTCCACGGGCGGTGCGTCGGGCAGGCTGGCGCTGTAGCCGGCCTTGGCCACGGCGGCAACCAGCATGGCCGGGTCCATGGCCGTCACCAGCTCGACGTGGGCCCGCTCGCTGGCCAGGTTGACGCTGGCCAGCTTCACACCGTCCACTTTATTCAGGGCGCGTTCCACCCGGCCGGCACAACTGGCGCAGGTCATGCCACTGATGGGCAGTTCGAGGGTAAGGGCGTTGGACATGGGAAGTCCTCCTTGGCAGAGGACCCTAGAATCAACCTTGCCACCTTGGCAAGGTCAAGCGTCAGGCAACCTCAGTACTGGTCCTCGGGCGCAGGCTTGAGGTACAGGCCGTTCGGCCCGTTGGCGATGCGGTACTTCTGCACCGCGCCGGCGTGCAGCTCGATGGCGGTGGCGTTGGGCGCCGGCAACCCCGGGGCACAACCGCCCACCTGGCCAGGCTCCTGCATCAGGCGCACCACCACTTTGCCCGGCGGCAGGTTGAACGATACTTCCTGCTCCTGGAACAACCGGCCGACCTTGTTATCGCCGATGTAGATGCTCAGTTCGCACGGCGTACCGACCTCCAGGCGTTCACGGGACACGATCAGGACGCTGTAGTCCTGGATGCTCTCGGCGTAGGCGCCGAGCGACAGGGTCAACAGACCCAGGGCGCCCAGAAGGCGGAAAATGGACCTGCGCATGGCGCACTTCTCCTGCGGTAGAAATCTTCGATGCCCAAGCTTGGCGGACGCGCCCGTTAATTTCCACCCCGGCAGGCAACGCCAGAACTTGACCTTGTCATGATGGCAAGGTTGAAGCTATACCTTCATCACCTTCAGGAGGCATCACCATGCAAGAGTTCAACGTTCAAGGCATGACCTGTGGCCATTGCGTGCGCGCCGTCACCCAGGCGGTGCAAGCCCTGGACCCGGCCGCCGTGGTCGAGGTCGACCTGGCCAACGCCAAGGTGCGGGTGGAAAGCCAGCAACCGCAGGCCGCCATCGTCGAGGCGATCAAGGAAGAAGGCTACACCGTGGCTTGAGTGACATAGCGTCGCGGTTTTGGCCCCACGGGATCCAGAGCGGTTAAACTGTACCGTTGCCCTGTTCGCAGCACCCACACTGGATCCTTGATGAACCTCAGAACCATCCTTATTCTCGGCGCGCTCAGCGCTTTCGGGCCGCTGGCCATCGATTTCTACCTGCCGGGCTTCCCGGCCATGGCTCAGGCCTTCGGCACCGACGAGCAGCACATCCAGCTGACCCTGGCGGTGTACTTCCTCGGCCTGTCCATCGGCCAGCTGGCCTACGGGCCGATTGCCGACCGCTTCGGCCGTCGCGTGCCGCTGCTGGTGGGCGTGACCCTGTTCACCCTGTCGTCCCTGGCCTGCGCGTTTGCGCCGAGCCTTGAGTGGCTGATTGCCGCGCGTTTCATCCAGGCCTTGGGCGGTTGCGCGGGGATGGTGCTGTCGCGGGCGATCGTCAGCGACAAGTGCGATGCGGTAGGGTCGGCCAAGGTGTTCTCGCAGCTGATGCTGGTGATGGGCCTGGCGCCTATCCTGGCGCCGATGCTCGGCGGGTTGCTGGTGAACACCCTGGGCTGGAAGTGGATCTTCCTGCTGCTGACCGCGTTCAGCGCCCTGGCCGGGCTCTCGGTGGCCCTGGGCCTGCCGGAAAGCATGCCTGCTCACCACCCGCGCCAGCCGCTCAGTGGCGCCCTGGGCCGGTATTTCGGCCTGCTGAAGGACCCGCAGTTCCTGGGCAACGCCCTGACCGGCGGCGTCGCCATGGCGGGCATGTTCGCCTACGTGGCGGGGTCGCCGTTCGTGTTCATCAAGCTCTATGGCGTGCCGGCGGAGCACTACGGCTGGCTGTTCGGCAGCAACGCCGCCGGCTTCATCCTGGTGGCCCAAGTGAACGCCCGCCTGCTGGCCAAGCGCGGCCCGGCGCACATGCTGTCGCGAGCGGTGTGGGTCTACCTGGCTGCGGCGCTGAGCCTGCTGGCCGTGAGCGCGCTGCACACCACGCAACTGTGGCCGCTGCTGATCCCGCTGTTCATCTGCATCGCCAGCCTGGGCTGCATCATTCCCAACGCCTCGGCCTGTGCCATGAACGGCCAGGGCGCGCGCGCCGGCAGTGCCTCGGCGCTGCTGGGCTGCCTGCAGTTCAGCGTGGCGGCAGGTTCCGCCTCATTGGTGGGCGCGCTGTATGACGGCAGCGCCATTCCCATGGCCCTGGTGATCAGCGGTTGTGGCCTGCTGGCCGTGATGTTGGCGCTGGTGACCCAGTGGCTGCGGCGCTCGCGCCCCGCTCACTGAGCGACGCGTTGTTGGCGATAAGGCAGCCGGTGGGGGGCTGCCAGCCGGGATTCCAGGGTGTCGATGAACGCCCGGGCCTCGGCCTCGGTACGAAAGGTCACTACATGTTGATCAAGGCGTACCTGCCATTGGCTACCGTGTTCCCTTGCCAGTTCAGTAAGCACTATCTTCATGGCTGAATGCCTCCGCAGGGTCAGAGGCCTCAAGTGTAGCGCTGCCCACGCGGCGTGGATTGATTCAGCGCAACCTTTGGACTGACGGTCGTGGGAGCTGGCTTGCCAGCGAGTTGTTCTTCAAAAGCTCGCTGGCAAGCCAGCTCCCACAGGCATTACCTCAAAAGCCTTCCAGCACGATCTTGCCACGCGCCTTGCCACTTTCCAGCAGGGCATGGGCGCGTTGCAGGTTCGCCGCGTCGATGCGGCCGAAATGCTCGCCCACGGTGGTGCGCAAGGTGCCGGCGTCGATCAGCTCGGCCACGCGGTTGAGCAGGTGATGCTGCTCGATCATGTCCGGCGTCTCGTACAGCGAACGGGTGTACATGAACTCCCAGTGCAGCGACAGGCTCTTGCGCTTGAGCAGGCCCACGTCCAGCGCCTTGGGGTCATCGATCAGGGCCAGGCGGCCTTGTGGCGCCAGGGCTTCCACCAGTTCGGCCAGGTGCTGGTCGGTCTGGGTCAGGCTGGCCACGTGGGTGACCGGGCCCAGGCCCAGGCGCTTGAGCTCGGCGCTCAGCGGCTGGCTGTGGTCCAGCACGTGGTCGGCGCCCAGTTCGCGCACCCAGGCCTGGGTTTCAGGGCGCGAGGCGCTGGCGATCACCGTCAGGCCGGTCAGTTGGCTGGCCAACTGCGTCAGGATCGAGCCCACGCCCCCGGCGGCGCCGACGATCAGCAGGCTCTGCCCGGCGTCCACATGCCCCGGCTGCACCTGCAGGCGCTCGAACAGCAGCTCCCAGGCGGTGATGGCGGTCAACGGCAGCGCCGCGGCCTCGGCGAAACCGAGGCTGGCCGGCATGCGCCCGACGATGCGCTCATCCACGGTGTGCAACTCACTGTTGCCGCCGGCGCGGGCGATGGAGCCGGCGTAGTAGACGCGGTCGCCGGGCTTGAACAGGCTGACGTCGGTACCGACCGCCTGTACCACGCCGGCCACGTCCCAGCCCAGCACCTTCGGGTTGCCGCCTTCGGGCGGCATGTTCAGGCGCACCTTGGTGTCCACCGGGTTCACCGAGATGGCCTTGACCTCTACCAGCAGGTCGCGCGGGCCGGGCTGCGGCGCGGGAAGTTCGATGTCTTGCAGCGATTGCGGGTCGGTGATCGGCAGCGAGGCGTAGTAGGCGATGGCTTTCATGGTAGCTCTCCAGAAATGTGTGCCCATGATTAGCTATTTTCAAACGGGGTAAAACCGGCTAAAAGCACAGGCTCTTTCAATATTTTGTTGATAATGGCCATGCTGCGATTCGATGACCTGCAACTGTTTGTCCGCGCCGCCGACCTCGGCAGCCTGTCCGCCGCTGCGCGGGTCATGGACCTGTCGCCCGCCGTGGCCAGCGCGGCGCTGAAACGCATCGAAGCGCAACTGGGCGCACGCTTGCTGGCGCGCTCCACGCGCAGCCTGCGCCTTACCGCCGAGGGCGAGCATTTCCTGGAGTATGCGCGGGCGGCGCTGGGCAGCCTCGAGGAAGGGCGCCAGGCCCTGGCGCGCAGCCAGGAGCAGGTCAGCGGTGTGATCCAGTTGTCGGCACCCTCGGACTTCGGCCGCAACGTGCTGCTGCCCTGGCTGGACGACCTGCAGCGCGAGCACCCGGGGTTGTCGGTGCGGCTGCTGCTGGGCGACCGTATCGCCGATCTGTTCCGCCAGCCCGTGGACCTGGCCCTGCGCTACGGCGAACCGGAAGACTCCAGCCTGGTGGCGTTGCCCATCAGCCCCGACAACCGCCGCGTGCTGTGCGCGTCCCCCGGTTACGTGGCGGCCCACGGCCAGCCGCTTCAGGTGGAGCAACTGGCACAGCATAATTGCCTGCTGTTCATGCTGGCCGGCCGCGTGCATGACCACTGGCGCTTCAGCGACGGCAAGCGCGAGCTGGCCCTGACCGTGACCGGCGATCGCTTCAGCGACGACGCCGACGTGGTGCGCCGCTGGGCACTGGCGGGCGTTGGCATTGCCTACAAGTCCTGGCTGGACGTGGCGGCGGACGTGCTGGCAGGGCGGCTGTTGGTGCTGATGCCACACCTGGTGGGTGAGCGCACGCCATTGAACCTGTTGTGCGGGCACCGGGCGCAATTGAGCAAGTCGGTCAACTTGTTGCGCGATACCTTGCGAAAAGGATGTACTGGACTGTCCAGAAGTTATCCGCGGGCGTAGTTAAAGTAGACTTCTGTTGCCAGCTTTTTGCACTCGTGCTGTAGGTATTTACTACCAGGCAATAAAACAAGTGTGCTGCTTCCACCCGAGGAAAGCGTTGCCATTACTCACCTGTGAATCAGCGGGCGCAAGTTTCAACGGGTTTATTTCCGGATGCAATATTGTTCTGGTCTGCCTACACAGCGCACCCACCGAAGGCGTTTCGTGTCTTATACCTAGTTGTACAAATTCGTACGATTATAATAACTGGGCAGCCATTGCCACCGAGAGAGGACAGCCTTGGAGCAGAGTGCCTCGTTCATTTGAGCGGCAGCCTTTTTTGTGAATAACTTGCTCACATAATAGTCTGGAGTTTATCGGCTTTTGGCACTTGTAACCTCTTTCGTTGGAGCTGTTTCAGTGATCGCTGACCTCAGCGGTCAAATAGACGAATGTTTCGACAGGGAGTTATTACATGGAACTTGCACCGAGCATCAGCCAAATCGCCATGCTATTGGCCGACCCCAAGCGCAGCGCCATGATCTGGGCGTTGATCGACGGCTCTGCGCGCGGGTCCGAAGAACTGGCCAGGCTCGCGGGGCTGACCCCTTCCTCGGCCAGCGCCCACCTGGCCCGCCTGGCCGCCGGCGGCCTGCTGAAACTGGAGGCACGCGGGCGCAAGCGCTTTTTCCGCCTGGCAACCCCGCAGGTCGGCACCGCCGTGGAAGCGCTGGCCAGCGTCTGGGCGGGGCGCACGGATATACCGACCGGGCTGGCGCTGGAAAGTCTGCCACCGACGCCGCCGTCCATGCGCCGGGCGCGCCTGTGCCATGACCACCTGGGGGGCGAACTGGCCGCCGAACTGCTGCAGCGGTTGCTCGAGGCCGCCTGGCTGGAACAGCATGATCGTCGCCTGGAAGTCACGCAGAAGGGGATAGAGCAATTGGCTGCTCAGGGCATCTATCTGCAGGCATTGGCGCGCCAGCAGGACCATGCCGTGTGCACCTGCTGCGACTGGAGCAACAGTAGACCGCACCTGGGTGGCGCGTTGGGCGCCAGCCTACTCAGGCTGTTCCTGCAATCGGGGTGGCTGCGCATCAGTGACGAGACCCGGGTGCTGCAGGTGACCCAGGCGGGCGTGCGCGAGATCGGCAAGATAGCCTGTGAGGCGGCATTGCCCGACGTGATTTAGCTCACTTTCCGCCACGGCGCCCGCAGCCCAGAGCTGTCGGCGTCGTTCACAGCAACGGCAGGGGTCGCTGTCAGGCATCGCCAGGTATGGCGATCACGCACACTCGGTGCAAGCCTACAGCATCGAGGAGCAGCCCATGCCCACCCACCGTTTCAGCGCCGCGGAGCGCCTGGAGAGGCTGCCCATCAGCGGCTACCACCGGGTGATTTTCATCGTCATTGCCCTGGCCTTCCTGTTCGATTCCATGGACCTGGCAATGATGACCTTCCTGCTGGGCTCCATCAAAGCCGAGTTCGGCCTGAGCAGCGCCCAGGCCGGGGTGCTGGCCAGCGCCAGTTTCTTCGGCATGGTAGTGGGCGCGTCGCTGTCGGGCATGCTCGCCGACCGTTTCGGCCGCAAGCCGGTGTTCCAGTGGAGCATCGTGCTGTGGGGGCTGGCCAGCTACCTGTGTTCCACCGCCCAGCACCTGGACAGCCTGACCCTGTTCCGGGTGTTGCTGGGCTTCGGCATGGGCATGGAGTTTCCCATCGCTCAGTCGATGCTGTCGGAACTGGTACCGGCGCGCCAGCGGGGGCGTTATATCGCCTTGATGGATGGTTTTTGGCCGCTGGGCTTCGTCGCCGCCGGCGTGCTGTCGTACTGGTTGCTGCCGCTGATCGGCTGGCGCGACATCTTCCTGGTGCTGGCAGTGCCGGCGGTGTTCGTGCTGGCGGTGCGCTTTTGCATTCCCGAGTCGCCGCGCTGGCTGGAGCACTCGGGGCGGCACGACGAAGCGGATCGGGTGCTCAAGGGCATCGAGGCCAAGGTCCAGCGTTCCCTGGGCGGCGGGCCACTGCCCGAACCCGTGGCCATGCCCCGGCAGGCGGCGGCCGCCAACGGCTTTTTCTCGGCGTTCGCGGCCCTGTGGTCGCCGCTCTATCGCCAACGCACGGTGATGATCTGGAGCTTGTGGTTCTTCGCGCTTTTAGGCTTCTACGGGCTGACCTCCTGGCTGGGGGCGCTGTTGCAGCAGTCCGGTTTCGCGGTGACGCAATCGGTGTATTACACCGTGCTGATTTCCCTGGGGGGCATCCCGGGTTTCCTGATGGCGGCCTGGCTGGTGGAGCGTTGGGGGCGCAAGCCTACCTGCGTGGTGACCTTGCTGGGCGGCGGGGCCATGGCGTTCGTCTATGGCCAGAGCGCGGTATTTGGCGGCAACGTCGGTTTGCTGATCGGCTCGGGGTTGCTGATGCAGTTCTTCCTGTTCGGCATGTGGGCGGTGCTCTACACCTACACGCCTGAGTTGTACCCCACTTCTTCGCGGGCCACGGGCTCGGGATTTGCCTCGGCCATTGGCCGGGTGGGGTCGTTGCTGGGGCCGATGGTCACCGGGCTGGTGTTTCCATTGACGGGGCAGGGCGGGGTGTTCGCGCTGGGGGCGGCATGCTTTGCCCTGGCGGCGCTGGTGGTGTGGCTGTTCGGCGTGGAAACCCGCGGCCGCACCCTGGAGGAGTTGACCGAAACCCTGTAGCCGCTGCCGCCAGGCTGCGCTGGCCCTCGAGTACACTGAAGATCTTCAGCGTGGAGCAGGGCCAGCGCAGCCTTCGGCAGCGGCTACAGTCGATTTGCGTAGCGTCCGTCAGGCGGAGGGGAGTCCGTCAGATCACGGCTTGACCAGGCGGGCGTCCAGGCTGTTCTGCGCCAGGCGTTTGGCCTGGTCCTGGGTCATGCCCAGGTCCTTGTACAGCGCGTGGAAGTTCTCGGTCACGTAGCCGCCGAAGTAGGCCGGATCGTCCGAGTTCACGGTGACCTTCACGCCACGCTCGAGCATGTCGAGGATGTTGTGCTGGCTCATGTGGTCGAACACGCACAGCTTGGTGTTGGACAGCGGGCACACGGTGAGCGGGATCTGCTCGTCGATGATGCGCTGCATCAGGCGTTCGTCCTCGATGGCGCGCACGCCGTGGTCGATACGCTGGATCTTCAGCAGGTCCAGGGCTTCCCAGATGTACTCGGGCGGGCCTTCCTCGCCGGCGTGGGCCACGGTCAGGAAGCCTTCGCCACGGGCGCGGTCGAACACGCGCTTGAACTTGCTGGGCGGGTGGCCCATTTCCGAGCTGTCCAGGCCCACGGCCACGAACGCGTCACGGAACGGCAGGGCCTGGTCCAGGGTTTTCTCGGCTTCTTCTTCGCTCAGGTGGCGCAGGAAGCTGAGGATCAGGCCGCTGCCGATGCCCAGTTGCTCGCGGCCATCCTTCAGCGCGTGGGTGATGCCGTTGAGCACCACTTCGAACGGGATGCCACGGTCGGTGTGGGTCTGCGGGTCGAAGAACGGTTCGGTGTGAATCACGTTCTGCGCCTTGCAGCGCTGCAGGTAGGCCCAGGTCAGGTCGTAGAAGTCCTGCTCGGTGCGCAGCACGTCGGCGCCCTGGTAGTACAGGTCGAGGAATTCCTGCAGGTTGTTGAAGGCGTAGGCCGCCCGCAAGGTTTCCACGTCGTTCCACGGCAAGGCGATCTTGTTGCGCTCGGCCAGGGCGAACAGCAGTTCGGGTTCCAGCGAACCTTCCAGGTGAAGGTGCAGTTCTGCCTTGGGCAGGGCGTTCAGCCAATCGTACATAAAGGTGTCTCTTAAGGTGCAATGGGCCGCATTCTACAGAGGTTATCGCCCGTTGGAGCGATAACCTGACCAGCCGGTTCAGATCGCCTCGGCCTGCTCGCGCCGGTAGGCGTAGGTGTCGGCGAAGCGCGACAGCAGGAATTCCGCACAGGTGGTGGGCGGGTACTTGGCCGGGTTGCCGATGCCCTGGCAGCCGGGCAGGCACTCGATGCGCGTGTCGGGGTGGGGCTCGGCAAAGAACGGCATGGAGTAGCGGTCGATGCCCAGCGGGCTGATCACCCGGTGCGGGGTGGAGACGTACTGGTCGTTGCTCCAGCGCGCCATCATGTCGCCCAGGTTGACCACGAAGGTGCCGTCGATGGGCGGCGCGTCTATCCACTGGCCATCGACGTTGCGCACCTGCAGGCCGCCGGCGCTGTCCTGGTATAGCAACGTGATGCAGCCATAGTCGGTATGGGCACCGGCGCCCTGCTGCTCGGGGGAGCTGGCGGTCTGGCGTGGCGGGTAGTGGATCATGCGCAGCACGCTGACCGGGTCTTCGAAGCGCTGGTCGAAAAAATCCTCGTCAATGTCCAGGGCCAGGGCAATGGCGCGCAGCAGGGTCTGGGCCAGGGCCTGCATGTCCTGGTAATGGGTTTCCATCAGCGTTTGCCAGCCCGGCAGTTGCGGGTGGCGGTTGGGCCCGCGCAACGGTTTTTCCGCCAGCACGTCCGGGTGCTCGGCCGGCAGGTGCAGGCCCATGTCGAAGGTTTCCTTCAGGTCGCTGGGCAGGCTGGGGTCCAGCTGCTCGGTGGCGATGGCGCCGTAGCCACGGTGGTGGCGGGTCTGGGTGATGTCGATGCTGAGCTTGTCGGCCAGGGGCTGGCCAAAGAAGGTCTTCGCCGCCTGCTGCAGCGCCTCGATGCGCTGCGGGCTGATGGGGTGGCCCTTGATGTAGAAGAAGCCCCACTGGCGGCAGGCGCGGTCGATGGCCTGGGCCACGCCCAGCCAGCCGTCGCGGTCGGCGGTGTACAGGGGGGCAATGTCGATGATCGGAAGTGTGTCCATCTGCTGGGTCCTGTGGGGCCGCCGGCGGGGCGGCCCGCTTCATTGTTATTGGGGCAGCTTGGCGCTCAGGCCTTCCACGTAGTAGTTCATGCCGGCAAGGTCAGCCAGGGTGGCGGAGCTGCCGGCAGGAATTTTCAGCGCGCCGGTCTGGTCCTTGATCGGGCCGGTGAAGGGCTGGAACTCGCCGCTCTTGATGCTGGCGATCAGCTTCTCGGCTTCGGCTTTCACGTCGGCGGGGACGATGTCGCTGATGGGCAGTTCGACGGTGCCGTCCTTAAGGCCGCCCCAATAGTCTTCGGACTTCCAGCTGTGGTCGATGACGTGCTGGGTGGTCTGGGTGTAGTACGGGGTCCAGTTGTTGACGATGGAGGTCAGCACGGCCTTGGGCCCGAAGTGCGCCATGTCCGAGGCGTAGCCCACGGCGTAGACGCCGCGGCGCTCGGCAGTCTGGATCGGCGCGGGGCTGTCGGTGTGCTGGAAGATCACGTCGGCGCCCTGGTCGATCAGGGCGTTGGCGGCGTCGGCTTCCTTGCCCGGGTCGAACCAGGAATTGACCCACACCACTTTCAGCTCGGTGCCGGGGTTGTACTTGTTCAGGGCCAGCTGGATGGCGTCGATGTCGCGGATCACCTCGGGGATCGGGAACGAGGCCACGTAGCCGATCTTTTTGGTCTTGGTCATCTTCGCCGCCAGGAAGCCGCCCACGTAGCGGCCTTCATAGGTGCGGGCCAGGTAGGTGCCCAGGTTCTTGCCCTGCTTGTAGCCGGTGGCGTGCTCGAAGATCACGTTGGGGAACTGCTGGGCGACCTTGGCGGTGGGGTTCATGTAGCCGAACGAGGTGCTGAAGATCAGGTCGTATTTGTCCTTGGCCATGTTGCGGATGACGCGCTCGGCGTCGGCGCCCTCGGGCACGTTCTCCACGTAGGTGGTGTTGATCTTGTCGCCCATCTTTTCCATCAGTTGCTTGCGGGCCAGCTCGTGCTGGTAGGTCCAGCCGTGGTCGCCGATGGGGCCCACGTAGACGAAACCGATCTTCAGCGGGTCGGCGGCGCTGACCGCCAGGCTGGTGGCCAGGCCGATAGCGGCGGCCAGTGTCCCCAACAGCGTCTTCAACGGGCGTGTGTGCATGTGTGGCGAAGCTCCATGTTGTTGTGTGTGCAGCAGGCCAATGCAAAAAATTGACCAACAGGACAACAAAGCCTTGCGATTGTGGGAGCTGGCTTGCCAGCGAGCTTTTGGGCCCCAACAGCTCGCTGGCAAGCCAGCTCCCACAGAAGCACATCGGTGCAGGTTGTTGCCGCCTGCTTTGTACTGGTGCGAAGGAAACCATCTGCCCCGGTCTACAGTCACTACACAACGAGCAAACGCCGGGCGCCCCGATGCTGACCTTATTCAAGCAAGAGAAATACCTGCTGCTGGCGTTGATCGTCACCTGCGCGGCTTACCCGCTGGAGCCGTGGCTGATGGGCCATGGCCACGGCGTGGCGCTGCTGGCCGGCATTGTGCTGGTGGTGGCGGTGGTGTGCGCCTCGGTGCAGGTGGCCCAGCACGCCGAGCTGCTGGCCGAGAAGGTTGGCGATCCCTACGGCACCATGATCCTGACCCTGTCTGCGGTGCTGGTGGAGGTGGTGATCCTGGCGATCATGATGAGCAACGAGGCCTCGCCCACCCTGGTGCGCGACACCATCTATTCGGCAGTGATGCTCGACATCAACGGCATCCTTGGCCTGTGCGCGCTGATGGGCGGCATCAAGCATGGCGAGCAGGTGTACAACGACGACTCCGCGCGCTCCTACGGGGTGATGATCATGACTGCCATGGGCATTTCCATGGTGGTGCCCGAGTTCATTCCAGAAGCGAACTGGAAGCTGTATTCGGCCTTCACCATTGGCGCCACGGTGATCCTCTACACGGTGTTCCTGCGCATGCAGGTGGGCCCGCACAGTTACTTCTTCAGCTACAGCTACCCGAAGAAAAAACGCCGCCAGGGCGCGGATGCGCAACCGCTGCCGGTGAGCCTGCCACTGTCGATTGGCACCTTGGTTTTCGGTGTGTTCGTGATCGGCGCGCTGGCCGAGGTGATGTCCAAGACCCTCGACTACGGGCTTGAGGGCAGCGGCGCGCCGCCGGTGCTGATGGCGATCATCGTCGCCGCCATCTCGGCAGCGCCCGAGATTCTGACCGCCCTGCGCGCGGCCCTGGCCAACCGCATGCAGTCCACCGTCAACGTGGCGCTGGGGGCGTCGTTGTCGACGGTGATCTTGACCGTGCCGGTGATGGAAGCCATGGCGCTGTACACCGGCCAGCCGTTCCAGATGGCGCTGACCCCGGTGCAGACGGTGATGATCGCCATCACCCTGGTGGTCAGCGCTATCAACCTGAACGACGGCGAGACCAACGCGATCGAGGGCATGACCCACTTCGTGCTGTTCGCCACGTTCATCATGCTGGCGTGCCTGGGGCTTTAGCGGGGTGGTTTACCCAATCAACGCCGCGGCCGCCTGGCGGTGATCGGCGATCAGCCCCTGCACATCCAGCCCTTCAACCTGGCCATCGACCACCCGCCACACGCCGCCCACCATTACCCGGTCGGCCTTGTCCGCCGCACACAGCAACAGCGCGCTCAGAGGGTCATGGCTGCCGGAAAAACGCAGTTCGTCCAGCTTAAACAGCGCCAGGTCGGCCTGCTTGCCCACCGCCAGCTCGCCAATGTCATCGCGCCCCAGCAGCCGCGCCGAACCACGGGTGGCCCAGCCCAGCACGCCTTCGGGGGTGATGGCCTTGGCGCCGTAGCGCAGGCGCTGGATGTACAGGGCCTGGCGCGCCTCCAGAATCATGTTCGAGGCATCGTTGGACGCCGAGCCGTCCACGCCCAGGCCCACCGGCGCGCCGGCGGCCAGCAGGTCGAGGGTGGGGCAGATGCCCGAGGCCAGGCGCATGTTCGACGTGGGGCAATGGCAAATGCCGGTGCCCGCCGCGCCCAGCCGGGCGATTTCGTCGGGGTTGAAATGAATGCCGTGGGCCAGCCAGGTGCGCGGGCCCAGCCAGCCGACGCTGTCCAGGTAGTCCACGGTGCGCAGGCCGAAGCGCTGCAGGCAGAAGTCTTCTTCGTCGAGGGTTTCCGCCAGGTGGGTGTGCAGGCGCACGTCCAGCGCTTCGGCCAGCTCGGCGCTGGCGCGCATGATCTCCGGGGTGACCGAGAACGGCGAGCAGGGCGCCAGGGCGATCTGCACCTGGGCGCCGGCGCCACGCTGGTGGTAGCGCTGGATCAGCCGTTGGCTGTCGGCCAGGATCACTTCGCCCTGTTGCACCGTCTGCTGCGGCGGCAGGCCGCCATCGGCCTCGCCCAGGCTCATGGACCCGCGGGTGAGCATGGCACGCATGCCCAGCTCGCGCACCACCTCCACCTGCACGTCGATGGCCTGCTCCAGGCCGTCCGGGAACAGGTAGTGGTGGTCGGCGGCGGTGGTGCAGCCCGACAGCAGCAGCTCGGCCAGCGCTACCTTGGTGGCCAGCGCCAGTTTTTCCGGGGTCAGCCGTGCCCATACCGGGTACAGGGTCTTGAGCCAGGGGAACAGCGGCTCGTTGACCACCGGCGCCCAGGCGCGGGTCAGGGTCTGGTAGAAGTGGTGATGGGTGTTGATCAGCCCCGGCAGCACCACGTGCTCGCGGGCGTCGAACACCTGCTGGCAGGGTTGCGACGGTTGCTGGCCGGCGGCCAGTACTTCGCTGATCAGGCCGTCTTGCAGCACCAGCCCGCCACGGCCGTCGAGGTCGTTGCCGGTGAACAGGGCCAGGGGGTGCTTGATCCAGATACGGGGTGCGGGCATGAGCCGGCTCCTCTGTCAGTTGATTGAGGTAAGCCAGCTCAGTGATTGCCCTGTCTGCTGATCCAGGGGCGCCGTCAGGCGCGGGGGCATATTACCAAGGGATGGTCTCGCCGCGATAGTTCACGAAGTGATGGCCGCCCTTGCCGGCGTAGGCGTTGACCTGGTCGATGAGCCCGCGGGTGCTGGTCTGCACGTCGATTTCCGCGCCTTCGCCGCCCATGTCGGTTTTCACCCAGCCGGGGTGCAGGCTGAGCACGGTCAGCGCGGTGTCGCCCAGGCTGCCGACGAAGGTGCTGGTCATGGAGTTCAGCGCCGCCTTGCTGGCCTTGTACAGCGCCAGTTCCGGCGCGTCGGGCATGGTCACGCTGCCCAGCACCGAACTCATGAAGGCGATTACGCCGCCTTGGGGCCGGACCTGGTCGTTGAAGTGCTTGGCCAGGCGAATCGGCGCCACGGCGTTGGTGTAGAACAGCGCGCCGATGTCCTCGGGGCTGACCTTGTCGACGCCCTGGTCGTTGGGGCCCTTGACCCCGGCGTTGACGAACAGCAGGTCCCAGGTCTGGCCCTGCAGCGTCTGCGCCAGCGCCGCTAGCTGGCCGGCGTCATCCATGTCCAGCTTCTCGATACGCACGCCCGGCACTGCTTGCAGTGCGTCGGCGGTGCGCAGGTTGCGCACCGTGGCGGTGACGTTCCAGCCGTCCTCGCGCAGGCGCTGCACCAACCCCAGGCCCAGGCCACGCGAAGCGCCGATGATCAATGCGTTCTTGCTCATGATGGATGTCCCTTGGCAGGCAAAGAGCATCAGCATAATCTGTGGGAGCTGGCTTGCCAGCGAGATTTTGAAAACTCGCTGGCAAGCCAGCTCCCACAGTCACCGCCCCGGCTGCCACGGCTGCCCCAGCGACACCGGCGCATACAACCGCGTGCGCACGCCATCGCGCGACAGCAGCACCAGCACCACAATGGTCGCCACGTACGGCAGCATCGCCAGCAGGTTCGACGGAATCGACAGGCCAACCCCCTGGGCCACCAGGTGCAGGATGCTCGCCAGGCCAAACAGGTAGGCGCCCAGCAGCACGCGCCACACCCGCCAGCTGGCGAACACCACCAGCGCCAGGGCAATCCAGCCGCGGCCGGCGCTCATGTTTTCCGCCCACATGGGCGTGTACGCCAACGACAAATACGCCCCGGCCAAACCGGCCATGGCGCCGCCGAACAACACCGCCAGGGTGCGCACGCGCAGCACCGGCAGGCCCATGGCGCTGGCCGCGTCGGGGTTTTCCCCCACGGCCTGGATGATCAGGCCCACCCGGCTTTTCAGCACCACCCAGGCCACCAGCGCGAACAGCGCGAACGACAGGTATACCAGCAGGTCCTGGGCGAACAGCATGCGGCCGATTAGCGGAATGCTGCTCAGCACCGGGATAGCCACCGGGTCGAAACCGGTGAGCGGCTTGCCCACCCAGCCGGCGCCGACAAAGGTCGACAAGCCCACGCCGAAAATCGTCAGCGCCAGGCCGGTGGCCACCTGGTTGGCGTTGAACACCAGCGCCACCAGGGCGAACAGCGACGACAGCAGCATGCCGGCGACCATCGCCAGCACCACGCCCAGCCACAGGTTGCCGCTGCTGAAGGCGACGATGAAACCCACCACCGCGCCGAACAGCATCATGCCCTCCTGGCCCAGGTTGAGTACGCCGCTTTTCTCGCAGATCAGTTCCCCCAGGGCCACCAGCAGCAGCGGCGTGCCGCAGCGCACCATGGCGAAGAGAATGTTACCCAGCAGATCGATATCCATCACAGCGCTCCTGCGGTGGCGACCGCGGTGGTACGGCGGGCCCAGCGCACGTTCAGGCGCGGGCGGTAGAGAATCAGCACGTCACAGGCCAGCAAAAAGAAAAGCATCAGGCCCTGGAACAGTTCGGTGATGGCCTGGGGCAGGTTCATCGCCATCTGCGCGTTCTCGCCGCCCAGGTACAGCAGGGCCATCAGCAGGCTGGAAAACACGATGCCAATAGGGTTCAAGCGGCCAAGAAAGGCCACGGTAATGGCCGCGTAGCCATAGCCGGGCGACACCTGCGGCACCAGTTGGCCGATCGGCCCGGTCACTTCGCACACCCCGGCCAGGCCGGCCAGCGCACCGCTGACCAGCAGCGCCAGCCACACCAGGCGTTTCTCGCGAAAGCCGACGAAGCCGGCGGCGCGCTGGTCCAGGCCCAGCACCTTGATCTGGAAACCCAGGAAGCTTTTCTGCAGCAGCACCCACACCGCCACCAGCGCCAACAGGGCGAAGTACAGCCCGGCGTGCAGGCGCCCGCCCTCGAACACCAGCGGCAGGCGGCTGGCGTCGCCGAACATGGCCGACTGCGGGAAGTTGAACCCAGCCGGGTCACGCAGCGGGCCGTGGACGAAATACAGCAGCAGGTTCAGGGCGATGTAGTTGAGCATGATGCTGGTGAGGATTTCATTGGCGTTGAAGCGTGTGCGCAGCCAGGCCGTCAGCCCGGCCCAGGCGGCGCCGGCGAGGGTGCCGGCCAGCAGCACCAGCGCCAGCGCCCAGCGGCTGTCCATGCCGATGATATTCACCGCCACGGCGCTGCCGCCCAGGGCGCCGATCAGCAGTTGGCCTTCGGCGCCGATGTTCCAGATGCGCGCCTGGTAGGCCACCGCCAGGCCCAGGGCGCACATCAGGATCGGCAGCGCCTTGACCAGCAGTTCGCTGACGCCGTACAGGTCGCTGATCGGCTCGATCAGCAGGGTATGCAGCGTCTGCAGCGGGTCATGCCCCAGGGCGATGAACAGCAGCGAGCCACAGCCCAGGGTCAGCAGCGCGGCCAGCAACGGCGAGCACCAGAGCATCAGGCGTGACTGCTGGCCGCGGGGTTCGAGGGAAAGCAACATGGAAGGCTCCGTTAACCGGCCAGGGCAGGGGTGGGGGATGGAAGGTCAGCGAAGCGCCCGGCCATCCAGCCGCCCAGCTCCACCTGGGTGGTCTGCGCGGTGGCTTGCAGGGCGCTGAGGCGGCCGCCGCTGAGGGCGCCAAGGCGGTCGCTGATCTGGAACAGTTCATCCAGGTCCTCGGAGATCACCAGGATTGCCGCGCCGGCATCGCGCAGGGCAATCAGCGCGCGGTGGATGGTGGCGGCCGCGCCCACGTCCACGCCCCAGGTGGGGTGCGCGGCTATCAGCAGGCGTGGCCGTTGGAGAATCTCGCGGCCGAGGATAAATTTCTGCAGGTTGCCGCCCGACAGGCTGCGGGCGGCGGCCTGGGCGTCCGGGGTTTTCACCGCGAAGCGGCGGATGATTTCGTCGGCCAGGGCCAGCACCTTGCGGGTGTGCACCATGCCCTTGCTCACCAGCCCTTGCTGGAAAGCGGTGAGCAGAGCGTTGTCGGCCAGGCTCATGTCTGGCACGGCGCCGTGGCCCAGGCGCTCGGCCGGTACGAACGCCAGGCCGCGGGCGCGGCGTTGGTCGGGGCGCAGGTGCGCCACGGGCTCGCCATCAAACCTGATGGTGGCCGGCTGCTTCAGGCGCTGTTCGCCACTGAGCAGGGCCAGCAGTTCGTCCTGGCCGTTGCCGGCTACCCCGGCGATACCAACGATTTCGCCGCTGCGCACCTGCAGGCTGACGCCCTGCAGCGAGCAGCCGAACGGGTCGGGGTTGTTCCAGTTCAGTTGGGTGACGCTGAGGAACGGTGCGCCGCCCTCGGCTTTCGGGTACTGCGCCACCAGGCCCTCGGCGTCGCCGACCATCAGCCGCGCCAGCTCCAGGTCGCTGCGCTCGGCCGGCACGCAGTGGCCCGACACGCGGCCGCCGCGCAGCACCGTGGCGCTGTGGCACAGGGCGCGCACCTCGCCCAGCTTGTGGCTGATGAACAGAATGCTGCAGCCCTCGGCGGCCAGGCGGCGCAGGGTCACGAACAGGTCGTCGGCCTCCTGCGGGGTAAGCACCGAGGTCGGCTCGTCGAGAATCAGCAGGCGGATGTCCTGCATCAGGCAGCGCACGATCTCCACGCGCTGGCGCTCGCCAATGGACAGGCTGTGCACCAGGCGGTCAGGCGCCAGCGGCATGCCGTAGCGCGCCGACACCTCGCGAATCTTCGGTTCCAGTTGCGCCGGCGTCTGCCCCGGGCCCATGGCCAGGGCGATGTTCTGCGCCACCGTCAGGGTCTCGAACAGCGAGAAATGCTGGAACACCATGCCGATGCCCAGCTGGCGCGCCTGGGCCGGGTTGCGCAGGCGCACCGGCTGGCCCTGCCACAGCACGCTGCCGCTGTCGGCCTGGGTGACCCCGTAGATGATCTTCATCAGGGTACTTTTGCCGGCGCCGTTCTCGCCCAGCAACGCACGGATCTCGCCGGGCTGCAGGCTCAGGTCAATGCTGTCGTTGGCCAGGCAGCCGGGGTAACGCTTGCTGATCGCGCGCAATTGCAGGCGCGGGGTGTTCGCAGGGTTGGACATGACAGGCTCGGTTGGAATGGGACGCTGGTGCATAAGCAATTTCCTGGCCAGTGGGTCAGGAAATGCGTGGCGCCTGCGTTTCCGCGGTTTTCGCCGTGGTGCAAGGGCACCAAGCCAGGGCGGCGCAGGGAGGAGCGCATCGAAATCGTGCTGGTTAAAAAATGATCAGCTGCCTGTGCAGGCCGTGCAGCCTGCGGCTGGCGCAGGCTTGCACGGCTTATCCACAGACTGCTCCACAGTTTTTGTGCGCAAGGGGAAAGCGCGGGTATAAGCGCGGGCGGGCTATCTTCGAACGGCGATAACTGTGCATAAGTATTTGAACGGGCGCCGTTTTCCGTTGTGGATAAGGCGATTGGTCAAATAACGTACAGAAGCCTGTAGCCCTTGATCCACAAGGGCTGGCGCTGATTGCGCAGAGCTTATCCACAACCGGGTGCACAGTAGATGTGGGCAGTTTTGCTGCGCCCGGGTTATGACGTCGCCTTCTGTAGCAGCGGCCGCAGGCCGCGTCAGTGGTTGGACGCAGCCTTCGGCAGCTGCTACGGGGAAGGGAGTTCCAGGAGGATGCGGCCGCGGCTCAGGTCGGCCAGTTGCTGCTGCAAGCGCGGTACATGCTCGCGGCCCAGGGCCAGTTGCAGGTCGACGCCATTGGCGGTGAAGTCTTCCTGCACCACCAGCCCGTCCAGTTCGGCCACGCGCAGCTTCACCAGGGCCAATTCGCTGAAGCTGCACGAGCAGGTCACCGCGATGCGGCTCACCAGCACGCGCTTCTCCGCCTGTTGCAGGCACTTGTTGGCGCCGCCCCCATAGGCGCGGGCCAGGCCGCCGGTGCCCAACTGGATGCCGCCGTACCAGCGAATCACCAACACCACCACCTGGTCGCAATCCTGCGCCTCGATAGCCGCCAGTATCGGCCGGCCCGCTGTGCCGCCTGGCTCGCCGTCATCGTTGCTGCGGTACTGCTCGCCCAGCTTCCAGGCCCAGCAATTGTGGGTAGCGTCGGGCACGCTGTGCTGGTCGAGAAACGCCTGGGCATCGGTCACGCTGGCGATGGGGGCGGCAAGGGTGATGAAGCGGCTCTTGCGGATCTCTTCACGAAATTCGCAGGGGCCGAACAAAGTCGAGGGCATTCAGGGCAGATCCGCGCAAACAGTCATTGGACAGGGGTGAGGCCGCAGCCTTTGAGGATTATACGGGTCAATTGCTCGCCGGCTTCCTCGAAGTCCTGCTTGGTCAGGCGCGTGCGGCCGGTGACGCGGCAGATCTGCGTGGCGAAGTCGGCGTAGTGCTGGGTGCTGCCCCACAGCAGGAAAATCAGGTGCACGGGGTCTACCGGGTCCATCTTGCCGGCGTCGATCCAGGCCTGGAACACCCCGGCACGGCCCTGGAACCAGGCGCGGTAGTCCTGGCTGAAGTATTCGTTCAGGCACTGGCCGCCGCTGATGATCTCCATGGCGAAGATGCGCGAGGCCTGCGGCTGGCGCCGCGAGAACTCCATTTTCGCGCGAATGTAGCGGGTCAGCGCCTGGGCCGGGTCATCGTCCACGGTCAGGGTGTTGAAGGTGCTGTCCCACAGTTCGAGGATGTTGCTCAGCACCGCGATGTACAGGCCCAGCTTGTTGGTGAAGTAGTAGTGCAGGTTGGCCTTGGGCAGCCCGGCCTTGAGGGCGATGGTGTTCATGCTGGTGCCCTTGAACCCGTGGCGGGCGAACTCGTCCTCGGCAGCCTGGATGATGGTCTCTTCGTTCTTCTGACGAATACGGCTGGCAGGTTTGCCGGAGGCGTGGGCGCTGTGCGCGGGGACTTCGAGGGTCATGGGCGGTTCCGAACAGATCGTATGGGTGCATCGTGATGCGTTGATAACGCACCCACACGATCCAGACAAGGCCTGGCGCGGAAAACCTTCAAACGCGAGTTTCAAGTCCTTCGCTTTCAACCGCCGGCGTAGTGGCCACAGGCTTGCCCTCGGGCAGCAGCAGGCACATGACCAGGGCAGTGATGCCGCCGCTGGTGATGGCCGAATCGAACAGGTTCTGCACCAGCTTGGGCAGCAGGTGCAACAGGGTCGGCTGCGCCGCCACGCCCAGGCCGACGCCGAACGATGTGGCGATAATCAGCATGTTGCGCCGGTCCAGCGGGCCCTGGGCCAGAATGCGCACGCCGGCGGCGGCGACGCTGCCGAACATCACCAGGGTGGCACCACCCAGCACCGGCTTGGGGATCTGCTGCAGCACCGCACCAATCACCGGCACCAGGCCCAGCAGGAACAGGATCGCGCCGATGTACAGGCCTACGTAGCGGCTGGCCACGCCAGTCAGCTGGATCACGCCGTTGTTCTGGGCAAAGGTGGTGTTGGGGAACGCGCTGAAGGTGGCGGCCAGCATGCAGCTGAAGCCGTCGCCGAGCACGCCGCCCTTGAGCCTTGCAATGTAGGTGGGGCCGCTGATGGGCTGGCGCGAGAGCATGCAGTTGGCGGTCAGGTCGCCGACCGTCTCGATGGTGCTGATGAGGTAGATCAAGGCCACCGGGAAGAACGCTGCCCAGTCGAAATTGAAACCGAATTTGAATGGGATCGGCAGGCTGACCAGGGGCAGCGGCGGCAGCGCCTGGGGCACCAGTTTGCCGGTGAACCAGGCGGCGATGCTGCCCACTGCCAGGCCGATGATGATGGCCGACAGGCGCACCCACGGCGTGCTCGAACGGTTGAGCAGGATGATCACCAGCAGCACGAACGCGCCCAGGGCCAGGTTGCCGGGGGCGCCGTAGTCCGGCGCGTTGAAGCCGCCGCCCAGGTCGGTCATGCCGACCTTGATCAGGCTGATGCCGATCAGGGTGATGACGATACCGGTCACCAGCGGCGTGATCACCCGGCGCAGTTGGCCGATGAAGCGGCTGAGCACGATCTGCACGGCGGCGCCGAAGAAGCACACGCCGAAGATCATCGCCATGATGTCCTCCGGGCTACCGCCGCGCTGCTTGACCATGAAGCCGGCGGACAGCACCGCGCCGAGGAAGGCGAAGCTGGTGCCTTGCAGGCAGATCATGCCGGCGCCGATGCCGAACGGCCGGCGGGCCTGGATGAAGGTGCCTACGCCGGACACCATCAGCGCCATGCTGATCAGGTAGGGCAGGTGCTCGGTCAGGCCTAGGGCCGAACCAATGATCAGCGGCGGGGTGATGATGCCGACGAAGCTCGCCAGCACGTGCTGCAGCGCGGCCAGCACGGCGGCCATGGGGTTGGGGCGATCATTCAGACCGTAGATCAGTTCGTTGGGCGACGATGATTCTGGTGGCATGGGAAGCTCTCGGCACGGGGCGTGTATCGGATGACACGTCCTGTTGCAAAAAGCTGTCCAACTGCTCAGGTTTGAAATGGGTGTTTGGCGTGTAGCCCTTGTAGATCAACGGATTAAAATTTTTTGCAGGTGCTTTGCCAGGCTGGCGCCCGAGGGCTTTTGCTAGCAACGTGCACTAGCGTGTGGCCGCCAGGCTTTCCAGGAAGCTCTCCAGCACCAAATGTGGGCGCCTGCCCTTGCGCGTCACCCACGACAGGCTCAGGTCATAAAACCGGCTGTCCGGTTTCAGCGCGCGCAGCCGCCCTTGCTGCACCCAGAAACTGGCGTAGTGGTCGGGCAGGTAGCCGATGAAACGCCCGGTGAGAATCAGGAACGCCATGCCCTCGCGGTCCGAGGCGCTGGCGGTGCAATGCAGCGCCTGGTAATGCGCCTGGATGTCGGCCGGCAGGCGGAAGGTCGGGGCGATGGCGTCCTGGGCGTTCAGGCGCGCGTCGTCCAGGTCGGCGTCGGCGGCGTAGAACAGCGGGTGGCCCACGGCGCAGTACAGCAGCGAGCGCTCGCTATACAGCGGTGCGTATTCCAGCCCCGACAGCGGGCTGGCCTGGGGCACCACGCCCACGTGCAGGCTGCCGTCGAGCACGCCTTGTTCCACCTGGCTGGGGGCGATCATGCGGATCTGGATGCGCACGTCCGGGCCACGGTCCTTGAGCTGGGCCAGGGCATGGGTGATGCGCATGTGCGGCAGGGTCACCAGGTTGTCGGTGAGGCCGATGTTCAGCTCGCCGCGCAGGTGCTGGTGCAGGCCGTTGACCTCGGTGCGGAAGCTTTCGATGGCGCTGAGCAGTTGCAGCGCCGAGTGGTACACCTCGCGGCCTTCCTCGGTCAGCGAAAAGCCGGCGCGGCCGCGTTGGCACAGGCGCAGGCCGAGGCGCTGTTCCAGGTCGCTCATCTGCTGGCTGATGGCGGAACGGCCGATGCCCAGCACGTTCTCGGCTGCGGAGAAACCGCCGCATTCCACCACGCTGCGGTAGATTTTCAGCAGGCGAATGTCGAAATCGCTGACCTGCGCCAGGGGATCGGGACGTCGGCTCATAGTTTAGTCATCGCCTAACCAAAGATTGGAAAAACAGGATTTTCCAGACTTTATCGCCGTGACAACGTAGCTGCAACAACACTCGTTACTTCCGATTCGAGGTCTTGCACGAATGAACTTGCCCGAAAACGCTCCGCACGGAATCACCAGCCAGCTGAAACTCGACGCGCACTGGATGCCCTACACGGCCAACCGCAGCTTCCAGCGCGACCCGCGTATCATCGTCGCCGCCGAAGGCAGCTACCTGACGGACGACAAGGGCCGCAAGATCTACGACAGCCTGTCCGGGCTGTGGACCTGTGGCGCCGGCCACACCCGCAAGGAAATCCAGGAAGCGGTGGCGCGCCAGTTGGGCGTGCTGGACTACTCCCCGGCGTTCCAGTACGGCCACCCGCTGTCGTTCCAGCTGGCCGAGAAGATCACCGAGCTGACCCCTGGCGAGCTGAACCACGTCTTCTACACCAACTCCGGTTCCGAGTGCTGCGACACCGCGGTGAAAATCGTGCGTGCCTACTGGCGCCTGAAAGGCCAGGCCACCAAGACCAAGCTGATCGGCCGTGCCCGTGGCTACCACGGCGTGAACGTCGCCGGCACCAGCCTGGGTGGCGTGAACGGCAACCGCAAGATGTTCGGCCAGTTGATGGACGTCGACCACCTGCCGCACACCCTGTTGGCCAGCAACGCCTTCTCCAAGGGCGCGCCGGAAGAGGGCGGCATCGCCCTGGCCGATGAAATGCTCAAGCTCATCGAGCTGCACGACGCCTCGAACATCGGCGCGGTGATCGTCGAGCCCATGGCCGGTTCCGCCGGCGTGCTGCCACCGCCCAAGGGTTACCTCAAGCGCCTGCGCGAGATCTGCACCCAGCACAACATCCTGCTGATCTTCGACGAAGTGATCACCGGCTTCGGCCGCACCGGCAACATGTTCGGTGCCGACACCTTCGGCGTTACCCCTGACCTGATGTGCATCGCCAAGCAGGTCACCAACGGCGCCATCCCCATGGGCGCGGTAATCGCCAGCACCGAGATCTACCAGACCTTCATGAACCAGGCCACGCCCGAGTACGCGGTGGAATTCCCCCACGGCTACACCTACTCGGCCCACCCGGTGGCCTGCGCCGCCGGCCTGGCCGCGCTGGACCTGCTACAGAAGGAAAACCTGGTGCAACAGGCCGCCGAACTGGCGCCGCACTTCGAAAAAGCCCTGCATGGCATCAAGGGCAGCAAGAACGTCATCGACATCCGCAACTTCGGCCTGGCCGGCGCCATCCAGCTGGCCCCGCGCGACGGTGATGCCATCGTCCGCCCCTACGAGGCCTCGATGAAGTTGTGGCAGGCAGGTTTCTACGTGCGCTTCGGTGGCGACACCCTGCAATTCGGGCCAACCTTCAACGCCAAGGCCCAGGACATGGACCGCCTGTTCGATGCCGTTGGCCAGGCGCTGAACGCGATCGACTGATCCCCTCTTTATATATAGGAAGCGGCACGCGCCGCTTCCTGGCATCTATTCCAGGAGTTTCACATGAGCAGCATTCAGCACCTGATCAACGGTGATCTGGTTTCCGGCGGCGACCGCACCGCCGACGTCTACAACCCATCGACCGGCCAGGTTATCCACAAGCTCCAGCTGGCCGACCTGCAAACCGTGCAGCAAGCCATCGACTCGGCCAAGGCCGCATTCCCGGCCTGGCGCAACACACCGCCGGCCAAGCGTGCCCAGGTGATGTTCCGCTTCAAGCAACTGCTGGAGCAGAACGAAGCCAAAATTTCGCAGCTGATCAGCGAAGAGCACGGCAAGACCCTGGAAGACGCAGCCGGTGAACTGAAGCGCGGTATCGAGAACGTCGAGTACGCCAGCGCCGCGCCGGAAATCCTCAAGGGCGAGTACAGCCGCAACGTCGGCCCGAACATCGACGCCTGGTCCGACTTCCAGCCCCTGGGCGTGGTCGCCGGCATCACCCCGTTCAACTTCCCGGCCATGGTGCCACTGTGGATGTACCCGCTGGCCATCGCTTGCGGCAACTGCTTCATCCTCAAGCCGTCCGAGCGCGACCCAAGCTCCACCCTGTTCATTGCCCAGCTGCTGCTGGAGGCCGGCCTGCCGGCTGGCGTGCTGAACGTGGTGCACGGCGACAAGGTGGCGGTGGACGCGCTGATCCAGGCGCCGGAAGTCAAAGCCCTAAGCTTCGTGGGCTCCACGCCGATCGCCGAGTACATCTATAGCGAAGGCACCAAGCGCGGCAAGCGCGTGCAAGCACTGGGCGGCGCCAAGAACCACGCCGTGCTGATGCCCGACGCCGACCTGGACAACGCCGTCAGCGCGCTGATGGGCGCGGCCTACGGTTCCTGTGGCGAGCGCTGCATGGCCATCTCGGTAGCCGTGTGCGTGGGTGACCAGGTGGCGGATGCCCTGGTGGCCAAGCTGGTGCCACAGATCAAGGCGCTGAAAATCGGTGCCGGCACCAATTGCGGCCTGGACATGGGCCCGCTGGTCACCGGCCAGGCCCGTGACAAGGTTGCCGGTTATGTCGAAGACGGCGTGCAGGCTGGCGCCAAGCTGGTGGTCGATGGCCGCAGCCTGGTCGTGCCGGGCAATGAAGACGGCTTCTTCCTGGGCGGCTGCCTGTTCGACAACGTCACCCCTGAAATGCGCATCTATAAGGAAGAGATCTTCGGCCCGGTGCTGTGCATCGTGCGGGTGAACAGCCTGGAAGAGGCGATGAAGCTGATCAACGACCACGAATACGGCAACGGCACCTGCATCTTCACCCGTGACGGTGAAGCGGCGCGCCTGTTCTGTGACGAGATTGAAGTGGGCATGGTCGGCGTGAACGTACCGCTGCCGGTACCGGTGGCGTACCACAGCTTCGGCGGCTGGAAGCGTTCGCTGTTTGGCGACCTGCATGCCTATGGCCCGGACGGTGTGCGCTTCTACACCCGCCGCAAGGCAATCACCCAGCGCTGGCCGCAGCGAGCCAGCCACGAAGCGTCGCAGTTCGCGTTCCCCAGCCTCTAAGGTTGTAGCGTGAGAAAAGGGCGGGCCGCAAGGCCCGCCTTTTTGTTCCACTACAAATCTCCATTGGTACCACCAAGGGGGCCCGGGAGATGCCACTGACATAATTGGCCCGAAACAAACGGGTAGCACCGGCCGCAGGCCGGGTC
>NZ_CM146901.1:782500-5060000 GCF_055755055.1 Pseudomonas sp. Tav-5-1A
CGGTGGTTCTGTATGGAAGGGCCATCGCTCAACGGATAAAAGGTACTCCGGGGATAACAGGCTGATACCGCCCAAGAGTTCATATCGACGGCGGTGTTTGGCACCTCGATGTCGGCTCATCACATCCTGGGGCTGAAGCCGGTCCCAAGGGTATGGCTGTTCGCCATTTAAAGTGGTACGCGAGCTGGGTTTAGAACGTCGTGAGACAGTTCGGTCCCTATCTGCCGTGGACGTTTGAGATTTGAGAGGGGCTGCTCCTAGTACGAGAGGACCGGAGTGGACGAACCTCTGGTGTTCCGGTTGTCACGCCAGTGGCATTGCCGGGTAGCTATGTTCGGAAAAGATAACCGCTGAAAGCATCTAAGCGGGAAACTTGCCTCAAGATGAGATCTCACTGGAACCTTGAGTTCCCTAAAGGGCCGTCGAAGACTACGACGTTGATAGGTTGGGTGTGTAAGCGCTGTGAGGCGTTGAGCTAACCAATACTAATTGCCCGTGAGGCTTGACCATATAACACCCAAGCAATTTGCGTCGAATGGCCAGATTGCGGTGTTGTGAAGATGATACGAACCGAAAGTTTGCTGATTCACAAATACCATCACATACCCGATTCGCTGGAATGCCTCCCAAAGGGCATCCTGGCTACAGAATTTCTTGACGACCATAGAGCATTGGAACCACCTGATCCCATCCCGAACTCAGCAGTGAAACGATGCATCGCCGATGGTAGTGTGGGGTTTCCCCATGTGAGAGTAGGTCATCGTCAAGATTAAATTCCGAAACCCCCATCTGCGAAGGCAGGTGGGGGTTTTGTCTTTGTGGCGTGCGCAAAATGCACTCCACCGCACCGCGCAATGATTTGATACCGTGCAAACCCCGGATGCCGCCTTCGGCAGCTGCTACGGGCAAACCACATCTGATAAGGTTTCCACCTGTCCCCGTTTCCCCAGCCAAGGAATTGCCCATGCCGGCCAGCCCCTCCCTTACACCAGGTTTCATGGTGGTTCACGGCAACCGCCTGGATGAACTGCGCAGCCTGGTGGTGAGCTGGATGCGGCGTTACCCCTTGGCACCCCTGGAGAACGAAATTGCCCTGGTGCAGAGCAACGGCATCGCCCAGTGGCTGAAGCTGGCCCTGGCCGAAGACGCGCAAGACGATGACCTGGGTGGCTGCGGCATTGCCGCGGCCATCGATGTGCAACTGCCCGGCAGTTTCATGTGGCAGCTCTACCGCGGGGTGCTGGGCAAGGACGAGATCCCCCAGGCTTCGCTGCTCGACAAGGCACCGCTGACCTGGCGGTTGATGCGCCTGCTGCCGCAACTGATCGACCAACCGCATTTCGAGCCACTGCAGCGCTTCCTTACCGACGACAACGACCTGCGCAAGCGCTACCAGTTGGCCGAGCGCCTCGCTGACCTGTACGACCAATACCAGGTGTACCGTGCCGACTGGCTGGAAGACTGGGCCGCCGGCCGCCATCAGCTGCGCAACGTGCGTGGCGAGGCCAAGCCCTTGCCCGAGGCCAACCGCTGGCAGGCGGAGTTGTGGCGCGCGCTGCTGCACGACGTCGGCGAGCAGGGCATGGCCCAGAGCCGTGCCGGCGTGCACCAGCGCTTCATCGAGCGCATCAATGCGCTGGACACCGCGCCGCCCGGCCTGCCCAACCGCGTGATCGTCTTCGGTATCTCATCGTTGCCGGCCCAGGCGCTTGAAGCATTGGCAGGGCTGGCACGCTTCAGCCAGGTGCTGCTGTGCGTACACAACCCTTGCCGCCATCACTGGTCCGACATCGTTGCCGACAAGGACCTGCTGCGCCACCAATACAAGCGCCAGGCGCGCAAGCAGGGCATGCCGGTCGTCATCGACGCCGACGCGCTGCACCAGCACGCCCACCCGCTATTGGCCGCCTGGGGCAAGCAGGGCCGTGACTACATCAACCTGCTGGACAGCTACGACGACCCCAACAGTTACCGCGCCGCGTTCCGCGAAGGGCGCATCGACCTGTTCACCGAGGACGAGCCCACCACGCTGCTCGGCCAACTGCAGGACGACATCCTCGAGCTGCGCCCGTTGGCCGAAACCCGCACCACCTGGCCTGCGGTAAACCCGGCCAAGGACCGCTCGATACGCTTCCACGTGGCCCACAGCGCCCAGCGCGAAGTGGAGATCCTGCACGACCAGCTGCTGGCCCGGTTCAGCGCCGATCCCAACCTCAGGCCCCGCGACGTTATCGTCATGGTCCCCGACGTTGACAGCTACGCCCCGCATATTCGTGCCGTGTTCGGCCAGCTGGACCGCCACGACCCACGCTTCATTCCGTTCACCCTGACCGACCAGAACCAGCGTGGCCGCGACCCGTTACTGATCGCCATAGAGCATTTGCTCAAGCTGCCTGACAGCCGCTTCGCGGTCAGCGAAATCCTCGATCTGCTGGACGTGCCCGCCCTGCGCGCACGTTTCGGCATGCAGGAAAACGACCTGCCCACCTTGCACCGCTGGATCGAAGGTGCCGGCATCCGCTGGGGGCTCAACGCGGCCCAGCGCGCTGGCCTGGGCCTGCCCGAGCAACTGGAGCAGAACAGCTGGCGGTTCGGCCTGCGGCGCATGCTGCTGGGCTACGCGGTAGGCGGCGGCGAGGGCTATGGCGGTATCGAACCCTATGATGAAATCGGTGGCCTGGATGCGGCGCTGATCGGCCCGCTGGTGGCCTTGCTCGATGCCCTGGAGGTCGCCCACCAGGTGCTGTCCACGCCTGCCGAGCCGCAGGAGTGGGGCGAGCGCCTGCACGGCCTGGTCCAGGTATTTTTCCAGGCCAGCACCGAGCACGACGACTACCTGCTGGTGCAACTCGAAGAGCTGCGCGAGCAATGGCTGCGCACCTGCGCCTCGGTGGAACTGCACGAGCCGCTGCCGCTGACCGTGGTGCGCGAGGCCTGGCTGGCCGGGCTCGACCAGGGCAAGCTGTCCCAGCGCTTCCTCGCCGGTGCGGTGAACTTCTGCACGCTGATGCCCATGCGCGCCATCCCCTTCAAGGTGGTGTGCCTGTTGGGCATGAACGACGGTGATTACCCGCGTGCTCAACCCCCCTTGGACTTCGACCTGATGGGCAGCGACTACCGCCCCGGCGACCGCTCGCGCCGCGAGGACGACCGCTACCTGCTGCTCGAAGCCCTGCTGTCGGCGCGCGAACAGCTGTACATCAGTTGGGTAGGCCGCAGCATCCGCGACAACAGCGAGCGCCCGGCCTCGGTGCTGATCGGCCAACTGCGCGACCACCTCGCCAGCGGCTGGGCCCTGCAGGGCGCGGAGGAGGGTGGCAAGCTCAACGCTGGCGAGCAACTGGTGCATGCCCTGAGCCTGGAGCACCCGTTGCAGCCGTTCAGCGCGCGTTATTTCCATGAAGGCAGCGGCCTGTTCAGCTTCGCCTCCGAATGGCGGGTGCTGCACACCGAGCAGAGCGAACAGCCCACCGAAGCCGTGCTGCCGCCCCATGAACAGGACGAGCCGCTGGCCCTCACGCAACTGCAGGATTTCCTGCGCAACCCGGTGCGGCATTTCTTCAGCCAGCGCCTGAAAGTGTTCTTCGAAACCGCCGAGGCGCCGCTGGCCGATGAAGAGCCGTTCGTGCTCGACGCCCTGGAGCGCTACACCCTCAGCGACCAGCTGCTGACCACGGCCATGGCTACCCTGGGCGCCGTCGATGAAGCACTGCACACCCAGGCCCGGCGCATGCAAGGCAGCGGCCTGCTGCCCATGGCCGGTTTCGGCACCTTGCTGCAGGAGGAACTGATAGAGCCGCTCCCCGACCTGCTGCAACGCTTCCAGCAGCTGTTGGTGCTATGGCCGACGCCTGTGGTGGCCGCCAAGCCGGTGAACTTCGAATACAAGGAGCTGCGCCTGGATGGCTGGGTCAGCAGCCTGCACCAGCGTGCCGATGGCAACCTGCTGAGCGTCACGGCCATCGCCAACGCCATCGGCGGTGCCCGTTCGCGCAAATGGCACCGCCTCACCCGCAGCTGGGTCACCCACCTGGCGGCCTGCGCGGTCGGCCTGCCGCTGACCACCGCCGTGGTTGCCAGCGACGACACCCTGGTGCTGGCAGCGCTGGAGCCAGGGCAGGCCCGCGAAGTGTTGGGCCACCTGCTGCAAGCCTGGCAACAGGGCATGCGCCGGCCGCTGCCGGTGGCGGTGAAAACCGCGTTCGCCTGGCTGGGCCAGGGCGACCCGGTCAAGGCCGAGGCCGCCGCGCGCAAGGCCTATGAAGGCGATGGCATCACCACCGATGGTGAGCGCCGCGAGAGCGTGGCGCTGGCCCGGCAGTTCCCCGACTTCAATGCGTTGGTCGACAGCGAAGAGTTCGAAGGCTGGTGCGATGCCTTGTACCGCCCCATGTTCGAAGCGCCCTGGCGCTCCATCGATGCCGACGAGGCCCGCTCATGACCGACTCCCGACTCAAGCCCCTGGCGCTGGCCTTCCCCCTGCGTGGCAGCCAGCTGATCGAGGCCAGCGCCGGTACCGGCAAGACCTTCACCATCTCGGCGCTGTACCTGCGCCTGGTGCTGGGCCACGGTGGCGAACAGGCAGGCTTTGGCCGCGAATTGCTGCCGCCGCAGATCCTCGTGGTGACCTTCACCGACGCCGCCACCAAGGAGCTGCGCGAACGCATCCGCACGCGCCTGGCCGAGGCTGCGCGCTTCTTCCGCGACGAGATGCCCAGCCCCGACGACCTGATCAGCCAGCTGCGCGACGAGTTCGCCCCCGAGCAGTGGGCCGGGTGCGCCAACCGCCTGGACATCGCCGCGCAATGGATGGACGAAGCGGCGGTCTCGACCATTCACAGCTGGTGCCAGCGCATGCTGCGCGAGCACGCCTTCGACAGCGGCAGCCTGTTCACTCAGACCCTGGAGACCGACCACAGCGACCTGCTGGGCGAGGTGGTGCGCGACTACTGGCGGCGCTTCTGCTACGCCATGCAGGGTGACACGCTCAACTGGGTGCGCAGCAACTGGGGTGGTCCGGCCGCGCTGCTGCCGCGCGTGCGTGCGCTGTTCGGCACCCCGCGCCGTGGCGACAGCGGCCAGGAGCCCGCCGAGCTCATCGAGGCCGCGCTGGCCGAGCGCAAGCTGGCCTTGCAGCAACTCAAGGCACCCTGGGCGCAATGGGCCGAAGAGCTGCGGGCCATCTGCCTGGAGGCCGTGGCGGCCAAGGCGGTGGACGGCCGCAAGATGCAGGCTCGTTACTTCGAGCCCTGGTTCGACAAGCTTGGCGCCTGGGCCGCTGACGAAAGCCTGGTGGACCTGGACATCGGCACCGGCTTCAGCCGCCTGACCCCGGACGGCATGGCCGAAGCCTGGAAAGGCGAGCCGCCGGCGCACCCGGCGCTGGAAGCCATGCAGGGCCTGGCCGACGCCCTGGCCAGCCTGCCCACCCCCGATGCCGCGGTGCTTGAGCACGCCGCGCGCTGGGTTGGCGCGCGCTTCGAGGAAGAGAAACGCCGGCGCGCCGAAATGGGCTTCGACGACATGCTGCTGCGCCTGGACGCTGCCTTGCAGGGCAGTGGCGGCGAGCGCCTGGCCGGGTTGATTCGCGAGCAGTTTCCGGTGGCGTTGATCGACGAATTCCAGGACACCGACCCGGTGCAGTACCGGATCTTCGAAAGCATCTACCACATCGAGGCCAACCAGCCCGAGAGCGGCCTGTTCCTGATTGGCGACCCCAAGCAGGCGATCTACGCCTTCCGGGGCGCCGACATCTACACCTACTTGCGCGCGCGCCAGGCCACCACCGGCCGCCTGCACACCCTGGGCACCAACTTCCGTTCCAGCCATGCGATGGTCGAGGCGGTGAACCACGTATTCAACGTCGGCGAACAGCGTGAGCTGGGGCGCGGCGCGTTCCTGTTCCGCCAGGGCGAGGACAATCCCGTGCCGTTCCTGCCGGTGCTGGCCCAGGGCCGCAAGGAGGCCTTGAGCGTCGGCGGCCAGCCCGTGCCGGCGCTGAACCTGTGGCAGCTGCAAAGCGACGCGCCGCTGTCCGGCGTGGTCTACCGCCAGCAGCTGGCGGCGGCCTGTGCCAGCACCATCGTCGAGCTGCTCAACGGCGGCCAGCAGGGCAGCGCCGGTTTCAGCAAGCCCGGCGAAGCCATGCGCCCGGTCACGCCGGCGGACATTGCCATCCTGGTGCGTGACGGCAAGGAGGCCCAGGCGGTGCGCGGCGAACTGGCGGCGCGTGGGGTGCGCAGCGTGTACCTGTCCGACAAGGATTCGGTGTTCGCCGCCCAGGAAGCCCACGACCTGCTGAGCTGGCTCAAGGCCTGCGCCGAGCCGGACGCCGAGCGCCCGCTGCGTGGCGCCCTGGCCACCACCACCTTGAACTTGCCCCTCAGCGCCCTGGCGCAGCTGAACCAGGACGAGCTGGCCTGGGAGCGGCGGGTGATGCAGTTCCGCACCTACCGCACCCTGTGGCGCACCCAGGGCGTGCTGCCTATGCTGCGCCGCCTGCTGCACGATTTCCGCCTGCCGCAGACCTTGATGCTGCGCAGCGACGGCGAGCGCGTGCTCACCAACCTGCTGCACCTGTCCGAGCTGCTGCAGCAGGCCGCTGGCGAGCTGGACGGCGAACAGGCGTTGATCCGCCACCTGTCCGAGCACCTGGCTACGGCTGGCCAGGCCGGTGAAGAACAGATCCTGCGCCTGGAAAGCGACGAGCAGTTGGTCAAGGTGGTGACCATCCACAAATCCAAGGGCCTGGAATACCCGCTGGTGTTCCTGCCCTTCATCTGCTCGGCCAAACCGGTGGACGGCAAGCGCCTGCCCCTGGCGTTCCACGACGAGCAGGGCAACGTGCAGGTGACCCTGAGCCCGACCACCGAGCAGGTGCAACTGGCTGACGACGAGCGCCTGGCCGAAGACCTGCGCCTGCTGTACGTGGCCCTGACCCGCGCCCAGCACGCCTGTTGGCTGGGTGTTGCCGACCTCAAGCGTGGCAACACCAAGGACTCGGTGCTGCACCGCTCGGCCCTGGGCTACCTGCTGGGCGGTGGCCAGCGCCTGGGCGAGCCCCAGGCCCTGGCCATCTGGCTGCGCGATCTTGCGGCCGATTGCCCGGCCATTCACGCCGGGCTGATGCCCGAGGCCACCACCCAGCATTACGTGCCGCCGCGCAACGAAGCCAACCTGCTGGCAGCCAAGCAGCCCAAGCGCCGGGCCGCAGAGAACTGGTGGATCGCCTCCTACAGTGCCCTGCGTATCAGCGACAGCGTGGCGCCAGGCAGCGACCAGTCCCCTGACAGCCCTCAGGCCCAGAAGCTGTTCGACGACGAACGCCTGGACCCTACCGCGCCGCGCGAAGCCCAGGCGATCAGTGGCGATATCCACCGCTTCCCGCGCGGCCCCAACCCCGGCACCTTCCTCCACGGCCTGCTGGAGTGGGCCGGGCGCGAAGGCTTCGCTACGGTCGCCGGGCAACCTGAGCTGCTGGCGGAAACAGTGGGCGCGCGCTGCAACCTGCGTGGTTGGAAGGGCTGGATCCCGACGCTGAACAGCTGGCTGCTGCACCTGTTGCAGACGCCCCTGGCCATTGGCGACACCCGCCTGAGCCTGACCGACCTTACGCAGTACCAGATCGAGATGGAGTTCTGGTTCGCCAGCCACCGCGTCGACGTGACCCAGCTCGATACCCTGGTGCGCGACCACACCCACGACGGCGCCGCGCGTGCGCCCGCTGAGGGCGCCATGCTCAACGGCATGTTCAAGGGCTTCATCGACCTGACCTTCGAGCATGAAGGCCGCTATTACGTGGCCGACTACAAGTCGAACTGGCTGGGCGCCGACGAGAGTGCCTACACCGAGCTGGCCATGACCCAGGCCATCCTCGACAACCGCTACGACCTGCAATACGTGCTGTACCTGCTGGCCCTGCACCGCCAGCTCAAGGCCCGCCTGCCCGGCTACGACTACGACCAGCACGTGGGCGGCGCGGTGTTCATCTTCCTGCGCGGCGTGCACGCGCCCAGCCAGGGCCTGGCGTTCGCGCGGCCACCGCGCGAGTTGATCGAGCGGTTGGACGAGCTGTTCCGCGGCGTGGTGCGCCAGCCTGAACCCATGGGTGACCTGTTCGAAGGAGAACCGGCATGAGCCGTACATTTGCCGATCTGCTGCCTACCGCGCTGGAAGCCCGCAGCCTCGCCGAGCTGGCCCCGCTGCAACAGGTCGACGACCTGCTGGCGCTGCTGGAGCGCTGGGCCGAGCGCGGCTGGCTGCGGGCGCTGGACAAGGCTTTCGTCGGTTTCCTCGCCGAGCGTGACCCGGGCGGTGACCCGCTGGTGCTGCTGGCCGCTGCGCTCACCAGCCACCAGCTGGGCCACGGCCACGTCTGCCTGGACCTGGCGCAAACCCTGGAAGAGCCCGACTTCGCGCTGTCGCTGCCGCCCGAGGGCGACGCGTTGGCAGGCCCGGTGCTGCTGCCCTCACAACTGCTGGAACACCTGCAACCCGAAGCCTGGCGCCAGACCCTGGCGGCCAGCCCGCTGGTGGCATTGGCCGACAACGACAGCGGTGAACGGCCGCTGGTGTTGGCCGGCCAGCGCCTGTACCTGCGCCGCTACTGGAGCTACGAACGGCGCATCGACACGGCCCTGCGCCAGCGCCTGGCCGCACAGGAAGCCACGCCGGACGATTTGCGCACGCGCCTTGAACAGCTGTTCGGCAGCCCCGGCAGCGAACGCATCGACTGGCAAAAGCTGGCCTGCGCCCTGGCCACCCGCAGCGCCTTCAGCATCGTCACCGGCGGCCCCGGCACCGGCAAGACCACCACCGTGGTGCGCCTGTTGGCCCTGCTGCAGGCCCCGGCGGTAGAGGCGGGCGCACCGCTGCGCATCCGCCTGGCCGCGCCCACGGGCAAGGCCGCGGCGCGGCTGACCGAATCCATCAGCGCCCAGGTCAAGCAGCTGGAAGTCAGCGACTGGGTCAAGGCCAAGATCCCCACTGAAGTGACCACCGTGCACCGCCTGCTGGGCAGCCGCCCGGGCACCCGCCACTTCCGCCACAACGCCGCCAACCCGTTGCCGCTGGACGTGCTGGTGGTGGACGAGGCGTCGATGATCGACCTGGAAATGATGGCCAACCTGCTGGGCGCCATGCCCGCCCACGCGCGGTTGGTGCTGCTGGGCGACAAGGACCAGTTGGCCTCGGTGGAAGCTGGCGCGGTGCTGGGCGACCTGTGCCGCGACGCCGAGCAGGGCTGCTACAGCCCGCAGACCTTGGCGTGGCTGGAAGCGGTCAGCGGCGAAGCACTGGCCGATGGCGGCCTGCAGGTGGGCAGCGCCGAGCGCAACCCGCTGGCCCAGCAGGTGGTGATGCTGCGCCACTCGCGACGCTTCGGCGAAGGCAGCGGTATTGGCCAGCTGGCCTTGCGGGTCAACCGCCAGGAGGCCGACCAGGCGCGCGAGCTGCTCAACGCCGGCCAGTTCGGCGACATTTTCGCCATCAAGCTCAGCGGCGAGCACGATCGCAAGCTCGACCGCCTGCTGCTGCAAGGCCAGGGCAGCGCCGGCCCCCAGGGCTACCGCCATTACCTGAACGTGCTGCAGGCGAACCGCCCGGCGCCGCGCACCGCGCTGGAAAGCGAGCTCTGGGCCGGTTGGGCGAAACAGGTGCTGGAGGCGTTCGAGTCGTTCCAGCTGTTGTGCGCGGTGCGCAAGGGGCCATGGGGCGTGGAGGGCCTGAACCAGCGCGCTACCCAGGCGCTGACCGCCGCGCGGCTGATCGAAGGCGACCAGCCCTGGTACGAAGGCCGGCCGGTGCTGATGACCCGCAACGACTATGGCCTGGGCCTGATGAACGGTGACATTGGCATTGCCCTGCGCCTGCCCGAAAGCGGTGCGCCAGACCGCCAGGTGCTGCGCGTGGCCTTTCCCCGCAACGACGGCCAGGGTGGCGTGCGCTTCGTGTTGCCCAGCCGCCTGAATGACGTGGAAACGGTGTTTGCCATGACCGTGCACAAGTCCCAGGGCTCGGAGTTCGCCCACACCGCGCTGATCCTGCCCGACGCGCTCAACCCGGTGCTGACCAAGGAGCTGATCTACACCGGCATCACCCGCGCCAAGCACTGGTTCAGCCTGATCGAACCCCGCGCCGGGGTGTTCGAAGACGCCGTGCGGCGCAAGGTGAAACGCCTGAGCGGGTTGATGCTGGAACACTGAGGCCCCGTAGCCGCTGCCGCCAGGCTGCGCAGGCCCGCGAGTGCGCTGGAAATCTTCAGCGTAGATAAGGGCCCGCGCCGCCTACGGCAGCGGCTACGAAGTGGGCAGGCTCCGCTTCCCCCAGCCCCATGAACCGCCGCACCCGCTCCGCCTCGGGCGCATGGCGAATACGCTCGGGGGTGGCATCCAGCTGCACGTTGCCGTTTTCCATGAACACCACCCGGTCGGAAATCGACAGGGCAAAGTCCATCTCGTGGGTCACGATCAGCATGGTCATGCCGTCCTTGGCCAGGTCAGCGATCACCTTCAGCACATCGCCCACCAGCTCCGGGTCAAGCGCCGAGGTGGGTTCGTCGAACAGCATCACCTGCGGCTCCATGGCCAGGGCGCGGGCGATGGCCACGCGTTGCTGCTGGCCACCAGACAACTGGTGCGGGTACTTGTTGGCGTGGGCCAGCAGGCCGACTTTATCCAGCAGGGCAAAGGCCTGTTGGCGGGTGACGTGCTTGTCGCCACCGTGGTAAATCGGCGCCAGGGTAATGTTGTCCACAAGGTTCAGGTGCGGGAACAGGTTGAAGCTCTGGAACACCATGCCGATGTGTCGCACACCCCGGCGCATCTGCGGGTTGTTCGGCGTGTCGCCGGCGTGAATGAAGCTTTCGCCGAACAGCACGATCTCGCCCTGGTCGATGCTTTCCAGGCCGTTGATGGTGCGAATCAACGACGTCTTGCCCGAGCCCGACGGGCCGATGATCGACACTACCTGGCCGCTGGCGACGCTGAGGTCGATGCCCTTGAGCACCTCATGGTCGCCATAGCGCTTGTGGATGTTCTGCAACTGCAGCGCTGGCGCCGCGCCGGCCAGGGGCTTGCGCCCGGTGCTCGGCAGCCGCGCCGCCAGGCTCTGGCGCAGTTGCGCCAGTGGGTTGGCCGCCAGGGTCTGCGGGCTGCGTTGGCTGAGGTCCAGGTAGCGCTCCAGGCGCTGCAGCAGCCAGCCGAACAGGCTGACGATCAGCACGTAGTACACGGCCACCGCCGCCAGGGTCTCCATCACCAGAAAGTTCTGCGCGTACAGGCGTTGGCCCACGGTGAGCAGCTCGGTGAGGGAGATCACCGAGATCAGCGAGGTGAGTTTCACCACGGTGATGTATTCATTGATCAGCGTTGGCAGGGATATGCGGAACGCCTGGGGAATCACGATCAGCCGTTGCAGGCCCAGGGCGCCAATGCCCAAGGCACGGCCGGCTTCCTTCTGGCCCTTGTGCACGGAAATCAGGCCGCCGCGGTGGATCTCGGCCATGTACGCCGCCTCTGTCACCACCAGCGCCAACAGCCCCGAATAGAAGGGGTTGGACAGCACGCTGCCGGTCACCGGGAACAGCTGCGGCAGGTTGTAGACGAACACCACCAGCACCAGCAACGGAATGCTGCGGAAGAACCAGATGTACACCGCCGCTGGCAGGCTCAGCCACTTGATGCTCGACAGCTTGGCGCTGGCCAGGCCGAAGCCCAGCAGCATGCCGATGAACCAGCCCAGGGCGCTGAGTTCGACCACCGTGACGCAGGCTTCCCAGAACGCGGGCATGGAGAACAGCGAGATGAAATAGGACCAGTCGAATTGCATGGGTACCCGCTCCGCATTGAACGGCCGGCCACCCTGGCAAGGGCAGCCGGCGCCAGGGTCAGTTGGAGGCTTCTTCCAGGTTGTACTTCTTCAGGATCGCCGCGTATTCGCCGGACTGCTTGCTCTGGGCCACGGCCTTGAGCAGCGCCTGGTAGGTCTCCTCATTGCCCTTCTTCACGTAGATGCCCAGGGTCTGCGGGTACACCAGCTGCTGCGAGGTCACCAGCACGCGGCCCTTGGTCTTCTCGGCGATCATGTGCGCGGCGCCGGAAATCTCCACCTGGGCCTGGATGTTCTTCGACAGCAGCGCCTGGGTCACCTCGGGCGCCGAGGGGTATTCGCTCACGGTGATGGCGCCCTTGTTGTTGGGCAGGCAGTAGTCGGTGGACAGCTTCTGGAACTGCGCCACCCAGGTGGTGCCCTGCTCCAGCCCGACTTTCAGGCCGCACAGGTCCTCGGGCACCGCCGGTTTCAGCGGGCTGTCGGCCGGCACCATGATCGCCGCGCCGGTGCGCGCGTAGGGAATGGTCTGCGCCTGGGCCTGGCGTTCCGGCGTGATGTACATGCCGGAGATGATCGCGTCGTAGTGCCCGGCGTTCAGCCCCAGGATCAGGTTGGGGAACTTGGTGTCGACGAACTCGGCCTTGGCGTCCAGCTGCTTGGCCAGCGCGTGGGCCAGTTCCGGGTCGGAGCCCACCACGTTCTTGTCACTGTCGTAGGACTCGAACGGCGGGTAGGTGATTTCCATGCCGACCTTCAGCTGGCCGGGCGTGGCGGTGGTCGAGGCCAGGGCGGCGGTGGTGCTCAGCAGGCAGGCGGCCAGCAGGGTCAGGCGGGTAATGTTGGACATGCGGGTGCTCCAGAGTAAGGGGAAGAACGTCAGGCCTGTTTTTTCAAATGACCGAAACTCGACGGCTTGCGGGCCTTGGCGGGCAGCTGCACCTCGCCGTTTTCCACGCGTTTGCGCAGGTACTGGTAGGTCTGCAACGCCTGGCCGTACATGTGCTCGCCGATGGCGATTTCCTCGTAGTCCTGGCCGCCCTGGGCGAAGGCGGGCAGGGGCTTGATCTGGGTGTGGTAGTCGCACGCATAGAACAGCGGGAACGAATAGCGCTCGTGGCTGACCTTGCGCACCCGATGGGCCGTTGCAACGAACGTACCGGCGGTCATCACTTCCAGCATGTCGCCGATGTTGACCACGAAGGCGTCGGCAATGGGCGGCGCGTCGATCCACTGGCCCAGGTCGTTCATCACCTCAAGGCCCGGCTGGTCGGCCTGCAAAATGGTGAAGCACTCGTAGTCGGTGTGTGCACCGATACCGGGCGCGTCGACGGCGTCTGCATCAAAGGGGTAATGGATCAGCCGTAGCTTGGAGGGCGGGCGGGTCACTAGCGGGTCGAAATAGTCCTCGGCCAGCCCCAGGGCCAGGGCAAAGCCGCCGAACAGCTTGCGGCCCAAGGCGAACACCGCCGCGTAATAGGCCTGCACCGAGGCCTTGAAACCCGGCACCTCGGGCCAGTGGTTGGGGCCCAGCAGCGGCGTGTTGGCCAGCACCAGCGGGTCGTCGGCGGGCACCTCGAAGCCCACGTCGAAGGCTTCCTTGTGGTCGGGCTTGCCCTTGGAGTAGACCTCTTCGCCCTCGGGCACGAAGCCCTTGTGGGTGGCCGAGGTGCCGATGTAGTGCTGCATCTTCGCCGCCAGCGGCTGGGCGAAATAGTCCCGGGCGGCCTGGCGCAGGTTGGCGATCAGCTGCGGGGCGATGCCATGGCCGGTGATGTACAGGAAACCGACCTCGCTGGCGGCGCGGCCCAGCTGCTCGGCCACCGCCAGGCGGTGTTCCAGTTCGACGCTGAACAGCCCGGCGATGTTCACCACCGGGATGCTCTTGAAGTTGGCCTTGGGCTCAATGTTGTTCATCAGGGTTCCTCAGCAGTGGGCGGCGCGGAAACGCTCGAAGTGGGCGCGTTCGGTGCGGGCCATCCACACGTTCAGCGACCACAGGTCGGCGACCGGGACATTGGTGAAGGGCAGGTGGTGCAGGTAGCCGTCGGCGCCGAACTCAGGCGTCAGGGTGGTTACCTGGTAGCCGCGCGCCTGTTGCGAGGCCCAGATGGCCTCCCAGTGTTGTTGGTGGAAGGCCAGTTCGCGGCCGTATTCCGGGGCGCCGGGGTGCGGCACCTGCGGGCCCTGGTCGTAGCCGACCCGGGCCTGAATGTGATGCACGCGCTCGACGAACGCGCCGAGGTCGTCCGCCGGGTCGTCCAGCAGGCGCTCGCAGGTCACCACCCAGTGGCTGATGTCGCTGGTGAAACGCAGGTCCGGCAGCTGGCGGATCAGCTCCAGGGTCACCCAGGGGTTGAACAGCGAGCGAGAGCGGTGGGTTTCGAAACTGAGGAATTGGCCATGCTTGTGGCCCAGCTCCAGCGCGCGGCCGAAGAACTCTACCTGTTGGGCCAGGGGCCAGCGGTCGTTGCCGGCCAGCACGTTGATGAAGCGCGGCGTCAGCTCGCCGGCCCAGGCCAGCTTGGTGTCCAGGTCATTGAGGTGTTCGGCGGGTTGGGCCGATTGCTGGGGCAAAACGTCGTAGGCGGTGAATAGAGTACAAATGTACCCCGTCGAGTTGGCGCGCAGGAACGCGGCGAATTCGCTGCGCTCGCGGGCCACCAGCGGCAACCGCGCCTCCATGCCGTCGAAGCCGGCGGCCTGCAGTTCTTCCAGGGCCTGGGCCTTGCTGGCGGTGTAACCCCACAGGGTGCGGAACGTTTCCAGTTTCATCGAGGCTCCTCATGCTACTCAGCACCCTGGCGGCATGGGCCGGGGCGTCATTGGGCTGGGCAGTAGCAAAAGGGCACGCGAATGGCCGGGTCTCTGGCGGAACCGGTCCGGTTGGATGGCTGGATCTTAGGCAGGGCCCTGTGTCGGGAAGAATAGGAAAGCTCAAATCGATAGTTCAGAAATCCTTGAACCAATAGCCCGCTACCGAACCGGGTAAGGTGAAAAGGCTGTGCTATCGTTTTGGCACGACCGGGCATCACATGGGTTTTCATCAGGGAGCTGTCTGGATGGCGGGTGTCATTGGCTACGGAAAGCGCATGTGGGAGCCTGCACCATGAGCGGCCGCACCCTGCGCAGCGCGCTGCGGCGTGCGCAACTGACGGTGGCGCTGGGCGCGGCCGGCCTGTGCGCCGGCTGCATGATCGTGTTGGGCGCATTCGCCTGGCGCACCCAGGCCATCGAGGCGTTGCCGGCGGCCACGCAATGGCGCCTGGCCTTGGGCGGCATCGCTGGCGCGCTGATCTGCACGACGCTCGGCACCCTGGGCGCGCTGTACCTGTCGCGGCGCCTGCTGCGCGACATCACCGAGCCGCTGCACAGCCTGGCCAACGTCGCCGATGCCGCACGGCGCGAGCACCGCTTTGAACGGCGGGTGCCGCACAGCGAGGTGGATGACCTGGAACAGTTGGGCAGCGACGTCAACGCGCTGCTCGACGAGCTGGAACACCTGAGTGCCCACAACCAGCCCGAGCCCTACCTGCAGGCCAGCCTCGACATCCTCACCGGCCTGCCCAACCGGGTGTTCTTCGAAGCGCGGCTGGCGCGCAACCTCAGTGACAAGCAGCCGCGGCGCATGGCCGTGCTGTACATCGACGCCGACCATTTCAAGGCCATCAACGACCGCCATGGCCATGCCGCGGCGGATGAAGTGCTGATCTGCCTGGCCGGCCGGGTACGTACGCAACTGCGCGAAAACGACCTGCTGGCGCGCCTGGGCGGCGACGAATTCGCCGTGCTGCTGTCGCCGCTCAACGACAGCGATGATGCCTGGCGCATCGCCGACAACATCATCGCCGCGCTGCACGCACCGCTGGTGCTGCCCAACGCCGACAGCCTGCACGCCTCCATCAGCGTCGGCGTGGCCCTGGCCCCCGACCACGGCCAGGCCGCCACCGAGCTGCTGGCCGCCGCCGCCGACGCCCTGCACCAGGCCAAGCGCCTGGGCCGCGGCCGCTGGCACCAGGCGGAGCCCACCAACCTGGCGGTGTAATAGCCGCGAAACGTGCGTAGCCGCTGCCGTAGGCTGCGCTGGCCCTATGCCTCACTGGAGATACTCCGGGTTCACGCCGGCCAGCGCAGCCTGCGGCAGCGGCTACGCGGGCGTGGTGAAACTCAGATGCTGGGTTTCTCCCATCAGGTAGGGGGTGTTCAACTCCGTCACTTCGCGGATGTAATCCCACAACAGATTAATCCGCTTCAACTTGCGCAGATCCTCCCGGCAGTACATCCAGAACTGCCGCGTTACGCTGATTTCCCCCGCCAGCACCGGCACCAGGTCGTCAGCCTGCGCCGCCAGGAAGCACGGCAATATCGCCATGCCATGCCCCTGGCGCGCCGCCACGTACTGGGCGATGACGCTGGTGCTGCGCAGCCCGGCGCTGGCGTTGGGCAGCAAATTGGCCAGGTACAGCAGCTCCGGGCTGAAGGCCAGGTCGTCGACGTAGCTGATGAAGCGGTGCCCGCCCAGGTCGCGGCCGTGGCGGATGGGTGGGTGGCGATTCAGGTAAGCCTGGGTGGCGTACAGCTGCAGGCGGTAGTCGCACAGCTTGCAGCACACGTAGGGCCCGTGTTCCGGGCGTTCCAGGGCGATGACCACGTCGGCCTCGCGCTTGGACAGGCTGATGAAGTGCGGCAGCGGCAGGATGTCCACGCTGATGGCCGGGTAGGCATCGACGAAGTGGCTCAGCTGCGGGGTGATGAAGAAGCTGCCGAAGCCCTCGGTGCAGCCCATGCGGATGTGCCCCGACAGCGCCACGCCCGACCCCGACACCTGCTCGCAGGCCATGTGCAGGGTGCTTTCGATGGATTCGGCGTAGCCCAGCAGGCGCTGGCCCTCGGCGGTGAGGATGAAGCCGGTGGTGCGCGACTTTTCGAACAGCAGGGTGCCCATGGCGGTTTCCAGCGAGGTGATGCGCCGCGACACCGTGGTGTAGTCCACGCCCAGGCGCCGGGCGGCGTTGCTGGCCTTGCGAGTGCGGGCGACCTCGAGGAAAAACTTCAGGTCGTCCCAGTTCAGGTTGCCCAGGGAGGTGATGTTTTTTTGCATGTTGGACCGGCTTTTATCCGCGTTCTTGTTGGATGTTTGCACATCTATACTCCAGGAAAGAGCCATCACGCCATGCACAAAAACAATTACGCGGAGGTCTTGATGAACGTTTCGGTAAATGCCGGTATCCCCAAGGTGAAGCTGCTGATCGATGGCGAGTGGGTCGAGTCCCAGGCCAGCGAGTGGCGCGACATCGTCAATCCCGCCACCCAGCAGGTGCTGGCGCGGGTGCCGTTTGCCACCCAGGCCGAGGTGGATGCCGCCGTCGCGGCGGCGCAAAAAGCCTTCCTCAGTTGGCGCAATACCCCGGTGGGCGCGCGCATGCGCATCATGCTCAAGTTCCAGGCGCTGATTCGCGAGCATTCCAAGCGCATCGCCCAGACCCTCAGCGCCGAGCAGGGCAAGACCCTGGCCGACGCCGAAGGCGACATTTTCCGCGGCCTGGAGGTGGTGGAGCACGCCTGTTCCATCGGCAGCCTGCAGATGGGCGAGTTCGTCGAGAACGTCGCCGGCGGCGTCGACACCTACACCCTGCGCCAGCCCATCGGCGTGTGCGCGGGCATCACCCCGTTCAACTTCCCGGCCATGATCCCGCTGTGGATGTTCCCCATGGCCATCGTCTGCGGCAACACCTTCGTGCTCAAGCCCTCCGAGCAGGACCCGCTGTCCACCGTGCAACTGGTGGAGCTGGCGCTGGAGGCCGGCATTCCCAAGGGCGTGCTCAACGTGGTGCAGGGCGGCAAGGAGGTGGTGGACGCGCTGTGCACCCACGCCGACATCAAGGCAATCTCCTTTGTCGGTTCCACGGCAGTGGGCACCCACGTCTACAACCTCGCCGGCCAGCACCACAAGCGCGTGCAGGCGATGATGGGCGCCAAGAACCACGCCGTGGTGCTGCCCGACGCCAACCGCGAACAAACCCTCAACGCCCTGGTGGGCGCCGCCTTTGGTGCGGCCGGCCAGCGCTGCATGGCCACCTCGGTGGCGGTGCTGGTGGGCGCGGCGAAACAGTGGCTGCCCGAGCTCAAGGCCCTGGCGCAGAAGCTCAAGGTCAACGCCGGCAGCGAGGCCGGCACCGACGTCGGCCCGCTGATTTCACGCCAGGCCAAGCAGCGTGTGCTGGGCCTGATCGAGAGTGGGGTGAAGGAGGGCGCCGTGCTGGAGCTGGACGGCCGCGCCGTGCAGGTGCCGGGCTTCGAGGAAGGCAACTTCGTCGGCCCCACCCTGTTCTCCGGAGTGACCACTGACATGCAGATCTACACCCAGGAAATCTTCGGCCCGGTGCTGGTGGTGCTCACCGTCGACACCCTCGACGAGGCCATCGCCCTGGTCAACCGCAACCCGTTCGGCAACGGCACCGGCCTGTTCACCCAGAGCGGCGCGGCGGCGCGCAAGTTCCAGAGCGAGATCGACGTGGGCCAGGTGGGTATCAACATTCCCATCCCGGTGCCGGTGCCGTTCTTCAGCTTCACCGGCTCGCGCGGCTCCAAGCTCGGCGACCTGGGCCCGTACGGCAAGCAGGTGGTGCAGTTCTACACCCAGACCAAGACGGTGACGGCGCGCTGGTTCGACGACGACAGCGTCAACGACGGCGTCAACACCACCATCAACCTGCGCTAGGAGACTGCCCATGAACATCGCCTTTATCGGCCTGGGCAACATGGGCGCGCCCATGGCCCGCAACCTGCTCAAGGCCGGCCACCGCCTGCAACTGTTCGACCTGAACAAGGCCGTGCTCGACGAACTGGCCGCCCAGGGCGGCATCATCAGCGCCTCGCCCGGCGAAGCGGCGGCGGCCAGCGACCTGGTGATCACCATGCTGCCGGCCGCAGCCCACGTGCGTACCGTGTACCTGGGCGAGGGCGGCGTGCTGGCCGGTATTCGCCCCGGCACCCCGGCGGTGGATTGCAGCACCATCGACCCACAGACCGCCCGCGACATTGCCAGCGCCGCCGCCAAGCAGGGCGTCGACCTGGGCGACGCGCCCGTGTCAGGCGGCACCGGCGGCGCGGCAGCGGGCACCCTGACCTTCATGGTCGGCGGCAGCGCGGCGCTGTTCGACACCCTGCACCCGGTGCTGGCGCAGATGGGCCGCAACATCGTCCACTGCGGCGAAGTGGGCACCGGGCAGATCGCCAAGATCTGCAACAACCTGCTGCTGGGCATCTCGATGATCGGCGTCTCGGAGGCCATGGCCCTGGGCAACGCGCTGGGCATCGACACCGGGGTGCTGGCGGGCATCATCAACAGTTCGACCGGGCGCTGCTGGAGCGCGGACACCTACAACCCTTGGCCGGGGATTATTCCCACGGCGCCGGCGGCCCGTGGCTACACCGGTGGCTTTGGTGCGGAGCTGATGCTCAAGGATCTGGGGTTGGCCACCGAAGCCGCAAGGCAGGCGCACCAACCGGTGATCCTGGGGGCGGTGGCGCAGCAGCTGTATCAGGCGATGAGCTTGCGCGGTGAAGGCGGGCTGGATTTCTCGGCGATCGTGAAGGGGTACCAGAAACCCTGAGAGTGCTGACGCGGCCTGTGGCCGCTGCTACGTACATCCCGTAGCAGCGGCCGCAGGCCGCGTCCCGCTTTCACGCGAAAACGAAATACTTGCGCACCGTCTCCACCACTTCCCATGTGCCCTTCATCCCCGGCTCGACGATGAAGATATCCCCCGCGCGCAGGTGCACCGGCTCCATGCCGTCCGGGGTAATCACGCAATAGCCTTCCTGGAAGTGGCAGTATTCCCACTTCACATAGTCCACCCGCCACTTGCCGGGGGTGCAGATCCAGGTGCCCATGATCTTGCTGCCGTCTTCGCTGGTGTAGGCGTTGAGGTTGACGGTGTGCGGGTCGCCTTCCAGCTTCTCCCACTTGCAGGCATCCAGCACGGGCAGAGGGTGGGTGTCGCGCAGCACAACGAGGGGTTTGGACATGGCGGGCTCCGGCAGTGGTTTCAAGAGCCCGCATGCTGACCCGCCCACGCCCGGCGCGGATGCCTGAGGTCGACACCCGGGTGCCTGTTTGCGCGCTCAGCCTTGCGGCAGCAGGCTGGCAACCAGCGCCTGGGCGTGGCCGGGCAGGGCGTCGAAGTCCGCCGAGCACAGCAGCAGGCGCCGCGCCGCCCAGGGTTCCGGCAGGGCGCAGCTGGCGAACTGCAACTGGCCTTGGCAGCGCCGCACCGCCACCAGCGGCACCACGGCCACGCCGGCGCCGCGCGCCACCATGCGCACCGCGCCATCGAAGCCCTCGGCGCGCACCCGCACCTGCATGCGCCGGCCGCTGTGCAGCGCCTGCTCCTCCACCAGAATGCCCAGGGCATTGCCCGCTGCCAGCGCCACATGGCCGTGGGCCAGGCTGTCGACAAAGGTCACGTTGGGCTGGCGCGCCAGCGGGTGGTCCACGGGCATGATCAGCATCAGCGGGTCGTCGCGAAACGGCCGGGTCTGCAGGCCTTCGGTGGCCACGGCGCTGGAGACGATGCCCAGCGGCGCCGCGCCCTGGCGCAGGGCATGGAGGATGCGCTGGCTGGGCATTTCCTCCACGTCCAGGTCGACGCCGGGGTGGCGCTGCAGGAAGTCGCCCAGCAGTTCGGGCAGGTATTCGGTGAGGGCCGCGGTGTTGCACAGCAGCCGCACCTGGCCCTGAATACCCTGGGCGTATTGCGCCAGGTCGAACTGCAGGTGCTCCACCTGTTGCAGCACCCGCCGGCTGTGCTCGCCCAGGGCCTGCCCGGCGGCAGTGGGCTGCACGCCACGGCGGTTGCGCTCGAACAACGGAATGCCCAGCGACGCTTCCATGGCGCGGATGCGCGCACTGGCGGCGGCCAGGGACAAGTGCGTGCGCTGGGCGCCGGCGGTCATGTTGCCGCTGTCCAGGGTGTGCAGAAACAGGCGAAGGTCGACGAGATCGAAATGCATGGCAGGCTCCAGCCTCAACCAGGACAAGAGGCTGGCTCAGTATATGGCAGATTTTCAGCCGGCCGCCGAGCCGTCAGCATGGGGCCATGAATACCTTACTCGCGCTGTATCAAGAAATGGGCTGGGGCTTGTCGCTGCTGGTGCTGGCGACCTTCCTGCTGGCCGGCACGGTCAAGGGCGTGATTGGCCTGGGGCTGCCCACGGTGTCCATGGGCCTGCTGGGCCTGGCTATGGCTCCGGCGCAGGCAGCCGCGCTGCTGATCGTGCCGTCGACCTTCACCAATATCTGGCAGCTGATGCTCGGCGGGCACTTGCGCGGGTTGGTCGTGCGGCTGTGGCCCATGCTGCTGGCGATCTTCGTCGGCACTGGCATCGGCAGCCTGTGGCTGGGCATCGATGGCGGCAAGTGGGTGGTGCATGCGCTGGGTGGCGCGCTGGTGCTGTACTCGCTCAGCGGCCTGTTCCTGCCGGTGCTGCGCGTGCCGGCCCGGCATGAGGTGTGGCTGGGGCCGTTGTGTGGCGTGGCCACCGGCATCATCACCGCCGCCACCGGGGTGTTCGTGATTCCGGCGGTGCCTTACCTGCAAGCGCTGGGGCTCAACCGCGACGAACTGGTGCAGGCACTGGGGCTATCGTTCAGCGTCTCGACCCTGGCGTTGGCGCTGGGGCTGCTGTGGCACGGCGAGCTGGGTGGCGGCGAGCTGGGGGCGTCGCTGTTGCTGCTGGTGCCGGCGCTGCTGGGCATGCAGTTGGGGCAATGGTTGCGCCAGCGCATCAGCGCGGTGATGTTCAAGCGGGTGTTCTTCACCGGGCTGGCGCTGTTGGGCGCGCATTTGCTCATCAATGGCTGACACAGGTCCCGTAGCCGCTGCCGCCAGGCTGCGCTGGCCATCACGTGCGCTGGAAATCTCCAGCGAGGCACAGGGCCAGCGCAGCCTTCGGCAGCGGCTACGGGGGGAACCTCACACCGCGCTGGACTGGCTCAACATCTCCACGCGCTGAACGTCGAAATCCGCCTCCAGGTATTCCATGCGCTGGGCAAAGAACGCCGCCATGTGCGGCAGCGCCGAATGCACGTCCAGGTCGGCCTTCGACGCCCAGATTTCGTAGAACACGAACAGCGTCGGGTCGTTCAGGTCGCGCAGCATGTGGTACTCGATGCAGCCCGGCTCGCTGCGGCTGGCGCTCACGTAGCCGAGGAAAAGGTCGCGGAAGGCGTCGGCCATGTGCGGTTTGGTCTTGGCCTTGAGGATGAAGCCGTGTTGTTCGTGCATGGGGGTGTCTCCAGGGAAGTTGCAGCGATTCTAAAGGCAACAATCCGCCGCTATTCGTGATATTCAAGCAAATGTAATTTGCCCGATCAGGCCTTATTCCGCCCGCGCAAGGCCGGTAGAGTGCGCTGCATTCCTTACCGAGACCTTTCCCATGAAAAAGATTTTGTTGCTCAACGGCGGCAAGCAGTTCGCCCACTCCGAAGGCCGCTATAACGAAACCCTGCACGACGCCGCCGTGGCCGTGCTGGACCGCGCCGGGTTCGACGTGAAGACCACCTTCATCGACGGCGGCTACGACATCGCCGAAGAAGTGCAGAAGTTCCTGTGGGCCGACGTGGTCATCTACCAGATGCCCGGCTGGTGGATGGGCGCGCCCTGGACGGTGAAGAAGTACATCGACGAAGTCTTCACCGAAGGCCACGGCAGCTTGTACGCTAGCGACGGCCGCACCCGTTCCGACGCCTCGCAGAAATACGGCAGCGGCGGCCTGGTGCAGGGCAAGCAGTACCTGCTGTCGCTGACCTGGAACGCCCCGCAGCAGGCCTTCGACGACCCTACCGACTTCTTCGAGGCCAAGGGTGTGGACGCCGTGTATTTCCCGTTCCACAAGGCCAACCAGTTCCTGGGCATGACCGGCCTGCCGACCTTCCTGGCGGTGGACGTGATGAAGCGCCCGAACATCGAAGGCGACGTGGCACGCTACCAGGCGCACCTGGCGCAGGTGTTCGGTTTCCAGCTGTAAGGTAAAGTGGGTGACCAGCGCGCCAGCCGGCCTGCCGGCGAGCCTTACAGGGAAACCCAGGTTGAAAGCCAGATCCGACGAACTCCAGGTCTTCATCTCGGTCATCGAGTGCGGTTCCATTTCAGCGGCGGCCGAGCAGGTGGGGCAGACCCCGTCGGCCATCAGCCGCACGCTGTCGCGCCTGGAAAGCAAGCTCGACACCACGCTGATCAACCGCACCACGCGGCGCATGGACCTCACTGAAGAAGGCCGGTTCTTCTTCGAAAAGGCCAAGCAGATCCTGCAACAGATGGACGAGCTGGAAGAACGCCTGGCGGTGCGCCACCAGACGCCATCCGGGCGCCTGCGGGTCAATGCCGCCTCGCCGTTCATGCTGCACGCCATCGTGCCGTATGTGGGCGAGTTCCGCGCGCGCTACCCGGACATCACCCTGGAACTCAATACCGACGACCTGCTGATCGACCTGCTCGAACAGAGCACCGATGTCGCCATCCGCATCGGCGTGCTCGCCGACTCCACCTTGCACGCGCGCCTGCTGGGCCGCAGCCCGCTGAACATCCTCGCCAGCCCCGAGTACCTGCGCCAGCACGGCACGCCGCGCCAGGTGGAAGAGTTGCGCGAGCACAGCCTGCTGGGCTTCACCCAGCCCGACCACCTGAACCTGTGGCCGCTGCGCCACGCCGACGGCGACCGCTGGCAGGCCAGCCCGCGGGTGGCCGCTTCCAGTGGCGAGACCCTGCGGCAGCTGGCGCTGGCCGGGCAGGGCATTACTTGCCTGTCAGACTTCATGACCCACCAGGACATCGCCCAGGGCCGCCTGGTGCCACTGCTGGTGGCGGCCAACACCGGCGAGCGGCAGACCATCAACGCCGTGTACTACCGTAACTCGCAGCTGGCGTTGCGCATCCAGTGCTTCCTGGATTTCATGCAGGAAAAGCTGGCCTGCTACGCCCAAGGGGATTCGTGACCGGCGGGCAAAAGTCTATTGGCCGCCACCGGCTGTTTCCGCACGGATAACCCTTCGATACTGGCCGCCTCCACACATCGAACGGGAGTTTGAGCATGAACGTATTCGTCACCGGTGCCGCCGGTTTCATCGGCGGCTCGATCGCCACCGCCCTGGTCCAGGCCGGCCACCAGGTCACCGGCCTGGTGCGCAGCGCCGAGCAGGCCGAGGAAATACAGGCCCTGGGTATCACCCCGGTGCTGGGCAGCCTCGATGATCGTGCACTGCTGATTGCCCAGGCGCGCGCCAGCGATGCCGTGATCAACGCCGCCAGCAGCGACCACCGCGGCGCCGTCGAAGCCTTGATCGAAGGCCTGCAGGGTTCCGACAAGCCGCTGCTGCACACCAGCGGTTCGAGCATTGTCGGCGACGCCTCGGGCGGCAAGGGCAGCGACGTCATCTACTACGAAGGCCACCTGCCCGAACCTACTGTGGACAAGGCTGCGCGCGTGGCCATCGACAACCTGGTACTGGCCGCCGCCGCCCAGGGCGTGCGCTCGGCGGTCATCTGCAACACGCTGATCTACGGCCACAGCCTGGGCGTGAAGCGCGACAGCGTGCAGCTGCCACGGCTGCTGAAGCAGGCGCGCAAGAGCGGCATCGTCCGCCACGTGGGCCCGGGCCAGAACATCTGGTCCAACGTGCACATCGAGGACGTGGTGGCGCTGTACCTGCTGGCGCTGGCGAAGAACCCGGCCGGCACCTTCTACTTCGTCGAGAGCGGCGAGGCGGCCTTCGTCGACATGACCCGCGCCATGGCCACCGCCCTGGGCCTGGGTGAACCCCAGGACTGGCCACTGGCCGACGCGGAAAAAGAATGGGGCTATGAAATGGCCAATTACGGCCTGGGCTCCAACAGCCGCGTGCGTGGCAGGAACGCCCGGGAATTGCTGGGCTGGGCGCCCAAGCGCAGCTCGGCGCAGCAGTGGATTCTCGACGAAATGCTGTGAAACCAGCAGCGAAACGGCCGCCCCTGAGCGGCCGTTTTGCCCTGTAGGGGTTGAAACCACCGCCATCCTGGGCCTAACTGTGGCTGCAATTCATAACAACAGTAAGGACACCCGATGCGTATTGTGTTGTTCAAGACCCTTGCCCTGAGTGCCGCCATTTTCGCCAGCACCCACTCCTACGCAGCGTTGCTGGACAGCGGCGCCGTCGCCGCGCCCGACCAATACGGCGCCAAGGTCGCCGCGCAGATTCTCAAGCAGGGCGGCAACGCGGTGGACGCCGCCGTCGCCACGGCCTTCACCCTGGCCGTCACCTACCCCGAGGCCGGCAACCTGGGCGGCGGCGGGTTCATGACCCTGTACGTCAAGGGCAAGCCCTACTTCCTCGATTACCGCGAGACCGCGCCCAAGGCCGCGAGCCGCAACATGTACCTGAACGACAAGGGCGAGGTCATCGAGAACCTCAGCCTGGTCGGCGCCAAGGCCAGCGGCGTGCCCGGCACCGTGCTGGGCCTGTGGGAAGCCCACAAGCGCTTCGGCAAGCTGCCGTGGGCCGAGCTGCTGACCCCGGCCATCGGCTACGCGAAGGACGGCTTCACCGTCGCCGACAAGCAGTTCCAGTACCGCCAGGACGCGCTGAAGCTGTTCAACGGCCAGACCAACTTCAACGACTACTTCGGCACCATGAAGCCCGGCCAGACCTTCCGCCAGCCGGAGCTGGCGCAGACCCTGGAGCGCATCGCCGACCAGGGCGCCAAGGACTTCTACGAAGGCAAGACCGCCGACCTGCTGGTAGCCCAGATGCAGGCCGACAAGGGCCTGATCACCAAGCAGGACCTGCACGACTACAAGGTCAACTGGCGTGAGCCGCTGCACATCGACTGGCGCGGCAACATCATCTACACCGCGCCGCTACCCAGCTCGGGCGGCATCGCCCTGGCCCAGCTGCTGGGCATCAAGGACATCCGCAAGGACGACTTCAAGGGCGTGGCGCTGAACTCGGCGCGCTACATCCACCTGCTGGCCGAGATCGAGAAGCGCGTGTTCGCCGACCGCGCCAACTACCTGGGCGACCCGGACTTCAACGACGTGCCGGTGAACAAGTTGATTGCCCCGGCCTACCTGCTCAAGCGCGCCGACGAGGTCAACCCCACCGCCATCTCCGCCACCGAGAACGTGCACCCTGGCCTTGAAGCGCACCAGACCACGCACTTCTCCATCGTCGACCACGACGGCAACGCCGTCAGCAACACCTACACCCTGAACTGGGACTACGGCAGCGGCGTGGTGGTGAAGGGCGCAGGCTTCCTGCTCAACGACGAGATGGACGATTTCAGCTCCAAGCCAGGCGTGGCCAACGCCTTCGGCGTGGTGGGCGGCGACGCCAACGCCATCGAGCCGGGCAAGCGCATGCTCTCGTCCATGAGCCCCACCCTGGTGACCCGCGACGGCCGCGTGACCCTGGTGCTGGGCACCCCGGGTGGCTCGCGGATCTTCACCTCGATCTTCCAGGTGCTGAACAACACCTACGACTACCGTCTGCCGCTGGCCAAGGCCGTGGCGGCGCAGCGGGTGCACCACCAGTTGCTGCCCAAGGACACCATCTACTACGACAGCTACGCGCCGCTCACTGGCCAAACGGCCGAAGAGCTCAAGGCCATGGGCTACAAGCTGGAGGACCAGGGCTGGGAAATGGGTGATGTCCAGGCCATCAAGGTCGATGGCCGCAAGGTCGAGACCGCCTCCGACCCGCGTGGCCGTGGGGTGGGCCTGCTGGCCAAATGAAGTTCATGAAGTGAACCGTCACTAGCGGTAAGATGGTTTCCTTTTCGCGCGCCACCCTGTAGCCGCAGCCTGCGGCCGCGGCTACAGGGACCTCGCCTGCCAAATCAGGAAAACCCATGAACCGTGTTGCCCTTGCCCTGGCCATCGCCGCGACCGCCGCCTGCGCCCACCAGTCCACCCCGGCGCCCGCGCCCGCCGCCCCGGTGGCCAAGGCCCAGCCGACGCTGAAGGTGCCGGCCCCGGTCGACAAGGCCAACCAGCTGATGTTCGACATGGTCAAGCGCACCCCGCTGAGCAACAGCGTGCTGCGCGACGGCGACCAGCTCAGCTTCATGGTCATCCGCCCCAAGGACGACACCCTGCGCCAGGACATCATGATGCAGATCCAGGCCTCGTGCGTGGAGCCTTCCGCCAAGCTGATGTACTTCGACGGCGGCAAGCGCTCCTACGTGAAGAGCCAGGACGGCCTGTACATGCCCGCCGTGCGCATGCGCAAGGACGTGGCCCAGGCCCTGTTGAAAAACCCCGATTTCGTCGACGCCTGCAACAGCACGCCGCAGCCGGACTGGCGCGTGGTGCGCACCGCCGCCAACGGCCAGCAGACCCTGATCGACCGCGCCAGTATCAAGCCCCAGGGCAACACCCTGCGCTTCTGGACCGCGTGGGATGAACCGGTCACCACCTTCGACCTGCCGTACTACGCGCCCATGGCGCAGAAGCGTGAATACGTGGCGGTGGACTGCACCCAGCAGACCTTCAAGGTGCTGTCGGGCTTCGACCTGGACGAACGCAACAACGTCACCGACGGCGCCGTGCACTTCGTGCCCGAGGCCCAACAGATTGCCCGCGACACCGACAACCACGCCACCTACAAGGCCATCTGCGGCAACCCGCAGGCGCTGGAAAAACTCCCGGCGTTCAGCCCGCGGGTGAAAGCACCGCTGGCCGGCCCGTTCCCCGGGGTGATGGCGCTGCCACTGGCCGCCGTGCACAAGCTGGGCATGCCGGCGCCGCGCAAGCCGCTCACCTACCTGTCCGAGACCGGCACCGCCAACGGCCCCAACGGCGAAGTACCGCTGAACGTCGACACCTTCATCAAGCCTGACGCCACCACCGGCCAGCTGGCGGTGCGTTCCACCAGCGATGGCTTCGACAGCAGCGAAATCTCGTTCCGGGGCCTGTTCTCCCTGGCCAGCAAGACCACCTTCCATGGCCTGGACACCGTGTTCGAAAGCTCGTCGGTGATCGACGCGCACTTCACCGGTGACTGGCGCACCATGCCGGTGGGCAGCACCCTGGGCGTGGTGCTGGACACCAGCGCGGTCAGCGGCAACACCGGCGCCATCCTCACCCACACCAACGTGCAGTGCGCCATCAAGAGCCAGGTCAGCGCCGCCCAGGTCAACCCGCACCTCAGCGGCCAGGCCAAGCTGGTGCGCTGCACCGTGAGCAGTGACAAGCGCCAGAGCGTCGATACCCTGTACTACCTGGAGGACTACGGTTACTTCTACCAGTCGGGCACCGACAAGAACGACCAGTACTACAGCCAGCGTCAGCTGCGCAAAGTCCACTAAGCACCCTTGTAGCCGCTGCCGCCAGGCTGCGCTGGCCCTTGTCCACGCTGAAGATCTTCAGTGTACTCCGGGGCCAGCGCAGCCTGACGGCAGCGGCTACAGTGTGGGGACGCTGAACTTGATGAAGGATCACTATGCAACGTCTGCCCCTGGCCCTGCTGATTGCCCTCGTGGCCGGCTGCGCCCAGCACGCGCCCAGCCCCGAGGCGCCGAAGCCGCACGTGCCAACCGACGCGGAAAAAATGCTCAGCGACACCCTGGCCCTGCCGCCCGTGCCCGAGTCAGTGATGCGCAACGGCGACACCCTCAGCTACCTGGCCGTGCCACCCGTCACCGAGCAGCAACCGTACCCGTTCGCCGCGCAGATCGAGGCGTCGTGCAGCAGCTACCAGGCGCGCATTGCCTACGTGCAGGGCGAGAAACGCGTGTACTTCGGCAGCAGCAACGGCGGCTACATGCCGCCGCGCGACGTGCCTGACGAACTGGCCGGCAACCTCAAGAGCAACGCCGCCTTCAAGGCCGCGTGCCAGGCCACCGCGGTGCCGGAGTGGCGGGTGATCAAGGGCGGCGACCAGGTGTTCTGGGTGCTGCTGGACCGCAACAGCCTCAAGGCCGAAGGCGACGAGATGCGCTTCTGGGCCGCCCTCGACGAGCCCACCGTCACCGCCGGCCGCCCCTACAACGCCCCCAGCGCGCAGAAGCGCGAGCACTACGCCGTGGACTGCGGCAAGCAGAGCTTCCGCCTGCTGATGGGCTACGACGTCGACGAGCGCGACAAGGTGACCGACGGCAAGCTGTTCAAGGACCCGCAGCCGCAGCCCTTCAGCCGCAGCGTGCCCGAGTACCAGACGCTGTTCCGCGCCGTGTGCGCCAAGCCCGAGGCGCTGGCGCAACTGCCGGCGTTCAGCCCACGCAGCAAGGCGCCCATCAACACGCCGCTGCCGGCGGTGGGCGCGGTGCCCATGACCGCCATCAAGCACTTGAACCTGGCGCCGCCGCGCAAGGCGTTCAAGCAGACCCTGGAAACCGGCATGGCCAACACCGCCAAGAGCAACCTGCCGATTCGCGAAGAGCGCTTCTTCGAGGTCGACAAGGCCAGCGGCCAACTGGGCATCCGCACCCGCGCCGACAGCTACGAAGGCAGCGAAGTGAGCTTCCGTGGCCTGGTGGCGCTGGCGCAGAAGACCCGCTTCTTCGGCAAGACGGTGATGACCGAGGACTCGATGCTCACCAACCTGACCTTCAGCGGTGACTGGCAGCAGATGCCGGTGGGCCAGGAGCTGACCTACATCACCCAGGGCAAGCGCAAGAACTCGATGATGGGCGACCTGGGCGAGAGCCGCCAGGTGGTCAAGTGCAAGGTGGACAGCGAGGCGCCGGCGGCGCAGCTCAACGCCAGCCTCAGCGGCCAGGCGAAGAAGTTGCGGTGCAGCGGGGAAGGGGACCCCTACAACCGCGTGGACACGGTGTGGTACCTGGAGGACTACGGGTACTTCTTCAAACAGGGCACCGACAAGAACGCCCTGTACTACGACGACCGCACGCTCAAGACCGTGCAGTGACCTGTGGGAGCTGGCTTGCCAGCGAGCTTTTCAGGCCCTCGAAAAGCTCGCTGGCAAGCCAGCTCCCACCAGGTTTGTAGCCGTTACACGCGGAAGTGGCTGACCATCATCTGCAGCTGCCCACCCAGGCGCGCCAGCTCGACGCTGGAGGCCGCGGTTTCCTCGCTGGCTGCCGCGGTCTGTTCCGACACGTCACGCACGTTGATGATGCTGCGGCTGATCTCTTCGGCCACCGAGCTCTGCTGCTCGGCTGCCGCGGCGATCTGCTGATTCATCAACTGGATGTTCGACACCGTGCGGGTGATGTTCTCCAGTGACACGCCGGCCTGACGGGTCAGGGCCACGCTGCTGTCGGTCAACGCGCTGCTGCTGAGCATCACGTTGGCCACTTGCTGGGTGCCGGTCTGCAGGCCGGCTACCAGGCCTTCGATTTCCTCGGTGGACTTCTGCGTGCGCTGGGCCAGGCCACGCACCTCGTCGGCCACCACGGCAAAGCCGCGGCCGGCTTCACCGGCACGGGCCGCTTCGATGGCAGCGTTCAGCGCCAGCAGGTTGGTCTGCTCGGCCACGGCCTTGATCACGTCCATGACCTTGCCGATCTTGTCGCTTTCCTGCTGCAGGTGGCCCATGGCCTCGGTGGAGCGCTTGACCTCGGCGGCCAGGCGTTCGATCTGGTCGATGGCCTGGTTCACTACCTTGTCACCGTCACGGGCCTGGCCGTCGGCATCGGTGGCGGCCATGGAGGCCTGCTCGGCGTTGCGCGCGACTTCCTGCACGGTGGCAGTCATCTCGTGCATGGCAGTGGCCACCTGGTCGGTTTCCACCTTCTGGCTGTTGACCCCGGCGCTGGTTTCCTCGGTCACGGCCGACAGTTCCTCGGCGGCGCTGGCGATCTGGGTCACGCCGTCGCGGATGCTGGTGATCAGCTCGCGCAGGGTGGTGCCCATGTTCTGGATACCTTGCTGCAGCACGCCCAACTCGTCCTTGCGGGTCACGCGCAGGGTCTGGGTCAGGTCGCCGTCGGCGATGCGTTTCACCGCGTCCAGGGTTTCCTGGATAGGGCGGGTGATCTGGCGGGTGATGATCAGGGCGGCGGCGATGCCGAACAGCAGGGCCAGCAGCGTGGCGATCAGCTGCACCGATTGCGCCTGGGCGCTCTCGCTGTCGCGGCGGTCCAGTTGCAGTTTGTACAGGGCGTCGCTGATGCGCACGATCTCGTTGCCCTGGTCGGTCATTTCCTTGCGGGCCTGGACGATGTCGGCGTTGGCGGCCTTGAAGCGGTTCAGCGCAGCGCGGTAGCTGTTGACGGCGCCCTCGTACAGCTTGATGCCGTCCTGTTGGCCCGGCAGCGCGCCATACAGCGGCGCCACGGCGGCCTGGGCGGCGTCGAGCTGGGCGAACGCGGTCTGTTCGTTGGCGGCGCTGGCGTCGCCCAGGTAGCCGCGTACTTCGTAGCGCACCACCAGCAGCAGGTCCTTGGCCTTGGCCACGGCCACCACTTCTTCCATGCGGCGGTCAGCCTGCACCGACAGGTTGACCTTGTCGATGGTCTGGAACGCCGCCAGGGCGGTGTCGTTCAGGTCCTGGCGCGCGGCGTTGCTGGCGCGGTAGGCGGCACGCATCTTGTTCAGCGAGACCTTGTAGGCTTCCAGCTGGCCGTTCTGCTCCTTGAGCAGCTTGATGTTTTCCGGGCTCTTGAAGGTGTCGAGGATCTTCTTCTGCTGGGCCTCGAAGCCGTCCAGGGTGGTCTGCACCAATTGCGCCGCGGTGTCGTCGCCGTTGGCGAGCATGTACTGCAGGCGCGCCACGCGCAGTTTGGTCAAGGCAGAGTTGAGCTGGGTGATGTCACTCATCCAGTTGCTGCGGTTAATCAGGCCACCCATGCTGTTCCAGCCGGTGGCGGCCAGCAGGGTGGTCAGTACCAGCACCAGGCCAAAGCCCAGTCCCAGCTTTTTGTTCACGCTTATGTTGGCAAACCAACTGTTCATTCTTCCCTCCGGAAACTTGTGCGCTTCTTGATCGTTGGTTGCTGGGGGGTATTTTTTTATCGTTGGCAGCCAGCAGTTTTTTTCTTCTTAGGCACGGTTTATCGGCGGGGAAAGCGCAAACATGAAATTTTAGTCATAAGCCTGTAGCCGCTGCCGTCAGGCTGCGCTGGCCCTGTGCCTCGCTGAAGGTGTCCAGTGAATGTGGGGGCCAGCGCAGCCTGGCGGCAGCGGCTACAGGTGGGTGGTGTATCAGGCGAACTCTTGCAGGGCGTCCTGGACGGCGGACAGGAAGTATTCGTGGGAGGCGCGGTCGAACAGCACGTCGAAGGTCGGCACCTCGCCGCCTGCGTTGATGATGATCACGTTGATGCGCGCCGCCGAGGTCTGCGCCACCGCGCCGGGGGCGAAGGCCTGGGCGCGCAGGTCGACGGCGCACAGCTTGGCCATCAGCGCCGGCAGCAGACTGCCGCCCAGCCGTATCCAGGCGTGGCTGTCCTGGCGCGGCAGCAGGTAGTTGGCGCTGTGGTCCAGCGCCCAGCGCGCTTCCTCGTCGGCCAGGCGCTGGCCGTGGTCGGCCTGGCTGCCCAGCAGCAAATACTCGGTCTGCGACAGGCGCGCCACCCGGCTGCCGTCGGCCTGGGCCACGGCGCGGTTGGCGGCCTGGGGCAGTTCGAAGCCGCGCTGTTGCAGGTAGGCGGCGCTGTCGGCGCCGCGGAAGCCCACCCGGGGCAGGTCGGTGAGGTCCAGCAGGGTGCAGGGCTGCACGGCCTGCCCGATGTAATCTTCAGCTTTGAGACTGGACATGGCTTACAACTCCTGGCGCAGGTTATCAGGGTCGAAAAACGGTAGTTTGACCACGGTGGCTTCGACGACGATGCCGCCTTCCACGCGGATCGGGATCTTCTGCCCGGGTTGGCTCTGGTCGAAACCGGCGTAGGCCAGGCCGATCACCTGGCCCAGGGTTTCGGAGTATTCGCACGAGGTGACGTTGCCGCTGATGTCCGCGCCGCTGAGCACCAGGTGGCCTTCGAGCGGCTGCACGCTGCCCTTGGGCAAGGTAAAGCCCACCAGCTTGCGGGTCATGGGCTGCGCTTCGAGGATGTCCACCGAGCGCCGCCCCACGAAGAACGGTTTGCTGCGGCTGACCGCCCAGCCCATGTCGATCTCGGCCGGGTGGGTCATGCCGTCGGTGTCCTGGCTGATGATCACGTGGCCTTTTTCCAGGCGCAGCAGGCGCTGGGTCTCGACGCCGAAGGGGCGGATGTCGAAGGCCTTGCCGGCGTCCATCAGCGCGTCCCACAGCTGCACGGCGTGGCGCGCCGGCACGTGGATTTCATAGCCCAGCTCGCCGACGAAGCCCACCCGCAGCAGCCGCGCCTTGATTCCGGCCACGGTGCCCTGGCGCACCGCCAGGTAGGGGAAACCGGCCGGTGACAGGTCCAGGTCGCTGCAGACTTTTTCCAGCACCTTGCGCGCGTCCGGCCCCGCCACGTTCACGGCGGAAATGGCCGCGGTGACGTTGGCGATGTCGACGTCCAGGCGCCACTGGGCGTTCCACTTGAGCATCTGCTGGTAGATACGGTCGACGCCGCTGGTGGTGGCGGTGACGTAGAAATGCCTGTCGGCGAAGCGTGCACACACGCCGTCGTCGATCACCACGCCGTGCTCGTTGGTCATCAGCGCATAGCGCGAGCGGCCCACCGGCTGCTTGAGGAAGGCGAAGGTGTACAGGCGGTTCAGCAACTCGGCCGCATCCGGGCCGCGTATGTCCAGGCCGCCCAGGGTCGACACGTCGATGATGCCGACCTTGTTGCGCACGTGCAGCGCCTCGGCCTGCATGCACTGCTCGCGCTGCGAGGCCTTGCCGTAGTAAGCCGGGCGCTGCCAGATGCCGGCGGGCATCATTTTCGCCCCGGCTTCCAGGTGGCGGCGGTGCAGCGGTGTCTGCCGATACGGATCGAAGGCGCGGCCGGCGACATGGGCGAGCTTCTCGGCCACGAACGGCGGCCGCGCGGTGGTGACGCCGGTCTCGCTGATGTTGCGCTGGGTCGCTTGCGCCACCAGGCGCGCCGTGGGCAGCGCCGAGTGACGGCCCTGGGACGGGCCCATACCGACGGTGGAATAACGCTTCACCAACTGCACGTCGCGGTAGCCGATTCTGGTGGCGTTGATGATGTCCTGCACCTGCAGGTCTTCATCGAAGTCGACGAAGTCCTTGCCCTTGGGGTGCGGGAAAATCGGCCAGGGGAAATTGACCCGGGCCTCGGGCGCCAGGCTGGCGTGCGCCGGGGCACCCAGGCCCAGGGCGGCGGCGATGGCGGCGGCGCAGTTGCTGGCGTCGGCCAGCACGTTCTGCAGGCTGTGGCAGCCATTTACCGAACCGGCCACGTGGAGGATCTTCGGCAGGCCGCTGAGGGTGAATTCCGCCAGCTGGTCGTCGTAGGCCAGCTTGCCACCGGCCTGGCACAGCAGCTGGTACACCGGCATGTAGCCGCCGGACATGCACAGCAGGTCGCAGTCCAGTTTCACCGCGCTGCTGGCCACCTGGCCCTGGCCGGTGATCTTGCGCAGCTCGACGCCGCTGACGTGGCGCATGCCGCTCTCGTGCAGGGCCTCGAACACCGTGGTGTCGACGTGCAGCGGAATCGAGCGCTGGTCCAGCGCGCGCAGCAGGGCGCGGTCGGCGGGGCCGTTGCGCAGGTCGACCACGGCGGCCACTTTCACGCCCTGGTCGTGCAGGTCCAGCGCCGCCAGGTAGCCGTCGTCGTTGCCGGTGAGCACCACGGCGGTGTTGCCCGGCTTCACCGCGTACAGCTTCATCAGGCGCTGGGCGGCGCTGGTGAGCATGATGCCGGGCAGGTCGTTGTTGCGGAAAATCACCGGCTGGTCGAACGAGCCGCTGGCGACCAGGCACTGGCTGGCGCGCACCTTGTACAGGCGCTTGCCCTGGATGACCGGCAGGTAGTTGTCGGTGAACCAGGCGTTGCAGGTGGCCTGGGTGAGCACCTGGATATTGGCGTGCTGCTCGACGGCGCTCACCAGTTCGCGCCGCAGGGTTTCGGCGCGGGTGCCGTCGATGTCGAAGCGCGCGTAGGTCAGTGACCCACCCAAAAGCGGGCTCTGCTCGATCAACAGCACCTTGGCCCCGGCATTGGCCGCAGTCAGCGCTGCCTGCAGGCCGGCAGGCCCGGCACCCACCACGGCCAGGTCCGTGAACAGGTAGGCCTTGTCGTAGTACTCGGGCTGGAACGTCAGGTCCAGCACGCCCAGGCCGGCTTTCTTGCGGATGATGGGTTCCCACACCTTCCACATGCCCTTGGGCTTGTAGAACGAGCGGTAGTAGAAGCCCACCGGCATGAACTTGGAGAACTTGCCCAGCCAGGCGTCCTTGTCGTTGTCCAGGGTGCCGTTGAAGTTTTGCCCGCTGGCTTGCAGGCCCTGCTCCAGCGGTTGCATGTCGGCCAGCACGTTGGGCTCGCGCGGCAGTTGTACCAGGCTGTTGGCGTCCTGCCCGGCCATGCTCAACGGGCCGCGCGGGCGGTGGTATTTGAACGAGCGCGAGAGCAGGAAGCGGCCGTTGGCGAGCAGGGCGCTGGCGAGGCTGTCGCCGGCGAAGCCCTGGTAGGGCGTGTCGTCGAAGCTGAAAGTCAGCGGCTGTTCGCGGTCGATCAGCAGGCCCATGGGGGCGGGGAGGCGGTTCATCCGGCGATCTCCTGGGTGGCGAATTCGACGCGGGTGGTGAAGACTTCCTTCGGGTCGAAGGTGCGGATGATCTCGTCGGTGACCGTGTGCCGCTCGGCCAGGAACCAGTAGCTGGACGGTGTGTGCATCCACCACTCGCGCACCACGCCGGCGAGATTCTCGCAGTTGAACACGTAGTCGGCCCATTCGGCGTCGGTGCAGGTGGCCGGGTCGGGCATGGCCTTGAACTCGCCGCCGTAGGTGAATTCGCTGATGTTACGCGGCCCGTTGAGCGGGCAATTCATGATTTTCATCGTCCGTTCCTCAGTGGCTGGCCGCGGTGGCGCCCATTTCGTTGACCTGCTTGAAGGTGGAAAAACGCGCCAGGCTGAATGGCTTGATCAGCTCCGGCACCTTGCCGCCGCTGGCCACCAGCTCGGCCATGGTCTTGCCGCAGATGGGCGTGGCCTTGAAGCCCCAGGTGCCCCAGCCGGCGTCCAGGTAGTAATTCTTCACCGGGCTCAGGCCCATGATCGGGCTGTAGTCCGGGGTCATGTCGGTGATGCCGGCCCACTGGCGCATCAGCTTGGCGTTGGCCAGGAACGGGAACATCTCGATGGCGTGGGCCAGCAGGCTTTCCTTCAGGTCCAGGGTGGAGCGGGTGTTGAACAGCGGGTAGGGGTCGGAGCCGCCGCCGAACACCACCTCGCCACGGCTGGTCTGCTGCACGTAGCAGTGCAGCGCCGAGGAGCTCACCAGCGGGTCGAGGAACGGCTTGAACGGCTGGGTCACCATGGCCTGCAACGGGAAGGTCTGGATCGGCGAGCGGATGCCGGCCTTGGCCATCATCTGCGAGCTCATGCCGGCGATGGCCTGCACCGCGCAGCCGCACTGGACGGTGCCGCGGTTGGTCTTCACGGCGGTGATGGCGCCGTTTTCGATCACCAGTTCCTGCACTTCGGTGAGCTGGTGGATCTCCACGCCGCGCTTGGCCGCCTGCTTGGCGTAGCCCCAGGCCACGGCGTCGTGGCGGGCGGTGGCGCCGTCCATGTGCCACAGGCCGGCCAGCACCGGCAGGTAGCCGGGGTCGAGGTTGAGGGTGGGCACCAGTTCGCGGATCTGCTGGCGGTCGATCATCTCGGTGCGGCCGCCGAAGTGCTTGTTGACCTCGGCGCGCTGGCGGAACGAGCGCACGGTGGCGTCGGTGTGGGCAAGCGTCAGCTGGCCGCGGTGCGAATACATGATGTTGAAGTCGAACTCGTTGGACAGGCCCTCAAACAGGCGCACCGATTCGGCGTAGAACTTCACCCCTTCGCTGGTCAAGTAGTTGGAGCGAATCACCGCCGTGTTGCGTGCGGTGTTGCCGCCGCCCAGGTAGGACTTTTCCAGCACGGCGACGTTGGTGATGCCGTGGTACTTGGCCAGGTAATAGGCCGTGGCCAGGCCATGGCCGCCACCGCCGATGATCACCACGTCGTAGCGGGGCTTGAGTTCCTTGGGCGCGGGCAGGTCAACCTCGACCGGGTACTCCGAGCTCAGGCCATATTTCAACAGGTTGAAAGGCATGGGGCCTCCGACGGGCTGCGTGGGGGGGTGGCCTGCTGCAGCGCAGCGGTCAGGGTGTTCTTCATCAGGAAGGCGATGGTCATCGGCCCGACGCCACCGGGCACCGGGGTGATGGCGCTGGCCACGGCCAGGGCGCTGTCGAAATCGACGTCGCCCACCAGGCGGCTGCGGCCGCCTGCTTCGATACGGTTGATGCCCACGTCGATGACCACGCAACCGGGCTTCAGCCAGCTGGCGTCGACCATCTGCGGGCGGCCGACGGCGGCTACCACGATGTCGGCCTGGCGGCACAGTTCGCGGGCGTTGACGCTGCGCGAGTGCAGCACGGTGACCGAGCAATGGGCCTGCAGCAGCAACGCCGCCATGGGCTTGCCGACAATGTTCGAGCGGCCGATGACCACGGCGTGCTTGCCGCTCAGGTCGCCCAGCGTGGCCTGCAGCAAGTGCATGCAGCCGCTGGGCGTGCAGGGGGTGAGCACGTCGCGGCCCTGGCTGAGGCCGCCGACGTTTTCACTGTGAAAACCATCGACGTCCTTGCTCGGCGCAATCGCCTGCAACGCCAGGGCTTCTTCTATATGGGCCGGTAGCGGCAGTTGCAGCAGGATGCCGTTGACGCTGGGGTCGGCGTTCAACCGGGCGATCAACGCCAGCACGTCGGCCTGTGGGGTATCGGCGGGCAGGCGGTACTCCAGCGAGCGGATGCCGGCTTCCTCGGCGCGCAAAATCTTGTTGCGCACGTAGACATGGCTGGCGGGGTCATCGCCCACCAGGATCACCGCCAGGGCCGGGTGGATACCGTGCCGGGCGATATCGGCTTTTACCTGGCGCAACACTCCGGCTGCGGCGGCCTTGCCGTCGATCAACTTGAGGCTGTTCACCGGAAGATCACCGTGCGGTCCTGGTTGAGGAAGACGCGGTGCTGTAGGTGGTATTTCACCGCCTTGGACAGCGCCACGGTTTCGGTATCGCGGCCTATGGCGACCAGGTCGTCGGGCAGGTAGGCGTGGTCCACGCGCTGCACTTCCTGCTCGATGATCGGGCCTTCGTCGAGGTCGCTGGTGACGTAGTGGGCGGTGGCGCCAATCAGCTTCACGCCGCGCTGGTAGGCCTGGTGGTAGGGCTTGGCGCCCTTGAAGCCGGGCAGGAACGAGTGGTGGATGTTGATGGCGCGCCCCGACAGCTGCTTGCACAGGTCGTCGGAGAGGATTTGCATGTAGCGGGCCAGCACCACCAGGTCGGTGCCGGTTTCGTCCACCACCTTCATCAGCTCGGCCTCCTGGCGCGCCTTGGTGTCCTTGGTCACGGGCAGGTAGATGAAGCGAATGCCCTCGCGCTCGGCCATGGGCCGCAGTTCCAGGTGGTTGGAGACGATGGCGGTGATGGTCATGTCCATCTCGCCCTTGTGGTAGCGGTACAGCAGGTCGGTGAGGCAGTGGTCGAACTTGCTCACCATCAGCAGCACGCGCATGGGCTGGCTGTTGTCGTGCAGCTCCCAGTCCATGTCGAACTGGCCGGCCACGTCGCCGAAGCCGGCTTTCAATTGATCGATGTCACCGGCGTGGCCGTCGTTGAAGCGAAACACCGCCCGCATGAAAAACCGCCCGCTCAGCTCGTCGTCGAACTGGGCCATCTCGCCGATGTAGCACGCGTTGCCGGCCAGGTACGAGGTCACCGCCGCGACGATGCCCGAGGTGGCCGGGCAGCTTATCTTGAGAATGAATTGGTGTTTTTCGTGTTGCATGGCTTGTCCTCGGGGGAAGGGTGGCGGCAGCGCATCGCAGGGCGAAAAAAGGCGTCCCACAGGAAATTGCCTGTGGGGAATAAAATATTCCTTGGTGGGTTTTATAGGGGAAAGCGCGGGGGGCGTCTAGAGGGGTGGTGAAAGTTTTTTAACTGGTAGGAATTTTATTGAGGGGTTGAGGCACGAAATCAATCCCTGTGGGAGCTGGCTTGCCAGCGAGCTTTTCAGGCCCCCAAAGCTCGCTGGCAAGCCAGCTCCCACAGGTTTTGATCAAGGCCCCCGGCTTACTGGTTCTCGCTGCCGTAATTCATGATCGACAGCAACTTGATCGGCACCTGCACCAGCTGCTCCGGCCCATGGGGGATCTCGCCGTCGAAGGTCAGGCTGTCGCCAGCCTCCATGCGGTACAGCTGGTTGCCATGGCGGTAGATCAGCTCGCCTTCCAGCAGGTGCAGGAACTCGGTGCCCGGGTGCGAGAAGGTCGGGAACTCCTCGCTGGCGTCGTCCATGCTGACCATGTACGCCTCGAAGCTCTTCTTCGGCCCGCGGGTGTGGTTCAGCAGGTGGTAGGTGTGGCCCTTCTCGGTGCCGCGGCGCACCACCTCCAGGCCTTCGTCGGCCTTCACCAGCAGGGCGCTGCTGCCTTGCTGGTCGTACTGGCTGAACAGCTTGGACATGGGCATGCCCAGCACGTCGCACAGGCGGCTGAGGGTGTCGAGGCTGGTGGACACCTGGGCGTTCTCGATCTTGCTCAGCATGCCCTGGCTGATACCGGCGATGCGGGCCACGTCGGCCAGCTTGAGTTCCTGCGCCTGGCGCTGGCGCTTGATCTGCATCCCCAGGTACTGCTCCAGCTTCAAACGTGGTTGGGGGTCGATAGGCATGTTCATAAAGGCCTGCACGGTTTCTGTACATTAATATTAGTTTCGCACCATGAATGTGCAAATCCGGGGAGCTCCGCCGTCCGGCGTTTGCTGGTATTCCCCCTGGGAAAACTATATTCCCATATAGACAGAGTACAAAGCTCGTTTTCGCGAACAGGCACCGGCATCGGCAAATCTGGCAAGCGGCTTGCATTCCCATTGGGAAAGTAAGTTTCTTTAGCGGAATAAACGATCAGCCAGCCAGTCGCGAGGAGTGAAGTGCACATGTTGCCAGAAGAAACCCAGCGCATTATCGAGCAGCACGGGATCAAGTACGTGCTGGCCCAGTTCGTCGATATCCACGGTGCGGCCAAGACCAAGTCGGTGCCGGTGTGTGGCCTCAAGACCGTGGCCGAGGAAGGCGCGGGTTTCGCCGGCTTCGCCATCTGCGGCATGGGCATGGAGCCCCACGGCCCGGATTTCATGGCCCGCGGCGACCTGGCCACCCTGACCCCGGTGCCCTGGCAGCCGGGCTACGGCCGCGTGGTGTGCATCGGCCATGTGGACGGCAAGCCCCACCCGTACGACAGCCGCTACGTGCTGCAGCAACAGGTGCAGCGCCTGGCCGACAAGGGCTGGACCCTGAACACCGGCCTGGAGCCCGAATTCAACCTGATGCGCCGCGATGGCAGCGGCAAGCTGCAACTGGTGGACGCCAGCGACAACCTCGACAAGCCCTGCTACGACTACAAGGGCCTGTCGCGCTCGCGCGAATTCCTCGAACGCCTGACCGAGGCGCTGCAGAAGGTCGACTTCGAGATCTACCAGATCGACCACGAGGACGCCAACGGCCAGTTCGAGATCAACTACACCTACAGCGACGCCATGACCTCGGCGGACCGCTTCACCTTCTTCCGCATGGCCGCCGGCGAGATCGCCAACGACCTGGGCATGATCTGCTCGTTCATGCCCAAGCCCGACCCCAAGCGCGCCGGCAATGGCATGCACTTCCACCTGTCCATCGCCAGCGCCGACAACAAGAACCTCTTCCATGACGCCAGTGACCCCAGCGGCATGGGCCTGTCGAAGCTGGCCTACCACTTCGCCGCGGGCCTGTTGGCCCACGGCCCGGCGCTGTGTGCGTTCGCGGCGCCCACGGTCAATTCCTACAAGCGCCTGGTGGTGGGCAATTCGCTGTCCGGCGCCACCTGGGCCCCGGCCTTCATTGCCTTCGGCGCCAACAACCGCTCGGCCATGGTCCGCGTGCCCTACGGCCGCCTGGAGTTCCGCCTGCCCGATGCCGGCTGCAACCCGTACCTGGTCAGCGCCGCGATCATCGCCGCCGGCCTCGACGGCATCGACCGCCAGCTGATGCCCGACCAGGTCTGCAACGAAAACCTCTACAAGCTGAGCCTGGAAGAAATCGCCGCGCGCGGCATCAAGACCTTGCCGCAGTCGCTCAAGGAAGCCTGCGACGCACTGGAAGCCGACCCGCTGTTCAGCGAAGTGCTGGGCCAGGAAATCGTCGGCGAGTTCATCAAGCTCAAGCGCATGGAGTGGGTGGAATACAGCCGCCACGTCTCCGACTGGGAGATCCAGCGCTACACCGAATTCTTCTGATTCTTACCCTTCAATGAAGCGCTGGCGGCGCCTGTGCCGCCCAGCGAAGGAGACCTGTTATGTGTGGAATCGTGGGGCTGTACCTGAAGAACCCGCAGCTCGAAGCCCAGTTGGGCAAGCTGTTCGAACCAATGCTGGAGGCCATGACCGACCGCGGCCCCGACAGCGCCGGCTTTGCCATCTACGGCGATGAAGTGGCCGATGGCTGGGTCAAGCTGACCCTGCAAAGCACCACCGAAAGCTTCGATTTTCACGCACTGATGAGCGCCCTTGAAGGCCAGCTGGGTTGCTCGCTGGACTGGTTCCAGAACGCTACCGCTGCGGTGCTCAAGGTCAACACCGACGAGGCCAGCGCCCGCGCCGCCCTGGCCGAGCTGGCGCCTGAACTGCGCATCATGAGCGCCGGGCAGAGCATCGAGATCCTCAAGGGCATGGGCCTGCCACGGGAAATTTCCCAGCGCTTCGGCCTGGCCGGCATGAAAGGCAGCCACATCATCGGCCACACCCGCATGGCTACCGAAAGCGCGGTGACCATGGAAGGCAGCCACCCGTTCTCCACCGGCGCCGACCTGTGCCTGGTGCACAACGGCTCGCTGTCCAACCACTTCCGTCTGCGCCAAGAGCTCAAGCGCGAAGGCATCACGTTCGAGACCGACAACGACACCGAAGTGGCCGCCGGTTACCTGACCTGGCGCCTGCAGCAGGGCGACTCGCTGAAGGAGGCGCTGGATAACTCGCTAGAAAACCTCGACGGCTTCTTCACCTTCGCCATCGGCACCCGCAACGGTTTCGCGGTGATCCGCGATCCGATCGCCTGCAAGCCGGCCATCCTCGCCGAGACCGATGACTACGTGGCCATGGCCTCGGAGTATCAGGCGCTGTCGAGCCTGCCGGGCATTGAAAACGCGAAAATCTGGGAGCCGGCACCGGCCACCCTTTACGTCTGGGAACGCGAGTCGGCCTAAGGAGCACGCACATGAAAACCATCGACCTTTCCACTGCCAGCGTGCGCGACCTCAACCAGGCGCTGCACGACCAGGTCAACAACGTTGAAGACCGCGAATGGGTGGTGACCCATTCCAACGGCAAGCACAACCTCGCCGTCGGCGTGAACGAGGCGCTGTCCATCGATATCCAGGGCCACGCCGGCTACTACTGCGCGGGCATGAACCAGAAGGCCTCGATCACCGTGCACGGCAACGTCGGCGTCGGCTGCGCCGAGAACATGATGAGCGGCTACGTGCGGGTCAAGGGCAGCGCCTCGCAGGCAGCCGGGGCCACGGCCCATGGCGGCCTGCTGGTGATCGAGGGCGATGCCGGCGCCCGTTGCGGCATTTCCATGAAGGGCGTCGACATTGTCGTCGGCGGCAGCATCGGCCACATGAGCTGCTTCATGGGCCAGGCCGGGCGCCTGGTGGTGTGTGGCGATGCCGGCGATGCGCTGGGCGACTCGCTGTATGAAACCCACATCTACGTGAAGGGCAAGGTCGAGTCCCTGGGCTCGGACTGCATCGAAAAAGAGATGCGCGCCGAGCACCTGGAAGAGCTGCAGGAGCTGCTTAACCGCGCCGGTTTCGCCCACCAGGCCAGCGACTTCAAGCGCTATGGCTCGGCCCGTCAGCTGTACAACTTCAAAGTCGATAACGCGTCCGCGTACTGAGGAGCATTGATATGAGCGAGAAGAACCCTCCGGTGCTGCGCGAGTCCGCCACCTTCGACCGCCTGACCATCCAGGAAATCCAGCGTGCCGCCGAGACCGGCATCTACGACATTCGCGGCGGCGGCACCAAGCGCAAGGTGCCGCATTTCGACGACCTGTTGCTGCTGGGCGCCAGCGTGTCGCGCTACCCGCTGGAAGGCTACCGGGAGAAATGCGGCACCGACGTGATACTGGGCAACCGCTTCGCCAAGAAGCCCATTCACTTGAAAATCCCGGTGACCATCGCCGGCATGAGCTTCGGCGCGCTGTCGGCCAACGCCAAGGAAGCCCTGGGCCGCGGCGCGACCATTGCCGGCACCAGCACCACCACCGGTGACGGCGGCATGACCCCCGAAGAGCGCGGCCAGTCCCAGCACCTGGTGTACCAGTACCTGCCGTCGCGCTACGGCATGAACCCGGACGACCTGCGCAAGGCCGACGCCATCGAGATCGTGCTCGGGCAGGGGGCGAAGCCCGGCGGCGGTGGCATGTTGTTGGGCATGAAGGTCACCGAGCGGGTGGCGGGGATGCGCACGCTGCCCATTGGCGTCGACCAGCGTTCGGCCTGCCGCCACCCTGACTGGACCGGGCCGGATGACCTGGCGATCAAGATTGCCGAGATCCGCGAGATCACCGACTGGGAAAAGCCCATCTACGTGAAGATCGGCGCCAGCCGGCCGTACTACGACGTGAAGCTGGCGGTGAAGGCCGGCGCCGACGTGATCGTGCTGGACGGCATGCAGGGCGGCACCGCCGCGACTCAGGAGGTGTTTATCGAGCACGTCGGCATTCCGATTCTGCCGGCCATTCCACAGGCGGTACAGGCTTTGCAGGAGATGGGCATGCACCGCAAGGTGCAGCTGATTGTGTCGGGCGGCATCCGCAACGGCGCCGACGTGGCCAAAGCCATGGCCCTGGGCGCCGATGCGGTGGCCATCGGCACCGCCGCGCTGATCGCGCTGGGTGATAACCACCCGCGCCTGGACGAGGAACTGAAGAAGCTCGGCTCGGCGGCCGGTTTCTACGATGACTGGCAGAACGGCCGCGACCCGGCGGGCATCACCACCCAGGACCCGGAACTGTCCAAGCGCCTGGACCCGGTGGAAGGCGGGCGCCGCCTGGCCAACTACCTGCGCGTGCTGGTGCTGGAAGCGCAGACCATGGCCCGCGCCTGCGGCAAGTCGCACCTGCACAACCTCGACCCCGAGGACCTGGTGGCGCTGACCGTGGAAGCCGCGGCCATGGCGCGGGTGCCGTTGGCGGGGACCAGTTGGGTGCCCGGCAGCGGGTATTGAGTTGAGCCCGGACGCGGCCTGCGGCCGCTGCTACCCCCGTAGCAGCGGCCGCAGGCCGCGTCAGTGCCCCAAGAAGAGGCCAACAACGCCCGAAGTTTTCCCCACTTGGCTTGCTGCCAGACAACCTTCCATTCCTCGCAGGAGCTTCGAAAATGGTCAACCGTCTACCCGGCATTTCCCTCCTTGCATTAACCCTCTTCTCCACCCTGGCCAACGCCGCCGACACTCCGCCGCCAACCCTGAACCTGGGCAGCAGCGCCTGGATGATCACCGCCGCCGTCCTGGTGCTGTTCATGTGCCTGCCGGGCCTGGCGTTGTTCTACGGCGGCCTGGTGCGGGCAAAAAACATGCTCTCGCTGTTCACCCAGTGCTTCGGCATCGCCGGCGTGGTCGGCGTGTTGTGGGTGATCTACGGCTACAGCATGGTGGTCGACACCACCAACATGGTCGACGGCCAGGTGACCTTCAACAGCTTCGTCGGCGGCCTGAGCCGGGTATTCCTGGCCGGCATGAGCGCTGACAGCATCGTCGGCGACATTCCCGAAGGCGTGTTCGTGACCTTCCAGATGACCTTCGCCATCATCACGCCGGCGCTGATCGCCGGCGCCTTCGCCGAGCGCATGAAGTTCTCGGCGGCGCTGATCTTCATGGCCGTGTGGTTCACCCTGGTCTACGCGCCCATCGCCCACATGGTGTGGGGCGGGGCAGGGGCCTTGATGCACAACTGGGGCACCCTGGACTACGCCGGCGGCACCGCCGTGCACATCAACGCCGGCGTCGCGGCGCTGGCGGCGTGCATCCTGCTGGGCAAGCGCAAGGGCTACCCGCACACGCCGATGCCGGCGCACAACCTGAGCTTCACCATGGTCGGCGCGGCCATGCTGTGGGTGGGCTGGTTCGGCTTCAACATCGGTTCGGGCGGTGGCCTCAGCGGCATCTCCGGCATCGTCATGATCAACACCCAACTGGGCGCCTGCACTGGCATCATCGGCTGGATGTTCACCGAATGGTTCAAGGCCGGCCGCCCCAGCGCCCTGGGCCTGGCCAGTGGTGCGTTGGCGGGCCTGGTGGGCATCACGCCGGCGTGCGCCTACGTGGGCACTGGCGGTGCGTTGGCCATCGGCCTGCTGTGCGGGGTGATCTGCTACCTGGGCGCCACCAGCCTGAAACGTCGCTTCGGCTACGACGACAGCCTCGACGTGTTTGGCCTGCACGGTATCGGCGGTATCGTCGGCGCGCTGCTCACCGGCGTGTTCTGCGTGCCGTCGTTGGGCGGCTACGTGCCCAACGTCACCATCGCCGGGCAGCTGTGGGCGCAGTTCAAGGGCGTGAGCTTCACCTTCGTGTATTGCTTCGCGGTGAGCTGGATCATCTTGAAGGTGATCAAGGCGGTGATTGGCTTGCGCGCGGATGAGGCTACCGAGGAGTTGGGGCTGGACTTGGGTGAGCATAATGAGAGTGCTTACAACCACTGATCCTGCCATGCGGTGGTGACTAGGACGCGGCCTTCGGCCGCTGCTACGGCGGGTAGCAGCGGCCGAAGGCCGCGTCAGGGGGCCGTCAATTGTCGCCGAATGGACCGGCTGCCACGAACGCGCCGCCCTGGTAAACCATGGTCGGGTCATCGGCCGGCGGCATCGGCTGCGCTTCCACCTTGGCGCGGAACGGCTCGCTGCTGTCCTTGGGCTGGTAGCCCAAGTGTGCTGCGTAGCGGTTATCCCACCAGTTGGGGGTGTTGTCGGAGGCGCCGTACACCACGGTGTGGCCGATGTCGGCGGTGTACAAGCCGCGGGCGATCAGCTGGGTCAAGTCGTCGAAGCTCAGCCAGGTGCTGAGCATGCGGCGGTTCTGCGGTTCGGCGAACGAGGAGCCGATGCGGATGGTCAGGGTCTGGATGCCGTAGCGGTCGAAATAGAAGCTGGCCATGTCTTCGCCATAGCATTTGCTCAGGCCGTAGTAGCTGTCAGGGCGGCGGGCGCTATGGGCGTCCAGCACCTCGGTCTGCTTGTGGAAGCCGATGACGTGGTTGGAGCTGGCGAAGATCACCCGCTTCACCCCATGGCGGCGCGCTGCTTCATAAATATGAAACACCCCGCAGATATTGGCGCCCAGGATCTCTTCGAACGGGCGCTCTACCGACACGCCACCAAAATGCACGATGGCATCCACGCCTTCCACCAGGTGGTGCACCGCCTGTTTGTCGGAAAGGTCGCACAGCTGGAATTCTTCCGTCTTGTCATCCACGGCGCCGATGCTGGCGATGTCGGACAGGCGCAGGGTGCGGCAGAAAGGCTTCAGGCGTTGGCGCAGTTCCTTGCCCAGGCCGCCAGCGGCACCGGTCAGCAGCAGGCGGTTGAGGGGTTTGCTTGGGGTGGTCATGGGCGGCTCTGGCCTCTTGTAAATTATTGTTGGGTAGATGTCATCGTACAACTTGCGGCGAATTATTGGGAGCGCAGCCTGTCGCTGTCAATCGACGAAGCGCGGAATCGGCATTGACACCTATTCGCCAGTATCGCTATAAGGTGGTTATACGACAACGTATGACTAAATGTGTCGATAGCGCGACTCCCTCCTGTGGATAACGCTCACCTAACAAAAATACAATCAAGGTGATGTGATGAAGATTAAAGGCATCCGTTGGTGGATGGTGGCCCTGGTCATGGGCGGCCTGATCGTCAACTACCTGGCCCGTAACACCCTGTCGGTCGCAGCGCCCACGATGATGAGCGAACTGACCATCTCCACCGAGCAGTATTCCCACATCGTCGTCGCCTGGCAGATCTGCTACGCGCTGATGCAACCCATTGCCGGTTACATCCTCGATGCCATCGGCACCAAGATGGGCTTCGCGGTGTTCGCCCTCGCCTGGTCGCTGGCCTGCGCTGGCGCCGCCCTGGCAACCGGCTGGCAGAGCCTGGCGTTCCTGCGCGGCCTGCTGGGGCTGACCGAAGCCGCCGGCCTGCCGGCCGGCGTCAAGGCCACCACCGAATGGTTCCCGGCCAAGGAGCGCTCGGTAGCCATTGGCTGGTTCAACATCGGCTCCTCGGTGGGCGCGCTGCTGGCACCGCCGCTGGTGGTCTGGGCCATCCTGCACAGCGGCTGGCAGCTGGCGTTCCTGATCGTCGGCGCCGCCGGCATCGTCTGGAGCGTGGGCTGGCTGTTTCTCTACAAGCACCCGCGTGACCAGAAACGCCTCAGCGACGAAGAACGCGAGTACATCCTCAGCGGCCAGGAAGCGCACTTCAAGGAAGAACCCAAGCAGCGCGGCAGCTGGAAGAAGATCGTCGCCAGCCGCAACTTCTACGCCATCGCCTCGGCGCGCATCCTTTCCGAGCCGGCCTGGCAGACCTTCAACGCCTGGATCCCGCTGTACCTGATGACCGAACGGCACATGAACATCAAGGAAATCGCCATGTTCGCTTGGCTGCCGTTCCTCGCCGCCGACCTGGGCTGCGTGCTGGGCGGCTACCTGAGCCCGATCTTCCACCGCTACTGCAAGGTCTCGCTGTTCACCTCGCGGAAAATGGTCATGCTGTTCGGCTGCTCGTGCATGATCGGCCCGGCCTGCATCGGCCTGGTCGACAGCCCCTACATGGCCATCGCCCTGCTGTGCGTAGGCGGTTTCGCCCACCAGACCCTGTCGGGTGCGCTGTACGCCATCACCTCCGACTCCTTCGGCAAGAACGAAGTGGCCACCGCTACCGGTGCCGGCGGCATGTTCGGCTTCCTTGGTGCTGCGGCGTTCACCGCTGTGTTTGGTGTGCTGGTGACCCAAGTGGGCTACAGCCCGTTGTTCGTGGTGCTGGCGATTTTCGACATCATCGCGGCGATCATCGTGTGGACGGTGGCGCGGGAGGTGGTGCGGATCAAGCCGGAGGCGGATGCGCCGGGCGTGGTGCAGGGTGGGGCGGTGGTGGGGTCTTGATTTCCTGAACCCCTGACGACGCGTTCGATGGGGCAACAACAACCTTGTGGGAGCTGGCTTGCCAGGGTGTGAACCGGATACATCCTTTACGTTTTAAACCGGAGACATCGTTTACAGGTTATTAACCATGGTCAGGAGGTCCTGACCATGCCCTGGAATCGAGAATCCGTGATGGATCAAAAAATCACTCTGGTTGCCGAATGGCATTCCGGCCTTTACTCAAAAACCCAGCTTGCCGCTCGCCATGGCTTGTCACGGCCGACATTGGACAAGTGGCTTGCTCGTTACGCCGAGCAGGGTGTCGACGGCCTCAAGGAGGCTTCTCGGCGCCCCTCTTCCTGTCCCGCGCAGACCAGCGACCACCTCCTTCAACTTCTTCTTGAACAGAAGCGCCAGCATCCAACGTGGGGCCCTAAAAAGCTGGTTGCCCTGCTTCAGCGTGAGCATCCTGAAATGACGGTGCCGGCGCCTAGTACAGCTGGGGAGTGGCTGAGGAAATTTGGCTTGGTGAAGGCCAGGCGGCAGTTCAACAGGCCTTCCACAGGCCCCAAGACCATGCGGCCAGCAGACGAGCCGAATCAGACCTGGGCAGCGGACTTCAAGGGCAGCTTCAAGCTCAAAGGCGGGCAGCGCTGCCATCCCCTGACGATCACTGACCATGCCAGCCGCTTTTTGCTGTTATGCAAGGCCCAGCCTGACGTCAGCAATGCACGTGAAGGCTTTGAGTGGGCGTTTCACGAATTCGGCTTGCCTGATGTTATTCGCACCGACAATGGGTCGCCGTTTGCCTCGACAGGCTTTTCTCGCCTTTCGTCGCTGTCAGTCTGGTGGATTCGTCTTGGTATTTTTCCAGAGCTCATACAGCTTGGAAGGCCTGATCAAAATGGGCGCCATGAGCGTATGCACCGTACCCTGAAAGATGACCTTTTGTGCGCTCCTGAAACCACATTGATCCAGCAGCAACTGGCCTTTGAGCGTTTCCGGGAAGAGTTCAACTACGTCAGGCCGCACGAAGCACTGGACATGATGACTCCTGCCCGAATCTACACACCCTCGGTTAGGCAATACCATGGCAAGGTTCCTGCGTTCGACTACTCGTCGGAGGATGTCGTCAGACGGGTGCGATTGAACGGGCACATAAAATGGAAGGGGAAATCGCTATTCCTGAGCGAAGCCTTGATCGGGGAAGCGGTCGGGATGCGGGAAGTTGATGATGAGGTGTGGGATCTGTATCTGTGCAATCATCGTTTAGGCAGGCTTGAGCGCGGTGCAAAGCGCTTCTCAAGCCTGTAAAGATGTAAACGATGTCTCCGGTTTATTTTGTAAAGGATGTCCCGCTCGCACCCAGCGAGCTTTTAGGGCCTCAACAGCTCGCTGGCAAGCCAGCTCCCACATGGACTAGCGGAACGCCGGCACCACGTGCTCGATGAACAGCTTCAGCGACTTCTTCTTCTCTTCATGGGGCAAGCTGTTGTCACACCAGAAGCTGAACTCATCCACCCCCAGCTCCTGGTAATACTTGATCCGCGCAACGATCTCTTCCGGCGTGCCGATCATGGTGTTTTTGCGGATGTTCTCCAGCTGGAACTCCGGGCGTTCGGCGAATTTTTCTTCCGGGCTTGGGTCGAGGAAGCCGTTCACCGGGGTGGTCTTGTTGCCGAACCAGGCGTCGAAGGTGCGGTAGAAGCGCGAGATGGCCTTGGCGCCGACCTGCCAGCCGTCCGGGTCGTCCTTGGCGTGCACGTGGGTGTGGCGCAGCACCATCAGTTGCGGGCGCGGGATGCTCGGGTTGTTGGCCAGCGCGGCTTCGAACTTGTTCTTCAGGTCCACCACTTCCTCGTCGCCTTTCATCAGCGGCGTGACCATGACGTTGCAGCCATTGGCCACGGCAAAGTTGTGCGAGTCAGGGTCGCGGGCGGCGATCCAGATCGGCGGGGTACGCACTGGTTTCGGCACGCTGGTGGAGGTGGGGAATTTCCAGATCTCGCCGTCGTGGGCGTAGTCGCCTTCCCACAGCTTGCGCACTACCGGCACCATTTCCCGTAGGGCGTTGCCGCCGCTGCTGGCGGGCATGCCGCCGGCCATGCGGTCGAATTCCACCTGGTAGGCGCCGCGGGCCAGGCCCACTTCCATGCGGCCGTTGCTGATGACGTCCAGCAGGGCGCATTCACCGGCTACCCGCAGCGGGTGCCAGAACGGCGCGATGATGGTGCCGGCGCCCAGGTGAATGGTGGTGGTCTTGCCGGCCAGGTACGCCAGCAGCGGCATCGGGCTAGGCGAAATGGTGTATTCCATGGCGTGGTGTTCGCCGATCCAGACGGTGCTGAAGCCGCCTTTTTCGGCCATCAGGGTGAGCTCGGTCAGGTCTTCGAACAGCTGCCGGTGGCTGACTTGCTCATCCCAGCGTTCCATATGCACGAACAGGGAAAACTTCATGACGCGTACCTCGGATCTTTTGTTTTTGGCCCGCCGAAAGCGGGCCTGATGCTGTGGGAGCGCCAAGGCGCTGCGGTCGTATTATTGGTATACCATAATACCAATAATCTGCAATGTCTTTATGCGAAGGCGGGCAGCGCGCCCATCTTGCCGCGGCAGTACACCAGCGGGGTTGGGCCCTGTTCAGGGACCACCAGGTTCTTCACCGCGCCGACCATGATGGCGTGGTCGCCGCCTTCGTATTCGCGCCACAGTTCGCACTCGATGATGGCCACGGCGCCCTTGAGCAGCGGGTTGCCCAACTCGCTCAGGGTCCACTCGATACCGGCCGCCTTGTCCTTGCCCTTGCGCGCGAACGCGTAGGCCTCGGCCTGTTGCTGGCCCGACAGCAGGTGAATGGCGAAGCGCTTGTTCTTGATCAGCACGGGGTAGGAGTCGGAGCTGTAGTTGGGGCAGAACAGCACCAGCGCCGGGTCCATGGACAGCGAGCTGAAGGCACTGGCGGTGAGGCCCACGACCTGGCCGTCGTCGTCCAGGGTGGTGATCACGGTCACGCCCGAAGGGAAGGAGCCCATGACGTTTTTGTAGACGGTGGCGTCGATCATTTGGTGTTCCTCGGTAGGCAGCGGCTGAATTGGTTTTATGCCGCTTTGTTGTCTGATGGTATGCCAAGTTTTCGCTTGTGGAAAGCTTGGAATACCATAATATGGTCTTCGTTCTGGAGGCCGTCGATGAACGGCCCCCGAATTGCATTTCCATACAAAGACAAGAACAGAGAATCGAGTGCATCCATGTCCCAGAAGACCGAACAGACGCAACTGATCGAAAACCATACGGTGGATTACGTGCCGTTAGCTGAGCGCCATGGGAAGGCGCGCGATCTCTTTACCTTGTGGTTCAGCACCAACATCGCCCCCCTGCCGATCGTGACCGGGGCCATGGTGGTGCAAGTGTTCCACCTCAACTTGCTGTGGGGGCTGATCGCGATCGTCCTTGGCCACATGATCGGCGGGGTGGTGATTGCCCTGGCCTCGGCCCAGGGCCCGCGCATGGGCATACCGCAGATGGTGCAAAGCCGCGGGCAGTTCGGGCGCTACGGCGCGCTGCTGATCGTGTTCTTCGCGGCGATTATCTACGTGGGCTTCTTCATCTCCAATATCGTGTTGGCAGGTGAATCGATTCACGGCATCGTCAATGCCGTGCCGCTGCCCGCCGGCATCATCATCGGCGCCCTCAGCGCTACCGCCATCGGTGTGATCGGCTACCGCTTTATCCACACCCTCAACCGCATCGGCACCTGGGTGATGGGCGGCGCGCTGCTGGCCGGCTTCGTGATGATCTTCAGCCACGACCTGCCGCTGGACTTCTTCAGCCGTGGCGCCTTCAACCTGTCGGGCTTCCTGGCCACGGTGTCGCTGGGCATCATCTGGCAGATCAGCTTCTCGCCCTACGTGTCGGACTATTCGCGCTACCTGCCGGCGGATATCGGCATTGCCCGGCCGTTCCTGGCCACCTACGCCGGTGCCTGCCTGGGCACCATTCTGTCGTTCAGCTTTGGCGCGGTGGCGGTGCTGGCAACCCCCGAAGGCACCGAGGCGATGGCGGCGGTGAAGCAGGCCACCGGTGGCCTGGGGCCGATATTGATGGTGCTGTTCCTGCTGAACATCATCAGCCACAACGCCCTGAACCTGTACGGCGCCACGCTTTCCATCGTCACCTCGATCCAGACCTTTGCCGGCAACTGGACGCCGAGCATCAAGGTGCGGGTGGTGTTGTCGGCCGTGGTGCTGGCGGGCTGTTGCTTCATGGCGCTGGGCGCTTCGTCGCACTTCATCTCGCACTTCATCGGGTTGATCCTGGCGCTGTTGCTGGTGCTAGTGCCGTGGGCGTCGATCAACCTGATCGACTTTTACCTGATCAAGCGCGGCAGCTATGACATTGCCTCGATTTTTGCCGCCGATGGTGGCGTGTATGGGCGGTTTAACCCCCATGCGATCGTGGCGTATTTCATTGGCATCCTGGTGCAGTTGCCGTTCGCCAATACCTCGCTGTATGTGGGGCCGTGGGCGAGCGTGATCGATGGGGTGGACCTGTCGTGGCTGGTGGGGTTGCTGGTGACTTGCCCGCTGTACTGGTGCCTGGCCACCCGCGGCCATCAAGCCCAAGCCGCAAAGCTGGCGTATAGCGAATGACCCATGGGCGTTGCTCCCTCTGACGCCATCGCGGCCAAGGCCGGCTCCTACATAGTCCGAGGTAGGAGCCGGCCTTGGCCGCGATGCAGGCAACGCGATTCCGGCATGAAAAAAGGCGCCTGTTGAGGCGCCTTTTTTGTGGGTGGGATCAGGCTCAGTGCGCGCCGGCCGCCTTGTTCAGGTCGCCTTCGGCCCACTCGGTGTACACGCACGCATCGGCCGTGGCCCAGCGCACTCGCACCGGGTCACCGGCCTTCAGCGGCATGCCCGCGGCGCTCAGCGCCTTCACGGTCATGGCGGTGCCGCCGGCGGTGATCACGCTGCAGGTCTGGCTTTCGCCCAGGAACAACACCTCGGTGACTTTCGCCGCCACCTCGTTCCAGCCCGCCTGCAACGGCTCGCTGGCCGCCTGGGCCACGCTCAGGGCCAGGGCTTTCTCCGGGCGCACCATCAGCAGCACGTCCTGGTCGGTGCGCAGGTTGGCCGTGAGGCGAATCGACAGCGGTTGGTTCTCGAAGGTCGCTGCAGCGTTGCCCTGGGCCTTGAGCTTGAGGAAGTTGGAATTGCCGAGGAACGACGCCACGAAGGCGTTCGGTGGGTTCTGGTAGAGGTCGTAGCCGGTGCCCAGGCCGACGATCTTGCCGTGGCTGAAGATGGCGATGCGCTGGGACAGGCGCATGGCCTCTTCCTGGTCGTGGGTGACGTAGACGATGGTGATGCCCAGCCGGCGGTGCAGCTGGCGCAGTTCGTCCTGCAGGTCTTCACGCAGCTTCTTGTCCAGCGCGCCCAGCGGCTCGTCCATCAGCAGAATGCGCGGCTCGTACACCAGCGCGCGGGCGATGGCCACCCGTTGCTGCTGGCCGCCGGACATCTGCGACGGGCGCCGGTGAGCGAAGGCTTCCAGCTGCACCAGCTTGAGCATGGCGTCGACGCGCTTCTTCACCTCGTCCGCCGAGTGCTTGCGGATGCTCAGCGGGAAGCCGATGTTGTCGCGTACAGAGAGGTGCGGGAACAGCGAATAACGTTGGAACACCATGCCGATGTCGCGCTTGTGTGGCGGCACGTTGACCAGCGACTGGCCGCTGACCAGGATCTCGCCGCTGCTGGGCGTCTCGAAGCCGGCCAGCATCGACAGGGTGGTGCTCTTGCCCGAGCCGCTGGAGCCCAGGAAGGTGAGGAATTCGCCGTCCTGGATGTCCAGGGAAATGTTATCCACAGCGGCGAAGTCGCCATAGTGCTTGTTCAGGTTGCGCAGGCTGACCAGGGTTTTGCCTGGCTGGGCGGTTTCGTTGATCACGGCACTCATTTGACTACTCCCAGACGCATTTCATTGCGCCGACGCAGGGCGGCGGCGATGACCATCACCATGACTGACAGGGCGATCAGCAGCGTCGAGGCGACGGCGATCACCGGGGTCAGGTCCTGGCGCAGGGTGGTCCACATTTTTACCGGCAGGGTTTGCAGGGTAGGGCTGGCCATCATCACGCTCAGCACCACTTCATCCCACGACACCAGGAAGGCGAACAGGCCGCCGGCCACCATGCCCGGGCGGATGCCGGGGAAGGTCACCTTGAAGATCGCCTGCAAGCGCGAAGCGCCGCAGATCACCGCGGCGTCTTCGATGGACTGGTCGAACAGCTTCAGCGAATTGATGATGGAGATGATGGTGAACGGCAACGCCACGATCACGTGGCTGACCACGAAGGCGAACAGCGTGCCGGTGTAGCCCAGCTTGAGGAACAGCGCGTACACCGCCACGGCGATGATCACCAGCGGCACGATCATCGGCAGGGTGAACAGCCCGTAGAGCATTTCCCGGCCGGGGAACTTGCCGCGCACCAGCGCGAAGGCGGTGGGCAGGCCCAGGGCCACGGCGAAGAAGGTGGTGAGTACCGCCACCTTCAGGCTCGACACGGCGGCGTCCATCCAGTCGGCGTTGGAGAAGAACTGCACGTACCACTTCAGCGTCCACCCCGGTGGTGGGAACACCAGCCACTGGGACGAGCCGAACGACAGCAGCACGATGAACACGATGGGCAGCAACAGGAACAGCGCGATGATGCCCGTGGTGGTGTACAGGCCGACACGCAGGCGCGTGCTCATGGCATTGGGGGTCAGCAGCATGTCGGCTTACCTCGCGTTGCTGGAGCCGACCGGGCTTTCCGGTTGCAGCTTCAGGTAGAAGTAGAACAGCACCAGGGTGATGACGATCAACAGCGCCGCCGCCGCGCTGGCCAGGCCCCAGTTGAGGAACGACTGCACCTGCTGGACGATGAACTCGGGCAGCATCATGTTCTGCGCGCCGCCCAGCAGCGCCGGCGTCACGTAGTACCCCAGGGACATCACGAACACCATCAAGGCCCCGGAGAACAGCCCCGAGCGGCACAGCGGCAGGAACACCTTGAAGAAGTTGGTCCACGGGCTGGCGCCGCAGATGGCACCGGCCTGCAGCACCATCGGGTCGATGGCCTGCATGGTGGCCTGCAACGGCAGCACGATGAACGGGATCATGATGTAGCTCATGCCGATGACCACGCCGGTGAGGTTATGCACCATCTCCAGCGGCTGGTCGATGATGCCCATGGCCATCAGCGCCTTGTTGATCACCCCGCTGGCCTGCAGCAGCACCAGCCAGGAATAGGTGCGCGCCAACAGGCTGGTCCACATCGACAGCAGCACGATGTTCAGCAGCCAGCGCCCCCAGCCGCGCGGCACCAGGGTAATCACCCAGGCCAGCGGGAAGCCCAGCAGCACGCTGAACAGGGTCACCAGGCCCGCCACCGAGAAGGTGTTGAACAGCACCCGGGCGTAGGCCGAGTTGGCGAACAGCTCCTGGTAGTTGCCCAGGCCCGGCACCGGCTCCAGCACGCCGCGCAGCAGCAGGCCGATCAACGGCGCGAAGAAGAACAGGCCCAGGAACAGCAGGGCCGGCAGCAGGTTGCGGCTGCCGCGCCAGCGTTGCGCCAGGGTGGGGGTGTTTGCCATGGCTGTCGCCTTGCCGGGTGTGGCGCCGGCGGCGCTGGGAGCGCCGCCGGTGCCGTGACGGTGGGAAGCCGCCGTCATCTTCATTTGACCAGCCATTCGTTCCACCGTGTCGCAATAGCCGGGCCGTTTTTGGCCCAGTAGGCGAAGTCGAGGGTGATCTGATCCTTAGCGTAGGCAGTGGGCAGGTTGGGCGCGAGTTCAGGCTTGAGCAGGCTCACGCTGTCCTTGTTCACCGGGGCGTAGGCGGTGAGGTTGGCGAAGTCCGCCTGGCCCTTGGCCGAGCTGGAATTGGCCAGGAACTTCATCGCCGCGTCCTTGTTTTTCGAGCCCTTGGGAATGACCAGGAAATCGGCCATGACCAGGTTCTGTTTCCAGCTCACGCCCACCGGCGCGCCGTCCTGTTGCAGGGCGTAGACGCGGCCGTTCCAGAACTGGCCGAGGCTGGCTTCACCCGAGGCCAGCAGCTGCTGCGATTGCGCGCCGCCGCCCCACCAGACGATGTCTTTCTTGATGGTGTCGAGTTTCTTGAAGGCGCGGTCCAGGTCCAGCGGGTAGAGCTTGTCGGCGGGTACGCCGTCGGCCAGCAGGGCTAATTCCAGCACGCCGGGGCTCGGCCATTTGTACAGGGCGCGCTTGCCCGGGTAGGTCTTGGTGTCGAACAGGGCGGTCCAGTCCTGGGGCTTGCCGGCGCCCAACTTGCCTTCGTTGTAGCCCAGCACGAAGGAGAAGTAGAACGAGCCCACGCCGTGGTCGCCGACGAAGCGCGGGTCGAGCTTGTCGCGGTCAATCACCTTGAAGTCCAGCGGTTCGAGCAGGCCTTCGGCGGCGGCGCGCAGGGCGAAGTCCGCTTCCACGTCCACCACGTCCCATTGCACGTTGCCGCTGTCGACCATGGCCTTGAGCTTGCCGTAGTCGGTGGGGCCGTCCTGCACCACCTTGATGTTGGCGGCCTTGCTGAAGGGCTCGGCCCAGGCGGCTTTCTGCGCGTCCTGGGTGCTGCCACCCCAGCTGACGAAACTCATGCTGTCGGCGGCAAATGCAACGCTTGTGGATAAGGCCAGAATGCCGGCGGCGAACACCGCGGTAGCACCTTTGTTGAACACCATTTGTACGCCCTCATTTGTTGTGTTTTGAGCGGGCTGTAGCAACGCCCGCCTTTCGGGAGCAGTGGGTCCAGGGGGACCTGGTAATGGTCGACCGCGTCAGGGCTTGTTGTTTGTGCTGTCCCTGGCGGGCGCACCTGACACATTCTTTCGGTCTACTGGAATATCATATTATGGTATTCCAAGATTTGTACAAGAGTTTCGCCTTACCGGCCATCTGCGGATGGGGACTTCGCACGGTAGAAAATGTGGGAGCTGGCTTGCCAGCGAGTTTTTGGGGCGCCGAAAAGCTCGCTGGCAAGCCAGCTCCCACAGGGTCAGAGGGTAAACGGAATGCTTTCCACCACCTCCAGGTCATAGCCCGTCAGCCCCGCATACTTCAGCGGCGGCCCCAGGTGGCGCAGCTTGCCTACGCCAATGTCCTGCAGGATCTGCGCGCCGGTGCCCACCTCGGAATAGATCCGCGACTGCGAGCGGCTGTACTGCCGCGGTGGCTGGGTGAGCTGCGGCACGCGTTCCAGCAACGCCTGGGACGATTCATGGTTGGCCAGCACCACCACCACGCCGCGGCCTTCCTCGGCCACCCGTTGCAGGGCGGCCCACAGGGTCCAGTTGCTGGGGCCGCTGTACTCGGCGCCGACCAGGTCGCGCAGCGGGTCGATCACGTGCACGCGCACCAGGGTAGGGTCGTCGCGGCGGATGTCGCCCATCACCATGGCCATGTGCACGCCGCCTTCGATGCGGTCTTCGTAGGTGACCAGGCGGAAGGTGCCGTGCACCGTGGGCAGGTCGCGCTCGCCGTTGCGCACGATGGTGTGCTCGGTGCTGAGGCGGTAGTGGATCAGGTCGGCGATGGTGCCGATCTTGATGCCGTGCTTGCGCGCGAACACTTCCAGGTCCGGGCGGCGGGCCATGGTGCCGTCGTCGTTCATCACCTCCACGATCACCGCTGCCGGGGTGAAGCCGGCCAGGCGCGCCAGGTCGCAGCCCGCCTCGGTGTGCCCGGCGCGGGTCAGCACGCCGCCTTCGCGGGCGCGCAGGGGGAAGATATGCCCCGGCTGGACGATGTCGTTGGCGGTGGCGCCAGCGGCCACGGCGGCCTGCACTGTGCGTGCGCGGTCGGCGGCGCTGATACCGGTCGTCACCCCGGTGGCGGCCTCGATGGACACGGTAAAGGCAGTGGCGAACACGCTGCCGTTGGCCGGCACCATCTGCTCAAGACCAAGGCGTTGGCAGTGTTCGTCGGTCAGCGTCAGGCAGATCAGGCCACGGGCTTCGCGGGCCATGAAACTGATGTCGGCGGCGGTGCAACGGTCGGCTGCCAGCAGCAGGTCGCCTTCGTTTTCTCTATCCTCATCGTCGACCAGCAACACCATCTTGCCCTGACGGAAGTCCTCGATGATTTCTTCGGTGCTATTGAAGGCCATGTGTTGTCTCACTATGACTGGCAGGCTGTAACGTTATTCTGGTATACCATAATACAACTTGAGTCGAAACTGTCGAGGTAGTAATGAAGGCTTACTGGATCGCCCAGGTCGATGTCACCGACCCCGAGCAATACGTCGAATACACCCAGCGCGCGCCCACGGCTTTCGCCCTGTACGGGGCCAAGTTCCTGGCGCGTGGCGGGCGCAGCATTGCCATGGAAGGGCGCGAGACGCCGCAGCGCAGCGTGGTCATCGAGTTTCCCTCGTACCAGCACGCGATCGACTGCTACAACTCGCCGGAATACCAGCAGGCCAAGGCCCACCGCCAAGGGGTGGCCACGGCTGAAATCATCATAGTCGAGGGGTACCCGCTGGGGGACGACGACGCGGTGTAGTCAGCGGATGAAGTGGATCTTGCCGCTGTCGTCGTTGCCCATGTAGATGCCGTAGACCCCGGCCTGGCGTTCCTCGATATAGCGTTCGAGGATCTGCCGGATGGCCGGGTAGTAAATGGCATCCCAGGGTATTTCGTCCGGGGCGAAGAAGCGGTAGTCGAGGGTTTCCGGGCCGAAGGCGCCGGTGATCTCCACGGCGATGGCGCGGAAGATGATGTACACCTCGCTGATGCGCGGCACGCTGAAGATGGAGTAGGGCGAGACGATGTCGGCGCGCACGCCGGTCTCTTCCCACACCTCGCGCACGGCTGCCTGCTCGGTGGTCTCGCCGGCTTCCATGAAGCCTGCGGGCAGGGTCCAGGTGCCGGGGCGCGGCGGGATGGCGCGCTGGCACAGCAGGTACTTGCCGTCCTGCTCGATGATGCAGCCGGCGATGATCTTGGGGTTGATGTAGTGGATGTAGCCACAGCCCGTGCACATCAGCCGTTCATGGGTGTCGCCGGCGGGCACCTGGTTGGCCAGGCTGGCGGCGCCGCATTGCGGGCAGAAGCGCGGGCTGGGCATGATCAACTCCCTATGCGGGGTTCTTTCTGGACGATGGGGGTGGCGATGTCACGCAGCTTGCTGGTGTCGTTCTGCTTCAGGCGCAGGTAGTCCAGGGCCACCTTGGCAGCAGCACGCACGTGGTCCACCGAGGCCTGGTGGGCGGCCAGCGGGTCGCCGCTCTTGATGGCGGCGACGATGCGCTCCATCTCTTCATTGGACGCGCCGCGGCGGTTTTCCTGGGACACCGAGGTGGCACGCAGGTAGCTGATGCGCGCCTGCAACTGGCGCAGCTGGGTGGCGGCGATGTGGTTGCCCGAGCCTTCCAGCAGCACGTCGTAGAAGCCTTGCACCGAGTCCAGCACCTGGGTCAGCTCGCCTTCGTTGAGGGCCTTGCGGTTCTCGTCCAGGGCTTTTTCCAGGGCGCGGATGTCCTTGGCCTTGGCGTTCAGGGTGAACAGCTGCACGATCAGGCCTTCGAGCACGCAGCGCAGCTCGTAGATGTCGCGGGCGTCTTCCAGGGTGATGATGGCCACGCGCGGGCCCTTGGCGTCGGCGAACTCCACCAGGCCTTCGGATTCCAGGTGGCGCAGGGCTTCACGCACCGAGGTGCGGCTCACGCCCAGGCGTTCGCACAGGTCGCGCTCCACCAGGCGGTCGCCGGGCAGCAGCTGGAAATTCATGATGGCGCTGCGCAGTTTATCCAGCACGATTTCGCGCAGGGTGACCGGGTTGCGATTGACCTTGAAGCTGTCGTCGAGGGGCAGGCGTTTCATCGGGTCCGCTCTGATTAGTTGTGGGGGTACCTCAGGGCCGGAATGCGGGCCGGACAAGGGCCGAAAATCATGGGCGAGTTTACCATGCGAATGCCACGCAACGTAGCCGCTGCCGTTAGGCTGCGCTGGCCGGGTGCCTCGCTGGAGATCTCGAGTGAACGTGAGGGCCAGCGCAGCCTGGCGGCAGCGGCTACGGGTTGTGCGATCGCCACAAGAGTCAGGTGATAGTAGGCAACGCCCCCAATTTACCCTTGTGGTACACCATCGGCGTCACCGGCTCGGTGGGCAGGATCAGGTTTTTCACCTGGCCAACGATGATGGCGTGGTCGCCGCCGTCGTATTCACGCCACAGTTCGCACTCGATGATCGCCGTGGCCTTGGCCAGCAGCGGGTTGCCCAGTTCGCTCAGGTGCCACTCGATGCCGGCGGCCTTGTCCTTGCCCTTGCCGGCGAACGCGTAGGCCTCGGCCTTCTGGTCGGCCGACAGCAGGTGAATGGCGAAGCGCTTGCTGTCGCGCAGCACCGGGTAGGTGTCGGAGGCGTAGTTGGGGCAGAACAGCACCAGTGCCGGGTCGATGGACAGGGCGCTGAAGGCGCTGGCGGTGATGCCGACGATGCCGCCGTCCGGGCCCAGGGTGGTGACCACCGTGACCCCGGAGGGGAAGGACGCCATTACTTCTTTGTAGATGCCGGGTTCGATCATGGCAGCAGGTCTCTTAACGCATCACGAAGGGGTCAGGCATGGGCGCCTGGGAGAGGTTGATCCATACCGTTTTCAGCTCGGTATAGGCCAGCACCGAATCGATGCCGCTCTCGCGGCCGTAGCCGCTGTTCTTGAAACCGCCGATGGGCGCCATGGCCGACACCGCGCGGTAGGTGTTGACCCAGATGATGCCCGAACGCACGTCGCGGGCCAAACGGTGGGCGCGGCCCAGGTCGCGGGTCCAGATGCCGGCGGCCAGGCCGAACTGCGAGTCGTTGGCAATCGCCAGCGCCTGGGCCTCGTCCTTGAAGCGGATGACCGAGGCCACCGGGCCGAAGACTTCTTCCTGCATGATCTTCATCGAGTTGCTGTCGCATTCGAACAACGTCGGCTCGTAATACCAGCCGTCGCTGCCGGTGTCGGCGCGCTTGCCGCCGGTGCGCAGGGTGGCGCCTTCGGCGATGGCCGCGGCCACCAGGCCTTCCACTACCGCCAGCTGTTGCGCAGTGGCCATGGGGCCCATTTCGCTGGTTTCATCCTGCGGGTTGCCGATGCGAATGCGCTGGGCGCGTTCCACCAGGCGGGCGACGAATTCGTCGTAGATCTCGTCCTGCACCAGCAGGCGCGAGCCGGACACGCAGCTTTGGCCCGAAGCGGCATAGATGCCGGCCACGGCGCCGTTGATGGCGCTGTCCAGGTCGGCGTCGGCGAAGATGATGTTCGGCGACTTGCCGCCCAGCTCCAGCGACAGCTTGGCGAAGTTCTCGGCGCTGCTGCGCACCACGTGGCGGGCCGTGGCGGCGCCACCGGTGAAGGCGACTTTGCGCACCAGCGGGTGGCGGGTCAGCGCCGCGCCGGTGCTGGGGCCGTAGCCGGTGACCACGTTGACCACGCCCGGCGGGATGCCGGCTTCCAGCGCCAGGCGCGCCAGCTGCAGGATGGTCGCCGAGGCGTGCTCCGACGGCTTGAGCACGATGGTGTTGCCGGCGGCCAGCGCCGGGGCCAGCTTGATGGCGGTGAGGTACAGCGGGCTGTTCCACGGAATGATGCCGGCCACCACGCCCATGGGCTCGTGCACGGTGTAGGCGAACAGGTCGGGCTTGTCCAGCGGCAGGGTGCCGCCTTCCAGCTTGTCGGCAAGGCCTGCGGTGTAGTGGAAGAACTCCGGCAGGTAGCCCACCTGGCCGCGGGTCTCGCGGATCAGTTTGCCGTTGTCGCGGCTTTCCAACTGCGCCAGCTGTTCCTTGTTCTCGGCAATCAGGTCGCCCAGGCGGCGCAGCAGCTTGCCCCGCGCGGTAGCGGTCAGGCCGCGCCAGGCCGGGCTTTCAAAGGCTGTTTGCGCCGCTTGCACAGCGCGCTCCACATCGGCCTCGTCGGCGTCGGGCAACTGCGCCCAGGCTTGGGCGGTGGCCGGGTTGAGGCTGTCGAAGGTCTTGCCGGACAGGGCATCGACCCATTGGCCATCGATGCACATCTGAAAACGTTCGAGCGTCATGCAACTATCCCCTTGGCTGGGTTCTGGGTAACGAGCGCGTGGGCGAGGAAGTCCAGCAGCACCTGGTTCACCAGGCGCGGCGACTCTACCGGCATCATATGCCGTTGTTCGTCCAGCACGGCAACCTGCGCGCCGGGAATGCGTTCGGCCAGTTGGCGGGCCATCAGCGGCGTGGAGCCGGGGTCCAGCTCGCCGGTGGCGATCAGCGTCGGCACCTGGATGTTGGCCAGGTCGTCGGCGCGGTACATGTCCTGGGTGGCGAACAGTTCGTAGGTGGTGAGGTAACCCTGGGGGTCATTGCTGGCCAGGGTCTGGCGGATGGCGGCGATCTGCGCCGGGTTGGCCGCCTGGTACTCGCGGCTGAACCAGCGCGACAGGGCCGCCTCGGCGTTGGCGTCCGGGCCGTGCTCGGCGGCCTGGGCGGTGCGCGCGATCACGCCGGCACGCTGTTCGGCGCTGCGGTTGAACACGCTGTTGAGCACCACCAGCCCCGACAAGCGGGTGGGGTGGTGCAGGGCAAAGGCGCGGGCCACCAGGCCACCCATCGAGAAGCCGATGACGATGGCCTGGGGGATCTGCAGGTGGTCGAGCAGTTCCAGCAATTGATCGGCATAGCCGCCCAACGGCGTACCGCTGGCCGGGCGCGGGCTGGCGCCGTGGCCCAGCATGTCGTAGGCGATGACACTGTAATGCGGCGCCAGGCCGACAATCTGCCCGCCCCACATTTCTTTGTTCAGGCCCACGCCGTGAATCAGTATCACCGGGTGGCCTTGGCCGGTCGCCAGGTAACTGGTGCCGGCCGGGGTAGTTTCAGCGGTAGGCCGAATCATGGAACGCTCCTGCAAGCCTTAATTGTTTTTTTCAGCGGCCAGTTCTTCGAGGTCGATGTAGCGGTTGCCGATGCGCGGGTGCAGGCGGCCACCGTTGGCGGCGCCCAGCACCACCACGATCTCGTCGGCGCGCGGGGCGTCTTCGATCTGCATTTCCAGGGTGATGTAGTGCGAGCGCAGGCCTTCGTCATCCTTGTGCATCATCGGGATCTGGATGGAGGTGCCCGGGCCGCCGCGCTTGTTGGTGAAGCTCAGGTAGCTCTTGGCCTTCACTGCTTCGCGGTAGTGGTTGCCGAAGCGCAGGGTGTGGATCACCGCGGAGGCGTGTTCAATCTCGCCGTCGGCGCCCACCACGGCAGCCTTGCCGTAGGCCTCGATCTTGTCGGCACCACCGATGGCAGCGGTCAGGCGCTCGACCATCAACGCGCCCAACTCGGAGCAGTTGGCCTTGATCACCGGCTTCAGGTCTTCGACGAAACCGTTGCCCACCCAGGGGTTCTTGATCACCACGGCCAGGCCGACCATGGTTACCGGCTTGTCAGTGGCCTTGCCGCCTTCGATGAGGGTTTCCTCGGTGTAGCTGACGATCTTGCGGATTTCGAAACTCATGGCCTGCTCCATTTTAGGGATGGGATTGGTGTTGTTGTATGATGGTATACCATAATATTCTGCGTGCAAGCCCCTTTGTACAAGGTGGGGGCAGGGCGGGGCGACAAAAGGTATTCGGTATGCCAGAAGATGACATTCCAAGAATCATAGCGCAGGAGGCGGGGGGACAAGAAGGAGCAGATGGGCGGAGCGAAAAGCGGATCACTACAATGCCGTGGCAGCGGCGTTTAGTGTGGGAGCTGGCTTGCCAGCGAGCTGTTGGGGGCCCCGAAAGCTCGCTGGCAAGCCAGCTCCCACAAGATGTTTGTTGCTACCAGAGTCAGCGAATCACGCCCTTGAGGTAGTCATACAGCCCATTGGCCACCTTGATGTACCCCTCTTTTGTGAAGTGCACCAGGTCCGGCCGCGCCAGGTCCTGGGCCTGCCAGCTGTTGATCGAGCAGTCACCGCCCATGAACGCCTGCCAGCTCCAGTACAGCGTGCGGTTCTGGCTGGCCACGCGTTGTTGGCTGTCGATGACCCCGTGCAGGCTGCGCGGCAGGCGCGCCTGGCAGCCGCTGGCGCCCTTGTTCTTGATCGAGTCCGACGCGCCGACAATCAGCAACACCGTGCCCGGCAGCGCCTGGCGTAGCTGCTGGATGCGCTGGTTCTGCTGGCTCTCGTACAGGCCCAGGTCGAGGTCGTCGTCGAAGGCTTCGTTGGTGCCGTAGGCGATAATCAGCAGGTCAGGCTTGAGCGCCTTCAAGGTGTCCATCCAGCCGGGCTGCCACTTGTCCACCACGCTGAACTGCGCGCCGTTGATGCCCAGGGTCGAGAACACCACGCCGCTGTTGTTCTGGCCCAGCACGTTCCAGCCGCCCACGGCCAGGTTCTGGCTGCTGGCGAAGGTCAGGTCCAGCGGCAGCGCCAGGCTGCCGATGGCCGGGCTGAAGCGCCACTGGCCATTGGTCGCCGGGAGCGGGCGCGCTGTTTGGGTGTAGTCGTCGCGCGCCTGCAATGTGTTGCTGCTGCCGGCCTGGTACAGGGTCGAGACCCGGTAGCGCAGGTCAGTGGGCGGCGTGGGCTCCAGGTGCACGTGGGCACCGGCGGTCTGCGGCACCGACAGGTAGCCGCCCAGCGGGAAACGGTCGCTGTGCTGGTTGCGCGCCGAGGTCAGCGCCCACTGGCTCTTGGCCGCAGTGAGGCGCACCTGGTCATAGCGGGTGCCCGGCACCGGCGTGGCGGAAATAAAGCCGATGCCGCCGTTGCCGTAGTCCTGCTGGAAGCGCGTGCGCAGCTCGCCGGTGAGCAGGTCGGCGGCGGTGTGCGAGTCGCCCAGCTGCACGATAGTCACCGCCTGGCGCTGGGCGTTCTTCAGCTTGTTCTGCAGCAGCCGCAGGTTAGGCTCGGCGTCGGCGGCCTTGTTCACCCGCACCACGTTCGCGGGGCTTGGCGCGGTTTGCGTGGCGACGGCCGAGACCGGGCTGCAGCCGCTCAACAGCAGGGCGCTCAGCAGCGTCATGGGGCCAGGCAGTCGGTTCATTCAACGCTCCGTTAAGTCATGGGTCTGGACATTGATCAGCGACATCACGCGCTCCGCGATCAGCTTCTGGCCAGTGGTGGTGAAATGGATGCCGTCATCGACACGGGTCTTGACCTTTTTGCCGTCGGCGCTCTCCAGGTAGGGCGAGAACGCGTCGTCGTGGTAACCCAGCACGTCGTTGGCCGACAGGTACAGCTGGCCGTAGTGCTCGGCCTCGCTCTTGTACAGGTCGCGCAGGTAGGCCATGGCAGTGGACAGCTTGTCCTTGCGCATGTTCGGTGGGCCTACCCAGATCACCTGCACGTGGTGGGCCTTGGCCAGCTCGAAGATGCTTTCCACGCGCTGGCGGTAGGACGCTTCCCAGTCGGCGCTGTGGAAACGCAGGAACGGCTTGCCCTTGGCCACCGGCATGTCCCACGGGTCGTTGGGGCCCAGGAACACCACGATCAGGCGGATATTGGCGTTGGCCTGCAGGGTCTGCTGCACCGTCAGCGGCCAGTTGAAGAAGCCCGGGTAGGCGAGGCCGGTGCTCTGCTTGCTGAGGTTGACGCTGTTGATCTTGTAGCGCTTGAGCAGGGTGTTGGCCATGTGCGGCGCCACGCCCTGCATCAGCGAGTCGCCGACGAAGAACACCTCGTCGCTGGCGCTGAGGTTGGCGATGGTCAGCGGCGTGATCTTCACCGGTGCTGGCGTCTTCACCTCTGGCACCACCACCGGCACGGGCACCGGCTCAGGCTCGGCCACCACCAGCGGTGCCGGCGGCGGAGCGTCGTCCAGGCGTGCGAAAAACGCCGTGCGGGCGTCGTCCATGGCTTCGGTCAACTGCGCGCCCGCGCTCCACGCGGGGTTGTCGCCCAGGCCCGGCACGCTGCAGTCGGCGTGGTATTTTTGCTGGCAGTACAGGCGCACGGAAGTCTGGTTCAGCCACAGCAGAATCACCGCAGCCACCACCAGCCCAGCGGCCACCTGCAACGCCTTGATGAACTGGCGGGCCACCACGTTAGAAGCTTGCATAGATGAACCCCGGCACGCCCGACGGTGAGGCAAAGATGACCATGGAAATGAACACGCCCAAGGGCACCGGGTACACCAGCCAGGGTATGTGCTGGCTGGCGGCGAACGCCTTGCGCAGGCTGCGCACCAGCCAGGGGTAGGCGGCCACCAGCGCCAGGCAGGCAAGAATACCGCCCCACGGGCCCTGGGCCACGCCGCTGAACGACAGGTGGGTCAGGCCCGCCAGCATGTCCTGGGTGTCTTCCAGGGTGGCGCTGCGGAAGAAGATCCAGGCGAACGCCACGTAGTGGAAGGTCAGCAGGCGCGCCAGCAGGTCGGCGCCCGGCCAGCTGCGCTCACCCGGGAAGGCGCGGCTGTACAGTTTGTAGACGATCAGCCCCAGCCCGTGCAGTGCGCCCCAGATCAGGAAGTTGATGCTGGCGCCGTGCCATAGCCCGGAGATCACCATGGCCGCGAACAGGTTCAGGTTGCTGCGCCAGAAGCCGCGGCGGTTGCCGCCCAGGGGGATGTAGACGAAGTCGCGGATGAACTTCGACAGGCTGATGTGCCAGCGGTCCCAGAACTCCTTGAGGTTGCGGGCCAGGTACGGGTAGTCGAAGTTGCGCGGCAGGCGGAAGCCCAGCAGCAGGGCGATGCCGGTGACCAGGTTGGTGTAGCCGCTGAAGTTGAAGTAGATCTGCAGCGAGTAGCCGTAGATGGCCAGCAGGATCTGTTCTGGCGAGAAGCCGGTGGGCGTGTCGAACACCGGGTCCACCCAGTTGTTCGCCAGCCAGGTGCTGAACAGGAACAGCTTCACCACCGCCAGGGCCACAAGGCCCAGCGCCCTTTGCGGCTCCAGCACCTCGCGCGGCGCCGTGGGGCGGATCTGCGGCAGCAGGTGCTCGGCGCGGTTCACCGGGCCGGCGATCAGGCTGGGGAAGAATGCCAGGTACAGCGCCAGGTCCAGCGGCGCCGCCGGCTTCAGCGTGCCGCGGTTGATGCCCATCAGGTAGCTGACCGAGTGGAAAATGTAGAACGACATCCCCACCGGCAGCAGCACTTCCATCAGCGGCAGCGCCACATCCAGGCCCATGGCCTGCAAGCCCTGCTGCGCGCCACTGACGAAGAAGTCCTGGTACTTGAAGAAGTAGAAACAACCCAGCACCAGCGCCAGGATCGCCCCATAGGTCAACCGCCGGCCAGGGTAGCGCGCGCTCAGCTGCCCCAGCCCGAACACCGCTGCGGTATAGCCCAGCAGGATGTACAGGAAGTTCAGGTTGAAGCTGGCCAGGATCCCGTAGCTGGCCGCCAGCAACAACAGGTTCTGCACGCGCAGGCTGAAGTTCAGGCACCAGTACAGCAGGAAAAATACAATGAAGCAGAGACCGAATTCGATCGAAAAGTAGCTCATCAACGTAGTCCGTTACGCAGTCTGCGGCAGCAGGAGGGGCGCGTTTTCAAGCGCTGGGCCGCAAATCAGGGCGCGGATTATGTCAGAGCGCCATCCCCGCCAACAAGCAGGCCGGGGATGAACTTTCGTGCTGGTGGTTGGCGCTTTTGTCCGACATTCCGACATGCGGCAGCCTTGTCGAAAACCATTTTTCCGACCCTTTGCTAGGCTTTTCCTTTCAACCAAAGGAGGTGGTTATGGACCGCTCAAACAGTGATCGTTCACGTATGGCCGCTATGGATAGCGCAGTGGTCAGGGAAAATCTGTACCAGGAATGGGACAGCGGGGAAGTGATAGAACAGCCATGGGGCACCGCGCGCGGAGGGGCAGCAGGCTACCTGCGCCATGAAGCCGGGTACAACATGGAAGAGGAAGAAGAGGAAGAGTAAGGCTTGAGCAAGGCGGTGGTGGCAGGTGGTTGGTCACCGCCGCTGCTTTGGCTGCAAGGTCATGCCGGCTGCGGCCGCCAGAATCAACACCCCGCCAGCGTATTGCCCCACTGACAGGCTGTGGCCCAGCGCCAGCCGGTCCACCAGCACCGCCACCACCGGGTAGATAAACGACAGCGCGCCGACCAGGGCTGTCGGAATTTTCTGCAACGCCCCGTAGAGCAGTGTCGACATCAACCCCGTGTGGATCAGGCCGATGGCCAACAGGCAGGCCCAGGCACCGGTCGGCCCAGTGGGGCGGGCGGTGGAGGTGATGGTCATTTAGCAGGAATGAAGCAGGGCATTTCCGACGGGTTTGAATGAATTTTTTCCGGCGGAAATTGAGCCTCCTCGCTAATGTGTTTCAGGGCGATTCGCTGGCTGGAAATTGCGGGTGGTTCGTTGCACAGTTCTCCAAGGCCCAACGCATTTAGGCGAAACCATGGGCCATGGAGAAATCTGTGATCATGAATTTGCGCTTGATAAGGCTGATGTTTTCGGGCGGCATCGTTGGCCTGGCAGTAGCCGGCTGGGCTGGGGTGGATACTTCGCAGGGCATGGGCATGACCTTGGCCTGCATTGGGGGTGCAGTAGCGGCGTTTGCGGCCATCAAGCTAACGGCACGTTGATGTCCATTACGGTATCCACGTTGCTGGAACACTGGACGCTGGATTCCTGGAGCGTGGTAACCGGCCTCTGCAGCGTAGTGCTGCGGTGGGGACAGCAAGGGTGGCGCATCCATAAGGATGAATGCGTATTTGCATTTCTGAACGGCACGACGATCGCCCCTTTCGTTGTGCTGGCAATTTCTGCGTTTAGCCCGGGCATGCTGGCCTTGGCGATGACAACGAAAGGCGCCATGGCCATGGCAGGGTGCGTCGGTCTCTTTTTTGTGTTGAGCGAGACCCTGGCGCCGAAGGGCCTGCGCCGCAAGCCTGCCGAACCGGTGTAGCAGCGGCCGCAGGCCGCGTCCTTGGCGCCGCGCATACACCGGTAAAACGCGGTGCCTGCCTGACGCAGCCTGCGGCCGCTGCTACGGGGTTACATGGCTTTCCAGTGCACGTTCACTGCCTGATGCTTGCCTGTGCTCAGGTCGACAGGGGTGCGCATTTCATGGCCATCCAACTGCGACACCACCTGGTACTTCCCGGCGGGCAGCTGCACCAGCAACATCGGCCCCACATCATCCACGCTCAACAGCTGTTTGCCCTGGGCGTTCTGAATGCTGACCTTGATGCCTGATTCATACTTGTTGTCCGCCCCTGCGGAGAAGGTCAGCTGCAGGCTGTAGCCGTGCTCTTTCTGGATGGCACACGATTCATCGATGCCGATACCGCCGGACATATACGCGACGCCGTTCTGGTTCATCGGCTCCAGGTGCACCCCGGCAGGGTCCACCGGCTCAGTGCAGGCCGCCTGCACCGGCCCGCAGGCAAGGCCTGCCAGCATGACGCCGGACAGCGTGAGTAATCGCAACGCTTGCATGATCACCACTCCCGAGCCCACGCAGGGCTCCGTCTAGACGATGCCACCTGTGAATCCAGTGCCGTGGGCGGTGGCAGCAGTTGGCACCGGTTACTTGGTTAAGACTGCGGGCGGGGGGCGATTGTTCGAAGGGCGGTGGTGATAAACGGTAAATGGAAGGGCAGTGCTGATGCACGACGCGAACCTGCCCCAACACCGTCCCGTAGCAGCTGCCGCCAGGCCGCGTCCGAATGCCCCGCGTATCGCCGGGGACACTCCTTGACCCAGGCGCAGCCTACGGGACGGTATTGGGCGCGCACGCCACGTAGCAGCGGCCGCAGGCCGCGTCTGAAAGCGCCGCGCATCGCCAGGAATACTTCTTGACCCAGACGCAGCCTGCGGCAGCTGCTACGGGACGGTGTTGGAGCGTACAGGTAGCCGCTGCCACTGAAATCCCCTGTCCAGGCAAAGCCTTCGCAGACATTTCCCACATCCTTCGTAGTTATGCCCTACACCAATCCCGGCTCGGTAGTGCGCTAGCATAGGCACCGTCCGACAGGCGTCCGCAATCCCCGGTGATAGCCTTCCCCTGCCGCTGAAAACCAGCGGTCGGGTGTGAGAACCCGTCGGAAAATCGGAATGCAGCCAGCCATCCAGCTGGCTGTTCTGTCGCTGCAGGCTCGCTTTATGGCAGCTGCGCGCGGGCGGGCCTCGGCCCGACCGGGTTTCCCGTATTTCCCTGGTTCTCACCCTGCGTGCGGCTGCCACCCAATTCTGTGAGAAGGCTTGGGTGGTTGGCGCTTTACGTTGGTTCAGGAAATACGGAGATGTCCATGAATGATGCTTTAACGAATCGAGCCCTCCCTGCATCCCTCTTCCGCGTGCGCGATGACGTCAGCGCCGAGGATGTGCTACTGCATCTGTCGGAAGTGCTGCGGGTGGGGGAGGCGGCAGCTTACGAGCTAACGGAAAACCCGGGCTTCAACGCCGGAGGATTGGCCTTGGCCGTGGTGCATGCCATGGAAGCGGCGCAGGTGTTGGTGGGGCGGTTGCTGGAGATGGAGGCTGCGTAACCAACGCGTAGCCGCTGCCGCCAGGCTGCGCTGGCCCTTGCTGTAAATTCCACGTGCAGAATACGGCTCAAATCAGCAGTTACAATTTCTACGCTAATGCAAAAAAGCAGGGGGTGTTACCCTCTGCGGCTCCACGGAGAAAATTAAAAGGATGTTGCATGCTGCACGAGACAGACCTGCCGATGTCAGTTTTACTGGGCGTGGATGAGCTGCGGCGGACCGGTCTGAAATTGGCACCTTCTTCGCAAATCATCGTCTGGCAGTATTCGATCTAATCAGCATCGGTCTGTGTGCATACGAGGCCAAAAATGCAAAGTGATACCCCCAGGCAAGCGCTGGTCACCGCCGTCATCGATATTTTCGTCAGCACCATCGGCTTCATCCCGCGTGACAAGGTCAACGAGCACACCCGCTTCCTGACCGACTTCAAAATCATCGACGATGACCTGACAGTATTTGTCCTGGAGGTGCAGAAGGCATTTCCCCTGAACGCCCCCCGCGAAGAATGGCAAGCCATCGAGACCATCGGCCAAATCGCCGATTTGATCATCCGTTGCCGTGAGCACCCCGAAGATTATCCCCCGCAGCCGCCCAGCCGGCTCAAGCGCACGCTAGCATCGCTCAAACAAAAATTGTCGGGCACCTGAGCAGGCCAGCTCAAACTTCAGCGGCATCCCCCGCAACCTGCTCAGCCTCCAACGCCAGCTTCGCCCGGTCCGCCTTGCTGATGTACTGCGGCTTGCTCTTGGGCGCCAGCTTGGCGTTGGCCTTCTTGGCGTTGGCTTTGAGGATTTGATTGATTTTCTTGCGACGGTTCATGGTGTTTGCTCAGGCTGGAGGGCGTTACGGTGTTTCCATGGGATGCATGGTGCCAGAGCCGGGTAAAACCATGTAATAGAAATTGCGCAAACGGTACCGGCAGCCGCGGTTGCCCGGGCTACCGGTGGGGCATCTTATTCCACCGGCGCGAAGGCCTGCGCTGCCGCCATCGTGTCTAACGACTCGCGCAGCAACTGAATCTTGCCATCGCGCGCCACTAGCCGCCCGGCATAGAGCTGGCGATACACCCGCCCAGTCGCCGGCACCAGGGCCTCAACGCTGTACTCGGCAAACGCCTGGTCAGGCGTGTCGATCAAGAACCGCACGTTGTGAAACTTGAACCCAGGCACCTTGCCCAGCAACGAGCCGATAAACCCGGCGATCGCCTCCGGCCCCTGCACATGGTGGGGGATGCCCAGCGACTGCAGGTACGGCAGCTCCAGCACGCCATCGTCGGCGAACAGCGCGGCGGCGGCCTGGGGTGACTGAATGGATTCAAGATACGACTGAAGCAGTTCGACGGCGTTTTTCATGGTGGCGTTCTCCCTTGAGGTGGGCACGTTGCTGTGTGCCTGTGCGCTCACAGTAAGGGAGCTTCCGCCTAGTTAAAATGGCAATTATAGAAAGCCATCATTTCATTTTTGTTCGTTGCTTTTAGGCCAACGCCACACCGGCTCCGCCAAATGCTGCGCAAAGAAATCCGACAGCGCCTTGATCTTCACCGGCCGCGTGCGCGCCGACGGCGTCACGAAATACAGCCCGCCACGCGCCATGCTCCACTCCGGCAGCAGCGCCACCAGGCGCCCATCCGCCAGGTACTCGCTGGCAATGAACTCCGGCAGCTCGGCAATCGCCAGGCCTTCCAGCAACGCCGGCAACAACGCGTCCGAGTTCGTCACCCGCAACGGCCCGCTGGGCACCACGTCTTCTTCAGTGCCGCTTGTATGGGTAAAGCGCCACACCTGGCTGCGCGCGCGGTAGGCGTAACTCAGGCAGGCCCGGCTCGCCAGCTCGCGCGGGTGCTGCGGCGTGCCGTGCGCCGCCAGGTAGGCCGGCGACGCCACCAGATACTGCGTCACCGCACAAATACGCCGCGCCACCAGGGACGAGTCAGGCATCACCGCAATGCGCAGCGCCGCATCAAAGCCCTCGGCAATCAGGTCCACCGCAGCATCCGACAGGTGCAGGTCCACCGACAACTCCGGGTACTGGCGCATCAACTGCGGCATCAGAGGCGCCACCCAGCGCAGCCCGAACGACATCGGCACCGCCAGCCGCACCTGCCCACGCGGCTGCACCGACAACTCCTGGGCCTCGCTCTCCACCTCTTCAGCCTGGCGGTAAATGTCCCCCGCCTTGGCCGCCATGCTGGCGCCGAACTCGGTCAGCGACAGTTGCCGCGACGTACGGTTGAACAGCCGCCCGCCCAGACGCTCCTCCAGCCGCGCCACCGCCCGCGACACCGTGGGCACCGACACACTCATGACCCGCGCCGCCGCCGCGAACGAACCTTCCTCCGCCACCTTGGCGAACATGGCCAGACCTTCGAAATCGGGAAGTTTGCTCATTTCAAATCTGCAATGATGAGTTTCAGATGATTCTATTTTGAAAAGCAACAGCCGTCGATATGCTTCTCCCACACCGCAACACAACCCAACGATTCAACCCTGGAGAAACATCATGGCTCGCAAACTTGAAGGCAAAATCGCACTGGTCACCGGCGGCACCACTGGCATCGGCCTGGCCACCGCCAAACGCTTCGCCGCCGAAGGCGCCCACGTCTACATCACCGGCCGCCGCCAGGCCGAACTCGACGCCGCCGTGGCCGAAGTCGGCAACGCCACCGGCGTGCAAGTCGACTCCACCCGCCTGGACCAGCTGGACAGCCTGTACGCCCAGATCGGCGCCACCCACGGCCACCTCGACGTGCTGTTCGCCAACGCCGGCGGCGGCTCCATGGTGCCCCTGGGCGAAATCACCGAACAGCACTACGACGACACCTTCGACCGCAACGTCAAAGGCGTGCTGTTCACCGTACAAAAGGCCCTGCCACTGCTGGCCAAAAACGCCTCGGTGATCCTCACCGGCTCCACCGCCGGCAGCTCGGGCACCGCCGCCTTCAGCGTCTACGCCGCGTCCAAGGCCGCCGTAAGGTCCTTCGCCCGCAACTGGATACTGGACCTGAAAGACCGCCACGTGCGCATCAACACCATCAGCCCCGGCGCCACCCGCACCCCCGGCCTGGTAGACCTGGCCGGCCCCGACGCCGCGCAACAGCAAGGCCTGCTCGACTACCTGGCCTCGCTCATCCCCATGGGCCGCGTCGGCGAAGCCGAAGAAATCGCCAGCGCCGCGCTGTTCCTGGCCTCCGACGACGCCAGCTTCGTCAACGGCATTGAACTGTTCGTGGATGGCGGCCAAGCCCAGGTCTGACCCACGCGCCGGGCGGCCCACCGCAGGCCGCCCGCCCACTCAAAAGGAGGTGATTCACATGCGTATGCCAAAACTCGCCGCACTTGCCCTCAGCCTGCTGCTGGGCACTGCCGCCCAAGCCGCCACCCCGCCCACCCTGGCGGTGTCCACCATCGACCACGTCGGCATGAACGTGCCCGACATCGACGCCGCCACGCGCTTCTTCACCGACCTGATGGGCGCCAAGGTGATCTCCGACATGCAGCCGGGCAGCATTCCGGACCAGTGGAAAGCCCAGTTTCGCTGGCATGCTTCCAGCGATCTGCAGCGCTTCGTGATGCTGCAACTGCAGGGCGGCGCCAAGCTTGAACTGTTCCAATACCGCGGCACCGAAATCAATCGCCAGCAGCCCCATGGCGATGATGCGGGTGCCAGCCACGTTGCGCTGAAGACCGAAGACATCGACGGCAGCCTGGCGCTGTTGAAGGGCAGGGGCGTGACCATTCTGAATGAGCCGATCACCAACCCGGATGGGATTCGCTGGTTCTACTTCCAGACGCCGTGGGGGGCGCAGGTTGAGTTGGTGGCGTTGCCTAAAGCGTGATGTGTTTGGGATAGTGGAAAGGTGTAGGACAGATCCTACAAGATCTGCGATAATCGCCTTACAGCTTTGAAATGATTGCTAAAAGTTTCCATATTTCGCTTTCATGATTGGCGCTTGCGCTGGTTTTTTTCTGGGGCTACTCTCCGGTCGCCGCTGCTCATCAGCGGTCGGGTTTAGTCGCTCGGAACAGAGCCAGGCGCGTAAAGCGCCCTCCTGAAGTGTTGCCGGCAGGTTTGCCAGCAGCGTTTTATGGTGATCGTACGTGGGGCGCTTCGGCGCGCCGGGTGCTGGCTACCGGTCGACTAACCCGCGTACGGTCGCCTCCCTTCGTTTAGTCGCGAAGGAGGCGGCTTCAGTTGCACCAGCCAGAGGTACACCATGTTCAAGCCGGTCCCCGATCCACCCGCGCCACCCGAAACCTTCGCCGCTGAAGGCATCTCCCCCTACACCCACCCCGTCCCACTGAGCCCCCACGTCACCGCCCACCACGCCTTTGGCCCCTGCGTTGGCGACATGCCCATCTTCGCCGTACGCGAAGGCATGCCACTCGAAGAAGTCCTGGTACAAGCCAGCGCCTACCTGCGCAGCGCCAGTGCCGGCGCCACCGAACTGGTGGAAAACTGCCCAGAGGAATGGCGCGCGTTGGCGCGAAACGTGGAGCACGTGAGTGAAATAGCGCGGGCGTTGGTGGAGGCGGCTATTGCGGGGCTGCCCAAGGCGCGGTAACTCTGTAGCCGCTGCCGTCAGGCTGCGCTGGCCCTCACGGACACTCAAGCTTCCTAGCGCCGCAAAGGTCCAGCGCAGTTTGGCGGCAGTGGCTACAACGGCCCACCCGGTCATCCCTAGTCATAAAGCCAAGGCTTCAACTCCTCCAGGTTCTGCACCACAATCTGCTGCGCCGCCGCCTTGGGGTTATGGCTTTTCGGATCGATCTGGTACCGCTGCAACACATACTTCACCAGTGCCCGACGGCTAGGTACCACCAGTTGCCCGTCGACCATGCCGAAGTCCGTTTCGATAATCGCCATTTGCTCAGGCTTCAATCGTTGGTCGGCGGTGAATATCACCGGAATGTCGGTGTTCCAGTCCTCATCCTGATCGGCGCCATTCGCCGATGCGTCCAGTAGTTCCGGCTCGCCACGCAAGCGGCTCAGGACGAAATCCCGGTACTGCCGATTCTTCTCGCAATACGCGCGCACATGCCAGCGCATGCCGGTGTACACCAAAGTGTGCGGGGCTATCAGCCGTGTCTCGGCCTGGGGTGTGTTCAGCGACACATACTCGGTCTCAAGCCGCAGCCCCTCGCGGCAGGCTTTCAGCAACGGCCGCAGCACCTCCGGCCGAATGGGGCGATCCGGCACCTCCAGTACTCGCGTATGGGCATAGGCCAGGGCCAGCCCCTCGATATGATCTTTGCGCTCGTTGTTCTGATACAGCAGGTGCAGGTACGCGCTGGCGCTGTTCTCGATAAACCGCGGCGCAAAGCTCTTGGCCGGCACGTAGCCCTTCAGCTTCTTGTCATATGTAAGATTTTCAGGCGCATGTTCGTTGATGTACGTATTGATGTCTTTCGAGGCCTGTTGCCGGCTGATGCCGAAGCTCTGCATCAGATGCCCCGTGGTCAGCCGGCCCTCCCACCAGGCAACTGTTTCGATCAAACGATAGCGAAGTGCCAGGTCCCAGCGGACTTGTTCGATTTCCTGCAGGCGTTTCATCGCGTCTCCATGTGTGCGGAATGTTTACCTGTATAAGTCTACATTCTAGACCTGTCGCTTAACACTACATATCGTTTGTCTGGCAAAGGCAATCCAAGCCGTCATCCAAAGGATATGAACATGAGTACGTCGGACCTGGTTTCGACAGGCGCCATCACCCTGATGGGCGTCATCCTGCTGATCCTCCTGATGCAATACCTGCGTCTGCGCGACCTGTGGCAATTGGCCCGCAACTGCCAGAACGGCGTGCGCTGGGCGCGCATCCGCGAAATGGAAAACCGCGAGCTGCGCTCCGCCCTGCGCGCCGAAAAAGCCTGCATCGCCGACTTGAAGCAAAAGCTGGCCCGCCTGCAACACACCGAAGCCGCCCTGTAAGGACACCTAATGAACCGACTCGAACGCATCAAGGGTTGCCTGCTGGGCGGCGCCGTCGGCGACGCCCTTGGCGCCCCAGTAGAATTTCTTGAGTGGCCCGTGATCGAGGCCAAATACGGCCGCCACGGTATCACCGACTTCACCCCGGCCTACGGCCAGATCGGCGCCATCACCGACGACACGCAAATGATGCTCTTCACCGCCGAAGGCCTGCTGCGCGCCTATGTCCGTGGCAGTTCCCGCGGGATCTGCCATGTGCCCAGCGTCATCCACCATGCGCTGCTGCGGTGGCTGCTGACTCAGGGCGAAGTGCCGGCCATTCACGTTAGTGCGGACGGCTGGCTGATCAGCGAAAAAGCCCTGTGGGCGCGGCGTTCTCCCGGCACCACCTGCATCAGCGCCCTCAAGGCCAGCCAGCACCTGGGCAGCCTGGCGCAGAACCACAGCAAAGGTTGTGGCGCGCTGATGCGCAGCGCCCCCTGCGCCTTCTTCGCCAAGGCCTTCGACTACGCCGCCGAAGCCGGCCGCCTCACCCACGGCCACCCCAGCGGTTACCTGGCGGCCGCGCTGTTCGCCGACATTCTGCAGCGCATGGTCGACCACGCCGCCAGCCTGGAAAAAGCCGTGGTCGACAGCCTGGCCACCCACGGCCACAAGCCGGGCATGAAAGAGGTACGGGAACTGCTGGAGCGCGTGTTGTTCTTCGTGCGCGAAGGCTACCGGCCAACCCCGGAGCGCATTGGCGAACTGGGCGGCGGCTGGGTGGCCGAGGAAGCCTTGGCCATTGGCGTGTGGTGCGCGTTGACGGCCGACAACCTGGAGGAGGGCATCATCCGCGCGGTGAACCACAGCGGTGACAGCGACAGCACCGGGCTGGTCGCCGGGCATCTGCTGGGGGTGGAATACGGCGCGGCGGCGATACCGGCGCGGTGGTTCCAGCGCCTGGAGTTGCGCGGGGTGATTGAGCGGGTGGCGGAGGATATCGTGCGGGTGCCGCGCGATTATTGCGGGTATGGCGGGGAGGAGGATGGGTGGATTGAGGTGGCGTATCCGGGGGGCTGATGCCAGCTTGTGGGGTTACGACGCTGGCAAGGTTGCCAGCGTCGTGGGTGGTTTGCCGATCAGGTGCGTGGCGCTGGACGGGTCAGGAACTGTACTTCCACTCGGCGGTTTTTCTCGTCGCCTGGTTCCAGGCCTGGCAAGGGCTGAGAGTCGCCAAAGCCGGCAACAATCACCCGTTTGGCCTGCTGCTCGTCGAGCAGCGCAATCAGCAGCTTGCGCGCCTCGCGAGCCCGGGCCGCCGACAGCGTGAAGTTGTCGTCATACACCGTGCAGAACTTGCTGTAGTCGGTCACCGGGCGGGACACCTGGACGTTGTCCGTATGCCCCTCGACAAACACCTGGGCCTGCGCCGAGCCATTCACAAACTCGGCGATTTTCGGACCCAGGCTTGAAAGGGCGTGACGCGCCTCATCCGTCACGCATGCACTGCCGCGAGCAAAAATGCGGTCGCGCAGGGTGATTTTCGAGCCGGTCAAATCGAACGATACAAGCCCGGATTCCCCTTCGTCGTCCATGGTGCTCTGCATCGACTTGAGCATGTCCACCACGCGCTGCTGCTCGGTCTGCGCGCCTTGGGCTTTCTCCTGCTCGCGCTTGAGTGCGGCAAACTTGTTCTGCAGCACCGACAGTACCAACAGCAGCATGACAACGGCCATGACCCCGGCCATCAGGTCAGAAATAGATACCCATTCATTTGGTTTCTCTTTCATGCTTCCTGCAAGACCTCAGCTGGTTTGAGGGCATGGATGTTGTCGTGGATGCCACTGGCCACTTCCAGCAGTTGGGACAACGATTGCTGAACCTTCAACATCTCGTCTTTCGGCTTCAGCAGTTGGGTGGAGAGTTCATCGATGGAGGCGGGGACCTTCATGATGGCGTCGGCTGCGTTTGCGTAGCGGGTGCTTTGGGTCAGGGTGCTATGAATTCCCTCAAGTTGGGAGGAAACATCATTCGAGCTATTGCCCAATGCCTTTACTACCAGCTCCAGGTTTTGCGGAAGTTCCTGGAGGGATGTGGCGATCTTTTCAAAGCTACTGGCCAGCTTGCCAATGCGTTGATTGCTGTGGGAGACCGATTCCAGCCCACCGCTGACGCTGGTGCCAATCGCATCCATGTTGTTGCTCATGACTGTGACGTTTTCGCTGAGCGCACCGCTCATGGTGGAGAATTGCACGCTGGTAGCCTTCTGGACCGCCGAGGCGTGCTCCATATTTTTGGCAACTTCCTGCATGGCCGCATTGACGTTATCCGACATGCCGTTGATGGAGGTCGAAATATTGTCAGTCGCTGAGCGCAGATCGCTGGCCATGCCGACCATGTTGTCCTTGAAGCCCTCGCTCATCACCTGAATCGTCCCGCCCAGGTCATGTTTCACCGACTCCATGATTTCCGAAAGCTTGTGGGTAGCCCCACCCATCTGCTCAGCCATCGCCGTCAGGTTCTGGGTGAAGTCCTGGTTCATGTTCGTCAGCACGCCGTTCAGGTCGGTCTTGACGCTTTGCAGCACCGCACCCATTTCACGGTTCAAGTCCTCCACCACTGCAGCCAGGCCGCTGGCAGCAGAGCCCACGTCGACCGCTGCCGCACTCATGGTTTCACCGGCCTTCTGCATCGCCTCCTGGTTCTCGCGGCTTTTCTCGGTGAAGCCGGCAAGCACTTCGTTGGTGTTGCGGGTGGCCGACTCGATAGCGCCAATCGGCTCTACGGCTTGGAGCAACGTGGCGCCGCGTGCGGCGGCCTCCTGGGCGAGCAGGTTGTTGCCGGCCTCAAGGCTGGCGAAGCCGTGCGTCAGGGTTTCGGTCTGCGCGTTCTGCTGCTCATTCGCCCGGTCGGCGGCAGCTTGATGGCTGGCCTGCAGCCCGTTGAACGCCACGCTCATCGCCTCAAGGTGGGCGTTGTCGCGCTGTTCAGCCTGCTGGGCAAGGGTATGGTTGTCTGCCATCAGGTTGTCGAAGGACTGCTTCAGGGCGTCGATATGCGCGGCGCTCTGCGCTTGCTGCTGTTCATCAGCTCGATCGGCGGCAGCTTGATGGCTGCTCTGCAGCCCGGTAAACCCTACATTCAGCGCTTCAAGCTGGGCGTTGTCGCGTTGCTCAGCCTGGAGGGCAAGGGTGTGACAGTCCGTCAGCAGTTCAGCGAACGACTGCTTCATGACCTCGATGTGCGCGTCGTGACGCGAGCTATGCTCAGCCTCGGCGTGCGACGCCAATTGCTGCTGCAGCCCCTGAAGCTCAGCAAAGCGCTCCTTCAGTGACTCAACCTGAGCCAGGTGCTGCTCAGCCGCGGCCGCATGGCTGCGCTGATGAAGCGTTTGCAACTCGGCAAACCCTTCGCTCAACACGTTCACCTGAGCTTCATTCAGCTTCGCCGCCTGGCTGACCAGCACCTTGTTACCAGCCTGCAATGCGCCCAGCCCGGTCTCTACCGTCTCGAACTTCTGCCGCCATACTTTGTGAATCTGCCGCGCCTGTAGGTTTTGCTGCTCCATCGCCGCATTCAGGGCCGCTGTCTGCGCAGCCAGCGCGTCGACAATCAGCTGCGAAGAGCCCATCAGCGACAGGTGCTGCCGTTCTTCGCTCGCCTGTTTTTCCTGCTGGCGCACTTCGCGCGCCTGGCCAAGCTCGCCTTTCATCTTGTTGATGCACCACTTCAGGCGGCGCTCTTCAAAACCACTCCACGACTCCCACACCTTCAACAAGATGAAAGCAATGATGCCCCAGGTCGAGGTTTTGAACTTGGTGCCAAGGCCTTGCATCATGGCCATCAGGTTCTGCATCGAGTCATCCATCGCACCGACGGATGAACCGCTGCTCTGTAGAATCGACGAAGCCTTGTCCAGTGCCAGGCCCAAGCCCAGGAAGGTGCCCAGCAGGCCGACAATCAGCAGCAGGCCCGGCATCATGCTGGCGAGTTTCTCGGCGGGGGTAGCCACCGCCTGGCTCAGCTCGCTGATCGAACCATGTTCGACTTCAAGCCCGGAAGGGGTGGCATCAAGTTCCTCGCCCTCCCACTTGCGTTGCCAGGATGCGGCATTGGCCTTCAGGCTGACCAGCAATACGGACACCAGTACACCCAAGGCGATGACCGTGAAGAATACAATCTGAATTGGCTCCTGGGCGGGCGTCAGGAACTCGACGATATCCTTGATCACGCCATCACCTCGACTTCCTTGAACGCGGCGCCGCGGGCTTTGCAGTCAGCCTTGAAGATGTTCGCGAAGTCAGTGATCAGCGCGCGCTCATCGGCGCTCAGCGATGCCCACGGGCGGCCATTCTGGGCGCAGGCAATCAACAACATGCCCACCTCGCCACCTTCCTCGGCCAGGTATTCGCGGTCTTCCTCGATCAGCGTGGCTTCGTCCTTTTCCAGCAACTGCAGGAAACCTTCGGAGGCGTAGACGTAATTGCGTTTTTCGCGGCCGGCGGTGTCCAGCGCCTGCAGCGCCACGGTGTCGCGGTCAGTGCTGACCACCAGGTTGCTCAGCAGCAGCTGCTCATCAGTGCTCAACGGCTCGATGTCCTTGGTCAGCTCCAGGCGACGGCGCAGTACTTTGTCCTTGGCCAGTTCCTTGTTGAGTGTCGCCCATTGTTGCTCGATAGCCTCCACGTCCAGCGCCCAGGCAATAATCATCTCTTCGAACACGAACGGCACCAGCGGCTTGCCGAACAACTTGATGGTTACCGCATCCAGGCGCTGCGTCTGTTCCTGGCTAAGTTGCGGGTTATCGGAAATCAGATCGTTCGCCGCTTCAATGATGAAGAACAGATCCGGGTCCACGTTCTCGATGGACTGCAGGTCGTCCATCATCTGCTGATAACCGCCCAGCAACTTTTGCGCCGCGCGAATACGCAGGAAGTGCTCGAAGTTCTGCACCGAGTCCTGGGCCACGGCCCGGGCAACCTTGGCTTTTACCAACAGGTAGTTATTGACCAGTTCGCTGACTTTAAGGGCTTCTTTTTCCGCCTCGGGCACCAGTGTCATGGCTTCGGCAAAGTGCTTGGCGTTCGCTTCGGCAGTAGCAATCTCGGCTTCATCGAGCATCTTGGCCTTCAGGTCGCGGGCCATCTTGATGACCCAGTCCATTGCCTTCTGCAAGTTCTCGGCAATAGGGTGCTTGTCCAATTGTTCAACGAAGGCAAGTACCCGCTCAAGGCCGGTCGCCAGGCCCCGAACCCACGGCCAAGGCACCGTTCGCGCCACCACCAGCAACCCCGCGCGAGCCTTGGTGATGTACGGCTGCACGGTGCGCCAGACTTTCTGCACATCACCTACAAACGTCTCCGCTTCATCGGCGAGCCAGCCGATCGCCTTGGCTGCAATATCCTTGCCCTTCTTCACGACTGCCGAGACGACGGAAACCGCTTTGCTGACAAACGAACTTAACCATCCCATGACACGCTCCTTAGTTGACGCCCAGCAGCTTTCTTGCCGCGTCCAAGTTGTTGTTTCCGTTTGCACGTTGCTCTGTCGCCAAGGCAGCGTGTGTAGTGCGCATTTGGCTGATTGCTTCTTCCAGGTGCCGCAGCAGCAACACTGGCTCGCCGGGTTCCAGTAGCGGCTTGGGCAGCGCCAGGCGCAGGCAGCTGCGAATCTCGCGGCCCGAGAACCCGTCCGTTAGCTCGGTGAGCGTCGACAGCAGTGTCTCGCGGTCTTGCGCAACGGGAATACCCGCCACCAGCATTCGCGACCAAATTGCATGACGTTCCAGTGCGCCCGGCAGCTCGAACTGAATGTGTTGGGAAATACGGCTGACAAACGCCGAGTCATAGTTCTTGGCAAAATTGGTGGCGAAGATCACCACGCCCTCGTGCTTCTCCAACTCGATCAGCAACGTCGAACGCATAGCGTTCACTTCGTTGTCGATACCCTGGGTCACCGAGGACAGGCGTTTGCCCAGCAACGTGTCGGCTTCATCGAAAAACAGCACCGCACCTTCTGCGGTCGCCGTCTTGAACACCTGCGCGATATTCTTCGAGGTATCGCCCATGAACTTGCTTTCAAGGTCGGCGATGCTCATGAACATCAAGGGCTTGCCCAGGCTGCCCGCCAAGGCCTCGGCGGTCAGCGTCTTGCCAGTGCCAGGCGGCCCGAAGAAGTTCAGCACCACGCCCTTGCCGGCCGGGTCGACCGCACCAAAACCCCAGTCCACATAGATGGTTTGGAAATACTTGATCTTGGCCAGCCCCTCGTTCAGCTGCTGGCGGATGGAAGGGCCCAGCACCACGTCATTCAACGTGTAGCGCGCGGCCACCGCCTGCAGCGCAGGCTGCTGCGCGGGGAAGGCCTCAGCCTCCAGGCCTTCCTTGAGATGCGGCCGAATGCGGCCGAGCAGGTAATCCTTTGAGGACATGAAAGAGTCTCGTCGTTGTCCATCACAATGCGCGCAAAGGCGCCCGTACATGCCTTGCGCACGGAGTTCGTCGAGAGCGTATCGACGGGGTGGGGGATTACTTTATGGGTGGGGGAGATAAAAAGTGGCGTTATGCCATTTGGTGTGTGGGAGTGCAGGGCAGGCTGTGGGAATGTAATCGTCCAACGTGCTGTTGGACGATTACGAGCGTAGCGTCAAGGGAGGTTTATGAAGAACCGGTCGAACAGTTCAGTCGGCAGGTTGTCAGCATCCAGCAGCCCGAAATGCCGGCCTACATTGCGGCCCAACGCCAATAAGGTGGATGCAGCGTTGGCGGTGCCAGCGTGCCCTTCGTTAATCAAAGATTGAACACGAGCCTGGCTGGTGGAGTGGTTGCGGTAAGCGATACCGGTCAACCATACGTCAATGAGACAAACTCGCTCGCGCTCAGCGCTCCATTCAAACGGTTGCAGTTTGGGCATGCCAAGTGCAGCTTTAAGACCATCCTCCCCACCTGCCGCAATAGCCTGGATCTCGATTAGGGGCCGTTGGAAGAGGTCGAACTCCTGCATCGTGAAGGCGAAGCAGTAACCGCTGGCAGTGGACTTCTCAAGGGGCGTATCGCCACTCAGGTTACCCATCAGCCATTCCACGAAACTCGATTTATTGTCTGGCAAACCAAGGTGACGAAACGCTAGATAGCGTTTCACCACTGTGCTGAAAGGATGGCCAGTGGGCACCCAGCCCGATTTGGTCAGAGGCGCGCTTACCGTAGCGCTCACGCCACCAAAACAACGCAGGTCATAGCCAATCATGAAGAGCGATGCTTCAAATGCGTGGCAGCGTTCAGCGAGGGAGCCTTCGCTCTCGAACCATTTGGAGCCAGCCAGCACCGCCCGAATAATCCACCCCAGCCGTAGTTGCCAGCGCGCCCACTCCTCATAGGCCAGCGTACCGAACTGTGGTGCAGGCAGGCCCCCGGGCAGGGCGCCTGGATTGCGCAGCTGGCTGCCGCGCGCCGCACCAGACGGAAACGGCGAAAGGAAACGCTCGCCGCTGTACTGTTGGCGAAACAGCGAGTGCAGCATCCCGATCGCAGCGCCCACCCGGCTGTCGTAGATCGGCGAGCCCGACTCATCCAGCAACGCGTGAATCTTGGTCAGGCCAGCGTCGAAGCGTTGGACACTGATCTTGTTGAGGCCGCTTACCCGGTTACTACCGTCCAGCGCCAGATGGTCACGCACCGCCTGCAAGTAATTCACCAGCAGCCCACTGCCAGCCATGCGGTTCAAAAACGGAATCGCGCCGCGAACACCACCCCAACGCAACACTTCAAGGCAAGCCGCCAGCGTAACCGTATCGTCATTACTGGCCACCGCAGCACCCAACCACTGACGGAGCCTGGCAAGAGAATCCTTGGTAGACGCCCAATCCCGCGACGGCGAAGCCTTGCCATGTTGATCCGTCCAGCTTGCTCCCCAGCAGTAATGGGCAAGGACGTTTTCAAAACCGTGGACCTGGACCTTCAAGCCGTCCGGTACATACTTGCTGCGCTTGAAGTTCAGGTTGAATCTCAAAGTCGGCAGGGTCGTCACCAGCCACTCTACAAATGCCGCCACTTCGGGTTGTTGTAAAAACTGAGCGCGCTGCACGCGACCTCCTGTTCAGGGAATCCAGATAAACCAGCAGACGGGCCAGCGGCCGCTTTAAGCTTCTTTGGCGTTCGCCAAAGCCTTTAGCGCACGATTGCGTTGTACACGCTGCTTGAGCAAGAACACACCACCGGCAATCAGCATGTTGAACCAGCCAAACATCACGCAGGCGCCAGCCGTGCTCAGGAAGAAAACCGAGAAGTAACGCGACACAATCTTCACCCACATATCGCTATGCCGCGCAGACCGCCAAATGCCCACGAACGCCACAAATGCATACAGCCCCACCGGCGTAGCGACACCGCGAATAGCGGCCAAAGTCCAACCGGCGCCGCTGCTCTGATCGTTATGCGCTACATGTGCCACGTACCCACCCGCGACGGCGAGCAACACCATCCCGCCCAGCACCCCGAACCCCCAAAACGCCTGCCCCAGCGAATAGCCGCCGGCGAACAGTTTGGTTTGAAGCAGTTTGTGGCCGAACAGCCCGACCAAGATCGCAAGTACAAAACCCATTTCAACTCCTGTAGTTATTTAGCCGAAAGCTCCACAAGCTTTCGGCAGCGATTCAGATGAGCTTAATTACGCTTGCCGATGCCCAGCCCATTGGTAATCCGGCACTTCGTTGGCTGCGGATACCCCCAATGGTTCGACGGATAGCGCCCCGCGTTTACCACGCTGCCATCTTCCGCCTGCACCTCCAGCACCGCGTTCCACAGCGACACCTTGGGCGCCTCCAGGAACGGGTCCAGGCACAGCAAATGCGTCACGTTGGTTTTGTTAACCCCACCCGGGCCATCGACCAAATGGCCCTGATAGCCCACCACCAACAGCCAGTGCCCTTCACCGCCCGGCCAATCCACGCCGACAATAGTCGAGTAGCCCGCAGTTACCGCAGCAACCAGATCAGTCACCAACGAGCGCGTAGTGCCATTGAATTTCTTCAGGCTTACCTGGTTGCGGAAGCAGTCCAGCAGCCAGTCCAGGTCGTACTCGTCGGTGCCGTTATTGATGAGCCCGCCGAACTCCACCAAGCGGTTGTAGAACTTGCCCAAACGCGTGCGGCCATCGTGCAGGCCCATGTAACTGGCCTCCGAACGGGTGACGATGCCGTTGGCTACCAGCGCCATCATCAGGCTGTAAGGGCCACAGGCGCCGTCGAGGTCCCCTTGGCGGAAGTGCACCGGTTCACCGGCTTCGTTCACCGGGCCGGTGGGGGAGAGGGAGAGTTGGGGCATTACGTTCATTACGTTCATGGGCGTGCGTCCGATGCAGGGGGTGGCGATGATGGCTAATTGCCTTGGTTGTGTCGAGTCCTGCTAAAGGGGCATTTCGGGGTGGGGCGGGAGTTGCTAGAGTTCTGCTTCCGTAGCCAAGGATGAGCGAGTGAGCGTATGCCAACGATGTGGATGATTCGGGGTGATGGTGGGCGGCTTTATGATGATTTCAGAGAGCGCGGCCTGGCGGCCATTGGCTGGACAGGGTTGGCTCCGTCAGCGAAGCCGGGCGTATCGCGCGCAGAGTTGATCCGGGCATACAAAAACGTAGAGCCAGGCATCAAAGACGGCACGGCAATATCGGGCGCCTCCCAAGTGTTCCGCTTCGTCAACGAGGTCAAGGAAGGCGATGCCGTCGTAACCTACTCGCCCGCCAACCGCACCTACTTGGTAGGCCACTTCACCGGCGCTTGCCAACATCGCCCAGAATTAGCGGAACAGGGAATGGCGTTGGCGCGCCCCGTGAGGTGGCTTCCGCAAGAAGTTGACCGCGACAAACTCAGCAGCCTCAGCAAAAACAGTCTCGGCTCCACGCTCACCGTCTTCAATGTGGCAGAAGAAGCCCAAAAGGAACTGCTGGCCTTGGCGGCCGGTAAGCCCGCCCCCGTGATGCCTGATGTTCAGATAACCGATGCGGAAGTACTGGATGACCCATTGAAGGGCGTTCAAGAAATTGCCTTCGAGCGTATTAAAGACCAGATCAACAGCCTGGACTGGTCCGAGATGCAGGAGCTGGTTGCCGGTATCCTCCGGGCAATGGGCTATAAGACGCTGGTGTCCCCTGCAGGTGCTGATCGCGGCAAAGACATCATCGCGTCGCCCGATGGCTTCGGCTTCGAACCGCCCCGCATTGTGGTTGAGGTCAAGCATCGGCATGAGCGCATGGGCAGCAGTGAGATCCGCAGCTTTTTGGGCGGGCGGCACAAGGATGATCGTGGGCTTTATGTGAGTACTGGCGGGTTTACCAAGGATGCGCTGTATGAAGGGGAGAGGGCTAACGTTCATCTGACGATGTGGACGTTGGATGAGTTGGCGCGGACGTTGATGGCGCATTATCCGGCGACCGATCCGGAGACGAAGCGGTTGGTGCCGTTGAGGTATTTTTATGTGCCGGCTTAGGGAGGTGTGTTCTTAAAGTGGACAGGTAACGCGCTGCGCGCATCGGGAGGTTCCACTGGCAAGGTCACAGTTTCGGGCCTAGGTCCTTTTTTTAACGACTCCTTGGCGCTTTGCCCATACCGCATCTGCACGAATACTTTACCTGTACAAGATCACACTATGGACGTGCAATCCGAGTTTACATATCGTCTCGCTACCGGCGCTTGCTGGGACTGAACGGTTACTGAAGGTGAGTCGAGAGATGGATGTCAAAGAACGTGATCAACTGCAACACATGCTCATTCTCGCTGAGACGCGAAAGATTGAGGCTGAAATCGAGAAGCTTAAGGCCGAACAGGAGCTGATGAAAATCAAAAGTGTCTGCCGGCCCATCCTGATGGTTTGCGCGGCTGTCGTCTTGGCTACCTGGGTGTGGAGCATGCGGGGGTAGCAGGGTAGATTTATCCGTCCTGCTGGTGCGCTAGGGCCGTTTTTGGCTGGTGTTCGGGCGCGTGGGGGGGGTGTTTTTTTCGTGACGCTTTGGTTGGGCCGGGGTAATTTGAATTTGGTAACCATCCTATTGAAATAAATGGAAAAAACCTGGTTTGGTATTTGCGTAGGATACCATTTGGAATACCAGCAGGCTGAACTCATGAGGCGCGTGTTGCGTTTGAAGGTATATCTGGTGGCCGGTCATGGAAGGTCGGCACCCTATAGTTAGCTCCTGTTACAGGTCATCAAGGTAAGATCAGAGTAGTGGCGTCAATAGGGCGGATGAATTTGCCCGTAGGCCGGGTAAACTAGCTCCCTTTAAGGCGTCAAGCGTTCGCCGTCCTCGGAGCCCTGCATGGTCAAGCTGGAAGACATTAAGAAAGACGCCCAAATTCGTGGGATTGAACCGGAAGAGATCGTCCGCATCGCCTCGATTGAGCGAGTCGGCGAGCATGCCCTTTCTGTCATCTACAAGACCAACCAGGGACGCCTGGGTGAGCAGATGCTCTTCCGTACTGATGAGGCGCGTCTGGATCTGGCGCAGGCCGGGCGGCCCTGGGCTTTCGATGCATTGGCCGAGGAGTTCAAGCTCGGCTTGGAGGCGTTGCGCATCCAGCTGGCGCACCTGTTCGACCCGATGATGGCGGTGCATACCTCCAACGTCGAGCCGCTGCCGCACCAAATTTCCGCTGTTTACGAGTCCATGCTGCCACGTCAGCCGCTGCGCTATGTTCTGGCCGATGATCCCGGTGCGGGCAAGACCATCATGGCGGGCCTGCTCGTACGCGAGTTGCTTATGCGTGCAGATGCCAAGCGTATACTGATTGTGTCCCCAGGTTCACTTACTGAACAGTGGCAGGATGAGCTGCTGGAAAAATTCGGTGTCCAATTTGAGATTTTCAGCCGCGAGAAGATGGAGCAGAGTCCGTCCGGGAACTACTTCGAGGATCAGGATCTGATCATCGCCCGCCTGGACCAGTTGTCGCGCAATGAGATCTACCAGCAGAAGCTGCAGGCAACCACTTGGGATTTGATCATCGTCGACGAAGCCCACAAGCTCTCGGCCAACTATTTCGGGCAGAAGGTCAATAAGACCCAGCGCTTCAGGCTCGGTGAGCTGCTGGGCGGACTGTGCCGTCACTTTCTGCTGATGACCGCGACGCCGCACAACGGCAAGGAAGAAGACTTCCAGCTGTTTATGTCCTTGCTCGATTCCGACCGCTTCTATGGCAAGTTCCGCGAAGGGGCGCATAAGGTCGACATCAGCGACATGATGCGCCGCATGGTCAAGGAAGAGCTGCTCAAGTTCGACGGCAAGCCGTTGTTCCCCGAGCGGTGCGCTTACACCGCCAACTACGAGCTGTCCTCCATGGAAGCTGACCTGTACAACCAGGTCACCGACTATGTACGCAATGAGATGAACCGCGCGGATCGTCTGCTTGACGGTAAGCGCAAGGGCACCGTGGGCTTCGCACTCACCCAACTGCAGCGTCGCCTGGCCTCCAGCCCCGAGGCTATCTTCAAGTCGCTGCAACGCCGTCGCAAGAAGCTGGAGTTGCGCCTGGATGAGATGAAGCTCGCTGCGCGAGGCGTGCAGCCTGGTGTCGCTCAGACGGTCGGTGCCTATGTGGTGAACAAGCAGAACGACCTCCCCGACAATCTTGACGAGCTGGAGGATGAACTCAGCCCGGAAGAATACGAACTCTACGCAGAGCAGGTGGTGGATCAGGCCACGGCTGCGGCGACCATTCCCGAGCTGGAGGCGGAGATCCTCATCCTGCGCGACTTGGAGCAACGCGCCATGGATCTGGTCAGCTCCGGCAACGACCGCAAATGGGAGGAACTGTCCAGCCTACTGCAGGATCGCCCGGAAATGTTCACCGCTGCCGGCAGCCGTCGCAAGCTGATCATCTTCACTGAGCACCGCGACACCCTGAATTACCTGCTCGCCCGTATTCGCGGCATCCTCGGCAAGGCTGAGTCCGTGGTGACCATCCATGGCGGCACCAATCGCGACGAGCGCCGCAAGGTGCAGGAAGAATTCCGCCATAATCCTGAAGTGCTGGTTCTGATCGCCACGGATGCTGCCGGCGAGGGCGTGAACCTGCAGAACGCCAATCTCATGGTCAACTATGACCTGCCCTGGAACCCCAATCGTCTGGAGCAGCGCTTCGGCCGAATCCACCGTATCGGCCAGACCGAGGTCTGCCACCTGTGGAACCTGGTGGCCAACGAAACGCGTGAGGGTGAGGTATTCAAGAAGCTGCTCGACAAGCTCGAAGTCGAGCGTGCCGCGCTAGGCGGCCGGGTCTTTGATATCCTCGGCGAGGCCTTCGAAAACAAGTCGCTCAAGGATCTGCTGATCGAAGCGATCCGCTACGGCGAGCTACCAGAAACCAAGGCCAAGCTCGATCAGGCCATCGAAGGCGCCCTGGATACCGAGCATCTCCGCGAAATCATGCGCCGCAATGCGCTGGTCGAGCAGCACATGGGCATGGAGGAGCTGTACGCCATCAAGGAGGAGATGGACAAGGCCCAGGCACGTAAGCTGCAGCCCTACTTCATTCGCGCTTTCTTCAACGAAGCCTTCCGCTACCTGGGCGGAGAGATGAAGCAGCGCGAAGAAGGTCGCTACGAGATTCGCCATGTTCCCGCCGACCTGCGCGAGCGTGATCGTCTGATTGGCGAGACGCGCACGCCGGTGCTGCGCAAGTACGAGCGCATCTGCTTCGAGAAGCACCTGATCCGACAAGACGGCAAGCCGATGGGCGACCTGATCCACCCCGGTCACCCGCTGATGCGTGTCAGCACCGACATGGTCCTCGGCGCCTTCCGTGCCAAGCTAAAGCAGGGGACGATCCTGGTCGACCCAAACGACGATGGCATCGAGACGCGCGTGTTGTTCATGCTCGACCACAGCTTGCGCGAGGGCATGGGCGAGAAGCAGAAGACCGTCTCCCGCCGCCTGCAGTTCGTGTCCATCGACAGTAAGGGCGAGGCTGTCAATGCCGGTTGGGCGCCACACCTTGACATGCAGGCGCTCGATCCGACCGACCAGTATCTGGTGCAGGACATCCTCAACGCCGGCTGGATTACCCAAGATCTGGAAGCCATGGCGCTCAACCATGCCTCCCAGCATCTGGTGCCGGCGCACTACGCTGAAGTCAAAGGACGCTTGGTGCGCCAGGCCGACAAGATCCACGCCGCCGTTCGTGAGCGACTGATCAAGGAAATCGATTTTTGGTCGGACCGCTACTTCAAGCTCTCAGATGAGGTGCAAGCCGGCAAGCAGCCGCGCATGCAGCCGGAGAACGCCCGGCGAACCGCAGAGGAACTCACCGCCCGTCTGCAGCAGCGCGAGAAGGAGCTGGATGCCATGCGCAGCGTGGTTTCCAGCACTCCAGTGGTCATCGGTGGAGCCCTGGTGATCCCGCGCGGCCTGCTGGCCCAGCGCAAGGGGGAGGCGACCTTCTGTGCCGATGCCGCAGCGCGTGCCCGCATCGAGCGACTGGCCATGCAAGCTGTGATCGCGGCCGAGGAAGCCCTCGGCCACGCCATCCGTGATGTTTCCGTCGACAAATGCGGCTGGGATATCACCTCACAGCCGCCACGTCAGGAGCACTATCTACCCAATGCCCGGCACATCGAGGTGAAGGGCCGCGCCAAGGGACAGGGAACTATCACCGTGACCCGCAACGAGATCATCTATGGCCTCAACCAGGCGGACAAATTCCTCCTTGCCATTGTGTTAGTCGGTGAAGACGACAGCGTTGAAGGGCCGTACTACGTGCGTAACCCCTTCAGCCAGGAGCCGGACTGGGCGGAAACCAGCAAGAACCTCGACCTTAACCTCTTGCTGGCGCGAGCCGCCAGCCCGGCAGAGTGTCTGTGAAATGCTGCCTCTGCATCCAGCTGGCAGGCCGAGCCTGTCTGCGCCGAGCATTCTTACCGTACCGCCACGCCGGCTCACTGCATCTCTGGCTTCCGTACCCGGCAAGGCCGCGAGCTGGCCTTGGAGCAGCAGCGTGACGGCGTCTATTCCTGGGCGTAGACTCTGTCGCCGGAGCTTATGCGCACCCACTGCCTGCTGAGCGATATCGACCTCTACTGCCTGGAGCAGCTCCCCAAATGGGTGAGCGCGCGCCGTTGCCTGCTGGGCAAACGTCTGTTCAATTTGCTGGCCGACCTCGCACTGTCCAGCTCTGCCGCATTGTCGGCCTGATCGAGAATTACCATGTACCCCGTTAAAACTCCGAAAAAACTGATCGAAGTCGGCCTACCGCTGGACAAGATCAACGCAGCCGCAGCGCGAGAGAAATCGATCCGTCATGGCCACCCCAGCACCCTACACATGTGGTGGGCGCGGCGTCCGCTAGCGGCTGCTCGTGCGGTGATCTTTGCGCAGATGGTCAACGACCCTGGCTACCAGCAGGGGGGCGGCTTTAAGTACGGGGTTAACAAGGAAAAGGCCGCTATCGAGCGCGAGCGTCTATTCAAGATCATCGAAGACCTGGTGCAGTGGGAGAGCACTAACAACGAGGAGGTGCTCAGCCGCGCCCGAGAGGAGATCTGGCGCAGCTGGCGCGAGACCTGCGCCCTCAACAATGATCACCCGCAGGCCGTCGAGCTGTTCAACCCGGACAAGCTGCCTGGCTTCCATGACCCGTTTGCTGGCGGCGGTGCGCTGCCGCTGGAGGCCCAGCGCCTCGGCCTGGAAAGCTACGCCTCGGACCTCAACCCGGTGGCGGTGACTATTAACAAAGCGATGATCGAGATTCCGCCGAAGTTCGCTGGGCGTGTGCCTGTCGGCCCGGAAACCGCCGCAGAGAAGGGCAGCAAGAAGGGTGCTACCCGTGATGCTTTCGAAGACTGGTCGGGGGCCAAGGGGCTGGCCGAGGATTTGCGCCGCTATGGTGCCTGGATGCGCGAGCAGGCCGAGCAGAGTATCGGCCACCTTTATCCGAAGATCGAAGTCACGGCCGAGATGGTCGCTGACCGGCCTGATCTGGAGCCCTATCTCGGCCAGAAGCTCACGGTGATTTCCTGGCTGTGGGCGCGCACGGTGAAGAGCCCCAACCCGGTGTTCAGTCATGCTGAGGTGCCTCTTGCAAGTAGCTTCATTCTAGCCAGCAAGGCTGGCAAAGAGGCCTACGTTGAGCCGGTGGTGGATGGCGACAGCTATCGTTTTACCGTCAAGGTGGGAGCGCTGCCGGAGTCAGCCAAGAATGGCACCAAGCTGTCACGCGGGGCGAACTTCCAGTGCCTGCTGTCCGATACGCCAATTGAGTCTAAATACATATACAGCGAGGCGAAGGCTGGACGTATGGGCGACCAGCTGATGGCCATTGTGGCTGAAGGCACTCGCGGCCGGGTTTATTTGGCGCCGACTGCAGAGCAGGTGGAAATTGCCCGGCAGGCGCAGCCGGAGTGGAAGCCGGAAGTAGAAATGCCGGCCAACCCCCGCTGGTTTTCGCCGCCAGCTTATGGCCTCAATACCTATGGAGACGTGTTCACCCCACGCCAACTGGTTGCATTGAACACCTTCTCCGATCTGGTCCAGGAAGCCATCGCCCGCTGCAGACAAGATGCTATTGCTGCCGGTATGGAAGATGATGCGTTAGGCCTAGATTCGGGTGGACGGGGGGCAAGAGCGTATTCGGAGGCAATAGGTGTTCTGCTGGCACTTGCAGTTTCGCGCTATTCGAATTCATGCACATCCATTTGCACTTGGAATCCGGGCGAGAAGAAGGAAGACATACGGTTCACGTTCAGCCGGCAAGCGCTACCGATGACATGGGACTTCGCCGAAGGTAATCCGTGGAGTGATTCGTCCGGGAATTTTGCGGACAACTTCGAGCTATGGATTTTCAAGGCATTGAGCGCGCTTCCAGATTCGCGCGCGACGGGGAGCGTGGTTCAAGCTGATGCCGCAACTCAGAAGATCTCGACCAACAAGGTGATTTCGACTGATCCGCCATACTACGACAATATCGGCTACGCGGATCTGTCCGACTTCTTTTATGTCTGGCTGCGCAAGAGTCTGAAACCGATCTATCCAGGTCTTTATGCGACGCTCGCAGTTCCCAAAGCTGAGGAACTTGTCGCTACCCCTTACCGGCACGGTAGCAAACAGAAAGCGGAGGCATTTTTCCTGGACGGCATGACTCAGGCGATGCACAACATGGCCGAGCGAGCGCATCCCGGCTTTCCTGTGACGATCTACTATGCCTTCAAGCAGAGCGAGACTGCGGGCGACGCAGGCACGTCCAGCACTGGCTGGGAGACCTTTCTTCAAGCGGTGCTTGAGGCCGGTTTCGCCATTACTGGGACTTGGCCAATGCGAACTGAAAGGGCAGGACGATCAATTGGTAATGGATCCAATGCTCTTGCCTCCAGTATCGTACTGGTCTGCCACAAGCGTGCCGAAGATGCGCCGAGCATTTCCCGTCGCGAATTTATCCGCGAGCTGAACGCCGTTCTGCCGGTGGCCCTCGACGAAATGACCCGTGGCGGTATCAACTCGCCAGTCGCGCCGGTGGATTTGAGCCAGGCGATCATCGGTCCCGGCATGGCGATTTTCAGCAAGTACGCGGCGGTGCTAGAGGCGAACGGCTCGCCGATGAGCGTGCGCACCGCGTTGCAACTGATCAACCGATTCCTTGCCGAGGACGACTTCGACCACGACACTCAATTTTGCCTGCACTGGTTCGAGACTCAGGGCTGGGCGACAGGTAAGTACGGCGACGCCGACGTGCTGGCGCGCGCCAAGGGCACTAGCGTCGGTGGCTTGGTCGAGGCTGGGGTGGTGGACAGCAGTAAGGGTGAGCTGCGCCTGCTGCGCTGGGTGGAAATGGACAACGACTGGTCGCCAGAAACTGACAGCCGCGTGCCGGTATGGGAAGCCCTGCACCAGTTGATCCGGGCCCTCAACCAGGAGGGCGAGTCGACCGCCGGTGTTTTGCTGGCACGCATGCCCGAGCGCAGTGAGCCGATACGTGCCCTGGCCTATCGTCTCTATACGCTCTGCGAGCGCAAGGGCTGGACCGAAGAGGCCCGCGCCTACAACGAACTGGTTACTGCCTGGATCGCCATCGAACAAGCTTCCCACGAAGTCGGTCATATCGGCCTCCAAGGCGCACTGGATATTTAAGGAGTACCTATGCTCAAGCCATGGACAGAAATCGCAATCCCTCACGAGGATGTGCTCAAGGGCACCTTTCTACAGGCCGAGTTCGCTGCCGATCTTTCGCGAGTTCATGACGGTAGCGCTACGGCCGAGTACCTCGATCCGGTGCTGTTCTTCCAGCGGACCTTCATCACCGAAGGCATGCGCTTGCTGCTTGATACGGTGCTCAAGCGCCTGGTCGGTAAGGGTGGCGATCCGGTCATCCAGCTGCAGACAGCTTTTGGCGGCGGTAAGACCCACACTATGCTGGCGGTCTATCACTTGGCTAAAGGAAAGGCGCCGGCAACCGAGTTACAAGGGGTTTCGGCAATCCTGAAGGCCACAGATATCGCCGAGTTGCCCAAGGCACGAATTGCGGTGCTGGATGGGGTGCATCAACTCGATTTGGCCAGCAAGCCGAAAAGCTATGGATCAGTGACTGTGCGGACCCTCTGGGGCGAGCTGGCCTGGCAGTTGGCCGGTGAAGAGGGCTACGCTCTTGTTCAGCATGCTGATGAAACGGGCACTGCACCGGGAAAACCGGCTCTGGAGGCTGTGCTGCACAAGGCTGCGCCATGCGTCATCCTGATCGACGAGCTGGTGCGCTACATGTCCCAGTTCGAGGAGGGAAAATCGCTCTCCGGTGGCACCTTCGACTCGAACCTATCTTTCATCCAGGCGCTGACCGAGGCCCTGAAGGGGGTGCCCACAGCGATTCTGCTGGCCTCGCTGCCGCATTCAGAGAAGGAGGCCGTGAGCAAAACTGGCATTCAGGCGCTACGCACTCTGGAGCACTACTTCGCGCGTATTCAAGCATTGTGGAAGCCTGTGGCATCCGAAGAGGCTTTCGAGATTGTGCGCCGGCGCCTGTTCAGCTCCATTAGCGATCAGGTGGCAATGGAGACGGTTTGCCGAGAGTTTGCTGATCTCTACACGGAGAACGCCAGCAGCTTCCCCCACGATACCCAGGAAAGTCGTTACTACGAGCGGCTCATCCAGGCTTACCCGATTCACCCGGAGGTCTTTGACCGCCTGTACGAGGATTGGTCCTCGCTGGATAATTTCCAGCGTACCCGTGGCGTACTGAAATTGATGGCGAAGGTTATTCACCGTCTGTGGCGTGATGGCAGCAAAGACTCATTAATTATGCCGGGCAGCTTGCCACTTTACGATCCGGAAACCCGAAACGAGGTCATCTATTATTTGCCGCAGGGCTGGGATCCAGTGCTGGACAAGGATGTAGATGGCGAACGCGCGGAAACTACCCGTCTAGAGAGCGCCGATACCCGTTTTGGCAGTGTTCATGCTTGTCGCAGGGTGGCGAGGACAATATTCCTAGGAAGTGCGCCAAGTACTTCTGGTCAGGTGGTCCGAGGAGTCACCCAAGAGAGAATTCTGCTGGGGGTAGTACAGCCTGGCCAGGCTGTTAGTATCTTCAAGGATGCCCTGCGTCGTCTGGGTGACAAACTGCACTATTTGAACAGCGGCAATGAACGCTACTGGTTCGACACACGGCCAAACCTGCGCCGCGAGATGGAAGACCGTCGCCGCCGCTTCAACGACCGCGACGATGTATTCCCGATGATTCGAGACCGTTTGCGCGAATCTTTCTCGACTAACCAATTCCTGGTCCATCCGTTCACGCCGAGTATAGACATTCCGGATGACTGGTCACTGCGTCTTGTATTGCTGCCGCCGGATGCACCTTACAGCCGCTCAGGTCAGAATCTGGCAACCGACAAAGCGACCGAGATCCTGCGCTACCGAGGCGAGCAGCCGCGGCAGAAGCAGAACCGTTTGATCTTCTTGGCGCCAGACTTTGATTCCTTGGCGCGCCTGAAGGATCAAGCTCACTCCTGTCTGGCCTGGCAGTCCATTGTCAGCGACATCAAAGAAATGCGCCTCAATCTGGACCAGTTCCAGAGCCGGCAAGCAGAACGTAGCTTGGAAGAGGGCCGCGCGGCGTTTAGGCGCATGATCCGCGAAGCCTATAAGTGGCTGCTGGTACCCATACAGGAACCGAAGGCGGGCGGCGGGCTATCTGAGCTATTCTGGGAAACCTGCCAAGTCAATGCTAGCGCTCCGAATTGGTCCCAGGAAATAGAGAGGGTTCTGAGTGAGGAGGCGCTTTTGATCGATAACTGGTCGCCGATCCATCTGCACCGCTTTCTGAAGGAGTGGTTCTGGAAGAACGGAGTCAATGAGGTGAAGGCATTGGAGTTCTGGCAGAAGTCTTGCCAGTACCTGTATCTGCCTCGAATGCGCGATGACACGGTGTACCGCAGCACGCTGGCGGCTGGCGCAGTAAGCGAGGACTTCTTCGGTTTTGCCTATGGCAAGGAGGACGGCAAGTACAAGGGGTTCACCATAGGCGCGTCCACTACGCCGATTCTGGATGAGGCACTGCTCTTAATTGAACCATCGGTGGCGCGCGCCTATGCTGAGGCCGAGCGTGAGGCCAAGGCTGCAGCCGCTCAGCCAAATCCCGTGCTCCCAGTGGCAGGGGAAGGGGCGCCCGCCGCCCCGCCAGTTGCAGGTGCTGACGTTCTGGCTCTTGGGCCAACTGCCGCCAAAGTAGAGAAGCGACGTTTCTACGCGACTGTGAACATCGAGCCGGTGGGTGCCAAGCTGGCCTTCGCTAATATCGTTGAGGAGGTTCTGCAGCAGTTCACTGCCAAGCCAGGGGTGAGGGTCAGCATCAGCGTGGAGATTGAGGCAGAAAGCCCCGCAGCCTTCGACGATGCATTGCAGCGTGCGGTGAAGGAAAATTGCAATGTTTTGAAATTTTCCTCGGCAGAATTTGAAAGCTAGGTGACGAGTAAGGTAGCCATGGGGCTGAAGCCCCATGGCATTGTCTATACCTCGGCAGGGTTCACGAATACTATCGTTTGGACTGCTTCGGTTGTTGTCTATCAGAACAATGGTTGAATACCCATGGCTTTTCTAATCGCCGAGCGAGCAGACGTAAAGTTAGCACATAGTAATACTTGGTTGCCTCACTGCTCCGGCCTAGGCGATGCTCGAGAAACCAAGCCATATGCTTTCTCTGCCAAGCCCAAGGTGTCTCTCGCTGCCAGCGTTCTGCGATCTCAGCTTGAATAAGCTTCGCTTGTCGCAAATGACGTTGCCGCGTCGCGTGCGATCCGGTCAACACGCCAGCCAAGAAAAGCTCCATATGGAATGGCTTACTCATTCCCTCCCCCCAATGTAGGCAGCGGCCACGTCGATCCGACCGTGCCCCAGCTCATAGCTGATTTGCCTTCGGGCTTCACGATCAAGGCGCGGATCTGTCTTGCAACAATGACCGCCATTGATAGGCGCGTGGTGCCGAGTGATCTGCTCATAGCGTTCGCATGCGTACGCCGCTCGGAGCTCATGAAAGCCTTTGAGGTTAGATGCATGGAGGATGTCCCGCGCGGGGCGTACGACTTCCTGCAGAACGCTCAGGTAGCTTTCGGTCGGAGCAATCAAGTTACGGCTTCCTACGGGCGACACCTGCTCTGCAAATCCAAGCGCGCCTCGAATATGCTCATTTACCGCAATCCAACGGGGTGCCGATGCACCGGCGCGGCCGCCCTTGGTGCCATCCTGAATGTTAATCCTGCCTAGGTTGTTAGCTTCACGGCTTAGCCGTGGTAGGTCAGCCAAGATGGACTCACGCAAGCGCATGCCGGTGGCTCGCGCCAACAGAACGATCGCTGCTGCCCGTCTCTGATCACGGCTGCAAAGCGCATCGACGATCTGCTTAACCTGTTCGCGGTCTTGGCCCTGTGGCATCGACTGGCGAACTGCGGTGCGTTGCATACCCAACGCCTTGCTCGGGCTTGGCAATTTCACGCACTGATCACCGCGAAGCGCCGCCATGGTCCTGTTAATGCTGGATAGCCGATTTTGTGCTGTGCTGACGGCGAGATCACCGCGTCTAACAAGGCCGCGCAGATACGTCGCATAGTCGGCCAACACCTTCCGATCAATCTGCCGCGCATCATTGATACCGGGCCCCTGTTCGGAGCGGCACCACTTCACGAATGCTAGCCACCGATCACAGTGCGCCTTTACCGTGCCGTAGTGGCCACCGCCGAACATATCTTTCAACGCCTGCGACCCTGCGTAGCTCAATTGCCTGCCGTAGCCGAAATTGCGCCCATCGCGTCTATCTACGAGTGCCATGATCACATTCCTCTCGAAGCCAAAACGTTGAAGCTTTTCCCCACGTCATCCCGCCAAGAATGCTGAGTGTTATCAGGGATCAAGGCCCCTGCGACCTGTGGGAAATGTCCATTACGCGGGACTGACGGCTCCTTACGACCGGGAGCAAGGGCATCTCATGATCTGGCCTCCTGAACACTTGCGAAGAAGTGGGCGGGTGGAGGCAGCGCTGGCTGACGAGACCAATGCCTAAAGATCCTGAGCGGGGTGAAAGCAGCAATGCGATGACCGGGGCATGCCTGACTGTCAGTCAGGTGCAGTCCATTCCCTGGTCTGCGGCACCATCATCTACATCGCTGTTGCTGGCGACATCGGTGTTTGTCACGCCGATTGTCACTAGGGGGACTGCCGCAAAGCCATGTGCGATTAGGGCTGCAGCAGTGGTAGAAGCGCCCGTCTCTTTCCAGGAGAAAGAGACGGGCGCAGGTTGGCGCAAGATTTGGCCAAGCGGGTAGGTTGCTGCAGGGCAGCGAAGTAGGAAGTGTCGACTGGCGCACGAGGGCCATGATCTGAAGTAGGCATCCATCACCGTGGAGGTGACCGGGCGAGCTGCCGGACGCGAATCGCCTTTTGGGGGGAACCACCGCGAGAGCGGCGTGACCTTCAAGGTTCGGGCCACCTGGGTTGCTGTCATCGACAGCGCTTGCACGGTCACTTTTACGCCTGTGGATAAACCAGGTCAAGGTTCGAAATTCAGCGCCACTTTGGACTTGAAGAACGGTTATCCACCGATGGAATTCCGTGGTAAATCCTGGACAACGTGGTCGCTTTTAGCTCTTTAAAGTAAGGTCCATCCAAACAGGGCGGCTTTGCAGCCCTGTTTGGATGGACCCGCGCTTAGAAGCGGATAAGCGAGGCTGCTTGCCCCGAATCTTGAACGTTCAGTTGTTGCTGCAGTTCTTGCGCCTGTACAGCGCTAGCGAATCGGCACCACGTTCTTGTCTCTGACTTGACCGTACGCTGAGGCGAGCAGGCTGCCGGTGGCGGCTTTCTGGATGTACTCACTCCACCAAGCCATCATCGGGCGCCGGCGTTCGATGTAGTCGGCTCGGTTGTAGGCACTCCTCACCTCATCCTTGTCGACGTGCGCCAGTGCGACCTCAATGAGCTCCGGGTCCCACCCATGCTCATTCAAGATAGTGCTGGCCATGGAGCGCATGCCGTGGCTGACTAATCGGTCCTGGAAACCCATGCGTTTCAACGCCATGTTGGCGGTTTGGCTATTGGCGTGGGTGCGCGGATTTCTGTCTGCCGGGAAGACGTATTCCCGATGGCCGCTGTGAAGCTTAAGAGAGTTCAGCAATGCGATTGCCTGGTCGCTCAATGGAATGCTGTGTGGTCGACGCTTTTTCATTCGCTCTGGCGGGATGGTCCAGATTCTTTTTTCGAAATCGATGTCTACCCAGCGAGTAGTCGCCGCCTCGGCAGGACGAGTCATGGTGTGCAGCTGCCATTCTATCAGGCAGCGAGTCGTGCGCTTGATACTCGCATTGGCGATTTCCAGCATTAGCTCGGGGAGCTGTTCGGGAGGAAGTGCAGCCATGTTCTCTTTCTTCGGTTTCTTGAACACCGCGCGAATTCCATTCAGTGGATTCGCATGTATCAGTCCAGAGTTGACCCCATAGGTCATGATTTCGTTGAGCCGTTGGCTCAATCGCTTCACGGTTTCAAGGCTGCCTTTAGCCTCGATTGGACGAAGGAACTTGATGACCATCGGGGCGGTGATTTGCGAGAGCGGTGTTGTTTTCATGCTTGGGAAAACATGAAGCGTGAGCGAGCGCCAAATGTCCTCGGCGTAGGCCTTGGTTACCGAGTCTTTCTTCAGCTCGAACCACGCCGTGGCCACCTTCTCGAAGGTGTGTTCAGTCTCAGCGAGTTTGGTTTGCCTTACCTCGTCCCGTTGGACTTTTGGATCAATGCCCAGGGCGAGCAGCTCGCGTGCCTCCACAGCTTTTTTCCGAGCGTTGGCTAATGAGAGGTCTGGGTAGGGACCGAGCGCCATGTTGATACGGCTTCTGGTCAACGGTTCGCGGTAATTGAAGTTCCACATCATCGAGCCGCTAGCTCTGACGCGAAGCTGCAGGCCGTCACCGTCGCTGAGGACGAAATCCTTACCGGTTGCCTTGACCGCCTTGAGCTGGCGGTCGGAGAGACGGGTTGCTTGAGTAGGCATGAGAGCTACCTCGGGGCACCGTTTTGGTATCCTAAAAATAGCACTGGGTAGCCCGGGATACCACCTGGGATACCATACCGTCTGGAACTCCAAAAACCTCTCTGGCCCTTAAAAGCGCTGTAAGTCATTGATTTAAGTGAATTTAAGGCACAAAAAAAGACGTCCGTGGACGTCTTTAGATGTTGAAATGGTGGAGCCGGGGGGATTTGAACCCCCGTCCGCCAGTACTCTGCTGTCGGTTCTACATGCTTAGCCGTGTCTACTAAGTTAACCCTCGGCCGCCCGACGGGCAGGGTGCTTCAGGCGAGTTGTGTAAGTTTTAGGCGCTTCGTCCACAACGTACTAGGCGACGATTCTGTTCTATATGACAATCGCTTCGAGTTTACAGACATCCTCTAACGATTGCTGGAGCCGAAGCTACCAGAAGGGAAAGCTAACACCGCTTACGCGGCGAGAGCGAATTCCCCGTAATTGTCATCATTGGCAATTATAAAGTTTGCAACAGTGGATTTACGAGTTCTGTTACCCACTCGGCATGCACCTAGAGTTTCGTTACCGGCGTCGAATCCTAATCGGCCCCGCTTTCTGCTCTTGCCTGTCCGCGCTAGCGGGCAGGACGCTCAGTGTACGGCAAAACGTGGCGGGAGTCGACCGTCTGTCACGTCTGGACGGCTTTACTGCGATTTGCCGTCGGTGTTGGTGGCTTTGTCGATGTCGCCCAGCACGCGGGTGGACAGGGCGATGCAGGTTTTCTTGTCGCCGCTGGCCTGGGCGGCCTGGGCTTTCTGGATGTCTTCCTTGTTGGTTTCCATGATTTGCGCGGAGGCGCTGCCGGCGGTTTTGTCGGCGTCGTCGATTTTCTGCAGGTTGGCGGCGCACAGGTCGTCGGCGGCGAAGGCGTGGGAGGTCATCAGGGCGGCGGCCATGCACAGGCCGGTCAGGGTAAGGCGTTTCATGGTAAGTCTCCTCGACGTGGAAGACTCGGCAGCGCCGACCAGGAAAGGCTCAGGCACCGAGCGCGATTGAGCCTTTTTAGCAGGCCTTGATAGATGGACTTTGGGGGGTGCAAGGGGTTCGAAATATTTGCGCGGCGATAGTGTGAAAAAGCCATTTCAATTGCAACAGAATACTTCTGTAGCCGCTGCCGCAGGCTGCGCTGGGCGGTATGAACCCTGAAGATTTTCAGTGAGTCATAGGGCCAGCGCAGCCTGGCGGCAGCGGCTACGGGGTCGGCGTGGTTCAGGCCTCAGAGTGCCCGTGGGCGGGTGACGCGGTCTACCAGGTAGACCAGGCTGTGGTAGTCGATGCCGCTGTGGCTGCTCAGGCCTATTTCACAGGTGCGGCTGGTGGAGATGCCTTCTTCGCAGTAGTGGACGGCATCCTTTAGCGTGCGCAGGGCGTGGTCGTTGAGTTCGGGGGTGGTGAAGCCTTTGTCGCCGGCGAAGCCGCAGCAGTGGATGCCTTCGGGGATGACGACGTTTGTGCTGCAGCGCCGTGCCAGGTCGATGAGCGCTTGGCTTTCGCCCAGGTGCTGGGTGCTGCAGGTGACGTGCACGGCAATGGGCGTGTCTTGCGGGGTGAACACCAGTTTGTCCAGCAGGTGGGTGCGGATGAAGCGCACCGGGTCGTAGAGGTCCAGGCGGGTGTCGGTAAGGTCCTGCACCAGGCGCAGGGTGCAGGGGCTGGTGTCGCAGTAGATGGGGTCGAGGCCGCCGCGGCTGGCGGTGAGCAGGGCGGCGATGAGTTCCTGGCGTTTGTGTTCGGCCTGCTCGGGGTAGCCTTTGGAGGCGAAGGGCTGGCCGCAGCAGAGGCTGTCCTGGTTGGCGGGGAATATGACCTGGTAGCCGGCTTTTTCCAGCAGGCCACGGGTTTTGTCGAGCAGGGACGCTTGTTCGCGGTCGCTGGCGGCCGGGCCCATGACGCGGGACACGCAGGCGGCCAGGTACACCACGCGGGGGCGGGCGTCGGTGACCGGGGGGGTGATGCGGAAGGCGTTTTCCGGTTGCGGCATGGCGGCGGTCCACAGCGGCACGCGGCCTTTGGAGGCGCGGGTGAGGCTGGCGGACAGGCTGGCCAGGCGCGGCGCGCCTAGCAGCAGGCGCGCGCCGTTGGCCACGTGCAGGGTGAAGCGTGCGCCCTTGAGTGCGGTGCTGAAGTGTTCGCCCAGCCAGGTGGCGGCCTTGAGGTTGTGGGCGTTGCGGGCGCGCAGCTTTTTCACCAGTTCGCCGGTGTTGATGCCCACCGGGCAGCGCTGGGCGCACAGGCCGGTGGCGGCGCAGGTGTCGATGCCCTGGTATTGGAAGTCCTGTTCCAGGGCGGTGGTGTCGGTGCCGGCGCGTTTTTTCGCCTGGATGTCGCGCCACATCACGATGCGCTGCCGGGGGCTGAGGGTCAGGCCTTTGGACGGGCACACCGGTTCGCAGAAGCCGCACTCGATGCATTTGTCGACGATGTCGTCGGCGGCGGGCAGTGGCTTCAGATTTTTCAGATGGATCTGTGGGTCTTCGCTGAGCACCACGTCAGGGTTGAGGATGCCGGTGGGGTCGAGCAGGCGCTTGAGCTGCCACATCAGCTGGTAGGCGTCGTGGCCCCATTCCAGTTCGACGAAGGGCGCCATGTTGCGGCCGGTGCCGTGCTCGGCTTTCAGCGAGCCGCCGAATTCCACCGCCACCAACTGCGCCACGTCGTCCATGAAGGCCTGGTAGCGCGCCACTTCCGCGGGGTTGTTGAAGCCCTGGGTGAAGACGAAGTGCAGGTTGCCCTCCAGGGCATGGCCGAACAGGATGGCTTCGTCGTAGCGGTGTTTGTCGAACAGGGCGATGAGGCGGTTGACGCCGATGGCCAGTTGTTCGACCGGGAAGGTCACGTCTTCGATGATCACCGTGGTGCCGGTCTGGCGCACGGCGCCCACGGCCGGGAAGGTGTCTTTGCGGATGGCCCACAGGCGGGCGTTTTCCACCGGGTCTTCGCTGAAGTCGACCTGGCGTTCCACCGGGAACGGCGCCAGGGCGGCCATGATCAGCGCCAGTTGTTGGTGCAGCAGGGCCTGGCTGGCGGCGCGGCTTTCGATCAGCAGGGCGCAGGCGCCGTCGGACAATTCGCGGACGAACGCGGGCATGCCCTTCATGTTCTGCACCGAGCGCAGGCTGCGGCGGTCCAGCAGTTCCACGGCGGCCACCGGTTGGGTCTTGAGCACGGTGACGGCGTTGCAGCAGGTTTCCACGCTGGGGAAGACGATCAGCGCCGAGGCCTTGAAAGGGTGGTCGATGACGGTGTCGTAGGTGACAGCGCTGATGAAGCCCAGGGTGCCTTCGGAGCCGACCAGCAGGTGGCTGAGGATGTCCAGCGGGTCGTCGTAGTCCACCAGGGCGTTGAGTGACAGGCCGGTGGTGTTTTTCAGACGGTATTTGTGGCGGATTCGTGCGGCCAGTTCTGCGTTGGCGCGGGTCTCGCGGCCCAGTTCCGCCAAACGGTCGAGCAGGGCGCCGTGGCTGTGGCGGAAGGCGGCGACGCTGGCCGGGTCTTCGCTGTCCAGGCGCGTGCCGTCGGCCAGCACCAGGCGGATGCCGGCCAGGGTGTGGTAGGTGTTCTGCGCGGTGCCGCAGCACATGCCGCTGGCGTTGTTGGCGACGATGCCGCCGATTTTGCAGGCGTTGATCGACGCCGGGTCGGGGCCGATCTTGCGCCCGAACGGCGCCAGCCAGGCGTTGGCCTGGGCGCCGATGACGCCGGGTTGCAGGCGGATCTGCGTGCCCTGGCCACGTATTTCGCGGCCGTTCCAGTTGTCGCCCAGCACCAGCAGCACCGAGTCGCTGATGGCCTGGCCGGACAGGCTGGTGCCGGCGGCGCGGAAGGTGACGGGCACCTGGTGCTGGTGGGCCAGCTTGAGCAGCGCCACCACTTCGTCTTCGGACTCGACGCGAATCACCAGCTTGGGAATCAGCCGGTAGAAGCTGGCGTCGGTGCCGAAGGCCAGGGTGGAGGTGGGGTCGTCGAAACGGCGTGCGGCCGGTATCAGCTGGCAGGCGTCACGCAGGAAGGCAGCGGGCAGGCTCATTGGTCCTCCAGAATCAGTACCACCAGGTCCTTGGGCCCGTGGGCGCCATAGGCCAGCACCTGTTCGATGTCGGCGGTCTTCGATGGCCCGGAGATTAGCAGTGCGTTGGTGGGCATGCCGGCGGCCCAGTTGAACTGGTGTTGCACGCTGTAGAGGTTGTCGTGGATCTGGCTGGCCTTCAGCAGGGCGAAATGCACCGGCGGCACCAGGCTCATCAGCCGCGGTTCCTCGCGGGTCGGCCACAGGATCAGGCTGCCGGTGGCGGCGATGGCGCCCAGGGTGCTGGTGAGGCCGGCGCTGGTGTGGTTGAACAGCTCGGCTTTCCACTCCTCTACCGGACGGTCGTAGGCTTTCAGGGTTGGCAGGCCAGGCTCGCTTTGCCAATGGGCGCTGACGCGCTGGCCGTGGGGCGTGCCGGGGGCGATCAGCAGGTTGGGCAGTTGGCGGTCGCGCAGCAGCTGCGCCAGCAACGCTGGCCAGGCGGCGTCGGTGGTCAGGTGGATTTCGGTGTGCACGGCTTCCATCAGCTTGCGCAGCTGGGCCAGGCGCTCGCCTTGTGGATAAGTCCACGGGCGGGTGACCAGGGCTTCGTCGAAGTTATCCACAATGGGCGTGGTGCCGGTCAGGCTGTGCCGCAGTTTCCCCAGAATGTTCTGCTTGGCGCTCATTTGTTGTCTCCCAGGTGGTCGCGAGCCAGGTCGTGCAGTGAGCGCGCGGCGGGTTGTGGGGCGCTGTGGTTTTGCGTCCAGGGGCCGACGTTGCTCGGCGCCAGGCGGCGCAGGCGCGTGGCGCAGAAGCTGAACGCGCGGTACAGCAGCGGCGAGCGGTTGAGCGTGGCCCAGGCGTTCCAGATGAAGCGTTCCTTGCGCGAATACTTGCTGCCCTGGCCGCGCATCACTGGGTTTGGACTGTCCGGCGCCTTGACGTTTTCTTCGCGCAGGCGCCGCAGGATGGCCGGGATGGGGATTTTCACCGGGCACACTTCACCGCAGGCGCCGCACAGCGACGAGGCGCTGGGGTGGTCTGGCACCTTGGCCAGGCCCACCAGGTGCGGGGTGATGATTTTGCCGATGGGGCCGGGGTACACCTCGCCGTAGGTGTGGCCGCCGACGCGGGTGTACACCGGGCAGTGGTTCATGCAGGCGCCGCAGCGGATGCAGTTGAGGGTCTGGCGCAGTTCGCTGTCGGCGAAGGCCTGGCTGCGGCCGTTGTCCAGCAGCACCAGGTGCACTTCCTGGGGGCCGTCCAGCTCGTCGGCCTTGCGCGGGCCGCTGATCATGTTGACGTAGGTGGTGATGGGAATGCCCAAGGCCGAGCGGGTCAGCAGCGACAGCAGGGGCACGGTGTCACGTAGGTTTTCCACCACCTTCTCGATGCCGGTGACGGCGATGTGCACGGGCGGCACGCTGGTGGTCATGCGGCCGTTGCCTTCGTTTTCCACCAGCAGCAGGGTGCCGGTCTCGGCCACGGCGAAGTTGACGCCGGACACGCCGATGTCGGCCTCGAAGAATTTCTGCCGCAGCACGCGGCGGCCGATCTGGATCAGATGGTCGACATCCTGGGTGTATTCCACGCCGAGTTTGTCGTGGAACAGCGACGCCACCTGGCCGGCGTTCTTGTGGATGGCCGGCATGATGATGTGCGACGGTTTCTCGTGGTCCAGCTGGACAATGTACTCGCCCATGTCGGACTCCAGGCATTCGATGCCGCGGGCCTCCAGGGCGTGGTTCATTTCCATCTCTTCGCTGACCATGGACTTGCCCTTGATCACTTGGCGCGCGCCGTGGGCGTCGATGATGCCCTGGACGATGGCATTGGCCTGGTCCACGGTCTCGGCCCAGTGCACCTTGACGCCGTTGCGGGTGAGGTTGCGCTCCAGGGTTTCCAGCAGGTCGGGCAGCTTGGACAGGGCGCGGGCGCGGATGGCGTTGCCCAGGGCGCGCAGTTGCTCGCGCTCGTCGGGGTCGGCGAAGGCCACGGCGCGCTTGGTCATCAGCGAGTCCATGGCGGTGCGGAAGTTGTTGCGCAGTTGCGTGTCGCCCAAGGCCTGGTGGGCGCGGGTGCGGAAATCGTCTTCGATTTCGACGGCGGGAATGCGTGCCTGGCTGGTCATTGGCCACCCCCGCTGCGCTGCCACAGGAAGGTGGCCAGGTGTTGGCCGCGCAGGGCTTCGCGTTGTTTTTCCAGGGCGCCGTTGATGTTCATCAGGCAGCCGCAGTCGGCGCTGAGCACCTGGTGGGCGCCGGACTCCTTCAGGTTGCGGGTCTTGTCGGCCACCATGGCGCCGGAAATGTCCGGCATGCGCACGCTGAAGGTCCCACCGAAGCCGCAGCATTCGCTTTCATGGCTGTGCTCCACGCGCTCGACGTTGCCGAGTTGCGCCAGCAGGGCGCGGCCGTGCAGGTGGGTGTTCATTTCGCGGCGGGCGGAGCAGGAGGTGTGCAGCGCCACTTTCACCGGTTGGCCGCGGTCCTTGAGCTGCACCTTGCACACGTGCAGCAGGAATTCGGCCAGCTCATAGGTGCGTTCGGCCAGGGCCTGCACCTGCTCGAACATTTCAGGCTCGTCCTTGAACAGGTCGGCGTAGTGCTGGCGCAGCATGCCGGCGCAGGAGCCCGAGGGCACCACCACCGGTTGGTCGTTGGCGAACAGCTTGAGCTGCGCGCGCGCCACTTCGCGGGCCTGGTCGGTGTAGCCGCTGGTGTAGGCCGGCTGGCCGCAGCAGGTCTGGCCCCGGGGGAAATCGACGCGGATGCCTTCGCGTTCCAGCAGGCGGATCGCGTCCATGCCGGCCTCGGGGTAGAACAGGTCGACCACGCAGGTGCCGAACAGGTACACCCGCGCAGGCTTCGCCGCAGGGTAGCGGCGCGGCTGGGGAATGGGGGGCGCAACGCGGGTGGCGTTGGGCATGGCGTTGTGGAAAAGCTCGCTCATCAGGCGTTGTCTCCGGGTTGGCCCGGTTAGCCGGCCGCGAGGGCCGGGGTTATCAGTACCGGCGCCGCCCAGGGCAGCGCCGGGCGTGTTGCATCAATGCACCAGCATGCCGGTGAACCAGTAGGCCTGGGCCAGGGTGATCAGGCCGACGATGGTGGCGAAGAACAGGCTGTGCTTGAGCGTAAAGCGGAACAGGTCCGACTCCTTGCCCACCAGGCCGGTGGCGGCGCAGGCCACGGCGATGGACTGCGGCGAGATCATCTTGCCGGTCACGCCACCGCTGGTATTGGCGGCCACCAGCAGGGTGTCGCTGACGTTGATCTGGTGCGCGGTGGTGGCCTGCAGCGAGCTGAACAGTGCGTTGGAGGAGGTGTCGGAACCGGTCAGGAACACCCCCAGCCAGCCCAGGAACGGCGAGAAGAACGGGAACGCCGTGCCGGTGGCCGCCAGCACCAGGGCCATGGTCGAAGACATGCCCGAGTAGTTGGTGACGAAGGCGAAGGCCAGCACCATGCCGATGGACAGGATGGGCCAGCGCAGCTCGAACAGGGTTTCAAAGAAAGTGGTAAGACCAATCTTCGCCTTGATCTTCAGCACGGCCATGGAGATCAGCGCGGCGAGGAAGATGGCGGTGCCGGTGGCGGCAATCGGGTCCAGCTTGAACACCGCGGCGATGGGCGTTGGCGTGGCGGCAATCGGCGCCATCTTGATCACCAGTTGGTCCAGGTGCGGGATGGCGAAGTTGAACACCGTCGAGTACATGGCGCCGCCGGCGGCGAACAGTGCCTTGAAGGGTTTCAAGGTCCAGATGGTCACCAGCACGGTGAGGATCAGGAACGGCGACCAGGCCTTGAAGATCTCGCCCAGGCTGTAGGGCGAGACCAGCTGCGTGCGTGGCTTGCCGAAGCCGCCGACGCTGGCCACGGCCGATGCGCCCTCGGCGGTGCCGGCAATGTGGTCGCCGGCGCTGCGGTGCGGCTGCCAGACTTTCAGGAACAGGGTCAGGGCGATAAGGCTGACCAGCGCCGAGGTGATGTCCGGCAGTTCCGGGCCAATGAAGTTGGAGGTGAAGTACTGGGTGATGGCGAAGCTGGCGCCGGCCACCAGGGCGGCTGGCCAGGTTTCGCGCACGCCGCGCATGCCGTCCATCATGAACACCAGCCAGAACGGTACGAACACCGACAGCAGCGGCAGCTGGCGGCCGGCCATGGCGCCGATCTTGAAGGCGTCGATGCCCGTGACCTGGCCGGCGACGATGATCGGGATGCCCAGGGCGCCGAACGCCACGGGCGCGGTGTTGGCGATCAGGCACAGGCCGGCGGCGTACAGCGGGTTGAAGCCCAGGCCCACCAGCAGCGCCGCGGTGATGGCCACGGGTGCACCGAAGCCGGCGGCGCCTTCCAGGAACGCACCGAAGCAGAAGCCGATCAGCAGCACCTGCAGGCGCTGGTCGTCGGTGATGGACAGCACCGAGCTGCGGATGATTTCGAACTGGCCGCTCTTCACGGTGAGCTTGTAGAGGAACACCGCCGCCACGATGATCCAGGCGATGGGCCACAGGCCGTAGATGAAGCCATAGCCGGCGGCCGCCAGGGCCATGTCGGCGGGCATGCCGAAGGCGAAGATCGCCACCAGCACCGCTAGCACCAGGGTGATGCTGCCGGCCACGTGGCCTTTGAGGCGCAACACGGCCAAAGCGAGGAAGAAGAAGACGATCGGGATGACGGCGGCGAGGGCGGATAAACCGAGGCTGCCGAGCGGGCTGTAGAGTTGTTGCCAGGTTTGCATGTGGGGTGGCCCCTAATTGTTGTTGGTCAGGCACTGCACTGGCATTGGCAAATTGGTAATACCAATTTACAATGCATGTGTGCTAGGTTAGAGGCCCTGCTGTCAGTGTGTCAATTTGTCACCCTGAAACTTTGGTCGCAGTTGGATGAGTGGTGAGGTGTTTCATGGCGTTTGATCAGGTGCGGCAGCGCCGTCTGTCCGACGATATCGTCGAGCGGCTGGAAGGGATGATTCTGGAAGGCACCCTGCGTGCCGGTGAGCGGCTGCCTGCCGAGCGGGCGTTGGCGGAGCAGTTTGGCGTGTCACGGCCGTCGTTGCGCGAGGCCATCCAGAAGCTGGTGGCCAAGGGCATGCTGATGAGCCGGCAGGGCGGTGGTAACTATGTCGTGGAGTCGCTGGGGTCTACCTTCAGCGACCCGCTGATGCAGCTGCTGGAAAGCAACCCCGAGTCCCAGCGCGATTTGCTGGAGTTTCGCCACACCCTGGAGGCGTCCTGCGCGTTTTACGCGGCCAAGCGCGCCACCGAGCTGGACCGGGAGCGGTTGAAGGTAGCGTTCGAGGCGTTGCTGGATTGCTATGCGCGGGAAGACAACGTGACCCGGGCCGAGGAGGGCGCGGCCGACGCCAATTTCCACCTGGCCATTGCCGAGGCCAGCCACAACGCGGTGTTGCTGCACACCATTCGCGGGTTGTTCGACCTGCTCAAGCGCAACGTGGTGATCAACATTGGTGGCATGTACCAGCAGCGCAGCGAGACCCGCGACATGCTGATCAGCCAGCACCGCGAGCTGTACGAGGCCATTATCGAGGGGCGTGCCGAAGACGCCCGGGAGATCTCCAGCCGGCATATCCTGTATGTGCAGGAAGTGCTGGATGAAGTCAGGCAGCAGGTGCAGCGCGTGGCGCGGGCCGAGCGGCGCAAAGGCCTGTAACCCCACCCCGTAGCAGCTGCCGAAGGCTGCGTCACCCCCCCCGCGCGATACACCTGATGATCGCGCGGCGGCCGTGACGCGGCCTGTGGCCGCTGCTACGGGTGGTGTTGGTTACTCGTCCTTGCCCTTGGTGCGCACGGCGCGGTGCAATTCGCGGTCGGAATCGCGCTCGCGCTCGGTATGGCGCTTGTCGTATTCCTTCTTGCCCTTGCCCAGCGCGATTTCGCACTTGATCAGGTGCTGCTTCCAGTACATGGACAGCGCCACGCACGCGTAGCCTTTCTGTTGCACCAGGGTGAACAGTTTTTCCAGCTCGCGCTTGTTCAGCAGCAGTTTACGGGTACGTACCGGGTCAGCGATGACGTGCGTACTGGCCGCGGTCAAGGGCGTGATATGGCTGCCCAGCAGCCAGGCTTCGCCATCCTTGAGCAGGACGTAGCTGTCGATCAACTGCGCCTTGCCGGCACGCAGACTTTTTACTTCCCAACCGGACAGGACCAGACCGGCCTCGAACTTGTGCTCGATGAAGTAATCGTGTCGCGCCTTCTTGTTCTGCGCGATAGTCCCTTCGGGGTGTTTCTTTTGTTTGGCCATAGGGGGCGCATTATAGGCAGTCGCGACGTTGTCGGCTACGGTGAAGCTACGTGCTTGAGCCCGTGCGGTGAATCCCGGACAATGCGCGATCTTTTTTGATCACCTGGGCCTGGTTGCTGTCGACTGATAGGCACCGGAGGAAATGACGCACTCATGACTACTCATATCCAACGTTCGGCCTTGCTGCCTTACCCTGCGCAGGCCTTGTATGACCTGGTCAACGATGTGGCTAACTACCCGCAGTTCCTGCCCTGGTGCTCGTCCAGCACGGTTTTGGAAAACACTGACACCTTGATGCGCGCCAGCCTCGAAGTGGCCAAGGGCGGGCTCTCGCAGAAATTTGTCACACGAAATGTACTGGTGCCTGGCAGGTCCATCGAGATGAACCTCGAGGAAGGCCCGTTCACCCAACTGCATGGCCTGTGGGTGTTCAAGCCGCTGGGCGAGAAGGCCTGCAAGATCAGCCTCGACATGTCCTTCGACTACGCCGGCTCCATTGTGCGCGCCACCCTGGGCCCACTGTTCAACCAGGCCGCCAACACCATGGTCGATGCGTTCTGCCAGCGCGCCAAGCAGCTCTATGGCTGAGGCAAGCCTGGAGGTGGAAGTGGTATTTGCCGCCGTGGACCGGCAGGTGCTGCTGAGCGTGCAGGTGCCGGTGGGTTGCTCGCTGCGTGAAGCGGTGGAGCGCTCGGGCATTGCCGCGCACTTCCCCGGGCTGGATGTACTGGCCTGCCCCATGGGTGTATTCGGCAAGGTGGCGGCGGACCCGTCCCGCCCGGTGGAGGCAGGGGAGCGCATCGAGCTGTACCGCCCGCTGATCGCCGACCCCAAGGAGGTGCGACGTATGCGCGCAGCCAAGGCCGCGGAAGCTGCGAGGTTACGCGCAGGCGAATAAAAAAGCCCCGGCACTGGCCGGGGCTTTTTTGTACCAACCGCTTACTGCGGGTTGGCTTCGATCGGTGCTGGCGTAGGCACTGGCACCACTTTCACGTCGTCGACGCTGCGCTGGATCTGGTCCAGGGTGGAGCCCGGCTTGGCCGGTGCTTCCTTGGCCGGCTGCGGCGCGTTTTCGGCCGGTTCAGCAGGCGCTGCGGCGGGAGTGCCGAGGATGGTCTGGTCCTTGCTGACGCCAGGCATGAAGTCGCCCGACAGGCTGGCCAGTTGATCGTTCTCGTTGAAGAAAACGCTCATCCGTTCCTGCTGGCGTTCGCCGCCACCTGGTTGGATACTGTAGAGGTAATCCCAGCGATTGGCGTGAAACGTATCGACAAGCAGAGGGTTGCCCATGATAAACCGTACTTGCCGGCGGGTCATTCCCGGGCGCAACTGGTCTATCATGTCCTGCGTGACGACATTGCCCTGCTGGATGTCGATTTTGTAAACCCCGGGGAATGAACAACCGGCGAGTGCGAGCAGTCCCACGAAGGTGAGGCTGAATAGCAAGTGCTTGGTGTTTTGCATCGGTGGGCGACTTCCACTATCTTGGCTGGGACAACGTAAACCCCGATCATACCCGCATTAAGAGAAGCTGCGAAGCAGCATCGGCGAGAAAGCTGACCATGGTTGAAAATAGCGAGTTACGAAAAGCCGGCCTCAAGGTGACCCTGCCTCGAGTCAAGATCCTGCAAATGCTTGACGCTGCAGAGCAACGCCACATGAGTGCCGAGGATGTCTACAAGGCACTGATGGAAGCAGGCGAAGATGTGGGCCTGGCCACGGTTTACCGTGTACTGACCCAATTCGAAGCTGCTTCCCTGGTGGTGCGCCATAACTTCGATGGCGGCCATGCCGTGTTCGAGCTGGCTGACAATGGCCACCACGACCACATGGTTGACGCGGATACCGGTGAGGTCATCGAGTTTGTCGACGAGGAAATCGAGAAACTGCAACACGCCATCGCCGCGCGTCATGGTTATGAGTTGGTTGACCATAACCTGGTACTGCACGTACGCAAGAAGAAGTAATAGACCTGCGTGACGAACGAAGGCGGCCTTAGGGCCGCCTTTGTGCTTTCTGGGCAGAGATCGTTGTGGGAGCTGGCTTGCCAGCGAGTTTTTGGGGCCTCAACAGCTCGCTGGCAAGCCAGCTCCCACAGAGGTTTTCAGAGAGATTATCGTCATCAGCCGCAGCGGGCGGTGACTACCATCTTTTTCGCGTGGGCCAGGGATTCCTTGGTCAGGTCGATGCCGCCCAGCATCCGCGCCACCTCTTCCACACGCTCTCCTTTATTAAGGCTGGCCACCGCCGTGCGGGTTTCGTCGCTGCCGCGCTGTTTGTGCACGAACAGGTGGTGATGGCCTTGCGCTGCTACTTGCGGCAGGTGGGTGACGGTCAGCACCTGGCCGCGCTCGCCCAGGCGGCGCAGCAGTTGGCCGACGATCTCGGCAGTAGGGCCGCCGATGCCCACGTCCACTTCGTCGAACACCAGGGTCGGCACCCGCGAGGTTTGTGCGGTGATTACCTGGATGGCCAGGCTGATGCGCGACAGCTCGCCGCCCGAGGCCACCTTGGCCAGGGGCTTGAGCGGCTGGCCGGGGTTGGCGCTGACCAGCAGTTCCACCTGCTCCAGGCCATGGGGCAGCAGTTCGTCGCCGGCATGGGGGCGCAGTTCGATGGTGAATCGCCCGCCCGGCATGCCCAGGCGCTGGATTTCCACTTCCACTGCGGCGGCCAGCTGGGTGGCGGCTTGCGTGCGCAGGCCGCTGAGTTCGCGGGCGTGCTCCTGGTAGTGACGGGCGTAGGCTTTCACTTCGTCGGCCAGGCGCTCGATGGCCTCGTCGTTGGCGTTCAACGTCTCGATTTCGTCCAGCAGCTTCTGTTGCAGCGCCGCCACTTCGGTGGGGTGGATGCGGTGCTTGCGCGCCAGGGTATAGATGGTGTCCAGGCGCTCTTCCAGTTGCTGCAGGCGCGCCGGGTCGGCGTCGAAGTGGTCGAGGAAGCGGTTCAGCTCCCCCACGGCTTCTTCTACCTGGATCTGCGCGCTGGACAGCATGCTGGCCGCCTCGCCCAGGGCGCGCGGGGCGTTATGCACCGCGGTCAGGCGGTTGAGGCTGGCGGTGAGGGCGCTGAGCACGTTGCCCGAGTCGTTCTCGCTGCAATGGTCGATCACCTGGCGGCAGATGCCGAACAGTGCCTCGGCGTTGGTCAGGTTCTTGTGTTCCTGCTCCAGCAGCTCCAGTTCGTTGTCGCCCAGGTTTAGGTTCTCCAGCTCTTCCAGCTGGTAGCTGAGCAGCTGGTGGCGGGCGCGCTGTTCGTCGCCGGAGTTCGACAGGCGGTCGAGCTCCTGGCGGGTCTGGCGCCATTTCTGTGCGGCCAGCTGCACCTGGCGGGCCAGGTCGGTGGCGCCGGCGTACTCGTCCAGCAGGCGCCGGTGGGTGTCGGTTTTCAGCAGAGACTGGTGCTCGTGCTGGCTGTGGATATCGATCAGCAGCTCGCCCAGCGCCTTCAGGTCGCCGAGCGGGCAGGGCGTGCCGTTGATATAGCCGCGCGAACGGCCTTCGGCGGTGATGACCCGGCGCAGGATGCACGGGCTGTTGTTGTCCAGGTCGCGCTCGGCCAGCCAGGTGCGCGCCTCGGGAATGTCGCCCAGGTCGAAGGTGGCGAGGATGTCGGCCTTGTCGGCACCCGGTCGAACTACGCCGCTGTCGGCGCGGTCACCTAGGGTGAGCCCCAGCGCGTCGAGCATGATGGACTTGCCCGCGCCGGTCTCGCCGGTGATCACGCTCATGCCGCGTGCGAGCTCAAGGTCCAGGTGTTCGACGATGGCGTAGTTGTGTACGGATAGGTGCACCAGCATGGGGCGGCTCCCTGGGTAAAAAGATCTGGTTATTTATACAGTGTTTTTATTTGCCCTGACAATGCCTGCGCTTAGCACCATTGGCTTGCCTGGCGGTTTTTTTAATCGCCAGCGGTGATTTGCCAATGTGCACGCGGCAACACAAAGGCCCTTGAAGCTGAGAATTGCGACCCCATATAGCGGGCAGAAGCGCGAGTCGAGCTCGCAGACGAAATTGAAAGGAGAACCCTTATGGCTGACGAACAGACTCTGGACGAACAGAACCTCGAAGCAAACCAGGCTGGTGAAGCTGGCGCAGAAGACCTCGCCGCGCGGGTGAAAACCCTCGAGGAGCAGCTGGCTGCCGCCCAGGACCAGTCGCTGCGCGTGGCTGCCGACCTGCAGAACGTGCGTCGCCGTGCCGACCAGGACGTGGAAAAGGCGCACAAGTTCGCCCTGGAAAAATTTGCCTCCGACCTGCTGCCGATCATGGACAGCCTGGAACGTGGCGTTGAACTGAGCAGCGCCGATGACGAAGCCCTGCGCCCGATGCGCGAAGGCATGCAGCTGACGCTGAAGATGTTCGAGGACACCCTCAAGCGCTACAACCTGGAAGCCATCGACCCGCACGGCCAGCCGTTCAACGCCGAGCACCACCAGGCCATGGCCATGCAGGAAAGCGCTGACGTCGAGCCAAACAGCGTGCTGAAAGTGTTCCAGAAGGGCTACCAGCTCAACGGTCGCCTGTTGCGCCCGGCCATGGTCGTGGTCAGCAAGGCCCCGGCGCCGGTGTCGCCATCGATCGACGAGCAGGCGTGAAACTTCTGTTAATGGGTGGCCTTGAAATTCCTCCAAGGGCCCCCATTTTGATGTCAAGCGTTTAAGTGCTACCGCAGACAGCCACTACTGCTGCGGCATCCAAATCCAAAGTTTCGGGAGAGTTAACATGGGCAAGATTATCGGCATCGACCTGGGGACCACCAACTCCTGCGTCTCCATTCTGGAAAACGGCAAGGCCAAGGTCATCGAGAACGCTGAAGGCGCTCGTACCACCCCATCGATCATCGCCTACGCCAACGACGGCGAAATCCTGGTTGGCCAGTCGGCCAAGCGCCAGGCCGTCACCAACCCGCACAACACCCTGTACGCGGTAAAGCGCCTGATCGGCCGCCGTTTCGACGAAGAAGTCGTGCAGAAAGACATCCAGATGGTCCCTTACAAGATCGTCAAGGCTGACAACAGCGACGCCTGGGTGGAAGTGAACGGCCAGAAAATGGCTCCGCCACAGATTTCCGCCGAAATCCTGAAGAAAATGAAGAAAACCGCCGAAGATTACCTCGGCGAGGCAGTGACTGAAGCGGTCATCACCGTGCCTGCCTACTTCAACGACAGCCAGCGCCAGGCCACCAAGGATGCCGGTCGCATCGCAGGTCTCGACGTAAAACGCATCATCAACGAACCAACCGCAGCCGCACTGGCCTACGGCATGGACAAGGCCAAGGGCGACCACACCGTGATCGTCTACGACCTGGGTGGCGGTACCTTCGACGTGTCGGTCATCGAGATCGCTGAAGTCGACGGCGAGCACCAGTTCGAAGTACTGGCTACCAACGGCGACACTTTCCTGGGTGGCGAAGACTTCGACATCCGCCTGATCGACTACCTCGTCGACGAGTTCAAGAAAGAAACCGGCATGAACCTGAAGGGTGACCCCCTGGCCATGCAGCGTCTGAAAGAAGCCGCTGAAAAAGCCAAGATCGAGCTGTCCTCCAGCCAGTCGACCGACGTCAACCTGCCGTACATCACTGCAGACGCCACCGGTCCTAAGCACCTGAACGTGAAAATCTCGCGTGCCAAGCTGGAATCGCTGGTTGAAGACCTGGTTCAGCGCACCATCGAGCCTTGCCGCATTGCCCTGAAAGACGCCGGTATCGACGTTGGCTCGATCAACGACGTGATCCTGGTCGGCGGCCAGACCCGTATGCCGCTGGTACAGAAAGCCGTTACCGACTTCTTCGGTAAAGAAGCCCGCAAGGACGTAAACCCTGACGAAGCCGTTGCCATGGGTGCTGCCATCCAGGGCGCCGTACTGGCCGGTGACGTGAAAGACGTACTGCTGCTGGACGTCAGCCCGCTGACCCTGGGTATCGAAACCATGGGTGGCGTGATGACCGCGCTGATCGAGAAAAACACCACGATTCCTACCAAGAAATCGCAAGTGTTCTCGACTGCCGACGACAACCAGAGCGCCGTGACCATCCACGTGCTGCAGGGCGAGCGCAAGCAAGCCGCGCAGAACAAGTCGCTGGGCAAGTTCGACCTGTCCGAGATCCCGCCAGCCCCACGCGGTGTGCCACAGATCGAGGTGACCTTCGACATCGACGCCAACGGCATCCTGCACGTAGGCGCGAAAGACAAGGCTACCGGCAAGACCCAGTCGATCGTGATCAAGGCCAACTCGGGCCTGTCTGATGAAGAAATTCAACAGATGATCCGCGACGCCGAAGCGAACTCGGAAGAAGACCGCAAGTTCGAAGAACTGGCCGCTGCCCGCAACCAGGGTGACGCGCTGGTGCACTCGACTCGCAAGATGGTCACCGACGCGGGCGACAAGGTCACCGCCGAAGAGAAAACCGCTATCGAAGCGGCCGTGGTTGCCCTGGAAGCCGCTGTCAAAGGCGACGACAAGGCTGCCATCGACGCCAAGGTCGAAGAGCTGTCGAAAGTCAGCGCGCCGGTTGCCCAGAAGATGTACGCCGAGCAGGCCGAACAGCCTGCAGGCGCGGCAGCCCAGCCTGCTGAAGAAGCCGGCAAGCACGACGACGTCGTCGACGCCGAGTTCGAAGAAGTCAAAGACCACAAGTAATTACTGCTTGTTGTCGGCCAGTTGACTGCCCTTTGGCAGTCGCTGGTAGGATGTCGCCGCGCGGGGGCTTGCTCCCGCGTTGGCGTGTCTGGAATAGACGAATTTTTACAGCATGCGACTGACTCGGATGCTGTCGGCACGGTCGGAGGCCCTCGTGCGCTCCGACGTCCTGAAGAGACAATAGAACTATGTCAAAGCGTGACTATTACGAGGTTCTAGGGGTCGAGCGCGGCTCCAGCGAAGCCGATCTGAAAAAGGCCTATCGCCGCCTGGCGATGAAGCACCACCCGGACCGTAACCCGGGCGACAAAGCGTCGGAAGACATGTTCAAGGAGGCCAACGAGGCCTACGAAGTGCTGTCCGACTCCAGCAAGCGCGCAGCCTACGACCAGTACGGCCACGCCGGTGTCGACCCAAGCATGGGTGGCGGTGGCGGCTTTGGCGGCGGCGGTGCCAACTTCTCCGACATCTTCGGCGACGTATTCAGCGACTTCTTCGGTGGCGGCGGCCGTGGCGGCTCTCGCGGCGGCGCCCAGCGCGGCAGCGACCTGCGCTACACCCTGGAACTGAACCTGGAAGAAGCGGTGCGCGGCACCACGGTCAGCATTCGCGTGCCGACCCTGGTCAACTGCAAGCCGTGCGACGGCTCGGGCGCCAAGAAAGGCTCCGCGCCGGTCACCTGCCCAACCTGTGGCGGTATCGGCCAGGTGCGCATGCAGCAGGGCTTCTTCTCGGTGCAGCAGACCTGCCCGCGCTGCCATGGCCAGGGCAAGATCATTTCCGACCCGTGCGAATCCTGCCGTGGCGAAGGCCGCGTGGAAGAGTACAAGACCCTGTCGGTGAAAGTGCCGGCTGGCGTCGACACCGGTGACCGCATCCGCCTGTCGGGCGAAGGCGAGGCCGGCACCCAGGGCGGCCCGACCGGCGACCTGTACGTGGTGATCAACGTGCGCGAGCACGACATCTTCCAGCGCGACGGCAAGCACCTGTACTGCGAAGTACCGATCAGCTACACCGAGGCTGCCCTGGGTGGCGAGCTGGAAGTGCCGACCCTGGACGGCCGCGTGAAGCTGAAGATCCCCGAAGGCACCCAGACCGGCAAGCAGTTCCGCCTGCGTGGCAAGGGCGTGGCCCCTGTGCGTGGCGGCGGTGCTGGCGACCTGATGTGCCGCGTGGCGGTGGAAACCCCGGTCAACCTCAGCCGCCGTCAGCGCGAGCTGCTGGAAGAGTTCCGCTCCACCCTGGAAGGCGACAGCTCGCATTCGCCCAAGGCCAGCGGCTGGTTTGAAGGCGTGAAGCGCTTCTTCGGCGATCTGTAAGGAATCTGGCATGAGACGTATTGCGGTGATGGGCGCTGCCGGGCGCATGGGCAAGAACCTGGTCGAGGCCGTGCAGCAGCGCGCGCCGCTGACCGGCCTGACCGCGGCGATCGTTCGCCCGGGCAGCACGATGATTGGCGCCGACGCCGGCGAGCTGGCCTCGCTGGGCCGTATCGGCGTGCAGTTGACCGGCAACCTGGAGCAGGTGGCGGATGAATTCGATGTGCTCATCGACTTCACCCTGCCGGACGTGATGCTGAAGAACCTGGCCTTCTGCCGCAAGGCAGGCAAGGCCATGGTCATCGGCACCACCGGCCTGAATGCCGAGCAGAAGCAGTTGCTGGTGGAGGCGGGCAAGGACATCCCGATCGTCTTCGCTTCCAACTTCAGCGTCGGCGTGAACCTGTCGTTCAAGCTGCTGGACCTGGCGGCGCGGGTGATGGGCGAAGAGGCCGACATCGAGATCATCGAGGCTCACCACCGCAACAAGGTCGACGCGCCTTCGGGCACGGCCGTGAGCATGGGTGAAGTGGTGGCCAAGGCCCTGGGGCGCGACCTGTCCAAGGTGGCGGTCTATGGCCGTGAAGGCCACACCGGCGTGCGTGAGCGCGACACCATCGGCTTCGCCACCGTGCGTGGCGGTGACGTGGTGGGCGACCACACCGTGCTGTTCGCCGCCGAAGGCGAGCGCCTGGAGATCACCCACAAGGCCTCCAGCCGCATGACCTTCGCCAAGGGCGCCGTTCGCGCTGCCCTGTGGCTGGATGGCAAGGCTGCTGGCCTGTACGACATGCAGGATGTGCTGGACCTGCATTGATCAATTGTGGGAGCTGGCTTGCCAGCGAGTTTTTGGGGGTATCAACAGCTCGCTGGCAAGCCAGCTCCCACAAGGGCTGCGTCCCGTCGCCGCACCGTGGTGCGGTCGATGGGATTGCCGGGGGCGAAAAAGCTCGCTGGCAGGCCTGCTCCCACGTACAATTGCGGCTCCAGACCCCGTTTTACCCCCGCCACGCGATTCCTTGTCGCATTCCTCTGCCTTTCAGGCTCATTGGCGGTAGATAAAAAAATCATTTTTCTGTAAGCTACAGCTTTAGTGTGTCCACTAAAAGCGCGCAGATAATTCGATGAAGAAGCGGGGTGACGTGTCTATACGTCATTCCGCTTTTTTACAACCTGCGATCGCCCTTTCAGGTTTTATTTACGGGAGGTCTTCTTGACTAAGCCAGCCATACTTGCCCTTGCTGATGGCAGCATTTTTCGCGGTGAAGCCATTGGCGCCGACGGCCAGACTGTCGGTGAGGTGGTGTTCAACACCGCAATGACCGGCTATCAGGAAATCCTTACCGATCCTTCCTATGCCCAGCAAATCGTTACCCTGACCTACCCGCACATCGGCAACACCGGCACCACCGCCGAAGACGCCGAGTCGAACCGCGTCTGGTCCGCCGGCCTGGTCATCCGTGACCTACCACTGGTTGCCAGCAACTGGCGCAACACCCAGCCCCTGGACGAATACCTGAAGGCCAACAACGTCGTTGCCATCGCCGGTATCGACACCCGTCGCCTGACCCGCATCCTGCGTGAGAAAGGCGCCCAGAACGGCTGCATCATGGCCGGTGACAACATTTCCGAAGAAGCCGCCATCGCCGCCGCTCGCGCCTTCCCAGGCCTGAAGGGCATGGACCTGGCCAAGGAAGTGACCACCAAGCAAGCCTACCAGTGGCGCTCCAGCGTCTGGAACCTGGCCACCGACAGCCACCCGGAAATCGCCGACAGCGAACTGCCGTACCACGTGGTTGCCTACGACTACGGCGTCAAGCTGAACATCCTGCGCATGCTGGTAGAGCGCGGTTGCCGCCTGACCGTGGTGCCGGCGCAAACCCCTGCCGCCGACGTGCTGGCCCTCAATCCTGACGGCGTGTTCCTGTCCAACGGCCCGGGCGACCCCGCGCCATGCGACTACGCTATCCAGGCCATCAAGGAAGTGCTGGAAACCGAGATCCCGGTCTTCGGCATCTGCCTGGGCCACCAGCTGCTGGCCCTGGCCTCCGGCGCCCAGACCGTGAAGATGGGCCACGGCCACCACGGTGCCAACCACCCGGTCCAGGACCTGGACACCGGCGTTGTGATGATCACCAGCCAGAACCACGGTTTTGCCGTTGACGAGGCGACCCTGCCGAGCAACGTGCGGGCGATCCACAAGTCGCTGTTCGACGGTACCCTGCAGGGCATCGAGCGCACCGACAAGAGCGCGTTCAGCTTCCAGGGCCACCCTGAAGCCAGCCCAGGCCCGAACGACGTGGCCCCGCTGTTCGACCGCTTCATCGACGCCATGGCCCAGCGCCGCTGAGTGAAGCTGTTGGAAGCGTAACGCGCGCCGTGCAGGCCCCGCTTCAAGCGGAGACAGCCTGCCCGGCGCCGCCAAAGAATGTTCAAGGCGGCTCGCCTGAGGGCCTGCCGACTGACCTGCGGATTTGAGTGACAACCATGCCAAAACGTACAGACTTAAAAAGCATCCTGATTCTCGGCGCCGGCCCCATCGTGATCGGCCAGGCCTGTGAATTCGACTACTCCGGCGCCCAGGCCTGCAAGGCCCTGCGCGAAGAGGGCTACCGCGTCATCCTGGTGAACTCCAACCCGGCCACCATCATGACCGACCCGGACATGGCCGACGCCACCTACATCGAGCCGATCAAGTGGCAGACCGTTGCCAAGATCATCGAGAAAGAGCGTCCGGACGCCGTGCTGCCAACCATGGGTGGCCAGACCGCCCTGAACTGCGCCCTGGACCTGGAACGCGAAGGCGTGCTGGAAAAGTTCGGCGTGGAAATGATCGGTGCCAACGCCGACACCATCGACAAGGCTGAAGACCGTTCGCGTTTCGACAAGGCCATGAAGTCCATCGGCCTGGCGTGCCCGCGTTCCGGCATCGCCCACTCCATGGAAGAAGCCAACGCGGTCCTCGAGACCCTGGGCTTCCCGTGCATCATCCGTCCATCGTTCACCATGGGCGGCACCGGTGGCGGCATCGCCTACAACCGTGAAGAATTCGAAGAAATCTGCGCCCGTGGCCTGGACCTGTCGCCGACCAAGGAACTGCTGATCGACGAATCGCTGATCGGTTGGAAAGAGTACGAGATGGAAGTGGTCCGCGACAAAAAGGACAACTGCATCATCGTCTGCTCCATCGAGAACTTCGACCCGATGGGCGTGCACACCGGTGACTCGATCACCGTTGCCCCTGCACAGACCCTGACCGACAAGGAATACCAGATCCTGCGTAACGCCTCCCTGGCGGTGCTGCGCGAGATCGGCGTGGAAACCGGCGGTTCGAACGTGCAGTTCGGTATCTGCCCGAACACTGGCCGCATGGTCGTGATCGAGATGAACCCGCGCGTATCGCGTTCCTCGGCACTGGCTTCGAAAGCCACCGGCTTCCCGATCGCCAAGGTCGCGGCCAAGCTGGCTGTTGGCTACACCCTGGACGAACTGCAGAACGACATCACCGGCGGCAAGACCCCGGCGTCTTTCGAGCCGTCCATCGACTACGTCGTCACCAAGCTGCCACGCTTCGCCTTCGAGAAATTCCCGAAAGCCGACGCCCGCCTGACCACCCAGATGAAATCCGTGGGTGAAGTCATGGCCATCGGCCGTACCTTCCAGGAATCCCTGCAGAAAGCCCTGCGCGGCCTGGAAGTGGGTGTTTGCGGCCTGGACCCGAAAGTCGAGCCAAGCAACCCCGAGTTCCACAGCATCCTGAAGCGCGAACTGACCGTGCCGGGCGCCGAGCGCATCTGGTACGTGGCCGACGCCTTCCGTTCGGGCATGACCTGCGACGAAATCTTCGCCCTGACCGCTATCGACCACTGGTTCCTGGTGCAGATCGAAGACCTGATCAAGGACGAAGAGCGCGTCAAGACCCTGGGCCTGGCCGACATCGACAAGGCCCTGATGCTGAAACTCAAGCGCAAGGGCTTCTCGGACCAGCGCCTGGCCAAGCTGCTGGGTGTTACCGACAAGAACCTGCGTCGTCACCGCCACAAGCTGGAGATCTTCCCGGTCTACAAGCGCGTTGACACCTGCGCCGCCGAGTTCGCCACCGACACCGCCTACCTGTACTCCACGTACGAGGAAGAGTGCGAGGCCAACCCGTCGACCCGCGACAAGATCATGATCCTGGGTGGTGGCCCGAACCGTATCGGCCAAGGCATCGAGTTCGACTACTGCTGCGTACACGCGGCCCTGGCGCTGCGTGCCGATGGTTACGAAACCATCATGGTCAACTGCAACCCGGAAACCGTGTCCACCGACTACGACACCTCCGACCGCCTGTACTTCGAGCCGCTGACCCTGGAAGACGTGCTGGAAGTGGTACGCGTCGAGAAGCCGAAAGGCGTGATCGTCCAGTACGGCGGCCAGACCCCGCTGAAACTGGCCCGTGCCCTGGAAGAAGCCGGCGTGCCGATCATCGGCACCAGCCCTGACGCCATCGACCGCGCCGAAGACCGTGAGCGCTTCCAGCAGATGGTCCAGCGCCTGAACCTGCTGCAGCCGCCAAACGCCACTGTGCGCAGCGAAGAAGAAGCCATCCGCGCTGCCGGCGCCATCGGCTACCCGCTGGTGGTGCGCCCGTCCTACGTACTGGGCGGCCGTGCGATGGAAATCGTCTACGAACTGGACGAGCTGAAACGCTACCTGCGTGAAGCGGTGCAAGTGTCCAACGACAGCCCGGTGCTGCTGGACCACTTCCTCAACTGCGCCATCGAGATGGACGTGGATGCGGTCTGCGACGGCACCGACGTGGTGATCGGCGCGATCATGCAGCACATCGAGCAGGCTGGTGTTCACTCCGGTGACTCCGCGTGCTCGCTGCCACCGTACTCGCTGCCTGCCCACGTGCAGGACGAAGTGCGCGAGCAGGTCAAGAAGATGGCCCTGGAACTGGGCGTGGTCGGCTTGATGAACGTGCAGCTGGCCCTGCAGGGCGACAAGATCTACGTGATCGAAGTCAACCCGCGCGCCTCGCGTACCGTACCGTTCGTGTCCAAGTGCATCGGCACTTCGCTGGCCATGATCGCTGCCCGCGTGATGGCTGGCAAAACCCTGAAAGAGCTGGGCTTCACCAAGGAAATCATTCCTAACTTCTACAGCGTGAAAGAGGCGGTCTTCCCGTTCGCCAAATTCCCTGGCGTAGACCCGATCCTGGGCCCAGAGATGAAGTCCACCGGTGAAGTCATGGGTGTCGGCGACACCTTCGGCGAAGCCTTCGCCAAGGCCCAGATGGGCGCCAGCGAAGTGCTGCCTACCGGCGGCACCGCGTTCATCAGCGTGCGTGACGACGACAAGCCACTGGTGGCTGGCGTTGCCCGCGACCTGATCGCCCTGGGCTTCGAAGTGGTTGCCACCGCTGGCACCGCGCGCGTCATCGAAGAAGCCGGCCTGAAAGTACGCCGTGTGAACAAAGTGACCGAAGGTCGCCCGCACGTGGTCGACATGATCAAGAACGACGAAGTCACCCTGATCATCAACACCACCGAAGGCCGTCAGTCGATCGCTGACTCCTACTCCATCCGTCGCAACGCGCTGCAGCACAAGATCTACTGCACCACGACCATTGCTGCTGGCGAAGCGATCTGCGAAGCGTTGAAGTTCGGTCCGGAAAAGACCGTGCGTCGCTTGCAGGATCTTCACGCAGGATTGAATGCATGAATAAATACCCCATGACCGTCCAGGGCGCTCGCGCCCTGGAGGAAGAGCATGCCCACCTGACCAAGGTCGTGCGCCCCAAGCTTAGCCAGGACATCGGCACTGCCCGTGAACTGGGTGACCTCAAGGAAAACGCCGAGTACCACGCTGCCCGCGAACAGCAGGGAATGGTCGAGGCGCGCATCCGTGACATCGAAGGCCGCCTGCAGAACGCCGTGGTCATCGACGTCACCACCATCGAGCCTACCGGCAAGGTGATCTTCGGCACTACCGTCGAGATCGCCAACGTCGAGACCGACGATCGGGTCAAGTACCAGATCGTTGGCGAAGACGAAGCCGACATCAAGCTGGGCAAGATCTCGGTCGGCTCGCCGATCGCGCGCGCCCTGATTGCCAAGCAGGAAGGCGACGTGGTGGTGGTCAAGACGCCTGGCGGCGTTATCGAGTACGAGATTGTCGAAGTCAGCCACATTTGAAAAACGTCGCCCGTTCATGGCGGGCGCGATCATCTGGCAGCTTGCCCAGGTACTCTGGGTGGGCGGCCTGTGGTTCCTGCAACTGGGCGTGATGCCGGCGCTGACCCACATCGGGTTGGCGCCGGTGCTCATTCAGGACGTGGGCGCGCAAATGACCGCGCTGCTGGTGGGTTTCTGTGCGTTCTGTGTGGTATTGCAGGCGCTGGTGCTGATCAGTGGCCTGGGCTTTGCGGCCCTGTGGCGTGACTCGCGTGGACAGTTGCTGTCCATGGCCCTGATGGCCGCCGCGTTGTACGGCGTAGTGACAGTCGGGGCGCTCGACCCGCTGCGGTGGCAGATATTCTGTTACCTGGCGCTGGGCCTCTGCGGCCTGGCGCTGGTGTTGCAACCGGTGCCGGCCAGGGCGCGCCAGGCGCGCCACTGACCGTCGCGAACATCACTTGTAGCGATGGATGTTCGACAGCTGCTTGTTCGGCTGTGGGTTGCGGCGATAGATCAGCGCTTTCTTGCCGATGGTCTGCACCAGCTCGGCGCGGCCAGCCTTGCACAGCTCGGCAATGGTCGCGGCACGGGCTTCACGATCTTCGGAGCGAATCTCGACCTTGATCAATTCGTGGTCGACGAGTGCGCGTTCGAGTTCTTCCAGAACTCCTTCAGTCAGGCCATTGCCTGCCACAATCAGAACTGGTTTCAGATCGTGGCCAATGGATTTGTACTGTTTCTTCTGCTCGTTAGTGAGCGGCATAATCTGACCCTTAGTTTGGATTTTGCAAAAATGGCGGCCATTTTACCCGAGGGCCCGTGGATCCGCCCAATTAATCACGACCCTTATCATCGAGGTGCCCAATGGCGCGTTCCAAGACAAGCCTTGGTTGGCTGAAAGAACATTTCAACGATCCTTACGTCAAAAAGGCGCAAAAGGACGGTTATCGCTCGCGAGCGAGCTACAAACTGCTTGAAATCCAGGAAAAGTACCGCCTGATCCGCCCCGGCATGAGCGTGATCGACCTGGGCGCAGCGCCCGGTGGCTGGTCGCAGGTGACCAGTCGTCTGATTGGTGGCCAGGGCCGCCTCATCGCCTCCGACATCCTGGAAATGGACAGCATCCCGGACGTGACCTTCATCCAGGGTGACTTCACCGAGGACGAAGTGCTGGCGCAGATTCTCGAGGCCGTGGGTAATTCGCACGTGGACCTTGTGATTTCGGATATGGCCCCCAATATGAGTGGTACGCCCGAAGTGGACATGCCCAAGGCGATGTTCCTGTGCGAGCTGGCGCTTGACCTGGCGACCCGCGTGCTCAAGCCTGGCGGCGATTTCGTGATCAAGATTTTCCAGGGCGAAGGGTTCGATCAATACCTCAAGGACGCCCGCAAGAAGTTCGACAAGGTGATCATGCTCAAGCCCGACTCCTCGCGTGACCGTTCCCGCGAACAGTACATGCTGGGGCGTGGTTACAAGGGCGAGTAAGGCCTGCGCCGGGCAGGTGTCGAGGTAGCCCATAGTTTTTTCCAATCGGATGGACTGCGTGGCCGGGATCGACATCGTGTAGTCTAGTTTTCACAAAGGGTTACAGACGGCACCTGCAGACAAACAGGTTATGTAGTAAGTTAAGCCGGTGATTATCATGCGAAGCACGCCTGCGCGGGTTGCGGGTAGCAGGCTTCAGAGGGTAGCGAATTGAACGATATGGCAAAGAATCTGATCCTGTGGTTGATCATTGCGGCCGTGCTGGTGACGGTGATGAACAACTTCTCCAGCCCCAATGAGCCTCAGACCCTCAACTATTCCGACTTCATCCAGCAGGTCAAGGATGGCAAGGTCGAGAAAATTACCGTTGACGGCGTGGTCATCACCGGCAAGCGCAATGATGGCGACAGCTTCAAGACCATTCGTCCGAACATTGCCGACAACGGCCTGATCGGCGACCTGGTCGACAACCACGTGGCCATCGAAGGCAAGCAGCCCGAGCAGCAGAGCATCTGGACTCAACTGCTGGTGGCGAGCTTCCCGATCCTGGTGATCATCGCGGTGTTCATGTTCTTCATGCGCCAGATGCAGGGCGGTGCGGGCGGCAAGGGCGGGCCGATGAGCTTCGGCAAGAGCAAGGCGCGCCTGCTGTCCGAAGACCAGGTCAAGACTACGTTGGCCGACGTCGCCGGTTGCGACGAAGCCAAGGAAGAAGTGGGCGAGCTGGTCGAGTTCCTGCGCGACCCGGGCAAGTTCCAGCGCCTGGGCGGTCGTATCCCGCGCGGCGTGCTGATGGTCGGCCCTCCAGGTACCGGTAAGACCCTGCTGGCCAAGGCCATCGCGGGCGAAGCCAAGGTGCCGTTCTTCACCATTTCCGGTTCCGACTTCGTGGAAATGTTCGTGGGTGTCGGTGCCAGCCGTGTGCGCGACATGTTCGAGCAGGCCAAGAAGCACGCACCCTGCATCATCTTCATCGACGAGATCGACGCCGTGGGTCGCCATCGTGGCGCCGGCATGGGTGGCGGTCACGACGAGCGTGAACAGACCCTCAACCAGCTGCTGGTGGAGATGGACGGCTTCGAGATGAATGACGGCATCATCGTCATCGCCGCGACCAACCGTCCGGACGTGCTCGACCCCGCGCTGCTGCGTCCAGGCCGTTTCGACCGCCAGGTGGTGGTTGGCCTGCCGGACATCCGCGGCCGCGAGCAGATCCTCAAGGTACACATGCGCAAGGCGCCACTGGGTGACGACGTCAACCCGGCGGTCATCGCCCGTGGTACCCCAGGCTTCTCCGGTGCGGACCTCGCCAACCTGGTCAACGAGGCCTCGCTGTTCGCTGCCCGCAATGGCAAGCGCATCGTCGAGATGAAGGAATTCGAGCTGGCGAAAGACAAGATCATGATGGGCGCCGAGCGCAAGACCATGGTCATGTCCGAGAAAGAGAAACAGAACACTGCGTACCATGAAGCCGGTCACGCCATCGTCGGCCGTATCGTGCCCGAGCACGACCCGGTCTACAAAGTGTCGATCATTCCCCGTGGCCGCGCGCTTGGCGTGACCATGTTCCTTCCCGAGGAAGACCGCTACAGCCTGTCCAAGCGTGCGCTGATCAGCCAGATCTGCTCGCTGTACGGCGGCCGTATCGCCGAGGAAATGACCCTGGGCTTCGACGGTGTCACCACCGGCGCGTCCAACGACATCATGCGTGCCAGCCAGATTGCCCGGAACATGGTCACCAAGTGGGGCCTGTCCGAGAAGCTGGGCCCATTGCTGTACGCCGAAGACGAAGACCAGGGCTTCCTGGGTCGTGGCGGCGGCGGTGCCAACTCCAGCGTCTCGGGTGAAACCGCGAAGATGATCGACCTGGAAGTGCGCAGCATCATCGACCAGTGCTACGGCACGGCGAAGCAGATCCTCACCGATAACCGCGACAAGCTGGACGCCATGGCGGACGCCTTGATGAAGTACGAGACCATCGATGCCGATCAGATCGACGACATCATGGCTGGCCGCACGCCGCGCGAACCGCGTGACTGGTCGGGCGGCTCAGGCTCTACCGGCACCCCAGTGCCGCGGGACGACCGTCCCGAGAGCCCGATCGGCGGTCCTGCAGCTCAACACTAAGGCCTGACATGACTTCACAGCAGTACCCAACCCGGTTGCCTTGCGGCAACCGGGTTCTTGATTTAAGCCGTACCCATGTCATGGGTATCCTCAATGTCACCCCCGATTCCTTCTCCGACGGCGGCCGGTTCAACCAGCTCGACGTGGCCCTGCGCCACGCCGAAGCCATGGTGCAGGCCGGGGCCACGCTGATCGACGTCGGTGGCGAGTCCACCCGGCCCGGTGCGCGCGTGGTCACCCCGCTCGAAGAGCTGGAGCGCGTGGCGCCGGTGGTGGAAGCCATCGCCCGGGAAATCGACGTGATCATCTCGGTGGACACCTCCACGCCTGCCGTCATGCGCGAGACGGCGCGGGTAGGTGCCGGGCTGATCAACGACGTGCGCTCGCTGCAGCGTGACGGCGCCCTGGATGCCGCGGCCGCCACCGGCCTGCCGGTGTGCCTGATGCACATGCTGGGCGAGCCCGGCAACATGCAGGACGACCCTCACTACCACGACCTGGTGGGCGAGGTGACCCAGTTCCTCGACGAGCGTATGCAGGCTTGTGCGGCGGCGGGTATCCCGGCCGAGCGCATCATCCTCGACCCGGGCTTCGGCTTTGCCAAGACCCACGAGCACAATCTCAGCCTGTTCAAGCACATGCAGGCCCTGGATGCCCTTGGGCGGCCCCTGTTGGTGGGTGTGTCGCGCAAGAGCATCGTGGGCCTGGCGTTGGGCCGGCCGGTGTCTGAACGCCTCTACGGCAGCCTGGCGCTGGCAGCGCTGGCCATGTTCAAGGGCGCAAGGATCCTTCGCGTGCACGATGTGGCGGAAACCGCCGACGTCGTACGCATGATCACAGCGGTAGAAACCGCTGAATAAGAATGACGGAGCACACATGAGCAGAAAATATTTTGGCACCGACGGCATCCGCGGTCGTGTCGGGGAATACCCCATTACGCCTGACTTCATGCTCAAGCTGGGCTGGGCCGCCGGCATGGCCTTCCGCAAGATGGGCGCCTGCCGCGTACTGGTCGGCAAGGACACGCGCATCTCCGGCTACATGTTCGAATCGGCCCTGGAAGCCGGCTTGTCGGCCGCTGGCGCCGACGTGATGCTGCTGGGCCCGATGCCGACACCGGCCATCGCCTACCTGACCCGCACCTTCCACGCCGAAGCCGGCATCGTCATCAGTGCCTCGCACAACCCCCATGACGACAACGGCATCAAGTTCTTCTCGGGCCAGGGCACCAAGTTGCCTGACGAGATCGAGTTGATGATCGAGGAACTGTTGGACGCGCCGATGACCGTCGCCGAGTCGAGCAAGCTGGGCAAGGTGTCGCGCATCAACGACGCCGCTGGCCGCTACATCGAGTTCTGCAAGAGCAGCGTGCCCACCAGCACCGACTTCGCCGGCCTGAAGCTGGTGATCGACTGCGCCCACGGTGCCACCTACAAGGTTGCCCCCAACGTGTTCCGCGAGCTGGGCGCCCAGGTCACCGTGCTGTCGGCAGCACCTGACGGCCTGAACATCAACGACAACTGCGGCTCCACCCACATGGAGGCCCTGCAGGCCGCCGTGTTGGTCGGCCATGCCGACCTGGGCATCGCCTTCGACGGCGACGGCGACCGCGTGCTGATGGTCGACCACACGGGCGCCATCGTCGACGGTGACGAGCTGCTGTTCATCATCGCCCGCGACCTGCACGAGCGCGGCAAGCTGCATGGCGGCGTGGTCGGCACGCTGATGAGCAACCTGGGCCTGGAGCTGGCCCTGGAAGAGCTGTCGATTCCGTTCACCCGCGCCAACGTCGGCGACCGCTACGTGATGGCCGAGCTCAAGGAGCGTGAATGGCAACTGGGTGGCGAGAACTCCGGCCACATCGTCTGCTGCCAGCACACCACCACGGGTGACGCGATCATCGCCGCGCTGCAGGTGCTGTTGTCGCTCAAGCGTCGTGACGAAACCCTGGCCCACGCCCGCCATGGCCTGCGCAAGTGCCCGCAGGTGCTGCTCAACGTGCGCTTCGCCGGTGGCGACGTGAACCCCATCGAGCACCCTTCGGTACAGCAGGCGTGCGAGCGCGTGACCCAGGCCATGGCCGGTCGCGGGCGCGTGTTGCTGCGCAAATCCGGCACCGAGCCGCTGGTGCGGGTGATGGTCGAAGGCGACGACGAAAAGACCGTGCACGGCTATGCCGAAGAGCTCGCGAAGGTCGTTAGTGAAGTTTGCGCTTGATACGGCTTGCCAGTAGTCGCTTCGTTGGGTAACATCTGCGCCCACTTTGACCGACGAGGTACAGCATGCGTCGCCCTATGGTAGCTGGTAACTGGAAAATGCACGGTACCCGCGCCAGCGTCGCTGAGCTGCTCAAGGGCCTTGTAGATGAGGCCCTGCCTGGCGGTGTTGATGTGGTGGTATTTCCACCCGCCCTGCACGTCGAACGAGTGATCGACGGCCTGCAAGGTGCATCGATTGAAGTAGGTGCGCAGAACTGCGCAACGCAAACCGGGCAAGGCGCCCTGACCGGCGAGGTTTCGTCGACTCAGTTGGCTGATGTCGGTTGCAAGCTTGTGTTGATCGGTCACTCCGAACGCCGCCAGATCATCGGCGAGCAGGACGAAGTGCTGGTTCGCAAGTTCGAGGCGGCTCAGGCAGGTGGCCTGGTTCCGGTGCTCTGCATCGGCGAGACCCTGGCAGAGCGCGAAGCCGGCAAGACCCTGGAAGTGGTAGGGCGCCAGCTGAGCAGTGTCATTGATGCCCTGGGCATCGGTGCCTTCGCCAACGCAGTGATCGCTTATGAGCCTGTATGGGCCATCGGCACTGGTCTGACGGCAACGCCAGAGCAGGCGCAGGATGTGCACGCAGCCATTCGTGCTCAACTGGCAACAGAGAATTCTGAAGTCGCGCAAGGTGTGCGGCTTCTATACGGCGGCAGCGTGAAGGCGGCCAATGCGGCTGAGCTGTTCGGCATGCCGGATATCGATGGGGGGCTCATTGGTGGAGCCTCCTTGAATGCAGATGAGTTCGGTGCGATCTGTCGCGCCGCGGGAAACTGAGAAGATGCTGGAAACAGTCGTAGTCGTGTTTCATCTGCTGGCTGCCCTGGGTGTAGTTGCCCTGGTTTTGCTGCAGCAGGGTAAAGGTGCGGACGCTGGCGCGTCTTTCGGAGCAGGTGCATCAAATACTGTGTTCGGAAGCCAAGGTTCCTCTACCTTTCTTAGTAAGTTTACTGCTATACTTGCCGCAGGTTTCTTCATAACCAGCTTGGGGTTAGGATACTTTGCTAAAGAGAAGGCTCACCAGCTGACTCAAGTAGGGTTACCCACTCCGGCCGCAGTTGAAGCGCCAAAGCAGAAGCCGGCCTCAGATGATGTACCGGTGCTTCAAGAGCAAAAGACTGATGTGAATTCCACTGACGTACCTCCCGCTCAAGAGCAGAAGTAAAAGGGTTTCAAACGTAGTATTGCCGAGGTGGTGGAATTGGTAGACACGCAACCTTGAGGTGGTTGTGCCCATAGGGTGTAGGGGTTCGAGTCCCCTTCTCGGTACCATTTATTCAGGAGAGCCCGCAACAGCGGGCTTTCTTGTCGGTGGAAGTGTGCGATTGACCCAAAAGGGTATCAGACGTATACTTTTGCCCCAGCTTTGTCGCGGGATGGAGCAGTCTGGTAGCTCGTCGGGCTCATAACCCGAAGGTCGTTGGTTCAAATCCAGCTCCCGCAACCAGTTTTACTGGAGCCCCTTTTACAGGGGCTTTTTGTTAGCTGAAAAGATCATAGCGCCGGTATTCAACGGCGTTTCAGGGATGGGCGCTTCGCCCATTTTTTATTTGCATAAGCATGCACGAGGGGGTTCAGGTGTCGAGCAAGCTAGAACAGTTGCAGGCCTTGCTGGCCCCGGTGGTCGTGGCCCTAGGCTATGAATGCTGGGGTATCGAGTTCTCGGCTCAAGGCCGTCACTCAATGTTGCGCATTTATATCGACAAAGAAGGCGGTGTGCTGGTGGATGACTGCGCCATTGTCAGTCGTCAGGTCAGCGGGGTGCTTGATGTTGAAGACCCTATCGCTGTCGAGTACACCCTTGAAGTCTCTTCTCCTGGCATGGAACGCCCGCTGTTCACCCTTGAACAGTTCGCCAAGTATGCCGGGGACCAAGTGAAGATCAAGCTGCGCTCTCCCTTTGAAGGGCGTCGCAACTTTCAGGGCCTTCTCCGCGGGGTGGAGGAGCAGGACGTCGTGGTGCAGGTTGATGACCATGAGTTCCTGCTGCCGATCGATATGATCGACAAGGCCAACATTATTCCCAGTTTTGACTGAGACGTGCCAGATACTGCGGATCCCGCGGATCCAATGGCTTGCGAAAGGCGAGGCGTACGATGAGCAAAGAAGTACTGCTGGTTGTTGAGTCGGTATCCAACGAAAAGGGTGTACCGGCCGGCGTAATATTCGAAGCGCTGGAGATTGCTCTGGCAACCGCTACCAAGAAGCGCTTCGAAGATGAAGTGGACCTGCGTGTGGAAATCAACCGCCACACCGGTGCCTATGAAACTTTCCGTCGCTGGGCAGTGGTCGAGGATGAAGACCTGGACGACCCGGCGATCGAGCTGGCCGTTGACCAGGCCCAGGCCAAGAAGCCGGGCGCCGTCGCCGGCGACGTGATCGAAGAGAAGATCGAATCGATCGAATTCGGTCGCATTGCAGCACAGACTGCCAAGCAGGTGATCGTCCAGAAAGTTCGTGAAGCAGAGCGCGCCCAAGTGGTTGACGCCTATCGCGAGCGCCTGGGCGAGATCATCTCCGGTACTGTTAAGAAGGTTACCCGTGACAACGTCATCGTGGACCTTGGCAACAACGCCGAAGCCCTGCTGGCCCGCGAGGACATCATTTCTCGCGAAACTTTCCGGGTAGGTGTGCGCCTGCGCGCCCTGCTCAAGGAAATCCGCACCGAGAACCGCGGTCCGCAGCTGATTCTGTCGCGTACAGCGCCGGAAATGCTGATCGAACTGTTCCGCATCGAAGTGCCGGAAATTGCCGAAGGCCTGATCGAAGTGATGGCTGCGTCCCGTGACCCGGGTTCGCGCGCCAAGATTGCGGTCCGCTCCAAGGACAAACGCATCGACCCACAAGGTGCCTGCATCGGTATGCGCGGTTCGCGCGTCCAGGCGGTATCGGGTGAATTGGGCGGTGAGCGTGTGGATATCGTCCTGTGGGATGACAACCCTGCGCAGTTCGTGATCAACGCGATGTCCCCAGCTGAAGTGGCGGCGATCATTGTCGACGAGGATGCCCATGCAATGGACATCGCTGTCGGCGCTGACAATCTGGCTCAGGCCATTGGTCGTGGTGGTCAGAACGTACGTTTGGCCAGCCAGCTGACTGGCTGGACGCTGAACGTGATGACCGAATCGGACATCCAGGCTAAGCAGCAAGCAGAAACCGGCGACATCCTGCGCAACTTCATCGACGAGCTGGAAGTCGACGAAGAGCTGGCACAGGTGCTGGTTGATGAAGGCTTCACCAGCCTGGAAGAGATTGCCTACGTACCGTTGGAAGAAATGCTCAACATCGACGGCTTTGACGAGGACATCGTCAACGAGCTTCGCGCTCGTGCCAAGGATCGCCTGTTGACCAAAGCCATCGCTACAGAGGAAAAGCTGGCAGACGCCCATCCGGCCGAAGACCTGCTCTCGCTTGAGGGTATGGACAAGGATTTGGCGATGGAACTGGCGGTGCGCGGCGTAATTACCCGCGAAGACCTGGCCGAGCAGTCTATTGATGATCTGCTCGACATCGACGGCATTGACGATGATCGTGCCGGCAAGTTGATCATGGCCGCCCGAGCCCACTGGTTCGAGTAAGTAGGCGCGGCCTGAGGAGAGAAGTGCATGACGCAAGTCACGGTGAAAGAACTGGCCACAGAGGTCGCCGCACCGGTAGAGCGCCTGTTACAGCAGATGCGTGAGGCAGGTCTGCCGCACACCGACGCCGGACAAGTTGTGACCGATAATGAGAAGCAGGCTCTGCTGGCTCATTTGAAAAGCAGCCACAAGGCTAAAGCGGAAGAACCACGCAAGATCACCTTGCAGCGCAAGACCACCAGCACCCTGCGTGTGGCTGGCAGCAAGAGCATCAGCGTAGAAGTACGCAAGAAGAAAGTATTCGTGCAGCGCAGCCCTGAAGAAATTCAGGCCGAGCAGAAGCGCGAGCTGGAAGAGCGCCGTGCAGCCGAGAACGCTGCGCGTCAGAAAGCCGAACAGGAAGCTGCCCGTCAGCGTGCCGAAGAAGAAGCACGCCGTCCTGCTGCATCTGTGTCGGCTGCTGCCCCGGCGCCTGCCGTGGAAGCGCCTGCCGCCGCTGCCGATGTAGCCGTTGCCCCTGCGCCGGTTGCCGACCGCAAGAAAGACGAGCCGCGTCGCCCGGACAAACCGCGCAACGACGACAGCCGCCGCAACGATGGCGAGCGCAAGAACGCGCCGCATCGTGCTTCGGTCAAGGAAAAAGAGAAGGCGCCGACTCCACGTGCCGCTCCACGCACCACCGACGAGGAAAGCGATGGCTTCCGTCGTGGCGGTCGTGGCAAGGGCAAGCTGAAGAAGCGCAACGCCCACGGCTTCCAGAACCCTACCGGTCCTGTGATTCGTGACGTGCAGATTGGCGAGACCATCACTGTCGGCGACCTGGCCGCGCAGATGTCGGTGAAAGCTGCCGAAGTCATCAAGTTCATGTTCAAGCTGGGTACCCCGGCCACCATCAACCAGGTACTGGATCAGGAAACTGCCCAGCTGGTTGCTGAAGAACTGGGCCACAAGGTGACCCTGGTCAGCGACACCGCCCTGGAAGACTCCCTGGCCGAATCGCTGAAGTTCGAAGGTGAGGCGTTCTCCCGTGCACCAGTCGTGACCGTAATGGGCCACGTTGACCACGGTAAGACCTCGCTGCTGGACTACATCCGTCGTGCCAAGGTAGCTGCTGGCGAAGCCGGCGGTATCACCCAGCACATCGGTGCGTACCACGTTGAAACCGACCGTGGCATGGTGACCTTCCTCGACACCCCTGGCCACGCCGCGTTTACCGCCATGCGTGCCCGTGGTGCCAAGGCCACCGACATCGTGATCCTGGTCGTTGCTGCCGACGACGGCGTGATGCCACAAACCATCGAAGCCGTTCAGCACGCCGTTGCTGCTGGCGTACCGCTGGTTGTCGCGGTGAACAAGATCGACAAGCCGGGTGCAGACCTGGACCGTATCCGCAGCGAGCTGTCGGTACACGGCGTGACCTCGGAAGACTGGGGTGGTGACACTCCATTCGTACCGGTCTCGGCGAAGATGGGTACTGGCGTCGACGAGCTGCTGGAAGCTGTCCTGCTGCAAGCCGAAGTACTGGAACTGAAGGCAACCCCATCGGCCCCAGGTCGTGGTGTTGTGGTTGAGTCGCGCCTGGACAAGGGCCGCGGCCCTGTGGCCACCGTGCTGGTTCAAGACGGTACCCTGCGTCAAGGCGACATGGTGCTGGTCGGTTCGAACTACGGCCGTGTACGTGCCATGCTCGACGAGAACGGCAAGCCGATCAAGGAAGCAGGTCCGGCCATTCCGGTCGAGATCCTGGGCCTGGACGGTACCCCGGACGCTGGCGACGAGATGAGCGTGGTTGCCGACGAGAAGAAAGCCCGTGAAGTGGCTCTGTTCCGTCAAGGCAAGTTCCGCGAAGTCAAGCTGGCCCGTGCTCACGCCGGCAAGCTGGAAAACATCTTCGAAAACATGGGCCAGGAAGAGAAGAAGACGCTCAACATCGTCCTCAAATCCGACGTCCGTGGTTCGCTGGAAGCTTTGCAGGGCGCTCTGAACGGCCTGGGCAACGACGAAGTGCAAGTGCGCGTGGTCGGTGGCGGCGTCGGTGGTATCACCGAATCCGATGCCAACCTGGCACTGGCCTCCAATGCAGTACTGTTCGGCTTCAACGTGCGTGCCGATGCCGGCGCGCGCAAGATCGTCGAGCAGGAAGGTCTGGATATGCGTTACTACAACGTGATCTACGACATCATTGAAGACGTCAAGAAAGCCCTGACCGGTATGCTCGGCAGCGACGTTCGCGAGAACATCCTGGGCATCGCCGAAGTGCGTGACGTGTTCCGTTCGCCGAAGTTCGGTGCTATCGCTGGTTGCATGGTCGTCGAAGGTACCGTTTACCGGAACCGTCCGATCCGTGTACTGCGCGAAGACATCGTTATCTTCGAAGGCGAGCTGGAATCGCTGCGTCGCTTCAAGGACGACGCCTCGGAAGTCCGTGCCGGCATGGAATGCGGTATCGGCGTGAAGAGCTACAACGACGTCAAGGTCGGCGACAAGATCGAAGTCTTCGAGAAGGTCCAAGTGGCTCGTACGCTCTAACACGCGAGCTAGAGGAGTGCACCGGGTTCGCCCGGGCACTCTAAACGCAACGCCCGGTCCGGCTCTTTGCCTGGCCGGGCGTTTGCCGCTTCAGTTACAGGTAAGAATTCATGGCAAAAGAATACAGCCGTACCCAGCGCATCGGCGACCAGATGCAACGCGAGCTGGCGCAACTGATCCGCCGTGAGGTCAAGGACCCGCGCGTGGGCCTGGTGACCATCACTGCCGTCGACGTCAGCCGCGACGTGGGCCATGCCAAGGTGTTCATCACCGTCATGGGCCAGGACAGCGCCGAGGACATCAAGCAGACCATCAAGGTGCTGAACTCTGCCGCAGGCTTCCTGCGCGTGCACCTGGGCAAGGAAATGAAGCTGCGCAGCGTGCCGCAACTGCACTTCCACTACGACGAAAGCGTCACCCGTGGTGCCCAGCTTTCCGCGCTGATCGAGCGTGCCGTGGCCGAAGACAGCCAGCACCAGGACGCCGACAGCAAACCAGGCACCGAGGAGTAAGCGGTGGCTCAGGTCAAGCGTATCCGTCGTAACGTCAGCGGCATCATCCTGCTGGACAAGCCGTTGGGCTTCACTTCCAACGCCGCCCTGCAGAAGGTCCGCTGGCTGCTCAATGCCGAGAAGGCCGGCCACACCGGCAGCCTCGACCCCCTGGCCACCGGCGTGCTGCCGCTGTGCTTCGGCGAGGCCACCAAGTTCTCGCAATACCTGCTCGATTCCGACAAGGGCTACGAGACCGTCATGCAGATGGGCCAGACCACCACCACGGCAGACGCCGAGGGTGAGGTTTTGCGCACTCGAGATGTAACCGTTTGTCGCGGCGACATCGAAGCCGTTTTGCCACAATTTCGTGGTGAAATCAGTCAGATACCGCCGATGTACTCCGCCCTCAAGCGTGATGGCCAGCCGCTTTACAAGCTGGCACGTGCAGGGGAAGTAGTGGAGCGCGAAGCGCGTTCTGTTACTATTGACCGGCTGGAATTGCTCGCCTTCGATGAGACCCGCGCACGGTTGTCGGTAGGGTGCTCCAAAGGCACCTACATCCGTACCCTGGTGGAGGACATCGGCGAGCAGTTGGGTTGCGGCGCGTACGTTGCAGAACTGCGTCGCACCCAGGCTGGCCCGTTCACGTTGGCCCAGACGGTCACCCTCGAGGAACTCGAGCGCGTGCATGCTGAAGGTGGCAACGAGGCGGTGGACCAGTTCCTGATGCCTTCTGACAGCGGCCTGCTGGATTGGCCCCTGTTGCAGTTCTCCGAGCACAGTGCGTTCTACTGGCTGCACGGGCAACCGGTTCGCGCCCCCGACGCGCCGAAATTCGGCATGGTGCGGGTGCAGGATCACAACGGTCGCTTCATCGGTATCGGTGAAGTGAGCGAAGACGGGCGCATCGCGCCACGTCGACTGATTCGGTCAGAATGACCGAACGAGGGTGGCTGTTAACAGGCACGGTTATCCCTCACTTTTAAATACGAGGATTTGTCCTCGGCCTGTTGGAAAGCCGGTCAAACGGTTTTCCTTAGTAATGGAGATGCCCTCATGGCACTTAACGTTGAAGAAAAAGCAAAGATCGTTGGTGAGTTCCAGCAAGCCGCTGGCGACACTGGTTCGCCAGAAGTGCAAGTTGCACTGCTGACTGCCAACATCAACAAGCTGCAAGGCCACTTCAAGGCCAACGGTAAAGACCACCACTCGCGTCGTGGCCTGATCCGTATGGTTAACCAGCGTCGTAAGCTGCTGGACTACCTGAAGGGCAAAGACACCACTCGTTACAGCGCCCTGATCGGCCGTCTGGGTCTGCGTCGCTAATAGCGGCCCGGGCTTGTGGTGTGCGCGGCGTGTTGCCTCCGTCGAACCCGGCGCCTGGCGCCGGAGCTGACGAACACGCCGTGCGTATCAATGAGGTTGGTTGACTGTCCTGTATCGGCGCCTAGGCGCTGATGCAGGGCAGGCTTCCAGCCTCAAGTTTTATCTGGACTGCCAAAAGGGGCCGATTCCCCTTGCTGCCCAAGAATTTCGCAAGAAACCAGTTCCCCCAGAGCCATTGAAGAAGGTAGGAAACCGTGAACCCGGTAATCAAGAAGTTCCAGTTCGGTCAATCGACCGTAACCCTCGAGACTGGCCGTATTGCCCGTCAAGCCTCCGGCGCCGTGCTGGTCACCGTCGACAACGACGTCACCGTGCTGGTCACCGTGGTAGGTGCCAAGCAAGCTGATCCAGGCAAGGGCTTCTTCCCCCTGTCCGTGCACTACCAGGAAAAGACCTACGCCGCCGGCAAGATCCCTGGTGGTTTCTTCAAGCGTGAAGGCCGTCCTTCCGAGAAAGAGACCCTGACCTCGCGCCTGATCGACCGTCCGATCCGCCCGCTGTTCCCTGAAGGCTTCATGAACGAAGTCCAGGTGGTCTGCACCGTGGTGTCCACCAGCAAGAAGACCGATCCGGACATCGCTGCGATGATCGGTACCTCGGCAGCCCTGGCCATCTCCGGTATTCCTTTCGAAGGCCCGATCGGCGCCGCGCGCGTTGCTTTCCACGAAAGCACCGGCTACCTGCTGAACCCAACCTACGAGCAACTGGCTGCCTCGAGCCTGGACATGGTCGTTGCCGGTACCTCCGACGCCGTGCTGATGGTTGAATCGGAAGCCAAGGAGCTGACCGAAGACCAGATGCTGGGCGCCGTGCTGTTCGCCCACGACGAATTCCAGGCGGTCATCAAGGCTGTCAAGGAACTGGCTGCCGAAGCTGCCAAGCCTACCTGGGCCTGGGCTCCTCAAGCCGAAGCCACCGAACTGCTGGGCGCTATCCGTGCCGAGTTCGGCGCGGCCATCTCCGACGCCTACACCATCACCGTCAAGGCCGACCGCTACGCTCGCCTGGGCGAGCTGAAGGACCAGGTCGTTGCCAAGCTGTCCGGTGAAGAAGGCCAGCCTTCTGCCAGCGACGTCAAGGCTGCCTTCGGCGAGATCGAATACCGCACCGTGCGCGAGAACATCGTCAACGGCAAGCCACGTATCGACGGCCGCGACACCAAGACCGTGCGCCCGCTGAACATCGAAGTCGGCGTGCTGCCGAAGACCCACGGTTCGGCCCTGTTCACCCGTGGCGAAACCCAGGCCCTGGTCGTTGCGACCCTGGGTACTGCCCGTGACGCCCAGCTGCTGGACACCCTGGAAGGCGAGAAGAAAGACCCCTTCATGCTGCACTACAACTTCCCTCCGTTCTCGGTGGGCGAGTGTGGTCGCATGGGCGGCGCTGGTCGTCGTGAAATCGGTCACGGCCGCCTGGCTCGTCGTTCGGTACAGGCCATGCTGCCAGCCGCCGACGTGTTCCCGTACACCATCCGCGTGGTGTCGGAAATCACCGAGTCCAACGGTTCCAGCTCCATGGCTTCGGTGTGCGGTGCATCCCTGGCCCTGATGGACGCCGGTGTACCGATGAAGGCACCGGTTGCCGGTATCGCCATGGGCCTGGTTAAAGAAGGCGAGAAGTTCGCCATCCTGACCGACATCCTGGGTGACGAAGACCACCTGGGCGACATGGACTTCAAGGTGGCCGGTACTGCCAAGGGCGTTACTGCCCTGCAGATGGACATCAAGATCAACGGCATCACCGAAGAGATCATGGAAATCGCCCTGGGCCAGGCCCTGGAAGCGCGCCTGAACATCCTCGGCCAGATGAACCAGATCATTGGCCAGTCGCGTACCGAGCTGTCGGAAAACGCGCCTACCATGATCGCCATGAAGATCGACACCGACAAGATCCGTGACGTCATCGGTAAAGGCGGCGCCACCATTCGCGCCATCTGCGAAGAGACCAAGGCTTCGATCGACATCGAAGACGATGGCTCGATCAAGATCTTCGGCGAAACCAAGGACGCGGCCGAGGCTGCCAAGCAGCGCGTGCTGTCGATCACTGCCGAGGCCGAGATCGGCAAGATCTACGTGGGCAAGGTCGAGCGTATCGTCGACTTCGGCGCCTTCGTCAACATCCTGCCTGGCAAGGACGGTCTGGTTCACATCTCGATGCTGAGCGACGCTCGCGTAGAGAAAGTGACCGACATCCTGAAAGAAGGCCAGGAAGTTGAAGTACTGGTGCTGGACGTGGACAACCGCGGCCGTATCAAGCTGTCCATCAAGGACGTAGCTGCAGCAAAAGCTTCCGGCGTTTAATTAGCCGATAGCAGAAAAGGGCCCTTCGGGGCCCTTTTTTTATGCCCCCAGCTACCCCACGGACCGCCTTTGACCTTGATCCCGTGCGGCCTTTGATCTTGATTGTGTGCCCCATAAAGCGCCAGGGCCGACTGGAGGCGTTGGCCGAGCGGTCCACGGCGTAGCCGGGGAAGACGGAACCGGAGGCGCTTCTATTCCGGGCCGTCGGCCGCTTGGGCGACGCCGGAGGGAGGGGACCCGTAGCGAAGCGTAGGGACCAAGCAGGGGCAAGCCTTTTTTGCTTATTTTTTGTCTGGGCCGGCACACCGGGCGTTTGACAAAAAGTGAGCCGCCGTAAGGGCGGAAAGGTGATTGTGCATCACCCTTGGTATTGGATATGTGCATGGCTTTCGAATCTTGCTTCTAAGGGATTCGGACATATCCATTTTCGCGGTGCGATCACCGACCGTTTCGGCCTTACGCCGACTCACTTTTTGGCAGTCGCCCCAAAAAGTAAGCAAAAAGGGCTTGCCCCTGCTTGGGCCCTCCGCTGCGCTACGGGTCCCCTCCTTCCGGCGCCGCTCAACGGGCAGACGGCACCCGCTATAGAAGCCTGCGGGTTACCGTCTCTTCGGCCTGCGGCCTCGGCCCTTCGGGCAGCCCGTTGAGCGACGCCTCCAGTCGGCCCGGGCGCTTTACGGGGCATACAATCAAGATCAAGAGCCAGATCAACAGCAAATCAAAAGCCAGATCACAAGCAGATCAACTGCAGATCAACTGCAGATTACAAGCAAAGGCGAGGTGGGTGGGTGCAGGCGGTTAGCCTTTACCCAGTTCTTTAGCGGACATGCAACTTGCACGCGGTTTTTGCTGCGAGCATGCAGAATGCACGAACAGCAAAAACGAGGAGTTTTTTAAGGTGTTGATTTTAAAGGATTTTATTTAATCATCAGGTTGGCACACGCCCTGCAACGGTATAGCTAACCCTGCAGCCAGGCATGCCTTGGCGCAGACTTCTCGAAAAACAGGAGTGACTCGTATGAAAAAGTTCGCTATTGCTGCCGCTACTGCCACCGCCCTGACCCTGGCCATGGGTAACTTCGCGTATGCCGCCACTGCGAGTGAAACCGCAGCCAAGACCGAACAAGCCGGTTCCGACACCTGGATCACCACCAAGGTGAAAGCCAACCTGCTGACCGAGAAAGGCATTCCTGGTAGCGACATCACCGTCGAGACCAACCAAGGCGTGGTAACCCTGGCTTCGAAGGCAGGCACTACCCTGACCTCGGCACAGAAAACCACCGCGGTGAACATCGCCAAGCACACCAAGCACGTCAAGTCCGTGTCGGCTGACGCGCTGGAAACCCAATAATCGATTCATGCGACGGGCACACGGACTGTGCCCACTCAAAGCCCCGGCCGTGTGCCGGGGCTTTTTTTTGTGGGTCAGGTCAATCCGCTTCCAGGTGCAGGTTGGTGACCACCGTGCCGTCTTTCTGGGCATCGCTGATGATGGTGTCGATCAGGAACACCTTCTCGTCCGGCAACTGGCCTTTGTCCACCAGGAAGGCCTTGATGGCCGCCGAACGAGCCTGGCCCAGGGTGCGCAGCAGCTGCTCGTCCGTGCTCCAGGCCTTGATTACCGCGTCACGCAGGTTGGCATCGCGCTGTTTCTTCTCCAACTGGTCCCACTCGGCAGGCGGCGCCTGGTTGAGGCGGGTGCGGTAGATGGCCGGCAGCATGGGGGCTTTCTCGTCTTCGGGCACGACCAGCAGCGAGGCCTGGGCGGGCACCTTGTCGCCGCGCCGCTGGAGGATCTTGAAGTAGGTGGTCTGGTATTCACGCTCCAGGCGCTGCTGGGCCACCAGCGGGCCGTCGCTGCTGGCTGCCGCGCCGCCTTCCACTTCCAGGTGCAGGCCGGGGCGGGCCTTCATGCCGGCTGCCAGCTTCAGCAGGTTGTCTTGGGCGCTGGGGGTCAGGTCACTGGCGCCGGGGGCGAAGGCGATGTTGCTGAGGTCTGCCGAATCGCCACCGCTCACCAGCCCGCCCAGCAACTTGAAGGGCGCGGCCACGGCCTTGACCACCAGGTTGCGCAGGGTCTGCCACACGATGGGCATCACGCTGAACTGCGGGTTGTTGAGGTCGCCGGTGATCGGCAGCTCGATGTTGATCTGGCCGTTGACGTCCTTGAGCAGGGCCACCGCCAGCTTCACCGGCAGGCTCACGGCGTCGGGGCTGTCGACTTTCTCGCCCAGCTCCAGTTGGTCCACCAGCACTTTGTTCTCGGCCTTGAGCTGGCCCTTGGTGATCACGTAGTGCAGTTGCAGGTTCATCCGCCCCTTGCGGATGCGGTAGCCGGCGAATTTACCGGAGTAGGGCGTCAGCGTGGTCAGTTCCAGGCGGTTGAAGCGCGTGTCGATGTCCAGGCTGGCCATGGGGTCGAACGGCGTCAGCGCGCCACTGATGGTCACCGGCGCGTAGCGGTCGACCTTGCCCTTGATGTCCACCTTGGCCGGCTTCTGCTGCTGGCTGTCGATGGTGCCAATGGTGCCGGTGAGGTTCTGGATGTTGGTGGCGAAGTTGGGCGTCAGGCTGAAGTCACCGAAATACGCCGAGCCGTCATTGATGGCGATGCCACCGATGTGAATGGCCAATGGCTTGCTGGCGACCGCAGGCTTGGCGTCGGCCTGGGCCTTGGGGTTCTCGGCCCGGGGTATCAGCAGGTCCTTGATGCTGGTGGTGCGGTCTTCGTTGATCATGAAGCGCGCGTACGGCTGCATCAGGGTGACCTTGTCGATGGTCAGGCTGTTGCCGTGCTCGTAGTCCAGGCCATCGAGCTGCAGCTGTTCCCATTTGACGAAGTCGCGGTTTTTCACCGTGTCCAGGGTGTGCAGCTGGTCTACCTGGGCGCGACCGGTGACGCTCAGGGTCAGCGGGTCGATGTTCTTGAGGTTCACCGCCAGGTCGCTGCCGAGCATGCCGCTGCGCAGTTCCAGGCGAATGAACGGGCTGATGTAGGCCTGGGCCACGCGCAGGTCGATGTCCTGGGTCTTGACCTTGAGGTTGGCGGTGACCGGCGCCAGGTTGACCTCGCCGGCGGCGCTGAGCTTGCCCTGCTTGCCCAGGCCGGTATCGAGCTTGAGGGTGAAGGGCGATTTGTTCAGGCTGTCGAAGTTCTGCACATCGACGTTCAGCGGGCCCAGCTCCAGCGCCACCGGCTCCTTCTGCAGGCGGTCGGCCAAGTGCACCTGGTAGTCGCGCAGCTGCACGTCCTTGAGCAGCACCTGCCAGGGCTTGCTCGGCGCGCCAGGCACCGGCTTGGCCTCGGGCTTGGCGTCGGCGGTGGCCGGCGCGGTTTTTTCCTGGGGCGGTGCGGCGGTTTTCTGGCTGGCGAACAGCTTCTGCCAATCCAGCTGGCCATCGGCTTCGCGGGCCGCCCAGGTTTCCAGCTTGCTGCTGCGGATCTTGCCGACGGTCACCAATTGCCTGGCCAGATCCACCGAGGTGTCGCTGACGTCCAGGCGTTCGAGCTTGACCAGCGGGCGGCCGTCCGGGGCGTTGAGGGCGAAGGGCGCGATGCTGACCGAGGCGTTGGTGAGGTTGAGCTCGGTGTTTTTCGACAGGTCCAGCGAGTAATCGGTGCTGAGGTTGAGGATGCCGTCCTGCAAGGCCAGGGGCAGGGCGTCACGGACGTAGGGCCACCAGACCTTCATCTTGCCGTCGGTGACCTTCAGGTTGCCCTTGGAGGTGATCGGCACCAGGCTGATGCTGCCTTTCCAGTCGATCTGGCCACCGTCCGGGCCGGCGGCCACCAGGGTCATGTCGGCGTTGTCCTCAGGCAGGGTGCTGAGGTTCTTCAGCTCCAGGTTCATGGAGTTGTAGAGGAATTCGATGGGCTCGCTGGGGCGCACGTCCTTGAAGTGCAGGTAGCCTTCGCTGAGCTTGATGCTGCCCACCCGCAGCGGGAAGGGTTTGCTCGGCGGCTGGTCAGGCTTGGCCGGCTCGCTGGGCGGCAGCTTGAACAGCTGCGCCAGGTTCAGGCTGCCGTCCTTGTTGAACAGCAGCTCGGTGCGCGGCTTGTCCAGCTCGATGGCGTCCAGGTGCAGGGCCCGGGTCCACAGGCTGTCCACCTGCAGGTTCAGGTACAGGCGCTCGAAGCCGACCTGCTCGATGCCCGGCTCGCCGATGTGCAGGCCCCACAGGGTCAGCTCCAGGCTGAAGGGGTTGAACTCCAGCCGCTCCAGGTGCGCCGGCACGCTGGAATACTTGGCCAGCTGGGAATTGGCCACCCGCAGCCCGATGCCCGGCAGAATCAGGAAGCCCAGCAGGCTGTAAAGCGCGAGCGCGGTCAGTACGGCGCCGATGGCGCGTATCAATCCTTTGGGCATGGGGGGGCATCTACGTCTCGGAATAGGAGTGCTTGGAGTATGGCACGCCTATCTGGTTCCGAAGAGGTGTCCGCTTTATGTGTAGGATTTTTCTGGAAACTTACAGTTGCAGCACCAGGGTCTTCAGCGGCGGCTGGCCGTCCATGGACGGGAAATCACTGGCCGGGGTGATCACCTGCCAGTCAAGCACCGGCCGGCCGGCTTTCTCGGCGCAGCGCAGCACCTGGTCGCGCCAGTCGTCGAAGGCCACCTTCGCCAGGTTGTTGCAGCAGATCAGCACGCCGTCGTCGGCGGTGGTCAGCAGCGCTGGCTTGAGCAGGCTCTGGTAGTCGCGCAGCAGGTCCACGGTGCCGAAGGCGCTCTTCGCCCAGGCCGGCGGGTCGAGGAACACTAGGTCGTACTGGCGTTGTTCCATGCGCGGGTAGCTGGGCAGCTTCTGCCCGCGGCGCTGGCTGATGGGCAGGCCGGCCAACTGGCGGATGGCCGGGAAGTAGTCCGACTGCACAAAAGTCATGGGCAGCAGCGTCGGGTTCAGGGCGCCGTTTTCCTTGCCCACGGCCAGGTTGCCTTCGGCGAAGTCCAGGTTGCACACCTCGCGCGCGCCACCGGCTGCGGCGGCCAGGCCGACGCCACAGGTGTAGGCGAACAGGTTGAGCACGCTCTTGCCCTGGCTGTTGGCCTTCACCCAGCCACGGGCGTTGCGCAGGTCCAGGAACAGCAGCGGGTCTTGCCCGGCATGGCGGCCGCGCACGCGGTAGTCCAGGCCCCACTCGTGGCCCACCAGGTCAGCCAGCGCAGCGTCGTCGGCCTGGTACACGCTGTCCTGGCGGTCGATGCGCGAGTTGCCCTTGGAGCGATCGTTGTAGACCAGCAGCAGCTCCTGGCCCAGTTCGGCGTTGATGGCGGCGTGGATAGCCAGCAGGTTGTCGCGCTCAAGGCTGGTGTGGAAGCTTTGCACCATCAGCTGCGGGCCGTAGCGGTCCACGGTGAGGCCGCCGGCGCCTTCCTGGCTGCCGTGAAACAGCCGGTAGCAATCGGTGCCCTGGGCGTGCAGTTGCGCGAGGAGGTCTTTGCGGGAGTCGAGAGCGGCGCGCAGCGCCTTGTTCACGGTGGACATGCGCTGTACGCCTGGAAAAAAAGAGGCGCGTAGTTTAACAGGAGAACACCCGCCTCAGGCGATGCCCATGCGCCGCCGGGCGCGGTGGGCAGAGCCGTCGCGCACGGCCCAGCGCAGCACCGGCGCGGTGCCGTTGATGCCCGTGCGCACCAGCCGGCGCTTGAAGTCGCTTTGCGGCAGTTCGAGCATGGCGCTGGCCCAGTCGGGCAACAGGTCTACCCCGGCCTGCATCATCAGCGCGCCGAACGGCTTGGCCAGGCGGCTGGGCGCGGGTGCGTTCATCAGCAGGCGGATGACCTCGCGGCTGCGGTGGTCGCACACCAGTTGCGGGCGAATGCCCTCCAGGTACTCGGCAATCTCTTGCCGCGAGGCGGGCACATGGCGCGCGCCCAGGCGTTCGGCCACCAGGGCGATCTCCGCGTAGTAGCGGTCCTGGTCGGCGGCCGGCAGGTGCGGGTTGCGGTAACGCAGGTGCGCGGCGAGGAAATGGCTGACCTCGGCCACGTGCACCCAGGTCAGCAGGTCCGGGTCGCTGGCGGCATAGGCGCGGCCGTCCTCGGCGTGGCCCACTACCTGCAGGTGGATGGTGCGCACCTTGTCGATCAGCCAGTCGGCGTCGCGAGTGGCACCGAAGGTGGTGCCGGAGATGAACTGGCCGGTGCGGCGCAGGCGCCCGAGCATGTCGGTGCGGAAATTGGAGTGGTCCCACACTCCGGCCAGCGCCAGTGGGTGCAGCGCCTGCAGCATCAGCGCGCTGATGCCGCCCACCAGCATGCTGGTGAAGTCGCCATGCACCTGCCAGCACACCGCCTGGGGGCCGAACAGGCCGGGGTCACCCTTGGGGTTTTCCAGGTCCAGCCGGCCGAGGGACAGGCCGGTCAGGCTCAACACTTGTTTCTCGATACGACGACGAATGAATTCCATGAATAATCTGGGTCAGGACGCGGCCTGCGGCCGCTGCTACGGGGGTTATTGGTGCCTAAAAAGAAAATCCCCTCCGGAGAGGGGATTTTTTCGTCAACCGCGGTGGCGGCCGCGGAAGTAGTTGATCAGGCCCTGGGTGGAGGCGTCCTCGGCAGGCTCTTCGATGCCGCCGGTGAGGCGCTGGTACACGCCCTTGCCCAGTTCCTTGCCCAGCTCCACGCCCCATTGGTCGAAGGCGTTGATGCCCCACAGCACGCTCTGCACGAACACCTTGTGCTCGTACATGGCCACCAGGGCGCCCAGGCGGCGCGGGCTGATGCGTTCCACCACCAGGGTGTTGCTCGGGCGGTTGCCCGGGATCACCTTGTGCGGCGCCAGCTTCTGGATCTGCTCTTCGGGCATGCCCTTGTCGCGCAGCTCGGCTTCAGCCTCGGCGCGGGTCTTGCCCAGCATCAACGCCTGGCTCTGCGACAGGCAGTTGGCGAACAGCCACTGATGGTGGTCGGCCACCGGGTTGAAGCTCACCACCGGCACGATGAAGTCGGCCGGGATCAGCTGGGTGCCCTGGTGCAGCAGCTGGTGGTAGGCGTGCTGGCCGTTGCAACCCACGCCGCCCCAGATGACCGGGCCGGTGTCGGTGGTGACCGGGCTGCCGTCCTGGCGCACGCTCTTGCCGTTGGACTCCATGTCCAGCTGTTGCAGGTGCTTGGTGATGTTGCGCAGGTAGTGGTCGTACGGCAGGATCGCGTGGGCCTGCGAGCCCCAGAAGTTGCCGTACCACACGCCCAGCAGGGCCAGCAGCACCGGCATGTTCTGTTCGAACGGCGCGGTCTGGAAGTGCTGGTCCATGGTGTAGGCACCGGACAGCAGTTCCTTGAAGTTGGCGGTGCCGATGGCCAGGGCAATCGGCAGGCCGATGGCCGACCACAGCGAGTAGCGGCCGCCTACCCAGTCCCACATCGGGAAGATGTTCTCTTCACGGATGCCGAAGGCCACGGCCGCGGCGTTGTTGCTGGACACGGCGATGAAGTGGCGGTGCAGCTCGGCTTCCGAACCGCCCTGGGCCAGGTACCAGGCGCGGGCGGCCTGGGCGTTCTTCAGGGTTTCCAGGGTGCTGAACGACTTCGACGAGACGATGAACAGGGTGGTCTCGGCGCGCAGCTTGGTGGCCAGTTCGTGGAACTCGCTACCGTCGATGTTTGCCAGGTAGTGGCAGCGCACGCCTTTCTGGGCGTACGGCAGTAGGGCTTCGGAGACCAGCTCCGGGCCCAGGAACGAGCCGCCGATGCCGATGTTCACAACGTCCGTGATCGGCTTCTCGGTGTAGCCGCGCCACAGGCCGTCGTGGATGCGGGTGACCAGCTCGGTGATCTGGTTCAGCACCTTATGCACTTCGGGCATGATGTTGGTGCCGTTGACGTTGAGCTTGTCGCCTACCGGGCGGCGTAGGGCGGTGTGCAGCGCCGGGCGGCCTTCGGAGGCGTTCAGCAGCTCGCCGGCGAACATGGCCTTAATGGCGCCCTGCAGGTCCACTTCACCGGCCAGCTTGACCAGCAGGTCGCGGGTCTCGGTGGTGATCAGGTTTTTCGAGTAGTCGAGGAACAGCCCGCAACCACTCAGGGAAAATTGGTGAAAACGCTGCGGATCGGCCGCGAAGGCTTCGCGCATGCTGAAATCCTGCATGGCCTGGCGGTGCTGGGTAAGTGCCTGCCAGGCGGGCAGAGCGGTAACGTCGTGGGGGGTACGGTAATACGCCATCGCTGCGGGTTTCCTTGTACTTAGAACAGCCTTTGGACACGGTCGGGTCCTGGCCAGTTGCATAAATTTTGCAACCTGTGGGAGCTGGCTTGCCAGCGAGCTTTTCGGCCCGCAAAAAGCTCGCTGGCAAGCCAGCTCCCACAGTAACCATCTACAGCGCATCTGTCTGCGCGGTGCCCGGTACTTTTAACAGTTCCGGGCCTTGCAGCATAGCAGTCAGGCGTCGAGGTTCAGGTGCAGGTTGTCGATCAGCCGCGTGCTGCCGATGTAGGCGGCGGCGATGATCACCACGTCACGGTCCTCGGCGGTGGCCGGGCGCAGGTTGATGCCGTGGCGAATCTCGAAATAGTCGGTCTTGAAGCCGGCGGCGGTGATCTGCGTGCGGGCCTCATCCAGCAGGCGGCCGTAGTCGCGCTCGCCGCTCTCGATGGCCTTGGCCACCTGTTGCATGGCGCGGTACAGCGCAGGGGCGGCAGCGCGTTGCTCGGTGGTCAGGTAACCGTTGCGCGACGACAGCGCCAGGCCGTCCTCGGCGCGCACGGTAGGCTCGCCAATGATCTGGATGGGCATGTTCAGGTCACGCACCAGCGCGCGGATCACCGCCAGCTGCTGGTAGTCCTTCTGGCCAAACACGGCCAGGTCCGGCTGGACCATGTTGAACAGCTTGCTGACCACGGTGGCCACGCCCTCGAAATGGCCAGGGCGGCTGGCGCCACACAGGCCTTCGGACAGGTGCGGGACGCTGACGCGGGTCTGCACGCCCATGCCGTCGGGGTACATTTCTTCAACGGTGGGGGCGAACAGCAGGTGGCAGCCGGCTTGCACCAGTTTTTCCTGGTCGGCGGCGAGGGTGCGCGGGTACTTGTCCAGGTCCTCGGCAGGGCCGAACTGCAGCGGGTTGACGAAGATGCTCGCCACCACGAAGTCGACGCGCTGGGCCGCCTTGGTCACCAGTGCGGCGTGGCCGCTGTGCAGGTTGCCCATGGTGGGCACGAAGCCGATGCGCTTGCCTTCGCTACGGGCGCGGGCCACGGCGGCGCGCAGTTCTTTGACGGTTTTTACGGTGTTCATGCATTAAATCCGTGTTCGGTACCCGGGAAGCTGACTTCCTTGACGGCGGTGACGTAGGCGCCCAGGGCGCTCTGGATGTCTGGCTGGCCGGCCATGAAGTTCTTCACGAACTTGGGCACGCGGCCGGTCAGCGACAGGCCCAGCATGTCGTGCAGCACCAGTACCTGGCCGTCCACGGCGCTACCGGCGCCAATGCCGATGACCGGCACCTTCACCGCCTGGGTGATCTCGGCGGCCAGCTCGCTGGGCACGCATTCAAGCAAAATCATCGCCGCGCCGGCCTGTTCCAGGGCGATGGCGTCGGCGCGCATCTGCCGCGCCTGGGCTTCGTTGCGGCCTTGCACTTTATAGCCGCCCAGCACGTTGACCGTCTGCGGCGTCAGGCCCATGTGCGCGCACACCGGCACGCCGCGCTCGGCCAGCAGGCGGATGGACTCCGCCAGCCAGGCCGCGCCTTCCACCTTGACCATGTGGGCGCCGGCCTGCATCAGCTGGGCGCTGTTGGCGAAGGTCTGTTCCAGGGTGGCGCAGGCCATGAACGGCAGGTCGGCCAGGATCAGCGCGCCCTCGTTGCCGCGCTTGACGCTGGCCACGTGGTAGGCCATCTCGGCGTTGGTGACCGGCAGGGTGCTGTCGTGGCCCTGCAGGACCATGCCCAGGGAGTCGCCGACCAGCAGGATTTCCACGCCCGCCTGGCAGGCTGCCTGGGCGAAGGTCGCGTCATAGCAGGTCAGCATGGCGATTTTCTCACCCTTGAGCTTGAGGCTCTGCAGGGTGGTCAGGGTGATTTCAGGCATCAAAGGGGTCCTCTTTCAGGCGCCGTGAATACTGCTAACAGTTAGCGGATCAAACACAACATCATCTGCCGTGATGTTTGGGAAACGACCGTCAACCGGCCGTTCCGCGCCGTTTTGCTGCGTTAGTGAGCAACGGGATGCCTATAGTCGTGAGGAGGGGGCGGGAAGTCAATTGGATGTGTTACGGGTGTGTTACTGGGTGGGGGGATTGTGTGTTACCGGGACGGCAGACGGCCCCGTAGCCGCTGCCGCCAGGCTACGGAGTTAAGCGCTCGAGACCTTCAAACGGGCAAGCAGCCAATAGATCGGCCAAAGGCCGTCCATCCGCCAGGCGCAGGTCGGCCGGCGCCAGCTCGGCCAGCGGGTACAGCACGAACGCCCGCGCGTGCATGTGGTAATGCGGCACCTTCAACCGTGGCTCGTCGATGACCCGGTCGCCGAACAGCAGCACGTCCAGGTCCAGGGTCCGCGGGCCCCAGCGCTCGGCGCGCACGCGGCCCTGGTCGTTCTCGATGGCCTGCAGGGCGTCCAGCAGCGCCAAGGGCGCGAGCGAGGTTTCGAGCCGCGCCACCGCGTTGGTATAACGCGGCTGGCCGGGCGACAGCGACTCGCTGCTGTACAGCGCCGACACCGCCAGGCCCTGGCTGGACGGCAACTGCCCCAGGGCCTCGATGGCCTGGCGCAGTTGCTCGGCGGGCTCGGCCAGGTTGCTGCCCAGGCCGATGTACACGACTTCCATCGGCTTACTCGCCCGAATCCGCCGCCGCGCCACGCTTGCGCTTGGCGCCAGTGCGCTTGCGCTTGCGTGGGCCGGCGCCGGTTTCGTCCTTGCTGCCCAGGTCGCGGATCATGTCGCGGCGTTCGCTGTCATTGGCGTCCTGGTAGTCGGTCCACCACTCGCCCAGGCCCTCGGTCTGCTCGCCAGCGCTTTCGCGCAGCAGCAGGAAGTCGTAGCCGGCGCGGAAGCGCGGGTTGTCCAGCAGCAGGTCGGCGCGTTTGCCGCTGCGGCGTGGCAGGCGCTCCTGCATGTCCCAGATCTCGCGGATCGGGATGGTGAAACGCTTGGGAATGGCGATGCGCTGGCACTGCTCGGCAATCAGCTGGTGCGCGCCTTCCTGCATGGCCGGGATCGGCGGCATACCACGTTCCTGCAGGTGCAGCACGCGGGCGGGCAGGGCCGGCCACAGCAGGGCGGCGAACAGGAAGGCCGGGGTCACCGGCTTGCCCTGCTTGACGCGCAGGTCGGTGTTCCTCAGCGCTTCGCTGATCAGCGTGTGCGTGTAGGTCGGCTGGTGCTCCAGCGCGTGGGCGCTGGCCGGGAACAGCGGGTCGAACAGCTGCAGGTCGACCAGCATCTCGAAGGTGTCCGAGGCGTGGCCCGAGAGGAACAACTTCAGGCTTTCCTCGAACAGGCGCGCCGACGGGATCTCGCGCAGCATGGGCGCCAGCTCGCGGATCGGCGCGGCGGTGTGCTTCTCGATGCCGAAGTCCAGCTTGGCGGCGAAACGCACGGCCCGCAGCATGCGCACCGGGTCTTCCTGGTAGCGCTGCACCGGGTCGCCGATCAGGCGGATCAGGTGGTTGCGAATGTCGTGTACGCCGTTGGCGTAATCGAGGATGCGCTCGCTCACCGGGTCGTAGTACAGGGCGTTGATGGTGAAATCGCGGCGCTGGGCGTCCTCTTCGAGGGTGCCGTAGACGTTGTCGCGCAGGATGCGACCACTTTCGTTACGCGACGACTGGTTGCTGTCTTCCTCTTCTTCATCCTGGGGATGATTGGCGCGGAAGGTGGCGACCTCGATGATCTCGCGACCGAAATGGATATGCACCAGCTTGAACCGCCGGCCAATCACCCGGGCGTTGCGGAACTCCGCACGCACTTGCTCGGGGGTGGCACTGGTGGCGACGTCGAAGTCCTTGGGGGTGATGTTGAGCAGCATGTCACGCACGCAACCGCCCACCAGATAGGCCTGATAGCCAGCGTTTTGCAGGCGTTCGACGATGCTCACCGCGTGGCGGCTGAACTGGTTGCGCTGCAGCGAGTGTTGCCCGCTATTGAGCACTTCGGGCGTGGTCCGCAGGTGTTGCGGGCGACGCACGGGGGGACGGATAGACTGGAACAGCTTCTTCAGCATGGGATGCACTGTTTGAAGGAATGTTCGGCCATGAATGGAGAATGACCGCATGATGGGCGGGGATTCTAGCATTTAGTCAGGGGATGGTGTAGGACACTGCGCAACGAGGGGGACGAAACGTGGAAACTACAAGGGGAGCCGAAGCTCCCCAAGGAATGTAGTTGCGTGCTCTTCTTGTTTTTTTGATCGGGCTTCTTGTTTTTGTTAACGCCCTACCCACGTGGTCTTCGCCAGTGAGTGGCTCCCTAACCGGGAGCAAGAGCAAACGGATTGCTTTGGTCGCTGAGTTGCTTTCATCCCATGCCGTTCTGCTTTTCAGTGCAGTTTTTATTGGTCTTTGCCTGGGTGTGGGGCGGGCCCCAATTACAACGCCTCTCCAAAAGAATCAGTTAGCTGCGCCTCCGCCGTGTTGTTCTTGTTATGCGTGAGCCGTTTCATCTTGTTTTTATTAGAGTGTGTCATTGCTTATTGTTGTTCTTGTACCAAATACATAGCAGGTGCCGTGCCAACTTTTGAAAACCCTTGTAAATCAAGGCTTTCGGCTATTTGGTGGCCATCAGCCGGCGCCTGAAACGGACAAAATTCGTTACCGTATGCCCCGGCATCTGTTACGCCGGCAAGGTGGGGGTAACAGTTTGTCACTCCCCCCTTTTGTTACCCCGTGACACCGCGTAATTAGCTGAAACGTATCAGCTTTCGCTGGCCACGCCCGACTTGCGCCGTGGAATACCCAGGCGCTGGCGGCGCTCCCACAGGCACTTGCGGCTGACGCCCAGCTTGCGTGCCAGCTCGGTCTCGGTCATGTGGTCCTGGTGCTCGAGCACGAAGTGCTGGAAATAGTCTTCCAGCGACAAGTCCTCGGTGGGTTCGTGGTTGCCGCCGCCGACGTTGCTCGCCGGTTGCGCGGCCATGGCGTCGAACGCCTCGTCGTCGAGGTCTTCCAGTTCGATGTCGATGCCCAGCAGCTCGGCGGAAATTTCCGCGCTCTCGCTGAGGATCACCGAACGCTCCACCGCGTTTTCCAGTTCGCGCACGTTGCCGGGCCACGAGTAGTGACGGATGGCCTGTTCGGCGTCGGCGGCGAAACGCAGGTCGTTGCGGCCGATGCGCGCGCTCTGGCGGGCCAGGAACGCGTTGGCGATCTCGTTGACGTCGGCGCCGCGCTCGCGCAGGGCCGGCAGCTTCAGGGCGATCACGTGCAGGCGGTAGTACAAGTCCTCACGGAACTGGCCGACCTTGGCCAGGCTCTTGAGGTCGCGGTGGGTGGCGGCGATCAGGCGTACGTCGACCTTCTGTGATTGCACCGAGCCCACGCGGCGAATCTCGCCTTCCTGCAGCACGCGCAGCAGGCGCGCCTGGGCCTCGAGCGGCAGCTCGCCGATCTCATCCAGGAACAGGGTGCCGCCGTCGGCTGCTTCCACCAGGCCCGCACGGCCGGCGCTGGCGCCGGTGAACGCGCCCTTTTCGTGGCCGAACAGCTCGGACTCGATCAGGGTTTCCGGAATGGCGGCGCAGTTCACCGAGATCATCGGTGCCTTGGCGCGGCGCGACAGGTTGTGCAGGGCACGGGCCACCAGCTCCTTGCCGGTGCCCGACTCGCCCTGGATCAGCACGTTGGAGTCGGTGGGCGCCACCTTGCGGATCTTGCTGTACAGGTCCTGCATGGGCGGGCACGAGCCGATGATGCCGATCTCGCCATTGGCGTTCTCGGCACCGGCGGCGGCCTTGGCGTTGCCATTGCCGGCGCGTTCGGCCGGTGCGGCAGCCGGGGCTGGCGCGCTCTGGCGGTCACGCAGGATGCGCGCCACGGCCTGCAGCATCTCGTCGTGGTCGAAGGGCTTGGCGATGTAGTCCACCGCGCCCATTTTCATCGAGTCCACGGCCGAGCGCAGGCTGGCATAGCTGGTCATGATCAGCACCGGCTTGCCCTGGCCCAGCTTGATCAGCTCGGTGCCCGGGGCGCCAGGCAGGCGCAGGTCACTGACGATCAGGTCGAACGTGGGGATGGAGAAGCGCTCTTGTGCCTCTTGCACGGAGCCGGCTTCGCTGACCTGGTACTGATTCCGTTCAAGCAGGCGGCGCAGGGCAGAACGAATAATGGTTTCGTCTTCGACGATCAGAATATGCGGCATTGATTCAATTCTCTCGACGGTCTCAGTTCACGGCGGACGTCGCTTCGACATGACGCGGCAAGGTCACCCGGATTCGGGTGCCGCGCTGGCTCTGGGTATCAGCCGGGCTGTCGATGGTGATTTGTCCATAATGCTCTTCAACGATGGAATAGACCAGAGCAAGCCCCAGTCCGGTTCCCTCGCCAGGGTCCTTGGTGGTGAAGAACGGTTCGAACAAGCGGTCCATGATGTTCTTGGGAATGCCGCTGCCCTCGTCCTCGACGATCAGGTCCACGGTGTGCTCGCTGGCCTCGCTTTTCACCCGCACGGCGCTGCCGGCCTGGGAGGCGTCGCGGGCGTTGGACAGCAGGTTGATCAGCACCTGGGCCAGGCGTTGCGGGTCGCCCTCCACCCAGTGGTCGGGGTCGCAGAGGTTGTAGAACTGCACTTCGAAATTGCGCCGGTTCAGGGCCAGCAGGCCGATGGCGTCCTGGGCCACTTCGGCCAGGTTCACCGGCTCGTCGCTGTGCTGGTGGCTACCGGCGTGGGCGAAGCTCATCAGCGACTGCACGATGCGCGACACGCGCTTGGTCTGTTCGAGGATCTGGCTGCTGAGCTCGGTGATCTCGCCGTCTTCCTCGCGCTCCTCGCGCAGGTTCTGCGCCAGGCAGGCGATGCCGGTGATCGGGTTGCCGATCTCGTGGGCCACGCCAGCGGCCAGGCGGCCGATGCTGGCCAGGCGCTCGGAGTGCACCAGCTTGTCTTCCAGCAGTTGCGTGTCGGTGAGGTCTTCCACCAGCAGCACCAGGCCGCTGTTGCCCGGCGCCAGGGGCTCGTCGATGGCCGCCTTGTGCAGGTTCAGCCAGCGGATCTGGCCGTCCAGGGGCAGGCGCTGCTTGTGCAGGTGTTCGTCGGGCACGTTGATGAAGCCTTGCAGCAGGCCGCGCCACGGCTCGCCGATGGTCACCAGGCGCGAGCCCACCACGCGCTGCGCGGCGATGCCGGTCAGCTCTTCCATGGCCTTGTTCCACATCAGGATTTCCTGGTCCTTGGCCAGCGAGCAGACGCCCATGGGCAGTTCCTGCAGGGTCTGGCGGTGGTAGCGGCGCAGGGCGTCCAGCTCGGCGGCAAGGCCGGTGAGGCGCGAGTGGTAGTCTTCCAGGCGGCTCTCGATGAAGTGGATGTCTTCGGTGACGTAATTCTCGTTGCCGGACTTGTAGGGCAGGAAGGTCTCGACCATGTCCTGGGCCACGCTGGGGCCCATCAGGCCCGAGAGGTTGGCCTCGATGCGGTCGCGCAGGCGGCGCAGGGCATAGGGGCGGCGCTCGTCGAAGGGCAGGTAGAGGTCGCGCAGGGCCTGTTCCACTTCCTTCTGCGCGGCCTTGGCGCCCAGCGGCTTGGCCAGCTGGGTGGCGAATTCCTGGGGCGAGGCGGCGTGCAGCTCACGGCGCTGGGGCCGCCGCACGTTGTCCACCGCGCAGGCTTCGGCGGCGCTGGCCTCTTCGGCGCTGGGGTTGCTGAACAGCGAGATCAGGGTGAACACCAGCACGTTGGCGGCCAGCGAGGCGATGGCCGCCATGTGCCAGCTGGTGTCGTCGAGCACGTAGATCATGTTCAGCAGCGGGATGTAGAAGCCCTGCAGGTTGCCGACCAGCGGCAGCAGCATGGTCACCATCCACACCAGGATGCCCGCCAGCAGGCCGGCGATGAAGCCGCGGCGGTTGGCGGCCGGCCAGTACAGCACCGACAGCACCCCCGGCAGGAACTGCAGGGTGGCGACGAAGGCGACGATGCCCAAATTGGCCAGGTCCTGGGCGGTGCCCAGCAGCAGGTAGAAGGCGTAGCCGGCCATGATGATGGCGACGATCAGGCCGCGGCGCGTCCACTTCAGCCAGCGGTAGATGTTGCCCTCGGCCGGCGGCTGGTACAGCGGCAGCACCAGGTGGTTGAGGGCCATGCCCGACAGCGCCAGGGTGGTGACGATGATCAGCCCGCTGGAGGCCGAAAGCCCGCCCACGTAGGCCAGCAGCGCCAGGGCCTTGCTGTTGGCGGCGATGCCTACGCCCAGGGTGAAGTATTCGGGGCTGGTGGTGGCGCCCAGGCGCAGGCCGGCCCACAGGATCAGCGGCACCGCCAGGCTCATCAGTAGCAGGAACAGCGGCAGGCCCCAGCTGGCGCTGACCAGCGAGCGCGGGTTGAGGTTCTCGGTGAACGCCATGTGGTACATGTGCGGCATGACGATGGCCGAGGCGAAGAACACCAGCAGCAGCGTGCGCCATGGGCCTTCTTGCAGCGGCGTGTGCAGGGCGGCGAGGGCGGTCTGGTTCTGCAACAGCCACAGCTCCAGCTCGTGGGGGCCGTTGAACACCCCGTACAGCGCGTACAGGCCGATGCCGCCCACGGCCACCAGCTTGATGATGGACTCGAAGGCGATGGCGAACACCAGGCCCTCGTGCTTCTCGCGGGTGGCGATGTGGCGTGAGCCGAAGAAGATGGTGAACAGCGTGATCAGCGCGCAGAACGCCAGGGCCACGCGGTTCTGCACCGGGTCGCGTGTGAGGATGCTGATGGAGTCGGCCACTGCCTGTATCTGCAAGGCCAGCAACGGCAGCACGCCGATCAGCATGAAGATGGTGGTCAGGGCGCCGGCCCAGGTGCTGCGGAAGCGAAACGCGAACAGGTCGGCCAGAGAGGACAGCTGGTAGGTGCGGGTGATCTTCAGGATCGGGTACAGCAGCACCGGCGCCAGCAGGAACGCGCCGCTGACCCCCAGGTAGCAGGCCAGGAAACCGTAGCCGTACTGGTAGGCCAGGCCCACCGTGCCGTAGAACGCCCAGGCGCTGGCGTAGACGCCCAGCGACAGGGTATAAGTCAGCGGGTGGCGAATGATCGCGCGCGGGATCATTCCGCGCTCGCTGACCCAGGCCACGCCGAACAGCACCAGCAGGTAGGCGGCGCTGATCAGGATCATCTGGGTGAGGCTAAAGCTCATCGGCATCACGTTGGCTCTGGAGAATGAAAGTCACCACGATCAGGATCAGCCACAACAGGTAGGGCCGATACCAGGCGCCGGTCGGTTCTATCCACCAGTCCATGATCGCGGGGGAGAACAGGTAGATACCGACTACCAGCAGCAGGACCAATCGGTAGATGTACATGCCGGCCTCTCGAATGGAAGAACATCAAGTCCAGGGTGCTCGCCTTATTATTGTAGGTACGGGCAAAAAGGAGCGGGGATGGTAACGCAAGCGCGTCGTAGTGCAACTGGAAGTTCACTACACCCCGTAGCAGCTGCCGAAGGCTGCGTCCGGCCGCAACGACGAAACCGCGTTGCCGCCGGACGCAGCCTTCGGCTGCTGCTACGGGGGTTCTGCGTCCAACGGCAATGTGGCGCGTCAGGCCGGCAACTGCGCCTCGGGCAGGCTCAAGGCACGCGGGATAAGCTCGGCGTTCCAGTGGGCGATGCCCCACGCCAGCACCTCGCCAGGCATGGCACCCCGCAGCTCCAGCGGCACCGGCTGCCCCAGCGCCCGCAGCGCGCGCACCAGCAGCGGCGCTGCCTGGTCGGCTTCCAGCGGCGGCGAGCGGTAGCTCTTGCCCAGCTTGTGGCCATCGGGCTGGGTAATCAGCGGCACGTGCAGGTACTTGGGCTGGGGCAGCCCCAGCAGTTCCTGCAGGTACAGGTGGCGCGGGGTGGAGTCCAGCAGGTCGGCGCCGCGCACGATGTGCGTCACCCCCTGCCAGGCGTCGTCCAGCACCACCGCCAGTTGGTAGGCGTACAGGCCATCGCGGCGGCGAATCACGAAGTCGCCGCTGTCGCGCCCCAGGTGCTGCTCGAAGCGGCCCTGCACGCGGTCGACGAAGGCGTAGTTCAGCTCCGGCACGCGGATGCGGATGGCGGCATCTTCCTGGCCGTGGCCCAGGTTGCGACACAGGCCTGGGTAGATACCGTTGTAGGGCTCCAGCTGCTTGCGCGAGCAGGTGCAGGCATACGCCAGGCCCTGCTGGAACAGGCGGTCGATGACCTGGGCATAGGCGTCATGGCGCAGGCTCTGGTACACCACCTCGCCATCCCATTCGAAACCGTAGTTCTCCAGGGCCTTGAGAATGGCAGCCTGGGCGCCGGGCATCTCCCGGGGCGGGTCCAGGTCTTCCATGCGCAGCAGCCAGTGGCCACCCACGGCACGGGCGTCAAGGTAGGAAGCAAGGGCGGCCACCAGCGAGCCGAAATGCAGGAAACCACTGGGCGTTGGCGCGAAGCGGCCAATGTAGGCAGGCGTGTTCATGGGGAACAGGGTACTGGAAATTTCGGAGAAGGGGCGGGACAGGTCCGGGGCGCGTGGCGCGCCCCGGCTTCAACAGGTCATTTGCCGACCTGTTTTTCCTTGATCTCTGCCAGGGTCTTGCAGTCGACGCACAGGTCGGCGGTAGGGCGGGCTTCCAGGCGGCGGACGCCAATCTCGACGCCGCACGATTCGCACCAGCCGTATTCTTCGTCGGTGATCAGCTGCAGGGTCTTGTCGATTTTCTTGATCAGCTTGCGCTCGCGGTCGCGGGCACGCAGCTCGAGGGCGAATTCCTCTTCCTGGCTGGCACGGTCAGCAGGGTCGGGGAAGTTGGCTGCTTCGTCCTTCATGTGGTCCACGGTCTTGTCGACGCCGACCATCAGCTCCATCTTCCATTTTTGCAGGATATTGGTGAAGTGTGCGCGCATGGGCTTGCCCATGTACTCCTCACCGGGAGCTACTACGTAAGGCTCAAAGCCCGATTCCAGTGTTTGGGTAGATGCTTGCTTTTCATTGGTGGACATTGGTTGACCGCCTCTCGCTCTTCTAATCCATTGCGCAGGATGCTCCATCTCCGACACCCGCCGGCCCTGCGACTGCAAGCCGGCGAACTTAGCAGATCAATCCAGACGGCGCCACTCCCGGTTGTCGAGCCTGTCGCAGATGGCGTCAAAGCATATGGACCGGCCGTTTCGCGACACGTTCGGCTGCCGTGTCCGGTAGAATCGTTATTTTACACCCTTTTAAGGAAGGTCAATGGCCCAGCCCTACAGTGCGCGCAGCCGCGCCATAGAACCCTTTCACGTGATGGCGCTGCTGGCGCGGGCCAACGAACTGCAGGCCGCCGGCCATGACGTCATCCACCTGGAAATCGGCGAGCCGGACTTCACCACCGCCGAACCGATCATCCAGGCCGGCCAGGCGGCCCTGGCCAACGGCCAGACCCGCTACACCGCGGCCCGTGGCCTGCCGGCGCTGCGCGAGGCCATTGCCGGCTTCTACGACCAGCGCTATGGCGTGAACATCGACCCGCAGCGCATCCTCATCACCCCCGGCGGCTCCGGCGCGCTGCTGCTGGCCAGCAGCCTGCTGGTGGACCCGGGCAAGCACTGGCTGCTGGCCGACCCTGGCTACCCCTGCAACCGGCATTTCCTGCGCCTGGTGGAAGGCGCGGCGCAGCTGGTGCCGGTGGGCCCCGAGGTGCGCTACCAGCTCACCGCCGACCTGGTGGCGCGCCACTGGGACAAGGACAGCGTCGGCGCCCTGGTGGCATCGCCCGCCAACCCTACCGGCACGCTGCTCAGCCGTGACGAGCTGGCGCAGTTGGCCCAGGCCATCAAGGCGCGCAACGGCCACCTGGTGGTGGACGAGATCTACCACGGCCTCACCTACGGCACCGACGCCGCCAGCGTGCTGGAAGTGGACGACGACGCCTTTGTCCTTAATAGTTTTTCCAAATATTTCGGCATGACCGGCTGGCGCCTGGGTTGGCTGGTGGCGCCGCCGGAAGCGGTGCCGGAGCTCGAGAAGCTGGCGCAGAACCTCTACATCAGCGCCCCCAGCATGGCCCAGCACGCCGCGCTGGCCTGCTTCCAGCCACAGACCCTGGCCATTCTGGAAGAGCGCCGGGCCGAATTCGGCCGCCGCCGCGACTTCCTGCTGCCGGCCCTGCGCGAACTGGGCTTCGGCATTGCCGTGGAGCCGGAAGGGGCGTTCTACCTGTACGCCGATATCAGCCGGTTCGGCGGCGATGCCTTCGCGTTCTGCCAGCATTTCCTCGAAACCGAGCACGTGGCGTTCACCCCCGGCCTGGACTTCGGCCGTCATCAGGCCAGCCACCACGTGCGCTTCGCCTACACCCAGAGCCTGCCGCGCCTGCAGCAGGCCGTGGAGCGCATCGCGCGTGGCCTGCGGAGCTGGCAAGGCTGATGGAATTCAATCCTCCCCTGGAAGAAGGTCGCCTGCTGCGCCGCTACAAGCGTTTCCTTGCCGACATCCGCACCCTGGACGGCGAAGAGCTGACCATTCACTGCCCCAACACCGGCTCGATGTTCAACTGCATGGTCGAGGGCGGGCAGGTGTGGTTCAGCCGCTCCAACGACCCCAAGCGCAAGCTGCCGGGCACCTGGGAAATCAGCGAGACGCCCCAAGGCCGCCTGGCCTGCGTGAACACCGCGCGTGCCAACCGGCTGGTGGAGGAGGCGTTGCTGGCCGGGGTGATCACCGAGCTGAACGGGTTTACTGCGCTGAAACGCGAAGTGGCCTATGGCGAGGAGGGCAGCCGCGTGGATTTCTGCCTGCAGTACCCGCAAGGCCCGGCCTACGTGGAAGTAAAAAGCGTGACCCTGGGCCACGACGGCACCACGGTGGCAGCCTTCCCGGACGCCGTGACCCAACGCGGCGCCAAGCACCTGCGCGAGCTGGCGACGCTGGCGCGCAACGGCGTGCGCGCGGTGCAGTTGTATTGCGTAAACCTGACCGGCATCGACGCCGTGCGCCCGGCTGGCGAGATTGACGCCGGCTATGCCGAGGCGTTGCAGGCGGCGGTGGCGGATGGCGTGGAGGTGCTGGCGTATGGGGTGCACCTGGATAGCGAGCGTGTGTATGTGAACCGCCGCTTGAACGTCCAGATTTGATTCACGCCGCCGACTCGTAGCCGCTGCCGAAGGCTGCGCTGGCCCCAGATTACACTGGAGATTCACAGTGGAGGGGAGGGCCAGCGCAGCCTGCGGCAGCGGCTACGCAGATGGTCGCGGGGCCGGAATCAGAGGTCTACCCAGATGCCTTTGTCGTCTTCGCGGCAATCGAAGTTCTCCAGCTCCTTGCCCTCGCACGGGCCCGCCACGCACTCGCCCGAGTCCATCAGAAACAACGCGCCATGGCTGGCGCAGCGGATCATGGTGGCGCTGTCGTCCAGGAACACGTCGGTTTCCCACTGCAGCGCGGTGCCCCGGTGCGGGCAGCGGTTGCGGTAGGCGTACACCCGGCCTTCGCGGCGCACGATGAAAAGCTTGATGCCTTCACACTCGAAACCACGACTTTGTGCTTCGCTCAAAGCGGTGCTTTCACACAGCCACTGCATGCTGACCTCTTTTGTTTTACTTGATGATACAAGGGGCGACTTGACGCCTAAATGCAAATAATTATCAAATGAATTGATAGGTTGCCGTTTGGGCGGGCATTCAACGAGAAAACGCCGGGCGCTGCAACCACTGCCCATCATTGAATAGAGGAACACCCGATGCGCCTGAGCGCCAAGGTCGTTGGCTTTACCACCGCCATGCTGTGTCACCCCTGGGCCATGGCCGCCGAAGCGCTGCCGCAGCACTGGGTCAGCGCCGGTGGCGCGCTGACCGAGTGGGTGGTGGCCATGGGCGGCGAGAGCAAGCTGGTCGGGGTGGACACCACCAGCCAACACCCCGAGAGCGTCAAGGCGTTGAAAAGCATCGGCTACCAGCGCGCGCTGTCGGCCGAGGGCATTCTCAGCCTGACCCCGCGCCCGGACATCCTCATCGGCACCGAGGAAATGGGCCCGCCGCCGGTGCTGCAACAGATTCGCCAGGCTGGCCTGGGCGTGGAGATGTTCGACAGCAAGCCCGAGCTGCCGACCTTGCAGGCCAACCTGCTGCACCTGGGCCGGCTGCTGGGCGATGAGGCCCACGCCGGCAAGCTGTTCGACGACTACCGCCAGCAGTTGCAGGACCACCAGGCCTGGGTGAAAGCCGCCGAAGCCGGACAGCCTGCGCCCGGGGTGATTCTGCTGCTGGGCCACATGGGCGCCAAGCCGCTGGTGGGTGGCCCCGGTACCGTGGCTGACTGGCTGATCAGCCAGGCCGGCGGGCGCAACCTGGCCACGCAGCCGGGCTACAAGAATTTCTCCACCGAAGTGCTGGCCGCGCTCGACCCGCAGGTGATCGTGTTCGCCGACCGCAGCCTTAGCGGTGACGCCGCCATCGCCGCCATGCTCAAGGACAACCCGGCGCTGGCCAACACCCGCGCGGTGAAGGACAAGCGCATCGTGGTGCTCGACCCGACCCTGCTGGTGGGGGGCCTGGGGCCGCGCCTGCCGGCGAGCCTGAACGGCCTGTCGCAGGCGTTCTTCCCTGACGCCAAGCCTGCCCGATGAGGCCATTGCTGGCGCCGCGCACGCTGTTCGTCACCCTCGGGCTGTTGTGCCTGCTGGCCTGCTGGCTGTCCCTGGCCCTGGGCCCGGTGAGCCTGCCGCTGCTCGACACCTTGAAGGCCGGCCTGCGCCTGGCGGGGTTGCCGGTGAACGGCCAGGGCCTGGAGCAGGCCGAGATGATCGTCGGCCAGATCCGCCTGCCGCGCACCCTGCTGGGCCTGGCCGTGGGCGCGGTGCTGGCGTTGTCGGGCGTGGCCATGCAGGGGCTGTTTCGCAACCCGCTGGCCGACCCGGGGCTGGTGGGCGTCTCCAGCGGCGCTGCGCTGGGCGCAGCCATCGCGATTGTCGGCGGCAGCTGGTTCGGCGGCCTGCCGCCCATGCTGGAGCCTTACCTGCTGTCGATCTGCGCCTTCCTTGGCGGCCTGGGCGTGACCGCGCTGGTGTACCGCCTGGGGCGCAAGGATGGCCAGACCAGCGTGGCGGTGATGCTGCTGGCGGGCGTGGCGCTGACGGCGCTGGCCGGCTCGGCGGTGGGGTTGTTCACCTACCTGGCCGATGACAGCACCCTGCGCACCCTGACGTTCTGGAACCTGGGCAGCCTCAATGGCGCCAGCTACCAGCGGTTGTGGCCGCTGGTGGTGATCGCCGCCGGCGTGTCGTTGTGGCTGCCGCGCCGGGCACGGGCGCTGAACGCGTTGCTGCTGGGCGAGTCCGAGGCGCGGCACCTGGGCATCGAGGTGGAACGCCTCAAGCGTGAACTGGTGTTCTGCACCGCGCTGGGCGTGGGCGCGGCCGTGGCGGCGGCAGGGCTGATCGGCTTCATCGGCCTGGTGGTGCCGCACCTGGTGCGCCAGGTGGCCGGGCCGGATCATCGGGTGCTGCTGCCGGCGTCGCTGCTGGCGGGCGCCAGCCTGCTGCTGTTCGCCGACCTGATCGCGCGCATGGCCCTGGCCCCGGCCGAGCTGCCCATCGGCATTGTCACGGCGTTCCTCGGCGCGCCGTTTTTCCTTTATCTGCTGGTGCGGGGGCGTCCCTGATGTTACGTGTGGCCAACCTGCAAGTTCGACGCGGCCAGCAGGCGGTGATCGACGACATCAACCTGCAACTGCAGCCCGGCGAGGTGCTGGGCGTGCTGGGCCCCAATGGCGCCGGCAAGAGCACCTTGCTGGGCGCCCTGTGCGGTGAACTGGCGCCCAGCCAGGGCGACGTATGGCTGGACGGGCGCTTGCTGGCCGATTGGCATGGCCCCGAACGGGCCCGGCGCCTGGCGGTGCTGCCGCAGGTCTCGACCCTGGGCTTCGCCTTCCGGGTGGAGGAGGTGGTGGGCATGGGCCGGCTGCCCCACGACAGCGGCCTGGCCCGCGACAGCGAGATCATTGCCGCTGCCCTGCACGCCGCCGATGCCGAGCACTTGCGCGGGCGCAGCTACCTGGCGCTGTCCGGCGGCGAGCGCCAGCGCGTGCACCTGGCGCGGGTGCTGGCGCAGCTGTGGCCGGGCGAGCCGGGCACCACCCTGCTGTTGGACGAACCCACCTCGGCGCTGGACCCGCTGCACCAGCACACCACTTTGCAGGCGGTGCGCGCGTTTGCCGACCGCGGCGCGGCGGTGTTGGTGATCCTCCATGACCTGAACCTGGCGGCGCGGTACTGCGACCGCATTCTGTTGCTGCAACAGGGGCGGGCCCATGCGCTGGGCACGCCACGGCAGGTGTTGCAGCCTGGGGCGCTGAAGGCAGTGTTCGGGTTGGAGGTGTTGGTGCAGGAGCACCCGGAGCGGGGGCATCCGTTGATCATTGCGCGGTGATTGGCGGGCTGGCTTTTGTGGGAGCTGGCTTGCCAGCGAGCTGTTGGGGCCTTAAAAGCTCGCTGGCAAGCCAGCTCCCACAGCACAAATCCCAGGCAAAAAAAGACCCGGCAAAAAGCCGGGTCAAATAACCGTGATTAGCCTGATGAGGAGATAATCTGAGAGTCCGAACCAAGGTCTTTCAAATCATCACTGGCCTCGCGACCAGATGTGATAATCATAACAATTCTCATTTAGAAGTCAACAGGCCCTGCGAACAATTTTTCACGGGCTGTCGATCAGCCGCGTCACCTGCCGGTTCAAGGCCTCGATGCGCCGCGCCATGCTTTCGATCAGGCTGTGGGCGATGCGCGGGTTGGTCTGGGTGAGGTTGAGGAACTGGTCCTTGGGAATGATCATCAGCGTGCTGGGCACGGCGGCGATCACCGTGGCGCTGCGTTTCTCGTGGGTGAAGATGGCCATGGCACCGAAGATCTCGTCCTTGGGCACGTCGCCCACCTTGTGGCCGTCCACATAGGCCTCGGCGTGGCCGTCGATGATAACGAAGACGTGGTCGGCCTCGTCGCCCTGGTTGATCAGCACCTCGCCGGCGGGCACGTGCTTGAAGCCGTTGCTGGCGCGGTACTCGGGTTGCTTGAGACGGGTGATGGCGTCGCACAGCAGGGTGGTCTGGCCGGTCAGGTACTCGATCAGCAGTTCCTGGGTCTCGGGCGTGGCGTTGATGTGCGCCAGCACTTCGCTGCGCAGGTAGGGCACCAGGCGCAAGGTGCCTTCGGTGCTGTACTCATAGGCCAGGTCGTCGCGGTTCTGGTATAGGCCCAGCAGGTCACCGTCCTGCAGGTAGAACAGCGGGCGCTGGTTGATGCGCGCTTGCAGCAGGCCGCTGTCGATCAGGTACAGCTGGCTGTCGTCCATCAAGGGGGCCAGGTCGGCTCCGGGTTCCAGCTCCAGCGCCGGGCCTTGCGGCGCCACCCCCAGCAGCAGTCGCGCGGCGATGCCTTGCAGGCGGTTTACCCACGCATCGGCGTATGCCGGCTGCTCTCCAAATAGATACATGCGCGCTTTCCTTGACTGGCGAGCCTGACGCGCGGCCGCGGTCAGTTCTTGCGACGAGACGATAGCGCGTCGAGTTCCTGATTCAAAGCCTCTTTGCGTTCGGCGGGCAGGTCGTTCCAGTGCACGTCCAGCAGTGCGCCCTCGATGGCGTACAGCAGCACTTTCGAGGCGCGGAAGCCGCGGGTCTTGACCGCCCGGTATGCGTCCACCGCCCCCAGGCGACGCAGGTCCGAGGCGCTGTGGATGCCTACGGCGTGCAGCCACTGCGCCGAGGTCTTGCCCAGGTTTTTCAAATGTTGAAGTTCATCGTTCATCAAGCCTCCTTGCGACGGCTGAACTTGATCGAGGCGCATTTGCTGGCCGCTCTGCCAAGGGAGTGTAGCGGCACTTTGGAAATGCGCTCAGGCGCCGCTTTTCCGCGGATATCAGCGGCTTGCAAGCGCAGGGGCAGGGGCGCGTCCTGCGCCGGATGGGCGGTCAGCGGGTGCGGTAACGCAGGCGAGTGCCGAAATTCACCGACATCAGGATCTCGTCGGCCGACAGTTCCGCCGGGAAGTAGGCCCCGGAGATTTGCGCGTGGGCCAGGCTGGCGCCTTCCATGCAGGTGTCGCGCAGGTCCAGGCCGCGCAGGTCGGCGGTGCGGAAGTAGGCGTCGGTGAAGTCGATGTCGTGGGTGTCGAGCTCGCGCAGGTCGAGGCCGCGGAAGTCGCCGCCACGGAAGTCCACCCGGTCGGCGGGGCGCTGTTCATTGAAGCCGCGAACGTTTTCGTGGTGCACGAGGGCATAGAGGTGCGAGTCGAGCTGCTTGGGCTGGCCCATGGCGTCTTCCTGTTGGAATTATTGACGCCATTATAATGCCACTATTCTTGAGTCGTGAGTGTCGACTGCTTCACGGCTGGAGAAAATAACGTGGCGCCGGACGCGGCCTTCGGCCACTGCTACAGACCCCTGTAGCAGCGGCCGAAGGCCGCGTCACGGCGACGGCGCAATTACAGCCCCGGCAAACGCTGGCGAATCTGTTCGACCAGCTTGTCCAGGCTGTCGCCCTCGTTGGTTTCCACGCGCTTGCTCAGCACCAGTTCCTCGGCGGTCAGCGGCTCGCGGCTGGCCTGCTGGGCGTGCAGCACCTGCAGGGTGGCGTCCGACGGGTCGTTCTGCTCGGCCTGGCGCTGGGCCAGCCACGCTTCGATCACCGGCATCGGGGCGTTGCAGTCGAGGATCAGGAACGGCACGCCGGTGGTCTCGGCGACCTGGGCCGCCAGCTGGCGCTGGGCCTGCTTGAGGTAGGTGGCGTCGATCACGGCCGGGAAGCCGGCGCGCAGGATGCTGTCGGCCAGGCTGTGCAGGCGCTGGTAGGTGGCCACGCTGGCGTCTTCACTATAGATGCCGGTCTGCAGCTGGTTGTCGCCCTGCTGCTCGCCGAACAGGCGCTTGCGCTCCACGTCCGACCGCAGGCGGATGGCGCCCAGCGCTTCGACCATGCGCATGGCCACGTGGCTCTTGCCCACGGCGGAGACGCCGCTGGTGATGGCCAGGAAGCGCGACGGGATGGCGCTGTAGCTTTCCGCCAGGTTGGCGTACTTGCGGTATTGCTTGAAGGTGGTGGCGCGTTGCACCGCGTCCGATTCCGGGGTCAGGCCGAACAGTGCGACCTTGGCGCGCACCAGGGCGCGGTAGGCCTTGTAGAAGTTCAGCAGTTCCAGGCCACGGTAGTCGCCGGTCAGCTCCAGGTACTGGCTGATGAAACGCCGGGCCAGGCACTTCAGGCCACGGTCTTCCAGGTCCATGGCCAGGAAGCCGATGTCGGCGTAGACGTCGGTGAAGCGGAACGGTTCGTTGAACTCGATGCAGTCGAAGATCACCACCTTGCCGTCGATCAGGGTGGCGTTGCCCAGGTGGATGTCACCGTGGCATTCGCGGATGAAGCCTTCGGCCTTGCGTTCCAGCAGCAGCGGCTGCAGGCGCGCGAAGCTGGCCTGGGCCCAGGCTTGCAGGGCTTCCAGTTGCTGCAGGTCGGCGGCGTCCTTCAGGAACGGGCGGATCTGCTCGAAGTTCTGCTCCACCGGGGCCATCACCGCGGCAGGGGTGCCGGCCTCGTGCGCGGCGGGCACCACCGGGGCGGCCTGGTGGAAGTCAGCGATCTGGCTGGCCATGGAGTCGATGTGCGCGGTGGTCAGCTCGCCGTTGGCCTGCAGGGTGCTGAGCAGGTCGCTTTGCGGGAACTGACGCATCTGCAGGGCGTACTCGATGGCCGGGCCTTCGCCGCCCAGCACTGGGGCTTCGGCGCTGCCGGTGATTGGCAGCACCTGCAGGTACAGGCCGTCGGTCAGGCGCTGGTTCAGGCGCAGCTCTTCCTGGCAGAAGTGCTCGCGCGAGGCCAGGGTGGAGAAGTCGAGGAAACCGAAGTTCATCGGCTTCTTGACCTTATAGACGTAGGGACCGGTCAGCACCACCCAGGAGATGTGCGTCTCGATGACCTGGAAGGCCTCGACCGGATGGGGGTAAAGGGCCGGGTTCTGCAGGGCGGCGATAAGGGCTTGGCTCACGGGCGGTCCTTCAACTGTCAAAGAATTCGAGGCGGGCATTATGGCCGGTGCCGGGGGCTGTGCAAACCTTTCATGGACGCTGGTCGTCGTTCACCGGGGACGCCTGCCCAGCCGGGATAAAGTGCGTATAATCCGCCGCCATGACTCGATCCCGATCCCCCCGCACCCCTAAAAAACCTGTCAAGCGCGGCCTTCCGGCCTGGCTCGGCTGGACTCTGAAGCTGGGCCTGGTAGGCCTGGTCATCCTGATAGGCTTTGCTGTCTACCTGGATGCCATCGTGCAGGAGAAATTCTCCGGCAAGCGCTGGACCATCCCGGCCAAGGTCTACGCCCGGCCGCTGGAGCTGTTCGTCGGGCAGAAACTGGCCGAGGCCGACTTCCTCACCGAGCTCGATGCCCTGGGCTACCGTCGCACCACCGTGCTGGACGGACCGGGCACCGCCGTGGTCAAGGGCACCACGGTGAACCTCAACACCCGCGGCTTCCAGTTCTATGAAGGCCTGGAGAAGGCCCAGCCGGTGCAGGTGCGCTTCAACGGCGACTACGTGGCCGAGCTGAGCAGCAGCACCAACCCCAAGCTGCCGGTGGTACGCCTGGAACCGCTGCTGATCGGCGGCCTGTACCCCAAGAACCTCGAAGATCGCATCCTGATCAAGCTCGACCAGGTGCCGCCGTACCTGCTCGACACCCTGGTGACCGTGGAAGACCGCGACTTCTATCACCACTTCGGTGTGTCGCCCAAGTCCATCGCCCGCGCCATCTGGGTCAACACCTCCGCCGGGCAGATGCGCCAGGGCGGCAGTACTCTGACCCAGCAGCTGGTGAAGAACTTCTACCTCACCAACGAACGCAGCCTGAGCCGCAAGCTCACCGAAGCGATGATGGCGGTGCTGCTGGAGATCCACTACAGCAAGCAGGAGATCCTCGAGGCGTACCTCAATGAGGTGTTCATCGGCCAGGACGGCCAGCGTGCGGTACACGGCTTCGGCCTGGCCAGCCAGTTCTTCTTCAGCCAGCCGCTGTCGGAGCTCAAGCTGCACCAGGTGGCGTTGCTGGTGGGCATGGTCAAGGGGCCGTCCTACTACAACCCGCGCCGTTACCCGGACCGCGCGCTGGAGCGCCGCAACCTGGTGCTGGACCTGCTGGCCCAGCAGGGCGTGGCGACCCAGGCGCAGGTGGACGCGGCGAAGAAGATGCCGTTGGGCGTGAGCAAGCAGGGCAGCCTGGCGGACAGCTCGTTCCCCGGCTTCCTGGACCTGGTCAAGCGCCAGTTGCGTGAAGACTACCGCGACGAAGACTTGACCGAGGAAGGCCTGCGCATCTTCACCAGCTTCGACCCGATCCTGCAGCAGAAGGCCGAGGCCTCGGTGACCGACACCTTCAAGCGCCTGGGCAACCGCAAGGGCGTGGACGACGTGGAAGCCGCCATGGTGGTCACCAACCCCGAGAGCGGCGAAGTGCAGGCCCTGGTGGGCAGTCGCGCGCCGGGCTTTGCTGGCTTCAACCGCGCGCTGGACGCGGTGCGGCCGATCGGCTCGCTGGTCAAGCCGTCCATCTACCTGACCGCCCTGGAAAAGCCCAGCCAGTACACCCTCACCAGTTGGGTGAAGGATGAGCCGTTCGAGGTCAAGGGCGCCGATGGGCAGATCTGGCGGCCGAAGAACTACGAAGGCAACTCCAACGGCACCATCTTCCTGTACCAGGGCCTGGCGCATTCGTTGAACCTGTCCACGGCGCGCCTGGGCCTGGACCTGGGCGTGCCCAACGTGTTCAAGACCATTTCGCGCCTGGGCGTGGACGTGGACTGGCCGACCTACCCGTCGATGCTGCTGGGGGCCGGTGGCATGTCGCCGATCCAGGTGGCCACCATGTACCAGACCATCGCCAATGGTGGCTTCAACACGCCGATGCGCGGCATTCGCAGCGTGCTGACGTCTGACGGCCAGCCGCTCAAGCGTTACCCGTTCCAGGTGCAGCAGCGTTTCGACCCGGGCTCCATCTACCTGATCCAGAACGCCATGCAGCGCGTGATGCGCGAAGGTACCGGCCGTTCGGTGTACAACGTGCTGCCAAGTTCGCTGAACCTGGCGGGCAAGACCGGCACCAGCAACGACTCGCGTGACAGCTGGTTCGCCGGCTTCAGCCAGGACGTGCTGGCGGTGGTGTGGATCGGCCGCGACGACAACGGCAAGACCCCGTTCACCGGTGCCACCGGCGCCCTGCAGGTGTGGACCAGCTTCATGAAGAAGGCTGACCCGCTGCCGCTGGACACGCCGATGCCGGACAACGTGGTGCAGGCCTGGATCGACCCGCACACCGGCCAGGGCTCCGACGCCAACTGCCCGGGTGCGGTGCAGATGCCGTATATTCGTGGTAGCGAACCCGCTGCAGGCCCTGCCTGTGGCAGCCAGGCCCCGGCCGATTCCGTGATGGATTGGGTCAAGGGCTGGTTGAACTAAATTGACGTTGCCAGGCAAAGAGGAATCGAAGTGAACAAGTGGTGGTTTCCTGCTGTAACGGCACTGGCGCTGCTCAACGGTTGCGCCAGCGTGCCCCAAGGGTCGATTCCGGTGGTGGACTCCGGCACCGCCGTGTCCAACAGCGAGCGCGTGTCGGCCAACCGTGGCTATGCCGCGGTGCAGCGCCAGGCGCCGCAGGCGGTGTCGGAAGATTCCGGCGTGGTGGTAATGCCCCAGGGCAGCTCCGCGCCCATGACCTTCGCCGCGCCGCAAAGCGCGCCGATCAGCACCGGGCCGATCACCCCGGGCGCCTACACGCCGCCGCCAGCCGCGGCGCAGCAGCCGTATAACAGCGCGCCGGTCACCAGCAACTACAGCATGCCGTCGACCAGCAACGCGCCTACTGGTATCCCCAGCAACACCCGCAGCAGTGGCGGCCTGTCTGCCGACGAGCAGCTTGATGGCCCGGTGCTGGCGCTGCTGACCACCGCCCAGCAGCAACAGGGCGGCGGCGACCTCAACGGCGCCTCGTCGAGCCTGGAGCGTGCCCAGCGCATTGCCCCGCGCGAGCCGCAGGTGCTGTACCGCCTGGCCCAAGTACGCCTGTCCCAGGGTGACGCGCCCCAGGCCGAGCAGCTGGCCCGCCGCGCCTTGACCTACGCCAATGGCCGCCCCGACCTGCAGGCCAGCCTGTGGAACACCATTGCCCAGGCTCGCGAGAAGCAGGGTGACAGCGCCGGCGCCGCCCAGGCCCGACAGAAAGCTTCCGGAGGTTGATGATGGACGCACGTTTTCCGCAGATCGCCGACCATCTGCTGCTGATCGAACGCGAACTGCGGGTGCAGGGCTGGTGGAGCGAGGCTGAACCCAGCGCCGAGCAGCTGGCCAGCCAGGAGCCGTTCAGCGTCGATACGCTGGACTTTTCCCAGTGGCTGCAGTGGATCTTCCTGCCGCGCATGAAGCAGATCCTCGAGCACGACCTGCCGCTGCCCAACGCCTCGGGCATCCTGGCCATGGCCGAGATGGTCTACGCCGACCAGGCCGAAAAAAGCCGCGGCATCCGCGTGCTGCTGCACCAGTTCGACGAACTGATCACCCAGCACAGCTGACCCCGTAGCAGCGGCCGCAGGCCGCGTCTTGGGCACCTTGGTGTGCCCTGACGCGGCCTGTGGCCGCTGCTACGGGTTATTGGCAGTTTTCCTCGATCTGCTTCTGCGTCAGCGCAATCTTCGCCTGGCGCTCTTCCTCCGTCAGCTTGCGCAACTCGCCGCCCATTTCCTGGCGCACCCGCGGGTTGTTCTGCAGCTGCGCCAAATTGTTGCGGCTGGTGTCGCAAAACTTCGCTATCTGCTCTTCCTGGTCCACCACCTGCTGCTGCACCTGCTGGTTGATGGTGCGCTGGGCGGCTTTGCCCTGGGCAGCATCCGGCGCTTTTACCGGGGCAGGGGGCGGCGCCACCACCGGCTTGGCGGTGTCCACCTCGGTACTGTTCTGGCCCGCGGGCGGCTGGGCGTCGAAGTGGGTGACGCCCTGGCTGTCGACCCATTTGTAGATCTGCGCGGCGTGGCCGAACGGGCTTGCCAACAGCAGCGCAATTGCAGGGATGAGGATCGCTCGCATGCTAATTCCTTGACCATTAACGCAATCATGAAACTACCTGAGACGCTTCTGAGCAAATGTTTTCTGCATCTGGTGAAAAAATTGGCACGCATTAAATTGCAACAGATAGCTTGACTTGCGCCTCGCGAATCACAACAATCGGAAGTCCGCTGTAGAGGGACTGCCAGAAGCAGACCTTCCCAGCAGATCATGAGGCGCACACCCGCGCCGACCCGCAACACCCGCAACGCGTTACCTCGCGCTGGGTGGGAAACCCCCGCAACACTTTGGGGAAGTCCCAATACTTGCTCAGTCAGTGCTGACGTACGTCGGCGACCACCGTCGCTCATGCTCTGCTGGCAGTAAACCTATTAAGACCCGTTCCCATGGAGCGGTATTCTGGCGTTTTAGAGGTGAACAACGTGGAGCTTTTATCTGGCGCTGAGATGGTCGTCCGCTTTTTGCGTGACGAAGGCGTTAAGCACATCTACGGGTACCCTGGTGGTGCTCTCCTGCATGTATACGATGCCCTGTTCAAAGAACCGGAAGTGGAACACATCCTGGTTCGTCACGAGCAGGCCGCGACCCATATGGCTGACGGCTACGCCCGTGCCACCGGCAAGGCCGGCGTGGTACTGGTGACCTCCGGCCCGGGCGCGACCAATGCCATCACCGGTATCGCCACCGCCTACATGGACTCGATCCCCATGGTGGTGCTGTCCGGCCAGGTTGCTTCCACCCTGGTGGGTACCGACGCGTTCCAGGAAACCGACATGATCGGTATTTCCCGGCCTATCGTGAAGCACAGCTTCATGATCAAGCACGCGTCCGAAATCCCCGAAGTCATGAAAAAAGCCTTCTACCTGGCGCAGTCCGGTCGTCCGGGGCCTGTCGTTGTCGACATCCCGAAAGACATGACCAACCCGGCGGAAAAGTTCGAATACGTCTACCCGAAAAAGGCCAAGCTGCGTTCCTACAGCCCGGCTGTCCGTGGCCACTCTGGCCAGATCCGCAAGGCCGTGGAAATGCTCCTGGCCGCCAAGCGTCCGGTGATGTACGCCGGTGGTGGCGTGATCCTGGGCGGTGGCTCGGCGCAACTGACCGAGCTGGCGCAGCTGCTGAACCTGCCGGTGACCAACACCCTGATGGGCCTTGGCGCCTACCCGGGCATGGACCGTCAGTTCGTCGGCATGCTGGGCATGCACGGCAGCTACACCGCCAACCTGGCCATGCACCACGCCGACGTGATCCTGGCAGTGGGCGCGCGTTTCGATGACCGTGTGATCAACGGCGCGAGCAAATTCTGCCCGAACGCCAAGATCATCCACATCGACATCGACCCGGCGTCCATCTCCAAGACCATCAAGGCCGACGTGCCAATCGTTGGTCCAGTGGACAGCGTGCTGACCGAGATGGTCGCCACCCTGAAGGAAATCGGCGAAACCCCGAACAAGGAATCGGTGGCCAGCTGGTGGAAGCAGGTTGACGAGTGGCGCGGCGACAAAGGCCTGTTCCCCTACAACAAGGGCGACGGCAGCCTGATCAAGCCACAGACCGTGATCGAGACCCTGTGCGAAGTGACCGGCGGCGACGCCTACGTCAGCTCGGACGTGGGCCAGCACCAGATGTTCGCGGCGCAGTACTACAAGTTCAACAAGCCGAACCGCTGGATCAACTCCGGTGGCCTGGGCACCATGGGCTTCGGCCTGCCTGCCGCCATGGGCGTGCAGATGAGCTTCCCCGATGCGCACGTGGCCTGCGTGACCGGTGAAGGCAGCATCCAGATGAACATCCAGGAGCTGTCCACCTGCCTGCAGTACGACCTGCCGGTGAAGATCATCCTGCTGAACAACGGCGTGCTGGGCATGGTTCGCCAGTGGCAGGACATGAGCTACGGTGGCCGTCACTCGCACTCGTACGTGGAATCGCTGCCTGATTTCGTCAAGCTGGTCGAGGCCTACGGCCACGTCGGCATGCGCATCACCGATCTGAAAGATCTGAAGCCGATGATGGAAAAAGCCTTCGCCATGAAGGACCGCCTGGTGTTCCTGGACATCCAGGTCGACGTCACCGAGCACGTCTACCCGATGCAGATCAAAGACGGTTCGATGCGCGATATGTGGCTGAGCAAGACGGAGCGTACCTAATCATGCGGCACATTATTTCCCTGCTGTTGGAAAACGAACCGGGTGCGCTGTCGCGTGTGGTCGGGCTGTTCTCGCAACGCAACTACAACATCGAAAGCCTGACCGTGGCGCCCACCGAAGACCCGACCCTGTCGCGCCTGACGTTGACCACTGTCGGCCACGATGAAGTGATCGAGCAGATCACCAAGAACCTCAACAAACTGATCGAAGTGGTCAAGCTGGTCGACCTGTCGGAAAGCGCGCACATCGAACGTGAGTTGATGCTGGTCAAGGTCAAGGCTACCGGCGCCCAGCGCGCCGAGATCAAGCGCACCACGGACATCTTCCGCGGGCAGATCGTTGATGTAACCAGCAGTGTCTACACCGTACAACTGGCCGGGACCAGCGATAAGCTCGACAGCTTCATCCAGGCCATCGGCACCGCCTCGATCCTGGAGACCGTGCGTAGCGGCGTCACCGGCATCGCACGTGGCGATAAAGTGCTGAGCATCTGAACAAGGCAGTAAAGGTGGCGGGACAGCCCGCCACCCTCAACCAAATTAGCGTATGGCCACCGGCCAAGATAACAGGGGTAATTTCATGAAAGTTTTCTACGACAAAGACTGCGACCTGTCCATCATCCAGGGCAAGAAAGTTGCCATCATCGGTTACGGCTCCCAGGGCCACGCTCAAGCGTGCAACCTGAAAGACTCCGGTGTTGACGTCACTGTCGGTCTGCGCAAAGGCTCGGCCACTGTTGCCAAGGCTGAAGCCCACGGTCTGAAAGTTGCCGACGTGGCTACTGCCGTCGCCGCTGCCGACCTGGTCATGATCCTGACCCCGGACGAATTCCAGGGCGCCCTGTACAAGAACGAAATCGAGCCGAACATCAAGCAAGGCGCTACCCTGGCCTTCTCCCACGGCTTCTCGATCCACTACAACCAGGTTGTGCCACGCGCTGACCTGGACGTGATCATGATCGCGCCAAAGGCCCCGGGCCACACCGTACGTTCCGAGTTCGTCAAGGGCGGCGGTATCCCTGACCTGATCGCTATCTACCAGGACGCTTCGGGCAACGCCAAGAACGTCGCCCTGTCGTACGCTTCGGGCGTCGGCGGCGGCCGCACCGGCATCATCGAAACCACCTTCAAGGACGAGACCGAAACCGACCTGTTCGGCGAACAAGCCGTACTGTGCGGTGGTACCGTCGAGCTGGTGAAAGCCGGTTTCGAAACCCTGGTTGAAGCGGGCTACGCGCCAGAAATGGCCTACTTCGAGTGCCTGCACGAACTGAAGCTGATCGTTGACCTCATGTACGAAGGCGGTATCGCCAACATGAACTACTCGATCTCCAACAACGCCGAATACGGCGAGTACGTGACCGGCCCTGAAGTCATCAACGCCGAATCCCGCCAGGCCATGCGCAACGCCCTGAAGCGCATCCAGGACGGCGAATACGCCAAGATGTTCATCAGCGAAGGCGCTACCAACTACCCTTCGATGACCGCCAAGCGTCGCAACAACGCCGCCCACGGCATCGAAGTCATCGGCGAGCAACTGCGCTCGATGATGCCTTGGATCTCGGCGAACAAAATCGTCGACAAAACCAAGAACTGATACAAGTTCGTGGCGATGAAAACGCGGCTTCGGCCGCGTTTTTTCGTTATGGTGGTCAGGTTCTGGTATAAAGCTGCAACGTTTGCGGTCGAACCCTGGTCGCAGACGTCTGTCGAAACTTTCCACACCGTTGCAAGGTACTGTCCATGAGCGAACGTCCCGAAGAGCCGCACACGGCCTCTGACGCCGAAAGCCTGCTGCCGATCGATGAACATGTCGAAGAAGGGCATGACGCAGAAGGGCGTAAAGTCCGGCACCGCGGCATCTATCTGCTGCCCAACCTGTTTACCACGGCAAACCTGTTTGCCGGGTTCTACTCGATCATCAATTCCATCAGCGCGCAAAGTGCACTGAGCGCCGGCAATTCCGCCGATGCCGCGAAGTACTTCTCCTTTGCCGCCATTGCCATTTTCGTCGCCATGGTCCTCGATGGCCTGGACGGCCGCGTGGCACGCATGACCAACACCCAGAGCGCGTTCGGTGCCGAGTACGACTCGCTGTCGGACATGGTCGCCTTCGGCCTGGCGCCGGCGTTGCTGGCCTTTGGCTGGGCGCTGGGCGACATGGGCAAGGTCGGCTGGATGGTCGCCTTCATCTATGTAGCCGGTGCCGCGCTGCGCCTGGCGCGCTTCAACACCCAGGTCGGCAAGGCTGACAAACGCTACTTCATCGGCCTGGCCAGCCCGGCTGCAGCCGGCGTCGTGGCCGGTACCGTGTGGGCGTTCAGCGACTACGGCATCCAGGGCTCCAAGCTGTCGTTCCTGGTGGCGCTGCTGGTAGCGGCCGCAGGCATGCTGATGGTCAGCAACATCAAGTACAACAGCTTCAAGGAGCTGGACCTCAAGGGCCGCGTGCCGTTCGTGGCTATCCTGGCCGTGGTGCTGGTGTTCGCCGTGGTGTTCAGCGACCCGCCGCGCATCCTGCTGCTGATCTTCCTCTGCTACGCAGCGTCCGGCCCGATTCAATATCTGTTACGCAAGAGTCGGCACAAGCCGGCCTGATCGCGGCATACTCCGTAGCCTGTCGCTAACGACCAGGTTACGGAGTCGCCATGCTGATCAAGTTCCCCAAAGCCTCGGACTGCCAAGAGTCCGAGGTCACGCCTGCCTCGATCTACTTCTCCCGTCGCGCCCTGCTGGGCGGTTCCATGGCTGCATTGGCGGCTGCGGGCTTGCCGCGCCTGGCCGCTGCTGCCGAGCCCTCGCGTTACGCCGGCGCCGATGCCGGTGGTGCACCTGCCTGGTTCAAGGACAAGCTCGCCGCCACCCAGTGGCAGGCCATGACCGTGGCGGGGGAGGCCATCACGCCTTTCAAGGACGCCAGCAGCTACAACAACTACTACGAGTTCGGTGCCGACAAGGGCGACCCGGCGGCCAATGCCGGCGGTATGAAGACCGAACCGTGGACGGTGGTCGTCGATGGCGAGGTGGGCAAGCCGGGGCGCTACGCCCTGGAAGACTTCATCAAGCCGTACCAGCTGCAGGAGCGCATCTATCGCATGCGCTGCGTGGAGGCCTGGTCCATGGTCATTCCCTGGCTGGGTTTCCCGCTGGCCGACCTGCTCAAGCAGGTGCAGCCCACCTCCAAGGCCAAGTACATCCGATTCGAGACCCTGCAAGACCCCAAGGTCATGCCCGGCATGCGCTCGGACTTCGCCCTGATCCAGTGGCCTTATATAGAAGGGCTGCGGCTGGACGAGGCGATGAACCCGCTGACCCTGCTGGCGGTGGGCATGTACGGCCAGCAACTGCCCAACCAGAACGGCGCGCCGCTGCGCCTGGTAGTGCCGTGGAAGTACGGCTTCAAGGGGGTGAAGTCCATCGTGCGCATCAGCCTGGTGGAAGAGCAGCCGCAAACCACCTGGCAGAACATCGCGCCGGACGAGTACGGCTTCTTCGCCAACGTAAACCCCACGGTCGACCACCCACGCTGGACCCAGGCGCGCGAGCGCCGCCTGCCCAGCGGGCTGTTCAGCCCGAACGTGCGCGATACCCTGATGTTCAATGGCTATGGGGAGGAGGTGGCTTCTCTTTATAGTGGTATGGATCTGCGGAAGAACTATTGATGCGTTATCTGTGGTGGCGGTTGAGTGTGTTTCTGCTGGCTGGCGTGTGGCCGTTCTGGTGGGTGTACCAGGCGTGGATCTTTGCCCTGGGCCCAGACCCGGGCAAAGTGCTGGTGGATCGCCTGGGGTTGGGTACCCTGGTGCTGTTGATGGTGACCCTGGCCATGACCCCGCTGCAGAAGCTGACGGGGTGGCCGGGCTGGATCAGCGTGCGGCGGCAGCTGGGGTTGTGGTGCTTCGCCTACGTGGTAATGCACCTGGCAGCCTACCTGTTCTTTGTGCTTGGTCTGGACTGGGGGCAACTTGGCGTGGAGTTGCGCAAACGGCCATACATCATCGTCGGCGCATTGGGGTTTGTTTGCCTGCTGCTGATGGCCGTCACCTCCAACCGCTTCAGCCAGCGCCGCCTGGGCCGGCGTTGGAAGCTATTGCACCGGCTGGCTTATATAGTGCTGGGTTTGGGGCTGCTGCATTTCCTGTGGGTGGTGCGCGCGGATCTGAAGGAGTGGGCGGTGTATGCGGTGGTGGGGGCGTTGTTGCTAACGCTACGGGTGCCCGCACTGGCCTCCCGCATCCCGCGCCTCAGCCGCCGCTAATCCCCCGCCAACGCCTCTCTATAGCGGGGCACGTTGCAACAAATGTAGCACCGGCCGTTAGGCCGGGTCGCGCCGCGCGGGCGGCGCTCGATGTCATGACGCCTGAACCTCTCCCGACATGCGCCTGGTGGCCGTAACGCGGTCGCCTGCCGGAAGCTTTTGACTTTAAAGACAATTTGCCGAAATTAACCCTTGACCTCCCCTCGAATCTCTCTATAATTCGCCCCACTTCCGGCGCAACCGAAACGGAAAACTCCTTGAAACTCAACGAGTTAACCGAAGTAAGCAGCTCCGAAGGGTTTCGATCTTAACGTCGAAAGCGGTGAAAAAGGCAGTTGACAGCAACGCAAGTTGCTGTAGAATTCGCCTCCCGCTAACGAGAGATCGAAGCGAGCCAAGTGGTTGAAGTTGTTAGAGATTCTCTGAAAAACTTCAAAATAAACGCTTGACAGGCTCTGAGGAAAGCGTAGAATGCGCGCCTCGGTTGAGACGAAAGAATCAACCAACCGCTCTTTAACAATTGAATCAAGCAATTCGTGTGGGTGCTTGTGACTCAGACTGATAGTCAAAAAGATTATCGGCATCATAAGTTACTCCACGAGAAATCATGGTTTAACCAACGATTGCTGAGCCAAGTTTATAGGGTTTTCTCAAAACCCGATTGCAGTATTGAACTGAAGAGTTTGATCATGGCTCAGATTGAACGCTGGCGGCAGGCCTAACACATGCAAGTCGAGCGGATGAGAAGAGCTTGCTCTTCGATTCAGCGGCGGACGGGTGAGTAATGCCTAGGAATCTGCCTGGTAGTGGGGGACAACGTTTCGAAAGGAACGCTAATACCGCATACGTCCTACGGGAGAAAGCAGGGGACCTTCGGGCCTTGCGCTATCAGATGAGCCTAGGTCGGATTAGCTAGTTGGTGAGGTAATGGCTCACCAAGGCGACGATCCGTAACTGGTCTGAGAGGATGATCAGTCACACTGGAACTGAGACACGGTCCAGACTCCTACGGGAGGCAGCAGTGGGGAATATTGGACAATGGGCGAAAGCCTGATCCAGCCATGCCGCGTGTGTGAAGAAGGTCTTCGGATTGTAAAGCACTTTAAGGTGGGAGGAAGGGCAGTAAGCTAATACCTTGCTGTTTTGACGTTACCGCCAGAATAAGCACCGGCTAACTCTGTGCCAGCAGCCGCGGTAATACAGAGGGTGCAAGCGTTAATCGGAATTACTGGGCGTAAAGCGCGCGTAGGTGGTTTGTTAAGTTGGATGTGAAATCCCCGGGCTCAACCTGGGAACTGCATCCAAAACTGGCAAGCTAGAGTATGGTAGAGGGTAGTGGAATTTCCTGTGTAGCGGTGAAATGCGTAGATATAGGAAGGAACACCAGTGGCGAAGGCGACTACCTGGACTGATACTGACACTGAGGTGCGAAAGCGTGGGGAGCAAACAGGATTAGATACCCTGGTAGTCCACGCCGTAAACGATGTCAACTAGCCGTTGGGGACCTTGAGTCTTTAGTGGCGCAGCTAACGCATTAAGTTGACCGCCTGGGGAGTACGGCCGCAAGGTTAAAACTCAAATGAATTGACGGGGGCCCGCACAAGCGGTGGAGCATGTGGTTTAATTCGAAGCAACGCGAAGAACCTTACCAGGCCTTGACATCCAATGAACTTTCCAGAGATGGATTGGTGCCTTCGGGAACATTGAGACAGGTGCTGCATGGCTGTCGTCAGCTCGTGTCGTGAGATGTTGGGTTAAGTCCCGTAACGAGCGCAACCCTTGTCCTTAGTTACCAGCACGTTATGGTGGGCACTCTAAGGAGACTGCCGGTGACAAACCGGAGGAAGGTGGGGATGACGTCAAGTCATCATGGCCCTTACGGCCTGGGCTACACACGTGCTACAATGGTCGGTACAGAGGGTTGCCAAGCCGCGAGGTGGAGCTAATCTCACAAAACCGATCGTAGTCCGGATCGCAGTCTGCAACTCGACTGCGTGAAGTCGGAATCGCTAGTAATCGCGAATCAGAATGTCGCGGTGAATACGTTCCCGGGCCTTGTACACACCGCCCGTCACACCATGGGAGTGGGTTGCACCAGAAGTAGCTAGTCTAACCTTCGGGGGGACGGTTACCACGGTGTGATTCATGACTGGGGTGAAGTCGTAACAAGGTAGCCGTAGGGGAACCTGCGGCTGGATCACCTCCTTAATCGACGACATCAGCTGTATCATGAGCTCCCACACGAATTGCTTGATTCATTGAAGAAGACGATATCGGTAACAGCTCTTAACTGGGTCTGTAGCTCAGTTGGTTAGAGCGCACCCCTGATAAGGGTGAGGTCGGCAGTTCGAATCTGCCCAGACCCACCAGTTTCTTGTTGGGGCCATAGCTCAGCTGGGAGAGCGCCTGCCTTGCACGCAGGAGGTCAGCGGTTCGATCCCGCTTGGCTCCACCACCTACCGACAAAGCTTAGAAATGAGCATTCGCATCGAATGTTGATTTCTGAACTTTATCAGAATCGTTCTTTAAAAATTTGGGTATGTGATAGAAAGATAGACTGAACGTTACTTTCACTGGTAACGGATCAGGCTAAGGTAAAATTTGTGATTGTATTGCAAATTTTCGGCGAATGTCGTCTTCACAGTATAACCAGATTGCTTGGGGTTATATGGTCAAGTGAAGAAGCGCATACGGTGGATGCCTTGGCAGTCAGAGGCGATGAAAGACGTGGTAGCCTGCGAAAAGCTTCGGGGAGTCGGCAAACAGACTGTGATCCGGAGATGTCTGAATGGGGGAACCCAGCCATCATAAGATGGTTATCTTGTACTGAATACATAGGTGCAAGAGGCGAACCAGGGGAACTGAAACATCTAAGTACCCTGAGGAAAAGAAATCAACCGAGATTCCCTTAGTAGTGGCGAGCGAACGGGGACCAGCCCTTAAGTGGCTTTGAGATTAGCGGAACGCTCTGGAAAGTGCGGCCATAGTGGGTGATAGCCCTGTACGCGAAAATCTCTTGGTCATGAAATCGAGTAGGACGGAGCACGAGAAACTTTGTCTGAATATGGGGGGACCATCCTCCAAGGCTAAATACTACTGACTGACCGATAGTGAACTAGTACCGTGAGGGAAAGGCGAAAAGAACCCCGGAGAGGGGAGTGAAATAGATCCTGAAACCGTATGCGTACAAGCAGTGGGAGCAGACTTGTTCTGTGACTGCGTACCTTTTGTATAATGGGTCAGCGACTTATATTCAGTGGCGAGCTTAACCGAATAGGGGAGGCGTAGCGAAAGCGAGTCTTAATAGGGCGTTTAGTCGCTGGGTATAGACCCGAAACCGGGCGATCTATCCATGGGCAGGTTGAAGGTTAGGTAACACTGACTGGAGGACCGAACCGACTACCGTTGAAAAGTTAGCGGATGACCTGTGGATCGGAGTGAAAGGCTAATCAAGCTCGGAGATAGCTGGTTCTCCTCGAAAGCTATTTAGGTAGCGCCTCATGTATCACTGTAGGGGGTAGAGCACTGTTTCGGCTAGGGGGTCATCCCGACTTACCAAACCGATGCAAACTCCGAATACCTACAAGTGCCGAGCATGGGAGACACACGGCGGGTGCTAACGTCCGTCGTGAAAAGGGAAACAACCCAGACCGTCAGCTAAGGTCCCAAAGTCATGGTTAAGTGGGAAACGATGTGGGAAGGCTTAGACAGCTAGGAGGTTGGCTTAGAAGCAGCCACCCTTTAAAGAAAGCGTAATAGCTCACTAGTCGAGTCGGCCTGCGCGGAAGATGTAACGGGGCTCAAACCATGCACCGAAGCTACGGGTATCACCCTTTGGGTGATGCGGTAGAGGAGCGTTCTGTAAGCCTGTGAAGGTGAGTTGAGAAGCTTGCTGGAGGTATCAGAAGTGCGAATGCTGACATGAGTAACGACAATGGGTGTGAAAAACACCCACGCCGAAAGACCAAGGTTTCCTGCGCAACGTTAATCGACGCAGGGTTAGTCGGTCCCTAAGGCGAGGCTGAAAAGCGTAGTCGATGGAAAACAGGTTAATATTCCTGTACTTCCGGTTATTGCGATGGAGGGACGGAGAAGGCTAGGCCAGCTTGGCGTTGGTTGTCCAAGTTTAAGGTGGTAGGCTGGAATCTTAGGTAAATCCGGGATTCTAAGGCCGAGAGCTGATGACGAGTTGCCTTTAGGCGACGAAGTGGTTGATGCCATGCTTCCAAGAAAAGCTTCTAAGCTTCAGATAACCGGGAACCGTACCCCAAACCGACACAGGTGGTTGGGTAGAGAATACCAAGGCGCTTGAGAGAACTCGGGTGAAGGAACTAGGCAAAATGGCACCGTAACTTCGGGAGAAGGTGCGCCGGTGAGGGTGAAGGACTTGCTCCGTAAGCCCATGCCGGTCGAAGATACCAGGCCGCTGCGACTGTTTATTAAAAACACAGCACTCTGCAAACACGAAAGTGGACGTATAGGGTGTGACGCCTGCCCGGTGCCGGAAGGTTAATTGATGGGGTTAGCTAACGCGAAGCTCTTGATCGAAGCCCCGGTAAACGGCGGCCGTAACTATAACGGTCCTAAGGTAGCGAAATTCCTTGTCGGGTAAGTTCCGACCTGCACGAATGGCGTAACGATGGCGGCGCTGTCTCCACCCGAGACTCAGTGAAATTGAAATCGCTGTGAAGATGCAGTGTATCCGCGGCTAGACGGAAAGACCCCGTGAACCTTTACTATAGCTTTGCACTGGACTTTGAATTTGCTTGTGTAGGATAGGTGGGAGGCTTTGAAGCGTGGACGCCAGTTCGCGTGGAGCCATCCTTGAAATACCACCCTGGCAACTTTGAGGTTCTAACTCAGGTCCGTTATCCGGATCGAGGACAGTGTATGGTGGGTAGTTTGACTGGGGCGGTCTCCTCCTAAAGAGTAACGGAGGAGTACGAAGGTGCGCTCAGACCGGTCGGAAATCGGTCGTAGAGTATAAAGGCAAAAGCGCGCTTGACTGCGAGACAGACACGTCGAGCAGGTACGAAAGTAGGTCTTAGTGATCCGGTGGTTCTGTATGGAAGGGCCATCGCTCAACGGATAAAAGGTACTCCGGGGATAACAGGCTGATACCGCCCAAGAGTTCATATCGACGGCGGTGTTTGGCACCTCGATGTCGGCTCATCACATCCTGGGGCTGAAGCCGGTCCCAAGGGTATGGCTGTTCGCCATTTAAAGTGGTACGCGAGCTGGGTTTAGAACGTCGTGAGACAGTTCGGTCCCTATCTGCCGTGGACGTTTGAGATTTGAGAGGGGCTGCTCCTAGTACGAGAGGACCGGAGTGGACGAACCTCTGGTGTTCCGGTTGTCACGCCAGTGGCATTGCCGGGTAGCTATGTTCGGAAAAGATAACCGCTGAAAGCATCTAAGCGGGAAACTTGCCTCAAGATGAGATCTCACTGGAACCTTGAGTTCCCTAAAGGGCCGTCGAAGACTACGACGTTGATAGGTTGGGTGTGTAAGCGCTGTGAGGCGTTGAGCTAACCAATACTAATTGCCCGTGAGGCTTGACCATATAACACCCAAGCAATTTGCGTCGAACGACCAGATTGCGGTGTTGTGAAGATGATACGAACCGAAAGTTTGCATTTCACAAATACCATCACATACCCGATTCGCTGGAGTGCCTCCCAAAGGGCATCCTGGCTACAGAATTTCTTGACGACCATAGAGCATTGGAACCACCTGATCCCATCCCGAACTCAGCAGTGAAACGATGCATCGCCGATGGTAGTGTGGGGTTTCCCCATGTGAGAGTAGGTCATCGTCAAGATTAAATTCCGAAACCCCCATCTGCGCAGGCAGGTGGGGGTTTTGTCTTTTCGGCGCCCGAAAATCCCACGAACGCCTCTCGTAGCAGCGGCCACAGGCCGCGTCCGAAGCCCCCACGTAAAGATCGGGCCCCCCTCAAAGGCACAAAAAAACCACCCAAGAGGGTGGTTTTTTTGTCATGCCATCATGCTCACATCAGGCCGAAACCTCTTCAGCCTCATCATCCACGACCACCGCCTTCACCGCATCGTGACGACGGATGTACTTCCAGTCCGACTCATCGATGTAGATGCCGTTAGGCCCGCTACCGCCTTCCAGGTCGATGGCCACGTGGGCCGACACCTGCGGCTTCACGCTGGCCAGGATAGGCACGAAGCCCAGCTGCTGGCTGGTTTCCAGCAGCGCCGACTGGTTGCGTTCGTCGATGTCCGCCGCCTCGTCCAGGTAGTACGGCAGGCGAATGCGGCCAGCCAGGTCGCGGTCCATCAAGTGCAGCAACAGGTACATGTTGGTCAGCGCCTTGATGGTCATGGTGGTGCCGTTGGACGCCGCGCCGTCGATATCGGTGTGTATCACCGGCTGGCCGTGCACCTTGGTGATCTCGAAGGCCAGTTCGAACAGGTCCTTGAGGCCCAGCTGGTTGTGGTTGGCGGCCACCAGGCGGGCCAGGTATTCCTTGGCCTCTTCGTTCTTGTTGTCCTGCTCGGCACTCTGGCTGAGGTCGAACACCGACAACGTCTCGCCTTCTTCGTACTGGCCGGCGCTGTGGATAATCTGGTCGATGTGCTTGAGCGCTTCCTTGTTGGGGGCCAACACGATGCGGAAGCTCTGCAGGTTCGACACCTGGCGCTTGTTGATCTCGCGGTTGAACAGTGCCAGTTGGTGCTCGAGGCTGTCGTAGTCGCTGCGGATATTGCGCAGGGTACGGGCAATGTCGGTAACGGCTGCGCGGCGGGCCTTGGCCAGGGTCAGCGCTTCTTCGCTGCGGTGGTCGTAGGCGTTGATCAGCAGTTGCAGGCGGCGCTCCATGTCGTCTTCGCTGTCGAACTTGGCCACGCCCTTCAGGCGCACCTGCGCGTACAACGCCTCGATCTGACCGTCGACGCGCTGCAGGCCTTGCCAGCTGTCCTGATAGTCGTTGAGCAGCGGCAGCAGGTTGTCCATGGAGTCATCCACGGCTTCCATGAACGGCGTGCCGAACGGCAGGTCGGCAGGCAGCAGCTGGCGGCGGCGCAGGGCGTCGTCCAGGGTGCGCTGCTTGGCTTCCATGTCGGCGATCTGCCGGCCCACCAGTTGCAGCTTGGCCGACAGCTGTTGGACGCGCTCGGTGAAGGCGTCGCTCGAACGCTTCAGCTCGTCCTGGGCGGCTTCCATCTGCGCCAGCTGTTCCAGCTTGTCGCCTTCCTCGGCGCCCAGGGTCTGGGCGCGGCGGAAGTCTTCCAGGGCTTTCTGGGCATCCAGCACCTGTTGGTACAGGGCCTCGGTCTGCTCCTTGCTGGCCGCGCGGTCGGAGGCCACGGCCTGCTGGGTCTTGAGCTGCTTGAGTTCTTTCTCCAGGCGCTCCTTCTGCTCGCGCAGGGCGGCGCGGTCGGCCAGCGCCTGCAGGGCAGGGGGCTCGATGTGCGACAGGTCGATGGAAATGCCCGGCACTTCGAAACGCTCGCCCTTGAAGCTGTCGAGGATGGCTTCCAGGGATTTCACCCAGGCGTCGCTGTCATCCAGGGCAATGCCCTGCTCGCCCAGCGGCAGGCTGAACAGCGCGCTGTTGAACAGCCGCATCAGGCGTTCCACGTCCTGCTGCGAGAACTCTTCACGCAGGCGGGCGTAGCTGTTGTTGTCGGCATGGTCCAGCTGCTGACGCACCGACTTCAGGCGTTTTTCCAGGTCGCGCAGGCGCTCTTCCAGGTCTTCGGCGCTGAACTGACGGGACTGCGCCAGGGCACCGGCGAGCTCGTCGTGGGCGTCCTTGGCGGCCAGCAGTTGCTGCTCCAGCACCTTTACGTCGTCCACCAGGGCAAAGCGGTGCTTGAGCACCGACAGCTCGCCCAGCCAGCGCTGCACGCCGGTGATCTCGCGCTCCAGGCGCATCAGCTCCTGGGTGCCGCCGCGCTGGTTGTTCTGCAGCGAGTCCTGTTCCTTGCGGTAGTGCTCGGCCTGGATGACCAGCTCTTCCTTGCGCGCGCCGGAGTAGTCCTGCCAGGTGCCCAGCAGCGAATCCAGCACCGGCGAGATGCGGTGCAGCTTGCCGCGCAGGATGTCGCGCTGCCGCACGCCGTTGGCCAGGGCCTCGACCAGCGGGCCGGCGGACACCAGCGAGTTGTAGTCCTGCTCCATGCGGCGTACATCGCGGAAGGCTTCTTCGCACGCGGCGATGTAGTCGACGCTGCCCGAACGCAGGCTGTGCTCGAAGGCATCGAGGAACAGCTGCTTGAGCTTGGCCGCGGTGATCTCGCGCATGTGCAGCAGGTTGATGAACAGCGCGCGGAAGGTCTTCAGGCTCTGCTCGCTGGTGGAACGCAGCGGAATCAGGGTCAGGTCCAGCGGCACCGAGGTGTGGCCGCCCACCAGCAAGCGCCGCAGTTCGTCAGGCTTGAGCTCGTAGGCTTTCAGGCCGTTGCGCTCCAGGTTGCTGAACAGCTCTTTCTGGCGCAGGCAGGTGTCGTTCTTCTGGTAGTGGGCCAGGTCCAGCTCGCCCTTGTAGGCAAAGAACTGGTGGCCGAAGCCGCCACCCGGGCCGCGGCCGACCACGCCAATCACGTGGGGGCCGTGGGGCAGCGACACTTCGCAGAGGATGTAGCTGGTGTCACTGGCAAAGTAGAAGCGCCGCGACTGCTCCAGGCTGTACTTGCCGAAGCTCATGTCCGACATGCGCGCCAGAATCGGGAACTGCAGCGCGTTGATCGAGGCCGACTTGCCCAGGTTGTTGGCACCGTACACCGACAGCGGGTTTTCCAGCGGGAACAGGCCCAGGCTGTAGCCGGCGGTGTTCAGCAGGGCGAAGCGGCGGATGCCGTAGCGTTCCTGGCTCATGCGTCGATCTCCTGTTCTTCGGCGATGGCGCGTGCCAGCGCATCTTCTTCCGACTCTTCGTCGTCGATGACAATGATGTCGTCGTCATCCACCAGCACTGGGGTCGGCAACGGCAGGTCGCTGTGCAGGCTGGCCGCCAGGTTGCGGTCCTGCTGCACCGACAGGCACACGTCGAGGAAGCGGTGCATCGGCGGCAGGAAACGGTACACGCCGTTCTCCTCGCCGGCGAAGCCCAGCTGGGTCATGCGCCGCATGATTTTCTCTTCCAGCTCTTCCGGGGTCTGCACCTCGGCCTGCAGGAACAGGTCACGGTATTTTTCCAGCAGCGAAGGCAGCTCGTCGCGGCCGATGCTGCCGCCGTCGAGCACGGCCATGGGGTCGCGCCCCTGGTCGGCCAGGTGTTCTACCAAAATGAAGGTGAACAGCGACAGGCGCTGGGCGGTCTTGTTGACCTGCGCGGCCGCCTGCTCGGGCACGAAGTAATAGAAGCCGCGGGTGTCGCACACCAGGTCGAAGCCCAGGGCGCGGAACAGGCCGCGGTACTGGTCCTGCAGGTTGGACAGCTGCGCGTACAGCTCCGGGTCCCGGCGGCTGATGTGGAAGCCCTTGTACAGCTCGCGAAAGATCGGCGCCAGCTGGGACATTTCGGACAGATCAAGATTCATGTGCAGTGCTCGCAGAGGGTTCCAGCGGGGCCGGCAACGGCGTGTCGGCGCTGGAAAGCAGGGCGAAGGAGCGCAGGCTGACGCGGTGCTCCAGGGTGTGGTATTCGCGGCGCTCCAGGCGCTCGCGGGCAAAGCGCTTGTCCCGCGACAGGCGCGAGAACCAATACAGCAGCTCGTCGGTGGCGCCTTCGGGTTCCTGTTCCAGCAGCCACACCATCAGGTCGGGCAGCGGCAGGGCGTCCTCGCAACGGTCGAGCATCTCCTTGACCGTGCGCGGCGCCTTGGGCGCCTCGCCGTCGCGCACCTTGTGCGCCTTGGGGAACTGCGCCGGCTTGGCCTCGAAGCGCGCCAGGGCGTACACGTAGGCTTCCACCTGGCTGGCACTGCCAAGGAAGGTGCTCTGCGGCCGGGTGAACATTGGCATGGCCGCCTGGGGCACGGCGTCCAGGCCCTTGCGGCGAATGGCCGACAGGGCCAGGGCCGCGCCGCGGGTCACGGCGTTGTGCCGGCGCGCTTCTTCACGCAGCGGCAGCAGCAGCTCGCGGGCGTGACGCAGGGTCAGCTGGGCGCGGGTCTGCATTTCCAGGATGCGCGCGTGGGTGCGCAGCAACATGTCGTCGTCCACCAGGTGGCCCAGGCGCTGCTGCTCGGTGAGCATGCGCAGCAGCACGTTCTCCACCTTGCGCACGCCCTGCTCGAACGCGCCGTCGGCGTTCACCAGCTGGATCATCGGCTCCACGTACTCGTCCCAGGTGGCCAGCACCTCGGCGTAGCGCTGGCGCAGCGGGATCTGCCGGTCGCTGGTCTTGGCGCGCTCGGCCACGGCCACCAGGGCCTGCTCGTCGTTGTCGAGCTTCTTCAGCACGTCGCGGATACGCATGTCCAGCAGGCGCAGCTGGCGGGCCAGGTCGTTGCCATCGCGAATGTCGAAGGCGTCCTGGATATGCCCGGCCAGACGCTCCAGGTGGCGCAGGTAGGCCTCGATCTCCAGGCACAGGCCCAGCCGGTGCTCACGGCGCAGGTAGGCGAGGAAGTCGTGGATCTGGGCATTGAGCTCGAAACGGTTCGGGCTCTTGGCCACGGGCACCAGGATGTCCAGGCGGATCCACACGTCCAGCACCGCGGTAATGTCCTGCGGCGTGGCGTCCAGTTGCTGGGCGGCGACCTGCTGGCGAAGTTCGCTCAGGCTCAGCGTGCCCTGGTCAAAATGGGCGCACAGCGGTTCCAGCAAGGCCCAGTGTTCGGCGAGTGCGCGCAAGACGCGCTTGGGTTCGATCATTGGATGGCCGACTCGTTGCCAAATAAAAGCGCCGATTGTACTGCATCAATCGCCCGATCATTGAGCCCCTGATCGACTTGCCGGCGCTTTGTGCGCATCAACTGCGGCGCGGCGCACAGAACGGCGGTAGAATTGGCGTTTAACTTATCCACAGATGGCCGCGCTTTGTTGATCGAATCCAGTCGCCGCGCTTATTTGGCCGCCATGCAAGTGGTGCAATGGCTGCCGCGCACCGAATTGCCGTTCGCCGCGCCGTCGCGCCCCGAGTTGCTGGCGCCGCCTGCGCCCCTCGAGCCGCCCGTCGTCGAGCAGCCGCCAGCCGGCGCCGCCGTGGCCCGCGCGCCGGAGCGGCCGAAAATCGAGCGCCCGAAAATAGAAGTGCCGCGGCCCACGGCCAAGGCCGTCAGCAAGCCCGTGGCCGAGCCCGAAGCCGCGCCCGTGGCGCCCAAGGTGGTGCAGGCGCCGCCGCCGCGCTTCGCCCTGCAGCTGCTGCGCGCCGGTGCCTGCCTGATCCTGGTGGAGCTGCCCACCGGCGAGCCGTTCCAGAGCCGCGACCCGGCCTACCTGCTGCTCAAGGACATGCTGCGCGCCGCCGGCCTGCCCGACGCCCCGCAGATCATCGGCGAGCCGGTGCGCTGGCCGCTGCTGGTGCGCGGCAACCTCGACCAGGGTCCGGAAGCGGCGCGCGATTTCGTCCAGGGCTTCGTCCTGGCGCGTCTGGAAGACGCCCCCTGCACCTGCCTGTGGCTGGTGGGCCTGCCGGCCGTGCGTTTCGCTGGCGAGGCCGTTGCCGAAGATTATTACCGTGAGTTGCAGGTGGAAGGGCTGGGCAGCGCCTGGTGCCTGCCGGGCCTGGAACTGTTGATGGACGAGCCGCACCGCAAGGCGGACGTCTGGAAAGCCATGCGCCAACTGATGGCGCGCTGGAAACCGAACAATGAGTGATGCCGTAACCTTCCGCCGCATGACCGAGGCGGACCTTGAAGCCGTCCTGAAAATCGAATACGCCGCCTACAGCCACCCCTGGACCCGCGGCATCTTCCTCGACGGGCTGAAGTCCTACGAGATCTGGCTGATGTTCGAGGGTGAACAGCAGGTCGGCCACGGCGTGATCAACGTGATCATCGACGAGGCGCACCTGCTCAACATCACCGTCAAGCCCGAAAGCCAGGGCCGCGGCCTGGGCCTGCGCCTGCTGGAACGGCTGATGAGCCGCGCCTACGAAATGAACGGGCGCGAGTGCTTCCTGGAAGTGCGCGACAGCAACCGTTCGGCCTACCGCCTGTACGAGCGTTTCGGCTTCAACGAGATTGGCCGTCGCCGTGATTACTACCCGATTGCCGGTGGCCGCGAAGACGCGCTGGTAATGGCCTGCACCCTGTTCGAATAACGCCCTACCAGTTGAACAGCGCGCAGGCGTTGGCCGTGCTGGCCGCGCCCAGTGCCTGCAGCTCCACCCCCATCAGTTCGGCCAACGCCTGGGCAATCTGCGGCAGGTGCTCGGGGCTGTTGCGCTGGCCGGCGAACATCACCGGCGCCATGTCCGGCGCGTCGGTCTCCAGCACCACGGCTTCCAGCGGCAGGCGCGCCACGGTCTTGCGCAGCTTCACCGCCTGCGGCCAGGTGGCCGCGCCGCCCAGGCCCAGCTTGAAGCCCAGCTTCATGTATTCCCGGGCTTCTTCGTAGCTGCCGGCAAAGGCATGGATGATGCCGCCGCGTTTGAGCTTGAAGCGCTTGAGCGTGGCGATCACCGCCGCGTGGCTGCGGCGCACGTGCAGCAACACCGGCAACTCGAACTCGGCCGCCAGGGCCAGCTGGGCTTCGAACAGCACCTGCTGGCGGTCGCGGTCCAGGTCCTCAAGGAAATAGTCCAGGCCGAACTCGCCCACCGCGCACAACTGGCGGTGCCCCGCCAGGCGGGCCAGCCAGTTGTGCAACTCCTGTACATGGGCGGGTGAGTGCTCGTCCAGGTAGACGGGGTGCAGGCCCAGGGCGGCGTACAGCTGCCCGTCGCCTTGCACCAGGTCCCACACGCGCTGCCAGTTGGCCTGGTGCACGCCCAGCACCACCATGCGCTCCACGCCAAGGGCGCGGGCGTTGGCCAGCAGGGCAGGGCGATCGACGTCGAAATCCGGGAAATCCAGATGCGTGTGGGTGTCGATCAGCCCCATGGTTCAGGCCTCGAAGATGCGCTGTTTGAAGGTACGGGCGATGGCGTGCACGCCGGGCCGGTACTCATTGCGCTCCACCGCTGCCAGCGCCAGTTCCAGCGCGGTGCTGGCGATCAGGTCGTGCTGCTGGCCCATGGCGTTTATGGGCAGGGGCAGGAAGTCCAGCAACTGGGTGTCGCCGAAGGTGGCCAGGTGCAGCGACGGGAACTCGGCCTGGTGGCCTTGCAGCACGTCGAACACCCCTTGCAGCAGCACGTAGGAGGTGGTCACCAGCGCTTCGGGCAGGTGCCCCAGTTGCTCGATCAGTTGCAGCATCGACTGGCGGCCGCACTCACGGCTGAACGACTCGCCCTCGGCCACCAGCACCTTGCCCTTGAAGCCTTCCACCGCCTGGTGGAAACCGGCGGCCCGCTCGCGGCTGATGCTCAGCTCGGGGCGTGCGGCAATCAGGGCGATGTCCTTGGGCGCCGGGCGCAGGATGCTGCTGGTCAGTTGCAGGGCGGCGTTGCGGTCGTCACTGACCACCGAGCAGAACCGGGTTTCGTCCAGCACTCGGTCGATGGCCACCACCGGCATGCCTTTGTCCTGCAACTCCAGGTAGCTGGTGTCGCCGGGCGGCAAGCAACTGGCCACGAACAGCGCGTCGCAGCGGCGGGCCTTGAACAGCTGCTGCAATTGCAGCTCGCTGGCCGGCTCGTCGTCGGAGCTGGCGATCAGCAGCTGGTAGCCGTGCTCGCGCGCGCGTTTTTCCAGGCGCTTGGCAATGCGTGCGTAACTGGGGTTTTCCAGGTCGGGCAGGATAAAGCCCAGGGTGCGGGTGTGGCGGCTGCGCAGGCCGGCGGCCTGGGGGTTGGGCGTGAAGCCGTGCTCTTGCACCACCGCCTGCACGCGTTCGACCGTGGTCTTGCTGATGCGCTGCTGTTGCGCCTTGCCGTTGATCACATAGCTGGCGGTGGTCACCGACACTCCGGCGAGGCGGGCAATATCACTGAGTTTCAACCGAGTATTCCTTGTTATACGGCGCGCTAAACGCGCAGGCCTACGCATTTTTCACGATCATGAGGCGCGGTGGCAGCCGACCAATGTCGCAGCGCCACCGTCAGTTGGGCTTCAATGCCTGAAGATTATCGGGTAACGTGCCTGTCATTCTAGGTTAAACGATTCAGCTTGGACGTTTTCTGCCGAAAATTTTTCTGTCGGACCGGTCAGGTTATGGTTCGTGGAATACCAGCTGATGGGCGTCAACCAGCCAGGGGCTGACCAGGCCGTGATTTCGGCCCTATGCTGAACCCTTAAAACAAGACTTCTGCATCCGCCGGATGCCGCAAAGGAGATTGGCATGCTCGAGCTCACTATAGAGCAGATATCCATGGGCCAGACGGCGGTGGATAAACCCGCCGCCCTGCACCTGCTGGCCGACAAACTGGTGGCTGATGGCCTGGTTGCCGAGGGCTACCTGGCCGGCCTGCAAGCCCGTGAAGCTCAGGGCTCGACCTTCCTGGGGCAGGGCATCGCCATTCCCCACGGCACCCCCGACACCCGCGACCTGGTGCACGCCACCGGCGTGCGCCTGCTGCAGTTTCCCGACGGCGTGGACTGGGGCGACGGCCAGATCGTCTACCTGGCCATCGGCATCGCCGCCAAGTCCGACGAACACCTGCGCCTGCTGCAACTGCTGACCCGCGCCCTGGGCGAGACCGACCTGGGCCAGGCGCTGCGCCGCGCCAGCAGCCCCGAAGCGTTGTTGAAACTGCTGCAGGGTGCGCCGCAAGAGCTGGCGCTGGACGCGCAGATGATCAGCCTCAGCGTGGCCGCCGAAGACTTCGAAGAACTGGTGTGGCGCGGCGCCCGCCTGCTGCGCCAGGCCGACTGCGTCAGCAACGGCTTCGCCGCTATTCTGCAGCAGGTCGAGGCGCTGCCCCTGGGCGATGGCCTGTGGTGGCTGCACAGCGAACAGACGGTGAAAAAGCCCGGCCTGGCCTTCGTTACCCCGCAACAACCGCTGCGCTACCTGGGCCAGCCGCTGACCGGGCTGTTCTGCCTGGCCAGCCTGGGCGAGGCCCACCAGGCGCTGCTGGAACGCCTGTGCGCCCTGCTGATCGAGGGGCGTGGCCAGGAACTGGGCCGCGCCACCAGCACCCGCGCGGTGCTGGAAGTGCTGGGTGGCGAGCTGCCGGCCGACTGGCCCAGCGCGCGCATCGGCCTGCCCAACGCCCACGGCCTGCACGCGCGCCCGGCGAAGGAGCTGGCGCAACTGGCGAAGAGCTTTGACGGCGAGATTCGCCTGCGCGTGGTCGACAGCCATGAGCCGGCGGTGTCGGCGAAAAGCCTGAGCAAGCTGCTGAGCCTGGGCGCCCGCCGTGGCCAGGTGCTGGAGTTCATCGCCGAACCGAGCATTGCCGACGACGCCCTGCCAGCGCTGCTGGCCGCGGTGGAAGGTGGCCTGGGCGAGGAAGTCGAGCCGCTGCCGCTGGTGGTGGAAACCACGGTGGTGCAGGTCGAGGAAGTGGCGGTCATCACCCCCAAGGTGCAGGCGCCGGTGGCCGGCCAGCAGATCAACGGCATCGCCGCCGCGCCGGGCATCGCCATGGGCCCGGCCCATGTGCACGTGCTGCAGACGTTCGATTACCCGCTGCGCGGTGAATCCCATGACATTGAACACCAGCGCCTGCAAGGCGCGCTGGTGCAGGTGCGCGAAGACATCGAAGGCCTGATCCGCCGCAGCCCGGCCAAGGCCATCCGCGAGATCTTCGTCACCCACCAGGAAATGCTCGACGACCCGGCCCTGACCGACGAAGTGGCCGGCCGCCTCAAGCAGGGCGAAAGCGCCCCCGCCGCCTGGATCAGCGTGATCGAAGCCGCCGCCGTGCAGCAGGAAAGCCTGGCCGACGCGCTGCTGGCCGAGCGCGCCGCCGACCTGCGCGACATCGGCCGCCGGGTGCTGGCGCAGCTGTGTGGCGTGGCCAGCCTCGACGAACCAAGCCAACCCTACATTCTGGTGATGGATGAAGTCGGCCCCTCGGACGTGGCGCGCCTGGACCCGGCCCGCGTGGCCGGCATCCTCACCGCCCGTGGCGGCGCTACCGCCCACAGCGCCATCGTCGCCCGCGCACTGGGCATCCCGGCCATCGTCGGTGCCGGCGACGCCGTGCTGCTGTTGACGTCCGGCTGCCCGCTGCTGCTCGACGGCCAGCGCGGCCAACTTATCGTCGACCCCAGCGACGCGGTGCGCCAACAGGCCATCGAAGAACGTGAACAGCGCGCCCGCCGCCAGGAAGCCGCCAACGCCCGCCGCCTGGAAACTGCGGTCACCCGCGACGGCCACGCCGTGGAGGTATTCGCCAACATCGGTGAAAGCGCCGGCGTGAAGGCCGCCGTGGAGCAGGGCGCCGAAGGCGTCGGCCTGCTGCGCACCGAGCTGATTTTCATGGCCCACGCCCAGGCCCCCGACGAGGCCGTGCAGGAAGCCGAATACCGCCGCGTGCTCGACGGCCTGGCCGGCCGGCCGCTGGTGGTGCGCACCCTCGACGTGGGCGGTGACAAGCCGCTGCCGTACTGGCCGATCGCCAAGGAAGAAAACCCCTTCCTCGGCGTGCGCGGCATCCGCCTGACCCTGCAACGCCCCGACGTCATGGAAAGCCAGCTACGCGCGCTGTTGCGCGCCGCCGACAACCGCCCGCTGCGCATCATGTTCCCCATGGTCGGCAGCGTCGACGAGTGGCGCCAGGCCCGCGACATGACCGAGCGCCTGCGCCTGGAAATCCCGGTGGCCGACCTGCAACTGGGCATCATGATCGAGGTGCCGTCTGCCGCCCTGCTGGCGCCGGTGCTGGCCAAGGAAGTGGACTTCTTCAGCGTCGGTACCAACGACCTGACCCAGTACACCCTGGCCATCGACCGTGGCCACCCGACCCTGTCGGCCCAGGCCGACGGCCTGCACCCGGCGGTGCTGCAACTGATCGACATCACCGTGCGGGCCGCCCACGCCCATGGCAAATGGGTGGGCATCTGCGGCGAACTGGCCGCCGACCCCGTGGCCGTGCCGCTGCTGGTGGGCCTGGGCGTGGATGAATTGAGTGTCTCGGCGCGCAGCATTGCCGAGGTGAAGGCCGGGGTCCGCGAGCTGACCCTGAGCGAAGCGAAAGGCCTGGCGCAGACCGCGCTGGGCCTGGGCAGCGCCCTGGAAGTGCGCGCCCTGGTGGAGAACGCCTGATGGCCAAGATTCTGACCCTCACCCTGAACCCGGCGCTGGACCTGACCGTGGAGCTCAACAGCCTGCTGGTGGGCGACGTCAACCGCAGCACCGCCATGCACAGCCACGCCGCCGGCAAGGGCGTCAACGTCGCCCAGGTGCTGGCCGACCTGGGCCATGAACTGACCGTGGCCGGTTTCCTCGGCCAGGACAATGCCCTGCCGTTCGAGGCGCTGTTCAAGGCCCGGGGCTTTACCGACGAGTTCATCCGCGTGCCGGGCGAGACCCGCAGCAACATCAAGCTGGCCGAAAGCGGCGGGCGCATCACCGACCTCAATGGCCCCGGCGCCTTCGTCGACGACGACGCCCAGGCCGCGCTGCTGGCGCGCCTGGTGCAAATCGCCCCTGGCCACGATGCCGTAGTGGTTGCTGGTAGCCTGCCGCGGGGCATCAGCGCCCAGTGGCTGCAGGCGTTGCTGGAAAAACTGGTAGGCATGGGCCTTAAAGTGGCCCTGGACACCAGCGGTGCCGCCCTGCGCGCCGGCCTGGCCACCCAGCCGTGGCTGATCAAACCCAACACCGACGAGCTCAGCGAAGTGTTCGGCGAGCGCATCGACACCCCGGCGCAACAGGCCGCCGTGGCCAAGCGCCTGCTGGCCCAGGGCATCGCCAACGTGGTCATCTCCCAGGGCGCCCTGGGCGTCACCTGGTTCAGCGCCCAGCCCACCCTGCAAGCGTTGCCGCCCACCGTCGACATCGCCAGCACCGTGGGCGCCGGCGATTCGCTGCTGGCCGGCATGGTGCATGGCCTGCTCAGCGGTAGCACGCCTGAGCAAGCCCTGTGCACCGCCACGGCCATCGCCGCCATGGCGGTCAGCCAGATCGGTTTCGGCATCAGTGACCACGCCCTGCTGGCGCGGCTCGAAAGCGGCGTCTGCGTACGCACGCTGACAGAACAATAAGAGGGATTGCGATGAAACTTGCCATTGTCACGGCCTGCCCCAGCGGCCGCGTCTCCAGCGTGCTCAGCGCCCGCCTGCTCGATGCCGTGGCCCAGCGCCAGGGCTGGAGCACCAGCGTCGAAGTGCACGACCCGCAACACCCGGAAAACAAACTCTCGCCGGCGGCCATCGAAGCCGCCGACTGGGTGCTGGTAGTCAACACCGGGCCCATCGACCTCAGCCGCTTCGTTGGCAAACGCCTGTTCCAGAGCACGCCGGCCGCCGCCCTGCAGGACGCCGACGGCTTCCTGCGCCAGGCCGCCGAGCAGGCCCGCGTGCATGAGGCGCAAGCGCCGGTGGCCGCGGCTGCCGTAGTCAGCGACCGCGCCCCACGGCTGGTGGCCATCACCGCCTGCCCAACCGGCGTGGCGCACACCTTCATGGCCGCCGAGGCCCTGCAGACCGCTGCCAAGCAGAAGGGCTACGACCTGCAGGTCGAGACCCAGGGCTCGGTCGGCGCGCGCAACCCGCTCAGCGCCGCCGCCATCCAGGACGCCGACGTGGTGCTGCTGGCCGCCGACATCGACGTGGCCACCGAGCGTTTCGCCGGCAAGCGCATCTACCGCTGCGGCACCGGCATCGCCCTCAAGCAGGCCGCGTCGATCCTCGACAAGGCCCTGGCCGAAGGCAAGCCCGAGTCGGCAGCGGCCGCGGGCAACGCCGCCCCGGCCAAGCAGGAAAAGACCGGCGCCTACAAGCACCTGCTCACCGGCGTGTCGTACATGCTGCCCATGGTGGTGGCGGGTGGCCTGATGATCGCCCTGTCGTTCGTGTTCGGTATCACCGCGTTCAAGGAGCCCGGCACCCTGGCCGCCGCCTTGATGCAGATCGGCGGTGACAGCGCCTTCAAGCTGATGGTGCCGCTGCTGGCGGGCTACATCGCCTATTCCATCGCCGACCGCCCGGGCCTGGCCCCCGGCATGATCGGCGGCCTGCTGGCCAGCACCCTGGGCGCAGGCTTCATCGGCGGCATCGTCGCCGGCTTCATTGCCGGCTACGCGGCCAAGGCCATCAACCGCTACGCGCGGCTGCCAGCCAGCCTGGAGGCGCTGAAACCGATCCTGATCATCCCGCTGCTGGCCAGCCTGTTCACCGGCTTGGTGATGATCTACGTGGTGGGCAAGCCGGTGGCCGGCATGCTCGAGGCGCTCACCCACTTCCTCGACAGCATGGGCACCACCAACGCCATCCTGCTGGGCGTGCTGCTGGGCGGCATGATGTGCGTCGACCTGGGCGGGCCGATCAACAAGGCCGCCTACGCCTTCTCGGTGGGCCTGCTGGCCTCGCAAAGCTACGCGCCCATGGCCGCCACCATGGCCGCCGGCATGGTGCCGCCCATCGGCTTGGGCATCGCCACCTTCCTGGCCCGGCGCAAATTCGCCCAAAGCGAGCGCGAAGCCGGCAAGGCGGCGCTGGTGCTGGGCCTGTGCTTCATCTCCGAAGGCGCCATCCCCTTCGCCGCCAAGGACCCGCTGCGCGTCATCCCCGCCAGCATCGCCGGCGGCGCGCTCACCGGCGCGCTGTCCATGTACTTCGGCTGCAAACTCATGGCGCCCCACGGCGGCCTCTTCGTGATGCTTATCCCCAACGCCATCAACCATGCGTTGTTGTACCTGCTGGCGATCATCGCTGGCGCGGTGGTGACGGCGGTGGTGTATGCGGTGATCAAGAAGGCCGAAGTGGTGGAGCTGACGGCCGAGCCGGCGTAAAGGCCGCGTCCCAGGGCCCCGCGCAATGATCGGGCACCCTGCAAACCGCGGACGCCGCCTGCGGCAGCTGCTACGGGGCCAAGTGACGTCCTGTAGCAGCGGCCGCAAGGCCGCGTCCGAGGGCCCCGCGCAATGATCGGGCACCCTGCAAACCGCGGACGCCGCCTGCGGCAGCTGCTACGGGTCCAAGGGACGTCCTGTAGCAGCGGCCGTGAGGCCGCGTCCGAGGGCCCCGCGCAACGATCAGGCACCCTGTCAGACCCCACGGAACCCGGGCTGTAGGACATTTCCCAAGTTGCTTTTTGGGGGTTGTCGATGCCTCCAAACAGGGGGATATTGCCCTCCGGCATCCACACGGATGGCCGGGTTTGACAGCTCGAATCCCTATCTACTATTTCCATGCACGTAGCGGTAGCTGTGCGCGGGGCGCCCAGCTGGGCGCGCCGGAGGGTGGTAGATACTTCGGTCTGTCAACCCGCGCACAGCCGCCACCCATTTCGGGCGTGGCCCACCTTTTCAACGGAATGTCCCATGTCTGACTTTTTACCCTGCGACAGCAACTGCACCTCCAACCCCGTCCTGTTCATCGACGCCGATGCGCCCATGGCCGACCTGTTCCAGTTCGCCGATGCCCGCGTGCGCGCCGTGCGTGACATGCTCAAGAGCCTGTCGTGCATGGGCTACCGCTCCCTGGACGACGATGACCTGAGCCACTTCGCCACCGGCTGCGCGCTGCTGCTGGAAAACGGCTGCGACGCCCTGAACGTCTACGGCCAACGCCTGCAGCGTGGGCAAGCAGCGCTTTAATCACACGCCGCACCGCCCTGTATTTCCCGCTCGAACCAGCTGGCTTCACCTTCTGCAAACACATTGATGGGAAACGCCTTGCTCCCCAGGCACGGTCAGGTCGTGCCCGCAGGGTTGTCACACCCCCTTCACGCGCATGCGCTCTACTGAGCCCTTTTCCGCGAACAGGGAGCCGCGCGCCATGACCGATTTCACCTTCCCCCGCCGCCGTCTGCTGCAAGTGGCTGGCGCCGGCCTGCTGTTGCCGGGCCTGGCGCCCGCCGTGATCGCCTCGGTGAAGGACCGCCCGCAGCTGACCGACGGCGTGCAGTCCGGCGACCTGCTGGGGGACAAGGCCATGGTATGGAGCCGCACCGACCGGCCAGCGCGCATGGTGGTGGAGTGGGACACCCGCAGCGTGTTCAGCAACCCGCGCCGCTTCATCTCGGCGCTGGCCGATGCGCGCACCGACTTCACCGCACGGGTGGAACTGAGCGGGCTGCCGGTGGACCAGGCGATTTTCTACCGCGTCACCTTCGAGGACGCCCAGACCGGCGTCGCCAGCGAGCCCTGGTTCGGCCACCTGCGCAGCGCGCCCAGCCAGCGCCGCGACATCCGCTTCGTGTGGAGCGGTGACACGGTAGGGCAGGGCTTCGGCATCAACCCGGACATCGGTGGCATGCGCATCTACGAGGCCATGCGCCTGCGCCTGCCGGACTTCTTTATCCACAGCGGCGACACCATCTACGCCGACAGCCCGGTGCCGGCGCAGCTCACGGTGGAAGGCGGGCGCATCTGGCGCAACATCACCACCGAAGCCAAGAGCAAGGTGGCCGAGACCCTGGACGAATACCGCGGCAACTACCGCTACAACCTACTGGATGAAAACCTGCGCCGCTTCAACGCCGAGGTGCCGCAGATCTGGCAGTGGGACGACCACGAGGTGATCAACAACTGGTCGCCCAGCAAGCAACTGGACGAGCGCTACCAGACCCGCGACATCAATGTGCTGGTGAGCCGCGCGCGCCAGGCGTGGCTGGAGTATTCACCCATGCGCCGCCAGCAGGCCGACAACGGCGGGCGCATCTACCGCAAGCTCAGCTACGGGCCGCTGCTGGACGTGTTCGTGCTGGACATGCGCAGCTACCGCGGCGGCAACAGCGCCAACCTGCAGGAGCAGATGAGCGCCGACAGCGCCTTCATGGGCCGCGCGCAGCTGGACTGGTTGAAGCAGCAGTTGAAGGCCTCCACCGCCCAGTGGAAGGTGGTGGCGGCTGACATGCCCATCGGCCTGGGCGTGCCGGACGGCGAGGTGAGCCCGGGCGTGGAACGCTGGGAAGCCATTGCCAACAACGACCCGGGTGCGCCGAAGGGCCGCGAGCTGGAAATGGCCGAGCTGGTGGCGTTCCTGCGCGAGAATAAAGTGCGCAACCATGTGTGGCTGACGGCGGATGTGCACTACTGCGCAGCCCACCACTACCACCCCGACCGCGCAGCGTTCCAGGACTTCGAGCCGTTCTGGGAGTTCGTTGCCGGGCCGCTGAACGCCGGGGCGTTCGGGCCCAATGCGCTGGACAAGACCTTCGGCCCCGAGGTGGTGTTCCAGAAGGCGCCGCCGGCGCAGAACAGCTCGCCGCTTGCCGGCTTCCAGTTCTTTGGCGAGGTGGGCATTGAAGGGCAGAGCGGGGAGTTGACGGTGACCTTGCGCGACCTGGATGGCGTGGCGGTATTTGCGCAGAAGCTGCAGCCTGCATAAATCTCAAACGCATCTGTGGGAGCTGGCTTGCCAGCGAGTTGTTGAGGCCCGAAAAGCTCGCTGGCAAGCCAGCTCCCACAGAAGTCAGTTGCTACGGCAGAATCAATACACGTCCCGCCGATAACGCCCCTGCTCGCTCAGTGACTCCACCGTCGCCTCGCCCAGCACCTCGCGCAGTGCTTCATCCACGCCGCCCGCCATGCCCTGCAAGCTGCCGCACACGTAGATCAACGCGCCCTCGGCCACCCACTCACGCACCTCGCAGGCTTGCTCGCGCAGGCGGTCCTGCACGTAGATTTTCCTGGCCTGGTCGCGCGAGAACGCCAGGTCCAGGCGCTGCAGGTCGCCGCTGGCCAGCCAGCCTTGCAGCTCGCCCTGGCAGAGGAAGTCATGCGCCGCGTTGCGCTCGCCGAAGATCAGCCAGTTGCGTGTACGGCCCTTGGCCACCCGCGCCTTGAGCAGGCTGCGCAGCCCCGCCAGGCCAGTGCCGTTGCCGATGAGGATGACCGGCGCGGCGTCGCGCGGGGCATGGAAGCCCGCGTTGCGGCGCAAGTGCAGGCTGATGGCCGCGCCCACTGGCGCATGCTCGGTGAGCCAGCCGGAGCCCAAACCCAGGCTGCCGTCGGGGTGGCGCTCCTGGCGCACAATCAGTTCCAGGCGGCCGTCGGCGGGCAGCGAGGCAATGGAGTATTCCCGCGCCTGGGTCTGCAGCGGCACGTCGGTGCTCAGGCGCGGCATCACTTCCACCAGGTCGCCGGCTTCCCAACTGTGTGGCGCCGGCGGCGTCAGGCCCAGCAGGTACACCGGTGCGCCCTGGCTGCCCGGGTTGAGCAGCCGGCGCTCGCTCAGGGTCCACTCTTCATACAGCGGCGCCTGCCAGGCCATGATCGGCTGGGCACCGGTGAGCTGGCCCAGTTGCTCCTGCCAGTGCTGCAGCGCCTGCGCATCGCCGCTGTCCACTTCCACCGGGGCGAACGCGTGGCGTGCGCCGCTCGCGTCCAGCCATTGGTGCAGGCGTTGGCCGAAGCCGCAGAAGTGCTGGTACTGGCGGTCACCCAGGGCCAGCAGGGCGTAGTTCAATTGCGCCAGCGACCCACCCTGGCCGAGCACCTTGCGCTCGAAACCACGGGCGCTGTCCGGCGCCTCGCCGTCACCGAAAGTGCTGACCACGAACAGCGCGTTGCTGGCCTGGCGCAGGTCCTGCTCGGCCAGGCGCGCCAGCGGTTCCACGCGCACGGCAATGCCGGCCGCCTGCAGCTGGCCGGCGCTCTGCCAGGCCAGTTGCTCGGCGAAACCGCTCTGGCTGGCGTAGCCGATCAGCCAGGCGTCGCCTTGCCCGGTGCCGGGCTCCAGGCCCTGGCGCGCAGCGCGCACTTGGCGTTGCTTGCGGCGGCGGTCCAGGTACAGCAGCCAGCCGGTGACGAAGAACAGCGGCATGGTCAGCGCGGCCAGGGTGTTCAAAATCCGCCCGGCCAGGCCGAAATAGCTGCCCACGTGCAGGGCATACACGCTGTCCAGCAGTTGGCCACCCAAGGCCTTGTCGGCGAAGCGCTCGTGGCGGCGTACCTTGCCGGTCATGGGCTCGATGGTCATGCTGTTGAACGCCCGCTCATGGGGGGCGTCCTTGAGCAGGTAGAACACCGTCGCCGGCTGGCCCTGGGGCGCCAGGCGCAGGTTGTAGGCGCTCAGCTGCGGGCCGGCCTCGTTGCGAATGCTGTCCCACACCGCGTCATAGTTGATGTCCACCGGGCCGCTGGGCGGCATCGGGCGCTGCATGCGGCCGCCGCGCTGCTGGCCCTTGGGCGCGTCGCCAAGCATGGCGGTGAGGCCTTCGCGCACCCAGTCATAGGACCAGAACAGCCCGGTCACCGACAGCAGCAGGTAGAAGAACAGCACCCAGGTGCCGGCCACCGCGTGCAGGTCCCAATTGAACGCGCGGCCTTTCTTGGCCCAGTCCAGGGTCAGCCAGGCGCGCCAGTTCAACGCCTGGCGCGGCCAGCGCAGGTACAGCCCGGACAGGCAGAAAAACACCAGAATCAGCGTGCACGCCCCGGTGATGTTCTTGCCCACCTCGCCCATGGCCAGGAACCGGTGCAGTTGCAGGGTGAAGCCGAAGAAGCCTTCGCCGGTGACCTTGCCCAGCAGCTCGCCGGTGTAGGCGTTGAAGTAGCGCAGCTCGCCGCGACGCTCGCCCGGCGGCGGGCTGAAGAACACCCGCGAGGCCAGGCCGGTGTCGGTCTCCACCCACAGCGCGGCGATCGATTTACCCTGGGCCGCCGATAGCTTGGGCACCAGCACCGCAGGCGGCAGCACGCCGCTGTCCTGCACCTGCACCTTGAGGGTGGTGGGGTTCAGGGCCTGCATGATTTCGTCCTGGAAGGACACCATCGCGCCGGTCACGCCCATCAGGGCCAGGATCAGGCCTGCCGTGATGCCGAAAAACCAGTGCACTTGAAACAGTGTTTTCTTCAACACCTTAATTCACCTTGCCAGATCAGGCGTGCAGTATGCCGCATCAGTTGCGAACACGTCTCAAACACGCAAAAGCCCCGCTCAACCAGTGAGCGGGGCTTGCGGGCACTTCCGGGTTATCAGAAGTGGAAGTTGGTGCTGAACAACACGGTGCGGCCGGCTGCCTGGTTGGCGAAGTGCGCGGCGTAGGCCTTGTCGTAGTAGACCTTGTCGGTCAGGTTCTGCACGTTGAGCTGGAAGTCGACGTTCTTGCTCAGCTTGTACGCGGCCATGGCGTCGTAGCGGGTGTAGGACGGTACGTACACGGTGTTGGCCGTGTCACCCCACACTTCGCCCACGTAGAAGGCACCGCCACCGATGGTCAGCTTCGGCGCCACTTGATAGGTGGTCCACAGGCTGGCGCTGTGTTTCGGCGTGTTCGGCAGTTCCTTGCCATCGGTGGCGGCGCCACCGGTGACCGCGCCGTTACGGCCCGACAAGCCACCGCTGAGGATCTCGCTGTCCAGGTAGCTGTAGCCGGCGAACACCTGCCATTTCTCGGTGATCTTGCCGGTGGCCGACAGCTCGAAGCCGTCGACGCGGGTCTTGCCGGCGTTCTCGTAGGTGTTGGTGGCGGTCAGTACCCGGGTGTTTTCCTTCTCGGTGCGGAAGATGTCAGCGGTCAGCGACACGCGGTCCTGGAACACGTCCCACTTGGTGCCGATCTCGTAGTTCTTGGTGGTTTCGGGCTCCAGGTCGCTCTGCAGCACACTACCGTTGGCGGTCAGCGGGTTGCCGTCGATGCCTTCGTTGAGCATGGCGCCCGGCGGGGTGGCCGAGGTGGCGAACGAGGCGTAGATGCTGCCGTTGTCGGTCGGCTTGAACACCAGGCCAGCCTGCCAGTTCCAGAAGTTGGAATTGTTGGTGGTCTTGCCGGTGGCGGCGGCGTCCGCGGTGGTACGGAAGCTGTCGTAGCGCGCGCCCAGGTTCAGCAGCCATTGCGGGTCCAGCTCGATGGTGTCGAAGGCATAGATGGCGCGGGTGTTGGCCACGGTGTCGACATCGCTGGCGTGGCTGCGGGTGATGGTACCGGTGTAGGCGTCATCGGGGTTCGGGTTGCTCAGCGAGGTGCAGGTGCCGCCGTAGGTTTCGCCTGGCTGGCAACCCACGCCACCTGGCGAGGCAGCGGTCGGGTTGGTGTTGGCCGGGTTGCTGAAGGCGTAGCCGCTGACCTTGCTTTCTTCACGGGTGAACTCGACACCGGTGGAGTAGCTGTTCTTGAACCCCAGCACGTTGAACTCGCCAAACAGGTCGGTCTGGTTGGTGGTGGTCTCGGTGGTGCTGACCCGGGCGTTGGCGCGGCGCCACACGGTGCCGTATTTGTTGACGTTCTTCTGGCTGTCGTCTGGCTGGGTCAGGATGTAGTCCTGGCCGGTGTTGCCGTGGCGCAGGGTATTCTTCAGCGTCATGGTGTCGCTGAAGTCGTGTTCGAAGGCGATGGTGCTGATGTCGGCGCGGGTCTTGCGGAAGTCGCGGTCCTTCAGGCCATAGAAGTTGTTGCTGTCGCCGCCGTCGGTGGGCTTGTCGTGCACGTGGGCGGTGGCGGTGGAGGAGCTGTAGCCGTACGGGATGCCCGAGTCCGGCAGGTCGTTGCTTTCCACGTGGTAGTAGCTGAGGTTCAGGCGGTTCTCGGTGCCCAGGCCGAAGGTCACCGACGGTGCCACGCCCCAACGGTCGTAGTTCACCGCGTCGCGGCCGGCCACGTTCTGCTCGTGGCTCATCAGGTTCAGGCGGAAGGCCGCGGTGTCGAGGAACTTGCGGTTCACGTCCAGGGTGTAGCGGCGGGTCTGGTCGGAGCCGTAGGTGAAGCCGCCGTCAAGGAAGTCACGGTCCTGGGGCAGCTTGCTCACCAGGTTGATGCTGCCGCCGGCCGAGCCGCGGCCGCCGAACGCCGAGTTCGGACCCTTGCTGACTTCCACCGACTCGATGTCGAAGATCTCGCGGGTCTGCGCGCCGGTGTCACGTACGCCGTCCAGATAGGTGTCGCCCTGGGCGTCGAAGCCGCGGATGAACGGGCGGTCGCCTTGGGGGTTGCCGCCTTCGCCGGCGCCGAAGGTGATGCCGGGCACGGTGCGCAGGGCGTCCTGCAGCGAGGTGGCGGCAGTGTCCTTGATCACCTGCTGCGGGATCACTGTGACCGAGCGTGGGGTGTCGGTCAGCGGTGCGGTGTATTTGCTCGAAGCCGACTTGGTGGTCTGGTAGGAAGGCTCTTGCGCCTCGCCGGTGATGCTGGTGGCGCCCAGCGAAATGGCGCCGGTCTGCTTGGCGTCGGTGTCTTCGGCGGCTTGTGCGAACTGCGCGACCGAAGCGGCGCCCAGCGCCATGCCGATGGCGGAAACCAGCAGGCGTGGCGAGCTGACAGGAACATAAACGTGTTGGCGTGACATTGTTTTTGGCCTTCCCCAAGGTGTTCGAGGCGGCGGAATGTAGGGTAAATGAAATTAGGTATCAATTGCGACACGGTGCTATCCGCACTGAATTTACATTCTTTACACATTTTGCTTACGGTTTTTACAATTTCGTACGTCAGACAGTTGTACACAGTCAATAAGAATCAATACCATTAGCGCCCTCACGTTTTCAGGTGCCTTTGCCATGCTGCTGCACATCCCCGGAATATTCTCCCCTGAGGAGGTAGCGCGCATTCGCCAGGCCCTGGAACAGGCGGACTGGGCAGACGGCAAGATCACCGCCGGGCACCAGTCGGCCAAGGCCAAGCACAATCTGCAGCTGCCCGAGGGGCACCCGCTGGCGGTGGAAATCGGCGCGGCGATGCTGGAGCGCCTGTGGCAGAACCCGCTGTTCATGTCAGCGGCGTTACCGCACAAGGTGTTCCCACCGTTGCTGAACTGTTACACGGCCGGTGGCAATTTCGATTTCCACATCGACAACGCCGTGCGCCAAGCCCGCGGCAACCCGGAGCGGGTGCGCACCGACCTGTCCTCAACGCTGTTCTTCAGCGACCCCGACGAGTACGACGGCGGCGAGCTTGAAATCCAGGACACCTACGGGACCCAGCGGGTCAAGCTGCCGGCCGGCGACCTGGTGCTGTACCCCGGCACCAGCCTGCACAAGGTCAACGCCGTCACCCGCGGCACCCGTTTCGCCTCATTCTTCTGGACCCAGAGCCTGGTGCGCGAGGACAGCCAGCGCGCGCTGCTGTTCGAGATGGACGGCGCCATCCAGAGCCTGACCCGCGACGTGCCCGACCACCCGTCGCTGGTGCGCCTGACCGGCACCTACCACAACCTGCTGCGCCGCTGGGTGGACGTCTGACATGGGCTTCGAGCTGCGCCGCGAAGAGATCCTCGACGCCGAGCGCCTGAGCGCCATGCTCGATGCCAACCCGGCGCGCGCCGCCCAGGCCATCCTGACCGCGGCCCGCGCCGGCATCGTCGATGCCCAGGCGCTGCTGGGGCAGATCCTGCTCGACGGCCAGGGCATCGAACGCGACCCGGCGCTGGCGCGCACCTGGTTCGAGATTGCCGCCAACGGCGGCCACCTGATGGCGCGCAACATGCTCGGGCGCTGCTGCGAGCATGGCTGGGGCGGTGCGGCGGATGCCGGGCAAGCGGCGCTGCATTACCGCGAAGCGGCCGCCGCTGGGCTGGACTGGGCGCTGTACAACTACGCCAACCTGCTGGGCACCGGCCGTGGCGTGGCCCTGGACCATGAGCTGGCGCTGGTGTGCTACCGCCGCGCGGCGCTGATGGGCCACGCCAAGTCGATGAACCTGCTGGGGCGCTACCTGGAAAACGGCATGGCCTGCGCGGCCGACGTGGCCCAGGCCCATGACTGGTACCGGCGCTCGGCCGAGGCCGGGGATTTTCGCGGGCAGTTCAGCCACGCGGCGGTGCTGGCCGAGGCGGGCAGGGTGGACGAGGCGCTGCACTGGCTGCAGCGGGCGCTGGAGGGCGGCAACCTGAACTTCCTGCGGGTGAGCGGGCCGGCGTTGTTGCAGGCCAATGACGCGCGCGTGCGGGCGATGGCGGCGCACTACGCCGCCAAGGCCGCCACCCTGTAGCCGCTGCCGCAGGCTGCGCTGGCCGGCGTGTACCCTGAAAATCTCCGGTGCACGCAAGGGCCAGCGCAGCCTGCGGCAGCGGCTACGAACGGGTGGTGGTCTGATGCTCACAAAAAAGCCCGGGCACATGGCCCGGGCTTCTTCATTGCCGCAAACGCTTAGATGTAGAACGACTTCAGCGGCGGGAAGCCGTTGAACTCCACGGCGCTGTAGCTGGTGGTGTAGGCGCCGGTGGACAGCCAGTACAGGCGGTCACCGATGGCCAGGTTCAGTGGCAGGCCGTACTTGTAGTTCTCGTACATGATGTCGGCGCTGTCGCAGGTCGGGCCGGCGATGACCACTTCTTCCACTTCGCCTTTCTTCTCGGTCCAGATCGGGAACTTGATGGCTTCGTCCATGGTTTCGATCAGGCCGCTGAATTTGCCCACGTCGGTGTATACCCAACGCTCGACGGCGGTACGCGACTTGCGGGCAACCAGTACCACTTCGCTCACCAGGATACCGGCGTTGGCGATCAGCGAACGGCCCGGCTCCAGGATGATTTCCGGCAGGTCGTCGCCGAAGTCTTCCTTCAGGAAGCGGATGATTTCTTCAGCGTAGGTTTCCAGGCTGTTGGTACGGGTGATGTAGTTGGCCGGGAAGCCGCCACCCATGTTGATCAGCTTCAGGTGGATACCGTCTTCTTCCTTCAGGCGCTCGAAGATCACCTTCACCTTGGCGATGGCGGCGTCCCACACGCTGATGTCGCGCTGCTGCGAACCCACGTGGAAGGAGATGCCGTACGGCACCAGGCCCAGGTCACGGGCCAGGATCAGCAGGTCCATGGCCATGTCGGTCTGGCAGCCGAACTTGCGCGACAGGGGCCAGTCGGCAGTGGTCGAGCCTTCGGTGAGGATACGCACGTAGACTTTCGAACCCGGGGCGGCCTTGGCGATGTTGCGCAGGTCGGCTTCGGAGTCGGTGGCGAACAGGCGCACGCCCTTCTCGTAGAAGTAGCGGATGTCCTTGGACTTCTTGATGGTGTTGCCGTAGCTGATGCGCTCAGGACCGACGCCCTGGCCCATGACCTTGTCCAGCTCGTAGATGGAGGCGATGTCGAAGCTCGAACCCTTGTCACGCAGCAGGTCGATGATTTCGACCGCAGGGTTGGCCTTGACCGCGTAGTACACCTTGGCGAATTCGAAGCCGGCGCGCAGGTCGTCGTAGGCCTGGCTGATCATCTGGGTGTCGATGAGTACGAAAGGGGTTTCTTGCTTGTCGGCGAACGCCTTCATTTTCTGGAAGGTTTCGCGCGCGAAATAGTCTTCGACCTGGATCGACATGCTGGGGACTCCTGCTGGCAAACGTTGAAAATATTCATGGGTGAAGGTGGCACCCGGTGCACACCTCTCTTGACCGCCCTCCGTATCCCCACTTTGGTTCGCCTACTTCCCAAGGCATGTCGCCGAAAGCAAAAAGGCCACTGGAAGCACGCTTCCTCATGGCCTTGCTGTCTCGTCGTCAGTACTTGAGCCGGATGGATCGTTTCCAGCATGGACGGTCGGCGCGAACTTTAGGACGTGAGGGGCTCAAGATCAACTAAAAATGTCGCGTTTTTACACGCGTTCGTCGTGGCGTCCTTTTCACCTCTTTAGTAACCGACCCACATGACAGCCTGATGTTCCCGGTGTTTGGCCGGCGGGAGACGTTTCATTCTGACTATCGCCCGCCAGGATGCCCACACTGGCCCCCGCTCCACAGCAACGCCGGGCAAGCCGCCCGACGCCAAAACACTGCGTGCGCAAGCACAGGGAACTATCGACATGGGTTGGATCAATCGAGAAAAATCGTTCGTGGCCGAGGTCAAGTGCCAGACGCCACATTTCGAAGGGCATTGGGACTGCGCGGAAATTCTGCTGGACGGGCCAGGGCAGGAGCGGCGCAAGTCAGTTGAATGGCTGACCGTGACCAATTACGCCGAAGGTGAGCGCCACCTGTTCCAGTTCGACTGCTTCTACGACGAAAAGGGCTACGCCGGCTATGACATCCGTTCCTACACCTACGGCCAAGGGCGACGCTTCAACAGCATCGGCCAGCGTTTCGGCTTCAGCAGCGGCGGCTACATCGCCCTGTATCCGTTGAAGCCCACGCCCGAGATGCTGTGGCAACCTTATATATTCGCCGACGGCCAGCCACAACCTATCCTGGAGGTGCTGAAAAATGGCCGGCTGGACAACGTCCGTATCGAAACCCGCCACGGCCGCACGCTCAAGCCCTACAAACGCTACGACGCCCACCGCAGCTGGTACTGCTACGTCAATGACGAGTCAGGCCCCGCCATGGAGCTCACCTTGCACATCCAGCAACTGGGCAAGGAGCACAATGACGACCATTGATCACGGGTAGGTCAATGCCCCGTCGAAGTGGCGTCCCTGCCACTTCGGCGGGTCGTCTGTCACTCAGCGGACGGCACTCTGTAACAGTTGCAATACATTAATGGTAACCATTACCATTCGCGCCCTTTCTCCCCTCAGTAGCTGCCGACCATGACCTCCAAGCTGCGCGGCCACCCCGGTTTTCTCGAGCATTATCAGGAGCTGCTGGGCGCCTGGACGCGCCGCCTGCGCGACCGTGCGCGCGCCGAGGACCTGACCCACGACGCCTTTGTGCGCGTGCTGGAAACCCCGGCCGCGGAGGTGCAGCAGCCACGTGCCTACCTGCATCAGGCCGCGCGCAACATCGCCGTGGATGGCTACCGCCGCGAAGACCGGCGCGCCGCGCTGGAGAGCCTGGCGCTGGCGCCCGACGCGGCCGCCGGCGCCGACCCCGAAGCGTTCGTGCAGGCGGTGCAGCTGGCCGACGCTGTGGAAAAGGCGCTGGACGAGCTGCCGCCCAACTGCCGCAAGGTGTTCGTCTGGCAGAAGCTGGAGGGCCTGAGCCAGGCCGAGATCGCCGAGCGCATGGGCCTGAGCCGCAACATGGTGGAGCGCTACATGATGCGCGCGCTCAAGCACCTGCGCGGGCACCAGGCCATTCGCTACGTGGTGGCGGCCAGTATTGTCGCGGCGGCGGTATGGCTGGGCTGGTTCACCCAGCTGCGCCATGACCCGGCCTACCAGGGCCAGTTCGCCACGCTGCTGGGCGAGCGGCGGCAGTTCGACCTGCCGGACGGCTCGCACCTGGAGCTCAACAGCCGCACGCGCTTGTCGGTGAGCTTCGTCGACGGCCAGCGGCAGGTCACGCTGCAGGAAGGCGAGGCCATGTTCAGCGTCGCCCATGACCCGTCGCGGCCGTTCGTGGTGAGCGCTGGCGCCGGCACGGTGACGGTCACTGGCACGCGCTTCGACGTGCGCCGCGACCCCGACCAGGTGCAGGTGGCGGTGGAGTCCGGCACCGTGCGGGTGCAGGGCCATGCCGCGCCGGTGATGCTGACCGCAGGCCTGGGTTCGCGCATTGGCGAGGACGGCCAGGTGAGCCCGGCCGCCCCGGTGAACACCGCCGACCTCACTGCCTGGCGCAGCGGCAAGCTGGTGTTCAGCGCCGCGCCGCTGAGCGAGGTGGTGCGCGAAGTGTCCCGCTACCGCCAGCAACCGCTGCACGTCAGCGGCAAGGCCGCCCACCTGCGCCTGAGCAGCGTGTTCAAGGCCGATGACACCGACGCCCTGCTGCGCGCCTTGCCGAGCATCCTGCCGGTGAGCGTGCGCACCCTGGCCGACGGTTCGGCAGAAATTATCGCGCGCTGATTCAGGTTTTTTTGCCCTGGTTCGTCTTCCTGGCCAACTGTAACTTCAGGACAAGCCACGACGTGAACAACAACAAGCTCAATGCGTTAACCCTGGGCCTGCTGGCCATTACCTTCGGCAGTGTCGCCCCCCTGGCGTTTGCCGACCAGGCACCGGTCAGCGTGCAGATCCAGGCCCAGCCCCTGGCCGCGGCGCTGAACCAGCTGGGGCGGCAGACCGCGCTGCAACTGTTCTTCAGCCCCGACCTTGTGGCTGGCAAGCAGGCCCCGGCCGTCGCCGGCAACCTGGCGCCCGAGCAGGCCCTGAAGGCGCTGCTGGCAGGCAGCGGGCTGACCTATGAGATCAACCAGGGCAGCGCGGTGCTGCACGCCGCCCAGCCGACCGCCGCCACAGGCAGCGTCGAGCTGGCGCCCACCGACGTGAAAGTGGTGGGCGACTGGCTGGGCGACGCCGACAAGACCGTGGTGCAGAACCACCCCGGCGCGCGCACCGTGGTGCGCCGCGAAGCCATGGTGGAGCAGGGCGCGATGAACGTGCGCGACGTGCTGCGCGGCATCCCCGGCGTGCAGGTGCAGGACTCCAACGGCACCGGTGGCAGCGACATTGCCCTCAACGTCGGCGTGCGCGGCCTGACCTCACGGCTGTCGCCGCGCTCCACGGTGATGATCGATGGCGTGCCTGCGGCGTTCGCCCCCTACGGCCAGCCGCAGCTGTCCATGGCGCCGATTTCCGCCGGCAACCTCGACAGCATCGACGTGGTGCGCGGCGCCGGTTCCGTGCGCTACGGGCCGCAGAACGTCGGCGGGGTGATCAACTTCGTCACCCGCGCCATCCCTAAGGACTTCAGCGGTGACGTCAGCACCACCCTGGAAACCTCGGCCCACGGCGGCTGGAAGCACACCGAGTCGACCTTCCTCGGCGGCACCGCCGACAACGGCCTGGGTGCAGCCCTGCTGTACACCGGGGTGAACGGCAACGGCTACCGCAGCAGCAACAACGGCAACGACATCGACGACGTGCTGTTCAAGACCCACTGGGCGCTGACCGACAGCGACGAGGTGTCGCTGAACTTCCACTACTACGACGCCCGTGCCGACATGCCCGGCGGCCTCACCCAGGCCCAGTACGACCACAACCCGTACCAGTCCGACCGCGACTACGACAACTTCACCGGCCGCCGCAAGGACGTCTCGCTGAAGTGGCTGCACCAGATCGACGACGCCACCCAGCTGGAAGTGCTGACCTACTACACCGACAGCTTCCGCGGCAGCACCATCGCCGCCCGCGACCAGAAAACCCTGTCGTCCTACCCGCGCAGCTACCACACCTTCGCCGTGGAGCCGCGGCTGTCGCACCTGTTCATCGGCGACAGCGTCAGCCAGGAGGCCAGCATTGGCGTGCGCTACCTGAAGGAGGCCATGCACGAACAGAGCAGCCGCTTGGCGCTGATCGACAACACGCCCACGGTCACCCCGACTTCCGACGGCCATATTTCCCAGGACCGCACCGGCGGCACCGAGGCCACCGCGTTCTACATCGACGACAAGATCGACGTCGGCAACTGGACCATCACCCCCGGCGTGCGCTTCGAGCACATCAGCACCGACTGGCACGAGCGCCCGGTGCTCGGCACCAACGGCGTGCGCGTGCAGGCGAAGGACCGCAGCGTCGAGAGCAACGAACCGTTGCCGGCGCTGAGCGTGATGTATCACCTGTCGGATGCCTGGAAGCTGTTCGCCAACTACGAGACCTCGTTCGGCAGCCTGCAATACTTCCAGCTGGCCCAGGGCGGCATCGGCAACCAGACCGCCAGCGGCCTGGAGGCGGAGAGGGCCAAGACCTACGAGATCGGCACGCGCTATGACGACGGCACCTGGGGTGGCGAGCTGACGGCGTTCTACATCGACTTCGACCACGAGCTGCAGTACATCAGCAACGACATCGGCTGGACCAACCTGGGCGCCACCAAGCACCAGGGCATCGAGGCCTCGGTGCACTACGACCTGGCCGCGCTGGACCCACGCCTGGACGGCCTGAGCGCCAACGCCGGGTTCACCTACACCCGCGCCACCTACCAGGGCGATATCCCGGGCTTCAAGGGCCGCGACCTGCCGTTCTACTCACGCCAGGTGGCGACCGCCGGGTTGCGCTATGAAGTGAACCGCTGGACCTGGAACCTCGACGCCTTCGCCCAATCGAAGCAGCGCGCGCCGGGCACCGGCATGAACGCCGATGGCAGCTTCAACGGCAACTACATCACCAAGCCCAGTGCCGATGGGCAGTATGGGGATATGCCCGGCTACGTGACCTGGCAGGTGCGCGGGGGGTATGACTTTGGCCAGCAGCTGTCGAACCTGAAGCTGGGCGCCGGGGTGCGCAACCTGTTCGACCGCCAGTACTTCACCCGTTCCAGCGACAACAATTCGGGCATCTACCTGGGTGAACCGCGCACGTTCTATGTGCAGGCCAGTCTAGGGTTTTAAACCGGGGTGGGCATGACGCGGCCTGGCGGCCGCTGCTACGGGGGATCTCCGTAGCAGCGGCCGCAGGCCGCGTCCTGCAATCAAACGGTGGCCTGTTCCACCAACTCCGCCGGCGACACGATGTTGGTCTTCATCCCCCGCGAGCGGCCCGAGCTCAGGTACGCCGCGATGGATTCCTGGGTCACCTCACCCAGGAATACGTTCTCGGCATTGAGCACCGGCAGCCAGGCGCGGTTGAACTCGTACATGCGCGACAGCAGGATGCGCAGGTGCTCGTCGTAGGCCGCGGTGGCGTTGAACGGGCGCAGGTAATCCTGGCAGGTGCCCTGCTGGCGGTGCAGGTCGCGGCGGCGCACGTAGCCCATGGCTTTATTCTGGGCGTCGGTCATGACCACGTAGCGGCGGTCGTGCTCGTCCATCAGCTCCAGGGCATCGGCCACCGGCGTCTGCGGGCTGACCGACGGCGCGTTGTCGGCGGCGTCCTCGGCCTTCACCAGCAGCAGGCGCTTGAGGGTGCTGTCCTGGCCCACGAAGTTGCTGACGAAGTCGTCCACCGGGTGCGCCAGCAGGGTGTCCGGGTGGTCGATCTGTAGCAGTTTGCCGGCGCGGAAGATGGCGATCTTGTCGCCCAGCTTGATGGCCTCGTCGATGTCGTGGCTGACCATGATCACGGTCTTGTTCAACGCCCGCTGCATCTCGAAGAACTCGTTCTGGATCATCTCGCGGTTGATCGGGTCGACCGCGCCAAACGGCTCGTCCATCAACAGCAACGGCGCATCTGCCGCCAGCGCGCGGATCACGCCGATACGCTGCTGCTGGCCGCCCGACAGTTCGCGCGGGTAGCGGTGCAGGTACTGCTTGGGCTCCAGCTTGATCATGCTCATCAGCTCGCGGGCGCGCTCGTGGCATTTCTGCTTGTCCCAGCCCAGCAGGCGCGGCACCACGGTGATGTTTTCCTCGATGGTCATGTTCGGGAACAGGCCGATCTGCTGGATCACGTAGCCGATGTTGCGGCGCAGGGTCACCTCGTCAAGGCCGGTGGTGTCCTCGCCGTTGATCAGCACCTTGCCCGAGGTGGGCGTGATCAGGCGGTTGATCATTTTCAGCGTGGTGCTCTTGCCGCAGCCCGACGGGCCCAGGAACACGCAAATCTCGCCTTCGTTGACGGTCAGGCTCACGGCGTCCACGGCCTTTACTTCCTTGCCGTTGCTGGTGAAGGTCTTGGTCAGGTTCTGGAGTTCGATCATTTGAGTAATCCTTTGGGAGTCAGGGCGCGTTGCAGCCATTGCAGGAAGAGGTCGGCGATGATCGCCAGGACGCTCACCAGCACGGCGCCGACGATCAACATCGACATGTCGCTGCGGCTGATGGAAGTGAGGATAAGTACACCCAGGCCACCGGCACCGATGGTGGCGGCGATGGTCATGACACCGATGTTCATGACCACGGCGGTGCGCACGCCAGCCAGGATCACCGGCACCGCGATGGGCAGCTCGACCATGCGCAGGCGCTGGCCGAAGGTCATGCCGATGCCGCGCGCGGCCTCACGGATGCCCGGCTCCACGCCGGTCAGCGCCAGGTAGGTGTTGCGCATGATGGGCAGCAGCGAGTACAGAAACACAGCGGTGATGGCCGGCAGCGGCCCCAGGCCCTGGCCGAACTTCGAATAGAAGGGCAGCAGCAGGCCGAACAGCGCGATGGAGGGGATGGTCAGCAGCACCGTGGCGCTGGCCTGCATCACCCCGGCGGCGGCGGGGAAGCGGGTCATGACGATGCCCAGGGGCACGCCCACCAGAATCGCCAGGCTCACCGCCACGCCCACCAGGGCGATGTGCTGGCCGGTCAGGTGCAGCACCTGCGCCCAGTCCAGGTGGGAAAAGGTATCGAGGAAACTCATGGCTGCTCCTTCGCGGCGGCGGGCACGGGGTGGTCACGCAGGAACTCGGCCGCCACGGCGGTCGGGCTCAGGTGCTGCACGTCGACCTTGGCGTTGAGCTGGCGCATGGTCTCGTCGTCCAGCAGCTCGGCCAGCGGTTTCAGGTCGGCGGCCAGGTCCGGGTGGGCGTCGAGGAAGTCCCGGCGCACTACGGGGGCGGCGGTGTAGTCGGGGAAGTAGTGCTTGTCGTCTTCCAGCAGCTTGAGGTGGAAGGCGTTCAGGCGGCCGTCGGTGGTGTACACCAGCCCCGTGAACACCTGGCCGTTGCGCAGCGCGGTGTAGACCAGGCCGGCGTCCATCTGGCGGATGTCACGGCGGGTGAACTGCAGGTCGTAGGTCTGGGTCAGGCCCACCAGGCCGTCGGAGCGGTTGGCGAACTCGGTGTCCAGGGCCAGCACGTGGCCTTTTTTCGGTTCATCGCGCAGCACCTGGTTCAGCTGGCTGATGGTGTTGACCTGGGGGTAGGCCTTGGCGATGTTTTCCGGCAGGGCCAGGGCGTAGGTGTTGCTGAACTTCGACGGGGTCAGCCACACCAGGCCTTTCTTGGCGTCGAGTTCCTTGACCCGCTGGTAGGTGGCGGCGCTGTCGAGTTTCTCGGTCACGTGGTTATAGGACACCAGCGACACGCCGGTGTATTCCCACACCATGTCCAGCTGGTTGGTCTCCTGGGCGCTGCGCGCCAGGTTGCTGCCCAGGCCACTGGTGACCTGCACGTTGTAGCCTTTCGAATCGAGGTATTGCGCGGTGATGGCGGCCAACACCGACTGTTCGGTGAACACCCGGGCGCCGAGGCGCACCAGCGGTTTTTCCGCAGCGTGGGCAGCGCCCGCGCACAGCAGGGCCAGGCCCAGCAGCATGCTTGGTACTTTCATGTGATTTCCTTCGCTCAGCGAGTCAGGCCGCGTTCCAGCCACAGGCGGCTGGCCATCGACACCAGGCCGTCCAGCAGCAATGCCAGCAACGCCGTGCAGGCGGCGCCCAGCAACAGTTGCGGCTGATTGTTCAAGGCGATGCCGGGGAAGATCAGGCTGCCCAGGCTGTTGGCGCCGATCAGGAACGACAGCGGCGCGGTGCCGACGTTGATCGCCAGGGCCACGCGCACGCCACCGACAATGATGGGCACGGTGTTGGGCAGTTCGACCTGGAACAGCACTTGGCGCGGGGTCATGCCGATGCCGACGGCGGCTTCCTTGAGCGAGCCCTGAACGTTTTTCAGGCCTTCGTAGGTGTTGCGCACAATGGGCAACAGGGAAGCGAGGAACAGGGCGAAGATGGCCGGGCCGCTGCCGATGCCAAGTATGCCCAGGGCGATGGCCAGTACGGCCAGGGGAGGGACGGTGTTACCGATGTTGAAGATTTGCATGAAGCGTTCGGCGCGGCCAACCATGTTCGGTCGGCTGAGCGCAATGCCGGCGGGGATGCCCACTAGCAGTGCGGCGGCCATGGAGGCCACTACCAGGATCAGATGCGCTTGCAGGTAAAACAGTAAATCTTCTTGGTACTGCTCGATGGTACTGATGCCGATCCAGTGGACCAGCAGGGCCAGGATGACGACGGCAGCCGCACACCCCATCAGCCCCTTGCCATAGCGAATAGCCACAGGCGGACTCCTATTTTTTCAGTCGGCGCACTCACCGTCGGTGGCGACAGCCATGCCTGGCGGTCAACGGTGGGTTCGCGAGAAGCAGCGCGCGGACGGCTGTGAAACAGCGTCGATGCGCGCCATAAGCGCAGCCTCGTCAGGCTGACTTGCCGTTCTTGCAACACCCTGACGAATGGTCGAATCAGGGGAGTGGACGTCTCCGCTTATTAAAAGGTTCCCATCTGCGGCAGCATTTGGCCACCCTTAATTGACCCAGCGGTGTGGCGGGCGTGGAAAACACGACTACAATCGCCTGCCTGTTTTTGACGAAATTTTGACCAGTCAAAAGCGTATAGTCCACGCCGCGCGGCCCATGGGGCCGCACGCCTGCGTCATTTGAACCCTGGGCGCCCGACGCTCCGGGTGCCGCTTCTTCCGCTCGTGGACTACCCAATAAAATGCTACCTACCTTGCCGCGACCCACGTCACGCCCGTTGAACCTCTGGATCGGCCTCGGCATTCCTGCCGTCATCGCCATCGCCCTGTGCCTGCTGGAACTGACCGACATCGACATGGTGATCGAACAGTGGTTCTACGACCCGGTGCAGCAGGCGTTCGCCGGCCGGCACAGCTACTGGCTGGAAAACGTGCTGCATGACCAGGCCAAGCGCGTGGTGATCGCCATCGGCGTGCTGGGCGCCCTGGGTTACCTGGCCAGCTTCCTGGTCAAGGGCCTGCTGCCGATCCGCCGTGAACTGGCGTGCCTGGTGGTGGCCATGTCGCTGTCCACCAGCTACACCGCGCCGCTGAAAGCGCTGACCGGCGTGCAGTGTCCCTGGAGCGTGACCGAGTTCGGCGGCACCCAGGCCTACAGCAAGCTGTTCGAGCACCGCCCCGCCACTTCCAGCCCGGGCCGCTGCTGGCCGGGTGGCCACGCGGCCACCGGTTTCACCCTGTTCTCGCTGTTCTTCGTGCTGCGTGACCGCCGCCCGCGTATGGCCCGCGCCGGCCTGGTGTTCGCCTTTGGCCTGGGCACGGTGTTCTCCATCGGTCGCATGATCCAGGGCGCGCACTTCCTGTCGCACAACATCTGGGCGGCGATCTTCTGCTGGCTGATCTGCCTGGGCACCTACTACGTGATGCTGTACCGCCCGCAGGCCGCCACCGACACGCTGCCCCAGGCCGCACCCGCCACGGCCTGAGCCCCTGGCGACGGGCGAGTTGGACGCATGGTTCCAGCTCGGCCCGGGTTCAGCTATAATCGGCGCCCTTTTTTGAATCACCTCGCAGGCGATTTCCCATGACCCAACAGGCCGCCGAAGTCGCGAAACGCCGCACTTTCGCCATCATTTCCCACCCGGACGCCGGTAAAACCACCATCACCGAGAAACTCTTGCTGATGGGCAAGGCCATTGCCGTGGCCGGTACCGTGAAGTCGCGCAAGTCCGACCGTCACGCCACGTCCGACTGGATGGAGATGGAGAAGCAGCGCGGCATCTCCATCACTACCTCGGTGATGCAGTTCCCGTATCGCGACCACATGGTCAACCTGCTCGATACCCCCGGTCACGAAGACTTCTCCGAAGACACCTACCGCACCCTGACCGCGGTGGACTCGGCGCTGATGGTGCTCGACGGCGGTAAGGGCGTAGAGCCGCGGACCATCGCCCTGATGGACGTGTGCCGCCTGCGCGACACGCCTATCGTCAGCTTCATCAACAAGCTGGACCGTGACATTCGCGACCCGATCGAGCTGCTCGACGAAATCGAGGCGGTGCTGAAGATCAAGGCAGCGCCTATCACCTGGCCGATCGGTTGCTACCGCGACTTCAAGGGCGTGTACCACCTGGCCGGCGACTACATCATCGTCTACACCCCGGGCCACGGCCACGAACGCACCGAGACCAAGATCATCGAGAAGCTGGACTCCGATGAGGCGCGCGCGCACCTGGGTGACGAGTACGACCGTTTTGTCGACCAACTGGAGCTGGTGCAGGGCGCATGCCACACCTTCAACCAGGACGAGTTCATGAACGGCCAGATGACCCCGGTGTTCTTCGGCACCGCCCTGGGCAACTTTGGTGTCGACCACGTGCTCGACGCCGTAGTGGACTGGGCGCCGCGCCCGCTGGCCCGCGTGGCCCACGAGCGTACCGTGGAACCGGTGGAAGAGAAGTTCACCGGCTTCGTGTTCAAGATCCAGGCGAACATGGACCCCAAGCACCGCGACCGCATCGCGTTCATGCGCATCTGCTCGGGCAAGTACGAGAAAGGCATGAAGATGCGCCACGTGCGCACCGGCAAGGACCTGCGCATCGGCGACGCCCTGACGTTCTTCTCGTCCGAGCGTGAGCAGCTGGAAGAGGCGTTCGCCGGCGACATCATCGGCCTGCACAACCACGGCACCATCCAGATCGGCGACACCTTCAGCGAAGGCGAAGCCCTGGGCTTCACCGGTATCCCGCACTTCGCCCCGGAGCTGTTCCGCCGCGTACGCCTGCGTGACCCGCTGAAATCCAAGCAACTGCGCCAGGGCCTGCAGCAGCTGGCCGAAGAGGGCGCCACCCAGGTGTTCTTCCCCGAGCGCAGCAACGACATCATCCTCGGCGCCGTGGGCGTGCTGCAGTTCGACGTGGTGGCCAGCCGCCTGAAGGAAGAATACAAGGTGGAGTGCTCCTACGAGCCGATCACCGTGTGGTCGGCCCGCTGGGTTGATTGCGCCGACAAGAAGAAATTCGAGGAATTCAAGAACAAGGCCGTGGAAAACCTGGCGGTGGACGGCGGTGGTCACATGACCTACCTGGCGCCTACCCGGGTGAACCTGGCGCTGATGGAAGAGCGCTGGCCTGACGTGAAATTCCGCGCGACGCGCGAGCACCACTAAGCGAAAAAGGGCAGCCCACGGGCTGCCCTTTTTTTTACACCCCGCAATGATCCCGGTAGGAGCCGCGCTTGCGCGCGATGAGGCCCCGCCTGACACACCGCAGTGCCTGCATCGCGACCAAGGTCGGCTCCTACGGTGTGTGCGTCAATCCTCCAACGCGCGCACGCGCTCGCCGCGCTGCTGCGCCTTCGGCACTTCGCTGGCCTGCAGGGTGAAGTCGAAGTCGATCTCGGCGAACCGGCCGCTCACCCCATGTTTCTGCGCCTGCACCTGATCTTCACTGAAGCGGATCTCGGCCACCAATTCGTCGCGGGTGGCGTAGGCGAAATCGTCGTACAGGTATTTGTCGCCGGCCAGGTTGATCTGCGTGGTCAGGTGGCGATGGCCCGGTGCCGAGATGAAGAAGTGGATGTGCGCCGGCCGCTGGCCATGGCGGCCCAGCTGGTCGAGCAGTTGCTGGGTGGGGCCGTCGGGCGGGCAGCCGTAGCCCGAGGGCACGATGCTGCGGAAACGATAGCGGCCCTGGCCGTCGGCCTGGATGCGGCGGCGCAGGTTGAACTCGCTCTGCGACGGGTCGAAATACGAATAGGTGCCGCCGGTGTTGGCCTGCCATACATCGACGATGGCGCCGGGCACCGGCTGGCCGTCGACATCTTTCACCTGGCCCTGCATGAACAGCACGGTGCCCGGGTCGCTGCCGTCGTCCAGCCGCGCCTCGTACTGGCTCAGCGGCGCGCCGGCCACGTACAGCGGGCCTTCGATGGTGCGCGGGGTGCCGCCCAACTGGCCGGCGGCCTCGTCCTGGGCATCCAGCTGCAGGTCCATGTAGTGTTCCAGGCCCAGGCCGGCCACCACCAGCCCGGCCTCCTGGCGCGCGCCCAGCACGTTGAGGTAATTCACCGCGGCCCAGAACTCTTCCGGGGTGACCTCCAGGTCCTCGATGATTTTCACCGAGTCCTTGAGCATGCGGTGGATCAGGGTTTTCACCCGTGGGTTGCCGGCGTCGTTGAACACGCCGCTGGCTTCTTTGAGGAACTGCTGTACCGGTTCGGTCTGCGAGATGTTGACAGTCATGGGTGTGGCCTCATCTTATATTTATTAGTCAGCGCGCCAGGGGCAGGCGCCTATCAGCGGTCGTCTTCGTGGATCGAGGAAGGGTGGCGGCACATGGCGTCCACCTCGATGGTCATGTACGGGAACAGCGGCAACTGCATCAGCGTGTCGTGCAGCTCTTGTACGCTGGCCACATCGAACACGCTGTAATTGGCGTAGGCCCCGGCGATGCGCCACAGGTGGCGCCATGTGCCTTCCTGTTGCAGGCGCTGCGCCAGTTCCTTCTCGTCGGCCTTCAGGCGCGTGGCCTTGGCCAGGTCCATGTCGAGGGGCAGGTTCACGGTCATCTTTACGTGGAACAGCATGGCGGTTCTCTCTCAGCTGTGGCTGTGGGCCTTGGTGGCTTTGTCGCGGCGGAAGAAGGCCACGCGCTCTTCGTCGAGTTCCAGGCCCAGGCCCGGGGTGCTGGGCACGTGCAGCTGGAAGTCCTTGTACACCGGTGGGGTGGCGAGGATGTCTTCGGTCAGCAGCAGTGGGCCGAACAGTTCTGTATCCCAGGCCATCTTCGGCAGGGTGATGAACGCGTGCGCCGAGGCCAGGGTGCCGATGCCGCCTTCGAGCATGGTGCCGCCGTACAGGCCAATGCCCGCGGCGTCGGCGATGGCGGCGGCGCGCAGGGCCGCGCGGGGGCCGCCGGTCTTGGCGATTTTCAGTGCGAAGATGGTGCCGGCGCCCAGGCGGGCCAGGTTGTAGGCATCTTCCACCGATTCGATGGCTTCGTCAGCCATGATCGGGATCGGGCTGCTGGCGCTCAGGCGGGCCAGGCCGACCTGGTTGTAGCGCGAAATCGGCTGCTCCACCAGGTCGATGCCGTTGTCGCCCAGCACCCGGCAGGCGCGCAGGGCCACGGCCTCGTCCCAGGCCTGGTTGACGTCCACGCGCACGCTGGCGCGGTCGCCCACGGCCTTCTTGATGGCGATGACGTGGGCCAGGTCCTTGTTCACCTCGCCGGCGCCGATCTTCAGCTTGAAGATGCGGTGGCGGCGCACGTCGAGCATCTGTTCCGCCTCGGCGATATCGCGGGCGGTATCGCCGCTGGCCAGGGTCCAGGCCACTGGCAGGCCGTCACGCAGGCGCCCACCCAGCAGCTCGCTCACCGCCAGGCCACGGCGCTTGCCCTGGGCGTCGAGCAGCGCGCTTTCAATGCCGGACTTGGCGAAGGTATTGCCACGCACGCTGCGCTCGATGCGCTGCATGGCGGCGTTGATGTTGTCGGCGGGCTGACCGATCAGCAGCGGGGTGATGTGACTGTCGATGTTCACCTTGATGCTGTCGGGGCTTTCGTTGCCGTAGCTCAGGCCGCCGATGGTGGTGGCCTCGCCAATGCCTTCCACGCCGTCGCTGCAGCGCAGGCGCAGCAGCACCAGGGTCTGGTGCTGCATGGTGTGCATGGCCAGCTTGTGCGGGCGGATGGTTGGCAGATCGACAATGATCGTTTCGAGCGACTCGATCGTGGGATGACTCATTTCGATACCCGTCAGGTTATGTTCTTGTCTGACCCGATAGTGATACGGCGTTTTCTTGCAATCCAATATAGAATTGGTCTGGTCTGATACCTGTTGGGTATTGTCACTGATGAGGTAAGCCGTGGAATTCAGGCATCTCCGCTATTTTCAGGTGCTGGCCCAGACCCTGAACTTCACCCGCGCCGCCGAGCGCCTGCACATCGCCCAGCCGCCGCTGAGCCGGCAGATCCAGCAGCTGGAGGACGAGTTGGGCGTCAGCCTGATCGAGCGCGCCCGGCCGCTGCGGCTGACCGAGGCGGGGCGGTACTTCTTCGAACACAGCAGCGCGCTGCTGCACCAGCTTGATACCCTGTGTGAAAACACCCGGCGCATCGGCCTGGGCCAGAAGACCTGGATGGGCATCGGCTTTGCGCCGTCGACGTTGTACGGCGTGCTGCCGGAGATGATCCGCCGCCTGCGCAGCGAAGACGCCGCGATCGAACTGGAGCTGGGCCTGTCGGAGATGACCACGGTGCAGCAGGTGGAGGCCCTGAAGGCCGGGCGCATTGACGTCGGCTTCGGCCGCATTCACATCGACGACCCGGCCATTACCCAGACCGTGCTGCGCGAAGACCGGCTGATCGCCGTGCTGCCCACCGGCCACCCGCTGTTGGGCCACACCGCCACCCTGGCCCAGCTGGCGCGCGAGCCGTTCGTGCTGTACCCCGGCAACCCGCGGCCCAGTTATGCCGACCACGTGCTGGCGCTGTTCGCGGCGCACGGCCTGGGCATCAAGGTGGCGCAGTGGACCAACGAACTGCAGACGGCCATCGGCCTGGTGGGGGCGGGGATTGGCATCACCCTGGTGCCGGAGTCGGTGCAGATTCTGCATCGGGATGATATTGGCTATAGCCCGTTGGCGGAGGCCAATGCGACCTCGCCGATTATTCTTAGCCGCAGGGTGGGGGATGTGTCGCCGGCGGTGGGGTATTGCCTGGAGGTGATCGCGCAGCTACGAAGTTGAACCCGGCGCCGTTGCGGTCGCGTGTGATCTGGCTTTTGATCTGGCTTTTGATGTTGTTTTTGATCTTGATTGTATGCCCCGTAAAGCGCCCGGGCCGACTGGAGGCGTCGATCAACGGGCTGCCCGAAGGGCCGAGGCCGAAGGCCGAAGAGACGGTAACCCGCAGGCTTCTATAGCGGGTGCCGTCTGCCCGTTGAGCGACGCCGGAAGGAGGGGACCCGTAGCGCAGCGGAGGGCCCAAGCAGGGGCAAGCCTTTTTTGCTTATTTTTTGTCTGGGCCGGCACACCGGGCGTTTGACAAAAAGTGAGTCGGCGTAAGGCCGAAACGGTCGGTGGTATCCCCGCGAAAATGGATATATTCACCGATTCTGTATCCCGCTTCGGCGATTTCGAACATATCCATTTTCGTGGTGCGACCACCGACCGTTTCGCCCTTACGGCGAGTAACTTTTTGGCAGTCGCCCCAAAAAGTCACCAAAAAGGGCTCGCCCCTGCTTGGGCCCTCCGCTGCGCTACGGGTCCCCTCCCTCCGGCGTCGCTCAAGCGGACGACGGCCCGGAATAGAAGCGCCTCCGGTTCCGTCTTCCACGGCTACGCCGTGGACCGCTTGATCGACGCCTCCAGTCGGCCCTGGCGCTTTACGGGGCCAAGATCAACGTCAAAAGCCAGATCAAGATCAAGATCAAGATCAAGATCAAGATCAAGAGCCAGAGCCAGAGCCAGAGCCAGAGCCAGAGCCAGATCAAGGGCCAGATCACAGGCTCGGGCGCGGTTTGTGGGTGGGGGCTTTAGCCCCCCGCGATCACCTTTGTCATTACTTTCGTCCGAATCACATCGATATCCGCCGGCATCGCCTCCAACGGGAACAACTTGCTCATGATGTCCTCGTCCGGGTACACCTTGTTATCCCCCCGCAACACCGGGTCGATCAGGGCATCGGCCTTTTCATTGCCGTTGGCGTAGTGCACGTAGTTGCTGATGCCGGCGATGACCTTGGGCTCCAGCAGGTAGTTCATGAAGGCGTAGGCGGCCTTGGGGTCGGGGGCGTCGGCGGGCATGGCGACCATGTCGAACCACAGCGGCGCGCCTTCGCGGGGCACCGAGTAGCCGATGTTCACGCCGTTTTTCGCCGCCTTGGCCTGGGTGGCGGCCTGCAGCACGTCGCCGGAATAGCCCACCACCACGCAGACCTTGCCGCTGGCCAGGTCGGCCATGTATTTCGCGGTGTCGAAGTACGCCACGTCGGGGCGGATTTTCAGCAGCGCGGCCTCGGCCTTGGCGTAGTCCTCGGGCTTGCGGCTGTGGGGTGGCAGGCCCAGGTAGTTGAGGGTGATGGGCAGCAGTTCCGGGCCGCTATCGACGAAGGCCACGCCGCAGGCCTTGAGCTTGTCGAGGTTCTGCGGCTTGAAGATCAGGTCCCAGGAGTCGGTGGGCGCGTTGTCGCCCAGGGCGGCCTTGACCTTGTCGATGTTGTAGCCGATGCCGGTGGTGCCCCACAGGTACGGGAAGCCGTGGCGGTTGCCGGGGTCGTTGACCTCCAGCACCTTGAGCAGCACCGGGTTGAGGTTGTCCCAGTTGGGCAGCTTGCTGCGGTCCAGTTCCATCAGCGCGTTGGCCTGTACCTGGCGGGCCATGAAGTGGGTGGAGGGGAACACCACGTCGTAGCCGGAGTTGCGCGCCATCAGTTTGCTGTTCAGCAACTCGTTGCTGTCATACACCGCGTAGCTGGGCACGATGCCGGTCTTGGCCTGGAACTGCTTGAGGGTGTCGGGGGCAATGTATTCGGACCAGTTGTAGATCTTGACCGTCTCGGCCGCCTGGGTGGCGCCGGTGGCGAGCAGCAAGGTGGCAATCAGGGAACGCAGCATCAGGGCAAGCCTTGCGGGTGGGGGCGGGTACAGCATAAGCCACCTGGCGGCAGATGGCACATCACCCCCTTGTGGGAGCTGGCTTGCCAGCGAGATGTTGGGGCCCTAAAAGCTCGCTGGCAAGCCAGCTCCCACACAGGCAGGCGATGTAACAAGCTTGCGTTGTTTCATGTAGGCGGTGGGCGACAGCCCGGTGTGCTGGCGGAAACACTTGTAGAACGCCGACAGCGAGTTGAACCCCGCGGCAAAGGCCAGGGCGTCGATGCGCGCCTCGGGGTTGGTTTCCAGGGCCTGCAGCAGGTGCTTGAGGCGCGCCTGGTTGACGTAGGCGTAGAAGGTCTGGCCCAGCACCTGGTTGAGCAGGTAGGACATCTGGTTGCGGCTGTAGCCGCACACGCGGGCCACTTTTTGCAGGTCCAGCTCGGGGTCCAGGTAGGGCTGGCGCTGGTCGAAGTACTGCTGCAGGTCGTCGGCCATGATGCCCAGCTGGCGGGGGGACAGGCCCAGGCGCGAGGTGGCCGGGCGTGGTGCGTCGGCCGTGGGTTCGCGCACCAGGGCGGCGTATTCGTTGATGCGCCAGATCAGCCCGTCGCGCACGGTGATGGCTTCACTGGCGTGGAACGACACCAGTTGGGCGCCGCCGCGCAGGGTCAGGGTGTACTGGATGAAGGCGGTGTCGCCGTCCACGCGGATGCGGTCGCTGTGTTCCAGCGCCTCGTCGGCGTTGCGCGGCATGTTCGCCTGCACGTAGTCGCGCAGCTCGGCCAGGGCCAGGGTGCGGTTCTGGAAGAAATCGTGGTACTGGATAGCCGGGTGGTACAGCGCCATGACGCCGTCCAGGTCGCGGTGCTTCCAGCACAGGTGGTAGCGGGTGACGGTGGTGAGGGTGTCGGTTGGCATGCAGGCACCGGTGGTGGATGCGGACGCGGCCTGCGGCCACTGCTACGAACCCGTAGCAGCGGCCGCAGGCCGCGTCATGGCATCAGTTCAGGAACTGCTCCGCATAGTGGCAGGCCACCTGGCGGGTATCAACCTGGCGCAGCTCCGGTATTTCCATGGCGCAGCGCTCGGTGGCGTACGGGCAGCGCTTGTGGAAGGCGCAGCCCGACGGCGGGTTCAGCGGGTTGGGCAGCTCGCCGACGATCTTGATCTTCGGCTTGGCCGGGTCCGGCTTGATGGTCGGGGTGGCCGACAGCAGCGCCTGGGTGTAGGGGTGCAGCGGGCGCTTGTAGATGTCCTCCTTGGGGCCCATTTCCGCCGGGCGGCCCAGGTACATCACCAGCACGTCATCGGCCACGTGGCGCACCACCGCCAGGTTGTGCGAGATGAACACGTAGGCGGTGTTGAACTGCTGCTGCAGGTCCATGAACAGGTTCAGCACCTGTGCCTGGATCGACACGTCCAGCGCCGAGGTCGGCTCGTCCGCCACCAGCACCTTGGGTTGCAGCATCATGGCGCGGGCCAGGGCGATACGCTGGCGCTGGCCACCGGAGAACATGTGCGGGTAGCGCTGGTAATGCTCGGGGCGCAGGCCCACCTGCTGCATCATCGCCTGCACTTTCTCGCGGCGCTCGGCCTTGCTCAGGCTGGTGTTGATCAGCAGCGGTTCGCCCAGCTGGTCGCCGATTTTCTGCCGCGGGTTCAGCGAGGCATACGGGCTCTGGAACACCATCTGCACGTCCTTGCGCAGTTGCTTGCGCTCGGCCTTGCTGGCGCCATGCACCTCCTGGCCGGCGATTTTCAGCGAGCCGGACGAGGGCTCTTCGATCAGCGTCAGCGCGCGGGCCAGGGTGGACTTGCCACAGCCCGACTCGCCGACCACGGCCAGGGTCTTGCCGGCTTCAAGCTCGAACGACACGCCGTTGAGGGCGCGCACCAGGGCATGGCCCTTGAACAGGCCGCGGGAGACTTCGTAGTGACGGGTGAGGTCGCGGGCAGTAAGTACGACGGCCATCAAGCCACCTCCTGGTTCAGCGGGTAGAAGCAACGGGCCAGGCTATGGGCCTTGGGGTCCAGCGCCGGGCGCTGGCTGCGGCAGTTGTCCTGGGCGTAGGGGCAGCGCGGCGACAGCAGGCAGCCCTGCGGGCGGTCATAGCGGCCGGGGACGATGCCGGGCAGGGTGGCCAGGCGCTCGGCGCCTTCGCTGTGCTCGGGAATGGCCGCCAGCAGCGCTTCGCTGTAGGGGTGCGCGGGAATGTCGAACAGCTGTGGCACCTGGCCTACTTCCACAGCCTGGCCTGCGTACATCACGCACACGCGCTGGGCGGTTTCGGCCACCACGGCGAGGTCGTGGGTAATCAGGATCAGCGCCATGTTCTGCTCTTTCTGCAGGTTCAGCAGCAGCTCCATGATCTGCGCCTGGATGGTCACGTCCAGGGCCGTGGTGGGTTCGTCGGCGATCAGCAGTTTCGGCTCGCCGGCGATGGCCATGGCAATGGCCACGCGCTGGCTCATGCCGCCGGACAGCTGGTGCGGGTAGGCGTCCAGGCGGCTTTCGGCGCCAGGGATCTCGACCTTCTTCAGCAGTTCAAGGGCACGCTGGCGCGCCTGCTTGTTGTTCATGCCCAGGTGCTGGCGGAGCACTTCCTGGATCTGGAAGCCCACGGTGTAGCTGGGGTTCAGCGCGGTCATGGGGTCCTGGAAGATCATTGCCAGGTCCTTGCCCACCACCTGCCGGCGTTGGCGCGCGCTGAGCTTGAGCATGTCGCGGCCGTCGAAGTTCAGCGCGTCGGCGGTGATGATGCCCGGGTGATCGATCAGGCCCATCAGCGCCATCATGGTCACGGATTTGCCCGAGCCCGATTCGCCGACGATCGCCAACACTTCACCCTTGTCCACCGACAGGTCGAGGCCATCGACCACCGGCACGGCCTTGGCATCGCCAAAGCGCACGTTCAGATTCTTGATATGCAACAGTGACATGGTCGTTTCCTCAGGCGGCATTCTTGAGTTTGGGGTCCAGCGCATCGCGCAGCCCGTCGCCCATCAGGTTGATTGCCAGCACGCTGAGCAAAATGGTCAGGCCAGGCAGGCTCACCACCCACCAGGCACGTTCGATGTAGTCGCGGGCCGAGGCCAGCATGGTGCCCCACTCGGGGGTCGGCGGCTGTACGCCCAGGCCCAGGAAGCCCAGCGCCGCGGCGTCGAGGATGGCCGAGCTGAAGCTCAGGGTGGCCTGCACGATCAGCGGCGCCATGCAGTTGGGCAGCACGGTGACGAACATCAGGCGCAGCAGGCCGGCACCGGCCAGGCGCGCGGCGGTGACGTAGTCGCGGTTCAACTCGCCCATCACCGCGGCGCGGGTCAGGCGCACGTACGAAGGCAGCGAGACCACGGCAATGGCGATCACGGTGTTGATCAGGCCAGGGCCGAGGATGGCGACGATGGCCACGGCCAGCAGCAGCGAGGGCAGGGCCAGCATCACGTCCATCAGGCGCATGATGGTGGGGCCCATGATGCGCGGGAAGAAGCCGGCCAGCAGGCCCATGATGATGCCCGGGATCAGCGACATCACCACCGACGACAGGCCGATCAGCAGCGACAGGCGCGAGCCGTGGATCAGCCGCGACAGCAGGTCACGGCCCAGCTCGTCGGTGCCCAGCAGGTATTGCCATTGGCCGCCGGCCAGCCACACGGGCGGGGTCAGCAGCGCGTCGCGGAACTGCTCACTGGGGTCATGGGGCGCCACCCACGGCGCGAAGATCGCGCAGAAGATGATCAGCAGCATGAACGCCAGGCCGGCGACGGCGCCCTTGTTCTTGGCGAACGCCTGCCAGAACTCTTTGTAGGGCGAGGGGTACAGCAGGCTTTGGTCAACGGTGACCGCGGTGTTTTCAGTAGTCATTGTCCGGGCCTCAGCGCTGGTGACGGATGCGTGGGTTGGCCAGGCCGTAGAGGATATCCACGACGAAGTTGACCAGGATCACCAGGCAGGCGATCAACAGGATGCCGTTCTGCACCACCGGGTAGTCGCGGGCGCCGATGGCTTCGATCAGCCACTTGCCGATGCCCGGCCACGAGAAGATGGTCTCGGTCAGCACGGCGCCGGCCAGCAGGGTACCCACTTGCAGGCCGAACACGGTCAGCACCGGGATCAGCGCGTTGCGCAGGCCGTGCACGAACACCACGCGGGCGGGCGACAGGCCCTTGGCGCGGGCGGTGCGCACGTAGTCCTCGCGCAGCACTTCAAGCATGGACGAACGGGTCATGCGCGCGATCACCGCCAGCGGGATGGTGCCCAGCACGATGGCCGGCAGGATCAGGTGGCGCAGGGCGTCGACGAACGAGCCCGGCTCGTCGCTGAGCAGGGTGTCGATGAGCATGAAGCCGGTCTTGGGCTCGATGTCATACAGCAGGTCGATGCGCCCGGACACCGGCGTCCAGCCCAGGCTCACCGAGAAGAACATGATGAGAATCAGGCCCCACCAGAAGATGGGCATGGAGTAGCCGGCCAGGGAGATGCCCATCACCCCATGGTCGAACAGTGACCCGCGCTTGAGCGCGGCGATCACCCCCGCCAGCAGCCCGAGGATGCCGGCGAAGATCAGCGCGGCGATCGACAGCTCCAGGGTGGCAGGGAACAGTTGCAGGAATTCGTGCCAGACGCTTTCGCGGGTACGCAGCGATTCGCCCAGGTTGCCATGCGCCAGGTTGCCGATGTAGTCCAGGTACTGGGCATAGAGGGGTTTGTTCAGGCCCAGGCGCTCCATCGCCTGGGCATGCATTTCAGGGTCGACGCGCCGTTCGCCCATCATCACTTCCACGGGGTCGCCCGGTATCAGGCGTATCAGTGCGAATGTCAGCAACGTGATGCCGAAGAAGGTGGGGATCAACAACCCCACGCGGCGGGCTATAAAACTAAACATCTTGAGTTGTACCTCGTCAGCCGGTTAGGCAGTTCCCGCCCACTACCCGTTTGGGGTGCGGGCGGGCGTTCTTCTTGTTACTTCACCAGGGTGGTAGCGAAGTTGTTATTGGTCAGGGGGCTAATGTGATAACCCTCGACGTTCTTGCGCACGGCGGTAAACAAGCGTGGGTAGGCCAGGCTCAGCCAGGGAATGTCCTTGGCAAAAATAGCCTGGGCCTGCTTGTAGGCCTGCTCGCGCTCGGCCGGGTCGCTGCTGGCACGTGCCTTGGCGAGGAACCCGTCGAACTCCTTGTTGCACCAGCGCGCGGCGTTCTCGCCGCTTGTGGCTGCGTCGCAGCTCAGGTTGGGGCTGAGGAAGTTGTCTGGGTCGCCGTTGTCGCCGGCCCAGCCGTAGAACGCCAGGTCATGTTCGCCCTGTTTGACACGCTTGACCATTTCCCCCCATTCGAACACACGAATATCGAGGTTGAGGCCGATCTTGGCAAGGTCTGCCTGCAATAACTGGGCCGCCAGGGTCGGGTTGGGGTTGGTGGGGCCGCCGCCGTTGCGGGCGAACACAGTGAAACGGGTGCCTGGCGGCACACCGGCTTCCTTGAGCAGGGCGCGGGCCTTGTCCAGGTCGTGGGGCAGGTCGCTGATGCTCTTGTCGAAGCCCAGCAGGGTCGGCGGGTAGGGGCCGGTGCCGGGGGTGGCGTTGCCCTCGCCGAACAGGGTCTTGACCAGGGTGGGTTTGTCCAGGGCCATGGCGATGGCCTGGCGCACGCGAATGTCGCCCAGGTATTTGTGCGAGGTGTTGATGGCCACGTAGCTGGTCATCAGCGCTTCCATCTCGTCCACCCGCAGGTTGGGGTCGGCCTTCATACCGGGGATGTCGTCAGGCTTGGGGTACACCGCGATCTGGCATTCGTTGGCGCGCAGTTTCTGCAGGCGCACGTTGCTGTCGGTGGTGATGGCAAACACCAGCGCTTCGCTGGGGGGCACGCCCTTGTAATAGTCGGGGTTGGCCTTGTAGCGGATCATCGCATCCTTGTTGTAGCGCGTGAGGATGAACGGCCCGGTGCCGATGGGCTTGCTGTTGATGTCGCCGGTCTTGCCGGCCTTCAGCAGCTGGTCGCCGTATTCGGCGGAGTAGATCGACGCGAAGCCCATGGCCATGTCCCGCAGGAAAGGTGACTCGGGACGCTTGAGGTTGAAACGAACAGTGTAGTCGTCAACCTTGTCGATGCTGTCGATCAGGTCTTTCATGCCCATGGCTTCGAAGTAGGGGAAGCCCATGGGCGCCTTGTCGTGCCAGGGATGCTTGGGGTCGAGCTGGCGCTCGAAGCTCCATAGCACGTCATCGGCGTTGAATTCGCGGGTTGGCTTGAAGTAGTCGGTGGTCTGGAACTTCACGCCGTGGCGCAGGTGAAAGGTGTAGGTCTTGCCGTCGGCGCTGATGTCCCAGCTCTGCGCCAGGTCGGGCTCGACGTCGGTGGTGCCGGGCTTGAAGCTGGCCAGGCGGTTGAAGAGGGTTTCCGCTGACGCGTCGGCCGTGGTGGCCGCCGTGTACTGGACGATGTCGAACCCTTCCGGGCTGGCCTCGGTACAGACCACCAGGGGCTTGGCGGAAATGCCGACGGCAACGCTGAACAGTGCTGCCGCGATTGCGGCTCGAAGGGGTAGCGCTTTCATGTAGTCCCTCTGTGATCAATAGCCAGATTAGCCTGCGGCGGTGGATCGCACCGCGCGCAGGCCAGGTCGGTTACAGGATGTTGAACGGAATCGTGGTAACGATCCGCAGTTCGTCCAGGCTGCCATCAGCCTGGTTGGCACTGGCGCGGTGGGCGGTGTAGGTCGCCCGCACGCTGGTGTCTTTCAGGGCGCCACTCTGAATCACGTAGGAGGTGCCCACGCCGTATTCATAGTGGTGTTCGCCGTCCATGTTCTTCACGTCATAGGCGGTGCCGGTGTAGTGGGTGCCGTCGATGCCCCAGCCGCGGGCGCTGTAGACGTTGAACTTGAGCCCCGGCACGCCGTACTGGGCCATGTTCAGGCCATAGGCCACCTGGAAGGATTTCTCGTTCGGGCCGTTGAAGTCCGACAGCAGGGAGTTGGCCAGGAAGATGCCGTTGGTTTCGTGCAGGTAGTCGAAGTACTCGTTGCCGTTGATCTGCTGGTAGGCGAAGGTCAGGCTGTGGGCCTGGTGGGTGGCGGTCAGCGACAGGCTGCCGGCCTGGTTGTCGATCTCGCCCATCTTGCGGGCGCCGGTGTCGCGGGTCTTGTAGTAGTTCAGGCCAGTGGTCAGGCTGACCACGGCGCTGTCACCCAGCACGTGGGTGCCGCCGAAGTAGTACTGGTTCCAGAAGTCTTCGACCTGGGTGGCGAACAGCGTGGTGGTGACGCTTTCGAACGGCTGGTAGTTGACGCCCGCGGTGGTCACCCGGTCGGTTTCCACGCCGGTGGCGCTGTACTCGCTGCGGAACTTGCTCAGGCTCTGCTCGGTACGTGGCGACACGCGGTCGAAGGTGCCGGCCTGGAACGACAGGTTGTTGAACTCCTTGCTGTCGATGCTCACGCCTTCGAAGCTGGAGGGCAGGGCACGGTTGCCGATGGTGGCGACCATGGGCGTGTCCATGGCCTGGCGGCCCAGGGTCAGGGTGGTGTTGGACACCCGCGCCTTGACGTTGCCCAGGCCCAGCTTGCTCCATTGGCCGATGGTGTCGCCGTCGCTGTCGGCCAGGGTGCGGTTGTTCGAGCCGCCATTGCGCGCGCTGCCGCGCTCCAGCGCCACCACGTTGTACAGCGCCGCTTCCACGCCGAAGCCGACCGTGCCCTGGGTGAAGCCCGAGGTGTAGTCGACCGTGGTGCTCTGCAGCCAGTTGGTGCGGTTGTTCATGGGCTCCCGGGTGCCGTTCTTGGCGTGGCTGAACAGCGGCCCGCGCTTGGACTGTTCGCGGGCGTACCAGTTGCGCGTCCAGCCCGACAGGCTCTGGTCCTCGACAAAGCCCTTGGCGTCGGCCTGGGCGCTGCTGTCCTTGAGCGTGGTGGGGGTGAACGCCTGGCTGGCGTCATCGGCATTGGCCAGGGCGGACAGGCCGCCGATGGACAGGGCCAGCAGTGTTTTTCTTGTAATGTTCATGGGTGAAGCTCCTTGGTTTTTTCTTTTTTTTATGCCGGGCACATTCGGGTGCTCGGTCAACTTTGGGTACAACTGTGTTTGCAAACGTTTGGCCTCGTTCAATTGGCCGCGGTTTGCCTGCACTGGGGCTCAGTCGGCCAGTGACACTCCGCTGAAGGTATTGCGGCCAAAGGGGCTGACCTTGAAGTCCTGCACCTTGGCGCTGATGGGCTGGTTGACCGTGGAGTGGGCGATCGGGGTAATCGGCACCTCCTGCTTGAGGCGCTGCTGGGCCTGGCGGTACAGCTCGCTGCGGGCCTCGCGGTCGTTGAGGGTCTTGGCCTTGGTCACCAAAGCGTCGAAGGTCGGGTCGCACCACATGGCGATGTTGTTGCTGCCGATGGCGCCGCAGCTGTACAGGGTGCCCAGCCAGTTGTCGGGGTCACCGTTGTCGCCGGTCCAGCCCATCAGGGCCACGTCGTGCTCACCGTTCTTGGTGCGCTTGAGGTATTCGCCCCACTCGTAGCTGACGATGCGCGCCTTGATGCCCACCTTGGCCCAGTCGGACTGCAGCATCTCGGCCATCAGCTTGGCGTTGGGGTTGTAGGGGCGCTGTACGGGCATGGCCCACAGGGTTATCTCGTGGCCGTCCTTGACCCCGGCTTCCTTGAGCAGCTGGCGGGCCATTTCCGGGTTGTACGGCGCGTCCTTGATGCTGGTGTCGTAGGACCACTGGGTCGGCGGCATGGCGTTCATCGCCAGCTGGCCGGCCTCCTGGTACACCGCGTGCAGGATCGCCTGCTTGTTCACCGCCATGTCCATGGCCTGGCGCACCTTGAGCTGGTCGAACGGCGGGTGCTGCACGTTGTAGCCGATGTAGCCGAGGTTGTAGCCCGGGGTCTCGATGACTTTCAGCCTGGGGTCGGCACGCAGCGCGGCCAGGTCGGCGGGGCGTGGGTTGAGGGTGACCTGGCACTCGTTCTTGCGCAGCTTCTGCACGCGCACCGAGGAGTCGACGTTGATGGCGTAGATCAGCTGGTCGACCTTCACCTGGCTCGGCTCCCAGTACTGCTCGTGCGCCTTGTAGCGGATCTGCGAGTCCTTCTGGTAGCGCTGCAACGCGAAGGGCCCGGTGCCGATGGGCTTGTGGTTAAGGTCGCTGGGCTTGCCGGCTTTCAGCAGCTGCTCGGCGTACTCGGCCGACTGGATGGCGGCGAAGCTCATGGCGATGTTCTGCACGAAGGCAGCGTCCACCGTGCGCAGCTTGAACACCACGGTCATGGGGTCGGCCTTGGTGACGCTGACCAGGTTCTTGTCCAGGCCCATCGACACGAAGTACAGGAACTCGGTGGGGTAGGCGCGGGTGAACGGGTGGTCGCGGTCGAGCATGCGCTGGAAGGTGAACAGCACGTCGTCGGCGTTGAAATCGCGGCTGGGGGTGAACGCCTTGTTGCTGTGGAAACGCACGCCTTCGCGCAGGTGGAAGGTGTAGGTCAGGCCATCCTCGGCCACGTCCCAGCGCGTGGCCAGGCCAGGGATCACGGCGGTGCCGCCGCGTTCGAATTCGGTCAGGCGGTTGTACAGCGGTTCCGCGGCATCGTTGTCGGTGCCACCGGTGAACTGGGCGATGTCGAAGCCAGCAGGGCTGCCTTCGGAGCAGAACACCAGGCTCTTGTTGTTGGCATGGCTGAGCGGCACCTCGGCCAAAAGGCCCAGGCTCAGCAGGGATGCAACCAGATGGTGTTGACGCATGACGGTCTATTCCTTGTTGTCTGGATCGAGGCGGCCTGAGGGGTAGTCGGGCCGAGGTTCGAAACTAGGGGCGCGAGCCGTGACCGTAAATGCGCGAAATCGCTGCGACCTGTAGGAAAAATCTGAAATGCACGAAGGCCCTGCGTGAAAATGCAGTCATCGTTGTCTTCAGGGATTTCCGACTTGAGGCTGTGGGAGCTGGCTTGCCAGCGAGCTTTTCGGGGCCATCAAAAACTCGCCGGCAAGCCGGCTCCCACAGGGTGTTTACTTCTTGCTTTCGTCGATGCCCACGCCGTAGAACGAGTTCAGGCCGAACGGGCTGATCTTGAAGTCCACCACGCTGCTGCGCATCGGCTGGTAGACCGTGGAGTGGGCGATCGGGGTGATCGGCACCTGGTCTTTCACGCGATGCTGGGCCTGCTTGTACAGCTCGGTGCGCTTGGCCTGGTCAGAGGTGGCCTTGGCGGCCTTGACCAGCTTGTCGAAGTCGGCGTCACACCATTTGCCGAAGTTGTTGCCGTTGATGGCGTCGCAGCCCAACAGGGTGCCCAGCCAGTTGTCCGGGTCACCGTTGTCACCGCTCCAGCCGATCAACATGGCGTCCATCTCGCCGTTGTGGGCGCGCTTGATGTACTCGCCCCACTCGTAGCTGACGATGTTGGCCTTGATGCCGATCTTGCCCCAGTCCGACTGCAGCATTTCAGCCATCAGCTTGGCGTTGGGGTTGTAGGGGCGCTGCACGGGCATGGCCCACAGGTTGATGGTGGTGCCTTCGGGAATGCCGGCTTCCTTGAGCAGGGCCTTGGCCTTGGCCGGGTCGTAGGCTGGGTCCTTGATGGTGGTGTCATAGGACCACTGGGTCGGCGGCATGGCGTTGACGGCCAGCTGGCCCGCACCCAGGTAAACCGACTTGATGATTTCCTGCTTGTTCACGGCCATGTCCAGGGCCTGGCGGAACTTGAGGTTGTCGAACGGCTTGTGGGTCACGTTGTAGGCGATGTAGCCCAGGTTGAAGCCGGCCTGCTCAGGCATCTTCAGGTTCGGGTCGGCCTTGAGCGGCTCGATGTCGGCCGGGCGCGGGTAGGCGGTGATCTGGCACTCGTTCTTCTTCAGCTTCTGCATGCGCACCGAAGCGTCGGTGGTGATGGCGAAGATCAGGTTGTCGACCTTCACATCTTCAGGCTTCCAGTAGTCCTTGTTGCCCTTGAAGCGGATCTGCGCGTCTTTCTGGTACTTGCTGAACACGAACGGGCCAGTGCCGATCGGCTTCTGGTTGAGGTCCTGCGGCTTGCCTTCCTTGAGCAGCTGCGCGGCGTACTCGGCGGACTGGATGGAGGCGAAGCTCATGGCCATGTCCTGGATGAACGCGGCGTCCACGGTCTTCAGGCTGAACTTGACGGTGTGGTCGTCGACTTTCTCCACCTTGGTGATGTTGTCGTTCATCCCCATGTCGGTGAAGTACGGGAACTCGGTGGGGTAGGCCTTGCGGAACGGCATGTCCTTGTCGAGCATGCGCGTGAAGGTGAACACCACGTCGTCGGCGTTGAATTCGCGGGTCGGCTTGAAGTAGTCGGTGGTGTGGAACTTGACGCCTTCGCGCAGGTGGAAGGTGTAGGTCAGGCCGTCGGGGCTGATGTCCCAGCTGGTGGCCAGGCCTGGCACCACGGCGGTGCCGCCGCGCTCGAACTGGCTCAGGCGGTTGAACATGGTTTCGGCCGAGGCATCGAAGTCAGTGCCGGTCGTGTACTGGCCCGGGTCGAAGCCCGCCGGGCTGCCTTCTGAGCAGAACACCAGGCTGGTGGGTGCTGCCAGGGCAAAAGGAGCGCTGGCAAGCATGCCGGCGCCGATCAGGAACGGAATGACCGCGTGTTTGAGCATGGTGGCCTCAGTTGTTGTGTTTTTTGATTGAGGGGACCTTGTGGGTCTACCCGCCGATACTTATGCAGGCGGCATACCCAAAGCAATACTTTGACGCCAGCGAAAGGGCAAAGTGTGGAACACGCGTACAAGAATGTCGCATGGATATAAAAAACCATCCATTTGAACGTTTGCGTACGTTTTAAATGGTGCACGAGGCGCACTAAAGCTGATCATTTGGTCAGCTTTGTGCGCCATATTGGTGCATTCAATAACACCGCGTAGCAGTTGCAGCCAGGCTGCGTCAGGCCGCGCCGCGATACGTGGCGTCTGGGACGCGGCCTTTGGCCGCTGCTACGGGGTTTTGAGGCTTACGCCGTAGAAGGGCGTGAGGCCGAACGGGCTGATGCGGAAGTCCTGCACTTCCTTGCGCATGGGTTGGAACACCGTGGAGTTGGCGATCGGGGTGATCGGCACCTGGGCCTTGAGGATGTGCTGGGCCTGCTGGTACAGCTTGATGCGCTCGTCGCGGTTGCTGCTCAGCTTGGCCTGCTGGATCAGCTTGTCGTAGGCCGGGTCGCACCACTTGGCGTAGTTGCTGCCCTTCACCGCCGCGCAGCTGTACAGCACGCCCAGCCAGTTGTCGGGGTCGCCGTTGTCGCCGGTCCAGCCGTAGATCATCACGTCATGCTCGCCGGCCTTGGCGCGCTTGATGTACTCGCCCCATTCATAGCTGACGATGTTGGCCTTGATGCCTACCTTGGCCCAGTCGTTCTGGATCATCTGCGCCGACATGCGCGCGTTGGGGTTGGACGCGCGCTGCACGGTCATGGCCCAGAGGTTGATGCTGGTGCCTTCCTTGACCCCGGCTTCCTTCAGCAACTGGCGCGCCTTGGCCGGGTCATAGGGGGCGTCCTTGATGGTCGGGTCGTAGGACCATTGCGCCGGTGGCAGGGCGTTCTGCGCCAGCTGGCCGGCGCTCTGGTACACCGCCTTGATGATGGCCGGCTTGTCGATGGCCATGTCCAGCGCCTGGCGCACTTTCAGCTGGTCCAGCGGCGCATGGGTGACGTTGTAGGCGAGGAAGCCAAGGTTGAAACCGGGCTGGCTCTGCACCTTCAGGTCGGGGTCCTGCTTGGCCACTTCGATGTCTTCGGGGCGCGGGTAGCCGCTGACCTGGCACTCGTTGCGCTTGAGCTTCTGCAGGCGCACGGCGGCGTCCGGGGTGATGGAGAAGATCAGGTTGTCGAGCTTCACATCCTCGGGCTTCCAGTAGTCCTTGTTGCCCACGTAGCGGATCTGCGCGTCCTTCTGGTAGCGCTTGAACACGAACGGGCCGGTGCCGATGGGCTTCTGGTTGATGTCGGCGGGCCGGCCTTCCTTGAGCAACTGGTTGGCGTACTCGGCCGACTGGATCGAGGCGAAGCTCATGGCCAGGTTCTGCACGAACGCGGCGTCGATGTGGTTGAGGGTGAACACCACGGTGTGGTCGTCGGTCTTGGTCACGGACTTGATGGTGGTGTTCAGGTCCATGTCGTTGAAATACGGCGACTCCGACGGGTACGCCTTGCGGAACGGCTGCTCGGGGTTGAGCAGGCGTTCGAAGGTGAACAGCACGTCATCGGCGTCGAAGGTGCGGGTGGGCGTGAAGTAGTCGGTGGTGTGGAACTTCACCCCGTCGCGCAGGTGGAAGGTGTACGCCAGGCCGTCCTTGGACACGTCCCAGGAGGTGGCCAGGCCCGGTTCCACCTCGGTGCCGCCGCGCTTGAACTGGGTCAGGCGGTTGAACACGGTTTCGGCCGAGGCATCGAAGTCGGTGCCGCTGGTGTACTGGCTGGGGTCGAAGCCGGCGGGGCTGGCTTCCGAGCAATAGACCAGGGTGCTGGCCGCCTGGGCCAGGGGCGCTGCGCCAAGCAGCGCGGCGGCGAGCAGCAGCGGGGTGAAGGCGGATTTGTCCATGAAAGCCTCTAGGGGAGTGAGTGCCTGGCAGATTACCTCGCCGAACACACTTGTGGGAGCTGGCTTGCCAGCGAGCTTCTAAATCCCCAAAGCTCGCTGGCAAGCCAGCTCCCACAAAACCTTCATCATTTGTGCCGGGCGGTGTTACGGCATCTGCACTTCAATGGCGCCGTCGGCGCTCATGGTCACCTGGCTGGTGCCGGCCTCCACTTCAGGCGCGGGCGCCGAGTCGGCCATGGCCGATTTCATCATCATCGCCGCGCGCGGGAACGGCTGCTGATAGCCGCTGCTGTTGAGGTTCATGCTCACCACCTTGTAACCCTTGCCACCCAGCGCCTCGGTGGCCAGTTGCGCACGGGCCTTGAACGCCGCCACGGCGTCCTTCAGCAGGGCGTCTTCGCTCTGGGTGCGGGCCTTGGGCGAAATGGTGAAACTCATGCCGCCCATCTTCAGGTCCTGCAGCAGCTGCCCGGTAAGGGTCGACAGCGCAGGGAAGTCGGCGCTTTCCAGGCGCAGCTCGGCGCGCTCGCGCCAGCCGGTGATCTTCTGGCCCTTGTCGTCGTAGATGGGGTAGCTGTTGCGGCTGCCCTGGCTGATCTTCACTTCCTTCACTGCGCGGGCCTTGCCCAGCGCCTTGTTCATAGCTTCGGTGACCTGGGCGGCGAGCTTGGCCGGGTCGGCGTTCTGTTCCTCGCTGTACAGGGTCACCAGCATCAGGTCGCGGGGCACTTCCTGGCTGACCTCGGCGCGCAGGGAAACCTGGTTGTAGCGGGGTTCGTCGGCCAACGCGGGAAGGCTGGCCAGCAGGCCGGCGCCGAGGAGGAAGGCGGCGCTGCGACTGAGGGTGTGCATGGGGGGACTCCTTGTGGGCAAACCGATGAGACTGTAGTTCCACCTAAGCGGTTCAGCACGGATGTGTAACCGTTTGTGGCATGGAGCGCGTTAGCGAAACGTCCTACGTCATTATCAGAAACGCCTCTCATTAATTTTCCCTCTGGCTGACTCGTCACTTCGTTGTGGTTCCAAAGCCGTGCAAGCGGCAATCCCCCTGCAACGCAATACTGACGAGGTCGGCAATGGCTTTTGATCGCGAAGACACCGTGTTCACCGTGGTGGTGAACCACGAAGAGCAGTACTCCATCTGGCCCGAATACAAGGCCATTCCCCAGGGCTGGCGCGAAGCCGGCAAGAGCGGCCTGAAGGCCGAATGCCTGGCGTTCATCGAGGAAGTCTGGACCGACATGCGCCCGCTCAGCCTGCGCCAGCACATGGAACAGCAGGCGGCCCGCTGATGCGCCTGTACTGCCTGCCGTACTCGGGCGCCAGCGCCATGGTCTACGGCCGCTGGCGCCGCAGCCTGCCGGCCGACATCGAGGTGCGCCCGCTGGAGCTGCCCGGCCGCGGCCGGCGGTTCAGCGAGCCGCTGGCCACCGACATGGTCGCGCTGGCGCGCCAGCTGGCCGCCGAGATCAGCTCCGAGCTGGACCGCCCCTACGCGCTGTTCGGCCACAGCCTGGGCGGCCTGCTGGTGCACGAGCTGGCCCACGCCCTGCGCGAGCGTGGCTGCCCGCCGCCGCGCCTGCTGTTCGCCTCGGGCACCGCCGCGCCGTCGCTGCGTGACACCGAGCGCTTCGCCGCTAACAAGACCGACGCCCAGCTGATCGCCGACCTGCGCGAGCTCAACGGCACCCCCGAGGACATCCTCGCCAATGAAGAACTGATGCGCCTGACGCTGCCGGTGCTGCGCGCCGACTTCGCCCTGTGCGGCGGCTACCAGTACCGCCCGCGGGCACCGCTGGACTGCCCCATCCAGGTGCTGGCCGGGCGCCAGGACTCGACCACGCCTGCGCAGTTGCAGGCCTGGCGCCAGGAGACCACGGGCGGTTTCGACCTGAGCCTGTTCGACAGCGGCCACTTCTTCATCCACGACCAGGCCAGCGATGTCCTCGCGCTGCTCCAGGCCCGGCTGCAACCCCTGCTGCACCGTCACGCAACAGCCATTTGAACCAAAGGTGATCGAAATGACCGAGCGCTTCGCAAGCTCGTTGGTGGAATCCTTGCAGCAACGTGCGGCCGCAACGCCGGACCGCGAGGCGCTGCGCTTCCTGGTGGACGGTGAAGAGGCCTTCGAGGCGCTCAGTTACCGGCAGCTGGCACAGCGGGCCCAGGCCATCGCCGTGTGGCTGCGCCAGCAGGCGGGGGCCGGCGAGCGCGCGGTGCTGCTGTTCCCCAGTGGCCTGGACTACGTGGCCAGCTTCTACGGCTGCCTGCACGCCGGGGTCATCGCGGTGCCGGCCTACCCGCCGGAATCCACCCGCTCGCAGCACTTGCAGCGCCTGCAATCGATCATCGAAGACGCCCAGCCCAAGGTCATCCTCACCGACTCCACGGTGGCCGGCCTGCTGGGCGACAGTTTCGCCGGCAAGGTCCAAGTGCTGGCCGTGGACCAGGTGGAAGCGAGCATGGCCGCCGACTGGCAGATGCCGCTGCTGGCTGCCGATGACATCGCCTTCCTGCAATACACCTCCGGCTCCACCTCGCGGCCCAAGGGCGTGCAGGTCAGCCACGGCAATCTGGTGGCCAACGAGCGCCTGATCGCCCACGGCTTCGGCATCAACGCCCAGGACACCCTGGTCAGCTGGCTGCCGCTGTACCACGACATGGGCCTGATCGGCGGCCTGCTGCAGCCCATCTACAGCGGCGTGCCCTGCGTGCTGATGTCGCCGCGGCACTTTCTCGAGCGCCCGGTGCGCTGGCTGCAGGCCATGACCCGCTACCAGGGCACCCTCAGCGGCGGCCCGGACTTCGCCTACCGCCTGTGCACCGAACGCGTCGGCGACGCGGCGCTGGCGCAGCTCGACCTGCGCCACTGGCAACTGGCGTACTCGGGCTCCGAGCCCATTCGCCGCGAGACCCTGCAAGGCTTCGCCCAGCGTTTCGCCGCCTGCGGCTTCCAGGAACGCGCCTATTTCGCCTGCTACGGCCTGGCCGAGGCGACCCTGTTCGTCACCGGCAGCCAGCGTGGCCAGGGCATTGCCGTGGACGAGTTCGACAGCCAGGCGCTGGCCGACAACCGTCTGCAGGCGGGCCTCGGCTCGCCGCTGGTGAACTGCGGCAGCGCCCAGCCCGGGCACGCCGTGCGCATCTGCGAGCCGCAGCAGGGCCAGCCGTTGGCCGACGGCCAGGTGGGCGAGATCTGGGCCAGCGGGCCGAGCATCGCCAAGGGCTACTGGCGCAACCCCGAGGCCAGCGCCCAGGCCTTCGTGCAGGCTGACGGCCAGGCCTGGCTGCGCACCGGTGACCTGGGCAGCCTGGTCCAGGGCCAGTTGCGGGTGACCGGGCGGCTGAAAGACATGCTCATCGTGCGTGGCCAGAACCTCTACCCCCAGGACCTCGAACGCGCCGTGGAAACCCACGTCGCCGCCGTGCGCCAGGGCCGGGTAGGGGTGTTCGCCATCGAGCACCAGGGCCGCGAGGCCATCGGCGTGGCCGCCGAGATCGGCCGCGGCACCCAGAACAAGATCAGCGCCCAGGCCCTGGCCGAGGCCATCCGCCTGGCCGTGGCCCAGGTCTGCCAGGAAGCCCCGGCGGTGGTCGCGCTGCTCAACCCCGGCGCGCTGCCCAAGACCTCCAGCGGCAAGCTGCAACGCTCCGCCTGCCGCGCCATGCTGCAGGACGGCAGCCTCGACAGCTACGCCATCGACCGCCTGGGCGAACAAGGCCAGGTGCAGGCCCAGGTCCGCGCCCCGCTGACCGCCAGCGAGCAGTTGGTCGCCCCGCTGTGGGCGGCCTGCCTGGGCATCGAGCCGGGCGCCGCGGACAACTTCTTCGCCCTGGGCGGCAACTCCATCACCGCCGTGCAGATGCTCGCCCGCCTGCGCGACGAACAGGGCCGCGAGGTGGCCCTGCGCGACCTGTTCGAAGCGCCGACCCTGGCCGAGTTCGCCGCCCTGGTGCAGCGCCAGCCCCTGGCCACCAGCACCCAGGCCGCCCGCGCCGGCGATGGCGCCGCCGGCCTGCTGTCGCCAGCCCAGCAGCGCATGTGGCTGCAATGGCAGCTCGACCCTGAAGGCCACGCCTACAACATCCACGGCGCCGTGCAGCTGCAGGGCACGCTGGACCAGGCCGCGCTGCAGCAGGCCTTCGACCAGCTGGTAGCGCGCCATGAAAGCCTGCGCAGCCGCTTCGTCGAGGAGGGTGGCGAGGTCCGCCAACAGGTCCTGCCGGCGTTGCAACCGGCCATCGAGCCGCTGACAGTCGACGGCCAGGCCAGCAGCGCCCGCCAGCCGTTCAACCTGCGCCAGGGCCCGCTGCTGCGCGCCAGCCTGGCCACGCTGGGCGCCGACAGCTGGCGCCTGGCGCTGACCCTGCACCACATCATCGCCGACGGCTGGTCGATGAACCTGCTGCTGGCCGAACTCGCCGAGCACTACAACGCCCTGCGCCAACAGCGCCCGGCCACGCTGCCGGCACTACCGGTGCAATACCGCGACTTTGCCGCCTGGCAGCGCGACTGGCTGGCGGCCGGCGAGGCCCAGCGCCAACTGGCGTACTGGCAGGCGCAGTTGGGTAGCGAACACCCGCGCCTGGCCCTGCCCACTGGCCAGCCGCGCCCGGCGCAACCAAGCCTGGCCGGCGCCGAACTGGCCATCGCCCTGGAGCCCGCCCTGGCCTGGGCCTTGCGCCGCCTGGCGCAGCGCCATGGGGTGACCCTGCCGACCGTGCTGCTGGCCAGCTTCCAGGTGCTGCTGCACCGCTACAGCCAGCAGCCCGACGTGCGCGTCGGCTGCACCGTGGCCAACCGCAACCAGGCCCACACCCAGGCGCTGATCGGCTGCTTCGTCAACCTGCTGGTGCTGCGCGCCGATCTGTCGGCCAACCCCTCGTTCAGCACGCTGCTGGCCCAGGTGCATGAACGCGCCTTGCAGGCCCAGGCCCACCAGGACCTGCCGTTCGATGCACTGGTGGAAGCGTTGCAACCGCAGCGCACGCCGGGCGAACACCCACTGTTCCAGGTCGCGTTCGACCACCAGTGGCTCAACGACGACGTGCAGTTCGACGGCCTGCAGGTGCAGGCCCTGGGCCAGGAAGCCCTGGCCACCCAGTTCGACCTGATTCTGCACACCGTGGAGCGCGCCGAGCAGCTGTCGGCGTCCTTCACCTACCGCCTCGACCTGTTCAGCGCCGCCACCGCCGCCCAGTTGGCCCGGCATTGGCGCGCGCTGCTGCAGCAGCTGGTGGCGCAACCCGAACAGCCGCTGGCGCAGTTGCCGCTGCTGGGCGAGGACGAACAAGCGCAACTGCTGGCGCAGTGGAACCCGCAGCCCCAGGCCTTCGAACCCGCGCAGAGCCTGCATGGCCTGATCGCCGAACAAGCCCGCCGCCATCCCGCTGCGGTAGCCGTGCGCTTCGACGACCAGCACCTGACCTACGCCGAGCTCGACCAACGCGCCAACCGCCTGGCCTGGCGCCTGCGCGAGCAGGGCGTTGGCCCCGACGTGCTGGTGGGCCTGGCCGCCGAGCGCTCGCTGGAGCTGATCGTCGGCCTACTGGCGATTCTCAAGGCCGGCGGCGCCTACCTGCCGCTGGACCCGGACTACCCCGCCGACCGCCTGGCCTACATGCAGGCCGACAGCGGCATCGCCCTGCTGCTGATCCAGGACCACCTGCAACAGCGCCTGCCCGTGGTCGACGGCGTGCAGCGCCTGGGCTTCGCCAGCGACGGCTACCCCGACACCGCGCCGCCCGCGGCGGCAGGCCCCCGGCACCTGGCCTACTGCATCTACACCTCCGGTTCCACCGGTTCGCCCAAGGGCGTGCTGATCGAGCACGCCAACGTGCTGCGGCTGTTCCAGGCCAGCGAGCCGGTGCTGCCGTTCGACCACCGCGACGTGTGGACGCTGTTCCACTCCTACGCCTTCGACTTCTCGGTGTGGGAGATTTTCGGCGCGCTGCTGCACGGCGGCACGCTGGTTGTCGTGCCGTACTACGTCAGCCGCGAGCCACGGGCCTTCGCCGAGCTGCTGCGCGAGCAGGGCGTGACCGTGCTCAACCAGACCCCCTCGGCGTTCCGCCAACTGATGGTGCCGCTGCTGGCCAGCCCTGAAGGCCTGCCGGCGCTGCGCACGGTGATCTTCGGTGGCGAAGCCCTGGAAGTCAGCAGCCTGCAGCCCTGGTTCGCGCGCTTCGGCGACCGCCAGCCGCGGCTGATCAACATGTACGGCATCACCGAGACCACCGTTCACGTGACCTTCCGCGAGCTGACCCAGGCCGACCTGCGTAGCAGCGCCAGCCCCATCGGCCTGCCGCTGCCGGACCTCGCCTGGTACTTCCTCGACGCCAGCCTGCAACCGGTGCCGCCGGGCGTGGTGGGCGAGCTGTACATCGGCGGTGCGGGCCTGGCCCGTGGCTACCTGAAGCGCCCGGGCCTGAGCGCCGAGCGCTTCATGGCCGACCCCTTCAGCGCCACGCCGGGCGCGCGCATGTACCGCACCGGCGACCTCGCCAGCTGCAGCGCCGACGGCCAGGTGCAGTACCTGGGGCGTATCGACCACCAGGTCAAACTGCGCGGCTTCCGCATCGAACTTGGCGAGATCGAGGCGCGCCTGCGCGACCAGCCCCAGGTGCGCGACGCCGCCGTGCTGCTGCGTGCCGACGCCCAGGGCGAACAGCGCCTGGTGGGCTTCGTGGTGGCCGCCAAGCCGTGGCCCGACGCTGCGCAGGCGCTGTTGCAGCTGCGCCAGCAGCTCAAGGCCAGCCTGCCGCTGCACATGGTGCCGGCGCAGTTGCAGCCGCTCGACAGCCTGCCGCTGACCGCCAACGGCAAGCTCGACCAGCGCGCCCTGCAACTGGACGAAAACGCCTGGCTGCAACAGGCCTACGTGGCACCCCGCACCGCCACCGAACAGGCCCTGGCTGCCATCTGGCAGAGCCTGCTGAACGTCGAGCAGGTGGGCCTGCACGACAACTTCTTCGAGCTGGGCGGCCATTCGTTGCTGGCCACGCAGCTGGCCTCGCGTATCGAGGTGCAATTCCAGCGGCGCCTGGACCTGCGCCAGGTGTTCGAAGCCGCCGACCTGCAAGCGTTGGCAGCAGCCCTGGACGTCGGCGAGGCGCTGCCCGACCAGGACGCGCTGGCCGATGAGGTGCTGGCGCTGATGCAGAGCCTGCAAGGGCTGTCCGAAGACGAGCTGGCCCTGCTGGCCGCCGAGAAGAGCGACTCATGAACAAGGTGCTCGAATCGTTGCAAACCCTGAGCCTGGCCCAGCGCAAGGCGCTGGCGGCCGTCATGGCCAAGAAGGGTATCGACCTTTTCCGCCAGCTGCCGATCCCACGGGTGCCGCGTGACGCGCCGCTGGCGCTGTCCTACGCGCAGCAGCGCCTGTGGTTCCTGCAACAGCTGGAGCCCGCCAGCGCCGCCTATGTGATCCCCGGCGCCCTGCGCCTCACCGGGCCACTGGACGAAGCGGCGTTGCAGGCGGCGCTGGACCAGTTGCTGGCCCGCCACGAACCGCTGCGCAGCCGTATCCAGGCCGAAGCCGGGGTGCCGGTGCAGCAGGTCCTGGCGCCGGCGCCGCTGCAGTTGACCCGTTGGGACCTCAGCGCGCTGCCGGTGGGCGAGCGCGAGATACGCCTTGAACAACTGCTCGACGCCGAAGCCGCGCGGCCCTTCGACCTGGCCCGCGACTGCCTGCTGCGCGGCGCGCTGATCAAGCTGGCGGCGGGCGAGCAGGTGCTGGCCCTGGCCGTGCACCACATCGTCGCCGATGGCTGGTCCATCAACCTGCTGATCCAGGAACTGACCCAGCTGTACCCGGCCCTGCGTCAGGGCACGCCACTGCAACTGCCGGCGCCTGCGTTGCACTACGCCGACTTCGCCCAGTGGCAACGGCACTGGCTGGAGTCGGGGGAGGGCGACCGCCAACTGAACTGGTGGAAGCAGCGCCTGGGCGACGAGCATCCGCCCCTGGCGTTGCCGTTGGACTGGCCACGGCCGGCGCAGCGCAGCGAGCGCGGCGGCAGCCTCGAATTTGCCCTGCCCACGGCCATGGCCCGGCAGCTGGAACAACTGGCCGAACGCTCGCGGGTCACGGTGTTCAGCGTGCTGCTGGCGGCGTTCAAGGCGCTGTTGTACCGCTACAGCGGCCAGCCGGCGATCCAGGTCGGCGTGCCCCTGGCCGGGCGCAACCGCAGCGAGCTGGAACCGCTGGTTGGGCTGTTCGTCAACACCCAGGTGCTGCGCAGCGAGGTCAGCGGCGCCCTGCCGTTCGCTACCTTGCTGGCCCAGGTGCAGGCCACGGCGGTGGAGGCCCAGCAGTACCAGGACCTGCCGTTCGAAATGCTCGTCGACGCCCTGCAACCCGAGCGCAGCGCCAGCCACACGCCGTTGTTCCAGGTGCTGTTCAACCATCAGCGCCAAGGCGCGCTGGGCGCGCGACGGCTGGATGAACAGGTGCAGATGGTGCTGGTGGAACGCGAGCGCCGTGCGCAGAAATTCGACCTGACGCTGAGCACCGAACAGCGCGGCAGCGGCGAGATTCTCGCCAGCCTGGGCTACAGCGCCGACGTGTTCGAGCGCGCCACCGTGGCGCGCCTGCAACAGCACTATCTGGCCGTACTGCGCCAGGTGCTGGCACAGCCAGCGCTGCGCCTGGCCGACCTCGACCTGTTGCAGGGCGAGGCACCGCCACCGCAGTGGGGTGAAGCACTGCAGCAGCCGCAAGCGTCGGTGCTGCCGCTGTTCGACCAGCAGGTGCGCGAGCAGCCCGCCAGCATCGCCCTGATGCATGGCGGCCAGGCCTACACCTTCGCCTGGCTCGACCAGGCCGCCAACCGCGTCGCCCAGGCGCTGCTGACCCAGGGCTGCCAGCCCGGCGAGCGCGTACCGTTGGTGTGCGGCCGCAGCCCGGCGTTGGTGGCAGGGTTGCTGGGGGTGATGAAAGCCGGTGGCGCCTACGTGCCGCTGGAACCGCAGACGCCGATCGGGCGGCTGCAGCAGATCTGCGCCGACCTGCAGGCCCGCCGCGTGCTGGCCTGCACCGAGCAACCCGAGCTGGCGCTGCCGCTGGTTCGCCTCGATCACCTGCTGGCCGCCACCGATGCCGTTGCCCCGGTGCAGCCCGTCAACCACGGCCTGCAACCGGCCTACCTGATCTTCACCTCAGGCTCCACCGGCCGGCCCAAGGGCGTGGTCATCAGCCACGGCGCCCTGGCCAACTATGTGCAAGGTCTGCTGCAACGCCTGGCGCTGGCGCCCGAGGCGAGCATGGCCATGGTCTCCACCGTGGCCGCCGACCTTGGCCATACCGTGCTGTTCGGCGCGCTGTGCAGCGGCCGCACCCTGCACCTGCTGGACAACGACCAGGCCCGCGACCCGCAGCTGTTCGCCGACTACCTCAGCCAGCACCGGGTAGGCGTGCTGAAAATTGTCCCCAGCCACTTGCACAGCCTGCTGGTGGCCGGCCACGAGGCGGCGGCGCTGCCCTGGCATGCGCTGATTCTCGGCGGTGAGGCCTGCGAGCCGGCGCTGCTGCAGCGCATTGCCCAGGCACGCCCGGCCTGCCGTATCTTCAACCACTACGGGCCGTCGGAAACCACCGTCGGCGTGCTGGCTGGCGTGGTGCAGGACCTCAACGCGCGGGCACCCCTGGGGCGCCCGCTGGCCGGCAGCAGCGTGCACGTGCTGGACGCCGACCTCAACCCGTTGCCGGTGGGCGTGGTGGGTGAGCTGTACATTGGCGGCGCCGGCCTCGCCCAGGGTTACCAGGGCCAGCCCGGGCACAGCGCCGAGCGTTTCGTACCCAACCCCTTCGGCGCCCCGGGCTCGCGCCTGTACCGCAGCGGCGACCGCGTGCGCTGGAACGCCCAGGGCCAGCTGGAATACCTGGGCCGCCAGGACCATCAGGTCAAGGTGCGCGGCTTCCGTATCGAGCTGGCCGAAGTGCAGGCGCAAATCGCCGCCCATCCCGACGTGCACCAATGTGCGGTCATTCTTGGGGCAGGCCAGTTGCTGGCCTACGTGGTGCTGGCGCAAGGCGCCGCGCTGGACGCGATCAAGGCCGACCTGGCGCGCCGGCTGCCCGACTACATGCAGCCGGCGCACTGGCAGCAGCTGGCGGTGTTGCCGGTGACGGCCAACGGCAAGCTGGACAGCAAGGCGCTGCCGGCACCGGTGCTGCACAGCCGCAGCAGCGAGCAACCAATCACGGCCCATGAGCAACGCCTGGCGCAGCTGTGGCAGGACCTGCTGGGGCTGGAAGGCGTGAGCCGCGACGGTCACTTCTTCGAACTGGGCGGGCATTCCCTGCTGGCCACGCAGCTGGTGGCGCGGGTGCGCGAGCAGTTCGACGTGGGCCTGGCGCTGCGCGAAGTGTTCGACACCCCGCGCCTGGACCAGTTGGCCGCGCGCATCGCCGCGCTGGCCGGCGATACTGCCCCTGCACTGCCGGCGCTGGCCGCCGAACCGCGCCAGGGTGTGCTGCCGCTGTCCCTGGCCCAGCAGCGCTTGTGGGTGGTGGACCGCCTCAGCGGCGGCCAGTCCGACGCCTACAACATGAGCGGCCGCCTGCAACTGGACGGCCCGCTGGACCGTCAACGGCTGGTGGCCGCCCTCGACCTGCTGGTGGCGCGCCATGAAGTGCTGCGCAGCCACTACCCCGAGGACGACAACGGCGACCCGCACACCCAGGTGCTCGACGCCCTCACGCTCGACGTGCCGTTCGCCGACTTGTCGATGCTGGCCGTGGACGAGCGTGAGCAACTGGTGCGCCAGGCCTCGCTGGACGACGCCCGGCAGCCCTTCGACCTGCTGGCCGGGCCGCTGCTGCGCGCGCGCTTGCTGCGCCTAAGCGAGCAACGGCACCTGCTGCTGTTCAGCCTGCACCATATCGTCGGTGACGGCTGGTCGGTGGGCATCCTTATCCGTGAATTCGCCGAGGCCTACCGCGCCCTCGGCGCCCAGCGCGCGCCGCAATGGGCGCCGCTGCCGGTGCAGTACCTGGACTTTGCCATCCACCAGCAGCGCTGGCTGGCCAGCGACGCCTTCAGCCGCGAGCGCGGGTTCTGGCAGGTGCGGCTGGAAGGGGCGCCGAAGGTGCTGGCGCTGCCCACCGACTTCCCGCGCCCGGCCGTGGCCTCCACCGCCGGTGCCGAGCATCTGCTGCGCATCGACGCGGCGCAGTACGCGCAGATCGAGGCGCACTGCCGCAGCGCCGGCGTCACGCCGTTCATGTGGTTGCTGGCCAGCTTCCAATGGCTGCTGCACCGGGTGGCGGGCACCGACGACCTGCTGCTGGGCACCGACCTTGCCGGCCGCCAGCAGCAGGCGCTGGAAGGCCTGATTGGCTTCTTCGTCAATGTCCTGCCGCTGCGCTCGCGCACCGCGCCGGGCATGACCTTCAAGGCGCTGCTGGCCCAGGCCCGTGACAGCGCCCTGGCCACCTTCGAGCACCAGCAGCTGCCGTTCGACCGCATCGTCGAAGCCGTTGGCGTGCCCCGCGACCGCAGCCGCAACCCGCTGGTGCAGGTGCTGTTCGTGCTGCAGAACACCCCCAAGGGCCAGTTCGACATCGACGGCCTGCACATCCAGCGCCTGGAAGCGCTGGAGCACAGCTCCAAGTTCGACATGGGCCTGTTCCTCGAGCCCGAAAGCGACGGCCTGCGGGTGCGCTGGGCCTACGCCAGCGGCCTGTTCAGCGCCGCTCGCATCCAGCGCCTGGCCCAGGCCTGGCTGCAACTGATTGCCCTGGCGATTGCTTCGCCCCACACCCCGCTGGAGGAGTTCACCGTGCACGACAGCAGCGAAACCCCCGTTGGCCGCGATGCGCCGGCCATGGGCAACAAGCTCGACAAGCTGAAAAAATTCATGAAACAGCCGGCGGCCAGGCCCCAGGGCCCGCGCGAGCTGATCAAGACCCGGCCCATCGAGCCTGGCAAAGTGTTCCCGCTGCTGATCGAACCGGCCAGCCCGGACCTCGACGCCCTGGCCTGGGCCGCCGCCCACCGTGACCAGGTCGAGGCCCTGCTGCGCCGCCACGGCGGCCTGGTGCTGCGCAACTTCGGCGTGGTTACCCCGGCTGATTTCGAGGCCTTCGCCGAAGCCCTGCAGCCAGGCCTTTACGGCGCCTACGGCGACCTGCCGAAGAAGGAGGGCGGGCGCAACACCTACCGCTCCACGCCGTTCCCCGAGCGGCAGATGATCCTGTACCACAACGAAAGCGCGCACCTGGACCGCTGGCCGCGCAAGCAGTGGTTCTTCTGCGAACTGCCGTCGGCCATCGGTGGCTGCACACCCATCGTCGACTGCCGCGAGCTGTACCGGCGCCTGCCGGCCGACGTCGCCCAGCGCTTCGAACAGCGCGGCCTGCTGTACGTGCGCACCTTCCTGCAGAACCTCGACGTCAGCTGGCAGCACTTCTTCAAGACCGCTGACCGCGCCGAAGTGGAAGCGCGCTGCGAGGCCGGCGGCATCGACTACCGCTGGCTGGGCGACGACGAACTGCAGACCCGCACCCGTGCCCCGGCGGTGATCGTCCATCCGCTGACCGGCGAGCGTTCGTTCTTCAACCAGGTGCAGTTGCACCACATCTTCTGCCTGGAGCCCGACGTGCGCAGCGACCTGCTGGACATGCTTGGCCTGGAGCGCATGCCGCGCAACGTCTACTACGGCGACGGCACGCCCATCGAAGATGAAGTCATGGCACTGCTGGGCCGCCTGTACGAGGAGTGCGCGGTGCGTTTCGACTGGCAGCAGGGTGACGTGGTGATGCTCGACAACATGATCGCCGCTCACGCCCGCGACCCCTACGAGGGGCCGCGCAAAATCGTCGTCGCCATGGGCGACATGTATGACCGCGCACGCCTGCAACAAGAGCGTGCCGCCCTGGCCCAAGCGCCCCTGGAGACTGTGCAATGAGCGAAGTGATGGAACTCGAACACCTGGCCCTGAGCCCGGAACAGCGGGCTGCCCAGGACGCCGGTGGCGAGCCGCAGGTGCTGTGGCTGGGCGCTGCGGCCGCTGTCGACGCCCAGGCCCTGCGCCAGGGGTTCGAGCGCGCGGTGCGCGGGCAGTGGAGCCTGAACTGCCGCTTCAGCCAGCAGCCCGGCTACCGCGGCCTGCGCCAGCAGGCCCTGGAAGCGCCCGGTAGCGGCCGCTGGCAGTTCACCGATCTGCGCGGCGTGGCCGACGCCCAGGCGGCGCTGCACGGCGAACCGCCGGCGTTCGACCTCAGCCGCGGCGACGTGGTGGCCGCCCAGCTGTTTGCCGTGGCCGACAACGACTGGCGCCTGTGCCTGCGCGCCAGCGCCCTGGTGGCTGACGCCGGCAGCCTGCGCCTGCTGGCACGGCTGATGGTCGAAGAAGCGCTGGCCGAAGACGAGGAGAGCGGCCATTTCGGCCAGTTCGTCGAATGGCGCCAGGCCATGGCTGAAGACGAAGATGCCCCCGCCGGGCAAGCCTATTGGGCCGAGCACCTGCGCGCGGCGGGTGCCGGGCAGGCGCTGCAATTGCCCCTGCGCCGCCTGCACGGCCAGGCCGGCCAGGACCAGGCGTTCAGCGCCTTGGGCAGCGAACAGGTGCATGGCCTCAACGCCCTGGCTGAAAGCCGCCAGGTGCCCGTCGACAGCCTGTTGCAGGCGGCCTGGTGGGCGCTGCTGGCACGCATCGGCGGCCAGGGCCAGCTGCTGGGCGGCTGGCTGCACGACTGCCGCGCCGACTATGACTTTTTCGCCGCCAGCACCGGGGTCTACGAAAAGACCCTGCCGCTGGCGCTGAGCCTCGACAGCCGCCAGCCGTTCGCGCGCTGGCTGGCCGAGTGCAGTGCGTTGCTGGACAGCCACCGTGGTTGGCAGGAACACGCTCCGGCGCAGCTGCGCAGCGACTGCCTGCGGGCCGGTTTCAGCGTCGAGTCCGCAGTACCGGCCGGCTGGCGTGCGCTCGGCGCGCGGCCGTCGCCCTTTGAACTGGCCTTGCAGGTGCACCAGGACGCCCACGGCCAGGTCAGCGGCCTGGGGCTGTCGGCGGACCTGCGGCACTACCGCCCCGGCGACGCCCAGGGCCTGTTGCAGCAGTACCTGCAACTGCTGGAGCGCCTGCCCGATGGCCTCGACCAGAGCATCGAGCGGCTGCTGGAGCCGACGGTGGCTGACGCGCGCCTGCCCGGCCCGGTGCAGACCTTCGGCGAAGGCAGCCCCCTGGCGCGCATCGCCCACTGGGCAGCGGTGGCGCCCAACGCCGCAGCGCTGCAAGGCGCCGATGGCGTGCTCACCTACAGCCAGCTCGAGCAACGTATCGAACACCTGGCGAGCACCTTGCACGCCCAGGGCGCCGGCCCCGAGACCATCGTCGCCCTGGCGCTGCCACGCTCCACCGAGCTGGTGATCGCCGCCTTGGCCGTGATGCGCAGCGGCGCCGCCTACCTGCCGCTGGACCCGCAGTGGCCGCAGGGCCGGCGCCAGCAACTGGCCGACGCCGCCAAGCCGCTGCTGGTCATCGGTGCCGACGCGGCCCTGGCCGGCCACCGCCAGCTGTCGTGGCAGGCCTGGGGTGAGCTGCCAGCGACGGCCGCAGCGCTGCCGCTGCCCACGCCGCACCAGGCTGCCTACGTGCTGTTCACCTCCGGCTCCACCGGCCAGCCCAAGGGCGTGGTCATCGAGCATCAACAGTTGCACAACTACGTCCAGGCGGTCAGCCAGGCCCTGGACCTGCGCGCTTGCCAGCGCTTTGCACTGACCTCCACGGTGGCCGCCGACCTGGGCAACACCTGCCTGTTCGGCGCCTTCGAGCAGGGCGCCTGCCTGGTGGTCGCCAGCACCGAGGACATGCAGGACGCGCCGTCCTTCGCGCGGTTCCTGGCGGCCCAGCGCATCGACTGCCTGAAGATGGTGCCGTCGCACCTGGCTGCCTTGCTCGACGACCAGGGCGGGGCATTGCCGGCCACGGTCATCCTCGGCGGCGAAGCCACCACGCCAGCGCTGGCCGAACGCATTCGAGCGCAGTCGCCGGCCACGCGCCTGTTCAACCATTACGGCCCCACCGAAGCCACGGTCGGCGTGCTCTACCAGGCAGTGGCGGGTGACCCGCTGGTGCTGGGCGGGGTGCTGGCCAACAACGTCGCCACCCTGCTGGACGAGGAGGGCCGCCGCGTGCCGGTGGGGGCCATCGGCGAGCTGTACCTGGGCGGCGCGCAGCTATGCCGGGGTTACCTGAGCGGCGATGAATCGTCGTTCATTGCCGATCCCGAGCAACCCGGCCAGCGCCTGTACCGCACCGGCGACCGCGCCGTGCGCCGCCACGATGGCGCGCTGGAGCTGCGCGGCCGTGGCGACGGCCAGGTGAAGATCCGTGGTTTCCGCGTGGAAGTGGGCGAGGTCGAGGCCACCCTGCAAGCTTTTGGGGAAGCGGCGGTGAAAGTGCTGCACGATGCGGATGGCGGCTCCAGCCTGGTGGCCTACGTGGTGGGCGACGAAGCGGCGCTGCGCCAAGAGGTGGAGGCGCGCCTGCCCGACGCCATGCGCCCGGCGCGCTACGTGCGGCTGCCCAGCCTGCCGCGCCTGGCCAACGGCAAGATCGACCGCCAGGCACTCCCCGCGGTGCAGCCCGACCTTGGCAGTGGCCGCGGCCCGCGCGACGCCCTGGAGACCCTGCTGGCCGGCCATATGGCCGAACTGCTGGGGCGCGAGAGCCTGGACATCGACAGCGACTTCTTCGAGGCCGGCGGCCATTCGTTGACCGTGATCAAACTGGTGGCGGCGATCCGCAAGGGCCTGCAACTGGAAGTGCCGCCGGGCATCGTCTTCGACCACCCCAGCGTGGTGGCCCTGGCCGCCGCCCTGCGCGAACGCGAGAGCGCGCCGGGGCAGTTGGAAAAAGCGGCTGGGCTGCGCTTGAAGTTGCAGGCGTTGAGCCCTGCGCAGCGCGAGGCGTTGCTTAACCGCCGGTAACCCGTAGCCGCTGCCGCCAGGCTGCGCTGGCCCGTCAGAGCACCACCGCTCTCATGGGCCAGCGCAGGCCACAGATCCTAAATTCCCCCACCCCCCCTTCGTCCTTCAAAGACACCAACGACACGGTCGAGAGACGGGACGACATGAACCAATTCATCGAAAATCAGGACGACGAACTGCTGGCGCTGCTGCTTGCCGAGGAAGCGGGCGAGCCAGGCATTCCCAGGCGTCCCGATGAAGGCAGTGCGCCCCTGTCGTTCTCCCAGCAGCGCCTGTGGCTGCTGCACCGCTACGACCCGGCCGCGGCCCAGTACAACCTGCCGCGGGCGCTGCGCCTGGAAGGCGAGGTGGACGTGGCGGCGCTGGAGCAGGCGTTCCAGGCGCTGATCCAGCGCCATGAAGTGTTCCGCACCCGCTTCGTCGAAGTCGACGGCCAGCCGCGCCAGGTCATCGAGCCCCACGTGAGCTTCCAGCTGCACCGCGAGGAGAAGGTCGACTGCAGCCAGATCAACGCGCGCATCCGCGCCGAGGCCGCCATTCCGTTCGTGCTCGACCGCGCGCCGTTGCTGCGTGCCACGCTGCTGTCGTGCGCCGACGAGTGCGAGCAGGTGCTGCTGTTCACCCTGCACCACATCGTCTCCGACGCCTGGTCCAACGCCATCCTGGTGCGCGACCTGTCGGTGGCCTACGCCGCCGCCCTGGGCCAGGCCGACGCGCGCCTGCCGGTGCTGGAGGTGCAATACGCCGACTACGCCGCCTGGCAGCGCCAGCGCTATGAACAGGGCCACGCCCAGGCCGCTGCCGACTACTGGCGCGGCTACCTGGGCAGCCACCTGCCGGTGCTGAACCTGCCGCTGGACCACCCGCGCCCGGCCATCCAGGGCCACCGCGGCGAGTCGCTGCAGGTGCAGTTGCCCGACGCCCTGCTGGCGCGCCTGCGGGTCTTCTGCCAACAACAGGCATGCACGCCGTTCGTGTTGTTGCTGGGCGCTTGGCAGGCGCTGCTGGCGCGCCACAGCGGCCAGGACAGCTTCGCCGTGGGCGTGCCCAACGCGGCGCGCAACCAGCGCGAGATCCAGGAGCTGGTGGGCTTCTTCGTCAACACCCAGGTGTACCGCGCCGACTTCAGCCAGCCGCTGAGCGCCCGGGACCTGTGCCGGCGCCTGCGGGCCGAGGCCATGCAGGCGCTGGAGTACGCCGACTACCCCTTCGAACTGCTGCTCGACCACCTGCAGGTCGAGCGCAGCCTCAGCCACAGCCCGGTGTTCCAGACCCTGTTCAACCTGCGCAACCAGGACGACAGCACCCGCCTGCAGCTGCCGGGCCTGAACGTGGAAGTGATGACGCTGCCCAGCGTCACCGCCAAGTTCGACCTGTCCCTGGACGTAGCCCTGGGCGAGCACCTGCTGTGCACCCTTGAATACGACCGCGACCTGTTCGCCGCCAGCACCATCGCCCGCCTGGCCGGGCACTACGAGCACCTGCTGGACTACATGCTCGACCACCCCGATGCTTGCCTGGACGACGCGCCGCTGCTTGGCCAAGCCGAGCGCGAGCAACTGCAGGCCTGGAGCCAGGGTGGCCCGGCCCACGCCATGAGCGCGCCGGTGCACCGCCTGTTCGAACAGCAGGCAGCGCTGCGCCCAGACGCCCTGGCGGTGCTGTTCGACGACCGCCAGCTGACCTACGCCCAGCTCGACACCCGCGCCAACCACCTGGCCCTGCTGCTGCGCCAGCGCGGCGTAGGCGCCGACGTGATGGTGGGCGTGGCCGCCGAGCGCAGCCCGGAGCTGGTGGTGGCGCTGTTGGCCATCCTCAAGGCCGGCGGCGCCTACGTGCCCATGGACCCCGACTACCCGGCCGAGCGCCTCAAGCACATGCTCGACGACAGCGGCATCGGCCTGCTGCTGACCCAGGCACGGGTGCTGGCCAAGCTGCCGCTGGCCGGCCGCGCGCTGGACGTGCTCGACCTCGACGCCCTGGACCTGCGCCAGCCGGTGGCCCTGGCACCGGCCGCGCTGGACGCCGAGCACCTGGCGTACGTGATCTACACCTCCGGCTCCACCGGCAAGCCCAAGGGCGCCGGCAACAGCCACGGCGCGCTGTTCAACCGCCTGGCGTGGATGCAGCAGGCCTATGACCTGAGCGCTGCCGATAACGTGCTGCAGAAGACCCCGTTCAGCTTCGACGTGTCGGTGTGGGAATTCTTCTGGCCGCTGATGACCGGCGCCACCCTGACCCTGGCGCTACCCGGCGAACACCGCGACCCGGCGGCGCTGATCCGGCGCATCCGCCAGCAGGGCATCACCACCCTGCATTTCGTGCCCTCGATGCTCCAGGCGTTCATGGCCGAGCCCGACGTGGCCCGCTGCACCAGCCTGCGCCTGATTGTGTGCAGTGGCGAGGCGCTGCCCGCCGACCTGGCCGCGCGCACCCTGAAAGCGCTGCCCAACGCCGAGCTGGTCAACCTCTATGGCCCCACCGAGGCGGCCATCGACGTCACCCACTGGACCTGCCGTCTCGACGGCCGCGACAGCGTGCCCATCGGCCGCCCCATCGACGGCCTGAGCACCCAGGTGCTGGACAAGCGCCTGCAACCGGTGCCCATTGGCGTGGCCGGCGAGCTGTACCTGGGCGGCGTCGGCCTGGCGCGCGGCTACCACCAGCGCCAGGCGCTGACCGCCGAACGCTTCGTGCCCGCCGCCGACGGCAGCGGCCGCCTGTACCGCACCGGCGACCTGGTGCGCTGGCGCGAAGGCGGCATCATCGAGTACCTGGGGCGCCTGGACCACCAGGTGAAAATTCGCGGTTTGCGCATCGAGTTGGGCGAAATCGAAGCCTGCCTGCTCGAATCCGGGCTCACCCGCGAAGCCGTGGTGCTGGCAGTGGACGGCGTGGCTGGCTCGCAGCAGCTGGTGGCCTACGTGGTCGGTGACAGCGGCGTCGAGGCGCCGCTGCGCGCCTGGCTGGCCGAGCGCCTGCCGGACTTCATGGTGCCGGCGCACCTGATCAGCCTGGCGCAGATGCCCCTGAGCCCCAACGGCAAGCTGGAGCGCAAGGCGCTACCACTGCCCCAGGCGCAGGTGCAGGCCTACGTGGCGCCCCAAGGCGAGCGTGAAATCGTCATGGCCGGCATCTGGCAGCAGGTGCTGGGCATTGAACAGGTGGGCGCCAACGACAACTTCTTCGAACTGGGCGGTGACTCGATCATCGCCATCCAGGTGGTCAGCCGCGCCCGCCAGGCGGGCCTGCTGCTGGCCCCGCGCGACCTGTTCCAGCACCAGACCCTGGCGGCCCTGGCCCAGGCGGCCCGACAGGCCGAAGCCCCGCAAGTGGAGCAGGCCCCCGTGACCGGCGCCAGCCGCCTGCTGCCGTTCCAGACGCGTTTCTTCGCCACCCAGATTGCCCAGCGCCAGCACTGGAACCAGTCGGTGATGCTCGGCTTCAACCGCACCATCATCGGCGAACACCTGCGCCAGGCCCTGCACCTGCTGCTCGAACATCACGACGCCCTGCGCCTGCGCTTCGACGCCCAGGGCCAGGCCCAGCACGCCGCCCCCGGGCAGAACGTGCTATGGCAAGTGGCAGTGGCCGACCAGGCTGAATTGGAGGCCGCGACCGAACAGGCGCAAAACAGCCTCGACCTGCTCAACGGCCCGCTGCTGCGCGCCGTGCAGCTGCAACTGTGGGACGGCAGCCAGCGCCTGTTGCTGGTGGTGCACCACCTGGTGGTGGACGGCGTGTCGTGGCGCATCCTGCTCGAAGACCTGCAGCTCCTGTGCCGGCAGCTCGCCGACGGCGCGCGGCCGCAGTTGCCGCCGCGCACCACCGCCCTGCGTGACTGGGCCGATGCCCTGCACCGCCAGGCCGGCAGCGCGCAATTGGCCGCGGAGTTGTCCTGGTGGCAGGCGCAGCTGGCCGACAACCGGGTTGAACAGCTGGTGGCCACGCCCCAGGCGCAGGCCTGCCAGCGCGACCTGCAAGTGATCGAGACCGGCCTGGATGCCGAGCGCACCCGGCAGCTGCTGCGCCAGGCCCCGGCGGCCTACCGCACCCAGGTCAACGACCTGCTGCTGACCGCCCTGGCCCGCGCCTGGCAGCGCTGGAGCGGGCAGGCGGCGGTGCATGTGGAACTGGAAGGCCACGGCCGCGAGCAGGAGTGGGTCGACGGCGCCGACCTGAGTCGCACCGTCGGCTGGTTCACCAGCACCTACCCGCTGCGTCTGCAGGCCGCCAGCGACATGGGCGAGTCGATCAAGGCCATCAAGGAACACCTGCGCCAGGTGCCCAACCGCGGCATCGGCCATGGCGTGCTGGCCTGGCTGTCGCCCCACGGCGAAGCCTTGCGCGCGCTGCCGGCGCCGCGCATCACCTTCAACTACCTGGGCCAGTTCGACCAGAGCTTCGGCGACGACGCGCTGCTGTACCCGGCCGCCGAAAGCAGTGGCCGCAACAGTGACCCGGAGGCGCCACCGGGCAACTGGCTGAGCATCAACGGCAGCATCAGCGAGGGCTGCCTGCGCCTGGCCTGGAGCTTCGCCCCACAGTGGTTCAGCGCCCCGCAGGTGCAGGGCCTGGCCGACGCCTGGCAGCTGGAACTGCGCAGCCTGATCGAACACTGCGTCAGCCCCGCAGCCGGCGGCCTGACGCCCTCGGACTTCCCCCTGGCGCGCCTGACCCAGGCGCAGCTGGACAACCTGCCGGTGCCCGCCGCGCAGATCGAGGACATCTACCCGCTGTCGCCGATGCAGCAGGGCATTCTGTTCCACAGCGTGTTCACGCCCACCGCTGGCGCCTACATCAACCAGCTGCGGGTGGACGTGCAGGGCCTGGACCTGGCGCGGTTCCGCGCGGCCTGGCAGGCGGCGCTGGACGCGCACCCGGTGCTGCGGTGCGGCTTTGCCTGGGAAGGCGAGGGCGACGCAGCGCTGCAGATCGTGCACCGCCACGTCAGCCTGGTGCTGGAGCAGGGCAGTGCGGTCGAGGACGCGGAGCAGGTGGCCCGCGCCGAACGTCAGCGCGGCTTCGACCTGCGCCGGCCGGCGTTGATACGCCTGCGCCTGGTGCGCCTGGCCGACGGCGGCCAACAGCTGATCTGGACCTGCCACCACCTGCTGCTGGACGGCTGGAGCCAGTCGCAGCTGCTGGGCGAGGTGCTGCAACGCTACGCCGGCCAGGCGCCGAGCCGCAGCGCCCCGGCCTACCGCGACTACATCCAGTGGCTTGGCCAGCGCCCCAGCAGCGAAAGCTTCTGGCGTGCCAACATGGGCGAGCTGCAGGAGCCGACCTACCTGGCCAACCTGCTGGCCTACGAAGGCAACGGCGACAGCGGCCAGGCCGAGGTGCAGGTGCAGCTCGACGCTGCACGCACCGCGCAGTTGCAGGCCTTCGCCCGCCAGCGCCACGTGACCTTCAACACCCTGGTGCAGGCCGCGTGGCTGTTGCTGCTGCACCGCTACAGCGGCCAGGCCACCGTGGCCTTCGGCGCCACCGTGGCCGGGCGCCCGGCGCAGCTGCCGGGCATCGAACAGCAGCTGGGGCTGTTCATCAACACCCTGCCGGTGGCGGCCACGCCGCAGCCGCTGCTCAGCGTCGACGCCTGGCTGGCCCAGGTGCAGCAGCTGAACCTGGACCTGCGCGAGCACGAGCACACGCCGCTGTACGACATCCAGCGCTGGCTGGGCTACAGCGGCCGTGGGCTGTTCGACCACGTGCTGGTGTTCGAGAACTACCCTGTCAGCGAAGCCCTGCAGCAGGGCGCGCCAGCGGGGGTGAGTTTCGCCAACGCGCGCGCCACCGAGCAGTCCAGCTACCCGCTGATGCTGATGGTCAACCTCGCGGAGCAACTGCACCTGCGCTTCACCTTCGACCTGGCCAGCTTCGACCGCGAGGCCATGGCGCGCCTGGCCGGGCACTTCCAGCACCTGCTGCTGGCCATGGCCGAGGACGCCGCGCGGCCGCTGGCCGAGCTGCAATTGCTGGGCGATGCCGAGCGCCAGCAACTGCTGCAACGTGGCGTGCAGGGCGGCCCGGCGCTGGCCGCCGCCAGCCTGGTGCCGCTGTTCGAGCGGCAGGCCGCGCAGGCGCCGGCCAGCCTGGCGCTGATCGCCAGCGACCAGACCCTGGACTACGCCGCGCTCAACCGCCGCGCCAACCGCCTGGCCCGCGCCCTGCGTGCCTCCGGCGTGCAGCCCGACGACCGCGTGGCCGTGGCCTGCGAGCGCGACAGCCAGCTGCTGGTGGCCTTGCTGGCGGTGCTCAAGGCCGGTGCCGCCTACGTGCCGCTGGACCCCGAATTCCCCGCCGAGCGCCTGGGCCACATGCTCGCCGACAGCGGCGCGCGCCTGCTGCTGACCCAGCAGCACCTGCTGGCCGAGCTGCCCGCGCACCCCAACACCTGGTGCCTGGACCGTGACCAGGCGCTGTGGGCCGACGAGGACGCCAGCGACCTTGCGCCCGTCACCCAGCCCCAGCACCTGGCGTACGTGATCTACACCTCCGGCTCCACCGGCCGGCCCAAGGGCGTGGCGGTCAGCCACGGCGCACTGCTCAACTTCCTCGACAGCATGGCCGAGCAACCGGGCCTGGCGGCGGGCGAGCGCATGCTGGCGCTGACCTCGCTGTCATTCGACATCGCCGGCCTGGAGCTGTACCTGCCGCTGACCCGTGGCGCCAGCGTGGTGCTGGTGGACCGCGACAGCGCCCGTGACCCGCAGTGCCTGTGGGCGGCCATCGAGCAGCACCAGGTGCGCAGCATCCAGGCCACGCCATCGACCTGGCGCATGCTCGCCGACCATCCGCAGCTGGCGGCAAAGCTTGCCGGGCGCCAGGTGCTGTGCGGCGGCGAAGCGCTGCCCGCCGACCTGGCCCAGCGCCTGATTGCCGCCGCCGGGCACGTGTGGAACCTCTACGGCCCCACCGAGACCACCATCTGGTCGGCGCGCCGCCGCCTCGACCCGCAGCAACCGCAGCCGTGGCTCGGCGAACCCATCGCCCACACCGGCCTGTACGTGCTGGACGCCTACCTGCAACCGCTGCCCCAAGGCGTGGCCGGCGAGCTGTTCATCGGCGGCCAGGGCCTGGCCCGCGGTTACCACGGCCGCGCCGACCTGACCGCCGAGCGCTTCGTGCCGGACCCGCAAGGGCACGGCCGCCTGTACCGCACCGGCGACCTGGCGCGCTGGCGCGCCAACGGCCAGCTGGAATACGTGGGCCGTATCGACCAGCAGGTGAAGGTGCGCGGCTTCCGCATCGAGCTGGGCGAAATCGAAGCGCAGCTGCTGCGCCAACCTGGCGTGCGCGAAGCGGCCGTGGTCGCCCGCAGCGTGGGCCAGGGCCAGCAACTGGTGGGCTACGTGGTCGGCGAGGCGCTGGACCTGAACGCCCTGAAGGCCGCGCTCAAGCAGCAGCTGCCCGACTACATGGTGCCGGCGCAACTGCTGCAGCTGGCCGCCATGCCCCTGACCCCCAACCGCAAGCTCGACCGCAAGGCCCTGCCGGCACCGGACTGGCAAGGGCAGGCGTACCAGGCGCCCGAAGGCCCTCGCGAAACCCTGCTGGCCCAGATCTGGGCCCAGGTGCTGGGGCTGGACAAGGTCGGCGTGCTGGACAACTTCTTCGAACTGGGCGGCGACTCCATCGTCACCATCCAGGTGGTGGGCAAGGCGCGCCAGGCCGGGCTGGTGTTCAGCCCCAAGGCACTGTTCGAACAGCCTACCGTGCGTGCCCTGGCCGCTGTGGTTGAAGCCGTGGCGGCCAGCACCGAGGACGACGCGCCGCTGCTGGTGCTCGACGACGCCCAGCGCGCGGCCTTGCCGGCCGGCGTCAGCACGGCGTTGCCGCTGACGCCCATGCAGCACGGCATGCTCTTCCATCAACTGCTCGACAACCGCGACGGCGTGTACGTCAACCAGCTGCGGGTGGACGTGGAAGCGGTGGACGCCGAGCGCCTGCGCCACGCCTGGCAAGCGGCGCTGGACGCCCACGACAGCCTGCGCACCGGCTTCTGCTGGCAGGGCCTGGACACCCCGCTGCAATGGGTGCAGCCGGCGCTGACCCTGCCGTTGCAGGTGCTGGACTGGCGCAATGCTTTCGACAGCCAGGCCCTCGACCGCCTGGCCGCCGACGACCAGGCCCGCGGCTTTGCCCTCGACCAGCCGCCGTTGCTGCGCCTGACCCTGGTGCGTTGCGACGAGCAGCGCTACCACCTGATCTACACCCACCACCATATCCTCATGGACGGCTGGAGCACCGCGCAACTGCTGGGCGAGGTGATGCAGCGCTACCTCGGCGAGGCGCCGCCGGCCAGCCCCGGCCGCTACGGCGATTACCTGCGCTGGCTGCAGCGCCGCGACCCGGCCGCCACCGAGCAGTTCTGGGACCAGCAGCTGGCAGCGCTGGAGGCGCCCACGCGGCTCGCCGATTGCCTGGTGAAGCCCCAGGGCGGCGAGGGCTTCGGCCAGCAGGAAGTCCACCTGCCGCTGGCCGCGCTGGCCGCGTTCGCGCGCAGCCGCCAGGTCACGGTCAACACGCTGCTGCAGGCGGCCTGGGCCATCGTGCTGCAGCGCTACAGCGGCCAGCCGGCGGTGGCGTTTGGCGCCACGGTGGCGGGGCGGCCGCCGGAGCTGCCGGGCATCGACCGGCAGTTGGGGCTGTTCATCAACACCTTGCCGGTGGTGTCAGTGCCCGCGCCGCACCTGCCTGTCGGCCAATGGTTGCAGCAGGTGCAGGCGCAGGCCGTGGCCCTGCGCGAATTCGAGCACACGCCGCTGTTCGAACTGCAACGCCGCCATGGCGACGGCGAGGCGCTGTTCGACAGCCTGCTGGTATTCGAAAACTTCCCGGTGGCCGAAGTGCTGGAGCGCGCCGACAGCCCGGTGCGCTTCTCGGGCGCAGGCATCCAGGGCAACACCAACTACCCGCTGACGCTGATGGCGTCCTTGGGCGACAGCCTCAAGCTGGCGTTCAACTACCGCCGCAGCCATTTCAGCGAACTGGCCGTGCAGGGCCTGGCCAGCCAGCTGCAGACCCTGCTGCTGGCGATGCTCGAAGACCCGGCGCGGCCCCTGGGCGAGCTGCCGTTGCTGGACGCCGCCAGCCAGCGCGCGCTGGTGCTGGACTGCAACTGCAGCGCCATGGCCTACGACCCGGCGCACAGCCTGCACCAGTTGATCGAGGCGCAGGCAGCGCGCAGCCCCGACGCGGTGGCAGTGATCGCCGCCGACGGCCAGCTCAGCTACGCGCAACTCAACGCCCGGGCCAACCGCCTGGCCGGCTACCTGCGCGAGCAGGGCGTAGGCCCGGACGTGGCGGTGGGCATCGCCCTGGAGCGCGGCGCCGCCTTGCCGGTGGCCTTGCTGGCGGTGATGAAGGCCGGTGGTGCCTACGTGCCCATGGACCCCGAGTTCCCCCGCGAGCGCCTGGCGCACATGCTTGAGGACAGCGGCCTGAGCCTGCTGCTCAGCGAGCGGCGCCTGCTGGCGGCGCTGCCAACCACCCAGGTGCCGACCTTCTGCATGGACGACCTTGACGGCCTGGCGCACTACGCTGCCGACAACGGCCCAGCCCTGGGGCACCCCGAGCACCTGGCCTACGTCATCTACACCTCCGGCTCCACCGGCAAGCCCAAGGGCGTGGCGGTGCGCCAGGGCGGGCTGGTCAATTTCCTGCACAGCATGGCCGCCGAGCCGGGCCTGACGGCGACTGATCGGGTACTGGGGCTGACCTCGCTGTCGTTCGACATCTCGGCGCTGGAGCTGTACCTGCCGTTGCTGGTGGGCGGCGCCGTGGTGCTGGTGGAACGCATGGCGGCCAAGGACCCGGCGCGCCTGCTGGAGGTGATCGAGCAGTATGGCGTCACTGTGATCCAGGCCACGCCGTCGAGCTGGGGCATGCTCGCCAGCCACGAGGGCTTCAGCCGCCTGCGCGGCAAGCGGTTCTTCTGCGGCGGCGAGGCGCTGTCCACCGAACTGGCCGCGCGCCTGGGTGAACAGGCGGCGCAGCTGTGGAACCTCTACGGCCCCACCGAGACCACCATCTGGTCGGCGCTGAACCGCGTGCACGGCCGCCCGGACCTGGGCGGGCCGCTGGCCAACACCCAGCTGCACGTGCTCGATGACAGCCTCAACCCGGCGCCGCCGGGCGTGGCCGGCGAGCTGTACATCGGCGGCGACGGCCTGGCGCGGGGTTACCACGCGCGCCCTGGGCTGACCGCCGAGCGCTTCGTCGCCGACCCGTTCAGTGCCAGCGGCGCGCGCCTGTACCGCACCGGCGACCTGGCGCGGCGCCGCGCCGATGGCGTGCTGGAGTACCTGGGACGTATCGACCAGCAGGTGAAAATCCGTGGCCTGCGCATCGAGCTGGGTGAAATCGAAGCCTGCCTGCTGGCCCAGGCCGACGTCGCGGACGCCGCCGTGGTTGCCCGCGAGTCGGCGTACGGCAAGCAGCTGGTGGGTTACGTCACCGGCGTCGATGACAGCCGCCTGGATGCGCTCAAGGCGCAGCTGCGCCGCGGCCTGCCGGACTACATGGTGCCCGCGCAACTGCTGGCGCTGCCGCGCATGCCGCTGACCCCCAACGGCAAGCTCGACCGCAAGGCCCTGCCGGCGCCGGATTGGCAGCCGCGCGACTACGTGGCCCCGCGCACCGAGACCGAGCAGCTGCTGGCCGACATCTGGGCCCAGGTGCTGGGCCTTGCGCAGGTGGGGGTGACCGACAACTTCTTCGAACTGGGCGGCCACTCGCTGCTGGCCACGCAGGTGTTCACCCGCCTGCAAAGTACCTTGCAGGTGTCGTTGAGCCTGCGCCAGGTGTTCGAAGTCGCCACCGTCGCCGAGCTCGCCGAGCTGGTCGACGCCGCCCGCGCCCCGCAACCCACCACCGACCTGGACGACCTGATGGCCCGCCTGGAGGCCCTTTGACGCGCATTACCCCGTAGCCGCTGCCGCCAGGCTGCGCTGGCCCTCGAACCACGCTGGAGATCTCCAGCGTACTCTGGGGCCAGCGCAGCCTTCGGCAGCGGCTACGGGCGTTTGTGCATCCGCAACCGTTAACGATTCCCCTTCCCATTTCGTCTTGAATCACAAAGAACCCGGAATTCCTTGTGATGAACCCAGACCAATCCCTCGCCCTTGCCAAGCGTTTCATTGCCCTGCCCCTGGAAAAGCGCCGCCTGTTCCTGAGCAGCCTGCGCAATGACGGTGTCGACTTCGCCCTGTTCCCCATCCCCGCGCACAGCCATGCCGGTGACGAGCGCGAGCTGTCGTACGCCCAGCGGCGCATGTGGCTGCTGTGGAAACTGGAGCCCGCAAGTTCCGCCTACAACGTGGCCACCGCCGTGCGCCTGCGCGGCAACGTCGACCGCCAGGCGCTGGGCGTGGCCCTGCAGGCGCTGGTGGCGCGCCACGAAACCCTGCGCAGCCGCTTCGTCGAGGACGGCGCCTCCATTCGCCTGCAAGTGCTGCCGGCCGAGCAGGCCAGGGTCGAGCTGGCCGTGGAGACGGTCAGCGAAGACCAGCTGCAGGCCCGCTGCCGCGCCGCCAGCCGCGAACCCTTTGACCTGGCCAGCGGCCCGCTGCTGCGCGCGCAGCTGTTCGTGCTGGGCGCGGACGACTACCTGCTGAGCCTCACACTGCACCACATCATCACCGACGGCTGGTCCATGAACCTGCTGCTGGACGAGCTGGTTAAAGGCTACCTGGCCGGCCCAGCCCACGCCCCGCAGGCACTGCCCATCCAGTACAGCGACTACGCCCTGTGGCAGCGCTCGTGGCTGGAGGCGGGCGAGGCCGAGCGCCAGCTCGACTACTGGAAAACCACCCTGGCCGACGAGCAGCCGGCCCTGGAACTGCCCATCGACCGCCCGCGCGGCCGTGACTGGCAAGGGCAGGGCGAGCGCCATCACTTCAGCCTTGATGCCGGCCTGGTCAAGGGCCTGCGCGCGTTGGCTACCCAAGCCCGGGCGACCTTGCCGATGGTGCTGCTGGCGGCGTTCAACGCCGTGCTCTACCGCTACAGCGGCCAGGACGACATTCGCGTGGGCATGCCGGTGGCCAACCGCAACCGCCGCGAAACCGAGACGCTGCTGGGCTTCTTCGTCAACACCCTGGTGCTGCGCACCCGCCTGGATAGCCGCCAGGGCTTCCGGCACCTGCTGAACCAGGTGCGCGACACCCTGATCAACGCGCAAAGCCATCAGGACGTGCCCTTCGAACAACTGGTGGAGCGCCTGGCGCCCACCCGCAGCCTGAGCCGCAACCCGCTGTTCCAGGTGCTGTTCAACCACCAGCGGCAGACCGTCGACGCCCAGCGCCAGTTGGGGGGGCTGCGCATCGAGTCGTTCAGCAACCCCGAATGCTCGGTGAATTTCGAGCTGGTGCTGGACGTCATCGAAACCCCGACCGGCGCGGTGAACGCGCTGCTGACCTACCCGCAGGCGCTGTTCGACGCCAGCACCATCGCCCGCATCGCGGCTGCGTTCACCGGCCTGCTGCACGCCGTGGTCGACGCCCCGGACACGGCGCTGGGCGCCTTGCTGCAAGGCGACGGCGGCAGCACCGCCCTGGCCCATGACGCGCCGCTGCCAGCGGCCGGCGCCTGGGTGCACGAGAGCATCGCCGCCATGGCCCGCCGCCAGCCCGACGCCCCGGCCGTCAGCGGCGCCGGGCGTAGCCTGACGTTCGCCGAACTGGACCGCGCCGCCAACCGCCTGGCCCACCACCTGATCGCCCAGGGCGTGGGCGCAGAGACGCTGGTGGGCGTGGCTATGCCGCGCTCACCCGAGCTGATCGTCGCGCTGCTGGCGGTGATGAAGGCCGGTGCGGCTTATTTGCCGCTGGACGCCAGCTACCCACGTCAGCGCCTGGAATACTTGATGGCCGACTCGGGCATGGCCCTGCTGTTGAGCCACGCCAGCCTGCTCGATGCGCTGCCGGTGCCCGCCGGCGTGCCCGCGTTGGCCGTGGAGCAGCTGGACCTCGGCGCGCTGCCCGACACTGCCCCCGCCGTGGCGCTGCATGCCGGCAGCCTGGCGTACCTGATCTACACCTCCGGGTCCACCGGCCAGCCCAAAGGCGTGGCCGTGGCCCATGGCCCGCTGGCCATGCACTGCGCCGGCATTGGCCGGCGCTATGAAATGACCCCAGCCGACCGCGAATTCCACTTCATGTCATTCGCCTTCGACGGCGCCCACGAGCGCTGGCTGACCCCGCTCAGCCACGGCTCCAGCCTGTTCCTGCGTGACGACGCGTTGTGGAGCGTGGAGCAGACCTGGCGCGCCCTGCACGACGAGCGCATCAGCGTGGTGGCGTTCCCGCCGGCCTACCTGCAACAGCTGGCCGAGCATGGCGCGGTGCACGGCAACCCGCCGCCGGTGCGTATCTACTGCTTCGGCGGCGACGCCGTGGCCGAGGCCAGCCTGGCCCACGTGCGCCAGCACCTGGCGCCGCAGTACGTGATCAACGGCTACGGGCCGACCGAAACCGTGGTCACCCCGCTGCTGTGGAAAGCCCCGGCCGAGCTGCCGTGCGGCGCGCCTTACGCGCCCATCGGCCATGGCGTGGGTGCGCGTACCCTGCACGTGCTGGACGCCGACCTTAATCCGGTGCCCCAGGGGGTCTCGGGTGAACTGTACCTGGGCGGCGAAGGCGTGGCCCGTGGTTACCACCAGCGCCCGGGCCTGACCGCCGAGCGCTTCGTCGCCGACCCGTTCAGCCAGGGCGGGCGCCTGTACCGCACCGGTGACCGCGTGCGCGTGCGCGCCGATGGCACCGTCGATTACCTGGGGCGCATCGACCAGCAGGTGAAGGTGCGCGGCTTCCGCATCGAGCTGGGCGAGATCGAAACCCGCCTGCGCGAAGTGCCGGGCGTCGGCACCGCCGTGGTGGTGGCCCGCGACACGCCGGCCGGCAAGCAACTGATCGGCTACCTGGAAGGCCAGGACAGCGCCGAGTTGCAGGCTGCCATCGACGCCCACCTGCAACGCCATCTGCCGGACTACATGATTCCCGCGCGGCTGGTGCTGTTGCAGCGCCTGCCGCTGAACGCCAACGGCAAGATCGACCGCCACGCGCTGCCCGAGCCGCAGTGGACCAGCATCGCCTACCGCGCCCCAGAAACCGAGGATGAAGCACTGCTGGCCGAAATCTGGGCCAGCCTGCTGGGCGTGGAACAGGTGGGCCTGGACGATGACTTCTTCGCCCTCGGCGGCCACTCGCTGCTGGCGGTGCAGGCGGTGTCGCGCATCAAGCAGGTGCTGGAGCTGGACGTGCCGGTGCGCCTGCTGTTCGACGCGTCGCGCTTGCAGGACTGCGCCGCGCGCCTGCGCGACAGTGGCGGGGTCCAAGCGCCAGCGCTGCTGGCCGGGCCACGCCCCGAACGCCTGCCGCTGGCCAGTAACCAGGCGCGCCTGTGGTTTATCTGGCAGCTGGAACCCGAAAGCACCGCGTACCACATCAACAGCGGCCTGCGCCTGCTGGGTGCCCTCGACCAGCCGGCGCTGGAGCAGGCGTTCAACCGCGTGCTGGCCCGCCACGAAAGCCTGCGCACGCGCCTGGTGGACGATGGCCAGGGCCCGCAGCAACTGATCGACGCGCCGTGGACGTTCGAGCTGCCGGCCCGCCGCGTGCTACCGGCGGACGCCCGCGCCGAGGCCGGGCACCTGTTGCGCCAGCCGTTCGACCTGCAGCAAGGCCCGCTGCTGCGCGCAGAACTGCTGCAACTGGAGGAACAGGAGCACTGGCTGCTGCTGAGCATGCACCACATCGTCTCTGACGGTTGGTCGATGCAGGTGCTGATCGACGAGCTGACCCAGGCCTACGCCGCGCTGACGGCCGAGCGCGAGCCGCAGTGGCCGGCGTTGCCGCTGCAATACGCCGACTACGCCCTGTGGCAGCACCAGTGGCTGGCAGCGGGCGAGGGCCAGCGCCAGCTGGACTACTGGCGCACGCAGCTGGGCAACGAGCACCCGGTGCTGGAGTTGCCCGGCGACCACCCGCGCCCCGCGCGCGCCAGCCATCGGGGCGCGGTGTGGTCGTTCGAACTGGACGTGGCGCGCGCCGAACGCCTGCGCGAACAGGCGCGGCAACAGGGCGCCACGCCGTTCATGTGGTTGCTGGCCGCCTTCAAGACGCTGCTGTACCGCTACAGCGGCCAGGCCGACCTGCGCATCGGCGTGCCCCAGGCCAACCGCCAGCGCCTGGAGACCGAAGGCCTGATCGGCTTCTTCGTCAACACCCAGGTGCTGCGCAGCCAGCTCGACGGCCGCGCGCCGTTCACCCAGCTGCTGGCTCAGGTGCGCGACGTGACCCTGCAGGCCCAGGCCCACCCGGACCTGCCGTTCGACCAACTGGTGGAGGCCCTGCAACCGCCGCGCAGCCTCAGCCACAACCCGCTGTTCCAGGTGATGTTCAGCCACCTGCCGGCCACCCGCGGGCTGGAGCGTATTGCCCAGTCGGGGCTGCAGATTGCAGCGCTGCCCAGCCATGAGGAGACCCTGCAGTTCGACCTGCAGCTGTACACCCGCGACACCGCCGAGGGCGGCCTGCGTGGCGCGCTCAGCTATGCCTTGGACCTGTTCGAGGCCAGCAGTATCGAACGCCTGGGCGGCCATTGGCTGCAGCTGATCGACGCGCTGCTGGCCGACCCGGCGCAGCCGCTGGACAGCGTGCCGCTGCTGACCGAGGCCGAGCGCGAGCAGATTGTTCATGGCTTCAACGCCACCGCCCGCAACTACAGCGCCACCGCGCTGCTGCCCGAGCTGCTGGTACAGCAACGCCACGCCAGCGCCGACGCCATCGCCCTGGTGCACGGCGACCAGCGCCTGAGCTACGCCGAGCTGCACGCCCGCGCCAACCGCCTGGCCCACCGCCTGCACGCCCAGGGCATTGGCCGTGACGACCTGGTGGGTATCGCCGCCCTGCGCTCAGTGGAACTGGTGGTGGGCCTGCTGGGCATCATCAAAGCTGGCGCCGCCTACCTGCCCATGGACCCCGAATACCCGCCCGAGCGCCTGGCCTACATGCTCGAAGACAGCGGCGTGAAACTGCTGCTGACCCAGCGCGCGTTGCTCGACAGCCTGCCGCCGGTGGGCGCCGCCGAGCGCTGGTGCCTGGACGACGGCAGTGACGCCGCCTGGCCCGCCCATGAGCCGCTGCTGGACACCCAACCCGGCCAGTTGGCGTATTGCATCTACACCTCCGGTTCCACCGGCAAGCCCAAGGCCGCCGGCAACAGCCATGAGGCCCTGCACAACCGCCTGGTGTGGATGCAGCAGGCCTACCAGTTGACTGCCACCGACCGCGTGCTGCAGAAGACCCCGTTCAGCTTCGACGTGTCGGTGTGGGAGTTCTTCTGGCCGCTGATGACCGGCGCCACGCTGGTGATGGCCGACCCCGGCGCCCACCGCGACCCGGCGGCGCTGCAAGCGGTGATCGAGCGCGAGCAGGTCACCACCCTGCATTTCGTGCCGTCCATGCTGCAGCTGTTCATTGCCGCCGGCGCCCTGCGCGGCGGCTGCCCGAGCCTGACGCGCATCATCTGCAGCGGCGAGGCGCTGTCCCACGACCTGCAGAGCCAGTGCCTGGCCGAGCACCCGGCGGCGCTGTACAACCTCTACGGACCCACCGAGGCGGCCATCGACGTCACCCACTGGACCTGCCGCCTGGAGCCCGGCCAGTTCGCCGTGCCCATTGGCGAGCCCATCGCCAACACCGCCATTCATATTCTCGACGCCGAGCTGCAACCGGTGCCGGTGGGCGTCACCGGCGAGCTGTACATCGGCGGCATCAACCTGGCGCGCGGCTACCTGGGCCGCCCGGCGCTGACCGCCGAGCGCTTCGTGCCCAACCCCTTCGGCGCCGGCCGCCTGTACCGCAGCGGCGACCTGGCGCGCTACCGCGACAGCGGCGTGATCGAGTACGCCGGGCGCATCGACCACCAGATCAAGGTGCGCGGCCTGCGCATCGAGCTGGGCGAAATCGAAGCCTGCCTGCTGGAACAGCCCGGCGTGCGCGAAGCCGTGGTCATCGACCGCGCCTCGCCCCAGGGCGTGCAACTGATCGGCTACCTGGTGGGCGAGGCGCTGGCCCTGGACGCCATCCGCGACGTGCTGCGCGCGCGGCTGCCGGACTACATGGTGCCGGCGCAGCTGATCGCGCTGGCGCAGATGCCGCTGTCGCCCAACGGCAAGCTGGAACGCCGCCTGTTGCCGGAACCGCACTGGCAGAGCCGCGCTTATGAAGCGCCGCAAGGGGCCACCGAAGTGCTGGTGGCCCAGGTGTGGGCCGAGGTGCTGGGCGTGGCCGAGGTGGGCCGTGGCGACGACTTCTTCGCCCTGGGCGGCCACTCGCTGCTGGCGATTCGCATGGTCTCGCGCCTGCGCCAGGCACTGAACCTGGAACTGGCGGTGCGGCAGGTCTTCGACACCCCGCAGCTGGCGGATTTCGCCCGCGCCCTGGGCGGCATCGCCAGCCCGTCGATTCGCCTGCAACGCCGCGAACGCCCGGTCTTGCTGCCGCTGTCCCACGCCCAGAGCCGCCTGTGGTTCCTGTGGCAGATGGAGCCGCGCAGCAGCGCCTACAACATGCCCATGGCCCTGCGCCTGCGTGGCACACTGCACATCGAGCGCCTGCGCGAGGCCTTCGGGCAACTGGTGGGGCGCCACGAAACCCTGCGCACCACCTTCGCCACGGTCGATGGCCAGGCGGTGCAACGCATTCACCCCAGCATCGCCCTGGACATGCCGCAGATCGACCTCGGCGCCTTGCCCGCCGAGCAACGCCAGGCCCGCGCCCGCGAGCTGGCGCTGCACGAGGCCCGCGAGCCGTTCGACCTGCACAACGGCCCGCTGATTCGCGTGCAGCTGCTGCGCCTGGACGCAGAAGAACATCATCTGCTGCTGACCCTGCACCACAGCATCAGCGACGGCTGGTCGCTGACCGTGCTGGTGGACGAGCTGGCCAGCCTGTACCGCCAGGTGGCCCCGGCGCCGCTGCCGTTGCAGTACGCCGACTACGCCCTGTGGCAGCGCGACTGGCTGGCCGGCCCTGAAGGCGAGCGCCAGGTAGCCTACTGGCAACAGCAGTTGCAGGGCGCGCCAGCGGTGCTGGAGTTGCCCGGCGACTTCCCGCGCCCGGCTGAGCAAAGCTACCGCGGCGCCAACCTGCGCTGGCGCCTGCCGCGCGAGACCGGCCTGGCCCTGCGCGCGCTGAGCCAGGCGCAGCAGGCCACGCCGTTCATGACTGCCTTGGCGGTGTTCAACGTGCTGCTGTACCGCTACAGCGGCCAGGACGACCTGTGCCTGGGCGTGCCCATCGCCAACCGCCAGCGCGGCGAGACCGAAGGCCTGATCGGCTTCTTCGTCAACACCCAGGTGCTGCGCACGCGGCTCGACGCCGAGCAGCCGTTCGCGGCGCTGCTGCAACAGGTCAAGGCCACTGCGTTGCAGGCCCAGGCCCATCAGGATTTGCCGTTTGAGCAGCTGGTGGAGATTGTGCAGCCGGCCCGTTCGCTGAGCCACAACCCGCTGTTCCAGGTGCTGTTCAGCCACGAGCGGCACGCCCGCGAGCGCCGGGTGGAACTGGACGGCCTGAGCCTGGAAGCCATGGGTGGCGACAGCGCCACCGCGCAGTTCGACCTGTCGCTGTTCATGGATGAGAACGCCGACGACTCGCTGACCTTCAATTTCAACTACGCCACCGACCTGTTCAGCGCCGCCACGGTGCAGCGCCTGAGTGCGCATTTCACCCGCCTGCTGACGGCCGTGTTGCAGGCACCCGAGCTGCCGGTGGGGCAACTGCCGCTGCTGGACGCCGCTGAACAGCAGGCGCGCCTGGCGTCGGTCAACGACAGCGCGCGCCAGTACCCGGCCCTGCACTTCGAACACTGCGTGGCCGAGCAGGCCCGGCGCACGCCGCAGGCCGTGGCGGTCAGCGATGGCCGCCAGGCGCTGAGCTTCGCCGAGCTGGACGCCCGCGCCAACGCCCTGGCCGTGCGCCTGCAAGCGGCTGGCGTGGGCCCTGACGTGGCGGTGGCGGTGTGCCTGGAACGCACCAACGCCTTGCTGGTGGCGCTGCTGGCGGTGTTCAAGGTCGGTGGCGCCTACGTGCCGCTGGACCCCGAATTCCCTGCCGAACGCCTGGCGCACATGGTGGCGGACAGCGGCAGCCCGCTGCTGCTGACCCAGACCTCGTTGCTGCCGTTGGCGGCGCAGCTGGGCCATGGCGGCGCGACCTGGAGCCTGGATACGCTGGCGCTGGCGCCGGTCGAGCAAGCGCCGCAGCACGCGGCGTTGCTGTCGAACCTGGCGTACGTGATCTACACCTCCGGCTCCACCGGCAAGCCCAAGGGCGTCGAAGTCAGCCGCGGCGGCCTGGTCAACTTCCTCCACAGCATGGCCGAAGCGCCGGGCCTGGCGGCCGGGCAGAAGATGCTGGCGCTGACCTCGCTGTCGTTCGATATCGCCGCGCTGGAGCTGTACCTGCCGCTGCTCACCGGTGCCAGCGTGGTGCTGGTGGACCGCGACACCGCCCGCGACCCGCAACGGCTGATCGAGGTGATCGACGCCGAGCAGGTGGACGCGGTGCAGGCGACGCCGTCGACCTGGCGGCTGCTCAGCGAGCAGCCGGCGTTCGCGCGCCTGCACGGCCGCACCCTGTTGTGCGGCGGCGAGGCGCTGCCGGCCGACCTGGCCGCGCGCCTGCTGGCGCTGCAAGGCCCGCTGTGGAACGTCTACGGCCCCACCGAAACCACCATCTGGTCGGCGCGCAACCTGCTCAGCGTCGGGCAGCCGCGCCCCGACCTGGGGCTGCCGCTGGCCAACACCACGCTCTACGTGCTCGACGCCGCCCTGGTGCCAGTGCCCGTGGGCGTGATTGGCGAGCTGTACATTGGTGGCGCTGGCCTGGCCCGGGGTTACCACGGCCGGCCGGAACTGACCGCCGAACGCTTCGTGCCGGACCCGTTCGGTGCACCGGGCCAGCGCCTGTACCGCACCGGCGACCTGGTGCGCTGGCGTGAAGGTGATGCCCTGGAGTACGTCGGCCGCGCCGACCAGCAGGTGAAACTGCGCGGCTTCCGTATCGAGCTGGGCGAGATCGAAGCGCTGCTGCTGGCCCAGCCCGGCGTGCGCGAAGCCGCCGTGGTGGTGCGCGCCACGCCGCACGGCCAGCAACTGGTGGGCTACGCCGTGGCCGCCGACGCCGAGCCGCAAGCGCTGCGCGAGGCCCTGCGCGAACGCCTGCCCGAGTACATGGTGCCGGCGCAGATCGTGCTGCTGGAGCGCATGCCGCTGACTCCCAACCGCAAGCTCGACCGCCGTGCGCTGCCCGAGCCGGTGTGGCAGGCCCGCGCCTACCGCGCCCCGGCCAGCGCCACCGAGCAACAGCTCGCCGCCATCTGGGCCGAGCTGCTGGGCCTTGAGCAGGTGAGCCTGGACGACAACTTCTTCGACCTGGGCGGCGACTCCATCATCTCCATCCAGGTGGTCAGCCGCGCCCGCGACGCCGGCTTGCAGCTGACGCCCAAGGACCTGTTCCAGCACCAGCGCCTGGAGCAGCTGGCGGCCCAGGCCAGCCCGCTGCAAGCAGTGGCCGGGTTGACCGAGCAGGTCCGCCATGTGCCCGGCACGCCGCTGTTGGCCGAGCACTTCCCGTTCACCGGCCTCGACCAGGCGCAACTGGACGCCCTGGACCTGGACCCGGCACGGGTGGAGGCCATCCTGCCGCTGTCGCCGATGCAGCAGGGCATGCTGTTCCACAGCGTCGAGGTGCAAGAGGCCGGGCTGTACGTCAACCAGCTGAACATTGGCATCCAGGGCCTGGACGCCGCGCGCTTCCGCCAGGCCTGGGCCGAGGTCAGCCAGGCCCACGACAGCCTGCGCAGCCTGTTCCTGTGGCAGGGCCTGGCCCAGCCGTTGCAGGTAGTGCTCACCGACGCGCCACTGCCGGTGCGCGAAGTGGACCTGCGCGGCCAGGCCGTGACCCCGGCGCTGATCGAGCAGCACGTGCTGGCCGAACGCGCCCAGCGCTTCGACTGGCAGCAGCCACCGCTGCAACGGCTGTTGCTGCTGCGCCTGGACGAATCTCACTACCGCCTGATCTGGACCTACCACCACATCGTGCTGGACGGCTGGAGCGTGTCGCTGCTGATCGGCCAGGTGCTGCGCCGCTACCTGGGCGGTGACAAGCCTGCGGTCAGCGGCCGTTACGGCGACTACATCGCCTGGCTGCAGGCCCAGGATGAAAACGCCGCCCAGGCGTTCTGGCAGGCACAGTTGCAGGTGCTGGAACAGCCGACGCTGCTGGCCCAGGCCGTGGTCGACGCGCCGCAGGGCCGCGGCCATACCGCGCTGTACTCGCGCCTGGACAAGGCGCGCACCGAGCGCCTGCGCCAGTTCGCCCGCCAGCAGCGGGTGACCCTCAACACCCTGATCCAGGGCGCGTGGCTGCTGCTGTTGCAGCGCTACACCGGCCAGCGCACCGTGGCCTTCGGCGCCACCGTGTCGGGCCGCCCGGCCAGCCTGCCGGGGGCGGAAAACCTGCTGGGGCTGTTCATCAACACCCTGCCCATCGCCCAGACCCTGGCCCCTGAACAGGCCCTGGGCGACTGGCTGCGCGCGCTGCAGGACTACAACCTGCGCGCCCGCGACTTCGAATACACGCCGCTGGGGCAGATTCAGCGCTGGTCCGGCCAGGCCGGGCAGGCGCTGTTCGACAGCATCATCGTGTTCGAGAACCAGCCGGTGGACCGCCTGCTGCGTGACTGGGACAACAGCGAGCTGCGCTTCGACGTGGGCCAGGGCTTTGGCGTGACCGACTTCGCCATGGACCTGATGGTGACCCTGGGCGAAGGCCTGGAAATCGAGTACATGTACCGCCGCGAGCAGTTCGCCGAGTCGGCGGTGCTGCGCCTGCGCGAGCACCTGGAAGGCCTGCTGGAGACCCTGCTTGAGGACGCGACGCGGCCGCTGGGCAGCATCGGCCTGCTGACCGCCAGCGAGCGTCTGGCGCTGGAAACAGCGAACCGCTTCGAGCCGGCCGCCGCCGAGTTCGTGCATGAGCGCATCGACGCCTGGGCCGCGCACCAGCCCGAGCGCCCGGCGCTGGTGTGCGCGGGCCGTGAATTGAGTTACCAACAGCTGGCATCGCGCAGCCAGGTGCTGGCGCAGCACCTGCAACAGGCCGGCATCGGCGCCGAGGCAGTGGTGGGCATCGCCCTGCCGCGCTCGGTGGAGCTGCCGGTGGCGTTGCTGGCGGTGCTCAAGAGCGGCGCTGCCTACCTGCCGCTGGACATCGACTACCCGCCAGAGCGCCTGGCCTACCTGATGCGCGATTCGGGCATGCGCGTGCTGCTCACCGACCGCGCCACCCAGGGCCGCCTGCCGCTGCCTGAAGGGCTGGAATGCTGGGCACTTGAGGACCTGGCGGTGGACTGCGCCGGCCTGCCGCCGCTGCAACCGAAGCTGCACGCCGACAGCCTCGCGTACCTGATCTACACCTCGGGCTCCACCGGCCTGCCCAAAGGCGTGGCGGTGGCCCACGGGCCGCTGGCCATGCATTGCCAGGCGATCGGCGAGCGCTACCAGATGACCCCTGAAGACCGCGAGCTGCACTTCATGTCGTTCGCCTTCGACGGCGCCCACGAGCGCTGGCTCACGCCGCTCAGCCATGGCGGCTGCGTGGTGCTGCGTGACAACCAGCCGTGGAGCATCGAGCAGACCTGGCAGGCCTTGCATGAGCAGCGCATCAGCGTGGTGGCCTTCCCGCCGGCCTACTTGCAGCAACTGGCCGAGCAGGGCGCGCGCGAAGGCAACCCGCCGCCAGTGCGTATCTACTGCTTCGGCGGTGACGCGGTGCCCGAGGCCAGCCTGGCCCAGGTGCGCCGTTACCTGCGGCCGCAGCACGTGATCAACGGCTACGGCCCCACCGAAACCGTGGTCACCCCGCTGCTGTGGAAAGCAGCGCCCGAGACGCCGTGCGGCGCGGCCATTGCGCCCATCGGCGAGCGGGTCGGCGCGCGGACCACCTGGGTGCTGGACCCGGATCTGAACCCGGTGCCGGCCGGCACCAGCGGCGAACTGTATATCGGTGGCCAGGGCCTGGCCCGTGGTTACCACCAGCGCCCGGGCCTGAGCGCCGAACGCTTCGTTGCCGACCCGTTCAGCCAGGAGGGCGGGCGCCTGTACCGCACCGGCGACCTGGTGCGCGCCCGCGCTGACGGTACTTACGATTACCTGGGGCGTATCGACCAGCAGGTGAAGATTCGCGGCTTCCGCATCGAGCTGGGTGAGATTGAGGCGCGCCTGCGCGCCGAGCCGCAGGTGCAGGCCGCGGTCGTGGTGGCCTTGGCAACCGCCGGCGGCAAGAAGCTGGTGGGCTACGTGGCCGCCGCACGCATCGACGGCCTGGCCGAGCGGCTGCTGGCCAGCCTGCACAGCCAGCTGCCCGAGTACATGGTGCCGGCGCAGATCCTGGTGCTCAGCCAGCTGCCGCTCAATGCCAACGGCAAGGTCGACCGCAAGGCGCTGCCCGAGCCGCAGTGGCAGGGCGGCGACTACGTGGCGCCGCGCACCGCGCTGGAAGCCCAGTTGGCGGCCATCTGGGCGCAGGTGCTGGGTGTCGAGCAGGTGGGGGTGTTCGACAACTTCTTCGAGCTGGGCGGTGACTCCATCCTCAGCCTGCAACTAGTGTCCAAGGTGCGCAACAGCGAGGGCCTGGGCATCGAGATCAAGCTGCGCGACCTGATGCGCTACCAGACCATCGACGCCTTGCTGGCGCGTAGCGCCGACGATAGCGATGCCCCGCTGGTGGCGCTGGACAGCCAGCCCCAGGGCGCCGGCGAGCGCTTTGGCCTGTTGCCGATTCAGTCGTGGTTCTTCGACCAGCGCATGGCCGAGCCGCACCACTTCAACCAGGCGCTGATGCTGAGCATGGTCGCGCCGCTGGACGCCGTCGCGCTGGAGCAGGCGTTGCAGGCGCTGGTGCAGCACCACGATGCCCTGCGCCTGCGCTTCGAACAGGCCGGCGATGGCCAGTGGCAACAGCGTTATGCCGAGCATGACGCCAGCCAGGTGCTGCTGTGGGATGAACCGCTGGCGTCGGCCGCGGCCATCGAAGCCTTGGCCAACCGCGCCCAGCGCAGCCTGGACCTGCACGGCGGGCCGCTGCTGCGCGCGGTGCAGATGCACCTGCCCGACGGCACGGCGCGGCTGTTGCTGGTGATTCACCACATGGTGGTGGACGGCGTGTCCTGGCGCATCCTGCTGGACGATGTGCAGGCGCTGTACCAGGCGCAGGTCAGCGGCGTGCCGGCAAACCTGCCGGCGCGCACCAGCAGCTACCGCCTGTGGGTGGAGCGCTTGCAGGCCATGGCCGCCGACGAGCAGGGGCTGCCGTTCTGGCTGCAACTGCTGGACGACGCCCCGCGCGAGCTGCCACGCGACAACCCGCGTGGCCGCAACCTGGTGGGCGTGCGCGGCAACGCGCAGATGAACCTTGACCGCGAGCGCACCCAGGCGCTGCTCAAGCGTGTGCCGGGGGCGTTGCAGGCGCAGATCAACGACCTGTTGCTGACCGCCCTGGCCCGCGTGCTGTGCCGCTGGACCGGCGACAGTTCGGCGTTGATCCAGCTCGAAGGCCACGGCCGCGAGGACCTGTTCGCCGACCTCGACCTGAGCCGCACCCAGGGCTGGTTCACCACCATGTACCCGGTGCACTTGAAACCCGGCACCGGCAGTGATTTCGCCGAGGCGGTTGGCCGTGTGCGCCGGCAGCTGCAGCGCATTCCCGACAAGGGCATCGGCTACGGCCTGCTGCGCCACGCCGGCAGCGCCCAGGCGCGCCAGCAGTTGCAGGCCATGGCGCAGCCGCGCATCACCTTCAACTACCTGGGGCAGTTCGACCAGACCTTCGAGGGCGGCTTGTTCACCCCGGCGCGCGAGTCCATGGGCGATGTCTACAGCCCGGTGGCACAGCTGGCCAACTGGCTGGAAATCATCGGCCAGGTCTACGACGGCAGCCTCAGCCTGCGCTGCGTGTACAGCCGCAAGTGCTACCGCCCCGAGACCGTGCAGGGGCTGATGGACGCCCTGCGCGCAGAGCTTGAGCAACTGGTGGACAGCACCTTGGCGGTGGCCGCGCTATGAACCTTCTTTCGCATGGAAAACAGACAATGGCGTTGAACGCTGAACTGGCGGCCTTTCTCGACCTGGTGGACGAGGGCCGCGACGCCGGGCGCCCGGCAATGCACGAACAGACAGTGGCGCAGGCGCGCGCCGAATTCGAACGCTCTACCCAGGAGCTGGGCTGGCCGGTGGCGGGGCCGGTGACAGTCAGCGAGCACCGGTTCAGCGGCCGCGACGGCGCCCAGGTGCCGGCGCGGCTGTACCTGCCCGCCGATGTGCCGGAACGACGGCAGCCGTGGCCGGTGCTGGTGTACTACCACGGTGGCGGTTACGTGGTGGGCAGCCTCGATTCCCATGACCAGGTGTGCCGCGAGTTCTGCTGGCGCACGCCGTGCGCGGTGCTGTCGGTGGGCTACCGGCTGGCGCCGGAGCAGCCGTTCCCGGCGGCGGTGAACGACGCCGAGGACGCGTTGGTGTGGTTGTGGGAGCAGGCTCCGGCGCTGGGCCTGGACCGCAACCGCGTAGCCTTGGCGGGTGACAGCGCCGGCGCCACCCTGGCCACGGTGGCGGCGATTGCGGCGGGGCAGGGCGGGTTGCCTGTGCAGCCGTGCCTGCAAATGCTGTTCTACCCGGTGACCGATGCGGCCGGCAGCACCACCTCGGCCGACCTGTTCGACCAGGGCTACCTGCTGGAGACGCCGACGTTGGCGTGGTTCTACGACCATTACCTGCCCGACGTGGAACAACGCAGCGACTGGCGCGCCTCGCCGTTGCGCGCCGAGATCCCACCGGCCACCGCCCCGGCCTACATCGCCGTGGCCGGCTTCGACCCCTTGCTGGACGAAGGCTGCGCCTACGCCGCCCACCTGCGCGCCGCCGGCGTGCCGGTGACCCTGCACTGCCAGGCCGACCTGACCCACGACTTCCTGCGCATGGCCAGCATCACCCCGGCGGCGCTGCCCCTCTACGAAACCTTCACCGCCGTGCTCGCCCAGGCGCTCCACGCGAAAGCCTGACGCAGCCTTCGGCAGCTGCTACGGGGACGCGCGCAACCCACCGATCGCGGCCAAGGCCGGCTCCTACCCCGCACGGCGTAGGAGCCGACTTTAGTCGCGATGCAGGCAACGCGGTTGCTGTAGCAGCGGCCTCCGGCCGCGTCCAAGACGCTGCGGTGGCCAAGGCGGCAACCACCGGTCGAGCGAATTTCTCTAAAACAAGTCGGTAACAGTGGCGTCCATCTCGTCGAAGCCAGGGGGAATGACCAGATCAGGGATGAAGCCTATGCGTCGTATGCGGTCAGGGGGCGGGGCATCGTAGGGGATGATTTTGGCGATCGGCTTGCCGGCCTTGGTAATGGTGATGATCTCGCCTGCCGCCACTTGCCTCAGCAACCGCGACAGATACTTCTTGGCATCATGGATATTGTGAAGTGGCAAGGAAATACCTTTCAGGATTGGTTCGTTGTCTAGTTCACGTTCGCTGCAGCTGTACAACTTGCGGTGCGAGAGTGGACAAGAAGGCTGGAGCGAGCAAATCCAGATGTATGGCAGGAAATTTCAATTTCTCTCCGGCATAAAAAAACGCCAACCCCGCAAGGGGCTGGCGTTTTTTGTGCCGCAGGGGGCGCTTACCAGTTGTAGCTCAAGGTCGCGATCACGTTGCGGCGCGGGCCGTAGTAGCAGGCGGCGTAGTTGCTGCAGCTGGCCACGTATTCCTTGTCGAACAGGTTGCTGGCGTTGACCGCCACCTTGGTGCCGTCCAGTTTGCTCGACAGCTTGCCCAGGTCGTAGTGCACGGCGGCGTCGACGATGGTGAAGTTGCCGGTCTCGATGCGGTTGTACACCGCCGATGGCGAGGACACGCTGCTGCCCCACAGGTCGCCGGTGTAGCGCGCGCCCAGGCCGGCGCCGAGGCCGTCCATCAGGCCTTCGTGGAAGGTGTAGTCCAGCCACGCGGAGGCTTGCTGGCGTGGGGTGAACGGCAGTTCGTTGCCCTTGTCGGTGTACGACGAGGTGACATAACCGGTGCGGGTCACTTCGCTGTCGGTGTAGGTGTAGGACGCCAGCAGGTCGAGGTTCTTGCTCAGCACGGCCTTGCCTTCCAGTTCGAAGCCGCGGCTTTCGGCGGCGCCGATCTGGATGGTGTTGTTGATGTTGGCCGGGTCAGCCGTGGTCACGTTCTTCTGCTTGAGCTTGTACACCGAGGCGGTGATGTAGCTGTCCTGGCCCGGCGGCTGGTACTTGATGCCCAGCTCGTACTGCTCGCCCTCGGTGGGCTTGAAGATCGGCGTGGCGGCGCTGACCGCGGTGTTCAGCTGTGGGTCGAACGACTGCGAGTAGCTGAAGTAGGGCATCACGCCGTTGTCGAACAGGTAGGCCACGGCGTAGCGGTAGGTACCCTTGTGGTTGTCCTGGTCGATGTAGCGGTTGGTGGCGTTGCTGCGGTCGGGGCGGTAGTGGCTTTCCGAGTCAGCCCAATCGAAGCGCCCGCCCAGGGTGAACAGCCAGTGGTCCAGCTTGATCTGGTCCTGGGCGTACACGCCGGTCTGCTTCTGCACCTGGTACATGTCGCGGGAGGTGTAGATGTTGGTGCGGGTGCCGCTGCTGTTGCCGCCGGCATAGGGGTTGGTGGTGGTGTAGCTGCTGTTCACCACGTTGTTGTCCAGGGTGCTGCGGCGGTAGTCCAGGCCGGTGAGCAGGGTGTGCTCCAGCGCACCGGTGTTGAATTTGCTTTCCAGCTGGTTATCGACGTTGAAGATCTGCAGGTTGCGCTTGATGTCCGAGGTCAGGCGCGACAGGTTCGGGCTGGTGGCTTCGTTGACGTAGCCGTTGCCGAACGCGGTGCGGTTCTCGATGTTGACCTGGCTGTAGCGCAGGTTCTGGCGGAAGGTGAAGACGTCGTTGAAGTGGTGCTCGAACAGGTAGCCCAGCTGCGAGCTTTCGCGGCGCAGTTTGTCGAAGTCGCTGTCACCCAGCAGGGTGTCGCTGGAGATCTTGCCGTACTGGGAGTGGTGCAGGGTGCCCGACTCCGGGTAGTACTGCTCGGTGCTGCCACCCCAGTCGCGCTGGTAGTTGGCCAGCACGGTCAGCGAGGTGTCGTCGTTGGGGCGCCAGGTGAACGCCGGGGCGATGAAGTTGCGGTTGTTCTGCACGTGGTCGACCTGGGTGCCGCTGTCCTTCACCAGGCCAGTGAGGCGGTAGCTGAACACGCCCTGGTCGTCGATGGGGCCGCCGAAGTCGAAGCCCAGCTGCTTGAGGTCATAGCTGCCGCCCTGCACCTGGATCTGGTGGTAGGGGGTGCTGGTGGGCATCTTGCTGGTCAGGTTGATCAGGCCACCGGGGCGGCTCTGGCCGTAGAGCATGGACGCCGGGCCGCGCAGCACCTCTACGCTTTCCAGGCCGTAGGGTTCGGACATGCCGCCCTGGCCGCTCTCGCCGTAGGGCAGTTGCAGGCCGTCCTGGAACACGTAGGGCGAGAAGCCGCGGATGCGGAACTGTTCGCGGGTGTTGTTGGCGCCGGTGTATTCGCCGAACACGCCGGGGGTGTAGCGCACGGCGGAGCTGACGTCCTGCACGGCCTGCTCGTCCATCTGCTTGCGGGTGACCACCGAGATCGACTGCGGGGTCTCGCCAATGGGCGTGTCGGTCTTGGTCGCGGTGTTGGTGCGCTTGGCGACGATGCTGTATTCGGGGGTGTAGCCGCTGCCGTCGCCGGCGGCGTTGATGTTGACGTTCTGCAGCAGCATGGCGTTGCCATCGGCAGTAGCGGCGCCCACGGTGATGGTGTTGCCGTTCACTTCGTAGCGCAGGCCGGTGCCGCGCAGCATTTGTTCCAAGGCCTGTTGTGGCTCCATGGTGCCGTCAACGCTGAGGCTGTTGCGGCCTTTGATCGAGTCGGCGCTGAACAGCACCTGCATGTTGGTCTGGGTGCCGAACTGCATCAACGCATTGGACAGCGGTTGCGCCGGGATGTGCACGGCTACCGGTGCCGCCAGGGCCTGGGCGCTGTACGCGGCCAGGGCCAGGCTTGCCGCCAACAGGGTCTTGGTGAAACCGGATCCTTGTGTTTCACGCCCTTTGTTGTGTCGAAACTCGAACATTATTAGCACTCGTTAAGGTTAGCTTATAAGAATCGTTTCCAATAAGACGAAACCCGCGAGCAAAACCAGAATGATTTTTTCACTTTTTTTTGCACTGCCGCCGATTGGCTGGCAACGGGCAGGACGGGCAGTAATCCACGCTGTCCAGGCGGTAGCGCAGGCAGCACACGCGGCGGGTGCTGGCGCTGGTTTCGTCATCGGGCACGGCGAAGCGCACGGGTTCGAACAGCGGGTTGCTGCAGCCGTTCGGCCACTGTTTGGCGCTGAGCAGCTCACGCCCCGGCGCCGCGCGTGCGGCGCCGCCCAGGGGGTGGCGGGCGACCACGCCCACGGCCCAGGCCACGCGCACCCCGGCGTTGCTCCACAGCACGCGCGGCGACAGGCCGCTGAACTGGGCGAGGGTGGCGCACAGCGGCGCCAGGTGCTCGAACACCAGTGGCGCGAAGCGCTCGAAGGTTGAGCGCGGCTGGCGCACCTGGCCGTCGTCGCTGAGCTCGACCCGCTGCGGGTTGCCTTCGGCATCCAGGTGCAGGCGGGTGTGGTCGAGGCCTAGGGGCAACTGGCGGTCCTGCAGCAGGTCGAGGATGACCACTGGTGGCACCAGCACCGAGAAGTACCATTGCGTCCACAGCGACACCAGCGCCTTGGTGTCGCCGCCGGGGTAGCGCTGGGCGAACGCTGCCAGCGGCGGCTGGTAGCGCTGCGGGTCGAGCAGGTCGCTGAGGACGATGCCCGGCGCGGCGCCGTCGGCCAGCGCCAGCGACTCGCCGACCCCGGCCAGTGGCCCGGGAAAGGCGCTGGCGAAGGCGGCGATCATGCGCCACCCCGGCGGCGGATCATCAGCCACATGAAGTACGGCCCACCAACAAAGGTGGCCAGCAGCCCGGCCGGGATCTGCCAGGGGAAGATCAGCGTGCGGCCCAGCCAGTCGGCCACCACCATCAGCAGCGCGCCCAGCAGCGCTGCGCCGTACAGCTGCACCAGCGCCCGGCGCAGGCCCAGCAGGCGCGCCATATGCGGCGCCATCAGGCCGACGAAGCTCAGCGGGCCGACCACCAGGGTGGCAGCGCCGGTCAGCAACGCGGTCAGGATCAGCAGCGCCAGGCGGCTGCGGCCCAGGTTCAGGCCGAGCATGCTGGCGGTGCTGGGGCCCAGGGCCAGCAGGTCGAGCCAGCGGCGGATCAGCGGCGCCAGGGCCAGGCCGACCAGCGCTACGGCGCAGGCGACCACTGCCTGGGGCGCGCTGACCCGGTAGGTGGAGCCGGCCATCCAGCTGAGCAGGGTGCCCAGGCGCGGGTCACCGCTGACCAGGATGATGCTGGAGAACGCCCCGGAGATGGTCGCCAGGGCGATGCCGGTGAGCAGCAGCCGCTCGGGTGAGAAGCCGTGGCGCCAGCCAAACGACAACAGAATCAGCAGGGTGACCAGCGCCCCTGCGCTGGCGGTCAGCAGGATGACGCCGGGGTTGAGGGGCAGGTTGGCGAGGAACACCAGGATCACCCCCAGGGCGGCGCCGGAGCTGACCCCCAGCACTTCGGGGCTGGCCATGGCGTTGCCGGTGGTGCGCTGGATCATGGTGCCGGCCATGGCCAGCATGGCGCCGGCGGCCATGGCGGCGAACAGCCGAGGGGCGCGCCAGGGCAGCAGCTGCAGGGTTTCACTGACGCTGCTGAAGGCCCAGCCACTGGGGCCGGGGGCCAGGGTCAGGGCCAACGCCAGGCACACCACCAGGGCCACGGCGCTCACCGCGAGGATGCGTGCCGGGTGGCGCGGTTTGGGCTGCTGGGCATCGGGCGTGCTGCGCGGCGGGTGCAGGCTGCGGCGCATCTGCGGCAGCAGCCACAACAGCAACGGCGCGCCCAGCAGCGCGGTGGCCGTGCCAGTGGGCAGCAGCGGGGCGAAGTTCTGGATGACCTGGTCGGCCAGCCACAGCAGCAGCGCGCCGAACAGCGGCGCGCACCACAGCTGCTGGCGCAGCCGGCGGGCACCGAGCAGCCGCGCCAGGGCCGGCGCGGCCAGGCCGACGAAGGCGACCATGCCGATGTGGCTGACCACCGTGGTGCTGAGGAACACCGCCAGGGCCAGGCCCAGGGTGCGGCTCCACGACAGTGACAGGCCCAGGCTGCGCGCGCTTTCGTCGGACAGTTGCAGCACGTCCAGCGGCCGCACCAGCAGCAGCGCGGCGAGCATGCCGGGGATCAGGCTGAAGGTCAGGTCGCGGGTCAGGCCCCAACCATTCTGGGCCAGGTTGCCGGTCTGCCAGACGAACAGCTCGCCCAGGTATTCATGGTTGAACAGCACCATGATCGAGCCCAGGGCGCCGCAGTACAGGCCGATGATCAGGCCCGCCAGCACCACCGCCAGCGGTGCCAGCGCCTGGCGCCAGGCCAGGGCGAACACCAGCAGCATGGCCAGGCCGCCGCCGGCGCTGGTCAGCAGGGTGCGGCCCTGGTCGAGCAGGCCGGGGGCGAACAGCAGGCCCACCACCAGCATCAGGTTGGCGCCGGCGGAAATGCCCAGGGTGGAGGCGTCGGCCAGCGGGTTGCGCAAAATGCTTTGCAGCAGCGCGCCACTCAGGCCCAGGGCCGCGCCGGCCAGCAGGCTCACGGCCAGGCGCGGCAGCCAGGCGTGGTGCACCAGCAGCTGCGCGGTGTCGCTGGCGCTGGGGTGCACGGCGGCGCTCCACCACAGGCCGGGCGGCAGGTGGCGCAGCAGGCCGTGCAGGCTCAGGGCCACGGCAGCCAGCGCCAGCAGGCCGACCACCAGCAGCCAGCGCCGCTGCTGCGGGTTGCGCGCCTTGGTGGCGGCGTAATCGAGGGCGGAACTAGCCATGGGCATACTCCGGGTCGGCGGGCAGGTGTTCCACCAGCAGCTCGGCGAAGCGCGCCGCAGTCTGCGTGCCGCCAAATACGTAGGTCGGCGGGATGGCGCTCAGGCGCCCCTCGCGCACGAAGGGCAGCACGTTCCACAGGGTGCTGGCACTCAGGGTCTTGAGCGAGCGCTGGCTGGCCTTGCCGAAGTTCAGGTAGAGCATGCGCGCCTCGGGGCGTTCCACCAGTTGTTCCAGCGGCACCAGGGCGAAGCCGGCCGGCCCCAGTTCGCCGTCCCAGGCGTTCACCAGGCCGACCCGCGCCAGGGCGTCGCCCAGCAGGCTATTGTGGCCCCACAGGCGCACGTGGCTGCCGCCCTGGTCGATGTCCGCGAGGTAAAGCGGCCGGTGCTGCTGGCTGAGGATGTGCGCGCGGGCGTCGTCCAGGCGGCGGGTTAGGCTGGCCACCAGGGCCTGTGCCTGGGGCTGGCACTGCAGCCACTCGCCCACTTCGGCAATGGCCGCCAGGCCACGGGGGATGGGCGCAAGGGTGGTAGGCACGTCCAGCACCCGCACTGGGGCAATGGCGGCGTACTGCGCCTGGGCCATCTGCTGCACGGGGCTGAGCAGGATCAGGTCGGGCTTGAGCCGCGCCAGCAGTTCCAGGCTCGGCTCCCACGACGCGCCCAGGTCCAGCACGCCGGCCGGCAGCGGCGGCTGCGGCACGCGGGCGCGGTACATGTCCAGGCTGGGAATGGCCAGCGGAGAAACGCCAAGGCCGAGCATGATCTCGGCCAGTTGCCAGTCCAGCGGGGCTACCCGCCGGGCCTGGGGTTGAGCGTGGAGCAGCGGGCTTGCCGCCAGTGCCGCCACGCCCATCAGTTGCAGGAATGAGCGCCTGTGCATGATCGCGTTGTCAGGCCTCCACGGGGTGTTGCTGGCGGGTGTCTTCGTAGATGCGCCCCGGTTCCATGCGCACCAGGCGGTCGGCGATATGGAAGTAACGGTCGTCGTGGGAAATGACGATGATGGTCTTGCCCAGGCGTTGCAGGTCCGGCAGCAGTTCGGTGTAGAAAATGCGTCGGAAGGCCGGGTCCTGGTCGGCGGCCCATTCGTCGAACACCAGCACCGGGCGGTGGTCCAGCCACGCCTGCACCAGGGCCAGGCGTTTGCGCTGGCCGGTGGACAGGTCGGTGGTGGTGAAGTTGCCGTCCTGGATGCTGACCTTGTGGCTGATTTCCAGGCGGTCGAGGTACTGGTGGGCCTCGTCGGGCAGCTTTTCGTCGGGGCCCATCAGGTCGTCGAACAGGAAGTAGTCGGCGAAGATGGTGGTGAACAGCTGGCGGTAGTCGTCGCGGTTCTCCACGCCCACTTCCTTGCCGTCCAGCAGGATGCTGCCCTGCTGCGGCGCGTACAGGCCCAGCAGCACCTTGATCAGGGTAGTCTTGCCGGCGCCGTTCTCGCCGGCGATGAACATGATCTCGCCAGCGTTCAGGCGCAGGTTCACCGGGCCCAGGGTAAAGGGAGTCACGCCTTCTACGCTGGGGAAGGTGTAGCGCGCGTCACGCAGCTCGATGCTTTGCAGCGGCGTGGCCGGTTTCACCGTGCCTTCGAGCAGCAGGTGCGGCTCGGGCGAGGCGAACTGCGCGGACAGGTCAGCGATACGGCGGAACGACACCTGCGCACGGCTGACGATGGGCAGGTTGCCGATCAGGTGTTCCAGCGGGCCCTTCATGAACAACAGCACCAGGATGAAGCCGCTGAGGGTGGCCTTGTCGGTGTTGGGGTAGAGGCTCTGGTACACCAGCACCACGCCGATGACGATGAAGAACAGCGTCGAGCCGAAGGTCTTGGCCACCACGAACAGCTTGATCGAGCGCAGCTGGATGTCGCAGATCTTCTCCACGGTCTTCTGCAGGTGGTCGCGGTACACGCGGAAGCGGCGCGGGCGGTGGATGCGCAGTTCCTTGGCGCCTTCGGAGATGGCGCGGTAATGCTTCTGCAGGTCATCCTCGGCCTCGCGGGCCTCGAAGAAGCCGCGGATGCCTTTCAAGCGCGCTAAGTATTGGGCGGTGGTGCCCAGCAGGATCGCCACCACGGTGCAGACGAACATCGGGAACGACAGGTGTGCCAGGTAGCCCATGCAGCCCAGGGTCACGGTCAGCGACACGGCCAGGGGCGAGAAGGCGAAGGCGAAGTCGCTGATGACGTCGACGTCGTGGGTCAGCACCGGGATCAGCCGGTGCGACTTGTAGCGCTCGATCTGCTCGATGGGCGCGGAGAGGATCTTGCTGCCCAGGTCCTTGCGCAGCTTGGCGATCACGTGCTGGCCGACGTGGTTGGTGCCGATGTCGGAGAAGATCGAGCCCAGCAGCGCCAGGCTGCACAGGCCGCCGAACGCCAGCAGCAGGGTGCCGGCGGCGGGGCCGTCGGCGTGCAGGCTCTGGTTGATGGTGGCCAGCAGCGCGGTGATGCTCAGGCCGCCCATGATGCCCAGGGTGATGGACACCGCCAGGATGGGCCAGAACGGCTTGAGCAGGCTGAACAGTTCGGAGAGCGTACCTTTGGGGGGCTTGGGCTGCGTCATTGGGCTGTCGTCACAAATGGGATTCATATCCAGATAGGACGCACGAGCGGGGTAAAACCTTAAAAATTAATTTCTTGGCGGCGTTGGGGGATATCGCGAATGAGTGCCGTTTAAATTTTCCCACAGGCTTCTCGTCACCACTTGGGTAAGCGTTCCGACAGGGGACGCCGTTCCTGGGCGATACGCCTGGCGCCGCCCTTGGGGCCGCCACGGGTGTTCGTGCCAATCGACTAATGGATCGAAAGGTATTGGCGAGATGACTCAAACAGTAACTACAAGCACGCCGCTGGATGTGCTGGGCATCGGCTTCGGGCCTTCCAACCTCGCGCTGGCCATCGCCCTGGAAGAGCTGGGCGTGAAGCGCGGCCGGCACCTGGACGCGCTGTTCCTCGACCGCCAGCAGGACTACCGCTGGCACGGCAACACCCTGGTGGCGCAGAGCGAGCTGCAGATCTCGTTCCTCAAGGACCTGGTGACCCTGCGCAACCCCACCAGCCCCTTCAGTTTCGTCAACTACCTGCATCAGCACGGGCGCCTGGTGGACTTCATCAACCTGGGCACCTTCTACCCCTGCCGCATGGAGTACAACGACTACCTGCGCTGGGTGGCCGGGCACTTCACCGAGCAGTCCGCCTACGGCGAGAACGTGCTGGCGGTGGAGCCGGTGCACAGCGGCAACAGCATCGAGCAACTGCGGGTGATTTCCCAGGACAGCCAGGGCGGCGAACAGGTGCGCCACACCCGCTCGGTGGTGCTGAGCACCGGCGGCACGCCGCGCATTCCCGAGGTTTTCAGGGCCCTTAAGGGCGACACCCGGGTGTTCCACCACTCGCGCTACCTGGAGCGCATGAACGAGCAGCCCTGCGCCAACGGCCAGCCCATGCGCATTGCGGTGATCGGCGGCGGGCAGAGCGCTGCCGAGGCGTTTATCGACCTCAACGACAGCTTCCCCAGCGCCCAGGTCGACATGGTGCTGCGCGCCGCCGTGCTGAAGCCGGCCGACGACAGCCCGTTCGTCAACGAGATCTTCTCGCCGCAGTACACCGACCTGGTGTTCAACCAGCCGGAGCTGGAGCGCGAGCGCCTGATCAACGAGTACCACAACACCAACTATTCGGTGGTGGACCTGAACCTGGTGGAGCGCATCTACTCGATCTTCTACCGCCAGAAGGTCTCCGGCCAGCCGCGCCACGGCTTCCTGTGCCGGCGCTCGATCGAGTCGGCCAAGGCCGATGCCAACGGTATCGAGCTGGTGCTGCGCGACCTGGCCACCGGCGACACCGAGGTGCACCGCTACGACGCGATCATCCTGGCCACCGGCTACGAGCGCATCTCGCACCAGCAGATCCTCGCGCCGCTGGCCGAGTACCTGGACGAATACCAGGTGAACCGCGAATACCGCGTGCAGGCCGACCCGCGCCTGAAGGCGCCGGTGTTCATCCAGGGCTTCAGCCAGTCCAGCCATGGCCTGAGCGATACGCTGCTGTCGATTCTGCCGATTCGCGCGGAGGAGGTGGCGACGGCGCTGCATGAGAATCTCAAGTCGGCGTTCGATGGCGCTCCGGTTCGCGAGCCGACGCGCCAGACCGCGTAGCAGTGCTGGTGTGGGAGCTGGCTTGCCAGCGAGCTTTTAATAGCTCGCTGGCAAGCCAGCTCCCACTGGTCGCCATGAAGGCTGCCTGTCAGGAGCGTTTAACCAAGGAGCTTCAGTGTCTGATCGAACTCGATATGTGTGTGCAATAACCACGTGGTTGGCCATGCTGGGCGCAGGAACGGCCCAGGCGGATGCAACGGCAGGGCAGCGCGGGACGCTGCTGGAGGTGAAGGAGGTGGCGCGCTACAGCGCCGCGCAGATCAACCAGGCAACGGAAAGCCAAAGGACGTTCGTCGACAAGGTCGACTGCGGTGTGAAAGTGGTAGCGGTGCAATACCGCACCATCGGCGTCAAGGGCGAACCCGCCGACGCCTCCGCCGCCCTGGTGGTGCCTGACGGCAGCGCCTGCCAACAACCAGCGCCCCTGCTGGGCTGGGCCCGCGGTACCGAAACCGATCGTCACCGCCAACAGGCGCAACTGGCCGCCGCTTCCGCCGGTTACCCCCTTAATTCCGTCTACGCCGCCCGTGGCTACGTGGTCATCGCCAGCGATTACCTGGGGCTGGGCAACTCCCACTATCCCTTCCACCCCTACCTGCACGCCGACTCCGAGGCCAGCACCATGGTCGACGCCTTGCGCGCGGCCAGGCTGGCCGGTGCGCAGTTGGGCGTGAGTTTCTCTGGCAAGGTGATGCTCGGCGGCTACTCCCAAGGCGGCCACGTGACCATGGCGACCCAGCGCGCCATCGAGCGCGACCACCTGGGCGAATTCAACCTGGTGGCCAGCGCGCCGATGTCCGGCGCCTATGACCTGCCGCACACCTTCCGCGAGTCGTGGAACGGCGTCACCAGTGCCGGGCCCAATCAGCTGTCGCCTTACCTGCTGGCCTACACGGTGCTGGGCATGCAGCGGGTGTACGGCAACCTCTACGGCCAGCCCGAGGAGGTGTTCAAGGCGCCTTATGCCCAGGCGGTGCAGGGCGCGTTCCCCGGGCCGCTGGGGCTGCGCGCGCTGATCGGCCAGGCGCCGTTCAATCAGCTGCGCTCAATCGATGATATGCGCCAGCCCGGGTTCGCCAAGGCCTTTGTCGAGCAGCCGAACACGCCGTTCCAGCAGGACCTGGCGCGCAACAGCACGCTGGACTGGACCCCGCGTACGCCGATGATGCTGTGCGGTACCGACCGCGACGGCGTGGTGCCGTTCGATAACGCCGCACGGGCCCAGGCGGCGTTTGCCGGGCGCGGCGTGCAGGTGCCGGTGGTGAATGTGGACGAGGCAGTGCCGGCCAAGGCCACTGGGGCCCAGGCGCATATGATCTGGGCGTCGCTGGCCTGCTACAGCGCCATGCGCAAGATGCTCTTCGACCCGGCGCGCTGGGGCAGCGCGCTGTCGCTGGCGCGGGGCGCGGCCTTCAGCCTGCCATACCCGCTGCAGTGGCCGGCGCGTCGAGGTAGCTGATCAGCGAGCCGTCGCCGGGGTGGCGCATCACGCCCATGGGGATGCCGTAGATGCGCTCCAGGGTCTCGCTCTGCATCAGCTCGGCGGGGCTGCCCTGGGCCAGCAGGCGGCCGCTGTGCAGGGCCAGCAGGTGGTCGCAGTAGCGCGCGGCCATGTTGACGTCGTGCAGCACCACCAGCACGCCCAGGCCCAGCTGGCGGCTGAGGTCGTGCACCAGCGACAGCACCTCCACCTGGTGGGCGATGTCCAGCGCCGAGGTGGGCTCGTCCAGCAGCAGGAAGCGGCTGTTCTGCGCCAGCAGCATGGCCAGCCATACGCGCTGGCGCTCGCCACCAGACAGCAGGTCCACCTGGCGCTCGGCGAAGGCGCTGATGTGGGTCAGCTCCAGCGCCCGCTCCACCGCCTCGCGGTCTTCGTCGCTGAAGCGCCCCAGCGCGCCGTGCCACGGGTAGCGGCCAAAGCCCACCAGCTCGCGCACCGTGAGGTTGTCGGCGGCCGGCAGCTGCTGCGGCAGGTAGGCCACCTGCTGGGCGAAATCACGGTTGCCCCAGGCCGGCAGCGGCTTGCCGTCCAGCACAATCTCACCGCTGGCGGGCACCTGCTGGCGCGCCAGCAACTTGATCAGCGTCGACTTGCCCGAACCGTTGTGGCCGATCAGGCCGATCATCTTGCCGTGGGGAATCTGCAGGTCCAGCGGTTGCAGCAAGGTGCGGCCAGGGACTTTGAAGCTGACGGAGCGCAATTCGAACATGAGGCTTCCACGATCGCTTGAAAAGGGCAGGGCACGACAGTAGTAAATTTGCTAATGCTTATCAATTGAATATTCCGTAGCAGCTGCCAAAGGCTGCGTCCCGCCCCATCACGGTCTGCTTGGGGAGCGCGTTGGGGCCGGACGCGGCCTAGGGGCCGCTGCTACGGGGCGGGGTTTGCGGGAAGATGGCGCGCATGCCGCGGCATTTGGGGTAGTCGCTGCAGCCCCAGAAGTTGCCGCCGGCGTTGCGGCCGGTGCGCGCCACCCGGATCACCATGGGTTTGCGGCAATGGGGGCAGGCGGGCGCCTTGGGTTGCGGCTCGACCATGGGGGGCGGCACTGGGGCAGCGGCAGGCTTGGGGGGCTGTACTGTCTGTTTCTGCGCTGCAGCAATCCAGCGCCGCAGCTGGCGGCCGTCCACCAGCTTGAGGTTTCGCCCGCTGGCGAACTCACGCGCGGGCTCGCTGAAACGGCCGCTGGTGATCACGAAACCACCCACCGCGCCTTCCGCGGCCATGGCCCCATACAGCTCGCGCACCACCGGCACGCCCACCTGCAGCGCCCGCCAGTGCTTGCACTGCACCAGGTACTTCTCGCCCTCCTTGCGGGCGATCAGGTCCACACCACCATCGGGCCCGGCGCCGCCGCGTTCCTCGATGCTGAAGCCCTGGCGGCGCAACGCTTCGCCCACCAGCAGTTCGAATTCCTGCCAGGTGAAGTCGTTCACCGCATGGCCGGTGTTCAACAGCTCGCGGCGCCTGCGACGGCCGAGGACCGAGGTGATGGCGCCGATGACGAAGATCAGTGGCAGCAGGAATTGGCCGAAGGTCGCCAGGGTTCTGAACAGGCTTTGGGTCATCATCGATTGCAGTTGCGCTGGGTCGCTGACCACCGCGATGGGCGCCGTGGCCACGCCGTGCAGGTACACGCCGGAGGCCACCGCCAGGATCAGGCTGGACCACCAGGGGAGCTTGCTGGCGAGGAAGATGAGGTCGTCGAAGGTGGAGGTTTTCTTGGCCATGTCCGTGGTCTGTTGGGGTGGGTGGTGTAGCCGCTGCCGCAGCCTGGCGGCAGCGGCTACGGGCGTCAAGTCGGTTTATCTCGGGTGGAGGTAGGGAAGCGTCCTACAGGGAAACCGGAAGTGGGTGGATATCGCGGAGTGGGGCGTGCGGGATAGGCTTTCCCTGCGGTCAAAGTGGCGGCGTTTAGCAACCAGGGTTTCCCCCGACCGCAATTCTGGATAGGGCAGATGTAACCCAAGGCATGGAAGGAACCACCTATGGTTAAGTACGGTAATTCCTGGGCTAGTTTTAATGAACAGCTGGACTACCTGGCCGAAAGGGGAATGATCATCACAGACAAAGCTGTGGCGGTGAGCTGGCTAAGCCGGGTAGGTTATTTTCGGTTGAGCGGGTACTGGTACGCATTACGCGACCACCGGGCTCATCAGCTTTCGCTCGAAGGGAAGGCCACGGCCACTGGCACGCCGGTGGACATCGATGTTTTCAGGCCGGGTGCCACTTTTCAGGATGCTGTTGATCTTTATGTTTTCGACAAGCAGTTGCGCCTATTGGCCTTGGATGCCCTGGAGCGCATTGAAATAGCGTTGAGGGTTGATATTGGTCATTACCTTGGCGGGCTTCATCCCTTCGCGCACACAAAGCCTGATCTTCTCCATCGGGAGTTCAGCGGCAGGATCAATCCCAGGACTGGAGCTAGCAGGCATCAGGATTGGATGCTACGCCATGAGCAATTGGTAAGTCGCTCGCGAGAGGACTTCATTCTCGCCTGCAAAGCCAGGTATGGATCGCAGCTACCGCTTTGGATAGCAGCAGAAGCTTGGGACTTTGGAACGATGTCCACGCTGTACGACGGTATGAGGGCATGCGACCAAGACGCGATCTCGTCCAAATACGGGATTTCAAACGGTCGGATCTTCGCTTCGTGGTTACGTAGTTTGAATTATCTACGCAACGTTTGTGCGCATCATAGCCGGTTGTGGAATCGAAATATTGTCGACCAGCCAAAGCTTCCCAAGGCGGCCGAGGTGCCATGGGTCACTCATTTTCTTGGGAAAGGGCATGCCTTGGCGCGGTGTTATTTGCTGCTGTGTGTCACTCGTCATTTGATTCAGGTGATATATCCGCGATCCAGTTGGCCGCAGCGAATGAAGCAGCAGTTGCAGGCGTTCCCACAGAGCCAAAGTATCGGTTCGAGAGAGGCGCGCATGGGGCTTCACGAGGGGTGGGAAGCATCGTGGTAAAAATGCCAGCCATTAAAAAACCCCTCAGCAGCAGCATCACGAAGTGACGTTGCCGAGAGGGGCCGTGTTGGATCTGATGGTAGAGGTCAACATGAACGAGGTCAATCTGCCCGCCCGGGGCAGTGTGTAACAAAAAGCCCCGGCTCTTGCGAGACCGGGGCTTTTTCATTCCTGGTACGGGCATCAAGTTGACAAGGTTGGTCTATCTGATGCGGTGGTAGGGAAGCGTCCTACAGCAAAACCGGAAGTGGGTGGATATCGCGGAGTGGGGCGTGCGGGATAGGCTTTCCCTGCCATGAAAATGGCCGGGTTTAGCGACCTGAATACCAGCAGAGCGTTATACGTGGCGGGTAATTATGCCTGCCGATCTAGCCCTGTACCGATGTCGGCAAAAGCTGCATCGGTTGCAAATGGAACAAGCATATGGAAATTGAAGTTGGTACCTCGTCTTGCCTTACCCCCACCGTTTTCCACCGCAACGAACGAATCCTCCGCATCCTGCTGATCAACGACCGTGCCTGGCTATGTGCCCAAGACCTGGGCCGGCTAATGGGCATTGGGCTGGTCGACCATCGTCTTGCCAAGCTGGACGCCGACCAGCAGTGCACGCTTACCCTGATGACTGGCGGGCATGAGCGCGAGCGGGTGATGGTCAGTGACTGCGGGGCGTTTGCGTTGTTGGTATATCACCTGATTCCAGAGAACCGGGCGTTGCGGAGGTGGTTGAGTTGTGAGGTGTTGCCGTCGTTGCGGTCGAGCGCTCCTTAACCGCATACGCACCTTGTAACTATTGCCGCCAGGTCTACTCCACTCCAGCACGGCGTGGCGGGCGGCAGCTAAATCCCGAAAGCCGTTCGGGGGAATCCGGATTCGGCAGGCAATCCGAACGATGCAAAGGTGCACCCCGGCAGTGCTGGCTTGGTATCAATCAAGTCAGCTACCGAATTGATCCAATTCGAGCGTGGGGCGATCTTCTGCATCAGAAACCAGATGATGCAGACCAGACCATACAGCCGCGTCAACGCATTTCGATCCAGATTCAGCGCAGTGAAATAGGACTCGCTGGGAACTGCGGACAGCGGATTGGGAGAGACCTGGTTCCAGATACGAGTGTGATGGGCGCAGCGGTTTCTGAGCAGGTTTATCTCTTGCAGCCAACGCGCGAAGACTCGCGCGTCGCTGAGACCAAACCGTGCCAGGATCTGGTTTTGGTACGTGCCCTTCAGTATTTCGAAATAGCGAGAAAGCGCGCCGAAGTCCCAGGCTTCTACGGCGACCCAAAATGGGATTGGGCGCCCCGATCGACGATGCCACTCGATCGAGTCTTCCGTGCTGCGCTTTAGCAATACCTGTTGGTGAGTCGACCATTCGATCCATTTGTTCCTGACTTTGCCGCGCGATATGAAGTCATTGGCATGCTTGGGCTGGATGAATGTGGCATCGGTATAGGCCATGGGGTGGTGATAGCCCACTACATGAGCGATCACCGTTCTTAAATTGACTTCCAGGCGCTCGATAGCATCCAGCATGTGCAGTCTAAGATGCTTGTCGAATCGATAAAGGGAAACCGCATCCTCAAACGTTGTGCCCGTTGCGAATAGATTCTTGCGTAGCGGCTTGCCGGAAGCAGGGCATGATTTTGCCAGGCCCGTTCCAGCATCTCTGTCGAATTCGCGTGCCGGATACCAGTAACCGCTTAGGCGGTAGTAGCCTAACTGGGCGAGTTTTCGCTCTGCGCGGGCCGGGTCAGCCACGAGCATATTGCGCTCGGTAAGGAGGGTGACGAGGTCTGGATAGCTCCGGAAAGGTTTTGGAGTCAACAACTTCCATGTCTCCAGACATAAGAAGGCCCGAACGTAATGCCGGACTAAGCCAGCACCAGAGGATCGGGCGCGATTGAAGAGAATAGTGCCGCCCGCCCCATTTTCCGTCAAGGAAAACTGGGTTACGAAAGATGACTGGCATTGGCTGACCTCAATGGTCAGAAAACACGAAAAAGCCCCGGCTCTTGCGAGACCGGGGCTTCTTGAATGGCCGTAACGCGCTTACACGTTAAAGCGGAAGTGCATCACATCGCCGTCCTTGACGATGTATTCCTTGCCTTCCAGGCGCCATTTGCCGGCTTCCTTGGTGCCCGCTTCACCGTTGTACTGGATGAAGTCGTTGTAGGCGATCACTTCGGCGCGGATGAAGCCTTTTTCGAAGTCGGTGTGGATCACGCCAGCGGCCTGTGGCGCGGTGGCGCCGACCTTGACGGTCCAGGCGCGGACTTCCTCGACGCCGGCGGTGAAGTAGGTCTGCAGGTTCAGCAGTTCGTAGCCGGCGCGGATCACGCGGTTCAGGCCAGGCTCTTCCAGGCCCAGGGCCTCGAGGAACATGTCCTTCTCTTCGCCGTCGTCCAGCTCGGCGATTTCGGCTTCGATCTTGTTGCACACCGGCACCACGATGGCGCCTTCTTCTTCGGCGATGGCGCGGACCACGTCCAGGTGCGGGTTGCCTTCGAAGCCGTCTTCGGCGACGTTGGCGATGTACATGACCGGCTTCGAGGTCAGCAGGTGGAAGCCGCGGATGACCGCCTTCTCGTCAACACCCATGTTCTTCATCAGGCTGCGCGCAGGCTTGCCGTCGGTGAAGTGGGCGATCAGTTGCTCCAGCAGGCCTTTCTGGACCACGGCGTCCTTGTCGCCACCCTTGGCGTTGCGCGCAACCTTCTGCAGTTGCTTCTCGCAGCTGTCCAGGTCGGCGAAGATCAGTTCCAGGTCGATGATCTCGATGTCGCGCTTGGGGTCGACGCTGTTGGAGACGTGAATCACGTTCTCGTCTTCGAAGCAGCGGACCACGTGGGCGATGGCGTCGGTTTCGCGGATGTTGGCCAGGAACTTGTTGCCCAGGCCTTCACCTTTCGAGGCGCCGGCCACCAGGCCTGCGATGTCGACGAATTCCATGGTGGTGGGCAGGATGCGCTTGGGGTTGACGATGGCAGCCAGGGCAGCCAGGCGCGGGTCCGGCATCGGCACGATACCGCTGTTGGGCTCGATGGTGCAGAAGGGGAAGTTCTCGGCCGCGATACCCGATTTGGTCAGGGCGTTGAACAGTGTGGACTTGCCGACGTTGGGCAGGCCGACGATACCGCAATTGAAACCCATGGTGATTCCCTCTTCGTGGAGTCAGGCCTTTTGGCTGTGCAGGTTTTTCATCGCGCGATTCCACTCGCCGGCGAAGATATCCGGCAACACGCCGAGGGCAAAATCGATACTGGCGTCCAGTTTGTCCTGCTCGGCGCGTGGCGCCCGGCCCAGGACAAAGTTGGATACCTGACTGGCCACACCCGGGTGGCCAATGCCAAGCCGCAGACGGTGGAAGCCGTTGTTGTTGCCCAGCTGCGCGATGATGTCGCGCAAGCCGTTGTGCCCGCCATGGCCGCCGCCCAACTTGAGCTTGGCGACGCCGGGGGGCAGGTCGAGTTCGTCGTGGGCCACCAGGATGGCGTCTACCGGAATGCGGTAGAAATTCGCCAATGCCGCCACGGCCTGGCCGCTACGGTTCATGTAGGTGGTGGGGATCAACAGGCGAACATCATGGCCCTGATGGCTGAAACGCGCCGTCAGGCCGAAATACTTGCGATCGGCTACCAGGCTGACGCCTTGTTTGGCAGCGATGCGCTCAACGAAAAGAGCCCCTGCGTTATGCCGGGTCTGTTCGTATTCCTGGCCAGGGTTTCCCAGGCCAACGATCAGTTGAATGGCGGTCACGACAGGGGCTCTTCCTTGGAATCGAATTGAACATCGCCACCGGGCTGGCCGGTGGCATGAGGGGACGAGGTCGGTTGTGTAAACTTCGCGATCTCGTCCGCTTATGCTACCGCGATGTCATTACAACTCCGGCGTGCCGAGTAAAATTACTCTGCAGCGCCTTCAGCTTCTGGAGCTACACGTGGAGCGTGGACGTTGGCAACAGCCAGGTCGTTGCCGTGAGCCAGGGCTACGAACTCAACGCCTTTAGGGGCCTTGAGGTCGGACAGGTGAACGATCGAACCGATTTCGGCGTTGGCCAGGTCGACTTCGATGAACTCAGGCAGGTCCTTGGCTTCGCAGGAAACTTCGATCTCGTTGACAACGTGGGAGATCTCGCCGCCTTTCTTCACTGGAGCTTCTTCGTTGACGAAGTGCACAGGAACGATAGCGGTCAGTTTCTGGCCAGCAACAACGCGGACGAAGTCAGCGTGCATGATGAACTGCTTGGCTGGGTGACGCTGCATGGCCTTGACCACGACGTTTTGCTTGGTGCCGTCAACGTTCAGTTCGATAACGTGGCTGAAAGCAGCTTCGTTTTCGAACAGCTTGGCGATTTCTTTAGCCAGGATGCTTACGGATTCAGCTTCTTTGTCGCCACCGTAGATTACGGCTGGGACTTGGGCGGCGAGACGACGCAGGCGGCGGCTCGCACCTTTCCCCAGGTCGGTACGCGCTTGGGCGTTCAGGATGAAATCAGTCATTTTACATCTCCAAAATAGCCATGCCCGGGTAACGTTTGCGACCAGCGTCAAACCGGGATGGGCAAAAAAGCCCCGCCCCAACGGAAGTGTTGGGGCGGGGCGCTTTTCGTCAACGAGGTGTTCGCAGGGCAGGGCCCTTAGCGGAACATCGCGCTGATCGATTCTTCATTGCTGATGCGGCGGACCGCCTCGGCAACTACCGGTGCGATATCCAGTTGACGGATACGTACACAGGCTTGTGCTGCAGCGGACAGCGGGATGGTGTTAGTGACCACCAGCTCGTCCAGCACGGAATTTTCAATGTTCTCGATCGCCCGGCCCGACAGCACAGGGTGTGTGCAGTAGGCAAAGACCTTGGCAGCGCCATGCTCTTTCAGGGCTTTCGCCGCGTGGCACAGGGTGCCGGCGGTGTCGACCATGTCATCGACCAGAATACAGGTACGCCCTTCGACGTCGCCGATGATATGCATCACTTCGGAGTGATTGGCTTTCTCACGGCGCTTGTCGATGATACCCAGATCAACGCCCAGGGACTTGGCAACAGCACGTGCACGCACGACGCCGCCGATGTCCGGGGACACGATCATCAGGTTCTCGAAGCGTTGATCCTCGATGTCATCCACCAATACTGGGGAGCCGTAGATGTTATCTACCGGAATATCGAAGAAACCCTGGATTTGGTCAGCATGCAGATCCACCGTGAGAACACGGTCGATCCCCACCACGGTGAGCATGTCAGCGACGACTTTCGCGCTGATGGCAACACGTGCGGAACGCGGACGGCGATCCTGGCGGGCATAACCAAAGTAAGGAATCACCGCAGTGATTCGGGACGCTGAGGAGCGGCGGAAGGCATCGGCCATCACAACCAGTTCCATCAGGTTATCGTTCGTCGGAGCGCAAGTCGGCTGAATGATAAAGACGTCCTTACCGCGGACGTTTTCATTAATCTCAGTGCTGATTTCGCCGTCGGAGAACTTACCGACAGAGACATCACCCAGTGGGATATGCAGCTGACGTACTACACGCCGAGCCAGATCGGGGTTAGCGTTCCCCGTAAAGACCATCATCTTGGACACGCGCAGTACCTGCCGGCTGAGGGTATACCTGGATGAGTATAAGGAAAATGGCAGGGGCGGCTGGATTCGAACCAACGCATGGCAGGATCAAAACCTGCTGCCTTACCGCTTGGCGACGCCCCTGTATCTGTTGCTACGAGTGCCCAGCACTCGTTTCCTGTGACAGACTCTGTAGTTTACGGTGCAACATTGAGATGTTGCTGCCTTTGGCTACAAACCCTGTAAGGGTATCTGCAAGAAGGTGCGAAACTCTATCAGCTTCCGCTTTGCTTGGGAAGGCCCCAAACACACAACTTCCAGTTCCGGTGAGTCGTCCATCACCAAATTTCTTCAGTGAATTCAAGGCGTTAAGTACTTCTGGATAACGTCTTGTGACTACCGCTTCGCAGTCATTTCTGCTGTTTCCCTTGGGAACGGGGCGCACTTTAATGGGAAGTGAATCGCGTGTCAACAACGGATCTGAAAAAATTTCTGCTGTACTAACAGAGACTTGCGGGACGAGCACCAGGTACCAGGGTTCCTCGGGCTCGGCCGGGGTAAGGATTTCGCCCACGCCCTCGGCGAACGCCGCGTGCCCGCGGACGAAAACCGGTACGTCGGCGCCCAGGGAAAGGCCCAGCTCGGCCAGGCGGTCGATGCCGGCGCCGGTGTTCCACAAATGGTCCAGCCCCAGCAGGGTGGTGGCGGCGTCGGAACTGCCGCCGCCGATGCCGCCGCCCATGGGCAGCACTTTATGCAGCCAGATGTCGGCGCCCAGCGTGGTACCGGTCAGCGCCTGCAGCTTGCGCGCGGCTTTCACGATGAGGTTGCTGTCGTGGGGCACGCCCTCGATGTCGGTGTGCAGGCGGATCTCGCCGTCCTGGCGCACGGCGAATTGCAGTTCGTCGCCGTGGTCGAGGAATTGGAACAGGGTCTGCAGTTCGTGGTAGCCGTCGGCGCGGCGGCCCAGGATGTGCAGCATCAGGTTGAGCTTGGCCGGGGCGGGCAGGGTCAGGCGTGGCTGGGTCATGTCAGTGCCCCAGCTGCCGTGGCTGCCAGGACTTGACCACCAGGGTCACGTCCAGGTCCTGGCCGTGCAGCTTGATGCGCTCGGGCAGGGCGTAGCCGTTCTGTTCGGTGTAGCTGAGGTATTCGACGCTCCAGCCATCCTGTTCCAGGCTGGCCAGGCGGCTGTCGCCGTCCAGGGTCAGCTTGCTCTTGGTGTCCGGGGCGGGCAGGCCGCGCACCCACCACACCAGGTGCGACACCGGCAGGTTCCAGCCCAGCTGTTCGCCCAGCAGTTGCTCGGGGGTGGCTGCTTCATAGCGGCCCTGGTTGGCGACTTCCAACACCACCTGGCCCGGGCGCCCGGTCAGGCGCGCGGCACCGCGGCCCAGTGGGCCGGACAGGCGAATGTCGTAGTAGTCCTGGCGTTGCAGCCAGAACAGGGTGCCGCTGCCCGAGTCCTTGGGCGCGCGGATGCCGACCTTGCCGTCGATCTGCCAGCCGTCCAGCTGGGTCAGTTGCGCCTTGTGGGCGCTCCATTGTTGCGGGTTGCCCTGGCCCTGCAGGGCCTCGCGGGAACCGAAGCCGGCACAGCCGGCGAGCAGGGCGATCAGGCTGAAGGTGATGACGTGGCGCAAAAACATAAGGTTATAGAGTCTCGGATCCGGTCAGGCGCAGCACGGTGGCGCGCAGGGTAGGGCTCTCGGCGGGTTCTTTCAGGTACTTGGCCCAGACTTCGCGGGCTTCGCGCTGCTTGCCGTTGGCCCACAGCACTTCGCCCAGGTGGGCGGCCACTTCCTGGTCGGGGAAGGCGGCCAGGGCCTGGCGCAGCAGGCGCTCGGCTTCGTTGAGGTTGCCCAGGCGGTAGTTGACCCAGCCCAGGCTGTCGAGCACGGCGGGGTCGTCGGGGTTGATGCTGTGGGCGCGTTCGATCAACTGCTTGGCCTCGGCGTAGCGCGTGGTGCGGTCCGACAGGGTGTAGCCCAGGGCGTTGAGGGCCATGGCGTTGTTCGGCTCGCGCTTGATGATGGCGCGTAGGTCGGCCTCCATCTGCTGCAGGTCGTTGCGCTTTTCCGCGAGCATGGCGCGGGTGTACAGCAGGTTCAGGTCGTCGGGGTAGAGCGTCAGTGCCTTGGCCAGCAATTGCCAGGCGGCGTCCTGCTGGTTGTTGTTGGCCAGGGTCTCGGCCTCCACCAGGTACAGCTGGATGGCGTAGTCGGGCTGGGCTTCGCGTGCCGCGGCCAGGCGTTTGCGCGCCTCGTCGACGCGGCCGCTGGCCATCAGGATGTCGGCCTGGCGCAGCTGGGCGGGCAGGTAGTCGTTGCCGCCACCGACCTGGGCGTATTCCTCGAGGGCGCCCTGCGGGTCGCCTTTTTCCTCGGCGATGCGGCCAAGGTTCAGGTGCGCGGAGTCGACGTGGGCGCCGCGGTCCACCAGCTCGTGCAGGTAGTCGGCGGCCTCGTCCCAGGCCTTGGCTTCCAGGCACACCAGCGCCAGGGAGTAGCGCAACTCGTCGTCCTCGGGGTACTGCTGCACCAGGCTGGCGAACTGCACCTTGGCGTCGGCCATGCGGTTCTGTTCCACCAGCATGCGCGCGTAGGTCAGGCGCAGGCGCTTGTCGTCAGGGTATTTGCGCAGGCTTTTTTCCAGCAGCGGCACCGCTTCCTTGCCGCGGTCCAGCAGTTGCAGCAGGCGCGCGTGCAGCAGGATAGGGGCGATTTCGCCGTCCTGCGGCGGGTTCTTCTCCAGCAGCGTCAGCGCACCCTGGTTGTCGCCGTCCTGTTGCAGCAGCAAGGCCTTGCCGAACAGCAACTGGCTGTTGCGTGGGTACTTCACCAGCAGCCGGTCGAAACTTTGCAACAGGCCATTGCGGGTGTCCTGGTCGGTGTCGGCGGCCGACAGCGCGAGGAAATCGAAATGGGTGTCGCCCTGGCCCTGCAGGACTTTTTCCATGTACACCATGGACTCGTCGTAACGGCCATTGCGCGCCAGCTGGATGGCCGCGGTGCGTTGGGCGTCCAGATCGGCAGGGGCGTTTTTCGCCCACATCAGCGCCGTGTCCAGGGCGGCCTGGTCGGCGCCCACGTACTCGGCGATGCGGTACGCACGTTCGGAAACGCCGGGGTCACCGGTCTTGCGCGCCTGATCCACGTAGTTGTCCAGGGCGATGTCGAAGCGGTTGCGCTGGCCGGCCAGCTCCGCCGTCAACAGGCTGAAGACCGTGTCTTCAGTGAACGAGCCATACACCACCGGTTTCTCGGCAGGCTTTGGAGTGCTGTCCTGGACGGCAGCGGCGTCTTGTGGCTTGCCGGGGTGCCAGGCCTGGCAACCATTGAGCAAGACAAAAGCAAGGAACAACGCGGAGGATCTATTCATAGGGAGTTTTGGCGACTTACCTGCGGTCGGATCATCATGACACAAGCCTGTGGGCAAACCCATAAGCGATGGCACCTGCGGGGGCAGACTATTAGGACAATAGACTGCGGTAGTTGTTCTGGGGCGGACTAAGTAGGACAATTGTCGGCTTATCGACATCATCAGCGACCTTGAATGGCCTTCCTTGCCCTCGGTATCAACCATAAGACTGCCTCGGTGGATGTGCGCGAACGCGTGGCTTTCACCCCCGAGCAGCTGGTCGAAGCCTTGCAGCAGCTCTGCCGCCTGACCGACAGCCGCGAAGCTGCGATCCTCTCTACCTGCAACCGTAGCGAGCTTTATATAGAACAGGACCACCTGGCCGCAGAGACTGTGCTGCGCTGGCTGGCCGACTATCACAAGCTCAGTTACGACGAATTGCGTGCCAGTGCCTACGTGCACGAGGACGACGCGGCCGTGCGCCACATGATGCGCGTGGCCTCGGGCCTCGACTCGCTGGTGCTGGGCGAACCGCAGATCCTCGGGCAGATGAAGTCCGCCTATGCCGTGGCCCGCGAGGCAGGTACCATTGGCCCGCTGCTGGGCCGGTTGTTCCAGGCCACGTTCAGTGCCGCCAAGCAGGTGCGCACCGACACCGCCATCGGCGAGAACCCGGTGTCGGTGGCGTTCGCCGCCGTGAGCCTGGCGAAGCAGATCTTCAGCGATTTGCAGCGCAGCCAGGCGCTGCTGATCGGCGCAGGCGAGACCATTACCCTGGTCGCCCGGCACCTGCACGAGCAGGGCGTGAAGCGCATCGTGGTGGCTAACCGTACCCTGGAGCGTGCCAGCACCCTGGCCGCGCAGTTCGGTGCCCACGCGGTGTTGCTGTCCGACATCCCGCAGGAACTGGTCAACAGCGACATCGTCATCAGCTCCACTGCCAGCCAGTTGCCGATCCTGGGCAAGGGCGCGGTGGAAAGCGCGCTGAAGCTGCGCAAGCACAAGCCGATCTTCATGGTCGACATCGCCGTACCGCGCGATATCGAGCCAGAAGTCGGCGAGTTGGACGACGTTTACCTGTACAGCGTCGACGACCTCCACGACGTGGTGGCCGAGAACCTCAAGAGCCGCCAGGGCGCTGCCCAGGCCGCCGAGCAACTGGTCAGCGGTGGCGTCGACGATTTCATGGCGCGCCTGCGCGAGCTGGCGGCGGTGGACGTGCTCAAGGCGTACCGCCAGCAAAGCGAGCGCCTGCGCGACGAAGAATTGCAAAAGGCCCAGCGGCTGCTGGCCAATGGCAGCAGCGCCGAGGAAGTGCTGGTGCAACTGGCCCGCGGGCTGACCAACAAATTGCTGCATGCGCCGAGCGTGCAGCTTAAAAAGCTGTCTGCCGAAGGCCGCCTCGATGCGCTGGCCATGGCCCAGGAACTCTTTGCCCTCAACGAGGGCCCCACGGATAAACCCCCGCAATGAAAGCGTCACTGCTCAATAAACTGGACACGATCCAGGATCGTTTCGAGGAACTGACCGCCCTGTTGGGCGACGCCGAGATCATTTCCGATCAGGCCCGTTTCCGCGCCTTCTCCCGTGAATACGCGGAGCTGGAGCCGATCGTGGCCGGCTACCAGGCCTGGTGCAAGGTGCAGGACGACCTGGAAGGCGCCCAGGCGCTGCTCAAGGACAGTGACCCCGACATGCGCGAGATGGCCGTCGAGGAAGTGCGCGAAGCCAAGGAGCAACTGCAGGTGCTGGAAGGCGACCTGCAGCGCATGCTGCTGCCCAAGGACCCCAACGACAGCCGCAACGTGTTCCTCGAGATCCGCGCCGGCACCGGTGGCGACGAGGCGGCGATCTTCTCCGGCGACCTGTTCCGCATGTATTCGCGCTACGCCGAGAAGCGTGGCTGGCGGGTCGAGATCCTCTCGGAGAACGAGGGTGAGCACGGCGGCTATAAAGAGGTGATCGCCCGGGTCGAGGGCGAGAACGTCTACGGCAAGCTGAAGTTCGAGTCCGGTGCCCATCGCGTGCAGCGTGTGCCGGAAACCGAGTCGCAGGGCCGTATCCACACCTCGGCCTGCACCGTGGCGGTGCTGGCCGAACCCGATGAGCGCGTGGCCATCGAGATCAACCCGGCCGACCTGCGCGTCGACACCTTCCGCTCCTCGGGCGCCGGCGGCCAGCACGTCAACACCACCGACTCGGCCATCCGCATCACCCACTTGCCCACCGGCACGGTGGTGGAATGCCAGGAAGAGCGCTCGCAGCACAAGAACCGTGCGCGCGCCATGGCCTGGCTGTCGGCCAAGCTCAACGACATGCAGACCAGCGCCGCGGCCAACGCCATCGCCAGCGAGCGCAAGCTGCTGGTGGGCTCGGGCGACCGTTCCGAGCGCATCCGTACCTACAACTTCCCGCAGGGCCGGGTGACCGACCACCGTGTCAACCTGACCCTGTATTCCCTGGACGAAATCATGGCCGGTGGTGTCGACGCGGTCATCGAACCGCTGCTGGCCGAATACCAGGCGGATCAACTTGCGGCATTGGGTGAGTAAATGACGATCATTGCCAGTCTGCTCAGAAGCGCCGAACTGCCCGAGTCCCCGACGGCGCGCCTGGACATCGAATTGCTGCTGGCGGCAGCCCTGGGCAAGAACCGCAGCTACCTGCACACCTGGCCGGAGCGCATCGTCACCACCGAGGCGGCGGCCACCTTCGACAGCTACCTGCAACGGCGCCGCCAGGGCGAGCCGGTGGCCTACATCCTCGGCCAGCAGGGTTTCTGGAAGCTGGACCTGGAAGTGGCGCCGCACACGCTGATCCCGCGGCCGGACACCGAGCTGCTGGTGGAAACCGCCCTGGAACTGCTGCCTGCCACGCCAGCCAAGGTGCTCGACCTGGGCACCGGCACCGGCGCCATCGCTCTGGCCCTGGCCAGCGAGCGCGGTGGCTGGCAGGTGACCGCGGTGGACCGCGTGGCCGAGGCCGTAGCCCTGGCCGAGCGCAACCGCGAGCGCCTGCGGCTGGGCAACGTGCGGGTGCTGGAAAGCCACTGGTTCGGCGCCCTGCAGGGCGAGCGGTTCCAGATGATCATCAGCAATCCGCCGTACATCCGCGCCGCCGACCCGCACCTGGTGGCAGGTGACGTGCGTTTCGAGCCGGCCAGCGCGCTGGTGGCCGGCGACGATGGCCTCGACGACCTGCGCACCATCATTGCCCAGGCGCCTGCCCACCTGGAGGCCGGTGGCTGGCTGCTGCTGGAACACGGCTACGACCAGGCTGCCGCGGTGCGCGAGCTGCTGGCCAAGCATGATTTCGAACAGATCGAGAGCCGCGAAGACCTCGGCGGCCACGAACGCATCACCCTCGGGCGCCTGGCATGCTGAGCGACGAGGAACTGCTGCGCTACAGCCGCCAAGTGCTGCTGTCCCAGGTGGACATCGACGGCCAGTTGAAGCTCAAGGCCAGCCGCGCGCTGATCGTCGGCCTGGGTGGCCTCGGCTCGCCCGTGGCCCTGTACCTGGCGGCCGCCGGGGTGGGTGAGCTGCATTTGGCCGACTTCGACACCGTGGACCTCACCAACCTGCAGCGCCAGGTGTTGCATGACACCTCCACCGTGGGCATGAGCAAGGTCGATTCGGCCCTGCAACGCCTGGAGGCGATCAACCCCAAGGTCAAGCTGGTGGCCCACCGCGCGGCGCTGGATGAAGATTCACTGGCCGCCGCCGTGGCGGCGGTGGACCTGGTGCTGGACTGCTCCGACAACTTCGGCACCCGCGAGGCGGTCAACGCCGCGTGCGTGGCAGCCGGCAAGCCATTGGTCAGCGGCGCCGCCATCCGCCTCGAAGGGCAGCTGTCGGTGTTTGACCCGCGCCGCCCGGAAAGCCCGTGTTACCACTGCCTGTACGGCCACGGCAGCGAGGCCGAACTGACCTGCAGCGAGGCTGGCGTGGTCGGCCCGCTGGTGGGCCTGGTGGGCAGCCTGCAAGCCCTGGAAGCCTTGAAACTGCTGGCCGGTTTCGGCGACCCGCTGGTGGGCCGCCTGCTGTTGGTGGACGCCCTGGGCAGCCGCTTCCGCGAGCTGCGGGTCAAGCGCGACCCGGCGTGCAGCGTCTGTGGCCCGGCCCGTGGCTGAAGCGCCGGTCGGGGTCTTCGATTCCGGCGTCGGCGGGCTGTCGGTGCTCGGTGAAATCCGCGCCCTGTTGCCCCATGAATCCCTGTTGTACGTGGCCGACTGCGGCCACATTCCCTACGGCGAGAAGTCCCCGGCGTTCATTCGCGAGCGCTGCGTGGCCGTGGCCGAGTTCTTCCGCGAGCGGGGCGCCAAGGCCCTGGTGCTGGCCTGCAACACCGCCACGGTAGCGGCGGTGGCGGACCTGCGCGAGCGCTACCCCGATTGGCCCATCGTGGGTATGGAACCGGCGGTGAAACCTGCCGCCGCGGCCACCCGCAGCGGCGTGGTGGGCGTGCTGGCCACCACGGGCACCCTGCAGAGCGCCAAGTTCGCCGCGCTGCTGGACCGCTTCGCCAACGACGTGAAGGTGGTGACCCAACCCTGCCCGGGCCTGGTCGAGCTGATCGAGACCGGCCAGTTGCACAGCGATGCCCTGCGCACCTTGCTGCAGCACTACGTGACGCCGCTGCTGGCCGCTGGCTGCGACACGCTGATCCTGGGCTGCACGCACTACCCCTTCCTCAAGCCGCTGTTGCGGGAAATGATCCCCGGCAACGTTATCCTCATTGACACCGGCGCCGCCGTGGCCCGCCAACTGCAGCGCCTGCTGGACCAGCGCGGCCTGCTGGCGGCTGGCCCGGCCACCCCCGCGCACTTCTGGACCAGCGGTGATCCCCAGCACTTCCAGAATATCCTGCCTATGCTTTGGGAAAAATCTGACATTGTTAGTGGATTTGTACGATAAATAATCGTACAAACTCCTAATGTGGCGATGAACCATCATCGATGTCCGGATTTCTATAGTTTCGTCATTCAAGACGTATAAAACCAAAAAACGGCATTAGACATAGGATGTTCCTGATGAAGAAACTGTTCGGCTTGGCTGCGCTTGCAGCGTTTACCCTGGGACAGAGCATGGCAGCACACGCACTGGATGGTTCGGTGTCGGTGGGGACCACGGGGGAGGGCTCGATGGTCTACCGCCTGGGGCTGCAGTCGGATTGGGACCAGAGCTGGTTCCAGACCAGCACCGGGCGCCTGACCGGCTACTGGGACGGCGGCTACACCTACTGGACTTCGTCCAACCGTGGCCCGTCGAACAACACCCTGTCGTTCGCCCCGGTGTTTCGCTATGAATTCGATGGCGGTGCGGTGAAGCCGTTCGTCGAGGCCGGTATTGGCGTGTCGGTGTTCTCGAAGTTGCAGATCGATGACAACAAGCTGGGCACTTCCTTCAACTTCGAAGACCGCATCGGCTTCGGCCTGCGCTTCGCGGGCAATCAGGAAGTGTCGATTCGCGCGATCCATTATTCCAACGGCGGCATCAAGGAACCGAACGACGGTATCCAGGCCTATTCGATCAATTATCGGATGCCGTTGGGGTTCTGATCGGTTTGCGGCCGGACGCCGCCTTCGGCAGCTGCTACGGGTTTGCGTAGCAGCGGCCGCAGGCCGCGTCAGCGGCCAAGGCCGGCTCCTACCACGAATAGTGTAGGAGCCGACTTTAGTCGCGATGCAGACGACGCCATTTCAAGACAGTTGCTGCTACGGGTTTGCGTAGCAGCGGCCGCAGGCCGCGTCAGCGGTTAGCCCGGTGTTGCAGCCCAACGAACACCGCCGCCCACAGCACCCCCAACCCCAGCATCGTCGGCACCAGCCCATACGGAAACCCCACTCCCGCCATCCGTCCGCCAGCGTAATACGACAGCGGCCCTGCCACCGCGCCCAACCCCGCCGCCAGCCACCAGGGCCGGGCCGTCCAGGCCAGGCAATGGCGCAAGGTGGTGGCGAGCAACGGCCACAGCAGGGCCAGCCACATGGGCAACAGCCTGCCATTGGGGTGAAAGTCGTAGACGTCCAGCCACATCAGGCCACTGTCCAGCGCCACGCCCAGCACGAACGCCTCGACCATCAGGCGCCCGTCGCCGTGCCAGCACCAGTGCCCCACCAGAATCACCAGCACCACGATCAACCAACCGCTGTTGCCGCCCAGCACGCAGGCCAGCCAGCCGGCCTGGAACAGCACGGCGTTGGCCAGCTTCTCAAGCATCGAAGCGCCCGAGCAGCGGCTGCGGTTGCGCCGCCGGCTTGGCCAGCAGCAGTTGCGCGGTGCCGATGGTGCGCTCCAGGAAGCCGCCCTCGCAGTAGCACAGGTAGAACTCCCACAGGCGCAGGAAATACTCGTCGTAGCCCAGTTCACGCAGGCGGTTGTGGGCGCGGCGGAAGTTGTCGTGCCACAGGCGCAGGGTGCGCGCGTAGTGCAGGCCGAAGTCTTCCATGTGCAGCAGGTTCATGTCGGTGTCGCGCCCGACGATCTGCAGCATCGCCTGCACGGAAGGCAACGCGCCGCCGGGGAAGATGTAGCGCTGGATGAAATCGACGCTGTGCCGCGCCTGCTCGTAGCGCTGCTCGCGAATGGTGATGGCCTGCAGCAGCATCACCCCGTCGGGCTTGAGCAGCGCCGCGCATTTCTGGAAGTAGGTGGGCAGGAAACGGTGGCCCACGGCCTCGATCATCTCGATGGACACCAGCTTGTCGTAGCTGCCGGTCAGGTCGCGGTAGTCGGACAGCAGCAGGGTCACGCGGTCTTGCAGGCCCTGGGCCTCGATGCGCTGGCGGGTGTAGTCGTACTGCTCTTTCGACAGCGTGGTGGTGGTCACCCGGCAGCCGTAGTGGCTGGCCGCGTACAGCGCCATGCTGCCCCAGCCGGTGCCGATTTCCAGCAGGTGGTCGCCGGGGGTCAGCGCCAGTTTCTGGCAGATGCGTTCCAGCTTGTTCAGCTGCGCCTGTTCCAGGCTGTCGTCGGTGCGGGTGAACTGCGCGGCCGAATACATCATGGTCGGGTCGAGGAATTGCTCGAACAGGTCATTGCCCAGGTCGTAGTGGGCGGCGATGTTCTTCTGCGAGCCCTTGCGGGTGTTGCGGTTGAGCCAGTGCAGGCCACGCACCAGCGGCCGGCTGAGGCGCGCCAGGCCGCCCTCCATGGCGTCCAGCACGTCGAGGTTGCTGACAAACACGCGAATCACCGCGGTCAGGTCCGGGCTGGTCCAGTAACCGTGGATAAAAGCCTCGCCAGCGCCGATGGAGCCGCCGCTGGCCACCAGCCCCCAGGCCGAGGCGTCCTGCACGTGAATTTCCCCCACCAGTGGCGAGGCAGGGTTGCCGAACCGCAGGTGCTCGTCGCCTTCCACCACCAGCAACTGGCCGTGGCGCAGCGAGTTCAGTTGCCGCAGCACGCCACGGCGCAGCAAAGCGCTGGTCATGCCGTAAGTGCTGAACGGTGTGGCCTTGGCCTCGAAACTATTCATGGCGTCGTTCCTTTGCGTGGGCGGTGGCGGCGCGATATGAACCCTGCGCGCGACTGTGGTTGACGATGGGAATGCGTTTAAGCGCCAGGCGCAGGGCCTGCCAGTAGATGGCCAGGCAGGTCTTGGCGGTCATCCAGGGAAAGGCCAGCAGCTGGCGATGCAGGTTGCCGCGGCTCATGGCGTGGCGGTGCAGGGTCAAGGTGGCGTCGAAGACCTTGGTCTCGCCCTGCCAGTCGGCCATGTGCACGCCCAGGCGCTGCGCCGGGGGGCTGAAGCTCATGCGGTATTCCAGGTCGCGGGGCAGGAACGGCGAGACGTGGAAGGCCTTGGCCACGGCGAAGTGCTGGAAACCTTCGCCCTCGGCCGGCAGCACGTAGTGATAGCGCTCGCGCCAGGGGGTGTTGGTAACCTCGCAGAGGATGGCTACCAGCTGCTCCTGGGCGTTGAAGCAGTAGAAGAAACTGACCGGGTTGAACGCCAGACCGAAGCTGCGCGCCTGGGTCAGCAGGCGAATCGCGCCGTCGGGGCTGAAGCCCAGGGCCCGCGCCACGCACTGGCGCACGGCATCGGCCAGGGGCAGGCCGCTGGCGGTGTGTTCGCGCAGGTAGTCGCTTTCACGAAAGGCGAACGGCGACCAGCGGCTGTGCCCTGCCAGCGGCGACAGCCCCAGCACCTGGGCCTGCTCGGCCAGGTCCAGGTACAGCAGGCCGATGCGGTAGCGGAACTGGTGGCCGCGCGGGGCGAACCGCCGGTGGCTGACCCAGCCGCTGTACAGGGCGCTGTTCATAGTGCCTGCCCGAACGCGTGGGCCACGCGCAGGGCGCTGGTGACCCCGTCTTCGTGGAAGCCGTTGGCCCAGTAGGCGCCGCAATAGTAGGTGTGCTGCACGCCGTGCAGTTCTTGCCAGCGCGCCTGCGCGGCCATGCCGGCCAGGCTGTATTGCGGGTGGGCGTAGGTGTAGCGCGCCAGCACCTGGGCCGGGTCGATGGCGGCGCTCTGGTTGAGGCTGACGCAGAAGGTGGTGGGGCCTTGCAGGCCTTGCAGGATGTTCATGTCGTAGGTGACGGCGGCGGCCTGGCCGCTGCCGTCGAGGCGGTAGTTCCAACTGGCCCAGGCCAGGGGCCGGGTGGGCAGCAGGCGGGTGTCGGTGTGCAGCACCACATCGTTGTCGGCGTAGGGGAGGGCGCCGAGGATCTGTTGCTCGGCCTCGCTGGGCGCAGCCAGCAGCGCCAGGGCCTGGTCGCTGTGGCAGGCGAACACCACCTTGTCGAACCGCTCGGCGCCACGCGGGCTGTGCAGGGTCACGCCGTCGGCGTCACGTTCTACGCGGCTGACGGCGCAGTCCAGGTGAATATGCTCGGCGAAGCCTGCGGTGAGCGGCGCGATGTAGCGGCTGGAGCCACCTTCCACCACGAACCACTGCGGCCGGTGGGTGACCGAGAGCAGGCCGTGGTTCTTGAAGAAACGCACGAAGAACTGCAGCGGAAAACCCAGCATGTCCTGCAGCGACATGGACCAGATGGCCGCGCCCATGGGCACGATGTAGTGATTGATGAAGCGCTGGCCGTAGCCCTTGGTGCGCAGGTACTGGCCCAGGGTGGTCTGCGCGGTGAGGCGGTGGCTGGCCAGGTCTGCCACGGCTTCGCGGTTGAAGCGCAGGATGTCCTTGAGCATGCCCCAGAAGCCGGGGGAGACCAGGTTGCCGCGCTGGGCGAACAGGCTGTTGAGGTTGTTGCCGTTGTATTCCAGGCCGCTACCCGGGTCGCTGACCGAGAAACTCATCTCGGTGGCCTTGAAGGGCACGCCCAGTTGGTCCAGCAGGGCAATGAAGTTGGGGTAGGTCCACTCGTTGAAGACAATGAAGCCGGTATCGATCGCGTAGTGCCGGCCCTGGTGCTCGATGTCCAGGGTATGGGTGTGCCCGCCGATCCACGAGGAGGCTTCGAACACCTCCACCTGGTGCTCACGGCTGAGCAGGTAGGCGCAGGTCAGGCCGGCGATGCCGCTGCCGATCACGGCGATTTTCATCAGTTGTCCCCTTCCAGTGGGTTCGGGCGCACCATGCGCTTGCCGATGATCAGCTTGAGCCGCGCCGGCAGCCGTGACAGCGGCCACAGGGCGGTCATGAACAGCGCCGGGAAGGCGATTTCCAGCGGCCGCTTGTCCAGGCGCTCGACGATGTGCCGGGCGGCCTCTTCGGCGCTGATCATCATCGGCATGGGGAAGTCGTTTTTTTGCGTCAGCGGCGTGTCGACGAAGCCGGGGCTGACCACGGTGACGTCGATGTGCTCCTGGGCCAGGTCCACCCGCAGGGATTCGAACAGGTAGCGCAGCCCCGCCTTGGAGGCACCGTAGGCTTCCGAGCGCGGCAGCGGCAGGTAGGTGACCGCGCTGGCGACGCCGGTGAGGTGCGGGCGCACGCCCTTGCGCAGCAGCGGCAGGGCCGCCTCGATGCAGTAGCTGCTGGCGAACAGGTTGGTGCGGATCACCCGCTCGAAAATCAGCGCGTCGAAGTGCTGGGCGTCGACGTATTCGCAGGTGCCGGCGTTGAGGATCACGCTGTCCAGCGCGCCCCAGGCCTGCCCGATGCTGGCGCCGATGGCCTTGACCTGGTCGTGGTCGGTGAGGTCGCCGGGCACCACCAGCACCTGGCCGGGAAAGCGCCGTTCCAGCAGGCGCAACGGCCCTTCGGAGCGGGCGCTGACCGCCACCTGCGCACCTTCCAGCAGCAGGGCTTCGGCCATGGCCTCGCCCAGGCCGCTGCTGGCGCCGGTCAGCCAGATGCGGCGGGGCACGTCAGCCATGATGGCCTCCACTGACCTGGCGCTGTGGCAGGTTCTTGAACGCGGTGAGGGCGCGGTCGCGGCTCTTGCCCAGGTCGACGATGGGGCGCGGGTAATCCGCCGGGCCGAACAAGCCGCCGGCGCCGGCGGGGTTATGGATTTCCTTGCTGCCCAGGTCGGCCAGTTCCGGCAGCCATTCCTTGAGGAACACGCCGTGCTCGTCGAAACGCGCCGACTGGCTGTGGGGGTTGAAGATACGGAAGTAGGGCGCCGCGTCGGTGCCGGTGGAGGCGCTCCATTGCCAGCCGCCGTTGTTGGCGGCCAGGTCGCCGTCGATCAGGTGGCGCATGAAGAAGCGCTCGCCTTCGCGCCAGTCGATCAGCAGGTTCTTGGTCAGGAACATGGCCACCACCATGCGCAGGCGGTTGTGCATCCAGCCGGTTTCGAGCAACTGGCGCATGGCCGCGTCGATGATCGGGATACCGGTGCGGCCGCGCTGCCAGGCTTCCAACTCCTTGGGGGCATGGCGCCAGGCCAGGGCCTCGGTTTCGCTGCGGAAGGCGCGGTGCATGGACACCCGCGGGTAGCCCACCAGGATGTGCTTGTAGAACTCGCGCCACAGCAGCTCGTTGATCCAGGTCACCGCGCCGACGTTGCCGCTGTCGAACTCGCCATGGTTGTGGTTGAGCGCGGCGTGCAGGCACTGGCGCGGCGAGATCACCCCGGCGGCCAGGTAGGCCGAGAGCTGGCTGGTGCCCGGCCGCGAGGGAATGTCGCGCTCGTGCTGGTAGTACTCGATGGGCTCGTCGACGAACTGGTCCAAGCGGTGCTTGGCCTCGTCCTCGCCGGCCGGCCACAGCGCTTGCAGCGCGGCGCTGGGGGTGGGGAAACCCTGCACTTCGGCCGGCACTTTGTCGCGGGCAATGTGCACGGGCGCCTGGGCCTTGGGCGCGCGGACCACGGCGGGAATGCCGTGGTGCAGGCGCTCGTAGCAGACTTTGCGGAACTGGCTGAACACCTGGAAGTAGTTGCCGGTCTTGGTGAGGATGCTGCCGGGCTGGAACAGCAACTGGTCAAGGTGGCTGTCGAAGCCGATGCCCGCGGCGTCCAGCGCCTGGGCCACGGCAGCGTCGCGGCGGCTTTCGTTGACGCCGTATTCCTCGTTGCAGTGCACGTGCTCGACGTGGTGCTGTTGGCACAGTTGCAGCAGGGCCTCGGGCGCCTGGCCCCAGGTGTCGATGGTGCGGATCAGCAGGGGAATATGCTTTTGCGCCAGCTGTTCGCTGAGTTGTTGTACGTTGCGCAGCCAGAAGTCGACCTTGCAGGCGGCGTCGTCGTGCTGTTGCCACTGGCCAGGGCTCACCAGCCACACGGCCAGGGTCGGGCCCTTGGCGCAGGCGGCGGCCAGGGCGGTGTTGTCGTGCAGGCGCAGGTCAGTGCGGAACCAGATCAGTTGCATGGGTTTTCCGTGTGTAGTCATGTCAGAGCACCCCCAGGCGCTGCAGGCATTGCTGGGCTGCCAGCGGGGTATCGAGCAGGTGCAGGCGCCCGGTCTCGAGGTTATGTACGGGCCAGTCGTGCTGATGGATGCATACCGTTGGTCCGACTATCAGGGTTTCTCCGTCCAACCCGGCCAGCAGCCGCGGCAGCTGCGCAAGGTTCAGCGGCCTGGCCGAGTACAGCAGCACCGCCCGTGCGCCCAGGCGTTCGGCGGCCAGGGCCAGTTCGCCGGGCGGCAGCGGCCAGTCGAACACTTCCACCGGGCAATCGGCGCTGCTGGCCAGCCAGGCGCACAGCCACAGGTGGGGCTCCAGGGGCAGGTCGGACTGGTTCACCAGCAGCAGCGGCGCGCCGTTGAGCTGGCGGTTGTTGTGGTAGATGCGCGCGCCCAGCTTGCTGCGCAGCCAGGACAGGAAGAACACCCGCTCCATCTGCGCGCCGAACTGGCCTTGCCAGCGCTGTTCCAGTTCCTCCAGCAAGGGCAGCAGCAGGTGCTCGCACAGGGTTACCGGCGGGTACAGGGCCATGGCCTGGTTGAAGGTGTCGTCGACGCGGCGCTCGGCCAGCTCGCCAATGGCCTGCAGCAGGCTGGCGCGCAGCGGCAGCCAGTCGCCGCCGTCATGGGCCTGGGGCGTGGCCGCCTGGCCGTTGTCGAGCAGGGCCATGACCTGGCCCACGGCCACGCCGCGGCCCAGCCAGGTGAGGATCTGCTGAATGCGCTGCACGTGCTCGGCGCCGTACAGGCGGTGGCCCTTGGCGGTGCGGTGCGGCACGATCAGGCCGTAGCGCCGCTCCCAGGCGCGCAGGGTGACCGGGTTGACGCCGGTCTGGCGCGCCACTTCGCGAATCGGCAGCCAGCCGTCACGCATCGCCTGGATGGCGTCGTCGCCCTCGGGGGTTGAAGTGTTCATGGGGTCAGATCGCATTTCGAAGGCTGAGATTTTCCGGGTGCGGCTGCAGGTACACCTGCTGGCTCACATAAGGGTCGGGGTGCAGGCGCAGGTGATGCTTGAGCAGGGTAAGGGGCACCACCAGCGGCACGATGCCCAGGCGGTACTGTTCGATCAGGTGCTGCATTTCCTGGCGGTCGCCGTCGCTGAGGGTGCGCTTGAAGTAGCCGCTCAGGTGCTGCAGCACGTTGCTGTGGGTGCCGCGGGTGGCGCAGCGTTTCAGCGCTTCCATCAGCTCGCTGAAATAGCGCGGGCCGATTTCACTGGCGTCGCCACGGCCCATGGTGCCCAGCAGCTTGCCCAGCACTTTGTATTGCAGCGGGTTGTTGGCCATCAGTTGGTACTTGTAGCGCGAGTGGAAGCGCATCAGGCCGCCACGGCTCAGGCCTTCGTGCAGCAGCGCCTGCCAGTCGGCGTAGGCGTACACGCGGACGATGAAGTTTTCGCGCAGCACGGCGTCGCACAGGCGCCCGTCTTCTTCCACCGGCAGGTCGGGCCGCGCGGCGCAGAACGCTTCGGCGTAAATGCCGCGGCCGCCTTCGTGCTGTGGCGCGCCGTTGTCGCGGTAGACCTTGACCCGCTCCAGGCCGCAGGACGGCGACTTGTGCATGAAGATGTAGCCGCTGAGGTCTTCCATCTGCGCGGCCATTTGCGTGCCGTAGTCGGCCAATGCTTCGGTGACATCGATGCTGGCGTCGACAGTGCCCAGCGCGCGGGGCGCCTGGGCGTCGCCGACCAGGCGGATTGGCTGGCGCGGGATGCCCAGGCCAATGGCGACCTCAGGGCAGGCCGGGACGAAATCGAAATGTTCGGCCAGGGCGTGGGTGCACAGGCGCGATTCCTTGTGCCCGCCGTTGTAGCGCACCTCGGCGCCGAGCAAGCAGGCGCTGATACCGATGCGGGGCTTTGGAGAGTTGGGCATGGGCGTACACTCTTGTACAGGCAGGTGATCTTGTACAACTTACCTTCATAGTAGGACGAAGGGTGTACAAGTCAAACATTTTGTACAAGATTTAAGCCCCCGTAGCAGCTGCCGTGAGGCTGCGTCGGCCGTTATGCGGTTGGCGCGGTCTGTGGTGTGTCAGCGCCAGCCCATCAGCCAGGTCTGCGCATCGCGCAGCGCCTGCCACGGCATTCGTTCGCTGCGCCGGGTCAGCACGGCCTGCAGTTCAATCTCGAGGACAGTGCCTTCCTCGTCCCGAAACAGTTCGGTCACCAGGAAGTGTTTTTCCCGTTGCCGGGGATGGGCTGCCGTCCATTTGGACAGCAGCAGTTTGCGCGGGTCAAGGCGGTGCAGCGGGGCAGTCATTCCAGGTGTTCAAGCAGCCGGCGGGCCGCTTCCAGGCCGCTGAGCCAGGCGCCTTCCACCCGGCCGGACAGGCACCAGTCGCCACAGGCGTACAACCCCAGGTCGGCGTCGGCCAGCGCGCCCCATTCGTGCGCTGACGCAGGGCGGGCGTAGAGCCAGCGGTGGGCGATGCTGAACACCGGCGCCGGCATGGCGCAGTTGGCCAGTTCGGCGAAAGCGCCGTGCAGTTGCTCGATCACCTCTTCCTTGGGCAGGTCGATGTGCTGTTTGCTCCAGCTGCTGGTGGCGTGCAGCACCCAGGTGTCCAGGGTGGCTTCGCGCCCCGGCTTGCTGCGGTTGCAGGCCAGCCAGTCGAGGGGGCTGTCTTGCACGAAGCAGCCTTGCATGGCGGTTTCCAGCGGCTTGTCGAACGCCAGGGCGATGGCCCAGGTGGGCTCCATCTGCACCCCGGCGGCCACGCCGGCAAGTTTTGGCGCCGCGGCCAGCAGGGCGGTGGCCTGGGGCGCGGGCAGGGCGATGATCACGTGGCTGAACGGGCCGTGGCTGCAGCCTTCGGCGTCCAGCAGGTGCCAGTGGTGCTTGCCGCGGAACACCTCGGTGATGCGGCAGCCGAACACCGCGTTCATGTCGCCGAGCATGGCCTTGGCGATCGAGCCCATGCGCGGGGTGCCGACCCAGCGGGTCTGTTCGTCGGGGGAGGGGCTGAGCAGGCTGCCGCGGGCGTTGAACAGCTGCGGCTTCCATTCTTCCACGCAGCCCACGCTTTGCCAGCGTTGGACCTGGTCGACGAAGCGCCGGTCGCGGGCGGTGAAGTACTGCGCCCCCAGGTCCAGGGAGCCGGCGTCGCTGCGCTTGCTGGACGCACGGCCGCCCGGGCCGCGGCTTTTGTCGAAGAGGTGTGGCGCGTGCCCGGCCTTGAACAACGCCTGGGCAGCGGAGAGTCCGGCAATGCCGGTACCGATGATCGCAATAGGTACTGTCATGGTGGCCTCGTTACTTCTTTGCACAGACTACGCTTAAGGACAAACCTGTACAATAATCATTGTTAGTATAAGTTACTGTCGTCCTTTTTCCGTTTGCTCTGTGTCTATGTGAGAGCAGTCCGTGGGCAAAAGTGCCGTCTCTCTTAAAAATAGACTAGCGATTTGCCTTCAACGCTACACGAGGAAGCAGTCATGCACATTTTGCTGACCGGCGGTACGGGCCTTATCGGTCGCAGGCTCTGCCAGCACTGGCTGGCGCAGGGTCACCGCCTCACGGTGTGGAGCCGCCAGCCGACGAGCGTGGCCCGTTTGTGCGGCCGCGAGGTGGCAGGTATCGGCCGTCTGGACGAGCTGGGTGAAGAGACTGTCGACGCGGTCATCAACCTCGCCGGCGCGCCCATCGCCGACCGGCCATGGACGGAACGCCGTCGCCAGCTGCTGTGGAAAAGCCGCGTCGGCCTCACCGAGCAACTGATCGCCTGGCTGGAGCAGCGCCAGCAGCGCCCCCCGGTGCTGATATCCGGCTCGGCGGTGGGCTACTACGGTGACGGCGGCGAACGCGAGCTTACCGAGCAGTCGCAACCGGTGCGCAAGGACTTCGCCAGCGACCTGTGCATTGCCTGGGAGGAGACGGCCCAGCGTGCCGAAGAGTTGGGCATACGCGTGGTGCTGGTGCGCACCGGGCTGGTGCTGGCCAGCGAGGGTGGCATGCTCAAGCGCCTGAAGGTGCCGTTCAAGCTGGGTGTGGGCGGGCCCATCGGCAGTGGCCGGCAGTTCATGCCCTGGGTGCACATCGACGATCAAATCGGCCTGATTGATTTTCTTTTGCACAAGGACGACGCCAGCGGTCCTTATAATGCCTGTGCGCCAGAGCCGGTGCGCAACCGCGAGTTCGCCCGGCGCCTGGGCCGTGCCCTGCACCGGCCCGCGTTCATGCCCTTGCCGGGGCTGGTGCTGCGGGTGGGCCTGGGCGAGATGTCGGATTTATTGCTGGGCGGCCAACGGGCCCGCCCGGTGCGTTTACTGGCGGCAGGGTTTACCTTCCGTTTCAATGATCTGCAATCGGCGCTGGGCGACCTCGTCCCGCGCCTCTGAAATTAGGACGTTGCATGACCGATCACGCTCTGCTGCTGGTCAACCTGGGTTCGCCAGCTTCCACCTCCGTGGCCGACGTGCGCCGCTACCTCAACCAATTCCTGATGGACCCGTACGTCATCGACCTGCCCTGGCCGGTGCGGCGGCTGCTGGTGTCGCTGATCCTGATCAAGCGCCCGGAGCAGTCGGCCCACGCCTACGCCAGCATCTGGTGGGACGAAGGCTCGCCCCTGGTCGTGCTCACCCGCCGCCTGGAAGCGGTGATGCGCGAACAGTGGAGCCACGGCCCGGTGGAAATCGCCATGCGCTACGGCGAGCCGTCCCTGGACACCGTGCTCACCCGCCTGGCTGCCCAGGGCGTGCGCGACATTACCCTGGCGCCGCTGTACCCACAGTTCGCCGACAGCACCGTGACCACGGTCATCGAGGAAGCGAAAAAGGTGGTGCAGGAGAAAAAACTGCCGGTGCGCTTCAAGCTGCTGCAGCCGTTCTTCGACCAGCCCGAGTACATCGACGCCCTGGTGGCCAGCGCCAAGCCGTACCTGGACGCGCAGCCGTTCGACCACCTGCTGCTGAGCTTCCACGGCCTGCCCGAACGCCACCTGACCAAGCTCAACCCCGGCCACGACGTGCGCCGTCCCGACTGCTGCGCCGAGTCCAGCCCCGAAGTGCTCGCCAACTGCTACCGCGGCCAGTGCATGCGCAGCGCCGCCGCCTTCGCGGCAAAAATGGGCTTGCCGGACGGCAAGTGGTCAGTGTCGTTCCAGTCGCGGTTGGGCAAGAACAAGTGGATCGAACCCTACACCGAGGCACGCCTCGACGAACTGGCCAAGCAGGGCGTGAAACGCCTGCTGGTGATGTGCCCGGCGTTCGTCGCCGATTGCATCGAGACGCTGGAAGAGATTGGTGACCGCGGCAAGGAGCAGTTTGTCGAGGCGGGGGGGGAGGAGTTGGTGTTGGTGCCTTGCTTGAATGACAACCGGCAGTGGGGGGAGGCGTTGAAGGTGCTTTGTGAGCGGGCGCCAGTGTTGGCGTAGAAATGAAAACGCCGCTATCCCCTCAATGGCGGATAGCGGCGTCGAATGCAGCAAAGCATTAGGTCAGCAAATCACTCCCCAACCTTCTCCTTCCACTCCCCATGCCCCGGCAGGATCAGGTTCAGCGCAATCGCCACCACGGCGCACAGCGCGATCCCTTTCAGGCCAAAGTCATGCGGCCCGGTACCGGTACCGATCAGCACGCCACCGATGCCGAACACCAGGGTCACCGAGATGATCACCAGGTTGCGCGCCTCGCTGAGGTCGATCTTGTGGCGGATCAGGGTGTTCATGCCCACTGCGGCGATGGAGCCGAACAGCAGGCAGAGGATACCGCCCATCACTGGCACCGGGATGCTTTGCAGCAAGGCGCCGAATTTGCCGATGAACGCCAGGCTGATGGCGAAGATCGCCGCCCAGGTCATGATTTTCGGGTTGTAGGCCTTGGTCAGCATCACCGCGCCGGTCACTTCGGCGTAGGTGGTGTTGGGCGGGCCGCCGAACAGACCGGCGGCGGTGGTGGCGATGCCGTCGCCCAGCAGGGTGCGGTGCAGCCCCGGGGTTTTCAGGTAGTCGCGGCCGGTGACGCTGCCCACGGCGATGACGCCGCCGATGTGTTCGATGGCCGGCGCCAGGGCGACGGGCACGATGAACAGGATGGCCTGCCAGTTGAACGCCGGCGCGGTGAAGTGCGGCAGCGCCAGCCAGGAGGCGGCGGCGATCTTCGCGGTATCGACCACGCCGAAGGCGAACGACAGGCCGAAGCCCACCAGCACGCCGGCGATGATCGGCACCAGGCGGAAGATGCCCTTGCCGAACACGGCGACGATCAGGGTGGTGAGCAGCGCCGGCATGGAGATGAACATGGCGGTGCTGTACGGCAGCAGTTCGGTGCCGTCACCGGCCTTGCCCATCGCCATGTTGGCGGCGATCGGCGCCATGGCCAGGCCGATGGAGATGATCACCGGGCCGATGACCACGGGCGGCAGCAGGCGGTCGATGAAACCGGTGCCCTTGATCTTCACGGCCAGGCCCAGGAAGGTGTAGACGAAGCCGGCCGCCATTACCCCGCCCATGGTCTCGGCCAGGCCGAACTGGCCCTTGGCGAGGATGATGGGGGTGATGAAGGCGAAGCTCGAGGCCAGGAACACCGGCACCTTGCGCCCGGTGACGATCTGGAACAGCAGAGTCCCGAGACCTGCGGTAAACAGCGCGACATTGGGATCCAGGCCGGTGATCAGCGGCATCAACACCAGCGCGCCGAATGCCACGAAGAGCATTTGCGCACCGGAGAGGATCTGGCGCCACAGCGGGTCGTTGAACTCGTCGGCCATGCTCAAGCGTCCTTCTGCTTGGTGCCGAAGATCTTGTCGCCGGCGTCGCCCAGGCCAGGAATGATGTAACCGTGTTCGTTCAGGCGCTGGTCAACCGAGGCGGTGTAGATTTTCACGTCCGGGTGGGCCTTCTCGACCACGGCGATGCCTTCGGGCGCAGCCACCAGCACCATGGCGCGGATGTCCTTGCAGCCGGCTTTCTTCAGCAGGTCGATGGTGGCGACCATGGAACCACCGGTGGCCAGCATCGGGTCGATGATCATGGCCAGGCGCTCGTCGATCTCGGGCACCAGTTTTTCCAGGTAGGTGTGGGCTTCCAGGGTCTCTTCGTTGCGGGCAACGCCCACGGCGCTGACCTTGGCACCGGGGATCAGGCTGAGCACGCCTTCGAGCATGCCGATGCCGGCGCGCAGGATAGGCACGACGGTGATCTTCTTGCCGGCGATTTTCTCGACCTGGACAGTACCGCACCAGCCGTCGATGTCGTAGGTTTCCAGCGGCAGGTCCTTGGTGGCCTCATAGGTCAGCAGCGCGCCGACTTCCTGGGCGAGCTCGCGAAAGTTCTTGGTGCTGATGTCGGCACGGCGCATGAGGCCGAGCTTGTGGCGGATCAGCGGGTGGCGAATCTCGAGGATTGGCATGGGGAAAGGCTCCGGGCGGGCAAAAAAACCGCGCTAGATTAATCTATTCGGATGGCACTGTCGTGCAGACATACTGGACGTTAGTCCAGAAAAGCTTGATCTGTCCCGAACGGATGCGTACCTTTGCCCGCTTTTCTCAGACCACCCCCCCTTTGGAGAGCGTCATGTCCGCTGATCTCGAGCATATCCGTCAAGTCATGGACGAGGCCGACTGCCTGTACACCGAAGCCGAAGTAGAGGCTGCCATCGTTCGTGTTGGCGCGCAGATCACGGCCGGGATGGCCGACAGCAACCCGGTGGTCTTCTGTGTGATGAACGGCGGCCTGATCTTCGCCGGCAAGCTGCTCACCCAGCTGAAGTTCCCGCTGGAAGCCAGCTACCTGCACGCCACCCGCTACCGCAATGAAACCAGCGGCGGCGACTTGTTCTGGAAGGCCAAGCCTGAAGTGTCGTTCATCGACCGCGACGTGCTGATCATCGACGACATTCTCGACGAAGGTCACACCCTGAGCGCCATCATCGACTTCTGCAAGCACGCCGGCGCCCGCGCCGTGCACACGGCCGTGCTGATCGACAAGGACCACGACCGCAAGGCCAGCCCAGGCCTGAAGGCCACCTATTCGGGCCTGCCCTGCATTGACCGCTACATCTTCGGTTATGGCATGGACTACAAGGGCTACTGGCGCAATGCCGCGGGCATCTACGCCGTAAAAGGCATGTAACCCGCCCGTAGCAGCGGCCAAAGGCCGCGTCACCGGCGCCGCCGCAATGCCTGGCACACCGCGTTCGGCCCGGACGCGGCCTGGCGGCCGCTGCTACGGGGAATTGTGTAGCAGCGGCCAACGGCCGCGTCACCAGGAGGGTGTGCTAGAGTGCTGGGCTGCCTTCCAGGAGCTCGCCCATGCGTTCGATGATTGCCGCACTTGTCCTGCTGTCCAGTCTGCCCCTCGCCGCCGCCCCCCTGCACGCCCAGTTCCTGCCGCCCGATGACCTGGGCCTGCGCAAGGAACAGCCCGAGCAACAGCAACTGCTGCAGATCACCGATTTTTCCGTGGTGGTGGGCAACCAGCGGCTATCCAACCAGCAGCCCATTCCGGTGACTTCCTCGGTGCTGGTGCGCCTCAAGGGCAAGCCACTGAACAAGGGCGCCACCATCGGCCAGGTGCTGCTGACCTTCGACGCCGAAAGCAAAAGCCTGAAGAAGCCCAACTACGACGACGCCAGCAAGACCCTCACGCTGAATTACCCGCTGGGCCAGTACCGCACCATCATGGACCTGCTGCGCAACGACACCGTGTACGTGCAGTTCCTGACCTACCCCAATGGCCATATCTGGGCTGACCTGCACACGGGCGCCGTTCACGCGCGTTGAGCCGCCTGGCGCGGGGGGGTAAACTCGCTGTCTTTGTGGGAGCTGGCTTGCCAGCGAGCTTTTCGGGCGCCCTGAAAAGCTCGCTGGCAAGCCAGCTCCCACCTCCCAGAGCAGCGAGTTGGAGTGGGCAATGCGTAAAGACAAGAAGCAGCTGATTGGTGACGAGATCGGCGACGAGCAGGTCAAGTTGTTCCTGGAATTCGAACCGGTCGACGCCACTTCGCCGTCGCTGCACAAGCTGATCAAGGCCTACCGCGGCCTGCGCGTGGACGATTTCGAGCGCTTCGTGGGGTTCTTCCTTGAAGCCGGCTACGACCTGGACGGCAAGGACGAGCACGGCAACGACTTCATCGCCCTGATCCGTGACCAGCGCAACGCGCCGGACTACATCGAGATCGTCGAGAAAGCCCGCGGCTGATTTCCGTCAGCGCAAAAAAAACGCCCCGAGGGGCGTTTTTTCATGGGCGGCGTTTACGCCAGGTGCTGCTCGGCGGTGTTCGCCTGCGGCGCCAGTTCCAGCGCGGCGTCGCTCTGGGCGCTGACCCGGCGGTACAGGGCTGCGTCGGTTTCCAGGGCTTTCTCGCGGGCCGGGAAGATTTCCTTGAGCTTGGTGGTCCAGGCTTCGGAACGGTACTTCTCGGGGAAGCAGCGCTCGATCAGTTCCAGCATGATCGACACGGTCACCGAAGCGCCCGGCGAGGCACCCAGCAGGGCCGCCAGCGAGCCGTCGGCCGCCGACACCAGTTCGGTACCGAACTGCAGCACGCCGCCTTTTTTCGCGTCTTTCTTGATGATCTGCACGCGCTGGCCGGCCACTTCCAGGCGCCAGTCCTCGGCCTTGGCCTCGGGGTAGAAGCGGCGCAGGGATTCCAGGCGCTGCTCCATGGACTGCATCACTTCGCTCATCAGGTACTTGGTGAGGTCCATGTTGTCCCGCGCCACGGCCAGCATCGGGCCGATGTTGCCGGCACGTACCGACTTGGGCAGGTCCATGAACGAACCATGCTTGAGGAACTTGGTGGTGAAGCCGGCGTATGGGCCGAACAGCAGGGAGGTCTTGCCGTCGACGACGCGGGTGTCCAGGTGCGGCACGGACATGGGCGGCGAGCCCACGGCGGCCTGGCTGTAGACCTTGGCCTGGTGGTGCTTGACCACCTCGGGGTTGTCGCAGCGCAGCCATTGGCCGCTGACCGGGAAGCCGCCGAAGCCCTTGCCTTCCTCGATGCCCGACTGCTGCAGCAGCGGCAGGGCAGCGCCACCGGCGCCCAGGAAGACGAACTTGGCGTCGACCTTACGGCTGTTGCCGCTGTTGACGTCCTTGATGGTGACGGTCCAGCCGCTGCCGTTGCGGGTCAGGTCGGTGACGCGCTTGCAGTACTTGACCTGGGCATCCGGGCCGGCAGCCAGGTGCTTGAGCAGCTTGTTGGTCAGGGCGCCGAAGTTGACGTCGGTACCGTGCATGACGCGGGTGGCGGCGATGGCCTGGTCGGCAGGGCGACCAGGCATCATCAGCGGCATCCACTCGTTCATCTTGGCCTTGTCTTCGGTGTACTCCATGTCGGCGAAGGCGTGATGCTGTTTCAGCATCTCGTAACGCTTCTTCAGGAAGTCGATGCCTTTGTCACCCTCGACGTAGCTCAGGTGCGGGACCGGGTTGATGAAGGCACGGGCCGAACCGAAAGTACCCTGCTTGGCCAGGTACGCCCAGAACTGCTTCGACACCTCGAACTGGGCATTGATGTGCACGGCTTTCTTGATGTCGACCGAACCATCCTTGGCCTGCGGCGTGTAGTTCAGCTCGCAGAGGCCCGCGTGGCCGGTACCGGCGTTGTTCCACGGGTTGGAACTTTCCGCGGCACCGGAGTCCATCAGCTCGACGACTTCCAGCTTGATCGTCGGGTCCAGCTCTTTGAGCAGTACGGCCAGGGTGGCGCTCATGATGCCGGCCCCTACCAATACCACGTCGACTGCTTCGTTATGCGCCATTAACGCGTCTCCAAAATCTTCAGCACCAAATTGACAGCACGGCGTCCCGGTACACATCAGCAGGCCAGGAGTGCCATGTCCGACTCTTCGCAAAAAACGCAAGCTTGTGCGGACGCTACCAACCGGTCCAACAAGTCCCTATGAACTCATTTTCGGGCCCGGTGGGCAATTCGACTTAGGTCAATGCGCCCGCGTTGCCAGTGATCGACCTCAGGCTCCTGACAGGCAGGCGCGGCAGTGCCGACCGTACGGTGCTGAACCGGACGTTGTTAATGCATGTACAGATGCAAAACTGTTCATTTGCTCGCCACACTCTTGTGAAGTAGTGAAAACCGTTTTTTTCACGCTCTTTTGGAGTCGTGAACCTCAAAAAGGCTGCCATGAAGACGCGGGCAGCGGCAGGTCCAGCGAAGGGCGAAAGTGCCGAAAGCATCGGGCACACCGGCTTCAATTGGCCTGTGTGGGCGGCTCTCTGTGGGCTTTGGAGGGCTGGATGCGAGGCATCAGCGGTGTTGCGGGGCCCGATCAGGAGACGTCCTTATAATCGGGGGGAGATTATAACGATGAAACGCGCAGAAAAGATCTTTATTCGTGGAGTTTTCTTGCGCGAATCGTCAAGCGGTGGCCGCGTGACCGATTATCGCACCCTTCCGGGGTTTGACCGGCCCTGGCTACATGACTTTTCCTACATTTGCGCGGGTAGGTTGAATGCTGGTTCCTGACAGGCCCGCACCGTTATACTGGCACCCTATCAATGCCTATTCCTGGAGAGATGAGCATGCTGCAACGCCTGTTGTTCGGTTTGATCGCTGTGACCACCCTGACGCTGGCCGGTTGTGCCAACAGTCCGCAGCAACTCAGCCCGCAACCCGTGCTGAACGCGCAGCTGGCGCCCGTTGGCCAGGGCCAGCCGGTGGTGGTACGCGTGGTGGATGGTCGTCCTTCGCCAACCCTGGGCACCCGTGGTGGCCTGTACCCGGAAACCAGCGCGGTGACCGTCAACGCCAACGACGTGATCCCCAAGCTGCAAGCCCAGGCTGAAGCCGCCGTGCGCCTGCTGGGCTACACCCCGTCGGCCAACAACGGCAGCGCGCCGGTGCTGACCGTGACCCTGGCCAGCCTCACCTACCAGTCGCCGAAAGAAGGCATGTACGTGACCGAGGCCACCATCGGCGCCAACTTCCGTGCTGACGTCAACAACAACGGCCGCCACTATGCTGGCGCCTACGGTGCCTCGCTGAACCAGCGTTTCGGCATGGCGCCGAACGTGGACACCAACACCAAGCTGGTCAGCGACGTGCTCAGCGACGCCCTGACCCGCCTGTTCAAGGACCCGAGCATCGGCCGCACCCTGGGCAACTGATCCAGGCGTCGTCACGAAAAAGCCCGCGCTCCTTCACAGGGGCGCGGGCTTTTTCATGGCCGGGGTTCAGGCGGCTTCGGCGTACAGCTCCAGGAAGCTGATGCCGGTGTCGGCGTCCAGCTCCGGGCAGTCGTCGTGGGGGCAGCCGGCCAGGGCGCAATAGACGAGCCAGTGGCGGTCGTGAACGTTGAACGATAAACCGTTGATCAGAGCTTCCTGCTCTTCACTCTGGGTAACCAGATACAGACGATCCTGATTCTGTGCATGCAACATGACCAGCTCCGTGTCGTGGGTGAGGGTGCACAGAGTGACGGGTTCTGATGACGGCGGTGTGACGCAGGTCAACGATACCCCTCGTAGCAGCTGCCGCCAGGCTGCGTCCGGGCGCCACACGCGATCGGCGTAATGGCGGGGACGCGGCCTGCGGCCGCTGCTACGGGGGTTACAGCGGCAGGCCGGCTTTTACGCGGTACTGGTTGCGCACCGGGGTGGCGTATTGCAGCACCAGGTAGGGGCGCTGCTCGGCCGGGCAGGCTTCCAGGCGGCGGGCCCATTCGGCGCGGGCCTTGTCCAGCTCTTCGGCGCCGAACACGTCGCTGGCCGCAGGTACGGCCAGGCTCGGGTCGGCGTCGGCCCATTGCGCGTAGGCCAGGTAATGCACCGGGAACAGGCGGTAGCCAGCGAGGATCTGCCGGTCAATCTCGGCGGCCAGCAGCTTGGTGTCCTCGAACGCCTGGCTGATGGGCGGGGCGAAGTTGATGTGCACGCGGCCTTTGTAGCCGGTGATGCCTTGGGCGATGCTGATGTCGTCCTCGCCCGGCGCCTTCTTGTAGGTGCCGGTGGTGGCGCGGGTGTACAGCTCGCGGGCCTTGGCCAGGTCGCAGGGGTCGTACTCGTAGCTGATCGACACCGGGGTCAGGTTCAGCGACTGGATCACCTCGCCGAAGGCTTCGTCCTTGCGGCTCATGTGGAACATCTTCAGGATCGCCGAATCGGTGCGGTCGTCACCGTCCTTGGCGCGGCCCTCGGCCTGGGCGATCCAGATGGACTGGCAGTCGGTGCGGATCGAGTGGTTGATGTACGCCGACAGCAGCTGGTAGGCCGCCAGCTTCTCGCGGCGGCCGCTGATGGAGCGGTGCACGATGAAGCTCTTGTTCAGGCGCATCAGGTCGCTGACGAAGGGCTTCTGCAGCAGGTTGTCGCCAATGGCGATGCGCGGCGTGGGCAGTCCGGCGTGGTACACGGCGTAGTTGACGAAGGCCGGGTCCATGACGATGTCGCGGTGGTTGGCCAGGAACAGGTAGGCACTGCCGGACTTGAACTGCTCGACGCCGGTGTAGGTCACACCGTCAGTGGCACGATCGATGGTGTGATCCACGTAGACTTCGACTTTATCCTGCAAGGTCGCGACACTTTCGATGCCGGCGAACTCGCGGCGCAGCCGATGAGCTATAAGAGGTTTGAGCAGCCAGCCGAATGCACCGGCCAGGCGCGGGAAGCGGAAGTGGGTGAGGATATCGAGGAACGCCGGGTCGCTGAGCAGGCGTGCCAGAACGGCAGGGACCTCGGCGTCGTCGTACGGTCGGATGGCATCGAATTCGCCCATCATGCTCTCTTGTTGGAAACGGCTAGGGTAATGAAGTAAGGGCATATCAATAGCCCTTCAAATAGACCGGCGATTATACGCACAAGTCACTACCGGGAGACGGTCATGCTGTTCCAGGAAAGCGAAGACATCGAGTGCCCCTACTGTGGTGAAACGATTCCGGTGCTGCTGGACTTGTCTGGCGGCGATCAGGAATACGTGGAAGATTGTTCCGTGTGTTGCAAACCCATCCGCTTCATACTGCAAGTGCACGATGATGAGTGGATGCTCGACGTCAAAGGCGAGAACGATTGATGCAACGTATCTATGACCCGGAAAGCCTGCTGGAAGCGGAAATGCTGTTGGGCATGCTCGACAGCGAGGGCGTGGCCGCGCACCTGGTGGGGCGCGACCTGGTAGGCGGCATCGGCGACCTGCCGGCCATCGGCCTGCTGGGCCTGACCGTGGCCAATGACCAGGCCGAGCACGCACGCCAGCTCATCGCCGCGTACAATGCCGCCTTGCCGCTGCCGGGCGAAGAACCGGATAGTTTCCAGGGCGTGTTGGTGTGTTGAGCCGCGCGCCCGTCATCTGAAGAGTCTTGTTGCCCCATGTGTGGACGTTATGCGCTGTTTCGCTGGTCGCCGGCCTTTGCCGCCTTGCCCGGCTTTCCTGCCGACCAGCAGGCGCAATGGAACATTTCCCCCGGTGATTCGGTGCTGATGCAGCGCAACCTCGACGGCCGCCTGCAATTGGACCGCGCCCGCTGGGGGCTGACCCCGCCGTGGCTCACCGACCTGTCGCGCACCCCGGCCCAGGGCCGCGCCGAAACCCTGGCCGAACAGCCAATGTTTCGTGATGCGCTGCGCCTGCGTCGCTGCCTGCTGCCGGCCAACGGCTTCTACGAATGGCGTGGCACGGTGCGCAAGCGGCCGTTCTGGCTGACGCCAGGGGAGGGCAGTTCGCTGTTTTTCGCGGCGGTATGGGAGGCGTATCCGGTGCAGGAGCAGGTGTGGCTGAGCACCGCGGTGGTGACCCAGGCGGCCATGAGCCAGCGCCGGCCGTTGATTCTCGATGCCGCGGGGCAGGCAGCGTGGCTGGACCCCGCAACGCCGTTGCCGGCGCTGCAGTCATTGCTGGCCAGCAACCCCGTCGCCTTGCGCGAGCGGCCGCTGGCCAACCTGGTGAATGATCCGAAGCTCAATGCGCCGGAGTGCTTGACCCCGGCGTAAATGACGCCCCCCCCACCCGTAGCAGCTGCCGAAGGCGACGTCACCAGGCAACCCGAATCGTCAGCCCACCCAGCCGCTGACCTGCATGGCCTTGTACACCGCCACCACCGCCAGCACGAAGAACGCACAGGCCGCCAGGCGACGAATCAGGGTGAGCGGCAGTTTCTCTGCGGCGAAGTTGCCCGCCAGCACCACCGGCACGTTGGCCAGCAGCATGCCCAGGGTGGTACCCAGGATCACCAGCAGCAGGTGCGGGTATTGTGCCGCCAGCATCACGGTGGCGACCTGGGTCTTGTCACCGATTTCCGCCAGGAAGAACGCGATCAGGGTGGTCAGGAACGGCCCGAACTTGCGTGCGGTGCTGGCCTCGTCGTCGTCCATCTTGTCGGGCACCAGGGTCCACAGCGCGGTGGCGGTGAAGCTGGCGGCCAGGATCCAGTGCAACGTGGCATCGGAGAAGAAACTGCCGAACCAGGCCCCCACGGCGCCGGCGGCGGCATGGTTGGCGAGGGTGGCGGCGACGATACCGGCGATGATCGGCCATGGCTTGCGGAAGCGCGCAGCCAGGATCAAGGCGAGCAATTGGGTCTTGTCGCCGATCTCCGCCAGGGCAACGATCGCGGTAGGGACAAGAAGTGATTCCAGCATCAGGATTTCCTATGGGGGCGGGTCGACACGGCTATGACACGTACAGCCTCCCCGCCCCGGGTAAGGTGTGCGTGTCATAGGTCTTGTCAAACCCTGAGCCTGTCTGATGCAGGCTGTGAGGTCGCATGCGCCATGGTCTGTGGACCAAGTATGTTGACGCATGCCATGCAAGCTGTTTGCTTGCGGGAGACTACTCCCCTAGGACGGAGCGGATTCTGCCTAGGGAATTTCATTTGGGCAAGCGAAGAATTTAATCAGCGTGTTGCCTGGTAAATCTTGAAACCCTGGCCTTCGGCGCGCACGTGGCAGCTGCCCAGGTGCTCTTCGATGAGCGGCTGGTAGCGCAGGAAGCTGTTCGCAACAATGCGCAGTTCGCCGCCTTTTTTCAGATGTAGTGCCGATTTTCGCAGCAGGTTTTCCGAGGCCTGGTAGTTGGTGTGCACCCCGGTGTGGAACGGCGGGTTGCTGACGATCGCGTCCAGGTACAGGGGCGCCGCGTCGATGCCGTCGCCGGTGATCACCTCGCCTTCCAGGCCGTTTGCCGCCAGGGTCATGCGGCTACTGGCCGCAGCGAAGGCGTCCACGTCCAGCAGGGTCAGCTGGCTGTCGGGGTAGCGACGCTTGAGGCTGGCACCCACCACGCCGGCGCCGCAGCCGAAGTCCAGCACGTGACCGCGCGGCAGGCCGTCCAGGTGCTCCAGCAGCAGCGCGGTGCCGCGGTCGAGGCGGCCGTGGCTGAACACGCCGGGCAGGGTGATGACCGTCAGCGGGCCGTCGGCCAGGGGCAGTTCGTAGCGCTGGGCCAGGCTGTGCAGCTCGATGGCGGCGGGCGCCGTGTCGATGTTGACCTGCCACAGCTGGCAGTGGCGGGCGCTGTCCAGCTTGCGTGGCTTGCCCAGCGCCTGCAACTGCTTGGCCGCGCCTTCGATGCCACCGCGTTTTTCCCCTACCAGGAACAGCGGCTTGCCGCCCAGGCGCGAGGCCAGGGCGTTGAGCAGGTAGTTGGCCAGCTCCCGGGACTTGGGCAGGAACAGCACGGCGGCGTCGAAATCGCCGGCCGGCGCCTCGGTGCCGAAGTGGCTGCGGGCACCGAAGCGGGCGTTCAGGGCATTGTGGTCGCCGGCGTGCCAGCACCAGCCGTGGGCGTCGGGCAGCGTGCCGAGCAGGTCGTCGGCGGGCAGGCCTGCCAGCAGCAGGCGGCCCTGGAACAAGTCGGCCTGGCGAAGCAGCACTTCACTGCGCGGGTCCATGGTGGGGGCTCCTGGTCAAAAACCGACGATTCTACCAGAGCCGCCCGGGGTCAGTTGACCTGGCGCAACGGCGTGCCGCTGAAATGCGCCGTGGCGTTTTCCACCACCTGGCTGACAATGCGCTGCCGCGCCTCGCGGCTGCCCCAGGCGCTGTGCGGGGTCACGATCAGCCGCGGGATATCGTCGGCCAGCAGCGGGTTGCCGTGCACCGGCGGCTCCACGCTGAGCACGTCGGTGGCGGCGCCGCCCAGGTGGCCGGCGCGCAGGGCATCGGCCAGCGCCTGTTCGTCGATCATGCCGCCACGGGCGGTGTTGACCACGAACGCGCCGGGCTTGAGCAGCGCCAGCTCGGCGGCGCCGATCATGTTGCGGGTGTGCTCGTTGAGGGGGCAGTGCAGGGTCAGCGCGTCGACCTGCGGCAGCAGCTCGGCCAGCGCCAGGCGGTCTTCGCGCGGCGGCCGGCCGGGCAGTTGCCCCAGCAGCACGCGCATGCCGAACGCCTCGGCCAGGCGCGCCACCGCGCTGCCCAGCTCGCCGTGGCCCAGCAGGCCCAGGGTCTTGCCTTCCAGCTCGACGATGGGGAAGTCCAGCAGGCAGAACTGGCTGGAGCGCTGCCATTGGCCGGCGGCGATAGCCTTCTGGTAGTCCGGCAGGCGGGTGGCCAGGGCCAGCAACAGCATCAGCGTGTGCTGGGCCACCGACGGCGTGCCGTAGCCCTGGCAGTTGCACACGGCGATGCCGCGGGCGCGGGCGGCGGCCAGGTCGACGTTGTTGGTGCCGGTGGCGGTGATCAGGATCAGTTGCAGGTCGGGGCAGGCGGCGATGGTTTCGGCGTCCACCACCACCTTGTTGGTGATGATCACCTGGGCGTCGCGGCAGCGTTCGATGACTTCTGCGGGGCGGGTGGAACCGTGCAGGTCCAGCGGGTTGAAGGCCTGGTGCAGGGGGGTTAGGTCGAGGTCGCCCAGGTCCAGCGAGCTGTAGTCGAGAAACACGGCGCGGCGCAGATCGGTCATCGGTCGGACTCCATGTGAGGTAGGTTTCACGCGGGAAAAATCCTACACGAATTTTCCGGTGGATTTGCTTTGTGAAAATTCAGTGCTAGATTTTCATGAAAATTATCCAATAAAAATTCACGGGCCGGTCCATGTTCAAACAATCCGCGCAGCACGTGCAAAGCTATTACGCCCAGACCTACCCCCAGGGGCTGCCCTTGCGCCCGCGCCTGGAAGGCACACTTGAGGCCGATGTGTTGATCATCGGCGGCGGCTTCAGTGGCCTGCACACGGCACTGCGCCTGGCCCTGAGTGGCCAGCGGGTGGTGGTGCTGGAGGCCAGCCGCCTGGCGTGGGCGGCGTCCGGGCGCAACGGCGGCCAGGCGCTGCTGGGCTGGTCGTGCGACATGGCCCCGCTTGAGCGCGGGCTGGGCCTGGCCGGGGCGCGCGAGCTGTGGGACAGCATGGTCTGGGCCAGCCAGGAATTGCGCGAGCTGCCCGGCCGCCATGGTTTCGACGTCGACTACCGCCTGGGCAGCCTGTGGGCGGCGGTGCGCGACAGCCGCGTGCAGCAGCTGCGCGACGCCCAGCGCGAGGCGCGCGAGAAGTGGGGCGACGACCAGGTGCGCTTCATCGACCGCGACGAGCTGCCCCAGTGGATCGACAGCCCACGTTACAAGGCCGCGCTGCTCGACCCGCGCGGCGCCCACCTCAACCCGTTGAAACTGGCCCAGGGCCTGGCCGCCGCCATCGAGCAGGCCGGCGGCCGCCTGTTCGAACAGAGCCAGGTGCTGGGTTACCGCCGTCACGGCGAGGGGTTCGTCGCCCGCACCGAGCACGGTGAAGTCAGCTGCGACGTGCTGGTGCTGGCCTGCAACGCCTATCTGGACGGCCTGGACCGCAGCATTTCCAGCCGCGTGCTGCCGGTAGGCTCGTACCAGGTGGCCACCGAACCGCTGGCCCCGGCGTTGGCGCAGTCGCTGCTGCCGCGCAACAGCTGCGTGATCGACAACCAGTTCGTGCCGGACTATTTCCGCCTGACCCCGGACCACCGCCTGCTGTTCGGCGGCGGCTGCACCTATCTGGGCGGCATTCCCAAGGACGTCGCCACGGCCACCCGGCCGTACCTGGAGCGCGCGTTCCCGCAGCTCAAGGGCGTGGCGCTGGACTACGCCTGGGGCGGCCATATCGACATCAGCATGAAACGCACCCCCGACGTCGGCCGCGATGGCCAGTGCTACTGGCTGCAGGGCTTCTCCGGCCACGGCGTGCTGCCCACCCTGGCGGCAGCGAAGGCGGTAACCGACGCCATCGGCGGCGACGCGCGGTTGCTGCGCCTGTACCAGGCGCTCGACAATCCGCGCTTTCCCGGTGGCCGCTGGCTGGCCGCCCCCCTGGAAGCCGCCGGCAAGGCCTGGTACCGGCTTCGTGACGTAATTTGACGGGCATCTCCCATGAACATGCAGGCAGAAATCGACAGCCTCGCGATCCTGATTCGCGACCTCCGCAAGCACAAGAACCTCACCCTGGGCGAGCTGGCCAAGCGCATCGACCGCTCGGTGGGCTTTCTGTCCCAAGTGGAGCGCGGGCTGTCGCGCCCGACGGTGGCCGATCTCACCGCCATCAGCGAGGCGCTGGGCGTGCCCACTACCTATTTCTACGCGCCGGAGCGCCCGCGCGCGCGCCAGTGGGTTACCCGCCCCAGTGACCGCCGCACCCTGTACTACGCCGGGGGCATCACCGACGTGCTGGCCTCGCCGACCATCGCCGGCGGCTTTTCCATGCTTGAAAGCCACCTGGCGCCGGGCGCCACCAGCGGTGACGGGCACCTCAACGACAGTTCCGAGCAGGGTGGGTTCGTGCTCGAAGGCGAGCTGACCGTATGGCTGGACGGCGACGCCGAGCCGGTGACCCTGCACGCCAACGACAGCTTCCAGCTGCCGCCCCACGCCCAGTTTCGCTACGCCAACTGTACCGACCAAGCCACCCGCGTGTTGTGGGTGTTCAACTGATCGATAACAAGGATAAAAAACGATGAGCCCCGCCACCCCCGACCTGCTCAGTGAAGTGCGCGCCTTCCGCGCCAGCCATCCGCAGGTGCGTTACGTCGACCTGATTGCCCTGGACATCCCCGGGCACTTCTACGGCAAGCGTTACCCGGTGGAAATGCTGGAAAAGGTCGCGGCCGGTGGCCCCCTCAAGCTGCCGCAGAACTGCGTGCTGCTGGGCGCCCAGGGCGGGCTGCATGCCATTGGCGATTACTGCTTCAACGACGGCGACCCGGACGCGCCGCGCCGGCTGATTCCCGGCACCCTCAAGCCGGTGAGCTGGGAAGGCCAGCCCCTGGGGCAGATGCTGATCAGCTCGGATGGCACCGCCGCGCCTATCGAGTTCGAACCGCGCGAGGTGCTGGCGCAGGTGATGCAGCGCCTGGCGCGCAAGGGCATTCGCCCGGTGGTGGCCTTCGAGCTGGAGTTCTACCTGTTCGACCGCGCGCTGAAGGACGGCCTGCCGCAATTCCCCCGCGACGCCAGCACCGGCGATGAGGACGACCAGCCCAACATGCACATCGAGCGCCTGTCGCGCTACGCAGCGGTGCTCCATGACATGGTCGAGACCGCCAACCAGCAAGGGGTGGAGGCCAACGTCATCACCGCCGAGCTGGGCCCGGGCCAGTTCGAGATCAACTTCGCCCACTGCGACGACGGGCTGCGCGCCGCCGATTGGGCCGCGCTGTTCGCCCGCAGCACCCGCGGCGTGGCGCTCAAGCATGGGCACCGCGCCAGTTTCATGAGCAAACCCTACCTGCACGCGCCCGGCAGCGGCATGCACGTGCACGTCAGCCTCTACGACGCCGCCGGCAACAACCTGCTGGCCGCCGATGACCAGCGGCCGCTGCGCCACGCGGTGGCCGGTTGCCTGGCGCTGCTGCCCCATTGCATGCCGATCTTCGCGGCCAACCACAACGCCTTCCGCCGCTACGGCGCCATGGTCAACGCCGCCAGCCGCGCCAGCTGGGGCTTCGAGGACCGCGACGCGTGCATCCGCATCCCCGAGTCCGACCCCCGCAACCTGCGCATCGAACACCGCCTGGCCGGGGCCGACGCCAACCCGTACCTGGTGCTGGCGGCTATCCTCACCGGCATGGAGCACGGCCTGGAGGCGGGCCTGGAACCCATCGCCCCGCTCAATGAAAATCGCCAGAGCGGCATCGATTTTCCCAAGGACATGCTCGACGCCGTGCGCCACATGCAGGGCCATGCGGCGGTGCGCGAGGGGCTGGGTAGTGAATTTGTCATGGTTTATTGCGAAAACAAGCGCCAGGACCACCTGGCGTTCCTCGACGAGATAGCTGCGCGCGAGTACCGCTGGTTCCTCTGAAAAACACGCCGCCCCGCCCTGCGTAGCCGCTGCCGCAGGCTGCGCTGGCCTTGTGCCTCACTGCAGATTTCCAGTGTACATAAAGGCCAGCGCAGCCTGGCGGCAGCGGCTACAAGGGTTTTTTGTTATCTTCGGGGTTTTGTAACTGCCTATGACAAAAGCCCTTGGAGGCCCCTGATGTACTGGACGGAATTTCTCACCGTTGCGCTGATTCACCTGCTGGCCGTCGCCAGCCCCGGCCCCGATTTTGCCGTGGTGGTGCGGGAGAGCGTGACCCACGGCCGGCGCGCCGGCACCTGGACGGCCCTGGGCGTGGGCTCGGCGATTTTCCTCCACGTGGGCTATTCGCTGCTGGGCATCGGCCTGATCGTGTCGCAGTCCATCGTGCTGTTCAACGCCCTGAAATGGCTGGCCGCCGCCTACCTGCTGTACATCGGCTTCAAGGCCATTCGCGCCAAGCCTGCAGCACCAGGCGCCGAGGCCTTCAAGGCCGAGCCGCAGCAGCGCAGCCCCAAGGCTGCCTACGTCGCAGGTTTCATGACCAACGGCCTGAACCCCAAGGCCACGCTGTTCTTCCTGTCGCTGTTCACCGTGGTCATCAATCCCCACACCCCCTTGCTGGTGCAGGCAGGCTATGGTGTATATCTGGCATTCGCCACCGCGGCCTGGTTCTGCCTGGTGGCCATGTTGTTCAGCCAGCAGCGCGTGCGCGACGGCTTCGCCCGCCTGGGCCACTGGTTCGACCGTGGCATGGGTGCGGTATTGATCGCCCTGGGCGTGAAAATTGCTCTGACTGAAATGCACTGAAGCCCCCGGGGGCATGGCAGGCTGGATGCCATCATCGGAAATAATTTCCAATGATTATGCTGTGCCCCGCAGGGTCTAAAGTGTGAAAGTATTTGCCATGCATTTGCACTCAGAATAGGGATCCTCATGATGCAGACTCGCGTTATTCCGCCGGCCGATGGTGCTTACCAATACCCTCTGTTGATCAAGCGGCTGCTGATGTCGGGCAGCCGTTACGAGAAAACCCGCGAGATTGTCTACCGGGATCAGTTGCGCTACAGCTATGCAACGCTCTCCGAGCGCATCGCGCGCCTGGCCAACGTGCTGACCGAGGCGGGGGTGAAGGCGGGCGACACCGTGGCAGTGATGGACTGGGACAGCCATCGCTACCTGGAGGCCATGTTCGCCATTCCGATGATTGGCGCGGTGGTGCACACCGTCAACGTGCGGCTTTCCCCCGAGCAGATCCTGTTCACCATGAACCATGCGGTGGACAAGCTGGTGCTGGTCAACAGCGACTTCGTCGGCCTGTACCAGGCCATTGCGCCGCACCTGACCACCGTCGAGAAGACCCTGCTGCTGACCGACGGCGCGCAGAAGACCGCCGAGTTGCCCAACCTGGTGGGCGAGTATGAGCAACTGCTGGCCGCGGCCAGTCCGAAATACGACTTCCCCGATTTCGACGAGAATTCGGTGGCCACCACCTTCTACACCACCGGCACCACCGGCAACCCCAAGGGCGTGTACTTCACCCACCGCCAGCTGGTGCTGCACACCCTGAGCCTGGCCACCGTCACCGGCAGCCTCGACAGCACCCGCTTCATGGGCACCAACGATGTCTACATGCCCATCACGCCAATGTTCCACGTGCATGCCTGGGGCGTGCCCTACGTGGCCACCATGCTGGGCATCAAGCAGGTCTACCCGGGCCGCTACGAGCCGGAAATGCTGGTGGAGCTGTGGAAGCGCGAGAAGGTCTCGTTCTCCCACTGCGTGCCGACCATCCTGCAGATGCTGCTCAACTGCAAGACCGGCCAGGGCCAGGACTTCGGCGGCTGGAAGATCATCATCGGCGGCAGCTCGCTGAACCGCGCGCTGTACGAGGCCGCAAAAGGCCGCGGCATCCAGCTGACCGCAGCCTACGGCATGTCCGAGACCTGCCCGCTGATTTCCGCCGCGCACATCAACGAAGAGCTGCTGGCGGGCCTTGAAGACGAGCGCACCACCTACCGCATCAAGGCCGGCGTGCCGGTGCCGCTGGTGGAACCGGCGATCATCGACGCCGACGGCAACTTCCTTCCCCACGACGGCGAGACCCAGGGCGAGCTGGTGCTGCGCGCACCCTGGCTGACCATGGGCTACTACCGCGAGCCCGAGAAGGGCGCCGAGCTGTGGAAGGGCGGCTGGCTGCACACCGGTGACGTGGCCACCCTGGACGGCAACGGCGCCATCGACATTCGCGACCGCATCAAGGACGTGATCAAGACCGGCGGCGAGTGGGTGTCGTCGCTGGAGCTGGAAGACCTGATCAGCCGTCACCCGGCGGTCAAGGAAGTGGCCGTGGTCGGCATCGCCGACGCCCAGTGGGGCGAGCGGCCGTTCGCGCTGTTGGTGGTGCGCGAAGGCCAAAGCGCCGATGCCCGCGCCCTCAAGGACCACCTGCAGCCGTTCGTCGAGCTGGGCCACATCAACAAGTGGGCCATCCCCAGCCAGATCGCCGTGGTGCCGGAAATTCCCAAGACCAGCGTCGGCAAGCTGGACAAGAAGAAAATCCGCCTCGACATCGCCGAGTGGCAAGCCAGCAACAGCAGCCTGCTGTCCACGCTGTAACGGCTGCCCCGTAGCCGCTGCCGCTGGCAGCGGCTACGGGTCTCCTACACGCTGTGCTGAACCGGCTGGCAGCCGGCTTCCTGCCACCTCCATACATTCAGTCTTTTGCCACGCAAAAGGATATGTATGGAACCTTCTTCCTCCCCATTCGCGCAGGTCACCCGCGTCGGGCTGTTCTTCGACGGCACCGGCAACAACGCGGCCAATGCGCCTTGCGCTGACACCCCCCCGGCCAACCGCAGCGGCAGCCATGCCACGGCCCCCACCAACATCTTCAAGCTCAGCCAGCTGTATAGCGGCCCGGAGGTAAAAGCGTTGTATATCCCGGGCATCGGCACCCAGGCCGGCCGGCCTGACAGCCTGCTGGACAGCGCCCTGGGGCGCGGGCGTTCAGGCGTGCTGGCACGGGCCGAGCAAGGGCTGGATGCCATTCGGCAGCTAAACGGCAAGCCGGTACTCGTCGATCTGTTCGGCTTCAGCCGCGGTGCCGCGGCTGCGCGTCATTGCGCCAACCTGCTGCTGCAGGTGCCGGGCGTCAGCGTTGGCTTCATCGGCTTGTTCGACACCGTGGCGGCAGTAGCGGGCCCCGTGAACCTGCAACTGCACCTGGACCCGGCACGCTTTGCCAATGTGGTGCACCTGGTGGCGCGCGACGAACACCGGGCGCATTTCCCCTTGGCCCAGGTGTGTGCCGGGCATGTGGAAATCGAAGTGCCGGGGGCGCATGCCGACGTCGGCGGCGGCTATTTCGCGTTGGAGCGGGAGCAGCTGTTGGTGGGGCGCATGCAGGCGCTGACGGTGGCGGCGGGGACGGCGGTCGAGGTGACCTCGATCTATCGCGAGGCCCAGCGAATCAGGGCGGAATGGTTGAGCCGGGGCTGGCCAGCGGACTGCCTCAAGGTACTCGCACCGGCACCGACGCCGGTGCTCGACCGTCAGCAGCCTGCGCAACAGCGGGTGTATGCCGGCGTGCAGCTGGACCGCGAGGTGCGGGGGGAGTTGTCAGAGGTCTACTTGCGCGTCATGCGCGAATGGGCGGTTGTCCGCGGGGTGCCGCTGGCGCCAGTGGCGAGTGCGCTGCCGGCGAAGCTTGAACCGCTGTGCCAGGGTTTCCTGCGCGGCTATTTTTCCCTGTCGCGGGTGGAGGAGGAATGGTTGCGGCTCCAGTACATCCACCTTTCGGCCCACTGGACCCCGCCGGCGATAGTGCAAGGCAATCAGCCGCGCTCGGGGGCCACGGCGTTGTATATCAATGCCCCGGCGGCCAACGGCAGGCGTGTGCGCCGGCGTTACTGACGCAGCCCGTAGCAGCGGCCGCCAGGCCGCGTCACGAGCGCCGCGTACTTCGTTTGGCTTATGACGCAGCCTTCGGCAGCTGCTACGGGTGGGGGTGTACGGGGTAGAATGGAGGCATCGAACGGCAGCAGAAAGAACCATGAACGCTACCCACCCTACCTTGATCCGCGAAACCTTCCCGGTCGGCCCCCTGCAGTGTAATTGCACCATCATCGGCGATCCCATCAGCAAGAAGGCCATCGTCGTCGACCCGGGCGGCAACCCCGACCTGATCATGGCGCGCCTGGACGCCCATGGCCTGAAAGTGGTGAGCATCATCCACACCCATGCTCACCTGGACCACTTCCTGGCCTCGGGCCAGTTGAAGGAGAAGACCGGGGCCACGCTGCACCTGCACAAGGACGACCAGTTCCTGTGGGACAACCTGGAGATGCAATGCCAGATGTTCGGTGTGCCCTACACGCCAGTGCCGCCGCCAGACCGCTGGCTGGGCGATGACGAAGAGCTGGCCTGCGGCTGCGGTGTGGCGCTGCATACGCCTGGGCACACGCCAGGGTCGATGAGTTTCTGGTTCGCCGACGCCAAGCTGCTGATCGCCGGGGACACGCTGTTCCGCCGTGGCATCGGCCGCACGGATTTGTGGGGCGGCGATCAACGGACTATCGTTCGTTCCATCAAGGAGCGTTTGTACCGCCTGGACGAAGACGCCACGGTGGTCACCGGACACGGCCCGGACACGCGCCTGGGGGACGAAATGCGCGAGAATCCCTTTGTTCGTGTCTGAATGTTACTTCACGGAATTCTGACCATTTAAGGTGTCTAATTGGCGCAGCAGTCTGCTCGTCAACAGCCGCTGTTTTACCACTGCAAGTACAGGAGTTTCCTGAAATGTCGCGTCGCCTGATTATTGCTGCCACCGCCGTTGCCCTGCTGGCCGGCTGTGCCTCGCAAAACAACCCGTATGACAACCAGAGCCAGGGTTCTGGCGTGAACAAGACCGCCACCTACGGCGGCCTGGGCGCCCTGGCCGGCGCGGTGGCAGGTGCTGCCATCGACCACAACAACCGCGGCAAGGGCGCGCTGATCGGCGCGGCACTGGGCGGTGCCGGCGGCGCCGGTTATGGCTACTACGCCGACAAGCAGGAGAAAGCCCTGCGTGCCTCCATGGCCAACACTGGCGTGCAGGTACAGCGTGAAGGTGACCAGATCAAGCTGATCATGCCGGGTAACATCACCTTCGCCACCGACTCGTCGTCGATCGCGCCAAGCTTCTACTCGCCGCTGAACAACCTGGCCGGTTCGTTCAAGCAGTACAACCAGAACCTGATCGAGATCGTCGGCTACACCGACAGCACCGGCAGCCGCCAGCACAACATGGACCTGTCCCAGGCCCGTGCCCAGAGCGTGGCCACCTACCTGACCTCCCAGGGCGTGGACCCGTCCCACGTGTCGGTGCGCGGTGCCGGTCCCGACCAGCCTATTGCCAGCAACGCCGATGCCAACGGCCGTGCGCAGAACCGCCGGGTAGAGGTCAACCTCAAGCCGCTGCCGGGTGCGCAGTACCAGCAGCAGTAAACAAAAATCCCGCCTCACGGCGGGATTTTTTTGTGGGAGCTGGCTTGCCAGCGAGCTTTTGGGCCCATCGAAAAACTCGCTGGCAAGCCAGCTCCCACCTGTCAGTGTTTCATCTTGTCCAGCGCTTCATCCTTCGCCACCCACAGCTCGTTCACCCACTGCTGGAACTGCGCCCGGTACTGCACGTCCTGGTCGTAGCTGCGGCCGATGAACTGCGCCGGGATGGCGATCTCTTCCAGCTGCACCGTCACGTTGCGCACCCGCCCGCACAGCAGGTCCCAGAACCCTGGGCGGCCGCCGGGGTAGTCGATGGTGACGTTGACGATGGACTCCAGTTGCTCGCCCATGGCATCCAGCACGAAGGCGATGCCACCGGCCTTGGGCTTGAGCAGGTGCCTGAACGGCGACTGCTGCTGGGCGTGCTTGGCCGGGGTGAAGCGCGTGCCCTCGGCGAAGTTGAAGATGGCCGTGGGCTTGCCGGCGAACCGGGCGCAGGTGCGGCGCGTGGTTTCCAGGTCCTTGCCCTGCTTCTCCGGGTGCTTGGCCAGGTAGGCCTTGGAGTAGCGTTTCATGAACGGGAAGCCCAGGGCCCACCAGGCCAGGCCTATCACGGGCACCCAGATCAGTTCCTGCTTGAGGAAGAACTTCAGCGGCCGGATGCGCCGGTTGAGCACGTACTGCAGCGCCAGGATGTCGACCCAGCTCTGGTGGTTGCTGGTGATCAGGTACGAGTGCTGGTAGTCCAGGCCCTGCAGGCCACTGACCTGCCAGCGGGTGCGGCACAGCAGTTTCATCCAGCCCTTGTTCAGGGTGATCCAGGCTTCATGGATGTGACGCATCAGCACGTCGGTCACGCGCTGCGCCGCCGGGAAGGGCAGGCACAGCTTGAACAGGCTGACGATGAACAACGGGGTGCAGCACAGCACGGTGTTGCACGCCAACAACAGCGAGGCGATCACGCCTCGCACTGGCGCCGGAATCTGTTTCATGGGGTTTCCTGGTTAGCCACGCGGCGGTGAGCCTGAATGGCGGTGAGGGCGATGGTGTAGACGATGTCGTCGACCTGGGCGCCGCGCGGCAGGTCGTTGACCGGCTTGCGCAGGCCTTGCAGCATGGGGCCCAGGCTGACGCAGTCGGCGCTGCGCTGCACCGCCTTGTGGGTGGTGTTGCCGGTGTTCAGGTCGGGGAACACGAACACCGTGGCGCGCCCGGCTACCTCGCTGTTGGGGGCCAGTTGGCGGGCGATGGTCTCGTTGGCGGCGGCGTCGTACTGCAGCGGGCCGTCGATCAGCAGGTCGCGCTGGGCCTCGCGGGCCAGCAGGGTGGCTTCGCGCACCTTCTCGACGTCGTCGCCGCTGGCCGAGTCGCCACTGGAATAGCTGATCATCGCCACGCGCGCGGGAATGCCGAAGGCCTCGGCCGAGTCGGCGCTCTGCCGGGCGATTTCCGCCAGCTCGCCGGCGCTGGGGTGCGGGTTCATCACGCAGTCGCCGTACACCAGCACCTGGTCGGGGAACAGCATGAAGAACACCGACGACACCAGGCTGCAGCCCGGCGCGGTCTTGATCAGTTGCAGGGCTGGGCGAATAGTGTTGGCGGTGGAGTGCACCAGGCCAGACACCAGGCCGTCGACCTCGTCGAGGGCGAGCATCATGGTGCCGATCACCACGTTGTCTTCCAGCTGCTGCTCGGCCATGGGCGCGTTCAGGCTCTTGCTCTTGCGCAGCGCCACCATGGGTTCCACGTAGCGCTCGCGCACCACTTCCGGGTCGAGGATCTCCAGGCCCTCGGGCAGCACGATGCCCTGGGCGCTGGCCACCGCGTGCACGTCCGCAGGCTTGGCCAGCAGCACGCAACGGGCGATGCCGCGGGCCTGGCAGATAGCCGCAGCCTGCACCATCAGCGGCTCGGCGCCTTCGGGCAAGACGATGCGCTTGTTGGCGTGCTGGGCGCGCTGGATCAGCTGGTAGCGGAACACCGCCGGCGACAGCCGCAGCTCGCGCGGGGTGCCGCAGCGCTGGTGCAGCCAGTGGGCGTCGAGGTGGCTGGCGACGAAGTCGGTGATGATCTCCGCGCGCTCGCGGTCATCGATGGGTATTTCCTTGTTCAGCTGGTTGAGCTGGGTGGCGGTGTCGTAGGAGCCGGTGCTCACCGACAGCACCGGTAGCCCGGCCTGCAGCGCACCGCGGCACAGCTCCATCAGGCGTGGGTCGGGCAGGGTGTCGCTGGTCAGCAGCAGGCCGGCCAGGGGCACGCCGTTGAGCGCGGCCAGGCTCACCGCCAGGATGATGTCGTCGCGGTCGCCGGGGGTCACCACCAGCACGCCGGGCTTGAGCAGCTGCAGGGTGTTGAGCACGGTGCGCGCGCAGATGATGATTTTCGACATGCGCCGGGTTTCATAGTCGCCGGCGTTGATCACCTGGGCGCCCAGCAACTCGGCCACGTCGCGGGTGCGGGGGGCGTTGAGGTCGGCCTGGTAGGGAATGCAGCCCAGCAGGCGGAAGTCGCCGCCACGCAGCAGCGGCGAGTGTTCCTTGAGGCGCGCTGCGAAGGCTTCCAGGCTCTCGTCGGTGCGCACCTTATTGAGGATCACCCCCAGCACCTTCGGGTCGCGCGGGCCGCCGAACAATTGCGCCTGCAACTCCACCCGGCCGGACAGCTCGGCCAGCACTTCGGTCTCGCTGGCGGCGGACACCAGGATCACGTCGGCGTCCATGCTCTTGGCCAGGTGCTGGTTGACCCGCGCCGCGTAGCTGGCGTGGCGGGTGGGCACCATGCCCTCGACAATCAGCACGTCCTTGCCCACCGACGCCTGCTGGTACAGGGTGATGATTTCCTCCAGCAGTTCGTCCAGCTGGCCGTCGCCCAGCATGCGCTCGACGTGGGCCAGGCCCAGGGGCTTGGGCGGGTTGAGGCCGTGGGTGCGCGCCATCAGTTCGGTGGAACGTTCCGGGCCGGTGTCGCCGGGGTGCGGCTGGGCGATGGGCTTGAAGAAACCGACGGTCAGGCCGGCACGCTCCAGGGTGCGCACCAGGCCCAGGCTGATGGAAGTGAGGCCGACGCCGAAATCAGTTGGCGCGATAAAAAATGTCTGCATGCGAGCTTCCCGAATGAGCACTGCGCGGGCGTCGGCCTATGGCTGGCCGATCGCGAAATCAGTTGCCAAGGGTATCGTTATCCTCCAGCCGTGCACACCAGCCGCAGCGAAAGCTTTTGCCTATTTGTTGTGCGCGTTGTTGCGGGTCCAGCACCCACGGGCGCGACTGCCAGGGCGGCTGGTGGCGCAGGTGCTGGGTGTGGCCGCAGGAGAGCACGGCGACCCAGTCGCCGTGTTCGTCGCGGATGAAATCTACGAGTGTGATGGCGCTCATCGGTTCCGTTGGTCCGGGTTGCGTTCGCTTTCGGGCGACGCCTTGGTTACACTTGTTCGTTCTACATTCTTATGCAAAAAGGTGTCGCCCCATGCCGATCGCTGCCAACAAGGCTGTCTCCATCGACTATACCCTGACCAACGACGCTGGTGAGGTCATCGACAGCTCCGCCGGCGGCGCGCCGCTGGTGTACCTGCAAGGCGCAGGTAACATCATTCCAGGCCTGGAAAAGGCCTTGGAAGGCAAGGACGTCGGTGAAGAACTGACCGTTGCCATCGAACCTGAAGAAGCCTACGGCGAGTACTCGGCCGAACTGGTCAGCACCCTGAGCCGCAGCATGTTCGAAGGCGTCGACGAACTGGAAGTGGGCATGCAGTTCCACGCTTCCGCGCCGGACGGCCAGATGCAAATCGTCACCATCCGTGACCTGGACGGCGACGACGTCACCGTCGACGGCAACCACCCGCTGGCCGGCCAGCGCCTGAACTTCCAGGTCAAGATCGTCGCCATCCGTGACGCCAGCCAGGAAGAAATCGCCCACGGTCACGTGCACGGCGAAGGTGGTCACCACCATTAATCCGCGCGCGTAAGCCCGGATAGCCAAAAGGCGTCCGTTCGGGCCTGATGAAATCTCGCAAGAGTGCTCATCGGGCTTGGACGGGCGCCTTTTTTGTCTGCTAGTGTTTCGCACAGCGCCTTTGCGCCACAGGGATATGGAATAGGGGAGTTAGTCATGAGTATTTTCCACGACCTTAAACTGCAGGCGCTCGACGGCCAGGAACTGCCCCTGGCGCCCTTCAAGGGCAAGGTGGTGCTAGTGGTCAACGTGGCGTCCAAATGTGGCCTGACGCCGCAATACGCCGCCCTGGAGAACCTGTACCAGACCTTCAAGGACAAGGGCTTCAGTGTGCTGGGCCTGCCGTGCAACCAGTTTGCCGGGCAGGAACCGGGCAGCGAGCAGGAGATCCAGCAGTTCTGCAGCCTCAACTACGGGGTGACGTTCCCCCTGAGCGCCAAGCTGGAGGTGAACGGCCATGGCCGCCACCGCCTCTACCAGCTGCTGGCGGGCGAGGGTGCGGAGTTCCCCGGTGACATCACCTGGAACTTCGAGAAGTTCCTGGTGGGCAAGGACGGCCGCGTGCTGGCGCGTTTCTCGCCGCGCACCGCGCCGGACGATCCCACGGTGGTCCACGCCATCGAAAAAGCCCTGGGCTGAGGCCCACGTGGCCGGGCCCTCGTGCCCGGCTAGCGGCGCTTATCACTGCAATCAATAGTGCTGTCAGCCACGCTGGCGGCGTTTTATGCTGCGGGTCTTTGAGCCATTTTTCAGAGGATCTGCGCATGTCGGTCAACGCTCTGTTCAAGCCGTTCCAGTTGGGTGCCCTGCAGCTGCCGAGCCGCGTGGTGATGGCGCCCATGACCCGTTCGTTCTCGCCCGGTGGCGTGCCTACCGCCAAGGTGGTGGAGTACTACCGCCGTCGCGCCGCCGCCGGCGTCGGCCTGATCGTCACCGAAGGCACCACCGTGGGCCACAAGGCCGCTAACGGCTACCCGCACGTGCCGCGCTTCTACGGCATCGACGCGCTGGCAGGCTGGAAGCAAGTGGTGGACGCGGTGCACGCCGAGGGCGGCAAGATCGTCCCGCAACTGTGGCACGTGGGCAACGTGCGGCGCCTGGGCACCGAGCCTGACGCCGCGGTGCCGGGCTACGGCCCCCAGGGCAAGGTCAAGGACGGCAAGGTGCTGATCCATGGCATGAGCCACCAGGACATCGCCGACGTGATCGCCGCGTTCGCCCAGGCCGCTGCCGACGCCAAGGCCATCGGCATGGACGGCGTTGAGATCCATGGCGCCCATGGCTACCTGATCGACCAGTTCTTCTGGGAAGGCACCAACCAACGCGATGACGAATACGGCGGCAGCCTGGCCAAGCGCTCGCGCTTCGCCATCGAGCTGGTCCAGGCCGTGCGCGCTGCCGTGGGGCCGGGCTTCCCGATCATCTTCCGTTTCTCGCAGTGGAAACAGCAGGACTACAGCGCGCGCCTCGTGCAGACCCCGGAAGCCCTGGGGCAATTCCTGCAGCCGCTGGCTGACGCCGGCGTGGACATTTTCCACTGCTCGACGCGGCGTTTCTGGGAGCCGGAGTTCGAAGGTTCCGACCTCAACCTGGCCGGCTGGACCCGCCAGCTCACCGGCAAGCCGACCATCACCGTGGGCAGCGTGGGCCTGGACGGCGAGTTCCTGCAGTTCATGGTCGACACCGACAAGGTGGCGCAGCCTGCCAGCCTGGAAAACCTGCTGCAGCGCCTGAACGCCGAGGAGTTCGACCTGGTGGCGGTGGGCCGTGCCTTGCTGGTGGACCCGGACTGGGCCGCCAAGGTGCGTGACGGCCGCGAGCAGGACATCCTGCCCTTCAGCCGGGAAGCGTTGACGAGCCTGGTTTGATCGCAAACCCGCCCATGCGTTGCGCGGCGGCCTGACAGGCGCCGCGCAGCTGGGTTTCGAATTGCTCGATGATCGCCGCCCAGCCCTGGCGGCTGGCGTGCTGGCGTGCATTGAGGCGGATGCGGCGCAGGGTTTCGCTGTCTTCCAGCAGCCAGCCGGCGGCGTCGATGAAGGCTTCTTCGTCGCCCGGCATGGCCAGGGCGCCGTTGTGGCCGTGGCGAATGTGCTGGCCGGCGGCGGCCTCGTCGTAGGCCACCACGCCCAGGCCCGAGGCCAGGGCTTCGAGCACCACGTTGCCGAAGGTCTCGCTGAGGCTGGGGAACAGGAACACGTCGCCGCTGGCGTAGTGCATGGCCAGCTCCTCGCCCCGTTGCGCGCCACAGAAAACTGCCTCGGGCAGCTCCTGTTCAAGTTGCGCCCGTTGCGGCCCATCACCGACGATCACCAGCCGCAGGCGCTGCAGCGGGTAATGCAGTTGCAGGGTCTGCAGGCTGCGCTTGAGCAGGCCGAGGTTCTTTTCCGGCGCCAGCCGGCCCACATGGATCAAGGCAATGTCGTCCGGCCCCAGCCCCCAGCTGTCGCGCAGGGCCTGGCTGCGCCGTGCCGGGTTGAACAGCTGGCTGTCCACCCCGCGCGACAGCAGTGCCAGGCGCTCGAAGCCGCGGCGTTCGAGGCTGTGGCGCTGGGTGGCGCTGGGCACCAGGGTCAGTTGGGTGCGGTTGTGGAACCAGCGCAGGTAGCCGGTGAGCAGGCGTGTCAGCAGGCCCAGGCCGTAGTCGCGGGTGTATTGCTGGAAATTGGTGTGGAAACCACTGACCACGGCGATCTTGAGGCGCCGCGCCGCGCGCAGGGCGTTCAGGCCCAGCGGGCCTTCGGTGGCGATGTACAGCACGTCGGGGCGCACCCGGCGCCAGCGCCGCAGCAGCTTGTGCATCGACGCCTGGCCCCATTGCAGGCCAGGGTAGCCAGGCAGTGGCCAGCCGCGGCAGAGCATCAGTTCGTCGTCTGCCGCATTCCGTTCGTCGACGTTTTGCCGTGGCCGCACGATCTCGACGTGGTGGCCGCGGGCGCGCAGACCATCGCTCAGGCGGCCAAGGGTATTGGCCACACCGTTGATTTCGGATGGAAAGGTTTCGGTAACCAGGGTGATGCGCAGCGGTGGTGTGGTCATGGAACCAGTGTCGGATCAGGGGATTGCGGGCGTATTTCACCCCCGTGACGAATTCATGACGCCTACGCCCGGCGATAAATCGCCTAGTGTTTAGAGACAACCTGCGCGCAACCGGGTGATCGCCATGACCGATAACCTTTACGCGCCGCCTCAGGCGGATCTGCGTATGCCAGCGGTCAGGGAGCCCGCGTTCTACACCGTCTCGGATGGCAAGTTTTTCACCTTGTTTTTCGCCAGCCTGGGGCTTTACCTGGTGTATTGGTCATGGAAGAACTGGCGCCGCTACCAGCGCGCCACCGGTGCCAAGGTCTCGCCCCTGGCCCGCGGCCTGCTGCCGCTGTTCTTCACCCACGCCCTGCTGTTTCGTGCCGAGGACCTGCTGCAGGCGCGCGGCATGCACGCCATCGAGCCGCCCGAAGTGTGGGCCAACCGCTTTGTCGTGGCGACGGTGCTGGGGCTGCTGTTCAACGGCATGGCGCGGGCGGGCATTGGCTACCCGCTGACCGACCTGGGCTGCCTGGCGGCGCTGGTGGTGCAGGGGCTGGCGGTGTGCAAGGGGCAGCAGTTGCTGAACTTCGCCGCGGATGACCCGTTGGGCGAGGCCAATTCCCGGCTGCACTGGGTGGATTATGTGTGCATGGTGCCGGGGATATTGTTGTGGGTGTTTATCCTGCTGGCGTATTGGGCAGATACGCCGTAACGCAGTCCCGTAGCAGCGGCCGCCAGGCCGCGTCCGGCGGTCAACCGCGTTCCCGCACCCAGAACAGGGTGGCTCCGGCTACCGCCGCCGGCATCATCAGCAGGTTCACCACCGGTATCAGCAGCACCAGGTAGACAATCCCGCCAAACCCCAGGCTCTGCCAGCGCTTCTGGCGCAGCCAGGCGAGCATGTCCGGCCAGCTCATCTTGTGGTTGTCGGCCGGGTAGTCGATGTACTGGATGGCCATCATCCACACGCCGAACAGCAGCCACAGCGGCGCCGCTACCACGTTCACCACCGGGATCAGCGACAGCACGAACAACGCCAGGGTGCGCGGCAGGAAATAGCCCAGCTTGCGCAGCTCGCGGTTGAGGGTGCGCGGCACCTCGCGGGCCAGCTCGGCCCATTTGAACGGCGGGAAATCGTCCTGCCCACGCACCACCACTTCCACTTTTTCCGCCAGGAAGCTGTTGAACGGCGCGGCGACAATGTTGGCCACCAGGGTGAAGCAGAAGAACACCATCAGCACCACCAGCGCCACGAACAGCGGCCAGAGGATATAGCTGAGGAAGCCCAGCCACGACGGCAGCGTGGGCATCAGGTGGTCGACCCATTGGCTGAATTCATGACCGGCGAAATAGATAAGCCCGGCGAACAGCACCAGGTTGATGGCCAGCGGCAGCAGGACAAAGAGCCGCAGGCCGGGGCTGAGGACCAGTTTCAGGCCTTCGCGCAGGTATTGCGGGCCGGACAGGACAGGCGCGTGCATGGTGTGCTCCGAGTTGAAAACGGGCCGACATTACCGGCTTTGCGCCCCGTGGGAAAGTGAAGCAATGTGCTGTAACAAAGCCTTCGAGTGTCAGGTCCGATCGGATAGAGCGGGGCTATGAGGTGGATTGTGAATCGATATTTCCTTACCCTTGGCCCCCTCGCTACAGTGCGCACATCAAATTTCTTAACCCTTTTCCTCAATTTTGCATTTCAAGGAGTTTCCATGACCATTCTCGTCAACAAGCAGGCCCCTGACTTCGACGCCCCGGCCGTACTGGGCGACGGTTCGATCGTCGACAGCTTCAAGCTGTCCTCGCTGCACGGCAAGTACATCGTGCTGTTCTTCTGGCCGCTGGACTTCACCTTCGTCTGCCCATCGGAAATCATTGCCCACAACAACCGCATCGCCAAATTCCGCGAGCTGGGTGTTGAAGTGGTTGGTGTTTCCATCGATTCGCAGTTCACCCACTACGCCTGGCGCAGCACCCCGGTCGAGAAGGGTGGCATCGGCGAAGTCGAGTTCACCATGGTGGCCGACGTCAAGCACGAGATCACCCGTGCCTACGGCATCGAGCACGAAGACGGCGTGGCCCTGCGCGCTTCGTTCCTGATCGACCAGAAAGGCGTGGTACAGCACCAGGTGGTGAACAACCTGCCGCTGGGCCGTGAAGTCGACGAAATGGTGCGCCTGGTCGAAGCCCTGCAATTCACCGAACAGTATGGCGAAGTCTGCCCAGCCGGCTGGCGTCCAGGCCAGAAAGGCATGAAGGCCGACGCCCAGGGCGTGGCCGACTACCTGGCCGAGAACGCCACCAGCCTGTAAGCGGTTTCCAGGACGGGTGAGCAATAGCCTTCCCCAAGGTTTCAGCCGTCCTTTTTTAATTCCAGCCGGTTCGCCGGCCTCGGGCCCCCGGCGTACAATGTCGGGGTCCATAGGAGTCAGCCATGTCTGAAGCACGTCATTCCCGAGTGATCATCCTCGGTTCCGGCCCTGCCGGTTACAGCGCTGCCGTCTACGCAGCCCGCGCCAACCTCAAGCCGCTGCTGATCACCGGCATGCAGGCCGGCGGTCAACTGACCACCACCACCGAAGTCGACAACTGGCCGGGCGACGTCCACGGCCTGACCGGCCCGGCGCTGATGGAGCGCATGCGCGAGCACGCCGAGCGCTTCGAGACCGAGATCATCTTCGACCACATCGAAGGCGTTGACCTGGCCAAGCGCCCGTTCACCCTGACCGGCCAAGGCACCAGCTACACCTGCGACGCGCTGATCATCGCCACTGGCGCCAGCGCCCGCTACCTGGGCCTGCCGTCGGAAGAAACGTTCATGGGCAAGGGCGTTTCGGCCTGCGCCACCTGCGACGGTTTCTTCTACCGCAACAAGCCGGTCGCCGTGGTGGGCGGTGGCAACACGGCCGTGGAAGAAGCGCTGTACCTGGCCAACATCGCCAGCAAGGTCACCCTGGTGCACCGCCGCGAGACTTTCCGCGCCGAGAAGATCCTGATCGACAAGCTGCACGCCCGCGTGGCCGAAGGCAAGATCGAGCTCAAGCTCAACGCCACCCTGGACGAAGTGCTGGGTGACAACATGGGCGTGACCGGTGCGCGCCTGAAGAACAACGACGGCAGCTTCGACGAGCTGAAAGTCGACGGCGTGTTCATTGCCATCGGCCACACCCCGAACACCTCGCTGTTCGAAGGCCAGCTGGCCCTGAAGGACGGCTACATGGTGGTCAGCGGCGGCCGTGAAGGCAACGCCACCGCTACCAGCGTCGAGGGCGTGTTCGCCGCCGGCGATGTGGCCGACCACGTGTACCGCCAGGCCATCACCTCGGCCGGCGCCGGCTGCATGGCTGCGCTGGACGTGGAACGCTATCTGGACGGCCTGCAGAACGCTTCGTTCTAATCAAGCCAGGGGCGGGGCGGGCTTGATGTGGGAGCTGGCTTGCCAGCGAGTTTTTGAGCATTGAAAAGCTCGCTGGCAAGCCAGCTCCCACAATTGCAAACTGCCTTGCCTGCAGCCAGGCATAAAAAAACCGGCCATCAGGGCCGGTTTTTTTGTGGGCGGGTATCAGCCCTTGCGCGCCAGCGGCTGCGCGGCAAACTTCACCCCGGCCAGGCCGTGGGCGATCAGGTTGCGGATGTTGCCGTGGTCGCTGCCTTCAGGCGTGGCCACTACCGAACGGTAGTGCTCGCCGAACGCCAGCAGGGCTTCCTGGTCGCTCAGGCCTTCCAGCACGGCCAGGCCCAGGGTCTTGCACGAGCCTTCGTTCTGGCCGGCGGCGTTTTCCAGTTCACCGTTGGTGAAGGCTTGTGGCTGGTAATCGTAATGCGCAGCGACAAACGCCAAGGTGTCGGCAAAAACGTGTTCGCCGGTGGCGAGGCTGGTGCGCAGGGTATTCAAGTCAGTCATGCTGTTTTCCTTTGGCGAACGCCGCTTGCTGGTCGGCGCTGGCTTCTTGCTGATAAAGAGTCTTCCACTGGTTGTACGGCATGCCGTACACGACTTCACGGGCGTCATCCAGGCTGACCTCGATGTGACGCTCGTCGGCCTCGGCCTTGTACCACTTGGACAGGCAGTTGCGGCAGAAACCGGCCAGGTTCATCAGGTCGATGTTCTGCACGTCGGTGCGCTTGCCCAGGTGCGCCACCAGGCGGCGGAAGGCCGCGGCTTCAAGTTCCAGGCGTTGTTGATCGTTCATGGTGCGGTTTCCGTTCAGCGGCGTGCCGCGAGGGTGATCGACACCGACTCGGCAAAGCGCAGGGCATGGGGTTTGTCGACTTCGACTTCGGCGTACAGCACGGCCTGGTTGGCCATCACCAGGTCCAGCAGTTCCTGGGTAAGACGTTCCAGCAGGGCAAAACGGTTGCCCTCCACGTGCTGGATCACCGCCTTGGTGATGGTGCGGTAGTTCAGCGCGTGGTCGATGTCGTTGTCACGCACCGCTTCCTGGGCCGCATACAGGATGGTCAGGTTGATCAGCACATCCTGCTTGTTGAGGATCTCGTCCTCGTTGATTCCGATGAAGGTGCGCAGGCGCAGGTCCTTGACCCGGATGCGCGCCATTCCTGGCTCCAGTTGTGGCATTACTTGCTCCGTCCAATCAATTGCAGGAATTCCTGGCGGGTGGTGCTCGAGTCGCGGAAGGCACCGAGCATCACCGAGGTGTTCATCACCGAATTCTGTTTCTCCACGCCGCGCATCATCATGCACATGTGCTTGGCCTCGATCACCACGGCCACGCCGGCGGCGCCGGTCACGTCACGCACCGCCTCGGCGATCTGGCGGGTGAGGTTCTCCTGGATCTGCAGGCGCCGGGCGAACATGTCGACGATGCGCGCGATCTTCGACAGCCCCAGCACCTTGCCGGTGGGGATGTAGGCCACGTGGGCCTTGCCGATGAAGGGCAGCAGGTGGTGCTCGCACAACGAGTACAGCTCGATGTCCTGGACGATCACCATCTCGTCGTTGTCGGAGGCGAACAGCGCACCGTTGACGATCTCCTCCAGGGTCTGGCCGTAGCCGTGACACAGGTACTGCATGGCCTTGGCCGCGCGCTTGGGGGTGTCGAGCAGGCCCTCGCGGTCCGGGTCTTCACCCAGGTCCTGGAGGATCGCGCGGTAGTGTTGCGGCAGGCTGGGGTTCATGGAAGCTACTTCCTCGCGCGGGGCGCTTATTTTACGTGCCGGCCGCCGTTGACGGTCAAGGTAGTGCCGGTGACATAGGGGTTGTCGAGCAGGTAGCGCAGGCTCTGGTACACCACCTGCGGCCCTGGCTCGATGCCCATGGCCGACTTGGCCAGGGTCTTGGCGCGGTACGCCGCGTCGTCGTCTTCATTGAACATCAGCAGCGCCGGGGCGATGCCGTTGACCTTGATGCGTGGCGCGTACTTGGCGGCGAACGACAGGGTCAGGCTGTCCAGGCCGGCCTTGCTGGCGCAGTAGGCGATGTGCTTGCTGCTGCCCTTGCGGGTCACGTCATCGCTGATGTGCACGATGTCTGCCACTTCACTGGCATGCAGCAGGTCGGCGCAATGCAGGTTGATCAGGTAGGGCGCGAGCATGTGCACGCTGACCATCTGTGCGAAGGCCTGGGCTTCCTCGCCCGGCGTTTCTGCCTGCCAGGCCGATGCATTATGAACGATGGCACGCAGCCCGCTGGTGTGTTTCTTCAGCAAGGCGATGAACGCGAGGATACCCGCCTCGCTGGAGAAATCCCCGAACAACGTCACCGCGCCGCGCTCGCGCAGGCGCGCCAGGCTGTCGCGCTCGCTGCGGTAGCTGACGATCACCGGCTGGCCGTCGTCCAGCAGGCGCTCGGCGCAGTGCAGGCCGACGCGCTGGCTGGCGCCGGTGATGAGAATAGGGGCGGGGCGGGGCATGCAGTGGCTCGCGGCAGGGGTCTACCGGGAACTTATACCACTGGCGGGCCAGTGCACAACCGCCCCGTAGCAGCGGCCGCAAGGCCGCGTCCCAGGCACCGCGGTACACCGGGCGCGCGCTGACGCAGCCTTCGGCAGCTGCTACGAGGGTTGGTGGACGGCGGCGGGGCGCTGTGGCACTGCGTGCAACCAGTTATGTAGCAACCGCGTGGACAGCGGAATGAAGAAGTACACCATGATCGGCGTCAGGGCCAGGGTGCTGACCATGATGCGCGGCACCAGGCTCAGCTCGCCCAGCAATGGGCCCAGGACGAAGTTGAACAGCAGCGACACCGGGAAAAACGCCAGCCAGATGGCTACCGCCTGTTTCCAGCGCGGCGGCCGTATGTGGCCAGTGTCGCCGAACCAGCCGTCGATGCCGCTGACCCGGTGTTCGTGGGGCTGGGCGAACAGGCCGCTGCCACGGGCCAGCCAGGCGCTGCGCGAGGCCGAGTGTTCCCAGGCGTGCAGGGTGATTTCGTCGGCGAAGCGGAAGATGATCTGGAATTCGTCGTCATCGGGGGGCGGGGCCAGCACGCCGGAGCCCAGGTAGCCGGGGAAGTCGGTGGCCAGTTGTTCGCCTTCGCGCAGCCAGGCGATCAGGTCGTGGTAGCGGCCATTGGCGACGCGTCGCGCAACCATCAGGGTGACGGGGGTAGACATTGTGTATCTCCGTTCAGTACGGGCCTCCCGGGTAGGGCGCGCCTCTCGCTGCAGGGCCGGGGTGGTGGCCTGCATGCAAATTCAAGCAAGGATTATTCCTGAACGGCGAAAATGCGCCAGTGCTGTTTCGCTGACGCCAGATATCCGTGCAATTGGGTAGATCGTGCCAACCAAGGTACAATGCCCGCTGACCCCACGCCTTGGCGCCCGTACCGATGTCAGATTTCGTTCCAGCCACTTCTGTCGCCGCCCAAACGTCGCGCCAGGAGCTGTTTCCCATCCGCGAGGTAGCGCGCTTGACCGGCATCAATCCGGTGACCCTGCGCGCCTGGGAGCGCCGTTATGGGCTGATTCGGCCCACGCGCACCGAAAGCGGGCACCGCCTTTACTCCCAGGCTGATATCGACGAGGTGCGCAGCATCCTCGGCTGGATCGAGCGCGGCGTGGCGGTGAGCAAGGTCGGCAAGATCCTCGCGCGCAGCCACTCGTCCAAGGCGCAGCCGGAGCCGCTGGAACGGCCGCTGGCCAGCAGCGAGTGGGGCGAATGGCAGGCGCAGGTGCGCCAGGCCGTACACGCCTTCGACGAGCGCCGGCTGGAACAGGTCTACGGGCAGATATTCGCCAGCTACCCCGTGGTGGTGGCGTTCCAGGACGTCTTGATGCCCGTCTGGCAGGCGTTGCTGCTGCGCCAGGACGCATTCGGGCAGGCCAGCGAATGGTTGCTGCTGGACAGCTTCCTGCGTGGGCGCACCTTGCAGCGCTTGCAAATGTTGCGTCATCAGCAGCAGGAAAGCACCGTGCTGCTGGCGGCCATTCCGGGCCAGTGCCACGAACTGGAGCTGCTGGTGGCCGGGCTGATGCTGGCCAGCAGCGACGTGGCGGTGCAGGTGCTGGCGCCGGGGCAGCCACTGGAGGAGTTGAGCCTGGTGTGCGAGAAACTGGCGCCCCAGGCCATGGTGCTGTTCTCCAACCACCCGCCAGCCCCGGACACGCCCAAGCGCCTGCGCAAGGTGGGCCTGGCCCTGGACTGCCCGCTGATGCTGGCCGGCGAGGCCAGCGACCTGATGCAGGACGCGCTGGTGAATACCGAGGTGGCGTGCCTGGGCAGCGACGGGCGCCTGATGCAACGCCGCCTGCAGCAATACCTGGCGGGGCACCTGGATACCTGAGGCGGCCTACGCGTGCAGTTGTGGGTGGGCGCGGCGGTGCTGGGCGAGGATGTACTGGCGCAGGCGTTCAGTGTCCTGCGGGTTGTCCTGGCTCAGGCGGTAGGCGTAGTGGCCATGTTCGGTCTTGCGCCGCAGGGTGCCGCGCAGGGGCATCGGCTCGTGGCCTTCGGGGTTGAACCACAGTGAGAAGCGGCGCGGCGGGTTGCGCCCGTTGCGCATTTCCAGCAGCACGCCTTCGAAGGAAATTTCCAGCACCTGGTAATCGGTGATGCGGCCCTTTTCGTCTTCCAGCACCACCGGCTGGTTCAGCGCCATGCGCCACGGCCGCACCATGGGGCCGTCCTCGTAGATGCTGGGCGCGCCCAGCTTCAGGTGCACGGCGTGGAATTCGTCTTCCACCAGTTGCAGCGGGAAACTCATCTGCTGGTTTTCGAACTGGGCCTGGATGGTCACCTGTTCGTTGGCCACCAGGCGCGCCAGCAGGTCACGGATCTGCGTGCCGCCATTGACCAGCAGGCTCGCCGTGGTATCACGCACGTTGAGCTGCGGGTTGTGCTGCATGGTTCGAATGAAATCCAGCTCATCCTGGGTAAGGAGGGCGTCAACTGGCATGATCGAGCTCGAAGGCGAATAAGGCGGTTGTTCGGTCAGTAGACAGCACCCTCGGCGGTTAGTTAGCGCCGTTGGTCGTTTTCCAGGGCCATGATCCGCGCCCGTGCTTCATCCAGTTCGCGTTGCAGCTGCGCCACGCGCTCCTGGGCTTCCACCTGCTCGGTCACATCCTTCTGGATGCCGATGAAGTAGGTGAGCTTGTCGCTTTCGTTGTACACCGGGGTAATCGACAGCTCGTTCCAGAACGCCGAGCCGTCCTTGCGATAGTTGCGCAGGCGCTGGCGGCACGGTTGGCCATGGTCGATGGCCTGGCGGATCAACGCCAGCGCGGCTTCATCGCGTTCGCCATTCTGCAGGAAACGGCAATCGCGGTAGAGAATTTCATTGGAACTGTAGCCGGTCAATCGTTCGAAGGCCGGGTTGACGTAGATGAGGATGTTGTCGTCGCCCTCCTGTTCGGCCACGACGATCCCGTCATTGGACGCGTCCATCATCCGTTGCAGCAGCTTGGCGTTGATCATTTCAGGCATTCCACGACAGTTCACGGGCCATTCTAGAGCAACCGGGGCGTGGATACACCCTGCGTCTGGCAGATGGCCACACTGCGTCCCAGGGCCCTGGCCTGTTACTATCGCGGTTTTGACCCTGCCCAGGACCCACGCAATGAAAGTCGCCATCCTGTCCGGCTCCGTATACGGCACTGCTGAAGAAGTGGCCCGTCACGTGAAGTCGTTGCTCGACGCCGCCGGTTTCGAGACCTTCTACAATCCCCGCGCCAGCCTCGAGGAGCTGCTGGGCGCCGCGCCCCAGGCCTTGCTGGCGGTGACGTCGACCACGGGCATGGGCGAGTTGCCGGACAACCTGCAACCGCTGTATTCGCAGCTGCGCGATCAACTGCCTGCCACCCTGCGCGGCCTGCCGGGCGCGGTGATCGGCCTGGGCGACGCCAGCTATGGCGACACCTTCTGCGGCGGCGGCGAGCAACTGCGTGAACTGTTCGCCGAGCTGGGCGTGCAGGAGGTGCAGGACATGCTGCGCCTTGATGCCAGTGAATCGGTGACCCCGGAGACCGATGCCGAGCCGTGGGTGGCGCAGCTGATCGAGCGCCTGCGCGCCGCCTGACCCTGGTCGCTGAAACGATTAGTTTCAGCGCGTATGGGATCCATTATCTGCTTGATTTTGCTGGTGACTCACAAGGCCAATAAGCTGGCTGCCAACGCAATTACCCCCGGCGGGAGGGCTGGTTAAACTCCTGCCAGGAGAGCACAGAAAGTGCCGAGGTAATGTCCGTGACTACAGCTCATGTTCCCTCGACTTCGATTGCCCGCGACCGGGCGCATCGCGAGCCGCCAGCGCCTTCGCCGGCAGCCCAGGCGGCACTCGGGCAGGCACGCGCAGCCACGCCACTGGCCGAGATACCCTTGACGGTATGGCGCACCCGCGGGCAGACCTTCGATTTTCGCGGCCACGCCATTCGCTACTGGGTAGCGGGGCGCGGCGAGCCGCTGTTGCTGCTGCACGGCTTTCCTACCGCCAGCTGGGACTGGCACTACCTGTGGCAACCGTTGGCCAGCCGCTACCGCCTGATCGCCTGCGACATGCTGGGGTTCGGCGACTCCAGCAAGCCCGTGGACCACGCCTATAGCCTGATCGAGCAGGCTGACCTGCAACAGGCCCTGCTGGCGCACCTGAACGTGCAGCAACCGGTGCACCTGCTGGCCCATGACTATGGGGACAGCGTCGCCCAGGAACTGCTGGCCCGGCACCAACATGGCCTGGCGCGCATCGCCAGCTGCGTGTTCCTCAATGGCGGCCTGTTTCCCGAGGCCCACCGCGCCCTGTTGATCCAGAAACTGCTGATCAGCCCCCTGGGCTGGCTGGTGAGCCGCAGCTTCAGCCGCGAGACCCTGGTCAACAACGTGCGCCAGATCTACGGCCCTGATACCCGCCCCAGCGAAAGCGCCATGGACGACTGGTGGAGCCTGATTCGCGCCAACCAGGGCACACGCGTGCTGCACCGCTTGTGTGGCTACCTGGTGGAGCGGCGCCTGCGCCGTGACCGCTGGGTGACGGCCATGCAACACGCCGGCGTGCCGCTGCGCTTCATCAATGGCGTGCTCGACCCGGTGTGCGGCAGGCCCATGGTGACCCGCTACCGCGAGCTGATCCATCGCGCCGACACGGTTTCCCTGCCCGGCATCGGCCATTACCCACACACCGAAGCACCGGTACAGGTGCTCAAGCACTACCTGGCGTTCCGTGACCAGTTGCAGGCGCAAGCCGCTGCAAGTGAACGCCGGCGGCTCTATTCCTGAAGCCGGGGCGGGGGATCATCCCCCAGCCTTATCGTGGCGTATTCAGGTAGGGGCGTCTTTATTGTGACTGGAACGCTCGTGCACGACACTGCCGCCATGCCCCCCTTTTGTGCTGCCAGGAGTAGTGCCATGAGCGACGCGGTCCGTTTCGAAGATAAAGTGGTGATTGTCACTGGCGCCGGCGGCGGCCTGGGGCGTGCCCACGCCTTGCTGTTCGCCCGCCATGGCGCGCGGGTGGTGGTCAATGACCTGGGTGGCTCCACCCACGGCGAAGGTGCCAATGCCTCCGCCGCCGACCGCGTGGTGGCGCAGATACGCGAGGCTGGCGGCACCGCCATTGCCAGCCACGAGTCGGTCACCGACGGTGACAAGATCGTCCAGCAGGCGCTGGACAGCTTTGGCCGCGTCGACGTGCTGGTGAACAACGCCGGCATCCTGCGCGACAAGAGTTTCCACAAGATGGACGACAGCGACTGGGACCAGGTGTACCAGGTGCACGTGCAGGGCGCCTACAAACTCACCCACGCCGCCTGGCCGCACCTGCGCGAGCAGAACTTCGGCCGGGTGATTTTCACCTCGTCCACCTCGGGCATCTACGGCAACTTCGGCCAGGCCAACTACGCCATGGCCAAGCTGGGCCTGTACGGCCTGACCCGCACCCTGGCGCTGGAAGGGCGCCGCAACAATATCCTCGTCAACGCCATTGCGCCCACCGGCGGCACGCGCATGACCGAAGGGCTGATGCCGCCTGAAGTGTTCGCCTTGCTCAAGCCTGAACTGGTCAGCCCGTTGGTGGTTTACCTGGGCAGCGAGCAATGCCAGGACACGGGTGGTTTATATGAAGTGGGGGGAGGCTGGGTCGGCAAAGTGCGTTGGGAACGCAGCCTGGGCGTGGGCTTCGACCCACAACAGGGCATGAGCGTGGAGGATATTGCAAATGAGTGGGCGAATATCGGCAACTTTGACAATGCCGTGCACCCCGCGGATAACATTGAAGCGCTGCGGGAAATGATGGCGCATCTCCAGCAGTATTAAAACTTGCGTACCAGAATACTGTAGCCGCTGCCCCCAGGCTGCTTCGGTGTGGCACAGGGCCAGCGCAGCCTGCGGCAGCGGCTACAGGCTGGCAGTAAAACGCGGAAATAAAAAAGGCCGCTGTAACACAGCGGCCAAATAAGACGTTAGATCAAGGAGCTTCAAATCAACGTCGGTGAACAAGGTGTCGCCAAAGCCAGGCAGGCCGGGGATCAGCATCGGACAATACACAATGAAGATTAATTCATCATTAACCGTTGGGGTTCGGGTTAGTTCCCTTGGCGACTGAAGAAATACTAAGCGTTAGTTGTGGATTGAAAAATAGCAGTTTGCGACAATGACTGTTACCGCCACTGTAATAGTCCCGTCATGTCGCCAAAACACACGCCGTTCAAAGTGCTTTTCCTCGCAGTCAGCGTTGCCGCCGCGGTGCCGGGCACGGCGTTGGCGCTGCCGTTCAACGTCGGTGACGTGGAAGGGCAGATCGACACCAACCTGAGCTTTACCAGCGACTGGGGCCTGCGCAACGCCGATCACCACCTGGTCGGCGCCAGCAACGGTGGCACGGGGCATTCCAGCCTGGGCGACGACGGCCGCCTGAACTTCAACCGCGGCCAGGCATTTTCCAACCGCCTGCAGGTGGAGCACGCCCTGACCCTGCAGTACGGTGACAGCGGCGTGTACGTGCGCGGTCGCTACTGGTACGACTTCGCCCAGCAGGACGGCAGCCAGGACTTCAAGTCCATCAGCGACCGTGGCCGCGAGGAAGGTGCCCGTGCCGCCGGCGGCCAGTGGCTGGACGCCTACGTGTACCACCACTACAGCATCGGCGACCAACCGGGCACCGTGCGCGTGGGGCGGCAGATCGTCAACTGGGGCGAGAGCGAGTTCATCGGCAACTCCATCAACAGCATCAACCCGGTGGACCTGTCCACCTTGCACCAGCCCGGCGAAACCGTCAGCGACAGCCTGTTGCCCACCAATTTGCTGTACGTGTCCCAGAGCCTCACCGACGCCCTGACCCTGGACGCGTTCTATCAGCTGCAATGGGATGCCTCCCAGGCGGAGAACTGCGGCACCTACTTTGCCGACGACATCACCGCCCGCGGCTGCAGCCGTGGTTTCACCGTCGCCTCTTCACTGCCGGCGCAGCAAGGCCAGGGCTATGAAGTGACCAGCGAAGGCGTGGTGGTGCCACGCGGCCACGACCAGCGCGCCCGCGACGGCGGCCAGTGGGGCACGGCGCTGCACTGGCAGGTGGGCACCGTGGACTACGGTTTCTACTTCATGAACTACCACAGCCGCCAGGCGTTCATCGAGACGCGCAATGGCAGCGGCGCAATCCCCGCGGGCCTGGGCACGCTGACCAACAGCCAGGCCGCCGATGCCGCGCTGCTCGGCGGCAGCTACAACCTGCAGTACCCGCAGGACATCCAGCTGTACGGCGCCAGCTTCTCGACGTTGCTGGCCGGCGGCAGCAAGTGGCGTGGCGAGCTCAGCTACCGCCCCAACGCGCCGGTGCAGCGCAACCTGGCTGACCTGACCCAGGCGCTGTACGGGCCGGCCGAGCAGGTCAACAGCGGTTACGAACGCAAGGCCATTACCCAGTTGCAGAGCAGCCTGAGCCAGGACTTCGACGAAGTGCTGGGTGCCCAGCGCCTTTCGCTGGTAGGCGAGGCGGGCTGGGTGCACGTGGACAATGTATCGAGCAGCGACCGCCTGGGGCGTGATGCGGTGTATGGCACGGCGGGCAGCCACGGCTTTGTGACCAGCAACGCCTGGGGCTACCGGGCCAAGGCAGAGCTGCAATACCCGGATGTGTTTCAGGGCGTCAGCCTGACCCCCAGCGTGGCCTGGTCCCACGACGTCAACGGCTACGGTCCCAATGGCCTGTTCAATGAAGGGGCGAAGGCCGTCACCCTGGGCGTGTTGGCAGACTATCAGCACACCTACACCGCGACTGTTGCCTACACGCAATTTTTTGGCGGGCATTACAACGTGCTCACCGATCGGGATTACTTGAGCATGGGCGTGGGTTTGAAGTTTTAACGAGGTTCATCCAATGGGTATTACCCAGGCGCCTGCCGGCAGTATTACCCCTTGGGTTTGAGCAATGTTTATTGCTGCTGGGCTTCAGGTGTCGTTTCTAATTAGCTCGATCAAGACGGACTTATTTTTTGATCAGTCAGTGGCTAATTTCACAAGGAACGACATATGGACGCAACACCGAAGTCTGCTGCGCAGGTATATCCCGAGGATCCACATTTGCTGGCGTGCAACCAGGCGCTATTGAAAATCAAGGCGTTGGTGCAAAGAGCCCCCACCCTGCAAACCGTCGCCCAAGCCTTACTCTCGTCGCACTGGCCGAAGTTGTTGGGGTATCTGGATATCCGCGATATTCATGTCGATGACTGCACGGGATCGGCATCCTTATAACACCTCGGAGCGTTACGCCAGCGAGCTGCTCGACTTTCTGAAAGACAGCACCCTGCCCGAGTCGGAACCCCTCAGCCGTTCGACAATCAGGTGCCGCTGGGCTGGTAGCCCAGCCGCCAACTCACTGCCTGGCTGGCAGCCAGCAGCCGCTGCGCCGCCGGGCCGTGTTCATCGGCATGGAACATGGACGTCGGGCCGACCACTGTCAGCACCGCGCTGATACGGCCCAAGGCATCGAACACCGGAGCTGACAACGCGTCCACGCCCGGCAGCAGCAAGCCATGCACATGGTGCAGGCCATTTTCGCGGATTGCCGCGAAGGTGGCTTGCAGTTCCTGGCTGGCCTTGCCTTCGGCCTGCATCAGGTCCAGCGTCTCGCGCGCTGGCAGGTACGCACCAAACACCAGCCCCGTGGAAGAGCCGAGCAGCGGCAGCACCGAACCCACCTGCGTCACCACCGTCACCGCACGCACCGCCGCTTCCACCTGCACCACGGTGGCGCCACGGTTGCCCCACACTGCCAGGAAACAGGTCTGGTTCAGTTCGTCGCGCAACTCGGACAGTGGCAGCGCCGCCAGTTTCAGCACGTCCAGGCTGCCCAGCGCGGCCAACCCCACGCGCAGCGCTTCGCGGCCCAGGCCGTAATGGTTGGTGGCGGGGTTCTGCTCGGCGAAGCCACTGGCGATCAGCGCCTGCAGATAGCGGTGCACTTTGCTGGCAGGCATCTGCACGTGTTCGGCCAGGCGCGACAGCGAGGTGGACGGCGACAGTTCGGCCAGGGCCTTGAGAATGTCAGTGCCCACTTCGGCCGAACGGACTTTCTGCTTGTTGTTGCTCTCGGTGGCGGGCGGGGTGGGCGTGGGCATGGTCTGGGCGGTCCGTGGGCAAGTGGGCGTCTTTATAGCTTGACGCTCCCTGGCAATCAAATTACGTTATTCGTAATCGGATTACGATAAAAATAACAATCGCCCCGGAGGTTTCATGGACCTGGATCCTGGCACTGCCGCGCCCCGCTACCAGAGCGGTTTCGGCAACGAGTTCAGCAGCGAGGCGCTGCCCGGCGCCTTGCCGGCCGGCCGCAACTCCCCGCAAAAGGCCCCCTACGGCCTGTACGCCGAGCAGTTCTCCGGCACCGCCTTTACCGTCCCGCGCAGCGAAGCCCGGCGCACCTGGTTGTACCGCATCCGCCCCTCGGCGCTGCACCCACGTTTCGAACCGTTGGCGCGCCAAGTGCAGGGCGGGCCGCTGGCCGAGCCCACGCCCAACCGCTTGCGCTGGGACCCGCTGCCCATGCCCACTGCGCCCACGGACTTCCTTGATGGTTGGGTGGCCATGGCCGCCAACGCCCCGGCGGACGCGCCCAGCGGCACCAGCCTGTACCACTACGCGGCCAACCGCGACATGACCCGCGTGTTCTACAACGCCGACGGCGAGCTGCTGCTGGTGCCGGAGCAGGGCCGGCTGCGGCTGCTGACCGAGCTGGGGGTGCTGGACATCGAGCCGCTGGAAATCGCCGTGATTCCCCGCGGACTGAAGTTCAGCGTGGCGCTGCCCGACGGTAACGCCCGTGGCTACATGGCAGAAAACCATGGCGCGCCGCTGCGCCTGCCCGACCTGGGGCCCATCGGCAGCAACGGCCTGGCCAACCCGCGTGACTTCCTGGCGCCAGTGGCGCATTACCAGGACAGCAGCGCCCCGGTGGCCCTGGTGCAGAAATTCCTCGGCCGCCTGTGGGGCTGCGAGCTGCAGCACTCGCCCCTGGACGTGGTCGCCTGGCACGGCAACAACGTGCCGTACAAATACGACCTGCGGCTGTTCAACACCCTGGGCACGGTCAGCTACGACCACCCGGACCCGTCTATCTTTACCGTATTGACCTCGCCCAGCAGCGTGCACGGTATGGCCAACATGGACTTCGTTATTTTCCCGCCGCGCTGGATGGTGGCGGACAACACCTTCAGGCCGCCCTGGTTCCACCGCAACCTGATGAACGAATACATGGGCCTGATCCAGGGCGCCTACGACGCCAAGGCCGAAGGCTTCGTGCCCGGCGGCGCTTCGTTGCACAGCTGCATGAGCGCCCACGGCCCGGACGCCGAGACCTGCGCCAGGGCGGTGGCGGCCGAGCTGGCGCCGGTGCGCATCGAACAGACCATGGCGTTCATGTTCGAGACCAGCCAGGTGCTGCGCCCCAGCCGCCATGCGCTGGCCTGCGAGCAATTGCAGCAGCGTTATGACGCCTGCTGGGCGAGCTTGCCCAGCACCTTCAACCCGAACCGGAGAGACGCATGAACCCGCACCACAGCTGGCTGGCCAGCGCCAACGACCACGCCGATTTCCCCCTGCAGAACCTGCCCCTGGGCGTGTTCAGCCCCCAGGGCGGGCGCCCGCGTGCCGGGGTGGCGATCGGTGATTCGATCCTGGACCTTGAGGCGCTGCTGGCCACCGGCCTGTTGCAGGGCGAGGCCGCCACGGCGGCGCTGGCCTGCGAAGGCGGCCAGCTCAATGGCTTCTTCGCCCTTGGCCGCCAGGCGCGGGTGGTGCTGCGCGAGCGCCTGACCCAGCTGCTGGCCCAGGGCAGTGATAACGTCGGCGTGGTGCGCGACTGCCTGCACCTGGCCAGCGACTGCGAGCTGCACCTGCCGGCCCGGGTCGGGGACTACACCGACTTCTACGTAGGCATCGAGCACGCGAAAAACGTTGGCAAGCTGTTCCGCCCCGACAACCCGCTGCTGCCCAACTACAAGTACGTGCCCATCGGCTACCACGGCCGCGCGTCCACCCTGCGGCCGTCGGGCACGCCGGTGCGGCGGCCGAAAGGCCAGACCATGCCGGCCGGGCACAAGGAACCCAATTTCGGCCCCTGCGCGCGGCTGGACTTCGAGCTGGAGCTGGGCATCTGGATCGGCCCGGGCAACGCCATGGGCGAGGGCATCGCCATCGACCGTGCCGACGAGCACGTGGCCGGCTACTGCCTGCTCAACGACTGGTCGGCGCGCGACATCCAGGCCTGGGAATACCAGCCACTGGGGCCGTTCCTGTCCAAGAGCTTCATCACCAGCCTGTCGCCGTGGGTGGTGACGGCCGAGGCCCTGGAACCCTTCCGTTGCGCCCAGGCGCCGCGCCCCGAGGGCGACCCGCAGCCCCTGCCGTACCTGTGGGACGCGCGCGACCAGAAAAGTGGCGCGCTGGACATCGAGCTGGAAGTGCTGCTGCTCACCGAGCGCATGCGCGAGCAGGGCCTGCCCGCCGAACGCATCGCCCTGAGCAACACCCGCAGCATGTACTGGACCGTGGCCCAGTTGGTCACCCATCACAGCGTCAACGGCTGCCAGTTGCAGCCCGGCGACCTGTTCGGGTCCGGCACGCTCTCGGGCGCACAGCCGGGGCAGCACGGCAGCCTGCTGGAGATTACCCACGGCGGCAAGGAGGCGCTGGCCCTGGCCTCGGGGGAAAGCCGGCGCTTCCTGGAAGACGGCGACGAGGTGATCCTGCGCGCGCGTTGCGTGGCGCCGGGGCAGGTGTCCATCGGCTTCGGCGAGTGCCGCGGGCGCATCATCGCGGCGGCGTGAGGGCTGGGCCATGCAACTGTATACCTACTACCGCTCGACTTCCTCGTACCGGGTGCGCATCGCCCTGGCACTCAAGGGCCTGGCGTATGAGTCGCTGGCGGTCAACCTGTTGGCCGGCGAACAGCGTGCACCCGCTTACCTCGCCGTCGACCCACAGGGCCGGGTGCCGGCGCTGCGGGTCGAGGGCGGGCAGGTGCTGATCCAGTCCGGGGCGATCATCGAGTACCTGGAGGAGCGCTATCCCCAGGTGCCGCTGCTGCCGGGCGATGCGCTGGCGCGGGCCCGTGCGCGCGGCATCGCGGCGCTGATTGGCTGCGACGTGCACCCGCTGCACAACGTCAGCGTGCTCAACCGGCTGCGCGGGTTGGGGCAGGATGAGGCGCAGGTACAGGACTGGATTCGCGCCTGGATCAGCGATGGCCTGGCGGCGGTGGAGCAGTTGCTGGAGGACAGTGGCTGGTGCCTGGGGCCGCAGCCAGGCCTGGCGGACGTCTACCTGATTCCCCAGCTGTACGCGGCCGAGCGGTTCAGCGTGGCGCTGGCGGCCTGGCCGCGTATTCAGCGGGTGGCGGCGCTGGCGGCCGGGCACCCGGCGTTCGCCCAGGCGCACCCGGCGGCCCAGGCCGACGCGCCGTCAGTGCAGTGACGAAGGCGCCGGCGGCAGCTCGCCCAGGCGGGCGGTCAGGCGCAGGCGCTGGATCGGGTCTTCGCTGAGCAGCAGCGCGTACTCCAGGTCAAAGCGCTCGCCGCGCGGGCAGTCCAGGTGCTGGTAGATACCGGCGCGGGCAATGTAGTCGGCGGCGGTAGGCGAACCCAACACCAGCACCCGCTCGGCGTCCTTGAGGGCGGCGACGTAGTCGTCATGGGTGCTGTGCAGCTGCCGCAGGTTGCGTGACAGGCGTTGCAGCATCTGCCGCGGGTCGGCCTGGGCCAGGTGCTCGGCCACCAGCGGCACCTGCGGGCCGAACTGGCGGCCCAGCAGTTCACGGGTGTCGGCTGGGTACAGGCGGCGGCCACCGCAGGGGTCCAGCTGGTGATCGGCGCCAGGCACCCGCAGCAGGAAGTGCCCGGGAAAATTCACCCCCATCAGCGGGATGTCCAGGCGCCGGGCCATTTCCAGGGCCAGCAGGGCCAGGGCCAACGGCTGGCCGCGCTTGCGTTCCAGCACCTTGTTCAGCAGCGCCGCCTGGGGGCGTAGCGGGTGGAAGTCGTCCTGCACGAAGCCCAGGGCATTGAGCCGGCGCAATAACGGCTGGGCCAGTTCGGCAACCGGCAGCATGGGCAGGCCGATGCTGATCTGCAGTTGCAGCTCGCGCAGCGCTTCGTCGCACTGCCGGGGGTCGAACCCCGGATCATGTTCGGCAGCCAGCCACAACGCGGCCTCGAAGGTTGCGGGCGGGCTTTGCGCAAGGCACTCCAGGCAAGCCTGGCGGGCGGCGTCGAGAACGGGTTTCATCTTTCCACTTGTAGCCCTGCGGCGCGCTTTCGTCCAGTACGCCCGCGCACTCCAACCCGTAGCAGCGGCCGCAGGCCGCGTCCCCAGGCGCCGCGTTTTTCCACCAACACCGCAGCGAGACCTTACGCAGCCTGGCGGCAGCTGCTACGGGGTGGCGGGCAGCAGCTACACTGGTTAACACAACAAGATCGGGAGCCGTTCGATGTTCGCTCTCATGCAAAGCACCCGCACCCACGCGCTGCACCTGGCCGTCGACCCGGCCACGGGCCTGCGCGCCGTGGTTGCCATTCACGACTGCCGCGCGGGCCCCGCGATTGGCGGCTGCCGTTACCTTGCCTATCCCGATGACGAAAGCGCCATGGTCGATGCCATTCGTCTGGCCCAGGGCATGAGCTTCAAGGCCGCGCTGGCCGGCCTGCCGTTCGGGGGCGGCAAGGCGGTGATCATCCGCAGCCCCCACGTGGAAAACCGCGCCGGCCTGTTCGAGGCGTTTGGCCGCTTCATCGAGACCCTGGACGGGCGCTTCATCACCGCCATCGACAGCGGCACCTCCACCGCCGACATGGACTGCGTGGCCCAGCACACCCGCCACGTCACCAGCACCACCGCCGCCGGCGACCCGGCACCGCACGCGGCCATGGGCGTGTTCGCCGGCATCCGCGCTACCGCCATGGCGCGCCTGGGCACCGACAACCTGGAGGGCCTGCGCATTGCCGTGCAGGGCCTGGGCAACGTCGGCTACGCGGTGGCTGAACAGCTGCACGCGGCCGGCGCCGAGCTACTGGTCAGCGACCTGGACGCCGGCAAGGTGCAACTGGCCATGGAGCAATTGAACGCCCACCCGGTGGCGGCGGAGGCGCTGCTCAGCACCCCCTGCGATATTTTCTCGCCCTGTGGCCTGGGTTCCATCCTCAACGGCCAAAGCGTCTCGCAACTGCGCTGCGCCGCCGTGGCTGGCGCTGCCAACAACCAGCTCACCAGCCTGCAGGCCGCCGACCAGCTGGAAAAGCGCGGCATCCTCTATGCCCCCGACTACGTGATCAATTCCGGCGGCTTGATCTACGTCGCGCTCAAGCACCAGGGCGAGGAGGTCGGCACCATCACCGCGCACCTGGCGCGCATCGCCACGCGCCTCACCGAAGTGTTTGCCCATGCCCAGGCCGAGAAGCGCTCACCGGCGCGGGTGGCCGAGGCCCTGGCGGAGAAACTGATCTACGCCTGATTTGGCGAGCCGGCGCCTTACCGGCGCCAGCTCCTTGAACGACCTGCGGCCACAAGCGGCGGGTCATGACCGCTACACGTACCCCGTGTGGACCAGGAGTTGTGCAATGACCTCCAACAAGATCAAGCTTCCCTATACCCGTTACCTATCCCCCGACGGCCGCCTGCTGGGCGCCTTGCCCGCCTGGGCCGATGATTTCAACCTGCTGACCCGCCTGTACCGGCAAATGGTGCTGACGCGCCTGTTCGACCAGAAGGCCGTGGCCCTGCAACGCACCGGGCGCATCGGCACCTACGCGCCTACCCTGGGGCAGGAAGCCATAGGCGTGGCCATCGGCAGCCTGATGCACGCCGAAGACGTGCTGATCCCTTACTACCGCGACACCGCCGTGCAACTGATGCGCGGCGTGCGCATGGAAGAAATCCTGCTGTACTGGGGCGGTGACGAGCGCGGCAGCGACTACGCCGAGCCTGCGGTGGCCCAGGACTTCCCGCTGTGCGTGCCCATCGCCACCCAGGCCCTGCACGCCTGTGGCGTGGCCAGCGCGTTCAAGATTCGCGGCGAGCATCGGGTGGCGGTCACCACCTGCGGCGACGGCGCCACCAGCAAGGGTGACTTCCTCGAAGCGCTCAACGTCGCCGGCGCCTGGCAGCTGCCGGTGGTGTTCGTGATCAACAACAACCAGTGGGCCATCTCGGTGCCGCGGCGCATCCAGTGCGGCGCGCCGACCCTGGCGCAGAAGGCCATCGGCGCCGGTTTCCATGGCGAACAGGTGGACGGCAACGACATCCTCGCCGTCTACGACCGCATGCAGGTGGCGCTGGAGCGCGCCCGTCACGGCAAGGGCCCGGTGTTGCTGGAATGCCTGAGCTACCGCCTGGGCGACCACACCACCGCCGACGACGCTACCCGCTACCGCAGCGCCGATGAGGTCAAGCAGGCCTGGCAGGAAGAGCCGATCAAGCGCCTGCAATCGTTCATGGCCGGGCAGGGCGTGTGGGACGAGGGCCGCGAGCAGGCGCTGATCGCCGAATGCCAGGGCCTGGTGCAACAGTCGGTGGCCAACTTCGAAGCCGCCGGCACCCAGGCGCCCGAGTCGGTGATGGACTATGTCTACGCCAAGTGGCCGGCGGTGCTGGCTGACCAGCGCGCGGACTTCCTCGAACGGGTGGCACGCCGCCAGGGAGGGGCCGACCATGAATAACGACAAGATCAGCCTGCTGGAGGCGGTGAACCTGGCCATGCACCGGGCCATGGCCGAGGACGAGAACGTGGTGGTGCTGGGCGAGGACGTGGGCGTCAACGGCGGCGTGTTCCGCGCCACCCAGGGCCTGCGCGAGAGCTTCGGCTTCAAGCGCGTGATCGACTCGCCGCTGGCGGAAACCATGCTCGGCGGCCTGGTCATCGGCATGGCCGCCCAAGGCCTCAAGCCCATCGTCGAGATCCAGTTCATGGGCTTCATCTACGCCACCATGGAACACCTGGTGTCCCACGCCAGCCGCCTGCGCAACCGCACCCGCGGGCGCCTGAGCTGCCCGATGGTGCTGCGCACGCCCATGGGTGCCGGCATTCGCGCGCCCGAGCACCACAGCGAAAGCACCGAGGCGCTGTTCGCCCACATTCCCGGCCTGCGGGTGGTCATCCCTTCGTCGCCGGCGCGCGCCTACGGCTTGTTGCTGGCGGCCATCGACGACCCGGACCCGGTGCTGTTCCTGGAGCCCACGCGTCTGTACCGCATGAACCCGCAACCCCTGGCCGACGACGGCAAGCGGCTGCCGCTGGACAGCTGTTTCACCCTGCGCGAAGGCAGCGACCTGACGCTGATCAGCTGGGGCGCCAGCGTGCATGAAACCCTGCAGGCCGCCGATGCCCTGGCCGAGCGCGGCGTGTCGGCAGAGGTCATCGACGTGGCCTGCGTCAAGCCGCTGGACCTGGACACCCTGGAAGCCTCGGTGCGCAAGACCGGCCGCTGCGTGATCGTCCACGAAGCACCGCGCTCCTGCGGGGTGGGCGCGGAGATCGCCGCCAGCCTTTACGAACGCGCCTTGCTCGACCTGCAGGCGCCCATCCAGCGCGTCACCGCCCCGGACATCCCGCCGCCGCTGTACAAGCTCGAGCAGCTGTACATCCCGGCGGTGCCGGACATTCTTGATGCGTGCGACACCGTGCTGAATTTCGCCTGAGGAGGCTGCGATGAAATATTTCAAACTGCCCGACCTGGGCGAAGGCCTGCAAGAGGCGGAAATCGTGCAATGGCACGTCAAGGCGGGCGACAGCGTCAAGGCCGACCAGCTGCTGGTGTCGGTGGAGACCGCCAAGGCGCTGGTGGACATTCCCGCGCCTTATGACGGCGTGGTGGCCAAGACCTTTGGCGGCGAAGGCGACATCCTGCATGTGGGCGAGCCGCTGCTGGGCTACGAAGGCGAGGCCGACGCCGGCACCGTGGTCGGCCGCCTGGAAGGCGGTGGCGGCGCCAGTGCCGACCAGTTCTTCGTCGGCGCTGCGCCGTCCACCCGTGAGCACCTGGGCACCCGGGCCACCCCGGCGGTACGGCAACTGGCGCGGCAGTTGGGCGTCGACCTGACCGCGCTCAGCGGCTCGGGCAGCGACGGCCTGGTCACCCGCGCCGACGTCGAAGCCGCGGCGCAAGGCGCCCAGGACCGTTTCGGCGGCGAAAAGCTGCGCGGCGTGCGCCGCAGCATGGCGTTGAACATGGCCAAGTCCCACGCTGAAGTGGTGCCGGTGACCATCTTCGGCGACGCCGACCTGCACCGCTGGGGCCAGGCCCGCGACCCGCTGATTCGCCTGGGCAAGGCCATGGCTGCCGCCTGTAAGGTGGAACCGGTGCTCAACAGCTGGTTCGATGGCCGCAGCCTGTCCATCCGCACCCATGCCCAGCTTGACCTGGGTATTGCCGTGGACACCCCCGACGGGCTGTTCGTGCCGGTGCTGCGCGATGTCGGCAACCGCAGCGCCGAGGACCTGAAGGAGGGCATGAGCCGGCTGCGCGCGGACGTCAAGGCACGCTCGATTCCAGCGAAGGAGATGATGGGCGCCACTATCACGCTGTCGAACTTCGGCACCCTGTTCGGGCGCTACGCCAACCCCGTGGTGGTACCGCCGCAGGTAGCGATCATCGGCGCAGGGGGCATTCGCGAAGAGCCGGTGGCAGTGGAGGGGCAGGTCGTGGTGCACCCGATACTGCCGCTGTCGCTGACCTTCGACCACCGGGCGGTGACGGGCGGGGAGGCCGCGCGGTTCCTGCGGGCGTTGGTGGAAGAACTGGAAAAACCCTGAAACCCCCGTAGCAGCTGCCGAAGGCTGCGTCCTGGCCCCCGCGAAATACCTGATGCCAGGCGGGGCCCATGACGCAGCCTGCGGCAGCTGCTACGGGTTTATTCGGCGCCTTCGCCGCTGATCAATTCGTTCAGCGCGTCGGGCTGGCTCTTGAACGCCTTGGCGAACACGTCGCGGTTCTTGGCCATGTAGATGCCCGCGTCTTCAACCTGTTGCTCGGTCAGGGACGGGACTGCCTTTTTCAGGACTTCTGCGAGCAGCTCAGCGAGCTCGAGCATTTTGTCATGACGGTCAGCTTCGGCTTTATCCATGAACAGACGCTCCAGATCTCGGCTGCTGCGGTATACCACTTCGACGGCCATTCACCACCTCACATGCCTTTACGAAAGTTGTCGATTTCGACCACTGGTTGTTTATACAGTAAAAGGATAAGGGATTTTGCTGCCGCTGGATAGTGGCAATTTAATCAGCATTGTCGCAGGGTGAGACAAAATGCCTTCACCGCAAGGCCCGGCTGCTGATGCACAATGAAAGCATCCGCACCCCACGAGTCAAGGAAACCGCATCGTGAAAATCAACTGGGCTGATGCCATGCGCAAGAATGTCCACCACCTGGCAGGCTCGCTGGGCAACCTGCTGGTCGAGACCTTCCACTACCTGGCGCTGTTCGCCATCGGCGCCATCACCGCCTGGGCGGCCGTGGTGGCGTTCCTGGGCATGGTGGAGAAGGGCAACATCATGGTCGATGACATCCTGCTGCTGTTCATCTACCTGGAGCTGGGGGCCATGGTCGGCATCTACTTCAAGACCAACCACATGCCCGTGCGCTTCCTGATCTACGTGGCCATCACCGCGCTGACGCGCCTGCTGATCTCCGACGTGTCGCACCACGGCCCCGCCGACCTGGGCGTGGTCTACCTGTCGGGCGCCATCCTGCTGCTGGCGTTCGCCATCCTGGTGGTGCGCTTTGCCTCCTCGCGCTTCCCCTCGGCCAAGGTCCCGGACCCGGATGCCATGGTCAAAGGGGCGCTCACCGAAGAGAAAGGCGAGACTTAAGGCAGCTGGATCTTCAACCCCCGGCCCAGTTGCGAGGCAATGTAGAAGGCATCCTTCAGCGCCCGCGACAGGTCGGGGTCACTTTCCTCGAACTCCTTCACGGCGATGCTGCCCAGGGTCAACCGGTGCAGCTTCGACTTGTCGCGCTCGCGGCCTTCCAGCACGGCCTTGATGTACGCGAGCTGGTTGAGCACGGACGCATATACCTCGAAGCCTGGCGTCTTGCGAGAGCGGTCCTGCGTGGTGACGATGGCCTTGTCGATGAAATCTACGGGTGTCATGGGCTTCCCAGGTTGAACAGGTCTTTCTGATTGGAGAACAGCTGCTGTGCGCCGCCTTCTGCCGGGAAGGATTGTCCCTTCACCGACCAGAAGTCGTCCACTGGCGCCGCGGTGCTGCGCAACACCTGCACCTTGCCGGCCGTCTGGTAGTTGCCCAGCACTTTGGGTTCGATGGTATTCAGGGCGCGGTTGGTACCCATGGGGTTGATGCCCAGCTGCGTGGGCTGCACGTCCGGGCTCAGGGTATACCAGTTGCCCTGGGGCGCGCCGGGGGACTGATATTGCCACAGGTTTTTGCCGCCATTGAGGGTCTGTACCTGTACGGGCTGGTTGAAGTCCAGGCCGTTCATGTACGACGCCGAGTCGGCCTGGCTGTAGCCCTGGGACTTGAAGAAGTTCTCCGCGATTTCGCGATTGCCACGCACGTTGATGTCGTGGTTCAGGTCACCGCTGCGGCCGTACTGTTGGTTGAGCAGCTCACGGCGCGACAGTGCTGGCTTGGCGGCCTGGGGCGCGGTCGGCTCGGAGACCTTGGCGGGGGGCGCCGCCTTGGGCTGCAGTCGAATCGGCTCCTCGGCCTGTTGCACCGGCGCGCGGGTACGTGGCTGCAGGGCACCGTCGGCCAACAGCTGGGGTTCATTGCGGGCCAGCCACTCGGCCAGGCGCCGTTCGCTTATCTGCTCCTGCAACAGCGCCGAGCGTGCGGCGAGCCCTTCGGCACTGCTGGCGAGCGTGCCCTTGACCTGCCCGCGTGTCAGGTAGGTAACGATGGCGGTCAGCAACAGCAGCACCAATTGTTCCTGCCCGCGGGCCAGTTCCCTGGCTGCCTGCTCGATATGCGCCTGGCGCGAAGTGGCGTGGCCACCCCCGGCCTCGAGGCGGCTGCCGCTGGCCTTGTTGTCTATGCGCCAGGCGCTGACGATGCCGTTCTGCAGGGTTTCCAAACAGGCCGGCAGGCCCTTGTAGAAATACTCGGCAATGGCCGAGAGCCCCAGGCCCAGCAGAATCAGGTTGCCCACCTCCAGCCCGATGCCAGCGCCGGCCACGGCGCCTGGGGCCGCGCCAACCCCTGCGCCCAGCACGCCGCCGGCCACCCCGCCAGCGATGCTGCCGAGGGTAACGCTACCGCCCAGGACCAGTGTCACCTGCTTCGCCAGGTGCAGCAGTACCTCGAGAATATCGTCGATATGAAGGCTTGCCCAACGTTGGCGCAGGTCGTGGCGGATGATGGGGTAGGAAAGATGCACGGCTTGCCGCACGGCGTCGATGCGCTGGCCGCCCAGTTCGGCATAAACGTGACTGGCGCCTTGTTCCAGGCGCTGGCTGACGCCGTTCCAGCTGGCATGCAGGCCGCTGCTGGCACTGCTCAGGCCATGGTTGAGCGTGTGGTGGAAGTCGCTGAACCTGTGGTTGAGGTTGCGTTCGATTTCCGCCCAGCTGGGAATGTGGGGGGCAAAATCCATTGCGAGGTGGCTGTCCATGATGAAGTTGCAGGGTGAACCTCATCATGAACTGTGGGCAGTTGCAACGAGCGGCTGCAAAAAACGCGGTCAGTTCGCCCAGCCACCCTGGCGCCAGTGCCAGCCGTCGCGAGTCTGCACCCAGTGCGGGTGCACATAGCGGTAGCCCGGGCGCATCGGCTCCCAGTGGCCGCGCACCGGTACGTAGCGGCCGCCTTCCCAGGCCCAGTAGCCACGGGCCCACACATAGCCGGGCCGTGGCCCTGGCTCCTCTTCGATGACCTGCACCGGTGGCGCCTGGGGCGCCACCACTTCGACGTATTCACGGTGTACGGGGCGGCGGTCATGGACCACGCGCTCCTCGACGCAGCCAGCGGTGGCGGCGACGATGGCCAGCAGGGCGATGCTTCGCATCAGCATAGTGTCTACCTCTTGTAGTTTTCTGTAACAAGCTGGAAAACTACAGCAGCGACGACGGCCCGCACAGCGACTTTACCGGGGGCCTGTTATCGCGACAGGCAAGGTTCAGGCAACAGGGCGAAACGCTGGCACGTGCAAAATCTGGGCTGGCCTGGCGGCCGGCGTAGGCAGGTTCAGGGCGTCGCCGTCGGTCATGGCCGCGAGGATTTCCATGGCGCTGTGGCCGCGCTCGATGGCGATGCCGAACTTGATGCTTTCGATCAGGCGTTGCACGCGCTTGGGGTCATTGCGCTGGGCGGCGCTGATCATTCGCTTGGCCACTACCCCGGTTTCGTTGGACAGGGTCAGCATGATGCTGCCGTCTAGGCGTTCGATGCTGAGGTTGACCCGGTACTCGGGCTGGAAGGCATCGCTGATCGCTTGAAAGGGGTTATCCATGGTGCGTCACCTGAGATGTAAGACGTGCATCAATTGACTGGGGGTTTTCGCGTTAGTTCGAACCTCCAGTCCATTGAGTACGAAGCAAGGGCCATGCCGCGAACACCGGCAGGGTGTGGGAGCTGGCTTGCCAGCGAGCTGTCCAGGCGCCGAAAAACTCGCTGGCAAGCCAGCTCCCACAGGGTTGCAGGCACAAAAAAGGCGAGCCATGGTGGCTCGCCTTTCTTCGTTACAGGTTGTGTCTAGCTGTTGAGCACCTGTTCGTTCTCGAGGAATTCTTCCTGCAACAGGGCATCCGCCTGGTTGCCTGCACCATTCTGGCTATTCACCGCGCGTTTGCTGCGCAGCTTGCCGAACAGGTGTTCCAGGGCGTGGGTGAGCTTGATGGCGGCGCCATCCACTGCCTGATCCAGCGTGGCGGCCTTGTGGGTCACTGAAATCGGTTGGTGGCCTTTTGGCCGCGCTTCCATCTGGCAGCGCTTGTCGTGCGGGCCGGGCTTGTCGCCGTTCTCATCGGCCAGGTGAACCTCGATGCGGGTGAGGTCCTCTTCGTAGCGGTCGAGCGTGCTTTCGACGGTACTGCGTACCCACTCCTCCAGTCGGATGCTGCTTTGAATATGGTTGTCGCTATTGACTTGGATTTGCATAGTTCATCCCTTATTCAGCTAGCTCGCAAGAGATGCGCCGAGGGTGGAAATCAGCGCCTCTTGATTACAAGGTCGGGCACTTGGCCGAACAATTCAACCCCCCAACGAAGATAAATATTCAGTAACTGCATTCCCCTTGACCTGTAGCAGCTGCCGAAGGCTGCGTCACTGCGTCAGGATTCCTTTGCGCATGAGAATATTTATCATTAATATCGAAGTTTGACCGTCTTGTTACCTTGAGCCCGCCACTGCCATGAAAAGCCCTTCTGCCGGCCTGCCGGTTGCCTACCGCCTGGGTGTCTGCTCGCGCATCGTCGCGGCGGCCATGGGCGGTTATGTGCTGGCCGCGCTGGTGGGCATCAGCCTGGCGGCGCTGCTGCCGCTGGCGCGGGCCGAGGCGATGGTCAGCGGCATGATGCTGTCGTTCCTGGTGTACGTGGTGGCAGTACTCTGGTGCTTCGCCTGCCGTACCGCCACCCGCGCCTGGCTGGGCTTGCTGGCGCCAAGCCTGGTGCTGCTGGCGATCAATGGGCTGGTTTACTGGATGCAACACTCATGAAGGAAGGCTTTCGCCAGGCCATGGCCTGGCTGCACACCTGGGCGGGGTTGGTGTTCGGCTGGCTGCTGTTCGCGATTTTCCTGACCGGCACGCTGTCGTACTTCAAGGATGAGATCAGCCACTGGGCGCACCCTGAAATCGCCGCCTACCCGCTGGATGCCGCCGCCAGCCTGGGCCATGCCCAAGCCTACCTGCAAGCCCATGCGCCGCAGGCATCGGTGTGGTACATCACTGTGCCCGACGCCCGCCAAGCGGAGATTGGCCTGATGTACCCGGACGCCACGGGGACGTTCCAGCAGGTCAGCCTCGATGCCCACAGCGGCCAGGCAGTCACCGCCCGCGAATCGATGGGCGGCGAGTTCTTCTACCGTTTCCACTTCCAGCTGCAACTGCCGTACCCCTGGGGGCGGTGGCTGGCCAGCCTGTGCGCGCTGGTGATGCTGGCCACGCTGGTCAGCGGCATCATCACCCACAAGAAGATCTTCAAGGAGTTCTTCACCTTCCGCCCGCGCAAGGGCCAGCGCTCCTGGCTGGACGGGCACAACGCCGTGGGCGTGCTGGTGTTGCCGTTCCACTTGATGATCACCTACAGCAGCCTGGTGATCTTCATGACCATGCTGCTGCCGGCCAACATCCTGGCCCAGTACGGCTCGCAGACCGCGGCGGTGTTCGCCGAGCTGATGCCCACCTCGAACGTGCCGGCCGCCGCCAACCAACCGGCCCCATTGGTGCCCTTGGCCGATTTGTACGCGCAGTTCCGCGAGCATGCCCCCGGCAGCCACCTGGGCCTGGTAGAAGTCGATCACCCTGGCGATGCCAACGCCTCGGTGATCTTCGGCCGCCACGGCGCCGATCGCATCGTCCACCAGATCGGCCAGGGCCTGGTGTTCGACGGCGTTAGCGGTGCGCTGCGCGCCGACAGCCAGGTCAGCAGCCTGCCACTGGTGATTGCCGGTGGCCTGTATGGCTTGCACATGGGCCACTTCGCCGGTGCGGGCCTGCGCTGGCTGTACTTCCTCGCTGGCGTCGGCGGCACCGCCATGATCGGCACCGGGCTGGTGATGTGGCTGGGCAAGCGCCAGCTCAAGCACACCAAGAGTGCGCGGCCGCCGTTGCACCTGCGCCTGGTGGCGGTGCTCAACACCATGAGCATGGCCGGCCTGCTGCTGGCCGTGGCCGGCTTCTTCTGGGCCAACCGCCTGTTGCCGGTGGACCTGGCGGCGCGCAGCGACCTGGAGGTGCGGCTGTTCTTCTGGGTCTGGGGGCTGTCGGCGCTGCATGCAGCGCTGCGCCCGGCGCGCCAGGCCTGGCTGGAGCAACTGGGGCTGGGAGCGCTGCTGTTCGCCGGGCTGCCGCTGCTGAATGCGCTGACCACCGCCCATGGCTTGAATCATTCACTGGCCAGTGGCGACTGGGCCATGGCCGGAGTCGACCTCGGCGCGCTGGCCTGGGGCCTGCTGATGGCCTGGGCGGTGCGCAAGCTGTGGCGTCATGCGCCGGTCAAGCAGGCCCGCAAGCTTGCGCTGCAGGCCGAGGGCGAACCGTCATGATGCCGGTGGTCGCGCTGCTGTGTTATTCGGGCTTCACCGGCCTGTGCCTGGCCATGGACCGCCATTACCGTGACCTCACGGGGCGTGCGTTGCAGGCGCGGGTAGGCCTGTTCCTGCGTGTGGGCGGGGCGCTGCTGCTAGCCGCCGCCCTGGCCGTGGCGGCGCAGGCCGACGGCGGCTGGAGCATGGGCCTGGTGCACTGGTGCGCGGGGCTGATGGGCAGCGCCATGCTGCTGGTGTTCCTGCTGCCATACCGGCCGCGCCTGGCCCTGGGCCTGGCGGCCGCGGGGTTGCCGCTGGCGCCGCTGCTGGGCCTTGCGCTTTAACCCAGGAAAGCCGCCCGGTAGCTGATGGGGGAGGCACCCAAGGCCTGCCTGAAGCGATTGCTGAAATGGCTGGCGCTGGCGAATCCGCACGCCAGGGCAATGTCCCCCACGGCCAGGCGGCTGCCGCGCAGCAACGCGCACGCCCGCGCCATGCGCCGCGCCAGCACGTACTGGTGCGGTGGCAGGCCGAAACTGGCGCGGAACATCCGCGCGAAATGGTATTCGGACAGGTTGCACAGGGCCGCCAGCTCGCCCAGGGTCAGGGGCTGGTCCAGCGCACTGTCTACATGCTCCACCAGCCGACGCCGGTGGTGGCCAGCCAAACCACCGTTTACCCGCACGCCGTCGCGCAAGCCCGCCTGGTGCAGCAGCGTATGGCTGAGCAGCTCATGGGCCAGGCTGGTGCCCAGCAGGCGTTCGGCCGGCTCCTGCCAATCCAGGGCGATCAGCTGGCGAAAACGCGCAGCCTGGCGGGGCTCGTCGAGAAACGTCACCTCGCGCAGCTGCATCTCCCGCGGCTCGCGGTCCAGCAGCGTCACGCAGCCCAGGGCGAACTGCTGCTCGCTGAAATACAGATGCGCCAGGCGCAGCTCGCCGTTCACCACCCACGCCGAATCCTGCCCGGCCGGCAGCGTGCACAGCTTGTCCGGCGCGCCTTTGCGCCCGGGCGCGTCGGTGCGAAACGTGCCGGTGCCGCCGCCCACGTAGCAGGACAGCGTGTGGTGGCTGGGCGCCTGGTAGTGCTGCGAATCGTGGCGGTTGTTCCACAGCGCCGCTGTCAGGCCATCACCCAATGCAGCACTCTGCTCCAGGCGTGCGTGGGACGAGCGTTGCAGGCATTGGAATACCTGGATGGCAGGGGTTGGGGGCATGGTCGATTCCTCTGTGCGCATCGTACCGGTTGGCACCCCCCGTGGCAGTGGCTGGCCGATGAAAAGCGCAAGAATTGGCAAGTGCGCGGGGCAGGGCAGGGGGACACTGGGCCGCCACAAGGAGCGCTGCCATGAACCTGTTTCTCTACCTGCTCACCGTCCTCATCTGGGGCACCACCTGGCTCGCCCTCAAGCTGCAACTGGGGGTGGTGGCCATCCCGGTGTCCATCGTCTACCGCTTTGCCCTGGCGGCGCTGGTGCTGTTCGCCATCCTGTTACTCAGCCGGCGCCTGCAACCCATGAGCCGGCGCGGCCACCTGATCTGCCTGGCCCAGGGGCTGTGCCTGTTCTGCATCAACTTCATGTGCTTCCTGACGGCCAGCCAGTGGGTGCCCAGCGGCCTGGTGGCCGTGGTGTTCTCTACTGCCACGCTGTGGAACGCGCTCAATGCCCGGGTGTTCTTCGGCCAGCGTATCGCCGCCAACGTCTTGGGCGGTGGTGCCTTGGGGCTGGCGGGGCTGGGCCTGCTGTTCTGGCCAGAGCTGGCGGGGCACTCGGCCAGCCGCGAGACTCTGATTGGCTTGGGCCTGGCGCTGCTGGGTACGCTTTGCTTCTCGGCGGGCAACATGCTCTCCAGCCTGCAACAGAAAGCCGGGCTGAAGCCGCTGACCACCAACGCCTGGGGAATGCTCTATGGTTCGGTGATGTTGGCGGGCTATTGCCTGGTGCGTGGCGTGCCGTTCAGCGTCGACTGGAGCCTGCAGTACATCGGCTCGCTGCTGTACCTGGTGATCCCGGGTTCGGTGATCGGCTTTACCGCCTACCTCACCCTGGTGGGACGCATGGGGCCGGAACGGGCGGCGTACTGCACGGTGCTGTTTCCGCTGGTGGCGTTGAACGTGTCGGCGGTAGCCGAGGGGTATCAATGGACGGCGCCGGCCCTGGCGGGGCTGGTGCTGGTGATGGCGGGGAATGTGCTGGTGTTTCGCAAGCCCAAGCCGCCGGCCGTGGTGGCCGGCGGCAGGCTGGCCTGATCAGCCCTTGAACACCTGCGGGTTCACCAGGTCCTGCGGGCGCTGGCCTTTCAGCGCCGCGGTCAGGTTGTCCATGGCGCGGTTGGCCATGGCTTCGCGGGTTTCCGAGGTGGCCGAGCCGATGTGTGGCAGGGTCACGGCGTTCTTCAGCTGGAACAGCGGCGATTCGGCCAGCGGTTCCTTCTCGTACACGTCCAGGCCGGCGCCGCGGATGGTGCCCTTCTGCAACGCTTCGATCAGCGCCGGTTCGTCGACGATCGGCCCACGGGCGATGTTCACCAGAATGGCGGATGGCTTCATCAGCGCCAGCTCGCGGTGGCTGATCAGGTGCTTGGTTTTCTCGCTCAGCGGTACCACCAGGCAGACGAAGTCGGCCTCTGCCAGCAGTTGGTCGAGGCTGCGGAACTGCGCGCCCAGCTCTTGTTCGATGGCGGTCTTGCGGCTGTTGCCGCTGTACAGGATGGGCATGTTGAAGCCCAGGCGGCCACGGCGGGCGATGGCTGCGCCAATGTTGCCCATGCCGACGATGCCCAGGGTCTTGCCGTACACGTCGGTGCCGAACAGGTTGGGGCCGACGGTGGCTTTCCATTCACCGGCCTTGGTCCAGGCGTCCAGCTCGGCGACGCGGCGGGCGCTGCTCATGATCAGCGAAAAGCCCAGGTCGGCGGTGCTTTCGGTGAGCACGTCGGGGGTGTTGGTGAGCATGATGCCGCGTTCGTTGAAGTAGGCGACGTCGTAATTGTCGTAACCCACCGAGACGCTCGACACCACTTCCAGCTTGCTGGCGCTGGCCAGCTGCTTGGCGCCCAGCGGGCGACCGGCGCCGATCAGGCCATGGGCGTGGGGCAGGGCTTCGTCGAACTGCGCGGCAATGTCACCCTGCTTGGGGTTGGGCACAATCACGTCGAAGTCTTGCTGCAGGCGCTCGACCATGGGCGGGGTGATGCGGCTGAAGGCAAGTACGGTCTTTTTCATTGGGCTTGTTCTCGACAGTCGGGTGAAGAATGTGAGCACGCTAACATTCCCGCCCTTGTCGACACAAACCTTGTGGGAGCTGGCTTGCCAGCGAGCTTTTGCGTTTTGAAAAGCTCGCTGGCAAGCCAGCTCCCACAGGTTTCACTCAAATCGCCATGTTCAACTCATGGGTCTTCAGGTCCGCCTCATGCGCCGCCAGAATGTCCGGCAACGAGCCGCGCAGGTACTCCACCCAGGTCTTGATCTTCGCGTCCAGGTACTGGCGCGACGGGTAGATGGCGTACAGGTTCAGCTCCTGCAGGCGGTAGTCGGGCAGCATGCGCACCAGGGTGCCGTTGCGCAGGCCGTCGATAGCCGCATAGATCGGCAGCACGCCCACGCCCATGCCGCTGATGATCGCGCTTTTCATCGCGTCGGCGGAATTGACCTGGAACGGTGCATTACTGATGTTGACCATCTCCTGCCCCTCGGGGCCGTCGAACAGCCACTTCTCCAACTGCACCACCGGGCTGATCAGCCGCAGGCAGGCGTGGGACATCAGGTCGCTGGGCTTGCGCGCGGCGCCGTGGGCCTTCACGTACTCGGGCGAGGCGCAGACGATGCTGTAGGTGATGCCCAGGCGCTGGGACACGAAGCCCGAGTCCGGCAGCTCGCTGGCCAGCACGATGGACACGTCGTAGCCCTCGTCCAGCAGGTCCGGTACGCGGTTTGCAAGGGTGAGGTCGAAGGTCACGTCCGGGTGAGTCTTGCGGTACCGGGCAATGGCGTCGATCACGAAGTGCATGCCGATACCGGTCATGGTGTGCACTTTCAGTTGGCCGGCGGGGCGGGCGTGGGCGTCGCTGGCTTCCGCCTCGGCTTCTTCGACGTAGGCCAGGATCTGCTCGCAGCGCAGCAGGTAGCGCTTGCCCGCTTCGGTCAGGGCAATGCGGCGCGTGGTGCGGTTGAGCAGGCGGGTTTGCAGATGCGCTTCAAGGTTGGAGACCGCCCGCGACACGTTGGCGGTGGTTGTATCGAGCTGCACGGCGGCGGCAGTGAAACTGCCCGCTTCGGCCACGCAACTGAAAGCACGCATGTTTTGCAGGGTGTCCATGGGTCACTCTCTAAATAGACGGCAAATTGTCGCATGAAGTAACAATTGTCGTCTCGCTGCTTTATACCGATTATCGCTTTTTCCGTAACAAAGATTCACACGAACACCTGCTTATCGGCGCCCGTTTCACCCCCTAGAATCGGCGTCTCAAGGCAATCCCCTCTCTTTCAGTCAGGAATTAGCAGCTGTGCCGCGTCGCATATTTGGAAAGCTGAATGCTTTCAGCGTTTTGGCCTTAACTTTGACCATCAGCGGCTGCATCGGCACAGGAGGCATCGCCCCGCAAGGCAAGGCCCTGTCCGCCAACACCCTGGCCACCGACGAAGCCATCCAGGCCGCCGCCAAGGACGCCCATTGGCCAGCCAGCCAATGGTGGCGTGGCTATGGCGACGCGCAGCTGGACCAGTGGGTGGACACCGCGCTGCAAGGCAGCCCGACCCTGGCCATGGCCGCCGCCCGCGTGCGCCAGGCCAAGGCCATGGCTGGCGTGGCCGAGTCGGCCGAGTCGGTGCAAATCAATGGCAAGGCGTCGATGACCCGGCACAAATGGCCGACGGACAACTTCTATGGCCCCGGCGAACTGGCCGGTGTCACTGACTGGGACAACACCGCCGGCCTGGGCCTGAGCTACGACCTGGACCTGTGGGGCCGCGACCGCAACGCCACCGAGCAAGCCGTGGACATGGCCCACATGAGCGTGGCCCAGGCCCGCCAGGCGCAGCTGGAACTGACCAACAACATCGTCAAGGCGTACATCCAGCTGTCGCTGCAGTTCGCCCAGCGCGACATCGTCCAGGCCACCCTGGCGCAACAGCAGCAAATCTTGCAGCTGGCGCAAAAACGCCTCGACCATGGCATCGGCACCCAGTTCGAGGTCAGCCAGGCGCAGACGCCGCTGCCCGAAACCCAGCGCCAGATCGACGCCCTGGACGAAGAAATCGCCCTGAGCCGCAACCAGCTGGCGGCCCTGGCCGGCAAAGGCCCGGGTGAGGGCGCACGCCTGCAACGGCCGACCCTGGCCCTGGGCGCACCGCTTAAACTGCCGTCGGCGCTGCCCGCCGAACTGCTCGGCCAGCGCCCCGACGTGGTCGCCAGCCGCTGGCAGGTCGCGGCGCAGGCCCGTGGCATCGACGTGGCGCACGCCGGCTTCTACCCCAACGTCGACCTCACCGCCAGCCTTGGCTACATGGCCACCGGCGGCGGCATGCTGGGCTTCCTGACGGCTTCCAAGCTCAGCTACACCGTGGGCCCGGCCGTGACCTTGCCGATCTTCGACGGCGGCCGCCTGCGCTCGCAGCTGGGCGAGGCCTCGGCCGGCTACGACATGGCCGTGGCGCACTATAATCAGACCCTGGTCGAGGCCCTGAAGAACATCTCCGACCAGCTGATACGCCGCGAGTCCATGGACAAGCAGCAGGCCTTCGCCGCCCAATCGGTGGCCTCGGCGCAGAAGACCTACGACATCGCCCAGGTCGCGTTCCAGCGCGGCCTGACCGATTTCCTCAACGTGCTGAACGCCCAGACCCAGCTGTTCCACCAGCAGACGGTGCAGCAGCAGGTGCAGGCCGCGCGCCTCACCGCCCAGGCCGAGCTGGTGACGGCGTTGGGCGGTGGCCTGCAGGCCGGCAACGACGTGCCGAGCGACGACAAGACCGCGGCGCCGAAAACCCCGGCGGCCCTGGCCATCCTTAACCACTGACGGACCGATCATGACTTCTCTGTCTGCACCGCTGCGCCGGCTCGGGTCGCTGCAGTGGCGCCGTGGCTTCTTCGAGTGGGCGCGCAGCGACGGCGTCACCTGGGTGTATATCTTCAAGACCCTGCTGGCGGCGTTCCTGACCCTGTGGCTGGCCATGCGCCTGGAACTGCCGCAGCCACGCACGGCGATGATCACTGTGTTCATCGTCATGCAGCTGCAAAGCGGCCACGTGTTCGCCAAGAGCTTCTACCGTTTCCTCGGCACCATCGCGGGGTCGGTGGTCACGGTGCTGCTGATTGCGCTGTTCGCGCAGAACACCGAACTGTTCCTGCCCAGCCTGGTGATCTGGTTCGGCATCTGTTCGGCGGGCGCCGTGCGCCACCGCAACTTCAAGGGCTACGGCTTCGTGCTGGCCGGCTACACCGCGGCGTTCATCGGCCTGCCGGCCCTGGCGCACCCGGAAGGGGCGTTCATGGCGGCCATGTGGCGGGTGCTGGAAATCTCCCTGGGGCTGATCGTCTCCACGGCGGTCAGCGCGGCGATTCTGCCGCAGTCGGCCAGCGCCTCCATGCGCAACGCCATGTACCAGCGCTTTGGCGTGTTCGCCGGCTTCGTCGCCGAGGGCCTGCGCGGTGCCAGCCAGCGCGCCACCTTTGAAAGCACCAACGTGCGCTTCATCTCCGAGGCCGTGGGCCTGGAAAGCCTGCGCGGCGTGGTGGCCTTCGAAGACCCGCACATGCGCCGCCGCAGTGGCCGGGTCAGCCGCCTCAACAGCGAGTTCATGGCCATCACCACGCGCTTCAACGCCCTGCACCAGCTACTGGAACGCATTCGTGGCCGCGGCCATGCCGAGGTTGTCACGGCCATCGAGCCCGGCCTGCAGGCCCTGGCGCAACTGCTGGACGGTTTCGCCGGCCGCGCGCTGACCGTGGACGACGCCAAGCGCCTCACTGAACAGCTGTCCATCTACAAGGCCGAGCTGCCGTCCCACGTGCGCCGCCTGCGGGCCATCTTCGTCGAAAGCGCGCCCAGCGAGCATGATTTGCTGGACTTCCACACCGCCTACGAGCTGCTGTACCGCTTCGTCGACGAGCTGCACAGCTACGCCCAGACCCACGCCTCGCTGGCCGACCACAGCCATGCGCGCGAAAGCTGGGACGAGCCGTTCATGCCCCAGACCAGCTGGTGGGTGTCGGCCGCCGCGGCAGTGCGGGCCATGTCGGTGCTGGGCCTGCTGGGCAGCTACTGGGTGGCCACCGCCTGGCCCAGCGGCGCCACCATGACCCTGGTGGCCGCGGCCACCGTGGGCCTGTCGGCCGCGGCGCCGAACCCCAAGCGCATGTCGTTCCAGATGGCCTGCGGGACCATGCTGGGCGCGGTGGTGGGCTTTGCCGAAACCTTCTTCGTGTTTCCCTGGATCGACGGCTTCCCGCTGCTGTGCATGGTGCTGGCGCCGGTGCTGGTGTTCGGCGCCTTCCTGGCCTCGCGCCCGCAGTGGGCAGGGTACGGCCTGGGCCTGCTGATTTTCTTCTCGATCGGCTCGGTGCCCGACAACCTCACCGTGTACAACGCCTACGGCTTCATCAACGACTACATCGGCATGATCCTGGGCATGCTCGCCTGCGCCGCCGCCGGCGCCATCATCCTGCCGCCCAACAGCCGCTGGCTGTGGCAGCGCCTGGAGCACAACCTGCGCGAGCAGGTGGTGTTCGCCATCAGCGGCAAGCTGCGCGGCCTGGGCTCGGCGTTCGAAAGCCGTACCCGCGACGTGCTCAACCAGGCTTACGGCCTGGCCGCCGGCAAGCCCGAGGTGCAGCGCAACCTGCTGCGCTGGATGTTCGTGGTGCTGGAGATCGGCCACGCCATCATCGAGCTGCGCCGCGAGCAGGCGGTGTTGCCGGTGCACCCGGCCTACGCCGAGTCGCAGCCGTGGCGCCAGGCCATCCGCGCTATGGGCCGCTCGTTGATCCGCCTGTTCATCCAGCCCAGCCGCGCCAACCTGGAGCGCAGCCTGGCGGCAGTGGACCAGGCCATCTACTGCGTGCGCGACACCGACGAGCCGTTCGCCCGGCACTTCGACACCTCCGCGCTGCGCCGGGTGCAAAGCTACCTGCACTTCATCCGCAGCTCCCTGCTGGACCCGCAATCACCGCTTGCCGAGCTGGCGCCGCCGCGCCCGCCCAAGGACTGACCCATGCCTCGCGAAATAGCCTTTCATGGCGTGTACATGCCGACCATGACCCTGATGTTCCTGATTGCCCTGGGCGTGGGCTGGGTGCTGGACCGCCTGATCAGCGGCCTGGACCTGTACCGCTTCTTCTGGCACCCGGCGCTGCTGCGCCTGAGCCTGTTCGTCTGCCTGTTCGGCGCCATGGCGCTAACCGTTTACCGTTGAGACCGACCTGATGAAAAAGTTTTTCAGCCTGATTGCCACCCTGCTGATACTGGCCCTGGCCGTGTTCATCGGCCGCGAGTTGTGGGTGCACTACATGGAAACCCCCTGGACCCGCGACGGCCGCGTGCGCGCCGACATCATCAACGTCGCCCCGGACGTGTCCGGCTACGTGGTGGCGGTGCCGGTGCGTGACAACCAGTTGGTGAAGAAGGGCGACGTGCTGTTGCAGATCGACCCCGAGCACTACCAGATCGCCGTCAAGCAGGCCCAGGCGCTGGTCGCCTCGCGCAAGGCCACGTGGGAAATGCGCCAGGTGAACGCCAAGCGCCGCGCCGACATGGACAACCTGGTGGTGTCCAAGGAAAGCCGCGAAGACGCCGGCAACGTCGCCAGCTCCGCCGAGGCCGACTACCAGCAGGCCGTGGCTGCGCTGGACGCCGCCCAGCTGAACCTGGCCCGCACCAAGGTGCTGGCCACGGTGGACGGCTACGTCACCAACCTCAACGTGCACGTGGGCGACTACGCCCGCACCGGCGAGGCGAAAATGGCCGTGGTCGACAAGAACTCGTTCTGGGTGTACGGCTTCTTCGAGGAAACCAAGCTGCCCCACGTGAAAGTGGGCGACAAGGCTGACCTGCAAATGATGAGCGGCGAAGTGCTCAAGGGCCACGTCGAGAGCATCTCGCGCGGCATCTACGACCGCGACAACCCCGAGAGCCGCGAGCTGGTGGCCGACGTCAACCCGACGTTCAACTGGGTGCGCCTGGCCCAGCGGGTGCCGGTGCGTATTCATATTGATGAGGTGCCGGATGGCTTCCTGCTGGCGGCGGGGACTACGTGTACGGTGGTTGTGAAGGAAGGTTCGGCGGGGGCTGAATGATTTTTGCTGGGGAACAGCACCTGTAAGACCTTTCCGAAATTCTCCGATCGTCTTGCACCATCCCAACCACAACGCTAACCTGCCCCCCGTCGCAGCACCCTGCGACCGGGTTTGGCGACCCGCTTGTTTTTTCAGCGCACCAGCGCAGCACGATCATCGTGGGTATTCTCGTACCCGCGATGTTGCGTTATGGCAGCTGTGCGCGGGAGACCTTCGGGTCTGCCGGGATTGAGAAAACACCGGTTCGCCAACCTGCGTACAGCTGCCACCCATCGTTTGGCGACGATGCAGGCAGCTCTGTTTTCTCAATGGAGTGACCTATGTCTTTAATTCCGCTTCCCCATTCCCCCGCGTTCTTCCTCGACACCCAAGCTCCCGTAGCAACCCTCTACGCCCTGGCCATGCACCGCATTGGTACCGCCCGTGAATTGATGCAATCACTGAGCAGCCTGACGCTGAGCAATAGTGATGATCAGGACCTGAAAGCGGTGGTCAACACGGCAAATCTGTTGCTGGAGGAAGGCTGTGCGGTGCTGGACGTGATCGAGGCGCGCGGCGCGTTCGCGTGAAGATGTCGCCCCCGACGGGGTCCATCGGCCGGCCCAGCTCAGCCTGGCGGCAGCGGCTAAACCGAACCCGCGTAGCAGCTGCCGCCAGGCTGCGTCCGGCCTCTGCGCGGTCTGCCCGCCATGCGCGGCGCCTGCGGACGCGGCCTACGGCCGCTGCTACGGGGGCCCGTGTACCTCGGCGCGCGGCCAAGGACGGCTCCTACCACGCACGGCGTAGGAGCCGACTTTAGTCGCGATGCAGACGACGCCGTTTCCAAGCACCTAGCCCAGTGAAAACCGTACCTCTTTCGCCAGGACTTCGGTTACCCACTGGTTGATGCTTTTGTGCGCCAGCTCGGCTTTCACCGCAACGGTTGCGTGAAGGCTGGGTTCCAGGCGCAGGCTCAATTTGCCGGAATAGGCTTTTTGCGGCTCCTTTCCCAGTTTCCGGCACGTATCGAGATAGTCCACTACGGCCTCCTCGAAGGCGGCGCGCAGTTCGGACACCGATTCGCCATGAAACCCGACCACATCCTTGATGCCAGCCAGGTGGCCAATCAGCAGGCCATCTTCGTCGCTGTATTCGATGCGGGCGGTATAGCCCATGTAACTCATCACGTTCATGGTGTAACTCCTGCTTGTTCGAGAAACACCCGGGCATCCTTGACTTGGTAGGCCTTGGCCTCTTTGTCGGGGTGAGGTCGATGGAAGGTGCCCACCGCGCCGTTGAGTTCGAACCGGACGTGAGCCATTGCCTTCCACTACCCGGGCCCCGCAGGCGATGAAGAGGGCCTCGATACGGTGCCATTCGAGCGTCACGGGTACTGGTTTGCTGAAGACGACTTTCAGAGTGTGGAGCTGTCGAGTATTCATGGTATCAAATTATGATACCGAGCAGGGATGGTCTATCGGAGCCATCCCCTGCATGTTGTGGGGAAACCTCTGAAACGTAGGTTGTAGGCCGCAGCGCCTACAGGTTTTTATGCAACCCGAACTTGCGCTTTAAAATCCCTTCGACGATGCCCTTCGGCACCCACCTTTCCAGCCACGGCAACGCCCGGCTGCCGTTGCCGATGCGCACCAGGCGCGGCGGCGCGGGTTTTTGCACGGCGGCCAGCAGGCGGCTGGCGAACTCTTCGGCCGGCGTAGGCCGGTCCTGCGACGCCCGCGCCCGCGCGCGGATCTGTGCCTGCAACGGCCACCACGGCGAACCCTCGGCCAGCACCTGCTCGGCCTCGCGGCTGGCGTTGTTGGCGAACTGGGTGTCGATGGCGCCTGGTTGTACTTCCATGACGCGAATGCCGAACGGCGCCAGTTCCATGCGCAGGGCATCGCTCAAGCCGTGCACGGCGGCCTTGGAGGCGCAGTAGGCGCCGGCAAACGGGGTTACCAGCACGCCGGAGACGCTGCCGATGTTCACCACCAGCCCGCGGCTGGCGCGCAGCAACGGGAACAGCGCGCGGGTGACGCCGACGATGGCGAAGACGTTGGTCTCGAACTGCTGGCGCATGCCGGCCACGCCGCCGTCCAGCAGCGGGCCCATGGCGCCGTAGCCGGCGTTGTTGATGAGGATATCCAGCTGCGGCAGCTCGGCGGCCAGGGCCGCCAGCGCGGCCTCGTCGTTGACATCGAGCTGGCGCGCCTGGAAGCCTTCGGCCGCCAGGCGCTCTACATCCGCGGGTCGTCGTGCCGTTGCCCAGACGCTGTGGCCTGCCTGCTGGAAGCTGCGCGCGAGGGCGAGGCCAATGCCGCTCGAGCAGCCGGTGATGAGGGTGACGGGCATACGGGGTCCTTGTTCTACGAGTCCGGTGTCAGGTCGATCAGGGCGCAGTCTAGCTGCTCATCCTTGCCCCCCGTGATCAATAATCCATGGCCATCAGCGTGCACCACGAACTGCGCCGGCACCCCGGTCACGCCCAGGGGCTGCCACAGGGCGCCGTTGCCTTCGGTGGGCATGCTGAAGATGTCGACGCCCGGGTGCTGGCTGGCGATGGCCGTTAGGTGCTGCAGGCGCATGCTGCAGCTAGGGCACCCAGCCGAGTGCAATAACAAAAGCCGCCCCCGGCGTGCCGGGGCAAAGGCATATTCATTGGCGCCGGTCTGCTTGCCTTCGCCGAAATGTTCGACGAAGGCAGCAGCGTTTTCGAGCGGTTTGATGGCATTCATGTCGCTGTCCCCATGATGAATAACGTGACCACGTATTCAACGCCTATGGGGCACAGCGCGAAACTGTAAGAACTGACAGGTACCCCGTCAGTTGGCAAAGCTGCCCTGTACTCGCTCGGCACGCCATTCCAGGGTCTGCGCGCGGTAGCCGGGCCGCAGCGGCGGCAGTGGCAGGCAGTCGCTCCAGCTGGCGCCGGGCTGCAACTGGCCCGGGCCGCGGTAGCGCGGGGCGTCGTAGTCGTCCTGCACCAGGTTCACGGTGTCACCCGGCGCGAAGGCGGCCAGGCGCCATTGCAGCTCCACCATGGGCACGCTGTTGCCGTTCTTCATGCTCACTTGCAGCGGCTTGTCGGCGGGGCACTGCTCGGCCTCGTACTTGAAGTGCAGGCCCATGCGCGCCAGTTGCGCCAGTTCGCGGTTGTCCTGCCACAGCACGCTGAGGCCGACCATGGCCAGGCCAACTACCGCCACCAAGGAAATCGGCAGGGCTTTCTTCGGGTAGCGAATGAGCAGGAACAGCCAGGAGATGATGAGGAGAGTGCCGATGAGCATGGCTTTGATCGCGTGTTGTGGGACAGGCCTGCCATCGTAACCCAATAAAAAAGCCCCTGCCTCACCGGCTGCGGATAGGGGACGCAGCGGATGAGGCAGGGGCTTACGGGGCGAGCTTACTGGGCGATGGTTTTCACCGACACGCCGCGCTCGATCGGGGTGGAACGGCCGTAGATATCCTCGAAGCGCTCGATGTCGTCTTCACCCAGGTAGCTGCCCGACTGCACTTCGATGATTTCCAGCGGGATCTTGCCCGGGTTGCGCAGACGGTGCACCGAGGCGATCGGGATGTAGGTGGACTGGTTCTCGCACAGCAGGAACACGTTCTCGTCGCAGGTGACCTCGGCGGTGCCCGACACCACGATCCAGTGCTCGGCGCGGTGGTGGTGCATCTGCAGGCTCAGGCAGGCGCCCGGTTTCACCGAGATGTGCTTGACCTGGAAGCGGCCGCCCATGTCCACCGAGTCGTACGAGCCCCAGGGGCGGTACACTTCGCAGTGGTTCTGGGTTTCGCTGCGGCCCTGTTCGTTGAGGGTGGCGACCATCTGCTTCACGCCCTGGACCTTGTCCTTGTGGGCAATCATCATCGCGTCCTTGGTTTCCACCACCACGATGTTTTCCAGGCCGATCACCGACACCAGCTTGCCGTTGCCATGGATCATGCAGTTGCGGCTGTCCTGCACCACCACGTCGCCCTTGGTGACGTTGCCGTTGGCGTCCTTCTCATGCACGTCCCACAGCGACGACCAGCAGCCCACATCGCTCCAGCCGGCGGTCAGCGGCACCACGCAGGCGCGCTGGGTCTTTTCCATCACCGCGTAGTCGATGGAATTGTCCGGGCAGCAGGCGAAGGTGGCTTCGTCGATCTCGATGTTGTCGCCGTCCTTCACGCTGCGCTCAAGGGTGAGCATGCAGGTGTCGTAGATGTCCGGGTCGTGCTTTTTCAGCTCTTCCAGGAAGCGGCTGGCGCGGAACAGGAACATGCCGCTGTTCCAGAAGTAGCCACCGGCCTCGACGAATTCGCTGGCGCGTTTTTCATCCGGTTTCTCGACGAACTGGGCCACGCGGCTCACGCCTTCTGGCAGCAGCGCATCGTTGGTGGACTTGATGTAGCCATAACCGGTTTCCGGCTTGGTGGCCGGCACGCCGAACAGCACCATCTCGCCGCGCTCGGCGGCCACGGTGGCCAGGGCCAGGGCGCGTTGCAGGGCTTTCTGGTCGTCGATCACGTGGTCGGCGGGCAGCACCAGCATCAGCTCGTCGCGGCCTTCATTCACCAGCTTCATGGCGGTCAGGGCCACGGCTGGCGCGGTATTGCGGCCGAAGGGCTCCATCAGGATGCCCTGGGTTTCCAGCTTCAGGTTGGCCAACTGTTCGTTGACGATGAAGCGGTGATCCTTGTTGCAGACCACGATGGGGGTGTCCATGCCTTCGAACACCAGGCGCTCCAGGGTTTGCTGGAACAGCGTGTGCTCGCCGGTCAGGGCCAGGAATTGCTTGGGGAATTGCTTGCGCGAAAGCGGCCACAGACGAGAGCCACTACCACCTGACAAGATCACCGGAATCATAATGTTTCTCCATAAAACGAATGGTTAGTTAGACGCGTTGCCGTTTCTGTCTTGTTGTTGTTCCCTGCTGGCCGCCCGTTGCTGCGGGCGGCCGGCTCGATGCTTTCAGCGGGTGGACACCGGGCGCTGTACCCAGACTGGCGACAGGCTGCTGCCTTCGCCGGTCACGTAGAGCACGGCGGCCTCGCCACGCTCCAGGGCCACGGGCTTGAGGTCGCTGACCTTCTTGTCGCCTTCGTACAGCGCCAGGCTGACTTTCACCGGGTTGATCTCGCGCTCGCCGGTGCCCTTGGCGGCCACGTCCTTGACCACGTCGGTCTTGCCGTCGGCGGTCTTCAGGGTCAGCGGCTTGTCACTGAGGTTCTGCACGCGTACCAGCGACTTCTGCTTGTTCTTGAACGGTGGCTCTTCCACCAGCTGCGGGTTGCCGTTGGTGTTGTTGACCACGGTGTAGTAGTGGTCCGAGGCCAGCTTCACCGGCAGGGTCTTGCTGCCGACCTTGGCGCTGTAGTCGCCCTGGGGCATGAAGCTGAAGTCGCTGCTGGCCAGCGGCGCGATCTCGTTGAGGTTGGTGTTGCCGACGCTGGCGCTGACTTCCTGGTTGCCGGCGTTGTAGACCCGCACGAACGCCGAGCCTTTTGGCGCGGTAGGGCCGTAGAGGGCGGCATCGCCACCGGCGAAGGCGTGTGCGGAGAGCAGGCCGGTGGCGGCAATCAGGGCAGCGGCCAGACGGTTCTTGGTGGTATGTGCGGTCATGTGCATTTCCTCTTTGCTTGTAAGGTTCGAGCTTTTCAACGGCTCAGTTGGATTGGCCCACAGCCAGGTTCTGGTTGGTATTCGGGTCTTTTTTCAGTTCGGCGATCCAATTCGGGTCGAACTCGCCGAGGTCGTTCTTCATTGGCAGATAACGTTCCGGGAACTCCCAGATCAGCACCTGTGGCGGGCTGTTCTTGAAGGCGTCGGTTTGCAGGTACTTGAGCATCGGCAGGATCGGGCCGTGGCCGTCTTCGGCGTAGTTGACGACGTCGCTGTTGAGCGACTGCTTCAGCGCGCCCAGGAAGTTCCAGTGCGGGTTGGCGCTGTAGCTGGTGCCCACCAGGGCCACCGGGATTTCGCTGCCGCCAAACAGCGCGTCGCCGCTGTCTGCCTGCTCGCCTGCCTGGGTGGTGGTGCGCTGGGCCAGCTCATCCGGTTTGGGCAGCAGGTTGCTGAACAGCGGGTCCAGGGGCAGGAAGTTGGTCAGGTCGCCCTTGTAGGGCTTGCTGCTGTCGCTGGCAGTGACGAAGGTCTGCGGCTGGCCGCTGAGCGGCATGTGCGCGCTGATGGCGGTGCCCAGGTTGTGGGCGACCACGTCGGCGCCCATGGGCGTCCAGTGGGTGTCGGTGCGCAGGAACACCTGGCCCTGGGCCTTGGCCTGCTGCAGCGGGGCCAGCAGGTCGGGGGCGAAAATGCCGGCGGCCGCAGCCTGGGCGTGGAACTGCTGGTACAGGTCCTGGTGCAGCGCGGCCGGGGCGGTGGCGCCGATGTGCTCGGGGTACAGGCGCGCCTTGGCCGGGACGATGGCCAGCACCAGCTGCACACCGTGCTGCTTGAGCTGGGCCTGCACGCCCTTGATCAGGGCGAAGTTGTCGGCTTCCACCTGGGCGCCGTTGGCCACCGGGTCGAATTCCTCGTCGCTGTACAGCCACTGGTCGCGGCCCAGCACCACGCCGGGGCGGCCTTCGTGGAACAGCTTGAAGTCCACCGCCGCCCAGAGGTTGGTGCCCAGGCGCTTGATCGGGAACTGGTCGTCGTAGTGGGTTTCCACCGCCTTGGTGAACTTGCCGTTGAGCACGGTCATCTGTTGGGTGCGGTTGAAGCTGGCGAAGCTCCACAGCGACCAGAGGCCCAGGCCCAGCAGCACGGCCAGGAACAGCAGGATGTAGAGGATGCGTAATGATCGGGTCATGGTCGGCTCGCTCAGAACTGGAAGTAGAGGAACGGCGAGAAACTTTGCGCCGACAGCTTCAGGATCGAGGCCAGGAACAGCACCAGCACCAGCGTGCGCATCAGGTAGCGGCTCCAGTCCACCGTCCAGTACGAGGCTTGCACCTGGTGGCCGTGGGCGTGGGCCGCCAGCGCGGCCGGGTTGTCGCCCGGGGTGGCGCGGTACAGGCCGGGTTGCGCGGTGGCCGGGCCGTTGGCTTCGGCCATGGGCTTTTTGGCCTTTGGCTTGGGCTGGTTGGTGTACAGGTCACGCAGGCCGAAGAACGCCAGGGTGATGTAGGCGATCACCAGGGTGGCCACTTGCAGGCCGGTGAGGCTGGCGGCGTTGAGCTCGGACAGGTGCCAGTCGCCGAAGCTGAACATGGCGCCGTACATGCGGTAGGCCACGTGCAGGTTCTCGGCGCGGAAGATCACCCAGCCCATGATCACCAGCAGGAAGGTCAGCGCCCAGCGAATCGGGTTCAGCGCCCGCGGCGTGGTGTTGATGCCCAGCAGGCGCTCGATGGCCAGCCACGCGCCGTGCCAGGCGCCCCAGATGATGTAGGTGAAGTTGGCGCCGTGCCACAGGCCGCCCAGCAGCATGGTCAGGAACAGGTTGCGGTAGGTGGCCAGGGTGCCTTTGCGGTTGCCGCCCAGGGTGATGTACAGGTAGTCGCGCAGCCAGGTCGACAGGCTGATGTGCCAGCGGCGCCAGAACTCGGTGATCGACTGGCTGATGTAGGGCTGCTTGAAGTTTTCCATGAAGCGGAAACCCATCATCAGGCCCAGGCCGATGGCCATGTCGCTGTAGCCGGAGAAGTCGAAGTACAGCTGCGCGGTATAGGCCAGGGCGCCCAGCCAGGCGTCGCCGGTGGTCGGTGCGGCCAGGGCGAAGCAGTGGTCGGAGACCGTGGCCAGGGTGTCGGCGATGAACACCTTCTTGATGAAGCCCTGCATGAACCGCGTGGCGCCCTCGCTGAACTTGTCGAGGGTGTGGGTGCGGTTGTTGAACTGGTCCACCAGGTCGGCGAAACGCAGCACCGGCCCGGCGATCAGGTGCGGGAAGATGGCCACGAAGGCGGCGAAGTCGATCAGGTTGCGCGTGGCCGGGGTGTCGCCGCGGTACACGTCGATGATGTAGCTGATCGATTCGAAGATGTAGAACGAGATGCCGATGGGCAACAGCACGTGCGTGAGGATGAACGGCTGCATGCCGAACGAGCTGATGATGGCGTTGATGCTTTCCACGCCGAAGTTGGCGTACTTGAAGTAGCCCAGCACGCACAGGTCCACGGCCACGCCCAGCAGCAGCCAGCGCTGCGCGGGTTTGGTACGGATGCCGGCGGCGCCTACGCGCAGGCCGATCCAGTAGTTCCACAGGGTGACTGCGGCGAACAGCGCCAGGAAGTCCACCCGCCACCAGGCATAGAACACGTAGCTGGCGACCAACAGAAGCAGGTTGCGGTAACGATTGCCGCACAGGTAGTACAAGCCGAGAAAGACCGGCAAGAACAGGAACAGGAACACGTTAGATGAGAAAACCATCCCGATCTCTCCTTGTTTGATCCATACACAAGGGCCAAAGCCCCCCCAAACCCCCCATTTATTCCAGGGGGTAAATACATTCTGCTGGCCTGATCGTTGATCAATGTGGGAGCTGGCTTGCCAGCGAGCTTTTCAGGGCCTCAACAGCTCGCTGGCAAGCCAGCTCCCACAGGTTCAGCAGTTCCAACGTTTAATCGTTCACGAACCCTTGTTGCCTTTTTCGTGTTCGGGGTCGTAGACCTTGGTCAGGTCGCCGCCCAGGCGGAAGGTCTTGAACGGCTGGCCTTCGTGCTTGCGTTCAAGCGCGTCGGGCGGGCAGCTGTAGAGGCTGCACCAGGGCTCCAGCCAGGCGAATTTGCTGTCCACCTTGAGGTCGGTCATGTCCTGGTCCTTGCCGTTCTTGGCTTCGAAGATGTCCGGGTCCTTCACCCCGGCCAGCACCTTGTCGCCCAGGCGTTTCAGGGCACCGTTGTTTTCCTGGCGCAGGTCCACGCCGTTGGCCTGGGCGAAGCTGGCAATCATGGCCAGCGGCGGCAGGGCGTAGTTGTGGTAGGCCAAGGCACGCTGCTGGCGCTTGAGCTCGTTGGGCAGGAAGCCGTCGGCGTCGACCTGGCTGGCGCCGATCTTGTATTCCTTCACCGACCAGTCGAACAGGTCACGACGGTCCAGGGCCACGGAGGCGGCCATCACCGACCAGGCCGCCCAGTACGAATGGTTGTTGGTGTGGTCCAGCGGCAGGTTGTTCCAGTCGCTCACGACCTGGTCGGCCAGGCGCCCGAACCAGGCTTCGATCACCTGGGTCTGCTGCTGGTGGGTGGCCAACGGGTGCGAGTCGGAGAACTTCAGCCGCACATACGCCGAGGCCATGCTGCCCAGTGCCCATTTGCGCATGGACTTGCCGGTGTGGTTGAAGTCCTTGGACATCAACGCGTCGGCCTGGGCCCACGTCACCATCCAGTTCAGCGCGCAATCCAGTTGCGCCGGGTTGCCGTCGCGCATGTACACCATCACCTGCTTGCTGATGCCGCGCTCCATGCTGGTGATGTCCTTGGTGGCATCGCGGAAGGCTTTGTCAGAGGTGGCGTTGAAGGTCGAACGGGTCTTGTCCGAACCTTCGTACTTGCTGCGGAACTGCAGGCTCTGGGTGTAGGGCTGCGGCATGGCCGGGCAGCCCTGGTCGTTGGGGCTGGTCTTGAACTTGTCCACGGCCGCCAGGTAACCCTGTGGCGGGTGCAGGGGCGCGGCGGCCTGGGCGTGCCCGGCGAAGATGGCCAGGCCCAGCAGGGTAGGGGCGAGCAGATGGCGTAGTGCGTTGGTGCGGTTCATGGGTAACCTCACAGTCCGGCTTGGGCGTTCTGTTGTTTCGGCGATTGCTGAACGCCAGGGAAGACGTTGCGCTTGCACACGGTGGCTTCGACTTTCTGGGCAGGTTGGCCGGCCTCGGGGCCTTCCACTTCCAGGGCCAGCAGGTTCTGCGAAGCCCAGTCCTCGTCGTTGCGCAGCTCGAAGGCAAAGCGCCCGTCGGTTTCCGATGTGGTCGGTTTTTCGATCTTCAGGTCCTCATGCCGCCCGTTCAGGTACCACAGGGTGGCGTGCAGGGTCTTGACCGAGGTGTCGGCAAACTTGATGTCGATCTGGTGGTTGCCGTTGTGCAGGTCCTTGATGCCGTTGCGGCCGTTGATCAGCAACTCGTTCTTGCCGGTCTTGAGCGTGGTGCTGGCCGACAGCTCGGCGGTCTTGCCGTCGCAGCCGTTGTCCAGCAGCGACATCATCTGCCGGTAGATGGTCTCCTGGTCCAGGCGGTACAGCGGCGAGAACTCCCAGATGAGGATTTTCGGCGGGTGCTTCTGGAAGTCGTCGCTGCCCAGGTACTGCAGCATCGAGCCTTCCAGGCCGCCGCCGGGGAAGGCGACGTTAAGGATGTCGGCACCGATGTCCTGCTCCAGGAAACCCGAGAAGTTGTAGTTCTTGCCGCTGTGGCTGGTGCCCACCAGGGTGATCTGCGGGGTGCCGGCGTCGCCGAACAGGTCGCCGTCGGCGGCCTCACCCTTGGGCTCGGTGGTGAACTGGTCCATGTACTGGATGGCGTAGCTGGTGCCGCACAGCTGGCCGGCCATGTTGTGCAGGGTACCGGTCTTGCCCATGCGGCCGGACAGGTGGGTCTCGAACTCGCGCTTGGGAATGTCGGCGAAGGCCGGCATTTTCTTCACGGTCTCGGCGACGATCTTGGCGGTGCGCTGGGCGCCGTACGGGGTCCAGTGCTGGTCACCGCGGAAGTAGAAGTCGTGGGCCTGCTGCTCGTTGGTCAGCGGCGACAGGTCCGGCACGTTGAAGCCCATGCTGGCGAAGCGCTTGAGCATGGCCTGGTAGTTCTGCAGCGCCTTGTCGTACTGGAACTTGTCGCGGTCGGCCGGGAACAGCTTGTTGCGGTCCACCAGGCCACGGGTGGGCTGGTACACCACCACCAGCTCCACGCCCTTGCTCTTGAAGGCGTCGTGCAGCTGTTGCAGGCGGCGGTAGCCCTCGGGCGTGGTGTCGAATTCGGTGCGCAGGTCTTCCTGGGTACGGAACAGCCAGTCGCCCTGGGCCTGTACCAGGGTGGTGAAGTTCTGCTGGTAGCGCGTCACGTAGTTCTTCGCGTCATGGGCGGCCGGGCACAGGCTGCAGCACGGCGCTGCCTGGTACTTGGGCGCGGCGAAATCCTGGGCGCTGGCGCCGTTGGACGCGGCCATCATGGCGGCGGCCAGGCCGGACAGGCTGAGCAGCTTGATCAAGGTGGGGTGCATGAAATTCATCCTCAGTCCTGCATTTCGGTCTGGCGTTCGACAGGGTCGATCAGCACGGCTTTTTGTTGGCGAACCATCAGGTCCATGATTTCGGCTTGGCGGTCGCCCAGGATGCCGGTGAAGCTGATGCCGCTGGATTTGGTCGGGGCAAGCATCGACACGCGGTACATTTCAAGCGACAGCGGCGAGTCGATGGACAGCGGCCCGGTGCCGTTGCCGGCCAGTTCGCCACCTACCAGGATCAGCGAGACCTGGGCGTCGAACGGGTCGAGCTTGATGTTGCGGTCGGTGTTGCTGAGGTCCTTGATGTGCCCGTACACGCCGGTCAGGCCGTTGCCCAGGGCCTTGTTCTCGTAGAGGCGGATGTTGGTGCTGTTGCGCACGCGGATGCCGTGGCGCTTGTTGCCCAGCAGCATGTTGCCCCACAGCAGGTTGTCGGCGCTTTCGTACAGGGTGATGCCGTCGGTGTGGTTCTTGTAGATCTTGTTGTAGGCCACCAGGTTGCCCACGCTGTTACGGTCGATCACCACGCCGGACAGGTGGTTGTCGTAGCTGCGGTTGTTGATGATGAAGCTGTCGTTCACCTCGCGGGAGACGATGATGCCGTGCTTCTTCTTGGTCCCGTACACAGTGTTGTCGGCGATGATCAGGCCGTGGGAGCGGTCGTGCGGGTCGATGCCGTAGATGACGTTGTCGCGGTAGGTATTGCTCTTCACCACGAAGTCGGTGGTCTCATAGCAGTAGAAGCCGTACCACATGTCCGAGAAGGTGCTGCCGATGATCCAGCCCGTGGGCTGGGCACGGCCCATCTGTTCGCTCATGTTCGGCGTGTACTGCGAGATGCTCACCCCGTACGACTTGGACTGGTTGTAGCCCATGCTCGCCATCACGGTGTTGACCATGTAGGTCTCGGTGCCGCCCCAGGACAGCAGGAACGGGCGGAAATCCTTGGGGTCGCGGAAGGTCGACGGGCCGTTGTCGGCCTCGCGCCAGCCCAGCACCCGGGTGTCACGGATGAACAGCTTGCCGTCGTTGACGATGAACGCACCGCCCTCCTGGGACAGGCGCAGTTCCTTGGTCTGCTTGTCGATCTCGAAGGTCGCGTTGTGCCCGACCACGATCGGCAGGCGCGCCAGGTACACGCCCGGGGCGGTCTCGCGGATGTACTGCTTGGGCAGCTTGCGCACCAGCTCGGTGAGGTTGACGTAGCCGTCCTCGACGAAGATGGCCTGGGGAATGCCGTGCTGGCGGTTCACCCACTCGGCCATCTTGTTGTCGCCGCCGATGAATTCCTTGAGCACGTCTTCCTGCAGCATGCGCTTGACCACGATCTTGCCGGCCTTGCGGCGGTCGATCTTGGCGGCCACGGCCTTGGCGGTGTAGCCGCTGAGGTCGGGCAGTTTCGGCGCGGCCAGCTCCAGCGACTCGGGGGCCGCGGTGGTGATGGTGTAGGTCTTGGCCTGCTGCAGGGTCTTGGCCTCGTCATCGCCCAGGGGCGGCGCCGGGTGGGCCGCCGGCGCGGCAGCCAGGGCCGCGCCGCTGGCCAGCAGCAGGGCGGTGGCCAGCAGGGCCCTGGGCCATGGCAATCTGTCTGAATTCATCATTTCCTCGCACTCCCTTCGCGGTCGCATCAGAAGCGCCAGATCACGTCGATAAAGGCGCGGTGCATGTAGCTGTCCACTTGATTGCCATAGGCCGAGCCGGGCTTGAACACGCCCGCGCGCAGGCGCACCAGCGCCGAAGGCTCGTCAATGGACTGGCTCAGGGCAGCAGGCAGCAGGCCTTGCTTGAAATACTTGCTGACCACCAGGTCCATCTCCTGGCCCAAGTCCTTGTCACCGTCAGCCAGCGGCAGCGAGCTGATGGAGGTGATGTCGGTCGGGTTTTCCGGGTCGGTGCTGGTGTTCACCGCGTCCAGGGTGCTGGTGCCGATGCCCTGGTTGCCGTCCACGCGCCAGAACTTGTGGTAGATCAGGCTGGCGTCGTATTCGTCGCGCAACTGCCAGCTGGCGAACAGCGAGGCGCTTTGCACGTTGGCCATCTCGGCCTGGTAGGCCTCGCCGAAGCGCGCCACGCGGGCACGGGTGCCGGTCCAGGTCGAGCGGTTGCTCTGCAGGCCGTTCTGTTCGTAGTCGCGGCTGGCACGCGAATAGGCGCCGCCCACTTGCCACTCGGGGGTCAGGTGCACGCGCAGGCCCAGGTCGGTGGCCCAGCCGTTGACGTGGCCGCTGGTCTTGTCGCCGGCCACGGTCTGGCCGTCGACCACGTTGCTGCCAATGCTGTCGCGGTTGCCGGACATGAACGTCAGGCTGCCCCAGTAGTTGATGTTATTCAGGTTGTCGTGGTTGTAGGCGTCGCTGTCGGCCTCAAGGCCCAGCCAGGTCAGGTCGCCGGTGCTGCTCTTGTCCGAATCGTCGATAGCCTGGCCGGTGCTCGGCAGGCTGCCGCTGTCATGGGTGTGGTGGGCGCGCAGGCCAACCCACTGGCCCGGGGTCCACTGGTACGAGACGTCGCCGTAGGCGTGCAGCACGTCCTTGTCGGTGGCGGCCAGTTCGGTGAGGTCGGTGCGGTACTCGCTGAACCGCTCGGCGACGCCGGCGTGGGCGCGCAGCAAGGTGGTGTCGAAGTCCCAGTTCAGGGCCTCGATGTTGGTGTCTTTCCATTCGCCGTCGTCGTTGCGCAGGCGCTGGCGGCCGAACTTGAGGATCTCGCCGGGGTAGGGCGTGAAGCCGCTGTAGCCGACCCAGAATTCACGCATGGCCAGGTAGTTCTTTTTCTGCTCGCGGCCGCTGGCAGTGCTGTCGCTGCTGACGTTGGACTCTTGCAGGGTGTCGGTCTGGATGGTGTCGGTGGCGGTCACCAACTGGCCCATGGCGTAGGCGCTCCAGTCGCCCCATTGGCCGTACGCCCAGGGACGCAGGTCCAGGCCCAGGCCGTTGACGTCGCCGCCGGAGCGGGTGCCCAGGTCGCGGTCGTCCTCGGACTGCAGCGTGCCTTTGACTTCGATGCCGAAGTTCTGGTCAGCGGTCAGCGCGGCCAGTGTCGGGCAGGACCAGAGCGCGGCGAAACCCAGGCCAATGCCGGCTTTCATCCATTGGTTCAGTTTCATAGCGATTTGTCCTCAGCGTCTTCGTCTTCCAGCGTCTGCAGGGCAATGCTGCTGTTCTGGTTCATGGCACCGCGCACGTGCTGCTCCTGTTGCAGCAGTTGCTGGGCCTGGGCGCGTTGGTCGGGTGTCAGGGTGGTTTCCAGCTGGGTAGCCAGGTCCAGCACCGGCTGCGCAGGTTCGGGCTGGGCCTTGGCCAGTTGCACGAACATATAGGCGTACACCGGGTTGGGCTGGGTGCCGCGGCCGCCCGAATACAGCTGTGCCAAGGCGAAGTCGGCGCTGGCCTGGCCACCGCGGGCGGCCATCAGCAGGTTGTCCACGGCCTTCTGCGGCTCGGGCTCGCCCAGGTAGCCACGGCGGTAGATCTGGCCCAGGTAGTAGTGGGCGCTGATCTGGGTAGGGGCGGCGGCCTTGAGGTGCTGCTCAGCCTTCTTCGCGTCCGGGATCACCAGCTTGCCTTCGTAGTACACCTTGCCCAGCAGCAGCTCGGCGCGCGGCTGGTCGGCGTTGCGGCCCTTGTCCAGGTACTCCATCATCTTGTCGACGTCGCCCAGTTCCGGGAAGTCGTAGAGCAGTTGCGCCAGGCTCACCCATGAGGCGGGGTACACCGGGGCGATCTTTTCCAGCATGGCCTGGGCGGTTTTTTCGTCGGTCTGGCCCAGGGTGGCGTCACCCAGCACGCGGGCCACGGCGTCCACGCGCATGGCCGGCACGGCGCCGCGGGCGTAAGCGGCCTGCAGCTGGGCCAGCAACGCCTGCTGACGGTCGGTCTGCTGGCGTTTCTGGTACACGGTGGCCAGTTCCACGTAGCACACGTCGGCCACGGTCAGGGCCTTGCGGCACAGGTTCTCGACGTCGTCCAGGTGCTGGTCGTAGGTGCCCTGGATGCGGTACACCAGCACCTGGGCCAGGTTGGCCTCGGCGTAGCCGGCGGCCTGCCATTCGTTGATCTTTGCCTGGGCGTTCACGCCCGGGAAGGTGTTGGGGTATTGCAGGTAGAGCATGGCCAGCGGCGTCAGGGTGTTGCCCTCGCCGTTGGCAAAGGCTTTCTTCAGCAGGCCTTCGGCTTCGCGTTGTTCCGCCTCGGTGGGGTGCGGCTTGAGGGCCAGCAACCGGCCCAGGCGGGCCTGGGCCCGTGGCGAGGTGTCGGCCGCGGCGCGGTAGGTCGCCTCGGCCTGGCGCAGTTGCTCGGGGTCGCGGGTGCCCACCTGGATATCGGCCAGGCCGACCTGGGCTTCGGTGTAGCCCAGGTCTGCCAGTTGCTGATAGTTCTGCTGGGCCAGCGCGGTGTCGCCACGCTTCAAGGCTTCGTTGGCCAGGCGTTGGTCCGGCAGGCCGCTGCAACCGGCCAGGCCGATGGCCACGGCCAGGCCCAGCAGTGCAGATCCTGGCAATATTCTTAGAGTGCTAGCCACAGGTGTTCTCCTCGATCCCACTTACTGGCCGGCGGCCATGGCTTTGTCCATCAGCCAGTTCAGCGACGGACCACGGTCGCTGCTGACGTCCACGGCGCGGCCGGTGAGGTTGCTGTTCAGTGGCTCGTCGGGCTGGATCTGCACGCGCAGGTCCGAGGACAGGTCCAGCGGGTTGATGCTGGTGGCGTTGATGATCTTGCCCTGGCGCACGGTGCTGTCGCCGGCCACCTGGAAGTTCACGGCGGTGCCCGGGGTCACGTCGCCGAACTGGCGGTAGGCGAAGCGCGCCTCGACGTTGGCGGTGGTGTTGCGTGGTACCAGGGTGAAGATCACGTCGCCCTTGCTGGCGTACTGGCCGTCGGCAACCAGCTGCTGGCCCACGGTGCAGTCACACGGCGAGGTCAGGGTGCCGGTCATTTGCTTGCCGAACAGTTCGGTGATCTTGTCCGGTTGCAGTTGGTCGGGGTCCAGGTTGCCTTTCAGCACGTCGAGCATGCTGGTGCTGAAGCTGGCCAGCGGCGCGCCTTTTGGCGCCACGCCGTCGGCGCCCACCAGGCTCTGCACGGTGCCGTCGCGGGGCATGGTGATGTTCATCGATGGTGCGGCGACCAGGCCCGCCTGGGCATGGGTCACGAAGTACAGGCCGTACACCGATTTCAGCACGAAGCCGAAGGCCGCCAGGCCCACCACGAATACGCCGGCGCTGAAGGTCACGGCTTTCAAACGGGCGAACGCCGACTGGCCACCGCCCAGTTTCTTGTCCTTGCGCGCCTTGGTGAAGTTGTCGCGCTGCAGGGTGCCCAGCACGTCGCCGACGCTGATGATCTCGCCGCTCAGGTGCGAGGTGATCAGGTGGCGCATGGTGGCGATGTCCTGCTGTTCCAGGTTCTGGAACTGGCAGCCGACGCGGCCGGTGCTGTCGTTGAACGAACGCACCTGGAACTCGATGTCCATGCCCAGGCCCAGGGTGTCGATGACGAACATCAGGCGCCCGCGGTGTACCTCACCTTCCTTCAGCGGCTTGGGCGCGTGGAAGGCCAGGCCACCGGCCGACAGGTCCTCGATGCGCACCTCGATGTTTTCCCGGTTGGGCCCCTGGTAGCGCAGCTTGGCGGGCAGCTTGACCCGGGCGTGCTGGCGCTGGGCTTCGGACTCATGCACGACATTCACGTTCACGGCGTTATTCATGGCGGTAATTCCTGGTTAATCCATTAGTGTCCGGTTCACACCATCACGAACAGCACAGCCACGAAGATGCTGGCGGCCGAGAACGTCATGGTCCGTGAAGACCAGGTGTTGAACCATTGTTGAAAGCTCGCGAGATCGCGTTTGAGCACGGTGGGCTGGCGGGTCCAGGACTGCTTGTCGAGGCGGAAGAACACGTAGATCTTCATGATCGCGCCGACGATCTGGTTGTAATACAGGATCACCGGATAGGCGGGCCCTACCGAGTGGCCCGAGCACATCAGCATGATGGTCAGGATCAAACGGGTGATGCCGATCCACAGCAGGTAACCCAGCAGGAACGCGATGTTGAACTTGAGCGTGGCGATGATGGCCGCGGTCAGGCCCAGCAGGCTGGTCCACATGGACACACGCTGGTCGAACAGCACGATGCTGGTGAACACCCCCAGGCGGCGCACGCCCAGGCCCAGCGCGCGGGAGTTCTGGCGCAGGTTGTTGCCGTACCAGCGGTACATCAGCTTGCGGCTGGCCTTGAGGAAGCTCTTCTCCGGCGGGTGCTCCACGGTGTTGATCGCGGCATCGGGCACGTAGAAGGTGTCGTAGCCCAGGCGCATCAGGCTGAACCAGCTGGACTTGTCGTCACCGGTGAGGAACTTGAAGCGGCCCAGGCGCCAATGCTCCAGGGAGTCGCTTTCCACGTCGGCGATGAACTCGGGGTTGGTGACCACGGTGGCGCGGAATACCGACATGCGCCCGGTCATGGTCAGCACGCGCTTGGACAGGGCCATGGAGCACATGTTGATGTGGCGCTGGGCGAAGCGCAGCTTGTGCCATTCGCTCATGATGTAGCCGCCGCGCACTTCGCAGAACTCGTTGGTGGTCAGGCCGCCGACGTTGTCGTAGAGCTTGAACCAGGGCACGGTCTTGCGCACGCAGCCGTCGGCCAGCACGGTGTCGCCGTCGATCACCGCCACGACCGCGTTGTCGTCGGGCAGGTGGCGGGAGATGGCGCGGAAGCCGAAGGCCAGGCCGTCGCGCTTGCCGGTGCCGGCGATGCGCACGAAGTCCAGGGAAACGCGGTCAGGGGGAGCCATCTTGGCCCACAGCGCCTTGACCAGCAGTTCATCGGACATTTCCACCAGCGAGCACACCACGGTGGTGGGGTAGCCGCAGTTGATGGCTTCGCGGATCACCGAGCTGTACACCTGGGCGGTGGTCAGGGCGTCGATGCGGAAGCTGGTGACCATCAGGAACACATGGCTGGGGTCTGCCGCGGCGCCCAGCTTGCGGACCTTGCGGCGCAGGTGCGGGTACACCACGTACAGGAACAGCATGCCGCGCACGAAGTGCGTGGCGCCCATCGAATAGCGCCAGATACCCACGGCGCCAATCAGGAAAATGAAGTCTTTCGACTGCGAGTCGAAAAGAGTGGTTGGCAACGCCAGGGCGAGTGCCATCAGCAATGTCAGGTAGAACAACCATCCGGCGGCCTGGAGTAGACCGTGTTTTAGCCTGTGCATGATCTGCGTCCGTATCGATTGTCGGTCATTGCGGGGTAGGGGAGCGGGCCTGCCGGCGAACCGGCAGGCCCGTAGGCCTTACCAGCAGATGCCTTCAGTGCGGGCTTCCGGGCAGGTGGTGTTGGGCATGAAGCCCACCAGGTCGATGACCTGCTTGCCGTGTGGCACCGATTGCACCAGCGCACGGAATTTCTCGTCGCGGTTGCCCAGGATGATCACGTCGGAGTTGTCGATGACGCCCTCGAAGTCCGAGTCCAGCAGCGACGACACGTGGGGGATCTTCGACTCGATGTAGTCCTTGTTCGCGCCGTGGACACGGGCGTACTCGACGTTGCTGTCGTAGATCTTCAGGTCGAAGCCCTTGCCGATCAGCATCTCGGCCAGCTCTACCAGCGGGCTTTCGCGCAGGTCGTCGGTGCCAGCCTTGAAGCTCAGGCCCAGCAGGGCGACCTTGCGCTTGTCGTGGCTGGAGATGATGTCGAAGGCGTTCTGCACCTGGGACACGTTGCTGCGCATCAGCGAGTTGAGCAGCGGCGCGTCCACGTCCAGGGAGCTGGCGCGGTAGGTCAGGGCGCGTACGTCCTTGGGCAGGCACGAGCCGCCGAAGGCGAAGCCTGGGCGCATGTAGTACTGCGACAGGTTCAGGGCCTTGTCCTGGCAGACCACGTCCATCACTTCGCGGCCATCGACGCCGACTGCCTTGGCAATGTTGCCGATTTCGTTGGCGAAGGTGACCTTGGTGGCGTGCCACACGTTGCAGGTGTACTTGATCATCTCGGCCACTTCGATGTCCTTGCGGATGATCGGCGCGTCGAGCTCTTCGTACAGGGACTGCAGGGCATCACCGGAGGCGGTGTCGAACTCGCCGATGACGGTCATCGGTGGGTGGTCGTAGTCCTTGATGGCGGTGGATTCGCGCAGGAACTCGGGGTTCACGGCCACGCCGAAGTCGACGCCGGCCTTCTTGCCCGAGCAGTCTTCGAGGATCGGGATCACCACGTTCTTGACGGTGCCCGGCAGCACGGTGCTGCGTACCACGATGGTGTGGCGGGTGGTCTTGTCACGCAGCACGAAACCGATTTCACGGCACACCGATTCGATGTAGTTCAGTTCCAGGTCGCCGTTCTTCTTGCTCGGCGTGCCGACGCACAGCATCGACAGATCCGTGTCACGAATGGCTTCGGAGAAGTCGGTGGTGCCACGCAGGCGGCCGCTCTGAATTCCCTGTGCCAACAGCTCTTCCAGACCCGGTTCGACAATAGGCGATTTACCGTTGTTGATAAGGTCAATCTTGGCCTTGGAAATATCCACGCCAACCACGTCGTGACCGCGTGCAGACAGGCAACCGGCACAGACTGCACCGACATAACCCAAACCGAAGATGCTGATACGCATCGCATTCACCTCATGTGTTATCGCGCCGACTCAAACAAGTAAGAGCCAGACCGGGTTTAATTAACCAGCAGTATTCGCGCACTCGGAAGTGTGACAATTGAATGTCATGCTCCCGCTTGCAGGCATATATTTAAAAGTGAGTGCGCAATAATGCACTCAAGTAGCGCAGCACGTGGCCGTGTCGTGGGCTTGTGCCCTAGTGTGTAGCCAGCCTGTAGTACAAAGACGACTTCCTAGCTTGCAGTGCTGACTGCTGTCTTGGCTATCCGCCAATGAAATCAAGCACTAAGACGCTTTGCAGGAGCTCGGTATACGAGGCTCTGGCGTGGCCATGTCAAAGATTACTTTTGGTGCGTTCTCTCCTGAGATCAACTTCCGGTCATAACCATGACCGTTGTTTGCAAGTTGTTCGAACGATAAGGCTCGAATCGTTCCCTGTTTCGCTGTAGGTCATCTCTCACATAGCGCTCGAGAATCGTTACGGGTGGTATGAGCTATTGGATTTGAAATTAGTTCCTGATGTCATTCCGCTCGGATGACAAAATCTTCAAGAAATTCATGGTTACAAATGCTTTCATTCTGATAGCACTGTACGGTTTTATCCTGCGGGGCTGGGGACTTGCGGAGCTATCATGTTTTTGTGCCAGCATTCAAAAAAAAGTCGTCAAAAAAAGCGAAGTTTTCTGAACGGGAGCTGAATGAAGGACGGCAATCATCTAATTTGACGACTATTTGACGCCATTTGGTTGGCGGGTGGTGGCACTCTGCACTTTTTTGCAGGGGTAGCGGTGCCCGTTTTGTAGGACAAAACGGTGCACCGAATGGAGGCTCAGTCGGCGGGGTGGTCGCGCAGGAAAACCAGATTGTCGGGTTTCGACTGTTCGGCGCTGAAGTAGTAACCCTGCTGGTCGAACTGCTTGAGCTGCTGCGGGTCGTTGATGCGTTCCTGGATGACGAAGCGGCTCATCATGCCCCGGGCCTTCTTGGCGTAGAAGCTGATGATCTTGTACTGGCCGTTCTTCAGGTCCTTGAACTCGGTGTTGATGATGCGGGCCTTGAGGGCCGTGCGCTTGACCGCCGAGAAGTACTCGGTGGAGGCCAGGTTCAGCAGCAGGTCGTCGCCCTGCTCAGCCAGGGTGTCGTTCAGCCATTCGCTGATGCGCGTGCCCCAGAAGGCGTACAGGTCCTTGCCGCGGGCGTTGGCCAGCTTGGTGCCCATTTCCAGGCGGTAGGGCTGCATCAGGTCCAGCGGGCGCAGCAGGCCGTACAGCCCTGAGAGCATGCGCAGGTGGTCCTGGGCGTAGCTGAAATCGGCGTCGGTGAGGCTGTTGGCGTCGAGGCCGGTGTACACGTCGCCTTTAAAGGCCAACAGGGCCTGCTTGGCGTTGTCGGGCGTGAAGGCCGGGTTCCAGCTGCCGAAGCGTGCGGCATTCAGGCCGGCCAGTTTGTCGGACAGGTGCATCAGCTCGCTGATTTGCGCCGGGGCCAGCTCGCGCAGGATCTGGATCAGTTCCTGGCTGTGGTCCAGGTATTGCGGCTGGGTGAAGCGATCGGTTACGGGGGGCGTTTCGTAATCCAGGGTCTTGGCGGGGGAAATCACCGTCAGCATGAAATCGTCTCCATTTATCGTGGCCGCGATTTTAGGGGGTGGGGGCGGGGAACTCCATCTATTAGGGCGATAGAAGGATCGGCGGTGGGGTGGGACGCGGCCTGCGGCCGCTGCTACGGGTGGCTGCCCGATGGTTTATGATTCCGGCACCGCCGCCCCATGGAGATCCGCCCTTGCGCCTTGCCTGCCTGCTATTCGCCGCCCTTGCCAGCCTTGGCGCCCAGGCCGCCGTGCCGCCGCCGGTCGCCACCATCGAGCGCAGCGCCTGGCCCGAGACGCTGAGCACCCCGGCGCTGTTCGACGTGGCCTCGCGTGCGGAAATCCTCATGTTCGCCCACGTGCTGTTGCAATCCGAAGCCCTGGGCGAAGCCGACCTGGCCGACCGCCTGGACCTGCGCACGGTGAACATGGTGGCCATCAACGACCTGCGCCAGCAGCTGTGGCTGCGCCTGTGGAAGAACTACGACGCGGCGCAGCAGAGCTGCGACCAGGACGCTTCATTCTGTTTCGCCATCGACAGCCTCGACGACCTGCGCACCCAGGCCAACAATTTCGCCGTGGCGCCGGATTCCTTCTATGCCAACTGGGGCGCGCCGGCGCGGGTGTTCGACCTGATTTACGTCGACGAGCTGCTGCGCAAGGCTGCGCTGGCGCCACAGATCAGCAGCGAAGTGCTGAAAATCTCCGATAATGAGCTGAACGGCAGTGATTTCAACGACCGGGTGTTCCTGCTGACGTTCGACAGTGGCCCCAGCGTCGCCGTGGGCGGCACCGAGTGGGTCACCGACTACCTGCGCAAGCAGAGCATCAACGCCACCTTCTTCGTGCTTGGGCAGAGCTTCAGCAACCGTCGCGACAAGGGCGAGCCGGGCAGCCTGGTTGCTCTTTATAAAGGCCAGTGCGTGGGCGTGCAGGGCTGGCAGTACCGCTCCCACGCCGACTGGAACGACTGGCAGGGCTCCATCACCCGCAGCACCACCCTGGTGGAAAACGAACTGCCGGACAACTATGTGCCGCTGTTCCGCCCGCCCTATGGCACCCGTCGCGCCGACGCCGATACCTTCCTGGGCACGCAACAGATGAAGGTGGCGCTGTGGGACATCGACTCCCAGGACAGCAACGCCCAGCTCACCGCCGAGCAGAGCGCCCAGCGCGTGCTGACCCTGATGCTGCTGTGGCGCCATGGCGTGATCGATTTTCACGATACCCAGGCCAAAGTGCAGGTGGCGTTGCCCTGGCTGCTCACCCAGACGGCCCAGGCGGGCATCGGCTGGCAGGATTGCCGGCAGTTTCAGTAACCGGGCGTCACAGCCAATGTTTACGGGCACGGCGAGGCTGGAACGGTAAAATTTCCAGGGCAGCAGGAGGGGGGTGGACTTCTGACTTTACCGGTGGTTTTGACCTGCGCCAAGCGTTATTCGTCATGCAGAAAAATAAACTTCAAAAAAGCGTCAAAGTGCTTTTTAACGTCATGGGTTTTGCGGTATTACGAAGTTAGATCGCCGAACCCTGCAGCACAGGTGGCGTCGTCACCCGGCCCACCGCAGTTGCAGTTCCACACGTCCACAGCCCTCTGGGAGGTGCGGAAACGGCGGTCACTTCGCGGCGCAGCACCGTTCAGGTATTGCGTCGAACGGCTCTCTCAAAGGTGACCGAGTATGGATGATCAAGGACGCACCATTTCTTCCGACAAGCCAATCCTTTATGTGCTCGATACCAATGTACTGATCCACGATCCAAACGCGTTGCTGAACTTCGAGGAACACCACGTCGCCATCCCCATGACGGTGCTGGAAGAGCTGGACAAGCTCAAGAGCGGCAAGCAGTCGGTGGCTGCCGAGTGTCGGCAAGCCATCCGCCTGATCGACCAGACCCTGGGCGACGCCTGCCCTGCGGACGTGGAGCTGGGGGTGCCGATCCAGCGTGGCAAGGGTGCACCGAAAGGTTTCCTGTCCATTCTCATGACCAAGGGCGGCCCGCCTACCACCGTGCTGCCGGGCAACCTCAACGACAACATCATCATCAACCAACTGGTTGACCTGCACCAACGCAAGAAAGACTGGGACGTGGTCCTGGTCACCAAAGACATCAACATGCGCCTCAAGGCCCGCGCCTGCGGTATCGCGGCCGAGGACTACAGCACTGACCAGCTGGTGGACGACGTCTCCCTGCTGTCGCGTGGCTACCACGAAATGACCGGCTCGTTCTGGGACCGCGTCAGCAAGGTCGAAACCCGCCAGGACCATGGCCGCACCTGGCACCGCGTGCAGTTGCAGGAACAGCTGCCGGCCGTGCACATCAACGAGTTCGTCATTGATGAGCAGGGCTTCGTCGGCTGGATCAAGGGCGTGAAGGACGATGAGCTGGTGCTGCTCGACCTGCACCAGGAACCGCTGTTGCACCAGGAAGCCTGGGGCCTGAAACCGCGTGACATTCATCAGGCGCTGGCGCTGTTCGCGCTGTTGGACCCGGACATCCACCTGGTCAACCTGACCGGCGCCGCCGGTTCGGGCAAGACCATCCTGGCCCTGGCGGCGGCCATCGAACAGACCATGGTGAGCAAGCGCTACCGCCGTATCATCGCCACGCGCAGCGTGCAGGGGCTGGATCAGGAGATCGGCTTCCTGCCGGGCACCGAGGCGGAGAAGATGGAACCTTGGCTGGGGGCCATCACCGACAACCTCGAAGCCCTGCACATGGACGATGAAAACACCCACGGCAGTGTCGACTACATCCTCAGCAAGGTGCCGCTGCAGTTCAAGTCGCTGAACTACATTCGCGGCCGCAGCTTCCAGCAGAGCCTGATCCTGATCGATGAGTGCCAGAACCTCACGCCGCACCAGATGAAGACCATCATCACCCGTGCCGGCGCTGGTTCCAAGGTGATCTGCCTGGGCAACCTGGCGCAGATCGACACCCCGTACCTGTCGGCGCCAAGCTCGGGCCTGACCTACCTGACCGAGCGTTTCAAGGACTTCCCCAATGGGGTGCACATCACCCTTCAAGGGGTACCGCGCTCGATTCTGGCGGAGTATGCGGAGTCGCATCTGTAACGCATGTTGCAGTTAACGTCCGCCATTGCGCAGGCAATGGCGGCGTTTCCCTAAATATTTACGTCAAACATCAAGGTCACGTCCCCGCTGTAGGTCGCCCCGCGAAAATACGTCAACATCCGCCGGATGTCGCTTTGCGGCACCTCGAAATGCACCTGCCCCGGCTGGCTGGAGACATTGCCCACGGGGGTGATCATTTTTGCATTGGCTGCGCCAACGCCCAGGGGTAGGCGAGTCACCGGCTGGCCGTTGAAGTTGAACGTGGCCGGCAGGGTCAGTGTGGTATACACCGCTGCCCGGTCCGTGACGCGCGGGTGTTGCATGGCGCAGTGCGTGGGATTCGGGCTGTATTGGCAGGTCACGTAGACAGCGAACGGGCTGGCGGCCCAGATCTTCAACGGGCTGTCATGGACCAGCTTCGGCGGTATCTGGTTGGTGGTCTCATACTGTTTCCAGCCGCCCGGAGGAATCACTTCCACTGTACTGCCGCTGGCGGGAAATTCCACCTGCATGTCGTGCTTCACCTGGATTTCGACCCGGAAGCGGATGTTGTTGCTGCTGAGCTGCAAGACGTTGCCGAAGTCGAAGCCGTTGGAGCTGCCGATGGGGTAGTCGATGTAACCCTCCCAGATGCCAGGGCTCAGGGATGCCGCGGATGGAAAGTCAGCAAGGTACGTAAGCATCAGTTCGTTGAACACAGATAGCTGCAGCTCATCGCTGGAGCCGGCCACGGAAACGCAGGCGGCGGGGGCATCGGAGTTGTGCACCGACCACAGGAATTTGCTTGCATTGGGGCTGCCGCTGACGCTTTCGAATCGGCAATTACGGACGCTCCTTCCGATAACATCTTGCGTCTGGTAGGTGTATTTCATGCTGACAAAGCGGTAGCCCAACTGCATCCTCGCAGTTTCCTGGGTCGAGCGGTTGGTCAGGGTAAAGCTTTGCCGCGGCGGCAGGTGCACGTACGCTTTATCACGATCATCCGGAGATGCCAGGTTGATTTGCTTGCTCATCTCGAAGGGGACATCGATGGTGTTATGGCCCGAACACAGATTATAGATCGAGCACCATCTGGACCGCGGGGTGGTGTCTACGAGCTTCTGGTCCTCCACGCGCGCGCTGATCAGCACCTCCGAGGCAAAGGCGGTATCGAGGCCCAGGCACAATAGCCCGAGCAGCAGGGCGCGCAAGCGCGCCAAGGGTGTGAGATCTGGCATGACGATGCTCCGGAGGACCAGGAAAGCCCGGATTATTGCGGGCTGTCGTGCAACGGGAAGCCGGACAAATCCGAAGCAACGCCGGGAAATATCCGACGGCAGTCCCACAGGTGCATCGCCATCGCCCCGGGTTTACAATCCCCCCTCCGCCCCCAGGAGCAAGGCAAGTGCTGACCCATCTCGATTCCCAAGGCCATGCCAACATGGTCGACGTCACCGAAAAAGCCGTGACGTCCCGCGAAGCCGTGGCCCAGGCGCGGGTGCGCATGCTGCCCGCCACCCTGCAGATGATCGTCGATGGCGACCACCCCAAGGGGGACGTGTTCGCCGTGGCGCGCATCGCCGGCATCCAGGCGGCGAAAAAGACCAGCGACCTGATTCCGCTGTGCCACCCGTTGATGCTCACCAGCGTCAAGGTGCAGCTGAGCGCCGACGGCGCCGACGCCGTGCTGATCGTGGCGCGCTGCAAGCTGGCCGGGCAGACCGGGGTGGAAATGGAAGCGCTGACCGCCGCCAGCGTCGCCGCGCTGACCATTTACGACATGTGCAAGGCCGTGGACAAGGGCATGACCATCGAGAGCGTGCGCCTGCTGGAGAAAATCGGCGGCAAGAGCGGCCACTACCAGGCGGAGCAGGCATGAACGTCAACATCGTTTATTTCGCCCGTTACCGTGAAGCCATGGGCATGGATGGCGAAGCGCTGGTGGGCACCTTCAGCACCCTCGAAGACGTACGCCAGGAGCTGCTGGAACGCGGCGGCAACTGGAGCGTGCTGGGCGAAGCCAACCTGATGTGCGCGCGCAACCAGGACCTGTGCAAGCTCGACGAGCCGGTGGTCGACGGCGACGAAGTGGCGTTCTTTCCGCCCGTGACCGGGGGTTGACCATGACCGTTCGTGTGCAGGCCGAGCCGTTCGACCCAGGCGTGGAAGTGAACGCCATGCACGCTGCCAACGTCGGCGTGGGCGCGGTGGTGAGTTTCGTGGGGTACGTGCGGGACTTTAATGATGGCCTGGATGTGGCCGGCATGTTCCTTGAGCATTACCCGGGCATGACCGAGAAGGCCCTGGGCAAGATCGTGGTGGAAGCCGAGCAGCGCTGGCCGTTGCTGAAGGTCGAGGTGCTGCACCGCATTGGCGCCCTGGCGCCGGGCGAGCCGATCGTCTTCGTCGGCGTGGCCAGCGCCCACCGGCAGGCGGCGTTCGACGCCTGCAATTTCATCATGGATTACCTGAAGACCCGCGCGCCGTTCTGGAAGAAGGAACAGACCGGGGCAGGGGAGCGCTGGGTGGAAGGCAAGGCCAGCGACAACCAGGCGGCTGACCGCTGGCGGTAGCCGCGGACGCGGCTACAAGCCCGCGTAGCAGCTGCCGTAAGGCGGCGTCCGGAAACGCCGCGGTGTATCAGGAATGCTTGCGCGGCACGGGGCGCAGCAGCTCGGTCGGCGGCATCTCGCAGCTGATCTTGCGGCCCAGCAGGGCCTCGATCGACGGCAGCTGATAGGAGTCGTCCTCGCCGGCGAAGCTGATCGACACGCCGCTCATGCCCGCACGGCCCGTACGGCCGATACGGTGCACGTAGTCGTCCGGGTCTTCCGGCAGGGTGAAGTTGATCACGTGGCTGATGCCATCGATGTGAATCCCACGCCCGGCCACGTCGGTGGCCACCAGCACGCGAATCTTGCCTTCGCGGAAGCCTTCCAGGGTCTTGATGCGCTTGTGCTGGGGCACGTCGCCTGACAGCTGCGCGGCGTTGACGCCGTCACGCACCAGTTTTTCCTCGATGCGCCGCACTTCGTCCTTGCGGTTGGCGAACACCATCACCCGCTCCCAGCCGTTGTCGTTCACCAGGTTGTACAGCAGCTTGTACTTGTCGCTGCCGGCCACGGCGTAGACGTGCTGTTCCACGGTTTCGCTGGCGACGTTCTCCGGCTCGATCTCGACGATGGCCGGGTCGGTGGTCCACTGCTTGGCCAAGTTCATCACGTCGTCGGTGAAGGTGGCGGAGAACAGCAGGGTCTGGCGCTCGCTTTTCGGCGGGGTCTGGCGAATGATCTGGCGCACTTGCGGGATAAAGCCCATGTCGAGCATGCGGTCGGCTTCGTCCAGCACCATCACCTCGACCATGTCCAGGTGCACTTCGCCGCGCTGGTTGAAGTCCAGCAGGCGGCCCGGGGTGGCCACCAGGATGTCGCAGTAGCGGGCTTCCAGCTGCTTGAGCTGTTTGTCGAAGTCCATGCCGCCGACGAACGTCATCACGTTCAGGCCGGTGTACTTGGTCAGGTTGGCCGCGTCCTTGGCGATCTGCACCACCAGCTCGCGGGTGGGGGCGATGATCAGCGCCCGTGGCTCGCCCATGTAGCGTTCCTTGGGCGGCGGGGTCTGCTGCAGCTGGGTGATGATCGAAATCAGGAACGCCGCGGTCTTGCCGGTGCCGGTCTGGGCGCGGCCGATCGCATCCTTGCCCTTCAAGGTGTAGCCCAGCACCTGCGCCTGGATGGGCGTGCAGTAGGGGAAACCCAGGTCGTGGATGGCGTGCATCAGCTCAGCGGAGAGCTTGAAGTCGTGGAAGCGGGTCTTGCCTTCCTGGGGGTCGACCTTGAAGTCTTCCAGTTTCCATAGCGCGGCGGCCGGCTTGGGCTTGCGTTCGCGGGGGGAGGGCTTGACCAGTTCGGCTTCGGCGTTGGTAACAGGGGCGGGGGCGGGCGTTGGGGCTGACAGGGTCTCGGTTTCCTTGATGGTTTCCACGGGCGTGGGGATGGCCGCTTCCCGAGCTGGGCTCGGTGCTACAGGAGCAGTCATTTCGGCTGCGAGCGGCTCAGCCTCGCTTTTTCCGAACAGGTTCTTGAGTGCTTTGAGCACGGTCTTCTCATTATATTTGATTAAGGAATGTACGCGGGGCAGTGTAATGCAAGAATCGGGCGCGTAGTAGCAGCTGCCGCCGGACTGTGGGAGCTGGCTTGCCAGCGAGCTGTTCGACGCCCCTGAAAGCTCGCTGGCAAGCCAGCTCCCACACGTGGGTCAGGCCAACTTCTGGCCCAGCCACGCGGCGATGTCGCGAATCTCTTCGATCACCACTTCATGGCCCATCGGGTATTCCAGCCACTCCACCGCCACGCCCCACTGCTTGAGGTGGTCGTGGGCGCTGCGGCCCATGGCGTTGAACACCACGTCATCCTGGTCACCGTGCAGGCACAGCACCGGCGTGGCGCGCTGGGTGGCGCTCAGTTGCACCTGTTCATTGAAGGTAGGCGCGTAGGTGGACAGCGCCAGCACCCCGCCCAGAGTGCCCGGGTAGCGCAGGAACGCGGTGTGAAGCACCACGGCGCCACCCTGGGAGAAACCGGCGATGAAAATGCGCTGTTCTGGCACACCAGCGGCCACTTGCGCTTCGATCAAGCCCTTGACCATGTCGGCCGACTCGTCCAGTTGCGCCTCGTCGATCGCCCGCGCCGGGGTCATGGCCTTGATGTCGTACCAGCTTGGCATTTCATAGCCGCCGTTGATGGTCACCGGGCGCGTGGGCGCCTGGGGCAGGATGAAGCGGGCGCTGGGCAGGCTGGCCTGCAGGGCCTCGGCCACCGGCAGGAAGTCGTAGCGGTCGGCGCCCAGGCCGTGCAACCAGATCACACAGGCGTCGGCTGGCTGGGTAGGTTCGAGGATCATCGGGTTGCTCATGACTGCTCCAAAATTGGGCGAACGCTCTCATAAAGTGCATTGCAAAAGGGCGTATCGGGGCGATACCGGAAAAAGATGTCGCAAGGCTACACGTTTTCCTATTGACGGGCGCTGAAACGCTTGCGCTCTGTAACGTGGTACGCGCTTTGCTATGTATCCGCCAAGTGGAAGGAAAGATGTATCCGGTAACACTATCAGGCTGTACGCCCCATGGCGAAAGCGGGATGGTATTCAAGCGGATTGCAGCCCTTCCACGGGTCATGCGAAACGACAGGGGCGAACCATAACGCCTCATCTGTTCGACCGATCAAGGAGCCGTGAGTTTGCAGGAATCCCGAAGGTGAACTGCACTTACACAATCAAAAAATGAGTTCTGTACCGCTTGACCCAAAAACAAGCCAGCAACGGGTCGAAATCGCCTCAAAAGGGTGCGGCAGAACACAGCTCGACACAACAAGAGCAATTTGGAGGTTTGAATGAAAATGCTGAAATCCACCCTGGCTGTCCTGACCGCCGCCACCGTTCTGGGGGTAAGCGGCTTTGCCCAGGCAGGCGCCACTCTGGACGCGATTCAGAAGAAAGGTTTCATTCAGTGCGGCGTCAGTGATGGCCTGCCTGGCTTCTCCGTTCCGGACTCCACCGGCAAGATCCAGGGCATCGACGCCGACGTCTGCCGCGCCGTGGCCGCTGCCGTGTTCGGCGACGCCACCAAGGTCAAGTTCAGCCAGCTGAACGCCAAGGAGCGCTTCACCGCCCTGCAGTCCGGTGAAATCGACGTGCTGTCGCGCAACACCACCTGGACCAGCTCCCGCGATGCCGGCATGGGCCTGATGTTCACCGGTGTCACCTACTACGACGGCGTTGGCTTCCTGGCCAACAAGAAGCTGGGCGTGAAGTCGGCCAAGGAACTGGACGGTGCAACCATCTGCATCCAGGCCGGTACCACCACCGAACTGAACGTCTCGGACTACTTCCGCGCCAACGGCCTGAAGTACACCCCGATCACCTTCGACACCTCCGACGAAAGCGCCAAGTCCCTGGAAAGCGGCCGTTGCGACGTGCTGACCTCCGACAAGTCGCAGCTCTACGCACAACGCTCCAAGCTGGCCTCGCCGGGCGACTACGTGGTCCTGCCGGAAACCATCTCCAAGGAGCCCCTGGGCCCGGTGGTGCGTAAAGGCGACGAAGAGTGGTTCAGCATCGTCAAGTGGACCCTGTTCGCCATGCTCAACGCCGAAGAAGCTGGCATCACTTCCAAGAACGTCGTGGAAGAAGCCAAGTCCACCAAGAACCCCGACGTGGCGCGCCTGCTGGGCGGCGACGGCGAGTACGGCAAGGACCTCAAGCTGCCAAAGGATTGGGTAGTGAAGATCGTCTCGCAAGTGGGTAACTACGGCGAAGTGTTCGAGAAGAACCTGGGCAAGAGCACCCCGCTGGCCATCGACCGCGGCCTGAACGCGCTGTGGAACAACGGCGGCATCCAGTACGCCCCACCAGTACGTTAAGCAAGCCCCGCGCCTGGCGGCCCGTATGCCGCCAGGCGCTGTTACATTCCCTTTCTTCCGGGGCACTTCATGCAAAATCAAATCGGCGCACCCAAAGGGTTCTCCCTGACCGATCCACGTGTGCGTGCGTGGCTGTTTCAGATCATCACCATCGTGGCGGTGGTCTCGCTGGGCTGGTACCTGTTCCACAACACCCAGACCAACCTGCAACACCGCGGCATCACTTCGGGCTTCGACTTCCTTGAACGCAGTGCCGGCTTCGGCATTGCCCAGCACCTGATCCCGTACACCGAGTCGGACACCTACTCGCGCGTCTTCGTGATCGGGCTGCTCAACACGCTGCTGGTGACCTTCATCGGCGTGATCCTGGCGACCCTGCTGGGCTTCGTCATCGGCGTGGCACGCCTGTCGTCCAACTGGATGGTCAACAAGCTGGCCACCGTCTACGTCGAGACCTTCCGCAACATCCCGCCACTGCTGCAGATCCTGTTCTGGTATTTCGCCGTGTTCCTGACCATGCCTGGCCCCCGCGGCAGCCATAACCTGTGGAACACCTTCTACCTGAGCAACCGTGGCCTGAACATGCCGGCGGCGCTCAAGGCCGATGGCCTGTACCCGTTCCTGATCGCCGTGGTGGTGGCCATCGTTGCCATCGTCGTGATGGTCAAGTGGGCCAACAAGCGCTTCGAGGATACCGGCGAGCCGTTCCACAAGTTCTGGGTCGGCCTGGCCTTGCTGGTGGTGATCCCGGCGCTCAGCGCGCTGGTGTTCGGCGCGCCGCTGCACTGGGAAATGCCCGAGCTGCGCGGTTTCAACTTTGTTGGCGGCTGGGTGATGATCCCTGAACTGCTGGCCCTGACCCTGGCGCTCACGGTGTACACCGCGGCGTTCATCGCCGAGATCGTGCGCTCGGGCATCAAGTCGGTCAGCCACGGCCAGACCGAGGCCGCGCGTTCCCTGGGCCTGCGCCCCGGGCCGACGTTGCGCAAGGTGATCATTCCCCAGGCGCTGCGGGTGATCATTCCGCCGCTGACCAGCCAATACCTGAACCTGGCGAAGAACTCCTCGCTGGCGGCCGGTATCGGCTACCCGGAAATGGTTTCGCTGTTTGCCGGCACGGTGCTCAACCAGACCGGGCAGGCGATCGAAGTCATCGCCATTACCATGAGCGTGTACCTGGCGATCAGCATCAGCATTTCCCTGCTGATGAACTGGTACAACAAGCGCATTGCGCTGATCGAGCGGTGAGGAAACGGCCATGACGTCGCATGTATTCAAACCCAACATGCCACCGCCCAACCTGGCGGTCGGCCCTGTCGCATGGATGCGCGCCAACCTGTTTTCCAGCTGGTTCAACACGCTGCTGACCCTGCTGGCCCTGTACCTGGTGTGGCTGGTGATACCGCCGCTGCTGAGCTGGGCGTTCCTGGACGCCAACTGGACCGGCACCACCCGCGAGGACTGCACCAAGGCCGGCGCCTGCTGGGTGTTCATCGAGCAGCGCTTCGGCCAGTTCATGTACGGCTACTACCCGCAGGAACTGCGCTGGCGCGTCGACCTTACCGTGTGGCTGGCCGTGCTGGGGGCAGCGCCGCTGTTCATCCCGCGCGTGCCACGCAAGGCGGTGTACGGCCTGAGCTTCCTGGTGATCTTCCCGATCGTGGCCTACACCCTGCTGCACGGTGGCTACCTGGGCCTGGAGAACGTGGCCACCAGCCAATGGGGCGGCTTGATGCTGACCCTGGTGATCGCCACCGTGGGTATTGCCGGCGCGTTGCCGCTGGGCATTTTGCTGGCCCTGGGCCGGCGCTCGAAGATGCCGGCGGTGAAGGTGGTGTGCGTGACCTTCATCGAGTTCTGGCGCGGCGTGCCGCTGATCACCGTGCTGTTCATGTCGTCGGTGATGCTGCCGCTGTTCCTGCCCGAGGGCATGAGCTTCGACAAGCTGCTGCGGGCGCTGATCGGCGTGATCATGTTCCAGTCCGCCTACGTGGCCGAAGTGGTGCGCGGGGGCCTGCAGGCCATTCCCAAGGGCCAGTATGAGGCGGCTTCCGCCATGGGCCTGGGCTACTGGCGCAGCATGGGCCTGGTGATTCTGCCGCAGGCGCTCAAGCTGGTGATTCCCGGCATCGTCAACACCTTGATCGCGTTGTTCAAGGACACCAGCCTGGTGATCATCATCGGCCTGTTCGACCTGCTCAACAGCGTCAAGCAAGCCGGTGCCGACCCCAAATGGCTGGGCATGGCCACCGAAGGCTATGTGTTTGCCGCCGCCGTTTTCTGGATTTTCTGTTTCAGTATGTCCCGCTACTCCGTGCATTTGGAGCGCAAGCTGGACACTGGCCACAAGCGTTAGGAGTGTCATCATGAGCGAAGCAATCAAACAGCCTGTGGGCGCCGATGGCATTATCCAGATGCAGGGCGTGAACAAGTGGTACGGCCAGTTCCACGTACTGAAAGACATCAACCTGAACGTCAAGCAAGGCGAGCGCATCGTGCTGTGCGGGCCGTCGGGCTCGGGCAAGTCCACCACCATCCGCTGCCTCAACCGCCTGGAAGAACACCAGCAGGGCCGCATCGTGGTGGACGGCGTGGAGCTGACCAACGACCTCAAGCAGATCGAAGCCATCCGCCGCGAAGTGGGCATGGTGTTCCAGCACTTCAATCTGTTCCCGCACCTGACCATCCTGCAGAACTGCACGCTGGCGCCCATGTGGGTGCGCAAGATGCCCAAGCGCAAGGCTGAGGAAATTGCCATGCATTACCTGGAGCGCGTGCGCATCCCGGAGCAGGCCAACAAATTCCCCGGCCAGCTCTCGGGCGGCCAGCAGCAGCGAGTGGCCATCGCCCGCGCCCTGTGCATGAAGCCCAAGATCATGCTGTTCGACGAACCGACCTCGGCGCTCGACCCGGAAATGGTGAAAGAGGTACTGGACACCATGATCGGCCTGGCGGAAGACGGCATGACCATGCTCTGCGTGACCCACGAGATGGGCTTCGCCCGCACCGTGGCCAACCGGGTGATCTTCATGGACAAGGGCGAGATCGTCGAGCAGGCGGCGCCGAACGACTTCTTCGACAACCCGCAGAACGAGCGGACGAAGTTGTTCTTGAGCCAGATTCTGCATTGATGCTGTTGATGTGATGAAAACCCGGCACTGGTGCCGGGTTTTTTTATGGGGCTCGAAAACGCGTCATGGCGCTTTGGGTGCAAGCCGATGTTGTTCCGGGGGCCTTGAGATCGAGCGCCGCCCGCGCGGCGCGACGCAGCCTGGCGGCAGCATCTACATTTGTTGCAACGTGCCATGGCCTGTGGGGGTGGCGTTGCCAGCCTTTTTTTCGACATCCTGGGTGACCGCTCAACAGATGGCTAGCAATTTACCTTGCTACGCCTTTCCTCAAACTTTACCCTTCTGTCTTGCCCGCGATTACCTATAGATATCCAAAGCGGGGCCTCTGCAATTCCAGGAACCTGCCTTATGTCCAGCCAAACCACCGAGACGCTCAGCGCCTCCGCCGACCAACCCGCCGCCCTGCCCAAACCCTGGCTCCTGCTGCTGGGCCTGGTGCTGGTGGCCCTGAACCTGCGCCCGGCGCTGTCGAGCATGGCGCCGCTGCTGGACCAGGTGTCCGACAGCCTGGGCCTGAGCGCCGCCACCGCCGGCTTGCTGACTACGCTGCCGGTGCTGTGCCTGGGGCTGTTCGCGCCCTTGGCGCCGATTCTCTCGCGGCGCTTCGGCGCCGAGCGGGTGGTGCTGGGCGTGCTGTTGCTGCTGGCGGCGGGCATCGCCCTGCGCAGCCAGTTCGCGGTGGTCGGGCTGTTCGCCGGCAGCGTGTTGTCGGGGGCCAGCATCGGCATCATCGGCGTGCTGCTGCCGGGCATCGTCAAGCGCGACTTCCCGAAGAACGCCGGCACCATGACCGGCGTCTACACCATGGCCCTGTGCCTGGGCGCCGCCCTGGCGGCCGGTAGCAGCGTGCCGCTGGCCGAGGTGTTCGACAACCGCTGGACCGTGGGCCTGGGCTTCTGGGTGCTGCCGGCGCTGGCGGCCGCGGTGTTCTGGCTGCCCCAGGCACGCCAGAAGCACGGCGCGCACCATGCCGCCTACCGCGTGCGCGGCCTGTTTCGTGACCGCCTGGCCTGGCAGGTGACGCTGTTCATGGGGCTGCAATCGTCACTGGCCTACATCGTCTTCGGCTGGTTGCCGTCGATGCTCATGGGCCGCGGCCTGGGCGCCGCCGAAGCGGGGCTGGTGATGTCGTTCTCGATCATCATCCAGCTCGGCAGCTCGCTGATCGCGCCCTGGCTGGCCACCCGTGGCAAGGACCAGCGCATCGCCATCGTCACGGTGATGGGCCTGACCCTGGCCGGGCTGTTCGGCTGCCTGTATGCGCCGCTGGGCGGCCTGTGGGCCTGGGCCGTGGTGCTGGGGCTGGGGCAGGGCGCCATGTTCGCCGTGGCGCTGACCCTGATCGTGCTGCGCGCCAGTGACTCCCACGTGGCCGCCAACCTGTCGAGCATGGCCCAGGGCGTAGGCTACACCCTGGCGTCCATGGGCCCGCTGGCGGTAGGCCTGGTGCACGACTGGACCGGCGGCTGGAGCGCCGTGGGCTGGATCTTCGCCGTGATCGGCAGCCTGGCGATCATCGCCGGCATGGGCGCCGGGCGTTCGTTGCACGTGCAGGTCACCAGCGAGAAGATCTGACCTGCTAGGATGGCACTCTACCAAGGAGAGTGCCGCCCATGAGCGAAGCCAACGCAGCCCAGATCACCCGTTTCTACCTGGCCTTCCAGCGCCTGGACGCCGAGGCCATGGCGGCCTGCTACACCGATGACGTGGTGTTCAGCGACCCGGCCTTCGGCACGCTGCGCGGCAAGGACGCCGGCGACATGTGGCGCATGCTGGCCGCACGCGCCAAGGACTTCTCCCTGACCTTCGACCACGTGCACGCCGGCGACAGCACCGGCGCCGCGCGCTGGGTGGCCACCTACCTGTTCAGCCAGACCGGCCGCACCGTGGTCAACCACATCCACGCCCGCTTCGTGTTCCGCGACGGCAAGATCTGCGAGCACCACGACCACTTCGACTTCTGGCGCTGGTCGCGCCAGGCCCTGGGCACCCCGGGCCTGCTGCTGGGCTGGTCGCCCCTGCTCAAGGGCAAGGTCCGGCAGCAGGCGTTGAAGGGCTTGCGGGCGTTTCAGGCCGGCCGTTGAGCGCAAGAAGCGATGACTGAAGTGCAAACAATCTGCAAACCCTGGTACGTCTACCTGGTGCGCGCCGCCAATGGCGCGCTGTACTGCGGCATCAGCGACAACCCCCAGCGCCGCTTCGCCCAGCACCAGAGCGGCAAGGGTGCACGCTTCTTCGCCTCCAGCCCCGCCACCGCGCTGGTGTACGTGGAGTGCTGGCCCGACAAGGGCGAGGCCCTGCGCCAGGAGCGGCTGATCAAGCGGCTGCGCAAGAGCGCGAAGGAGCAGTTGGTGGCGTCGTATGTGGCGATTGATGTGAGTGATGAGGCGCTGACGGGCTGACGCGGACTAGGTCGTAATATTCGGCGACGGTTTCGTTGTTTGCGTATCGCCAAAATGGCGATACGTTCATGACTCGCGAGTGCATTATCGGTAGGAAAGGGTAAAGGAGTGGAATAAATGGCATCGATGAAACGCCCCCGCCTGCGGGCTGTGCAGGCACTTTGCGGTGCAGCCCTGGCACTGACCTTTACCAATGGGCAGCAGTTCAAGCTGGATATGCGTGATAGCCTCAAGTGTTATCCAGGCCTCAAGCCCCTGTCCGATGCCGAGGCGTTCAGCGGTGCAGTCCTCGGCGACGCTGGCTGGACAGTGGAGTGGCCCGAGCTCGATATTCAAATAGGCGCCGATACGCTGTTTCTTGATGCCCTTGCCCAAGCGGCGCCAGATGAAAATACCCGTCTGTTCATTCGCTGGCGGCTACGGCACCGAATGACGCTGGAACAGGCCGCAGAAGCTTTAGGCGTGAGTTCGCGTAGCATCAGTCGGTATAGCAGTGGACGCGAGCCTGTTCCGAGGACATTGGCTTTAGCGTGCCTGGGCTGGGAAACGCTTGAGCATGCGCACGCTGCCTGATCACTGGAAGTGATGACCCCCTATCAGCCTGATCAGGTAGGCCATCCCCGCCCACACGGGTAAGCTTGGAGTTTACCCCTCGTGGCGGAGCCGACGATGACCGAGCTGATCCTGCATCACTACCCAACATCCCCGTTCGCCGAAAAGACTCGCCTGATGCTGGGCTTCAAGGGCCTGTCATGGCGCTCGGTGCTGATTTCGCCGGTGATGCCCAAGCCTGACCTGGTGGCGCTGACCGGTGGCTACCGCAAGACCCCGGTGCTGCAGGTAGGCGCCGATATCTACTGCGACACGGCGTTGATCGCCCGTCGCCTGGACCAGGAAAAAGCCCTGCCAGCGTTCTTCCCCGAAGGCCAGGAATTCACCGTGGCCACCTTTGCCGCCTGGGCCGATTCGGTGCTGTTCCAGCACGCCGTCAGCCTGGTGTTCCAGCCCGAGTCGGTAGCGGTACGCTTCGCCCGCCTGCCGCCGGAAGCGATCAAGGCGTTCGTCGCCGACCGTGCCCAGCTGTTCAGCGGCGGCACTGCCAGCAGGCTGCCGCTGGAGCAGGCCAAGCACCAGTGGCCGGTGTTCATGGCGCGCCTGGAGCAGCAGCTGCAGCGCGAGGAGCGCGACTATCTGTTTGGCGAGCCGTCGATCGCCGACTTCGCCGTGGCCCACCCGCTGTGGTTCCTCAAGGGCACCCCGGTGACTTCGCCGCTGGTGGATGAATACCCGGCCGTGCATGCCTGGCTGGGCCGGGTGCTGGGCTTCGGGCATGGCGCCTACAGTGAGTTGAGTGCCGAAGAGGCCCTGGAAATTGCGCGCTCCACTGCCCCGGCGCCGTTGCCGGAAGACGGCTTTATCGACCCGAACGGTTTCAAGGTGGGCGACCAGGTGAGCGTTGCGGCCATCGACTATGGCGTCGACCCGGTGGTGGGCGAGTTGCTGTACGCCGGAGCCGAGGAGCTGATAGTGCGCCGCGAAGACCCCAGGGCGGGCGTGGTGCACGTGCACTTCCCGCGGCTGGGCTTCAAGCTGGAGAAACATTAATCTCGATTCATGCTTATCCTGTAGCCGCTGCCGTCAGGCTGCGCTGGCCCGCGCCCACGCTGGAGAGCTTCAGTGTACTCCAGGGCCAGCGCAGCCTGACGGCAGCGGCTACGAGGGTGTGGTGTTACGGGTGCTGGAGGGCCTGCAGGATTTGTGCTTCGTCGTATTGGCGCAGTAGCGTGCCATTCACGTCCAGCATCGGTATGCCCCGCCCGCCCAGCGTCTCGTAGCGCTTGCGCGCTTCCACGTCCTTGTCGATGTCGAACTCCTTGTAGGCCACGCCCTGGCGGTCCAGGAAGCGCCTGAAGTCCTTGCAGTAGCCACACCAGTCGGTGGCGTACAGGGTGACCTGGGCGTTAGCGCGCGCCTGCGCCGAGAGCTGCGAGGTGGGGTTGAAGAAGGCCTCGATCTTGCCCCACTGCTGGAAGATCACCACCACCAGCAGGATGGGCAGCACGCGCTTGAGGGTCTTGTTCAGCACCCGCTCAGTCCTTGCGACGCTTGAGCTGGTCGGTGAGCTGGGTGGGCAGGCCCTTGATGATCAGGGTGCCGGCTTCTTCGTCGTATTCGATCTTGGAGCCCAGCAGGTGCGCCTCGAAGCTGATGGACAGGCCTTCGGCGCGGCCGGTGAAGCGGCGGAACTGGTTGAGGGTGCGTTTGTCCGCCGGGATCTCCGGCGACAGGCCGTAGTCCTTGTTGCGGATGTGGTCGTAGAAGGCGCGCGGGCGGTCTTCGTCGATCAGCCCGGAGAGCTCTTCCAGGGCCACGGGCTCGCCGTGCTTGGTCTGGGTGGTGGCGTAGTCCACCAGCGCCTGGGTCTTCTCGCGTGCGGCTTCCTCGGGCAGGTCCTCGCTTTCCACGAAGTCGCTGAAGGCCTTGAGCAGGGTGCGGGTCTCGCCAGGGCCGTCGACGCCTTCCTGGCAGCCGATGAAGTCGCGGAAGTACTCCGAGACCTTCTTGCCGTTCTTGCCCTTGATGAACGAGATGTACTGCTTGGAGTTCTTGTTGTTCTGCCACTCGGAAATGTTGATGCGCGCCGCCAGGTGCAACTGGCCCAGGTCCAGGTGGCGCGAGGGGGTCACGTCCAGCTCGGCGTTCACCGCCACGCCTTCGCTGTGGTGCAGCAGGGCGATGGCCAGGTAGTCGGTCATGCCTTGCTGGTAATGGGCGAACAGCACGTGGCCGCCGGTGGACAGGTTGGACTCTTCCATCAGCTTCTGCAGGTGTTCCACCGCCGTGCGGCTGAACGCGGTGAAGTCCTGCTCGGCGTCCATGTACTGCTTCAGCCAGCCGCTGAACGGGTGGGCGCCGGACTCGGCGTGGAAGAAGCCCCACGCCTTGCCTTGCTTGGCGTTGTAGCTGTCGTTGAGGTCGGCCAGCAGGTTCTCGATGGCCTGGGATTCGGCCAGTTCCGAGTCGCGGGCGTGGAGCACGGCAGGGGTGCCGTCGGGTTTCTTTTCGATCAGGTGGACAATGCAGTGACGGATCGGCATGGGGCTTCTCGGTTCGTCGAAAGGGGCAGGGCAGGGGCGAGCAGGTCGGCCGTGCGCAAAGGCGCCAAGTGTAACGCAACTGGGGGTTTGGCGGCCCGGCTGGGCCGTTTCAGCCTGTGATTTAGAGACTTTTGTCTATTTTTCAACCAAACCAGTGATAAACCTGAACAAATGGCCAGGTAGAGGCGGATATTTCTGGTTCTGTGTGCTAGTTTTGCCCGGTCTTGCGCTCCACAAGGGCGCATCGCCCGCAGATAGCTGCCGTCAGGTCGAACCAAATACCGATTTGTGCATCTACATTCGCGATTGGCGTGACTGTAGACCGATTGCCGAACCCCAGGGGTTACGGCGTTTTTGACTGATGTTGCACTCTGCAATCCAACTGAATTTGATAGGGAAGGAACACCACCATGGCATTGACCAAAGACCAACTGATCGCCGACATCGCTGAAGCCATCGACGCGCCGAAAACCACCGCGCGCAATGCTCTCGAGCAACTGGGCCAGATCGTTGCCGACCAGCTGGAAAATGGCAGCGAAATCACCCTGCCAGGCATTGGCAAGCTGAAAATCTCCGAGCGCCCAGCTCGCACCGGCCGTAACCCTTCGACTGGCGCACCGATCGAAATCGCTGCCAAGAAAGTCGTCAAGTTTGTTCCAGCCAAAGTGCTGACTGATTCGGTTAACAAGTAATCTTGTAACCCGTCATGAAAAAGCCGTGACCGGGGCGACCCGGTCACGGCTTTTTTGTGCCCGCGTTGTAGCCGCTGCCGCCAGGCTGCGCTGGCCGGTGTGAACCCTGGAAATCTCAAGTGAGGGACAGGGCCAGCGCAGCCTGGCGGCAGCGGCTACAGCGTCAGTTTTTTTTATACCAGGCTTGCTGCTGGGCGTCGGTCTGGAAGGTCCAGGCCACGAAGCGGCTCTGCTTCTGCCCTTGGCCCATTTCAACCACCCGCACCTGCAGCGCGCCGGCCTTTTTCAGCGCCGACTGGATCGGTGGCAGGTTCGAAGCCTTGGACACCAGGGTGCTGAACCACAGCACCTGTTGGCTCACCGCCACGCTCTCGTTGATCAGCTGGGTGACGAAACGAATTTCGCCGCCCTCGCACCACAACTCGTTGCTCTGGCCACCGAAGTTCAGCACCGGCAGCTTGCGCTTGGGGTCGGCCTTGCCCAGGGCGCGCCATTTGCGTTGGCTGCCGCGGGTGGCTTCTTCCAGCGAGGCGTGGAAGGGCGGGTTGCACAGGGTCAGGTCGAAGCGCTCGTCAGGCTTGAGCAGCCCGGTGAGGATGTGCTTCGGGTTGCCCTGCTGGCGCAGGCTGATGCCCTTGTCCAGCTTGTTGGCCTGGACGATGGCCTTGGCCGAGGCCAGGGCCACGCTGTCGATGTCGGAGCCGGTGAACTGCCAGCGGTAGTCGCTGTGGCCCAGCAGCGGGTAGATGCAGTTGGCACCCGTGCCGATGTCCAGCGCGCGCACCGAGCTGCCACGGGGGATCTCGCCACCGTTGGTTTCGGCCAGCAGGTCGGCGGCGGCGTGGATGTAGTCGGCGCGCCCGGGAATGGGCGGGCACAGGTAGCCTTCCGGAATCGTCCAATGCTGGATGCCGTACAGGGCTTTCAGCAGGGCACGGTTGAACACCTTGACCGCCGCCGGGTTGGCGAAGTCGATGCTTTCCTTGCCGTAGGGGTTGAGGACCACGTACTGGCCAAGCTCGGGGCTGCTCTTGATCAGTTGCGGGAAGTCGTAACGGCCTTGATGGCGGTTGCGGGGGTGGAAGGTGGGCTTGCTGGGGGCGGACATGAGGGGAAACTTCCGTTGTCCGTGCTGGCCCCATCGCGACCAAGGTCGGCTCCTACAGGGTAGGAGCCGACCTTGGTCGCGATGGGGCCGCCGGAGGGTTTACAGGCTGGCGATGCGCGCGTGCTGCTCGGCCAGCTTGCTCAGGGCTTGCTCGGCCTCGGCCATCTTCGCGCGCTCCTTGTCGATCACCGCAGGCGGTGCCTTGTCGACGAAGGCGGCGTTGGACAGCTTGCCACCCACGCGGGCCACTTCACCCTGCAGGCGCTGGATTTCCTTGTCCAGGCGCGCAAGTTCAGCGTCCTTGTCGATCAGGCCGGCCATGGGCACCAGCACTTCCAGCTCGCCCACCAGCGCGGTGGCGCTCAGGGGGGCTTCGGCGCCGGCTTCCAGCACGGTGATGGCTTCGAGCTTGGCCAGCTTCTTCAGCAGGGCTTCGTTCTCGACCAGGCGGCGCTTGTCTTCGGCGCTGGCGTTCTTCAGGAACAGCGCCAGGGGCTTGCCCGGGCCGATGTTCATTTCGCCACGGATGTTGCGCACGCCCAGCATCAGGCCTTTCAGCCACTCGATGTCCTGCTCTGCGGCCTCGTCGATGCGTGCTTCGTTGGCCACTGGCCAAGGTTGCAGCATGATGGTCTTGCCCTCGGCACCGACCAGCGGCGCCAGGCGCTGCCAGATTTCCTCGGTGATGAACGGCATGAACGGGTGTGCCAGGCGCATGGCCACTTCCAGCACGCGCACCAGGGTGCGACGGGTGCCGCGCTGGCGCTCCACCGGGGCGTTCTCGTCCCACAGCACAGGCTTGGACAGCTCCAGGTACCAGTCGCAGTACTGGTTCCAGATGAACTCGTACAGGGCCTGGGCGGCCAGGTCGAAGCGGAACTGGTCCAGCTGGCGGGTCACTTCGGCTTCGGTGCGTTGCAGCTGCGAGATGATCCAGCGGTCCGCCAGGGACAGCTCGTAGGCCTCGCCGTTCTGGCCGCAGTCCTCGCCCTTGTCCAGCACGTAGCGGGTGGCGTTCCAGATCTTGTTGCAGAAGTTGCGGTAGCCTTCCACGCGGCCCATGTCGAACTTGATGTCGCGGCCGGTGGACGCCAGCGAGCAGAAGGTGAAGCGCAGGGCGTCGGTGCCGTAGCTGGCGATGCCGTCGGCGAACTCGTCGCGGGTCTGCTTCTCGATCTTCTTCGCCAGTTTCGGCTGCATCAGGCCGTTGGTGCGTTTCTGCACCAGGGCTTCCAGCTCGATGCCGTCGATGATGTCCAGCGGGTCGAGGACGTTGCCCTTGGACTTGGACATCTTCTGGCCCTGGCCATCACGCACCAGGCCGTGCACGTAGACGGTCTTGAACGGTACATGCGGGGTGCCATCCGGGTCTTTCACCAGGTGCATGGTCAGCATGATCATCCGGGCGACCCAGAAGAAGATGATGTCGAAGCCGGTGACCAGCACGTCGGTGGAGTGGAATTTCTTCAGGAACTCGGTCTGTTCCGGCCAGCCCAGGGTGGAGAAGGTCCACAGGCCCGAGCTGAACCAGGTGTCGAGCACGTCGTTGTCCTGGTTCAGGACCACGTCGGCGCCCAGGCCGTGCTTGGCGCGCACTTCTTCTTCGCTGCGGCCGACGTAGACCTTGCCGGACTCGTCGTACCAGGCTGGAATGCGGTGGCCCCACCACAGCTGGCGGCTGATGCACCAGTCCTGGATGTCGCGCATCCACGAGAAGTACATGTTTTCGTACTGCTTGGGCACGAACTGGATGCGGCCGTCTTCCACGGCGGCGATCGCAGGCTCGGCCAGCGGCTTGGTGGACACGTACCACTGGTCGGTCAGCCACGGCTCGATGATGGTGCCCGAGCGGTCGCCCTTCGGCACTTTCAGCGCGTGGTCGTCGACGCTCACCAGCAGGCCGGCGGCGTCGAAGGCGGCGACGATCTGCTTGCGCGCCTCGAAGCGGTCCAGGCCGGCGTATTCGGCCGGCAGGGTGCCGTCGACGCTGTCGTTCAGCGTGCCGTCCAGGTTGAACACCTGGGCAGCCGGCAGCACGTTGGCGTTCTTGTCGAAGATGTTCAGCAGCGGCAGGTTGTGGCGCTTGCCGACTTCGTAGTCGTTGAAATCGTGGGCCGGGGTGATCTTCACGCAGCCGGTGCCGAATTCAGGGTCGCAGTAGTCGTCGGCGATGATCGGGATGCGGCGGCCAACCAGCGGCAGCTCGACGAACTTGCCGATCAGGGCCTGGTAGCGCGGATCGTTCGGGTTCACGGCCACGGCCGCGTCACCCAGCATGGTTTCCGGACGAGTGGTAGCGACGATCAGGTAATCCAGGCCCTCGGCGGTCTTGGCGCCGTCGGCCAGCGGGTAGCGCAGGTTCCACAGCGAGCCTTTCTCGTCGTGGTTCTCCACTTCCAGGTCGGAAATCGCCGTGTGCAGCTTGGTGTCCCAGTTGACCAGGCGCTTGCCGCGGTAGATCAGGCCGTCTTCGTGCAGGCGCACGAAGGCTTCCTTCACCGCTTCCGACAGGCCGTCGTCCATGGTGAAGCGCTCGCGGCTCCAGTCCACGGACGAGCCCAGGCGGCGGATCTGGCGGCTGATGTTGCCACCCGACTGGTCCTTCCATTCCCAGACTTTCTCCAGGAACTTCTCGCGGCCCAGGTCATGACGGTTCTGGCCCTGGGCTTCGAGCTGGCGCTCCACCAGCATCTGGGTGGCGATACCGGCGTGGTCGGTGCCCGGCTGCCACAGGGTGTTGCGGCCCTGCATGCGGCGGAAACGGATCAGGGCGTCCATGATCGCGTTGTTGAAACCATGGCCCATGTGCAGGCTGCCGGTGACGTTCGGCGGCGGGATCATGATGGTGTACGAGTCGCCCGCGCCTTGCGGAGCGAAATAGTTCTCGGACTCCCAGGTCTGGTACCAGGAAGTTTCAATGGCGTGCGGCTGGTAGGTCTTATCCATGCTCGGCGGGACCCTAATAGGCATTTATTCAGGAAAGCCGATTAGTATAACGGGGATAGGCCGGGATCGGTAGGCAGGCTGCTGGAATGCCTGGCAGGGGAGAGAATGGTGGGAGCTGGCTTGCCAGCAAGCTTTTCAGCAGCCAACGGCTCGCTGGCAAGCCAGCTCCCACAGGTATGGCAGCGTTACGGGTTGAGCAGCCGTTCCATGCGCGCTTCCAGGCGGCGCTTGATCTCGGTCTCGATGTGCGGCGCGAAGTCGTCGATCACGTCCTGCATGATCAATTGCGCGGCGGCGCGCAGTTCGGCGTCCAGGTGCAACAGGGTGTCCTGGCGGTTCTGCGCGGGGGTGGCCGGCTCGGGGGCGGGCGGCGGCTCGGGTGGTGCGGCCTGGGCCTGGGCCTCGGCGCGTTGCTGGGCTTCGAGCTGGTCGAAGAGCAGCGGGATCTGTTCGGCGCTGACCACGGTGTCGGTCAGCAGCGGCGGTTGCAGGGTGTCATCGCCGAGCAGCTTGCGGATCGACTCGAGGTCGTCCAGCAGGTGCACGGACTTGGGCAGCTTGTTTGCAGTGTCCATCGTTGGCTCAGAGTCGCTGTAAGCGGTGATCTTGCAGAGGATAGCCCTGTTCACGGTAGAAACGGAAACTCTCCCGTGCGGCCTGACGAATAGCAGGGTCTTCGACCACCACCTCGGCCACGCGGGCGAAGCGGCCGGCGAAGGCCGGTACCTTGAGGTCCAGGTTCACCAGCAGGTCCTGGTGGCTGGCGGGTGCGTCGGCAAGGCCCAGGGCGATGACGGCGTCCGGGTCTTGTTCTGCCAGGCTGTGGGGCACGAAGCTTTCGCCCTTGAAGGCCCACAGGCGGGCGTCGAGTTGCTCGCGCTGCTCGGCGTCGCTGCAGTGCAGGTACACCCGGTGGCCCAGGCGCCAGGCCTTTTCCACCAGCTTGCAGGCGAAGTCCAGGCGCGCTGCGGGCAGCGGGCTGGGCAGGATGTAGAAGTCGACTTTGGTCATGTTGGGTCCATGTGCGGCGCTGGTGACGCTGCCTGGCGGCCGCTGCTACGGGCAGCGGGCGCCAGGCAGCGTCAGGGGCATCACGCGCCAGCGCGGTCCAGCAGGTACTGGGTCAGCAGGGGCACTGGGCGGCCGCTGGCGCCCTTGTCCTTGCCGCCGCTGACCCAGGCGGTGCCGGCGATGTCCAGGTGCGCCCAGGGGTAGCTCTTGGCGAAGCGCGACAGGAAGCAGCCGGCGGTGATGGCGCCGCCTTTCGGGCCGCCGATGTTGGCGATGTCGGCGAACGGCGAGTCCAGCTGTTCCTGGTACTCATCGAACAGCGGCAGCTGCCAGGCGCGGTCGTCGGCCTGCTGGCCAGCTTCCAGCAGCTGGGCCACCAGTTCCTCGTTGTTGCCCATCAGGCCCGAGGTGTGGGCGCCCAGGGCGACCATGCAGGCACCGGTCAGGGTGGCGATGTCGATCACCGAGGCCGGCTTGAAGCGCTCGGCGTAGGTCAGGGTGTCGCACAGCACCAGGCGGCCTTCGGCGTCGGTGTTGAGGATTTCCACGGTCTGGCCGCTCATGGTGCTGACGATGTCGCCAGGGCGGGTGGCGCCGCCGCTCGGCATGTTCTCGGCGCAGGCCAGCAGGCACACCAGGTTGATCGGCAGCTTGAGCTCCAGCACGGCGCGCAGGGTGCCGAACACGCTGGCGGCGCCGCACATGTCGTACTTCATCTCGTCCATGCCGGCGGCCGGCTTGATGCTGATGCCACCGGTGTCGAAGGTGATGCCCTTGCCCACCAGCACGTGCGGCTTCTCGGATTTCTTGGCGCCCTGGTAGTTGAGTACGATCAGGCGCGGTGGCTGCTCGCTGCCCTGGGCCACGGCCATGAAGGCGCCCATGCCCAGTTCCTTGAGCTTCTTCTCGTCGTGGATCTCGACCTTGAGGTTCTTGTGTTCCTTGCCCAGTTCCTTGGCCTGCTCGGCCAGGTAGCTTGGGTGGCAGATGTTCGGCGGCAGGTTGCCCAGGTCGCGGGTGAAGCTCATGCCAGCAGCGATGGCGCTGGCGTGGGTCACGGCGCGCTCGACGTCGGCCTGGCTGGCCTTGTCGGTCACCAGGGTGATTTTCTTCAGGGCACGGGGCTCGGCCTTCTTGCTCTTGAAGCGGTCGAACACGTATTCGCCGTCCAGCAGGGTCTCGGCCAGCAGGCGCGTCTTGCCGTAGGCGTCACGGCCTTTCACGCCCAGCTCGTCCAGTGCCAGTACGGCGTCGCTGCCGCCCAGGCCCTTGAGCGCGCCCAGCACGGCGGCGCCCAGCTTGCGCCAGGCGCGGTCGCCCAGCAGTTCGTCGGCGCCGGTGCCTACCAGCAGCACGCGCTCGGCCTTGAGGCCCGGCAGGTTGTGCAGCAGCAGGGTCTGGCCCGGCTTGCCGGCCAGGTCGCCACGCTTGAGCACGGCGGTCAGGGCGCCGCTGCTCAGCTCGTCGACCTGCTTGCCGACGGTACCCAGGGTGCGGCCTTCGCCCACGGCGACGACCAGGGTCGCGGTCTTCAGGCTTTCGGCGCTTGTGCTTTTTACAACCAGTTCCATTTCCGGGTCCCCTAATGATCTATTGGTGTGCACGGCAACGTTGGTCGTGCGAATACAGCCCCCGGCACTGCCCGTGGCGGGCCGGGTCAAAGTCCCCAGTTTGAGCCCTGCCGACGGAGCCTGACAACCCTTCGCGCAGGCTTTGCGTAACTGGGTATGCACGCGAAGTGACAGGCAGGCCCAATCACAGGATAATGCGCCAACTTTTTTCCGGTTCGCCTGGTGCGAATCCACCCGTAGAAGTGTCAGCTATGTATCCCTTGTTCGGCCGTCTGAGCCTGACAACCCTGGAGTGTCCGGTTTGATCGTCTTCCGTTATCTGTCCCGCGAAGTCATGCTCACCCTCAGTGCCGTCAGCGCGGTCCTGCTGGTGATCATCATGAGCGGGCGCTTCGTCAAGTACCTGGCCCAGGCCGCTTCCGGCGCCCTGGACCCAGGCGTGCTGTTCCTCATCATGGGCTACCGCCTGCCGGGCTTCCTGCAGCTGATCCTGCCCCTGGGCCTGTTCCTGGGCATCCTGCTGTCCTATGGCAGGCTGTACCTGGAAAGCGAGATGACCGTGCTGGCGGCCACCGGCATGAGCCAGCAGCGCCTGCTGGCCATGACCATGGCACCTGCCGCGGTGGTGGCCGTCATCGTCGCCTGGCTGAGCCTGAGCCTGGCGCCCCTGGGCGCGCAGCAGTTCTCCATGGTGCTCAACCAGCAGGACGCCATGACCGAGTTCGACACCCTCGAGCCAGGCCGCTTCCAGGCCCTGCGTGACGAAAGCCGGGTGACCTACACCGAGAGCATGAGTGACGACCGCATCAACCTGGGCGGCGTGTTCATCTCGCAGAAGCGCCTGGGCCAGGACGCCAAGGACCGCGGCATCACCCTGCTGCTGGGCGAGAAGGGCCGCCAGGACCGCCACCCCGATGGCAGCCGCTACCTGATCCTGACCAACGGCTACCGCTACGACGGCATCCCCGGCCAGGCCGACTACCGTGCCATCAAGTACGACACCTACGGCGTGATGCTGCCCAAGCCCGAGGTCAGTGAAGAAGTCACCGACCGCGACGCCATCCCCAGCGCCAAGCTGTTCTCCGGCGAGGTCAACGACCCTGCCGAACTGCAATGGCGCCTGTCGCTGCCGTTGCTGGTGTTCATCGTCACCCTGATGGCCGTGCCGCTGGCCCGGGTCAACCCGCGCCAGGGCCGCTTCCTCAAACTGCTGCCGGCGATTCTCCTGTATATGGCCTACCTGACCATCCTGATCTCGGCGCGTGGTGCCCTGGAAAAAGGCAAGATCCATTCCGCCCTGGGGCTGTGGTGGGTGCACGGGCTGTTCCTGGCCATCGGCCTGGCGCTGATGTACTGGGAACCGCTGCGCCTGAAGCTGGCCAGCCGTCGCGCGGCGACGGAGGTGGCCCATGGTTAAGCTCGACCGGTACATCGGCAGCAGCGTGCTGATGGCAATCCTCGCCGTGCTGGGGGTTATCCTCGGCCTGGCCACGCTGTTCGCCTTCATCGACGAGATGAGCGATATCAGCCCCACCTACGGCCTCGCCGACGTGGCCTGGTTCGTGCTGCTGACCGCACCACGCCGGCTCTACGACATGCTGCCGATGGCGGCGCTGATCGGCTGCCTGATCGGCCTGGGCACCCTGGCCAGCAACAGCGAGCTGACCATCATGCGCGCGGCCGGCGTGTCGGTGTCGCGCATCGTCTGGGCAGTGATGAAGCCCATGCTGGTGCTGATGGTCTGCGGCCTGCTGATAGGCGAATACGTCGCCCCGGTCACCGAGGCCAAGGCCCAGGCCGACCGCTCGCTGGCCCAGGGCATCGGCGACGCGCAAAGCGGCCGCCACGGCCTGTGGCACCGCGAGGGCGAGCAGTTCATCCACATCAACACCGTGCAGCCTGCCGGCCTGTTGTATGGCGTGACCCGCTACACCTTCGACAACGAGCGCCACATCAAGACCGCCAGCTTCGCCAAGAAGGCCCAGTACGCCGATGGCCACTGGAACCTCACCGACGTGGCCACCACGGTGTTCCATGACGACCGCACCGAGGTCATCAGCAACCCCACTGAACAGTGGGACGTGACCGTCACGCCGCAGCTGCTGAGCACCGTGGTGATGGCTCCCGAATCATTGTCCATCACCGGGTTGTGGAGCTACATCCACTACCTGGCGGACCAGGGCCTGAGCAACTCCACCTACTGGCTGGCGTTCTGGACCAAGATCCTGCAGCCGTTGGTGACCGCCGCGCTGGTGCTGATGGCGATCTCGTTCATCTTCGGCCCGCTGCGTTCGGTAACCCTGGGCCAGCGTGTGTTCACCGGCGTGCTGGTGGGCTTCACCTTCCGCATCGTCCAGGACCTGCTGGGCCCCTCGAGCCTGGTGTTCGGCTTCCCGCCGCTGTTGGCGGTGGTCATCCCGTCGCTGGTGTGTGCGGCGGTGGGCTGGTGGCTGCTGCGCCGCGCGGGGTAAGCCTTCGCCTCATGAAAAAACCGACCCTTGGGTCGGTTTTTTTGTGCCCATCAACGGGCCTTCTTGGGGATATACACCAGCTGCGTGCCTGAATACAGGTCATGCCAGCCACGCTTCTGCTTGTCCACCAGGGCCCACCAGAACCCGGCGCCAAAGCACAGCCACGAGCCAATGGCGACGATGAAGCGCAGTAGCGCCTGCCACAAGCTGATGGCGGTGCCGTCGGCGTTCTGCACGCGCACGCCCCACACCTGCATGCCCAGGGTCTGCCCGGCGTGCATCCAGAACTTGGAGAAGAAGGCGAACAGGGCGCAGAACAGCAGGGTCGACAGGAAGGGGTCGCCGTCCAGCGAGCCGGACTCCGACAGCGCCCGCAGGCGTGCCTCGCCGATGAACGCCATCATGATCAGCTTGTACACCAGCGTGGTCACCATCAGCAGCGCAATGCACAGCAGGAAGTCATACAGCACGGCCGCCATGCGCCGGCCAAAGGCGGCGGGGGCGAAGTCACCTTGTGGGGTCAGTCGTCGGGTCATCCTTGGCTCTCCGTGGGGGTGCGAGCAAATCGCGGGCACAAAAAAGCCCCTGGCGTTCCCGGCAGGGGCTTTTTGCGCAACTGGACGAATCAGCCTTCGGCTTGTACTTCGTCAGCTTGCATGCCTTTCTGGCCTTGAACGGCGATGAAAGTCACTTTTTGGCCTTCTTTCAGGCTCTTGAAGCCGTTGCCCTGGATAGCGCGGAAGTGCACGAACAGATCCGGACCGCTTTCTGGAGTGATAAAACCAAAACCTTTCTCGTCGTTAAACCACTTGACGGTACCGCTCTGACGTTGGGACATTTTCTTATTTCCTTGGAACTTGAATTGATGACAGCTTCTTTCAGGTGAAAGAGATACTGGGCTGGTTGCAGGAAAGTAAGAGACGTCGAACGGGTTGTAGCAATACACAGAGCTACTGCCCAGGTCACGAACCATAGCGACCCATGCAAACACAGTGAGGAAACTCTACGCTAACTTCAGCCAGAAAAACAAGCCCTGAGCCACGCAGGTTTTTCACCTTTTTTACGACCGTTCGAGCCTTTTCCTACGGGGGTTTCCGACTCTTTCATTCAGGTATTTTCGAATGGTCTAACGCCAGTTCGAAATCGAATAGAACACCCTGCACGTTGCGGCAAAATGACAGCCCGCCCTGAGCTGTCATGGCCGGCCCCTCAGCCGCGGTAGTAGCGCTGGGGCACGAACGGCATCTTGCTGACCTTCATGGCCACTTTCTTGCCACGCACGATGGCCCACACCGGGGTGTCCAGCGCCGCGTGGGCGTTGTCCACATAGCCCATGGCTACCGGGCCGCCCAGGGTCGGGCCAAAGCCGCCGCTGCACACGGTGCCGATGATGGCGCCGCTGGCATCGACGATCTCGGCGCCTTCACGCACGGGCGTGCGTTCCTGGGGCAGCAGGCCCACGCGCTTGCGGGCCACGCCGGCCTGTTGCTGGGCGAAGATCGCCTCGGCGCCAGGGAAGCCACCGGCACGGGCGCCGTCGGCACGGCGGGCCTTGGAGATGGCCCACAGCAGGCTGGCCTCGATAGGCGTGGTCTGCTCGTTCATGTCGTGGCCGTACAGGCACAGGCCGGCTTCCAGGCGCAGCGAGTCGCGTGCCCCCAGGCCGATGGCCGCTACTTCCGGTTCGGCCAGCAGGCGGCGCGCCAGGGCCTCGGCACTGGCGGCCGGCACCGAGATTTCGAAGCCGTCTTCACCGGTGTAGCCCGAGCGGCTGACGTAGCAGGCCACGCCCAGCAGCTGCACCGGGGCAAATTGCATGAACGTCATCTGCGCCACTTGCGGCGCCAGGCGCGCCAGCACGGTGACTGCGGCAGGGCCTTGCAGGGCCAGCAGGGCGCGTTCCTCGAACAGCGGCTGGATCTGGCAACGGTCGCCGATGTGCGCGCGCAGGTGGGCCAGGTCCTGGTCCTTGCAGGCGGCGTTGACCACCAAAAACAGGGTGTCGTCGCCCAGGTTGGCGACCATCAGGTCGTCGAGGATACCGCCCTGCGGGTTGGTGAACATGGCGTAGCGCTGCATGCCCACGGGCAGGTCGACGATGTCCACCGGCACCAGGGTTTCCAGGGCCTTGGCGGCGTCGCTGCCCACCAGGCGGATCTGGCCCATGTGCGACACGTCGAACAGGCCGGCCTGCTCGCGGCTGTGCAGGTGTTCCTTCATCACGCCCAGCGGGTATTGCACCGGCATGTCGTAGCCGGCGAAGGGCACCATGCGGGCACCCAGTTCCAGGTGCAGGGCGTGCAGCGGGGTGTGTTGCAGTGCTTCGGACATCGTTGACTCCTGAATTCGAAAGGGTGCCTCAACACTCGATGATGTTGACGGCCAGGCCGCCACGGGCGGTCTCTTTGTATTTGCTTTTCATGTCGGCGCCGGTCTGGCGCATGGTGCGAATCACCTTGTCCAGCGACACGTAGTGCACGCCGTCGCCGCGCAGGGCCATGCGCACGGCGTTGATGGCCTTCACCGAGCCCATGGCGTTGCGCTCGATGCAGGGCACCTGCACCAGGCCGCCGATGGGGTCGCAGGTCAGGCCCAGGTTGTGTTCCATGCCTATTTCGGCGGCGTTCTCGACCTGCTGCACGCTGCCGCCCATCACCTCGCACAGGGCGCCGGCAGCCATGGAACAAGCCACGCCGACCTCACCCTGGCAGCCCACCTCGGCGCCGGAAATGGAGGCGTTTTCCTTGTACAGGATGCCGATGGCGGCGGCGGTGAGCAGGAAGCGCACCACGCCGTCCTCGTTGGCACCGGGCACGAAGCGCATGTAGTAATGCAGCACCGCCGGCACGATGCCGGCCGCGCCGTTGGTGGGGGCGGTGACCACGCGGCCACCGAAGGCGTTTTCCTCGTTCACCGCCAGGGCGTAGAGGTTGACCCAGTCCAGCACCGACAGCGCGTCGCGCAGGGCGGCCTCGGGGTTCTTGCACAGCTGCCGGTACAGCGCCGCGGCACGGCGCTTGACCTTCAGCCCGCCGGGCAGGATGCCTTCGTTGCGGCAACCGGCCTCGACGCAGTCCTGCATCACCTGCCAGATGTTCAGCAGGCCGGCGCGGGTCTCGGCTTCCGGGCGCCAGGCGCTTTCATTGGCCAGCATCAGCTGGCTGATGGTCATGCCCTGCGCCGCGCACTGGGCCAGCAGTTCCTTGCCGGTCTTGAACGGGAAGGGCAGCACCGTGGTGTCTTCGACAATGCGGTCGGCACCCGCCGCGCCCTCATCCACCACGAAGCCACCGCCCACTGAGTAGTACTCGCGGCTGCGAATCTCCAGGCCGTGTTCGTCCAGGGCACGGAAGATCATGCCGTTGGGGTGGAAGGGCAGGGGTTTGCGGATCATCGCCAGGTGCTGTTTTTCGACGAAGGCGATGCTGTGTTCGCCCAGCAGGTTGAGGCGCCCGCTGGCGCGGATAGCCTGCAGGCGGGCGTCCACGGTCGCGGTGTCGACGGTGTCGGGGTGCGAGCCTTCCAGGCCCAGCAGCACCGCCTTGTCGCTGCCGTGGCCCTTGCCGGTGGCGCCCAGCGAGCCGTACAGCTCGGCCTTGACGGTGGCGGTGGCCAGCAGCAGGTCGTCGCGGCGCAGGCCCTCGACGAAGCGCGCGGCGGCGCGCATGGGCCCCACCGTGTGGGAACTGGAGGGGCCGATGCCGATCTTGAAGAGGTCGAAAACGCTTAGGGACATACAAGTTCTCCAGAGCCTTGCGGGCATTGTGGGAGCTGGCTTGCCAGCGAGCTTTTCGGCGGCGCAAAAATCTCGCTGGCAAGCCAGCTCCCGCAATCGTCAATCCTTGCGATGGGGGCAGGGTGCCCCCAGGCAATTTCCTCAAACGTCCTGATACGCCTCGATCGACGGGCAGGCACACACCAGGTTGCGGTCGCCAAACACGTTGTCCACGCGCCCGACCGGTGGCCAGTACTTGCTTTCCACCAGCGAGGCCAGCGGGTACACCGCCTGTTCGCGGCTGTAGGCGTGGGTCCACTCGCCCACCAGTTCGGCAGCGGTGTGCGGCGCGTTCTTCAGCGGGTTGTCGTCCTTGTCCAGGGCGCCGCTTTCCACCGCGCGAATCTCTTCGCGGATGCGGATCATGGCGTCGCAGAAGCGGTCCAGCTCAGCCTTGGATTCGCTTTCGGTCGGCTCGATCATCAGCGTGCCGGCCACCGGGAACGACATGGTCGGGGCGTGGAAACCGAAGTCGATCAGGCGCTTGGCCACGTCGTCGACGCTGATGCCGCTGCTGTCCTTCAACGGGCGCAGGTCGAGGATGCACTCGTGGGCCACCAGGCCGTTGCTGCCGGTGTACAACACAGGATAGTGCTCTTCCAGGCGGCGCGAGATGTAGTTGGCGTTGAGGATGGCCAACTGCGAGGCGCGCTTGAGGCCTTCGCCGCCCATCATGCGGATGTACATCCAGGTGATTGGCAGGATCGAGGCGCTGCCGAACGGAGCGGCGCAGACGGCGCCTTCCTTGCGCGCCATGGTGCCGTGGCCGGGCATGAAGGGTGCCAGGTGCGACTTCACGCCGATCGGGCCGACGCCCGGGCCGCCACCGCCGTGCGGGATGCAGAAGGTCTTGTGCAGGTTCAGGTGCGAGACGTCGCCGCCGAACTTGCCCGGGGCACAGAGGCCGACCATGGCGTTCATGTTGGCGCCGTCGATGTACACCTGGCCGCCGTTGTCGTGGACGATGGCGCAGATCTCGCGAATGCCTTCCTCGAACACGCCGTGGGTCGACGGGTAGGTGATCATGATTGCGGCCAGGCGCTCGCGGTGCTCGATGGCCTTGGCGCGCAGGTCTTCGATGTCGACGTTGCCGCGTTCATCGCAGGCGGTCACTACCACGCGCATGCCGGCCATGTGGGCGGTGGCAGGGTTGGTGCCGTGGGCCGACGACGGAATCAGGCAGATATCGCGACGCTCGTCACCACGGCTGTGGTGGTAGGCGCGAATGGCCAGCAGGCCGGCGTACTCGCCCTGGGAGCCGGCGTTGGGCTGCAGCGACACGGCGTCATAGCCGGTGGCCTTGCACAGCATGCTTTCCAGCTCGTCGGTCAGCAGTTGGTAGCCTTTGCTCTGCTCGGCCGGGGCGAACGGGTGCAGGCTGCCGAATTCCGGCCAGGTGATGGGGATCATCTCGCTGGCGGCGTTGAGCTTCATGGTGCACGAGCCCAGCGGGATCATGGTGCGGTCCAGCGCCAGGTCCTTGTCGGCCAGCTTGCGCAGGTAGCGCATCAGCTCGGTTTCGGAGTGGTAGCGGTTGAACACTTCGTGGGCGAGGATCGGCGACTGGCGCAGCAGGCCGGCCGGCAGGGCGTCGGCAACGCTGGCAGCCAGGGCGTCGAACGCTGGCTGCTGGCCTGGGAACAGCGCCCAGAGGGCTTCGACGTCGGCCTGGCGAGTGGTCTCGTCCAGCGACAGGCCCAGGCGTTGGGCGTCGATTTCACGCAGGTTGAGGCCGGCGGCGCGGGCCTTGGCGTGCAGCTCGGCAGTGGCGCTGCCGGTGGCCAGGGTCAGGGTGTCGAAGAAGTGCTGCTGCTCGACGGTGACGCCCATGGCGCTCAGGCCCTGGGCCAGGATGGCGGTCAGGCTGTGGGTGCGGCGGGCAATCTGCACCAGGCCAGCCGGGCCGTGGTACACGGCGTACATGCTGGCGATGTTGGCCAGCAGCACCTGGGCGGTGCAGATGTTGCTGGTGGCCTTCTCGCGGCGGATGTGCTGCTCGCGGGTTTGCATGGCCAGGCGCAGGGCGGTCTTGCCGTGGCGGTCGATGGACACGCCCACCAGGCGGCCGGGCATGTCGCGCTTGAACGCGTCGCGGGTGGAGAAGTAGGCCGCGTGCGGGCCACCGAAGCCCAGCGGCACGCCGAAGCGCTGGGCGCTGCCGATGGCCACGTCGGCGCCGAACTCGCCCGGCGGGGTCAGCAGGGTCAGGGCCAGCAGGTCGGCGGCCACGGCTACCAGGGCGTTGGCGGCGTGGAAGCGCTCCACCAGCGCGCGGTAGTCGAAGATGTCGCCGTTGCTGGCCGGGTACTGCAGCAGCGCGCCGAAGTACTCACTGACGTCATCCAGCTGGGCCTCGTCGGCCACTACCACTTCAATGCCCAGGGGCTCGGCACGGGTGCGCAGCACGTCCAGGGTTTGCGGGTGGCAATGGGCGGAGGCGAAGAACCGGTGGCTGCCCTTGTTCTTGCTCAGGCGCTTGCAGAAGGTCATGGCTTCGGCGGCGGCGGTGGCTTCGTCCAGCAGCGAGGCGTTGGCGATCGGCAGGCCGGTGAGGTCGCTGATCAGGGTCTGGAAGTTCAGCAGCGCTTCCAGGCGGCCCTGGGAGATTTCTGGCTGGTACGGGGTGTAGGCGGTGTACCAGGCCGGGTTTTCCAGCAGGTTGCGCAGGATCGGCGCCGGGGTGTGGCAGTTGTAGTAGCCCTGGCCGATGTAGGTCTTGAACAGCTGGTTCTGCGCGGCGATGGCCTTGATGGCGGCCAGTGCCTCGGCTTCACCCTGGCCAGCGGGCAGGTCGAGCACGGCGGTGCCCTTGATGCTGTCGGGGATGACGCTGGCGGTCAGCGCGTCGAGGTTGTCATAGCCCAGGGTGGCCAGCATGGCCTGTTCGTCGGCGGCGCGCGGGCCGATGTGACGGGCGATGAATTCGTTGGTGGTGTTCAGCGAAGTGGTCATCGTGAATCCTCAGGCCTGGGCGGCGATCAGGTTGTCGTAGGCCTGCTGGTCCAGCAGCTCGCCGACCTGGCTGGCGTCGGCCGGGATGAAGCGGAAGAACCAGCCGGCGCCCAGGGCGTCTTCGTTGACCAGCTCGGGGCTGGCGTCGAGTTCGTTGTTCACTTCGACCACTTCGCCGTCCAGCGGCATGTTGATGCTGCTGGCGGCCTTCACCGATTCCAGCACCGAGACTTCGGCATCCTTGGCGTAGGTGGTCAGTTCCGGCAATTGCACGAACACCACGTCGCCCAGGGCGTTCTGGGCAAAGGGGGTGATGCCGACTGTCACACTGCCGTCCGCTTCAACGCGCAGCCATTCGTGTTCGACAGTAAAACGCAACTCGCTCATGGAAACTCCTCGGGGCCAGATGACGGCTGGCCTACGCAATGGATGTGTCCGGGGCAGGGCACCGGACGGGGTCTGAGAGTTACATAGCAAGTTCGTTGCCAACCCGGGCTTTAGCCTTTGAAATCAGGGTTTTAGCGGGTTCGGGGGAAGTTTGGTAATTTGCGGGTGTAGCGAAATCGCTACGGGGTCGGCGGAGAAAAAAAGCCTTGGGGGATCAGGCCCTTGGGAATGGGCCTCTGGAACGAGGTGGAATGATATCGGTACGATGTAACGATATCATTCCGTGATTTATTTCCCGCCAATGCCGTACTTGCGCAGGCGGTGGGCGATGGCCGTGTGCGAGGTCTGCAGGCGGGTGGCCAGCTGGCGGGTCGAGGGGAAGCTTGCGTACAGCTTTTCCAGCAGGGCCTTTTCGAAATCGCCCACGGCCTGCTCCAGGCTGTCCACCTCGCCGTCGCTGGTGTGCCGCGCCACCGCGGTGCCGGCGATGTCCAGGTCGCCGATGTCCACCAGCGAGCCTTCGCAGATGGCCGCCGCGCGGAAGATCACGTTCTGCAACTGGCGCACGTTGCCCGGCCAGCGGTTGCCCAGGAGCGCCGGGTAGGTGGCCGGCGCCAGGCGGCAGATGGGGCGCTGGATCTGCGTGCAGGCCTGCTGCATGAACGAGCGCGCCAGCAGCAGGATGTCCTGGCCGCGTTCGCGCAGGGGCGGCACGTCGAGGTTGAGCACGTTGAGGCGGTAGAACAGGTCTTCGCGGAACGCGCCCTCGCTGACCATCTTTTCCAGGTCGCGGTGGGTGGCGCTGAGGATGCGCACGTTGACCTTCACTTCCTTGTCGCCACCTACCCGGCGGAAGCTGCCGTCGTTGAGGAAACGCAGGAGCTTGGCTTGCAGGTACGGCGACATCTCGCCAATTTCGTCGAGGAACACCGTGCCCTGGTGCGCCAGCTCCATCAGCCCCGGCTTGCCGCCGCGCTGGGCACCGGTGAAGGCGCCGGGGGCATAGCCGAACAGCTCGCTTTCAGCGAGGTTCTCCGGCAAGGCCGCGCAGTTCAGCGCCAGGAACGGTGCGCTGTGGCGCGCGCTGATGGCGTGGCAGGCACGCGCCACCAGCTCCTTGCCGGTGCCGGTCTCGCCCTGGATCAGCAACGGGGCGTCCAGTGCCGCCACGCGCTGGGCGCGGGCCTTGAGGGTACGAATCGGCGGCGAATCGCCCAGCAGCGAGTCGAAGCCTTCGGCGTGGTCGTGGTGCAGCGCTGCCAGGCGCTCGCCGATGCGGTTGGGCGGGTACAGGGTCAGCAGCGCGCCGGCGTCGGTGATGGGCGTGGCGTCCAGCAGCAGGGTCTCGCCGTTGACACTGACTTCGCGCAGCGGCAGGCGGAAACCCTGGTCCAGCAGGGTGTCGAGCAGGTTGGGGTCGCGGAACAGCTCGGTCACCGACTCGCCCGCAGGCTCCCGACCATACAGGCTGATCAGCGCCGGGTTGGCCAGCAACACGTTGCCGGCGCTGTCCAGGGCCAGCACCGGGTCGGTCATGGCCGCCAGCAGCGCGTCCAGCTGCAGGTGGCGGCGCTGGCCGGGAAGAATGTCCACCACGCTGACGTTCTGCACGCCGCGCACGCTCAGCAGCGCCTCGCGCAGCTCGTCCAGCACCTTGGGGCTCAGCGTCGGGGCATCGATGTAGACGTTGGGCGGCACCATCTCCACGGCATCGAGGTTGAGATTGCGCGCCCCCAGCAGGGCGAGGACTTCCTGGGTGATACCGACTCGATCGATGAAACTGACGTGAATGCGCATGGGCAGGCAGGGAATCTGGACAGCAGGGAGGGCGAGTATGCCTTGTCTGGCCTGCTTCGCGCACCCCCGTGGCGGCTGCCGAAGGCTGCGTCCGGACGTACTTGATGGGTGGGGCAGGGGACGCGGCCTGTGGCCGCTGCTACGGGTTGGGGAACTCTCGGATTTCGAGTACGTGGCTGAAGGTTTGCGATTTGCCGTCCCAGCAGTAACGGAAATGCGGGCCTTGGGTGGTGGGAGATAGTGCCGGTGGTCGCAGGGCTGCCACGCATTCATGTCGCGGCGAGCGCACGCTGCGATACAGCAGTCCCCATGCCTGTTCATCGCGTTGCTGACGGGCGAATGCTTGAGTCGAGGGGTAGCTCGAAGCATCCTGGGAATGAAAGTCCTCGCGGTCTCTTACATCCACCAGAGGTTTGGTGACCTTGTTGATGTAAGTCCGCATGGTCACCTCGATGTTGTCCTGCGCGGTGGCGCGCCAGAACGCTTCCTGGTGATGGCGAGTCTCGGCGATCGCCGCCTCAATCGCATTGGCGCAGTAGTAAACGCCAAAACTTCCATCGGTATAGCGGCTCGCCCGGCCGATATGGGTGAACGCCGCCATGACAGGCGTGGCCCCTGGCCCGCACATTCGGTCCTGCGGGGGGACACGCTGGATTTGCCCCGCTTCATCACACAAACGATCGTTGGTCAGCCCCTCGATAAGAAACGCTGTTTCCAGGTCTGGGGGGTCTAGGGTGTCCTCGAAAACGCTGATGGGCGGGAAGGCGCTGTTGACGATGCGAAAGGCCTGGTCCCAATCAGGCAGCACAGGGGGGGCCATCAACCGCGCACTGCGTCGAGGTAGCGCCGTACATCAGCCAGGTCCACCACGCGCCCACCCAGCATGTAGTCCAACGCGGAGCGACCGTTGAACGGCGCTGCCGAATTCGCCAGCCTGGGCCATTCATAGCTGCGTTCCGGCTGGTTGCTGAACAGAATGCGCAGGGCTTTGTGAATCCCCATCAGGTAGGAAATACGCTCCAGGGTGTCATGGGGCAGCCGCACGGTTGGACGTTTTTTCCAATTGAAGTAGGTGGTGTTGCCGATGCTGCCCAGCAGCACCCTTTGCTGGTCGGCCGTGCATTGCCAGTGCTCCATCAGGTTGAAGAAGAATGTAAGCGCCACTCGACCCATTTCAGCGTTGTCGCTGGCAGGATGTTTCAAGGGGGCCGAGGAGGTCATGGTCTTCTCCGAATATGACAGGTGAAATGATCATACTCCCGATGCGAATGAATTAAATCAGATGATTCATATTCGGATGAAGGCAAGGTCCCAGATTCTTGTCAGGCGTTTCTCAATCAACCATAGGGATCAAGATGCTCAGGCGACACCGCATCCCCCGATTGCGCGCCAATCTTGCTGCGAATGTCCTCGAACACCGCGTCGTAATGGCTGTGCATCGACAGTGACAACACGCTGGTGGTGGGCAGGCCGTTCTTGCGGGCGATGTGGTCGGCGGCGCTGGCGAAGTTGTACCAGTCGTCCTTGCCCAGTTCGAATTGGTCCTTGAACGTCTTGTCGTTGATGTGGCCTTCGACATCGAACTGCACGTATTTGCCGCGGCTGGCCTCGTGCAGCACCTGGTAGTCGAGCTTGATGTCGTAGCTGAAGTCGGTGGGTTGCAGCGCGGTGCGCTGGATGTGCAGGTGACCGGGTTCGAACTGGGCCATGGCGGGGCTCCTTCACGGAAAAAGTAGAGGATAGACCCTGGGGCCCATCCTCTGGTTCGACTACGGGTAGCGGATGCCCGGCGTGGCAGTGCTGATGCGTGTGCCGGCGCTGCCCTGGACAATGGCGTCGATGTCGGCCAGGGAGCCAATCACCGCTACTTTGCCGGTATTGCGCGCGAACTCGCAGGCTGCCTGCACCTTGGGCCCCATGGACCCGGCGGCGAAGCCCAGCTGGTCCAGGGCGTCAGGGTGCGCCTGGGCGATGGCTTGCTGGGTGGGTTTGCCCCAGTCGATGAACGCAGCCTGCACGTCGGTGGCGATCACCAGCAGGTCGGCGTCCAGTTGCTCGGCCAGCAGCGCCGAGCACAGGTCCTTGTCGATCACCGCTTCCACCCCCTGCAGCTTGCGGCCTTCGCCGTACAGGGTGGGGATGCCGCCGCCACCGGCGCAGATGACGATGCTGCCTTTCTCCAGCAGCCACTTGATGGGGCGGATTTCGAAGATGCGCTTGGGTTTGGGGCTGGCGACCACGCGGCGGAACTTGTCGCCATCGGCGGCGATACTCCAGCCTTTTTCCGCCGCCAGGCGCTCGGCCTCTTCCTTGGAATACACCGGGCCGATGGGCTTGGTGGGGTGCTGGAACGCCGGGTCGTTGCGGTCCACTTCCACCTGGGTGAGCAAGGTGGCGAACGGCACTTCGAAGTCCAGCAGGTTCCCCAGTTCCTGCTCGATCATGTAGCCGATCATGCCCTCGGTCTCGGCGCCCAGCACGTCCAGGGGGTAGGGCGTGACAGAGGTGTAGGCCGCGGCCTGCAGCGACAGCAGGCCCACCTGCGGGCCATTGCCGTGGGCCACCACCAGTTCGTTGCCGGGGGCTATCTTGGCGATCTGCTCGGTGGCGATGCGAATATTGGCGCGCTGGTTGTCGGCGGTCATGGGTTCACCACGCCGCAGAAGGGCGTTACCGCCCAGTGCAACGACGATACGCATGGAAGATTCCTCTCGTCAGCAAATAATCCCTCGTAGCAGCTGCCGAAGGCTGCGTCCGCAGGCACCTCGGTCGTGCGTTCGGACGCAGCCTGGCGGCAGCTGCTACGCGGGTGTCTACAGGTCCGCCAGGGTCGCCACCAGGATCGCCTTGATGGTGTGCATGCGGTTTTCCGCCTGCTCGAAGGCGATGCACGCCGGCGACTCGAACACGTCGTCGGTCACCTCGATGCCGTTGGCCAGGTGCGGGTACTGCTCGGCAATCTGCTTGCCCACCTTGGTCTCCGAATTGTGGAACGCCGGCAGGCAGTGCATGAACTTGCTGCGCGGGTTGCCGGTGGCCTTCATCAGCTCGGCGTTCACCTGGTAGGGCAACAGCTGCTTGATGCGCTCGCCCCAGGCGTCCACGGGCTCGCCCATGGACACCCAGACATCGGTGTGCACGAAGTCCACGCCCTTCACGGCGGCTTTCGGGTCTTCGGTGAGGGTCAGGCGCGCGCCGCTTTCCTCGGCGTACTGCTTGCAGCGCGCCACCAGGTCTTCGTGGGGCCATAGCGCCTTGGGCGCGGCAATGCGGACGTCCATGCCCAGCTTGGCGCCGATCAGCAGCAGCGAATTGCCCATGTTGTTGCGCGCATCGCCCAGGTAGGCGTAGCTGATGTCATGCAGCGGCTTGTCGCTGTGCTCACGCATGGTCAGCACGTCGGCAATCATCTGGGTGGGGTGGTATTCGTCGGTCAGGCCGTTGAACACCGGCACGCCAGCGTATTTTGCCAGTTCCTCGACAATGTCCTGCTTGAAGCCGCGGTACTCGATGGCGTTGTACATGCGCCCGAGCACGCGGGCTGTGTCTTTCATGCTCTCTTTGTGGCCGATCTGCGAGGAATTGGGGTCGATATAGGTGACATTGGCGCCCTGGTCGTAGGCGGCCACCTCAAAAGCGCAGCGGGTGCGCGTCGAGGTCTTCTCGAAGATCAGCGCAATGTTCTTGCCCTTCAGGTGCTGCTGCTCGGTGCCGGTGTACTTGGCGCGCTTGAGGTCGCGGGACAGGTCCAGCAGGTAACGCAGCTCGCGGGTGGTGTGGTGTTCCAGGCTGAGCAGGCTGCGGTTGCGAATGTTGAAAGCCATGATGGATCTCCTTTGGCAGAGGGTCGATCAGTAGTCGATAGGGTCGCGGACAATCGGGCAGGTCATGCAGTGGCCGCCGCCGCGGCCGCGGCCCAGCTCGCCGGCGCTGATGGTGATGACCTCGACACCGGCCTTGCGCAGCAGGGTGTTGGTGTAGGTGTTGCGGTCGTAGCCGATGACCACGCCGGGCTCCACGGCCACCACGTTGTTGCCGTCGTCCCACTGTTCGCGCTCGGCGGCGAAGCTGTTGCCGCCGGTTTCCACCACGCGCAGGGCCTTGAGGTTGAGGGCCGCGGCCACGGCGTCGAGGAAGGGCTTTTCCTCGCGGCGGATGTCGATGCCGCCCGGTTTGCTGTCGTCAGGGCGCAGGGTGAAGGCGACGATCTGCTTCACCACTTCCGGGAAGATGGTCACCAGGTCGCGGTCGCAGAAACTGAACACGGTGTCCAGGTGCATGGCGGCGCGGGACTTGGGCAGGCCGGCGACGATCACCCGCTCCACCGCCTTGTGCTTGAACAGGTTCTGCGCCAGCTGGCCAATGGCCTGGCGCGAGGTGCGCTCGCCCATGCCAATCAGCACCACGCCGTTGCCGATGGGCATCACGTCGCCGCCCTCCAGCGTGGCGCTGCCGTGGTCCTCGTCGGGGTTGCCGTACCACACCTGGAAGTCGGCGTCGGTGAACTCGGGGTGGAACTTGTAGATGGCGCTGGTCAACAGCGTTTCCTGGCGGCGCGCCGGCCAGTACATGGGGTTCAGCGTCACGCCGCCGTAGATCCAGCAGGTGGTGTCGCGGGTGAACTGGGTGTTGGGCAGCGGCGGCAGGATGAAGCTGGAGTGGCCAAGAAAGTCGCGGAACATCTGGATGGTCTTGCCACCGAAGCTGTCGGGCAGGTCGTCGGCCGACACGCCGCCGATCAGGAATTCGGCGATCTTGCGCGGCTCCAGGCTGCGCAGCCAGCTGCGCACCTCGTCCACCAGGCCGACGCCGACCTGATTGGGCACTACCTTGCGGGACAGTATCCAGTCCAGGGCTTCGGGTTGCCCGACGATTTCGGTCAGCAGGTTGTGCATTTCAAGCACGTCGATGCCGCGCTCGCGCATCTTGGTCACGAAGTCGAAGTGGTCGCGCTTGGCCTGGTTCACCCAGAGCACATCGTCGAACAGCAGTTCGTCACAGTTGTTGGGGGTCAGGCGCTGGTGGGCAAGGCCTGGGGAGCAGACCATCACCTTGCGCAGCTTGCCCGCCTCGGAATGCACGCCGTATTTGATTTTTTCCGTGGACATTGCAGTGTTCCTCCAGATTCACAAACAGGGGTTAAAGCGTTAAGAACCCGTCATACAGCCCGTAGGCCGCGAACAGGGCACCGACGATCACCAGGGCGAATATCAATTTCTCCACGTTGGTAAAAATGGCTTGGCCCACCTCGCGCCGGGCCTTGGCGAACAGCAGCGCCCCGGGGGCGTACAGCAGGGCCGAAAGCAGCAGGTATTTGACGCCGCCGGCGTACAGCAGCCAGATGGCGTAGATCAGCGCGATGGCGCCAATGAACAGGTCTTTGCGGCGCTCGGCCAGGGCCTGTTCATAGGTTTCCCCGCGCACCGCCAGCAGCAGCGCATAGGCCGCCGACCACAGGTAGGGCACCAGGATCATCGAGGTGGCGAGGTAGATCAGCGACAGGTAGGTGCTGGCCGAGAACAGGGTGATCACCAGGAATAGCTGCACCATGGCGTTGGTCAGCCACAGCGCGTTGACCGGCACCTGGTTGGCGTTTTCCTTGCGCAGGAACGCCGGCATGGTGTGGTCCTTGGCGGCGGCGAACATGATCTCGGCGCACAGCAGCACCCACGACAGCAGGGCGCCCAGCAGCGAAATGATCAGGCCGACGCTGATCAGCACCGCGCCCCAGTGGCCCACCACATGCTCCAGCACGGCGGCCATGGACGGATTCTGCAACTTGGCCAGCTCCGGCTGGGTCATGATGCCCAGGCTCAGCACGTTCACCAGCACCAGGAACAGCAGCACGGTGATGAAGCCGATGACCGTGGCCTTGCCCACGTCCGAGCGTTTTTCCGCGCGGGCGGAGAAAATGCTCGCGCCCTCGATGCCGATGAACACCCACACGGTGACCAGCATCATGTTGCGCACCTGGTTCATCACGCTGCCCAGGTCAGGGTTCATGCGCCCCCAGATGTCGGCGGTGAAGATGTCCAGCTTGAAGGCGAATAGCGCGATCAGCACGAACAGCACCAGTGGCACCACCTTGGCGACGGTGGTCACCAGGTTGATGAACGCCGCTTCCTTGATGCCGCGCAGCACCAGGAAGTGCACCGCCCACAACAAAATGGACGCGCAGACGATGGCAACCGGGGTGTTGCCCTCGCCGAACACCGGGAAGAAGTAACCCAGGGTGCTGAACAGCAGCACGAAGTAGCCGACGTTGCCCAGCCAGGCGCTGATCCAGTAGCCCCAGGCCGAGGAAAAGCCCATGTAGGCGCCGAAGCCGGCCTTGGCGTAGGCGTACACGCCACCGTCCAGGTCGGGCTTGCGATTGGCCAGGGTCTGGAACACGAACGCCAGAGTCAACATGCCCACGGCGGTGATTGCCCAACCAATCAATACTGCGCCCACGTCGGCACTGGCGGCCATGTTTTGCGGCAGTGAGAATATTCCGCCACCAATCATCGAACCCACGACCAGCGCTACCAATGCGCCGAGCCTTAGTTTGTCGTTAGCTGCTGACATTGCTTGACTCCACGCTAGGAGAAGAGGCGATAGGGTAAGTCCGTTCCTAACCTTCGAGCATGATCCAGGTCATCTAATGTGCTTATTTCATGTTGCAATGGAAGTTCGTTTGTTTTGCGGAAAGATGAATCTCGGTCGCACCGAAGCCTTGTGCTGTGGGGCTTCCGTGCGATGCTTCGCCATGGGCTGGCGATGCCGAGAGCTTTCAAATTAGCCCGGATTTTCGATTTCGCAACCTTTGTCGAGAATTTTTACCATTTGTTCAGTGCTTAGAAAATCGTACTGAATGGTTAATTAGCTGGCTATCTTTTCTTAGTGCTGGTGGCGATTGAAATAATATTCTTTTAGTCTTAAAACTGTCGGCGCTGCCCTTGTTTATATATTTAACTGCGCGGGGTAGCCCCAACTAGCCACTGGAGAATCGCATGGCGGAACATGGACAGAAGTTGCGATTGGGCGCATTGATCGCGCTAGTGGTGGGCTCGATGATTGGCGGTGGTATCTTCTCCCTGCCGCAGAACATGGCCGAACGCGCCGAGGTGGGCGCGGTGCTGATCGGCTGGGGCATCACCGCCGTGGGCATGCTGATGCTGGCGCTGGTGTTCCAGAACCTGGCCAACCGCAAACCCGCGCTCGATTCTGGGGTGTACGCCTACGCCAAGGCCGGGTTCGGCGACTACATGGGCTTCTCGTCGGCGTGGGGCTACTGGATCAGCGCCTGGCTGGGCAACGTGGGGTACTTCGTGCTGCTGTTCAGCACCCTGGGTTACTACTTCCCGGTGTTCGGCCAGGGCAACACGCCGCTGGCCATCGGCTGCGCGTCGCTGCTGCTGTGGGCGGTGCATTTCCTGGTGCTGCGGGGCATCAAGGAGGCCGCGTTCATCAACCAGGTGACCACCGTGGCCAAGGTGGTGCCGCTGGTGATGTTCATTGTCATCGCCGCCGTGGCGTTCAAGGCGGATATCTTCACCCAGGACATCTGGGGCGCCGGCAACCCCAGCCTGGGCAGCGTGCTGCAGCAGGTGCGGCACATGATGCTGGTGACGGTGTTCGTGTTCATCGGCATCGAGGGCGCCAGCGTGTATTCGGGGCGCGCCGAGCGTCGCGCGGACGTGGGCCGGGCCACGGTGCTGGGGTTCCTGGGCGTGCTGGCGCTGCTGGTGCTGGTGAACGTGCTGAGCCTGGGGGTGATGAGCCAGGGCGAACTCGCCGGCCTGCAGAACCCGTCGCTGGCGGCGGTGCTGGAGCATCTCGTTGGGCGCTGGGGCGCGCTGCTGATCAGCCTGGGGCTGGCGGTGTCGCTGCTCGGCGCGCTGCTGTCGTGGGCGCTGCTATGCGCGGAAATCCTCTACGCCACCGCACGCGACGCCACCATGCCGCGCTTCCTGAAAAAGGAAAACGCCAACGGCGTGCCGGTGAACGCGCTGTGGATGACCAACCTGATGATCCAGCTGTTCCTGCTGATCACCCTGGTGTCGGCGGGCACCTACAACAGCCTGATCTACCTGGCGTCGTCGATGATCCTGGTGCCGTACCTGTGGTCGGCGGCCTATGCGGTGCTGCTGGCAGTGCGGGGCGAGACGTACGAGGGGCTGGCAGCGGTGCGCCAGCGTGACCTGCTGATTGCGGCGGTGGCGCTGCTGTATGCGATCTGGCTGCTGTACGCGGGCGGGCTGAAATACCTGCTGCTGTCGGCGCTGTTGTACGCGCCGGGGGTGATTTTGTTCGCCAAGGCCAAGCGCGAGCAGGGGCAGCCGTTGTTCATGGGGTGGGAGAAACTGATATTCGCGGCGGTGCTGGTGGGAGCCGGGTTGGCGGCGTATGGGTTGTACAGCGGGGTGCTGGCGTTGTGAGCAATGGCCTTTGTGGGAGCTGGCTTGCCAGCGAGTTTTTCGCCCCCGTAAAGCTCGCTGGCAAGCCAGCTCCCACAACGACTGCGCCGCGGTTCAGCTGAAGCTCGCAGGGCTGGCGCCCAGCTGGCCGGCGGGGCAGGCCCACTGCATGGGCGTGCCGGCGAGGGCCAGCGGCGGCGTCAGGCGCTGGGCCGGGCCCCAGGGGGTGTGCTCGATCTGGCTGGCCAGGTCGGCGCCGGTTTCTGCGGCCAGGGGCAGGTCGGTGGTGACCTGGCCATGGTCGATCAGCGCCTTGGCGGTGCGCGCCAGTGACAACCGCGCCGCGCTGCCGCGGCCGCTGGCCAGGCGCTCGCGCAGGCCATTGATGGCGGCTGCGGCGGCCAGGTAGCCGGTGGCCATGTCCAGCGCCTGCACCGGCAAGGGCACGGGCTTGTCCGCCTGGCGCCACTGCTGGCCAGCGGCGGCGATGCCGGTGCTCATCTGCACCAGGCTGTCGAAGCCACGCCGGTTGCGCCACGGGCCGGTCCAGCCGTAGGCGTTCAGGCTGATGTCGATCAGCCCGGGGTTCAGCTGGCGCACCCGTTCGGCGCCGAAGCCCAGGCGCTCCAAGGCGTCTGCGCGGTAACCGTGGACGAACATATCGGCCTGGGCCAGCAGGCGCTCGAAGCTGATGCGGTCCAGGCTGTCGTGCAGGTCCAGGCGCGCGCAGCGTTTGCCCAGGGTCACCTCCGGGGCCAGCGACGGCTCTTCCCAGCCCGGCGGGTCGATGCGCAGCACGTCGGCGCCCATCGAGGCGAGGAAGCGCGTGGCCACCGGCCCTGCGAGGATGCGCGTGAGGTCCAGCACCTTGATCCCGGCCAGCGGCTGCGCGCGGCTGCCACGCCAGCCCTGCACGCCCTGCGCATCGAACTGTTCAAGCTGCACCAGCGGCTCGCCGGCCACGGCCTGGCCCTGGGCATGGCCGGCCCACTGCGCCAACTGCAGCATCTGCGCCGCGCAGCCGTTGGCCTCGACCACGGCGCGCTCCAGTGCCTCGGCGTCCCACTGGCTGACAGCCGCAGCCACGCTGTCACGGTCCTCGCACGGGCCCAGCACCTGCAGGGCCGCGGCGCGGTGATGGGGCGCATTGGTGTGCAGGCGAATCCAGCCGTCGCGGGTGGCGTAGTCGCCGGCGATCGGGTCCCAGGGCGGTGGCGGCGCCCAGCCCATGGGGCGCAGGCTGCTGGCAAACCAGAACGAGGCCAGGCGGCGGTCGACGCTGAGGCTGCCTGCGGGCACGCCTTGCTGGCGCAGCAGGTCGGCCACGGCCAGGCCCGCCGCGCCAATGCTGGCGCTGGCCAGGTCACTGACGGCGAAGGTCGAGGGCAGGGCGCCCATGCCGGGGAAGCTGATGGCGGGCAGTCGCTCCAGCGGCAGCTGCAGCGGCTGGGCGAAAGTGGCGAGTAGTTCGGACATCGCAAACGGCCCTCCAAGGTGAAGGACCGTGGGGCAACAGTCCCTGTGCATTGCAGCAACAATACACAGGGTTGGACCATCAAACGCGGAATTGATCCATCAATTTCATCTGCTGGGTGGCCAGAGCGTTCAGCTGGCTGCTGACCTGGGCCGACTCGGTGGCCTGGCCGGTCAGGGTCTCGGTCACCGTGCGAATGGCCGAGACGTTGCGGTTGACCTCTTCGGCCACCGCGCTCTGTTCCTCGGCGGCGCTGGCGATCTGCAGGTTCATGTCGCTGATCACCGTCACCGCCTGGCTGATCTTGCCCAGGGCCTGCACGGCCTGGTGGATCTGCCCGGCGTTCTCCTGGGCCTTGGCGTGGCTGGAGTGCATGGTCTGCACCACGCCGCGGGTGCCGCTCTGGATGCGCTCGATCACGTGGCGAATCTCTTCCACCGAGTCCTGGGTGCGCTTGGCCAGGTTGCGCACCTCGTCGGCCACCACGGCGAAGCCTCGGCCGCTTTCGCCGGCGCGGGCGGCCTCGATGGCAGCGTTCAGGGCCAGCAGGTTGGTCTGCTCGGCGATGCTGCGGATCACTTCCAGCACGCTGCCGATCTGCTCGCTGTTCACCGCCAGGGTCTCGACCTCGCCCACGGCCTTGCTGACTTCCTCGGCCAGCAGGTTGATGTCGCGGGTGCTGCGCTCGATGATCGACATGCCGTCCTTGGCCGACTGGTCGGCGCCACGGGCGGCGCTGGCGGCGTTGGACGCGCTGTTGGCGACGTCGTGGGCGGTGGCGCTCATTTCGTTGGAGGCGGTGGCCACCTGGTCGATCTCGCGGAACTGCACCTGCATGCCGTCGCTGGTGCGGCGGGCAATTTCCGAAGACTGGTCGGCGGTGGTGCGGGCGTCGGTGACGCTCTGCTTGATCTGCGCGATGGTGGGTTGCAGCTTGTCGAGGAAGCGGTTGAACCAGCTCACCAGCTCGCCCAGTTCATCCTTCTTGGTGTATTTCAGGCGCTGGGTCAGGTCGCCGTCGCCGCTGGCGATGTCCTTGAGCATGGCCGCCACGCTGTTGATCGGGCGGGTTACGCCGCTGGCGGTCAGCCAGATCAGCACCAGGCCGACCAGGGTGGCGACGATGCCCACCAGGATGGCGGTGATGGTGCCGCGGGTCTGGGCGGCGTCGAGCACGCCCTGCAGCTTGACCGAGTCGGCCAGCAGGACCTTTTCCGGCAGGTCGATGACCACGCCCCACGGCGTGCCACCGGTGATCGGCGCGGCCGGGTACACGGCGCGGATGGTGTCGCCCTGCTTCAGTACCTTGGGCTGGTCGCTGGCGATCAGGCGCATGATCTCGCTGCCGTCGGTACCCAGCACCTGGTCGATCTTCTTGCCCAGCAGGCTGGCGTCGCCGCTGTTGGCCGCCAGGGCGCCGGCGGTGGAGGCGATCATGATGCGCCCGGCGCCGTTGAACAGGTCGGCCTGGGCTTTTTCCGCCGAGGTCTGCAGCGAGTCCAGCGCCAGGTCCACGCCCACCACGCCCACTACCTTGCCCTGGTCCAGCAGCGGCACGGCGATGCTGGTCATCAGCATCAGCTTGTTGCCCACGGTGTCGGTGTAGGGCTGCAGCAGGCACGGCTTGCCGCTGTCGCGGGCGCAGGTGTACCAAATGTTGTACGGGGTGCCGGTGAGGTTCAGCTCGGTCTTGTTCATGTCACCTTCGGAGGTGACGGTGTTCAGCGCGGTGCCGTTGGAGCGGCTCCAGTAGGGGGCGAAACGCCCGCTTTCGTTGGAGGTGCGCTTGTCGTCGTTGACGAATTCGGCGTCGTGGCCGTCCAGCGCCTGGCGCTCGAACGAGGTCCACACGCCCAGCACTTTCGGGTTGCGTTCGAACACCGCTTTCAGTGCCTGGTTCAGCTCTTCACGCAGGGCCGCCGGCGGCAGGCCACGCTTCACCGCCAAGGCGCGCAGGCCCATGATCTGGTCGGCGGCGGCGTTGGCCACCAGCAGGTTGTCGCCGAAGGTCTTCTGCATCTGCGCGGCTTTTTCCGCGGCCTTGCTCTGTAGCAAATTCTGGACGCTTTCGGTCAGCATCTTGCGGCTGGACGCGCTCACCAGCGCATCATTCTGGCTGGTCTGGTACAGGTTTATCCCGACGATCAAGCCCGCCACGCCCAATAGGCAAAGGCCGGCCAGCAATACTATTTTCAGACGTATCGAAAGGTTGTCGAACATGGGCGCGCACTCACAAGTTGACCAGTCGGGACAGCGGGGGTCGAGCACGACCCCGCCCGCCGAAGCACTTCAGCGATACCGGGAGATCGGCGTATACGCGCCTAACTTTAAATATTTTTGACAGAAGGCTCGGGGCGCGACCAAATCCACAGGTTCACCACCAGCATGCAGCCGATGGCGGCGAACACCGGCCAGGCGTGCTTGAGCGTCAGCAGCATGATCACCGAGCAGGCGAGCATGCTCAGGGTAGCGCTGACCTTGGCCCGGCGCGCGACGATCTTGCCGTTGCGCCAGTTGCTGAGGATGGGCCCGAACAGGCGATGGTTTTCCAGCCAGGCGCTCAGGCGCGGCGAGCTGCGGGTGGCGGCCCAGGCGGCCAGCAGGATGAATTCGGTGGTGGGCAGGCCGGGAATGACGATGGCCACCAGGCCAATGCCCAGGCTGACGTAGGCGAGCAGGCCAAACAGGATGCGCGCGGTTTTGGAGGGCAGTGGGCGGGTCATGGAATCAGCGTGTAAAAGGTGTTCGCCGGCCGGTGGCACGCCACCGGCCGGTGTCGACTCAAGCGTGAGCGGAATACGTGTGCTGCAAGAGTATTTGCAGGCGCGCGAAGGCGTCAACCGCGGCCCGATCGGCGTCGGCTTCTTCACTGGGGGTGAAGGGCAGGGCGTCGAAGATCGCGTTGAAGGCTTTCCAGCCGCGCATGCGGCCGCCTTCAGGCTCGGCCAGGTGGCGGGCGCCGAAGGTTTCGCTCAGGCCCATGGCCTCGGCGCGCTTGATCAGGATGGCGGCGCCCAGCTTCGAGCCTTCCGACACGCGGATCCAGGTCAGCGCCGTGGCGCGGTTGGGGTTCGCCAGGGCGCCCGGCACGGCGGCCGGCACGTCCAGGCCCAGGTCGGCAAGGTCGGCCAGGGCTGCGTCGGCGCGGCAGCGCGAGGCCAGGTCGGGGAACAGCTGGTTCAGTTCCGGGTCGGTGTACAGGCCCTTGAGCTCGGACTGGAACAGGTACTGCATCTGCAGGAAACGGCCGTAGCTTTCGCGGCTTTCGAACGGCGCGTGGGCGCCCACGGCGTGTTCCAGTTGGTCGTGCAGCACGGCACTGGCCTGGCGCAGGCGCAGCGAGCGTAGGGCCGGCTGCTCGGCGGCCGGGGCGGCGTTGGTTTCGATGGCACTCATATGCAGGATCCTGAAAAAAGGGAAAGGCTGCCTTACTAGACGAATCAGCCGGGCAAACTCAGTAAAAAAAATGCTGCGGTACCGTTGCCCAGGGCAACGGTACCGCGATTGACATCAGATGTCCCACACCAGGTTGACCGAGAAGTTGCGGCCAGGCTGGGTCAGGCGGTCGAGGTTGGCCGGTTGGGTCACCGAGGCCTCGCCCACGCTGTCGTAGCCGCGCACGTCATCCCACAGCCAGTATTTCTTGTCGGTCAGGTTGTACAGGCCGGCGCTGACGGTGACGTCCTTGGTGACCTTGTAGTAGCCGGTCAGGTCGAGGATGCCGAAGCCAGGGGTCTTGAACTGGGTGCTGGTGCCGTCCGGGGTGTGGAAGCTGCTGCTGTCCACGCGGTCCTTCTTCTTCACCACGGTCCAGCTCAGCAGGCCGCCGTAGGTGTCCTGGTCGTAGCCCAGGCCGAACACGCCGGTCAGCGGGTTGACGCTGTTGAGCGGCTCGCCGCTGTCGTCGTTGCGGCCGTAGGCGTAGGACACAGAGCCCTGGGTGTACAGGCCGCTGGCCAGGCCGAAGGTGTCCAGGTTAAGGCGGCCCTTGGCCTCGGCGCCCTTGATGGTGGCCTTCTTGATGTTGACGCTCTGGAAGGTGGTCTCGGTGTAGCCGGGGGTCAGCGAGTTCTCGTCGATGAAGTCGTGGTACTTGTTGTAGAACACCGCCAGGTCGAAGGTGCCGTGTTCGAACTGGCCACGCAGGCCGGTCTCGAAGCTCTTGCTGCTCTCAGGCTTGAGGTTCGGGTTGGGCGCCACGGTGTAGCCCTGGGAGGTGTTGGTGAAACGGCCGTACAACGCCTTGGCGGTCGGCGTGCGGAAGCCCTCGGCGTACTGGCCGTACCAGGTGTAGTTGTCGTTGAAGGCATAGGTCACGCCCAGGCGCGGGGTAGCCTTGTGCCAGGTTTTTTCTTCGGCGCTGACGTCGTCGCCACTCTGGGCAGCGGTGTTGAGGAATTCCTGGGTGATGTGCGGCTTCATCTGCGTGTAGTCGTAGCGAATACCCGGCAGGAAGGTCCACTGGTCCCACTTGATCTCGTCCTGGGCGAACAGGCTGTAGGTGTTGACGGTCGGGTCCGGGAAGTCGCTGGCTGGCGTCAGGGTGTCGGAGGTGTTGGTGCTCACCGCGCCGATGGCGCTGCAGTAGGTGGCTACCGACATGCAGATGCCCTCGCCGGTGCGCAGGCCGGTGACCTTCTGCTGCTTGAGGGTGGTGCCGTAGGTCAGGTGGTGGTCGGTGTCGGCGATGGCGAAGGACTTGTCCAGCTGCGCATCGAAGATCCAGGTGCGTTCCTTGTACTGGGTGTCGCGGGTGCGGTACACCACGCGCGATGGCGCGTAGATTTCCTTGGTGCTTTCGTCGGTCTTGGCGATCTGGTAGTTGAGGCTCATCCTCACGTGGTCGGCCAGGTAGCTGTCCAGGCCGAAGCTGTTCTCGATGCCGAAGCGCTCGCGTGAGGTGGTGGTGTTGCCGCTGCGGGCCTTGTACATGCCAAAGCCGGCGCCGTTGACGAAGGGGCCGCCCACCGCGCTTTTCTGGTTGGTGTCGCGGTCATCCTTGTACTTTTCGTAGGTCAGGCCCAGGCGTGCATCGTCGCCGTAGTTCCAGCCCAGCTTGGCCAGCACGTTGGTGGTCTTGGCGTCTTCGGGGTTGGCCGCGGTGCGGCTCAGGCCGGTGCCGCCGTGGTCGCCGTAGGACTGGGTCTCGTGGCCGTCGCGCTGGCTCAGGTGCAGCAGGCCGTCGAAGTCGCCTTCGCGGCCGGCGATGGTGCCGGACTTCAGCCAGCTGCGGTCGGCCGAGCTGTAGCCGGTCTTCAGGCGGGCGCCGAAGTCCTGGCCGGGCTTGATGATGTCGTCCGGGTCGAGGGTGTAGTAGCTGACGGCGCCGCCGATGGCGCTGCTGCCGTACAGCGACGAGGCCGGCCCGCGCAGGATCTCCACGCGCTTGACGATTTCCGGGTCAACATAGTTGCGGTTGGTCTGTGCGTAGGGGCCATTGAAGAAGCTGGCCGGCACTTCCACGCCGTCGACCTGGGTGAGCACGCGGTCGCCGTCGATGCCGCGGATGTTGTAGCCGGTGATGCCTGCGCGCTGGCCGGCGCCGCCTACCGACACGCCGGGCTCGTAGCGCACCAGTTCCTTGATGGTGTTGACGTTGTTGCGGTCCAGGGTCTGGCGGTCCTGCACGGTCACGGTGGCGGGCACGCTGTTGACGTCCTGGGCGTTGCGCGTGGCGCTGACGGTGACCTGCTGCAGGGCGATGGCGCCGTTGTTGCGCGCTTCCAGCACGACGTTGTTGGGGCCCAGCTTGTGCACGCTCAGGTTGGTGCCCACCAGCAGGCGCTCCAGGGCCTGTTCAGGCTTGAGCGAGCCGCGCACGCCCGGCGATTGCACGTCCTTGGCCAGGTCTGCCGACAGCCCCACCTGCCAGCCGGTCACCTGGGTGAAGGCGTTGATGGCCGACACCAGCGACTGCTGGCCGATGGCGAAGCTGTAGTTGCCCATGGCCTGGCTGCCGCCGGCCGGTGCCGCGGCCATGGCCGGGGCCACCTGGGTGGCGGCCAGCATGATGGCCATGGTCAGCACGGACAGCGTGCGTGGGCCGGGTTTGGCGGTGCTGAAACGATTGAAACCTGAGGACATCGAAGGGCGCTCCCTGTCGCGCGGCGTTATAGTTATGAACTGAGTCAAAATGCGAATCAGTTGCATTGGCTATAACGAGACGAAGCAGGGTGCGTGATCGCGTAAAAATAAATTGGATCGCGCGTGGGAGCTGGCTTGCCAGCGAGCTTTTGGGCCTCAACAACTCGCTGGCAAGCCAGCTCCCACAAGGGTGGTCAGTTCAGAATCACCAACGCCGGGTACTCGCTCACCGACGCCGAGGTGATGTGCGCCAGCGAGCGCACCACGTCCAGCGGGTTTTCCAGGCGGTAGTTGCCGGTGACTTCCACCTTGGCCAGGCGCTCGTTGGTGTTGACGATCCACCCCGGGTAATACCGGCGCAGTTCGTCCAGCACCTGGCTCAACGGGCAGTTCTCGAACACCAGGCGGCCCTGCACCCAGGCCAGGTCTTTCTGCGCGTCCAGGTGCTGGCGCTGGCCGAAGCCCTTGGGCCCCACGCGGATGCTGTCGCCGGCGCTCAGGCGCACGTGGGCGTCGTCCTCGCTGAGCAGGTCGACGTTGCCGCGCTGCACCTGCACCTGGGCGACGCCGTCCAGCAGGCGCACGGCGAAATCGGTGTCGCGCATGCTCGCGCGCACCGGGCCGGCCTGCAGTTGCAGGGGTTGCTGGCGGTTGCCGGCGACCTGGAAGAAGGCCTCGCCCTGGTACAGGCGTGCCTCGCGGCGGTGCTGGTCGATGTCCGAGGAGAACGCCGTGTTGGTGTTGAGCAGCACCTTGGAGCCGTCGTCGAGTTGCAGGCGCTGGCGTTCGCCCACCACGGTCAGGTGGTCAGCCTCCAGGCGCAGCGGCAGGTTGGTGAAGCTGAACACCCCCACCAGGATCACCGCCGGCGCAGCCATGGGCTTGAAGAATGGGCGCAGGCGCGTGCGCCACGAGCGCGCAGTGACCGTCTGCAACTGTTGGGCGGCCTGGTTCACCGCCGTGCCGTTCCACACGGCGCTGGCACGGGCGAACGCCTGGGCGTTGGCGGGCGTGGCGGCCAGCCATTGCTCGAAGGCCAGGCGCTCGTCGGCGCTGGCGCAGTCCAGGCGTATCAGCCAGTCCAGTGCCTGGTCCATGGCGCTGTCGTCGGGTTCGGTCACTCGGGTTCCTCGGGCGGCGAGTTCATGGCGGCGGTAAGGGGCAAAGCTTACCAAAGAGTCGGAGCCTGTGCGGTGAACGTCGTGTCACTTCAGAGGCGTCCTACGGCACGTCTGTCAGACGTCCATGCGTTGCGCCACGCCGACGCAGATGGCCATGATCAGTTTCAGTTCCTTCTGCACCGTGCTGGCGGAGACGTCCAGTTCGCCGGCGATCTCCAGGTAGCTGCAGCCGTGCAGGCGGCTGAGGATGAATATGCGTTGTTGGCGGGCCGTCAGCTGGCTCAGGCTGGTATTGAGGCGCATCAGCAGTTGCTCGGCATGGGCGGCTTCCTCCGGGGTGCTCTGGCAGGCGGCCACGTTGTGCACCACGTCGCTGGGCACGTCCTCGAGCATCGTGCGTTCCTGCACGCGGCGCGCGCGCAGGTGGTCCAGCGCCAGGTTGCGCGCGGTCTGGAAGACAAAGGGTTCAAGGTGCTCGATAGCGCGCTCGCCCAGGGCGCGCGTCACCCGCAGGTAGGTTTCCTGTAGCAGGTCTTCGGCGGTGCTGGGGTTGTCGACCATGCGCTGCAGGGTGCGCAGCAGGCTGAGGCGCTGGGCCAGGAAGACGGAATTGAAGTGTGACTGACTCACGGCGGTACCGGACCAGGAAGGTGTTAATGATAATGCTTATCATCTATGCCGTTGGTCAAGTGTTTCCGTGTAACAACATTCCGTAGCCGCTGCCCAGGCAGCGGCTACGGGGCGCGCGTTATTGCGCGTTCCACAGCGCCAGGCAGTTATCCAGCATGCGGTTGCTGAAGCCCCACTCGTTATCGTACCAAGCCATGACTTTCAGCATCTTGCCGGCAACCTTGGTGTGATTGGCGTCGAAGATCGACGAAAGCGGGTTGTGGTTGAAGTCGCACGACACCAGCGGCAGGGTGTTGTAGCCCAGGATCTTCGAATGCTGGGCCGCTTCTTTCATCAACGCATTGACCTCGTCCGCGCTAGTCTCGCGGGACAGGTTCAGGGTCAGGTCCACCAGCGACACGTTGATCACCGGCACGCGCACGGCCATGCCGGTCAGTTTGCCGGCCAGTTCCGGCAGCACCAGGCCCACGGCCTCGGCGGCGCCGGTCTTGCTGGGGATCATCGACTGGGTGGCCGAACGCGCCCGGAACGGGTCGCTGTGGTACATGTCGGTCAGCACCTGGTCGTTGGTGTAGGCGTGGATGGTAGTCATCAGGCCTTGCTCGATGCCCAGTTCGCGGTGCAGCACCTGGGCCACCGGGGCCAGGCAGTTGGTGGTGCACGAGGCGTTGGAGATGATCTGGTGCGAGGCGCGCAGCACGTCATGGTTCACGCCGTACACCACGGTGGCGTCCACGCCTTTGGCGGGGGCCGAGATGATCACCTTGCGGGCGCCGGCGCTGATGTGCGCGGCAGCCTTGGCGCGGTCGGTGAACAGGCCGGTGCATTCGAATACCACGTCGATGCGCTCGGCTTTCCACGGCAGGTCGGCCGGGTTGCGAATGGCGCTGACGGCAATACGGTCACCATTGACGGTGATGCTTTCCTGGTCCGATTCCACCGTGGCATCGAAGGCGCCGTGCACGCTGTCGAACTTCAGCAGGTGGGCGTTCATGGCGCTGTCACCCAGGTCGTTGATGGCGACGACCTGCAGGTCCTGGCGGTAGCCTTGGGTATACAGTGCGCGAAGCACGTTGCGGCCGATGCGGCCAAAACCGTTGATGGCAATGCGAAGAGTCATGTCGGTACCTGCGTTCAGATTGTGTGGGGCGCCCTATAGATGTGAAGCCAAGGAGCCGCAGAACGTTCACAGAATCTGTTTTGTTATTGGAATTACAAGATTATTCGCAAAAAAATAGAAAACAAGCCTTTTTGATGGCAATATTTTGTCTTATCTACAACGAGTGACCGGCGCGGCTGTTCCTGTTGATCAAAAGCAAGCCTGTGCGACGAGCCTGGGCGGCGAATGGGATAATGGGAAGGAGTGCAGCGGTTGCCCCCATAGCCTGGAGTTCTTCACATGCATCCCCGTGTTCTAGAGGTTACCCAACGGCTGATTGATCGCAGCCGCGCGACGCGCGAGCGTTACCTGCAACTGATCCGCGGGGCTGCCAGCGATGGCCCGATGCGTGCCAAGCTGCAATGTGCCAACTTTGCCCACGGCGTGGCCGGGTGCGGCACCGAGGACAAGAACGCGCTGCGGATGATGAACTCCGCCAACGTTGCCATCGTGTCGTCGTATAACGACATGCTCTCGGCGCACCAGCCCTACGAGACCTACCCCGAGCAGCTCAAGCAGGCCCTGCGCGAGATCGGCTCGGTAGGCCAGTTCGCCGGCGGCGTGCCGGCCATGTGCGACGGCGTCACCCAGGGTGAGCCGGGCATGGAGCTGGGCATTGCCAGCCGCGAAGTGATCGCCATGTCCACCGCCGTGGCGCTGTCGCACAACATGTTCGACGCCGCGTTGATGCTGGGCATCTGCGACAAGATCGTGCCGGGCCTGATGATGGGCGCGCTGCGCTTTGGCCACCTGCCGATGATCTTCGTGCCAGGCGGGCCGATGCCGTCGGGCATTTCCAACAAGGAAAAAGCCGACGTGCGTCAGCGTTACGCCGAGGGCAAGGCCAGCCGCGAAGAGCTGCTGGAGTCGGAGATGAAGTCCTACCACAGCCCTGGCACCTGCACCTTCTACGGCACCGCCAACACCAACCAGCTGCTGATGGAAGTGATGGGCCTGCACCTGCCGGGCGCCTCCTTCGTCAACCCCAACACGCCGTTGCGTGACGCCCTCACCGTGGAAGCGGCGCACCAGGTCACGCGCATGACCAAGGCCAGCGGCGCCAGCTTCATGCCCATTGGCGAGATCGTCGACGAGAAGTCGTTGGTCAACTCCATCGTCGCCCTGCACGCCACCGGCGGCTCCACCAACCACACCCTGCACATGCCGGCGATCGCCATGGCGGCGGGCATCATTCTCACCTGGCAGGACATGGCCGACCTCTCCGAGGTGGTGCCGACCCTGTCCCACGTGTACCCGAACGGCAAGGCCGACATCAACCACTTCCAGGCCGCCGGCGGCATGTCGTTCCTGGTGCGTGAGCTGCTGGCCGCCGGCCTGTTGCACGAAGACGTCAACACCGTGGCCGGCCATGGCCTGAGCCGCTACACCCAGGAACCGTTCCTGGACAACGGCAAGCTGGTATGGCGCGAAGGCCCGGCCAACAGCCTCGACGAGAACATCCTGCGCCCGGTGGCCCGTGCGTTCTCGCCCGAAGGCGGCCTGCGGGTGATGGAAGGCAACCTGGGCCGTGGCGTGATGAAAGTCTCCGCCGTGGCCCCCGAGCACCAGATCGTCGAAGCCCCGGCGCGGGTGTTCGAAGACCAGCAGGACCTGGCCGACGCCTTCAAGGCCGGCGAGCTGGAGCGTGATTTTGTCGCAGTGATGCGCTTCCAGGGCCCGCGTTCCAACGGCATGCCCGAATTGCACAAAATGACCCCGTTCCTCGGCGTTCTGCAGGATCGCGGCTTCAAAGTGGCCCTGGTCACCGACGGGCGCATGTCCGGTGCCTCGGGCAAAATCCCGGCCGCCATCCACGTGTGCCCGGAAGCCTTCGACGGCGGCGCGCTGGCCAAGGTGCGCGACGGTGATATCATCCGCGTGGATGGCGTCAAGGGCACCCTGGAGGTGCTGATGGATGCCAGCGAATTTGCCGCGCGCACCCCCGCCGTGGGCCAACTGGCCAACGCGGTGGGCTGTGGTCGCGAGCTGTTCGGTTTCATGCGACTGGCCTTCAGCTCGGCGGAGCAGGGCGCCAGCGCCTTCACGTCCGGCCTGGAGATTCTCAAATGAAGCTCGCCCTTGTTGGCGATATTGGCGGTACCAACGCACGCTTTGCGTTGTGGGAAGACAACAACCTGCACTCGGTGCGGGTGTTCCCTACCGCGGACTACACCAGCCCCGAGCAGGCCATCGGCGTGTACCTCAAGGACCTGGGCCATGAGCGCGGGGCCATTGGCGCCGTGTGCCTGGCCGTGGCCGGGCCGGTCAGCGGTGACGAATTCCGCTTCACCAACAGCCACTGGCGCCTGAGCCGCAAGGCCTTCTGCGAGACGCTTGCGGTTGAGCACCTGCTGCTGATCAACGACTTCACCGCCATGGCCCTGGGCATGACCCGCCTGGAAGACGGCGAGTTCAAGACCGTGTGCCCCGGCACCCCGGACCCTGAGCGCGCCGCCGTGGTCATCGGCCCGGGCACCGGGCTGGGCGTGGGCACCCTGCTGAACCTGGGCGAGCAGCGCTACATGGCCCTGCCCGGCGAGGGCGGCCATGTCGACCTGCCGGTGGGCAACGCCCGCGAAGCACAGCTGCGCCAGCACATCCAGGACGAGATCGGCCATGTCAGCGCCGAGACCATCCTCAGTGGTGGCGGCCTGCTGCGCCTGTACCAGGCGGTGTGCGCGGTCGACGGCCATGCCGCGACCCTGGCCACCCCTGCGGCCATCACCTCGGCGGCGCTGGCCGGCGAGCCGGTGGCGCTGGCAGTAATCGAGCAGTTCTGCCGCTTCCTGGGCCGCGTGGCCGGCAACAACGTACTCACTGTCGGCGGTCGCGGCGGCGTGTACATCGTCGGTGGGGTTATCCCGCGTTTCCTCGAGCTGTTCCTGGCCAGTGGCTTCGCCGACAGCTTCGCCGACAAGGGTTGCATGAGCGAATACTTCCAGGGCATTCCCGTCTGGGTTGTGACCGCCGAGTTCTCGGGGCTGATTGGCGCCGGTGTGGCCTTGCAGCAAGCACGGGGGTAAGCGTTTAATCTGCGTTTATTGATCGGGCGTCTCGACCCGACGCTGGACACAAGGACGCAGCACGTGACCACTGCCGGCAAAACGATCCTCCTGGTCGACGACGACCAGGAAATCCGCGAACTGTTGGACACCTACCTCACCCGTGCCGGCTTCACCGTGCGCACCACGGGTGACGGCCAGCAATTTCGCCAGGCCTTGAACGAGGCCCCGGCGGACCTGGCCATCCTCGATGTCATGCTCCCCGACGAAGACGGCTTCAGCCTGTGCCGCTGGGTGCGCCAGCACCCGCGCCAGGCGCAGATGCCGATCATCATGCTCACCGCCAGCTCCGACGAGGCCGACCGGGTCATCGGCCTGGAACTGGGCGCCGACGACTACCTGGGCAAGCCCTTCAGCCCGCGCGAGCTGCAGGCGCGCATCAAGGCCCTGCTGCGCCGCGCGCAGTTTGGCCAGGAGCGCGGCGGCGAGGTGGTGGCGTTCGACGACTGGCGCCTGGACATGATCAGCCACCGGCTGTTCCACACCGACGGCGAGGAAGTGTTCCTCTCGGGCGCCGATTTCGCCCTGCTCAAGCTGTTCCTCGACAACCCCCAGCAGATCCTCGACCGCGACACCATTGGCAACGCCACCCGTGGCCGCGACCTGATGCCCCTGGACCGCATCGTCGACATGGCCGTGAGCCGCCTGCGCCAGCGCCTGCGCGACACCGACAAACCGCCCCGGCTGATTCGCACCGTGCGCGGCAGTGGCTACCTGCTGGCGGCCAACGTTGTCACGGCTTAAGCGCCTGGTGCCGCGCTCGCTGCTGGGGCGCATGCTGCTGCTGACCCTGCTGGTGGTGCTGCTGGCGCAGGGCCTGTCGAGCCTGATCTGGGTCTCGCAGCTGCGTGCCACCCAGCTCGAAGGCCTGGTCACCAGCGCGCGCAGCCTGGCCCATTCGATGTCGGCCAGCGTCAGCTACTTCCGCTCGCTGCCACTGGCCTACCGGCCCATGGTGCTGGACCAGCTGCGCAGCATGGGCGGCACACGCTTCGTGGTGTCGCTCAACGACCGCCCGCTGGACATGCGCGTGCTGCCGGCCACCCAACGCAAGACTGCGGTCATCGACGCCGTGGACGAGGTGCTGCACGAGAGCCTGGGTTCGCAGATGGACATCTCCGTACAGTTCGTCAGCCCCCAGGACCTGCGCATCTTCAACAGCGGCCTGGCCCTGGACGAGCTGCCGCGCTCGTGGGCGCACTATTCCCTGACCCTGGAACCGGTGAACCCGCCGGTGCTGGTGACGCAGATCCGCCTGGGCGAGGGCGAGTGGCTGTACATCGCCTCGCTGCTGCCCGAGCCCTACACCAGCCTTGAGGAAGAAGGCCTGCCGGCCCAGCAGTGGTGGTTCATTTTGCTCACCAGCTCGTTCCTGCTGCTGTTCATCGGCCTGCTGGTGCACTGGCAGAGCCGCCCGCTCAAGCGCCTGGCCCGCGCCGCCCGGGAGCTGTCCCTGGGCGCCGAGCCCGAGGAGCCGGAAGTGGAGGGCGGCGGCAGCGAAGTCATCGAAGTGAGCCGCGCCTTCACCGCCATGCGCGGGCGCATCAGCCGCTACCTGACCGAGCGCAGCCAGCTGTTCAGCGCCATCTCCCACGACCTGCGCACGCCCATCACGCGCCTGCGCCTGCGCGTGGAACTGCTGGAAGACGACCCCCTGGCCGCCAAGTTCACCCGTGACCTGGACGAACTGGAGCTGCTGGTCAAAGGCGCCCTGCAGTGCGTGAAAGACACCGACATCCACGAGAACATCGAACCGGTGGACCTCAACCATGTGCTTGACTGCCTGATCGAGCCCTTCGTGGCCCCCGAAGGCAACGGCCGCGTGACCCTGCACGGCGGCGCGTGGAAGGCCTACCCGGGCAAGCCGCTGGCGCTGAAGCGCTGCATGGGCAACCTGATCGACAACGCCCTCAAATACGGCGAACGGGCGCACCTGCACGTGGAAGACAACGCCCGGGCCTTCATCCTCCACGTCGACGACGAAGGCCCGGGCGTGCCGGCGCAGCGCCTGGAGAAAGTGTTCGAACCGCACTTCCGCCTGTCCGGCAACCAGCATGGCTATGGGCTGGGGTTGGGCATTGCGCGCAACATCGCGCACAGCCACGGCGGCGAAGTGAGCCTGCAGAATCTACCCGAGCGGGGGTTGCGGGTAACCCTCTACCTGCCCCGCACCTAACCCGTAGCCGCTGCCGCAGGCTGCGCTGGCCCTATGCTCCACGGGAAATCTCCAGGGTTCACGCCGGCCAGCGCAGCCTGGCGGCAGCGGCTAAGGTGCGCCGTCTGCGAGCGCCGTTTGCACGGGGCGACCCGGCCTTGCGGCCGGTGCTACAGGTACCGGCGCCAAACCTGTAGCACCGGCCGTTAGGCCGGGTCGTGCGGCCGCCGCATAACCCTGTGACATTTGGTTACCCGCCCCCCGCCATCCGTTGTTTAGACTCACTCCACCACAATAAAAAAACCAAGGCACTCCCATGGACAGGCTGCACCTGGACTTCAACAGCTGGCTCAACACCCCCGCCCATCACCACTGGCTGGCCGCCGAAGGCCTGCGTTTGCTGGACTTTGCCCGCGCTTCGCGGCTGCCCGAAGGCTTCGGCCACCTGGATGAGCGCGGCTGGCTGCCCGATGCGCCGGCGCAAACGCTGATCACCGCCCGCATGACCCACAGCTTCGCCCTGGGCGCCCTGCAAGGCCTGCCCGGCTGTGCGCCGCTGGTGGACCACGGCCTGGCCGCGTTGAACGGTTGCCTGCGCGACGCCGACCAGGGCGGCTGGTACGCCGTGGCCCACGCCGCCGACGGCGACCTGGGCAAGGCCGCCTACCTGCACGCGTTCGTGGCCCTGGCCGCCAGCAGCGCGGTGGCAGCAGCCCGGCCCGGCGCCCAGGCGCTGCTGGACGAGGCCGTGGAGGTGATTCACACGCGGTTCTGGCACGAAGAGGAGGGCGCCATGCGCGAGTCCTTCGACCGCATCTGGAGCCGCGAGGAGGCCTACCGCGGCGCCAACAGCAACATGCACAGCGTCGAGGCGTTCCTCGCCCTGGCCGACGCCACCCACGACCCGCGCTGGCTGGAGCGCGCCCTGCGGATCGCCGAGCGGGTGATTCACCAGCACGCGGCGCACAACCAGTACCGGGTGATCGAGCATTTCCACCCCGGCTGGGAAGCCGACCTGGAATACAACCACGCCCGCCCCGACGACCCCTTCCGCCCGTACGGCAGCACCCCGGGGCATGCCTTCGAATGGGCGCGGCTGTTGCTGCACCTGGAAGCCGCGCTGCTGGACGCCGTGCGCCCGGCGCCCACCTGGCTGCTGGCCGACGCCCGCGGGCTGTTCGCGCAGGCCTGCCGCACCGCCTGGCACGTCGATGGCGCGCCGGGGCTGGTTTACACCCTGGACTGGCAGGACCAGCCCGTAGTGCGCCAGCGCATGCACTGGGTCACCTGCGAGGCCATCGCCGCCTCGGCTGCGCTGCTGCGGCGCACCGGCGAGCACGGCTTTGAACAGTGGTACCGGGATTTCTGGGAGTTCGCCGCCGAGCACCTGCTGGACCGCGTGCACGGCAGCTGGCACCACGAACTGGACGAACACAACCGCCCTGGCGCCAAGGTCTGGGCCGGCAAGCCCGACCTGTACCATGCGTTGCAGGCCGTGCTGTTGCCGCGCCTGCCGCTGGCGCCCAGCCTGGCCTGCAGCCTGGCAAAAGTGGGCGGGCAGCACATTGTCACCGGCTGGTGACAATTGTGCATCGCTTCGTTACCTGGCGTACTAACTACCCTGTTTACACTCCATCGCAGCGCAAGCATCAGACTTGCAATGCATAACAACAAAAAAAGGGAATCCGATGAACGCGATCAATCGCCTCGCCGCTGTCATTTCGCTTGCCACCCTGTTTCCTTTCGCCGCCCACGCCGCCGATTCCAAAGGCACCGTGGAAGTAGTGCACTGGTGGACCTCCGGGGGTGAAGCCAAGGCTGTGGGTGTCTTGAAACAACTGGTCGAGAAAGACGGCTACACCTGGCAAGACAGCGCTGTCGCCGGTGGTGGTGGCGCCGCCGCCATGACCGTGCTGAAAACCCGTGCCGTGTCGGGCAACCCGCCGTCTGCCGCGCAGATCAAGGGCCCGGACATTCAGGAATGGGCTTCCCTGGGCCTGCTGACCAACGTCGACGACGTGGCCAAGGCCAACAACTGGGACAAGCTGCTTTCCAAAACTGTCTCCGACACCATGAAATACGAAGGCCACTACGTAGCCGTGCCGGTGAACATCCACCGCGTCAACTGGCTGTGGGTGAACCCGGAAGCCTTCAAGAAGGCCGGCATCGCCAAGGCCCCTACCACTCTGGAAGAACTCTACGCCGCCGGCGACAAGCTCAAGGCCGCAGGCATCATCCCGATCGCCCACGGTGGCCAGCCGTGGCAGGACAGCACTGTGTTCGAAGACATGGTGCTGAGCATCATGGGCGCCGACGGCTTCAAGAAAGCCTTCATCGACCAGGACGAGGCCACCCTCACTGGCGCGCAGATGACCAAGGTGTTCACCGAGCTGAAGAAACTCAAGGGCTACATGGACCCGGACGGCGCGGGCCAGGACTGGAACCTGGAAGCGGCCAAGGTCATCAGCGGCAAGGCCGGCATGCAGATCATGGGCGACTGGGCCAAGAGCGAGTGGAGCGCCGCCGGCAAGAAAGCCGGCAGCGACTACGAGTGCGTGCCGTTCCCGGGTACCCAGGGCAGCTACACCTACAACATCGACTCCCTGGCCATGTTCAAGCTGGCCAAGAAGAACGACACCCCCGGCAACAACGCTGCGCGTGACGACCTGGCCAAGGTCGCCCTGGAGCCCGAATTCCAGTACGTGTTCAACCAGAACAAAGGCTCGATCCCGGTGCGCAATGACCTGGACATGAGCAAGTTCGACAGCTGTGGCCAGGCCTCGGCCAAGGACTTCGCCGAAGCCGACAAGGCCGGCAAGCTGGAACCGAGCATGGCGCACAACATGGCTACCTCGCTGGCAGTACAAGGCGCGATCTTCGACGTTGTCACCAACTTCATGAGTGACAAGAACGCCGATCCGGCCAAGGCCGCCAAGCAACTGTATGCGGGCATCTCGTCGGCCAAGTAACACCGACGGATAACGCGTCCGATACCTGCGCCGGGGTTCCCCCTCCCCATCCCCCGGCGCAGGGATTCGGTGCCGATTGACCTTTACCCTGGATGTTCCCGATGAGCTCTGTGGCTGTGTTCAGCAAGGCCTCGCCGTTCGACGCGCTGCAACGCTGGTTACCCAAAGTGGTGCTGGCGCCTAGCATGCTGCTCGTGCTGGTCGGTTTCTATGGCTATATCTTCTGGACCTTTTTGCTGTCCTTCACCAATTCCACCTTCATGCCGACGTACAGCTTCGTCGGCCTGCAGCAATACGCGCGCCTGCTCGACAACGACCGTTGGTGGGTGGCGAGCAAGAACCTGGCGGTGTTCGGTGGCTTGTTCATCGCCATCAGCCTGGTGCTGGGGGTGTTCCTGGCGGTGCTGCTGGACCAGCGCATCCGCCGCGAAGGCTTCCTGCGCACCATCTACCTGTACCCCATGGCGCTGTCGATGATCGTCACCGGCACCGCCTGGAAATGGCTGCTCAACCCCGGCCTGGGCCTGGACAAGATGCTGCGCGACTGGGGCTGGGAAGGCTTCCGCCTGGACTGGCTGATTGACCAGGACCGCGTGGTGTACTGCCTGGTGATTGCCGCGGTATGGCAGGCCTCGGGCTTTGTCATGGCGCTGTTCCTGGCGGGCCTGCGCGGGGTCGACCAGTCGATCATCCGTGCTGCCCAGGTGGACGGCGCGAGCCTGCCCACCATCTACCTGAAGATCGTGTTGCCCAGCCTGCGGCCGGTGTTCTTCAGCGCCTTCATGATCCTGGCGCACATCGCCATCAAGAGCTTCGACCTGGTGGCGGCCATGACCGCGGGCGGCCCGGGCTACAGCTCGGACCTGCCGGCCATGTTCATGTATTCGTTCACCTTCAGCCGTGGCCAGATGGGCATCGGCTCGGCCAGCGCCATGCTGATGCTGGGCGCGATCCTGGCGATCCTGGTGCCGTACCTGTATTCGGAATTGAGGACCAAGCGCCATGACTAATGCCTATGGCAAATCCTCGCTCAGTTTCAGCCGCGTGGCCATCTACGCCACGCTGATCCTGGCGGCCGCCGTGTACCTGGTGCCGCTGGTGGTGATGCTGCTGACCAGCTTCAAGACCCCTGACGACATCCGCACCGGCAACCTGCTGAGCCTGCCCGAGGTGTTCACCGGCATCGGCTGGCTGAAGGCCTGGGACATCGTCGGCGGGTTCTTCTGGAACTCGGTGAAGATCACCGTGCCGGCCGTGCTGATCTCCACCTTCATCGGTGCCATGAACGGCTACGTGCTGTCCATGTGGCGTTTCCGCGGCTCGCAGCTGTTCTTCGGCCTGCTGCTGTTCGGCTGCTTCCTGCCGTTCCAGACCGTGCTGTTGCCGGCTTCGTTCACCCTGGGCAAATTCGGCCTGGCCAACACCACCACCGGTCTTGTGATCGTCCACGTTGTATATGGGCTGGCTTTTACTACGCTGTTCTTCCGTAACTATTACGTCAGCGTGCCGGATGCGCTGGTCAAGGCGGCGCGACTGGACGGCGCGGGGTTCTTCACCATCTTCAACAAGATCCTGCTGCCCATGTCGATCCCGATCATCATGGTCTGCCTGATCTGGCAGTTCACCCAGATCTGGAACGACTTCCTGTTCGGCGTGGTGTTCGCCAGTGGCGACTCGCAGCCGATCACCGTGGCGCTGAACAACCTGGTGAACACCAGCACCGGTGCCAAGGAATACAACGTAGACATGGCCGCGGCAATGATCGCCGGCCTTCCAACACTGCTGGTGTACATCATGGCCGGCAAGTATTTCCTGCGTGGGCTCACCGCCGGCGCGGTCAAGGGGTAGAAACATGGCAACGCTAGAACTGCGCAATGTAATCAAGACGTATGGCGCCGGCCTGCCGGACACCTTGAAAGATATCCAGCTGAAGATCGATTCCGGCGAGTTCCTGATCCTGGTGGGGCCGTCGGGTTGCGGCAAGTCCACGCTGATGAACTGCATCGCGGGCCTTGAAAGCATCAGCGGTGGCGCGATCCTGGTGGACAACGCCGACATCAGCGGCATGAGCCCCAAGGACCGCGACATCGCCATGGTGTTCCAGTCGTACGCGCTGTACCCGACCATGACCGTGCGCGAGAACATCGCCTTTGGCCTGAAGATTCGCAAGATGTCGGCCGAGGCCATCGACGAGGAAGTGGCGCGGGTGTCCAAGCTGCTGCAGATCGAGCACCTGCTCAACCGCAAGCCGGGCCAGCTGTCCGGCGGCCAGCAGCAGCGCGTGGCCATGGGCCGGGCGCTGGCGCGGCGGCCCAAGATCTACCTGTTCGACGAGCCGCTGTCCAACCTCGACGCCAAGCTGCGGGTGGAGATGCGCACCGAAATCAAACTGATGCACCAGCGCCTGAAGACCACCACGGTGTACGTGACCCACGACCAGATCGAGGCCATGACCCTGGGTGACAAGGTGGCGGTGATGAAGGACGGCATCATCCAGCAGTTCGGCACGCCGAAAGAGATCTACAACGACCCGGCCAACCTGTTCGTGGCCAGCTTCATCGGCTCGCCGCCGATGAACTTCATTCCCCTGCGCCTGCAGCGCAAGGACGGCCGCCTGCAGGCGCTGCTGGACAGCGGCCAGGCGCGCTGCGAGCTGCCGCTGGCGATGAACGATGCGGGCCTTGAGGACCGCGAAGTGATCCTGGGCATGCGCCCCGAGCAGATCGTGCTGGCCGGCACCGAGGCCAACGGCCTGCCGACCATTCGCGCCGAGGTGCAGATCACCGAGCCGACCGGCCCCGACACCTTGGTGTTCGTTACACTCAACGGCACCAAGGTCTGCTGCCGCCTGGCCCCGGACGTGGCGCCACAGGTGGGGGAAACACTGAATCTGCAATTCGATCCGGCCAAGGTGTTGTTGTTCGACGCCAAGACCGGCGAGCGCCTGGGGGCGGTGGGGCGTGCACAGGCACCCGTGGCGGGCGACAACGTCGCCCAGTTCAAGGGCCGCTGAATTCGTGCCGGGCGGCCTGTCGCCCGGTAACACCGATTTACACCGCGTTTAATCAACAGCCAATAACAATAAGACGAGGAAGCAAGGGATGAAAAAGCGCATGAATACCAAGTTGGCACGCAATCGTTTGTTGCAGATTTCAGTGCTCAGCGCACTGGGTCTGGCCAGCAGCGCCCATGCGTACGACGCCTTCGACCCTGAATCGCCATGGATGCTCGGCGACTGGGGTGGCGAACGTACGGAGCTGATGAAAAAGGGCTATGACTTCACCCTGGAGTACGTGGGCGAAGCCGGCAGCAACCTGGGGGGCGGCTACGACAAGCACGTCACCGCGCGCTACAGCGACCAGTTCGCGCTGGGCGTGGACATGGACCTGAACAAGATCCTCGGCTGGCAGGACGCCGAGTTCAAGCTGACCGTCACCGAGCGTAGCGGCCGCAACATTTCCAACGACCGTATCGGCGACCCGCGCGCCGGCACCCTCAGCTCGTCCCAGGAAGTGTGGGGCCGGGGCCAGACCTGGCGCCTGACCCAGATGTGGTACAAGCAGAAGTTCTTCGACGGTGCGTTGGACGTCAAGGTCGGCCGCTTCGGCCCGGGCGAGGACTTCAACAGCTTCCCGTGCGACTTCCAGAACCTGACCTTCTGCGGCTCGCAGGTGGGTAACTGGGTGGGTGGCATCTGGTACAACTGGCCGGTCAGCCAGTGGGCCGGCCGCATCAAGTACAACATCACCCCCGAGTGGTACGCGCAGGTGGGTGCGTTCAACCAGAACCCGTCGAACCTGGACCGCAACAACGGCTTCAAGCTCAACGGCAGCGGCACCAAGGGCACCCTGTTGCCGGTGGAGTTGGTGTGGACCCCGCAGGTCAACGGCCTGCCAGGCGAATACCGCCTGGGTTACTACTACAGCAGCGCCAACGCCGACGATGTCTACGAAGGCGCCGACGGCCAGCCACAACCTGTCTCGGGCACCTACAAGGAGCACAACGGCAAGCACGGCTGGTGGATCGTGGCGCAACAGCAACTCACCACCCACAACGGTGATGCCAGCCGCGGCCTGAACGTGTTCGCCAACTTCACCGTGCACGACAAGGCCACCAACTACATCGACAACTACCAGCAGGTAGGCCTGGTGTATAAAGGCCCGTTCGATGCACGTCCCAAGGATGACATCGGCGTGGGCATCGGCCGCATTCACGTCAACGACGACGCCCAGGCCCGCGCACGCCTGGTCAACCAGTTGAGCGGCATCGAAGACTACGACAACCCGGGCTACCTGCCGGTGCAGAGCACCGAGTACGACGCCGAGATCTACTACGGCTTCCACGTCACCAACTGGCTGACCGTGCGCCCGAACCTGCAGTACATCAAGCATCCAGGCGGTGTGGATGAAGTGCAGAACGCGGTGGTGGCTGGCCTGAAACTGCAAACCAAGTTCTAACCGCGTAACGGTGGCCGCTGCTGCACCCGTAGCAGCGGCCACCAGGCCGCGTCACGACCACCGCGTTGCCCCAGGACGCGGCCGGCGGCCGCTGCCACGAGTATCGTGTGAGACCATGCGGCAAAAAGCTCGGCGAAAATTCGGTGTATATCGGTAAGATAGCGCTACCTCTAACAATATCAGCCGTACCCAGGTGAGCTTTCACGCCGTGTCCAGGATTTCTACTGTCATGCACGACCACCCGCTCCAGCGCTTCTTCAAATCGCAGCGGCCCCGGCCTACCTTCGAATGGGAGCGTTTTCAGCAACGTGACGTGCTGGTCATCGACCATCCCAAGTGCCAGGCGGTGTTCAGCCGCCAGGGTGCGCAACTCCTGCATTTCCGCCCCCAGGGGCAGAAGCCGTGGCTGTGGTGCTCGGCCCACTGGCCCCAGGCCGGCGCCATTCGTGGCGGCGTGCCGGTGTGCTGGCCGTGGTACGGCCGCCATCCCAGCGAAGGCATGTGGCCGGCCCATGGCTGGGGGCGCCTGGTGGATTGGAAACTGCACGCCAGCAGCGAGGACGAGGAGGGCGTGACCCTGCACTGGCGCCTGCTGCTGTGCGACTGGCAGGTAGACCTGCACGCGCGCCTGGGCGACCAGATGGAGCTGCGCCTGAGCACCGAGCACCAGGACAGCGAGCCCTGCCAGCTGAGCCACGCGTTGCTGGCCTACTGGCGCATCGGCGATGTGAACGAGGTGAGCCTGGCGGGGCTGGAAGGCGTGCAGAGCTACGACAAGCTCAGCCGCAAGACCACCACCCACAAGGGCGAACTGGAAGTGACCGGCGCCTGCCAGCGAGTGTTCAGCGGCGCCAACCAGGTGCAACTGCAGGACCGCGCCTGGGCACGCAAGCTGGCGATTCATACCGCCGACAGCGACGACACCGTGGTGTGGCACCCCGGTTCACGGCCACTGATGGGCGTGGCGGGCAATGAAAGCCAGGGTTTCCTGTGCGTGGAAGCCACCAGCGGCAGCCAGGACAACCTCAGCCTGGCGCCCGGCGAGAAAGCCCACATCAGCCTGCAGGCCCGCCTGCTCAATTAACGTAGCAGCTGTCTTGTGGGAGCTGGCTTGCCAGCGAGCTTTTAGGGCCTCAATAGCTCGCTGGCAAGCCCGCTCCCACACCCGGTTACTCATCCATGGGGTAGCGGCTAGCGTTCAGGCTTTCCTTGATCTTGCGCAAATGCGGCTGGAAGTCCGCGCCGCGACGAAGGGTCATGCCGGTGGCCAGTACATCGAGTACGGTTAACTGAATGATCCGCGAAGTCATCGGCATATAGATGTCGGTGTCTTCGGGCAGCGGAATGTGCACGCTCATGCTGCAGGCCTTGGCCAGCGGCGAGTCCTTGGCGGTCAGGCCCAGCACCGAGGCGCCGTTCTCCCGCGCCACGCGGGCCACCTCCACCAGCTCGCGGGTGCGGCCGGTGTAGGAAATGATCACGAACAGTTCACCGGTGTGCGCCACCGAGGCCAGCATCCGCTGCATCAGCACATCGGCATGGGCCGACACGGCCAGGTTGAAACGGAAAAACTTGTGCTGGGCGTCCAGCGCCACCGGCGCCGAGGCGCCCAGGCCAAAGAAGTGGATCTGCCGGGCCTGGATCAACATGTCCACGGCGCGGCTGATCAGCTGCGGATCCAGTTGCTGGCAGGCACTGTCCAATGATGCAATGGCGCTGCCAAAAATCTTCTGGGTGTACGCGGCCGGATCGTCGTCGGCTTCCACGGCGCGGCTGACATAGGCAGCGCCGCTGGCCAGGCTTTGGGCCAATTGCAATTTCAGCTCGGGGTAGCCGCTGACGCCGAACGAACGGCAGAACCGGTTGACCGTCGGTTCGCTGACCGAGGCGGCCTGGGCCAGCGCGGCGATGCTGAAGCGGGTGGCTTGCTGGGGGTTGAGCAGGATGACTTCGGCGACCTTGCGTTCAGCCTTGTTCAGCTCTTCGAGGCGGCTCTGGATCTGCTCCAGGAGATTGCGCACGCGGTCCATGTTATGTCCTTGGGTCGAGGATGCAGCCAGTACAGCTGTCTGGCGCGGCTGTATTCACGGGTGGCCTATCGTACTGAGGGCTAGGTGCGATCACCACTCGAATCTGATCTACCGGGAAAATGTTGTGTTTATTACTACATTTTCCCTTGAATGGTGCCTTGAAAAAAGGTATTTCTAGTCTAACTTGATAAAAGAACAAACATCATGCCTTCGACTTCCGTAGAACCCTGCACTTTTGCCTTGTTCGGCGCCCTGGGCGACCTGGCACTGCGCAAGCTGTTCCCGGCGCTCTACCAGCTTGATCGAGCCGAACTGCTGCACGCTGATACCCGCATCCTGGCGCTTGCCCGCGAGCCGGGCACGCCGCAGCAGCACCTGGCCAATATCGAGGAACACCTGCGCCTGTTCGTTGCCAAGGCACAGATCGAGCCAGAAACCCTGGACCGCTTCCTGGCCCGGGTGACCTACGTGCATGTCGATTTCATGAATGAGGCTGACTACGTCAACCTCGCCGAACAGGTAGGGCCCAGCGAGCAGCTGATCGCCTACTTCGCTACCCCCGCGGCCGTGTACGGCGCCATCTGCGAGAACCTGCACAAGGTCGGCCTGGCCGACCGTGCCCGCGCGGTGCTGGAAAAGCCCATTGGCCACGACCTGGTGTCGTCGCGCCGGGTGAACGACGCCGTGGCGCAGTTCTTCCCCGAGAACCGCATCTACCGTATCGACCACTACCTGGGCAAGGAAACGGTGCAGAACCTGATTGCCCTGCGGTTCGCCAACAGCCTGTTCGAAACCCAGTGGAACCAGAACTACATTTCCCACGTGGAAATCACCGTGGCTGAGGAAGTCGGCATCGAAGGCCGTTGGGGCTACTTCGACAAGGCCGGCCAGCTGCGCGACATGATCCAGAACCACCTGCTGCAGCTGCTGTGCCTGATCGCCATGGACCCGCCTGCCGACCTGTCGGCCGACAGCATCCGCGACGAAAAGGTAAAAGTGCTCAAGGCCCTGGCGCCGATCAGCGCCGAAGGCCTGACCACCCAGGTGGTGCGTGGCCAGTACATTGCTGGTTACAGCCAAGGCAAGCCCGTGCCGGGCTACCTGGAAGAAGAGAATTCCAACACCCAGAGCGACACCGAGACGTTCGTCGCCCTGCGTGCCGACATCCGCAACTGGCGCTGGGCCGGCGTGCCGTTCTACCTGCGTACCGGCAAGCGCATGCCCCAGAAGCTGTCGCAGATCGTCATCCACTTCAAGGAACCGCAGCACTACATCTTCGCCCCCGAGCAGCGCCTGCAGATCAGCAACAAGCTGATCATCCGCCTGCAGCCGGACGAAGGCATTTCCTTGCGCGTGATGACCAAGGAGCAGGGCCTGGACAAAGGCATGCAGCTGCGCAGCGGGCCGTTGCAACTGAACTTCTCCGACACCTACCGCAGCGCGCGCATCCCCGATGCCTACGAGCGGTTGTTGCTGGAGGTGATGCAGGGCAATCAGAACCTGTTTGTCCGTAAAGATGAAATCGAATATGCGTGGAAATGGTGCGACCAGTTGATCGCCGGCTGGAAAAAGTCCGGTGATGCGCCCAAGCCGTACGCGGCGGGCTCCTGGGGGCCGATGAGCTCCATCGCACTGATTACCCGCGATGGGAGGTCCTGGTATGGCGATATCTGAACTCAAACTGCCAAGCGAAGTGGTTCCACGTGACTTCGCCAGTGCAGCGCTGCTGGCCGAAGGCCTGGCAGCCCATGTGGCCGAACAACTGCGCGGCGCCATCGAGCGCCAGGGTGTCGCTACCCTGGTGGTCTCCGGCGGCCGCAGCCCGGTGATGTTCTTCCAGTGCCTGGCGCGCCAGGCACTGGACTGGTCGAAAGTGGTCATCAGCCTGGCTGACGAGCGCTGGGTGCCGGTGGAACACGCCGACAGCAACGCCGGCCTGCTCAAGCGCTACCTGCTGGTAGGCGCGGTGGCCAAGGCGCGTTTCGTCAGCCTGTACAACCCGGCCCAGAACCTGGAGCTGGCGGCGCAGGAAACCGACGCGCTGTTGGCCGAGCTGCCGGCGATCGACGTGCTGGTGCTGGGCATGGGCGACGACGGCCACACCGCCTCGCTGTTCCCCAACAGCCCGAACCTGGCCGAGGCGCTGGAGCCTGCCGGCAGCCGTCGCTGCCTGCCGATGCTGGCGCCGACCGTGCCGCACCAGCGCCTGACCATGAGCCGCGCCCTGCTGGCCAGCGCCCGCTACACCGCGCTGTCCCTGCAAGGGGCGGGCAAATTGAACACGTTGCGCGACGCGCTGGCGGGCGACGACGTTGCCCAGATGCCGGTGCGCGCGTTCCTACACTCCCCACTGGATATCTACTGGTGCCCCTGAGCCAAGGATCAGCCGCTATGACGACACTCGAAAAACAACAACTGGTGCAAAACCGCATGGCGGATAAAGTCGCCCTGATCGACAAGCTGGCCGCCAAGGCGAAGATTCTTCCGGTGATTACCATCGCCCGTGAAGAAGACATTCTGCCGTTGGCGGACGCCTTGGCGGCCGGTGGCCTGACTGCACTGGAAGTGACCCTGCGCTCGGAGCTGGGCCTGAAGGCCATCCAGATCCTGCGCCAGGAACGCCCCGAGTTGATCGTCGGCGCGGGCACCGTGCTGGACCGCCACATGCTGGCCGCCACCGAAGCTGCCGGTTCGCAGTTCACCGTGACCCCGGGCGTGACCCAGGACATGCTCGAAGCGGGTGTTGAAAGCCCGCTGCCGCTGCTGCCGGGTATCAGCAGCCCGTCGGAACTGATGATGGGCTACGCCCTGGGCTACCGCCGCTTCAAGCTGTTCCCGGCGGAAGTCAGCGGCGGCGTGGCGGCCATCAAGGCCTTCGGCGGCCCGTTCCCGTCGGTGCGCTTCTGCCCGACTGGCGGCGTAGGCCCGGCGAACCTGAAAAACTACATGGCCCAGCCCAACGTGATGTGCGTGGGTGGTTCGTGGATGCTGGAAAGCGCCTGGATCAAGAACCGCGATTGGGCACGCATCCAGGAGTGCACCGCAGAGGCGCTGGCCCTGTTCGACTGAATTTGTTGCTTGCTGTTGATTGTTTTACGGCTTTTGGGGGCGCTTGGTCGGCGCCCCCTTTTTTTTGCCTGCGTTTTTTACCTGCGTTTTTTGTCCGATCAGTGCTTCGGCGCAGGGCGGTTGTGTTTCTTGCGCAAGGGCTCCAGCAGGTCGCTCAGGCCGTTGTGGTCAATTTCCTGCATCAGCGCCAACAGGCCGCCCAATTCCCCTTTGGGGAAGCCTTCGCGGGCGAACCAGTTCAGGTAGGGGCCGGGCAAGTCGGCGATGATGCGCCCCTTGTATTTGCCGAAGGGCATTTCACGGGTAATCAATAATTCAAGTTTTTCCGGGTTCATGGATGGTAAATACCGGGGTGCAAAACAACGGTGAACAGAGTTGCATTCTGCATGAAGGCCAACGGCTGTTTCATGCAGAACGCGGTGTGGTGTCAATTCTGTAAAATCATAACTCGTTGAATTTAAACGATTTATTTAAATAAAAAAGATGGCACGAAGTCTGCGATATACCTCTGTAACCTTTCAACCCAGAGGGAATCGAAAATGTCTAATCCAACCAAAGAAGTTATCTCGGTACTCAACGACCTGATTCAGACCAGCAAGGATGGCCAGGAAGGTTTCAAGACCTGTGCGGAAGATATCAAGAATCCTGAGCTGAAGGCATTGTTCGTCAAGCGTTCCCAGGAATGCGCCCAGGCCGCAGGCGAACTGCAACAGGAAGTTCGTGCGCTGGGTGGTGATCCCGAAGACTCCACCAGCGTGGCCGGCGACCTGCACCGCCGCTGGGTGGACGTGAAGTCGGTGTTCACTGGCAAGGACGAAGAAGCAGTGCTCAATGAAGCCGAGCGGGGTGAAGACCACGCCATCAAGGCGTACAAGGAAGCCCTGGCCAAGCCGCTGCCGGCCAATGTGTATGCCATCGTCGAACGTCAGTTCCACGGTGTGCAGCGCAACCATGACCAGGTCAAGGCGCTGCGCAATATCGCACGCGCCAGCTGATACCTGAGCAGCCCCCGAACGCCGGCCCCGTGCCGGCGTTTTTTTGCACCTGTAGCAGCGGCCGCAGCCGCGTCCCCTCAGGCGACCGCTTTCTCGCAGAAGCCCACCTGGTTGCGGCCATTGGCCTTGGCCTGGTACAGCGCCAGGTCTGCCGCCGCCAGCAGGTCCTCCAGCTTCATGCCCGCCCGCGTGCGCCGGGTGCCCACGCCAATACTGACGGTCACCGGCTGGTCGTCGTCGGCGAACGGCGCCTGGCCCTCGATGGCGTTGCGGATGGTCTCGGCGATGATCAGCGCGCCATTGAGGTCGGTTTCCGCCAGCACCACCATGAACTCCTCGCCGCCGTAGCGCGCCGCCAGATCCGCGGGGCGGCGCACGCAGCCATGAATTACCTTGGCTACCCGTCGCAGGGCCTCGTCGCCACCGGGGTGGCCGTGGCGTTCATTGAAGGCCTTGAAGTGGTCGACATCGATCATCAACACCGACATGGGCTTGCCGCTGCGTTGTGAGCGTGCCCACTCGGTGCGCAGCGCGCGGTCCAGGCTGCGGCGGTTGGCCAGGCCCGTGAGGCTGTCGGTGGAGGCCAGGGTGGCCAGTTCGCGCTCGGCGCTGAGCCGCCGGCGCAGTTCGCGGCCCATCATCAGGCACAGCCACAGCAGCGCCAGGCACAGGGCTGCGGTGGCGGTGCCGACGAACAGAGCCGTGCGCCGCCACGAGGCGTAGACCTCTTCGGTGGACAGGGCGACGATCACCACCATGGGCAGTTGCCCCACCTTGGCGAAGATGTACAGGCGCTCCTTGTGGTCGAAGCTGGAGATGGAGACGAAGCTGCCGTTGCGCTCGCGCACCACGCGCTTGAAGTTGGGGCGCTGGCTGAAGTCCTGGCCGATCAGGTCCTGGCCAGGCACTTCCGGCTCGCGGGCCAGGAACAGCCCTTGCTCGCTGATCAGGTTGACGCTGCTGTCACGGCCGATGGTCAGGCGCTTGAACAGCTCGGCGAAGTAGTCCAGGCGCAGGGCGCCGGAGGCCACCCCGAGGAACTCGCCGCTGGGCGAGGAGATACGCCGGGCGAAGCTGATGCACCAGCCCAGGTTGCCGATGCGATCATGGAAGGGGTCGCTGATCTGCAGGCCGGCGTCGGGGTGGTCGCGCAGGTACTGGAAGTTGGGGCGGTCGCTGAAGTTGGCCTTGCGTGGCGGGTAGGCGCGCGAGTCGGCGACGATATCGCCCTGTGGCCCCAGCCACAGGATATCACCGCGGTAGGGGCCGGTAATGGCGGCGTCGAACAGCACCCGGTGCCGCAGGCTCTGCGGAATGCGTTGGTAGTCGGGGTGCTGCGAGGCCTCGATCAGGCCCTTCAGTGACAGGTCGTAGAGTTCGACGTTGCGCTGCACGTCGATGTTGATCAGCTGCACGATGTTGTTCGCCGCCCGCGCGGCATCCCGTTCGGCGTTGGTATGTTCACGGGCCAGCAGGAACGTGACGATGGCAATGATGGCCAGGATCGTCAGCCCGCAGCCGATGTTCAGGTACCGCAGCGGGGCGCGGAGTTGCGGCCGCGAGGGTGGGTGGGAATGGCGCAAGATGGCGAACTCTGATCGGGTTTGTCGCCACGAACACGGGCGTGGGGCGCGCAAAGCGGCGGTATTCTAGGGGTGTGTATCAGAGCGGACAACCCGTCCGGCAGAATGATGGCAATTTGCCAGATGAACGGTTTGACTGAACAGTCAGACAATTTTCCTGATTTCTCAAGCCTTTCCGAGGTTTAGGCAGGAAACAAAAAGCCGGCATCAAGTGCCGGCTTTTTTATGAACAAACGTTTGATTAGAAGATGTTGATCGGGTAGTCGACGATTACGCGGTATTCGTCGGCGTTGTGGTCCACGGTCTTGTAGCCGTCGCCGCCACGGTTGGTGGCCCAGCGCAGGCGCACGCCCAGGTTCTTGGCCGGGCCTTCCTGCACCACGTACTTGAGATCGACGTCGCGTTCCCAGTGCTTGGCGTCCTTGCCGTCGGCGTTGTAGTAGTTGTAGCCCGAGTCCGCGTCCTGGGTAGCCTTGGTCAGGTCCATGGTGCCGCGGGTGTAGGACACTGCCGAGGTCAGGCCTGGCAGGCCCCAGCCGACGAAGTCATAGGCGTATTGCAGCTTCCAGGATTTCTCGCCCGGGGCGTTGAAGTCCGAGTACTGCTGCGAGTTGTCGAGGAAGATGCTGTCGCCGTCCTGGATATAGTCGAACGGCGTGTTGCCGTTGACCTTCTGCATCGACGCGGTCACCGTCTGGTGGCCCACGGTCACGCCCAGGTGCAGGCTGAAGGTGTTGTTGTCGATCGGGCCCAGCAGGGCCTGGCCGCTGTCTTCGGTGTGGTAGTAGTGGAAGCCGGGGTTCAGGCTGACCAGGTCATTGAGCGCCCAGGTGTAGTCCAGGTCGTAGTAGTACTGGTTCCAGATGTCCTTGAGTTGCGAAGCGTACAGGCTGGTGGTCACGCCCGGCAGGCCGGTGTAGGTGCCGCCGGCCCAGTCCATGTGCTTGCTTTCCTTGCCGTCGGGCAAGGTGCCGTAGTAAGTACCGATGCGGCCGTTGCCGCTCTGGTTGAACAGCTTGTCGAAGCTGACCTGGCCCGCGTCCAGGGTCAGGTGGTCGATGCTGGTGTTGGTCGCCTCGAAGCCGCGGAAGGTCATGGGCAGCATCCGGGTGGAGCCGCCGGCGATCACCGGGTTGTTGAGGAACAGGTCACCGGCACGGACGATGGTGTTGAACGCGCGCATTTTCACCGCGCCACCGGCCGAGGAGAACGAGCCTGGGGCGTCGCTGTACAGGTTGCCTTCCTTGTTGGTCGGCGACGTCGGCAGGATACTCGAGCCGCTAGTGCCGCCACCGCCGTCCAGTTTCAGGCCGAGCATGGCGTTGGCGTCGATACCGAAGCCCACGGTGCCTTCGGTGAAGCCCGACTGGAAGATGCCGATGAAGCCCTGGCCCCACTCCTTGCTGTCATTCTGGCCGTTGTGCCGATCATGGTTGAAGTAGTAGTTCTTCAAGTCCAGGGTCAGGCTGGAGCCGGCGATGAAGCCGTCCTGGTTGTTGGCCGCGGGGGCGTCGTCAGCGAACGCGGTACCGGACATCGTTGCAGCCAATGCAACGAACAAAGGGCTGAAGCGGAAAGTGGATTTCACTGTTTCTAAACTCCTTGGTAAATGTTTTTTAACTTTGGCAGTTGTTATTTTCATCAGCTCAGTTTTTTGTTGTGGGTAAAATCACGCGTAATTCTGTGTTTTCAAAAGACGAAAAAAAAGCCGCTGAAAGCAGCGGCTTTAAGATCAATCGCTTGGACAACCATCATCTAAGCAACGTCGAGGGAAAAGGGGTTCAATTCCAATTTCAGCTGTCCTTGGCGTCGCTCTGAGGCTTTACAGCCTGCGCCTGCTGAATATTCTGATGTTGCTGGGCCTTGAGCGCCACGGCCTCTTGATGCTGTTCGAAGTTGGCTTGAATAGCCGCGTTCCGCGCCGCGAAGGCTGGCGATTCTTCTGCCATGGCCAGCGGGGACAACATCAGGGAAGACAGGATAATAGCGCCGGCAATACCCAATGATTTGGACATTTTGGAAAACCTTCTTGCGTCTGCAAGTTCGTTGGTGTGCAACAAATATATAAAGCGAGGCGCCACGGAACAAGTGAAAATAAAGATAAGAGCCTTTACGAAACTTGTAACAGTGGCGCGCAATCAGGCGGGAAGGCTGATGCCAAAGGTGTTGGCGCCCTGTTCGCTGCGCACGAAAACGCTGCCACCGTGCATCAGCGCGATGGCCTTGACGATGGCCAGGCCCAGGCCGTGGTTGGCGCCGCTGTTGCTGCGCGAGGCGTCCACCCGGTAGAAACGCTCGAACAGCTTGGGCAGGTGTTCCTGGGCAATGCCGGGGCCGGGGTTGCTGACTTCGATGTGCACCTGGTCGCCGTGGGGCGTGATGCGCACGTCGATCTGCTGGCCGGCGGCGGTGTGCTGCACAGCGTTGTTGAGCAGGTTGATCAGGGCGCGGCGCAAGTGCGCACGTTCGATGTGCACCTGGGCGTCGCCGCTCACGCGCACGCTGATCTGCGCGTCCTCGAGGATGAACTCCAGGTAGTCGACGGTGGTAGCCACTTCCTCTGCCAGGGAGCTGGCAGTCAGTTGCGTGGCCTTGCTGCCCTGGTCGGCGCTGGCCAGGAACAGCATGTCGTTGATGATGCTGCGCAGGCGCTCCAGCTCTTCGAGGTTGGATTGGAGCACCTCGAAGTAATGCTCGGCCGAGCGGCCACGGGTGAGCGCCACCTGGGTCTGGCCAATCAGGTTGGTGAGCGGCGAGCGCAGTTCGTGGGCGACGTCGGCGTTGAACGCCTCCAGGCGCCCGTAGGCCTGGTCCACCCGTTCCAGTGACGAGTTGAAGGCCATGACGAACTCGTTGAGCTCCGGCGGCAGCGGCGACAGTTGCAGGCGCCCGGACAGGCGCGGTGGCGCCAGCTTCTGCGCCTCGCGGGACAGGCTCACCAGCGGCCGCAACCCCACCCGCGCCACCCAGTAGCCCAAGGCCGAGGCCAGCAGCACGCCCAGGGCGGCGAAGCTGATCAGGGCAATCAACAGCGTGTGCTGGGTTTGCGAAAAGGTGTCGGTCTCGATGCCGGCCAGGAAGCGCAGCGGTGGCCGCTGGTCCACCGCCGGCAGGGCGTTCACCAGCACTTTCAATGGGTAGGCGTGCTCGGCCAGCACCAGGTCGCGCTTGCCCGGCCTGCCCAGGGCGAAGTCGCGCACCTGCGGGTCGGGGTGGCCGTATTCAAACGCCGGGTTGCCGCTGACCACCCAGAAATGCAGGCGGCGGTCTTCTTCTTCCAGCAAGTGCAGCTTGGCGACGATTTTCGCCCAGCGCTCGGGCGAGCCGTCGCGGGTCAGCACCGATTCCAGCACGCTGTAGCGTGCGTCCAACTCGGCCTCGGGCAGCAGCCCCAGGCTTTTGTCGACCTGGCGGTACAGGGCCCAGCCGATCAACAGGAAGATGACCATCGCCACCAGGGTGAACAGTGCGCTCAGGCGCACGGCGATGGAGTTAGTACTCACGCCGGCTCTCCAGCACATAGCCCATGCCGCGGATGGTGTGCAGCAGTTTTTCCTCGAACGGCCCGTCGAGCTTGGCGCGCAGGCGCTTGATCGCCACTTCGACGACGTTGGCGTCGCTGTCGAAGTTGATGTCCCACACCAGCTCGGCGATGGCGGTCTTCGACAGGATCTCGCCCTGGCGCCGGGCCAGCACGCTGAGCAGCGAGAACTCCTTGGCGGTCAGGTCCAGGCGCTGGCCGGCGCGGCTGGCCTTGCGGCTGATCAGGTCGATCCACAGGTCGGCGACGCTGATCTGCACCGGTTCATGGCCGCCACTGCGGCGGGTCAGGGCCTGCAGGCGCGCCACCAGTTCGAGGAACGAGAAGGGCTTGCCCAGGTAGTCGTCGGCGCCTTCGCGCAGGCCGCGGATACGGTCCTCCACGCGCTCGCGGGCGGTGAGCATGATCACCGGGGTCTGCTTGCGCGCGCGCAGGGCGCGCAGCACGCCGTAGCCGTCGAGCCCGGGCAGCATCACGTCAAGGACGATCACCGCGTAGTCGCTTTCCAGTGCCAGGTGCAGCCCTTCGATGCCATCGGGGGCCAGGTCGACGGTAAAGCCTTGTTCGGTGAGGCCGCGGTACAGGTAGTCCGCGGTCTTTTCTTCGTCTTCGATAATCAGGATACGCATGGTCCGCTCTCAATGGCCGGCTGGCAGCGCCGCGGCAGGGGCCGCCTGGCGCCGATGGAACAGCCGCTCCAGCTGCAAGTATATGACTGGCGTGGTGAACAGTGTCAGTGCCTGGCTCACCAGCAGGCCGCCAACCACCGCCATGCCCAGGGGCTGGCGCAGCTCGGCGCCGGCGCCGAAGCCGAACATCAGCGGCAGGGCGCCCAGCAGGGCCGCCAGGGTGGTCATGATGATGGGCCGGAAGCGCGTGAGGCAGGCCTTGAAGATCGCGTCGTGGGGCGACAGGCCTTCATGGCGTTGGGCCTCCAGGGCGAAGTCGACCATCAGAATGCCGTTCTTCTTGACGATGCCGATCAGCAGCACCAGGCCGATCAGCGCCATGATCGAGAAGTCCTGGCCGCACAGCCACAGCATGATCAGCGCGCCAAGGCCGGCCGAAGGCAGGGTGGAGATGATGGTCAGCGGGTGCACGAAGCTTTCGTACAGCACGCCGAGGATGATGTACACCGCCACCAGCGCCGCCAGGATCAGCCACGGCTGGCTGGCCAGCGAACTCTGGAACGCCTGGGCGGCGCCCTGGAAGTTGCCGGTGATGGAGGCCGGCATGCCGATCTCGCTCTGGGCGCGGTTGAGGATCTGCACCGCATCGCCCAGCGCCACCCCAGGGGCCAGGTTGAACGACAGGTTGGCGGCCGGGAACATGCCATCGTGGGCAATGGACAGCGGGCCGATGCTGGGCGCGTCGACCCGCGCCAGCGCCGACAGCGGCACCATCTCATTGGTCAGCGGCGAACGCAGGTAGAAGAAGTTCAGGCTCTCGGCCTTGCCGCGCTGGGCCGCGTCCAGTTCGAGCACCACCTTGTACTGGTTGGTCTCGGTCTGGAACTCGTTGATCTGCCGTTGGCCGAAGGCGTCGTACAGTGCCTGGTCGATGTCGGCGGCGCTGATGCCGAAGCGCGCGGCGGCGCTGCGGTCGATGCTGATGTGGGTGATGCTGCCGCCCAATTGCAGGTCGTTGGACAGGTCGCGGAAAGCCGGCAGCGAGCGCAGTTTTTCGGTCAGTCGCTGGGCCCACAGGTTGAGGGTAGGGCCATCGTTGCTCTTGAGCACGTACTGGTACTGGGCACGGCTGGGGCCGGAACTGAGGTTGATGTCCTGGCCTGCGCGCAGGTACAGGACGATGCCCGGCACCTTGGCCAACTGCGGGCGCAGCCGGTCGATGAACTCGCTGGCCGAGACGTCGCGGTCGCCGCGGTCTTTCAGGGCAATCCAGAAGCGGCCGTTGGCGATGGTCTGGTTGCTGCCGGTCACCCCCACCGAGTGGGAATAGGCCTGCACGGCCGGGTCGGCACCGACGATCTTCGCCAGTTCCAGGTGCTTCTTGATCATGTCCGGGTAGGACACGTCCGCCGCCGCCTCGGTGGTGCCGAGCACAAAGCCGGTGTCCTGGATGGGGAAGAAGCCCTTGGGAATGAAGATGTAGCCGCAGATGGCCAGGCCCACCGACAGGCCGAAGATGCCCAGCATCAGCCGCTGGTGCGCCAGGGCCTTGCGCAGGTAGTGCTCGTAGCCGGCCAGCAGCCGCTCGCCGAAGCCGGGCCGGGCGTCGGCGTGGTGCACCGGGGCGCGCATGAACATGGCCGCAAGCGTGGGGGCCAGGGTCAGCGACACCACCACCGAGATGAGGATGGTGGAGGTGGCGGTCAGGGCGAATTCCTTGAACAGCCGGCCCACCACGCCACCCATGAACAGCAGCGGAATGAACGCCGCCACCAGCGAGAAGCTGATGGAGACCACGGTGAAGCCGATTTCGCCGGCGCCTTTCACCGCCGCCTCGCGCATGCCTTCGCCGGCTTCCAGGTGCCGGTGGATGTTCTCCACCACGACGATGGCGTCGTCCACCACGAAGCCCACGGCCACGACGATGGCCACCAGGGTAAGGTTGTTGAGGCTGAAGCCCAGCGCGTACATCAGCGCGAAGCTGGCCACCAGTGACACGCCCAGCACGCTGGAAACGATCAGCGTCGCCGACCATTGGCGCAGGAACAGCGCCATCACCGCCACCACCAGCAGCACGGCGATCAGCAGGGTGGTTTCCACCTCGTGCAGCGAGGCACGGATGGTGCGGGTGCGGTCGATCAGTGTGGTGACCTGCACCGACGCCGGCATCATGGCTTGCAACCCGGGCATGGCGGCCTGCACCCGTTCCACGGTGTCGACGATGTTGGCGCCGGGCTGCCGGGTGATCACCAGGTTCAGGCCCGGCTGGTCGCCGGACCAGGCCTGCACGTAGGCGTTTTCCGAACCGTTGATGACTTTCGCCACGTCGGTCAGGTGCACCGGCGCGCCGTCCTTGTAGGAAATGATCACCTGGGAGTAGTCAGCCGGCTCGAACAGCTGGTCGTTGGCGGCGAAGGTGGAGACGCTGGAGTCGCTGTACAGCGCGCCCTTGGCCAGGTTCAGGCTGGTGTTCTGCAGGGCCACGCGCACGTCGGCCAGGGTCAGGCCGATGGCCGCCAGCTTGTCGGCCGAAGCCTGCACGCGAATCGCCGGGCGCTGCTGGCCAGTGATGTTCACCAGGCCCACGCCTTCGATCTGGCTGATCTGCCGGGCCAGCAGCGACTCGGCGTAGTCGCTCAGTTCGGTGCCGGGCATTTGCGACGAGCTGATGCTGTAGATCAGCACCGGGCTGTCCGCCGGGTTGACCTTCTTCCAGGTGGGCAGGGTGGGCATGTCCTTGGGCAGCAGGCCGGCGGCGGTGTTGATGGCCGCCTGCACTTCCTGGGCAGCGGTGTCGATGCTCTTGCCCAGGGTGAACTGCAGGATCAGGTTGCTGGTGCCCAGGGCGCTGGTGGAGGTCATCTGGGTCATGCCGGGGATGGCGCTGAACTGCACTTCCAGCGGCGTGGCCACCGACGAGGCCATGGTCTGCGGGCTGGCCCCGGGCAGCGCGGCGCTGACCTGGATGGTGGGGAACTCGGCCTCGGGCAGGGGGGCCACGGCCAGGCGCGGGAAGGCGATGCAACCCAGCAGCACCAAAGCGAAGGTCAGCAGCAGGGTGGCCACCGGGTGGTCGATGCACCAGCCTGAAACGCCGCCGCGCACGCTCATGGCTGTGGCTCCACGGTGGTGTCGGCAACCGCTGGGGGTGGCTGCTTGACCACTTCGACGGTGCTGCCGGGCTTGAGCCGCGACTGGCCGTCGCTGACCAGGGTGTCGCCGGCGGCCACGCCGTCGATCACGGTCAGGCTGCTGTCCTGGTAAACCACCTTGACCGCCACCGACTCGACGCTGTTGGCTTTCACCCGGTAGACGAAGTGGTTGTCGACGCCGCGCTGCACCACCTGGGGTGGTACCACCAGGGCATTGTGCAGCAGCTCGCTTTGCAGGCTGACGTTCACCAACTGGCCGGGCCACAGGGTCTGGCCCTTGTTGTCGAACTGCGCCTTGGCGCGGATGGTGCCGGTGGTGGCCGACACCTGGTTGTCGATCAGGCTCAGGTGGCCGGTGCCCAGCAAGGTGCCGTTGTCGCTGTCGCCATCGACGAAGGCTTTCACCTGGGCCGGCTCGCTGCCGTGCACCAGGGCCTGCAGGGTGGGCAGGCTTTGCTGGGGCAGGGCGAACTCCACGGCGATGGGGTCGATCTGGGTCACGGTGAACAGGCCCTGGGTGTCGGTCACGCGCAGGAAATTGCCTTCGTCGACGCTGCGAATGCCCACGCGGCCGGTCACCGGTGAACGGATCTGGGTGTAGGACAGCTGCACCTGGGCGGCGGCGATGCTGGCCTGGTCGCCCTCGATGGTGGCCTTGAGCTGGTCGACCAGCGCCTGTTGCTGGTCCAGGGTCTGGCGTGACACGCCATTGTCGACGCTCAGGTCCTTGTAGCGCTTGAGGTTGACCCCTGCCACCTGCAACTGCGCCTGGCTCTGGCCCAGTTGCGCCCGGGCCTGGTCGAGGCTGGCGCGAATGGCGCGGTCGTCAATGCTGGCCAGCAGGTCGCCCTGCTTGACCCACTGCCCTTCCTTGACCGCCAGTTTGGCGAGGATGCCGTCGATCTGCGGGCGCACGGTCACGCTTTGCAGCGACTGCACGGTGCCAATGCCGGTGAGGTACTTGGGCACGTCCTGGCGGCTGACTTGCACCACGCGTACCGGGATGGGCGCGGCGGCCGCGACCTTGTGCGCCGGTTTTTTCCAGTACCAGAGGGCGGCGCCCAGCAGGGCAATGATGATCAGGGCCAACAGCAGTTTTCTTGTTATCGGTGTGCGCATGCGGGTGAGACGCCGGGGTCGTGGGCAGGGAAGGGGGATTGCTTCTCTTTATATAGCGGCAATCGGGTCGCGAGCATGACGGGTCGCTGTCAGTTTTGTCAGGAAAGCGGCGCTGGTCCGCCACGGCCTTGCTCGTAATCTCGGCTTTTTCCTACAAGCAAAAGGGAAACGCCCAATAGCGGTAACTTTTTGATACCGAGACACTTGGTTACGTTTTGTCCACCAGCAGAGGTTGCCCTTGAATCGCCCCCACCTGGATAAATGGTTGAACCCCGTTGCGCTCGTGCTGATGCCGCTGCTGTTGGTGGTGCTGCACTACCTGCCGGTGGCACCAGGCAGCAAGGCCTGGCTGGCCAGCCTGGGCGGCCTGGCGGTGTGCCTGGTGGCGCTGCTGCAGGACAACCCGTGGTTCAAGGCTTCGTTGTTCGCCAGCCTGTTGGCTAACGTGCTGTGCCTGGCGCTACTGGGCAGCAGCGACAGGCTGCAGCCCTGGCTGGACCTGGTGTACCGGTTTGTCTGGCTGTGAAGCTCAGGGCTTGCGCACGCTCATGATCGAGTCCCACTCGCTGACCTGGGCGCGCTGCTGTTTCTTGTCGAACAGGCACAGCTCGCGGCCCTGGCGGTTCTTCATGTGCGCCTGGGGGTAGCGGCCCTGCAACAGCAGGGCGCTGTAGCCGACGCTGTCGTCGAACTCGGCGGGGCGGCCCACGGGCTGGCTGTCCTTGAGTTGGCTGGCCGCCACGCAGGCGTCGATCACCTGCTGGTCGTGGGCAGCCCAGGCTTCATCGCTGGAGGCCTGGGCGGTGGCGCACAGGCACAGCAGCAGAAGCGCGGAAAAGCGGGTGGTAGTCATCGGTAGCCTCGTTGGCGAAAGCGCGAAGTATGACCCAGGGCCAAGGCCGGCTTGCGGCCAGCATTGTTACTGAATATAGCTACTGACTATAGCGGCGCACCTCGGCCATGCCGGCGCGGGCATAAAGCCTCAGCGCGTTGGCATTGTCTGCCAGCAGGGTCAGGTCGACGAAGCCCTCGTCGCGGCGCCGGTAGGCGTTGAACAGGTCGTTGAGCAGGGCCAGGCCCAGGCCCTGGCGGCGGGCGTCGGGTTGCACGGCCAGGTGGCGGATGAAACTGCTGGTCCAGCCCATGGCGAACCCCGCCAGGCCGTCGGGGCCGTAGGCCAGCCGGCACAGGCGCGGGTCGAACTCGGGGTCGCTGGCCAGTTGTTCCAGCCAGGCCTGGGGCGTGCTGGTGGGTTCCAGTTGCTGCACGCTCAGCAGCAAGGCGTGGGCGGCTGCGGCAGCAGCAGGCTCCCAGGGCCGCAGTTGCACGCCGAGCGGCCACCGCACGGCGGCCTCGGCAATGCCCAGGGCCTTGCGCATCAGGATGCACTCGGCCATGGCGGTGTCAGTGGGGCACGCCGGCTACCGCGCGGGCGGCGCGGATCAGGCATTGGGTCAGCTCGGGCGACGAGAATTTAGTCAGCACGGCGTTGGCGCCGGCGGCCTGGGCCTTGTCGCTGTTCATCTTGCTGTCCAGCGAGGTGTGCAACAGCACGTAGAGGTCCTTGAAGTCGGGGGTTTCACGCAGGGTACGGGTCAAAGCGTAGCCGTCCATTTCCGACATTTCGATGTCCGACACCAGCACGTTGATCTGCTCGGCGGTGCCTTGCAGCTCCAGCAGGCGGTCGATGGCCTCGCGGGCGCTGCGCGCGGTGTGGCAGTCGATGCCCAGGTTGCGCAACGTCAGCAGCGACTGCTGCAGGGCCACCTGGCTGTCGTCCACCACCAGGATGTTGGCCTGGGCCAGCAGTTGCGCGTCTTCTTCGCTGAGCCGCTCGTGGCCGGCCTCGATGGGCGCAGGGGCGATGCCGTGGATGACTTTTTCGATATCCAGCACCTGCACCAGCGCGCCGTCCACCTGGGTGACCCCGGTGATGAACGACTTGACCCCGGCGCCGTAGGGCGGCGGGCGGATGTCGGTGGTCAGGCAGTGGACGATCTTGCTCACGCCCTGTACGTGCAGGCCCTGCTTGGAGCGGCTGATGTCGGTGACGATCAGGCAGCCGCCGCTGGGGTCCAGCAACGGCATTTCGCCGATGGCACGGCTGAGGTCGATCACCGACAGCGAGGTGCCGCGCAGGGTGGCCACGCCCTTCACGTGCGGGTGCGACTCCGGCAGGCGGGTCAGGGGCGGGCAGGGGATGATTTCACTGACCTTCAACAGGTTGATCGCCATCAACTTGCCGCTGCGCAAGGTAAACAGCAGGAGCGAGAGTGAATCTGCGCGGGCATTCTTGGACGACATGGGGACCTTCTCTGTCAGACCGGTTTCAATTCGATGCCAGGTTTATCGACCCGGCGCGGGCAGGCTTTAGGCCGGTGGGCGGTTGTTTGTCATCCTGGGGCTGCGTGGTGGCCGGGACGCGGCCCGGAGGGCGTAGCAGCAGCCGGCAGGCCGCGTCCGGGCGCCCCGCAGGGTTACTTCAAGCCCAGGCGACGGGCCAGGCGCGCCAGGTTGGCGCGGTCCAGGCCCAGCTCGCGGGCGGCGGCGGCCCAATTGTGCTGGTGGCGGGCCAGGCAGGCCTGGATCTGCTGGCGCTGGAACAGGTCGGTGGCCTGGCGCAGGTCGATGCCCGCTGCCACGGCGTCGTCGGGGATCAGCGCTGCGCTGCTGGGCGCGGCACGCAGGTCCAGGTCGGCGGCGGCCAGCGTGAGGATGTCCGGCCGCTTGCCCTGTTGCCCCAACGCCTTGAGCGCGGCGCGGCCGATCAGGTGTTCCAACTCGCGCACGTTGCCCGGCCACGGGTAGGCCAGCAGCGCGGCCTGGGCGTCGGCGCTCAGGCGCAGGCTGCCCAGGCCCAGGCGCGAGCGGTTCTGTTCCAGGAAATAACCGCTGAGCAGCAACACGTCATGGCCGCGCTCGCGCAGCGCCGGCACCTGCAGCGGGTACACGCTGAGGCGGTGGTAGAAGTCTGCCCGGTAGCGGCCCTCGCGGACTTCCTCGGCCAGGTCCCGGTTGGTGGCGGCGATCAGGCGCACGTCCACCTGGTGCTCGCGGTCCGAGCCCAGGCGTTGCAGCTGGCCACTCTGCAATACCCGCAGCAGCTTGGCCTGCACGCTCAGGGACAGCTCGCCCACCTCGTCGAGGAACAGGGTGCCGCCGTTGGCCAGCTCGAACTTGCCGCGCCGGTCGCTGGTGGCGCCGGTGAAGGCGCCGCGCACATGGCCGAACAGCTCGCTTTCCACCAGGGTGTCGGGCAGCGCCGCGCAGTTGAGGCTGATCAGGGGCTGCCGGGCGCGCGGCGAGGCCTGGTGGATGGCCTGGGCCACCAGTTCCTTGCCTACCCCGGTTTCGCCGGTGATCAGCACGGTGAGGTCGCTGCCGCCCACCAGGCGGATTTCGTCACCCAGGCGTTGCAGCGCCGGGCTCTGGCCGATCATTTCATGGGGCTGCTGGCCGCTGGCCTGGCGGTAGACCTCGGCCCGCTGGTGCTCGTCCTCGGCGCGCATGGCCAGTTGGTCCATGCGTTCGGCCACGGTGACGGTGGCGGCGGCCATGCTGGCGAACGCCTCCAGGGCGTCCAGGTCGAGGCTGTCGAAGCGCTGCGGGTCCAGCGCGTCCAGGGTCAGCAGGCCCCAGGGGCGTTCTTCCACGAACAGCGGGCAGCCCAGGCAGTCGTGCACGTGCAGGTCTTCGTGCAGGCCATCCACCAACCCGTCGTAGGGGTCGGGCAGGGTGGTGTCGCTGTCGAAGCGGGTCGGGCCGGGGTTGTTCAGCAATATCTCGAAACGCGGGTGTTCGCTGACCTTGAAGCGCCGGCCCAGGGTGTCGGTGCTCAAGCCGTCCACGGCCAGTGGCACCAGGCAATCGCCGTCCAGGCGCAACAGCGCGGTGGCATCGCAGGGCAGCAGGGTGCGCAGGCTTTGCAGCAGGCGGCGGTAGCGCTCGCGTTCGGGCAGGTCGCGGGACAGGTCGGAGACCAGTGGCAGCAGGGCAGTGAGCAGCGGTTTTGCAGTCATAATGACCTCGTGTAGTCATAATGACTGTAGTTGGTTGTGGTCATTTTGACCATGCATTTTATTAAGTTATTGATTTGTATGGATAAAATAGTTGGCATGAAGCGTGAAATACCTTGGGCAACCTTTTCAACCTACGCTTCAAGGAGTTACGCCATGCTCAGTGCCCAGGATCGCGCCATCGTCAAATCCACCGTCCCACTGCTGGAAAGTGGCGGCGAAGCGCTCATCACCCATTTCTACCGCACCCTGCTGGAGGAGAACCCCGGTGTGCGCCCGCTATTCAACCAGGCCAACCAGGCCAGCGGCGACCAACCGCGGGCCCTGGCCAATGGCGTGCTGATGTATGCCCGCCATATTGACCAGCTCGACCAGCTGGGCGGCCTGCTGGCGCGCATCATCAACAAGCACGTGGCCTTGCAGATCCAGGCTGAGCATTACCCCATTGTCGGCGCCTGCCTGCTGCGTGCCATCGAGGAAGTGCTGGGCAGCGAGATCGCCACCCCGCAGGTGCTGGCGGCCTGGGGCAACGCCTACCAGCAATTGGCGGACATCCTGATTGCCGCCGAGGCCGAGGTGTATCAGCAGAAGGCTGACGCCCCAGGCGGCTGGCGCGGCGGCCGGGACTTCAAGCTGGCAGCGCGGGTGCAGGAGAGCAGCGAAATTGTGTCCTTCTACTTCGAGCCTGTGGACGGCCAGGCCATCCTCGATTTCAGCGCTGGCCAGTACATCGGCATCAAGCTGCTGATCGACGGCGAGGAGCACCGCCGCAATTACTCCCTGTCGGCCCTGGCCAAGGCCGGGCAGTACCGCATCAGCGTCAAGCGCGAGGCCGGGGGCAAGGTCTCCAACTTCCTCCACGAGCGCCTGCAGGTAGGCGACCAGGTGCAGCTGTTCCCGCCTGCCGGCGAGTTCGTGCTGCACGCCGGCAGCAAGCCGCTGGTGCTGATCAGCGGTGGCGTGGGCATCACCCCGACCCTGGCGATGCTGGAAGCGGCGTTGCCCAGCCAGCGGCCGATCTATTTCATCCACTGCGCGCGCAATGCCGCGGTACACGGTTTCCGCGACTGGGTGGACAACCTGGCGGCGCGCCACCCGCAGCTCAAGCGCTTCTACTGCTACGCCGAGGCAGGCGGGGCAGCGGATGCGGTGGGCTTGTTGGATAACGCGCTGTTGAACCGCTGGTTGCCGGCCGAGCGTGACCTGGACGCCTACTTCCTGGGGCCCAAGGGCTTCATGAAGGCGGTGAAGGGCAACCTCAAGGCGCTGGGCGTGCCGGAAGGGCAGGCGCACTATGAGTTCTTCGGCCCGGCTGCCGAAATCTGAATCACGTAGCAGCGGACGCCAGGCCGCGTCAGGGGCGATGCAATTGTCCCGGACGCAGCCTTCGGCAGCTGCTACGCGGTCAGTGGGTTAACGGAGGGTTAACGCAGGGTTAATTTCGCTGCGGTTTACTCCACAGTCCCGCGCAAGTCCCGGAACCTTCCTGTTTTTTCAAGGTCTTGGTGAGCGTGTAGACTGGCGGGCGCAACGGCACGACAGCCTACCCACACCAATGAAGGGACAAGCAATGAGTGATGTGAAATCGCAGCTGAACCGCGAGAAGCGTTTCCTGGTCTTGCTGGGCATCATCTGCCTGGCGTTGATCGGCGGTGCGCTGTACATGCAGGTGGTGCTGCAAGAGGCGCCATGCCCGCTGTGCATCCTGCAACGCTACGCGCTGCTGTTCATTGCCCTGTTCGCCTTCATCGGTGCCGCCATGCCCGGCAAGCGCAGCCTCACGGTGTTCGAGGCGCTGGTGGTGCTCAGCGCCGTCGGCGGCGCGGTGGCGGCCGGCAATCACGTCTACGTGCTGGCCAACCCTTCCTCCAGCTGCGGCGTCGACGTGCTGCAGCCCTTCGTCGACGGCCTGCCCCTGGCCGACGCCTGGCCCATGGTGTTCCAGGTCAGCGGTTTCTGCACCACGCCCTATCCACCCGTGTTGGGGCTGTCCTTGGCACAATGGGCTCTGGTAGCCTTCGTGCTGACGATCGTCCTGGTGCCGCTGGGCATCTATCGCAACCGCCGCAAGGGCTGAAACGGCGCCCTTCGAGGTCAAGTTACAAATCATTAATCGTGCCGATTCCACCGCCTTGCCAAGGCGTGACCGATAAGCACAGACCTTTTGTAAGGGCTTTATCCCTAGCAAAACCAGGCTTTTAGGGGTGTGACAGGGGGTGCGACATCGTGTCGCAATCCCTTGAAAGTGGGCTTCATTGTTACACTAGCGGAAACTTATTGTTGCTAAATAAGCCATAGTCAATGAAACCTGAGGTATCTACAATCCCCGCAAAATCCGCTGGGCCAGGCTTTGCGAGACGCTCGACAGGTGGCAGAAATGCCCCCCGCCAGTGCTCCAGGCCACGTCAGGCGCGGGGTTGAGAGCCCACCTTGTGTTTCCGCACCCAAATGGATTTGGTCTGCAGACAGGCTATTGCCGACTAACCGACACTTAGCCTGCAAAGGCACAATAAGAAATTACCGTACCACACAGGTCTGCCAAACAGCAGCAGCTGATCTCTAGGCATGCCCGTATCCAACTCGATAAATGCTGACGCTTGGCAGGACGAAGTGTTGGCGATCAAAACACAATTGCACTGATGCAAGCTGCTTAGAGGTCGTGAGATGAGCAAAAAGCGTTACCCCAGACTGTTTGGCATATTGCCCTTTTTCGGCATGCTTTTTCTCGGTGGATGCAAGTGGACCCTGCTTGACCCGAAAGGGCCGATCGGTCTCGACGAGAGAAACCTGATCATTACCGCTACCCTGCTGATGCTGCTGGTGGTGGTACCCGTCATTGTGATGACCATCGTGTTCGCGTGGAAATACCGCGCTACCAACACCTCGGCCAAATACACGCCGGACTGGAGCCACTCCAACAAGATCGAAGCCGCCATCTGGGGTATTCCCCTGTGCCTGCTGATCGTGCTGGGCGTGATCACCTACAAGTCCACTCACGCCCTTGACCCGTATCGCCCGATCGAGTCCGACGTGAAGCCGATCACCATCCAGGTCGTTTCGCTGGACTGGAAGTGGCTGTTCATCTACCCGGACCTGGGTATCGCCACCGTCAACAAGATCGAGTTCCCGGCCAACACCCCGATCAATTTCCGCATTACATCTGACTCGGTGATGAACTCGTTCTTCATTCCGGGCCTGGGCGGCCAGATCTACTCGATGGCCGGCATGACGACCCAGCTGCACCTGCTGGCCAGTCAGCCACATGAATTCGATGGTATCTCCGCCAACTACAGCGGCGAAGGTTTCACCGGCATGAAGTTCAAGGCAGTCGCCACCACCCAGGCGGACTTCGATGCATGGGTCGCGGAAGTGAAGAATTCACCTAAACAGCTTGATTCGGCTGAATACGCTGCTCTGGCCAAACCAAGCGAGAAAGCACCTGTCGCGCTTTATTCCTCGTTCACGCCAAACCTGTTCCAGACCATCATCGACAAGTATGAGGGTATGAATCCAGGCCACATGGCGCACGAAGGCAAAGAAGTCGCCGGTATGGAAGGTATGGACATGGGTTCGCATTCAGCTGCTGGGGCAGAGGAGTAAACGATGTTTGGTAAATTAACTTTGGAAGCGATCCCCTTCCATGTCCCGATAGTGATGGTCACGATCAGTATGATCATCCTGGGTGGGCTGGCGCTGGTCGGGGCGATCACTTACTTCAAGAAATGGTCCTACCTGTGGACCGAATGGCTGACCTCGGTCGACCACAAGAAAATTGGCGTGATGTACATCGTCGTCGCCATGGTGATGTTGGTGCGTGGCTTTGCCGACGCCCTGATGATGCGTTCGCAGCTTGCCTTGTCCGCCAACGGCGGCGAGGGCTACCTGCCGCCTGAACACTATGACCAGATCTTCACCGCCCACGGTGTGATCATGATCATCTTCATGGCGATGCCATTCTTCACCGGCCTGATGAACCTTGCAGTTCCACTGCAGATCGGCGCCCGTGACGTTGCGTTCCCGTTCCTGAACTCCCTGAGCTTCTGGCTGCTGGTATCCGGTGTGGTACTGATCAACCTGTCGCTGGGCGTCGGTGAATTCGCACGTACCGGTTGGGTTGCCTATCCACCGCTGTCGGAACTGGGCTATAGCCCGGGCGTGGGTGTGGACTACTACATCTGGGCACTGCAGCTGTCGGGTATCGGTACGACGCTGACCGGCGTGAACTTCCTGGTCACCGTGCTGAAAATGCGTACCCCAGGCATGAAACTGATGGACATGCCTATCTTCACCTGGACCTGCACCTGGGCAAACGTCCTGATCGCGGCTTCGTTCCCGATCCTGACCGCCACCCTGGCCCTGCTGACCCTCGATCGTTATATGGACTTCCATATCTTCACGAACGAGCTGGGCGGCAACCCGATGATGTACGTCAACCTGTTCTGGGCATGGGGTCACCCTGAGGTGTACATCCTGATCCTGCCAGCGTTCGGCGTGTTCTCCGAAGTGGTCTCGACCTTCTCCGGCAAGCGTCTGTTCGGCCACGTGTCGATGATTCTGGCTTCTGGCTGCATCGCGGTACTGGGCTTCATGGTTTGGCTGCACCACTTCTTCACCATGGGTTCGGGCGCCAGCGTCAACTCCTTCTTCGGCCTGGCAACGATGTTGATTGCTATCCCGACGGGTGTGAAGCTGTTCAACTGGCTGTTCACTATCTACCAAGGTCGCCTGCGCTTCACCGCGCCGGTCATGTGGACCCTGGGCTTCCTGATCACCTTCGCGATCGGCGGCATGACTGGCGTACTGCTGGCCATTCCAGGTGCTGACTTCGTGCTGCACAACAGCCTGTTCGTGGTGGCTCACTTCCACAACGTGATCATCGGTGGTGCTGTATTCGGCTACATCGCAGGCTTCGCCTACTGGTTCCCTAAAGCGTTCGGTTTCACCCTGAACGAGAAGTGGGGCAAGGCAGCGTTCTGGTTCTGGATCTCGGGCTTCTACGTGGCATTCATGCCGCTGTACGCACTGGGCTTCATGGGCATGACCCGTCGTCTGAACCACACTGACAACCCGGACTGGACCCCGTACCTGTACGTGGCCATGGGTGGTGCACTGCTGATCCTGGCCGGTATCGCTTGCCAGTTCATCCAGCTGTACGTGTCGATCCGCGACCGTGATCAGAACCGCGACGTGACCGGTGACCCGTACAACGGCCACACCCTGGAGTGGATGACTTCCTCGCCACCGCCGTTCTACAACTTTGCCGTGCTGCCAACCGCAAACGACATCGATGCCTTCACCGAAGCCAAGCGCAACGGTACCGCGTACACGTTCCCGACGAAGTACACGGATATCCACATGCCTAACAACACTGCCACAGGCCTGGTGATGAGCGCCTTCCTGACTGTGTTCGGTTTCGCGATGATCTGGCACATCTTCTGGCTGGCCGCTGTTGGCCTGATCGGCTGTGTTGGCTACTTCATCATCCACGCTGCGCGTGATGATCAAGGCTACATGGTCCCTGCAGCAGAAGTGGCTCGCATCGAAGGCGAACGTCAACAAATCTTGGCGAAAGCAAACGTGGCTGGTGTCTCCAAGACCCCCGTCAACGCGCTTGAACAGGCTTAAACAATGTCGAACATAGTATTGAACGCTGGAACTGCCCATGGTCACGACCATGGGCACGACGACCACGAACACCATGATGCGGGTCCAATGACCGTATTTGGTTTCTGGATCTACCTGATGACGGACTGCATCCTGTTCGCATCGCTGTTCGCTGCCTACGCCGTACTGTCGGGCAACGTTGCAGGTGGTCCGTCGGGTCATGACATCTTCGAACTGCCGTACGTATTGGGCGAGACTGCCTGCCTGCTGCTGAGCTCCATCACCTACGGCTTCGCCATGCTGGCGCTGCACAAGGGTAACAAGGGTGGCGTGCTGGGTTGGTTGTTCATCACCTTCCTGTTCGGCCTGGGCTTCATCGGCATGGAGCTCAACGAGTTCCACAAGCTGATCTCGGAGGGCTTCGGCCCGTCGCGCAGCGGCTTCCTGTCGGGCTTCTTCACGCTGGTCGGTACCCACGGCCTGCACGTGACCAGCGGTCTGATCTGGATGGCGGTGATGATGTACCAGGTCTCGAAGCACGGCCTGACTCCGACCAATAACACCCGTCTGAGCTGCCTGAGCCTGTTCTGGCACTTCCTGGACGTGGTGTGGATCTGCGTGTTCACCGTTGTTTACCTGATGGGGACCCTGTAATGGCTAACGCTCACGCTCACGCCCACGATTCGGGCAGCCACGGCAGCTTCAAGTCGTACATGATCGGTTTCGTACTGTCGATCATCCTGACTGCGATCCCGTTCGCCCTGGTCATGCACCCAGTGTTCTCCAAGTCGGCGACGCTGTTCCTGATCCTGGCATTTGCCGTGATCCAGGTTCTGGTTCACCTGGTGTACTTCCTGCACCTGGACCGTAGTGAGGCGCAACGCAACAACGTCATCGCCTTCGTGTTCGCAGGCATCGTCATCGTGCTGTTGGTTGGCCTGGCGCTGTGGATCATGGTCAGCATCCATACCGTCATGATGGCGCACTGAGGAAAACTGCATGTCCGTTAAGCACTTTATCCAAATCACCAAACCGGGGATCATTTTCGGTAACGTGCTTTCTGTGGCAGGCGGCTTTTTCCTGGCCTCGCAAGGGCATGTAGATTTCGCCCTTTTCCTGGCCACGGTGATTGGCACTTCACTGGTGGTGGCGTCGGGTTGTGCATTCAACAACTGCATTGACCGCGACATCGACGTGAAGATGGAACGCACCAAGAACCGCGTACTGGTCCAGGGCCTGATCTCGTTGAAGGTCGCCCTGGCCTACGCCACCCTGCTGGGTGTGGCGGGCCTGGCCATGCTGTACAAAATGGCCAACCCGCTGGCGGCCTTGGGCGGCCTGATCGGCTTCATCATCTACGTGGGTTTCTACAGCCTGTACCTGAAGCGCAAGTCGGTACACGGTACCCTGGTCGGCAGCCTCTCCGGAGCCATGCCGCCCGTCATCGGGTACGTGGCCGTGAGCGGTCACTTCGACATGGCTGCATTGACCCTGCTGGTGATGTTCAGCCTCTGGCAGATGCCGCATTCCTATGCCATCGCGATCTTCCGCTTCAACGACTACCTGGCCGCATCGATTCCGGTGCTGCCGGTCAAGCGTGGCATCGTTGTAGCCAAGAAACACATCCTGCTCTACATCCTGGCGTTCCTGCTGGCGACCCTCATGCTGACCCTTGGTGGTTACGCAGGCATGAGCTACCTGGCAGTGGCGGCAGCGATGGGCATGTACTGGCTGTACATGGCCTGGACCGGTTACAAGGCAGTTGATGACAAGGTGTGGGCACGCAAGCTGTTCGTGTTCTCCATCTTCACCATCACGGCCCTGAGCGTGATGATGTCCCTGGACTTCAAGGCGCCGACGGAGCTGCTGCTGACCTACGCTCACTGAGTGTAGGTACGCGACTCGATCGCTGTCCTGCTACACCGAAAACGCCCCGTACCGCAAGGTCCGGGGCGTTTTTGCGTTTAAGAGCTCCCGTAGCAGCGGCCGAAAGGCCGCGTCATGTATTTCTCACTTATTCAGGATAATCCACTGAATTGTTGTTTGTTTTGAGGTGAAATTTCTGGTTTCACCGTAAATAATGCAAATATCCCTGAAAAGGGGCTGGACAGCTTTTCCTCCCCAGGCTTATTGTTATGCCTCTGGCCAGCACACTGGCCGCGTCGCTCGGACGGTTCCGGGCGCTTACGTCTCGAGGTTTCAACATGGCTGACAACGGTTCTTCGCCGCGCCGCTTTTCGCGTATCGATCGTCTTCCCCCCTACGTCTTCAACATCACCGCCGAGCTCAAGATGGCCGCCCGCCGCCGTGGCGAGGACATCATCGACCTGAGCATGGGCAACCCCGACGGCGCCACCCCGCCGCACATCGTGGAAAAGCTGGTCAGCGTGGCCCAGCGTGAAGACACCCACGGCTACTCGACTTCGCGTGGCATCCCCCGTCTGCGTCGCGCCATTTCGCGCTGGTACGCCGACCGCTATCAGGTCGAAATCGACCCTGAAAACGAAGCCATCGTCACCATCGGTTCCAAGGAAGGCCTGGCGCACCTGATGCTGGCCACCCTGGACCAGGGCGACACCGTGCTGGTGCCCAACCCCAGCTACCCGATCCACATCTACGGTGCCGTGATTGCCGGCGCCCAGGTGCGTTCGGTACCGCTGGTGCCCGGCGTGGACTTCTTCGAGGAACTGGAGCGGGCGATCCGTGGCTCCATCCCCAAGCCGAAGATGATGATCCTCGGCTTTCCCTCCAACCCCACCGCCCAGTGCGTGGAGCTGGACTTCTTCGAGCGTGTGGTGGCCCTGGCCAAGCAGTACGACGTGCTGGTGGTGCACGACCTGGCCTACGCCGACATCGTCTACGACGGCTGGAAAGCTCCCTCGATCATGCAGGTGCCCGGCGCCAAGGACATCGCGGTGGAGTTCTTCACCCTGTCCAAGAGCTACAACATGGCCGGCTGGCGCATCGGCTTCATGGTCGGCAACCCGGAGCTGGTCAACGCCCTGGCGCGCATCAAGAGCTACCACGACTATGGCACCTTCACGCCGCTGCAGGTCGCGGCCATCGCGGCCCTGGAAGGCGACCAGCAGTGTGTGCTGGACATCGCCGAGCAGTATCGCCAGCGCCGCAACGTGCTGGTCAAGGGGCTGCACGAGCTGGGCTGGATGGTCGAGAACCCCAAGGCCTCGATGTACGTGTGGGCGAAGATCCCCGAGCAGTACGCGCACCTGGGCTCCCTGGAATTCGCCAAGAAGCTGCTGGCCGAGGCCAAGGTGTGCGTGTCGCCGGGCATCGGCTTTGGAGAGTACGGCGACGACCACGTGCGCTTCGCCCTGATCGAGAACCAGGACCGTATCCGCCAGGCGCTGCGCGGTATTCGCCAGATGTTCCGCGCCGATGGCTTCGGCAAGGCCGCCAAGGCCGCCAAGGCCTAGAACACCTGCACCGTGACCACGGCGAGCCCTTCCTGCGGCTCGCCAACCGTCTCAACCCGCAGCTCCGCGACCCGGCCACTGTCCTCGCAGCCCGGGCCTTCAGCCGCGAAGCGGGCCGGCACAGGCTGCTCTGGGGCCAGGAGCAACGGGCACAGGGGCGTGGTCACCGCGCCGCTGAAGTGAATCATGCCTTCCGTGGCCAGGGCGCCGAACGGCGTCAGGGCCAGCAGCAGGAAGGGCAGCGTGTTCAGGGCGTGTCGGGGCATTGTCACTATCCGTTACTGAGATGGAAGCGGCTGCATTATCCGGACGCTCGCACCACACCGTAACCGGATGCTTCCAGTATTGCCTCGGACGCTTCCCGAAACGATCTAGGAAATTTCTCCTTCAGGGCTGGTCTTGCCAGGGGTATTGCATTTGGCGGGCCGTGCTCGCCGCGGTATCGGCACCCAGCAGGCGAGCGACTACATGCAGGCTCATGTCGATGCCAGCAGAAATCCCGGCAGAGGTGATCAGGCTTCCCAGGTCCACGTAGGGCACGTCTGCAACCACCGTCAGCGCAGGGAAGTCACGCTGCAGCAGCTCAATGTCATCCCAATGCGTGGTCACCCGCTGGTTCGTCAGCACGCCGGCCTTGGCCAGCACGAACGCACCGGTGCACACCGACGTCACCAGCGCGGTGCGGGTGGCAGTCGTGGCTATCCAGTCGAGGGTGTGCGGATCCCCCAGCGGCTGGTCGACCACGCCCCCAGGCACTATCAGGATGTCGCAGGGCAGGGCGCTTTCCAGGCTGGCGTCAGCCTCCACGCGCAGGTTGTAACGGGCGCGCACCATGCCTGCCTGGGTGGCTACGGTGTGCACGCGAAACGCCGGGTGAGCCAGCACGCCGTCGCGCAGGGCCACGCGGCTGGCGACGCTGAACACCTCGTAGGGGCCGGCGAAGTCGAGAATCTCGACCTCGGGGTACAGCAGCAGGTTGATGTCCAGTGGGCGTTGGCGAATCAGGTCGTTGAGCATGATGGCTTCCACGCAGAGAGGTGGAATCATCATCGCTCGACCGACGATTGGCGGAAATGACAACAATCACACAAATTCTGCCAATCCTGCGTGCTACATCACAATGGCGCCCACCACGTTCTTGCCCTTCAACGCCGACGGTTCACGCAGGCTGGCGTCAGAGCGGCACGCTGCCAGCGTGCGCGCGGTGGCGGTGGCAATGGCGTTGACCGTGTGGGTCTGCTCATCGATATCGCCGGACAGGCAGGCGCAACCATAGCCGTAGTCACCGTTGGTGCGGATCCACTGGCTGGCGCGGAAAATCGGCTTCTGCCCTGGCGCGCTGTAGCCGTCCGCAGTGGCCACTTTCCAGCTGCCTTCGTGGTCGATGAGATTGATGACCCGCGGGGTGGGGTTCTCGTACCAGCCACACAGGCGCTCTTGGGTGGCCTCTTCGGCATGGGCCAGGGGCATGAGGGAAACAGCGAGCAGCGCGACGCTGCCTGGAATGCGAAATAGGCGCATAAGACCTCCGTGTCTTGGGCATGCCGACCTAAAGCGCGGCAGCCAGATGAACAATGAGAATGGGATTGGCTTCTCAATAACCTTATTATTAGTAACATTATATTGACGGTTTTTGGTGTCAAAAATGTAGCGTCGTGAGTACTTTTGATGGCGTTGTGCTTAAAATGACGAGGCGGTCACAATTTTCATGATGGCGTTTTAGGCTCGTATTCATGGGTCGTAACACTTGAATTGCGGCATCTGCTATCATAAAGTGATAGCGTAGTCCGATGAATAATCGATACCGGAAAACGCTTGAGTCCATCTGGCGCCAACCCACCAGTGCCACCATTGTCTTTGCTGATATCGAGGCACTGGTCAGCCATCTGGGCGGAAAGATCCTGGAGCGCGAAGGCTCCAGGGTTAAGTTGACCCTGAATGGGGAGACCTGGCGTTGCCACAGGCCTCATCCAGGTAAAGAGGCGAAACGCTACCAAGTGGAACAGGCCCGCGAGTTTCTCGAGCGGGCAGGAGTTGACGTATGAATTGCATGACCTACAAAGGCTATACCGCGCGCGTCGAGTTTGATCAGCGCGATGATATTTTTGTCGGCCGCCTGCTCGGCGTACGTGACATCATCAGTTTCCACGCCCATTCCGTTGTGGAATTACATCGTGAACTGGCGTTGGCTGTTGATGACTATCTGGAAGACTGCGCCCAACGGGGTGTCACGCCTGACAAGCCGGCTTCAGGCAAGGTGATGTTGCGAATTCGCCCGGAAGTTCATGCCGCCGCCACCATTGCCGCGCAGGTTGCCGGGAAAAGCCTCAACCAGTGGGCGGATGAAGTGTTTGCACGCGCCGCCCATGCCTGAACCTGCCTATCGAGGCCGGTGAGGGCTTAACCACCCGGTCACAAATTCTCCCTACCATCTCGGAAACGTCCGACATCCACGGGAGAATCCATCATGCACGCCAGCGCCGATACCCTGATGCATCGCATTCACCGCGAGCTGGTCGACCACAGTGACGAAGAGCTTGAACTCGAGCTGCTGGACGATGGCTTCGACTTCGATGAGCTGTTCGACAACAACATCCCTGAAAGCCCCGAGAAGCATGCGCGCCGGCAGTATTTTGCCGAGCTGTTCCGCTTGCAGGGCGAGCTGGTGAAGTTGCAGAGCTGGGTGGTGAAGACCGGCCACAAGGTGGTGATCCTGTTCGAAGGCCGTGACGCGGCGGGCAAGGGCGGGGTCATCAAGCGCATCACCCAGCGCCTCAACCCGCGGGTGTGCCGCGTGGCGGCGCTGCCGGCGCCCAACGACCGCGAACGCACCCAGTGGTATTTCCAGCGCTACGTGTCGCACCTGCCGGCCGCCGGCGAGATCGTGCTGTTCGACCGCAGCTGGTACAACCGCGCGGGCGTCGAGAAGGTGATGGGCTTCTGCAACGACGAGCAGTACGAGGAGTTCTTCCGCAGCGTGCCGGAGTTCGAGCGCATGCTGGCACGCTCCGGCATCCAGCTGATCAAGTACTGGTTCTCCATCTCCGACCAGGAGCAGCACCTGCGTTTCCTCAGCCGCATCCACGACCCGCTCAAGCAGTGGAAGCTCAGCCCCATGGACCTGGAGTCGCGGCGCCGCTGGGAGGCCTACACCAAGGCCAAGGAAGTGATGCTGCAGCGCACCCACATCAGCGAGGCGCCGTGGTGGATCGTGCAGGCCGACGACAAGAAGAAGGCGCGGCTCAACTGCATCAACCACCTGCTGTCGCAGATGCCGTACGAGGAAGTGGAGCACCCGGCCATCGAGCTGCCCCAGCGCGAGCGCCAGCTGGACTACACCCGCAGCCCGGTGCCCGAAGAGTTGATTGTGCCGCAGGTGTATTGAGCCGGCCTACCAGTGCGACCTGGCTTGCCAGTCGTTGATCCAGCCCAGCACCGCTTCGGCGGCCATGGGCTGGGCGATGCCAAAGCCCTGGGCCAGCTCACAGCCCATCTGTAGCAGGCGCCTGGCCTGGGCGGCGTTGTTCACGCCTTCGGCGATGATCTCGCGGTCGAAGGCGCTGGCCAGGCCCAGGATGGCCTGCAGGATGGAGATATCCTGGGGGGCATCGAGCATGCCCTGGATGAAGGACTGGTCGATTTTCAGCTGCGCCACCGGCAGGCGCTTGAGGTAGCTGAGCGACGAATAGCCGGTGCCGAAGTCGTCCAGGGCGAAGCGCACGCCCATGGCCGCGCAGGTGCGCAACGTCTGCGACACGCCTTCGATATCCTCCAGCGCACTGGTTTCCAGGATCTCGATCATCAGCATGCGCGGGTCGACGTCCGGGTGCGCGGCCAGGCGCTCGGTCAGGTTGGCGACGAAGTCGGGGTGCTGCAGCTGGCGGGCACCGACGTTGACGCTGACCGGCACCTGCACCCCTTGGCGTTGCCATGCCTGGATCTGCTTCAGGGCGCCGTCCAGCACCCAGTCGCCGATCACTTCCGACAGCGCGTTGCTTTCCACCAAGGGCAGGAAACTGTCAGGCAGCAACAGGCCTTTTTCCGGGTGCTCCCAGCGCAGCAGCGCCTCGGTGCCCACCACCAGGCCGGTGCGCAGGTTGACCTTGGGTTGGTAGTACAGCCGCAGCTCCTGTTCGCGAATGGCGCGGTCGATACGGTCGAGGCGCGCGTTGTGGCCGCGCAGGTCGAGGTCGTGCTGGGCATCGAAGACGTGAAAACGATTCTTGCCGGCCAGCTTGGCCTGGTACATGGCCTGGTCGGCCTGGCGCAGCAGCTGGTCGGCGCTGACTTCGCCCTCCTGCGGGTAATAGCTGACGCCGATGCTGGCGGACAGCTCGATGGGCAGCGCACCGATGTGTACCACTTCGCTGGCGGCGGCCAGCAGGCGTTCAAGCATCAGCGCGCTGTCGCACACATGGTCGAGGTCGACGATCAACGCCACGAACTCGTCGCCGCCCAGGCGCGACAGCGTGCAGGCATCACGCAGGGTGTGTTTCATGCGCCGGGCCACGGTGGTCAGCACGCGGTCGCCGGCCTCGTGGCCGTGCAGGTCGTTGATGGCCTTGAAACCGTCCAGGTCGAGATAAGCCAGGGCCAGTTTGCTGCCCGCCTGCAAGGCACGGGTCATGGCCTGCTGCAGGCGGCTGGCCAGCAATACGCGGTTGGGCAGGTGGGTCAGCGGGTCGTAGTGGGCGATGTATTCCAGCTGGCGCTGGTGTTCGTGCAGTTCGGTGACGTCGGTGAACAGCGACACGTAGTGCTGTACCCGGCCCTGTGGGTCGAGGATGGCGGTGATGGTCTGGCGGGTGGCGAAATTCTCGCCGTTGCGCCGGCGGTTCCACAGGTCGCCTTGCCAGTGGTGCGTTTCGCAGAGGCTGCGCCACAGGTCGGCATACAGGCCCGGCTCGGTCAGGCCCGAGGCCAGGAAGCGCGGGTTCTGGCCGAGCGCTTCGGCCCGGGCGTAGCCGGTGATGGTGCTGAAGGCGTCGTTGACCTCGACGATCGTGCCGCCCGCGTCGGTGATCATGATGCCTTCGCGGGCATGGGTAAACACGCTGGCCGCCAGGCTCAGGCGGCTTTCCAGCTGCTGGCGGGCGGTGAGGTCGGTGATGCTCACGCGCACGCTGGGCGGCTGGCTGGGGTGCTGCACGCAGTTCAGCCGCGCCTGCCACAGGCTGCCATCGGCGCGGCGCAGGGTCAGCTCGCATTCCTCGGGCTGGGCGCCACGGCACATGCGCACGAACACCTGCTGCCAGCGGTCGCGGTCATGGCTGGCCACGCGGCTGGCGAAGCGGCGTTGCAGCAGGCGCTCGCGCGCGCAGCCCAGCAGGCTCTCGCCTGTGCGGTTCACCGCTTCGATCACCCCTTGGGTAGACAGGGTCAGGTAGCCCACCGGCGCGTGCTCGTACAGGTCGAGGTACAGGTCGCGGGAGGTCTCCAAAGCCAGGTGGGCGTTGCGCAGCTCCTCGTTCTGCATCTGCAGCTCGACCTGGTGCATCTGCAGGTCGTACAGCAGCTGCGTGTTGCCGGCCTGCACATCCTGGGGTAACGCCTGTGCAGGTGTCGGCAACTTCATGGAGCAGACCCTCTAGGTTTTCGACGGTTGGAGTTGCATGGCCAACAGGATCAGGTGTGGCCGCGCGCCGCTGCCGGCGACACGACGGGCGTTCAGGGTGATGGTGTGCGGGCCGCCGCCGGCCAGCACCTGCTCCACCACAAACCCATCGAAACTGGTGTTGTCCTGCAGAATGGTGCCTAACTGATTGCGCAGTGCCACGATATCCCATTGGCCGTTGCCCAACTCATATAGCCGACGGCCAGCAGTCTGCGCCGGCCCGGTGTGGAATTCACGATAGTACGAGCGGCTGGCCGTCACCACCCGCAGGTCGTTATCGAGCAGCAAAAGCGGTTCGATCACCGTATCCACCATGGCTTCGGCCAGCTCGCGGGCGGCCTGGATCGCCTGTTCGTTGGCCACCCGGGCATTGATGTCGTGGAAGGTCATGACCACGCCGTCGATCACGTTGTCCAGGGTGCGGTAGGGCAGCAGGCGCGCCATGAACCAGTCGCCGGTGGTGGTGCACAGCTCTATCTCGCGGGGTATCAGGGTGTCGAGCACCTGTTGCGCGGGCACCAGCAGGTCGAGGTTGTCCAGGTACGACGTGATGTCAGCCAGCGGCCGCCCGACGTCCTTGGGGATCAGCCGGTAGATTTTCACCGCGTCGCGGGTGAAGCGGCGGATGGTCAGGTGGGTGTCGAGGAAAATGGTGCCGATGTTGATGCTGTCCAGCAGGTTCTTCATGTCGTTCTGCATGTCGCCAAGTTGCTCGATCTTGGCCTGCAGCTCGGCGTTGACGGTCACCAGCTCCTCGTTCACCGATTGCAGCTCCTCGCGCGAGGTCTCCAGTTCCTCGTTGGAGGACTGCAACTCTTCATTGGTGGACTGCATTTCCTCGTTCGCCGAGCTCAGTTCTTCGTTGGCGTCCTGCAACTCGTCGATGGTGGCCTGCAGGTTGGCGCGGGTGTAGGCCAGGTCGCGCTCCAGGCGCGTGACGTTCTCGGGGCTAGGCTGGCTCAGCGACTCACTGCTGGTGGCAGGCGCACCGGGCAGGTCCTGGAAGGTAATCAGCAACAGGCGTTCGCCCTGGGCGCTGTCGGCCAGGCGCCGGGCGCTGACCTGCACCTGGCGGTTGATGCCATCGGTGGTGACGGTCAGTGGCTGCGTCAGGCTGCCGTCGGCCGCTTGCTGCACGGCGTTGCGCACGGCCAGTTGCAGGCCTTCGCGGGCCATGTCGATGACGCTCAGGCTGGGTTGGCCGGGCGCCGGGCGCAGGTAATTGCCTGTGTCGCCGTGGATGTAGAGAATGGTGCCAGTCAGGTCGGTGACCACCGACGCGGGGCCGAAATCCTGCAACAGGGCGCGGCGGGTGAGTTCGGCGATGTTGCTTTCACGGGTCATTTTCGCGGGGTGTTCCGGTAGTTTGGCGATCCGTTCGGGCACCCAGGACAGGCTGCGGTTCAACGGCATGGAGGCGGGCATCGTACCCTTGATGGCCCGGTACAGTTTCCACTTGCGATGCAGCGGCGAAAACAGCGTGGCGTGGCCGCCGATGCTCTCGCTGGGGGACAGGAACAGCACGCCGCCCGGCTTCAGCGCGTAATGGAAGCTGGGCACCAGGCGGTTCTGCAGCGCGTGGCCCAGGTAGATCATCAGGTTGCGGCAGCACAGCAGGTCGAGCCGGGTGAAGGGCGGGTCCTTGATCACGTTCTGCACCGCGAACACGATCATCTCGCGAATTTCCTTGCGCACCCGGTAGCCAGCTTCCTCCTGGGTGAAATAGCGCTGTAGCCGATGCGCGCCCACGTCCTCGGCGATGCTGGGCGGGTACAGCCCGGCCCGTGCGGTGGCGATGGCGTCGGCGTCGAGGTCGGTGGCGAAGAACTGCACGGTCAACGGCTGGTCGCGGCCCTGCAGCAGCTCGTGCAGCAAAATGGCCAGCGAATAGGCCTCCTCGCCGCTGGCGCAGCCGGCCACCCAGATGCGCAGCATCTCGTCGCGGCCCTTGGCCGCCAACATGGGCTGCAGCACCTGTGCCTGCATCACCTGGAACGCCAGCGGGTCGCGGAAGAACTGGGTGACGTTGATCAGCAGCTCGTTGAACAGCAATTGCGCCTCGCTGGCGCTGGTTTCCAGCAGTTGCACGTAGTCGGCCTCGCTGGCCACCTGCTGCACCTGCATGCGCCGTTCGATGCGCCGGGCGATGGTGCTTTTCTTGTACTGGGTAAAGTCGTGGCCCGTGCTTTGCCGCAGGTGCAGCAGAATGTGTTGCAGGGCTGTATTGGCCACCGGCAGGGGCTCGCTGAACAGCGCCCCGGCCATCTGCACCACGGTCAGCACCTGGGTGGCATTGCCGGCCTGGATCACGCTGTCGGGCATGCCGCTGTAGGCGGCTTCCTCGGGGGATTGCACCAGCGTCCTGCCGCCGTGGTCGAGAATGGCCCGGCAGCCACGGGTGCCGTCACTGCCGGTGCCGGACAGCACGATGCCCACCGCGCGCGCACCGTGTTGCTCGGCCAGGGAGGTAAAGCAGGTGTCGATCGGCCGGTGCTGGCCGGCGGGCTGCTGGCGCGGCCCCAGCACCAGGCGCTTGCCGGCCAGGCGCAGGTCGTGGTTGGGCGGTATCACGTACACCGTGTTGGCCAGCAGGCGTGCGCCGTCAGTGGCTTCCAGCACGGCCAGGGTGGTGGCGCGGCCAAGAATCTCGGCCAGCAGGCTGGGGTGGTCGGGGTCCAGGTGCTGAATCACCAGGAAGCAGGCGCCCGAATCTGCCGGCATCAGGCGCAGGAAACCTTCCAGCGGCCCCAGGCCACCGGCAGAAGCGCCGAGGGCGACGATGAGTGATGACACGGTGGGGCCTGCGGTGGCGGGGGAGAGGCTTATCTTAACGGGTTTGATACGCGGGTGCGTCAAACCTGTAGCCGCTGCCGCAGGGGGTCACGGCCCCAGGTAGGCCTGCAGCTCCTTGGTGCGCTGTTCGGCGTGGGCCCGCTTGCAGCCCAGCGCCGCCAGCCCGCGGATGGTGCCCGAGGCGTTCACCTGGTACACCGCGTCGCAGTCGGCGTCGCGGAACTTGATCCACGCGCGCTGGGCCACCTGCAGCTTCTGGCGCATCAGGCTGAACTTGTCCGTGGCGGTGTCGGGCTGGCCCAGCCGTTTCAACAGCTGCTGGTACGCCGTGTTCAATTGCGCCTCGGCGGCGTCCGCATCCAGCGCGGCGCACTGGGTCATCTGCACCGTGGTCAGCGCGTTGGCGCAGTCGGGCTTGGGTTCGCTGGCGGCGAACGCGCCCGTGGCCAGGCTGCCGAGCACTAGGAGTACAAATGTTCTCATCGGTGCGCCCCCACCAGCAACAGCATCGGCCGCTCCACCTCATCGGCCAGTGCCGGCACCGCCGCCAGCTGTTGCGCGGTGGGGCCCCAGTCCTCGATATGCGCCAGGGTAAAGCCGGCGTCGATCACCGCGTTCAGCAGCGTGCCCAGGGTACGGTGCTGTTTGACCACGCCGTCGGCCAGCCAATTGGTCACTCGCTCGCCCTCGCGTTGGTAGCTGTCCACTGGCCAGGTCTTGCGCCCGTCCGCGGTGGTCAGCCAGTCCGGCTGGCGCGCGGCCATGAAAATCGGGTGCTCGATGGAGAACACCAGGTGCCCGCCGGGCACCAGCGCTTTGTGCGCCGCGGCCAGCAGGCCGGGCAGGTCCTTGAGGTAATGCAGGGTCAGCGAGCTGTAGACCAGGTCCACGCTGCACTCGGGCAACACCAACTGTTCCAGGTCGGCCTGGGCGTACTGGATGCGTGCGTCGCCGGTGGTGGCGCGGGCGCGCTCCAGCATCTTCTGCGACACGTCCAGCCCCAGCACGCTGCGCGCGCCCTGTTCGGCGGCCCAGCGGCAGAACCAGCCATAGCCGCAGCCCAGGTCCACCACCCGCACCCCGTGCATGTTCGGCAGCATGGCCTGCAGCGCCGGCCACTCGGCGGCGCCGTCCAGGCCGTGCACCGAGCGCCCCAGCTGGGCGTAATTGGCGAAGAAATCCGGGTTGTCGTAGATGTTCTGGGTCATGGGCAGCGGTCCTTGGCGTTTTCCCAAGCGTACTACAGCCATGCGGGTGCGACGGAGCCTATAGTGTAATAGCCAATGTCTTACACGCCGTGCTTCCAATCGCCTCTATGGGAAACCCGCCCGTGGCCTTAATCTACATCCAACAGCTGAGGCAAAGGAGTTGCCCGGCGTCAGGATGACAGGCCACGAAAGGATTCACTTCGACAGGGAGTTGAATGGGCCAAAACACAAAACCCGCTTCGGCGGGTTTTTTGTTGGGCGCGATTCAACCCTGGGGTCATGTTATCCGCCTATATTCTCTGCGCACAAACTTTGCCCGCAACCGCCGAAAATTACCCGCCCGATCAATAAAGATTCCGCCCGCGCCGCCGATGGCACAGGCGACAGCGTGTCGCAGAAGGCCGTCATCCGAAAACTTGACCAGGCTCTCCGAAAATCCGGCCCGAACGCTTACAATCCGCTCATCGCAAATGACCCGCACAGGCCTTGTCAGAACATGGCGCTCGACCCACCCACAATGTTGACGATCACCATCGCCCTGGCTGCCGCTGCCGCGCTGTACCTGGCGGTGGAGTGGGCCAGCGTGCGCTCGCCGTCGCTGCTGCAGTGGAGCGCCGGTTTCGCCATCATCACCGTTGGCTCCACCCTGGCCCTGCTGCGCGGCAGCGGCCTGCTGGTGGTGGGCATCTGGTTCGCCAACGGCCTGCTGGTGACCGCCCACTGGCTGTTCCTGCTGGGCGTGGCGCGTTTCACCGAGGCGCGGCTGTCCAAGGCCTGGTACCTGATCATCGCCATCTGGCTGGGCATGCTGTTCCTGCCCGACGGGCCCTGGTGGTCCAAGGTGATGATGGCCACGCAATCGAGCATGATCGGCCTGGTCACCCTGCGCGCCAGCTTCCTGCTGCGCCCCCACGGCAAGTCCCTCAGCGTGGGCGCCGTGCAGCTGCGCTACGTACTGTTGCTGCACGGCCTGTTCTACTTTGCCAAGGCGCTGTCGGTGGTCATCCCCGGCACCCTGATCGACCTGGCGGCCTTCCGCGGCGAAATCATCCAGATATCCCTGGTGGAAGGCGCCATGGCGATCATGCTGATTGCCCTGTCCATGACCGGCACCGAGCGCTACCGCCGCGAGCAGCACATCGCCCGCCTGGCCGCCCGCGACCCGCTCACCGCCCTGTACAACCGTCGCGCCCTGGAACAGCGGGCGCCGCGCTTGCTGCAGGACGTGTCCAGCGCGCGGCCTGGCGCCTTGCTGTTGATCGACATCGACAACTTCAAGCTGGTCAACGACCTGCACGGCCACACCGCCGGGGACCGCCTGCTGATTGCCCTGAGCGAGATGATCCGCGCGGTGCTGCCCGAGCACGCCCTGGCCGCGCGGCTGGGCGGCGACGAGTTCGTGATTTTGGTGAGCAACGCCTCGCGCGACGCCATCGTCGAGCTGGGCAGCGCCCTGCGCGACCGCTTCCACAGCGCCGCCGCAGAGGCCTTCGCCACCCCAGAAGCGGTGACACTGAGCATTGGCGCCAACCTGTTCGACCAGCCGCCGGCCAGCCTGACGGCCTTGATCGAACTGGGCGATGCGGCGCTGTACGAATCCAAGCGCGGCGGCCGCGACAGCATTCGTCTGGTGGACTGGACGTGCGCGGGTGGGGAGCCGGTGCGCGCGCAGTGAGTGGCCTCTCGGTGTAGCCGCTGCCGGCAGGCTGCGCTGGCCATCGGCAACACCAGAAAACGTCGTACTCTTCGCGATCTGCTACAACTTAAACCTCTCCACTATTGGCGAGGCTTCTCATGCAAACCCTCGACAAAGCCCTGGCCTTCCAGGCCCTGCACGCCCAGCCCAAGCTCTTCATCCTGCCTAACGCCTGGGACGCCGGCAGCGCGAAAATCCTCGAATCACTGGGTTACCAGGCCCTGGCCACCACCAGCGCCGGCCTGGCCTTCAGCCTGGGCCGCCGCGATGGCGAAGGAGCCGTGTCGCGCGCCGAAACCTTGGCCAACGCCCAGGCCATCGTCCAGGCCACCCGTCTGCCGGTTAGCGCCGACCTGGAAAACGGCTTCGGCGACAGCCCTGAAGCTGTTGCCGCCACCATCCGCATGGCCGGCGACATCGGCCTGGTGGGCGGCTCGATCGAGGATGCCAGCGGCAACGCCGCCGCGCCCATCTACGACTTCAACCACGCCCTGGAACGGGTAATCGCCGGCGTCGAAGCCGCGCGCAGCCTGCCGTTCCCGTTCACCTTCGTGGCCCGCGCGGAAAACTTCAGCCAGGGCCGCCCGGACCTGGACGACACCATCCACCGCCTGGTGGCCTTTGAACGGGCTGGCGCCGACGTGCTGTTCGCGCCGTCGTTGCCCAACCTCGAGGCCATTCGCCAGGTGTGCGCGGCGCTGGGCAAGCCGGTGAACGTGGTGATGGGGCTGGCGGGGTCGAAACTCACTGCCCGCGAGCTGGAAGGGGCAGGGGTGCGCAGGGTCAGCCTGGGCAGCTCGTTTGCCCGGGCGGCGCTGGGGGCGTTGTTGCGGGCGGCGCGGGAGGTGAGGGATGGCGGGACGTTTGAGTTTGCTGATGAGGCGCTTGGGTTTCGGGAGGCGAATGGGGTAATGGGGGCTCAATAATGTGCAGTACGCTCATGCCGTAGCCTGTGTTGGACGAGGCGGCGCAGCGGTCGAGGTATTGGCAATCAGAATTAGCCCTCGCATAGCGCAGCTATGATGTCTTGGATAGGGATATACATCGGGGTACTGGTGGCAGTGGAAGGCTCCTCCAGGGCGGTGAACCCGAACATCTCGGAATAGAAGGTTGCTTTACCGGGCGCGGCATCCAGATAGACACCCTTCAAGGGAATCGTCCGGTGCACTGAGACAGCCTTGGTAAATGCCTCGAGCATCAAGTCGGTGCCAAGCCCACGGCCTTGATAGCGTGAGTCCACGGCAATCATGATTATTTTCGCGACGGGAAGCTGTGGAGGTTGATTGGACCTTAAGAACGTTTTTACCCGCGCTTTGTCGAGTAAGGCGAAACCCAGCGTCATGAAACCGATGAGCGTCTGGGACTCGTCAAATAGGCCGGTGGCATGCAGGTTCTCTGCCTTGATAGCCCTCTTCAGGTTTCCCGAAGTCACGTATTTGTCGAGGACGGAGTCTCCACAGTTAAACGTTTTCGGCAGAGTTACAGTGTCCAAACCCTCATTCAGATTTACCTGGGCGTAGGTCAGGTCCGGATCGCTCATTTCTGCTCCTGAAAAGTTTTACCAGATTCTCGTGGGGCTTTGGGGCTTCTGCGCTTTGTTGATTTAACTCATGGGCGCGGGCGAAGGCTTTTTCCGAAAGCTCAATGCGTTGGTAGGTCTCCATGACGGCTTCGGCTTTTTCGAAAGCGGATGCCAGGATGAAAGACGTCATGTCCAAACCGGAAATCGCAGCAGCCTTGCGGATGAATTCCTTCGCAAACTCTGTGGTTTTCAGATCGAGCCTGGCGGTTTTTGCACCTTTAAGTGTCTCTGCTGAAAAAGACATCGTGCTGTTCCTCGGGGGTATTGATTGTAAGTTGATGCATGTCCTGTGGTGCTTACATCTGATTTCTCGGGAACAACACCCCGGGTGGGGGTTCCTGGTGATTCCTTCCTTGGGGGGTGGCATCTACGATCGGAGGCGTTTGACTGCAAGTGCGTCGGGTACGTACAACTGACGTACAGGTTGTATGGTAGTGGCAGGTCGGGGCGGCGTCAAACGACGTACGGCTATAGTACGTATGTGATTGTGTCGGGAGGCTGGAGTGCCGCGGAGCCCTTCAAGGCGCCGACCCAGTTGCTACGCGGACGGTAGAGCGCTCCGGCCAAACCCCAGGCACAAAAAAACCGACTCAGGGCCGGTTTCTCTGCTGCAACTCCAATCACGATCGATTGCTGGTTTCCTGAGGCACCTGCAACTCAGGAATGAACGGCATGGGCGCCCGCGCTTTGCCGTTGAGGCGTTTGCCCAGCTGCATGAAGGGCCACTCGACGTAGTGGTAACTCACATGGGCTGCCAGGAACGCAAGGCCGGTAGCCACGAGTGCCAGCAAAATCGACGGCTTGGCACTGCCCAGCCAGTAGCCCGCCAGCAACGCCATGCTGGGGTGCAGCAGGTACAGTGAATAACTGCGGGTGCCCAGCCACAGCAGCAGTGGCTGCTGCAGGCGTACACGCTGGGTCAGCACCAGGAAGCTACCGATGGCCAGGGCATAGGTGAACAGGTAACGCAGCCAGTACTCGCCCAGGCCGGTGTCGAAGCCGTAGGCCGCGTAGAAGGTCGGCGGCAGCAGCACGCAGTAGGCGCCCAGCAGCGCAACAGCGCAGCGTTTGGTGGTGGCGGTGGCCTGGCCCAGTATCCAGTCGCGCCAGATCGAGCCGAACAGCATCAATGAAAGTCCCAGCGGCAGGGCGACCGGCAACTTGCGGTGAAGCAGCATGCGCGCCATGCCCATGGCCAGCGCCACCAGCAGCAGCCCCAGCGAGCAGAGGGCGCGGAACGCCGTATCGTGGAGCCTGCTCATCAGCATCAGGCCCAGGCACAGGGCGTAGAACACCCACTCGATGAACAGTGTCCAGTACAGCCCCACCACGTCGTCGTAGCCAAAAGCTGACTGCAGCATGGTCAGGTTGGCCATGATGGCGCGGCCGCTCGGCAGCTCCGCGCCGGTCAGCGCCAGCATGGCGATGAACACCGCCATCGACAGCCAGTAGGTGGGGTACAGCCGCAGCCCCCGCGACACAATAAAGCGCCGGGCCCCGCCAGGGCCGGGGTGCAGGCTGAACGGGATGACCACCCCGCTGAGCAGGAAGAACCAGATGACCCCCATCTTGCCGATGTCGAGCAGGAAGTGATCAGGCAGCGACCACGCCCCTAGGGAAGGCAGCCACAGGTGGGTGATGACGACCAGGACTGCAGCAATGCCCCGGAGGGAATCGAGGTAGGTAAGCCGATTCACGCTTTTTTCCTGGGCCAGGACTGGCGCGTCGATGACTGTCATGGGAAGTTCCTTTATAGAAGCAACCACACGCGCCCCGGGAAGGGGGAGGCATGTCAGTGGGCGTTTAACCCGTAAGCCTGGCCCGGGTTGACGAGGGTGGGGCAAGTCGCAAACGCTGCGCAGGGGCATGGGAGCCCGTGATGGGCAGGTTGGCGTTGAAAACGGTGGGGCACGCTACCGCCAAGGGCGACGTAGGCGCAGGTGTTCACATGTTTGAAGGGGATGTGGAAGCCGGATTGGCTTCGCTTCAGGCCTGCAAGACTGTGCAGAACCGGGGGAACCATTGATGCCTGATGGAGACATTTAAGGTGTTACTAAATGCGTCGTCAATAGGTTTTGTCAAAGATGCGACGGAATGGGCGTCTGCTCCACCTATCCATCATTTCCGAGCGGACAAGAAAGGCTGACAACACCTCTCCATCAGGCCATGGCACGTTGCAACAAATGTAGATGCTGCCGCCAGGCTGCGTCGCGCCGCGCGGGCGGCGCTCGATCTCAAGAGCGGCAAAACAATACCGGCTAGCGCTTGGTGGCCTTGACGCAATCGGAGGCCGTAACCTGCGAAGAACGCTCGATGTGCCTGACGTGCAACCGCATCAGGGCGCGAAGGCGCATGCCTTGGTTTTTCTGTCGCTCTCAAGAACGAGCGCCGCCCGCGCGGCGCGACGCAGCCTGGCGGCAGCATCTACATTTGTTGCAACGTACCATGGCCTGTGGGATCGGCGTTGCCAGCCTTGTGTGTTCGGCGCGAGGTTGCGGGGAATGTGGGAGCCAGCGCAGCGTGGCTGGATACGCAGAAAACTCCAAACCCACCCGATCTAAAAACGCCGAACCAGCCGCTAACCCAGCCCAGCGTCACAACGCAATCAGCCTGCGTTGCTGTATGCCACCGGTATCGTCAGGTCATGCACGATCGCCTGTGCCATCTCCCCCAAATAAGCTGCTGCCCACGCCAGGTGAGGACCGTCGTCGCCCATGGCGGCGTCTGTCATCAGTTGGTTGGCGATGAGTTGCAGGTTGGCGCTGTGGGCCAGGGCATCCACGAGTGGGACGTCGGGGTTGACGGGGAGCAGTGGGGTGGCAGATTGCACAGGTTGGCGGACCGGACAGAACGAACCGGCACTTGCGAACAAGTCCCTGGGCAACCCGCCATAACGTTGCATCCCTGTGTCGGTTAGCCGTCGAGGGGAGGATTGTGGGCAAACAAGGCTGGCGACGCCTATCCATCAGGCCATGGCACGTTGCAACAAATGTAGATGCTGCCGCCAGGCTGCGTCGCGCCGCGCGGGCGGCGCTCGATCTCAACAGCGGCAAAACAACATCGGCTAGCGCTCGGTGGCCTTGACGCAATCCGAGGCCGTAACCTGCGAAGAACGCTCGATGTGCCTGACGTGCAACCGCATCAGGGCTTAAAGGCGCATGTCTTGGTTTTTCTGGCGCTCTTGAGATCGAGCGCCGCCCGCGCGGCGCGACGCAGCCTGGCGGCAGCATCTACATTTGTTGCAACGTGCCATGGCCTGTGGGATCGGCGTTGCCGGCCTTGTGTGCACGGCAAGCGGTTGTGGGGAATTGCCAACGGTTCGAGATTTGCGGGGGAATGTCAGGCCCCAGCCAAATCCCAGGCACAAAAAAACCGACTCAAGGTCGGTTTCTCTGCTGCAATCCCCGGTAGAAGGGATTTGAATCTTGGTGCCCCGAGGGGGACTTTAAAATATAAATAATTTTTAATTATTTCAATGAGTTACAGGGTCGTAATAAAGATATTGTACGTAAATTAGGTAAGTGGCACAAATTTTGACTGTGTCTTGGTGTTGCTTGAGATTTGGTGGAAGTGCATGGAGACATATTCGACAAACGGTTCAGAGAGCCTGTAGGCGGCAGTTCAATTGTCTGTAACGCCGTAGTCAGTGTTACAGGTAATTCCGGTGGTGACCAAAATCGTTCACGGTCAATTATGGACTGTCTTGACTGCCCGAACTGGCATCTCGTACAGCATATCGTACAGGGCAATGACGACGTCACATTAGTTAGGCTGACAGCCAGAAACGAATATTGTAGTTCCAAATCGGGTGAGCGATCGGCCGAAGGTAGAGAAGCCGAGAGCGATCGATTTCGACTGTTTTCAACCGGTGGACGCCACACATTGCAGTCGGTCGGCATCAGCAGAAATCGGGTAATAGGTGCTTTCTACACCAAAATCATGAGCGGCCAATCAACAGCAGTTGTTGCATACAGCCGGTGATGTACAAACCCACCGCATCTGCACAAAATTCGCATCCAGCGTTGCTGGGCTAAAACATGGAAACGGTCTTGTCAAGCCATTGAAAGACTAAAACCCAAAAAACAGTGGAGCGACCAAAGTCGCTCCACTCTTGGAGCCTACGTCCCTAATCCAGTCGATCGAAAGCTAAGATTTCAACTCATATTAACCTATATTGTAAGTTTGCTTGAGTGGCGAGTATTGCAAGTTGTTCACCCAATGAACCTTGCTAGTTAATTGGTGATTCGAAGCGATGCTCCAAGGCTTGTCGAGTTTTTTTAATTTTAAGTTCGTTTTTCTTATCGCTCCTTAGGCATGTAGGGAGCGAAGTGTAGTCTATATCCGGTTTAGAGATTGTAGAGCGAAACGATTGAAGCACAAAGCTTGAAAAGCAGCGTATGTTTTCAACCTTGACTAGGAATTTGTCATCGTTGTTTAGCCATGCAATTATCTCGTCAATGCTTTTCGCTGAAATAAGAATGTTTAGCTCAGAGTTTTCCAGTTTTTTAGCAGCTTGCAGTTGCGCGACCCAGCTTTTTTGTAACTTGCGGCTACTATAAATGCTAAAAAATATTACCGGTATCATTGCCAATTCGATAAATGCAATGACAGCTCCTCCCCCTAGCACCCCTCGGTACCAAAAGCTGGAGTGATCGACCTCCGGAAACAGAGAGCAGTAATAATTTTTTAATACAGAATCGACCAGGTAACCAATTGGCCAGCCGATCGCAATCAGTATGAAAAACATCAAGGGCGCTCCAATCGCGCTCAGTATAAAAGTGCTCGAAGTAATGCTTTTCGATACCAATTTAAAAATATAAGCGAGTGTTACTTGGTCTCCGTATGAGCGAACTACATAGGGGCACAAAACCTTAATATAGCCGAATACTCCTAGGAGGGCTAGTGTGAATATCATCCATCGAGAACCTGTAGGTTCATGCAACAAGTTTCCGGTGGTGGTGATGAAAATAAACATTATAGGCATAAACGGAAATGTTAAATCTGAAATGCTGGGGATGGCATTTCGATTCTCCCCAAAAAGATTAAGAATGCTGAATCTCGGGGCTTTGAGCGTTTCTAAAGTGCGTCTCATAAACTCTTTTGGGTACATTAAACGACTGATGCCGCCAATCACGTTAATCCATCGAAGGTTTCGACGTATTTTATTTCCGCGGGCAATTACGAAGTCGGCGCCAATATTTTTTGGAAGGCGCGCAGCAAGAGCTTCCAAACTGAGTTGGTCGGCGCGGTTTTTTGCTAATAGCGTTTGATCTGACAGCATTTCTAGAACGGCTAACTTGGCTGATTCTGGAAGCTTTGAAGTAAATGCAGCTTGCCTGAATGCCAGGGTACGCTCTGATTGTGTGCCATGAGCTAAAGACTCAACAAGATATTCGATTAGAACGCTTGATGGTAGCAAGCCTCCTAACCTCAAAACTTCACATCGATCAAAGGTGTCTCCGCCTTCCCAGCGGGGACTCAAAAACTTGTATACCGCGCTCGAAAGGAGTTGTGGAACATCGTCCAGTCTACGAGCTAGGCCCTCTTGGAGTAAACTCAAAAGCTGTACAGCGTCCTCATCTGCCCAGTCAAAAAAATTAGTGTGTATTGAAAGTTGGAGTTTTGAACTCTCGGCTGAAGTCTGCGAGGCAGCCCGATTTTCGAGTATTACGCATGCAGCATCCAATAAAATTTCGATCTCTTTACGATCTCGAGTTTGTAGTAGCGTGACTGCATATTCCCGCCAGCGGGGATCTGTGAGTAGCTCAGAGGCATCCAGAGCGTCGGGATGATGGGCGAGGTACCGTACAAAAAGCGCTTCTTGATAGCGACGATGCGCAAAAGCAAATCTGCGATCACCATGGGCTGCATTCGGTACGTCTGCGCGACCAATTTTGCAATCTACTAGTGCTGAAATTAAATTTTCTAGATTTTCCTCCGTTATCGCATTTGTCCGCAAGCTAGTCAGAATTTGATCAAGTGTTGGCGCTAGGCTCAAAGTTTCGTCCTCAGCGAAAAGTTGAGCTAATCTCTCAGCACCGCTTACTAACTCTTCTACGGTCAAACGATATTTACGTTTCAAATATTCGGGCTCACGGCGAGCCAATCTCTCAATATGCTGTAGCAGAATGTCATGATCATTAGTTGGCGCACGTCCTTCATCTCGGACGAAACGGCAAAGGAGAGTTAAGAAAAGGGGAGTAGCCCCGATACTGTTATCTGAGTTTGCTAGATGTTGACGAACCAAGCTCATCTGCTGACGAGCAAGAAACGAGTTTTGGATCAGCTCATCTTGTTTTTCCCCGCTTAATGGCAGTACACGTAGTTTTTTCCAAGGCAAAGCCTCAGGCCCTTTAAACTCTCGAGATGCTAAAATGCCCTTGCATTCGCCCATCCCCTCAAGGAATTGACGAATTGCTTGAGAGTATTTTCGAATTACATCGCTTCCAACCTCAGAGTGAAGGACCGCGGGTATTTCGTCGAACGAATCAAATAAAAATAACCAAATACCTCGATCGCAGTAGTCGCTCCAGTTCTCTTTAACAAAGGCTGACGTATCTGCATCTCCTCGGCGTATATTGTCTAGTACAAATTCACGAACATCATCGGCAGTAATCTTGTTTAAATACCGGGGGTCCATTTCGCGTAGATTTATGTAAAGAGGAACTGTGGCATTTTTATCATTCGACTTCTTGCCTTGCTCTGCGAATTGCTTGGCCAGATGGCGTAGTGCGACACTTTTGCCTGATCCTGGCTCTCCGACAAGTTGCATTGCGCGCTCTGCGCTTGAAGTAATCGCCCTAATTAACGATGGCTCTTTACGTAATCCAAAAGATTTTTTTCGTCGGGCTTTATCCCAAGCGGAGGCATAGTATCCTCCTTCTGTTTCAACTTCCGCCTCTAAGTCAGTGAAATATTGATCGTTCCAGTTTTCTGCCTTTGCTAGGTACGCGAGATCAGCATCGAGAACTGCGCAAAACTGTTTGCGACGTCGTACTTTAGACTTGTTGTCCGAGTTAAGCCAGACTGGCAAGCCGCTCCCTTTATATGATTCGACAAGTTTTATTAAGTGCTCTACGACTTTTCCCAAAGCTTTGAGGGTCACAGCTGTAATAGTGCCGCCGACAACGATCATAACTAATGCCAAAAGTATCCAGTGCCAGGCATCTTGCTGTCCGTCAGCACTCCAGAGCGTTTCAAAAGTATTTGTGAAAAAATTGAAGGCTCTATCGGCTAAGTTGCTAGAATTTTTTGTGTCCGGCATTTTGAACTCCCTTCGATTGCAGCCGATTGATTCTTGATTTAGGTTGCGTTGGCGATATTACGCGAAAAATTTCACCGCCCGAATAGGCTCTAGTTATCTAGACGCCATCCCCGTTCGTTTCCGTCGATTGTGTTGCAAAGGACCACCCGCGCGACCAGGCCAATTTTTTGACGGATGATAGCGCCTATTGTGCACGCAGCTACATGAAATCGTATCCCGGTAGTATTTACTCAAAGTCAGGATTTCAATCTCAGATGGGTACTTGTACCGTGTGAGCATTGCGGGTGTTGGAGCAAATCAGTCGAAAGTAGACCGTGGCGACGGTCCGCAATTTGCTGGTTTCTGCCGGTCGAATTGGCAGGCTAGGCCGGCTACTGGTCCTGTGTGGTTGTCCGGCGCTATCCGTTTTCTTTCAGGGGGATCGCGAGACCTCATCAGGCGACACCTTCCGTAAACTGGAACTCGCCAACCTCTCGCTAAACGCGCCTTGATCATGCACATCGTGACCTGCAGTGGCGGCGGGTTGGGATGGCGTGATCCGCCAAGTGTCAAATCCACAACCACAGAATGTGCTTGCGCAGCGATCCCCATGGGTCATCAGGTCCCCAGCGCGCGGAAAATCGCGGCCTAGATAGCGTCGGCCTGCTGGATTTGCCTCTACCACCAGACGAACGGTTATTGGCCTTGATGTCCCGGTATTAGCGGGTTTGGATTTGGTGAATTTTTACATACCTAAAAAGGTACCAAAAAAACAGCTAGTTATGGCCTTATGTGGAATCGAATCGGGATTTTTTGCCTTCATGATTCATGCTCTGGGAGAGGATGCCCACTACGTACCGCGATGAAGTTCGCACAAGGTTCCGGTAACTTCCGGAACCTGTTTATTTATATGTAGTGGCCAGAAGGACGGTATTCAACGGAGCCTGGAAAGTGGGTTGGCGGTGAAGAAGAATTCGGTTCAATCAAGAATATCAGCCGCGATAAAATGTTCGCATTGCTTAGAATAGCGCCGCACCCTATGGGTATCTTGCCGCAAAACGCCGGAGCTTGGTTCGATCGTAGAGGTGGTGCGGATCTGGGCGATGAATGAGTTGGAGTTGCTGCAAGCACGTCTTCACCAAGCAGATGAGTGGCTTTGGGAGGAGGTTTGGATCCGTAGGCAAAGGAAAAACCCGTGCTTGGGGCGTGTTCAACGAAATTATTGAAAAATTGGAACTTCTGGCGGTTGCTTATCTCCTTGTACTTCAGCAATAGGTATCACTGTTGGTTGATAAGGTGCCAGAATGTGATATCCACTCAGTCGGGGTATGATCTTGGCTGAGTCGTCCACTGAAATCCCGATTTGCTTGAATAGGCTTATTAATAGAAGGGCTTCGATGAACATGATCTTGGCAAGCATGTCATCTTCTTTCTCGAAGTAGTAGTTGGCGTGAGTAATGTCGTTCCTCAGCTTGCAAATTGTAGTCAAATCCGATTTTTTGAAACGCCATCTGTCTGTCATCTCACTGGGCAGAGTTTCCAGGAATTTTCTGATGCAAGTCTCGGTATTGTATTTGGTTTTGTTGAGTCTCTCCACGCGTGGGGAAAACTCTCGAATTTGTTTTTTGGTGGTTTTGAGTCTCTTAGATAGGTAGTTTGTCGATTTGTCCAAAATCTCTTTGAGTTGTCCTTCGTCAAAGTAATTTTTTACTTGGAATACCATTGACTCTAAAAGACGAAAATAGCCTAGGAATCGCTCTTCAAGGTTCACCATTTTTCGATATGCAACGTATTTATGCCATTTTGACTGAGGATCATCTTGCAGATTAAGATAGTTTGCAATCACTTTATCGGTAATCGGCGGCAAACCCCGGTCGAATCGACCCAAGTTACGGCTTAATGGAAATAGGCTATAAGAATGCCGCGAAGGATTGTCGGCTGTTTTAATAGGCAGATAAACATGACATGGCACACTGGATAAGTCGTCAGCAAATAGCTCCAGCCTATCTATGCGTATGTCAGTGCCTGTCATGACATCTAAGAAGTCTCTAACTCTTTGAATCTCTTTAAGCGCCTGTTCCTCAGCGAAGTGGTCGTGATAACCGATATCCAGTGAAGGAGGAAACACGCCTCCAACCCTGAAGTCCAGAATGGATCCGCCGATTGTGATGTTGTACTGAACGGTCATATATTTATTATCGGCATTTGCGATAAATTCGTAATTCTGCTCGCCGAATTTAAAGTTTTCACTGCTGATCATCTGCATAATATCATGCTGGGTTTTTGTGAGCTCTATCCACTTGGGAATGCTTGGGGAAAATACCTTGAGGTAGTTAAATCTATTTCTGTAAATGTGCGGCCCTATAATGGCGTATGAGGCCGTGAAGGTGTAGTCAAAGTAGGATCTTATTGGCGATCTTTCGAGTGCCATTTGAGATGCTGAATTAATTCTAACATCGAATAGCCGGATTTCCTGATTGTGAGCATTGCATGACAGTGAAGTAAGTTCCCATTCCCGAAAGTCGTGTGACCTTGATTCGCTTTGCTCGCCTGTGACGGTAAGTGTGATCCCCGATGGGCTAAGTTCGATTTTTCCCGCAAATGTGTGTCCATTGGTAGATATTGTGACGATTGCCTTATAAGATTTGTTTAGGTCAACCTTTCTAGCGTCTTCTAAACTATGGAACATACGGTACTCCTTGTAAGCCGAAACTGTACTATATTGTGCTGGTGATCCGCCAGAAACCTGCCCAGCCGGTAGGGCAGGAGTTTCCTCAATTACTCTGCACGGTATGATCAAAGCGCTCGGCGAGGAACATGCAAGGTCCGACATCAATGATTTCAGCGTCGACGAGCGCCGTAGCCTGATGGTCGACCGCGAGCTGACCGAGCGCGAAGATGCCTGCCTGACGAACCGCCTCAAAGTTGCGCGGCTGCGCCACAACGCTTGCCTGGAAGACCGGGCCCTTGTTCGGAGCGGCACCATTTTACGAATGCCCGCCACCGATCATAGTGCGCCTTGACCGTCCCGTAGTGGCCCCCGTGAACATCTCCGTCAGCGCTTGCCGTCCAGCGTATATCAATCGCCTGCCGTAGCCGAAGTTACGCCTATCGCGTCTACCCACCAATGCCATGTCGGTCACTTCATCTTATGCTCTCCAGTCCTCGTCCCACGTCATCCCGCCAAGAATGTTGAGTGTTATCAGGGATCAAGGCCCCTGCGACCTGTGGGGAATGTCCTCTTCGCGGGACTGGCGGCTCCTTACGTCCAGGAGCAAGGGCATCTCATGATCTGGCCTCCTGAACACCGTTATCGGTGGGCGGGTGGAGGCAGCACTGGCTGACGAGACCAGCGCCTGAAGATCCTGAGCCATGTGCAAGCAGCAATGCGATGACCGGGGCATACCTGACTGTCAGTCAGGTGCAGTCCATTCCTTAGTCTGCGGCACCATCATCTACATCGCTGTTGCTGGTGACATCGGCGTTTGTCACGCCGATTGTCACGAGGGGAATTGCCGCAAAGCCATGTGCGATCAGGGCTGCAGCAGTGGTAGAAGTGCCCGTCTCTTTCCAGCAGAAAGAGACGGGCGCAGGTTGGCGCAAGAGTCGGCCAAGCGGATAGGTTGCTGCAGGGCAGCTGAATAGGGAGGAGGTTGGCGCGTGAGGGCCATAAGCTGGAGAGGGCATCCATCACATGGGTAGTGATCGTACGTGCTGCCGGATGCTGACCATACTTGGGATGAACCACCACGAACAGTGGCTTGGCCTTCAAGGTTCGGGCCACCTGGGTGCTGTCATCGACAGCGCTTGCACGCTCTTTTCTACGCCCCAGGTCTTGCAGGGTCAAGGGGCGTTTTTGGGTCGTCCAGCGGTTGTAAGCAGCGTGATCCGTCTATGGAAGACCGTGGCTGTCAGTAGAGAATTGCGGTGCTTTTTATTTTTTAAGTGAGGTCCATCCAAACAGGGCGGCTTCGCAGCCCTGTTTGGATGGACCCGCGAGTAAAGCAAAGCGCAGGCGTATTCACGGCCCTGTTACCGCTCAAAAGCGCCACGCTTTTCTTCCAGCTCACTGCGGTCGATACCGATCGCTTTAGTGCCGAGTAGCACCGACGCCTTGTGCGACAGGAACTGATTCACGCGGGTATCAAACTGATCTCGCAGGCTCGCGGTCATCCCGTCACGAAGCGCATCAAGATAGTCGGCGTACCATTGCATCATGATTCGCCGCTGGGGCATGTATAGCGCTTGGTTGTACTCACCGGCGATGCCGCCCTCGACATGCGCCAGCTGGCTTTCAACATGATCCTTGAGCCACCCGTGCTCGCGTAGCAGCGTGCTTGCCGTATGTCTCACACCGTGACTGACCATCCGGCCTCCGTAGCCAATCTTGATGAAGATCAGGTTGATGGTGTTCTCGCTGATCACCGGCTGCTTGTTGCCGTTTCCCGGAAACAGATACTGGCTGCGTCCGGTGAGTTGATGCAGCTTGATGAGCATCGCGATGAGTTGATGGGGTAAGGGGCTGATGTAGTCGCGGCGCATTTTCATGCGTGCTGCGGGGATGGTCCACGTACCTTCTTCAAAATCGATGTCAGCCCACATGGCGTAGCGCACCATGCCAGGACGGGCTGCGGTAAGAATTGCCATCCAGGCGGCGATCCGCGCAGGTAGGCGGCTAGTGGTCGTACTCAGCGCTTGAAGAAACTCTGGTAACTCGTTTTCGTGCAGGTGTGGGTAGTGCTGTGGTGGGGGAGGGGCGAGAGCTATGGCGTGCAGTTCGGAAGCCGGGTTGTTCTCACACACCCCTCGCGCAATCGCCTGACTGAAAATCTGCTTAAGCCAGGTGCGAGCCTTGTCGGCCACGTTGAACGCGCCGCGTTTCTCGATGCTCGCCTGCAAATTTGCACAATCTGCTCGTGTGATCTCCTCCAATTGCTTCGACCCCAGTGCAGGCAGCAAGTCCTTGTCGAGGTAGTCGCGAATTTTTTTCAGTGTTGCCGGGGCGCGGCCAGAGTTTGATTTGAATTGGTACCAGTATTCGGCAGCACGCTTGAAGGTGTTGAGTCCGGCTTCCCGCTTCTGGTGCTTGTCCTTTCGAGCCTTGGCACCAGGGTTGATGTCGTTTTTCAAGTGTCGGCGGCATTCGGCGGCCTTGTCGCGCGCCTCTTGCAATGACACCAATGGCCAGACGCCTAGAGACATTTTCATCGGATGGCCACGGTAGGTGTACCGGAAATGCCAGTACTTGCTGCCGTTTGGATGAACCAGAAGGCCAAGACCCGAACTATCACCAAGCATGTACTGCTTGTCTGTCGGCTTGGATGCTTTGATTTGCAAGGCGGTAAGGGGCATATCTGTACACCTCCAATCCTCGAACTGGAATCTGTACGGAAAATGTACCAAAAAGGGTGTGGCTGGCAAGAGAAGGGGATGGAACCCCAGAGACCAAAAAGCCCGCAGTTAGCGGGCTCTAGGGGTATTGCTTAGCCGTCGTTGGACGTCTATGTACATCAAATGGTGCCCCGAGGGAGACTCGAACTCCCACTCCTTTCGAAAACGGATTTTGAATCCGCCGCGTCTACCAATTCCGCCATCAGGGCTCAATGGCCGCGGAGTATAGAGAGGCCTCGACCGTTGGTCAACTCTCCTGCGTGGTCAATTTGTGCGTTTTGGGCTAAACTTTGCGGCCCTGTCGAACCGAACTCCATCATGCGCGTCGCCGATTTTTCCTTCGAGCTTCCCGATTCCCTGATTGCACGCCACCCGCTGGCCGAGCGTCATGGCAGTCGTTTGTTGACCCTGGACGGGCCCAGCGGTGCGCTGGCCCACCGTCAGTTCACTGATTTGCTGGAGCACCTGCGCCCCGGCGACCTGATGGTGTTCAACAACACCCGGGTCATTCCTGCCCGTGTGTTCGGCCAGAAGGCCTCCGGCGGCAAGCTGGAGATCCTGGTGGAGCGCGTGCTGGACAGCCACTCGGTGCTGGCGCACGTGCGTTCCAGCAAGTCGCCCAAGCCGGGGTCGTTGATTCTCATCGACGGTGGCGGTGAGGCCGAGATGGTCGCGCGCCACGATGCGCTGTTCGAGCTGCGCTTCAACGAGGAAGTGCTGCCGCTGCTGGACCGCGTCGGCCACATGCCGCTGCCACCTTATATAGACCGCCCCGACGAAGGCGCCGACCGCGAGCGCTACCAGACCGTGTACGCCGAGCGTGCCGGTGCGGTGGCGGCGCCTACTGCTGGCCTGCATTTCGATGAGGGGCTGCTGGCGCAGATCAAGGCCAAGGGCGTGGAAAGCGCCTTCGTGACCTTGCACGTGGGCGCCGGCACCTTCCAGCCGGTGCGTGTGGAAAAGATCGAAGATCACCACATGCATAAAGAGTGGCTGGAAGTGAGCCAGGAGGTGGTGGACGCGGTGAACGCCTGCAAGGCCCGTGGTGGCCGTGTGGTGGCCGTGGGCACCACCAGCGTGCGCTCGCTGGAAAGCGCGGCGCGCGACGGTGTGTTGAAGCCGTTCAGCGGTGACACCGATATCTTCATTTTCCCGGGCCGGCCGTTCCATGTGGTCGATTGCCTGGTGACCAATTTCCATTTGCCGGAATCCACGCTGTTGATGCTGGTGTCGGCCTTCGCCGGTTATCCCGAGACCATGGCCGCCTACCAGGCTGCCGTGGCCAACGGTTACCGCTTCTTCAGTTACGGTGATGCCATGTTCATCACCCGCAATCCGGCGCCCCGCGGTCCTAGCGAAGCGGCGCCAGGGGATCACGCATGAGTCGCACCTGTCGTATGTCGTTCGAATTGCTGGCCACCGACGGCAAGGCCCGTCGTGGCCGCCTGACCTTCCCCCGTGGCGTGGTGGAAACCCCGGCGTTCATGCCGGTGGGCACCTATGGAACGGTGAAGGGCATGCTGCCGCGTGACATCGAGGCCATCGGCGCGCACATGATCCTGGGCAACACCTTCCACCTGTGGCTGCGCCCGGGCATGGAAGTGATCAAGGCCCACGGCGACCTGCACGATTTCATGAAGTGGCAGGGCCCTATCCTCACCGACTCGGGTGGTTTCCAGGTGTTCAGCCTGGGCGCCATGCGCAAGATCAAGGAAGAGGGCGTGACTTTCGCCTCCCCAGTGGATGGCTCCAAAGTGTTCATGGGCCCCGAAGAGTCGATGCAGGTGCAGCGCGACCTGGGCTCCGACGTGGTGATGATCTTTGACGAATGCACCCCGTACCCGGCTGACGAAGACGTGGCGCGCGTGTCCATGGAGCTGTCGCTGCGCTGGGCCCAGCGCTCGAAGAACGCCCATGGCGACAACACCGCGGCGCTGTTCGGCATCGTCCAGGGCGGCATGCACCAGAACCTGCGCATGCGCTCGCTGGAAGGCCTGGACAAGATCGGCTTCGATGGCCTGGCCATCGGCGGCCTGTCGGTGGGCGAGCCCAAGCACGAAATGATCAAGGTGCTGGACTACCTGCCAGGCCAGATGCCTGCTGACAAACCTCGTTACCTTATGGGTGTTGGCAAGCCGGAAGATCTGGTGGAGGGTGTGCGCCGCGGTGTGGACATGTTCGATTGCGTGATGCCAACCCGCAATGCCCGCAACGGGCATCTGTTCATCGACACCGGCGTGCTGAAGATCCGCAACGCGTTCCATCGCCATGATGATTCGCCGCTGGACCCGACCTGCGACTGCTACACCTGCCAGAACTTCTCCCGTGCTTACCTGCACCATTTGGACAAGTGCGGCGAAATGCTGGGGAGCATGTTGAATACGATCCACAATTTGCGTCATTACCAGGTGCTGATGGCTGGTTTGCGCGAGGCTATTCAACAAGGTACATTGGCCGCCTTTGTCGATGCCTTCTATGCCAAACGCGGGCTTGCCACGCCGCCTTTGGACTGAGTTCGTGACCCTTTGAGTCAACAATTTTGCAACTGGAGTGCTAAATGAGCTTTTTTATCTCTGATGCTTTGGCCGACGCTGGTGCGCCGGCAGCGGCAGGCCCTATGGGCGGCGGCTTCGAGTGGATTTTCCTGGTTGGTTTCCTGGTCATCTTCTACCTGATGATCTGGCGCCCACAGGCCAAGCGTGCCAAAGAGCAGAAAAACCTGCTGGGCAACCTGCAGAAAGGTGACGAAGTTGTGACCACCGGTGGTATCGCCGGCAAGATCAACAAAGTGACCGACGACTTCGTGGTAATCGAGGTTTCGGACACCGTAGAGCTGAAAATCCAGAAGGGCGCCATTGCCGCGACCCTGCCGAAAGGCACGCTCAAAGCGATCTAAGCTTCAGACTTTTACCAATCGACGGGGCGCGCAAGGCGCCCCGCGTCTTGAACGGGCGGCGTGATGCTGAACAAATACCCTCTGTGGAAATACCTACTGATCCTGGCGGTGCTGGCGGTCGGTTTTATTTATTCCGCACCCAATCTCTATCCTGATGACGCGGCCATCCAGGTCTCGGGCGCAAGTTCCGCCCTGCAAGTCACCCAGGCTGATCTGGACCGCAGCGCCAAGGCGCTGACCGATGCCGGTATCGAGGTCAAGGCGGCAACGCTGGCCGAGAATGGCAAGGGCGGTTTGTTGCGTCTGGCCAAGCGTGATGACCAGTTGCCTGCCAAGGACGTGGTCCGCAAGGCCCTGGGCGACGACTACGTGGTTGCGCTGAACCTGGCGGCGACCACGCCGCAGTGGCTGCGCAACATTGGCGCGCACCCCATGAAGCTGGGTCTGGACTTGTCCGGTGGCGTGCACTTCCTGCTGGCCGTGGACATGGACAAGGCCATTGATGCCCGCCTGAAGATCTACGAAGGCGACGTCAAGACCGAGCTGCGCAAGGAAAAGATCCGCTACCGCAGCATGCCACAGCAGAACAGTGCGATTCAGCTGGGCTTCAGCGATGCTGATTCCCTGGCCCAGGCGCAGGCCCTGATCCGCAAGAACTACACCGATTTCGACGTGGCCGCCACTACCCGTGGCGAACTGCAGGTGCTGTCGCTGACGCTGACACCAGCGAAGCTGGCCGAGATTCGCGAATACTCGATCAAGCAGAACCTGACCACCGTGCGTAACCGTGTCAACGAGCTGGGCGTGGCCGAGCCGCTGGTACAGCGCCAGGGTGCCAACCGCATCGTGGTCGAGCTGCCAGGCGTGCAGGACACTGCCGAAGCCAAGCGCATCCTGGGCAAGACTGCCAGCCTGGAATTCCGCCTGGGCGCAGGCCCGGATGATTCCCGCGCCACCACCGAGACTTTCGAGTTCCGTGATGGCAGCCGTCCGCCAGCCGCAGTCGAGCGCAGCCTGATCATCACCGGTGACCAGGTGACCGACGCTTCGGCCAGCTTCGACGAGCACGGCCAGCCGCAGGTGAACATCAAGCTGGATGGCCATGGTGGCGACCTGATGAGCCGCGCCACGCGCAGCAACGTCGGCCGCAGCATGGCGGTGATCTTCATCGAGCAGAAGCCGTTCACCCGCTACGAGAAGCAGACTGTCGGCGGCGTCGAGAAAGACGTGGCCGTGCAGGACTTCGCCGAAGAGAAGAAAATCATCAGCCTGGCAACCATCCAGTCGCCGCTGGGCAGCCAATTCCGCATTACCGGCCTGAACGGCCAGGGTGAGTCGTCGGAACTGGCCCTGCTGCTGCGTGCCGGTGGCCTGGCTGCACCGATGTACTTCGCTGAAGAGCGCACCATTGGCCCGAGCCTGGGTGCCGACAACATCACCAAGGGTATCCATGCGTCCCTGTGGGGCATGCTGTTCGTGTCGCTGTTCATCATGGCCATCTACCGCTTCTTCGGCCTGATCGCCACCGTGGCACTGGCCTTGAACATGGTCGTGCTGCTGGCGCTGATGTCGGTGCTGGGTGCCACCCTGACGCTGCCGGGTATTGCCGGTATCGTGTTGACCATGGGTATGGCGGTGGACGCCAACGTGCTGATCTTCTCGCGTATTCGTGAGGAAATCGCCGCCGGGATGACCGTGCAGCGCGCGATCAACGAAGGTTTCGGCCGCGCGTTCACCGCGATCGTCGACGCCAACCTGACCACGTTGCTGGTAGGCGGCATTCTTTTCGCCATGGGCACCGGCCCGGTGAAAGGCTTCGCCGTGACCATGTCCCTGGGTATCTTTACCTCGATGTTCACAGCCATCATGGTGACCCGCGCAATGGTCAACCTGATCTACGGCGGTCGTGACTTCAAGAAGTTGTGGATTTAAGGGGCTGCCATGAAACGTACCATCAACTTCATGGGCGTTCGCAATATTGCGTTCGCCTTGACACTGTTCCTCACGGCATTGGCGCTGTTCAGCTGGTTCCACAAGGGCCTCAACTTCGGCCTGGACTTCACTGGCGGTACGCTGATCGAGCTGAACTACCAGAAGCCGGCCGACCTGACCCAGGTGCGTAGCGAACTGGTAGCCGCTGGCTACCACGAAGCCATCGTGCAGAACTTCGGTGACACCACCGACCTGCTGGTGCGCATGCCGGGCGACGACCCCAAGCTGGGCGCCCAGGTAGCTGAGGCGCTGGCCAAGGTGGGCGGCGACAACCCGGCCAAGGTTACCCGCACCGAGTTCGTCGGCCCGCAGGTGGGTGAAGAGCTGCGTGACCAGGGTGGCCTGGGTATGCTCATGGCCCTGGGCGGCGTGTTGATCTACCTGGCGTTCCGCTTCCAGTGGAAATTCGCCGTAGGCGCCATCGCTTCCCTGGTGCACGACGTGGTCGTGACCATGGGTATCCTGTCGTTCTTCCAGATCACCTTCGACCTGACGGTGCTGGCGGCGGTGCTGGCCATCATCGGCTACTCGCTGAACGACACCATCGTGGTATTCGACCGGGTGCGCGAGAACTTCCGCGTGCTGCGCAAGGCCTCGCTGATCGAGAACATCAACGTCTCGACCACCCAGACCCTGCTGCGTACCCTGGCCACCTCGATCTCGACGTTGCTGGCCATCGCCGCGCTGCTGTTCTTCGGCGGCGACAACCTGTTCGGCTTCTCCATCGCGCTGTTCATCGGCGTGCTGGCGGGTACCTACTCCTCGATCTACATCGCCAACGTGGTGCTGATCTGGCTGAACCTGAACAGCGACGACCTGATTGCCCCGGTCACCAAGGACAAGGTCGACGATCGCCCGTAATGTGATCGCCGTCACTTAATCCCCTGAAAAGGCGCGAGTTTTGAACTCGCGCCTTTTTTTGTGCTCCAAGGCTGGGAGAAGCGCGGACTTTGATCCGTATAAGAAGGTCAGGAGGTTCAAGTGAACAAATCGTTGCTGGTTGGTGCAGTGTTGGGTGCTGTCGGTGTGACTGCCGGTGGTGCTGTCGCGACCTACAGCCTCGTGAAAAGTGGCCCAGAGTACGCAGAAGTTCTGGCTGTAGACCCTATCAATCAAGAGATCAAGACGCCCCGCAAGGAGTGTCATGACGTGGCGGTAACCCATCGCCGGGCCGTGCAGGACCAGCACCAGGTCGCCGGTACCGTGATCGGCGCCGTGGGCGGCGGCCTGCTGGGCCACCTAGTGGGTGGCGGCAAGGGCAAGACCCTGGCTACCGTGGCGGGCGCCGTGGGCGGTGGCTACGCGGGCAACAAGGTGCAGGAACACATGCAGAACGGTGACACCTACACCACCACCGAAAGCCGCTGCAACACAGTCAACGACATCAGCAACAAGGTGGTTGGCTACAACGTGAAGTACCAGCTCAATGGCCAGGTCGGCCAGGTGAAGATGGACCGTGACCCGGGCTCCAAGATCCCGGTGAGCAAGGACGGCCAGCTGGTGCTGACCCAGCAGTAAAGGCGCCTCCGCATGCGTAGCCGCTGCCGAAGGCTGCGCTGGCCCTGGGCCTCGCTGGAGATCTCCAGTGTTCACAAGGGCCAGCGCAGCCTGGCGGCAGCGGCTACAAGGTGTCGGTGATTATTCAGGCAATAAAAAAGCACCCCGAAGGGTGCTTTTTTATTGCCTGGCGAAAAAGCTTAGCGCTTGATCGAAGGCGGCAGGTGCGGCTGGATGGCCGTCAGTACTGCCTTGAAGCACTTGATGTTGCCGGCAACGATGTGGCCCTTCTCCAGGAAGTCGTGACCACCGGTGAAGTCGCTCACCAGGCCGCCAGCTTCCTGGATCAGCAGGGCGCCTGCGGCCATGTCCCAATCGCTCAGGCCCGACTCCCAGAAGGCGTCGAAACGGCCGGCGGCCACGTAGGCCAGGTCCAGGCTGGCAGCACCGGCGCGGCGGATGCCGGCGGTCTGGCCGACCAGGGCGCGGAACATGCCCAGGTAGTTGTCCAGGTCAGCCATCTGGTTGTCACGGAACGGGAAGCCGGTGCCCAGCAGGGCGCCGTCCAGGCTGGTGCGGCCGCTGACGCGCAGGCGACGGCCGTTCAGTTGGGCGCCACGGCCACGGCTGGCGGTGAATTCTTCCTGGCGGACCGGGTCCAGTACCACGGCGTGTTCCAGGCGGCCGCGGTATTTGCAGGCAATGCTGACGGCAAAGTGCGGGATGCCGCGCAGGAAGTTGGTGGTGCCATCCAGTGGGTCGATGATCCACTCGTATTCGGCACCTTCGCCGCTGCCAGCGTGCAGGCCGGTTTCCTCACCACGGATGGTGTGGGTCGGGTAAGCCTTGCGCAGGGCTTCGATGATTTTTTGCTCGGCCGCACGATCGACTTCAGAGACGTAATCCTTCGCGTCTTTTTCATCAACCTTGATGGTATCCAGGCGCTCGATGGAGCGGAAAATCAATTCACTGGCGCTGCGGGCGGCGCGCAGCGCGATATTCAGCATGGGCTGCATGGACGTTTCACCTAGGTCGTTAAAGAAAGCCGAACATTCTAGCAGAAAAGTACGTTTGCAGAAGAGGGTAGTCAGCATTCGTAGCGTAAGCGGTATCTGTTCGGTAAGATTTCATTTCTTTCCCCCGGTCTGTGAGCGCTCGCCTTGCTGCAAAATATTCGTGTCGTCCTGGTCAACACCAGCCACCCCGGCAACATCGGCGGGGCTGCGCGCGCCATGAAGAACATGGGTCTGTCGCGCCTGGTGCTGGTAGACCCGCTGGATTTCCCGTCCCACGAAGCCAGCGCACGCGCCTCGGGCGCCGATGATGTGCTGGACAACGTCCAGGTGGTCGCCACCCTGGAAGAGGCCCTGGTGGGCACCACCATGGTGCTGGGCACCAGCGCCCGCGAGCGGCGTATTCCCTGGCCGTTGCTGGACCCCCGCGAATGCGGCAGCAAAAGCGTCGAAGAGGCCGCCCAGGTGGGTGGCGAGGTGGCCCTGGTGTTCGGTCGCGAACATGCCGGGCTCACCAACGACGAGCTGCAGCGATGTCATTTCCACGTGCATATCCCGTCGAACCCCGATTTCAGCTCGCTGAACCTGGGTGCGGCGGTGCAGGTCCTGGCCTACGAAGTGCGTATGGCCTGGCTGGCAGCCGAAGGGCAGGCGTCCAAGACCGAAAAGGTCGAAGTGGCGTCGGTCAAGAGCGCAGAGCTCTCGACCAGCGACGAGATGGAGCGTTTCTACGAACACCTGGAGAACACCCTGGTGGAAATCGGCTTCCTCGACCCGCAGAGCCCCCGGCACCTGATGGCGCGTTTGCGCCGCCTGTACGGCCGCAGCTCGGTTGCCAAGGCGGAAATGAACATATTGCGCGGCATTCTCACGGAGACCCAGAAAGTGGCCCGTGGCGAGCCGCATAAGCGGAAGGATTAGTCATGTTCGAGCGTTTGCGTGAAGACATTCAAAGCGTATTCCATCGCGACCCGGCGGCGCGCAATGCCTTCGAGGTGCTGACCAGCTACCCCGGCATGCACGCCATCTGGCTGCACCGTGGCGCGCACAAGCTGTGGAAGGCCGACTTCAAGTGGCTGGCGCGCATGGTCTCCAACTTCGGGCGCTGGATGACCGGCATCGAAATTCACCCGGGCGCCCGCATTGGCCGGCGTTTCTTCATCGACCACGGCATGGGCATCGTCATTGGCGAGACCGTCGAGATCGGCGACGACGTCACCTTGTACCAGGGCGTGACCCTGGGTGGCACCAGCTGGAACAAGGGCAAGCGCCACCCCACGCTGGAAGATGGCGTGGTGGTGGGGGCGGGCGCCAAGGTGCTGGGCCCGTTCACCGTGGGTGCCGGTGCCAAGATCGGCTCCAACGCCGTGGTCACCAAGCCGGTGCCCGCCGGCGCCACTGCCGTGGGTATCCCGGGGCGCATCATCGTCAAGGGCGATGACGCCGTGGACGCGAAGCGCAAGGCCATGGCCGAGAAGATCGGCTTCGAGGCCTATGGCGTGACCGCGGACATGCCTGACCCGGTGGCGCGCGCCATCGGCCAGCTGCTGGACCACCTGCACGCCGTCGATGGGCGCCTGGAGGACATGTGCGGGGCGATGACCCGCATGGGCAGTGACTACTGCGCCAAGGACCTGCCCGAGCTGCGCGACGAAGACTTCAAGTGCGTGAAGGGCGAAGTCGACGTCCCTGCCGCTGAAGCTCGCTGAAGCTTGGGGGAGCCTGTGGGAGCTGGCTTGCCAGCGAGCTTTTGGTTGTTGCAAAAAGCTCGCTGGCAAGCCAGCTCCCACGGGAGCGGGCAAATCAGAATTCCCGTGCTATAGTACGCCGCCCGTTTTACCGCTATTCCCGACTAAAGTGGTAGGTCTTAAAGTTGACTTAAATACTCGGGAATTGCATACTCACAGCTCATCCGCTCCTCCCTTTTTCGTGTAACCGTGGTACTCGCCATGCGACTGACAACTAAAGGCCGATACGCCGTCACTGCCATGCTCGACCTGGCATTGCACGCGCAGCATGGGCCGGTTTCATTGGCCGATATCTCCGAGCGCCAAGGCATCTCCCTGTCGTACTTGGAGCAACTGTTCGCCAAGCTGCGTCGCAGCAACCTGGTGTCCAGCGTGCGCGGGCCAGGGGGTGGCTACCAGCTGTCCCGTGACATGCAGGGGATCCAGGTGGCCCAGGTCATCGACGCCGTCAACGAATCGGTCGACGCAACACGTTGCCAGGGATTGGGTGATTGTCATGCTGGCGACACGTGCCTCACGCACCACTTGTGGTGCGACCTGAGCCAGCAGATTCATGAATTTTTGAGCGGTATCAGTCTGGCTGACCTTGTCACTCGCCGTGAAGTGCAAGAGGTCGCCCAGCGCCAGGACCTGCGCCGTTGCAACACCACCAAGAGCCAGCGCCTGGACAAGATCGAAACGTCCTTCGTCGAATGACGATGGGACTGTGGCTAGCCCGCCTGATAGGAGAATTTCAATGAAGTTGCCGATTTACCTCGATTACTCCGCCACCACGCCGGTCGACCCGCGTGTAGCGCAAAAGATGATTGAATGCCTGACCAACGAGGGGAACTTCGGCAACCCGGCATCGCGTTCCCACGTGTTCGGCTGGAAAGCCGAGGAAGCGGTCGAGAACGCCCGTCGCCAGGTAGCTGACCTGGTCGGCGCCGACCCGCGTGAAATCGTCTGGACCAGCGGTGCAACCGAGTCCGACAACCTGGCCATCAAGGGTGTCGCGCACTTCTATCACACCAAGGGCAAGCACCTGATCACCTCCAAGATCGAGCACAAGGCGGTCCTGGACACCATGCGCCAGCTGGAGCGTGAAGGCTTCGAAGTCACCTACCTGGACCCCCAGGAAGACGGCCTGATCACCCCGGCCATGATCGAAGCCGCGCTGCGTGACGACACCATCCTGGTGTCGGTGATGCACGTGAACAACGAAATCGGCACCGTCAACGACATCGCCGCCATTGGCGAGCTGACCCGCTCGCGCGGCGTGATGTTCCACGTTGACGCTGCCCAGTCCACCGGCAAGGTCGACATCGACCTGACCAAGCTGAAAGTCGACCTGATGTCGTTCTCGGCCCACAAGACCTACGGCCCCAAGGGCATTGGCGCGCTGTACGTCAGCCGCAAGCCACGCGTGCGCCTGGAAGCCACCATGCACGGCGGCGGTCACGAGCGTGGCATGCGTTCGGGCACCCTGGCGACCCACCAGATCGTCGGCATGGGCGAGGCCTTCGCCATCGCCAAGCAGGAAATGGCCAGCGAGAACGCCCGCCTGCAAGCCCTGAGCGAGCGTTTCTTCAAGCAGGTCGAGCACCTGGAAGAGCTGTACGTGAACGGCAGCCTGACTGCCCGCGTGCCGCACAACCTGAATTTGAGCTTCAACTACGTCGAAGGCGAGTCGCTGATCATGGCGCTCAAGGACCTGGCCGTCTCGTCCGGTTCGGCCTGCACCTCGGCTTCCCTGGAGCCGTCCTACGTGCTGCGCGCCCTGGGCCGCAACGACGAACTGGCACACAGCTCGATCCGCTTCACCTTCGGCCGCTTCAGCACCGAAGAAGAAATCGACTACGCCGCGCAGAAAGTCTGCGAGGCCGTGACCAAGCTGCGCGAACTGTCGCCGCTGTGGGATATGTTCAAAGACGGCGTCGACATCTCGAAGATCGAGTGGGCGGCACACTAAACAAAAGAAGCCGCCACCATCCAGATCCTGTAGAGACGTGGCGTTAACGCAGGCGTACCTACAGGGCCTTCAGAGCGGCCCTGATGAGTGAGGATTTAGAATCATGGCTTACAGCGAAAAGGTCATCGACCACTACGAAAACCCACGTAACGTCGGCAAGATGAACGCCGAGGACCCGGACGTGGGCACCGGCATGGTTGGCGCTCCAGCCTGCGGCGACGTCATGCGCCTGCAGATCAAGGTCAACGAGCAGGGCATCATCGAAGACGCCAAGTTCAAGACCTACGGCTGTGGCTCCGCCATCGCCTCCAGCTCCCTGGCCACCGAGTGGATGAAGGGCAAGTCGCTGGACGAAGCGGTCACCATCAGCAACACCCAGCTGGCCGAAGAACTGGCGCTGCCGCCGGTGAAAATCCACTGCTCCGTACTCGCCGAAGACGCCATCAAGGCTGCCGTTCACGATTACAAGCAGAAGAAAGGTCTGCTCTAACAGCACGCATCGCACGATGTAAGGAGTCTCGATGGCTATCAGCATGACAGAAGCCGCTGCCAAGCATATCCGCCGTTCCCTGGACGGCCGCGGCAAGGGCGAGGGCATCCGCCTGGGCGTCCGTACCACCGGCTGCTCGGGCCTGGCCTATGTGCTGGAATTCGTTGACGCGCTGGGTGAAGACGACCAGGTGTTCGAAAGCCACGGCGAAAAGGTGATCATCGATCCCAAGAGCCTGGCGTACCTGGACGGCACCGAACTGGACTTCGTCAAGGAAGGCTTGAACGAAGGCTTCAAGTTCAACAACCCCAACGTGCGCGGTGAATGTGGCTGCGGCGAAAGCTTCAACGTTTGAGGCCGGTCGTGGGTACTCCTTGTCATTTCGCCTTGTTTGACCTGCAACCGAGCTTCCGCCTGGACCTCGACCAGCTGGCCGCGCGCTACCGTGAGTTGGCGCGCGCCGTGCACCCCGATCGCTTTGCCGATGGCAGCGAGCGTGAGCAGCGCCTGGCGCTGGAACAGTCGGCGGGCCTGAACGAGGCCTACCAGACGCTCAAGAGCTCGCCCAAGCGTGCCCGCTACCTGCTGGCCATCGGTGGCCACGAAGTGCCCCAGGAAGTCACGGTCCACGACCCTGAGTTCCTGATGCAGCAGATGCAGTGGCGCGAAGAGCTCGAAGACCTGCAGGACAGTGCCGACCTCGACGGTGTGGCGCAGTTCAAGCGGCGCCTGAAGGCTGCCAGCGAGCAGTTGAACGAAAGCTTCGCCGGCTGTTGGGATGATGCAGCGCAACGCGAACAGGCCGAACGCCTGATGCGGCGCATGCAGTTCCTCGACAAGCTGTCCTACGAAGTGCGCCAGCTGGAAGAGCGCCTCGACGATTAACCCAGTGTTGCTACGGCTGCACGCCTGATATTCAGATAAGCATGGCCCTACTGCAGATCGCCGAACCCGGCCAGAGTCCTCAACCGCACCAGCGCAAGCTGGCTGTGGGTATCGACCTTGGCACTACCAATTCGCTGGTCGCTGCCTTGCGCAGCGGCCTGTCCGAGCCACTGGCCGACGCGCAGGGGCAGGTCATTCTGCCGTCCGCCGTTCGCTACCACGCCGACCGCGTCGAAGTGGGCGCCGGCGCCAAGGCTGCCGCCGCCAGTGACCCGCTCAACACCATCGTTTCGGTCAAGCGCCTGATGGGCCGCGGCCTGGCGGACGTCAAGCAGCTGGGCGACCAGCTGCCGTACCGCTTCGTCGGTGGTGAGTCGCACATGCCGTTCATCGACACCGTGCAGGGCGCCAAGAGCCCGGTCGAAGTCTCCGCCGACATCCTCAAGGTGCTGCGCCTGCGCGCTGAAGCCACCTTGGGTGGCGAGCTGGTAGGCGCGGTAATCACCGTGCCGGCCTACTTCGACGACGCCCAGCGCCAGGCCACCAAGGACGCCGCCAAACTGGCCGGCCTCAACGTGCTGCGCCTGCTCAACGAGCCGACCGCGGCCGCCGTGGCCTATGGCCTGGACCAGCATGCCGAAGGCCTGGTGGCCATCTATGACCTGGGTGGCGGTACCTTCGACATTTCCATCCTGCGCCTGACCGGCGGTGTCTTCGAAGTGCTGGCCACCGGTGGCGACAGCGCCCTGGGTGGCGATGACTTCGACCACGCCATCGCCAGCTGGATTGTGCAGCAGGCGGGCCTGTCCGCCGACCTCGACCCGGGCGCCCAGCGCCAGCTGCTGCAAGTGGCCTGCGCCGCCAAGGAAGCCCTGACTGACGCCGCGTCGGTTGACGTGGCGTATGGCGCGTGGAAAGCCGAGCTGAGCCGCGAGGCGTTCAACGCCCTGATCGAACCCATGGTTGCCCGCAGCCTCAAGGCTTGCCGCCGCGCCGTGCGTGACTCGGGCGTGGAAATCGACGAAGTGGCCGCCGTGGTCATGGTCGGCGGTTCCACCCGTGTGCCGCGCGTGCGCGAGGCGGTGGCCGAGCTGTTCGGCCGCCAGCCGCTGACCGAGATCGACCCGGACCAGGTGGTCGCCATTGGCGCTGCCATCCAGGCCGACACCCTGGCCGGCAACAAGCGTGACGGTGCCGAGCTGTTGCTGCTGGACGTGATTCCGCTGTCCCTGGGCCTGGAAACCATGGGCGGGCTGATGGAGAAGGTGATTCCGCGCAACACCACCATCCCCGTCGCCCGTGGCCAGGACTTCACTACCTATAAGGACGGCCAGTCGGCCATGATGATTCACGTGCTGCAAGGCGAGCGTGAATTGATCAGTGACTGCCGCTCCCTGGCGCGCTTCGAATTGCGTGGCATCCCGGCCATGGTGGCGGGTGCGGCGAAAATCCGCGTCACCTTCCAGGTCGATGCCGACGGCCTGCTCAGCGTCTCTGCGCGTGAGCTGGGCTCGGGCGTTGAGGCCAGCATCCAGGTCAAGCCGTCCTACGGCCTGACCGACGGCGAAATCGCCCGCATGCTCAAGGATTCGTTCCAGTACGCCGGCGACGACAAGGTCGCGCGCCAGCTGCGCGAGCATCAGGTCGACGCCGAGCGCCTGCTGGAGGCGGTGCAGGGCGCCCTGGAGGCCGATGGCGACCGCCTGCTGGACGCCGAAGAGCGCCTGGCAATCGAGCACCAGATGACTGAACTGCGTGAATTGATGAGCGGTACCGACGGCGCGGCCATCGAGCAGCAGACCAAGCGTCTGTCGCAGGTCACCGACGCCTTCGCGGCCCGCCGCCTCGACTCGACGGTGAAAGCCGCGTTGGCCGGGCGCAACCTGAATGAGATTGAGGAATAACGATGCCGCAGGTCATTTTTCTGCCCCACGAAAAGTTTTGCCCGGAAGGCCTGGTAGTAGAAGCTGCCACCGGTACGTCTATCCTTGAGCTGGCCCACGATCATCACATCGAGATCGAAAGCGCCTGCGGCGGCGTGTGCGCCTGCACCACCTGTCACTGCATCATCCGCGAGGGCTTCAATTCGCTGGAAGAGGCCGACGAGCTGGAAGAAGATTACCTGGACAAGGCCTGGGGCCTGGAAGCGCAATCGCGCCTGGCGTGCCAGGCCGTGGTGGGCACCGAGGACCTGACGGTCGAAATCCCGAAATATTCGCTTAACCATGCGGCCGAAGCGCCGCACTGATCGGGAAGCTGTCATGAGCTACGGTTGGAATGATGTACAACGTATTGCAGAGGAATTGGCCGAAGCCAAGCCGGGCGTTAACCCGTATTCGGTGAATTTCGTCGATCTGCAGCAATGGATCAAGGAATTGCCTGGTTTCGACAGCACTTCTGGCCGGGTAGGCGAGAAGGTGCTGGAAGCGGTCCAGACCCTTTGGGCCGACGAAATAGACTGATCATCTTTGCAGGTTAGGCATTACCCCAGAACCCGCGTATAATTCGCGGGTTTAATTTTTCGCAACAATCACTGTTTCTGGAGTTTCACCATGGCTGTTCAACGTACTTTCTCCATCATCAAGCCTGACGCTGTTGCCAAGAACGTCATCGGCGAGATCACCACTCGTTTCGAAAAAGCCGGTCTGCGCGTCGTTGCCTCGAAACTGAAGCAACTGTCCAAGGCCGAAGCTGAAGGTTTCTACGCTGAGCACAGCGCTCGTGGCTTCTTCGGCGAGCTGGTTGCCTTCATGATCTCCGGTCCTGTCGTTGTACAGGTGCTGGAAGGCGAAAACGCCATCGCTCTGAACCGTGAGCTGATGGGCGCCACCAACCCTAAAGAAGCTGCTGCCGGCACCATCCGTGCTGACTTCGCTGACTCCATCGACGCCAACGCTGTTCACGGTTCGGACTCCGAAGCCGCTGCTGCCCGCGAAATCTCGTACTTCTTCGCTGCTACCGAAGTAACCACTCGCTAAGCCACGGCCAACGAGTGAAGGTGAAACCATGACCGTAATGACTGGCAAGACAAACCTATTGGGCTTGACCCAACCAGAGATGGAACAGTTCTTCGACTCGATCGGGGAGAAGCGCTTTCGTGCCGGTCAGGTCATGAAGTGGATTCACCATTTTGGCGTCGATGATTTCGACGCCATGACGAACGTCGGCAAGGCCTTGCGCGAAAAGCTCAAGGCCTGTGCCGAAATTCGTGGTCCCGAAGTGGTCAGCGAGGACATCTCCACCGACGGCACCCGCAAGTGGGTGGTGCGCGTGGCGTCCGGCAGCTGCGTCGAGACCGTGTACATCCCGCAGGGCAAGCGCGGCACCTTGTGTGTCTCGTCCCAGGCGGGCTGCGCCCTGGACTGCAGTTTCTGCTCCACCGGCAAGCAAGGCTTCAACAGCAACCTCACCGCCGCCGAAGTCATCGGCCAGGTGTGGATTGCCAACAAATCCTTCGGCAGCGTCCCGGCTACCATCGACCGCGCCATCACCAACGTGGTGATGATGGGCATGGGCGAGCCGCTGCTGAACTTCGACAACGTCATCGCCGCCATGCGGCTGATGATGGATGACCTGGGCTATGGCATCTCCAAACGCCGGGTCACCCTGTCCACCTCGGGCGTGGTGCCGATGATCGACGTGCTCGCCGATCATATCGACGTCTCGCTGGCCCTGTCGCTGCACGCGCCGAACGACGCGCTGCGCAACGAACTGGTGCCGATCAACAAGAAATACCCGCTCAAGATGCTGCTCGAATCGTGCCAGCGCTACATGTCCCAACTGGGCGAGAAGCGCGTGCTGACCATCGAGTACACCCTGCTCAAGGACGTCAATGACAAGCTCGAGCACGCGGTGGAAATGGTCGAGCTGCTCAAGAACGTACCGTGCAAGATCAACCTGATCCCGTTCAACCCGTTCCCGCACTCCGGTTACGAGCGTCCGAGCAACAACGCCATCCGGCGTTTCCAGGATCATTTGCACCAGGCCGGTTTCAATGTCACGGTGCGCACTACCCGCGGCGAAGACATCGACGCCGCCTGTGGTCAATTGGTAGGGCAGGTGATGGACCGCACCCGCCGTAGCGAACGCTATATCGCCGTACGCCAACTGGCTGCCGACGCCGATATGCCGCTGAACGCCGACAACCGGCCCTGAGAGAGGATCTCCATGACCGTGCGCGCCGCGCTGTTGCTATTGTTCTTCAACCTGTTGGTTGGTTGCGTTTCCACGGGTAAAGTCAACCCGATGGAAACCAGCAAGGGACGCGAAGAGGCGCGCAAGGCTCTGGTCCAACTGGGTATCGGCTACCTGCAGACCGGCCAGGCCGAACAGGCCAAGGTGCCGCTCAAGCAGGCGCTGGATATCGACAGCTCCGACCCCGAGGCCAACGGCGCCCTGGGGCTGGTGTTCCAGGCTGAGCTTGAGCCCAAGCTGGCCGAGCAGTATTTCAAGAAAGCGCTGTCCAGCCGCCCGAAAGATGCCCGCACCCTCAACAACTACGGCGGTTTCCTGTACGAGCAGAAGCGGTATCAGGAAGCTTACGAAACCTTTGAGAAAGCCGCCGACGATCCCCTGTATCCTGAGCGCTCGCGGGTGTTCGAGAACCTGGGCCTGACCGCCCGGGCCATGGGCAACAAGCCGCTGGCGGTGCAATTGTTTGACAAGGCATTGCGGTTGAAGGCCGATCAGCCCCAGGCATTGCTGGAAATGGCTGAGTTGTCTTACGAAGACAGGCATTATGTGCCGGCGCGCGGTTATTACGACCGTTTCAGCCAGCTGAGCGAGCAGAACGCCCGCAGCCTGTTGCTGGGCACGCGCCTGGCACGGATTTTCCAGGACAAGAACAAGGCCGCCAGTTTCGGCCTGCAACTTAGAAGACTCTATCCCGGTACGCCGGAATATCAGCAATACCTGTCGGAGCAATGATGAAAGCGGCGCATCCCGAAGTTGTAGCAGCGACTCGCGTGAACCCTGGTGACACCTTGCGCCAGGCCCGCGAGAGCAAAGGCTGGTCGCTGGCCGACGTGGCCGTGAAACTCAACCTCACGGCCACTTCGCTGGGCAACCTGGAGGCCGGCGCCTTCGACAAGCTGCCGGGGCATACCTTTGCCCGCGGTTACATCCGTGCCTACGCCAAGCTGCTGGGCATGGACCAGGCGCCGCTGGTGCAGGCCTTCGACCAGGCCACCGGCAGCCACGCCCAGGGCAGCGAAGTGCATGCGCTGGGCCGCATCGAGGAACCGGTGCGCCTGTCCCACAACATCCTGCGCGGCGTGAGCCTGCTGCTGTTGGTGCTGGTGGTGGGCGGCGGCTTCTTCTGGTGGCAGGACCAGACCGCCCAGCGTGGCAAGGACCAGGCCGGGCTGGCCATGGAGCATGTCGAAGTCGAAAGCGCCGACGGCACCACCCAGATCCACCCGATCGACGAGCCGGAAGACCAGGCCGTGGCCGAGGCCCAGAAGCCTGCCACCGAGGCCCAGGCAACTGAAACCGCTGCGGCCGAAGCGCCTGCCCCGGCGACAGCCGGCGTTCAGCCTGCCGCGCCTACCGTGGCACCTGCGCCTGCCGTCACCGCGCCGGCGCCGGCACCTGCTGCAACGAACACCCCGGCCCTGGTGCACCAGCCGGCCGCCCCGGTGGCCCCGGTGGCCGCCGCCCCGGTAGCGCCTGCAGCCCAGGCCCCGGTGGCCGGCGCTGGCCAACTGCACCTGCAATTCACCGCCGACTGCTGGACCCAGGTCACCGATGGCAACGGCAAAGTGCTGCTCAGCGCCCTCAAGCGCAAGGGCGAGACCGTCGACCTGAACGGCAAGCCGCCGTTCGCCGTGCGCCTGGGCTATGCCCGTGGCGCGCAGGTCAGCTTCAACGGCCAGCCGGTCGACGTTGCACCTTTCACCTCTGGCGAGACTGCTCGCATGAAAGTAGGGCAATAAACCATGCATGGCGAATCCCCGATCAAGCGTCGCGTATCCCGTAAAATCTGGGTCGGCAATGTGCCGGTGGGTGGCGATGCCCCCATCGCCGTACAGAGCATGACCAACACCGACACCAACGACGTGGCGGCCACCGTGGCGCAGATCCGTCGCCTGGAAGACGCCGGCGCCGACATCGTGCGCGTCTCGGTGCCGGACATGGACGCCGCCGAGGCGTTCGGCAAGATCAAGCAACAGGTGCGCGTGCCCCTGGTGGCCGACATCCACTTCGACTACAAGATCGCCTTGCGCGTGGCCGAACTGGGCGTGGACTGCCTGCGCATCAATCCGGGCAACATCGGTCGCGAAGACCGTGTGCGCGCCGTGGTCGATGCCGCCCGCGACCGTGGCATCCCGATCCGCATCGGCGTGAACGCCGGTTCCCTGGAAAAGGACCTGCAGAAGAAGTACGGCGAACCCACCCCCGAAGCGCTGGTGGAGTCCGCCCTGCGCCACGTGGAGCACCTGGAACGCCTGAACTTCCAGGACTTCAAGGTCAGCGTGAAGGCCTCCGACGTGTTCATGGCCGTCGCCGCCTACCGCCTGCTCGCCACCCAGATCTCCCAGCCGCTGCACCTGGGCATCACCGAGGCCGGCGGTTTGCGCTCCGGCACGGTGAAATCCTCGGTGGGCCTAGGTATGCTGCTGGCCGACGGCATCGGCGACACCATCCGTATCTCCCTGGCCGCCGACCCGGTGGAAGAGATCAAGGTGGGCTACGACATCCTCAAGTCCCTGCGCCTGCGCTCGCGTGGCATCAACTTCATCGCCTGCCCGAGCTGCTCGCGGCAGAACTTCGATGTGGTGAAGACCATGAACGAGCTGGAAGGGCGCCTGGAAGACCTGCTGGTGCCGCTGGACGTGGCGGTGATCGGTTGTGTGGTCAACGGCCCTGGCGAAGCCAAGGAAGCCCACGTGGGCCTTACCGGCGGCACGCCGAACCTGATCTACATCGACGGCAAGCCTGCGCAGAAGCTGACCAACGACAACCTGGTGGAAGAGCTCGAGAAGCTGATTCGCCAGAAGGCGGCCGAAAAGGTCGAGGCCGACGCGGCGCTGATCGCCCGCGGCTGACAGAACACTAAGGATTTCTCGTGAGTAAGACGCTGCAAGCCATCCGTGGCATGAACGACATCCTGCCCGACCAGACGCCCCTGTGGCGCTACTTCGAAGGCACCGTGGCAGGGCTGCTGGACACCTACGGCTACCGGCAGATCCGCATGCCGATCGTCGAGTTCACCGACCTGTTCAAGCGCTCCATCGGCGAAGTCACCGACATCGTCGAGAAAGAGATGTACACCTTCGAGGACCGCAACGGCGACTCGCTGACCCTGCGCCCCGAAGGCACGGCGGCGTGCGTGCGCGCGGTGCTGGAGCACGGCATCACCGGCGGTGGCCAGGTGCAGAAGCTCTGGTACGTGGGCCCCATGTTCCGTCACGAGCGCCCGCAGAAAGGCCGCTACCGCCAGTTCCACCAGATCGGCTGCGAGGTGTTCAACCTCGACGGCCCGGACATCGACGCCGAGCTGATCGTGCTCACCTGGCGCCTGTGGGGTGCCCTGGGCATCCGCGACGCGGTGAAGCTCGAGCTCAACAGCCTGGGCACCTCCGAGGCCCGCGGTCGCTACCGCGAGGCGCTGGTGGCGTTCCTCACCGAGCACCTGGACCAGATCGACGAAGACAGCCAGCGCCGGTTGAAGACCAACCCGCTGCGCGTGCTGGACACCAAGCACCCTGAGACCCAGGCCGTGCTGGTGAACGCGCCGAAGCTGGCCGATTACCTGGACGAAGAGTCGCGTGTGCACTTCGAAGGCCTGAAGGCCCGCCTGGACGCCGCCGGCATTCCCTACGTGATCAACCCCAAGCTGGTGCGTGGCCTGGACTACTACAGCAAGACCGTGTTCGAGTGGGTCACCGACAAGCTCGGCGCCCAGGGCACCGTGTGCGCTGGCGGCCGCTACGACGGCCTGGTCGAGCAGATGGGCGGCAAGCCCACCACCGGCGTTGGCTTCGCCATGGGCATCGAACGCCTGATCCTGCTGCTCGAAACCCTGGAGCAGGTGCCCGAGTCCATCGCCCGTACCGTTGACGTTTACCTGTGCGCCTTTGGCGAGCAGGCCGAACTGGCCGGCCTGGCCCTGACCGAGCGCCTGCGCGATGCACTGCCGCAGCTGCGCATCCAGGTCAACGCCGGTGCCGGCAGCTTCAAGAGCCAGTTCAAGAAGGCGGACAAGAGCGGTGCGCTCTACGCCTTGATCCTGGGGGACGACGAACTGGCGCAACAAGTGGTAGGTTTCAAACCCCTGCGTGGCCAGGGCGAACAACAAAACATTGCCTGGGATGCTCTGGGTGAGCATCTGGCGACTTGCGTCGTGCAGGGTTGAGGCAGGCTTCAGGCCGAATTTGCGAAATAGGAGTATTGGGGTGTCGAGTACCGAAGATGAACAACTCGCCGAGTTGAAGGACTTTTGGCAGCGTAACGGCAAGCCTCTGGTCACCGGCGTGCTGCTGGCCCTGGTGGTGGTATTTGGCTGGCAGGCCTGGCACAAGTACCAGGCCAACCAGTCGCAAGGTGCGTCCAGCCTGTACCAGCAACTGCTGGAAACCGCGCTGAACCCTACCGGCAAGCCTGATACCGCGCAGGTGGCGGACCTGGCCAACAAGCTCAAGACCGAATACGGCAACAGCGAGTACGCGCAGTACGGCAGCCTGTTCGTGGCCAAGGTGGCCGTGGACGCCGGCAAGCTGGACGATGCCGCCACCGAGCTCAAGGCCGTGGTCGACAAGCCCAAGGACGCCATGCTGGGTGAAATCGCCCGTCAGCGCCTGGCTCAGGTACTGGCTGCGCAGAACAAGGCCGAAGACGCCCTGAAGCTGCTGGACGGCGACGCCGACAAGGCGTTCCTGGCCAGCCGCGAGGAACTCAAGGGTGACCTGCTGGTGCAGCTGGGCCGTACTGACGACGCGTATGCGGCGTACCAGAAGGCCAAGGCAGCCCTGTCCGATGAGGCAGCAGTGGGTGGCTTGCAAATCAAACTCGACGACCTGGCGAAAAAAGATGCGTGACGTGATCCGTTGGAAACATGCAGCATTGCTGGCTCTGGCCATTCTGGCCGCGGGTTGCAGCAGCAACAGCAAGAAGGAACTGCCTCCTGCCGAGCTGACCAAGTTCAAGGAAGAAGTGGTCCTGCACAAGGAGTGGAGTCGTTCGATCGGTGACGGTCAGGGCGAAACCTACAACATGCTGGTTCCAGCGATCGAGAACGACAGCATCTACGCCGCTGACGTGACCGGCGTGGTCATGGACCTGAACCGCCTGAACGGCGACGTGATCTGGAAGAAAGACCTCAACACTTCGGTGTCGGGCGCAGTCGGCGTCGGCTACGGCCTGGTCATGCTGGGTACCATCAGCGGTGAAGTCATCGCCCTTGACGCCACCAACGGTGAAGTCAAATGGCGCGCCAAGGTCGGCAGCGAAGTGCTCGCACCGCCAGCCAACAACGGCGACGTGGTAGTGGTGCAGACCCAGGACGACCGCCTGGTCGGCCTGGACGCCAGCACCGGCACCCAGCGCTGGATCTACGACAGCACGCCTGCGGTACTGACCCTGCGTGGCACCAGTGCCCCGCTGGTCACCAACCACCTGGCGGTGGCTGGCCTGTCCACCGGCAAGGTCGTTGCCCTGGACATCAGCAACGGTGTGCCGGTGTGGGAACAACGCATCGCCGTGCCGCAGGGCCGCTCGGAACTTGAGCGTGTCGTCGATATCGACGGCGGCCTGCTGCTGTCCGGTGGTACCCTGTACGTCGCCAGCTACCAGGGCCGCATGGCGGGCCTGGACCTGGAAAGCGGCCGTGTGCTGTGGCAGCGTGACGCTTCCAGCTACGCCGGCGTGGCCCAGGGCTTCGGCAGCGTCTACGTGGCGCTGGCTTCCGGCACCGTGGAAGGCGTCGACGAGCGCACCACCACCGCCCTGTGGAGCAACGACAAACTGGCCCGCCGCCAGCTGTCGGCACCCGAGGTGTTCTCCAGCTACGTGGCGGTAGGCGACTTCGAAGGCTACCTGCACCTGCTGAGCCAGGTCGACGGTCGCTTCGTTGGTCGTGAGAAAATTGACAGTGACGGCCTGCGAGCCCGTCCGCTGGTGGCCGGGAACATGATTTACGTGTTCGGCAACAGCGGCAAGCTCGAAGCCCTCACCATCAAGTAAGGCTTTGACTATGCTGGAGGTCATTCATGGCCTCCAGCGGCCCCGCCCCAGGCAGGGGCCACGGCATGTTCGCATGCCGCCACGAACTCCGGCCGCTGCCTGCAGCGGCCTTTGTATTTTCTGAAATAACGCAGTGGAGAGCCTAATGGTTCCCGTAATCGCCCTGGTGGGCCGACCGAACGTCGGCAAGTCCACCATGTTCAACCGCCTGACCAAAAGCCGCGACGCCATCGTCGGCGACCTGTCTGGTCTTACCCGTGATCGCCAATACGGAGAGGCGCACTGGCAAGGGCGTTCCTATATCCTGATCGACACCGGCGGTATTTCCGGTGACGAGCACGGCATGGACGAAAAGATGGCCGAGCAGTCGCTGCTGGCCATCGAAGAAGCCGATGTGGTGCTGTTCCTGGTCGATGCCCGTGCCGGTTTCACCGCCGCCGACCAGATGATTGCCGAGCACCTGCGCAAGCGCAACAAGCGCTCCATCCTGGTGGCCAACAAGATCGACAACATCGATCCGGAAATGGCCCGCGCCGAATTCGCCCCGCTGGGCATGGGCCACGCCATCGGCGTCGCCGGTGCCCAGGGCCGCGGCGTGAACACCCTGCTGGAAGCCGCCCTGGGCGAATTCCCGCGTGACGTGGAGGAGGAAGACCTGGCCGAAGGCGTCGCCGAAGGCGAAGAGCAGGTGCGCATTCCTGGCCCGAGCGAGAAAGATGGCATCAAGATCGCCATCATCGGCCGGCCGAACGTGGGCAAGTCGACCCTGGTCAACCGCATGCTCGGCGAAGAGCGGGTAATCGTCTACGATCAGCCCGGCACCACCCGTGACAGCATCTACATCCCGTTCGAGCGCAACGACGAGAAGTACACCTTCATCGACACTGCCGGTGTGCGCAAGCGCGGCAAGATCCATGAAGAAGTCGAGAAGTTCTCGGTGGTCAAGACGCTGCAGGCCATCAAGGATGCCAACGTCGTGATCTTCGTCATGGACGCCCGTGAAGGCGTGGTGGACCATGACCTGAACCTGTTGGGCTTCGCCCTGGAGTCGGGCCGCGCCATCGTCATCGCCCTGAACAAGTGGGACGGCATGCAGCCGAGCGAGCGCGACTACGTGAAGACCGAGCTGGAGCGCCGGCTGTTCTTCGTCGACTTCGCCGACATTCACTTCATCTCGGCGTTGCACGGCACTGGCGTGGGCAACCTGTACGGTTCGGTGCAGGCCTCGTTCAAGTCGGCGATCACTCGCTGGCCGACCAGCCGCCTGACCCAGATCCTCGAGGACGCGGTGCAGGAGCACCAGCCGCCAATGGTCAACAGCCGCCGCATCAAGCTGCGCTATGCCCACCTGGGTGGTGCCAACCCGCCGCTGATCGTGATCCACGGCAACCAGGTGGAGAAGGTGCCGAACAGCTACGTTCGCTACCTGGAAAACACTTACCGCCGCGTCCTGAAGCTGGTCGGCACGCCGATCCGCATCGAGTTCAAGGGCAGCGACAACCCGTACGAAGGCAACAAGAACACGCTGACCGACCGCCAGGTTAACAAGAAGCGCCGCTTGATGTCGCACCACAAGAAAGCCGACAAGAAACGCCGCGACAAGCGCTGATTTCCCGGTTTTCGCGATACCTGTAGCCGCTGCCGCCAGGCTGCGCTGGCCCTGTTCTGCACTGGAGATATCCAGGGAACTCAAGGGCCAGCGCAGCCTGGCGGCAGCGGCTACGGCGTTTTGATCTGTACTGGTTTTCCCGCTGTTCGTTGGGCTATCCTGCTGGGCTCCCCAGCTGTCAGGGATAGGCCCGATGATCACCAGCAAGCTGCCGAATGTCGGCACGACCATCTTCACCACCATGTCCCAGCTCGCCGCCGAAACCGGTGCGCTCAACCTGTCCCAAGGTTTCCCCGACTACGACGGCCCCCAGGGCCTGCGTGATGCCGTGGTGCGCCATATCAACGCTGGCCACAACCAGTACGCGCCCATGACCGGGCTGCCGGCCCTGCGCGAGCAGGTGGCGGCCAAGGTGCTGCGCCAGTACGGCGCGCGCGTGAGCGCCGACACGGAAGTCACCATCACCCCAGGTGCCACCGAGGCGATCTTCTGCGCGGTGCAGTCGGTGGTGCGTGCCGGTGACGAGGTCATCGTCTTCGACCCTTGCTACGACAGCTACGAGCCCTCCGTGGAGCTGGCCGGCGGCCGCTGCGTGCATGTGCAGCTCGACCCCAGGGATTTTTCCATCGACTGGCAGCAGCTCAGCGATGCCCTGAGCCCGCGCACGCGGATGATCATCCTCAACAGCCCGCACAACCCCAGCGGCGCGCTGATCAGCGCCGCCGAGCTGGACCAGCTGGCGCAACTGATCGAAGGTCGCGATATCTACCTGATCAGTGATGAAGTGTATGAACACCTGGTCTACGATGGGGTCAGACATGCCAGCGTGTTGGCCAACGAAGCGCTCTATTCGAGGGCTTTCGTGGTCAGCTCGTTCGGCAAGACCTACCACGTCACCGGCTGGAAGACCGGTTACGTGATTGCCCCGCCGGCCTTGAGCGCGGAACTGCGCAAGGTCCACCAGTACGTCAACTTCTGCGGGGTCACCCCGCTGCAATGGGCGCTGGCGGACTACATGGCGGCCTGCCCCGAGCACGTTGAAGAACTGCCCGGGTTCTACCAGGCCAAGCGTGACCTGTTCTGCGACCTGCTGGCAGGGTCGCGGTTCAGCTTCACCCGGGTGGCAGGCACGTATTTCCAGCTGGTGGATTACTCGCAGATCCGCCCCGACTTGAACGATGTCGACATGGCTCTGTGGATGACCCGCGAGCACGGCGTGGCGACTATTCCGGTGTCGGTGTTCTACCAGACACCCATCCCGGAACAGCGCCTGGTACGCCTGTGTTTCGCCAAACGCGAGGAGACGCTGCGGGAAGCGGCGAAGAAACTATGCGTGATTTGAGTACGCTGGCGAACCTGAACCTGGCCCTGGTGCAGACCACCCTGGCCTGGCACGACCGCACAGCCAATTTCGAGCACTTCGAGGCCCTGCTGGAGCAGGCCCGCGGTGCGCACCTGATCATTCTGCCGGAGATGTTCACCACCGGCTTTTCCATGGACTCGGCCAGCTTGTGCGAGCCGGAGCAGGGCCCCACCAGCAAGTGGCTGCGCGCCCAGGCCGTGCGCCTGAACGCCGTGGTGACGGGCAGCGTGATCATCCAGGCGGCTGACGGCAGCCTTCGCAACCGCCTGCTGTGGGCGCGGCCCGATGGCGAGCTGCTGCATTACGACAAGCGCCACCTGTTCCGCATGGCCGGCGAGCACAAGCACTACACCCCCGGCGAGCGCCAGGTGCAGTTCGAGCTGAACGGCTGGCGCATTCGCCCGCTGATTTGCTACGACCTGCGCTTCCCGGTGTGGAGCCGCGACGCCCAGGACACCGACCTGCTGCTGTACACCGCCAACTGGCCCGGTGCGCGCCGCCTGCACTGGAACCGGCTGCTGCCGGCGCGTGCCATCGAGAACCTGTGCTACGTGGCGGCGGTGAACCGCGTGGGCACCGATGGCAAGGGTTTCGCCTACACCGGCGACAGCCAGGTGTTGGACTTCCAGGGCGAGAGCCTGCTGAGCGCGGGGGAGGCCGATGGCGTGTTCCACGTGTCCCTTAGCGCCGCCGAGCTGGCCGCCTACCGCACGCGCTTCCCGGCGCACCTGGATGCCGACACCTTCACGTTGTCCTGATTTCGCCCATAAAAAAAACCGGCCCCCTGGGCCGGTTTTTTTATGGGTGGAAGGCTTACGCTGCCTTCGCTTCCTGCTGGCTCAACGAGCGGTTCAGCGCGCTGAACAGGGCCTTGAAGCTGGCCGTGGTGATGTTCTCATCCACGCCCACCCCGTGCACCGCACGGCCACCGGCCACGCGCAGCTCGATGTAGGCGGCTGCCTTGGCGTTGGTGCCGGCGCCGATGGCGTGTTCGTTGTAGTCCATGATTTCTACCGGTACCGGCATGGCCGAGGCCAGGGCTTCCAGGGCACCGTTGCCCTTGCCGCGCCAGTGCACGGTCTCGCCGTCGCTGTGCACTTCGACGTCAACCTTGCTGTTGCCGTTCTCTTCCTGCAGGCGGTGGCTGACCAGCGCGTACGGGGCATTGGCTTGCAGGTATTCCTTGTGCAGCAGCGCGTAGATCTGCTGGGCCGTCATTTCCAGGCCCAGGCGGTCGGTTTCACCCTGTACCACCTGGCTGAACTCGATCTGCATGCGGCGCGGCAGGCTGATGCCGTATTCCTGTTCCAGCAGGTAGGTGATGCCGCCCTTGCCCGACTGGCTGTTGACGCGGATGACCGCCTCGTAGCTGCGGCCGATGTCGGCCGGGTCGATCGGCAGGTAAGGCACTTCCCACACCGCGTCGTCCTTCTGCTGGGCGAAGCCCTTGCGGATCGCGTCCTGGTGCGAGCCGGAGAACGCGGTGTGAACCAGGTCGCCGACGTACGGGTGGCGTGGGTGCACCGGGATCTGGTTGCACTCTTCGACCACCTTGCGCACGCCGTCGATGTCGGAGAAGTCCAGTTCCGGGTCCACGCCCTGGGTGTAGAGGTTCAAAGCCAGGGTCACCAGGTCGACGTTGCCGGTGCGCTCGCCGTTGCCGAACAGGCAGCCTTCGACGCGGTCGGCGCCGGCCATCAGGCCCAGCTCGGTGGCGGCCACGCCGGTGCCACGGTCGTTATGGGTGTGCAGGCTGATGATCACGCTGTCACGGCGCGACACGTTGCGGCCGAACCATTCGATCTGGTCGGCGTAGATGTTCGGGGTGCTGACTTCAACGGTGGCTGGCAGGTTGAGGATGATCTTGTGCTCGGGCGTCGGGTTCCACACCTCGATCACCGCGTCACAGACTTCCTTGGCGAACTCCAACTCGGTGGCGCTGAAGGTTTCCGGCGAGTACTGGAAGGTCCACTGGGTTTCCGGCTGCTGGGCCGCGTATTTGACGAACAGCTTGGCCGCGTTTACCGCGATGTCCTTCACGCCCTGCTTGTCCTGGTTGAAGACGATCTTGCGGAAGGACGGCGAGGTGGCGTTGTACAGGTGGACGATGGCCTTCTTGGCGCCTTTCAGCGACTCGAACGTACGTGCGATCAGGTCTTCGCGGGCCTGGGTCAGCACCTGGATGGTGGTGTCTTCCGGGATGTGATTGTCTTCGATCAGGGTGCGAACGAAGTCGAAATCGGTTTGCGAGGCCGAGGGGAACGACGCCTCGATCTCTTTCACGCCCACGCTGACCAGGGTCTTCCAGAAGCGCAGCTTCTTCGCCGAGTCCATCGGCTCGATCAGCGACTGGTTGCCGTCGCGCAGGTCCGAGCTGCACCAGATAGGCGCGGTGGTGATGGTCTGGTTCGGCCAGGTGCGGTCAGGCAGGTTGACCTGGGCGAAGGCGCGGTATTTCGAAGACGGGTCTTTGAGCATGGTCATGATGGGCAATCCTTGTTGTGCGGCCTTGAAAAGGGCCTGCCGGCTAAAACTGAAAGAGAAGGGCGAGGCGACGCGATTCAGCGTGGCAGTCGTGCACTGACCAGGCTTAGGCAGCGGTGTTGACGAAGGAGAATGAGGGTGTGAAGAGTTTTCATGCCTTCAACCCTAACCATTGCGGCAGGGGATGGCAAGCATCTGTAAAAATTTGAGATAACTTATCTCTGTTGGCTTTTTTGTAGTTTTTTGTGCTCGATAATTGGTTTTTTTTGATTGAAAATTGTTGCGGTGATTCGGCGCGCGCAATCTCGTATATTGGGTGGATCAAGCAAGGCGGAGCAGGGACATGACTGAAGCTGAGTGGAAACTGTGGAGCCGATATCGCCCATTGGCCGTTGAGCGCCTGTATGAGCGGCTACGGCGCGAGATGATGGCAGCAGCCATGGATGATTCGGCGCTGGCGCGGGAGCATTTTCAGACTGTTCGAAACCTTTGCAATGAGGGGAACGAGGAGGTGGTGCGGGTGTTCGATAACTTTCCCCATTCGCGAGGACATGCCTCTATTGGTCTCCAGGCGGCTTATGTGAGGGGGTTGGTTACCGAGGAGGAGGTGGCATCATTCAGCGAAGAAACGCAGGCGAAGTTGAGGGAAGCGTCGAAGTATTTCAACAGGGCGGGCTAACTCGCTCCTGTAGCAGCTGCCGAAGGCGGCGTCGCAGGCAACGCATGGCTTCTGAAGTACCGCGCCGCCTGGGACGCAGCCTTCGGCAGCTGCTACGGTGGGAGCAAAGTGGGGGCAGGCTCGACAGCGCGCTACAGCTATCAGGGTTGGAACGCGCCGATGAAGATGGCGGGGTCCACCCGTGCGTCATTCAGGCTGACGTTCCAGTGCATGTGCGGCCCCGTCGCCCGCCCGGTCATGCCCACGCGGCCGACCACAGCGCCGCGCGCCAGGTCCTGGCCCACCTTCACGTCGATCTTCGACATGTGGCAGAACATGCTGATAAACCCTTGCCCGTGGTCGACGAACACGGTGTTGCCGTTGAAGAAGTAGTTGCCCACCAGGATGACCTTGCCCGCGGCCGGGGTCTTGATCGGCGTGCCGGCGGGCACCGCGAAGTCCAGACCCGCATGGGGGTTGCGCTCTTCGCCATTGAAGAACCGGCGCACGCCGAAGCGGCTCGACAGCGGCCCATTCACCGGCTTGTCCAGCAGCAGGTTGCTGGGCGTGCCGGGGCTGAAGCTGCGGTAGGCCTTGAGCTGCTCGGCCAGCTCCACCTCGAAGCGTTTCAGGTCGGCCGGGTTGGGGTTGACCTGGCGGTTGTTCTTCAAGGTGATGTGCTGCTCGGGGTAGTGCTTGCTGCCCACCACGAAGCCCAGGCTGCGCTGGTCGGCGGTGGTGATGCGCGCCGGGCCCGGCTTCTGGGTCAGCGGCAGGCCGACGATGGCGCGCCAGTTCTGCTGCTCGCGCACCACCAGCACCGGCTTGCCGTCGAAGAACGCCTTGGGCGCCTGGGCGCCGCTGCCCAGGTCGATCACGGCCACGCCGCCGGGCACCGGCTTGTTCAGCAGGCGGGTCAGGTAGCTGTCGGCCTGGGCGGTGAAGGTCAGGCATAGCAACAGCAGGGCGGTCAGCAGGCGCGGCATGGTTCAGTCCAGGAGCGAGAGGGTGACCGGGGTCAGGTGGTTGTCTTCGACCCGCACCTGCAGCTCGCCTTCGCCCAGCTTGGCGGTCAGGCGCTGGCCGGTGCGGGTCTGGTCGGCGCGGCGCACGGCCTGGCCGCGTTCGTCCAGCAGAATGCTGTAGCCGCGGCTGAGGGTGGCCAGCGGGCTGACGATGTGCAGGGTCTGCATCTGGTTGTTGAGCTGCACGCGGCGGGCCTTGAGGCCGTCGCGCATGGCCCGCGGCAGGCGTTCGGCCAGGCCTTCGATGCGTTGGCGCAGCATGGCCAGGGTGCGCCCCGGGTGTTGCCCGGCCAGGCGCGTTTCCAGCTGCGCCAGGCGATGCCGGCGCAGGTTCAGGCGCTGCTCGAAGGCGCGGCGCAGGCGCATGTCCAGGTCGTCCAGGCGCTGGGCCTGCTGGCGCAGCCGTTCGCCGGGGTGGCGCAGGCGCTTGGTCAGGCCGTCCAGGCGCAGGCGGTCGTGGGCCAGGCGGTTCTGGATGCGCATCAACAGGCGGCGTTGCAGGCTTTCCAGACGGCGTTGCAGGTCGCTGCTGTCGGGTGCCAGCAGCTCGGCAGCGGCCGACGGCGTAGGCGCGCGCACGTCGGCGACGAAGTCACTGATGGAGACGTCGGTTTCATGGCCTACGGCGCTGACGATCGGCGTGACGCAGGCGGCGATGGCACGGGCCACCGCCTCTTCGTTGAAGCACCAGAGGTCTTCCAGCGAGCCACCGCCACGGGCCAGGATAATGGCGTCGAAGCCGCCGGCATCGGCCAGGCGGATACCGCGCACGATCTGGTTGATGGCCTCGCGGCCTTGCACGGCGGTGGGGATCAGCGTCAGTTCGACCTGCGGCGCGCGGCGGCGGAACACGCTGATGATGTCGCGGATCACCGCGCCGGTGGGCGAGCTGACGATGCCGATGCGCTGCGGGTGGGCGGGCAGGGCGACCTTGCGTTCGCTGCTGAACAGGCCTTCGCCGCTGAGTTTTTCCTTCAGCGCGTCGAACGCCAGGCGCAGGGCGCCGTCGCCGGCCGGCTCCACCGTGTCGAGGATCAGCTGGTAGTCACCACGGCCCTCGAACAGCGAGACCTTGCCGCGCACCTTCACCGCCAGCCCGTCCTTCAGCGCCTGGCGCACGCGCTGGGCGTTCTGGCGGAACAGCGCGCAGCGCACCTGGGCGCCGCTGTCCTTGAGGGTGAAGTAGACGTGGCCGGACGCCGGGCGGGCGAGGTTGGAGATTTCGCCTTCCACCCAGATGCTGCTGAACACGTCTTCAAGCAGCACGCGTGCGCGGCCGTTGAGCTGGCTGACAGTGAGGACCTCGCGGTCCAGGCCGAGTACGGCAAAGGGGTCTTTGTTCATGGCGGGCATCATAAGGCCAATACGCCGCCGGAGCCATGCCCCGTAGCAGCTGCCGCAGGCTGCGTCCCCGGCCCACGCGATACCCCTGGCATACGGCGGCGCCTGTGACGCGGCCTGGGGGCCGCTGCTACGATGATGTACCACCAAGGAGAGGGGATAGCCGATGGAGTTGCTGAGCGCCTTGCCGTTTACCGGGCTGGACTGGGGTTGCATGTTGCTGGGCGTCGCGGTTGCCTATGTCGTGTTCGGCATCGCCGGCTTCGGCACCGCGCTGGTGGCCGGGCCAGTGCTGATCTGCTTCATGCCCCTGGCGCGGATCATCCCGTTACTGGTGCTGCTGGATTTCATCGCCGCGTTCGGCAACCTGCTGCCGTCGCGCAAGGCGGTGGCCGGCGCCGAGTTGAAGCGCCTGCTGCCGTGCATGGCGGTGGGCTGTACCGTTGGCGTGGTGTTCCTGCTCAACCTGCAGTCGCGCTTGTTGCTGCTGTTGATGGGCGTGTTCATCACGGCCTACGCCTTGTACGGGTTGCTGGTGAAGCGGCGGCCCGCCAGCTTGCGGGCCATCTGGGCGCTGCCCATGGGGCTGGTGGGCGGGCTGTTCGGTGCACTGTTCGGCAGCGGCGGCTTTCTATACGCCATTTATCTGAACGCGCGCCTTGAAAAGGAACCGGCCCGCGCCACCCAGAGCGCGCTGATCAGTTGCAGCACGGTGGTGCGCCTGAGCCTGTTCGTGATCGCCGGCGTCTACACCGACGGCGCCCTGCTGGTGCTGGGCGCAGCCTTGTTGCCGGCCATGGCCCTGGGGCTGTGGATCGGCCGGCGGGTAACCATGGGCCTGTCCCGCGAAGCCTTTGTGCGCCTGGTGAACTGGCTGGTGCTGGCCAGCGGCGTCGCGCTGATCGGTCGCTACCTGGGCGCTTGACCTGCGCCCCCATGGCTTTATGCTGCGCGGATTCACGCCACACGCAGGTCTGCCTCCATGAGTTCGCAAAGTATTATCGTCCCGTTGATTTCCAGTTTTCCCGGGCGCGAAGGCAAGGCCCGGCGGGTGCTGCGCTGGTTGTGGCAGAAAAACATCATCGAAGAACAGCTGACCACCTGCGGCCGCACCGGCAACGGCATGGGCTACGCCATCGGCCCGGGCGCCCGCAACGTGGTCGAGCGCCCCGAGCTGCTGCCCTACGGCCAGCCGGTCAACGGCCTGGAGTTGGTGACCAAACGCTGCATCTTTACCCCCACTAAAAATTTCAAGGAAGAGGCCGGCTGCCCCGAGTGCCGCCAGGAAATCGGCGAGGCGCTGTTCGACAGCCTGGAGGAGTGGATGCCCGGCCACACCGACAACTTCATGTGCCCCGAATGCCGCCATGAAGACGACATCAACGGCTTCCTGTTCCTCGACCCCTGCGCGTTTTCCAACCTGGGCTTCATCTTCAACGGCTGGGCCGACGCGCGGTTCAAGCCCGAATTTCTCTTCGAGTTCGGCGAGCGCCTGGAACGCAAGGTGCGCGTGGTACGCGTCGATCTTTAGGGTGCGACGCAATTGCCCTGATGTTTACATTGAGCATCGGGGCATGTATGAGTATAATGGCGCGCTTCCATTTTTCCCGCTCGGGAGCCCCCGCGATGCTGCGTATCAGCCAAGAAGCACTGACCTTCGACGACATTCTCCTCGTACCCGGTTATTCCGAAGTACTGCCCAATGAAGTCAGCCTGAAGACCCGTTTGACCCGTGGCATCGAGCTGAATATTCCCCTGGTCTCCGCCGCCATGGACACCGTTACCGAAGCCCGTCTGGCCATTGCCATGGCCCAGGAAGGCGGTATCGGCATCATCCACAAGAACATGACCATCGAGCAGCAAGCTGCCGAAGTGCGCAAGGTCAAGAAGTTCGAGGCCGGCGTGGTCAAGGACCCGATCACCATCGAGGCTGACGCCACCGTCCGTGACCTGTTCGAGCTGACCCGTCAGCACAACATCTCCGGCGTACCGGTGCTGCACGACGGCGACCTGGTCGGCATCGTCACTTCCCGTGACGTGCGTTTCGAAACTCGCCTGGAAGCCACCGTTCGCGAAGTGATGACGCCTAAAGAGCGCCTGGTCACCGTGCGCGAAGGCGCCGACAAGAACGAAGTGCGCGAGCTGCTGCACAAGCATCGCCTGGAAAAAGTCCTGATCGTGGACGACAAGTTCCAGCTCAAGGGCATGATGACCGTCAAGGACATCGAGAAGGCCAAGGCCTACCCGCTGGCCAGCAAGGACGACCAGGCCCGCCTGCGCGTCGGCGCGGCCGTCGGCACCGGCAAGGACACCGGCGAGCGCGTTGCTGCCCTGGTAGCCGCCGGCGTTGACGTGGTGGTGGTCGACACCGCCCACGGTCACTCCAAGGGTGTGATCGACCGCGTGCGCTGGGTCAAGGACAACTACCCGCAGGTGCAGGTCATCGGTGGCAACATCGCCACTGGCGCTGCCGCCAAGGCCCTGGTTGAAGCCGGCGCGGACGCCGTCAAGGTCGGTATCGGCCCTGGCTCCATCTGCACCACCCGTATCGTCGCCGGTGTAGGCGTGCCGCAAATCAGCGCCATCGCCAACGTCGCCGCCGCCCTGGAAGGTTCGGGCGTGCCGCTGATCGCCGACGGCGGCATCCGCTTCTCCGGTGACCTGTCCAAGGCCATCGTCGCGGGCGCCTCGTGCGTGATGATGGGTTCGATGTTCGCCGGTACCGAAGAAGCCCCGGGCGAGATCGAGCTGTTCCAGGGCCGTTCGTACAAGGCTTACCGCGGCATGGGTTCGCTGGGCGCCATGTCCCAGGCCCAGGGCTCGAGCGACCGTTACTTCCAGGATTCGGCCGCTGGCGCCGAGAAGCTGGTACCCGAAGGCATCGAAGGCCGCGTGCCGTACAAAGGCACCCTGACCGCCATCATCCACCAGCTGATGGGTGGCCTGCGTTCCTCCATGGGTTACACCGGCAGCGCCAACATCGAAGAAATGCGCACCAAGCCTGAATTCGTGCGCATCACCGGTGCCGGCATGGCCGAATCTCACGTCCACGACGTGCAGATCACCAAGGAAGCGCCGAACTATCGCGTAGGTTGACCTCAAGCGCCCGCGGCCACCGCCCCGGGCGCTTGCTGAATTTTTAGGCGGGGCTGTTCATTGCAGCCCCGTGTTGTTTCCGATTACCACTGACGAGAACTAGTCATGGCCCTCGACATTCACGCCCACCGAATCCTGATTCTGGACTTCGGTTCCCAGTACACCCAGCTGATCGCCCGTCGCGTGCGCGAAATCGGCGTGTACTGCGAGCTGCACCCCTTCGACATGGACGACGAAGCGATTCGCGAATTCGCCCCGCGCGGCATCATCCTGGCCGGCGGCCCGGAATCCGTGCACGAAGCCAACAGCCCGCGTGCACCGCAAGCGGTGTGGGACCTGGGTGTGCCGGTGTTCGGCATCTGCTACGGCATGCAGACCATGGCCGAGCAACTGGGCGGCAAGGTCGAAGGTTCCGACCTGCGTGAATTCGGCTACGCCCGTGTCGACGTGGTCGGCAAGAGCCGCATCCTCGACGGCATCGAAGACCACGTCGACGCCGACGGCGTGTTCGGCCTGGACGTGTGGATGAGCCACGGTGACAAGGTCACCAAGATCCCGGAAGGCTTCCACGTGCTGGCCAGCACCCCGAGCTGCCCGATCGCCGGCATGGTCGACGACGCCCGCGGCTACTACGGCGTGCAGTTCCACCCGGAAGTGACCCACACCAAGCAAGGCGGTCGCATCCTGTCGCGCTTCATCCTCGACATCTGCGAATGTGAAGCCCTGTGGACCCCGTCGAAGATCGCCGAAGACGCCATCGCCAACATCCGCGCCCAGGTCGGCACCGACAACGTCCTGCTGGGCCTGTCCGGCGGTGTTGACTCGTCCGTGGTTGCGGCCCTGCTGCACAAGGCCATCGGCGACCAGCTGACCTGCGTGTTCGTCGACAACGGCCTGCTGCGCCTGCACGAAGGCGAGCAGGTGATGGCCATGTTCGCCGAGAACATGGGCGTCAAGGTGATCCGCGCCAACGCCGAAGACCAGTTCCTGAACAACCTGGCCGGCGAAGCAGACCCGGAGAAGAAGCGCAAGATCATCGGCCGCACCTTCATCGACGTGTTCGATGCCGAGTCCTGCAAGCTGGAAAACATCAAGTACCTGGCCCAGGGCACCATCTACCCCGACGTGATCGAGTCGGCTGGCGCCAAGAGCGGCAAGGCCCACGTGATCAAGTCGCACCACAACGTGGGTGGCCTGCCTGAGGAAATGAACCTCAAGCTGGTCGAGCCGCTGCGTGAGCTGTTCAAGGACGAAGTCCGCCGTCTGGGCCTGGAACTGGGCCTGCCGTACGACATGGTCTACCGTCACCCGTTCCCGGGCCCGGGCCTGGGCGTGCGCATCCTGGGTGAAGTGAAGAAGGAATACGCCGACCTGCTGCGTCGCGCCGACCACATCTTCATCGAAGAACTGCGCAAGGCCGACTGGTACCACAAGGTCAGCCAGGCCTTCGTGGTGTTCCAGCCGGTGAAATCGGTAGGCGTGGTCGGCGACGGCCGTCGTTACGCCTGGGTCGTGGCGCTGCGCGCCGTGGAAACCATCGACTTCATGACTGCACGTTGGGCGCACCTGCCTTACGAGCTGCTGGAAACCGTCAGCGGCCGCATCATCAACGAAATCGAAGGCATTTCGCGCGTCACTTACGACGTGTCGAGCAAGCCGCCTGCGACGATCGAGTGGGAATGATGCGGTTGGCCTGAGGGCCGATGGCAGTAAATGAAAACCGCCCGGGGCTTTGGCCCCGGGCGGTTTTTTTACGGAAGCAGGTAATGCCCGAATGTCCCGGAGCGTCCGCCATATTTCGTGACGATTACGCGATGTTCGAGGATGGGGGGGGACGTATCCTTGGCGGTGGACGCGCTTTGCAGGGAGGCAGAGGGTGATCCATTGCGGTTGACAAAATGTCAACTATTCGCCATCCTAGTAAGGACACTCGCTCGACTATGCATGTGATTTCCAAGAAGCCGTTCGATGACGCCTGCAAGGCATTCCCCAATCAGGCGGATGCCATTGCGCGAACCTACAAAGCGCTGCGCGCTGGCGATTTCGATACGCCCACCCAGCTTCGATGCGCTTTCCCGTCCCTGGATAATTTTCGTTACCGGGACAAATGGTGGGTTATCGATATCGGCGGCAACACCCTTCGAATGATCGCATTCATAGCCTTTCGGGATAATCGAATGTACGTAAAGCACATCGTCCCCCATGGCGAATACGACAAGCTGTGCAATCGCTACCGGCAGGAGCGCGAATAAAATGGATATTTCTGTCATCAAGGAGCGGGCCCGTGCCCTGCTTGAAGGTGCATCGTTCATCGGCCATATCGGTGACGACGCTGACTACAGCCAGGCGTTGGCGCTGATGGACCAACTGGTGGATGACTACGATGCCAATCGGATCTTGATCGAGATTCTGTCCAATTCCATCGAGCGCTGGGAGCGTGAGTCGCCTGCCTTTGAAAGCTTTGATGCCAAGGTCGCTCAAATGAATGGTGTCGACGTCTTGAAGCTGCTCATGGAACAACACCACCTCGGCGTGGCTGATTTGCCTGAGATCGGCAGCAAATCGCTGGTGTCGAAGATTCTCAATGGTCGCGGTCGCAACCTCACGAAGGATCACATCGATGCGCTGAGCAAGCGATTCTCGGTGAGCCCGGCGATTTTCTTCTGATCTTCTGACGCGGCGCGTTCGTTCTTCTCGCTGGCTGCGCATCCAGATCGCGGCCAGCGAGTACAGGCCTTACCCCACGTACTTCAACCCAATCATCGTCAGCGCCGTGATCAGTTCACGGGTGTTGTCGAAGCGCCGGTTGTGCACCGTTGGCCAGCGGGGGCGTTCGATGTAGATCAGCTGGCCGTCCTTCTGCAGTTCGGTATACACCAGCGTGCCATCGCCACTGCGGTGGATCAGTTCCTTGAACACCTGTGGCGTGTCGATGGTGAACATGCCGGGCGCAGACAGTTCCAGCTCCAGGTCGCGGCCAGGGCGCAAGGTGCCCATCGGGTAATACAGGTCGGCGTTGACCAGCCCGCCCGGGCCGTCAAAGCCGGAGCTGGAAGCGTGCATGCCCGTGTCTGCGCGAATCCCGCGGGCGGCGTTGCTGGGCACGTCTTCGATGCGCAGGCCGATGGCCCCTTCCAGCTGCGCAACGCCAGGCACCCCCTTGAACGTGCTGGCGTGGGTGTTGCCCATCAGTGCTACCCATTTGCCTGCGCCAAGGGTGTTGCGATCGGCCTCCATCACCGTGTGGGCGAAGTAGTTCATGGTTTGCTGGCGCAGCGTGTGAGTGGGATCATCCAGGCCGGCCAGGCGGTAGCTGGCCATGCAGTCGATGGCTTGTATGCGGATGTGATTGCGCCGGGCAGCCTTGACCAGCTCCCGGAAGGTGTAGCGCCCGGAGGGGTCGGTGTAGAAGCCTTTGTCCATGTCCACCAGGTATTGTTTTAACGGTTCGGGCATGGTGCCGGTGCGGGCGTAGGTATCGAGGTGCGCCTGGTGGAAGTCGGTGAGCAGGTGTTCCATGTACAGCGTGCGCACCCCCTGCCTGGCCAGCAGGGGCATGTTCTCGATAAGGAATTTCTTGCTGGCTACGCTGCTGTGGGACTCGCCGATCACCAGGCCATCGGTGTTGGCGTAGATACCCTTGATAATTGCGGGCTGGGTGGCTACGGCGTCGAGCTCGGGAATGGCTGGCCGTGCCGGTAGGGTGACCTTTTGGAAGAATGCCTGTGCGTCAGTGCTCAGGCGGCCGCGCACGCTGCGGAATTCCATGTAGGCAGGGTTGGCGGCTGGATTGTTGAAGTCGCCATATTTGCCGTCGATCATCTTGTCGTTCCGGCCCTCCGCGCCTTCGCGTAACAGGTCGCGCAGCGCTTCGGGCAGGTCGTAGCGAAAGGTCCGGGTAATGGGCGCGACCGGCCGGGGCAGCGGATTACCCCAAGGCAGGTTGCCAAGGAACTTGCCACCCCCCTTGAGGTTGAGCCGCTGCAACGCCTGCCATTCCCCCTGCGCGTTCAGTTGAACCGGCACGCTGGTATAGAACGAGTAGGGGTTGGCGGGATCGACGATCGCCCAGCGGTCCAGGTCATTGGCCCAGCGCACCTGGTAGCCGATGCCGTCCAGCTCAATGTAGTCCTTGCCATCGGCGTGGCGGTAGATGCCACGGCGCTTGCCTTCGGTGCCCACGCCGCCGCCCAGTATCTCGTTGGTTTCCAGCGGCTTGAGCAGCTCGGCGGTCTCGGCGGCATACGGCGCCGGTAGCTGGGGGTGGATGTCCTGCATGCCGATGTGGGTTTGCGCTGGGTGAAACTCACCGGTGATCACCTCCTCGGCGGGTGACCACAGGTAGGTTGCGTTGAATAGCACGTCCACGGCACTGGTGATGGCCTCGATTACCGCTGCCTTGCGGTGCGCAGTGTCGTGGCCGTTGACGGCCTCGTCGATGTGCAGGCCCATTTCGGCAATTCCCGCGCCCACCACGGCCAGGGCAATAGGCCAGTGCAGGGCGGCCAGGCCCCCGAAGGCCTGGCCGAACGCCTTGAGGTAGCCGATCCACATTTGCTTGCGCAGGTCGCCATTGGAATGCAGCAGCATGCCCATGTCGTCGTACATGCGCTGGCGGCTGGTGTCGGTGAGGAAGGTAAAGGGGTCTTCCTGCAGGGCAACGCGAAAGCGGTTGATGGGTTTTGCGTGGTCCTTACCCCAGCCATAGAACAGCAGGTCGAGGCTGTGGTGCAGGGCGTTGTCTCCGTCGTTGTCGGACAACGGCCAATGGCTCATGAAGCGGGCGCGGTTCTGCGCCATGTTGGTTTGCGACAATACCCACCAGTACAGGTCCTGGTCGGTCTCGAAGGCATGGAAGCAGTTCACCTCGCCTGGGGTGTACAGGTACTGCCAGCCGTCCTGGTCGACGATGCGCAGGATATCGGTGGCAATGCGCCCGCCAATGTCGAAGGCGTAGACCTTGAGCTCCCGCGCTGGCGGCACCTCGGTTTGCAGGGCGGCCAGGCTCACAGGCCAGCTAAAGTCGCCGGCCACGGCCTTGACCAGGGTCTGGAACTGCGGGTCCGAGATCCGTCGCGCTTCGCGTTCCTCCAGCGCCTTGGCGAGGAAGTTGGCCTTGGCCATGACTCGAAAATCCTGTTCATGGCTGGCCCAGAAACGATCGACGTCGGCGCGGTAATGGCCGGCGAAGTCCAGGCCCCAGAAGTCATTGAGCACATCCTGGGGTTCCAGGCGGATCTCGTTCTTCTCGTCGTAGACACGCTCGTTGGGCCCCTGGCTGTAGAAACCGCCCCATTGGTGCAGCAGGTCGGCATTGTCCTGGTCCCAGTTTTCATAGCGGTGCATCACCAGCTGCGGCAGCGTCAGGGACTGCACGGGTTTGCCCCAGTGCTCCCAGCCGGTGAACGTGAGGTGGCTGGTGTTGCCGCTTTTCCAGCGGTGCCACCAGATATGGTCCGGCTCGCCATACTTGCCAGTGTGTCGATGCAGCACTTGGTTGGCGGTGTCCCGGGCCTTCTGGCGCATGTCGGGCATCGTGTCGGCGATGCGCTTGGCAATCTCGACCAGCGCCTGGCGGTCGGCGGCAGTGGGGATGTGGGTCATGGCGTGCCTCCTTGCGTGGGAAAGCCGCGAGTGTGCTGGGCTGGTGGGGTGTGGGTGCGGTAACCCTGGAGGATATTGATTGGCAAGATGTTTCAGCGCCTAACCGGCGTCCGGCCAAGGTGTATCGTGCCGGTTTTCAAGCACTGAGGTGACCTTGCCCATGGTATTCACGCGTCGACAAATGCTCGCCGGGCTGGCTGGCCTGGCGGTGGTAGGGGTTGGCGGCGGCGGGGCGGTGCGCTATTGGCTGGGCCGCCCTGGAGGGCGGGCAGGGCATGACTACGAGCTGATTGCCGCGCCCCTGGACGTGCAGCTGGTACCTGGCCATTTGACGCCAGCCTGGGCCTTTGGCGGCTCGGCCCCTGGCGCCGAGCTGCGGGTACGCCAGGGCGACTGGCTGCGGGTGCGTTTCATCAACCACCTGCCGGTACCCACCACCATCCACTGGCACGGCATTCGCCTGCCGCTGGAAATGGACGGTGTGCCCTACGTGTCGCAGCTGCCGGTGCTGCCGGGGGAATATTTCGACTACCGCTTCCGCGTTCCAGATGCCGGCACCTTCTGGTACCACCCCCACGTGGCCAGCACCGAGCAGCTGGGGCGCGGCCTGGTGGGGCCGCTGATTGTCGAGGAGCGCGAGCCCACCGGCTTCGCGCATGAAGCTACCTTGAGCCTGAAAAGCTGGCACGTAGACGAGCAGGGCGCCTTCGTGCCGTTCAGCGTGGCCCGCGAGGCGGCGCGAGTGGGTACGCTGGGGCGGCTGTCGAGTATCAATGGCGTGCCGCAGGCGACGATTGACCTGCCAGCAGGGCAGGTCGTGCGCCTGCGCCTGTTGAACGTCGACAACACGGCCACCTACCGGCTCAATTTCCGTGGCACTGACCAGGTGCGCCTGTACGCCCTGGACGGCAACCCCATCGAGCCTCGCGCGTTCGGCGAGGATTACTGGCTGGGGCCGGGCATGCGGGCCTGCGTGGCGGTGCGCATGCCACCGGCGGGGGAAGAAGTGGCGGTGCGTGACGGCCCGGTGCGGCTGGGAACCCTGCGTTCGGTGGCCACGGCCTTGCCGCCGGGGGCGTGGCCACCACCGCTACCGGCCAACCCGGTGGCCGAGCCCGATCTGGCCCGTGCCGAAAAGCTGGTTTTCAACGTGGAATGGGTAGGCTCGGCGGCCGTGCAAGGGGATAATGGCCGCCCGCCCAGCTTCTGGCAGTTCAACGGCCAGGCCTGGGACATCACCGACAAGACCTGCGCCGACCGGCCCATTGCCCGGCTGACACGGGGCAACAGCTATATTTTCGAACTGAAGAACATGACCCAGTACCAGCACCCCATCCATTTGCATGGCATGACCTTCAAGGTGATCGCATCCAATCGCCGCGCGATCGTGCCGTACTTCACCGACACCTACCTGCTGGGTAAGCACGAGCGCGCCCAGGTGGCACTGGTAGCGGATAACCCGGGTACCTGGATGTTCCACTGCCATGTGGTCGACCACATGGAAACCGGCCTGATGGCCGCGATCGAGGTGGCGTGAGATGCGCCAGCCTCTGATCGTCGACCGCAGCCGCGACCAGCACTTCATGCGCGAGGCCCTGGCCCTGGCCGCCCAGGGCGCGGCCATGGGCGAGGTGCCGGTGGGCGCGGTGCTGGTGCACAACGGGGAAATCGTCGGCCGCGGCTTCAACTGCCCCATCAGCGGCAGCGACCCCAGCGCCCACGCCGAGATGGTCGCCATCCGCAACGCCGCCCAGGCGGCGAGCAACTACCGGCTGCCCGGCAGCACGCTCTACGTGACCCTGGAGCCGTGCAGCATGTGCGCCGGGCTGATCGTGCATTCGCGGGTCAGCCGCGTGGTCTATGGCGCGCTGGAGCCCAAGGCCGGCGTGGCGCAAAGCCAGGGGCAGTTCTTCAGCCAGGGCTTCTTGAACCACCGGGTGATGATCGAGGGTGGGGTGCTGGCGGAGGAGTGCGGGGCCATCTTGAGCGAATTCTTCAAGGCCCGCCGCGCCAAACCCTGACGCTAACGCACCCGTAGCAGCGGCCGCCAGGCCGCGTCCCGCGATTGGCCTGCATAAACGCGGTGTGGGGGACGCGGCCTGCGGCCGCTGCTACGGTCAGAGCGAAGGGTTGTCCTGCGCCGGCTTGGCCTTGTTGACCCCCGGCGTGTGCAGGTTGCTGTCGGCCACCTGGCCGCCTTCGAGCTGCGGCTGGGTCACCCAGGTGAGGATGTCGTAATAGCGGCGGATGTTGGCCACGAAGTGCACCGGTTCGCCGCCGCGGGCATAGCCGTAGCGGGTCTTGCGGTACCACTGCTTCTGCGACAGGCGCGGCAGCATCTTCTTCACGTCCAGCCACTTGTTGGGGTCCAGGCCTTCGTTCTTGGCCAGTTGGCGGGCGTCGTCCAGGTGGCCGCTGCCCACGTTGTAGGCGGCCAGGGCGAACCAGGTGCGGTCCGGTTCGGCGATCTTGTCGTCGAGTTGGTCACGCACCAGGGCGAAATACTTGGCGCCGCCCTCGATGCTCTGCTTAGGGTCCAGGCGGTTGGCCACGCCCATGGCCTGGGCGGTGTTCTGGGTCAGCATCATCAGCCCGCGCACGCCGGTCTTGGACGTCACGTCGGCCTGCCACATGGACTCCTGGTAGCCGATGGCAGCCAGCAGGCGCCAGTCCACCTGTTCGTCCTTGGCGGCGGCGTGGAAGTGTTTCTCGAAATGCGGCAGGCGCTGCTGCAGGTGCTGGGCGAAGGTGTAGGCGCCCACGTAGCCGAGCACGTCCACGTGGCCGTAGTAACGGTCTTTCAGGCGCTGCAGGGTGCCGTTCTTCTGCACCTTGTCCAGGTAGCTGTTGATCTCGTTGAGCAGGCTGTTGTCTTCGCCGGCGGCCACGGCCCAGCGCTGCTGCTGGGCATCGCCGAGGTCGAAGGCGACGCGTACGTTGGGAAAGTAGACCTGGTTCATCGCCAGCTCGTTGGAGTCCACCAGTGTCAGATCGATCTGACCTTCGTCCACCATCCGCAGTAGGTCAACGACCTCCACCGCGTCGGATTCTTCGTATTGTATGCCGGGATAACGCTTTTTAAGTTCGGCCAGTTGCGCGGCATGGCTGCTGCCCTTGAGCACCATGATTTTCTTGCCCACCAGGTCGCTGGCGTCGGTGGGGCGCGATTGGCCATTGCGGTAGATGACCTGCGGGGTCACTTCCAGGTACGGGTGGGAGAAACGCACCTGGGTCTTGCGCTGGTCGTCGGCCACCAGGCCTGCGGCGGCCAGCACCGGGCCATTGGGCTTGCCCACCTGGTTGAACAGGTCGTCGAGGTTGTCGGCGGTCTCGATCTTCAGTTCCACCCCCAGGTCATCGGCGAAACGCTTGACCAGTTCGTACTCGAAACCGGTTTCGCCGTTGCGATCCTGGAAGTAGGTGGCGGGGCTGTTGCGGGTAATCACGCGCAATACGCCGTCCTCCTTGACTCGCTCGAGCGTGCTGGGTTTGTCGACGCAGCCGTTGAGCAGTAGGAGTAGACCGGTTGCGATAAGCCATTTGGCGAAGCGCGGGCGTGAGGCAGTCTTTGAATGCATCCTAGCAGTATACGCAAAGCGCGAGGGGCGCCATATCTCGACAGCATCACGCCGTTCTGCTAGGCGTTGCGCGAACCCCGTAGCAGCTGCCGCAGGCTGCGTCCGGCCGCACCACGATGGCGCCCGGGGACGCAGCCTGCGGCAGCTGCTACGGGGAAATTTATTTGACTCTTGAGACAGGATATGCCGCCAGATGCCCGGCTGGCGCCAGGATTACCGTTTTGGGTGCCTGCGGCGGCGGTTTACGCTAGAATGCACGGCCTCTAAGCACACCCCTTTCTGAGGCTGTCCCGAAGATGTTGATCCTGCGCGGCGCTCCTGCCCTTTCTGCCTTTCGCCACGGTAAATTACTCGAGCAACTGAGCCAGAAGGTCCCCGCTGTAAGTGGCTTGTACGCTGAATTTGCCCACTTCGCCGAAGTTACCGGCGAGCTGACCGCCGATGAGCAGCAAGTGCTTGCTCGTCTTCTCAAGTACGGCCCGAGCGTGCCAGTGCAGGAGCCAAACGGCCGCCTGTTCCTGGTCATGCCGCGCTTCGGCACCATTTCGCCATGGTCGAGCAAGGCCAGCGATATCGCCCACAACTGTGGCCTGGGCAACGTCCAGCGCCTGGAACGCGGCATTGCCTTCTATGTCAGCGGTGAGTTCAGCGAAGCCGAGGCGCAAGTCGTCGCCGGCCTGCTGCACGACCGCATGACCCAGGTGGTGCTGAGCAAGCTGGAAGAGGCCGCCGGCCTGTTCAGCCATGCCGAGCCCAAACCGCTGACCGCCATCGACGTGCTGGGCGGCGGCCGCGCCGCGCTGGAAAAAGCCAACGTCGAGCTGGGCCTGGCCCTGGCCGAAGACGAGATCGACTACCTGGTCAAGAGCTTCGAAGGCCTGGGGCGCAACCCCCACGACATCGAGCTGATGATGTTCGCCCAGGCGAACTCCGAGCACTGCCGCCACAAGATCTTCAACGCCAGTTGGGACATTGACGGCCAGAGCCAGGAAAAAAGCCTGTTCGGCATGATCAAGAACACCTACCAGATGCACAACGAAGGCGTGCTGTCCGCTTACAAGGACAACGCCTCGGTGATCGTCGGCAGCGTGGCCGGGCGTTTCTTCCCGAACCCTGAAACCCGCCAGTACGGCGCGGTGCAGGAGCCGGTGCACATCCTGATGAAGGTGGAAACCCACAACCACCCGACCGCCATCGCGCCGTTCCCGGGTGCTTCCACAGGTTCCGGCGGCGAGATCCGTGACGAAGGCGCCACCGGCCGCGGCGCCAAGCCCAAGGCTGGCCTGACCGGCTTCACCGTATCCAACCTGAACATCCCAGGCTTCGAACAGCCATGGGAAAAGGCCTACGGCAAGCCCGAGCGCATCGTCACCCCGCTGGACATCATGATCGACGGCCCGCTGGGCGGCGCCGCGTTCAACAACGAATTCGGTCGTCCGGCCCTGACCGGCTACTTCCGTACCTTCGAGCAGGCCATCGACACCCCGCACGGTGAAGAAGTGCGCGGCTACCACAAGCCGATCATGCTGGCCGGCGGCATGGGCAACATCCGCGCCGAGCACGTGCAGAAAGGCGAAATCACCGTTGGCTCCAAGCTGATCGTGCTCGGCGGCCCGGCCATGCTCATCGGCCTGGGCGGCGGCGCCGCTTCCTCCATGGCCACCGGCACCAGCTCGGCCGACCTGGACTTCGCCTCGGTACAGCGTGAAAACCCGGAAATGGAGCGTCGCTGCCAGGAGGTCATCGACCGCTGCTGGCAGCTGGGCGACAAGAACCCGATCAGCTTCATCCACGACGTGGGCGCGGGCGGTTTGTCGAACGCCTTCCCGGAACTGGTGAACGACGGCGGCCGCGGCGGCCGCTTCGAACTGCGTAACGTGCCCAACGACGAGCCGGGCATGGCGCCGCTGGAAATCTGGAGCAACGAGTCCCAGGAACGCTACGTGCTGGCCGTCGACGCCGCCGACTTCGAGCGTTTCCAGGCCATCTGCGAGCGCGAGCGCTGCCCGTTCGCGGTAGTGGGCGAGGCGACTGCCGAGCCGCAACTGACCGTGACCGACAGCCACTTCGGCAACAACGCCGTCGACATGCCGCTGGAAGTGCTGCTGGGCAAGGCCCCGCGCATGCACCGCTCGGCCGTGCGTGAAACCGAACTGGGCGACGACTTCGACCCGGCCCAGCTGGACCTGGCCGATTCGATCGAGCGCGTGCTGCACCACCCGGCCGTGGCCAGCAAGAGCTTCCTGATCACCATCGGCGACCGCACCATCACCGGCCTGGTCAACCGTGACCAGATGGTGGGCCCGTGGCAGGTGCCGGTGGCTGACGTTGCCGTCACCGCCACCAGCTTCGACGTCTACACCGGCGAAGCCATGGCCATGGGCGAACGCACGCCGCTGGCGCTGCTGGATGCCCCGGCATCGGCGCGCATGGCGGTGGGTGAAACCCTGACCAACATCGCTGCTTCGTCGATCGCGAAAATGTCCGACATCAAGCTGTCGGCCAACTGGATGTCCGCTGCCGGCCACCCGGGTGAAGATGCGCGCCTGTACGACGCGGTCAAGGCCGTGGGCATGGAACTGTGCCCTGAGCTGGGCATCACCATTCCGGTGGGCAAGGACTCCATGTCCATGAAAACCCGCTGGAGCTACGAGGGCACCGAGAAGACCGTGACCTCGCCGATGTCGCTGATCATCACCGGCTTTGCCCCGGTGGTGGACATCCGCAAGACCCTGACCCCGCAACTGCGCATGGACAAGGGCCTGACCGACCTGGTGCTGATCGACCTGGGCCGCGGCCAGAACCGCATGGGCGCCTCGATCCTGGCCCAGGCCCACGCCAAGCTGGCCAAGGCCGCGCCGGACGTCGACGACGCCGAAGACCTGAAAGCCTTCTTCGCCGTGATCCAGGGCCTGAACGCCGACGGCCACCTGCTGGCGTACCACGACCGTTCCGACGGCGGCCTGCTGGCCACCGTGATGGAAATGGCCTTCGCCGGCCACTGCGGCCTGGACCTGCAACTGGACACCCTGACCCACGCCAAGGAAGAGATCAACGCCATCCTCTTCAACGAAGAGCTGGGCGCGGTCATCCAGGTTCGCCAGGACGCCACCGCCGACATTCTGGCCCAGTTCAGCGCTGCCGGCCTGGGTGACTGCGTGGCCGTGATCGGCCAGCCGGTCAACAACGGCCACGTGTACATCAGCCTGAACGGCGAGCAGCTGTTCGAAGGCGACCGTCGCCTGCTGCAACGCCAGTGGGCCGAGACCAGCTACCAGATCCAGCGCCTGCGCGACAACGCCGAGTGTGCCGATCAGGAGTTCGACGCCCTGCTGGAAGAAGACAACCCGGGCCTGAGCGTCAAGCTGGGCTTCGATGTCAACGACAACGTCAGCGCGCCTTACATCAAGACGGGTGTTCGCCCTCAGGTTGCCGTGCTGCGTGAGCAGGGCGTCAACGGCCAGGTCGAGATGGCTGCCGCCTTCGACCGCGCCGGCTTCAACGCCATCGACGTGCACATGAGCGATATCCTCGCCGGCCGTGTCGACCTGAACGAGTTCAAGGGCCTGGTGGCCTGCGGCGGCTTCAGCTACGGCGACGTGCTGGGTGCCGGTGAAGGCTGGGCCAAGTCGGCGCTGTTCAACGCCCGTGCCCGCGATGCGTTCCAGCAGTACTTCGAGCGCAGCGACACCTTCACCCTGGGCGTGTGCAACGGTTGCCAGATGATGTCCAACCTGCACGAGCTGATCCCGGGCACCGAGTTCTGGCCGCACTTCGTGCGCAACCGCTCGGAGCAGTTCGAGGCGCGCGTGGCCATGGTCGAAGTGCAGAAGTCGAACTCGGTGTTCCTGCAGGGCATGGCCGGTTCGCGCATGCCGATCGCCATCGCCCACGGCGAAGGCCATGCGGAGTTCGCCAACGAGCAGGCGCTGATCGAAGCCGACGTGTCGGGTTGCGTGGCACTGCGTTTCGTCGACAACCACGGCAAGGTCACCGAAGCCTACCCGGCCAACCCGAACGGCTCGCCGCGCGGGATCACCGGCCTGACCAGCCGCGACGGTCGCGTCACCATCATGATGCCGCACCCTGAGCGTGTGTTCCGTGCCGTGCAGAACTCGTGGCGCCCGGACGACTGGAACGAAGACGCGGCGTGGATGCGCATGTTCCGCAACGCCCGCGTCTGGGTGAACTAAGGCGGTGTACAAGCTTGCCTTCTTCGTGCCGCCCAGCCATGTGGACGCTGTGAAAAGCGCCGTGTTTGCCGCCGGTGGCGGTCGCATCGGCGCCTACGACAGCTGCGCCTGGCAGGTGCTGGGGCAAGGCCAGTTCCGGCCCATGGACGGCGCAACGCCGTTCCTGGGCCAGGCTGGGCTGCTCGAGCGGGTGGAAGAATGGAAGGTGGAGCTTGTGGTGGCGGATGAACTGATCCAGCCGGTGGTGGCGGCCCTCAAGGCCAGCCACCCCTACGAGACGCCCGCTTATGAAGTGTGGCGCCTGGCTGATCTCTGATCGTCCCTGACGCGGCCTGCGGCCGCTGCTACGGTTTTCGTAGCAGCGGCCAAAGGCCGCGTCAGCGCTCCACCCCCATCATCCCTCCTTGTGCTTGATCCCCCCCTCCAACGTTTGCTGCACATCATGCCCCTTGGTGCGCAACAGCCCCAGGTCCGACGTGCGGTCCTTGCCGTCCGCCGTGCCGGTGAAGGCGTTGATCAGGTTCTGGGTCATCTCCTCGGGCACCAGTGACAGCTTGCCTTCCAACCCGAACGAATGGTCGCTGCCGCTCAAGGTGGTGGTGTTGACGTTGCTGCCACCCAGGTCCACCTGGCCGCGCGGGCTTTTCAGCTGCGCGCCGTTGAGGTGGGTGTCGCCGTCCACGTTCAGGGCAATGCCGTTGCGGCCGGTCACCACGCTGGCTGCGCTGGCGGTGTCGCGCTGGGTCTTGTTCACGTCCAGGTGCAGGGTAGGGGCGAAGCCCAGGTCGACCTTCTGCAGGCCAGTGCCGATTTGCTCCTTGACCTTGCTGCCTGCCGGGCCTGCCAGGGCCGTGGCACCGTTCACCAGGCCCTGGGGGTTTTTCTCGGCGTTGAGGCGCGCGTCCAGGGTCACCGCGTGGCCGTTGACCTGATCCTGGCGGCTTGCGACGACGAGATCACCGCCGACGTTGCCGCTGACCTGGTCGGCCTCCACGCGCACGCCGCTCAGGCGGGTGTCGCGGCGGCTGTCGATGTGCAACTGCTGGACGCGGATCTCGCTGTTGCGGTGGGTCTGGCTGGCCAGCTTGTCCAGGCCCAGGGTGGCGCGACCGTGGACGGCGTTGTAACCCTTGCTGCCCTCGGTGCTGTTGGCGCCATTGACGCCCAGGCCAATCCCCACGCTTTTGTTATTGCGCTGCTCGTCGGTCTGCCCGCTGCCGATGGCGATGCCGCCTTTGTCGGCTTTCAGGGCCAGGCGCTGGGCGTTGACGTTCAGGCCTTCGACGTTGATGGCGGTGTCGGCGCTGCTGCCAGCCTCGACGCTGGCGCTACCCTTGACGTGCCACTCGCCCGGCTGGGCGGCGGTGCTGCGCTCGTCCGTCTGCCCCAGTTCCAGGCTGGCGCCGATGCCGCCGCCCTTGCCTCCCTGGGGCGCATTGCGCGACAGGCTCAACTGCAGCCCGCCGCCGTATACCCGGCCGTCGGCCTGGTGGGTGTCGGTGACGCTGCCGATGCTGGCGGTGTCGCCGGCAATGACCTCGATGCTGGCGACCGGGCGGTCGATGGCGCCCACCCGTGGGCCATCCATGTTCACCTGCTTGCCGGCGTGGATGCTCACCGCACCCTGGGTGTCGAACGCGACGGCGCGGCCCTGGCTGTCGGCGCTGCTGGTAGTGGCGTATTTGCCGATGGCGCTGCCGCCCATGCTCTTGCCGGCGGTGGGGCTGGTGCCGCCCTTGGCCCAGGCGGAGCCGTCAATGCTGGTGCTGGCCTGCTGCTGTTCATCCTTGGCCTGTTCAAGGGCTACTGTGCCGCCGGCCTTCATGGCAACAGGGCCTTCGGTGCTGGCGAAGCGCGAGCCTTCATAGCGGCCATCGGTGCCCAGCTGGATCTGCACCCCGGCGTGGCCCTGGTTCAGGCTGGGCACGGCCTTGGTGTTGCCACTGCTGCTGTTCACCGAACCGCCGCTGCCGACCACCTTGGCGTTGATGTCGCTGCCGGTGTTGGTGTCCACGCGCGCGCGGACGTCCACGTCCAGGCGGTCGAGGGTGGTGGCCTCGCGGTCGTGGCTGGCGCGCTGCTCGTGGCTGCCCAGGTTCATGGCCAGCGTGCCGGCGGTCGCCTCATAGCGTGTGCCGATGTCGGTCAGCTGCTGCTCGACATTCACTGTCACGTTGGCACCACTGACCTCGGTGACTCGCGCGGTTTCCTTGGTTGCCGTGGTCTTGCGCTGCTGGTGGTTGACCTCCAGGTCGGCGCCAACGCTGGGGGCGAACAGGTTGTCTTCCAGCGCCTGGTGCTGAAAGCGGCTCTGGTCTTCGCCGTTGACCACTTTCTCGATGGGGCGGGTGAGGTCGGTGTATTCGACGCTGGCGCCCAGGTGGCCGCGGGTGCTGGTGCTCGACTCCGTGACCTTGTGCAGGTCGTGGGCATCGCCCAGGGTTGCGTTCACTGCCTGGATGCGGGTCTCGCCTTTGCCGATGATGCTCGCGGCCTCGGTGTGCAGTGTTTTAGCCAGCACCTCGGTGGTGCCTTTGCTGCGCACGGTGGTGGCCTGGTGGGTCTGGGCCTCGGTGGTTTTTTCCTGGCTTGCCACGCCGCCGCTGAAGGCGCTGCCGACCCGGTCCATGCCACCGGTCAGGCGCAGGGCGCCGTCCTTGGTGGTGGCCTGCTCGCTGTCGTGCTGTGCGTCGAGGGCGGCCAGCAGGGCGATGTCCGGTGCCTGCACCCGCGTGCCCTGCTGGCTGTCGACCTTGGCGCCGACCATCTTGATGGCGGTGCTGTCGCTGATGGCCACGTTGTTGCCTGACACCTCGGCGGCGACGTGGGTCTTGGCCGAGCTGGCCTTGCGAGTGTCTAACCGTGCGTACCCGAGTTCGCCGAAGTACTGCTTGCTGCCGGCCTTGTCGTCGGCGGCGGCCTTGGTTTCCCCGGCCTTGACGGTGAAGCCCTGGGTGCGGGTGGTGGAGGTGTCGGTGCGTTCGGCCACGGCGGGCAGCAGCTCCACGCCCTGTTCGCCCTTGATCTGCGTGGTGCCGGCGGCGCTGACCTTGGGGCCAACCAGCGCTACTTTTGCGTTGGCGATGATCTGCAGGTTGTTCTCCGAGCGCACCTCGGTGCGGTGCGGTGCGCTGCTGCGGCGTTCGTCGTTGACGGTCTTGCTGAAGAAGGCGCCGCCTACCAGGTCGCCGCGGTAGTCGTCCTTGTCGTGGCTGGTCTTCACGCTGACGCCGTCGAGGGTGACGTTGCCAGCGCTGCGCAGGGTGCCGGGGCCCTGGCTGTGCAGGCGGCTGCCGCGCACGTGGGTGTCACCGGCGCTGGTGAGCTGCACGGTGCCGCCTTCCAGGTTGCTGCCCCGGGCAGTCTCGCGCACGTCGGTGGTGTTGCTGTCGCCGCGCCACAAGTGCTTGCGGTGGCGAACAGTCTGGAAGCTGGACGTGCTGTCCAGGGCCGCGTCGACGGTCAGGTTGCCACCGCTGTGCACGCTCAGGTCGCCAGGCGCTTTTAACTGGGCGGCGGTCAGGTGCATGTCGGCGCCGGACTCCAGTTGGATGTCCTGGCGCGCCTCGAAACGCGTGGCCAGGTGCTGGCGGGTGGTGTCGGTGGTGCGCTTGGAGTATTCCTCGGTAGGGATGAACCAGGCCTTGCGGCTCCACTGGTCGTGGGCCTTGGTGACCTGCTCGCGGGTCAGGGTGTCCATGCGCAGGGCCTTGCCGGCCTTGGCGGTGATGCGGCTACCCTCGACGTCCACGGCGGTGAGCTGCATATCGCCGCCACTGTGCAGGCGCACGTCACCGTCGACAGAGGTGATGACGCCGTTGCGTGACGGTGTGCCACTGATGTGCAGGCCCCCTCGGCTGTCGACCTCGACGCCATCGCGGCCCACCAGTTGCGCCTTTGGCATGCGCACGCCGGCGCCCTCGGTGGTGCTGATGATGCGAATGCGCCCGGCGTGCATCGCGCCCAGCAACTGCGCATCCACCGCGCCCGCTGTCGGCTGGGTGGTGCCGAGCACGCTGCGGTCGGCGTAGGCGACGCTGTTGTGGCCGATCAGCACGTTGAGATCATCGCGGGCCGTCAGCCGGCCCTCGGTGTCCAGGCGTGGGGTGATCAGGTCCAGGGCGCCCTCGGCGTTGCTGGCGCCGCGCTCGCCCACCTGCAGCACGCCGCGTTCATGGCTGGCGTCCAGGCGCACGATGCGCCCGTCTTCAAGCTCGGGAATGCCCACCAGGAAGGTGGCGCGGTTGGCGTTAATGAAGCTGGCGCCGTTGAGGCTGATGCCGTTGGGGTTGGACAGCAGGTAGTCGGCGCGCTGGCCGAAGATTTCCTGCGGGCCGTCGATGCGCGAATCGCCCTGGCCGACGACGCGCATCAGGATGGTGCTGGCCGCCTGGCCCTGCAGGTGCGGGTTGGCGTCCAGCTGCGGGCCCAGTTGCGCCTGGCCAGCCACCAGCGAGTTGTTCAGCACCAGGCCCTGTTGGCCGACGTTGAACTGGTGCATGTGGTTGTCGGACAGGCCCTGGCCGTCCGGGCGCACGATATCCAGTGCGGGCACGCCATTGTGCTCGCTGAGCACGGCGTAGCCGGTGGGGCCGGGCGCCGGCGCCAGGCCGTCGCCCAGGGCGGGCAGGCTGGTGCCCAGCAGGGCGGCGGAAATCGCCCAGTGCAGGCGGTTGGCGGTAAAGCGTGGGGGTCGCTGAGTCATTGTTTTTATTTCTCTTATTGATGAATCAGAAGTCCAGTTTCAGCTCCATGTTCCAGAAGCCCGGCTCTGAGGGAGCGCCATCCTTGATCACCACGGCGTGGCGATAATCGAGTTTCACTTCGCCACCGCGCCAGCCCAGGCTGGCGCCCGTGCTGACGCCGGCGAGAGCGGGTTGCTGGCGGCCGCGGCCGTGCCAGGTGCCGCGGCCGCGGCCGTAGTCCACGGCTACGTGCGGGGTCAATACCAGCCCTGGCGCCAGGGGCAACGCCAGGCTCAGGCTGTTGCGCAGCACCAGCGCGCTGCTGGCGGCGATGTTGCTGTCGCGCAGGCCGCGCACGCTGCCGGGGCTGCTCAGCAACCACTGTTCGCTGGCCGGCAGCAGGGTGGGGCTGTACTGGGCTTCCAGGCTGCTGTCCCAGCGCCATTGGTGGCGGTTGCCGGGCCAGGCCTGGCTGCGTAAAACGCCCAGGCGCCATTGCTCGAATGGCCGGGTGTCGGCACCCAGCCACGGCAGGCTGTGGGCGTAGCCCAGTTGCGCGCTCCAGGTGGCGCGGCCCAGCCACAGCAGGTTGAGGTCCAGGCCGGCGCTGGTCAGGCTGGCGTCCTGCTGGGCGATTGACCGGTGGTTGAGGCGGTAGTCGCGGGTCTTGCTGTTCAGCCGCAGGCTGGCGCTGAGCAGGGTGTGCTGGTTGCGCCACAGGCTGCGGCCTAGGCTCAGGCCGCGGCTGTCGCTGGTGTAGTCGTGGCGCACGCCGTGGCCGGTGAACGCCCGTTGTTCGCTGTGGCCCAGGCTGGCGCCCAGGCTCCAGGCGCCGTAGGGCACGCTGTAGTACAGGCCCAGGCCGCGGGTGTAGTTGGGGGCGTTGCCGAAGGTGCCGAACAGGCTGGCCTGCAGCACGTCGTTGAGCTGCAAGGGGTTGTCGCGGCTGGCCACCAGGCTCAGGCCGTGGCGGCCGTTGGTGGTGTCGCCGCCGTTGCCGTAGCCCACGCGCAGGCCCCAGGGCGAGCGGCGGCTGCGTGAGGTCAGCAGGATGCGTGAGCCACCGTCCAGTTCGCCGGGCTGCACCTGGGCCTGCAGGTCGATGCTGCGCAGGCGGTTGAGCTGGTCCAGGCCCTGTTCCAGGGTGGGCAGGTGCAGCGGCCGGCCGACCAGGTCGGGGAAGGCGCTGGCCAGGGACACCGGCAGGCTGTCGTCAGCCAGTTCGATGGACTCGACAAAGCCTTCTTCGATGACGATGTCCAGCGGCTGGCCGTCCGCCGGCGTCTGCGCCGGGTAGGCACGCGCGGCGATGTAGCCGCGCTGTACGTAGGCCTGGGTAATATCGACAAGCACCTGGCGCAAGGCATCGGCGCCCATGCACGGGCGCAGGCGTTGGCTGAGCAGCGCTTGCAGGGTGCGATCATCGATCAGGCGGTTGCCCGCCAGGCGCAGGCCGCTCAGGCGCCAGCAACGGGCTTCGGCGGCCACCGTCGGTTCGGCGGGTGGTGGCGTGGGCCGTGGCTGCTGCAGCTGGCGCAGGCGCTGGTCGCGCTCCAGGGCCTCGCGGTCGCGGCGTTCCTGGTCCAGCCAACGCAACGTGTCGTCGGCCAGCGCCAGGGGGGCGAGAAAGAGGGCACAGCAGGCCAGCAGGCCGGTCACCTTGGGCATCTTGTTATTCTTTTGAGTGGCTATCCGTTGGTAGGGAATCTACCGGGATATCCACTCAAATGAGTTCAGACGCTTCCAGGGTTTCTGTAGGACGGTTCTGGCACTAACGTTCCATATCGTTCATCTTGTGGGAGCTGGCTTGCCAGCGAGCTGTTGGGGCCCCCAAAAAAACTCGCTGGCAAGCCAGCTCCCACAAAGACGGTAGCGGTTGCGGGCGTGGTTCAGGCCAGTGCTTCGCGGCGGGCCAGCAGTGGCTGCAGGGCTTGGCTCAGGCCTTGTGCCTGTTCACCTACCAGCAGGTGCCAGGTGCCGTCGCCCAGGTCGGTGCTGCCCTGGCAGCCCAGCGCCTTGAGCGCGTGCAGGTCCAGCGGCGCGCCATTGAGCTGCACGCGCAGGCGGGTCACGGCCAGGCACTCCAGGGTGTCGATGTTGGCCGCCCCGCCCAGTGCCTGCAACCAGGGTTGCAGTGGTTGCATGGGTTTAGCCGCCGCCGGCAGCGCCAGGCGAATTTCGTCCGCCAGGCTGTCGGCCAGCGGCCCGACGATCACCTGCAGGCTGCCGCCGTGGCCGGGGCGCACCACGCCCATGGCGCCCAGCGCCTTCAGGCGGGCGTCGTCGGCCTGGTCGCGGTCGGCCAGTTGCAGGCGCAGGCGGGTGGTACAGGCGCCGACGCTGAGCACGTTGGCCGCACCGCCCAGGGCCTGGATATAGGCGCCGGCGCGGTCGCTGTCGGCCACCACCGGGCTGTCACTGCTGGCCACGGCCTCGCGGCCCGGGGTCTTGAGGTTGAAGCGGCGAATGCAGTAATCGAACACCAGGTAGTACAGCAGCCCGTACACCAGCCCCACCGGGAAGATCAGCCAGCCGTTTGTGGACTTGCCCCAGCCCAGCGCCATGTCGATGGCGCCGCCGGAGAAGGTGAAGCCCAGGTGGATGTCCAGCAGGTTGGTGATGGCCATGGACAGGCCGGTGAGCAGGGCATGCAGGCCATACAGCAGCGGCGCCAGGAAGATGAAGGCGAACTCGATGGGCTCGGTGACCCCGGTCAGGAACGAGGTCAGCGCCATGGACAGCAGTATCCCGCCCATCAGCTTGCGCCGCTCGGGCAGGGCGTTGCGGTACATGGCCAGGCAGGCGGCCGGCAGGCCGAACATCATCATCGGGAACATGCCGGTCATGAACTGGCCGCCGTTGGGGTCGCCGGCGAAGTAGCGCGCCAGGTCGCCGCTCACCACCTGGCCGGTGGCCGGATTGGTGAAGCTGCCGAACACGAACCACACCATGTTGTTGAGGATGTGGTGCAGGCCGGTGATGATCAGCAGGCGGTTGAGCACGCCGAAGATGAACGCGCCCAGGCTGCCACTGGCCAGCAGCAGTTGCCCCAGGCTGTTGATGCCGTCCTGGATCGGCGGCCAGATCAGCCCGAACAGCACGCCCAGGCCCACCGAGGCGAAGCCGGTGGCGATGGGCACGAAGCGTCGGCCGCCGAAGAATGCCAGGTAGGCGGGCAACTGGATGTCCTTGAAGCGGTTGTACAGCCCGCCCGCCAGCAGGCCGCTGATGATGCCGGCAAGCATGCCCATGTTGATGCTGGGGTCCAGCACCTTGAGGGTCGAGACCATCACCAGGTAGCCGATGGCCCCGGCCACGCCGGCGGTGCCGTTGTTGTCGCGGGCGAAGCCCACGGCAATGCCGATGGCGAAGATCAGTGCCAGGTTGGCGAAGATGGTGTTGCCGGCATCGTGGATGATGGCGATGTTCAGCAGGTCGGTGTCGCCCAGGCGCAGCAGCAGGCCCGCGATGGGCAGGATGGCGATGGGCAGCATCAGCGCGCGGCCCAGGCGTTGCAGGCCTTCGATGAAGTGTTGGTACATGGCGTGTCTCCCGATCCGTTGTTGTTATTGGCTTAGGCGTTCAGGGGCCAGTGCCGGTGGCAGGCCTGGCGTACCGCGGCGGCGCCGGGCAGGGCCAGCAACTGGGGGGCTTGCGCCTGGCAGGCGGCCAGGTCGAGGTCGCGCACCCGTGCCTTGATCTCGGCCACCAAGGGCGGGCTGACCGACAGTTCCTGCACGCCCAGGCCGAGCAGCACCGGGGTGGCCAGCGGGTCGCTGGCCAGGGCGCCGCACACGCCCACCCAACGGCCATGCAAGCGGGCGCCGGCGCAGGTGTGGGCCACCAGCGCCAGCACCGCCGGGTGCAGGGCGTCGACGCGGGCGGCAAGGCCGGCGTGGTCGCGGTCCATGGCCAGGGTGTACTGGGAAAGGTCGTTGGTGCCGATGGAGAGGAAGTCGGCATGCTCGGCCAGCTGGGCGGCCAGTAGGGCGGCGGCGGGCACTTCGATCATCACGCCCAGCTGCGGCAGTTGCGTGACGCCCAGTTCGTCGGCCAGTTGGGCAAGGCGCTGGCGCACCTGCAGCAGTTCATCCACTTCGGTGACCATGGGCAGCATGATCCGGCAGCGCTCGGGCTGGCCGGTGCGCAGCAGGGCGCGTAGTTGCTGGTCGAGCACCTGCGGGTTGACGCTGGCCAGGCGAATGCCGCGCAGGCCCAGCACCGGGTTGGCTTCCACTGGCAGGGGCAGGTAGTCGAGCTGCTTGTCGCCGCCCACGTCGATGGTGCGGATGACCACCGGCTTGTCGCCCATGGCGTCGAGCACGGCCCGGTAGGCCGCCACTTGCTGGGTTGCGTCGGGGGCTGCGTGGCTGTCGACGAAGAGGAATTCGGTGCGCAGCAGGCCTACGCCGTCGGCGCCGGCCTGGTGGGCCTGTTCGGCGTCCTGGCGCGAGGCGACGTTGGCGCCGATCTCGATCACGCTGCCATCCCGGGTGCGCGCCGGTTCATGGGCGTGCGCCTGTTGCAACTGCTGGCGAGCCTGCCGTGCGGCGAGTTGGCTGGCCACCTGGTCGAGGCGCTGGGCGCTGGGCGTCAGTTCCAGGCGGCCGTTGTCGGCGTCCAGCACCACTGGGGTGCCCATGGCCTGCGCCAGCAGCGCGTCGCCCATGGCCACCAGGCAGGGCAGGCCCTTGCCGCGCGCCAGGATAGCCACGTGGGCGGTGGCGCCGCCAGCGGCCATGCACAGGCCGGCGGCGCCTTGCTCGTGCAGGTACAGCAGGTCGGAGGGGGTCAGTTCTTGGGCCGCGACGATGGCGCCACGGGGCAGTGGCGGCCGCGCGCTGTCGCCCAGCAGCTCGCGCAATACCTGCTGGCGCAGGTCGAGCAGGTCGTTGGCGCGTTCGGCCAGCAGCGGCTTGCCGGTGGCGTGCAGCACGCGGCACTGGGTGTCGATGGCGTCGCTCCAGGCGTGGCTGGCGGCGCGGCCGGTGTTGATGGCCGCGTGGGCCGCCTGGGCCAGGGTCGAGTCTTCCAGCAGCACCAGCGGGCCGCTGGCCAGGCCAGGGGCGGCGCACACGCCGGCGAGCATGCCGGGCGCTTGCATCGTCGCAGCTGGCAACGGCAGGGGCACCGGTGCCGGGTGGTCGCCGGCGATGGCCGTGCCCAAGGCCTTCAGCAGCGCGGCCAGCGCCGCTTCACGCTGCGGGCCGCGGCAGATCACCTGCACCTGGGCGTGTTGGTCCACGCCCAGGCCCATTACCGCTACCAGGCTGGTGACGTCGGCCAGCTGTCCTTCGTGGCGAAGCTGGGCGCTGCAATCGAAGCCTTGCGCCACCTGGCGCAAGCGCGCGGCGGGGCGGGCGTGCAGGCCGCCGACGTGGGCGACGCTGGCGCTGCCTTCCACGCTGTCGCCGGCCGCGTCGGTCACTGCGCCGGTGGCCTGGTTGCCGACGAGGCGCAGCAGCGGTTCGCCGGCGCGCACCTGCTCCGGGGCCAGGCGCTCGGCACGAAAGTGCGTGCCATTGGTGACGATGATCAGGCTGACCAGGCTGGTGCTGTGCCGCGCCACCCGGTCCATCTCGAAGCGCAGCAAGGGCTGGCCGGGGGTTACGCGCATGCCCGGCTGCACCTGCAGGTGGAAGCCTTCGCCGTTCAGTTGCACGGTGTCGATGCCCAGGTGCAGCAGCAGTTCGGCGCCGTTGTCGGCGCGCAGGGTGATGGCGTGCAGGGTGCGGGCCACGTGCAGGACCTCGCCGGCGCAGGGCGCCACCAGGCAATTGTCGGTGGGGTCGATGGCGATGCCGTCGCCCATCGTGCCGCTGGCGAACACCGGGTCGGGGACCTGGGCCAGGGCGAGTACGGGGCCACTCAAGGGGGCGCTTAGGGTCACTTCATTATTGTTATTCATGGGCGCGGTACTCGTTCGGGCAACTAGTGGGTACGGGTGACTTTGCTCAAATAGCGCGGCTGGTCGGGGTCCAGGCCGCGGGCCAGGGCCAAGTGGGCCGCCATCACGTAGAAGCTCTGGATGGCCAGGATCGGGTCCAGCGCCGGGTGTTGGGCGCGGCACAGGTCCAGGTCGCGTTCGGCGATGTCATCGGGGGCGGCCAGCAGCACCTTGGCGCCGCGCTCGCGCATGTCGGCGGCAAGTTTCAGCAGGCCGGCCTGCTCGGCGCCGCGCGGGGCGAACACCAGCAAGGGGTAGCCGGCGTCGATCAGGGCCATGGGGCCGTGGCGCACCTCGGCGCTGCTGAACGCCTCGGCCTGGATGCCGGCCGTTTCCTTGAGCTTGAGCGCCGCCTCCTGGGCGATGGCGAAACCGGCGCCACGGCCGATCACCATCAGCCGGTCGCAGCCTTTGAAGGCGTCCACGGCGCCAGCCCAATCCACCGCTGCGGCCTGGCGCAGGCCATCGGGCAGGGCGGTACCGGCGGCCAGTAATTCAGGGTCCTGGGCCCAGTGGCCGACCAGCCGGGCGCTGGCGCTGAGGGTGGCGATGAAGCTCTTGGTGGCGGCCACGCTCAGCTCGGCGCCGGCGCACAGCGGCACGGTGTATTCGCTGGCGGCCTGTAGCGGCGAGTCCTCGGCATTCACCAGTGCCACGCTGAGGGCACCGCGTTCGCGCAGCAGGCGCTGGCTGTCCACCAGGTCCGGGCTCTGGCCCGACTGGGACAGGGCGAACACCACCTGGCCGTCGACCTTGAGCGGCGAATGGCGCAGGCTGACCACCGACATCGGCAAGGAGGCCACCGGCACCCCCAACTGCTGCATGGCCAGGTAGGCCAGGTAGCTGGCGGCGTGGTCGGAGCTGCCGCGCGCCACGGTCATGGCCACGTGCGGCGGCTGCTGGCGCAGGCGCTCGGCCAGGGCCTGCAGCAGCGGGTCGAGGGTCTGCAGCTGGCGGCTCACGGCCGCGTGGGCGCTGCGCGCTTCTTCAAGCATCTTGCAAGTCAATGGCTTCTCCTTCGACCATCACGTCGGTCAGCATCAGGTGGCGGTCCAGGCGCACGCAGTCGGCCCAGGCCCCCGGTTGCAGGCGGCCGCGGTCGCTGACGCCCAGGTAATCGGCGGCGAATTGCGACAGGCGCCGGGACGCATCGTCCAGGGGCACGCCGATCTTCACCAGGTTGCGCAGCGCCAGGTCCATGGTCAGCGTGCTGCCGGCCAGCGTGCCGTCGGCCAGGCGCACGCCGCCCAGGCACTTGGTCACGTGGTTGCTGCCCAGCATGTAGTTGCCGTCGGGCATGCCGGTGGCCGCGGTGGAATCGGTGACGCAGTACAGGCACGGGATGGCCCGCAGCGCCGCGCGGATGGCGCCGGGGTGCACGTGCAACAAGTCGGGGATCAGCTCGGCGTAGCGGGCGTGGGCCAGGGCGGCGCCGACCATGCCCGGCTCACGGTGGTGCAGCGGGCTCATGGCGTTGTACAGGTGGGTGAAGCTGCTGGCGCCAGCCTCGAGCGCGGCCACGCCGTCCTCGTAGCTGCCCAGGGTGTGGCCGATCTGCAGGCGCACGCCACGGCCACTCAGCTCACGGATCAGCGCGTTGTGGCCGGCAATTTCCGGGGCAATGGTGATGACCTTGATGGGCGCCAGGCTCAGGTAGTGGTCCACCTCGGCCAACAGCGCGGTGTGGGCGAAGTTGGGCTGGGCGCCCAGCTTGCCGGGGTTGATGTACGGGCCTTCCAGGTGCACCCCCAGCACCCGCGCGCTGCCGGGCTCGCGGGCCTGGCAGTAGCGGTCGAGGCCCTTGAGCACGCTGGCGATTTCCTCGGCCGGGGCGGTCATGGTGGTGGCCAGCAGCGCGGTGGTGCCGAAGCGCACATGGGTGCGGGCAATGGTGGCGAAGGCGTCGCCGCCCTGCATGATGTCCTTGCCGCCACCCCCGTGCACGTGCAGGTCGATGAAGCCGGGCAGCAGGTAGGGCCGGTCATTGGTGGCCGGGTCGCAGGGCACGCCGTCGACGCCGGTGATCTTGCCTTCGGCGTGCAGCAGGCGGCCGCGGAACCAGCCGTTGGGGGTGAGGATGTTGTCGTCGGACATGGCAGGAAGGCTCGTGGTTCAGCGCCGCAATTCAGCGACGAAGTCGTAGTAGTCGTTGCGGCAATAGGTGTCGGTCAGCTCGATGGCGGTGTTGTCGTCCAGGTAGCCGATACGGGTCATCAGCAGCATCGCGGTGCCCGGCTCGATGCCCACCAGGGCGGCGAATTCGGCCGAGGCGTTGATGGCGCGGATATGCTGCAGGGCGCGCACCACCGGCCGGCCGATGCTTTCCAGGTACTGGTACAGCGAATCGCCGATGGCTTCGGGGTGGGGCAGCAGGGCGGCAGGCAGGGCGCTCATCTCGATGGCCATGACGGTGTCGTCGGCCTTGCGCAGGCGCTTGAGGCGCGCCACCTGGTCGGTGGGCGATAGCCCCAGGCGGATCACTTCCTCATGAGTGGGCACGGCAATGCCGCGCTCCAGCCACTGCGAGCCGGGCACGAAACCCTTGAGGCGGAGCATCTCGCTGAAACTGGAAAGGCGTGACAGCGGTTGTTCCAGGCGCGGGGTAATGAAGGTGCCCGAGCCCTGGTTGCGGCGAATCAGGCCCTGTTCCAGCAGGATCTCCAGCGCCTTGCGGGCGGTGACCCGGGACAGGCCCAGCTGTTCGCTGAGGGTACGTTCGGAGGGCAAGGCCTGTTCGGCCTTCCATACACCGGCATGGATGGCGGCTTCCAGGTTGCGCGCCAGCTGCAGGTACAGCGGCGTGGCCTGGGTGTCGTCGGGGCGCAGCGCGAGCAGGTCGTTCATGTAGGGTTCCGATGCGATTGTGAGAGTTATGGCGCTCGGTAGTGGGCTTCAAGGTAATACCACTTGAATACCACGTCAATGCCAGTGGTTTTACATTATCCACAAGCACACCTCCCCGTAGCAGCTGCCGAAGGCTGCGTCAGAGGCAAGCGCGGGGAGTGTCAGGGGGAGGACGCGGCCTGCGGCCGCTGCTACGGAGGCGGTGTTACGGGCGGATTTCGATCATGGTGCCGTCCTTGACCAGGCTCCACAGTTCGCGCATGTCCTGGTTCTTCATGGCGATGCAGCCGTCGGTCCAGTCCAGGGTGTTGAAATACCACTCGGGGTATTCCTCGCTGTCCGGGGTGCCGTGGATCATGATCATGCCGCCGGCGGGCAGGCCGGCGCTGCGTGCCTTGGCGGCGTCGCCGGCGTTGGGGTACGACACGTGGATGGCCAGGTTGAAGCGGTCGCTGACCTTGCGCCAGTCCAGCCAGTAGAAGCCTTCGGGGGTGCGCATGTCGCCCTCGTACTGCTTGGGCCCGCGCGGGCTCTTGCCCAGCGACACGCGGTAGCTTTTCAGGGTCTGGCCACGGCTGAGCAACTGCAGTTGGTGGCTGGACTTGAGCACCAGCACCTTGTCCACCACGGCGTTGGCCAGGTCCGCCGGCACCCTGGGGGTGACGGCATCGACCACGGCCGGTGCAGTGCCCGCGGGTGGCTGCTTGACGACAGTGACAGTGAAGGCGGCCGACGACAGGGTGGCGTAGGACAGACAGAAGAGGGCAAGCAACCAGCGCATTTAACGATCAATCCTGCAGGTGAATCGCACCCCGCTTGCGCCGGTGCCGCGTGACACGGTCGGTTTCAGGTCTGCCCCAGCCCGTGCAGCGGCGGCAGAAATTCGTTGCGCACAGGGAAGTGTTGGCCCTGGCGGTCGGCAAAGTAGCATTCTAAGGTACGGTTCACCGTGGGGAAAGCCAGCTCGGCCCAGGGTATTTCGCTTTGTTCGAACAGCCGCACTTCCAGGCTTTCCTCGCCCACGGCGTAGTCCAGGTCGGCAAGCTCGGCGCGAAAGAACACATGCACCTGGCTAATGTGCGGCAAGTCGAACAGCGTGTACAGCGCCAGCTGGCGGACGCGTGCACAGGCTTCCTCCTCGGTCTCGCGGCTGGCGGCCTGTTCCAGGGTCTCGCCGTTTTCCATGAAGCCGGCGGGCAGGGTCCAGAAACCGCGGCGCGGTTCGATGGCCCGGCGGCACAACAATACGCGATCGCCCCACACAGGCAGGCAACCGGCGACTATATTGGGATTTTGGTAGTGAATGAATTCACAGTGCCCGCACACGTACCGCAGGCGGTTGTCGCCCTGGGGAATGCGCTGGGTTACCGGGTTGCCGCACTGGCTGCAGAATTTCATGTCGGGCTTCCTGATCGCTGCGCCTATCTTGGCGCCAGTGGTCCCCGCACCGCAAGGGCGGTTTTGTACGCAAGGGGGGTTGGGCAGGGCCGTGGCTTTGGTGCATGATTGCCCCTAGGCATCGAATTGAGAGAGACCATGCTGGACGAGCTACTGCGTCGGATGAGCAGCCACAGGCCACGGACCCTGGAGACCGATCAGCGTTTCCCCGAGGCAGCCGTGCTGCTGCCCATCACCCGCAGTGCCGAGCCCGAGCTGGTGCTCACCCTGCGCGCCAAGGGTCTGTCCACCCACGGCGGCGAAGTGGCCTTCCCCGGTGGCCGCCGCGACCCCGAGGACCCGGACCTGGTGTTCACCGCCCTGCGCGAGGCCGAGGAAGAAATCGGCCTGCCGCCCGGCCTGGTGGAAGTGCTGGGCCCCCTGAGCCCGCTGATCTCCAAGCATGGCCTGAAGGTGACGCCCTTCGTCGGGGTGATCCCGGACTTCGTCGAATACCGCCCCAACGATGCGGAAATTGCCGCAGTGTTCAGCGTGCCGCTGGCGTTCTTCCGTGAAGACCCGCGCGAGCACACCCACCGCATCGACTACCAGGGCCGCAGCTGGTACGTGCCCAGCTACCGCTTTGGCGAATACAAGATCTGGGGCCTGTCGGCGATCATGATCGTCGAGCTGGTGAACCTGATGTACGACGCCGACATCAGCCTGCACCGCCCCCCCGAGCATTTCACGTCAATTTGAGCGGACCTGCGAGCCGCCTTTGCCTGCCTGAGGAAGCCACCGATGAAATACCGTTTGGGCGACGCCCGCGTCGAGACTCATGTCACCAGCTGGACCGCGCCCACCGCCACCCTGATCGGCCGGGTGCGCCTGCAGGAAAACGCCAGCGTGTGGTTTGGCGCCGTGTTGCGCGGCGACAACGAACTGATCGACATCGGCCCCGACAGCAACGTGCAGGACGGCACGGTGATCCATACCGACATGGGGTCGCCACTGACCCTCGGCCGCGGTGTTACAATCGGCCATAACGCCATGCTGCACGGCTGCACCGTGGGCGACTACAGCCTGGTCGGCATCAACGCGGTGATCCTCAACGGCGCCCGCATCGGCAAGCATTGCATCATCGGCGCCAACGCGCTGATCGCCGAGGGCAAGGAAATACCCGACGGTTCGCTGGTGATGGGCTCGCCCGGCAAGGTCGTGCGCCAGCTGACCGAGGCGCAGATGAAGATGCTCGAGGCCAGCGCCGCCCACTACGTACACAATGCCCGACGCTACGCGCGGGACCTTGCACCCCAGGAAGACTGATGAACCAAGAACGCCCCGTCGCCTCGCCTTGTGTGCAGGTCTGTGCCCTGGATGACGACGATATCTGCACCGGCTGCCAGCGCACGGCCGCCGAAATCACCCGCTGGGGGCGCATGAGCAACGACGAGCGCCGCGAAGTGCTGGTCAAGTGCCACGAACGCGCCGTGGCCGGCGGGATGATGTTCGTCGCCGGCGCCTGAAGCCCCCCTATCCGTAGCCGCTGCCGCAGGCTGCGCTGGCCGGTGTGAACCCTGGAAATCTCCAGCGGGGCACAGGGCCAGCGCAGCCTGCGGCAGCGGCTACGGTTTTGCAGCGCCTATTGCCTGGCGGTCGTGTCGCAGCGCCGCCTCGCGCCGATTGATGTAAAATGCCCGCCTCGGTGGGCCGCACCCGGGCGGCCCGCGATAACCCGTTCCCCTTAAGGACCTGAAATGACCCGTATCGGAACTCCACTGTCGCCGACCGCGACGCGCGTACTGCTGTGTGGCTGCGGCGAGCTGGGCAAGGAAGTGGTGATCGAGCTGCAACGCCTGGGCGTTGAAGTGATCGCCGTCGACCGTTATGCCAACGCCCCTGCCATGCAGGTCGCCCACCGCAGCCATGTGATCAACATGCTCGATGGCGCCGCGCTGCGTGCGGTGATCGAGGCCGAGAAGCCGCACTACATCGTGCCGGAAATCGAAGCCATCGCCACCGCCACCCTGGTGGAGCTGGAGTCCGAGGGTTTCACCGTGGTGCCTACCGCGCGTGCCGCCCAGCTGACCATGAACCGTGAAGGCATCCGTCGCCTGGCCGCCGAAGAGCTGGACCTGCCGACCTCGCCGTACCACTTCGCCGACACCTTCGAAGAGTACCGCGACGCCGTCCAGGACCTGGGTTTCCCCTGCGTGGTCAAGCCGGTGATGAGCTCATCGGGCAAGGGCCAGAGCCTGCTCAAAAGCGCCGACGACGTGCAAAAGGCCTGGGACTACGCCCAGGAAGGCGGCCGTGCCGGCAAGGGCCGCGTCATCATCGAAGGCTTCATCGACTTCGACTACGAAATCACCCTGCTGACCGTGCGTCACGTGGGCGGCACCACCTTCCTGGCTCCGGTAGGTCACCGCCAGGAGAAGGGTGACTACCAGGAGTCCTGGCAGCCGCAGGCCATGAGCCCGGTGGCCCTGGCCGAATCCGAGCGCGTGGCCAAGGCCGTGACCGAGGCCCTGGGTGGCCGTGGTCTGTTCGGCGTGGAGCTGTTCGTCAAGGGCGACCAGGTGTGGTTCAGCGAAGTCTCGCCGCGCCCCCATGACACCGGCCTGGTGACCCTGATCTCCCAGGACCTGTCGCAGTTCGCGCTGCACGCCCGCGCCATCCTCGGCCTGCCGATTCCGGCCGTGCGCCAGTTCGGCCCGTCGGCCTCGGCGGTGATCCTGGTGGAAGGCAACTCCACCCAGACCGCCTTCGCCAACCTGGGCGCCGCGCTGGCCGAGCCAGACACCGCGCTGCGCCTGTTCGGCAAGCCGGAAGTGGCCGGCCAGCGCCGCATGGGCGTGGCCCTGGCGCGTGACGAGTCGATCGAAGCGGCCCGCGCCAAGGCTACTCGCTCGGCCCAGGCTGTGAACGTGGAACTGTAATTGCCCGGACGCCGCCTGCGGCAGCTGCTACGAACCCTGTAGCAGCGGCCACAGGCCGCGTCACGCCACCTTGCTCAAATCCTCATCCCGCGTTTCCTTCAGGCACAGCACCGCCAGCAGGCTGAGCAGCGCCGCCGCCGACACATACCCGCCCACCCAGCCCAGGCCGCCCATGGCCACCAGCTTTTGCGCTGCGAACGGCGCCGCCGATGCCCCGACGATACCGCCCAGGTTGTACGCCGCCGACGCGCCGGTGTAGCGCACGCGCGTGGGGAACAGTTCGGGCAGCAACGCGCCCATGGGGGCGAAGGTGAAGCCCATCAGGAACAGCTCGATGCTCAGGAACAACGCCACGCTGCTGGTCGAGCCCTGGGTCAGCAGTGGCTCCATGGCAAAGCCCGAGGCAATCGCCAATACGCCGCCGAACACCAGCACCGGCTTGCGCCCGAAACGGTCGCTCAGGGCCGCCGAAATCGGCGTGGCCAGGGCCATGAACAGCACCGCGAAGCACAGCATGCCCAGGAAGCTTTCCCGGCTGTAGCCCAGGGTGGCCACGCCGTAGCTCAGGGAAAACACCGTGGAGATGTAGAACAGCGCGTAGCACACCACCATGGAGGCGGCGCCCAGCAGCATGGGCCGCCAGTACTGGGCGAACAGTTCCACCAACGGGATCTTCAGCTTTTCATGGGCGGCCATGGCCTTGGCGAACACCGGGGTTTCTTCCAGCTTCAGGCGCACGTACAGGCCCACCATCACCAGCAGGGCGCTGAGCAGGAACGGCAGGCGCCAGCCCCAGGCGCGGAACTGCTCGTCGCTGAGCAGCATGGCCAGGCCCAGGAACAGGCCGTTGGCCGCCAGGAAGCCGATGGATGGCCCCAGTTGCGGGAACATGCCGAACCAGGCGCGCTTGCCCTTGGGCGCGTTTTCGGTGGCCAGCAGCGCCGCGCCACCCCATTCGCCGCCCAGCCCCAGGCCCTGGCCGAAGCGCAACACGCACAGCAGGATCGGCGCCCAGGCGCCTATCTGGTCGTAGCCGGGCAGCACGCCGATCAGGGTGGTGCACACGCCCATCAGCAGCAGCGAGGCCACCAGGGTGGATTTGCGCCCGACGCGGTCGCCGAAATGGCCGAACAGCGCCGAGCCCAGCGGCCGGGCGAGGAAGGCGATGCCGAAAGTGAGGAAGGCCGAAAGCATCTGCGCAGTACCGGAGGTCTGCGGGAAGAACACCGGGCCGATCACCAGGGCGGCAGCCGTGGCGTACACGTAGAAGTCATAGAATTCGATGGCGGTGCCAATGAAGCTGGCGGTGGCCACCCGGGCGGTGGAATTGCGCGGCTGTTCGGCGCCGCTGGCAGCGTAGGTGCTGGTGCTCATTGCAGGTTCCCTGGCGAAATTATTATAGGTGCGGGGCAGGGTGGGCCGCAGGCAGGTGGCCGGTGCACGTCCGTGCGGGTAGCAGGACGCGGCGGCAGGGGGCTGGGTAAGCTGGTTTGATTATATGAATTGCGGGCGGTGGCGCAACCGGTAGCCGCTGGCTTCAGGTGAGCTTGGGCAAGCTGCTGGTGTGCCAGATCAGCACCCGCGTCACGCGGTTTTCCTCGGCTTGGAGGATTTCCAGGCGGTAGCGGCCGATCTTCAGGCACACCGCGCAGTCGGGGATGCTCTCCAGCGCCTCGGTGACCAGGCCGTTGAGGGTCTTGGGGCCGTCGCTGGGCAGGTGCCAGCCCAGGCTCTTGTTCAGCTCGCGGATCGACGCCGCGCCATCCACCACGAAGCGGCCGTCGGCCTGCGGGTGCACGTGGGGGTTGTCCATGGTGTGTTCGTCTTCGAACTCGCCGACAATTTCCTCGAGAATGTCTTCCAGGGTCACCAGGCCGAGCACTTCGCCGTATTCGTCCACTACCACGCCCAGGCGCCGCTGCTGCTTGTGGAAGTTCAGCAGTTGCAGGTGCAGCGGGGTGCTCTCGGGCACGAAGTAGGCGTCGTAGCAGGCCGCCAGCAGGGCTTCCATGGTCAGCTCGCCCTTGGGCAGCAGGTGGCTGACCTGGCGGGTGTTGAGCACCTTTTCCACCTGGTTGATGTCGTTGTGGTACACCGGCAGGCGGGTGTGGCGGCTGATGATCAGCTGCTCGGCAATCTTCTCGATCGGGTCGTCCAGGTTCAGCCCGTCGACTTCGCTGCGCGGCACCAGGATGTCATTGACGGTGATGCGGTTCAGTGACTGCAGGCCACCCAGCAGGTGCGGGGCGCTGGGTTCCTGGTCTTCGTCGAGGTCGTCCTCGCTCTCATCCGGCCCCGGCTCGTCGTGGGGGCGGGCGATGGGCCGGGCAATGGGCGCGAACGGCTTGAGCAGCAGGCGGGCGATGCCGCTGAACGGCCACACCAGCGGGTACAGCAGGGTCAGGGGTAGGCGCAGCAGCGAGTTGCCTAGGCCGATGAAGGCCTCGGGATGGCGGCGCGCCAGCAGGCGTGGCAGGTATTCACTGAAGGTCACCAGCACCGCGGCCATGATCAGGCCGCCGGCCCACAGGCCCTTGACGTGCCAGTGGTAGACCGCCACGAACACCCCCAGCACCACCGCCAGCACCCGGCACAGGGTGTTGCACAGCACCAGGCTTTCCAGCGGGAAGGCCAGGCTGGGGCGCTCGCCCACCTTGCGCCGGGTGCGCAGGGCAGCCAGGTGGTTGCGGGCTGTCTCCACGCCCGTGAACAGCGCCGACCAGAGGATCGACAGCAGCACGAAACCCAGCATCGCGCCCAACGGCAGATTGTCCATTTACTCGCCCGTCAGATGTGCAGAATGTATTCGCGAACCAGCTTGCTGCCGAAGTAGGCCAGCATCAACAGGCAGAAACCGGCCAGGGTCCAGCGGATCGCCTTGTGCCCGCGCCAGCCCAGGCGGTTGCGGCCCCACAGCAGCACGCTGAACACGATCCACGCCAGGCACGCCAGCAGGGTCTTGTGCACCAGGTGCTGGGCGAACAGGTTTTCCAGGAACAGCCAGCCGGAAATCAACGACAGCGACAGCAGCCCCCAGCCGGCCCACAGGAAGCCGAACAGCAGGCTTTCCATGGTTTGCAGGGGCGGGAAGTTCTTGATCAGCCCCGAAGGGTGCTTGTGCTTGAGCTGATGGTTCTGGATCAGCAGCAGCAGGGCCTGGAACACCGCGATGGTGAACATGCCGTAGGCCAGGATCGACAACAGGATGTGCGCCAGGATGCCCGGCTCCTCGTCGATCAGCGGCACCGTGCCCTTGGGGATGAACTGCGCGATCAGCGTGGTGGTGGCGCCCAGCGGGAACAGCAGGAGCAGCAGGTTCTCCACCGGGATGCGCGTGCAGGCGATCAGGGTCAGGGCGATGACCGCCGCCGAGATCAGGCTGGCGGCGCCGAAGAAGTCCAGGCTCAGGCCCTGGGGCGTGATCAGCTGGTATTTCAGTGCCAGGCCCTGGGCTACCACGGCGAGTGCGCCGATCACGTAGAGCAGGCGTTTGTCGACCGCTGCGCGCTGCTTCACGCGGGTGCCGTGGTAGACGGTCGCAGCGGCATAAAGGAAGGCGGCGGCGAGGCTGGGTAGCAAACTGGGTGACAAGGGGAGCATAAGTCCTGTGGAGCAAGCCCGAAAGTGGCTGAGTGTGGCATAGAACGGCCGCCGGACGAAAGACTGGCGCCGCACTGGTGTCCGTGGCGCGCACTTCTGGCTATAATCGCCGGCCTGCCCACGCCGCGCCTCTAATATTATTCACGGGCCAGGCTGCTTAACCTCGGTTCAATTGAGCCTGAAAGGATCGCGCATGTTTGAAAACCTTACCGAACGTCTTTCGCAGACGCTGCGCCATGTAACTGGCAAGGCCAAGCTGACGGAAGACAACATCAAAGACACCCTGCGTGAAGTGCGCATGGCGTTGCTGGAAGCCGACGTCGCCCTGCCGGTGGTGAAGGACTTCGTCAACAAGGTCAAGGAACGCGCGGTCGGCACCGAAGTATCGCGTAGCCTGACGCCTGGCCAGGCGTTCGTGAAGATCGTCCAGATCGAACTCGAAGGCCTGATGGGCGCGGCCAACGAAGACCTGGCCCTGAACGCCGCGCCGCCTGCCGTGGTGCTGATGGCCGGCCTGCAGGGTGCGGGCAAGACCACCACCGCCGGCAAGCTGGCGCGCTTCCTTAAAGAGCGCAAGAAGAAGAGCGTGATGGTGGTATCGGCCGACGTCTACCGTCCGGCGGCCATCAAGCAGCTCGAGACCCTGGCCAACGACATCGGCGTGACCTTCTTCCCGTCCGATATCACCCAGAAGCCGGTGGCCATCGCCGAAGCGGCGATCCGCGAAGCGAAGCTCAAGTTCATCGACGTGGTCATCGTCGACACCGCCGGCCGCCTGCACATCGACGCCGAGATGATGGGCGAGATCCAGGCCCTGCACGCCGCCATCAAGCCGGTGGAAACGCTGTTCGTGGTCGACGCCATGACCGGCCAGGACGCCGCCAACACCGCCAAGGCCTTTGGCGATGCGCTGCCGCTGACCGGCGTGATCCTGACCAAGGTCGACGGCGACGCCCGTGGCGGTGCCGCCCTGTCGGTGCGTGCCATTACCGGCAAGCCGATCAAGTTCATCGGCATGGGCGAGAAGAGCGAAGCGCTCGAGCCCTTCCACCCGGATCGTATCGCCTCGCGGATCCTGGGTATGGGTGACGTGCTCAGCCTGATCGAGCAGGCCGAGCAGACCCTGGATAAAGAGAAGGCCGACAAACTGGCCAAGAAGCTGAAGAAGGGCAAGGGCTTCGACCTCGAAGACTTCCGTGACCAGCTGCAACAAATGAAGAACATGGGCGGCCTGGGCGGCCTGATGGACAAGCTGCCGAGCATCGGCGGCATGAACCTGTCGCAGATGGGCAACGCCCAGAACGCCGCTGAAAAGCAATTCAAGCAGATGGAAGCCATCATCAACTCCATGACCCCGGCCGAGCGCCGCGACCCTGACCTGATCAGCGGTTCGCGCAAGCGCCGGATCGCCCTGGGTTCCGGCACCCAGGTGCAGGACATCGGCCGCTTGATCAAGCAGCACAAGCAGATGCAGAAGATGATGAAGAAGTTTTCCACCAAGGGCGGCATGGCCAAGATGATGCGCGGCATGGGCGGCATGCTGCCCGGCGGCGGTGGCATGCCGAAGATGTGATTACCCGTGCCAGCCCCCGGGCTGGCACCGCCCGCAGCAGTGCGGGCACTGCGGTAAACCTGCCCCGGCAGGTCCACCGGCCACCCCTTCGGGTGGTCATATGAAGCAAATCTATCGGGTGCACTGTGTGTGCCGGAAAAAGGCATTTGCAAAAGTCCGGATATTCCTTGAGAATATGCGGCCTTTCGGGCACCCGTGTGCCCGCTGTGCATTATGATTTGCAGCACCGACTACAGGAACGATGTTCAATGCTAACCATCCGTCTTGCCCGTGGCGGCTCTAAAAAGCGCCCATTCTACCAACTGACCGTGACCGACTCGCGCAACCCGCGTGACGGCTCGCACAAAGAGCACGTTGGCTTCTTCAACCCAGTGGCTCGTGGTCAGGAAATCCGCCTGTCCGTGAACCAAGAGCGCGTCAACCACTGGTTGAGCGTTGGTGCACAGCCTTCTGAGCGCGTTGCTCAGTTGCTGAAGGAAGCTGCCAAGGCTGCGGCCTGAGCAATATGAACACGACGCCAGTTACTGCTGATGATTTGATCGTTATCGGCAAGATTTTCTCGGTTCACGGCGTTCGTGGCGAAGTGAAGGTTTACTCCTTTACTGATCCGATTGACAACCTGTTGGACTACAAAACCTGGACGCTCAAGCGCGCAGGCAGCGTGGACAAGCAGGTAGAGCTGGTCAGCGGGCGCTTGCAGAGCAAGTTCCTGGTCACGAAGCTCAAGGGTCTTGATGATCGCGACGAAGCCCAGCTTCTGTCCGGTTACGAGATCTGCGTGCCACGTGATCTGTTTCCAGATTTGGACGACGGCGAGTACTACTGGTACCAGCTGGAAGGTCTGAATGTCATCGACCAACTCGGGCAACTGCTCGGGAAGATCGATCACCTGCTGGAGACCGGTTCGAATGATGTGATGGTGGTCAAGCCTTGCGCTGGCAGCCTGGATGATCGCGAACGCTTGCTGCCCTATACGGAGCAGTGTGTGTTGGCCGTCGACCTGGCCGCAGGCGAAATGAAGGTTGATTGGGATGCGGACTTCTAGGCAATGGCCAGCCTGCGCGTAGAAGTGATCAGTCTGTTCCCCGAGATGTTTTCGGCCATCAGCGAGTACGGCATTACCAGCCGCGCGGTGAAACAGGGGTTGTTGCAACTGACCTGTTGGAATCCGCGGGACTACACCACAGATCGTCACCATACGGTGGATGATCGGCCGTTTGGCGGTGGTCCGGGCATGGTGATGAAGATCAAGCCCCTGGAAGATGCGCTGGCCGAGGCCAGGAACGCAGCGGGGGAGTCGGCGAAGGTCATTTACCTGTCGCCGCAAGGCCGCCAGCTGACTCAGCAGGGGGTACGCGAACTGGCTGAATCGGAATCCTTGATTCTGATCGCAGGGCGCTATGAAGGCATTGACGAGCGGTTTATTCAGGCTCATGTCGATGAAGAGTGGTCGATTGGTGACTATGTCCTGTCTGGCGGTGAGCTGCCGGCGATGGTCCTGATCGATGCGGTTACACGACTGCTGCCCGGAGCTTTAGGGCATGCGGACTCCGCGGAGGAAGACTCCTTCACGGATGGTCTGCTGGATTGCCCGCACTACACCCGACCGGAGGTGTATGCGGATCAGCGTGTTCCCGACGTATTGCTTAGTGGCAATCATGCACACATCCGGCGCTGGCGTTTGCAGCAGTCCCTTGGGCGGACCTACGAACGACGTGCCGATCTTCTGGAAAGACGCTCGCTTTCTGGAGAAGAGAAGAAGCTGCTGACGGAGTATCTCCGTGAGCGGGACGATAGTTAACGTATCGATGGTAGATCACAAAGATTTACCTTAGGAGCACAGCATGACCAACAAAATCATTCTGCAACTCGAAGCCGAGCAGATGACCAAAGAAATCCCGGCCTTTGCCCCGGGCGACACCATCGTCGTTCAGGTGAAAGTGAAGGAAGGCGATCGCGCTCGTCTGCAGGCGTTCGAAGGCGTTGTTATCGCCAAGCGTAACCGTGGTGTGAACAGTGCTTTCACTGTTCGTAAAATCTCCAACGGCGTTGGCGTAGAGCGTACTTTCCAGACCTACAGCCCGCAGATCGACAGCATGGCCGTGAAACGTCGTGGTGACGTGCGTAAAGCCAAGCTGTACTACCTGCGCGACCTGTCGGGTAAAGCAGCTCGCATCAAGGAAAAACTGGCTTAATAGCCGTTTTACCGATGCAAGAAAGAAGCAGCCTACGGGCTGCTTTTTTGTGCCCGCGATTTATGCCAGCTCCCACATTCCCAACACCCTGGCGATAGCCCTCCATGACCCCACGCGACCTCGAAATACAACGCCGCACCGACCTCTCGGTCAGCCGCGTCACCAAGGCGGTGTTCCCGCCCACCACCAACCACCACAACACCCTGTTCGGCGGCACTGCCCTGGCCTGGATGGACGAGGTGTCGTTCATCACCGCCACGCGCTTCTGCCGCCTGCCGCTGGTGACCGTGTCCACCGACCGCATCGACTTCAACCACCCCATTCCTGCCGGCAGCATCGTCGAACTGGTGGGCACTGTGGTGAGAGTCGGCAACACCAGCCTCAAGGTGCGGGTTGAAGTGTTCGTCGAAAGCATGAGCTGCGACGGCCGGGAAAAGGCCATCGAAGGCGTGTTCAGCTTCGTCGCCATCGACGATGACAAGCGCCCGGTGCCGGTATTGCCGGGCCTGTGAGGTAGACTGCGGCTTTCAATCGCCCGGTTTGCGCAGATGCCCGCTGTAGATCACCCCCTCATCGACCAGTACCTCGATGCCCTGTGGCTCGAAAAAGGCCTGTCGGACAACAGCCGCGACTCTTACCGCAGCGACCTGACCCTGTTCAACGGCTGGCTGCAGGAAAAAGGCGTGCAGCTGCCCCAGGCGGGCCGCGAGTTGATCCTCGACCACCTGGCCTGGCGCGTGGACCAGGCCTACAAGCCGCGTTCCACCGCGCGTTTTCTCTCCGGCGTGCGTGGCTTTTATCGCTACCTGCTGCGTGAAAAGCTGATCGGCGTGGACCCGACCCTGCAGGTCGAGATGCCGCAGTTGGGCAAGCCGTTGCCCAAGTCCCTGTCGGAAGCCGACGTGGAGGCGCTGCTCAAGGCCCCGGACCTCAGCGAGCCCATCGGCCAGCGCGACCGCGCCATGCTCGAAGTGCTGTATGCCTGTGGCCTGCGCGTGACCGAGCTGGTGAGCCTGACCCTGGACCAGGTCAACCTGCGCCAGGGCGTGCTGCGGGTGATGGGCAAGGGCAGCAAGGAGCGCCTGGTGCCCATGGGCGAGGAGGCCGTGGTGTGGGTGGAGCGCTACCTGCGCGACGGCCGCAACGACCTGCTGGGCGGGCGCCCCAGCGACGTGCTGTTCCCCAGCCAGCGCGGCGAGCAGATGACCCGCCAGACCTTCTGGCACCGCATCAAGCACCAGGCCAGCGTGGCCGGCATCGGCAAGTCGCTGTCGCCGCACACCCTGCGCCACGCCTTCGCCACGCACCTGCTCAACCACGGCGCCGACCTGCGCGTGGTGCAGATGCTGCTGGGCCACAGCGACCTGTCCACCACGCAAATCTACACCCATGTCGCCCGGGCCCGCCTGCAGGACCTGCATGCCCGTCATCACCCGCGTGGCTGAGGCGATCACCGCACATCTCTTGTTGCCGTGTCATTCGGACAGAGCCTGTGAATGTGGTAGGCTTGGGCGGTTACCAAAGCGGGCATCGAATGCCGGCTGTCCACGGACCGCCGACCCAGCACGATTGGCCCCTTCGTCCGCTGCCTCAGGAGTTCCCATGCGCGTGACCCGAATTCTCGCTGCCGCCGCCCTTGCGCTGCTCAGCACCGTGGCTATGGCCGACGACAAGGCCGAGCAGGCCATCCGCAAGACCCTCGACACCCTGCAACTCGACACCCCGATCGAAAGCATCGCCGCCAGCCCGCTCAACGGCCTGTACGAAGTCAAGCTGCAGGGCAGCCGCGTGCTCTACGCCAGCGCCGACGGCAAGTTCGTGATGCAGGGCTACCTGTTCCAGGTGCAGGACGGCAAGCCGGTCAACCTCACCGAGATCACCGAGCGCCAGGGCGTGGCCAAGACCATCAACGCCATCCCTGCCAGCGAAATGGTGGTGTTCCCGGCCGTGGGCGAGACCAAGTCGCACATCACCGTGTTCACCGACACCACCTGCCCGTACTGCCACAAGCTGCACGAGGAAGTGCCTGCGCTGAACAAGATGGGCATCGAAGTGCGCTACCTGGCCTTCCCGCGCCAGGGCCTGGGTTCGCCCGGTGACGAGCAGCTGCAGGCCGTGTGGTGCTCCAAGGACCGCCAGGAATCGCTGACCAAGCTGATCAACGGCAAGAGCGTCGACACACCGGCCAAGTGCGCCAACCCGGTGAGCAAGCAATTCGCCATGGGCCAGTCCATCGGTGTCAACGGCACGCCGGCCATCATCCTGGAAAACGGCCAGATGATTCCTGGCTACCAGCCGGCCCCGCAAGTGGCCAAGCTGGCCCTGGGCGCCAAGGGCTGATGGCCGCCGCCTTCGTGTCATCCAAGATCAAGGCCTGACGGGAATGCCCGCCAGGCCGTAATTTACCAAGCCGCACGGGTGTGCGGCGGTTTGTCACGGCCGACCCTGCGTCGGCCGTTTTATGGGGAGTTCAGAGTGAAACCGGTCAAAGTAGGCATCTGTGGGTTAGGTACCGTCGGTGGCGGCACCTTCAACGTACTTCAGCGCAACGCCGAGGAGATTGCCCGCCGTGCCGGGCGTGGAATCGAAGTGGCCCAGATTGCCATGCGTTCGCAGAACCCGAATTGCCAGATTACCGGTACCCCCATTACCAACGATGTCTTTGCCGTGGCCACCAACCCCGACATCGACATCGTCATCGAGCTGATCGGCGGCTACACCGTGGCCCGCGAACTGGTGCTCAAGGCCATCGAGCACGGCAAGCACGTGGTCACCGCCAACAAGGCGCTGATTGCCGTGCACGGCAACGAAATCTTCGCCAAGGCGCGCGAGAAGGGCGTCATCGTCGCCTTCGAAGCGGCCGTGGCCGGCGGCATCCCGGTGATCAAGGCCATCCGTGAAGGCCTGTCCGCCAACCGCATCAACTGGGTGGCCGGCATCATCAACGGCACCGGCAACTTCATCCTCACCGAAATGCGCGAGAAGGGCCGCACCTTCGAAGACGTGCTGGCCGAGGCCCAGGCCCTGGGCTACGCCGAAGCCGACCCGACCTTCGACGTGGAAGGCATCGACGCGGCGCACAAGCTGACCATCCTGGCGTCCATCGCCTTCGGCATCCCGCTGCAGTTCGACAAGGCCTACACCGAAGGCATCACCCAGCTGACCACCGCCGACGTCAACTACGCCGAAGCGCTGGGCTACCGCATCAAGCACCTGGGCGTGGCGCGCAGCACCGCCGCCGGCATCGAGCTGCGCGTGCACCCGACGCTGATCCCGGCCGACCGCCTGATCGCCAACGTCAACGGCGTGATGAACGCCGTCATGGTCAACGGTGACGCCGCCGGTTCCACCCTGTTCTACGGCGCTGGCGCCGGCATGGAGCCTACCGCTTCGTCCGTGGTCGCCGACCTGGTGGACGTGGTGCGTGCCATGACCTCCGACCCGGAGAACCGCGTGCCGCACCTGGCCTTCCAGCCCGATTCGCTGTCGGCCCACCCGATCCTGCCGATCGAGCAGTGCGAGACCGCCTACTACCTGCGCATCCACGCCAAGGACCACCCAGGCGTGCTGGCCCAGGTCGCCAGCATCCTCTCGGAGCGCGGCATCAACATCGAGTCGATCATGCAGAAGGAAGTCGAGGAACAGGACGGCCGCGTGCCGATGATCCTCCTGACCCATCGCGTGCAGGAACAGCGCATGAACGACGCCATCAAGGCCCTCGAAGGCCTGGAAGGCGTGGTCAGCCCCGTTGTCCGCATCCGCGTCGAGCACCTCAACTAATCAGTAGCCGCCAGCCCTGCCAGGGCTGGCGGTGCGAACCAAAGGTTTGGAACCATGCGTTATATCAGTACTCGCGGCAAAGCCCCGGCCCTGAACTTCGAAGACGTCCTGCTGGCTGGCCTGGCGAGTGACGGCGGCCTCTACGTGCCGGAAAACCTGCCACGCTTCACCGTTGAAGAAATCGCCTCGTGGGCCGGCCTGCCGTACCACGAACTGGCCTTCCGCATCATGCGCCCGTTCGTCACCGGCAGCATCCCGGACGCCGACTTCAAGAAGATCCTCGAGGAAACCTACGGTGCCTTCGCCCACAACGCCGTGGCGCCGTTGCGCCAGCTGAACGGCAACGAATGGGTGCTGGAGCTGTTCCACGGCCCGACCCTGGCCTTCAAGGACTTCGCCCTGCAGCTGCTGGGCCGCCTGCTGGACTACACCCTGGCCAAGCGCGGCGAGCGCGTGGTGATCATTGGCGCCACCAGCGGTGACACCGGTTCGGCCGCCATCGAAGGCTGCAAGCACTGCGAGAACGTCGATATCTTCATCCTGCACCCGCACCAGCGCGTGTCGGAAGTGCAGCGTCGGCAGATGACCACGCTGTTCGGCGACAACATCCACAACATCGCCATCGAAGGCAACTTCGACGACTGCCAGGAAATGGTCAAGAACAGCTTCGCTGACCAGAGCTTCCTGAAAGGCACCCGCCTGGTCGCAGTGAACTCGATCAACTGGGCGCGCATCATGGCCCAGATCGTCTACTACTTCCACGCGGCCCTGCAGCTGGGCGGCCCGGCGCGTTCGGTGTCGTTCTCGGTGCCTACCGGCAACTTCGGCGACATCTTCGCCGGCTACCTGGCCCGCAACATGGGCCTGCCGGTCAACCAGCTGATCGTCGCCACCAACCGCAATGACATCCTGCACCGCTTCATGAGCGGCAACCAGTATGCCAAGGAAACCCTGCACGCCACCCTGTCGCCGTCCATGGACATCATGGTCTCGTCGAACTTCGAGCGCCTGCTGTTCGACCTGCACGGTCGCAATGGCGCCGCCGTCGCCGAGCTGATGGACACCTTCAAGCAGGGTGGCGGCTTCAGCGTCGAGCAAGAGCGCTGGACCGAAGCGCGCAAGCTGTTCGACTCCCTGGCGGTCAGCGACGAAGCCACCTGCGAGACCATCGCCGAAGTCTTCGCCCAGACCGGCGAAGTGCTGGACCCGCACACTGCCATCGGCGTCAAGGCCGCGCGCGAATGCCGCCGCAGCCTGGACATTCCCATGGTGGTGCTGGGCACGGCGCACCCGGTCAAGTTCCCCGACGCGGTGGTCAAGGCTGGCGTTGGCAAGGCGCTGGAGCTGCCAGCCCACCTGACCGACCTGTTCAGCCGCGAGGAAAAATGCACGGTGCTCCCGAACGACCTCAAGGCCGTCCAGGCCTTTGTCAGCCAGCACGGCAACCGTGGCAAGCCGCTGTAACGCTGCGTTACGCTGAATAGCCCTGCAACACATAAAGCCCGTCGCTCGACGGGCTTTATTCTTTGCGCGTGTCACACTTGGGGTTCGATTCCCCAAGGGCCATGACACGGCATGAAGCACAACCTGCACAAGGCAAAACGCTGGCTGGCGGCCTGGTTGGTGCTGCTGTGCCTGGCCACCTGCAGCCTGGTCCAGGCCGCACAGACCCTGCCGTTCACCCTGATGCCGGCGTTCACCCGGCTTGAGCCGCTGCCCCTGGCGGCCGGCGACCGGCAATGGCTGGCCCAGCACCCGGTGCTGCGGGTAGGGGTGTCGATCACCGACCTCGAGCCGGTCGACATCACCGTGGACCGCAACCGCTACCGCGGTATCAGCGCCGACTACCTCAACCTGATTGCCAGCCGCCTCGACCTGCCGTTGCAGATTCACGGCTTCGCCCGCCGCGAGGAAGCGGTGGAGGCCCTGGAGTCCGGCGAAATCGATATCCTCACCAGCGCCAACGGTTTTGTGCGCAAGCACCCGGGGCTAGCGTTCACCCGCGCGTACATGCCCGACGACGCGGTGCTGGTGCAACGGGAGAACCTGGGCGGCCCCAACGCCCTGGCAGGCTCGCGCATCGCCGTGCTGGATGGCTACCTGGACCTTGACGTGCTGCACGCCGCCTACCCGCACAGCGAGCTGGTGCTGGCCCCCAGCCTCGCCAGCGGCCTGGAGGCGGTGGCCCAGGGCGACGTGCAGGCCTTCATCGGCAACGAGGTGGTGGTACGTGCCTACAGTGCGCTGCGGCCGTTCATGGGCTTGCGCATCGCTGGCGAGGCCAGCCTGCCCGATGCCGGCTTCGCCTTCGCCGTGCGCGGCACCGACCCGGTGCTGCTGGGCCTGCTGGACCGCGCCCTGGCCAGTATCGACGAGTCGTTGCGCCGGGAAATCCTCGGCCGCTGGACCACCGGCCTGGGTTCGGACATCGGCCAGCCGCGGGTGGCGCTGTCGGCCGAGGAGCAGGCCTGGCTGCATGCCCACCCCAGGGTGCGGGTGGCAGCCAGCGATTACCCGCCGTACCTGTACCGCGACCGCCAGGGCAACTGGGCAGGGCTCAACCGCGACGTACTGGCGACCATCTCCTCCATGAGCGGCCTGCAGTTCGACTACGTGCCCTCTGCGTCCATCGCCGACAGCCTGCAGGCGCTGAAGGCCGGCAACGTCGACATGAATACCACCTTGTCGGAAAACCCCGAGCGCAAGGCCTTCCTGGGGTTCTCCCATGCCTTCGGCGGCCAAGGCTGGGTGTTCGTGGTGAGGGGCAATGGGCCGCCGGTGGCCTCGCTGGAGGAGATGGCCGGGCGCGTGCTGGCCCTGCCGCGTCAGCACGCGCTAGAGAGCAGCCTGCGCGAGGAATACCCCAACATCATCCTGCGCCTGGTGGACACCTACGACCAGGCCCGCGACCTGGTGCGGCGGGGCGAGGCCGACGCGACACTGGACAGCGAAGTCAGCGCCTGGCGCTCGGTGGGCCGCTACCCACCGGGCGAGCTGAAGGTAGGGCGCAGCGTGGAAGGCCGGTGGGCGGCGGACCGCTTTGCCGTGCGCCTTGATGAACCGCTGCTGCTGAGTATTCTCAACAAATCCCTGGAAGCCTACCCGGTGCCCGAGTTGCGCGCGGTGCGCATCAAGTGGCTGGGCGCAGTCGACGGCCCGCCACCGGCCTGGCAACGCATCGCACCATGGGTGTGGTGGGCGCTGGCGGCGGCGGTGCTGTTTGGCCTGGTGTCGTTGATGTGGAACAGCCGCCTGAAGGCGCAGATCCAGCAGCGCGAGCAGGCCGAGGAGGCGTTGAGCGACCAGTTGGCGTTCCAGCGTGCGTTGCTCGACGGCATCCCCAACCCGATCTACGTGCGCGACCTGCAGGGGCGCATGGTGTCGTGCAACAAGAGCTACGAGGAGGTGTTCTCGACCCGCCTGGCGCTGGTGCGCGGCAAGCTGCTGCCCGAAGTGTCACTGATCGCCGCCGGCAAGGCCGCGCAGCTGCACGCCGACTACCTGGCGCTGCTGCAGGACCAGCAGCCGCGCTTCGCCGACCGGCAGATCGAGCTCAAGGGCCAGCCGGTGGACGCCTGGCAGTGGATGGTGCCGTTCTACCGCGCCGACGGCCAGTTGCAGGGCATGCTGGGCGGCTGGATCGACATCAGCGAGCGCAAGCGCCTGGAGGCAGAGCTGGTACATGCGCGGCAGGTGGCCGAGCAGGCCAGCCAGGCCAAGAGCGCGTTCCTGGCCACCATGAGCCACGAGATCCGCACGCCCATGGCGGCCATCATCGGCCTGCTGGAACTGGAGCGCGAGACCGCTCGCCTGCACGGTGGCGAGCCGTCGCAGGCGCTGGATGTGGCCTATCAGTCGGCCCGCGACCTGATTGCCTTGATCGGTGACAGCCTGGACCTGGCCAAGATCGAGGCGGGCAGCTTGCAACTGGCACCCGAAGCCACCGAGCTGCGGCCCTTCTTCGCCACCATCGTCCAGCTGTTCAGCGCCCAGGCGCAGCAGAGAGGCTTGCGCCTGGAGCTGGACCTGGCGGCGGGGCTGGACGGCAGCTACTGGTTCGACCCGTTGCGCCTGCGCCAGGTGATTCACAACCTGCTGAGCAACGCCTTGAAGTTCACCCATCAGGGCCAGGTGACGCTCGAGGTAAGGTTGAGCGAACAGGGCGGCCTGTGCATCGAAGTCAGCGACACTGGCGTGGGCATGGACGCCGAGCAGCAGGCGCGGCTGTTCAAGCCGTTCGTGCAGGTGGGCGCGCCGTCTGCACAGGAGGTGCGTGGCACCGGCCTGGGCCTGAGCATCTGCAAGCAGCTGGTGGGCCTGATGGGCGGCGATATTCGCCTGGCCAGCGCACCGGGGCAGGGCACGCGGGTGACCTTGACCCTGGACCTACCGCGCGTTGCCGGCAGCCCCGGCAACACCGCGGGGCACGCTCAGCCGTATGCTGGCCGTGCACTGCAGGTGCTGGTGGTGGATGACATGGCCGCCAACCGCCTGGTGCTGACCCAGCAGGTGAGTTTCTTCGGCCATCAGGTGCAGGCCGTGAGCAGCGCCGAGCAGGCCTTGGCGGTGTGGCAGGCCAAGGCCCCCGACGTGATCATCAGCGACTGCAACATGCCGGGCATGAGTGGCTATGACCTGGCCCGCGCCATCCGTGCCGCCGAGGCGCAGGGCGCAAGGCCGCGTACACCGTTCATCGGCAGCAGCGCGAATGCCTCCGATGGCGAGGCAGAGCGTTGTCGCCTGGCGGGCATGGACCAGCTGCTGGTAAAGCCCATCGGCCTTGAACAGCTTGGCCAGTTGCTGGCCGGCCTGGCGGCGCCGCCAGCCTTCGACATGGCCACCCTGCGGCGCATGACCCTGGCAGATGATACGGTGATGAAAAAGATGCTGGAGGAACTGCGCAACAACATCGCCCAGGAAACCCAGGTGCTGGAGGCGGCGGTGGCCACGGCCGACTGGTCGCCCATGCGGGCCGCGTTGCATCGCCTCAAGGGCGTGGCCTGCCTGATTGACGCAGGGCCCATGGCCATGGCCTGCGCCGAGCTGGACAGCAGCGCCAAGGCCCGTGCGGGCGATGGGCTCGGGCAGCAATGGGCCACCCTGCGCCAGCGCCTGCAAGCGCTGAGCCTGGACATCGAGAAACAACTTTCGGAAATATCCTACAAAGTTTAGGACTTGTCCTATGTGTCGACCCCGGCCCGCTCTCTAGAGTGTGCATCAAGCGCCCCTCACTACGCGGGCGTGATTCGGAGGTATGCACATGCACGCACTGAAAGTTCTGGTTCTCGAAGACAGCCCCTTCCAACTCATGGCGGTGCATCAAATGCTCAACGCCAGCGGGGTCTTCGATGTCCTGACGGCCGAAAGTGTCGATGCCGCGCTTCAATCACTGGAAAACCGCGGCCCTGTCGACATCGCCATCTGCGACCTGCAGCTGGAGGAAGGCGACGGCCTGCAATTGATCCGCCACCTGGCACGCCATCGCCAGGCCCAGGCATTGATCATCCTGTCGAGCCTGGAACGCGGCGTGCTCGACAGCGTCGGCCAACTGGCTCGGCACCTTGGCTTGCAGGTGCTGGGGGTGCTGGAAAAACCGGCCACCCCGGCAGTGCTGCACGACCTGCTGCAACGGTATGAGCAAGGCGAAACAGCGCCCGGCGTGATGCCCCTGGTGGAGGTCAACGAATTGGTCGGCCTGGACGAACTGACGCTGGAGCGCCTGCCCCAGCTGCGCCAGCAGTGGCAGGTGTGGTTCCAGCCCAAGGTTGCCATCGACGGCCGCCTGCTGGGGGTCGAAGCCCTGGTGCGCTGGCAGCATCCGGCACTGGGGCTGCTGTCGCCGGCAAGTTTCCTGCCGCTGGTCAGCTATGCGGGGCTGCTGCCGCAGCTTACCTGGCATGTGCTGGAAGCTGCGTTGCAGCTAAGCGCGTCGGTGCGCGAGCACACCGGTGAAGCGCTGCCGGTAGCCGTCAACATGGCGCCGGGCCTTATCGAGGCCGAAGGTTTCACCGCTCAGCTCCAGGCGCTGCTCAAGCAGGTGGGTTTGCCGGCCACGGTGCTGACCCTGGAAATGCGCGAAACCCGCCAGGGCCCTGCCAATGGCCTGGAGGTGGAAGCGTTGTTGCGCCTGCGCATGCTGGGCTGCCACCTGGCCATCGATGACTTTGGCACTGGTGAGTCGAACATCCAGCGCCTGTTGGACCTGCCGTTCTCGGAGCTGAAGATTCCCAGCCGGTTCGTGCGCGGCATGGCGCAGGACGGTCGCAAGGCTGCGGTGGTGGCTGGGGCGCTGATCATGGCGCGGCGTATGGGCCTGGGGGTGGTGGTGGAAGGGGTGGAAAGCGCCAGCGACTTCCACGCCCTGCAGGCCCTGGGGCAGCCGGCGCTGCAAGGCCCCTATGTGGCCCGGCCCATGTTGCAGGAAGCGCTGGGCGCCTGGATGGCCACCCGCGACCTCAGCCACTGGGCTGCGCAGCACGGCCAGCCTTGCCAGGCCTGAGCGCAGGGCTCAGGGTTCAGGGCTCAGGCCAGGCCATGCTCCTGCAGGTAGATGAACAGGGCGGCGTCGTTGGCCACCCCCAGCTTGCGCATGGCACTGACCTTCTGGGCGCTGACCGTCTGCTTGCTGCGGTTGAGCTGCGCGGCGATCTCGCCCACCGACAGGCCGCCGGCCAGCAGCCTGGTCACCTCGATCTCCCGGGGTGACAGCGCTTCGCGCTCGAACATGCGGTCCGGGCGCACCTCACCCTCCTGCAGCAGCGCCTGGCTCACCGAATCGGCGATGAACACCTTGTTGCGTCGCACCTGGGCGATGGCGATTGGCAGTTCGCTGACCAGGCTGGCCTTGCCCAGCAGGCCCTTCACCCCCAAGCCCAGCATGGAGCGGAACAGTCCGGCGTTGTTGAGCATGGTCACCACCAGGATCGGCAGTTCCGGCCAATGCCGACGAACGGTCTCCAGCAGGCGCAGGCCGTCGTTCTGGTGTTCGGCCGGCATCATGAAGTCGGTAATCAACAGGTCGCACTGGCCTTCTTCCAGCCACTGGGTCAGCTCCGACGGGCTGCTGGCCTCGCCCACCACCGCCAGGTCCGGGTCCTGTTGCAGCACGGCGCGCAGGCCGATGCGGAAAATCGGGTGGTCGTCGGCCACCAGGATGCGCAGCGGCGAGTGGGAAGGCGTATTCACGGTTAGGCTCCAAGCGCGGTGGCTGTTCCAGGCGAGGAGTCTGGCACATTCGCCGGGGGGCTGGCTTTTTGCACATTCCAACTGTCATATTCGACGGGCAAGCTGAAACGGCAGGTTAACTCCCCGTCGGAGCCGTTTTTAGAACTTTTTGCACTGTCGACGGGTCATTGATAGACACCTTGATTTCGAACAACTGAGTGGTGATCGAATGGAAAATATCAACGAGTTGCTGACTGAAGCACTGACGCCCTACCACGTGGACGTGGTTGACGTGGGCGGCCCGCTTGAATGCCGGGTGATATTGCGCGATTCGACCGGCGCTCTGGTGCTGGATCGACGCTTCAACCGCCGCCAGTTCGCCGACAAGCACGCCCTCACGGACGTGGTTGACGGCCTGCATCGCGACCTGATGGTCGTCGAGGGGCGGCTGCAGCCGTGCATGCTGGCTGCCCTGGCGCAAGCCGCGGTAGCGCCTGTGGCCAGTGCTTCGATGAGGTAGGGAACCTTCCCGCGCAGGTGTGTTCCGATCCTGTAAGGGCAGGGGGGCTGACATTGTGCTCCGGTGTCAGTCACCTGTCGTATTGGCCCACAGTGGCCACGTTTGACCCCGGGTAGCTTCCCCACTGCCCGGGGTTTCTTTTTGCCCGCGATTCAGGGGCTGGCGCGGGCCGATTCCTCGAAGAAGCGCCGGGAATCACGCAGGTAGTCCGCACGGCTCGCCGGGTCCAGCCAGTCGGCATAGAACCCCGGCAACGTGGTGCTGCGCAGACCCACCAACACGCGGTTCAACTGCTCGACTACCGTCCTGCCGGCTGGGGTGTTCGAACAGCCCACGTACACCGGTTGGTAGCGCGGCACCCCGCGCACCGGCAGGAACAGCAGGTCGTTGGCGCTGATCTGCTCCTGGGGTGCCAGGTACAACGCCTCCGGCCAATACCCCAGCACGCCGTCCAGGCGCCCGTGCTGCTGCATCTGCAGCAGGCTGGCCACCGCGTCGTTGCCGTGATGGGCGTTGACCGCCCCCTTGGGCGCTGCTGCCAGCATGGTGTCGATGGCCATGCCGTAGCTGCGCTCGGCTACGCGGCCGATCTTGATGTTGGGGCTGGCCAGCACGGCCGGCAGGTCCAGCTCGCCGTGGTGGATGAAGGTGTTGAAACCGTGGCGGTCCTGGCGGCGGATGATCAGGCCGTTGGTCTGGCTGGCCAGCACCGGCATGGAATACACCACCGACTGGCTGCGCTCGGCGGTCCACAGCAGGGTCGGGTCGCAGCTCAGCGGCGCTTCCTGGAGCATTTGCGAAGCGCGGGCGCGGTTGACCCGCACCACGCTGTGCTCGTACTGCGGCAGCGCCTGCATCAGCAGCGGCAGCATGCGGTCCACGGCCCCCTGGCCTTCGCGCGGGCCACTCTCGATGGTCAGGGGCGGCAGATCGCGCACCAGCCACGTCAGTGGTTCCCCAGCCTGGGCGACCAGTGGCAGGCCCAGGTACAACAACAGCAACGTCAATCGGCGGCGACCTTCCATGATACGGGCTCCGAAACAGCTGAATGTCTAGATAACACAGGTCTGCGCCTGCTGGGTAAGTTGTCGGCCATCGGTCTTAGTTGATTAGGCCATGATCGGTTAGACTGTGCGACTTTTCCTCGTAGCAAGAAGCCCCTTCATGGCCCAGCCCTCCACGACCTACAAATTCGAACTCAATCTGACCGACCTTGACCGTGGGGTCTACGAAAGCGTCAAGCAGACCATCGCCCGTCACCCTTCGGAAACCGAAGAACGCATGGCCGTGCGCCTGCTGGCCTACGCCTTCTGGTACAACGAGCAGCTGTCCTTCGGCCGCGGCCTGTCGGACGTGGACGAAGCGGCCCTGTGGGAAAAGAGCCTGGACGACCGCGTGGTGCACTGGATCGAAGTGGGCCAGCCCGACGCCGACCGCCTCACCTGGTGCTCGCGCCGCACCGAGCGCACCAGCCTGCTGGCCTACGGCAGCCTGCGCGTGTGGCAGACCAAGGTGGTGGACGCGGTGAAGAACCTGAAGAACGTCAACATCGCCGCCGTGCCCCAGGAAGTGCTGGAAACCCTGGCCAAGGACATGCCCCGCGCCATCAAGTGGGACGTGATGATCAGCGAAGGCACCATCTTCGTTACCGACGACCGCGGCCAGCACGAAGTGCAACTGGAGTGGTTGATGGGCGAACGCGGCTAAGCCGCCACGTCCTTTTCCTGACCTTGCCTCACAGATAAGAAGCCCCATGCGTATCGAACCGCGTCAACTGCCTGCCATCCTGCCCTTCCTCGGCGACCTGCCGCCCCTGCTGACCCGCCTGTACGCGGCGCGGGGCGTGCTGTCGGCGGCTGAACTGGACAAGAGCCTGGCGCGGTTGATTCCGTTCCAGCAGCTCAAGGGCATCGACGCGGCGGTGGACCTGCTGGTGGACGCGTTGGCCAACCGCCAGCGCATCCTCATCGTCGGTGACTTCGACGCCGACGGCGCCACCGCCAGCAGCGTCGGCGTGCTGGGCCTGCGCCTGCTGGGCGCGGCCCATGTCGATTACCTGGTGCCCAACCGGTTTGAATACGGCTACGGCCTGACCCCGGAAATCGTCGCCGTGGCCCTGCAACGCCAACCCGACCTGCTGGTGACCGTGGATAACGGCATTTCCAGCGTCGAGGGCGTGGCCGCCGCCAAGGCTGCCGGCCTGAAAGTGCTGGTCACCGACCACCACTTGCCCGGCCACGAGCTGCCGGCCGCCGATGCCATCGTCAACCCCAACCAGCCAGGCTGCGAATTCCCCAGCAAGTCCCTGGCCGGGGTCGGGGTGATTTTCTACGTGCTGATGGCCCTGCGCGCGCGCCTGCGCAGCCTGGGCCATTACGACAACCGTCCGCAGCCCAACATCGGCGAGCTGCTGGACCTGGTGGCCCTGGGCAGCGTTGCCGACGTGGTGCCGCTGGACGCCAACAACCGCATCCTGGTGCACCAGGGCCTGGAGCGCATTCGCGCCGGCCGTGCGCGGCCGGGCCTGAAGGCGATCCTGGAAGTGGCCAAGCGCGATCATCGGCGCATCACCTCCACCGACCTGGGGTTCATTCTCGGCCCGCGCCTGAACGCCGCCGGCCGCCTGGACGACATGAGCCTGGGCATCGAGTGCCTGCTCAGCGACGACACCGCCCTGGCCCAGGCCATGGCGGCGCAGCTGGACGAGCTGAACCAGGACCGCAAATCCATCGAGCAGGGCATGCAGCGTGAAGCGCTGGCCCAGCTCAAGGACCTGCCGGTGGAGTCCATGCCGTTCGGCCTGTGCCTGTTCGACGCCGACTGGCACCAGGGTGTGATCGGTATCCTCGCCTCGCGTCTGAAAGAGCGCTACCACCGGCCCACCATCGCTTTTGCCGACGCCGGCGAGGGCATGCTCAAGGGCTCGGCCCGTTCGGTGCCAGGGTTCCACATCCGTGACGCCCTGGACGCGGTGGCCGCGCGCCACCCGCAGCTGATCAGCAAGTTCGGCGGCCACGCCATGGCGGCCGGCCTGTCGCTGCCCGAGGCCAACTTCCCGGCGTTCGCCGCGGCCTTCGACGAGGAAGTGCGCCGGCAGCTGCAGGAAGACGACCTCACCGGGCGCCTGCTCACCGACGGTAGCCTGGCCGTGGAAGAGTTCCACCTGGAGCTGGCCCGCGCCCTGCGTAACGCCGGGCCCTGGGGGCAGCACTTCCCCGAGCCGCTGTTCCACGGTGTGTTCCAGCTGGCCGAGCAGCGGGTCGTCGGCGAGCGCCACCTGAAAGTGGTGCTCAAGAGCGAGTGCGGCTCGGTGCGCCTGGACGGCATCGCCTTCGGCATCGACCGCGAGGTGTGGCCCAACCCCACCGTGCGCTGGGTGGAGCTGGCCTACAAGCTCGACGTCAACGAATTCCGCGGCCAGGAAACCGTGCAATTGCTGATCGCCCACATGGAACCACGCTGAGAAACGGCTGAACCCTGCTCAAGGCGGCGTTGTCGACTAGGCTCTAGACATTGTCTGCGCCCGATCACATGCCTTGAGAGGTGCCCCATGAGCCTGCTGCTCGAACCCTATACCCTGCGTCAACTGACCCTGCCCAACCGCATCGCCGTGTCGCCCATGTGCCAGTACTCCAGCGTCGACGGCCTGGCCAACGACTGGCACCTGGTGCACCTGGGCAGCCGCGCCGTGGGGGGCGCCGGCCTGGTGTTCACCGAGGCCACGGCAGTCACCGCCGACGGCCGCATCACCCCCGAAGACCTGGGCCTGTGGAACGACGAACAAATCGAACCGCTGCAGCGCATCACCCGCTTCATCACCGCCCAGGGCGCCGTGCCGGGCATCCAGCTGGCCCACGCCGGGCGCAAGGCCAGTACCTGGCGGCCGTGGCTGGGCAAGGCCGGCAGCATTCCGGTGAACGAGGGTGGCTGGGTGCCGGTGGGGCCGTCGAAAATCGCCTTCGACCCCCGCCACACCGCGCCCACGGCGCTGGATGAAGCGCAGATCCAGGAAGTCATCCTGGCGTTCGTGGAGGCGGCGCGGCGTGCCTTGAAAGCCAATTTCAAGGTGGTGGAGGTGCACGCGGCCCACGGCTACCTGCTGCACCAGTTCCTGTCGCCCATCAGCAACCAGCGCCAGGACAGCTACGGCGGCTCGTTCGAGAACCGTATCCGCTTGACCCTGCAGGTGACCGAGGCGATTCGCACCGTGTGGCCGCAAGAGCTGCCGGTGTTCGTGCGGGTGTCGGCCACCGACTGGGTGGAGGATGGCTGGAACCCTGATGAAACCGTGGAGTTGGCCAAGCGCCTGAAGGCGCTGGGCGCGGATTTGATCGACGTGTCGTCAGGCGGCACTGCGGCGAACGCCGAGATTCCTACCGGGCCGGGTTACCAGACGCGGTTCGCAGAACGGGTGCGCAAGGAGTCGGGCATTGCCACCGGCACCGTGGGCATGATTACCGAGCCGGCCCAGGCCGAGCACATTCTGCGCACCTGCCAGGCGGACATCATCCTGCTGGCGCGCGAACTGCTGCGCGACCCGTACTGGCCGCTGCACGCCGACGACGACCTGGGCGGCCGCCAGGCGACGTGGCCGGCGCAATACCAGCGCGCCACCCATCGCGACCAGCCGATACACGAGTCCGACCTGCGCGATTGAGTGGCCCCGGGACGCGGCCTACGGCCGCTGCTACATTGCTCCCACAAAGGCAGTTGCTGCTACGCCTGTAGCAGCGGCCGGAGGCCGCGTCCCAGGCGCCGCATCACGTGTACTTGCGCTTGTCCGGCGCTGGCGGGAAGTACTGGTACAGCCAGGTCTCGCTCAGCGTACGGTCCTGGGTGCGGATGAACAGGCGCATCTCCACCGGCGCGACGCTGTCGCTGGTGGGGTACCAGTCGAACGTCACGCGGTAGCCCTTGTCCGGCAGCACCAGGATATTGAAGTCCTGCACCTTGCCGCTGGACACCGTCACCACCGGCTCGATGCCGGTGCCTTCGGGCAGCCGCTCCAGGCCGCCGCCCTTGAAGTCCACGGCGAAACGCCGCGCCCACACTTCCGGGTAGTGCTCGCCGGGGGCCCAGCCCTCGGTGAAGCCACCCATGCCCGAACGGGTGGCATGCACCCGCGCCAGCGGCGTGCCCACGGGCGGCAGGGCGCTCCAGTACAGCTTGTAGCCGAAGTTCAGGGCGTCCCCGGCCTTGACCGGCTGCTTGGGCGTCCAGAAGGCGACGATGTTGTCCAGGGTCTCGCCCGTGGTCGGGATCTCCATCAGGCTGACCGAGCCCTCGCCCCAGTTGGTGGTTGGTTCCACCCACAGGCTCGGGCGCTTGTCGTAGCCGTCGACGGTGTCTTCGTAGCTGCTGAACGCGTGGTCAGTCTGCACCAGGCCGAAACCCTTGGGGTTGTTGTCGGCGAAGGCGTTGAACTGCAGGGTGGCCGGGTTGTTCAGCGGGCGGCAGATCCACTCGCCGTTGCCGCGCCACATGGCCAGGCGGTCGGAGTCATGGATTTGCGGGTGGATGGTGTCGCACATGCGCCGTTCCTGGGTGCCGCAGCTGAACATGCTGGTCATGGCCGAGATGCCCAGCTGTTCGATGTCGGTGCGGGCGAACACGTGGGCGTCGATGGCCATCACCACCTGCTGGGCCTGGCAGTCGATGTCGAACTTGTAGGCACCGGTGGCGCTGGGCGACTCCAGCAGGGCGTAGACGGTGAAGCGGGTGCTTTCCTTGTCCGGGGTTTCAAACCAGAACTTGGTGAAGTCGGGGAACTCCTCGCGCTTCTTCGCGTAGGTATCGATGGCCAGGCCGCGCGCCGACAGGCCGTACTGGCCGGTGGCGTCCACCGCGCGGAAGTAGCTGGCGCCGAGGAAGGACAGGATGTCGTGCTTGTCCAGCTCCGGGGCCTTGAACAGCCGGAAACCGGCGAAGCCCAGGTCGCCCTTGAGCTGCTTGGTGTCCACGCCGGTGTTGTCGTAGCGGAACAGCGGCGGGTGGAAGTGCACCTCGCGCGCCTGCTGCTTGCCGGCGTCGACGCTGTACATGCGCACGGGCAGCTTGAAGCCCATGCCCACGTGGAAGAATTGCACGTCCAACTGGCCCTTGTTGTCGTACCACAGCGAATGCTTGGGGTCGTACTGGATGGCGTTGAACTGCAGGGGCGTCATGTTCGCCAGGGTCGGCGGCAGCACCTGCTTGCGGTCGGTGTAGCCCTGGGTGGCCAGCTGCCGGGCCTGGGCCTGCAGCAGATCGAAACTGAACGGCTCGGCATCGCCATCGGCGGTGGCCGCCATGGCCTGCGCGGCCAACAGGCCGGTGCCGGACAGCCCGGTGTAGGCGGCGAGCGCCATCGAGGCCTTGAGAAGGTGCCTACGGTGCATAAATAAACCTGTCTGCAAATAATCCGGGCCGCCTCCTGGCTGCCAGGCTGGATCGAGATAAAGGTCTGGACATGCCCTCGGCCAAACGCAATCAACTCATAACAGATAACAAAGTGGGCGTGGGGTTCGCAAGGAGAGGGAAAAAAACCTGTAAAAAATCGATGATTCGTAGCCGCCCCATGCAAGGTGAGCGGGCAAGGCTGCCAAGCTGGTGGTCAAGAACACTTGAGCAGGTCGCGGTGAAACCCTGTGGGAGCTGGCTTGCCAGCGAGCTTTTCGGGCCGCCAAAAACTCGCTGGCAAGCCAGCTCCCACAGGGTTCATTGGGCTGCCCTGCGAAATGCGGTTTTGGGGTAGAGAAACCGCGCTTCAGAAAAATCCTACAAAAACGCCAGATCCTTCCTCGTTATCCCCCCAGCCACACCCGCAATAATCCCCCCTCGACTCACCCAGACCAGCGAGGAAGCGCTTGATGCCCAGGGTAAGACCAACGCGAATTACCGTGACCGGCCACGTGGTGTTCGATCACCATTTCGGGGGCTGTGGGGATATTTACTTGTATTGGTGTGACGTCAGCGCGCCCGCGCAGGATGCGGGTAAGCCGGCCCGGCAGGGGCAGCCGGGGTATTTCAGCGCGAGCATTTTCGATGGCAGCGACTGGCGCAAGCTGCAGCTCAGCCGCCTGTTGCCGTACGCCGACCGGGCCTACCAGCGCCCGGTGCAGCGCCCGCGGGTGGCGCAGGCGCTGCAGCAGGTGATTCACGAGTGGCGCGGCGAGTTGGCCAACTACTACGATGAGTCCCGCTGCTTTCGCCTGCTGGCCCGTGAGCTGAGCTGAGGCCGCAAGGCTTCAGCGGCCGATTTTCCAGGCATCGCCCGCCGGCGCGTTGCCGCGGTCGTAAGGCTTGGCCAGCCACATGTACAGCAGGCCCAGGCCTATCACCACCACGGTGGTCACCACCATGGCGTAGTTCACGTACCAGGCCGCATCCGGCGTGCGTGGCCAGGCCATGTTGATGATGGCACCAATGCCGTACACCAGCGCTCCCACGTTCACCAGCAGGCCCCAGCGGCCCAGGTTGAACTGGCCGCTTGGCTGCCAGCCGCGCAGGCGCGCATAGAGTGCAGCCAACACGATCATCTGGAAGGCCAGGTAGATGCCGATGGCGGCGAAGCTGACGATGGTGGCCACGGCGTCCTGCAGGAAGAAGCCGAGGATGATGATCAGCGCCGGCAGGATACCGGCCACGAACAGCGCGTTGACCGGCACCTGGGTGGTGGCCGACAGGCGCTTGAGCAGGCCGCTGCCGATCACCATCTCATCGCGGGCGTAGGAGTACAGCAGGCGGCTGGCGGCGGCCTGCAGGCTGATCACGCAGGAGATGAACGAGACCATCACCACCGCCATGATCACCCGTGAACCGACGCTGCCGAAGGCGTTGTTGAGCACGGTGGTGACCGGGTCCTTGTCGGTGCCGTTGATCACCGCCTGCATGTCCGGCACGGCGAGGATCAGCGCCAGGCAGGCGAACATCGCCGAGATGCCGCCGATGTAGATGGTCATGCGCATGGCCACCGGGATGCGCTTGCTGGGGTTGGGGGTTTCCTCGGCCACGTCGCCACAGGCTTCGAAACCGTAGTAGAGGAACATCCCCGCCAGCGAGGCGGTGAGGAAGGCCGGCAGGTAGGAGCCGTCGACGCTGATGTCGAAGGTGTTCCACAGCACGCTGAACGGCTGGTGGCGTTCGAAGATCAGCAGGTAGATGCCGACGATCAGCGCGCCCACCAGCTCGCAGAGGAAGCCGAACATGGCGATGCGTGCGAGCATCTTGGTGCCGCTGAGGTTGACCAGGGTGGCGAACAGGGTCAGCACCAGGGCGATGACGATGTTGGTGTTGTTGCTCGGCTCGAAGCCCAGCATTACCGCCAGGTAGGGCCCTGCGCCAACCGCCACGGCGGCGATGGTCACGCACAGGGCGATGGAGTAGATCCAGCCCACCATCCACGCCCAGCGCTTGCCCACCAGCCGGCGCGCCCAGGGGTAGACGCCGCCGGAAATCGGGAACTGCGACACCACTTCGCCGAAGATCAAGCACACCAGCATCTGCCCCAGGCCCACCAGCAGGTAGGCCCAGAACATCGGCGGGCCGCCGGCGGCCAGGCACAGGCCGAACAGGGTGTACACGCCCACCACGGGCGACAGGTAGGTGAAGCCCAGGGCGAAGTTTTCCCACAGGCTCATGCTGCGGTTGAAGTTCGAGGTGTAGCCCAGTTGCCTGAGCTGCTCGGCATCGTGGTCGACGGCTGCCATGTCAGGGGTGACGCTCATGTGTGTGCTCCGAAGGAATCGGCAGATTCAGGTTGCAGGTGCCCGGGGGTGGTGCCCAAAGGCACACCCCAGGTCGTTGTTGTAGTAACGTGCCAAACACCCGTAGCAGCGGCCGCCAGGCCGCGTCCAGGGTTACTCAGTGTTTGAACATGACGTGGCGCACGGTGGTGTAGTCCTCTAGGCCATACATCGACATGTCCTTGCCATACCCCGACAGCTTCTGCCCGCCATGGGGCATCTCGCTCACCAGCATGAAGTGGGTGTTCACCCAGGTGCAGCCGTATTGCAGGCGCGCACTCAAGCGGTGGGCGCGGCCGACGTCCTGGGTCCACACCGACGAGGCCAGGCCGTAGTCGGAATCGTTGGCCCAGCCCAGCACCTGGGCTTCGTCGTCGAAACGAGTCACCGACACCACCGGGCCGAACACCTCGCGCCGCACGATCTCGTCATCCTGCTGGGCGTCGGCCAGCACCGTGGGCTGGAAGAAGAAGCCGTTGCCATCCACCGCCTTGCCACCGGTGACCAGGCGAATGTGCGGCTGCGCCAGTGCGCGCTCCACGAAGCCTGCCACGCGGTCGCGGTGCTGGGCGGTGATCAGCGGGCCCAGCTCGGTGCTGGGGTCGTCCTGCAGGCCATATTTGATGCTGCTGACCGCAGCGCCCAGTTTCTCCACGAACTGCTCGTAGATGCCCGCTTGCGCGTAGATGCGGCAGGCGGCGGTGCAGTCCTGGCCGGCGTTGTAGAAGCCGAAGGTGCGGATACCTTCCACGGCGGCGTCAATGTCGGCGTCGTCGAAGATGATCACTGGCGCCTTGCCGCCCAGTTCCATGTGCATGCGTTTCACGCTGTCGGCGGTGTCGGCGATGATGTGCGCGCCGGTGGCGATGGAGCCGGTCAGCGAGACCATGCGCACCTTGGGGTGGTTGACCAGCGGGCTGCCCACGCTGGGGCCGCGGCCGAACACCAGGTTGAGCACGCCGGCAGGGAAGATGTCGTTGGCCAGCTGCGCCAGGCGCAGGGCGGTCAACGGTGTCTGCTCCGAGGGTTTCAGCACCACGGTGTTGCCGGCAGCCAGCGCCGGGGCGATCTTCCAGGCGACCATCATCAGCGGGTAGTTCCACGGCGCGATGGAGGCGATGACGCCCACCGGGTCGCGGCGGATCATCGAGGTGTGGCCCGGCAGGTACTCGCCAGCGGCCGAGCCGCTCATACAGCGAGTAGCGCCGGCGAAGAAACGGAACACGTCGGCGATGGCCGGGATCTCGTCATTCAGCGCGGCGCTGTAGGGCTTGCCGCAGTTGTCCGATTCCAGCTTGGCCAACTCTTCGCCGTGGGCCTCGATGGCGTCGGCCAGCTTCAGCAACAGCAGGGCGCGGTCCTTGGGCGTGGTCTGCGACCAGCTGTCGAACGCGGCATCGGCGGCGCGCACGGCAGCGTCGACCTGGGCTTCGCTGGCTTCGTGGATTTCCACCAGCACGCGGCCCAGGGCCGGGTTGAACACCGCTTGCAGCGGGCCTTCGCCCGCGACGAAATGGCCGTTGATCAGCAGTTGGGCTTGCATGGTTGTTGCCCCCTTGAAGGTGTTATTTGCCGCCACTGCCGGCCACGCTTTCGCCGCCGCGTGTCAGGTAGTAGGCGCCCAGGATCGGCAGCATGGTCACCAGCATCACCAGCATGGCGACCACGTTGGTCACCGGCACGTCGCGTGGGCGGCTGAGCTGGTTGAGCAACCAGATCGGCAGCGTGCGCTCGTGGCCGGCGGTGAAGGTGGTGACGATGATTTCGTCGAACGACAGCGCGAACGCCAGCATGCCCCCGGCCAGCAGCGCCGAGCCCAGGTTGGGCAGGATGATGTAGCGGAAGGTCTGCCAGCCGTCGGCGCCCAGGTCCATGGACGCCTCGATCAGGCTGTGGGAGGTGCGCCGCAGGCGGGCGATGACGTTGTTGTAGACGATCACCACGCAGAAGGTGGCGTGGCCGATGACGATGGTCATCAACCCCGGCTCGATGCCCAGGCTCTTGAACGCCGACAGCAGGGCGATACCGGTGATGATGCCGGGCAAAGCGATGGGCAGTATCAGCATCAGCGAGATGCCTTCCTTGCCGAAGAAATTGCGCCGGTACAGCGCCGCCGAGGCCAGGGTGCCGAGCACGATGGCAATCAGCGTGGCCACGCAGGCCACCTGCAGCGACAGCTTGATCGACTCCACCACGTCAGTGCGGGCGAAGGCTACGCTGAACCACTTCAGGGTGAAGCCCTGGGGCGGAAAGCTGAAGGCGGCGTCTTCGGTGTTGAAGGCGTACAGGAAGATGATCAGGATCGGGAAGTGCAGGAACACCAGCCCGCCCCACGCGGCCAGGCGCAGCCCGATGGAGGGTTGTTCAGAGCGCATCGAAGGCCCCCAGGCGTTTGACGATGGACAGGTACACCGCGATCAGCACGATGGGCACCAGGGTGAACGCCGCGGCCATCGGCATGTTGCCGATGGCGCCCTGCTGGGCGTAGACCATGCTGCCGATGAAGTAGCCGGGCGGCCCGACCAGCTGCGGCACGATGAAGTCGCCCAGGGTCAGCGAGAAGGTGAAGATGGAACCGGCGGCGATGCCCGGCACCGACAGCGGCAGGATTACCTGCATGAAGGTTTGCCGCGGCTTGGCGCCCAGGTCGGCCGAGGCTTGCAGCAGCGACGGCGGCAGGCGCTCCAGCGAGGCCTGGATGGGCAGGATCATGAACGGCAGCCAGATGTACACGAACACCAGAAAACGCCCCAGGTGCGAGGTGGACAGGGTGCTGCCGCCAATGCCGGGAATGCCCAGCACCGCCTGCAGCAGCGGCTCCAGCCCCAGGTGCTGGACGAACCACTGGGCCACGCCGCCCTTGGCCAGCAGCAGGGTCCAGGCGTAGGCCTTGACGATGTAGCTGGCCCACATGGGCATCATCACCGCGATGTAGAAGAACGCCTTGGTCTTGCCCGTGGTGTAGCGCGCCATGTAATAGGCGATGGGGAAGGCCACCAGGGCGCTGGCCAGCGACACCGCCACGGCCATTACCAGGGTGCGCTGGATGATGTCGAAGTTCGCCGGGTTGAACAGCGCGGCGAAGTTGGCCAGGGTCAGGTCGGGCGTGACCGTCATGCTGAAGTCGTCGAAGGTGTAGAAACCCTGCCACAACAGGTTCAGCAGCGAGCCCAGGTAGATGGCGCCGAACCACAGCAGCGGCGGCACCAGCAGCAGCGACAGGTACAGGTTGGGCTTGCGGTACAGCAGGTTCCACAGCCGCCGCAGGGGCGAGTAGTCCGCCAGCGGCGCCGGTTTTTCCAGGGCCAGGCTCATGTCACAGGCCCTCGCCGTCGCGCAGCGGCGTCATCGCCTCGCGGGCCCAGCGCGCGCTCAGGCGCTGGCCAGGCTGCAGCACGATGCTCGGCTCCTGCCACTGGTTGTTGGCCTGGCTGATGGCGATTACCTGGCCGCTGGCAAGCTTCAGCTCGTAGCGGGTGGAGCTGCCCTGGTACTGGATGTCGTGCAGCACGCCGTCCACCTGCACTTCGTGGCCGGTGGTGGCCTCGCCGAAGCGGATGTGTTCCGGGCGGATGGAGAAGGGCTGGTCGCTGCCGCACACCAGCCGCGCGGCCTCGCCACGCAGCACGTTGGAGGTGCCGACGAACTCGGCGACGAAGGGGGTGGCGGGCTTCATGTACAGGTTGCGCGGGCTGTCCACCTGCTCGATGCGGCCCTTGTTGAACACCGCCACGCGGTCGGACATGGACAGCGCTTCGGTCTGGTCGTGGGTGACGAAGATGAAGGTGATGCCCAGCTGGCGCTGCAGCTTCTTCAGCTCGCCCTGCATCTGCTCGCGCAGCTTCAGGTCGAGGGCGCCCAAGGGTTCGTCCAGCAGCAGCACCCGTGGGCGGTTGACCAGCGCGCGGGCCAGGGCCACGCGCTGGCGCTGGCCGCCGGACAGCTGCACCGGCTTGCGCTGGCCGTAGCCGCCCAGGGCCACCATCGCCAGGGCCTCCTCGGCGCGCTGCTGGCGCTCCTGCTTGCCCACGCCCTTGACCTTGAGGCCGTAGGCCACGTTGTCCAGCACGTTCATGTGCGGGAACAGGGCGTAGTCCTGGAACACGGTGTTGACGTCACGCTGGTAGGGCGGCAGGCCGGCGGCCTCGGCGCCATGAATGCGAATCGAGCCGCTGCTGGGCTGCTCGAAGCCTGCGATCAGGCGCAGGCAGGTGGTCTTGCCCGAGCCGGAGGGGCCGAGCATGGAAAAGAACTCGCCGTCCTGGATATCGATGGATACCCGGTCGACGGCCTTCACTTCGCCGAACACGCGGGAAACCTGGGTGAACTGGACTGCAAGCGTCATGATGCGCTACTCCGGTGGGCATGGAGAGTGTGGCGTGGAGGATGTGGGAGCTGGCTTGCCAGCGAGCTTTTGAGGGCCTTCAAAGCTCGCTGGCAAGCCAGCTCCCACAAAGGCGTGGGCTCAGCGGCCGCCCATGATCGCGATGTAATCCTGGGTCCAGCGGCTATACGGCACGAACTTGCCGCCCTCGGCCTGCGGGGTTTTCCAGAAGGCGATCTTGTCGAACTGGTCGACGCCATTGGTCTTGCAGCCCTCGGCGCCCAGCAGTTCGCTGCTGGTGCACGCCGCCGGTACCGCCGGCAGCGAGCCGAACCAGGCCGCTACGTCGCCCTGCACCTTGGGTTGCAGCGACCAGTCCATCCACTTGTAGGCGCAGTTGGGGTGCGCGGCCTCGGCGTGCAGCATGGTGGTGTCGGCCCAGCCGGTGGCGCCTTCCTGCGGAATGGTCGAGGCCACGGGCTGGTTGTCGGCCTTAAGGCCATTGACCATGTAGCCCCAGGAGCTGGAGGCCACCACGCCTTCGTTCTTCACGTCGCTCATCTGCACCGTGGCGTCATGCCAATAGCGGTGCACCAGCGCGTGTTGGGCGCGCAGCAGGTCGAGCACGGCCTTGTACTGGGTTTCGTTCAACTCGTAGGGGTTCTGGATGCCCAGCTCGGGCTTGGCGCTCTTGAGGTACAGCGCCGCGTCGGCGATGTAGATCGGGCCGTCGTAGGCCTGCACGCGGCCCTTGTTGGGCTTGCCGTCCGGCAGGTCCTGGGCGTTGAACACCACGCCCCAGCTGGTGGGCGGGGTCTTGAACACGTTGGTGTTGTACAGCAGCACGTTGGGCCCCCACTGGTACGGGGTGCCGTAGGTCTGCTTGTTGACCACGTACCAGGGGCCGTCCTTCAGGCGCGGGTCGATGTTCTTCCAGTTGGGGATCAGCGCGGTGTTGATGGGCTGCACGCGCTTGCCGGCAATCAGCCGCAACGAGGCGTCGCCCGAGGCGGTGACCAGGTCGTAGCCGCCCTTGGCCATCAGGCTGACCATCTCGTCCGAGGTGGCGGCGGTCTTGACGTTGACCTTGCAGCCGGTCTCCTTCTCGAAGCCGGTCACCCAGTCGTAGTTCTTGTCGCTCTCGCCCCGTTCGATGTAGCCCGGCCAGGCAACGATATCCAGTTGCCCTTCACCGGCACCCACCGCCTTGAGCGGTTCGGCGGCCTGCAGGCTGGCGCTGGCCAGCAGGGCGGTGGTCAAGGCGCTGAGCAGTGCGGTCTTGTGCGCGTGCATGGTATCCCTCTTCTTTAAATTATGGTCGGGGCAGTGTTCGAACGGTGCAGCGGGCCTTCGTCGAGGCTGATTATTATCGTAGTGGTGATAACGCCTGGCGGGTCAGAGGTGCTCCCCGTGGCGCGCCATGATGTGGCGCACCACGCTGTAGTCCTGCAGCGAGTCACTGGACAGGTCCTTGCCGTAGCCCGAGCGCTTGAGGCCGCCGTGGGGCATTTCGCTGGCCAGCATGAAATGGCTGTTGATCCAGGTGCAGCCATACTGCAGGCGCGCCGCCACCTGCATGGCCTTGTCCAGGTTCTGGGTCCACACCGACGAGGCCAGGCCGTATTCCGATTCGTTCGCCCAGTCCACGGCCTGGCTCAGCTCGTCGAAGCGGGTGACGGTGACCACCGGGCCGAACACCTCGCGCTGGACGATCTCGTCGTTCTGGCGGCAGCCGGCCAGCAGCGTTGGCTGGTAGAAGAAGCCGGGGCCCGAATGTACGGCGGCGCCGGTGATGCGTTCGATGTGTGGCTGGCTCAGCGCCCGTTCGACGAAGCTGGCCACGCGGTCGCGCTGGCGCGAGCTGATCAGTGGCCCCAGCTCGTTGTCGGCATCGCGCTTGCCGGCGAAGCGCAGCTTGCCCACCGCGGCGCCCAGTTCGCTTACCAGCTGGTCGTGGATGCCCGCCTGGGCGTACACCCGGCAGGCCGCCGTGCAGTCCTGGCCGGCGTTGTAGTAGCCGTAGTTGCGCACGCCGTCGACCACGGCGCGCAGGTCGGCGTCGTTGCAGACGATCACCGGCGCCTTGCCGCCCAGTTCCAGGTGGGTGCGCTTGAGGGTTTTCGAGGCGGCCTGGAGAATTTTCTGGCCGGTGACGATGTCGCCGGTCAGCGACACCATGCGCACCTTGGCGTGGCTGACCAGGTGGCCGCCCACGCCCTCGCCGCCGCCACAGACGATGTTCAGCACCCCGCGCGGGAGGATCTGCGCCAGGGCCGGGGCCAGTGCCAGGATCGACAGCGGCGTGTGCTCGGACGGCTTGAACACCAGGGTGTTGCCCGCTGCCAGCGCCGGGGCGATCTTCCACGCGGCCATCATGATCGGGTAGTTCCATGGCGCAATGGACGCCACCACGCCAATCGGGTCGCGGCGCACCATGCTGGTATAGCCGGGCACGTATTCACCGGCCAGCTGGCCGGTCTGGCAGCGCACGGCGCCGGCGAAGAAGCGGAACACATCGACGGTGGCCGCCAGGTCGTCCTGGCGCGCCAGGTGCAGCGGCTTGCCGCAGTTCAGCGCTTCCAGCTGCGCCAGGCTGTCGGCCTGGCGGGCCACGGCGTCGGCAATCTGCAGCAACAGGCTGGCGCGTTGCTGCGGGGTGGTGCGCGACCAGCTGGCGAAGGCGCGGTGGGCGGCCATGATGGCGTGCTCCACCTGCTCGCTGCTGGCCTCGGCGATGTGGGTGAGCACCTCGGCGGTGGCCGGGTTGATGATCGGTTCCACCAGGCCTTGCCCCGCGACGAGCTCGCCGTCGATCAGCAGTGCGGTGCACAGGGTAGGGGGGGAAGTGCCGGCCATCTTGCGAGGTCTCTTTTCTTTTGGGCTCACGGGCAGGCTCCTTGATACAGGCAGCCCGGGCACGGATTGTCTCGGTGGTTAGAGACTAGTGCGCGGGCGAGCGGGCTACAAATTCTAAATACTGAATGCAGCATTCGATTAAATCGATAGCCTGCGCCCAGCGTTGGGTTGTTCGCGGGCCACGGTCAGGAACGGGTCCACCAACGCCGGCCGCGCGGTGCCGCGGCGCCAAGCCAGGCCCACGTCCAGGGTCTGGGTCAGGTCGGCCAGCGGCCGTGCCTCGATGATGTCGCCTTCCAGCGACCAGGGCCGGTAGGTCATGTCTGGCTGGATCGACACCCCCAGGCCCGCTGCCACCAGGCTACGCACGGCCTCGGTGGAGGCGGTGCGCAGGCTGATGCGTGGCGTCAGGCTGGCGCTGGTCCACAGGCGTTGGGCGTTGCGGTCCATCTCGTCGACGTTGAGCTGGATCAGCGGCTCGCGGGCCACGTCGGCCAGAGTGATGCTGTCGTGGTCCAGCAGCGGGTGCTGGGCCGGCAGCCACAAACGGTGGGGCGAGTGGGTCAGCACTTCGGTCTGCAGGGCGTGGCGGTCTTCCAGGTTGGAGACGATCAACACCCCCACGTCGATCTCGCCGCTCACCAGCAGGTGCTCGATGTACGGGCGCTCGTCTTCCATGACGCGAAGCTCCACGTTGGGGTAGGCGCGCTGGAAGCGGGTCAGCAGGTCGGCCAGGTAATAGCCGGCCACCAGGCTGGTCACGCCGATGATCAACTGCCCGGCCACCTGGTCGGTGCTCTGCTGCAGGCTGCGCTTGGCGTTGTCGACGGTGGCCAGGATCAGGTGCGCCTGGCGCAGGAACTGATGGCCCTGGTGGGTCAGGGTCATGCCCTTGGCGTGGCGGTTGAACAGGCTGACGCCGATCTCCTGCTCCAGCTGCTGGATGGCCAGGGTAAGCGTCGACTGGGAAATGAACACCGCCTGGGCGGCGGCCGAGATCGAACCGGTCTCGGCCACGGCAATGAAATGGCGGATCTGGCGCAGGGTCATCATGGACAGGGCACTCGCAAAGTCCGTAGCAGCTGCCGCCAGGCTGCGTCTTGCTTCACCGCGGTGGCACGGGACGCAGCCTGGCGGCGGCTGCTACGGGATCTATAAAGCTGATGGGGCGAGTGTATATCTTTTTTTTCGAACGGCTGCCTGTTGGTCTATGGTAGTCGGACTCAACTCGTACCCGGTGCCCAATGTCTGTTCCCCACCCAGCACACGACGCGCAAACCCTGGCCGACGTCGAGCGCACGATTGCCTCCGGGGTGCGCATCCTGCGGTTCAGCGATGGGCTGGAGCGTCGCTACCAGGCCGACACCGTCAGGCAGCGCCTGCAGTTCATCACCGCCGTGGGCATCGGCGGCGCGGTGGTCTACAACCTGTTCCTGCTCAGCGACTGGCTGACCCTGCGGGACATGTTCGCCTACGTGGCCGCCGGCCGCCTGCTGCTGGTCACGCCGCTGTTCATCGCCTTGCTGGTGCTGGGGCAGCGCCTCACCCGCCGGTGGGCCGTGGAAACGGCCGCGGCGGCCGGCACCGTGGTGTCGTCGCTGATACCGCTGGTGGCGATGATCTACAGCCACAGCCCGTACCGGCTGCATTACCAGCTGGGGATGCTGCTGATCATGGTCTACTGCACCATGATCCAGCAGTTGCCCATGCGCTTCGCCTCGGTGGCCATGCTGTGCATGCTGGCGATCCAGCTGGTCACCACCTACCTTGCCGACTTTGCCGACTTCAGAATCTGGCAGGCCAATGCGCTGCTGTTCGTGTCCACGGTGGCGCTGCTGTTGATGGCCTCGTATTTCCAGGAGCGCGCCAGCCGGCTGAGCTACCTGTTTGCCTTGCGTGGGCGCCTGCTGCGCGAGCAGTTGTTGGACATCGCCCGCACCGACGCCCTGACCCAGTTGTTCAACCGTCGTTATCAGGGCGAAGTCATGACCCAGGTGTGGGAAGAGGCGGCGGCAAGGCCGGTGAGCGTGGCGGTGATCCTGCTGGATATCGACCACTTCAAGGCCTACAACGACAACTACGGCCACCTGCAGGGCGACGCCTGCCTGGCCCAGGTCAGCCAGGCTATCCAGCAGGCCGCGCAGGCGCAGGATGCCCTGGTGTTTCGCTTTGGTGGGGAGGAGCTGCTGATTCTGCAGGTGGGTGCCGATGCCGGCCAGGCGCAGGCCCTGGGCGAGGCGTTGCGCCAGGCGGTGGCCGCGCTGGCCATTGCGCACCCGGTGCTGGGCGCTGGGGCGCGGGTGACGGCCAGCCTGGGCGTGGCGGCGGCCATGGCCCCGCACACGGGCGCCGATGCCCTGATTGCCGCGGCAGACCAGGCGCTGTACGCCGCCAAGGCCGCCGGGCGCGATTGCCTGCGCTGCGCCTGACGGCTTACGCCAGGTCGGTCTTGCCTTCGTACACCATCACGCAGCCCCAGGCGGCCACGGCCACAGGAATCACCAGGCACCACAACCCCACGGCCAGGTAGAGCAGCGCCGAGCCGATACAGCCCACGGTGAAGCCCAGCAGGTTGCGGCCAATGGGCCCCATGCGCGCCAGCACCACGTCGCGTTCGCCGCGGTCGCGCAGGCCGATCAGCGAGAACAGGTCGATCGCCAGTTGCGTCACGTTGCCGGTCATCAGCGTGGTCGGTGGCGCGGCTTTCAGGTGCTGGCGCGACAGCGCGTTCTGGATAGCCATGGCCGCCACGCCGACCATGCCGGTGACCAGTGCCACCAGCGAATCACCGTCGGTAAACGGCCCCAGGCAGACCGCGCAGGCCATGAACAGCGCCAGCAGCAGGGTGTGCGCCAGCATCAGCAGGTGCAGCGACGCCAGGTTGCGCCGGTGCAACGCGGTCGCGGCCAGGTGGGTGAAGCCCACGACCATGGCGAACACCGGCAACGCCAGTAATTTCGCCAGCGCCCCCGAGGTGCCGTGCACGATGCTCACCCCCAGGGTGACGAAGTTGCCGGTGACGTGGGCGGTGAACAGGCCCTGCAGGGCCAGGAAGCCCACGGTGTCGACGAAGCCACCGTTGAAGCTCAGGGCCGGGGCGAGGGAGGTGGGTACGGGGCGCATGGTGGGTCGTTCCTTGAGGTTGGGAGGCGCGGCCATTGTGGCCGCGAAACCGTTTCAGGAACAATTATCCAGAGGGTGAACTTATTGTTTCTGTTTTGGGGACGATGCGCAGTCCAGGCGGAAGCATGTCGGCCCGCCCTCGGGGGAATCGACGCTGATGGCCCAGCCCTGGTTCAGGCAGATACGCTTGACCAGTGACAGGCCCAGGCCCAGGTTTTCGACGCTGGGCTGAGCCCCCCGGGTGAAGGGCAGGAAAATCGCCTCGTGCTGGTCGGCGGGCACGCCGGGGCCGTTGTCCTGCACCTCCACCCAGCTGTCGCCCACCCGCAGGCGAATCTCACTGCCGGTGCCGGCGTACTGCAGGGCGTTGCGCAACAGGTTGCCCAGCACCGTGCGCAGCAGCGGCAGTGGATAGGCCGGCGGGGTGGCCGAGCTGCCCTGGGGTTCCACCAGCAGCGCCAAATGCAGGCGCCGCGCCTGGGGGCAGGCCTGCTGCACCTGTTCGGCCACCGCCTGGGCCAGGCTGGCGTGGGCGAACCCCAGGCAGTCGGCCTCGCCACGGGCCAGCATCAGGTAGGTGTCCAGGCGCTGGCGCATGTCCTTGATCGACGCTTCCACTTGGGCCAACTGGGCATCGGCGGCGGGGCTCAGCGGCTCCTCGTCGCGCAGCACCTCGCAGGCGCTCAGCGCTGCCATCATCGGCGTGCGCAGTTCGTGGCCGACGTCGGCGGTGAACAGGCGCTCGCGCTGCAGCGCCAGTTCCAGGTGGTTGTAGGTGTCGTCGAAGGCCTGGGCGGCGGTCCCGATTTCATTGGCCGGGAAGTCTGGCGCCAGGCGGCTGGAAGGGGGCAGGGCGGTGCGCGCGCCCATGCTCGCGGCCAGGCGCTCGATGGGCCGCACCAGGCGCCGGGTGGTGATCACCCCCAGCAGCACGGCCAGCAGCACCAGGCCGCCGAGGCTGGTGACGCCGACAATCAACAGGGTCGACAGACCGTGTTCGTAGTCGGTGTAGTCGCGCATCAGCAGGTAGCGTTGGGCGCCGTCGTCCACCACGCGCACATGCCACAGGCGCTGGCCGCGCATCAGCTTGTAGAAGCCGGGGGACAGTTGCCGCAGGTCGGCGGGGAACTGCGCCGAGCCCGGTTGGCCGACGAAGAAGCGCCCCGGGCGGCCGGCGCCACCGCTGGCGATTTCTTCGCGTACGCGCTGGATGGCGATGCCCATGTCGATTTCCTGCAGGCGCACCTCCAGGCGGTTCAGGCTCAGGTCCGACAGGGCCAGCACCAGCGCGCCGGTGAGCAGGCTCACCAGCCCGTAGATCAGGATCAGCCGGCGGCCCAGGCTATGGCGGCGGCGCTCAGTCATCGGCCAGCCGGTAGCCGATGCCGTGCACGGTGCGCAGCAGGGGCAGGGCGAAGGGCTTGTCGACCACGTGGCGCAGTTGATGAATGTGGGTGCGCAGGCTGTCGCTGTCGGGCGGCGAGTCGCTCCACAACAGTTCTTCCAGCTTGCGCCGTGCCACCACCGCGGGGCTGGCCTGCATCAGCGCCATCAGCAGGCGCAGGGGGGCGGGCGGCAGCTTGAGCGGCTGGCCGGCCCGGCTCAGGGCCAGGGTGGTGGTGTCCAGGCACAGGTCGGCCACCTGCAGCACGGCCTTGTGCGGGGGCGCGGCGCGCAGCAGCACGGCGTTCACCCGCGCGGCCAGCTCGGCCAGGGCGAAGGGCTTTACCAGGTAGTCGTCGGCGCCGGCCTCGAAGCCTTCCAGGCGGTTATCCAGGGTGTCGCGGGCGGTGACCATGATCACCGGAATGCGCCGTCCGCCTTCCTCGCGCAGGCGCCGGCACAGGCTGTAGCCGTCCAGGCGCGGCAGCATCAGGTCGAGCACGATCAGGTCGAAGTCGCCGCTGCGGGCCATCTCCAGGCCCTGGGCGCCGTTCTCCGCGCAGTCGACGATGTAGTCGCGGCGGCTGAGGTAGCGGGTGATGTTCTCGAGGATAACCAAGTCGTCTTCGATGACCAGAATGCGCATGGGCGGTCCAGATTTCATGGAAATGTAACGATTGTAAAAACTTCTTAACAAGAACTTGAGAAGCGTTATCGCACAATGCGCGAAAGAGAATCGTTGTTAATTACTTTAACCCGTTGGCCCCTCCTTCGAGAACCCCATGAGCCGTCAATCCACCCTCCAACCTCGCCTGGACGTTTCCCTGGGCATGGCCGTCGCTACCCTCAGCAGCCTGACCTACGCCGCCGACCAGGTGCCCAACACCTTGCAGCTGGACCAGACCGTCATCGACGCGCCCCAGGACAACACGGCGCCCTACCAGACTGAAAAACTCTCGGGCAGCAAGTTCACCGAGGCCCTGCGCGACACCCCGCAGAGCATCAGCGTGGTGCCCAAGCGCGTGCTGGAAGAGCAGAACGCCCAGGACCTCAAGGACGTGCTGCGCAACGTGCCCGGCATTACCTTCAACTCGGGCGAGGGCGGTGGCGGCGTTGGCGACAGCATCAACATCCGTGGCTTCAGCGCCGACGGCAACATCTACCGCGACGGCGTGCGCGACCCGGCGAAATACACCCGCTCAGAGCTGTTCAACACCGAACAGGTGGAAGTGCTCAAGGGTTCCAGCAGCTCGGGCTGGGGCGTGGGCGCCATTGGCGGAGCCATCAACATGGTCACCAAAAGCCCGGAGCTGAAGGACTTCGACACCCTGGACGTGGGCGTGGGCACGGCCAACTACAAACGCAGCACCCTGGACATCAACCACACCATCGACGGCCTGGGCGAGGGCGCGGCCTTCCGCCTCAACGTGGTGGGCTACAAGGGCGGCGAGAACGGCCGTGACTGGATCCAGCGCGAGCGCAACGGCTTCGCGCCGTCGCTGTCCCTGGGCCTGGGCACCGACACCCGCTTCACCATTGCCTACGAATACATCCACGACAACGGCAACACCGACTACGGCATTCCTACCGTCGACGGCAGCAACGGCAGCAGCCCGCACCGCCTGGGCAGCTGGAGCAGCTACTGGGGCTGGCGCAACCTGGACAAGGAAAACAACGAGTCGCACCGCCTGAACCTGAAGTTCGCCCATGACTTCAACGACAACGTCACCTTCGACAACCAGCTGACCTATTTCCACCTGGACCACGACTACTTCGTCACCACCCCGGGTGGCACCTACTACGCCGCCAACAGCCCGGCGCCGGGCGTGATGGCCAACAAGGGGGTGTACCGTCGCTACCTCAACACCCCGTCGCGCGACCAGACCAACGCCACCTGGAGCGACCAGAGCAACCTGACGTTGCGCTTCGACACCTTCGGCATCGGCCACACCCTGGTCACCGGCATCGAGTACAGCAAGCAGACCCTGCAGGAAGACACCGGCAAGCTCACCGCCGCCGACGCCGCGACCATGAGCAACCTCACGGCCGAGAGCAACAGCTGGTCCAAGTACCCGTACTCGGCTGACACCTACACCAGCGCCGAAGTGGCCGCCGAGCAGGTCGACAAGGCCTTCTACGTGCTCGACACCCTGACCTTCAACGACCACTGGCAACTGCACCTGGCCGGCCGCCAGGACCACTACGACTCGCGCATCACCAGCAACTGGTCGCGCAGCAGCCAGACCGCCGCCTGGGTGGACGGTGGCAACTCGTCGGACTCGGAAAAAGTCACCAGCGTGCACACCGCCCTGGTCTACAAGCCGGTGGAAGAGGGCAGCATCTACCTCAGCTACGCCAACGCCCGCCAGCCCAGCAGCCTGACCGCCATCGCCCAGACCGGCGCCAGCACCGGCGACAGCACCCAGCGCGGCAAGACCATCGAGCTGGGTACCAAGTGGGATGTGTTCAACGAAAACCTCAGCCTGACCGCGGCGTTGTATGAAACCAAGCGCAGCCTGACCTACACCGACGACGACACCGGCGCCACGCTGAACGTGGGCGGCGAGCAGCGCGTGCGCGGCCTGGAATTGGGCGTGGTGGGCAACATCACCGACAAATGGTCGATCTATGCCGGCTATGCCTACCAGAACGCCGTGACCTTGAAAGCCGCCAACGCCACCTCTGAAGATGGCACGGTCGGCATCGCCAACACGCCCAAGCACACCATCAGCCTGTGGAACACCTGGAAGCTGCCGGGCGACAACACCTTCAGCTATGGCGTGCGCTACGAAGACACCGTGGACATCTACCAAGGCACCGGCACCGGCGCCGACTCGGTCACCAGCGCGGCGACCAAGACCACCCTGCCGGACTACGTGGTGCATGACGTGGCGTTCACCCACGCGATCAACAAGAACATCGATCTGCGCCTGAACGTCACCAACATCTTCGACAAGCGTTACTTCACCGAATACAACGGCCGTGGCTACGGTATTCCGGGTGATGGCCGCGGCGCCACGCTGACCGCCGAGTACCGCTTCTGATGCTGGCCGATCCCGTCCTGCGCCTGGGTGTGCAGGACCGCACCGCGGTGGCACGCCTGCTGCTGGACCAGGCCGCCACCGGCAACCCCGAGGCCCAGGCGCACCTGGGCCAGGCGCTGCTCGACGGCCACGGCATAGAACGCGACGCGGGGCTGGCCTTGCGCTGGTTCCGCATCGCGGCGGGGCGCGGGCACCTGGTGGCGCTGAACATGGTCGGCCGCTGCCTGGAACTGGGTTGGGGCTGCGCCCCGGACTTGCCCGCGGCGGCGGTGCATTACCGCGCCGCCGCCCAGCGCGGGCTGGACTGGGGCCAGTACAACTACGCCAACCTGCTCAGTCAGGGCCGCGGCGTGCCGCGCGACATGGCGCAGGCGCTGGCCTGGTACCAGCGCGCCGCCGACAGCGGCCACGCCAAGGCCATGAACCTGGTGGGGCGCTTTCATGAAGAGGGTTGGGGCATCCCGGTAAACGCCGCGCTGGCCTTCGACTGGTTCCAGCGCTCGGCCCTGGCCGGGGATTTTCGCGGCCAGTGCAGCTACGCGGCGATGCTGGTGCGCCAGGGCAACCTCGACGAGGCGGCCCAGTGGGTCATGCGCGCAACGCGCACGGCCACCCCGGCGTTCCTTGCCAAGATCCGCGAAGCGGTGGCCGCCTTGCCGGCCGCCGTATTCGCCCCCGTCATCACCGCCATCGACCAGCGCCTGGCCCCAACGGCCCCGTAGCAGCGGCCGCAGGCCGCGTCCAGCGCACCGCGCTTCTTCCGGCACACCGCGGTGATCCCGGACGCGGCCAGCGGCCGCTGCTACGGTGAACGGTGTAGGAGCCGACCTTAGTCGCGATACAGGCAACGCGGTTTCAAGACAGATGCTGCTACGGGGAATGTGTGGCTTCGCGCCATCATGTCGAAAAGATATGGAAACCTAGGCAAAAACGACACAGTCAGCAGGGTTATCTGTGGGCTATACTCGGCCAATTTGCCGGTAGACGTAGCACTTTCGAGGGATGACTGTGAAGAACTGGACATTGCGCCAACGGATCCTGGCGAGCTTCGCCGTGATTATCGCCATTATGCTGTTGATGGTGGTGGCCTCCTATACGCGCCTCAAGGCCATCGATGACGCACAGGAAAACGTGCGCGCCGACAGCGTCCCCGGCGTCTACTACAGCTCGATGATCCGCAGCGCCTGGGTCGAGAGCTTCGTCTACACCCAGCAACTGGTGGGCTTGAGCTACCAGCGCGAATTCGTCACGGCCGACGAAGAGCAGTACAAGGCCTTCGCCGACCGCTTGAGCGAGCAGATGGGCAATTACCAGAAAACCGTGTTCGACCCCGAGGACAAGGCCAGTTTCGACGAGTTCTCGAAGACGCGCGTCGCCTATGACCAGGCCCTGGCCAAGGTGCTGGACGCCTACCACCAGAAGCACTTCTCCCTGGCCCAGGACCTGCTCAACGACCAGGTGACGCCGGCCTGGGCCGCCGGCCGCAAGCAGCTCAACAACCTGATCGAGCGCAACCGCGACTCTGCCGAGCACGCCTCCCAGGCCAGCTCCCAGGCGGTCAGCGACGCCAAGCTGACCATGGGCATCGCCCTGGTGCTGGCCATCATCGCCGCCGGCATCTGCGGCCTGTTGCTGCTGCGCGCCATCATGCAGCCGATGCAGAAGATCGTCGCCATCCTGGAAACCATGCGCACCGGTGACCTCAGCTCGCGCCTGAACCTGTCGCGCCGCGACGAGTTCGGCATGGTCGAGACCGGCTTCAACGACATGATGACCGAGCTCACTGCCCTGGTGTCCCAGGCCCAGCGCTCGTCGGTGCAGGTGACCACCTCGGTGACCGAGATCGCCGCCACCTCCAAGCAGCAGCAGGCCACCGCCACCGAAACCGCTGCCACCACCACCGAGATCGGCGCCACCTCGCGGGAAATCGCCGCCACCTCCCGCGACCTGGTGCGCACCATGACCGAGGTCACCTCGGCCGCCGACGCCGCGTCCATGCTCGCCGGCTCCGGCCAGCAGGGCCTGTCGCGCATGGAAGACACCATGCACCAGGTGATGGGCGCCGCCGACCTGGTGAACGCCAAGCTGGCGATCCTCAACGAGAAGGCCAGCAACATCAACCAGGTGGTGGTGACCATCGTCAAGGTCGCCGACCAGACCAACCTGCTGTCGCTCAACGCTGCCATCGAAGCGGAAAAGGCCGGCGAATACGGCCGCGGTTTTGCCGTGGTGGCCACCGAAGTGCGACGCCTGGCCGACCAGACCGCCGTCGCCACCTATGACATCGAGCAGATGGTGCGCGAGATCCAGTCCGCCGTGTCCGCCGGGGTCATGGGCATGGACAAGTTCTCCGAGGAAGTGCGCCGCGGCATGTTCGAGGTGCAGCAGGTGGGTGACCAGCTGTCGCAGATCATCCAGCAGGTGCAGGCCCTGGCGCCCCGCGTGTTGATGGTCAACGAGGGCATGCAGGCCCAGGCCACCGGCGCCGAGCAGATCAACCACGCCCTGTCGCAGCTCAGCGACGCCAGCAGCCAGACCGTGGAATCGCTGCGCCAGGCCAGCTTCGCCATCGACGAGCTCAGCCAGGTGGCCACCGGCCTGCGTGGCGGCGTGTCGCGTTTCAAAGTCTGATGAGCGAGGCGCTGCGCCCGTCCAGGGCGGCCATCACCTGCCAGGGCAAGCTGTTCCTGATTTTCCAGGTGGGCGCCGAGCGCTTCGCCCTGGCCGCCACCGACATCGGCGAAGTGCTGCCCTGCGTGCCGCTCAAGGCGGTGGCCCAGGCGCCGGCCTGGGTGGCGGGCATCTTCGCCCACCGCGGCCGCGTGGTGCCGGTGATCGACGTCGGCCAGCTGATGTTCGGCAAGCCGGCGCCGCAGCGCACCAGCACCCGCCTGGTGCTGGTGCATTACCGCGCCGACCCCGCGCGCCCCGACCTGCGCCTGGGGCTGATCCTGGAACACGCCACCAACACCCTGCGCTGCGACCCGCGGGATTTTCGCCCGTACGAGGTGTCCAACGCCAACACGCCCTACCTGGGGCCGGTGCGTGAGGACGAACAAGGCCTGCTGCAGTGGGTAGGCGTGCAAGACCTGCTCGATGACCAGGTGCGCCAGCTGCTGTTTGCACCGCAGTTGGCCGCCAGCCTCAAGGATGGGGATGACTGATGGGCGACGATCCACGTTTCTTCAAGTACCTGCGTGACCGCATCGGCCTGGACGTGGCGTCGGTGGGCCCGGCGCTGATCGAGCGCGCCGTGCAGCAACGCCGTACGGCCAGCGGCTGCACCAGCGCCGACGCCTATTGGCAGTTGCTGCAGGGCAGCGGCACCGAGCAGCAGGCCTTGATTGAAGCGGTGATCGTCCCGGAGACCTGGTTCCTGCGCTACCCCGAGTCGTTCGCGGCCCTGGCGCGCCTGGTGCAGGCGCGGCTGCTGGCGCTCAAGGGCACGCGCCCGGTGCGCCTGCTCAGCCTGCCTTGCTCGACGGGTGAAGAACCCTATTCCATTGCCATGGCGCTGTTTGACGCCGGCGTGCTGGCCAGCCAGTTCCGCGTCGACGGCGTCGACATCAGCCCGCTGTCGGTGGCCAAGGCCCAGCGTGGCCTGTACGGGCGCAACTCGTTCCGCGGCGCCGAGCTGGGCTTTCGCGAGCGCTATTTCGAGGTGGAAGACGACGGTTATCGCCTCGGCGAGCGGGTACGCCAGCAGGTGCGCCTGCAGCCGGGCAATGTGCTCGACCCGGCGCTGCTCAAGGGCGAGCCGCCCTACGATTTCGTGTTCTGCCGCAACCTGCTGATCTATTTCGACGTGGAAACCCAGCAGCGCGTGTTCGAGGTGCTCAAGGGCCTGACTGACAAGGACGGCGCCCTGTTCATCGGCCCTGCCGAGGGTAGCCTGCTGGCGCGCCTGGGCATGCGCCCCATTGGCATCGCGCAGTCGTTCGCCTTCGTGCGCGACGAGAACCCCTCGCCAGAGCCGCAACCGATGACGCCGTGGGTGGCGCCGCCGCCGCGTGCGCTGCCGGCCGCCATGCCGCCACGGCCACGCGCCGCGCCCATTGCGCCGCCGCTGCCTCAAGTGGCCGCGCCGGCGGCCGAAAAACAGGTACAGGTGACGCTCGAACAGATCGCCAGCCTGGCCAACGAAGGCAAGAGCCAGGCGGCCATGCAGGCGTGCGAGCTGTACCTCAAGCATCAGGGGCCGCATGCGCAGGCGTACTACTGGCTCGGTTTGCTCAACGACGTCGGTGGCGATGCGCGCAAGGCCCAGGATTTTTACCGCAAGGCGCTGTACCTGCAACCGCAGCACCCCGAAGCGCTGGCCCACCTGGCCATGCTGCTGGCCGCCCAGGGCGACAGCGTCGGGGCCAGGCGCTTGCAGGAACGCGCCGCGCGCAGTGACCGAACCGCTGACAGTGAGCGTAAACGATGATTGGCCTGGCTTCGCTGAACGTCATCCAGGGGGATGGCGAAGCGATTGACGATTGCTGGAACCGGATCGGGATTCACGGTGACAAGTCGTGCCCGTTGCTGGCCGACCATATCCATTGCCGTAACTGCCAGGTCTACGCGGGCGCCGCCGTGCGCCTGCTGGACCGCTATTCCCTGGCCCGCGAGAGCGTGCGTGGCGAGACCCTGGAGGAGCTGGGCCAGGTGGCCTCGCGCTCGCTGGTGGTGTTCCGCCTGGCCGAGGAATGGCTGGCCCTGGCCACCCGCTGCCTGGTGGAGATCGCCCCGGTGCAGCCGGTGCATTCGCTGCCGCACCAGCGCTCGCGGGCGCTGCAGGGCGTGGCCAACGTGCGCGGGGCGCTGGTGGCGTGCCTGTCCCTGGCCGAACTGCTGGGGGTGGACGTCAGTGTCAGCCCCCAGGCCTCGGCGCGGGTGATGCCGCGCATGCTGATCCTGGCCGCTGCCGGTGGCTCGGTGGTGGTGCCGGTGGATGAAGTCGACGGCATCCACCGCATCGACCTGGCGGAGCTGGAAAACGCCTCGCCCGCCGCCGGCCAGGCCGGCAAGCGCTTCACCGAGTCGGTGTTGCCGTTCAAGGGCCGTAGTGTGCGGGTGCTGGACGAAACCCAGCTGCTGGACGCCGTTGCCCGGAGCCTGACATGACCCCGGACCAGATGCGCGACGCCTCGCTGCTTGAACTCTTCGCCCTGGAAGCCGAAGCCCAGACCCAAGTGCTGAGCACCGGCCTGCTGGAACTGGAACGCAACCCCACCCAGGCCGACCAGCTGGAAGCCTGCATGCGCGCCGCGCACTCGCTCAAGGGCGCTGCGCGCATCGTCGGCGTCGATGCCGGCGTCAGCGTGGCCCACGTGATGGAAGATTGCCTGGTGAGCGCCCAGGAAGGCCGGCTGCTGCTCACCCCCGAACACATTGACGCGCTGCTGCACGGCACCGACCTGCTGATGCGCATCGCCACCCCGGACACGGCGCCCACCACCGAAGACATCGCTGCCTATTCGGTGCGCATGACCGTGTTGCTGGACCCCTCGGCGGTGCCCCCGCCGCCACGGCCCGCCGCCCCGGCGCCGGAGCCGCTGGTGGCCGCGCCGCCGCCCGAGCCGGAAGCGGCCGCCGAAGCCCCCGCCAGCCCCGAGCCGCGCAAGGCCAAGGGCGCGCCGGTGGAAGGCGGCGAGCGCGTGCTGCGGGTCACGGCCGAACGCCTCAACAGCCTGCTGGACCTGTCCAGCAAATCGCTGGTGGAAACCCAGCGGCTCAAGCCGTACCTGGCCACCATGCAGCGCCTCAAGCGCATGCAGGGCCAGAGCCAGCGTGCCCTGGATGGCCTGAAGGAGCACCTGCAGGCCACCCACCAATCCGAGGAAGTGCTCGAAGCCCTGGCCCTGGTGCAAGGCCTGTTGGGCGAGACCCAGCAGATGCTGGTGCACCAGACCGCCGAGCTGGACGAGTTCGGCTGGCAGGCCAGCCAGCGCGCGCAGCTGCTCTACGACACTGCCCTGGCGTGCCGCATGCGGCCGTTCGCCGACGTGCTGGGCGGGCAGGGGCGCATGGTCCGTGACCTGGGCCGCGAGCTGGGCAAGCAGGTGCGCCTGGAGATCGAAGGCGAGAAGACCCAGGTCGACCGCGACGTGCTGGAAAAGCTCGAGGCGCCGCTGACGCACCTGCTGCGCAACGCCGTCGACCATGGCATCGAATCGCCCGAGCAGCGCCTGCTGGCGGGCAAGCCGGCCGAGGGCCGGGTGCTGCTGCGCGCCTCGCACCAGGCCGGGTTGCTGGTACTGGAACTGATTGATGACGGCGGTGGCGTCGACCTTGAGCGCCTGCGCCGCAGCATCGTCGAGCGCCAGCTGTCGCCGGCCGAGACCGCTGCGCAGCTCAGTGAGGAAGAACTGCTGAGCTTCCTGTTCCTGCCCGGCTTCAGCCTGCGCGACAAGGTCACTGAAGTGTCCGGCCGCGGCGTCGGCCTGGACGCGGTGCAGCACATGATGCGCCAGCTGCGCGGCTCGGTGGAGCTGACCCAGGTGCGCGGCCAGGGCAGCTGTTTCCATATCGAAGTGCCACTGACCCTGTCGGTGGTGCGCAGCCTGGTGGTGGAAGTGGGCGAGGAGGCCTACGCCTTCCCGCTGGCGCACATTGAACACACCCTCGACCTGCCGGCCGAGGACATCGTCCAGCTCGAAGGCCGCCAGCACTTCTGGTACGAAGGCCGCCACGTCGGCCTGGTGGCCGCCAGCCAGTTGCTGCAGCGCCCGGCCGGGCAAAGCAGCGAGGACTCGCTGCGGGTGGTGGTGATCCGCGAACGCGACGCTATCTATGGCGTGGCGGTGGAGCGCTTCATCGGCGAGCGTACCCTGGTGGTGCTGCCGCTGGATGCGCGGCTGGGCAAGGTCCAGGACATTTCCGCCGGGGCCCTGCTGGACGACGGCTCGGTGGTGCTGATCATCGACGTCGAGGACATGCTGCGCTCGGTGGAAAAACTGCTGACCACCGGCCGCCTGGAACGCATTGACCGGCGCAGCCGCCCCGGCGTGGAACAGGCGCGCAAGCGCGTGCTGGTGGTGGACGACTCGCTGACCGTGCGTGAACTGCAGCGCAAGCTGCTCAGCCACCGTGGCTACGACGTGGCCGTGGCGGTGGACGGCATGGACGGCTGGAACGCCCTGCGCGGCGAGGACTTCGACCTGCTGATTACCGACATCGACATGCCGCGCATGGACGGCATCGAGCTGGTCACCCTGGTGCGCCGCGACACGCGCCTGCAGTCGCTGCCGGTGATGGTGGTGTCCTACAAGGACCGCGAAGAAGACCGGCGGCGTGGCCTGGACGCCGGGGCCGACTACTATCTGGCTAAAGCCAGTTTCCACGACGATGCCCTGCTGGACGCCGTGGTCGAGCTGATCGGGGGGGCCCAGGGATGAAGATCGCCATCGTCAACGACATGCCCATGGCCGTCGAGGCCCTGCGCCGGGCGGTGGCGTTCGAGCCGGCGCACCAGATCATCTGGGTGGCGGGCAACGGCGCCGAGGCGGTGGCCAAGTGCGCCGAACAGCTGCCCGACCTGATCCTGATGGACCTGATCATGCCGGTCATGGACGGCGTCGAGGCCACCCGCCAGATCATGGCCGCCACCCCTTGCGCCATCGTCATCGTCACCGTCGACCGCCAGCAGAACGTCCACCGGGTGTTCGAGGCCATGGGCCATGGCGCCCTGGACGTGGTCGACACCCCGGCAGTGGGTGCTGGCAACCCGCGCGAGGCGGCGGCGCCGCTGCTGCGCAAGATCCTCAACATCGGCTGGCTGATCGGCCAGCGCGGCACCTCGGTCAAGGCCGTACCCACGCCCCTTCGCACGGGGGTGCAACGGCAGACGCTGATCGCCATCGGCTCCTCCGCCGGCGGCCCGGCTGCCCTGGAAGTATTGCTCAAGGGCTTGCCGAAAACCTTTTCGGCGGCCATTGTGCTGGTGCAGCACGTGGACCAGGTGTTCGCCGCCGGCATGGCCGACTGGCTGTCCGGGGCCAGCGGCCTCAACGTGCGCCTTGCCCGCGAAGGCGAACCGCCGCAACCTGGCGTAGTATTGCTGGCGGGTACCAATCATCACCTCCGTCTGCTCAGCGACGGAACACTGGCCTACACGGAGGAGCCGGTGAACGAGATCTACCGGCCGTCCATCGACGTATTCTTTGAAAGCGTGGCGCGTTTCTGGCGTGGCGACGCGGTCGGCGTGCTGTTGACCGGCATGGGCCGCGACGGCGCCCAAGGCCTGAAGCTGTTGCGCCAGCAGAACTTCCTGACCATCGCCCAGGACCAGGCAAGCAGTGCGGTGTATGGCATGCCCAAGGCGGCAGCGGCCATTGATGCAGCGGTGGAAATCCGCCCCCTGGAGCGGATTGCTCCCAGACTGATGGAAATTATCCAGCCATGACCCCGAGTATTAAGCCCTGCCAGCGTACAGGCAGCGATCAGGTGACAACGCATGATTGATTTGCAGATCGAAGAGTTCAAGGCCACCGACGAGAACAAGGCCATGGTGCTGCTCGTCGACGACCAGGCCATGATCGGCGAAGCAGTGCGGCGGGGGCTGGCCAACGAAGCCAACATCGACTTCCATTTCTGCGCCGACCCCCACCACGCCATTGAGCAGGCCGTGCGCCTCAAGCCCACGGTGATCCTCCAGGACCTGGTGATGCCGGGCCTCGACGGCCTGACCCTGGTGCGCGACTACCGCAACCACCCGGCCACCAAGGACATCCCGATCATCGTGCTGTCCACCAAGGAAGACCCGCTGGTGAAAAGCGCGGCCTTTGCCGCCGGCGCCAACGACTACCTGGTGAAGCTGCCGGACAACATCGAGCTGGTGGCGCGCATTCGCTACCACTCACGCTCCTACCAGACGCTATTGCAGCGCGACGAGGCCTACCGCGCCCTGCGCGTCAGCCAGCAACAGCTGCTGGACACCAACCTGGTGCTGCAACGGCTGATGAACTCCGACGGCCTCACCGGCCTGTCCAACCGTCGTCACTTCGACGAATACCTGGAGCTGGAATGGCGCCGCGCCCTGCGCGACCAGACCCAGCTGTCGCTGCTGATGATCGACGTCGACTACTTCAAGTCGTTCAACGACAGCTTCGGCCACCTGGACGGCGACGAAGCCCTGCGCCGCGTGGCCGACGCCATCCGCGACAGCTGCAGCCGCTCCACCGACCTGCCGGCGCGCTACGGCGGCGAGGAATTCGCCCTGGTGCTGCCCAACACCTCGCCCGGCGGCGCCCGCCTGGTGGCGGAAAAGCTTCGGCAGACCATCGCCGCGCTGAAAATCCCGCACATCGCCCCCAGCGAAGGCTCGCACCTGACCGTCAGCATCGGCCTGTCCACCCAGATCCCCCAGGGCGGCTCCCACTGCCGCCAGCTGATCTCGGCCGCCGACAAGGGCCTGTACCAGGCCAAGCACAATGGCCGCAACCAGGTGGGAATCAGCGACTGAGTCCCCCTGGTTACGGCCGCCTGCCATAGTGCAAGTCGGCCGCCGATGGAGCTTGGCGGCCGCGGTTCCGAACTAAGGCTTAAGCTACGATGTTCAAGGGCTCGTAAAAATCATGTGCGCCCTTCACTATGAACCATAACTTACCTCCAGCAGGGCCAAATGCACTCTTGGGGATGAGGAACGTGGTTTCCTGGTCCAACCTGACGGGTTCGGCGGACGACACATAACTATGATCCGTATACGCAGCCTCAATCAAAAGTCGTGCTTCAGTTACTTCCAGGTTCCGGCGTGGAATAATCGAAAACAGTTCTCCCGCCTCCGGAATGTCACTGAGGCTGAGCACGTCACCTCGCTGGTGTTCAAACTTGACTTCTCCATACGGAGGGAAAATAGGGTCGATCGGAATAACATCGCGGACTTCATACAGGCGACCTTTTTTGTCGCCAAACTTGCTTTTCCCAAGCGAATGGGAAGTAGCATTGCTGGTGTTAGTGCTCATTCTGAGTGCCTCATTGGGTGAGTGATAATCCGGAGAGGCGTTTTGCCTCCCTCGGATTCCACATTCCGTTAAATCTGGAACCCCATCAACTGACAGAACTGACAGGAGCCAAAGCGCCATCACGCATTCGTTGAGCACAATGTCCCCATTAAATCCCGCACATCGCCCCCAGCGATGGCTTGCACCAGCATCGGCCTGTCCACCCAGATCCCCCAGGGCGGCTCCCACTGCCGCCAGCTGATCTCGGCCGCCGACAAGGGCCTGTACCAAGCCAAGCACAACGGCCACAACCAGGTAGGCATCAGCGACTAACCCACCCGGTAGCAGCGGCCGCCAGGCCGCGTCCCAGCCGCCTCCATTTGTTCAGGCCGGCCGCCGACGCAGCCTGCGGCAGCTGCTACGGGTCATTCGTGCGTTCCTGGCAAGCAAAATCCTTGCATAACCGCCCGGCGGGCTGCCTCGGGGCTGCGAGTGCGTTATACTCTCCGGCTTTTGACACAATACGTACGAGTGCTGCCCGCCATGGAAATCAACCCGATCCTGAACACCATCAAGGACCTGTCCGAGCGCTCCGAAACCATTCGGGGGTATCTTTGACTACGATCAAAAGCATGAGCGTCTGACCGAGGTCAACCGCGAGCTTGAAGATCCGGCAGTCTGGAACAACCCTGAATACGCCCAGAACCTGGGCCGCGAGCGCGCGCTGCTGGCGCAGATCGTCGACACCCTGGATGAAATGAACGCGGGCCTGGCCGATGCCAAGGACCTGCTGTTGATGGCTGCCGAGGAAGAAGACGAAGGCGCTGTCGCCGACGTGACCGAGGAAGTCGACCGCCTGCGCGAGTCGCTGGAGAAGCTGGAATTCCGCCGCATGTTCAGCGGCGAGATGGACGCCAACAACGCCTACCTGGACATCCAGGCCGGTTCCGGCGGTACCGAAGCCCAGGACTGGGCCAACATCCTGCTGCGCATGTACCTGCGCTGGGCCGACAAGCGCGGCTTCGACACCACCATCATGGAGCTGTCGGCCGGTGAAGTGGCCGGTATCAAGGGCGCCACCCTGCACATCAAGGGTGAGTACGCCTTCGGCTGGCTGCGCACTGAGATCGGCGTGCACCGCCTGGTGCGCAAGAGCCCGTTCGACTCCGGCAACCGCCGCCACACCTCGTTCTCGGCCGTGTTCGTGTCGCCGGAAATCGACGACAACATCGAGATCGAGATCAACCCGGCGGACCTGCGCATCGACACCTACCGCTCCTCGGGCGCCGGTGGCCAGCACGTTAACACCACGGACTCCGCGGTGCGTATCACCCACGTGCCGACCAACACCGTGGTCAGCTGCCAGAACGAACGTTCCCAGCACGCGAACAAGGACACCGCCATGAAAATGCTGCGGGCCCGTCTTTACGAGCAGGAAGTGCAGAAGCGCAACGCCGCGTCCCAGGCCATGGAAGACAGCAAGTCGGACATCGGCTGGGGGCACCAGATTCGCTCCTACGTGCTGGATGCCTCGCGCATCAAGGACCTGCGCACCAGCATCGAGCGCAGCGACTGCGACAAGGTACTGGACGGCGACATCGACGAATACCTGGTGGCCAGCCTCAAGCAAGGCCTGTAAGGCGCGCGCCCTTCGGGGCGTGACCGCCCGCGATCCCCGCCGCAAGGCGGGGGCAACAACCCCGTGATGGAATTTTTCAAGACATGAGCGACCAACAACTCGACCCGCAAGCCCTGCAACAGGAAGAAAACTCCCTGATCGCCCTGCGCAAGGAAAAGCTTGCTGCCGAGCGTGCCAAGGGCCAGGCCTTCCCCAACGACTTCCGCCGTGACAGCTACGCAGCCGACCTGCAGAAGCAGTACGTCGACAAGACCAAGGAAGAACTGGAAGCCCTGGCCATCCCGGTCAAGGTTGCCGGTCGCATCATGCTCAACCGTGGCTCGTTCATGGTGATCCAGGACATGACCGGTCGCATCCAGGTCTACGTCAACCGCAAGACCCTGTCCGAAGACACCCTGGCCGCGGTGAAAACCTGGGACATGGGCGACATCATTGCCGCCGAAGGCACCCTGGCCCGTTCGGGCAAGGGCGACCTGTACGTGGAAATGACCCACGTGCGCCTGCTGACCAAGTCCCTGCGCCCGCTGCCGGACAAGCACCACGGCCTGTCGGACACCGAGCAGCGCTACCGCCAGCGCTACGTTGACCTGATCGTCAACGAAGACGTGCGCCAGACCTTCCGCGTGCGTTCGCAAGTCATCGCCCACATTCGCAGCTTCCTGATGCAGCGTGACTTCCTGGAAGTGGAAACGCCGATGCTGCAGACCATCCCTGGCGGCGCCGCGGCCAAGCCGTTCGAAACCCACCACAACGCCCTGGACATGGCCATGTTCCTGCGCATCGCGCCGGAGCTGTACCTCAAGCGCCTGGTGGTGGGTGGCTTCGAGAAGGTCTTCGAGATCAACCGCAACTTCCGCAACGAAGGCGTCTCGACCCGGCACAACCCCGAGTTCACCATGCTCGAGTTCTACCAGGCCCATGCTGACTATGAAGACAACATGGACCTGACCGAAGAACTGTTCCGCGAGCTGGCACAGCTGGTGCTGGGCACCACCGACGTGCCGTACGGCGACAAGGTGTTCCACTTCGGCGAGCCGTTCGTGCGCCTGTCGGTGTTCGACTCGATCCTCAAGTACAACCCGGACCTGACCGCCGACGACCTCAACGACATCGACAAGGCCCGTGCAATCGCCAAGAAAGCCGGCGCCAAGGTGCTGGGCTTCGAAGGCCTGGGCAAGCTGCAGGTGATGATTTTCGAAGAGCTGGTCGAGCACAAGCTGGAGCAGCCGCACTTCATTACCCAGTACCCGTTCGAAGTGTCGCCGCTGGCCCGTCGCAACGACGACAACCCCAACGTCACCGACCGCTTCGAGCTGTTCATCGGCGGCCGTGAAATCGCCAACGCCTACTCCGAGTTGAACGACGCGGAAGACCAGGCCGAGCGCTTCATGGCCCAGGTGGCCGACAAGGACGCCGGCGACGACGAAGCCATGCACTACGACGCCGACTTCGTGCGCGCGCTGGAGTACGGCATGCCGCCAACGGCCGGTGAAGGCATCGGCATCGACCGCCTGGTGATGCTGCTGACCAACTCGCCGTCGATTCGCGACGTGATCCTGTTCCCGCACATGCGTCCGCAGGCCTGAGTCAGCTGAACGAGCCGCCCCCCGGGGCGGCTTTTTTATGCGCGAATATCCTGTAGCAGCTGCCGAAGGCTGCGTCTGGCTTTACACTGGTGGTGCTGCCGGACGCAGCCTTCGGCAGCTGCTACGAACAATTCACCGACGGATCGGTTTTTTTCAAGAGGGTTTAGGTAGTGACTCCTGCAATGGCTCAACAAGGTGCTGCCGGTGTAGCGACAGCAGTGGCGGAAAGTGTGCAGTATCAGGGTCGCAAGGCCAGCCGCCAGGGAAGTGAGCAGCGTCGTCAGGAGATTCTCGACGCGGCCATGCGCATTGTCGTACGCGACGGCGTACGCGGGGTTCGGCACCGGGCGGTGGCGGCGGAAGCCGGCGTGCCGCTGTCGGCCACCACTTACTATTTCAAGGACATCGAAGACCTGCTCACCGACACCTTCGCCCAATACGTGGAGCGCAGCGCCGCGTACATGGCCAAGCTGTGGGCCAGCACCGAGGAACTGCTGCGCAACATCATGGCGCGCAACGACGGCAGCCCGGCGTCCCGCGCCCAACTGGCCGACGAAATCGCACGCATGACCGCCGAGTACGTGCACCGCCAGCTGCTCACTCGCCGCGACTACCTGATGGCCGAGCAGGCTTTCCGCCAGGAAGCGCTGCTCAGCCCGCGGTTGGCAAAACTGGTTACCTCGCACCAGCAGATCCTGCTGCAGGGCACCTGCCAGCTGCTGCAGGTGCTGGGCTCGCGCGAGCCGCACCAGGATGCCAAGGTGTTGACGGCCATCATCGGCCGCATGGAATATCAGGGCCTGCTCGACAGCCAGGCACCGATGGCCGATGACGAGATGCTGGCGATCCTCACCCGCTACATGCACCTGGTCCTGGCTTCGGCCTGACCCCAGGCGCAGGAATGCGCCTGTCCCCACCGCCCAAGGAGTGCTTGATGAAAGCCTGGCGCCTGTTGCTCATCGCCCTGTGGTCGCTGTTGCTAAGCGGCTGCCTGGTCGGCTTCAAGGACCCGCTGCCGCCAAGCCAGGCCGCGCCAGCCGGGCTGGTGGGGCACTGGGTGAGCAGGACCGCGTGGGGCCAGCACCTGGCCCTGGCCATCAAGCGCCAGGACGCCAACCATTACCTTGCCATCAGCACCCCCGCCGGGCAGCCGCGCGATGAGGTAGGCTTCACCGTGGCCGGCCATGGCAGCCGCTGGTACGCCTCGGCGCGAATGCCGGCCGATTATGGCGGTCAGTATGCCCTGGTAGGGTTCGAGCTGGCCGACGACGGCGCGCTGGTGGTCTATAACCTCGATGTCGAGCGCATCCAGCAGGCCATTGCCCAGCACGCGCTGAGCGGCGCCGGACTGGACACCCCGCAAGGCGAGGGCGTGCGGGTGGACAGCGGGTTGGACCAGGTCTTCGCTTACCTGGACGACCCGGCCAACTCCGACGTGTTCGTCGAAATAGCCCGCTATACCCGGGCCAAGTCAAAACCGCAGTAATAGCAAGGAGTCGCCGGTGGACGATTATCAGCAGACGATTCGCGGCCTTTCCGACCGTATCGTGTTGGCCCAGGCACCCATCCGCGTGCTGGACGCGGTGAAATGGGATGACAGCATCCGCCAGGATTTCCTCAAGGCCAAGGGCAAGGCCATGCCCGCCGTGGACCGCGCCTACTACCAGAACCGCCCGCTGTCGTTCGACTCCAGTGCGGTGAAGCTGGAATTCCAGAACATCGAGCGCGACATTACCCGCCAGCTGGGGCAGTTCAACCCGGTGGGCCAGATCATGCGGCGCATGTGCAAGGAATACCGCATGGTGGTGCGCATGCTCGAAGCGCGCGGCACCGAGGATTTCGGCCTGATTTCCCAGGAGCTTTACGGCGCCGCCTCCGATGCCTTCCACGCCGGTGACCCGACCCTGGCCGACCTGGGCCTGATGCTGTCGGACTACCTGAACAACATCGACGGCCGGGGCGACCTCAAGGACGAGCCCAAGACCCTCACCGCCAAGGACGCCGTGGGCATGCTGCAAAGCCGCCTGAACCGCACCTTCGGCGAGGCCGAGGAAACCATCCGGGTGTTCGAGTCCGACGGCATCGTCGCCGACGCCGCGGCAGGCGCCGACTACATCAAGATCCGCAGCGACGCGATGTTCAACGAGCGCGACGTACGCGCCCTGGAAGTGCACGAAGGCCTGGTGCACGTGGGCACCACCCTCAACGGCCTGAACCAGCCGATCTGCACCTTCCTGTCCAAGGGGCCGCCCTCGTCGACCGTGACCCAGGAAGGCCTGGCGATCCTGATGGAAGTGATTGCCTTCGCCTCCTACCCCAGCCGCCTGCGCAAGCTGACCAACCGCACCCGCGCCATCCACATGGTGGAGGAGGGCGCCGACTTCCTGCAGATCTTCGACTTCTTCCGCGAACAGGGCTTCGGCCTGCCGGAAAGCTACGGCAACGCCAGCCGCGTGTTCCGTGGCTCCACGCCCACCGGCCTGCCCTTCACCAAGGACCTGTCGTACCTGAAGGGCTTCATCATGGTCTACAACTACATCCAGTTGGCGGTGCGCAAGGGCAAGCTGGAGCAGATCCCGCTGCTGTTCTGCGGCAAGACCACCCTGGAAGACATGCGCACCCTGCGCCAGCTGGTGGACGAAGGCCTGGTGACGCCGCCCAAATACCTGCCCGAGCAGTTCCGCGACCTCAACGCGCTGTCGGCGTGGATGTGCTTCTCCAACTTCCTCAACCACCTGAGCCTGGATCGCATTGAAGCGGACTATTCGAACATTCTGTAGCGGCCTGGTGGTGCTGGCGCTGCTGGCCGGTTGCAGCAGCCTGCTGTTCTACCCGGAAAAGGGCCAGCCATTCGCCCCCGACAAGGCCGGCCTGGCTTACCGCGACGTGACCCTGACCACCGCCGACGGCACCCGCCTGCACGGCTGGTGGCTGCCGGCCAAGCCCGGTGTGCCGGTGAAAGGCACGGTGCTGCACCTGCACGGCAACGGCGGCAACATGGCCTGGCACCTGGGTGGCAGTTGGTGGTTGCCGGAGCAGGGCTATCAGGTGCTGCTGCTGGACTACCGTGGCTACGGCCTGTCCCAGGGCGAGCCGAGCCTGCCGGCCATCTACCAGGACATCGACGCAGCGTTCAAGTGGCTGGACCAGCAGCCCGAGGTGCAGGGCAAACCCCTGGTGCTGCTGGGCCAGAGCCTGGGCGGCGCCATGGGCGTGCACTACCTGGCCAGCCACCCGCAACAGCTCAAGCGCCTGCAGGCGCTGGTGTTCGATGGCGTGCCGTCCAGCTACCGCGGGGTGGGGCAATTCGCCCTCAGCACTTCGTGGCTGACCTGGCCGCTGCAGGTGCCGTTGTCGTGGCTGGTGCCGGACGGCGATAGCGCCATCTACTCCATCGCGGCGCTCAAGGGCACGCCGATGCTGTTTTACCAGAGCATGGACGACCCCATCGTGCCCCTGGCCAACGGCCTGGAACTGTACAAAAACGCGCCACCCCCACGGGTGCTGCAACTGACCCGTGGCGGCCACGTGCAGACCTTCGCCGACCCCACCTGGCGCACCGTGATGATCCGCTTCCTGCAAGACCCGCAACACTTCAACGGCCTGCGCCGCCTGGGCGAAGTGCCCAACTACCCCGAACAACAAGAGCCGCCCCATGAGTGACGAACGCAACGCCATCCCGATGATCCTGACCGGCATCGGCAGTATTTTCGTCACCGTTGGGTGCTTGTGGTACTACGGCTACCTGCACTTCGCCAAGCCTGAGGACGCCTTGCTGCTGAGTGACTTCACCATGCTCAAGACCATTCCCGGCGAGGATTACAAGGTCTCGGCTACGCCGGCCAATGAAGTGGCGCAGTGTATTGATGGGGTGTTGGTGTTGTTTGATACCCAGCAGAAGGGTTTGAGTGGGGTGTTGGTCAACAGTCAGAAGCAAGCCGTGCACTGCGCGCAAGCCACGCCGTAGCCGCTGCCGCGCACCGCTGCCGCTGCCACGCCGCGGACCGCCTTTGATCTTGATCCCGTGAGGCCTTTGATCTTGATTGTGTGCCCCATAAAGCGCCAGGGCCGACTGGAGGCGTTGACCGAGCGGTCCCTGGCGTAGCCGGGGAAGACGGAACCGGAGGCGCTTCTATTCCGGGCCGTCGGCCGCTTGGGCGACGCCGGAGGGAGGGGACCCGCAGCGGAGCGGAGGGACCAAGCAGGGGCAAGCCCTTTTTGGTCACTTTTTGGGGCGTTTGCCAAAAAGTGACTCGGCGTAAGGCCGAAAAGGTGATTCTGCATCACCTTCGGTAATGGATATGTTCATGATTGTCGGATCCTGCTTCTGACGATTCTGGATATATCCATTTTCGTGGTGCGACCACTGACCGTTTCGCCCTTACGGCGACTCACTTTTTGTCAAACGCCACAAAAAGTAAGCATGGGCCTGTCCCATGACAACGGACGCCAAGAAGCGATACTTACATTGCCATCCTGGAGGTTGCCATGTACCCAAGTACTCGCCGTAACTATACCGATGAATTCAAAATGCAGGCTGTAGCCCTCGCGGAATCGGTGGGCCGAACCGAAGCTGCCCGTCAGCTCGACATCTCCGTCAAGACGTTGGACAACTGGGTTGATGCAGCACGAAAGGGGCTTGCGCCAAGCTCCCCCAATCGTCGCCCCATCTCCAAGGAAAGCAGCGAACTGGCACGGCTCCGGGCCGAAAATGCCGAGCTCAAATTGGAGCGCGAAATCCTAAAAAAGGCGGCAGTATTCTTCGCCAAAGAGTCCAGGTGAGATACGCCTTCGTCGCTGCAGAACGGGCTCAATTCCCTGTCCGCACACTGTGTCGGGTCATGGGTGTCTCCGTTTCAGGGTTTTACGACTACCGGCATCGGCGCAACCGTCCTGACCCTGATGCAGAGTTACGTCTTGAACTGCATAAGGTCTTCACTGCCAGCCGTGGAACCTACGGACGGCCCCGACTGGTTCAAGCGCTACGCCAGAAGGCTTACGCCGTGGGCCCTAAACGGGTTAGCCGCCTCATGCATGAAGAGGGCATCCAGAGCAAAGGCAGAGCCAGGTACGTGCCGTGCACCACCGATAGTCATCACTTTCAGCCTGTGGCAAACAATCTGCTTGATCGTCAGTTTTCGGTGCATGGCGCCGTGCCCGCCTGGGTCAGTGATATTACCTACATCCCAACTAAAGAGGGCTGGATGTATTTGGCAGTGGTGTTGAGCATCCAAACCCGTCAGGTACTGGGTTACAGCTTCGCTGACCGGATGCCAGACGAACTCGTTGAACGGGCTTTTATCAACGCCTGGAACGCCTGCCTGGGGGCTTGCGGAGTGATTTTTCATTCTGATCAGGGACGTCAATACGCCAGCGGAAGGTTCCGCCAGACCTTGGCTGCGAAAGGCGTGACGCAGAGCATGAGTCGCAAGGGAAACTGCTGGGACAACGCGGTGGCCGAAAGCTTCTTCGCTACACTCAAACGAGAGGAGGCTTGCGGGACCTATCCCAGCAAACAGCAGGCGTATGTATCGATCGCCAGCTACATCCATGGGTTTTACAATGCCGTCCGACTGCACTCGGCACTGGGGTATCGTTCACCGAACGACTACGCGAAAGGGTTGAGACGGACGGCGTGATGAACAGCTTCTTGGCGTCCGTTAACGGGGGACAGGCCCAGCAAAAAAGGCTTGCCCCTGCTTGGGCCCTCCGCTGCGCTACGGGTCCCCTCCTTCCGGCGCCGCTCAACGGGCAGACTGATCTGGTCAACCAATCCCGGACATTTGTTTAGGAGCTACGCCGCCAGCCTTTCATGCTCCACCGGCGTGCGGTACTCGTTATGGCTGTGAAGCCGGACCTGGTTGTAATGATGGATCACGTAGCGAAGTACATCCGGCCTGGCCTTCGCCTCGTCCTGGTAACCTTTCTTGGGTATCCACTCTGACTTCAGGCTGCTGAAAAAACGCTCCATCGGTGCATTATCCCAGCAGTTTCCACGCCGGCTCATGCTTTGCCTCATCCCGAATCCTTCAAGCTTGTCGCGAAACAGCTCACTGCTGTACTGACAGCCTTGATCCGAATGAAACATGACCTTGTCGGGCATTCCGCGGGCCTGATAAGCCAGCTCCAATGCCTTGCACGCCAATGCCGAATCGGGGCTTTTGGAGATGGCCCAACCCACGATCCGCCGGGCATACAGATCGAGGACAGCCGCCAGATAGAGCCAATGCGTCCCCGCCCAGATATAGGTGATATCACCACACCAAACCCGATTGGGCGCCGACACTTCGAACTGGCGCTCCAATAGATTGGGTGCAAATTTTGCCTCCACCGTGGCCAGGCGATAAGGGTTTGGCCGACGTTGAATGCTCCGCAAATCAGCCTCGGCCATTAACCGCCCGGCCAAAAAACGCCCCACCTGCTCTCCCTGGGCCTTGAGTGCCGCAGACAATACCCGTGCGCCCATGGAGCCTCGACTTTCGGCATGCAGCCCTGTGGCCAACGTTTTCAGCCGCTCCCGATCTGGATCGGGGCAATTGCGGCGCTTGAGATGCTCGTAATAGCCGCTGCGGCTTACCCCAAAAACACGACACAAGTCAGTTACCGTGAAACGCTCACTTAACGCATCGATCAAAGCCTTCGATCGAGGGAATCGTTCATCAAGAGAGCGGTAGCCTTTTTTAAGATTTCCTTCTCCAGCTCGAGCTTGCGGATTTTTACCTGCAGCGCCTGGATTTGCTGTTGTTCAGGCGTCATGGCTGAAGCCGTTTCGGGGGTGATTCCGAAACGCTCTTGGCGGAGTTGTTCCACCCACCGACGCAGTGCGGTTGGGCCAACGCCCATGGCTTTGCAGGCTTCTGGGGTGGTGTAGCCACTATCAAGGACAAGGGCTGCTGCCTCTTGCCTGAACTCTGTCGAAAAATTACGTCGGGACATCGAACACCTCTTGGTTGAGCGGTAGATTACCGCTCCTTTGGGCGTGTCCGGGATAATTAGGCCACATCAGACGGCACCCGCTATAGAAGCCTGCGGGTTACCGTCTCTTCGGCCTGCGGCCTCGGCCCTTCGGGCAGCCCGTTGAGCGACGCCTCCAGTCGGCCCGGGCGCTTTACGGGGCATACAATCAAGATCACAAGCAAGATCAAGATCACAAGCAAGATCAAGATCACAAGCAAGATCAAGATCACAAGCAAGATCAAGATCACAAGCAAGATCAAGATCAACAGCCACATCAAAAGCGGATCAAAACCGGGCGGCTCCCGCTGTTTCGTGGATTGCGTTACCATTCGGACACATTTTCACATGGTGGCCACCACGGTAGTGCCATCATCGCCTTCCCCGGAAAAGGAGTTCTGCGCCCATGATCGTCGGCATCGACCTTGGCACCACCCACAGCCTGATCGCCGTCTGGCGCGGCGACACCACGGAACTGGTGCCCAACGCCCTGGGCAGCGTGCTCACCCCAAGCGTGGTTGGCCTGGACGACGAAGGCCGGGTGCTGGTGGGGCAGGCCGCGAAAGAGCGCCTGCATACCCATCGCGCCAGGACCGCGGCGCTGTTCAAGCGCCATATGGGCAGCGCCCAGGAAGTACGCCTGGGCGAGCGCCAGTTTCGTCCCGAGGAGCTCTCGGCCCTGGTGCTCAAGAGCCTCAAGGAAGACGTGGAGCGCGCCTTCGGCGAGCCGGTCACCGAGGCGGTGATCAGCGTGCCGGCCTATTTCAGCGACGCCCAGCGCAAGGCCACGCGCATCGCCGGCGAGCTGGCGGGGCTGAAGGTGGACAAGCTGATCAACGAACCCACCGCCGCCGCGCTCGCCTATGGCCTGCACCAGAAGGACAAGGAAACCTCGTTCCTGATCTTCGACCTGGGCGGCGGCACCTTCGACGTCTCGATCCTGGAGCTGTTCGATGGGGTCATGGAGGTACGCGCCAGCGCCGGTGACAACTTCCTCGGCGGCGAGGATTTCGACAGCCTGCTGGTGGAGCACTTCGTGCGCCAGCACGCCGACCTGCCGCCCCTGGAAAACGTGCGCCAGGCCCTGCGCCGCGAAGCCGAACGGGTGCGCAAGAGCCTGGGCCAGCAGGCCAGCAGCGACTTCGTGCTGCGCCTGGGCGGCCGTGAATGGCTGCACACCATCACCCAGGAGCAGCTCGCCGACCTTTACGCGCCGCTGCTTGAGCGCCTGCGCGCGCCCATCGAGCGCGCCCTGCGCGATGCGCGCATTCGTGTCAGCGACCTCGACGAAGTGCTGCTGGTGGGCGGCACCACGCGCATGCCGCTGGTGCGCAAGCTGGCCGCCGGGCTGTTCGGCCGCTTCCCTTCCATCACCCTCAACCCCGACGAAGTGGTGGCCCACGGCGCTGCCGTGCAGGCTGCGCTGAAGGCGCGTTCGGCGGCGCTGGAAGAGGTGGTGCTCACCGACGTCTGTTCCTACACGCTGGGCATCGAAGTGTCGCAAACCATGGGTCAGCGCCAGGAAGCCGGGCACTACCTGCCCATCATCGAGCGCAACAGCGTGGTGCCGGTCAGCCGGGTGAAGACCGTCAACACCCTCACCGACAACCAGGAACACGTGCTGGTGAAGATCTTCCAGGGCGAGAGCCGCCTGGTGAAGGACAACGTGGCACTGGGCGAACTGGACATCCCGGTGCCCAAGCGCAAGGCCGGCGAAGTGACCCTGGACGTGCGCTTTACCTACGACAACAACGGCATTCTCGAGGCCCAGGTGAGCATCCCGCTGACCGGCGAGCAGCATGCCCTGGTGATCGAGAACAACCCCGGCGTCCTCAGCCCCGAGGAAATCCAGCAGCGCCTGCAGGCCCTGTCGCAGCTCAAGGTGCACCCGCGCGACCAGCAGGTGAACACCGTGCTGGTGGCGCGCCTGGAGCGCCTGTACCAGGAAAGCCTGGGTGACATGCGCCAGCAGATCAACCACTGGGCCAGCCAGTTCCAGCAGGTGCTCGACACCCAGGACGAACGCCAGATTCGCGAAGTGCGCCATGACCTCACCGAGCGCCTGAGCGAAGTGGACCGGGGCCTGTGGCAATGAGCGAGGTCTACCAGGATTGCTGGCAGGTGCTGCAACTGGACGACCAGGCCGACGAGCGCAGCATCAAGCGCCAGTACGCGCGGTTGCTCAAGGTGCACCGCCCCGACGAGGATGCCGAAGCCTTCCAGCGCCTGCGCGAGGCCTACGAACGTGCCCTGCAGCTGGCACGTTGGCGCGATGAAAGCGATGACGATGCGCACGAGCAGGGCGCCGTGTGGGTACAGCCCCCGGTGCAGGAACACCCCGAGCCAAGCGTGGCCGTGCCGACCATGGCCGTCGTCGAGCCAGCGCCGTCGGCCGACGTGCAGGCCCACGGCCTGCTGCTTGACCTGACCCCGCACAACCTCGCCGAGCGTTGGCAACAGGCGCTGCAACTAGGCTGCGACCAGGCCTTTGAGCAACGCCTGGCCGAACGCTGTCTGGAGGCCCCCCACGCCGAGGCGGCGTTGCTGGACTGGGGCATCAGCCAACGCCAGTGGCTCACGCCCTTCCAGCAGGTGCGCCTGACCCCGTCCCAGCAGCAGGCGCTGGTGCGTTCGCTGATGGTGCGTCACTGCCAGGCCCTGGGCCACAGCCTGCAGGCGGGTGACGAGCGGCCGTTCATGGACGCCCTGACCCACTTGGCGCAGCAACCGTGGCTGGCCGCCTTCGACCGGCGCCTGGACCTGCAGGCCATGGTGCTGGAGCTGCTGGACGACGACCCGGACATCAGCGGCGCGCTGTTCGAACGGGTGTGCCGGCTGTTCGGCTGGGACCAGGCCAAGGGCATTATTCCCGAGCCGCAGTGGCGCTGGCACCGCCTGGTGGAGCGTTGTGAACAGCAGGCCTGGTACCAGCAGCTGCAAGCCATGGCCACCGATACCCGGCAGTCGGCGAGCGCGGCGCAAAAGGCCGCGTTGCTGCTGCTGACGCCGCTCACCCTGTGGCAGCAATACCAGTGGGTGCGCACCTTCGAACACGCCGACTGGCAGGCCTGCCATGACCTGTCGATGAAGTTCGCCTACCAGTACCCGCAACTGCTCGAACGCCTGCCGTCGGGCGACCCGTTCTTCTGGCGGCGGCTGATGCCGCGGCCGTTCGAGACCCGGCAGCTGCCCAAGGTCTGGGGTGGCGCCATGCTGGTCCTGGCGCTCGGCCATCTGGCCGGCAAGACCAGCCTGCAGGGCTGGTGGGAACAGGTGGTGGCCAGCGCGTTCGTGAGCTTGATCGTGGTGTGGATCGTGCGCTTCGTCATGGGCCTGTGGGCGCGCTTCAGCCATGAACTGCTGGCCCCCGACCTGTGGCTGAGCGGGTGGCTGCCCAAGCGCCTGGACCCGCAACGCCAGGTGCTGCTGATCCGCCATGGCGTGCCGTGGCTGGCGGTGACGGGCTGGGTGGGGCTGAACCTGGGAATACTGGGAGTGGCGGGGTGGCTGGCGCTGAGCGTGCGCCAATGGCTCAAGCCGGATGCCGAGGCCTTGGCCCCGGACTGGCGCAAGCCGTGGCAGGCGGTGGTGCGGGTGTTCGACTGGGATACCTGGCAGTGGGTGACGGCGCTGGTGATGATCGCCGTGATTGCCAGCGCCCAGTTGCTGCACCCGGGCTTCCCGTTGACCACGGGTTTCACGCCCAAGCCCTGACGGGCCGGCTGGCAGGCGCCAGGGGCGCCGCCAGCCTTGCCAGCGTCAGTTGCTGGAGCTGACCGAGTTGCGCGGGGCAATCGGCTGGTTGTCGTTGGAAATGGTCACTTCCACGCGACGGTTCATGGCCCGGCCCGAGACGCTGCCGTTGTCGGCCACCGGGTATTCCTTGCCGTAACCCTGGGAGACCACGCGGCTTGGGTCTACGCCCATTTTCACCAGCGCGGTGCTCACCGAACCGGCGCGGCGGTCGGACAGGCTCTGGTTGTAGGCCGCAGAGCCGGTGCTGTCGGTGTAGCCCTCGACGATCACCTTGCGGTCAGGGTTTTCCTGGAGGAATTGCGCCAGCTTGTTCACGTTCACCAGGCCGCTGGACTTCAGCCCGGCCTTGTTCACGTCGAACAGCACGTCGCCGAAGGTGACCACGGTGCCGCGGTCGGTCTGCTTGGCGTTGAGGCTGTCCTGCAGTTTCTTGATCTGCGCGTCACGGGCATCCAGGCGCGCCTGGGTGCGCTGGGCCGCGGCGTTCTTCAGGTTGGCCTCGGCAGTGCGCAGGGCGATGGTCTGCTTGGCCAGCTCCACGCGCTGGTTGGTCAGGTAGGCCAACTGGTCCACGTCGCGGCTGTCGTCATGGTTGAGGAAGGCCTTGTCGGCCTTGTCCATGTAGTCCGAGGCGTCCTTGGTTTCCAGCGCGGCCACCTGGCTGGCCTGCGGGTTGCTTTGCAGGGCCTGGAAGTTGCTGCGGGCCGACTCAAGGTTGGGGTTGGGTTTGGTGGCGCAGGCGGCCAGGGCAACGCTGGCGGCCAGCAGGGCAGGGATCATCAAATGTTTACGCATGGTGTTCATCCTTTAATCGAATACGGGTGACGACGGCTGGGCCACGGCTCACGGCTGCTGCGTATTGCGCATGCCTTCTTCACGCACGTCCTGGACCCCTGCACGGGCATCCTGCACGGCCTTCTGCGCCTTGGCGGCCTGGGCCTTGCGTTCGGCCACGCGGGCGTCCCACTCGGCCTGTTCGGCGAGCATCCGCGCTTCGGTGTAGTGCTTGTCATGCATGGCCATCTCGGCCTGCTTGAACTTGTCCTGGGCGGACTTCATTTCCACTGCGGCGTACTCGGTGCCGCCGGCGCTGACGGCGCTGTTCACCGCCGATTGGGTGACTGCGTACTGCTCGGTAGGGGGCTTGCCTGCGCAACCGGCGAGGATGAAGCTGGTGCCGATGGCCAGGGCCGCCAGTTTCAGCCCACGCAGGTGATTGAGAGGTTTGGCTGTGCTGGTATTCATGGTGTCAACTCCATTGGAAAACTCCTGAAAAACTTCACCCATGACAGATCTTCCTTGCGGGCCCCAACTGCTAGGCCTGAGCCACATGATCGAAGGGTCTTCTGTGATGGCTTATTGGTTCGGACCGAACCGATTTTTAATTGGTTCACTCGAATTTGGTGAAGACAGGAAATTCCTGACGGACAAGACAGGTTGTTGTAGCAGCGGCCGCCAGGCCGCGTCAGGCGCGACGCGGCACACGGGCCTGGGAGGAAAAATCAGTGCTGCGGTTCGTCGGCCTTGGCCGACAGGTCATGCAGATAGCGCCGCGACAGCGCCAGAAAACGCGGGGTAGGGCCGACATCTTCGTACAACGGGTCGCCTTCCTCGTCGGTGGCGATCACCTTCTGCCCCTTGATATACGGAAAGCTGGTTTCCAGCTCTTCCAGGGCTGCGCCAATCAACTCACCCAGCAGTTCCTCGGGATGGTGCTTGGGGTACATCTCGGTGATGGCCGCCAGGCGCGCCGCCGATTCCATGTCCAGCTGAATGTTGTAGCGGGTGGGGCTAAGGCGGCCCTTGGCGTTCTGTTCCCAGTGTTGTGCAAGCTCGCGGATTTTCATGTCGACCTCTTTCATCAGTCCATAGGTTGAGCGTAGCCCCGATCGGCCTTTTGAACATGGCCGGTCAATGCCCTTGTCAGAACCGAGCCCGCTGTGCACTCTTGGGGATAGAGCGGTTTTTCCTGTGCTTGTTCACTCGCATGGCCACAAACCCCCGCGATGGACGGCACGCCAAGAACAATCAAGGAGACTGTGCCAATGACCGAGATCGATGCGCGCCTGCGCGAAGATGTTCACCTGTTGGGCGAGTTGCTCGGCAACACCATTCGCGAGCAATACGGCGAGGCGTTCCTGGACACCATCGAGCGCATCCGCGCCGACGCCAAGGCCGACCGCCGCAGTGGCCCCGACAGCGGCAAGACCGCCACCGAACAACTGAGCTCGCGCCTCAACGACCTCGACGAGCAGGAACTGCTGCCCGTGGCACGGGCCTTCAACCAGTTCCTCAACCTGGCCAACATCGCCGAGCAGTACCAGCTGATCCGCCGCCGCGACGACGACCAGCCGCCGCCGTTCGAGAACGTGGTGCTGCCGCAACTGCTCGAACGCCTCAAGCAGGCCGGCCACAGCGGCGAATCCCTGGCCCGCCAGGTGGGGCGCCTGGACATCGAACTGGTGCTGACCGCGCACCCCACCGAGGTGGCGCGCCGCACGCTGATCCAGAAATACGACGCCATTGCCGCGCAACTGGCCGCCCAGGACCACCGCGACCTCACCGCTGCCGAGCGCGAGGGCATCCGCCAGCGCCTGCAGCGGCTGATCGCCGAGGCCTGGCACACCGAGGAAATCCGCCGCACTCGGCCCACGCCGGTGGACGAGGCCAAGTGGGGCTTCGCGGTCATCGAGCACTCGCTGTGGCACGCCATTCCGCACCACCTGCGCAAGGTCGACCAGGCGCTGCACGCCGCCACCGGCCTGCACCTGCCGCTGGAGGCCGCGCCTGTGCGCTTCGCCTCGTGGATGGGCGGCGACCGCGATGGCAACCCCAACGTCACCGCGCCGGTCACCCGCGAAGTGTTGCTGCTGGCGCGCTGGATGGCCGCCGACCTGTTCCTGCGCGACGTCGACCACTTGGCCGGCGAGCTGTCCATGCAGCAGGCCAGCGCCGCCCTGCGCGAAGCCGTGGGCGACACCGCCGAGCCCTACCGCACCCTGCTCAAGCAACTGCGCGAGCGCCTGCGCGCCACCCGCAACTGGGCCCACGCCTCGCTGGCGCAGCCGCAGCCGGCCAGCGCCGAGGTGCTGAGCAACAACCGCGAACTGCTGGAACCGCTGCAGCTGTGCTTCCAGTCCCTGCACGAATGCGGCATGGGCGTGATCGCCGACGGCCCGTTGCTGGATTGCCTGCGCCGCGCGGTTACCTTCGGCCTGTTCCTGGTGCGCCTGGACGTGCGTCAGGACTCGGCCCGGCACACCGCGGCCATGAGTGAGATCACCGACTACCTGGGCCTGGGCCGCTACGCCGACTGGGACGAAGAGGCGCGCATCACCTTCCTGCTGCACGAGCTGGGCAACCGCCGGCCGCTGCTGCCGGCGCATTTCAAGCCGGCGGCGGAAACCGCCGAAGTCCTGGCCACCTGCCGGGAAATCGCGGCGGCCCCGGCGGCCTCGCTGGGCTCCTACGTGATCTCCATGGCCGGCGCCGCCTCCGACGTGCTGGCCGTGCAACTGCTGCTCAAGGAAGCCGGGGTACTGCGGCCCATGCGCGTGGTGCCGCTGTTCGAGACCCTGGCCGACCTGGACAACGCCGGCCCGGTGATCGAGCGCCTGCTGCACCTGCCCGGCTACCGCACGCGCCTGCACGGCCCGCAGGAGGTGATGATCGGCTACTCCGACTCGGCCAAGGACGCCGGCACCACCGCCGCCGCCTGGGCCCAGTACCGCGCGCAGGAAAACCTGGTGCGCATCTGCCACGCGCAGAACGTCGAGCTGGTGCTGTTCCACGGCCGCGGCGGCACCGTGGGCCGTGGCGGCGGCCCGGCCCACGCGGCCATCCTGTCGCAGCCCCCGGGGTCGGTGAACGGCCGCTTCCGCACCACCGAACAGGGCGAGATGATCCGCTTCAAGTTCGGCCTGCCGGACATCGCCGAGCAGAACCTCAACCTCTACCTGGCCGCCGTGCTGGAGGCCACGCTGCTGCCGCCACCGCCACCGGAGCCGGCCTGGCGCGCGCTGATGGACGAACTGGCCGCCGACGGCGTCAAGGCCTACCGCGACGTGGTGCGCGAGAACCCGCAGTTCGTCGAGTACTTCCGCCAGTCCACCCCCGAACAGGAGCTGGGCCGCCTGCCCCTGGGCAGTCGCCCGGCCAAGCGCCGCCAGGGCGGCATCGAGAGCCTGCGGGCCATCCCGTGGATCTTCGGCTGGACCCAGACGCGGCTGATGCTGCCGGCCTGGCTGGGCTGGGAAGCGGCCCTGAACAAGGCCCTGGAGCGCGGCGAAGGGCCGCTGCTGGCGACCATGCGCGAGCAGTGGCCGTTCTTCCGCACGCGCATCGACATGCTGGAAATGGTGCTGGCCAAGGCCGACGCCGACATCGCCCGTTTCTATGACGAACGCCTGGTGCAGGATTCCCTGAAACCCCTGGGGGTGAGTCTGCGCGACCTATTGTCGCAGGCGTGCAAGGTGGTGCTTGGCCTCACTGGCCAAACCCAGTTGCTGGCCCACAGCCCCGAGACGCTGAAATTCATCAGCCTGCGCAACACCTACCTCGACCCGCTGCACCTGCTGCAGGCCGAGCTGCTGGCCCGTTCGCGCAGCCAGGAGGCGGCGCAGGACAGCCCTCTGGAACAGGCGTTGCTGGTCACCGTGGCGGGTATTGCCGCCGGTCTGCGCAACACCGGCTGAGGCTGGCGCAGGTGCCCTGGCGCGTCCACTATCTGTGGGGGGAGCGCGCCAGGCGGCGGCCCCGGCTGGCAACCGGTCACGGTTGCACCGGGCGCCACCTTCCGGGGGCGTGCGCATGGGACGCAGGTTGTTCCTGCTTTGGACGGCTTGTGTGGCTTTGAGCCGCTGTGTATCTTGGTCAGCCTTTTGGCCGTTTTTGTGGCCACCAACCGATTTTGGGATTGGCTTCAGGCAGTTAGCTGCGCTGGGGCGGGTCTGACGATTTCCATATAAAAAGTTGAGGAGCATATCGATGCGCGTGATTCTGCTGGGAGCTCCCGGGGCCGGCAAAGGTACTCAGGCAAAGTTCATCACCGAAAAGTTCGGTATTCCGCAAATCTCCACCGGCGACATGCTGCGTGCCGCCGTTAAAGCCGGCACCGAGCTGGGCATCAAGGCCAAGAGCGTGATGGACGCCGGCGGCCTGGTCTCCGACGACCTGATCATCGCCCTGGTCAAAGAGCGTATTGCCCAGGCCGACTGCGCCAACGGCTTCCTCTTCGACGGCTTCCCGCGCACCATTCCCCAGGCCGAAGCCCTGGTGAGCGCAGGCGTTGAGCTGGACCACGTGGTTGAGATCGCGGTCAAGGACGAAGAAATCGTCCAGCGTATCGCCGGCCGCCGTGTCCACGAAGGCTCGGGCCGCGTCTACCACATCGTCTACAACCCGCCGAAAGTGGCTGGCAAGGACGACGAGACCGGTGAAGAGCTGGTCCAGCGCAAGGACGACACCGAAGAAACCGTGCGTCATCGCCTGTCCGTGTACCACGCGCAGACCGAGCCGCTGGTGGCCTTCTACCAGAAGCTGTCCGCTGCCCAAGGCAAGCCGGTCTACAGCCACATCGAAGGCGTGGGTTCGGTAGACTCCATCACCGCCAAGGTGCTGGCTGCCCTGAGCTGATCGAATCATTCGATCACCGACGGCCCGCTTGCGGGCCGTTGACGTTTATAATGCTGCACTTTTTTCTGATGGATTCGCGCAATGACCACCTTGCTGGCCCTGGATACCGCTACCGAAGCCTGCTCTGTCGCCCTGCTGCATGATGGCAAGGTGCTGAGCCACTACGAGGTCATCCCGCGCCTGCACGCGCAAAAGCTGCTGCCCATGATTCAGGCGCTGCTGGGCGAGGCGGGCATTGGCCTGTCGGCCGTGGACGCCATCGCCTTTGGCCGTGGCCCGGGCGCCTTCACCGGCGTGCGCATCGCCATTGGCGTGGTCCAGGGCCTGGCCTTCGGCCTCGACCGCCCGGTGCTGCCGGTGTCCAACCTGGCCCTGCTGGCCCAGCGCGCGCTGCGTGAACAGGGCGCCCGGCAGGTGGCTGCGGCCATCGACGCGCGCATGGACGAGGTGTATTGGGGCTGCTACCAAGCCGACGGCGGGGAAATGAAGCTGGTGGGCGACGAAGCCGTTCTGGCACCCGAGTTGGTGACGCTGCCGGCTGGCGCCCAGGGCGACTGGTACGGCGCCGGCACCGGTTGGGGCTACGGCGAGCGCCTGGCCGTGAAAGCGTCGGCCTGCGACGCCACGCTGCTGCCCCACGCGCTGGACCTGCTGACCCTGGCGCAAGGCGGCTGGGCCCGTGGCGAGGCCGTTGCCGCCGACCTGGCGCAGCCGGTGTACCTGCGTGACAAAGTGGCCACGCCAAAAGCTCGTTGACCGACGAATGGCGCCGCTAACTGTCGGTTTTACCGGCAGTTCATCGGGTATCTGCGGCATAGATGAAACCTTTTGCGGGAACTGTGCTCTAGTTATCACTAGGGCATTTGCTTACCCGCATCAGTGCCGCTAAATTGCCATCATTGGTCCAGAGTAAGCAGTCATGCGCGTAGACGGTTTTTCGTCGAGTTCCTACCCAGTCAAACGCAAGCCCCGCAAGGCGCTGGCGCAGGCCGACGACGCCGAAGACCTGGAAGGCGACTTCGAGGTGCAGCCGTCTGCCCAGCGCAGCGCCCCCCGTGGCGGCGCGGTCAGCAACCTGCCGGCGCGGCCGCAGGACATGATCTTCCACCGCTCCATGAGCCGCCGGGTGGCCACCGCCCTGAGCAGCTACCTCACCACCGCCACCTTCGTGGAGTGGGATGCGGACGTGCTGGGGCTGGACGTTCATATCTGACTGTGTCCCTGCTGCCGTACTACCTCGGTTGTCCTTCCTGGAGCGAGCTGGCCTGGCGCGACCACCTGTACCCGGCGGATGCCAAGCCTACTGAATTCCTGCAGCTGTACGGCCAGGTCTTCAACGCTGTGGAAGGCAATACCACCTTCTATGCCCAGCCTGCCCCCGCCACCGTAGCGAAGTGGGCCGCCAGCATGCCCGAACACCTGCGCTTCACCGCCAAGTTCCCGCGGGAAATCAGCCACGGCGGCGACCTGCGCGACCTGCTGCCCGCCGCTGAATCCTTCGTGCAACTGCTCAAGCCCCTGGGCGGCCGCGTGGCGCCATTCTGGCTGCAACTGCCGGCCACCTTCGGCCCGCAGCGCCTGGCCGAACTGGTGGCGTTCATCGACGAGTTGCAGCAGCCGGTGGCCGTGGAAGTGCGCCACCCGGCGTTCTTTGCCCGGGGTGACGAGGAGCGGGTGCTCAACCGCCTGCTGATGGGGCGCCAGGTGGAGCGTATTTGCCTGGACCCGCGCGCACTATTCAGCTGCACCGACCAGAGCGCCGCCGTGCTCGACGCCCAGGCCAAGAAACCCAAGGTGCCGCCGCGGCCCACGGCGTTCAGCCAGTGCCCGCAGGTGCGTTTCATCGGCCACCCGGACCTGCCGGCGAATGACAGCTTCCTGGTGCCCTGGGTGGGCAAGATCGCCGAATGGATTGAAGAGGGGCGCACGCCCTACATCTTCCTGCACACCTCCGACAACCATCGCGCGCCCCTGCTGGCGCGGCGTTTCCATGCACAGCTGATGCAGCGCCTGCCTGGCCTGCCGGCCCTGCCCGAACACCCGCGCGAGCCGGTGGCGGAGCAATTGGGCCTGCTGTAACCGCCCGTTTTTCCGTAGCAGTGGCCACAGGCCGCGTCCCAAACGCAACCCGCGGTGTGGCCGGACGCAGCCTTCGGCAGCTGCTACGGGTTATGGGTGTTCGGGGTTGAGGCCTTCGATGGCCGCGTTTACCAGGGGGCGGGCCATTTCCACCAGGTGGTACACCGCCATGCCTTGATGGCGTTCGTGGCCGTGGAGGCCGTCAGCGTGTTCGTAGGCGGTGCTGGCGATGCAGTCGAGCAGGTGCGCGGCGTGCATCAGGACTTCTTCGGTGGGGAGGCTGGGGTGGACGGTGAAGATGGGTTGGTTTCTGGGTGGAGCTGGCACTAAATCTGACATATCAACTTCCTATTGATGAGTTGGCGCTGCCAGTATTCGGTCTCACACGAATGGTGGCGGCTGCGTACAGGGTGAGAGCACCGGTCAATAGGCAACCCGGCCAGACAAAGTCTGCCCGTACACAACCGCCGTAGACAGTTTGCAGAGGTTTTCAGACCCGTGCAAAACAGTTTCTGTGCGTGTGCAACCTAATGACCATTCGGGCTCTCACACCCGGTCACTGATGTGATGCAGCGCCTGCCCGGCCTGCCGGCCCTGCCCGAACACCCGCGCGAGCCGGTGGCGGAGCAATTGGGCCTGCTGTAACGCAACACGCGGTGTGGCCGGACGCAGCCTTCGGCAGCTGCTACATCCTGTGGGAGCTGGCTTGCCAGCGAGCTGTTGGGGCCATAAAAGCTCGCTGGCAAGCCAGCTCCCACAAGACAGTTGCTGCTACGGGTTATGGGTGTTCGGGGTTGAGGCCTTCGATGGCCGCGTTTACCAGGGGGCGGGCCATTTCCACCAGGTGGTACACCGCCATGCCTTGATGGCGTTCGTGGCCGTGAAGGCCGTCGGCGTGTTCGTAGGCGGTGCTGGCGATGCAGTCGAGCAGGTGCGCGGCGTGCATCAGGACTTCGTCGGTGGGGAGGCTGGGGTGGACGGTGAAGAGGGGTTGGTTTTTGGGTGGGGCGGGCACTAAATCAGACATTATGTGATCTCGATTGGGGTTTGATGTCCGCCACATTCGCTCTCACACGATTAGGTGGCGGCCGTGCACGGGGTGAGAGCACCGGTAAAACCCCAACCCGGCCAAGCGTGAGCTTGCCCGTACACTGCCGCCATAGAGCATATTGCAGGCGAACAGGCGCCTTGCAAAGCTGTTTGGAGCTTCGTTGGGGTTCATCGGTTCGGGCTCTCACACCCGGTCACTGATGTGCAGTGACGGGGGTAACCTATCCCTGCGGGGGGATGAGGTACAACCCTGGGGTTGTTTCAAAAGCTGTCGGGCGGAGGATTTGGGCGGTGCATGTCTTGAGGGTGTTGCTGCCCTTGAGATCGCGCGCCGCCCGCGCGGCGCATCGCGGGCAAGCCCGGCTCCTACATCTGTTTCGGGCCGGTTATGCCAGTGCCATCTGAAGGTCCGCCTTGTTTGTTCGCTGCCGATCTGCGGTGGTGCCATCCAGGCGGTGGTAACGGCCTTGCAGGAAAAATTGGCCCGAAACAAACGGTAGGAGCCGGGCTTGCCCGCGATGCGCCGCGCGGGCGGCGCTCGGTCTAGAGGGCGCTACAAAAACACCGGCATGCGCCCGTCAGCCATCACGCCGCCAAACGCAAATTATTCACCACCAACGGCCGCGCCCACTTGGTGTCGAAGGCGAACTGCTTCTCCTGCTCGGCCAGCGTCTGCGCGTCGTATGGCACATGCTTGTCGGCCAGGTCCCACTCGAACTCGGCGATCGGCAGGAACAGGGATTTAGGCTCAGGCGCTGGGCCCGGCTCGGGCTGCGGCTGGTTGGCGTTCATCACGATAGGGCGCACCCAGCCGTTGTCGAAGTCCAGCTGCTTCTGCTGGTCCACGATTTCTTCAGGCGGGTAGGGCGGCGCGGCCTTCTGCAGCAGGTCGGCTTCAAGCTCCGCCTTGGGCAGGAACAGCGGCTCGGGCGGGGCTATTTCGGTATCCTGCACGTCGCACAGGCGCTGCGAGGTGATCTGCGCCAGCACGTCGCCACCGCCGGCAGGCTCTACCTCAGGGTCCACCGCCTGGTCGGGCAACGCCAGGCTACCCTCGGCCGCATCACCCACCTGGTCCGCCATCGCCTGGGCGAAGAAGTCCGACCACAGGTGGCTGATGCCACCCAATGCCTGGGTGTTCTGGCGGCTGAAGTCGCCGTGGGGCGAAATGTAGCCAATGGAGGTGGTTTGAAGGTTGCTCATGGCACTAAAGGGCGCTGGCTCTGGCAAAATACCTGACATATTCCTTATCGGCCGAATGGGTCGATCTTTAAATTTTTTTGAGTAGTGAATTTTCATGGCAGAGCAGCAAGCGGCGGTATGCATCCGCGTCGAGGCGCACACCAGCGCCCTTGAACCCCAGGCCCAGGCATGGGCCCAGCGCCTGGCGCTGCCGTTGGATGCGCCCGATGCCGAGTTCGCCCTGCAGGCCACCGAGGCCGGGCTGCAACTGCAGCAATTGGGCCCCGACGCGCCGGGCCCGGTGCGCGTGGACTTCGTCGAGGGTGCGGTGGCCCACCGCCGGCTGTTCGGTGGCGGCAGCGGCCAGATGATCGCCAAGGCCGTGGGCATCCAGCAGGGCGTGCGCCCCCGCGTGCTGGACGCCACCGCCGGCCTGGGCAAGGACGCCTTCGTGCTCGCCAGCCTGGGCTGCGAAATGAGCCTGATCGAGCGCCAGCCCATCATTGGCGCCCTGCTGGAAGACGGCCTGGCCCGCGCCCAGGGCGATGCCGAGGTGGGCGCCATCGTTGCCCGCATGCACCTGCTCAAGGGCAATTCCATCGAGCTGATTCGCCAATGGCAGGGGGAGCCGCCGCAGGTCATCTACCTGGACCCGATGTTCCCCCACCGTGAGAAAAGTGCCCTGGTGAAGAAGGAAATGCGCCTGTTCCGCCCGCTGGTGGGCGACGACATGGACGCCCCGGCCCTGCTGGCGGCAGCCCTGGCCCTGGCCACCCACCGGGTGGTGGTGAAGCGCCCGCGCAAGGCACCGTGCATCGAAGGGCCAAAGCCGAGCCACAGCCTGGAAGGCAAATCCAGCCGCTACGACATCTATCCGAAGAAAGCACTGAAATAGTGGGGATTTGCGTCCTACAGACGTAAAGTAGGACGTTTCCTGATTTTTTCGGCGGCGGTTTTTCCGACTTTTTCGCCCGTAGACTTCCCCCTCAAATTCTTGGGGGAGGAAGTACTTCATGGCACATCAACGATCGGCTTTGAGCCGGCCCGCCAGCGGCCTGGCACTGATGTCCTGCTCGTGGCTGGCGTTCGCCGAAGGCGCGCCGGTGCAGCTGGAAAGCGTGCAGGTAGAGGCCGAACGCGAGCGTCAGCAACCCTACAAGGCCGAGCGCTCGGCATCGGGCAAGCTCACCGAGTCGCTGCTGGACACCCCGCAGACCGTCACCGTGGTCGGCGAGCAGGTGATGCGCGAACAGAACGCGCTCAGCCTGCGCCAGGTGTTGTCCAACGTCTCGGGCATTACCTTCGATGCTGGCGAAGGCGGCGGCGGTTCGGGCGACCTGCTCAACATCCGCGGCTTCAACGCCACCAACAACGTGCTGCTCGACGGCCTGCGCGACAGCCCGCAGACCACCCGCAGCGACAGCTTCAACCTGCAGGCGGTGGAGGTCATCAAGGGCCCCAACTCGGTGTTCGGCGGCGCCGGCACCACCGGCGGCACGGTCAACCTGATCAGCAAGACCCCGCAGGCCGGCGCGGCCTTCACCGAACTGGGCGCAGGCCTGGGCACCGACCATTACCGGCGCCTGACCCTCGACACCAACCAGCCGCTGGCCGGGGTGGGCACCGGCAGCGCCGTGCGCCTCAACCTCATGGCCCACGGCAACGACGTGCCCGGCCGCCAGCAGATCGAGCGCGAGCGCTGGGGCCTGGCGCCCTCGGTGCTGCTGGGCCTGGGCGCCGCCACCCGCCTGACCTTCAGCTACCTGCACCAGCAGGATGACAATCTGCCCGACTATGGCCTGCCCACCTTCAAGGGCAAGCTGATCGAGGGGGTGAAGCGCGACGCCTATTTCGGCTGGCGCAACCTGGACAAGGACCAGATCACCACCGACCGCCTCAGCGCGCTGTTCGAGCATGACTTCAGCGACGCCCTGTCGCTGCAGAACACCCTGCGCTACTCGCGCGTGCAGCGCAGCGGCGTGGTGTCGGCCTCCCACGTCGACCGCGACGGCCTGCCGCCGGGCAAATACCGGCCTGCAGGGCCACAGGGCTACGGCCGCGAGATCGTCACCGACCAGTGGCTCAACAGCACCCTGCTGACCAGCCGCTTCGACACCTTCGGCATCGGCCACACGCTGGTGACCGGCATGGACCTGTCCTTCGAGCGCTACCGCCGCGACGCCAGCAACCACAACATCCGCAAGCTGGCCGCCGACCACGTGTACGACCTGGCCAACCCGCCAGGCTACTGGGCCGGGCCCACCAGCCGTACCCGCGAAGCCAGCCTGCGCAACCGCCTGCAGACCACCAGCGTCTACGCCCTGGACACCTTGAGCCTGCACCCGCAATGGGACCTGATGCTGGGCCTGCGCCAGGACTGGATCGACGGCAGCAGCCTGGAACGCAAGCCGGACGACAGCCGCACCCAATACGACACCCGCGACGGCTTCCTCAGCCACCGCGCCGGGCTGGTCTACAAGCCGGCGCCCAACGGCCGTATCTACCTGGCCTATGGCAATTCCTTCAACCCGTCCGCCGAAAGCCTGGTCACCGGTGGCTACGGCGTGACCCAGGGCACCCACAAGGTTGATCCGGAAACCAGCCGCACCTGGGAACTGGGCACCAAGTGGGACCTGCTGGCCGGTGGCCTGCAGCTGAACGCGGCGCTGTTCCGCACCCAGAAGGACAACGTGCGCGAGAAGCTTGAAACCGGTGAGTCGCTGCTGGCCGGCCTGCAACGGGTACAAGGCCTGGAACTGGGCGCCACCGGCAACCTCAGCGAACACTGGCAGGTGATTGCCAACTACACCTTCATGCAGAGCGAAACCCTGAAATCCAGGACCAACCCGCGCGCCGAAGGGCAGGCCCTGGCCAATACCCCGCCACGCTCCTTCAGCCTGTGGACCGCCTACCAACTGCCGGGTGACTGGCGCCTGGGCTACGGCCTGCGCCACGTGAGCGAGCGCAACCTGCGTGACGACGCCACCTACAAGGTGGACGGCTACTGGGTGCACCAGGCCATGCTCGGGTACAAGGTAACCAAGGAGCTGGACCTGCAGCTGAACGTCGACAATCTGTTGAACACCCACTACGTGGAGCGTGTACGCACGGTGGAGGGCAACAACAAGCGTTCTTCGGCGATCGAGTATGGGGACGGAAGGTCGGCGGTGCTGTCGGCGGTGTATAAGTTCTAAGGCGAATACATCACTTACGTTGTCTCAAAATCAGTAAAAACTGAAACATGAAGGTGGCTTGATGTATTCTTATCTCAATCTTCCTATTTTTTGAGATAGCGATGCTCAAGCCTCCTCCACAGGCCCTTGGCCCCGCGCAAGCCGCTACTCACCCGGCATTCGCGTTGGCGGCGGCCGACTACCTGGCATTGCACCAACCCTTGGATGACAAAGGCCGGTACCTGCATTTCGACGAGCTTCGCCATCGTTGGCCGCCCACGTTAGTGCCGGTGCTCTGTTGGTCCATGGTCAAGTCGGCCCGCCTGAAGGCTCAGTCACCGCTGCTGCCACTCGACGAACCCGTTCGCTGGGCAGCCTGGATGGCGACTCCGCAAATCCACAAGGCGATCACCCTGGTGGACCAACAGGCCACCAGTGCCGCCTTGGAGTACATGACTGGCCGTATAGGGGAGAAAGCGCATTTCAATTATCTGCTCAATGACCTGATCGAAGACGAAGCGATCAGTAGCAGCCAGTTGGAGGGCGCGGCCACCACGACCCTGGTTGCCAAGGATCTACTTAAACGCAAGCGGTTACCGAGGACGCCTGACGAGCGAATGATCCTGGGTAACTACCGGATGATGAAGTTTGCCTGGGAGCAACGGCGCGCACCGCTGAGCGTGCAGTTGATCGAGCAAATGCACGAGGTGGGTGTTGCGGGCATTGATGATGAAAAGTATGCCCCGGGGCAGTTTCGCAACCACGACCAGGTAGTAGTGCAGGATGGTGATGGCAATGTCGTCCACACTCCACCCCCCGCGCAGGGGTTGGAAACGCGATTGCAGCGGCTGGTCGAGTGGGTCAATGTCGACCCGGTCGGGGTGGAGGCACCGGGCTATCTTCATCCATTGATCCGTGCGATAGCACTGCATTTCGCCATTGGTTTCGAGCACCCCTTCCTGGACGGCAACGGCAGGGTGGCCAGGGCACTGTTTTACTGGTTCATGTTCAAGAGTGACTACTGCGCTTTTCGCTACATTGCCATCAGCGTCTTGCTCAAGAATGCCCCAGTGAAATATGGGCGCTCGTACCTGTGCACGGAAACCGATGACCTGGATCTCACCTACTTCATTGATTACCAATGCGCGGTCATTGTGCGAGCGGTCAGCAGCTTCAGCGAGGCCTATACGCGTAGCCTTGCGGATGCCCAGTCGTTCGAGCATTGGCTCAGGGGCTCAGAGTTGTACGCGCACCTCAATGAGCATCAGCGGGCGGTGCTTCAGGTCGCGCGGTCGGGGTCGGAGCGTGAATTCACCGCGGTTACCGTCAAGGAAAACCTGGGCTGTTCCTACAATACCGCGTCTGCGGCGCTCAATGGCCTGGTTGACCTGGATCTATTCATCAAGAACAAGCGGGGGCGGGAATGGGTGTTTCGCATGGTGGACCAGGCAGCTATCCAGCGAATGTGGACGCGGCCATGATACAGCGACTGTCCTGGTGCAGCTGCCAAGACAGTCACCGTAGCGGCAGCGGTTACAGCGCCGAAAACACCTTCTTCGCCAGGCTGGTAGCCGCCTGCGCCGGGTTCTTGCGGATGCTGGCTTCCTGGTTGGCGATTTCCTTGAACAGGCCGTTCAGCGCCTGTTCGGTCACGTAGCCTTCCAGGTTCGAGTCCTTGCTGTCGATCACGCCCAGGCTGGCGGCCTGGCCGGCGAAGCTGTTGAATTTCTGCGCCAGGCCGACCTTGTCGGTGGCCTGCTTGACGATGGGCAGGAATTTCTCGCGGATCTGTTCGCGGCTGGTCTTGCTCAGGTACTGGGTGGCCGAGTCGTTGCCGCCAGTGAGGATGCCCTTGGCGTCGGTCACGGTCATTTTCTTCACGGCGTCCACCAGCAGCGCCTGGGCCTGCGGCACGGCGGCTTCGGCGGCCTGGTTCATGCTGGTTTCCAGGGCGTCGACCTGGCTACCCATGCCGAATTTCTTCATGGCCTTGGCGGCCTTGCCCAGCTTGCCCGGCAGTTCGATGCGCACGTCCGGGTTGTTGCTGAAGCCGCCGGGCGTGCCCAGCTGCTTGACGGCCACCTGGGCGCCTTGGGTCAGGGCGTCCTTGAGGCCGCCGCTGGCGTCCCCCTGGGACAGGCTGGACAGGTCCAGGGCGAAGGCATGGGTGCACAGCAGCAGGCCAGCCATCAGGCCGGCGAAGGGGGCGGAACGACGAAGCATGGGTGCGTCCTTTTGCGTATTTGAATTAGCGGGCAGGGTTCAGGCGAATGCGCAGGGGCTGCGGATCCTTGCCGTCCAGCTGCACGGTGTGCTGCTCGGTGCTGATAAACAATAGCTGACCCTCGGCCTCGACGCGGGCGCTGACCGCGTAGCGGTGGCCGGGCTGGACCTGGCGGGGGTCGTATTGCAGGTGGAAGGGCAGGGGCACCTGGCCCTTGATGGGACCGTTCTGGCTGGCCAGCACCTGGGCCGGGGCATCGGCCAGGGAAATGTCCTGCAGGCTCACGCTGAGGGTGGCCGACGGCGGCAGCGCCATGCGTTGCAGGTAGAACACTTCGCCGTCGAGGCTCGCCTGGGGTGCGCTGTCGAAGCTGCTGCAGGCGCCCAGCAGGGCGCTCAACAGGACCAAAGTGAGTTGCTTCATGGGCGGATCTCCGTATCGAATGCAGCATAGGAGTGCACAGGATACGGATAAACGCCCGGCACTTCAGCTGCCCTGGAAGGCTTCATCGCTGCGGTGCAACGCCACCTGGCGAATCGACAGGCGAATTTCGGCGGGCAGCACGCGCTTGGCCGCGCCCTCGGCCAGCTCCCCCAGCTTGTCGTGGAAGCCCAGTTTGCCGGCGGCGTCGCGGGTGACCACGCCCTGGTCGAGCAGGGTCTGGATGAAGTGGCGGAACAGGCTCTTGTCGAAGAATTCCGGCGCGTTGAGCCCGTGCAGGATGGACAGGCGCTGGGCCATGATGGTGCACAGGTCTTCCAGTTCCTCGGCGCTCAACGCGTGCTGGCCGTTGTTGAGCAGCAGCGCGATGGCCATGTAGAAACGCTGCAGGGTCTGGGCCACGCTGCGCGACAGCAGGGTCAGCAGCACGAACTTGCGCGAGCTGGGCGCCGGGCGCAGGTACACCTGATTCTCGAAGCGCAGCAGGCCCTGCTCGACGAAGGCTTCCAGCCACTGGTCGATCACTGCGTCCAACTCGTCCAGGGACCAGCGAATGAACAGCTCCGACTGCAGGTACGGGTACAGCGCGCGGGTGTAGCGCAGCAGTTGTTCACGGCTCATGCGCGAGCTGCTCTGGAAGAAGCTGGCCAGCAGCGCGGGCAAGGCGAAGATGTGCAGCACGTTGTTGCGGTAGTAGGTCATGAGGACGGCGTTCTGCTCGTCCAGGTAGAGGATCTTGCCCAGCGCGTCGCTTTGCTCGGACAGCAGGTCCATGGCCTTGACCTGGTCGATCAGCGCGCGGCCGTCGCCCTCCGGCAAGGTGGTGTGCGGCGAGTAGGGCACCTTGCGCAGCAGCGCCAGGTACAGGTCCAGCACTCGCGCCATGGCCGCGTCGTCCAGGGCCAGGCGCGTGGTGGACAGCAGCGCCAGGGCCACCAGGTTCACCGGGTTGACCGCTGCCGCCTCGTTGAGGTGCTGCGCTACCTGCGAGCCCAGGCGGTGGGTGGTTTCATGCAGCCACTGGGGTTTGTATTGCGGGCCCAGGTCCTGCTCGCGCCAGCTTGGCTGCTCGGCGTCGAGGAATTCGGCCAGCTTGATCGGCTCGCCGAAGTTCACCGCCACCTGGCCGAAGCGCTGCTTGAGGGCGCCGATGACCTTGAATATGTCGAAGATCGACTCCTTTTTCTTGCTGGCGCCACGCAGCTCGCCCAGGTAGGTGCGGCCTTCGAGCACGCGCTCGTAGCCGATGTACACCGGCACGAAGACGATGGGCATGCGCGACGAGCGCAGGAAGCTGCGCAAGGTGATGGCCAGCATGCCGGTCTTGGGTTGCAGCATGCGCCCGGTGCGCGAGCGCCCGCCCTCGACGAAGTATTCGACGGGGAAGCCCTTGGTGAACAGGGTGTGCAGGTATTCGTTGAACACTGCGGTGTACAGCGGGTTGCCCTTGAAGGTACGGCGCATGAAGAACGCCCCGCCACGGCGCAGCAGGCCGCCGATCACCGGCATGTTGAGGTTGATGCCGGCGGCGATGTGCGGCGGCGTCAGGCCGTTGCGGAACAGCAGGTAGGACAGCAGCAGGTAGTCGATGTGGCTGCGGTGGCACGGCACGTAGATGACTTCGTGGCCAGGGGCGACGTCCTGCACGCCTTCGATGTTGTTGACCTTGATGCCGTCGTAGATCTTGTTCCAGAACCAGCTCAGCACCACTTCCAGGAAGCGGATGGCGGTGTAGGTGTAGTCCGAGGCGATCTCGTTGCCGTAGCGCAGGGCCAGGGCCTCGGCTTTTTCCAGCGGGATGTTCTGCCGTGCGGCTTCTTCGCTGATGGCCTGGCGCACCTGGCTGTCGTGGACCAGGCCCTTGACCAGGTTGCGCCGGTGGGAAATATCCGGACCAATGACTGCGGCCTTGAGGTTACGAAAGTGCACCCGAAGGAGGCGCTGGGTCATGCGCAGGGTGCGTTCGTGGCCTTTGTTCTGTGCCACCAGCTCGCGCAAATGAATCGGCGCGGAGAACTGCACGCGGGTCTTGCGGCCCAGGATCAGGATGCTCACAAGCCGGCGCAGACGGCCCGTGACCGCCCAGCTGTCGGCGAACAGCAGCTTCCAGGGGCTGGACTCGCTGGCCGGGGTCTGGCCCCAGAACACGCTGACGGGAATGATTTGTGCATCTTCTTCGGCATTCTGGCTAATGGCCGCTACCAGGCGCTCCAGGGTCGGTGGCGCGCCGCGCTTGTCGTGGCGGCCCAGCCAGTCCGGCTCGGGGGTGAGGTAGAAGAAGGCGGCGGGTTCCAGCAACTGGCCAACGGCGACCGGCAGCACCGGGCGCGGCAGGCCGGCCTTGGTGCACTCGGTGTCCAGCACCGCCAGGTCACTGGCCGACGGCGACTGCAACACATAGAACACTGGCCGGCTGCGGTCCAGGTTCAGGGTGAAGGACGACTGGTTGATGGTCTCCGAGCGAACCCAGAGGTACAGCAGTCGGCGCAGGGTGCCAAAGGCAAAGCGGCGGAACGGGAAACGGGTCATAAGGCCTGTGCTTGCTTGAAACGGATGCTCGGCACTCTACAGGCTCGATCGTCCGGCAAAAAGCGCCGCCGGCAGAATAATTGTGTCCCATAAATAGAAAAAACGGAGTAGTGCCGATGTCGTCTCGTGAGACAGGAAGCGTCAAGTGGTTCAACGATGCCAAGGGCTATGGCTTTATCCAGCGTGAGGGCGGGGCCGATGTGTTCGTGCATTTCCGCGCCATTCGTGGCGAGGGGCATCGGTCGCTGGTAGAGGGGCAGCAGGTGGAGTATGCGTTGGTCAACGGCCCGAAAGGCCCGCAGGCGGAGGACGTGCAGGGTTTGTAGCCGGGTGTGGGAGCTGGCTCGCCAGCTCCCACAAGCGGGGGATCAGCTGGTACGCCAGGTGATCTGCTCTTCACCGTCAGCGCTGACACGAATCCAGGTGTCGGCGCTTTCTTCACCTTCCTCTTCCACCCAGCTGCCCGGCGCGCAGCGGACTTCCACCTGCAGCGCGGCGAAGGCGGCGCGGGCGCAGGCGATGTCGTCGTCCCATGGCGTCTGGTCGCTTTCCAGGTACAGGCTGTTCCATTTGCCCACGGCCTTGGGCAGCCAGGTCACTGGCACGCTGCCGGCCTTGCACTTCCAGGTCTGGCCCTTCTGTACCCAGTCGCTGCACGGGCCCAGGGCCTCGCCCAGCCACGCGGCGATGGCCTTGTGGTCGACGTCGGCGTCTTTGAGGTAAATCTCGATATCGGGTTGGCGCATGGACGTACTCACTCGGGAATCAGGGTTGCAGCACAAAATAATCGTAACGCATGGACACGGTGACCACGAACGGCCGCGGCTGCTCGATGACCTTTGTGCGACGTTCGGCACTGGCACGCCAGCCATGGGGTGTCATGGCCAGCAGGTTGGCGCGGGACGGGCCGTCGATCAGCTTGATCTTGAAGGTCAGCGTCTCGCTGTGGGCCAGGCTCATGCCTTCTGGCACCTGTAGCAGGTGCTTGTCGTCGACGTATTCGCGCACTTCATCGTACAGCTGCTCGCGCAGCTCCATCAGGTGCTCGCGGGTCGGCCCCACGCGCATCAGGCCTCCGCCGGGCACCAGCAGGCGCTTGGCCTCCTGCCAGTCCAGCGGGCTGAACACGCTGGCCAGGAACTGGCAGCTGGCGTCGGGCAGCGGGATGCGCGCCATGCTCGCCACCAGCCAGGTGACGGCCGGGTTGCGCTTGCACGCGCGCTTCACCGCCTCGCGGGAGATGTCCAGGGCGTAGCCGTCGGCCTTGGGCAGCGCCTCGGCGATCTGCGCGGTGTAGTAGCCTTCGCCGCAGCCGATGTCCAGCCAGCGACCGGGCTGGCGCTCGGCAGCCAGTTCCGCCAGGCGCTGGGCCACGGGCGAGTAGTGGCCGGCGTTGAGGAAGTCGCGGCGCGCTTCCACCATGGCCTGGTTGTCACCGGGGTCGCGGCTGTTCTTGTGCTGCACCGGCAGCAGGTTCAGGTAACCCTGGCGTGCACGGTCGAAGCTGTGGCCGGCGGGGCAGACCACGCCATTGCCGGCGCTGGCGTTGGCCAGGCCGGCGTTGCAGATGGGGCAGGTGAGCATCATGCGAGCAGTTTCACCAGGGTCTGGTAGTAGATCTCGGTCAGCACGTCGAGGTCGCTGGCCAGCACGCGCTCGTTGACCTGGTGGATGGTGGCGTTGACCGGGCCCAGCTCGACCACCTGGGTGCCCAGGGTGGCGATGAAGCGGCCATCGGAGGTGCCGCCGCTGGTGGACGCCTGGGTCTCGCGGCCGGTAACCGCCTTGATGCTCGCCGACACCGCGTCCAGCAGGGCGCCGGGCTCGGTGAGGAACGGCAGGCCCGACAGCGCCCAGTCCACGTGCCAGTCCAGCTCGTGCTTGTCGAGGATGGCGGCCACGCGCGCCTTCAGGCCTTCCACGGTGGATTCGGTGGAGAAGCGGAAGTTGAACACCGCGGTCAGGTCACCCGGGATCACGTTGGTGGCGCCGGTGCCCGAGTTCAGGTTCGATACCTGGAAGCTGGTAGGCGGGAAGAAGGCGTTGCCGTTGTCCCAATGCTCGGCGGCCAGTTCAGCCAGCGCCGGGGCAGCCAGGTGAATGGGGTTGCGGGCCAGGTGCGGGTAGGCCACGTGGCCCTGCTTGCCGCGCACGGTCAGGGTCGCGCCCAGGGAGCCGCGACGGCCGTTCTTGACCACGTCACCCACCAGGTTGGTGCTCGACGGCTCGCCGACGATGCACCAGTCCAGGCGCTCGTTGCGCGCGGCCAGGCGCTCGACCACGGCCTTGGTGCCGTGGTGGGCAGGGCCTTCTTCGTCGCTGGTGATCAGGAAGGTCACCGCGCCGCGGTGGTTGGGGTAGTCACCGACGAAGCGCTCGGCCGCTACCAGCATGGCCGCCAGGCTGCCTTTCATGTCGGCCGCGCCGCGCCCGCAGAGCATGCCCTGCTCGTCGATCAGCGCGTCGAACGGGTCGGTCTGCCAGGCGCTGACCGGGCCGGTGGGCACCACGTCAGTGTGGCCGGCGAAGCACAGCACCGGGCCTTCCTGGGTGCCGTGGCTGGCCCAGAAGTTGTCGACGTCTTCGATGCGCATGGGCTCCAGCGTGAAGCCGGCATCGCCTAGGCGCTGCATCATCAGCTTCTGGCAGTCGGCGTCCACCGGGGTGACCGAAGGGCGGCGAATCAGGTCGCAGGCGAGTTGCAGGGTCGGCGAAAGGTCGGCGTGGGCCGTCATGGGGAAGACTCCGAAAACAGGGCAGGGCACGTATAAAGAGGGCGACATGTTAAAGCAAAACGGGGGCGGGCGCAGGGGCTGGTGGATCTATGGATCGACACGATCAATTCAAATGGAGAAGCTTCCTACAGAAACGTCGGAGACGACCGGCATATTTCATTTTCGAGCCATTGCACAATGTTCCCTGCACCTTGGATGAACGTGGAGGCAACGGATGCTTTTAGACAACAGAGAAAATGCGGAGCTCGAAGCCCTTCTTGTCGAGAATCGCAGAAAGGCAATCGAAACTGAAAAGTTGAGGTCGGAAACCGCAAAACTGAAGGCAGAGACGGTGAAGTTGAAGCGAGAGGGATTGTTTTATCCGATTTTGGTGGCAACAGCGTCGATTACTACCGTCGGAACCTTCTGGCTCAAGATTTGACTTCCAGGCGGTGAAATCGCTTGAGACACATTTGGGGTTGGAAGGAGTTTGCCGTCGGTATTCGGCGGGATTAGGCTGGCGTCAAAAGAGGATGAAGGGATGAGCAGTTCAACTCAGCGTTTCCTGGCGGCAATCGACAAGGAAATTGACCAAATAGAGAAAGACATGGGCCGCAAGGAGTCCCTGGCTGAAACCTATGGTTTGGTGCCTTTTGCGGTAACCTTTTTCTTCGGTTTGGGGGTGTTGTGTCTACACCGGTTCCTGTCATGACTGTGTGTCGTGGTGAACGACAGGTGAGGTTCTTGAATTTGTCATAAGAAAAAGGCCCGCATTTGCGGGCCTCTCTTCAGGTTACTGCGCAGTCACCGGTTCCGGCGCCGGCGCCGGTTTGGGCAGCGACGACAGGAACGCCATGATCAGCGCCGCCAGGTAGGGCAGCGACTGCACCAGCAGCATGGCCACCCAGAAGCGCATGTCGGAGCTCGGCAGGCCCTGCACGAAGCAGATACCGCCGGCCGCGCCCCACAGCAGCAGCATGATGAACAGCTCCTCGCGGGCCTCCGAGATGGCCACCAGCAGGCCGTGGCTGTCAGCGTTCTTCGGGGTGCGGAAGAACGGGATGCTGGTGGTGAAGAAGCCGTACAGCACTGCCTTGGCAATGGTGTGCGACAGCGCCAGGCCAGCTAGGGCGGCGGCGAACGCGTCCTTGAGGTTAACGCCCACGGCGCGACGGTACAGGAACACGATCTTGCCCACCTTGAACACGAACAGCGCCAGGGGCGGGATCGCGAAGATCAGCAGCGGTGGGTCGACCCGTTGCGGCACGATGATCATCGCCGCCGACCACAGCAGGGCGCCCACGGTGAAGAAGATGTTCATGCCATCGGCCACCCACGGCAGCCAGCCCGCCAGGAAGTGATAGCGCTGGCCACGGGTCAGCTCGGTGTCCTTGCCGCGCAGCAGGCTGGCGGTGTGGCGCTTGATGATCTGGATAGCGCCGTAGGCCCAGCGGAAACGCTGCTTCTTGAAGTCGATGAAGGTGTCGGGCATCAGGCCCTTGCCGTAGCTGTGGTGGTAGTACGCCGCCGACAACCCTTTCTCGAATACCCGCAGGCCCAGTTCGGCGTCTTCGCAGATACACCAGTCGGCCCAGCCCAGCTCTTCGAGCACCGAGCGGCGGGTCATGGTCATGGTGCCGTGCTGGATGATCGCGTCACGGTCGTTACGGGTGACCATGCCGATGTGGAAGAAACCCTTGTACTCGGAGTAGCAGAGCTTTTTGAAGGTGCTTTCGTTCTGGTCGCGGTAGTCCTGCGGCGATTGCACCACGGCAATCTTCGGATCGGCGAAGTGCGGCACCATGTGCTTGAGCCAGTTGCGGTCCACGCAGTAGTCGGAGTCGATCACGGCGATCACTTCGGCGTCTGGCGCGGTGTGCGGGATCAGGTAGTTCAGCGCACCGCCCTTGAAGCCGGCCAGGGGCGCGACGTGGAAGAACTTGAAGCGCGGCCCTAGGGTTTCGCAGTAGGCCTGCACCGGTTCCCACACCGCGGGGTCCTTGGTGTTGTTGTCGATGATCAGGACTTCGTAGTCCGGGTAATCCAGTGCCGCCAGGGCGTCCAGGGTCTGTTTGACCATGTCCGGCGGCTCGTTGTAGCACGGCACGTGGATGGACACTTTCGGCCGGTAGTTGGAGTCGCCCTCCACCGGCAGGAACTCGCGGCGGCGCTTGTGCGTCCACACGGCCTCGGCCAGTTCGTGGGCCTCGGTCAGCAGCACGATGAATACGCCCAGCGCGCCCAGGGCCAGCAGGAAACCGACCGTCAGGCTGAACCAGGTGCTGTATTGCTGGCTGTAGTCATAGCCGATCCACACCAGCACCGAGCCACACAGGAACGCGATGAAGGTCAGGAAGGTGCGGCCACGCTGGCGCAGGGCCGAGCCGTCGATCAGCAGCAGGGCCAGCGACAGCATGGCCAGCACCACCGAGCCGATGGCCAGCACACGCCATTGCGGAATGGCCACGACTGGGCCTTCAAAGTTGAATTTCTGCTGGCGCGCAGCGTTGAACACGCCCCAGTACGCGCCCACCGAGCCTTCGTCGCTGGCCTTCCAGGGCTGGTCGTAGGCTTCGATCACGAAGTAGTTGTAGCCCTGGCGGTTGAGCTTGTTGACCAGGGTGCGCAGGTAGATGGCCTGGTCGGCCTGGGTGGCGTCGGCACCACCGCGCATGCGGCCGTTGCTCGGCCAGCCCACTTCAGACAGCAGCAGCGGCTTTTTCGGGAACATGTGCTTGAGTTCCCGCGCCCGGTCGAGGACGAACTGGCCGGCCTTGTCCATCGGGATGAATTCCCAGTACGGCAGGATGTGCGCGGCAATCAGGTCCACGTGCTTGGCCAGCGACTGGTTGTGCTCCCAGATGTGCCATTGCTCGGACGTGGTCACCGGCACCTTCACGGCGGCACGGACGCGGTCCAGGTAGCCTTCCAGGTCCTTGACGGTCACTTCCTTGCGGAACAGCGCTTCGTTGCCGACCACCACGCGCACGACGCTGCGGGTGGTGTTAGCCAGTTCGATGGCCTTGGCAATTTCGCGTTCGTTGCGCTCAAGGTCGGGGCTGATCCACACGCCCACGGTGACGCGCAGGCCGAACTCCTCGGCGATTTTCGGAATGTCGGCCTGGGTGCCGTCCACCGAGTAGATGCGGATGCTGTCGGTCAGCTTGCTCATCTGCTCGAGGTCCTGACGAATTTCGTCGTCAGTGGGGTACTGTTCTTTCTGCGGGCTTTGGCCCAGGCGGAAAGGCGAGTAGGAGAAGCCGGAGATTTGTTCAGGCCAGTCGGGGGCGCTGACCGGGCGGTTGATCAACGCCCAGAAACCCGTGAATAGGGCCGCGATCGCGACGACTACCACCAGGTTGAGACCAAATTTACGCGATGACATGGGGGCTTGGGTTCCGAAGCGGGGGAACGGGGGAGTGCCGGCGACGGGCGCCGAACCGGCGCGCATCCTACTCTGCACGTTACAAGTGTGTATAGGAGATGTCTGAAAACATACGTTTAGATTGGAATTTTTTGTTTAAGTTCTTGCCTGCTATTAGTTGTAGCGCATTAAACGCCACAGGTGATCTGTGCGCGCTACAGGCCTATAATGCGCGCCGGTTTTTGAGGTCCAGGTCCATGAGCACAGAAGATCCACGTTTCGAAGGTGTTACCCGGCTGTACGGTCGCGAGGGCATGCAGCGCCTGCGCGCCGCCCATGTGGCCATCGTCGGCATCGGCGGCGTGGGCTCGTGGGCGGCTGAAGCCATGGCCCGCAGCGGCGTCGGCGAGATCTCGCTGTTCGACCTGGACGATGTCTGCGTGAGCAACGTCAACCGCCAGTTGCATGCCCTGGACGGCAACGTCGGCAAGCCCAAGGTCGAGGTAATGGCCGAGCGCCTGCGGGCGATCAACCCGGCGTGCACGGTGCACGCGGTCAGCGACTTCGTGACCCGCGAGACCATGGCCGAGTACATCACCCCAGACCTGGATTTCGTGATCGACTGCATCGACAGCATGCTCGCCAAGGCGGCGCTGATCGCCTGGTGCAAGCGCCGCAAGATCGGCATTATCACCACCGGCGGTGCGGGCGGGCAGATCGACCCCACGCAGATCAAGGTCTGCGACCTGAACCGCACCCACAACGACCCGCTGGCCGCCAACGTGCGCTCCACCCTGCGCCGTGACTACGGTTTCTCGCGTAACACCACACGGCATTACAGCGTGCCGTGCGTGTATTCCACCGAGCAGCTGCGCTACCCGGACAACAAGGGCGGCGTGTGCCTGACCAAGGCGTTCGTGGGCGAAGGGGTAAAGCTGGACTGCGCCGGAGGGTTTGGCGCGGTGATGATGGTGACCGCGACCTTCGGCATGGTGGCGGCGGCGCGGGCGGTGGATAAGTTGGTGGCGGGTGTGCGCCGCCCGTCCGAGCGCGGCCAGGCGGCCACGGTTACAAGCAAACCGTAAACGACCTGGAATTACGCGGCGGTTTGGACGCGGCCTGGCGGCCGCTGCTACGGGGGCGCATTGTTTTGCGTAGCAGTTGCCGAAGGCGGCGTCAGGGAGCGGCCAGTTCCGCCATGCGCTTGAGTACCGCGTTCAAGCCATTGCTGCGCGACGGCGACAACTGACGGCCCAGCCCCAGCTGCTGGAACCATGCCGGCAGGTCCAGCGCCGCCAGTTCGGCGGCGCTCAACCCTTCGACCCGCACCAGTAGCAGCGCCAGCAAGCCGCGAATCAGGCGCGCATCGCTACCGGCGCGGAACTGCCATTGGCCGTCTGCGTGCGTGGCGATCAGCCACACCTGGCTCTCGCAGCCGTGCACTAGATGCTCGGTGCTTTTTTCGTCATCGGCCAGGGGCGCAAGACGCTCGCCCCACTGCATCAGCAGGCGCGCGCGCTGTTCCCAGCCCGCAGCTTGTGCGAAGGCCTGCAAGGCCTCGGCGGCGTGCACGGGCAGGCTCATCGCAGCAATTCCAACGACTTGTCCAGCGCCTCGAAGAAGCGCTGCAGGTCGTCGCTGTCGTTGTACAGCGCCAGCGACACACGAATGGCACCGGCCAGCCCCAGGCTTTTCAGCAGCGGCATGGCGCAATGGTGCCCGGCGCGCACGGCAATGCCCTGTTCGGTGAGCAGGTGCGCCAGGTCGGCGTTGTGCACGCCGTCCACCACGAAGCTGGCCAGGGCCAGTTGCGGGGTGCCCAGCAGGCGCACGCCCTCGCGGTCGTTGAGGCCGCGCAGCAGCAGGCCGTGCAGGGTGTTTTCGTGGGCCATGACGGCTTCGTGGTCGAGGCTGGCCAGGTAGTCCAGGGTGGCGCCCAGGCCGATCACGCCGGCCACGGGCGGGGTGCCGGCCTCGAAGCCCAGCGGCGCGGGGTGGAAGCTGGCGCTGTGGTAGTCGGCCACGTGCACCATCTCGCCGCCGAATTGCCAGTGGCTCAGTTTGCCCAGCGCTTCGCTGCGGCCGTAGAGCACACCGACGCCATCCGGGCCGTACAGTTTGTGGCTGGAAAACACGTAGAAGTCGCAGCCCAGTTGTTGCACGTCATGGCGGCCATGCACCACGCCCTGGGCTCCGTCGACCACCGTCAGGGCGCCTTGGGCGCGCGCCAGGGCCAGCAAGGGCTCGAGGGGTTGCCAGGCGCCGAGCACGTTGGACAGCTGGCTGACGGCCAGCAGCCGGGTGCGCGGGCCCATCAGGCTGGCGGCTGCGTCGAGGTCGATCAGCCCGTTGACGGTCAGTGGCAGCACCACCAGTTTCAAGCCGGCGCGCTGGGCCAGCTGTTGCCAGGGCAGCAGGTTGGCGTGGTGCTCCAGGGCGCTGATAACGATTTCGTCACCGGGCTGGAAGTGCGCCTGCAGCCCGTAGGCCAACAGGTTCAGGGCGCTGGTGGCGCCGTGGGTGAAGACCACCTGGCTGGGGCTGGCAGCGTTGAGCCATTGCGCGACTTTCTCGCGGCTGGCTTCGAACGCTTGAGTCGCCAAGGCGCCAGGCAGGTGTTGCGCACGGTGCACGTTGGCGGCGCCGTGGCTGTAATAGTGGGCCAATGCATCGAGCAGGGCCTGGGGTTTCTGCGTGGTTGCCGCATTGTCCAGATACGTCTGGTGCTGGCGTTGCAGGGCGGCGATGGCCGGAAAATCGGCGCGCCAGGGGGAGGGCTGGAACATGGGATCGGGGCTCTGGGCAGGCAGGCCCGGCACGCTGCCGGGCCTGCGCGGTGCCGCTTAGTTGTGAGCGTGCAGCGCTTCGTTCAGCTCGATGGCCGACTTGTGGGTCTTGCATTCCACGGCGCCGGTTTCCGAGTTGCGACGGAACAGCAGGTCGGTCTGGCCAGCCAGGTCACGGGCCTTGACCACCTTTACCAGCTGGTTGCTTTCGTCCAGCAGGGCTACCTTGGTGCCGGCGGTGATGTACAGGCCAGCTTCCACGGTGTTGCGGTCACCCAACGGGATGCCGATACCGGCGTTGGCGCCGATCAGGCAGCCTTCGCCGACCTTGATGACGATGTTGCCGCCGCCCGACAGGGTGCCCATGGTGGAGCAGCCGCCGCCCAGGTCCGAACCCTTGCCGACGAACACGCCAGCCGACACGCGGCCTTCGATCATGCCCGGGCCTTCGGTGCCTGCGTTAAAGTTGACGAAGCCTTCGTGCATGATGGTGGTGCCTTCGCCGATGTAGGCGCCCAGGCGCACACGGGCGGCATCGGCGATACGCACGCCAGCCGGTACCACGTAGTCGGTCATTTTCGGGAACTTGTCCACCGAGAACACTTCCAGCAGCTCGCCCTTCAGGCGCGCTTCCAGTTGCAGCTCGGCCAGTTCGGCCAGGTCGACGGCGCCCTGGCTGGTCCAGGCCACGTTTGGCAGCAGCGGGAAGATGCCGGCCAGGCTGACGCCGTGCGGCTTGACCAGGCGGTGCGACAGCAGGTGCAGCTTCAGGTAGGCCTCTGGGGTGGAGGTCAGCGCGGCGTCTTCGGCCAGCAGGGTGGCGACCAGCGGCTTGTGGCTCTCGGCCAGGCGGGTGAGCAGGGCGGCCTGGGCGGCGTCGACGCCTTTCAGGGCTTCGGCCAGCTGCGAGGCCTGGGCGGTGGTGAAGGTGATGGCCTGGTTGCCACCGGTGTAGCCCAGGACAGGGGTGACCGCGGCGATCAGTTCGGCCGACGGCGACACCAGGGGTTGTGCGTAGAACACTTCAAGCCAGGCGCCGTTGCGATTCTGGGTGCCGACGCCGAAAGCCAGGCTGAACAGGGTAGTGGACATGCAGTTACCTCTTTGCAAATGAATGGGGCCTGTTGCCAGCATTATTGCTGGACGGCCGCCGCATAAATATCGGGCTTGAAGCCCACGAGGGTCCGGTGGCCAAGGTCCAGCACCGGGCGCTTGATCATGGACGGCTGGGCGAGCATCAGTTCGATGGCGCGGGCCTGGTCCAGATCGGCCTTCTGCTCGTCAGCGAGCTTGCGGAAGGTAGTACCGGCACGGTTCAGCACGACTTCCCAGCCGTGTTCGCCGCACCATTGCTCCAGGTGCTCGCGGTCGATGCCCTGGGTCTTGTAGTCATGGAATTCGTAAGCGGCACCGTGCTCGTCGAGCCAGGTGCGGGCTTTTTTCATGGTGTCGCAGGCCTTGATGCCGAACAGTGTGTAAGCCATGGTTCAAAGGGGGCGGCCCGTGCGGAACGCGGCCATGCCCTGCGGTCTCCTGAATACGAATCGACGAATTATGCGGCATCGATTCTTTCGGCGCCATGACTGTTGCCTTGCAATGTGCTTCAAAGGTCCAGTTGCTGGGGACGGATACCGAACGCCGCGGCTATTTTTTCGCGGGTAGCCTTGCGTGGCCTGGCCACGGCCTCTTGTTGGGCAAAGGCGGGCTGGGTGACGCCAAGGCGGCGGGCGACTTCTTCCTGGGTCAGGTCGAGGTACTCGCGCCATGCCCGGATGGGGGTGAGCCCATCGACCACGCGGCTGACGACTTCGTGAGGGATCAGGTCGGCGCAGCCATGGGTCGCTATGTACTGGTCGTAAGGGATGACCACGAATGCCGGCTTGCCGTCGGGGTCGTTGATGACCTGGATATTAGTAGGTGCGTTCGTCACGTTTCCTGACCTCTAGAGTATTCAGAATAATAAGTCTTTTATAAGGTTTGTGAAAGAATTTGCTTATGCCGAGGGTCTCCACCTGTCTGGTAGCATCTAGTTACAAGTGGCCAGGCTCCCTGCGACCATGGTGCAGCGGCCTTGCTTGCGATGTGCCGGTAAGATGTATCGTTTAATGTCCGGCGCGTTCCATTCCGCCCGGCACGTGTGAAGCAAGAGGGAAGACTGTCTTATGCAAACCGCCTACACCGTCCTGATCCTGCTGATGCTGGTGGGCCTGAGCAGGCTGGTGGCGAGGGTGATCCCGATTCCGCTGCCACTGGTGCAGATCGCCGCCGGGGCCTTGTTGGCCTGGCCCAGCCTGGGGCTGCACGTGGTGCTGGACCCCGAATTGTTCCTGTTCCTGTTCCTGCCACCGCTGCTGTTCGCCGACGGCTGGCGCATGCCCAAACGCGACCTTTGGCGCTACCGCGGCTCGATACTGATGCTGGCGGTGGGCCTGGTGCTGTTTACCGTGGTGGGGGCGGGCTACTTCATTCACTGGCTGCTGCCGACCATCCCGCTGCCGGTGGCCTTTGCCCTGGCCGCCGTGCTGTCGCCCACCGACGCCGTGGCAGTGTCGGCCATCGCCCAGGACAAGCTGCCCACGCCGCTGATGCGCATCCTGCAGGGCGAGGCGCTGATGAACGACGCGTCGGGCCTGGTGACCTTCAAGTTCGCCCTGGCCGCTGCCGTTACCGGCTATTTTTCGCTGGCCGAGGCCAGCCTGACCTTCGTGCTGGTGGCCGTGGGGGGCCTGGCCATCGGCGTAGCGTTGAGCTGGCTGGTGGGGCGCCTGCGCCTGTGGATGATCGCCCGCGGCTGGGATGACCCGGCCACCCACGTGGTGTTCATGCTGTTGCTGCCGTTCGCCGCCTACGTGCTGGCCGAGCGCCTGGGCGCCTCGGGCATTCTCTCGGCGGTGGCCGCCGGCATGATGCAGAGCTGGCTTGACCTGCTGCCGCGGCAGACCAGTACCCGCCTGCTCAACCGCAGCGTCTGGTCGCTGCTGGAGTTCGCCTTCAACGGCCTGATCTTCCTGCTGCTGGGCCTGCAACTGCCGGACATCATCAAGGCGGTCACCAGCCACGAGGCCTCGCTGTGGCCGACCCTGGGCTACCGCCTGTTCGATGTCGCAGGGATTTTCCTGGTACTGGTGGTGCTGCGCTTCATCTGGGTGCAGAGCACCTGGCGCTTCATCAGCATGCTGCGCCGCTGGACCGGCAAGGCCACCATCACCATGCTGCCAACGGCCCGGTCCTGCTGGCTGCTGACCGTGGGTGGCGTGCGCGGTGCGGTGACCCTGGCGGGCGTGATGTCGGTGCCGTTGCTGCTTGGGGCAGGGCAGGATTTCCCTGAGCGCGACCTGCTGATCTTCATCGCTGCGGGGGTGATTCTGTTGTCGTTGATCGCCGCTTGCGTGGCCCTGCCGCTGTTGCTGCGTGGGGTGGAGAAGACCTCCGACGAGGCGTTGCGCAAGGAAGTGCGCGAGGTGTGGCGGCGTACCGCCGAGGCGGCCATTCGTGCGCTGGAAACCGAAGAGGTGAGCGACCCGGCCGCGCCTGCGCCCGATGCCGCCCAGGCCGCGCTGGCCACCGAGTTGAAGGCGCAGATCATGTCCGAGTACCGCCACCAGCTGGACGTGTTCAACGACTCCGCGGAGGCCCAGGCGCAGGCGCTGTTGATGGACCAACTGGAGCGCCGCCTGCGCATCCGCGGCCTGCGCGCCCAGCGCCTGGAGCTGTATGACCTGCGCCGTCATCACCATATCGGTGATGACGTGCTGCGCGAGATTCTCAGCGAGTTGGACTTGAGCGAGGCGAACCTGGGGGTGACCCGGCCCTCGGTCGGCTGACCGGGCGGGTGCTGACGCGGCCTGGTGGCCGCTGCTACACGGTCCCGTAGCAGTGGCCGCCAGGCCGCGTCAGGGTTTCAGCGCTGGCTGACGAAGTCGCGGATCCGCTCGGCAGCTTCCACGCACTCGGCCAGTGGCGCGACCAGGGCCATGCGCACGCGGCCGGCGCCCGGGTTCACGCCATCCACGTCGCGGGACAGGTACGAGCCCGGCACCACGGTCACGTGCTGCTGCTCGAACAGCTGCTGGCAGAACTGCGCGTCGTCCATCGGCACCTTCGGCCACAGGTAGAAGCTCCCGTCCGGGCGCTGCACGTCCAGCACCGGCGCCAGGATTTCCAGCACGGCATCGAATTTCTCGCGGTACAGCGCGCGGTTGGCGCGTACGTGCACTTCGTCGTTCCAGGCGGCGATGCTGGCCAGTTGGGTCTGCACGGGCATGGCGCAGCCGTGGTAGGTGCGGTACAGCAGGAACGCCTTGAGGATCTCGGCGTCGCCGGCGACGAAGCCCGAGCGCAGGCCCGGCAGGTTCGAGCGCTTGGACAGGCTGTGGAACACCACGCAACGCTTGAAGTCGCTGCGGCCCAGCTCCACGCAGGCGCTGAGCAGGCCCGGTGGCGGGGTTTGTTCGTCGAAGTACAGCTCGCTGTAGCACTCATCGGCGGCAATCACGAAGTCGTGCTTGTCGGCGAGGGCAATCAGCTTTTTCAGGGTGTCCATCGGCACCAGGGCGCCGGTGGGGTTGCCGGGCGAGCACAGGAACAGGATCTGGCAGCGGTCCCAGACGTCAGCCGTAACGGCGTCGAAGTCGGGGTTGAAACCGTTGCTGTCCAGGCACGGCAGGTAGTGCGGCGTGGCGCCGGCCAGCAGGGCTGCGCCTTCGTAGATCTGGTAGAACGGGTTGGGGCTGACCACCAGGCCATCGTCGCTGCGCTCGACCACGGTCTGGGTGAAGGCGAACAGCGCCTCGCGGGTGCCGTTCACCGGCAGCACGTGGCGCGCCGGGTCGATCCAGCCGGCCGGCACGTTGAAGCGGCGCTCGCACCAGGTGCCAATCGCCTCGCGCAGGGCCGGGATGCCCAGGGTGGTAGGGTACACGGCCATCTGGTCGAGGTTGGCGCTCAGCGCTTCGGCCACGAAGCTGGGCGAGCGGTGCTTGGGCTCGCCGATGGACAGGGCGATGGCGCGCTTGCCCGGGTTGGGCGTGACGGCGCCCAGCAGCTTGCGCAGTTTCTCGAACGGGTAGGGCTGCAGCTGGTTCAAAGCGTTGTTCACGAATGTTCCTCTAAATGCTCAGGCGCGACAGCTCGACGCCCTGCGGCTGGCTGACACTCAGTTGGTCGACGATGGCATCCTGCAGACGGCTGCACAGTTGCGGGTCGGAAAGCGGTTGGTTGTCGGCGTCGGTGATGAAGAACACGTCTTCCACCCGTTCGCCCAGGGTGGCGATCTTGGCGTTCTGCAGCGACAGGTCGAACTCCAGGAAAATCTTGCCGATGCGCGCCAGCAGGCCGGGGCGGTCCGGGGCGCTGAGCTCCAGGATAGTCACCGGGCGCTGGGCATCGTTATGAATGGTGACCTGGGGCGCGAAGGCAAAGTGCTTGAGCTGGCGCGGCACCCGACGCTGGATGATGGTGGGGTAGTCATCGGGGTTGCGCAGGGCTTCGGTGAGGCCGCTGCGGATCTCCTTGACGCGCACCGGGTTGTCGCCGATCGAGCCGCCGTCGGTGTCCAGGACAATGTAGGTGTCGAGGGTGAACTGGCTGCTGGAGGTGATGATGCGCGCGTCATGGATGTTCAGGTTGAGCTGGTCCATGGCCGCCACGGTCACGGCGAAGAAGTCGTGTTGGTCGGGCGCGTAGATGAAGATCTGCGTGCCGCCTTCGAACTCGCGCTGGGTGGTTTCCTTGATCAGCACCAGCGGGCCGCCGTCCAGCGGCTGCTGGAGGATGGCGTCGCTGTGCCAGGCGACGTCGCCGGCGGTGTGGCGCAGGAAATAGTCGTCGCCCAGCTGCGACCACAGCTGCTCGACGTCGTCCGGGTCGGTGCCGGCGCGCACCAGGATGTCCAGGGCCGCGCTCTGGGTCTGGCGGATCTGCTCCTCGCGGTCCAGCGGGTTCTCCAGGCCGCGGCGCAGGGCGCGCTTGGTCTCGGTGAACAGCTGGCGCAGCAGGCTGGCGCGCCAGCTGTTCCACAGGCTGGGGTTGGTGGCGTTGATGTCGGCCACGGTCAGCACGTAGAGGTAGTCCAGGTGCGTCTGGTCGCCCACCAGCTGGGCGAAGTCGTGAATCACCTGCGGGTCGGAGAGGTCCTTGCGCTGGGCGGTGGTCGACATCACCAGGTGGTTCTGCACCAGCCACACGATCAGGCGGCTGTCCCACACGGGCAGCTGGTGGCGCTGGCAGAACGCCTCGGCGTCCACCGCGCCCAGGTCGGAGTGGTCGCCCTGGCGGCCCTTGCCGATGTCATGGTACAGGCCGGCCAGGTAGATCAGCTCGGGCTTGGGCAACTGGCCCATGAGCTTGCTGGCCAGCGGGAATTTCTCCGACACCGGCGTGTACTGCAACTTGCGCAGGTGCTTGATCAGGTTCAGCGTGTGCGCGTCCACCGTATAGATGTGGAACAGGTCGTGCTGCATCTGCCCCACGATGTGGCCGAACTCGGGCAGGTAGCGGCCCAGGATGCCGTAGCGGTTCATGCGGCGCAGGTTGCGGTGGATGCCGATCTCGCACTTGAACAGCTCGATGAACAGGCTGGTGTTGCGAATGTCGTTGCGGAAATCGTCGTCGATCAGGTGGCGATGTTCGCGCAGCAGGCGGATGGTGTCGGCCCGCACGCCCTTGATATCGGGGTTCTGCGCCATCAGCACGAAAATTTCCAGCATGGCGAACGGCGTGCGCTTGAACACGTTGGCGTGCACCGCCTCGATGTAGCCGTCGTGCAGCTGGAAGCGCGAGTTGATGGGCAAGGTGACGCTGCCCACGTCATCGGCCAGGATAACTTCCTCGAAGTGCTGGATGATCAGGTCGCTGAGCTCGGCGATGCTCATCACCACGCGGTAGTACTTCTGCATGAAGCGTTCGATGGCCAGCTTCGCGTCGCTGTCCTTGAAGCCCAGCAGGCCGGCGATGGTGCGCTGGTGGTCGAACAGCAGGCGGTCTTCGGCGCGCCCGGCCAGCATGTGCAGGGCGTAGCGCACCTTCCACAGGAACTCCTGGGAGCTGGCGAGCAGGTTGTTCTCGCTTTCCAGCAGGAAGCCTTCGCCGGCCAGGGCGTGCAGGTTCAGGGTGCCGTACTGGCGGCGGGCCACCCAGAGGATGGTCTGGATGTCGCGCAGGCCGCCCGGGGAGCCCTTGACGTTGGGCTCCAGGTTATATTCGGTGTCGTTGTACTTGTGGTGCCGGGCTTTCTGCTCGGCGCGCTTGGCCAGGAAGAAGTCCTTGCTGGGCCACATGTGCGCGGTGCCGGTGACTTCCAGCATGCGCTTGCGCAGGCGCTCGGGGCCGGCCACGGTGCGGCTTTCCATCAGGTTGGTGATGATGGTGAGGTCGGCGCGGGCCTGTTCGGCGCACTCGTCGATGGAGCGCACGCTCTGGCCCACTTCCAGGCCGATGTCCCACAGCAGCGTGAGAAAACGCTCGATGGAGTCGCGGAAAATCTCGTGGTCCGAGCTTTCCAGCAGAATCAGCAGGTCGATGTCGGAGTAGGGGTGCAGCTCGCCACGGCCATAGCCGCCCACGGCCACCAGGGCAATGTCGGCTTCGTCGCTCCAGTCGAACTGTTTCCAGGCCTGCTGGAGGATGTTATCGACGAACCAGGCGCGGTCCTCGATCAGCCGGCGAATATCGCGGCCGGCGCGAAAGCGCCCGTCCAGCACGTCGCGGGCCTGGCGAATGGCTTTCTTGAACGCGGCGATGGGGCTCGCCTTGAGGGCCAGTTCCGCCTGGAACTGGCCGCGATCGAACAACTCCGGATCCACCTGGGGCATCGAATGAGCCTTCCTGAACTGTAGCGGCAAATTTTGACTGGAGCGCTATTGTGGGAGCTGGCTTGCCAGCGAGTTTTTGGCAGGCCCCCAAAAGCTCGCTGGCAAGCCAGCTCCCACAATTAATGGGTCACATCACGCCGAGACGCGTGGGATGGTGTCGTCCGCGCGCAGGGTGAAAATCTCGTAGCCGGTAGCAGTCACCACCAGGGTATGTTCCCACTGCGCCGACAGCTTGCGGTCCTTGGTGATGGCGGTCCAGCCGTCGCCCAGCACCTTGGTGTCGGCCTTGCCCTGGTTGATCATCGGCTCGATGGTGAAGGTCATGCCTTCCTTCAGTTCCATGCCGGTGCCAGCGCGGCCGTAGTGCAGAATCTGCGGCTCTTCGTGGAACACCTTGCCGATGCCGTGGCCGCAGAACTCGCGCACCACCGAGAAACCATTCTTTTCGGCGTGTTTCTGGATCACTTCGCCGATGTCGCCCAGGCGGCAGCCCGGCTTCACCAGTTCGATGGCCTTGTACATGCATTCCTGGGTGACCTTGGACAGGCGCTCGGCCCAAGCCGGCACGGTGCCCACGTGGAACATGCGGCTGGTGTCGCCGTGGTAGCCGTCCTTGATCACGGTGACGTCGATGTTCAGGGTGTCGCCGTCCTTCAGTACCTTGTCACCGGGAATGCCGTGGCAGACCACGTGGTTGATCGAGGTGCAGATCGACTTGGGGAAGCCCTTGTAGTTCAGCGGGGCCGGGATGGCCTTCTGCTCGTTGACGATGAAGTCGTGGCACAGGCGGTCCAGCTCTTCCGTGGTCACGCCGGGCTTGACGTGGGGCTCGATCATTTCCAGCACTTGCGCGGCCAGGCGGCCGGCAACGCGCATGTGCTCGATGTCCTCGGGAGTTTTGATGGTAACGGTCATACGGGCTCTCTGGGCGCACGGCGGCGCAGGCAAACACGGGATGAAACGATTCTACCAGACGTACGGCAGCGGGAACTGTCGCCAGGCATCGCTTCTCTATATAGAGTCATGGGGCCATTGTTGCGCGAAACAAGCTTCCACGCAAAAGTCGTTGATCGACAACGTGAATTCGGGTTTCGCTGGCAAAGGTTCTGTGGTATAAAATGCGCCGCTTTCCGGGGATAGCCCCGAAAGCACAAACCCACACACGTGCCGGCACGATGACCTGGGTGCCTTCAGCTCTAGCTGCTGGTTGGTCATTGGGGTACGTGGAGGCCTAACCCGACTTATCAAGGAACTATCATGTCCCAAGTCAACATGCGCGATATGCTGAAGGCCGGTGTGCACTTCGGCCACCAGACCCGTTACTGGAACCCGAAAATGGGCAAGTACATTTTCGGCGCGCGCAACAAGATTCACATCATCAACCTCGAAAAAACCCTGCCAATGTTCAACGAAGCTCTGACTTTCGTTGAGCGCCTGGCCCAGGGCAAGAACAAGATCCTGTTCGTCGGCACCAAGCGTTCGGCTGGCAAGATCGTTGCTGAAGAAGCAGCACGTTGCGGTTCGCCGTACGTCGACCACCGCTGGTTGGGCGGCATGCTGACCAACTTCAAAACCATCCGTGCTTCGATCAAGCGTCTGCGCGACCTGGAAACCCAGGCCGAAGATGGCACCTTTGCCAAGCTGACCAAGAAAGAAGCCCTGATGCGCACCCGTGATCTGGAAAAACTGGATCGCTCCCTGGGTGGTATCAAGGACATGGGCGGCCTGCCTGACGCACTGTTCGTTATCGACGTTGATCACGAGCGCATCGCGATCACCGAAGCCAACAAGCTGGGTATCCCGGTTATCGGCGTAGTCGATACCAACTCCAGCCCAGAAGGCGTTGACTACATCATCCCAGGCAACGATGACGCCATCCGCGCCATCCAGCTGTACATGGGTTCGATGGCTGACGCCGTTATCCGTGGCCGCAACCACGTTGCTGGCGGTACTGAAGAGTACGTCCAGGACGCTCCTGCTGCAGCGGTAGAAGGCTGAGTCTAGACGCCCAGCGTTTACTCGGTACGCAAAAAGGGGGCTAGGCCCCCTTTTTGCCACCTCGAGAACCTGCCTGCGTAGTCATTGCATTTTTTTAACGCAGTAGCTGGCAGTGTTCAAGAATTGAGCGCCCGTGCCAATCGGGTGGAATGGTTGAAAACCTATCCAAGAGGATTTTGAAATGGCAGAAATTACTGCAGCGTTGGTCAAAGAACTGCGCGAGCGTACCGGCGAAGGCATGATGGACTGCAAAAAGGCCTTGACCAAGGCTGGCGGCGACATCGAAAAAGCGATCGACGACATGCGTGCCTCGGGCGCCATCAAGGCCGCCAAAAAGGCTGGCAACGTTGCCGCTGAAGGCGCTATCGCCGTTAAAGTTGACGCTGACAACAAGTCGGCCGTCATCCTGGAAGTCAACTCGCAGACCGACTTCCTGGCCCTGCAGGACGACTTCAAGAACTTCGTGGCTGCCAGCGTTGAAAAAGCCCTGGCCGACAAACTGACCGACGCAGCTCCGCTGATCGCCGCTCAGGAAGCTGCTCGCGAAGCCCTGGTTGCCAAAGTTGGCGAAAACGTCAACATTCGCCGCCTGGTTCGCGTTGAAGGCGACGTGGTCGACGCTTACCTGCACGGTAACAAGATCGGCGTAGTGGTTGCCCTGAAAGGCGGCAACGCCGAGCTGGCCAAAGACATCGCCATGCACGTGGCTGCCAGCAACCCAGAGTTCCTGCTGCCATCGCAAGTCTCCGCCGAAGCCATCGAACGCGAGAAAGCCGTGTTCCTGCAGCTGAACGAAGAGAAGATGAAAGGCAAGCCTGAGAACATCGTTGCGAACATGATCGACGGTCGCATCAAGAAGTTCCTGGCCGAGGCTTCCCTGGTCGAGCAGCCGTTCGTCAAGAACCCTGAAGTCAAGGTTGGCGACCTGGCCAAGAAAGCTGGCGCTGAAATCGTTTCGTTCACCTACTTCAAGGTCGGTGAAGGCATCGAGAAGCCAGTTGACAACTTCGCTGAAGAAGTTGCCGCTCAGCTGGCTGCTGCCAAGCAGTAAGACGGTCTAACCGCTGTCGTCCCAAAGAGGCTGCCCGCTCACGCGCGCAGCCTCTTTGTCAAAGTGAAAGGCGGAATCGTGGCTTACAAGGCCGCTTCCGATGGCGCTGTAGCAGCGCCAAGCTAGAGTTAGCGCAGGCTGCAAACAGCCCGCCCAGAATTTTTTAACGCCGCAGGAGAGATTCGCAATGGCTCAGCAGGTTAGTGGTCGTCAACCTCGCTATAAACGCATTTTGCTCAAACTTAGCGGCGAGGCCCTGATGGGCTCGGAAGACTTCGGCATCGACCCGAAGGTGCTGGACCGCATGGCCCTGGAAGTTGGCCAGCTGGTAGGTATCGGCGTGCAGGTCGGCCTGGTCATCGGTGGCGGCAACCTGTTCCGTGGTGCCGCCCTGAGCGAAGCCGGCATGGACCGCGTTACCGGTGACCACATGGGCATGCTCGCCACGGTGATGAACGCCCTGGCCATGCGCGATGCGCTGGAGCGCTCCAACATCCCCGCCATCGTCATGTCGGCGATCACCATGGTTGGCGTGACCGACCACTACGACCGCCGCAAGGCCGACCGCCTGCTCAAGTCCGGTGACGTGGTGATCTTCGCTGCCGGTACCGGCAACCCGTTCTTCACCACCGACTCCGCAGCGTGCCTGCGCGCCATCGAAATCGGTGCCGACGTGGTGTTGAAGGCAACCAAGGTGGATGGTGTGTACACTGCCGATCCATTCAAGGATCCGCATGCTGAGAAATTTGACCGCCTGACGTACGATGAGGTGCTGGACCGCAAGCTGGGTGTGATGGACCTGACCGCCATCTGCCTGTGCCGCGACCACAACATGCCGTTGCGGGTGTTTAACATGAACAAGCCAGGCGCTCTGCTGAATATCGTAGTGGGCGGCGCTGAAGGAACTCTGATCGAGGAAGGCGAAGAATGATCAACGAAATCAAGAAAGACGCTCAAGAGCGCATGCAGAAATCCCTGGAATCGCTGGCCCACGCGTTCAGCCGCATCCGTACCGGTCAGGCGCACCCCAGCATCCTGGGCGGCGTGATGGTGCCTTACTACGGCGCTGACACCCCGCTGAACCAGGTGGCCAACGTTACTGTTAAAGACTCGCGCACCCTGCAGGTCGTGGCGTTCGAGCGCAACATGCTGGCCGCCGTCGACAAGGCCATCCAGAGCTCGGGCCTGGGCTTCAACCCAACCAACCTGGGTGAGCTGCTGCTGATCACCATGCCGGCCCTGACCGAAGAAACCCGCAAGGGCTTCACCAAGCAGGCCCGTGAAGCGGCCGAAGACGGTCGCGTTGCCGTGCGTAACATCCGTCGTGACGCCCTGGGCCAGCTGAAAGACCTGGTCAAGGAAAAGGAAATCAGCGAAGACGAAGAACGTCGTGCCGCCGATGACGTCCAGAAGCTGACCGACAAATTCGTTGCCGAAATCGAAGTGGCCGTGAAGCAGAAAGAAGCCGACTTGATGGCTGTATAAGAAGGATCCGCGCGTTTCCATGGAAAAGACCAAGCAGACTGCGCCGTCTTCGGTGCCGCGACACGTTGCGATCATCATGGATGGGAATAATCGCTGGGCGAAGAAGCGCCTGTTGCCCGGTATCGCCGGGCACAAGGCCGGCGTGGACGCCGTTCGTGCCGTCATCGAGGTGTGCGCAGAGGCGAAGGTCGAGGTCCTGACCCTCTTTGCCTTCTCCAGCGAGAACTGGCAACGGCCGGCCGAAGAGGTCGGGGCCCTGATGGAACTGTTCTTCTCGGCCCTGCGCCGGGAAGCGCGGCGCCTGAATGAAAACCGCATCAGCCTGCGCATCATCGGCGATCGCTCGCGCTTTCACCCCGAGTTGCAGGCTGCCATGCGTGAGGCGGAGGCGTTGACCGCCGGCAATGACCGCTTCGTGCTGCAGATCGCCGCCAACTATGGCGGCCAGTGGGACATCGCCCAGGCCGCACAGCGCCTGGCCCGCGAAGTCCAGGCCGGGCACCTGCGCCCGGACGACATTACTCCCGGGTTGTTGCAGACCTGCCTGTCCACCGGCGACCTGCCGTTGCCTGACCTGTGCATCCGCACGGGCGGCGAGCGACGCATCAGCAACTTCCTGCTCTGGCAGCTGGCCTACGCCGAGCTGTATTTCTCCGACCTGTTCTGGCCGGACTTCAAACACGACGCCATGCGCACTGCGCTGGCCGATTTCGCTTCGCGCCAGCGCCGCTTCGGTAAGACGAGCGAGCAGGTCGAAGCCGGAGCCCGTGCTTAATGCTTAAACAACGCATCATTACAGCGCTGATCCTGCTGCCGATCGCCCTGTGCGGTTTCTTCCTGCTCGAAGGGGCGGGCTTTGCCCTGTTCATCGGCCTGGTAGTGACCCTGGGCGCCTGGGAATGGGCACGACTGGCCGGTTTCGAGGCCCAGGGTGCGCGGGTGGGCTTTGCCGCCGTGGTGGCCGCCATCCTGTTCTTCCTGTACCTGTCGCCTGCGCTGGCGCCGTTCGTGCTGGCCGCTGCGCTGATCTGGTGGGGCGTGGCGACGTTCCTGGTGCTGACGTTTCCGCGCACCAGCGAGCAGTGGGCCAGCGTGGCCTGCAAGCTGCTGATCGGCCTGCTGATCCTGCTGCCCGCCTGGCAGGGCCTGGTGCTGATCAAGGCCCAGGGCCAAGGCAACTGGCTGATCCTGGCGGTGATGGTGCTGGTCTGGGCTGCCGACATTGGCGCCTACTTCTCCGGCAGGGCGTTCGGCAAGGCCAAGCTGGCCCCGCAGGTCAGCCCCGGCAAGAGCTGGGCGGGCTTCTACGGTGGCATGGCGGTGAGCCTGCTAATTACTCTGGTGGTCGGCCAGGTGCGTCACTGGGGCATCGGCGAAACCCTGCTGTGCCTGATTGGCGCGGCCATTGTGGTAGCGCTGTCGGTGGTCGGTGACCTGACCGAAAGCATGTTCAAGCGCCGCGCGGGCATCAAGGACAGCAGCAACCTGCTGCCGGGCCATGGCGGCGTGCTGGACCGCATCGACAGTCTGACCGCTGCGGTGCCGGTGTTCGCCGTGCTGCTCTGGGCTGCCAACTGGAGTCCCCTGTGAACAAGCCACAGATGATTACCGTGCTCGGCGCCACCGGCTCTATCGGCCTGAGCACCCTGGACGTGGTGGCGCGCCACCCGGACCTGTACCAGGTGTTCGCGCTCACCGGCCATTCGCGCCTGCAGGAGCTGCTGGCGTTGTGCGTCAAGCACCAGCCCCAGGTGGCCGTGGTGGCGGACGAGGCGGGCGCGCGCCAGCTGGAGGCCGGGCTGCGTGCCGCCGGGCTGGCGACCCAGGTACTGATCGGCGAGCAGGGCCTGTGCCAGGTGGCTGCCGACCCGCGCGTGGACGCGGTGATGGCGGCCATTGTCGGTGCCGCGGGCCTGCGCCCGACGCTGGCGGCCGTGGAGGCGGGCAAGAAGGTCTTGCTGGCCAACAAGGAAGCGCTGGTGATGTCCGGCGCGCTGTTCATGCAGGCGGTGCGCCGCAGCGGCGCAGTGCTGCTGCCCATCGACAGCGAGCACAACGCCATCTTCCAGTGCCTGCCCGCTGATTTCAGCCGTGGCCTGGGCAATGTCGGCGTGCGTCGCATCCTGCTGACCGCCAGTGGCGGCCCGTTCCGCGAGACGCCGCTGGCCGACCTCGAGCACGTGACCCCCGAACAGGCCTGCGCGCACCCGAACTGGTCCATGGGGCGCAAGATCTCCGTGGATTCGGCCAGCATGATGAACAAGGGCCTGGAGCTGATCGAGGCCTGCTGGCTGTTCGACGCGCGGCCCGAGCAGGTCGAGGTGGTGGTGCATCGCCAAAGTGTGATTCACTCCATGGTCGATTATGTCGACGGCTCGGTGCTGGCGCAGTTGGGTAACCCCGACATGCGCACCCCCATCGCCCACGCGCTGGCCTGGCCGGCGCGCATGGATTCGGGGGTTGCGCCGCTGGACCTGTTCACCGTCGGCCGGCTGGATTTCGAAGCCCCCGACGAGCAGCGCTTCCCTTGCCTGCGCCTGGCGCGGCAGGCTGCCCAGGCCGGCAATAGCGCGCCAGCGACGCTCAACGCTGCCAACGAAGTGGCGGTGGCGGCATTTCTTGAGCGGCGCATCCGTTATCCCGAGATCGCGCGTATGATCGAGGATGTGCTGGAGCAGGAGCCGGTGGTGGCCCTGGATGCGCTGGACGCGGTGTTTGCCGCCGATGCCCGGGCCCGCGAGCTGGCGGGGCAATGGTTGAATCGCCACGGGCGTTGATCGCCGCGGTGTGCATGCACACCCCGGCTGATTGGCGCCGCGACGCAATTCGGAGAGAGTTATGAGTGCGCTCTACATGATTGTCGGTACCCTGGTGGCGCTGGGTGTGCTGGTTACCTTTCACGAATTCGGCCATTTCTGGGTCGCGCGACGCTGTGGTGTCAAGGTTCTGCGTTTCTCCGTGGGCTTCGGCCTGCCGCTGTTGCGTTGGCATGACCGCCAGGGCACCGAATACGTGGTAGCAGCCGTCCCGTTGGGTGGCTACGTGAAAATGCTCGACGAACGCGAGGGCGAGGTGCCGGCCGAGCAGCTGGACCAAGCCTTCAACCGCAAGAAGGTCGGCCAGCGCATTGCCATCGTCGCCGCCGGCCCCGTGGCCAACTTCCTGTTGGCAATCTTCTTCTTCTGGGTGCTGGCGATGCTGGGCAGCCAGCAGGTCAAGCCGGTGATCGGTGCCGTCGAGCCGGGCAGTATCGCGGCAGTGGCCGGCCTGAGCGCGGGCAGTGAAATTGTTTCAGTAGATGGCGAAGCCACCAGCGGCTGGTCCCAGGTCAACCTGCAACTGGTCCGTCGCCTGGGCGAGAGCGGTTCGCTGCAGATCAACGTGCGTCCCCAGGGCTCTACGGCCGATGAGCCGCATACCCTGGCGCTGGACCACTGGCTGCAGGGCACCGACGAGCCCGACCCGATTCATTCCCTGGGTATCCGCCCATGGCGTCCGGCGCTGGAGCCGGTGCTGGCTGAGCTGGATCCCAAGGGCCCGGCCCAGGCCGCTGGTCTGAAAACCGGCGACCGCCTGCTGGCCCTGGATGGCCAGGCGCTGGGCGATTGGCAGCAGGTCGTGGACCTGGTGCGCCAGCGCCCCGACGGCAAGATCACCCTGCATGTGCAGCGTGATGGCCAGCTGTTGGATGTGCCGGTGACCCTGGCCACCCGCGGCGAAGGCAAGGCTGCCGCGGGCTACATGGGTGCCGGGGTGAAGGCCGTGGAGTGGCCGCCGGAAATGACCCGTGAGGTCAGCTACGGCCCGCTTGCCGCCATCGGCGAGGGCGCCCGGCGCACCTGGACCATGAGCGTGCTGACCCTTGATTCGCTAAAGAAAATGCTCTTCGGCGAGCTCTCGGTAAAAAACTTGAGTGGACCGATAACCATTGCTAAAGTGGCGGGCGCTTCAGCCCAGTCGGGCGTTGGGGATTTCCTGAATTTCCTCGCCTATCTGAGCATTAGCCTGGGGGTTCTGAATTTGCTGCCCATCCCCGTGTTGGATGGGGGGCACTTGCTGTTCTACCTGATCGAATGGGTGCGTGGTCGCCCAGTGTCGGATCGGGTACAGGGTTGGGGGATCCAGATCGGTATCAGTTTGGTAGTCGGGGTGATGTTGCTTGCCCTGATCAACGATTTGGGTCGACTGTAAAGCTTCGCTCAATTGCGAACCTGCCGCCTTTGCGGCAGTTTGCTTATTGCCAGTTGGAATAAGAAAGGACTTCATGAAACGTCTGCTGCTTACTGCGGTTCTTGCCGCATTGATGGTCACCGAAGTTCACGCCGAGTCCTTCAAAATCACTGATATTCGTGTCAACGGCTTGCAGCGGGTATCCGCCGGCAGCGTGTTTGGTGCCTTGCCATTGAACGTTGGCGACGAAGCGGATGATCGACGCCTCGTGGATTCCACTCGCGCGCTGTTCAAGACCGGTTTCTTTCAGGATATCCAGCTGGGCCGCGACGGCAACGTCCTGGTCATCAGTGTAGTCGAACGCCCGTCGGTCTCCAGTATCGAGATCGAGGGCAACAAGGCTATTTCCACTGAAGACCTGATGAAAGGCCTGAAGCAGTCCGGTCTTGCCGAGGGCGAGATCTTCCAGCGTGCCACCCTTGAAGGCGTGCGCAACGAGCTGCAACGCCAGTACGTCGCCCAGGGCCGCTACACGGCCACCGTCGACGCCGAGGTGGTGCCGCAGCCGCGTAACCGCGTCAGCCTGAAGATCAAGATCAACGAAGGCACCGTCGCCGCCATCCAGCACATCAACGTGGTGGGTAACACGGTGTTCTCCGAAGAGGAACTGACCGATCAGTTCCAGCTCAAGACCACCAACTGGCTGTCGTTCTTCAAGAACGACGACAAGTACGCCCGGGAAAAACTCTCCGGCGACCTTGAGCGCCTGCGTTCCTACTACCTGGACCGCGGCTACATCAACATGGACATCGCTTCCACCCAGGTGTCGATCACCCCGGACAAGAAGAGCGTCTACATCACCGTCAACATCAACGAAGGGCAGAAGTACACCGTTCGTGACGTGAAGCTCTCCGGCGACCTGAAAGTGCCTGAAGACCAGGTCAAGGCGCTGCTGCTGGTGCAGAAGGACCAGGTGTTCTCGCGCAAGCTGATGACCACCACCAGCGAGCTGATCACCCGCCGCCTGGGCAACGACGGCTACACCTTTGCCAACGTCAACGGCGTGCCTACCCCGCATGACGACGACCACACCGTGGACATCACCTTCGTGGTCGACCCGGGCAAGCGTGCCTACGTGAACCGCATCAACTACCGCGGCAACACCAAGACCGATGACAAGGTGCTGCGCCGTGAAATGCGCCAGATGGAAGGCGGTTGGGCTTCCACCTACCTGATCGACCAGTCCAAGACCCGCCTGGAGCGCCTGGGCTACTTCAAGGAAGTCAACGTCGAGACCCCGGCCGTACCGGGCGTGGACGACCAGGTTGACGTGAACTACTCGGTAGAGGAACAAGCCTCCGGTTCGATCACCGCCAGCGTCGGTTTCGCCCAGAGCGCCGGCCTGATCCTGGGTGGCTCGATCAGCCAGAGCAACTTCCTGGGTACCGGTAACAAGGTCTCCATCGGCCTGACCAAGTCCGAGTACCAGACCCGCTACAACTTCAGCTACGTCGACCCGTACTTCACGCCGGACGGCGTGAGCCTGGGTTACAACGCCTTCTACCGCAAGACCGACTACAGCGACCTCGACGTCGATATCGCCAGCTACTCGGTTGACAGCTACGGCGTTGGCATGACCTTCGGCTACCCGATCAGCGAGACCTCTCGCCTGACCTACGGCCTGACGCTGCAACACGACAACATCAGCACCGGCACCTACACCGTCGACGAGATCTTCGATTTCATCGACAAGGAAGGCAGCAGCTTCACCAACCTGAAGGCGTCCGTGGGCTGGTCCGATTCGACCTTGAACAAGGGCACCCTGCCGACCCGTGGTCACTCGCAGAGCGTGACGTTCGAAACCACCACGCCTGGCAGTGATCTGGCGTTCTACAAGCTCGACTATCGCGGCCAACTGTTTACCCCAATCACCGATACCTATACCCTGCGCCTGCACTCGGAACTGGGCTACGGCGATGGCTACGGTTCGACCTCGGGCCTGCCGTTCTATGAAAACTACTACGCCGGTGGCTTCAACTCCGTTCGTGGCTTCAAGGACAGCACGCTGGGCCCGCGCAGCACGCCGAACAAGGCAGACCCTGACCAGAGCCCGCAAGCCTTTGGTGGTAACGTCCTGGTTACCGGTGGTGCGGAAATCCTGTTCCCGATGCCATTCGTGAAGGACCAGCGTTCGCTGCGTACCTCGCTGTTCCTGGACATGGGTAGCACCTTCAATACCAATTGTGCGAAGACTTCTGTGAACTGCACCAGCGTCGACTTCTCAGAAATGGCTGCTTCCGTCGGTCTGGGCGTGACCTGGGTTACCGCACTGGGCCCGTTGAGCTTTGCCCTGGGCATGCCGGTCAAGAAGCCTGACAACGCCGAAACCCAGATCTTCCAATTCTCCCTGGGCCAGACCTTCTAAGGTCTGCCCAACCACAGTTTCCGTAGGAGTGCACCGTGCGCAAGTTGACACAAATGGTTCTTCTGGCAGCCACCCTGGCCGCTACCGCTACCCCAGCGTTTGCCGACATGAAAATTGCCGTGCTGAACTATCAGATGGCACTGCTGGAGTCTGACGCGGCCAAGCAGTACGCCGTGGATGCCGAGAAGAAGTTCGGCCCGCAACTGACCAAACTCAAGGCCCTGGAAAGCAGCGCCAAGGGTATCCAGGACCGCCTGGTGAACGGCGGCGACAAGCTGCCACAAGGTGACCGCGAGAAGCTGGAGCTGGACTTCAAGCAGAAGGCCCGCGACTTCCAGTTCCAGTCCAAGGAGCTGAACGAAGCCAAGGCCAACGCCGACCGCGACATGCTCAAGCAGCTGAAGCCGAAGCTGGATGGCGCTGTTGAAGAAGTCATCAAGAACGGCGGCTTTGACCTGGTACTCGAGCGTGGCGCTGTGATCGATGTCAAACCTCAATACGACATCACTCGCCAAGTCATCGAGCGCATGAACAAAGCGCGCTGATATGACTGTGACCCTGAAGCTCGGCCAATTGGCCGAGTTCCTCGGTGCGACCCTGCGGGGCAGCGAGGATACCGAAATTACCGGGCTGGCCACTTTGCAAGAGGCCGGCCCTGGTCAGTTGAGCTTCCTGGCAAACCCCCAGTACCGCAAGTTCCTGCCTGACTGCACCGCTGCGGCCGTGCTGCTCAAGGCGGCGGACGCCGAAGGCTACGCCGGCGCTGCGCTGGTGGTGGCCGACCCGTATCTGGCCTACGCCCGTGTTTCCCACCTGTTCGACCCCAAGCCCAAGGCAGCGGCCGGCATTCATGCCAGCGCCGTGGTGGCGGCCGACGCGGTGGTGGACCCCACTGCCAGCATCGGCGCGTTCGCGGTGATTGAAAGCGGCGCGCAGATTGGCGCCGGCACCACCGTGGGCGCCCACTGCTTCATCGGCGCGCGTTGCGTGATCGACGAAGGCGGCTGGCTGGCCCCACGCGTCACCCTGTACCACGACGTGCGCATCGGCAAGCGCGTGGTCATCCAGTCCGGCGCGGTGCTGGGCGGCGAAGGCTTCGGCTTCGCCAACGAAAAGGGCGTGTGGAACAAGATTGCCCAGGTGGGCGGCGTCAGCATCGGCGACGACGTGGAAATTGGCGTGAACACTGCGGTAGACCGCGGCGCGCTGGCTGACACGGTGATTGGCAACGGCGTCAAGCTCGACAACCAGATTCAGATCGCCCACAACGTGCAGATCGGCGACAACACCGCCATGGCGGCGTGCGTCGGCATCTCCGGCAGCACCAAGATCGGCAAGAATTGCATGCTGGCCGGCGGCGTGGGCCTGGTGGGCCATATCGATATCTGTGACGGTGTCTTCATCACCGGCATGACCATGGTCACCCATTCCATCACCGAGCCAGGGGCCTATTCCTCGGGCACGGCGATGCAGCCAGCGGGCGAGTGGCGCAAGAGCGCGGCACGCCTGCGCCAGATAGATGACATGTTCCGTCGTCTCAAACAGGTAGAAAAGCGTGTCGAAGCCGTGACCCCGGACGACAAAGCATCATCTGATGGCTGATACCAATTCCATATCAAGTGTGCACAGCCGCTAAACTGCCTCCTTGATTTGCAATAGGAGTGCTGCGCGTCAGTCGCGCGCTCCCTATCTTTTATACAGGCTTCCCCCCGAAATGATGGACATCAACGAGATTCGCGAATACCTGCCTCACCGTTACCCGTTCCTGCTGGTGGACCGTGTAGTGGAGCTGGACGTCGAGGCACAGCGCATTCGCGCCTACAAGAATGTCAGCATCAACGAGCCATTCTTCAACGGCCACTTCCCGCAGCACCCGATCATGCCGGGCGTGCTGATCATCGAGGCAATGGCCCAGGCAGCTGGTATTCTTGGTTTCAAGATGCTGGACGTGAAACCGGCCGACGGTACCCTGTACTACTTCGTGGGTTCCGACAAACTGCGTTTCCGCCAGCCGGTGCTGCCGGGCGACCAGTTGATCCTGGAAGCCAAGTTCATCAGCTGCAAGCGCCAGATCTGGAAATTCGAGTGCCAGGCCTCCGTTGACGGCAAGCCGGTGTGCTCGGCCGAAATCATTTGTGCGGAACGCAAGCTATGAGTTTGATTGACCCTCGCGCCATCATCGACCCGTCTGCCATTCTGGCGGACGGCGTCGAGGTCGGCCCTTGGTCGATCATCGGCGCTGGCGTTGAAATCGGCGAGGGGACCGTCATCGGCCCCCACGTGATTCTCAAGGGGCCGACCAAAATCGGTAAGCACAACCGCATCTACCAGTTTTCCTCGGTAGGCGAAGACACCCCTGACCTCAAGTACAAGGGCGAAGACACGCGCCTGGTCATCGGTGACCACAACGTGATCCGCGAAGGCGTGACCATCCACCGTGGCACCGTCCAGGACCGCGCGGAAACCACCCTGGGTGACCACAACCTGGTCATGGCCTACGCCCACATCGGCCACGACTGCGTGATCGGCAACCACTGCATCCTGGTCAACAACACTGCGTTGGCGGGCCATGTGCACATGGACGACTGGGCGATCCTGTCCGGTTTCACCCTGGTGCACCAGTACTGCCACATCGGCGCCCACAGCTTCTCCGGCATGGGCACCGCCATTGGCAAGGACGTGCCTGCCTACGTCACGGTGTTCGGCAACCCGGCCGAGGCGCGCAGCATGAACTTCGAAGGCATGCGCCGTCGTGGCTTCAGCGATGACGCCATCCATGCCCTGCGTCGCGCCTACAAGGTGGTCTACCGCCAGGGCCTGACCGTCGACCAGGCGATCGCCGAGCTGGCCGAGCCGGCTGCCCAGTACCCTGAGGTGGACGTGTTCCTGCGCTCCATCCAGAACTCGACCCGCGGCATCACCCGCTGATGCCGTTGCCAGGCAAGCTGCGCGTCGCCCTGGTGGCGGGCGAGGCCAGTGGCGATATTCTCGGCGCCGGGCTGATGCAGGCCCTCAAGGCGCGCCACCCGGACATCGAATTCATGGGCGTGGGCGGCCCGCTCATGGAAGCCCAGGGCCTGGTGTCCGAGTTCCCCATGGAGCGGTTGGCCGTGATGGGCCTGGTGGAGGTGCTGGGGCGCCTGCGCGAGCTGCTGGCCCGGCGCAAGCTGCTGATCCAGACCTTGATCGAGCGCAAGCCCGACGTGTTCATCGGCATCGATGCGCCCGATTTCACCCTCAACATCGAACTCAAGTTGCGTCAGGCCGGGATCAAGACCGTGCACTACGTCAGCCCATCCGTGTGGGCATGGCGGCAGAAGCGCGTGCTGAAGATCCGCGAAGGCTGCGACCTGATGCTGACCCTGTTCCCCTTCGAAGCGAAATTCTACGAAGAGAAGGGCGTGCCGGTGCGGTTCGTCGGCCACTCGCTGGCCGACACCATCCCGCTGCAGGCCGACCGTGCCCAGGCGCGCGCCGAGATCGGCCTGCCCCTGGACGGCCAAGTGGTGGCGCTGATGCCGGGCAGCCGTGGCGGCGAAGTAGGGCGCCTGGGCGAGCTGTTCCTCGACGCCGCCCAGCGCCTGCTGGCCCAGCGCCCAGGCCTGCGCTTCGTGCTGCCGTGCGCCAACGCCGCGCGCCGGGCACAGATCGAGGCCATGCTGGTGGGCCGCGACCTGCCGCTGACCCTGCTCGACGGCCAGTCCCATCGCGCCCTGGCGGCCTGCGACGCGGTGCTGATCGCCTCTGGCACCGCTACCCTGGAGGCGTTGCTGTACAAGCGCCCGATGGTAGTGGCGTACCGCCTGGCGGGGCTCAGCTACTGGATTCTCAAGCGTATGGTGAAAAGCCCGTACGTGTCGCTGCCCAACCTGCTGGCCCAGCGCATGCTGGTGCCCGAGTTGCTGCAGGACGCCGCCACCCCCGAAGCCCTGGTGCAAACGCTGCTACCCTTGCTGGACAACGGCCAGGCGCAGACCCAAGGCTTCGACGACATTCACCGCACCCTGCGCCGCGATGCCTCCAACCAGGCCGCGGAAGGCGTGCTGGCACTGCTGGCGAAACAATGACCTCACAAATGCAAATGGGCCTGGACTACACCCTGGTCGAAGATCTGGTGGCTGGCGTCGACGAAGTGGGCCGTGGCCCGCTGTGCGGCGCCGTGGTCACCGCGGCGGTGATCCTCGACCCGAACCGGCCGATCCTGGGGCTCAACGACTCCAAGAAGCTGACCGAGGCCAAGCGCGAGAAGCTGTTCGACGAGATCTGCGAAAAGGCCCTGAGCTGGCACATCGCCCGCGCCGAGGTCGAGGAAATCGACGAGCTGAACATCCTCCACGCCACCATGCTGGCCATGCAGCGCGCGGTGGAAGGCCTGCACATCACCCCCAAGCTCGCGCTGATCGACGGCAACCGCTGCCCGAAACTGGCAGTGCCCAGCGCCCCGGTGGTGCAGGGCGACGCCAAGGTGCCGGCGATTGCCGCCGCCTCCATCCTGGCCAAGGTCAGCCGTGACCGGGAAATGGCCGCGTTCGAGCTGATCTACCCCGGCTACGGCATCGGCGGGCACAAGGGCTACCCCACGCCCGTGCACCTGGAAGCGCTGGCCCGCCTGGGGCCTACGCCTATCCACCGTCGTTCGTTCGCGCCGGTGCGCCAGGCGTATGAAGCGCGGGCGCTGCTGGACCCGGACATGTCGCTGAGCTGAGCTGGCTGATGTTTTGATCAAGGCCCGGTACAATCCGGGCTTTGTTGTTTTGTGCACCTATAGGATCACCATGTCGGTTTCTTTCGTTCATCTTCGCCTGCACACCGAATATTCCCTGGTCGACGGCCTGGTGCGCATCAAGCCACTGGTCAAGGCCCTGGCCGGCATGAACATGCCCGCAGTGGCGGTGACCGACCAGAACAACATGTGTTCGCTGGTCAAGTTCTACAAGACGGCCATGGGCGGCGGCATCAAGCCGATCTGCGGCGCCGACCTGTGGTTGGCCAACAAGGATCCCGACGGCCCGCTGAGCCGCATCAGCCTGCTGGCGATGAACGCCCTGGGCTACCGCAACATCACCGAACTGATCTCCCGCGGTTTCATCGACGGCCAACGCAACGGCCAGGTGATCATCGAGCGCGAGTGGGTGGCCGAGGCCAGCGAGGGCGTGATCTGCCTGTCCGCGGCCAAGGAAGGTGAGATCGGCATGGCGCTGCTGGGGGGCAACCCGCTGGACGCCGAGGCGCTGCTGCAGGAGTGGATGGCGGTGTTCCCCGACCGCTTCTACGTGGAAGTGCAGCGCACCAACCGCACCAACGACGAAGAGTACCTGCACGCCGCCGTGGCCCTGGCCGACAAGTTCGGCGCGCCGCTGGTGGCCACCAACGACGTGCGCTTCATCCGCCAGGAAGACTTCGAGGCCCACGAGACCCGTGTGTGCATCGGCGAAGGCCGGGCCCTGGATGACCCACGCCGCAACAAGAACTACAGCGACCAGCAGTACCTGAAAAGCGCCGAGGAAATGCACGCGCTGTTCAGCGACCTGCCCGAGGCGCTGGAAAACACCGTCGAGATCGCCAAGCGTTGCAACATCGACGTCAAGTTGGGCAAGCACTTCCTGCCCGACTACCCGATTCCCGATGGCATGACCATCGACGAATACTTCCGCAAGGTGTCGTTCGACGGTCTGGAAGAGCGCCTGGCGGTGCTGCTGCCGCGCGACACCACCGAGGACTACGAGGCCAAGCGCCAGGTCTACGTGGACCGGCTGAACTTCGAGCTGGATATCATCATCCAGATGGGCTTCCCCGGTTACTTCCTGATCGTGATGGACTTCATCCAGTGGGCCAAGAGCAACGGCGTGCCGGTAGGCCCTGGCCGGGGTTCGGGCGCCGGCTCCCTGGTGGCCTACGTGCAGAAGATCACCGACCTCGACCCGCTGGAATATGACCTGCTGTTCGAACGTTTCCTTAACCCGGAACGGGTCTCCATGCCCGACTTCGACGTCGACTTCTGCATGGACGGCCGCGACCGGGTGATCGACTACGTGGCCGAGAAATACGGCCGCAACGCCGTGAGCCAGATCATTACCTTCGGTTCCATGGCTGCCAAGGCGGTGGTCCGTGACGTGGCGCGGGTGCAGGGCAAGTCCTATGGCCTGGCCGACCGCCTGTCGAAGATGATCCCCTTCGAAGTGGGCATGACCCTGGAGAAAGCCTACGAGCAGGAAGAGATCCTGCGCGACTTCCTCAAGACCGATGAGGAAGCCGGCGAAATCTGGGAGATGGCGCGCAAGCTCGAGGGTATTACCCGTAACGTCGGCAAGCACGCCGGTGGCGTGGTTATCGCCCCGACCAAGCTCACTGACTTCTCGCCCATTTACTGCGACGAGGCCGGCGACGGCCTGGTGACCCAGTTCGACAAGGACGACGTGGAGGCGGCTGGCCTGGTGAAGTTCGACTTCCTCGGCCTGCGTACCCTGACGATCATCGACTGGGCCCTGAAGACCATCAACCGCGACCGCGCCAAGGTCGGCGAAGAGCCGCTGGACATCGCCTTCATCCCGCTGGACGACAAGCCCACCTACAGCCTGCTGCAGAAAGCCGAGACCACCGCGGTGTTCCAGCTTGAATCGCGCGGCATGAAGGAGCTGATCAAGAAACTCAAGCCCGACTGCCTGGAAGACTTGATCGCACTGGTGGCCCTGTTCCGTCCGGGCCCGCTGCAATCGGGCATGGTGGACGACTTCATCAACCGCAAGCACGGCCGCGCCGAGCTGGCCTATCCGCACCCCGACTACCAGTACGAAGGCCTCAAGCCGGTATTGGCACCGACCTACGGCATCATCCTGTACCAGGAACAGGTGATGCAGATCGCCCAGGTGATGGCGGGCTACACCCTGGGTGGCGCGGACATGCTGCGCCGGGCCATGGGTAAGAAAAAGCCCGAGGAAATGGCCAAGCAGCGCGGTGGCTTCATCGAAGGTTGTGCCAACAACAACATCGATGCGGACCTGGCGGGCAACATCTTCGACCTGGTGGAAAAGTTCGCCGGCTACGGCTTCAACAAATCCCACTCCGCCGCCTACGGCCTGGTGTCGTACCAGACCGCCTGGCTGAAAGCCCACTACCCGGCGCCGTTCATGGCCGCGGTACTGTCGGCGGACATGCACAACACCGACAAGGTCGTGACCTTGATCGAGGAAGTGCGCACCATGAAACTGCGCCTCGATGCGCCGGACGTGAACGCCTCGGAGTTCAAGTTCACGGTGAACGACGAAGGCCGCATCATCTATGGCCTGGGTGCCATCAAGGGCGTCGGCGAGGGGCCGGTGGAGGCCATCACCGAGGCCCGCCAGGCCGGCCCGTTCAAGGACCTGTTCGACTTCTGCGAGCGCATCGACCTCAAGCGCGTGAACAAGCGCACCCTCGATGGCCTGATCCGCAGTGGCGCGCTGGACCGCCTGGGCCCGTTCTTCCACGACGAGAGCAAGGCGTACCTGGCCAACATCGACCGCAACCGCGCGGTGCTGCTGGCAGCCATGGAAGAGGCGATCAAGGCGGCCGAGCAGACCGCGCGCACCCATGACAGCGGCCACAGCGACCTGTTCGGCGGCCTGTTCGTGGAGGAAGACGCCGACGTCTACGCCAGCCACCGCAAGGCCAAGGAGCTGACCCTCAAGGAGCGCCTTCGCGGCGAGAAGGAAACCCTGGGGCTGTACCTCACCGGTCACCCGATCGACGAATACGAAGGCGAGATCCGCCGTTTCGCCCGCCAGCGCATCATCGACCTGAAGCCGGCCCGTGGCACCCAGACAGTGGCGGGCATGGTCATCAACCTGCGGGTGATGAAGAACAAGAAGGGCGACAAGATGGGCTTCATCACCCTCGACGACCGCTCGGCGCGTATCGAGGCCTCGCTGTTCGCCGACGCCTTCATGGCAGCGCAGTCGCTGCTGCAGACCGACGCCATGGTGGTGGTGGAAGGCGAGGTCAGCAACGATGACTTCTCCGGCGGCCTGCGCCTGCGGGTCAACCGCGTGATGACCATGGAAGACGCGCGCACCAACCTGGCCGAGAGCCTGCGCCTGAAGGTGCACGCCGACGCCCTGAAGGGCGACCGCCTGGGCTGGCTGGGCGAGCTGTGCAAGCGCCACCGCGGCGCCTGCCCGATCACCATGGAGTACACCGGCCCCGACGCCAAGGCGCTGTTGCAGTTCGGCGAGGACTACCGAATTGATCCCGGTGATGGTTTGATTCAAGCGCTGCGTGACCAGTTCGGGCGTGAGAACGTCTTCCTGCAATATCGTTGAGCCTGTCAAAGGTGACTAGACTCGACCCAGATCGTTAAACTCGACCTCAATGCGCCCTTTCCCGTATGGTAGGGCGCTTAACGGATCAACCGGCCGGCCGCTTGGCCGTCGACCCAAGACGGATGCCTATGAACCCGAATTTTCTTGATTTCGAACAGCCGATCGCTGACCTGCAAGCCAAGATTGAAGAGCTGCGCCTGGTCGGCAATGACAATTCGCTGAACATCAGCGATGAGATCTCGCGCCTGCAAGACAAGAGCAGCACCCTGACCGAAAGCATTTTCGGCAACCTGACCAGCTGGCAGATCGCACGCATGGCGCGCCACCCGCGCCGTCCGTACACCCTGGACTACATCCAGCACATCTTCACCGAGTTCGATGAGCTGCACGGCGACCGTCACTTCTCCGACGACGCCGCCATCGTCGGTGGTATCGCCCGCCTGGACGACCAGCCAGTGATGGTCATCGGTCACCAGAAAGGCCGTGAAGTGCGCGAGAAGGTGCGCCGCAACTTCGGCATGCCGCGCCCTGAAGGCTACCGCAAGGCCTGCCGCCTGATGGAAATGGCCGAGCGCTTCAAGATGCCGATCCTGACCTTCATCGACACCCCGGGCGCCTACCCGGGCATCGACGCCGAAGAGCGTAACCAGAGCGAAGCCATCGCCTGGAACCTGCGTGTCATGGCGCGCCTGAAAACCCCGATCATCGCCACCGTGATCGGCGAAGGTGGTTCGGGCGGTGCACTGGCCATTGGCGTGTGCGACCAGCTGAACATGCTGCAATACTCCACCTACGCGGTGATCTCGCCTGAAGGCTGCGCTTCCATTCTGTGGAAGACCGCCGAGAAGGCCCCGGACGCCGCCGAGGCCATGGGTATCACGGCCGAGCGCCTGAAAGGCCTGGGTATCGTCGACAAGGTGATCCAGGAGCCGCTGGGCGGCGCCCACCGCGACCCGGCTGCTGCTTCGGCACTGATCCGCAAGGAGCTGAGCTCGCAGCTGGCCATGCTCAAGGGCCTGGACATGGACGCGCTGCTCAAGCGCCGCTATGACCGCCTGATGAGCTACGGCCTGTAAGCCACGGCTTCGCGGCGCTCCGGACGCGGCCTGCGGCCGCTGCTACACCCGTAGCAGCGGCCGCAGGCCGCGTCAGGAGCACCCCAAAAAGGAGCCTGCCATGTTTCCGCTGCTGACTTCATGGCGCACCGCCCCACGCTGGCACATCGCCCTCTCCGGCGGCCTTGACTCCACCGTCCTGCTGCACCAGCTGGCCACCCTGGCCCGCACCGAAACCCTGCCTCCCTTGCACGCCATTCACGTCCATCACGGCCTTCAGGCCGCGGCCGACGCGTGGCCGCAGCATTGCCAGCAACTGTGCGACAGCCTGGGCGTGCCCTTGACCGTGGTGCACGTGCAGGTGACGCCTGGCGCCAGCCTGGAGGCGGCCGCCCGCGAGGCGCGCTACCGGGCGTTCGAGCAGGCAGTGGGGCTGGGTGAGGTGCTGCTGACGGGCCAGCACCGTGATGACCAGGCCGAGACCCTGCTGTTCCGCCTGCTGCGCGGCACTGGCGTACGCGGCCTGGCCGGCATGGCGGCCGAGCGTGCGCTGGGGCAGGGGTGGCTGCTGCGCCCGCTGCTCGACGTTTCCCGTGCCCAGCTTGAGCAGTATGCCAACAGCCATCGGCTGGCCTGGGTGGAAGACCCCTCGAACACTGACACGCGTTTCTCGCGCAACTACCTGCGCAACGACGTGCTGCCGGTGATCGCCCGGCGCTGGCCGCAGTTCGCCCAGACCTTCGCCCGCACCGCCAGCCATCTGGCCGAAGCCCAGGGCTTGCTGGCCGAGTTGGCGGCGCAGGACCTGCGGGTGGCCAGCACGCCATCGCCGTTCCCCTGGCTGACGTTGCCGTCGCTGGATCTGGGCGCGTTGCAGGCATTGTCCGACGCCCGCCAGCGCAACGCCCTGCAGCATTGGTTGACGCCGCTGACGCGCCTGCCCGACGCGCAACATTGGGCAGGCTGGCAGGACCTGCGTGACGCCGCGCCGTCCGCCACCCCGGTGTGGGCACTGGCCGATGGCAACCTGCAGCGCGCGGCCGGTCGCTTGTGGTGGCTGGCCGACGACTGGTTGCAGGCGCCCCAAGGCGTGGCCGAGTGGGCAGACCCCGTCGCGCCCTTGCCGTTGCCCGACAATGGCCAGGTACGGATGTGCGGCCTGGCGCCGCAGGGCAGGGTGCAGGTTCGCTACCGCCAGGGCGGCGAAATGCTCCAGATAGAGGGGCGCGGCCACCGCGACCTGAAGCGCCTGCTCAACGAATCGGGCCTGCCGCCGTTCGTGCGCGGGCGCTTGCCGCTGCTGTTCGTCGACGGCCAATTGCAGGCTGTCGCCAACCTGCCGTTGGGCCCGGGGCAGGGCGCGGTTTTGCACTGGCTGCCACCGACGAACGCACAACGTTTGAGATGAAAGGCTGTTTCCGGTAGACTACGCTCCCTTCTTGATACAACTTCTGTGCTTGCTCAGCAAACACGGCAGTTGCCGATTGCCAAACTGTTTTTGGCCATCGGGGGCTTCGGCCTTCCTTCGCTTTCCCCGGCGGCTCTGACCGCTTTAACGCAGACTTCTAGGGTTTTTCATGACGCGCTACATCTTCGTCACGGGCGGTGTTGTTTCTTCATTGGGGAAAGGCATTGCTTCGGCATCTTTGGCGGCCATCCTGGAGGCGCGGGGACTTAAGGTCACCATGCTGAAGCTGGACCCGTACATCAACGTCGACCCGGGCACCATGAGCCCGTTCCAGCACGGTGAAGTCTTCGTGACCCACGACGGTGCCGAGACCGACCTCGACCTGGGCCACTACGAGCGGTTCATCCGCACGACCATGACCCAGAACAACAACTTCACCACCGGCCGCGTGTACGAGCACGTGCTGCGCAAGGAGCGCCGTGGTGACTACCTGGGCGCCACCATCCAGGTGATCCCGCACATCACCGACGAAATCAAGCGCCGCATCATCAAGGGCGCCGGCGATGCCGACGTGGCCATGGTCGAGATCGGTGGCACCGTGGGTGACATCGAGTCGCAACCGTTCCTGGAGGCCATCCGCCAGCTGCGCTTCGAAGTGGGCAACAAGCGCGCGATGCTGATGCACCTGACGCTGGTTCCGTACATCGCCACCGCTGGCGAGACCAAGACCAAGCCTACCCAGCACTCGGTGAAGGAGCTGCGCTCCATCGGCCTGCAGCCTGACGTGCTGGTGTGCCGTTCCGACCACCCGATCGACGTGTCCTCGCGCCGCAAGATCGCCCAGTTCACCAACGTTGAAGAACGTGCGGTGATCTCGCTGGAAGACGCCGACACCATCTACAAGATCCCGGGCATCCTGCACTCCCAGGGCCTGGACGATTTCGTCGTCGAGCGCTTCGGCCTGCAGTGCGGTGGCGCCGACCTGTCCGAGTGGGACAAGGTCGTCGATGCCAAGCTGAACCCCGAGCACGAAGTCACCATCGCCATGGTCGGCAAGTACATGGAGCTGCTGGACGCGTACAAGTCGCTGATCGAAGCGATGAGCCACGCGGGCATCAGCAACCGTACCAAGGTCAACCTGCGCTACATCGACTCCGAAGACATCGAGAACCAGGGCACCGGCCTGCTGGAAGGCGCCGACGCCATTCTGGTACCGGGCGGCTTCGGTCTGCGCGGAGTGGAAGGCAAGATCACCGCGGTGCAATACGCTCGCGAGAACAAGGTTCCGTACCTGGGTATCTGCCTGGGCATGCAAGTGGCGGTCATCGAGTTCGCTCGTAACGTCATGGGCTGGAAAGACGCCAACTCCACCGAGTTCGACCGCACCAGCGGCCACCCGGTCGTGGGCCTGATCACCGAGTGGGAAGACGCCACCGGCGCGGTCGAGACCCGTACCGAAGCCTCGGACCTGGGCGGCACCATGCGCCTGGGCGCCCAGGAGTGCCAGCTGGCCAAGGGCTCCAAGGTGTTCGACTGCTACGCCAACGAAGTGATCGTGGAGCGTCACCGTCACCGCTACGAGGTCAACAACAACCTGCTGCCACAGCTGATCGACGCTGGGCTGGTGGTGTCCGGTCGTTCCGGCGACGGCGCCCTGGTTGAAGTGGTGGAAGCCAAGGACCACCCATGGTTCGTGGCTTGCCAGTTCCACCCCGAGTTCACCTCGACCCCACGTGACGGCCACCCGCTGTTCAGTGGCTTCGTCAAGGCGGCCCTGGCTCAACACCAGAAGAAAGCCTGATCAAGGAAGCGATACAGCATGGCGCAGAAAATCATCCGTGTAGGCAACATTGAGATCGCCAACGACAAGCCTTTCGTCTTGTTCGGCGGCATGAATGTGCTCGAGTCGCGCGACATGGCGATGCAGGTCTGCGAAGAATACGTGCGCGTTACCGAAAAACTCGGTATCCCGTACGTGTTCAAGGCCAGCTTCGACAAGGCCAACCGTTCCTCCGTGACCTCCTACCGGGGTCCCGGCCTGGAAGAGGGCATGCGCATCTTCGAGGAAGTGAAGAAGACCTTCGGCGTGCCGCTGATCACCGACGTCCACGAGCCGGCCCAGGCCGCCGTGGTCGCCGAGGTCTGCGACATCATCCAGCTGCCGGCCTTCCTGTCGCGCCAGACCGACCTGGTGGTGGCCATGGCCAAGACCGGCGCGGTCATCAACATCAAGAAGGCGCAATTCCTCGCGCCGCAGGAAATGAAACACATCCTGACCAAGTGCGAGGAAGCCGGCAACGATCAGTTGATCCTGTGCGAGCGTGGTTCGAGCTTCGGCTACAACAACCTGGTGGTGGACATGCTCGGCTTCGGCATCATGAAGTCGTTCGAATACCCGGTGTTCTTCGACGTCACCCACGCCCTGCAGATGCCGGGCGGGCGTTCGGATTCCGCCGGTGGCCGCCGTGCCCAGGTCACCGACCTGGCCAAGGCGGGCATGTCCCAGGGCCTGGCTGGCCTGTTCCTGGAAGCCCACCCGGACCCGGACAACGCCAAGTGCGATGGCCCCTGCGCCCTGCGCCTCGACAAGCTGGAACCGTTCCTGGCCCAGCTCAAGCAATTGGACGACCTGGTTAAAAGTTTTCCGACGGTAGAAACCGCGTAACAACTTTTTTCCGGTAAAGTACCTCTCGATTCACTCTGGCCCGCTCGGGCCAGAGCCTTGTCGACCGAAGGCCTGCCTGCCGTATTGAGCCTTCGGCCACAACAGATTTCCCTCAGCAGTGTCGTTTTGGTCAAATTTGGAGTGCTTATAACAATGGCAAAAATCGTCGACATCAAAGGTCGTGAAGTTCTCGACTCCCGTGGCAATCCCACTGTGGAAGCCGACGTGCTTCTCGATAACGGCATCATCGGCAGCGCTTGCGCGCCGTCCGGTGCTTCCACCGGTTCGCGTGAAGCACTCGAGCTGCGTGATGGCGACAAGAGCCGTTACATGGGCAAGGGCGTACTGAAGGCCGTGGCCAACATCAATGGCCCGATCCGCTCGCTGCTGCTGGGCAAGGATCCTGCGGACCAGAAAGCCCTGGACCACGCCATGATCGAACTCGACGGCACTGAAAACAAAGCGTCGCTGGGTGCCAACGCCATCCTCGCCGTGTCCCTGGCTGCCGCCAAGGCCGCTGCCCAGGACCAGGACATCCCGCTGTACGCGCACATCGCCAACCTCAATGGCACCCCTGGCGTCTACTCCATGCCAGTACCGATGATGAACATCATCAACGGCGGCGAACACGCCGACAACAACGTCGACATCCAGGAGTTCATGGTGCAGCCGGTTGGCGCCAAGACCTTCTCCGACGGCCTGCGCATGGGCACCGAGATTTTCCACCACCTCAAGGCTGTGCTGAAGGCCCGTGGCCTGAACACTGCCGTGGGTGACGAGGGCGGCTTCGCGCCGAACCTGACCTCCAACGAAGACGCGCTGTCGGCCATCGCCGAAGCCGTGGCCAACGCCGGTTACAAACTGGGCACCGACGTGACCCTGGCCCTGGACTGCGCGGCCAGCGAATTCTACGAAGACGGCGTGTACAACCTGGCAGGCGAAGGCCACAGCTTCGACGCCGCCGGTTTCGCCGACTACCTGAAAGGCCTGACCGAGCGCTTCCCGATCATCTCGATCGAAGACGGCCTGGACGAGTCCGACTGGGCTGGCTGGAAAGTGCTGACCGAGAAGCTGGGCGACAAAGTGCAACTGGTAGGCGACGACCTGTTCGTGACCAACACCAAGATCCTGAAGGAAGGCATCGACAAGAAGATCGCCAACTCCATCCTGATCAAGTTCAACCAGATCGGCACCCTGACCGAAACCCTGGAAGCCATCCAGATGGCCAAGGCCGCCGGCTACACCGCGGTCATTTCGCACCGTTCGGGCGAAACCGAGGACTCGACCATCGCCGACCTGGCCGTGGGTACCGCCGCTGGTCAGATCAAGACTGGCTCGCTGTGCCGCTCGGACCGCGTGTCCAAGTACAACCAACTGCTGCGCATTGAAGAACAACTGGGCGCCAAGGCGGTCTATCGTGGCCGTGCCGAGTTTCGCGGCTAAGCTTTAGATGGTACAAAGCAAGCGCTGTACAGCACAAAGCCTGGCCTAGCCAGGCTTCGTGCCATCAGTACGGCCGTTTATTTCCACTGGATACCTTGATGCGCAGTCCCTATTGGTTGTTCCTTGTCCTGCTCTTGCTGCTGGGTGGCCTGCAGTACCGCCTCTGGGTCGGTAACGGCAGCCTGGCCCAGGTGTCTAGCCTTGAGCAGCAGATCGCCGACCAGCACGCCGAAAACGAGCGCCTGCTGGAGCGTAACCGTGTCCTCGACGCGGAAGTGGCGGAACTGAAAAAGGGCATGGAGACCGTTGAAGAACGGGCTCGCCATGAACTGGGCATGGTCAAGGACGGTGAAACCCTTTATCAGTTGGCGCAATGACCTATTCTTCCCCTGCCTTCTGGGCAGTGATTCCTGCCGCAGGCGTTGGTGCCCGCATGGCAGCCGACCGGCCCAAGCAATACCTGCAGTTGGGCGGCCGAACCATTCTCGAACACAGCCTGGCCTGTTTCCTCGACCACCCCGGGCTCAAGGGCCTGGTGGTCAGCCTGGCTGAAGACGACCCCTATTGGCCTGACCTGGCCAGTGCCCGTGACCCGCGTATCCAGCGTGCCCCTGGCGGCGCCGAGCGTGCCGACTCGGTGCTCAATGCCTTGCTGCACCTGCACGCCCAGGGCGCTGCCGATGACGATTGGGTGCTGGTGCACGACGCCGCGCGGCCCAACCTGGCGCGCACCGACCTCGACAAGCTGCTGGGCGAGCTGGCCCACGACCCGGTGGGCGGCCTGCTGGCCGTGCCGGCCAAGGACACCCTCAAGCGCGCCGATGCCCATGGCCGCGTGGCGGAAACCGTTGACCGCAGCACCATCTGGCAAGCCTACACGCCGCAGATGTTCCGCCTGGGTGCCTTGCACCGGGCGTTGGCGGACAGCCTGGTGGCGGACGTGGCGATTACCGATGAAGCCTCTGCCATGGAGTGGGCCGGGCAGGCGCCGCGGCTGATCGAAGGGCGTTCGGACAACCTCAAGGTGACCCGGCCTGAAGATCTGGAGTGGTTGCGCCAGCGTTGGGCGCAGCGTCCGCACTAGTCCTGTAGCCGCTGCCGCTAGGCTGCGCTGGCCTGATGCCTCGCTGAGGATCTTTGGCGTACATAAGGGCCAGCGCAGCCTGGCGGCAGCGGCTACAGATGATTGGCTTGATATTCGGGTCTTGACGCCAACCCTGCCTTCAAATAATCCACCAGCTTCCTCACCTTAGGCGACAGGTGCCGCTGCTGCGGGTACAGCGCCCACACTGCCGTGTTCGGCGGTTGGTGCGCCTCCAGCAACGACACCAGCGCGCCGCTGTGCAAATGTTCCAGTACGTAATAGTCCGGCAGCTGACACAAGCCTATCCCCTGCAACGCCGCATCCAGCACCGCCTGGCCGCTGTTGCAGCGCCAATTGCCCTGTACCCGCTGCGCCAGTTCGCGGCCCTCGTTCTGCAGTTGCCAGACGTCCGAGCTGCCAACCAGGCAGTTGTGCCGCGCCAGTTCCGACAGGCTGTGCGGGCGGCCATAGCGTGCAAGGTAGGAAGGTGATGCGCACAGGTACATGCGCCGCGGTGCCAGGCGCGACGCTACCTGCCGCGAATCCTGCAGGCGGCCCAGGCGGATGCCCAGGTCCAGGCCTTCGTGCACCAGGTCGAGGGTGCGGTTGGTCAGCTCGATGTCCACCCGCAGTTGCGGGTACAGCCCCATGAAGCGGGTCACCAGCGGCACGATGAAGCGCTCGCCGTAGGCCACGGCGCAGGTCATGCGCAGCAGCCCCTTGGGTTCGCTGTTGAGGTCGCCCATGGCGCGCAGGGCTTCCTCGCGGCCGTCCTGCAGGCGCTGGCAGTGCTGCAGGAAGGTCTGCCCGGCCTCGGTCAAGGTCACGCGCCGGGTGCTGCGGTACAGCAGGCGGGTCTGCAGGCGTTCCTCCAGCCGGGCGATCTGCCGGCTGATGTGCGACGAGGAAATGCCCAGGCGCTCCGCTGCCGCGGTGAACTGGCTGCACTCGGCGACGGCGACGAATTCGTCGATGCCGTCCCAGCGGTTATCGCTCATTGATTATCCCTGCATGGCAATAATGTTTTGCCTTTGGCCTGATTATTCCTCAAAGCTGCATGAATTACACTGAACGCCTTACCTAAACACTTCAGGAGAAGGTTGCGATGATCAAGTCCCGTGCCGCAGTAGCATTCGAGGCCAAGAAGCCGCTGGAAATCGTCGAAGTCGACGTGGCGATGCCCAAGGCTGGCGAAGTGCTGGTGCGTGTGGTCGCTTCCGGCGTGTGCCACACCGACGCCTACACCCTGTCCGGTGCCGACCCTGAAGGCATCTTCCCGTCGATCCTGGGCCACGAAGGTGGTGGCATCGTCGAAGCCATCGGCGAAGGCGTGACCTCGGTAGCCGTGGGCGACCACGTGATCCCGCTGTACACCGCCGAATGCCGCCAGTGCAAATTCTGCCTGTCGGGCAAGACCAACCTCTGCCAGGCCGTGCGCGCCACCCAGGGCAAGGGCCTGATGCCCGACGGCACCTCGCGTTTCTCCTACAACGGCAAGCCGCTGTTCCACTACATGGGCACCTCGACCTTCTCGGAATACACCGTGCTGCCGGAAATCTCCGTGGCCAAGATCCAGAAAGAAGCGCCGCTGGAGAAGGTCTGCCTGCTGGGTTGCGGCGTGACCACCGGCATTGGCGCGGTGCTCAACACCGCCAAGGTCAAGCCGGGTGACACCGTGGCCATCTTCGGCCTGGGCGGTATCGGCCTGTCGGCGGTCATCGGCGCGGTCAAGGCCAAGGCCAGCCGCATCATCGCCATCGACATCAACCCGGCCAAGTTCGAGATCGCTCGCCAGCTGGGCGCCACCGACTGCGTCAACCCGAAGGACTTCGACCGTCCTATCCAGGAAGTCATCGTCGACATGACCGACGGCGGCGTCGACTTCTCGTTCGAGTGCATCGGCAACGTGCACCTGATGCGTGCCGCCCTGGAATGCGCCCACAAGGGCTGGGGTGAGTCGGTGATCATCGGCGTGGCCGGCGCAGGCCAGGAAATCTCCACCCGGCCGTTCCAGCTGGTGACCGGCCGCGTCTGGCGCGGTTCGGCGTTCGGTGGCGTGCGTGGCCGCACCGAGCTGCCTAGCTACGTGGAAATGGCCGAGAAGGGCGAGATCCCGCTGGACACCTTCATCACCCACACCATGGGCCTGGAAGACATCAACAAGGCGTTCGACCTGATGCACGAAGGCAAGAGCATCCGTTCGGTCATCCACTTCTGAGGTTGCCCATGAGCCTGGAAAACATCTCCTGCCAGAAAAGCGCCGGCGGTTGGCACAAGCGCTACCGCCACCGCTCGGACGTGCTGGGTTGCGACATGACCTTCGCTGTCTACCTGCCGCCCCAGGCGGAGCAGGGCGGCACGCTGCCGGTGTTGTACTGGCTGTCGGGGCTGACCTGCACGGACGAGAACTTCATGCAGAAGGCCGGCGCCCACAAGCTGGCCGCCGAGCTGGGCCTGATCATCGTCGCGCCGGACACCAGCCCGCGCGGCGCCGACGTGCCCGGTGACCCGGACGGCGCCTGGGACTTCGGCCTGGGGGCGGGGTTCTACCTCAACGCCACCCAGCAGCCGTGGGCCCAGCACTACCGCATGCACGACTACGTGGTGAATGAGCTGCCAGCCCTGGTGGAGGCGCATTTCCCGGCCTCCGACCGCCGTGCCATCAGCGGTCACTCCATGGGCGGCCACGGCGCGCTGGTGTGCGCCTTGCGCAACCCCGGGCGCTACCGTTCGGTGTCGGCGTTCTCGCCCATCAGCAACCCCATGGATTGCCCATGGGGCCAGAAGGCCTTCACCCGTTACCTGGGCGAGGAGCGTTCGCGCTGGCGCGAGTGGGATGCGTCGGTGCTGATGGCCGAGAGCAAGGCGCCCCAGGCGTTCCTGGTGGACCAGGGCGACCGTGACGATTTCCTCGTCAACCAGCTCAAGCCCGAGGCGCTGGTGCAGGCGGCGAAGGTCGCAGGCCACGACCTGCAGCTGCGCCTGCAGCCTGGCTACGACCACAGCTACTACTTCATCGCCAGCTTCATCGACGACCACCTGCGTCACCACGCCGCGGCATTGGCCCAATGATGTCGTTTTGCCCTTGATTCACGGCGTTTCGGGGCCGCTTTTTGCGGCCCCGTTGTTACATAAAGCAGGTAGAATCACGCCCTGTCTCCTTCAGGGCTTTTCTATTTATGCGTATTGGCCACGGCTACGATGTGCACCGTTTCGCTGACGGCGATTTCATTACCCTGGGCGGCGTTCGCATCGCTCACAAATTCGGCCTGCTCGCCCATTCCGATGGTGACGTGCTGCTGCACGCCCTGAGCGATGCGCTGCTCGGCGCCGCCGCGCTGGGTGATATCGGCAAGCACTTCCCCGACACCGATCCGCAATTCAAGGGCGCCGACAGCCGCGTGCTGCTGCGCCACGTGGTCGGCATCGTCCAGGCCAAGGGCTGGAAGGTCGGCAACGTCGACGCCACCATCGTCGCCCAGGCGCCGAAGATGGCCCCGCACATCGACACCATGCGCAGCCTGATCGCCGCCGACCTGCAGGTCGAACTGGACCAGGTCAACGTCAAGGCCACCACCACCGAAAAGCTGGGCTTCACCGGCCGTGAGGAAGGTATCGCGGTTCACGCCGTCGCCTTGTTGCTGCCAGCATGAACGAACTCGAACTGTTGGGCCCCTGCGCCGCCGGGCCGGCCCTGGGCCGCGCCGTGCTGAAAGCCACTGCCGAAGACTTCCAGGTCGACGAGGTGCTGGACATCCCGTTGGCGGGCGAGGGCGAGCACCTGTGGCTGTGGGTGGAAAAACGCAACCTCAACACCGAAGAGGCCGCCCGCCGCCTGGCCAAGGCCGCCGGCGTGCCGCTGCGCACCGTCAGCTACGCGGGCCTCAAGGACCGCCAGGCGCTGACCCGGCAATGGTTCAGCCTGCACCTGCCCGGCAAGGCCGACCCGGACCTGAGCGCCGCCGAAAACGAAACCCTGGCCATCCTCAAGGTCGCCCGCCACAAGCGCAAGCTGCAGCGCGGCGCGCACTCGGCCAACGGCTTCACCCTGCGCCTGACCGCGCTGGAGGCTGACCGCGCAGCCCTGGACGCACGCCTGGAACAGCTCAAGACCACTGGCGTACCGAACTACTTCGGCACCCAGCGGTTTGGCTTCCAGGGTGGCAACGTCCACGACGCCCGCCAGTGGGCCGAACGCCAGGCCCTGCCGGAACAGCGCAACGTGCGTTCGCGCCTGCTTTCCACGGCGCGCAGCTACCTGTTCAACCAGGTGCTGGCCGCGCGCGTCGGCGACGGCAGCTGGAACCAGGCTCGGGTCGGCGACCTGCTGGCGTTCACCGACAGCCGCAGCTTCTTCCCGGCCGGCGAGGCCGAGTGCAGCGACCCGCGCCTGGCCATTCTCGACCTGCACCCCACCGGCCCGATGTGGGGCGAAGGTGACTCGCCGGCCGCTGGCGCCATCCATGAACTGGAACAGAATGTCGGCGCGCGGTTGGCGCCGCTCGGCGAATGGTTGGCAAAAGCGGGCATGGCGCACGAACGCCGCATCCTGCGGCTGCCCATCGGCGGGCTGGCGTGGCATTATCCGGAGCCTGACATTCTGCAATTGGAATTCGTCCTTCCGGCCGGATGCTTCGCCACCGTGGTGGTGCGCGAGCTTGTTGATCTGGTGCCGGCAGGGCAGACGGAAAGCCCATGCGTATTCTGATTTCAAACGACGATGGTGTTGCTGCCCCCGGCCTGGCCGCGCTGCATGATGCGCTGGCCGGCTTTGCCGAGTGCACGGTCATTGCCCCCGACGGCGACCGCAGCGGTGCCAGCAGTTCGCTGACCCTGGACCGGCCGCTGCACCCGCAGCGCCTGGCCAACGGTTTCATCAGCCTCAATGGCACCCCCACCGATTGCGTGCACCTGGGCCTCAACGGCCTGTTGCCGCAGGAGCCGGACCTGGTGGTCTCAGGCATCAACCTGGGGGCCAACCTGGGCGACGATGTGCTCTACTCGGGCACCGTCGGTGCCGCGCTGGAAGGGCGTTTCCTGGGGGGCACCTCGTTTGCGTTCTCGTTCCTGTCGCGCCAGGTGGACAACCTGGCCACTGCCGCCTGGTACGCCCGGCACCTGGTGCAGGCTCACGGTGAATTGAACCTGCCGCCGCGCACCGTGCTCAACGTCAACATTCCCAACCTGCCGCTGGAGCGCATCCGTGGCATCCAGCTGACCCGCCTGGGCCACCGCGCTCGCGCAGCGGCGCCCACGCGCGTGGTCGACCCGCGCGGCAAGGAAGGCTACTGGATCGCCGCCGCCGGCAACGCCGAGGACGGCGGCCCGGGCACTGACTTCCACGCGGTGATGCAAGGCTACGTGTCGGTCACCCCCTTGCAGCTGGACCGCACCTTCAGCCCGGCGTTCGACAGCCTGGAAACCTGGCTGGAGGGCCTACGCTGATGCGCGAACAAGATGACCTGAACCGTCGCGGCATCGGTTTCACCTCCCAGCGCACCCGCGAGCGGCTGATCCAGCGCCTGTACGAAGAGGGCGTGAGCAACGAGCGGGTGCTGGACGTGATCCGCCGCACCCCGCGTCATCTGTTCGTCGACGAAGCCCTGGCGCACCGCGCCTACGAGGACACGGCGCTGCCCATCGGCCACAACCAGACCATCTCCCAGCCCTACATGGTGGCGCGCATGAGTGAGCTGCTGCTGGAGGCCGGGCCGCTGGACAAGGTCATGGAGATCGGCACGGGCTCGGGCTACCAGACCGCGGTGTTGTCGCAGCTGGTGGAGCGGGTGTTCTCGGTCGAACGCATCAAGGTGCTGCAGGACCGCGCCAAGGAACGCCTGGTGGAGCTCAACCTGCGCAACGTGGTGTTCCGCTGGGGCGATGGCTGGGAGGGCTGGCCGGCGCTGGCGCCGTACAACGGCATCATCGTCACCGCCGTGGCCACCGACGTGCCCCAGGCGCTGCTGGACCAGTTGGCGCCGGGGGGGCGCCTGGTCATTCCGGTGGGTTCGGGGGAGGTGCAGCAACTGATGCTGATCGTCCGCGAAGATCAGGGTTTTTCCCGGCATGTGCTGGGAGCGGTGCGTTTCGTGCCGCTGCTCAACGGGCCCCTGGCCTGAGCAGGATTTCGTTGGCTGGCGGTGAATTCTTTGGCAGGGCACGGGTCTGACAGCGCAGCCTTCACAGGTTGTAACGCGAATACGTCAGAAATATGCGTGTGGATGGTTATAATTGCGACACAACAGTCTATTTTTCTATCAGCCACCATTTTCAAGGGAGCGGCGGGTGAGTCCCACAGTCATTCGGCAGCATGCAGGACTATCGAGCTACAAGCTTCTGGTGATTGGCCTCGCCCTTGCAACGACCCTGGCTGGCTGCGCAAGCCACCCTTCGGGCGGCGTGCGGGTGGTCGACCGCAGCAGCGGCGGGGCAGCCTCGGCGCCGGCCGCGCCAGAGCGCCAGCCGGTCACCACGGGCCAGTACCGGGTCAAGCGCGGCGATACCCTGTTCTCCATCGCCTTCCGCTACTCCTGGGACTACAAGGCCCTGGCGGCCCGCAATAACATCCCCGAGCCCTATACCATTCATCCGGGACAGGTCATTCGCTTCGGTGATGGCAGCGCTCCATCTGCACCGGTCGCCGCGGCGCAAACTGAAACCTCGGCGTCGCCGTCGGGCTCGTTCAAGGTCACTCGTCGGCCCATTATCTTCACACCAGTGCCGGGTGCCCCGGGTCAGAAAACCGCGCCACCGGCCCCCGTTGCAGCCGCTCCCGAGCCGGTGCCGGTGCCTGCGGGCGAGAAGATCACAGGCGGTTGGACATGGCCTGCCAACGGCGTGCTGATTGGAAAATTTGCTTCAAACGGTAGTTTGAATAAAGGCGTTGATATCGCCGGGGAATTGGGACAGCCTGTTTTTGCTGCGTCTGATGGTTCGGTGGTGTACGCCGGGAGTGGGTTGCGGGGCTACGGCGAGTTGGTAATCATCAAGCACAGCGATACCTACGTCAGTGCCTACGGTCACAACCGCAGGCTCTTGGTTCGGGAGGGGCAGCAGGTCAAGGCCGGGCAGACAATTGCCGAGATGGGTTCCACGGGTACCGACCGGGTGAAGCTCCACTTCGAGATTCGCCGGCAGGGCAAGCCAGTAGACCCCTTGCAGTTTTTGCCACGACGTTGATCGTTGCCAAGCCTGTTCCTTCGATGTAGCGGGGACAGGCTTTAGCGTAGCCAAGGATAAGCGCGACGCTAGAGCTTGAGGTCGAACTCAACAAAGGACTATAACAAATGGCTCTCAACAAAGAAGCGCCGGAGTTTGACATCGACGATGAGGTGCTCCTTATGGAAACCGGCATCGTCCTGGACGCTGAGGCGGACGATGAACCCGTGGTACCCACGGTTCGTGCCAAGGCCAAGAACTCCACAGCACTCAAGCAACACAAGTACATCGATTACACCCGTGCGCTGGATGCGACACAGCTGTATTTGAACGAAATCGGCTTTTCCCCCCTGTTGTCCCCGGAAGAAGAAGTCCATTTTGCGCGCCTGTCGCAAAAGGGTGATCCGGCCGGCCGCAAGCGCATGATCGAAAGCAACCTGCGCCTGGTGGTGAAAATCGCCCGTCGCTACGTCAACCGTGGCCTGTCCCTGCTCGACCTGATCGAGGAAGGCAACCTGGGGCTTATCCGGGCCGTCGAGAAATTCGACCCCGAGCGCGGTTTCCGCTTCTCTACCTACGCCACCTGGTGGATTCGCCAGACCATCGAACGCGCCATCATGAACCAGACCCGGACCATCCGGCTGCCGATTCATGTCGTGAAGGAACTCAACGTCTACCTGCGGGCGGCGCGCGAACTGACCCAGAAACTCGACCACGAGCCGTCGCCGGAAGAAATCGCCAGCCTGCTGGAGAAGCCGGTGGGCGAGGTCAAGCGCATGCTCGGGCTCAACGAGCGGGTGTCCTCGGTGGACGTTTCCCTCGGCCCGGACTCCGACAAGACCCTGCTCGACACCCTCACGGACGACCGTCCCACCGACCCCTGCGAGCTGCTGCAGGACGATGACCTGTCCCAGAGCATCGACCAGTGGCTCTCCGAGCTCACTGACAAGCAGCGCGAAGTGGTAGTGCGGCGCTTCGGCCTGCGTGGCCACGAAAGCAGTACCCTGGAAGACGTCGGCCTGGAAATCGGCCTTACCCGGGAGCGGGTTCGCCAGATCCAGGTCGAGGGCTTGAAGCGCTTGCGCGAGATCCTCGAGAAGAACGGCCTGTCCAGCGAATCACTGTTCCAGTAGTTCGTTTGGCAGCCCAGGCGCCCCGACTGGTTCGGGGCGTTTTTGTTTCTGGCGTTCGGGTCAGCGATCACCAGCGCGTTCTGTAAGTGATTGTGGACTGCGGCTGTCAAACGTCTTCCATGGCTATGCGCAACGTACTGTTCTGTCGCGTTTTTCCTGATTGTTGCAGCTTGGAAAAGACTTTTCCTGAAAGACTTGTGCAGTTGAATCGTCATCTGGATTCTCTATGATCGAACCAGTGCCAAGGAGCAGGCACAGGCTCTCAAGGATGAGCGCCAGGACACCGCAGGACGCGGTTCATCAGGACGATGACAGGGATACAGGGAATAGGGACAGAAAAGGTGGGCGGGTCATACCGCCCCTTTTTTTTGCCTTTTGAAAAGCGGTTTGGCGGCAGCACGGCAGTGGGCTAACGCAGCTACTGCAGTTGCTGCAGCCACCGCGAACTGCTTTTGATCTTGATCCCGTGCGGCCCTTGATCTTGATTGTGTGCCCCATAAAGCGCCAGGGCCGACTGGAGGCGTTGACCGAGCGGTCCCCGGCGTAGCCGGGGAAGACGGAACCGGAGGCGCTTCTATTCCGGGCCGTCGGCCGCTTGGGCGACGCCGGAGGGAGGGGACCCGCAGCGCAGCGGAGGGACCAAGCAGGGGCAAGCCTTTTTTGGTTACTTTTTGAGGCGTTTGTCAAAAAGTGACTCGGCGTAAGGCCGAAAAGGTGATTTTGCATCGCCCGTAGTAATGGATATGTTCGCGGATTCTGGATCCCGCTTCGGCGATTGCGAACATATCCATTTTAGTGGTGCGACCACCGACTGTTTCGCCCTTACGGCGACTCACTTTTTTTCAGACGCCAAAAAAAGTAAGCAAAAAACGCTTGCCCCTGCTTGGGCCCTCCGCTGCGCTACGGGTCCCCTCCTTCCGGCGCCGCTCAACGGGCAGACGGCACCCGCTATAGAAGCCTGCGGGTTACCGTCTCTTCGGCCTGCGGCCTCGGCCCTTCGGGCAGCCCGTTGATCGACGCCTCCAGTCGGCCCGGGCGCTTTACGGGGCATACAATCAAGATCAAGAGCCAGATCAACAGCAGATCAACAGCCAGATCAAGATTAACAGCCAGATCAAAATCAGAAGCCAGATCATGCGTTCGATCAGCCGTGGGCTACAACTTGGATGGCTGGTGCCGGGCGTGCGCAGCACGCAAAAAAAAAGCCCCTTCACGGGGCCTTTTTCTGCAACCTCGAACGCCTTAGCGCTCCAGGTCAGCGATCTTGCCGGTCTTGCCGTCCCACTCTTCAGCGTCAGGCAGGGCATCCTTGCGCTCGGTGATGTTCGGCCAGACCTCTGCCAGCTCGGCGTTCAACTCGATGAAGTTCTCCATCCCGGCCGGGATTTCGTCTTCAGAGAAAATGGCTTGGGCAGGGCACTCAGGCTCGCACAGTGCGCAATCGATGCACTCATCCGGGTGAATTACCAGGAAGTTCGGGCCTTCGTAGAAGCAGTCCACCGGACAGACTTCGACGCAGTCGGTGTATTTGCACTTGATGCAGTTGTCGGTGACGACGAAGGTCATTTCAAAATATCTCCTCAAGGCGGCAGCGAAGCCCCTGATCCAGGGCCGCTTGGTTTGGGCTGGTCAGCCGGCGGACCAGGCTAAGAGCCCGTGGCATTCCCAAACCGCGCGGGATTCTATCAGCTTGTGCGCTGCTGCGTTAGATCCGAGTCTTCAGTGTATAGAGCAATTCGATTGCTTGACGTGGCGTCAGGCCATCAATGTCGGTCTTGCTGAGTTGCTCCAGCACCGGGTGCGGCAAGCTGGCGAACAGGTCACTCTGGTGCGGTACCTGGGGTTGGCCCGGGGCGCTGGCGACTGGTTCGTGTGGCAGGCTCGCCGTTTCCAGGCGGCCCAGGTGTTCCTTGGCGCGGGCGATCACTGGGTTCGGCACGCCGGCCAACTGCGCCACGGCCAGACCGTAGCTCTGGCTGGCAGGGCCGGGCAGCACGTGGTGCAGGAACACGATGCGCTCCTTGTGCTCGGTGGCGCTCAGGTGCACGTTGGCGACCAGCGGTTCGTTTTCCGGCAGTACCGTCAATTCGAAATAGTGCGTGGCAAACAGGGTGTAGGCGCGCAGTTGCGCCAGGCGCTCGGCGGCGGCCCAGGCCAGCGACAGGCCGTCGAAGGTGCTGGTGCCGCGGCCCACTTCGTCCATCAGCACCAGGCTCTTGTCCGTGGCGTTGTGGAGGATGTTGGCAGTTTCGCTCATTTCCACCATGAAGGTCGAGCGCCCGCCGGCCAGGTCGTCGCTGGAGCCGATACGGGTGAAGATACGGTCCACCAGCGACAGCTCGCAGCCGGCGGCCGGCACGAAGCTGCCGATGTGGGCCATCAGCACGATCAGCGCGGTCTGGCGCATGTAGGTGGATTTACCGCCCATGTTCGGGCCGGTGATCACCAGCATGCGGGTGTCGTTGTCCAGGCTCAGGTCGTTGGCCACGAACGGCGTGGTCAGCACCTGTTCCACCACCGGGTGGCGGCCCTGGTTGATGCGCAGGCAGGGCTCGTCGACGAATACCGGGCAGTTGAGGTCCAGGTTCAGCGCGCGCTCGGCCAGGTTGCTCAACACGTCCAGCTCGGCCAGGGCCGCGGCGGTGTCCTGCAGCGGTGGCAGGTGGCCGATGAGGTTTTCCAGCAGCGCGTCGTAGAGCATCTTCTCGCGGGCCAGGGCGCGGCTTTTCGCCGACAGCGCCTTGTCCTCGAACTCTTTCAGCTCCGGGGTGATGAAGCGCTCGGCGCCTTTCAGGGTTTGGCGGCGGATGTAGTCCGCTGGTGCCTGCTCGGCCTGCTTGCTGGGCAGCTCGATGAAGTAGCCGTGCACGCGGTTGTAGCCGACCTTCAGGTTGGCCAGGCCAGTGCGGGCTTTCTCGCGTGCCTCCAGGTCGATCAGGAACTGGCCGGCGTTCTCGCTCAGGGCCAGCAGCTCGTCCAGCTCGCTGTCGTAGCCGGTCTTGAGCACGCCGCCGTCACGGATCACCGCCGGCGGGTTGTCGATGATGGCCTTGGCCAGCAGGTCGGCCAGCTCCGGGTAGGTGCCAGCGATGGTCGCCAGCAGCGCCAGGTGCGGCGCTTCCAGGTCGGACATCGCCACTTGCAGGTCCGGCAGCGCCGCCAGCGCGTCGCGCAGGCGCGCCAGGTCGCGCGGGCGGGCGTTGCGCAGGCCGATGCGGGCGAGAATGCGCTCGATGTCACCGATTTCTTTCAGCTGTGGCTGCAGGCTTTCGAAACGGTAGCCCTCCAGTAGGCAGCGGATCGAGCTCTGGCGCGCCTGCAGCACCTTCAGGTCACGCAGCGGGCGGTTCAGCCAGCGGGTCAGCAGGCGGCTACCCATGGCAGTCTGGCAACGGTCGATCACCGATTGCAGGGTGTTATCGCGCCCGCCCGCCAGGTTGGTGTCCAGCTCCAGGTTGCGCCGGCTGGCGCCGTCCAGCACCACGGTGTCATCCAGGCGCTCGTGGCGCAGGCTGCGCAGGTGGGGCAGGGCGGTGCGCTGGGTTTCCTTGGCGTAGCCCAGCAGGCAGCCGGCGGCGCCGATGGCCAGGGTCAGGTTCTCGCAGCCAAAACCCTTGAGGTCCTGGGTGGAGAACTGCTGGCACAGGCTCTTGTGCGCGGTGTCACGCTCGAAGTCCCACGGCGCGCGGCGGCGCGAACCACGGCGCTTTTCCGCCGGCAGGCCCTGGGGCCAGTCATCGGGGATCAGCAGCTCAACCGGATTGATGCGCTCAAGCTCGGCCAACAGGCTTTCCCAGCCCTTGATCTCCAGCACCGAGAAATTGCCGCTGGTGATGTCCAGCACCGCCAGGCCGAACAGACGCTCGTCGCCCAGCACCGCGGCAATCAGATTATCGCGGCGCTCGTCCAGCAAGGCCTCGTCGCTGACCGTGCCGGGGGTGATGATGCGCACCACCTGGCGTTCCACCGGGCCCTTGCTGGTGGCCGGGTCGCCCACCTGTTCGCAGATGACCACCGACTCGCCCAGCTTCACCAGCTTGGCCAGGTAGCCCTCGGCAGCGTGGTACGGAATGCCACACATGGGAATCGACTGCCCCGCCGACTGGCCGCGGGCCGTGAGGGTGATATCCAGCAACTTGGCCGCTTTCTTCGCGTCTTCGTAGAAGATCTCGTAGAAATCGCCCATGCGGTAGAACATCAACTGATCCGGATGCTGGTTCTTCAGCTTCCAGTACTGCTGCATCATGGGGGTGTGGCTGGAAAGATCACTCATGCAGAAACTTGGCTCGCAGTGGCGGGTGTGTCAAAAGGCAAGCGGCGAATACTACAGGGATTTTTCGCGGCTTGCCGCCTGTGCGTTGCTTCTATATGTGGGAAATGCCCGCCAGCATTGCAAAATGCACAAGGGGGTAGCACTATGCATTGCATGCACACACGTACCGTAGCCACCGTCCTCAAGGAACTGCTCGCCCGCGAAGGTCTCTCCGCCACGGAGCTGCACCGGCGTACCGGCGTGCCACAGTCCACCCTGTCGCGCATCCTGGGCGGCAAGATCGTCGACCCCGCCGACAAGCACATCGCCAAGCTGGCGGACTACTTCCGCGTCAGTACCGACCAGCTGCGGGGGCGCGCCAGCCTGCCGGCGGCAGGGGGCGGCCATGCCGAGCTGCGCGACATCAGCCTGTGGGACGACGACACGCCCGTGGAGGACGACGAGGTGTCCATTCCCTTCCTGCGCGAGGTGGAACTGGCCGCCGGCTCGGGCCGCTTTGTCATCGAGGAAAGCGAACGCGCCAGCCTGCGCTTCGGCAAGCGCAGCCTGCGCCACAATGGCGTGCAGTTCGACCAGGCCAAGTGCGTGACCGTGCGTGGCAACAGCATGCTGCCGGTGTTGCGCGACGGCGCCACGGTGGGGGTGAACTCGGGCAAGCGTGGCATCGGCGATATCGTCGATGGCGACCTCTACGCCATCAACCACAACGGCCAGTTGCGGGTGAAGCAGCTGTACCGCTTGCCTACCGGCATCCGCCTGCGCAGCTTCAACCGTGAAGAGCATCCCGACGAAGACTATAGCTTCGCGCAGATGCAGGACGAACAGATCACCATCCTCGGCCACGTGTTCTGGTGGGGCATGTACGCCCGCTGACCCTCGACGCCCGTGCCTTTCACTTCGGTCAGAAAAATGCACTTATGCATTGATTTAATATGCATCAATGCATAGTCTTCTGTTGAAGGTCTTCACCAGGAGGGGCGGATATGCAAATGGATCAAGCGTTGTTGCACCAGGTGCCACTCTGGCTGGTGATGCTGCTGGCCCTGCTCGGCGGCGTCACTGGCGAGCTGTGGCGCGCCGACAAGGAAGGCACTCATGGTTGGCGCCTGCTGCGCCGGGTACTGATGCGTTCCGGCGCCTGCATGGTCTGCGGGCTTACGGGCACCATGCTGCTGTACGGGGCAGGGTTGTCGCTGTGGTCGGCCACCGCGGTTGGCTGCATGACGGCGATGGCGGGTGCCGATGTGGCGGTCAGCTTCTATGAGCGCTGGCTGGTGAAGCGCCTGGGGTTGGGGGCGGTTTCGCGGCGCAAGCGGTTGTGAGGCTGTCGAGCCCTGCGCCGCTTGGTGTACGGTAGCGGCAATTTCCCTTGCCATGGAGCACCCGATGGACCTGATCACTCAACTGTCGCAGTCGCTGGGCGAAGGGCTGAAGACCCTGGGGGCCCAGGCCACCACAGCCGAATCCTGCACCGGCGGCGGCATCGGCGAGGCCATCACCCGCGTCCCCGGCAGCTCGGCGTGGTTCGAGGCTGGCTACATCACCTATTCCAACGCCCAGAAGACCGCTCAGCTGGGCGTGCCCGAGCCCTTGTTCGCCACTGTCGGCGCGGTCAGCCGCGAGGTGGTCGAGGCCATGGCCCTGGGCGCCCAGGCCCGCAGCGGGGCGCGGTTCGCCGTGGCGGTCAGCGGCATTGCGGGGCCGGACGGTGGCACGCCGGGCAAGCCGGTGGGCACCGTGTGGCTGGCCTGGGCGGTGGATGGGCGGGTGCTTGCCGAGCGCCAGCTGTTCGCCGGCGACCGCGATGAGGTCCGCCGACAAACGGTAAAGGCCGCGCTAGAGGGGCTGATACGTCTTGTAGCAGGAGAAATCTCAACACGGGGGTAGGCGTGCCCGGCTCCCTGTGGAATAATACTGGCTACTTATACAGTTATCCGGCCTTCCGGCCTTATTGATTTTTAGAGAGGACTTTAATGGACGACAACAAGAAGAAAGCCTTGGCTGCGGCCCTGGGTCAGATCGAACGTCAATTCGGCAAGGGTGCCGTAATGCGTATGGGCGACCACGACCGCCAGGCCATCCCGGCTATCTCCACCGGCTCCCTGGGCCTGGACATCGCCCTGGGCATTGGCGGCCTGCCAAAAGGCCGTATCGTCGAGATCTACGGTCCTGAGTCGTCGGGTAAGACCACCCTGACCCTGTCCGTGATCGCCCAGGCACAGAAGATGGGCGCCACCTGCGCCTTCGTCGACGCCGAGCACGCGCTGGACCCTGAGTACGCCGGCAAGCTGGGCGTTAACGTCGACGACCTGCTGGTCTCGCAGCCGGACACCGGCGAGCAGGCCCTGGAAATCACCGACATGCTGGTGCGTTCCAACGCCGTTGACGTGATCATCGTCGACTCCGTGGCCGCCCTGGTACCCAAGGCCGAGATCGAAGGCGAGATGGGCGACATGCACGTGGGCCTGCAGGCCCGCCTGATGTCCCAGGCGCTGCGCAAGATCACCGGTAACATCAAGAACGCCAACTGCCTGGTCATCTTCATCAACCAGATCCGCATGAAGATCGGCGTGATGTTCGGCAGCCCGGAGACCACCACCGGTGGTAACGCGCTGAAGTTCTACGCCTCGGTGCGCCTGGACATCCGCCGTACCGGCGCGGTGAAGGAAGGCGACGAAGTGGTCGGCAGCGAAACCCGCGTCAAGATCGTCAAGAACAAGGTGGCTCCGCCGTTCCGTCAGGCCGAGTTCCAGATTCTCTACGGCAAGGGTATCTACCTCAACGGCGAGATCATCGACCTGGGCGTGGCCAATGGCCTGCTGGAAAAAGCCGGCGCCTGGTACAGCTACCAGGGCAGCAAGATCGGTCAGGGCAAGGCCAACTCGGCCAAGTTCCTGGCGGATAACCCGGAAATCGGTGCGGCCCTCGAGAAGCAGATCCGCGACAAGCTGCTGACCGGCGGTGTCGATGCCAAGAAAGCACCCGTGGTAGAAGCGGATGCCGAAGACGAAATGGTAGACGCCGACGTCGATTTCTAATCACGTCATGGCTGCCATCCTGGATACCCCCGTCGCGGTGCGACGGGCTGCAATGGACCTGCTCGCGCGACGCGAGCACGGTCGGGTCGAGCTGACGCGCAAGCTGCGTCAGCGCGGCGCTCCTCCCGAATTGATCGAACAGGAACTCGACCGTCTGACGGAAGAGGGCCTGCTGTCCGAGTCCCGTTACCTCGAAGCCTTCATCAACTACCGGGCCCGCTCCGGCTACGGGCCAGCGCGCATTCGCGAAGAGCTGGGCCAGCGTGGCCTGCAACGCGCGGACGTCGAGCAGGCGCTGCGTGAAAGCGGGTTCGATTGGGCAGCGCAGTTGACCGAGGTCTGGCAGCGCAAGTTCGCCGGGCAACTGCCTGTCGACCCGCGCAGCCGCGCCCAGCAAACGCGCTTCCTGGCCTACCGGGGCTACCCCATGGACCTCATCGGCCGCCTGCTCAGCGGCCGTGGCCTGGACGACTGATCAGGTTACCTTGGCGTTTTTCCGCGGGCGGGCGCCGGTGCTCGCTGGCGGGCTGGCGGCTTCCGCGGCCCAGTTCTCCGGCAGGTTGAGATAGTCCACCAGCTCTCGCAGGCGGCCGTTGTCGCGGCCGTTGAAGGTGAACGCCAGGCGCGTCAGGTGGCTGAACTGCGGCTCCTCGAAGGTCTCGCCGTCATAGCCATGCTGGTGGAAGGTGTCGCTCAGGCACAGGTCGGCGAACCGCTGCCGCACCTGGGCCAGCGCGTCGTCGCTCAAGGCATGGCGCAGGCGAATCACGAACAGGTGCTTCAGCCAGCGGCTGGAGTGGAAGTTGGCGTAGAACTGGTTGATCTCCGCCACGGCTTCTTCGGCGTTGTACACCAGGCGCATCAGCTTGAGGTCGGTGGGCAGGATGTAGTGGTTGTCGCGCAGCTGCTTGGCGATGAAGTCCAGGCAGTCCTGCCAGAAGCTGCCGCCCGGGGCGTCGATCAGCACCACCGGCACCAGTGGGCTCTTGCCGGTCTGGATCAGGGTCAGCACCTCCAAGGCCTCGTCCAGCGTGCCGAAGCCGCCCGGGCAGAGCACCAGTGCGTCAGCCTCCTTGACGAAGAACAGCTTGCGGATGAAGAAGAAGTGGAAGGGCAGCAGTTGCTCGCTGCCTTCCATGGTGGCGTTGGCATGTTGCTCGAAGGGCAGGGTGATATTGAAGCCCAGGCTGTGGGCCAGGCCCGCGCCCTCGTGGGCAGCGGCCATGATGCCGCCGCCGGCGCCGGTGATCACCATCAGGTCGTTTTGCGCCAGCGCTGCACCCAGCTCACGGGCCAGGCCGTACAGGGGGTGTTCCTGCGGCGTGCGCGCCGAGCCGAAGACGGTGACCTTGCGGCGGCCCTTGAATTGTTCCAGCACCCGGAAGGCATGTTCCAGCTCGCGCAGGGCCTGCAGGGTGATCTTGGCGTTCCAGCGGTTGCGGTCGTCCTGGGCCATGCGCAGCACGGTCAGCATCATGTCGCGGTACAGGGCCAGGTTCGGGCTGTTGGGGGCTATCAGGCTGAGCTGGGCTTCCACCTGGCGGGTGAGGTCCAGGCCATTGCTATTGAAGTGGCTGGACAGGAAATCATTCGGTTCGTAAGGCATTCAACCATCTCCTTCTGCATATGAACCTTTGGCCCGCGCCGAGCAGTTCGGCCGGGCCGCGACACGGCTTGTGTCGCTGGCCGTCCAGGCTACGCCATGGACATTGCAGTCAGCCCACGAGGGGCATTGATGTAAATCTAGCTGCTGGCGGGCAGATGCGCCTTATGCGCCGGCGATGACCGCTCGTCTGGACGGATCCAATAGGCCGAAAGCTCTGATTTACTGGTTAAACAGAGATGGCAAAATAATGTCGTCGAAGGACAATGGCGCACGGAGGCAGAATGAAGCGAATCAGCCTGGAAGTGGACAACGAGTTATTGGTGCTGCTGAACCGGGCGGCCCAGGCCAATAACGTCACGCTTGAGGAGGAATGCCTGCGGCGGCTGGACGGCGCCCAGCGGCGCTCGCGCTACATGCAGGCACTGGTGGCGGAGCTGCGCGCCGATGACGCGCAACGCCGCGAACGCATCGGCTGATTACTTCTTCTTGCCGCCCTTGTTATCCAGCATCGCGCAGTGCTCCGCGGTGTAGCGCTGGGTGGTAACGGCCAGGTTGGTGTGGTTCTCGGTGAACTCGTAGCGCAGGGCGGCGCCCTTGTTCATCAGGTTGCGAAAGCCTTTGTTGCTGCACACGCTACGGCCCAGTTGCACGCGCACCGCTTCAGGGTTGGCGCGCATGTTGGCGGCCTCGCCCTGCTGGACGCTCAGGTGGTCGACCAGCTCGCTGCCTTCAACCGTGTAACCCTGGTCCAGGATGTTCTCGTTGATTTCGCGCGGGGTGCCGGCGTTGCTCTGCTCGGCGACCTGCTGAAGCAGCTTGCCCAGCTCGAACTCCTGCAACGATGCGGCCTGGGACGCCAGGGGCAGGGCCAGCAAGAGGGTAAGGGGGGCGATAAAGCGCAGCATGAAACTCTCCTGATTCGGTGACTGGCCGTTGGACCAGCAACCGGACTGTGCGTTCATAAAGCCGCCGATTATAGGGGCAAACCCGACGGTCCGGCAGTCAAAGCTCTGATAAACTCACGCTCGTTCAGGCTGGCGGCCGTTGCCAGTCGTTGCCCGCGAGTGCTGTAGACCCATGTCCCACGCCGTTTCCCGCCTGCGTTCCGAACGCCTGGCCCGTTGCCTCCAGCCGTTCACCGCCCGTGGTTCGCGCGCGCCGCGTTGCCCAGGCTGCCGGGTAATCTTCGATTACTGCTTGTGCAAATTCCGCCCGACGGTCGAGGCCCATGGCGCGGTGTGCCTGCTGATGCACGACGTCGAGCCGCTGAAGCCGTCGAACACCGGCTGGCTGATCGCCGATATCCTGCCTGATACCCAGGCCTTCACCTGGTCGCGTACCGACGTGGACGAACAGCTGCTGGCGCTGCTGGACGATCCGCAGTGGCAGCCCTATATCGTCTTCCCGGGCGAGTTCGTGGCCCCGGAGCGGGTGGTGACAGAGGTGGCCGCCACCCCAGGCAAGCGCCCGCTGTTTATCCTGCTGGACGCGACCTGGACTGAAGCGCGCAAGATGTTCCGCAAGAGCCCGTACCTGGAACGTTTCCCGGTGCTGAGCCTGGCCAGCGACCAGTTGTCACGCTACAAGCTGCGGCGCTCCAAGCGCGACGATCATTTCTGCACTGCGGAAGTGGCGGCGCTGTGCCTGGAACTGGCCGGCGACCAGCAGGCGGCCAGCGTGCTCGACGCCTGGCTGGACGTGTTCACCGGCCATTACCTGGCGGCCAAGTTCCAGTTGCCGCTGGACGAACAGGACGAGGTCCATGTTCGCCTGCAGGCCCTGGTTTCCTGAAACGATGCATTCTGCGTAGCCGCTGCCGCCAGGCTGCGCTGGCCTGACGGTACGCTGTAAATCTTCAGCGTGGCTCGGGGCCAGCGCAGCCTGCGGCAGCGGCTACGGGGGTAGAGTGCTTTTGCGGCCACAGCTGCGCGATCAACATCCCCGCCAGCATCAGCCCGCAGCCCAGGTAGCCGCGCATCTGCAGCGACTCACCCAGCAGCCACGCCCCGGCGATGGCGGCGAACACTGCTTCCAGCGACAGGATGATCGCCGCGTGGGAAGCGATGGCGTCCTTCTGCGCCACCACCTGCAGGGTGTAGCCGATGCCCACGGCGACGATGCCGCCGTACAGCAAGGCCGGGCCGGCCGCGATGATCGCGTCCAGGGCGATCGGCTCCATCACCAGCGCCAGCACCAGGCTCACCACCGAGCAGGTGGCGAATTGCAGGAACGCCAGGCGAATGGGGTCATGCCGGCTGGCGAACACGCCCACCAGCACCACGTGGCCACCCCACACGAAGGCGCCGGCCAGCTGCAGCCAGTCGCCGGACGACACGTGGAAGTTGTCGCCCACGCTCAGCAGGAACATCCCCAGCACTGCCAGGCCCGCGCCCAGCCAGGTGCCCATGCCGGTCTTGTGGCCCATCAGCATGCCCAGCACAGGCACTACAATGACGTAGAGGCCGGTGATGAAGCCGGAGTTGGTGACGCTGGTGAACAGCAGGCCCACCTGCTGCAGGTTGATGCCCAGCGCCAGCGCCAGGCCCATCAGCACGCCGCCCAGCCACAGGCCGCGGGTCATGAACGGTTCGCGCGGCGGTTGGCTGGGGTTGCCGCGGCCCAGCACCAGGGGCAGCAGGCACAGCGAACCCAGGGCGAAGCGCAGCCCGGAATAAAGGAAGGGCCCGATGTGCTGCATGCCGGCGGTCTGGGCGACGAAGCCGCTGCCCCAGATCATGGCGGTCAATAACATCAGCAGGTCAGCACGCAAGGCTTGGCGACGCATGGGTATTCTCTTGTTGTGAAGGGTGGCGAAAAACGGGCTGCGACTTTAGCCGCAAACCACCGAACTTGACCACCCTGTCAGGCGTCGGCATCCTTGGCGCCGACCCGGGCGCCTGAACTGCCGCAATCGCCAACCCTGACCGTGAGTTGGCGTTAAAATAAAGCTCGAGTCGCCTCGGCAGGCACCGACTCCTTGCGTGCCTGCACAGAACAGGATCATTAGATCGATGGCCACATACGACATCCTGATAGCCGATGACCACCCCCTTTTTCGTGGCGCCTTGCGCCAGGCCGTGACCCTGGGGCTGGGGCCTGACACCCGCCTGGTGGAAGTGGCAAGCATTGCCGAGCTGGAAGCGCAGCTCACCGCCAAGGCCGACTGGGACCTGGTGCTGCTGGATTTGAACATGCCGGGGGCCTATGGCTTCTCGGGCCTGGTGCTGCTGCGCGGGCAATACCCGCAGGTGCCGGTGGTGATGGTGTCCGCCCAGGAAGAGGCGGCGGTGGTAGTGCGCGCGCGTGAATTCGGCGCCAGCGGCTTCATCCCCAAGTCCAGCCCCCTGGAAGTGATCCAGGAAGCGGTGCGCAACGTGCTGGATGGCGACGTCTGGTGGCCGCCCCAGGCGTTCGAGGCGGTCAGCGTCTCGGCCGAGGCCAAGGCCGCCAGCGAAGGCCTTGCCAGCCTGACGCCGCAGCAGTTCCGCGTGCTGACCATGGTCTGCGAGGGCTTGCTGAACAAGCAGATCGCTTATGAACTGAGCGTGTCGGAGGCCACCATCAAGGCCCACGTCACGGCAATCTTCCGTAAACTGGGGGTACGCACCCGCACCCAGGCCGCGCTGCTGCTGCAACAACTTGAGTCAATTTCGTCGTCGTAAGGCACTTTGCCTTCACACTTTTTTGACAAATGCTGCATTAGCTTCCCTTTTTCTTTGTAACAGTTGACCCTTCATGTCTCCATATAAAGGCCAGACCGGCCTGAAACGCATCTTCAACGCCACCGGCTATTCCCTGGACGGCCTGCGCGCCGCCTTCGTCGGCGAAGCCGCCTTCCGCCAGCTGGTGCTGCTCAACGTGGTGTTGATCCCGCTGGCTTTCCTGCTGCACGTGAGCCGCGTGGAGCGCGCCGTGCTGATCGCCGTGTGCCTGCTGGCGCTGATCGTGGAGCTGTTCAACTCGGCCGTCGAGGCCGCCATCGACCGAATTTCCCTGGACCGCCACCCGCTGTCCAAGAACGCCAAGGACATGGGCAGCGCCGCGCAATTCGTGGTGCTGTGCATGATCGCCCTGGTGTGGGGCGTGATCCTGCTCTGACCCGGCGCTGCTCAGGGGATGGCCGGCAGCACGATCTCGTCGCTGCGCGCCACCCCGGCGGTGAAGGCCCGGCACAGTTCGAGGAACTCGCGCATGGCCTGGGTCTGGTACTTCTGTTTGTGCCAGATGAAGAAGAATTCCCGGGTCAGGTCCAGGTCCGGGGTTTCCACCGGCACCAGGCTGCCCCGGCGAAACGCGTCGCGCAGGGCCAGGCGCGAGATGCAGCCGATGCCCAGCCCCGACTCCACCGCGCGCTTGATGGCCTCGGTGTGTTCCAGCTCCAGGCGCACGTTGAGCATGGAGCGGTGATGGCGCATGGCCTGGTCGAAGGTCAGGCGCGTGCCTGAGCCTTGCTCACGCAGAATCCACGCCTCGCGGGTCAGCTCGTCCAGGGTTGCCTTGCCCACCGCCGCCAGCGGGTGGCGCGGGGCGCAGAACACCACCAGTTCGTCGGCCACCCAGGGCTGCACTTCGATATCCGGGTGGTTGCAGTCGCCTTCGATCAGCCCCAGGTCAATTTCATAGTGCGCCACCTGGTGCACGATGTTGGCGGTGTTCTGCACGTGCAGCTTCACCTGGCTTTCCGGATGCACCTGCATGAAGCTGCCGATCAACAGGGTGGCCAGGTAGTTGCCGATGGTCAGGGTGGCGCCCACGGCCAGGGAGCCGAAGCCGGACTTGCCGTTGAGCAGGTCTTCGATTTCCTTGGCCTGGTCGAGCAGGGCCACCGCCTGGGGCAGCAGCTGATGGCCCAGGGCATTGAGGCTCAGGCGCTTGCCGGCGCGGTCGAACAGCTGGCAGCTGGACTGGCGCTCCAGTTCGGTGATGGAGGTGCTGGCGGCCGATTGCGACAACGCCAGCAGGCTGGCGGCGCGGGAAACACTTTCCTGCTGGGCCACAGCGACGAAAACCTGGAGCTGGCGTAGAGTAAATCGCATATCTATATAACCGATAACCCATATCTTGATAATTCAATTAACAGATATTGTCGCTGCCGTTAGAATATCGCGCAATCGCGCTCTCGTTCGGCGCACGCGTTTTCTGAGGAGCCCCCGTACATGAGCAACATGAACCACGAACGTGTACTCAGTGTCCATCACTGGAATGACACCCTGTTCAGCTTCAAGTGCACCCGCGACCCGGGCCTGCGCTTTGAGAACGGTCAGTTCGTGATGATCGGCCTGCAGCAGCCCAACGGCCGCCCGCTGATGCGCGCGTACTCCATCGCCAGCCCGAACTGGGAAGAGCATCTGGAATTCTTCAGCATCAAGGTGCCGGACGGCCCGCTGACTTCCCAGCTGCAGCACCTGAAGGAAGGCGACGAGATCATCATCAGCAAGAAGCCCACCGGCACGCTGGTACTCGATGACCTCAAGCCCGGCAAGCACCTGTACCTGCTGAGCACCGGCACTGGCCTGGCGCCGTTCATGAGCGTGATCCAGGACCCGGAAACCTACGAGCGTTTCGACAAGGTCATCCTGTGCCACGGCGTGCGCTACGTGAACGAAGTCGCCTACCGCGAGTTCATCACCGAGCACCTGCCACAGAACGAGTTCTTCGGCGAAGCCCTGCGCGAGAAGCTGATCTACTACCCAACCGTGACGCGCGAGCCGTTCGAGAACGAAGGCCGCCTGACCGACCTGATGCGCAGCGGCAAGCTGTTCCGCGACATCGGCCTGCCGCCGATCAACCCGCAGGACGACCGCGCCATGCTGTGCGGCAGCCCGAGCATGCTCGACGAGACCAGCGAAGTGTTGAACAGCTTCGGCCTGACCGTATCGCCGCGCATGCGCGAGCCGGGTGACTACCTGATCGAGCGCGCCTTCGTCGAGAAGTAAGCCCTCGCTCAATAAAAAACCGCCCCGAGGGGCGGTTTTTTTATGCCCGTCATTTCAACGCGCCATGCACCCGTAGCGGCTGCCGCAGGCTGCGCTGGCCCTGTGCCTCACCGAAGATCTCCAGCGGCCATCAAGGCCAGCGCAGCCTGGCGGCAGCGGCTACGCGGTTACCACTTCCAGAACTCGGATGGTATCCAGCGTCGGGTAATGCCAGCGCACCTCCACGTCCCAGAACCGCACCCCGTATTCACGTTCGGGCGCCGGCACCTGGTACGCCGGGCGCGGGTCCTGGGCCAGGCATTGCTCGATCAGCGCCACCAGGGGCTCTGCAAGGCGCGTGGCGTGCGCGTGCGCCTGAACCAGGGCACTATCCGCCCAGGTCACGGCAATCGCCGCTGGCGCTTCGCCAGCCATGTCGTTGCGGGCGTGGGGCAGGCTGTCGGCGTAGGGCACGTAGGGCTTGATGTCCAGCACCGGGGTGCCGTCCAGCAGATCGATGCCCGACAACCACAGCTTGCCGGCCTCCACCTTGTCCAGGCGCACCACCGACTGGCCGATGCCGTTGGGCCGGTGGGTGGCGCGGGTGGCGAACACGCCCATGGACTTGTTGCCGCCCAGGCGCGGCGGCCGTACCTTCAGGCGTGGCTTGTCTTCCAGGGCCTGGTGGAACAGGAACAGCAGCCACACGTGGCTCACCTGTTCCAGGCCCTGCACTGCCTCGCCCTGGTCAAACGGCGCGACCAGCTCCAGCACCCCCCGGGCGGCGGGTGCCAATTGCGGCTGGCGGGGGATGGCGAATTTTTCCTTGAAGCACGAACGGACGAAGCCGATGGGCGAAACGCTATAGGTCATGGGCAGGGTTCAACGGCAACCGGCGTTGTCGTAGGGGCCGGACATGCGCTGCCAGCCAGCACCGGGGTTGGTTTGCGAGCAGACCATGGCGCCGTTCTGGGTGATGCTCTGCCATTTGTACCAGGGGGCCTGGCCGGCAGACGCAAGCAACGGAAACGCCACTGCAGCGATAAGCAATAGACGCGTGAACATGTCGAACTCCTGGAAAACACACCGGGTAGAAAAGCGGTGTCCCCCGTAGCAGCTGCCAAAGGCTGCGTCCGCAGGCAACACCGTGTTAGCCCCTGACGCAGCCTTTGGCAGCTGCTACGGGGCGTTCGGTCAGCCGCGCACTTTCAGGGTCAGGCCCTTGAGGAAGTTGCGCAGCAGTTGGTCACCGCACGGGCGGTAGTTGTTATGGCCGACCTTGCGGAACAGCGCGCTCAGTTCGGGCTTGGACACCGGGAAATCGGCGGCCTTGAGCACGGCGTGCATGTCGTCCTCTTTGAGTTCGAAAGCCACGCGAAGTTTCTTCAGGATGATGTTGTTGGTCACCGGCGTCTCGATCGGCTGGGCCGGGCGGCTGTCGTCCTTACCGCGCTTGAAGAACACCAGGCCGTCGAGGAAATGGGCCATGACCAGGTCGGGGCAGTGCACGAAGCCCTCTTCCTCGTCCTTCTTCAGGTAGCTGATGACATCGGCCTTGGCCACGTCCATGCCGGACAGCTTGATGATGTCGACCACTTTCGCGTCGCTGATGTCGAGCATGTAGCGCACGCTGCGCAGTACGTCATTGTGAATCATGGTGTGAATCCCGAGTGTTGCGAAAAAAGAAGAATCAGAACTTTTCGTTGCCGGCCAGGTAGCGCCATTGCCCCGCGGGCACCTTGCCCAGCGACACGCCGCCCACGCGGATGCGGCGCATGCCCACCACGGTGAGGCCGACGCTGGCGCACAGCTGGGCGATGATGCCCGGCTGCGGGTTCTTCATGGCGATGCGCAGGCGGGTCTCGTTCTGCCAGCTGGCTTTCACGGCCGGCAGCGGCTTGCCCTTGTAGGTGGCGCCGTGGGTAAGGCGGTTGAGGCCGTGCTCGGACATCTGCCCGCTGACCTCCACCACGTATTCCTGCTCGATCTTGGCCGCGTCGGCGGTCAGCTTGCGCAGGATTTTCCAATCCTGGGTGAAGACCTGCAGGCCGCTGGCGTTGGGCTGCAGCTCGGCGCCGCAGGTCAGGCGCAGGAAGTGGCCCTTGAGCGGGCGCTTGCTGAAGCTGTGGTCGGCCGACAGGCTGGCGGCGCCGAGGCTGGCCTGGGCGTCGTCCAGGGACTGGCCGGCTTCCTGGTGCAGCAGCAGGGTCACCGGCTCGGGCTGTTCGGCCTTGGCGTCGGCGCTCAGGGCCACGACCTGGTCGGCCACCTTGAACTGCGGCTCGTCGACGACTTCGCCGTCTACCGTCACCCAGCCCCCTTCGATAAACAGTTCGGCCTCGCGGCGGGAGCACCCGACCAGTTCGATGAGGCGTTTGGAGAGGCGAATGGGATCAGACATGACAAGAGCCGTAACAAGAGAAGGCCGCTAGTGTACTCGCCCCAGCCCGGTTAAGCCCGCGCAGATTGTCGCTGCACCCGGCGCAGGTGCAGCAACGGGTAGGGTTGGCCCATGCCGTCGACCTCGGAGCGGCCCACCACTTCGAAGCCCTGCTTCATGTAGAAACCGAACGCCTGCTCGTTCTGTTCGTTGACGTCCAGCTGGTCGGCATTGAGGTGGTCGATGGCAAAGTGCAGCAGGCGCTTGCCGATGCCCTGGCCGCGGTGGTCGGGGTGGATGAACAGCATCTCCACCTTGCCCGCTGCCACCCCGGCGAAACCGGTGATGCGCTGGCGTTCGTCGCGGCAGCAGATCAGCATCACCGCGTCCAGGTAGTGCTTGTACACCAGTTCGCCCAGCAGGGTGATGTAGCTGTCCGGCAGGAAGTGATGCGTGGCGCGCACCGAGGCTTCCCAGACCCGGGTCAGCTCGGCGTAGTCGTTGGCCTTGGGGGTATGCACCAGCAGATGTTTGCCCATGTCGGTCTCTCCTTGAACCTTTACTGTAGCCGCTGCCGCCAGGCTGCGCTGGGCCTTGAGTGCGCTGGAGATCTTCAGTGTGGCTCAGGGCCAGCGCAGCCTGGCGGCAGCGGCTACAGGTTGCTGGCATTAAATAAAGCATAAAAAAACCTGCCGCTGGGGCAGGTTTTTTCAGGGGAACAGGGCGCTTAGATGCGCTCGGCCCACAGGTCGTACTCGTCGGCATCCACCACGCGGCACATGACCTTGTCGCCCGGGCTCAGGCCTTCGGCGCCTTCGATGAACACGCTGCCGTCGATTTCCGGCGCGTCGAAGAAGCAGCGGCCTACGGCGCCCTGTTCGTCCACTTCGTCGATCAGCACTTCGATTTCCTTGCCGATCTTCATCTGCAGGCGCGCGGCGCTGATGGCCTGCTGGTGGGCCATGAAGCGGTCCCAGCGGTCCTGCTTGACGTCGTCAGGCACGATCTCGGCGTCGAGGTCGTTGGCAGGGGCACCTTCGACCGGCGAGTACTGGAAGCAGCCAACGCGGTCCAGCTGCGCTTCGGTGAGCCAGTCCAGCAGGTACTGGAAGTCTTCCTCGGTCTCGCCAGGGAAGCCGACGATGAAGGTGGAGCGGATGATCAGGTCCGGGCACTGCTCGCGCCATTTCTTGATGCGCGCCAGGGTCTTGTCTTCGAAGGCCGGGCGCTTCATCAGCTTCAGCACTTTGGGGCTGGCGTGCTGGAACGGGATGTCCAGGTAAGGCAGCAGCTTGCCGGCGGCCATCAGCGGGATCACGTCGTCGACGTTCGGGTACGGGTACACGTAGTGCAGGCGCACCCACACGCCCAGGCTGCTCAGTGCCTCGCACAGCTCCAGCATGCGCGTCTTCACCGGGCGGCCGTTCCAGAAGTCGGTCTTGTACTTCACGTCGACGCCGTAGGCGCTGGTGTCCTGGGAAATCACCAGCAGTTCCTTGACGCCGGCCTTGACCAAGCGCTCGGCCTCGCTCAGCACGTCACCCACCGGGCGGCTGACCAGCTTGCCGCGCATGGACGGGATGATGCAGAAGCTGCAGCTGTGGTTGCAGCCTTCGGAAATCTTCAGGTAGGCGTAGTGGCGCGGGGTCAGCTTGATGCCTTGCGGCGGCACCAGGTCGATCAGCGGGTTGTGGTCCTGGCGCGGTGGCACCACTTCGTGGACCGCGTTCACCACCTGCTCGTACTGCTGCGGGCCGGTGACCGACAGCACGCTGGGGTGCACGTTGCGGATGGCGCCTTCTTCCACGCCCATGCAGCCGGTGACGATGACCTTGCCGTTTTCGGCCAGGGCTTCGCCGATCACTTCCAGGGACTCGGCCTTGGCGCTGTCGATGAAGCCACAGGTGTTGACGACCACGACGTCGGCGTCCTGGTAGGTCGGTACGACTTCATAGCCTTCCATGCGCAGCTGGGTCAGGATGCGTTCGGAGTCGACCAGGGCTTTGGGGCAGCCCAGGGAGACGAAGCCAACCTTGGGGGCGGACGGCGCGGGAGTGGTGGACATGACTAACCTCGGTGTTAATTAGAGCTGCCATAGGCAACCCTGACGGGCACTTTACGCGCCTCTGATCAAAAAGTGCGCAATTCTAGCGACGAGAAAGCCACTTGACCAGCTTTATGCAGGGAAATACGACGAGTGCTGCGCTATGCTTCGCCGCGTTGAGTCTCGAAGTATTTTGAAACACCCAAAGTCCAAGGTTGTAGGAGTGGTTGATGGTTCAGGCAAGTAGTCAGGCGCAAGCCGGTCATTCGGCGGCAAAGCCGCTCGCGATGCTGGTGGCCGCCGTCGGGGTAGTCTACGGCGATATCGGTACCAGCCCGTTGTATACCCTCAAGGAGGTGTTCTCCGGTGGCTATGGTATTCCCAGCAACCATGATGGCGTTTTGGGCATTCTGTCGCTGATCTTCTGGTCGTTGATCTGGGTCGTGTCCATCAAGTACATGCTGTTCGTGCTGCGTGCCGACAACCAGGGCGAGGGCGGCATCATGGCCCTGACTGCCCTGGCACGGCGCGCCTCCGCCGGTTACCCACGCTTGAGCGCCATGCTGGTGGTGTGCGGGTTGATCGGCGCGGCGTTGTTCTACGGCGACAGCATGATCACCCCGGCAGTCTCGGTACTGTCGGCGGTGGAGGGCCTGGAACTGGCGTTCGATGGCATCAGCCACTGGGTCGTGCCACTGGCGCTGATCGTGCTGGTGGGGCTGTTCCTGATCCAGCGCCACGGCACCGCGCGCATCGGCAAGCTGTTCGGGCCGGTGATGGTGACCTGGTTCCTGGTGCTGGGCGTGCTCGGCATCTACGGCATCTCCCAGCAGCCCGAGGTGCTGGAAGCCATCAACCCCATGTGGGGGGTGCGCTTCTTCATCAGTCATTTCGGTATTTCGGTAGCGGTGCTGGGCGCCGTGGTGCTGGCGCTGACCGGTGCCGAGGCGCTGTACGCCGACATGGGCCACTTCGGCCGCAAGCCGATCGCCCGCGCCTGGTTCATCCTGGTGCTGCCGGCGCTGGTGCTGAACTACTTCGGCCAGGGCGCGCTGATCCTTGCCGACCCCGAGGCGGCGCGCAACCCGTTCTACCTGCTGGCGCCGAACTGGGCGCTGCTGCCGCTGATCGGCCTGTCCACCGTGGCCACGGTCATCGCCTCCCAGGCGGTGATTTCCGGTGCGTTCTCGCTGACCCAGCAGGCTATCCAACTGGGCTACATCCCACGCATGCACATCCAGCACACTTCCAGCGACGAGCAGGGCCAGATCTACATTGGCGCAGTGAACTGGACGCTGATGTGCGGGGTGATCCTGCTGGTGCTGGGCTTCGAGTCGTCCGGTGCGCTGGCTTCGGCCTACGGCGTGGCCGTGACCGGCACCATGCTGATGACCACGCTGCTGGTGTCGGCGGTGATGCTGCTGATGTGGAAGTGGCCGCCGTTCTTCGCGGTGCCGGTAATGAGCATCTGCCTGCTGGTGGACGGCATGTTCTTCGCCGCCAACGTGCCGAAAATCGTCCAGGGCGGTGCCTTCCCGGTGCTGGCCGGTAGCGCGCTGTTCATCCTGATGACCACCTGGAAGCGCGGCAAGCAGCTGCTGGTGGACCGCATCGACGAGGGCGCGCTGCCGTTGCCGATCTTCATCAGCAGCATTCGCGTGCAACCGCCGCACCGCGTGCAGGGCACCGCAGTGTTCCTCACCGCGCGCTCCGACGCCGTGCCCCATGCGCTGTTGCACAACATGCTGCACAACCAGGTGCTGCACGAGCAGGTAGTGTTGCTGACGGTGGTCAACGAAGATGACCCGCGGGTGCCGGCCAACCGCCGTTTCGAGGTGGAATCCTACGGTGAAGGCTTCTTCCGGGTGATCCTGCATTACGGCTTCATGGACGAACCGGACGTGCCGGGCGCGCTGAAGCTGTGCCACCTGGAAGACCTGGACTTCAGCCCGATGCGCACCACCTACTTCCTCAGCCGCGAGACGGTGATCCCGTCCAAGCTGGTGGGCATGGCGCGTTGGCGCGAGGGGTTGTTCGCGTTCATGTTGAAGAACGCCAACGGCAACCTGCGTTTCTTCAAGCTGCCGGTGAACCGCGTGATCGAACTGGGAACCCAGGTCGAGATGTAACCAGAAGCCCGTAGCACCGCTGTCTTTGTGGGAGCTGGCTTGCCAGCGAGCTTTTCAGGGCCTCAACAGCTCGCTGGCAAGCCAGCTCCCACAGGTCTGTGGTCAAAAAGGGCGGTTAACCGCCCAGGTACGCCTCGCGTACCTTCGGGTCGGTCAGCAGGGCTTCACCCGTGCCCTGCATCACCACCCGGCCGTTCTCCAGCACGTAGGCACGGTCGGCGATCTTCAGCGCCTGGTTGGCGTTCTGCTCCACCAGGAACACCGTCACGCCATCCTTGCGCAGCTGTTCGATGATGTCGAAGATCTGCTGGATGATGATCGGCGCCAACCCCAGCGACGGCTCGTCGAGCAGCAGCAGCTTGGGCTTGCTCATCAGCGCCCGGCCGATGGCCAGCATCTGCTGCTCGCCGCCCGACATGGTGCCGCCGCGCTGGTTGAAGCGCTCCTTGAGCCGCGGGAACAGCTCCAGCACCTTGTCCATCTGCGCCTGGTAGTCGCCCTTGTCGGTGAAGAAACCGCCCATGGCCAGGTTCTCCTCCACGGTCAGGCGGGCGAATACCCGGCGGCCCTCGGGCACCACGGCAATGCTCTTGCGCATGATGTCCGAGGACTCCTGGCCCACCAGTTCCTCGCCCAGGTAGCGGATGCTGCCGGAGTGGGCGCGGGGCGAGCCGCACAGGGTCATCAGCAGGGTCGACTTGCCGGCGCCGTTGGCGCCGATCAGGGTGACGATCTCACCCTGCTTTACCTCGACGTTGACGCTGTGCAGCGCCTGGATCTTGCCGTAGAACGTGGAAACGTTTTCGAACAGCAGCATTTACGCTTCCCCCAGATAGGCTTTGATCACTTCAGGATTGTCGCGGATCTGCTCCGGCGTGCCGTCGGCCAGGGGCGTGCCCTGGTTGATCACCACGATGTGGTCGGAAATGCTCATGACCAGCTTCATGTCGTGCTCGATCAGCAGCACCGTGGCGTTGTGCTCCTGGCGCAGGGTGGCGATCAGCGCCTTGAGGTCGTCGGTCTCGCGCGGGTTGAGGCCGGCGGCCGGCTCGTCGAGCATGAGGATGCGCGGGCGCGTCATCATGCAGCGGGCGATCTCCAGGCGCCGTTGCTGGCCGTAGGCGAGGGTGCCGGCGGGGCGGTTGGCGAATTCCTTGAGGTTGACCTTTTCCAGCCAGAACTCGGCGTATTCCATGGCCTCGCGCTCGCTGCGGCGGAACGCGGGGGTCTTGAACAGGCCCGAGAGGAAGTTGGTGTTCAGGTGCCGGTGCTGGGCAATCAGCAGGTTTTCCACGGCGGTCATGTCCTTGAACAGCCGCACGTTCTGGAACGTCCGCACCACGCCCTTGCGGGCGATCTGATGGCCGGGCATGCCCTGGATCGGCGCGCCGTCCAGCAGGATGGTGCCGCCGGTGGGCGTGTAGAAGCCGGTCAGGCAGTTGAACACGGTGGTCTTGCCGGCGCCGTTGGGGCCGATCAAGGCCACCACCTGCTTTTCCTTCACGCTCAGGCCCACGCCGTTGACGGCCAGCAGGCCGCCAAAACGCATGCTCAGGCCACTTACTTCAAGAATGTTCTGCGTCATTTTCGCAGCTCCATGTGGGGGCGCTGCATCGGCAACAGTCCTTGGGGACGCCAGATCATCATCAGCACCATCATGGCGCCGAACATCAACATGCGGTAGTCAGCGAACTCGCGCGTCACTTCCGGCAACAGGATCACCACGATCGCCGCCAGGATCACGCCCAGCTGCGAGCCCATGCCGCCCAGCACCACGATGGCCAGGATCATGGCCGACTCGATGAAGGTGAACGACTCGGGGGTCACCAGGCCTTGGCGCGCGGCGAAGAAGCTGCCGGCGAAACCGGCGAAGCAGGCGCCCAGGGTGAAGGCCGAGAGCTTGATGATGGTGGGGTTCAGGCCCAGCGCGCGGCAGGCGATCTCGTCTTCGCGCAGCGCTTCCCAGGCACGGCCGATGGGCATGCGCAGCAGGCGGTTGATGATGAACAGCGCGGCCAGGGCCAGCATCAATGCCACCAGGTACAGGAAGATCACCTTGCCCACCGGGTTGTAGGCGATGCCGAAGTAGTCGTAGAACGTCTGCGCGCCTTCTGCGGCGGTGCGGTCGAACGACAGGCCGAACAGGGTCGGCTTGGGGATGTTGCTGATGCCGTTGGGGCCGCCGGTGAGGTCGGTCAGGTTGCGCAGGAACAGGCGGATGATTTCACCGAAGCCCAGGGTCACGATGGCCAGGTAGTCGCCGCGCAGGCGCAGCACCGGGAAGCCCAGCAGGAAGCCGAACACGGCCGCCGCCAGGCCCGCCAGCGGCAGGCACACCCAGAAGCTGAAGCCATAGTAGTGCGACAGCATGGCGTAGGTGTAGGCACCCACCGCGTAGAAACCCACGTAGCCCAGGTCCAGCAGGCCGGCAAGGCCCACCACGATGTTCAGGCCCAGGCCCAGCATCACGTAGATCAGCACCAGGGTGGCCAGGTCGACCGCGCCGCGCGAACCGTAGAACGGCCAGATGAAGGCCACCACGATCAGGCCCAGCAGGATCCAGCGCTGGGTCTTGGGCTGGGTCAGGAAGTCGCTGGCACCGGCTGGCATCGACGGCACTTTTGGCGATGCGCGCCAGGCGGCGTTGATCTGCGCGTTGAACAGCACCCGCAGGAACATCAGCACCGAGCAGGCGGCGATGATCAGCAGGGTGGTGGTGCTGGCACCTTCGACGATCAGCTTGATGCCGTCGATGGACAGCTTCAGCCCCAGCACCGGGTAGGCCACGGCCCACACCAGCAGGGCGCTGAAGAACGCCGAGTTAAGAGTCTTGTTCATACTTTTTCAACCTCCGGGCGGCCCAGAATGCCGGTCGGCCGGAACAACAGCACCAGAACCAAAAGGCCGAACGCCACCACGTCCTTGTACTGGTCGCCGAACACGTCGGCGCCAAAGGCTTCGGCCACACCCAATACCAGCCCGCCGAGCATGGCGCCCGGAATGCTGCCGATACCGCCCAGCACGGCCGCGGTGAAGGCCTTCAGGCCCACCAGGAAACCGGCGTTGGGGTTGATCACCCCGTATTGCATGCTCAACAGCACCGCGGCGATGGCCGCCAGGGCCGCGCCGATGACGAAGGTCAGGGCGATGATGTTGTTGGTGTTGATGCCCAGCAGGTTGGCCATCTTCATGTCCTCGGCGCAGGCGCGGCAGGCGCGGCCCAGGCGGGAACGGGAGATGAACAGGGTCAGCCCGAGCATGGCGACCAGGGTCACCACGAACACCACGATCTGCATGTACGAGACCAGCACTTCCTGTGCCCCCCCTGGCCCGAAGCTGATGTTGCCCGGGATCAGGTTGGGTATCGATTTGTCCTTGGAGTCTTGCGAGAGCAGAACCGTGTTCTGCAGGAACAGCGACATGCCGATGGCCGAGATCAGCGGGATCAGACGGTTGCTGCCGCGCAGGGGGCGGTAGGCAATGCGTTCGATGCTGTAGCCATAGGCACTGGTGACGACGATGCTGGCGCAGAACGCCGCGGTCATCAGCAATGGCACGTTGTCCAGGCCCAGCATGGCCAGGCCGGCGATGGCGATGAACGCCACGTACGAGCCGATCATGTAGACCTCGCCGTGGGCGAAGTTGATCATTCCAATGATGCCGTAGACCATCGTGTAGCCGATGGCGATGAGGGCATACGTGCTGCCAACGGTCATGCCGTTAACCAGCTGCTGGAAGAAGTGATAGATGTCAGGCATTACCGCGCGCTCCTAAAAACCTGATACGCATTTCACTGGTGGAGTCATTTTCCCGCTCGCGCACAGGGCCGGGCCCGGATGCGAAGCTTTATGCCAGCGAACCGCTGGTGACGGTTTTGAGATTTTCAGGTGGGCCGCCTTCCGGATCACGGAACGGCGGCCCGATACCTCGTAAAACAAAGCCCACTGCTCGCGCAGTGGGCTCCGTGGCGTGTCAGGCAGCGTTTACTGAGGGCTGACTTCGGTCTTCGGCTTGCCGAAGTGCCATTGGTAGACCACGAACTTGAAGTCCTTCAGGTCGCCCTTGGCGTCGAAGCTCAGGTCGCCAGTAGGCGTCTTGAAGGTGCCGGCGTGGATGGCCGCGGCCACCTTGGCGGTGTCTTCGCTACCGGCAGCCTTGATGCCGTCGGCGATGACTTCAACCGCCGAGTAGGCCGGGAACACGAACGGGCCGCTCGGGTCCTTCTTGGCTGCCTTGAAGGCATCGGCCAGTTCCTTGTTGGCCGGGTCCTGGTCGAAGGATTTCGGCAGGGTCACGTACAGGCCTTCGGAAGCGTCCTGGGCGATTTGCGAGATGGAGTCGTTGCCCACGCCTTCAGGGCCCATGAACTTGGCGTTCAGGCCTTTTTCCTTGGCTTGGCGCAGGATCAGGCCCAGCTCGGGGTGGTAGCCGCCGTAGTAGACGAAGTCGACGTTGGCTTGCTTGAGCTTGGCAATCAGCGACGAGAAGTCCTTGTCGCCGGCGTTGATGCCTTCGAACACCGGCACCTTGATGCCGTCCTTCTCCAGGGTGGCCTTCACGGCGGTGGCGATGCCTTCGCCGTATTGCTGCTTGTCGTGGATGACGGCAACCAGCTTGGGCTTCACGAACTTGGCAATGTAGTTGCCGGCCGCAGGGCCCTGGGCGCTGTCCAGGCCGATGGTACGGAAGACCATCTTGTAGCCGCGCGCGGTGATTTCCGGGCTGGTGGCCGCCGGGGTGATCATGATCACGCCTTCGTCTTCGTAGATGTCCGAAGCAGGCTGGGTAGAGCTGGAGCACAGGTGGCCGACGACGAACTTGACGCCATCGTTGACCACTTTGTTGGCCACTGCCACGGCTTGTTTCGGGTCGCAGGCGTCATCGTATTCGACGGCCTCGAGTTTCTTGCCATCGACGCCGCCCTTGGCGTTGATCTGCTCGATGGCCATCTTGGCGCCCATGAACTGCATGTCGCCGTATTGGGTAACCGGGCCGGTTTTAGGACCGGCGATGCCGATCTTGATGGTGTCGGCAGCGAACGAATGGCTGGCAACCCCCGCCAGGACCATGGCGGCGAACAGCTTGGAAATCTGCTTAGTCATAATGCTCCACTCTAACTGTTGTATTTTTTATAGTCTTGCGGCGAAAGCTGCAGGACCGGGTCATGTCGAGACGGGTGTCGTGTGTTTCCACGACTGCCCGAGCGAACGGCAGACACCCCGATCAGCCCCCGGTAACTGTACCGGTACAGTGTAGAGCGCCGCTTGTTCCATTGAAAAGCTGGCGCCTGGGGGCAAATGGCCAGGGTGTCGCTTTATCGACAGGAAGTTACAGAATTACGGCGGCGCAACCGGTGCAGCAGGTCGTCATCCTTGGCTTTTCCGAACTTGCCAATCAATCACTTATTTGAAACCGGGTTTTTCCAAGGCAATCCGGGCGTTATCATTGCGCCAGATTTTATTTTTGGTGAAACCCATGACTGAACAACCTAGCACCCTCTATGCCAAGCTGCTCGGCGAGACCGCCGTTATCGGATGGCAGGAGCTGCAACCGTTTTTTGCCCGCGGTGCCCTGTTGTGGGTCGAGCCTGCGCTGGATTTGGTCGCTGCCGCCGAGGCCGTGGCCACGGATGATGGCGCGAAAGTGGCGCAGTGGATGAGCGAAGGTTTGCTCGACAAGGTGTCTGAATCGCAGGCGCTGGACTGTGTTGAACGAAATCCAACCTTGTGGGCGGTGGTGGTGTCGCCCTGGGTGCTGATCCAGGAAAGGGCAGCGCAGTAATTCCTGCACCACAACGGTGCCCCGTAGCAGCTGCCGCAGGCTGCGTCCGATCACCCATTGGCGGTGTGGCCGGACGCCGCCTGCGGCAGCTGCTACGGGGCAGTCGGGTTTACCTGGCCGGGCGGGCCAGGGGTTGGGTGGCGGGCGCCTCGGCGAACAGGTCGCGCACCACGCGTTCGTCGTTGGCGCGGGTGGGCACCGGGTAGCTGTTGCTGTTGCCAGAGTACTGGTTGAGCTGGTCTAGGATCGGCCGCAGCTCCGACAGTGGCACCGGCCGGCTCAGCAGGTAGCCCTGCACGTAGTCGCAGCCGTAGCGGCTGAGGAATTCGTACTGCTGCACGGTTTCCACGCCTTCGGTCACCACCTGCAGGTGCAGGGTGTGGGCCATGACGATAATGGCCTGGACAATCTCCATGTCGGCGGCCGAACGGGGGATGTCCTGGATGAACGAGCGGTCGATCTTCAGGGTGTCCAGCGGCAGGCGCTTGAGGTAGGCCAGCGACGAATAGCCGGTGCCGAAGTCATCGATGGACAGCGACACGCCCAGCGCGCGGATCTGCGACAGCAGGCTGATGGTGGTGGTGATGTTGCCCATCAGCGCGTTCTCGGTCACCTCCAGCTCCAGGCGCTGGGGCGCCACGCCCGCTTCGGCCAGGGCCTCGCGTATCTCGCCCACCAGCTCTTCGCGGGCCAGGTTCAGGGCTGAGCAGTTCACCGTGATCTTCAGTTGCTCGCAGCCGTTATGGCCAAGGTGCGCCAGGTCGCGGCAGGCCCGTTGCAGCACCCAGTTGTCCAGTTCGGCGATCAGGCCGTTGGTCTCGGCAATGGCGATGAAGCGGTCGGGGCTGAGCAAGCCGTGCTGCGGGTGGCGCCAGCGGATCAGCGCCTCCAGCTTGGACACCTGGCCGCTGTGCAGGTCGAAGATGGGCTGGTAGAACAGCTCCAGCTCGTCACCCGAGCGCAGGGCATTGCGCAGTTCTTCCTCCAGTTGCAGCTCAAGCGTTGCCTTGGTGCGCAGGTTGGCGCTGAAAAAATGCAACGCGTTGCGGCCCGCACCCTTGGACTGGTACAGCGCCAGGTCGGCGTGCTTGAGCAGCTCTTCGCAGGAGTCGCCATCATCGGGGAACACGCTGATGCCGATGCTGGTGGTCATCACCATGCGCCGGCCGGCCAGGTCGATGGGTTCCTTCATCTTCAGCATGATGCGCTGGGCCATGTGCCGGGCTTCGTCGCGGTTGTTCATGGCAATCAGGATGCAGAACTCGTCGCCGCCAAAGCGCGCCACCACGTCGGCGTGGCTGCGGGTGGCGGCCTTGATATGGCCGGCGATGACCTTGAGCAGCTCGTCACCGGCGTCGTGGCCCAGGCTGTCGTTGATGCGCTTGAAGTGGTCGATGTCGAGGAACATCACCGCCAGCATGCCGCCGTTGAGTTTCTGCTCGATCAGTTTTTCGCCGAACAGCTGGTTGAAGCCGCGGCGGTTGATGAGGTTGGTCAGCGCATCGTAGTGGGCTACCTGTTGCAGCGACACCCGCGCCTGGTCCAGCTGGCTGAGCAGGGCGTTGACCCGGCGCAGGTCGTGCTCCTTGCTCTGCAGCTTCTTGTCGGCCAGCGCCGCGCTGAGGCTGCTGGCAATGATCAGCAGGGTGATGAACGCCACGGTCAGCCCCAGCTCCAGGCTGTTGTCGACCATGGGCGCGTGCAGCGCGCTGCCCTGGGGCACGGCCATCACCAGCGACCACATGCCCAGGAAGTGCGTGGCGACGATGCCGGCGCCCATCAGCAGGCTGGCGCTGTACTTGAGCAACTGGTGGAAGGTGCCGCTGCCGTTGCGGAAGTGCCGCGCCAGCATCAGCGCGGCGAAGCTGGCGCCAATGGCCACGAGGATGGACAGCACGAACAGCTTGGGCTCGAAATACTGGGTGGCATTGGAGCGCATGGCGACCATGCCCACGTAGTGCATGCCGGCGATGCTCAGGCCGATGCCGATCGACGACTTGATGTAGTCGGGCAGGGTGATGACTTCGCGGCTCAGGGTGCTCATGGCCAGCAAGCCAGCCACCAGGGCGATCAGCAGCGAGACCACGGTAATCGGCAGGTCGAAATGCATCTCGATGGGCGTTTCGAAGGCCAGCATGCTGATGAAGTGCATGGCCCAGATGCCGCCGGCCAGGCACAGCGCGCCGATCCAGCGCCACTGGTGGCGGGCGCCGGGGCGCTCGACGTGGCTGATGCGCTCCGCCATGTCGAGGGTGGCGAAACTGCCGGCGCAGGCCACGACATAGGCCAGCAGTACCAGGAACGGGTTATGGCTGCAGTTGAGCAGGATCTGCCCTGATTCGGGCAAGTCGCCGATGAAATGTAAGCCGAGCCAATCCATAGCATGCCTCTGGACAAACGCCCCCACACCACCCAGAGGTGGCTATTCAGGAACAGTATAGAAGGTGGCCCTTGCCTGCTGGCAAAGTGCTTCCAATCATTTCGTAATCAACACAATAGCCATCCGCGATAACCAGCGCCCCGTCTGTCAATGCCTCACCATCACGCTAGCTGATGCAACGGACATGCGCGAATTCACCTTCTAGATTTCATCAGGCCCAATAACAAGAATAGCGAGCCCACTCATGCCGACATCCGCCCAGGCGCCCCACGCGTGGCGCATCCTGTTCCTGCTGTTCCTGGCCAACCTGTTCAACTTCTTCGACCGCACCATTCCGGCCATCATCATCGAGCCGCTGCGCATGGAGTGGCACCTCAGTGACTTCGAACTGGGCATCGCCGGCACCGCCTTCACCCTGGTGTACGCCGTGGCCGGCATCCCCCTGGGGCGCATGGCTGACACTGGCTCGCGTCGCAAGATGATGGGCTGGGGGCTGGCGGTGTGGAGCGCGCTGACCGCGGTGAACGGCTTCGTCGGTGGCTTCTGGACCTTCCTGCTGGTGCGCATGGGCATCGGCATCGGCGAGGCCAGCTACGCGCCGGCGGCCAACTCGCTGATCGGCGACCTGTTCCCGCCCCAGCGCCGCGGCCGGGCCATGGGCATCTTCATGCTCGGCCTGCCCTTGGGCCTGCTGCTGGCGTTCTTCACCATTGGCGCCATGGTCGAGTTCTTCGGCAACTGGCGCGCGCCGTTCTTCGTGGCGGCGGTGCCGGGGCTGCTGCTGGCGCTGTTCATGTTCACCATCCGCGAACCGGCGCGCGGCGCCGCCGAGGCTGAGCCGGTGTCCCAGCAGCCGCTGGACAAGCCCCTGCGCCGGCTGCTGGCCATCCCCACCTTCTGCTGGTTGGTGCTGGCGGGCCTGGCGTTCAACTTCGCCACCTACGCCTGCAACAGCTTCATGGTGCCGCTGCTGCAACGCTACTTCCACCTGCCGCTGCACCAGGCCGCAGTGTCCACCGGCGTCATCGTCGGCGTCACCGGCCTGGTGGGCCTGACCCTGGGCGGCTGGGTGGCCGACAAGGTCCAGCAACGCCTGGCCAACGGCCGCCTGGTGCTGGCCGCCAGCTGCATGGTAGTCGCCGCCAGCGCCACCGCCTGGGCGCTGATGGCCGGGCGCATCGACATCGGCCTGTTCGTCACAGTGTTCGGCCTGGGCTGGTTCTTCAGCTACGCCTTCTATACCTGCGCCTACACCGCCATCCTGGAAGTGGTGCACCCACGCATGCGCTCCACCGCCATGGCCCTGTTCTTCGCCGGCCTGTACCTGCTGGGCGGCTCCATGGGGCCAGTGGTGGCCGGGCTGCTCAGCGACCGCTTCGCCCACCAGGCCATGGCCGCGGCCGGGGCCAGTGAAATGAGCGAAGTGTTCAAGGCCGAAGGGCTGCATGACGCCATGCTGTCGATACCGGTGGCGTTGGTGATGACGTTGGTGTTCCTGGGGTTGGCGGCGAGGAGCTTCAAGCGGGATGCGCAGCGGATGCGGGAGGGGATGGTGGTGGTTCGCGCGGAGGGTGGGGTGGTGGTGGGGGTGTAGCGGCGGAGATTGCTAACTGGATGAAGTGCTGCTTTTCCTGCCGCTTATTGTTTTTGTGGTTGCGATAAGCGTGATCGCTCCTGCGAGGGGGAAAATCGAAACGGCGAGTAGCGAGATGCTGCTGGAGTACGATTTGGCCACGAAACCATAGGTCATGAACCCAGCTGAAATGAATAGCATGTCAACAAACGCTGCCGCCGATAAGGTTGTTGTTCTGAGGTGTTCCGCTTTGATGGTCGAGTTTATGGTGTGGTTGGTGAGTATGGTTGCCCAAAGCGTCAAGGTGTTGGCAATGAGGAAAGCGGTGATTGCCACGTATGGGGAATACAGCGGGTTCGCTGCAATGACAACGGACGTCAGTAGCATGAGGGTCGGTATGCTGTGTTTCGACGTAGCTGGCAGGAAGCGGGTCAGGCACAGGACCGCGATTGCGCTGAGTATCTCCGCGATGCCTACAGCGGCGCTGGCCGCGCCTTTGCTCAAGCCTGCCTCATGGAATGAAGAACTGGCGTAGAGAAAATAGGGTGTCATTGCGGCATGTATCATCGCAAAGGGAATCGCGATGGGCGCGATGGCGACCAACTCCTTGATGAAGATGGCGAGCTTTATGGAGTGTGTGCTTGCCGTCAAGGCTGACGCTTCCTGACGAGCAAGCGGGAATATCACGATCACGCTGAGTCCGGTCACGAAGACGGAAGTCACGTAGATTGCGGTCCATCCCCCCAGGCTTAGGATCGGGGCTGCGGTGATCATCGCCAGTCCCAATGAAAGACTGCCTGCGAACTGGAGGGTTGCGTAGTGGCTGGAGTACCGGTGCAAGACATCGAGCGTGGTGAGATGTTGGTGCAGTGCGCTGCTTAAAGACCCGGAGATTAAAGAGAAAGACAGCGCGTGAGTGATGAAGAAGACTGTCGTCAGTGGCAGGCAGCCTACAAAAATAAATTGTCCGGACAAACTCGTTGTCGCTAATAACCCTCCTGCTGCAAGCGCGGCTGCCCGCCCAAATTTGTCGGCTAAATAGCCGCTGGGTAACTCAAACAAAAACAGTGAAACTGAAAAGGCTGTTTGGAGTAGCCCGATTTCAATAAGCGTATATCCATTCTCCTTCAGGAAGAATACGAAAAGCCCGCGTTCTACTGAGAATGAAACAAGGAAATAAAATAACGTAAGGCGTTGGGTGGTGATGTCGGCCGGAAATGTTTGAGTGGACCGCATGGTGGCTCCTGGTGTCGGGTTGCTTTTGTTTTTTGGTCGCTGGAGTTGGCGCCGTGCCGCGTAGGCTGAATCTTGGTCGGCATTCGTGTGGATGGCAATTCATGGAGTTGTAACGGGATGTTGGGTTTGCCCCCCCACACCGCATTGGTGAAATAGCAAGCTTTGTGCTGTAGTTTTCTGAGAGTGCATGCTGAGTGAAATTATTTCCGGATATTGCTGGGCTTGTGGCTGTGTCGGGTCTTTCTGGAAAGATTTTTCAAGGTGTTGCAGTCGTAATGGGTGGGAGACGCGATAGTGGGTTTACGGGCCGAGATCGTCTTCGCTTGGCAGTGGCAGTTGCGTTTTACAACTTGTTGATGGGGTTGTGGTTTATTCTGCTAGCAGCGCTATGGTTGTGCTCTCGGTTTATTTGGCTTGCTAATGGCTAGCAACTAAGCGTGGGCGAGGAGGGTCTTTTCAAAGCTGGCCGAGACCCGAAATCAGATTTTGCCCTTGACGACTTCCTTGGTGTAATCAAACCTATAGGCACGGCACCTCAGTAGTGACATGCTGTTGAAGCATCAAGCTGATAAGGGCGAGGTTCGAAAATAACTTCTACAGTGAGCGGGGTGGGTGCGGAAGAGTATGTCAAAGGTAATTGAGTTGTCTGCTGTAAGTAAAGTGTACCGAGTGCACAGGACTGACCAAGCCTCACGCAATTTGTTTCGATACTTTCGTAGAGAGCAGATTAGCATTTCAGCCGTCAAGGATGTTTCCTTTTCCATTGATGAGGGGGAGGTGGTTGGGTTTCTGGGTAGTAACGGCGCAGGAAAGACCACCACACTGAAAATGCTCTCGGGAATAATAAGGCCCAGTGCCGGGAGCTTGTGCGTGCTCGGGCAAGAGCCGTTCAAGAGGCAGCGCGACTTTCTCAAGTCGATTGCGTTGGTCATGGGGCAGAAGCAACAACTGGCCTGGGACTTGCCGGCGCTTGAGTCATTCCATCTTCAAGCCGCGCTTTACGATATCCCCCCTACGGAGCGCCGTCAGCGCATCAAAGAATTATGTGAATTACTATCGGCCGATGACATCATTCATCGTCCGGTGAGGAAGCTATCACTGGGTGAGAGGATGAAATGCGAGTTGATACTTTCGTTGTTGCACCGTCCAAATATCCTGTTTCTCGATGAGCCCACAATTGGTCTTGATCTTGCGATGCAGGCGGCTATCCGCAAATTCCTATTTGATTACAATAAAGAAACGGGGGCGACCATCATATTGACGTCACACTACATGGCAGATATAGAAGCCTTGGCTGACCGGGTAATCGTCTTGAATGAAGGGGGAATCGTATTTGACGGTGATCGCCAAGCACTGGTGAAAGCCCAAGTGTCCGAGCGACAGGTTTCCCTCCGCTTCTCACTGCCTGTGTGTCGAGAGTCACTTCTGGCTTACGGTACGCTTATTAGTCTGACACCTGATGGCGCGGAAATTTTGGTGCCTGACGGCCAAGTAACCGATGCTGTCGCTCGGCTGCTTGCGAACCTGCCTGTAACGGATATTTCGATCCAGCGGCCTTCACTTGAACAGGCATTCCCTCGATTGCTGCTGGCGAAGGAACCTGTTTGCTAATGACCAAATTTTCAATGCTCGCCGTTGCTGGTCAGCTCCTCCGAATCAGCGTGCAGATGACGATCATCTACAGGGCTCAGCTAGTTGTGTGGTTGCTCAGTGGCGTCGCGCCTTTATTTATGATGATGATCTGGTGGGAGATTTCACGAGACAAAGTAATCAACGGCTATACGGCGAAGGATTTTGCAGGATATTTCTTGGGGGTCTATTTGGTCCGCCAGCTCACGGCGGCCTGGGTTATCTTCGTTCTTAACGATGAAATACGCAAAGGCACACTCTCGGGGAGGCTGCTCAAGCCAATTCCGCCTTTCTGGTTTCATGTCGCTGAACCAGTGGGGAAGATGCTGGTGCGTGCACCGATAGTAGTCACTGTGTTCTGTATTGGTGGGTTGATTTTTTCGATCGATCTGCAGGTGGTGATTAAGCAGTTGCCACTATTCCTGGTGGCGCTTGTGTTGGCATGGGTTATAGTTTTTCATATTTATTATTGTGTTGGTTTGCTCGCATTCTGGACGGCCAACTCTGTTGCATTTGACGCTGCTGTCTGGTCGTTATACACCGTTCTTGGCAGCACGCTCATTCCCATTGATCTGTTGCCTGAGGCAACTCGCTCGATCGTTTTGTTGTTGCCGTTCGCCGCAGCGCTAGACTTTCCCGTCAAAGTTCTGCTCGGGAAGGCGTCAGGGGTAGAGTATTTGCAGGGGTTCTCTGTCCAGCTTTTTTGGGTTTTCACGCTCGTTGCCCTCCGCCGTAAACTCTGGACGCAAGGGTTGAAACGGTTTTCGGGGGCGGGTATATGACCTTGAGGAATCTGAAAATTCTGGCAGCGCTGGTCAGGCATTCGGCTATTGAGGAAATGGAGTTCAGGACGAACGCCGTCGCCAATATGATCACTACATTGGTTGGGTTGATCTTGGCGCTTTATTTTCTAGATGCCATGTTCGCTGAAGTGGGCAGCCTTGGAGGGTGGAATATTTACCAAGTGCTTGCTTTGTTTGGCGTGGCCCTGACTCTCGAGGGGCTGCTTGAAATGTGGCTGTTTCCAAGCCTGCATGCGTTGTCAGAAAAAGTTCGTACCGGAGACCTGGATTGCCTTTTGCTTCGCCCGGTTGACTGTCAGTTTTCGGTGTCATTCTCAAAGGTTAATATCTGGGAGCTGCCGCGAGCGATCATTGGTGTTGCCGTCGTCGTCTATTCGATGCACGCCCAAGGCACGTTGGGGGGCAGCAACCTACTGGTTTTTGCTGGCCTGCTGATGGGAGGCGTCGCAATTTTTTATTCGTTGTTCTTGATTACCTGCACGCTGTCTATATGGTTCGTAAAGATCGGAGATATCTGGATTGTCAGTTACACCATCATGGAGGTCGGCCGTTTTCCAGTTTCGGCTTTTCCACAGTCCGTTCGGGTACTGCTGACGTTTTTTGTTCCTATATACTTTATTTCGAACGTACCTGTAGACGGCGCTATGGGAATGGCAAGTCAAGCATCTGTGGTAGGTGCAACTCTGGCTTGCCTGATCTCACTCTGCATTTCAAGAATGTTCTGGGTCTTTGCTTTGCGTTCGTACGAAAGCGCTAGTAGTTGATGTGCGATGGGGGGGGCAAGCGTGGCCGCGCGAAACAACCATAAAAAAAGCCCGCATCGCGCGGGCTTCTTTTCCGGATCAAACTAAGCGGTCAACCCGCTACCAGCACCCGAATCGCTTCCAACCGCAACGCGGCCTTCTCGAACATCGCCAGCCCCTGTTCACGCTGCTTGCGCAGTGCATCCAGTTCGCTGGTGCGCACGGTGGGGTTGACGGCCTGGAGGGCGGTCAGGCGGGCCAGTTCTTCTTCGGTTTCGGCGGCCAGGCGGCGCTTGGCTTCGGCCACGCGTTCCAGGTGGCGCGGCAGGACCTTGGTCTCGCCGGCGTTGATGCGCGGGGTGAGGACGTCGCGCTGGGCCTGGATGAATTTGTTGGCGCTGGCCTTGGGCACGCTTTCCAGTTGGTCGTTGAGGGTGGCGAACGAGACGCGCGACGACAGGTCGTTGCCGTTGGCGTCCAGCAGGCAGCGCAGTGCCTGGGGCGGCAGGTAGCGGCCCAGTTGCAGGGCGCGCGGGGCCACCACTTCGCTGACGTACAGCAGTTCCAGCAGCACGGTGCCGGGCTTGAGCGCCTTGTTCTTGATCAACGCCACGGCGGTGTTGCCCATGGAGCCGGACAGCACCAGGTCCATGCCGCCCTGCACCATGGGGTGTTCCCAGGTGATGAACTGCATGTCTTCACGCGACAGCGCCTGGTGGCGGTCGTAGGTAATGGTCACGCCTTCGTCGTCGCCCAGCGGGAAGCTGGCATCGAGCATTTTCTCGCTCGGCTTGAGGATCAGGGCGTTGTCGGAATGGTCTTCGCTGTCGATGCCGAAGGCGTCGAACAGGGTTTCCATGTAGATCGGCAGGGCGAACTGGTCGTCCTGTTCCTCGATGGCGGCAACCAGCGCCTTGCCTTCGCCGCCACCGCCGGAGTTCAGTTCCAGCAGGCGGTCACGGCCGGTGTGCAGCTCGCTTTCCAGGCGCTCGCGCTCGCCGCGGGCCTCGGCCACCAGGGTGTCCCAGTTGTCTTCGTCGCCGCCTTCGAGCAGCGGCAGCAGGCGCGGGCCGAACTGGTGCTGCAGGGCGTTGCCGGTAGGGCAGGTGTTGAGGAAGGCGTTCAGCGCCTCGTGGTACCACTGGAACAGGCGCTCTTGCGGGCTGTCCTGCAGGTACGGCACGTGCAGTTCGATGACGTGCTTCTGGCCGATACGGTCCAGGCGGCCGATACGTTGCTCCAGCAGGTCCGGGTGGGCCGGCAGGTCGAACATCACCAGGTGGTGGGCGAACTGGAAGTTGCGGCCTTCACTGCCGATTTCCGAGCAGATCAGCACCTGGGCGCCAAACTCTTCGTCGGCGAAGTAGGCGGCGGCGCGGTCACGCTCGAGGATGTTCATGCCCTCGTGGAACACCGTGGCCGGGATGCCGGAGCGCACGCGCAGGGCGTCTTCCAGGTCCATGGCGGTCTCGGCGTGGGCACAGATCACCAGCACCTTGGTGCGCTTGAGCATTTTCAGCTGGTCGATCAGCCATTCGACGCGTGGGTCGAAGCGCCACCAGCGGTTTTCCTCGTCGGTCTCGGCCTGGGCCTGGAAGGCCACTTCCGGGTACAGCTCGGCGTGCTCGCCCAGCGGCAGCTCCATGTACTCGTCCGGGTTGGCCAGCGGGTACGGGTGCAGCTTGCGCTCGGGGAAGCCCTGCACGGCGGCGCGGGTGTTGCGGAACAGCACGCGGCCGGTGCCGTGGCGGTCCAGCAGTTCGCGGATCAGGCGCGCGCTGGCCTCGGCGTCGCCGTCGTTGACGGCGGTCAGCAGGGCCTCGCCCTCGGCACCGAGGAAGTTGTGGATGGTTTCATGGGCCTTGGGCGACAGGCGCCCCTTGTCCAGCAGCTCCTGCACGGCTTCGGCCACCGGGCGGTAGTGCTCGCTCTCGGCGCGGAAGGCGGCCAGATCATGGAAACGGTTCGGGTCCAGCAGGCGCAGGCGCGCGAAGTGGCTGTCCTGGCCCAACTGTTCCGGGGTAGCGGTGAGCAGCAGCACGCCGGGGATGACCTCGGCCAGTTGCTCCACCAGCGCGTACTGCGGGCTGGCCTTGGTCTCGTGCCACACCAGGTGGTGGGCTTCGTCGACGACCATCAGGTCCCACTCGGCGGCGAACAGCGCGTCCTGGGCCTTCTCGTCCTCGGTCAGCCACTCCAGCGAGACCAGCGCCAGTTGCGCGTCCTCGAAGGGGTTGGTGGCGTCGCTTTCGATGAAGCGCTCGCGGTCGAACAGCGCGACTTCCAGGTTGAAGCGGCGGCGCATTTCCACCAGCCACTGGTGCTGCAGGTTCTCCGGCACCAGGATCAGCACGCGGGCGGCACGGCCCGACAGCAGTTGGCGGTGGATGATCAGGCCGGCCTCGATGGTCTTGCCCAGGCCTACTTCGTCGGCCAGCAGCACGCGCGGGGCGATGCGGTCGGCCACTTCACGGGCGATGTGCAGCTGGTGGGCGATGGGTTGTGCGCGCACGCCGCCCAGGCCCCACAGCGAGGAGGTCAGCTGCTTGCTGGTGTGCTCCAGGGTGTTGTAGCGCAGCGAGAACCAGGCCAGCGGGTCGATCTGGCCGGCGAACAGGCGGTCGCTGGCCAGGCGGAACTGGATGAAGTTCGACAGCTGGGTCTCGGGCAGGGTGCAGGGTTGGTTCTGCGCGTCCAGGCCGTGGTACACCAGCAGGCCGTCGACGTCCTCGACTTCCTGGACGGTCAGCTTCCAGCCTTCGAAATGGGTGATCTGGTCACCTGGAGAGAACCGCACCCGGGTCAGCGGCGCGTTGCGCAGGGCGTATTGGCGAGTGTCGCCAGTGGCCGGGTAGAGCACGGTCAACAAGCGACCGTCCTGTGCCAGAACGGTGCCAAGACCTAGCTCTGCTTCGCTGTCGCTAATCCAGCGTTGCCCCGGTTGATACTGCTGCGCCATGCTGCCTGACTCCCGCCATGAAAAAGCCGACTATGGTACCGGATGATGGGGCTCAGGGCCAAAGAGTCTCGTCGGGAAGCTGCTCACGCCGATTGCACTAAACTGTTTGTGACGGAGTCGATACTTCAAGGAGAAACCTTTCAAGCCGAACCACCTGCCGCCGTTACCCCGGCAACAGGAGAACTCGAACATGTTGCCACCCATCCTTCCACTCAGCGTAGTCCCGGTGACGTCGCAGTTGGACCCGGTCAGACCAGCGCCCACGGTGATCGCGCCGGTGGCGCCCACGCAGCCGACGTCGGACGAGAGCGAGATCGACCTGCGCCAGCGTGACCAGGAAACCGCCGCCCTGCTGCTGCGCGAGGAAGCCGAGCGCCAGCGCCGCCGCCAGCGCCAGCGCGAAGAGGCCGAGAACGACCCCGAGGCGCATTTGCCGGTGCCGGGCCACGAACTCAACGCCGACAACACCGTGCCGGTGGCACCGTTGATCGACGACGAACCGCGCCAGGGCCTGTGGGTGGACATCGAGGTTTGATCCGGCGGGCGTCTGCCGCCATTATGAAGGCCTATTTCGCCCCACCTGACGTAGTGACCATGAGCCAGGACGACAAGCTGATCGACTTCTCCGCGGAGCGCGCCAAGCGCGTCCACGACCTCAACGACAAGCGCCTGAACGACATGCGCCAGCAGTTCGAGCAGGCCATGCCCCTGGGCGCGGCGAAGAAAAAGCCGAAGAAAAAGCCCAAGAAGCGTTGAAACCTTGACCTGGGTCAGTTTCCCCTGGCCAGGGCTTCGCTAATCTTTGCTCCATCGAACGCAAACGCGGTTTGCGCTTCAACAGAGCACGCAAGGCATTTAGGGCGACTTCGGTCGCCCATTTTTTTTTGCCCTTCAAGAAGTGCTTGGAAATCTCCCCCCAACACAAACTGTCCGTGGCAAGTTGCAAGAGGTGTAGCAGCAACTGTCTTGTGGGAGCTGGCTTGCCAGCGAGCTTTTATGGCCCCAACAGCTCGCTGGCAAGCCAGCTCCCACAGGATGTAGCAGCCTGGCGGCAGCTGCTACATCTCTTGCAACGTGCAATGGCTTGATTCAATGCTTGCCGCCAGCCCAGAAGACGGTGCAGGCTCATGGGCGGACCGCCGCCGTAGCTATTCACAGTGGTTTTACCCAAACGTCGGCGACGGACAGCGATATTAGATAACGCTCATCGCCAGGATTATTCGGATCTTTGAAGCGCCTAATTCCCAACATGACCTGATACTTGTTGTGCGCATTCCAAAAAGTTTTTCCACTTAGGCTGTTTCTTTGCAGTCGGTCTCGCCAGGTTAGGGTGTCTGCAATGGGTGGGAAGTCGTCAGGTCGGGTGGGTGTCCAACCGGTTCGGTGCCACTGTTCCTGCAAGTCGAGCACGATTTTAAGAGCGTCTCCGAATAGCAGTGGTTCGATTTGAGGGGACAGTCGCACGCTGTTAATCAAGCCGTTGTCGTAAATCACCGTAAAGAAACGGGCCAGGGGGGTGACAAATCCATATTGGGCGTCCATGAAATTCAAGCGAGTGTCAGAATCTGGAACGCTGAACCATGTTTCGCCTGGGAGTGCAGGGCTGATGTAGGCAGTGGACCGCTGGCGCATGTCCTCATAAGGCTCGCCGATGACTAAAGCAATTTCGGGGTCGTCCGAAAAAACCTTGAATGTGATCAGGAACAGTATCGCCAGGGCAATCATCACGTGCCTCCAGCCCAAGTGTTGTTTCAGGCTCATGGAACAGCGAGCGTGTCATACGCTTCCCAAGGTTTTACCCAAGGCTCTGCAAGCGACAGCGAGATGAGATAGCGCTCTTCACCAGGGTGTCGGACGTCGGCAAAACGCCCAACCACTAGCATGATTTGATACTGGTCACCTGCTTGCCAGTAGGTTTTGATCCCGTTACGGCTTTGCTGAATTCTCTCTCGCCAGGCAGCGGTACCAGCGATAGGTGGGAACTCATCGGGTCGGGTGGAAGTCCAGCCTGTTCGGCGCCACTGGTCCTGCAAGTCCAGCACCACCTTCAGGGTATCGTCGAGTAGGAGGGGTTCGATTTGTGGGGACATTCGCACGCTGTTAATCAAGCCTTTGTCGTAGATCACCGTAAAAAAACGGGCCAGAGGCGTTACAAATCCGTAGGTGGGGTCGATAAAGTTCAGGCGTGCGTCGGAGTCCGGGATGTTGAACCATATTTCTCCGGGGAGTGCAGGGGGGAAGTAGGCACTGGATCGCTGACGCATGTCCTCATAGGGTTCGCCGATGACTAACGCAATTTCGGGGTCGTCCGAAAAAGCATTGAACGTGAACAGGAACAGTATCGCGAAGGCAATCAATGCATGCCGCCACCCCAGAAGATGTAGCGTGCTCATGGTGCAACTGGCGCCGAATAACCTTCCCAAGGTTTCACGAAAGGCTTTGATACCGCCAGAGAGATGAGATAGCGCTCTTCATCCGGGCGCCTGCGGTCGGTAAATCTGCCGATATCCATGACGACCTGGTATCGATCTTCTGCCTGCCAATACGTAGTGATGCCTGTGCGTCTTTGTCTAAGGCGCTCTCGCCAGGCAGGCGTGTCGGCGATGGCTGGAAAATCCCCCGGCCGGGTGAGTGTCCACCCGGTTCGACGCCATTGGTCCTGTAAGTCCAAAGCAATTTTGAGGGTTTCGTCGAGTAGGAGTGGCTCTGTTTGAGGAGACATTCGCACACTGCCGATCAGCCCCTCGTCATACATGACAACAAAGAAACGGGCCAATGGCGTCTTAAACCCATAGTGGGGATCCATGAAGTTCAAGCGGGCGTCGGACTTGGGAATGCTGAACCAGCTATGGCCCGCAAACGCGGGTGCGATGGATGCGCTGGAACGTCGGCGCATATCCTCAAAAGGCTCGCCAATGACCAACGCTATTTCCGGGTCATCCGAAAGTACGTCTACCGTGATCAGAAAAGGTACTGCCAAAACAATCAATGCGTGCCGCCAGCCAAATTGGGTTATGCGGATCATGGTTCCACCCCTACCGAAGCGATAGTGCGCAGGGATTGTTCTATCTGATTGCGGCTGCTGCTATTGAGCAGATGATCGAACCTGGTAGCCGCGTTAAGCACGAACGGCATGCGCTGGTTGATATCCGACAGGTCGGCAAACGGGTTGCTGCCAAAGCTAATGGTGCGTCCATCGTCGATTCGTTGGCACTGGCTGGCTAGCGTTAGCTCAATCGCTTGCGCGGCGCCGGATGGGAATCCAATTACGAACGAGAGATGGTTGCTTCTTAACAGGCGCACAAATTGTGAGTTGCTATACATGACTGGTTGCAAGATATTGACCTGTTCATGTTTAGCGAGAGATTCGACGCTGTTCGCGATTTTCCCTGACTCCATTGCACGAAACGTTTCCAAAACCTCCGTGCGAACTCTGCCAAACTCCAATGTCTCCCGCTGAACCAGCCACAGCACCGGATGCTTCTTGTACAGTTCAACACGAACCGGCAAACACCCCTCCAACGCCCCCAACCCCCGCTCCCGATAAAAAAGATGCAGCGGATAAACATCCAGGAACAGCGTGGTATTCCCCATCGCCAGCATGTCGTACACATGCTGCAACTGCTGCTGCACCAGCGATAACGGCTCGCCCGTGCGCCGCAGGTCGATATTTGGCACCCGGTTGTTGTCACGGGCGGCTTGATGCTCGTGCCGGCTCTGCTTGAACGCGTCGACTTTCTCCTGCCGCTCCCGCTCGCTGCGGCTGCTGAACAGCCCGAAGAAGCCGCGCCGGGCGCTTTGCTCCAAGTGCTGGCGGGTGTCATGTTCAGCCTGGACCTTCTCGATGGACTCCGACGCGTGCAGCAGGCCGCAGCCCACCTGTTTGGAGGCGAAGGCCGCCAGGCCGGCCCACTGGAAGCGCGGGTCTTCACAATCCGCCCCGTGCTGGCGCAGGCCGGGCAGTCTACCTCGTCGCCTTCGCGGGCCATTGGCTGGTCATTGATGGTGCTGCGGCTGCAGCCCGAGGTCACGGTGCCGCCAGCGGTAGTCGTGGCACCCACGGTGATGTGGTAACGCTGCATGGCTGACGTGTCCTTGTTTTTGTGCAGGGACGGTCACGCTAGGGCAGAAGTCGGGAGGGAGAAAATCAGATGTTTCGCAGCGAAGCGTAGGAACGGTCTTGAAGTGAATGCTGTAGCCGCTGCCGGCGGGCAGCGGCTACAGAAAATCAGCCGATGGTGATGGCGGGCGGGCTTACCAGGTTTACGGTCTGCTCTTTGCGCGGGGCGAGGATCTCGGCTTCGCCGTCCACCACCATCTCGTCACGCTGGTTGTACACCTGGGTAGCAATGCGCACGCGGAATTTCGGCAGTTTTTCCAGGATTTCCAGGCGCACGGTCAGGGTGTCGCCAATTTTCACCGGCTTCTGGAAGCTCATTTTCTGGCCCAGGTAGATGGTGCCCGGCCCAGGCAGCTCGCAGGCCACGGCGGCGCTGATCAGCGCACCGCTGAACATGCCGTGGGCGATACGCTCCTTGAACATGGTGGCGGCGGCGAACTCGGCGTCCAGGTGCACCGGGTTGTGGTCGCCGGACATGGCGGCGAACAGCTGGATGTCACGCTCTTCGACGGTCTTGCTGAAGGTGGCTTTCTGGCCCACTTCGAGGGCTTCGTACGGGGTGTTGGTGACCTGGGTCATGGGTGACTGTTCCTTTTCGTCAGTAGTGCGGTTATTCGCTGCGGGCCGGGCGCTGGATGGCCAGGGCCCGCTGCAGCCAGGCGAGCAGGTCGGCGGTGACCTGCTCGCGGTTGAGTTCGTTGAGCACTTCATGGCGGGCGTCGGGGTAGAGCACAAGCTCCACCTGGCGGTTGCCGGTGCGCCCCAGTGCACGGGCCAGATCAGTGAGACGCTTGCCCTGGCTGACCGGATCACATGAACCGCCGATGATCAGCAGCGGTAGGCCGCGATCGATCTGCGCAAGACTGCCCGGCTGGCTGATTTGCGCCAGGCCTGCCAGCAGGTCGAGCCATAATTGATTGGTGCAGCGGAAGCCGCACAGCGGGTCGGCGATGTAGCGGTCGACCTCGGCCGGGTCGCGGCTCAGCCAGTCGAACGCGGTGCGGGTGGGCTTGAAGGCATTGTTGAACGAGCCGAACGACAGCCATTCGATCAGCGCGCTGCGCCCGCGCGGGCCCTGGCGCAGGCGTTCCAGGCGGGCCACCAGGCGCGCGGCACGGTAGAACAGCGCCGGCTGGTAGTTGGAGCCGCTGAGAATGGCGCCCTGCACGCTGGCGCTGTGGTGCAGCAGGTAGCCCTGCACCAGGTAGCTGCCCATGCTGTGGCCCAGCAGGAACAGCGGCGCGCCGGGGTGGGCCTGGCGAGCGTGGCGGGCCAGCACGGCCAGGTCGTCGAGCACGCGGTTCCAGCCGTTGGCGTCGGCGTAGTGGCCCAGCACGCCGCCTTCGGCGGTGTGGCCGTGGCCGCGCAGGTCCGGGGCGTACAGCGCCAGCCCGGCGGCTACCAGCGCCTGGCCCAGGCGCTGGTAGCGGCCGCCATGGTCGGCCATGCCGTGCACCAGCAGCACCACGGCCCTGGGCGGCGCCTCGGGCCGCCAGGCATGGACGTACAAACGGCAATCATCACTGGCTTCAAGCCAGAACGCCTCGGCGGGCATGGCGGTTCCTTGCGCGGTGCGGTGGGGACGAGCTCATTGTATAGCCCATGGCGCGAATCCAGCGCGGCGCAGCATTTAGATTCATGATGTTAATGACGGCACCTGGCGTGTTTGCCAGTGCTTGCTTAACTGCTAACGTCGGCAAAGCACCGGCCGCTGCGTACGGAATGGGCGGCCTGAATCGGCTCAGGCAAGAGGACAATAATAATGCAAGCTGAATTCTGGAACGATAAACGCCCCGCCGGGGTGCCCACCACGCTGGACCTGGGGGCGTACAAGTCGGTGGTCGAGGTGTTCGAGCGTTCCTGCCGCAAATTCGCCGACCGCCCGGCCTTCAGCAACCTGGGCGTGACCCTCACCTACGCGGAGCTTGAGCGCCATAGCGCGGAATTCGCCGCCTACCTGCAGCACGAGACGGACCTGGTGCCCGGCGACCGCATCGCCGTGCAACTGCCCAACGTGCTGCAATACCCCATCGTGGTGTTCGGCGCCTTGCGCGCGGGCCTGATCGTGGTCAACACCAACCCGCTGTACACCGCCCGGGAAATGCGCCACCAGTTCAAGGACTCCGGCGCCCGCGCGCTGGTGTACCTGAACATGTTCGGCAAGCTGGTGCAGGAAGTGCTGCCCGACACCGGCATCAGCTACCTGATCGAGGCGCGCATGGGCGACCTGATGCCCGCCGCCAAGGGCTGGCTGGTGAACACCCTGGTGGACAAGGTGAAGAAGAAGGTGCCTGCGTTCGACCTGCCCCAGGCCATCTCGCTCAAGCGCGCCCTCGGCCTGGGCCGCGGGCACACGCCGACGCCGGTGCCGCTGACCCTCGACAACATCGCCGTGCTGCAATACACCGGCGGCACCACCGGTCTGTCCAAGGGCGCGATGCTCACCCACGGCAACCTGGTGGCCAACATGCAGCAGGTGCTGTGCTGTTTCGAGCAGACCGACGAGCACGGTGTGAAGATCCTGCGCGAAGGCCAGGAGGTCATGATCGCGCCGCTGCCGCTGTACCATATCTATGCGTTCACGGCGAACTGCATGGGCATGATGGTCACCGGCAACCACAACGTGCTGATCAGCAACCCGCGCGACATCCCTGCGTTCATCAAGGAACTCAAGCAGTGGCAGTTCACCGCGCTGCTGGGCCTCAACACGCTGTTCGTGGCGCTGATGGAGCACCCCGGTTTCAAGGACCTGGACTTCTCCCACCTCAAGGTCACCAACTCCGGCGGCACGGCGCTGGTGAAGGCCACCGCCGACCGCTGGGAAAAGCTCACCGGCTGCCGCATCGTCGAGGGCTACGGCCTGACCGAGACCTCGCCGGTGGTCAGCACCAACCCCTATGGCGCCGCCGCGCGCCTGGGCACCGTGGGCCTGCCGGTGGTGGGCACGCAGTTGAAGATCATCGATGACCAGGGCAACGAACTGCCTGGCGGCGAGCGTGGCGAGCTGTGCGTGAAGGGCCCGCAGGTGATGAAGGGCTACTGGCAGCGCCCCGACGCCACCGCCGAGGCGCTGGACGCCGAGGGCTGGCTGCGCACCGGTGACATCGGCGTGATCGACCCCGACGGCTTCGTGCGCATCGTCGACCGCAAGAAGGACATGATCATCGTCTCGGGCTTCAACGTGTACCCCAACGAGATCGAGGACGTGGTGATGGCCCACCCCAAGGTGGCCAACTGCGCCTGCATCGGCATACCGGACGAGCGTTCGGGGGAGGCGGTGAAGCTGTTCGTGGTGCCGCGTGAAAGTGGCGTGAGCCTCGAGGAGCTGAAGGCCTACTGCAAGGCCAACTTCACCGGCTACAAGGTGCCCAAGCACATCGTGCTGCGCGAGTCGCTGCCGATGACGGCGGTGGGCAAGATCCTGCGGCGTGAGTTGCGGGATATTGCGTGAGGCATGACGCGGCCGGCGGCCGCTGCTACAGGGTTTTGTAGCAGCGGCCGCAGGCCGCGTCCCAGCACAATAGTATTTTTACTCTAAAAGTGACTACTGGAATTCATAGAGTCATTTCCGTGACCGGTCGGGCCAATTCGGCCTCTATGCGACCTTTTCCAAAGCTGCTACTCTCGGCGCGCTTTCGATCGATCGGTGCTTCACGTACCGTGATCACCTATCAATAATAATCGCATACGAAGCGGTGATGAATTCGCTGTGCTGGAGGAGTGGGCTTCCATGATCGAAAATTTCTGGAAGGATAAGTACCCAGCAGGTATTGCTGCGGACATCAATCCTGATGAGTACCCGAACATTCAGGCTGTATTGAAGCAGTCCTGCCAGCGCTTCGCCGACAAGCCGGCGTTCAGCAACCTGGGCAGGACGCTCACCTACGGTCAACTCTACGAACTGTCTGGCGCCTTCGCGGCGTACCTGCAACAGCATACCGACTTGCAGCCCGGTGATCGAATCGCCGTGCAGCTGCCCAACGTGCTGCAATACCCGGTGGTGGTGTTCGGTGCGATTCGCGCAGGCCTGATCGTGGTCAACACCAACCCGCTGTACACCGCACGGGAAATGGAACACCAGTTCAACGACTCCGGCGCCAAGGCCCTGGTGTGCCTGGCCAACATGGCCCACCTGGCGCAGCACGTGGTGCCCAAGACGTCGGTCAAGCACGTGATCGTCACCCAGGTCGGCGACCTGCTGCCGCCGGTCAAGCGCCTGCTGGTCAACAGCGTGATCAAGTACGTGAAGAAGATGGTGCCGGCCTATCACCTGCCCACCGCCGTCAAATTCAACGACGTGCTCGCCAAGGGCCACGGCCAGCCCGTGCGCGAAGCCAACCCCAACGCCGAAGACGTCGCCGTGCTGCAGTACACCGGTGGCACCACCGGCGTGGCCAAGGGCGCGATGCTCACCCACCGCAACCTGATCGCCAACATGATGCAGTGCAAGGCGCTGATGGCCTCCAACCTCAACGAAGGGTGCGAGATCCTCATCACGCCGTTGCCGCTGTACCACATCTACGCCTTCACCTTCCATTGCATGGCGATGATGCTGATCGGCAACCACAACATCCTGATCAGCAACCCGCGCGACCTGCCGGCCATGGTCAAGGAACTGTCGAAGTGGAAGTTCAGCGGCTTCGTTGGCCTGAACACCCTGTTCGTGGCGCTGTGCAACAACGCCGACTTCCGCAACCTCGACTTCTCGGCCTTGAAGGTCACCCTGTCGGGCGGCATGGCCCTGCAACTGGCCGCTGCCGACCGCTGGAAAAGCGTGACCGGCTGCGCCATCTGCGAAGGCTACGGCATGACCGAGACCAGCCCGGTGGCGTCGGTGAACCCGATCCAGAACATCCAGGTGGGCACTATCGGCATTCCGGTGCCGTCCACCCGCTGCAAGGTCACCGATGACAGCGGCCGCGAACTGGCCCTGGGCGAAGTGGGCGAGCTGTGCGTGAAGGGCCCGCAGGTGATGAAGGGCTACTGGCAGCGCCAGGACGCCACCGACGAGATCCTCGACGCCGACGGCTGGCTGAAGACTGGCGACATTGCGGTGATCCAGGACGACGGCTACATGCGCATCGTCGACCGCAAGAAGGACATGATTCTGGTGTCCGGCTTCAACGTCTACCCCAACGAGCTGGAAGACGTGCTGGTGACCCTGCCGGGCGTGCTGCAGTGCGCGGCCATCGGCGTGCCGGACGAGAAGTCCGGCGAGGCCATCAAGATGTTCATCGTCGCCAAGCCGGGCGTGACGCTGACCAAGGACCAGGTGATGGAGCACATGCGCGCCAACGTCACCGGCTACAAGGTGCCGCGCTCGGTGGAGTTCCGCGACGGCCTGCCGACCACCAACGTCGGCAAGATCCTGCGCCGTGAACTGCGTGACGAGGAACTGAAGAAGCTGGGCCTGAAAAAGATCGCCTAACCCTGTAGCCGCTGCCGCAGGCTGCGCTGGCCCTTACGTACGCTGGAGATTTCCGGCGAGGCATAGGGCCAGCGCAGCCTGGCGGCAGCGGCTACAGGCGTTTTTCAGCGCAGTTTTTCCAACATCCCGTAGTACCACATCCCCACCGCCAGCAACGGGTTGCCCAGCACATCGCCCATGGGCACCTTGATGTGCTGGCAGCCGGCAAAGGTGTCGAACTGCCCCAGGGTGCCGGTCATGGCGTTGGCCATGATCTCGCCCATGATGTGGCTGGTGGCGATGCCATGCCCCGAATAGCCCTGGCAGTACCAGACGTTGTCCGACAGCTTGCCCAGTTGCGGGATGCGGTTGACCACGATGCCCATGGCGCAACTCCACTCGAATTCGATGTCCACGCCCTGCAGGCGCGGGAAGGTGCGCTCGATGCATGGGCGCAGCTCGGCGGCGATGTCGCGCGAGTCCTTGCCGGAATAGTTGGCGCCGCCACCGAACAGCAGGCGGCCGTCGGCGGTCATGCGGTAGTAGTCCAGCACGAAGCGGCAGTCGTACACTGCCAGGTCCTGGGGGTTGAGCTGGCGCGCCAGTTCACCCAGCGGGCGAGTGGTGACGATGCCGCCCATGGCCGGGAAGATCTTGCCCTTGAGCTTGCCCGGTTCCAGCTTGTGGTAAACGTCACCGGCCAGCAGCACCTGCCTGGCTTCTATGCGGCCGTTGGCGGTAACCACGGCGGGGCGCGGGCCATGGACAATGTCCAGCACCTCACTGTGCTCGAACAGCAGCGCCCCCAGCGACTGCGCCGCGCGGGCCTCGCCCAGGCACAGGTTGAGCGGGTGCAGGTGCATGTTGCGGGTGTTCTTCAGGGCGCCCAGGTACAGCGGGCTGTCCAGATGCTGGCGCACGCCGGCCTGGTCCAGCAGCGTCACCTGGTCGCCCATGCCACGGGCCTGGGCTTCCTCCAGCGAGGCGCGCAGTTCGGTGAGGTGCGACGGCTTCATGGCCGCGTGCAGGTGGCCGTGCTTGAGGTCGCACTCAATGCCGTATTTCGCCACCCGCTGCTGGATGATCTGGTGCCCGCGCCAGCGCAGGTGCCAGATGAAATCATCCACCTCGGCGCCCAGCTTGCCGCGCATCTGCTTGCGCATGGCCTCGTCGCCGGAAAGGCTGCCGGTGACCTGGCCACCGTTGCGCCCGCTGGCGCCCCAGCCGATCTTGTGGGTGTCCAGTAGGGCGACCTTCAGGCCTTTTTCCGCCAGCTCCACGGCGGTGGCCACGCCGGTGAAGCCGCCGCCGATGATGGCCACGTCGACGCTGTGGGTGCCCTGGAGCACCGGGAAGTCGGTTTCCTGGTTGAGGGTGGCGGTGTAGTAGGAGTTGATGCGTTGAGTCATGGGTAAGCGCTCTTTATGTGGGAGCTGGCTTGCCAGCGAGCTTTCGGTCCGCAAAAGCTCGCTGGCAAGCCAGCTCCCACATTTGATTTTTGATGAGGGGTTACGCGTTGGTCAGGTACCAGCGCCAATCCTGTTCGCCTACCTCGGCCATGAACTGCCGGTACTCGGCGCGCTTGACCGCCAGGTACACCTTGAGGAACCCATCGCCCAAGGCCTCGCGGGCCCATTCGGAACGCTCCAGGGCAGTCAGCGAGGTCAGCCAGTCAGTGGGCAGGAAGTGCGTAGCCTGCGCATAGCCGTTGCCCTGCACCGGCGCGCCAGGGTCGCGCTGCTGGCGAATGCCGTCGTGAATGGCCGCCAGGATGGCCGCCGCGGCCAGGTACGGGTTGGCGTCGGCGCCGCAGATGCGGTGCTCGATGTGCCGGGTGTTGGCTGGCCCGCCCGGCACGCGCAGGCTGACGGTGCGGTTGTCGACGCCCCAGGTGGGCGCCAGGGGCGCGTAGCTGTTGGCCTGGAAGCGCCGGTAGGAATTGGCATTGGGGCAGAACAGCAGCAGGCTGTCGAGCAGGTGGGCAAGCATGCCGCCCACCGACTGGCGCAGCAGCGGCGTGCCGGCCTTGTCCTCGCTGGCGTAGAGGTTGCGGCCGTCGGCGTCGGCCAGGCTGACGTGCATGTGCATGCCGGTGCCGGCCAGGTCATCGAAGGGCTTGGCCATGAAGCAGGCCTGCATGCCGTGCTGGTGCGCCACGCCCTTGACGATGCGTTTGTAGCGCACCGCCTGGTCCATGGCCAACAGCGCGTCGCCGTGCTCCAGGGTGATCTCCACCTGGCCGGGGGCGTATTCGGAAATCGCCGTGCGCGCCGGAATGCCCTGCTGCTTGCAGGCGGCGTACAGGTCGGCGAGGAACGGCTCGATCTGCTCCAGTTCGCGCAGGCCGTACACCTGGGTGCTGCGCGGGCGGGCGCCGTCGGCGTCCAGCGCCGGTTGCGGGCGGCCGTTGGCGTCGCGCTTGGCATCGAGCAGGTAGAACTCCAGCTCGCAGGCCATCACCGGGTGCAAGCCGTCGGCCTTCAAGGCATCGATCACCTTGACCAGCACATGGCGCGGGTCGGCCACGGTGGCGGGCAGGCCCTCGGTGGGGTGCATGCTGACCTGCACCGCCGCGGTCGGAATCTTGCGCCACGGCAGCGGCACCAGGCTGCCTTCCAGCGGGTAGGCGCGGCAGTCGATGTCGCCCACGTCCCACACCAGGCCGGAGTTTTCCACATCATCGCCGTTCAGGGTCAGGCCCAGGATGGTGCTGGGCAGCGGCCGGCCGCTCTGGTACACGGCCAGCAGTTCATCGCGGTGCAGCAGCTTGCCGCGTGGCACGCCGTTGGCGTCGAGGATGAACAGTTCGAACATTTCAATAAGCGGGTGTTGGTCCAGGAACGCCTGGGCCTGTTGCAGGGGGGCAAAATGCATGGGTGGGCTCTCGCTTGCGCACACGTGAACGGCCCGTCGCGGTGACGGGAGTACAAGGTTGGTCAGGCAGCGAGGGCGGCGTCCGGCGGGCGTGCGTGGCGGCAGTGCCACAGGGCCCAGAAGGCCAGGATCACGTTGAACAGCGGGTTCTCCCCGGGGCGCAGGCAGACGCTACGGCGCGGGGTGCGCGGTTCGGTGCTGGCGGGGGGAAGCGGGGTGGCGTTCATGGTGCCTGGATGGTTGCATGGTGGTCCCGGGCGGTTAAATCGGGATTGTCGTACCTTCAGTACGGCTGGCGCTAAACAATGTAGCCGCTGCCGACAGGCTGCGCTGGCCATCGTGCCCACGGAAGATCTGCAGCGAACGCCAGGGCCAGCGCAGCCTGGCGGCAGCGGCTACGGATTCGCGGTGGGATTAGGAATGAAGGGGCCAAATCTGCGACAATCCCGCCCATTCTTTTTGCCGCGTAGCCATTTGCGTACCTGATGACCGACCACAATCCCGTTATCGACACACTGTTCAAGAACCTCGACCAGGCCATGATCGGCGATCGCCATCGCCTGCGTCGGCAATTGCACGAGCTGCGCAAGAAGCCCGACGAGGTCAAGCTGGGGCAGTGGGTCGAGCGGGCACAGGCGTCCATGGCCCAGGTCACCGCGCGCCGGCAGAGCGTGCCGACCATTCGCTACGACGACAGCCTGCCGATTGCCGCCAAGCGCGACGAGATCAAGAAGATCCTCGCCGAGCACCAGGTGCTGATCATCGCCGGCGAGACCGGCTCGGGCAAAACCACCCAGCTGCCCAAGATCTGCCTGGAGCTGGGCCGCGGCCAGCACGGCCTGATCGCCCATACTCAGCCCCGGCGGATCGCCGCCCGTAGCGTGGCCACCCGCGTGGCCGAGGAACTGGCCACGCCGCTGGGCGCGCTGGTGGGCTACCAGGTGCGGTTCGAGGACCAGAGCGACGCCAATACCCTGGTCAAGCTGATGACCGACGGCATCCTGCTGGCCGAGACCCAGCACGACCGCTTCCTGGAACGCTACGACACCATCATCGTCGACGAAGCCCACGAACGCAGCCTGAACATCGACTTCCTGCTGGGCTACCTGAAGACCCTGCTGCCGCGCCGCCCGGACCTGAAGGTGATCATCACCTCGGCGACCATTGACCTGGAGCGCTTCTCCAAGCACTTCGACGACGCGCCGATCATCGAAGTGTCGGGCCGCACCTACCCGGTGGACACCTGGTACCGGCCGCTGACCAGCGAGCAGGACGAGGAGGGCAACAGCGTCGAGGACGACCTCACCGTCGACCAGGCGATCATCGCCACCCTGGATGAAATTGCCGCGTTCGAGCGCAGCGAAGGCAAGCGCCCGGGCGACGTGCTGGTGTTCCTGCCGGGCGAGCGCGAGATTCGCGACGCCGCGGAAATGCTGCGCAAGGCCCAGCTCAAGCACACCGAGATTTTGCCGCTGTACGCGCGCCTGTCGCCGGCCGAGCAGCAGAAGATCTTCCAGAGCCACCCGGGCCGCCGCGTGGTGCTGGCGACCAACGTCGCCGAGACCTCGCTGACCGTGCCGGGCATTCGCTACGTGATCGACAGCGGCACCGCGCGCATCAGCCGCTACAGCTACCGCGCCAAGGTGCAGCGCCTGCCCATCGAGGCGGTGTCCCAGGCCAGCGCCAACCAGCGCAAGGGCCGCTGCGGGCGGGTGGAGCCGGGCATCTGCATTCGCTTGTACAGCGAAGAGGATTTCATCGCCCGCCCCGAATTCACCGACCCCGAGATCCTGCGCACCAACCTTGCCGCGGTGATTTTGCAGATGCTGCACCTGCGCCTGGGCGAGATCGACCAGTTCCCGTTCATCGAGCCGCCGGATGGCAAGGCCATCACCGACGGCTTCAACCTGCTGCAGGAGCTGTCGGCGGTCAACCGCGAGAACCAGCTCACGCCGATTGGCCGCCAGCTGGCGCGCCTGCCGGTGGACCCGCGCATGGGCCGCATGCTGCTGGAAGCCGCCAAGCAGGGCAGCCTGCAGGAAGTGCTGATCATCGCCAGTGCGCTGTCGGTGCAGGACGTGCGCGAGCGCCCGCCCGAGCGCCAGCAAGCCGCCGACCAGGCCCACGCGCAGTGGAAAGACGCCGATTCCGACTTCGCCGCCCTGGTCAACCTGTGGCGCGGCTTCGAAGAGCAGCGCCAGGCACTGACCGCCAGCCCGCTGCGCAACTGGTGCCGCAAGAACTTCCTCAACTACCTGCGCCTGCGCGAATGGCGCGATGCGCACCGGCAGTTGAGCCTGATCTGCCGCGACCTGCAGTTGACCATCAACAAGGAACCGGCCGACTACCCGAAATTCCACAAGGCGATTCTCTCCGGCCTGCTCAGCCAGATCGGCCAGAAGACCGAGGAAGGCGACTACCTGGGCGCCCGCCAGCGGCGTTTCTGGATTCACCCCTCGTCGGGCATCGGCAAGAAGCGCCCGCAGTGGCTGATGACTGCCGAGCTGATGGAAACCACCAAGCTGTACGCGCGCATGGTGGCCAAGATCGACGCCGACTGGATCGAGCCGCTGGCAGGCCACCTGATCAAGAAGAACCACTTCGAGCCCCATTGGGAGAAGAAGCGCGGCCAGGTGGTGGCGTACGAGCAGATCACCCTGTTCGGCCTCATCGTGGTCGGCCGCCGCCCCGTGCACTACGGGCCGGTGGACCCGGTGGTGTCGCGCGAGCTGTTTATCCGCGAAGGCCTGGTGCGTGGCGAGATCCAGTCGCGGGCCAAGTGCCTGGTGGCCAACCGCGAGCTGCTCGAGCAGCTGGACGCCCTGGAAGCCAAGGCGCGGCGCCGCGATATCCTCGCCGACGAGGAAACCCTGTACGCTTTCTATGACGCGCGGGTGCCGGCCGAGATCCACCAGACGGCGACCTTCGACCACTGGTACAAGACCGAGAGCCAGAAGAACCCGAAGCTGCTGATCATGCGCGAGGAAGACGTGCTGGCCCGCGAGGCCAGCGAAGTCACCGCCGGCCAGTACCCGGACACCCTGCGCCTGGGCGACCTGACCCTGGCCCTGAGCTACCACTTCGAGCCCAACCACCCCCGCGACGGTGTCACCGTGAGCGTGCCGGCGCCGTTGTTGCCGGCGCTGCCCAACGAGCGCCTGGAGTGGCTGGTGCCCGGCCTGCTGGAAGCCAAGTGCATCGCCCTGGTGCGTAACCTGCCCAAGGCCATCCGCAAGAACTTCGTGCCGGTGCCGGACTTTGTCCGCGCGGCGCTGGCGCGCATCACCTTCGGCGACGGCTCGCTGCCCCAGGCGCTGGGCCGCGAGCTGCTGCGCATGACCGGCGCGCGGGTCAGCGACGAGGCCTGGGCCGAGGCCGAGCAGCAGGTGGACAGCCACCTGCGCATGAACATCGAAGTGCTGGACGGCCAGGGCAAGTTCCTTGGCGAAGGCCGCGACCTGGCCGAACTGACCGCGCGCTTCGTGCAGGCCAGCCAGGCCGCCCTGGCGGCGCCGCAGTCGGCCAAGAGCCAGCAGCCCGTGGAGGCCAAGGCCTTCGCGGCCGTGGCCGAGACCACCCAGCAGAAGATCGCCGGGCTGTCGATGACCGTGTACCCGGCGCTGGTGGAAGAGAATGGCACCGTCAAGGAAGGCCGCTTCTCCACCGCCGCCGAAGCCGAATTCCAGCACCGCCGCGCGCTGCAGCGCTTGCTGTTGCAGCAATTGGCCGAGCCGGCCAAGTTCCTGCGTGGCAAGCTGCCGGGCCAGACCGAGCTGGGCCTGCTCTATCGCGAGCTGGGGCGCATCGAGGCGCTGGTGGAAGACATCCTGCTGGCCAGTCTCGATACCTGCATCCTTGAAGGCGAAGCCAGCCTGCCGCGCGACGGCGCTGGCCTGGCGGCGCTGGCGGAGCGCAAGCGCGGTGCCTGGGCCGAGCACGCCGAACGCCTGGCGCGCCAGACCCTGGACATCCTCAAGCTGTGGCATGGCCTGCAGAAGCGCTTCAAGGGCAAGATCGACCTGGCCCAGGCCGTGGCGCTCAACGACATCAAGGCGCAAATGAGCCACCTGGTGTACCCCGGCTTCGTCCGGCAGACGCCGTCGGCCTGGCTCAAGGAGCTGCCGCGCTACCTCAAGGCCGTGGAAATGCGCCTGGAGAAGCTGGGCAGCCAGGTGCAGAAGGACCGCGTGTGGAGCATCGAGCTGGGCAACGTCTGGGCCCAGTACCAGGCGCGCCAGGCCAAGCATGCCCAGGAAGGCAAGCGCGACCCGGAGCTGGAGCTGTACCGCTGGCTGATCGAGGAATACCGCGTGTCGCTGTTCGCCCAGCAGCTGGGCACTAAAGTGCCGATCTCCGACAAGCGCCTGAGCAAACAGTGGAGCCAGGTAGAGGCCTGAAGCCAGGAGTGCCCTTTATCGTGAAAAGGGCACTTTTTCGGCAAATCTGGCACAATTGCCCATCGATTCGCCCGCGAAGCCAGGGTTGCCTGACCCCCTTCGCGCCCGTGGCAATACTTTTTGTAAATTGGTACTACAGTGCCATATTGACTGCGACTCACTCTGCCGCTGCCCCGCACCGGCTACCAATAATAGAGGAACGAGCGTGCATAACGTCGTCATCAGCGGCACCGGCCTGTACACACCGGCCGACAGCATCTCCAACGAAGAGCTGGTGCAGTCCTTCAACACCTGGGCGCACCAGTTCAACGCCGACAACGCCGCCGCCATCGAGCGTGGCGAGCTGGCCGCGCAGACCGAGTCCAGCGCCGCCTTCATCGAGAAGGCCTCGGGCATCAAGAGCCGCTTCGTCATGGACAAGGCCGGCATCCTCGACCCGCAGCGCATGAAGCCACGCCTGCCGGAGCGTTCCAACGACGAGCAGTCGATCCTCTGCCAGATGGCCGTGGCCGCGGCCGAACAGGCGCTGCAACGCGCCGGCAAGACCGCCGCCGACATCGACGCGGTGATCGTTGCCTGCTCCAACCTGCAGCGCGCCTACCCGGCCGTGGCCATCGAAGTGCAGCAGGCGCTGGGCGTGCAGGGCTTCGGTTTCGACATGAACGTGGCCTGCTCCTCGGCGACCTTCGGCATCCAGACGGCCTACAACAGCGTGGCCCTGGGCCAGGCCCGCGCGGTGCTGGTGGTCAGCCCGGAGATCTGCACCGGCCACCTGAACTTCCGTGACCGCGACAGCCACTTCATCTTTGGCGACGCCGCCACCGCGGTGGTGGTCGAGCGTGCCGACCTGGCCACCTCGCCGCACCAGTTCGAGGTGGTCAGCACCAAGCTGCTGACCCAGTTCTCCAACAACATCCGCAACAACTTCGGCTTCCTCAACCGCGCGGCGGAGGAGGGCATCGGTGCGCCAGACAAGCTGTTCGTGCAGGAAGGCCGCAAGGTGTTCCGCGAGGTGTGCCCGATGGTGGCCGAGCTGATCGGCCAGCACCTGGGCGAGAACCGCATCGACGTCAACGACGTCAAGCGCTTCTGGCTGCACCAGGCCAACCTGAGCATGAACCACCTGATCGTCAAGAAGCTGCTGGGCCGCGAGGCCACTGAAGAAGAGGCGCCAGTGATCCTCGACACCTACGCCAACACCAGCTCGGCGGGCTCGGTGATCGCCTTCCACAAGCACCAGGACGACCTGGGCAAGGGCTCGCTGGCGGTACTCAGCTCGTTTGGCGCCGGCTATTCCATCGGCAGCGTGATCCTGCGCAAGCTGTAACCCCTGCCGCTCGACCAAAACGCCACCGCAACGGTGGCGTTTTCATTTCTGTGGGAGCTGGCTTGCCAGCGAGTTTTTCGGGCGTCCCAAAAACTCGCTGGCAAGCCAGCTCCCACCGATTATGAAGGTGTCTTCATCTTCTGGGACAAATAGGCCGCCTGGAACCCCCGGTTTTACGTTTCAACATTAACTAATCTTCATTTCAAAAAGTTCCGCTGTCATCAAATCTTAATAAACGAGCCACCTCGCTGAAATATCCGCTGGTCAAGATGCCCTCCCATAAAGCTTGCCGGACTTGCGCCCGCATACCAGGCAGCGCCGCTGAAAAAACTTAAAAAAGCAGTACTCAAAGGAGTAAATCAATGAACAAGTCCACCGTGGCCCTGACCATGGCTCTGGGTATCATGGCGCAGCAGGCTATGGCCGAAGGCTTTCTTGAAGACAGCAAGGCGACCCTGAAGCTGCGTAACTTCTACATCAACAACGACAACCGCGACTCGGGCACCGCCAAGAACGCCAACTACCAGTCCGAGTGGGGCCAAGGCTTCCAGCTGGACTTCCAGTCCGGCTACACCGCCGGCACCGTGGGCTTCGGCCTGGACGCCATTGGCCTGCTGGGCATCCGCCTGGACTCCGGCGCCGGTCGCCACGGCAACCCCACCGGTGCGCTGGACGGCGGCAACGTGTTCCCCAGCGACGGTGACCACGCCGTTGACGATTTCTCCAGCCTGGGCCTGACCGCCAAGGCCAAGATCTCCAAGACCGAGCTGAAACTGGGTACCCTGCTGCCCAAGCTGCCTGTCATCCAGTACAACGACAGCCGCCTGGTGCCACAAACCTTCCAGGGTGGCCAGATCACCTCCGGCGACATCAAGGACCTGACCCTGGTGGCCGGTCAGATCGAGAAGGTCAAGGACCGTAACTCGAGCAACAACGAAGACCTGTCCATCGGCGGCGCCAATGGCAGCGGCAACAGCAACACCGGCGGTCGCAGCAACAAGTTCATCTACGCCGGTGGCGACTACAAGATCACCAAGGACCTGCTGTTCCAGTACTACTACGGCAACCTGGATGACTTCTACAAGCAGCACTTCCTGGGCCTGGTACACAACTGGTCGATCGGCCCGGGCGTGTTGAAGTCGGACTTCCGCTACTTCAACAGCCGCGACGACGGCAAGGACGCCAACGACCCAACCTACTACAGCTCGGGCAACTACCTGGGCCAGGCCAGCGGCAAGGGCAAGGTCGACAACAACCTGTACAGTGCGCTGTTCCTCTACACCGTGGCCGGCCACACCTTTGGCGGCGGCTACCAGGTCAGCAACGGCGACAGCGACTTCCCGTGGCTGAACCAGGGCAACGGTTCGTCCAACTACACCATCACCGACGCCCAGATCCAGAAGTTCGGCCGTGCCGGCGAGCGCACCTGGCAGGCGCGCTACTCGTATGACTTCGCCGCGATCGGCTTCCCGGGCGCGACCGCTGGCGTGACCTACCTGCGTGGCAGCGACATCGACACCGTGACGGCGACTGGCGGCGTTGCAGGCAACAACCGCACCGAGTGGGAACGCGACATCACCCTGGCCTACGTGGTACCCGAAGGCACCTTCAAGGGCCTGGGCTTCACCTGGAAAAACGGCATGTGGCGCAACGACATCCCGGGCCAGCGCGACCAGGACGAGAACCGCGTGATCCTGAGCTACTCGATCCCGCTGTTGTAATTCGCTGAATGTGTAACCGCTTTTTCCTCATCCGTTAAAGCTCTCTCTTGCCCCGCCCAGTGCGGGGCTTTTTTTTTGCAGCCGATACCCTGAACGAGGCCGTGCGCATTGCGGTCGGCGTTCGAACTGTTACTTCTGACAGTTGTGCGTCTCCTCCCGACTACGTTCTGATGAATCACGCGTTTTATTAACCCCCCACGCGTGCGGATGGGAGAGAGTCATGAACAATGCAATAACAGCGGCAGAGTTTGATCCAGGCTTCGGCATCGACGGATTCGTACGGCCAGGCTCGCCAGGCGAAGACAACATGGGAATGACCACTGCTGCCTTGCCCGATGGGCGAATGTATGTGGCCTTCCATTCCGGCGAGAACTACACCCTCGCACGCTTGACTGAAATGGGTAGGCTGGATACTACCTTCGGAGACCAAGGGGTTATCGAGGGCCGATTCCCCCGGGACAGGAATACCGTCAACTCCCGGTCCTCGGTGTTCCAGATTATCGACCTGCCGGGCAAGGTCTTGGTGGTTGGGGAGGTTTACCTGTATTACGGCGACGACCTCGATATCTTTCCTGCCATGGCCCGCTACACAGACACCGGCGTGCTCGATAACAGTTTCTGTGAAGATGGCTTCAGGGTGTTCAAGCAAGCCGTGCTTCAGGTGTTCTGCACCACGGGGAGGCCGTCCAAAGGCCAGCTGGCTCTAGAAGACAGTGCGGCCAGGGAGCTACCTTACCGGAGCTTTGGGGGAGGGGATTGCCTGCGGGTCGGCCGAAGACTCTTTGCCCTGCTGAACGGGAAAATCCAGCACGATGACGGTGTCTTATTTGAATCGGGTGGGGTGCTTGCATTTGACGTGGAGGGTGATGTCGACAGGGAGTTTGGCAGTGATGGAATCGCCTTGCTGAAGCCGATTACATTCGAGTCCTCGGTGCTGTCGGCTTGTGCCTCCGAGACCGGCCTGTATTTTGGAGGGGTTCGCTATACACCGGACTTTACATACGTGGAGAGTTTTGTAGCCCGGATGTCTCCGGCAGGCGTGATCGACCAGCATTTTGGCACGGGCGGTTTCGCGCTCCTTGGTCGACGACTTTCTCCCCTGGGTCTATTTTTTGCCAGTGAACAGGCCTTGATTGCGGTGGAGACGGCTGCGCAGGTGTGCCTTCGCCTGGATGACGGTGCATTTGACCCGCAATTCAATGACGGAAAGCGTCTGGAGGTCAGTTTTGCAGGACTTCCAATTTACGGCCGTCGGGGCATTGCGCTGGATGACGGCTACCTGACGGTCGGACGCTACGATAAAGGCGGCGCGCAACTGGTGATCGAAAAATACCAACTCGATGGTACGCGCGATACCTCATTCGGCCAGGCCGGCGTGAAGTTCGCATCGACCGATCGAATGAGCGACTGCGCGGTTGTCGGGCGTTCAATCAGCCTTGATAAGGCCGGCCGGGCGGTAGTGGCAGGGTTCCATGGTGGCCGCGCCGCAATGGTGCCCGTATTTGCTCGGTTGCTGCTCTAACACTCGCCATTGCAGCCCGGTTCCGTGGGAACGGGCTGCCGGTTACGTTGCGGATATGGCATTCTTGCCCCTTCCAACGAGGGGATTGCCATGCCATTGCACGTCGCGCACAGCCTGGGCGAAGTCGCCGCCAGCGACTGGGACGCCTTGCTGCCCATCGACCAGCCATTCCTGCGCCACGCTTTCCTCAGCGCCCTGGAAGACAGCGGCAGCCTGGGCAAGCAGTCCGGCTGGCGTCCCGAACACCTGCTGCACATCGAGGACGGCACGCTGGTCGCGGCCATGCCCGCCTACCGCAAATGGCACTCCTACGGTGAATACGTGTTCGACCACGGCTGGGCCGACGCCTGCCGCCGCGCCGGCATCGACTATTACCCCAAGCTGCTGTGCGCCGTGCCCTTCAGCCCGGTGGCCGGGCCGCGCCTGCTGGGCAGCGGCCAGGCGTTGCTCCAGGCGTTGCCGGGGTATGTGGAGGTGGAAGCGCTGTCTGGCGCCCACATCAACTTCACCGACCCGGCGCTGGATGCGCTGATCGCCGACCAGCCCGGCTGGCTGGAGCGCCTGGGCTGCCAGTACCACTGGCACAACCGCGGCTACCGCGACTTCCAGGACTTCCTCGACGTCCTGGCCTCGCGCAAGCGCAAGCAGATGCGCAAGGAACGCGAGCAGGTGGCCGGGCAGGGATTCGAGTTCGACTGGCGCGAGGGCAATGGCCTCACCGAAGCCGAGTGGGACTTCGTCTACGCCTGCTACGCCAACACTTACGCAGTGCGGCGCCAGGCCCCTTACCTGACGCGCACCTTCTTCAGCCTGCTGGCCGAACGCATGCCCGAGTCAATCCGCGTGGTCTTCGCCCGCCAGGCCGGCAGGGCGGTGGCCATGGCCTTCAGCCTGGTGGGCGGCGACACCTTGTACGGCCGCTACTGGGGCTGCCTGGCCGAGTTCGACCGCCTGCACTTCGAGACCTGCTTTTACCAGGGCATGGACTACGCCATCGCCCATGGCTTCCAGCGCTTCGACGCCGGGGCGCAGGGTGAGCACAAGCTGATTCGCGGGTTCGAGCCGGTGATTACCCGGTCGTGGCATTACCTCAGCCATCCGGGGCTAAAGAACGCAGTAGCGGAGTTCCTCCACGAAGAGCGCGCCGGGGTCAGGGCATACGCCGAAGAGGCGCGGGCGGCGCTACCCTATCGCCAGCCAGACACCCCGTAGCAGCCGCCGAAGGCGGCGTCCCACCTCAATCGATCCCTACGAACCCACCCGTCTGGTGGTGCCACAACCGCGCATACAACCCCTGGTGCGCCAACAGCTCCTTGTGGCTGCCCAGCTCGACGATGCGGCCTTTCTCCAGCACCACCAACCGGTCCATCTTGGCGATGGTGGACAGGCGGTGGGCGATGGCGATCACGGTCTTGCCCTGCATCAGGGTTTCCAGGCTTTCCTGGATCGCCGCTTCCACTTCCGAGTCCAGCGCCGAGGTGGCTTCGTCCATGATCAGGATGGGCGCGTTTTTCAGCAGCACCCGGGCGATGGCGATGCGCTGGCGTTGGCCGCCGGACAGCTTCACGCCGCGCTCGCCCACGTGGGCGTCCAGGCCGGTGCGGCCCTGGGCGTCGGACAGGTGCGGGATGAATTCGTCGGCGCGAGCTTTGACCACGGCGTCCCACAGCTGCGCTTCGCTGGCGCCGGGGCGGCCGTACAGCAGGTTGTCGCGGATGGAACGGTGCAGCAGCGAGGTGTCCTGGGTGATCATGCCGATCTGCGCACGCAGGCTTTCCTGGCTGACGTGGGCAATGTCCTGGCCGTCGATGAGAATGCGCCCGCCGGGCAGGTCGTAGAGGCGCAGCAGCAGGTTGACCAGGGTGGACTTGCCCGCGCCGGAGGGGCCGATCAGGCCGATCTTCTCGCCGGGGCGGATGTCCAGGGTCAGGCTCTCGATGATCTTGCTGCCCTTGCCGTAGTGGAAGTCGACGTTGTCGAAACGCACGGCGCCGCGGTCCACCTTCAGCTTGGGCGCGTTCTTGGCGTCGGTGACGCTGACCGGCTGGGCGATGGTCTGCAGGCCGTCCTGGACCATGCCGATGTTCTCGAAGATGCCGTTGACCACCCACATGATCCAGCCGGACATGTTGACGATGCGAATCACCAGGCCGGTGGCCAGGGCGATGGCGCCCACCGAGATCAGCGACTGGGTCCACAGCCACAGGGCCAGGCCCGTGGTGCCGACGATCAGCAGGCCGTTGAGGGTGGTGATGGCCACGTCCATGCTGGTGATGACGCGGCTGGCCAGCTGGGATTTTTCCGTTTGCTCGCTGATGGCTTCGCGGGCGTAGCGCTGTTCCATGTTGGTGTGGGCGAACAACTTCAGGGTGGCGATGTTGGTGTAGCCGTCGACGATGCGGCCCATCAGCTTGGAGCCGGCATCGGAGGAGATCACCGAGCGCTCCTTCACCCGCGGCACGAAGTAGTAGAGGGCAACGATGTAGGCAAGGATCCAGCTGATCAGCGGGATCATCAGGCGCCAGTCCGCCTCGGCGAACAGGATCAACGAGCTGATGGCGTAGATCAGCACGTGCCAGAGCGCGTCCACCGCCTGCACCGCCGAGTCACGCAGGGCGTTGCCGGTCTGCATGATGCGCTGGGCGATGCGCCCGGCGAAGTCGTTCTGGAAGAAATTCAGGCTCTGCTTGAGCACGTAGTTGTGGTTCTGCCAGCGGATCATGCTGGTCATGCCGGGGCTGATGGTCTGGTGCACCAGCAGGTCGTGCAGGCCCACGAAAATCGGCCGCAGCACCAGGGCCACCACGGCCATCCACGTCAGTTCCAGGCCGTGGTCAGTAAAGAAGTGCACGTTGGGCGTGCCCTGGGCCAGGTCGATGATGCGGCTGAGGTAGCTGAACAACGCCACCTCGATCAGCGCACCCACCAGCCCCACCACCAGCAGGGCGGCGAAGCTGGGCCAGACCTGGCGCAGGTAGTACACGTAGAAGGCCAGCACCCGGGTGGGTGGCGACTCGGTGGGCGCCTCACGGAAGATATCGATCCATTTTTCGAAACGGCGGTAAAGCATGGGGCGAAAGCTCCTGTGCTGGGCCTGGCCTTCGGGCCAGGCCGTCAGTCGACGCGCTTGGCCGACTTGATCAGAATGGGGTCGGCAGGCACGTCTTGCATGCCACCCTTGCTGGTGGTCTGCACGTGGACGATCTGGTCGACCACGTCCATGCCGCTGACCACCTTGCCGAACACGGCGTAGCCGAAGTCGCGGTTGCCGTGGTCGAGCATGGCGTTGTCGTTGACGTTGATGAAGAACTGGCTGGTGGCCGAGTCAACCACGCTGGTGCGCGCCATCGACAGGGTGCCACGCACGTTCTTCAGGCCGTTCTCGGCTTCGTTCTTGATCGGGTCGCGGGTTTCCTTCTCGGCCATCTGCGGGGTGAAGCCGCCGCCCTGCACCATGAAGCCGGGGATCACGCGGTGGAAGATGGTGTTGTTGTAGAAGCCGCTGTCCACGTAGGCCAGGAAGTTCTTGCTGCTGATGGGGGCCTTGACCATGTCCAGTTCGATTTCCACCTTGCCGAAGCTGGTGTCCATCAGCACGTGGGGGTGCTGGGCGTCGGCGGCCATCAGCTGGCTGGCGAACATCAGGGAGCAGGCGGCGAGGGCGATTTTTTTCAGCATGGGACTCGTTGATCCTTGGGGGTGGAGGACACTGTGGCGAGGAAGTCCTTGAGTGTCCGGTTGAATAATTCGGGTTGGTCCAGGGGCGTAGCGTGCCGCGAATTGGCGATGACCGCCAGTTTTGCGTTGGGCATCAGCTTGATGTACTGCTCCTTGAGCGCCACCGGGGTGTAGTCGCGGTCGGCGCTGATGATCAAGGTGGGACAGCGGATCTGCCCGATGCGTTCCTGCACGCCCCAGCCAACGATGGCGTTGAAGCTGGCGATATAGGCGCGCTTGTCGTTGTGGGCCCAGCGCTCGCTGATTTTGCGCCGCAGCTCGGCCTGTTCGGGCAGCGGGAAGAGTTTCCCGCCCAGGCCCTTGCCGATGGCGCCCATGCTCACCAGGTGCATCAGGCCCCAGCGCTTGAACCACTGCCAGTAGTCGTCGGGCTTGCGCAGCTTGACCTCGGGCGCGGCGTTGACGATGGTCAGGCTCTTGAGCAGGGCGGGGTAGTCGACGGCCATCTGGAAGCCGGTCATGCCGCCCATGGACAGGCCCACGTAGTGCACCGGGCCGGTGCCCAGGCGCTCCAGCAGCGCCGCCAGGTCGGCGGCGAAACCTTCGATGCTGTAGCGTTCATGGGGCTTGTCGGAGCGGCCGTGGCCGCGCAGGTCCACCACGATGACGCGGTAGTGGGGCGCCAGCTCGGGCACCTGGTATTCCCAGTCCGGGGCGCTGGAACCCAGGCCGTGGACCAGCAGCAGGGGTTCGCCCTGGCCGTATTCTTCGTAGTGCAGTGCGCAACCGTCGTGTTCGAAAAAGGCCATGGGCGACTCCTGTCAGGCTTGTTGAGGGGCGGCGAAGGGCGCATCCAGGGGCGCGGTGTCGAACTGGCGCAGCAGTTCGACGAGGATCTGCGTGGCCGGGCCCAGGGGTTTGTCCTTATTGGAGTAAAGGTAGAAGGTGGGGTGGCGGCTGCCACCCTGTTCCAGTTTCAGTGGCTTGAGCAGGCCTTCGCGCAGCTCGCGCTCGATCAGGTGCCGTGGCAGCCAGGCAAAGCCCAGGCCGCTGCCGACGAAGGTGGCGGCGGTGCCCAGGCTGCCCACGGTCCAGCGCTGCTCGGCGCCCAGCCAGCCGACGTCGCGGGGCTGGTGGCGGCCGCTGTCGCGGATCACCACCTGCAGCTGGCTTTCCAGGTCCTGGAAACTCAGTTCGCGGTTGAGGCGGTGCAGGGCATGGTCCGGGCTGGCGACGGCGACGAATTCCACGGCGCTCATTTCCGTGCCCAGGTAGCCAGGAATGCTGTAGCTGCTGATGGCCAGGTCAGCCACGCCCTCGGTCAGCACCTCGTCGACGCCCGACAACACCTCCTCGCGCAGGCGCACCCGGCAGCCGCGGCTCTGCGGCATGAACGCGGTCAGCGCGCGCACCAGGCGGGCGCTGGGGTAGGCGGCGTCGACCACCAGGCGCACCTCGGCCTCCCAGCCCTGTTCCATGTGGTGGGCCAGGTCTTCCAGCTGGCTGGCGTTCTTCACCAGCTGCCGCGAGCGGCGCAGCAGCACGCCGCCGGCCTCGGTGAGCACGGCCTTGCGCCCGTCGATGCGCAACAGCGGCACGCCCAGTTGGTCCTGCATGCGCGCCACGGTGTAGCTGACCGACGACTGGGAACGGTGCAGGGCTTCGGCGGCCTGGGCGAAACCGCCATGGTCGACCACTGCCTGCAAGGTTCGCCACTGATCCAGGGTAACGCGGGGCGCTTTCATCATCGGCTCCTGATGTCCTAAGCTGGCAATTCCCTATTGGAGACTGCCGAATGAAAAGTTGCTGTGCGCTCTTGCTGACGCTGTTGCCCGTGGCTGCCTTCGCCTACCCCATCGAGGTGGAAAAACACCTGGCGGGTACCGAAATCTCCTACACCACTTATGACACCGCCGGTGACATGGGTTCGATCGACCTGCGCAACGACGGGCCGGAAGCCGCGGAGTGCACCGTGGTCTTCCGCAACGGCCCCGAATCCCCGCGCACCCGCAAGGTGCGGGTGGAGCCTGGGCAGACCGCAAGCGCCTTGCAGCGCTTCAACCGCGACATTCTCAAGTTGCGCCTGACGATCACCTGCAAGCCAGCCTGAACGCATGGGAAATAGAGTAGAGGAACGGCCTGGTAAATCAACTTAATTGATAGGTTGAAGCGGTTTTTTGCGCTTTTTTATCAACTATTCCCGCTCTAACATGGCCTCCATCAACTCAGCGCACCTGATTGGAGGCCAAGCCCATGTCCCGCGTACAGATCATCGAAAGCAGCGCCCGCAAAGACGGTTCCATCTCGCGCCAGCTCACTGCGCAGTTCATTGACCAGTGGCAGTCGGCCCACCCGGCCGACGTCATCAGCGTGCGCGACCTGGCCACTGACCCGGTGCCGCACCTGGACGCCGACCTGCTGGGTGGCTGGATGAAGCCCGAGGCCCAGCGCAGCGCCGAGGAACTGCAGGCCCTGGCCCGCTCCAACGCGCTGACCGAGGAAGTGCTGGCCGCCGACGTGCTGGTGCTGGCCGCGCCCATGTACAACTTCGCCATCCCCAGCACCCTCAAGGCCTGGCTCGACCACGTGCTGCGCGCCGGGGTGACCTTCAAGTACACCGAGACCGGCCCCCAGGGCCTGCTCACCGGCAAGCGCGCCATCGTGCTGACCGCCCGCGGCGGCATCTACGCCGGCAGCAGCGCGGACCACCAGGAACCCTACCTGCGCCAGGTGCTGGCCTTCATCGGCATCCATGACGTGCAGTTCATTCATGCCGAGGGCATGAACCTGGGCGGCGACTTCAGCGAGAAAGGCCTGAACCAGGCCAAGGCGCTGGTGGCCCAGGTGGCTTGATTCATCGATTGATTGCTCCTTTTTGCACTTCCCGCTCCTTGGTGCTTCAACCCGGCCGCGTCCCCCACGCGTGCCGGGTTTTTTTATTGCCCGCATTCCACGCAGGCCTGTAGCCGCTGCCGCCAGGCTGCGCTGGCCTACATGAACCCTGCCGATGTGCAGCGAGGCACAGGGCCAGCGCAGCCTGCGGCAGCGGCTACGGGGCGCCACCGCGACCCCGTGGGTTGCCCCGTGCCGGGCAATTGATTAAGGTCGCCGCCTCACGCAAGGGGCACCCATGGGCTATCTACTTCTCGTCACACTGATTCAGGCATATTCCTTCAACCTCATCGGCGTCTACCTGGCTGGCCACGTGGACAGCTATTTCGCCGTGCTGGCGCGCGTCATCATTGCCGGCCTGGTGTTCATCCCGCTGAGCCGCTGGCGCGGCATGGCGCCGGGGTTCGTGCGCTCGATGCTGCTGATTGGCGCGCTGCAGTTCGGTGTCACCTACGTGTGCCTGTACCTGAGCTTCCGCGTGCTGACCGTACCCGAGGTGCTGCTGTTCACCATCCTCACGCCGTTGCACGTGACCCTGATCGAAGACGCCCTCAACCGCCGCTTCAACCCCTGGGCGCTGCTGGCGGCGCTGGTGGCAGTAGCGGGCGCGGCGATCATCCGCTTCGACCGCATCGCCCCGGACTTCTTCATGGGCTTCCTGCTGCTGCAACTGGCCAACTTCACCTACGCCGCCGGCCAGGTGCTGTACAAGCGGCTGGTGGCGCGCTACCCCAGCGACGAGCCGCAGTACCGCCGCTTCGGCTACTTCTTCGTCGGCGCGTTGCTGGTGGCGTTGCCGGCGTTCCTGGCGTTCGGCAACCCCCAGCACCTGCCGCAGGACCCGACCCAGTGGGGCGTGCTGGTGTTCCTCGGCCTGGTAGCCACGGCGCTGGGCATGTACGCCTGGAACAAGGGCGCCAGCCAGGTCAACGGCGGCACCCTGGCGGTGATGAACAACCTGCACATCCCCACCGGGCTGCTGATGAACCTGTTGTTCTGGAACCACAGCGAGCCCCTGGGCCGCCTGGCGCTGGGCGGCGCGGTGATACTGGCGTCGCTGTGGATCAGCCGCCGTGGCGCGGGTGAACCTGCAGGAACGTGACAATGGACAAGGTCGACAAGCAGATCATCGCTGCGTTGAAGGAAGACGCCAGGGTCAGCCTGGCGCAGCTGGCGCGGCAGGTGCACAAGTCGCGCACGGCGGTGGAGGCACGGGTGCAGAAGCTGGTCGACAGCGGCGTCATCCTCGGCTTCACCATCAACGTCGCCGAAGACGACAAGGGTGACCAGAGCGCTTTCCTGATGCTGCAACTGGAGGGCAACAGCTGCCACCTGGTGTTCCCGCAGCTCCAGGCGCACGCGCAGATCATCCATGCCTATTCGCTGTTCGGCGATACCGACATGCTGCTGCAGGTCAGCTATCGCAGCTTCGAAGAGCTGATGGCGCTCAAGGGCCAGATCCTGGCCCTGGAGCAGGTGCGGGACGTGGTCATCAACCCGGTGCTCACCGCCTGGCGCTGAGGCCTCAGTGGCCCCATAGCAAGGCGCGCAGCTGTTCAGCGCTGCGGTCCAGTTGGTCCGGGTCGTCGTGGCTCAGCCAGAACAGCCCCGGGCAGGTGGCGAAGTCGAGGGTGGCGGGCAGCGCGCTGCCTGGGCTGACGAAGTAGCGGTGGCCGCCGTAGCCGGGCACCGTGGTCGCCGCGCGTTCGTTGCCGGGGCCTTGGAAGGTGCCCGGCCGGTCGGTCCAGAAGAAGCCGATGCGGCCGTGCCGGGCCTGCCGCGAGTAGCCCGGTCCCGCGGGCGCGGGGCGGCCCAGGTAGCTGTCCACGGCCAGCGACAACAGGTCGGGCTGGTACACCTGCTGGAACAGCTGTGGGGCAATGCCGCCGTGCAGGCGCGCGCCGGCCTCGATCATCACCGGGCCGTCTTTCGCCCAGATGATCTCCATGTGCAGCGGCCCAACCGCCACGTCCAGCGCGGCGGCGGCCTGGCGGGCGTAGGCCAGCAGCGGCGCCAGCGCCTCGTCCGCCGGGTCCAGGGTGTCGAGGCTATCGTAGACGAAGGGGCTGCCGTTGCGCCGGATCTTGGTGTACCGGCACACCGAGGCGATATGGTACTGGCCACTGAAGGCGACCATGTCGACCACGTATTCCGGGCCGCTGATGAACGGCTGCAGCACAAACCCCAGGTTGGTTTCCCCCAGGTCGTTCTTCTGCTCCCACCCGGCGCTGCCCAGGGCCTGGGCCACCGCCTGGCGGCCCGTGGCAAACACCACCCCCTGGGAGGCGGCGGAATTGATGGGCTTGACCACGTACTGGCGCCCGTCAGCCACGGCCTCCAGCGCCTGCGCGATCTGCCGTGGGCGGGTTACCAGGCGGGTCGGGATGTGGGTCACGCCGCGCTGTTCCAGCGCCTGCTGCATGATGTATTTGTTGCGCCGCGCGCCACTGGTGACGGGGCTGTTGCCCCGCAGGCCAAGTTGCTTGGCGAGGCGGTCGGTGAGGTGAATGGCAGTCTCGCAGCCGGCGATCACCGCCTGCACACCCAAGGCGTCGAGGAAGTGTGCGGCCTCGGGGCTCCAGTCCAGCACATGGAGGAAATGCCCGGGTGCCAGGTCCTGGGTGAAGTGCGCGGGCAGGTTGGGTCGGGAAATGATGGCGATGCAACTCAGGCCAAGGGCATTGAGCAGCGGTGCGTAGAGCTTGCCGGTGGAAAACGGGTCGACGATCACAACATAACTCATGGGCGCAGGTTCCTACTTGGCCGCGACGGCGGCGCGCGGTGCGGGCCAGCGCGTGCGCAGCAGCACGGCGCTGCCCAGCAGCAGGGCAGCGGCGACCATCAGCGCCCGCGCCCCTTCGAAGCCCAGCATGGCGTGGGTGGTGAACAGGGTCAGCAACATGGGCGCGGCGCCGCTGACCAGCAGGTAATACAGCGAACTCCTGGCCGCGATCAGGTCGGCGGCATGGGCGTCGGGCGCAGCCTCGATCAGCTGGCGGCGCAACTGGATACGCAGGCTGTTGATGCAGAAGCCCAGCACGCAGGCTGCGGTCAGCACCGCCCACGGGTTGGCGAAGTAGACAATGGCCACGTCGGCGACGACGATCAGCGCCACCGCGGCGTAGCTGCCCAGCCGCACCCGCGGCAACACCGCCGCGCAGAAAGCGCCCAGGCCGGCCAGGCCGCTGGCGGTGCCAAACAGCGTGGCGTCCCAGCCGTTGAGCTTCTGGAACACGATGGGCACCAGGCTGTTGAACGCGCCGATGTGGAAACCGATCAGGCTCAACACCACGATTAGCAGGTACAGCTGGCTGCCCAGGCTGACGGCGGGCGCCGGCGAACTGCCCGGCTGGGACACCGCGCTGACCTCGGCCATGCCCCCGACCAGGGCGATGGCGCCCAGCGCGGCAATAGCGGCGACGGCGATGAACTGCAGGGTCTGGTTGAGCGGAAACACGTCGACGATCACCCCGCCCAGCATCGCCCCGCCAAAGGCGCCGATCTGGATAGCGGTCTGCATCAGGCGCGCCGAGGTGTCGCTGTTGGTCCGCCCGGCCAGCACCTGCTTGGTGTTCTGCGATTCCAGGGTGCTGATGGTGAAGTAATCGGTCACCCCCACCAGGAACGCGATGCCCAGGAAACCGACCGGCATCAGCGCCGCCTGGGTCAACGACAACCCCAGGATGGCGAGGAACACCGCGAGACGGATGTACAACAGCCGTTTCATGCTCAGCCCGACCGTGAAAAAACGGCCCAGGTACTGCTCCAGGGCGTAGGGCACCACCGTGGCAATACACAGCGTGGCGCCCACCAGGAAGGTGGAACCGGTGGCCTGTAGGCCGAACCACACCATGGCGATGACAATGGCCATGTCCAGGCCGGTGAACAGCGTGACGATGGTATAGAACGCCGGCAGCGCTACCTTGTTGTTATTCATGGGGCCCCGTGGCGAAGGATGCGTGGCAGGGCATCAATGCTATAAGCCGGGGCGGGGCGGGGGCAGTTTGAAAAGAACGGTTGGCGTAGTGAAATTTACTAAAGCGTGTGGCAGCGGGGTGATGCTTCGAGGGAGCTGAAAGGCGAGAACGGTGTTTTTTGCGTTGAAGGGGCGTGGACGACAGTTTGGAATCGCTCTAGCTGCGTGCCTCGTGCTGTGGGTTTGCCATCTGCCGGATGCGTCCCTCCAGGCCACCGTTTTCCTGGAAACTGGAGTACAGGGTGAACAGACCAAACAACGACAGAGCCACTGCGACCGAGGCAATCCCGCTCAACGTATGATTCCCCAGCGAGCGCCAGAATCCTGGCCTCATGCTGTCGATCCTGGCGATGATAACCCGTCGGTGATGCTCTCCCGTAGCTCTTCGCCCAATTGATCAAGCGATTCGTTGATCATGTTTCTCGCCATCTGGGTGGCTTGGTCGTGATACATCCTCACTTGCTGGGGTGTACAGGCTACTCGCTTGAACGCCTCGTGATTTTCATCAGGGTGGCTGCGAAGCCATTCAATTTTGTGTCGCTTGTAGAGCGAATAGGCGAGTAATCCGAGGAAGTCATCGTCGTTTTCGACCAATTCGCGATAGACATCGGATCGCGTGTTTTCAATACGCACGGGCGGCGTGGCGACTGCTGATGGCGCCGTCCCTGGTTCGTTGCTCGGTGATGTCTGGCACAAAACACCGTCATCCTTCTATCCGTTGGCAAGGCGCTCAAACGCTCTCTTCATCATGTCGTTGAGCGTCTCCCTGGACAGCTTCGACGAACGATCGGCGACCGCTCGCTTCGAAGATGAGGCGAGACGCCTGTTGCTTTCCTTGATCAACGCAATTGAAACAGTGGGCATGGGGCCTCCTTTTTTCCGGCGGCCTTCTCCATTCGTACGGTGAAGGCATGGCAGAGCAGCGCTATTCTTGGGACGCCACCGCCGCTGGGTCAAGGCAGGATTTGGCAAGCAAATGTTTCACATTGCCCGTCAACCCTACCCGCATATCCGCCCCACTAGGCTGCTGATACAAGCTCAAGCCAAACTCCGGCAACACTGCCAGCAGGTAGTCGAACACATCGCCCTGGATACGCTCGTACTCCGCCCACACCGTGGTGCGGGTGAAGCAGTAGATTTCCAATGGCACGCCCTGGGCGTCGGTCTGCATTTGGCGGACCATGCAGGTCATGTTCGGCTGGATGTCGGGGTGGCTTTTCAGGTAGGCCAGGGCGAAGGCGCGGAAGGTGCCCAGGTTGGTCAGGCGCCGGCGGTTGGCGGGCAGGTCGGCGACTTCGCCCTGGGCCTGGTTCCAGCTGGCGACTTCGGCCTGCTTGCGGCCCACATAGTCGGTCAGCAGGTGCACGCGGGCCAGGTGCTGCTGTTCCTCGTCGGTGAGGAAGCGCACGCCGCTGGCGTCGATGTTGAGGCTGCGCTTGATGCGCCGGCCGCCGGACTGCTGCATGCCGCGCCAGTTCTTGAACGACTCGGACATCAGCCGCCAGGTGGGGATGCTGACGATGGTCTTGTCGAAATTCTGCACCTTCACCGTGTGCAGGGTGATGTCCACCACGTCGCCGTCGGCGCCCACCTGGGGCATCTCGATCCAGTCGCCCACGCGCAGCATGTCGTTGCTGGTGAGCTGCACGCTGGCCACGAACGACAGCAGGGTGTCCTTGTACACCAGCAGGATGACCGCCGACATGGCGCCCAGGCCCGACAGCAGCAACAGCGGCGAGCGGTCGATGAGGGTGGCGACGATGACGATGGCGGCGAAGATGTACAGGATCATCTTTGCCAGTTGCACGTAGCCCTTGATGGAGCGGGTGCGGGCGTGCTCGGTGCGCGCGTAGATGTCCAGCAGGCCGTTGAGCAGGGCGCCCAGGCCCAGGGTCAGGCACAGGAAGGTGACCGCCAGGGCCAGGTTGCCGATGAACAGGGTGGTCTTGTCGCTCAGGCCCGGCACCAGCGCCAGGCCGAACTGGATGACCAGCGACGGCACCGTCTGCGCCAGGCGGTGAAACACCTTGTTGCGGTGCAGGTCGTCCAGCCAGTGCAGGGCCGGCTGGCGGGCCAGCAGGCGCATGCCGTACAGCAGCACCTGGCGGGCCAGGCGGCCCAGGCCCAGGGCAATGGCCAGCAGCACGGCCAGGGCCAGGCCGGTGCGCAGCAGCGGTTGATGTTCCAGGGCGGCCCACAGGGCCTGGGCCTGGAGCCAGAAAGCGTGAATATCCATGGGGTGCGACGGGCGTCCGGTCAGCGGTCGGGCCGGTCATTAGAGCCCATCGACACGACAATTTGGCAAAAAGTGCGTTACCACACGTAAAGAAGTTCGGCTTATTGCCGCGCAAACCGTTACGCTATGCAGTTGAATTTATGTACTTCGCCGAGGTAACACCCGTGTTTTCCCAATTCCCCTTGCATGAACGCCTGCTCAAAGCCGTGGCCGAGCTGAATTTCGTCGAGCCTACCCCGGTGCAGGTAGCGGCTATCCCGCTGGCAGTGCAAGGGCGTGACCTGCGGGTGACGGCGCAGACCGGCAGCGGCAAGACCGCAGCCTTCGTGCTGCCGATCCTCAACCGCCTGATCGGCCCGGCCAAGGTCCGCGTGGAAATTCGCGCGGTGATCCTGCTGCCGACCCGCGAGCTGGCCCAGCAGACCCTGAAGGAAGTGGAGCGCTTCTCGCAGTTCACCTTCATCAAGTCCGGCCTGATCACCGGCGGTGAAGACTTCAAGGTGCAGGCCGCCATGCTGCGCAAGGTGCCGGACATCCTGATCGGCACGCCTGGCCGCCTGCTGGAACACCTCAACGCCGGCAACCTGGACCTGAAGAAGGTCGAAGTGCTGGTGCTGGACGAAGCCGACCGCATGCTCGACATGGGCTTCGCCGAAGACGTCACGCGCCTGAGCGACGAGTGCAAGGACCGCGCCCAGACCCTGCTGTTCTCGGCCACCACCGGCGGCGCCGGCCTGCGCGACATGATCGGCAAGGTGCTGAAAGACCCCGAGCACCTGCTGATCAACAACGTCAGCCAGCTGGCCGAAGGCACCCGCCAGCAGATCGTCACTGCTGACCACAACGTGCACAAGGAACAGATCCTCAACTGGCTGCTGGCCAACGAGACCTACCAGAAGGCGATCATCTTCACCAACACCCGGGCCATGGCCGACCGCATCTACGGCCGCCTGGTGGCCCAGGAATACAAGGCGTTCGTGCTGCACGGCGACAAGGACCAGAAGGACCGCAAGCTGGCCATCGACCGCCTCAAGCAGGGCGGCGTGAAGATTCTGGTGGCCACCGACGTGGCCGCTCGTGGCCTGGACGTGGACGGCCTGGACCTGGTGGTCAACTTCGACATGCCACGCAGCGGCGATGACTACGTGCACCGCATCGGCCGTACTGGCCGCGCCGGCAACGAAGGCCTGGCCGTTTCGCTAATCTGCCACGGCGACTGGAACCTGATGTCGAGCATCGAGCGCTACCTGAAGCAGAAGTTCGAGCGCCGCGTCATCAAGGAAGTGAAAGGCACCTACAGCGGGCCGAAGAAGGTCAAGGCTTCGGGCAAGGCCGTGGGTGTGAAGAAGAAAAAGACCGACGCCAAGAAAGGTGACAAGAAAACCGCCGCCAAGGGCCCGACCAAGCGCAAGACAGTCAACAAGCCCAAGGCCGAGCAGCTGGTGAGCAGCGACGGCATGGCGCCGTTGAAGCGCCGCAAGCCGGCCGCTGACGCCGAGTAATCCCGCGGTTGTAGCCGCTGCCGCGAGGCAGCGGTGGCTTGATGTCTCAGGAGTCGGCTTTCTTGCCGGCTTCATCCAGCTCCTGCAGGCGCTTGTCGATCAGCTGGCACTTGTCCGGTAAATCCTTGCTGGCGGTGTCCAGCTTCATGCCCTGCAGCTCAGCGTTGATTTCCCTGGCCTTCTGCGGGTTCTGCTGGGTCAGCCTGGCCACCTCCTGCGCCAACTGCTCCCGCTTGGCCGTGGCCTCTTCCAGGGTACAGGCGAAGCCGTTCACGCTTACCAGCAGCATGCACGCGCCCGCGATGCTCGTTACCGTCTTCATCATCCACCTCCTGCCGCGATACCCGGTGGAGCCTGCGCGCCCGCCGAAAGTTCAGCGTGAACGGCTGCGCGGCGCGCGGGTCACAACCTGTGTAGGCCCTTTCACTCTGTGTTGGAGGTAGCTCAGGATGACAACGTATAACTGGGATTTGATCGAACGCCTGCTGCATGAGGTGCAGAACGGCGCCGGGCACAGCTTCACCCCGCGCCCCTATGCCGAGCAGCATGCCGCCCAGGTAGCCGCAGACGGGGGCGCGCCAGGGGACCTGGACCACCTCAAGGCCCTGGCCGGCGAGTACGAGAAGCTGCTGCTGGACCGCGGCTACATCGCCCCGCGCCCCGAAGATGAGGGCGGCAACGGCGAGAACTTCGTGCTGACCCCGCGCGGTTCCAGCCTGTTGAGCCTGATCGACACCAGCATTCCGGGGCATGAACACCCCCGCCAGGTGCTGGATGAACAGCAGGACGCGCTGCTGCCGGACACCTTCGATGAGGTGGCCAGCAAGGCGCAGATCGCCGGTGGGTCGGTGTAACCGACCGATCGTCGGGCACACGCTGACTGGCAGATGAAATCCGTCCTGATTGAGACCTTTTGCCGCACTTTACCCGGTGCGTATGATGGCAATCAGGACTATGATCTGCTTGAGACGACGCAAACATTGACCCGTCGCTCAGGTTTACCCTAAGGGGGGCTCTATGAACCGCACTCTGTACAACTGGCTCCACGACCTTGGCGTTGCCTTGGGCCTGATTCCGCCGCCGCTGCAGCCAATCCCGATTCCCACCGAAGACAAAGACCGTCGCCGCCAACCGCGCCGCTGAGTCTGCATTCAATCCACCGGTAGCCGCTGCCGCCAGGCTGCGGCTATGGGTTCGTCAGTGGCGCGCAATCTCGCGCAAGAACCGCCACAAGTCATTGGCCGTCACCGCCTGCTCCAGCAACCTGTCCTCCTCGATGGTAAACGCCGTCAGCCCGTACTCATCCTCCAGGCGCGTGATCAATTCCATGATGTCCTTCTTGTCCAGCCCGAGGGATTCGAGGCTGACATCGTCGTCGAAGTCGCCGTCCCCCAGAAAGTCGCTGATGAAATTGTGCACGGTCTTGCGAATACCGAATCGCGGCATGGCGAGGCCCCTACGCGGAAGCGCGGTCGTGGGGATTCATCCGTTGAATCAAGCGGGAAAGGTCGTTGATGGTGCTGACCTGGCGCAGCACCCGGTCAGGGTCCAGCGGTACGCCGAAGAGCTTTTCCAGGCGGCGGAACAGCTCGGCCAGGTCCAGGCGCGGCGGGTCGCATTGCTGCGCCGCCAGTTGTTGCTCGATGGTGCTGTGGATATACAACTGAATGTCTGTGCGGTTCATGGCAGACCTCCGAAATGCGTGCACGCTCCGTCCGGCAATTCGTTTGCGGTACTGTCAGAACAACAGCGGCCTTCCTGGTGAAAGCGCCGCACCCCTTGGTTTATGCAACTACCAGGGATACGGCTTTTTTCAACATCTTAGGCCAGTTTGGCTGCCAGCGCCGGGCGGCGTGACAAAAGGCTGACGAGCACGAAGCTTACCAGGCCCACCGCCAGGCTGTAGTAGATGGGGGTGTTGGCATCCAGGCCGTCCTTGAACATGAACACCAGGGCGGTGATGAAGCCCAGGGTCATGCTGCAAATGGCCCCGGAAGTGGTCGCGCGTTTCCAGAAGATGGCGCCAATCAGCGGGATCAGCATGCCGCCCACCAGCAAGTTGTAGGCCAGGGTCAGGGCGCTGATCACGTCGTTCACCACCAGGGCGATACCCAGCACGCAGATACCGGTCAGCAGGGTGAACAGGCGGTTGATGCCCAGGCTCGACTGCTTGCCGCCGCGCAGCTTGGGCAGCAGGTCTTCGGTCAGCACCGTGGAGGCGGCCAGCAGGCCGGCGCTGGCGGTGGACATCATGGCGGCCAGGGCCGCGGCGATCACCAGGCCACGGATGCCATCGGGCAGGCTGGCTTTCACGATAGCGGCGAAGGCGTTGTTGACGTTGTCCAGGTCCGGCAGCAGCACGTGGGCGGCCATGCCGATCAGCGCGCAGGCCAGGCCGTAGACGATGCAGTACAGGCCAGCGGTGGTGCCGGCGTACACGGCGACCTTTTCGTTCTTGGCAGTGAACACCCGTTGCCAGATGTCCTGGCCGATCAGGATGCCGAAGAAGTAGATCATGAAGTAGGTGATGATGGTGTCCCAGCCGATGCTGGTGAAGCTGAAGCTGGACGCCGGCAGCTTGGCCACCAGTTCATCCCAGCCACCCACGCGGTACAGGCAGATGGGCAGCAGGATGAACATCAGGCCGACGGTCTTGATCACGAACTGGACGATGTCGGTCAGGGTCAGCGACCACATGCCGCCGATGGTCGAGTACACCACTACCACGCCGCCGCCAGCCATCACCGCCAGCCAGAACGGCAGGCCGAACAGCACTTGCAGCACGGTGCCGATGGCCAGGATCGAGGTCACGCCGATCATCAGCGCGTAGGCCAGCATAATCACCGCACTGGCCTGGCGCGCCATGGGGTTGTAGCGCTTCTCCAGCACCTGGGTGACGGTGAAGATCTTCAGCTTGAGCAGCGGCTTGGCCAGGAACAGGTTGAGGGCGACGATGCCCAGGCCCAGGGCCGCGCACAGCCAGAAGCCGGAAATGCCGTGCACGTAGCCCAGGCGCACGGTGCCGACGGTGGACGCACCGCCCAGCACGGTGGCGGCCATGGTGCCCATGTACAGCGACGGGCCCAGGTTGCGGCCGGCCACCAGGTAGTCTTCATGGGTTTTTGCCTTGCGCATGCCGTACCAGCCAAGCAGCAGCATGCCCGCCGCGTAGATCGCGACGACGAAAATATCCAGAGCCATGGGGAGTTTCTCCGATCTTATTGTGTACGTAGCAGCTGCCGCAGGCTGCGTCCTGATGGACAGGACGCGGCCTGCGGCCGCTGCTACGGGTTAGGCGGTGGTTGCGCTGGCAGCGATGGAGGTGCTGCCGGTTTTACCGTTTGGGCCGTATACCGCTGCCGCTTCGGGCACCAGCTTGAGCAGTACCAGGTACACCACCGCCGCCAGGCCCAGGGTCACCGGCAGGCTGATGTCGATGCCGCCGGCCAGGTTGCCCAGCGGGCCGACGAACTGCCCCGGCAGGTTGACGAAGCACAGGCCTACCAGGGCGCTGGGAATCCAGGCCCCCAGGCCGCGCCAGTTCCAGCCGTGGTGGAACCAGTAGCGGCCACCCTGTTCGCCGCGGGTGAACACCTGCAGGTCATCGGGGCAGTACCAGCCGCGGCGCACCAGCAGGCCGATCAGCATGATCACCATCCATGGCGTGGTGCAGGTGATGATCAGCACCACGAAGGTCGACACGCTCTGCACCAGGTTGAAGGCGAAACGGCCGATGAAGATGAAGGCAATCGACATCAGGCCGATCAGCAGCGTGGCCTGCACCCGCGACAACAGGCGCGGGAACACGCTGGACATGTCCAGGCCGGTGCCATACAGCGAGGTGGTGCCCGTGGACATGCCGCCGATCACCGCCAACAGGCACACCGGCAGGAAGAACCAGCCCGGCGACACCGCCAGCAGGCCGCCGACGTAGTTGTTGTTGGCGATGTAGTCCGGCGCCTGGGTGGCGACGATGGTCGCGGTGGCCAGGCCGAACAGCAGCGGCAGCAGGGTGGCCAGTTGGGCGAACACCACTGCGCCCATGATGCGCGCCTTGGAGGTGCTGCGCGGAATGTAGCGCGACCAGTCGCCCAAGAACGCGCCGAACGAGATCGGGTTGCTCATGGCCACCAGCGAGGCGCCGATGAAGGCCGCCCAGAAGCCGGCCTGGCCATGGCTGACGGTGCCGGCGTAGTTCACGTCGAAGGCCCCGGCGAAGGCGGCGATGCCCGACAGGAACAGGATGCTGGCGGTCCACACGGCGATCTTGTTGACCCACAGCATGAAGCGGAAGCCGTAGATGCACACGGCCAGCACCAGCACCGCGAACAGCCCGTAGGTCAGGCCCAGGGTCAGGTCGGTTTCGGGCAGGCCGATCAGGCGCTTGGCGCCGCCCACCAGGGCGTCACCCGAGCTCCACACCGACAGCGAGAAGAAGGCGATGGCGGTCAGCAGCGACAGGAACGAGCCGACAATGCGCCCGTGCACGCCGAAGTGCGCACCCGAGGACACCGCATTGTTGGTGCCGTTGATGGCGCCGAACAGGCCCATGGGCGCCAGGATCAGCGCGCCGACCAAGGTGCCCAGCAGCACGGCCACCAGGCCGGCCTGGAACGACAGCCCGAACAGCACCGGAAAGCTGCCCAGCACCGCGGTGGAAAAGGTATTGGCGCCGCCGAAGATCAGGCGGAACAGGTCGAGGGGCTTGGCATTCCTTTCGTGGTCCGGGATCTGTTCGACCCCGAAGGTTTCTATCTGGCTGATGCTGGTCGTGCTGTTGTTATTGTTCATGATCTGCTCCGATCATTGCGGGCGCCCGTCTACGCGGGCGTCGCGGCGGTCAAGGGGAGGGCAGTGTCGAGGGTGCAGCGGACAAGTGTTCGTGGCAGGCCAGCCAGCGGCCTTCTTGTTGTTGGCGAAACACAATGGTCTCGCGCTCCTGGCTAAAGTACAGCTCCCCTTGCATGCGCAGCTGGGTGGCCACGTCATGCATGAATATCGCCACGTCACCCTGCAGGCTGACGACGGCGTTGCTTGAGGTGCATTCAATCACCTCGAAGCCATCCTCGCGCCGCCAGCCGTCCCACACCTCACGATAGGCATCGCGGGACAACAGGGGCTGCGCAAGGGTGTGGAACACAAAGGTGGCATCGGCCGTGAAGGCGTCGAAATACGCCTCACGGTCGTTGCTGGCAAAGGCGGTGACCAGGTCGCGGGCGGCTTGCAATACTTGTTCTTGTTTGCTCATGGCCATGTCCTCAGCGGTGGACCACGCCCGGCAGCACGCAGAGCATTTCGTACAGCAGGTTGGCGCCCAGCAGCGAGGTGTTGCCGGTGGTGTCGTAGGGCGGCGAGACTTCTACCAGATCGCAGCCGACCAGGTCCAGGCCCTGGCAGCCACGCACGATCTCGATGGCCTGGATGGTGGTCAGGCCGCCGATTTCCGGGGTGCCGGTGCCAGGCGCCCAGGCCGGGTCGATGCCGTCGATGTCGAAGCTCAGGTACACCGGGCCGTCGCCGACCTTGGCGCGCACTTCTTCCATCAGCGGCGCCAGCGACTTGTGCCAGCACTCTTCGGCCTGCACCACGCGGAAGCCCTGGTTGCGGCTCCAGTTGAAGTCCTCGGCGGTGTAGCCCTGGGCGCGCAGGCCGATCTGCACCACGCGGTCGCAGTCCAGCAGGCCTTCTTCCACGGCGCGGCGGAAGGTGGTGCCGTGGGCGATTTTCTCGCCGAACATGTGGTCGTTGACGTCAGCGTGGGCGTCGATATGCACCAGGCCCACCTTGCCGTGCTTCTTGTGGATGGCGCGCAGGATCGGCAGGGTCACGGTGTGGTCGCCGCCCAGGGTCAGCGGGATGACGTTGTGTTCCAGGATCTCGTCGTAGGCTTCTTCGATGATGCGCACGGCGTCCAGCAGGTTGAAGGTGTTGATCGCCACGTCGCCGATGTCGGCCACCGACAGCGAGTCGAAGGGGGCGGCGCCGGTGGCCATGTTGTAGGGGCGGATCATGACCGATTCGGCGCGGATCTCGCGTGGGCCGAAGCGGGTGCCGGAGCGCAGGGAGGTGCCGATGTCCAGCGGAATACCGACGAAGGCTGCGTCCAGGCCGGCTGCGGTTTGCAGGTGGGGCAGGCGCATCATGGTGGCGATGCCGCCGAAACGCGGCATTTCGTTACCGCCCAGTGGTTGGTGAAGAATCTTGTCCACGGGTTACCTCATCGTTTGTATTTTTTCTTTGCGCTCGGTCAAGGCCGGCACGTTGAGGCGGAGTCTGCATAAAGGTAGTGACCCTGAAGAATCGCTACAGAGAAATACTTAGTTCAGATTTTTCTGAAGTAATGGCGTTACACTAATCCGCAGCCCCCGTAGCAGCTGCCAAAGGCTGCGTCGCTTTTCCCCGCGCCGACGCAGCCTTCGGCAGCTGCTACGGGCCCTTGAACTCCTGATGTGATGCCATGGCCAACGCACTTCCCGACCTGAAACTGCTGCGCATCTTCGTCAGCGTCGTCCGCCACCAGGGCTTCGCCAATGCCCAGCAGGAGCTGAACCTGTCCACCTCGGCCATCAGCACCTACATGAGCCAGCTGGAGGCGGCCCTGGGCATCGTGCTGTGCCACCGCGGCCGCGGCGGCTTCAGCCTGACCAGCAAGGGCGAGCTGTTCCACCAGGAGACCCTGCGCCTGCTGGCGGAAATGGAAGGTTTCGAGCAGTACGCCGCCGCCCTCAAGGGCGAGCTGCGCGGCACCCTCAACCTGGGGGTCATCGACTCCACGGTCAGCGACCGCGCGCTGCCGTTCGCCGAGGCCATCGGCGCCTACTGCCAGGAACACCCGGCGGTGCACCTGCACCTGTCGGTGTCCAGCCCCTACGAGCTGCAACTGGGGGTGCAGGAAAACCGCCTGGACCTGGCCATCGGCGCGTTTTCCACGCGCATGAGTGGCCTGGTCTACCAGCCGCTTTACCGCGAGCAGCACTGGCTGTACTGCAGCAACCGCCACCCGCTGTACGCCGAGCGGCGCATTCCCGAGCAGGTGATTACCCAGCAGCGCATGGTCGGCCGTGGCTACTGGAGCCAGGCCGAACTGGCCCGCCACGGCTTCAAGCACAGCGCCGCCACGGTAGAGAGCATGGAGGCGCAGTTGATCCTGGTGCTGTCGGGCGCCTACATCGGCTACCTGCCCGAACATTACGCCCAGCCTTGGGCCGACAAAGGCGACCTGCGGGTGCTATCACCGGCCACTTTCGGCTATCAGGCGCCATTTTCCATGATCACTCGCCGCGGTCGCAGCCGCGAGCCCTTGATCCAGACCTTCCGCGACCTGCTCAAGGCGCAGCTTACGCCGGTGTGAATCCAGCGGTGCGGCGCTGGGTCGCACCGCTAAAACGCCATTATTTGTGCGTTTGCCGATACTCGGCGCGTCGAACGCCCCTACAGCCCTGAAATGCTCTGCTACACCTTTCAGAGCTTGATGACACATTTTCTCATCGACAGCATGGACGGCCCAACGATGCGCATGAATTTGCCCATTACCGAACACGAACGCACCTTTTCAAGCGACCAGCGGCTGATCTCCACCACAGACCTGAACAGCAACATCACCTACTGCAACGATGCCTTCGTCAGCATCAGCGGCTTCACCTACGACGAGCTGGTGGGCAAGCCCCACAACCTGGTGCGCCACCCGGACATGCCGCCGGCAGTGTTCGCGCAGATGTGGGAGACCATCAAGCTGGGCAAGCCGTGGATGGGCGTGGTGAAGAACCGCGCCAAGAACGGCGATTACTACTGGGTGAGCGCCTACGTCACCGCTATCTACGAGCACGGCCGCATCAGCGGCTTCGAGTCGGTGCGCTCGGTGCCCAGCCGCGAGCAGATCCGCCGCGCCAGTGAACTGTATGCACGCCTGCGGGCCGGCAAATCCCCGGTGGCGCCAGCGGCGCGTCTGGGCAAGGCGTTCCTGCGGGGCTGGCCGATCCTGGCCGCGGCGGTGGTCTCGGTGGTCAGCCACTTCCTCCTCGATGGCTACCCGGCGTTGCTGGTGGTGCTGGCCAGCCTGGTGGGCGCCTGGGCGCTGACCGAACGGCGCCAGGTGCGTGACATCGAACGCACCCTGGGCGACCACCCGAAATCCTTCACCAGCCCGCTGGTGGCCCTCACCTACAGCGACACCCCCGGCGCCCAGGGGCGCCTGGACCTGGCTATGTTCAGTGAAGAAGCGCGGTTGCAGACAGCGCTAACCCGGCTGGTGGACGCCGGCGTCAGCGTGCGCGAGCGCGCCTCGCAGTCGTCGGGCCTGTCGGGCGCCCAGGCCGAGCTGCTGGACCGCCAGCGCAGCGAGACCGACCAGTCGGCCACGGCCATCGCCGAGATGGCCGCCACCATCCAGGAGGTCGCGCACAACGTGCAGAACACCGCCGTGGCCGCCGCCGACGCCGACCAGCTCGCCCAGCAGGGCAGCGCCCTGGCCCAGCAGAGCCTGCAGGCCATGGGCCTGATGAGTGGCGCGGTCAGCGAGATTGGCCAGGCGGTCAACGCCCTGGCCCAGGAGACCCAGTCCATCGGTAGCGTCGCCGACGTGATCACCGCCATTGCCGAGCAGACCAACCTGCTGGCGCTCAATGCCGCTATTGAAGCGGCGCGCGCCGGCGAGCAGGGCAGGGGCTTTGCCGTGGTGGCCGACGAAGTGCGCTCGCTGGCCATGCGCACGCGCACGTCCACCGAGCAGATCCACCAGATTATCACCTCGCTGCAGGCTGGCGCCGACCGCGCCGTGCACACCGCCACCCGTGGCGAGCAGATCTCCAGGGACAGCGTGCAGAGCGTCGAGGCCGTGCAGACCGCGCTGGTGGGCATTACCCAGGCGGTGAGCCGCATCACCGGCATGAGCCAGCAGATGGCCACGGCCTCGGAGCAGCAGAGCCACGTGGCCGAGGACATCAACCAGCAGATCACCCGCATCGCCCAGCTGTGCGACCGCAGCGCCACCCAGGCGCGCGAGGGCGCGCAGATCAGCCAGGAGCTGGAGCGCATGGCGGAGTACCTGCACGACCTGGCAGAGCGCTTTAGCCGCTGACCTGCCGCGGGTTTCGCCGCCCCGTAGCCGCTGCCGCCAGGCTGCGCTGGCCCTCAGCCTCGCTGGAGATCTGCGGTGTATGCACGGGCCAGCGCAGCCTTCGGCAGCGGCTACAGTTGATGGGCGTGGAAGCTGGGTTCTGTGGCAAAATGGGGCATGCCTCGAATCATCTGCCCCCGCTGCAACCGCCCTGAATCCCGCTGCCTGTGCGCGCTGATTCCCAGTCTGCCCAGCCGCACCCGCGTGCTTATCCTGCAGCACCCCAGCGAGGTCAACCATGCCCTCAACACCGCGCGCCTGGCGGCGCTGGGGCTGGTGAACGCCGAGTTGGTGGTGGGCGAAACGGTTGACCCGGCTCTGCTGAACCCGCCCGGCTACCGCGCCTGCCTGTTGTTCCCCGGCGAGGATGCGCAGCCGCTGGCCGCCAGTGCCGCGGGGCAGCAGCCAATGCTGCTGGTGGTGCCCGACGGCACCTGGCGCAAGGCGCGCAAGCTGCTGCACCTCAACCCCGTGCTGGCGGCGTTGCCGCGGGTGACCCTCGACGGTGCGCCGCCTTCGCGCTACCGCTTGCGCAAGGCGCCCGCGGCCGGCGCGCTGTCCACCATCGAGGCCATCACCCAGGCCCTGGAAGTGCTGGAAGCCCCCGCGTCATTCCAGCCGCTGCTGGCGCCTTTCGACGCGTTGATCGATGGGCAGATCGCGGCCATGGGCGAGGACGTCTACCGGCGCAATCACGTCCAGGAGTGAATCGGCCAGCCGGCCTTTTCGGCGTGTTCGCGCAGCACCGGGTCGGGGTTGACCACCTGGGGGTGGTCGACCTTGAGCAGCAGCGGCAGGTCGTTGCGTGAGTCGGAGTAGAAGGTCGCGCCCTCGAGGTTTTCTTCTTCCTGGTCCAGCCATTCCAGCAGGCGGGTGATCTTGCCTTCGCGGTAGGTCAGGGTGCCCACGGTGGCGCCGCTGTACACGCCGTGCTGCACGTCGAGGTCGATGGCCAGGATCTCGTCCACGCCCAGGCGCTCGGCGATGGGGCCGACCAGGTGGGTGCCCGAGGCAGAGATGATCAGGATGCGGTCGCCCGCCCGGCGGTGGGCGGCGATGGTCCTGGTGGCTTCGCTGAAGATGATGGGCTCGATGAAATCCTCCACCCAGGGGCCCACCAGGTGCTCGACCTCCTCGGGGGTGCGGCCGATCATGGGTTCCAGGCTGAAGGCCATGTAGTCTTCCATGGCCAGCTTGCCCTGGCTGTAGGCGTCCATCAGTTCGTTGTTCTTGCGCATGAACGATTCGGGGTCCACCCAGCCCAGGCGGGCCATCTGTTCGCTCCACAGGGTTGCGCAGTCGCCGTGGATGAGGGTTTCGTCCAGGTCGAAGATTGCCAGTGCCATACAAGTAGTCCTTCAGATTGATTCACACAATAATTTCAGCCGCACCAATTTCAGCCGCACCGCTATCCGGCTTTTGATCTTGATCCCGTGCGGCTCTTGATCTTGATTGTGTGCCCCATAAAGCGCCAGGGCCGACTGGAGGCGTTGACCGAGCGGTCCCTGGCGTAGCCGGGGAAGACGGAACCGGAGGCGCTTCTATTCCGGGCCGTCGGCCGCTTGGGCGACGCCGGAGGGAGGGGACCCGCAGCGAAGCGGAGGGACCAAGCAGGGGCAAGCCTTTTTTGGTTACTTTTTGAGGCGTCTGTCAAAAAGTGACTCGGCGTAAGGCCGAAAAGGTGATTGTGCATCACCCTCGGTAATGGATATGTTCACGATATGTGGATCCCGCTTTTGAGGGTTTCGGACATATCCATTTTCGCGGTGCGATCACCGACCGTTTCGCCCTTACGGCGACTCACTTTTTTTCAAACGCCAAAAAAAGTAAGCAAAAAACGCTTGCCCCTGCTTGGGCCCTCCGCTGCGCTACGGGTCCCCTCCTTCCGGCGCCGCTCAACGGGCAGACGGCACCCGCTATAGAAGCGGGCGGGTTACCGTCTCTTCGGCCTGCGGCCTCGGCCCTTCGGGCAGCCCGTTGAGCGACGCCTCCAGTCGGCCCTGGCGCTTTACGGGGCATACAATCAAAAGCCAGATCAAGATCAAAAGCCAGATCACAAGCAGATCAACAGCGGATCAACATCAAAAGCTCTTTTGTCAGGCTACCTCACAAAGTGCCTGTGCATCGATAGCCAGCGACACCCGTTGCCCGTTGGGCAGCAAATCGCTCGCCGAGCGGTTGAGCACGTCCACCACCAATTCCACGCCACGCGCATGCACCCGGTAGCGAATCACGTTGCCCAGCAGGCTGTGGCTACGGATCTCGCCTTCCAGCTCGCCGGTCAGGCTCAGGCTGATGGCCTCCGGGCGGATGGCCAGGCGGGTGTGTACCGGGCGTTGCAGCAGTTTGCCGGCCTGGTCGCTGTCGAGCAGGTTGTAGTTGCCGATGAAGCCGGCGGCGAAGGCGTCGGTGGGGGCGGTGTAGAGGCTCTGGGCGTCGCCGCTCTGCACGATCAGGCCCTTGTTCATCAGGAAGATGCGGTCGCTCATGGTCAGGGCTTCTTCCTGGTCATGGGTGACGAAGATGGTGGTCAGCCCCAGTTCCTGCTGGATGGCGCGGATCTGTTCGCGCAGGTGCTTGCGGATGCGCGCGTCCAGCGCCGACAGCGGTTCGTCCAGCAACAGCAGGCGCGGGCGGGTGACCAGCGAGCGGGCCAGGGCCACGCGCTGGCATTGGCCGCCGGACAGCTGGTGCGGGTAGCGGTTGGCCAGGTCGTGCAGCTCCACCAGGCGCAGGGCCTCGTCCACGCGCTGGGTGACCTGGTCCTTGGCGACTTTCTGCATGCGCAGGCCGAAGGCCACGTTCTGCTGCACGGTCATGTTGGGGAACAGCGCGTAGCTCTGGAACACCATGCCGATGTCGCGCTTCTGCGGGCTCAGCGGCACCAGGTCGTGGCCGTCCAGCAGGATGCGCCCGCTGTTCACCGGGGTCAGCCCGGCGATGCAGCGCAGCAGGGTCGACTTGCCGCAGCCCGAGGGGCCCAGCAGGGTGACGAATTCGCCGCGGGCGATGGTGAAGTTGATGTCGCTGAACACCGGGGTGTCGCCGTAGTGCTTCTGCAGTTGTTCGACGCTGACGAAACTCATATCAGTCTTTGTCCTTGGTCAGGCGGTTGGCGGCCCAGGTCAGCACCAGCACGAACACGAAATAGGAAATCACCAGCGCGCTGTTGAAGTGCCCGCTGCTGTTGCGCATGTTGTTCAGGTACACCTGCAGGGTCTCGTAACGGGTGCCCACCAGCAGGTTGGCGAACACGAACTCGCCGAACAGGAACGAGAACGACAGCAGCAACGCCACCAGCAGGCCCTTGCGCAGGTTGGGCAGCACCACCAGCAGCGCCGCCTTGAAGGTGCTGGCGCCCAGCAGGTGGGCGGCGTCCATCAGGTCGCGCAGGTTGATGGCCTGCAGGTTGTTGGTGATGGCCCGGTACATGAACGGCAGCGCCACGGTGAAGTAGCAGCCGATGAGGATCCACGGCGTGCCGACCATGGCCATAGGCCCGGAGCCGTACAGCTGCAGCAGGCCCACCGACGACACCACCGGCGGCACCGCGAAGGGCAGCAAAATGAGGATGTTCATCAGCGCGTCCAGGCGCGGGAAGTGGTAGTGCACCACGAACAGCAGCGGCAGGATCAGCACCACCGACAAGGCCAGCGAGCCCACGCAGACGATCAGCGACTGGCCGAAGGCGTGCAGGAAACGCGTGTCGCTCCACAGCTGCACGTACCACTGGAACGTCAGGCCACTAGGCAGGATGGTCGCCGACCAGCTGGTGGCCAGGGAGTAGAGCAGGGTGCCCGCCAGGGGCAGCAGCAGGATCAGGAACAGCAGCCACACCACCACGCGGTGGTACAGCGCCGCCGGGCTGGCTTCAGCGCGCGACATGGTAGCTCCTCTTGAGTAGCCACTGGTGGACCACGGTGACCAGGGTCATCATGCCCACCAATATCATCGCCAGGGCGGCGGCCAGGTTGGGGTTCAGGCTGATGTCGCCGGCCACCATGGCGGCGATGCGGATGGGCAGCACGTTGAAGTTGCCGGTGGTCAGCGCGTACACCGTGGCGTAGGCGCCCAGGGCGTTGGCCAGCAGGATCACGAAAGTGCCCAGCAGCGCCGGGGTCAGCACCGGCAGGCCGATGTGCCGCCAGTACTGCCAGGCGCTGGCGCCCAGCAGCGCGGACGACTCGCGCCAGTCCTCGCGCAGGGCGTCGAAGGCCGGGTACAGCAGCAACACCCCCAGGGGTATCTGGAAGTAGGTGTAGAGGATGATCAGCCCGGTCTTGGAGTACAGGTTGAAGTCCTCGATGATGCCGGCCTGCTTGAGGATCATGGTCAGGCTGCCGTTGAAGCCCAGCAGGATGATGAAGGCGAACGCCAGGGGTACCCCGGCGAAGTTGCTGGTCATGTTGGCGAAGGCGCTGACGAAGTCGCGCAGCTTGGAGTCAACCCGGCGCAGGGAGTAGCTGCCCAGCACGGCGATGATGATGCCGAACAGGCTCGACCAGAAGCTGATCTCCAGGCTGAACTGCATGGCCTGGCGGTAGAAGCGCGAGCTGAAGGCGCTGATGAAGTTGTCCAGGTTCCAGCCGCTGTCGGTCTGCAGGCTGTGGATGGCCACCCACAGCAGCGGGGCGATCTGGAAGATGAAGAACACGGCGGCGAAGGGTATCAGCAGCAGGATGGCCCAGCCGCGCCCTCTGGTTGGCTGGCTCACTTGAGCAACTCCCGGCACAGCGGTTTGTCGTGGGGCACGCCCAGCAGCTCGCACAGCGTGCCGCACAGCTCGGTCTGGCGCGGGCGTGCCGCGGGGTCGAGGCTGAAGGCGTCGCCCAGCACGAACAGCGGCACTTGCCGTTCTTCGGGCAGCAGGCCGTTGTGGGAGCGGTCGTTGTTCATGCCGTGGTCGGCGGTAATCAGTACCTGGTAGCCGGCGTCGAGCCAGCCTTGCAGGTAATCGGCCAGGATCACGTCGGCGCCGCGGGCGCTGTTGCGGTACTGGGCGCTGTCGAGGCCGTGCTTGTGCCCGGCGTCGTCGATGTTCATGGGGTGGATCAGCAGGAAGTCAGGCTGGTGCTTGAGACGCAGGTCCTCGCCGTCGGCGAACAGGTGCGAGTCGGGGTAGTTGTCCGCCCAGTAGAAGTGCCCGAACTGGATGGGCAATTGCGGCGCCTGGGTGTGGCGGTCGCGGGCGGCATTGAACGGCGAGCGGTTGTACAGTTCGCTGACCCAGTGGTAGGCGGCCGCGGCGGTGACCTTGCCGGCCGCGCTGGCGTAGTGGAACACGCTGCGCTGGTTGGACAGGCGGCTGACGTTGTTGTGCACCACGCCGCTGTCGATGGGCGCCACGCCGGTGAGAATGCATTCGTACAACGGCCGCGACAGCGCCGGCAGCTCGCACTCAAGCTGGTACAGCGCGGCCTTGCCGGCACCGACGTAGGCCTGCAGGTGGCCCATGGCGTGCTCGGCGACCTGATGGCTGAGGCCGTCGAGCAGGACCAGGAGGGTTTTGTGGGGCATGGTTTCGCCTCTGAGTACTCTGTTGCCAGGGCTTGCACAGATGTGGGAGCTGGCTTGCCAGCGAGCTTTTCAGTGCCCCCAAAAGCTCGCTGGCAAGCCAGCTCCCACAGGTATCAGTTCATCTCGATGATGACCTGCTCGTTCCACTTCTGCGGCAGCTCCTTGGAGCTCTTTTCCCAGGCGTCGGCGTTCTTGATCGGCTTGGCGTTCTTGTACTGCTCGTTGGGCAGCAGCTTGGAGGCGACGTCATCCGGCAGCTTCAGGTGCTCGGCACGAATCGGCCGGGCATGGCCGCGCGCCAGGTTGAACTGGCCTTCGTCGCTGAAGATGTATTCACGCGCAAGCTTCGCCGCGTTCGGGTGCTTGGCGTATTTGTTGATGATGGTGGTGTAGCCGGAAATCACCGTGCCGTCGGAGGGGATCAGCACCGTGAAGCGGGTGGGGTCGATCTTGTCGCGGTAGCTCAGGCCGTTGAAGTCCCACACCACGCCCACTTCCACTTCACCCTTTTCCAGGGTCTGGATGGTGGGGTTGGCCAGCGACAGGCGCTTCTGCTGGGCCAGCTTGGTGAACAGCTCCAGGCCCGGCTGCAGGTTGCTTTCGTCGCCGCCGCGGGCAATGGCTGCGGCCAGCACGCCGTTGGCCGCCTGGGCCGCGGTGCTCACGTCACCGATGGCCACCTTGTACTTGCCTTTCTCAAGGTCCGCCCAGCTCTTGGGCGCGTCTTCATCCTTGACCAGCTGCTTGTTGATGATGAAGGCGATGGTGCCGGTGTAGGCCAGGGCCCAGTGGCCGTCCTTGTCTTTCGCCCAATCCGGCACCTGGTCCCAGGTGGTCGGCTTGTAGGGCTGGGTCACGCCCTGCTTCTCGGCGATGGGGCCGAAGGCGGCGCCCACGTCGCCGATGTCGGCGCTGGCGTTGTCTTTCTCGGCGGCGAACTTGGCCACTTCCTGGGCCGAGCTCATGTCAGTGTCCATGTGGGTCAGGCCGTACTTGGCCAGCAGCCCCGCCCAGGTGCCTTTCCAGTTGGCCCAGTCATCGGGCATGCCGACGCTGTTGACCGCGCCTTCGGCCTTGGCGGCCGCTTCCAGGGTGTTCAAATCGACGTCGGCAGCCATGGCGTTGATGCTCATGGTGATGCCCATGCCTACCAGTGATGCCAGGAAAAGCTTTTTCATCCGAAGCTCCTTGGGCGCGTTCAGCGAACGCTGGTTTTTATCTGGACGGTGTCGCGAGGTGGTCTAGATCAGCAAGACCTGAGCCAATCTAGGTGGGGGTGATGACAATTTGATGTATGGCGGGCTGGCGCGGGCCTTGCAGCGGCCTTGGCGCTGCCCGTGGGGAATAAGCGTAGTTCAGATTTAACTGCCTGATCTGCAACGGCTTGCGCTGCTTGATGTAGGGCTTTTCCGCGATGCTTGTCATCCCGCGGTCATTTATTTTGCCTAGGCTGCAGCCATGGCCCACCGCCGCCAGCGCTGCCCCTTTTTGTCGCTGGTCTAGTCCAGACAGGTTGAAACGATGCGTAACAGTGCACCCCGAGCCGTCACCGCCATCTGCCAGGCGCTGCAAGAGCAAATCCAGCATGGCCTGCTGGCCGCCGGTTGCAAGCTGCCGGCCGAGCGCAAGCTCAGCGAAGTGTTCGACACCACGCGCATCACCCTGCGCGAGGCGCTGGTGCAACTGGAGGCCCGGGGGCTGATCTACCGCGAGGAGCGCCGCGGCTGGTTCATCTCGCCGCCACGCCTGACCTACGACCTGATGAAGCGCAGCCACTTCCACGCCATGGTCCGCGAGCAGGGCCGCGAGCCGTCCACCCAGCTGCTGTCAGGCCGGCTGGTGCCCGCGTCGGCGGCGATCTGCGCCAACCTGCACTTGCCGCCGCTGTCCAGCGTGATTCAGCTGTGCCGCACCCGCTGCATCGACCAGCGCCTGGTGCTGTACGTGGAGCACTACCTGAACCCGCAGTATTTCCCCGGCATTCTCGAGTTGGACCTGAACCAGCCGCTGACCGAGATCTACGCGCGTCACTACGGCATCGAGTATGGCCGGGTGCGTTTTGAAATGGCGCCAACGGCGCTGCGGGCCGAGGCCGCCAGTGCGTTGCGGGTGTCACTGGGCAGCCCCGGGTTGCGCATCACCCGGGTCAACCATGACCAGCAGGGGCGGCTGATCGACTGTGACCTGGAGTATTGGCGGCACGACGCCATCCGGCTCAGTGCCGATGTCTCGCCGCCTTGATTTCCACTTCCGTCAGCCAGAACAGCGACGCCTGGCCGATGCGCAGCGACGCCTCGGGCGGTGACAGTTCCCAGATCTCGCCGTCGTAGATCTGGAAGGTCTGGCCGCTGCGCGAGTAGCGTTCGCCCTGGTAGTTGAAGCTGTAGCCGGCCTTGCGCACGCGCTCCAGGTAATGCTGGCGCGCGGCGCGCTGCTCGGGCGGCGAGCTGAGCTCCGAGACCATGCCGATGAAGCTGTCCAGCGGGTAGTCGAAGCAGCGCAGCGCCTGGCGGTTGGCGTAGATGAAGCGCGGGTTGTCACTGCCGTCGTGGGCCAGCAGGCCGTAGGGCGCCTGGTCGTGCACCCACGACAGGTCCACCGGCGCGCCGGGGATGGCCATGGGCAGGTGCTTGCCGGTGTGCCTGAAATACGCCTCGTCGATTTGCATCAGCTGGCTGGCAAGGTCGGGGCCAAGCATCGCGGGTTCCCTCTACTGCACTTGGAAGAAGTCGAAGCCACAACGCTAACCCGTGTGGCGCCCTAGGTCTATTGTCGGATCGGACAAACTCAGGTCGAAGGTGCAGCGGCCTCCGCTGTCACCGTGCCACCGGCACTGGTCACCACCTGCACGCTCAGGCGCGGGGTGGCCAGGTCCAGGCCGGACTCGTCCAGCTGGCGCTTGAGCGCCAGGTTGAACGCCCGCGACACTTCCCATTGCTTGATGGGCGCGGTCTTGAAGCGGGCACGCAGGATGGCTGTACCAGACTCGAAACTTTCCACGCCCTGGATCTCCAGCGGCGACCAGATGTTGCGCCGTTGCAGCGGGTCGGTGCGCATTTTCTGGCCCACGTCGCGCATCAGCTTGATGGCGGTGTCGATGTCCATGGTGTGCGGCACGTTGACCCGGAAGATGGCATAGCCGAACTCCCGCGAGTAGTTCTTGATGCTCTTGATCTCGCTGAACGGAATGGTGTGGACGATACCGTCGATGTCGCGCAGGCGCACGGTGCGGATGGTCAGGCCTTCCACCGTGCCCAGGTGGCCGCCGACGTCCACGTAGTCGTCGATGGCCAGGGAGTCCTCGATGATGATGAACAGGCCGGTGATCAGGTCGGCGACCAGCGACTGGGCGCCGAAACCGATAGCCAGGCCAATGACGCCGGCACCGGCCAGCAGCGGCGTGACGTTCATGCCCATGTTGGCCAGGGCGACGATGGCGGCGATGATGAAGATGGCGATGAACAGCACGTTGCGGATCAGCGGCATCATGGTTTGCGCGCGGGCGTTGGCCAGGCCCTTGCGCGAGTGCGTAAGGGCGTGGTGCACGGCGGTGTCGGCCAGGATCCACACCAGCCAGGCCAGGATCAGCGTGCCGGCCAGGCTGAACAGCTTGACGCTTATGTCATGGCCGTCGCCCTCGGTGAAGCGGATCAGCGACATGCCCCACACCCGCAGCCCCAGCTCGATGAAGCACAGCCAGATCAACAGGTGCACCAGGGTGTAGCCGAAGTTGCGCAGGCGCTCGGAGTACACCGCGTGGCGTTTCATGCGCTTGTGCGGCCGCACCGCGTGGCGGCGTACCAGGCCGTTGCAGACCATGCACAGCACCAGCAGCACCGTGCACACCAGCGACTGGCGCAGCACCGTGCTGGTGTCGCCGGCGTCGATGAAGGTGGCCAGCAGCGAGATGCCCACCAGCACCAGCGCCGGCAGGTACCAGAAGGTGCCGAGGATCTCGATGGTGTCGCTCAGCGCGCGGCGGGTGAGGCGCCGGGCCAGCGGCTGGTTGCGGATGAGGTGGGCCACCGGGCGGCGGAAGCGCAGTATGAACATGCCGGTGCACAGCGCCGCCAGCATGTTGGCCAGGGTGGCGGCGGTGTGGGCCAGGTGCGAGCCCAGGCTGGCCACCAGGCGCGGGTCGTTCAGCGCCTCGCCGAAGGCGGCGAAGCTGCCGATCAGCCACAGCGGCCGGAACGCCTGGTGGCGCAGGATGTACAGGGCGCGGTGGCGGTGCGGGCCGTCGAGCAGCGAGAAGGCCACCACGCAGATGGCCGAGAAGCAGGTGCCCACCACCAGCGCGTAGGCCAGCACCATGGCCAGGTCCTTGCCCAGCGACGAGGGCAGGGCGTAGCCCACCCACACGGTGATGATCAGCGCCACCAGCCATGGCCCCAGCTTGCGCAGGGCGAAGCGCAGCAGGTCGAGGGTGCGCGGGTGCTGGGGCAGTTCCTCGCTGAGGCCGAAGCGCATGCGGATGTGGTGGCTGATCCAGTTCAGGGCGTAGGCCAGCAGGCTCCACACCAGGATGATCAGCACGAAGCCGAAGATGATCGGCGGCCACTGGGCCACCGGCAGCATCAGGTCGGACAGCTCTTGCCCGGCCTGGTCGAACTCGTTGGACCAGCGGTTGAACGGGCTGTCTTCGCCGGCGAACTGTTTCTCGAACTGCCCCAGGGTGCTGCCAATCAGCCCCAGCACGCCTTCTTCACCGGCCGGCTGGGCCTTCTTGGTGGTGTCGCGCAGGCGCTTGAGGTCGGTGAGCAGTTGCGTGCGCTGCTGGTCGTTTTCCAGGGAGTTGATCACCTGGTCCAGTGACTGCGCCAACGGCTCGGTGGGTTGTGGCTGGGCTTTCTGGCCGCTGCCGAGCAGGCTCGGCAGGCCGGCCGCCTCAGCCTGTGGCAGCACGGCCAGCAGGCAGGTCAGCAGGAGGAAAAACAGGGCAGGCAGACGCAAGGAGACAGACACTCGACAATGAACCCAGGGTAATTCTTGATCGAGGGAGTGTACGAGGCGCCAAGGCCCAAGGCGAGCGGTTATGCGCCGATTCGCACGAGGATTTTATACAGGACTATTCCGAGCAGGCAGAGCATGCCGAGCCAGAGCATCAGCACGCCGATATTGCGTTCGCGCAGGCTGAAGCCGAAGGTCAGCAAGCCGAGGCTGGCACTGACCTGGATGAGCAGGGAGGTGAATTCGTCCATGACCGTTGTCCTTGTGCGAGGGGGCCTGTACTAAGTTTAGGCCCGCCAGCGCAGCCGGGTTTGATCCGGATCATGAAATTTACCCCGTAGCAGCTGCCGCAGGCGGCGTCCGGCCCTGACGCGGTTCGGCGCCATTGGACGCGGCCTGCGGCCGCTGCTACGGGGTGGCGGGATTACGGCAGCTCGCGGCTGCGGTAGAACGCTTCCAGCACTTTCACCAGGTGTGCCAGGTCCTGGCTGCCGCACAGCTCGCGGATGGAGTGCATGGCGAACGTCGGCAGGCCGATGTCCACGGTGCGCACGCCCAGGTGGCTGGCGGTGATCGGGCCGATGGTGGAGCCGCAACCCATGTCGCTGCGCACCACGAAGCTCTGCACCGGCACTTCCTCGGCCATGCACAGGTGGCGGAAGAAACCGGCGGTCTCGCTGTTGGTGGCGTAGCGCTGGTTGCTGTTGACCTTGATCACCGGGCCGGCGTTGAGTTTCGGGCCGTGGTTGGCGTCGTGCTTCTCGGCGTAGTTGGGGTGCACGCCGTGGGCGTTGTCGGCCGACACCAGCAAGGAACGCTGGATGGTGCGCACGAAGTCGTCGCCGTCGGGCAGCAGGCGCCGCAGGGTCTGCTCCAGCATCGGGCCGTCGGCGCCGCAGGCCGAGCACGAGCCGATCTCTTCGTGGTCGTTGGCCACGAACACGCAGGTTTCCTCGCTGTCGGCGTTGAGCAGCGCCTGCAACGCGGCGTAGCACGACAGCAGGTTGTCCAGGCGCGCGCCGGCGATGAACTCGCCGTGCAGGCCCACCACCGCAGCGTTCTGGGTGTCGTAGAAGCTCAGTTCATAGTCCAGCACCACGTCGGCGTTCAGGCCGTGTTCGCGGGCCAGCTGGTCGGTGAGCAGGGCGCGGAAGTCCGGGCGTTCGTCGCCGGCCACCTGGGCCAGGATCGGCGGCAGCTCGGTCTGGGCGTTGATGGCCCAGCCCTGGTTGGCTTCACGGTTGAGGTGAATGGCCAGGTTGGGGATCACGGCGATCGGCAGCTTGAAGTCGATCAGCTGGCTCTCCACCTTGCCGTCGCGGCGGAAGGTGACACGGCCGGCCAGCGACAGGTCACGGTCGAACCACGGCGCCAGCAGCGCGCCACCGTAGACTTCCACGCCCAGCTGCCAGAAACCCTGGCGCTGCAGCTCGGGCTGCGGCTTCACGCGCAGGCACGGGCTGTCGGTGTGGGCGCCCACCAGGCGGATGCCGCCCAGCAGGGGCGAATGACGGCCCAGCTTGAAGGCGATGATGGAGGAGTCGTTGCGGGTCAGGTAATAGCGCCCGCCGGCCACGGTGGCCCAGGTGTCGCGCTCGTCGAGGCGTTGGTAGCCGGCCGCTTCCAGGCGCATGGCCAGGCTGGCGGTGGCGTGGAAGGGCGTGGGGGAGGCCTTGAGGAAGTCGATCAGGCCCTGGTTCAAAGCTTCGCGCATAGTTGGCTCCAGACAGCAATGGCGCGAGTTTAACGTATTGAACGCAGCTGTGGGCGCGTTTGTAGCCGCTGCCGTCAGGCTGCGCTGGCCCGCTTGCACACTGGAGATCTTCAGTGTGGTTGAGGGCCAGCGCAGCCTGCGGCAGCGGCTACGGTGGAAGGTTTCAAGGCAGGGCGCCGTCAGAACGGCGCGGGGCACTCGAAGCGCACGCGTTCGCCCGTGGTGGGGTGGGTGAAGCTCAGCATGCTGGCGTGCAGGCACAGCCGCGGGTACGCCGCCAGGGCCTCGGGGTGCGCATACAGGCCGTCGCCCAGCAGCGGGTGGCCGATGGACAGCATGTGCACGCGCAGCTGGTGCGAGCGGCCGGTGATTGGCGTCAGCTCTACGCGGCACCAGTCGCCGCAGCGCTCCAGCACCTTCCAGAAGGTCAGGGCGTGCTTGCCCTGCTCGTGGTCCACCACGTGGCGCGGCTTGGTGGGCGGGTCGTAGCGCAGCGGCAGGTCGATGCTTCCACTGTCCAGTTCCGGCTGGCCCCAGGCCAGGGCGGTGTAGGCCTTTTCGGTTTCGCGGTCATGAAACTGCCGCGACAGCTCGCGGTGGGTGTCGGCGTCGCGGGCCAGCAGAATGATGCCCGAGGTTTCCCAGTCCAGGCGGTGCACGATGCGCGCCTCGGGGTAGCCGTTTTCCTGCAGGCGGGTGATCAGGCAGTCCTTGTTGTCTTCGGCACGGCCAGGCACCGACAGCAGCAGGGTCGGCTTGTTGATCACCAGGATGGCGTCATCCTGATGCAGGATGTGGATGTTCGACAGCGGCATTGAAATTGTCTCGGTAGAAACGCCAACGGCGATTGTCGGTATTCCCACCAGGGGACACCGGCAATCGCCGCGGGTGCTGCCAGGCCGGGTTAGCGGTCAGGCAGGGTGATGTTGAGTTCCAGGATCGAGCAGCTGCCCTGGTTTTCCAGCGCCACCTGTACGTCCTCGTTGCCGATATTGACGTACTTGCGGATCACTTCCACCAGCTCCTTCTGCAGGGCAGGCAGGTAGTCCGGGGTGCTGCGCTGGCCACGTTCGTGCGCCACGATGATCTGTAGACGCTCTTTCGCTACCGACGCGGTATTGACCTTTTTGGAACGAAAGAAGTCAAAAATGCTCATCAGTTACCCCCAAAGAGCCGCTCAAAGAATCCTTTCTTCTGCTGTTCGAGGAAGCGGTGTTCCACGTTCTTGCCCAGCAGTCGGTCGACGGCGTCGCTATAGGCCTGGCCGGCGTCGCTCTGGTCGTCGAGGATGACCGGTACGCCCTGGTTGGAGGCCTTGAGCACCGCCTGGGACTCGGGAATCACGCCCAGCAGGGTCACCGACAGGATCTCCTTGACGTCTTCCACGCCCAGCATCTCGCCCTTGCTCACGCGCTCGGGGTTGTAGCGGGTCAACAGCAGGTGTTCCTTGATCGGGTCTTCGTTGCGCTCGGCGCGGCGCGACTTGCTGGCCAGCAGGCCCAGCATGCGGTCCGAGTCACGTACCGAGGACACTTCGGGGTTGGTGACGACGATGGCTTCGTCGGCGAAGTACATGGCCAGGTGGGCGCCAGTCTCGATGCCCGCCGGGGAGTCGCAGACCACGAACTCGAAGGTTTCCTTGAGCTCCATCAGCACTTTTTCCACGCCTTCCTTGGTCAGCGCGTCCTTGTCACGAGTCTGGCTGGCCGCCAGCACGTACAGGTTCTCAAGGCGCTTGTCCTTGATCAGGGCCTGCTGCAGGTTGGCTTCGCCGTTCACCACGTTGACGAAGTCGTACACCACGCGGCGTTCACAGCCCATGATCAGGTCGAGGTTGCGCAGGCCCACGTCGAAGTCGACGATGACAGTCTTGTGGCCGCGCAGGGCCAGGCCGGTACCGATGGCGGCGCTGGTGGTGGTCTTGCCCACACCACCTTTGCCGGATGTAACCACGAGAATCTTGGACAAGGTGTATCACCCCTAATGAAAAAGGATTGCTAGTCCCTGAATGAAAGCATGACTTGTAAACAACTGCAGTCGGCCGGCCGTGATAATGGCCGTTTGCCGCCAAGTTTAAAAGTTGTACGGAAAATGGCGGCAGTATCCGTTAAAGGCGGGTGATGTTCAACACATCACCAGACAAGCTGACTTGTACGCCTGCCCCCCACAAGGGGTCGCGGCGCAGGTCTTCCGAGACCTTGTACTGGCCGGCGATGGACAACAGCTCGGCACCCAGGTGCTGGCAGAAGATGCGCGCCTTTGTGTCGCCCTTGATACCCGCCAGGGCCCGGCCGCGCATTTGGCCGTACACATGGATGTTGCCATCGGCCAGAAGTTCCGCACCGGAGCTGACGGTGGCCATGACCACCAGGTCGCCCCCCGGAGCATAGACCTGTTGGCCGCTGCGCACCGGCAAGGTAATGATTTTCGTCGGATTTACCACCGGCGCCGGCGGTTTCTCCGGCGGCTTGGGCTTGGGCGGCTCCAATTCTATCGGCCGTTCACGCGCGCCCGACGGCGGCAGCACCGGCAGGTCGATGGCGATGGCGGCGGCGATGTCCTCGATGCGGCTGGCGCGAATGGCCAGGGTGCGCAGGCCATGCTGGCGGCACACGCGCATCAGGCCCGGCAGGTCGACCGCCCCTTCACTGGCCGGCAGCTTGTCCAGCGCCAGCACCAGCGGGGTGTTGCTGAAGAAATTCGGGGCCTGGGCAACCTTGGCCGCCAGCTGGCGGTCCAGGCCTTCAAGGTTGTTGCGGGCCAGTTCCAGCACGGTGATGGCGAGCATGCTGCCCTTCAGCTGGAACACGTTTTCCTGGTCTAGCGGTTCGGTCTGGCTCATGGTCGGCAAAAAGGCGCCTTGTAACGAAAAGTGCCGAGACTTATAACGAGAACGCCCGCCAGCCGCAAGCCGGGCGAACCCATGTAGAATGCGCGGCCATGTTGTCTGTCCGGAATCTGTAATGGATCGCCCGCGTTTTAACCGAACCTTTCTTCACCCCCGTTTCTGGCCGCTGCTGCTGGGCCTGGGCCTGTTGTGGCTGGTGGTGCAGCTGCCGTACCGCGCCTTGCTGGTGATCGGCCGCCTGCTGGGCCTTGGCATGTACCGCATCGCCGGCGAACGCCGCCGTATTGCGGCGCGCAATCTGGAGCTGTGTTTCCCAGAACTACCGCTCGTCGAAAGAACCCGTTTGCTCAAGGAAAATTTCGCTTCCACCGGCATCGCCTTCTTCGAAATGGCCATGAGCTGGTGGTGGCCAAAGGCCCGCCTGGCGCGGCTTGCGCACATCGAAGGGCTTGAACACCTGCAGGCTGCCCAGCAGGCCGGCGAGGGTGCCATCCTCATGGCGCTGCACTTCACCACCCTGGAAATCGGTGCCGCATTGCTGGGCCAGCGCCACACCATCGACGGCATGTACCGCGAGCACGGCAACCCGCTGTTCGACTTCGTCCAGCGCCAGGGCCGCGAGCGTCACAACCTCGATTCCCTGGCCGTGGAGCGCGAGGACGTGCGCGGCATGCTCAAGCTGCTGCGCAAGGGCCGCGCCATCTGGTATGCGCCGGACCAGGACTACGGCGCCAAGCAGGGCATTTTCGTGCCGCTGTTCGGCATTCCGGCGGCCACGGTCACGGCCACGACCAAATTCGCGCGGCTGGGCAAGGCCCGGGTGATTCCCTTCACTCAGCAGCGTCTGGCCGATGGCAGCGGCTACCGGCTGGTGATTCACCCGCCGCTGGCGGATTTCCCCGGCGAGAGCGAAGAGGCCGACTGCCTGCGCATCAACCAGTGGGTGGAAGCTTCCATTCGCGAGTGCCCGGAGCAGTACCTGTGGGCACACCGGCGCTTCAAGTCGCGGCCGCCGGGCTCGCCTAGACTCTACGAAAAGCGCCGCCGGTAGCCCGTCGCAGCGACTGTCTTTGTGGGAGCTGGCTTGCCAGCGAGCTGTTGGGGCCCTGAAAGCTCGCTGGCAAGCCAGCTCCCACAGGATGTTTGCCGCTACAGGAGCACGCAATGCCTGCAATCACAGGGCTGATCCTTTCCGGTGGTGGCGCCCGCGCCGCCTACCAGGTGGGCGTGCTGGCGGCTATCGCGCAGCTGCTGCCCGCCGACGCCCCCAACCCCTTCCCGGTGATCGTCGGCACCTCGGCCGGCGCCATCAACGCCGTGACCCTGGCCAGCGGCGCCCGCCAATTCGTGCCTACGGTGCAGCGCCTGGAAGCGTTCTGGCGCGGTTTCGCCAGCCACCAGGTGGTGCGCAGCGACTGGCCCGGCGTGGTGCGCCAAGCCAGCCGCTTCATCCGTCACAGCCTGCTGGGCATTGGCGGCAACGTGCCGGTGGCGCTGGTGGACAACGCCCCCTTGGGCGCGCTGCTGCGCGAGCGCCTGGACCTCACCGGCATCGAGGGCGCCCTGGCCGCTGGCGCCCTGCACGGGGTGGCGGTGACGGCGTTCGGCTACAGCTCCGGGCAGGCAGTGACCTTCTACCAGGGCAGCCGCGGCATCCAGCCCTGGCTGCGCCACCGCCGTATCGGCGTGCCGGCCCGCTTGAGCGTCGAGCACCTGTTGGCCAGCGCCTCCATCCCCCTGCTGTTCCCGCCGGTGCGCATTGGCGATGACTTCTACGGTGACGGCGCCATGCGCCAGTCCGCACCCATCAGCCCGGCGCTGCACCTGGGCGCCGAGCGGGTGCTGGTGGTGGGCGTCAGCGGCAACGCCCGCGGGCCGGACGGCGGCCAACTGGCCGGCAGCGACCAGCAGCCGAGCCTGGCGCAGATCGGCGGGCACCTGCTCAATAGCGCCTTCATCGACAGCCTGGAAGACGACCTGGAACTGCTGCAGCGCCTCAACCAACTGGGGCGGTTGTTGCCGGCCGACGTGCACAGCGCGCCGCTGGGCTTGAACCCGGTGGAGGTGATGGTGGTGTCGCCCAGCCAGCCGCTGGACGAGATCGCCGCGCGGCACCGGCATGAACTGCCAGCGGCGTTGCGCCTGTTCCTGCGCGGGCCGGGGGCGACGAAAACCAGTGGGGCGGGGTTGCTGAGTTACCTGCTGTTCGAGGCGGGGTATTGCAGCGAACTGATCGAGTTGGGGCGGCGCGATGCGCTGGCCAAGCAGGCCGAAATCCTGGCCTTCCTCCAACCGCTATAACCGTCTGTGGGAGCTGGCTTGCCAGCGAGTTTTTCGGGCCTCAACAGCTCGCTGGCAAGCCAGCTCCCACGGGTGGGATCAGGCCGTCAGGCGGTCGTCGCGGAAGTCGCGCAGGGCCTGTTCGATCTCTTCGCGACTGTTCATCACGAACGGGCCGTATTGCACCACCGGCTCGTTCAGCGGCTTGCCGGCGAGTACCAGTACCCGTGCGCCCTCGGCGCTGTCGATGCGCAGCTCGCCACTGTCGCCCAGGCGCACCAGGCGGCTGGCCGCCACGCTGCCGGCATGGCCGGGCAGCTGCACCGCGCCTTCGTACACGTACAGCATCACCCGGTGCCCCTCGGGCAGGCGCGGGCTGATGCTGGCGCCGGCTGGCAGGCGCAGGTCAAACAGGTGCGGCTCGGTGTGTGGCCGCTCCACGGCGCCCAGTTGCTGCACTTGGCCGTCGTCGAAGGTGCCGGCGATGGCCACCACGTCGATGCCGGCCGGGGTGGTCAGGCGCGGAATGTCCTCGGGCTGGATGTCGCGGTAGCCGGGGGTGCCGAGTTTGTCCTTGCCAGGCAGGTTGAGCCACAGCTGGAAGCCGCGCATCACGCCCTCTTCCTGCTCGGGCATCTCGCTGTGAATGATGCCGCGGGCAGCGGTCATCCATTGCACGCCACCGCCTTGCAGCAGGCCGACGTTGCCTAAATGGTCTTCGTGGCGCATGCGCCCTTCGAGCATGTAGGTAATGGTTTCGAAGCCACGGTGCGGGTGCGGCGGGAAGCCGGCGATGTATTCGTCGGGGTTGTCGGAACCGAATTCGTCGAGCATTAGGAACGGGTCGAAGCGTTCGATGCCGGGGCCGCCGATAACGCGGGTCAGGCTGACGCCAGCGCCATCGGAAGTGGCCTGGCCGGCTTGGATGCCGATGATCTTGCGAAATTGAGTCATTGCACAACTCCTGTAGGAGGGTGGGAATGGCTCTATTGTTACGCGGGAAATATCGAACGAATAGCGACTATTTTGGCTATCAACTATCGATAGAATTGATGCTTTGTGAAGGCGACGCCGCCTGGCGGCCGCTGCTACGGGTTTTGTAGCAGCGGCCGCCAGGCCGCGTCCGAAGCGCCGCGCTATTACTCGGCGATCTGCAGCTTGCGCGATTCGGTGTAGATGTAGCGCACCTTCTCGTACTCGAACGGCGTGTCCAGCGAGCCATAGCGGAAGCTGGTGGTGTAGCGCTTGTCCACCGCGCGCAACGCCCAGATTTCCGGGTGGCGGCTGCTTTCCTGGGACACGTTGAGGAAGTTGATCTGCGACTCGGCGCCGTAGTCGAACAGCAGGCCGGTGGTGTCACGCAGGTTCGACGGCCCGAACACCGGCAGCACCAGGTACGGCCCGGCCGGCACGCCGTAGAAGCCCAGGGTCTGGCCGAAGTCCTCGGTCTGGTGCGGCAGGCCCATCTTCGTCGCCGGGTCCCACAGGCCGGCCACGCCGATGGTGGTGTTGAGCAGCAGGCGGCCGGTGATCTGCAGCGAGCGCTTGCCCTTGAGCTGCAGCAGGCTGTTGACCAGGTTCGGCACGTCGCCCAGGTTGCTGAAGAAGTTGCTCACGCCGCTGCGCAGGAAGCCGGGGGTGATGTAGCGGTAGCCGTTGACCACCGGCAGGAACACCCACTCGTCGAAGCGGTAGTTGAAGTGGTAGACGCGGCGGTTCCAGTTCTCCACCGGGTCGTAGACGTTCAGCGCGGTCAGGCTCGAACGCTCGAACTCGCGCTGGTCCAGGCCGGGGTTGAACTTGAGCTGCTTGAGCGGCTCGGTGAAGCCATCGGCGTCGGCGTGGGTCGGTTGCTCGTCGGCGTGGGCCATGCCGGCACACAGCAGTGCGGCGGCCAGGAGGAAGGTCTTAGCCACGGAAGAACTCCAGCATGGCGTCGGCGTTGACGCGGTAATTGAGGTTGCCGCAATGGCCACCGTGGGGGTAAACGGTCAGGCGGTCGCCGAACGTCTTGCGCAGGAAACCCAGGTCGCCCGGGCCGAGGATGATGTCGTCGGCGTTGTGCATCACGGCGATTTTCGGGCTGTCGTGCAGGTAGTCCTTGAGGGCGTACAGGCTCACCTCGTCCACCAGTTGCAGCAGGCTGCCGCCGTCGGTGCGGGCGCGCCACATGGGGATGACCTGGTCGGTCAGGTAGCAGTCGAAGTCGCACTGCAGCGCGCGCTTGAGGAACGGCGTCAGGCTGGTGCCCTCGGTGATCGGGAACTTGGGCGGGGTAATCAGCCCGCGGCGGTTGATCAGGTCCGAGGTGAAGGCAATGTCGGCCGCCGAGAAGCGGAACGAGGTGCCGATCAGCATGGCCATCTGCTCGTTGGACAGGTGCTGCTTGGACTGCTGGATGTCATACAGCAGGGCATCGTTGAGATCGATGTAGCCCTTCTGCTGGAAGTAGCGGGTGAGCTTCTGCAGCACCACTTCATAGAACGTGGTGGTGTTGTTGATGCCCTTAACCTGCGCCTGCACCAGCTTGTCGAGGTTGCTGATGGAGGTGTACAGGTTCACCGGCGGGTTGAGCAGCAGCACCTTCTTGAAGTTGAAGCTGCGGCGGGTCTCGTCCAGCTTGCTGACGAAGGCGGCGTCCAGCGCGCCCAGGCTGTAGCCGGTCAGGTAGAAGTCGGTGACCGGCAGTTTGGGGTTCTGCGCGCGCACGGCTTGCATAACCCGGTACAGGTCTTCGGCGTCTTCCTTGGTGACCCCGGGCGTGGCGAAGCGCGAGGCGGCGCTCATGAAGTCGTAGCTGGTGGGGGACGACAGCTGCACCACGTGGTAGCCGGCCTGGTAATACAGCTTCTTCAGGTATTCGGTGAGGCTGCTGGTGTAGGGCGCGCCGGTGCCGGCGATGATGAAGATCAGCGGCGCGGCGTGGTCCTGGTAAGCCAGGCGGTAGCGCAGTTTCTTCACCGCCCAGAAGTTGTCGGGCAGGGTGAAGTCGCGGTCCGGGCGCAGGTTCAGTGTGTGGTCGGCCTGCTTGATGTCGTCATCGGCGGGCAACTTGGGGCGCAGGTCCGGCGGCGTCGAGGCGATGGTGGCTTCGAACGGGTTGGTCAACGGGTAGCCATAGGTGGCGACGTCGACATCCTTGGCTAGCGCGGACGCACTCAGAATGAGGCCGCCCAGCAAGGCAGCGAAGTGCAGTATTCGAAGCATGACGGTGTCCCTAAAAGGCGAAAGCTAAGTGAAGTACGCAGGCTCTGACCACCGCGTTGGTGGCAAGTTGCCCAGTATGACTGCTTTTGACACGCTAAATATTGTACGGGCGTGATACACCAACAGACACAATAGCTACATTGGCTGTTTTCGCCTTGCATAACAGGGCGGGGTGGTTATTCTTGGCGCCGTTTTTCCTTTCCGGAGTGTGTCATGTCCCGCCGTACGTCGCTGATCGTGCTTTTCGTCCTGGTTGCCCTGAGCCTGGCTTCCAGCTATGGCGTGCGTTACGGGTTGATGGAGGATGCCCGCTGGGTGGGGCTGTGCAGCGACGAGGCCAGCCGCTGGGAATGCCAGCTGCGCTCGGGGCTGGGCTACCTGATTCACTTCCGGATGATTTCCATGGCGGCGCTGGCGGCCGCCGTGGTTGGCTTCCTGGTGCCGCGCTGCCTGGGTTGGTGGCTTGCGGTGCTGGCGCTGGTCATCGGCATTCCCGGGCTGGTGCTGTACAGCGCCAGCCTGGCGGTGTTCGCCGTGGTGATCGCCGGCCTGCGCCTGGTAAGACGCTAACCCCGGGACGCGGCCTCTGGCGGATGGCCGCCCCGCCGCTGCTACATCCTGTGGGAGCTGGCTTGCCAGCGAGCTGTTGGGGCCATAAAAGCTCGCTGGCAAGCCAGCTCCCACAAGACAGTTGCTGCTACGGGTGAGGGGTGTGGCGCAGGCTGCGCGCCAGCGCCCACACCATCAGGCCGCTGACAATCGCCCACCACCAGGCCTGCTGGTTCTGCAGGCCTTCAATGGCCAGCTGTACTGGAATGCCCACGGCCACGATTGCCGTCAGCAGCAGCGCCTCGGGCCTGCGTACTCGCACCGGCCGCAGCAGGTACACCAGCGCCGGCAGCACCAGCGCCGCACTCGGGAAGCTGCGGTAGCGGGCGTCGAACACCAGCGCCAGCATCATCACCGCCGCCGCGAAGCCTGCGGCCCCCAGCCACCAGCCGCCACGGCGGTCCAGCCAGGCGAACAGGCGTTCGCGCCAGCCACTGCGTTGCGCCTGGGCCAGCACGCCATGGGCCAGCACGATCAGGTTCAAGCCCACCAGCAGCACCGCCCACACCCACTCTTCGGCGAAGCGCGCGTTGATGCGCACCAGCTCGCCCCAGGCGCCCAGGCTGCCGGCACCCACGGCCGCCAGCAACGGCAGCAGCAGGGCGCTGCGGCGGCTGTTCACCCGCCCGGCAAAGGCCAGGGTGGCCAGCCACAGCAGCACGCCGGCGCCCAGCCACTGTGGCCAGAACGGCACGTTGGTGACCGGGCCCTGCAGCACGCCCTTGTCCTGGCGGTCGGCGTCGAACAGGCCCCAGTAGCCGCCCACGGCGCCTTCGCTGGCGCGCTTCCACGGCTGGTCGAAGGCCTCGATCAGGTTGTAGTGCCAGCCGCGTTGCTCGGCCATGGCCACTACGCCGCGAATAAAGCGCGCCTCGTTGACGCGGCTGGGCAGGGCGGTCTCGCGCTGGCGGCCTTCGCTGGGCCAGCCGGTCTCGCCAATCAGGATGTCCTTGGGCGCGAAGCGCTTGGCGAACTCGTCATGCACCTGGGCCACATGGGCCAGGGCCTTGTCGATGCCGCTGGGGTTGTCTTCCCAGTAGGGCAGCAGGTGGATGGTGAGGAAGTCCACCTCCGGCGCCACTTCCGGGTACTGCAGCCAGAAGTCCCATACGTCAGCGTAGGTGACCGGCTGCTTGACCTGGCTCTTCACCTGGCGAATCAGCGTGGCCAACTGCTTGCCGGTGACCTCCTTGCGCAGCAGGGTCTCGTTGCCGACTATCACCGCCGTCACCACGTCAGGGTTGGCGTTGGCGGCGGTGATCAGCGCCTTGATTTCCTTCTGGGTGTCCACCGGGTTGCCGTTCACCCAGGCACCGATCATCACCTTCAGGCCATGCTTGCGGGCAAGGGCGGGGATGCCCTCCAGGCCAGTCATGGAGTAGGTGCGGATGCACTCGAAACGGGTGGCCAGCAGCGCAAGGTCAGCGTCCATGCGCTCGGGGCGCAGCTTGAACGGCTGATCGAACGGCGACTGGTCCTTGTCGAACGGCGTGTACGAGGCGCACTGCAGTTTATGCGTGGCGCTGGCCGCGTCGGGCAGCACCACCGGCTTGCCCAGCCCGTACCAGAAACCGGCGAGGGCAAGCAGACCGAGCACACAGGCAAACAGGTACGGCAACAGGGTGGAACGGGATGTGGCGGGCATTGGCTATTTTCGTCAGGCAACAAAGCCGCGCATGTTACCTGTATTTGCCCGGCGCTTATGCATTCACCATGCAAAGTTCGGGCAGACGACCGTTGGTCGCTGGCGCTAATGGCAAGGTGATGTCGTTTCTCGCTGCCTCAAGGTCGCAGCCAGAGCAGGATGCTCGGCCCGCGAGGTTGATGATCACTGGGCACTACAAGGCGATTTGCCAGCGCCGTGCACGCCAACGATGCTCGACCGTCGTCGAGCGCAGCCTTTTGGGGAAGTCTGGATGAAGATGAAGAAAATCCTGGGAGCGGCCACCGCTCTGGTACTTGCTGCAAGTTCCACCCTGGCCAGCGCCGAGACCAAGCCAACGTTGAGCATCGGCTATGTCGATGGCTGGTCCGACAGCGTCGCCACCACCTTCGTGGCCTCGGAAGTGATCAAGCAGAAGCTGGGCTACGACGTGAAACTGATGCCCGTGGCCACCGGCATCATGTGGCAGGGCGTGGCCACCGGCAAGCTCGACGCCATGCTGTCGGCCTGGCTGCCGGTTACCCACGGCGAGTACTGGGCCAAGAACAAGGACAAGGTGGTCGACTACGGCCCCAACTTCAAGGACGCCAAGATCGGCCTGATCGTGCCCGAGTACGTGGCCGCCAAGTCCATCGCCGACCTGAAGACCGACAAGACCTTCAAGGACAAGATCGTCGGCATCGACGCCGGTTCCGGCGTGATGCTCAAGACCGACCAGGCCATCAAGGACTACGACCTGACCGGCTACAAGCTGCAGGCCAGCTCCGGCGCCGCCATGACCGCCGAACTGGGCCGCGCCTACGACAAGCATGAATCCATCGCCGTGACCGGCTGGGTGCCGCACTGGATGTTCGCCAAGTGGAAACTGCGCTTCCTCGACGACCCGAAAGGCGTGTACGGCGCGGCTGAAACCGTGAACAGCATCGGCAGCAAGGAACTGGACACCAAGGCGCCGGAAGTGGCTACCTTCCTGAAGAAATTCCACTGGAACTCCAAGGACGAGATTGGCGAGGTGATGCTGGCCGTGCAGGAAGGCGCCAAGCCTGAAGCTGCGGCCAAGGACTGGGTCGCCAAGCACCCTGACCGCGTGGCAGAGTGGACTGCTAAATAACCCGCAACCGCTCTATACCGCAACTTCCAGAACCGTCGGGGTTAATAGCCCCGGCGGTTTTTTCGTTTCAGTGCAATGGCAGGCGGGTTTTATTATTGTCATAAGTAAGCTAAGCAACTATGTCGACTGGCAAAGCGGTAATGTCGATCTAATACTAAGGTCGTCTGGAGCCGCTTTCACAGCAGCCTAAAGTGGAACAGTGTCACCCCATCTGTGCTGCGAGGATAAAAACAATGAACGACAGCATTTACCTATCGATACAAAACAGCCCGCGCTTCAAGGAGCTGGTGCAAAAAAGGGAACGATTCGCCTGGATACTCTCGGCGATCATGCTTGGGCTTTATGCGGCGTTCATTCTACTGATCGCCTACGGCCCCCATATATTGGGCGCCAAACTGACCCCCGAATCGTCTATCACCTGGGGTATTCCCATTGGTGTCGGGCTGATTCTCAGCGCATTCATATTGACCGGCATCTACGTGCGCCGTGCCAACGGCGAGTTCGATGACCTGAACAAGGAAATTCTCAAGGAGGCGCAACAATGATCAAGCGATTATTGGCCAGCCTCGGCCTCCTTGGGTTCGCCCCGGCGCTGTTCGCCGCCGATGCCATTACCGGCGCCGTGCAGAAACAGCCACTCAACGTCTCGGCCATTGTCATGTTCGTGGTGTTCGTGGGCGCCACCTTGTGCATCACCTACTGGGCCTCCAAGCGCAACAAGTCCGCAGCCGACTATTACGCAGCGGGGGGGCGCATCACCGGTTTCCAGAACGGCCTGGCCATTGCCGGTGACTACATGTCGGCGGCGTCTTTCCTGGGTATTTCGGCCCTGGTGTTCACCTCCGGCTACGACGGACTGATCTACTCCATCGGCTTCCTGGTGGGCTGGCCGATCATCCTGTTCCTGATCGCCGAGCGCCTGCGCAACCTGGGCAAATACACCTTTGCCGACGTGGCTTCCTACCGCCTGAAGCAGACCGAGATCCGTACCCTGTCGGCCTGTGGTTCGCTGGTGGTGGTGGCGTTCTACCTGATCGCGCAGATGGTTGGCGCCGGCAAGCTGATCCAGCTGCTGTTCGGCCTGGACTACCACGTGGCCGTGGTGCTGGTGGGCATCCTGATGTGCCTGTACGTGCTGTTCGGCGGCATGCTGGCCACCACCTGGGTGCAGATCATCAAGGCCGTGCTGTTGCTGTCGGGTGCCACCTTCATGGCGCTGATGGTGATGAAACACGTCAACTTCGACTTCAACACGCTGTTCTCCGAAGCCATCAAGGTTCACCCCAAGGGCGAGGCCATCATGAGCCCCGGCGGCCTGGTGAAAGACCCGATCTCGGCGTTATCCCTGGGCCTGGCGCTGATGTTCGGCACCGCTGGCCTGCCGCATATCCTGATGCGTTTCTTCACCGTGTCCGATGCCAAGGAAGCGCGTAAAAGCGTGCTGTACGCCACCGGCTTCATCGGCTACTTCTACATCCTCACCTTCATCATCGGCTTCGGCGCCATCCTGCTGGTCAGCACCAACCCGGCCTTCAAGGACGCGGCGGGCGCGCTGCTGGGCGGCAACAACATGGCGGCGGTGCACCTGGCCGATGCCGTGGGTGGCAGCATCTTCCTGGGCTTCATCTCGGCCGTGGCCTTCGCCACCATCCTGGCAGTGGTCGCCGGGTTGACCCTGGCCGGTGCCTCGGCGGTGTCCCATGACCTGTTCGCCAGCGTGATCAAGAAGGGCAAGGCCAACGAGAAAGAAGAGATTCGCGTCTCGAAAATCACCACCATCGCCCTGGGGATCCTGGCCATCGGCCTGGGCATCCTGTTCGAGAACCAGAACATCGCGTTCATGGTGGGCCTGGCCTTCTCCATCGCCGCCAGCTGCAACTTCCCCGTGCTGTTCCTTTCCATGTACTGGAAACGCCTGACCACCCGTGGTGCCATGATCGGTGGCTGGCTGGGGCTGATCAGCGCCGTGGGCCTGATGATCCTGGGCCCGACCATCTGGGTGCAGATCCTCGGTCACGCGAAACCCATCTACCCCTACGAATACCCGGCGCTGTTCTCGATGATCATTGCCTTCGTGGGTATCTGGTTCTTCTCCATCACCGACAAGTCCAAGGCGGCCGATGATGAACGGGCGCTGTTCATGCCGCAGTTCGTGCGTTCGCAGACCGGCCTGGGCGCCAGCGGGGCAGTGGCCCACTAAGTTATAAAGCGTGTATTGAAAAGGCAGCCCTCGGGCTGCCTTTTTTGTAGGGCTTTTTACCGGTTATATCCTGCCGAGCAATACCAGTATCAGCAGTACCACCAGCACTACGCCGATAATGCCCGATGGCCCGTAACCCCAGCTGCGGGAGTGCGGGAATACAGGAAGACCACCGATCAACAGCAGGATGAGAATGATGATAAGTATGGTGCCCATGGCGTTATCCTTTATTCGACTTTTGGGGTGCAGGCTTTTAGCGTCAGGAAAAAGCGTGACGGCTTATTAAGTCCGACTCTGGGGTTCGTAAAAAAGTCCGAAAATATTTTGCCCGCCGTTTACCGAACTTCCCCCACCCCCACAAACAACACCCCCCGTAGCAGCTGCCGAAGGCTGCGTCCCCAGCCCCGCGGTGCCCCGGACGCAGCCTTCGGCAGCTGCTACGGGCCGGTGCGTCCTACAAGCGCGGAAACAGTTTCGGAAACGTCTGACTTGAGCCTCGGGGGCAGGGGGGCTAGTCTCCGGGCCTCGCTGCAAACACAGCGGGCAGGCGTGCAAGCCTGGGTCAAACGAGTGCGGCTATTGTAAGATTCGAGCCGGCGTATCCGTACGCCTCGACGATTATGGTAGCTGTGCGCGGGAGGGCTTCGGTCCTGCCGGGTTTACTCGTTCCTGGTCTTGCACACCTGCGTGCAGCTGCCACCCATCGCGTGCAAGCGGTGGTTGGCTTACCTAACCAATACGAGACTTGTTCATGACTTCCGACATCCCAACCGTCACCCAACTCACCCCCTTCGGCCCCACCGACAGCACGGGCCAACCCATGTTCGCCGTCAACCCCGGCATCCCCAGCGAAGACGCCCTGGCCCAGGTTTCCTTGTTGCTGGGCTACGCCCACGCCACCGCCTACGAAATCGCCGACAGCGACGCCACCCACGACAAGGCCTTCGCCCGCGCGGTGCTGCCGCTGCTCACCAAGGCCAAGGCGCTGGTAGACGCCTGCGTCTGAAATATCATCGTTTCCGCACGGCATCATGACCGCTGATCCCGTGCGCAAAACCTGATACCCGTAGCAACCACTGTCCATGTGGGAGCTGGCTTGCCAGCGAGTTTTTCGGCCATCAACAACTCGCTGGCAAGCCAGCTCCCACAGGCGCCTTCGTGCGGCAGTTTTTACGGGGTCGGGTTCAGCGCCGCATTGCGCGCGTGGCGGTAGTCGCTGACGGCTTCGTATACGGCCTTGCGCAGGCGGTTGATGCCGCCGATGGGGCGGTGGGCCTCGATACCGTGCCAGGGGTTGAACGAGAGGTTGTCGCACATCAGGTTCTGCGCCGGGGTGTCGAAGTCCTGGGGTGGCACGCGGATCATGGCCACGGTCTGGAACGGCGCGTCGCTTTCCTTCCATTGCACGCTGGTGTCCTCGATGGGCATGTACTTGCGCGCATCCTGGCGCTGGATCTGCAGCATGAAGCACGCCGGCTGCTGGTCGGTGGTCAGCTGCTGGTGCAGGGCGGTGCGCAGGAAGTTGGGCAGGTCCTGGTTCTGCTTCGCCACGGTGTAGGGCGGGCAACTGCCGGGGTCGGGCACCACGCGGAACTTGGCGTTGGCGCTGCCGAACTTGTACGGCGACACCGAGTAGTAGGTGGCCAGGGTAGGGCTGGCGGGCGCGTCGGCCAGGGTGGCCTTGGCGATCAGCAGGTGGCGCAGCCGCCAGCTGCGCGGGTCCCAGCTGGGGAAGAAGGCCAGCACCTGCTTGCCGTCGGCCTGGGCGCCGATGTTCTGCCGGTATTCGGCCACGTCGCTGACGAAGAAGTTAGCGTGGTTGAACATCACGAAGTCCTGCTCGTGCTTGCCCGCCTGGTCGGCCATCAGTTGCTGGCCGGGTACGTCGAGCAGCTTGATGGCCATGCCGCGGGCGTCCTGCAGCTGGTCGAACTGCGGGTAGGCGTTGCCGTTGGACAGGCGCATCCAGGCCTGCCAGACCTTGCCCGGCTGGGCGAACACGCCCTGGCGCAGGTCGGCCGGCAGGTTCTGCGGCACGCTGACTTCGGCGGTCACGCAACCGTGGGCCTTGGCGTGGGCGTCACGCAGGTAGCGAGTGGGCTCGCGGTGCTGGTCGACGATGCGAATGGCGGTCTGGATGATGTCCTGGGTCATGGCCGCCTCGCCGGGCGGCACCTGTTCCTCGGCCGGCACGGGGCCAGAGAACTTCCACGCGTAGTAGCCGTAGCCGATGGCAATGCCCAGGGCGCCAAGCACCAGCAGCCACAGCGCCAGCTTGAACAGGCCGCGGCCCAGGCGCAGCCACAGGCGGCCGAAGAAGCCCGGCAGGCGGGACGAGTCGCTGAACATCATGGCAATTTTTCCTCGAGCGGGCCGCCCAGAACTTTCAGGTATTCGATCAGTGCGCGGCGTTCTTCCGGGGCCAGGTAGCGGCCGATCACGCCACGCTCACGCGGGCCGTCGCGGAATTCGTGGCCGCTGTTGTGGTTGCCGGTGATGGCGGTGTCGTACAGGAAGGCGCCGTCGAAGCGCGCGGTGTGGTAGCCCAGGTTGGCCGGGTCGTATTCCAGGCTGCCACGGTAGAAGGTGCGCTGGCGTTCATCCTGGGGCGACAGCAGCTGGTACACGCTGGGCACCGAGCCGTTGTGCAGGAACGGTGGGGTGGCCCACACGCCGGCCAGGGGGCGAGCTTTATAGGCCAGCACTTCCAGCACGCCGATCGGCAGGCCGAAGCCGTTGTAGCGGGCCTGGTCGGCTTCACTGATGCCGGCGGCCTTGTAGGCGTGCCGCTCCACGAACGCGGTGACGTACGCCAGGCCCTGGGCCACCGAGACCTTGGTCAGATCCAGCGGGCCGGGGTCGGGCTGGAGGGTCACGTTCAGGCCCTTGAGGTCTTCGGGCGTCCACTTCAGGCTGCTGACGTCGTAGCGGTAGGTGGCGATATTGTTGGCGGCGGTGGGGTCGGTGCCGATGGTTTGCGTGGGTACCAGCACCATCTGGCGCACCGGGCGCCCGCTGCTCTTGTCAGTGGGCGGCACGTGGCAACCCGCGCAGTTGTCGGTGAACAAGGCGTGGCCCGCTGCAGCCTTCTGCAGGTCGACCTTGCCGAGGATGTCTTCGGGCCAGGCTGGCGCCTTGAGGTGCTGCAGTGCGGTTTCGATGCTGTACAGGTCCTTGACCCGCACGCTGGAGGCGTAGCGGTCGTCGCCGGTCAGCGGCTGGCCGTGCTCGTCGAAGAACTTCAGGGTGGCGCCCACGCCCAGGGATTCACCGACGTTGCGGGCCATGGGCTGCTGCGCCGAGCCGGTCCACTGCACCCAGTCGAAGGTCCAGATGTCCCACAGCTGCGGGTAGTCCACCGGGGCGTTGGCCACCCGGTAGTTGGCGGGCGAGATGGCGTCGCCGAAGGTGGCGTTGGCGATGCGCCCGAAGGCGTCGGTGCGGCCGGGGCCTTCCTGGGTGGGGTAGAGGTTGCGGTGCCAGTCGTTCCAGGCGGTGTGGGCGAAGGTGTCCAGCGAGGCCTTGAACTGCTTGCGCAGTAGGTCGCGGTCGCTGTCATAGCGCTCGCCGAGCACGCGGTGGGCGAAGCGGCTCCACTTCCACGGGATGTAGTAGGTGGCCGCCAGGCTCGACACCAGCGCCTGGCCAAAACTGCCGCCCTTGAGCGTCGGTACGCTGGAAGGCAGCACGTGCTGGGCGGTGCCGCCGTCGATGCGCACGGCCTGGCCGTTCAGGCGCAGCTCGCCGGTGTGGCAGGCGGCGCAGGTGATGTCCAGGTACTCGGCGTTGTCACCGTCGTTGCGGTGGCGGGCAAAGCCTACCGGCAGGTTGCCGGGGTTGGCGGCGCTGGCCTGCTGGTGCGGCTCGGTGAGGAAGCCGAAGCGCGCCAGGTACTCGGGGGCGGCGAAGCGGTCCTGGGAGAACGGCAATTCCAGGTTGGTGAACCAGTCGTAATGCAGGCCCTTGACCTGGGTGCCCTGGGGCGTGAAGTAGTACAGCTGGCGGTCGGCCGCGCTCCACTGGTCCAGGTAGCGCAGGGTCTGCGCCGGCTCGTAGCGGGGCAGGTTGGGGCGCGCGGTGTAGTACAGCACCACCGCCAACACGACGAAAAGGCCAAACAATAGCACCAGCAGGGCGCGGGAGACGAAACGCACGGCAGACATCCATATCAGGGAAACAGTCCCCTTTTATGCCTGATTATATATACAGTGGCAAGTGGCTATTCCCCTGTTTTATGTACTACTTTGTATCCTGTGGGAGCTGGCTTGCCAGCGAGCTGTTGAGGCCCCTGAAAGCTCGCCGGCAAGCCAGCTCCCACAAAGGCGGCTTTGTTTTGGTGCGTGTGCTGCATGCAGGTGCACCGAACGCGGCCCGGGGCTGGGATAACCCTGGTGAAAACGCGGCCTCGGCGTTCTGGCGCGGCCTTTGCACTGCCTCCATCATCCGCAGTCAACGTCGATTGCACCCATCACGACAAAGGCGCCGTGTTGCCCCCGCTCAGTAGAGCGTGGGGCAGCCGGCGCCTTTTTGTTTTTCCAGGTCGAGGCAGGCCCATGAGCAGTACCACGGTTCGCAGTGTGTGCCCCTATTGCGGTGTTGGCTGCGGCATCATCATGAGCGTCAGCGCTAACCGCGTGACCAAGGTGGCCGGCGACAAGGCCCACCCCACCAATTTTGGCCGGCTGTGCACCAAGGGCAGCAGCTGCCACCAGCCGCTGGCCGACAGCGGCCGCATGGAACACGCCTACGTGCGTAGCGAGCGGGCCCGCGACCCGGCGCGCACGCCCATGGCCCAGGCCATCAGCGCCACCGCCCGGCGCCTGCGCGCGCTGATCGACGCCCATGGGCCGGACGCCGTGGCCTTCTATGTCAGCGGGCAGATGTCGCTGGAAGCGCAGTACCTGGCCAACAAGCTGGCCAAGGGGTTCATTCGCACCCGCCACATCGAGTCCAACTCGCGGCTGTGCATGGCCAGCGCCAGCAGCGGCTACAAGCAGTCGCTGGGGGCCGACGGGCCGCCGGGTTCCTACCAGGATTTCGACCAGGCCGACCTGTTTTTCGTCAGCGGCGCGAACATGGCCGATTGTCATCCCATTCTGTTTTTGCGCCTGCTGGACCGGGTCAAGGCCGGCGCCCGGCTGATCGTCGTCGACCCGCGGCGCAGTGCCACCGCCGACAAGGCCGACCTGTTCCTGCAGATCCGCCCCGGCACAGACCTGGCTTTGCTCAACGGCCTGCTGCACCTGCTGCTGCACAACGGCAAGGTCGACCAGGCCTTCATCGCCCGTCACACCCAGGGCTGGGAGGCACTCCCCGAATTTCTCGCCGACTACACCCCGGCTAACGTGGCGCAGCTCACTGGCCTTGCAGAAGCGGATATCCGCAAGGCCGCCGACTGGATCGGCGAGGCACCCAACTGGATGAGTTGCTGGACCATGGGCCTCAACCAGAGCACCCACGGCACCTGGAACACCAACGCCCTGTGCAACCTGCACCTGGCCACCGGCGCCATTTGCCGCCCCGGCAGCGGGCCGTTCTCGCTGACCGGCCAGCCCAATGCCATGGGCGGCCGCGAGATGGGCTACATGGGCCCGGGCTTGCCCGGGCAGCGCTCGCTGCTGGTGGCACGCGACCGCGCCTTCGTCGAGCAACAGTGGCAGTTACCGCCGGGCACCCTGCGCAGCGACACCGGCGCCGGTACCATCGATATGTTCGAACAGCTGCGCAACGGCGCCATCAAGGCCTGCTGGATCATCTGCACCAACCCGGTGGCCAGCGTGCCCAACCGCCAGCGGGTGATCGACGCCCTGCAAGCCGCCGAACTGGTGATCACCCAGGACGCCTTCCTCGACACCGAAACCAACCGCTACGCCGACATCCTGCTACCCGGCGCCCTGTGGGCCGAGGCCGAAGGCGTAATGATCAATTCCGAGCGCAATCTCACGCTGATGCAAAAGGCCGTGGACGCGCCCGGCGAGACCTTGCCCGACTGGCAGATCATCGCCCGAGTGGCCTGTGAAATGGGCTTTGAGGCCGCGTTCAGTTACCCCAGCGCCGAAGCCGTTTTCGAAGAGATCAAGGGCTTCCACAACCCCGACACCGGTTACGACGTGCGCGGCGCCGATTACCCGCGCCTGCGCCAGACGCCGCTGCAATGGCCGTGCGAGCCTGGCCGCGGCGACGACCGCAACCCGGTGCGCTACGTCACGCCCGACGGCCCGCGCTTTCCTAGCGACGACGGCCGCGCGCGCTTCTTTGCCCGGCCGCACATGGCCCCCGCCGAGCTGCCCGACGATGACTTCCCGCTGGTGCTCAACACCGGCCGCGTGCAGCACCAATGGCACACCCTGACCAAGACCGGCAAGGTCGCCAGCCTGAATAAGCTCAACCCCGGGCCCTTCGTTGAGGTGCACCCCGAGGACGCCGCGCGCCTGGGCATCGCCGAGCGCGACCAGGTGCGCCTGCAAACCCGCCGCGGCCACGCGGTGCTGCCAGCGCGGGTCAGCGACCGGGTGCTGCCGGGCAACCTGTTCGCGCCGTTCCACTGGAATGATCTGTACGGCGACGACCTGGCCGTCAACGCCATGACCAGCGACGCCGTCGACCCGGTGTCGTGGCAGCCGGAGTTCAAGTTCAGCGCCGTGACCCTGAGCCGGGTCAGCGGTGCCTTGATACCCACGGTCGAAGCCGATGCTTGCCAGCCTGACGCGGTGGTGCCCGAGCAGTGGGTGCTGTGGGCCTCCCAGACCGGCAACGCCGAGGCCTTGGCCAGCCTCTGCGGTGAGCAGTTGCGGGGGGCGGGCCTGCAGGTGCAGGTCAACTGCATGGACGAAGTCAGCCTGCCGCAATTGCGCCAGGCGCGCAGCGTGCTGTTGATCACTAGTACCTTTGGCGACGGTGACGCGCCGGACAACGGCAGTGGGCTATGGGCCGCATTGCAGGAGGGGGGCGCCGAGCAGTTGGCCGGGGTGCGCTATTCGGTCCTGGCCTTGGGCGACAGCAGCTACGAGCAGTTTTGCGGCTTCGGTCGCAAACTCGATGCCCGCCTGCAACACCTGGGTGCCACCGCGCTGGTGCCGCGCATGGACTGCGAGCCCAACTACCAGGAACTGGCCGAGCAGTGGCTGGGCCAGATCAACCTGGCGCTGACGGGCACTGCGCCAGTCCGGCCTGCGGTGGCCAGGGACTACAGCGGCTACAGCCGCCAGCGCCCCTGCCAGGTGCGCATCAAGCACAACCGCCTGCTCAACGCGACGGGCGCGGAGAAGGAAACCCGGCAGATCGTCTTCGACCTGAGCGACACCGGCCTGCAGTACCAGGCCGGCGACGCCCTGGGCGTGTGGCCCACCAACTGCCTGACCCTGGTGGAGGAACTGCTCGCCGCCCTGGGCCTGGACAGCAGCCAGCACGTGCAGGTGCCCGACCAGGGCGAGATGGCCCTGGCCCAGGCGCTGCACAAACATTACGAGATCACCCGCATCACCCCCGCCTGGTTGGCGCTGGTGGCCGAGCGCAGCGGCAGCCCGCGGCTGGCCGAGTTGCTGGCGGCGGATAACAAGGAAGGCTTGAACCAGTGGCTATGGGGCCGGCAGCTGCTCGACCTGCTGGACGAATTCCCCACCGAAGTCAGTACCGATGAATTGCTGGGCCTGCTTAAACCGCTGCAACCACGGCTGTACTCCATCAGCTCCAGCGCCCAGGCCACGCCCAACGAGGTGCACCTCACGGTGTCCACCGTGCGCTACCGCCACAACGACCGCGCACGCAGCGGCGTGTGCTCGGCGTTCCTCGCCGACCGCGCCAGCAACGGCCTGGTGTCGATTTTCGTGCAGCCGTCCAAACACTTCAAAGTGCCCGCCGACCCCGCCGCGCCGATGATCATGGTCGGCCCCGGCACCGGCGTCGCGCCGTTCCGCGCCTTCTTGCAGGAGCGCCAGGCCAGTGGCGCCAGCGGCCCCAATTGGCTGCTGTTCGGCGAGCAGCGCCAGGCCACCGATTTCTACTACCACGACGAGCTGGAGCGCTGGTTGCAGCAGGGCCACCTGCAACGCCTGGACACGGCTTTTTCCCGCGACCAGGCGCAGAAGGTCTACGTGCAGCAGCGCATGCTGGAGCAGGGCGCGCAGTTGTGGGCGTGGCTGCAGCAGGGCGCGCACTTCTACGTGTGCGGCGACGCCAGCCGCATGGCCAAGGACGTCGACACGGCGCTGAAGGCGGTGATCGCCGAGCATGGCGGCGTGGACGCCGAGGCGTACGTGGCGCAGATGAGCAAGGCCAAGCGCTACCTGCGCGATGTGTACTGAAACGAGGCACAGCGCAGGTTTTCGCACCAACCTGGCCCCGTAGCCGCTGCCGCCAGGCTGCGCTGGCCGGTATTGCCACCAGGATTTTGTGGGTGGACGCAAGGGCCAGCGCAGCCTGGCGGCAGCGGCTACGGGTAAATCCCGTGTTGGCATGCAACCTGCTTCGAGACTATCAGCCCACCCGCGTTCAACGGCGATCGCACCCAGGGGCACCCCACACAGATACCAGGCAAAGGCGCCTGGAGCTTAACGGCTCCAGGCGTCTTTTTTTTGTTCGAGGAAAACCTGCATGAACGCATTCATGACGCTCAAGCCGCGCCCGCAACTGATCATCGTCGGCAACGGCATGGTCGGCCACCACTGTGTCGAGCAACTGATTGAGCGCGGGGTCCTGGCGCAGTTCCAGGTGCGGGTGTTCGGCGAAGAGCGCCAGCGCGCCTACGACCGCGTGCACCTGTCCGAGTACTTCGGCGGCAAGGACGCCGAGGCGCTGGCCCTGGGCGATGCCACCCTGTACGCCGACCACGGCGTGCAGCTGCACCTGGACGAAGCGGTGCTGGAGATCGACCGGGCCAACCGCCAGGTGGTCACCGCCCAAGGCCGCTATGCCTACGACCAACTGGTGCTGGCCACCGGTTCCTACCCGTTCGTGCCGCCCATTGCCGGCTCCGAAGGCGACGCGCGGCTGGTGTACCGCACCCTCGACGACCTCGACGCCATCCGCCAGGCCGCCAGCACTGCCCGCCGTGGCGCGGTGGTGGGGGGCGGCCTGCTGGGCCTGGAGGCGGCCAACGCGCTGAAGTCCCTGGGCCTGGAAGCCCACGTGGTGGAGTTCGCCCCGCGGCTGATGCCGGTGCAACTGGACAGCGACGGCGGCGCCGCGCTGCGCGCGCAGATCGAGGCCCTGGGGGTAGGCGTGCATGTGTCGCGTGCCACCCAGGCCATCGTCGCCGGCGAGGCCTATCGCTACCGCATGAACTTCGACGGTGGCGAGTTCCTGGAAACCGACCTGGTGGTGTTCTCTGCCGGCATCCGCCCCCAGGACGCCCTCGGGCGCAGCGCCGGCCTTGACGTTGCCACGCGTGGCGGCGTGGTGGTGGACGCGCACTGCCGCACCAGCGACCCGGCGATCTTCGCCATCGGCGAATGCGCGTCCTGGAACGGCAGCGTGTTCGGCCTGGTGGCGCCCGGCTACAGCATGGCGCGCAACGTCGCGGCGCTGCTGGCGGGGCAGGGCGAGGCCACCTTCGGCGGTGCCGACATGTCCACCAAGCTCAAGCTGCTGGGCGTGGACGTGGGCTCCATCGGCGACGCCCACGCCGCCACGCCGGGTGCGAAAAGCTACCGCTTCATCGACGAGGCCAACGCCAGCTACCGGCGCCTGGTGGTGTCGCCGTGCGGCAGCAAGGTCATTGGCGCCGTGCTGGTGGGCGACAACAGCTACTACGACACGCTGCTGCAGTACGTGCAGAACGGCATCGCCCTGCCCAAGGATCCGTCCAGCCTGATCCTGCCCCTGAGCGACGGCGCCCCGGCCCTGGGCGCCGATGCCCTGCCCGACAGCGCCACCCTGTGTTCCTGCCACAACGTGACCAAGGGCGCGGTGTGCGCGGCCATCGACAGCGGCTGCGGCGACCTGCCCAGCCTGAAGGCGCAGACCAAGGCTTGCACCGGTTGCGGCGGCTGTGCGGCGCTGCTCAAGCAGGTGTTCGAGCACGAGCTGATCGCCCGCGGCGTGGCTGTGGACAAGAGCCTGTGCGAGCACTTCGCCTACACCCGCCAGGAGCTCTACGCGCTGGCGCGGGTAGGCGACATTCACAGCTTCGAGGAACTGCTGGCCCGTCACGGCCGTGGCCACGTGGGCTGCGATATCTGCAAGCCCACCGCCGGCAACATCCTCGCCTCGTGCTGGAACCAGCCGATCATGGACCCGTCGCTGGCGCCGCTGCAGGACACCAACGACACCTTCATGGCCAACATGCAGAAGAACGGCACCTACTCGGTGGTGCCACGCATTCCCGGTGGCGAGATTACCCCGGACAAGCTGATCGCCATCGGCGCGGTGGCGAAGAAATACGACCTGTACACCAAGATCACCGGCGGCCAGCGCATCGACCTGTTCGGCGCCCAGCTGCACCAATTGCCCGACATCTGGGGCGAGCTGATCGACGCCGGCTTCGAGACCGGCCACGCCTACGGCAAGAGCACGCGCACGGTGAAAAGCTGCGTGGGCAGCACCTGGTGCCGCTACGGCGTGCAGGACAGCGTGAAGATGGCGCTGTTCATCGAGGACCGCTACAAGGGCCTGCGCTCGCCGCACAAGCTCAAGTTCGCGGTGTCGGGCTGCACCCGCGAGTGCGCCGAGGCGCAGAGCAAGGATGTGGGCGTGATCGCCACCGAGAAGGGCTGGAACCTGTACATCAGCGGCAACGGCGGCATGCGCCCGCGCCACGCCGAGCTGTTCGCCACCGACCTGGACGACGCCACGCTGATCCGCTACATCGACCGCTTCCTGATGTTCTACATCCGCACCGCCGACAAGCTGCAGCGCACCTCGGTGTGGCGCGAGAGCCTGGAAGGCGGCCTGGACTACCTCAAACAGGTGATCATCGAGGACAGCCTGGGCCTGGGCGCCGAGCTGGAAGCGCAGATGCAGCACGTGGTCGACCGCTACGAATGCGAGTGGGCCAACGCCCTGAAAGACCCGGAGAAGCTCAAGCGCTTCCGCACCTTCGTCAACGACCGCCGCGACGACCCCGGCGTGCACTTCGTCAAGGAGCGCGGCCAGCGCCGGCCCGCCACCCACCATGAACTGAAACTGATCCCGCTCGCCGAGGAGGCCCTGTGATGAACAACGCCCATCAAGCTGTGCAAGCCCAGGCCTGGCGGCCGGTGTGCCAGCGCCGCGACCTGGTGGCCAACAGCGGCGTGGTGGTGTGGCTGGACGGCGCCCAGGTGGCGCTGTTCTACCTGCCCGACGCCCCGGACGGCCAGGTGCTGCACGCCATCGACAACCACGACCCGCGCTCGGGCGCCAACGTGATCGGCCGCGGCATCGTCGGCCAGCTCAAGGGCCAGTTGGTGGTGGCGGCGCCGCTGTACAAGCAGCATTACGCCCTGGCGGACGGCCATTGCCTGGAAGCACCCGGCGAGCGCTTGCGTACCTGGCCCGTGCGGCTGGTGGGTGATGAAGTCCAGATAGCCGCGTGATATATGTGGGAGCTGGCTTGCCAGCGAGCTTTTTGTTGCCCCCCAAAGCTCGCTGGCAAGCCAGCTCCCACAAGAGCGGTGTAACATCGTCGCCATGAACCTCGACACCCGCATCAAATTCCGCCACCTGCTGTGCTTTCTCGAAATCGCCCGCCAGGGCAGTTTCGCCAAGGCCGCCGACGCCGTTGCCATCAGCCAGCCGGCCATCTCCAAGACCCTCAAGGAGCTGGAAGACCTGCTGCAGACCCGCCTGTTCGACCGCGACAAGAGCGGCGTCGAGCTGACCCCCGCCGGCGTGCGCTTCATGCGCTACGCCGCGCCCTGTGTGCAGGCCCTGCGCGACGGCGTGAGCACCTTGCGCAGCGAGCAGCACGAGGCGCCGCAGGTGAAGGTGGGGGTGCTGTCCACCGTGGAAAGCCGGTTGATGCCCGAGGTGCTGTGCCGTCTCAACGAGCGCCATGCCGCCCTGGTGGTCAGCGTGGCCACCGGCCCCGGCGCGCACCTGCTGGCGCAGCTGCACGTGGGCGAGCTGGACCTGGTGATCGGGCGCATGACCGACAACCCGCAAATCCAGGGCCTGATGTTCGAGCACCTGTACAGCGAGGCCATGACCCTGGTGGTGCGCCCCGGCCACCCGCTGCTGGGCGAGGTGCCCACCGACCGCGGCAAGGTCAACCGCTACCCGCTGGTGCTGCCGCTGGCCGGCACCACCATCCGCAAGCACGCCGACAGCCTGTTCGTGCAGTGCGCCATCGAGCCGGCGGCGCAACGGCTGGAAACCCTGTCGCCGACCCTCAGCCGCCGCTACGTGCTCAGCAGCGACGCCATCTGGGTGGCCCCGCGCGACGCAGTGCTGCTGGACATCCGCCAGGGCGAACTGTTCGAGCTGGACCTGGGCGTGCGCGAGCCCGGCGGCTCGGTGGGCATCTGCAGCAACGCCTCGCTGGCGCTGTCGCTGCCGGCGCAGTGGCTGTGCGATGTGGTGCGCGAGGTGGCGGCCAGTTATCGCGAAGCCTGAATGTAAGATTTTGGTAAGGTTTGCCATCATTCAGATGAAACCCTTTAAACACCTGAACTTATCTGTATTTTCCGGCTCTCATGCCGGTAGCCATTGGTCGTGGCCGCCTGATAAGCTCGCGGCTTTACTCGATTGCCCATTTGGCGCATGAACAAGGAAATAGCATGAAACAGCATCGGTTGGCGGCGGCGGTTGCCTTGGTCACTCTGGTACTCGCAGGTTGCGACAATCATTCCAGCGTGGAACTGAAAACCCCGGCGCAGAAAGCTTCCTACGGCATCGGCCTGAACATGGGCAAGAGCCTGGCACAGGAAGGCATGGACGATCTGGACTCCAAGGCCGTCGCCCAAGGCATCGAAGATGCTGTCGGCAAGAAACCCCAGAAGCTCAAGGACGACGAACTGGTCGAAGCCTTCGCTGCGCTGCAGAAGCGTGCCGAAGAGCGCATGACCAAGATGAACGCCGAAGCTGAAGCGACCGGCAAGAAATTCCTCGAAGAGAACGGCAAGAAGGAAGGCGTGGTCACTACCGCTTCCGGCCTGCAGTACCAGATCATCAAGAAAGCCGACGGCCCACAGCCCAAGCCGACTGATGTGGTGACTGTCCACTACGAAGGCAAGCTGACCGACGGCACCGTCTTCGACAGCTCCATCGAGCGTGGTAGCCCAATCGACCTGCCAGTGAGTGGCGTGATCCCTGGTTGGGTCGAAGGCCTGCAACTGATGCACGTTGGCGAGAAGATCAAGCTGTTCATCCCGGCTGACCTGGCCTACGGTGCCCAGAGCCCAAGCCCGAAAATCCCGGCCAACTCGGTGCTGGTATTCGACCTGGAACTGCTGGCCATCAAGGATCCGGCCAAGGCCGACCAGGCGCCTGCCGCCGCTGACGCCGACAAGGCTGACGCTGCTGATGGCGACAAGGCCGACAAGGCTGCTTCGAAGTAATTCGCAGCCTTGCGCACAAAAACGCCCCGCCTTGCGGGGCGTTTTTTTTTGCCCGCGCACATTTTCAACGTAGCCGCTGCCGTAGGCTGCGCTGGCCTTCTGCCTCGCTGAAGATTCACGGGGCACACGCTGGCCAGCGCAGCCTACGGCAGCGGCTACGGTAGGATTGAACCTGCTGGATGGCTGAACAGTCTCAAGAAGGTGTCAGGCGCAAACGATTTACCTCAACGTCTCAAAGTGTGTAAAAAACGCCCGATCTAAGCGCAAGCCTTGAAAAACCTGGCTTTGCGCCATTAAAACGGCCGCTGTTCACAAGGTTATCCACAATAACTGTGGATAACCCTGCCACCCTGTTTCCCCCGGAGGGGCGATGAAAGCACCCTGGAGTTTTGCCCGTTTCCTGCCCTTGGCCGAGCGCCTGCTCAACCGCGGCAAACTGCCGGCCCTGATCTTCGCCGTGGTGCGCAAGAGCCAGGGCACGGCAGGGCGTTTCAGCGAGTTGAAGGCCAACGTACGGCTGTTGCAGGAGCTGTGCCTGGCCTACTGGCGCGGCGAGTACCGCGCCATCAACCCGCGCTCGCTGGTGATGATCGTCGCCGGCCTGCTGTACTTCGTCAGCCCCATCGACGCCATCCCCGACTGGATACCCGGCATCGGCCTGCTCGACGACATCGCGGTGCTGGCCTGGGTGGTCAACAGCCTGGAGAAGGAACTGGCCGCCTTCAAGGCCTGGCGCGACAGCCTGCGCCCCGAGAAGCTGCGGGTGGTGGAACGCCTGCCGGCCAGCCCGCGCGCCTTGCAACTTGAACACAACAGCGGCGAAAAACCGACTATGTAAGCAAGTTGAAATAGAAAATCCCGTTACGACCCTGCTGCTGTTACTATATTTGGCATAAGGATTATGCCTACAGATTACATATGGTGATCCTACAGGGGGTTGTAATGGGTGTTCAGGTCATCAGTCGCGATGGCAAGCCGGAATATGCCGTGCTGCCGTGGGAGCAATACCAGGCGTTGCTGGCCGCCGCCGGGCAACCCGTTGCCCCGGCGCCCAGCGTCGAGGCGCCAGCGCCGCAGGTAGCCGAGCAGGCTGCGCCGGCGTTTTCGCGCCTGGGCGAACTGCGTGAAGCCAAGGGCCTGGCCCTGGACCAGCTGGCGCGCACCGTGGGCATCAGCCCGTCCTACCTGGCCATGATCGAGTCTGGCCAGCGCGAACCCGACGCCGCCATTCGACGAAGCCTGGCGTGGGAGCTGGGGGTTCCCGGCTGGGGAGAGCCGACGTGAGCGTGCGCATCAGCCGCCAGCAGTGGGATGGCCTGCTGAACGAGCTGGACCATGCCCGCCGCCAGCGCCACCTGCTGACCTACCGCGCCTTGCTTGAGCGCCTGCAACTGCCCAGCCCGGCCATGCAGACGCTGACCGCTGCCCTTGAGTACCTGGCCGTGATCGACGCCCGCGCCGAGCAGCCGTTGCGCAGCTCGCTGGTGATCAGCCAGGGCGCCAGCCGCCTGCCGCGCACCGGGTTCTTCGAATGCGTGGAGCGCCTGGGACGTTTTTCCGGGCCGTCCGATGGTGTTGCCGCCGCCTCCTGGCACGCCTCGGAAGTGGTGCGGGTGTTCGAATTCAGCTACCCGGAAGAATGCACATCGTGAACAAGACGCTGTGGCTGCTCCGCGCGCGGATCAGCTACTGGGTGGCACGCCAACTGTTTCACTGGCCCTGGTTCGTGCGCCAGCCCCAAGGCTGGGCGTGGCTGGAAGGGCAATTCTCGCGCATGGCCAACCTGGGCGACGTCAACGCCATGGGCTTCTACGGCCATATCCTGATGTTCCGTGGCAAGGGCCTGGCAGCCCGCGACGAGGGCCAGCGCCTGCTGCGCCTGGCGGCCGAACGCGGCGACGCGCGGGCGGCGTACCAGATGGGCGTGATCAGCCTGGCGGGCACCTTGCGCAGCGCCCCGGATGGGGTAGCCGCGGTGCACTGGTGGGAAATGGCCTTGGCCGGCGGTCACCCGCTGGCGGCGTTCAAGTTGGCGCAGCTGTACCGCCAGGGTGGCCCGGGGCTGGCGCCAGACCCTGAGCGGGCGGCGCGCTACGAAGCACCTCGGGGCTGAGGGTGTCGAGTACCTGGATGCTGTAGCCGGGCACCACCTTGGCCTGGTGCTTGGCCTGGGACGCCAGCTCGGCCAGTAGGCTGGCATCCAGGTCGGCGCAGGCTTCAGGGTGCAAATGCACCACGCCGATGGACAGTGACAGCAGCGCGAACTCCTGCCGTTGGCCCTGGCGGTTGTGGGCCACGAAACAGCCTTCCTCCAGGTGCTCGGCGCGGTAGAAACGCCGGCACTGGGCCTGGAAGTCCTCCAGCAGCTGGTTCAATCGTTTGCGCCAGTCAGGCGAGTTCAGCACCAACATGAAATCATCGCCGCCTATGTGCCCGACGAAGTCGCGCGCCGGGTCCACGCGCTCGTTCAGGCATTGGGCCAGGCACAGCAACACCTCATCGCCACGGCCGTAGCCGTAGATATCGTTGAAGGGCTTGAAACTGTCGATGTCCACGTAGCAGATGGCCGCCTCGCGGCCTTGCTGCAGCACCCGGGTCAGGCACTGCTGGATCGGCACGTTGCCCGGCAGCAGGGTCAGCGGGTTGGCGTGGCGGGCCTGCTGGATCTTCATTTCGGTGATCAGCTTGAGCACGTCGATCACCCGCCCCAAGCCCAGGTAGCGGCCGTCCAGGGTTATGATGAAATCTTCTTCCATGCGTTGCCGGGCGCGGCTGGTGAGCAGGCGGCTGACCTGCTGCAGCGACTGGCTGACCTCCACCGCCAGGAAGTCCTCGCTCATCAGCCGGCTGATGGGCTTGCGCGCGAACAGTTCGGTGGCGTAGGGCTTGAGCAGCGCCTCGGACAACGAGTGCCGGTGGACGATGCCGCAGGGCTGCTGCTGGGCGTCCAGCACCGCCAGGCTGTTGAGGTTGGCCTGGCTGCGAAACGCCTCCAGCACCGCGGCGGTGGGCATGTCCTGCTGCACCGCCAGCTGTTCGATCAGCAGCGCACTGAGGTCGCTGCCTTCATCGGCCAGGGGCATCAGGTTGCTGTCCAGCTTCGGCAACAGCACCCGCGCGTCGTGGGGCGGATGTTCCTGAGGGCGGGCCAGCAGGTAGCCCTGCACCAGGTCCACGCCCATTTCCGCCAGCACGGTCAGCTCCTCGGGCAGTTCGATGCCCTCGGCGATCACCTGGGCGCGCGAAGCCTTGGCGATCTGCAGGATGGAGCCGACGAACTCGCGCTTGAGCGCGTCCTGGTGGATGCCGTCGATGAAGTGCCGGTCGATCTTCACGTAGTCGGGGCGCAGTTCCGACCACAGGCGCAGGCTCGAATAGCCGGCGCCCAGGTCGTCCAGGGCAATCGAAAAGCCCATGGCGCGGTAGTGGTGCAGGGCGTTGTACAGCAGCTGGAAATCGTCGGTGGGGGTCTGCTCGGTCAGCTCGATGACCACGTCGCTGGGCGGGATGCCGTGGGCCTGCAGCAGCTTGAGGGTCATGCCTGGCTGGTGGCTGGGTTCGAGCAGCGACTCGGGCGACACGTTGAGGAACAGCTTGCCCGCCAGCTTCTGCTCGCTGAAGCGCCGGCAGGCGGTTTCCCGGCAGGCGATCTCCAGCTCGCTGAGGCGCCCGGCCTGGCGCGCCACGGCGAACAGGTTGATGGGCGAGTGCAGGGCGCTGTTCGACGGCCCGCGGCTGAGCGCCTCATACCCCAGGATACGCCGCTCCGACAGCGAGACGATGGGCTGGAACAGGGTGTGCAGGTTGCCCTGGGCCAGGATGGTGGCCAATGCGCCCAGCTGTTCGGTGATGGTCATGAATATTGCAACCTTGTGGGAGCTGGCTTGCCAGCGAGCTTTTGAGGGGGCAATTAAAAGCTCGCTGGCGAGCCAGCTCCCACAAAAAAGGCTGGGCACCTCTTACAGTGCCCAGCCCCTTATTTCACGACAGCTGGATGACCATTTGATGACAATTGGCCATCATTTCATCAATGCTTGGCAACCGTCGAGTTCAGCTTCAGGTAGTCCAGCAGGATGCGACCGGTCTCGGCCAGGTAGGCGTCGTCCTCAGGCTTGGTCTTGTCCGGCTCGGCCGCCAGGGCGTCCTCGTCTTCCTTCTTCATTTCCTTCAGCGGTGCCTCGCCCTTGGCCTTGCGACGGGCGTTTTCCAGCGCCAGCTGCTTGGCTTCGATGTCGGCGTGCTGGGCACGGCGGTCGGCTTCGTTGAGGCTGACGGTCTTCTCACTCATCAGCTTCTCGGCCAGCGCCAGGCGGTCGCGAATGTAGATGAACTCGGCGTCCTTGTCGGTGCGCGCGTCGTGGTCAGCTTTCAGCTGTGCAATGAACGGCTTGAACGGGTCGACCGCAGGCTTGATCGAAGGACGGATGGTGTCCCACGGCATGGCCTCGGGCAGGGCGCTCTCGCCAATTTCCTTGGTGTCGATGATCGACGGGAAGGCCACGTCAGGCAGTACGCCCTGGTGCTGGGTGCTCTGGCCGGAAACACGGTAGAACTTGGCCAGGGTCAGCTTCAGTTCGCCATGGTTCAGCGGCTGGATGGTCTGCACGGTGCCCTTGCCGAAGGTCTGGCCGCCGACGATCAACGCACGGTGGTAGTCCTGCATGGCGCCGGCGAAGATCTCCGAGGCCGAAGCCGACAGGCGGTTCACCAGCAAGGCCATCGGGCCTTTGTAGAAGGCGCCCGGGTTCTCGTCTTCCAGCACGTCGACACGGCCGTCGGCATTACGCACCAGCACCGTCGGGCCTTTCTCGATGAACAGGCTGGTCAGTTCGGTGGCTTCCTGCAGCGAGCCGCCGCCGTTGTTGCGCAGGTCGATGACCACGCCGTCGACGTTCTCTTTCTGCAGCTCGGTCAGCAATTTCTTCACGTCGCGGGTGGTGGACTTGTAGTCCGGGTCGCCGGCGCGGAAGGCCTTGAAGTCGAGGTAGAAGGCCGGGATGTCGATGACGCCCAGCTTGTATTCCTTGCCGTTCTCGGTGAGGTGCAGGATGGATTTCTTCGCCGCCTGCTCTTCGAGTTTCACCGCTTCACGGGTGATGGAAACGATCTTGCTGGTCTGGTCGTTCGGCGCATTGGTGTGGGGGATCACTTCCAGGCGCACCACGGAGCCCTTGGCGCCGCGGATCAGCTTGACCACTTCGTCGAGGCGCCAGCCCACCACGTCGACCATTTCCTTGTCGCCCTGGGCGACGCCGATGATCTTGTCGGACGGGGCGATCTGCTTGGTCTTGTCGGCCGGGCCGGCAGGCACCAGGCGCACTACCTTGACCTGGTCGTTGTCGCTTTGCAGCACGGCGCCGATACCTTCGAGCGACAGGCTCATGTTGATATCGAAGTTTTCCGCGCTGTCGGGCGACAGGTAGTTGGTGTGCGGGTCATACGACTGGGCGAAGGTGTTGATGTACGCCTGGAAGATGTCCTCGCTGCGGGTCTGGTCCAGGCGCGCCAGCTGGTTCTTGTAGCGCTTGGTCAGGGTGTCCTGGATCTGCTTGTTGTCCTTGCCGGCGATCTTCATGCGCAGGACTTCGTCCATCACGCGCTTGCGCCACAGGTTGTCCAGGTCCGCCTCGGTGGTGATCCACGGGGCGTCCTTGCGGTCCACGGCCAGGGTCTCGTGGCCGGTGAAGTCCATCTTGTCGACGCCTTTGCCCAGTTCGGCCAGGGCGAAGTCCAGGCGCGATTTCACCCGGTCAAGGTAGCGCTTGTAGATGGTGAAGCCGGGGTCCAGGTCACCGCTCTTGAGGAAGTCGTCGAACTGCGTCTTCCACTTGTCGAACTCGGTGATGTCGCTGGCCAGGAAGTAGCTGCGCGAGGGATCCAGCAGCTTGAGGTAGCTGTCGTAGATGATCACCGAACGCTTGTCGTCCAGCGGCGGCTTGCTGTAGTGATGGCGCTTGAGCAGCTCGACGATGTTGAGGCTGGCGATCACCTCGTCACGGTCAGGCTGAAGGTTATCCCAGCTATTGGCTGCGAAGGTGCGGGCGGACATCGACAGAGCGCCGAGGCCGATGCACAGTGCAAGGGCGGAGCTGGGCAGTAGATGCTTCATGCTGATTCGACGTGGGGACAATTGATCACGCATATTAGGCCGTCTTTGAATTCGCCGGTTTCATTGAAACCGGTCGCATAATGCAACAAGCCCGGCGCCTAGGCACCGGGCTCAGTCATGAGTCAACTATGGAGGCACTGTGAAGGCATTGCAAGGCGTTGAAGGACATGTGGAGTGGGTAGACCATCCGAGCGCGGTTTGCGACGTGGGTCAAGTGAAAATTCGGACAGCTGCCGCCGGCCTCAATCGTGCCGACCTGTTGCAGCGTGCCGGCCTCTATCCGCCACCGCCGGGTGCCAGCCAGGTGCTGGGCCTGGAATGCGCCGGCGTGATCAGCGAAGTGGGCCCCGGCTCGTCCTGGCAGGTGGGCGACCGGGTGTGCACGTTGCTGGCCGGTGGCGGCATGGCCGAGGAAGTGGTGGTCGACGGCCGTCACGTGCTGCCGGTGCCGGCGGGCCTGTCGCTGATCGAGGCGGCGGCCATTCCCGAGGTGTACGCCACGGTGTGGCTGAACCTGTTCCAGCTGGCCGCGCTCAAGCCCGGTGAAAAGGTGCTGCTGCACGCCGGTGCCAGCGGCATCGGCTCGGCGGCCATCCAGCTGTGCAAGGCGTTCGGCAACCCCACCTGGGTCAGCGTCGGCTCGGCCGAGCGCCTGGCCTACTGCGAGGCGCTGGGCGCCCAGGGCGGCGTGGTGCGTGGCGATGGCCTGGACGCGCTGAGCGACTTCGGCCCGTTCGATGTGATCCTGGATCCGGTGGGCGCCAATTACGCCGACCTGAACCTGAAGGTGGCGGCGGTGGACGCGCGCTGGGTGCTGATCGGCCTGATGGGCGGCACCAAGGCCAACATCGACCTGGGCAAGGTGCTGGGCAAGCGCGTGCAGATGCTCGGTTCGACCCTGCGCAGCCGCAGCGACCAGTTCAAGGCGGATTTGCTCAGCGACCTGGGTCAACACGTGTGGCCGCTGTTCGAGGAAGGGCGCCTGAAGCCACAGGTGGCGCGGACCTTCCCGGTGCGTGATGCCGAGGCAGCGTTCGCCGAGTTGGCCAGCAACCAGGTGTCGGGCAAGGTGGTGTTGATCGTCGATCCGTCCTTGGTGTGAGGTGGCATTGGACGCGGCCTGCGGCCGCTGCTACGCAGATCCGATTTATGGCGTATACGCATTCGCGTAGCAGCGGCCGCAGGCCGCGTCCAGGTCCCGTCAACGTTCGCGCAACGCCTCCGTGCGTGCCTTCAACACCGGCTTCAGCAGGTAGTCGAGCACGCTCTTCTCGCCGGTGATGATGTCCACCGTCGCCGTCATCCCCGGGATGATCACCAGCGGCTTGGCGTCGCCCCCCAGGTGGTTGGCGTCGGTGCGCACCTGAATCAGGTAGAAGCTGTTGCCCTTGTCGTCGGTGATGGTGTCGGCGCTGATCAGTTCCAGCTTGGCCTTCAGGCCGCCGTAGATGGTGTAGTCATAGGCGCTGAACTTGACCATGGCCGGCTGGCCGGGGTGCAGGAACGCCACGTCCTGGGGCCGCACCTTGGCCTCGATCAGCAGGTTGTCTTCCAGCGGCACGATCTCGACCATGTCGCTGCCCGGCTGCACCACGCCGCCGATGGTGTTGACCTTCAGCGTCTTGATGATGCCGCGGACCGGCGACACCACCGTGGTGCGGCTGACGCGGTCGTCGATGGCGATGCTGGTGGCGGTGATTTTCGACAGGTCGGTGCGCTTGGCGTTGAGGTCCTTGGAGGCGTCGGAGCGGAACTGCTGGTTCGACTCGTTCATCTTGCTCTTGATCTCGTTGATCGCCGCTTCGGCCCGGGGAATTGCCAGGGTGGTGGCGTCCATCTGCCCGCGGGCTTCCACCGCGCTGCGCTTGAGCCGCAGGATTTCCACCGGCGAGATAGCCCCGGTGCCCACCAGCGGCGTCGACATGTTCAGTTCCTGCTGCAGCAGCCCCAGGCTTGAGCGGTACTGATCCTGCTTGGAGCGGAACTCCGCCAATTCCTGGGTCTTCTGCCGCAGTTGCTCGCTGAGGGTCTGCTGTTCGCTGGCCAGGCGGCGCTGGCGCGACTGGTACAGGCCCATCTCGTCCTCGGCCACTTGCGGGGCCTTTTTGCGCACCTCATCGGAGACCACGAACGGCTTGCCATCGGCCTCGGCGGACAGCCGTTCGACTTGGGCCATCAGCGCGTAGCGGTCGGCCTCGCTCTCGCCCTTGTTGGACAGGAAGCGCGTGTCGTCCAGGCGCAGCAGGGTGTCGCCCTTGTTCACCACCTGGCCTTCGCGCACGTAGATCTCGGTGACGATGCCGCCCTCCAGGTTCTGGATGACCTGCACCTTGCTGGACGGAATGGCCTTGCCTTCGCCCATGGTGACTTCCTGCAGTACGGCGAACTTGGCCCAGATCAACGCCGCCAGCAGCAGGGCGGCGCACAGCCACACGGTAATGCGCGTGAGCCGGGGTGAATCTTGCAGCGCCGCGCTGGCAAGCTCGGGCATGAACTCGCTCTCGGCGGTCTTGCCGAAGCTGCTGAAATAGCCGCGCAGGCCTTGGGAAGCTGACATCAATACCACTCCTAAACAGGCGTCTGGCCGACGCGGCCTTTGCGCAGGGCTTCGATCACCGCGTCCTTGGGCCCGTCGGCGACGATGCGGCCGTTGTCCAGCACCACCAGGCGGTCAACCAGGCTGAGCATGGAGGTGCGGTGGGTGACCAGCAGCAGCGTCTTGCCGCCCACCCAGTTGTGCAGGCGCAGGCGCAGGGCGTCCTCGCTGGCGTTGTCCATGTGGCTGGTGGGCTCGTCGAGCACCATGATCGGCGGGTCCAGCAGCAGCGAGCGGGCCAGCAGCACGGCCTGGCGCTGGCCGCCGCTGAGCAGCTGGCCGCGCTCGCCCACCGGGCGGTCGAAACCTTGCGGGTGCTGGCGGGCCAGCTCGGTGACGCCGGTCATCTCGGCTACTTCCAGCATGCGCGCGTCGCTGACGTAGCGGGCGCCCATGGTCAGGTTGTCGCGCAGGCTGCCGGCCAGCAGCGGCAGGTCGTGGGCCACGTAGCCGATCTGCTGGCGCAGGTCGGCCACGTCCAGTTGCCGCAGGTCGAGGTTGTCCAGCAGGATCTGGCCTTCCTCGGGCTCGTAGAAACCCATCACCAGCCGCGCCAGGGTGCTCTTGCCCGAGCCGCTGCGGCCGATGATGCCGATGCGCTCGCCGGCGCGCATGCTGAAGCTGACGTTGCCCAGCGCCGGGGCGTTCTGGTTGGCGTAGCGGAAGGTCACCTGGCTGACGGCCAGGGCGCCCTGCAGTTGCGTGCGTTCCAGCGGGCGCTGGCGCGGGTCGCGCTCCTGGGGCAGGGCCATCAGCGCGTCGGTGCTGACCATGGTCAGCTGCGCCTGCTGGTAGCGAGTGATCAGCCCGGCGATCTGACCCAGGGGCGCCAGCACGCGGCTGCTGAGCATGTAGCTGGCCACCAGGGCGCCGACGCTGAGGTTGCCGGCGATGATGGTGTACACGCCGGCGACGATCACCGCCATGCCGGCGAACTGCTGGATGAACAGCGTGCCGTTGGTGGCCAACGCCGCCAGGTTGCGGGCGTGGCTGTCCAGGCGGGTGAGGGCGCCGTGGGTGGATTCCCACTGGTACTGGCGCTCGCTCTCGGCGCTGCAGGCCTTGATGCTTTCCAGGCCGCTGAGGGTTTCGATCAGCAGCGCCTGGCGCTCGGCGCCCAGGGCCAGGCTCTTCTGCACGGTGTCGCGCAGCTTGGCCTGGATGATCAGGGCGAAGCCGATGGTCAGCGGGAAGGCGACGATGGGCACCAGCACCAGCCAGCCGCCCAGCAGGCCGATCACCGCCAGCATCAGCACGGCGAAGGGCAGGTCGATGATGCTGGTCAGGGTCACCGCGGTGAGGAATTCACGCAGGCCCTGGAAGTCATGGATGCTCTGGGCGAAACCACCGATGGTGGCCGGCTTGGCCTTCATGGCCATGCCGGTGATGCGCTCGAACAGGGTCGCGGAGAGAATCAGGTCGGTCTTCTTGCCGGCGGTGTCCAGCAGGTGCGCGCGCAGCACCCGCAGCACCAGTTCGAACAGCGTGCCCACCAGCAAGCCGATGGCCAGCACCCACAGGGTGGAGGTGGCCTGGTTGGGCACCACGCGGTCGTAGGTCTGCATCACGAACAGCGGCACCATCAGGCCCAGCAGGTTGATCATCAGGCTGGCCAGGATCGCATCGCTGTACAGCCAGCGCGACAGTTTCAGGGTGTCGCGAAACCAGGCATGCACCCGCGGCATCAGCGGCTGGCGCAGGTCTTCCAGTTCGTGGCGCGGCCGCGCGAACAGGGCCTCGCCGGTGTACTCGGCGGCCAGTTCCTCCTGGCTCACCCATTGCTCGCCGCCTTCGGCCTCGCTGGGCAGGATCAGCGCGCGGTCGTCCTCGCCCAGGCGGCGTAGCACGGCGCAGCGGCCGCCCTTGAGCATCAGCAGCACCGGCAGGTTGAGCGCCGAGATGGCGCCCAGTTCGCGGCGCAGCAGGCGCGCCGACAGGCTGGCCCGGGCCGCGGCGCGGGGCAGCAGTTCCAGGCTCATGCGCTGTTGCGCCAGGGGCAGGCCGGCGCTCAGGCTGGCGCGGCTGACGGCACAGCCGTGCAGCTTGCACAGGATCAGCAAACCGTCCAGCAGGGGGTCATCGAAACTCAGGCGCGGGTCCGTTGCCGGCCCCGCAGGTTGCATGCTGGTCACGTGTGTTACTCCAAAGCCAAAAGGCAGTTACCCAAGGTGCCGTTACTTCATGTCCGGAAGGCGTGCTTCGTTCTTCACTTCCGTCTGGGCAACCGCTTCGTTGGGCAGTACCACGCGTTCTTTCTCCAGCAGCACGCCCATGTTGGCGAGCACGCGGTACATCGAGAACTCCTCGGTGTAGCGCACTTCGGTGTAGCGGCTGTTGGCGGTGTACAGCTCGTTCTCGCTGTCCAGCAGGTCGAGCAGGGTACGTTGGCCCAGGCCGAACTGGTCCTGGTAAGCCGCGCGCACCTTGGTGGTGGTCTCGGCGTATTCACGCGCGTACGGGGTCTGGGTGTGGGCGTTGTCCATGGCATGCCAGGCCAGCGCCAGGTTCTCGTTGAGCATGCGCAGGGCGTTGTTGCGGATGTCCATGGCCTGGTTGATCTTGTGCGCGTCGGACTGCAGGCGGGCCTTGTCGCTGCCGCCCTTGAACAGGTTGTAGTTCATCACCACGCCGGCACGCCACTCGTTGTCGCGGCCTTGCTCGCCGGAGATGTTGTTGTTGGCATCCACCGCCAGCTCTGCATCGAAGCGTGGGTAGAACGGCGACTTGGCCACTTCGTACTGGCTTTCGGCGGCGGCCACGTCAGCCTGGGCCGACTTCAGGTAGGGGTTGTTCTCGAGCATGGCCTGGCGCGCGGCGAGGATGTCGGCGGGCACTTCGCCACGGATGCTGGGCGGGGCTTCCAGCTCGTCGGGCATGCGCCCCACGGTGCTGAAGAAGTTGGCCTCGGCATCGGCCAGGTTGACCTGGGCAGTGTACAGGTTGTTCTCCGCCAGGGCCCGGCGGGCGCGGGACTGGTCGACGTCGGCGGTGCTGCCGACGCCGCGCTCGCTGCGCAGGCCGATCTGGTCGTTGACGCGCAGGTGCGCCTGCAGGTTGTTCTTGGCCAGGGTCACCAGCTCGCGCTGCTTGAGCACGTTCAGGTACACCTCGATGGCGCGCAGGGCCTGGGTCTCGGCGGTGCCGCGCAGGTAGTACGCGCGCGAGTTGACCACGTCCTTGGTGCGCTGCACTTCGTTGGGGGTGTTGAAGCCGTCGAACAGCATCTGCCGCAGGCGCAGCTCGGACTGGGTGTAGTTCAGGCTCTCGGGGCTGTTGCCCTCGATGGCGCGGGTGGTGGGGCTGTCGGTGCGCGCGCGCCCGTACGCGGCCACCAGGTCGACGGTGGGGTAGTAACCCCCGCGCGCGACTTTCTCATCCTCATCTGCGGACAGGCGGTTATTCAGATTCGACTGGATTTCGGGGTGGTAGCTGATCGTGCTCTGAATCGCCTCTGTCAGCGTCATGCCTTGGGCTTGGGCGCAGGCCATCGCGATCAAGACCGCGCTGCAGATGGGGGTGTAAACGCGCATGGGGTGAATCTCCCTGAGTCTTTAAGTGGTGCAGCAATCGCCAAAAAAATGGCGAAAAATAAGGTCCAATCCGTTTCAGGCTTGTAACATGAGAGCTAAGAACATCCTTAGCGAAATCTAAGAACTTTTTTGCATAACTCTTATTCTAAAAAAAACTTATGCAGTGTTCTGATTTCGAGACATTGTTCTCTCCAGGCCACCCGCGTGACCCAGTTAAACCGGAGAGTTACGGGCGGCGAAGAAAAGTTCAACAAATTTTTGCAGCATAGGGCGGGGATGTAGCGAAGGGGAGGAAGCAGGAGAAATTATGGCGACAAAAAATTGTCACCCGCAGTGCCAAAGTTTATCCTGTAACTTCACTGGTACAAGTTTTCATCAAACTCTTTGAATTAGTTGAAGTTTTAGTTCATGAGGAAGACTTTTTCCAGGATTAGGTAGGGCCTGAACTCTAGCGCCGGGTAGTGCCCCCACTTTGGGGGCCCTCAGCAGACTCATCAGCCACGACCACACGCGAAGCCGATAGCACTTTTTCTGCAAAACCCCATGCCCAGAGCGGCAGATGAGGAGTGCACAATGGCCACGTTGATTGGTGTAGTCAGTCAGGTAATCGGACAGGTATTTGCGATCGGCGCCGACGGCACGCGCCGCGCGGTGCATCAGGGCGACCGGCTGTTCGTCGGCGAGCAGCTGGACACGGGCGCCGATGGCGCCGTGTCGGTGCACCTGCAGAACGGCAAGGAACTGACCCTGGGGCGCGGCAGCGAAGTCACGCTCAACCAGAACATGCTGGGCGACATGGCCCCGCACGTGGCCACCCAGGAAGTCGCCGCGCCCAGCCAGGCCGAGCTGACCGACGTACAGAAAATCCAGCAAGCCATCGCCGCCGGTGCCGACCCTACCCAGGCGGCTGAAGCCACCGCCGCTGGCCCGGCTGCAGCGGGCACCCCAGCTGCGGGCGGCGAGGCCGGTGGCGGCCACAGCTTCGTGCTGCTCACCGAGACCGCCGGCGTAGTCGACCCGGTGGTGGGCTACCCCACCGCAGGCTTCAACGGCGTGCCTGACTTCGCCACGCCCCAGGTGCTGGGCGCTACCAACACCAACGCCGCGGCGCTGGTGGCGGTGGACAACGGCATCACCCTCACTGGCCTGGGCAATGGCGTCAGCGTCGACGAGGCCAACCTGGCCGACGGTTCCAACCCGCAAGCCTCGGCCCTGACCCAGGGCAGCAGCTTCACCGTCACCGCCGCCGATGGCCTCACCAGCCTGGTGGTAGGCGGCATCACCGTGATCAACAACGGCGTGGTGGTCGGCGTGGGCCAGTCCATCACCACCGGCCTGGGCAACACCCTGACCATCACCGGCTACAACCCCACCACCGGCCAGGTCAGCTACAGCTACACCCTGACCGGCCCCGATACCCAGCCAGCCGGTGGCGGCGCCAACACCGTCAGCGAGAACCTGGGCGTCAGCGCCACTGACTCCAACGGCACCACCAGCACCGGTTCGGTGACCGTGACCGTTGTCGACGACGTGCCCCAGGCAGTCAACGACAACCCCACCACCCCCGCCACCGAGCAGCACCTGGTGCTCACCGGCAACGTGCTGACCAACGACATCCAGGGCGCCGACCGCATCGCCATCACCGCCACCAGCGGCCCGATCACCGCCGGCACCTACACCGGCACCTACGGCACCCTGGTGCTGGCCAGCGATGGCAGCTACACCTACACCCTCAACGCGGCCGGCCAGGCGTTCAACAACCTGCACGGCGGTGGCAGCGGCACCGACAGCTTCACCTACACCCTCAACGATGCCGATGGCGACACCAGCACCGCGGTGCTGACGCTCAACATCAACAACATCAACGACCCGGTGACCATCACCGCACCCACCGTGGGCGGCCTCAACACCACGGTCAACGAAGCCAACCTGGACAACGGTTCGAGCCCCAACGCCGGGGCCCTGTCGCAGAATGGCCAGTTCACCGTCACCGCCCCCGATGGCCTGCAGACCCTGACCATCGGCGGCGTCGCGGTGGTCACCGGCGGCGTGGGCATCAGCTCGCCGGTCAGCATCGTCACCCAGCTGGGCACGCTGACCATCAACAGCTACAACCCCACTACCGGCGTGGTCAGCTACACCTACACCCTGACCCATGCCGACACCCACCCTGACGTCCAGGGCCCGAACACCCTCACCGACACCTTCCAGGTGGTGGCCACCGACACCGATGGCAGCACCGCCACCACCCAGCTGACCACCACCATCGTCGATGACGTGCCCCATGCCGTGGCCGACACCGCGTCGGTCACCGAAGGCGTCAAGGTCGACATCGGCAACGTCGTGGGCAACGACGCCAGCGGGGCCGATGGCTTCGGCGGCGTGGTAGGCGTGCGCGCCGGCAGCAACACCAGCACCCCCGTGGCTGGCGGCGTGGGCGTGGCCATCGAAGGCGTGTACGGCAGCCTGACCATCAACGCCGACGGCACCAGCAGCTACCAGGCCAAGGCCAACGTCGCCAACGACGGTTCGGTCACCGACACCTTCACCTATTCGATCGTGGACAAGGACGGTGATGTCAGCACCACCACCGTCACCATCACCCTCACCGACGCGGGCCTGAAGGCCACCAACGTCGATGGCGCCACCGTGTTCGAAGCCGCGCTGCCCACCGGCAGCCACCCCGACTGGACCAGCGAAGTGGGCACCGGCACCGTGGCCGGCTCGGTCACTGGCGGCGTCGGCGCACTGACCTACAGCCTGCAGGGCGCCGATGCCAACGGCAACGTCACCAGCCAGTACGGCACCTTGCACCTGAATGCCGACGGCACCTACACCTACACCCTCAACGTCGCCCCGCAAGTGTCGGGGGTGGGCACGCTGGACACCTTCACCCTGGTGACCACCGACAGCGCCGGCAACCAAGTGGAAAGCCAGGTTGCGATCAAGATTGTCGATGACGCGCCGGTGGCAGTGCCCGACACCGCCACCCTTACCGAGGGGCTTGTGGCTCAAGGCAACGTGCTGGCCAATGACGTCGGCGGCGCCGACGGCATTGCCGCGGTGATCGGCGTGCGCGTGGGCAGCGACGTTTCCACGCCTGTGACCAGCGGCGTAGGCACGGTCATCCAGGGCGCCTATGGCGAGTTGCTGATCAAGGCCGATGGCACCGCCATCTACCATGCCGATGCCAACTCGGTAGGCAAGGCGGGCGCCACCGATACCTTCACCTACTCGATCATCGACAAAGACGGTGACATCAGCACCACCACCATCACCATCAACGTCACCGACGCGGGCCTGAAGGCCACCAACGTCGATGGCGCCACCGTGTTCGAAGCGGCGCTGCCCACCGGCAGCCACCCGGACTGGACCAGCGAAGTGGGCACCGGCACGGTTGCCGGTTCTGTCACTGGCGGCGTCGGTCAGTTGACCTACAGCCTGCTGGGCTCCGACGCCAACGGCAATGTCACCAGCCAGTACGGCACCCTGCACCTGAATGCCGACGGCACCTACACCTACACCCTCAACGTTGCCCCGCAAGTGCCGGGTATCGGCACACTTGATACCTTCACCCTGGTGACCACCGACAGCGTCGGCAACCACGTTGAAAGCCAGGTGTCGATCAAGATCGTCGACGACGCCCCGGTGGCAGTGCCCGACAGCGTGTCCATCACCGAGGGCCTTGTCGCGCAAGGCAACGTGCTGGCCAACGACGTCGGTGGCGCCGACGGCATTGCCGCAGTGATCGGCGTGCGCGCCGGCAGCAACACCAACACCCCAGTCACCGGCGGCGTGGGCACGGTCATCCAGGGCACCTACGGTGAACTGCTGATCAAGGCCGATGGCACCGCCATCTACCACGCCGATGCCAACTCGGTAGGCAAGGCGGGCGCCACTGATACCTTCACCTACTCGATCATCGACAAAGACGGTGACATCAGCACCACCACCGTCACCATTAACGTCACCGATTCGGGCCTGCACGCCAAGAACGTCAACGGTGTCACCGTCTTCGAAGCGGCCCTGGACTTGAACCAGGACGGCAAGGACCTGGCGCCTGGCACCACCACCGGCAGCCACCCGGACTGGACTTCGGAAACCGCCAGCGGCACTGTGGCCGGCTCGGTGACCGGCGGTGTTGGTGCGCTGACCTACAGCCTGTACGGCTCCGATGCCAACGGCGACCTGAAGACCCAGTACGGCGTCGTTCATATGAACGCCGACGGCACCTACACCTACACCCTCACCAGCGCCCCGCAAGTGGCGGGCCTGGGCACCACCGAAACCCTGACCGTGGTGACCACCGACAGCGTCGGCAACCATGTGGCCAGCCAGCTGACCATCAAGATTGTCGACGACCAGCCGCAGGCCTACGCAGATTTTGCCCGCATCACCGAGGGCCAGACCGCCCAGGGCAATGTGCTGCAGAACGACGTCTCCGGCGCCGACGGCTTCGCCGGCGTGGTTGGCGTGCGCGCTGGTGGCCTGGACGGCAAGGCCGTCACCAGCGGCGTCGGCACCGTGATTCAGGGCCAGTACGGCGAACTGGTCATCGCCGCCGACGGCACCAGCGTGTACCACGCCAACGCCAACTCGGTCGGCCACTTCGGCGTCGACGTGTTCACCTACACCGTGGCCGACAAGGACGGTGACCTGAGCACCACCACCTTGACCATCAAGGTCGACGACGCCCACCTGAAAGCCACCAACGTCGACGGCGTCACCGTGTTCGAAGCCGCCCTGGACACCACCAAGGACGGCAACGACCTGGCCGCCGGCAACACCACCGGCAGCCACCCGGACTGGACTTCGGAAACCGCCAGCGGCACCGTTGCCGGCTCGGTGACCGGCGGTGTTGGCGCACTGACCTACAGCCTGTACGGCTCCGATGCCAATGGCGACCTGAAGACCCAGTACGGCGTCGTTCATATGAACGCCGACGGCACCTACACCTACACCCTCACCAGCGCCCCGCAAGTGGCGGGCCTGGGCACCACCGAAACCCTGACCGTGGTGACCACCGACAGCGTCGGCAACCACGTCGCCAGCCAGCTGACCATCAAGATCGTCGACGACCAGCCCCAGGCCTACGCAGATTTTGCCCGCATCACCGAGGGCCAGACCGCCCAGGGCAACGTGCTGCAGAACGACGTGTCGGGCGCCGACGGCTTCGCCGGCGTGGTTGGCGTGCGCGCTGGCGGCCTGGACGGCAAGGCCGTCACCAGCGGCGTCGGCACCGTGATCCAGGGCCAGTACGGCGAACTGGTCATCGCCGCCGACGGCACCAGCGTGTACCACGCCAACGCCAACTCGGTCGGCCACTTCGGCGTCGACGTGTTCACCTATACCGTGGCGGACAAGGACGGTGACCTGAGCACCACCACCTTGACCATCAAGGTCGACGACGCCCACCTGAAAGCCACCAACGTCGACGGCGTCACCGTCTTCGAAGCCGCCCTCGACACCACCAAGGACGGCAACGACCTGGCCGCCGGCAACACCACTGGCAGCCACCCCGACTGGACCTCGGAAACCGCCAGCGGCACCGTTGCCGGCTCGGTGACTGGCGGCGTCGGCGCGCTGACCTACAGCCTGTACGGCTCCGACGCCAACGGCGACCTGAAGACTCAGTACGGCGTCGTTCACATGAACGCCGACGGCACCTACACCTACACCCTCACCAGCGCCCCGCAAGTGGCGGGCCTGGGCACCACCGAAACCCTGACCGTGGTGACCACCGACAGCGTTGGCAACCACGTGGCCAGCCAGCTGACCATCAAGATCGTCGACGACCAGCCGCAGGCTTACGCAGATTTTGCCCGCATCACCGAGGGCCAGACCGCCCAAGGCAACGTGCTGCAGAACGACGTGTCGGGCGCCGACGGCTTCGCCGGCGTGGTTGGCGTGCGCGCTGGTGGCCTGGACGGCAAGGCCGTCACCAGCGGCGTCGGCACCGTGATTCAGGGCCAGTACGGCGAACTGGTCATCGCCGCCGACGGCACCAGCGTGTACCACGCCAACGCCAACTCGGTCGGCCACTTCGGCGTCGACGTGTTCACCTACACCGTGGCGGACAAGGACGGTGACCTGAGCACCACCACCTTGACCATCAAGGTCGACGACGCGCACCTGAAAGCCACCAACGTCGACGGCGTCACCGTCTTCGAAGCCGCCCTGGACACCACCAAGGACGGCAACGACCTGGCCGCCGGCAACACCACCGGCAGCCACCCGGACTGGACGTCGGAAACCGCCAGCGGCACCGTTGCCGGCTCGGTGACTGGCGGGGTAGGTGCGTTGAACTACAGCCTCTACGGCTCCAACGCCAGCGGCGACCTGCAGGGCCAGTACGGCGTGATCCACATGAACGCCGACGGCACCTACACCTACACCCTTACCAGTGCCCCCCAGGTGCACGGCATCGGCACCACCGAAACCTTCACCCTGGTGACCACCGACAGCGTCGGCAACCACGTGGCCAGCCAGCTGACCATCAAGATCGTCGATGACAAGCCGCAGGCCTATCCGGACTCTGCGCACATCCTCGAAGGCCAGACCGTGCAGGGCAACGTGCTAGGCAACGACGTGGCGGGGGCCGACGGCTTCTACGGCGTGGTCGGCGTGCGCGCCGGCGGCCTGGATGGCAAGCCGGTCACCACCGGCGTGGGTACCGTCATCGAGGGGCTGAATGGCCAGCTGATCATCGCCGCCGACGGCAGCAGTGCCTACCACGCAAACGCCAACGCGGCGAACCATGGCGACGTGACCGACACCTTCACCTACACCATGGCCGACAAGGACGGTGACCTGAGCACCACCACCGTCACCATCCAGGTCGGCGGCGCCGGCCTGCACATCGTGCCGGGCGACGGCCCGGGCGTGACCGTGGCCGAAGCCGCCCTGGACCTGAACCAGGACGGCAAGGACCTGGCCGCCGGCACCGTCACCGGCAGCAACCCCGATTCCACCGCCGAAACCGGCACCGGCTCGGTGGCAGGTTCCATCGCGGGCGGCAGCGGCGGCATTACCTACAGCATCGACGGCGCGGTGAACGGCCTGTTCACCACCGCCCACGGGGTGATCCAGCTCAACGCCGACGGCAGCTACACCTACACCCTGACCTCGGCACCCAAGACCGATCCAGCGGCCGACAACGGCGCCGACACCACCACCGACACCATCACCTACCGTGGCACCGATAGCCAGGGCAACAGCATCACCAACCAGTTGGTGATCAACATCACCGACGACGTGCCCCAGGCGGGCGCCATCGACCGCGTGGCCATCGCCCCGGAACTCAACACCAACGTGTTGCTGGTGATCGACGTGTCCGGCAGCATGGACGATCCGTCCGGCGTGGGTAACCTGTCGCGCCTGGACCTGGCCAAGCAGGCCATCAGCGCGCTGCTGGACAAGTACGACGGCATGGGCGACGTGAAAGTGCAGGTGGTGACCTTCAGCAACGGCACCGACACCCCGAGTAACGTCTGGGTCGACGTGGCCACTGCCAAGGCCTATATCGCCGGCCTGCACGCCAACGGCGGCACCAACTACGACTACGCCCTGAGCGCGGCCGAAAACGCCTTCACCACCAACGGCAAGCTGGTGGGCGGGCAGAACGTGGCGTACTTCTTCTCGGACGGCAACCCGACCCTGTCCAGCACCCACCCGACATCGGGTAACGGCCAGTCGGGCAGCCAGACCAACCCCAACCTGGGCGACGGTATCGACACCACCGAGGAGAAGGCCTGGACCGACTTCCTCAATGCCAACGACATCAAGGCCTACGCCATTGGCCTGGGCAACGGCGTCGACGCCCAGTACCTGAACCCGATCGCCTACGACGGCACCACCGGCACCAACACCAATTCGACCGTAGTCACCAACCTCAACGACCTCAACAACGTGCTCAGCAGCACGGTGCAGAGCGTATCGCTGGCCGGTACCCTGTTGACCAACGGCAGCTTTGGCGCCGACGGTGGCTTCGTCAAATCCATCACCGTCGACGGCACCACCTACACCTACGATCCGAAGGCCAACAACGGCACCGGCGGCATGACCACTGAAGGTGGCACCAGCCACGGTACGTTCGACACGACCACCAACAGCATCAGCGTGGCCAGCAGCCACGGCGGTACCGTGGTGGTCAACATGGACACCGGTGCCTACACCTACACCGCCGCGTCCAGTGGCGGCAGCTCGACCTTCACCGACAAGGTGGGCTTCGTGCTGGCCGACAACGACGGCGACCTGTCCAGCCCGGCCAACCTGAGCATCACCGTGACGCCGAACTCGCCACCGGTGGCGGCTGCCGACCACGTCATCACCAACATCCTGTCGTCCACCATCATCGTGCCCAGCGAGGCCCTGACGGCCAACGACACCGATGCCAACGGCGACCCGCTGACCGTGGCCAACACCGGCTTCGACACCGGCTGGGGCAGGGGCATGGACTTCACCGCCACCAGCAAACAAACCATCGGCTTCACTGGCACCAGCAACAATTCCAGCAACCAGATCATCAGCCTCGACCGCAGTTCGTTCCAGGCCAATACCTCTGCCATGACGGCGGCACTGGTGGTCACCGGCTACCTGGCCAGCGGTAACAGCGCCAACGCCAACGACTACATCACTGTGCACCTGAAAGCCGGGGAAAGCCTGTCCCTGACCGACACCAACAACAGCCATTTGAACATGAGCTGGTCGCTGAACAATGGCCAGGCCAACAGCCTGGGCGATGGTGGCACGCTGACGGCCAGCACCGAGGGCGACTACACCATTCACATCTCCCATGCCAGTGGCTACAGCAGCGGCAGCACCAACTACAACCTGGGCATGAGCATCAACTACGCCGGGGCAACGCCTGACACGCCTGACCTGCATGCCACCTACACCGTCACCGACAACCATGGTGGCAGCGACACCGCGGCGGCGGTCATCACCTACCAGGCCGGCCACACACTGACCGGCACCGCAGGCGATGACATCCTGATCGGCGACGACAGCGGCAACACGTTCAGAAGCATGGGTGGCCACGACGTCATGATTGGTGGCGCCGGCAACGATATCTTCGAGGGCAGCACGGGCACGACCACGGTCAGCTACCACAACGCCAAGGGGCCGGTGACGGTCGACCTGAGCAACACCGGGGTGCAGGACACCGTCAATGCCGGGCACGATCAACTGGTCAACATCCAGAACCTGATCGGTTCCGATTACGGCGACCACCTGACCGGCAACAGCCAGGCCAACGTCATCACCGGCGGCGCGGGCAATGACGTGATCAACGGCGGGGGCGGCAACGACACCCTGATTGGCGGCCTGGGCAATAACACCCTGACCGGCGGCGACGGTGCCGACACCTTCAAGTACCTGGCCGGCAACTCGGGCCACGACACCATCACCGACTTCACCGTGGGCACCGACAAGCTCGACCTGTCGCAGCTGCTGCAAGGTGACGGGGCCACGGCGTCGACCCTGGACAGCTACCTGCACTTCAAGGTCACCGGCAGCGGCTCGGGGCTGGTCTCCAGCATCGACGTCAGCACCACCGCCGGCGGCGCGGCCAGCCAGACCATCGACCTGAAAGGCGTCGACCTGGCCAGCCACTACGGGGTTACCCCGGGCTCGGGCGGCACCATCTCGTCCCATGACACGGCGACCATCGTCAGCGGGATGCTGGGTGATCACTCGTTGAAGGTGGACGTGGCCTGACGCTTCACCGCTGAACAAAAAATCCCGCCACGATGGCGGGATTTTTTTGCAAGCTGCAAGCCCACCCCCGGCCCGCATAACCCCAGGCACACCGCGGCGATTTCTGACGCAGCCTGCGGCAGCTGCTACGCAAGGTTCCGTAGCAGCGGCCACCGCGCAACTCCAGGCACACCGCGGCGATTTCTGACGCAGCCTGCGGCGGCTGCTACGCAAGGTGCGCGTCAGGCCCCGGCTTCAGATCTGCGGTGCAGGCGCGCCGATCAGGCGGCCCATGGCGCCGTGCAGCCCCAGCTCCTTCAGCACCTCCAGCTCGCCAGCGGTCTCCACCATCTCGGCGATCAGCGGCATGTCGATGCTGTTGGTGGCGCGATAGATGGCTTCGATGAACAGGCGCTTGTCGCTCTGCTGGTCGATGGCGCGGATGTAGCTGCCGTCGATCTTCAGGTACGCCAGGCCCAGGTGGGTGAAGTTGCCGATCTGGCTGAAGCGCCCGCCGAAATGCTGCAGGCCAAAGCGGTAGCCGGTGTCGCGAATGGCCTGGCTCAGGCTCTGCAACTGATCAGGCGGCGGCAGGTGGTGTTCGTCCGCCTCCAGGGTCAGCAGGTGCGCCTGGCCGGGGCTGGCCTTGAGCAGGTCGAGGATCGGCGTCAGGTGTTCCTCGCTGCGCAGGGTGCTGCCCGACAGGCTCAACGCCAGCGGGTGAGGGTGTTCCTGCAAGTATTCCAAGGTATGTTCCAGCATCGCCAGGTCAAAACGCGCCGACCAGCCCAGGCGCTCGATCCACGGCAGGAAATGCGCCGCGGCCACGGCCTCGCCCGCCGGGTCGAGCAGGCGCGCCAGTACCTTGTGGTGCAGGGTCTGCCCCGGCTCTGCACAGGGCACCACCGGCTGGAAGTACAGCTTGAGCTTGCGCAGGGTCAGCGCTTCGTCGATCCAGGTGCGCCACTGCGCCGGGTTCTGGATAGGCGCGCCATTGAAGTGCGCCAGCACGGCCCAAGGCTGGCGTGGGTGGTTCTGCGCCTCGGTGACGGCCTGGTCCAGGTGCATGTACACCGTGTTCAGCGCCTCGCCGGGCTTGTACGCGGCGACGCCGATGTGCGCTACCGGCGAGCGGTCGCTGGCACCGGTGAGGTAGAAGTTCTCCAGCTGGCGGCTGAGGTCTTCGGCCAGGCGTTGGGCGTCCTCGCCGTTGATGGCCGGGGCCAGTAGGCTGAATTCGCCGCCACGGTTTCGCGCGGCGGTCCAGCGGCTACGCCGTGGGTCTTGCAACTGGGCGGTGAGCACCTCGCCGATCTCGGCGATCAGGGCGTCGGTATGCTGGCCCCCGAGGCGCTGGTTGAGGCCGGCCAGGTCGTTCACCCGCAACATCAGCACGAAGCCCTCGCTGTTCTGCTCGGTGACCATCAGCTGGTTGGTCAATTGGGTGTCGAACAGGCGGCGGTTGGCCAGGCCCGTGAGGCTGTCCTGGTAGGACTCTTCGCGCAGTTTTTCGCTGCGCGCCGCTTCCTCGGCGAACAGCGCCTTGAGCTTCTCGACCATCTGGTTCATGGCCAGCACCACCCGTCGCAGTTCCGGCGTGCGCGGGATGCGCGGCAAGGTCAGGAACTCGCGGTGGCTGATGGCGTTGGCCTGTTGCACCATGTTGTCCAGCGGGCGCAGTTGCTTGCGCAGCAGCCAGCCGCCGAAAATCGCGCTCAACAGGCCGCACAGGGCCAGCCACGCCAGGCTGCCGATGGCGGTTTCCCACAGCTTGGCCAGGGCGAACTGCGGGTTGCTCAGCACTTCCACCCGCGCCGCCTGTTCCCAGCCGCGCATCACCAGCGCGTCACCGCCCTGGGGCTTGAGGTTGACCAGGCGCACGAACCAGTCGGGCACCTCGCCCGTGCCCGGCGGCGCGGCGCGTTCCACCAGGGTGCTGTTGTCCGCCAGGTTGACCACGCGAATGTTGGAGAAATAGCCGCTGTCGAAGATCGACGAGACCATCAGCTCGATCATGGTCGGGTCGTCCACGTGGGGCGCCAGCGACAGCCCCAGCGCCGTGGCCGCGTCCTGGCCATGGGAGCGCAGTTGGCTGACCAGCTGTTCACGGGAGTTCTCCAGCCCGACGAAAAAGCTGCCGCTGAAGGCCACCACCAGGAACAGGCAGATCGCCAGGAACAGTTGCTTGAGTAATGACATCGGGCACTCCTATCCGTCGCCAATGGCGAAGCCTTCGGCTTTCATTTTTTGCAACACATCCTGCCACCGCGACAGCTTCTTGCTGTCGCTGGTGCGGGCACTGGCCGAGGCGCCGGGCAAATACACGCCCTCGGCATTGAAGGCATACACCGGCAGCAGGTCCTTGCGCTGGGAGGCGGGCCTGATGTCGGGCTTGAGGTTGTCGAGCACCAGCGGGTCGGCGCGGTCGGTGGCGTAGTAGGCCAGCACCATGTGCGCCTGGTTCAGTTCCAGCGCCTTGACGTAGGTGATGCGCAGCTTGTCAGCGGGCACGCCCAGGCGGCGCAGGCTGAAATACTTGGCAATGGCATAGTCTTCGCAGTCGCCAGCGCCTTTCCACAAGGCTTCCAACGGGGTGGCCCAGTAGTCTTCCACGTGCCACACGGTCATGTCGTCCTTGAACGCCATCTGGCGGTTGAAGAAGCTGTTGACCAGGGCCAGCTTTTCCAGCTCGGGTTTGTCGCCGCTGGTCTGCAGCAGCCGCGCCCAGGCCTCCAGGCGCTCGCGGGCGGAGCCCAGCCCGCCGTACTGCTGGTCGGCCTTGCTGATGATCTGGTTGAAGTCCCACTCGGGCCAGTTGTCGCCGGCCACGCTCAGCGACAGGCACAGCACCATCCAGCCGAACACATGCCACAGCCGGGGCGAGAGCCATCCTTGTCGACGCGGGCGGTGGAGCATGCCAGGAAACTCTGGGGTCAGTCGGTAGAGTCTAGGAGATGGCGAACGGACAGCACAGGGGGGAGGGGATATATATTTCCGTACACCACATACGGTGTATGGAACATCGCTGCGTAGCCGCTGCCGTCAGGCTGCGCTGGCCCGGATGTGCACTGGAGATCTCCAGTGGCGTATGGGGCCAGCGCAGCCTTCGGCAGCGGCTACAGCAGGTGCAATCAGTGGTGGCGCGGCTTGAGAATGGCCGGTTTTTCGTCCGGGGCGTTGCACAGCAGGTACAGGGCGGTCAGCGCCTCGGGGATCTGCACGATCATGTCGTCCTGCAGGTTGGCGTCGGCGGCAATGTCGGCGAACTCCGGTTGTTCGTCGAACAGGCCCGAACCCACCATGATCGGCAGGAGCATTTCGCTGACTTCGTCCTCGGCGGTCTCGAACCAGGCCGCTTCGCGCATGAACACGCCTTCCATGAAGCCGATGCACCAGCCGCGCAGCTCGGAGTCGTCGGGCTCTTCGCCCAGGTCCAGGTCGCACGGCAGCTCGAATTCCTCGTCGCTGGCCAGCTGGCGGGCGATGTGCGCCTTGAGGGCCACCAGGGTGCCTTCGATTTCCGCGCGCTGGGCGTCGCTGCTGTAGTGCGGCTCCTCGGCGAACAGGGCGTCGATCCACTCGCGCTCCGGCACTTCCTCGGAACACACGGAAAGGGCGGTCAGATAGCCGTGAGCGGCCACGTAGTCCAGCGCTTCCTCGTGCAGCTCATCGGCGTCGAGGAAGGCTTGCAGGCGGTTCAGTTGCTCAGCGAAGGACATTAAAAGGCTACCTTGAAGAATTTACGATAGTGAATTCTAGGCCTTGTTAGGGGGCATGCGCCACCCAAGCCTGAAAAACATGGCCTTATCAGTGGTGCCCTGCGCAGGCGGGCGCTCGGGTATAATGCGCCGCTTTGGCCGTTTCACGCCCTGAAAGGTTGCCCCGGCAACGGGCGCTTACGCATTTTTGCGTGAAACGCGCGCGATTTTCATCCAGCCTAGGCCCGGATGGTTCTGCGATATTTGGAGTTCTTATGCTCGAACAGGCTCAACGCGTCCTTAAGGACATCTTCGGCTATGACAGTTTCCGGGGTCGCCAGGGTGCCATTATCGAGCGCGTGGCCAGTGGCGGCGATGCCCTGGTACTGATGCCCACCGGTGGCGGCAAGTCCCTGTGCTTCCAGGTGCCGGCCCTGCTGCGCCCGGGCCTTGCGGTGGTGGTGTCGCCGCTCATCGCGCTGATGGACGACCAGGTCGCCACCCTGGAAGAACTGGGCGTGGCCGCTGCATCGCTGAACTCCACCCTCAGCGCCGAACAGCAGCGCGACCTGGCTGCGCGCATTCGTCGCGGCGAGGTGAAGATGCTCTACCTGGCCCCCGAGCGCCTGGTGCAGCCGCGCATGCTCGATTTCCTGCGCAACCTGGACATCGCCCTGTTCGCCATCGACGAAGCGCACTGCGTGTCGCAATGGGGCCACGACTTCCGGCCCGAGTACCTGCAACTTGGGCAACTGGCCGAGCTGTTCCCCAACGTCCCGCGCATTGCCCTTACCGCCACGGCCGACAAGCGCACCCGCGAGGAAATCGTCAACCGCCTGCACCTGCAGGACGCCGAGCGCTTCCTGTCCAGCTTCGACCGGCCGAACATTTTCTACCGCATCGTGCCCAAGGAAAACCCCCGCAAGCAGCTGATGACCTTCCTGGCCGAGCGCCGCAGCGACGCCGGCATCGTCTATTGCCTGTCGCGCAAGAAGGTCGACGAGACCGCCGCGTTTCTCTGCGAGCAGGGCTTCCCGGCGCTGTCGTACCATGCCGGCCTGCCGTCGGACGTGCGCGCTGCCAACCAGAAGCGCTTCCTCAACGAGGAAGGCCTGATCATGGTCGCCACCATCGCCTTCGGCATGGGCATCGACAAGCCCAACGTGCGCTTCGTGGCCCACATGGACCTGCCCAAGTCGCTGGAAGCCTACTACCAGGAAACTGGCCGTGGCGGCCGTGACGGCCTGCCCGCCGACGCCTGGATGGCCTACGGGCTGCAGGACGTGCTGATGCTCAAGCAGATGCTGCAGAACTCCGAAGGCGATGAACGGCATAAACGCGTGGAGCAGCACAAGCTCGACGCCATGCTGGCCCTGTGTGAGGAAACCCGCTGCCGCCGCCAGGCGCTGCTGGCCTACTTCGACGAAGACATGCCCACCGCCTGCGGCCACTGCGACAACTGCATCGACGGCGTGCAGACCTGGGACGCCACCGAGCCGGCGCGCCAGGCCCTGTCGGCGGTGTTCCGTACCGGCCAGCGCTACGGCGTCGGCCACCTGGTGGACGTGCTGCTGGGCAAGGACACCGAAAAGGTCCGCAGCTTCGGCCACGAGAAACTCTCGGTGTTCGGCGTGGGCAAGGCCCGCAGCGAGCACGAATGGCGCTCGCTGTTCCGCCAGTTGGTGGCCCGCGGCCTGGCCGACATCGACCTGGAAGGCTACGGCGGCCTGCGCCTGAGCGACACCTGCCGGCCGCTGCTGCGCGGCGAAGTTACCCTGGAACTGCGCCTGGAGCCCAAGCCGCAGAAGGGCAGCAGCACCCGCAGCGGCTCCGGCAGCCCGGCCAGCCAGCTGGTGCGCGGCGAAGAGCGCGAGCAGTGGGAAGCCCTGCGTACGTTGCGGCGCAAGCTGGCCGAGGAGCACGGCGTGCCGCCGTACGTCATCTTCCCCGACTCCACGCTGCTGGAAATGCTTCGCAGCCAGCCGGGCAGCATGGCCGAGATGGGCCGTGTCAGCGGCGTCGGCGCGCGCAAGCTGGAGCGTTACGGCGAGGCCTTCCTCGGCGTGCTCAACGGTGGCGCGGAAGAGGCACCGCGGGTGGTCGCCGACCTGCGCCATGAGCTGATCAGCCTGGCCCGCGCCGGCATGACCCCGCTGCAGATCGCCGGCCAGCTGCAATGCAGCGAGAAGAACGTCTACAGCCTGCTGGCCGAGGCCATCGGCGCCCAGCAACTGTCCTTGGAGCAAGCCCTGGACCTGCCCGAGGAGGTGATGGCCGAGGTGCAGGATGCGTTCCTGGACGGCGAGGGCGAGCTGCCGTCGGTGACCGACATTGCGCCGCTGTTCTTCGGCCGTGTGCCGGAGGGCGTGCTGTATTGCGTGAGGGCAGCGTTGCAGTCCGAGTTCGAAATGTGAGCGGTTTCAGACTGACATTTGTACATTACGAAATACACATTCGTTCCGGCATGAGTATTGCCTCTTGGTCAAGGCCATGATTAGCTCACTATCAATTAGTTTTGTCCTTTAAGAGTTGCTTATGCCGTTGACTGACCAACACCGTTTCGGAATGCAGCTGGCCCAGATGTCCCGGGGCTGGCGTGCGGAACTGGATCGCCGCCTGGCCGGCCTGGGCTTGTCCCAGGCGCGCTGGCTGGTGCTGCTGCACCTGGCCCGGTTCGAGGAAACCCCCACACAGCGCGAACTGGCGCAGAGCGTGGGGGTGGAGGGTCCGACCCTGGCGCGGTTGCTCGACAGCCTGGAAACCCAGGGACTGGTGCAGCGCCAGGCGGTGCTCGAAGATCGCCGGGCGAAGAAGATCCTGCTGTGCGAGCCGGCCTTGCCGCTGATCGAGCAGATCGAGACCATTGCCAACACCTTGCGCGCCGAGCTGTTCGTGGGCGTGGACGAGGACGAAATGCGCGTCTGCATGCGCGTGCACAAGCAGATTCTGGACAACCTCGAGAAAAAATCCTGAGCCCGCGTACTCCGCGCGCTTTGAGAAAGGCCGGTTCGCAGGCTATAACCAGAATGACAGGAAGCAGGTTCCTCAAAGGGATTCTCATGCTAGAGCGCTCGCGGTCCATGTTCCGGGCCATTTCCACCTCGACCACCGCCCGCCTGCTGGCGGCCGTGCTGGCCGCCGCCGCCGGCCAGGCCCACGCGCTGGGCCTGGGTGACATCACCCTGCATTCCTCGCTGGGCCAGCCGCTGAGCGCCGATATCGCGCTGGTGGATGCCCAAGGGCTGGCGGCCGCCGACCTGTCGGTGGGCCTGGCCACGGCCGACGAGTTCGCCCGTGCTGGCGTCGACCGCGCGTTCTTCCTCAATGACCTGCACTTCACCCCGGTGCTGAGCGGCAGCTACAAATTCATTCACGTCACCACCAGCAAGGCGGTGACCGAGCCTTACCTGGACTTCCTGGTGCAATTGAACCGCCCCAGCGGCCAATTGCTGCGCGAGTTCACCGTGCTCATCGACCCGCCGGGCACCGTGGCCTTGCCGCCGGCGCCCAAGTTCGACGATGCCCCGGTCAGCAGCATCGCCAGTGCCCTGGCCAGCGCCAACGGCCCCACGCCGACCGCCCGGGCTGCAGCCGCGCAGCAGCCCGCCGCAGCGTTGCCACCGGCTACCCAGGAAAAACGCCTGGACGTGCAGAAGGGCGACACCCTGTGGAGCATCGCCAAGCGCCTGCAGGCGGCTGGCACCACAACGCCGCCCAATACCCTGGTGCAGCAACTGCGCGCCCTGAACCCGGGCAGGTTGAAGGCCGGGCAGAGCCTGTTGCTGCCAGACAGCGCGGTGCTGCCCGGTGCCCAGCCGGCGCCCGCCATGGTCGCCGCGCCTGCATCGGCCGCTGCACCGGCGGTGCCTGACACCCCGCCCGCCGCTGCACCGGCGCCGGACGATCAGGCGCTGCACAAGGACATCGACGACCTCAACGCCAAGCTGCAAACCCTGCAGGAGCAGATGAACGGCAAGGACCAGCAGCTGCAGCAACTGCAGCAGCAACTGGCCCAGGCGCAAGCCCAGGCCCACCCCGCGCCCAAGCCCGTGGTGCCGGCGGCGCCGCCTGCGCCGGTGACGCCGGCCCCGGTCATCGACGACAGTGGTGATATCCCCTGGCTGCCGATCCTGGGGGTGGTGTTGATCCTGTTGCTGCTGGGTGGCCTGGTCTACAACCGTCGCCGCCAGCAAGCGGCGGTGATGCCGGTCGCGTACCCGGCCCATGAGCCTGACGTGCTGATAAAACCGGCCCAAGGCGGCCTGGCGCCGGCCCCCGAGCTTATCGAGGACGAGCCGGTGCCCGGTGTTGCGCCCAAGCGCGAGAGCGGCCCGGCTACCGACGCCATGGACGGCGCCAGCATCTACATCGCCTATGGCCGCTTCAACGAGGCCACGGCCATCTTGCGTGAAGGCCTGCAGAAGGAACCGCACCGCACCGACCTGCGCCTGCGCCTGCTGGAGGTGCTGGGCCAGCAGGGCGACGTCGCCGGCTTTGCCGAAGAGGAGCGGGCGCTGTTGGCCCAGGACTTCAAGGCCGAGAAGATCGAGGCCATCCGCGGGCACTACCCCAAGCTGCAACCGGCCACGCCGGTACCCCAGGCAGCTCCCGAGGCGCTGCCGGTGATCCCTGCGGCGCTGGCCACCGTGGCGGCCGTGGCCCCGGCCATTGTCGATTCCCCGCCGCCTGCCGCCGAGCCGCTGGATGACTTCCAGTTGAACCTGGACGACCTGTCCATGGACGCCGACTGGGACCTGGTCAGCCCCTTCGATCCGGCCCCGGCGCGCAAGGGCACCGACACCCCGGCCGAGCCTGAAGCGGCGGTGGACCCGGAGTTCGCCAGCAACCTCAAGGAGTTCCCGGACGTGTTCGAGATGCCCGACGAGCAGTTCCTCAGCGACTTCGCCGAGGAAGAGCCGGTGACGGCGGACGATGGCCTGGACGACGCTTTCCTCGACAGCTTCGTCGCCGGTGCCGACTTGCCCGAACTGGATGCCCTGACCGTGGACTTCGATGCCCAGGACGAGCCGCCGCAAACGCCGGACAAGCTTGAACAGGCGCAGAACTGCATCGACCAGGGTGACCTGCGCAGCGCCGCCGACCTGTTGCACGAGATCCTTCTGGACGGCGATGAAGACGACCAGCAGGTGGCGCGCCAGCTACTGTCGAAAATTGCCTGAGGCCAGCATGACCAGCACCCGCCCGCACATCGTCATCACCTACTGCACCCAGTGCCAATGGCTGCTGCGCGCCGCCTGGCTGGCCCAAGAGCTGCTCAGCACCTTTGCCGACGACCTGGGCCGGGTCAGCCTGGAGCCCGGCACCGGCGGGGTGTTTCGCATCACCTGCGACGACGTGCAGCTCTGGGAGCGCAAGGCCGACGGCGGCTTCCCCGAGGCCAAGGTGTTGAAGCAGCGCGTGCGCGACCACATCGACCCGGCCCGCGACCTGGGCCACAACGACCGCTGAGGCGAAATCGGAACCAATTTGTGGGAGCTGGCTTGCCAGCGAGTTTTTGACTCCTAAAGGCTCGCTGGCAAGCCAGCTCCCACAATTATGTGTTCCCGGGCCTCTATTTCTGGCCCACCAGGGTATCCACCGCCGGCACCCGGGTGTCGCTCTCCATTTGCGCATCATGCTCCAGTTGGTGGCTGAACCTTTCCAATGAACCATGCGCCGGCTGCGCATCGCTGGCGAACACCGGCGGGCTGAGCATGTACGCGGTGAGGATGCGGCTCAGCGCCTGCAGGCTGTCGATGTGCGTGCGCTCGTAGCCGTGAGTGGCATCGCAGCCGAACGCCAGCAACGCCGTGCGGATGTCATGCCCGGCGGTCACCGCCGAATGCGCGTCGCTGAAGTAGTAGCGGAACAGGTCGCGGCGCACCGGCAGCTCGTGGTCGCGAGCCAGGTTCAGCAGGTGGCGTGACAGGTGGTAGTCGTAGGGGCCACTGGAATCCTGCATGGCCACGCTGACGCTGTGCTCGTTGCTGTGTTGGCCCGGGGCCACCGGGGCGATGTCGATGCCGACGAACTCGCTGACGTCCCAGGGCAGTGCGCCGGCGGCGCCGGAGCCGGTTTCCTCGGTGATGGTGAACAGCGGGTGGCAGTCGATGGCCGGTTGGGCGCCGCTCTCGACGATGGCCTTGAGGCTTGCCAGCAGGGCGGCGACACCGGCCTTGTCGTCCAGGTGGCGGGCGCTGATGTGGCCGCTGTCGGTGAACTCAGGCAGCGGGTCGAAGGCTACGAAATCGCCAATGTTGATGCCCAGGCTCTCGCAGTCGGCGCGGGTGGCGCAGTAGGCGTCCAGGCGCAGCTCCACGTGGTCCCAGCTCACGGGTAGTTGGTCCACGGCGGTGTTGAAGGCGTGCCCGGAGGCCATCAGCGGCAGCACGCTGCCGCGTATCACGCCGGTGTCGGTGAACACGCTGACCCGGCTGCCTTCGGCGAAGCGGCTGGACCAGCAGCCCACCGGCGCCAGCGACAGGCGGCCGTTGTCCTGGAAGGCGCGGACGCTGGCGCCAATGGTGTCCAGGTGCGCCGACACGGCGCGGTCAGGCGAGCTCTGTTGGCCCTTGAGGGTGGCGCGAATGGTACCGCGACGGGTGAGTTCGAAAGGGATGCCCAGCTCTTCCAGGCGTTCGGCCACGTAGCGCACGATGGTGTCGGTGAAACCTGTGGGGCTGGGGATGGCGAGCATTTCCAGCAGGACTTTCTGCAGGTAGTGGGTGTCGGGTTCGGGAATCTTGCTAGTCATGAAAACTCCTGACGAAGGTGTGGAAGCTGGCAAGCCAGCTCCCACAGGGTTCAGGTAAGGACCTGGCAGTGCGGAAACAGCAGGTCGATGAACTTCTGCGCGGTAGGCCGCGGCTCGTGGTTGGCCAGGCCCACGCGTTCGTTGGCTTCGATGAACACGTACTCCGGCTGGTCGGCCGCCGGCACCAGCAGGTCCAGGCCCACCACCGGAATGTTCAGCGCGCGGGCGGCACGCACGGCGGCATCGGCCAGCACCGGGTGGAGGATGTCGGTCACGTCCTCCAGGTGGCCGCCGGTGTGCAGGTTGGCGGCGCGGCGCACAGCCAGCACCTGGCCCTTGGGCAGCACGGTGTCGTAGTCCACCCCGGCGGCGTGCAGGGTGCGCTGGGTCTCGTGGTCCAGCGGGATGCGGCTTTCGCCCTGGGTGGCGGCCTGGCGTCGGCGGCTCTGGGCCTCGATCAGCGCGCCGATGGCGTGCAGGCCATCGCCGGTGATGGACGCCGGGCGGCGAATGGCTGCGGCCACCACTTCAAAGCCGATCACCACGATGCGCAGGTCGGCGCCCGCGTGGAAACTCTCCAGCAACACGCGGCTGTCGAACTGGTGGGCGTGTTCGATGGCTTGCTGCACGTCATCGAGGTTGTCGATGTCCACCGCCACCCCCTGGCCCTGCTCGCCGTCCACCGGCTTGACGACAATGCGCCCGTGCTGCTCGAGGAAGTCCTGGTTGTCGTCGGCGCTGCCGGCCAGCTGCTGCGCCGGCAGCTTCAGGCCGGCGGCACTGAGCACCTTGTGGGTCAGGCTCTTGTCCTGGCACAGGTTCATGCTGATGGCGCTGGTGAGGTCGCACAGCGACTCGCGGCAGCGAATGCGCCGGCCACCATGGTTGAGGGTGAACAGGCCGGCGTCGGCGTCGTCGATCTGCACCTCGATGCCGCGGCGCAGGGCTTCGTCGACGATGATCCGCGCGTAGGGGTTCAGGTCTGCCTGGGGGCCGGGGCCGAGGAACAGGCTCTGGTTGATGCCGTTCTTGCGCTTGATGGCGAAGGTGGGCAGGGTGCGGAAATCGAGCTTGGCGTAGAGGTTCTTGGCCAGGCGGTTGTCGTGCAGCACCGACAGGTCCAGGTAGCTCAGGCCACGGCTCATGAAGTGCTCGATCAGGTGGCGCACCAGCACTTCGCCCACGCCTGGGCGGGTGCAGCGCGGGTCCACTGCAAGGCACCACAGGCTGCTGCCGTGCTCGGGGTCGTGGAAGGCCTTTTCATGGTTCAGGCCCATGACGCTGCCGATCACCTGGCCGCTTTCCTCGTCCTCGGCCAGCCAGTACACCGGCCCGCCCTGGTGGCGCGGGGTCAGGCGCGTGGGGTCGATGGGCAGCATGCGGCGCTTGAGGTACAGCTGGTTGATGGCCTCCCAGTCGGCGTCGCTCTGTGCCCGGCGAATGCGGAAACCGCGAAACACCCGCTGGGCCGGGCGGTAGTCGCTGAACCACAGGCGCAGGGTGTCGGAGGGGTCGAGGAACAGCTGCTGCGGCGCCTGGGCCAGCACCTGCTGGGGGGCGGCCACGTACAGGGCGATGTCACGCTCGCCGTGCTGTTCGTCGGCCAGTTCGGCGGCCAGGCTGGCGGGGTCGGGGAAGGTGTGGCCCATCAGCAGCCGCCCCCAGCCGCAATGCACGGCGTGGGGCTGGCCGCCGTGGGCGCTGCCGTCTTCGGCAAAGCGCGCCTGCAGGCGTTCATAGCTGGGCGACTGGCCGCGCAGCAGGCGCTGGTTGTAGGCCGTGGCGTGGGGTTTCATCGATCAGATTCCTTGTTCGCTGAGCCACAGGTTCAGGGCCGCCAGTTGCCACAGCTTGGAGCCGCGCAGCGGCGTCAGCTGGCCCTGGGGGTTGGTCAGCAACTGGTCGAGCATGGCCGGCTTGAACAGGCCGCGATCCTGGCTGGGGTCCAGCAGCAGCTCGCGCACCCAGTTGAGGGTGTTACCTTCCAGATGCTTGAGGCCCGGCACCGGGAAGTAGCCTTTCTTGCGGTCGATGACTTCGCTGGGAATCACCAGGCGCGCGGCTTCCTTGAGCACCTGCTTGCCGCCGTCGGGCAGTTTGAAGCGCGCTGGCACTCGCGCCGACAGTTCCACCAGGCGGTAGTCCAGGAACGGCGTGCGCGCCTCCAGGCCCCAGGCCATGGTCATGTTGTCCACGCGTTTGACCGGGTCGTCCACCAGCATCACCGTGCTGTCCAGGCGCAGGGCCTTGTCCACGGCGGCGCTGGCGCCGGGCATGGCGAAATGCTCGCGGACATAGTCGCCGGCGGCGTCATTTTTGGTCAGCCAGGCCGGCTGCACGGTGGCGGCGTAGTCGTCGTAGCTGCGGTCGAAGAAGGCGTCGCGGTAGGCGGCATAGGGGTCGCTGGCGCCGTCCACCTGCGGGTACCAGTGGTAGCCGGCGAACAGTTCGTCGGCGCCCTGGCCGCTCTGCACCACCTTGCAGTGCTTGGCCACTTCTCGGGACAGCAGGTAGAAGGCGATGCAGTCGTGGCTGACCATCGGCTCGCTCATGGCGCGGAAGGCCGCTGGCAGCTGTTCGATGATCTCGGCTTCGTCAATGCGCAACTGGTGGTGGCGGGTGCCGTAGTGCTTGGCGATCAGGTCGGAATACTGGAACTCGTCGCCGCGCTCGCCACCGGCGTCCTGGAAGCCGATGGAGAAGGTCGACAAGTCTTCCACGCCTACTTCGCGCAACAGGCCCACCAGCAGGCTGGAATCGACGCCGCCCGATAGCAGCACGCCGACGTCCACGGCGGCGCGCTGGCGGATGGCAACTGCCTCGCGAGTGCTGTCCAGCACGCGGTCGCGCCAGTCTTCCAGGGTCAGGTTGGCCTCGTCGGCGTGGGGGCCGTAGGGCAGGGTCCACCAGGTCTGCTGCTCGGTGTTGCCTTGGGCGTCAATGCGCAACCAGGTCGCCGGTGGCAGTTTCTCGATGCCGGCCAGCAGGGTGCGCGGCGCCGGCACCACGGCGTGGAAGTTGAGGTAGTGGTTCAGCGCCACGGGGTCGAGGATCGGATTGATGTCGCCGCCCTTGAGCAGCGCCGGCAAGGCTGACGCAAAGCGCAAACGGCCAGCCGTGCGCGACAGGTACAGGGGCTTCACGCCCAGGCGGTCGCGGGCGATGAACAGGCGCTGGCTGTCACGTTCCCAGATGGCAAAGGCGAACATGCCGTTGAGCTTGGGCAGCAGTGCTTCACCCCAGGCGTGGTAGCCCTTGAGCAGCACTTCGGTGTCGCCGCCCGAGTAGAAGGCATAGCCCAAGGCTTCCAGTTCGCTGCGCAGTTCGGGGAAGTTGTAGATGGCGCCGTTGAACGCCAGGGACAGGCCCAGCTGCTGATCGATCATGGGCTGCGCCGAGCCATCCGACAGGTCCATGATTTTCAGCCGCCGATGGCCCAGGGCTACTGGCCCCTGGCTGTGGAAGCCCCAGGCGTCCGGGCCGCGAGGGGCCAGGTGGTGGGTGATGCGTTCGATGGCGGCGAGGTCCGCCGGTTGTTGGTCAAAACGAAGTTCACCTGCTAATCCGCACATAAGTCCTTACCGGTTGTTCCGTTGGGGAGGGGCGCCGCTAGGGGCGCGCTTAAGGAACTGACCGGTGAGATTTTCAAGAGTTTTAGATCGATATGTTATAAGGGATTATTGTTGCTCCAATTTTTAGAGTAATTAATCAAAATATTGTGAGATATATTTCGCGACTTTTTGAAAGTTGCCATTTTTCATTTGTACATCTCCTGCTGCCATTTCAACCGGTCTTAAATTTCGATTGGTTATTTGTCACGCCAACAACTGTTGGTCTACTATTTTGTTGATAATAAATCTTGGATCCCATACCGGGGCACTTCGTAAATGGATATTCGATCATGTTGTGGACCTTGCGATCGCTCGAAAGGTTTTGCCCTGATGCCAGCGAAGACAGCCTGTTTGGCTCGTTGCTCGCGGTAACCCGCGAGTTGGGCTATCAGTATTTCAGCCTCAATATCTACGTACATCGCCCCCTGGGACACAACAAAGTTTTCAAGCGCAACAATTATTCGGTGAAATGGAACCAATTTTACAAAGACAACCGCTACGCCGTCAGTGACCCCTTGATCAAAGCAAGCATGCGCTGCCATCTCCCGTTGTTGTGGCAGCCGGAGTTGTTTGTGGACGAGCGTGAGATCGAGCGCCAGTACCATGCCCATGGCCTGTGCCATGGGGTCAGCCAGACGGTGCATGGCATCAACGGCGCTACCACTGTCCTGAGCCTGGCCCGCAGCCAGGACGCCATCAGCAATGCCGAGTTTTATGACAAGGCCGGCGACGTGCTGTGGCTGGCCAATCTCATGCACAACGCGCTGGTGCCGCGCATCGAGGAGGAGGCCCAGCGGCAGTTGGTAGACAGCGGGGTACAGGCCAGCCTGTCGCTCCGGGAGCTGGAAGTACTGAAGTGGACGGCGCAGGGCCTGACCTCGGTAGACGTTGCCAACGTGCTGCAACTGAGCGAGCGCACGGTGAATTTCCATATTGCGCGCTGCATCGAAAAGCTCGGGGTGTGCAACAAGCTCTCGGCCGTGGTGAAAACGGTGCTGTGCGGCCTGATCTGACCCCTCAATACCCCGTCATTTCCAGATAACCCTGGCCACCGTGGCTGCCCTCCAGCCGCACTGGGCCCTCCCAATACGGCGGTTCCACCTTCATCCAGACCTCAGGGTTCAGGGCGTGCAGTTGCACGTCCAGGCCATGGCTAGCGATGCGCAGGTGCCAGCGCGTGGGCGCCTGGTGGCCGTCGAGGGTGGCCACGGGCGCCGAGGCCTGGAGTTCGACCTGGCCGCTGGCCAGGGGCTGGCCGTGGCCGTCGGGGCTGATCCAGTTGCCGCTGATGAAGTCTGCGCCGTCTTGCTGCCGCAGGCGGAACAGCATCACCTGGCTGCCGTCGTCCAGGTGCAGGGCGAACCAGTCCCAGCCTTGCTGGTTGGCGGCCAGGGGCTGGCTGCTCCATTCGCGGTCCAGCCAGGCCTGGCCGCTGACCTGCCACTGTTGCCCTTGGGCCTGGATATTGCCGCTGGCCTGGTAGAAGGGTTGGCTGTAATACCAGGAGGCCTGGCCCTGTAACGACTTGCGGCTGTAACCGTGGTCGCCCTGCAGCACCAGCGGCTTGTCGGCCTGTAGTGTCAGGTCGTAGCTGAAGTCGGCACCGTGGGCGCGCATGCGCAGGTTGCCGAGGTTGTCGGTGGCCGGTTCGTGGGCTTCCAGTTGCCAGTCATCGATCCAGGCGGCGAAGGGCTGCGCCTGCACCCCGGCCTGGCCGGTGCCGCCACGGGCCAGGGCCTGGGCGCTGTGCTGGAAGTGGGCGCCGGTGAGTGCGGCGTGGGCCAGCCAGAGGGTCTTGTGGCTCCAGCCGGCGGGCTCGGCACCGGGCGCCAGGGCGCTGCGGAACAGGGTCCACTGGGCGCCGAAGGTTTCGCCGCTGGCGGCCTTGAGGTTGGCGGTCACGTACCACCATTCGATTCGGTAGCCGGGGTGGGCGCCGTGGTCGCGGGGGAACACCAGCGGCGCGCCGCGGGTGACCTGGGCGAAGCCCTGGCCCTCGGCACCCAGGCCGGCGAAGCCCTGGGGCGGTGGTGCAGGCTGGTCGCATGCGGCCAGGCCCAGCAACAGGGTCAGCGCCAGCGCGCTTCTAGCGTTCATCGGCGAATACCCGCAGCAGGTCCGCAGGCTTGCTGCGCAGCAGGCGCACCAGCGGCCAAATGGATGCCAGGACTGTGGCCAGCAGTGCCCAGCCCAGCAGTTGCAGCAGCTGCAGCGGGAACACTTGCAGCGGCAGGCGCCAGCCGAAGGCCTGGACGTTGACCACCGCCACCAGGCACCAGGCCAGCAGAATGCCCAGGGGCATGGCCAGCAGCAGGGTCAGCAGGCTCATCAGCCAGGTCTGCGCCAGGTTGAGCAGGATCAGTTGCCGCCGGCCTACGCCCAAGGCCCATAGCGGCGCCAGGTGGCCCAGGCGGTTGTCGCTCTGGGTCAGCAGGCTGATGAACAGGGCCAGGGCGGCCACGCCCAGGGTCAGGCTGTCCAGGGCCGTGGTGGCGCTGAAGGTGCGCTCGAACACTTGCACGGCCCAGCGCTTGAGCTGGCCCTGATCGACCACGCGGCTGTCGTCCAGGGCAAAGCTTGCCAGGAGTTCGGCCTTGAGCGCCGGCACGGCCTGGGGCGGCAGGCGCAGGGCCAGGCGCGTGGGGCCTTCGGTCGGCCATAGGCGTTGCCAGGTGGCGGCGCTGAGCAGCACGTGGCCCTTGGGGTTACCGTAGTCGGCGTAGATGCCCACCACGGTCAGTGGCTCGCTGGCCGCCTGCCCCGGCACCTGTAGGCGGTCGCCAATGCCGATGCGCAGGTGGCGGGCCAGTTGCTCGCTGAGCATCAGGCTGGGGCTGTCGAACAAATCGTCCCAGGGAGCACCGGCGGCTTGTTGCAGCAGCGGCCAGTGATCGCGGTACAGCGGGTCATCGATGACGCCGTGTACCTCGACTGGCCAGCCCTGCACCTTGATGTCCTGCTCGCGGCCGGGCAACACCCGCGTCACGTCGCTCCGCTGCGCCAGCCACGCCTGTATGCGGGCGGTCTGGCTGGCGTCGGTGGGGCGCACGTACAGCTCGGCCACCAGGCGCTGCTCCAGCCAGTGGGTGAAGGTATGGCGGAAACCCTCGGTCATGCTCGAGGCGCCGATGTTGGTCGCCATGGCCAGCAGCAGGGCCATCAGCGCCTGGCTCAAGGCCGGCAACTGCTGGCGGCAGTCGGCGAGAAACCACTGGGCCAGGGGGCGGGCGGGGCGCAACGTGGCCAACAGGCCATCGAGCAGCACCGGCAGGGCCAGCGCTGCGGCCAGCAGCAGGCAGGCCAGCAGGGCGAAGCCGGCCGCCAGGCTGTCACCGCGCCAGGCCAGCAGCAACGCCGCCAGCCCCAGCAGCAACGCGGCATAGCCTTGGCGCCGCAGCCACTGGCCGTGGGCACTGCGCCAGGCTTCCTGGGCGGCCAGCGCCAACAGTGGCAGGCGGGCGGCGCGCCACAGGCTTTGTGCCCCGGCCAGCAACGCGCCGGCCAGGCTCAGGCCAATGGCGCCCAGCCACCAGCCGGCACCGAGGCTGAGCTGGCTGCCCACCTCGGCGCCGTACAGGCCACGCAGGCTGGCGGCGACGTCGGGCAGCAGGGCGCTGGCCAGCGCGTAGCCGCTGAGCACGCCGGCAACGGCCCCCAGCAGGGCCAGCAGCGTCAGCTCCAGCACCAGCGCCGTCACCAGCGTGGCCAGGCCCACGCCGCAGGCGCGCAGGGTGCGCAGCAAGCCACGCCGCTGTTCCAGCGCCAGGCCAATGGCCGCCTGGGCAATGAACAGGCCGACCACGAACGACAGCAGGCCCAGGGCAGCAAGGTTCAGGTGCAGGGCCTCGGTCAGGCGCTGCATGTCCTGGCCCGGGTCGCTGTGATCGATGCGCAGCTGCGCGCCGAGGTCGGGCGGCAGGGCGGCCGTGAAGTCGGCGGGCAGCAGCAGGCGCGACAACCGCTCGGGGGCCTGCAACACGGCCTGGGCGTGACCAATGTCCATCAGCAGCACCCCGGGCGCCATGTCGTCCCGGGCATGCAGCGGGGGCAGCGTGTCGTTGAGGCGGCTGCCGTCGGCAACGCCCAGGGCGTCGAGGGTCTGGCGCGACACCCAGGTTTGCCCAGGGTCGCCGATGAACGCGTACAGCTCATCCGCGGTCGGCACCTGCCCGGCCAGGGCGGTGCGAGGTGGCAGGCTCAGCGGGTCGATGCCGGTGACTTGCAGGCGCTGCCCGTTGAGGTCCAGCCGGCCCTGCAGCAAGGGCGACACCGGCCAGCCCTGGCGGCGCAGGCTGACGAACAGCGCCTGGGGCAGGCGTTCGCCCTGGGTCGGCACCAGGCTGGCCTGCGCCTGGCCGCCAATCAAGGCGCTGGCCTGGGCGTAGCTGGCGCGGGCCTGGCCGTTGAGGGCCTGCACGCCAATCAGCAGGGCCGTGGCCAGCCACAGCCCGGCCAGCACGCTGGCCAGTTGCACCGGGTGTTTGCGCCAGTGGCTCAATAGCGTGCACAGGGCCCAGTGCAGGGTGGGCATGTCAGTTGCCCTGCACGCGGCCGGCCTTGAGCACCACGCGCCGTTGCAGGCGCGCGGCGATGGCCGAACTGTGGGTGACCATCAGCAGGCTGCAGCCGCTGTCGGCCTGCAGCTGCAGTAGTAGGTCGAGCACCTGGGTGCTGGTGTGCTCGTCGAGGTTGCCGGTAGGCTCGTCGGCCAACAGCAATGCCGGGCGCGAGGCCAGGGCGCGGCCCAGCGCCACCCGCTGCTGCTGGCCGCCGGAGAGTTGTTCGGGGTAGCGCGCCAGCAGTGCGGTGAGGCCCAGGCGTTCGGCCAGCTCGCCTTGCCAGGCCGGGTCGTGGCGGCCGGCCAGGCGCGCCTGGAAGGCCAGGTTGTCGGCCACGGTGAGGCTGGTGACCAGGTTGAACTGCTGGAAGATCAGGCCGATACCGCTGCGCCGCCAGGCAGCCAATTGGCGTTCGCCCAATTTTTCCAGCGCCTGGCCGTTCACGTCGATGTGGCCGCGGTCAGCCCGGTCCAGGCCGGCCACCAGGTGCAGCAGGGTGCTCTTGCCACTGCCCGACTCGCCCATCAACGCCAGGCTCTGGCCCTGTTCCAGCTGCAGGTCGACGCCGGCCAGCACGGGCAGCGGGCCCTGGGGCGTGGGGTAGGATTTGTGCAGTTGGGTGACGCGCAGCATGGGACTGTCCGTGGGTGACGCCGGCCCCCAGCATCCCTCACCGGCAGTGGCCGGCACAAGCACCGTAGCCGCAACTGTCTTTGTGGGAGCTGGCTTGCCAGCGAGTTTTTAGGGCCTCAACAGCTCGCTGGCAAGCCAGCTCCCACAACAGCGGCCGCTGCTACGCCTTGCCTTTCACCAGGTTGCGCACCCAGAAGCGGTTGGGGTGGCAGGCTTCGGCCACGGCGCGCGGCACCGGCAGGGCTTCGTCGTCCAGCCAGGCGGCGATCAGCTCGCCGCTCAGCGGCGCGGTGATCAGGCCGCGCGAGCCATGGCCACTGTTCACGTACAGGCCAGGCAGCCATGGGCAGGGCAGGGCGGGCACCTGGCGGGCGTCGCGGGCGAGGATGGCGTAGGTGCTGGCAAACGCCTCGCGGTCGGCCACCGGGCCAACGATGGGCAGGTAGTCGGGGCTGGTGCAACGGAACGCCGCGCGGCCCTGCCACTGCTCGGCGGGCAGGTCGGCAACCCCCAGGCGCGTGGCCAGGTCGGGGGAGATCTCGTCGAGCATCGCCAGGTTGCCCTGGTGCTCGGCCAGGGTGGGGGTGAGGTCATCGTTGTGGAAATCGAAGCTGGCGCCCAGGGTGTGCTCGCCCAGCCGCGCGGGCGCCACGTAGCCCTCGGCGCACACCACGGTGGCCAGCGCGGCGCTGGCGGCGGTCTCGGCCAGCCGGGTGATCTGCCCGCGGATGCGCTTGAGCGGCAGTTGCGCGGTCTGCTCCACCTCGCGCACCTGGGCCGCTGTGCACAGCACCGCCGCCGGTGCGCTGGCCAGCAGGCGCTCGCCGTCCCAGGCTTGCCACTGGCCGTCGACGTGGCGCAGTTGCAGGACGTCGTGATGCACCAGCAGCGTTACCCCTGGCTGCGCCGCCTGGAACTGGCACAGCGCCGGTGGGTGCACCCAGCCGCCTTCCGGGAAGTACAGGCCGCCGCTGGGCAACTGTACACCGGCCCGGGCCTGGGCTTCCTCGCGGCTCAGCACCTGCAACAGCTGCGGGTCGAAGGCCGTGGCCAGTTGCGCCTGGCGCTGGGCTTCCTTGGCGTCGAACGCCAGCTGCAGCACGCCGCAGGCGTCCCAGTCGCGGCCGCGCTGCAAGCGCTCCAGCAGCCGGAGGGTGTGGCCGAAACCGCTGAGAATCAGCTGCGACAGTGCCGTGCCGTGGGCCGACAGCTTGAGGTAAAGCACACCCTGGGGGTTGCCCGACGCCTCCTCGGCTACGGCGCCGTGACGCTCCAGCAGGCTGACCCGCCAGCCGCGCGCGGCCAGGCTGGCCGCCGTGGCGCAGCCCGCCAGGCCGGCGCCGACGACCAGCACGTGGCGTTCGCCTGTTGGGTGCGGCGGGCGAGCGAACCAGGGTTTGACGCGTGGCACGGGCGGCCCCATGAAGCCCTCGAACCTGCCCCGCGACACCTCCCATTTCTTGCCGATACCGGGGATACGTTTCATCTTGTAGCCGACCGCGATCAGCCCGCGGCGCACCCAGCCGGTGCTGGTGAAAGTGCCCAGGGTGGAACCTGGTGCGGCCAGGCGAGCCAATTCCGCGAACAGCTCGGGCGTCCACATTTCCGGGTTCTTCGCCGGCGCGAAGCCGTCCAGGAACCAGGCATCGACCTGGGCGTCCAGCTGCGGCAGTTGCTCCAGGACGTCGCCGATCAGCAGCGTCAGGGTCACCCGCCCGCCGTCGAACACCAGGCGCTGGAAGCCGGCATGGATACCCACGTACTGCTCCAGCAGCGGCGCGGTGAACGCCGCCAGTTCCGGCCACAGCGCCAGGGCGCGGCTCAGGTCGGCGTGGCTGAGCGGGTATTTCTCCACGCTGATGAACTGCAGGCGCGCACCGGGGGCGGCGCGTTCGGCGAACAGCTGCCAGGCGCAGAAGAAATTCAGCCCGGTGCCGAAGCCGGTCTCGCCGATCACCAGGCGCTGGCCGTCGCCCAGCGCGCTGAAACGCGTGGTCAGGTCGTTCTGGTCGATAAACACATGGCGCGTCTCCTCCAGGCCGGAAGCGGCGAAATAGACGTCGCCGTAGTGGCGCGAGGTGGGGCGGCCCAGGTCGTCCCAGTCGATCTGGGCGTGCAGCGGTTCGGTACTCATGTTCGGCTCGGCGACAGACAAGCGCCCATGATAACGGCGGGTGGTGTTTATTGCCGCCTTTTAGCCGGGAAGCGCTTGGTAGGGTGGCGGTCATTCAACGCCATCGCAAGGAGCGAGCATGAATCCCCAGGAGACTTTTCTTATTCCGGTTGCCCAGGAAGGCGACTTCAAGGCGCGCAATCACGCTCGCGTCGTCGCCGCCAGCCTGCCCCGCTGGTTGCTGGACGCGCCACCGGACGTGCAGGCGGCGTTGCGCGCCAGCCAAGTCCGCAGCCAGGTCGCCCGCCAGGCATTGACCGAGTGGCTGGCGCCGTTGCCAGGCCTGGAAACCTTCGCCCAGACCCGTCTGGAGGCAGCACTGCAGCCGCTGATCGGTCAAGTCGATGTACGCAAACACATATTGGCTCGCAAGAAGGACATCACCTCGCTGGGCGTGCCACGCCTGCAGATGACTCGTCAGACCCTGTTGCACGCCGCGCTGCAGAACTTCGTCGAAAACGAAGCTTTCCTGGAAGGCTCGCTGGTGCTGCCCGACCATGCCCTGGTGCTGGAAGACGCGGGCATGAGCTACCGCGTCAACCCTGGCAGCGCCCTGGCCATCACTGCGGCGCAGTTCGCGCGGTTGTGCCGCACGCAGGACATCGGCGGTGCGTATCAACTGCAGCTCAAGCAGTATTTCAGCCCCAGCGCGCAGGCCGAGCGCGTCGAGGCATTGTTCACCGACAATGACCGTCACAGCCTGGAGGTGCTGGCGCACATCGGGCATCTGCGCAAGCATCTCAGCGAACCGGCCTACCGCATGCTGCTGGACCTGGCCGCCGGCCGGCCCGCTACCTGGCACCAACGGCCAGTGCGCGCCAGCGCCTTGCGCATGATGCACAGCTCGACCTTCGACGGGGGCGACCTGCACGGGCCGCTGTTGCTGGATACAACCGACCACGGTCCTTGCGTGCTGTACCTGCCCCAGGAGCCGGAGCAGCCGCTCCAGGAGTTCGCCTCGCTGCAGGCTGCCCATGACGCCCTTCGGAACAAGCTCCGCGCCCCGGCCTACCTGCGTTACTGGCAGCGCTTTGTCAGCCATGCTCACCTTGCCCCGTTCCTGGACCACCTCAAGGACCGCCTGACGCCACTGGTCACCACCTTTCCCGCGACTCCCCGGCGAGCCCCCGACCCCGAGGCCAACCTGTTCCTGGAGCGGGTTGCGCTGACCGGGCCGTTGTTCGCTGCGGTGCATGCCCGTCGCGTGGCACGCGTGCTGGACGACGGCCGCACCCTGGCCATGCCTACCGCCGAAGTCGACCAGCAGCAGCGCGATGAGCGCAACCGCAGCTGGCTGAGTGCGGGCCTGGAGTTGCTGGGAGTGGTGGCATTATTCATCCCCGGCGTGGGTGAGTTGATGCTGGCCTGCGCTGCGGCGCAGCTGGTGTACGAGGTATACACCGGGGTGCAGGACTGGCGCCATGGCGACGCCGATGCCGCCGCGACCCATGCGCTAGGCGTGGCTGAAAACCTGGCGTTGCTGGCGGTAATGAGCGCCGGGACCGCGCTGGCTGCACGCCCGCGGGTGCCTATGTGGCCCCAGGGTGCGGCATTCGATGAGTTGCAGCCGCTGCGACTGCCCAGTGGTGCCGAACGCCTGTTGCGCCCGACCTTGGACGGCTATGCGCAACGCCTGGCACTGCCCGGCGACCTGCCGCTCAATGATGATCTGGTGATGGAGTATCTGGACCAGGAATACGTGCTGATCCAGGGGCGCCCCTACGCGGTGCGCTTCGACGGCGACCGCCAGGCCTGGCGGGTCATTCATCCTGAGGATCACAACGCCTACCAGCCGCTCGTCACGGAGGACTCGGGCGTGTGGCAACTGGAGTCCGAGCAGGCCGAGGCTGTCACTGGACGCAGCCTGCGCACCCTGCTGGATGGTCCGGCGGCGCACCTGGACAGCCAAGGGCTGGGCCTGGCGATGCGCTGTGCCGGGGTGGAGCCCGAGCTGCTTGACCAGGTGTTTTACCGCGGCACCCGCGCCTCGGCGCTGCTGACTGATACGCTTGAACGTTTCGATATTGACCTGGCCATCAGCCAACACCGCCAGGGGCTGGAGGTGACGCGTTCGAGCCTGGCCTACAAGCTGGCGGAAACCTTCCAGGCCGAGGCCCAGGGCAGCGACGACAACGCACTGTTCAAGGCGCTGTACGATGACTCCCATTTCGGCAGTGACCTTGCCAACGGCGTGGTGCGTCGCGACTTTCCCTCGCTGCCGGTGGCGGTGGCCGAGGAACTGTTGCGCAAGCTTAGCCCGAAGGCGCGGTTGGCTCTCGCCCAGGCTCAGCGGTTGCCGCTGGCAGTGGCTGAGCAGGCGCGTCTTCACCAACAGGCATTGCGCCTGAATCGCGCCCTCGAGGGGCTGTGCCGGGCACGCCTGGCGACGCCCGACAGCGCTGTACTGGCGGGCAACTTCAGGAAGCGCCTCGGGGCGCAGGCCAGTGCCGCCCAGATACGAGACGCGGCCCTGGCCGACCGCGAGCAATGTGCCCGCTGGCTGAAGCAGCAACCGCCGGCGGCGTTCTTCAGTGCCCCGGCACGTGACGAACTGGGCCGCTGGGGGTATGGAATGTCTGGCCGCAGGGCGGGCGAATTGCCTGCTGACAACCCCAGCCAGAACCATATGGTCAGCAGGGTACGCGCGTTGTTCCCGGCGCTGGGCAGGCCTCAGGCCCTGGAGTACCTGCGTTACATCCACCGTTTCGGCCGCCGCTATGATGATGCCCTGGCCATCCTCGATGCGCACCAGGCCGAGTATCAGCAGCTGGATATCTACTTGCAGCTGTGGGTTGAAGCTCAGCCGTCGGCAGAGGCGCTGCGCCGCTTCAACGGCGACCTGCTGGAATTGCAGCACCAGCGCCGCGACGTGCGCTCGCGCCTGCTGATGACCTGGCGGCGCAATGGCCCCGACGAATTCCCCCACGAGTTGAACAACCCGGCGCTGGACCTCAGCGGTTTGTCGCTGCTGGAGCTGCCGCCGCTGATGCATGCTTTCAACTTCATCGCGCGCCTGGACCTGAGCCACAGTCACCTGAGCGCGGAAGGCCTGGGCGAATTGCTGCTCAATTTCCGTCAGTTGCGTGACCTGGACCTGAGCAACGCCGGGCTGCAGGTGTTGCCCGATCTATCACATCAGCGGGCCACCCTGCGCAACCTGGAGCTGGGCGGTAACCATCTGCTGCTGGACCAGGCGATGATGGATGAGCTGGGGCGCTTGCCGGCACTGCGCACGCTCTCGCTCAACGGCAACCTGTTGCTGGGCGTCACCCAGGCCAATGGCTTTGCGCGCCTGCGTAACCTGGACCTGGGCCATACTGCCCTGGGGAATTGGCCTGAGTGGGTGGCGACCCTGCCGCGCTTGCGTGCCTTGAATCTCACCAACACCGGGCTGGTGCAACTGCCCGAGCAACTCTGGACGCAGCAGGGGGAAGGCCGGCTGATCCAGGTGGACCTGCGCTCGAATCCTTTCCCGGCGCCGCTGCGCAGGCGTATCGTTGGCCGGGCGCTGGCCGGGCGCCTGTTCGACCTCTATTTCACCGAGCCCCCCGTGCCCTGGAGCGCCGAGCACCTGTCGAGCCCTTGGTTGCTGGGGCTCAACAGCGTCGATCATGAGGGCTACCTCAATGACTGGCGTGCGTTGATCGGCCACGGTCGTTCAGTGCGCTTTCTCAATGTGCTCGAAGACCTGCGCAGCACGCCGCAATACACCCTCGACCGGGTTGACCTGTCGCGGCGGGTGCTGGAGCTGGTGCAGCGTGCGGTACGCATTCCAACCTTGCGCACGCGTCTGTTCGATATCGCCCGCGTCGCGGCTGGCAGCGAGGATGCGACGGTGCTGACCTTCAGCGACCTGGAAATGGCGGCTTTCGGATTCGAGCCCGCCGACCCCGAGCTCAACCCACAATCCGGGCAACTGCTGTACAGCCGCTTGCGCTCGATGTTCCGGGACCAGCAGATCCACGACTACGCCACCCGACTGGTGTTTGGCGACTTGAGAATACCCGGGCTGCTGGCCCAGGAGCCTACCGTGCGCCTGCAGCTGCGTGCGACCCTGGGTGAGCATTTCGCCATGCCGGCGCACCCCCTGCGCGGCCCGGTTCCCGGCACCGCCCTGCTTGATGGCGTGCAGGTCGAGGCTGCACGGCAAGCGCTGGTGGCCGCCGAACAAGGCGAGGATTTCATCCAATACCTGATCAGCCGGCAGCAGTGGGTTGCCCACTTGATGCGCAACCACTCTATGGAAATCAACGCTGTCCTGGCGCCGTTCGAAGCCGTGGGGGACTGGCCAGGGCGTGACCAGGCCCGGGAGGCAATCTTTGCCCACCTGACGCGCGCCGAGCGCGGGGATAACCCTTCGGCGGGCTGATGCGCTACGCTCCAGGCACTAGCTGCCAAGGAGCCCATGCTTATGTTCGAGTCCGCCGAAATCGGCCATGCCATCGACAAGGAGACCTACGACGCCGAGGTGCCCGCTTTGCGCGAGGCCTTGCTGGAAGCGCAGAACGAGCTCAAGGAACAGGCGCGCTTCCCGGTGATCGTGCTGATCAATGGCATCGAGGGGGCGGGCAAGGGCGAGACCGTCAAGCTGCTCAATGAGTGGATGGACCCACGGCTGATCGAAGTGCGTTCCTTCGATCAGCAGACCGACGAGGAACTGGCCCGGCCGCCGGCCTGGCGCTACTGGCGCCAGTTGCCGGCCAAGGGCAAGATCGGCGTGTTCTTCGGCAACTGGTACAGCCAGATGATCCAGGGCCGCGTGCACCGCGAGTTCAAGGACGCGGTGCTGGACCAGGCCATCAATGGTGCCGAGCGCCTGGAGCAGATGCTCTGCGACGAAGGTGCGCTGATCTTCAAGTTCTGGTTCCACCTGTCCAAGAAGCAGATGAAGGCGCGCCTCAAGGCCCTGCAGGACGACCCGCTGCACAGCTGGCGCATCAGCCCGCTGGACTGGCAGCAATCGGAAACCTACGACCGCTTCGTGCGCTTCGGTGAGCGCGTGCTGCGCCGCACCAGCCGCGAGTACGCGCCCTGGCACATCATCGAGGGCGTGGACCCACACTACCGCAGCCTCACCGTGGGCAAGCTGCTGCTCGAAGGCCTGCAGGCCGCACTCAAGGCCCCGACCGAGCCGGTGCACCAGAGCGTCGCGCCACTGGGCGTGAGCCTGGACGGCAAGAACCTGCTCGACAGCCTCGACCTGAGCCAGCAATTGGACAAGGATCACTACCGCAAGCAATTGACCGCCGAACAGGCGCGCCTGGCCGGCCTGCTGCGCGACAAGCGCATGCGCCGCCACGCCCTGGTGGCCGCGTTCGAAGGCAACGACGCCGCCGGCAAGGGCGGGGCCATTCGCCGGGTGTGCGCGGCCCTGGACCCGCGCCAGTACAACATCGTGCCCATCGCCGCGCCCAGCCAGGACGAGCTGGCGCAGCCTTACCTGTGGCGCTTCTGGCGGCAGATCCCGGCGCGGGGCAAGTTCACCATCTTCGACCGCAGCTGGTACGGGCGGGTGCTGGTGGAGCGGGTGGAGGGCCTGTGCAGCGATGTTGACTGGCTGCGTGCGTACGGTGAAATCAACGACTACGAAGAGCAACTGCACAACGCCGGCGTGGTGGTGGTGAAGTTCTGGCTGGCCATCGACAAACAGACCCAGCTGGAGCGTTTCCAGGCCCGCGAGGCGGTGCCCTACAAGCGCTTCAAGATCACCGAGGATGACTGGCGCAACCGCAAGAAATGGGACCAGTACCGCCAGGCCGTCGGCGACATGGTCGACCGCACCAGTACCGAACTGGCGCCGTGGACGTTGATTGAAGCCAATGATAAGCATTGGGCGCGGGTGAAGGTGTTGCGCACGATCAATGAGGCGTTGGAGGCGGCGTTCAAGCATGACAAGAAGTAGGTGGCGCTGCTGCGCGGCTGCGCTACCCGCTGCGCCGCAAGCTGCCTTTGATCTTGATCCCGTGAGGCCTTTGATCTTGATTGTGTGCCCCATAAAGCGCCAGGGCCGACTGGAGGCGTCGGCCAAGCGGGCTGAGGCGTAGCCGAAGAAGACGGAACCGGAGGCGCTTCTATTCCGGGCCGTCGGCCGCTTGGGCGACGCCGGAGGGAGGGGACCCGCAGCGAAGCGTAGGGACCAAGCAGGGGCAAGCCTTTTTTGGTTACTTTTTGAGGCGTTTGACAAAAAGTGAGCCGGCGTAAGGCCGGAAAGGTGAAGTGGCATCACCCGAAAAAATGGATATGTTCATGGTCTTCGAATCCCGCTTCGGCGATTTCGAACATATCCATTTTCGCGGTGCGACCACCGACCGTTTCGCCCTTACGGCGACTCACTTTTTTTCAAACGCCAAAAAAAGTAAGCAAAAAACGCTTGCCCCTGCTTGGGCCCTACGCTTCGCTACGGGTCCCCTCCTTCCGGCGCCGCTCAACGGGCAGACGGCACCCGCTATAGAAGCCTGCGGGTTACCGTCTCTTCGGCCTGCGGCCTCGGCCCTTCGGGCGGCCCGTTGATCGACGCCTCCAGTCGGCCCTGGCGCTTAACGGGGCCAAGATCAAAAGCAAGATCAAGATCAAAAGCCAGATCACAAGCCAGATCACAAGCCAGATCACAAGCCAGATCACAAGCCAGATCACAAGCAGATCAACAGCCGATCAACGGCAGATCATCTGCCTGGCAAACCCTTCGCGATGGCGCGGCATCAGGCGCCTCGATTATCGTCGCGGCAGCGCTACTCCGCACCTATGCTGGGTCACATTCCCGACAACGACAACAACGAGGTGTGGCATGCGTGAAGTGGTGATCGTCGACAGCGTGCGGACCGGCCTGGCCAAGTCCTTTCGCGGCAAGTTCAACCAGACCCGCCCCGATGACATGGCGGCTCATTGCGTCAACGCGCTGCTGTCGCGCAACGGCATCGACCCCGCCAGCGTCGAGGACTGTATCGTGGGGGCGGCGTCCAACGAGGGCGCCCAGGGTTTCAATATCGGCCGCAACGTGGCGGTGCTGTCTAAGCTGGGCACCGGCACCGCCGGCATGACCCTCAACCGTTTCTGCTCCTCGGGCCTGCAGGCCATCGCCATCGCGGCCAACCAGATTGCCTCGGGCTTCAGCGACATCATCGTCGCCGGCGGCGTGGAGTCCATCAGCCTGACCCTGCGCAGCGTCAACCAGGACCGCCTGCTCAACCCCACCCTGCAAGAGAGCTCGCCGGGCATCTACATGCCCATGGGCCTGACCGCCGAGGTGGTGGCCAAGCGTTACCAGGTCAGCCGCCAGGCCCAGGACGCCTACGCCCTGCAGAGCCAGCAACGCACCGCCCAGGCCCAGGTCGAAGGCCGCTTCGACGACGAGATCGTGGCCATGCACACCCGCTACCTGGTGGAAGACAAGGCCAGCGGCGAGCAGAAGTGGCAGGACGGCGTGGTCGACCGCGACGACTGCAACCGCCCCGACACTACCCTGGAAAGCCTGGCCAGCTTGAAGCCGGCGTTCAGCGAAGACGGTTCAGTAACCGCCGGCAACGCCTCGCAACTGTCGGATGGCGCTTCCATGACCCTGGTCATGAGCCTGGAACGTGCCCAAGCCCTGGGCCTGAAGCCGCGCGCTATCTTCCGCGGGTTTACCGTGGCCGGCTGCGAGCCGGACGAGATGGGCATTGGCCCGGTGTTCGCCGTGCCCAAGCTGCTGAAGGCGGCGGGTGTGAGCCTGCAGGACGTGGACCTGTGGGAGCTGAACGAGGCGTTTGCCTCCCAGTGCCTGTACTGCCGGGACCGCCTGGAAATCGACAACGCCAGGTACAACGTCAACGGCGGCTCGATTGCCATCGGCCACCCGTTCGGTATGACCGGCTCGCGGCAGGTGGGGCATATCGTGCGTGAACTGCAGCGGCAGAAGCTGCGCTATGGCGTGGTGACCATGTGCGTGGGCGGCGGCATGGGCGCGGCGGGGCTGTTCGAGGCGCTGTAAGCCTTCAGCCGTGGCGCTGCATGCGCTGGATATAGGCCTCGGTCTCCTGCGCCGCGAGCTCGCGGGTAGGGTAGGGGCCTTCCTGGGTGTTTTCCCGGGTGGTGAAGAAAAACTCGCCGTTGACCATGATCACCCGGTCACTGCGGTAGTGCACCGTGGGTACCGGGTCTTGCGCACGCTTGCCGTACATGGAAATTCCCCCAGGCTGGTTGCAATTATCTTATCCATTTCCCGACACCCGCATAGCTACCACCCGTCACCCCCGTAGCAGCGGCCATCAGGCCGCGTCACGGGCGCCGCGGTGTGCCAGGCGGAGCGCTGTCAGCCGGTCTTCCCTGATTCGAGCATGTTTTCCGGGCGCACCCACTGGTCGAACTCGGCGTCGGTGAGGTAACCCAGGTCCAGCGCCGCCTGGCGCAGGGTGAGGTTCTCGGCGTAGGCCTTCTTGGCGATCTGCGCGGCCTTGTCGTAGCCAATGTGCGGGTTCAACGCGGTCACCAGCATCAGCCCGCGCTCCAGGTGGTCGGCCATCTGTACCGGGTCGGGCTCCAGCCCGGCGATGCAGTGGGCCTGGAAGTTGCTGCAGCCGTCGGCCAGCAGGCGGATGGATTGCAGCAGGTTGTGGATGATCACCGGCTTGTACACGTTCAGTTGCAGGTGCCCTTGGCTGGCGGCAAAGCCGATGGCCACGTCGTTGCCCAGCACCTGGCAGGCCAGCATCGACAGCGCCTCGCACTGGGTGGGGTTGACCTTGCCGGGCATGATCGAGCTACCCGGTTCGTTGGCTGGCAATTTCACCTCGGCGATGCCTGCGCGGGGGCCGGAGCCCAGCAGGCGCAGGTCGTTGGCCAGCTTCATCAGGGCCACCGCCAGGGTTTTCAGGGCGCCAGCCAGGGTGGTCAGCGGTTCGTGGCCGGCCAGGGCGGCGAATTTGTTCGGCGCGGTGATGAACGGCAGCCCCGACAGCGCCGCCAGCTCGGCGGCGATGGCCTCGGAAAAACCGTGGGGCGCGTTCAAACCAGTGCCTACCGCCGTGCCGCCCTGGGCCAGTTCGCACACCGCCGGCAGCGCCGCGCGAATGGCGCGCTGGGCGTAATCGAGTTGCGCCACGTAGGCCGACAGTTCCTGGCCGAAGGTGATGGGCGTGGCGTCCATCATGTGCGTGCGCCCGGTCTTGACCAGGTGCATGTGCCGCGCCGCCAGTTCCGCCAGGCCCGCCGACAGCTCGGCGATGGCCGGCAGCAGGTCCTGGTTCACCGCCTGGGCGGCGGCGATGCTCATGGCCGTGGGGAAGCAGTCGTTGGAGCTCTGCGAACGGTTGACGTGGTCGTTCGGGTGCACCGGCGCCTTGCCGCCGCGGCCCTTGCCGGCCAGCTCGTTGGCGCGCCCGGCGATCACCTCGTTGACGTTCATGTTGCTCTGGGTGCCGCTGCCGGTCTGCCACACCACCAGGGGGAACTGGTCGTCGTGCTCGCCGCCCAGCACTTCGTCGGCCGCCTGTTCGATCAGCCGGGCGATGTCGGCCGGCAGGTCGCCGTTGCGGTCATTGACCCGCGCCGCGGCCTTCTTGATCAGCGCCAGGGCATGCAGCACCGCCAGGGGCATGCGCTGGTCGCCGATGGCGAAGTTGATCAGCGAGCGCTGGGTCTGGGCCCCCCAGTAGGCCTCGTCGGGAACTTCGATGGGGCCCAGGCTGTCAGTTTCTGTTCGGCTCATGCGACGGTCCTCCTTAACGGTGTGATTGGCAGTTTAGGCTGCGGATCGCCGTTGCGGTTCCATCAGGTTTCATCTGCCGACCGTGCGCCCGGGGTTGAGCCACAGGCTTGCTTGGGCGCAGAATGTTCGATTCCGGGGTACTACCTCGCCTGCTAACTTAAGGAAACTCGATGACCCGTCTTCGTGCCATCTGTACCGCGGTTGCTCTGGTCTGCGCCAGCGGCCAGGTCTTCGCCGACACCGCCAGCCACAACGCCAGTGCCGAATCGTTCCTGATGATGGCGCACGCCGACAAGCTCGGGACCCCGGTCTACATGCAGGTGCAGCAGATGTTTGCCCAGCGTTTCGAACAGACCAAGGCCCCGGACTCCAAGCGCGCCGTGCTGGAAACCTACCAGGCCAAGGCCAACGCCGCCCTGGACCAGGCCATTGGCTGGCCGAAGCTGAAGCCGGACATGGTCAAGCTGTACACCGACAACTTCACCGAGCAGGAGCTGCGCGACCTGGTCAAGTTCTACCAGTCGCCACTGGGCAAGAAAGTGCTGGAGAAGATGCCTTCAGTGACCCAGCAGTCCGCCCAGATCACCCAGCAGAAGCTGGAAAGCGCGGTGCCGGTGGTCAACAAGCTGCTGTCTGACATGACCAACGAACTGGCACCGGCCAAGGCCGCCACGCCAGCCGCACCGGCCAAGAAGCCGTAAGCGGGGCCCGTCATGACCATGCAGCAACGCATTGAACAGGCCCTGGTGGCCCTGGACCCGGCGCATTTGCAGGTGCTCGACGAGAGCCACATGCACAGCCGCGGCCAGGAAACCCATTACAAGGTGGTGCTGGTCACCGACCGTTTCGCCGGCCTGTCGCGCGTGAAGCGCCAGCAGATGGTCTATGCCACCCTGGGTGAGCTGATGGGGCAGTTCCACGCCCTGGCCCAGCACACCTACACCCCCGAGGAATGGGCACAGCTGGGCGTCGCCCCGGCGTCGCCCACCTGCGCGGGCGGGCATTGATCCAGAGCAATACTTCCTGGGCCGGTTTTTTGATAGAATTGGCCCAGGTGTAATTGCTGACACTGTGGGAGGTTGCTTGTGTGGGAGCTGGCTTGCCAGCGAGCCTTTGATTCTCAGAGCTCGCTGGCAAGCCAGCTCCCACACAAGCAACCTCCCACATTTATTTTTCGTACCCCTGAACCATCAACCCGGTCCGCCCTTTACGAGGGCAACCACCTGGAGTTTCATCCATGACACAAGCCATTGTCGTGGCGGCACTGTACAAGTTCGTCACCCTGGAAGATTACGTTGACCTGCGCGAGCCCCTGCTCAATGCCATGGTCGACAACGGCATCAAGGGCACCCTGCTGATCGCCGAGGAAGGCATCAACGGCACGGTCTCCGGCACCCGCGAAGGCATCGACGGCCTGCTGGCCTGGCTGCGCAGCGACGCGCGCCTGGTGGACATCGACCATAAAGAGTCGTACTGCGACGAGCAGCCGTTCTACCGCACCAAGGTCAAGCTCAAGAAAGAGATCGTGACCCTGGGCGTGCCGGGCGTGGACCCCAACCGCAGCGTCGGCACCTACGTCGACCCCAAGGACTGGAACGCGCTGATCAACGACCCCGAAGTGTTGCTGATCGACACCCGCAACGACTACGAAGTGGCCATCGGCACCTTCGAAGGCGCCATCGACCCCAAGACCACCTCGTTCCGCGAGTTCCCCGACTACATCAAGGCGAACTTCGACCCGGCGGTGCACAAGAAAGTGGCCATGTTCTGCACCGGCGGCATCCGCTGTGAAAAAGCCTCCAGCTACATGCTGGGCGAAGGCTACGGCGAGGTGTTCCACCTCAAGGGCGGCATCCTCAAGTACCTGGAAGAAGTGCCCCAGGAAGAGTCCAAGTGGCAGGGCGACTGCTTCGTGTTCGACAACCGCGTCACCGTGCGCCACGACCTCACCGAGGGCGACTACGACCAGTGCCACGCCTGCCGCACGCCCATCAGCGTCGAAGACCGTGCCAGCGAGCACTACGCGCCCGGCATCAGCTGCCCGCATTGCTGGGACAGCCTGAGCGAGAAAACCCGCAAGAGCGCCATCGACCGCCAGAAGCAGATTGAATTGGCCAAGGCGCGCAACCTTCCGCATCCGATAGGCCATAATTACCGTAAAGCCGCTGCCCAGGACTGACCCCATGCAAAACCGCCTGCTCTACGTGATGGACCCCATGTGCTCCTGGTGCTGGGGCTTCGCACCCGTGGCGCAGGCGCTGATCGAGCAAGCCCAGGCCGCTGGCGTGGGCGTGCACCTGGTAATGGGCGGCCTGCGCACCGGGGGCGGCGCGGCGCTGGAACCGTCGCTGCGCAGCAGCATCCTGCACCACTGGCACGCGGTGCACGAGGCCACCGGCCAGCCGTTCCAGTTCGACGGCGCGCTGCCCGAAGGCTTCGTCTACGACACCGAACCGGCCTGCCGGGCGGTGGTGGCGGTGCGCAGCCTCGACGAAGGCGCGGCCTGGGCCATGGCCAAGCTGATCCAGCACGCTTTCTACGCCGAAGGCCGCGACGTGACCCAGGTGGCGGTGCTGGTGGAACTGGCCGAGGCGGCCGGCATCCCGCGCATCGAGTTCGCCGCCGCCTTTGACAGCGCCGAGCAGCTGGCGGCCACCGCGGCCGACTTCAACTGGGTGCGCGACCTCAACATCGCCGGCTTCCCCACCTTGCTGGCCCAGCGCGGCGGCCAGATGGCCCTGCTGACCAACGGCTACCAGCCGCTGGACGAGCTGGCGCCGCTGTTCGCCCGCTGGCTGGAACGGGCTGCCCATGCTTGAGCTGCCCGGGCCGACCGAACTGCCCCTGCGGCCCGAGCCGGTCACCCCCGACCGGCTGAGCTGGGCGCACATTCGGCAATTGGCCCTGCGGCACCGCAAAGCCCTGTGGCTGGCCAATGGCGTGGCCGTGCTGGCCACCCTGTGCAGCGTGCCCATTCCCCTGCTGTTGCCGTTGCTGGTGGACGAAGTGCTGCTGGGCCATGGCGACACCGCGCTGCAAGTGATGAACCACGTGCTGCCCGGCGCCTGGCAGAAGGCCGCCGGCTACATCGGCCTGATGTTGCTGGTGACCTTTGCCCTGCGCTGCCTGGCGCTGGTGTTCAACGTGGTGCAGGCCAGGCTGTTCGCCGGGCTGGCCAAGGACATCGTCTACCGCCTGCGCATCCGCCTGATCGAACGCCTCAAGCGCATCTCCCTCAGCGAATACGAAAGCCTGGGCGGCGGCACCGTGACCACGCACCTGGTCACCGACCTGGACACCCTGGACAAGTTCGTCGGCGAGACCCTGAGCCGCTTCCTGGTGGCCATGCTCACCCTGGTGGGCACCGCCACCATCCTGATGTGGATGAACTGGAAGCTGGCGCTGCTGATTCTGTGCTTCAACCCGCTGGTGATCTTCGCCACGGTGCAGTTGGGCAAGCGCGTCAAGCACCTGAAGAAGCTGGAAAACGACAGCACCGCACGCTTTACCCAGGCGCTGACCGAAACGCTGGAGGCCATCCAGGAGGTGCGCGCCGGCAACCGCCAGGGCTTCTTCCTCGGCCGCCTGGGCCAGCGCGCCCGTGAAGTGCGCGACTATGCCGTGGCCTCGCAATGGAAAAGCGATGCCTCGGGGCGTGCCAGCGGCCTGCTGTTCCAGTTCGGCATCGATATCTTCCGCGCGGTGGCCATGCTCACCGTGCTGTTTTCCGACCTGTCCATCGGCCAGATGCTGGCGGTGTTCAGCTACCTGTGGTTCATGATCAGCCCGGTGGAGCAGTTGCTCAACCTGCAATACGCCTACTACGCCGCCGGTGGCGCGCTGACCCGCATCAACGAACTGCTGGCGCGCGCCGACGAGCCGCAATACCCCGGCGGCATCGACCCGTTCCGCAACCGCGACACCGTGGGCATCGAGGTGCGCGACCTGAGCTTCGGCTACGGCGAGGACCAGGTGCTGGAGCACCTGGACCTGTCCATCGCCCCGGGCGAGAAGGTGGCCATCGTCGGCGCCAGTGGCGGCGGCAAGAGCACCCTGGTGCAACTGCTGCTGGGCCTGTACACGCCGCAGAGCGGGGTCATCCGCTTTGGCGGTTGCACCCAGCAGGACATCGGCCTGACCACCCTGCGTGAAAACGTCGCGGTGGTGCTGCAGCACCCGTCGCTGTTCAACGACACCGTGCGCGCCAACCTCACCATGGGCCGCGAGCGCAGTGACGAAGCCTGTTGGCAGGCCCTGGAGATCGCCCAGCTGGACGCCGCCATCCGCCTGCTGCCGCAAGGCCTGGACAGCATCGTCGGCCGCTCTGGCGTGCGCCTTTCCGGCGGCCAACGGCAGCGCCTGGCGATTGCCCGGATGATTCTGGCGCAACCCAAGGTGGTCATTCTCGACGAGGCCACCTCGGCGCTGGACGCTGCCACCGAGTACAACCTGCACCAGGCCATGGCGCGCTTCCTCAACGGCCGCACCACGCTGATCATCGCCCATCGCTTGTCGGCGGTGAAACAGGCCGACCGGGTGCTGGTGTTCGATGGCGGAAGGGTGGCCGAGGACGGCGATCACCAGCAATTGATTGCCGATGGCGGGCTGTACGCGCGGCTGTACGGCCACTTGCAACAGGTCTGAAACGTCCGGTTTTGAGTACATTTGTACCAAAGACAACGCTAGCCATTCATTTGGATAGGCCTGTAAAGTGCCGCCTTGAACGAAATGTAATGCCTGATCATCGATAACCCACTGAACGCGCAGTTTTCGCCTAGGCTGAGCTGATGTGAGTGGAGTTTTCCTGGATGGTTGTCTGGCTCTGCTGATGCAAGGGACCTCATGAAGCAAAATCGGACTCTCGAAACGCCGAGATTATTAGGCATCGTCTGGCCATTTATAGCAGTCGTATTGTTTCAGGCACTATTGGGGTGCATCAGCCTATACGCGTTGTCGGCCGTGCGGGGCTATGTGGCCGGCGAGAGTCTGTGGTCCAAGGGCCAGAAAGACGCCATCTACTACCTGAACCTGTACGCCGACAGCCGCGACGAACGCATTTTCAGCAAATACCAGGCTGCCATTGCCGTGCCGCAGGGCAGCCATGACCTGCGCGTGGCCCTCGACCAGCCCGTTCCGGACCTGGTCGCGGCACGCCAGGGCATCCTGCAGGGCGGCAACCACCCTGACGATGTGTCCAGCCTGATCTGGCTGTACCTCAATTTCCGTCATTTCAGCTACCTGGAGCGCGCCATCGAGCGCTGGACCGTGGGCGACAGCTACCTGGTGCAGCTGGACTCGGTGGCCCAGCAGATGCACGCCGGCATCGGCAGCGGCAGCGCCAGCGAAGAAGACATCATGCGCTGGAAGGACCGCATCCTGGCCATCAACGACGGCGTCACGCCGGCGGCCAAGGCCTTCAGCGACGCGCTGGGGGAGGGCTCGCGGTTCCTCTGGCGGCTGTTGATGCTGGTCAACGTCGGCACCGCGCTGCTGCTCATCGCCCTGGCCCTGTGGCGCAGCCACAAGCTGCTGGTGCAGCGCCGCGCCTTCGCCACGGCCCTGGAGCTTGAGAAAGAGCGTGCCCAGGTGACCCTGGCGTCCATCGGCGATGGCGTCATCGCCACCGACTTCGAGGGCTGCATCGCCTACATGAACCCGGCTGCCGAGCAGCTCACCCACTGGAACGCCGAGCAGGCGGCCGGCCTGCCGCTGGCCTCGCTGTTCAACCTGCTGGACGAAAACGCCGAGAAAGACAGCTTCACCCTGATCGAGCACATTCTCGGCGGCCAGCTGACCGGTGGCAGCGAGCACGCCAAGCTGATCCAGCGCCTGGACGGCAGCACCGTGTCGGTGACCCTGGTGGGCGCGCCCATCCGCACCGATGGGCGCATCAGCGGCACCGTGCTGGTGCTGCACGACATGACCCAGGAGCGGCAGTACATCGCCAACCTGTCCTGGCAGGCCACCCACGACGCCCTGACCGGCCTGGCCAACCGCCGCGAATTCGAATTCCGCCTGGAGCAGGCGCTGGGCAACGTCGGTCGCAACCAGTGCCGCCACTCGCTGATGTTCCTCGACCTGGACCAGTTCAAGCTGGTCAACGACACCTGCGGCCACGCTGCCGGCGACGAGCTGCTGCGGCATATCTGCACCTTGTTGCAGTCGGGGCTGCGCGACGGTGACACCCTGGCGCGCCTGGGTGGCGACGAGTTCGGCATCCTCCTGGAAAACTGCCCGGCCGATGTCGCCGAGCGCATCGCCGACAGCCTGCGCCAGACCGTGCAGAACCTGCATTTCGTGTGGAAGGGCCGGCCGTTCGTGACCACCGTGAGTATTGGCCTGGTGCACATTGCCCAGCTGCCTACCACCCTGGAAGCCTCCCTGCGCGCCGCCGACATGGCCTGCTACATGGCCAAGGAGAAGGGCCGCAACCGCGTGCAGGTGTACCACGCCGACGACACCGAGCTGTCCATGCGCTTCGGCGAGATGGCCTGGGTGCAGCGCCTGCACATGGCCCTGGAAGAGAACCGCTTCGTGCTCTACGCCCAGGAAATCGCCGCCCTGGGCCGCACTTCGGCCTCCGGCGGCCATGTGGAGATTTTGCTGCGCCTGCACGATGAAAGCGGGCGCATCATCATGCCGGAGAACTTCATCCCCGCCGCCGAGCGCTACGGCCTGATGACGGCCCTGGACCGCTGGGTGGTGCAGAACGTCTTCAAGATCATCCAGCAGTGCATGAGCGAAGGCGTGGAAGGGCCGCTGGCCATCTGCGCCATCAACCTGTCGGGCACCAGTATCGGCGACGAGGCGTTCCTGGAGTACCTGCGCGAGCAGTTCCAGCGCTTTGCCATCCCGCCGGAGCTGATCTGCTTCGAAATCACCGAGACCGCGGCGATTTCCAACCTGGGCAGCGCCATTCGCTTCATCAACGAGCTCAAGAGCCTGGGCTGCCGCTTCTCGCTGGACGATTTCTGCGCCGGCATGTCCTCGTTCGCCTACCTCAAGCACCTGCCGGTGGATTTCCTCAAGATCGACGGCAGCTTCGTCAAGGACATGCTCGACGACCCCATCAACCGCGCCATGGTCGAGGTGATCAACCATATCGGCCACGTGATGGGCAAGGAAACCATTGCCGAATTCGTCGAAACCCCGCTGATAGAGCAGGCTTTGCTGGAAATCGGGGTAGATTATGCCCAGGGTTATCTGATAGAACGTCCACAGGTATTCACCTGCGAAAGTCTGCAACGTCGCGAGGTCCGCCCGCGCCCCTTGTTGTTCAAGGCGCCGGGGACTTTTCGCTGATGCCGCAGCCGTGACCGTCACTCAATAAAGAAGGAATCTGACAAGTGATCGAGGCGTTCGTCCGTACTGGCCCCCTCATGGAAGCCACCAGTTACCCGCTCTGGGCCCAACAGCTGATTCGTGACTGCAGCGAAAGCAAGCGGCGCGTGGTGGACCATGAGCTGTACCGCGCCATGCGCGATGCCACCCTCAGCGCCAAGACCATGCGTCAGTACCTGATTGGTGGCTGGCCGGTGGTGGAGCAGTTTGCCCTGTACATGGCCCAGAGCCTGACCAAGACCCGTTTTGGCCGCCACCCGGGCGAGGACATGGCCCGCCGCTGGCTGATGCGCAACATTCGCGTGGAACTCAACCATGCCGATTACTGGGTGCACTGGTGCAACGCCCATGGCGTCAGCCTGGAAGATCTGCAGGCGCAGGACGTGCCTGCCGAGTTGCTGTCGCTGAGCCATTGGTGCTGGCAGACCACGTCGGCGGATTCGCTGATCGTCGGCATCGCCGCCACCAACTACGCCATTGAGGGCGCCACCGGCGAATGGTCGGCGGTGGTCTGCGCCAACGACGTGTACGCCAATTCTTTCCCCGAGGAAGGTCGCAAGCGCGCCATGAAGTGGCTGAAGATGCACGCCCAGTACGACGATGCCCACCCGTGGGAAGCGCTGGAGATCATTTGCACCCTGGCCGGCCACAACCCCACCAAGGCGCTGCAGGCCGAGCTGCGCCGCGCGGTGTGCCGCAGCTACGACTACATGTTCAACTTCCTGGAGCGCTGCATGGCGTTCGAGCGCGAGCAGCACAGCGTGCGCCGCGAACGCCTGGCGGCGGTGGCCGCCCAGCACTGAGGGTGATTACTGGGCGTTGAACGCCTGGCCGTTCACGCCCGTGCTGTCGGGGCCCATCAGGTACAGGTACACCGGCATGATGGCCTCGGGCAGCGGGTTTTTCTCCGGCGCTTCCGCCGGGTAGGCCTGGGCGCGCATGCTGGTGCGCGTGGCGCCCGGGTTGATGCTGTTGGCGCGCAACGTGCCCATGCCATCGAGCTCGTCGGCCAGGGTCTGCATCAGGCCTTCGGTGGCGAATTTCGACACCCCGTACGCACCCCAGTAGGCCCGGCCCTTGCGCCCGACGCTGCTGGAGGTGAACACCATCGAACCATCCGCCGACAGCTTGAGCAGCGGCAGCAGCGTGCTGGTGAGCATGAAGGTGGCGTTGACGTTGACGTGCATCACCCGCATGAAATGCTCGCCTGACAGCTGGTCGAGGGGCGTGCGCGGGCCGATGATGGAGGCGTTGTGCAGCAGCCCGTCGAGGCGGCCGAACTCGTTCTCGATCATCACCGCCAGCTCGTCGTAGTGATGCGGCAGGGCAGTTTCCAGGTTGAAGGGGATGACCACCGGGCGCGGGTGCCCGGCGGCCTCGATCTGGTCGTAGACCTCGCTCAGGTTGGCTTCGGTCTTGCCTAGCAGCAGTACGGTGGCGCCGTGGGCGGCGTAGGCGAGGGCGGCTGCGGCGCCGATGCCGCGGCCGGCGCCGGTCACCAGGATGACGCGGTCCTTGAGCAGGGCGGGTGGGGCGGTGTAGTCGAACATGAAAATTCTCCTTTGCGGCCGCCACATCCCCGTAGCCGCTGGCGAAGCCTGCGCTGGCCCTGAAGTGCGCCGTAGATCTCCAGCGGGGCATAGGGCCAGCGCAGCCTGGCGGCAGCGGCTACGGGCGTGGTGGGCCGGCGGTCAGCAGCTGCAAATGGCCTGGTCGAGCACCTTGCGCAGTTCCAGCGGGTGGTCCACCACCACGTCGGCGCCCCAGTGGCTAGGGTTGTCGTGGGGGTGAATATAGCCGTAGCGCACGGCCGCGGTGCGGGTGCCGGCGTCGCGGCCCGACTCGATGTCGCGCAGGTCGTCGCCCACGAACAGCACGCTGGCCGGGTCCAGGTCGAGCATCTTGCACGCCAGGGTCAGCGGCTCGGGGTCGGGCTTGCTGTTGGTCACGTGGTCCGGGCAGATCAGCAGCGCCGAGCGCTCGGCCAGCCCCAGCTGTTGCATGATCGGCTCGGCGAAGCGCACTGGCTTGTTGGTGACCACGCCCCAGCGCAGGCCGGCTTTCTCGATGTCGTCCAGCAGCTCGGCCATGCCCTCGTAGAGGTGGCTGTGCACCGCGCAGCCAACCTGGTAGCGCTCCAGGAATTCCAGGCGCAGGGCCTCGAACTCCGGCGCCTGGGGCGACAGGGCGAAGGTGGCCGAGACCATGGCCTTGGCACCGCCCGACACCACGTCGCGAATCAGCTGCTCATCGATGGCCGGCAGGTTGCGCTCGGCGAGCATGGCCTGGCAGATGGCGATGAAGTCCGGCGCCGTGTCCAGCAGGGTGCCGTCCATGTCGAAGAGAACCGCTCTCAAGCGCATCGATCACTCCTCCCGCAGGGTCTGGACCATGTAGTTGACGTCGACGTCGGCGGCCAGCTTGTAGTGCTTGGTCAGTGGGTTGTAGGTCAGGCCGATGATGTCCTTGACCGACAGGCCGGCGGTGCGCGCCCAGGCGCCCAGCTCGGAAGGGCGGATGAATTTCTTGAAGTCGTGGGTGCCACGCGGCATCAGCTTGAGGATGTACTCGGCGCCGATGATGGCGAACAGGTAGGACTTGGGGTTGCGGTTGATGGTGGAGAAGAACACCTGGCCGCCCGGCTTGACCATTTTGTAGCAGGCGCGGATCACCGACGACGGGTCGGGCACGTGCTCGAGCATTTCCAGGCAGGTGACCACGTCGAACTGGCCAGGCATTTCCTCGGCCAGGGCCTCGGCGGTGATCTGCCGGTATTCCACCTGCACGCCGGACTCCAGCTGGTGCAGCTGGGCCACGGCCAGTGGTGCCTCGCCCATGTCGATGCCGGTGACGGTGGCGCCGCGCAGGGCCATGGCTTCGCTGAGGATGCCGCCGCCGCAGCCTACGTCCAGGACCTTCTTGCCGGACAGCTTGGCGCGCTCGTCAATCCAGTTGACGCGCATGGGGTTGATGTCGTGCAGGGGCTTGAACTCGCTCTCGCGGTCCCACCAGCGGTGCGCCAGGGCTTCGAACTTGGCGATTTCGGCGTGGTCGACGTTGCTCATTGGGGTGTCCTTTTGAAAACTGTGTTGAATTTGGCGTAGTGCCGGCCGCCACCAGGCGGCCGCAAGGGTTATTCGTGCCGGGCCGCGATGCGCTGGCCCCAGCCGGCGGCGGTGGCCGCCAGGCCCTGTTCGTCCATGCGCGTCAGCGCGCGGTCCTGGAGCAGGGCGGTGCCACCGACCCAGACGTGCGTCACGCAGTCCCGGCCCGTGGCGTAGATCAGTTGCGACACCGGGTCGTACACTGGCTGCTGGGCCAGCCCCGACAGGTCGAACGCGGTCATGTCGGCGGCCTTGCCCACTTCCAGCGAGCCGATGCTGGCCTCCAGGCCCAGGGCGCGGGCGCCGTTGAGCGTGGCCATGCGCAGGGCACGGTGGGCGTCCAGGGCGGTGGCGTTGCCGGCCACGGCCTTGGCCAGCAGCGCGGCGGTGCGCGTCTCGCCCAGCAGGTCGAGGTCATTGTTGCTGGCGGCGCCGTCGGTGCCTACTGCCACATTGACGCCGGCCTGCCACAGGCGTTCCACCGGGCAGAAGCCGCTGGCCAGCTTGAGGTTGGATTCGGGGCAGTGCACCACGCTGGTGTTGCTTTCCACCAGCAGGGCCAGGTCCTCTTCGCTGATTTGCGTCATGTGCACGGCCTGGAAGCGCGGGCCCAGCAGGCCCAGGCGGCCCAGGCGCGCCAGTGGCCGTTCGCCACCCTGCGCCAGGGCCTGCTCCACTTCGCCAGCCGTCTCGTGCACGTGCATCTGGATGGCAGCGTCCAGTTCGTCGGCCAGCACGCGGATTTTTTCCAGGTTGGCGTCACCCACGGTATAAGGGGCGTGGGGGCCGAAGGCAATGGAGATGCGCGGATGGTGTTTCAGGTCGCTGAACAGTTCCACGCCCTGGTGCAGGGCTTCATCAGCGCTGCGTGCGCCCGGAATGGGGAAGTCCAGCACCGGAATGCTGATTTGCGCGCGCATGCCGCTGTGGTGCACCCGTTCGCTGGCCGCGCGCGGGTAGAAGTACATGTCCGAAAAACAGGTAACGCCGCCTTTCAATTGCTCGGCGATGGCCAGGTCAGTGCCGTCGCGCACGAAGGCCTCGTCCACCCAGCGGCCTTCGGCGGGCCAGATGTGGTCCTGCAGCCAGGTCATCAGCGGCAAATCGTCGGCCAGGCCGCGGAACAGGGTCATGGCCGCGTGGCCATGGGCGTTGACCAAACCCGGGGTCAGCAGCATGCCGGGCAGCTCGCGCACCTCGCGGGCCGCCAGCTTCAAGGCTTCCGCTCGCGGGCCGATAAACACTATATTGCCATCACGCACGCCCAGGCCATGCTCCTTCAGCACCACGCCGGCCGGTTCCACGGGCACCAGCCAGCTGGGCAACAGCAACAGGTCGAGGGGCTGGGCAGCGTCGGGCATGGTGAGGTTCCAGTGCTTTGGGTCGGTGATGGCGAAGTATACCCGAGCGTCTTCCCCGGGGGCTCGCTATAATCGGCCGCTTTTGATGTCAGCTTTCAGATCAGGGGTGGGCAATGCGCGAACGTCTATTGGCAGCAGAGAAAGTGAAGGCCATCGACTGGCGTGACGGGGCCCTGCATCTGCTCGACCAGCGTGTGCTGCCGCACCAGGAGACCTGGCTGGCCTACACCGACGCCGCCGGCGTCGCCGAGGCCATCCGTGCCATGGTGGTGCGCGGGGCGCCGGCCATCGGCATCAGTGCCGCCTATGGCATTGTCCTGGGCGCTCGCCAACGCCACGCCCAGGGTGGCGACTGGCTGGCGGCATTGGAGCAGGATTTCACCGTGCTGGCGGCCTCACGGCCTACGGCGGTCAACCTGTTCTGGGCGCTGAACCGCATGCGCGAGCGCCTGGAGCGGGTCAAGGCCCATGCCGACGTGCTGGGCCTGCTGGAGGCCGAGGCCCTGGCCATCCATGAAAGCGACCGCGAGGCCAACCTGACCATGGCCCAGCTGGGCGTGGACCTGATCCGTCGTCACCAGGGCAACGCCCAGGCCATCCTCACCCACTGCAACACCGGCGCCCTGGCCACCGGCGGCTTCGGCACGGCGCTGGGGGTGATCCGCGGGGCGTTCATCGAAGGCATGGTCGAGCGCGTCTATGCCGACGAGACCCGCCCTTGGCTGCAGGGCTCGCGCCTGACCGCCTGGGAGCTGGCCAACGAGGGCATCCCGGTCACCGTCAACGCCGATTCCGCCGCCGCGCACCTGATGAAAACCAAGGGCATCACCTGGGTCATCGTCGGCGCCGACCGCATCACCGCCAACGGCGACGTGGCCAACAAGATCGGCACCTACCAGCTGGCCGTTACCGCCATGCACCACGGCGTGCGCTTCATGGTGGTGGCGCCCAGCTCCACCATCGACATGAGCCTGGCCAGTGGCGAGGACATTCCCATCGAGGAGCGCGACGGCCGCGAACTGCTGGAAGTGGGCGGGCAGCGCCTGGGCGCCGACGTCGATGCCTTCAACCCGGTGTTCGACGTGACCCCGGCAGACCTGATCGACGCGATCATCACCGAGAAAGGCATCGTCGAGCGGCCCGACGCGGCCAAGCTGGCCCAGTTGATGTGTCGCAAGCGGTTGCATTGACTCACACCTGCGCCACGCACGCTCTGGGACTGCGCCGATCCGGGACGCAGCCTTCGGCAGCTGCTACGGGGAAATCAGGGGTGTAAACATTGCCAATTGCGCACAAAAGCCCCTCAGAGCCATCCCAGGCGCGATCACTCATCAATTAATGGGTTTGCAAGCCTTCCAGGGGATAGGTCCCTGACGGGCTTTGTGGTAACATCCGACGGTTTCCAGGGTCGCCCTTTGAGGCGGCCCCCACTGCGCAGATCCAGAGCATAACTCGTTGATTTGTCGTAAGTCGCCTCACGGCCGTGCCGTCGGCGGCGAGCTTCGTTCGTCCCATTGGATGTGACGGAGTTTCACCAGAAAAAGGAATCAGGCTTCTCATGGGCGAACTGGCCAAAGAAATCCTCCCGGTCAATATCGAAGACGAGCTGAGACAGTCCTACCTCGACTACGCGATGAGCGTCATCGTCGGGCGTGCACTGCCTGATGCGCGTGATGGCTTGAAGCCCGTGCATCGCCGCGTTCTGTTTGCGATGAGTGAACTGGGTAACGACTGGAACAAACCGTACAAGAAATCCGCCCGTGTGGTCGGTGACGTGATCGGTAAGTACCACCCTCACGGTGACACCGCGGTCTACGACACCATCGTGCGTATGGCCCAGCCTTTCTCCCTGCGCTACCTGCTGGTAGACGGCCAGGGCAACTTCGGTTCGGTGGACGGCGACAACGCCGCGGCCATGCGTTACACCGAAGTGCGCATGACCAAGCTGGCCCATGAGCTGCTGGCCGACCTGCACAAGGAAACCGTGGACTGGGTGCCCAACTACGACGGCACCGAGCAGATCCCGGCGGTGATGCCGACGCGCATCCCCAACCTGCTGGTCAACGGCTCCAGCGGCATCGCCGTGGGCATGGCCACCAACATCCCGCCACACAACCTCGGTGAAGTCATCGACGGTTGCCTGGCGCTGATCGACAACGCCGACATCACCATCGATGAACTGATGCAGTTCATCCCTGGCCCCGACTTCCCGACCGCAGGCATCATCAACGGTCGCGCCGGCATCATCGAGGCCTACCGCACCGGCCGTGGCCGCATTTATATGCGTGCCCGTTCCACCGTCGAAGACATCGACAAGGTCGGCGGGCGCCAGCAGATCGTGGTCACCGAGCTGCCGTACCAGCTGAACAAGGCTCGCCTGATCGAGAAGATCGCCGAGCTTGTGAAAGAGAAGAAGCTGGAAGGCATCACCGAACTGCGCGACGAGTCCGACAAGGACGGCATGCGCATCGTCATCGAGCTGCGTCGCGGCGAAGTGCCGGAGGTGATCCTCAACAACCTCTACGCCCAGACCCAGATGCAGGCCGTGTTCGGCATCAACGTGGTGGCCCTGATCGACGGCCGCCCGCGCGTGCTGAACCTCAAGGACCTGCTGGAAGCCTTCGTGCGTCACCGCCGCGAAGTGGTCACCCGCCGCACTGTGTTCGAGCTGCGCAAGGCCCGCGAGCGCGGCCACATCCTGGAAGGCCAGGCCGTTGCCCTGTCGAACATCGACCCGGTCATCGCCCTGATCAAGGCCTCGCCGACGCCGTCCGAGGCCAAGGAAGCGCTGGTCAGCACCGCCTGGGAATCCAGCGCCGTGGTGGCCATGGTGGAAGCGGCCGGCGCCGAGTCGTCGCGCCCCGAGAACCTGGACCCGCAATACGGCCTGCGTGACGGCAAGTACTGGCTGTCGCCGGAACAGGCCCAGGCCATCCTCGACCTGCGCCTGCACCGCCTCACCGGCCTGGAGCACGAGAAGCTGCTGGCCGAGTACCAGGAGATCCTCAACCAGATCGGCGAACTGATCCGCATCCTCAACAGCGCCGCGCGCCTGATGGAAGTGATCCGCGAAGAGCTGGAAGTGATCCGCGCCGAATACGGCGACGTGCGCCGCACCGAGATCCTCGACGCGCGCCTGGACTTGACCCTGGGTGACATGATCCCGGAAGAAGAGCGCGTGGTGACCATCTCCCACGGCGGCTACGCCAAGACCCAGCCACTGGCTGCCTACCAGGCCCAGCGCCGCGGCGGCAAGGGCAAGTCGGCTACCGGCGTGAAGGACGAAGACTACATCGCCCACCTGCTGGTGGCGAACAGCCATACCACCCTGCTGCTGTTCTCCAGCAAAGGCAAGGTGTACTGGCTCAAGACCTACGAGATTCCGGAGGCCTCGCGTGCCGCCCGTGGTCGCCCGCTGGTCAACCTGCTGCCGCTGGACGATGGCGAGTACATCACCACCATGCTGCCGGTGGAGGAATACACCGAAGGTCACTTCATCTTCATGGCCACCGCCAACGGCACCGTGAAGAAGACCCCGCTGGAATCCTTCAGCCGCCAGCGCAGCGTGGGCCTGATCGCCCTGGAGCTGGACGAAGGCGACGTGCTGATCTCGGCCGCCATCACCGACGGCGAGCGTGAAGTCATGCTGTTCTCCGACGGTGGCAAGGTCACCCGCTTCAAGGAATCCGACGTACGGGCCATGGGCCGCACCGCCCGCGGCGTACGCGGCATGCGCCTGCCAGAAGGGCAGAAGCTGATTTCCATGCTGATCCCTGAAGAAGGCAGCCAGATCCTCACCGCTTCCGAGCGTGGTTATGGCAAGCGCACCGCCATCGGCGAGTTCCCCGAGTACAAGCGTGGCGGCCAGGGCGTCATCGCCATGGTCAGCAACGACCGCAACGGCCGTCTGGTCGGGGCTGTACAGGTGCTGGACGGCGAGGAGATCATGCTGATTTCCGACCAGGGCACCCTGGTGCGTACCCGCGTCAGCGAAGTCTCCAGCCTGGGCCGTAACACCCAGGGCGTGACGCTGATCAAGCTGGCCAGCGACGAGACGCTGGTAGGCCTGGAGCGCGTGCAGGAGCCATCGGAAGTCGAGGGCGAGGAATTGCTCGAAGGCGAAGAGGGCTTCGAAGCGCCGGCCGAAGGCGCCGAGGTGCCGGATGAGGCGCCAGGCGACGACGAGTTGCCGCAGGAATAAATTGTCGTGATGGATCATGGGGGCACTTCGGTGCCCTCAATGATATTTGGGTGGTGGTGCTGGTTGCCGTCAACGTTGGCCGTAGGAGCCGGCCTTGGCCGCGATGGCCTCACCGCCGATCTAACGAATTCAAGCAGAGCGAGAGTGGATGTGAGCAACCGAGCCTTTAACTTCTGCGCAGGTCCCGCTGCGCTCCCTGAAGCTGTCCTGCAGCGCGCCCAGGCCGAAATGCTGAACTGGCGCGGCAAGGGTCTCTCTGTCATGGAGATGAGCCACCGCAGCGACGACTACGTGGCCATTGCCGAGAAGGCCGAGCAGGACCTGCGTGACCTGCTGTCCATTCCGTCCAACTACAAGGTCCTGTTCCTGCAGGGTGGCGCCAGCCAGCAGTTCGCCGAGATCCCGCTGAACCTGCTGCCCGAAGGCGGCACCGCGGACTACATCGAGACCGGCATCTGGTCGAAGAAGGCCATCGAGGAAGCGCGTCGCTACGGCAACATCAACGTCGCCGCCAGCGCCAAGCCCTACGACTACCTGGCCATTCCTGGCCAGAACGAGTGGAACCTGACTCCAGGCGCCGCCTACGTTCACTACGCGTCCAACGAAACCATCGGCGGCCTGGAATTCGACTGGGTACCGCAGACCGGTGACGTGCCGCTGGTGGTGGACATGTCCTCCGACATCCTCTCGCGCCCCATCGACGTGTCGCAGTACGGCATGATCTACGCCGGTGCGCAGAAGAACATCGGCCCCAGCGGCCTGGTGGTGGTGATCATTCGCGAAGACCTGCTGGGCCGCGCCCGCAGCGCCTGCCCGACCATGCTCAACTACAAGATCGCCGCCGACAACGCGTCGATGTACAACACCCCGGCCACTTACTCCTGGTACCTCTCGGGCCTGGTGTTCGAGTGGCTGAAGGAGCAGGGTGGCGTCGAGGCCATGGAAGCGCGCAACCGCGCCAAGAAAGACCGCCTGTACGGCTTCATCGACAGCAGTGCCTTCTACACCAACCCGATCTCGCACAACGCCCGCTCGTGGATGAACGTGCCGTTCCGCCTGGCGGACGAGCGCCTGGACAAGGCCTTCCTGGCCGGCGCCGACGCCCGTGGCCTGCTCAACCTCAAGGGTCACCGTTCGGTGGGCGGCATGCGTGCCTCCATCTACAACGCCTTGGGCCTGGACGCGGTTGAAGCGTTGGTTGCCTACATGGCCGAGTTCGAGAAGGAAAACGCCTGATGTCTGACCAGGAGCTGAAAGCCCTGCGGGTGCGCATCGATGCCCTGGACGAGAAAATTCTCGAACTGATCAGCGACCGTGCCCGCTGCGCCGAAGAAGTTGCCCGCGTGAAAATGGCCTCCCTGGCCGAAGGCGAGGTGCCGGTGTTCTACCGGCCCGAGCGTGAAGCCCAGGTGCTGAAGCGCGTGATGGAACGCAACAAGGGCCCATTGAGCAACGAAGAGATGGCGCGCTTGTTCCGCGAAGTCATGTCCTCGTGCCTGGCCCTGGAGAACCCACTGAAAGTCGCTTACCTGGGCCCTGAAGGTACCTTCACCCAGGCGGCGGCCATGAAACACTTCGGTCACGCCGTGATCAGCAAGCCGATGGCGGCCATCGACGAAGTGTTCCGTGAAGTGGTGGCCGGTGCGGTCAACTTCGGCGTGGTGCCGGTGGAAAACTCCACCGAGGGTGCGGTCAACCACACCCTGGACAGCTTCCTGGAACACGACATGGTCATCTGCGGTGAGGTGGAGCTGCGTATCCATCATCACCTGCTGATTGGCGAAAGCACCAAGACCGACGCGATCACGCGTATCTATTCCCACGCCCAGTCCCTGGCCCAGTGCCGCAAGTGGCTGGACGCGCATTACCCCAACGTCGAGCGTATCGCCGTGTCCAGCAACGCCGAGGCCGCCAAGCGGGTCAAGGGCGAGTGGAACTCGGCGGCCATTGCCGGCGACATGGCGGCCAGCCTCTACGGCCTGACCCGCCTGGCCGAGAAAATCGAAGACCGCCCGGACAACTCCACGCGGTTCCTGATCATCGGCAACCAGGAAGTGCCGCCCACCGGCGACGACAAGACCTCGATCATCGTCTCTATGAGCAACCGCCCGGGTGCGCTGCACGAGCTGCTGGTGCCGTTCCACGACAACGGCATCGACCTGACCCGTATCGAGACCCGTCCGTCACGCAGCGGTAAATGGACCTACGTATTCTTCATCGATTTCGTCGGCCATCACCGTGATCCGCTGATCAAGGGCGTGCTCGAGAAGATCAGCCAGGAAGCCGTGGCACTCAAGGTGCTGGGCTCGTACCCGAAAGCCGTTCTCTGAGGTTTAGCAATGAGTGATTTTCTCGCCCTCGCGCAGTCGGGCGTACAAAAGCTGTCGCCTTACGTCCCCGGCAAGCCGGTGGATGAACTGGCCCGCGAGTTGAACCTGGACCCGGCGAACATCGTCAAGCTGGCCAGCAACGAAAACCCGCTGGGTGCCAGCCCCAAGGTGCGCGAAGCCATCGCCAACGAACTGGCCGAGCTGACCCGCTACCCCGATGGCAACGGCTTCGAGCTGAAGACCCTGCTGGCCGAGCGCTGCCGCGTGCAGGTCAACCAGGTCACCCTGGGTAACGGCTCCAACGACATCCTCGAGCTGGTGGCCCGCGCCTACCTGGCCCCTGGCCAGAACGCGGTGTTCAGTGAACACGCCTTCGCCGTCTACCCGATCGTGACCCAGGCCGTGGGCGCCGAGTCGCGCGTGGTGCCGGCCAAGGAGTGGGGCCACGACCTGCCGGCCATGCTGGCGGCCATCGACGCCGACACCCGCATCGTCTTCATCGCCAACCCCAACAACCCTACCGGCACTTGGTTCAATGCCCAGGCGCTGGGCGATTTCCTGCGCGACGTGCCGCAGGACGTGCTGGTGGTGCTGGACGAGGCCTACATCGAATACGCCACCGGCGGCGAGCTGCCGGACGGCCTCGACTACCTGGCGCAGCACCCCAACCTGCTGGTCTCGCGCACCTTCTCCAAGGCCTATGGCCTGGCAGCGTTGCGCGTGGGCTACGCGCTGTCGTCGCCGGTGATCGCCGACGTGCTCAACCGCGTGCGCCAGCCGTTCAACGTCAACAGCCTGGCCCTGGCGGCCGCCTGTGCGGCGCTGACCGACTCCGCTTATCTGGCCAAGAGCCGCGAGCTCAACGAGTTCGGCATGCAACAGCTGCAGGAAGGCTGCCGCGAGCTGGGCCTGGGCTGGATCCCGTCCAAGGGCAACTTCCTCTGCATCGACCTGGGCCGCGTGGCCGCACCGGTGTTCCAGGGCCTGTTGCAGGAAGGCGTGATCGTGCGTCCGGTGGCCAACTACGGCATGCCCAACCACCTGCGGGTGACCATTGGCCTGCCGACTGAAAACGCTCGTTTCCTGGAAGCGCTGAGCAAGGTCCTGGCACGTGGTTGATGGTTTTTCGGTAGTAGCACCCAAGCCCCTGATCGGCCGCCTGGTGGTGGTTGGCCTGGGCCTGATCGGTGGTTCCTTCGCCAAGGGCGTGCGCGAAAGCGGCCTGTGCGCGGAAGTGGTGGGCCTGGACCTGGACCCGCAGTCGCGCAAGCTGGCGGTGGAGCTGGGCGTGGTCGACCGCTGCGAGGCCGACCTGGCCGAAGCCTGCAAGGGCGCCGACGTGATCCAGCTGGCCGTGCCCATCCTGGCCATGGAAAAGCTGCTGGCCAAGCTGGCGCAGCTCGACCTGGGCGATGCCATCCTCACCGACGTGGGCAGTGCCAAGGGCAACGTCGTGCGTGCGGCGCGTGAGGTGCTGGCGCCGGCGCAGCTGCTCAACTTCGTGCCCGGCCACCCCATTGCCGGGTCCGAGCAGAGCGGGGTGGAGGCCTCCAACGCCAAGCTGTTCCAGCGCCACAAGGTCATCCTCACGCCGTTGCCGGAGACCGCGCCGCGTGCGCTGTCCATCGTCGACGCGCTGTGGCGTGCGCTGGGCGCCGACGTCGAGCACATGGCCATCGAGCGCCACGACGAAGTGCTGGCGGCCACCAGCCACCTGCCGCACCTGCTGGCCTTCGGCCTAGTGGATTCCCTGGCCAAGCGCAACGAAAACCTGGAAATCTTCCGCTACGCCGCGGGCGGTTTCCGCGACTTTACGCGCATTGCCGGCAGCGATCCGGTGATGTGGCATGACATCTTCCTGGCCAACCGTGACGCGGTGCTGCGCACCCTCGACACCTTCCGCAGCGACCTGGACGCGCTGCGCGACGCCGTGGACGCCGGCGACGGACAGAAGATGCTCGGCGTGTTCACCCGTGCGCGCATGGCGCGCGAGCACTTCGGCAAGATCCTCGCCCGCCGTGCCTACGTGGACAAGCGCGAGGCGCGCGACCTGAACTTCGTCGCCGCGCCGGGCGGCCGCCTCTCGGGGCGCATTCGCGTGCCGGGCGACAAATCCATTTCCCACCGTGCGGTGATGCTCGGCGCGCTCGCCGACGGCACTACCGAGGTGGAGGGCTTCCTTGAGGGTGAGGACGCCCTGGCCACCTTGCAGGCGTTCCGCGACATGGGTGTGGTCATCGAGGGTCCGCACCACGGCCGCTTGACCATTCATGGCGTCGGCCTGCATGGCTTGCAGCCGCCGCCGGGGCCTATTTATGTCGGCAATTCCGGCACCAGCATGCGCCTGCTGGCCGGGCTGCTCGCGGCCCAGCGCTTCGACAGCGTGCTGACCGGCGATGCGTCCTTGTCCAAACGCCCCATGAGCCGCGTGGCCAAGCCGCTGCGGGAAATGGGTGCGCAGATCGAGACCGGCGCCGACGGCCTGCCGCCGCTGACCATTCGCGGTGGCCAGCCGCTCAAGGCGCTGGACTACACGCTGCCCATGGCCAGTGCCCAGGTCAAAGCCAGCCTGCTGCTGGCGGGCCTGTACGCCCAAGGCGAGACCCGCGTCACCGAGCCGGCGCCGACCCGCGACCACACCGAGCGCATGCTGCGTGGCTTTGGCTACCCGGTGAATACGCAGGACGCCACGGTGTCCCTGGCGGCCGGCCAGCCACTGACGGCCACGCGCATCGAAGTGCCGGGGGATATTTCTTCCGCCGCGTTCTTCCTGGTGGCCGCGTCCATCGCCGAAGGCTCGGACCTGGTGCTGGAGCACGTGGGTATCAACCCCACACGCACCGGTGTCATCGACATCCTGCGCCTGATGGGCGCCGACATTCGTCTGGAAAACCGTCGTGAAGTGGGCGGCGAGCCGGTGGCCGACCTGCATGTGCGCTCGGCGCCGCTCAAGGGCATCGATATTCCTGTCGAGCTGGTACCGCTGGCCATCGACGAATTCCCGGTGCTGTTCGTCGCCGCCGCCTGCGCCCAGGGGCGTACCGTGCTGCGCGGCGCCCAGGAGCTGCGGGTCAAGGAATCGGATCGCATCCAGGCCATGGCCGACGGCCTCAAGGCGCTGGGTGTAACATGTCAGCCAACCGAGGACGGCATCATCATCGACGGCGGTGCAATGCAGGGCGGCGAAGTGCAAGGGCAGGGCGACCATCGCATCGCCATGGCCTTCAGCGTCGCCGCGCTGCGCGCCAGTGCGCCCATCCGCATCCTGGATTGCGCCAACGTCGCCACCTCCTTTCCCAACTTCCTGGCCCTGTGCGGCCAGGTCGGGATCCGTGTAACCGAAGAGGGCAAGTCGTGATTTCCCACGCGCCAGTAATTACTATCGACGGCCCAAGCGGCTCGGGCAAAGGCACTGTGGCCGGTATCCTGGCCAAGCGCCTGGGCTGGAACCTGCTGGACTCCGGCGCCCTGTATCGCCTGCTGGCCTTCAATGCCGGCAACCATGGCGTGGCCCTGGACAACGAAGCCTTGCTCGCGCAACTGGCCGCTCATCTGGATGTGCAATTCATCGCCGCCACCGAAGGCCAGCTGCAACGCATCATCCTCGAGGGTGATGAGGTCAGCAGCGTGATCCGCACCGAGACCGCCGGCGCCGGCGCCTCGAAAGTCGCCGCCCTGCCGGCCGTGCGCGACGCCCTGCTGCAGCGCCAGCGCGCGTTCCTGGAGGCCCCGGGCCTGATCGCCGATGGCCGCGACATGGGCACCGTGGTGTTCCCTGACGCACCGCTGAAAATCTTCCTGACCGCCAGTGCCGAGGAGCGTGCTCGTCGACGTTACTTGCAGTTGAAGGGCAAAGGCGAAGATGTTAGTCTGTCGAGTCTGCTAGATGAGATACGTGCGCGCGATGAGCGTGACACCCAGCGAGCGGTAGCCCCGCTCAAGCCGGCGGCTGACGCCATACAGCTGGATTCCACGGAATTGTCCATAGAGCAGGTGTTGGAACGCATCATGAGCGAAGTCGCACTACGCGACATCGCCGGGTGACCAGAACGCGTACGGGAAACCAGTCCCTAGCCCGTACGCCTTCTTTACTATGAACGAACCCGCATTGTCTGGAGTGCGGCTGATGGGCGTTTCTACCGCCCAAATCTACAGGAATTAAAATGAGCGAAAGCTTTGCGGAACTCTTTGAAGAAAGCCTGAAAACCCTCAACCTTCAACCAGGTGCGATCATCACCGGTATCGTTGTCGATATCGACGGTGACTGGGTTACTGTCCACGCCGGTCTGAAATCCGAGGGCGTCATCCCGCTCGAGCAGTTCTACAACGAAGCTGGCGAGCTGACCATCAAGGTCGGTGACGAAGTTCACGTTGCGCTGGACGCGGTCGAAGACGGCTTTGGCGAAACCAAGCTGTCCCGTGAAAAAGCCAAGCGCGCCGAGTGCTGGATTGTTCTGGAAGCAGCTTTCGCCGCCGAAGAAGTGGTCAAGGGCGTTATCAACGGTAAGGTTAAAGGCGGCTTCACTGTCGACGTTAACGGCATCCGTGCGTTCCTGCCTGGTTCCCTGGTCGACGTCCGTCCGGTTCGTGATACCACGCACCTGGAAGGCAAAGAGCTGGAATTCAAGGTCATCAAGCTGGACCAGAAGCGCAACAACGTTGTCGTTTCCCGTCGCAGCGTCCTGGAAGCAGAGAACTCGGCCGAGCGCGAAGCTCTGCTGGAATCGCTGCAGGAAGGCCAGCAAGTCAAGGGTATCGTCAAGAACCTCACCGACTACGGCGCCTTCGTGGACCTGGGCGGCGTGGACGGCCTGCTGCACATCACCGACATGGCCTGGAAGCGCATCAAGCACCCTTCCGAAGTGGTCAACGTTGGCGACGAGATCGACGTCAAGGTTCTGAAGTACGATCGCGAGCGCAACCGCGTTTCCCTGGGCTTCAAGCAACTGGGTGAAGACCCATGGGTTGCTATCAAGGCTCGTTACCCAGAGAACACCCGCGTCATGGCGCGCGTGACCAACCTGACCGACTACGGCTGCTTCGCTGAGCTGGAAGAAGGCGTTGAAGGTCTGGTACACGTTTCCGAAATGGACTGGACCAACAAGAACATCCACCCTTCGAAAGTCGTACAAGTCGGCGACGAAGTGGAAGTCATGGTTCTGGACATCGACGAAGAGCGTCGTCGTATCTCCCTGGGCATCAAGCAGTGCAAGTCGAACCCATGGGAAGACTTCTCTGGCCAGTTCAACAAGGGCGACGAAATCTCCGGCACCATCAAGTCGATCACCGATTTCGGTATCTTCATTGGTCTGGACGGCGGCATCGACGGTCTGGTTCACCTGTCCGACATCTCCTGGAACGAAGCTGGCGAAGAAGCAGTACGCCGCTACAAGAAAGGCGATGAGCTGAACACTGTGATCCTGTCGGTTGATCCAGAGCGTGAGCGCATCTCCCTGGGCATCAAGCAACTGGAAAGCGATCCGTTCTCCAACTACGTTGCTGTCAACGACAAAGGCGCTATCGTTCGCGGTACCGTTAAAGAAGTTGACGCCAAAGGCGCCATCATCACCCTGGCCGACGACATCGAAGCCACTCTGAAAGCTTCCGAAATCAGCCGTGACCGCGTTGAAGACGCGCGTAACGTCCTGAAGGAAGGCGAAGAAGTCGAAGCCAAGATCATCAGCGTTGACCGCAAGTCGCGCGTGATCAACTTGTCCATCAAGTCGAAAGACGTTGAAGACGAGAAAGAAGCAATCCAAAGCCTGCGCGACAAGCCAGCTGCTTCGGACATCGCAACTGGTCCAACCACCCTGGGTGACCTGCTGCGTGCTCAAATGGAAAAGCAGAACTAAGTTCTGATTGACCATTAGAAAAAGGGCGACTTCGGTCGCCCTTTTTTGTGCCCGCGATTTACCTGCCGGCGATCGAGCGACACTCCCCGTAGCAGCGGCCGCCAGGCCGCGTCCGCAGGCGCTGGCTACTCCAGGCGTATCACGGTTCACCCAGACGCGGCCTGGCGGCCGCTGCTACGGCTTCATTTTGAAACAATCCCTTCGTTGATCCTCCTGCCTCTCCTGTCGCACTATCGTCCGCTCACCCACGCAGGAAGCCCGCGCGTTCCCATCGTCGCGGCTGTTCATTCAAGGAGAAGCGCCCATGCCCACCGGCACCGTCAAATGGTTCAACAACGAAAAAGGCTTTGGCTTCATCGCCGCTGAAACAGGCAAGGATCTGTTCGTTCACTACAAGGCCATCAAGGGTGATGGCTTCAAGAGCCTCCTGGAGGGCCAGAGAGTGACCTTCAGCGTCGAGCGCACCCCAAGGGGGGATCAGGCCGTTGAGGTCGAGGTGCAGTGAGCCAGTGGCCTCCAGCAGCAGGCAGGCCGTTTCGGCCTGCCTGCTGATTGTGCCGGTGCGGCAGCGGTGTACCTTCATCCGGCCTGCTACATTAAACAGTCATAAACAGTCGCCACTCTGATGCTCCGCCGGAAGAAATCCGGAATGCAGGAGAATCTCCTGCAAAATCAGTTGTCTACCCAAAAGAGGGCATGCGGCAAATTGGCGAAAGGGTCATTGACCGTTTTCGGGGCAATCGAAAGGATAGGTAATGAAAGGATGGCTGCCACTCACCCTGTTGATCGCGTTGTCCGGCTGCGCAGCGACCATGTCCAGCCATAACGTGAAGGGCATCGCTACCCTGCACATCAATTGCTCGGGTATTACCTCTTCCTGGGAGAAGTGTTACGAGAAAGCGGAGAGCGCCTGCGGTGCGCCAGGGTATAGCGTGCTGAGCAAGTCCACGGACCTGAGCGACGATACGCCTGACTACCCCTTTGGTATCAATCCTGCAGGCATGTCGAGCCGTAGCCTGGTGGTGCGTTGCAGGCAATCCTGATGGCTGGACTCCGTGATCTACCGTAAACCTTTGCAACAAGTCAATACGCGGGCTGTTCAAATCCCTCCAGCCATGCTAAAACCTTTGAAGCGATTGTCTAGCTTCTTGATAAAGAAGGGAAAAATATGACGAAATCTGAACTGATCGACCGTATTGTCACCCATCAAGGCCTGCTTTCATCCAAGGATGTGGAGCTGGCCATCAAGACCATGCTTGAGCAGATGTCACAGTGCCTGGCCACGGGTGATCGTATCGAGATTCGCGGTTTTGGCAGCTTTTCGCTGCACTACCGGGCGCCACGGGTAGGCCGCAATCCCAAGACCGGGCAGTCGGTCAGTCTGGATGGGAAATTCGTTCCTCACTTCAAGCCGGGCAAAGAGCTGCGCGATCGAGTGAATGAGGATGAAGAGCATGAACATGCCTGAGTTCGGTTCGGCCTGGAGAATGCAGTGCGCAACTTGAAAAAACTCTTACTTATTATCTTTGTGCTGCTAGTGCTAGCAGTTGTGATTGTATTTGTGCTGGAAAATCAGCAACCCTCGACATTGGTTGTGTTTGGCCACGCCCTGCCTCAGTTACCTGTCTCGTTGTTCATTCTGTTGGCCTTCCTGGGCGGCATGGTTGTCGGGCCTATCCTGGCTCTGATGGCGTCCATGCGTCGATCGCGAGCCCGGAAGGTCCGCAGCCTCTAGGCGTGCGGATCTGTTTTTTCGATGTCTGGAAACTTGAAGCAGGCTTTTGCTGTCTATATACGGTTGCAAAACTTCCCTCTTGCAGAGCGCCGACAAGAACCCTTCCCAAGACCTTCTCTGATATTCTAACCCGGTTTACCCATGATCCCATTCCCAGGCTGCGGCGGCTTGTCCAAGCGTTGAATCCGGGGGTGTCGTGGTCTGGTTCAACCAACATGATCGTTGCTGTTTCCAGGGTCCGACTGGGCGGCCGTTAAGGATTTTTCAAAGCTATGGAACTGATTCCTGTAATTCTCTCCGGTGGTGTTGGTAGCCGGTTGTGGCCTGTCTCTCGGGAAGCTCATCCCAAGCCCTTCATGGCGCTGCCAGATGGTCAGAATCTGATCCAGAAAACCTTCATCCGCGCGGCGCGCCTGGAGGGAACGGTAGAAGTCATGACCGTTACCAACCGCGAGCTGCTCTTCAAAACTGAAGATGAATACCGTGCGGTGAACCAGGCCGGCCTCCCACAGGGTTATATCCTCGAGCCGTTCGGCCGCAACACTGCCGCCGCCGTCGCCGCCGCCGCCCTGCAGTTGAACGCCTCCCACGGGGCCGACGCGCAGATGCTGGTGTTGGCCGCCGACCATCTGATCGCCGACGAAGAAGCGTTCGGCGTTGCCGTCAAGCAGGCCTCGCACCTGGCCGCCCAGGGTTGGCTGGTGACCTTCGGCATCGAGCCCCAGTATCCGGAAACCGGGTTCGGCTACATCGAGGCCGCTGGCCCTGGCTCGCTGGAAGGGGGGCTGCAGGTCAAGCGCTTCGTCGAGAAGCCCGACCTGAAGACCGCCGAGAGCTACATCGCCGCCGGCAACTATTTCTGGAATTCGGGCATGTTCTGTTTCCGCGTGGGCACGGTCCTCGAGGAACTGGGCAAGCATGCCCCGGACGTGCTCGCCGCCGTCTCCCTGACCCTGGAAAAATCGCGCTGCACCAAGGCGGCCGACTACAGCTGCCTGGCCCTGGATGCCGAGGCGTTTGCCCAGGTGCCGGATATCTCCGTCGACTACGCCCTGATGGAGCGCTCCTCGAAGGTGGCGACCATTGCGTGCAGCATCGGCTGGAGCGATATCGGCTCCTGGAACGCAGTCAGCGAGCTGACCGCAGCAGACACCAATGGCAATCGCTTCGAGGGCGAAGTGCTGGCCCATGGTTCGGTCAACAACTATGTGAACAGCGAGCATCGCCTGACCGCGCTGGTCGGTGTCGAGGACCTGCTGGTCATCGACACCCCGGACGCCATGCTGATCGCGCACAAGGACCATGCCCAGGACGTCAAGCACATTGTCGGCCAGCTCAAGGCCAAGGCCCACACCGCGCACCTGCTGCACCAGACCGTTCACCGCCCTTGGGGAACCTACACTACCCTGGAGAACGGTGAGCGCTTCAAGATCAAGCGAATCGTGGTCAAACCCGGTGCTTCGTTGTCGCTGCAAATGCATCACCACCGCAGTGAGCACTGGATCGTCGTCAGCGGCATGGCCGTTGTGGTCAACGATACTCAAGAGCTGATGCTCAACACCAACGAGTCGACCTTCATTCGCGCGGGGCACAAGCACCGCCTGAAAAACCCGGGGGTAATCGACCTTGTGCTGATCGAAGTACAAAGCGGTGATTACCTGGGCGAAGACGACATCGTGCGCTTCGAAGACAACTACGGACGGGTCGACAAGTAAGTCGGCACTGAACCAGATCCGAGCCTTGTTGCCTTACAAGGCTCGCGCCAGCGGACTTTCACGCTGGTGGTCCATTCTCGCCGCTGGCCACCCTCGGGTGGCCACGGACATTTCAGTCGGTGAACAGAATGTATCCCCCAATCCAGACTCAATGCTTCAAGGCGTACGACATCCGCGGCCAAGTGCCTGCTCAACTCAATGATGACATTGCCTATCGAATCGGGCGCGCGCTGGTCGCCGAGCTTCAGGGCAAATCCTTCGTGGTGGGGCGTGACATGCGCCTTGAAAGCCCGGGCCTTGCGGCCGCGCTGGTGCGCGGCCTTACCGAGGCCGGTGCCGATGTGATCGATATCGGGCTATGCGGCACCGAAGAAGTCTACTTCGCCACCAGCCATTACCAGGCTGACGGTGGTGTGATGGTCACGGCCAGTCACAACCCCAAAGGCTACAACGGCATGAAACTGGTCAAGGCGCAGTCGCGTCCGATCAGTGGCGACACCGGTCTCAACGCCGTACGCGACCGCGTCGACGCTGGCAACCTGGGTGCGTCGGCCGCCACTCCCGGCCAGGTGCGCGAGGCGTTCGACAAGTCCGCGTACCTCGAACACCTGCTCAGCTACGTTGACGTCAAGGCGCTCAAGCCACTCAAAGTTCTGGCGGACCCTGGTAACGGCGCCGCAGGCCCGGTGGTTCAGGCCCTGGTCGACAAACTGCCCTTGCAATGGGTGTTCATCAACGTCGAGCCTGATGGCAACTTCCCCAACGGCGTGCCCAACCCGCTGCTGCCGGAAAACCGCGAGCTGACCCGCCAGGCGCTGCTGGCAAACGGCTGCGACCTGGGCCTGGCCTGGGATGGTGACTTCGACCGCTGCTTCTTCTTCGACGCCGACGGCCGCTTCATCGAGGGCTACTACCTGGTCGGGCTGCTGGCCGAAATGCTGCTCAAGCTGCACCCTGGCAGCAAGATCATTCACGACCCGCGCCTGACCTGGAACACCATCGAGCAGGTCGAGCAGGCAGGGGGCGTGGCCATCCAGAGCAAGACCGGCCATGCGTTCATCAAGGAGCGCATGCGCCAGGAAGACGCCGTGTACGGCGGCGAAATGAGCGCCCACCATTATTTCCGCGATTTCGCCTACTGCGACAGCGGCATGATCCCGTGGTTGCTGGTGGCGGCCTTGATGTCCGAGACCGGCAAGACCCTGGCGCAATTGGTGGATGAGCGCATCCAGGCATTCCCTTGCAGCGGCGAGATCAACTACAAGGTCAATGATGTAGCCGGCAGCATCGACAAGATCCTGGCCCACTATCTGCCCCAGAACCCCTCGGTCGACAAGACCGATGGCATCAGTGTCGAATTCGCCGACTGGCGTTTCAGCCTGCGCGGCTCCAACACTGAGCCACTTTTGCGTTTGAATATCGAAAGTCGAGCAAATCCGGCATTGGTAGACCAGCGTTTGATTGAAATTGAGCGTCTGATTCAGGAGTAACTATGTTTGGAATGCTGACGGGGCTCTGGAACTACCGGGGCTTCATTCTTTCGTCAATACGGAACGAGTTCGTTACCCGTTTTGCCCGCAGCCGCCTGGGTGGCCTGTGGATGATCGTCCACCCGCTGGCCCAGGTCGCCATCTACGCGTTGATCCTGTCCAACGTACTGGCGGCCAAGCTGCCAGGGGTGGAGAACAGCTACGGCTACCCCCTGTACCTGATGGCTGGTTCGCTGGCCTGGAACCTGTTCTCTGAAATCATCAACCGCTATCTCAACCTGTTCATTGAGCATGGTAACCTGATGAAGAAGATGAGCTTCCCACGCATCACCCTGCCGGTGATCGTGGTAGGTTCCGCGCTGCTCAACAACCTGCTGCTGTTCGTGGCCATGCTGGTGGTGTTCGCCTTGCTGGGGCAGATGCCTAACGTGCAGATGTTCTGGCTCATCCCCCTGACCATCGCCGTGGTGGCGCTGGGGGTGGGGCTGGGCCTGATCCTGGGCGTGCTGAACGTGTTTATCCGTGACATTGGCCAGGTGGTGCCGATCATCATGCAGGTGTGGTTCTGGTTCACGCCTATCGTGTACCCCGTCAACATCATTCCCGAGTACCTCAAGGGCACTGTCGACCTGAACCCGATGTTCTCCATCGTCAGTGCGTACCACAGCATCCTGGTATACGGCAAAACCCCGGACCTGACCTCCGTCGGCATCACCATGGCCATCTCGTTTGCCTTGATGATTGTCGGTCTGTTCATGTTCCGTCGCGCAGCCCCTGAAATGGTAGATGCCCTATGAGCCTGCTGATCGTCAACGACCTGGGCAAGGCCTACCGCACCTACCGTTCGGAATTCCAGCGCATAGCCCGCTGGTTCTACCTGCCTTCGCGGCCCCGTGAAGAACATTGGGTGCTCAAGGGCATCAATTTCGTCATCGAGCCGGGCGAGGCCATTGGTATCGTCGGCCAGAACGGCGCTGGCAAGTCCACATTGCTGAAAATGATCACCGGTACCCTGCAGCCCACCGTGGGCAGCGTGCAGGTCAATGGCCGCATCGCCGCCATCCTGGAACTGGGCATGGGGTTCAACCCTGAGCTCACCGGCCGCCAGAACGCTCACCATGCCGCTGGCCTGATGGGTTTCAGCTCGGAGCAGATTCATGGTGCGATGAAAGACATCGAGGCGTTCGCCGAAATCGGCGACTACTTCGATGAAACCGTGCGTACCTATTCCAGCGGTATGCAGATGCGCGTGGCGTTTGCCGTGGCCACGGCATTCCGTCCCGACATCCTGATCGTCGACGAGGCGCTGTCGGTTGGCGACAGCTATTTCCAGCACAAGAGCTTCGAGCGTATTCGCGAGTTCCAGGAGCTGGGCACTTCGCTGCTGATCGTGTCCCACGACCGCGGGGCCATCCAGAAACTGTGCGGCCGCGCGATCCTGCTCGAGGGCGGCGCGGTGCTCAAGGACGGCAAGCCTGAAGAGGTCATGGACTACTACAACGCGCTGATCGCCGAGAAGGAAAACGAGACCGTCACGGTCCATCGCCTGGAAGACGGCAGCGTCCAGACTGTGTCCGGCAGCCGCGAGGCGACGGTTGAGTCGGTCAGCCTGCACAACGAGAAGGGCGAGGCGGTCGAGTTCGTGGCCGTGGGTGAGGCCGTGCGCCTCAACGTCAAAGCCCGGGTCAACAGCGACATTCCCGAGCTGGTGATTGGCTACCTGATCAAGGACAGGCTGGGGCAGCCTGTGTTCGGTACCAACACCCACTTCCTGGAGTGCAAGCTCGAGGCGTTGAAGGCGGGGGAAGAGCTGAGCTACAACTTCAGCTTCAACGCAAACCTGGGGGTGGGCTCGTATTCAGTGGCCGTCGCCCTGCATGCCGATGATAATCACGTGGCCAAGAACTACGAGTGGCGTGATCTGGCGTTGGTGTTCAACGTGGTCAACACCTCCAAGAAAGAATTCGTGGGGATGGCGTGGATACAACCGACTGTGGAATTTAATCGATGACCTCGCCGTTTTATCGTGCATTCGAAGATCGTCACCGTGGTACCCGCGAGTTGATCCAGCAGCGACTCCAGGTTTACCTGCCGTTCATCAAACCGTTGCAGACCTTGTATCCCGAGTGCCCGGCCATGGACCTGGGTTGCGGCCGCGGGGAGTGGCTGCAGGTGCTCATGGAGCAAGGCTTTGCGCCGTTGGGCGTCGACCAGGACGAGGGCATGCTGCAAGCATGTCATGAACTGGGCCTGCCGGTGGAGCGGGGCGACGCCCTGGCTGCCCTGGCTGCCAAGGGCGAGGAAAGCCTGGTGCTGGTCTCGGGTTTCCATCTGGCCGAGCACGTTCCCTTTCCGGCGCTGCAGAAGTTGGTCAGCGATGCATTGCACGCGCTCAAACCCGGTGGCCTGCTGGTGCTGGAGACGCCCAACGCCGAAAACCTGGTGGTGGGCTCCAGCAATTTCTACCTCGACCCCACCCACGAACGCCCGATCCCTTACCTGCTGCTGAGTTTTCTGGCCGAGCACACGGGCTTCGCGAGGGTCAAGCTGTTGCGGCTCAACGAACCGCCGTCGGTCGCTGATTCCAACCCTGTGGACCTGATGAGTGTCCTGGGTGGGGCTAGCCCGGACTATGCGATCGTCGCACAGAAGGCAGCACCCGAGGCGCAGATGGCGCTGTTTGAGGCGGCATTTTCTTCACACTATGGAGTCGGACTCGACATGCTTGCCGCGCGTTACGATCACGGTATCAATCAGCGACTGGAAGCGCTGGAAAACCTGCCAGCTTCACTCGAAGACGTACAGCAGACGGCCAACCAGTCCCTTGTCGAAGTTCAGCAATTGAAGCTGCAGACCGAAGACTTGGATAAACGTACAGAGCTTATCGAAACAATGACCCGGCGACTGGCAATTTCTGACACCTATGCCGAGCAAGTGCTGAAGCTTGCCCGCCAGGTTGAAAGCACCGAACGCAGCCTCAACGAGTCGCTCGCCAACGCCCACCACTGGTGGCTGCAGGCTGAGGAGTATCGGACACGGCTGGAGGATATCCAGCGCAGTACTTCGTGGCGCCTGACCTGGCCACTGCGTTTCATCATCAAGGCGCTGCGTGAAGGCACGCGCTCCCCGGTGCTGATCGCCCGGCAGATGAAGCATGCCCTGGTGGGCAGTCGCCGCCGTGGCCAGCGTCGTCCAGGCCAGGGCAAGCAGATGTTCATCGACATTTCCGAGTTGATGCAGCGCGATGCCCGTACCGGTATTCAGCGCGTGGTGCGCAGCATTCTGGGGGAGTTGCTGAACAACCCGCCGGCCGGCTACGAAGTGCGTCCGGTGTTCGGCACGGCCGATGGCCTGGGCTACCAGTACGTCACGGTCAATCAGGACGCTCACGGTTTCAGCTTCACCAAGGCCGATTTCGCCCCCATCGAATATCATGCCGGCGACCAGTTCCTGGGCCTGGATCTACAGCACCAGGTAGTGATCTCGCACGCGCACGAATACGCCAAGATGCGCCAGGCCGGGGTCAAGATGCAGTTCGTCATCTACGACCTGCTGCCGATCTTCATGCCCAACTCCTTCTGGCAGGGTGCTGCGCACCTGCATGCCGACTGGCTGGGCGTGATTGCCCAGAACGATGGCGCCATCTGCATCTCCAAGGCCGTGGCCGACGAATACAAGACCTGGCTGGTGCAAACCCGCCGTCTGCCCCACGAGCAGCTCAACATCGGCTGGTTCCACCTGGGCGCCGACCTCAAGAGCTCTGCCCCCACCACCGGCCTGCCTGAAAACGCACCGGCCGTGCTGGACACCCTGACCTGTCGGCCGACCTTTTTGGTCGTGGGCACTGTGGAGCCACGCAAGGGGCACGCGCAAGTGGTAGCGGCTTTCGACCTGCTGTGGCAGAAGGGTATTGACGTCAACCTGATGATTGTCGGCAAGCAGGGCTGGAGCGTCGAGCCGCTGGTAGAGCAGATCAACACCCATCCCGAGTTCGGCAAGCGCCTGATCTGGGCGGACAGCGCCAGCGATGAGTACCTGGAGGCCATCTACAAGGCGTCCACCTGCCTGGTGGCGGCGTCCGAGGGCGAAGGCTTTGGCTTGCCGCTGATCGAAGCCGCCCAGCACGAGATCGCCATCATTGCCCGCGACCTGCCGGTGTTCATGGAAGTGGCCGGCGAGCACGCCTACTACTTCAGCGGCAAGGAGCCGGCTGCGCTGGCAGACGCTGTGGTGAGCTGGCTGGAGATGCGCGAGCGTGACGAGATTCCACGCTCCACCGGCATGCCTTGGCTGACCTGGGAGCAATCCACGTTGCAGCTCAAGGACGTCGTCCTCAATAACCAGTGGTACCTGCGAGCCGGCAGCGAGGCAACGCCCGCAGTTTCCAACACGGGCGCGGTCTGATTCGAGATAACTATGCGTATTCTTTTTCTCTCGCTGTACCCCGTGGATGACCCCAAGCACGGCGGCCAACTGCGCTCGCAAGGCCTGATCGATACTTACCGCCGTGCCGGGCACCAGGTGCGGCTGGCGGGCATTCTCGGCAGTGCCGGCTACCCCCGCAGTGAAGGCTTCGTCGACTACCCCGGCGATCACCGTTTTGCCACCGCCGCCTTGGGCGGGCAGGGCAACGAGGATTACGGCATTTCGCGCTTGCTGGTGGAAGACGAGGCGCTGTTTGCGGCCTTGGTCGGCCAGGTCCAGGAAGTGCCGGACCTGATCCATGTCGAGCAGCCCTGGCTGTTCGACTTTGCGCGCAAATACGTCGCCAGCGTGCCGGGGGCCAGCGCGGCCAAGGTGATTTACGGTTCGCAAAACATTGAATACCACCTCAAGGGTGACATTCTCAGGGCTGCCAACCACCCGGACGCGGAGCGCCTGACCCGTGAAGTGCAGGCGCTGGAAACCCGTGCCATGCAGCAGGCGGACGGCGTGTTGTGCGTTTCGCGCCATGACGAGGAGTGGGCGCGCCAGGTGACTTCGGCACCCGTGCAGTTCGCCCCCAACGGCATCAGCCCCTGGGTGGTGTCGGACGCCGGTATTCGCGAGGCTAACCAGTTGACCCAGCAGCGCAAGATCGCGTTGTTCTGTGGCAGCGCCCACCAGCCTAACGTCAACGGCTTCGCCAGCATGATGGCGGGTGGCTTCGGGGCGCTGGATTTCGACCAGCGCCTGGTGGTGGCGGGTGCCGCAGGCTACCTCATCAACCAGCATGAGGTGCTGCACAGGTCCTCGGGCCTGGCCGATCACACCATTATCGCCGGCATGGTCAGTGCCCCCTGCCTCACGGGGCTGCTGGACACCGCCCATTGCCTGGTGCTGCCCCTGACCCAGGGCGGCGGTACCAACCTGAAAACCGCCGAAGCCTTGTGGTCAGGCCGTCATGTAGTGGCCACCAGCGTCGCCATGCGTGGTTTCGAGGCCTTTCACGAAGCCCCAGGCGTTACCGTGGCTGATACCCCGGCGGCGTTCAAGGCAGCGCTTCGTGCGGCCATGCAAACCGCGCCGCTGGTGTTGAGCGAGCCGCAGCAGGCGGCCCGCCGCGTTGTATTGTGGGAAGCCTGCCTGCAGGCACTTCCCTCTTTTGTTGAGACTATTGTCGCCAGGGCTTCTTGATGAGCAGAACCATCCCCACTGTCTGGATGAACGTCACCACCAGCAGTAACTGGCAGCGCCCGGCCGTTGGTGTCGTGCGCGTCGAGCAGGAACTGACCCAGGGCCTGGAGGCCATGTTCGGCACGGTCAACTTCAAGCGTTGTGTGTGGAACCACGACCGCTTCGTTGACCTGGACGTCTATGCTGCCAAATACCCCACCAAGGCACCTGCTGCGGCAGCCGTCGCGCCTGCCGCCAGCGCTGCGGTGGCCACGCCACCGGCTGCACCGCTGATGTTCCCTTTGCTGGGCCGCAAGGCGGCGCTGGCGGCAATGGCGCAGGCTGCGCTGTCCCTGACCCCCGCGCGCTTTCGACCCGGCGTCAATCGCCTGTTGATGTCGGCCAAGTTCCGCACCCAGCGTTACCTGCAAAAACGCAACCCCAACCTGGCCTACCTGCCACCGGTGCAGGCCGAAGCCAGCGATGGTCGCTCAGGCTCGGCGCTGCCAGGGGCCGAATTCAAGGCCGGCGACATCCTGCTCAGTGTGGGGCTGGATTGGGATTACCCATATTGGCGCTCGTTCGCTGCCCTGCGCAAAGTGTATGGCGTCAAGGTGGTAACGTGCTGCTATGACCTGATCCCGGTGTTGTACCCGCAGTATTGCGTCAGTGACGTAGCCAAGCGCTTCACCGGTTATTTCATTGATGTGGCCGAAGGCTCGGACCTCACCCTGTGCATTTCCCGGCAGAGCCAGAAAGACCTGGTCGGCCTGCTGGACCAGGTAGGTGGCGTGCAGGTGCCCACGCACATCTTCCCGCTGGGCGACAACGTGCAGAAGGCTGCGGGCGAGCCGTCGGCCGCCGTGGCCCAGTTGGCGCAGGAGCCCTACATTCTGTTCGTGTCCACCATCGAGCGGCGCAAGAACCACGAAGTGCTGTACCGCGCCTATCACCTGCTGTGCGCCCAGGGGCACAAGGACAAACTGCCCAAGCTGGTGTTCGTGGGCATGCCGGGGTGGGGTGTCTCCGAGTTGCTGATGGACATGCAGCTCGACCCGCTGGTACAGGGCAAGATCGTCCAGCTCAACCACGTCAGCGACAACGACCTGAGCCACCTGTACCGCCACGCCACATTCTTCGTGTTCCCGTCGCTGTATGAAGGCTGGGGTCTGCCAGTGGGCGAAGCCTTGGCCATGGGCAAGGCCGTACTGTGCTCCGATCGCGGTTCGTTGCCCGAAGTGGGGGGCGACCTGGTTCAGTACGTGGACCCCTGGTCGCCTCAGGCCTGGGCCGATGCCATCCTGACCCTGAGCACCGACAAGGCTGCGCTTGCGGCCATGGAGCACAAGGTGCAAACCCAGTACCGCATCCGTACCTGGCAAGATGCCTGCCTGTCGGTCAAGGGCGCACTCGACGCAGTGATTGCCAAGCCATTCCAGCTCAGCCTGCAGGCCGGTTACGACATGCGCACCGAGGTTGGCCTTGCCAGCGGCCCCTGGATCAGAGGGCAGGGCGTGCCTGGCCTGTTGATGGCCGGCCCCGCGCGGTCGGTGGCGGCAGGCAGCTACCGCTTGCAGGTGTGGGGGCGGGTTACCCAGCCGGGCACTGAAAGCACCTTCGAGGTGGTCAGTGACAGCGGCGCGGTGTGGCTGGCGCCGCAGACGGTGCGCAGCGCTGGCGTGACCGCCGGTCACAGCGAGCTGCTGGCGCAGTTCGAGGTGCATTTCGCCAGCTACGGCCACGCCGTGCAGGTAAAATGTGCTCTGCTGGTCGGCAGCCTGGACATTGAGCGGGTGGTGTTCGAGCCGCTCATGGCGAACTGATCGCAGGCGGTTAATTGACGCTATAAACATGGCGCATGGCCTGCTTTTTTTGGGCAACCTCTCGACAAAGCCGGGGCGGCGTAACACCATATACGCCGCCCATTCGGCCACCCCCGAAGATGTTGCACGCGCTTTCCGCCTGCAGCCCCCCAGAGAGTGTCCGTGTCCGAATTCGGGTTAACGCCACGAATCAAAGGACAGACACGATGCGCCACTCGCTAGGGCTCAAAGCCCCTGCCCCTTATTTCCCGTATATCGACGGCTTGCGAGCATTCGCTGTGCTCTCCGTGGTGCTCTATCACCTGCACGGTCCTTGGCTGCCCGGTGGTTTCATTGGCGTGGACGTGTTCTTCGTCATTTCCGGCTTTATCGTCAGCGCCTCGGTGGCCCACTTCAAGGGCGGTGGCATATTCTCGTTCCTGGGCTTCTTCTATGCCCGGCGCATCAAGCGGATTTTTCCCGCACTGATTGTCTGCCTGCTGGCTACGGCCCTGCTGGTGGCGTTGTTTGTTCCGCAGTCGTGGCTCAGTTCGGTCAACCAGCAGACCGGCCTCAGTGCGTTTTTCGGCTTGAGCAACTTCGTGCTGGCGCGTACCGGCCGCGATTACTTTGCGCCCACCACCGAATTCAACCCCTACACCCATACCTGGTCGCTGGCAGTTGAAGAGCAGTTCTATGTGGTGTTCCCGTTTCTGTTCCTGGCCTGGCTGGCCGGCAAACGCTGGCGCTGGGTAAGCGTGGGCCTGCTGGCTGCCGGCATCGTCGCCTCGGTTGCCTATTCGTGGTGGCAAAGCGCGGCAGATCCCACTTCGGCCTTCTTCCTCAGCCCGGGACGCTTCTGGGAACTGGGTGCCGGCGTGCTGCTGTACCAGATGGTCAGCCTGCAAGCCATCAATGGCCCAACCGACGCACACCCTCAGCGCTGGCGATTGCCGCTGGGTGTGGTTTCGCTGGTCGCCCTGCTGGCTTCTTTCGTGATCGCCCGGCCAGTGAATTTCCCCATGCCGGGTGCACTGATGGCGGTACTCGCTACCCTGGGGTTGATCCTCAGCCTGCATCACATCGGCCCACGTAACCTGCTGCACACCCTGATCGGGCACCGCTCGCTGGTGAGCATCGGGCGGATTTCGTATTCCCTGTACCTGTGGCACTGGCCGGTATTCGTGCTGTTCCGCTGGACCTGTGGCTTGGAAACCGCGCTGACCCGCACCGTTGCGGTGGCGTTGTCATTCCTGCTTGCCTACTTGTCCTACCGTTACGTGGAAAGCACTGTCCGCCACTCCACGCGCCTGCGGCGCCTGCCGCAATACGCCACGGTACTGATTGGCCTGGTGGTGATCGGTGCCGCCTGGAGCGTCGCCGGCAAGATTGACCGGCGCACCCCGCATATCTCGCTGAGCGTGCTCAGCAAGCACCCGGAACAGTGGTACCCCGACGGTACTTCGACCAATCCGCAATACCCGGGCTGCGTCGCCGCGCCGGCCATCTACAGCGTAGGTGGCGGTATCGCCGTGAGCTACAGCGTGCAGGGCTGCCAAACCCCACGGCCGGCGTCCGATGCCACCTTGTACGTGATCGGCGACTCGCACGCCATGGCGTACACCGGGATGTTCAAGCAGTACTCCATCCAGAGTGGCGTCCGCATCAACGCCTACAACAATGGCGGCTGCCCGTTTATCAGCCTGGAGCCAGACCGTGACATCGAGAATCCCACCTGCAAGGTCATGACCGACGCCGCGGTCAACGACCTGCTGACCCGCGTCAAACCTGGCGACATCCTGTTCCTGGCCTCACTGCGCCTGCCGCGCCTGGCAGACCAATGGGTGTACTTCGGCGAGGCCGACGTGCGCGAAAAACTCTTCAGCCCCCGCGCCCAGGCCGCTCGCCAGCGGGCAGAAGCGGATGCCGTCAACGTACTGCGCCAATTTACGCAAAGGGGCGTGCGGGTCGTGTTCGAAGCGCCCAAGCCGCTGTTCAAGGCGCCACCGCTGCGGTGTGCTGACTGGTTCGACCGCGACAACCCCATCTGTGCCGGCGGCTTCAACATGTCCCGCAGCACCCTGGAGGAATACCGCGCACCGATCCTGCAAAGCTATACCCACATTGCGGCTCAACTGCCAGGCGTAGACGTATGGGACCCAGCGGCCGTGCTGTGCTCCAGCACCAACTGCAATGCCTTTGACGGCAGCCTGCCGTTGTTCCTGGACGGTGACCACATCAGCGGCCACGGCAACGACGTGCTGCTGCCTTCCTTCAGCCAGTTCATGACCCCACGCCTTGGTCGCTACGCCGCCAAGCTGGAAGACGGCCTGATCTTGAGCAAGCCGGGCGTGCCCAGCTTCCTGCAGGGCATCCAGGGCTTCTCAACGGCCGAACCCTGGGGGCGCTGGACCGATGCGCGCCTGGGCGCTGCCAGCATCACATTCGCTGCGCCGCTGCCGGAGGACTTTGTCCTGGAACTGGAGGCCTCGGCCTACGGCACCAACATCGGCAAGCCAGTGAAGTTGGTGATTGGTGGCGTAGAACGCCAGGTCATCCTGGCTCGCGACCTGGCCAAGGTAAGCGTGCACTTCCAGGGCGTGCAGGGGGCTACGACACTGAGCATCGTGCCGCCGGCGCCGGTTAGCCCGGAGGCGTTTGATGGTAGTCCCGATCCTCGGGAGTTGGGGGTGGGGGTTGCTGCAGTGCGGGTGGTTGATGGCGGGAGCCAGGCGAGGAATGCCATGGTTGAGCGCGCGGGTGCTCTATAACTAGGCTTTGAAAAAACCGCTGCGGTATCCCAACTTACCGCAGCGTTCCTGCATCATTGGATGACCGCATTGTGGCTACCTTTTCACTTGCTGCTGTAAGTGTTTCGGCCATTCTGAACCTTCCCACGTTCTGCACGTCCCACATTTGAAAGCGAAGCATGCATTCGCTGGAGGTCTGTGGGAGATTGATGAAGAATTCTGGAGGAGCACTCAATCCACTCTCGACCTCAAAGTATTTTGTCTAAGATGATGAATTTTGTGACGCATGATCTTTTAAGGTGAAGAGGGTAGTTAATGGCATTTATCGGAAGTGATGTAGCCCAGGTATCTCCAGAAGCCTTCGCATCTCCTCGTACGGCCATGGATGAAGTCGTTGCTCCTAGTCAGCACTCCAGTCGGCCTGCGATCAAGGTGACGCCTGACAACACAGGGCATTGGACCATATTCCAAGGTTTGACCTGGGTGCCCGAGATAAAAAAAGCGTACACATCTTGGGACCTGAAAGAAGGTGGGAAGTCCCAAGTCGTCATTATGCGGCATGATCCGGAGGGGGCTTTTGAGCTTCGGTCTGGTGATGTATCGCAGTACATCACTCATGGGCAGGACCTCGGGCATGCATTCTACAAGGGAAAACTTTATTTGTTTTCAGCGAGTGTGGATGGTCGGGGCGTAACTGTCTTCACACCGCCAACGACTAATTGCGGACCCATCGGGGATATTCATCACTTTACGCTCTTCCCCGAAGGCTGGGTGGTCGCCTTTCCCAATGAATCCTCCGACTTTCGCTCCATTGTCGCTACCGCTTGGGACACGTCCAGATCTGATAATCCGTACTTTTCGCGAGTGTTCGATTTCGACAGGCTTATGGAGGGGCCAGATGGAGATCGATCAGGTGAAGCGGTTCAAGAGGTCAATCTTTCGCCAAAAGATGACTACTGGGGGCATCAAAAAAATACTATCCAGTCCGCAACGACCGATGCCAATAGCCTTTATGTGTTGACCGGGACGGATGTAATCAGTGATCCGAAGTACATCTCAGCGTTCAATCTCGGGACGGGCAAACGGCTCTGGCGAATGCCTTTGAAGGCTGGTAGCCAGCTGGCCTCAGGCAGAGGAATGGGGAAGATTCTTGAGTATGAAGGGCTAGCGTGGGTTAAAAATCGTCAGGGTGAGCTCACCTTATGGGTGGGGCTCAGGATGCAGAACAAAGCCGGAACGGGCTCTGAAATGTATGTGATGCCCATTCAGGATTTGGTGTCAGCTGAGTCGAAATACCAGCGTGGGGATCACTTTTCTGCTGCGGCAGTCCATCAACTAGTCGTATCCCCGGCAGGCATGCCTATCGCAGTGCACCAATTTGATGCGGTGGGCAGGCTAATTGGGAGAGATTCAATTCGTACCATTCCCGGAGTCTGACGCCGGTCTGATAGATGGGCTTCGGGCGTGGGCCATTTTTGTTCAGGGCAGGCTCAGCATTACGGAGGATTACGATCTTTTGCCCGTCCTGGAGTCTCTGCGACGGCGCCCGTCTGTAGGTGTGCCCCCTCGGCATGATGTAGTTGGTGGCCGGGGTGTTGGTGTGCTTCCTGATACAAGTTTTTCAGGGTGAATTTGATTTTTAGCTCAAGAAAGGCTGTTTTTTGTCGATAAATGCACGTAAATCGCCCCAAGAACCTATTTCAGCCTACGACACCTCCGGTGTTGAGCACGTAAGCTCTGGATTGTAAGGTCTTTTTTTCGTATCCTTGACGTGCTGTTAAGGGTGTCATTCCAGTAGGAGCGATAACTTATCTACGCGTATTTTTCCGCAAAAAAAGGAGTCCGGCATGGAGTGTAAACCAGCGCTATTTGTAGCGGGAGATGAGCGAATCTTTTTCCCTGCGCTAGTTGCCCTTGATAGTATAAAAGCCAATAACCCGGATCAATTCGATTGTTTTATCTGCTTTGATGGTAGCAAATTAACATCAGAGATGACTGCCGCGCTTGAGTACCATCAAATTCAATTTATTGATTCCAAGCTTCTTGGTGTCGATGAAAAGATCTCTCAGTTGCCTAAGATGAACGAGGGGCGCTGGCCGATCGAAATTCTTTTGAATTGGGCACTTCCGGAGTATTTTTACGCTAAAGGTTATAAGCATTCAATAAAAGTCGATTACGATATACTGTGCATAAGGCCCTATGTTTTGTCGGACGTTCTACCCCAGCGCACCGTCGCGAGGGGGCTAGTGTTCGATATCAACGTAGAAAAGGAAGGGGTCTCTAAGCACGTCATTCAGACAGCAATTAAAGAAGGTATTTTTAAAGAGGGTGTTCGTGCATACATGAATGCTGGCTTTATCGCTTTCAATAATCAGTTGTGTGAAGAGTCGAGATTTTTTGAAAGACTGCTAAAAATTTACTCTTTCATCTCAATTCATAGTCCAGGCGCAAAATTGATTGAGCAGCTGGCGGTTTTCTTTACATTTACTACCTTCGATGGTGGTGTTGAAGAGTTAGATGCGCTTTACAATCACCGAGTCCGGTGGGGGGTTCTGGTAGATGAGAATCTTCATCTGACTGCCAAGAATATTCATTACATTACCAGTATCAAACCTTGGTCGCCCTTTGATCGCTTGGCAATCCGGTCATTTGTCAATGCGAGGCAAGGTGTCCTTTTCTCGTATCGAGCAATTTGGTTGGAGTATGCCGCCAAAAGTCCGTGGTTTAAGTCTTTCTGTAACGAAGAACCCATGTCGCAAGAACAGACTTTGGGTATGAATATTATTATATTTCATAACTACAATCAGCGAATTTTAGAGCTGGAAGCAAAGCTGAAAGATATTCAGCAGTTGGCTCGCATCTGATTTTTTAGCTAGTTGGGAAATCGGTGGGGGCAACGGTGTCAGCACTGCTCCCCAGACGAGATTTGTCACCTCTCGGGGTGACGCATTCTTTGTCAGTCTTTACGAGATTTTGTTCACTTCAAAGGTCTCGTGGGCGTCTGCTTTTACGCGGTCCAGTGTTAGCCCCCCGTTATAAACCAGTTTTGACGCTCTCAGGTAAAATTGACCGCATTTTAAGGCGATCTTATTGTTGCTGATAAATTCTACTAAAAAATGGTCGTCGATTTTGTCTTTCAGTCCTTTTCCTATCAGCGAATTGTTGATCGAAATCCCGCTTGAGAAGCCACTGAGTGTGTGCTCTATGCCATCGACCTCAGTCGTTAGATGAACTTTCGTGGAGTCTATGAATTTCAGGTGAACCGGCAATAGCTGATTTGGGTAGAATCCTTGTAGGGATTTGTGAGTTTGGATGCATCGGTTGGTAACGCGGTCATACATTACACGTCTGCCGAAGTGAGTTAGCAAGTGCACGGCGGCCGTTTGCGCTCTGCCATGGGCCGATAACGCTGTTTTAGATATTCCGCGCTTGATGGTATTCGTCAACCAACGGTAGTCGTGATGGTAGTGTTCACATTCCCGTTGCCATGAAAAAGACCGGTAGTTCCAGAACAGAATTGTCGCAATGGAGATTGTCGGGTGTTCAATCGCCCATGTCGCTTTCCGGTTATGGGGTATCGGAGTGACGCATTCGCTGCCGCGATTTGAGTCGAGAGAGATTCGCTCCAGCGTGGAACCATTCGGTGTGGGGATAAATATTTTTAATAGTTTGTCTTTAAGTATCCGCGCGGCGAGATTTAGCTGGGCGGTAGAGTCAGCGCTATGCAAGTTGATGTAGGCGTTTGTTCCTCGAAAATTGATATAAAACCCTAGGCAGATGTTGTTAGTATTGAACGAGATCTGTTGTGGGTGCTCAATCGTGAGAAAGGTTTCGCTCATCAGTGAGTTGGTAATTGTGATAGCGCTCGTGTCACCTCTTTGTTTTGCCTTCTCACCTAGGTGCTCCCAGGAAAGGTTTTGCGTGAAGCTTAGTTTGCTAGCGCAGAAGGCGTTATCGGGAGGTGCGAGTAATGCAGATCCAATTAGCTCTCCGCATTGCTTCATGAGAAAAGAGGCAGGGTGTGTGGGGGTCTCATAAAGCAGGCTGATGTCGCACTCTACAAGAGCGTGTAGGTGGTTGAGGATGTCTTTAAAGTCTAAAAATTGGGCGCCGGTGGCTGCAGCAATTTTTTCTCGTTGGCGATATACGTATTCGTGAGTGTTGAGGTAGTCAATTTTTGATATGGCCGTAATGATCAGGCGTGTGTGGCTAGAGATTGTTGCTGCGATCTCGTAGATTGCCTGCTGAGTAAGGTCGGTGCTGGCCGAGAAATCACCCGAGTGATAGTACTCCTGATCGTTGGGCATGCTGTCGAAGAATACATAGTCGTAGCTGGAGAATTCTATATCCAGCATCGCTCCGAACTGTGTTCCAGGTGATGCGCCGATTGATCGATTGGTTATCTCAGCCGTTCGTAGCGCATTCTTCAAGCCGCTCACCCAGCCGTCACGAAGCAGGCTGTTTGAGGTTCCCAAGATCAAAATCTTCATTCGTTATCCTTTAACGCTTTTACGTTTTTGGCGCGGACCGATTGTGAGTGCGTGGCGCTGTAGGCCTGTATGGTTCACCAGTCATTTGTAATGTTAAGCTTGACGTGATGTGGTATGAGTCGGAAGGGCAGTTGAACTGCGTTTCGAAATCTGCGCACTTGAATGTAGATGCACTTTCTGGTCGGCTAATTGTAGTAGGTCGCTATGTGGGAAATTGAGCACCTAGCGATTGCGCTAGGTGCTCGTTCATTTACCCTTCTATCGCCGCATTGAACATGCTGTCGACTGTTTTGTTGTAATCCGCACTACAAAACTTCTTATGCTTGATCGGCTTATTAATATGCCGAGTCATCCCCAGCGCCAGCCCCTGTACGCTGTTTTCCACCAACATGCCGAAGCCAGGCTTCAGAATGCTATGCGGCCCTGGAATATCGGTAGAGATCACCGGCTTGTTCAGGATGAGTGCTTCGATCACCGCCAGGCCTTGGCCTTCATGGTCTGAAGAGAACACGAACAGGTCCAGCGCCTTGATGATCGGGTAAGGGTTGGGACGGATACCTGCCAGCAGCACACGGTCGGACAGACCGAGTTCGATGATGTGCTGTTGCAGGATCGACCACTGGGAGCCGTCGCCCACAATCAATAGCTTGGCGTCGGTCTTGGTGGCCTTGATCACGTCGGCGAAGGCGGTGATCAATTTGTAATGGCCTTTTTCCGGTGACAGGCGACCCACCGTGCCGAAGAGTTTCGATTTGCCGGCCCATTTGCGGATATCGTCATCCAGCGGTGCCTTGGATTTCTCTTCGATTTCCTCAACGTTGACGTAGTTGTCGCAGTAGATGAAACGCTCCTCGGGGATCTGGGTAAGTGGCGCCAGGTTGACCAGGTTCTGTTCGTTGACGCTTTCGGACACCGACACCAGTTTTTCATAGCTGGGGTACAGCTTGAAGATGCCGGCCAGGAACTCGTACTTGGTGACGTACTCTTCCAGCATGTTGTTATGCAGGTAGATGATCTTGTTCGAGTCGGTGGTGCCGTGGCCCAGCAGGCCGGTCCAGAATTTGCCGTAGCCTTCGAACTGGATGATGGTGTCGAAGGTGGCGCAACCGAACACGCGGTTGAACTCCTTGCGCATGGCGGCGCGGTACACCTCCCACATGGCTTCGGAGTGCAGCGTGTTGTGCTCGTTGAAGGTGTCGATGACCAGCTTTTCTTCAGGCGAGTAGTTGACGATGCCGACGCGGCTGATGACTTGCACCTTGTCGCTGATGGACTCCAGCTTGTTGACGCGGTACTGCTCGACCTCGATGGTGTCCGGGTCAATCACCAGCACGATGCGGTACTGGGTGCTGTCGATAGCGTTGATCAGGCTGATGCACGACTGGGTGATGCCGTTGGCGGGCAGGGCGCCTGCGTAGATCAGGATCGACTTGCGCTCGTCCTTGAACGACTTGATGGCGTGGGTGCGGTCATCGTTGAGCAGCAGTTGTACCGCGCGCTGGGTGGCCTGGCCGTTGGAGGTGTCCAGGTACTTCAGGTTGTCGGCGGTAATCTCCAGTTTGCTGCCCAGTTGGTCGATCGCCGATTCGATGGCGTCTCGCAGCTGGTTGCAGTCCTCGACGACTACGCCCGGCAGGGTGTGAATGTCCAGGTACATGCCACGCTCGCTGCGGTATTCCTCGTAGTCGTAGGCGTAGTAGATCACTGGCTTGCCGGTGGGCATGAAGTCGAAGCAGATGCTCGAGTAGTCGGTGATCAGGATGTCGGTGGCCGACAGCAATGCCGAGGTTTCAACGTCAGCCGGAACCGAGTCGAAGCCATGGGCGGCGATCAGTTTCTCGGACATGTGGTGGCCCCGGAACAGCAGGTTGCACTTGATGCGCGACAGCGTCTCGAGGTCTTTGACCATGCGTTCCAGGTCCACCAGCGGGGCGGCGGTGGTGCCACGCCAGGTTGGAGCGTAGAGCACGGTCGGCAGCGCAGGGTCGAGCTTGAGGCGCTTGGCCAGCTTGGCTTGGTCTTCGCCTTGGTTGACCAGTACGCGGTCGTTACGTGGATAGCCAGTTTCGGCGATGATGCCGGTAAATGCGCCGTCGATGTCGTGGCGGGTGATCATCACGTCCGAGGTGTGCGAGTTGGGGCTGAGCAGGTGCGTGGCGTGCAGGAAATTGCGCGAGACATTCTTGTGCGACATGAATGTGCTCTTGATGTCCTTGCCCAGGCCCTTCATCGGCGTGCCATGCCAGGTGTTCAAGTACTTCTGCTCGGGACGACGGACGAACCAGGGCATGAAGGTGTTGTTGTTGATCAGGTATTTGGCCGTGGCCACATACCGGCGATACAGGTGGGTGTTACGCTCGACAATGATGACATTGGCGGCGTTTTTCATCTCTTTTGGCGCAGTGCCCGGGTCGTTAAGCGCCCAGACATGGGTCAGGTGGCTGTAGGCCGGATCGGCGGCCAGGGCGGTGTAGATGGCAAAGGGATTACAGCTCACCGTGGCACCGTGGTACGCCTCGTAGAACACCACGTTTTCGTCGACCGGCAGGGTTTCCACCAGTTCGTTGTACTCGATGGCGTTCTTCAGGCCCGCGTTTTTCTCGTACTTGCCGTAATCGAAGCCGTAGGCTTTCTTGATGATGCGAGTTCTTTCGAACGCGTCGCAGGCTGCTTCGAACGCACCGGCGCGGGTCAGGCAGTAGCCCTGCAAGTAATACCAGCTCTGCACGTGGGTGGCGCTGCGGCTGATGGCGCGGCCGTAGGCCTGGGAAGCTTCATGCCATTTGCCACGTTGCTGCAGCTCTTCGGCCAGCTCGATATGCAGTTCGATCACCGACGGGTTGCTGTTGGTGATTTCACCCAGGGCATACGCGCGGTCGATGGAAGCAATGTAGCTTTCCATCGCTTTCATGTGGTCGGTCTGCTCGACCAGGGACAGCTCGCTGCTGGTATCACCCAGTACCGAGGAATCCACGAACACAGGTGGGTTCTTCGAGGTCTTCAGGTAAGCCAGGCACGCCTCTTCGAACTTGCCGGCCTGCTTCAAGGCATAGCCTTGGCGGTAGAACCAGTAGGCCTCGTGCTTGGCGCTGCGAAGCCCGGCAATGGCGTAGGCCAGCGCCGCTTCATTGAACTGCCCTGCGCGTTCGAGCACGAAGCCCAGGCGGTAGAACCAGTAATGGTTGCTGGGGGCCAGGCCGATGGCGATCTTGTAGCTCTGCGCGGCCAGCGCCCACTCGAAGCACCGGTCGTGGGCCATGCCCACGCGGTAGTGAAGCTCGGCGTCCAGCGGCTTGCTTTCCAAGTGCTGGCTGTAGGCCTTGGCAGCTTCTTTCCACAAGCCACGTGCCTGGTGGTGCACGCCTACCCCGAAGCGGATCACGGCTTCGTTGGCGGTTAGCTTGACGCTTTCTTCATAGCACAGTGCGGCACTGGCTTCGTCTTCCACGCGGCTGTGCAGGTAGCCCAGGCGATACAGCCACTGTTCGTGCTCAGGCTCGATGGTCAGAGCCTTGGAGTAGTCGATGATCGCATCGTTGAAGCGGTTCATCTTCTCGCACAACTCGCCGCGGCGAGCGAACCATTCTGCGCGCTCGGGGTTGAGCTCGCAGGCGGTCTGCAGGGCGTCGATGGCTTGCCACCACTTCTTCTGAGCGATGTACAGGCGCGCCAGGGCGTGGAAGTGATCGGCGACTTTACCCAGGCTGCAGATGTGGCTGTAGATCAGCTCAGCGTTGGCCAGGCGACCGACGCGCTCCAGGTAGGCTGCGACGTTCAGGCATTCTTCGACTGTAGGCTTGCCAACCATCAGGAAGCGCTTGCACGCATCATCGAGCCGGGACAGCTTGAGCTTGCCGCGTCCCTTGATCGACAGGCCGGCCGCGCGGCCAATGGTGTGGAAGTGCACCAGTGGGTTAAGGTCCGCCGATTCGTCTTGTTGATGCACCAGCCAGTACCAGCCGGTATCGAATTCTGCGCTTGGGTTGCGGAATTCGGCGGCACCGTACTCAAGGAAGTGCACCAGCGGATTCATGTTGTGCTCGGCAACATCCGGGTTGGCCTTGAGGTAGTACTCAGTGTTGAACAGCTCGGACGGGTCATGGCCGGCGGAACCTGCGTTCACCACGTAGTGCTCGACGGCGGCCTGGGTGGCAGTCAAGGGCGAAGATTCGCACGCCTTGGCCAAGTCAGGGTGGCAGGCCAGGTAGTAATCTTTGTCGAACAGGCCGCTGGCCAGCACGCGCTCCACGATGTGGTTGAGGGCACGGCGCGCTTCGGCCTGCTTGGCGGCTTTTTTCTGCGCCTTGTCAGCGGCCTTGGTGGTCAAGCGCTCGATGTCGTGTACGAACGGGTTCTCGCCCTTGGCGTCCGGGTATTCAGAGCAGTACTTGACGGGGTCGAAGTCTTTGCGGGGCTTGCGGCCCTCAGCTGCCCCATACCTTACGTAATGCTCAATGGGATGCATACCGCTGGCCACTACGTCGGGGTAGGTCGCACGGTAGAAATCCAGATCGAAGCGCCCTGATGAGACGATGATCTTGATATCGTCCAGTAGACGATTGCGGGCTGAGGTCACGGAGTTCATACAGTCGCCAGGCTTTCTTTGATTTCAGTGGTCGAGATCGACGGGGTACGTTCCAGGTACACAACCTCGCACTGGGCCTTGAGCATGTCGAATTTGCCCTCCCAGTCGTTACCCATCACGAAGATCTGCGCGTCATATTTGTGGATGTCGGTTACCTTCTGCTCCCAGGTTTCCTCCGCGAACACGAAGTCGACGTAGCGGATCGACTCGAGTACCGCCTTGCGGTTCTCGTAGTTGAGCAGCGAGGATTTATGTTTGCCAGCGTTGAACTCGTCCGAAGACAGGCCGACGATCAGGCGGTCGCCCAATGCTCGCGCCCGCTTGAGCAGGTTGATGTGGCCACGATGCAATATGTCGAAGGTGCCGTAGGTGATGACTGTTTTCACGACGTAATGCCCTTTAGTTTAATAAATGTTCAATCCGTTTAACCAGTCGCGATGAGTTGCAGTCGTCGTAGTGGTCGAAGAAGATTCTTTTTTTCCATTGATAGCTGGCCAGGGCCAGTGGGTCGGCTGTTTCGCCACTCGCGGCGAGGGCGCGCTGCAGGTCGCTGAAATTGCGGCATACAGGGCCCGGGAAGACGTGTTCCAGGTCATAGAACAGGCCTCGCTCCACGCACGCGTAGTGCTCCAGGTCATAGGCGAAACTGATCATCGGCTTGTCGGTGAGCATGAAGTCGATGAAGCAGCTGGAGTAGTCGGTTATCAGCAGGCTGGCCTCACGGTACAGAACCTCGGGGTTCGGGTACTCGGCGGCGGTAAGGGCTACCACGGGCAGATCTTGTAGTTGTCGGGTATACGAGCCTGAGCGGTCGGCCATGTGCTCGCGCACGCCCAGTACCGCATTGTTCTGGTCCAGCCACTGGTGCAGCGCGTGGCGTTGCTCGGCGCTGAAGGCGTAGCAGGCGTGTTCCTGGCCGTTGCGGAAGGTGGGCATGAACAGCACCAGCTGTTTGCCTTGCAGGGTGGCCTGCAGGCGCTGGCTTTCCTGGCGCAGGTCGCTGGGCAGCAGGTCGAAGGCACGCAGGATGAAATCGTTGCGCGGCAGGCCGGTGGGCCACACGTCGTTGTAACTGAGCGGGTAGAACGCCGCCGCCATGGCCAGGGTGTCGATGTGCGACGAACTGATCACGGCCTTGCAGCGGCTGTGTTCCTGGGCGATGGCCTGGGTGCGTGTCTGCTGGTCGATGGAGGCATAGCCGATGCGTTTGAGCGGGATGCCGTGCCATAGGTTGATCAGGTGGTGCAGTTCGCTGGACAGCGGGTACACCGCGTTGCGGGTGGGGGTGTGCTTGATGAACACCACTTTGGCGCGCAGCAGGTAGTACTGGCCTTCGGGGCTTTCCAGGGGCACGACGATCAGATTGTTGCCGGTCAGTGCCACGGGCTGGCCGCGGGTGAGGATGATTTTGCGGAGGCTGTCGTCGTCCTTGACCTGTTCGTACACGGCGCGCTCGTTGCCGGAGAACACGCCCGTGAAGGCGCACACCGGAAAGGCCCACCAGTCGTCATGCTTGGGGGTGCGGTGGTCGGCTTCGATGAAGTGCGCGTCGTCGAGCAGCGCGGCGGGGACGCCCTCGTTGTCCTTGAGGTGCGAGGTGCCGATGTACAGGTTGTGTTCCAGCACCTGGGGATCGGTGATGCGCAGCAGGTTGCGCTCCATCACCTGGGTGTCGGCAGCCGGCACGGCGCGGGCGATCCTTTCCTTCCAGCGGAACAGCTGCGCCACCTGGTAATGGTTGGCGGTCAGCAGGTAGCGTTTGAACAGCGGGAAGCCTTCCTCGATCAGGCGGAAGTGCCAGTTGGTGTAGATCGGGTGGAAGGGATACAGGTCGGGCATGAAGGTATCGAACACCAGGCCGCGCGTGATCAGGTAGCGGGTCAGGCCGATCTCGTACTTCTGCACGATGTTCTGTTTGTTCGGCTGGGCCACTACCGAATTGAGCAGCTTGCGGAAGCCGGCGTCGTTGATCACCGGCGTGCGGTAGGCGACGAAGTAGGAGCCGACCAGGAAATCGTACAGGTCGTCGTCTTCGAACGCGTCGAGCATCGAGGCGCGCACCACCGGCAGCGGGATCGGCTGCTTGAACTGGTTGCTTTCGGCAGCGCGGGTCTTGGCGATGCCTTTGGTGGCCTGCAGGCCCCACCAGTCGCAGCGGCGCGCGTCCATGCGGGCGAACACCGCATCGAAATCGCTTATCAGGTAGCAGCTGTCGTTGGCCAGCAGCAGTTCGTCGTATTGGCTGATGACGTCCCAGCCCACCAGCGACCGCGCCAGCATCGAGTACGAGCCGAAATCGTAGGTGCCGTGCCGGCCGGCCCAGGCGCCCTTGATGATGCCGCGCAGCTTGTTCAGCTCGGCGGCTGGCATGGCGCAATCGGCCAGGTAGTAGATATCGGCGTGGCGGCTGAGGGCGCGCAGGTAGGCCACCACGTAGTCGTCGATGACGTTATGCGGGTCGTAGCCTGCGAACAGGCAGATACGTCGCACGGGGCCTTGGTGGCGGTAGCCGTTGGCGTCGTTGAGCGCGAACGGGCCGACGGGGCGCGGCGACAGGCCGGCGTCCTGCCCGTGGTGCAGGTAATGGGTGAGCGGGTTAGTGGCCTCGCTGGCGGGTTCCAAGTAGGTGGACCAGTACCACCACACGTCGAATTCGGCGCTGGGCTTGCGCAATTCCTTCCAGCCTGCCTCGCAGAAGTGCAGCAGCGGGTTGATGCCGGCGTCGGCCACGTCCGGGTTGGCGGTCAGGTAATAGCGCGTGTTGAAGTGCGAGCAGGGGTTGCGGCTTTCCCGGGCGCCGTGGCGCACATAGTGCACCAGTGGGTGGACGCCGCTGGCGGCCACGTCGGGGTATTGCGCCAGGTAGTAGCGGGCGTCGAAGGTTTCCGTGCGCCACAAGGCAGCGATGACCGGGTCTGTCGTCGCTTCGGGTGGGGCCTGGAAATGTTCGAACGGCATTGCAGTGTCCTTTGGTGCGCGCGTGGTTGAGTACGCGGGTGCAACGATGTAGGGGCGGTCAGCTTGCCGACCAGCGAATGGCGGTGGAGCGGGGCGGCAGGGCCAGCCCGCCATAGGGACCGCTCAGGTAATCGGCGCTGAGCGCCGGGTGGTAGTGCATGTCCTGCTCGCCGTTGCTGAACCAGCGCTCCATGAACCACTGCTGTTCACGCAGGGCGCGGGAGCGTTTGTCGCTGGAAATGTCCTTGCCGCGGCTGGCCGATTCGGCGTGCACCAGGCGGGCGAACGCCGACCAGATCAGTTTGTAGCCATGCTTGCGGATGCGCAGGCACAGGTCGACGTCGTTGAAGGCCACGGGGAAGGCAATGTCGTCGAGGCCGGCCAGGCCGGTGAACAGCGACTTGCGCATCAGCAGGCAGGCGGCGGTGACCGCGCTTTGCTGGCGGGTCAGCTGGTTGCTGGCCAGGTAGCCAGGGTCGCGGTCTTCCAGGGTGTTGCCGCTGTGGGCGGCCAGGCCGTTGATGCCCACCACCACGCCGCCGTGCTGAACCATCCGGTTTGGCCACAGCAGCTTGGCGCCGACCGCGCCCACGCCTGGGCGCAGCAACTGGCTGAGCATTTCCTTGAGCCAGCCGGCGTCGATGATCTCGATGTCGTTGTTGACCAGGCCGATGATCTCGCCGGTGGCGTGTTCCACGGCGCGATTGTTGATGGTGGCATAGTTGAACGGGTAGGGGTGGTCCAGCACTTTCACGCCGCGGCCACGCAACTCGGCCAGGTAGGCCAGGGTTTGTGGTTCGCTGGACTGGTTGTCGACGACGATGACTTCCAGGTGCGGGTAGTCGGTCTGGCCGACCAGGCCTTCGATGCAGGTGCGCAGCAGGCCGACCTGGTCACGGGTGGGCACGATTAACGAGATGCGCGGCAGTTTCTCCGGCAGTGGCCAGTGCACGCGCAGCAGGCCGGGGTGGGCCGGGTGCGGGAGTGGGGTGGCGCCCGGTGCCAGGCACTGGCTGAGCCAGGCCACGGCCTGGTGGCGGTCCATGGACGGGCGCACGTGCTCGGGGCTGGCGATGCTGGCGTGGCTGCGGTGGTAGAGGATGAACGGCAGGTGCGCGACGCGGCGCTGTTCCGACTCGCTGATCAGGGCGATTGCAGCCATCAGGTAATGCCAGTCCAGCCATTGCAGGCCGCTTTCAGGTGTCAGCAGGCGCAGCGCATCGTCGATAATGGCGCGGCCCAGCAGGGCGCCTGGGCTGAAGATGTCGGCCCCCAGGAACAGGTCCAGGTCCCAGCTGGGCTTGAACCACGGCAGGCTGCGTTCACCGTGCGGGCCATCACGGTCACAGTCGCCGTAGCACCAGGCGGCGCCGGCTTCCAGGCCGCGTTGCAGTTGGTCCATCGCGTGCACGGGCAGGTGGTCGCCGGCGTGCAAGGGCAGGACGGCGTCACAGCCCAGGTCCAGCAACTGGCGCAGCCCGGGCAGGATGTTGTCGGCGGTGGCGATGGCGGTGTGTACGTGGCCAAGGCGCTGGGCCTCGACGCTGCGTTGGCTGATGCGCTCTTGCGCGGCGTCGCCGTGGCTGATCAACAGCACGCCCAGGGTGCGCCGTGGGGTGTCCGGCGCCAGTGCCGGGGGCTGTTGAAACGCTGCGTGCCAGTGGGCGTAATGCTGGAAGCCGGCGCTTTTGGGCAGGCGCATGGCCTGCTCCTTGGCCAACTGTTCGGCCAGGGTCAGCAATGGGCTGCGGGTGCTGTCGGCGCGGTATTCGCGCAGCAGCCCCTCCATGCCTTCGGGCCAGCAGCACAGGGTGAACGGGCTGCCGGACAGCGGTACGCCGGCGTCGGTTTCCACGTGCAGCAGGTGGGGTTTGCCGTCGGCCAGTGCCCAGGGCAGTTCCAGTTCGAAGCCATGATCATCGCTGCTGCGCTGAGCCAGTGCAGGGTGGCGCTGGTTGCACAGGGTGCGCTCCAGCTGGCGGTCGCCTTCGCGCACGGTGATGGTCACGTGGCGTCCGGGGGCTTGCGGGTCCCAGGCCCAGCCGGCCAGGCGCAGCCCGCCGGTGTGCCATACCTGGCTGGCGACAGGGGCGGGCGCCTTGGGGGCGGCGCTGGGCAACTGCACGGGGTTGTCCAGGTAGTGGGCGGTATTGGCGATGCGCACGCTGATGTGGCGGGCGCCAGCCAGCCAGGTGTCGCGCAGTTGCACGGCAAAGCCGTGGAACTGGTCGCCGTGCTCGGCGCTGGGCTGGAACTGGTCGGCCCGGGCCATGGCCACGCAGGCACCGTCCACGCACACTTCGACGACCAGGCGCAGGTCTGGTTGGCTGGCGTCCAGTGCCCAGCCTTGCAGTACGTCACCGTACAGGCCGGTGATGGCCCCCTGCCAGGCGATGGATGGGGTGGAAGTGGCTGTTTGGGTCATGTTTTCACCGGCGCGGGGCGCGGCTCCGTGGAATAGGCAGCAGTGAAATGGCGTGCGCGCCTGCTTCTTCGCACACGGCATGTGCCGGGGCGTACAGGGGCAGGCTATGGGCGGCTGCCAGCGCAGGCGCCGCCCAGCTTGAATCAGGGGTGGCGTCCAGGCTGAGCGCTGCCTGGACGCCGGCCAGTTGCAGGCACTCGCCAAGGCTGAGCCCCGGCATGGCCTGCACCGCCTCCACTGCGCCGGTGTTCAGCAGATTGGGCAGCCAGGCGCCGTCGTGCAGGCACAACAGGCGCAGGGGCAGCTTTTCAAGGGTGATCTGGCGTGCCAGGGCCTGCCATTGGCGGGCGATTTCGGGCTGCTGAAGGCTGTCGGCGATCAGCAGTACCTGGGGGTTCTTGCCGGCCTTGGGCAGGCGGGTGCGCTTGCCCGGTGCCAGCAGGGGCACCTCCGGCAGCAGGCGCGCGTAGCTTTCCACCTGCGCCGCCCAGGGCAGTTCCAGCTGTCGCGCCTGCCGTGCAAAGTCGAGCCAGGCAGCGTCCTGGCTGGTGGCCAGGTCGTCATGGCAGTGAATGCGGTAGGGACGGACCAGTTGCGCGGGCAAGGCCAGGGCTTGGGTCGGGCAGCGCGACGGTTGCAGGTACACCAGTTCGGCCAGCGGCAAGCCTTGCAGGTCGTCGAGCAACTGCTGGTGTTGCTCGGGCATGCGGTACTCCAGGCGCACGGGCAGTGGCGTGAGGTGGGCCGTGAGTGTGGCGATGCAGCCGCGGGCGGCGTGCTGGTAGCACAGGGTCAAGGGCGCGGTCACGTCGCGGTCGGCATGGATGATCAGCTCGGCGTGCTGCGGCGCTTCGCCGATCCAGTCGGCGAGTTGCACCAGGCGGGCGCGTTGCAGGCCCTGGCGAACATCGTGCAGCGGGTCGCGCAGGCAGAAGCGCTGGTAGCGGCCTGGGGCGTCGGGGTAGCGTCGGCGCAGAATGGCGTTGTTGTGGGCCACCCGCAGGGCTTTCTCATTCCCAAAGGAGATGCCGCCCTGATGGGCGACGAACACCCGTGGCGCACCCATGTGGCGCCAGCCCAGGGAGCGAGCGCGCAGGCACCAGTCGGTTTCTTCACCGTAGCCGCGTAGCAGGTGAACTTCGTCCAGGTAGCCAACGGCGTTCAAGGCGCTGCGCTTTATATAGAGACAGAACCCGCAGCCGGTTTCGATTTCCACGGCGTCCTGGGGCAACCCGGCAGCCAGTTGGTCCAGCTGGGCGTGCTGCTCGGCGTCGGGCATGTCGTGACTGATGCGGCTGGCCGGGAAACTCATCAGCTCGCCGTTATTGGTGAAAGGCGTGACCGAGGCGATGTCATCGGCCTGGTAGGCCACTTCGCGCAGGCGGTCCAGCCAGTTGCCGTGCACGCGGGTATCGGCGTTGAGCCAGACCACGTCGCGGTCCGGGCTCAGGGCCATGCCGCGGTTGGTGTTGCGGATGAAGCCCAGATTGGTGGGCTGGCGCACGTAATGGATGCTGCCGGCCTCGGCAAGCGCCACCAGCGCGTTTTGCAGTGCGCTGTTGGGGGTGGCGTCGTCGAGTACCACCAACCGGTGCTCGGTGCGGTTCAGGTGGGCGTTGCGCAGCACGCTGTCCAGGCATTCCAGGGTTTCGTGCAACCCTTCATACACAGGGACCAGTACGTCCACCGGGCGCGCGGCGAAATCCACGGCCAGCGGTTGCGGTGGCTGGAACGCGGCCAGGATCGACAACGGGCTACCGGCCAGCGCCACGCCATCGGCGCTGCCAAGGGTGACTTCACCCAGGCCTGGCGCGGAGATGCGAAAAGCGCCGTGGCTGCCAGGCAGCCCGGCTTCGGCCAGCAGGCGCGATGGTGCGTCGGCCAGCACCGCTTGGCTGCCAGTGGCGCTGCGCAGCAGCAGGCGAGGGGCGTGGCCAGGCGCGCGCAGGTCGACGGCCCAGCCGTGCAGCTCGCCTGTGGCGATGTCGTGGTGCACCACGCCGATCAGCGTGGGTGCCTGCTTCTGGCCAGCCAGCAGGCCCATCAGCAACTTCAGCTCGCGGCCGTCGGTTACCTCGGGCAGGTGCTTGAGGATGGCTGGGGTCAGGGGGAGCGCATCGCGCTGTTGTCCGCGTGCTTGCCACAGCGCCATGCGCAGGGTCACGTCCAGTGGCGCGTCGCGCCAGGCGGCGGCAAGAAAGCGCAGGGCCAGTTCGGGGCGGCCCTGCAGCTGAATGCTGCGACCCAGCAGCGCCAGGACGTCACCGCGCTGGGGCAATGCCCTGGCAGCGTTGCTCAGGTGGCTGAAGGCACTCTGAGGCTTGTTGTGTTGCAAGGCATCGATCCCTTTCCAGATCAGTGCCTCGGAACGATATTCGGGGGTATGCAAGGCACGCTCAAGATGAGCAGCAGCACTTCCAGGCTGACCGTTCTGACGGTAGCGATGGAAATGGTCCATGAGAGTCTCGAGCTCATGGTTGAGGTGTCTTGACATGGAAATTCGGTACCACTGAGGGATAAAAAAGAGGGGCACCTTTCGGAGCCCCCTTTTCAAACTCTTCCGGCCCAGGGGCCGGAAGGGTTCAGGCTTGCGACGAGGTAGCGTTACGCTACGCCGTGTACCACTACAACGCTGGTGTTGTGAGCAACAGCTTCGTCGGAACCGACGATGGCGATTGCCACTTCAGCCTGAGTGGCGCCGTTTGCCAGGGCAGCGGTCCAGTCAGCCTTGCCTTGAGCGTCAGCAGTGCGGCCCAGCGCTTCTTCGTACAGGTTGTCGAGGAAGTCGGAGGTGACCTTGGCCGAAGCTTCGGACGAGTCAGCGAATGCCTCGGCAACGGTTGCACGGTCAGTGCCGTTGGCCAGTGCGTTGGTCCAGTCAGTCAGACCGGCGTCGTCAGCGCTGCGACCCAGGACGCTGCTGTACAGTGCTGCTACGTACTGTGCGTCGGTGGTGTTGGCAGCGGTGGCTTCAGCGGAACCGGCAATGGCGTTGACCACGTCGGCACGGCTTTCACCGGAGGCCAGGGCGTTCAGCCAGGTAGCTTGGCCTTCGCTGTCGGCGTCGCGGCCCAGCAGGTTGCTGTACAGCGAGTTGACGAAGTCGGCGTTTGCCTTGTTCTGGTACTCGGTGGAGCTCAGGAACGCGTTGGCGACGTCGGTCAGCGAAGTGCCGTTGTCAACAGCGCTGGTCCAGTTTTGAGCGCCTTCGGCGTCAGCGTCGCGACCCAGCAGGGCGTCGTACAGGCGCAGAGCGGCAGCTTCGTCATCGTTGCCGACTACAGCGATGGAGGCGCCGTTGTCGAAGCTGATGAACTCGGCGTTCGAAGTGGTGATGGTGTGCGAGCCGTTGGTCAGCACCAGGTCGGTGTCGTTGACGGTAGCGGTGAAGTCAGCTTTGGAGCCCGAAACCACAACGGTGTCGTAACCAACGCCAGCATTGATGGTGTCGTTGCCGGTGCCAGCGATGATGGTGTCATTGCCGTAGCCAGTGGTGATCGAGTTGTCGCCGCTGCCAGCGATGATCAGGTCAGCGCCGTTGCCGGTGGAGATGGTGTCGTTGCCAGCGCCGCCGTCAACTACGGTGTTGCCGCCAGCTACGGTGATGGTGTCGTTGCCGTTGCCGCTGACGATGACGCGCTCGTTGGTATCAGCACCGTCGTAGGTGAAGTCCAGAGTCAGGTTGGCATCGCTGGAGAATACGAATGCTTTGGCAGCGTCCAGGCCGTCAGCGTTCAGGCCAACAGTGACGTCGGTGCCGGCAGCGCCTGCAACGTCAGCGATGATGGCTTGAGCGGACTCGCCAGCTGGGGCGATAACGGTGCCCACGCCATCCCACGAACCAACGACTACGGTCGACGCGGTGTTCAGATCCAGGATCTGCGAGATCGCGTTGACGGTGGTAGCCGACAGGTTGGTGTTGGCGTTCAGTGCTTCGGTGACTTCGCTGGAGAGGATTGGATTGTCATACTGCATGATTTAATTCCTGTAGATCAGGCCAACTGGCCCTCAGTGCTATATTTTTGCGTAACCGCAGGGTTTTCCCATGGAGACTTATAGCGGGGAGCGTTGATCTCAGGATGGGGGGAAATCGATAGCTTGATGCCAACCAGCGCTTCCTTGCCCGTAGGCCCGAACAGCATCTGGTCAGCGGCAATAGGTTGTGGGCCTGCACCAGCGAACGCCACTTCACCGCTCACTTGATAGTGGCGGCTATTGGGGCCGGTGAGGCTGAAGCCGACGGCCACCAGGGCTGCGCCCTTGGCGCGGGTGCCGCTGTAGTGGCCCGACAGTACCTTGGGGCTGGGGCCGGCGCCGGCGATGGTGCTGGTGTACACCAGGTCCACGCCTTCCGGGCGGTTGGCCCAGTCGATGAGGAAGCCTTCCAGGCGGGCCGTGCCGTTGGCATCGCCCAGCCAATCATGGGTCGTGGTGATATCGCCGCGTGACTGGACATGGCCGAGCAGTTTCAATTGTGCGCCGCTGGTAGCGGAAGTAGATGCCGGCGCGGCCACTGTTGAACTTGGGGCCGGGCTGGAAAAGTTGCGCATAATAGCGGCGGAAGTGTCGATGCGGTCAATGCGCAGGTCGACAGGGTCAACGGCGACGTTGGCGAGATGGTACTCGGTAATCAGTACCGTAGTTACGCCATTTTTTACGCGGCCAATGATGCAGTCGCCCAGTTTGGTCAGCATGTTTTTGCTGACACCCTCGGCGGGAAAGAAATCGATTAAACCTTTGCCTAGCGGAGCTTGTTGCAGCGCAATAAAAACCGCTTTCTCGGCTGTGGTGGTAGACGCATAACGAAAGATATACATACCCGGCTCGAGAAGTGTAACTCGAGAGGTTATCTTTAAATCGTCTGTGGTTTGAGATGACACCCGTTCAAGCTCCTTACTATCCTGCAACCAGTCGCGTCCCGCGCTCGTGTAAAAAGATGATCCGAGCGAGAGTTGCCAACTAATTAAAGGCTAATGGCGTTATGGTGGCTTCCCTGACAGGAAGGGAGATTAGACGATCTGAGAAAGTTTCGCAATACGTCCGTGTAAGAATTTTTTCATACGCCTGTAGGGTTACTGTCTTCAGGTCGTAACGTTGCTGAATCGTCGCTCGTGCTTGCTGGCCAATGCCCCGGAATTGCTGGGGGTCGGCCAGTACAGCGCACACCGTGCGGGCAATTTCCGCCGGTTTGAAAAAGTCCACCAGCAGGCCGTTGGTCCCGTGTTCGATGACCTCGCGAACGGGTTGAGTGTCAGAGCCGACAACCACCGCGCCCGCACTCATGGCTTCAAGCAGCGACCAGGACAGTACAAACGGGTAGGTGAGATAGACGTGGCAGCGGGTGATCTGCATCAGGCGCAGGAACACCGTGCGCGGCACCCGCCCCAGAAAATGCACGCGCGCAGGGTCCAGCAGGTGGGCCACTTCGATCAGGTATTTCTCGCGCCAGGTGCCGTCTTCACCCTTGGCGCCGTAGCCGGCATCGTCACCGCCCACAATAAATACCTGCAGGTTGGGGCGGGCCTTGAGGATGGCTGGTAGTGCGCGCATGAACTGGTGGTAGCCACGCAGCGGCTCCAGGTTACGGGCAACGAAGGTCAGCACCTCGTCGCCGCGTCGAATGCGCAAGTTTTTGTTCGGTAAGCGAATTTCAGCTGCGGGGTGCGGGGCGACCTCGTCGGTGTCGATGCCTTCGTGCAGTACCACGGTCTTGGCCTGCGCCCATGCCGGTAACGTGCTTGCCTGCCATTGGGTGGCGGCGATGCCCAGGTCCATGGCGTCCATGGCCAGTAGCAGGCTGGCGTTCTTGGTGTGCAGGCGCGCCTTGGTTGCGAAGGCCTGCTCCGGGAATTCGGGGTCGAAGTCCAGGTCCTGGCCGGTGGCGCGGTAGAAATATTCCATCAGGCACACAAGGCGTGCGCGGGGGAAGATGTCCTTGAGGTAAAGGGTCTCGCCCCAGCCTGGGTGTGCAAGTATCAGATCGGGTACAAAGCCCTTGTCGGCCAGCGCCTGAGCCAGCTGGGCACAGCCTTCGGCGCGCAGGGTCTTGCTCTCGAATTCCTGGGCAAGGTCATGTATGCCGGGGGTGTTGGATCGCTGCAGGGAATAGCTGAAAACCTCCACGCCTTGCAGAGGTTCGCGATTCAGCGGGCCCTCGCGCAGGGCGGCGACACGATGTCCCAGTTGGGCAAAGTGTTTGGCGATGTGCAAAAATTGGCCAGGAAAGTTCTGGTGTACGAACAGTAGGTTCATTGAGTCCATGATCTGTACTGCGGCAGCAGAAAGTCTGCTTCCTTGCGCAGAGCTTCGTACGCGGGGCGTGCGAAAAGTTGCAGGCCTGAGCGCGTAGCTCGCAAAAAAATTATGCCGCTATGGTAATGACAAGTGTCGGGCATGTCTCGACCGGTTGTCGACTTGCCCTCAATCTCGGAAATGCCTTACAGGTACTTCCTACAAATAAGCCTTGTTATGTGTGGGGTTGGCTAGGCAACCGATGCTGGCCTTTTGCCTTTATTTTGCGGGAGATCGGAGCATTCATTTGGATGTCACTGGTCGGGCAAATATTAAACTTGGCAATTGGTACATTTTTTTGGGCTGCATTGATGAAGCTCGATGGTACACTCTGGCGCTTTCCGTCTTACCAGCCAGTATGGATGCTATGAGTCGCTTACACGAGAATAACTTGCAGGCTGCTCTCAAAGTCTGCAAGGGCAGTTTCCTTTCCGTCGGTTTCTTCAGTCTGTTCGTCAATGCCCTCATGCTGGTGCCGACCTTCTTCATGATTCAGGTCTCGGGCCGTGTCGTGCCCAGCAGCAGCCAATCGACCCTGTTGATGCTGGTGCTGATCATGACCGTGCTGATGTTCACCATGGGGTCGCTGGAGTGGGTTCGCTCGCGCATCATGGTGCGCATCAGCAACCGCCTGGATGCGCTTCTGAGTCGCGACGTGTATCGCGCCAGTTTTCGCCGCGCCCTGGACAGTGGCGGCATGGACGCGTCGGCCCAGGCGCTGAACGATTTGACCGCCTTGCGCCAGTTCATGACCGGCAACGGCCTGTTCGCCTTCTTCGACGCACCCTGGTTGCCGATCTACGTCGCCGTGATGTTCATGTTTCACGCCGTGTTCGGTTGGGCCACCATTGCCTGTGCCATCGTGCTCATTTGCCTGGCGTTGCTGAACCAGCGCTACACCGGCAAGCCGATTGCCCAGGCCAACAAGGAAAACCTGCTGGCTTCGCTGCACACCACCAAGACCCTGCGCAACGCCGAAGTCATCGAGTCGATGGGGATGCTCGGCACGCTGATGCAACGCTGGAACGTGCGTCAGCGCACTGTGTTGCGCCTGCAGTCCTACGCCAGTGACAAAAGCGGGATCATCACGGCGGTGTCCAAGACGTTCCGCCTGTGGACGCAGTCGCTGATGCTGGCGGTGGGTGCCTACCTGGTGATCAACCACGAGGTAAACCCTGGCCTGATGATGGCCGGCTCTCTGCTGCTGGCCCGTGCCTTGTCGCCCATCGACCAGATGATCGGCAACTGGAAGGGTTTCATTGCGGCGCGTCAGCAGTACGTGCGCCTGAACGAAACCCTGGACAAGCTGGCCAACGAGCCGGAGCGCATGAAACTGCCGGCCCCGGAAGGTCATATCCAGGTCGAGGGGCTGATCGTTGTGCCGCCGGGCGGAAAGGAGCCGGTGATTCGCGGCCTCAGTTTCGTGGCCCCGGCGGGCACCATTATCGGCATCGTGGGGCCAAGCGCCGCGGGCAAGTCGACCCTGGTGCGCGCCATCATGGGTATATGGAAGCCGCAGCGTGGCGTGGTGCGCTTGGACGGCGCCGACATCGGCTCGTGGGACAAGCAGGACCTGGGCCCCTATGTGGGCTATCTACCGCAGGATATCGAACTGTTCGAAGGCAGTATCAGCGAGAACATCGCGCGCTTTGAAAAGGTCGATCCGGAAAAAGTGGTGCACGCCGCCAAGACCGCAGGCGTGCACGAGATGATCCTGATGCTGCCCGATGGCTATGACACGGTAATCGGAGGGGAGGGCATCAACCTGTCCGGCGGCCAGCGCCAGCGCATTGGCCTGGCCCGTGCCATCTACGGCAGCCCGCGGCTGATCGTGCTGGATGAGCCGAACTCCAACCTCGACGAGGTCGGGGAGCGGGCACTGGGTGTCGCCTTGCAGAAAATCAAGGAAAGCGGCGCCACGGTCTTCATCGTTTCCCATCGCCCCAACGTTCTCTCGCGTCTTGATCGGATTATGGTCATGAGTGCCGGCACTATCAGCCTCTACGGGGCTCGCGAGCAAGTGATCGCCGAATTGGCTAACCAGCAGGCAAAGGCTCAGCAGCGGGTGGCGCAGGCCCCTGCCGCGGGCGCCGCCCCGGCCAGCGCGTAAAAGGAAGTGTTTCAGATGAGCAGTACAACCCTTATTCCCCTGGACGACGACGCAGGTGAGGTACCGACCTCCGATCGTAGTATCCGCCGTCTGGGCATGACGATTGTTCTTGTCACGTTCGGCCTGTTCGGCGGCTGGGCCGCGTTGGCACCGCTGGACAACGCGGTGTTCGGCAGTGGCCAGGTCACGGTGCAGAGTTACCGCAAGACCGTACAGCACCTGGAGGGCGGTATTGTCAAGGAGCTGTTGGTTCATGACGGTGACCTGGTGCGCAAGGGCGACCCGCTGATTGTGCTCGACCCCTCCCAGGTCAGTGCCGACTACGAGTCCACGCGCAGCCAATTGATCGCTGCTCGTACCAAAGAGGCGCGACTGCGCGCCGAGCGCGATGACCTGCCGACCATGCCGGTGGTGTCCTACGAGGGGCCGGACAGTGACCGGGCCCGTGAGGCGCTCGAGGGTGAAACCCATGTGTTCAATGCCCGGCGCACCTCGCGCCTGGGCGAAATCGCGGTGAAGAAAGAGCGTGTCAGCCAACTGGGCCAGCAAATCGCCGGCCTCGAGGCCATGATCAAGACCAAGATGGGCCTGGAGCGCTCCTACAGCGAGGAAATCACCAAACTGCGCGAGCTGCTGGCCCAGGGCTTTGTCGACAACCAGCGCCTGCTGGACCAGGAGCGCAAGCTGGACATGCTCAAGTCCGAGGTGGCCGACCACAACTCGAACATCATTACCAGCCGTCTGCAGATCAACGAGACGCAGCTGGAGATTGTCCAGCTGACCAAGGACTTCAACTCCGATGTGGTCAAGGACCTGGCCGATGTGCAGAGCCAGGTGTTCGACCTGCAGGAAAAAGCCGCAGCCCTCAAGGACCGCCTGACCCGTATCGTGATCCGCGCGCCGGAAGACGGCATGGTGCTGGACATGAAGGTGCACACCATTGGGGGCGTGGTCAGCCCGGCGACGCCGCTGATGGACATCGTGCCTGAATCCTCGCAGTTGGTGGTCGAGGTGCACGTGAGCACCAACGATATTGACCGCATTGCCCTGGGCAAGGATGCAGATGTGCGTTTCACCGCCTTCAACAACGCGACCACCCCGGTCATCTCGGGGACGGTCACGCGCATTTCGGCCGACCGCCTGACTGATGACCGCACGGGTGACCCGTACTACCTGGTACGCGTGGCATTGACCGACGACGGCGCCAGGAAACTGGGTGATCGCAAACTGTTGCCAGGCATGCCGGCCGAAGTGCTGATCAATGCCGGCAGCCGTACGATGCTCGAGTACTTGCTGCAGCCTGCGCACAACATGTTCGCCAAGTCGATGATCGAGGAATGATTGTGCGTTTGCTTCCCGTTGCCTTGTTCAGCCTTGTTGCCCTGCAGGTTCACGCCGCCACCCATGAACCGCCGGCGCGCAGTGTCGCCGCCAGTACCTATGCTCTGGACCTGTTGTCACTTTACAAAGAGTCGCGCCTGCAGGACCCGCGCATCATTGCTGCCAATGCCCACGCCCGTTCCGCTGCCGAGCAGCAGCGTGCCGCGTTGGGCAGCCTGCTGCCGCAGGTGTCGGCCAATGGCTCCTACAACCGCATCCTGCGCAAGGAGGATGCCGAGCGTGAAATCTACGACAGCCAGAGCTATTCGCTCAGCCTTAGCCAGTACATCTACAACAAGCAGGCGTGGGAAGACTGGCAGAAGAGCAAAAGCGTAACCCGGCAGAAGGGTTCGGAGGCCGAGGAGGCCTTGGCTGAATCCACCGTGGATCTGGCCCAGCGGTATTTCACCGCATTGGCCGCCGACGACCAGCTTGAGCTGATCATGGCCGAGCGCCGCGCCACGCAGAAAAACCTCGACCAGGTGAATGCACTGTACGCCCGGCAGATGGCCAAGATTACCGATCAGCTGGAGATCCAGGCGCGTGTCGACAACCTGGCTGCCCAGGAAGTCGATGCGCGTAATCAGGTGCGTCTTAGCCGTGCCGCCTTGTCGGAGCTGATCGGGCGCACGGTCAGCGAGCCGTTGAGCCGGATTCGTGATGACGTTGCATTCCAGGCGCCGCTCGACAGCCTGGACAGTTGGATTGAGGTGGCCCTTGCGGCCAATCCGGCGCTCAAGGCCAAGCAAAGCAACCTTGAGGCCGCGCAGGCCGCCGTGCGTGGCGGCAAGGGTGGTCACTACCCATCGCTCAGCTTCAGCCTGAGTGGCCAGCAAAGCGACGAGGGCTACGACAACACCGTATCGCCGCGCGCCGACAGCTATGTGGCGAGCCTGAACCTGAAAGTGCCGATCTACAGTGGCGGTTCCACCTCGGCGCGGGTCCGCGGCCTGTACGACGAGCAGGATGCAGCCGAGCAGGAGCAGGAGGCGGTCAAGCGCCAGGTGGTGAAGGAAACCACCGGTGCCTACCTCACGGCGCAGTCGAGCGTGGAAATGATCCGTGCCAATCGTAATGCCCTCAAGTCGGCTACCCAGGCCAGCCTGGCGTCGCAGAAGGCCTTCAGCTACGGCGTGGCCAATGCGGTGGATGTGCTAAATGCCCTCCAGGCCGAATTCAAGGCCCGCCATGACCTGCTCAAGTCGCAGTACGACTTCGTCACCAACCTGTTCATGCTCGATCGCTGGGCGGGCAAGGTCTCGGAAGACAGCGTGGTAGACGTCAATGGCTGGTTGGGTGGCACCGCCGCCCCCGCGGTTCAAGCCCGGCAGGGGCAGGAAAACACCGCGGCGCGCTGAATCCGGCCCAGGCAGGGTTGCGGAACCTATTGACGCAACCATTGCCTGAGCACGGTGCCAGTGCAGGCCTTCAAATTACGTGGTTACAAATTGCACCCTTTTGTTCGATCTTCAGGTCGAGGGATTGCGGCGTGGCTTGTATAATCACGAATCCTGATGTATTCAATAATATGCATTCACGCCGCTACCGTGGCATGTCTTTATCTGTGCATGCCGATCCGGCATCAAAATGGAGTTTAGAAGCTCGAATGAAAGCAATTGTCACTGGTATCACTGGTCAAGACGGCGCCTACCTGGCTGAGTTGCTGCTGGAGAAGGGGTACACCGTCTACGGTACCTACCGCCGTACCAGTTCTGTCAATTTCTGGCGTATCGAAGAGCTGGGTATCCATACCAACCCGAACCTGCACCTTGTCGAGTACGACCTGACCGACCTGTCGGCCAGCATTCGCCTGCTGCAGACCACTGAGGCCACCGAAGTCTACAACCTGGCGGCACAGAGCTTCGTGGGCGTCTCCTTCGAGCAACCGCTGACCACTGCCGAGATCACCGGCCTGGGCGCGGTGAACCTGTTGGAAGCCATTCGCATCGTCAACCCCAAGGTCCGCTTCTATCAGGCGTCGACCTCGGAAATGTTCGGCAAGGTGCAGGCTATCCCGCAAATCGAAAGCACGCCTTTCTACCCACGTAGCCCATACGGCGTTGCCAAGCTGTACGCGCACTGGATGACCATCAACTACCGCGAGTCCTACGGCATCTTTGCCACCAGCGGCATCCTGTTCAACCACGAATCGCCCCTGCGCGGTCGTGAGTTCGTCACCCGCAAGATCACCGACTCGGTCGCCAAGATCAAGCTGGGCCTGCTGGACAAGATGGAACTGGGCAACATGGACGCCAAGCGCGACTGGGGCTTTGCTAAGGAATACGTCGAAGGCATGTGGCGCATGCTGCAAGCGGACGAGCCGGATACCTTCGTGCTGGCCACCAACCGTACTGAAACCGTGCGTGATTTCGTCACCATGGCGTTCAAGGCCGCGAACATCGAGATCAAGTGGCACGGCGAAGCCGAAGGCGAGCACGCCATCGACCAGGCCACCGGCAAGGTTGTGGTAGCGGTGAACCCTAAGTTCTACCGCCCGACCGAAGTTGACCTGCTGATTGGCAACCCCGCGAAAGCGAAAGAGATTTTGGGCTGGGAGCCGAAAACTTCTCTCGAAGAACTGTGTCGGATGATGGTATTGGCCGACCTGCGCCGTAACGAAAAAGGATTTTCCTTCTGATGACCACTGCCGGCAAACGTGCACTGATAACAGGGATTCATGGTTTTACCGGCCGCTACATGGCGGCAGAGCTTCAAGCCCATGGCTATGAAGTGCTGGGGATGGGTACCCACCCCTCGGATGAAGTCAATTATCATCAAGTGGACTTGGCCGATGCGCCGGGACTGCGCACGCTGCTGGCAGTGCTTCAGCCAGATATCGTCATTCACCTGGCCGCGCTTGCCTTTGTCGGGCACGGCTCGGCCGAGGCGTTCTACCAGGTCAACCTGATAGGCACGCGCAACCTGCTGGAGGCCGTCGCCGCTTGCGGCAAGACCCCGGACTGCGTGCTGGTCGCCAGCAGCGCCAATGTCTACGGCAACGTGTCCGAGGGCTTGCTGAGCGAGGTTACCCCGCCAGCGCCGGCCAATGACTATGCCGTGAGCAAGCTGGCCATGGAATACATGGTCAAGCTGTGGTGTGACCGCTTGCCTATCGTCATGACGCGACCGTTCAACTACACCGGTGTAGGCCAGGCTGACAATTTCCTGTTGCCCAAGATCGTTTCCCATTTTCGCCGCAAGGCCGAACGAATCGAGTTGGGCAACCTGGATGTGTGGCGTGATTTCAGTGATGTGCGCGCGCTGGTCAAGGCCTACCGCGGGCTTATCGAGGCCAGGCCCCTGGGCGAGACGGTCAACGTCAGCTCGGGCAAGACCTACTCGCTGCGCGAGGTCATTGCCATGTGCAGCGAAATCACCGGGCATCAATTGCAGGTCGAGGTGAACCCCGCTTTCGTGCGCGCCAATGAGGTCAAGACCCTCTGCGGTGACAATGCCAAGCTGCGTGCGCTGGTGCCGGGCTGGCAAACTCCGCCCTTGCAAGACACCTTGGGTTGGATGCTGGCTGAGTAAATGAAGGTCATCCTTTCCGTTGAGCCGGTTCGCTTTCCGCTGACCGGCATAGGTCGCTATACCTACGAACTGGCCATGCGGCTACAGCAGAGTCCTGAAATCAGTGACTTGCAGTATTTTGCCGGCCGCTCTTTTCTGCCTGCACTGCCCACGGCCGCCGAAACATCGGGGTCGGGCTACGGGCTCAAGCGCGCGGTGCAGAAAAACTTTCTCGCCATCGAAGCCTACCGGTTGCTGATGCCGTATTTGCGCAAGCGCGCGCTCAAGGGCCATGGTGATTACCTGTACCATAGCCCCAACTATTACCTTCCGCCTTTTGCCGGGCGCAGCGTTGCGACATTCCATGACCTGTCGCCTTTCACCTGGGCGCACTGCCATGCACCGCAGATGGCGCGTTACCTGCAAAAAGAGTTGACCGTGACGGTGGCCCGCGCTGATGCGCTGATCACCGACTCGCAATACACCCGTCACGAACTGGCGAACTATTTCAACTTCCCGCTGGAGCGTATCCACGCAGTTCCGTTGGCCAGTTCGCCAGAGTTCTACCCGCGTACGGCCGAAGCGCTGGCGCCAGCCCTTGCACGCCATGACCTTGTACCAGGCGGCTACAGCCTGTTCGTCAGCACCATCGAGCCGCGCAAGAACATTGACACGCTGCTCGACGCCTATGGGCACTTGCCATTGGCACTGCGCCGTCGTTGGCCACTGATTCTCACCGGTTACCATGGCTGGGCCAACGAGGCTATTCATAACCGCCTGGACCAGGCAAAGCGCGAGGGCTGGGCGCGGTACCTGGGGTTCGTCCCCAGTGAAGACTTGCCATTGCTGTTCGCAGGGGCGCGCCTGTTTGCCTTCCCGTCGCTTTACGAAGGGTTTGGCCTGCCGGTGCTTGAGGCCATGAGCTCAGGGGTGCCGGTTGTCTGCTCCAACAGCTCGTCATTGCCCGAAGTGGCAGGGGACGTAGCGCTGATGTGCGCGCCCATGGACGTGGATGCCCTGAGTGCCAACCTGCAACGCGGCCTCGAAGACGCCGCCTGGCGCGAGCAGGCGGTCGCCTGCGGGCTTGCGCATGCCGCGGGCTTTTCCTGGGAGCGCTGTACCGCACAGACACTCGATGTCTACCAGACAGTGAGCCAGGGGCGATGACCAAGGTCCTGCATTTCTTCAAAACCTATTACCCAGACAGCATGGGGGGGATCGAGCAAGTCATCTTCCAGATCGCCGAGGGGTGCACGCCACGTGGTTTCGACGCCCAGGTGCTGTCGCTGAGCGAGCAGGGTGCTGCTCGCAACCAGCCACTGGCCCACCATGTCACCCATCGCTCCAGGCTGGACCTGCATGTCGCGTCCACCGGCTTTTCGCTGTCTGCTTTCAAGGACTTCAAGGAGCTGGCCGCTGAGGCAGACCTGATTCATTACCACTTCCCGTGGCCCTTCATGGACCTGGTGCATTTCGCCAGCCGCGTACGCAAGCCGACGGTGGTCAGCTACCACTCCGATATCGTCAAGCAGAAACACCTGCTCAAGCTTTACCAGCCGCTGATGAACCGGTTCCTGAACAGTGTCGATGCGGTGGTAACCTCGTCGCCCAACTATGCCCGCAGCAGCCCGGTGCTGCAGGGGCTGGGCGACAAGGTGCGGATGATCCCCTACGCGTTGGACGAGTCGACCTATCCGGTCCCCGATGCCGCGCGCCTGGCTTTTTGGCGGCAAACCCTGGGGCCGCGGTTCTTCCTGTTCGTGGGGGCGTTGCGGTACTACAAGGGCATCGACTACCTGCTTGAGGCGGCGCATCTGACCGGCCTGCCGGTGGCGATCGTGGGCGGTGGCCACCTGGAGCAGGAGCTCAAGGCCCATGCGCTGCGGCTGGGGTTGAACAACGTGCATTTCCTGGGTGGCTTGCCGGACGAGGACAAGGCTGCGTTGCTGCAACTCTGCCTGGGGTTTGTGTTCCCCTCGCACCTGCGCTCCGAGTCCTTCGGGATATCGCTGCTGGAGGCGGCGATGTATGGCAAGCCGATGATCTCCTGCGAGATTGGTACCGGCACCACGTTTATCAATATCGACGGCGTCACGGGGCGGGTCGTACCACCGCGGGATGCCCCGGCGCTGGCCCAGGCAATGAACCAGCTGTGGAGTGAGCCTGAAGAGGCGACCCGGTGGGGCGGGAACGCGCGGAAACGATTCGAGACGGTATTCTCCATCGACGGAATGGTTGATGCCTACGCGGGCCTTTATGATGAGCTGCTGGGCAGGGCATAGCCTGTTTGATGGGTCGATTTTCTCGAGGCGCTTGGCATGTCGTGCAATTCCATATTGGTTACCGGAGCCGCCGGTTTTGTGGGTTCCGCTGTCGTCCGGCATTTTGCCGGGCGGCCATCCCAACGGGTAGTCGCGGCGTCGCGTAACCCCGCCAGCAGGCTGCCGGCAAACGTGCAATCCTGTCTCATCGGCAACATCGACCGTGCCACGGACTGGTCGGCTGCGCTTGCTGGGGTCGACGCGGTAGTGCATTGCGCGGCACGCGTGCATGTGATGAACGAACGCGCCGAGAATCCCCTTGCCGCGTTTCGCCAGGTGAACGTCGAGGGCACCCTGGCATTGGCTCGACAGGCTGCCGCCTCAGGTGTCCGCCGCTTTGTGTTCATCAGTTCCATCAAGGTCAACGGCGAACAGACAGCCGTGGGCCGACCTTTTTCTGCAGACGACGCACCAGCTCCCCTTGACCCCTACGGTGAATCAAAATGGGAAGCCGAGCAGCAGTTGCTGGCCCTTGCCCGCGACACCGCTATGGAAGTGGTGATCATTCGCCCGGTCCTGGTGTACGGCCCTGGGGTAAAGGCCAATTTTCACAGCATGATGCGCTGGCTGGACAAGCGTGTGCCATTGCCGCTGGGGGCGGTAGACAACCGCCGGAGCCTGGTGTACCTGGGCAATCTGGTTGACCTGATCGAAGCATGCATCCATCACCCTGCGGCGGCGAACCAGGTGTTCCTCGCCAGCGATGGCCACGACCTGTCCACCACGCAACTGTTGGCACAGTTGGGGCAGGCCTTGGGCCGGCCCGCCCGGCTGGTGCCGGTGCCGGCAGCCTGGCTTGCCCTGGCGGCCCGGCTGTTGGGCAAGGGAGCGGTGGCACAACGGTTGCTGGGTAGCCTGCAAGTGGACCTGGGCAAAAATAAACGGCTGCTGGGTTGGGCTCCGCCAGTGGCAACGCAAACGGCATTGGCCGACACAGCAAAGTCCTACAGGGAGTCTTGTCGGGCATGAATCATTGGATAACAGGGCTGTTGGTGCTGGCGGGGTCCTTCCTGCTGACGGGCGTTTTACGACGCTATGCGCTCAAGCGCAGCCTCATGGATGTGCCCAATGCCCGCAGTTCGCACACGGTGCCGACCCCGCGAGGCGGGGGTGTGGCTATCGTTTGTGGCTATCTGGCGGCATTGGCGGCGTTGGCGCTCCAGGGGGGCGGGGCAGGCAGCGGGTTCGTGGCTCTGGCGGGAGCCGGCTTGCTGGTCGCTGTACTCGGCTTCATGGATGACCATGGTCATATTGCCGCGCGCTGGCGCTTGTTGGGGCATTTTTGTGCTGGGGCGTGGGTACTGTACTTCGTGGGCGGCATGCCGGTGGTGCAGTTCGCCGGCCTGCGGCTGGATGCCGGCTGGCTGATGGGCGTGGCGGGCCTGCTTTACCTTGTGTGGATGCTCAACCTCTACAACTTCATGGATGGCATCGATGGTATTGCCGGCGTGCAGGCAGTGACGGTGTGCCTCGGCATCTGCCTGGTCTACTGGCTGGGCGGGCAGGGCGAACTGGCCTGGTCGCCGTTGATGCTGGCCGCTGCGGCAGCGGGCTTCCTGTTATGGAATTTTCCCCCGGCAAAAATCTTCATGGGCGATGCCGGCAGTGGTTTCCTCGGGCTCGTGCTGGCGGCGCTGTCGCTGCAGGGTGCTCATGTGGACGCTGCTTACCTGTGGGCATGGTTGATCCTGATGGGGGTATTCATTGTCGATGCCACGTTCACCCTCATGCGGCGCCTGGCCCGTGGCGACAAGGTCTACGAGGCGCACCGCAGCCACGCCTATCAGTATGCGTCGCGGCATTTTCGCGGGCATCGTCCGGTGACCCTGGCGGTGGCCCTGATCAACGTGCTGTGGCTGCTGCCCATGGCGCTGGCGGTAACCTGGCTGCAATTGGACGGTTTGGCAGGGTTGTTGCTGGCATACATGCCGTTGGTGGGGCTGGCGTGGAAATATCATGCAGGCATGCGGGAAATCGTGAATCCTGCTGTCTGATGATCTAGTCTCGGCAATGCCGCTACAATGATCCGGTCTGTTGGATGCAGTAGACCTTGAAGGCAAAGGGATTATGGATAGATTTCGAGCGTTTTTATTGAGCCTCCCGCGCCGCCACAAGCGGGTAATTCAGGTGGCGACCGACGTTCTCCTGGTGTGGGGTGCCCTATGGCTGGCCTTCATGGTGCGGCTGGGCATCGAGGACATGTACAACCCCTTCATCGTCCATACCTGGCTGTTTGTGTGCGCGCCGATCGTGGCCATCCCGCTGTTTATTCGTTTCGGCATGTACCGGGCGGTGATGCGCTATTTCGGCAATGATGCCCTGGTGGCTATCGTCAAGGCGGTGAGCCTGTCGTCACTCATCCTGGCCGTGGTGGTTTACTGGTACAGCAACCACCAGGCGGTGGTCCCGCGCTCGATCATCTTCAACTACTGGTGGCTGAGCCTGGTGATCATCGGCGGCCTGCGTCTGGCCATGCGGCAATATTTCATGGGTGACTGGTTCACCTCGGTCAATTATGTGCCGTTTCGCAACCGTGACGAGGGGCTCACCAAGGTAGCCGTCTATGGGGCGGGCGTGGCCGGCAACCAGCTCGTCGCAGCCTTGCGCATGGGCCGTACCATGCGGCCGGTGGCATTCATCGACGATGACAACAGCATTGCCGACCGCATTATTTCCGGCTTGCAGGTCTTCAAGCCCAAGCATATCCAGCAGATGATCGATGTCACCGGTGCCCAGGAAATATTGCTGGCGCTGCCTTCCACTACCCGTGCACGACGCCGGGAAATTCTCGGTTTCCTGGAGGGGTTCCCGTTGCATGTGCGCAGCGTGCCCAACGTCACCGACCTTGCCAGTGGCCGGGTCAAGGTGGATGACATCCAGGAAGTCGACATTGCCGACCTGCTGGGCCGCGACGCGGTGCCGGCCCAGGATGACCTGCTGACCCACTGCATCAGCGACAAGGCGGTGATGGTAACGGGAGCCGGTGGCTCCATCGGGTCCGAGCTCTGCCGCCAGATCGTTGCCTTGCGGCCAACCCTGCTGGTGCTGTTCGAGCATAGTGAGTTCAATCTCTACAGCATCATGACCGAGTTGGAACAGCGCCTGGAGAGAGAGGCGCTGACGGTGCGCCTGTTGCCTATCCTGGGATCGGTGCGCCACCCGCATAAATTGCTTGAAGTGATGAAGACCTGGAACATCAACACCGTCTATCACGCAGCCGCCTACAAGCACGTGCCCATGGTGGAACACAACATTGCCGAGGGCGTGTTGAACAACGTCATTGGCAGCCTTAATACTGCTCAGGCCGCCCTCCAGGCGGGAGTGGCCAATTTCGTGTTGATCTCCACCGACAAGGCGGTGCGCCCTACTAATGTCATGGGCAGCACCAAGCGCCTTGCGGAAATGACCTTGCAGGCCCTGAGCCGGGAGTTGGCGCCGGTATTGTACGGCGACCCGGCCAATGTGGCCCGCGTCAACAAGACCCGCTTCACCATGGTGCGGTTCGGCAACGTGCTTGGCTCCTCCGGTTCAGTGATTCCGCTGTTCCACAAGCAGATCAAGTCTGGCGGGCCGCTGACGGTTACCCATCCCAAAATCACCCGTTACTTCATGACCATCCCCGAGGCTGCCCAGTTGGTTATCCAGGCGGGCTCGATGGGGCAAGGCGGCGACGTGTTCGTGCTCGACATGGGCGAGCCGGTGCGCATTGCCGAGTTGGCGGAGAAAATGGTGCACTTGTCCGGCTTGAGTGTTCGTTCCGAGAAAAACCCGCAGGGCGATATCGCCATTGAATTTACCGGGCTCAGGCCTGGGGAGAAGTTGTATGAGGAACTCCTGATTGGCGACAACGTGGTGTTGACCCGCCATCCCATGATCATGAGCGCTCATGAGGAGCACATTCATTGGGACCTGCTGAAGGAGCGGCTCGCCGAGTTGATGCAGGGTGTTGAAAACAACGATTATTCCAGGGTAAGGCAGTTGCTTCGGGATACTGTGAGTGGTTATACGCCTGAGGGCGAGATTGTCGACTGGGTATACCTGCAGCAGCGTAACGAGCTGTAATTAAATGGTCAGCATCGCGTTGCTGCAGTGATGTGGCGCAAATGCTGGCGATGTTTGTTGTTGCAAATACAGCGCGGTGGTATCTAATGGCCATTATTGCGTTAAGGTGGCTACTGGAGGAAACTTTCGCCGCGCAATCTTCGTCGGCGAAAGTATCCATATCTATACAAGTGTGGGGAAGTGCGGGGTGGTTGTCGAAGAAGAGTAAATAACAGTGACCCGCATGCCGCGTAATCTGAGGTGTTGTATTGAAACTTATCATACAGATTCCCTGCTTTAACGAGTCGGCAACCTTGGCTGTCACTGTTGCCGCACTGCCAAGGTCCTTGGCAGGCTTTGACACGGTCGAATGGCTGGTCATCGATGACGGCAGTCAGGACAACACCAGTGAGGTCGCCCGAAGCCTTGGGGTGGACCATGTGGTACGCCATACCCGCAACCAGGGCCTGGCAAAGGCATTCATGACCGGCCTGGATGCATGCCTGCAACGGGGTGCCGATGTCATCGTCAATACAGATGCCGACAACCAGTATTGCGCGGCAGATATTCCTTCGTTAACCCAGCCTATTCTCGAACACCGCGCTGACATGGTGATTGGCGCTCGCCCCATCGATGCCATCGAGCACTTTTCTCCGGTTAAAAAGCTGTTGCAGCGCCTGGGTAGCTGGGTGGTACGCGTGGCCAGTAACACCGATATTCCGGATGCACCCAGTGGTTTTCGTGCACTGAGCCGTGTAGCGGCACAGCACCTGATGGTATTCAACAATTACACCTACACACTGGAGACCATTATCCAGGCGGGCCAGAAGAATATGGCCGTGGTTTCCGTACCGGTGCGGGTGAACGGTGATTTGCGTCCCTCGCGATTAGTGAAAAGTATCCCGTCATACATTCAAAAAAGTATTGTGACAATACTTCGAATTTTCATCGTTTACAGGCCATTTCGCTTTTTCGGCACTATCGGCCTGGTCATTTTCTGTTGCGGGCTGGTATTGGGTGGCAGGTTTCTCAACCTGTACCTTCAGGGGGATGGCGGCGGTCACGTGCAATCCTTGATCCTGGCCGCCACCTTGCTGATCATGGGCTTCCAGACGCTACTGATCGCCGTGGTGGCGGACCTGCAGGCAGCGAACCGAAAGTTGTTGGAAGATATTCGCTTTAAATTGAACAGTTCGAACAAAAGTGATGAGTGAACCAACCCCGGGAGCGCAACACATGAAGATGGCGGGTGGCGCGACTGAAGACGATATCGTCATTGGCAACGCGTTCGACAAGTATGGTTCTCGAAACCCCATTGTCCGCTGGATGATGAAAGGCTTCGATGACGCGCTTGCGTCGTTGATGGCCCGCACCGATGCCAAAGCCATTCATGAAATAGGCTGCGGCGAAGGTTTCTGGACTATCCAGTGGCTCAAGCAGGGCCTTGATGTGCGCGGTTGCGATTTTTCCGGCAAGGTGGTGGAGATCGCCCAGCAGAACGCGGCGCTCAACCAGGTACCGCCAGAGCGTTTCTCCGTGAAGAGCATCTACGACCTGAAGGCGCCTGCGGACGGCGCCGACCTGGTGGTGTGCTGTGAGGTTCTGGAACACCTGGAATTTCCGCAGCAGGGGATCGCCGCGCTGCAATCCATCGCCACCGGCTACGTGATCCTGAGTGTGCCGCGGGAGCCCTTGTGGTGCCTGCTCAACTTCGCCCGGGGGAAATACCTGCGGCAGTGGGGAAACACGCCGGGTCATATTCAGCATTGGTCCAAGCGCCAATTCGTGGCCTTTGTGTCGCAGTATTTCGATGTGATCGAAGTGCGCAGCCCATTGCCGTGGACCATGGTGCTGTGCAAGGCGCGCACCTGTTGAGTGCCATGCCTGGGCTGTTGCGGCGCCACGGCAAGACGATCACGGGAGCGGTGGGAAGCGTATTGGCCGTGCTGGCCATTGGTTTCATCGTCCTGAGCTTCCGCAAATATGATGCAGTGCTGGACTTCTCCACGGTGCGAACGGGGCAATGGTGGGCGCTGGTCGGGCTGGCCGCCACCTATGGCCTGGCCACTGCGCTGCTGGGCGCTGGCTGGTGGCAATGCCTTGGTCACCTGGGCCTCGCGGTGGCGCCGCAGTGGGCCTGCAGCGTGTATGGCGCCACGCAGCTGTCGAAGTACGTGCCTGGCAACATCTTTCATCTCGCGGGGCGGCAAGCCCTCGGAATGATGGCGGGCCTGCCAGGCTGGCGCCTGGCCAAGAGTGCCGTGCTGGAAACTGTTCTGCTGTGCATGGCGGGTGCCTTGCTCGGTTGCCTTGCGCTGGCACGATTGGAGCCGGCCCTGGGCACCGGCTTTGCGGTCTCTGCCTACCTGCTAGGCGCAGCACTGGTGCTGCTGGTGCTTCGGCGCTGGCAGGGTGGCCGGCTGGCTTGGGCCTTTGCCTTATACAGTCTGTTCCTGCTCATATCGGGCCTGGTTTTCCAGGGTGTCCTGCGGGTGCTTGGCTATGGAACGGACTGGGCATCCGCCAATGTGGTGCTGGTAGTAGGTGCCTATGTGCTGGCCTGGCTCATCGGCATGGTGACGCCGGGGGCGCCAGCAGGCATCGGCATCCGGGAAATGGTGCTGTTTTTCTTCCTCAAGACGACGCTGACGGAAACTGACGTGATAGTAGCGGTAGTCGCTGGTCGCGTCGTGACAGTGAGTGGCGATGTACTTGCCTTTGTGGTGGCGTCTTTATGGCGGCTGAAACTGCGGCAGCCTGGGAGGGCAAGTTAAATGCAGTGGGACTTAAAACGCATTATCTTCGCCGTTGCCCTGCTGGTGGGCATTCTCGCCTATCAGGGTGCGGTGCCGTTCGTGGCTGTGCCTACTCTGGGACAGGCGCTATGGCTGGGGGGCTTTGCCGAGTCGCTGGCGCGTGAAGGGTTGTTCAGCACGCATTCGATTTTCATTGGCTACCCCTCAGGGGCCCCGCTTGCCTTCGGGCTAGCCGGCGCATGGCCGATGGCGCTGTTGATTCGGACCGGCATGGACATGGCCAATGCCTATTCGCTGGTGTGTGCCCTGTGGCTTGCTCTCGCTTACTGGGGGGCCATAGGCCTGGCGCGCCTGTATGTGCGCTCCATCAGCCTCGCTGCCAGTGCTGCGGCGCTGTGGCTTTGCCTGCCTATTATCTGGGGCCATGCGGGTTACAGCATGTTGTCCATGGCGATGGCATTGCTGCCCAGTTACTTTCTCGTAGGGTATCGCCTGTTCACGACCCATGGCCTGGGACGCTTTGCTCGATTGACGCGCGGATTGCTATTCGTCATGACCACGCTGCTTGCGGTGTTCATGGACGGCTACACCTTTGTGATGTTCTTCGCCGGCATGGCTGTCCTGGGGGTAGCGTTTCTGTTGCGCCAGCCTGCCGCGCGGCGTGAGTTGCTGGTATTCGCCGCCCCGGTGTGCCTGCTTGGGTTTGGCTTGGCCTACGAGGCCTATACGCATTACGTTGGAAGCTCGCACTTTACCCCCAGCCCGTTGGCGTTTTTTCGTGGCTGGGGCCTGGATCTCTCGTTTGCCCTGGTGCCTACCCACGGGGTCAGTGCAGTGGCCGATGCCCTGGGCTGGAGTGTCTATCGTTCAAACGAGCTGTATTACGGGGACAAGTCTGTCTGGGCTACCCCCTATAGCCTGCCTATCCTGCTAGCTGGGTTGCTTGGCTACTGCAGCGCCCGCCGCCGCGAATGGCTTGCCTCTGCATTGCTGGTGGTGGCGCTGCTTGGTTTTTACCTGGCCCTGGGCCCGTCGCTGAAGATAGACAGTGTCAAGCCGTTGCTGGTGCAGCAGCAGGCGCCTGGTGCACTGAGTGCCTTGATGCCCGCCGGTCTGGCACCTGCCACGGGCAACGCCTGGGTCTGGGAGTACCTGCCGGGCTTCAAGGTGATGCGCGCTACCTATCGCTGGGCCGCGTTGGCGATTTTTGCGCTGTGGTGGCTGAGCGTCATGGGCCTGGCAGCGCTCGAGACGCGCAGCCTGCGCTGGGCTGGGGCAGGCGTGCTGGTGCTGTTCGTGCTGTACTGGCCAGCGGTGGGTGAAAACTGGCAGCGTGCGGTCATCAACCGGCAGATGTTCGACGCCATTGAACGTGACGTTACGAAGCCATTGGCCAAAGCATTTTCCCACAATGAGCTGGTCGCATTCGCGCCCTATGCCAACGATTTCATGGTTAACCACCTGGCTTCGTTCGGCGGCTACCGCACCTACAATATCGGCGGCGACAAGAACCTGGCGATGGCCCAGAAACATTGGCCTGCTGCCATGCTGGACTACTTCGATGGCGCGGGTGGCGTACGTCCTGACCAGGTGTTGAAGTTCTTGCTGGACAACCATGCCGACGCTGTCGTCATTCCTTATTTCAATACCTTGAGGGGCGCAGAAGTCTGGCCATGCCCGGAGTTGAGCCCTGCCATATTGACGGCCGAGGATCGACGCTTGTCGCTGTTGGATAATTTCAAATGCCCTGCACAGTTCCGGCAGGTGTTCGCCGGTACGGTCAGCCTTCTGCAAGGTAATCCGTTGCTCTCCGTCACGCAGACGCCCTATTTTGCGATAGTTCAGCTCAAGGCCAGGTCCAGCGAACAGACCACTCGGGTCAGCCTGGAACAATTGGCGGCGACGCCTTACCCCATCGCCTTCGGTAGTGGCTTGCCCAACGCGGCGTTTCTGCTTCTGTCCGGGTGGTACACGCTTGAGCCAGGGGCGGTCTGGTCGAAGCCTGAAGCGAGCCTGCGTTTGCCGGTTCCGCCCGAATGCAAGGGCGGGGGGTGTCGGGTGCTGCTGTCCTACAACACAGTAGGGGCGACCGCAGGGCATCCTGTAACGCTGCTGGTGCGCGAACCAGAGGGCTCAGCAGCGCCGGTCCAGCAGGAGCGTCTCGATGATGGCGTGGTGACGCTCGCCTTGCCGTTGGAGGCCGGCCGTGAAGATCAGGTCTTCGAGTTTTCCGTCCTTGGCGCCAGGGCGCCCAACCAGCTGTCCGGGAGCACCGACGGCAGGGTACTGGGAATTTACTTGCGCTCGGTACAGCTTCAATCCACGGGGCATTGAGTCCCGGTGAAACATCCCCTGACGTGATGCCGTTGGACAACGTATCAGGCTCGACTAGGTTGAAAGGGCGGCTCAGGAAAGCCGCCTTTGAACCCACTGTAGTCAGGAGCTGTTTCATGCCAACCTTGTTCCGTTCCATGCTGTTCGCGCTGCTGGCCAGCGTATCCGTGCTCGCCAACGCCGCGCCGGTTGCCCCCACTTCATCTGCAATGGTGCAGGCTTCCGCTTCCGGCAAGGTCAATCTCAACCAGGCCGACGCAAATACACTGCAGCAAGAGTTGTCCGGTATAGGTGCAGCCAAGGCACTAGCTATCGTCGCGCATCGTGAGCAGCACGGTGTATTCACGTCGGTGGATGAGTTGCTTGAAGTCAAAGGCATCGGCAAGTCGTTGGTCGACAAGAACCGCGACAAGCTGACGCTGGAGTGACGTAGGTCTGGGTTGGGGCGCCTGGCGCCCCAACCTGACGGCTACGCAATACTTAAGGAACCGCAGTCAATTGCGGTGCCTGAGGAGGGAAATGCGCAGCCATGAACGACATGAACGGGCTTAGCAATACTTCATTTCCATGGCCGCTCAAATGATCAGCGTCGAAAAAGAGCGGGCGGTGGGGCACAGCACGGGCAACGGGTGCCAAACGCTGACACCGGGTCTAAGGGTAATACTGGCCGCTTACAGGGCGCCTGGGCGACAACTGCGTTGATCTTCCCTTGAAAATGGGGTTGCTGGACGGGGAGGGGGGGTTAATTCAGGACCATGCTGCCGTCGGTGTGCTGGCGTACAAGCGTGTAGGGCAATACGAGAGTATCGAGTGCGCCGGAGATCGCGACGTCCAGGACCATGCCCATGGCGTATGAACTGGAACCGGTGCGCGAGTCGCTCTCCTTGACGGGCGCGTGCAGCGCACAGAAGTCATACATGACGCCGCTGTATACTCGAGGGACGGCGCCGCAGTAGGATTTCGCGTCATTAAGATTCTTGACGGTAACCTGATCGTCGCGAAAGACGGTATTGATGGTGCCGCAGCCAGTCAGGGTGGCAGCAAGCAGTACGAGCATGAGTTTCATGGTGTGTCGTCCTTGATCGGCTGCAGCCAATTATTTGTACGATAATACAAATAAAATGGAAGCGTAGCCACGCATATCGAGTGAGGAAGTGCTTTCGCCTGGGCCTTGATTGCTTTTTAAGATTATGGGTGTAATACTATTTTATAGAATTATGGTTGACATTTAATTGCCTTCTTATAACGAGGGTTTTGTCACGGCGGCACGACTGCCGCAGCGGCCTTGAGGTCGTGGCGACAGGTTTTGCTTCCAGCAAGGGGATATCATGAACAACCGCAGAATCGTCATCACCGGCATGGGCCTCGTCTCGCCGCTCGGCACCGGCGTGGAAACCGTGTGGGGCCGCTTGCTGGCCGGCCAATCAGGCTTGCGTGAGTTGCCTGAAAGCGTGGTCGCCGACCTGCCTGCGCGGGTCGGCGGGGTAGTGCCAACGCTTGGGGAAGATCCGCGGGCCGGCTTCGACCCGGACCTGGCCGCGGCGCCCAAGGAACAGAAGAAGATGGACCGTTTCATTATGTTTGCCCTCGCCGCCGCCCGCGAGGCGTTGGCCCAGGCGGGCTGGGCTCCCACGGACGAGGCGTCGCGGCAGCGCACGGCCACGGTGATCGGGTCGGGCATTGGTGGCTTTGGCACCATCGTCGACGCCGTACGCACCACCGACAGCCGCGGGCCGCGCAAGCTGTCGCCGTTCACCATTCCGGCGTTCCTGGTTAACCTCGCGGCCGGGCAGGTGTCGATCCAGCATGGCTTCAAGGGGCCGCTGGGGGCGCCGGTCACGGCCTGTGCCGCCGGCGTGCAGGCCATCGGCGATGCGGCGCGGCTGATTCGCGCCGGGGAGGCCGACATTGCCGTGTGTGGTGGTGCCGAAGCGGCCATCGACCGGGTCAGCCTCGGCGGGTTCGCTGCGGCGCGGGCGTTGTCCAGTGGCTTCAATGCCACGCCCAGCCGCGCCTCGCGGCCGTTTGACCGTGACCGTGATGGTTTCGTGATGGGGGAGGGGGCGGGGATTCTGGTGATCGAGTCGCTGGAACATGCTCTGGCCCGCGGTGCCACGCCATTGGCCGAGTTGGTGGGCTATGGCACCAGCGCTGACGCCTATCACCTCACGGCCGGGCCGGAAGATGGCAGCGGTGCCCGGCGGGCCATGGAGCAAGCGCTGGCCCAGGGTGGCATCACCCCCGGCCAGGTGCAGCACCTGAATGCCCATGCCACCTCTACTCCAGTGGGGGACAAGGGCGAACTGGCGGCCATTCGTTCTCTGTTCGGCGCCGGCCAGGGCCCGGCGATCACGTCGACCAAATCCGCTACCGGTCACTTGCTGGGCGCGGCAGGGGGCATCGAGGCGATCTTCACGGTGCTGGCGTTGCGTGACCAGGTTGCCCCCGCCACCTTGAACCTCGAGCACCCGGACGAGCTGGCCGAGGGGTTGGACCTGGTGCGTGGCCAGGCGCGTGCCATGGCCATGGAGTACGCGCTGTCCAACGGCTTCGGGTTTGGCGGGGTGAACGCCAGCGTGCTGCTCAAGCGCTGGGTGTGAAGCGGTCTAACCCGCGGCATCCGCCTGCAACTTGAGCGCCTTGCGCGCGCTGTCGAGGATACGCAGCGACAACTGCGGGTCCTCGACGCTGCGCGACAGCATCAGCGCGCCCACCAGGGTCGAGAGCATCACCACGGCCTGCTCCTCGGCATCTTCTGCCTTCAAGGTGGCGGCAATGCGTGCCAGGCGGTCTTCCACGCCTTGGTCGGTGATGGGGCTGGGCTGGCCGCGCTGCCCCAGTTCGGCGGCCATGGTCGGCAGTGGGCAGCCTTTTTCCGGGCTATCGCGATGGGCGGGGCTCAGGTAGGTGTCGATGAAACTCTGCAACGGCTGGGGCTTGGCGAAGGCCTTTTCGCATACCTCAGTCAGCTCTTCGGTTGCCGCGCGCAAGGCGGTTTCCACCAGTTCGTCCTTGGATTTGAAGTGCGCGTAGAAGCCGCCATGGGTCAGCCCCAGCGCCTTCATCAACGGCTGCAGGCCGGTGGCGCCGATGCCATCCCGGCGAAAGCGCGCCGAGGCTTCCTTGACGATGCGTTCGTGGGTCTGGGCTTTGTGGTCGGCGGAGTAGCGCATGGGGATGGCCCGGTCAGAATGGGATGTTAATCATCATTCTAACAGAAGCGGCCCCCCGTGGCAGCTGCCGCAGGCTGCGTCCAAGGCGCCGCGATTCAACCGGTGTACGTTGGCGCCTGTGACGCGGCCTTGCGGCCGCTGCTACACACGCCTACCGGTTCTGCGCGTCCTTGGCGTCCGCCTCGGCGTTGCGCTGCGCCACCTTGCGGCGCTGTTCTTCGGTGAGTTCCACTTTGCTGGCGCTGTCGCGCAACATCATCAGGCCGCCAACAATGGAGCCGATCGCTACTACCAAAATCAACCAGGCGTACCAGGGCATGGCCACTTCTCCTTGCGGGCCGGGCTCGCCGCCCGGGTGGCGGCGAATACAGGCTTGTACTCATTGGAGGCAAGCGCCCGGCAGTGGTTCCATTATAGGGCGCTGGCTACAGGCCCGTGAGCATGGCGTCTGCCGGGGCGCTGGCACGGGCGGCGCCGGTGAGCAGGAAGTAGACGAAGCCTACCAGCATGAAGCCCAGGAAGATCACGCCGATCAGGGTGTTGAACCAGGCCATGGCCACCAGGCACACCACCGCCAGCACCAGGGCGATGCCCGGCACGATGGGGTAGCCGGGGGCGCGGAAGCTGCGAGCCAGGCCGGGTTCGCTGCGGCGCAGCTTGAACAGGCTGAGCATGCTCATGATGTACATGACGATGGCGCCGAACACGGCCATGGTGATCATGGCGGCGGTCAGGCTCATGCCGCCCAGGTTGATCAGGCCGTCGCTGTAGATGGCGGCGATGCCCACCACGCCGCCGGCGATGATGGCCCGGTGCGGGGTCTGAAAGCGCGACAGCTTGGCCAGGCCCTTGGGCAGGTAGCCGGCACGGGCGAGGGCGAAGCACTGGCGCGAATAGCCGAGAATGATGCCGTGGAAGCTGGCCACCAGGCCGAACAGGCCGATCCACACCAGCATGTGCAGCCAGCCGGAGCCTTCGCCTACCACGGTTTTCATGGCCTGGGGCAGGGGGTCATTGATGTTGGCCAGGGCGCGCCAGTCGCCCACGCCGCCGGCGAACACCATCACGCCAAGGGCCAGCAGCACCAGCGTGAGGATGCCGCTGATGTAGGCCTTGGGGATGGTGCGCCGCGGATCTTTCGCTTCCTCGGCAGCCATGGCCGCACCCTCGATGGCCAGGAAAAACCAGATGGCGAACGGAATGGCAGCGAACATGCCGCTCACCGCGCCGAGGCTGAAGGTATTGTCCCCGGCCCAGCCGTTGGCGACGAAGTTGCCGACGCTGAAGCCCGGCGCCACCACGCCCATGAACACCAGCAGCTCGATCACGGCGAGAATGCACACCACCAGTTCAAAGGTAGCGGCCAACTGTACGCCGAGGATGTTCAGCAACATGAACACGATGTACGCGCCCAGCGCCGCATGGCGCGGGTCCAGGGCGGGCCACTGGACGTTGAGGTAGGCGCCAATGGCCAGGGCGATGGCCGGTGGGGCGAAGACGAATTCGATCAGGGTGGCCAGGCCGGCGATCAGCCCGCCTTTTTCGCCGAAGGCACGGCGGCTGTAGGCAAAAGGCCCGCCTGCGTGGGGAATGGCCGTGGTCAGCTCGGTGAAACTGAAGATGAAGCAGGTGTAGAGGGTGGCCACCATCAGCGAGGTCAGCAGGAAACCCAGGGTGCCAGCCACGCCCCAGCCATAGCTCCAGCCAAAGTACTCGCCGGAAATCACCAGCCCTACCGCGATGCCCCACAGGTGCAGCGTGCCCAAGGTGGGCTTGAGTTGCGTAGTCATGACGGCTCCCTCGTGTGGATTGGAACGTTCGTGCTGTTTTGCGTGCAGTGGCCGTGCCAGCCGGGCAAAAGGGGTCGTAATGGCGGGTTTGGTGTCGCAGGTGGAGATGGGTGGGCTAGGCTAAGGGCAGGCTGTGCCTGTTTGTGGGGCGCCAGCGCCCCTAAAATCCGCTACAATGCGCGCCGATTTCGACTTGCCCCCTGAGAGCCCGCCCATGTCCGCTTGCCAGACTCCTATCATCGTCGCCCTGGATTTCCCCACCCGCGACGCCGCCCTGAAACTGGCTGACCAGCTGGACCCCAAGCTGTGCCGCGTGAAGGTCGGCAAGGAGCTGTTCACCAGCAGCGCATCGGGCATCGTCGAGACCCTGAACGACAAGGGCTTCGAAGTGTTCCTGGACCTGAAATTCCACGACATTCCCAACACCACTGCCATGGCCGTCAAGGCCGCTGCGGAAATGGGCGTGTGGATGGTGAACGTGCACTGCTCCGGCGGCCTGCGCATGATGGCCGCCTGCCGTGACGTACTCGACCAGCGCAGCGGCCCCAAGCCACTGCTGATCGGCGTGACCGTGCTGACCAGCATGGAGCGTGAAGACCTGGCCGCCATCGGCCTGGACATCGAGCCGCAAGAGCAGGTGCTGCGCCTGGCCGCACTGGCGGAGAAGGCTGGCATGGACGGCCTGGTGTGCTCGGCCCTGGAGGCCCAGGCCCTGAAAGCGGCGCACCCGTCGCTGCAACTGGTGACCCCTGGCATTCGCCCGGCCGGCAGCGCCCAGGACGACCAGCGTCGCATCCTCACCCCACGCCAGGCGCTGGACGCAGGTTCCGACTACCTGGTGATCGGCCGCCCGATCAGCCAGGCCAAAGACCCGGCGCAAGCGCTGGCAGACGTCGTAGCCCAGCTCAACGCCTGATCTTTACCTGTAGCAGCTGCCGCCAGGCGGCGTCCCGGACGCCGCCTGGCGGCAGCTGCTACGGGGCTAGACCTTCAACACCAGCTTGCCGAAATTCTCCCCGCTGAACAGCTTCTGCAGCGTCTCTGGGAACGTCTCCAGCCCCTCCACCACGTGCTCCTTGCTCTTGAGCTGCCCCTTGGCCAGCCAGCCGGCGATCTCCTGCCCGGCCGCGGCGAACTTGGCGGCGTGGTCCATCACCACGAAACCTTCCATGCGCGCGCGGTTCACCAGCAGCGACAAGTAATTGGCTGGGCCCTTCACCCCGGTCTTGCTGTTGTACTGGCTGATGGCCCCGCAGATCACCACCCGCGCGTGGGGCGCCAGGCGGCTGAGCACGGCGTCGAGAATGTCGCCCCCCACGTTGTCGAAGAACACGTCCACGCCCTTGGGGCATTCGCGCTTGAGCCCGGCGGCGACGTCCTCGGCCTTGTAGTCGATGGCGCCGTCAAAGCCCAGTTCGTCGATCAGCGACTGGCACTTGTCCTTGCCGCCGGCGATGCCGACCACCCGGCAGCCCTTGATCTTGGCGATCTGCCCGGCCACGCTGCCCACCGCCCCCGCGGCGCCGGAGATCACCACGGTGTCGCCCGCCTTTGGTGCGCCGGTTTCCAGCAGCGCGAAGTAGGCGGTCATGCCGGTCATGCCCAGCGCCGACAGGTACAGCGGCAGCGGCGCAACCTTGGGGTCCACCTTGTAGAAGCCCTTGGGCTCGCCCTGGAAGAAATCCTGCACGCCCAGCGCACCGTTGACATGGTCGCCCACGGCGAACGCCGGGTTGTTGGACGCCACCACCTGGCCTACGCCCAAGGCGCGCATCACTTCGCCCAGGCCCACCGGTGGGATGTAGGACTTGCCCTCATTCATCCAGCCGCGCATGGCCGGGTCCAGGGACAGGTAGAGGTTCTTCACGCGCACTTGGCCGACGCCCAGTTCGGGCAGCGGCACGGTCTGGAAGGTGAAGTCTTCGCGGCTGGCGGCGCCGGAAGGGCGGCGGGCCAGCAGGAATTGGCGGTTGACGTCGGTCATGGCAGGTGCTTCCAAATGTGGACGGTGGACTGTTGATAGGCCGCGCGGGCGCCGCTGGCAAGGGCAACGGCCGCGCCGAATACGGTGAAATACAGCGCGCCAATAGTGCTGCGTGGCGTGCTGGCGCCTTGGCTAGACTGCGCCCATCACTTCCAATTCACAGAGGTTCGACCATGGGCATGGCATTTTCCGGACAAGTGGCGCTGGTGACCGGTGCGGCGGCAGGCATCGGCCGCGCCACCGCGCAGGCGTTCGCCGCCGAGGGCCTGAAAGTAGTGGTGGTGGACCTGGACGCCGCCGGTGGCGAAGGTACCGTGGCGCTGATTCGCGAGGCTGGCGGCCAGGCGCAGTTCCTGCGTTGCGACGTCACCGTGGAGGCCCAGGTGCGCGCCATGACCGAGCAGGCCGTGGCCCTGTGGGGCCGCCTGGACTACGCCTTCAACAACGCCGGTATCGAGATCGAGAACAGCCGCCTGGCCGAAGGCACCGAGGCGCAGTTCGACGCCATCATGGGCGTCAATGTCAAGGGCGTGTGGCTGTGCATGAAGTATCAGTTGCCGGTGATGCTGGCCCAGGGCGGCGGCGCCATCGTCAACACCGCCTCGGTCGCCGGCGTGGGTGCGGCGCCGAAGATGAGCATCTACGCGGCCTCCAAGCACGCGGTCATCGGCCTGACCCAGTCGGCCGCCATCGAATACGCGAAAAAACACATTCGCGTGAACGCCGTGTGCCCGGCGGTGATCGACACCGACATGTTCCGCCGCGCCCACGAAGCCGACCCGCGCAAGGCCGAGTACGCCGCGGCCATGCACCCGGTCGGGCGCGTGGGCCGGGTGGAAGAGGTGGCGAGCGCGGTGTTGTACCTGTGCAGCGATGGCGCGGCGTTTACCACGGGGCATTCGTTGTTGGTGGACGGGGGCGCCACGGCGATTTGATAGCAGGGCAAAGCGCCCTCCGCTTTGCTGAAAACGACACCTTCATAGCTTTTTGCCATTATTCCGACGCCAGGATCTTGTGCCTGCCCCCGTGCCATTGCCACTCTGCGTGCATTGACTCTGGGGGAGCGCGCAATGACATCGGCCAGCAGTGGACGTTTTGCCAACCTGGGCATGGCCCGCAAGCTGGGCCTGGGCTTTGCCCTGGTGCTGGCGCTGACGGTGCTGGTGGCGGCCATCGGCGTGTGGTCGCTGGCCAGCATCAGCCAGCGTTTCGACGGCTTGAAGCAGATGTCGGCGCTCAACAGCGGCCTGCTGCGGGTGCGCCTGCAGGAGCAGGAGTTCGCCCTGCACGCCGACCCCAAGACCGCCGATGCCCTGCGCAAGAGCGTGGAAACACTGGCTGCCAGCGCGGGCGCTGTAGAAGGCGTGCAACCGGCGCTGGCCGCGTACCGCAAGGCGTTCGACCAGTTCGTGGAGATCAGCCAGGCCAAGGATTTGGCCTTGGACATGGCCAGTTGGTCGGTGTCCACAGTGGCCAATAACCTCGACGTGCTGCAGGCCGGGCTGTCCGACGACGGCACCTATGCGCTCAAGGATTCCAAAGGCGAGAAGGGCAGCGAATTCATCACCCAGGCCAATGAAGTAGCGCAGGTGGCGCGGCTGATGCTGCAGGCCATGGACGCCGCGCGGGTGCGCCTGGACCAGAGCCGCAAGGGCGTCGACGACGACACCGGCAACGGCAAGATTGAGCAGGCCGCCGAGGCCCTCAAGCAAGCCAACGCCTTGAAGAGCGAGGTACAGGACGCCGGCTACCAGACGGTGTTGAACGAAGTCAGCGATCACATCGCCAGCTTCAGCGACAAGCTGGGGGAATACACCGACCTGCTGGCCAAGGAAAAACAGGTCTATGGGCAGCTCAAGGCGCGGGCCGATGAGGTGGTGAGCCGTGTCGACCAGGCCGCTGCCGCCCAGGACCAGGCCATGCAGGCCGAGTTGAAGCAGAACAGCTTGCTGATCATCGGCTCATCCTTGGTGGCGCTGCTGGTGGGCGTGCTCGCCGCGTGGCTGATCACCCGGCTGATCGTGGGGCCGCTGCGCCGGGTCATCAGCCGTGCCCAGCAGATCGCCGGCGGCGACCTCAGCGGCAGTATCGAGGTGGACCGGCGCGACGAGATCGGCCAGTTGCTGGCTGCCATGCAGCAGATGGGCGCAGGCCTGAGCAGCATTGTCAGTGGCCTGCAGGCGGGCATCGAGCAGCTGTCCAGCTCGGCGCATTCGCTGTCGGCGGTCACTGAGCAGACCAACCTGGAGGTCAGCAGCCAGCAGCAGGAAACCGAGCAGGTGGCCACCGCCATGAACCAGATGACCGCCACCGTCCACGACGTGGCCCGCAACGCCGAGCAGGCGGCGTTGGCCGCGCAGTCAGCGGATACCCGCGTGGACAACGGCCAGCAGGTGGTACGCCAGAGCATGCAGCGCATCGAGCAACTGGCCGGCGCGGCGGATTCGGCGAGCCACAGCATCGAGCACCTGAGCAACGAGATCCAGAGCATCGGCACCGTGGTGGCAGTGATCAAGAGCGTGGCCGAACAGACCAACCTGCTGGCGCTGAACGCGGCCATCGAAGCCGCCCGTGCCGGCGAACAGGGGCGTGGTTTCGCCGTGGTCGCCGATGAAGTAAGGGCCTTGGCCCAGCGCACCCAGCAGTCCACCGCCGAGATCGAGCGGCTGGTCAGCACCTTGCGCGCCAGCGCCGCGGCGTCGGTGGCGCAGATCCAGGGCAGTGGCGAACTGGTGAAGCTGGCGGTCAGCGATGCGCTGCAGACCGAGAGCGCCCTGGGCAGTATTGCCAGCGCGGTGTCACAGATTCAGCAGATGAACCAGCAGATTGCCGCGGCAGCCGAGCAGCAAAGCTCGGTGGCGGAAGAGATCAACCGCAGCGTCACGAATATCCGCGCCAGTGCTGATCAATCGGCGCTGGCGATGCGCGGCAACGCGGCGTCAAGCATCGAACTGGCGCAGCTGGGCAGCGAGCTGCGCGACATGGTCGGGCATTTCCGCCTGTAGCAGCGGCCGACGGCCGCGTCCAGGCCGGACGCAGCCTTCGGTAGCTGCTACGGGTTATTGCTTCTGCCAGTTGAGGATCAGCAGGGTCAATACGCCCGCCACGATGCCCCAGAACGCCGAACCCACCGAGAACAGCGTGAAGCCCGACGCAGTCACCATGAAGGTGATCAGCGCCGCCTCGCGCTCCTTCGGCTCGTTCATGGCAATACTCAGGCCATTGATGATCGAGCCAAACAGCGCCAGCGCGGCAATCGACAGCACCAGTTCCTTCGGCAAGGCGGCAAACAGCGCCGCCAGGGTGGCGCCGAACACGCCGGCGATGCCGTAGAAAATCCCGCACCACACCGCGGCGGTGTAGCGTTTGCTTGGATCTTCGTGGGCGTGCGGGCCGGTGCAGATGGCGGCGCTGATGGCCGCCAGGTTGATGCCGTGGGAGCCGAACGGTGCCAGCAGCAGAGAAGCGAAGCCGGTCACCGAGATCAGTGGCGAGGCGGGCACCTGATAGCCGTCGGCGCGCAGCACGGCGATGCCGGGCATATTCTGCGAGGTCATGGCCACCACGAACAGCGGGATGCCGATGCTGATGGTCGCGGCCAGCGAGAATGATGGGGTGGTCCAAACCGGGGTGGCCACTTCCAGGTGGAACTGGTTGAAGTCCAGCAGGCCCATGAAGCCCGACAGCAGGGTGCCCAGCACCAGCGCCGACAGCACGGCGTAGCGCGGCGACACGCGCTTGACCAGCAGGTAGGTGAAGAACATGCCCAGCACCAGCAGGGTGCGGTGCTGGGCGGCGACGAAGATTTCGCTGCCGATCTTGAACAGGATGCCGGCCAGCAACGCCGCGGCCAGGGAGGAGGGCAGGCGCTTGACCAGTTTCTCGAAGCTGCCGGTGAGCCCGCAGATCACCACCAGCACCGCGCAGGTGATGTAGGCGCCGATGGCCTCGCTGTAGTTCACATGGCCTAGGCTTGTGATCAGCAGCGCCGCGCCGGGCGTCGACCAGGCCACGGTGATGGGCGTGCGGTAGCGCAGCGACAGGCCGATGCTGCACACCGCCATGCCGATGGACAGCGCCCAGATCCACGAGGAAATCTGCGCGCTGGTCAGCCCTGCGGCCTGGCCGGCCTGGAACATCAGCACCAGGGAGCTGGTGTAGCCGGTCATCATGGCAATGAAGCCTGCGACCACGGCGGAGGGGGAGGTGTCGGCCAACGGGCGCAAATGCACGGGGGAGGCGTCGGTCATGCTGCAAATCCTTGAGCGAGGTGGTGGCAGGCCTGAAAGACTAAACCCGCCGCCTTGCACCGTTGCAGTACAGCAGCAGTAACATTTAGCCATACAGTCAAACTGTACCGGCCTTTGTGGGAGCTGGCTTGCCAGCGAGTTTTTCGGGCCTTAACAACTCGCTGGCAAGCCAGCTCCCACAAGACGCAGCCTGCGGCAGCTGCTACGGGCGGTTGGTGGTCTTGCCCAGTGCTGCATTCACCGCCAGCCAGCCATCCACCGCCGCCGGGCCCGCCTCGGCGAACACTCGTTGCAGCAGCTTCACTTGCTCCTTGCGCAACGCCTCTTCAAACCGCAGCCCCTCGGGTGTCAGCCCCAGCAGGCGCTTGCGCTTGTCGCTGGCGGGCGCGGTGCTGGTCACCAGCTGCATCTCGATCAGCTGGCGCAGGGGCATGTTCAGCGCCTGCTTGCTCACCCCCAGCTTTTCCAGCAGCTCGCTCACGCCAATGTCCGGGTAGCGCGCGATGAAGAACACCACCCGCTGGTGCACCCGGCTCAGGCCCCGGCGGGCCAGCATTTCGTCGGCCTTGGCGGTGAAGGCCTGGTAGCCGTAGAAAAAAGCTTCCATGGCGATTTGTTGGGTGGCGGTGTTTTTAAGGTCAAGCATATTGACGTATCCATGCCCGGCGTCGTAATTTCGGTCAAGCAGTTTGACGTATCTTCCGATGACTTTGCCAGTGGTGGTCCCATGGCTTTCTCTGAACGTGTCACACGCCTCAAAAGTTCGCTGATCCGCGAGATCCTCGCTGCGGCCCAGCGCCCCGAAGTCATGTCGTTCGCCGGCGGCCTGCCGGCCGAGGCCATGTTGCCCACCCTGGACTGGACGGGCCTGCCCGCCAGCATGAGCCAGTACGGCACCAGCGAAGGCGAGCCGCAGCTGCGCGAACAGCTGGCCGCCGACGCTCGCGCCTTGGGCATCGATTGCCAGGCCAGCCAGGTGCTGGTGCTCAGCGGCTCGCAGCAGGCGCTGGACCTGGCCGCCAAGCTGTACATCGACAAGGGCACGGAAATTGTCGTCGAGGGCCCCACCTACCTGGCTGCCCTGCAGACCTTCCAGCTGTTCGGCGCCGATTGCCTGGGCGTGCCGCTGCAGGCCGATGGCCCCGACCTGGACGCCTTGCGCGCCCACCTGCAGCGCAAGGCGCCGGCCTTCGCCTACCTGATCCCGACCTTCCAGAACCCTTCGGGCGTGCGCTACAGCGAAGCGGCCCGGGCGGGCGTGGCGGCGCTGCTGGACGAGTTCGCGGTGACCCTGATTGAAGACGAGCCCTACCGCGAGCTGACCTACGACGCCGGCCACGCGCAGCCCATCGCCGGGCGCCTGCGCACCGCCAGCTGGATCTACATGGGCAGCGTGTCGAAAACCCTGCTGCCCGGCGTGCGCGTGGGCTACCTGATCGCCAGCCCCGACCTGTTCCCGCACCTGCTGCGGCTGAAGCAGGCCGCCGACCTGCACACCAACCGCATCGGCCAGTGGCAGGCCATGCAGTGGCTGGGCACGGACAAGTACCGCCAGCACCTGGGCGAGTTGCGCAGTTTCTACCGTGAGCGTCGCGATGCCATGCAGGCGGCGTTGCTCGAGCATTTCGCCGGTCTGGCCGATTGGCACGTGCCGCAAGGGGGCCTATTCTTCTGGCTGACCTTGAAACAGCCGATCGATACCCGCACCTTGTTGGCCGACGCCATGGCCCAGGACGTGGCGTTCATGCCGGGGGAGCCGTTTTTCGCCGACCCCGCGGCCCACCCGGGTTGCCTGCGGTTGAATTTCAGTCATGTCGCCCCGCACCGCCTGCACGAAGGGCTGGCGCGGTTGGCCCACGTTATCCGCAAGGCTCAGGCCGCTCAGGCAGCGGCGTAGAAGGAGAGGTTCATGTACAAGGTTTACGGCGATTACCGCTCGGGCAACTGCTACAAGGTCAAGCTGATGCTGCACCTGCTGAACCTGCCGTATGAATGGGTGGACATCGACATTCTCGGGGGCGACACCCAGACCCCGGAGTTCCTGGCCAAGAACCCCAACGGCAAGATCCCGGTGCTGGAACTGGAAGATGGCACCTGCCTGTGGGAGTCCAACGCGATTCTCAACTTCCTCGCCGATGGCACCGCGTTCCTGCCCACCGAGCCGCGCCTGCGCACCCAGGTGCTGCAGTGGCAGTTCTTCGAACAGTACAGCCATGAGCCGTACATTGCCGTGGCGCGGTTTATCCAGTTTTACCTGAACATGCCCGAAGACCGCCTGCAGGAGTACCAGGACTGCCAGGTGCGCGGCAAAAAGGCATTACGGGTGATGGAGCGGCAGCTGCAGCTGACGCCGTTCCTGGTGGGGGACCAGTATTCGATCGCGGATATCGCGCTGTACGCCTACACCCATGTGGCTCATGAGGGTGGCTTTGATCTGGCCGGCTACCCGGGCATCCAGGCGTGGCTCAAGCGGGTTGAATCACAACCGCGGCATGTGACCATGCTCGGCTGAGGCTGGAAACACAAAACCCGTAGCCGCTGCCGCAGGCTGCGCTGGCCCTGATCCACGCCGAAGATCCTCGGTGTAATCAGGGGCCAGCGCAGCCTATCGGCAGCGGCTACGGGTTTGTTGTATCTCGCTTAAGCAAACCGCTGCTGCAGGTACGCGATGATCGCCTTGGATTCGTACATCCAGGTGGTCTGCCCGTGCTCTTCGATGCGCAGGCACGGCACCTTGATACGGCCACCCTCGGCCAGCAGCGCCTGGCGGTGCTGCTCGTCGTGCTTCGCGTCGCGCAGGGCCACCGGCACGTTGAGCTTGTGCAGGGCGCGGCGGGTCTTGACGCAGAACGGGCAGGCGTGGAACTGGTAGAGGCTCAGGCCCTTGGCTTGCTGCTCCACGTCGGCCTGGGCCTGGGCGCTGCGTTTCTGCTTGGGGCCGCGGGTCAGCAGGTCGCCAATCACGATCAGCTGGCCCAGCCCCACGCGCAATGCTTTCATCAACATGTCGGTACCCTTGGGATCACTTGATCAGGCTGAGGAATTCGCTGCGAGTAGCGGCGTTTTCGCGGAACTCGCCCAGCATCACCGAGGTGATCATCGACGAATTCTGCTTTTCCACGCCGCGCATCATCATGCACATGTGCTTGGCCTCGATGACCACGGCAACGCCCAGGGCACCGGTGACCTGCTGGATCGCGTCGGCGATCTGGCGGCTGAGGTTTTCCTGGATCTGCAGGCGGCGGGCGTACATGTCGACGATGCGCGCGACCTTGGACAGGCCCAGCACCTTGCCGCTCGGGATGTAGGCCACGTGGGCCTTGCCGATGAACGGCAGCAGGTGGTGTTCGCACAGCGAGTAGAGCTCGATGTCCTTGACCAGCACCATCTCGCTGTTGTCGGAGCTGAAGAGCGCACCGTTGGTGACGTCTTCCAGGGTTTGTTCATAACCGCGGCAAAGGTACTGCATGGCTTTGGCGGCACGCTTCGGCGTGTCGAGCAGGCCCTCGCGGGATACGTCCTCGCCGAGTTTGCCGAGAATCGCGGTGTAGTGCTGTTCCAGGGACATGGATCTAAACCTGTGGGAATTTTCGCAAACGCGAAGGGTACGGCGCTGGCCGCGTCGCTGCAAGCGCGAGGTTATTCGTCGCGCCCTTCAAGCATGGTGCGCTTGAGCATCACGTACACCGCACCAGCGCCGCCGTGGCGCGGTTGGCAGGACGTGAAGCCCAGCACCTGGGCATGTTGTCGCAGCCAAGTGTTGACGTGGCTCTTGATCATGGGGCGCTTGCCGTCCAGGCGCACGGCCTTGCCGTGAGTGACGCGCACGCAGCGGATTTCGAACTTCACCGCCTCGGCCAGGAAGGCCCAGAGGGTTTCCCGGGCCTTTTCCACGCTCATGCCGTGCAGGTCCAGGCTGCCCTCGAACGGGATCTGGCCGACCTTGAGCTTGCGCATCTGGCTTTCCTGCACGCCGTCGCGGGCCCAGTGCAGGTCGTCCTCGGGGCCCACGTCGATGACGAACTGGTCGCTCAGGCCATCGACGGTGGTGGCGTCCTGGCGCACGGTCGCGGCCTGGCGCAGTGTGGCCAGGTTCTTGCGGTCGGTCTTGGGTTTGCCCGTGTCGGCGCGGTCATGCTTGATCGGCTTTACGCCGCGCATTTCGCTTGTAAACAGGGAAAAATCATCGTCTTGCATGTCAGCCTCCACCAGGAAGGCCTAGTTTACGCGACTCAGTCGTGTTTTTTCATCAGGTGCGGCGCCAGGTTCAATTCGCGATTGCGATGGCGACGCCGACGGCAGCGGCGCCACAGGCCCACGCCCAGGTACAGAATCAGCAGGCCGAACACCACCAGCAGGGCGGCGCCGGTCTTGCTGGCGTTCAGGTCGCCCAGGGCCGGGGGGTGGCCCAGAAGGCTGGCGGCGCCGGCCATGGCCAGCAGCACCCCAAGGGCTGCCAGCAGCGCGGCGAAGGCCTGGCCCAGGCGTGTTCCCCAGTTACGTTGGCCGCGTGGGCGAAGGCGGCGAGCGTCAAAACCATCGGATAACTTCATTCCGATTTCCTCAGTGAATATCCGGCCTTCGACTCGCCAGCGGCGTCGGGGTTCCGACACGGGGGGCAATTAGGAAAAATGAACGCTTTTATCGGATGGGCGGCCACGTCGCGCGGCCGCCGGGTCATGCACTGCCGGTGGGGTCAGACCAGTTCGTCGGTCTGGGCCACGCAGGCGAAGTTGTCATTCATGGTGGCCATGCCCACCTGCTTCACGGTGGCTGCCGGTACCACGCCGTCCTTGAAGGGCAGGTCGCGGGTGGCGCAGGCATCTTCCACCAGGGTGCTGCGGTAGCCGTAGTCCTTGGCCGCGCGCACGGTGGTGCTGATGCTGGAATGGGTCATGAAACCGCAGACGATCAGGTCGATCGGGCCTTTTTCCTGCAGGGTCTGGTGCAGGGCGGTGTTGTTGAACGCGTTGGGCATGTTCTTTTCGATGATCGGCTCGTCACCCAGTGGCTCAAGGCCGGGGATGAACTTGCCGCGGTCGCCCTGGGGGTCGAACAGGCCGCCCACGGTGCCCAGGTGGCGCACGTGCACGATGGGGCGGTGGGCAGCGCGCGCGGCCTTGAGCAGGCGGGCAATGTTGGCCACCGCTTCGTCAATGCCTACCAGGGCCAGGGGGCCCTTCAGGTATTCACGCTGGGCGTCGATGATCACAAGGCTGGCGCGGCTGAGATCGGCAGGGGGATGGCCGCGGCCAGTCAATTGGAACATCGTCTTTGTATCGGACATCGGGGGCTCCTTTGGATAGGGCTTTTGCCACATTCTCCACTGCTGGAGCCTTTCTGTGAATCGCTACGCGCACTTGCGGTGCAGATTCGGGGCGGTAGTCGGGTGCCGCGCTGCTGCAAAATGCCAGCAGGGGCCCCACGGGCCGGGCTTCACTGGTAGAATGCGCGGCTGTATTCAAAGGAGTCTGCCGTGATCACTTCCCGCCTGCGCACCCTGCGCGACCACATCCGTTGGGCTGTCAGCCGTTTCCACGGGGAAGACCTGTACTTTGGCCACGGCACCGACAACGCCTGGGACGAAGCCCGGCTGCTGGTGCTGGGTGCCGTGCACCTGCCTTACCAGATCGCCGACAGCTACCTGGACTGCGCCCTGGAAGAAGACGAGATCGTGCACATCCAGGGGTTGCTCAAGCGCCGCATCGAAGACCGTGTGCCGGTGCCGTACCTGCTCAACGAGGCGTGGTTCTGCGGCATGTCGTTCATCGTCGACGAGCGCGTGCTGATTCCGCGTTCGCCCATCGGCGAGCTGATCGAGGACGGCTTCAGCCCCTGGTTGGCCAACCCGCCGGCGCGCATCCTCGACCTGTGCACCGGCTCGGGTTGCATCGGCATCGCCTGCGCCGACGTGTTCCCCAACGCCGAAGTGGCGCTGGGCGACCTGTCGTTCGAGGCCCTCGAGGTGGCGAACCAGAACATCGAGCGCCACGGCGTGGAAGACCGCGTGTACACCGTGCAGGGCGACGGCTTCGACGGCCTGCCGGGCCAGCGCTTCGACCTGATCGTGTCGAACCCGCCGTACGTGGACGCCGAAGATTTCGCCGACATGCCCGACGAATACCAGCACGAGCCGGAACTGGGCCTGGCCTGCGGCGACGATGGCCTGAATCTGGTGCGGCGCATGCTGGCCGAAGCGGCCGACCACCTGACCGAGAAGGGCCTGCTGATCGTGGAAGTGGGCAACAGCCAGGTGCACGTCGAAGCCCTGTACCCGGAGGTGGACTTCCACTGGCTGGAATTCCAGCGCGGTGGCCATGGCGTGTTCATGCTCAGCGCGGCGCAGTGCCGCGAGCACCAGGCGCTGTTCGCTTCGCGCGCGTAAAGCGCCGCCGGCATCCCGTAGCCGCAACTGTCTTGTGGGAGCTGGCTTGCCAGCGAGCTTTTATGGCCCCAACAACTCGCTGGCAAGCCAGCTCCCACAGGATGTAGCAGCGGCGGGGCGGCCATCCGCCGCCAGGCCGCGTCCCTGGCACCGCCATCAGCGGTGGGTGGCGATCCAGATCAACAGCCCCGCCTGGAACACCGCGAACGCCACCAGGCAGGTGATGGTGAAGCGCAAGCCGGCGTCCTCGCGCTTGAACTTGCTGACCTTTTCTTCCTGCTGGCGCAACTTCACTTCCAGTTCCTGCAGGTTCTGCTCCGCCAACTGCAGCATGTTGGCCGCGTCGAGAATCTCCACCACCTGCACCTTGTCGCCGTTCCAGGTGGCAATCAATTCGCCCACCTGCACGCCCTCGTAGCTGGCCTTGAGGTGCTGGGCGTCGGCATAGCTGACGGTCAGGCCATGGCTTTTCAGCACGTGGTCGCGGCGCAGGCGGGTGTCTTCGTTGAGGGCGTCCTTGCTCGCCAGCGCGGCGCCCTCGACCCGGTAGTGCGCCCATTTGCGCTGGGCCCAGATCACCCCCTGGGCAATCAGGAAACGCCCCAGGCCGCGGTTCAGCGGTTCCATGAACAGGCCGGACTCGGGGCCGAAGCTGACGGTGCGGGCCTGGTGGTTGGCCCATACTTCCAGGCGGTTCTGGTCCTTGCGCACCTTCTGGCCCGGCAGCTGGATGTCCATGCGCAACAGGCTGTGGTCCTTGCTGTGGCGCTCGGCGCGGCCGAACTGCACGAAGCGCAACGGCCGCGCACCGGTGGCGCGGTCCACCGGCAGGGGCACCAGACGCAGCATCTTGAAGTGTTCAGGCAGTACGTCCGCCCACGGCAATTCCACCGGTGCGGGGGCCTGTTCAGGTTCGACAGCCACTTCGGGTGACTCTGGGGTTTGCGTATCGGTCATCTCGGCGATCCTCTTTCGCGCAGCGCTGCGGGTATCAAAGTGGATACCTGCATCGGCGTATCGGCAGGCTTTGCCGATACTTGCGTGCTATTTGCGCGATCAATGCACCGATTGGATAAACGCCACCAGGTTGCGCCCCAGTTCATCGGCCAGCGGCAGGTTGCGGTCGTTGTAGGACGCCACCTGGGCCTTGAGGTCGTTGGGCACGATGCGCAGCACGTGGTTCATGCCGTCGATCAGCACCAACCTGGCCTTGGGCTGGGCGGCCTTGAGTGCCTGGGCGTCGGCGACGCCGACCTGGATGTCGTTGCGGCCCTGGATGATCAGCGCCGGCACCGTCAGGCGGGCGAAGGCGGCGGCCGGGTCCTGGCGCAGCAGCGACACCAGGTAGGGCTGCACGCTGGGGCGGAACACCACTTGTAAGGGTGCGGGTACATCCGCGTCGTACTGGCCGGCCTTGAGGCGGTCCAGCAGTTGCCCGGCGCGTTGCTCCAGGTCAGGCGGCAGGCGGCCCTTGAGCTGCTCGCGAATCACCTGGTCCAGCGGCCGGCCGCTGCCGGCCACGGACACCACTGCGTCGGCGCCGGCCTGGGGCGCGGCCAGGGCGGCGATCAGCGCGCCTTCGCTGTGGCCCAGCAGAATCAGCGGGCCGTAGTGCGGGTCGGCCTTGAGCTTCTGCGCCCAGGCCTGGGCGTCGGCCACGTAGCCTTCCACGCTCAGGGTGCGTTCGTCCGGCGCCAGCGGCTGGCCGCTGGCCACGCCGCGCTTGTCGTAGCGCACGCTGGCGATGCCGTGGTTGGCCAGCAGCAGCGCCAGCTTGCGCAGGCTGTCGTTGCGCCCGCCCTGGGGGTTGTTGCCGTCGCGGTCGGTGGGGCCGGAGCCGGAGATCATCAGCACCACCGGCACTGGTTTATCGGCCATGGGCAGCAGCAGCGAGCCGTGCAGCACGCCGCTGCCGGTGTCCAGGTCGATGGGGCGCTGGGCAATCACGGGGGCGGCCTGCAGCAGGGGGGAGACGAAGCAAATCAGCAGCGCAACAATACGTAACATCATCAAGCCAGTATCCGGAAGGTGGCAATTGGACTTATACCAAGGGCGAAGGTTCGCACATCCAGGGATGAATCAGGTCACTAGCGTGCGTATACTGCCCGTCTGATCTGATTTCGCGGAGCGTCCTGCATGTCCGGCAATACCTACGGCAAGCTGTTCACTGTCACCACCGCTGGCGAGAGCCATGGCCCGGCGTTGGTCGCCATTGTCGATGGCTGCCCACCGGGCATGGAGCTGTCCCAGCAAGACCTGCAGCGTGACCTTGACCGGCGCAAGCCGGGCACCAGCCGCCACACCACCCAGCGCCAGGAGCCCGATGAGGTCGAGATCCTGTCCGGCGTGTTCGAAGGCCGCACCACCGGTTGCGCCATCGGCCTGCTGATTCGCAACACCGACCAGAAGTCCAAGGACTACTCGGCGATCAAGGACCTGTTCCGCCCGGCCCATGCCGACTACACCCTGCACCACAAGTTCGGTGAACGCGACTACCGTGGCGGTGGCCGCAGCTCGGCGCGCGAGACCGCGATGCGCGTGGCCGCCGGCGCCATCGCGAAGAAATACCTGGCCACCCAGGGCATCGTCATTCGCGGCTACATGAGCCAGCTGGGCCCCATCGAGATCCCGTTCAAGACCTGGGACAGCGTGGAAGAGAACGCCTTCTTCAGCCCCGACCCCGACAAGGTGCCGGAGCTGGAGGCCTACATGGACCAGCTGCGCCGTGACCAGGATTCGGTGGGTGCGAAAATCACCGTGGTCGCCGAAGGCGTCAAGCCGGGCCTGGGCGAGCCGATCTTCGACCGCCTGGACGCCGAACTGGCCCACGCGCTGATGAGCATCAACGCCGTGAAGGGCGTGGAAATCGGCGCCGGCTTCGCCTGCGTGTCCCAGCGCGGCACCGAGCACCGCGACGAGATGACCCCCGAAGGCTTCCTCAGCAACAACGCTGGCGGCATCCTGGGTGGCATCTCCTCGGGCCAGCCGATCGTCGCCCACCTGGCGCTGAAGCCAACTTCCAGTATCACCACCCCGGGCCGTTCCATCGACGTGCACGGCAACCCGGTGGAAGTCATCACCAAGGGCCGCCACGACCCGTGCGTGGGCATCCGCGCCACGCCGATCGCCGAGGCCATGATGGCCATCGTGCTGATGGACCACCTGCTGCGCAACCGCGGCCAGAACGCCGACGTGCGCGTCACCACCCCGGTGCTGGGCCAGCTGTAATGACCCTGGCCCCCGGGGCTGCCGGGGTTCCCTACTGGCGGCTCTCGGGGTTCTACCTGTTCTATTTTGCCTTGCTGGGCGCCACCGCGCCCTTCCTGGCGATGTACTTCGACCACCTGGGCTTCGCCAGCGCGCGCATCGGCGAGCTGGTGGCCATTCCCATGCTGATGCGCTGCATCGCCCCCAACCTGTGGGGCTGGCTGGGTGACCACACAGGCCAGCGCCTGGCCATCGTGCGCTTTGGCGCCCTCTGCACCCTGGGCTGTTTCTCGCTGATCTTCGTCAGCAAGACCTACGCCTGGCTGGCCATGGTCATGGCCCTGCACGCCTTTTTCTGGCACGCGGTGCTGCCGCAGTTCGAGACCATCACCCTGGCGCACCTGCACGCCCAGCCGGCGCGCTACAGCCAGGTACGGCTGTGGGGCTCGATCGGCTTCATCCTCACCGTGGTCGGCATGGGCCGCCTGTACGAGTGGTGGAGCCTGGACGCCTATCCGTATGCGCTGGTGGTGATCATGGCCGGCATTGTCGCCGCCAGCTTCTGGGTGCCGAACATCCAGCCCCAGGTGGACCCGCGGCGGCCGGCGGGGGAGGGCTTTCTCAGCCAGCTGCTGCGCCCCGGCGTGCTGGCCTTCTATGTATGCGTGGCGCTGATGCAGGTCAGCCACGGGCCGTATTACACCTTCCTCAGCCTGCACCTGGAACACCTGGGCTACAGCCGTGGGGTGATCGGCGTGCTGTGGGCGGTGGGGGTGGTGGCCGAGGTGTTGATGTTCCTGGCCATGAGCCGCATCCTGGGGCGCTATTCGGTGCGCCAGGTGCTGGCCGCCAGTTTCCTGCTGGCCGCGCTGCGCTGGGTGCTGCTGGGCAGTTTTGCCGACCACCTGGGCCTGCTGGTGCTGGCCCAGCTGATGCACGCGGCCACCTTCGGCAGCTTCCATGCGGCCTGCATTCATTTTGTCCAGCGCACCTTCGGTGGCCGCCAGCAGGGCCAGGGCCAGGCGTTGTACGCCGCGCTGGCCGGCACCGGCGGCGCCCTGGGTGCGCTGTATTCGGGCTACAGCTGGAACAGCCTGGGGCCGGCGACGACCTTTGCGCTGGCCAGCCTTGCCGCGCTGGCCGCGGCAGTCATCATTGCCACACGGCTCAAGGAGGAGGCTGCATGAGCGTTGAACGCGACACCCTGGCCCAGCAGATCATCGAGGCAGGACGCCTGCTGTACGAGCGTGGCTGGTCCCCGGCCACCAGCAGCAACTATTCCGCCCGGCTGGGCGCCGACCAGGCCCTGCTGACCGTCTCCGGCAAGCACAAGGGCCAGTTGGGGCCAGACGATGTGCTGGCCACCGACATGGCCGGCAACAGCCTGGAGCCGGGCAAGAAACCCTCGGCAGAGACCCTGTTGCACACCCAGCTGTACGCCTGGCAAGCGCAAATCGGCGCGGTGTTGCACACTCATTCGGTGAATGCCACGGTGTTATCACGGCTCACCCCGGGCACCTTCCTGGCGTTTGAAGGCTATGAGCTGCAGAAGGCCTTCAGCGGCGTGACCAGCCACCAGTCCTGCGTGCGCGTGCCGATTTTCGACAACGACCAGGACATCGCCCGCCTGGCCAGCCAGGTGCAGCCCTGGCTGGACGCCCACCCCGAGTGCGTGGGCTACCTGATTCGCGGCCACGGCCTGTACACCTGGGGCGCGGCCATGAGCGACGCGCTGCGCCAGGTCGAGGCCTTCGAGTTTTTGTTCGAGTGTGAATTGAAAGTGCGATCGGTCACCGGTCGCTAGAAAAAGGAGTTGCCCCTGATGAGCAGCCTGACCGTGTACCACGTTTCCACCCCTGGCATCCCCAACAAGGTCCTGACCCACGCCGAGGACATCAGCGCCACCCTGGCCGAGCAAGGCGTGCGCTTCGAGCGCTGGCAGGCCAACGCGCCGATCCAGCCCGGCGCCAGCCAGGAGCAGGTGATCGACGCCTACCGCGGGCAGATCGACCAGCTGATGACTGAATGCGGCTACCAGACCGTGGACGTCATCAGCCTGGACCGCGACCACCCGCAGAAGGAGCAGTTGCGCGCCAAGTTCCTCGACGAGCACGTGCATGGCGAGGACGAAGTGCGCTTCTTCGTCGCCGGGCGTGGCCTGTTCACCCTGCACATCGACGACTACGTGTACGCCGTGCTGTGCGAGAAGAACGACCTGATCTCGGTGCCGGCCGGCACGCCGCACTGGTTCGACATGGGCGAGCAGCCGCATTTCGTTGCCATCCGCCTGTTCAACAACGCCGATGGCTGGGTGGCGAAGTTCACCGGCGAGCAGATCGCCAGCCTGTTCCCGCGCCTCGACGACTGACCCCGGAGCTCGCATGCCCATCACTGCCATCCTCACCGACATCGAAGGCACCACCAGCGCGGTGAGCTTCGTCTTCGATGTGCTGTTTCCCTTCGCCGCCCAACACCTGCCCGGTTACGTGCGTGCCCACGCCGCCGAGCCTGCCGTGGCTGCGCAGCTGGACGCCGTGCGCCAGGCCAGCGGCGAGCCGGGTGCCGATGTGGAACGGGTGATCGCCATCCTGCTGGGGTGGCTGGCCGAAGACCGCAAGGCCACGCCGCTCAAGGCGTTGCAGGGGATGGTCTGGGCCCAGGGCTATAACGCCGGGCTGCTCAAGGGCCACGTGTACCCGGACGCCGTGGAAGCACTGACCCGCTGGCACGCCCAGGGCTTGCCGTTGTACGTGTATTCGTCGGGCTCGGTGCAGGCGCAAAAGCTGATTTTCGGCTGCTCCCAGGCGGGAGACCTGACGCCGTTGTTCAATGGCTACTTCGACACCACCTCGGGCGGCAAGCGCGAGGCGCAGTCATACCGCACCATCAGCGCGGCCATGGGCGTGGCGGCGGGGCAGGTGCTGTTCCTGTCGGACGTGGTCGAGGAGTTGGATGCAGCGCGGGCGGCGGGAATGCAGACCGTGGGGTTGGTGAGAGAGGGTGGGGAACTCGGCGATCACTGCTGCGTCGAAAGCTTCACACAGATCAGCGTCGTCTGATTCGCGGGCAGAGCCCGCTCCCGTGGGAGCGGGCTCTGCCCGCGAAAAGGTATCCCGTGTCTCAGGCCGAATGATAGGTCGGCAGCGCGAAGCGGTTTTGGCTCTGCAGCATGTTGATCGCCGGCAGCTCGCTGGCGGCACCTGCCAGGTCACGGCGAATGGCACTGATCACCCAGGTCAGTTGCTCGGCGGTGTGCAGTTGCTGGTACGAGATCGACCGGCGGGTCACTTTGCCTTCGCTGTCACGCAGGGTCAGCAACACGGCGCCATCGGGGCGCGGCTGGGTGGTGACTTCATAGCCTGCGAATACGGAAGCGAATTTTTCTTGAATGAAGTTCATGTCAGCTCCTGGCTCTTTGGTTGGCAAACCTGTGAGTAAGGAGTGCAGAGCCCGTGCCAGCTTTGCCATCAGGGCGAAACCCAATGAAACCGGGCACTTCAGGAAAATCGTGAATTTCAGATCCGTGCAAAATGCATGACTGGTCATTTGTTGCACGGCATTTTGCGCGACGGGTTCGGACAAACCCGGGGGGAAGGGTGGGGCGACTTTTCAGTCATCCCTATGGTCTATGACAACGTATTGCCAATTAATTCCCTTGTCCGCCGCCATAGGCAGGTTCTGTTGACCACCTGTCGCCGCCCCCGGACACTGAACAGCATTAGCCAGCCAGGAGAGCCCACCATGACCGACGCCCAACCCGCCCGCCAGATGACCCCGGATGAAGCCGCCGAATTCGCCGCGCAAGTGTTCGACGTGGCCCGCAGCGGCGACGCCGACATGCTGGGCCGCCTGCTGGACAAGGGCCTGCCGGTGAACCTGCGCAATCACAAGGGCGACACCCTGCTGATGCTGGCCGCCTACCATGGCCATCAGGACGCCGTGCGCGTGCTGCTGGCCCACGGCGCCGACCCCGAGCTGCGTAACGACAACAACCAGAGCCCGGTGGCCGGTGCCGCGTTCAAGGGCGACCTGGCGGTGGTGCAGCTGTTGATCGAGGGCGGCGCCAGCGTCGAAGGCGCCGGCGGCGATGGCCGCACCGCGCTGATGATGGCGGCGATGTTCAACCGCACCGCCATCGTCGACTACCTGCTGGCCCAGGGCGCCGACCCTCATGCCCGCGACGCCAACGGCGCCACCGCCCTGGCTGCGGCGCAGACCATGGGCGCCCAGGACACCGCCGCGCAGCTGGCCAGGCTCACGGCCTGATACCCTCGGGGCGCGAATGCGGCTATGCTTTGCGCCCTTTTTTCGTCCGCTGCAGGCTGCCCCCATGAAAGACCAACTGATTGAACTCATCACCAAGATCAGCTCGGGCTGCCTGGCGGACACCGACATCGCGCGCATCGCCGACGAAGCCGCCCAGGCCTACGCCGACCCACAGGCGTTCCTGGCGGCCAACCCGGACATCAACTACGACGACAGCTTCCCCATTGCCCTGGGCGAGTGGGTGGTGGTCGGCAGCCTGCCCGACACCGTGCTGTTCCAGGCCGACACCTACCAGGACCTGTTCCAGCAGATCACCGACTCGTTCGGCCCGGGCGTGGCGTTCAACTTCAAGGCCAAGCAACTGGCCAAGGTCGAGCCGCTGACCGCGCTCAACCGCATCCAGGTGCAGATGAGCAGCCTGGCCAAGGAAGACGGCGGCTACACCCTGGTCGACTTCAGCCAACCGCTGGATGACGAGCTGCAGTGCGTGCTGGTGTTCGGCAAGGACGTGGAGCGCGTGCTGGAGCTGTGCGCCGCAGTGAACATCGCTGCCGCCGCCTCCCTGGAAGCCCTGAAAATAGCCGTGCACATCTAACCCGTAGCAGCTGCCGAAGGCTGCGTCCGTGTTCCAGGCACCCATTGCGGCGCTCCCGGACGCGGCCTGCGGCCGCTGCTACAACGTGGTGGGCTACGCTGAAGGGGGAATCCCTTTCTCGGAGCACTTCCCCATGGGTTCCACCTTCAACGGCCTGGTCGGCCTGATCATTCTGGCCCTGGATATCTGGGCCATCATCAATGTGCTGAAAAGCAGCGCCGAAGTCGGGATGAAAATCATCTGGGTGCTGCTGATCCTGCTGTTGCCGGTGCTGGGCCTGATCATCTGGGCCATCGCCGGCCCACGGGGCAATGTGCGGCTCTGAATTGTTACGCGGTGTGTGGGGGGCAGCCTTGCCCCCCGCTCTACAGGCCTTTCACAAAGATATGACGTTGCGCCTGGCAAAATTATGCAGTGCATCGCCTGCCATCTTGATGCACCATTTGCCGCCTCGTGTTTCACGATTCCAATAAACCATCCACGGATTTTCTATCGACATGGCCAACACGGACGCCTTGGGTCCGGCGCAGGCGTACAAACGCCGGCAGCCGACCGTCAAATCCCACCTTGCCTACACGTTGCTCAGCGGCCTGGCCATCATGGTGCTGCTCAGCCTGCTGCGCCTGGCGCTGCTGATCTACAACCGTGAAATGATCCTCGACACCCCGGCCGCAACCTTCGTCGAGGCTTTCGGCAACGGCCTGCGCTTCGACGTGCGCCTGGTGGTGTACACCCTGGTGCCGCTGATGATCGCCACGCTGGTGCCATGGCTGATGGCTCGCCGCGGCCTGTGGCGTTTCTGGCTGACCATCACCTCCAGCGTGATGATGTTCCTGGGCCTGATGGAACTGGACTTCTTCCGCGAGTTCCACCAGCGCCTCAACGGCCTGGTGTTCCAGTACGTGAAGGAAGACCCCAAGACCGTGCTGAGCATGCTCTGGTACGGCTACCCGGTGGTGCGCTACCTGCTGGCCTGGGCCCTGGTGACCTGGCTGCTGAGCCTGGTGTTCAAGGGCATCGACCGCCTGACCCGCCCGCGCGTGGACTACGTGGCCAGCGGCCGCCGCCCGGTGGCGCCCTGGTATGGCCGCCTGGCCGTGTTCGTGGTGCTGCTGGCCGTGGCCGTGGTCGCCGCCCGTGGCACCCTGCGCCAGGGCCCGCCGCTGCGCTGGGGTGATGCCTACACCACCGACTCCAACTTCGCCAACCAGCTGGGCCTCAACGGCACCCTGAGCCTGATCGGCGCGGCGAAAAGCAGCTTCTCCGACGAGCGCGACAACATCTGGAAGGCCACCATCCCCCAGGATGACGCCCAGCAGACCGTGCGCAACATGCTGCTGACCTCCAACGACAAGCTGGTGGACGCCGACACCGCCGCGGTGCGCCGTGACTTCACGCCGCCGGCGCAGAACGTCATGGGCTACAAGAACGTCGTGGTCATCCTGATGGAAAGCTTCGCCGGTCACTCGGTGGGCGCCCTGGGTGCACCCGGCAACATCACCCCGTACTTCGACAAGCTGGCGAAGGAAGGCGTGCTGTTCGACCACTTCTTCTCCAACGGCACCCATACCCACCAGGGCATGTTCGCCACCATGGGCTGCTTCCCCAACCTGCCAGGTTTCGAATACCTGATGCAGACCCCGGAAGGCGCGCACAAGCTGTCGGGCCTGCCGGAGCTGCTCAGCGCGCGCAACTACGATGACGTGTACGTGTACAACGGTGACTTCGCCTGGGACAACCAGTCCGGCTTCTTCGCCAACCAGGGCATGACCACCTTCATCGGCCGCAACGACTTCGTCAACCCGGTGTTCTCCGACCCCACCTGGGGCGTGTCCGACCAGGACATGTTCGACCGTGGCGCCCAGGAACTGGCCAAGCGCGACAAGGCCGGCAAGCCGTTCTATGCCTTGCTGCAAACCCTGTCCAACCACACCCCGTACGCCATCCCGTCGCCGCTGCCGGTACCCCAGGTCACCGACCGTGGCCCGCTGAACCAGCACCTCACGGCCATGCGCTACTCCGACTGGGCCCTGGGCCAGTTCTTCGAGAAGGCCAAGAAGGAGCCGTACTACAAGGACACCCTGTTCATCGTGGTGGGTGACCATGGCTTCGGCAACGAACAGCAGATCACCGAGATGGACCTGGGCCGCTTCAACGTGCCCATGCTGATGATCGGCGAAGGCCTGCAGCAGAAGTTCGGCGCGGTGAACCACACCGTGGGCACCCAGATCGATATCGTGCCGACCATCATGGGCCGTGTCGGTGGCGAAACCCGCAACCAGTGCTGGGGCCGTGACCTGCTGAACCTGCCGGATGGCGACAAGGGCTTCGGCGTGATCAAGCCTTCGGGTAACGAGCAGACCGTGGCCATCATCACCGGCGACCGCATCCTGGTTCAGCCCAAGGACATGCCACCGCGCATGTTCCGCTTCCAGATGGGCAGCGACCCGAAAGCCGAGCCTATCGCCGATCAGCCCGACCAGGCCGACCTGCTGCACAAGCTCGACTCGTTCATCCAGACGGCCACCAAGAGCCTGTTGGACAACACCGCTGGCGTGACCGACTCGAAGAAGTAAGCTGATACCTGCACTGCAAAAAACCGATGCCAGCGATGGCATCGGTTTTTTTATGCGCTGAATCACTCGATGGCGGGTGCCCCGGGCCGCTGGATCACCAGCCGGTTGAGGTAGATGCGCGAGCTTTCAAGTGTCTCGCCCACGTCCGCGACCACTATGGCGGGCACCAGCTGATTGGCGCGGTGGGCCCGGCGTATGGCCCGGCGCAGGTCGCCACGTGGCACGTTGCGCAGGATGTAATGCACCCAGGAACGATCGGCCAGGCCCATCATCGGGCCGGTGAGGGTGATGGAGTCGAAATCCCAGAACATCAGCCGCGGGTAGACGATATACAGCGCCTGGGTAGACGGGTAGCGGCCAACCGGCATCGTCATGCCACGGATGTCGATATCATCCAGCAGCGCGTAGCCTTGCCGAGCCAGCAACTGCCGGGCCAGCCGGGCACTGACCCGGCGTTGGCTGACCAGGTCCCGTTGGCCCAGCAGGGCGTCGTAGCGCAGGGTGCGCAATCTGGCAAGGTCGCCGTCGTAGGCCGGCATCTGGTCGGCAGGGACCTGCCAGGGGTGGCGCAGGCCTTCGAGGGCAAACCGCGACACATTGAGCTGGTCGATGGTCAGCATCCCGGGGCTCAAGACCAGCGGTTCGCCTGCCTGCAGCAGGTCCGGGAGGGGCGGGGCAGGGGCCAGCACTTCCTCTTCGTTGAACTGGAACTGGCCCTGCTCCAGCCAGTGCGCAGCCTCGGCAAACGCCGCTTCGTCCTCGGGTTCCAGCCCGGCCTCGGCCAGCAGTTGCGGCTCGACCCAGTGCTGCGGCTGCGCGACCACGGGCGGCTCGGGCACGGGTAATTCGACCTCGGGCGCCCACAAGGCGGGCACGTGGGTGCGCCAGGCCATGGAGTCGCTGCGCCGGACGGGCTGGCGTAGGGCATCGGGTTGCCTGGCGTCGAGGGCGCGGTAGCTGCCATGCACGGCGCTGTAGTCCACCTCGTGCTGGCGCACCTGGGTGGGGCTGTCGATGTGCCGGATGTAGTGGCGCCCGGCGTGATGGTAGACGCCGTCGCTGTCGGGGCTGGCGTGGGCCAGGTCGACCTTGGCCTCGGCCAGGGCAGGCAGCGCCTCGGCGATTGGACGAGGGCCCAGCAGCCTGGGTTGCAGCGCCTCGGGCCCGCGCCTGAACAGTGCCACGGGGGTGTGCGCCGGCCCCGGCAGGTGGCCGACGGGCACCAGCCCGGCCAGCGCGCCGCCGATTGCATCCACCGCCTGCTCGTGGTCGCCGCGCTTCCAGGCCCGTACGCCATCGGCCACTGCCCGGGCGCTGAGCAGGCCGTTGACGGCGAGGCCCAGCCACGGGTTGACGGCCATGGCCACGGCGGACACCGCGATGATGCACAGGGTGACGGCCACGTGCAGGTCGCTTTCCCGGTCGCTGGTGGACGCTGCGTCCGCCGAGGCCATCAGAGTATCGACCTGGGCCTCGAAACCAGCGTCCAGCGTGGCTTCGGTCAGCAGGCCGTCCTGCAGGGTCGGCTGCCAGGCGGGGTCGGGCGGGGCGCCCATGCGGGTGCGCTGGCGTTGCACGGCATGGCGGGCACGCTGCAGAAGGGCAAAGGCGGCGTGAAATTGCAGCTGGGCGGCGTTGTCGATCTTCCCGCGGATAAAGGCCGGGTAGCTGCCGCCCACGTCCACCTCGCGCACCACCTCGCGGATCAGGTCGGCCTCAAGGCCTGGGACGATGTTGCGGTGCTGGTCCACCACCAGCGCGGTCAGCCGGTAGTCCACGTCCAGCGGGCTGATGTTGGCCAGGGCCTTGTCGACGATCGGGGCCACGTCGCGGCCACGCTTCACCTCGCTGTAGATCAGCCAGGGCAGGCCTTTCCATAAATTGGGGATGATCCCCAACACCCGTGCTTCGCTGATGTACAGCTGGTCGACGTCGATGCGCCGCTTCAGGCGGCGCCGCAGTTCGCCTTCTACGCGGGCCTTGGCGAAGCCCTTGAGGCTGGGCAACTGGTTCATCAATTGCTGGAACTGCAGGTGGTATTTGATCAGCGTGCGCGTGCGCTTTGCCAAGGCTTTGCGAGCAACGGCAGTGGAGTTGGCTAGCCAGGGCGGGGCAACCGCCTGGAGCAGGGCAGCGATGCGGCGGGTGAAGAAGCCGCTGGGGTTGAGCGCGTCATGCAGGTCGGTGGCACGGGTCAGGCCAATGACCCATTCCTCGCCCTGCAACGGGCTGAGGTCGCGGTGGTGCAGGTGGTAGTTGAAGTCGTCCAGTTGCTTTTCATGCCAGTGGCCGAGCAACTGGGCAAACAGGTGCCCGGTGATCTCGCTGAAGGTCACCGGGGCCTCGGGTGCCCGGCCCAGGCGCTTGTGGTCGCGGGTGGGCACGCCGGCTTGCAGGGTGTCGAGGCGGGCCAGGCGCTGACGCAGGCCGGCCAGGTCATTGAAGGCCTCCAGGCCGCCACCGGGGGTGAACAGCAGCAACAGGCCGACCTCTTCGGCTTGCGCCAGGCTGGCCAGCGGTGCATGTGCAGCCTGGGCCAGGACGAAACTGCCGATGGCCGGCACGCGCGCGTCGCTGGTCTCCAGGTGCAGGGCGTAGGCACGGGTGACGCGACCGTAGTGGCGCGTACGCTCGGCCCGCTCGGGCCATTGGTAGACACTCTTGGCCATCAGCCAATGGTCGTTGCCGAGCAGGCCGTCGGCGTGCAGCAATTGGGCCTGGGCATGCACGAAGCCAGCCAGCGCCTTGGCGGCTGCGGCGGCGTGGGCCTGCCCCCCTTCGGAGCGCCGGTAGTCGCGGTAGCGGCTGGGGTAGGCCTTGGGCAGTTTTTCCAGCGGCGTGCGCGGGTCATCAGGCTCAAGGCGCTGCCCCATGCGCTGGAACACAGCCAGCGGCGTGGGCGCCTGGGCCAGGGCGCCCAGCAGGGTGTGGTAGTGGGCGAGCACGTCATCGTAGTGCTTCACGGCAGCTAGGGTGTCGGTCATGACCGTCTCCTTGGGTGGAAACCGTGCATTTCGCCCGTTCGTCTGCCCGCCAAGGTGTTATCTAAATGAATCATTGCCGCTGGCGGGCACCCGGCCGGAACGATGCCGGCCCTGGCCGGTCAAGTGAAGTAAGGCGCAAGCCTTGTGTCGTCGACTCCGTTCTGCCGAGGAGATCTAGATGAAAAAGTGGCAAATCACGTTTATCGATGAACATGGCCAGCAGTTGAACCTGCAGGTCGATGCGCAGGAACGTCCCGACAAGGACGAGGCGGCCAGGCATGTACGTGCCTATTACCGCCCGGTGCTGGAAAAGGCCGACCTCAATGATTTTGATAATCGTGCCGCGGAACCGGCGGCCAAGGCGCTCAAGGAGATGAATGCCATGGAAATCGTTTCTGTGACGCCAGTCGACTGATCCGCAATTGGTGCGCCTGACCCTCTGGCACAGGCGCCGCCTTCGCGCTACTCTGCAATCGAGAGCGGCCTGCCCCCTTTGGCCGTGCCCTCGTCTTGTTGTCAGCTCCATGCTTGTTTCCGGGTGACCCTTGAGTCGCGTAGTCCCATTGCAGTCGTTTTTCTGCCAACGGAGGTCCTGGAAGTACTGAAAGTCTATCCATCAATGATGAGGAGGACGATTCATGAGCACAGCCTATCAAGAAGACATCAGCACCCACGTGCTGCGCCGCATGAAGGAAGGCGGCTTCGATTTTGCCAGCATCCATCCCATCGAGTTCTATGCCGTGTTCCCGGACGAAAAGCGTGCGCGCACGGCAGCGGGCAAGTTCCAGGGCGAGTCACTCAATGCCCAGGTCAGCGAACGTGACGATGGGGCCTGGTACTTGGAGTTGAGCAAGGTGATGTTCGCCACCTATGGCGGCATCGGCGAGTTCGAGCAGGACTTCGAAGCCGTGATCGAACCGCTGGGCGGGGAGATAGAAGGGTGGGGTGTGAAGCATCAGGTGCAGCGCCTGCAGGCTTGACTGACCCCCGCAGTACATGACGGCTGGCCCATGGGCTGGCCGTTTTAGTTTGCAGGCCATCCACAATACCTCCAGTTATTGCTGCTGCCCTGGCTCGTGATCTTGATCTGGCTTTTGACTTGGCTTTTGACTTGGCTTTTGATCTGGCTTTTGATCTTGATTGTATGCCCCGTAAAGCGCCCGGGCCCACTGGAGGCGTCGATCAACGGGCTGCCCGAAGGGCCGAGGCCGCAGGCCGAAGAGACGGTAACCCGCAGGCTTCTATAGCGGGTGCCGTCTGCCCGTTGAGCGGCGCCGGAAGGAGGGGACCCGTAGCGCAGCGGAGGGCCCAAGCAGGGGCAAGCGTTTTTTGGTTACTTTTTTTGGCGTTTGAAAAAAAGTGACCCGCCGTAAGGGCGGAAAGGTGATTTTGCATCACCCTTGGTAATGGATAAAGTCACGGATTCGGCATCGCGCTTCGGCGATTTCGAACATATCCATTTTCGCGGGGATACCACCGACCGTTTCGGCCTTACGCCGACTCACTTTTTGGCAGTCGCCCCAAAAAGTAAGCAAAAAGGGCTTGCCCCTGCTTGGGCCCTCCGCTGCGCTACGGGTCCCCTCCCTCCGGCGTCGCTCAAGCGGACGACGGCCCGGAATAGAAGCGCCTCCGGTTCCGTCTCCCTCGGCTACGCCTCGGCCCGCTTGATCAACGCCTCCAGTCGGCCCGGGCGCTTAACGGGGCCAAGATCAAAATCAAACGCCAGATCAAAAGCCAGATCAAGATCAAGAGCCAAATCAAGATCAAGAGCTTCAAGATCAAGAGCTTCAAGATCAAAAACGATTTGCGGGGATTGAATATTCATTAAAAAAACTGTCTGGCGCAGCGTTGCCGAAATCATCTCTGTCTATGCTGGTCATAGCAATTAGCCTTGAACTACCGCTTCGCAATGAAGCGTCCGGGGACGGGTTGGGGTCAATGACGCACAGGAATGGTGCGAGCGCGAATCGGGCGTTATCCAACCTGTTGTTATTTAAGCGTTTCTGCCGCTGGCACGAGCCTTGCGATGGGCTTGGTGTCCGGGTGACAAGGAGTACGGCATGATCCGCACCTTTTATGATGAGATGTACGATGCCGGCGGCGTGGTCCGCCCGCATTACCGGGAGTTCGCGCGCTGGCTGGCCGACACCCCCGAAGAGCTCCTGGCCCAACGGCGCCGGGAAGCCGATCTGCTGTTCCACCGGGCTGGCATCACTTTCACGCTCTATGGCGACGAGCAGGGCACCGAGCGGCTGATTCCGTTCGATACCATTCCGCGCAGTATCCCGGCCAGCGAGTGGCGGGTGGTGGAGCGCGGCTGTATCCAGCGGGTCAAGGCACTGAACATGTTCCTGGCCGACCTGTACCACGACCAGCGCATCATCAAGGCCGGCATCATCCCCGCCGAACAGGTGCTGGCCAACGAGCAATATCAGCTGGCGATGCAGGGCCTGAACCTGCACCGTGACATCTACTCGCACATTTCCGGCGTCGACCTGGTGCGCGACGGCGATGGCAGCTACTACGTGCTGGAAGACAACCTGCGCACGCCCAGCGGCGTGAGCTACATGCTCGAAGACCGCAAGATGATGATGCGCCTGTTCCCCGAGCTGTTCGCGGCCCAGCGCATCGCCCCCATCGACCATTACCCGAGCATGCTGCTGGACACCCTGAAAAGCTCCAGCCACCTGGACAACCCCAGCGTGGTGGTGCTGACCCCCGGGCGCTTCAACAGTGCGTTCTTCGAGCATGCGTTCCTGGCCCGCGAGATGGGCGTGGAACTGGTGGAGGGCGCCGACCTGTTCGTGCGCGACGACCGCGTGTTCATGCGCACCACCGACGGCCCCAAGGCCGTGGACGTGATCTACCGCCGCCTCGACGATGCCTTCCTCGACCCGCTGGCGTTCAACCCCGAATCGATGCTGGGCGTGCCCGGCCTGCTGGCGGCATACCGCTCGGGCAACGTGGTGCTGGCCAACGCCATCGGCACCGGCGTGGCGGACGACAAGTCGGTGTACCCCTACGTCACCGACATGATCCGTTTCTACCTGGACGAGGAGCCGATCCTCAAGAACGTGCCGACCTGGCAGTGCCGCAACCCCAAGGAACTGTCCCACGTGCTGGCCAACCTGCCCGACCTGGTGGTCAAGGAGACCCAGGGGTCGGGCGGCTACGGCATGCTGGTGGGCCCTGCCGCCAGCGCGGCCGAGATCGAGAACTTCCGTGCCCGCCTCAAGGCGCGGCCCCATGCCTACATCGCGCAGCCGACGCTGTCGTTGTCGACCTGCCCGACCTTCGTCGAGAACGGCATTGCCCCGCGCCATATCGACCTGCGCCCGTTCGTCCTGGCCGGCCGCGAAACCCGTGTGGTACCCGGCGGGCTGACCCGCGTGGCGCTGCGCGAGGGCTCGCTGGTGGTCAACTCGTCACAGGGTGGCGGAACCAAGGACACCTGGGTGGTCGAGGATTAAGGATGCCTGCCAAATGCTGAGTAGAACTGCCTCTGATCTGTATTGGATGTCACGTTACCTGGAGCGCGCGGAGAACCTGGCGCGCATGCTCGAAGTTAGCTATTCGCTGTCGCTGATGCCCCAGGATGGCCGTGGCGACGGTCTTGAAGAAATGGCGATGCCGCTGTTGATCACCGGCACCCTCGACGACTACCTGGAGCGCCACGGCAAGCTGCACGCCGAGCGCCTGCTGCACTTCTTCGCCCTGGACGCCAGCAACCCGGCCAGCCTCTACAGCTGCCTGGGCGCCGCCCGCGCCAGTGCCCACGCGGTGCGTGGGCGCATCACCGCCGACATGTGGGAAAACATCAACGCCACCTGGCTGGAGATTCGCGGCATCGCCGAGCAGGGCCTGGGGCGCTACGGCCTGAGCCGCTTCTGCGAGTGGATCAAGGAGCGTTCGCACCTGTTCCGTGGCGCCACCTACGGCACCATCATGCGCAATGACGCGTTCCGCTTCATTCGCCTGGGCACCTTCATCGAGCGCGCCGACAACACCCTGCGCCTGGTGGACGCGCGCTACGAGATGCTGGGCGACGAGGCCGAACTGGTGGACGAAAGCTCGGCGCGCAGTTACTACCAGTGGAGCGCGCTGCTGCGGGCGTTGTCGTCGTTCGAGGCCTACACCGAGATCTACCGCGACGCGCCCTCGGCCAACAACGTGGCGGAGATGTTGCTGCTGCGCGCCGACGTGCCGCGCTCGCTGCGCGCCTGCACCGAGGAAATCGACCAGATCCTGGCCTCGCTGCCCGGCCTCAACGGCCGCCCGGCCCAGCGCCTGGCCGCCGAGCTGGACGCGCGCCTGCGCTACACCGGCATCGGCGAGATCCTCGACGAAGGGCTGCACGCCTGGCTCACCGAATTCATCCCGCTGGTGGCACAGTTGGGCAACGCCATTCACAGTTCCTACCTGGAGGCAGTATGAGACTCTCCATCAGCCACGAGACCGCCTACCACTACGATGACGAAGTGCGCGCCAGCATCCAGTACCTGCGCCTGACGCCCCACGACAGCGAGCGCCAGCACGTGCTCAGCTGGCAGTTGGACCTGCCACGCCATGTGCGCGCGCAGATCGACCCGTTCGGCAACATCCTCCACGTACTGACCCTGGACGAGCCGCACCACGACATCATCATCGGCGCCCGCGGCCAGGTCGACATCGACGAGACCCGCGAGGCCGAGCACGAATCGCAGTCGCCATTGCCGTTCCGCCGCTTTACCCGCCTGACCGAGGCCGACGAGGCGCTACGTACGTTCGCCGCGAAAGAATGCGGGCAGCGTACTGACCGTACGGCGCTGATCGACCTGATGCAGGCGCTGAACCAGCACATCACCTACAGCCCCGGCGCCACCGAGGTGGACACCAGCGCCGCCCAGGCCTTCGCCGCCCGTGCCGGCGTGTGCCAGGACCACACCCACGCGTTCCTGGCCTGCGCCCGCAGCCTGGGCGTGCCGGCGCGTTATGTGTCGGGGTACCTGTTCAGTGGGGACAGCGAGCACCTGGCCAGCCACGCCTGGGCCGAGGCCTGGCTGGACGACGCCTGGTACAGTTTCGACGTGACCAACCAGCTGGCGCGCCCCGAGCGCCACCTGAAGCTGGCCGTGGGCCTGGACTACCTGGACGCCTGCCCGGTGCGCGGCATGCGCCGTGGTGGTGGTTTCGAGCAGATGCACGCCAAGGTGCACGTGACCCCGACGCCGATGGTGCAAGTGCAGGTGCAGTAACCCCCAGGCCATCGGCAGCCGCTACGCCCTGTAGCCGCTGCCGTAGGCTGCGCGGGCCCTGGAGGCCCCTCGCAGGTCAGCAGTAGAAACTGTCCTTCTGGCACAGCCGGAACAGCGCCGAGTTCAAGTCCATGTAATTGCCGCCGTTGACGATGGCCAGGAACCCGGCTTTCTTCAGCGCCGCTTCCGCCTTGTTGGCGTTCGCGTCGGTGTCGCTGTACAGCACCACGACCTGGGCCTTGTTCTGGATCGCCTTGCCCAACTGGTAGGCCAGGCCGCGCGCGTCGGTGTCGCTGGAGGAGAGCGGGCGCAGCGACATGTCGACTTGCAGCGCGTTGTTGATGTGGCCAGCAGAGTACTGGTCATCGGTGCGCACATCGAGAATCATCACGCCGTTTCCGATCTGGTCCACCGCCTCGTCAATGTCGACGTAGGCGTGGGCCTGGGTGCTGATCAGCAGTGAAAGGGAAAAGGGGGCAATCCATCTGCGCATGGGCCAATCTCCAGGAATTCAACCTGAAGATTGGCACAGATGCGCAGCGCCCGGTAGCAACGGGTGGCAAATTTTATTCGGCAACCGGTCGGTTGTGTTCAGCCGAACAACCGGGTGAGGTTGGGGAGGATGAGTAGCAGGGTGGTGATGGCGACGATAATGCCCGCCTGGCGTACTTTGTCGTGTTTGAACATGGTTGGCTGCCTTCTTGTTATTCTTCCTTTGCGCCGACTGCGGGCCTTTGGGCCGGGCGAAGACGTGCACCTTTACCGCGATCGCCTGGCGTGCTCGAAAAAGGTCTCGGGCAGCTGAAGCGATATTTCTAACAGTAGGGCCCGGGAAGCCTGTGGCTTAGAACGCTTTGGTCTGGCTTATTCGATAAATAATCGCCAATTTGTCTAGCAGTGGTCTGAACATCTGCTTGATACCCATGCTAGAGAGGCTGCCTGCCTCTGAAGTCAGCTTTGTCGGCCTTGCACCGTTCGTCAGGCGCCGCCCAACGGTACAAAAAGCGCGGTGATCAGCCTTCATGGTCTTGCAAGGCCGCGTCGATTCGCGCAGTCTCAGCGCCGTGCACTGTTGCCTCTAATCGTGTCGGGTATTCTTTCTATGTCGTTACGCATCTGCATCCTGGAAACCGATGTCCTGCGGCCTGAGCTGGTCGAGCAATACCAGGGCTACGGCCGGATGTTCGAACAGCTGTTCGCGCGCCAGCCCGTTGCCGCGCAGTTTTCCATCTATAACGTGCTGAACGGCGAGTACCCGCCCGAGGGCGAGGTGTTCGACGCCTACCTGGTCACCGGCAGCAAGGCCGACTCCTTCGGCACCGACCCCTGGATCCAGACCCTCAAGACCTTCCTGCTGGAGCGCTACAAGCGCGGTGACAAGCTGCTGGGCGTGTGCTTCGGCCACCAACTGCTGGCGCTGCTGCTGGGCGGCCGTGCCGAGCGGGCCAACCAGGGCTGGGGCGTGGGCGTGCATGACTACCAGGTGGACACCACTGCCGAGTGGATGAGCCCACCCGCCAGCGAACTGGCGCTGCTGATCAGCCACCAGGACCAGGTCACCGCGCTGCCCGAAGGCGCCACCGTGGTGGCGTCCAGCGCGTTCTGCCCGAACGCCGCTTACCACATCGGTGATCAGGTGCTGTGCTTCCAGGGCCACCCGGAGTTCATGCATGACTATTCCCGCGCGCTGCTGGACCTGCGCGTGCAGAGCCTGGGTGAAGCAGTGCACGGCAAGGCCGTGGCCAGCCTGGCGCGCGAACACCAGGGCACCCTGGTAGGCGAATGGATGATGCGCTTCGTCGCGCAGGGCCGCTAACGTCGCTGTGACGCTGTGTGTGGGAGCTGGCTTGCCAGCGAGCTTTTAGGGCCTCAACAGCTCGCTGGCAAGCCAGCTCCCACATGATCGAGTGTTTTGTTACAACCAGCCGGAGCGCTTGAAGCTGGCGTACAACGCCCCACACCCCACCGCAATCGCCCCCAGCACCACGAAGTAGCCGTACTGCCAGTGCAGCTCCGGCATGTTCTGGAAGTTCATTCCGTAGATGCCCGCCACCGCCGTGGGAAACGCCAGGATGGCCGCCCAGGCGGCGAACTTGCGCTGCACGATGCTTTGCCGCGACGACTCCAGCAGCATGCCCACCTCGATGGTCTGGCTGGCGATGTCGCGCATGGTGCCCAGGTCTTCCATCTGCCGCGTCACGTGGATCTCCACGTCGCGGAAATAAGGGCGCATGTTCCGGTCGATGAACGGGAAGTCCAGGCGCTGCAGTTCCTCGCTGATCTCCACCATGGGCGCGACGTAGCGGCGCAGGCGCAGCAGCTCGCGGCGCAGGCTGTGCAGGCGCTGCACGTCGGCCTCGCGCAGGCAGTCGGCGAGCACCGCGGCCTCGATCTGCTCGATCTCGGCGTGGATGGCCTCGCTCACCGGCTGGTAGTTCTCGGTGACGAAGTCCAGCAGCGCGTACAGCACGAAGTCCTCGCCGTGCTCCAGCAGCAACGGCCGCGCCTCGCAGCGCTGGCGCACCAGCGAGTACGAGGCCGAGTGGCCGTTGCGGGCGGTGATGATGTAGCCCTTGCCGGCAAAAATGTGGGTTTCGATGAACTCCAGCTTGCCGTCCTGGCGCACCGGCGAATAGGTGACGATGAACAGCGCGTCGCCGAAGGTTTCCAGCTTCGGCCGGCTGTGTTTTTCCAGCGCGTCCTCTATGGCCAGTTCGTGCAGGCCGAACTGGCGCTGCAGGTTGGCCAGTTCCGCGGCATTGGGCTGTTCCAGCCCGATCCACACGAAGTGCCCGGGCTTCTTGGCCCAGGCAGCGCCTTGATCAAGGCTGATATCAACGACTTTCTTCCCGGCGCTGTAGACCGCCGCGGCAACGACTCGACCCATGGCTTGGCTCTTGTTCTGGTGGCAGTGAATGCAGCTTGGCCTCAGTGTTGAGAGTCGGCAAGCGGCGCGGGGTTCAAGCGCTTCGCACGTCCTGGTCGAGGCCGTCGATGCACTGCTGCATCTGCTCGCGGCACTGGCGCATCAGTTCCGGGATGTCCTTGCTGGTCAGCCCCTGGGTGGAAATGGCCGGCAGCGAGCGCACGGCAATGCGCCCGGCGCGCCAGCGGTTCAGACGCACACTGCGGGTGTAGCGGCTCACGCACAGCGGCACGATGGGCACGCCGGCGTCGATGGCCATCTGGAACGCGCCTTTCTTGAAGGGCAGCAGGTCGTTGCTGGCGTTGCGCGTGCCTTCGGGGAACACCCAGATCGAGGTATCGCGCTGCAGGGTGCGGGTGGTGGTCTGCAGCGCGCGGCGCGCCTGGTAGGCGTTGCCGCGGTTGATCAGCACGTTGCCGCCCAACCAGAACAGCTGGCCGAAGAACGGCACCCACTTCAGGCTCTTCTTGCCGATGCACACCGTGCGGCGTGGCACCACCTTGCCGAGCATGAACAGGTCGTAGTTGGACTGGTGGTTGGCGATGATCACGCAGCCGGGCGGCTGGTCGAACAGCGGGCCCACCTGGGCGTCCAGGTCGACCCCAAGGATCTTGAGGGCCGGTCGCGAATACAGGCGGGCGAACACCCGGCTGTTGTCGGGATGAAAGGGGCGGCACAGCCCTATCACCAGGCCCACGCCACCCACTGCAAGAAAATGCAGCCCCATCAGAAACATGCGAACGATAAAAAGCATCCAGCGACTCACCTTTGGCAGAGCGCTGGAGTTTAAGGGCGGGGTGGCGATTGGATCAATTAACTATATGGATAGCCCTGACGCGGCCCACGGGCCGCTGCTACACCCCAGTCCCGTAGCAGCGGCCGCCAGGCCGCGTCCGGCCACACCTCAACCTCACGCCGTAACCGAATGCTCCTGGTCGCGGATGATCGCGTCGTCCAGCAACTCCAGCAGCGCCTTGCGTACCTTGAGCTTGGTCTTGCGATGGGCGCTCATGTTGATCTTCTTCAACTGCTGCGCCGCCGCCAGCGCCTGCTCGCGCAATTGCTCGGCCGGCACCACCACGTCGAGGAAGCCTGCGTCCACGGCCGTCTTGGGCGTGAACATCTCGCCATTGATCACCGAGCGGTGGAAAGCCGCCTTGCCCAGGCGGTCACGGGCCAGCTCGATGCCGGCGTGGTGCATGGTCATGCCGATCTGCACCTCGTTCAAGCCAATGCTGAACGGCCCCTCGACGCCGATGCGGTAATCCACCGACAACAGCAGGAACGCACCCTTGGCCACGGCATGGCCCGGGCAGGCGACGACGACGGGGAAGGGGTGCGACAGCAACCGGCGCGCCAGGGTCGAGCCCGACGTGACCAGGCCGATGGCCTGCTGCGGGCCAGCGGTCATGACCTTGAGGTCATAGCCGCCGCTCAGGATGCCAGGCTGGCCGGTGATGATGACCACGGCGCGATCCTGCTCGGCACGGTCCAGCGCTGCATTGAAGGCGGCGATGACCTCCGGGGAAATCGCGTTGACCTTGCCGTTGCTCAGCGTCAGCGTGGCAATGCCATCTTCCAGGTGGTAATCGATCAACTCGCTCATGACGGTGTTCCTTGTTAGGGTTTTGCCGCTGACGTTACCCAGCCCGCAGGGCCAGGTAAAGCGCCGTGACTGACCCACCAGTCACGCTTGCCGCCGCTACCCGCACCGGCCGGGCAACCCCCGCTCGCCATGGCCGGTTTGCCCCGAACACAGGCCATTTTCCCCGGATCGGCATAACTGCATGAAAAAATTGAAAAAAATGTTTGCCATCAGAAAAGCTTTCGACTACATTAGCGCGCCTCGACAGACAGAACATGTTTGAAGAGAAAACGGTGAAGTGTCCGAGTGGCTGAAGGAGCACGCCTGGAAAGTGTGTATACAGGAAACTGTATCAAGGGTTCGAATCCCTTCTTCACCGCCATATTCGATACGTCAGAGACCCCCGGAAAGCCTAGGCTTCCGGGGGTTTTTGGTTTCTGGCCTCGGTGGTTTAGGGCAAATTTAGGGCAAAATTGGGGTTTTCCAGTCCGCCCCAGTCCCTGCTTCGGCAGCCCTGAAGCCCATCATCTGAGAGACCAGGCCTGCCAGGCTTTTGGTGTCGCTGGGGATCCACCGGCCGTAATGCTTCTTCACCATGGTTGTATCGGTGTGCCCAAGCTGGCGCGATACCCATTCAACTGGCACGTAACTCGACAGAGCCTGGCTGGCAAATGTGTGCCGGCATTGGTTGGGCCCGCGATGGCGAACTCCAACTTTCTTCAAGTGGCTGGTGAACCAGCGGCCCAGACTTGAGCCGTACCATGGTTCACCGCTCACGCCATTTCGGAATACGAACTTCACGTTCTCGCGCTTTATCGTGATGTTGTCCCGCTGAGTTACATTGACCGAAATTGGCGGCAAGTGGCCGGTGTATTGCCACTGCTTGCGCAGGTACTCAATTGCCGGGTCGATAAGTTCCAGCGTCCTTGCGCGACTCTTCTCTTTTGGAATCTTGAATTCCGTGTTCACCTTGGCTCGGCGGACATGCACCGTGCCTCCCTCCAGATCCACATCATCCCAACTAAGCGCAATCAGTTCGGATACTGAAAGTCCGGCCCAGCAATCGAACAGGATCATGTTCGCGTCTTGGGCGCGTGATGCTTTGATCTTGCCGAGCTTCTCAATCTCCTCCCTGGTAAACGGATCTGCACTGTCCTCGTCGTTGTCCCGCTCGATATTTCGAATGCGGTCAAGTGGGTTCGCCCGGATCACCCCGTCGTCGAAGGCGTCCGCCCATACCCCGCGCACGATCGTGAAGATGTCATTCACTGTCTTGGGGGCCAGGCCCTCTTTCAGCAGATGCGCCTGGAACAACTCCAGGTCGCTCTTGGTCACCTCGGCCAGGCGCCGGCTGCCGAGCTTTTCCACCACCCGGTTGGCCTTGTACTGGTAGTTGCGGCTGGTGCTGCTCGCCTTCTTGACGTTCTGCACCTCCATCCAGCGCATCACGCCATCCTTCACGGTCATTTTGCTGTTCAGGCCGGGGCGGCCGGCGAGCTCCGCGCCTCGGCGCGAGTCAGGGAAGTGGGCCAGGTAGTCGAAGCGCCCCTCCTTGATTTCAGCCAGGATCGTGCGGCGCTTGTTGTCGGCGTAGGCGAGGGAGGCCTTGTTGATCTTGACGACCCCGGCCAATGGCTCGCGGCAGCGCTGCCCATTGAGCATGAACACGATGCGCAGTTGCTTGCCGTTGATCTCGACCCCGGTGGGCAGCTTGTCAGTCATGGCCGGCCATCCAGGCTTCAATGGCGGTGCGGTTGTAGACGATGCGCCCGGCAGGGTCCTTGCGCCAATGCTTCCCCTCCAGCCAGACGCCGCGCTCACGGTATTTGCGGGCGGCCTCCGGCGTGATGCCGAAGATGTGTGGCATGAGTTCAGGGCGGAACCAGGCGCCCGGGTGTGTAAATGTCGAAATCTTCTGTGCTGCTGCCACGGCTATTCCCCCTGACTCGTCAGTTTTACTACGGTTGCACCAACTAGCGCGCTGGCCTCCTTCAACGCACGGACGACCGAATCGATACCGCTGGCATAGCTGCCTGGGCGGCCTGCTGCTGCCCCTTCCAGGCGCTCGATTACGGTGTCCACCGGGCTGGCTCGCAGTGATTTCACCAGGTCAAGCGCCCAGGCGCGTCCCTCGCGGAACATCACCTTGTTGATGGGCCCGGTGATCTCATGTCGAGCGCCGGCGGCACGCGCAGGCGGCGCGATGACCTTCTCGACCCGTGATGCAAGCCTACGCAGTGATTTCTTTGGCGTGAGGCTGGCGCGCGCCTTGGCCAGGGCCTGGTTAGCGAGATTGCCCATGGCTGCCCTCCGAGCCTTGAACTACGTGGGTTTCAGGCGTTACTTCACCCTGGTGGTGGCCGGCCTCAAGCGAGTGATCAACGGTCACCTCGATCTGCCAGCTGTGCCTGCAGCCGGTCGAGGAGTCCTCCGACTTGTGGTAGCCCCGACAGCGCACGCTGGCGCTATCCAGAGTGATCCCCTGCTGTTCTGCCAGGATCTTGCACAGGGCCTCGGTGATCTCGCGCTCCGGAACCGTGGCGGAGTAGGTGGTGACGTTGGTGCGGGTGGCAATGAGCTTCACGGTTATGCCTCCAGGCTGCCGACTTTCACCGCCGGCGCTGCAAAGTGGTTGGCCAGCACCTGGCGACCGTCAATGCCGCAGGCGGTGGAAAGGCTTAGGATCTGCCCGAACGTCGTGTCACGGCGCTGCAAGGCCTGGTAGAGCTCGACCAGCAGCAGGCCGAGCGGGCCGTTGATGTGGCGTGTCATAGCTGAAATACCTCCCGATGCCTGCGCGGGGTGGGGGTGCTCGCTGGGTTCACCCCGTCCTGGGGCTGGCCGGCGGCCGGGGCAGCGCGGTTCTGGAGCGGCAGGGCGACCGGGCTATTGTCGCCGTGCAGGTGCTGCAGGTGCTGCAGGTGCTGCAGGTGCTGCAACTGGCTGTCGGGCAGGCAGCTCAGCGCAGTATCGTTCAGCACCCAGCAGGTAACGCCGCGGTAGGTGTCGTGCTGAACGCTGATGACGTTCAGGTCCTGGCTGGCGCTGGCACCGGTGGCGACCAGCAGTAGGACCAGCAGCAGTTGGGCGCGCTTCACGATTCCACCCCCTGCGCGGCCCGGAAGCCGGCCAAGAAAATCAGGTAATCGGCGTGAGTGCGCTCATCCACGAAGCCATTGCGACCCTTCTCCAGTTCATCGCTGGAAGCGCCGATCGGGTTCGCAGCGACGAACAGGTCGCGCGGGTCCATGGCGGACTCCTCGATTTTCAGGAGCCCAGGTTGGTGATTGGCGCCAGGCGACTCTTCGGCCACGGGGTACTTGTTCATGGTGTGATCCATGAGCCTATCCAGCGCATCGCCCCGGAACGGGTCGCCGATGCCACTGCGCACCATCGGCACATTGGCGTTGCCCGTTTGTAAGGTGTGGTCGCGCAGGAACTCGTAGCGGCGCGAGTTGGCCACCGTAGCGATCCAGTCGTCGATGCGCAGCCCGCAGCCCGGGCGCACGCCGCGCTTGATGGTGTGTTCGGCCAGCACCAACTGCTGCTCGAGCTGGTGTGCCTGTTCGATCTGGTCGCCCTCGCTGGCGGCTGTGACAACAGCGCCATGGCGGCCTACCAGCACGGTCGCGCCCAGGCTGATGAAAGGGGCGACGTGCTGCGCCAGTGACTCGCCTTCGCGAGCCCGCAGCGTGACGGTGATGCGTGACAGTTCAGGCGTCAGCATGGCGGCGGCCCTCCTGGCGGGGATTGGTCAGCTTGGCGGTGCGCACTTCGGCGCGGTCAACGGCAACATCCGCAGGGGCATCAATGCCCAGGCGCACCTGGCCATCGCGGGTGCTGATAACGGTGACGGTGATGCCGTCGCCGATGACAATCGATTCGCCAAAGCGGCGGGTGAGACAGAGCATGGGTGAACTCCTTGTGGTTTTCTTCAGGCAAGCCGGCGCCCGGCCGCGTTGTTGGCTTTCGCAAAAATTTGAAGGGGTGGTGGTTACATCACCGGACTGCGCCCGCGCACCGGCGCACGCCGGTACTTACGCCACGAGCACGCCCTGATGCTGGTTCTGGTCTTCATCTTGGTGGCGCTGCGGGGAGGGCATCATGCTGCCGGTGAAGGCGATCAGGCCCAGCCGAAATGCCTCAGCTACCAGCGCCGCCCGGCGCGTAACCCCGAGTTTTGTGGTTGCGGAAAGCAGGCGCTTGTCGACCGTATCTGGAGCAACGCCCAATTCCTTCGCTGCTTCCTTGCTGGTCATGCCTGCCGCCACTGCGATCAGGCACTGGAGCTCGCGAGGCGCCAAGCCTTTGTCGAGGATGCCGGTGATGCCGTGGGCGGTAACGTTCATGATTCGGTGCTCCGTGCTGGTTTGGATGATTGAAATCTACAACCAAAACCAGATATCTACAATATAAAATTGTAAAAAGATTCACGGCAAGCCGGTCCTGAGTTGCTCAGGCCGGCCGATCTTGAAATTTTGAAGTGAAGCTGGCGAGGGCGAGGGTCAGTGAAGACTCAAAAGAAAGCCGACTTCGGCATTTTGCCATCCACCACGGTACCGACGATTTCCCACTCGTCGTCCATAGGTGTCGTCGGGTAGGAGGGGTTTAATGGCTTGAGGTAGAAGCGGCCAGTGTCACGTATGAATTGCTTGAAGGTTGCCTCATTGGAGTCAACCATCCTGGCGACAACGAACTGGCCTGAGCGAGGCTCGGCTTCTGGCGCCACCAAAATCAAAAAACCTTCAGGAAAAGAAGTACCTACGGGACTAGTCATCGACGATCCAACAACGCGCAGCCAAAAACCATCCTCCCCAGCCCAAACGTCTGAAGTGTGTCGAGGGCAGGATGCGATGTTTGTGATCTCCATTGCCTCTGAAGCAGCTCCTGCTTGGACCCAACTGATTTCTGGATACTGGAAATATCGAGTCGGCGCCAAGGCTGCCTGGACATTTGAGTCAATTGCCTCCATTGCGGGGGTGCGGCCTTGCTCGCCCATCAGGTAAGCAGCAGACACACCAAGTGCGTCGCCGATCTCCTTGAGCTTTTTGTGCCGGGGCAGGTTCTTGTCTGCCTCCCAAGCTTGGACGGATTGAGGCGTCACTCCGACCCGCCTTGCGAGCTCGGATTGATTGATGCCCAGTTGTTCGCGGGCAAGCGCGATGAGTTGGCCAGTCGTTCGATTTTTCATGATGCAAAAATACAACTTTGGATTGTAGTTAGCATTGCAATTCTCAATTTCAGTGAGTAACCTGACCTGTAATTTAAACTTGTAGGCGCTGAAGATGAGCGAACAAACTGCGATTCAGGTGGCTGTTTCGGTGGCAGGCGGGCAGTCCGCCTTGGCCAGGATCTTGGCCTGCACCCCGCAGCACGTGCAAAAAATGTGCGCCACCGGTCATGTTCCTGCCAGCCGGGTCTTGAAGATTGAGCTTGCCACCGGCGTCTCTCGCCATTTGCTTCGCCCCGACCTTTATCCAGAAAGCTTTCACGCCATGGATCAAACGATACCAGTCGGCCGCCACGCTTCGAAGTCCCCGGATCCTGCTGGTTTTTCATCCAGTAATCCACGGTGACACCAAACCACAAGCACTACCCGCTGCGCATCTTATCTTGAGGATGAAATTTGTGATCGAACGCATCGCTTCGCTCTCTCCCCCTTTGGGCTAGGAGCACCACCCCAGCAGGGGGCTACATCTGATTTTTTGTGGGCGGCAGTTTGGAGAGCACAAATTCCGGACACAAAAAAACCCGCTTGCCGGCGGGTTTCTTAACCCCACTCCTTGCCGGGAGTGGTTCGTACTGCATCGTCTGTAGGAGACGAAACTATGTCGCACCCAGAAAATAGCACTGCACGCACCCTGTTGCAAGAGCCCGGGCATCTCGAGGCGGAAACATCGCCGAAGGTTCCAGCATTCTCGCGCGAGCAGAAGTCATTCATCGTGGGCCTGCTCAAGGCTGAACGCGCCCACGCCAGCCGTTGGTGGACGTTTTGCAACGAACTGAGGCTGCGCGGGGATCTTCCTGAATGGGTAGCCCGACAGGAGGTTGGCCGCCACGCCGATTACGACCGCTGGAACGAAGACTGCCAGACCACAAACCGGGAGCTCCTCGGGATCATCCACCATTTGAATGGCTTCGACCCAGACAATCTGGTGGATGAGACCGTGGGGACTTGGCTGCGCAACGAGATTGTCCCGGAGGATTTCGCGCCACAAAACACCAGCCTGCCAATTCGTGGCGCGGAAGTGGAGGGCGGGCAATGAGTGCTCATTCCGCATCTTTCGACGACTTCGAATGCCTGGCCGAACAGATGCATGAGCTCGCTTGTGATCGCTCGACCATCACAGGCACACCCTTGGGCGCCGTCCTCGGCGGGGTGATCTTCCATCTGGCAGTCGAAGCGCAACTCAACGGCGTTCCTGCTGATCTGCTCATCGCGACCATTGGCGCTGCGGCTGGTCGCTACCAGGGCTATGAGCATGACGCGGAAGTCGCGGAGGCTCACCAATGAAAAAGCCAATCTCTGCATACACCGAGGTCGCCAGGCGGGTCGAAGACACGCTCGACACCATCCGTTTGTTGACGGAAGTACTGCTGAACAATGGTGGGTACAAAGGCGATCCAGAAAACTGCGATCCGCCTGCTCAGATCGACGACCGTGGCGAGTCGGGCATTCAGCAAGCCATTAACTTGCTTGCTTCAGCGGCGCACCGCGATTTCTGCCAACTGGCTACTGAGCTGGGGATTCCACAATGAAGCAGCCTATCCCCGACACGCCCGCCAGGCTCCACGGCTCGTTCAATTACGGCACCAAGAAACTATCGGCTGAGGAGGTCGTCGATGAGTTCTTGCGCCGCGTTGAGATCACCACAGAACCATCCGAGAAAGCCATGCAGGCCCAGCGTACGGTCGGTGCGCTGATGGCTCTCACTGCCTTGGCCGCGCCAGGCGCTGGCTCTGGTTTTTTTCACAAGGACGTTTTCCGCCGTCTTGCCGAACTGACCGGCGAGACCCCAAACAGCCTCGTGACGATGGCAGGAGCAGCCCTATGAACCAGATCACTATCCACAACGCCACCATGCCCATCGTCGAGTACCGCGGCCAGCGTGTCGTCACTTTGGCAATGATCGATCAGGTGCATGAACGGCCTGAAGGTACTGCGCGCCGGAACTTCAACGAGAACCGCGATCGCTTTATTGAGGGTGAAGATTTCTTCCAGGTCCTGGGTGAAGAAATTCGTACGCAGTCGGACCTGGCCGGGGTCTTCGCTGCTCGGACTCCAAAAGGCACATTAGTGACTGAGCAAGGCTACTTGATGATCGTGAAGTCGCTTACTGATGACCTCGCATGGTCTGTTCAGCGACAGCTCGTGAGCAGTTACTTCCGCCCGACTCAACCTCCATCACTCCCACAAGATCTGCCCGCCGCTCTCCGCCTCGCCGCTGACCTTGCAGAAGAGAAGGCCGTGCTGGCGCTGGAAAACAAGCAGCAGGCCAAGAAGATCGAGGCCTTGGAAAACCTGTTCATGCCTGGCGAAACAGTTCCGCAATTCGCCAAGCGGCTGAACGGCGTGAACTCGCAGCTCGTCTTGGGATTTCTAGCTGAGCTCAAGTGGATCTACAACACCGAAGCAGATCCTGAGCACTCGCCAAAGTACCGAGTGTACGCCATGGCCCGCGATAAGCACCTACTCACCGAAAAGCCCTACAAGGTGAGCGCGGAGGGTATCCCAGGCTTCATCCGCTATGCCCCTGTGATGCTCGAGAAAGGCGCCCAACGTCTGCACGATCTCTACATGGCTGGTCGTCTGCCCATGAAGAAAACGTGGGACGGCCAGTTCTTTTACGAAAAATTCAACCCGGAGAAGTCCCTGTGAGCAAGAAAATCACCTACGAGCAACTCATGGGGCAAATCGCCGAGGCAGCCGTTGCCTTCCAGCACGCCGAGATCTTGCGCAACTCCCTGAAGCGCGAGCTGAGTGCGATGTACGCCACCTATTTTCGGGCGCACGGCCGCCCAGGGAACGGCGAGCGCACGCGTTTCGACTTCGAAGACCCGGCGTATCGCGGAGTGGTGGAGTTCACCCAAGCGGCCTATAGCCGTTGGTTTGATCAGCGTGCCCTCACCACCAAACTCAAACGCAAACTGCGCACGCTTGTTGAGCGCCTGGAGCGTGCGCAATGAGCAAGGTGATCGATTTTCCAAGGACGCCTGCCGTTGAAGTTATCAACGAGGATTTCTTCGAGCGGTTCGATGACGCCGCGCTCATGCTGACGGCATTCGAGAGCTTGGCAAATGCGGTGGAGGTGCTCGAAGAGGGCAGCGAGATCCATCTGCGCGACGAAAACCACGTTGGCCTGGTGGAAGCGTGCATGGCTTTGGCGGTGATGTTCAGGCGCAGGACGGGGCACGACGTGCAGACAGTTTCCGCCGATCACCTTGCGCATCAGCGGCAGTGCCTTATGGATGGGGTTGAACTCACGTCCCTGCCTATTCCGATAAGGCCTCCTGCGATACGACCTCTCCCAGTTGAGGCCTTCCGGGGGGTTGCAACCGCTGACCTGGCCCAAGTCGGATTCAACTACGTCAGTCGCGTGCACGAGCATATCAAAGGGAATTGCCCGCAGCTGATCGAGTTGGATCTCGCCCGTGCGCACTCGCTTGATGCCATGGGCTCCCTCACCGTTCTGATCGAAAGGCTGTCTGGCGGGGTGGTTTCGGCTCCCGCCGGCGAGACCCCCATTGCCAATGCCCCGGGCCCGGAGACCTTGCAATGAGCGGCTGGGGATTCGTTTACATCATGGGTAACCAGTCGATGCCAGGCATTTACAAGGTGGGAACGACTAAGTTCTCGCCTCACCGGCGTGCTCAGGAGCTCTCGCGTGGAACTGGCGTACCTCAAGAATACGAGGTGTTTTATTACGCCGAATTTGAACATGCCTCTGCTTGGGAAAAATCGGTTCATCGCCAGCTAGTAGATCGCCGCGTCTCTGAGCATCGCGAGTTCTTCAAAGGCCCCCTAATTGACATCATTCGCGCCGTTGAGGGTGATGGCGAGACGCACAGTGATTGGGATTCGGACGAGGCGAAAGAGGCTCGCCAGCCTGGCTGCATCAATCGTCGTGCCCCCCTCTGGTTTGAGGTCAATCTCTACCCGCCAGGTTACATAGAGCGCCTCCGGAGGGCTCACGAATGAGCGTACAAGCAATGTCCTGGGCGCTATCTCAGCAGGTCGTCACCGAGTCCCACGCTCGTCATGTGCTGCTGTGCTTGGCCAACTACGCGGATCAGTCGGGCAGGGCAGCGTTTCCCGCTGTATCGAGCCTTGCATTGGACACTGGCCTGGCGCCTCGCACGGTTCAATATCGCCTGCGCGAGCTCGAATCCATTGGGCTGATCAAGCGTGGAAATCAGGCGATCGCCGCGGCTTACATCACGCAGCGGGACCGCATCCCAGTGTGCTACGACCTGGACCTTTCACGGGGTGCACAGGATGCACCCCGTACTGAACGGGGTGCACACGAGGACGCAACGGGGTGCACGCCAGAACAGAACGGGGTGCACGCCACGACAGAACGGGGTGCACAGCGTGCACCCAATCCATCCATTAACCACCCATTAACCATCCATAACCAAAAAGAAGGCGCGGACGCCCCAGTGAAGGGGAAATCCAAGGCCGGGAAGTTTGATCCGCTGACCGCAAAGCCAAGCAACGTTTCCATGGATGCCTGGACTGGATTCTGTGAGATGCGAAAGGCGAAGCGCGCACCGTTGACACAGCGCGCCTGTGAATCCATAGCCAAGCGCCTGATCAACCATGCCGAGCCTGATGCAGTGCTCGACAAATCCACCACCAACAGCTGGAGCGATATCTATCCCGAATCGGTGTTGCCAGGTAGTGGCGCCAAGGCTGGAAAGCCCTCGGCTTACCACGGCTTGTCCAAGCACACCCCCGATATGTACCAGGAGGCGCCAGATGGCCAAGCAAACTTCTAACTTCAGCCCGGCGCCTCGCATTGATGACCGTGAGAGCCTGCTGGAAAACTGCCCCCATGCTGGGCACGCGCCATTCATCAACGTGCACGTCGAGCAGTTCGACGGCACCTGGCTGGCTACTGGCTGCCCAAGCTGCAACTGGGCCGCACTGAACACTGCGCCTACCGACAGCCTGGCCCACAAGGCCGAGAAATCGCGCAGGAGCGCCGAACACCTGAATACCCTGCTGGTGGCCTCCGGTATCACGCCGCGCTTCCGTGGCTGCACGCTGGACACGTTCGTGACCGGTGGTGATCGGGAGAAGGTGAAGGCGCTGGAGACTTGCCGGGGCTATGTCGACCGTTTCGAGGAGAACTTCCTGGCCGGCCGTTCACTGATCCTGGCGGGCGGTGTGGGCACCGGCAAGACCCACCTGGCATCCGGCATGGCCCAGGCTGTGATCCGGCAGCACGGCGTCAAGGCCCTGGTGGTGCCCGTCGCTGAGATCGTCCGGGTGGCGAAGGGCACGATGGCCAAGGGCGCGACCTACAACGAGCGCGACTTGATCAACGAACTGGCCGAGGCCGATCTGCTGGTCATCGATGAGGTTGGCGCCCAGCGCGGCAGCGACTACGAGCTGGGCCTGGTCCATGAGGTGATCGACCGCCGGTATCAGCTGATCCTGCCCACGGTGGTGGTGTCGAACCTGCTGGTGGAGGACTTGAAGACCTACATCGGCGAGCGCGCCATTGACCGGCTGCGCCAGGGTGGCGGCAAGGCCGTGGGGTTCACTTGGGCATCGGCGAGGGCGAGCGTATGAGCCAAGAGCGTGAGCTGTACCTGCCTGAGGCCGAGCACGGCGTGCTGGGGGCCATCATGATTGCCTCGCTGGACGGCAATCGGGCGCTGATGGACGACATCGTTGGCCAACTGACCTCGGCGGACTTCTACCACCCGGACAACGCCGCGCTGTTCGACACGATCAGCGACTGCATGTCGCAGGACATGCCGGTGGACCCGGTTACCGTGTCGGCTGTCCAGCGGCTGCTGCCCAGCGGCGAGCCTACCCTGGTCTACGCGGCGATCATCAGCGACAACGTGCCGTCGACAGCCAACGCCTTGGTCTATGCACGGCACGTCAGGGAGTGGTCTGTACTGCGCCGGATTATCGATATCGGCAGGCTGGCCGCGCACCAGGTCCAGGAGGGCGCTCCGGCGCCGCAGATCATCATTGAGGCCCAGCAGGCCATGGCTGACCTGCGCGATCTGCAGGCGGCCGGCAAGGCCGGGTACAAGCGTATGGCCGATGTGATCCCCATGGTGCTCGACAAGATGGATGACGTGCTGAACGACAAGGCCCCGCCGAAGCTATCCACGGGCCTGGTCGATCTGGACAAGCTGATCGGCTTCCTGCGCCCCAAGAGCATGGTCGTGATCGCCGGCCGGCCTGCCAGCGGCAAGACGATGCTCGGTCTGCAGATCGTCAACCATGTGGCCATCCGTGGGCGTGGGGTTGGCCTGGTCATCTCCCTGGAGATGGGCGAGGAGGAGCTGACGGTCCGCACCATCGCCTCCCAGGGCGGAATCGACCTTCGTCGCATGGAGCAGGTGAAGTGCCTGGAGCAGGACGAATGGAATCGTATTGGTGTGGCAGCCAGCCAGATCAAAGGTGCAGAGCTCTACCTGAACGACACCCCGGGCCTGACCATGGGCGCCATCCGCATGGAGGCGCGCCGCCTCAAGCGGGAAAAGGGGCTCGATATCCTGATGGTCGACTACCTGGGCCTGGTGGGCACCGACGCGAAGGCGCAGAACCGCGCCGATGCGGTGGCCAAGGTGTCGATCGCCATGAAGAACCTCGCTAAGGAACTGGACGTGCCGCTGCTGGTTCTGGCGCAGCTCAACCGGAACCCGGCAGCCCGGCCGGACAAGAAACCCAAGTCCAGCGACCTGCGGGACTCTGGGCAGATCGAGCAGGACGCCGACGCGGTGATCCTTGTGCACCACGATCCAGAGTCGGAGGCCGGGCAGCAGGGGGTAACTGAGCTGATCCTCGACAAGGGCCGCCAGGCGCCGCCTGGGTCGTGCCTTGTCCAGCGCCAGGGCCAGTACGCCCGATTCGTCAATTTTGCAGGCCGCGAGCCCAGTTGGGAGGAGGTCGAGCAAGGCCGATCCTTCGCTGATCGCGCCAGGGGGAGAAAAAACAATGGGTAACCAAGCAAGCGCCGAAGCTGGCAAAACCATGGAAATCTACAGCCCGGGCATCTACCGGGGCGTCATGTCGGCAATCGTCCGGGTGCTGGCGGCTGACAGCATCGACAACTCGACCAAGCAGAGCTGGCAAAAGCTGATCGATTCCGGCGCGAGTACGGGGGGCTTCAGGGCGCTCCTGTCTGCCCGGGATCAGTTCGATTACGACTGCTGCCTGCACGCGCTCCTGCACCGCGAGCTGAGCGCGGCGCATTGGGACATTCTGGTGGGCAAGTACTCAACCGCCAAAGGTAACCGGGTCGGGGCGATCTCGCGGACCATCCCGCGCATCAGTTCTCCGGCGCCTGCTCTGTTCGTCTACAAGGCGACGACGGTGTGGTTCATCCCGAAGATGAAGGGCAGGCAGGGCAAGCGATCCACCGACGTTGCTGTGCTGCCTGACGAATTTTACGACATCAATACTTGGGACACGGAAGCCCGGCCAGACTCGACCCGTGGGCGCTGGCGCCTTGGAATTCACAAGTGCTTGGCAGCGATGGAGGAGGCCGCAGTGGTCCATGTCACGGAGATTCTGGACAGGGAGCAATTGCTTGATGAAGTGTGTTGACAGTAGTGAGCAAATGAGCGAAATTGCTACCCATCAATTGATCCCTGCGCGTTAAGGGGATCGACAGAAAGCCCGGCCTTTGAGTCGGGCTTTTTTGTATGTGTCATTTCCCCTCTTGATTGACACGATTGTCGGCGATAGGCGATGGTGTCTTTTTTCAATAGGTGAGAGGCCACGGAATGAAAAAATTAATCGCCATCGCGGTATTGCTCCTCGCTGGTGCAGCGTCAGCGAGCGATAAGGTCGAGGTTCGGGATATTCATGTGGTTGCCGCGCCTGGCGGTTTTGCAGTGCAAGGTATCGCGCACAACAATACAGACGCTGTCATCAAGAACATGTTTGTGAACTTCAAGCTTTATGATGAGCAGGGAAATGTTGTAGGCAACACCCTTGCCAATGGGCAGGACATCGGCCCAGGCGAAAACTTCAAGTTTTCAGCCCTCACTCCTTTGAGATTTGCTGAGGCTCGACTCAGTGGCGTTGATACGTACTAGCCGCTTTCCGGTTTAGAAGGCCCAGCCACTGCGCTGGGCTTTTTCGTTTTTGCGGGGTGGAACAGCCTGGTAGCTCGTTGGGCTCATAACCCAAAGGTCGCTGGTTCAAATCCAGCCCCCGCAACCATATTTTCAGGCCTCGCCATCGTGCGGGGCCTTTTCGTTTTTGATGTGGAGCCACAGCCAGGGTGGGCCTTCGGGCAGTCCTGGACACGGTATAGCCGGTAGTCACGTGTTGCAGAAGAACACCGGCAGTCAAGGAGCCCCAGTCCTCGTTGTGCTAATGGGGCGGCCTTGGCGGGCAGCGTGGGAAGACACGCACGTTATGCAGATGAGAGCGCAGGCTGATGCGCAGAGCCGTGCACGGGCAATGAACCTGCACAACCGGGCCGATCAGCACCCGGCATCTGCACCTATTTTGAGCCTCGGCATCTACCGGGGCTTTTTGCCATCTGGAGCGCAACCATGCAGAGCAAGAACTACGCGCCGGGCGTCTCCGGCTGGAAGCTTCACGCCGACACCGGGTTCCTGGAGGTAAACGGTGTGATGAGGATGGGCGGCCTACTCGGCGCTGACGTGAAAGCGCCAGAGCCTGCGCCATTCATTATTGTCGACGGCGTGACTTATATCCGCCGGGCGGAGGTGGATGCAGGAACGGTCAACCAAGCAAAGCTCGACAGCAACTGGTCGCTGAAGATGTCCATCAATTCGAATGGCCAGATCGTCGCCGCAGGGGTTGGTCTGGGCTCTAAGTTTCTGGCAGACGTTGACCGGCTTGCGTTCGAACAATCACAGCGCGACGCGACCAAGCTTCTGGACGATCTTGCTGCCCAGATTTCCAAAACCGAGGTTGGTAGCGAGCTCGCCGAACACCTTGAGCGGTGCTCCAGTGAGGAACAACTCGCTGAGCAGGTCCGCAAAGTGATCTGCAAGGAGCTTCGGCCCGGCGGGCTGCTGCATCGCCGCTGAACCACCTCACCCGTCGCTATGCGGGCTTTTTTATTCCTGCCGGAGTTTCCAATGGAACCAGCCACTACTGCCACAGGAGCACTGTTGGCGAAGTACGGCGTTGCCATCGCTGGATTCGCCGGCGCCATCCTCTCGCTCACCTTCCTCCGCGGACTGACTCGCAAGCAGGCAGCCGCAGCGGTGGTCACGGGCTTTGTGTCCGCGATCTTCACCACGCAACTCGTCGTTGCCTACTTCAAGCTGCCGACTGACGCAGACTCACAAAATGGGGTGGCCTTCCTGATCGGCCTGCTGGCGATGAACATCATCCCCGGCCTCAAGGCCATTGCTGGGCAGATCGGGTCTTTCAGAGGTACCGGACCATGAACACCATCTTGAGTGCAGTCGACGCGGTGCTGTGCAGCCTGGTCATCCTGGCTGCGATTGACTACCTGCGGCGCATCCATCCGTTTGAACAGCCCATGCTGGCCGTGTCGTTCTACCTAGTCGCCGTGAGCGCGTTCGCCCTGCTGGCTGCTCAGTTGCGAGGCCACGCTACCCACCCGGCTGAGGTCTCGCTGCATGCGGGCATCGTCATGTACGCCTGGGCACGGCGCCACCACATCTTCGTATGGCGCGGCCAGGAGCGGCGCAAGGCAGGCACTTGATGACCATCCGCGCCATCATCGAATCCATCCGCGCCTGGTTCGCCGGGCCAACTACCCAGAAGGAGCCAGTCATGGCTGATGAAGCTGCTGCACAACAATCCGCCAATGCACCTGCCACCGCCGTTTCCTCTCTCTCGGCTCGGACCACCGCGCCGACTACGGACACCGACCTGCTCAAGAAGCTGCTCACCACCCTGGGCCACGACGTGGAAGCCGAGTGGGAACACCTGGTCGCTCTGTCGCAGAAGGCTGCCTAACCATGGCCTGCGCCGGGTGCGCCGCCCGGCGCGAGTGGATTTCCAAGTGGAGCAAGGTGGCCTATGAACGAGCCCAACGATTATTCGAGCCAGGTCCAGCAGCTCAGGCCCAGCCCGGGCGACCTGCTGGTGATTTACCCGAAGAGCGCGATGACCAGGGAGCAGCACCAGCTGACGGTCAAGACCCTGAAGCCTCTAGCTGAAAGGCTCGGCTGTACGATCCTGGTGTCTCAGCCTGATATCAAAGTCGCGATCCAGCCTGGTTCCGCCGCGCTGCTGGCTGAGATGCAGAAGCAGACGGCGATACTTGAGGCCATGGCCGAGCAGCAGGCCATCCTCCTCCAGGAGTTGGCCGGCGATGAAGGCGATGATGACCGGCAACCGTTGGCCTACATGGATGGCTCACCCATCAAAGGCAGTACCTGATGAAGCTGACCACGCTCAAGACCAGGGTGCAGACCAGCCCGGACCGACTTTCCACCATCAACGCTGACTCCTGGCGCGCGGGCAAAGAGACGGCAGCCCAGCGTGGCTACGGCTACAAGTGGCAGAAGGCTCGGCTGGTGCACCTGCAGGCTCACCCGCTGTGCGCCTACTGCGAGAAGGCAGGCCGCGTGACCGCAGCCAACGTGGTCGACCACGCCATCCCGCACCGTGGCGACATGACTCTGTTCTGGGACAGGTCGAACTGGGTGTCCCTGTGCACGACCTGCCACTCCTCGGTGAAGCAGCGCGAGGAGGCAGAGGCCCGCGGCGCGCGGTAAGCACGTCAATGGCGTGCCACAAATGCACCTTTTCGGTGCGGCACGTCACTTCCCCGATGGGGGGAGGGTAAAAAGTTCGGACCTTTTCGTTCCAAGACCACCCGCCCCCGCACGCGTGAATTTTTTTCCCGTTTCAGAGGTTTTTGTTAATGGCGTTAACAGAGAAAAAGCGCCGTTTTGTCGAATCCAAGGCCGCTGGTGCCTCGAATCGCGAAGCGGCTGAAGCCGCAGGTTACGCGGCGGGCAGCGCATCGGCGGCAGGTTCTCGGCTCGCCAAAGACCCTGATGTGGCTGCCGCCCTGGAAAAGTTAAAGGCGCCCCGAAATGTTAAGCCGGAACCGGGAGGCGAGACCCTCGGTGACGCCTCGCTGGGGGATGACTCCAGCGACCTGGTCAACCTGCCCAACACTGATGACCCGCTCGTTTGGTTGCTGGCTCTGATGAACGATCCCCAGGCCAAGATCTTTGACCGGCGCAACGCGGCCCAGTCGGCGCTGCCTTACTTCCACGGCAAGAAATCCGGTATGGGCAAGAAAGAACAGAAGCTCGAAGAAGCTGCGAAGGTGGGTTCCAGCGGTAGCCGCTTCGGGCTGCGTGAGCGTCATTTGAAGGCCGTCAAATGAATAGGTGGACTACCGCGTGTCCCGACTGGGAAAGCCGGATCGTCCGCGGGCAGTCGCTTGTGCCGTTAGAGCCCATCTTCCCCGAGCAGGCAGAAGACGCTCTAGACGTGTTCGGTAACCTTCGAATGGTTGATGCCGACGGCAGTCCTCTGATGGGGGATACCTGCCGCAGTTGGGTGCTCGACTTGGTGGCCGCGCTCTTCGGCGCGTATGACGCGGAGACCGGCCGTCGACTGATCACCAACTACTTCTTGATGGTCAGCAAGAAGAACGGCAAGTCGACGATCGCTGCGGGAATCATGCTGACGGCGCTGATCCTGAACACCCGGCCGTCCGGCGAGTTCCTGATCCTGGCGCCGACGAAGGAAGCGGCAGACAACGCATTCAAGCCGATTCGGGACATGATCGATGCGGACGAGGATCTGCAGGCGAGGTTCCATGTGCAGGAATACAACCGGATCGTAACCGACAACTTGAACAAGGCAACCTTGAAGGTGGTAGCGGCTGATTCGGCCACCGTCACCGGCAAGAAAGCCACTGGCGTGTTCATCGACGAACTCTGGGAGTTCGGCAAGCAGGCCAAATCGGCGAAGATGCTGGTTGAGGCCACCGGCGGGTTGGCATCACGTCCAGAGGGTTTCGTTTTCTACTGCACCACCCAATCTGATGAGCCACCGGCCGGCGCTTTCAAGGCCAAACTGGACTATGCGCGCAAAGTGCGTGACGGAGAAATCGAGGACCGGCGCTTCCTGCCGGTGATCTACGAATTCCCGAAAGGGATGATTAATCGGAACGAGCACCGCGACCTGGCAAACGCCCATGTGACCAACCCCAACTGGGGGCTTTCTGTCGATCGGGAGGTCATCGAGCAGAAGTACCAGGAGGCTCAGGCAGAAGGCGAGGGGGCTATACGCGGCTTCCTGGCGAAGCATCTCAATGTCGAGATCGGCCTGGACCTGCGCTCAGACCGATGGGCAGGCGCCGATCATTGGGAATCTGCAGCTGAGACGGGCCTAACCCTGGAGAGCCTGCTGCAGCGATCTGAAGTGGTGACGGTAGGCATCGACGGTGGCGGTCTAGACGACTTGTTGGGGTTAACCGTCATCGGCCGGGAGATCGAGACACGTCGTTGGCTGCATTGGTCGCACGCTTGGGCCCACAAGATCGTGTTTGAGCGTAGGAAGGATATTGCCAGCGTGCTGCACGACTTCGAGCGGGATGGAGACCTAACCGTCGTTGAGCGACCAGGCGATGACGTCCAAGCCGTCGCCGACATCATCTGCGATATCCGTGATCGGGGCCTCCTGCCTGAGAAGATGGCAATCGGTGTCGACGCTGCGGGTATCGGTGACATCGTCGATGAGCTCACAACCGAGGAGCGTGGCATCGAGATGGAGCAGATTGTCGCCATCTCGCAGGGTTGGAAGCTGAACGGGGCTATCAAGACGACTGAACGCAAGGTGGCAGGGGGCGAGTTGGTGCACTGCGGCAGCGCGTTAATGAGCTGGTGCGTGGGTAACGCTCGGGTTGTCCCCCAGGGCAACGCGATAACCATCACCAAGCAGGCCAGCGGATCGGCCAAGATCGACCCTCTGATGTCCACATTTGACGCCGTCTCACTGATGGCCCTCAACCCTGAAGGTGCTGGCGACCTCCAGGGCTTCTTCGACAACCCGATCATGGTAGGAATGTGATGGCCAACAAGAAACCAGGCCGGGTGAAGGCTGCGCTGCAAAATTGGCTCGGCGTCCCTATTGGCCTAAAGGATGGGGCTTTCTGGCAGGAGTGGTTCGGCACCTCCGCCGCGGGCAAGCATGTTTCAGTGGACAAAGCGATGCAGCTATCCACTGTCTGGGCTTGTGTTCGCCTGCTGTCGGAGTCGGTCTCGACGCTTCCGCTGAAGTTGTACCAGCGCATGCCAGATGGTTCGCGCACGCCGGCCAAGGATCACCCGCTCTACCGGGTGCTCTGCCGCACACCTAACTCAGAAATGACCCCGCAGCGGTTCATGCTACTGGTCGTTGCCAGCATCTGCTTGCGTGGCAATGCCTTTGTCGAGAAGAAGATGATTGGCAGCCGGATCATTGCCCTGGTGCCGCTTCTGCCACAGTGCATGCGGGTAAAGCGCGATGACACCGGCCGGCTGAAATACACCTACACCGAGGATGGTGTCGAGCGAGACATCCCCGAAAAAAACCTGATGCACATCCGCGGCTTTGGCTTGGATGGCGTCTGCGGCATGCTGCCAATTACCACCGGCCGCGAAATCTTTGGTTCAGCTATGGCTGTTGAGGAGGCTGCCGCCAAGGTATTTGCTCAGGGTATGCAGGCCTCTGGCATTTTGAGTAGCGACACGAAAATTACTTCGCTGCAGCGGGAGCAGATCCGGAAAAGCCTGCAGGCGTTTATGGGGTCCACGAACGCCGGGAAGATCATGGTTGCCGAGGCTGGCTTCAAGTACCAGGGCATCACGATGGACCCCGAGGCGGCGCAAATGCTGGAGTCGCGCTCGTTCAACATCGAGGAAATGTGCCGCTGGTTCCGCGTGCCGCCTTTCATGGTTGGGCACATGGACAAGCAGTCAAGCTGGGCCAGTTCGGTCGAAGCGCAGAATCTGCACTTCCTGACTAACAGCCTGCGGCCTCTGCTCGTGAATATTGAGCAGGAAATCACGCGGTGCCTGATCGGTGACAGCGCTGCTGATGAGTTCTTCGCCGAGTTCTCGGTTGAGGGCCTGCTGCGTGCGGACAGTGCCGGCCGCGGTGCCTGGTACAACACCGCGCTGCAAAACGGCTGGATGTGCCGAAATGAGGTGCGGCGGCTGGAGAACCTGCCGCCGATCCCCGGCGGCGACACCTATACGGTGCAGTCGGCCCTGGTGCCTTTGGACCAGCTTGGCAAACAATCCGCGGGTATGTCCCCCGCAGCCACGGCCTTTATGCTGCGCATTGCCGCAGCCAACCAGACTGGCGATCAGGCGACCATCCGCGATGCCTTCGACCTGGCCAACAAGGCGCTTGAGGCCGGCAACCCTGACGGGCCGGTGATGGCGCACGCGCTGATATCGCTGCCATTGCTCAAAGCAGCCTGAATCTGGAGTAACCCATGACCCTGAAGTCCATTCCGGCCGCGCCGGCGGCTCGCCCGTGCGCGCAGGTTCACTGCGACCTGATGCCCAAGGCCTTGGAGCGCTGGAACCCATCGATCAAGGCCGCGGCAACGGACGACAACACCATCACCATGTACGACCCGATCGGGTACGACTGGTGGACCGGCGACGGCGTCACTGCCAAGCGCGTCAGTGCGGCGCTGCGCACCATTGGCGACAGCGACGTGACGGTGAAGATCAACAGCCCGGGCGGCGACGTATTCGAAGGCCTGGCAATTTACAACCTGCTGCGCGAGCACAAAGGAAAGGTCACCGTCCAGGTGCTGGGCCTGGCTGCCTCGGCGGCCTCGTTCATCGCGATGGCGGCGGATGAGGTACAGATCGCACGCGCTGGCTTCCTGATGATCTACAACAGCTGGACCATGGCCGCAGGCGACCGGAATGAGCTGCGCGAGGTTGCCGATTTCCTTGAGCAGATCGACGGCACCCTGGCTGACATCTATGCGGTTCGCACGGGCGACAAGGCCGACGATATCCGCAAACTCATGGATGTCGAGACCTGGATGGGGGGCAGTGACGCAATCGAAGCCGGCTTCGCCGACTCGCTGCTGGCCTCCGACGCCACAAAAGAAGACCCCGAGGTTGAGCCACACCAGGCGGCCGCGCGCCGACTGGACACCATCCTCGCGAAGCAGGGTATGCCGCGCAGCGAGCGCCGGGCCCTCATCAAAGAACTCAAGGCGGGTATGCCTGGCGCTACCCCCTCCGGCAAGCAAAACGCTGCCGAAACACCGGCCGACTTGGCCACACCAATTGCCGAACTACAGGCCGCGCTATCGCGGTTTTCGGCAGCAGCTATCAATACCGGAGAATGAAAATGCCTGAATCTACTGCTGACCTGCTGAAGAACGTCTCGGCCGAGCTGAAAAAAGCGACTGACGATTTCAGCAAGCAGGCGGAAAACGCCCTGAACGAAGCCAAAAAGGCCGGCAGCCTGTCCGCCGAAACCAAAAACGCTGTCGACGAACTGGCGACCAAGTTCAACAGCCTCACCGAAGCCGAGAAGCAGCTGAAGGCGCAGCTGGGCGAGCTCGAGCAAGAATTCGCCCGGCTTCCATCGCAGTCGCGCCAGAGCGCGCAGGACACCCTGGGCGGTGTGGTGATCAAGAGCGAGGCGCTGAAGGATTTCGCCAAGAACATCGAAGCTTCCAAGCGCTTGAGCGTCCCGGTTAGTGCCGCATTGCTGACCGCCAACGTGCCGGGCACCATCGTTGCCCCGGATCGTCAGCCTGGCATCGACGTCATGCCGAAGCAGCGCCTGTTCATCCGCGATCTGATCGCCCCAGGTCGAACCGTCTCGAACACCATCTACTGGGTTCAGCAGACTGGCTTCACCAACGCCGCGAAGGCGGTGGTCGAAAACACCCAGAAGCCGTACAGCGACATCACCTTTGCCGAGAAGATCACCCCGGTTCGTACTCTTGCGCACATGTTCAAGGCATCCAAGCAGATCCTGGATGACTTCGCACAGCTGTCGTCCACCCTGGATACCGAAATGCGCTTTGGTCTGAAGTACGTCGAAGAGCAGGAAATTCTGTTCGGCGACGGCACCGGTGCGCATCTGGAAGGCATTGTGCCGCAGGCCAGCGCTTTCGATGCTGCCTTCGAGGTAGCCAACCAATCCGGCATCGATGACCTGCGCCTGGCCATGCTGCAGGCCCAGCTGGCTCGCCTGCCGGCCTCCGGCCACGTCCTGCACTTCATTGACTGGGCGAAGATCGAGCTGACCAAGGACAGCCTGGGCCGTTACATCCTTGCAAACCCCCTGGGCCTGGCCGGGCCGCTGCTCTGGGGCCTGCCAGTTGTGGCCACCGAGATCGCAGCATTCCAGGGCAAGTTCCTGACCGGTGCGTTCCAGACCGGCGCGCAGATCTTCGACCGTGAAGACGCCAACGTGGTGATCTCGACCGAGAACGCCGACGACTTCGAGAAAAACATGATCTCGATCCGTTGCGAGGAGCGTCTGGCATTGGCCTGCAAGCGTCCAGAGGCGTTCATCTACGGCACCTTCACCGCTCCAACTACCCCTTGACCTGACAGGGCCGCCCAGGCGGCGGCCCACTGGAGACAGTCATGAAATTGAAGACCACAAAACCGCTCTACCTGGGTGGCAAGACCTTGGTCGAGGGGACGCCGTTTATCACTGACGAGCAGCATGGCCGGCAGCTTCTCGCGAAGAAGTTCGCCGAGCTTCATGAAACTGACGAAAGCCCTGTGATCGACCTGACGGCCGATCCTGCTACCTCCAAGGCCCTCACTTCGGATTCTCTCGGGCCTCAGGCGCCTGCTTTCGAGTTGAAGCAGCTCGAGCGTGGCAACTGGATCATTGTCGACGCTTCAGGCGAGCAGGTCGGTGTCTTCGCCGGCACCAAGGCCGAGGCCACCACCGAGCTATCGCGCCTGGTCGCAGGTGGCGAGCCGCTGGCGGCCAAGGATGAATCAGAGCCGGTGCTAGGTGACGGTGAAGCTCCGCCACCAGCTGAAGAACCGCCGCCAGCTCCTCAGGAGTAATTCATGAGCCTGATCGACATTGAACGTGCCATGAGGCACGTGCTGGCGGAGCCTGAAGATCAGGACCTGGTCCAGGACAAGCTCGAAGCTGCAGAAGAAGCAGCCATGGCGTTCCTGAACCGCCGCGTGTTTTCCGACCAGGCTGAGCTCGATGCTGCCCGGGCTGGCATGGCTGCCAGTATGGAGTCGGCCCGGGCAGCTCATTCGGCTGCTGTGGAAGCGGCGAATGCCGTCTCGGATCAGCATGACCGTCGCCGCTTGTTGGACCATGCCCGGCAGGCCTTGGCGGATGCGCATGATGCAGTAGATGCCGTGGCCTACGGGATGGTGCTGAACGCTTCGATCACATCCGCGTGCCTGCTGATCGTCGGGCACCTCTTTGCCAACCGCGAGGAGGTTGTCGTGGGGGTGGTTGCAACGGAATTACCGATGGCATCCAAGTCGCTGCTCGGGCCGTACCGGACGAGGCTGGCCGTATGATTCGCGCCGGCCGGTTGCGACACAGGATCGACATTCAGCAAAAGGTGGCGGGTCGAGATCCCAAAACCGGGGAAATGCTGGGCGAACAGTGGGTCGCCGTTTGGGAGAAGTGCCCGGCCGCCTTTGAGCCGCTCAGCAGCCGGGAATTCCTTGCGGCGAAGGCTGAGCAGGCGGAAGCGACGGCTCGCGTTGTCATCCGGTACCGGCCTGGAGTTCTCGCGACCATGCGAATCCTTTACCGCGGTGAGATTTACAGCATTGTCGGGCCGCCTCTGGCTGACGCCGTGTCCGGCAAGGATTACTTGAGCATCCTGGTGGCGACGGGGGTGAACGATGGGTGAATTTCGCATTCAGGGGGCGGATGGCGTAGTCGGCAAGATGCGCGGGCTGGCGCCGAAGCTGCAGCGGTCCGGGCTGAAGAAGGCGGCCCGCCGCGCGATGAATATCGTTCGTGACGCCGCCAAGGCCCGGGCGAAGGCGCTGGACGACCCTGCCACCGCCGAGAAGATCTGGAAGAACATCGTCACCCAGGATTCGCCCAAGGAGGGCAGCCAGGTGGGCGGTGTGGTGATGCGTGTTGGCGTCCGTGGCGGCGCCGGCTCCAACCAGTACAGCAAGGATGCATCCGGCAACCCTGGTGGCGACACCAGGCACTGGCGGTACATCGAGTTCGGCACTGAGCACAATCCCGCAGCGCCGTTCATGCGCCCGGCGCTTTCCGAGAATATCGGGCCTGTCACTGAGCGTTTCGTCACCGAACTGAACGCCGAAATTGATGCCGCGCTGAGGGGGTAGGGATGTACGCACCCATTTTTGAGGTCTGCGCTGCTGATCCTGGTGTCGGCGCGCTGATTGGTGCCGGAGTGGACTGCCGCCTGTATCTGTTTGGCGAGGCGCCCGCAGGCGTGGCCAAGCCCTACGCGGTTTGGCAGGTTGTGGGCGGTGAGCCAGAAGATTACCTGGCGGACCGGCCAGATTCGGACCGATTTGAGCTGCAAATCGACGTGTATGGCACGGCTGCCACTCAAACACGCAACGTTGCCGCTGCCATCCGTGATGCCATCGAACTGAAGGCCTACATCACCCGCTGGAATGGCGATTCTCGCGACGAGCAGACGAAAATTTACCGCTACAGCTTCGACGTGGACTGGTGGGTTTACCGCTGACCACCCGATTTGACCGATGCCCGCCCAGTGCGGGCTTTTATTTGCCCGACATTCGGAGAAAACCATGTCGATTTTGACCCAAGGCACCAAGATTTATGCGCTGGTTCCGCCGGTGACCGGCACCGCGCCGCTCAGCGTCCTGCCTATCGACTGCGCGACCGCTTTCAACCCTGGCGGCTCCCCGGCCGACCAGATCGACGACACTTGCCTCGAGGACACCGTCCGCAAGTCGAAAAAAGGCATGCGCACCCCTGGCCAGGCTTCGATGACCGTCCTGGCCGACCCGCGGAACGCGAGCCACATCCGCCTCCACCAGCTTTCCGAAGCTGACGGTGAGACCACCATCAAATGGGCGGTGGGCTGGTCTGATGGTACCGAGCCGCCAACCCTGAACACTGCTGGCGATGATTTCGAGCTTCCCGAATCGCGCACCTGGTTTGTCTTCGAAGGTTACGTCGCGGACTTCCCGTTCGACTTCGCCGCAAACGCGAACGTCAGCACCGCGGTATCCATCCAGCGTTCGGGCGGCTCCGCCTGGATCCCGAAAACCGCATAAGGGCTGGCCATGAATCTGGATGACCTGAAGAAAAAGGGCGGCGTGATCGCCGACGCCTTCGTCAAGAAGGAAGTGACCTGGACCCGCCTCGATCCAGCTGCGCCGAAATCTGCCAAGCCGAACGGCAAGCCGAAGATGTTGACCGACAAGTTTGTGGTCCACATCCGCCGGCACGCGTTCGGCGTGATGGAGTCCATGTTCACCGGTGGTGATGATCAGAAGTACCGCAACGCGCGGTACCTGGCCGCCAGCGTGTTCTTCGGCCCGGAAGGCGAGGAGGAACTGCCGTTTGAGGACGCCGTCAACCTCGACCCTGGCCTCGGTGTGGCTTTGCTGCAGGCGGTTAACGAGGTGAACTCCCCGGTAAAAAACTGACGGCCGCCGATGAGTTGTTGCACGAACTGGTGCTCAACGGAGTCGGCGGGCGCACGGTTGCAGAGCTCAGGCAGAACATGAGCTACGTGGAGATGACGGCCTGGGCGGCGTATCGGGCGAAACACGGATCGTTCAACACGATGCAGCGCCAGGAGCAGATGGCCGCGATTATTGCCCTACAGGTGCACAGACTGGGGGCCGGTAAGTCCGACCTCATCGACTTCATGCCCAACGCCGAGCGGCCACCGGTTACGCTGGTGCAGGCAATGGAGGAGTGGGTCTGATTGGTTGCAGCCAAAACCGGTGCTATTGTTGTGCCATAAATCAAGGAGGACCTATGGCCACAATCAAAGTTGAAGCGGGAGATATCGATAAGGGGGCTTGGCAGTTTAACGGCACGTTCGGCGTCGCCCTGATGAGCAAAGCGAGTACCAAGGATCATCCGTGGAAGGGTGAGTCCATAAACCTCGGACTCGAATTGGATCGAACCGAGATATTGGATGAGGAAAAGGTGAAGAAGCTCGCAGGGACCGCTGGTTGGGGGGTTGCAGGTGCTGTGCTGCTCGGTCCGCTGGGCGCGATCGGAGGCATCCTGCTTGGCGGGAACAAGAAGGAGGTGGCATTCGCCGCTTACTTGAAGGATGGCCGGAAATTCATGGCTACCACCGATGGTGGGACCTGGAAAAAGCTGATGGCCGTAACTTTTTAGGCCGAAATTGAACACAAAACCCGCTCAGGCGGGTTTTTTTATGCCTGGAGAAAATGTATGGCTTCGCGATCGCTGGGCACGCTGACGCTCGACCTGGTCGCCAAAATTGGTGGCTTTCAGCAGGGCATGGATCAAGCGTCCAGGTCCGTGGCCAGCACTGCGTCGGCGGCCACCAAGGCTTCTAGTCAGCTGCAAGCGCTCGAGAGTCAATTCACATCCCTGGCAAGCGTGGCCGCAGGTTTGGCGGCACCACTCGCCGCAGCCTTTAGCCTGCACGGCATCTATGAAGCTACCGAGGCCTACGGTTCGCTCACCAACCGCTTGAAACTGGTGACTGACGGCTCGTATGAGCTGGCGCAGGCTCAGAACGCAGTGTTTGGGATTGCCCAGAGCGCCCGGCAGCCACTTGATGCGACGGCGGAGCTCTACCAGCGCATTGCCACCAATCAGGATGCCCTCAAGCTGTCCAGCCAGGGAGTGGCCGGCGTCGTGGGCACCATCAGTAAAACCCTGGCGATCTCCGGGGCATCTGCGGAGAGCGCGAATGCTGCGCTGATCCAACTCGGCCAGGCTTTTGCCTCCGGCGTGCTGCGCGGCGAAGAGCTGAACTCCGTGCTGGAACAAGCACCTGCTTTGGCCCAGGCCATCGCGAAAGGCATGGGGAAAACCGTTGGCGATCTGCGCAACCTAGGGGCTCAGGGGCTGCTGACGGCAGATGCGGTCGTCAAAGCGCTTCAGGCCCAGGCTGGGGCGGTCGACTCGTTGTTCTCCAAAATGAGCGCAACGATTGGCGGTAGCTTGACGGTAGTTGGGAACTCCGTGACTAGGTTCATTGGTGAAATCGACCAAATGTCGGGGGCTAGCGGCAAGGTCGCAGGGGAAATTCTCACCGCGTCCAAGACGATTGACGGGAGTCTACCCACGGTGCTGGACGGCATCCGTGAAAACTCCGATGCCCTATCGCAAGCATTCACGACCGGTCTGTATGTGGCTCTTGCCCGGGTGGCTGGCGGCTTTACCCAGCAGGGGGCCGAAGCGCTATATGCGGCGAAGGCTAACCAAACGGCTTTGGCTACCACTGCCAAGGTCGCCCAGCAGGACCTGCTGGCCGCGCAGGCGAAGCAGATCGATGCCAAGGCATCCCTGGAGCGAGCAAACCTCGAGCTGAGCGCTGCCCAAGGGAAAGTATCCTCGGACCGTGTTCGGCAAGCCTCAGAGCTAGCCAACATCAAATCTGTCGAATCTGCGCTGGCGGCCGAGCTGGCGCTCGAGCAGGAACGGCTCAAAGCGCAGATCAACGAGCAAGGCCGCGCCGCTTCGGTTGCCCGCCTGGCCGAGATTCGCCTTGCTCAGGTCGCTGTGATCAAGCAAGTCGAGGCCGCCGAGCGGTCCTTGGCCACGACTACCGTTGCTTCGTCAGCACTGATTGAAAAGGCGTATGCAGGTCGTACTGCTGCAACCTTGGCTCTGGGTGAGACCACTGCCGCAGTGAATGCGCTGAGCGTGGCGTCAGCAGATGCTGCTGCCGCTGCAAGCGTGACCGGAAGAGCGCTGGGCGCCCTGGCGACCGCCGGCAAGGGTGCGCTGGCGCTGTTCGGCGGGCCGGTCGGCCTGGTGTTCATCGCTGCCGCCGCAGCATTGTCGTTCATGGACTTCCGCAGCAGCACCGACAAGGCGGCCGAAGGGTTGGAAAGCCTCAAGGGCCCGCTGGACGATGTCATCGCCAAGTTCAAGACGCTGACCCGCGACCAGAAGGCTGCGGCCCTGGTTAAGTGGGGGGAAGCCGAAGCCGAGGGCGTGAAGGCCGCCGGCGAGGAATACGCAAAGCTGCAGAACATGCTGAAGACCGGCCTTGTCGGTCCACGGTCCAGTGAAACCGGCACCACCGTCTATAAGGATTACGCCAAGCAACTGGATGACGCGAAGGCCGCCGGCCAGTCGCTGTCCCCGATCCTCGAAAAGCTCAAGACCGATGCCCGGGTGGACCCCAAGATATCGGACGCGCTCATCAAGCAGGCCGGGGCTTACTCCACCGTTCAGGAATCCGTAACCCAGGCCCAGGACCGCATCAACGCTATCAACGGCGAGATGAACAAAGGCAGCGCGGCTGCCAACGGTAATGCTCAGGCCACGGCTGGCATGACCACCGCCGGGGAAAAGTATCTCCAGACCATGCAGACCCAGCTGGGCAAACTGCAGGACAACAACGACGCGGTGAAAGAGGCGACCCGCTACCTCGACCAGCACAAGGACCTGTCCGAAGCTGACCGCACGGCTATCATGTCCACCGCCTATGCGCTGAAGTCCCAGACCGAAGCCAACAAGGCAGCCACCAAGGAAACCAGAGACGCTTCCAAGGCTCAGACCACGCTCAAGGAGCAGCTGAAGCAGGCGGCCACCGGTTACCTGGAGCTGAAAAAGTCCTTCGACCCGGTGGGCGCTGCATCGGCCCAGTTCCAGAAAACCACGGCACAGCTGAACTTGCTGTACAAGAACGGCAAGATCACCCAGGCCGAGTACGCACAGGGCACCGCCTGGCTCGCCGAGCAGTTCAACACGGCCACCAAGGCCGCGATGGGGCTTTCTCAGGCCGAGCAGTACCGCGGCGAGCTCGAGAAGAAGCTCAACAACGACCGGGCCCAGTACGCCAACCAGGCTGCTGCCATCGGGCAGGGCGACAAAGAAGCAGAGCGCGCCCAGCAGCGCCTGGAGCTTGAGCGGGAGACCAACGAGAAGCTGCTCTCGCTGCGCACCGAGTTGGCCAACGCCACCACGGAGAAGCAGCGTAACGACCTGCAGGCCCAGATCGACCTGACCAATGAGTATCTGCCCAAGCAGGTCTCCGCGATGGAGGATGGCTTCAAGCAGATCGATGCAGCCCAGGGCGACTGGATGAATGGGGCCCGGTCGGCATTCCAGAACTATGCCGACCAGGCCGCCGACGTGGCCGGGCAGACCAAGACGCTATTTTCGAACGCCTTCACCAACATGGAAGACGGCATCATCAATTTCGTGAAGACCGGCAAGCTGTCCTTCAAGGACTTTGCTGACGGTGTGATCGAGGATCTGATTCGCATCCAGGTACGGCAGGCAGCGGCCGGATTCCTTGGCACCGCATTCAGCTTCCTGACGGGTGGCAGCGCTGCGCTGGGCACTGGGACAATGACCGGCAGTAGCACGCCGCTGGCGCTAGTGGCCAACGCCAAGGGCGGGGTGTATGACTCGCCCAGCCTTTCCGCATTCTCGAACGAGGTCCACAACAGTCCGCAAATGTTCGCATTTGCCAAAGGCGCGGGGATATTCGCGGAGGCTGGCCCTGAGGCCATCATGCCGCTCACGCGTGCCGCTGATGGCTCGCTCGGCGTTCGTGCGCTAGGAATGGGCGACACCTCTTCTGCTGAAGCGGCGGTAGGCTCAACGACATCCATTGGCGGAATCACACAACACATCAGTGTTGGCGGCAACGCTGATGCTGCAACGGTCCAGCAAGTCCAGGCAGCGGCCAAGCAGGGGGCAGTCGATGGATACAACCTGGTGCTGCGCGACCTCAAACAGAACGGCCCGGCCCGCCAGCTGATCGCCAAGCGATAGAGCCTCAGGAGAAGTGAATGGCTACCACATGGCCGGCAACGCTGTGCCCCAACGAAATGAGCTGGGGCATGGTCTACAACAACCGCGGGTTCACTTCGACGCTGTCGAATGCCCAGCAGGTGGTCGGTTATCCGGGCGCCTACTGGCAGTGCACGCTGACCTTCAGCGGCCTGACACGGGCGAAGGAGCGCGAGCTCACCGCCGTCATCGGACGGCTGCTGGGAATGTTTGGCACGGTGAACCTTCCGGCCTTCACACGGCGCCGCACAGACAACATCGGCGCAGCGGTAGTGGTCACGGGCAATGCCCAGGCCACCACCATGACCATCGGTGGCGTCACGGCCAGCAAGCAGGTTTTCAGCCTGGGCGATTACATCAGCGTCAACGGGGAGATGTTTGAGGTGGTGGACAACGCCGCTTCCAATGCCCAGGGCCAGGTTGTGGTCTCGCTGAACAAACGTATCCGCCGCGCGTTGGCCGCTGGCGCCGTAGTCGAGTACCGCAATCCCTATTCAGAAATGCGCCGGACCGACGATTCCAACAGCCTGACCATCCAGCCCATGGTGGCCAATGGCACGCTGCAACTGCGGGAGGCCTTCTGATGGCTGCTGTGTTTCCGTTTAGCCAGAGCGTCGTGAACATCATCGCGACCGGCAAATTCATGGTGGTCTATGCCTGCCAGCTGGATTTCCAAGACGGCATGGTGTTCGCGCACACCGGCACCGGGCAGTTGGTGCTGGACGGCATCACCTACGACGGCGTGGGCACGTTCGGGGAGGTAGGCCAGGCCCAGGAAAGCGACAACTCGGGATCGCCTATGTCCATCGACCTGACGCTGACCGGCCTGGATGCCTACATCCTGCAAGAAACCAACATCCGCGGGTGTCGTGGGCGATCCGGGAAGCTGCTGTTCGTAGTGTTCGACGAGGCCGGCAACTACGCCGCCGACATTCTGTTCTCCGGCCGCATGGATGCCGCCCAGTTCGCGTTTGGTGGCAATGGTTCGGACGGCAACAAAATCTCGGTACCCATCATCGACCGGATGGCCGAATGGAGCCGCACGGGCACCGAGCGCTGGACCGATGAAAACCACCGGGCGCGCCATGAGGGCGACCGCTTCTTCTACGCCGTCGCGCAGATGGCTGAATGGCCCATTTACTGGGGGGCCAGCAAGGACGCGCCGTCCTTTACCTACGACAAGTGACCCTATGCGAATTCGAGATTGGTCCACCGCGCTTCACGACACCATCAAGGCCGCCTTCGAGCGGCCTTTTTCATGGGGCGAATTTGACTGCTGCCTGTTCGCGGCTGACTGCGCCGTTGCGGTATGCGGGACCGATCCGGCAGTCCTGTACCGCGGCAAGTACTCCACCGAGACCGCCGCCAAGCGGCTGCTCAAGCAGAACCACGGCAGCCTGGAGGCAGCCTGGGATGCGTGTTTCGCCCGGGTACCACCGGCCTTCATCCAGCGCGGCGACGTGGCGCTGTATGAGGGCCCAGGCGGGCGCAGCGTGGCGGTGTTCTGGGCCAACGAATATTGGTCCGTCACAGAAATCGGGGTAGGGCGCATCGCCTGTACCCCGCTGGCGGTGTGGAGAGTCGAATAATGGGCCAAGCGGTTTCCAAAATTGCCCAGGTTGCGGTCGGGGCGGTCATCGGTTTTGTTCAGGGCGGCCCGATGGGTGCGGCCATTGGCGCCGGCCTGGCGCTGTATGTCGCCACCCAGCAGGATGCCCTCAGCACCAGTTCCTCCCTACGTGACAGCGAGCCCTCAGCGCAGACCGTGCGGTCGTCCAAGGCGCCGATCCGTTTCATCCTCGGCCGGGCCAGTACCGGCGGGGTGCTGGTGTGGGCCCAGGAGCAAAGCGGCACCCAAACCACAGGCGAACTGGTGCACTTGGTATACGTGCTCAGCGAGGGGCCGGTCGACGCCCTGGAGGATATTTTGCTGGGCGAAGAGTCGATCAGCACCTTCGGCGATGACGCCACCTATGAGCTGGTGGTGAACCCCACGGCCGTGAACGCCTTTCTGTTGGCCAACTGCCCGGACTGGAAAGACACCCAGATTGGCCGGGGCCTGTCGTTTGTGCGGCTGTCGCTGCGCTACAACGCGGAGAAGTTTCCCTCCGGCATACCCGATGTGCGCTTTGTCGTGCGCGGGCGCAACGATATCTACGATCCGCGCTCGGGCGCCGTGGGCTACTCGCAGAACACCGCGCTGCACGCGCTGTGGTATCTGCGCAACCGCTGTGGCATCCCCGACGACGAAATCATTTTTGAGACCTTCGCCAGCGCCGCGAACGTCTGCGATGAGGCCGTCACCAACGCCGACGGCACCGTCAGCCAGCGCTACACCTCGTCGTGCGTAATCGGTGCCGATGAACAGCGGACCTCGGTCATGCAGAAGCTGGAAGCGGCCTGCGCCGGCAAGCTGATCCGTGTGGGCGGCCGGTGGATGCTGCAGGTGGGCGCGTATTACGGCCCGTACGATTTCGAAATCACCGAAGACATGGTGGTGGGCACCATCACCGGCGGTACCGAGCCGACCAACGATGCCGCCATCAACACCGTGCGCGGCACTTTCATCGACACCACCCAGGCGTGGGCCGAGACCGACTACCCCGAGGTGGTGGTGGACGACTGGGTCACCCAGGACGGCGGGGAAGCGGCGGAGACGCTGAGCTTTTCCTACGTCACCGACCCGTACCAGGCACAGCGCTTGGCCAACATCGAACTGCGCCGCCGGCGCGCGGGTGGCACCATCAGCCTGCCCATGCACTTCGCCGGCTACAACTGCAGGCCGGGCCGCGTGGTGCGCTTGAACCTGCCGTCGCTGAACATCCTGGGCGAGTTTATCGTCACCAGCTGGAACATGGGCGCGACCGAGGGTTGCACCGTAGCCCTGGCCCAGTATGAGCAGGCGATTTTCGGCGATGCCGTGGGCCAGCCGTACAACCCGCTGGGCTTCATCAGCCTGCCGGCCGGCGGCCTGGGCAGCCCAACAAACCTTGCTTGGGCGCCCAGCGATCACGCTGAAGTTGTGCAGGGTGTGCTGTCGTGGACTCAACCAGCCGGGATCGTGACTGAATATGCCGTTGTAGTGCGCCAGGGCACAGCGGTAATCCAGGCGCAGACGTTGCCGGCGCCGACCACCCAGGCGAATATCGCGGCCCTACCGGCTGGCAACTACACCATGGGCGTTGCCAGCGTCGGCCCTCTGGCGCGCTCAGGCGAAGTTACCATCAGCGTCAGCATAAGCGGTCCGCCAATCCCCGAAGCCTGCGTGGTTCAGTCGACCATCGACGCGATCACCCTGATTCCCAGCAACACCCTGCACGGGCTGAACGGCGGCACCTACGAATATTTCTTCAGCACCAACGCGCAGGATTCCGCTGCTGAAGCCGTTTACCTGGGCCAGGGGCTGAGCTTCACGCACACGGGCCTGGCGTTCTACACCAACTATTACTACTTCGTCCGCTCCACCAACGCCTACGGCAAGAGCGCATTTCTGTCCGTTCCGGCGGCCACGTCCAACGACGTTTCGGCCTTCCTCGCGGCGCTGGGGGGCAAGGTCAGCGAAACAGAGCTATCGAAGGAGATCAACGACCAGATTGACCTGATCTCTGGCCCGGCCAGCCTGCCAGGCTCGGTCAACAGCCGTGTGGAGGAGGCGAAACAGGCCGCCACGGACCAGGTCCAGGCCGTGAGCGATCAACTCGACGTTGTGAACGGGCAGGTGTCGGCTGTGCAGGACTCGGTGACGGAGATCAACGCTCAGGTCGCCGAGCTCAACCAGCAGGTCAACGACATCATTGATGCTGCCGAATACCAGGCGGACAAGGCCTACGATGCTGGCGCCTCCACTCGCAAGGACGGCCGCCTGTACCAGGCCAAGATCGCGGTACCGGCCGATGCCACCGGTGCCAAGGCGCCACCGAACAGCACTTACTGGTTGGACGTGGGGCAGATCGTCAGCGATTCGAACGGCCTGGCCGCGCGCATCAGCACTGCCGAAAGCAAGATCACCAGCATTGAAGGGGTGAACACCAGCCAGGGCACGGCCATCACCGGCCTGCAGAACTCGCTGTCCGGTAAAGCTGACGCGTCGGCGCTGGACGCCCTGACGACTCGCGTCACCTCGTCTGAAGGCAGCCTCACCAGCCAGGGCAACCGCGTAACTTCGCTGGAGAACAGTGTCAACAGCACCACATCTGGCTTGGCGACGAAAGCCAGTACCACGGCACTCAACAGCCTGGCCGGCCGCGTGACGGCCGCCGAGGGGACGCTGACCTCGCAGTCGACGGCGGTCACCAACCTGACCGCTGCAGTCAACGGCCTGGGGGCCAGTGGTGTGAACCTGCTGCCGGGGGAATACTCCGTCTACAGCGCCACGCTGCCGACACTGGCCGGCACCAATTTCACGGCAACGGCAGTTGCTGATGCGGTGGCGCTGCGTGGCTACGCGCTGAAGTTGGACTGGACGACAACCACCACCACCTTGGCCGTGCACTTCAGCACCGGCGCGACGGTGGACGGCTGCAACATGTCGTTCAAAAACCAGAAATACATCGTCTCCTACTGGGCCAAGGCCAGCGTGTCAGGGCACCAGGTGGCGCAGTTCTTCCGCGAGGTGCAGGCTGACGGCGTCACCCTGGTCACTGGCCCGGCTACCTTGGTGACGCTGACGGACGCCTGGGCGCGCTACTCGGTGGTGGTGGATATGAGCAATACCACCACGTTCACCGGCTCCAAGATGCAGATGTCCTTCCAGATGAACCGCTCTGGCGTGGCCAACCGCTCAGTGTGGCTGGACCGGATCATGGTCGAGCCGGTCGTCAACGGCGTCACTGAGCCATCGGCGTTCGTTCCGGGCAGCAGCTACGACCAGAGCGTGGCGAACGCCTCCGCGACTTCGAGCCTGGACGCCCGGGTAACGGCGGCTGAAGGGGTAAACACCAGCCAGTCGAGCCAGATCGTTTCGCTGGGCAACAGCCTGACGACCACCAACAGCAATGTGGCGGCCGCGCAGACTGCGGCGACCAACGCGGCGACCCTGGCGGGCTCAAAGGGCAAGGTGCTGGTGCAGGCCGATACGCCGGCCGCCGCTGATCAGTTGGCGCAGAACCTGTGGATTGACATCACCGGTGGCGCGAACACGCCCAAGCGGTGGAACGGCAGCGCCTGGACCGCGGTGACCGACAAGGTGGCGACGGACGCCGCTGCTGCGGCTGCCAATGCCCTGGCCGTGGCCAACACCAAGGCCAGCGCCGACAGCGTCACGGCGCTGACTAACACGGTGACTCAGCAGGGGAACACCATCACCGCGCAGGGCAACTCGCTGACCAGCGTCCAGGCGGCTGTCGGCACGCTCGGTGCCAGCGGCATCAACCTCCTGCCGGCGGAGTACACGGTGTTTGGCCCGACGCCTCCCGCGCCGCTGACCACCGGCACCTTTACGGTGGCCACCGAGGCGGATGCGCTGGCTATGCGCGGCTACGCGCTCAAGTTCACCTCGACGAACACCACTGGCACCACGGTGACCTTCGGGGCTGCACTGACGGCAGCGGCCTGCAACATGTCGTTCAAGGCCCAGAAATACATCGTGTCGTACTGGGCGAAAGCCAGTGTGGCCGGTCACCAGATCGCGAGCTACCTGCGCGTGCTGAACGCCGACGGCACGTCTTTCAACACCGGCCCGGCCACCCTGGTCACCCTGACGGATACCTGGGCGCGCTATTCGGTGGTGATGGACGTGTCGAACGCGGCGACCTACTCGGGCAACCAGTGCCAGCTGAGCATTCAGCTCAACCGGTCGGCGGTGAACGGGCGGGTGGTGTGGTTCGACCGCATCATGGTCGAGCCTGTGGTGAACAATGTCACCGAGCCGTCGGCATTTGTAATTGGGGCCAGCTACGACCAGGCCGTGGCCAACGCTTCGGCCACATCTGCGCTGGATGCGCGGGTGACCACTGCCGAGGGGACGATCACCAGCCAGGGGAGCAGCATCACCCAACTCACCAACTCGGTGGCGTCCAAGGCCGACAACAGCGCGCTGCAAGCGCTGACTTCGACCGTAACGCAGCAGGGCAGCACGATCACCAGCCAAGGCTCGGCCCTGACCAGTCTGACGAGCCGGGTAACAGATGCCGAAAGCGTCAACGCCGGGCAGGCATCGGCGATCAGCTCCATCGATACCCGGGTGACCAGCACCGAGGCGGCCATCACCGCCCAGGCGCAGCGCACGGACGGGCTGTTCGTGCAGATCACGCCGGACTACACGGGCGACGATGACTGGAACGTGGGCGAGAACACCGTCTACGCTGGTACTGTCACGGTGCAGTCGGTTCTGGCCGACGCTACTGGCGCGGTGTCGCGCAAGGTGGACACCGTGCAGGCCCAGGTCAACGACACCAACGCGGCTGTGCAGCAGGTGAGCCAGGCGCAGGTGACGGCTGACGGCAAGGCCTCGGCCATGTGGGCGGTGAAGCTGCAGGTCAATGCCCAGGGCCAGTATGTGGTCGCGGGTATCGGCGCCGGCATCGAGAACGTGGCAGGGAAGCTGCAGAGCAACATCATCTTCCAGGCCGACCAGATCTCGTTTGCCAGCCCCAAAGGGGACGGGACGTTGACCTATCCGTTCATCATTTCGGGTGGGGTCAACTACCTCAACTCGACCTTCATCCAGGACGGCACCATCACCAACGCCAAGATCGGCAACTACATCCAGTCCAACAACTTCGTTGCTGGCTCTACGGGGTGGAGGCTGTATTTCGACGGGACGTTCGAGATCAACTCGGCGCTAGGTGGGGGCGGCCGGCAGGTCATCAATGGGGCCGGCGGCAAGGTTTTTGACGCCTCCGGGATCAAACGCTACCAGTGGGGGAATTTGGACGCATGAGTTATGGAATGCGGATCTGGGGCGCCGACGGCGCGCTCCAGATCGATGAGACCTCGTTCACCATGCGGGTGGTGTATTCGACCTTGGTCAATTTCACGGAGACCACCCAGGCTACCAGAACGTTTTCTGTGCCCGGGGTGACCACGGCCAATGCCGTCGCCGTGTGCATCCCCGTGGGTGCCTACGACAACGACGTACTGCTGGCCTTCCAGTATGAAACCGAGCTGCTCACGGACCAGGTGAAGGTCTACAACTACAACCGCGGGTACGCCGCCAGCACGGCGTCACGCAATTCCGGGAACCAGCGCCTGCTGGTCATAAGGTTTTCCTGATGGGCTACGGAGTCGAGTTCACCAACGACAGCAACACCGTGGTGTTGGATTCGGTCTACGCCCGGCTATGCGTCATCTGCAGCGGGCGTTACGCGCCCACGCAGGAGTCGGGACTGGGTTCGGTGACCACATTCCCCGTGGTGATCACCACCCAGGAGCCGCCGCTGATCTTCTGCCGGCCCGACAACTCGTCGGTCCCGGCGAGTATCAGCATGGTGCAGCCGTACGGATCGCCAGGCGCTTGGACTGGGTTCTACCTGCGCACTATCGACGTCAACTATGCCCAGCCAAACGGCAAGTATTTCGCGGCTGCCTTCCAGGCCAAGCCGCTGGCTTCATTCGGCATGCGGCTGTGGGACGAAACCGGGGCGCTGATCTTCGACTCGGGCACGCCGTGCGCGGTCTTCACCCGCGCGCTGCAAAACTGGACTTTCGTGAGCTCCACTCCCAACAGCGCGAACGGCGCCTACGACAACCTCTATACCGTGCCCACCACGTATCCAGCCAACGAGTACATGCTGGTCAACAACTTCTCCATGAAGATGGCAAACGGCTCAACGGCGGGGCGGATCATCAAAAACGTATGGGACTTCAGCGGCAGCACCATGAAGGCCGTATTGACCGGTACGTCAAACCCCACCGCCTTCTACCTTCCAGCCCTGTTCGCCAAGATCAATGTCTAAGGACTCTGCATGGCCAGACAAGTTATCGACCTGACCACCGTTCAATCGAACGGCAAGAAGGGTGAGGCCGCCACCACGGCCTTCAACAAAATCAACCTATCCCTTGCCGAGTTGTATGCCTGGCTCGGTGGGGACACGCTGCCCTCCGTCATCCCTGTGGCGCGGGGCTTCGCTCGATCGAATATCCTGGGCTCTGTGAGCCAGGCCAGCGGCGTGCCCACCGGCGCGCTCATTGAATCGGGCAGCAACGTCAATGGGCGCTACGCGAAGTTTGCCGACGGCACCATGATCTGCATGGGCGTGATGCCTGCGGCCTACACCACGTCTTCGTCGCTGGCCGCACCGATCTACATGAGTGGGGTGTGGGCATTCACCTTCCCGGTCGCCTTTGCCTCAGTTCCGTACGTTACGTTTGGGGTTAACTCAGCCTCTGGCAACCCATGTTGGCCGATCAGCGACACCACCCTCACCGTCAACGGGGGCGGGGTAAGGGCAGCGTCATGCCTGTCCACCGCCACGGCCACAATTTCCTACGTCGCCCACGGGAGATGGTTCTGATGATCATTCGCTTATCACCTCAGCGCCGGGAGGACAGTCTCGAGATCATCTGCAATGGTGACGTGCTGACCCTCAACAGTGAGCAGTTTGACCTGTCCCAGGTTCAGGAAGGGGACACGCTCCCGGCGTCGGCCATCACCTCCGGCTGGTTCGCCGGCGATGTGGACCGCACCAACGGGGAATTGAGCCTCACCTTGATCCTGCCGCTGCCGGCGAACTACAGCCAGGAGCAGGCGTTTCCGGTGCCCATCATCGTGAGCGCAGACGGCCCCGTGGCGCTGCCTCAACCTCTGCCTGAGGAGGCAATCGAGCAATGAACATCGACTGGAGCCAGCTGATCACCAAGGCAATGAAGGACGCGGCCGCGCTTGAGCTGCAGGTGGCGATCACCACGGCAGAAGTGGCGCGGCTGCGCGGGATCGCCGACCAGGCTGTTTCCGACCTGCAGGACGCCGTGGACACCGACCAGGCCACGGACGAGCAGCTGACGCTGCTGAAGGACTGGAAGAAATACCGCGTGCTGCTCAGCAAGGTACCCGCCCAGGCGGGGTATCCCACCGAAGTCGATTGGCCCGCTGCCCCCACCTGATCCCTATTTAGGGAAAGCCTACCCGCCATCGAGCGGGTTTATTTTTGCCTAAATTCTGAAACCGGAGATCCCCCATGCCCTTCATCGTCATCAACTCGGCCAACGCTTTCGACCCGGCCAACCAGCAGACCTTCGCCACCGTCGAGGAGGCCGACGCCAAAGCCCGCGAGATCCTGGCGGCCCAGCCCCAGGCGACCGTGCGCACCGCACAGCTGATCAGCACCTACAGCGCCCAGGTCACCGTCACCGCCACGCCCGTGCCGGATGCCGAGCCCGACACCGCAGCCTGATCCCGGCCCGCCCACCACCGCCCGCCACTGCGCGGGCTTTTTTTCGTCTGGAGAAAAGTACATGCCAGAACCTACTTGGGCCGTCATCGACGGCTTTGGTGACTACGACGTTGCCAGTGATGGCCGCGTGCGCAGCCGACGCGGCGGGAAATGCCGAATTCTTACCGGCACCGTTACCTCACTCGGCTATGTCGCATTCATCCTGCGCGAGGATCACACCGGCAAACCTTACAGGCGTTTATCACATCGGCTGGTGGCCCATGCATTTCTGCCGAAGCCCGAGGTGGGCCAGACTGACGTTTGCCACAACGACGGCAACCCCCCCAATAACCGGGTGGACAACCTGCGCTGGGATACCCACCAGGCCAACCAGATGGATATGCGTCGCCACGGCACCATGCAGGACGGTGAAAAGTGCGTGAGTGCAGTTCTCACCGCTGCCCAGGTGCTCGATATACGCGAGACGATTTCCAGGGAAGGGCGCGGATCGGGGCGTCGCATGTGCAAGAAGTACGGCGTCTCACCCGGCCAGATCAGCCGCATTAAAAATGGCAAGAGCTGGGCATCATTGAGCGAGGTGGCCGCATGACCCCAACAATCCCCCGCGGTGTTCGCTGCAACAATCCGGGCAACATCGACTACAGCAAAACCAACAACTGGCTGGGCCAGCTCCCCTACGATCCGGCAATCGAATCCCGCTTCTGCCGTTTCGATACCGCCGAGAACGGCATCCGCGCCTTGGGCAAGCTGCTGCAGACCTACTTCAACAAGTACGGTCGCAAGACGGTTCGGGCGCTCATCACGCCGTATGCGCCGAGCTTTGAGAACGACACCGAGGCCTACATCAAGGCGGTAGCGCAGCGCTGCGGGCTTGCCCCGGACCAGGTGATCACCAACATCAAGGATCCTGTGGTGTTGGGTGCGCTGCTGCGCAACGTCATCAAACACGAATGCGCCAACTACGAGTACCCGGACGCGGTGTTCAATGAAGGCCTGCGCAGGGCACTGGTATGAGCGAAACCGCGATCAAGTGGGTCGTGGCCGCCGGCCTGGTGCTGCTGCTCATGGCTGGCAGCTTCTACGTAGCCTGGGCCTGGCAGGCCAACAGCTACGGCAAGCAACTGGCCGCGCAGTCGGCCGGGTACCAGGCGGACCTGACCGCCATCAACAATGCCGGCGCCGCGCAGACCAGCAAGGCCTTGGCCCAACAGCAGGCGGCCGAGCAGAAGGCTGCCGATATCGACGCCCAGCGCACCCAGGAGAAAACCGATGCTCTCGCCGAAAACGAAACCCTGCGCCAACGGTACGCCGCGACCCAAGCTGCCAATGACAAGCTGCGCGCTGATGTTGCTGCTGGCACTCAGCGGCTGCGGATCGCGGGCAGTTGCACCGCAAACGGTAGCGGTAGCGGCGGGGTGCCCAGTACCTCCAGCACCCCCGGCGTGGGCAATGCAGGAACAGTCGAACTCAGTGGAGAAGCTGGACAAGCTGTTTTCGATCTCCGCGCCGACCTCATCCGCGAGCGCTCAGCCCTGAGGGCGCTGCAGGACTATGCGAGGATCTGTCATCCGGGTTGATACTGAGGAGTGGATGGGGGAGCGGATGAAAGGTTCGAACGGCCATGCCCGCCAGCACGACCGCCCTAGCCTTAAACTGTCGCGAGTACGATAGCAGCGATTAGACCAAGTACAACAGCGGTGACCGGGTCGAGACCGTGAGAGCAGAGCTCCCCGACTACGCTGCCAAACGCCGTGAGGCGTCCAGCCAAAGCTGCTGAACCAGCCTGATTCAAAGCACCCATAGGTGTCCTCCTCTAAGCTGTTCTCCAAGTCTCATAAAGCAGTTGGCGAGGAGGTTCAGACTGTCTCTGCCTATTTCCTTTTTCCGCTCGCGCGGGGTTTCCAGGAGGTCGGTGGCAGATACCCAACTGGACCGTTTGCAGCACGACTCAGGTCATCGTGTGGCTGGCATTCAGATAGTGGCGGAAAGATATCAAATGGATCCTCCTTGCGAAAGGCTAATTTGAGGATCGCTTGGTAGCGAAGCGGGCGGTATACCGTACCGCCGGTCGCCCCGAAAACTGGTCAGTTATTTTTTCCTGGGGGCTATTAAAAACCGCTCCTGCAACGCTTATAGAAGGTGCATTCTCCTCATCTATCACCGCCTCTACATAGATCTCTCTATAGCCGACGTTGCCTGCCTGGATGGTTTGATCGGCAATTACGTCGCTCAAAATCTGTTTCGCGTAACCTTGATTGCGAAAATCCTCCGGGACAGCGTAACCGAGAGCAACGCATGGGTTGCCCTCGATTTCCCCATTCATTACGCATGCGACAAAGGCTTTCACAGTTTTTTTATCTGAGCTGAGGCGGACATACGTTAAACGCTGCACACCAGGCGTAGGCTCATCCACATGGCTATAAAGATTTTCGAAGTTTGGAACAGGGCCGATGTCCAATATCCCGGCCCGCAAAGCAGCCTGGAAGGAGATCATTCCAACATGAGGGTCCACCATTTCCATTTGCTATCATCCTTGTTTGGCGTGTAATGGAATATATCTAGCACAGGTGGTGGCAAAATGCCTGTTCTGAGGGCCTGGTAGCCGATCGCGTTTAGGGCAAATTTAGGGCAAAACCCAGTCCTTCACTGTCCGCCCCTGTCCTCGCGAGTTTCGCGAAGCCCCCGTAAAATGTGGACTGGAGCGGACTGGGGTGGCGACAAATAGGGTTCGAATCCCTTCTTCACCGCCATATTCGATACGCAAGAGACCCCTGAAACGGCAACGTTTCAGGGGTTTTTTGTTTGTGTCGCGTTTGTGTGAGCAAGATGGGTAGCCGATCGGCTACCGGGAGAGAGCTTCCTTACGCATGCAACCCCTGCAACCTCCCATTCAACTTCGAAAACGTCCGGCTATCTGCCACCGCCGTCAGTTTGCGGCCGTCCTTCAAGGTGGCGATGAACGTCACCTGTTCTTCCTTGCCGCCCAGCCACAGGCCCGCCACCAGCCCGATGGGGCCGGCGACCAGGGCGCCGGCGAAGCCCCAGCCGATGGCGCCGCCCAGGCTGCGGTTGACCTCGTGGTTGGCGACGGTGATGTTCTTGATGCGGTTGAGGGGGATCCGTTCCCCGGGGGAAGGGTGGTTGGCAGTCTTGAGTGTGAGCGATCCATTGCTGTACTCGCCTTCGCACTGCAAGAAATCACCGGCTTTTATTGTCAGCTTCATGGTGGGGATTTCCAGGTTGAATGCATTCATTTTCAAACCTTTGGAATAGCTCAACGCTGACGCAAGTCAATGTCGCGCGACGAGAGGCGACGATTTCGGGCTGCTGCGCCACAGCCACAGGCCGAGGGCCAACAAGCTGATGGCGGTGCCTGCGGCGACGATGCCCGGCCAGCCGAAGCGGCTGAACAATTGCGTGCCGAGGGCCGAGCCCATGGCGCCGCCAATGAAGTAGCAGGTGATGTAGCCGGCGTTCAGGCGGTTGCGCGCCTGGGGGCGCAGGGCGTAGACGGCGTTCTGGTTGCTGACGTGGGTCAGTTGCACGGCCAGGTCGAGGATCAGCACGCCGGCCAGCAGGGCCCACAGTGATTGCCCGGCGAGTGCCAGGGGCAGCCAGGCCGCGAGCAGGGCGGCGAGGCCGATGAGGGTGGCCAGGTTGCCCTTGCCGCGGTCGGCCAGGCGGCCGGCAGCGCTGGCAGCCAGGGCGCCGGCGGCACCCGCCAGGCCAAACAGGCCGATGGCGGCATCTGAATAGCCATAGGGCGGGGCGGCCAGCAGGAACGCCAGGGGTGTCCAGAACAGGCCGAACAGGCAGAACGACAGCAGGCCCAGCCAGGCGCGCAGGCGCAGCACCGGTTCTTCCACGAACAGGGTCAGCACCGAGGCCAACAGTTGCGGGTAGCTGAGCCCGGCCGACTGTTGCCGGCGCGGCAGCGACAGCCCCAGGGCAATGGCGCACAGGCTCAGCAACGCGGCAGCCAGCAGGTAGATGGTGCGCCAGTCGGCCAGTGAAGACACCAGCCCGGCCGCCGTGCGCGCCAGCAGGATGCCCAGCAGCAGGCCGCTCATCAGCGTGCCCACCACCCGGCCGCGATGCTCGGGCGCCGCCAGGCTGGCGGCCATGGGCACCAGCACCTGGGCCACCACCGAGAACAGCCCGGTCATGGCGGTGCCCAGCAACAGCAGCGGCAGGTTGGGGGCGAAGGCGCTGATCAGCAGCCCGGCGGCGCTGAGCAGGGTCATGGTGACGATCAGGCGGCGCTGCTCCAGCAGGTCGCCCAGGGGCACCAGCAGGAACAGCCCGGCGCCGTAGCTCAGTTGTGCGGTGATGACGATGGTGCCGGCGCTGGCGGCGCTCAGGCCCAAGTGCTGGGCAATGGTGTGCAGCAACGGCTGGGCGTAATAGTTGCTGGCTACTGTAAGGCCGGTGGCGATGGCCATCAGCAGGATCAGGGCGCTGCTCAACGGTTTTTCACGGGGCGAAGACATGGCGGCTTTCCAAGGCAGTGGCAGTCGGGGCAAGTATCGGTACTGGCTATCCATGACACCAATGTATTGTTGTCATCGAAATGATCGTGAAACGAGATGGGTGCCATGAACCTCAAGCAGATCGAATACGCCCTGGCGGTGGCCGACGAAGGCAGCTTCACCCGCGCGGCGGCGCGCTGCCACACGGTGCAGTCGGCGCTCAGCCACCAGATCGCCCGGTTGGAGCGCCAGCTGGGTGCGCAATTGTTCGAGCGCACCTCGCGGCGGGTGGCCTTGACCCCGGCGGGCGAGGCGTTCGTGCGCAGCGCCCGTGCCGCGCTGGACGCCACCCGGCGCATTGGCGACGACGTGGCGGCGGCCTGCGGCCAGGTGCGCGGGCGCTTGAGCCTGGGCATGATCTCGTCGCTGACCGGGTTGGACCTGGTGGAGCACATCGCTGCCTTCCACCAGCAATACCCCCAGGTGGATATCCACCTGAATGTGGGGCGCAGTGAATGGATGGTGGAGGAGGTGCGCGGGCGGCGCATGGACGTGGCCATGATCGGCGTGTGGCCGGGTGCGCCGGTGGAGGGGGTGGCGCTCAGGGCGTTGGTGGATGAAGAACTGGTGGTGGTGCTGGCGCCGGGGCATCCGTTGGCGGCCGCGCAGCGCTTGTTGTTGGCGCAGTTGGCAGATCAGCCGTTGGTGGATTTTGCGGCGGGCACCGGCGCGCGGCGGCAGACGGACGAGGCGTTTGCGGCGGCCAACCTGGCGCACCGGGTGCAGTTCGAGATCACCGACATGCGCCTGGTGGAGCAATTCGTGCGCCGTGGCCTGGCGGTAGGGCTCGTGCCTGCCGCCGTGGCCCAGGGGTTCGAAGGGGTAGTGGCGGTGCCGATCAGCGATGCGCCGGTGCGCCGCGTCTACGCCATCTGGTCGAACACCCCGACCCCGGCCGCCCAGGCCTTTGTCGCGATGCTCGAACAGACCTTGGCCGATCAGGCGCCGAAGCCACCGTCGATGGTCAGGCTGGCGCCGGTGATGTAGCCCGCTTCCGGGCCGGCCAGGTAGCTGACGAAGCTGGCGATCTCGTCGGCATGGCCGTAGCGTTTCACCGCCATGAAGCCCAGCATGATGTCGGCAAAGTCGCCGTTGGCCGGGTTCATGTCGGTGTCCACCGGGCCGGGCTGGACGTTGTTGATGGTGATGCCGCGCGGGCCGAGGTCGCGGGCCAGGCCTTTCACCAGGCCCACCAGCGCCGATTTGCTCATGGCGTAGGCGGCACCGCCTTCAAAGGGCATGCGGTCGGCGTTGGTGCTGCCGATGTTGATGATGCGCCCGCCGTCGCCCATGTGCCTGGCAGCCGCCTGGCTGGCGATGAACACGCTGCGCACGTTGACGGCGTAGGTGCGGTCGAAGTCTTCCAGGCTGAACTCGGCCAATGGGCCGAGGGCCAGCACGCCGGCGTTGTTGACCAGGATGTCCACGCGGCCGAAGGTTTGCACGGTCTGTTCCACGGCGCCGCGAATGGCGTCGGCGTCGGCGCTGTCGGCCTTGATGGCCAGGGCCTTGCCGCCCTCGGCGGTGATGCTGTCGGCCAGTGCCTGGGCCGGGGCCTGGGAGCTGACGTAGGTGAAGGCCACGGCAGCGCCTTCGCTGGCCAGGCGCTTGACGATGGCGGCGCCGATGCCGCGGGAACCGCCTTGTACCAAGGCCACTTTGCCGCTGAGTTTCGCTTGATTCGACATGAGGGTGCTCCAGTTGCCAAGGCGGAATGCCTTGGTTGATGGGTTCAGTATCGACTGCTGATTATGCTGCCGGTAGACCATGGTTGAGATAGGCTGTGTAAACCAATGGTATCGAATGGCGGCCATGGAAACCTTCAGCAGCATAGAGTGTTTTGTCCGCAGCGCCGAAGCCGGTAGCTTCGCCGAGGCGGCGCGGCGCCTGCACCTGACTCCCGCAGCGGTGGGCAAGAACGTGGCGCGGCTGGAAGCGCGCATGGGCGTGCGCCTGTTCCAGCGCAGCACCCGGCGCTTGACCCTGACCGAGGCGGGGCAGCGCTTCCTCGCGGAGGTCAGCGCCAGTTTCGGGGTGATCCAGAATGCCGTGGCCAACTTGGCCGGCGCCCAGGGGCAGCCGGCGGGCACCTTGCGGGTCAGCATGGGCACGGTGTTCGGGCGCCTGTACGTGGTGCCGCTGCTGGGTGAGTTCCTGCGCCGTTACCCGGACATTGCCCCGGACTGGCATTTCGACAACCGCCAGGTCGATCTGATTGGCCAGGGCTTCGATGCCGCCATCGGCGGCGGGTTCGAGCTGCCCCAGGGCGTGGTGGCGCGCAAGCTGGCGCCGGCCCATCGGGTGCTGGTGGCGTCAGCCGGCTACCTGGCGCGGCGCGGACCGGTGCGCACCCCCGAAGACCTGGAGCAGCAGGACGGCATCCTGATCCGCTCGCCGCAGACCGGGCGGGTGCGCAGTTGGCCGTTGACCGGGCGCCAGCAGGCGCAGGCAGAATTGCGTTTGCCGGCGCGCATGACCCTCAGCGATTCCGACGCGGCGTGCGTGGCGGCGCAGCAGGATTTGGGCATTGCCCTGGTGAGCATGCCGTTCGCGGTGCCGTACCTGCAGGCGGGGACGTTGCAGCGGGTGCTGCCGGACTGGTACGTGGATGATGGGCATATCTGGCTGTACTACGCCGAGCACAAGTTGCTGCCGGGCAAGACCCGGGCGTTCATCGATTATCTGCTGGAGCAGTTCACAGCCCAGCGCTTGGCCGAGCGTTTCACCGCCTGACGGCTCCCGTACCTGCACTTGCCTTCCTTGCGTGGGAGTGGGCTCTGCCCACGAAAAGGACGCCACCGGGTGTCAGGTATTGCGCAGGGTTCTTTTCGCGGGTAGAACCCGCTCCCACAGGCTATGGAAAAAGCACGGTGCCTGGGGACGCGGCCTGGTGGCCGCTGCTACGGGTCATGTGACGTGGATGACGGTATAGGCCTGGCGCACGGCTGCCACGGTGATGTTGACCTCGTCATCCTCGCGCTTGCCCAGCAGGCTCTGCCCCAGCGGCGAGCGCGGGGTGATGACGGTGACCAGGCGCCCGTCCAGGGTGATCTTCAGGCCAGCCGCCTCGGGCCCCAGGAACAGCCATTGCAGCTGGCCGTTCTCCGCTTCCAGGGTCACCAGCGCGCCGACTTCGATGCCGCGCTGTTCGTCGTATGCTCGCAGGGTCAGCTGCTGGTACAGCCCCTGCGCCTGGCGGATTTCTTCCATGCGCCGCGCCTGCCCGGTGGCCAGGTACGAAGCCTCCAGGCCCAGGGTGTCGTATTTGTTTTCGGCGACGTTCTCTTCGTGGGTCGCGGTTTCGTAGGCGGTCTGGGCGGCGCGCTGCAGCACGTCGAAGTCTTGCGCCAGGCGTTCGACGATCAGCTGCCGCAGGGCGTGCTTGTCCATTTCAGTTGCAGAACTTGAGTGCATTGGTGCGGCTCTTGTCGGTCGGGGCGGTGCGGTCCTGCTGCAGCCAGAACTGGCACTTGGGGTCCTGGTTGTGGTTCTGCGCGTCGCCCTGGCCCTGTTCCTGGCGGCGCAGGTTGTCCTTGTACTGGTCGAACATGGCCGAGCTGTCGTCCGGGGCGCGCATGGCTGGCGGCGGTGGCACCGGGGTGGCCACGGCCAGCGGCGCGTTGAAGAACAGCTTGTAGCCCAGCCAGGTGGTCAGGGCGATGGCCAGGAACCCCAGCCAGATACCCAGGGCAATGCAGCCCACCAGTTGCGCGGGGTTGAGGGTGACGAGCAATTGGCGGTGATTGGGGCGGTAAGGCATGACGGGCCTCCTGGCGGCGCGGGCAGGGTTATGATTGTCTCATGAGCGATGACTTTGCCTCTACAATGCCCGATTTTGCCCGGAGGGCGTGATGGAAGCGAACATGAAAGCCTCCTGGGACATTTTCTGCTGTGTGGTCGACAACTTCGGCGACATTGGCGTGACCTGGCGCCTGGCCCGGCAGCTGGCCGCCGAACATGACGTGGCCGTGCGCCTGTGGGTCGACGACCTGAAATCGTTCGAGCGGCTGTGGCCGGTGGTGCAGCCGAGCCTGGCCAGCCAGCGCCACGAAGGCGTGGAGATTTGCCAGTGGCCGCAGCAGTGGCCCGCCGTGCAGGCCGCCGATGTGGTCATCGAAGCCTTCGGCTGCAAACTGCCGGCCGACTATCGCGCGGCGATGGCCGCCCGCGATGTACCTGCGCTGTGGCTGAACCTGGAATACCTTAGCGCCGAAGGCTGGGTGTCGGGTTGCCATGGCCTGCCATCGCCGCAGCCGGACCGCCTGCAGAAGTATTTCTTCTTTCCCGGCTTTGTCGAGAAAACCGGTGGGTTGTTGCGTGAAAGCGGCTTGCTGGCGCGCCGCCAGGCGTTTCAGGCCGACCCCGAGGCGCGTCGCGCGTTCCTGGCCAGCCTGGGCGTGACGGTGGCCCCAGGCGCCCGGCTGGTGTCGTTGTTTGCCTACGAGAACGCCAGCCTGGCCGGGTGGTTCGACGCCATGGCCGCCGATGCCTCGCCCACCCACGTGCTGGTGCCCCAGGGCCGTGTGCTGGGGGACGTGCAGGCGTGGCTGGCAGTGGATGAGCTGGCGGTGGGCGCCGTGCATCGTCGTGGCGCCCTGACCGTGCAGGTGGTGCCGTTCGTCCGCCAGGACCAGTACGACCTGCTGCTGTGGAGCTGCGACTTCAACGCCGTGCGCGGCGAAGACTCGTTCGTGCGCGCGCAATGGGCCGGGCAACCACTGTTGTGGCACATCTATGAACAGGAAGAGTACGCGCACTGGGAGAAGCTCGAAGCCTTCCTGGCGCTCTATGTCGAGGCCTTGAGCCCGGCGGCGGGGCAGGCGCTGACCGACCTGTGGCGCGCCTGGAACCAGGGCCTGGCCATGGCCGACAGCTGGCGGCGGGTGCTGGAACACTGGCCGGAGCTGGCCGCCAATGCCCGCCAATGGGGCGAAAAGCAGGCCGCTCAGCCTGATCTTGCGACGGCGCTGGTACAGTTTTACCGAAATTGGATATGATACGCGGCCTAGATTTTTGTAAATCCATCCAAATTCGGATATTCGCAATGAAAACTGGTAAAGAGCTTAAACCCGGTACCGTGATCCGTATCGACAACGACCCTTGGCTGGTTCAGAAAGCTGAATTCACCAAGTCGGGCCGTAACAGCGCGATCATGAAGACCAAGCTGAAGAACCTGCTGACCGGCTACAAGACTGAAACCGTCTACAGCGCCGACGACAAGCTGGACGACGTGATCCTGGATCGCAAGGAAGCCACCCTGTCCTTCATCAGCGGTGACTCCTACACGTTCATGGACACCACTGACTACACCATGTACGAGCTGAACGCCGAAGACATCGAATCGGTACTGCCATTCGTTGAAGAAGGCATGACCGACGTCTGCGAAGCCGTATTCTTCGAAGGCCGCCTGGTTTCCGTTGAGCTGCCGACCACTATCGTGCGTCAGATCGACTACACCGAAGGTTCGGCTCGTGGCGACACTTCCGGCAAGGTCATGAAGCCTGCCAAACTGAAGAACGGCACCGAGCTGAGCGTTGCCGACTTCATCGAGATCGGCGACATGATCGAGATCGATACCCGCGAAGGCGGTTCGTACAAAGGTCGCGCCAAGTAATTCTGGCCCTTCCTGCGTAACAAAAAGCCCGACCATGAGTCGGGCTTTTTTGTGCCTGGGATTTGTGCGCCGCAGGCTTACACCGCCACGTGCAGGCGAACGTCGACATTGCCGCGGGTGGCGTTGGAGTACGGGCACACCAGGTGGGCGGCGTCTACCAGCGCCTGGGCGTCGGCTTGTTCCAGGCCCGGCAGGCTGATGCGCAGGTCGATGTCCAGGCCGAAACCGCCAGGGATCTGGCCGATGCCCACTTCGGCGGTGATGCGGGTGTCGGCGGGCAGGGCGCGCTTGGCCTGGCCGGCGACGAATTTCAGCGCGCCGATGAAGCAGGCCGAGTAGCCGGCGGCGAACAGCTGCTCAGGGTTGGTGGCTTCGCCGCCGGCGCCGCCCAGTGCCTTGGGGGTGGCCAGTTTCACGTCAAGGATGTTGTCGCTGGACACGGCGCGGCCATCACGACCACCGGTAGCAGTTACGGTTGCGGTATAGAGCGTTTGCATGGTGACACCTCAAGGCTGAATGTTTGGGGGTGTTGTCTGGGTACGGGGTTAGATTAGTGCGCTAATAGTTTGCGCGCAAGATAAATAATCGAAGGGCACGACGAACGGCGCACCCGTGGGCGGGAATTAGAGGCTTTCGTGCAGGTTGCCGCGCAGCTCCAGCAGGTCGCCCTGCAGCTTTTTCAGGCGTTCCACGGTCTCGCCGGTGGCGGCCAGGATGCAGCCGGGGATGGTCTTGGCCTTCTCGCGCAGGGCGCGGCCCTGGTCGGTGAGTTGCACGATCACCACGCGCTCGTCTTCCCGGCTGCGGGTGCGGCTGAGCAGGCCCTCGGCTTCCAGGCGCTTGAGCAGCGGGGTCAGCGAGCCGGGGTCGGTCAGCAGCCGGGTGCTGATTTCGCCCACGGTCAAACCGTCCTTTTCCCACAGCACCATCATGGTCAGGTACTGCGGGTAGGTGAGCTCCAGGGCTTGCAACAGCGGTTTGTAGACCTTGGTCATCAGCAGGGAGGTGGAGTACAGGGCAAAGCACAATTGGCTGTCGAGCAGCAGATCGTCGCAATGGCCTTCGGCAGCGCTGGAAGTGGGGCGGTCGGCGTTCATGCTGATCCTTGATTCAATTGAAGCGGGCGAATTTAGCGTCGAGGTGTTTAACGCGCCAGCTAATTCATCATGGCCGTATGGGCGGCTTCTTGAAAGGTTTGAGCCACGGACCGCGTCCATAGTTCGTTAAATTACAACTTGAAGCCCTCGGCGATATGGTCGGCCAGGCAGTCGGTGATCGCGTTCTGCGTGCTGTCGTTGCGCAGCAGCATAATGCTCGCCATGGGCAGCTGCGGCAGGCCCTCGGCTTCACCGAGGATGCGCAGGTCCGGGGTAATCAGGCTCTGCAGCTGCGCGGTCACCGCAAGGCCGGCGCTGACCACTGCCATGATCGCCGCCAGGCTGGGGCTGGAGTAGGCGATGCGGTAGGGCTTTTGCCGTGCGTCCAGGGCGTTGCAGGCCCAGATGCGGCAGAAGCAGTCGTTGTTGAACATGGCCAGCGGGATGGGGTTCTGCTCCACGGGGTTGAAGCCGATGGCCTGGGCCCACACGAAGCGTTCGTGGCGCAGCATCTGGCCAATCTCGCTGCCGGGCTCGCGGGTGACGATGGTCAGGTCCAGGTCCTGGCGCTGCATCAGTTGCTTCGAGCTTTCGCAATGCACCTCCACCTGCACCAGCGGGTAGGCCTGGGCGAATTGCGAGAGGATGCCGGGCAGGAAACGCATGGCGTAGTCGTCCGGCGTGCCGATGCGCACCGTGCCGACCATGTGCGGCTCGCGCAGGGTGGTGAACACTTCGCTGTGCAGCTTGAGGATGCGCCGCGCATAGCCCAGCAGGATCTGGCCTTCGGCGGTCAGGCGTACCTGGCGGCCGTCGCGCTCGAACAGCTGGCGCTGGAGGATGTCTTCCTCCAGGCGTTTCATCTGCATGCTCACCGCCGACTGGGTGCGGTTGACGCGCTCGCCGGCACGGGTAAAGCCGCCCTCATCGGCGATGGCGACGAAGGTGCGCAACACCTCTGAGTCGATGCTCTGGTACTGGGACATTCATCAATCTCCGAGATGAGAGGCATAAGAAACATTCGTTGGATTGATCATATGCCCGGCGCGACACTGAGTCATCCCCAACTGGAGGGTCGGATGATGAAAGGTCAAAAGGGTTATGTGCTGGTGATGCGGGTGCCGTTCCACGGCGTGTCGTTCCAGGGCCTGTTGCAGCGTGTGCGGCGCTGGCGGCAGTTGGCCTGGGAGCGCCGGCAACTGGCGGCCATGAGTGACGACATGCTCAAGGACATCGGCATGTCCAGGGCCGACGTCAGTCGCGAGACCGAACGGCCGTTCTGGGATGATCCACTGAAGAAATAAGCGCTGGCGAGGCGCCGGTGCCAGGGCTACCGTAGGGCAGGTTCACAAGGAGTGGTGCATGCCCGACTCATTGTCCATTGCCCAGGCCCGGCGCCTCGCGCTGGCCGCCCAGGGGTTCGCCCCGCGGCCGTTGCGCACGGCGCTTGGGCCCGGGCACCTGCTGAAGATGGTGCAGCGCCTGGGCGTGCTGCAGATCGACTCGGTGAACGCCGTGGTGCGTTCGCATTACCTGCCGCTGTTTTCGCGCCTGGGCCCTTACTCCCACGGCCTGCTTGATGACATGGCCTGGGGCCGTGGGCGCCAGCGCAAACTGTTCGAATACTGGGGGCACGAAGCCTCGCTGCTGCCCCTGGAGCTTTACCCGGCCATGGCCTGGCGCATGGCCAGGGCTGCCCAGGGCAAGGGCATCTACAAGCAGCTGGCGCGCTTTGGCCTGGAACAGAAGCCGGTGCTGGCGCGGGTGCTGGATGCCGTGCGCGAGCAGGGCGCCCTTGGCGCTGGCAGCCTGTCCACCCGCCAGGAGCGCGCCGGGCCCTGGTGGGACTGGAGCGCGGAAAAACATGCGCTGGAATGGCTGTTCGCCGCCGGCGAGCTGACGGTGGCGGGGCGGCGTGGCTTCGAGCGTCTTTATGACTTGCCCGAACGGGTGATCCCGGCGGCGGTGCTGGCAGCGCCTGCGCCCAATCTGGCCCAGGCCCAGCGTCAGCTGTTGCTGCACGCGGCCACTGCTTTGGGTGTGGCCACCGAGAAAGACCTGCGTGATTACTTTCGCCTGGAGCCTGGCGACACTCGTGCGCGCCTGGCCGAGCTGGTGGAAGACCGCCAGCTGCAGCGTTGCACGGTAGAGGGCTGGTCACAGCCGGCGTACCTGCTGCGTCAGGTGCGCATCCCGCGCCAGGTCACGGCCAGCGCCTTGCTGTCGCCTTTCGATTCGCTGGTGTGGGAGCGCGACCGCACCGAGCGGCTGTTCGATTTTCGCTACCGGCTGGAGATCTACACGCCGTCGCACAAGCGCGTGTACGGCTATTACGTGCTGCCGTTCCTGCACAACGAGCAGATCGTCGCCCGGGTGGACGTGCGGGCAGCACGCGCCACGGGTGAGCTGCGCGTGCTGGCGGTGCACGATGAACAAGGGCACCTGGACGCCGAGGGCCTGGCGGCCCTGGCCGGGCAGTTGAAGGCGATGGCAGGGTGGCTGGGCCTGGCGTCGGTCACCCTGGAGTGCCAGCGCCACGCCCCGTTCCTGTAGCCGTGGCCTAGCGGCGGACCTGCTTCAGCGTCTCGGCAATCATGAACGCCAGTTCCAGCGACTGGTCGGCGTTCATGCGTGGGTCGCAGTGGGTGTGGTAGCGGTCCGACAGGCCATCTTCGGTGATCGGCCGCGCGCCGCCGATGCATTCGGTGACGTTCTGCCCGGTCATCTCGATATGGATGCCGCCGGCGTAGGTGCCCTCGGCCTCGTGGGCCTGGAAGAACTGCTTCACCTCGCTGAGGATCTGCGCGAAGTCACGGGTCTTGTAGCCGCTGCTGGCCTTGATGGTGTTGCCATGCATGGGGTCGGAACTCCACAGCACCTGGCGGCCCTCGGCCTTCACCGTGCGCAGCAGGCGGGGCAGGTGGTCGGCGACCTTGCCGGCGCCCATGCGCGCGATCAGGTTCAGGCGGCCGGGGTCGTTGTCCGGGTTGAGGGCGTCGATCAGGCGGATCAGCTCGTCGGGCTGCATGCTCGGGCCGACCTTGACGCCGATGGGGTTGTTCACCCCGCGCAAGAACTCCACGTGGGCGCCGTCGAGCTGGCGGGTGCGGTCGCCGATCCACAGCATGTGCGCCGAGCAGTCGTAGTAGTCGTTGGTCAGACTGTCGCGGCGCACGAAGGCTTCTTCGTAGTTGAGCAGCAGCGCCTCGTGGGCGGTGAAGAAGCTGGTCTCGCGCAGTTGCGGCGCGCTGTCCAAGCCGCAGGCACGCATGAACGCCAGGGTTTCGTCGATGCGGTCGGCCAGCTGGTGGTATTTGTGCGCCAGCGCCGATTCGGCGATGAAGTCCAGGTTCCACTTGTGCACCTGGTGCAGGTCGGCGAAACCGCCCTGGGCGAAGGCGCGCAGCAGGTTGAGGCTGGCGGTGGACTGGTGGTAGGCCTGCAGCAGGCGCTCCGGGTCGGGGGTGCGGCTTTTCTCGTCGAAGCCGATGCCGTTGACGATGTCGCCGCGGTAGGCGGGCAGGGTGACGCCGTCGATGCTTTCGTCATTGGCCGAACGCGGCTTGGCGAACTGCCCGGCCATGCGTCCCACCTTCACCACCGGGCAGCCGGCGGCGAAGGTCATGACAATGGCCATCTGCAGCAGCACCTTGAAGGTGTCGCGGATCTTCGCCGCCGAGAACTCGGCGAAGCTTTCCGCGCAGTCGCCGCCCTGCAGCAGGAATGCGCGGCCCTGGGTAACCTCGGCGAACTGCCGGCGCAGCTCGCGGGCCTCGCCGGCGAACACCAGCGGCGGGTAGCTGGCCAGGGTCTGCTCCACGTGGGCCAGGCGGCTGGCATCGGGGTAGAAGGGTTGTTGCTGGATCGGCAAGGCGCGCCAGCTGTCGGGGCTCCACGGAAGGCTCATGACAGGCTCTTATGCAAGGTGTTGATAGGTGAGTCGATGGTACCACCGTCACGTCCTGTGGGAGCTGGCTTGCCAGCGAGCTTTTAATGCTCAACAGCTCGCTGGCAAGCCAGCTCCCACAAGGGCCGCTGCTACGGTGTGCGCTGGGCCAATAAATGCGACAATCGCATTTTTCCAGGCTTGATGAGCGCCCGTGGTGCAAGACAACGAACCCGAAGTAACCCGTGAGCGCGTCGAGCGTCTGCTGGCCGAAGTGCATGATCAGTTCGGCATGATCCGTGTGCTGGAAGTGGAGGATTACCGCTTCCTGGAGTTTGGCGATGCCATCGAGCAGAGCTGTGTGTTCACCGCCGACCCCAGCTGGCTGGAGTATGACTACACCCGCGCCATGCTGATTGGCGCGCTGTGCCACGAACAGCCCGAGAGCGCGCTGTTCCTGGGGCTGGGCGCCGGCACCCTGACCCAGGCGTGCCTGAAGTTCCTGCCGCTGGAGGACGTCGAGGCCATCGAGCTGCGCCCCGACGTGCCGCGCCTGGCCATCGAGTACCTGGGCCTGGACGACGACCCGCGGCTGTACATCCGCACCGGCGACGCCATCGAGCTGTTGCCCACCGCGGAGCCGGCGGACCTGATTTTCGTCGACCTGTACACCGACCACGGCCCGGGCGTGGGCCACCTGGCCTGGCGTTTCCTGGAAGACTGCCAGAAGCGCCTGAACCCGGGCGGCTGGCTGGTCATCAACCAGTGGGCGGGCGACGACGGCAAGCCGTTGGGCGCGGCGCTGCTGCGCGGCCTGTACCACCGCCACTACTGGGAGCTGCCGGTGACCGAGGGCAACGTGATCCTGATCATTCCCGCCGAGCTGGACCAGGACCTCGACCTCGACGGCCTGAAAGCCCGCGCCGATGCCCTGGCGCCGCGCCTGGGCTACTCGCTGCAGGCGCTGATCGCGCAGCTGCGCCCGGCCTCCTGAGTCACTGCCCGGTAAAGGTGCCGGGCCGGCGTTCGTGAAACGCCGCCAGGCCTTCGCGGGCGTCGTCGCTGCCCAGCAGCAGGTGCGCCTGGGCGTGCAGGGTGGCGACGCTGGCCGCCTCGCCCTCCAGCACCGCCAGCCGCGCCGACGCCAGGGTGGCCTTGACGCCCAGCGGCGCCTGGGCGGCAATCCGTTCGGCCAGGTGCAGGGCGTTGGGCAGCAGGTCCTCGCTGGCCATCACTTCCTGCACCAGCCCCAGGCGCAGGGCCTCGTGGGCGTCGAACTCGTCACCGGTCAGCAGCCAGCGCATGGCGTTGCCCCAGCCGGCTATCTGTTGCAGGCGCACGGTGGCGCCGCCGAAGGGGAACAGGCCGCGCTGCACTTCCATCTGCGCGAAGCGCGTGTTGCTGGCGCACAGGTTGATGTCGGCGGCCAGCATCAGCTCGATGCCGATGGTCAGGCAATAGCCTTGGGCGGCGACGATCAGCGGTTTGCTCAAGGTCGGCCCCAGGCCCACGCGCCACGGGTCCAGGCCGCCTTCCGGTAGCTTCCAGCCCTGCACGAAGGCGGTGTTCACCGCCGCCAGGTCGAGGCCAGCGCTAAAGTGCTCGCCGTGGCCGTACAGCACCGCGGCGCGGGCGGCGGGCTCGCGCTCGTACTCGCCGTAGGCCAGGCTCAATTGTTCCAGCAGGGGCAGGTCGAAGGCGTTGCGCTTGGCGGCGCGGTCCAGGCCGATCAACATCACGTTGCCGCGCAGTTCGCGGCTGACGTGGCCGGGGCAGGGTTGGCTCATATCGGCATCCTCGGGGGCAAGGGGTGAAACGATTAAGCCGGGGCGCCGGGCGCGCAGGTCTCTAGCAAAATAGACGCGTGGCCGATGTTGCGCAAAGCCTGTGACAATCGTGGGTTCAGCCGTCTGATAACAATAAAAAACTCTCACGTGCACGGCGATTTCAGGTATAGTGCGCGCCGGTCTTTAATCAGGCCACGTTTAGGTAGCGCAATCCCCCGAAGACAACTTCGACTGCACGTCCGTTCCGCGGACTCTTCCTAACGTTTCTTTTTTTTCATTCAATCGTTTTCGCAAATCCCCGCCGACAAAGCTGCCAGGGTGACTCTCGAGTCTTACAAGGCATGCGCAGCTTTGGAGCATGGGTCTTTGCGGATGCACTTAGAGGCAGACCCATGACCCAGGAAACCGGCGGCTTCGCCGCTCTCGGACTTAACCCGAACATTGTTGCAGCCGTCATCGCGACTGGCTACGAAGAGCCGTCGGCTATTCAGCAGCAATCGATCCCAATCATCCTGGAAGGTCATGACATGATCGGCCAGGCGCAGACTGGTACCGGTAAAACCGCTGCCTTCGCACTGCCGATTCTGAATCGCATCGACCCGAGCAAGCGCGAGCCGCAAGCCCTGATCCTGGCGCCAACCCGTGAGTTGGCGCTGCAAGTAGCCACTGCATTCGAAACCTACGCCAAGCAGATGCCTGGCGTTACCGTAGTGGCCGTGTATGGCGGTGCCCCGATGGGCCCGCAACTGAAAGCTATCCGCAACGGCGCGCAAATCGTCGTGGCAACCCCTGGCCGTCTGTGCGACCACCTGCGTCGTGACGAGAAGGTCCTGGCCACCGTGAACCACCTGGTTCTCGACGAAGCCGACGAAATGCTCAAGCTGGGCTTCATGGACGACCTGGAAGTCATCTTCAAGGCCATGCCCGAGTCGCGTCAGACCGTACTGTTCTCGGCTACCCTGCCGCAGTCGATCCGCGCAATCGCCGAGCGTCACCTGAAAGACCCGAAACACGTCAAGATCCAGAGCAAGACCCAGACCGTTACCGCGATCGAGCAGGCTCACCTGCTGGTTCACGCTGACCAGAAGACTTCCGCTGTCCTGCGCCTGCTGGAAGTGGAAGAGTTCGACGCCCTGATCGCCTTCGTGCGTACCAAGCAAGCCACCCTGGACCTGGCCAGCGCCCTTGAAGCCAAAGGCTACAAGGCTGCCGCCCTGAACGGCGACATTGCCCAGAACCAGCGTGAGCGCGTCATCGACTCGCTGAAGGATGGCCGCCTGGATATCGTCGTCGCTACCGACGTCGCTGCCCGTGGCCTGGACGTACCGCGCATCACTCACGTGTTCAACGTCGACATGCCGTACGACCCAGAGTCCTACGTTCACCGTATCGGCCGTACTGGCCGTGCCGGTCGCGAAGGCCGTGCCCTGCTGCTGGTTACCCCGCGTGAGCGCCGCATGCTGCAGGTTATCGAGCGTGTAACTGGCCAGAAGGTTGCCGAAGTTCGCCTGCCGAACGCCCAGGCTGTGCTTGATGCCCGCATCAAGAAGCTGACCAACGGCCTGGCGCCGCTGGTTGCCGACGCAGAAGCCACCCATGGCGACCTGCTGGACCGCCTGACCGCTGACATCGGCTGCACTCCACGTGCCCTGGCCGCTGCCCTGTTGCGCAAGGCCACCAATGGCCAGGCGCTGACCCTGGAAGCGGTAGAGCGCGAGCAGCCACTGGTGCCGACCAGCGCGCCGCGTGAGCGTACCGGTGGTGACCGTCCTGAGCGTGGTGACCGCGAGCGTCGCGCGCCAATGCCTCTGGGCGAAGGCCGTGCACGCTGCCGTACTGCCCTGGGTGCTCGCGACGGTATCGCCGCGAAGAACCTGCTGGGCGCTATCCTCAACGAAGGCGGCCTGGCCCGCGAAGCGATCGGCCGTATCCAGGTACGCGACAGCTTCAGCCTGGTCGAGCTGCCTGAGGAAGGCCTGGAGAAGCTGCTGGCCAAGCTCAAGGACACTCGCGTTGCCGGCAAGCAGCTGAAGCTGCGTCGCTATCGCGAAGACTGATCCTGCCTTGCGGCTGATCTGAAATGAAAAATCCCCGGCCTGGTGCCGGGGATTTTTTTTGCCTGCGTGTGGGGCGGGACGCGGCCTGTGGCCGCTGCTACAGAGGCCCTGCGTAGCAGCTGCCGCCAGGCGGCGTCTGTCAATCGAAGCGATAGATATCCATGCCGAGCGCGCCCAGGGTCCAGCCCGCGTGGGCCAGGCCGAAGGTGTCGCCAGCGCCGCGGGCGAAGTACAGCGGCAACAAGTGCTCGTCGCTGGGGTGGTTCTTCGCCGCAAAGGGCGCCTGCTGGCGGTAGTCGAACAGCGCGGCCTGGTCATCGGCCTGCAGTTTCTCCAGCATCCAGTCGCGGAAGGCCTTGGCCCACGGCGTGGCGCTTTCCGGGCCGGCGTGCCAGTCCAGTTCGCGCAGGTTGTGGGTGATACTGCCCGAGCCGATCAGCAGCACGCCTTCGCCGCGCAAGCCGGCCAGGGCCTGGCCCACTAGGTGTTGCAGCTGCGGCCCCAGGCGGCTGGGCAGCGACACCTGCACCACCGGAATGTCGGCCGCCGGGTACATCAGCGACAACGGCACCCAGGCGCCGTGGTCGAACGGCCTTTGTGGGTCCAGGCGCGCCGGCAGGCCGGCGTCGGTCAGGCGCTGGGCAATGTCCGCGGCCAGGGCCGGTTCGCCGGGCGCCGGGTACTGCACGGCAAACAGCTCGGGCGGGAAGCCGCCGAAGTCGTGCCAGGTTTCCGGGGCCGGGCTGCTGGCCACCAGCAGCTCGCGGCTTTCCCAGTGCGCCGACACCACCACGATGGCTTTTGGGCGCGGCAGTTCGGCGGCCAGCCTGGCCAGTGCCGGGCCGCTGGCGCCGGGCTGCAGGGCGAGCATGGGCGAACCGTGGGAGATGAACAGGCTGGGCAGCATGATTGAAGTCCTGAGCGTTGAGATGGGATTATCATCGGCCAGTGATTGATCTAAATCTAATATAAGTTTTAGTGCCGTTTGATCGAATTGATGGGGTAAAGCATGCAGGCTGATTTTTGGCAGGAGCGCTGGCAGCGCAACCAGATCGGTTTTCACCAGGCGCAGGTCAACCCGTACCTGCAGCGCCATTGGCCGGCCCTGGGCGTTGCGCCTGGCGCCCAGGTGCTGGTGCCCTTGTGCGGCAAGAGCCTGGACCTGGCGTGGCTGGCGGGGCAGGGCGTGCGGGTGCTGGGCGTGGAGCTGGCGGAGAAGGCCGTGCAGGCATTTTTCCATGAGCGGCAGCTGCAACCCCAAGTACACGCCGAGGGCGCGTTCACGCGCTACCAGGCGGGTGATGTGCAGCTGTGGTGCGGGGATTTTTTCGCGCTGACGGCGCAGGACGTGGCCGGTTGTACGGCGCTGTACGACCGCGCTGCGCTGATTGCCTTGCCGCCGGAGATGCGTCGCCGCTACGTGCAGCACCTGACGGCGATTCTGCCCAAAGGCTGCGCGGGGCTGCTGGTGACGCTGGATTACGACCAGGACGTGCTCCCCGGGCCGCCGTTCGCGGTGCCGGATGATGAAGTGCAGGCGTTGTGGGGCGGCCAGTGGCAGGTCGAGCAGCTGGAGTGCCGGGACATCCTGGGGGAGGGCGGCAAGTTCGTCGATGCCGGCGCCCAGCGCCTGCACGAGCGCGCCTACCACCTCACCTCGTAGCCGCTGCCGCAGGCTGCGCTGGCCCTTGTGTACGCTGGAGATCTCCAGTGTGGCTCAGGGCCAGCGCAGCCTACGGCAGCGGCTACAGGTGGTGTTGCGCCTCCATCAACCGCGGCGGCGCAGCGCCTCGATGCGGTCTTCCAGCGGTGGGTGGCTCATGAACAGGCCAGCCAGGCCGTGCTTGAGGCCGCCGTTGATGCCGAAGGCGGTCAGGGTGTCAGGCATGTGCACTGGCACGCCCTGTTCCGAGCGCAGGCGCTGCAGGGCGCCGATCATCGCCCCGGTGCCCGCCAGGCGAGCGCCGGCTTCGTCGGCGCGGAATTCACGCTTGCGCGAGAACCACATGACGATGACGCTGGCCAGGACACCCAGCACCAGTTCGGCGAAGATGGTCGCGATGTAGTAGGCCATGCCCTGGCCTTCCTCGTTCTTGAAAATGACCTTGTCGACGAAGTTGCCGATGATGCGCGCGAAGAACATCACGAAGGTGTTCACCACGCCCTGCACCAGCGCCAGGGTGACCATGTCGCCGTTGGCCACGTGGCCGATCTCGTGGGCCAGCACCGCTTTCACCTCGTCGGGCGAGAAGCGCTCCAGCAGGCCCTGGCTGACCGCCACCAGGGCATCGTTCTTGTTCCAGCCGGTGGCGAAGGCGTTGGCCTCGTAGGCCGGGAAGATACCCACCTCGGGCATCTTGATGCCGGCCTCGCGGGACAGCTGTTCAACGGTCGCCAGCAGCCACTGTTCGTGGCGGGTGCGTGGCTGGCTGATGATTTGCGTGCTGGTGCTCATTTTCGCCATCCACTTGGAGATGAACAGCGAGAACAGCGAGCCGGCGAAGCCGAACACGGCGCAGAAGACCAGCAGTTGTTTGAGGTTCAGATCCACGCCGTTGGCTGCCATGAACCCGTTGAAGCCAAAAAGGCTCAGGGTGATGCTGGCAATCAGCACGACCGCAAGGTTGGTGGCTAGAAACAGCAAGATGCGCATCATGGTTGTTACGTACTCCTGACGGAAGAAATTGTCGCGTTGACGGGTATATAAGGGGAGGGCCCCGGCGATTCAACAGCGCGACTATTTCAAACTGTGTCACAACCATGATTCTAGACAGCAGGGCGCTACCGCCGTGGGGTGGCGGGATCAGTGGTTGTTCGGAGAAGTGTTACCAAATGCGTAGCAGCTGCCGCCAGGCTGCGTCAGGGCTCCACGGGGTGGGGCTGACGCAGCCTGGCGGCAGCTGCTACGGGGGGGTATTACTGCTTGTAGTTCTTCAGGAAGCCGCCGATGCGGCCGATGGCCTGTTCCAGGTCGTCGACGCGCGGCAGGGTGACCACGCGGAAGTGGTCAGGCCATGGCCAGTTGAACGCGGTGCCTTGCACCACCAGCAGTTTTTCCGACAGCAGCAGGTCCAGCACGAACTTCTCGTCGTTGTGGATCGGGCACACTTTCGGGTCGATGCGCGGGAACGCGTACAGCGCGCCCATGGGCTTCACGCAGCTCACGCCAGGAATGTCGTTGAGCAGTTCCCAGGTGCGGTTGCGCTGCTCCAGCAGGCGGCCGTTGGGCAGTACCAGGTCGTTGATGCTCTGGTAGCCGCCCAGGGCGGTCTGGATGGCGTGTTGGCTCGGCACGTTGGCACACAGGCGCATGTTGGCCAGGATGTCGATGCCTTCGATGTAGCTCTGGGCGTTGTGCTTGGGCCCGGAGATGGCGATCCAGCCGGAACGGAAACCGGCCACGCGGTAGGACTTGGACAGGCCGTTGAAGGTCAGGCACAGCAGGTCCGGGGCCAGCGAAGCGGTGCACACGTGCACGGCGTCGTCGTAGAGGATCTTGTCGTAGATCTCGTCGGAGAACACCACCAGGTTGTGCTGGCGGGCGATTTCCAGCATGCCCAGCAGCACTTCCTTCGAATACACCGCGCCGGTGGGGTTGTTCGGGTTGATGATCACCATGGCCTTGGTGTTGGGGGTGATCTTGGCCTTGATGTCGTCCAGGTCAGGCCACCAGTTGGCCTGCTCGTCGCACAGGTAGTGCACGGCGTGGCCGCCGGCCAGGCTCACCGAGGCGGTCCACAGCGGGTAGTCGGGCGCCGGTACCAGCACCTCGTCGCCGTTGTTGAGCAGGGCCTGCAGGGCCATCACGATCAGCTCGGAGACGCCGTTGCCCAGGTAGATGTCCTCGATGCCGATGCCTTCCACCTGCTTCTGCTGGTAGTACTGCATCACGGCCTTGCGCGCGCTGAACAGGCCCTTGGAGTCGCTGTAGCCTTGGGCGGTGGGCAGGTTGCGGATCACGTCCTGGAGGATTTCGTCCGGCGCCTCGAAGCCAAACGGCGCCGGGTTGCCGATGTTCAGCTTGAGGATGCGGTGGCCTTCCTCCTCCAGGCGTTTGGCGTGCTTGAGCACCGGCCCGCGAATGTCATAGCAGACGTTGGCGAGCTTGTTCGATTTGCTGACCTGCATGATGGAATCCCAAGGAAAAAAAGTGCCGCGAGATGGCGCGGTGAAAATGAAATTGAATGCGCCTGGCGTGGGTGACAGACTGGGGTCTGAACAAGGCGCAATCATACGTGCCACCCGATCCCCGGAAAAGGGACAGATCGGGGTTTTTCAGCTGCCGAGGTAACCCGATGACCAAGTTCACCAAGACCGAGGAAGAATGGAAGGCGATGCTCGACCCCGAGCAATACAACGTCTGCCGCCTCAAGGCCACCGAACGCCCGTTCACGGGCAAGTACAACAGCACCAAGACCGATGGCGTGTACCATTGCGTGTGCTGTAATGCCGCACTGTTCGATTCGACCACCAAGTTCGATTCAGGTTGCGGCTGGCCGAGCTTCTACGCGCCGATCGAAGACAGTGCGATGATCGAGATCCGTGACACCAGCCACGGCATGATCCGCACCGAAGTCACCTGCGCGACCTGCGACGCCCACCTGGGCCACGTGTTCCCCGACGGCCCGCCGCCGACCGGCCTGCGCTACTGCATCAACTCGGTGTGCCTGGACCTGGTACCCCGCGAGTAACCCCACCCGTAGCAGCGGCCAAAGGCCGCGTCCCCAGGCGCCGCGCATTACTGGCCAGGACGCGGCCTTCGGCCGCCGCTACGGGATGTTATTTAAATTGTGTGCAATTGAATTGCACGCTATGGTTATCCTTCCACCCACGGAGGACCTGCCATGAGCGACGCCCTGCTGAACATTCCTTGCGCCACCATCACCGGTGAGCAGAAAACCCTGGCCGATTTCGCCGGCAAGGCCATCCTGGTGGTCAACACCGCCAGCAAGTGCGGCTTCACCCCGCAATACAAGGGGCTGGAGCAGCTGTGGCAGGACTACAAGGACCAGGGCCTGGTGGTGCTGGGCTTTCCCTGCAACCAGTTCGGCAAGCAGGAGCCGGGCAGTGAAGACCAGATCTCGCAGTTCTGCGAGCTGAACTTCGGCGTTACCTTTCCTTTATTCAAGAAGATCGACGTCAATGGCGCCCACGCCCACCCGCTGTTCGTACAGCTGAAAAAGCGCGCGCCGGGCCTGCTGGGGTCCCAGGGCATCAAGTGGAACTTCACCAAGTTCCTGATTGGCAAGGACGGCAAGCTGGTCAAGCGCTTCGGCCCCACCACCAAGCCCCAGGAGCTGGACGGCGAGATCCAAGCGCTGCTGAAATGACCGGCCTGCTGCTGGACGACCAGTTGTGTTTCAAGCTGTATGCCGCCTCCCGCGCCGTGACCCGTGGCTACAAGCCGATGCTCGACGCCTTGGGCCTCACCTACCCGCAGTACCTGGCCATGCTGGTGCTGTGGGAGTGGCACGCCAGCGCGCCGGAACAGCCCACGGTGAAGGCTTTGGGCGAGCGGCTGATGCTGGATTCAGGCACCCTCACGCCGTTGCTCAAGCGCATCGAACAGTTGGGCCTGGTAGTGCGCCGGCGTGCCGTGCACGACGAACGTGAAGTGCACCTGGGCCTGACCGATCAGGGCTTGGCGCTGCGCGACCAGGCCGCTGCATTGCGCGAGCGGCTGATTTGCGCCAGTGGGCTGGACCTCAACCAGCTGCAGCCCTTGCAGCAGGGGCTGGAGCACCTGCTGGCGCAGCTCACGGCGCGAGGTTGAGTGGGATCCAGTGGTCGATCAGGGTGATCAGCTCTTCGCGACGGAACGGCTTGGCCAGGTAATCGCTCATGCCCGCCGCACGGCAGCGCTCGCGCTCCTCGGGCATGGCGTTGGCGGTCAGCGCCACGATGGGTAGCTGCGGCCAGCGCCCGCTCTGGCGGATGCGCCGGCTGGCCTCGTAGCCGTCCATTACCGGCATGTTGCAGTCCATCAGCACCAGGTCGTATTCCTTGTCTTCCAGCGCCGCCAGGGCCTCGCCACCGTGGGCGGCCACCGTCACCTCGCAGCCCAGCTTGCTGAGCATGCCCTTGGCCACCAGCTGGTTCACCGGGTTGTCCTCCACCAGCAGGATGCGCGCGCGGCGGGGCAGCGCCTCGCCGCGCTCCAGCGCCAGTTGCTGGCTGGGCTCGTCACCCAGCAGGGTGCGCCGCAGGGTCTGGTACAGGGCGTTGCGCGCCAGTGGCCGGGCCTGTTGTTGCAGCGGGCTGAGGGCCGTGGCCTGTTCGCTGGGCAGGAAGTTGCCGTAGGCGGTCACCAGCAGGATCGGCGCGGTAATGGCCGGGCGCAGGCCGAACAGGCAGTCCAGGCAGTCGGTAATCAGCAGGTCGGGGTTCAGGCCTTCCAGCGGCGCGTCGGTGCTCAGCCGCTGGTAGTCCAGGCCCCAGCCGGGCAGCAGGCTCTGCAGCAGCTCGGCGAGGCCGCTGCTGGCCGGGCTGATGGCAATGACCTTGCCCTTCAATAAAGGCGGGGCGACGGCCGGCGTATGGGTCAGCAGTGGCAGGTCGGCGCTGAAGCGGCTGCCGAAACCGGCCTCGGAGCTGATGCTCAGGCGCCCCTGCATGGCCTCGCACAGGTTGTTGGTGAGTGCCAGGCCCAGGCCGGTGCCGCCATATTGGCGGGTGATGCCGGCGCCGGCCTGGGTAAACGGCTGGAAGATCTTGACCTGGGCTTCCTGGGGAATGCCGATGCCGGTGTCGCACACCTCGATGCTGACGCCACCGGGGTAGGTGCTCAGGCGCACATCCACGCGGCCGAAGCGGGTGAACTTCAGGGCGTTGGACAGCAGGTTGCTGACGATCTGCCGCACCCGGGTCGGGTCGCCCAGCACCATGGCGGGGAACCGGGGGTCGATCAGGCAGGCCAGCTCGACGCTGGGCGCAGCGTTCTGCGACAGCAGGTTGGCGGTGTCTTCCACCAGCGCGCCGAGGTCGAAGGGAATGCGTTCCAGCTCCAGTTGGCCGGCGTCGAATTTCGACAGGTCGAGAATGTCGTTCAACAGTTCCACCAGCACCTTGCCCGAGTCATGGGCGATGGACAGCTGCTGGCGCTGCTCGGCGTTCAGCGGGCTGTCCAGCGACAGCGCGATCATGCCCAGCAGGCCGTTGAGCGGGGTGCGGATCTCGTGGCTCATGTTGGCCAGGAACGCCGCTCGGGCCTGGGCCATTTCCATGGCCGTGCGGCGGGCGTTCTCCAGCTCTTCGTTGGACAGGCTCAGGCGGATGTTGCTGGCCTTGAGCTCGGTGGTGCGCGCCGAAACGATGTTCTCCAGCTCGGCCAGGTAGTCGGTAAGGCGGTTTTCGGCCGTGCGCCGTTGCTGGATCTCGGTGCTCATGCTGACGAACTGCTGGTTGGCCGCACGCACCAGCACGCCGATTTCATCGTTCTCGTGGCCAGGCGGGTAGTCGAGCTTGGTAGGCTTGGCCGCGTGGGGGTTGGAGTTGCTCAGGGCGCTGATCACCCGCACCAGCGGCTTGGTCAGCATGGTGTAGAACAACGCCAGCATGATGGCCGCCAGCAGCAGGCTGCGCAGGAAGCCGGAGAACAGGGTGATCTCGGCGCGGCGCAGGAAGCGCGTGCCGAAGGCCAGGGTGTCGACGTCCAGGTGCAGGGTGCCCAGGCGCTCGGTGGGCATGTGGCTGAGGAACAGCGCGTCATCGTAGGTACGGCGCTCGCCGAACAGGAAGTCGCTGACGAAGCGGTAGCGGCTTTCCAGGCGCGGCCGGCTGACGTTGGCCAGCACGGTATTGTTGTTGTCGGACAGGCGTGCGCCGACAATGGATTCGGAATGCAGCAGCCCTGCGGCCAGTTCCTTGGCCAGCTCGGCGTCGATGTTGTAGGCGATGCGTGAAGCGGGGTTGTGGCTGATCTCGAGCAGCGAGACCATTTCGCGGTTGATGGCCGCGTCGACGTTGGCATAATCGATGCCGATCTGCACAATGCTCAGCAATGTCCCGATAATGAAACCGACCACTACTGTCAGTCGAGCCTGCTTGTATGACAGTCTGTGGGTGAACTTTATATCCATATATACCGGGCCAAGGGTTCGTTCCGTACGCGCTGGGCAAGCATAGCTGATGTCGTGTCCTTATCGGCGCTGTGATTTCAGTATATCGACAGCGTCCGCGCGCGTTTTACTGTGAAAATGTGCAAAGGAGAAGTCATGGATTCGCGTCTGGAGGCATTCCTGCAACGCGCCGAATCGGTGCTGGCGCGTTTGGAGCCGTTGTTGCCCGCCGTGCGCCCGGCGCTCGACTGGGAACAATGCCTGGCCGCGCGCTGGCAGCGCGACGGCCGCACGGGCTATTTGCTGCCGTTGCAGGTCAGCCTGAGCACGCGGCTCACCGACCTGATCGGCGTGGACTGCCAGCGCGACCAGCTGGGTGGCAATACCCGCCAGTTCCTCCAGGGCTTGCCGGCCAACCACGCCTTACTGTGGGGCTCGCGGGGCACCGGCAAGTCGTCGCTGGTGCGCGCGCTGCTGGCTGAGTACGCGGGGCAGGGGCTGCGGCTGATCGAAATCGAGCGCGACCATCTGGCCGACCTGCCGCGCGTGGTGGAGCAACTGGCGGGCCTGCCCCAGCGCTTCGTGCTGTTCTGCGACGATTTGTCATTCGAGGCGGGGGAGGGTGATTACCGTATCCTCAAGAGCGTGCTCGACGGTTCACTTGAGTCGGCACCGGATAACGTGCTGCTGTACGCTACCTCCAACCGCCGGCACCTGGTGCCGGAGAAGGAGAGCGACAACGCCCACTGGCAAAACGTCGATGGCGAGATCCACCCCAGCGAGGCGGTGGAAGACAAGATCGCCCTGTCGGACCGGTTTGGCCTGTGGTTGTCGTTCTACCCGTTCAGCCAGGAGCATTATCTCAACGTGGTCGAGCACTGGATCGGCGAATTCGCCCGCCAGGCCGGCCTGCAGTGGCAGCGCACCGCGGAGCTGGACATCCTGGCGGCACGCTGGGCCACCGGCCGTGGCAACCGCAATGGCCGCTGCGCCTATCAATTTGCCCGTTACTGGGTAGGTCTCACATTACTGGAGCAACCGCAATGATCGATTTGAACAGCACCGGCCAGGGCCTCGAAGGCTACGCGATGCTGACCGCGCAACTGGAATCGCTGCTCGCCGACGAGCGCGACTTCATTGCCAACGCCTCGCAGTTCTCGGCGTTCCTCTACAACTATGTGGACGACCTGAACTGGGCCGGCTTCTACATCAACCGCAATGAAGAACTGGTGCTGGGGCCGTTCCAGGGCCAGGTGGCCTGCGTGCGCATTCCGTTCAGCAAGGGCGTGTGCGGCGCCGCGGCGGCCACCCGCCAGACCCAGCGCGTGGAAGACGTGCACGCGTTCCCCGGCCATATCGCCTGCGACAGTGCCTCGAACAGTGAGCTGGTGATTCCGCTGGTGAAGGATGGCCGCCTGATTGGCGTGCTGGACCTGGACAGCCCCAAGCTGGCGCGCTTCAGCGAAGCGGACCAGGCGGGGATGGAAAAGATGGTGGAGATTTTCCTGCGTTCCACCGATTGCTGATTCGGTGACGCAACCCCTGTAGCAGCTGCCGAAGGCGGCGTCGGCAGCGACGCGGCCCTGGGGCCGCTGCTACAGGTCAATCGTAGATGACTTTCTTCTTCCACTCGGGCTCGACTTCCTTCAGCCCCTCGGTCAATTCGTTGTGGTCGTCTTCGCTCGGTGCAGTGCTGTCCAGCACCAGGGCGTTGGCCCGCGCCAGCAATTTCTCCATGTACTTGAGCTGTTCCTGGTAAACCGCGGGCTCCGGCTGCTTGCGCAGGTATTGGGCGCCGCGCTCGAACGCCAGGCGCGCCTGGCCCGGTTGTTCGGCCTGCAGCGCCGCCTGCCCCAGGTTGTTGAAGAACTCGATGTGCAGCAGCACCAATATATGACGAATCTCGCGGATCCAGTGCTTGGCCTCGTTGGCCGGCAGGAAGCCGTCCTGGGCCGCGCGGGTCACCTGGGCGTGCAGGGCTTCGAGCAGGAAACGCACGTCCTTGGCCTTGACCTCGGTCTGGATAGGGATAGGTGCATTCTTTACAGCAATGCCTTCGCCCTTGGCGATTTCCGCTTCCAGTTCCACCAGGCGCGCCTTGATGGCGGCGTTGCCCTTGTCCTGGGCCAGGATGCGTTGGTTGAGGTTGAGTTCCAGGCGGGTCAGCAGCAGCTTCAATGCCGGTGTCATGAATTGCCCGGGGAAGGTCTCGGTGATCTCGCCACAGCGGCGCAAGCGGTCGGCCAGCTCATGCTTGAGCTTGGTCTTCTCCAGCTTGTTGGTCTCCACCACGTTATTGAGATAACCGATGGCGATCAATGCAACGATCCCCGCTACTATAATCAGGGTGATCATGAGTGGTGTCACCGTGTAAGCCTCGTCAGATTGTCGTCCATTTGAGTGTAGTGGCTAAGCCACGGCCCGGATAGAGGCTATCGCCTGAAGGCCGCCACGCCGGGCCGGCGAACGCCGCTCCCGGTCAGGCTATCGGCAGGGAAGTCATTGATTTAAATAAATTTATCATTGGGGGTTGACGACTTCCCAAACCACCCCTAGAATGCGCGCCACTTGCAGCGTAAAGCACACAGCGAAACGCAGCAGGGAGTGAATGTTGTAGTGTGTCCCCTTCGTCTAGTGGCCTAGGACACCGCCCTTTCACGGCGGTAACAGGGGTTCGAGTCCCCTAGGGGACGCCAATGCGGGAATAGCTCAGTTGGTAGAGCACGACCTTGCCAAGGTCGGGGTCGCGAGTTCGAGTCTCGTTTCCCGCTCCATTTTTAAACAGCTTCGCTTTCGGGTGGGGTTGAGTGAAACCAGAACCAAGCCTAAGGGTGCGGATCTGGGCACCGAAACACACACCATGTGTTCCGGGCAGCGTGTCCCCTTCGTCTAGTGGCCTAGGACACCGCCCTTTCACGGCGGTAACAGGGGTTCGAGTCCCCTAGGGGACGCCATTTGCGGGAATAGCTCAGTTGGTAGAGCACGACCTTGCCAAGGTCGGGGTCGCGAGTTCGAGTCTCGTTTCCCGCTCCATATTCATCAAGAACGCCGCTCATTGAGCGGCGTTTTTGTTTGTGCGAAAAAATAGTCATTGTTATGGGCGGACCGTAGCCGCTGCCGAAGGCTGCGTCCCGGACGCGTCAGGTTCACCGTCCGCGCCCGAGACGCAGCCTTCGGCAGCGGCTACGGGGGCCTTTAACCGGCTATTTCGCTAACCCTGTGAAAAAAAACGATTTTTTTGAAAAAAGTGCTTGCCAAGATCTTCAAATAGCTTCAAAATCTGCCCCATCGAAACGCTGATGAACATCAACGGTTCGAACAAGATGGCTGATACACGAAGTTGTCTTCTGCGGGAATAGCTCAGTTGGTAGAGCACGACCTTGCCAAGGTCGGGGTCGCGAGTTCGAGTCTCGTTTCCCGCTCCAAATTAAATCAAGAACGCCGCTCACTGAGCGGCGTTTTTGTTTGCCTCGAGAAAATATCGCCGTCGCAGGCAAAAAAAAGCCGCTCATCGAGCGGCTTTTTCGTGAGCGGTGGCAATCAGTGCTTGCTGCTGTCCTGCAGCGACAGGGCCAGCAATTGCTTCTCCTGGTTCCAGTCGAACGGTTCCTCGTTCTCCTCCGCTTCGAAGCGGCGCTCTTCCAGGGCCTGGTACAGGTCGATCTCTTCGTCGGGCATGTAGTGCAGGCAGTCGCCGCCGAAGAACCACAGCAGGTCGCGGGGGATCAGGTGGGCGATTTGCGGGTAGCGCTGGATGATCTGGCACATCAGGTCCTGGCCCAGGTAGGCGCTGGCGACCGGGTCGATGGGCAGTTCCATGCGCAGTTCGTCGTAGCGCTCCAGGAACAGGGCGTGGCTTTCGTCGGGTACCTGTTCGGCTTCACCCAGGGCGACCAGGATGCCGCGCAGGTGATCGAGCAGCACAAGCTGGTGGTCGATGTAGGGGGTGGCCATGTTGAAGGTCCTCTTGGGTAAAACGGGCGCGGGAGTATACGCGCCCGGGAGGAGGTGTGTCATCGAACCAGGCCGTCGCCCGGCTTGAGTTGCGCCTTGTCGAAGTCGTCCACGTCGATGACCTTGCGCCGCGCGGTTTCGGCCTGGCGAAGGGTCTCGGCTTCGCCTGCCTGCAGCACGCCGGCCTGCAGGGCCGCGTCTATCAGGGTTTCTTCCGGCGCGGGGGTGAACTGGCCGGCCTTGTAGGCGGTGTGCAGTTTTTTCTGCAGGGGGCGGCTGGCGGCCAACAGGTCGCAGGCCGTCTGCAGCGCGGCCACCGGGTCGCCTTCGGCGGTGGGGCGGTAGCAACCCGCCAGCAGTTCTTCCAGCGCCGGGTCACCCTTGGCGCGGCCGATCACTTCGGCCACTTCGGCGTCCAGGCGGTCGGAAGGCCCGGTGTGGCGGCGGCCGAACGGGAACACCACAACGCGCAGCAGGCAGCCCAGAATACGGCTGGGGAAATTCTTCAGCAGCTCGTCCAGCGCGCGCTCGGCCTGGCCCAGGCTTTCTTCCATGGCCCAGTGCAACAGTGGTTGCAGGTGTTCCGGCGAGCCCTGGTCGTGGTAGCGCTTGAGCGCCGCCGAGCCCAGGTAGAGATTGCTGAGCACGTCGCCCAGGCGCGCCGACAGGCGTTCGCGGCGTTTGAGCTCGCCGCCCAGCAGCATCATGCTCAGGTCGGCCAGCAGGGCGAAGGCCGCGGCCTGGCGGTTCAGGGCGCGGAAATAGCCCTGGCTGATGGCGTCGCCGGGGGCGTGCTCGAAATGCCCCAGGCCCAGGTTGAGCACCCAGGTGCTGGCCGCGTTGCCGATGGCGAAGCCGATGTGGTTGAGCAGCAGGGCGTCGAACTCCACCAGCGCCTGGGCCTTGTCTTCGCGGGCGGCCAGGGCCATTTCCTTGAGGACGAAGGGGTGGCAGCGAATGGCGCCCTGGCCGAAGATCATCAGGTTGCGCGAAAGGATGTTGGCGCCTTCCACGGTGATGAAGATGGGCGCCCCTTGCCAGTTGCGGCCCAGGTAGTTGTTGGGCCCCATGATGATGCCCTTGCCGCCGTGCACGTCCATGGCGTGGCTGATGCATTCGCGGCCACGCTCGGTGAGGTGGTACTTGAGAATCGCCGACAATACCGAGGGTTTTTCCCCAAGATCCACGGCGTTCGCCGTGAGCATGCGCGCCGCGTCCATCAGCCAGGCGTTGCCGCCGATGCGGGCCATGGCGGCCTGAATGCCTTCGAACGCCGCCAGCGGCACGTTGAACTGTTCGCGCACCTGGGTGTACTGGCCGGTGACCAGGCTGGTGTACTTGGCCGCACCGGTGCCCACCGCCGGCAGCGAAATGGAACGGCCCACGGACAGGCAGTTCATCAGCATCATCCAGCCCTTGCCGAGCATGGCCTGGCCGCCGATCAGGTAGTCCAGCGGCACGAACACGTCCTTGCCGGAGTTGGGGCCGTTCATGAAGGCGGCGCCCAGCGGCAGGTGGCGGCGGCCGATGGTCACGCCGGGCGTGTCGGTGGGAATCAACGCCAGGGTGATGCCCAGGTCCGTCTCTTCACCCAGCAGGTGGTCGGGGTCGTGGGCCTTGAAGGCCAGGCCCAGCAGGGTCGCGACCGGCCCCAAGGTGATGTAGCGCTTCTCCCAGTTCAGGCGCAGGCCGATGACTTCCTCGCCCTGCCATTGCCCTTTGCAGATGACCCCGGTGTCAGGCATGGCGCCGGCGTCGGAGCCGGCCAGCGGGCCGGTGAGGGCGAAGCAGGGGATGTCGTCACCGCGGGCCAGGCGCGGCAGGTAATGGTTGCGTTGTTCGTCGGTGCCGTAGTGCAGCAGCAGTTCGGCCGGGCCCAGGGAGTTGGGGACCATGACCGTGGACGCCAGGTCGCCGCTGCGGGTGGCCAGTTTCATCGCCACCTGGGAGTGGGCGTAGGCGGAGAAGCCCTTGCCGCCGTACTCCTTGGGAATGATCAGGGCGAAGAAGCCGTGTTCCTTTATATGCGCCCAGGCTTCGGGCGGCAGGTCGAGGTCCTGGCCGATCTGCCAGTCGCTGACCATGGCACACAGCGCTTCGGTAGGGCCGTCGATGAACGCCTGTTCCTCGGCGGTCAGTTGCGCCTTGGGGTAGCCCAGCAGGGTGTGCCAGTCGGGGCGGCCGCTGAACAGCTGGCCGTCCCACCACACGGTGCCGGCGTCGATGGCTTCGCGCTCGGTCTGCGACATGGGCGGCAGCGTGCGCTGGAACCAGTTGAACAGCGGGGCGGTGAACAGCTTGCGGCGCAGGTCGGGCAACAGCAGGGGCAGGGCACTGGCAATCAGCAACACCCAGAATATCGCCAGCAGCCAGCCCGGCGCGTGGCTGAACATGCCCATGGCCAGCAGGTACACGGCAATGATGCCCAAGGCGGGCAGGGGCGCCACGCGCCGATGGAACATCCAGGCCTTGCCGACGACCAGTACCACGATCCACAACAACAGCATATTCAGTCCTCCATGATGACGGGGCGGCGCACTGAGGAAGCGTAGACCGCTTGCCAGACTAATGACCCCCGCATTGCCGGGGAGTTCGTTGCCAGCTGTTGCCGCCACGGGGTGGAAAAAATCATGGGGGGCGCTCGCCGACCGGTAGTAGACTCCTCGGACTATTCAGCCGGGAGACACAGAATGCTCAAGGTGTGGGGACGCAAGAACTCGTCCAACGTGCGCAAGGTGCTGTGGTGCGCAGAAGAATTGCAGCTGCCGTACCAGGCCATCGATGCCGGCGGTGCGTTCGGCCTGGTCAACGAGGCGCAGTACCGCAGCAAGAACCCCAACGGCCGGGTGCCGATGATCGAGGATGGCGAGCTGGTGCTGTGGGAGTCCAACGCCATCGTTCGCTACCTGTGCGCGCAATATGGCGGTGAATCACCGTGGTTCAACGCCGATGCCGCCGCGCGCGCCAGCGCCGACAAATGGATGGACTGGACCACCTCGACCCTGGCCGACCCCTTCAAGCCGCTGTTCTGGGGCGTGCTGCGCACCCCTGCCGAGCAGCAGGACTGGGTGCAGATCAACGCCGCGTTCAAGGCCGTGGTCGAGGTGCTGGCCGTGGCGAACGAGGCGCTGGCGCAGCAGCCCTACCTGTCGGGCAACGAAGTGGGCATGGGCGACATTCCCTTGGGCTGCTTCATCTATGCCTGGTTCGAGATGCCCATCGAACGGCCGCCCATGCCGCACCTGGAAGCCTGGTACGAGCGCCTGAAACAGCGCCCGGCCTATCGCAAGGCGGTCATGACCGCGTTGACCTGATAAGTATTATCGATGTTGATCACTGTACATGTGCGCCGCGTGCTAGCACCATTGGTCATGCCCGCCGCACCTTGTGACGGTGATCGGCGTCTTTATTAAGGTTTATCGACCCTTCCTTTCTTTTTTCGGTGCATGGTTCAACTATGAGTTCTGCTCTGTCCATCCGGCAGCTGACCAAGACCTACGGCAACGGTTTCCAGGCCCTCAAGGGCATTGACCTGGACGTTGCCGAAGGCGACTTCTTCGCATTGCTGGGGCCCAACGGCGCTGGCAAGTCCACCACCATCGGCATTCTCTCCACCCTGGTGAACAAGACCAGTGGCACGGTGAATATCTTCGGCCACGACCTGGATCGCGACCCGGCGGCGCTCAAGCGCAGCATCGGCGTGGTGCCCCAGGAGTTCAACTTCAACCAGTTCGAGAAGACCTTCGACATCGTCGTGACCCAGGCGGGCTACTACGGCATCCCGCCGCGCATCGCCAAGGAACGCTCGGAGCAATACCTGACCCAGCTGGGCCTGTGGGACAAGCGCGACGTGCCCTCGCGGTCGCTGTCGGGCGGCATGAAGCGGCGGCTGATGATCGCCCGCGCACTCATCCACAACCCGCGCCTGCTGATTCTCGACGAGCCCACCGCGGGCGTGGACATCGAGCTGCGCCGGTCGATGTGGAGCTTCCTCACCGAGCTGAACCAGCAGGGCACCACCATCATCCTCACCACGCATTACCTGGAGGAGGCCGAGCAGCTGTGCCGCAACATCGGCATCATCGACCACGGCACCATCGTCGAGAACACCAGCATGCGCAACCTGCTGGGCAAGTTGCACGTGGAGACCTTCCTGCTGGACCTCAAGGCCGACCTGGCCGAGGCGCCCGTGCTCGAGGGTTACCCTTGCCGGTTGATTGACCCGCACACCCTGGAGGTGCAGGTGGACAAGGAAGTGGGCATTACCGCGCTGTTCGGCCAGTTGGCCTTGAAACACATCGAGGTGCTGAGCCTGCGCAACAAAACCAACCGGCTGGAGGAGCTGTTCGTGTCCCTGGTGGAGAAAAACCTGGCGAAGGTGGCCGTATGAGTTTCGAAGTCAAAGCCAACTGGGTCGCGTTGAACACCATCGTCTACCGCGAAGTGCGCCGTTTCATGCGCATCTGGCCGCAGACCCTGCTGCCCCCGGCCATCACCATGGTCCTGTATTTCGTGATCTTCGGTAACCTGATCGGCCGACAGATCGGCGGCATGGGTGGCTTCACCTACATGGAGTACATCGTGCCGGGGCTGATCATGATGTCGGTGATCACCAACTCCTATGGCAACGTGGTGTCGAGCTTCTTCGGCAGCAAGTTCCAGCGCTCCATCGAGGAGCTGATGGTGTCGCCGGTGTCGCCGCACATCATTCTGACCGGCTACGTGATCGGTGGCGTGTTGCGCGGCTTGATGGTGGGCATCATCGTCACGCTGCTGTCGCTGTTCTTCACCCACCTGCAGGTGCACCACCTGGGCATCACCCTGCTGGTGGTGATCCTGACGGCGACGATTTTCTCGCTGCTGGGCTTCATCAACGCGGTGTTTGCGCGCAACTTCGATGATATTTCCATCATCCCGACCTTCGTGCTGACGCCGCTGACCTACCTGGGCGGGGTGTTCTACTCCATTACCCTGCTGCCGCCGTTCTGGCAGACCGTGTCGCTGGTGAACCCGGTGTTGCACATGGTCAACGCCTTCCGCTACGGCATTCTGGGCGTGTCGGACATCCGCATCAGCATCGCGGTGGCGTTCATGCTGGTGGCCACGGTGGTGCTGTACATCGGCTGTGCGCGCCTGCTGGTCAGCGGCCGCGGCATGCGCAGTTAAGCACCGCTCCCCCGTAGCAGCGGCCAAAGGCCGCGTCCCCCGGCGCCGCGCATCATCTGGCGCCGCGCCGACCCCGGACGCCGCCTGCGGCAGCTGCTACGGGGTGGCGGCGGCGCCATTGGCGGGCCACCCACCAGCGCCAGTAGCCCTGGGTGGCCACGTATCCCAGGGCGCCCATCACTAGCCCCGTCACCACTGACCCCAGCACGAACGGCTGCCACAAGGTGGCCAGCTGGCTGCTCACCCATTCCCAGCTCAGGTCGTCCGGCAGGCTGCGCGGCGGCGTGCCCATCAGCCATGCCCCCACCTGGTAGGTGACGAAGAACACCGGCGCCATGGTCAGCGGGTTGGTCAGCCATACCAGGCTCACCGCAATGGCCAGGTTGCCACGCACCAGCGCCGCCAGCGCGGCCGCCACCAGCATCTGCAAGGGAATGGGCAGGAAAGCGGCGAACAGCCCCACCGCCATGGCCCGGGACACCCCCCGGCGGTTCAGGTGCCACAGGTTCGGGTCATGCAACAGGCGCCCGAGAAAGCGTAGCGACTTGTTGCCGCGCAAGCGCTCGGGGTCGGGCATGTAGCGTTTGAACAGGCGGCGTGGCATCCAGGTTCTCGCGGCGCGGGCAGGGAGGGTGGCCCTCAGTATGCCCGGCTTTGCTGACAGCTCCGTTCAGACTTTGTGACAAATATTGAGCAGCGCTTCCCCGGGTTTGCGCGGATGCTGGTCGCCCTGCTGCTCAAGGATGAGTGTATGCGTACTGCGATGCTGGCACTGGCCACGGGCCTGGTGGCGCTGCGTTTTCTCCCGGTGCTGCCAGGCACCCCGCTGTTGCTGGGGCTCGTGGCGCTGGGCCTGGCGCTGTGCTGGTGGCGTTGGGCGCGCCTGGGGCTGCTGGTGCTGGGCCTGGCCTGGGCGGCCTGGCAAGGGCAGCGTGCGCTGGATGACCGTCTGTCGCCCGCCTTGGATGGCCAGACCCTGTGGCTGGAGGGGCGAGTCAGCGGGCTGCCGGACAACCAGGGCGCCTCCGTGCGTTTCGAGGTGAGCGACCCGCAGGCGCGGCGCCATGCCCTGCCAGCCACGGTGCGCCTGTCGTGGTTCAACGGGCCGCTGGTCAATGCCGGTGAGCGCTGGCGCCTGGCGGTGACGTTGAAGCGGCCGCGGGGGCTGGTCAGCCCGGCGGGCCTGGATGCCGAAGCCTGGATGCTGGCCCGGCGCATCGGCGCCACCGGCAGCGTCAAGGATGGCCAGCTGCAGGCCCCGGCGCAAGGAGCCTGGCGCGACGGCCTGCGCCAACGCCTGCTGGCGGTGGATGCCCAGGGCTACCAGGGCGTGCTGGTGGCGCTGGTGATGGGCGACGGTTCGGGCATCAGTCGCGAGCAATGGAACGTGCTGCAAGCCACTGGCACCGTGCACCTGCTGGTGATTTCCGGCACGCACATCGGCCTGCTGGTCGGCCTGGTCTACGGCCTCGTGGCAGCGCTGGCGCGTTTCGGGCTGTGGCCGCGGGCGCTGCCCTGGCTGCCCTGGGCGTGTGGCCTGGCCTTCGCCGCAGCACTGGGCTACGGGCTGCTGGCCGGGTTCCAGGTGCCGGTGCGGCGGGCGTGCATCATGCTCGGGCTGGTGCTGTTGTGGCGCTTGCGCTTCCGCCACCTGGGGGTGTGGCTGCCGCTGCTGGTGGCGTTGAACGCGGTGTTGCTGAGCGACCCACTGGTGAGCCTGCTGCCTGGGTTCTGGCTGTCGTTCGCGGCGGTGGCGGTGTTGATGCTGGTGTTTTCCGGCAGGCTGGGTGCCTGGCCGTGGTGGCGCGCCTGGACCCGCGCGCAGTGGCTGATGGCCGTGGGTTTGCTGCCGGCGATGCTGGCGCTGGGGTTGCCCGTGAGCCTCGGCGGCCCGCTGGCCAATCTGCTGGCGGTGCCGTGGGTGAGCCTGGCGGTGTTGCCCACGGCGCTGCTGGGCGCCCTGTTGCTGCCGCTGCCGTGGGTGGGGGAAGGGCTGCTGTGGCTGGCGGGCGGCCTGCTGACCGTGTTGTTCGACGCCCTGGGCTGGTTGGCGGCGCGGGTGCCGGCGTGGTTGCCGCCGGCGTTGCCCCTGGGCGTGTGGCTGCTGGTGGTGGCCGGCACGTTGCTGCTGTTGCTGCCAGCTGGCATGCCCTTGCGTCCGCTGGGCTGGCCGCTGGTGCTGCTGGCGGCGCTGCCGCCCCAGGCGTCAGTGCCCCATGGCCAGGCCCAGGTGACCCAGCTGGACGTGGGGCAAGGCCTGGCGGTGCTGGTGCGTACGCGCAATCACGCACTGTTGTACGACACCGGCCCGCGCACGCCGGGGCAGGACGCCGGTGAGCGGGTGGTGTTGCCCAACCTGCATGGCCTGGGCGTGCGGCGCCTGGACCTGATGCTGATCAGTCACGCGCACATGGACCACGCCGGTGGCGCCCCGGCGGTGATGCGCGGGGTGCCGGTGGCCGCAGTGTGGAGCGGCGAGGCTGGGCAATTGCCGGCGCAGCTGGGCGCGCAGCCCTGCGAGGCCGGGCACCAGTGGCAGTGGGATGGGGTGCAGTTCACCGTGTGGCGCTGGGCGGCGGCGCGGGAGAGCAATCCGTCGTCCTGCGTGCTGCTGGTGGAGGCGAATGGCGAGAAGCTGCTGTTGGGTGGGGATATCGACGCCGCTGCCGAGCGTGCGTTGGTGGCCAGTGGCCTGGACCTGGCCGGGCACTGGTTGCAGTCGCCGCACCACGGCAGCCGCACCTCGTCATCGCAACTGCTGCTGACGGCCATGAAACCGCGCGGCGCGCTTATTTCCCGCGGCCATAACAACTCGTTCGGGCATCCGCACCCGCTGGTGGTCGAGCGTTACCGCGCCAACGGCATCGAAGTCCACGACAACGCCGTGCAGGGTGCGCTGCACCTGCGCCTGGGGCGCTTCGACGGGGTGCGTGGCGAGCGCGAGCGGCGGCGCTTCTGGCGTGACCCGACATGACGGTCTACGACCCCCGGCCCCCCTATGTTAGAGTGGCGAACTTTTTCGAGGGGGTCCTTACTGTGTGGGAATTGGTCAAATCCGGCGGCTGGATGATGTTGCCGATCATTCTGAGTTCCATTGCCGCGCTGGGCATCACCGCCGAGCGCTTGTGGACCTTGCGTGCCAGCCGCGTGACCCCGCCGCACCTGCTGGGTCAGGTCTGGCGCTGGATCCGCGACAAGCAGCTGGACAAGGAAAAGCTCAAGGAGCTGCGCGCCGATTCGCCGCTGGGTGAAATTCTCGCCGCGGGCCTGGCCAACTCGCGCCATGGCCGCGAAATCATGAAGGAATGCATCGAGGAGGCCGCGGCCCGCGTCATTCACGAAATGGAACGCTACATCAGCACCCTGGGCACCATCGCCGCCATGGCGCCGCTGCTGGGCCTGCTGGGTACCGTGCTGGGCATGATCGAAATCTTCAGCTCGTTCATGGGCACCAACATGGCCACTAACCCGGCGGTGCTGGCCGGTGGTATCTCCAAGGCGCTGGTGACCACCGCCTCGGGCCTGATGGTGGGTATCCCGGCGGTGTTCTTCCACCGTTTCCTGCAACGCCGCATCGACGAGCTGGTGGTGGGCATGGAGCAGGAAGCGATCAAGCTGGTGGAAATGGTGCAGGGTGACCGCGAGGTCGATCTGGCCGAGGACAAAGCGTGAAGTTCCGCCGCAAGCAACGAGAGCAGATCGACATCAACCTGGTGTCGCTGATCGACGTGGTGTTCGTGTTGCTGCTGTTCTTCGTGGTCACCACCACCTTCACCAAGCAGACGCAGCTGCGCGTGGACCTGCCCGAAGCTGTCAGCGGCAGCCCCGAGCAGGACGCCGGCAAGACCCTGGACATCGCCATCAGCGCCGACGGCGTCTACTCGGTGAACAACAAGCTGCTGCCCAAGAGTGACCTGAACACCCTGATGGATGCCTTGCAGGCAGAGTCTGGCGGCGACAGCAAGTTGCCGCTGTCGATCAGCGCCGACGGCAAGACCCCGCACCAGGCGGTGATCACCGCCATGGACGCCGCCGGCAAGCTGGGCTTCAGCCACCTGAGCATGACCACGGTCGAGGCGCAGGCGAACAACTGATGGCCTTTTCCGATCGCATGTTGGCGGCCTGGTATAACGGTCACCCGGCGCTGGCGCTGCTGCGCCCGCTGGAGTGCCTGTACCGCCGCGTCGTGGCTGGCAAGCGCCAGCGTTTCTTGCGCGGGGAGGGCACTATCTACCGTTCCCCGGTGCCGGTGCTGGTGGTGGGCAACGTCACCGTCGGTGGCACCGGCAAGACGCCGATGATTCTCTGGCTGATCGAGCACTGCCGGCGCCAGGGCCTCAAGGTCGGCGTGGTCAGCCGTGGCTACGGTGCCAAGCCGCCGCAGCTGCCGTGGCGCGTTGGCGCCAGCGACAACGCGGCGATGGCCGGTGACGAGCCGCTGCTCATCGTGCAGCGCAGCGGCGTGCCCCTGATGATCGACCCCGACCGCAGCCGTGCCGTGCAGGCGCTGACGGCGGCCGAGCCGCTGGACCTGATTCTCTCCGACGACGGCCTGCAGCATTACCGCCTGGCCCGTGACCTGGAGCTGGTGCTGATCGATGCCGCCCGCGGCCTGGGCAACCAGCGCTGCCTGCCCGCCGGCCCACTGCGCGAACCCGTCGAGCGCTTGCAGACGGTGGATGCCGTGCTGTTCAACGGCGCCGAGCAGGACCGCGACCAGGGTTTCGCCTTCACCCTGCAACCTATCGCGCTGGTCAACGTGCTGACCGGCGAGCGCCGCGGCCTCGACCTGTTCGCCCCCGGCCAGGCCGTGCATGCGGTAGCCGGCATCGGCAACCCGCAACGTTTCTTCAATACCCTGCAGGCGCTACACTGGCGGCCACAGGCCCACGCATTCGCCGACCACGCCGAATACAGCCTGGCGGCGCTGACGTTCAGCCCGTCGCTGCCGCTGGTCATGACCGAGAAGGACGCCGTCAAATGCCGCGCCTTCGCCCGGGACGACTGGTGGTACCTGGCCGTCGACGCACAGCCCTCGCCGGGCTTCGTCGCCTGGTTCGACGCCCGCCTGCCCAGCCTGCTGGCGCGTACCTGACCCTTTTCGCTTCACGCTTGCTCTTTTGCCAAGGACCTAACATGGACACCAAACTGCTCGACATCCTCGCCTGCCCAATCTGCAAGGGCCCGCTGAAACTCAGCGCCGACAAGACCGAGCTGATCAGCAAGGGCGCTGGCCTGGCCTACCCGATCCGCGACGGCATCCCGGTGATGCTGGAAAGCGAAGCACGCACCCTGACCGACGAAGAGCGCCTGGATAAATGAGCCAGGCGTTCACGGTTGTCATTCCGGCGCGTTTCTCTTCAACGCGCCTGCCGGGCAAGCCACTGCAGCTGATCGCCGGCAAGCCGATGGTCCAGCATGTCTGGGAACAGGCGCGCAAGAGCGCGGCCCAGCGCGTGGTGGTCGCCACTGACGATGCGCGCATCGTCGAAGCCTGCCAGGCCTTCGGCGCCGAAGTGCTGCTGACCCGTGCCGACCATGAGTCGGGCACCGACCGCCTGGCCGAAGTGGCCCAGGCCCTGGGCCTGGCTGCCGATGCCATCGTGGTCAACGTACAGGGCGACGAGCCGCTGATTCCACCGGCGGTGATCGACCAGGTGGCCGCCAACCTGGCCGCCCACGCCGAAGCGGGCATGGCCACCCTGGCCGAGCCCATCGAGGACGTCGAATCGCTGTTCAACCCCAACGTGGTGAAAGTGGTCGCCGACCTCAATGGCCTGGCGCTGACCTTCAGCCGCGCCACGCTGCCGTGGGCCCGCGACCAGTTCGCCAACGACCGTGACAGCCTGCCTGCCGGCGTGCCGTTCCGTCGCCACATTGGCATCTACGCCTACCGCGCCGGCTTCCTGCAGGACTTCGTGGCCTGGGGCCCCTGCTGGCTGGAAGAGACCGAGCGCCTGGAGCAACTGCGTGCCCTGTGGCACGGCGTGCGCATCCACGTCGCCGACGCCGTCGAAGCACCGCCTGCCGGTGTCGACACCCCGCAGGACCTGGAGCGCGTACGGCGCCTGCTGGAGGCGTGATGCGCGTCCTGTTCGTGTGCCTGGGCAATATCTGCCGCTCGCCCACCGCCGAAGGCGTGCTGCGCCATCAGTTGCGCGCGGCCGGCCTGGCCGAGCAGGTGCAGGTGGCGTCGGCCGGCACCGGCGACTGGCACGTGGGCAAGCCGCCGGACAGCCGCACCCGTGCCGCGGCCCTGCGCCGCGGCTACGACCTGTCGGCCCAGCGCGCCCAGCAGGTCAGTGCTGCCGATTTCGGCCGCTATGACCTGATCCTGGCGATGGACCACAGCAACCTGGGCAACCTCAAGCGCCTGCAGCCGGCCAACGGCCGTGCCGAACTGGACCTGTTCCTGCGCCGTTACGACGGCGCGGTGGACGAGGTGCCCGACCCGTATTACGGCGGCGAGCAGGGCTTCGAGCAGGTATTGGACCTGATCGAGCTGGCGTGCGCCGGCCTGGTCAATGAATTGAAGGGGCGGCTATGAGCCTGCAGATCCGTGAGCAGGTATCGCTCAAGCCGTTCAACACCTTTGGCATCGACGTCAAGGCACGCTGGTTCGTCGAAGTCGACAGCGACGACCAGGTGCGCCAGGCGCTGGCCTGGGCCAAGGAGTGCCAGGTGCCGGTGCTGCCCATTGGCGGGGGCAGCAACCTGCTGCTGACCGCCGACGTGCAGCAGTTGGTGATGCGCATGGCCAGCACCGGCGTGCGCGTGCTTGCCGATGATGGCCAGCAGCTGGTGATCGAGGCCGAGGCCGGTGAGCCGTGGCACCCGTTTGTCCTGCAAACCCTGGCCATGGGCCTGGCCGGGCTGGAGAACCTCAGCCTGATCCCCGGCACCGTAGGCGCGGCGCCCATGCAGAACATCGGCGCCTATGGCGTCGAGATCAAGGACGTGTTCCACGGCCTCACCGCCCTGGACCGCCACACCGGCGCGCTGCGTGACTTCAGCCTGGCCGAGTGCGCCTTTGGCTACCGTGACAGCCTGTTCAAGCGCGAGCCTGGGCGTTGGCTGATCCTGCGCGTGCGCTTCACCCTGGCCCGCGCGGCGCAGCTGCACCTGGACTACGGCCCGGTGCGCCAGCGCCTGGCCGAGCAAGGCATCGAGGCGCCGACGCCCACTGATGTGAGCGCGGCGATCTGCAGCATTCGTCGGGAGAAGCTGCCTGATCCTGCCGAGCTGGGCAATGCCGGCAGTTTCTTCAAGAACCCGGTGGTGCCGGCAGCGCTGGCCGAACGGATCAAGGCCGAGCACCCTGACCTGGTGGGCTATCCCCAGGCCGATGGCCAGGTCAAGCTGGCCGCGGGTTGGCTGATCGAGCGCGCAGGCTGGAAAGGCTTCCGCGACGGTGATGCCGGCGTGCATCGCCTGCAATCGCTGGTGCTGGTCAACTATGGCGCGGCCACCGGGCAGCAACTGCATGGCCTGGCCATGCGTATCCAGGCCGATATCCTCCAGCGCTTCGGTGTGGCGCTGGAGATGGAGCCGAACCTCTACTGAAGCCAACCTGGAGGCGCCAGCGTGACACCGTGCATCGTGGTATTGGCAGCGGGGCAGGGCGCGCGCTTCCAGGCGCAGGCGCAGGCGGGGGCGGGGCAGAGCAAGCTGCTGGCGCCATGCCCTGGCCTGGACGGGGTCGAGCGCCCCGTGCTGGCGCAGACCCTGCGCAGCCTCGATGGGCTGCCCGGCGAGCGGGTGCTGGTCACGCGCCCGGATCGTCCGGAAATCGCCGAGCTGGGTCGCCTGCATGGCTTCCAGGTCATCCTTGTTCCCTCTCCCGGCATGGGTGACAGCCTGGCGGCTGCCGTCGCGGCGGCGCCATTGGCGGCTGGCTGGCTAGTGGTGTTGGGCGACATGCCGTTCATTCGGCCCGATACCTGCCGACAGGTGTCGATGGCTGTTCACGATCAAATCATCTGCGTGCCGGTTGCAGGGCACGGCTATGGGCATCCAGTGGCCTTTGGCAGCGCTTTTGCGGCTGGCTTGAAGGGCCTGAGTGGCGACCAGGGGGCGCGGCGGTTGTTTGCGGGGGCGACGGTCGTCGAGATCGCGGTTGCCGACCCTGGCATCTATCGCGATATCGACCTGCCTTCTGACCTTTTGCGGCCCCTGTGACGCTACAGGTCGGCGCGCCCGTAGCAGCTGCCGCCAGGCGGCGTCTGCTTCATGCGGTGAACCAGGCACACCGTAGGGGCCATGACGCGGCCTGCGGCCGCTGCTACAGGTGTAATCGATAGACGAAAAAAAGCCCCCGCTGCATTGCTGCAGCGGGGGCTTTTTTAACGCTTCAAGGTCAGACGAACGGCTTGTGCTCGTGCTGCTCTTCTACTGCGTGTGGCGCGTGTGCAGCTTCGGCGGCCTGGGCGGCAGCGGCGGCTGCAGCGGCGGCGGCTTCGGCTTCACGCTTGCGGCGACGCACTTCACGTGGGTCGTTCGGCGCGCGGCCGTTGCTGGCCAGCACTACGGCCGGGGCTTCCACTACAGGCTCGGCAACCACTTCGGGCTGGGCTTCGACAACCGGCTCAACCGCAGCTTCAACCACAGGGGCAGCTTCGACCACTGGCGCAGGGGCGGCTTCCACCACCTCGGCAATCGGCTCAGGCTGGATGTCGACCACAGGGGCGGCAGCTTCTTCGACGGTCTTCGGCGCTGGCGCCTCGAACACGAAGGAAGGCTGCTCAACCACCGGGGCGGCGAACGCTTCAGGCTCAGGCTTGGCTTCGACTACCGGGGCAGGTTCAACCACTGGGGTGACTTCAACCGGTGCTTCGCTGGCTGGGGTCTCGACCACTGGGGTCACTTCGACCGGCTGGTCGGCAACCACTTCGGCGTGAACCACCGGAGCAGCAGCTTCTTCAGCGGCTTCGACAACCGGGGCCGGGGCCTCGATCACTTCAGCGGCAGCTTGCACAGCCACTTCAGCAGGGGCTTCAACAGGCGCCCCAACAGCAGCTGGCTCTTCTACCGCAGCAGTGGCGCGCTCGGCTTGAACGGCGGCTTCGGCTTCGGCCGGGGCGCTGATCTCGCTGTGGGCGACGGCTTCGGTCACGGCCAGGCCGGCAGCCAGTTCGGCGCCCGATGGCTCGGTGCCTTCTTCCTGGCCTTCTTCGCTGCCTTCAACCACGTTGCCGTTGGCGTCACGCTGGCGCTCACGACGGTTGCTGCGGCGACGCTGGCCACGGGAGCGGCGGCGAGGGCGTTCGCCGTCGGTGCCTTCCTGGTTCTCGTCCTGCAGCAGCTCTTCGTTGCTCGGCAGTGCCTCGTCGGCTTCGGCTGCAGCCACGGTAGCGGCAACGGCGGCCACGGCTACGGCTTCACCTTCAACCTGCTCGGGACGCAGCACGCGCTCGCGCGGGGCACGTTCTTCACGTGGCGCACGCTCTTCGCGTGGGGCGCGTTCTTCGCGTGGGGCACGCTCTTCACGTGGGGCACGTTCTTCGCGTGGAGCACGCTCTTCGCGAGGGGCGCGCTCTTCACGTGGCGCACGTTCCTCACGCGGGGCGCGTTCTTCACGCGGTGCACGCTCTTCGCGTGGGGCGCGTTCTTCACGTGGCGCGCGCTCAGGGCGCTCTTCACGTACGGCCGGGGCTACGGCGTCCAGCGGCTCGCGCAGTTCGCGGACCGGGCGGTCTTCACGGCTGCGACGGTCTTCACGCGGTGCACGCGGCTCGCGCGGCTGCCGTGGAGCACGTTCTTCACGGGCGGCCGGGGCGTCCTCGCGGGCTTCGCGCGGTGCACGTTCTTCACGTGGCGCACGCTCTTCGCGCGGCTTGCGGTCTTCGTCGCGGCGGCCGTTACGGCTGCGGCTCTGCTGACGGCCGTTGCGGCGCTCTTCGTTGCGCTGTGGGCGCTCTGGAGCGGCTGGTTTTTCAACCACGACCGGGGCAGCAGGCTCTTCCTTGGTGGCGAACAGGCTGACCAGCGACTTCACCAGGCCCTTGAACAGGCTTGGCTCAGGCACGACTGGCGCCGGCGCAACCGGGGCGGCAGGTGCAGCCGGGGCTTCAACCGGCACCGGCGCGGAAGTGCGCGGCGGGGCGGTCTTGACCGCGGCTTCCTGGCGTACCAGGGTGCGGGTGGCGGCCACTGGCTGGGCTTCTTCGACTTCGGCGGCAGCGATCTCGTAGCTCGACTGGGCGCTCTGGGCTTCCGGGCTGTCGTCGCGCAGGCGCTGCACTTCGAAATGCGGGGTTTCCAGGTGGTCGTTCGGCAGGATCACGATGCGGGCGCGGGTGCGCAGTTCGATCTTGGTGATCGAGTTGCGCTTTTCGTTCAGCAGGAACGCGGCGACCGGGATCGGCACCTGGGCGCGGACCTCGGCGGTGCGGTCCTTCAGGGCTTCTTCTTCGATCAGGCGCAGGATGGCCAGCGACAGCGATTCGACGTCACGGATGATGCCGGTGCCGTTGCAGCGTGGGCAGACGATGCCGCTGCTTTCGCCCAGGGATGGACGCAGGCGCTGACGGGACATTTCCAGCAGGCCGAAGCGCGAGATGCGGCCGATCTGCACGCGGGCGCGGTCGGCTTCCAGGCATTCGCGGACTTTTTCTTCCACGGCGCGCTGGTTCTTGGCCGGGGTCATGTCGATGAAGTCGATCACGATCAGGCCGCCGATGTCACGCAGGCGCAGTTGGCGAGCGATCTCTTCGGCCGCTTCCAGGTTGGTCTGCAGGGCGGTTTCTTCGATGTCGCTGCCTTTGGTGGCGCGCGCCGAGTTGATGTCGATGGACACCAGGGCTTCGGTCGGGTCGATCACGATCGAGCCGCCGGACGGCAGTTCGACCACGCGCTGGAAGGCGGTCTCGATCTGGCTTTCGATCTGGAAACGGTTGAACAGCGGCACGCTGTCTTCGTACAGCTTGATCTTGCTGGCGTACTGCGGCATCACCTGGCGGATGAAGGTCAGGGCTTCTTCCTGGGCCTCGACGCTGTCGATCAGCACTTCGCCGATGTCCTGGCGCAGGTAGTCGCGGATGGCGCGGATGATGACGTTGCTTTCCTGGTAGATCAGGAAAGGCGCGGAACGGTCCAGGGAAGCTTCCTTGATCGCGGTCCACAGTTGCAGCAGGTAGTCCAGGTCCCACTGCATCTCTTCGCTGCTGCGGCCCAGGCCGGCAGTGCGCACGATCAGGCCCATGTCGGCCGGGGCTACCAGGCCGTTCAGCGCTTCGCGCAGTTCGTTGCGCTCTTCGCCTTCGATGCGGCGCGAGATGCCGCCGGCACGTGGGTTGTTGGGCATCAGCACCAGGTAACGACCGGCCAGGCTGATGAAGGTGGTCAGGGCGGCGCCCTTGTTGCCACGTTCTTCTTTTTCGACCTGGACGATGACTTCCTGGCCTTCGCTCAGGACGTCCTTGATGTTGACGCGGCCTTCAGGGGATTTCTTGAAGTATTCGCGGGAGATTTCTTTGAGTGGCAGGAAGCCGTGACGCTCGGAGCCGAAGTCGACGAAGGCGGCTTCCAGGCTCGGTTCGATGCGAGTGATCCGGCCCTTGTAGATGTTGGCCTTCTTCTGCTCGCGGGCGCCGGACTCGATGTCCAGGTCGTAGAGGCGCTGGCCGTCTACCAGTGCAACGCGCAACTCTTCAGGTTGGGTTGCGTTAATCAGCATTCTTTTCATGTAGTACCGTCGGTTTCCGGGCTGCCGGAAACGGCGTTCGGCACACACGACTTCTCACGGTCGGTGTCAGGTGCGTCAGCAGGGGCGAGGCCACTGCAGTGTCTAGCGAGGTTCATCCAACGGGGATGAAGTCGCGACGACGCGTCCTGCTTGCTGTGGTGTCAAAAGCACTCAGTCAGGAGGAGGAATCAATTGTCCTGCGTGGACGCCGGTAGGCGTCTGAATCAAGCCCGGGTCGTGTCGTGAGGCGCCTGTGGCAGTACTCGACATGACGCGGTGCTACACGGTCCGACGATTGTGCATCTCCACCCTACACGTATCCCTGATAATTCGGGTGCTGCCGCGCGCTGAATCCGCAACGGGTTGGCATTTATCGCAAGCACCGATGGGGTGCTGGCGCATTTATGGCTAAGGCTTTGTGTTTCCGAAGCATTCGCCGTTACCGGATGACAACGACCGCGTGGGATGAGAGTGGCATCGAAAAAAAACTGAAAATGAGTGCAAAAACACCGCTCTTTTTGGCTTTCTCTCGGTCTTCTCACATCTGCGCCGGTTACGTTGCGTACCACCCCGTAATCAAGCAAAAACCCCGTCGGACGGCCTCGCGTCCTCATGAATTGCGTTGGCAAGGGCCGGTCTACTACCGCATATCCGCTTGCCCGCCACTTTTGGCGGCGTTCGCGACTATAGCAGCAATCATTAAGTGCTTCAAATCCATAAAAAATTGTTATTATGGAGGAATGACGACTACAACCCCTCCAACCTCCGGCGTCCAGCTGCTCGAGGTTGCGCCGGAATATGCCGGCCAAAGAATCGACAATTTCCTCATCACTGCACTCAAGGGCGTGCCCAAAACCTTGGTCTACCGCATCCTTCGCAAAGGCGAAGTGCGGGTGAACAAGGGGCGCATCAAGCCCGAATACAAGTTGCAGGCCGGGGACATTATCCGTATTCCACCTGTGCGCCTGCCCGAGCGCGACGAGCCCGTGCCGCTGGCCCAGGGCCTGCTGCAGCGCCTGGAAGCCTCGATCGTGTACGAGGACAAGGGCCTGCTGGTGATCAACAAGCCGGCCGGCATTGCCGTACACGGCGGCAGCGGCCTGAACTACGGGGTGATCGAAGCCTTCCGTCAGTTGCGCCCTGATACCAAGGAACTGGAGCTGGTGCACCGCCTGGACCGCGACACCTCCGGGCTGCTGATGATCGCCAAGAAGCGCAGCATGTTGCGCCACCTGCACGCCGCCCTGCGTGGCGATGGCGTCGACAAGCGCTACATGGCGCTGGTGCGCGGCCGCTGGGATTCGGCGCGCAAGCAGGTCAACGCGCCGCTACAGAAGAGCAACCTGCGTTCGGGCGAACGCATGGTCGAGATCGACGAAGAGGGCAAAGAAGCCCTGACCCTGTTCAAGGTGCTGCGCCGCTTCGGCGACTTCGCCACCATGGTCGAGGCCCGGCCGATCACCGGTCGCACCCACCAGATTCGCGTGCACGCCCTGCATGCCGGTCACAGCATTGCGGGTGACAGCAAGTACGGCGACGAGGAGTTCAGCAAGGAAATCCGCGACCTGGGCGGCAAACGCCTGTTCCTGCATGCCTACGCCCTGACCGTGCCGCTGCCCGATGGCGGCGCGCTGAAGCTCGAGGCGCCGGTGGACGAAATGTGGGCCAAGACCGTGGAGCGCCTCGCCAGTGCGCCGTGACTATGACCTGCTGATCTTCGACTGGGACGGCACTCTGTCCGATTCCATTGGTCGGATTGTCGAGGCCATGAAAGTGGCGGCGCGCGCCGCGGGTTATGCCGAGCGCAGCGACGAAGCGATCAAGGGCATCATCGGCCTGGCGTTGCCAGAGGCAATTCTTACGCTGTATCCGGAAATGGATGACAGCCAGGTCGTAGCTTTTCGTCAACACTATGCCGATTGCTACATGGCCATGGATGTCGAGCCGTCGGCGCTGTTCCCTGGCGTGCCGGAGGCGCTGGAAGCCTTCCGTGCCCAGGGTTACCGCCTGGCGGTGGCCACGGGCAAGGCGCGTCGCGGCCTGGATCGGGTGCTCAAGGCGCACGGCTGGGAAGCGTACTTCGACATTACCCGGGCCGCCGATGAAACCCGCAGCAAGCCGCACCCGCTGATGCTGGAAGAAATCCTCGCCCACTGCCAGGTGCCGCGCGAACGCGCGCTGATGGTGGGGGATGCGGCGTTCGACCTGCTGATGGCGCGCAACGCGGGCATGGATGCCGTGGCCGTGGGTTACGGGGCGATGCCGCTGGAGGCGCTGCTGGTGCATGAGCCGGTGCTGGCCATCGAGCGTTTCAGCCAATTGCATGAGTGGTTGGCCAGTTCGACGAATTGAATTTTTCCCGAGGGAGCTGAACGATGTCTGATGAATGGAAAGCGCCCGACGCCGAAAAGCGTGGTGATGACAAGAGCTGGCAATTGCTGGAAAGGACGTTGCAAGCCAATGTCATCGAGCATCGGCGGACCCGGCGCTGGGGGATTTTCTTCAAGCTGCTGACCTTCGTTTACCTGTTCCTGGCCTTTGCCGCGTTCACGCCGCTGATGGACATGGAAAAGAGTGCCACGCGCGGCTCCCATTACACCGCGTTGATCGAGGTGCGAGGGGTGATCGCCGATCAGGAAGCAGCCAGCGCCGACAACATCATCGGCAGCCTGCGCGCCGCCTTCGAAGACCCCAAGGTCAAGGCCGTGGTGCTGCGCATCAATAGCCCTGGCGGCAGCCCGGTGCAGGCTGGCTACGTGGTCGACGAGATTCATCGGCTGCGCAAGGAACACCCGGACACCAAGCTGTACGCGGTGATCAGTGACCTGGGTGCCTCGGGCGCCTACTACATCGCCAGCGCCGCCGACCAGATCTACGCCGACAAGGCCAGCCTGGTGGGTTCCATTGGCGTGACGGCGGCCGGCTACGGCTTCGTCGGCACCATGGAGAAGCTGGGCGTGGAGCGTCGCGCCTACACCTCGGGTGAGCACAAGTCGTTCCTCGACCCGTTCCAGCCGGCCAAGCCGGACGAGACCAAGTTCTGGCAGGGTGTGCTGGATACCACGCACAACCAGTTCATCTCGGTGGTGAAGCAGGGGCGTGGCGACCGCCTGAAGGACAAGGAGCATCCGGAGATGTTCTCCGGCCTGATCTGGTCGGGCGAGCAGGCGCTGCCGCTGGGGCTGATCGACGGTCTGGGCAACGCCAGCTACGTGGCGCGCGAGGTGGTGGGCGAGAAGGAGTTGGTCGACTTCACTGTCGAGGATTCGGCCCTGGACCGCTTCTCCAAGAAGCTGGGCGCCAGCGTGGCGGAGAAGCTGGCGCTGTACATGGGCTTCAGCGGTCCTTCGTTGCGTTGAAATAGGGGGGGGGTGTGACGCGGCCTGCGGCCGCTGCTACGGGCGATCTATGGCACCTGCACCCCTTCCTGCAACAACATATCCACCAGCCGGATCAGCGGCAGCCCCACCAGGCTGGTCGCGTCCGGCCCGTGGGTGCGCTTGAACAAACTCACCCCCAGCCCTTCGGCCTTGAAGCTGCCCGCGCAATCGTAGGGTTGCTCGGCCCGCAGGTAGCGCTGGATGGTCGCCAGGTCCAGCTCGCGCATCTCCACGGTAAACGGCACGCAATCCACCTGGCAGTGCCCTGTGGCGCTGTTGAGCAGCGCCAGGCCGGTGAGGAAGGTGACGCTGGTGCCGCTGGCTTCCAGCAGTTGCGCGCAGGCGCGGTCGAAATCGTGGGGCTTGCCCAGGATCTGCTCGCCCAGCACCGCCACCTGGTCGGAGCCGATGATCAGGTGGCTGGGGTGGCTGGGGGCCAGGGCGCGAGCTTTTTGTTCGGCCAGGCGCTTGATCAGGGCTTCGGCGGGCTCGTCCGCCAGGCGGCTCTCGTCGATATCAGGGCTGGCGCAGGTGAAGGGCAGGCGCAGGCGGCCCAGCAATTCCCGGCGGTAAGGCGAGCTCGAGGCAAGTAACAAGGGCAGCATGGCGGTCTCCTGTGGATGAATGGTCATTCTATCATTGGGTTAGGGCCTAATTTCCTTTGACAGGGGAGGGGGTCGTCCCTAGAATGCTGCGCCTATGTTGAATGACCCGATTCCACCTCACGTTGACCCGCGCAAATTGGCCGATCGTGGCGTAACCCTTGAAGGTTCGCTGCCATTATCCGATTTGGAGAGACTCTGCGACCCGCTTTCCGACAATGTCGGTACGGTGCAGGCTAAATTCGTTTTCGAACGAGACGAGCGAAAGGCCGTGGTTATCCACAGCCATCTCGACGTCGAAGTCAAGATGGTATGCCAGCGTTGTCTTGAGCTGGTCACCCTGCCGATCCACAGCGAATGCAGTTATGCTGTGGTGAAGGAGGGTGCAAATACCCAGTCGTTACCGAAAGGTTATGACGTGCTGGAACTGGGCGAAGATCCTTTGGATCTGCAGGCATTGATCGAGGAGGAGCTTCTGCTCGCCTTGCCCATTGTGCCTGCTCATCATCCGGAAGAATGCCAGCAGCCGGCGGGCGCAGATGAGCCCGAGCCGAGCGAGGACGAGGTAACGCGGTCCAACCCGTTCAGTGTATTGGCGCAGTTAAAGCGTGACCCAAACGTTTAGGAGTTAATCAATTATGGCTGTTCAGCAGAACAAAAAATCCCGCTCTGCCCGTGACATGCGCCGTTCGCACGACGCCCTGTCGGCTAGCACCCTGTCGGTCGAGAAGACCACTGGCGAAGTACACCTGCGCCACCACGTTTCGCCAGAAGGCGTATACCGTGGCCGTAAAGTGATCGACAAGGGCGCTGACGAGTAATCCTTGTCCGCTCAAGTCATCGCGATTGACGCAATGGGCGGGGACTTCGGTCCCCGCAACATTGTCCAGGCCAGCCTTGCCTGCCTGTCTGCTACCCCCTCGCTGTACCTGACCCTCGTCGGTCACCCCCTACTCCTTGAAGAATTGATCGCCAGCCAACCCGGTGTGGATCGCGCGCGCCTGCAGATTGCTGCAGCCAGCGAAGTCATCGGCATGGACGAGCGGCCGTCCCAGGCCTTGCGTGGCAAGCCGGACTCTTCGATGCGGGTGGCGCTGGAGTTGCTGCGTGACGGCAAGGTGCAGGCGTGCGTGAGTGCTGGCAACACCGGTGCGCTGATGGCCTTGTCGCGCCACGTGCTCAAGACCTTGCCCGGCGTCGATCGCCCGGCGATGGTGGCCGCCATTCCCACGCAAACCGGCTCGTGCCAGTTGCTGGACCTGGGCGCCAACGTCGATTGCAGCGTCGAACACCTGTTCCAGTTCGCCGTGATGGGCTCGGTGGCCGCCGAGGCGCTGGGCGTGGTGCGCCCGCGGGTGGCGCTGCTCAACGTCGGCACCGAGGACATCAAGGGCAACCAGCAGGTGAAGCTGGCTGCGAGCCTGTTGCAGGGCGCGCGCGGGTTGAACTACATCGGCTTCATCGAGGGCGATGGCGTGTACCGCGGCGAGGCGGACGTGGTGGTGTGCGACGGTTTTGTCGGCAACGTGCTGCTCAAGTCCAGCGAAGGCCTGGCGACCATGATCAGCGGGCGCATCGAGGCATTGTTTCGACACAATTTGCTGTCGCGGGCCGTCGGTGCCCTGGCCATGCCGCTGCTCAAGCGCTTGCAGGCCGACCTGGCGCCCGCGCGGCACAACGGCGCGAGCTTCCTGGGCCTGCAGGGCATCGTGGTGAAAAGCCACGGTTCGGCCGGTGTGCAGGGCTTCCAGAGCGCGATTTCGCGGGCGTTGGCCGAAATTCAGGAAAATCTTCCCCAGCGCCTGCACGGGCAGCTGGAAAATCTGTTGCTTTAGGCATATCCGCCAAGGAGTGCTTAAATGTGACCACCCGGTTCTCTCTGTCATCCAACTGTCAGTTTCTTGCGTTCAACTCCGGTTGCACGTCAATTCTCCGACGACAAGATCAATAAGGGCTTGTTAAATGTCTGCATCCCTCGCATTTGTCTTTCCAGGGCAAGGTTCCCAGTCCCTGGGCATGCTCGCCGAGCTGGGCGCCCAGTACCCGCTGGTGCTGGAAACGTTCAAGGAAGCTTCCGACGCGCTGGGTTACGACCTGTGGGCGTTGATCCAGGAAGGTCCGGTAGAAAGCCTCAACCAGACTGACAAGACCCAGCCTGCCATCCTGGCCGCCTCGGTGGCCTTGTGGCGCCTGTGGCTGGCCGAAGGTGGCGAGCGCCCGGCATTCGTCGCCGGCCACAGCCTGGGCGAATACAGCGCCCTGGTGGCCGCTGGCTGCCTGAGCCTGGCTGACGCGGTCAAGCTGGTGGAGCGCCGTGGCCAACTGATGCAAGAAGCCGTGCCCGCTGGGCAGGGCGCCATGGCTGCCATCCTGGGCCTGGACGACGCCGTAGTGGTCAACGCCTGCGCCGAAGCGGCCCAGGGCGAGGTGGTCAGCGCGGTGAACTTCAACTCCCCGGGCCAGGTGGTGATTGCCGGCTCGGCGGCTGCCGTGGAGCGTGCCATCGAGCTGCTCAAGGCGGCCGGTGCCAAGCGCGCCCTGCCGCTGCCGGTCAGCGTGCCGTCGCACTGCGCGCTGATGAAGCCTGCTGCCGAACGCTTCGCCGAGTCGATCAACGCCATCGACTGGCAGGCCCCGCAGATCCCGGTGGTGCAGAACGTCAGCGCCGCGGTGCCGGCAGACCTGGACACCCTCAAGCGCGACCTGCTGGAGCAGCTGTACAAGCCGGTCCGCTGGGTCGAGTCGGTGCAGTACCTGGCTGCCAACGGCGCCCCGCGCCTGGTCGAATGCGGCCCGGGCAAGGTCCTGGCTGGCCTGAACAAGCGCTGCGCCGATGGCGTCAGCACTGAAAACCTGAATACCCCAGACGCGTTCGCTGCCGCTGTTGCGGCGGCGAAGGCCTGAAATAGGAGAAGCCTGCATGAGCCTGCAAGGTAAAGTTGCACTGGTTACCGGCGCCAGCCGTGGCATTGGCCAGGCTATCGCCCTGGAACTGGGCCGTATGGGCGCTACCGTCATCGGTACCGCCACGTCGGCCTCGGGCGCCGAGCGCATCGCCGCCACCCTCAAGGAAAACGGCGTGCAGGGCACCGGCCTCGAGCTGAACGTGACCAGCGACGAATCCGTCGCCGCCGTACTGGCGACCATCACTGAACAGTTCGGTGCACCCACCATCCTGGTCAACAACGCCGGCATCACCCGCGACAATTTGATGCTGCGCATGAAGGATGATGAGTGGCATGATGTCATCGATACCAACCTCAACAGCCTGTACCGGCTGTCCAAGGGCGTGCTGCGCGGCATGACCAAGGCGCGCTGGGGTCGTATCATCAGCATTGGTTCGGTCGTCGGTGCCATGGGCAACGTCGGCCAGGTGAACTACGCTGCTGCCAAGGCGGGCCTCGAGGGCTTCAGCCGCGCGCTGGCCCGTGAAGTGGGCTCGCGTGCAATCACGGTCAACTCGGTGGCCCCTGGTTTCATCGACACCGACATGACCCGTGAGCTGCCTGAAGCGCAGCGTGAAGCCTTGCAGACCCAGATCCCTCTGGGTCGCCTGGGCCAGGCCGAAGAAATCGCGAAAGTGGTGGCTTTCCTGGCCTCGGAAGGTGCAGCCTATGTGACCGGTGCTACTATCCCGGTCAACGGCGGCATGTACATGTAAGTGAAATGTGACGGATTGCTTCAAAAAAATGTCATACGTGTCGTTCAAAATCCGTTATAAAGCTGCATCCAAATTCTAGGTGGCGGGTGAGTGTGATCGGGAGCCGACGCTTTCAGCTTGAAATGCCGAAGCCTTCCTATAAACTTGCACACTGGCCAGCTGCCTGACTTATGTCCATTAGGAGTGAAAACAAGGTATGAGCACCATCGAAGAACGCGTCAAGAAAATCGTCGCCGAGCAACTGGGCGTTAAAGAAGAAGAAGTCGTGAACACTGCTTCCTTCGTAGAAGATCTGGGTGCCGATTCCCTTGACACCGTTGAGCTGGTGATGGCTCTGGAAGAGGAATTCGAGACCGAAATCCCTGACGAAGAAGCTGAGAAGATCACTACTGTTCAAGCCGCTATCGATTACGTCACCAGCCACCAGGCTTAAGACTTTGTAATCGCAGCTTCTTGTCATGGAAAAACCGCACTGCCTTTGCTGGCGTGCGGTTTTTTCTTTAGATGAGATGTAAAGGTTGTTCCTAGAATAAGGAGAGCGCTGTGTCGCGTAGACGCGTCGTGGTCACCGGTATGGGTATGCTGTCGCCACTGGGCACGGATGTGCCGAGCACCTGGCAGGGCATTCTGGCTGGCCGCAGTGGCATTGGTCTGATCGAGCATACCGACCTTTCTGCCTACTCCACCCGTTTTGGCGGCTCGGTCAAAGGCTTCAACGTCGAGGAGTATCTGTCGGTCAAGGAAGCCCGCAAGCTCGACCTGTTCATTCAGTACGGCCTGGCGGCCGGTTTCCAGGCAGTGCGTAACGCCGGCCTGGAAGTGACCGATGCCAACCGTGAGCGCATTGGCGTGGCCATGGGCTCGGGTATCGGTGGCCTGACCAACATCGAGGAAACCTGCAAGATCCTGCACGCCTCCGGGCCGCGTCGGATTTCGCCGTTCTTCGTGCCGGGTTCGATCATCAACATGATTTCCGGTTTCCTGTCCATCCACCTGGGCGTGCAGGGGCCCAACTACGCCATCGCCACGGCGTGTACCACCGGTACGCACTGCATCGGCATGGCGGCGCGCAACATCGCCTACGGCGAAGCCGACGTGATGATTGCCGGTGGCGCCGAAATGGCTGCCTGTGGCCTGGGCATGGGCGGCTTCGGTGCCTCCCGCGCGCTGTCCACCCGCAACGACGAGCCAACCCGGGCCAGCCGCCCGTGGGACAAGGGCCGTGATGGCTTCGTATTGTCCGACGGTGCCGGCGCCCTGGTGCTCGAGGAGCTGGAGCACGCCAAGGCGCGTGGTGCCACCATCTACGCCGAGCTCGTGGGCTTTGGCATGAGCGGTGACGCCTACCACATGACCTCGCCGCCCGAAGACGGCGCGGGTGCCGCCCGCTGCATGGCCAACGCCCTGCGCGACGCTGGCGTGAACGGCAGCGATGTGCAGTACATCAACGCCCACGGTACCTCCACCTCGGCGGGTGACCTGGCGGAAGCCTCGGCCATCAAGTCGGTGTTCGGCGACCACGCCTACAAGCTCGCGGTCAGCTCGACCAAGTCCATGACCGGTCACCTGCTGGGTGCCGCGGGCGCGGTGGAAGCGATCTTCAGCGTCCTGGCCATCAACAGCCAGGTGGCGCCGCCCACCATCAACCTGGACGAGCCTGACGAAGGCTGCGACCTGGACTTCGTCCCGCATCAGGCGCGCAACATGCCGATCGACGTGGTGCTGTCCAACTCGTTCGGCTTTGGTGGCACCAACGGCTCGCTGGTGTTCCGCCGGTTCAACGGCTGATGCTCAGCTGGGTCGACGGCGTGCCGGCGGACACGCTGGCGCTGAAGAACCGCGGCCTGGCCTATGGCGATGGGCTGTTCGAGACCATCGCCGTCAAGGCCGGCCAGCCGCTGTTGCTGGCGCGCCACCTGCAGCGCCTGCTGCAGGGTTGCCAGCGCCTGGCAATCAGCCTTGACGCGGCCCTGGTCGAGGCTGAACTGGCGGCCTGTGCCGCGCAGCTGGGCGAGGGTGTGCTCAAGCTCATCGTCACCCGTGGCGACAGCCAGCGCGGCTACGCCGCCGACCCCCAGGCGCCGGCCCGGCGCCTGGTCCAGGGCAACCCGCCAGCCGCTTACCCCGCTGCCCATGCCGAGCAAGGCGTGCGCCTGTTCGACTGCGCCACGCGCCTGGCCGAACAGCCACTGCTGGCGGGTCTCAAGCACCTCAACCGCCTGGAGCAGGTGCTGGCCCGCGCCGAATGGTCCGGCCCGGACTTTGCCGAAGGTTTGATGCGGGATATGTCCGGGCGCCTGGTCGAAGGCGTGTTCAGCAACCTGTTCCTGGTGCGTGACGGTCAGTTGCTGACCGCTGATCTGGTGCGCTGTGGCGTCGCCGGGGTCATGCGCGCCGAGCTGTTGGCCCAGGCGGCTGCCCTGGGCATTCCCGTGCAGGTCCGCGACCTGTGGCCTGAAGACCTGTGGCAGGCCGACGAAGTGTTCGTCTGCAACAGCGTGTATGGCATCTGGCCCGTTCGCGCTTTCGCGTCACTGAACTGGTCGCCGGGGCCGCTCACCCGTAAACTGCAGAGCCTTGCCCGCGCACTATTGGATGTGTGATTCGTGAGACGTAAATTCTTGGTGCTGCTGGAGACCCTGGTTATCCTGGCAGGCCTGACGCTGGGCGTTGCCGCCTGGAAAGTGCACAGCGCACTGGACCAAACCCTTAATGTCGCCCAGGAAGACCTCCTGGACGTGCCCAATGGCTCCACGCCCACCGGCACCTTCATGCGCATGCAGGCCAAGGGCACGCTGCGCGATGCCTTCTGGCTGCGCCTGTACTGGCGCTTCAACCTGGCCGGCACGCCGCTGCACAGCGGCGAGTACCGCCTGACCCCGGGCATGACCCTCAAGGACCTGCTGGGCGTGTGGCAGCGCGGTGAAGTGGTGCAGTACAACCTGACCCTGGTGGAAGGCTGGAACTTCCGCCAGGTGCGCGCTGCCCTCGACAAGCAGGAGAAGCTCAAGCACACCCTGGCCGGGCTGAGCGATGCCGAGGTCATGACCCGCCTGGGCCATGAAGGCGTGTTCCCCGAAGGCCGGTTCTTCCCCGACACCTACAAGTACGTGCGCGGCATGACCGACGCCGAGTTGCTGGGCCAGGCCTATAGCCGCCTGGACGAGGTGCTGGCCAAGGAGTGGACCGACCGTGCCCCTGATGCGCCCTACGATCAGCCCTACCAGGCGCTGATCATGGCCTCGCTGGTGGAGAAGGAAACCGGCGTGCCCCAGGAGCGCTCGCAGATCGCCGGCGTGTTCGTGCGCCGCCTGGCCACCGGCATGCTGCTGCAGACCGACCCCACGGTGATCTACGGCATGGGCGAGCGCTACACCGGCAAGCTGACCCGCGCCGACCTGCACGAGCCAACGCCGTACAACACCTACACCAACGCCGGCCTGCCACCCACGCCGATCGCCATGGTCGGCCGCGAGGCGCTGCATGCCGCGTTGAACCCGGCCAGCGGCACCAGCCTGTATTTCGTCGCGCGCGGCGACGGCAGCCATGTGTTCTCCGACGACCTCGACGAGCACAACAACGCCGTGCGCGAGTTCCAGCTCAAGCGCCGCGCCGACTACCGGTCCAGCCCTGCGCCCACCCCGGCACCCGCGCCGGGCCAGGATGCGGCCACGCAGCCGCCGACGGTACCGGCGGCAAGCCCCGACACGGCCACCGACAGCAAAGCCGGTGCGCCCCAAGACACTCAGAAGGACAGCCAGTGAGCGGTTTATTCATTACCCTTGAAGGCCCCGAAGGCGCGGGCAAGAGCACCAATCGCGAGTACCTGGCCGAGCGCCTGCGCGCCGCCGGCCTGGACGTGGTGCTGACCCGCGAACCGGGCGGCACGCCGCTGGCCGAGGGCATCCGCGAACTGCTGCTGGCCCCCAGCGACGAAGCCATGCACGCCGACACCGAGCTGCTGCTGGTGTTCGCCGCCCGCGCCCAGCACCTGAGCGAAGTGATTCGCCCGGCGCTGGCCCGTGGCGCGGTGGTGCTGTGCGATCGCTTCACCGATGCCACCTACGCCTACCAGGGCGGCGGCCGCGGCCTCAGCCACGCGCGCATCGCCAGCCTGGAAGCCTTCGTCCAGGGTGACCTGCGCCCCGACCTGACCCTGGTGTTCGACCTGCCGGTGGAAGTGGGCCTGGCCCGCGCCACCGCGCGTGGCCGCCTGGACCGCTTCGAGCAGGAAGGCCGGGCCTTCTTCGACGCGGTGCGCAACACCTACCTGCAACGGGCCGCCGCGGCGCCCGAGCGCTACACCCTGGTCAACGCCGCCCTGACCCTGGGCGAGGTGCAGCAGCAACTCGACAGCCTGCTGCCTGGCATCGAGGCGCGCGCCCGTGGCTGAGGCCTACCCGTGGCAGGACAGCCTCTGGCAGCACCTGGCCGGCCGTAGCCAGCACGCCCACGCGTACCTGCTGCATGGCCCCCAGGGCATCGGCAAGCGTGCCCTGGCCGAGCGCCTGATGGCCTTGCTGTTGTGCCAGCAGCCCCAGGGGCTGGCCGCCTGCGGGCAGTGCAAGTCCTGCCACCTGCTGGCAGCAGGCAGCCACCCGGACAACTACATCCTGGAACCCGAGGAGGCCGACAAGGCCATCAAGGTCGACCAGGTGCGCGACCTGGTCAGCTTCGTGGTGCAGACCGCCCAGTTGGGCGGGCGCAAGGTGGTGCTGATCGAGCCGGTGGAGGCCATGAACATCAACGCCGCCAACGCCTTGCTCAAAAGCCTTGAGGAACCCTCGGGCAATACCGTGCTGCTCCTGGTCAGCCACCAGCCCAGCCGCCTGCTGCCCACCATCAAGAGCCGTTGCGTGCAGCAGGCCTGCCCGCTGCCCAGCCAGGCCATGAGCCTGGACTGGCTGGCCGGCGCCTTGCCCGAGTGCACGCCCGAGCAGCGCGAAGAGCTGCTGACCCTGGCCGCCGGCTCGCCGCTGGTGGCGGTGCGCCTGCAGGCCCAGGGCGTGGTCGAACAGCGCGCGCTGGTGGTGGACGGGGTGAAGAAGCTGCTCAAGCAGCAGGCCTCGCCCACGCAGTTGGCGGAAAGCTGGAACGCCATCCCGTTGCTGCTGCTGTTCGACTGGTTCTGCGACTGGTCCAACCTGATCCTGCGCTACCAGTTGACGCAGGACGAGGAGGGGTTAGGCTTGGGGGACATGCGCAAGGTGGTGCAGTACCTGGCGCAGAAGAGCGGGCAGGGCAAGGTCCTGGCCGCGCAGGACTGGATCCTGGCGCAGCGCCAGAAGGTGCTGGCCAAGGCCAACCTCAACCGGGTGTTGTTGCTCGAAGCGTTGCTGGTGTCCTGGGCAGGCTTGCCCGGCCAGGCTTGAAGAGCGTAGCGGGGCCCACCGGGGTGGGCCCTCAGTAGTTGGCGCAATCGAGGAATTTCAATGAATCAGCCAGTCAATCCCGGCCCGCGCAACGGCATCCTGTCCCTGACCATCAAGGACAAGTCGGTGCTCTACGCCGCCTACATGCCGTTCATCAAGAACGGCGGGCTGTTCATCCCCACCAGCAAGAGCTACAAGCTGGGCGATGAGCTGTTCATGCTGCTGAACCTGATGGACGAGCCGGAGAAGATCCCGGTCGCCGGCCGCGTCGCCTGGATCACCCCCAAGGGCGCCCAGGGCAACCGAGCCGCCGGTGTCGGCGTGCAGTTCAACGACGGTGACAACACCGCCCGTAACAAGATCGAAACCTACCTGGCCGGCGCCATCAAGTCCGACCGCCCCACTCATACGATGTAAGTTGCCCAATGCCCATGCTTGTCGATTCCCACTGCCACCTCGATCGTCTGGACCTGGCCCAGCACGACGGTTCCCTCGATGCCGCCCTGCAGGCGGCCCGTGACCGCGGGGTAGGGCACTTCCTGTGCATCGGCGTCAGCGCCGACAACGCCGGCGCGGTCAAGGCCGTGGCCGAGCAATACGCCGACGTCGACTGTTCGGTGGGCATCCACCCGCTGGACCTCAAGCCCGGTGAAGCGCCAGCCCTGAAGTGGCTGCTCGAAGAGCTGGACCACCCGCGCGTGGTGGCCATCGGCGAGACCGGCCTGGACTACCACTACGAGCCCGAGGCGGCCGAGCTGCAGCAGGCCTCGTTCCGCCTGCACCTGGAAGCGGCCAGCATCACCGGCAAGCCGGTGATCATCCACACCCGCGGTGCCCGTGCCGACACCCTCGACCTGTTGCGCGAGGCCAAACTGCCCCAGGCTGGCGTGCTGCACTGCTTCACCGAGGACTGGGACATGGCCAAGGCGGCCCTGGACATGGGCTATTACATCTCCCTGTCGGGCATCGTCACCTTCCGCAACGCCGACGCCCTGCGCGACGTTGCCCGCCAGGTGCCGGCCGATCGCCTGCTGGTGGAGACCGACTCGCCGTACCTGGCGCCCATCCCGCACCGCGGCAAGCCCAACCTGCCGCAGTACGTGCGCGAAGTCGCCGAATTCCTGGCGCTGGTGCGTGGCGAAAGCTACGAGCAACTGGCCGAGCAGACCACCGCCAACTTCAAGCGGCTGTTCCCGCTGGCCCACGTCGCCGGCTGAGGCAAATCCGGGGCAAAAAAAACCCGGGTTCTGGGGGGTGAATCCGGGTTAAGACCATTAGGAGTAAAACAAAGGCGTGCGATCCATTGACACCTTTATCGGCGTCTCACTTGGGGGGTATGAGCACGTCGACACTTCAAGTATTGGCTAGCCTGCGCACTATGCCACCGGCGATTGAGCGTTTTTTAAACAGATTTGGAATACGTCCGCGTCCATTGAGTGCTCTTGGCTTGGTTGGGCCCTGAAAGCGTCAAAAAACAGGTGGTAAAATTGTACCGGCACGTGTCGGCAACCGCTGTCATGGTTGGAACTTCCGTGCAATTTGCTGCAAGTTAGGCATAATACCGGCCTTCGATTTTGATCCAGTCCTTCTTATGCAGAAAGAACCTCGTAAGGTCCGTGAGTTTCGTCGCCGGGAGCAAGAGATCCTCGACACCGCACTCAAACTGTTCCTGGAACAGGGTGAAGACAGCGTCACCGTCGAGATGATCGCGGATGCCGTGGGCATCGGCAAAGGCACGATTTACAAGCACTTCAAGTCCAAGGCGGAGATCTACCTGCGCCTGATGCTCGACTACGAGCGCGACTTGAACGAACTGCTGCATTCGGCGGACGTCGACCGCGACAAGGAAGCCCTGTCGCGCGCCTACTTCGAATTCCGCATGCGCGACCCGCAGCGCTACCGCCTGTTCGACCGCCTGGAAGAGAAGGTGGTGAAGGGCAACCAGGTGCCGGAGATGGTCGAGGAACTGCACAAGATCCGCGCCTCCAACTTCGACCGCCTGACGCTGCTGATCAAGGGTCGCATCACCGAGGGCAAGCTCGAGGACGTGCCGCCGTACTTCCATTACTGCGCCTCCTGGGCCTTGGTGCACGGCGCCGTGGCGCTGTACCACTCGCCGTTCTGGAGCAACGTGCTGGAAGACCAGGAAGGCTTCTTCCAGTTCCTGATGGATATCGGCGTACGCATGGGCAACAAGCGCAAGCGCGACAGCGAACCGTCCGCCTAACCCCTGTGGGAGCTGGCTTGCCAGCGAGCTTTTGATTGCGGCAAGCTCGCTGGCAAGCCAACCCCCATGGCGCGGTCCATACTCAAGTATGTGTGGGGCTTGCAAAAACCTGACTTTTCGGTCAGATTTTCGCAGTCCGCTTCCCCCATGCCGGAGTCATCATGATCGTCGATCGTCAAGGCAGGTCCTTTCGCAACCTGCGCGTCAGCCTGACGGCGGCCTGCAACTACGCCTGCACCTACTGCGTGCCCGACGGCAAGCGCCTGGTGGCCGCGCCGGACGAGCTGTCCGCCGCCGCCCTGGTGCGCGGCGTGCAGTACCTGATCGAAGCCGCCGGCATCGAGCGGCTGCGCATCACCGGCGGCGAACCGCTGGTCAGCCCACGCCTTGAAGAGTTCCTGCACGGCGTCGCGCCGCTGGGCCTTGCGGACATCAGCCTCACCACCAACGGCCAGCTGCTGTCGCGCAAGCTGCCGTTGCTGCTGGACACCGGCATCCGCCGCCTCAACGTCTCCCTCGACACCCTGGACCCCGACGCCTTCCGCGGCATCGCCCGTGGGGGCGACCTGCGCACTGTGCTCGACGGCCTGGAGCGCGCGCGGGCGGCGGGCTTGCGCATCAAGGTCAATATGGTGCCGCTGCGCGGGCGCAACGTCGACCAGGTGCTGCCGCTGCTGGACTATTGCCTGGACCGCGGCTTCGAGCTGCGTTTCATCGAACTGATGCGCATGGGCCACCTGGCCCGCGACAGCGCTGGCTTCCACGCCCAGTTCATCGGCCTTGACGCCCTGCTGGCGCTGATCGGCGAACATTATGAATACCAACAGGCCAGCGCGCCGGTGGACGCCACCGCGTTGCGCTACGAGGTGCCAGGGCGTGGTTATTTTGGCGTGATCGCCAACGAGAGCGTGCCGTTCTGCCGGACCTGCTCGCGCTTGCGCCTGTCGTCCACCGGGTGGCTGCACGGCTGCCTGTCCTCCAGCAACCGCCACTACGTCGGCGACCTGCTGGAACTGCCCCGCGAACAGGCGCTGCCGGCTCTGCAGGGCCTGCTGCAGAAGGCCCTGGGCGACAAGCAGGAGGTGGCGTTTTCGGGCGGCGCCACGGTGATGAAGATCATCGGCGGCTAAACCTTGCAGGGCGGATACGCAGACTGGCGCAAAAGCTGCATCACGCGGCTATTCGCCGGTTTTCCGTCACCGGCCTCTGGAGGAAAGATGCGTAGCCTGGTCTTGCTGCTCGCGCTGTTGGCGTTGGGCGGCTGCATGAGTGTGAGCGATATGGGTGAAGCCACCCGCGAACAATTGAGCGACGCCGGTGTGCTGAACCACAGCAACACCCGCCGCCTGAACAACTTCCGCCTGCAGCCGGATTCGTTCATCTACATCGGCCAGGGCGCCTTCGCCCCGCCGGGCAGCGCCTACCCCAAGCCTAACGTGGTGGCCGAGGCAGCGTTCAACGGCTTCATCGACTACTTCCCCATGGTCCGCCGCGCCCGCGCGCCGCTGGGCCTGGAGCAGGCCCTGGGCGAGGCCCGCAGCGCCGGCGCCAGCTACCTGCTGTACACCCGCTTCGCCAACGCCGATGACCGTATCGGCAACGCCGACGAGTGGGCCGACCAGGAAGCCGTCGACCGCCTGGGCGTGGACAACGGCACCATCCAGGTGATGCTGATCGAAACCAACACCCGCTACCTGATCGACAGCGCCACCATCCGCATGCGCGGTGGCCTGCTGAGCATCCACAACCAGAAGCCGGAAGATTTGCTAGAGCCGCCGCTGGAGGATTACGCTCGTATCCTGTTGGGCATGAGTCGCCCGTAAAGCGGTCACAGGAGCAAGGCATGAGTGGTGCAGGCAAGGCGAACGATCTGTTGGCGCAGATCCCGAGCAGCGGCAAGGGCCTGCCGCCCGTGCACCTGTGGAACCCCGATTTCTGCGGCCACATCGACATGCGCATCGCCCGGGACGGTACCTGGTACTACCTGGGCACGCCCATCGGCCGCAAGCCCATGGTGCGCCTGTTCTCCACCATCCTGCGCCGCGATGGCGACGACTACGTGCTGGTGACCCCGGTGGAGAAGGTCGGCATCACCGTCGACGACGCGCCCTTCGTCGCCGTGACCCTGGACGTGGAAGGGCAGGGCGAAGCCCAGGTGCTGCGCTTCACCACCAACGTCGACGATGGCGTGGTGGCCGACGCCGACCACCCCCTGCGGGTGGAGACCGACCCTGCCACCCAGGAACCGGCGCCATACCTGCTGGTGCGCAGCAACCTCGAGGCACTGGTGCACCGCAACGTCTTCTACCAACTGGTCGAACTGGCCAGCGTGCGCGAAATCGACGGCCAGCGCTGGCTGGGCGTGTGGAGCAGTGGGCAGTTCTTCCCCATAGGTCTCGAGCCCTGACAGTGCAGGACGCCGCCTTCGGCAGCTGCTACGGGGGGGGGCTGCGTAGCAGCGGCCGCAGGCCGCGTCCGGCACCATTGGCCACCCCCTTTTCCACTCCATTGGCGCTTTAACGCCACGGCGGCTGGGCCTATCTTCACCTCATCCCCCCAAAAAAAGAGGCCACGAAGATGAACCTGCGCATCCTGCTCGCCACCGCCCTGCTGTCCACCAGCGCCTTCGCCCACGACAACGTCAAGATCCTGCAACAGCAGAGCCCACCCAACGCCCCGGGCCAGCAGGCCATCATGCTCACCGTCGACTACGCCCCCGGCCAGGCCTCCGACGCCCACAGCCACCCCGGCTCGGTGATGGCCTACGTGCTCGAAGGCAGCGTGGTGTCGCAGCTCAAGGGCCAGGCGCCGGTGACCTACAAGCAGGGGCAGTACTGGTACGAGCCGGCCGGCACCGTGCACCTGGTGTCGCGCAATGCCAGCAAGACTCAGCCGGCGAAGTTGTTGGTGTGGGTGTTAAAAGGGCAGGACCAGCAGGTGCTGGAGCCGTACAAGCCATAAAACCCTACAGCCATGGCGCGATCCCGACTCACCGTTCGTCGGGATCCCCACCCCTGCTCGATAGACCGCCGAACGCATTCTCCGTACACTGCCGCGTGATGGCGGTTTGCTATTCGTTTGCGTGATAACCCCGGCAATCGGGGGGGGCAGCCGAAACACAGCCGCCGTTGAACCACCCGTTTCACGATGACTCCCGACTCTCCCGTATTCCGCATCGAGCCTCGTTCCGTGGCTGGCCCTTTCCTGTGGCTGTCCTCCCAGCGCGCGCCCATGCCGGGGGTGAGTGCGTGGGCAATAAACGACCTTCACTAGGCTAACCCAGATTGACCAACCCTCTGCAGCATTCGCGCCCTGGCACCTCTTCGCTTGACCACCCCGTTGTTGCTTCCCCTGGTATCACCACTGCGCCCCTGTCCCGTGGGCAGCGCGCCATGTGGTTCTTGTGGAGCCTGAACCCCGACGGCGCACAGTACGGCCTGCCCATGGCCTGGACCATTCGCAGTGCCCTGGACCTTGCGGCCTTCGCCGGTGCCCTGCAGGATCTGGTCGATCGTCACCCGGTGTTGCGCACCACCTACGCAGCCCCCCAGGGCGAGCCGCTGCAGATGATTCATGCCCAGGCGGCGGTGGACTTCCAGCACCACGACGCCAGCCAGTGGAGCGCCAAGGCGCTGCACGCACGCCTGGCCCAAGAGGCCGAACAGGGCTTCGACCTGCAGCATGGCCCGGTGTTTCGCGCCCGGCTGTTCTCGACCAGTGCCGATGAGCAGGTGTTGTTCCTGAACTGCCATCACATCGCCGCCGACACCTGGTCGCTGATCGTGCTGATGGAAGAGCTGGGCCTGCTGTACCGGGCGCGATTGCTGGGCGAGGCGGCGGTGCTGCCGGACATGGGCCTGCCGTTCGAGGCCTATGTAGGCTGGCAGCAGCAACTGCTGGAGTCGCCTGCCGGCGAGCAGCATTGGGCCTACTGGCAGCAGGTGCTGCAGCGCCCGCCGGTGCTGGACCTGCCCACCGACCGCCCGCGCCCGCGGGTGCAGACCCACGTCGGCGCCGGGCATGCCTTCGAGTTCGACCAGGCCTTCACCCAGCAGATCCGGGCCCTGGCCCGCGAGCAGGACGTGACCTTCTACACCGTGCTGATGGCGGCCTTCTACCTGCTGCTGTACCGCTACACCGGGCAGGATGACATTGTCGTCGGTTCGCCGCGCTTCGGCCGCCCGCCCGAGGGCCATGGGCGTACGGTCGGCTATTTCGCCAGCCCGTGCGCCTTGCGGGCGCAGCTGGACGGCGAGCAGCCGTTCAGTGACTTCCTGGGCCATGTGCGCAACGTGCTGGTGGGCGCCAAGGCGCACCAGGACTACCCGTTCCCGCTGCTGGTGGAAAAACTCAACGTGGCCCGCGATAGCAGCCGCAGCCCGGTGTTCCAGGTGTCCTTCACCTACCAGAAATCCCACCTGGCGCACCTGAGCGGCGTGGCGGCGGCGCGCATGGGCCTGGGCGGCGCGGTGGTGGACCTCAGCGGGCTGGCGCTGGAGTCCTACCCGCTGGAGCAGCATGGGGTGAAGTTCGACCTCGACTTCGTGGTCGAGGAGGTGGACGGCTGCCTGCGCGCAGTGTGCTGGTACAACACCGACCTGTGGGACGCCCGCAGCATCGGCTACCTGGTGGCCCACTACCAGGCGCTGCTGGCCAGCGCCGTGCAGGCGCCGGCCCAGGCCATTGCCCGCCTGCCGATGCTGACGGACGGCGAGCGCGCCAACTTTGCCGCTTGGAACGCCACCGACGCGCGCTTCCCCCAGGAGCCGGTGCACCACTGGGTGGAAGGCTGGGCCCAGCGCACGCCGGACCGCGTGGCCCTGCTCCATGAAGACCAGGCCATCAGCTACGCCGAGCTCAACGCCCGGGCCAACCGCCTGGCCCATTACTTGCGCCGCAATGGCCTGCAGCCAGGGCAGCCGGTGGGCGTGAGCATGGAGCGCAGCCCCGAGCTGGTGGTGGGTATCCTTGCCATCGTCAAGGCCGGTGGCGCCTACCTGCCCCTGGACCCCGGCTACCCGGCGGACCGCCTTGCCTACATGCAGGAGGACTCGGGCCTGAGCCTGCTGCTGACCCGCGCAGGCGCGGGCGCCGAGCCAGCCTCGGCCAAGGTGCAACAGCTGTGCGTGGATACCCACGCCGCGGCCATCGCCCAGGAGCCTGCCAGCAACCCCGAGCGGGTGTCGCGGCCCGACGACCTTGCGTACATCATCTACACCTCCGGCTCCACCGGCCGGCCCAAGGGGGTGATGCTGGAGCACTACGGCCTGTCGAACATGGTCCATGCCCAGATCGAGGGCTTCGCCATCAGCGAGCAGAGCCGCGTGCTGCAGTTCGCCTCGGTGAGCTTCGATGCCTCGGTGTCGGAGATCTTCACCGCCCTGTGCGCTGGCGCGGCGCTGTGCCTGGCGGCCAAGGCGGACATCATGCCGGGGTCGGCGCTGATCAACACCATCGCCCGCCACGCCGTCACGGTGGTCACCCTGCCGCCGTCGGTGCTGGCGCTGCTGCAACCCGAAGAGGTGCCCACCCTGCGCACCGTGGCGGCGGCGGGGGAGGCCTGCAGCCTGGACATCGTCAAGCGCTGGGCTCCCGGCCGGCGCTTCCTCAACGCCTACGGCCCCACCGAAGCCACCGTCTGCGCGACCATGGCCGTGCTGGGTGCCGAGACCACGCGGGTCACCCTCGGCCAGCCGCTGGCCAACACCCGGCTGTACCTGCTCGACTCGCGCCTGCAACAGGTGCCGGTGGGCATCGCCGGCGAGATCCACATCGCCGGCGTGGGCCTGGCCCGTGGCTACCTCAACCGCCCGGACCTGACCGCCGAACGCTTTATCGCCAACCCGTTCGAGGGCGGTGAGGCGCGCCTGTACAAGACCGGCGACCTGGCCCGCTACCTGCCCGATGGCAGCCTGGAGTACCTGGGCCGCCTGGATCACCAGGTGAAAATTCGCGGTTTCCGCATCGAACTGGGCGAAGTGGAAGCGGTGATTGCCGCCTGTGCCGGGGTGCGCGAAGCACTGGTGATCGCCGGTGGCAGCACGCCGTCGCTGCTGGCCTACGCCATTGCCGACGCGGCCACCGTGACCGCCGCCGACATCCGCGCCCATGCCCAGGGTACCTTGCCGGATTTCATGGTGCCAGCGGCGATCATGCTGCTCGACGCCTGGCCCCTGACCCCCAACGGCAAAATCGACCGCGCCGCCTTGCCTAGCCCGGCCGAGCAGCGGACCAGCAGCCACCTGGTCGCCCCCCGGGACCTGCTGGAACAGCAGATCGCCGGGGCGTGGACCACGGTGCTCAAGCTTGAGGCCGTGGGCATCGACGACAACTTCTTCGAGGTGGGCGGCAACTCCCTGGACCTGGTACGGGTAGAGCTCGAGCTGGAGAAGGTGCTGGGCTACCGCGTGGCGACCATGGACCTGTTCCGCTTCGCCAACATCCGTACCCTGGCCGAACACCTGCGCGGCGCCCACCAAGGCCCCCGCCCCGCACCCCAGGCGCCGCGCCTGACCAGCGTGGGCGTGGACACCGATATCGCCATCATCGGCATGGCCGGGCGCTTCCCCGGCGCGGCCAACGTCGAGGCGTTCTGGTGCAACCTGGCCGCCGGCGTCGAGTCGGTGGGCGAGCTGAGCGACGAACAGCTGCTGGCCGCTGGCGTCGACCCCGCGCTGCTGGCCGACCCGCGCTACGTGAAGCGCAAGGGCGTGCTCGATCAGGTCGAGCAGTTCGACGCCGCGTTCTTCGGCTACCCGCCACGCGAAGCGCTGTTGATGGACCCCCAGCAGCGGCTGTTCCTGGAAACCGGCTGGCACGCCCTGGAGCACGCCGGTTATGCCAATGCCGACTACCGCGGGCGCATTGGCGTGTATGGCGGTACCGGGCGCTCGGGCTACCTGTTGCACTACCTGGAGACCAACCCGGGCAGTGCCGCCGAGCTGTTCCAGACCACCATCCTCAATGAAAAGGATTTCCTCTCCACGCGCCTGGCCTACAAGCTCAACCTGCGCGGCCCGGCGCTGACGGTGCAGACCGCGTGCTCCACCTCGTTGGTGGCGGTGCACCTGGCCTGCCAGCAGCTGATCCTGGGCGAGTGCGACATTGCCCTGGCTGGCGGGGTGTCGATCGAGGTGCCCCATGGCACCGGCTACCTGCACCAGGACGGCCACATTCTGTCCGGTGACGGCCGCTGCCGGCCGTTCGACAGCCAGGCCCAGGGCACCGTGCGCGGCAGCGGCGGGGCGCTGGTGGTGTTGAAGCGCCTCTCGGCGGCGGTGGCCGACGGCGACCAGGTGTGGGCGGTGATCAAGGGCTCGGCCATCAACAACGACGGCAACGCCAAGGTCGGCTTTACCGCCCCGGCGGTGGACGGCCAGGCCGACGTGATCGAACAGGCGCTGCAGCGCGCCAAGGTCGACCCGGCCACCATTGGCCTGGTGGAAGCCCACGGCACCGCCACGTCCCTGGGCGACCCGATCGAAGTGCAGGCCCTGAGCCAAGCCTGGCGTCGTCACACCGACGCCACGCAGTTCTGCGTGCTGGGTTCGGCCAAGGCCAACGTCGGCCACCTGGATGCTGCGGCGGGCGTCACCGGCCTGATCAAGGCGGCGCTGGCGCTGCACCACGGGCAAATTCCCGGCACCCTGCATTTCCAGGCGCCCAACCCCAAGCTCGAGCTGGCGCAGAGCCCGTTCAGGGTCAGCGCCACGCTCAGCGATTGGCCGGCCACGGCCACACCGCGCCGCGCGGCCGTCAGCTCGTTCGGCATTGGCGGCACCAACGCCCACATGATCCTGGAGCAGGCCCCGGCGGTTGCCGTAGTGCCGCCAGCGGGCGGTTGCCAGGTGCTGGCGCTTTCGGCAAAAACCGAGGCGGCCCTGGCGCGCATGACCGAGCAGCTGGCCAGCCACCTGCAGGCCAATCCCGGCGTCGACCTGGCGGATGTCGCCTACACCCTGCAACAGGGCCGCAGCCACTTCCAGCACCGCCGCGCGGTGGTCTGCGACACCCCTGCCACTGCCGTCGAGGCGCTCACGGCGCTGCCCGCCGCGCGCAGCAGCACCGGCCTGGCCGGCCCTGGCGCCGGGGTGACGTTCCTGTTCCCCGGGCAAGGCTTGCAGCAGGTCAACATGGGCCGTGAGCTGTACGACAGCGAAGCGGTGTTCCGCGCTTGCATCGATGACTGCGCACAGCTGCTGCAGCCGGTGATGGGCCTGGACATTCGTACCGTACTGTACCCGCCAGCGGCGGCCACGGACGCGGCGCGCGAGCAACTGATGCAGACCGCCATCACCCAGCCGGCGCTGTTCGTGGTCGAGTACGCGCTGGCGCAGCAGCTGCAACACTGGGGTGTGCGCCCTGCGGCCATGATGGGGCACAGCCTGGGCGAGTACGTGGCCGCCTGCCTGGCCGGGGTCATGGCGCTGCCTGATGCGTTGCAGCTGGTGGCCCGGCGTGGCCAATTGATCCAGGCGCTGCCCGGCGGCGCAATGCTCGCCGTGGAGGCGTCGGCCCAGGAGCTGCAGGTGTATGCCGTCAACGGCGTCGACCTGGCCGTGGTCAACGCTGCGCGCGCCTGCGTGCTGGCCGGGCCCCTCGCGGCCATCGATGCGGTGCAGGCGCAAGTCGCAGCCGCCGGCCTGCGCTGCAAGCGCGTGGCCACCTCCCATGCCTTCCATTCGGCCATGCTCGACCCGGTGCTGGAGCAGTTCATGGCCGAGGTCAGTGCCGTGCCGCTGCACGCGCCGACCACGCCTTACCTCACCAACGTCACGGGTGACTGGGTGACTGCCGAGCAAGCCACCGACCCGGCGCACTGGGTGCGCCACCTGCGCCAGGCAGTACGCTTTGCCGAGGGCCTGGAGCGCTTGCTGCAGGTGCCCGGTGGGTTGTTCCTGGAAGTGGGGCCGGGGCAGACCTTCACCTCGATTATCCGCAAGCACGCCCTGGCCGCCCATGCCCGCGTGGCCAGCGCGACCCTGGCCAGCAGCGCTGGCGGCGCCGATGGTGCCAGCCTGGCCATGGGCCTTGGCCGCCTGTGGGTAGCGGGCGTGGCGCCGCAGTGGGCGGCCTTGCACCAGGGCGCGGTCCGTCGCCGCGTGGCGTTGCCCGGCTACCCCTTCGAGCGTCAGCGCTTCTGGCCCGGCAACACTGCGGCGCCGGCTCGGCAAGTGCCGGCGCCGCAGGTCGAGCCGCGGGCCCAGGGCAATTCCATCGAAGCGCAGCTGGTGGAGATCTTCGAGCAGGTGCTGGGCATGGACGCCATCAGCGTCAGCGACGATTTCTTCGAATTGGGCGGCAGTTCGCTGTCCGCCCTGAGCGTGATCATGCAGGCGCAGCAACGCTTCGGCCAGGCCCTGTCGCCCGCCGCGCTGCTGGAAAATCCCACGGCCAAGGCGCTGGCGGCGACGCTGCAGCGCCAGCAGGCGCCACGCAGCCCGCAACTGGTGGGCATGCACACCGGCGGCGAACTGCCGCCGCTGTTCTGCATCCACCCCTATGGCGGCCACACCACCAACTACCTGGAACTGACGCGGATGCTGGGCAACGACCAGCCGGTGTATGGCATCCAGGCCGCGGGCCTGCAAGGGGAGGCCACGCCGCTGCGGCGAATCGAGGCCATGGCCACGGCCTATATCGCGCTGGTCAAGACGGTGCAGGCCGAAGGGCCGTATCACCTGGTGGGGCATTCCATGGGCGGCTGCATCGCCTACGAGATGGCCCAGCAACTCACCGCGCGCGGTGAACGCGTGGCGCTGTTGGCGCTGCTGGACTCGCGCGCGCAGAACGCCAGCGCCCAGCCGCTGTACCGCAACGGCACGTACGGGCAGATGGCCAAGCGGCACTGGCTGAGCGACGACGCGGTGATGCTCGGCATCCTTATGCCCAAGCTGGCCTTCGACTGGGACAGCCTGCAAGGCGTGCCGGCCCAGGTGCAGTGGCTGCAGGTGCTGGCAGCCGCCACCGGCCAGGACCTGCTGCCCGCTGGCTCCAGCGAAGCGCAGCTGCGCCATGTGCTGACGGTGACCGATGCCAACGACGAAGCGCTGCGCAGCTACCAGCCGGCCCCCTACGCCGGCACCGTGCTGCTGTGCTGCGGCGAGCAGGGCTTTGCCCGGCAGTTCGCCGAGCCCGACCTGGGCTGGGGCGTGCTGGCCGCGCAACTGGACCTGGCCTGGGTGCCTGGCGACCACCACAGCATCATGGCCAGGGACAACGTCGCGGCCATCGTGGCGCAGCTGCAACGCCACCTGGATGGTCGCGGCTGACCCGCCGTCAACGCCCTGCAGGCCTGGCTTGCAGGGCAACCCCTGGACGTTATTAAGGATGGGCTGTGTCCACATCAACGCAAATTCGTTTCACCGGCGACGAGCTGAAAATCGTCGCCATGGTCACCGTGCTGCTGTTCATCGGCTTGCTGGGCACCGACATTCACCTGTCGTCGCTGCCCGAAATCATGAGTGTCATGCAGGTGTCGCGTGCCACCTTGCAGGCCTCGATCTCGATTTTCCTGTTCGGCACTGGCGTGGGAGCGCTGGTGTACGGGCCGCTGAGCGACAAATACGGGCGCAAGCCGGTGATCCTCATCGGCATCGCCGTGGCCATCGCCGGCAACCTGTGGGCGGTGTATGCCGCCAAGGCTTCGGTGTTCCTGGCAGCCCGCTTTGTCCAAGGCATTGGCAGCGGGGTGTGCCTGGCGCTGTCGCGGGTGGTGCTGTCGGACATCGTCCAGGGCCCGCGCTATGCCATCGCCAGTTCCTACATCACCTTGTTCACGGGCCTGTCGTTCGTGCTCGGACCCTTGCTGGGCAGCCTGGTGCAAGCCTGGTTCGGCTGGCGGGCCAACTTCGTGGTCATGGCCCTGTTGCTGGCGGTGATTTTCCTGGCCTACGGCCGTAGCCGGGAAACCAATACCCACAAGGACCCGTCCATCAGCGTGGCCGGCGTGTTCGCCAGCTACGCCGTGGTGCTGGGCGACGCGACCTTCCTGGCCACCACGGTCATGGCCGGCATCGGCATGACCTGCTTCGTGCTGTACACCAGCTCCAGCCCCTTCGTGCTGCAGCAGCGCTTCGGCTTCAGCGCCACCGACTATGGCTGGGCCACGGCCCTGGTGGGCAGCGGCCTGATCATCAGCCGCCTGGCGTTCCCCTGGCTGGTGCGCACCCTGGGCATGCACGCGACCATGGCGGTGGGTTTTGTCATCACCCTGCTGTGCGGCGCAGCGCTGCTGATCGTGGCGCAACTGGGGCTGATGTCAGCGTGGGTGTTCCTGGCCTGCGTGGCGGGCATCTCGTTCAGTTACTCCTTCATCGTCCTGTGCGCCTCGGCGCTGGCGATCAACCGCTTCCCCACCCGGCGCGGGGCGGCGGGGGCGCTGTATTGCTGCTCGCAGATGGGGTTGGCGTTCGGCGTCAACAGCCTGGTGTCGGCGGCGGGGAATGACGTGGTGACGCTGCTGGGAGTGAGCTACGTGGTGCTGCCGGTGCTGGGGTTGGCCTTGTGCCTGCGGATGAGAACGGCGTCTGCCTGACCCGCACCGCACCGCACCGCGCCGTGGCCGGACGCCGCCTGACGGCAGCTGCTACGGGGCGCGATTACAAACAGTAATGGATTTCGGCTGGCGAAGGCTGCGTTTCCCCCCGACTATGGGCGCCATTTCAGGGGAAGCCTTTCATGAGACGGTTCGCTTTTGTCAGCGCAGCAGCCGAACGCGAATACAAAGCCCTGCCTGGCGAAATCCAGGATGAATTCGGGAAGGACTTGCGTCGTATCCAATACGCGGATGAGCCAAGGTTGGTCTGTAAGCCACTGGCTGAATCCGTGGGTGCTGGGGCATTGGAACTGGTGATCAACGGTAGCCCTGCTTACCGGTGTGTCTACATCGTGAAGTACGCCGACACGTTATTTGTGCTGCATTCCTTCATCAAGACCACGAACCGGACGGATCGGCATGCAATGGCTGTGGCCCAGGAACGCTTGAAAGAGTTGCTATGCATACTGCGTGAGCAGCGCGTTTAGCGCTCCGCGTTCTGTGAGATGACAATGCAGGGGTGGGGGCGATCGCCCTCGCTCGACATCGTGAAGTGGGTCCGGAAGCCCAGCTTGTCGAGCATGTCCATCATCGCGTCGACCGTGAATTTCTCTATTTTGCCGTTGGCCAGTTCCGAAATGCGCGACTGGGTGACTTCGAGGCGGGCAGCGGCCTCGGTTTGGTTGAGTTTCATTTGCTTGAGGCAGTCGGTGATGAAAATGGAAAGGTCCATTTTCAAGGCCATTTTGCTGGCCGTTTCTTCGTCGTGGGTGACGTGGAATGGGCTGTCGTAATATCGGATGGACATGGCGTTAGCACCGAATTATCTAAAATTTTAGATAATGTACGTCTTCGGGGTTGCCAGGGCAACCTGAAAGTAGGCTTCATGCCAGCTGCGTGTCTTGATGATGATCGGGAGGGGGGGGGGCGCCCGAGGACTGATTCCACCAAGCCCAGAAACGACAAAGCCCCTCTAAAAGAGGGGCTTTGTTATGTTTTGGCTCCACGACCTGGACTCGAACCAGGGACCCAATGATTAACAGTCATTTGCTCTACCAACTGAGCTATCGCGGAATCTGGTGCCTATGTTACTGATTCAAAAGGAGAAGTCAACACCTTTTGTTAACTTCTCCCGCTGAACGGCATCACAGCACGGCAACGATCGCCTTGATCACGCGGTCGATGTTGCTCTGGTTCAGGGCTGCCACGCAGATGCGGCCGGTGTCCAGGGCGTAGATGCCGAAGTCGCTGCGCAGGCGCTGGGCCTGGGCGGCGGTCAGGCCCGAGTAGGAGAACATGCCGCGCTGCAGGCCGACGAAACCGAAGTCGCGGTTGGCGCCGGCGGCGGCCAGGCCTTCGACCATCTGGTTGCGCATGCCACGGATGCGCAGGCGCATCTCGGCCAGTTCGGCTTCCCACATGGCGCGCAGCTCAGGGCTGTTCAGCACGGTGGCGACGATCATGGCGCCGTGGGTGGGCGGGTTGGAGTAGTTGGTGCGGATCACGCGCTTGACCTGGGACAGCACGCGGGTGCTTTCTTCCTTGGACTCGGTGACGATCGACAGCGCGCCAACGCGTTCGCCGTACAGCGAGAACGACTTGGAGAACGAGCTGGAGACAAAGAAGGTCAGGCCCGACTCGGCGAACAGGCGCACGGCGGCGGCGTCTTCGTCGATGCCGTCGCCAAAGCCCTGGTAGGCCATGTCCAGGAACGGCACATGGCCCTTGGCCTTGACGGTTTCCAGCACTTGCTTCCAGTCTTCGGGGGTCAGGTCGACGCCGGTCGGGTTGTGGCAGCAGGCGTGCAGCACGACGATGGAACCGTTGGGCAGGGCGTTCAGATCTTCGAACAGGCCGGCACGGTTGACGCCATTGGTGGCGGCGTCGTAGTAGCGGTAGTTCTGCACCGGGAAGCCGGCGGTTTCGAACAGGGCGCGGTGGTTTTCCCAGCTTGGGTCGCTGATGGCGACGACGGCGTTGGGCGAGAGCTGCTTGAGGAAGTCGGCACCGATTTTCAGTGCGCCGGTGCCGCCAACGGCCTGCACGGTGACCACGCGGCCTTCGGCCAACAGTGGCGACTGGGCGCCGAACAGCAGTTTCTGCACGGCCTGGTCGTAGGCGGCGATGCCGTCGATCGGCAGGTAGCCGCGGGCGGCGTGCTGGGCAACACGTGCGGTCTCGGCTTCGACGACGGCACGCAACAGGGGAATTCGCCCTTGTTCATCACTGTAAACGCCCACGCCCAAGTTGATCTTGTCGGTGCGGGTGTCAGCGTTGAACGCTTCGTTCAGGCCCAGGATAGGATCGCGGGGTGCCAATTCGACAGCAGAAAACAGGCTCATTTTTACCGTAGCTCTGATTGGAGGGTAATGGGGGGGGTACACCGCTCCAAAAATGCACTAGAGCGGTGCACAAACGGGGAGTCAGTATAGAGATCCTTGCTTGCACCTGCGACAGCTTGATGCAGGTTTTCCGGCCCAATTTCGCTTTTTTTTTACACCGTTAGTCATTTCGATGTGGGCGCGGTCCAATAACCTTGTAGGCCTTATCTTGAAACTGACACCGCAAAACACCACTTGGGGTATAAGATACTGTCTATAAATACAGGCGTCGGTTGCCGCCCGTGATCGTTTTCGTCTGCAGGGCGCGTCCTGCCGATGACCAAGAGGTTCGCCATGTCCGAGTTCCAGCTCGTCACCCGTTTCCAGCCCGCCGGCGACCAGCCCGAGGCCATCCGCCTGATGGTGGAGGGCATCGAAGCCGGCCTTGCGCACCAGACCCTGCTCGGCGTGACGGGCTCGGGCAAGACCTTCAGCATCGCCAACGTGATCTCCCAGGTGCAGCGGCCGACCCTGGTGCTGGCGCCGAACAAGACCCTGGCGGCGCAGCTGTACGGCGAGTTCAAGGCGTTCTTCCCCAACAACGCCGTGGAGTATTTCGTTTCCTACTACGACTACTACCAGCCGGAGGCCTACGTGCCGTCGTCCGACACCTTCATCGAGAAGGACTCGTCGATCAACGACCACATCGAGCAGATGCGCCTGTCGGCCACCAAGGCGCTGCTGGAGCGCAAGGACGCCATCATCGTCACCACGGTGTCGTGCATCTACGGCCTGGGCAGCCCCGAGACCTACCTGAAAATGGTGCTGCACGTGGACCGCGGCGACAAGCTCGACCAGCGCGCGCTGCTGCGCCGCCTGGCCGACCTGCAGTACACCCGCAACGAGATGGATTTTGCCCGCGCCACCTTCCGGGTGCGCGGCGACGTGATTGACGTGTACCCGGCGGAGTCGGACCTGGAAGCCATCCGTATCGAGCTGTTCGACGACGAGGTGGAGAGCCTGTCGGCGTTCGACCCGCTTACCGGCGAGGTCATCCGCAAGCTGCCGCGCTTCACCTTCTACCCCAAGAGCCACTACGTGACCCCGCGCGAGACCTTGCTCGAGGCCATCGAAGGCATCAAGGAAGAGCTCAAGGAACGCCTGGACTATTTGCGCGACACCAACAAGCTGGTGGAGGCCCAGCGCCTGGAGCAGCGCACCCGTTTCGACCTGGAGATGATGCTGGAGCTGGGCTACTGCAACGGCATCGAAAACTACTCGCGCTACCTGTCGGGCCGCCCGGCGGGCGCGCCGCCGCCCACTTTGTACGATTACCTGCCGCCCGATGCGCTGCTGGTGATCGACGAATCCCACGTCAGCGTTCCCCAGGTGGGCGCGATGTACAAGGGCGACCGTTCGCGCAAGGAAACCCTGGTGGAGTATGGCTTCCGCCTGCCGTCGGCGCTGGATAACCGGCCCATGCGCTTCGACGAGTGGGAAGGGGTGAGCCCGCAGACCATCTTCGTCTCGGCCACGCCGGGCAAGTATGAAGAAGAGCACGCCGGCCGGGTGATCGAGCAGGTGGTGCGCCCCACCGGCCTCGTGGACCCGCTGGTGGAAGTGCGGCCGGCGCTGACCCAGGTGGACGATTTGCTCTCGGAGATCCGCAAGCAGGTGGCCATCGAGGAGCGGGTGCTGGTGACGGTGCTGACCAAGCGCATGGCCGAGGACCTCACCGATTACCTGGCCGACCACGATGTGAAGGTGCGCTACCTGCACTCGGACATCGACACCGTGGAGCGGGTGGAGATCATTCGCGACCTGCGCCTGGGGACCTTCGATGTGCTGGTGGGTATCAACCTGCTGCGTGAAGGCCTGGACATGCCCGAGGTGTCGCTGGTGGCGATTCTCGACGCCGACAAGGAAGGTTTCCTGCGCTCTGACCGTTCGCTGATCCAGACCATTGGCCGCGCCGCGCGGAACCTCAACGGCCGGGCGATTCTGTACGCCGACCGCATGACCGGTTCCATGGAGCGCGCCATCGGCGAGACCGAGCGCCGGCGCGAGAAGCAGGTGGCCTTCAACGAAGCCAACGGCATTGTCCCCCAGGGGGTGGTCAAGGACGTCGCCGACATCATGGAAGGCGCCACCGTGCCCGGCTCGCGCAGCAAGAAACGCAAGGGCATGGCCAAGGCCGCCGAGGAAAACGCCAAGTACGAAAACGAGTTGCGCTCGCCCAGCGAGATCAACAAGCGTATTCGCCAGCTGGAAGAGAAGATGTACCAGTTGGCCCGCGACCTGGAGTTCGAAGCGGCGGCGCAGATGCGCGACGAGATTGGCAAGTTGCGCGAGCGGTTGTTGAACGTCTGAGCTTGAGTGGGAGCTGGCTTGCCAGCGAGTTTTTCGGGCCCCCACAACTCGCTGGCAAGCCAGCTCCCACAAGAAAGCGTTATCGCGGCGGGGTGATGTCGCGTTCCACCGGCGCCGGGTTGGGGTCGAACCCCTGGGGGTACTTGCCCTTCAAGTTCCAGGCGAAGGCGATGATTTCGGCGATGGTGCGGTACAGCGCCTCGGGGATGCTGTCGCCCAGCTCCAGCCGCGCCAGCAGCTTCACCAGCTCGGCGTTCTCGTAGATCGGCACCTCGTATTCCCGGGCGATGGCCAGGATGGCCTCGGCCAGTTCATCGTCGCCCTTGGCGGTGAGGGTCGGGGCCTGTTGGCCGTCGTAGGTCAGGGCAATGGCCTGACGGGGGGCTTTGGCAGTCATGCGGTTTCATCCACCCAGCGTTGTTCCAGTTGCGTGCTCGGGCCCTGGGGCGGCATGCCCTGGTGGCATTGCAGGTCGCTGACGGCCAGGCCTGCGGCCAACAGCTGCTGGCGCAGGTTGCCCAACTCGCTGTCGATCAGCCGTGCGGTGGCAGGCCACTGTGCCCACAGCTGGCCGCTGAGGCTGCCGCGCAACAGCTGCGCCTGGATCTGCAAGGGGCCCAGCGGGTCCAGGTCGAAGGCCAGGTCCACGCGCCACAAGGGGTCTTTGCTTTCTCGCTGCTCCTGGGGTTGCGCGGCCTGCTCCTGGGGTTCGTCCTCACGCTGCACGCGCACCTGCAGGGGCACGATGTCCTGCTGGTTGCGCATGGGAATTTCCAACTGCCAGGTGGTCAGCAGCTTGCCGTCCTCGCTCATGCCACTCTGGGCCAGGCTCGACAGCTGGTGGCTCTGCAGTCGCGACACCGCCGCCGAGGCCAGGCGCAGCAAATTCTGCAAGTCGTTTTCACCCTCGGCGCCGCCCAGCAGCCGCGCGGGCAGGGGGAAGCTGCTGGCGTCGGGCTTGTCGCCGATCTGGCCGAGCGTGCCCAGCGCAGTGCGCACGTAGCCGGGCAGGGCGTTGGCCAGCGCCTTGGCGGCGTCGGCAGGGTTGAACGGGGCATTGCCCGGCAGGTTGGGCAGAATTTGCGCCACCAGGCGCAGCAGGCTGCTTTTCAGGTCGTCGGGCTGGGCGCCGTTCTGCGGGGTCAGCAGTTGCGCTTCCAGGAACAGGCCGCTGGCGTTCAGGGCCTGGGCCACGCCGCGGGCGTCGGTCAGTTGGCGAATGTCCGGCAGGCTGGCCAGCAGGCGGCTGGCACTGGCGCGCAGGTCGTCACCCACCTCGCTGCTGTCGCCCAGGTTCTGCAGCGCCGCCAGCAGGCCTTCCAGTGAGCCTTGGCGGCTTTGCTGGGTTTGCAGCTGCTGGCTGACCGCCAGCTGCTCCAACCGCCCGCCCAGGGGCAGGAAGCTCAGGCTTTGGCTGCCTTGCACCTGCGCGCTGAGCAGGCTGCCCAGGCGTAGCGGCCCGGGGCTGTCGATTTCCAGGGTGCTGCCGGCCATGGCGGTGTTGAGCAGGGTCACCAGCGAGCGGTAATTGGCCGTCTGCGGCTGGAACTGGCTGCTCATCACCTTGCCCTGCACCAGGGTGCCCACCGGCAATTGTTGGGTATCCAACTGGGTGAGGGTGCTGACGCTGCTGGCCTTGGCCTGCTGCACCGTGACCGCCAGATTGCCCGAGGCCAGCTGCGTGACCGTCACTTGGGTGCCCTGGGCCAGGGGTTGCTGGCTGGTAGCCTGCACCGTGGCCTTGTCGCCGTTGGCAGTGACCAGCGACAGCACCACCTGGAACGGCTGGCCAGCGCCACCCTTGCTCGACAGCACCTGGCCGCTGGCGCTGTCGCCCACGTCCAGCAGGCCGTCGAGCGAGGTCAGCAGCTTCAGCACGTCGCCGCTGCTGACGCTGGCGCGCAACGCGCTGGCCGACGGCAGTTGGGTGGGAAGGCTGGTGATATCAGTCATGGAGGCCTGGCCTGCGGAAATTGCCATGATGGCAGTGGGGGGCGATATGTATAATGCGGCACCAACTTTTTCGAAGCTTGTATACAGTGCACGTCGAACGCTTGCAAAAAGTACGCCGATGCCAGTTTAACGGCAACGGCGGCGCGCACTTGAACGGCGCCTGTACCCTTTATCCGATTGATAAGGTCTTCGTTTGATTCCTCATCTCCAAGCCCAGGCCCTGGCGTGCGAGCGTGACTGGCGGATGCTGTTCGAGCAGCTGGAGCTGGCCGTCGGCCCCGGCGACATGCTGCAGGTCAGCGGCCCCAACGGCAGCGGCAAGACCAGCCTGCTGCGCCTGCTTGCCGGTTTGATGCAACCTACTGCCGGCCAGGTGCTGCTGGGCGGCAAGCCATTGGCCGGGCAAAGCGCGGCGCTGGCGCGCATGCTGTTGTGGATCGGCCACGCCGCCGGCATCAAGGACGTGCTCAGCGCCGAGGAAAACCTCACCTGGCTGTGCGCGCTGCACCAGCCGGCCTCCCGCGCCGCCATCTGGGAAGCCCTGGCGGCAGTGGGCCTGCACGGTTTCGAAGACGTGCCGTGCCACACCCTGTCGGCCGGCCAGCAGCGCCGCGTGGCCCTGGCGCGCCTGTACCTGCCGGCGCCGCCGCTGTGGATCCTCGACGAGCCCTTCACCGCCCTCGACAAGCACGGCGTGGCCCAACTGGAGGCGCACCTGGCCGCCCACTGTGACAACGGCGGCATGGTCATCCTCACCACCCACCACACCCTGACGGTGATGCCGGCCGGCTACCGCGAACTGGACCTGGGGCGGTGGGCAGCATGAGCGGCGTATTCCTGCAACTGCTCAAGCGCGAGGCGCGGCTGCTGGTGCGCCGGCCTGCCGAACTGATCAATCCGCTGGTATTCTTCGCCATAGTGATCGCCCTGTTTCCCCTGGCGGTAGGCCCGGAGGCGCAATTGTTGCGCACGCTGTCACCGGGGCTAGTCTGGGTAGCAGCGCTGTTGTCGGTGCTGCTCTCGCTCGATGGCCTGTTCCGCAGTGATTTCGAAGATGGCTCCCTGGAGCAGTGGGTGCTGTCGCCGCACCCGCTGCCGTTGCTGGTGCTGGCCAAGGTGCTGGCCCACTGGGCGTTCTCCGGGCTGTCGCTGGTGTTGCTGTCACCCCTGCTGGCGCTGATGCTGGGCCTGCCGGTGGCGTGCCTGCCGGTGCTGCTGGCCTCGCTGCTGCTGGGCACCCCGGTGCTTAGCCTGCTGGGCGCGGTGGGTGCGGCGCTGACGGTGGGGCTCAAGCGCGGCGGCCTGTTGCTGGCGCTGGTGATCCTGCCTTTATACATACCGGTACTGATTCTCGGCAGTGGCGCCCTGCAGGCGGCCCTGCAAGGCATGCCGACCGCCGGCTACCTGCTTTGGCTGGGTAGCCTGACAGCCCTCGCTGTCACCCTCACACCCTTTGCGATAGCCGCTGGCCTGAAGATCAGCGTCGGCGAATAATGATGCCAGCCCCCATGAGGGCTGGCGAAGATTCAGGATGCACCGTGATGAATAGCAGCGTGATCAGTTGGACTTGGTTTCACAAACTCGGCTCGCCCAAATGGTTCTACGGGATCAGCGGGCGCCTGCTGCCGTGGTTGAGCATCGCCGCGGCGTTGCTGCTGGCCATTGGCGTAGTCTGGGGCCTGGCCTTCGCGCCGCCGGACTACCAGCAGGGCAACAGCTTCCGCATCATCTATATCCACGTGCCGGCGGCCATGCTGGCGCAGTCCTGCTACGTGATGATCGCCGTCGCCGGCCTGGTGGGGCTGGTGTGGAAGATGAAGATCGCCGACATCGCCCTGCAGTGCGGCGCACGCATCGGCGCCTGGATGACCGCCCTGGCGCTGCTCACCGGCTCCATCTGGGGCAAGCCCACCTGGGGCACGTTCTGGGTGTGGGACGCGCGCCTCACGTCGATGCTGATCCTGCTGTTCCTCTACGTCGGGCTGATCGCCCTGGGCCATGCCATCACTAACCGCGACAGCGCCGCCAAGGCCTGCGCGGTGCTGGCGCTGGTGGGCGTGGTGAACATCCCGATCATCAAGTACTCGGTGCAGTGGTGGAGCACCCTGCACCAGGGCGCCACCTTCAGCCTGACCGAAAAGCCGGCCATGCCCGCGGAAATGTGGCTGCCGCTGCTGTTCACGGCACTGGGCTTCTACTGCTTCTTCGGCGCCGTGTTGCTGATGCGCATGCGCCTGGAAGTGCTCAAGCGCGAGGCGCGCAGCAGCTGGGCCAAGGCCGAAGTGGCGCAGGCGCTGGAGGGTCGCGTATGAATTTCGCTTCATTCGGCGATTTCCTCGCCATGGGCCATCATGGTGCCTATGTATGGTCGGCCTACGGCATCTGCCTGGTGGTGCTGGCCAACAACGTCGCCGCGCCGCTGCTGGCGCGCCGTCGCTATTTGCAGGAAGAGGCGCGCCGTTTGCGCCGGGAGAAAGGCAAGTGAATCCGCTGCGCAAGAAACGTCTGTTGATCATCGTCGGCCTGCTGGTGGGCCTCGGCGTGGCCGTGGGCCTGGCCCTGAGCGCGCTGCAACAGAACATCAACCTGTTCTACACCCCCACCCAGATCGCCAACGGCGAGGCGCCGGTGGACACCCGCATCCGCGCCGGCGGCATGGTGGAGAAGGGCTCGCTGGTGCGTTCGGCCGACTCGCTGGACGTGCGTTTCGTGGTCACCGACTTCAACAAGCACGTCACCATCACCTACCGCGGCATCCTGCCGGACCTGTTCCGCGAAGGGCAGGGCATCGTCGCCCTGGGCAAGCTGGACGCCAATGGCGTGGTGGTGGCCGACCAGATCCTGGCCAAGCACGACGAGAAATACATGCCGCCGGAAGTCACCAAGGCGTTGAAGGACAGCGGCCAGTCCGCTGCCGGCGCCCCGGCGCAGCCCGGCAAGGAAGGTTGAGACCATGATTCCCGAACTCGGCCACCTGGCCATGATTTTGGCCCTGTGCTTTGCCCTGGTGCAGGCCACCGTCCCCCTGTTCGGCGCCTGGCGCGGCGACCGTCAATGGATGGGCCTGGCCCAGCCGGCGGCCTGGGGGCAATTCTTTTTCCTGGCCTTTGCCTTTGGCAGCCTGACCTACAGCTTCATGACCGACGACTTTTCCGTCGGCTATGTCGCCAACAACTCCAACAGCGCCTTGCCCTGGTACTACAAGTTCAGCGCCGTGTGGGGCGCCCATGAAGGCTCGCTGCTGCTGTGGGCGCTGATCCTCGGCGGTTGGACCTTCGCCGTGTCGGTGTTCTCGCGCCAGTTGCCGCAGGTGATGCTGGCGCGGGTGCTGGCGGTGATGGGCATGATCAGCACCGGCTTCCTGCTGTTCCTGATCCTCACCTCCGACCCGTTCGCGCGCATCCTGCCGCAGGTGCCGGCCAACGGCGCCGACCTCAACCCGCTGCTGCAGGACCCCGGCCTGATCATCCACCCGCCCATGCTGTACATGGGCTACGTGGGCTTCTCGGTGGCCTTCGCCTTCGCCATCGCCGCCTTGCTTGGCGGGCGCCTGGACGCCGCCTGGGCGCGCTGGTCGCGGCCCTGGACCATCGTTGCCTGGAGCTTCCTGGGCTTCGGCATCACCCTGGGCTCCTGGTGGGCCTACTATGAATTGGGCTGGGGCGGCTGGTGGTTCTGGGACCCGGTGGAAAACGCCTCGTTCATGCCGTGGCTGGTGGGCACCGCGCTGATTCACTCGCTGGCGGTCACCGAGAAACGCGGGGTGTTCAAGAGCTGGACCGTGCTGCTGGCCATCGCCGCGTTCTCGCTGAGCCTGCTGGGGACCTTCCTGGTGCGTTCCGGCGTGCTGACCTCGGTGCATGCCTTCGCCTCGGACCCGGCGCGCGGGGTGTTCATCCTGATCTTCCTGCTGTGCGTGGTCGGCGGCTCGCTGACCCTGTTCGCGGTGCGTGCGCCGGTGGTCAAGAGCCACGTGGGCTTTGGCCTGTGGTCGCGCGAGACGCTGCTGCTGGGCAACAACCTGGTGCTGGTGGTGGCGGCCTCGATGATTTTGTTGGGCACCCTGTACCCGCTGGTGCTCGACGCCATCAGCGGCGCCAAGCTGTCGGTGGGGCCGCCGTACTTCAACGCGCTGTTCGTGCCGCTGATGGCCATCCTCATGGTGGTGATGGCGGTGGGCGTGCTGGTGCGCTGGAAGGACACGCCGCTGCAGTGGCTGCGCGGCATGCTCCCCCCGGTGCTGATCGGCGCCGTGGTGCTGGCGCCGATCGGCGGCCTGCTGGTGGACAACTTCGACTGGGCCATTCTCACCGTGTTCGCCCTGGCCGCCTGGGTGCTGCTGGCCGGCGTGCGTGACCTGCTCGACAAGACCCGCCACAAGGGCCTGCTCAATGGCGCCCGCAGCCTGACCCGCAGCTACTGGGGCATGCACGTGGCGCACCTGGGCATTGCCGTGTGCGCCCTGGGCGTGGTGCTGTCCAGCAGCCACAGCGCCCAGCGCGACCTGCGCATGGCGCCCGGCGACGCCGTGGACCTGGCCGGCTACCACTTCATTTTCGACGGCGCGCAGCACTATCGCGGGCCTAACTTCACTTCTGACCGCGGCACCCTGCGCGTCAGCAAGGACGGCAAGGACGTGACCGTGTTGTACCCGGAAAAACGCCTGTACACCGTGCAGCAGTCGATGATGACCGAAGCCGGCATCGACGCAGGGTTCACCCGTGACCTCTACGTGGCCCTGGGCGAACCGCTGGAAAACGGCGCCTGGGCGGTGCGCGTGCACGTCAAGCCGTTCGTGCGCTGGATCTGGTTCGGCGGCCTGCTGACCGCCCTGGGTGGCGCGCTGGCGGCCATGGACCGGCGGTATCGGGTGAAAGTGCGCGCCAAGGTGCGTGATGTATTGGGTCTGGATGGAGCGGCCGCATGAAGCGCTGGATGTTGTTGGTGCCCCTGGCACTGTTTCTCGTGGTGGCGGTGTTCCTCTACCGCGGCCTGTACCTGGACCCCTCGGAACTGCCGTCGGCCATGATCGGCAAGCCGTTCCCGGCGTTCGCGCTGCCATCGGTACAGGATGGCAAGCCGCTGACCGAGGCTGACCTGAAAGGCAAGCCGGCACTCGTCAACGTCTGGGGCACCTGGTGCATTTCCTGCCGGGTCGAGCACCCGGTGCTGACCAAGCTGGCCCAGCAGGGCGTGGTGATCTACGGGGTCAACTACAAGGATGACAACGCCGCCGCGCTGAAGTGGCTGCAGGACTTCCACAACCCCTACCAGATCAACATCAACGACGAGCAGGGCGGCCTGGGCCTGAACCTGGGCGTGTACGGCGCGCCGGAGACCTTCCTCATCGACGCCAAGGGCGTGATCCGCTACAAGCACGTGGGCGTGATCGACGACACCGTGTGGCGCGAGCAGCTGGCCAGCCAGTACCAGGGCCTGGTCGACGAGGCCCGGCCATGAAGCGCTGGCTCGCCGCCGCCGGCCTGGCGCTGGGCCTGGCGGGCGTGGCCCAGGCGGCCATCGACACCTACCAGTTCGCCAACGACGCCGAGCGTGAGCGTTACCGCGAGTTGACCCAGGAACTGCGCTGCCCCAAGTGCCAGAACCAGGACATCGCCGACTCCAACGCGCCCATCGCCGCCGATCTGCGCCGCGAGATCTTCCGCATGCTGGGCGAGGGCAAGGACAACCAGCAGATCATCGACTTCATGGTCGACCGCTACGGCGAGTTCGTGCGCTACAAGCCGGCGCTCACCGCCCGCACCTGGCTGCTGTGGTTCGGCCCCGGCGTGTTGCTGGTGGGTGGCGTGGGCGTGATCCTGCTGATCGTCCGCCGCCGCCGTGCCACCGGCACCGACGCTGAACCCGAATTGTCCCCCGAAGAGCGCGCGCGCCTCGCCACCTTGTTGGATAAAGAACACCCATGATTGATTTCTGGCTTGCCGTGGGCCTGCTGTTGCTGGTGGCCCTGGGTTTTTTGCTGATCCCCGTGGTGCGCGGCCGTCGCGCCCAGCAGGAAGAAGACCGTACCGCCCTGAACGTGGCCCTGTACCAGGAGCGCATCGCTGAACTTTCGGCGCAACAGGCCGACGGCGTGCTCACTGCCGAACAGCTGGAGGCCGGCCGCGCCGAGGCCGCCCGCGAGCTGCTGGCCGACACCGAGGGGGCCGACGGCGCCCGCGTGTCGCGCCTGGGCCGGCCGCTGCCGCTGCTGGCAGCGCTGCTGGTGCCGGCGTTGGGCCTGGGCCTGTACCTGCATTTTGGCTCCAGCGACAAGGTGGAGCTGACCCGCGAGTTCGCCACGCCGCCCACGTCCATGGAGCAGATGACCCAGCGCCTGGAGCGTGCGGTGGCTGCGCAGCCGGATTCAGCCCAGGGGCTGTTCTTCCTCGGCCGTACCTACATGTCGCAGAACCGTCCGGCGGACGCGGCGCGGCTGTTCCAGCACACCCTGGCGGTGGCCGGGCGCGAGCCCGAAGTGCTGGGCCAGTTGGCCCAGGCCGAGTATTTCGCCAGCAACAAGAAGTGGTCGCCGGAGATCCAGGCGCTCACCGATGAAGCGCTGAAGGCCGACCCCAAGGAAGTCACCAGCCTGGGCCTGCGCGGCATCGCCGCCTTCGAGGGCCAGCGTTACCAGGAAGCCGTGGACTACTGGCAGCGCCTGCTGGTGCTGCTGCCGGCGGACGATCCATCCCGCGCTGCCCTGCAGGGTGGCATCCAGCGCGCCGCCGACAAGATCACCGCCGGGGGCGGCAGCGTGGCGGCGGCACCGGTGGAAAAAGCCGCGGCGCTGCTCAAGGTGCACGTCGACCTGGGCGCCGAGCTGAAAACCAAGGTGCAGCCGGGCGACAGCGTGTTCATCTTCGCCCGCGCCGCCTCCGGGCCGCCGATGCCGCTGGCGGTGAAGCGCCTGACCGTGGCCGACCTGCCGGCCAGCGTCGAGCTTACCGATGGCGATGCAATGATGCCGCAGCTGAAACTGTCGAACTTTCCCGAGGTCCAACTTGTCGCGCGCATCTCCCGTGCCGGCCAGCCGACCAAGGGCGAGTGGGTCGGCCGCAGCCAGCCCCTGGCCAGCAGCACCACCGCGCCGCAAAACCTGACCATCGACAGCCCGGATCTCTGATCATGCACGCCATTGCCCGTGTTTCCCTGTTAACCCTGATTGCGGGCCTGAGCGCCTGTGCGGTGCAACACCCGCAGCCCAGCGCCCCGACCATCCCGTCGCTGCCCCAGACCCGCCCGGCGCCGCAGCCTGGCCGGCCCCTGCCGGTCACCCCTGGCAACCCGGCCAGCAAGCCTGCGCCGCGCACCTCGGCCAGCTTCGCGCCGCCACCGGGCGGGGCCAGCCACTGGGAGCCGAAACTGGGCGTGTACGTGCTTGAAGGCCAGGCGGACACCTACTACCGCCAGCGCACCTACTACCGCTGGAACGGCGGCTGGACCTGGGCCACCAGCCTCGATGGCCCCTGGCAGGCCACCGACACCGGCGGCGTGCCACCCGGCCTGGGCCGCCTGCACGGCCAGTAACACCGGGGTATACACCCTCCCGTAGCAGCGGCCAAAGGCACCGCGTTCTTCCAACCACACCGCGTTGGCCCCGGACGCCGCCTGCGGCAGCTGCTACGCAGACCCCCCGTAGCAGCGGCCAAAGGCCGCGTCCCCAGGCACCGCGTTCTTCCAGCCCCACCGCGTTGGCCCCGGACGCCGCCTGCGGCAGCTGCTACGCAGCCCCCCCGTAGCAGCGGCCAAAGGCCGCGTCCCCAGGCACCGCGTTGTTCCAGCCACCCGCGTTGGCCCCGGACGCCGCCTGCGGCAGCTGCTACGGGGCACGGGCCTTCCCGTCGCGTTGTTCCCGCCAGGAAAACCCTGGATTTGTAGGAGGTTTTACCCTGCTGCGTAGGGTATTCCTGAAAATCCGCTCCCCGGCGCATTAGCGCTATCGCTCCCTCGTTACCCTTGGCACTCTGCCTCCCTGACCTTCATCTGCCGGTCAGCACCCGCCTTTTTTTCATACCTTGGGAAATGTCCTACGGATTGACCCTGCGGGTTCGGAAAACAATAAGATTTTCAGGGAGATCACCATGCGTAACCATGCAGTCGCGGTACCCCCAAGCCTGGCACCGGCACGCGCCGGCTACACCTTGGCGGGGCTTTTGCCGTTCCTGGCCTGCGTGCCCGCCGAGGCCGTGGAATTCAGCTTTCTAGAGGATGAAGTGCGTGGCTCGCTGGACACCACCCTGTCCTACGGGCAGCTGTGGCGCGTCCAGGGGCGGGACAAGGGCAACGACGACATCAACGCCAACGACGGCAATCGCAACTTCGACCCGGGGCTGGTTTCCTCGGTCTACAAGTTCACCAGTGAACTGGAGACCTCCTACAGGAACTACGGGCTGTTCCTGCGCGCCAGCGGCTTCTATGACAGCCGCATCATGGACGGCCACACCGACTACAACCGCAACAACAACCCGGTCCAGCCCAGCCAGAATTTCCCTGATGACCGCCATTTCAGCCGCGCCACCCGCGACCACGCCGGCAGCAACGTGGAAATCCTCGACGCCTACGTGCGCGGCGACTGGGACATGGCCGGCATGCCGGTATCCGGGCGCCTGGGGCGGCAGGTGTTCAACTGGGGCGAGGGCATTTTCTACCGGGGCGGGGTGAACACCACCAACCCCATCGACGCCGCCAAGTTCCGCCTGCCTGGCTCGGAGCTCAAGGAAGTGCTGATGCCGGTGGAGGCCATCAACTTTAGCGTCGGCCTCACCGACAACCTGTCCGTGGAAAGCTTCTACCAGTTCAACTGGAAGGAAACCGCCATCGACCCGGTGGGCACCTACTTCGCCGAGACCGACCTGTTCGCCAAGGGCGGCCACACCGCCTACGCCGAAGTACCGGCGCTGCGCGCGGTCACCGGCCTGTACCAGGGGCTCAGTGCGCTGGGCGTTGGTGGCCTGCAGGGCGGCGGGGGCATAGACCGCTACGGCAACCTCAAGGCAGCCAGCATCGGCCCCGACATCAATGCCCGCAACGACGGCCAGTTCGGCGTGGCATTTCGGTACATCGCCGAGCAGTTGAACAACACCGAGTTCGGCTTCTACTTCGTCAACTATCACAGCAAGGAGCCGACCATCCATGCCGACCTGGGGGCCTACAAGGGGCTGAACCTGACCCAGATCAAGGCCGCTTCGGCGCCGGCCATCCAGCAGCAGGTGGCGCAGCAGATGGATATGTCCCGCGAGCAGCTGCAGGCAGCGATTGCCGCCAACCCCACCGGGCAAGTCGCCGCCGCCTACAACGCCGCCCTGACCCAGGCCGCCAACGGCGTCGCCACCCTCGACGTCGCCAACCAGGTGCGCGGCCGCCGCGAGTTCGCCGAGGACATCCGCATGTTCGGTGCAAGCTTCAACACCCGCTTGGGCGAAGCCGCGCTGTTCGGTGAATTCACCTACCGCCCCAACATGCCCATCGGCATGGCCTCCACCAGCGACCTGGTCGGCGACCTGCTGGCCCAGGCCGGGCCGCTGGCCGACGGCAAGACGGTGAACATCGGCGGCAAGCACGTGCGCCTGGGCGACGAGGTGCAGAGCAGCGAGCGGGTGCAGATGTTCAATGCCTCCATCGGCACGCTCTACAGCTTCGGCCCGCGCTGGGGCTTCGATGGCATCAACGCCGTGGCCGAGGTGGCGTCCGAGCACCTGCGCGGCAGCAGCCTGCAGTACACCGCCTTCGACGGCAGCCGCCGCTACTACGCCAGCCGCGCGAACGCCGGCTACAGCGTCGGCTTCGGTCGCGACGCGCAAGTTACCCCGGACGCCTACGGCGCCACGCTGATGGTGATCGGCACCTGGAACAACCTGGTGGGCGGCGTCAACGTCTCGCCGTTCCTGACCTACAAGGACGACTTCAGCGGCAACTCGCACCTCACCGGCAACTTCATCGAGGGCCGCAAGGCCTACTCGGCGGGGCTGCGGGCCAACTACCAGAACAGCCTGGAAGCCGAGCTGCAATACACCGAGTTCTACGGCGGCGGGCAGAAAAACGCCGTGCGCGACCGCGACAACATCGGTTTCAACGTCAAGTACTCGTTCTAAGGGAGAACCACCATGCTCACATTTTCGAGATGGCCAGGCGTGGCCGTGCTGCTCGCCTGTTTCGCCACCCCGGTGCTGGCGGCCGACCCCCAGGGCGGCGTGCAACTGGGCGTGACCCTGACCCCGCTGGGCGCGCAGAAGGCCGGCAACGCCGCCGGCACCATTCCGCCGTGGACCGGCGGCCTGGTGACCCCGCCTGCCGGCTACCCCGGCTCCGGCCACCCGCATGTCGACCCGTTCCCCGCCGACAAGCCGATGTTCACCATCACTGCCGCCAACCTGGCGCAGTACCGTGACCACCTCAGCCCCGGCCAGCTGGCGCTGTTCAAGACCTATCCCGACACGTTCCGCATGCCGGTGTACGTGAGCCGGCGCACCGGCGCCGCGCCCCAGTGGCTGTACGACAACACCCGCCACAACGCCGCCAACGCCGTGCTGGCGCCGGACGGCAACGGCTTCACCGGTGCCCAGGGTGGCATTCCGTTCCCCATTCCGGCCAGCGGCGTCGAGGCGCTGTGGAACCACATTGCCCGTTACCGTGGCATCTACGTGGAGCGTCGCGCCGCCGAGGTGGCGGTGCAGCGCAACGGCAGCTACGTGCCCATCGTCGCCGAGCAGCAGGGCCTGTTCCGCTTCTACGACCCGCAGCCTGCGGCAGACACCAATGACAACATGCTGTTCTACTACCTGAACCAGATCCGCAGCCCCGCGCGCCTGGCCGGTGGCGTGGTGCTGGTGCACGAGCCCCTGGACCAGGTGCGCGAACCGCGCCAGGCCTGGATCTACAACCCCGGCCAGCGCCGCGTGCGGCGTGCACCGAGCCTGGCCTACGACACGCCCATCAGCAGCGCCGACGGCCTGCGCACCGCCGACGACACCGACATGTTCAACGGTTCACCCGACCGCTACGACTGGCGGCTGGTGGGCAAGCAGGAGCTGTACATCCCCTACAACAACTACCGCCTGGGCCAGCGCTCGGTGAAATACGCCGACCTGATCAAGCCCGGCCACCTCAACCCCGAGTTCACCCGCTACGAGCTGCACCGCGTGTGGGTGGTGGAGGGCACCCTCAAGCCCGGCGCGCGGCACTTGTACGCCAAGCGCCGGCTGTACCTGGACGAAGACAGCTGGCAAGCCGCGGTGGTGGACCAGTACGACGGCCGCGGCGAGCTGTGGCGGGTGTCCATGGCCTACCTGAAGAACTTCTACGAGTTGCCCACCACCTGGTCGGCGCTGGACGTGTTCCATGACCTGCAGGCGCGGCGCTACCACGTGCAGCACCTGGACAACGAGGAAGCCAGCACCGTGGACTTCAGCCGGCCGATACCTGCGGCAGCGGATTTCAGCCCGGCGGCGCTGCGGCGCATGGGTACGAGGTAAATAGGTACGAGGTAAATAGGTACCCGATAAAGAGGTACCCGATAACGGCGGATGATGGCCCGACATTCAGCCTTGCCTGCGCAGCCCGGCCCGCCGCGGCTGGCGCCTGGCCCGGCAAGGCTCTGGCCTGCAGCTGCGCGGCCTTCTGCTAGGGTTGGGGAAGCGCCGTGCGGGCCACCGGCGAATGAAAGATCACACCGCGCGCGTTGTCAGCCCGTTTCCGGGCTGGCTAGGATAGACCAGCTTTCGCGGGGCTCTGGCGTGCTGGTTTCAGCCAACCCCCACCCAGGCTGGTCAAATAACAATAATGGGAGTGCGCTATGAGCGAGCCGGTCAGGCGTGGTGGCAAGCACGCCACAGGGAAGGGCGCGTGGCGCCCATGGGTGGCATTGTCGATGGCCGTGGGGCTGGGGGTGGGCGGCATGGCGGGCATGGCCCGGGCTGCCGACCCCAGCGCGGATGCACAAGTGTGGTCGGTGGAGTCGGCCAAGGCAGTGCGCGGCCTGGTGCTGGACGTGGTCAGCGCCGGCAAGCGCCTGGTGGCCGTGGGCGACCGCGGCCACGTGCTGTACTCCGATGACCAGGGCGTGACCTGGGCCCAGGCCAAGGTGCCCAGCCGCCAGCTGCTGACGGCGGTGTTCTTCGTCGACCCCCAGCATGGCTGGGCCGTGGGCCATGACGCGCAGATCCTCGCCACCGCCGACGGCGGCGCCACCTGGACCAAGCAGTTCGAAGACCTCAAGCGCCAGGCACCGCTGCTCGACCTGTGGTTCAAGGACACCAGCACCGGCTTCGCCATCGGCGCCTACGGCGCGCTGCTCACCACCACCGACGGCGGCCAGCACTGGCAGGACGTCAGCGACCGCGTCGACAATCCCGACCAGTTCCACTTCAACGCCATCGGCGCGGTGAAGGACGCCGGCCTGTTCATCGTCGGCGAGCAGGGCAGCCTGTTCCGTTCCCGCGACTGGGGGCAAAGCTGGGAAAAGGTCCAGGGGCCCTACGAGGGCTCGCTGTTCGGCCTGCTGGCCACCGGCGAACCGCAGACCCTGCTGGTGTACGGCCTGCGCGGCAACCTGTTCCGCTCCACCGATTTCGGCGACACCTGGGCCAACGTGCCCCTGCAAGGCCCGCGCGGTCCGCTGGAGTTCGCCCTGTCGGGCGCCACGCGCCTGGACGACGGCACCCTGGTGCTGGTGGGCAACAGCGGCACGGTGCTGCGCAGCAAGGATGACGGCAAGACCTTCAGCCTGTTCAACCGCCCCGACCGCCTGTCGCTGTCGGCCGTTACCGGCGGTGCCGGCGGCACCCTGGTGGTGGCCGGGCAGGGCGGCGTGCGGGTCACCGCGGCCAACGGCGCCGACCTCGGCCAGCAACAGGCCAGCCTTCAGAAGGTGGGCCAACCATGACCGTCCGGGAGCAGATTTCCATGAGCAGCCACCACCAGGACAAGGCCACGTTCCTTGAGCGCCTGATCTTCAACAACCGCCCCGCGGTCATCATCCTCTGCCTGCTGGCCAGCCTCTTCCTGTTCTGGCAAGCCACGCAGATCCGCCCCTCCACCAGCTTCGAGAAGATGATCCCGCTCAAGCACCCGTTCATCCAGCGCATGCTCGAGCACCGCAACGACCTGGCCAACCTGGGCAACACCGTGCGTATCTCGGTGGAGGCGGTGAACGGCGATATCTTCAACAAGGACTACATGGAGACCCTGCGGCAGATCAACGACGAGGCGTTCTACATTCCCGGCGTCGACCGCTCGGGCATGAAGTCGCTGTGGAGCCCCAGCGTGCGCTGGACCGAGGTCACCGAGGAAGGCTTTGCCGGCGGCGAGGTGATTCCGCAGAGCTACAACGGCTCGGCCGACAGCCTCGAATTGCTGCGCAGCAACATCCTCAAGTCCGGCCAGGTGGGGCGGTTGGTGGCCAACGACTTCAAGTCGAGCATCGTCGAGATCCCGCTGCTGGAGTCCTACCCCGACCCCAACGACCAGGGCAAGCTGCTGAGCCTGGACTACCAAAAGTTTTCCCACAGCCTTGAGGAAAAGATCCGCGACAAGTTCCAGGCGCAGAACCCCAACGTCAAGGTGCACATCGTCGGCTTCGCCAAGAAGGTCGGCGACCTGATCGATGGGCTGATCATGGTGGTGATGTTCTTCGGCGTCGCCTTCGTCATCACCCTGGTGCTGCTGTATTTCTTCACCAACTGCCTGCGCAGCACCATCGCCGTGCTCAGCACCACGCTGGTGGCAGTGGTCTGGCAGCTGGGGCTGATGCACGCCTTCGGCTTCGGCCTGGACCCGTATTCGATGCTGGTGCCATTCCTGATCTTCGCCATCGGCATCTCCCACGGCGTACAGAAAATCAACGGCATCGCCCTGCAGTCCAGCGACGCCGACAACGCCCTGACCGCAGCGCGGCGTACCTTCCGCCAGCTGTTTTTGCCGGGCATGATCGCGATCCTGGCCGACGCCGTGGGCTTCATCACCCTGCTGATCATCGACATCGGCGTGATCCGCGAGTTGGCCATCGGCGCCTCGATCGGCGTGGCGGTGATCGTGTTCACCAACCTGATCCTGCTGCCGGTGGCGATTTCCTACGTGGGCATCAGCAAACGCGCCATCGAACGCAGCAAGAAGGACGCGGTGCGCGAGCACCCGTTCTGGCGCGCGCTGTCGAACTTTGCCAGCCCGAAAGTGGCGCCGGTGTCGGTCGCGCTGGCGTTGGTCGCCCTGGGTGGCGGCCTGTGGTACGGCCACAACCTGAAGATCGGCGACCTCGACCAGGGCGCCCCGGAGCTGCGCCCCGACTCGCGCTACAACCAGGACAACCAGTTCATCATCGACCACTACGCCACCAGCTCCGACGTGCTGGTGGTGATGGTGCAGACCGCCGCCGAAGGCTGCTCGCGCTACGAGACCATGCAGCCGATGGACGAGCTGATGTGGCAGCTGGACAACACCGCCGGGGTGCAGTCGACGGTGTCGCTGGTCACGGTGAGCAAGCAGGTGATCAAGGGCATGAACGAGGGCAACCTCAAGTGGGAAAGCCTGTCGCGCAACCCCGAGGTGCTCAACAGCTCGGTGGCCCGCGCCGATGGCCTGTACAACGGCAATTGCTCGCTGGCGCCGCTGCTGGTGTTCCTCAACGACCACAAGGCCGAGACCCTCGACCGCGCCGTGGCGGTAATCAAGCAGTTCGCCGCCAGCCATGACAGCGACGGCCTGCAGTTCCAGCTGGCGGCGGGCAACGCCGGTATCGAGGCGGCCACCAACGAGGTGATCAAGCAGGCCGAGCTGACCATCCTGATCCTGGTGTACATCTGCGTGGCGGTGATGTGCCTGATCACCTTCCGCTCCTTCGCCGCGACGCTGTGCATCGTGCTGCCGCTGGTGCTGACCTCGGTGCTGGGCAACGCGCTGATGGCGTTCATGGGCATCGGCGTCAAGGTCGCGACCCTGCCGGTGGTGGCGCTGGGCGTGGGCATCGGCGTGGACTACGGCATCTACATCTACAGCCGCCTGGAGAGCTTCCTGCGCGCGGGCCTGCCGCTGCAGGAAGCCTATTACCAGACGCTGAAATCCACCGGCAAGGCGGTGCTGTTCACCGGCCTGTGCCTGGCGATCGGCGTGTGCACCTGGATCTTCTCGGCCATCAAGTTCCAGGCCGACATGGGCCTGATGCTGACGTTCATGCTGCTGTGGAACATGTTTGGTGCGCTGTGGCTGTTGCCGGCGCTGGCGCGGTTCCTGATCAAGCCGGAGAAGATGGCGGGCAAGGCGGGGGGGTCGATATTCGCGCACTGACGCGGCCTGGGACGCGGCCTGCGGCGGATGGCCGCTACGACGGACCTCGCGTAGCAGCTGCCGCAGGCTGCGTCCGGGCGTTACGCGGTGGCAGGAGGTTACAGAGTCAACTCCGACCCCAACACCATCCCCAGCGCATTGCGCGCATCATCCAGCTGCACCAGCGTCGCCTGCCGCGCTGCCAGGGCATCGCGGTTCTCGATGGCGGTCAGGATCGCCTTGTGCCGTGGCATCGCCAGTTCATGCAGGTTGGGCCGCTGGTTGGAATGCTTCAACGCCTCGCGCAGCGCCAGCGCCAGCATGTTGCACAGGTGCGCCAGCAGGTCGTTGTGGGTGGCCTCGGCAATGCGGCTGTGGAAGTCCAGGTCCGGCTGCAGCAAGGCTTCCGGCGTGGGCGCCGCTTCCATGCGCTGGTAGGCCTCGGCAATCGAGGCCACGTCCTCGGCGGTGGCGTGCTGCGCCGCCAGGGCCGCTGCCGCCGGCTCGATGATCGCCCGCACGCTGGTCAGCAACGCGAAGAACTCGTTCTGCGGGCTGCTCTGCATCAGCCAGTGCAGCACGTCCGGGTCCAGCAGGTGCCACTCGCGCCGCGCCTTCACCACCGTACCCACCCGCGGCTTGGAATACACCAGCCCCTTGGCCACCAGCACCCGCGTGGCCTCACGCAGCACCGGCCGGCTGACCGCATATTCCTCGCACAACAGCGCCTCGGCGGGCAGCTTGTCATCGGGCTTCAGCCGCCCGGAAACGATCTGCATGCCGATTTCCTGCACGATGCGCGCGTGCATGCTCTTGCGGTCGGAGGGTTTGCGGTAGTCCATGGGGGGTGGGGAGGTCCTGAGCGATGGTTGGCGCGATCATAGCATTGCTGGGCGATGCCCCCCCAACCGTGGGAGCGGGCTCTGCCCGCGAAAAGAACCCCGCGTATTGCCTGACAGACCGCGTTGGTTCAATTCGCGGGCAGAGCCCGCTCCCACGGTTGGCGTTTTCAGATGCCAGCGGGGCCCAATCAATGGGAGTGGCGGGGCACTTCGGCGCCGCGGCAGCCTACCAGGAAGTCGAAATCGCAGCCCTGGTCGGCCTGCATCACATGGTCCACGTACAGCTGGCGGTAGCCACCGGCCAGCAGGTTGTGCGCCGGTGCCTGCCAGTCGGCCAGGCGCGCCGCCAGTTCGGCGTCGCTGATGTCCAGGTGCAGGCGCCCGGTGCTGCAGTCCAGTTCGATGTAGTCGCCTTCCTGCACCGCTGCCAACGGGCCGCCGGCCGCCGCTTCCGGCGCCACGTGCAGCACCACGGTGCCGTAGGCGGTGCCGCTCATGCGCGCGTCCGAGATGCGCACCATGTCGGTCACGCCCTGGGCCAGCAGTTTGGCCGGCAGGCCCATGTTGCCGACCTCGGCCATGCCCGGGTAGCCCTTGGGGCCACAGTTTTTCATCACCAGGATGGAGTCGGCGTCCACGTCCAGCTGCGGGTCGTTGATGCGTGCCTTGTACTCGTCGAAGTTCTCGAACACCACGGCGCGGCCACGGTGTTTCATCAGCGCCGGGGTGGCGGCAGAGGGCTTGAGCACCGCGCCCAGCGGCGCCAGGTTGCCGCGCAGCACGCAGATGCCGCCGTCGGCCACCAGCGGGTTGTCGATGGCGCGGATTACCTCGTCGTCGCCGTAGATGGGCGAGTTGCGCACGTTGTCCCACAGGCTCTTGCCGTTGACGGTGAGGGCCTCGGGGTTGGGGATCAGGTGGTTTTCGCCCAGGCGCCGCAGCACCGCGGGCAGGCCGCCGGCGTAGTAGAACTCTTCCATCAGGAAGCGCCCGGACGGTTGCAGGTCCACCAGGGTCGGGGTACCGCGGCCGATGCGGGTCCAGTCGTCCAGCTCCAGGTCGACGCCGATGCGCCCGGCGATGGCCTTCAGGTGGATCACGGCGTTGGTGGAGCCGCCAATGGCGGCGTTGACGCGGATGGCGTTTTCGAAGGCTTCGCGGGTCAGGATCTTCGACAGGCGCAGGTCTTCCTTGACCATCTCCACGGCGCGCATGCCGGACATGTGCGCCAGCACATAGCGGCGTGAATCCACCGCCGGAATGGCGGCGTTGTGTGGCAGCGAGGTGCCCAGGGCTTCGGCCATGCAGGCCATGGTCGAGGCCGTGCCCATGGTGTTGCAGGTGCCCGCCGAGCGCGACATGCCGGCCTCGGCGGAGAGGAATTCGTCGAGGCTGATCTGCCCGGCCTTCAGCGATTCGTGCATCTGCCAGACGATGGTGCCGGCGCCGATGTCGCGGCCCTTGTGCTTGCCGTTGAGCATCGGCCCGCCGGTGACGACGATGGCCGGCACGTCGCAGCTGGCGGCGCCCATCAGCAGGGCCGGGGTGGTCTTGTCACAGCCGGTGAGCAGCACCACGCCGTCGATGGGGTTGCCGCGAATGGCCTCTTCCACGTCCATGCTCGCCAGGTTGCGGGTGAGCATGGCCGTGGGGCGCAGGTTGGACTCGCCGTTGGAGAACACCGGGAACTCCACCGGGAAGCCACCGGCCTCCAGCACGCCACGCTTGACGTGTTCGGCGATGGTGCGGAAGTGGGCGTTGCAGGGCGTCAGCTCGGACCAGGTGTTGCAGATGCCGATGATCGGCTTGCCGTGGAACTGGTGGTCGGCGATGCCTTGGTTCTTCATCCAGCTGCGGTACATGAAGCCGTTCTTGTCGGCGGTGCCAAACCATTGGGCCGAACGCAGTGCAGGTTTCTTCTCAGACATGGGGGCTTCTCTTATTGTAAGACTTAATGACGGCGCTGATAGCTAAAATAGGCCTAAAATCCCAACATGTGAAGTCGTTGTTCGTTAAATAGTAATACTATATAGTCGTTCGCAACGGAGGACGGCCTGCCGATCCCCATCCATAACAAGAACAATTGGAGACCGTTGCCATGAGCGAAGAACTGCGCCTGGTCAGGCGTATCACCCTCAAGCTGATCCCCTTCCTGATCCTGCTGTACCTGGTGGCCTACGTGGACCGCTCGGCGGTGGGCTTCGCCAAGCTGCACATGGGCAGCGACGTGGGCATCGGCGACGCCGCCTATGGCATGGGCGCCGGGCTGTTTTTCATCGGCTACTTCCTGCTGGAAATCCCCAGCAACCTGCTGCTGACCCGCTTCGGCGCGCGGCGCTGGTTTGCGCGCATCATGATCACCTGGGGCGCCATCACCATCGGCATGGCGTTCGTGCAGGGGCCCAACAGCTTCTATGTGATGCGCTTCCTGCTGGGCGCCGCGGAGGCGGGCTTCTTCCCTGGCGTGCTGTACTACATCACCCAGTGGTTCCCGGTGCGCCACCGCGGCAAGATCCTCGGCCTGTTCATCCTCTCGCAGCCCATCGCCATGATGATTACCGGGCCCGTGTCCGGCGGCCTGCTGGGCATGGACGGGGTGCTGGGCCTGCACGGCTGGCAGTGGCTGTTCATCGCCATCGGCACGCCGGCCATCCTGCTCACCTGGCCGGTGCTGCAGTGGTTGCCCGACGGCCCGGCGCAGGTGAAGTGGATGACCGAGGTGGAAAAGGGCTGGCTGGCCGCCGAGCTGCAGAAAGATCTCGACACCTACGGCCAGACCCGCCACGGCAACCCGCTGCACGCCCTGAAGGATTTCCGCGTGTTGTTGCTGGCGCTGTTCTACCTGCCGGTGACCCTGAGCATCTATGGCCTGGGCCTGTGGCTGCCGACGCTGATCAAGCAGTTCGGCGGCAGCGACCTGGTGACCGGCTTCGTCTCGTCGGTGCCATACATCTTCGGCATCGTCGGCCTGCTGATCGTGCCGCGCAGCTCCGACCGCCTCAACGACCGCTACGGCCACCTGGCCGTGCTCTACGTGCTGGGCGCCGCCGGCCTGTTCTTCAGCGCCTGGCTTAGCGTGCCGGTGCTGCAACTGGCGGCCCTGAGCCTGGTGGCGTTCTCGCTGTTCTCCTGCACGGCGGTGTTCTGGACCCTGCCGGGGCGCTTCTTCGCCGGCGCCAGCGCGGCCGCCGGCATTGCCCTGATCAACTCGGTGGGCAACCTGGGCGGCTACATCGGCCCGTTCGTGATCGGTGCGCTCAAGGAGTACACCGGCAACCTGGCCAGCGGCCTGTATTTCCTTACTGGCGTGATGCTGTTCGGCCTGCTGCTGACCGCGGTGGTCTACCGCCTGCTGGAGCGCCGCCACGCGCTGCCAGCCGAGCAGTTCGCCGCCAGTGCCCGCAGCGCGCAACCCAGCGCACGTACCTGACAACAAAAGGGAGCAGCAACCATGCGTCTAGTGCAATTCCAATTGATTGATGGCCAGCGCCGCGTGGGCCTGGTGGACAGCGACCGCGTGCACGAAGTGCGCGGCGCCAACAGCGTGCGCGAACTGGCCCTGGCGGCCATCGAGGCCGGCATTGGCCTGGCGCGCCATGTCGATGACCTGGGCCTGGGCCAGCACCACGATTACCTGCAACTGCTGGACGAGGGCCGCATCCTGCCGCCGCTGGACCACCCGGACCCGGCGCACATGCTGATCACCGGCACCGGCCTGACCCACCTGGGCAGCGCCGCCACCCGCGACAAGATGCACCAGCAGGTGGGCGAGGAAGCGGCGGTCACCGACAGCATGAAAATCTTCAAGTGGGGCCTGGATGGCGGCAAGCCGGCGGCGGGGCAGGCCGGGGTGCAGCCGGAATGGTTCTACAAGGGCGATGGCAGCATCGTCGTGCGCCCCGGTGGCGAGTTCCCGGTGCCACCGTTCGCCGAAGACGCCGGCGAAGAGCCGGAGCTGGGCGGGATGTACGTCATCGGCCGCGACGGCAAGCCGTACCGCCTGGGCTTCGCCCTGGGCAACGAGTTCTCCGACCACGTGATGGAGCGCAAGAACTACCTGTACCTGGCGCACTCTAAATTGCGCCACTGCTCCTACGGCCCGGAATTGCGCGTGGGCGAGCTGCCCACGCACCTGGCGGGCACCAGCCGCATCTGGCGCGACGGCAAGCTGCTGTGGGAAAAAGAGTTCCTCAGCGGCGAAGGCAACATGTGCCACAGCTTCGACAACCTGGAGTATCACCACTTCAAGTACGCGCAGTTCCTGCGCCCGGGCGATGTGCACATCCATTTCTTCGGCACCGCGACGCTGTCGTTCGCCGACGGCATCAGCACCCAGCTGGGCGACCGTTTCGAGATCAGCCTGGACGAGTTCGGCGCGCCGCTGAACAACCGTGTCGGCCGTGGCGAGGCGGCGTTCGCCCCCGGCAGCATCGGCAAGCTTTGAGGAGGTTCCATGATTCGTGGTCATAACTACATTGGCGGGCGCCGCAGCGCCCAGGGCACGGTAGTGGTCAAGAGCGTCGACGCCAGCACCGGCGCCGAACTGCCGTTCGACTTTCACCAGGCCACCCCGGAAGAAGTCGACGCCGCCGCCCGTGCGGCCCGGCAGGCGTACCCGCTGTACCGGCGCCTGAGCAGCGAGCGGCGCGCGCAGTTCCTGGAAGCAATTGCCGATGAGCTGGACGCGCTGGGCGATGACTTCGTCGCCCTGGTCACCCAGGAAACCGCCTTGCCGGCGGCGCGCATCCAGGGCGAGCGCGGCCGCACCAGCGGGCAGATGCGTCTGTTTGCCAAGGTGTTGCGCCGTGGCGATTTCTACGGCGCGCGCATCGACCGCGCGCTGCCCGAGCGCACCCCGCTGCCGCGCCCGGACCTGCGCCAGTACCGCATCGGCGTCGGCCCGGTGGCGGTGTTCGGCGCCAGCAACTTCCCGCTGGCATTCTCCACTGCTGGCGGTGACACCGCCGCCGCCCTGGCCGCCGGCTGCCCGGTGGTGTTCAAGGCCCACAGCGGCCACATGGCCACCGCCGAACGGGTGGCGGACGCGATCATCCGTGCCGCCGAGCGCACCGAGATGCCTGCTGGTGTGTTCAACATGATCTACGGCGTCGGGGTAGGGGAGGCGCTGGTCAAGCACCCAGCCATCCAGGCCGTGGGCTTCACCGGTTCGTTGAAGGGCGGCCGGGCCTTGTGCGACATGGCGGCGGCGCGGCCGCAGCCGATCCCGGTGTTCGCCGAAATGTCGAGCATCAACCCGGTGATCCTGCTGCCGCAGGCCCTGGAACTGCGCGGGGAAACCGTGGCCCGCGAGCTGACCGCCTCGGTGGTGCAGGGCTGTGGCCAATTCTGTACCAACCCCGGGCTGGTGATTGGCCTGCGCTCGCCGGGTTTCAGCGTGTTCGTCCAGCAACTGGCCGCCGCCATGGGGGCGCAACCAGCGCAGACCATGCTCAACGCCGGCACCCTGCGCAGCTACGCCAAGGGCCTGGAGGCGCTGCACGCCCACCCCGGCATTCGCCACCTGGCCGGCAGCACCCAGCAGGGCGCCCAAGCCCAGCCGCAGCTGTTCCAGGCCGATGTGCAGTTGCTGCTGGATGGCGATGAAGTGCTGCAGGAAGAGGTGTTCGGGCCTACCACCGTGCTGGTCGAGGTCGCGGATCAGTACCAGCTCAACGCCGCGCTCGAGGCCTTGCACGGCCAGCTGACCGCCACGCTGATTGGCGAGCCGGCCGACTTCCGCCACCACGCCGAGCTGACCGCGCTGCTGGAACAGAAGGTCGGGCGCATCCTGCTCAATGGCTACCCTACCGGCGTCGAGGTTTGTGAAGCCATGGTCCACGGCGGGCCGTACCCGGCCACCTCGGACTCGCGCGGCACCTCGGTAGGTACCCTGGCCATCGACCGCTTCCTGCGCCCAGTGTGCTTCCAGAACTACCCCGACGAGCTACTGCCCGAGGCGCTGCGCAACGCCAACCCCCTGGGCCTCACCCGCCTGGTAGACGGCGCCCCCAGCCGCGACGCCTTGTGACATAAACTCGACAACCCGCAACAACCCCGTAGCCGCTGCCGCAGGCTGCGCTGGCCCCATGCCCCGCTGGAGATCTCCAGTGTACTCAGGGGCCAGCGCAGCCTGGCGGCAGCGGCTACGGGGTTTTGCGTCGTAGGGTCGCGGCGTTTTCAGGCATGGAGGTGCGACAGTTTGAAGCGGAAACCGGTTTCAAATTGGCCGATTTGGCATATCATGGATGCCTCTCCACCCCCTTTATGAAAGATGGTCATGACCGGCCTTAAAGAACAACTAGAAACAAGCGGCATGCTGCTGATCAATGATCTGCATGCCTTTGATTTTGTCCTGGACGCGGGCGAACTGCGTATCGAATGCATGGATGGGCGCGAGCTCAAGCGCTGGCGCTTCACCGCCGAGCAACTGGCGGCGGCGCGCTTCGACGATGCACAACAGTCCTGGGAAATCAGCAACGACACCGGCAACTATCAACTAGTCTGCCTCAGTGGTTTCTCTGCAACGGATGAGGATGACGAACAGGAATAAGCGTTCCTGGCGTCCAACTTCTGAATATGACCGGGGTCTTTTGATCAGGACCCGTCGAGGATAAAACTACAATGAAACGCCATCTCCTGCCCCTGCTGCTCGCCAGCGGAATCAGTGTGCTCTCGTCCCACGTCATGGCCGCCAGCGGCTACGACCTGTTGGTGGGCACCTACACCAACAACACCAGCGAAGGTATCTATCGCTACCACTTCGACAGCGCCACCGGCCAGCTCAGCGCCAAGCCGCTGGCCGTGACCAAGGCCGAGAACCCGTCCTGGCTGACCATCAGCAAGGACCAGAAGCACCTGTTCGCCGTGAACGAAAACGGCCCTGACTCGGCCCACGATAAAGTCGGCAAGGTCAGCAGCTTCAAGATCGACCCCAAGACCCATGACCTGACCCTGATCAACCAGGTCGAGACCAAGGGTGAAGACCCGACGTTCTCCAGCCTGGCCAAGGGTGAGAAGCACCTGTTCGTGGCCAACTACTCGGTGCACCCGGACCCTAACGGCAGCCTGTCGGTGTTCGGCGTGGGCGCCGATGGCACCCTGAGCCAACTGGTGCAGCAGGAAAGCCACGACGCAGCCTCCAAGGTGGTTGCCGAGCGCCAGGCCAGCGACCACGTGCACTCGGTGGTCTCCAGCCCCGACGGCCGTTTCGTCTACGTCCAGGACCTGGGCGCCGACAAGGTGTTCGTCTACCACTATGACGCCGCCAACAAGGCCAAGCCGCTGACTGCCGCCTCGCCAGCCTCGGTGCAACTGCCAGCAGGCAGCGGCCCGCGCCACCTGTTGTTCAGTGCCGACGGCAAGCACGCCTACCTGACCACCGAAATGAGCGGCCAGGTGTTTGTGTTCGACGTCAAGGCCGGCAACCTGGTGCAGAAGCAGGCCGTCAACCTGGCTGCTGCCGACGCCGATGCCGCCCACAAGGCCACCGCCGCGCTGCACTTCTCGGCCGATGGCAAGTTCTTCTACGTCACCAACCGTGGCCAGGCCAGCGAGCTGCTGGTGTTCAGCATCGACAAGGCCAGCGGCGAGCTGAAGGAAGTACAGCGTCGCTCCGTGGAAGGTATCGAGCCGCGTGAATTCACCATCGACCCGAGCGGCAAGTTCGTGGTGATCGCCAACCAGAAGAGCAACCAGATCGTGGTGGTCAAGCGTGACCCGGCCACCGGCAAGCTCGGCGACACCGTGCAGAAGCTCGACATCGATTCGCCGTCGGATGTGAAGTTCCTGCGTTGATTCACCAGAACCCCCGCGAAAGCGGGGGGTTTGCTTTGCGGTGCCCGACGACGAGCGGCACCATCGCCCCGCCTTCCACCATCTAACCTCCCTGTTCGGCCTGCGCAGCGTGCGCATGCTTTCCGCACACTGGAGGTGACACATGGCTCTGTTTACCCTCAAAGACGGCACCCAGCTGTTCTACAAGGACTGGGGCACCGGCCAACCCATCGTGTTCCACCACGGCTGGCCGCTGAGCGCCGACGATTGGGACGCGCAGATGCTGTTCTTCCTGCACCAGGGCTTCCGCGTCATCGCCCACGACCGCCGCGGCCACGGCCGTTCCACCCAGACCGCCACCGGCAATGACATGGACACCTACGCCAGCGACGTCGCCCAACTGGTGGCGCACCTGGACCTGAAGAACGCCATCCACGTCGGCCACTCCACCGGCGGTGGCGAGGTGGCGCGCTATGTGGCCCGGCACGGGGCGGGCAGGGTGGCCAAGGCGGTGCTGATCGGCGCCGTGCCGCCCATCATGGTCAAGTCGACGAGCAACCCCGGCGGCCTGCCCATCGAGGTGTTCGACGGCTTCCGCAGCGCCCTGGCCGCCAACCGCGCGCAGTTCTACAAGGAAGTGCCGGTGCCGTTCTACGGCTACAACCGTGAGGGCGCCGACGTCTCGGAAGGGGTCAAGGACAATTGGTGGCGCCAGGGCATGATGGGCGGCACCAAGGCCCACTACGACTGCATCAAGGCCTTCTCGGAAACCGACTTCACCGAAGACCTCAAGCAGATCAGCGTGCCGGTGCTGGTGCTGCACGGCGACGACGACCAGATAGTGCCCATCGCCGACTCGGCCGAGCTGTCAATCAAACTGCTGAGCCGTGGCGCGTTGAAGGTCTACAAGGGCTATCCGCATGGCATGTGCACCACCCATGCCGATGTGATCAACCAGGACCTGCTGGCATTCTTCAAGGCCTGACACCGCCGGCGCTGGCCCCCGCAATCCGCAGGGAAAACGGGGCCCGGCGCCGCCTTGCGGCCTTTCGAGAGGGCAAGCAGCTGTTTTTAAAGAAAAAATTTCACACTAGGGCTTCACAGATCGATATTTTGCTGGTAAATTGCGCGCCATACCCAACGAGCACTAAGCAACATGCTCGTCGCAACACCTACAGGGGCGTCGCCAAGCGGTAAGGCAGCAGGTTTTGATCCTGCCATGCGTTGGTTCGAATCCAGCCGCCCCTGCCATTTTCTCTTCCAGTATTTGAATTCTTTTTCTCCCAAGTGCATAAGCATTGTGGGGGATTTGTCGTGCCTGGCGTTTGAGCTTTATGGGTGGCGGAGGTAGACATTTTTGCTTACTTTATGGGTGACAGGTAGTCAGGTTTACAAGTTGACAGTTGTTTTTTGTAGGCTTAGCCTTCATTCACTGCTTCTTGAATCCTGGGAAACCTGCCATGAACGTCCACCCCACCCCGTTGAACCCTTCGTTTGAAGCGGCCAAGGCGGCGCTGCTGAAGGAATTTGAGGCGCTGATCCTCGCCATTCCCGAATCAGCGGTTATTGCAGCGGCGAAGCTCAAGGGTGAAAAGGCGGTTGCGGTGGTCCTCAAGAAGCCTGCCCGGCCAATGAGCATCCAGGCCCGTAATGAAATCGCCCTGGCACAGATGAAAGCCGATGCCCTGCAAGGTTTCCAGAAGGCCTACGACGCCTTGGAAGCCAGCGATGTGTGCGCCATTCTTGGGGTCACCAAGCAGGCGCTGAGCAAGAAAACCCGGACGGGCAGCGTGGTCGCCTACACTCACAACCGTCGCCGCTACTACCCCGATTTCCAATTCCGCAACGGCAGGGAAACGCCAGTGATTGGCCAGTTGATCAAACAGCTGGGCATAGACCCGGCGGATGAAACGCTGGTCAATGTGTTGGTCTTGTTCCTGGCCCAGCCGATGGATTTCTCTGAGCCAGGGAAGCCGGCAAACTGGCAGCCTCGTTACCTGCTGCTGGAGCATGAGGCGGCGTTTGACATCATTCTGCGCGACTTCCGTAACCGGTTGGAGATGGGGAAGTAACCGGCAGCCGTTGAGGTTGCTTGGCTACACCACAAGCACTTTGAGCTGAAGTAAAGCTCAAGCGCTGTAGTGTCCCCGGATAGCATGACAGTCTCAACAGGTGATGCGTCGAGGGCTAGCAACTGGGTGCCGCGCCCTTCGAACAGCACCACATTATGGCCCTCCATCGATAGGGCCCGGCCAAAGGCTACCGAGCTGTACACAAGGCCATCCGCGTCAACGCCGCTTCTCATGCAGGCACCGCTGAGCTGTTGGGTGAGCCGATATCCTGACCCGCCTTGCCCCCTGCCTTCGCAGATAGCGCCCAATTTGCCCCCGAGGTAGCTACACAGGCGCTGCACATCAACAAGCCGCAGGGTCCGAGCCGTTTCCAGCTGGTGAAGTGACGCGCTGCTGATTTCGGCTACGAGCACGGGAGAGCCAAGCCCATTCCGGCCGTGCTGGAAAGTCTCGGCAATGGCAACTTCCGGGCTGCCCGCGACGTAGCAAACCCCTACCTCCTGGAAGGGGTCGCTGTACCTCGAGATCGAGCGGCGGTTGTAGAAAATGGGCGTTGGGTGGCTGGTGATGCGAAACACCGAAGTTTTTGCTGGCAGGTGTATCCATACATCCTGCCGTTCCATGAGAAGGCGTTGCACCGTCTCCGGATTGGTCTCGGTCATGTTTGTCCATTTCCATAGGTTGTTGTGTACGCAGCTGCGCAGACCTGCGGGATTGGGGGCCGTTGGATGTGGAGCGGGAGAATAGGAATACCTGGCAAGGAGGACAACCCCTACATCGGTCCGGAAATGTTACCGGATGCAGCAAGGGCGGCCGGGGGGGGCTGACCCGGCCTGGCGGCCGGTGCTACAGGGTACTTGCGTAGCAGCTGCCGAAGGCTGCGTCTGCGGTCCGCAAGGTATGCGGCGGTGCGCGGCGTGCGTGACGCGGCCTGCGGCCGCTGCTACGGTGAGGTCGCTCAATATCAATCCCAATGATATCCGCTACCACCCCAATGAATTTCAACCCGCGGCACCCCAGGCGTAAGTTTGACCCATGGCCTCACCGGCCCCAGCCAAACCACCCTATTCGAGGTACGCCGCCATGAACTTCAATCTCTTCTCCGTGATCGCCGCTTCCGCCGTTTCCGCCACCGTGGCGCTGCCAGCCCACGCCAGCGTGCAGGTCACCGAACGCAAGGCCGCCGTCAGCAGCTACACCCAGCAGTACCTGCAGAAAAGCGCCAACTTCTATGCAGCCCTGGACCACAAGATCCAGCACTGAGCAGCCCTGAGCAGACCCGCCCGATCTGCGGCGGGTTGCTAGCCATCAGCTACAATCAAGAAAACCGATAACCTTCATTGATGTTTGTCACTGGTTTTCGGCGCGGCAATACCTGATCCTGTCAGCCTGAATTCTTCGCCACGGAGCCTTCATCATGGCCAGTGCCATTCTTTCGTCTGCCCGTCACGGTGCCTACCTGGCCATCGGCCTGTATGTAGCGGTGATGCTGGCGGCCACCATTGCCACGCAGTTCGTCGTCGGCGGCTGATACTCAGCGGGCCATGATGGCCTTGAACAACGCAGACTCTATGATGCCTTCGATCCACGCGCGCACGCGCGGGTAGGGCGCCTGCCCGAACCAGTCCGGGTCCACGCCGCGGAACTGGCGGATGAAGGGCGCGATGGCGATATCGGCCAGGCCCAAGCGCTCGCCTGCCAGCCACTGGTTTTCCAGCAAACGAGCTTCCAGCACCTGCAGGAACGCGCAGCCCTGTTCCCGGTAGCACGCCATGGGGTGTTCGGGGTAGCGGTCGGCGTACTTGTAGCGGTTCAGCGCCTGCTTGAACGGGCCGTCGTTGTAGGCGATCAGCTCATCGCCATCGCTTTCCAGCCAGCCATCCGGATCGTTGTGTGCCAGGGCCCAGCGCATGATGTCCAGGCTCTCATCGATCACCCGATCCGCCAGCACCAGCACCGGCACCGTGCCCTTGGGCGACGCTGCCAGCATGTCTGCCGGCTTGGCCTTCAGGCTCACTTCGCGAATCTCTACCGGCACGCCGCTGTAGCGCAGCGCCATGCGCGCACGCATGGCGTAGGGGCAGCGGCGGAACGAATACAGAATCATCCTGTCACCTCGACGCTGCTGAGGCCGTTGCCCTGGCGCTTGACCTGGATCTGCACCGGGATGCGCTCATGCATCTCCTGCACGTGGGAGATCACCGCCACCTTGCGGCCCTGGGCCTGCAGGCCGTCGAGGGCGTCCATGGCCAGTTGCAAGGACTCGGGGTCGAGGCTGCCGAAGCCTTCGTCGATGAACAGCGACTCGATGCGCAGCGTGCTCGACGCCATGGACGCCAGGCCCAGGGCCAGTGCCAGGGAGACCAGGAAGGTCTCACCGCCCGACAGCGAATGCACCGAGCGCAGTTCGTCGCCCATTTCCGTGTCCAGCACCAGCAGGCCGAGCATGCTGCCGCCGCGCTTGAGGCGGTAGCGGCGCACCAGCTGGCGCAGCTGGGCGTTGGCGTGGTGCACCAGCAGGTCGAGGTTGTAGGCCTGGGCCAGCTTGCGGAATTTTTCCCCTTCGGCCGAACCGATCAGCGCGGCCAGGCGGCCCCAGCGCTGGAACTCGGCGTAGGCCTGTTCGATGCGTGCCTGCAGCTCGCCGTGGGCAGCCAGGCGGCGCTGGTCTTCGACCTGGCGGGCACGCAGCTCGGCGCAGGTTTCCTCGCAGGCGGCGCACTGTTGCTGGGCCTGGAGCAGGCTGGCGTCCAGTTCGTCGACGGTGCCGGCGCCGTTGGCCTGGGCCTGGTGCGCTTGCAGCTGGCGTTCGCGTTCGTGCAGGCGCACGCGGGCTTCTTCCACGGCCTTGTCGGCCTGGCTCAGGCGCTGGCGCAGGTGGCTGACCTGCTGTTCATCGATGGCCAGCAGTGCGGCCAGGCCGTCGTCGTCCAGCTGCGGGTGCTGCTGGCGCCAGGCGTCGAGGCTGGCCGTCAGCTCGCCGAGCGTCGCGTCGAGCTGCTGTTGGCGCTGCTGGTCGGCCTTGAGTTCGCTGGCCAATTGCAGGGCCTGGTTGCTGGCGTCCTGCTGCTGGGCGGCGGCATCGCTGTCGGTGGTGCGCGCCTGATGCACGGCCTGTTCCAGCGCGGTTTGCCAGGTGGCAGCGTCGGCATGCTGGCCGAGCAGGGCCTGCAGGCGTTCGCTGGCGGCCTGGCGCTGCTGGGTGAACCGCGCAAGGCCTTCGGCCTGGGCCTCGGCCGCCTGTTCGCGGGCCTGTTGCAGCAGGCGCTCCTGGGCCAGGCGTTGGCGCCGCTCGTCATGCTCCTGCTGTTCCTCGCGCTGTTGTTCGAGGTGTTGCAGGCGCTGGCTGACGCTGTTGTCCAGGGCCATGAAGGTGGCGGCCGGGGTGTGCAGCAGGCCGTCGAGGTCGCTGGCCGGCAGCACGCTGGCGAACGCCTGCAGTTCTTCGTCCAGGCGCTGCTGGTCGTTGTGCAGGTGCTGGCTTTGCTCGGCCAACAGGCGGCTGGCGTCCTGGCTGGCCTGCTGCGCCTGTTGCAGTTGCTGCTGTTGGGCGCCGGCCTGCTGTTGCAGGGTCAGCAGCGCGCCTTGCTGCTGTTCCTCGGCCTGGATGCGCTGGTGGGCGGCGTGCTGCTGGTGTTCCAGCCACGGGCCGGGTTGCTCGGCATCGCTCAGTGCAGCGTACAGCGGGTGAGCTTCCAGCAGCGGTTGCACCGTGCCCAGCTGGCCTTGCAGTTGTTCATCCTGTTGCTTGAGCTGCGCCTGCTGGTCACGCAGGGCGATGACCTCGACGCGCAGCTCGGCCAGGCGCGCGGCCAGTTTTTCCACCACCAGGCGGGCGTTGCGCTCTTCGCTGTCATCGTGCCCTGCCAGCGCCTGCAACAGCGCCTCGGGCTGATGCCAGGGATGCTCGGCACTGCCGCACACCGGGCAAGGTTGATCGGCTTGCAGCTGCGCGCGCAGTTCCTCGACGCTGGCGCTGCGGGCCAGGCGCTGGCGGTTGAGCAGCGCGACGGTAACCTCCAGTTGCTGCACGGCGGTCTCGTGCTCGCCCTTGAGCTGCAGGCCTTCGCGGGTGCGCGCCTCGCGCTGCTGGCTGGCAGCGCGGGCCTGTTCGGCCAGGCTGTGTTGGCGCTCCTGCAGTTCCTGCTGGCGCTGCCAGTGGCGGTGCAGGTCTTCGACGCTGCGCAGCTGCTGGCGGCTGTCCTGCAGCTGGCGGGTGAGGGCGCTGAGGCGGTCGGCCAGTTCATGGGGGGCGCAGCCGGCCTGCTGGTACAGCGCGTCCAATGCCTGTTGCAGCTTGGTCAATTGCGCCTGGCCGGCGCTGGCGCGCTGCTCCAGCGCCGGCAGTTCCTCGCGGCCCTTGAGCAGGCGTGCGCTGAGGGTCAGCGCCTGTTGCAGGCGTGGGCGCCATACTGGCCAAGCCTCGGCCAGCGGCGCAAGGCCTGCGCTCTGGGCCAATTGCTGGGTGATCTGTTCGAGGCGCGCGGTGCTGGCCTGCTGGCCCTGGTCCAGGCGCTGGATGGCAGCCTGGCCCTGGTCGCGGGCAGCTTCGGCAGCCTCCAGGGCTTGCTGCAAGGGCGCGGCCTGTTCGTCCAGGCGCGCCAGGTGGCTCTGTTCGTCGAAAGCCTGGCGCAAGGCGGGCGCGGCATCAGCCTGGGCGGCCAGGGCGGCGGTCAGTGCGGCCTGTGCCTGTTCGCGGGCCAGTTGCAGCTGCGCCTGGCGTGTGTGCAGTTGTTCGCTGGCCTGCTGGTGGCCGGCGATGCGCGCCGCCAGCGGCTGCAGTTCGCCGGTCAACTCGGCCTGGCGGCTGAACAGATGGCGCTGGGGCGCCAAGGTGTCCAGGCGCGCCAGGGTGTTGCGGCTATCGGCCAAGGCTTGCGCCTGTTGCTCGGCCTGTTGCAGCTGCTCGCTGGCGGCCTGGTGTTCGCCGTGCAGGCGCTGGCCTTCCACGTGCCATTGGCGCTGCTGTTCCAGCTGCTTGAGGCGCGCCTGTTCAGTGCGCAACAGGCCCAGGGCGGTGCTGTATTCCAGGTCCAGGGCTTCGCGAGCCTCGGTGGGCAGCGGTGCGATGCCGCCGGCCTGGTCCTGCAGCTGCTTGTGGGCGTCGCGGGCGTCGCGGCTCTTCTCGAAGGCGCGCTTGCCCAGGCGCGTGTACAGCGCCGTGTCGGTGAGCTTTTCCAGCAGTTCGCTGCGCTCGTTGTCGTCGGCCTTGAGGAAGGCGCTGAACTCGCTCTGGGCCAGCAGCACGGCGCGGGTGAACTGTTCGAAGTTCAGGCCCAGGCAGCCTTCGAGCAGGGTCTTGTATTCGCCTTTCTGGCTGGCCAGCAGTTGGTCGTTGTCCAGGTCGCGCAGGCTCTGGCGGCTGGCCTGCAGCTTGCCGCCGGCCTTGTCGCGGGCGCGGTTGGCTTCCCAGCGCGCACGGTAGCGGCGGCCGTCGATGCCGACGAAGTCCACCTCGGCAAAGCCTGCGCCGGTGCCGCGGCGCAGCAGGGTGCGCGGGTCGCCGGTATTGATCTCGCCGTCGGCGTCCGGCACCTTGGCGTCGCGGCCGGTCTTGCTCAGCCGCGGCACGGCGCCGAACAGCGCCAGGCACAGGGCGTCGAGCAGGGTGCTCTTGCCGGCGCCGGTGGGCCCGGTTATGGCGAACAGGCCGGCGCTGGCCAGGGGCTCGGCGGTGAAGTCCAGCTCGAAGGGGCCGGCCAGCGAGGCCAGGTTCTTCAGGCGAATGGCGAGGATCTTCATGGCTGTTCTCCCGCCAGTTGCACTTCCTGCAACAGCAGGGCGAAGTCGTCCAGGGTGGCGCTGTCCACCTCGCGGCCGTAGCTGTCCAGCCAGGCGCGGCTGAACAGCTCCTGCGGGCTGAGCTGGTCCAGTTCGATCAGCGCCGCGTCGCCGTCGTCGGCGCCACGGCTGCCGGCGTATTCGGCGCCGATGCGCACCAGGCGCACGGCCTTGTTCTGCAGCGCCGTTTCGATCTGCTGGCGCAGGTCGGGCTGCGGCTCGTCGAGTATCACCCGCACTTCCAGCCAGGGCTGGTGGGTGAGGTCGGCCAGCAGGTCCACTTCGCTCAGGTCGGCCAGCTTGGCCAGCACCTCGGCCAGGGGCGCCGGGCCCAGGCGGATCAGGTCCACGGCGCGGGGAATCAGCAGCGGTTCGACGCTAAGCAGCTGCTCGCCCTCGCAGCGGATCTCGAGGATCTGGTGCGGGTAGTCGATCTCGGAGAACGACAGCGGGATCGGCGAGCCGCTGTAGCGGATGCGCGTTTCGCCGTTGACCTGCTGGGGCTTGTGCAGGTGCCCCAGGGCCACGTAGCTGATGGCCTCGCCGAACAGGCTGGCGGGCAGGGCCTCGGCGCTGCCGATGATCAGGCTGCGCTCCGAGTCCACCGACACCGAGCCGCCGGCCATGTGCGCGTGACTGACGGCAATCAGCGCCTGGCCCGGCTGCCGCTTGGCCTCGGCGGCGGCGATCAGGCGTTCATGCACGTGGGCGATGCCCTTGAGGTAGTCGTCGCCCAGGGTGGCGCCGGTGACTTCGGCCGGGCGCAGGAACGGCAGCGCCAGGCACCAGCCGGCCACTTCGCCGTCGGCGTCTTGCAAGGGGATCAGCAGGCGCTCGCTGTCCAGCTGGCCGTCGTCCAGCCACACCACGCGGCCCAGGGCGTGGGTGCGCAGGCGGCGCATCAGTGGCGCCGGCAGTTCGATGCGTGAGCCGGAGTCGTGGTTGCCGGCGATCATCACGATGGTCAACGCCGGCTGTTGCTCGTGGGCGTTGACGATGAAGTCGTACAGGCGTTCCTGGGCTTTTACCGGCGGGTTGACGGTGTCGAAGATGTCGCCGGCGATCAGCAGCACGTCCGGCCGGCGCTCGCCCAGGCGGGCCAGCAGCCAGTCGAGGAAGCAGGCGTGTTCGAAGTCGCGGTCCTGGCCATGCAGGCTTTGGCCCAGGTGCCAGTCGGAGGTGTGAAACAGGTGCATCGCAAATTCCTTGGCAGGCCCTGCCCGCGGGGCAGGGGCTGGCTATTTGGGGTAGAGCGGCGGCAGCGCGCCGTTGTCGCCGACGGGCGCCTGCACGGCTTCGCTGGCGGGGATGGTGCCGATGGCGCGCCACAGCTCCTGGCCTTGCCAGTGCTGGCCGCTTTCGCTGTACAGCGCGCCGTTGAGGCCGTCCAGTGCGTCGGACAGCGGCACGAAGCGCGCGGCCATGTCGGCCAGGGTCTCGGGCTGCTGCCGCGCCCAGGCGTCGAGCGCCTGGCGGGTGGCCTGGGGGTCGTTGGCAAGGCAGGCGCGCTTGAGGTCGTCCAGCAGCGTACGCGGGCTGGGACCGGCCTGCGCGACGCGGGCCACGGCGGGTTGCGAGCGTGCACGCCACCACAGCACGAAGCCGGCCAGGGTGGTCAGCGCCAGCACCAGGGTGCTCAGCTGCCACGGCCACAGCAGCGGCGTGGCGGCGCTGCTGGCGGCCGGGGTGTCCACCGTCAGGGTCGGGTTCTGCGCCACTTGCAGGGTGCGCGCCGGCAGGCTGGTGTGGTCCAGGTGGTCTTCCTGGGTGTTCCACCAGGTGATGTCGATGGCCGGCACCTCGATGCTGCCTTCGCGCGCCGGCACCAGCGCCTCGCGCTCGTCGCGGCTGCCCACCAGGCCGCGTTCGTTGACCAGGTTGCTCAGTTGCGGCTGGTCGGGGTAGCGGCGCAGGGCAATGTTGTCGGTGCCCGGCAGCGGCGGCAGTTGCGCGGCCGACAGGCCCTCGGCCTTGAGGCTGAGGGTGCGGGTCATGGAGTCGCCCACCTGCAGGTGGTCGGGCTCGGGGTTCCAGCTTTCGCTCAGGGCCAGGCTGTGGGCCGGCAGCCAGGGCGCGTCGGTGGGGTAGCTGGCGGGCTTGGGCTTGACGGTCAGCTCCAGCTGCGCCGATGTCACGTGCACCAGCTTGCCCGGGTGCGGGCTGTTGGCGTCCTGGCCCGCAGGGGCGGGTTCGACCTCGGTGGCGCTGAAGGTCAGCGGCGGAATCTGCAGGCTGCCGCTGTGCTGCGGGTAGATGGCGTAGCGGCTCTCGATGACGCCGTGGCGGATGCCGTTGATGAGCTTTTCGTAGGTGCGGGTGTCGCCGACCGGCTCGATGCGCGCGTCGGCCACCTGTAGCGGGGTCATGTTGCTGTCGTCGTACAGCGCCACCGAATGGTAGACGCGCACGGTGAGCACGGCCTGGGCCTGAACGTAGACGCTGTTGGTGTCGAGGCTGGCCTCGATGGACACCGGCGCCTCGGTGTTGGCATCCGGCGCCTGGCTGGCCAGCACCTGCACGCTGATGGCTTCGCTGTGCAGGTCGCCCACTTGCAGCGAGGGGATGTTCAGGGTGCCGGCGCGGCGCGGCGCCAGGGTAATCAGCCAGCGGGTGGTGGCCTCGCTGTCGCCGCCCAGGGTGCGCAACTGGTTGACCTGGCGGGTGTCGCGCACCTCGAAGGCGGCGTCCAGGCCGGTCAGGTCGGGCTTGCCGAACTGGGTGACGTCACTGGTTTCCAGGGTCAGCACCAGGGTCTCGCCCACGGCCAGGCGCGCGCGGTCGACGCTGGCGGTGAGCGCGGCGGCGTGGGCCTGGCTGGCCAGCACGGCGAGTAGCAGGGTGAGGGGCAGGACGCTTGCGCGACTCATCGGGTCTTTTCCTGATGTTGTTGCTGTTCATACCAGAATTTGCGCCGCAGCAGTTCCGACGGGTTGTCGGGAATCTGCCGCAGCCATTGCTCCAGGGCCTGGCGCTGCTCGTCGTTGAGGTCGCCGTCGGTGGGCGGCGGCGGAGCGAAGATCGGCGTTTGCGCGTCCGGCGTCTGGCTAGTGGCCGCAGTGCTGTCAGTATCGCCTGGCGTGGGGTTGTTGCCGGCCTTGGCCTGGTCCTGGGGCGGATGTTGTTCGGTGTTGGCCGCCTGCTGGGCGTTTTGCGCCTGTTGCGCGGCGGCGTCGGATTGGGCGTTTTGCGTGGGTGCAGTCGTGGCCTGGCTGTTGGCGGCATCCCGTGCTGCTTGCGCCGCGGCGTCGGCGGCGGCCTGGGCCTTGCGTTGCTGTTCGTGCAGCAACTGTTCCACCAGCGCCTTGTTGCGCAGCGCCGGGGCCAGGTCGGCCTGGCGCTCCAGGGCCTGGTCGTAGGCGTCCAGCGCCGCTTCCAGCTCGCCGCTCTTGGCCAGGGCGTTGCCGCGGTTGTAATGGTCCTGGGCCTCGTTGCCCTGGGCGAAGTGCTGGGCGGCGGCCGCATAGTCGCCGGCGCGGTACAGGGCAATGCCCTGCCACTGCGGGTCTTCGAAGTGCTGCGCGGCCTCGGCCGGGCGCTGTTGCTGCAGCAGGCGCTGGCCTTGCTGGTCGGGGCGCAGCCACAGGTCGTCCCAGCTGGCGGCAAAGCTGTGCTGCGGCAGGCACAGCAGCAGCGGCAGGCAGAACAACCAGCCGCGGCGCCCGGCGCAGGCGGCCAGCAGCAACAGCGGCAGCAACAGCCAGTAGCCCTGGTCGGCCCAGCTGTCCAGCTGCACGGTCTGGCCGGTGCTGCGCAGGCTCAGCGGCCCGTCGAGCAGGCCCAGTTCGCCGAGGTCGTCGTCTTCCAGGTGCGCCTGGCGGTACAGGCCACCGACTTCGCCGGCGAAGGTCTTCAGGCCGATGTTGTCCAGGCGCGGCAGCAGGATGGCGCCTTGGGCGTCCTTGAGGTATTCACCCTGTTCGTCGCGCACCGGTGCGCCGTCGCGAGTGCCGATGCCCAATATCAGCAGGCGCGGGGCGTCGCGGCCCAGGCGCTGGACAATGCCGTCGCGCTCGGCGTCGCTGAGCGACGAGCCGATCAGCAGCAGGCGGCCCTGGCCCAGCCCGGCCTGGTGCAGCAGGGTCAGGGCCTTTTCCACGGCCAGGTCGGCGCGGTGGCCGCTTTGCGGCATGATCGCAGGCTTTACCGCGTCCAGCAGGTTGCGGCTGGTGGCCAGGTCATCGGACAGCGGCACCAGCACGTGGGCGGAGCCGGCGTAGACGATGATGGCGGTCTGCGAATCGCGGCGCGCCTGCAGCAGGTCCAGCAGCTTGCGCCGGGCCTGTTCCAGGCGGCTGGGGGCGACGTCGGTGGCGAGCATGTCCGGGGTCAGTTCCAGCATCACCACCAGCGGGTCGGCGGGCTTCTGGCTGGTCTGTTCCACCCGCTGCCAGCTGGGGCCCAGCAACGCCAGGGCGGCCAGCAGCCAGGCCAGGCCGAGGACGACCCACGGGGTCTTGCTGCCGCGCCCGTGGGCGCCGTTGAGCAGGATGGCGTGGAAGGCCGGCGGCAGCAGCACCTGCCAGCGCCCGGCGCGTTTCTCCCGGTGCCAGACCTTCCACAGCAGCCAGCCCAGTACGGGCAGCAGCAACAGCCAGGCGGGCCGGAACCAGTGGGGCCACAGGGCGATCATCGGCGCCTCCGCAAGCGCAGGCGCTTGAGCCGTTCACGCCAGTCGCTGCTGGCTGGCAGGAAGTGCCGGCGGGCCAGCAGGCGTTGCCAGCGGGCGTCCGGCCACTGCTCGCGCACCACCAGCAGCAGGCTCATCAGCAGCGCGGCCGCCAGCGGCCAGCTGTACAGCGCCTGGGTAGGGCGCGCCTGGGTGGGTTGCTGGGTCACCGGTTCCAGGCGGTCGAGGCTGGCGCCGATGGTCTTCAGTTGCTCGCCGTCCTTGGCGCGGAAGTACTGGCCGCCGGTCAGGCGGGCGATTTCGGTGAGGCTGGCCTCGTCCAGGTCCATGCTCGCGTTGATGCCCAGCATGCCCAGGGCGCCGTCCTCGGAGGGGTCGGCACCGATGCCGATGGTGTAGATCTTCACGTGTTCCTCGGCCGCCAGTTTCGCCGCGGTCAGGGGGTGGATCTCGCCGCCGTTGTTGGCGCCGTCGGTGACCAGAATCAGCACGCGGCTCTGCGCCGGGCGCATGCGCAGGCGTTTCACCGCCAGGCCGATGGCGTCGCCGATGGCAGTGTTCTTGCCGGCGATGCCAATGCGCGCCTCGTCCAGCCAGGTGCGCGCGGTGTGGCGGTCGAAGGTCAGCGGCGCCTGCAGGTAGGCCTGGCTGCCGAACAGGATCAGGCCCACGCGGTCGCCCTTGCGGTTTTCCAGGAAGTCGCCGAGCAGGCGCTTGACCAGGGTCAGGCGGCTGACGTCGTCGCCGTCCCAGTGCATGTCGGGGTAGTCCATGGAGCCGGAGACGTCCACGGCCACCAGCAGGTCGCGGCCGCTGGCGGCGATGGGCAGCGGCTGGCCCAGCCATTGCGGGCGGGCGGCGGCGCCCAGCAGCAACAGCCACAACAGTACGAAGGGCGCCTGCTGGCGCCAGGTGGGCAGGCTCATGCGCGCGCGGCGCTTGGCCAGGCCTTCCAGCTCGTCGAGGAAGCTGACTTTCAGCGCCGGCTCGCCGCTGTCGGCCACCGGCAGCAGGGCGCGCAGCACCCAGGGCAGCGGCGCCAGCAGGAAAATCCACGGCCAGGCGAACTCAAACATGTTTGCGGATCCAGGTCTCGACCGACTGGTTGAGGCCCTTGATGGCCTTGTCGTCGAGTTTGCATTCGGGCTTGTAGGCGCCTTCCACCAGCACCATCCAGCGCGTCAGGCCGGCGGCCGGGCAGCGGTTGTCGAGGAACGCCAGCCACTGCCGGCCGTTGAGGGTGTGGCTGTTGGCGTTGGGGTAATGGTTGCGGCACAGGCGCTTGAGCAGCGCGTTGATCTGCTGCAGCCAGGCGCCGGCGGGCGCGCCGTCGTAGGGCTTGGGCAGGCGCGCCAGTTCGTCCAGGGCGTTCTGGCGCACCGGGTCCAGTGGCTGCTCCACCGGCGCTGCGGCCTTGCGCTTGGGCAAAAAGCGGCGCAGGCGCCACAGGCCCCAGCCCAGCACCGGCAGCAAGGCCAGCAGCAGCCACCAGCCGGGGGCGGGCGGCCACAGGCCGGGCGGCGGCGGGGTGATCAGCGGTTGCAGGTCGTCCAGGCTGCTCATTGGCTTTTGCCCGGTTTGTGCGGGTTCAGGTATTCGCGCAGCTGTTCGATCATTTCGCTCTGAGTGCTCAGGGGCATCATCAGGATGCGCAACTTCTGCGCCAGCCGCTCCCAGCGGGCAATGCGCGCCTCGCCCTGGGCGCGGTAGGCCTGGCGCAGCTCGGGGTTCAGGGTGTCGAGCTCCAGTTGCGCGCCGCGCTGGGCGAAACGCAGCAGGCCGGCAGCCGGCAGGGCGTGGTCCAGCGGGTCGGACAGCGGCAGCAACAGCAGGTCGCAGTGGCGCGACAGCAGGCTGAGCTGCTGTTCGGCGGCGCTGCTCAGGGCGCGCTCGTCACAGATGATGAAGGCCAGGCTGCCGGGGCGCAGCACCTCGCGGGCGCGGCGCAGGGCCATGCTCAGGGCTTCGTCGTCGTGGCGGCTGTCGGTGTGCAGCGACTGGTTGACCCGCACCAGGCGGTTCAATAGCTGCAGCAGGCTCTGCTTGCTGCGCCGCGGCTTCACCTCGTAATACTCGCCGTCGCCGTACACCAGGCCGCCGATGCGGTCGTTGTGGCCCAGCGCTGCCCAGCCGATCAGCGCGGCGGCCTGGGCGGCCAGCACCGATTTGAACATCAGCCCCGAGCCGAAGAACAGCCGCTGGCTCTGTTCGACCAGGATATAGATGGGCCGCTCGCGCTCCTCATGGAACAGCTTGGTGTGCGGCTCCTGGGTGCGTGCGGTCACCCGCCAGTCGATGCTGCGCACGTCGTCGCCGGCCTGGTACACGCGCACCTGGTCGAAGTCCACGCCGCGGCCGCGCAGCTTGGAATGATGCAGGCCGATCAGCGGGCTGCGCTGGCCGGGGGTGGAGAACAGCTGCACCTCGCGCACGCGGTGGCGCATCTCGATCAGCTCGGCGAGGCTGATGCGAGTGCCGGGTGCGGTAGGCGCGGGCACGGACATGTTGGTCAAGCGACGGCGACGACGTCGAGGATGCGCTGTATCACCCGGTCCTGGTCGATGCCGGCGGCTTCGGCCTCGAACGACAGGATGATGCGGTGGCGCAGCACGTCGAACAGCACCGCCTGGATGTCCTCGGGGCTGACGAAGTCGCGCCCCGCCAGCCAGGCGTGGGCCCGCGCGCAGCGGTCCAGGGCGATGGAGCCGCGCGGGCTGGCGCCGTAGGCGATCCATTCGGCCATTTCGGCGTCGAACTTGCTCGGGGTACGGGTGGCCATCACCAGCTGCACCAGGTATTCCTCCACGGCGTCGGCCATGTACAGCCCGAGGATTTCCTTGCGCGCAGCGAAGATGGCCTGCTGGCTGACCCGCCGCTCGGGCTTGGTCTCGCCGTTCAGCGCTTCGCCGCGGGCCTGCTGGAGGATGCGGCGTTCGACGGCGGCGTCAGGAAAGCCGATTTTCACGTGCATCAGGAAACGGTCGAGCTGGGCCTCGGGCAGCGGGTAGGTGCCTTCCTGCTCGATGGGGTTCTGGGTGGCCATCACCAGGAACAGCGGCGACAGCTCGTAGGTGCTGCGGCCCACGCTGACCTGGCGCTCGGCCATGGCCTCCAGCAGCGCCGACTGCACCTTGGCCGGGGCGCGGTTGATTTCGTCGGCCAGCACCAGGTTGTGGAAGATCGGCCCCTGCTGGAACACGAAGCTGCCGGTTTCCGGGCGGTAGATCTCGGTGCCGGTGATGTCGGCGGGCAGCAGGTCGGGGGTGAACTGGATGCGGTGGAACTGCGCCTCGATGCCTTCCGCCAGTTCCTTGATGGCCTTGGTCTTGGCCAGCCCAGGCGCGCCTTCGACCAGCATGTGGCCGTCAGCCAGCAGCACGATCAGCAGGCGGTCGATCAGTTTTTCCTGGCCGAGGATCTGGGTGGAGAGAAAGGTTCGCAGCGCGATCAGCGCTTCACGATGTTCCATCGATGAAGGTTCCTGGAGAAGGTGACCGGTGCGTCAAGATAACGCCCGGGCCGGGGGCATTACTTTAATCTATCCGGGCCTTGCAGGACTAACGCTGGCGGTAAAATCTTTGTGCGCGCGGGTGTTTCCGTGGGAGTGGGCTCTGCCCACGAAGAGGGCACCGCGTGGCATCAGGAATTACGCAGCGGTCTTTTCGCGGGTAGAACCCGCTCCCACGGGCCGGGTCAATGGCGCTCGCGCTCGTAATTGTCCAGGGTATCGCTGGCAATCAGCCGGCCCAGCTCGATCAGCTCCGGCGCCTTGTAGAACTCGAAGAACCGGCACACGCGCTTGGGCACGTTGATGAGGATGTCCGGCGGGTAGCCGGCGATCTTGTACTGCGCCAGCGAGGTCTGCATCACCTCGAAGCTCTGGTTGATCAGGTCCAGCAGCGACGCCGGGCCGACGTTATCGACGATGATCGACCCCGTGGCAGAGCTGGGCGCGCCGTCTTCCTCGGGCGCGGCGGCTGGCTGCTGGGCGTTGGGCGACGCCGCGTCGGCCAGCCACGGGTTGGGCAGGATAGCCGCGGCGGGCTTCAGGGTTTCCTGCTCCAGCTGCAGCAAGGCCTCGGCCTGCTTGCGCCGGAACGGCAGGTGCGAGCCCAGGGAGCTGAGCAGCGCGTTGAAACGCTGCTTGAACGCCGCCGGCCGTTCGATCACCGGCAACTGGTATTGCTTCTGGTTGGTGGAGTTGAGGTTCACCGCGATGATCAGGTCGCAGTGGCTGGACACCACCGGCACGATGGGCAGGGGGTTGAGGATGCCGCCGTCCACCAGCATGCGGTTGCCCTGGATCACCGGCGTGAACAGGCTGGGAATCGCCGCCGAGGCGCGCATGGCCTGGTGCAGGCAGCCTTCCTGGAACCAGATCTCCTGCTGGTTGGTGAGATCGGTGGCCACTGCCGTGTAGGGAATGCGCAGGTCCTCGATGTTCAGCTCGCCGACGATCTTGCGAATCTGCCCGAACACCTTCTCGCCGCGAATGGCCCCCAGGCGAAAGCTCACGTCCACCAGGCGCAACACGTCGAGGTAGTCCAGGCTCTCGATCCAGTTGCGGTATTCGTCCAGCTTGCCAGCGGCATAGATGCCACCCACCACCGCGCCCATGGAACAGCCGGCCACGCAGCCGATCTCATAGCCCCGGCGCTCGATTTCCTCGATCACGCCAATGTGCGCATACCCCCGGGCGCCGCCCGAGCCCAGTACCAGTGCGACGCGTTTCTTCATGCTGGAGCCCCCCCGGAGCGTGGCGTTGCTTGGTGGGTTCACAATGCGCCATTGGGTGGGGGCGGGACAAGGGTGGGGCGGGGGTGTTTTGGTTTTTTGTTGGGCGGCGATCTGTAAGGCAGGGCTAATTTGCGTAATGCACAAAAATAGCCCAGCAGCCCATTGCCAGGAGGCCCAGGTAACCTGTGTTGAAAATCGTCATTAGAACCAGCCGCTGCCGGCGCGGGATCTTTACAAGGTCCGCGACGTTGACCATGCCCTGTGCATGGCATCTTTTTGGAAAACACAACAGCGTATTGATGCAGCCGACCCTGAAGGTCAGGTCGAAGAATCCATTGCTGGGCCAGTGTCGCTTGTTTTCCTGCACCCATTGCGAAGTTTCCAAAATCTTTTCCAGTGCAACAACGTTTTTGTAGCTGAAGGTATATAGGCAAGCGGCGTGAATGAGCAGCCACAGGGTGAATATGCAATACACCGTCTCGATTGTGGCCAGGGTCATTGCGCTGCCTGCCTGTATAAAAAGCGCCCTGCGTGCTCGCCGCCAGCCTGGCCTAGCATGCCTCCTGCAAAGCCACCGCCCGCGCCACCGATGACAGCACAGGCCAGCGCCCCAGGGCCCGTGGTCAGGCCCAGTGCGACTGCACAGGCCGCAGTGGCCATGACCGCTCCAACGGTACCGCCGAAGTGCGAACCCAAAATTCCGGCGCCGAGCTTTCCGGCCTCGACAAACTGTGCCTCCGTACACTCGGTTTCGCGGCCCGCGTTGCAAACCTCTTGAATTTCCAATGCGGTAGATGTGCTATCCAGGAACCATCCCACATAAGTACCTTTTTTCAACAGCCTGGCCGCGTTGGCAACTTTCGCCATTCGTTGGGCGTATTGCTTGATTTCCCCGCTTTGCCTGTATCGTCGCGTGGAGATATTGAGCATCTTTTTAATCGAGCCGCTGTTCTTCATTCCAGCCCCGTAGCGGGCCATGCCGTCCAGTTGGCCATCCAGCTTCCTGAACAGAATGGTTCGCTCGGCAATGAATCTGTTTCTGCTTTCAGTTGCCCCACCGCGCAGATACCGCGCGTGCAACCGTTCGACTTCCTTCAGGGTTTTCTCGATTTCAGCCAAGTGTTTGCTCCAGGCAGCGGTTGAAGCTCCTACCCCGAGTGCTGAGTAGCCGAGCAAACTCTGCAAAAAATCATAGTTCTTCAGCACGAAACCATCGCCACCCAGCTGATTGGCAATCATCGCCTGCTTCACGTCCCGCGCGCTTTGCATCAGCCACCCCTCTTCTACTGTGCACGCAAGGCTGGTGGTGTCGGGCAAGATGATCAATTGGCCGGGCAGTACCATTGTGTTGCGGATGTGGTTGTTGAGTTGGTCGAACTTGATGGCGCTGCTGGGGGACAGTCCCAATCTTTGCTTGAGTTCACTGAAGGTCTGCAGGGGTTCGTTGATGTAGGCGTAGGGCTGGGACACGACGTGACCTCTGGCAAATGGCAGAGGGAGATGATGGAAGGGGGCAGTGGGGATGGATGTAGGGTGATTCGCTTTTGGTGGGCGGAAATGTCCGAGAAGTCAGGGAGGTGGTTCCTCTGGGATGGCTGCAGGCCAATGAATGCGGGGCCTTTAGGCATGCATGGGTAGCCAAGCCATGAAATGTAGGGGTTCGCACACCGCTCTGGCGCCGAGCACTAGGCTGGCGTAGCCGCTGCCGGTAGGCTGCGCTGGCCTTCATGTGCGCTGGAGATCTTCAGTGGGGCACAGGGCCAGCGCAGCCTTCGGCAGCGGCTACGGTGCAAGCCTTTCAGGCCATGGCGCGTTCCACCAAACGTAGCAGCTGCCGAAGGCTGCGTCGCGCCGCGTAGGCGGCGCTCGATCTCAAGAGCGGCAAGGCAGCATTGGCGGGCACCTGGAGGCCGTGGCGCGGTCGCCAATAGGAATCTTCGAAGAACGCCCGGTGCGCCTGCCGTGAAACCGCGTCATGGCTCAAAGGTGCATGCCTTGGTTTTTCCATGGCTCTTCAGATCGTGCGCCGCCCGCGCGGCGCGACGCAGCCTGGCGGCAGCATCTACATTTGTTGCAACGTGCCATGGCCTGATGGACAGGCGTTGCCAGCCTTTGGCGTTCGACATCAGAACGGTACCTTCCCCACCCTCAACACCACGCTGGCTTCCAAGGCCCTGCTACGCTACTTTCACGGCACTTTTTCCCTGGCCCAGCGTCTGAGCCAGCATCCAATACCGTATTTTTTTGAGGTGTCACTCCATGAAAGCCTGGATCTGCGTGCCGTTGTTTGCCTTGGCTCTGACAGGTTGTGCCGGCAAGACCGCCTACCGCGACACCTGTGCCACGCAGCTGGATGCCGCCTGGCACGAGCTGGATCTGGCGAAGGCCGAAGGTTTCGCCGGCACCGTGAGTTATTCCAAGGCGCTGTCGCTGTTGACCGGCGCCAAGACCCAGCAGCAGTTCGAGGCCTTTGACGGCTGCACCGAGAAGGCCGAGAAGGCGCGGTTCTACATTCGCGAGTCGCGCGCGGGGCGCTGACCGGTGCGTTAGCCGCAGGCTTCGGCCGGTTCGATACGGAGGGGTTGCATGATGCACAGCCAGTTATCCGCCTGCCTGGAAGCCGTGAACGAGGTGCTGCTGGGCAAGCAGCACCAGGTGCGCCTGGCCCTGACCTGCCTGATTGCCGGGGGGCACCTGCTGATCGAGGACTTGCCCGGCATGGGCAAGACCACCCTCAGCCACACCCTGGCCAAGGTCATGGGCCTGCGCTTCCAGCGCATTCAATTCACCTCCGACCTGCTGCCCAGTGACATCCTCGGCACCTCGGTGTTTGACAAGGACAGTGGCCAGTTCGTCTTCCACCCCGGGCCTATCTTCGCCGAGCTGGTGCTGGCCGACGAGATCAACCGCGCCACGCCCAAGAGCCAGAGCGCGTTGCTGGAGGCCATGGAAGAGGGCCAGGTGACCATCGAGGGCGCCACTCGGCCGCTGCCGCAACCCTTTTTCGTCATTGCCACCCAGAACCCCACCAGCCAGGGCGGCACCTTTGCCTTGCCCGAGTCGCAGCTGGACCGCTTCCTGATGCGCCTGTCCCTGGGCTACCCGGCCAAGGCGGCGGAAAAGGCCCTGCTGCTTGGCGAGTCGCGCCGCGAGTTGTTGCCGCGCATGGCGGCGGTGCTCGACCATGAAGAATTGGCCGTGCTGCAGCAGCAGGCCCGCGAGGTGCGGGTCAGCGACGCGCTGGTGGACTACGTGCTGCGCCTGGTGGAAGCCACCCGCACCCAGCCGCAGTTCGCCTGGGGCCTGTCGCCGCGGGCGAGCCTGGCGCTGCTCGCGGCGGCGCGCGCCTGGGCGTTGCTGCTGGGGCGCGACTACGTGATTCCCGAGGACGTGCAGGCGGTGCTGCCGTCGGTGGTCAGCCACCGCCTGCGCGAACGCGCCGACCCCACCGGCCAAGGGGGCGGCGCGCTGGTGCAGTGGCTGCTCAAAGAGGTGGCGGCGCTGTGATCGCGCGCCTGCGCCAGGGCCTGGTCCGGTGGCAGGCACGCCGCTCGCCGGTGGCGGCGCAGGTGCAATTGGGGCAGCGGCAGATCTACATCATGCCCGACCGCAGCGGTGCCGCGTTCGGCGTGGTGCTGTTGCTGATCCTGCTGGCGGCCATCAATTACCAGAACAGCATGGCCTACGCGTTGGTGTTCCTGCTGGGCTCGGTGTTCGTGGTGGCGATCCTGCACACCTTTCGCAACCTCAGCGGCCTGCGCATCAGCGGCGCCGGCACGCCCGCGGTGTTTGCCGGTGAGCACGCGCGCTTCGTGCTGCGCCTGGAAAGCGTCAACCGCGAGCACCAGGCCATCGGCGTGGGCTGGTCGGCCAACGAGCTGCAAAGCGTCGACATCGCGGCGCGCAGCGCCCTGGAGCTGGAATTGAACCTGCCCACCCTGGCGCGCGGCTGGTTGCCGGCCCCGCGCATTCGCCTGCAGAGTACCTTCCCCCTGGGCGTGCTGCGCGCCTGGAGTTATTGCAACCTGGGCCAGCAGGTGCTGGTCTACCCACGGCCGCTGGAGGGCGAGCTGCCGGTGATGGCCAGCGACCTGCAGGACGTCGAAGGCGAAGGCCAGCGCGTGGCCGGGCAGGGCGTGGATGACTACCAGGGGCTCAAGGCCTACCAGCCCGGGGACTCCTGGCGGCGATTGCACTGGAAGGCCTATTCGCGTGGCGCGCAGTTGCTGGTCAAGGAATTCGCCGACCTGCGCGGCCGTGACCTGTGCCTGGATTTCATGGCCCTGGGCGGCGACGTCGAACAGCGCCTGTCGCGGCTGTGCCACTGGGTGCTGGCCCTGTCCCGCGAGCAGCGGCCGTTCGCCCTGCGCCTGCCCGGCCTGTACCTGCCGGTGGACCGCAGCGACGGCCACCGCGAGGCCTGCCTGCGGGCGCTGGCGCTGTACGGGCAAAAGCCATGAGCCAGGCGCCGGCCATTCCGCGCATCAGCCTGGTGTGGCTGCTGCTGGCGCAGTGCCTGGTGATCGTGCCGTTCTGGCCCCACGTCCCGCCCTGGATGATTGGCCTGTGGCTGGGCTGCACCCTGTGGCGCGTGCAGATTTTCCGCATGCGTGCCGCCTTCCCGGGCTTGTTGCTGAAGGTGGGCATGGTGGTGGCCACTGCCGGCGGGGTGTTCTTGTCCCGCGGCGTGCTGATTGGCCTGGACGCGGCGGCCAGCCTGCTGGTAGCCACCTTCATGCTGAAAGTGGTGGAGATGCGCAGCTCGCGTGACGCGCGGGTGTTGATCTACCTGGGCTTCTTCTGCGTGGTGGTGGCCTACTTGTACGACGCCAGCCTGCCGTGGGCGCTGTACAGCGTGCTGCCGGTGACGGCGCTGCTCACGGCCATGATCGGCCTGCAGCAGACGCGCCTGGTGGCGCGGCCGCTGGCCACCCTGCGCCTGGCGCTGACCATCCTCGCCCAGGCGCTGCCGCTGATGCTGCTGTTCTTCGTGTTCTTCCCGCGCATGGAGCCCCTGTGGTCGTTGCCCATTCCCAGTAACAAATCGCAGACGGGCCTGGCGGAAAGCATGACCCCGGGCGACGTGGCCGAATTGGGCCGCTCGCCGCAACTGGTGATGCAGGTCAGCTTTGACGGGCCGATGCCGCCACGCCAGGCGCTGTACTGGCGCGCCTTCACCCTGGAGCGCTTCGACGGCGCGCGCTGGAGCCAGTCGGAGCTGTCGCGCGGGCTGCCGGTGGCGCCCTGGCAGCCCAGTGGCGCGCAATATCGCTACCGCATCATTCAACAACCGCTGGGCGGGCGCTGGTTGTATGGGCTGGACGTAGCCCGCACCGACCTGCCCGGCGCGCGGCAAATGGCCGACTTCCGCCTGCAGCGGGTGCAGCCCCAGGACCGCCCGCTGCTGTACGAGGTGACCTCGTCGCCGCAGGCCATCCGCGACCTGCAACTGAGCGAGTCCATGCGCCGCCAGGACCTGCGCCTGCCCAACGGCGGCGACCCGCGCAGCCGCCAGTGGGCCCATGAACTGCAGGCTCGCTACGCCCAGCCCGACGCACTGGTGCAGGCCATGCTGCAACGCTTTCGCGACGAGGACTATCATTACACCCTCAAGCCACCTGCGCTGGGCGCCGACAGCATCGACAGCTTCCTGTTCGACAGCCGCCGTGGCTTCTGCGCCCACTACGCCGGGGCCATGACCTTCGTGCTGCGCGCCGCTGGCATCCCGGCGCGCATGGTGGTGGGCTACCAGGGCGGCGAGCTGAACCCCGCCGGGCATTACCTGACGTTGCGCCAGTACGACGCCCATGCCTGGGTCGAGTACTGGCAGGCCGGGCGCGGCTGGCGCAGCGTGGACCCCACGGCGGCGGTGTCGCCACTGCGCATCGAGTCGGGCCCCGAGGATGCCCTGGCGGCGGACGAGGAGTTTCTTGGCGATGCACCGTTCTCGCCCCTGCGCCTGCGGCGATTTGCCTGGGTCAACGAGCTGCGCCTGGGCTGGGATAATCTCAACTATGGCTGGCAGCGCTGGGTGCTGGGCTACCAGGCGGCGCAGCAGTTGGACTTTCTCAACCGCTGGTTCAAGGACCTGGCCAGCTCGATATTGCCGGCAGGCTTGCTGGTGATGCTGGCGATATTGGCTATCGTCCTGCTAAAGCCCTGGCAACGCCCGGCCGATAGCCAGCTGCGGATTTACCAGGCGTTCGAGGTGCTGCTGGCCCGTCATGGCCTGGTGCGGGCCACGGGGGAGGGCGCCGAGGCGTTCGCCCGCCGCGCCGCGCGCCAACTGGGCGCCCAGGCGGCAGCCATCGAGGCCTTCAGTCAAACTTTCATCGGCCAGCGGTATGGTGGCCAACCGCTGGACGTTGCGGTGTTGCGTCAACAATTCAAAGCAGTGCGTGCCAGCCTTGAGGGCCTGCACCCTGCGGCGGTTCGGGAGTCGTTGTAATGTCGAAAATGCTCGATGAAGTCATCGCCCACCTGTTGGGTATCGAGGTGCGCCTGCTGGCCTGCCAGGCGCGGTTGCAGGCCGAGACCGACGCGGAGGCGCTGCACGACCTGCGCACCACCGTGCGCCGCTTGCGCAGCCTGATCCGGCCATTGCGTGGCCTGCCGGGGGTAGACCAACTGGAAGAGGCAGCCAGGGCCGTGGGCCAGTTGACCACGCCCCACCGCGACCGCGAAGTGCTGGCCGCGCACCTGCACAAGCGCGGCCACCATGACCTGGCCCAGGTGCGCGTGGCGCAGATGCGCGGGGTGTTCCCCGCCGTGGCGGCCAGTGCCGAGCTGGGGCGCCTGATTCGCATCCTCGACGGCTTCCCGCGCTTTGCCCGCGCCGCCCAGCGCCAGAAGCTGATCGGCAACCTGCGCGGGCGCATCGAGAAGCGCCTGGCCAAGCAATGGCGCCAGCTTGAGCATGCCTTGAAAGACCCCGGCCACGACCGCCATCGCCTGCGCCTGTTGATCAAGCGCGCGCGTTACGGCGCCGAGGCGTACCCGGCGCTGGACAAGGCCGACGCCAGGCTGGTCAAGCGCCTGAAGCAGGCCCAGGCCACGCTGGGTGATTGGCATGACAACTGGCAGTGGCTGTTGCAGGTGGAGCAGCAGCCCGACCTGCTGCCGTGCCTGCATGAATGGCAGGCGGGCTTGCTCAAGGGCGAGCAGCGCAGCGACCTGGCGCTGGACAAGCTGCTCGGCGCCATGGGCCATTAAGCCGGACAAATGGCCGAAACGGCGCCTGTTGCCCCGGCGCGTGCTGGTTACCATGGAACCTTTGCGTCCCGTATCGAGGTGCCGATGAAATTTGCCGAACTGCTGGCCGCCGTGCGCCAGCACCCACAGGCCGTGACCCTGCCTGCCGAATGGGCCCAGGGCCGTGCCGGCTATGGCGGGCTGATGGCGGCGTTGCTGTTCGAAGCGCTGCAGGCCAAGGTCGGCCCGGGCCAGCCGGTGCGCTCGCTGGCCATCACCTTCGTGGCGCCGGCGCCGTTGCAGGCGCCGATCAGCTTTGAGGTGGAGGTGCTGCGCGAGGGCAAGTCGGTGGTCACGCTACTGGGCCGGGCCGTGGCCGAAGGCGGCACCGTGACCCTGATGCAGGCCAGCTTCGGCGCCCCGCGCGAATCGGCCATCAGCGTTGCGGCGGAGCCTGCGGTGGCGCTCAAGCCGCTGGAGCAGTGCACGGCGCTGCCCTATATCTAGGGCGTCACCCCGGAATACATCCGTCACCTGGACCTGCGCTGGGGTATTGGCGGGCTGCCGTTCACCAACAGCCCGGGGCGGCAGATGGGCGGCTGGGTGCGCCTGCGCGACGAGCCGGTGGCAGAGCCCGTGGGCGTCGCCCACCTGCTGGCCCTGGTCGATGCCTGGCCGCCCGCGGTGCTACCGCACCTGAGCAAGCCGGCGCCGGGCAGCACCCTGAGCTGGACCATCGAATTCGTCCAGCCGCTGGTGCCGCTGTGCACCCAGGACTGGTGCCGTTACTGCGCGACCATCGAGCATGCCCAGGATGGCTATGGGCACACCTCGGCGATGCTGTGGACGGCTGAGGGGGCGTTGCTTGCCATGAGCCGGCAGACCGTGACGGTGTTCGGCTGACGACAGCTGTTTTCACGCCTTGCGCAGGCCCAGCCCGGCAATCACGCCGATGACGCCCACCGCCACGGCAGGGAAACTGCCGTCCACCGCGCCGGAAGCCACCAGCAGCCCGCCCAGGCCGATCAGCGGCAAGCCGATCAGTTCGGCGGTGTGGTCGACGCTGTTGTGCCAATGAAAGTGGGGCAGGTACTTACTCATGGTGCTCTCCTCGATGCGCTACGTTGCTGCTTGAGGTAAGCGTAGTGCGGGGCAGGGCCGGGGGCGAATGAGGGTTGGCTATGGGGGTGATAGCACGCGCCTTTGGCCGCGCCGCCGATGCCTCGCCACACCTACAAGGCTGGCAACGCCTATCTATCAGGCCATGGCACGGTGCAGCAAATGTAGCACCGGCCGGGAGGCCGGGTCGCGCCGCGCGGGCGGCGCTGGATTTCGCAAGCGCTGCAAGGCTCAAGGCATGCACGCCGAAGATCTTCAGCGAACGTTCGGGCCAGCGCAGCCTGGCGGCAGCGGCTACGCGGGTTGCGGGTTGGATTCGGTGGGTTCGTCGGGAGATTGCGTCACGGCGCGCGGTTGCATGTCGGGAGAGGTGTGGCGCTCTTGAGATCGAGCGCCGTCCGCACGGCGCGACCCGGCCTAACGGCCGGTGCTACATGTGTTGCACCGTGCCATGGCCTGATGGAGAGGCGTTGCCGGCCCTTGGCGCCCGGCGAAAGAAAGGTGGTGTCTTTAAAGTTTAAGTTGGCCGATCGCTCGGTTCAGCTCTGTCGCCAGGCTGGCCAGGTCGGTGCTGGTGCTGGCCGAATCCACGGTCTGCTGCACGGTGTTTTCGGTCACGTCGCGGATGCTCACCACCGCGCGGTTCATTTCTTCGGCCACTTGGCTCTGCTGTTCGGCGGCCACGGCGATCTGGGTGTTGCTTTCGCGCATCTGCGCCACCGCGCCGGTGATCTGCGCCAGGGCCTGGCCAGCTTCGCGGGCCTGCTGCACGCAGTCGTCGGCCTTGAACGAGCTTTCCTGCATGAAGTCCACGGCATCACGGGTACCGGCCTGCAGGGCGGTGACCATGGTGGTGATCTCGTCGGTGGAGGTTTGCACGCGCTTGGCCAGGCTGCGCACTTCATCGGCGACCACGGCGAAACCGCGGCCCATCTCGCCGGCGCGGGCGGCTTCGATGGCGGCGTTCAGGGCCAGCAGGTTGGTCTGCTCGGCGATGCTGTGGATCACGCCCACCACGCCGTTGATTTTCTGGCTGTCCTCGGCCAGGCGCTGGATCATCTCGGCGGTTTGCTGCACGCCGCTGGACAGGCCGGCAATGGACACCTGCACCCGGTCCACCACCTGCTGGCCGCTGCCGGCCAGGGTGTCGGCGCTTTGCGAGAGGTCGCGGGTGGCGCCGGCGTGCTGGGCGATGTGGTGCACGGTGGCGGTCATTTCGTTGATGGCGGTGGCGGCCTGGTCGGTCTCGCTCTGCTGGCCGAGCATGCCGTGGCGCACCTGGCCCATGCTGCTGGCCAGGCGCGCGGCGCCCTCGTCCAGCTGCGCAGCGGTGCGCGCCACGGTGCCGACCACGCGCTGGTAGCCGGCCTGCATGGCGTTGAAGGCCACGGCCATCTGGCCCACCTCGTCGGCGCCGGCCACCGGCACCCGGGCGGACAGGTCGCCGGTTTTCTCCACGTGCAGAATCACGTCCTTGAGGGTGTTGAGCTGGCTGAGCAGGAAGCGGATCAGCAGCTGCGAGGCGCCGAGCATGGCCAGCATCAACACCAGCACGGCGCCGGCGTACTGGGCGAAACGCTCTGCGAACACCTGGGCGAAGTCCGGGCCCACGGCACCGGGTGACAGCGCCTGCAGGTCGGCCACGCGGCCCTGTTGCTCGAGGTGGATGGCGTACAGCACCAGCAACAGGGTGGTGATGAAGGCGACCGCGTTCACGGCCCAGAATTTGTATTTGAGGGAGATGTTGCTAAGCCAGGTACCCATGGAGGTCTTCTCTGAATTCGCGGAGCATTAAAGGCAAGGTGCCATCATTGTTCCAGAAGACCATTACGCAAATGTTGATATGGGTCAAGGCAGCGTCGGCAAACCGAAGAACGCGCGCGCGCACGCGGTGGTGTGGGCGGCCAGGTCGTCAGCGCTTTCCTGGCGATGGCGAGCCACCTCGTTGAGCACCTCGGTCAGGTACGCCGGCTCGTTGCGGCCGTTCTTCGGCTTGGGCCGCAGGGTGCGCGGCAGCAGGTACGGTGCATCGCTTTCCAGCATCAGGCGGCCGCGGGGGATATTGCCCACCAGCGGGTGCAGGTGGGTGCCGCGGCGCTCGTCGCAGATCCAGCCGGTGATGCCGATGTGCAGGTCCAGGTCCAGGTAGCTGAACAGCGCCTTCTGCTCACCGGTGAAGCAGTGCACCACGGCGGCGGGCAGGCGGTCGCGGAAGTCCTTGAGGATGCCCAGCAGGCGCACGCTGGCGTCGCGTTCGTGGAGGAACACCGGGCGCTGCAGCTCCACGGCCAGGGCCAGGTGCTGCTCCAGCACCTTTTCCTGCTGCGGGCGCGGGGAGAAGTCGCGGTTGAAGTCCAGCCCGCATTCGCCCACCGCGCGCACCCGTGGCTGGGCCAGCAGGTCGCGCAGCTGGCGCTCGGTGTCGGCGGTCCAGTCGCTGGCGTGGTGGGGGTGGATGCCGGCGGTGCTGAACAGCCGGGTGGCGCTGTCGTCGAGGCGCTCGCACAGGGCCAGGGCCTGCTCGCTGCCGGCGATTTCAGTGCCGGTCAGCACCAGCTGCGCCACGCCGGCGGCGTAGGCGCGTTCCAGCACTCCCGCGTGCTGTTCGTCGAAGCTTGGGTTGGTCAGGTTGACGCCGATGTCGATGAGTTGCATGGTGTGCTACCTCAGGCCGCAGGCCCGACAGCATAACAGAGCGCGTGCAAGAACATTAAAGCCAAGAACTTCAAGACGTTATCGTGGTCTCTTGAGGTCGATTGAGATATCAGGCTGGAGACCCGATGCCCCGTCCCTCATTGTTGACCGTGCTGTTGCTTGCGTTGCTGGCGCCCTTGCCGGCGATGGCGCGCCTGGCCGGGCCGCCCGAAGTGGTGCACCCGGTCAAGGTTCGCGACCTGGCCGACATCCGCCAGAGCCGCGTGCTGCGTGTGCTGGTGAACCAGAGCCGCAACAGCTCCGGCGAAGTGCAGGGCGAGTGCGTGGGCATGGAATTGCACCGCCTGCGCGCCTTCGAGCAATACCTCAATGGTCACGCCAACACCGGCCAGGCCATCCACCTGAAGATCATTCCCCGGCCCAAGGAACAGCTGATCAGCGCCCTGCAACGCGGCGAGGGCGACCTGGTGGCGCCGGGCGAACTGGTGGACATGCCCGATACCCAGCTGGTCAGCGCCAGCGCCCCGGTGGTCAACGACGTGCCGCTGGTGCTGGTGGGCGCCAAGGGCGCGCGCCGCTACGGGCGTGTGGAACAACTGGCCGGCAAGACCGTGTCCCTGCCCGCCGGCAGCGCCGCCGGCGATGCCCTACTGGCCATCAATCAGAAGCTGGCACTGCACAAGCTGGCGCCGATCAAAGTGGAGTGGGCCGACCCCAGCCTGGCCGTGGAAGACGTGCTGGAGATGGTGCAAGCGGGCATCCTGCCGATGACCATCGTCGAGCGGCCCATCGCCCAGCGCTGGGCCAAGGTGATGCCCAAGCTGATGCTGGAGCCGGGCGTGCACCTGGGGGCGCCGCGGCAGATCACCTGGTACGTGCGCAACGACGCTTCCATGTTGCACGCCAGCGTCGACCGTTTCCTGCAGGGCTACCGGGCGCCGACCGACCAGGACGCGACCCTGACCCGTGCCTACAAAGGCCTGTACCGGGTACATAACCCGCTGGCCGCCAGCGACCGCCAGCGCCTGGAGAAACTGCGGCCGGTGCTGCAGCGCTACGCCCGCGAGCAGAACATGGACTGGCTGAACCTGGCGGCCCTGGCCTACAAGGAATCCCAGCTGGACCCGTCGGTGCGGGGCGGGGGCGGTGCCACCGGGCTGTTGCAGATCACCCCGTCGGCCGCCCGCCGGGTGGGCGTGGGCAACGTGCAGAACGTGGACAACAACGTCCAGGCCGCCGCCCGCTACCTGGCCATGATCCGCAAAAAGTTCTTCGCCAGCAGCCAGCTCAATGAGCGTGAGCGCATGGCCTTCGTGCTGGCTGCCTACAACATGGGCCCAGAGCGTGTGCAGGCCATGCGCGCCGAGGCCCGCCGGCGCGGCCTGAACCCCAACCAGTGGTTCTTCCAGGTGGAACGCGTGGCCATGGAACAGGCCGGCATGCCGGCGGTGAGCTACGTCAACAGCGTCAACAAGTACTACCTGGCCTACGACCGCGAGCGCGACACCCTCGACCCCGGCGCCATGAAAGGCCGGCGCATCGCCTTCAACCGCTGACCCTTCGCCTGACCCAAAAACCCGTAGCCGCTGCCGCAGGCTGCGCTGGCCCTTACCCACGCTGGAGATCTTCAGTGAGGTAGAGGGCCAGCGCAGCCTGCGGCAGCGGCTACGTGATTCCAAAAGATATCGAATTGTTCGATTTGTATTGTCGTTTATTTGCGATTTTCTTATTCGATAGATCGATTAATATGGCCCCCATCAACTCCTACACCACTTTCGCAAGGGAATACGCCATGAACGCTTCGATCAAACGCCTTTTCACCACCAACGCCGGCCTGGGCTTCACCGTGCTGCGTATCCTGGTCGGGATCATCTTCGTCGCCCACGGCGGCCAGAAACTCTTCGGCCTGTTCGGCGGCTACGGCCTGGAAGGCACTGGCCAGTGGATGGAAAGCATCGGCATCCACCCTGGCTACTGGATGGCCCTGCTGGCCGGTAGCGGCGAGTTCTTCGGCGGCCTGGCCCTGGTCCTCGGCCTGCTGGTGCGCCCGGCGTCGCTGGTGCTGATCGTGACCCTGGTAGTGGCCATCCTCAGCGTGCACATCCACAACGGTCTGTTCATGGCCAACAACGGCTACGAATTCGCCCTGGCCCTGCTGGCCGGCACCATCGCCACCCTGGTGGAAGGCGCAGGCAAACTGTCCTTTGACCGCCTGATCAGCCGCGCCTGATACCGGTAGCCGCTGCCGCAAGGCAGCGGCTACACGCCATACCCGTCAATCAATGGCCTGAATACCCTCGTTATTGACCATTCCCCGCATTGCCCCCGCCGCCCAGCTTGCGGACAATCCTCCCCAAGATTCGCCCACGAGCCACCCCCATGCCGCAGACTATCTTCTTCGCCCACGCCAACGGTTTTCCTTCGGGTACCTACGGCAAGCTGTTCGCCCACCTGGCCCCCGACTTCAGCGTCGCGCACCTGCCGCAGCATGCCCATGACCCGCGCTTTCCGGTCACCGACAACTGGCCAGCGCTGATTGCCGAGTTGGTGCACCACCTGCGCCAGCAGCCGGGGCCGGTGTGGGGCGTGGGGCATTCGTTCGGTGGCCTGCTGCACCTGTATGCCGCGCTGCAATACCCCGAGCTGTACCGCGGCGTGGTGATGCTCGACTCGCCGGCCTTGACCCTGGCCGACCAGTGGGTGATTCGCGCCGCCAAGCGCTTCGGCTTCATCGACCGCCTGACCCCGGCCGGGCGCACCCTGGGCCGCCGCGAGACGTTTGCCGACCTCGAGGCGGCGCGGGCGTATTTTTCCCGCAAGTCGCTGTTCCGTGATTTTGACCCCGAGTGCTTCGAGGCGTACCTGCAGCATGGCCTGTGCGCCGACGCCGACGGCCTGCGCCTGCGTTTCGACCCCGCCACCGAAATCGACATCTACCGCAGCGTGCCCCACGTGCGCCCGGCCAGCACCCGGCGCCTGCGCGTGCCGCTGGCGCTGGTGCACGGCGCAGAGAGCCGCGTGGTACTGAACCACCACGCGCGCATGGTCCGCGGGTTGGCCCAGGGCGAAACCCACCGGGTGGCCGGCGGGCACATGTTCCCGTTGGAACACCCGCTGGCGACCGCCGACCTGCTCAAGGGCATTGTCGGCCGCTGGCAGCAAGGCCAGGCGGCGTGCGCATGAGCAGTGGCGTGGAGGAAATTCGCCTGAGCCTGCCGCACATCGAACTGGCGGCGCACGTATTTGGCCCGGCCAACGGCCGCCCGGTGATCGCCCTGCACGGCTGGCTCGACAACGCCAACAGCTTCGCGCGCCTGGCGCCCCGGCTCGAAGGCCTGCGCATACTGGCCCTGGACATGGCCGGGCACGGCCTGTCCCAGCACCGCCCGGCCGGCGCCGGCTATTCGCTGTACGACTACGCCCACGACGTGCTGCAGGTGGCCGAACAGCTGGGCTGGCAGCGCTTTTCGCTGCTCGGCCATTCCCTCGGGGCGATTGTCTCGGTGGTGCTGGCCGGGGCGCTGCCCGAACGCGTGGAGCGGCTGGCGTTGATCGATGCGGTGCTGCCGCCGGGCTCGCCGGGGCCTGGCACCGCCGAGCGCTTCGGCCAGGCCTTGCTCGAGCAGGTGGCCCTGCCGGGCAAGCGCAAGTCGGTGTACCCGGACTTCGACCGCGGCGTGGAAGTGCGCATGCAAGGCATGGTGGCGGTGAGCCGCGAGGCCGCCGAGCTGCTGGCCCAGCGCGGCCTGATGCCGGTGCCCGGCGGCTACAGCTGGCGCAGCGACAGCCGCCTGACCCTGCCCACGCCACTGCGCATGAGCGAAGAGCAGGGCTGGTCGTTCGTGCAGCGCATCGCCTGCCCGGCGCACCTGGTGGTGGCCGAGGAGGGCATGCTGGCCAAGCACGCGGGGCTACTGGCGCGGCTACCCTTCAGTCACGAGCGCCTGCCCGGCGGCCATCACCTGCACCTGAACGACGAGGCCGGCGCTGCTCTTGTAGCAAGCTGTTTCAATCGCTTCTTCGCCATGCCTTGACTTGCGGTGGCCAAGTGCCGAGGCTTGGCGTGCTTAATGGGAAGCCGAGCATCGACAGGGAGACCTCCATGAACCACCGCCATACCGCCGCGGCAGCCCCGCGATGAGGGCATGCCTGTTCGCCTTCACCCTTGCCGCAGCCGTGAGTGCCACCGCCGCGGACCTGGCCAACGTGCCGCCGCCCGCCGACGCCCAGGTGGTGGACCAGAAGCCCGCCGCCGAAGCCGAGCGCACCTACCCGCTGGGTTCGGTGCGCAAGATCAGCAACCAGCTGCGCATGGACGCCCAGGTCACCGCCCGTGGCCAGGTCAGCTCGGTGACCTACGAACTGGCCAGCGGCGCACTGGCCACCGACGCCCTCAACGCCGCGCGCCAGGGCCTGCAGGACCAGGGCAGCCAGGTGCTGTTCTGGTGCGAGGCGCGCGACTGCGGTGAGTCCAGCCTGTGGGCCAACGAAATCTTCGCCAACGCCAAGCTGGTGGGCGCCGACGAGCAGCAAAGCGTGATCCTGCTGCGCCACGCCGACTCCGGCCAGGACACCCTGGTGGCGCTCTACGCCATCAACCGCGGCGGCCGTCGCGCCTACCTGCACGTGGAGCAGTTCGTCGCCGCCAGCCCCCTGGGCACGCTGCTGCCGACCCCGGCCACGCTGCTGCGCGAGCTGCGCGGCACCGGCCGCCTGGACTACCCTGACCTGGGCGTGACGCCGCCCCCGCCGGCCTGGGTGGCGCTGCTGGCGCGCAGCCTGAACCAGGACAGCACCTTGCGCGTGACCCTGGCCGGGCCCGCCGCCGAACCCTGGCGCCAGGCGCTGGTGGCCCAGGGCGTGCGCGCCGCGCGCCTGGAACTGGGCGACCCGGCGAAAAGCGGCCTGCACATCGACCTGATTCGCTGAGGAGTAGCGCCTGCCATGACGCTCAACAACGACCGCCTGCTGGTGCAGATCATCCTGCTGGTGCTGCTGGGCGCCTGCCTGTGGGTGATGGCGCCGTTCATCTCGGCGCTGCTGTGGGGCGCCATCCTCGCCTACGCCAGCTGGCCGCTGATGCGCCTGCTGACCCGCTGGTTGGGCGGCCGCGAGACCCTGGCGGCCAGCATCCTCACCCTGGGCTGGATCCTGCTGGTGATACTGCCGCTGGTGTGGCTGGGCTTCAACCTGGCCGACCACATCCGCGACGCCATCACCTTCGTGCGTGACGTGCAGGTGGACGGCCTGCCGGCAGCGCCGGACTGGCTGCAGGCCCTGCCGCTGGTGGGGCCGCGCCTGGCCACCTGGTGGGACACCCTCGACCAGCAGGGCGCCGCGCTGATGCTCAGCGTCAAGCCGTACCTGGGCCAGGTGGGCAACTGGCTGCTGGCGCGTAGCGCGCAGATCGGCGGCGGCATCCTGGAGCTGACCCTGAGCCTGGTGTTCGTGTTCTTCTTTTATCGCGACGGGCCGCGGCTGGCGGCGTTCGTGCTGCGCCTGCTGGAACGCCTGGTAGGCGAGCGCGCCGAATATTACCTGGACCTGGTGGCGGGCACCGTGCAGCGGGTGGTCAACGGCGTGATCGGCACGGCGGCGGCGCAGGCAGTGCTGGCGCTGATCGGCTTCCTGATCGCGGGTATTCCAGGGGCGCTGGTGCTGGGCATCGTGACGTTCCTGCTCAGCCTGATCCCCATGGGGCCGCCGCTGGCATGGATACCGGCGACGGCCTGGCTGGCGTGGAAGGGCGAGTACGGCATGGCGGTGTTTCTGGGGGTGTGGGGCACGTTCATCATCAGTGGCGTGGACAACGTACTCAAGCCCTACCTGATCAGCCGCGGCGGTGACCTGCCGCTGGTGATCGTGTTGCTGGGGGTGTTCGGCGGCCTGCTGGCGTTCGGCTTCATCGGCCTGTTTATCGGCCCGACGCTTCTCGCCATCGGCTACAGCCTGCTGCTGGACTGGACCCGCAGCGGCCACGGCGCCGCGCACAAGCCCTGAGACGGGCAGCCCGAAGGCTGCCCGCGGCGTAAAGGTCAGGCGGCTGTGGTCAGCTGACTGCCCACGGTTTGTTGCGCGTCGGTGGCGTACTGCTTGGTCAGGGCGGCGATCATCTTGTTCAGCGCCGCCGCGGTATCGCTGCTGGCGGTGTCCGAACTGCTGCTGCCACTGCTGCTCTGGTCACCCGAGGATTGCAGGGCGGCGGCCAGTTCCGAGGCGCTGACGGTGCCGTCCTTGTTGGTGTCCAGGTCGCTGAACACTTCGCTGGCCAGGCTGCTGGACGACGAGGTGGAGCTGCTGGACGAACTGCTGGACGACGAGCTGGTGGCGCTCAAGGCGCTGCTCAGTTCGGTCTCGGTGATGCTGCCATCGTCGTTGCTGTCCAGCGCGCTGAACAGGTCATCGCTGGAGACGCTGGCCGGTGGCGGCGGAGGTGGGGGCTGCATGGCCGCGGCCAGTTCGTCCTTGCTCACGGTGCCATCGCCGTTGCTGTCCAGCGCCGAGAACAGCTGGCTGCTGTCATCGGTGGTGTCGCCGGCGGCGCTCAGGGCCGAGCTCAGCTCGTCGCTGCTGATGGAACCGCTGCCGTCGCTGTCGATGGCGCTCATCAGGTCGTCGACCGCGTCAGTGTTCGGCGCGCTGTCCTGGGTGGGCGGTGCCGGTGGCTGCAGGGCCGCCATCTCGTCCAGGGTCAGGCCATCATCCGAGTCGCTGTCCAGGCTGCTGAAATTCTTGCTCAGCGTGACCAGGATGCCGCCGTCGTTGCTGGTGCCACTGCTCGAACTGTTGGAAATCGCCGTGTTCAGCTCGTCGCTGCTGACCTCACCGTTGCCGTCGGTGTCGAGGCTGGCGAACAGCTCTTCCTGGAACTTCTTCAGTTGCGCGCTGGCGCTGGTGCTGCTGGTACTTGTGTAGTTGGAATAGCTACTGCTGCTTACGCCGCTTATGGATGACATTGGGTGTGCTCCCCTGTTGTATGCCGGTTACAAACCGCCGGCGTGTAAAGAATCTATCGGGGGAATGTCGAGAGTGTGTGGGGTTTGTAAGGGGCGGGACATGGGGGCGGGGGTTTATAGCGAAAGCGTAGATTGGCCATCCGACATAATCGCCAACCCCACATCTATTGTGGGAGCTGGCTTGCCAGCGAGCTGTTGGCGCCCTAAAGCTCGCTGGCAAGCCAGCTCCCACAAAAAATGGCCGCGACGGGGAGGGACTCAGCGGGGGAGGCGAATGACGGCAGTGAGGCCGCCGCCGGGTGTTTCTTCCAGGCTCAACTGCCCGCCCAGGCGCTGGCACGCCTCGCGGGCGATGGTCATGCCCAAACCGACGCCGCCGGAGTTGCGGTTGCGCGAGCCTTCCAGGCGGAAGAACGGCTCGAACACCGCTTCGCGCTTGTCGGCGCTGATGCCGGGGCCGTGGTCGATGACGCGGATGGTCACGGCGTCGCGGGTGTCGTCGATGTCCACCAGGGTGGCGCCGCCGTAGCGCAGGGCGTTGTCCATCAGGTTGCTGATGCACGAGCGCAGGGCCATGGGCTGTACTTGCAGCGGCGCACAGGTGCCCCGGGCCTGCACGGCCGCGCCATGGTCCTGGGCGTTCTCCACCAGCGACTCCACCAGCGCCTGCAGGTCATACCATTGCAGCGCCTCGCTGGTGCGCTGCTCGTGCAGGTAGGTCAGAGTGGCGTCGAGCATGCCGATCATGTCGTCCAGGTCCTGGCGCATCTGGCCCTGCAGCTTCTCGTTGTCGATCTGCTCCAGGCGCAGCTTGAGCCGCGACAGCGGCGTGCGCAGGTCATGGGACACGGCGCCGAGCATGCGCGCCCGTTGCTGCACCTGCTCGCGGATGCGTTGCTGCATGCGGTTAAAGGTGTGCGCCACCTGGCGAGCTTCCAGCGGGCCGGTCTCTTCCAGGGGCGGGGCGTCGAGGTTTTCACTCAGCCGCTCGGCCGCTTCGCTGAAGCGGCGGATGGGCCGCGACAGGGCCTTGGCGCCGAACCAGGCGGCCACCACCAGGGTGATCAGCTGGAACAGCAGCGGCACGACAGGCCCGCCGAACAGCGGCGGCGGTGGCCGGTGTTCTTCCTCGCGCAGCTCCTTGGCGCCGAAATCGGCCAGCGCTTCGGGCGAGGGATTGGGGCCCAGCTCCGCGCGCAGCTCACGCAGGTGCTCGCGGTGGGGTGGTGGCGGGAAGCCGTACTGCTGGAACCAGAGGAAGGCCAGCAGGTGGGCGAAGATGATGGCAATCAGTGACACGCCGAACAGGCGGGCGAACAGCGTATCAGGGCTGCGCATCAACCAATGTCTCTCGCATCGAAGAGGTAGCCTTCACCGCGCACGGTCTTGATCAGCTGGGGTGCCTTGGGGTCGTCGCCCAGCTTTTGGCGCAGGCGCGATACCAGCAGGTCGATGCTGCGGTCGAACGCTTCGATGGAGCGGCCGCGGGCGGCGTCCAGCAGTTGTTCGCGGCTGAGCACGCGGCGTGGACGCTCCAGGAACACCCACAGCAGGCGGAATTCGGCGTTGGACAGCGGCACCACCAGGCCATCGGAGGAGATCAGCTGGCGCAGCACGCTGTTCAGGCGCCAGTTGTCGAAGCGCACATTGGCACGCTGCTCGGTGCGGTCGTCGCGCACGCGGCGCAGGATGGTCTGGATGCGCGCTACCAGTTCACGTGGCTCGAACGGCTTGGCCATGTAGTCGTCGGCGCCCAGTTCCAGGCCGATGATGCGGTCGGTCGGCTCGCAGCGGGCGGTCAGCATCAGGATCGGGATGTCGGATTCGGCGCGCAGCCAGCGGCACAGCGACAGGCCGTCTTCGCCCGGCAGCATCAGGTCCAGCACCACCACGTCGAAGTTTTCTTCCAGCAGCGCCTGGCGCATGCCTTCCCCGTCGCTGACGCCCAGGGCCAGGATGCCGAAGCGGGCCAGGTAGTCGATCAGCAGTTCGCGAATCGGCACGTCGTCATCCACGATCAGGGCACGGGTGTTCCAGCGTTTGTCATCGTCGCCGACGAGGTTCTTGCTGGCATCGCTGAGAGGGAGCGGGGTGTTCTGCATGCTTGCGTTCATCTGCCTGGTATTGCTGCCAGCCGCGACGACGGGGCCGCGTCAGTTACCCGGAGGGTAAGCGTTCGCCCGGCGGGCTGGTAGTCATGTTCGGATTGGGAGCGGCCAGCGAGGGTCACTCGCAGGCGTGTCGCTGGAATGTCCTGTATGTATCAAGCTCGATACATTTGGCTACATTTTTCCCGTTTCGTTCCGGCAATCGCTCTACATCGGCATTCTTTACGAAAACTTTATGCCGGTCTTTCCCCTTCAGTCTCGTTCCTTTACGGCCTGGTTTCCGACAATACCGACCAATGGCCCTGCAAGGGGCTGGCGATTCCAACGAGGAGAAAGGCCATGAACGTGCTGGATGGGGTGGCTCTGCTGCTGGCAGCAGGGCTGTTTGTGTATCTGACGGTGGCGCTGTTGCGCGCCGACCGGCACTAGGAGCGACCATGCACAGCTATGACTATGGGCTGCTCCTGGCCTTCCTGGCCCTGGTGCTGGTCCCGGCGCCCTTCCTGGGCCGCTTTTACTACAACGTCATGGAAGGCCAGCGCACCTGGCTCACGCCTGTGCTTGGCCCGGTGGAGCGCGGCTGCTACCGCCTGGCCGGGGTGGACCCGGCGCAAGAGCAAAGCTGGCAGCGCTACACCCTGGCCATGCTGGCCTTCAACCTGGCCGGGTTCGTGCTGTTGATGGGCGTGCTGCTGTTCCAGCAATACCTGCCCGCCAACCCGCAACACCTGCCCGGCATGGAATGGTCGCTGGCCTTCAACACTGCGGTCAGTTTCGTCACCAACACCAACTGGCAATCCTACAGCGGCGAGGCGTCCCTGAGCTACTTCAGCCAGATGGTCGGCCTCACCGTGCAGAATTTCGTCAGCGCCGCCACGGGCCTGGCGGTGCTGGTGGCGCTGTGCCGTGGCATTGGCCGGCGCTCGGCGAAAACCCTCGGCAACTTCTGGGCCGACATGACCCGCGCCACCCTCTATGGCCTGCTGCCGTTGTGCCTGGTGCTGGCGCTGATCCTGGTGTGGCAGGGCGTGCCGCAGACCTTCATGCATTACGTCAGCGCCGTGACCGTGCGGGGCGCCGACCAGGTCATCCCGCTGGGCCCGGCAGCCAGCCAGATCGCCATCAAGCAGCTGGGCACCAACGGCGGCGGCTTCTTCGGCGTCAACTCGGCTCACCCCTTCGAGAACCCCACGGCCCTGAGCAACCTGCTGGAGGTGGTGTCGATCATCCTGATTCCGGTGGCGCTGGTGTTTACCTTCGGCCACTACGTGAAGGACATGCGCCAGAGCCGGGCGATCATCGCCTGCATGTTCGCGTTATTCCTGATCGGTGGCGGCGTGGCGCTGTACGGCGAGTACCAGCCCAACCCGACGCTGCAAAGCGCCCAGGTGGAACAGGCGCCGCCGCTGGAAGGCAAGGAGGCGCGCTTCGGCACCACGGCCTCGGCGCTATGGGCAGTGACCACCACGGCGGCGTCCAACGGTTCGGTCAACGCCATGCATGACAGCCTCAACCCGCTCACCGGCATGGTCGCGCTGGTGAACATGATGGTCGGCGAGGTGATCTTCGGCGGCGTCGGTGCCGGGCTCTACGGCATGCTGCTGAACGTGCTGACGGCGGTGTTCCTGGCCGGCCTGATGATTGGCCGCACGCCCGAATACCTGGGCAAGAAGATCCAGGCCACGGAAGTAAAACTGCTGGTGGTGACCCTGCTGGTGATGCCTGTCGGTGTGCTGGTGCTGGGTGCCATCGCCGCCAGCCTGGCAGGCCCGGCGTCGGCGGTGAGCAACCCCGGCCCCCACGGCTTCAGCCAGTTGCTGTACGCCTACACCTCGGCCAGCGCCAACAACGGCTCGGCGTTCGGCGGCTTCAGCGCCAACACCGTGTTCCACAACCTGATGCTGGGCCTGGGCATGTTGATCGGCCGCTTCGGCTACATCCTGCCGATCATGGCCCTGGCCGGCAGCCTGGCGCTGAAGAAGACCGCGCCGCTGGGCAACAACAGCTTCCCCACCCACGGCCCGCTGTTCGTCACCCTGCTGACGGTGACCATCCTGCTGGTGGGTGGCCTGACCTTCCTGCCGACCCTGGCACTGGGGCCGATCGCTGAACAACTGAGCCTGGGCTTCTAAGGAACATGACCATGAATATGCCGATCCGTGTTGCCAAGCCGGCCGCCGCCGATGCCGCCGGCACTGCGCAGAAAACCGCGTTCGCCGCCCTGTGGCGGCCGGCGCTGGTGCAGGCCTTCGTCAAGCTCGACCCACGCCAGCTGCAGCGGGCGCCGGTGATGCTGGTGGTGGAACTCACGGCCATCCTCACCACGGTGCTGTGCGTGCTGCCCGAAGCCGGGGTGAACACCGGGGTGGCGGTGCAGATCGCCCTGTGGCTGTGGTTCACCGTGCTGTTCGCCAACTTCGCCGAAGCCCTGGCCGAGGGCCGTGGCAAGGCCCGCGCCGACAGCCTCAAGGCCGGTAGCCAGGGCCTCACCGCGCGCCGCCGGGACGGTGCCGGGCAGTTCCAGAACGTTGCCGCCGCCAGCCTGCGCAAGGGTGACGTGGTGCGCGTCGAGGCCGGGGAAATGATCCCCGGCGACGGCGAGGTCATCGAAGGCATCGCCGCGGTCAACGAGGCGGCCATTACCGGCGAATCGGCGCCGGTGATCCGTGAGTCCGGTGGCGACCGCTCGGCCGTCACCGGCAACACCCGCCTGGTGTCGGACTGGCTGCTGGTGAAGATCACCGCCAACCCCGGCGAGTCGACCCTGGACCGCATGATCGCCCTGGTGGAAGGCGCCAAACGGCAGAAGACCCCGAACGAGATTGCCCTCGACATCCTGCTGATCGGCCTGACGCTGATCTTCCTGCTGGTGGTGGTGACCCTGCAGCCGTTCGCCCACTTCGCCAACGGCAGCCTGCCGCTGGTGTTCCTGGTGGCGCTGCTGGTGACCCTGATTCCCACCACCATCGGCGGCCTGCTGTCGGCCATCGGCATCGCCGGCATGGACCGTCTGGTGCGCCTGAACGTGATCGCCAAGTCCGGCCGTGCCGTGGAAGCGGCGGGGGACGTGCACGTGCTGCTGCTGGACAAGACCGGCACCATCACCTTCGGCAACCGCCGCTGCACCGCGCTGTACGCCGCCCCCGGCGTGACCGCCAAGGAACTCGCCGAAGGCGCGCTGTTGGCCTCGCTGGCCGACGACACCGCCGAGGGCAAGTCCATCGTCGAGTTCCTGCGCCAGTTGCACAGCCTGCCGGAGCCGGCTGCCACCGAGTTGGTGGCCGTGCCCTTCAGCGCCGAGACGCGCCTGAGCGGCGTCGACCACGCCGGGCGCATCTACCGCAAGGGTGCGGTGGACTCGCTGCTGGCCTTCGTCGGCCTGGCGCGCCTGGAAATGCCCGCCGCCCTGGCCCGGGAAGTGGACAAGATCGCCCAGAGCGGCGGCACTCCGCTGCTGGTGTGCCGCGACAAGCGCCTGCTGGGTGCCATTCACCTCAAGGACGTGGTCAAGCCGGGCATCCGCGAGCGCTTCGACGAGTTGCGCAAGCTGGGCATCCGCACCGTGATGGTCACCGGCGACAACCCGCTGACCGCCGCTGCCATCGCTGCCGAGGCCGGTGTTGACGATGTGCTGGCCGAAGCCACCCCGGAGAAAAAGCTGGCGCGCATCCGCCAGGAACAGGACGACGGCCGCCTGGTGGCCATGTGCGGCGACGGCGCCAACGACGCCCCGGCCCTGGCCCAGGCGGACGTGGGCATGGCCATGAACGACGGCACCCAGGCGGCGCGCGAGGCGGCCAACATGGTCGACCTCGACAGCGACCCCACCAAGCTGCTGGACGTGGTGCAGATCGGCAAGGAGCTGCTGGTGACCCGTGGCGCCCTGACCACGTTCTCCATCGCCAACGACGTGGCCAAGTACTTCGCCATCCTGCCGGCGCTGTTCGCCGCCATCTACCCGCAGCTGGGGGTGTTGAACGTGATGCACCTGGCCAGCCCGCAGAGCGCGATCCTGTCGGCCATCGTCTTCAACGCGCTGATCATCGTGGTGTTGATCCCGCTGGCCCTGCGCGGCGTGCGAGTGCAGGCCGCGAGCGCCGCGCACCTGCTGCGGCGCAACCTGTTGATCTACGGCCTGGGCGGGATCGTGGTGCCGTTCGTGGGCATCAAGCTGATCGACCTGCTGCTGACCGCCGTCCACCTGGTATGAGGAATTGATGATGTCGACTTATCTGCGTCCGGCCTTGAGCCTGCTTGTGTTGATGACCCTGATCACCGGCGTGGCCTACCCGCTGGCCGTGACGGCGGTGGCCCAGGTGGCCTTCCCGGAACAGGCCAATGGCAGCCTGGTGCACGACGAGGCGGGCAAGGTGCGCGGCTCCAGCCTGATCGCCCAGGGCTTCAGCGGCGATGCCTGGTTCCACCCGCGGCCGTCGGCCGGGGATTTCGCCACCGTGTCCAGTAGCGCCAGCAACCTGGCCCCCAGCAACCCGGCGCTGGCCAGCCGCATCAAGGACGATGCCGCCAAGCTGTATGTGGACGGGCAGGGGCCGGTGCCGCTGGCGCTGCTGACCACTTCGGGCAGCGGCCTGGACCCGCACCTGCCGCCGGCCGCCGCCAGCTACCAGGTGGCCCGCGTGGCCCAGGCACGGCAGTTGCCCGCTGCCACGCTGCAGCAGCTTGTGGCCGAGCACACCGAGCACTCGCTGTTCGGCCCGCCGGTGGTCAATGTGCTGGCTTTGAACCTGGCGCTGGATCGGCTACCTTCAGCCCACTAACCCCGTAGCCGCTGCCGTCAGGCTGCGCTGGCCCTTCAGTTCACTGGCGATGGTGAGCGAACACGAGGGCCAGCGCAGCCTGGCGGCAGCGGCTACGGGTCTTCCATTCCTGGCGTTGAGTGATTGTAATGAGTGATGCCCTGCGCGCCGACGCGTTGCTGGCCCAATTGCCCCGCGACGGCCGCGGCCGCCTCAAGGTGTTCCTTGGCGCCGCCCCCGGCGTGGGCAAGACCTACGCCATGCTGCAGGCCGCCCACGGCCAGCTGCGCCAGGGCCTGCGGGTGGTGGCCGGGGTGGTGGAGACCCATGGCCGGGCCGAGACCGAGGCGCTGCTGGGCGGCCTGGCCCAGTTGCCGCTGGTGCGCTCCCAGTACCGCGGCGTGACCCTGGAGGAGATGGACCTCGACGGCCTGCTGCAGGCCGCGCCGCAGCTGGTGCTGGTGGACGAACTGGCCCACAGCAACGCCCCCGGCAGCCGCCACGCCAAGCGCTGGCAGGACATTCAGGAACTGCTGGCCGCGGGCATCCACGTCTACACCACGGTCAACGTCCAGCACCTGGAAAGCCTCAACGACCAGGTCCTGGACATCACCGGCGTGCAGGTGCGCGAGACCCTGCCCGACTGGGTGCTGCAGGAGGCCGACGAGCTGGTGCTGATCGACCTGCCGCCGCGCGAACTGCTGGAGCGCCTGCGCGACGGCAAGGTGTACGTGCCCGAACAGGCGCGGGCGGCGATCGAGGCTTTTTTCACCCAGACCAACCTCACCGCGTTGCGCGAGCTGGCCATGCAGACCGCCGCCGCCCAGGTCGACGCCGACCTGGCCCAGGGCTACCGGCGCATGGGCCAGGCCGCCCCGGCGTTGCGCGGGCGGCTGCTGGTGGGCATCGACGGCGATGCCCAGGCCGAGCGCCTGGTGCGCCACGCCAGCCGCGTGGCCCAGCGCCGGCACCTGCCCTGGAGCGTGGTGCACGTGGACACCGGCAAGGCCCGTGACGAAACCAGCCGCCAGCACCTGCAGCACGCCCAGCAGCTGACCGAACGCCTGGGCGGCGAAGTGGTGGTGCTGCGCGCCGGCGAGGTGGCCAGGACCCTGATCCAGCACGCCGCCGAGCGCCGCGCCAGCCTGGTGCTGGTGGGCCAGTCGCGGCCGCTGTGGTACCGCCGCTGGCTGGGTGGCGGCCTGGGCCCGCGTTTGTTGCGCGACACCCATGGCCTGGAGATCAACGTGCTCGACCGCGACGCGGCGCGCCCCGTGCCCCGTGGCCACGAGGCCGGGCAGTGGGTGTGGTTCGACTACCTGCTGGCGCTGTTCGCCACCATCGCCGCCAGCGGCCTGGCCTCGGCGGTGGCCAGCGTGCTGGCGCTGCCGAACATCTCCCTGGTGTTCCTTGCCGCCGTGCTGCTGGTGGCGGTGCGCAGCAGCCTGGGGCCGGCGCTGGTGTGCGCGGCGCTGTCGTTCCTGGCGTATGACTTTCTGTTCATTCCGCCGACCTTCTCGCTGACCATCTACCGCGAAGAGGACGTGTTGACCCTGCTGTTTTTCCTGCTGATGGCGGCGCTCACCGGCAACCTCGCCGCGCGCCAGCGCCGCCAGTTGCAGGCCCTGCGCGACACCCAGGAAGAGACCGGCGAGCTGCTCGACCTGTCGCGCAAGCTCACTGCCGCCACCGACCGCCAGGCCGTGCTCAGCGCCGCCGCCCAGCACCTGCAGGGTTGGCGCGAGCTGCAGGTGTGGGTGGCCGAGCGCGACGGCCACCAGGGCTGGAAAGACCCCGGCGGCCACCCCATTCCCCTCAGTGATACCGAGCGCGCCGCCGCCGACTGGGCCTGGCAGCATGACCAGCCCGCCGGCCTGGGCACCGGCACCTTGCCCTCGGGGCGCTGGTGGTGGACGCCGGTGTCGCTGCAGGACGGCCCGCTGGTGCTGCTGGGCGTGCGCGACCGCGAGGGCCGCGCCTTGAGCGCCCAGCGCCGGCGCCTGCTCGGTGCCCTCAGCCAGCCGCTGGCCCAGGGCCTGGCCCGCGCGCAACTGGCCCAGGACCTGGAGGCGGCGCGCCTGCACGGTGAAACCGAACAGCTGCGCAGCGCGCTGCTGGCCTCGGTGTCCCACGACCTGCGCACGCCGCTGACGGCCATGCGCGGCAGCATCGACAGCCTCCTGGCCCTGGGCGAGGCCATTCCCCGTGCCGACCGCCAGGAGCTGCTGGAAGGCACCCGCGACGAGGCCGAGCGCCTCGACCGCTACATCCAGAACCTGCTCGACATGACCCGCCTGGGCCACGGCGCGCTGAAGCTGGCGCGCGACTGGGTGGCGCCGGCGGACATTGTCGGCAGCGCCCTGAACCGCCTGCGCGCGGTGTTGGCACCGCTTGTGGTGGACGTCGAGGTGCCGGCGCAGCTGCCGTTGCTGTACGTGCACGCGGCGCTGATCGAGCAGGCGCTGATCAACGTGCTGGAAAACGCCGCGCGCTTCTCGCCGGTCCACGGCCGCCTGCTGATACGCGCCGCCGTCAGCGGCGAGGAACTGAGCTTCGCGGTCAGCGACCAGGGCCCGGGCATTCCCGAGGAGGAGCGGGCGAAAATCTTCGACATGTTCTACACCGCCGCCCGGGGTGACCGCGGTGGCCAGGGCACCGGCCTGGGCCTGGCGATCTGCCAGGGCATGATCGGCGCCCACGGCGGGCGCATCCTGGTGACTGACGGCCTGGATGGCCACGGCACCTGCATCACTCTATGCTTGCCGGTGCAACCGCAACCCGGCCTGGAAAGTGAAGCCTGAACATGAGTCAAACCGCGACCCTGCTGGTGATCGACGACGAACCGCAGATCCGCAAGTTCCTGCGCATCAGCCTGGCCTCCCAGGGCTACAAGGTGCTGGAAGCCGGCACCGGTGCCGAGGGCCTGAGCCAAGCCGCGCTAGGCCGCCCCGACCTGGTGGTGCTGGACCTGGGCCTGCCGGACATGGACGGCCAGCAGGTGCTGCGCGAGCTGCGTGAATGGAGCGCGGTGCCGGTGCTGGTGCTGTCGGTGCGCGCCAGCGAGATTCAGAAGGTGGAAGCCCTGGACAATGGCGCCAACGACTACGTGACCAAGCCGTTCGGCATTCAGGAGTTCCTGGCGCGCATCCGCGCCTTGCTGCGCCAGGTGCCCAGCGGCGATGCGCCGCCGGCGCCGGTGAGCATCGGCGGGCTGCTGATTGACCTGGGCCTGCGCCGGGTGACCCTGGACGGCGCCGAGGTGGCGTTGACCCGCAAGGAGTACGCGGTGGTGGCGCAGCTGGCGCGCTACCCGGGGCGGGTGATTACCCAGCAGCAGCTGCTCAAGGACATCTGGGGCCCGACCCATGCCGACGACAGCCATTACCTGCGCATCGTGGTGGGGCATATTCGGCAGAAGCTCGATGACGATCCGACGGCGCCGCGTTACATCATTACCGAGCCGGGGGTGGGGTATCGGCTTCTGGCCAATCCCTGACGCGGCCTGCGGCCGCTGATACGTGGAATCGAGAAAGCCCCCGTAGCAGCGGCCGCAGGCCGCGTCCGCGGTTCAGGCGCTGCGAATACGCTTGCGCGCACTGCGCATCAGGCGCACCAGCAGCATCGCCGCCGCACAGGTCAGGCCCACGATCAGTCCCTGCCACAACCCGCTCGGCCCGGCCGGCGCGCCCAGCCAGTCGGTCAGCCCCAGCAGGTAACCCACCGGCAGGCCGATGCCCCAGTAGGCAAACAGCGTCAGCAGCATGGTCACCCGCGTGTCCTGGTAGCCGCGCAAGGCACCAGCGGCCGTGACCTGGATGGCGTCGGAGAACTGGAACAGCGCCGCGTACACAATCAACATGGCGGCAATGTGCAGCACTGCCGGGTCAGCCGTGTAGATACGGGCGATGTGCTCGCGGCCCAGGTACATCAACGTCGCCGAGAAGCACGCATAGGCCAGTGCCGAGGCCATGCCGATGCCGGCGGCGAAGCGTGCCTCGCGTGGCAGGCCGCGGCCCAGGGCCTGGCCGACGCGGATGGTCACGGCCATGCCAAGTGAAAACGGGATCATGAACACCATGGAGCTGATGCTCAGGGCAATCTGGTGCCCGGCCACCACCGTGGAGCCCAGGCTGCCGATCAGCAGGGCGATGACGGCGAAGATGCTCGACTCGGCGAACACCGCGATGCCGATCGGCAGGCCGATGCCCAGCAGGCGCTTGATCACCGGCCACTGCGGCCACTGGAACTGACCGAAGACGTTGGCCGCGCGGTAGGCCGGCGCCCAGCGCACCCAGCCGGCCATGCCCAGCAGCATCATCCACATCACGCTGGCGGTAGCCCAGCCACAACCCACGCCGCCCATGGCCGGCACGCCCAGGTGGCCATAGATGAACACGTAGTTGAGCGGGATGTTCAGCGCCAGGCCGCACAGGCCCAGGACCATGCTCGGCCGGGTACGGCCCATGCCGTCGCTGCAGCAGCGCAGCACGTGGTACAGCGCCACCGACGGCAGGCCGGTGCCGATGCCGCGCAAATAGCCCATGCACGGCGCGATCAGCTCCGGGTCCACCTTCATCAGGTGCAGCACCGGCTCGGCGTTGAACAGCAGCAGGCTGGCACCCAGGCCGGCGGCCAGGGCCAGCCACAGCGCCTGGCGCACCAGCGGGCCGATCTCGGCCGGGGTGCCGGCGCCGTGGCGCTGGGCGACTTTGGGCGTGGTGGCCAGCAGGATGCCGGTCATCAGCAGGAACACCGGCACCCAGATCGAGTTGCCCAGGGCCACGGCCGCCAGGTCGCGGGGGCCGACGCGGCCGGCCATCACCGCATCGACGAAGCCCATGGCGGTGTGCGCCAGCTGCGCGATCATGATCGGCCCCGCCAGGGCCAGCAGCGTGCGCAGTTCCAGGCGCACCCGGGCAGGGCGGGTGAGGGGGGTGGGCATGTCGGTTGCAGCTGCAGTCACGGGGCGTAGTCCACTGGTGGGCGCGGAAAACCGCCCATTCTACGCCCTGACGCGGCGGTCAGGAAACACTTGCCACGTGCTTCGTGACGGCGCGCCCCGCTGCGCCTAAACTGCCGCCCATACTGGGGAGCTTGCCATGCTGATTGTCGCTGACGAAAACATTCCACTGCTTGAAGACTTCTTTGCCGGTTTCGGCGAAATTCGCCGGGTGCACGGCCGCAGCGTCGACGCCGAGGCGGTGCGTGACGCCGACGTGCTGCTGGTGCGGTCCATCACCAAGGTCAACCGCGCCCTGCTGGAAGGCAGCAACGTGCGCTTTGTCGGCACCTGCACCATCGGCACCGACCACCTGGACCTGGACTACTTCGCCGAGGCCGGCATCCGCTGGTCCAGCGCGCCGGGCTGCAACGCCCGCGGCGTGGTGGACTACGTGCTGGGCGCGCTGGTGACCCTGGCCGAGCTGGAAGGCGTGGAACTGCCCACGCGCACCTACGGCGTGGTCGGCGCCGGCCAGGTCGGCTCGCGGCTGATCCGCGTGCTGCGCGGGCTGGGCTGGGAGGTCAAGGTCTGCGACCCGGTGCGCCAGGCGGCCGAGGGCGGGGACTACGTGAGCCTGGACGAGATCCTCGAACAGTGCGACGTGATCAGCCTGCACACGCCGCTGAACAAGGGCGGCAGCCACCCCACCTGGCACCTGCTGGACGCCGGGCGCCTGGCGCGGCTGAAGCCGGGCGCCTGGCTGATCAACGCCGCCCGCGGGCCCATTGTCGACAACCTGGCGCTCAAGGACCTGCTGATCGAGCGGGACGACGTGCAGGCGGTGCTGGACGTGTGGGAGCACGAACCCAGCGTGGACGGTGAACTGGCCGACCTGTGCGTGCTGGCCACGCCGCACATCGCCGGCTACAGCCTGGACGGCCGCCAGCGCGGTACCGCGCAGATCTACCAGGCCTACTGCGCGTTCCGGGGCGAACCGGCCAGCGTGCAACTGGCCGACCTGCTGCCGCCGCCCTGGCTGGCGGAAGTGGCCCTCAACGGCCTGGCCGACCCGGCGCAGGCCATGGCCATGCTGTGCCGCGCGGTGTATGACCCGCGCCGGGACGACGCCGATTTCCGCCGCAGCCTGACCGACAACGATGCCCAGCAACGCAGCGCCTTCGACGCCCTGCGCAAGGGCTACCCCACCTCGCGCCGGGAAATCGAAGGGCTGCGGGTGCGCCTGGACGGCTATTCGCCGGACCTGCGCAAGATTGTCGAAGCCCTGGGCGGCGAACTGGTCTGACTGACTACCGTAGGAGCCGACCTTGGTCGCGATGGGCTCGGCGCGTAGTGGCAGGCACGGCGCTATCGCGGCCAAGGCCGGCTCCTACCGGGTGGGTGTGGGCTAAACAAGAAAAACCCGGCGCAGGGCCGGGTTCACGGGGTGGCGCGGGTCGTCAGTCTTGTTTGGCAGGGGCAGGTTTGACCAGACGTTTTTCCAGTTCCTGGCACGCGTCCTGGATCATGTCTTCGGTGATAGGGATCTCGCGTCCCTTGGCATCGATAATGGAGCCGCCGGCCGGCTGGTGCGGCTGGATTCGGCGTACTTCCACGGTTTGGTTACTGCTGCTGTGCAAGCCCATGGCCCGTCTCCTCATCAGGTTTAGTGCTCAGAGTAGGGTCGCCAGATGACTGCCTGATTACATCCCTGTGCAGCCTGGCGACGCTTTCAGTCCACCAGAAAGCGCTGCAAACCGCCAGCCTGTGCTTAGACCAAAAGCGTCTAGGTAAAGGCCCGGCAGGTCCTGTTTAAGCTGACCTGGCCTGAAAAGCGGAGTTCCCCCCGGGTGCAAACGGTCCGCCAGGGTGTAGGCTTGGCGAACCTTCCTTGCCAGGCCTGCCCATGATTTCGCTGCTCTCCGCCCGCCAGCGTCGCGCCCTGCGCCTGGCCCTGCATTTTCTCTCCCCTTACCGCTGGCGCGCGCTGGCTGCCCTGGTGGCCCTGGTGGTCACCGCTGGCATCACCTTGTCCATGGGCCAGGGCATACGCCTGCTGGTGGACCAGGGCTTCCTGACCCAGTCGCCGGTGCTGCTTAACCGCTCCATCGCCGTGTTCATGCTGCTGGTGGTGGCGCTGGCGGTGGGCACGTTTGTGCGCTTCTATTTGGTGTCGTGGATTGGCGAGCGCTGCGTGGCCGATATCCGCCAGCAGGTGTTCGACCACCTGGTGTACCTGCACCCCGGCTTCTATGAAAACAACCGCAGCTCCGAGATCCAGTCGCGGCTGACCGCCGACACCACCTTGCTGCAGTCGGTGATCGGTTCGTCGCTGTCGCTGTTCCTGCGCAACGGCCTGATGGTGATCGGCGGCATCGTGCTGCTGTTCGTCACCAACCCCAAGCTCACCAGCATCGTGGTCATCGCCCTGCCGCTGGTGCTGGCGCCGATCCTGGTGTTCGGCCGGCGCGTGCGCGGGCTGTCGCGGCAGAGCCAGGACCGCATCGCCGACGTCGGCAGCTACGTGGCCGAAACCCTCAACCAGATCAAGACCGTGCAGGCCTACAACCACCAGGCTGAAGACCAGAGGCGGTTCGGCGTGACCGTGGAGCAGGCCTTCGAGACCGCGCGCAAGCGCATCGTGCAGCGGGCCTGGCTGATTACCCTGGTGATCATCCTGGTGCTGGGCGCGGTGGGGGTGATGCTGTGGGTGGGCGGCATGGACGTGATCGCCGGGCGCATTTCCGGCGGCGAGCTGGCCGCGTTCGTGTTCTACAGCCTGATCGTCGGCAGTGCCTTTGGCACCCTGAGCGAGGTGATGGGCGAGCTGCAACGGGCCGCCGGCGCCGCCGAGCGCATCGGCGAGCTGCTGCAGGCCAGCAGCGAGATCCGCGCGCCGGCCAGCGGCCTGCAGCGCCTGCCCGAGCGCGTCAGTGGCCGCCTGGCCCTGGAGCAGTTGCTGTTCGCCTACCCGTCGCGGCCGCTGCAGCCGGCCATCAACGGCCTGGACCTGGTGATCCACGCGGGTGAGACCCTGGCCCTGGTGGGGCCTTCCGGGGCGGGCAAATCCACGCTGTTCGACCTGCTGCTGCGCTTCTACGACCCGCAGCAGGGGCGCATCCTCATTGACGGCGTGGACCTGCGCCAGCTCGACCCCCAGGACCTGCGCCGGCATTTCGCCCTGGTGTCGCAGACCCCGGCGCTGTTCTTCGGCACCGTGGAAGACAACCTGCGCTACGGCCAGGCCGACGCCCCGTTCGAGCAGGTGCAACAGGCCGCCCGCATTGCCCACGCCCACGACTTCATCGAAGCCTTGCCCCAGGGCTACCAGACCCACTTGGGCGAGGCCGGGCTAGGGCTGTCCGGCGGCCAGCGCCAGCGCCTGGCCATTGCCCGCGCGTTGCTGGTGGATGCACCGATCCTGCTGCTGGACGAAGCCACCAGTGCCCTGGATGCCCAGAGTGAACACTTGATTCAGGAAGCCTTGCCAACCCTGATGCAGGGCCGTACCACGCTGGTCATCGCCCACCGCCTGGCGACGGTGCAGCACGCCGACCGCATCGCGGTGATCGACCAGGGCAGGGTGGTGGCGGTGGGGACGCACCGGCAGTTGATTGCCGGCAATGCGCTGTACGCGCGGCTGGCGGCGTTGCAGTTCAATACCGCAGATGCGGCGCCTACATGACCCCGTGGCCGCTGCCTGGCGGCAGCGGCCACGGGGTTGTGGGGCTTAGCGGTATTCGCAGAGGTAAGCGGTTTCCACTTCCACTTTCAGCTGGAACTTGCTGTTGGCCGGCACGTTGAAGCGGCTGCCGCCTTCGAAGGTTTCCCATTCCAGGCTGTCAGGCAGCTTGACGATCAGCTTGCCGGTGACCACGTGCATGATTTCTTTCTGTGCGGTGCCGAATTCGTATTCGCCCGGGGCCATGACGCCGATGGTGGCAGGGCCTTCCTTCATTTCGAAAGCAATCGACTTCACGGTGCCGTCGAAGTATTCGTTGACTTTAAACATGGGCGAATCCTCAGGATAGGGTCAAAAGGGTCGCCAGTATGCCCAACGCCGTAAGGCGGTGCACGCGCTTTTAACCGTCTAGTTAGGCAGTGACAGTGGCAGCAGCCGCGCCGTGTTGCGCGCATCTTCCAGGGCCCGGTGCTGCTGGCCGCTGAAGCTCAGGCCAGCCAGTTGCAGGGCACCGTTGAGCCCCAGCGGGCGCTGCAGTTTGCGCGCCTTGGCAAAGCGCTGCTTGAGGTTGGTGTGCGGCAGCTCGGCCAGCAGGCTCTGCAACTGGTGCTGCTGCCAGCTGAGCAACAGCTGCTGGCGGTCATAGTCGCCCCAGCTGACCCAGCCCTGCAGGTTGGCCTGGTGGTGGCCCAGCCAGCGCTCGAACTGCGGCCACACCTCGGTCAGCGGCGCGGCAGCGTCGATATTGGCCTGGGTGATGCGCGTCAGCTCGCGGCAGAAGGGCGTGAGGCACGGCCGCCGTTGCGGGCGCACGAAGCGCTGGAAGTGGTCCACCTCGCGGCCGTCGCGGGTCACCAGGCTGGCACCGATCTCGATGATTTCCATTTCCGCGACCGGCCAACCCCCCTCATCCGTGGTGGCTTCCAGGTCAATCACCAGCCAATGCGGCATACCAGGCTCCAGTGCGCTGTGCTCATTCTGGCTAGAGCGTAGCCAAGTACAAAGAGTTCCGATATCCCCCCAAGCGCTTGCTAGGGAGGGGGCCACGGCATACATTGCTCGACGGACGGTAGTGGAGGCAGGGTCGTGGATGAACTGAAGGCACGTGAAGTCATGCAGCAGCTGGTGGCCAGCGGTCAACTGACCGACCCCGACAGCCCCCGCGGCGTGCTGCTGCAGACGGCCGCCCACCTGTTTCGCAGCCAGGGCTTCGACCGCACCACGGTGCGTGACCTGGCCAGCGCCGTGGGTATCCAGTCGGGCAGCATCTTCCATCACTTCAAGAGCAAGGACGAGATCCTGCGTGCGGTGATGGAGCAGACCATCCTCTACAACACCGCGCTGATGCAGGCCGAGCTTGCCGACGTGACCGGCGTGCGCGAGCGCCTGCTGGCGCTGATCCGCTGCGAACTGCAGTCGATCATGGGCGGCACCGGCGAGGCCATGGCGGTGGCCGTATATGAGTGGCGTTCGTTGTCGGCGCAAGGCCAGGCCCAGGTGCTGGCGGTGCGCGAGCGCTACGAGCAATTGTGGCTGCAGGTGTTGGGCGAGGCCCGGGACGCGGGCCTGCTGTGCGGCGACCTGGCCATTACCCGGCGGTTCCTGACCGGCGCGCTGTCGTGGACCAGCACCTGGTTCAAGCCCCAGGGCAGCCTGAGCCTGGAGCAATTGGCGGACCAGGCACTGAAGTTGCTGTTGAAAGAAGATTGACGCCATGTTTGCAGTTGTCGAACGGCCTGCAAACGCCTAATTTATGGGGATCCAATGCCCTTTGCCCCGAGGTACGACACGTTGACTGGGATTCGCCGGCGCTGCATGGCGCGGTTACTCATGGGGGCGGGCATGAGCCTGGTGGCGCTGTCGAGCCTGGCGGCCCAGGAAGTACGGGTGGGCGCGGCGCATTTCCCGCCCTACACGGTGCGCCCCGAAAGCGGCGCCGACACCGGCCTGCTGCCGCAGTTGGTGGAGGACCTCAATGCCTCACAGAGCCAGTTCCACTTTGTGCTGGTGCCCACCTCGATCCCGCGTCGCTACCGCGACTTCCAGGACGGGCGCATCGACATGGCGATCTTCGAAAACCCCGAGTGGGGCTGGCAGCAGATCGAGCACACCAGCGTCGACATGGGCCTGGAAGACGCCGAGATTTTCGTGGCCAAGCGCGGTGAGCACCGCGACCAGACCTATTTCGCCGACCTGTCCGGCAAGCGCCTGGCGCTGTTCAGCGGCTACCACTACGCCTTCGCCGACTTCAACGCCGACCCCGCGTTCCTGGCCAAGACCTACAACGCCACGCTGACCTATTCCCATGACAGCAACCTGATGATGATCCTGCGCGACCGCGCCGACATCGCCCTGGTGACCCGCTCCTACCTCTATGACTACCTGGCGCGCAACCCCGGGGTGGCCAAGGAATTGCTGATCTCCGACCGCATCGACCAGCTGTATCACCACTACGCGCTGCTGCGCCCCCAGGCGCCCATCAGCGGTGAGCAGTTCCACCAGTTGCTGCAGGTCCTGCGCACCAACGGCGAGATGTTCAAGGTGTTCGACCCCTACAAGATCGCGGTGCGGCCGTTGCCCGAGCAACCGGTGGTAGCCCATGCGGTGCCGTAGCCAGCGGCCGGGGTAAATTTCTGCAAGGCGCTCACGTCATTCAGGAATCTTCCCTCCTTTCGTGAGCTGCCCCTATGCCGCAAATCCCGCCCTTGCCCCACTGGTGCGACCTGGTCGCCGACGAGACCGATGACCGCCTGGTGCTGAGCCTGGCGGGTGAGCGCCTGATCGAATTGCAGGTGCAACGCACGCCACAGTTGACCGTCAGCCCCGTGGGCGCCGCCGACTTCCGGGGGGTGTGGGCTGCCAGCTACTGGCTGCTGAGCGCGAACCCACAGGTGCGCCGCTTGCACTGGCGCCTGGCGGACGCGCCGGCCCAGGCGCTGGCCAGCGGCTTGCTGGTGGCCGCTGCGGGCGAATACCTGTGCGAGCGCGAGCTGTTCTGGCAGTTGCCGCAGCCGTGGCTGGTGCAACCCGGCGCACCCTATCCCCAGCAGTTGCAGATCACCGACGGCAAGCGCCACCCGCGCCGCGCGCCCAAGCCTGCGGGTGAGCTGTATCGGCGTTTCGACCCACGGGTGCAAGCCTGGGTGTCGTTGCGCGCGTTGGACGTGGAGCAGGATCTGGAGCGTTTCCACCGCTGGCAGAACAACCCGCGGGTGGCGAATTTCTGGCAGGAGCAGGGCGACCTCGCCCAGCACCGCGCCTATCTGCAAAAGCTGGCGGCCGACCCGCACACCCTGACCCTGATCGGTTGCTTCGACGACCAGCCGTTCGCCTATTTCGAGGCGTACTGGGCGCGAGAAGATCGTATCGCGCCGTTCCTCGATGCCACCGACTACGACCGTGGCATCCACATGCTGGTGGGCGAGGAAAACCATCGCGGCCCGCACAAGGTGGCCAGCTGGCTGTCGGCGCTGACCCATTACTTGTTCCTGGACGACCCGCGCACCCAGCGCGTGGTCGCCGAGCCGCGTGCCGACAACGGCAAGATGATCGGCTACCTGCAGGGCCAGGGCTTCTACCGCGAGAAGGAATTCGACTTCCCGCACAAGCGCGCGGCGCTGATGGTCACCACCCGCGAAGGCTTCTTCGCCCGCCACGACCTGCCCCTTTGAACCACCCGTAGCAGCTGCCGAAGGCGGCGTCCAGGTTCACCGCGGTTTGCCGGGAACAGCGCGGCGCCTTGGACGCGGCCTGCGGCCGCTGCTACCCACACCGTGTTGCGTTCGGGGTAGGAGCCGGCCTTGGCCGCGCGGTGCCCCCCTGTAGCAGCTGCCGAAGGCGGCGTCCGCATACGACGCGGCCCCAGGGTGTGCCCGGACGCGGCCTGCATCAGGCCGCCTCGCGCTCGCCCGAGGCCTTGCGGCAGTGCACCAGCGCGTCGCGGATCATGAAGTTGACCAGGGTCGGCGACACGCCCAGCTCGCGGGCGATGTCCTTCTGCGGCACGCCGTGCAGGCGGTAGGCCTCAAAGGCGTAGCGGGTGCGTTGGGGCAGTTGGCCCAGCGCCCGTTCCACCACTTCCAGGGTGGCCTGGTGCTGGTGGGTGGCCTCGGGCGTGGCGCCGGCCACTACCACATTTAGGCCTTCGTCCTCGTGGGTGCAGTAGCGCTGCTCCAGCGCCTGCTTGCGGTAGTGGTCGATGGCCAGGTTGCGCACGATCTGGAACAGGTAGCTCAGCTGCGCCTTGAACGACGAGGTGATGGACGGCGCTGATTGCAGGCGGAAGAAGGCGTCCTGCACCACGTCCTCGGCCCGTGAGCGACACCCGGTGATGCGCGCGGCGATCTTCACCAGCAGGGTGCGGTTGTCGACGAAGGCTTGCAGCAGGGGTGTGTCGCACGTGCTTGTGGGCTGTTGTTCCATCATGGAATTCACCTGGGTGCCAGTGGGTTATCGCAGGGGCTGGCGCCTGCGAGACGGGCATCAAGCTATCCGTAATGATAATCGTTGTCAAATGAGAATAAAGTCTAAATGCCCTGTTTCGAGGCATAAGCCGCGCCCTCGAACACTTTCAGGGCATCGGCCAGGCTAGCCGCCGACAGCTCGCCCAGGTGGCTGCCCAGCAGTTCGCCGCGGGGGCTGTAGAACAGCGTGGTGGGCAGCGCCGCCGAGCCCAGCTGGCGGCCCCACTGGCTGCCCGGGTCGTAGAGGATGTGCTGGCGGTCGAAGCCGGCGGCGGCGATGAAGTTGCTGACCACCCCGGGCGTCTCGCCCTGGTTGATGAACACGAAGCGCAGGTCCGGCCGCTGCGCCTGGGCCTGCAGCAGCACGGGCACCTCGCGGCGGCAGGGCGGGCACCAGCTGGCCCACAGGTTGACCACCAGGGGGCGCGGGTCGCTGCCCGGCAGCGCCACTGGCCGGCCCAGGCTGTCATGCAGGGCAGCAGTGGGCATGGCCATGGCTTGCTGGTGCTGGCGCAGCAGCAGGCCGGCACCGGCCCAGGCCAGCAGGCCCACGGCCAGGGCGGCGGCCAGGGGCACGCGCACGGCAGGTTGGCGCCAGCCGCGCCACGCGGCGCCGGCGACCAGCGCCAGCAGGCCTGCCCACCACAGGAAGCCGCCGTCGCGCAGGTCGATCACCTGCCAGGGCTGGTCGCGATACTGGCCGGCGTACAAGGCGACGAAGGCCAGCCGCGCCACCAGCAGCGCCACAACGAACACCCCGAAAATGCTGGATTCCGGGTTGGCCGCGCCGCGCCGGCGGGCCACCCACCAGCCGGCCAGCAAGGCCAGCGCCAGGGCGGCCAACAGCAGCAGGTGGTTGACGGCCAGGGCAAAGGGGCCGACGCCGAGACTCAACATGGGGACTTCCTGTGTGGGGGGGCAGATGCAACCAGTCTGGCCGCCGGCCGTTAAGGGGCGATTAACGGCGCGCCGCCGCCTGGCGAACCCGGCATAATCGCCGGTTAATCAACGCCGGCGATACTGCCGGTTTTGCGCATGGGTACCTTTGATGCACGTATTGCTTTGCGAAGACGACGAGCTGATTGCCTGTGGCATCGTCGCCGGCCTGCAGGCCCAGGGCCTGACCGTGGACCGCGTGGGCACTGCCAGCGCAGCGCGCGCCCTGTTGCAGGCGGCGCATTTCGACGTGATGGTGCTCGACCTGGGCCTGCCCGACGCGGACGGCCTGGCCATGCTGGCTGCCTTGCGCCAACAGGGCGAGTTGCTGCCAGTGCTGGTGCTGACCGCGCGCGACACCGTCACCGACCGCGTGGCGGGCCTGGAGGCGGGGGCCGATGACTACCTGCTCAAGCCCTTCGACCTGCGCGAACTGTGCGCGCGCCTGCACACCCTGACGCGGCGGGTGGCCGGCCGCGCGGTGAATGCCATCGAACACGGCCCGCTGCGCTATGACCCCAGCAGCCGCCAGGCCTGGCTGGCCGGCCAGCCGGTGGACCTGTCGCGCCGCGAGCAGGCCCTGCTGCAGGCGTTGCTGCACAGCCGCGGCCGGGTGCTGTCCAGCGAGCAGCTCAAGGACAGCGTCTACGGCTTTGGCGATGAAGTGGAAAGCAACGCCCTCAACGTGCACATCCACCACCTGCGGCGCAAATTGGGCAACGACATCGTCCAGACCGTGCGCGGGCTGGGCTACCGACTGGGCCAGCCGGCATGAGCCTGCGCCTGCGCTTGAGCCTGATTCTGGGGCTGGCCTTCCTGCTGGTCTGGTGCCTGGCGGCGGCCTGGATGTTCCGCGACCTGCGCCACCAGATGATGTTCTCCCTGGACCAGCGCCTGGTCGCCTCGGCGCGCATGGTCGCCGGGCTGGTGGACCAGCTGCCGCCGCTGGCCAGCCAGGGCGAGGCACGGCGTTTCAGCGCCGACCAGCTGAGCATTCCCGACGGCATGGCCTGCCAGGTCAGCTCGCTGCGCGGCGAGATCCTGGCGCGCAGCCACGGCGCCAGTGACCAGCTGGACGACCAGAGCAGCGGTTTCCATGACCAGCTGATCGATGGCGGCCGCTGGCGCAGCTTCACCCTGATGCACGACGGCGTGCGCATCACCACCGCCGACCGCCACGAAGAACGCGAGTCGCTCAACTATTCGATCCTGCTGGCCGCCTCGGTGCCGGTGCTGGTGGCGCTGCTGGGCAGCCTGGCGGTGCTGTGGCTGTGCGTGGGGGTGGGCCTGGCGCCGCTCAACCGCATCCGCGACGCCTTGGCGCGGCGCAGCGCCGACTCGGTGGAGCCGCTGCAGGTGCAGGCCCTGCCCCGCGAGCTGCAGCCGTTGCTGGACAGCCAGAACCAGCTGTTCCAGCGCATCGGCCAGACCCTGGAGCGCGAGCGGCGCCTGACTGGCGACGCCGCCCATGAACTGCGCAGCCCGCTGACCGCCATCAAGACCCACCTGCAGGTGGCGCGCATGACCGATGGCGGTGCCCGTGAAACCGCCCTGGCCCACGCCGAGGCAGGCGCCGACCGCCTGCACCGTACCCTTGAGCAATTGTTGCTGCTGGCGCGGGTAGAAGGCAGCCTGTCGTTCGACGACGGCTGCGCCTGCACGGCAGGGCAGGTGGCACAGACAGCGGTGCAGGATGCCAGCGCCGGCGACCGCCAGCGCATCGTCCTGGAGCTGCCGCCGGCCGCGGCCGAGGCGCGCCTGCAGGTGCCGTCGGCGCTGGCGGTGGCCGCCGTGCGCAACCTGCTCGACAACGCCCTGCGCCACAGCCCGGCCACTGCCCAGGTGCAGCTGAGCGTGAGCGTGGTGGCGGGGCAGGCGAGCTTCCTGGTGCGTGACCATGGCCCGGGCATCGCCGCCGCCGACCTGCCCAACCTTACCCAGCGCTTCTGGCGCAGCCGCCACAGCGTCGGCTGCGGCCTGGGCCTGGCGATCGTGCATGCCATCGTCCTGCGCTGCGGCGGCGGCCTGGGCTTCGACAGCCGTGACGACGGCTTGCGGGTGCGCCTGGCGCTGCCGCTACATGCGTTGTAACGGCGCCGCGGTCGCCAGGGGCGGGCAGTGCGGGTAGGGTAGCGGCTTGCCTCAGGAGAGGAGCACGAGCATGGACCCGCTCACCGAATCACCCATTGCCATCCAGCCGCCTGGCCCCGGCGATGCCGGCATCATCAGCCGTATCCTGGAGCGCTCGATCCGCACTGGCGGCGCCCTGGACCACCGCAATAACCCTTGCCTGGTGGAGGCCTGGTTGCGTCACAAAGGCTGCAAGGACGTTGATCGCTGGCTGCTGGACGACGCGCTGTACCTGCGCCTGGGCTGGCTGCACGGCAAGCCGGCCGGGGTGGCGCTGGCCTTGACCAGCGGCGAGATCTGCCTGTGCTATGTGCAGCCCGAGTGCTTCCGGCAAGGTGTGGGCCGGGCGCTGATGCTGGCCATGGAAGGGTTTCTGCGCCGCCAGGGCCACCGCCGCGCCATGCTCTACAGCACCGGCGCCGCCAGCGGCTTTCACCAGCGCCTGGGTTACCGACAGACGGGCCGGCCGCTGCGTTTGAGCGGGCTGTTGCTGGTGCCCATGGACAAGGTGTTGGAGGATTTCAACATGGGCCGTGGCAATGGGCTGGTAAAACGTGGCTGAGAATTATTATAATTTGCGACATCGCAATATGCCACTATCCGATTCTTCACCGTAACCAGGGAAGTCACTGCTGATGACGCGGCCCGGTGCTGTACTGGAAACCTACTACCGGGAGCTGGTCGGCTTTCTCAGCGCGCGCCTGGGCAACCGCCAGGTCGCCGAGGACGTGGCCCACGACGCCTACGTGCGGGTGCTGGAGCGCAGTGGCGACACCGAGATCACCCACCCGCGCGCGTTCCTGTACCGCACCGCGCTGAACCTGGTGATCGACGGCCACCGCCGCAGCGTGCTGCGCCAGGCCGAGCCGCTGGAAGTGCTGGACAACGATGAGCGCTACCAGGACCCGGCGTTGCAGCAGGCGGTGGACCAGGGCCAGCGCCTGGAACTGATGCGCCGCGCGCTGGATGAACTGCCGGCGGCCTGCCGCGACTGCTTCCTGCTGCGCAAGCTCGAAGGCCTGTCGCACCCCGAGATCGCCACGCGCCTGAACCTGTCCCGGGCCTTGGTGGAAAAGCACATCGTCAACGCCATGAAGCACTGTCGGGTGCGCATGCGCGAGTGGGAAAGCCTGTAGCCAGCGCCTCGGCTCGCCGATCATCGGTTTGGCCCCGAATTTGCTGCGTCGCCCTTGATTTCGCCGCCCATCGGGAAGAATATCGAGCCAGACTTCCGAGGGATGCCGCTTGATGTGTGGCGGCTCACGGGTCAAGGATGCCCTTGGCGCTACGGCGCAGGTCACCGACCATGATCAACAAAGCGTTGCGAATCCTGATTGCCGACGAGCATCCCAGCCAACTGATGCACGTCGAGCGCATGCTCAACACCATGGGCTATTACCGCATTGCCCCGGTGCGTTCCTTCGAGGCCCTGCTGGCGCTGGTACAGAGCGCCGTGGAACCCTTCGACCTGCTGATTGCCAATACCGAGATGGCCGAGCGTGCCGGCGTCGACCTGCCGCGCCTGTGCAAGGGCAGCAAGCAGGTGCACCACGCATTGCTGTATGAGAGCGAAAGCGTGCCCGTGCCGACCATCGCCGCCCAGCAGCGCGAGTCGGTCAACGTGTGCCTGTCACGCCTGCCGGACAGCGATGCGCTGAAGACCCTGATGGACATCGTCGACATGGGCACCGAGCTAGTCGAGCAGCCTGTCGCGGTCGTCAGCCAGCGTCGCCGCAAGCGCCCGGCTCACAAGGAGCCAGCGCTGGCGCGGCACTCCTAGCGGTGCGCCGGGCTGCCCAGGATCATGCAGGTAGTGCTGGCGGTGGCATACAGCCTGCCCTCGGCATCATAGATGCGCCCTTCGGCCAGCGCCGTGGACCGCCCCACGTGAATGGCCTTGCCTTCCGCCCGCACCGGCCCGGTGCTGGCGCTCAATGCTCGTACGTAGCTGATGCGCAGGTCCAGCGTGGTGTAGCCCTGGCCCTGCTGCAGCCGCGTGTGGATGGCGCAGCCCATGCATGAGTCCAGCAAAGTGGCGGCATAGCCGCCGTGCACGCTGCCCAGCGGGTTGTAGTGACGTTCATCGGGCGTGCCCTGGAAGATGAACAACCCCGGCCCCCATTCAATCGGCACGAAATCCATCAGCGTGCCAATGGGCGGCGAGGGCAGCTCGCCGTTGCCAATGCCATCGAAAAATTCCTTGGGCGAAAGCGCACTCACCTGGGCAAAGGTCAGTGTGCCCGGCCCTGCGAGGCGGCCGCGCATGGCCTGTTCCTGGGCTTGCCACAGGGCAATGAGGTCTTGGGTGTCGACGGGCTGCATGGCAGGCTTCCTGAGGAGTGAGCGACAATCAGATAATATTATAATTATAATATAAATCAACCCCGTAGCAGCTGCCGAAGGCTGCGTCCGTACCACCCCGGTATATCAGGCAAATCGCGGACGCGGCCTGCGGCCGCTGCTACGGCGCGTCCCAGTTTGCTATCCTCTGCGCCTTTGGCAGGCGCCAGCATAGGCGTCGCCGTCCCCAATACGTGGATACTACATGACTGCCAACCCCACCCCCGGCCCGCTGCTGCTATCGCGCGCCGACCACAAGACCCTGGGCCTGGCGGCCCTGGGCGGCGCCCTGGAAATCTACGATTTCATCATTTTCGTGTTCTTCGCGCTCACCCTCAGCCAGCTGTTCTTCCCGCCGCAGATGCCCGAATGGCTGCGCCTGCTGCAAAGCTTCGGCATCTTTGTCACCGGTTACCTGGCCCGGCCGCTGGGCGGCATTCTCATGGCCCACTTCGCCGACCACCTGGGGCGCAAGAAGGTCTTCAGCCTGAGCATTCTGATGATGGCGCTACCGTGCCTGCTGATCGGGGTCATGCCCACCTACGCCCACATTGGCTACGCCGCGCCGCTGATCCTGCTGGCCCTGCGCATCCTGCAGGGCGCGGCGGTGGGGGGCGAGGTGCCCAGCGCCTGGGTGTTCGTCGCCGAACATGCGCCGCTGCATCGCCGCGGTTACGCCCTGGGCTTTCTGCAGGCGGGGCTGACCTTCGGCTACCTGATTGGCGCGCTGACCGCCACGGCCCTGGCGCAGCTGTTCACGCCCCAGGAGATCCTTGATTACGCCTGGCGCCTGCCGTTCCTGCTGGGCGGCGTGTTCGGTGTCATCGGCGTGTGGCTGCGCCGCTGGCTGAGCGAGACCCCGGTGTTCCTGGCCCTGCGCGAGCGTCGCGAAGGCCTGGTGGAACTGCCGCTCAAGACCGTGCTGCGCGATTACCGCCACGCGCTGCTGCCGGCGGTGATCCTCACCTGCGTGCTGACGTCCGCGGTCGTGGTGCTGGTGGTCATTACCCCCACGGTGATGCAGCAGCGTTTCGGCCTCACGGCCAGCCACACCTTCGCCTTGAGCAGCCTGGGCATCGTGTTCCTCAACATCGGTTGCGTGCTGGCCGGCCTGCTGGTGGACCGCATCGGCGCCTGGCGGGCGCTGCTGGTGTACAGCCTGCTGATGCCCCTGGGCATCGCCGCCCTGTACGCCAACCTGATCGGCGGCTGGGGCCTGCCGGGGCTGGGCTATGCCCTGGCCGGGCTGGCCTGCGGGGTGGTGGGCGTGGTGCCGTCGGTGATGGTCGGCCTGTTCCCGGCGAATATCCGCGTGTCAGGCATCTCCTTTACCTACAACATCGCCTACGCCCTGTGGGCCAGCGTCACGCCCCTGGCGTTGATCGCCGCCATGCCCTGGAGCCCGTGGGTGTGCGTGGGCTTCAGCGCGGTGATGGGCCTGGTGGGGCTGCTGACCGCGCTGGTGTTTGCCGGGCGGGGGGTGTTGCAGGAGGGGGACCGGGCTCGAGTCTGCAGTTAAGCTCGCAGGTGTTGATCAGGCGACGGCCAGGCGGGTGATCACCGGCAGCTTTTTGCGCTGCGCCTGCCACAGGTCGTACGCGGCCTGCTCGGCCAGATACATGCGCGCGCTGCCCAGCCCCGCCATTTCCAGACGCAACGCCAGGTCAGCCGACAGTGCCGCGCGGCCGTTGAGCACCGTGGACAACTGCCCACGGGAATAGCCCAGGTGATGCGCCAGGGCGGTGACCGTCATGCCGATCGCCGGCAATACATCCTCGCGCAGCGCTTCACCAGGGTGGGGTGGGTTGAACATGGGCATTATTGCCGTCCCTCCAGTCAGTGGTAGTCGAGGTAGTCGACCAGTTCGATATCGGTGCCGTCGAAGCGATAGATCACGCGCCAGTTGCCCGATACCGTTACCGCCCAGAATCCCAGACGGTCGCCCTTCAAGGCGTGCAGGCGGTTACCCGGCCGGTTCATGTCCTCGGGTGCTGCGGCTCTATCCAAGGCCGAGGGCAGCCGACGCAGTCGGGCAACGTGGTCGGGCCTTACGCCTTTGGTCGTCCCTGTCATGTACAAGGCCTTCAAGCCTTTGTGTCGAATGCTCTTGATCATGACGCGACTGTAAGGTCATAGCTTACACCCACTCAAGGCAAACTGTAAGGCAAGACATTACAGTACGCTCATTACTTAATCCCTAAATATGGGATGCAAAATTATATATTGAGATTTTCCCACGACACGGTCTATATTCTCCTCATCAGCTCTACGCCCTCACTGTCAAAAAACAACTCAGGTGAAGCGATGCAGGCGCATTTGATCGCGCTCGATTGGGGGACTACCTCCCTTCGGGCTTATAAACTCGGCCGTGATGGCCAGGTGCTGGAGCAGCGTTCGCTGGCCTCGGGCATCATGCAATTGCCTACCACCGCCCGGACTATCGCCGGGCAGCACTGTGACAATGGTTTTGAACTGGCCTTCGATGACGCTTGCGGCGACTGGCTGCAGGCGCAACCGCAGCTGCCGGTGATTGCCTGTGGCATGGTCGGCAGCGCCCAGGGCTGGCGCGAGGCGGCCTACTGCCCGACGCCGGCGCGGGTCGCCGACCTGGGCGCCAGCCTGCAGACGGTGCAAACCCTGCGCGGCACGGTGCTGCACATCGTGCCGGGGGTTATCCAGCATTCGCGGCTACCCAACGTGATGCGCGGCGAGGAAACCCAGGTGCTGGGCCTGTTGCAGGACCTGCCCGGCCACACCCGCCAGGACGCCCTGCTGATCGGCCTGCCCGGCAGCCACAGCAAGTGGGTGAGCGTGGTGGACGGCTGCATCCAGCGGTTCGACACCTTCATGACCGGCGAGCTGTACGCCGCCGTCTGTGCCCACACCATCCTCGGCCGCACCCAGCAGCCCACCGGCCAGTTCGACGAAGCCGCCTTCGTGCGTGGCGTGCAGGTGGCGTTGTCGGCCGACGCCGACATCGGTCTGCTGTCGACCCTGTTCAGCGCTCGCACCCTGGGGCTTACCGGCCAGCTGAGCGGTGCCCAGCAACCTGACTACCTGTCCGGCCTGATGATCGGCCACGAGCTACGCGCCCTGGCCGAGGTGTCGCGCGCCCGGCAGGCCGAGGCTGCGCTGCCGGAGGTGGTGCTGATCGGCAGCGCACCGCTGTGCCAGCGCTATCGCATTGCCCTGCGTCTGTGCGGCTTTGCCCAGGCCAGCGTGGCCGAGCAGGCCACCGAACGCGGATTATGGAGCCTGGCCGTGGCGGCCGGGCTGCTCGCCCCACAGCCAGAAGAGGTTTGACATGCTCAAGCAAGCGCTCGCCGCCAACGGCCTGATCGCGATCCTGCGCGGCCTTCGCCCCGACGAAGCCCAGGCCATCGGCCAGGTGCTGTACGCCGAAGGTTTTCGCATCATCGAGGTGCCGCTCAATTCCCCCAATCCCTACGACAGCATTCGCATCCTGCGTGACAGCCTGCCGGCCGATTGCCTGATCGGCGCCGGCACGGTGCTGACCGCCGAGCAGGTGCAGCAGGTCAAGGCCGCTGGCGGCCAGCTGATCGTGATGCCCCACTGCGACGCCAAGGTGCTGCGCGCGGCCAAGGCGGCCGGGCTGTACCTGTCGCCCGGCGTGGTCACGCCCACCGAGGCGTTCGCGGCGCTGGAGGAGGGCGCCGACGCGCTGAAACTGTTCCCTGCCGAAGCGCTCAACCCTGGCGTGGTCAAGGCGCTGCTGGCGGTGCTGCCCAAGGGCACCGCGCTGATTCCGGTGGGTGGCATCAGCCCGGACAACATGGCGCCGTTCGTCGAGGCCGGGGTCCAGGGTTTCGGCCTGGGTTCGGGGCTGTTCAAGCCGGGCATGAGCGCCGCCGACGTCGGCGCCCGGGCCAAGGCCTACGTGGCCGCCTGGAAGCGCCTGCACTGATTCGTTGCGACTACAAAACATCGACAAGAGAGACAAGCGATGAAAATCACCAAATTGACCACCTTTATCGTGCCGCCGCGCTGGTGCTTCCTGAAAGTCGAGACCGACGAGGGCGTGACCGGCTGGGGCGAGCCCGTGGTGGAAGGCCGCGCGCACACCGTGGCGGCAGCCGTCGAGGAATTGTCCGACTACCTGATCGGCAAGGACCCGCGCAACATCGAGGACATCTGGACCGTGCTCTACCGCGGCGGCTTCTACCGCGGCGGCGCCATCCACATGAGCGCGCTGGCCGGTATCGACCAGGCGCTGTGGGACATCAAGGGCAAGGCCCTGGGCGTGTCGGTCAGCGACCTGCTGGGCGGCCAGGTGCGCGACCGCATTCGCGTGTATTCGTGGATCGGCGGCGACCGCCCGGCCGACACCGCCAAGGCCGCCCGCGAGGCCGTGGACCGTGGCTTCACCGCGGTGAAAATGAACGGCACCGAAGAGCTGCAGTTCATCGACACCTTCGACAAGGTCGACCTGTGCCTGGCCAACGTCGCCGCCGTGCGTGATGCCGTGGGACCCAACGTCGGCATCGGCGTGGACTTCCACGGCCGTGTGCACAAGCCCATGGCCAAGGTGCTGATGAAGGAGCTGGACCCGTACAAGCTGATGTTCATCGAGGAGCCGGTGCTCAGCGAGAACTACGAGGCCTTGAAGGAGCTGGCGCCGCTGACCAGTACGCCCATCGCCCTGGGCGAGCGGCTGTTCTCGCGCTGGGACTTCAAGCGCGTGCTCAGCGAGGGCTACGTCGACATCATCCAGCCTGATGCGTCCCACGCCGGCGGCATCACCGAGACGCGCAAGATCGCCAACATGGCCGAGGCCTACGACGTGGCGCTGGCGCTGCACTGCCCGCTGGGCCCGATCGCCCTGGCAGCGTGCCTGCAGTTGGACGCGGCCTGCTACAACGCGTTCATCCAGGAGCAGAGCCTGGGCATCCACTACAACGAGAGCAACGACCTGCTGGACTACGTCAAGCGCCCCGAGGTGTTCGACTACGACAACGGCTTCGTGAAGATCCCCAACGGCCCGGGCCTGGGCATCGAGATCAACGAAGAGTACGTCAAGGAGCGCGCCGCCGTGGGCCACCGCTGGCGCAACCCGATCTGGCGCCACGCCGACGGCAGCTTCGCCGAGTGGTAACCCGCCACCTGTAGCTGCGATTTACTGTGGGAGCTGGCTTGCCAGCGAGTTTTTGGGCCTCAACAGCTCGCTGGCAAGCCAGCTCCCACAGGCCAAACAATAAGAATGAGGCATGTTGCCCATGCACACCCAGACTCTCCCCGCGCAGGCGGCGTTGGCTACGCCAAGCCGCAAGCGCTTCTTCATCATGGTGCTGCTGTTTATCACGGTGGTGATCAACTACCTGGACCGCAGCAACCTGTCCATCGCCGCCCCGGCGCTGACCAGCGACCTGGGCATCGACCCGGTGCACGTGGGCCTGGTGTTCTCCGCCTTCGGCTGGACCTACGCGGCCATGCAGATCCCGGGCGGCTGGCTGGTGGACCGGGTGCCGCCGCGCATCCTCTACAGCGTTGCCCTGGCGCTGTGGTCGGTGGCCACGGTAATGCTCGGTTTCGCCGGCAGCTTCATCGCCCTGTTCGTGCTGCGCATGGCCGTGGGTGCGCTGGAAGCACCGGCCTACCCCATCAACAGCCGTGTGGTCACCACCTGGTTCCCGGAACGCGAGCGCGCCACCGCCATCGGTTTCTACACCTCGGGGCAATTCGTCGGCCTGGCGTTCCTGACGCCGGTGCTGGCCTGGCTGCAGCACGCCTTCGGCTGGCACATGGTGTTCGTCGCCACCGGCGTGCTGGGCATTGCCTGGGCGCTGGTATGGTTCGCGGTGTACCGCGAGCCGCGTGACTTCAAGGGCGCCAACGACGCCGAAATCGGGCTGATCAGCGAAGGCGGCGGCCTGGTGGACATGCAGGCCTCGGCACGGGCCGCCAAGCCCGGTTTCAGCTGGGCTGACCTGGGCATCGTGCTCAGCAAGCGCAAGTTGTGGGGCATCTACCTGGGCCAGTACTGCCTCAACTCGACCCTGTGGTTCTTCCTGACCTGGTTCCCCACCTACCTGGTTAAATACCGCGGCATGGACTTCATCAAGTCCGGCATGCTCGCGTCGTTGCCATTCCTGGCGGCGTTCGTCGGCGTGCTGTGCTCGGGGTTCTTCTCTGACTGGCTGATTCGCCGGGGCGCCAGCATCGGCCTGGCGCGCAAGCTGCCGATCATCGGCGGGCTGCTGATCAGCACCTGCATCATCGGCGCCAACTACGCCGAGTCCACGGCGGTGGTGATCGCCTGCCTGGCGGTGGCGTTCTTCGGCAACGGCCTGGCGTCGATCACCTGGTCGCTGGTCTCCACCCTGGCCCCGGCGCGCCTGCTGGGCCTGACCGGCGGGGTGTTCAACTTCATCGGCAACCTGTCGGCGATCACCACGCCCATCGCCATCGGCTTCCTGGCCAGCGGCGATTCGTTCGCGCCGGCCATCACCTACATCGCGGTGATGGCGTTGCTGGGCGCGCTGTCGTACATCGTGCTGGTCGGCAAGGTCGAACGCATCCAGCTGTGACTGGCACAGGCGGGGGCGGGCGCACATAATGCGCCTGCTCACGTACTCACTACAGGATTTGCCCATGCAGGACGACGTCACCCCGCAGGCCAAGGAGGCCGCCCCCGCCGGCACGCAAACCCTGATGCGCGGCCTGGCCGTGATTCAGGCAGTGGCCGACGGCGCCCGCGACCTCAAGGAAATCGCCCGGCACGTCGGCACCACCCGCAGCACCACCCACCGCCTGGCCAGCGCCCTGGTGGACGAACGCTACCTGCGCGTGCTGCCCCAGGTGGGCTACCTGCTGGGCCCCAAGCTGATCGAACTGGGCTTCCAGGCCCGCGAGGAAGTGCCCCTGGTGATGCTTGCCGGCCCGTACCTGGACGAGCTGTCGCGGCTGACCGGCGACACCATCCACCTGGCGGTGCGCGACGGCGACGACGTGCTCTACCTGCACAAGACCCCCGGCCGCAACGGCCCGGAAATGCGCTCGCGGGTCGGCCACCGCATGCCGCTGGCGCGCACCGGCATCGGCAAGGCGCTGCTGCTGGACGCCTCGCCCGCCGAGTGGCACCACCTGTACGAAATCAGCCTGCCCGCCGCCGGCCACAACGCCCTGTGGCCCAACCACCCCGAGCAAACCTGGGAGCAGGTGCACGCGCGCATGCAGGCCTACGCCCGGGGCGGCTACGCCTTCGACCTGGAAGACAACGAGCCCTCCATCCGCTGCGTGGCAGCGCCGATTCGCGATGCGAGCAAACGCATCGTGGCGGCGATCAGCGTGGCCAGCACGGTGCCGTACATGTCGCTGGAGAAGATGGAAGGGTTGGTGGCGGTGGTGCAGAAGGCGGCGGCGGGGATATCGGCTGAGGTGGGGGGCGGATAGGCGCCATGCTTCGCGGTACGTTCTACCTCGTAGTCGCAGCTCGCGGCAGCGGCGATGAGGTGGATGAGCTATAAATTTTCTTACATTGTGTGTATCGTGTGTATTGATACTGGTCCTGGTTGTATCCTTCGCTTTGCAACGGAGGATCAAGGCATGGATTATGCGAAGTCGGGAAATGATCAGATGGATCATGCAGGATGGTTGGTATCTGGTGGCGGTCAGCGGCAGTCATCATCAGTACAAGCACCCGCGCAAGTCAGGGCGCGTCACGATCAAGCATCCAGACGGCGAGCTGCCAAAAGGGACGATCAACAGCATTCTGAAACAGGCGGGTCTGAAATGATCAGCCAGGTCCACCAGATAACATCGGACTTGGTTCCAACAGACAGGTGGCCCCCTATGAAATTTGCAGTGGTCCTGCATAAAGATGAAGGCTCCGAATATGGGGTGTCAGTGCCCGACGTTCCTGGCTGTTTTTCAGCAGGGGCGACAGTCGCCGAGGCGCTAGCAAGCGTGGAGGAAGCCATGGCCTTACACTTTGAAGGGCTGGTCATCGATGGTGAGCCTTTGCCGACATCTCGCGATATAGACTTGCATATTTCCAATCCTGACTTTGCGGGCGGCCTTTGGGCATTCGTCGAGATTGATCTGACCCCCTATTTTGGTAAGTCCGTGCGTTTCAACGCTACTTTGCCCGAGCATCTCCTGCAACGCATAGACCAGACCGTTAGCCGCGACCATCGCTACAAGTCACGGTCTGGGTTTCTCGCAGCGGCTGCCCTACGCGAGTTGTCGATCTGACCACCCATCACCCCATCGGCGGCAATCGCCGCTTCACCGGGCTCTTCTTGATGATCGCGGTATTGGTTTCGGCGTAGGCGTTCAGGCCATCCAATACCGTGTCCAGTTCCTCGATGCTGCGCACATGCAACCGGGCGATGAAACAGTCGTCGCCGGTGACCTTGTCGCATTCGGTGAACTGCGCGATCTGCTGGATCTGCCGTTCCACCACCTGCAGTTGCCCCGGCAGCGGGCGGATGCGGACGATGGCTTGCAGCTGGTAGCCGAAGGCCTTGGGGTCGACTTCGACGGTGTAGCTCTTGAGCACGCCGCGTTCTTCCAGCTTGCGCAGGCGCTCGGCAACGCTGGGGGCGGACAGGCCGGTGAGTTGCGCCAGGGCCTTGAGCGAGCGGCGCGAGTCTTCCATCAGGGCGGCAATTAGGCGCTGGTCGATGTCATCAGTCATGTTTCGCTCCTTAGGCAAAAGCTGCCGAATGCCTTGATAGTAAAGCCGTATCGCCCATTTCACCTTGCTTTTTTCATGGAATCCGCGCGCGGGCGCCGAGCATAATATTGCCCATTGCAAAGGAGAATGTAGATGGACAATTCACTGCGGCGCGGCACCCTGGAAATGGTCGCGGCCATGTTGATTTCCGGCACCATTGGCTGGCTGGTGATGCTCTCGGGGCAGCCGGTGCTGGACGTGGTGTTCTGGCGCTGCGTGTTCGGCGCGCTGACGCTGCTGGTGGTGTGCGCGGCCATGGGCTTTTTGCGGCCTGGTCTGCTGACCCGCACCACGTTGCTGCTGGCGGTGCTCAGCGGCGTGGCCATTGTCGGCAACTGGCTGCTGCTGTTCGGCTCGTACTCGCGGGCGTCCATCGCCATTGGCACGGCGGTGTATAACGTGCAGCCGTTCATGCTGGTCGGGCTGGGGGCGATGTTCCTCGGCGAGAAGATCACCGCGCAGAAGCTGTTCTGGCTGACGGTGTCCTTCGCCGGCATGCTGGCCATCGTCAGCGCCCATGGCGGGCAGGGCGGTGGCGATTACCTGATGGGCATCGTCATGGCGCTGGGGGCGGCGGCGTTGTATGCCATCGCGGCGCTGATCATCAAGCGCCTGAAGGGCGTGCCGCCGCATTTGATCGCACTGGTGCAGGTCAGCACCGGCGCGGTGCTGCTGGCGCCGCTGGCGGATCTGTCGGCGTTTCCCCATGCGCTGCACGGTTGGGGCGCGCTGCTGACGCTGGGCATGGTGCACACTGGCCTGATGTACGTGCTGCTGTATGGCGCTATTCAAAAGCTGCCGACGGCGTTGACCGGGGCCTTGAGTTTCATCTACCCGATCGTGGCCATTTTCGTCGATTGGTTTGCGTTCGGGCACCGCCTGGATGCCCTGCAATGGGTGGGTGTGGCGGCCATTCTGCTGGCCGCCGCGGGCATGCAGCAGGGCTGGGGCCTGCGCCGTGCCCGGCAGGCCAACGCGCACTGAGTGCACATCAGTCCCCAGCCGATGCTGCCCACTGCTTCAGGGCGTGGTGTACCCAATCTTGCGACAGGCGCTCCTGCTCCAGCCTGCCAATGCCCAGCTGGCCGTTGCGCAGGCTGTCGAACGTTGCACGCTCGGCGGCGCACAGGCCCGTAGTGGGCATTTGTGCCGGGGCGGGTTCCGCGCAGCCGCGCTGTCGATGGCGCGCAAGCGTTTCGCTGTCCATCAACAGCGCCTGCACGTGAGGTTGATGGCGCCGGGCATCGGCCAGCAGCTTGAAGCCCCAGGTGTCCAGGTCGCCCCAATAGCCGATGCGTTTGCCCTCCAGCCAGGGCGCCCGCAGCCACGCGGTATTGGCGCCGCCGCCACAGACCGCAATGGTGTCTGGCAGCTCGGGCAGTTCGTACCCTGCCTGCAGGTTTTCCACAACGAGGATGTTGCTGGCAGGCAGCGGGTATTCAAGCAACTGCTCCAAGGGCAACTTCAACAGGCCCAGCCCCGCCAGCCTCACCCTGGCGGTTGTGCACAATGGTTTTACCGTGAGCCAGTTCGACGGGGTGGGCCGGCACCCCAGCCATGCTTCCAGGCCGCCCTGCGCAGACACCTGCTGGCCGTGACGTTGGTCGAGCAAGGCAACGATCAGCGCCTGGTTGAGCTCCACGAACTTGGTGTCGACGCCCACCAGGGGGATGGCGCGCAGGTAACGCCCCTGGCCAAGCCCGCGCTGCAGCTGGGGAATGACCGCTGCCAGCAACCGCACGTCTTCGACCGTCAGCCGCTCCAGGGCAACCAGCTGCCTGATCAGCGCAGGGTAAAGGCTTTCATCCAGCGCCAGCAGTGGTTCAAGGCGCACCTCCCACGCCTTGCTGCGGGCGATGGCGTCATCGCCAAGCACCGTGATCAGTTGTTGCACCGAGCCGATGCGCACCACCACGGGGACTTCACATTCGCCCAACTGGCGGAAGCTGCGGTTCACCCAGGTGACAAGGTCCGGCCAGGGCCAACTGCGCCAGGCGTTGATGTAGGCATGAAACTGCCTGATGTCCGCCAAGGCGAGGGAGCCGGAAGGTGGGTTGAGCCTGCACACGATCGGGAATTTGCGCTTGCCTTCCAGGCGCTCGCGTAGCCTGGTGGGATGCTGCCACTCCACCCGGGATAAATGTTCGATGACCTGCTCGGGCATCTTTCCCCACGTCGTCATTCAGTCAACTCCGGCTCGATGCCTAGCGCCGCGGCGTCGGCTTCTGCTTTTGCCGCACGGTGCTGCGCCTGTTGCTGGTCAATTTCTTCCCAGGTCATCTCGCACAGCCGGCTTTCATGGCTGAGCGGGTCGCGCTCGGCAATCAACAGCGAACGCGCCGACTCGCGGGCAAGGTTGAGGTTTTTATAGGGTGTGATCAGGTTGACGTGGATCTGCAGCGCCTTGAACACCTTCAACACCCTGCGGCTCACGGCCTCGGCGGTATTGGAAAAGGCCTCGTCGAGGAACACCGTGCAATAGATAGGCTGCTGGCAGCCGTCCGGCGTCAGCACGTAGGCCAGGCTGGCCGCCACAATGGTGCCGGCGAACGATTCTTTCTCGCCCCCGGACTTGCCGCTGGACGAATCCAGGACATCGCGAATCGACCCATCGGCCTTGTCGATTTCTTCGGCAAAGAACGATAGCTGGTAGCGTGAATCGAGCAGGCGCAGGCTCTCCATGGTGCCTGACGTGGCGGGTTGGGTGGCTTTCTGCAACGTCGTGACCAGCGCCTGCAGTTGCTGGAAGCGAGCATCGTGGTCATCGCTGCCGGCGCGTGCCAGCACGCTGGTGAGTTGCTGGTTGAACGCCTTCACATGCTCGAAAATCTCGCTTCTGCTGCCCAGGCGCAGGTGGCTACCCTGCCTGAACTCGGTACGTTCGAGCACGCTGTTGATCGTGTCGATGCGATCGCGAATGTCCTCGCGTTCAGCGTCGATGGCCTGGCGTATCTGCGCCAGCGATTGTGTGGCGTTGCGGTTGAGGCGTTCGCGGAAGCGCTCCACCAGTTCGGGCAGGCCTTCGTTTTCCAGCTGCCCGAGGTAGTCCAGGTACTCGCCCAGCCCCTCGGTGCCGCTGACCCAATCGTTGGCGATGAGCGGCCATTGGCTCTTGAACGTGGCGACGATGCTGCTGGCTTCATTCGACGCGGTCAGTTCGCTGGCTGCGGTCTTTTCCCTGGCCTTGTCGAGGGCTGTACGCTGCTCTCGCTCAAGGCGGGCGGCATCGTCCAGGGAAGCCATCGGCAACGAGCCGATGCGTTGCGTGAGGATGTCGCGGACGTCATCGGTGATGCCTGCCTGGACAATGCCGGACAGGTTCAGCAGCTGGCGCCTGGCCTCGTTGCATTGGGTGGTGGCGCTGCCGATGCTCGTGCCGGTAGACGCTTTGTCGGCGCGAAGGGCCTCGCGCGCGTCAACGGACGTTTGCCACTGCGCCTTGGCCAACCCCAGCTCGCTGCGTGGGTCTTCCAGGGCCTGCAGGTCGGCGGCCAGCGTCTCCATGCGCTGCTGGACCGACAGCACGTCAACGGACGCCCATGGGGTGGTGGCAATCGTTTCCCACCGAGTATTGGTTTCAGCCAAGGCGTCCATGGTGGCACGTGCGTCGGCCACCTGTTGGTTCAGCACCTGCTGCTGCGCCTGCAGGGCTGCTTCATCCGCTTCCAGCGCCTGCAGGCGCGCGTGGTTGTTGAAGCCCAGGCACCAGTTTCGAGGATTGTCGATGGCCTGCTGGTCTTTTTTCTCGAACCTGCCCTTGTCCAGGTGGACCAGGCCCTTGATGGTCATGGAAAAAGGGGTGTCGTCCAGCTGTTGCGTGCTGTCCACGCAGTGCAGGTCGAAGCGTGCCAGGTGGTGTTTCAGCCAGTCCCGGTAGGCGTGGGCGCTCCATTCCAGCTTGCGCAGGTAGCCGTCGGGCTTGAACTGCGCGGCGGCCCCGGCCTGGCCCACTACCTGAACGCGGACGTGCAGGCCGGTGTGCCGGCTGTTGAGCCAACGGGTTACCAGGCGAAAATGCTCGCCGTCCACCAGCAGGGTAGTACGCAGGCCGCCCAGCGCCCGCTCGATGGCGCCGCGCCAGGGCGCATGTTCTTCACGCACGTCCAGCAACTCGCCGACAAAGGGCAGGCGGGTGGCCTCCAGCTGCAGGCTGCCCGCCAGTTCGTCGCGGAGCTTCTGGTACGCAGGATCAATGTTGGAGTTGGGCCGAGCCTTTAGTTCGGCGATGTGCGTGGCCAGCGACTTGGCCTGCGCGCGCGCGGTGGTCATTTGGCTGGCGGAGTCTGCGAAGCTGTCCTGGCTGGCTTCGCGCTGCGCCGGGTAGTCGCTGACGAAGGCTTGCGCCCTGGCCTGATGCTGCTGGAAGCTGTCCGCGCCCAGGGCGTCGGCCTGGCCCAGCGCGCGCAAGGTTTCCTGGTAGTGCACGGCGTTGCGCTGGGTATCCCCGAAGCGCTGGCGGGCTTGCTGCACGTCGCGCTTGAGCCCCTCCAGCCGCTCGCCGCCCTGGGATTGGTAGGCGTGATAGAGCATCTGCACGCGCTCGTCGGCGTCCACCAATTGGCTGTCCAACTGGTTTTGCTGCGCCAACAACCGGGCCAGTTGTGCCTCCAGGTCAGCCAGGCGAATGCTCCACAAACGATGGCATTGCTCTGCAAAATAGATGGGCAGCGCCACCGCTTCTCTGGTCAGGGCGACCAGTTGCAGCCTCGCCTCGGCAAGGTCATTGCTGACCTGCGGCAGGCGCGCCAGGGTATCGCGCTGCCTGCGGGCTTCAGTCAACTCACGGTGGATGCTTACCAGGTCGTCAAACTCGCGCACCGCCAGCCCGGCATGCTCCTTGACGCTGCTGGGCTCCAGCACCAGGTCGCGGATCAGCCCGGTCAGGTCATCGATTTTCTTCAGCCCCAAGGCCCGTGAAAGCAGGGCTGGGGCGTTGCGGTTTTCCATGCGCAGCAGGCGGGTGAAGGCTTCCTGGTACTCGGTAAACGTGGCGAACCACTCAAGCCCTGGCGCCTCGCCCAGATGTTGCTTGAGTGCCCGAACATCGCCCTCGCCAAATTGATGCAGTATTTCTTCCAGCGTGACAGGGCGTTTGCCGATGATGAACAGGCGTTTCAGGCTGTCCGCCGCATTGCTTGCCTGGGTGGTCCAGAACAGCGTGGCCAGCACTATCTCGGAGCCGTCGTCGCCCTTGTAGCAGGCCCGCAGCGCACTGGCGGTGGCGCCGGGGCGCTTGAGCAGTGAGGCGGTGTCATTGCCGTCATGCACCTTGCCGTAGTTGCCGCGAATGTACGACATCAGCGTGCGGTCGGTGCGGTCGCCCTGGGCGGCGGCGATGTTGAACGAAGCTTTGCTGGGCGGCAGCAGCAATGCCATCAGGCCGTCGATCAGGGTCGATTTCCCGGCACCGTTGTCGCCGGTGATCAGGGTGCCGTCAGGGTTGATCAGCGCGGTGTGCAGGCCGTGGAACGAGCCCCAGTTGTAGACCGAAAGCTCGGCCAGGCGGATCTGCCCGGTGCCAAACAAATCACCAGGCTGCACGGCATCATGCTCATTCATCGTTATTCTCCTCGGCAGGTGCTGCGGCATCGGGCCCCGCCAGGCGCTGGTATTCGACCAGCAGGCGGTCCAGGAAGTCGGCATTCACCACGTAGCGAATAACCGGGGTCACTTCGAAACGGTCGTTGTCACCGCGTACCGTGCTGATCAGGCGTTTTTCGAGCAGGAACTTGGTCGCGCCACTCAACGAGCGGCGCTCGCCGCGGGTGCTTTGAGTCAAGGGCAGGAAGGGTGTCATCAAAGCCTCGATCTGCTCGGTGGCGATGATGATGCGTTGCTCGCCGGCGGTTTCGCGCTCCTGGTAGTACTTGCGCAGCACCAGCAACAGCAAGGTGTCGTACAGGGTCAGGGTGCGTTTGTTGACCATCGAATACTGTTCGTCGGAGTCCGTGTCGTCGAGGGCGTCGTCCTGCTGCAGGAGGATGGCGATGCCCGCGCGGCGGTCGAGGATCAGGTGCAGGAACATCCGCGCCAGGTGCTGGGTGATGGCTGTTTCATGCAGGCACAGTGCGTCGTAGGCCAGGCGCTTCTGGCTGGCCATGACCACGCCCTGGTGCAACAGCAGGACCATCGCCCGGCGGGCTTCCACTGGCATCTCGCTATCGGCCTGGCCCTGCGCCTGCTGCGTTGCAGCGGGCTCATCCGCGGCTTCAAGGGCCGATTCATCTTCTGCTTCGGCGGGGCGAAAGCGGTCGAACAGCGACGAGCCCTGCAGGTTTTTTTCTTCCTGGCTCATAAACCCAGGTCCTCCGGCTTGTCGGGAAAGTTGTCGGCGGCCATCAACAAGTAAGGCACCCGTACGTTGATGCGCTGGCCTGTCCGATCGGTTACGCCGACGCTTTCGCAGCTATCGAGCTCCACGGCCTTGGTGGCCTTGGCGATTCGCACGTAGGCCACCAGCTCCTCCAGGCCGCTGGTGACCGGGCGGTGCGCGGCCACCTGGGCCACTGACAGGGGGCCGTGCCGGGCCAGCAGGGCCCGTAGCGCTTCTGCCAGTTCCAGCACCTTCACGCTGTCGAGATGGTCGAGCATGCCTTGGCTCGCTGCGGTGGCGTTGCGGGTGACGGCCACGTCGCGGGTGTCGACGCGCTCCTCCGGCAAGCGCAGGTGGAGGCTGGAAGGGGAGTGCACCTTGAAACTACCCGTGGGAATGGGCAGGGCGATGGGCTGGCGGAAGTTGAGGTCCAGTTCCTTGAACCCCACCGCCAGGCGTTCAAGTTGCCGCAAGGTGCGTTCCACCGCGCGGCGCTCCTGTTGTGCGCCGCTTTCAACGAAGGCCCGCAGGCTTTCCTCGGTGCGGCGTCGTACCAGGAATATTCGTTCGCTTTCCTTGCTCAGCTCCCGTACCAGATGGCCGAGGTACCGGACTTCGTCGCGCTCAAGGTGGTGCGCGGCCGGCCGCGCCAGGATCGAGCGGATCTGTTCGCGAAATTCGACGATGCGGTTCTGGTCGCACAACAGCCGGTAGAAGCCATCGAAGGCCCGGCCCGCATCGGTCTGCAGCAGCTGGTCTTCATGCTTGAGCAAGGCTTCCACCACCTCGCCGCGGCCTGACTCGGATTCGATCATGCGCACGCGCAGGGTCTGGTCGAGTTGGCGGATCTCGTCTTCGAGACGACGGAAATCGCCGGTGAGCACGGCGGCTAGGTGATACAGGCCACGGATGCGTTCGCGTTGCTCGGCGTCGTTGAGTTGAGTCAGCTCGCCCCGGCGCAGTTGCTCTATCTGCAGGTCCAGCTCGTCGCGGCGGGCCTGCAGCAGGGTGATGCGTTCCTTGGGGTCCGGGCTCAGCGCAGTGGCCAGGTCACGCACCGCGTCCTGGACGATCCGCAGGTGCGAGGCGGTGGCGCTGCTGTCGCGGTGTTCGAGGCTTTGCGCGAAGCGCATGGCCAGTTCGAAAGCGTCGGTGCGGGTCAGCTGGTCATCGTGTTCGCGCAGCCAGCCGGCGTGAATCCAGTTGCGCAGATGAATGCCTGCATTGTCCTGCAGGCCGTACAGTTCCTGCCACAGGGGCAGCTCTGTTTCCAGCGCCACCCGTGCCTTGCCGAACGGCACTTCGCGGTCTTCGTGGAACAGGTCATTGATGAACGCCAGGATGATGGGGGCATGATCCGCGTGCAGCAATCGCCAGGCGGCGTGTTCGGAAAAAAGTCGTCGATACCGGGCTTGCTGCTCATGCACGGACATGGTCGTTCCCTATCGTGATTGCCAGGGCAAAAAGTGCGCTGCAACCGCAACTATGGACCAGCCTTTAGCGCGACGTTGTAGGAGAACGATTAAGTGGTATGGAGAAATTTCCGAGAAGTGTTACCAAACTCGAGCGCACTACCCCTGTAGCAGCGGCCGCAAGGCCGCGTCTTGCACGCCGTGGTGTGCCTGGTGCTACCAGGGGCAGGACGCCGCCTGCGGCAGCTGCTACGGGGTTTGGTTGATCATCAGATTGAGGTTTTGCACGGCCGCGCCCGCGGCGCCTTTGCCGAGGTTGTCGAAGACCGCCGCCAGCAGCACGTGCTGGCCGTGTTCGAAGACCATCAGGCGCAGGTCGTCGGTGCCGTTGAGCACCTGCGGGTCGAGCAGGGCGAGGGCCTTGCTGTCGGCCAGGGGCATGACGCTGACGTGGCGTTGGCCGGCGTAGTGGTCGGCCAGGCACTGGTGCAGCTGCTGGGCAGAGGCCTTGAGCAGGTGCAACTGCAGTGGGATGGTCAGCACGATGCCCTGGCGGAACGCGCCGTATGCCGGCACGAACACCGGGCGATGCAGCAGGCCGCTGTGCTGGGCGATCTCCGGCACGTGCTTGTGGTTCAGGCCCAGGCCGTAGACCTGGAACGGCGGCGCCTGGGTGGCGTTCTCGCCTTCGTACTCATCTACCCCGGCGCGGCCCTTGCCTGAATAGCCCGAGACTGCGTTGATGCTTATCGGGTAGTCCGCCGGCAGCAGGCCGGCCTGCAGCAGCGGGCGCAGCAGGCCGATGGCGCCGGTGGGGTAGCAGCCCGGGTTGCTGACGCGGGTGGCGGTGCGGATGGCCTGGGCCTGGGCGCTGCCCATTTCCGCGAAGCCGTAGGTCCAGCCGGCCTGGGTGCGGTGGGCGGAGCTGGCGTCGATCACCCGCACCGACGGGTTGTGGATGCTGGCCACGGCTTCGCGAGCGGCGTCGTCGGGCAGGCACAGGATGGCCAGGTCGCAGGCGTTGATGGCTTCGGCGCGGTGGTGCGGGTCCTTGCGAAAGCGTGGGTCCAGGCGCAGCAGTTGCAGGTCGGTGCGGTGCCGCAGCCGCTGGTGAATCTGCAGGCCGGTGGTGCCCTGGTCGCCGTCGATGAAAATCAGTGGGGTGCTCATGTTTCGCTGCTCGCAAGAAGTGACTGCCGCTATCTTCGATTCATCGGTAGCATAGGGAAAGTTGAATTTGGCAACGGCCACGTTCAGTTTTCCTGAAGGTAAAAAAGCATGCGTGAAATCAGCCTCGACCGCCTGCGCACCCTGGTGGTGATCGCCGACCTGGGGTCGTTCGCGGAAGCGGCGCGGGCGCTGAACCTGGCGCCGCCCACGGTTAGCCTGCACATTGCCGACCTGGAGGCGCGGGTGGGCGGGGCGTTGTTGTCACGGGCGCGCGGGCGGGTGCTGCCCACGGCCATCGGCGAGACACTGGTGGAGCGTGCCCGGCGGCTGTTGCTGGATGCGCAGCAGGCGCTGGAGGATGTGCAGCGCCAGGTGCAGGGGCTGGCGGGCCGGGTGCGCCTGGGCGCGTCCACCGGGGCGATTGCGCAGCTGCTGCCCCAGGCCCTGGAGACCTTGGGCCAGCGCCACCCCGGCATCGACGTGCAGGTGGCGGTGCTGACGTCCCAGGAAACCCTGCGGCAGCTGACCGCCGGTACGTTGGACATCGGCTTGATTGCGCTACCGCAGTTGCCGGTCAAGGGCGTGCAGATCCAGCCTTGGCGCCGCGACCCGGTGATGGCGTTCCTGCCGGCGGCGTGGCAGGTGCCCGACGTCGTCACGCCAGCGTGGCTGGCCGCGCAGCCGCTGATCCTCAACGACAGCACCACGCGGCTGTCGCGGCTCACCGCCGAATGGTTCGCCAGTGACAGCCAGCAACCCACGCCGCGTATTCAGCTCAACTACAACGATGCGATCAAGAGCCTGGTGGCGGCGGGCTACGGCGCCACGCTGCTGCCCCACGAGGCGTCCACGCCACTGCCGGACGCGCGCATGCTGATGCGGCCGTTGCAGCCCGAATTGTCCCGGCAATTGGGCATCGTTCATCGTGCCGGTGAAGTCGAAAGGGCGACCCGGCATGTGCTGGAAGTGTTGTGGGCGTTGCAGGTGGAGTAGCGGTGTGGCGGGTCAGGCGACCTTGGCGATGTTGCGGGCCACGCCACGCAAATCGGTTACCGAGGCGGCCAGGCCGCTGAGGTGGCGCTCAATGTAATCGATGTCGGCGGAGTTGTCGGCGTAGGTGGAGTGGCGCAGGAACAGCGCGTGGCCTTGCAGCATGCGCGACAGCGCTTCCAGGTGGGCGGCGGTGTGTTCCAGGTCGTCCTGGATGGTGCCCAGGCGTTCGATGTGCATGGTAATGACTCCGATACTGAAGGCCGTGATTCACTCACTGCCCTGATGCCTTTTCTATCGGCAGGGGCGGGGTGAACTCCAGTAAATTCGGGTATCGGAAGCATTTCGGCGGTGTATGGCGCCTGACACGAATGATGTCATGGCGCCATGCATGGGCCGGATTACATGTTCGGGTAGGTGGGGCCGCCGCCGCCTTCCGGGGTCACCCAGGTGATGTTCTGCGAAGGGTCCTTGATGTCGCAGGTCTTGCAGTGCACGCAGTTCTGGGCGTTGATCTGGAAGCGCTTCTCGCCGTCTTCCTGGGTGATGACTTCGTACACGCCCGCCGGGCAGTAGCGCTGCGCCGGTTCATCGTAGAGCGGCAGGTTGGTGCTGATCGGGATGCTCGGGTCCTTCAGCTTCAGGTGGCAGGGTTGTTCCTCTTCATGGTTGGTGCTGGAGAGGAACACCGAGCTTAGCTTGTCGAAGCTCAGCTTGCCGTCGGGCTTTGGGTACTTGATGCGGGTCGAGTCCTTGGCCAGCTTCAGGCAGGCGTAGTCGGGCTTGGTGTCGTGCAGGGTGAAGGGCAGCTTGCCACCGAAGATGTTCTGGTCCAGCCAGTTGAAGCCGGCACCCAGCAGCGGGCCGAACTTGTGCATGGCCGGGCCGAAGTTGCGGCTGGCGAACAACTCTTCGTACAGCCAGCTGGCCTTGAACGCGTCGACGTAGTTGTTCAGCAGGTCGCCGCCCTCGCTACCGGCCAGCAGCTTCTCGGCCACGGCGTCGGCGGCCAGCATGCCGGATTTCATCGCGGTGTGGCTGCCCTTGATCTTGGCCACGTTCATGGTGCCCAGGTCGCAGCCGATCAGCGCGCCACCGTTGAAGACCATTTTCGGCAGCGAGTTGAGGCCACCCTTGGCCAGGGCGCGGGCGCCGTAGCTGATGCGCTTGCCGCCTTCCAGGTACTGGCTCAGCACCGGGTGGTGCTTGAGGCGCTGGAATTCGTCGAACGGCGACAGGAAGGTGTTGCCGTAGGACAGGTCGACGATCAGGCCGACCACCACCTGGTTGTTTTCCAGGTGGTAGAGGAACGAGCCGCCGGTGTTCTCGGTGCTCATGATGTCCAGCGGCCAGCCGGCGGTGTGCACCACCAGGCCTGGCTTGTGCTTGGCCGGGTCGATTTCCCAGATTTCCTTCAGGCCGATGCCGTAGTGCTGCACATCGGACTCGCTGTCCAGGTTGTAGCGCTTGATCAGCTGCTTGCCGATGTGGCCGCGGCAGCCTTCGGCGAACAGCGTGTACTTGCCGCGCAGTTCCATGCCGGGGGTGTACATGCCGTCCTTGGGGTGGCCTTCGCGGTCAACGCCCATGTCGCCGGTGAGAATGCCGCGCACGGTGCCGTTTTCGTCGATCAGCGCTTCCTGGGCGGCGAAGCCCGGGTACACCTCTACGCCCAGGTTCTCGGCCTGCTGGGCCAGCCAGCGGCACAGGTTGCCCAGGGAAATGATGTAGTTGCCTTCGTTGTGCATGGTCTTGGGCACGAAGAAGTCAGGCACCTTGGTGGCGCTGTCGGCGCTGCGCAGCACGTAGATGTCGTCGCCGGTAACCGGGGTGTTCAGCGGCGCGCCAAGCTCTTTCCAGTCCGGAAACAGCTCGTTCAGCGCGCGGGGTTCGAACACCGCGCCGGAGAGAATGTGGGCGCCTACCTCGGAGCCTTTTTCCACCACGCAGACGCTGATTTCCTGGCCCGCTGCAGCAGCTTTCTGCTTCAGGCGGCAGGCGGCGGACAGGCCAGCGGGGCCGGCCCCGACGATGACCACGTCGAATTCCATGTATTCGCGTTCCACAGGTTCTCTCCTACTCAAGGCTCACAGTTTTTTCTAATGGCGTTGCGCTTTCTGGCGTGGGGTGCGGTGTAGCACACCCGTGGACGCACTACAGGGCAATCTCTTTGGCCGCGCATTATATCTACACCACCGGCAGGGTCCAATACAAACGTTTGTTTGAATTTGTCCCAGGCCAGTAAATTCGCTGGGGGCGGGGGCATGACCGACGGGTTCCGGTTGTTGACCGGTCCGGGCGTAGCGGTCAAGATACGGGCGGTTTTGCATTTGCCGCAGGTTGTCCTGAGGCTGCAAGAGCATCTCTAAAAGCCAGGCCAGAGCCGCGCAGGCACGCCTTGCCCCTGTTGTAGTGGAGTTTACACGTCGCCACCGCCCGTGACTGCCCGGTTTTGCCGCTAAGTCATTGAATTCAGGGAGCAATGCTAAATTAAGCGGGCTCGCCGTCGTTTTTAAAGGTGCCCTTGTGCCCACTGAGCATCGCCTGGCCTGCCGGGCGACATTCTTTTCACCGGAGAGTAACGAGGAATCCATGAAGGTTCTTGTAGCTGTCAAACGAGTGGTCGACTACAACGTCAAGGTCCGTGTCAAAGCGGACAACTCCGGCGTCGATCTCGCCAACGTCAAGATGTCCATGAACCCCTTCTGCGAAATCGCCGTGGAAGAGGCCGTGCGTCTGAAAGAGAAGGGCGTCGCGTCTGAAATCGTCGTCGTCACCATTGGCCCGGCCACTGCGCAGGAACAACTGCGTACCGCCCTGGCCCTGGGCGCCGACCGCGCCATCCTGGTGGAAGCCGCCGAAGAACTGAACTCCCTGGCCGTGGCCAAGCTGCTCAAGGCCGTTGTCGACAAGGAACAGCCTCAGCTGGTGATCCTGGGCAAACAGGCCATCGACAGCGACAACAACCAGACCGGCCAGATGCTGGCGGCGCTGACCGGCTTCGGCCAGGGCACCTTCGCCTCCAAGGTGGACGTGGCTGGCGACAAGGTCAATGTCACCCGTGAAATCGACGGCGGCCTGCAGACCGTTGCGCTGAACCTGCCCGCCATCGTCACCACCGACCTGCGCCTGAACGAGCCTCGTTACGCTTCGCTGCCTAACATCATGAAGGCCAAGAAGAAGCCGCTGGAAACCGTGACCCCGGACGCCCTGGGTGTTTCCGTGGCTTCCACCAACAAGACCATCAAGGTTGAAGCCCCGGCTGCCCGCAGCGCTGGCATCAAGGTCAAGTCGGTTGCAGAACTGGTCGAGAAACTGAAAAACGAAGCGAAGGTAATCTAAATGACTATCCTGGTTATCGCTGAACACGAGAATGGTGCCGTAGCCCCGGCTACCCTGAACACCGTCGCAGCTGCCGCGAAAATCGGTGGTGATGTGCATGTGCTGGTGGCTGGCCAAGGTGTTGGCGCCGTGGCTGAAGCTGCCGCCAAGATTGCCGGCGTGGCAAAAGTGCTGGTGGCCGACAACGCCGCCTACGCGCACTTCCTGCCGGAAAACGTCGCGCCGCTGGTGGTCGAGTTGGCCAAGGCCTACAGCCACGTGCTGGCCCCGGCTACCTCGAACGGCAAGAACGTGCTGCCGCGCGTCGCTGCCCAGCTGGACGTCGACCAGATCTCCGAGATCATCTCGGTGGAATCGGCTGACACCTTCAAGCGTCCGATCTACGCCGGCAACGCCATTGCCACCGTGCAATCGAACGCTGCCATCAAGGTCATCACCGTGCGCGCCACCGGCTTCGACGCCGTTGCCGCCGAAGGTGGCTCGGCTGCCATCGAAGCCGTGGGCGCTGCCCATGATGCCGGCAAATCGGCGTTCGTTGGCGAAGAGCTGGCCAAGTCCGACCGCCCTGAGCTGACCGCTGCCAAGATCGTCGTTTCCGGCGGCCGCGGCATGCAGAACGGCGACAACTTCAAGCACCTGTACGCCCTGGCCGACAAGCTGGGCGCCGCCGTCGGTGCCTCGCGCGCCGCCGTGGACGCAGGTTTCGTGCCCAACGACATGCAGGTCGGCCAGACCGGCAAGATCGTTGCGCCACAGCTGTACATCGCCGTCGGTATTTCCGGCGCGATCCAGCACCTGGCGGGCATGAAGGACTCCAAGGTGATCGTTGCGATCAACAAGGACGAAGAGGCGCCAATCTTCCAGGTGGCCGACTACGGCCTGGTGGCTGACCTGTTCGAAGCGGTGCCCGAGTTGGAAAAGCTGGTCTGATCCAGCTGCTTCACTTATAAAAGAGCCCGGTCCGATGACCGGGCTTTTTTATGTGTGGAAGTTGGAAGGATTAACGATGAAGCGAGCCTTGAGAATGGGCGCCTGGGCAATCGCCATGTTGCTGCCCACCCTGGCCAGCGCCGCCGGCACCTGCGAGCGCCTGGTGGCCACCGGCAGCCCGGATGCGCAGCCCTTTTCGTGGCGCGACCCGGATGACCCCACCCACCTGATCGGCGCCAACGTCGACCAGCTCAAGCGCATTGGCGACGAGCTGGGCATCAAGATCGACGTGCTGTACAGCGGCCGCCGCTCCCAGGCCCTGGAGGAGGTGCGCAGCGGGCGCATGGACCTGCTGGTGGACGCCCCGATGGCCTTCGACCAGTTGGAAACCCTGGACTACATCCACCCGCGCATGGCGCTCAACGATTACCTGGTGTGGACCCGCAAGGGCTCGGCAATGGTCTACCACACCGTGGGCGACCTGCACGGCCATGCCGGCGCGGTGTCGGCGCGGGCGCGCCTGGGTGCCTCGTTCAAGCGCTTCGCCGACGAGAACCTGAGCCTGACCGCCGCCGAGTCGCTGACCGCGGCCTTCCAGCAATTGATGCTGGGCAAGGTCGAGTACGTGGTAGCGGGGCGCTACGCCGGCCAGGCCGTGTCCCAGACCCTGGGGCTGGGCAATGACGTGGTCGCCCACGAGACACCGTTGGACCGCCCGGGGCTGTACCTGGCGCTGTCGCACAATTCGGCCTGCAATGACCCCTGGCTGCGCGGACAGCTGGCGAAAAAGATGACAGAATTGCCCGCGTCCGGCCAAGCCGAGGCGGTGCTGCAGCGTAATGTCGAACGGTGGAAGGCGAGCTTGCAGCAACCGCGCGTGCCGCAACCGGCCAGTGCCCCAAACCAGTAGGGAATCCGTGTGAGAATTCAAGCTTTGACCGCCGTCGTGGCGGTGCTGGCCCTGGCCGGGTGTGCCAGCGACCCGGCCCCCGTCGAGCAACTGCGCCTGACCGAGCAGGCCGTGGACCAGGCGCGTGCCGTGGGTGCCACCGATGAGGTGGATGAGATGAAACTGGCCAGCGACAAGCTCGCCAGCGCCCTGGCCGCCAACGGCAGCCAGTCGTACCGCCAGGCCCGCCTGCTGGCCGAGCAGGCCGAGCTGGACGCACGCCTGGCCGAGGCCCGGGTGCTCACCGAGAAGAGCCAGGAGCAGCTGACCCAGGTCAACACCCGTATCGTGCGCCTGCACAAGCAGCTGGGGGAAGTGCAATGAGCCTGTCTACACGCGTGGGCGGTGGCCTGATTGCCCTGGGTTGCCTGGGCCTGTTCGGTTGTGCCAGCCATGCCGGTGCGCCAGCGGTGACTTTGCAGCAGGCCAGCGCCAGCTTCCAGACGGTCAAGGACGATGCCGACGTGCTGCGCGCCGCGCCGCGCGACGTGATCCGCGCCGGCGAGTCGCTGTCGCGTGCCGAGCGCCTGGCCAACTACTGGGGCAGTGGCGACGACGTGGCGCAGTATGCCTACCTCAGCCAGCGCTACAGCGAGATCGCCCGCGAGCACACCCAACTGGTGCTGAACAAGGAAAAACTCGCCAAGCAGGACCTGGAGCGCCAGCGCCTGCAGCTGGCCCTGCGTGAGTCCAAGCTCAACAGCGTGCAGCAGCAGGGCAAGGCGCTTGAAGAGCAGTTTGTCAGCATGGCCACCACCGAGACCGACCGCGGCCTGGTGCTGACCCTGGGCGACGTGCTGTTCGACAGCGGCGAGGCGGACCTGAAGCCGTCGGCCAACCGCATGATTCTCAAGCTGGTGCAGTTCCTGCAACTCAACCCCAAGCGCGTGGTGCGCATCGAGGGCTACACCGACAACACCGGCGACAGCGACTTCAACCTGGGGCTGTCCAAGGACCGCGCGCAGACCGTGGCCGACACCCTGGTGGACCTGGGCATCGACGACAAGCGCATCCAGGTGCAGGGTTATGGCGACCAGTACCCCGTGGAAGCCAACGCGTCGGAGCGGGGCAGGGCGATGAACCGCCGTGTCGAGATCGTGTTCTCCGACGAGAAGGGCGTGCTCGGCGCCGCCCGCTGAACCACCCGTAGCAGCGGCCACAGGCCGCGTCCGGCCGCGCCGCGCCAGGTAAGGCGTGCGCGGTGAGGCTGGACGCGGCCTGTGGCCGCTGCTACGGGGGCATAATCCCCTCGCAATCGCGCAACTGTCCCCGTACACTTTTCAACTGTTCCGGTACTAAAATCAAAAAACCGCCTGATCAGTCGAGAAGCCCCGCATGACCAGTCTTCTGCTCTACCAGCGCATCGCTCAGCAACTGGCCGAGGATATACGCCGTGGCGTCTACCAGCCGGGGGAGCGGGTGCCGTCGGTGCGCAAGATGAGTTCGCAGCTCAACGTGAGCCATGCCACGGTGCTGCAGGCCTACGCCAACCTCGAGGATCAGGGGCTGATCCGCGCCCGGCCGCAGTCGGGCTACTACGTGCACCAGACCCCGGCGCTGACCGCGCCGACCCCGGACATCGCCCGCGTGGAGCGGCCGGGCCTGGTGACCCGGGCCAGCATCATCCAGCAGGTGCTGGTGGAGTCGCGCCGCGAAGGGGTGTTCCCGCTGGGGGCTGCCGTGCCCCACGTGGACTATTTGCCGGTGCGCGCCCTGCACCAGCAGATCGCCAAGGTCACGCGTTTCCATAGTCCGCGGGCGTTCAGCTACATGTTCAGCCCCGGTTTCGAGCCGCTGCGCCGGCAGGTGGCGATTCGTATGCGCGACGCCGGCGTGGTGGTCGACCCTTCCGAGGTGGTGATCACCCATGGCTGCGTGGATGCGCTGCAGATGTCCCTGCGCGTGCTGACCCGCCCCGGCGACCTGATCGCCGCCGAATCGCCTACCTATTATGGCCTGTTGCAACTGGCTGACCTGCTGGGCCTGAAGGTCATCGAGATTCCCAGCGACCCCTCCACGGGTATCAGCCTGGAAGCCTTGCAGCTGGCGGCCAACCAGTGGTCGATCAAGGCCCTGGTGCTGACCCCGCGGCTGAGCAACCCGCTGGGCGGCACCATGCCCGAAGAGCGCATGAAGCAGCTGTTGCGCCTGGCCTCGGACTTCGATATCCAGATCGTCGAGGATGATATCTATGGCGAGCTGATGTTCGAGCAGGGCAAGACCAAGGCGCTCAAGGCCTACGACCGCCTGGGCCACGTGATCTACTGTTCCAGTTTCTCCAAGACCTTGTCGCCTGGCGTGCGCATCGGCTGGATGATCGCCGGCAAGTACCAGGCGGAAATCCAGCGGCTGCAGACCTTCACCACCCATTCGGCGTGCAGCGTGACGCAGATGGGCATCGCCAGCTACCTGGAAAACGGCGGTTACGACCGCCACCTGCGCTACATCCGCCATGAATACCGCAAGAACCTCAGCGCTTATCAGCTGGCCGTGCAGCAGTACTTCCCCGATGGCACGCAGATCACCCGGCCGCTGGGTGGCTTCATCCTCTGGGTGAGCCTGCCGGGGCGGGTCAATACCCAGGAATTGCACGTGCGGGCGCTGGAGCAGGGTATCAGCATTGCTCCCGGCCTGATCTTCAGCAACACCGAGCAATTCAACCACTGCATCCGCCTGAACTGCGGCATGCCGTGGAACAAGGAGGCGGAGCGGGCGCTGATGACCCTGGGCCTGCTGGCAGGGCAACTGTGCCAGGAGGTGGCGAGCGGCCAGTTTTACTAAGGATTTACGTTCTGTTACCGCTCGGGGACTTGCCAGCGAGCCCTCTAGCGGGGAGCATATAGCCTTGTGCTGCCATTTCTGCCTGTGTCTATGAATGCCTTGCGTTGTATCGGACTGCTTGTGCTGTGCCTGGGATCGGGCATGGCGTGTGCGCAATCGTTACCCTCCACCGAACCTTTTCCGTTGCTGGCCCAGGCGGACGGCGCGCACGCGGCCGTGAAGAAGGCGCCGGTGAAGAAGGCTGCGCCCGTGGTCAAGAAGCCGGTGGCCAAGGCCAAGCCGGTGAAGAAGCCGGTCGCCAGCAAGACCAAGGCACGCAAGGACGCCGATGCCGTGGCGGCCGACCTGCCCAAGGCGAAGCTGGACCTGTCCTTGCCCAAGGCCATGGTCAACACGCTGGAGCCTGCGAAGAAAACCGAGGCCCAGGCCCCAGCCAGGGATCAGGCGCTGCTGCCGTCCTATTTCGACGAAAAGAAAACCGAGGACTTCCAGCTCAACGGTCGCTTGCTCAGCAACGAACTGCAGCTGCAGCGGCGCAACGAAAACACCCGCGAAGTGGAAGGCGCGGCGCTGGATTTCCAATTCAAGCAGTAATCGGACGGGCGGTTGGCAGCATCGCCCTGTCGAAAATCCTTCCGGGCCAATTTCAAACGCCTGTTTAAGCGGTTACTATCCCCCTACACCCGATTCATTGCCTGACGTGAGGTTCGTGTCGTCATGATGTGCCGTGAAGGCTGTGGCGCCTGCTGCATAGCCCCTTCCATCTCTTCTCCCATTCCGGGCATGCCCAACGGCAAGCCTGCCGGCGAGCGCTGCGTGCAGCTCGATGCGCGCAACCTGTGCCAGCTGTTCGGCCGCCCGGAGCGCCCCGCGGTGTGTGGCGGGTTCCAGGCGGACCCGGAAGTGTGCGGCGAGACGGACGCCCAGGCGATACAGTTGCTGGGGTGGTGGGAGCAGATGACATCTGTAGCCTGACGGGCGGTGAGGGCGGTGTACCTTCTGGACTATAAGGAAAAATAATTATGGGTTCGCTGCATCGTTTGGCTGTTGTATGTGGATTGACGGCGCTGGTCGCCACCGCGGTGCATGCCGAGGACTGGCAGACGGCCAAGGACGAAGACGGTATCAAGGTGTCGCTGGCCGTGGTGCCGGGCTCCGATTACAAGGCTTACCGTGGCGTGACCACCATCAAGGCGTCGATCGCCAAGATTCGCGCCCTGCAGGAAGACGTGGCCGGCGCGTGTACCTGGACCCACGAGTGCAAGCTGCAGAAGCTGCTCAAGCACGAGGGTGACAAGGCCTGGACCTACACCCAGTTCAACACGCCGTGGCCGGTGACCCCGCGTGACTCGGTGCTGGAGATCACCACAGTGCAGGGCGCCGATGGCAGCCTGACCCGCAACCTGGAGGAGGTGCCGACCTACCTGCCGCCCGAGAAAGGCTTCGTGCGCGTGGCCCAGGTGCAGGGCTTCTGGAAACTGGTGCCCAAGGGTGCGGACAGCACCGAAGTGACCTACCAGGTGCACACCGAGCCGGGTGGTAGCGTGCCGTCGTTCGTGGCGAACAAGTTTGTGGTCGAGGCACCGTTCAATACGCTGAAAGAGCTGCGTACCAAGGCTGAGCAGTAAAGGTTGCAGCTGCAGCTGCAGCTGCAGCTACAGCTGCATCGGCACCACCGCGAACCGCCCTTGACCTTGATCCCGTGCGGCCCTTGATCTTGATTGTGTGCCCCATTAAGCGCCAGGGCCGACTGGAGGCGGCGAGCAAGCGGTCCGAGGCGGAGCCGAGGAAGACGGAACCGGAGACGCTTCTATTCCGGGCCGTCGTCCGCTTGATCGGCGCCGGAGGGAGGGGACCCGCAGCGAAGCGTAGGGACCAAGCAGGGGCAAGCCTTTTTTGCTTACTTTTTGTGGCGTTTGACAAAAAGTGAGCCGCCGTAAGGGCGGAAAGGTGATTGTGCATCACCCTTGATATTGGATATGTGCATGGCTTTCGAATCTCGCTTCTGAGGGATTCGGACATATCCATTTTCGTGGTGCGACCACCGACTGTTTCGGCCTTACGCCGACTCACTTTTTTTCAGACGCCAAAAAAAGTAAGCAAAAAACGCTTGCCCCTGCTTGGGCCCTCCGCTGCGCTACGGGTCCCCTCCTTCCGGCGTCGCTCAACGGGCAGACGGCACCCGCTATAGAAGCCTGCGGGTTACCGTCTCTTCGGCCTGCGGCCTCGGCCCTTCGGGCAGCCCGTTGATCGACGCCTCCAGTCGGCCCTGGCGCTTTACGGGGCATACAATCAAGATCAAAAGCCAGATCAAGATCAAGATCAAGATCAAGATCAAAATCAAGATCACAAGCAGATCACAAGCCAGATCAAGATCAGCAGCCAGGTCCAGGTTGCAGGCTGGATCTGGATCATTGGTGGATGGAAATAAAAAAGGCTGCCCGAGGGCAGCCTTTTTTTGCAGCTGGAAAACTTACTTGCGGTCTTCCAGCTTGCTCACGTCGCGCGAATCGTAGCCGGTGTACAGCTGGCGCGGGCGGCCGATCTTGTACGGGCTGGAGAGCATTTCCTTCCAGTGCGAGATCCAGCCCACGGTACGTGCCAGGGCGAAGATCACGGTGAACATGCTGGTTGGAATGCCGATCGCCTTGAGGATGATCCCCGAGTAGAAGTCGACGTTCGGGTACAGCGAGCGCTCGATGAAGTAAGGATCGGTAAGGGCGATCTCTTCCAGGCGCATGGCCAGTTCCAGCTGCGGGTCGTTCTTGATGCCCAGCTCTTTCAAGACTTCGTCGCAGGTCTGCTTCATCACGGTGGCGCGCGGGTCGCGGTTCTTGTAGACGCGGTGACCGAAGCCCATGAGCTTGAACGGATCGTTCTTGTCCTTGGCCTTGGCGATGAACTTGTCGATGTTGGACACATCGCCGATTTCATCGAGCATGGTCAGCACGGCTTCGTTCGCACCGCCGTGGGCAGGGCCCCACAGTGCGGCGATGCCGGCGGCGATACAGGCGAACGGGTTGGCACCCGACGAGCCTGCCAGGCGCACGGTGGACGTCGAGGCGTTCTGTTCGTGGTCGGCGTGCAGGATGAAGATGCGGTCCATGGCCTTGGCCAGGATTGGACTGATCGGTTTGATCTCGCACGGGGTGTTGAACATCATGTGCAGGAAGTTTTCCGCGTACGTCAGGTCGTTGCGCGGGTACATCATGGGTTGGCCCATGGAGTACTTGTACACCATCGCTGCCAGGGTCGGCATCTTGGCGACCAGGCGCACGGCGGAAATTTCGCGGTGCTGCGGGTTATTGATGTCCAGCGAGTCATGGTAGAACGCCGACAGGGCGCCAACCACGCCGCACATCACGGCCATCGGGTGGGCGTCGCGGCGGAAGCCGTTGAAGAAGGTCTTCAACTGCTCGTGCACCATGGTGTGGTTCTTCACGGTGCTGACGAACTGGGCCTTCTGCTCTGCCGTCGGCAGTTCGCCGTTGAGCAGCAGGTAGCAGGTTTCCAGGTAGTCGGATTTCTCGGCCAGCTGCTCGATCGGGTAGCCCCGGTGCAGCAGGATGCCGTTGTCACCATCGATGTAGGTGATCTTCGATTCGCACGAGGCGGTCGACATGAAACCAGGGTCGAAAGTGAAGCGGCCCGTGGAAGTCAGGCTTCGCACGTCGATAACATCGGGACCAACGGTGCCGGTTAAAATGGGCAGCTCGACGGGGGCTGCGCCCTCGATGATCAACTGCGCTTTTTTGTCAGCCATGTGGCCTCCTATTAATGCTTGAAATCATCAGACAGACCCCCCACGCAGGGCCCGCACCACTATAGTGAGATAAATCCGAATGTCAATTTGCTTAAAGTCAGGCTGTACAAGGCTTTTAGCGCGTTTTTTCATTGCTGATCCCTGCCATTTACGCCTTTTTTTCATATAGCGCAATCCGCCCTTTCGGGTAGGTCGGCGCGTTGTCATTAGTATCCTAACTGTCTATACTCGGCAGCCGACCGTCAGGGGCTTTTCAGCCCGTTTCCGCTGGCGTCGTCACTCCCTGGGTGGTGGGTACCTGACCAGTACACTTCCCGACAACTTGCCCTGCTTGCTAGGGGCTCTTCAGTGTGAAAAAAAGCCGTGAATAGCCAACGACCTGTAAACCTAGACCTAAGGACCATCAAACTCCCCATAACCGGCGTAACGTCGTTCCTTCATCGCGTATCGGGCATCATCCTGTTCCTGGGTATCGGCTTCATGCTTTATGCATTGGGCAAATCCCTGGGTTCGGAAGAAGGCTTCGCGTCCGTGAAGGACACCTTGACCAGCCCCCTGGCCAAGTTCGTTGCATGGGGTCTTTTGTCCTCCCTGCTGTATCACCTGGTGGCCGGTGTGCGCCATCTGATCATGGATGCCGGTATTGGTGAGACGCTGGAAGGCGGTCGCCGTGGCTCCAAAATCATCATCGCCGTTTCCGTGGTGCTGATCGTTCTGGCAGGAGTTTGGATATGGTAACCAGCGTTACGAATCTTTCGCGTTCGGGCCTCTACGACTGGATGGCACAGCGTGTGTCGGCGGTTGTCCTCGCGGCTTATTTCATTTTCCTGATCGGATACCTCGTTGCGCATCCGGGCATTGGTTTCGACCAATGGCATGCGCTGTTCTCCCACAACGCCATGCGCATCTTCAGCCTGTTGGCGCTGGTGGCCCTCAGTGCTCACGCCTGGGTCGGCATGTGGACCATCGCCACCGACTACCTGACGCCAATGGCGCTGGGCAAGGCGGCGACGGCAGTGCGTTTCCTGTTCCAGGCAGTATGCGGCGTAGCAATGTTCGCGTACTTCGTCTGGGGTGTGCAGATTCTTTGGGGTATCTGATTCATGGCTAGCATCAATTCAATGACTTTCGACGCCATCATCATCGGTGGTGGTGGCGCCGGCATGCGCGCTGCGCTGCAACTGGCACAGGGCGGTCACAAGACTGCCGTGGTCACCAAGGTGTTCCCGACCCGTTCGCACACCGTATCCGCCCAGGGTGGCATCACCTGCGCTATCGCCTCGGCCGACCCGAACGATGACTGGCGCTGGCACATGTACGATACCGTCAAGGGTTCCGACTACATCGGTGACCAGGACGCTATCGAATACATGTGTTCCGTAGGTCCGGAAGCCGTGTTCGAACTGGAACACATGGGTCTGCCGTTCTCCCGTACCGAGCAGGGCCGCATCTACCAGCGTCCGTTCGGTGGCCAGTCCAAGGACTTCGGTAAAGGTGGCCAGGCCGCTCGTACCTGCGCCGCTGCCGACCGTACCGGTCACGCGCTGCTGCACACCCTGTACCAGGCCAACCTGAAGGCCGGTACCGTATTCCTGAACGAATACTACGCCGTTGACCTGGTGAAGAACTCCGACGGCCAGTTCGTCGGCGTGATCGCCATCTGCATCGAAACCGGTGAAACCTCGTACATCCGCGCCGACGCGACCGTACTGGCTACTGGCGGTGCAGGCCGTATCTACTCGTCCACCACCAACGCCCTGATCAACACTGGTGACGGCGTGGGCATGGCCCTGCGTGCCGGCGTGCCGGTGCAGGACATCGAGATGTGGCAGTTCCACCCGACCGGCATCGCCGGCGCCGGTGTGCTGGTTACCGAAGGTTGCCGTGGTGAAGGTGGTTACCTGATCAACAAGCACGGCGAGCGTTTCATGGAGCGTTATGCGCCGAACGCGAAGGACCTGGCTGGTCGTGACGTGGTTGCCCGTTCGATGGTTAAAGAAATCATCGCCGGCAACGGTTGCGGTCCTGACGGCGACCACGTGATGCTGAAGCTCGACCACCTGGGCGAGGAAGTGCTGCACAGCCGCCTGCCTGGCATCTGCGAACTGTCGAAGACCTTCGCCCACGTTGACCCGGTCGTCGCGCCAGTTCCTGTGGTTCCAACCTGCCACTACATGATGGGCGGCATCGCCACCAACATTCATGGCCAGGCCATCACCCAGGACGCCGAAGGCAACGACACCATCATCCCTGGCCTGTTCGCAGTGGGTGAAGTGGCGTGCGTATCGGTGCACGGTGCCAACCGCCTGGGCGGCAACTCGCTGCTCGACCTGGTGGTGTTCGGCCGCGCCGCTGGCCTGCACCTGGAGCAGGCCCTGAGCGAAGGCGTGGAATACAGCCGCGCCAGCGACACCGACATCGAAGTGGCCCTGGCTCGCCTGAACGGCCTGAACACCCGTACCACCGGCGAAGACGTCGCTACCCTGCGCAAAGAACTGCAGCAGTGCATGCAGAACTACTTCGGCGTGTTCCGTACCGGCGAATACATGCAGAAGGGCATCGCCCAGCTGGCGACCCTGCGCGAGCGTATCGCCAACGTCAAGATCAACGACAAGAGCCAAGGCTTCAACACCGCTCGAATCGAAGCCCTTGAGCTGCAGAACCTGCTGGAAGTGGCCGAAGCCACCGCGATCGCCGCAGAGCATCGCAAAGAGTCCCGCGGCGCCCACGCCCGTGAAGACTACGAAGACCGCGACGATGAAAACTGGCTGTGCCACACCCTGTACTTCCCGGGTGAGAAGCGCGTTGCCAAGCGTGCTGTCAACTTCTCGCCGAAAACCGTTCCGACTTTCGAACCTAAAGTCCGGACTTACTAAGGGTGGCCGCCATGTTGCAAGTCAGTGTTTACCGCTACAACCCCGACGTGGATACCGCGCCGTCCATGCAGACCTTCCAGGTCGACACCGGCGGCAAGGACCTGATGGTCCTGGACGTGCTGGCGTTGATCAAGGAGCAGGACGAGGGTTTCTCGTACCGTCGCTCCTGCCGTGAGGGCGTTTGCGGCTCCGACGGCATGAACATCAACGGCAAGAACGGCCTGGCGTGCATCACGCCGCTGTCCGCTGTCGTAAAAGGTAACAAGTTGGTCATCCGTCCACTGCCAGGCTTGCCGGTAATCCGTGACCTGGTCGTCGATATGAGCATCTTCTACAAGCAGTACGAGAAGGTGAAGCCTTTCCTGCAGAACGACACGCCGGCCCCGGCCATCGAGCGTCTGCAGTCGCCGGAAGAGCGCGAGAAGCTGGACGGTCTGTACGAGTGCATCCTGTGCGCTTGCTGCTCGACTTCCTGCCCGTCCTTCTGGTGGAACCCGGACAAGTTCCTGGGCCCTGCTGCGCTGCTGCAAGCCTACCGTTTCCTGGCTGACAGCCGTGACACCAAGACCACAGAGCGTCTGGCGTCCCTGGATGACCCGTTCAGCGTGTTCCGCTGCCGGGGCATCATGAACTGCGTGAACGTTTGCCCCAAGGGTCTGAACCCTACCAAGGCGATCGGCCACGTACGTAACATGCTGCTGCAAAGCGGCGTTTGATACTGATACACCTGCTGTAACGTAAAGCGCCAGGGTGCGGGTCTTCTTCAGCCCGTACCCTGGTAACAACCAGAGCGTGGCCCACAAGGCCTTCGCTTTTAATTTTGAAGCAATGAGACCAGCAGGGGCATCCGGGCTGGTACCCGGACTACTTGCGTGATTTCTCGGTGGCTTGTTGTAGTCGCTGCACTCGGACTTATTCAAGCTTGCTGTGGCGTCAACGCCGGTGGAGTCCCCAAACGAGGGTGACCAAGCATGCAAGAAAGCGTGATGCAGCGCATGTGGAGCAGTGCCTACCTTTCCGGTGGTAACGCTGCCTATGTGGAAGAGCTCTACGAACTCTACCTGCACGACCCTAACGCTGTGCCAGAAGAGTGGCGCACCTACTTCCAGAAGCTGCCTGCCGATGGCGGCGCAGCTACCGATGTTTCGCACTCGACAATTCGCGATCATTTCGTGCTGCTGGCCAAAAACCAGCGCCGCGCCCAACCGGTTTCCGCCGGAAGCGTGAGCAGCGAGCACGAGAAGAAGCAAGTTGAAGTGCTGCGATTGATCCAGGCCTACCGCATGCGCGGCCATCAGGCGGCCCAGCTGGACCCGCTGGGGCTGTGGCAGCGACCTGCACCGGCAGACCTGTCAATCAATCATTACGGCATGACCAATGCCGATCTCGATACAACCTTCCGTGCCGGCGACCTGTTCATCGGCAAGGAGGAAGCGAGCCTACGTGAAATTCTCGAAGCGTTGCAGCAGACATATTGTCGCACCATCGGTTCGGAGTTCACTCACATCGTCGATTCCGAGCAACGCCAGTGGTTCCAGCAGCGTCTGGAAAGCGTGCGCGGCCGTCCGGTGTTCTCCGCTGACGTGAAGGGCCACGTGCTCGAGCGCGTTACCGCGGCAGAGGGCCTGGAGAAGTACCTGGGCACCAAGTACCCAGGCACCAAGCGCTTCGGTCTGGAAGGCGGCGAGAGCCTGATTCCGATGCTCGACGAGATGATCCAGCGTTCCGGCTCCTACGGCACCAAGGAAGTGGTCATCGGCATGGCCCACCGTGGCCGCCTGAACGTGCTGGTGAACACCTTCGGCAAGAACCCGCGCGAGCTGTTCGACGAGTTTGAAGGCAAGAAGAAGGTCGAGCTGGGCTCCGGTGACGTGAAGTACCACCAGGGCTTCTCGTCCAACGTGATGACCCCGGGCGGCGAAGTGCACCTGGCCATGGCGTTCAACCCGTCCCACCTGGAGATCGTATCGCCAGTGGTCGAGGGTTCCGTGCGCGCCCGCCAGGACCGCCGCAACGACGCGGTCGGCGACAAGGTGCTGCCGATTTCCATCCACGGTGACGCTGCGTTCGCAGGTCAGGGCGTGGTCATGGAAACCTTCCAGATGTCGCAGACCCGCGGTTTCAAGACCGGCGGCACCGTGCACATCGTGATCAACAACCAGGTCGGCTTCACCATCAGCAACCCGCGCGACTCGCGTTCCACCGAGTACGCCACCGACGTTGCCAAGATGATCCAGGCGCCGATCCTGCACGTGAACGGCGATGACCCGGAAGCGGTGCTGTTCGTCACCCAGCTGGCCGTCGACTACCGCATGCAGTTCAAGCGCGACATCGTCATCGACCTGGTGTGCTACCGCCGTCGCGGCCACAACGAGGCCGACGAGCCAAGCGGCACCCAGCCGCTGATGTACCAGCAGATCGCCAAGCAGCGCACCACTCGCGAACTGTACGCCGAGCGCCTGATCCAGGGCGGCAGCCTCAACGCCGACGCCGTGCAGGCCCAGGTGGACGAGTACCGCAACGCGCTGGACAACGGCCTGCACGTGGTGAAAAGCCTGGTCAAGGAACCGAACAAGGAACTGTTCGTGGACTGGCGCCCGTACCTGGGCCACGCCTGGACTGCGCGCCACGACACCCGCTTCGACCTCAAGACCCTGCAGGAACTGTCCGCCAAGCTGCTGGAAATTCCGGAAGGCTTCGTGGTGCAGCGCCAGGTCGCGAAGATCTACGAAGACCGCCAGAAGATGCAGGCCGGTGGCTTGCCGATCAACTGGGGCTACGCCGAAACCATGGCCTACGCCACCCTGGCCTTCGAAGGCCACCCGGTGCGCATGACCGGCCAGGACATCGGTCGCGGCACGTTCTCGCACCGTCACGCGGTCCTGCACAACCAGAAGGATGCTTCCACCTATATCCCTCTGCAGAACCTGTACGCCGGCCAGCCACGTTTCGACCTGTACGATTCGTTCCTGTCCGAAGAAGCGGTACTGGCGTTCGAATACGGCTACTCCACCACCATGCCTAACGCGCTGGTGATCTGGGAAGCCCAGTTCGGTGACTTCGCCAACGGTGCCCAGGTAGTGATCGACCAGTTCATCACCAGCGGCGAGCACAAGTGGGGTCGCCTGTGCGGTCTGACCATGCTGCTGCCACACGGTTATGAAGGGCAGGGCCCGGAGCACTCCTCCGCGCGTCTGGAGCGTTACCTGCAGCTGTGCGCTGAGCACAACATCCAGGTGTGCGTGCCGACGACCCCTGCACAGATCTACCACCTGCTGCGTCGCCAGGTCATCCGTCCGCTGCGCAAGCCGCTGGTGGTCCTGACGCCGAAGTCGCTGCTGCGTCACAAGCTGGCGGTCTCGACCCTGGAAGACCTGGCCGAAGGCTCCTTCCAGACCGTTATCCCGGAAGTCGACGCCATCGAGCCGGCCAAGGTCAAGCGCCTGGTGCTGTGCAGCGGCAAGGTCTACTACGACCTGCTGGAAAAACGTCGTGCCGAAGGCCGTGATGACATCGCGATCGTGCGTCTGGAGCAACTGTACCCGTTCCCTGAAGACGACCTGATGGAGACGCTCGCCCCGTACACCAACCTCGAGAACGTGGTGTGGTGCCAGGAAGAGCCGATGAACCAGGGCGCCTGGTACAGCAGCCAGCACCACATGCGTCGCAGCTTCAACAACCACAAGAAGGGCCTGGTCCTGGAATACGCCGGTCGCGATGCTTCGGCCGCGCCAGCCTGTGGTTACGCTTCGATGCACGCCGAGCAGCAGGAAAAACTGCTGCAAGACGCATTCACCGTTTGATGCCATCGCGCACAAGAAACCGAATTTAAGGAACCACTGATAATGGCTATCGAGATCAAAGCCCCTACTTTCCCGGAATCGGTTGCCGATGGCACCGTTGCCACTTGGCACAAGCAACCGGGCGAAGCCGTCAAGCGCGACGAGCTGATTGTCGACATCGAGACCGACAAAGTAGTGCTGGAAGTACTCGCCACCGCTGACGGCGTCCTGGGCGCCATCGTCAAGGGCGAGGGCGAAACCGTCCTGTCCGACGAAGTCCTGGGCTCCATCGTTGAAGGCGGCGCCGCTGCCGCCGCTCCGGCTGCCGCGCCTGCCGCTGCCGCTGCTGCACCTGCTGCTGCCGCCGCTGGCGACGAAGACGCCATCGGCGCGCCGGCTGCGCGCAAGCTGGCCGAAGAAAACGGCATTGCCCTGAGCAGCATCAAGGGCACTGGCAAGGACGGCCGCGTGACCAAGGAAGACGTGGTTGCCGCCATCGAAGCCAAGAAGTCCGCACCTGCTGCCGCCCCGGCTGCCAAGCCTGCCGCTGCCGCTGCTGCCGCCCCTGTGCTGGCCGCCGGTGACCGCGTTGAAAAACGCGTGCCGATGACCCGCCTGCGCGCCAAGGTTGCCGAGCGCCTGGTCGAAGCCCAGTCGAACATGGCCATGCTGACCACTTTCAACGAAGTCGACATGACTGAGGTCATGGCCCTGCGTTCGAAGTACAAGGACCTGTTCGAGAAGTCCCACAACGGCGTGCGCCTGGGCTTCATGTCGTTCTTCGTTAAGGCTGCCACCGAAGCGCTGAAGCGCTTCCCTGCGGTCAACGCCTCGATCGACGGCGCCGACATCGTCTACCACGGCTACGCTGACGTCGGCGTTGCCGTGTCCAGCGACCGCGGCCTGGTCGTGCCAGTACTGCGTAACGCCGAGCTGATGAGCCTGGCCGAAATCGAAGGCGGCATCGCCACCTTCGGCAAGAAGGCGCGCGACGGCAAGCTGTCGATGGAAGAAATGACTGGTGGTACCTTCACCATCACCAACGGCGGTACCTTCGGTTCGATGATGTCGACCCCGATCGTCAACCCGCCACAGGCCGCTATCCTGGGCATGCACAACATCATCCAGCGCCCGATGGCCGTCAACGGTCAGGTCGTGATCCGTCCGATGATGTACCTGGCGCTGTCCTACGACCACCGCCTGATCGACGGTAAAGAAGCCGTTACCTTCCTGGTGACCATCAAGAACCTGCTCGAAGATCCGGCTCGTCTGCTGCTGGACATCTGACAAAGCAGCCGAAAGCTGTAAGCTACGAGCCTCAAGCCGTCCGCGGCGGGGCTCTGGCCTGCAGCTTGCGGCTTGAAGCTTGAAGCTAATAGGAAGCTATTTATGACTCAGAAATTCGACGTGGTAGTGATTGGTGCGGGCCCTGGCGGCTACGTGGCCGCCATCAAGGCAGCACAGCTCGGTCTTTCGACTGCCTGCATCGAGAAGTACACCGACAAGGAAGGCAAACTGGCCCTGGGCGGTACCTGCCTGAACGTCGGCTGCATTCCTTCCAAGGCGCTGCTGGACAGCTCCTGGAAATTCCACGAAGCCCAGGACGGTTTCGCCATCCACGGTATCGGCCACAGCGGCGTGACCATGGACGTGCCAGCGATGGTCGGCCGCAAGGCCAACATCGTCAAGGGCCTGACTTCCGGCGTTGCCACCCTGTTCAAGGCCAACGGCGTCACTTCGATCCAGGGCCACGGCAAGCTGCTGGCTGGCAAAAAAGTCGAAGTCACCAAGCCTGACGGCACCACCGAAGTCATCGAAGCCGAGAACGTCATCCTGGCCTCCGGTTCGCGTCCGATCGACATCCCGCCGGCTCCGGTCGACAACAAGGTCATCGTCGACTCCACCGGCGCCCTGGAATTCCAGGCCGTGCCAAAACGCCTGGGCGTGATCGGCGCTGGCGTCATCGGCCTGGAGCTGGGTTCGGTATGGTCGCGCCTCGGCGCGCAGGTGACCGTGCTGGAAGCCCTGGACACCTTCCTGATGGCCGCTGACACCGCCGTCTCGAAAGAAGCCTACAAGACCCTGACCAAGCAAGGCCTGGACATCAAGCTGGGCGCGCGCGTCACCGGCTCCAAGGTCAACGGCGAAGAAGTCGTGGTCACCTACACCGACGCCAACGGCGAACAGAACATCACCTTCGACAAGCTGATCGTTGCCGTGGGCCGTCGCCCAGTGACCACCGACCTGCTGGCCGCCGACAGCGGCGTGAACATCGACGAGCGTGGCTTCATCTTCGTCGACGATCACTGCACCACCAGCGTGCCTGGCGTCTACGCCATCGGTGACGTGGTACGTGGCATGATGCTGGCCCACAAGGCCTCGGAAGAGGGCATCATGGTCGTCGAGCGCATCAAGGGTCACAAGACCCAGATGAACTACGACCTGATCCCATCGGTTATCTACACCCACCCGGAAATTGCATGGGTCGGTAAAACCGAACAGGCCTTGAAGGCTGAAGGCGTTGAAGTTAACGTGGGCACCTTCCCGTTCGCCGCCAGTGGCCGTGCCATGGCAGCAAACGATACCGGCGGTTTTGTAAAAGTTATCGCTGATGCCAAGACTGACCGCGTGCTGGGTGTCCATGTAATTGGCCCAAGCGCCGCAGAACTGGTTCAGCAGGGCGCGATCGGCATGGAATTCGGCACTAGCGCCGAAGACCTCGGGATGATGGTTTTCTCCCACCCGACCCTGTCCGAAGCACTGCATGAAGCAGCGCTGGCCGTGAATGGCGGTGCCATCCACGTTGCCAACCGTAAAAAGCGTTAAGTGAAACAATAAGAAACCACGACGGGCCGCCCGTCGTGAGTCTTGCGTGCACGACTCACCGCGGAAAGTTCGTCGGACTCACCCCGCAGGCCAACAGGGACCACGCATCCTTGAAAGCCTGCGAGCAGCAGTCACAGGTGGCGCGGCACTCCACAGAGAGCGCAGCGCCGAAGCGCAGTACCTAACGAAGACGGTAATAAGCATGAATCTTCACGAGTATCAGGGTAAGCAGCTGTTCGCTGAATACGGCCTGCCAGTATCCAAGGGTTACGCGGTAGACACCCCGGAAGAAGCTGCAGCAGCTTGCGAAAAAATCGGCGGGACTGAATGGGTCGTCAAGGCTCAGGTCCACGCGGGTGGTCGCGGTAAAGCGGGCGGCGTAAAGCTGGTTCGCAGCAAAGAAGACGCCAAGGCCTTCGCACAGCAGTGGCTGGGCAAGCGCCTGGTGACTTACCAGACTGACGCCAATGGCCAGCCTGTTACCAAGATCCTGGTTGAATCCTGCACCGATATCGCCAAAGAGCTGTATCTGGGCGCAGTAGTCGACCGCTCCAGCCGTCGTATCGTGTTCATGGCTTCCACCGAAGGTGGCGTGGACATCGAGAAGATCGCTCACGACACTCCTGAAAAGATTCTGAAAGCTACCATCGACCCACTGGTCGGCGCACAGCCGTTCCAGGGTCGCGACCTGGCGTTCCAGCTGGGTCTGGAAGGCAAGCAGGTTGCCCAGTTCGCCAAGATCTTCGTTGGCCTGGCCAAGCTGTTCCAGGACCACGACCTGGCCCTGCTGGAAGTCAACCCGCTGGTGATCAAGGCCGACGGCGACCTGCACTGCCTCGATGCCAAGATCAACATCGACGCCAACGCCATGTACCGTCAGCCCAAGCTGAAGACGTTCCATGACCCGTCGCAAGACGACGCCCGTGAAGCCCACGCTGCCAAGTTCGAACTGAACTACGTAGCACTGGAAGGCAACATCGGCTGCATGGTCAACGGTGCCGGCCTGGCCATGGGTACCATGGACATCGTCAACCTGCACGGCGGCAAGCCTGCCAACTTCCTGGACGTGGGCGGCGGCGCTACCAAAGAGCGCGTGACCGAAGCGTTCAAGATCATCCTGTCCGACTCCAACGTCGCCGCAGTACTGGTCAACATCTTCGGCGGCATCGTTCGCTGCGACATGATTGCCGAAGGCATCATCGGCGCCGTGAAAGAAGTCGGCGTGAAAATCCCGGTCGTTGTGCGCCTTGAAGGCAACAACGCTGACCTGGGCGCCAAAGTACTGGCAGAAAGCGGTCTGAACATCATCGCTGCCACCAGCCTGACCGACGCTGCTCAACAAGTCGTTAAAGCTGCGGAGGGCAAGTAATGAGCGTCCTGATCAATAAAGATACCAAAGTCATCTGCCAGGGCTTCACCGGCTCGCAGGGTACTTTCCACTCCGAACAAGCCATCGCCTACGGCACCAAGATGGTTGGCGGCGTGACCCCAGGCAAGGGTGGTACCACCCACCTGAACCTGCCAGTGTTCAACACCGTTGCCGAGGCTGTAAAAGCCACCGGCGCCACCGCCAGCGTGATCTACGTACCGGCTCCGTTCTGCAAGGACTCCATCCTTGAAGCGGCGTTCGGCGGCATCAAGCTGATCATCTGCATCACCGAAGGCATTCCTACCCTGGACATGCTGGATGCCAAGGTCAAGTGCGACGAGCTGGGTGTTACCCTGATCGGCCCGAACTGCCCAGGCGTCATCACTCCGGGCGAGTGCAAGATCGGCATCATGCCAGGTCACATCCACTTGCCAGGCAAGGTAGGCATCGTGTCGCGTTCCGGCACCCTGACCTACGAAGCCGTGAAGCAGACCACCGACGCCGGCTTCGGCCAGTCGACCTGCGTCGGCATCGGCGGTGACCCGATCCCGGGCTCCAACTTCATCGACATCCTGAAGCTGTTCCAGGAAGACCCGAAGACCGAGGCGATCGTGATGATCGGCGAGATCGGCGGTTCGGCTGAAGAAGAAGCGGCTGCCTACATCAAGGCCAACGTGACCAAGCCGGTCGTGTCCTACATCGCTGGTGTGACTGCCCCTCCAGGCAAGCGCATGGGCCACGCAGGCGCAATCATCTCCGGCGGCAAGGGCACTGCAGACGAGAAGTTCGCTGCCCTGCAAGACGCTGGCGTGAAAACCGTGCGTTCGCTGGCTGACATCGGCAAGGCCCTGGCCGAGCTGACTGGCTGGGAAATCAAGAAGGCCTGAGCCTTCGTTGATTAGCTGAGCCAACAAAGGCCACCTTCGGGTGGCCTTTGTCGTTTTCGGAGGTGGAAAGGTGAAACGTTTCGCCTGACGAAATCGGCAAAAAATGTCCCCCGTGCGACATTACCGCGCGTTCATCGGACAGTACGTGCAATAACAGTGCGTTTATCGCCCGAATCCGATACGCTAGCCGCCATCTCTGCGATTTGCCCCCAAAAGGGGTAGCCGCACGCTGTAAGGGCCTTGGCTTATCCAGCCTGGCCGCATTTCCCTGACCCATGGGAGATCCCTCTCTAAATTCCGATTCAGTAGTGTGGATTCCTTAATGAAAGTGTTGAAAGGCCAGGACATCCTGGCACTTGGTTTCATGACGTTCGCGTTGTTCGTAGGTGCTGGCAACATCATCTTCCCACCGATCGTCGGCCTGCAGGCCGGCCCTCACGCGTGGATGGCGGCCTTCGGCTTCCTGATCACCGCCGTGGGCCTGCCCGTGGTGACCGTGGTCGCCCTGGCGAAAGTCGGCGGCGGCATGGACGCGCTCAGCAGCCCCATCGGCAAGGTCGCCGGCGGCCTGCTGGCGGCTGTCGCGTACCTGGCCGTGGGCCCGCTGTTCGCCACCCCACGTACGGCCACCGTGTCGTTCGAAGTGGGCCTGGCGCCCCTGACCGGCGACAGCCCGACCGCGCTGTTCTGCTACAGCCTGGTGTACTTCATCGTCGTGCTGGCGGTGTCGATGTACCCTGGCAAGCTGCTCGATACCGTGGGCCGCTTCCTGGCACCGCTGAAAATCATCGCCCTGGCCGCGCTCGGCATTGCCGCGTTCATGCTGCCTGCCGGCCCCGTGGGTGACGCGCAACCGGCCTACCAGGCCGCGCCGTTCTCCAATGGCTTCATCAACGGCTACCTGACCATGGACACCCTGGGTGCCCTGGTCTTCGGCATCGTCATCGTCAACGCCATCCGCTCGCGCGGCGTCGAGTCGCCGAAGCTGATCACCCGCTACGCCATCATCGCCGGCCTGATCGCCGGTGTCGGCCTGGCGCTGGTGTACGTCAGCCTGTTCCGCCTGGGTGAAGGCAGCCACATCATCGCGGCCGACGCCACCAACGGCGCCATGGTCCTGCACGCCTACGTGCAGCACACCTTCGGCTCCCTGGGCAGCGGTTTCCTTGCCGTGCTGATCTCCCTGGCGTGCCTGGTGACTGCCGTGGGCCTGACCTGCGCCTGTGCCGAGTACTTCAGCAAGTGCCTGCCGCTGTCGTACAAGACCCTGGTGGTGCTGCTGGCCGGCTTCTCGCTGCTGGTGTCGAACCTGGGCCTGACCAAGCTGATTGCCTTCTCGATCCCGGTGCTGACCGCCATCTACCCGCCGTGCATCGCGCTGGTGGCGTTGAGCTTCTGCAAGGAGTTCTTCAGCTCGCCGACTCGCGTGTTCGCGCCGGTGATGGGTGTGTCGCTGCTGTTCGGCCTGGTTGATGCCCTCAAGGGCGCCGGTTTCACCGAATGGCTGCCGGCCTCCCTGGCCAACCTGCCGCTGAGCGACCAGGGCCTGGCGTGGCTGGTGCCTTCGGTGGTCACCCTGGTGGCTGCCGTGGTCTACGACCGCGTGATGGGCAAGGCCCGCGAAGCGGTTGCCTGACACCCGGTAGCAAACCTTTGCCGGCGGCCACAAGCCGCCCAGGCAATATCGAAATGCCCTGCATCGACGGATGCAGGGCATTTTTTATGCCTGGCCGAAAAACACCCGTAGCAGCAACTGTCTTGAAGCGGCGTCGTCTGCATCGCGACGCAATCGACGAGGTACACGTAGCCTCGTAGCAGCGGCCGTAGGCCGCGTCCGAGCACGCCGCCCATCCCCCGGCATACCGCGCCGTAGCCGGACGCAGCCTGCGGCAGCTGCTACGGGGGCGTGCTATACCCTTTGGGCGAACCCCAAGGAGGAACACCCCATGAGCATCCCGTTCTGGTGCATTTTCATTGCCGCGCTGTTGATCTACATCGCCCGTATCCCCGTGGCCAAGGCCATGAAAGAGCAGGGCGGCTACGACAACCACAACCCCCGCGCCCAGCAGGCGCGCCTCACCGGCCTGGGCGCGCGGGCGGTGGCGGCGCACCAGAACAGCTTCGAAGCCTTCATTCTGTTTGCGGTAGGCGTGCTGATGGCGCACACCACCCAGACGCAGGGCTGGTTCGTCGACCTGCTGGCCATCGTCTTCATCATTGCGCGGGTTATTTACCTGTACCTGTACCTCAACGACAGGGCGTCGTTGCGTTCGCTGGTATGGATGGTGGGGGTGGTGTGTTCATTGTTGTTGATGCTGACGCCGGTTTATCGTTATTGGGTGTTATCCACGCTGCAATAAAGTTCAATGTCCGGAAACAAAAAAGCCCGGCAATCGGCCGGGCTTTATTGTATGCGTCAACCGCCAATCAGTTCTTGGCAGGTTCGCTCGGGGTAGTGGCCTGAGGCGCTGGAGTCTGCACGTTGGAAGCACCGTCGGAGTTCTCCTTGGCGCGTTCCTGGTTGGCTTCGTCGTTGGATTTGGCAGCTTCGGCGTTTTCTTTAGCGGCGTCGTTCATTTTATCCTGAGCGTCGTCCATCTTCTGTTGTGCTTGTTCGGCGTGTTGCTGCGCATCCTGGGCTTTGTCCTCGGATTTTTTATCGCAAGCAGCCAGGCCCAGGGAAGCGGCCAGCATCAGGGCATAAGCTAAAGTTTTACGCATGGGGTGTTTCTCCTTATTGAAGATATCTACTTTCCCTTCGAACGCGGCCCGGCAACTTAAGTTCCGTGGCAGTGCACGATATATAAGTGTTGGATCCATATAGACTTTTTGTTCACGGTGTGCTGTTTCGAAAAACAATAACCAAGGCCTCAGCCATGACCGATTCACCGTTGTTACAGCAAGCCCGGCGGTTCATCAGTGCGTTGCCGCATTGCCAGATCATTGGCCTGAGTGTCAGTGCCATTGATCAGCAGGGCGTCACCTTGGTGCTGCCTTATTCGCCGGCCATTGTCGGCAACCCGCAGACGGGGGTTATCCATGGCGGTGCGGTGACAACCCTGATGGACACCACGTGCGGCATTGCCACCCTGTGCGTGCTGCCGCAGTTCGAGGTGTGCCCGACCCTGGACCTGCGCATCGACTACATTCACCCCGCCCAGGCGCACAAGGCCATCTACGGCCATGCCCAGTGCTACCGGGTGACGCGCGATGTGATCTTCACCAGGGGCTTTGCCTACCAGGACAGCGCCGATGAACCGATCGCCCAGGTGGTGGGCACCTTCATGCGCCTGGGCAAGGGCGTGAAGGGCAGCGCCGCCTTCGCCGGTGCCCTGGGAGGCCAGCCATGATCGATCAAGCCCTGCGCGAACGGCTGCGCGTGGCCCACGCCGACAATGACTACGCGCCGCTGCTGGCGTTGATTCCCTACGCGACGCTGATCGGCATCCAGTGCCGGCGTGAGGAGGAGGGCGTGCTGTTCATCTTGCCGGCCAACCGCGGCAATATTGGTAACCCGTTGTTGCCTGCCATTCACGGCGGCGTGATCGCCGGCTTCATGGAACTGGCGGCGGCGCTGCAGCTGATCCTGTTCACCGAGACCGGGCAGGTGCCGAAGATCATCGACTTTTCCATTGATTACCTGCGTGCCGGGCTGTTCCGCGACACCTTCGCGCGCTGCCAGTTGTGGCGCCAGGGGCGGCGCGTTACCAACGTGGCCATCACCGCCTGGCAGGCCGACCCGGCCGAGCCCATCGCCACCGCGCGGGCGCATTTCAAGATTGATGAAAGTCCTGCCCCTTGAAATCACCGGGGCTGCCCCCATCTGATTGTCATCCCGCCGCAAATGCGCTTGAGCCCGCGGCCTGTGCCATCTGATTGGAGTTTGATGACCATGAGTGTGGAAACTCAAAAAGAAACCCTGGGCTTCCAGACCGAGGTGAAGCAGCTGCTGCACCTCATGATCCATTCGCTGTATTCCAACAAGGAAATTTTCCTTCGCGAATTGATCTCCAACGCATCCGACGCTGTCGACAAACTGCGCTTCGAAGCGCTGTCCAAGCCCGACCTGCTGGAAGGCGGCGCCGAGCTGAAAATCCGCGTGAGCTTCGACAAGGCGGCCAACACCGTCACCCTCGAAGACAACGGCATCGGCATGAACCGTGACGACGTGATCACCCACCTGGGTACCATCGCCAAGTCCGGCACCGCCGACTTCATGAAGAACCTCACCGGCGACCAGAAGAAAGATTCGCACCTGATCGGCCAGTTCGGCGTGGGCTTCTACTCCGCGTTCATCGTTGCCGACCAGGTCGACGTGTACAGCCGTCGCGCCGGTACTGCCGCCAGCGAAGGCGTGCACTGGTCGTCGAAGGGTGAGGGCGAGTTCGAAGTCGCGACCATCGACAAGGCCGACCGCGGCACCCGCATCGTCCTGCACCTCAAGCCAGCCGAGTCCGAGTTCGCTGATGGCTGGCGCCTGCGCAACATCATCAAGAAGTACTCCGACCACATCGCCCTGCCGATCGAGCTGCCCAAAGAACAGGCTGCTGCCGAAGGTGAGGAACAGCCTGCCGCCGAATGGGAAACCGTCAACCGCGCCAGCGCCCTGTGGACCCGTCCGCGCACCGAGGTGAAGGACGAGGAATACCAGGAGTTCTACAAGCACATCGCCCACGACCACGAGAACCCGCTGAGCTGGAGCCATAACAAGGTCGAAGGCAAGCTGGAATACAACTCGCTGTTGTACGTGCCGGCCCGCGCGCCGTTCGACCTGTACCAGCGCGAAGCGCCACGCGGCCTGAAGCTGTACGTGCAGCGCGTGTTCGTGATGGACCAGGCCGAGTCGTTCCTGCCGCTGTACCTGCGCTTCATCAAGGGCGTGGTCGATTCCAACGACCTGTCGCTGAACGTGTCGCGGGAAATCCTGCAGAAAGACCCGATCATCGACTCCATGAAGACCGCCCTGACCAAGCGCGTGCTGGACATGCTGGAGAAGCTGGCCAAGAACGAGCCTGAGCAGTACAAGGGCTTCTGGAAGAACTTCGGCCAGGTCATCAAGGAAGGCCCGGCCGAAGACTTCGCCAACAAGGAAAAGATCGCCGGCCTGCTGCGCTTCGCGTCCACCCATGACGACAGCGGCGAGCAGACCGTGTCCCTGGCCGACTACCTGGCGCGCGCCAAGGAAGGCCAGGACAAGATCTACTTCCTCACCGGCGAGAGCTACGCGCAGGTCAAGAACAGCCCGCACCTGGAAGTCTTCCGCAAGAAAGGCATCGAAGTGCTGCTGCTGACCGACCGTATCGACGAGTGGCTGATGAGCTACCTGACCGACTTCGACGGCAAGGGCTTCGTCGACGTGGCCCGTGGCGACCTGGACCTGGGCAAGCTGGATTCGGAAGAAGACAAGAAAGCCCAGGAAGAAGTGGCCAAGGACAAGGAAGGCCTGATCGAGCGCCTGAAAGCCGCCCTGGGTGACAGCGTCAGCGAAGTGCGCGTGTCGCACCGCCTGACCGATTCGCCAGCCATCCTGGCCATCGGTGAGCAGGACCTGGGCCTGCAGATGCGCCAGATCCTGGAAGCCAGCGGCCAGAAGGTGCCTGAGTCGAAGCCGATCTTCGAGTTCAACCCAAGCCACCCGCTGATCGAGAAGCTGGATCACGAGCAGAGCGAAGATCGTTTCGCCGACTTCTCGCACATCCTCTTCGACCAGGCGGCCCTGGCCGCCGGCGACAGCCTCAAGGACCCGGCCGCCTACGTGCGCCGCCTGAACAAGCTGCTGGTCGAACTGTCCGTTTAAACTGTTGCAGCAAAAACCCGCTTCGGCGGGTTTTTGCGTTTAAGTCCCACTCTCTTTGTATCGGGGAAATCTCATGACTGTTACCGTTCAATCCGTTGTCTATCAGATCGATGGCAAGCCATATGAAAGCCGCCTGGTGTATGACGATGCGGTGGTATCCCCGCGTCCGGGCCTGTTGATGGCGCCGAACTGGGTAGGCATCAGCGAAGGCGCCGAGCGCATCGCGCAATCCGTCGCGGCCCAGGGTTATGTGGTACTGCTGGCTGACCTGTACGGCCAGGCCGTGCGCCCGAAAGGCAACGAGGAATGCCTGGCGGCGATGATGCCGCTCAAGACCGACCGCGCCGAACTGCGCAAGCGCATGCAGGTGGCCTTCGAGCAGCTGCAGGGCCAGGCCGTTGCTGCCGTGGACAAGGACCAGCTGGCCACCTTCGGCTTCTGCTTCGGTGGCTGCTGCTCCCTGGAGCTGGCCCGCACCGGCGCGCCGCTGAAGGCTGCCGTGTCGTTCCACGGTACCCTGGACACGCCGAACCCGGCCGATGGCAAGAACATCCTGGGCAAGGTGCTGGTGCTGCACGGCGCCAGCGACCCGCTGGTACCGAAAGAGCAGCTGCCTGCCTTCGAAGAAGAAATGAACGCCGCGGGCGTGGATTGGCAGCTGACCAGCTACGGTGGCGCCTACCACTCGTTCACCGACGTGGAAGCCAACAACCCGGGCGTGCAGATGTACAACAAGGTTGTGGCTGACCGTGCCTTCAAGGCCATGCACAACCTGCTGGAAGAAGTCTTCAAGCCAGCGGTCTGAGTGTGAGGACGCGGCCTGCGGCCGCTGCTACATGACCGTAGCAGCGGCTGCAGGCCGCGTCATCGCGGTAATTCGATCCGTTCGGTTTCGCCCGGCACCGTCGGCCAATCGCCGGCTGCCCATTTTGCCCGTGCCTGGTCGATCAGCGCCACGTCGCTGGCGACGAAGTTCCAGTTCATGCGCCGCGGCCCGTCCAGCGGGGCGCCACCGATCAGCACCAGGTGGCAATCGGTCTGTGCCACCAGCGTCGGCTGCTCGCCGGCTTCCAGCACCAGCAGTGTCAGCGGCTGCACCGCCTCGTCCTCCAGTTCTACCTCACCCTCCAGCACATACAGCGCCCGCTCCTGATGTTCGTCAGGCAGCAGCAGCGTGCTGCCTGCCACCATGTGCACTTCAGCGTACAGCGTAGGAGAAAGCACCGGCACCGGTGCGACCAGGCAGAAACCTTCGCCGGCAATCATCCTGATGTGAACGCCCAGGGCGTCGCTCACGGGCAGTTCTCCCCCGAAGTGATGGCTGTAGTGGCTTTCACCCTGTTCGGCGCTCACAGGCGACGCCAGCCACACCTGCAGGCCATGCAGGCGCGAACCGCGGGCGCGCAGGTCGTCCGGCGTGCGCTCCACGTGGGCGATGGCCTTGCCGGCGGTCATCCAGCTGACCTCGCCGGGCTTCACCCGCTGGTCGCTGCCCAGGCTGTCCTTGTGCACCAGTTCGCCTTCGAACAGGTAGGTCAGGGTCGACAGGCCGATGTGCGGGTGCTGGCGGATGTTAACGCCAGCGCCGGGAGCATAGGTGGTGGCGAGCATGTGGTCGAAAAACACGAAGGGGCCCACCGCGCGGCACTGCCGCGAGGGCAGCGGGCGCAGGATGGGCTGGCCTTCGACGTCTTCGGCGGGTGGGCGAATCACCAGGTGCGGCATGACGGGCTCCGTTACTGGCTGAAGGCGCCTTCGGCCAGGGTGGTGGTGATGGCGATCTCGGTGCTGGTCATCAGCTTGTGTACCGGGCAGCGGTCGGCCACGCGGTGCAGTTCGGCGCGCTGCTCGGCGGTGAGCACGCCCTTGAGGGTCAGCACGACGTTGATTGCATAGTGGCCCTTCAGCTCCTGGCTGTCATCGCGCTGCACGTCCACCGACACGCCGGTCAGCGGGATGCCTTTTTTCTGCGCGTAGTACTTCAGCGTCAGCGCCTTGCAGGCGCCCAGGGCGGCGTCGAAATAGTCGTGGGGGGAGGGCGCCGAATCGTCGCCGCCCAGGGCCTTGGGCAGGTCGGTGAACAGGGCGTGGTCGTCGATCTGCAGGCTGTGGCGGAAGCTGTCGGCGGATTCGGTGTTGAGGGTGATGGGCATGGGGCGGTCCTTGGGCATGATCGCCCTACTGTAGACCGTGTGGCCTGGAAGTGCTGGTACGTTTGTGCTCTGGCGGCGCTCCTGTAATTAAGGGAATGGCTGTGGGAGCTGGCTTGCCAGCGAGCTGTTGAGGCCCGAAAAGCTCGCTGGCAAGCCAGCTCCCACAAGACAATTCAGGGCATAAAAAAAACGGCACCCGAAGGTGCCGTTCTTTTTCAGCAAGGGGGTGAGCCCTTACTTGCCCTGCCAGCGCTTGAGCACCAGCGTTGCGTTGGTGCCACCGAAGCCGAAGCTGTTACTCATGACGGTGTCGATCTTGGCGTTTTCTTGAGTCTCGCGCAGAATCGGCATGTCGGCAACGGCTGGGTCCAGCTCGTCGATGTTGGCGGAACCGGCAATGAAGTTGCCTTCCATCATCAGCATGCAGTAGATCGCTTCGTGAACGCCGGCGGCGCCCAGGGAGTGACCCGACAGGCTCTTGGTGGAGCTGATGGCCGGGGCCTTGTCGCCGAACACTTCGCGCACACCTTTCATTTCCGCGACGTCGCCGACCGGGGTCGAGGTGCCGTGGGTGTTCAGGTAGTCGATCGGGGTGTCGACGGTGGACAGCGCCTGCTGCATGCAGCGGATCGCGCCTTCGCCGCTCGGGGCCACCATGTCGTAGCCGTCGGAAGTAGCGCCGTAGCCGACGATTTCCGCGTAGATCTTGGCGCCACGGGCCAGGGCGTGTTCCAGCTCCTCGACCACTACCATGCCGCCACCGCCGGCGATGACGAAGCCATCACGGTCGTTGTCGTAGGCGCGCGAAGCCTTTTCAGGGGTGTCGTTGCGCTTGCTGGACAGGGCGCCCATGGCGTCGAACAGGAACGACTGGCTCCAGTGCTCTTCTTCACCGCCACCGGCGAAGACGATGTCCTGCTTGCCCATCTGGATCTGTTCCATGGCGGTACCGATGCAGTGGGCACTGGTGGCGCAGGCAGAAGCGATGGAGTAGTTCAGGCCCTTGATCTTGAATGGCGTGGCCAGGCAAGCGGAGACCGTGCTGCTCATGGTGCGGGTCACGCGGTATGGACCAACGCGCTTCACGCCCTTCTCGCGCAGGATGTCCAGCGCTTCCATCTGGTTGAGGGTCGACGCGCCGCCCGAACCTGCGATCAGGCCGGTACGCGGGTTGGAGACCATCTCTTCGGTCAGGCCCGAATCCTTGATCGCGTCGGCCATGGCCAGGTAGGCGTAGGCAGCGGCGTGACCCACGAAACGGAACACCTTGCGGTCGATCAGTTCTTCGAGGTTGAGGTCGATGGAGCCGGAAACCTGGCTGCGCAGACCCATTTCGGCATATTCCGGGTTGAAGCGGATGCCAGGGCGGTTTGCACGCAGGTTTGCGGTGACGGTGTCTTTGTCATTGCCCAAGCAGGAAACAATGCCCAGACCAGTGATAACGACGCGGCGCATGCGGATAACCCTTAGAAATTTTCGGTGGATGTGAACACGCCGACCCGAAGGCCTTCGGCGGTGTAGATCTCTTTGCCGTCAACGCTGACGGAACCGTCGGCGATGGCCAGGTTCAGCTTGCCCTTGAGGACGCGCTTGATCTGGATGTTGTAGGTGACCTTCTTGGCGGTCGGCAGTACCTGGCCGAAGAACTTCACTTCGCCCGAGCCCAGCGCACGGCCGCGGCCCGGCAGGCCTTGCCAGCCGAGGAAGAAACCGACCAGCTGCCACATGGCGTCGAGGCCCAGGCAGCCCGGCATCACCGGGTCACCTTCGAAGTGGCAGGCGAAGAACCACAGGTCCGGGTTGATATCCAGCTCGGCGACCAATTCACCTTTGCCGTACTTGCCACCTTCGCTGCTGATATGGGTAATGCGATCCACCATCAGCATGTTACCGGCGGGCAGTTGCGCGTTACCTGGGCCGAACATCTCGCCGCGGCTGCAGCTCAGTAGTTCTTCCCGAGTAAAGGCGTGTTGTTTGGTCATGCGAGCTCCTCAATAGTCCCGTGTGGCAGTGGGGCAAATTCTCCCGGCCGTGCCAAAGCGAATGCGCCTTTGGCAGGGCAGCCTACACATAGACTATTGCGTTGTAGTGAAAGTCACAGCGCCAGGGACAAAGAAGTACACCTGTGCACTGAAATTTTTTATCCAGGCGGTTCATTTTGCCTGACATAACGTCTAAGACTGCCGCACTTTAGCATTTAGCGCCAGCCCCGGCTGCCCCGGGGGCGCATTTAAGCTGCCAGCCAGCGCCTCAGTACCTGCTCCAGATCGGTACGTTTGAAAGGTTTTGCCAGATAGTCATTCATGCCGGCGGTCAGGCAGGCCTCGCGGTCGCCCAGCAGGGCGTTGGCGGTCAGGGCGATGATGGGCAAGTGCGCGTGCTCGGGCAGTTGGCGGATGCGCCGGGTGGCTTCGTAGCCATCGACGATGGGCAGGCGGCAGTCCATCAGCACCGCATCGAACGGCTGGTGGGTGACCTCGTGGATGGCCTGGGCGCCGTCGCCGACCACGCTCACCACGAAGCCCAGGCTGCGCAGCATGGCCTCGATCACGGTCTGGTTGACCGGGTTGTCTTCCACCAGCAGCACGCGCTTGCCCAGGTTCTGCGCCTCGTCGCCCAGCCGCGCTTCGCGCAGTGGCGTGGCGGCGCGTTGGCTCAGCGCCAGGGGGATTTCCAGGGTGAACAGCGAGCCGCGGCCTTCCTCGCTTTCGGCCAGCAGGGTGCCACCCATGCGCTCGGCCAGGGTGCGCGCGATGGGCAGGCCCAGGCCGGTGCCGCCGTAGCGGCGCGAGATGCTGCTGTCGGCCTGCTGGAAGGCCACGAACATGCTTTCCAGGCGCTCGGCGCTGATGCCGATGCCGGTGTCGCGCACGGTGCAGGTCAGCCAGATCAGCTGGTGGTCGAGCACCTGCCACTGGGCGTCGATGTGCACGCTGCCGACGTCGGTGAACTTGATGGCATTGCCAATCAGGTTCACCAGGATCTGGCGGATGCGCGTGGGGTCGCCCTCCACCTGCAGGGCGTCGAAGCCCTGGGCCAGGCTCAGGTGCAGCGCCAGGCCGCTTTTCTGCGCGGTGTGCTGGAAGGTGTGGGCGCAGCTGGCCACCAGCTCGCCGAGGTTGAAGGGGATGTGCTCCAGTTCCAGTGCGGCGCGTTCGATGCGCGAGAAGTCGAGAATGTCGTTGATCACCTTCAGCAGGTGTTCGGTGGACTGGGTGGCCAGGGCCGCGTACTCGATCTGCTCGTCGGTCATCACCGTGGTTTCCAGCAGCTGCAGCATGCCCAGCACGCCGTTCATGGGCGTGCGCAGCTCATGGCTCATCATGGCCAGGAAGTCGGACTTGGCGCTGTTGGCGCGCTCGGCCTGTTCGCGGGTGCTGATCAGTTGCTCGATGGCCTGCTGCTGTTCGCGCCCGGCCTGGTCCAGGCCCTTGGCGAGGTTGTTGATGTGCTGGGCCAGGTTGCCCAGCTCGGTGTCATCGACAATGGGCAGCGGCGCCTTGAAGTCGCCTTCCTGGATGGCCTTCACCGCCAGGCCCATCTCGCTGATCGGCCGGGCCAGGCTCAGGGCCAGGCGGCGGGCCAGCAGGAAGCTGAACAGCAGGGCCACCAGCGCCAGCACCGCGGCCTTGAGCAGGATCTCCTGCTGGCGCTGGTTGAAGGCGTCGTTGGACATGCCGACGATCACCCGGCCCACGCAGTCGGGTTGGCCCACGCGCAGCAGGTTGCCGTGGTGCAGGTCGCCGGCCAGGGCGGCGCGCTGCAGGCGGATGCTGGCTTGGAACACCTGCACCTTGGCGCTGTGCGCCAGCACGCCGTCGGGCTGCTCGACGTACAGCAGCACATGGTCGTTGCTGTCCTGTACCTCCAGGAAGCGCACGTGGGGGATTTCCAGGGTGGCGCGCAGCAGGCTGTCGAGCACCGTGGTGTTGTGGCTGATCACACCGAACTCGGCGGCCGGCGCCAGCTGGTTGGCGATCAGTTGGCCGGTGCGGGTCATTTCCTCGCGTAGGTCCTGGATGCGCACGAAGGTGAAGAAACCGGTGAGCAGCAGGGTCAGCACCAGGGCGGGGCCCAGGCAGATCACCTGGGTGCGGCTGTGGATGTCCCAGCTGGGACGCCATTTCATCGGGTGCAATCTCGCACGGTGCGGCCTTGGCAAAGTCGAACAGCCGCGCATTTTAACCGCCTTGGGCGACATTTCCAGTCATGTGTACGGCATCGACACGTGCGGCTACGCTTTCGCGCAAGGCTTTGGCCTGCGGGGCTGGCCGCGGCGCGTGCGCTCCGTATAATGCGGGCGTCGCCACTTTTTATGGTTTTGATGGATTGGATATGACTGAACAGCAGCCTGTTGCAGTGCTGGGGGGCGGAAGCTTCGGGACCGCCGTGGCGAACCTGCTGGCCGAGAACGGCCATGCGGTACGCCAGTGGATGCGCGATCCCGAGCAAGCCGAGGCGATCCGCACCCAGCGCGAGAATCCGCGCTACCTCAAGGGCATCAAGATCCACGCCGGCGTCGAGCCGGTTACCGACCTGCTCGCCACCCTGGGTGGCAGTGACCTGATCTTCGTGGCCCTGCCGTCCAGCGCCCTGCGCAGCGTGCTGGCGCCCCATGCGCAGCTGCTGGCCGGGCGCATGCTGGTCAGCCTGACCAAGGGCATCGAGGCCCAGACGTTCAAGCTGATGAGCGAGATCCTTGGCGACATCGCCCCTGACGCGCGCATCGGCGTGCTGTCGGGCCCCAATCTTGCGCGCGAGGTGGCCGAGCACGCCCTGACCGCCACCGTGGTGGCCAGCGAGGACGAGAGCCTCTGCGAACAGGTGCAGGCCGCGCTGCACGGGCCCACGTTCAGGGTCTACGCCAGTGCCGACCGCTTCGGCGTGGAGCTGGGCGGGGCGCTGAAGAACGTCTACGCCATCATCGCCGGCATGGCGGTGGCGCTGGGCATGGGCGAGAACACCAAGAGCATGCTGATTACCCGCGCCCTGGCGGAGATGACCCGCTTCGCCGTGAGCCAGGGCGCCAACCCCATGACCTTCCTGGGCCTGGCCGGGGTGGGCGACCTGATCGTCACCTGCTCCTCGCCCAAGAGCCGCAACTACCAGGTGGGCTTCGCCCTGGGCCAGGGCCTGAGCCTGGACGAGGCGGTCAACCGCCTGGGCGAGGTGGCAGAGGGCGTCAACACCCTCAAGGTGCTCAAGGCCAAGGCCCAGGAGCTGAAGGTGTACATGCCGCTGGTAGCCGGGCTGCACGCCATTCTGTTCGAAGGGCGTACCCTGGCCCAGGTCATCGAACTGTTGATGCGCGCCGAGCCCAAGACCGACGTCGACTTCATTTCCACCAGTGGTTTCAACTGATTTTGCAGGAGCAAGGACATGAGTGATTCGCCTCTCAAGCCCAGCCAGGAATCGATCCTGCTGCGGGTGCTGTGGATGGTGCTGTACGTGCTGGTGTGGCAGGTGGCCCAGTTGCTGCTGGGCGCCGTGGTGCTGATCCAGCTGGTCTACCGGCTGGTGTACGGCTCGCCGAACCTGAGCCTGATGAACTTCGGCGACAGCCTCAGCCAGTTCATGGCGCAGATCGGCCGGTTCGGCAGCTTCCATACCGAACAGAAGCCCTGGCCGTTCGCTGATTGGCCGGCGCCACGCGCACCCGAAGGCGAGGCGCCGCACAGCGTGCCGCCTGCGCCGCACCCGGCCCGCGACGAAGAGCCCAAGCTGTGAAGCTGTGGATCCTGCGCCACGGCGAGGCCCAGGGCCAGGCCGCCCGCGACAGCCTGCGCGAACTCACCGACCACGGCCGCGAAGAAGTGCTGCGCAGTGCCGCACACCTGCTGGGCCAGCCGCTGGCGGCGGTGTACGCCAGCCCCTATGTGCGTGCCCAGCAGACTGCCGCCATCGTCCACGAGGCGCTGGCGCTGGAACAGCCCATCGTCACCGTGCCCTGGCTGACCCCCGAAAGCGACCCCCAGGAGGTCATCGGCCAGCTGGACCGCCTGGGCCTGGACAGCGTGCTGCTGGTCAGCCACCAGCCGCTGGTGGGCGCCCTGGTGGGCCTGCTGGAATACGGCCACCTGCAGCAGCCGCACGGCATGAACACTGCCAGCCTGGCGGTGCTCGAAGGCGACTGGCCGCTGGCCGGGCTGATGAGCGTGCAGGCCGTGCACCACGCCTGAGCCGGCGGCGGAACGGCCAAATGCCAGCCTGCAACGGCGCTGGCGCTTGCACGCCGCGCCGGGGCTGCCAGATAGTGGGGCGGCCGATTGCGGCCGCCTCGCTGTTCCAGCGACGCGCGCAGGTCTTGAATATTCCGGAAAAGGACGAATCCCATGAGCCTATGGCGCACGCAACCCAACCTCGAGCAGTTCAACGAGGCGCAGAAGAACACCATCGGCGAGGTGCTCGACATCCGCTTCGAAGCCGTGGATGACGACTCCCTGACCGCCAGCATGGCGGTCGACCATCGCACCCACCAGCCCTACGGCCTGCTGCACGGCGGTGCCTCGGTGGTGCTGGCGGAAACCCTGGGTTCCATGGCCAGCTACCTGTGCATCGACCCCAGCACCCATTACTGCGTGGGGCTGGAGGTGAACGCCAACCATGTGCGCGGTGTGCGCAGTGGCCGCGTGACCGGCGTGGCACGCCCCGTGCACATCGGCCGCACCACCCACGTGTGGGACATTCGCCTGAGCGACGAGCGCGGCAAGCTCAACTGCATCTCGCGGCTCACCGTGGCGGTGGTGCCGCTGGGCGAGAACCCGCCGGGGCGTTGATCTACGTTCGTCTCGTTGACACCGGTGCCATCGTTTTACTACGATGGCATTCAAGCGCCGATTTAACACAGCTACTTGCGGGGCGCAGGAATACTTCCATCACGGGAGTTTCCGAAATACCGCTAAAACGCTGGTTCGGTGTCGCCTCCCACCGCAGCCCAGCGGGACCTGCGAGGCTTGGAAGACACCACCATGAGTTGCCCCCGTCCAATCGTATGCCTGACGCCACTGCCAGCCAGCAGCGCGCCGCGCAACCCCCGAATCCTGCTGGTCGGCCAGCACCAGCCGACCCTGCTGCGCTACCTCGATGGTTGGCCACGCCGTGCCGGCAAGGCCAGCGCCTTCCTGATCCAGTTCATCGACCCCAGCCAGTCCCTGGCCAACCTCGCCAACAACCGTTTCGACCTGGCTGTGGTGCAGTCGCCGGCGGCCGAGCACGCCGCCGAAGTCATCGGCCACCTGACCCGCGTGGCGCGCCAGGGGCTGGTTACCCTGCGCTGAGACGGTTGGGCGACGCGGCCTGCGGCCGCTGCTACATCGGTGGCGTTCAGGGGTAATCAATCTCGACGATATACACCAGCTGCTCGCCGGTGGGGGTGTGCACCCGCACCTCGGCGTCCAGCGCCTTGCCCAGCAGGGCACGGGCCAGGGGCGAGTCGATGCTGATCAGGTTGAGCTTGAGGTCCAGCTCGTCGGGGCCGACGATGCGGTAGCGTGAGGTGTCGCCCTGTTCGTTTTCCACGGTGACCCAGGCGCCGAAGTACACCTTGTTCGGGTCGCTGGGGCGCTCGCTCACCACCTTCAGGTTTTCCAGGCGCTTGGTCAGGAAGCGCACGCGGCTGTCGATCTCGCGCAGCATCTTCTTGCCATAGGTGTATTCGGCGTTCTCGGAACGGTCGCCCTGGGCCGCGGCCTCGCTGACCGACTGCGTCACCTGGGGCCGGCGCACGTGCCACAACTCATGCAATTCCGCCCGCATGCGTGCCTCACCCTCGGGGGTGATCAGCGCGGTGCCGTGGCTGCGGGGTGGGCGATAGCGACTCATTTAAAGCTCCTTGACTGGTCGGCGCGCAGTCTACCAGCACGGTGGGCGGGGCTTGTGCTTGCGGCTTTGTGGTAATTAAATTAATTTGTGGAATGTAATTCCAATAAATCGATTTGCTGCGCGAGGTCATAACAATGAGAAAGCACCTGGTGGACATTGAGGAAGGCGAGAGCTTCGACATCGTCGTGGTGGGGGCGGGTGGCGCCGGCATGTCGGCGGCGCTGTTCGGTGCCATCGAGGGGGCCAAGGTGCTGCTGGTGGAGCGCAGCGAGTACGTGGGCGGCACCACGGCGTTTTCCGCCGGCACCACCTGGGTTCCCAACAGCCACCACGCCGCCTCGGTGGGCGTGCACGACGACAGCCTGGAGAAAGCCAGCGGCTACCTGGACCTGGCAGTGGGCGCGCGTTCCAATCCGGTGTTGCGCCGGGCGTTCCTGGCCAACGGCCCGCGCGCGGTGGCGAAAATCGAAGCCGGTTCGGCGGTGCGCTATCGCGCCCGGCCGTTCCACCCTGACTACATTTCCGACCTCGCCGGCTCTACGTTGAAGGGCCGGGCGCTGGAACCCCTGGCGTTCGACGGGCGCAAATTGGGCGAACGCTTCCGCCTGGTGCGCCCGCCGATCCCCGAGTTCACCGTGCTGGGCGGCATGATGGTGGACCGTGACGACGTGGGCCACCTGCTCAACCTGAGCCGCTCGCTGGCCTCGTTCAAGCACAGCGCCAAGCTGTTGCTGCGCCAGGCCATGGACCGCCTCAAGCACCCGCGCGGCACGCGCCTGGTAATGGGCAACGCGCTGGTGGCCAGCCTGTTGTATTCCCTGGACGAGAAAGGCGTGCCGGTGCTCACCGACTGCCAGATGGACCGCATCGTCAAGGGCGCCGATGGCGTCGAGGCCATTGAACTGTCGCAGCGCGGGGTGAAGCGCCGGGTGCAGGTGCGCGGTGGGGTGATACTGGCCACGGGCGGCTTCAATCGCCACCCGGAGCGGCGCAAGACGCTGCTGCCGGGCATCGACGCCCGCTGGTGCCCGGGCGCGCCGGGGCACACCGGCCAGGCCCATGACGTGGTGCAGGAGGCGGGCGGCCGTTACGGCGAGCCGGGGCTGAGCCATGCCTTCTGGGCACCGGTGTCGATCCGCCAGCGCGCCGATGGCAGCCAGGCGGTGTTCCCGCACTTCATCCTCGACCGCGGCAAGCCGGGCATGCTCACGGTCAACCAGCAGGGGCGGCGTTTCCTCAACGAGTCGACGTCCTATCACCTGTTCGGCATCGGCCTGCAGGACGCCGGGGTGGCGCCGGGTTACCTGATCACCGACGCCGAGGGGCTGCGCAAGTACGGCCTGGGTATGGTGCGGCCCGGTGGCAAGGGGCTGCAGCCGTTCCTGGATGATGGCTACCTGACCCAGGGCGCCAGCCTGGCAGAGCTGGCACGGCAGCTGGACATCGATGGCCAGGGCCTGCAGGACAGCGTCAAGCGCATGAACGAGTACGCGGTGACGGGTGTAGACCTGGACTACCAGCGTGGTACCACGGACTACCAGCGCGCTAATGGCGATGCGAGCAATGCACCGAACCCGAACCTGGGGCGCATCGGCACCGCGCCGTTCTACGCCGTGCGCCTGTACCCAGGCGACATCGGCGCCGCCACCGGGTTTGCCACCGATGCCCAGGCGTGCGTGCTGAACAGCCATGACCAGGCCATCGGTGGCCTGTACGCGGTGGGCAATGACATGCATTCGGTGATGGGCGGCACGTACCCCGGGCCGGGCATTACCCTGGGGCCGGGGCTGACGTTTGCCCTGCTGGCGGCCGAGCATGCGGCCGCGCGGGCCAAGGGGCAGGCCAGCCAACAGCGCCGCGCTGCAGAGCCTGCCGCTGCCCTGTAGCAGCGGCCGCAGGCCGCGTCCTGCCCCGCGCGGTGCCTGGGACGCAGCCTACGGCCGCTTGTGTCTTTCAGAAGGAATAGAATCGAATGAGAGCGGTGAATGGCAGGTTGTTCGGCCGGAGTGCTCCCAAGCACGGGTAGCAGCAGAAACGCCATTCACCTCTCCACTCTGGCTTTAAGCCCGAACAGTTGAACGAGCAGACCTCGAACATCACAAGCGTGGGCTCCGCCAGAACGCACTCATCCTTGAGTGTAAGAGGTTTTTGCCATGATTTCCTGGATCGGTATCGATGTCAGCAAAGCGTCTCTGGCAGTTTGGATTCATCCGCAAGACATCAGTTTCAGTGTTCCCAATGACTCAAATGGTGACGCCCAACTTATCGAAAAGTTGGGCGGTTACGAGGTGCGCAAGGTCTTGCTCGAGGCGACCGGTGGTTATGAGCGCGGGGTTCTGACGGCGCTGGTTGATTTTAGCGTCGTTCGGGTCAATCCACGTCGGGCCAGGGCGTTCGCCGAGGCGATTGGCAAGCATGCCAAGACCGACCCTATCGATGCCCATGTTCTGGCCCAGTTGCGCCGCGCTCTCCGTAGATTTCTCGCTTGCCTTCAGACGGGTCTTGTACATGACGTGCTGGATCGTGCTGCGTTATGACGCGTCCTTCAAGGCGCGCTACGAAGGGTTGCGAGCGAAGGGCAAGTGCGGCAAAGCGGCGCTCGTGGCTTGCATGAGGGTACTGCTTGTTCGGCTCAATGCCATGCTGCGCGATGGGACGCAATGGCAGGCACAGTAGGCTTGCGCCGTAGCAGCTGCCGCCAGGCTGCGTCCGGTCTCTGCGCGGTCTGACCGCCAATGCGCGGCGCCTGCGGACGCGGCCTACGGCCGCTGCTACGGGGCCCCGTGTACCTCGTCTATCGCGTCGCCTGCATCGCGGCCAAGGCCGGCTCCTACCACAGATGGCGTAGGAGCCGACTTTAGTCGCGATGCAGGCAACGCAGATTCAAGACAGTTGCTGCTACGGGGGCGTGATCAAGGTTGCCTGGGCCGCCTGCAAGGCGGCCTTTGCCCACGCGTGTACGCCCATCTGTGCGACGCGCCGGTCATTGGGGATTTCAACGCTGACCGGCAACTGCGCCGGCAGCTGTTGCCAGATGGCCTTCAAGTCGATACCGCCTTCACCAGGCAGCAGCCGCTCGCAGCGCGCGGCGTGGATCAGCGCCTCGGTGGTGCTGGGGCGCTCGGCCGGGCCGTCGCAGATTTGCGCGTAGTGCAGCCATTGAGCGGGGATGCTGGCCAGCTGATCGAGGCGGCTGGCGGAGCGGTCGAAGTGCAGGCTGTCCACCAGGATGCCGGCGTTGGCGCGGTCGGCCTGGTTGACGATCTGCAACGCGGTGTCCAGGTCGGGCACCGCGGTCCAGGGCATGAACTCCAGGTCTGCGGTCAGGCCGTAGGGCTGCATGGCGTCGCACAGCCGTGCGTAGTTGGTCATCAACCGCGCCGGTTCCGGGTCGTCGCCCGCCACCAGCACCGCCTTGGCGCCCAGCCGCGCGCCCACCTCGAAGAATGCCTCGAAGGTGGCCGGGTCGAAGTCGGCGTTCAGGCGGATCAGCTCCAGGTCAAACACGCTGACGCCGGTATCGGCCATGCGCGCCAGGGTTTCACGCAACAGCGCAGGGTCATCCATCAACGCGTAGGCCACGGCCCCCGGCGCCACCGGCAGCAGGCGCAAGCCGGCGTGGTCATAGCCGGCGCTGGCGGCGAGGTCGATCATCTGCGGCGGGTTGCAGTGCAGGGCGGTCAGTTGGGCAAGGGCAAAGGCAGGCCGCATGGCGTTCTCCTGTAGGCGAAGAAAAAAGCGCACCCGAAGGTGCGCAAGGTAGGTATCAGGCCGACGCCGCCAGGGTGGGCTGGCGTCGCTGGTGACGGTATTTGATGGTCAGCGCCACGATGCCCAGGGCAGCGGGTACGGTGAGGAACAGGAACACCTGGTTGAAGTGCCAGTCGGCCGCCAGCATCAGCGCGCCCACGCCAGCGCCGCTGATGGCGCCGAAACGGCCCATGCCAGTGGCCCAGCTGACGCCGGTGGCGCGAATCTGCGTGGGGTAGAACTGGGTGGCGAGGGCGTAGCTGCCGGTGTTGACGCCGTTGATGAAGTAGCCCAGCAGCACGATCAGCGGGCACAGCACCTGAATGGTCGGCTGCTGCAGGGCAATCAGCACCGCGCTGATACCGCCGCCCAGCAGGGTCAGGGCCACCACCTTGTGGTGGTCGAAGCGGTCCATTTTCATGCCAATGGTGAAGTTGCCCAGCACGCCACCGGCTTGCAGCAGCGAGCCGATCAGCGCCGCCTGGGACAGGCTCAGGCCGGCGTCGCGGCTGATCAGCGGCAGCCAGCTGGACAGCAGGTACATGGTCAGCAGCCCCATGAACAGCGTCACCCAGATCATGCAGGTGCCCAGCCGGTAGCGCGGTGCGAACAGTGCGCCCACCGAACCCTTGTCCTGGACCTTTTCTTCCGAGCTGTAGAACAGCGTGTCAGCGTTGGCCAGGCCTGGCGCCACCTTGGCCACGGCCTGCAGCAGGCGCTGCTTGAGCTCGGGGCGGTGCACCAGGAAGTTGATCGACTCAGGCAGGCAGGCCAGCAACAGCAGGGCGAAGGCGATGGGCAGCACGCCACCGGCGACCATCACCGAGGGCCAGCCGAAGTGTTCGATCAGCGCCTCGCTGCCGATGCCGCCCAGGGTGGCGCCGATGGTGAAGCCGCAGTAGATGCCGGTGACCATGTGCGAGCGGCTGCGCTTGGGCCCGTACTCGGCCACCAGGGTGGCGGTGTTGGGCATGGAGGCGCCCAGGCCCAGGCCGGTGAGGAAGCGCAGCAGGGTGAGGCTGGTGATGTCGGTGGCGAACGCCGAGGCCAGGCTCCACACGCCGAAGAAGAACACCGACCCGATGATGACCTTGCGCCGCCCCAGGCGGTCGGCCATGGGCCCGGCGACCATGGCGCCGATGGCCAGGCCCAGCAGGCTGCTCATCATCACCGGGCCCAGGTCGTGGCGGGCGATGCCCCAGTCATCCACCAGCGCCGGGGCGACGAAGCCGATGGCGGTGGTGTCGAAGCCATCGAAGGCCAGCACGATGAAACCCAGCAACACCACCAGCCACTGACGCGCGCCCATGGGGCGGGCGTCGAGGAAGGTGCTGACATCCACGCGAGCGGAATGAGGCATGACGATACTCCCGATTTTTTTATTGTTGGGTGAGGCTCGGGAGTGAAAATAGCAGTATTGGAATGCAATTCCAAATATTAATTAGATGTCATTTGTCTGTTTGTCATGTCGCGGTCATGGTGGAAAACTTCGGCACGCTGCCCAGCTCGGTCTGCGCCAGGTCCTTGGCCGCCGCCAGCAGTGCTGGCACCAGCGCCTGCATGCGCTCGGCGCTCAGGCGCACGCTGGGGCCGGCGATGCTGATCACGCCTGAAGGCGTGCTCTGGCCGGGGTGGTACAGGGCGGTGGCAATGGCGGCGGCGCCGGCTTCGAAGCTCTCGTTGACGCAGGCGTAGCCGTCGGCGCGGGCCTGGTGCAGGTTGTTCAGCAGGGCCTCGACGGTGGTCGGTGCGTTGGGGCCGTATTCGCCCGGCTTCGGCAGGCCTTGGCGGTACACCAGTTCCAGCGCTTGCTCGTCGCTCAGGCAGCTCAGCCATGCCAGCCCCGAAGCGGTGCAGCCCAGCTTGGCTTCGGCGCCGGCGTCCGGGTCGTAGCGCAGGCCGCTGCGGGTGCCCTGGGCCTTGGCCACCCACACCAGGTGTTCGCCGTCGACGATGCCCAGGCGCACCAGCTCGCCGGATTCGCCGGCCAGCCGCTCGAGAATCGGCCGTGCAAGGTCCACCACGCTGGCATGGGCCAGGTGCTTGAGGGCCAGGGAGATGACCTTCAGCGCCAGAATGTAGTTGCCGTGTTGCGGGTCCTGGCGCACATAGCCTTGCTCCACCAGGCAGGTAAGCATGCGGTGCGTGGCGCTGGGGGCGATGCCCAGGCCTTCGGAGATCTGTTGCAGGGGCAGGCCGGCGGCTTTGCCGGCCAGCAGTTCCAGCGCGCAGAGGCCGCGCTCCAGTGCGTTGCTCATGAGGTATCCCGGGAATGGCATTGAGGGTTGGAATGTCATTCTGCCTGCTTGCCGGGGTTATCGCTACAGCGTCGCCGGCGCCATGGTTCGGCCCTCAGTGGCGGCCCGTTGCGCGGCCTGCACCAGGGCCAGGGTGCGCGCGGCGTCGGCGGCCGTGACCAGTGGCGCGCAGGCGCGGCGGGCTACCTGTACCAGGTGGCGCAGCTGGTTGTGCATGGCCAGGCTGTTGTCGGCCTGCTCTTGCCGGCACAGCAACGGCGAGTGCCAGCCCCGGGTGTCGCCGTACTGCCACAGTTTGAGTTGCGGCAGGCTCAGCGAGCCTTCGGTGCCGGCCAGCAGCAGGCAGGGCTGCTCGGGTTGCTGGGCGAACACCGCCGGGTTCTCACCGGCGTTCTGGTCCCAGCCCCAGGGCGCTGCGGTGGCGTCGGAGCCGGTGAGGGTGCCCAGCGCGCCGTTGGCGAACTGCAGCAGCAGCGCCGCGCTGTCTTCCACCGGCAGGTCGCGGGCCAGGTGGCTGGTGATGGCCTGCACCTCGCTGACCTCGCCGCACAGGTAGCGCATCAGGTCGAGGTCGTGGATCAGGTTGATCAGCAGCACCCCGGCGCCGGGCTCGCGGCGCCAGCCGACGTCGAAGTAGGCGTCGTCCTTGCGCGTCTGCCACAGCCCGGTCACCGTGGTCAGCCGCCCCAGCGCGCCGGCTTCGATGATCTGCCGGGCACGGCTGATAATCGGGTTGTGACGGCGGTGATGGCCGATCAGCAGCGGCACGCCGGTGCGCCGCTCGGCGGCGACCAGCAGCCGCGCCTGTTCCAGGGAACAGGCCACCGGCTTCTCCAGCAGCGTGGCGACGCCGGCGTCCAGGCAGTCGATGGCCGTGGGCACGTGCAGGTCGTTGGGGTTGGCGATGATCACCGCATCGGGCCGGACGCTGTCGAGCAGCGCCTGGTGGTGGGGGTAGCTGGGCACGTCGAAGTCATCGGCCAGCTGGCGGGTGAACGGGTCGGCGACCGCCACCAGTTGGGTCTCGGGCAATTGCTGCAGGTAGTGGGCGTGTTGACGGCCCATGGCGCCGGCGCCGATGAGGGCGACCCGGAGGGGAGTTGGCATGCGTGTGTTCCTGATTGTTGTTTTTGGCTGCAGGATAGTTTCTGGAATCTAGTTCCAAAAAACCATCCATGCAACCTTGCACACGCAATCAGCTGTCGCGCAGCACCGCCAGCGGGCTGGCGTTCAAGGCGCGGCGGGTGCCGAACACGCCGGCGCCGCCGATCAACAGGGCGCCCACCAACGGCAGCACCAGCAGCCAGGGGTGCAGGTGCCACTCCAGGTTGAATGCCAGGCGGTACAGCGCCAGGCTGATCAGCTCGGTGCCCAGGGCGGCCAGCAGGCCACTGGCAGCGCCGAGCAGGCCGAACTCGATGCGCCGCGCCTTGACCAGCAGCCGGCGTTCGGCGCCCAGGGCGCGAAGCAGGGCGCCTTGACGAATGCGTTCGTCCAGCGTGGCCTGCAGGCCGGAGAACAGCACCGCCATGCCCGCCGCCAGCACGAACAGCAGCACGTACTCCACCGCCAGGGTCACCTGGGCGAGGATGCTGCGCAGCTGCTCCAGCAGCGCTTCCACCTGCAGCAAGGTCACCGCCGGGAACGCCCGCGCCAGCTCCACCACTTGCTGGTCGTGGCCGGGGGCCAGGTAGAAGCTGGTGAGGTAGGTGGTGGGCAGGTCGGTGAGGGTGCCGGGCTGGAAGATCATGTAGAAGTTGGGCTGGAAGCTGTCCCAGTGCACCTCGCGCAGGCTGGTAACCCGGGCCTGGCGCTCGCTGCCGCCGATGTTGAAGGTCAGGGTGTCGCCCAGCTTCAGCTTGAGGCTGTCGGCCAGCTTGGCTTCCACCGAGACGCCGGGGTGCTCGGTGTCGGGCACCGGGCCCCACCATTGGCCGGCGGTGAGGCTGTTGCCGGTGGGCACCTCCGCCGACCAGGTCAGGCTCAGGTCGCGCTCGGTGGCCTGGTCGCCGCGCGAATCGCGGGTCACCAACTGGCGCACCGGCTCGCCGTTGACCGCGGTCAGGCGCCCGGGGATGACCGGGAACAGCGGCGCCGACCTGGCCGAGTAGCTGGCCAGGCGCTGGGCGAAGTTGTCCTTGTCGCTGGGCAGGATATTCAGGGCGAAAAAGTTGGGCGCGTTTTTCGGCAGCTGGTTCTGCCAGGTGTCCAGCAGTTCGCCGCGTAGCAGGGCGATCAGCGCCATGGACAGCAGGATCAGGCCGAAGGCCAGGGACTGCCCGGCAGCGGCCAGTGGGTGGCGCAGCAGTTGGCCAAGGCCCAGGCGCCACGGCAGCGGCGCGCCTGCCAGCAGGCGCCGCAGGCTTTGCAGCGCCAGCAGCAGCACGCCGCCCAGCACCAGCGCCGCCAGCAGGCCGCCGGCGAGCAGGGTGAAGGTCAGCAGCAGGTCCAGGCTCAGGCGCCACATGATCAGGCCCAGCGCCAGGATGGCCAGGCCGTACACCAGCCAGGTGCTGGCAGGCACCGGCAGCAGGTCGCGGCGCAACACTCGCAGGGGCGGCACGCGGCCCAGCGCCGCCAGTGGCGGCAGGGCGAAACCGGCCAGCGCCACCAGCCCGGTGCCGATGCCGGCCAGGGCGGGCAGGGCACCGCCGCTGGGGATGGCGCTGGGCAGCAGGCCCTGCAGCAGCTTGAACAGGCCCAGCTGGGCCAACCAGCCCAGCAGTGCGCCGCTGATGCAGGCCAGCAGGCCCAGCACGGTGAGTTGAATGCAGAACGACAGCAGCACTTCGCGCCGCGACAGGCCCAGGCAGCGCAGCAGGGCGCTGGCGTCGAAGCGGCGGCTGGCGAAGCGGCTGGCCGACAGCGCTACGGCCACCCCGGAGAGCAGCACCGCCACCAGGCTGGCCATGTTCAGGTAGCGCTCGGCCTTGCTCAGGGCACTGCCGATCTGCTGGTTGCCGTCGCGGGCATCCTGGATGCGCTGGTTGGGCGCCAGGCCTGCGTGCACGGTCTGCGCGTAGGCGGCCAGGGCGATGGGCTTGCCGCGCCACAGGTCACGGAAGGTCACCCGGCTGCCGGGTTGGATCACCCCGGTGGCGGCCAGGTCAGCCTCGTTGATCATCACCCGTGGGGTCAGGCTGTAGAAGTTGCCGGCGCGATCGGGTTCGTAGGTCAGCACTCGTGCCAGGCGCAGGGTCTTGTTGCCGACGTCGATGCTGTCGCCGATCTTCAGGTTCAGCGCCGCCAGCAGCCGTGACTCCACCCAGGCCTCGCCCGGGCCCGGCCGGCCGCCCGCGCTTTCCTCGCCGTAGGGCTGGGCGGCGCTTTTCAGCTCACCGCGCAGCGGGTAGTTGTCGTCCACCGCCTTGATGCTCGACAGCTGGATGCCGTTGTCGGTGGCCACCACGCTGGCGAACTCCACCACCCGCGCATGCTCCAGCCCCTGCTCGCGGCCCAGGCGAAGCTGCTCGGGGCGTGGCGGCGTGGTGCCTTGCAGCACCAGGTCGGCGCCCAGGAACTCGGTGGCGCGCAGCAGCATGGCGGCGTTCAGGCGCGCGCCGAAATAGCCGATGGCGGTGCTGGCGGCCACGGCCACCAGCAGGGCAAAGAACAGCACCCGCAATTCACCGGCGCGGGCATCGCGCAGCAGTTGGCGAACGGACAGGGTGAGCAGGCGCGTGAGTGGCAATCCAGCCATCGGGTCAAGGCTCCAGGGGGCCGACCAGGCGGCCGGCATCAAGACGGATCAGGCGCCGGCAGCGGTGCGCCAGGCGTTCGTCGTGGGTGACCAGCACCAGGGTGGTGCCGCGTTCCTTGTTCAGTTCGAACAGCAGGTCGCTGATGCGCTCGCCGGTGTGGCTGTCGAGGTTGCCGGTGGGTTCGTCGGCGAACAGCACGTCGGGCTCGGCGGCAAACGCGCGGGCGATGGCCACGCGTTGCTGCTCGCCGCCGGACAACTGCCGCGGCGAATGGCTCAGGCGCTGGCCCAGGCCCACCCGCTCCAGCAGGCCGCGGGCGGTGTCGCGGGCGTCGTGGCGGCCATCGAGTTCCAGCGGCAGCATCACGTTTTCCAGGGCGTTGAGGCTGTCCAGCAGTTGGAACGACTGGAACACGAAGCCCACGTGCTCGGCGCGCACCCGCGCGCGCTGGTCTTCGTCCAGCTGGCTGAGGTCGCGGCCGGCCAGGGTAACGTTGCCGGCGCTGGGCAGGTCGAGGCCGGCGAGCAGGCCCAGCAAGGTCGACTTGCCCGAGCCCGAGGCGCCGACGATGGCCAGGCTGTCGCCCTTGTGCAAATCCAGTGACAGTTCGTGCAGGATGGTCAGGTCGCCTTCCGCGCTGGGAACCACTTTGCTAAGGTTCTGAGCTTTGAGGATGCTGATGCCCATGGAGAATCCGATGCGAATGTTGTGGTTGAGTGCTGGCCTGGCGCTGATGGTGCTGGCGCAGAACGCAGCGGCGGGTACCGTGCTGGTCGTGGGCGATAGTATCAGCGCCGGTTTGGGCCTGGATACCAGCAAAGGGTGGGTGTCCTTGTTGCGACAACGGCTTGAGCACGAGGGTTTCAAGGATGAGGTGGTGAATGCCTCCATCTCTGGCGACACCTCGGCGGGCGGCCAGGCGCGGCTGCCGGCGCTGCTGGCGGCGCACAAGCCACAGGTGGTGATTCTGGAATTGGGCGGCAACGATGGCCTGCAGGGGCACCCGCCGGCGCAATTGCAACAAAACCTGTCAGCAATGATCGATGGCGCCCGCGCCGCCGGTGCCAAGGTGCTGTTGCTGGGCATGCAATTGCCGCCCAACTACGGCGTGCGCTACACCACTGCCTTCGCCCGGGTGTATGGCGACCTGGCCACGCAGAAGCAGGTGGCGTTGGTGCCGTTTTTCCTCGAAGGGGTGGGTGGGGTGCCGGCGCTGATGCAGGCCGATGGCATCCATCCGGCGGTGAATGCCCAGGGCAAGTTGCTGGAAAATGTCTGGCCGCAGCTAAAACCGCTGCTTTGACGCTTTTCTAGCAACCGCGTTTCGGCTAATGTGGCGCCCCCCGATCTGGAGCCCCCAATGCCGCGTCCTGCCTGGTCCCTGTTTGCGTACCAACTTATCGAGCCCGATGAGCAGCTCGATCTGTTCGCGTGCCAGGAAATTCGTGTGCACCTGATTGCCCGCCAGCTCGAGCTGGGGGGCTCGGCTGACCGCACGTTGTGTGGCACCTTGTTGCCGGCCCAGCCGCGTTGGTCCGGGGTGGCCCCGTCGATATTCCGCGACCGGCGCCTGTGCCCGCTGTGCAAGGCCATCCTGCAGGCGCAGAAGAAGGGCACCCGGCCGGTGTGGCCGGAACTGGCCAACTGATTTTCTGTTCATCCGCTGGCCGCCCACAGGCCTCCCGGTAAGCGGGACGCCGGTGTACAATCGTCCGATTATCCCTCTCGTTTTGCAAAGGATCCTCGGATGTTGCCGCGCTTTTCCGTCGTCACCCGTTGCCTGGCCCTGACCGCTGCCATCGCCGCCGGTCCCGCTGCGGCACTGGAATTCCCCCTGCCGCCGCCCGGCCAGGACATCGTCGGTCAGGTCCAGGTGATCAAGGCCAAGTACGAAGACACCTTTGCCGACCTGGGTGAAGCCAACGACCTGGGCTACCTGGAAATGATCGCCGCCAACCCTGGCGTCGACGCCTGGCTGCCGGGCGCCGGCACCGAGATCGTGCTGCCCACCCGCTTCATCCTGCCGCCGGGCAAGCGCGAAGGCATCGTGATCAACCTGCCTGAATACCGCATGTACTACTTCCCCAAGGGCGAGAACGTCGTCTACACCTACCCGATCGGCATCGGTCGCGAAGGCTGGGGTTCGCCAATCTCGCAGACCAAGATCACCGGCAAGATCCCCAACCCGACCTGGACCCCGCCCGCGTCGATCAAGGCCGAACACGCCGCCGACGGCGACCCGCTGCCGAACGTGGTGCCGGCCGGCCCCGACAACCCCCTGGGCCCGTTCAAGTTCACCCTGGGCATTCCGGGTTACCTGATCCACGGTTCCAACAAGAAGTTCGGCATCGGCATGCGCACCAGCCATGGTTGCTTCCGCATGTACAACTTCAACGTGCTTGAACTGTCGAAAATGGTGCCGGTGGGTACTCCGGTGCGCATCATCAACGAGCCCTACAAGTTCGGCGTGAGCGAAGGCAAGATCTACATCGAGGCCCACACCCCGCTGGACGCCAAGGGCGACCCGTCGGCGGTGGACAAGCACACCGCGGTGATCAACGCGATGCTCAACCGCCCGGACCTCAACGGCACCAACATGCAGATGAACTGGGATACCGTGCGTGACGTGGTGGCGGCCGAGGACGGCCTGCCGGTGGAAATCGCGGCGCCTGGCGTGGCGGGGTCTGCGAACGACTCGGTTATTTCCAAGGCGCCGGTGACGCCTGCGCCGCAGGTGCCGGTGCAGAAGATGGATTGATTGCCGGCTGGCATCAAAAAGGGGGAGGCCGCTGACGTGGGCTCCCCCTTTTTTATGCCAACGAAGTTGGCAACTGCCGCACCGCGAACTGGTCTTGACCTTGATCTTGATCCCGTGCGGCCTTTGATCTTGATTGTGTGCCCCATAAAGCGCCAGGGCCGACTGGAGGCGTCGGCCGAGCGGTCCCTGGCGTAGCCGGGGAAGACGGAACCGGAGGCGCTTCTATTCCGGGCCGTCGGCCGCTTGGGCGACGCCGGAGGGAGGGGACCCGAAGCGAAGCGTAGGGACCAAGCAGGGGCAAGCCTTTTTTGCTTACTTTTTGTGGCGTTTGACAAAAAGTGAGCCGCCGTAAGGGCGGAAAGGTGATTCTGCATCACCCTTGATATTGGATATGTGCATGGCTTTCGAATCTCGCTTCTGAGGGATTCGGACATATCCATTTTCGCGGTGCGACCACCGACCGTTTCGCCCTTACGGCGACTCACTTTTTGGCAGTCGCCCCAAAAAGTAAGCATGGGCCTGTCCCATGACAACGGACGCCAAGAAGCGATACTTACATTGCCATCCTGGAGGTTGCCATGTACCCAAGTACTCGCCGTAACTATACCGATGAATTCAAAATGCAGGCTGTAGCCCTCGCGGAATCGGTGGGCCGAACCGAAGCTGCCCGTCAGCTCGACATCTCCGTCAAGACGTTGGACAACTGGGTTGATGCAGCACGAAAGGGGCTTGCGCCAAGCTCCCCCAATCGTCGCCCCATCTCCAAGGAAAGCAGCGAACTGGCACGGCTCCGGGCCGAAAATGCCGAGCTCAAATTGGAGCGCGAAATCCTAAAAAAGGCGGCAGTATTCTTCGCCAAAGAGTCCAGGTGAGATACGCCTTCGTCGCTGCAGAACGGGCTCAATTCCCTGTCCGCACACTGTGTCGGGTCATGGGTGTCTCCGTTTCAGGGTTTTACGACTACCGGCATCGGCGCAACCGTCCTGACCCTGATGCAGAGTTACGTCTTGAACTGCATAAGGTCTTCACTGCCAGCCGTGGAACCTACGGACGGCCCCGACTGGTTCAAGCGCTACGCCAGAAGGCTTACGCCGTGGGCCCTAAACGGGTTAGCCGCCTCATGCATGAAGAGGGCATCCAGAGCAAAGGCAGAGCCAGGTACGTGCCGTGCACCACCGATAGTCATCACTTTCAGCCTGTGGCAAACAATCTGCTTGATCGTCAGTTTTCGGTGCATGGCGCCGTGCCCGCCTGGGTCAGTGATATTACCTACATCCCAACTAAAGAGGGCTGGATGTATTTGGCAGTGGTGTTGAGCATCCAAACCCGTCAGGTACTGGGTTACAGCTTCGCTGACCGGATGCCAGACGAACTCGTTGAACGGGCTTTTATCAACGCCTGGAACGCCTGCCTGGGGGCTTGCGGAGTGATTTTTCATTCTGATCAGGGACGTCAATACGCCAGCGGAAGGTTCCGCCAGACCTTGGCTGCGAAAGGCGTGACGCAGAGCATGAGTCGCAAGGGAAACTGCTGGGACAACGCGGTGGCCGAAAGCTTCTTCGCTACACTCAAGCGAGAGGAGGCTTGCGGGACCTATCCCAGCAAACAGCAGGCGTATGTATCGATCGCCAGCTACATCCATGGGTTTTACAATGCCGTCCGACTGCACTCGGCACTGGGGTATCGTTCACCGAACGACTACGCGAAAGGGTTGAGACGGACGGCGTGATGAACAGCTTCTTGGCGTCCGTTAACGGGGGACAGGCCCAGCAAAAAACGCTTGCCCCTGCTTGGGCCCTCCGCTTCGCTACGGGTCCCCTCCTTCCGGCGCCGCTCAACGGGCAGACGGCACCCGCTATAGAAGCCTGCGGGTTACCGTCTCTTCGGCCTGCGGCCTCGGCCCTTCGGGCAGCCCGTTGATCGACGCCTCCAGTCGGCCCTGGCGCTTTACGGGGCATACAATCAAGATCACAAGCAAGATCAAAAGCCAGATCAAGATCACAAGCCGAAGCAAGATCACAAGCCGAAGCAAGATCACAAGCCAAGGCAAGATCACAAGCCAAGGCAAGATCACAACCCGAGACAAGATCACAAACAACGGTAACGGCCGCTGTTTTTTCCAGGCATAAAAAAAGCCAGCCCACCAAAGGTGGGCTGGCCTTGCAATAATCCCGAGGGACTATTACTTACGGCTTGCCTTGTCCAGCATGCGCAGAGCGCGCTCGTTGGCTTCGTCAGCAGTCTGTTGAGCTTTCTGGGCAGCAGCCAGAGCTTCGTCAGCTTTGCGATAAGCTTCGTCAGCACGAGCTTGAGCGCGAGCCGAAGCATCTTCGGTAGCGGTCAGGCGAGCTTCGGTTTCTTTGGAGGCGCTGCTGCAACCGGTAGCCAGGACGGCGGCCAGAGCCAGAGCAGAGAATTTCAGAACGTTGTTCATCGTGATCCCCTTCAAGGACTTTCTATTTAAAGCCATCTCTCGTGAGTGAGAAAATAGCCGGCGTACATAGTACCCATTACTTGTAGTAAGTAAAATGACCTAACGCAAGAAGCAAAAAAAATTCTCACCGACCCCTCTGTTGTATTGACGACAGCCCGCGTACAGGTTCCACCAGCCAGTCTGGAAAAGGCGTCAAGGGGCGGGTGAGGTGTGAGCTGCATCACCTTTGCAGCGGTCACTATTAAACCTGGGCAACGCTTCCCGGTGTGTTTGGTAAAGCCTGCTAAAGTGTTTTTTACTGAACTAGTAGTGACTTCAATTGTCGGCAGTCGTCGAAGGTTTAACATTCGGCAATGTTCAGTCGGGGCTGCCTTCAGATGTTCGGTCACGTAAATGTTACGTACAGCCGGGCGAGTGTCTTGAGTGTCGGTGGCAACGGCGCCTACTATTGAGCTACGTGCTCCTTTGAAAAGAGAACGACAAAGCTCGTCTCTGTGTCGAAACAGGCACGGGGTGGCGTAGAGGTTCCTTCGCCGGAAAAACATCGGTAAGGTAAGGGTCACATACAAGACCCGCGAGGAGTTGTGATGAGCGAGGCGTTGTCCATCCACCATGACCAGGCCGGTCACCAATTCGAGACCAACGTAGACGGTCATCGTGCCTACCTGACCTACATGGACCTGGGTAAGCAGACGCTGGATATCTATCGTACCTTCGTGCCCAACGCGTTGCGCGGCCGCGGCATTGCCGCGGCCCTTACCGAGCAGGCGCTGGCCTATGCCGACCGCATGGGGTACACCGTGATCCCGTCGTGCTCCTACGTGGAGCGCTACATGGAACGTCACCAGCGGCACGCCGCCAAGACCTGAACACGCGTCGGCCACCAGCCAGACACGAAAACGCCGGGGTATGCCCCGGCGTTTTCATGTGCGCGCTGCTTAGCCGCGGGCGCGCTTGGGCAGCACGTCCTTGAGCTTGGCGTGCATGTTGCGCAGGGTGGTCTCGGTGCTGGCCCAGTCGATGCAGGCATCGGTGATGGACACCCCGTACTGCAGCTCGGCCAGGTCCTTGGGAATGGCCTGGCAGCCCCAGTTCAGGTGGCTTTCCACCATCAGGCCGATGATCGAGTTGTTGCCCTCGACGATCTGGTTGGCGACGTTCTCCATCACCAGCGGCTGCAGGGCCGGGTCCTTGTTGGAGTTGGCATGGCTGCAGTCGACCATGATGTTGGGGCGGATGCTGGCCTTGTTCAGGGCCTGCTCGCACAGGGCGACGCTCACCGAGTCATAGTTGGGCTTGCCGTTGCCGCCGCGCAGCACCACGTGGCCATAGGCGTTGCCCTTGGTGGTAACGATGGACACGCCACCTTCCTGGTTGATGCCCAGGAAACGGTGCGGGCTGGAGACTGACTGCAGGGCGTTGATGGCCACGGTCAGGCCGCCGTCGGTGCCGTTCTTGAAGCCCACGGCCGAGGACAGGCCCGAGGCCATTTCCCGGTGGGTCTGGGATTCGGTGGTGCGCGCGCCGATGGCCGACCAGCTGATCAGGTCCTGCAGGTACTGCGGCGAGATCGGGTCCAGGGCTTCGGTGGCGGTCGGCAGGCCCATTTCCGCCAGGTCCAGCAGCAGCTGGCGGCCGATGTGCAGGCCGTCCTGGATCTTGAACGAGTCGTCCAGGTACGGGTCGTTGATCAGGCCTTTCCAACCCACGGTGGTGCGCGGCTTCTCGAAGTACACGCGCATCACCAGGTACAGGGTGTCGCTCACTTCAGCGGCCAGGGCCTTGAGGCGCTCGGCGTATTCGTGGGCGGCCTTGATGTCGTGGATGGAGCAGGGGCCGATCACCACGAACAAGCGGTGGTCCTTGCCATCGAGAATATCGCGGACAACCTGGCGGCCCTGGGTCACGGTCTTCAGCGCGGCCGGGCTCAGGGGGATGTCCCGCTTGAGCTGGTCGGGGGTGATCAGGGTGTCGTTGGAGGCGACGTTGAGGTCGTCGATCGGTAAATCAGCCATCGTGTTACTCGTCAGGTCACGGGTGCCGGCCGCCAGCGATCCCCCCGCGCGGCGGAGCACAGCTTATTTTGGGCGCAGCGGGGACCGGAACCTTAGCGCGAACGCAGGGGCTGCGACAATGGGGCGCGGGCGAAATGCGTAACGAATTTAATACGAAGCGTCGCTCAGGCTGGCCTGGGAGAACTCCGCGGCGTGGCGCTCCACCCACTGCCGGGCCAGCGCGTCGATGCTTTCCACGTTGGCGGAAAAGGGTGATTGTGTTTCGCAGTATTGCTGGATCTGGCAGACCTGCTCGCCCATGCGCGCGCCGAACAGCGTCTGTTCATCGGTAAAGGCCACGCCGATCAGGTAGCCTGCAGACTGTTTGCGGCACCAGGCCACGTAGCCGGGGTAGCGCAGGCCGTTGTTCAGGGTGGGCATGCTCAGGTCGATGGCGGTGCCGGCGCGGTAGGCGCGGTGGTGCTGGCAGGCCACGCCGCCCAGGCTGATCACGTGCAGGCGGCGGGCGGCAAGGGCAGGGCGGTGACACAGGTTCAACTCTACGGCTACATCGAAAGGATGAGGAAGAAAACGACCCATGAACACTGGCTCCGAGTGTCAGCTGGTTGACGAAGATGCCTGCAGGCCCCTGCAGGAACTGGAACTGACTGATTTGACTATAGATCACGTATTGCTGGATGCGCCGGGTACGTCACTGCTGATTTTCACCGGCGCCGGCTGTGCCAGCTGCCGGGTGGCGCGCCGCGAGCTGCCGCGCCTGCCGCTGGCGGTGCAGCGCCTGTGCTGGATCGATGCCGGCGACAACTTCGGCGCGGTGCAAAGGTACGAGGTCTTCCACCTGCCTGCAATCTTTGTCGTGCACAACGGCCAGTTCCATGGCGCGCTGAACGCACGGCTGCTGGCTGGCGAAATCGACCTGCGGGTGCGCGAGGCCTTGCTGCGCGCGCCCGACGAGCTGCCGTGAGTCCCGTCCGCCAGGTTATGAGCGGGGCGTCGGACTGTGGGCGGCGCTGCTAAGCTTGTGCAAGCTCTGCCGTTTTGGCAGTCGAGGAGATCACATGATCCGTTCGATGCTGTATGCCACTGACCTGGGTCTGTACGCCCCCTACGTGATGCAACACGCGCTGGCCCTGGCGCGCACCTTCAAGGCCGACCTCTACGTGATTCATGCCGTGGAGCCCATGGGGCTGTTCGCCGAGTCGGTTTTGCAGAGCTACCTGGACGAGCCTACCCTCAACGAGCTGCACAGCGAGGGCCTGAGCACCATGATGGCCGGCATCGAGCACAAGGTGCTCGACGGCTTCCGCGAAGAGCTGGGTGAGGGCCAGCAGGACCTGGCCCTGATCACCGCCGTGCGCGTGCGCCAGGGCGACCCGGCCCAGGTCATCCTCGACCAGGCCCAGCGCCTGGCGGTGGACCTGTTGATCGTCGGCAGCCACAGCCACGGCGCCGGTGCCGACATTCCCCTGGGGCGCACCGCCGCGCGGGTGCTGCAGCTGTCCACGGTGCCGGTTTACATGGTGCCGCTGTCCCAGCAGCTGGGCCGGCGCAAGGCTTGAGGCACGGGCAAGGGTGCACTCACGTACAAAATCTGATAAAAAGTTCTAGATTTATTACCCAGACCATTAATATAGTTATAACTCGTCGCTGTTGGCGTTTATCTGCTTTGAGGGATTCATATGAAGCTTCAACAATTGCGCTACATCTGGGAAGTAGCGCACCACGACCTCAACGTCTCCGCGACAGCACAAAGTCTCTATACCTCCCAGCCCGGCATCAGCAAGCAGATCCGCTTGCTCGAGGACGAGCTGGGCGTTGAAGTCTTCGCCCGCAGCGGCAAGCACCTGACCCGGGTCACCCCGGCCGGTGAGCGCATCATCACCACCGCCGGCGAGATCCTGCGCAAGGTGGAAAGCATCAAGCAGATCGCCCAGGAATTCTCCAACGAGAAGAAAGGCACGCTGTCCATCGCCACCACCCACACCCAGGCGCGCTACGCGCTGCCGCCGGTGATCAGCAACTTCATCAAGCAATACCCCGACGTGGCGCTGCACATGCACCAGGGCTCGCCCATGCAGATCGCCGAGATGGCCGCCGACGGCACCGTCGATTTTGCCATCGCCACCGAGGCGCTGGAGCTGTTCGGCGACCTGATCATGATGCCGTGCTACCGCTGGAACCGTTGCGTGGTAGTGCCCCAGGGGCACCCGCTGACCAAGCTGCCGAAGCTGACCCTGGAAGTGCTGGCCGAATACCCGATCGTGACCTACGTGTTCGGTTTCACCGGCCGTTCCAAGCTGGACGAAGCCTTCAGCCACCGCGGCCTGACCCCAAAGGTGGTGTTCACCGCGGCCGACGCCGACGTGATCAAGACTTACGTGCGCCTGGGCCTGGGCGTGGGCATCGTCGCCAAGATGGCGGTGGACACCAAGCTCGACAGTGACCTGGTCATGCTCGACGCCGACCACCTGTTCGAGGCCAGCGTCACCAAGATCGGCTTCCGCCGTGGCACCTTCCTGCGTGGCTTCATGTGCGACTTCATCGAGAAGTTCGCCCCGCACCTGACCCGCGACGTGATGGCCAAGGCCATCCAGTGCCACAACAAGCAGGAGTTGGAAGAGCTGTTTGACGGCGTCGAACTGCCGGTGCATTGATTCCCGGCCTTCGGGCATAAAAAAACCGGCCAAACTGGCCGGTTTTTTTTGCTTCAGGCTTTCTGGATCAGGTTGCCTGCATGCAGCCCACATTCCTTCTGCGTGGCTTCTTCCCACCACCAGCGGCCTTCGCGCTCGTGCTGGTTGGGCAGCACGGGGCGGGTGCAGGGCTCGCAGCCGATGCTGATGAAGCCGCGTTCGTGCAGGCTGTTGTACGGCAGCTCGAGCATGCGGATGTAGCCCCAGACTTCCTCGCTGCTCATCTGCGCCAGCGGGTTGAACTTGTACAGCGGGCGCTCGGGCGTGGAGAATGCGCCGTCGATTTCCATCACCGAAACCTGGCTGCGGGTGCCCGGGCTCTGGTCGCGGCGCTGGCCGGTGGCCCAGGCCTTGACGGTGGACAGCTTGCGGCGCAGCGGCTCGATCTTGCGGATGCCGCAGCACTCGCCGTGGCCGTCCTTGTAGAAGCTGAACAGGCCCTTTTCCTTCACGAACGGCTCAAGCCGGGTGTGGTCGGGGGACACCAGCTCGATGGCGATGTTGTAATGCTCGCGCACCTGGTCGATGAACCGGTAGGTCTCCGGGTGCAGGCGGCCGGTGTCGAGGCTGAATACCTTGACGTTCTTGTTCAGCTTCCACGCCATGTCCACCAGCACCACGTCTTCGGCGCCGCTGAAGGAGATCCACAGCTCGTCGCCGAAGTGCTCGAAGGCAAGCTTGAGGATGTCCTGGGGGGACTTGTTGGCATAAGTCGCGGCGAGTTCGGCGACGTCGAGGTTCAGGCTCATCAGGCGGCTTCCTAGGTCATTCGGCGCTTGGGCGCTCATTTGTGTCTGATGGTAACAAAAAGTCCCTGTGGGAGCTGGCTTGCCAGCGAGTTTTTCATGGGGCTGAAAAGCTCGCTGGCAAGCCAGCTCCCACATTTACAAGGCGGCGAGGGTGTCCATCAGCACCCTGACCTTGAACACCGACTCGGCATATTCATCTTCCCAGCGCGAATCCGCCACGATGGCGCCACCGCCCCAGCAGCTCACCTGGCCGTCCTTCACCAGCAGGCTGCGGATGGCGATGGAGCTGTCCATGTGCCCGCGCACGTCCAGGTACAGCAGCGAACCGCAGTACAGTGCCCGACGGGTGGGCTCCAGCTCGTCGATGATCTGCATCGAGCGGATCTTCGGTGCGCCGGTGATCGAGCCGCCGGGGAAGCTGCCAGCCAGCAGGTCGAGGCAGTCCTTGCCGTCGGCCAGCTGGCCGATCACGGCGCTGACCATGTGGTGCACGTTGGGGTAGCTTTCCAGGGCGAACAGCTCGGGCACGCGCACCGAGCCGATCTTGCAGGTGCGGCCCAGGTCGTTGCGCAGCAGGTCGACGATCATCAGGTTTTCCGCCCGGTCCTTCAGGCTGGCCAGCAGCTCGCGGCCGTTGGCGGCGTCGCGCGCAGGGTCGGCGTCACGCTGGCGGGTGCCCTTGATAGGGCGGGTCTCGACGTGGCCGTCGCTGACCTGCACGAACCGCTCCGGCGACAGGCTGAGGATGGCGCTGCCGTCCTCCAGGGCCAGGAAGCCGGAAAACGGCGTCGGGCAGGCCTCGCGCAGGGCGCGGTAGGCGGTCCATGGGTCGCCATGGCAGGGCGCGCGGAAGCGCTGGGTCTGGTTCACCTGGTAGCAGTCGCCGGCGGCGATGTAGGCCTGGATGCGCTCGAACGCGTGGCGGTACTGCTCGGGCGCCAGGTCCGGGCGCATGGGGGCGTCCAGCTTGAACGGGCCGGCCGCGCGGCTGGCGGGCTGGCTGAACAGCGTGGCCAGGCGCTGGCGCTCGTCGGTGCCCACGCTGGGGTGGAACATCAGCTGGCTGCTGCGCAACTGGTGGTCGCTGATCAGCGCCCAGGCGTACAGGCCCAGGTGCGCATCGGGCAGTTGCAGGTCGTCCACGGCCACGCTGGGCAGCTGCTCCAGGCGCCGGCCGAAATCGTAGCTCAGGTAGCCGATCAGCCCGCCGGCGAACGGTAGCTCCATGCCCTGGGGCAGCTGCGCCGGGCCCAGGCGGCCAAGGGCTGCGCGCAGGCGTTGCAGGTAGGCGTCGCCGCTTTCATCTGGCAGCGCGCGCAGGGTTTCTATCGGCCAGGCGCTGAGGATGTCGAAGCGCCCGCGCTCGGCGGCCGGCTTGGCGCTGTCCAGCAGGATGGCGCCGGGGGCGTGGCGGATGGCGGCGAACCAGGCGCCGGGGTCGGGGCTGTAGGGCAGGGGTACGACGGAGCAGGTAGGCATGCGGGCGGTGGAACACCATCGAAAAGCGAGGGGGGCGATTGTAGACCTGTGGGCGCAAACTGTGTAGCCGCTGCCATGTGGGAGCTGGCTTGCCAGCGAGCTGTTGGCGGCAAGGCAAAGCTCGCTGGCAAGCCAGCTCCCACAAGTCTCAGGCGGGTGTCGGCACGTGCCCGAACAGCCCCTGGGTAAAGCGCACGCGCTCTGCTGCGCTTTCCGTGAGCCCTTCGGCCGCCAGCTCCGCCAGGCGCGCTTCCACCGCTTCGGTGCGGTGGGTCAGGCCGCAGTCGTTGGCGATCTGGATGTTCAGCCCCGGGCGGGCGTTGAGCTCCAGGATCAACGGGCCTTTTTCCTGGTCCAGCACCATGTCCACGCCGATGTAGCCCAGGCCGCACAGTTCATAGCAGCCGGCGGCCAGCTTCATGAAGCCGTCCCAGTTGGGCAGTTGCACGCCGTCCACCGCGTTGGTGGTGTCGGGGTGCTTGCTGATGATGCTGTTCAGCCAGGTGCCGCGCAGGGTCACGCCGGTGGCCAGGTCCACGCCCACGCCGATGGCGCCCTGGTGCAGGTTGGCCTTGCCGTTGGACTGGCGGGTGGGCAGGCGCAGCATGGCCATCACCGGGTAGCCCATCAGCACGATGATGCGGATGTCCGGCACGCCTTCGTAGCTGATGCTGCGGAAAATCTGGTCGGGGGTGACCCGGTATTCGATCAGCGCGCGGTCGCGGTGGCCACCCAGGGAGTACAGGCCGGTGAGGATGCTGGAAATCTGGTGCTCGATCTCGTCGTGGCTGATGATGCGCCCCGACACCGTGCGGTAGCGCCCTTCGAAGCGGTCGGCCACCACCAGGATGCCGTCGCCGCCAGCGCCCTGGGCCGGCTTGATGACGAAGTCGCTGCGCCCGCCGATGATGGCCGGCAGTTGGCTGATTTCCTTCTCGGTGGCAATCACCCCGTACATTTCCGGCACGTGGATGCCGGCGGCGATCGCCCGTTCCTTGGTGATGATCTTGTCATCGACGATAGGGTACAGGCTGCGCTTGTTGTACTTGAGCACGTAGTCGGCGTTGCGCCGGTTGATGCCCATGATGCCCCGCGCCTGCAGGGCTTTCCAGGTCTTGAACAGGCCGAACATTCAGCTGTCCGCCTTGACGAAGGCCTTGAAGCGCAACAGCTCGGTCAGGCGGTAGCCGCGGTAGCGCCCCATGGCCAGCATGAAGCCGACCATGATCAGCAGGATGGCCGGGAAGGTGAACACGAAGTACACCAACTGCGGCACGGTCATCAGCAGGTGCGCCAACGAGGCGGCGAACAGTGTGCCGATGGCCACCTTCATGGCATGGCTGCCACCGCGTTCTTCCCAGGTAATGGACAGGCGCTCGATGGTCATGGTCAGGATCACCATGGGGAACAGCGCCACCGACAGGCCGCGCTCCAGGCCCAGCTTGTGGCTGAACAGGCTGATGGCGGCGATCAGCACCACCACGAAGGTCAGCACCACCGACAGCCGCGGCAGCATCTGCAGCTTCAGGTGCTCGAGGTAGGAGCGCAGCGACAGCCCCAGGGCGGTGATCACCGTGAACAGGGCAATGCCGAAGCCCAGCTGGGTCTCGCGGAACGCCAGGGCGATCAGCACCGGGGTGAAGGTGCCCAGGGTCTGCAGGCCGATCAGGTTGCGCAGGATCAGGATCACCAGCACGCCGATGGGGATCATCACCATGATCATGAACGTCTGCTGGGTCTGCAGCGGCAGGCTGTACAGCGAGTATTCGAGGAAGTCGGCGTCGGTGTTGGCGTCGGTCAGCTTGGCCAGGCGGATGGCGTTCATCTCGCTGTTATTGAGGGTGAAGGTCACCAGGGCCTTCTTGCCGCCTTCCACGCTGATCAGGTTTTCGTCGCCGGTCCACCACACCAGGCGGTCGGCGGGCAGGCCCTGTTCGCCGGTGTCGGGGTTGAAGTACAGCCATTGGCTGCCGTTGAAGCTGCGCAGCCACAGCTCGGGTGCCTGCGGCTGGTCGGCCACCAGGCGGATGGTGTGGACCTTTTCCATGGGCACGTGGGCGATGGACAGCAGCAGGTCGACGATGCTGGCCTTGTGCGCGGTGGACGGGTCGCCCGCCAGCAGCAGCTTGACGTTGTCGTCGCCCAGGTTGTTGACGCGCTTGATGGTCTCGCTGACGAAGGTCTCGACGTCGGCCGAATGCTGGCGGATCGGCGCCAGCAGGGCTTCGGCGGCGATTTTCTCCGGGCCGTCGATGGTCATGCTGTCGCGGAAGGTCGGGCCCTTGATCTTGGGCTTCTCGCTGCTGTAGCGCTTGGTCAGCACCAGGCGGTAGTACAGGGTCTGGTTGCCGCTGGCGCGCCGCGCCGACCAGGTGACCTTGCGGTTGCCGTCGATGCGGTTGACGTTCACCCCGTAGTTATTGGAGATGAAGCTTTCGTTCAGGCTCACGTAGTCGCGGGTCAGCGGTGGCACGAACATCTGGATCTTGACCGGGTCCTTGGGGCTGGCGACGAACTCGACCTTGGCGTCGATGTTCCACAGGTCGTCGGTCTCGTCCTCGGTCATGGGGATGCCGAGCACGAAGATCTGATAGGCCGTGATCGCCAGGCCCAGGGTGACCAGGACGGCGATGAGGACTTTCAGGTGGAGGGTAAGCGAACGCATCGGGATTACTCTGCGGTAGGAGCGTTGCGGCAGGCAGGCTTGCCGGCGGCATATTTTAGACTGGGGTCGACCAGCGCATTGAAATGCGTGAGCGCGTCGCTGCCGATCAGCAGCGGGTACTGGAACGCGCTGCGGTCGGTGAGGTTGACCTCGATGTCACGTTCTTCCTGGCCCATGCACACGGCCAGGGTGATGACTGGGCGGGCGGTGTAGTGCTGGCCAGCGTCGGCGTCGTAGTCGCCGGCGCGCCGTTTGATATGGGTGACACGTGCCAGGGGGCGTTCGATGGGGTGGCTGTGGGCCGAGTCGATGGCCAGGTAGAAGCGCACCCAGGACTCGCCGTCGCGCTTGAAACGCTTGATGTCGCGGGCGCTGAGCGAGGCGGTCTTGGCGCCGGTGTCGAGCTTGGCGGCCACCTGCAGGTCGATATCGTCCAGGCGTGCGTATTCGTTGAGGCCGTAGGTGGTCTTTTCGGCGGCCGTGGCAAGGCCTGGGACGAACAGCAGGCAGATCAGGCGGTGCAGAGGCTTGATGGTCATGGTTCCCGGAAATCAGCACCCACGGCGCGGGCGGCGCATTCTAGCATGATGGTTTCATGGCGCCAGCGAACGGGGTGCGGGGTCGGGGTTATTTGAACCGGCGCTCCACGCCTTTCTCTACAAGGATCTTGGCGGAAATCTCTTCAACCGAGAAATGTGTTGAATTGATATTGGGGATGTTCTCGCGGCGAAACAGGTTTTCCACCTCGCGCACCTCGAATTCGCACTGGGCGAAGCTCGAATAGCGGCTGTTGGGCTTGCGTTCGTGGCGGATGGCGGTCAGCCGGTCGGGGTCGATGGTCAGGCCGAACAGCTTGTGCTGGTGGGCCTTGAGGGCTGCCGGCAGCTGCAGGCGCTCCATGTCGTCCTCGGTCAGCGGGTAGTTGGCTGCGCGAATACCGAACTGCATTGCCATGTACAGGCACGTTGGCGTCTTGCCGCAACGGGAAACACCGACCAGAATCAAGTCAGCCTTGTCGTAGTAGTGCGTGCGCGCGCCGTCGTCGTTGTCCAGGGCGAAATTCACCGCCTCGATGCGCTCCATGTAGTTGGAGTTGTGCCCGATGGAATGGGATTTGCCCACCGAATAGGACGAATGGGCGCTCAATTCCTGCTCCAGCGGGGCCAGGAAGGTGGAGAAGATGTCGATCATGAAACCGTTGGAGGTGGCCAGCACCTCGCGGATTTCCTGGTTGACGATGGTATCGAAAATGATTGGTCGCACGCCGTCGCGGTCGGCTGAATCGTTTATCTGCTTGACCATCGTCCGGGCTTTGTCGACGCTGTCGATGTAGGGGCGCGTGAACTTGTTGAACGTAATGTTCTCAAATTGAGCCAGCAGGCTCTGCCCCAGCGTTTCGGCGGTGATACCCGTGCCGTCGGAGATAAAGAAAGCAGATCGTTTCATTTGCGCCTTGGGCCTTAAGCTGGTGACGATTCTTGGATATGATAGGCCGGATTTGCCGGCCTTGATTGCCTGGCATTCTCACTTATTTTCCGGGTCCAGGCCATAAACACTCGGCACCCTCCCAATCGGGAGCTGTACGGGTCCTGAGCTTTTCCAACACAGTTAGTGGAGAGATCACCTTGGTAGAGTACGTAGTTTCCCTCGATAAGCTCGGCAAACACGATGTTGAGCATGTGGGGGGCAAGAACGCATCCCTTGGCGAGATGATCAGCAACCTTGCCGGTGCCGGCGTATCGGTACCCGGTGGCTTTGCCACTACGGCTCAGGCTTACCGCGATTTTCTCGAACAGAGCGGCCTGAACGCTCAGATCCATGCGGCGCTGGACGCCCTGGACGTGGATGACGTGAATGCCCTGGCCAAGACCGGCGCGCAGATCCGCCAGTGGATCATGGACGCCGAGTTCCCCGAACAACTGAACACCGAGATTCGCGCCCACTTCGCCGAACTGTCCAAGGGCAACCCGGACATCGCCGTGGCCGTGCGTTCCTCCGCTACCGCCGAAGACCTGCCCGACGCCTCGTTCGCCGGCCAGCAGGAGACGTTCCTGAACATCCGCGGCGTCGACAACGTCATTCGCGCGGCCAAGGAAGTGTTCGCCTCGCTGTTCAACGACCGCGCCATTTCCTACCGCGTGCACCAGGGCTTCGACCACAAGCTGGTGGCCCTGTCGGCCGGCGTGCAGCGCATGGTGCGTTCGGAAACCGGCACCGCCGGCGTGATGTTCACCCTGGACACCGAATCGGGCTTCCGCGACGTGGTGTTCATCACCGGCGCCTACGGCCTGGGCGAAACCGTGGTGCAGGGTGCGGTCAACCCTGACGAATTCTACGTGCACAAGCACACCCTGGAAGCGGGCCGCCCGGCCATCTTGCGCCGCAACCTGGGCAGCAAGGCCATCAAGATGATCTACGGCGCCGAGGCCAAGGCCGGCAAGTCGGTGCAGACCGTCGACGTCGACAAGGCCGACCGCGCGCGCTTCTGCCTCACCGACGCGCAGGTCAGTGAGCTGGCCAAGCAGGCCATGATCATCGAGAAGCACTACCAGTGCCCGATGGACATCGAATGGGCCCAGGACGGTGACGACGGCAAGCTGTACATCGTGCAGGCCCGTCCGGAAACCGTGAAAAGCCGCTCCCAGGCCAACGTCATGGAGCGCTACCTGCTGAAAGAGAAGGGCACCGTGCTGGTGGAAGGCCGTGCCATCGGCCAGCGCATCGGCGCCGGCCGCGTGCGCATCATCAAGGACGTGTCCGAGATGGACAAGGTCCAGCCAGGCGACGTGCTGGTCTCCGACATGACCGACCCGGACTGGGAACCGGTGATGAAGCGCGCCAGCGCCATCGTCACCAACCGTGGCGGGCGTACCTGCCACGCGGCCATCATTGCCCGTGAGCTGGGCATTCCAGCCGTCGTGGGTTGCGGCAACGCCACCCAACTGCTGGTCGACGGCCAGGGCGTGACCGTGTCCTGCGCCGAAGGCGACACCGGCTACATCTTCGAGGGCGAACTGGGCTTCGACATCAAGAAGAACTCGGTGGACGCCATGCCCGAGCTGCCGTTCAAGATCATGATGAACGTCGGCAACCCCGACCGCGCCTTCGACTTCGCCCAGTTGCCCAACGCCGGTGTCGGCCTGGCGCGCCTGGAATTCATCATCAACCGCATGATCGGCGTGCACCCCAAGGCGCTGCTGAACTATGACGGCCTGCCAGCCGACATCAAGGACAGCGTCGACAAGCGCATCGCCGGTTACAGCGCCCCCGTGGACTTCTACGTCGACAAGCTGGTCGAGGGCATCAGCACCCTGGCCGCCGCGTTCTGGCCGAAAAAGGTCATCGTGCGCCTGTCGGACTTCAAGTCCAACGAATACGCCAACCTGATCGGCGGCAAGCTGTACGAGCCGGAAGAAGAAAACCCGATGCTGGGCTTCCGTGGCGCCTCGCGCTACATCAGCGAGTCGTTCCGCGAGTGCTTCGAGCTCGAATGCCGCGCCCTCAAGCGCGTGCGCAACGACATGGGCCTGACCAACGTCGAGATCATGGTGCCGTTCGTGCGCACCCTGGGTGAGGCGAGCCAGGTGGTCGACCTGCTGGCCGAGAACGGCCTGGGCCGTGGTGTCAATGGCCTGCGCGTGATCATGATGTGCGAGCTGCCGTCCAACGCGCTGATGGCCGATGAGTTCCTGGAATTCTTCGACGGCTTCTCCATCGGCTCCAACGACATGACCCAGCTGACCCTGGGCCTGGACCGCGATTCGGGTATCATCGCGCACCTGTTCGACGAGCGTAACCCGGCGGTCAAGAAGCTGCTGGCCAGTGCCATTGCCGCCTGCAACAAGGCCGGCAAGTACATCGGCATCTGCGGCCAGGGCCCCTCGGACCACCCTGACCTGGCCAAGTGGCTGATGGAGCAGGGCATCGAAAGCGTGTCGCTGAACCCGGATTCCGTGCTGGAAACCTGGTTCTTCCTGGCCGAGGGCCAGGGCGCCGCGTAATAGCTGCAAGGGGCGCAAGCCCCACTCACCCGTAGCAGCTGCCGAAGGCTGCGTCGCTTTGCAAACAGCGACGCAGCCTTCGGCAGCTGCTACGGGTGTTTTTGATCTTCCGTTTATTTTCTGTACAAGAAGTCTTATGCAAAGCAGCAGCAATCTCTTCCCGGTCGCCTTGCTCAGCGCCGAGCGCCGTGGCGACCTGAGCGAAGACGTCTATCGCATCAAGGCTGCCAACAGCCCGGATGCCAGCGTTGAATTGGCCGTGACCCGCCTGGGCCTGGCCGACCAGGCGCAACCTGGCGGCGTGCCCGTCATCCTGCTGCACGGCAGCTTTTCCAACCGGCGCTTCTGGGTGTCGCCCCGCGGCATCGGCCTGGGGGCCTGGCTGGTGCGCGAAGGGTTTGACGTGTGGATTCCGGAAATGCGCGGCCACGGCCTGTCGCCGCGCAACCTGGACTACGCCCGCAACCGCGTCGCCGACTACGCCCGCTACGACCTGCCGGTGATCGGCGCGTTCGTGCAGGAGCAGACCGGCCGCGCGCCGCACTGGATCGGCCATTCCCTGGGCGGCATCAGCCTGGCGGCCGCCCTGGGCGGTGGTTACCTGCCGCAGGACAACGTCGCCTCGGCAGCGTTGTTCGGCTGCCAGGTCAGCCGCACCTACTGGCCGCTGAAAATGCCACCGGTGGAATGGAGCGCACGCCTGCTGCTCAAGCGTTTCGCCCACATTTCCGGCTCGCGCCTCAAGCGCGGCCCCGAGGACGAGCCCATCGGCCTGGCCCTGGAGGCCATGCGCTGGTATGGCCTGTTCGGCCGCTTTGGCGACGGCAAGCAAGACTGGTGGGCGGGCCTGGCCGAGGTGCACGTGCCGTTGCTGGCAGTGACCGCCAGCGCTGACCACCAGGACCCGCCGTGGGCCTGCCGCAAGCTGTTCGAGGCCTTTGGTGGCGACCAGCGCCAGTTCGTGCAACTGGGGCGCGACCACGGCTTCGCCGACAACTTCGGCCACGTCGAGATGCTGGTCAGCAAGGCCGCCCAGGCCGAGGTCTGGCCGCTGGTGGGGCGTTGGCTGCACAACCCCCACGCGCCGTTGCTGGCGCAGGCGCAGGAAGTGCCCGTGGGTGCGTGACTTCACGGTCAGCGGTGGGGCGGCTAAGCTATGTCGATTGCGCGTGCGTTGGCAACGACGCACGCAGGGTGTAAACGCAGGGCAGGCCGGCTCGTTCCTACAGTAGCGGTCGCCTTTTCGATCGACCGTGTCTTGAGCTGACAGGAGTTACCCCATGCATTACCTCACTCCCGATTTGTGCGATGCCTACCCCGAGCTGGTCAAGGTGCTGGAACCCATGTTCAGCAACTTCGGCGGGCGCGATTCCTTCGGTGGCGAAATCGTCACCATCAAGTGCTTCGAGGACAACTCCCTGGTCAAGGCCCAGGTGGAGTTGAACGGCAAGGGCAAGGTGCTGGTAGTGGATGGCGGCGGCTCGCTGCGCTGCGCGTTGCTGGGCGACATGCTGGCGGACAAGGCCGCCAAGAGCGGTTGGGAAGGGCTGGTGATCTACGGTTGCATCCGCGACGTCGACGCCATCGCCCAGACCGACGTTGGCGTGCAGGCCCTGGCCAGCCACCCGCTGCGTACGGAAAAGCGTGGCCTGGGCGACCTGAACGTGCCGGTGACCTTCGCCGGTGTCACGTTCAAGCCGGGAGAATTCATCTACGCCGACAACAATGGCGTTATCGTGTCCCCCAGCGCATTGAAAATGCCGAGTTAAGCGGTTCGCAATCAATCATCGGGGTGTGGATGTTCGAGGAAGAAAACGCGCAGTGGGGCCTGGTGCAGGCCCTGGTGCTCGACGGTAAAGGTGGTGCGCGGCAGATCGCCCGCGCGCAGTTGGATGAGCTGGTACTGGAACCGCAGGAAAGCCTTTGGCTGCACTGGGACCGTGGCCATCCGCAAACCCAGGCGTGGTTGCGCAACGACAGCGGGCTGAACGAGTTCAGCTGTGACCTGCTGCTGGAAGAAAACACCCGGCCACGGCTGCTGCCGTTGCCCGATGACCAGCTGCTGCTGTTCCTGCGCGGCGTCAACCTCAACCCCGGTGCCGAGCCCGAGGACATGGTCTCGGTGCGTATCTTCGCCGAAGCCCGCCGGGTGATCTCCCTGCGCCTGCGCCCGCTGCGCGCCACCGACGAACTGATGGTGCTGCTGCAGCAGGGCCGTGGCCCGCGTACCTCTTCCGAACTCATCCTCTACCTGGCCCAGTACCTCACCGAAAAGGTGCAGACCCTGGTGGGCGAGCTGAGCGAGGTGGTCGACGACGAGGAAGACAAGATCGACGCCGACGAGCAATACACGCCCGAGCACGGCAGCATCCTGCAGATTCGCCGGCGCGCCGCCGGGCTGCGGCGTTTCCTGGCGCCGCAGCGGGAAATCTTCGGCCAGCTGTCGCGCAACAAATTGCCGTGGTTCGTCGACGATGACGCGGACTACTGGAACGAGCTGAACAACAGCCTGACCCGTTACCTCGAAGAGCTGGAGCTGACCCGCGAGCGTGTGGGCCTGGTGCTGGAGGCGGAAGACCGGCGCCTGAACGAGCGCATGAACCGCACCATGTACCGTTTCGGCATCATCACCTGTATCTTCCTGCCCATGAGTTTCCTGACCGGGCTGCTGGGTATCAACGTCGGTGGCATTCCGCTGAACACCAGCCCGTATGGCTTCCTGGTGGCGTGCACGCTGATGGTGCTGCTGGGCGTGGGGCAATGGTGGCTGTTTCGTCGATTGCGTTGGGTTTAGGCGCCGTTCAGGACACATATGGTTGCATATGCCTGCCGGATCGATGTGACCCGCCTGCGACAGCTCTCGTCTTTGACTGATAATTCGTGAGGTGCGTATGCACGATCCGTTTGAAGAATCACTGCGTGACATGCTCAAGGCGTCTTCCTCCCCAGGGCGGGATGACGACGCCTGCCTGGGGCGTGTCCTCAAGACTGCCAATCGGCAAGTCGGCGCCGGCGATCTGTTCAGCCTGATGGGCCGTTGGCTGCAGGCCTTCATGATCGCCGTGGAAAATGGATCGGGTCATGTGGCGCCAGTCTCGCGACGCAAACCCACTGCTGATAAGGCTGATTGACTATGCAACTTGATCTCTGGACTCAGAGCCTGGTGACGGCCATGACCGCACTCTGGACGAAGGTCGCGAATTTCATCCCCAACCTGTTCGGTGCGTTGGTGGTGCTGCTGCTGGGCTTTGTCGTGGCCAAGCTGCTCGATACCCTGCTGTCCAAACTGCTGGCCAAGCTGGGCCTGGACCGTCTGATGGCAGGCACCGGGTTGACCAAGCTGATGAGCCGCGGTGGCATCCAGGTGCCGATTTCCACCCTGGTGGGCAAGATCGTCTACTGGTTCGTGTTGCTGATTTTCCTGGTTTCTGCGGCCGAGTCCCTTGGCTTGCAGCGAGTTTCAGCTACGCTCGACATGCTGGCGCTCTATTTGCCGAAGGTTTTCGGTGGCGCGCTGGTGCTGTTGGTCGGCGTGCTGCTGGCGCAACTGGTGAACGGCCTGGTGCGCGGCGCGGCCGAAGGCGTGGGGCTGGACTACTCGGCAGGGCTTGGGCGAGTGGCGCAGTGGCTGGTCATTGTCATCAGTATCTCGGTGGCCATTAGCCAGCTCGAGGTCAAGACCGACCTGCTGAACCACGTCATCGTCATTGTTTTGATTACCGTTGGTCTGGCCGTTGCATTGGCCATGGGCCTCGGCAGCAAGGAAATCGCCGGGCAGATCCTGGCAGGAATTTACGTGCGGGAGTTGTACCAGGTGGGGCAACAAGTGCGAATTGGAGAGGTTGAAGGCCAGATCGAGGAGATCGGCACGGTCAAGACGACGGTGCTGACGGACGACGGGGAATTGGTTTCCCTGTCGAATCGGATCCTCTTGGAGCAGCGGGTTAGTAGCCGCTGAGCCGGCAAATTCTGCTACTGTATGCCGCCGCAAAATGGCCCGGGTGTCGGGCCATGGTGGATATTGACCTGACTGTCGGCCCGACTTGTTTTGAATAAAGTTCATTCGTTGCCCCTGCGTTACGACCCCCGCACGCTCACAGACGAGGAGCTGGTGGCGCGTTCGCATGTGGAGCTTTTTCACGTCACCCGTGCCTACGAAGAGCTGATGAGGCGCTATCAGCGAACCCTGTTCAACGTGTGTGCGAGATATTTAGGGAACGATCGTGATGCTGACGATGTCTGTCAGGAGGTGATGTTGAAGGTGTTGTACGGTCTGAAGAATTTCGAGGGTAAATCGAAGTTCAAGACCTGGCTCTACAGCATCACCTACAACGAATGTATCACGCAGTACCGTAAGGAACGGCGCAAGCGCCGCCTCATGGATGCATTGAGCCTCGACCCGCTCGAGGAGGCATCCGAAGAGAAGGCGCCGAAACCGGAGGAGCGTGGTGGATTGGATCGTTGGCTGATACATGTCAACCCGATCGACCGAGAAATACTTGTGCTTCGATTCGTCGCAGAGCTTGAGTTTCAAGAGATCGCGGACATCATGCACATGGGTTTGAGCGCGACGAAAATGCGATACAAACGTGCGCTCGACAAGCTACGTGAGAAATTTGCAGGTATCGCCGAAACTTAGTTCGGTGCAAATATCTCTAACGTGGGGGCTAGTTCTGCTAGACTGGCCGCCGAGTTGTCCCCCGTGTAAGGGGGTACTGCTTAACAATCACCAGATGGGGATTTAACGGATGAAACTGAAAAACACCTTAGGCATTGCCATTGGTTCTCTTGTTGCCGCAACTTCTTTCGGCGCTTTGGCACAAGGCCAAGGCGCGGTCGAAGGTGAAGCCTTCTACCAGAAGAACTACAACGACAGCGTCAAGCACGTCGAAGACGGCCGTACTGCCGGCGCTTCGCTGGGTTACTTCCTGACCGACGACGTTGAAGTCATCCTGGGCTACGGCAAGACCAACTACACTCGTTCGAACGATGGTACTGGCAGCCAGAAAATCCACGGTGACACTGGCTCCCTGACCGCCATGTACCACTTCGGTACTGTCGGCGACGCCATTCGGCCGTACGTTTCCGGTGGCTTCGCTCACCAGAGCCTGAGCAACGTGCAAGCTGACGGCCACAGCGGTCGCGACAGCTCCACCTTCGCTACCATCGGCGCTGGCGCCAAGTGGTACATCACCGACAACCTGTACGCTCGTGCCGGTATCGATGCTGACTACAAACTGGACAACGGCAAGTGGGACTACGCTCCTACCATCGGCCTGGGTGTGAACTTCGGCGGTAACGGCGGCAAGGCTCCGGCTCCTGCTCCAGCACCAGCTCCAGCTCCAGTTGCTGAAGAGCCAGCTCCAGCTCCAGCTCCAGAAGTCGTTCGCGTTCAGCTGGACGTGAAATTCGACTTCAACAAGTCGGTCGTCAAGCCAAACAGCTATGCTGACATCAAGAACCTGGCTGACTTCATGAAGCAGTACCCACAGACCACTACTCGTGTTGAAGGCCACACCGACAACGTCGGTCCAGACGCCTACAACCAGAAGCTGTCTGAGCGTCGTGCCCTGGCCGTTAAAAACGTACTGGTCAACCAGTACGGCGTGCAAGGCAACCGTGTTGACTCGATCGGCTACGGCAAAACCCGTCCAGTCGCTGACAACTCGACTGACGCTGGCCGCGCTACTAACCGTCGCGTAGAAGCTGAAGTAGAAGCTCAATCCAAGTAATTGGATAAAGCTTGAAAAAAACCCGGCCTAGGCCGGGTTTTTTTTCGCCTGCAGGTTCCGCGCATCCCTGTAGCAGCCGCCGCAGGCTGCGTCCGGCTCGCCGCGCAGCTGGCGTCAAGCGTGCTGCAACACCCACACCAGCAACACCAGATTCACCAGCAGCGACCCCAGCGCCAACCCCCGCCACACCCTCAGCGGTTCACGCTGCAGCAACGGCAAGGCACGCGGTTGCAGGCCCTGCCTTTCACCCTGTTCCAGCACCAGCAGCCATTCCTCTGCCGTCTCGAAGCGCTGCGTCGGGTCGGCCGTCACGCTGCGCGCCAGCATGGCGTCCAGCCAGTCGGGCACGTCGGGGCGGTAGCGGTGGGCATTGGCCGGGACGCCGAAGCGCGGGTGCTGGAAGGCCTCGATTTCGCCGTAGGGGTAGTGGCCGGTCAATAGCTGGTACAGGCACACGCCTGCGGCGTACAGGTCCTGTTGTGGCGACGGAGGCGCGCCGCTGAAACACTCCGGCGCCAGGTAGCTCGGGGTGCCGGGCAGGGCGTTGGGGCTGTCGCTGGACAGGCCGGGGCTGTACGCCAGGCCGAAGTCCAGCAGGCGCAGCTCGCCGTCGTCGCCCAGCAGCAGGTTCTCCGGCTTGATGTCACGGTGGATGATGTTGCGCCGGTGCAGCGCCCCCAGCGCCCGCAACAAGCCCTGGGCAACCGCCTGCCAGTGCGCCAGGGGCAGCGGCCCCTGGTGGGCCAGGCACTGGGCCAGGGTTTGGCCGGGGTAGTCACGCATCACGTAGTACAGGTGCTGGCGGCCGGGCAGGGCGTGCACCTGGGGGAAGTGGCGGCCGGCCACGCGGCGCAGGAACCATTCCTCCATCAGCAGCGCCTGCTGCGCACCCGCCTCGTCGTGGCGTTCGGCCGGCAGGGTCTTCAGCAGCCAGCGCTGGCCCTGGCTGTCCTCGACCCGGTACAGCAGCGATTGCCGGCTCTGGGCCAATGGCGCCACCACCGTCCAGCCTTCGAACACCTGGCCGGGCTTGAGCGTGCGCGGCAGCGGCCATTGCCGCAGCTGGTGCAAGGTGTCGCCAAGGTTGTCGGCGCCACGTTTGTCGATACGTACCAGCAGGGCGCTGGCGTTGTCCTGGCTGCCGGCCAGGTGCGCGGCGCTCACCAAGGTCTGGGCCGCCTGGTCGAGGTGGCCCACGTGGTCGGCCAGCACCGCGGCAATCTGGGTGTTGCCCAGGGTCGCCCACACGCCGTCGCTGAGCAGCAGGAACACTTCGCCGTCCTGCAGTTCACCCTCCTGATAGTCCACCACCAGGTGCCGGTCCAGGCCCAGGGCGCGGGTCAGCACGTGCTCCATGCCCGCCGACTCCCACACATGGTCTTCGCTGATCTGCCGCAACTGGCCCGGTTGCCAGCGGTACACCCGGCAATCGCCGACATGGGCGAGGGTGAAGCGCTGGCCGCGCAGCACCACGGCGCTGAGGGTGGTCAGCAGCGGCTGGCCGCCGCCGTTGGCTTGTAGCCAGCGGTTCTGGGCGCTGAGCAGGCGGTCCAGGGACTGGGCCACGCCCCAGGCCTGCGGTGTGGCGTAGTAGTCCAGGGCCAGGGCCTGCAGCGTGGCGCGCGCCGCCAGGCCGCCGTCGGCGCACTGGCTGACGCCGTCGGCCAGGGCGAACAGGTAGCCCTTGCTGGCAGCCAGTTCCGGCGCCGGGGTGACCAGGCGCAGGGCATCCTGGTTTTCCGCGCGTGGCCCGCAGGCGCTGGCCTGGGCACAGCTCAATTGCAAGGGCATGGTCAGACCCGCGCCGCAGTAACGGCGGCCGAGCCCCAGGTGGTGCGCCAGCGGCGCTTGACCCCGTGCAGGCCGAACCAGGCCACCACCGCCAGGGCGGCGAACAGCCACAGGCCCCACTGGTAGTCGCCGGTGTGCTGCTTGATCGCCCCCAAACCTGCGGCCAGCAGGAAGCCGCCGATGCCGCCGGCCATGCCCACCAGGCCGGTCATCACGCCGATCTCCAGGCGGAACCGTTGCGGCACCAGCTGGAACACCGCACCGTTGCCGGCGCCCAGGCCGAGCATGGCGCCGACGAACAGCGCCAGCGCCGCATAGGAATTACCCAGGTGGAAGCCCACGGCGGCGATGCAGATCGCGGCCACGCTGTACATCGCCAGCAGGCTGCGGATGCCGCCGAAACGGTCGGCCAGTGCACCACCCAGGGGCCGCATCATGCTGCCGCCGAACACGCAGGCGGCGGTGTAGTAGCCCGCCGTCACCGGGCTCAGGCCGTACTGGTCGTTGAAATAGCCGGGCAGGGCGCTGGCCAGGCCGATGAAGCCGCCGAACGTCACGCTGTAGAAGAACATGAACCACCAGCTGTCACGGTCGCCCAAGGCCTTGAGGTAATCCGCCACGGCCTTGGGCTTGGGCCGTTGCGGGGCGTTGCGGGCCAGCAGGCTGAACGCCAGCAACACGGCCAGCAGTGGCAGCAGGGCGAAACCGAAGACATTGTTCCAGCCGAACGCCGCGGCCAGCGCCGGCGCGAACAACGCGGCGAACACCGTGCCCGAGTTGCCGGCCCCGGCGATGCCCATCGCCTTGCCCTGGTGCTGGGCGGGGTACCACTGCGAGGCCAGCGGCAGCGACACTGCGAACGAGGCACCCGCCACGCCCAGGCCCACGCCCAGCAGCAACGCCTGCTCGTAGCTGTGGATGCCGAAATGCCAGGCGCAGAACAGCGCCACGATCACCGTGCACTGGCCGATCAGGCCGGCGGTCTTGGGCGACAGGCGATCCACCAGCACGCCCATCACCAGGCGCAGGATGGCCCCGGCAAGGATCGGCGTGGCGACGATCAGGCCGCGTTGCTGGGTGGTCAATTGCAGGTCGTTGGCGATCTGCACGGCCAACGGGCCCAGCAGGTACCAGACCATGAAGCTCAGATCGAAATACAGGAAGGCGGCGAACAGCGTAGGGGCATGGCCGGATTTCCAGAAGCTTGTGCTCATCGAACACCTCGACAGGGGGCAGCAGGGGCCGAAAACGAAAAAACGCCGCAACCCGGCTCGCCAGGGCGAGAGGGTGTGCGACGTCTTTGTCGTTCAATGTGGGGGCAACCGCCGTTGGCTACCTGGCTGATACAAAGCAAATCCCGGGCCAGCCCCCACGCGCGTTCTTACGGAACAAGGGTGGGGATCAGCCCAGCAGTTCGCTCATGGCAATGATCTGCTCCGCCACCTGGATCAGCTTCTGCTGGCGGCTCATGGCCTGCCGGCGCATCAGGGTGTAGGCCTCCTCTTCCTTGCAGTCCTTCATCTTCATCAGCAGCCCCTTGGCCAGCTCGATGCGCTTGCGCTCGGCCAGCTGCTGGTCGCGGGCCTGCAGTTGCGCGCGCAGGGCCTGGTCGCTCTCGAAGCGGGCCATGGCCACGTCGAGGATCGGCTGCAGGCGCTGGGCCTGGATGCCTTCGACGATGTAGGCGCTGACCCCGGACTTGATCGCCTGGCGCATTACCTGCGGGTCGTGTTCGTCGGTGAACATCACAATGGGGCGCGGCTGGTCACGGCTCACCAGCACCACTTGCTCCATCACATCGCGGCCCGGTGACTCGGTATCGATCAGAATGACGTCCGGGCGCACCGTTTCGACGCGCGCCGGCAGGTCGATGGTCAGGCCCGACTCGTCGATCACCTCGAAACCGGCTTCCACCAACGCCGACTTGAGGCGCCCGACCTTGCGCGGGGTGTCGTTGATCAACAGGATACGCAGCATAGTGGTCGTCTCCCGTCAGTCATCGGCCAAGGCATGCAGGGCGAAGCTGCGCGCGTAGCCGGCGGGGTCGCTGCCGTCCCAGACCTTGCCATCGATCAGTTGGCTGCTGCGCAGATCATCAGGGGCCACTGGCACACCGACACTGGCGGCTGCGCTGCGGTACAGCGCGGTCTGCTGCACTTGCCGGGCGATGCCCAGGTAGTCCGGGTCATGGCGCAGCAGGCCCCAGCGGCGGAACTGGGTCATGAACCACATGGCGTCGGACAGCCACGGCTGGTTGACGCTGCCGCCGGCGAAGAAGCGCAGGGCGTGAGGGTCATGCCAGTGGTGGCCCAGGCCGTCGTCGTAGTTGCCCAGCAGACGCGGCTCGATGGCGCTCAGTGGTGCGTCCAGGTACTCCTCGCCGCTGAGCAGCTGCGCGGTGCCACGCAGGTTTTCCGGGCTCTGCTCGATGAAGCGGCTGGCCTGCAGCACGCTGGCCACCAGGGCGCGGGCGCTGTTGGGGTGCTGGTCGATGAAGGCCTGGGTGCACGCCAGCACCTTCTCCGGGTGGTCGGGCCAGATTGCCTGGCTGGTGCTGAGGGTGAAGCCCAGGCCTTGGTCCACAGCGCTGGCGGCCCAGGGCTCGCCCACGCAGAAGCCGTCGATGCGCTCGGCGCGCAGGTGCGCCACCATCTGCGGCGGGGGGACCACCACGCTGTCGACGTCGTCGAGCGGGTGGATGCCCTGGGCGGCCAGCCAGTAATACAGCCACAGGGCGTGGGTGCCGGTGGGGAAGGTCTGGGCGAAGGTCAGGCGTGCACCTTGCTGGTGCGCGTGGCGCGCCAGTGCCTCGGGGCTGGTCACGCCAACGGCCTGCAGCGTGGGTGACAGGTTGATGCTCTGGCCGTTCTGGTTGAGGCCCATCAGCACCGCCATGTCGCTGGCCGGGGTGCCGCCGATGCCCAGGTGCACGGCGTAGACCATGCCGTACAGGCTGTGGGCAGCGTCCAGTTCGCCACTCAACAGTTTGTCGCGCAGCCCGGCCCAAGACGCCTGGCGGTGCAGGTTCAGGGTCAGGCCGTGGGGCTGGGCGAAGCCTTGGGTGGCGGCGACCACCAGCGGGGCGCAGTCAGTGAGGGCCATGTAGCCGATGTTCAGGCTGGTTATCTCCGGCGCATCGCTGCCGGCCACCCAGGCCAGGGGGGTGTGGGGCTCGGTCATGTCGGGGGTCCGTGTGGAAGTACCCAAAGTGACGCAAGAGGTATGCCAGTGCACCGGGACGGTGCTGGATGCGGACGCCGCCTGCGGCAGCTGCTACGGGGGCGTAAATGTGGCTATAATGCCGGCCCCCGACGATCTTCCAACGAGTCATGCCTGCCCATGTATAACCTGGCCCGCCAGCTGTTGTTCAAACTCTCTCCGGAAACCTCCCACGACCTGTCCCTGGACCTGATCGGCGCAGGTGGCCGCCTGGGGCTCAACGGCTTGCTGACCAAGGCGCCGGCGCGTCTGCCCGTGACCGTCATGGGCCTTGCGTTCGACAACCCGGTGGGCCTGGCTGCGGGCCTGGACAAGAACGGCGCGGCCATCGACGGTTTCGCCCAGCTGGGCTTCGGCTTCGTCGAGATCGGCACGGTGACCCCGCGCCCGCAGCCGGGCAACCCCAAGCCGCGCATCTTCCGCCTGCCTGAAGCCACCGCCATCATCAACCGCATGGGCTTCAACAACCTGGGCGTGGACAACCTGCTGAACCGCGTGCGCGCGTCGCAGTACAAGGGCGTGCTGGGCATCAACATCGGCAAGAACTTCGACACCCCGGTGGAGCGCGCCGTCGACGACTACCTGATCTGCCTGGACAAGGTCTACGCCCACGCCAGCTACATCACCGTCAACGTCAGCTCGCCCAACACCCCGGGCCTGCGCAGCCTGCAGTTCGGCGAGTCGCTCAAGCAGCTGCTCGACGCCCTGGCAGCACGCCGCGAAGTGCTGGCCGCGCAGCACGGCAAGCGCGTGCCGGTGGCGATCAAGATCGCCCCGGACATGAGCGACGAGGAAACCGTGCAAGTGGCCCAGGCGCTGCTGGCCTCCGGCATGGACGCGGTCATCGCCACCAACACCACCCTGGGCCGTGAAGGCGTCGAGGGCCTGGCCCACGGTGACGAGGCGGGCGGTTTGTCGGGCGCGCCGGTGCGCGAGAAGAGCACCCACATCGTCAAGGTGCTGGCCGGCGAGCTGGCCGGGCGCATGCCGATCATCGCCGTGGGCGGTATCACCGAAGGCAAGCACGCGGCCGAGAAAATCGCCGCCGGCGCCAGCCTGGTGCAGCTGTACTCGGGCTTCATCTACAAGGGCCCGGCGCTGATCCGCGAGGCGGTGGACGCCATCGCCGCGCTGCCACGAGGCTGAAGGCATAAAAAAGGGGCCCTCGAAGGGGCCCCTGGGCTCTCGCCCGCCGCCCGTTAGGGCGCGCATGGTTGATCACGAAAATGTAAGAGAAAAATCGTCCTCGTCAGCCGACCGCGTGAAGTTCGTTGAGTCTGTGGATACCCGCAGTGCCGGTCATACCGTCCCAGTTGTCGCCGCGTCCTTCACGCCAGCCATTGATCCAGGCTTGACGAACTGACGGTAGAGTAAAAGGGCAAAGCTCACGGGATTTGCCATGGATGCCATATTGGTATCCGCGTAAAAATGCTCGTTCCAACGGATCACGCTTAAGTCTTCTCATAGGGTGTTGCCCTCGTCTGTTGACTGTTATGTCCCGTCGGCCTCGTCTGAGGCCGGGCAGAGTCTTTCTGCCGGTTTTGGATGCTCGCTGCCGGCGTGGCGAGCAGTGGTGCCGTACCATTGCGATGCGGCCTGTAGGGATTTCTAAACAATGCGTTCTTCCGTGTGAACGACCGTTTTGTCATAAGGACGTAACGATTATGGTGTCTCGACCATAAGTAAAAGGATGCTTCAAAGGCCAGCGGGGGTTAAACCCGGCTATGATCAGCCTTGCAGCCCCAGTAATGGGACGTTGCCATCAGGGATTGATGGCTAAATGCTTTTCAGTATTAAACGACGAAGGGTCATTTTCAGGCCCGTCGTTTTGCAGAATTTTTTTCTGCCGGGGCGATCAAAGGCTGTTCCACAGCCGATTTCCAGTCCCGGCGGTCGACACCACGGTGGTGTCACACGGGCGCTTCCACAGAAAAGCGCCTGGTTAAACTCGGGAAGGGTGATGCGTTGCCCTTCCATTTATGGCTCATGCCCCTGGATACCCCATGTCGGATCGTTACGAACTCTTCCTCACCTGCCCCAAGGGCCTCGAAGGCCTGCTTGCTGAGGAAGCCACCGCGCTTGGCCTCGAAGACACCCGCGAACACACCTCCGCCGTGCGCGGCATGGCCGACATGGAAACGGCCTACCGCCTGTGCCTGTGGTCGCGCCTGGGCAACCGCGTGCTGCTGGTGCTCAAACGCTTCGCCATGAAGGACGCCGAAGACCTGTACCACGGCGTGCACGACGTGGACTGGCAGGACCACCTGCTGCCCGACGGCACCCTGGCGGTGGAGTTCAGCGGCCATGGCTCGGGCATCGACAACACCCACTTCGGCGCCCTGAAGGTCAAGGACGCCATCGTCGACAAGCTGCGCACCCCCGAGGGCGAGCGCCCCAGCGTCGACAAGCTCAACCCCGACCTGCGCGTGCACCTGCGCCTGGACCGTGGCGAAGCCATTCTGTCCCTGGACCTGTCCGGCCACAGCCTGCACCAGCGCGGCTACCGCCTGCAGCAAGGCGCGGCGCCGCTGAAGGAAAACCTGGCGGCGGCGATCCTGATCCGTTCCGGCTGGCCGCGCATTGCTGCCGAAGGCGGCGCGCTGGCCGACCCGATGTGCGGCGTGGGCACCTTCCTGGTGGAAGCGGCGATGATCGCCGCCGACATCGCCCCCAACCTCAAGCGCACCCGCTGGGGCTTCAGCGCCTGGCTGGGCCACGTGCCGGCCCTGTGGCGCAAGCTGCACGACGAGGCGCTGGCCCGTGCCGACGCCGGCCTGGCCAAGCCACCGCTGTGGATCCGCGGCTACGAAGCCGACCCGCGCCTGATCCAGCCTGGTCGCAACAACGTCGAGCGTGCCGGCCTCAGCGACTGGATCAAGATCTACCAGGGCGAAGTCGCGACCTTCGAGCCGCGCCCGGACCAGAACCAGAAAGGCCTGGTAATCTGCAACCCTCCCTACGGCGAGCGCCTGGGCGACGAGGCCAGCCTGCTGTACCTCTACCAGAACCTCGGCGAACGCCTGCGCCAGGCCTGCCTGAACTGGGAAGCGGCGGTGTTCACCGGCGCCCCGGACCTGGGCAAGCGCATGGGCATTCGCAGCCACAAGCAATACTCGTTCTGGAACGGCGCGCTGCCGTGCAAGCTGCTGCTGATCAAAGTGCTGCCCGACCAGTTCGTCACCGGCGAGCGCCGCACCGCCGAGCAGCGCCAGCTGGAACGCGAACAGGCCGACGAGCAGGCCACCCAGCCAGCTGCCGACCCGTACGCGCGCGTCAACAAGAACGGCAACCCGATCAAGCCGGCACCGGTTGTGGTCGAGCAGGCGCGCCTGAGCGAAGGCGGGCAGATGTTCGCCAACCGCCTGCAGAAGAACCTCAAGCAGCTGGGCAAGTGGGCCCGCCGCGAGAAGGTCGACTGCTACCGCGTGTATGACGCCGACATGCCCGAGTACGCCCTGGCCATCGACCTGTACCACGACTGGGTCCACGTGCAGGAATACGCCGCGCCGAAATCCATCGACCCGGAAAAGGCCCAGGCCCGCCTGTTCGACGCCTTGGCGGCCATTCCCCAGGCGCTGGGCATCGACAAGAGCCGCGTGATCATCAAGCGCCGCGAGCGCCAGAGCGGCACCAAGCAATACGAGCGCCAGAGCGCCCAGGGCCAGTTCACCGAAGTGCAGGAAGGCGGCATCAAGCTGCTGGTGAACCTCACCGACTACCTGGACACCGGCCTGTTCCTGGACCACCGCCCGATGCGCCTGCGCATCCAGCGCGAGGCGGCCGGCAAGCGCTTCCTCAACCTGTTCTGCTACACCGCCACGGCCAGCGTGCACGCGGCCAGGGGCGGCGCGCGCAGCACCACCAGCGTCGACCTGTCGAAAACCTACCTGGACTGGGCGCGCCGCAACCTGTCGCTGAACGGTTTCTCCGACAAGAATCGCCTGGAGCAGGGTGACGTGATGGCGTGGCTGGCGGCCAACCGCGAGGAATACGACCTGATCTTCATCGATCCGCCGACCTTCTCCAACTCCAAGCGCATGGAAGGCGTGTTCGACGTGCAGCGCGACCACGTCGAGCTGCTGGACCTGGCCGTGGCGCGCCTGGCCAAGGACGGGGTGCTGTATTTCTCCAACAACTTCCGCAAGTTCCAGCTCGACGAGCACCTGGGCGAGCGTTACCAGGTGGAAGAAATCAGCGCCCAGACCCTGGACCCGGACTTCGCCCGCAACAGCAAGATTCACCGCGCCTGGAAAATTCAGGCCCGATGAACGGTAGCCCGCGCCAGTCCTGACTGTCGTACATTTTGGCTACATCGCGAAAGGGCTCCCATGGAGCCCTTTTTGCTGCACCCCATGATCAACAATTTCGCTTGATGACTCACTAGGCAAACTACTGGCAAATAGCTATAACTGAGCCAAAGCCAAAGTGATACGAAGCACGCCGGCGTTGTGAGTTCCGCTTATGTCGTTGCATGCCGTTCGCCCGAAAATTCTTGGCTTTATCAGTGAGGATGCCTCCGCCTGGCTTATCGCCTCGCTGGCGCTGGCCGCTGGCGCCGTGGTCACCAGCCTGGTGGCCCTGGGCACCTCCGAGCTGTATCAGCGGCAGTTGCGGCAACGCTTCGAGCTGCTGGCCAACGAACGTTTCAGCCGCATCGAAGAGCGCTTCGAGGACCAGACCCAGCGCCTGGCTGGCCTGCGCCGTTTTTTCAGCTATTCCGACAACGTCAGCCGCCACGAATACGAAGGCTATGCCGGGCCGTTGCTGCTGCGCACTCAGGCCTATTCCTGGCTGCCGCGGGTGACCAACGCCCAGCGCGCCGCCTTCGAGCAGGCAGCCCGTGACGAGGGCATCGAGGACTTTGCCATCCGCGACCAGCGGCCGGACGGTTCGCTGGTGCCAGCCGCCACGCGTGACGAGTACTACCCGGTGTTCTTCACCCAGTCGCAGACGCGGCTGAAGCTGCCCCTGGGCTTTGACGTGAATTCCCAACCCTCGCGGCATGAGACCCTGCAGCGCGCCCTGAAGACCGGCGACCTGGCCGTGACCCCGCCGGTCAATCTGGTGGGCGTGGCCCTGCGCAACAGCCGCGGGGTGCTGATGGTGGCGCCGGTGCCGGGCAAGGATGGCGGGCCGCCGCTGGGCTTCGTGTCGGCGGTCATCAGCCTCGGCCAGTTGATGGGCGACGGCTTGCCGGCGCAGAACGACGACAACCTGCACGTGCGCATCCTCGACCTGTCCACGGCGGGCGAGCATGAAGTGCTGTACGAGTCCAGCAACCCGGCGCCGCCCGAGGGCCTGACCGCCACGCACCTGTTACGCCTGGCCGACCGCGACTACCAGCTGGACATCAGCCCCAGCCCGCTGTTCGCCGAGGCCAACCACACCTCGCCGCTGAACGTGGTGGTGACCCTGGGGGCGCTGCTGACGCTGATGCTCAGCGCCTTGCTCTACAGCCTGGTCAGCCAGCGCCAGCGGGCCTTGAAGCTGGTGGAGCAGCGCACCTCGCAGCTGCGCAGCAGCGAGCAGGCCCTGCGCATTACCCACAACCAGCTGAGCAGCGTGCTCAACGCCGCGACCCAGGTGGCGATCATTGCCACTGACCTCAATGGCCTGATCACCATCTTCAACGCCGGCGCCGAGCGCATGCTGGGCTACCGCAGCGAGGAAGCGGTGGGGCACCTGACCCTGCAGAACCTGCACCTGAGCGAAGAGCTGGTGGCGCGCGCCTGCACCCTGCGCGCCTATTACGAGCGCGACATCCCCCTGGCCCAGGCGATGCTGGTGGAGACCCCCGGCGACGGCGGCGACCAGGCCCGCGAGTGGACCCTGGTGCGCCGCGACGGCAGCCGGATGCCGGTGAACATGCTGGCTACCACGGTGCTCGACGAAAAAGGTCAGTGGGTGGGGCACCTGGCCGTGTGCATCGACATCACCGAGCGCAAGCGCGTGCACGAGGCCCTGGCCGCCCGCGACCAACTGCTGCGCAAGCTCAGCGCCGAGGTGCCGGGGGGCATCTATCAGTTCCGCCTCGACCCGGACGGCCGCACCAGCTTCAGCTGGGCCAGCGACGGCATCCGCGACATCTACGAGATGGAGCCCAGCGCCCTGCGCGAGGACGGCCGGCTGGTGATGCAGCGCATCCACCCCGACGACGCCGAGCGGGTGCTGGAGTCGATCCGCTATTCCGCCGAGCACCAGACGCCCTGGCGCGAGGAGTACCGCGTGCAGCTGCCGCGCCAGGGCCTGCGCTGGGTGCGCGGCGAGGCCACGCCGGAGCCGATGCCGGGCGGCGGCACCCTGTGGCATGGCTACCTGACGGACATCTCCGACCTCAAGCGGGTGGAAGAAGAGTTGCGCGCCCTGTCGGTGACCGACGTGCTCACCGGCATCCACAACCGCCGCTACTTTCAGGAGCGCCTGAAGGTCGAACTGGACCGCGCCGAGCGCGATCATCTGCACTTGTCGGTGATCATGCTCGACATCGACCACTTCAAGCGCATCAACGACCATTACGGCCACGCCGTGGGCGACCGGGTGCTCAAGAATATCTGCGAGAAAATCAGCCATCGCCTGCGCCGCACCGACGTCTTCTGCCGCCTGGGCGGCGAGGAATTCATGGTGCTGTGCCCCGGCAGCAACGCCGAGCAGGCCCACGCCCTGGCCCTGGAGCTGTGGCAGGGCCTGCGCCACACCCCGGTGGATGGCGTGGGCGTCGTCACCGCCAGCTTCGGCGTGGCCAGCTGGCGCCGCGGCGAGGGCGCCGATGCCTTGCTGCTGCGCGCCGACTCCGGCGTGTACGCGGCGAAGCAGGGTGGCCGGGACCGGGTCGAGCCGGAACTGGCCTAAGCGCGCCAGCAGGCAACTCCTGGCGCGGATGGCGATCACAATAAAACCAGCCCCGCGCGCACAGGTGTCCCATGACCTCCGACCCCCTCGACCGCTCCAGCAACCCCTTGGCTCCCGACCCGGTACCGCCCGATGCGCGGCCAGGCGATGAAAACCTGCCGCCCATTCCCCTGGACAAGGACCCGGAACTGGACCCGGACAAGGTCCGCACCGAGACCGACGACGGTGAAATGAGCCCCGACGACCCTCGTTGAGCCAGCCCGACAGGCGGTGCTAAGCTGCCAGGCCGTCCTGCCTGGAGCGTCATGCCGTGAACCTTGCGACCCTGCTGCTGTTCGTGCCCGCCTGCTTTGCCTTGAACATGGCTCCGGGGCCGAACAACCTGCTGTCCCTGAACAACGCCAGCCGCCACGGCTTCGCCACCTCGTGCCTGGCGGGCGCCGGGCGGCTGCTGGCCTTCGCCGGTATGATCGCCCTGGCGGCCATGGGCCTGGCAGTGGTACTGCATGCGTCGGAACGGCTGTTCCTGATGGTCAAGGTGGCCGGTGCGCTGTACCTGTTCTACCTCGCCGTGCAGCTGTGGCGCGCCCCGGTGGACGGCCAGGCGCCGGGCGGGCCGGGCAGCCGCGGCCTGTTCAAACTGGCGGGGCAGGAGTTCTGGGTGGCGGCGGGCAACCCCAAGGCCATCCTCATCTTCACCGCCTTCCTGCCGCAGTTCGTCTCGGTCGACGGCCCGACCTCGGTGGGCCAGCAGTTCTTCTGGCTGGGGGCCATGTTCCTGCTGCTGGAATGGCTGGCCATCGCCATCTACGCCTGGCTGGGCAGCCACCTGCAACGCTGGTTCAGCGAGCCGCGGCCACGGCGGGTGTTCAACCGCGCGAGCGCGGTGTTGTTGAGTTGCGCGGGGGTGGGGCTGCTGGCGGCGCGGCGTTGACGCGCAGATAGGGCGCTCAGACGAAATGCACTTCAATCCTCTTGCCCAGCGCGGCGGCGTACTTGCGCAAGGTGTCCAGGCTGGGGGAGTGCTTGCCGGACGCCAGTGCCCGCTCCAGGCGCGCCACGGCGGGCGCCTTGGTGCCCATGCGCTCGGCCACCTGCGCCTGGGTCAGCCCTGCTTCCCGGCGCGCATTGAGCATCTCGTCCAGCAGGGCAAATTCCTCGCGGTTCAGCCGTTCGTACTCGGCCAGCGCTTCGGGCTCCGCCAAGGCCTTGGCTTTAAGCTCAGCGTGAGTCAGCATTGTTCTTTACCTCTTTCATTCTGGTTTCGGCCAACCGTCTGTCTTTGACAGGCGTCTTGTCGGTCTTTTTCACGAAGCTGTGCAGGACCACGATTCGCTTGTTGACCAAGGTGCAGTAGAACGCCCTGGCAATGCCTTCAGCGGACTTCAGGCGCAGCTCGAACAACCCCTCGCCAAACGCCTTGCTGTGGGGTTCCCCGAGGTTGGGGCCGTGAAGCTCCATGCGATCGGTCAAGGCAAAGTAGCGGCCACGCAAACCCGGCGGCAATGCAAGCACATCATCCTGAACGCTTTCATTCTAATAGGTTAGGGTATAAGTCATGGAGCGCAGAATAACAAATATGTTATTTCTGTGCCAGGCAGGCAGATGAAGGTGGGCGCCCCCGGGTAGCCGGGGCGGCGCATCCCAGCCAAAAAAAAGACCAATGCCCTCGGGGTTGGGGATCTCCGGGCATTGGCCATTCAAGGGCAAACGTTGAGACATCCTGTCTCGACACCTGCACGATAGCCTGTGTGCTAACTATGAGCCAGCTAACAGTTAGTGAAACACCTTTTCAAACCACACAATAATCGGATCCTAATCGTGGGGCGGCTCCACGCCCAGCTGCGTCCACATGCGCGTGGTTAGGCGTTGGCGGTTGTCATAGCCTTGCCACGGGTCGGTGGGCAGTTGTTCCAGGCGCTCGCCAATGTTGCCCACGTGCCAGTGACGCGCGCTTTCCAGGTTGGCCAGCTCGTGCCGGGCGATGGGCGTGGACACCGGCAGGCCGGGGCGGGCCCGTACCGAGTAGGCGGCCACGGTGCTGGCGCCGCGCTGGTTGCGCAGGTAATCGACGAAGATGCGCCCCGCCCGGTAGCGCGGCCCCTGGGTGGCGGTGAAGCGCTCGGGCAGTTGGGTCATGAGGTAGTGGGCGATGGCCTTGGCGAACCCCAGCACGCGGTTCCAGCGGGCGTGGCGGGCCAGTGGCACGATGATGTGCATGCCCTTGCCACCGCTGGTCTTGAGGTAGCTGCGCAAGCCCAGTTCATCGAGCAGCGCCTGGGTCTGGGCGGTGGCGTCCAGCACCATGCCCCAGGGCAGCGCCGGGTCGGGGTCGAGGTCCAGCACCAGGCGGTCGGGCAGGTCCAGGCGGTCGCTGGTGGCGCCCCAGGCGTGGAATTCCACGGCGCCGCGCTGCACGGCCTCGATCAGCGCCGGCAGGCGGTCGACCTGCATCAGCTGCGCGTGCCCGGGGTCGAGGGCGGGAGGTAGCAGGGTGATGTGCGGCAAGGCCAGGTGTTCGGTGTGGCGCTGCAGGAACAGGTCGCCCTCGACGCCGTGGGGCGCGCGCATCAGGGCCACCGGGCGTTGGCGCAACTGCGGCAGCAGCCAGGCGCCGATCCGCTGGTAAAAACGCGCCAGGTCGACACGGGCTGTCTGGCTGACGCGGTCGAGCACGCGCTCGGGGTGGCTGATGGACACCCCGGCGACAGACTCGCGGTGGCCATCGCTGAAGTCATGGCTGGGTTCGTCCGTGTGGCGGGCCTGGCTTTCGGTCATCAGGGGCGCATGGCTGGCGTCGGTCACACAGTCCAGCTTGATCCAGTCCAGGTTCCGCTCGCCGTCGCGGTATAGGCTGCCGCGACGCTTGCCGATCACGCCCTCGTGGTTCAGGGTGCAGACGCCTTCGAGGATGTCCGGGGTGCTGGCGGTGAAACTGTCGGAGAAGCGCAGCAGCGGGTGCTTGGCGCTGCCCAGCAGCTTGCGCAGGCGCGCGCGGCGCTGCTCCAGCGGCTGCTCGCGCAGGTCCTCGCCGTTGTGGAACGGCAGGTCGAACAGGTAGTACTGCAGGTCCATGCAGCGGCCGGCCTCGAAGGCCTCCTGCAGGGCGAGGTAGTCGGCGACGCCCTCGGCGTTGGCCTGCACCAGCTTGCCGTCCAGCCAGCTCTCGTTGAGCTGCAGCGCGGCGATGGCCTGCGCCTGGTGCGGCAGCTCGGCGGTCCAGTCCAACCCCTCGCGGTTGAACAGGCGCACCTCGCCGCCGCTGATGCGGCTCATCAGCCGGTAGCCGTCATGCTTGATCTCGAACAACCATTCGCCTTCGGGCGGCTGCTCGACGCGGGTGGCCCGTTGCGGCGCCAGGTGGGGCGGGATGGGAGCTGGCTCTGAGGGGGTGTCGGCAGGCGGGCTGCGACGATCTTCGCTCAACGGCTTGGCCATGATATGTACTTCCTGGGGCTGAACCTCTGGGATCTGACGTCCTGTACGATATTTTCAGCTGACCATGGCGAGGGCGGTTAAGTTTCAGCGCAGGGAAGGTGTGCAAATTGCAGGGGTTGCGACCTGCAACGTGGCATTTTGCATGATGGCTTTTTGATTTCTAGCGGGTATGTCGTTGATTTTCAACGATACGCTTGGCGGCGGTGGCCGGGCATGGAAGCTGCACAAGAAAAGTGCAGGATCCCTGCCATCAGACCGGTGGTGCAGCGCGCAATCAAATAGCCATCTAGGCTGCACGAAGCCGCTGAAAAATCACGGACGCAACCGATAAGAAATGGAGCTTTTGCCATGTTGTCCACCCTTGAACTGCGCAACATCATTGAATCAAGTTTTCTGCCCCAGCGTTGCCAATGCACCTTGGCCCAGGACCAGTCCCTGACGGTGCGAGTGTTTGATCGAACATCGGACCGGGTGGACCTCACCGTCACCGGCATCAGCGCGCAGCAGCTCAACAGCAGCCGGGCGATCTCGAACCTGATCGCCGGCCTGCGCGCCGACCTGGCGCACCGCCACCTGAACCAGGTGCGACGGGTGAACGACAGCCTCTGATTGGTTCAACTGCGCGTAAAAAAACCGGCTGCTCCCTTTCGGGCGCGCCGGTTTTTTTGTGCCTTGTCGAGGTATCAGCGCGACGCTTGCATCTGCCGCAGGATGGCGCGCTCGCCATTGCCCACGCTGACGAACGCCAGGCCCAGGCCCAGCTCGGCGAACACCGAAATCAGGATGCCGGGGCCGGCATGGCCGCTGAGCCAGTCGAATAACCCCAACAGTGCCATGGCCAGGCAGCCCACCATGAACCCGCGCACCATGGCAGCCCGCGCCGGCGACGGCGGGCAACCGCGCACGCAGAAAAACATCACGCCCACGCCCAACAGCAGCGCGGCAATGCGCCTGCCCAGCAAGGCGGCGGCTTCGCTGTGAGGGATGTCCCAGAAGGCGAGCAGGCGTTCGGCGGAGGTACCCCAGATCAGGGCGAGGGCGAAACACAGGAAGGCACAAAAGAGGGCGAGGCGACGGAAAGTCAGCGGCATTTCTAGTCCTTGAAAAAATCATGCGTCCAGCGCAAACGCTGATAGTAGCGCGGTCGCGGCCTTGCGCGCATGTGAATTTGGTATCGGATTTTCAAACCCTGTCGCAAAGTTGTCGTCGATGGCGGGCGGGGCGGCTGGCACAATGGCGGTGCATATTACCCATCATTGCGTTCAGCGCGAGAGCACAGGAGTCCTCATGTCCATTACTCGTCATGGCACCGGCAGCACAGGTGCCGGTGGTCAACCGCTGCCTTTCGCACGGGCGGTGGAGGCCGATGGCTGGCTGTATGTATCGGGCCAGGTGGCCATGGAAAACGGCGAGATCATCGACGGCGGCATCGTCGCGCAAACCCACAAGACCCTGCAGAATCTCGTCGCCATCCTCCATGAGGCGGGCTACGGCCTGGAGCACGTGGTGCGCACCGGCGTGTGGCTGGACGATGCGCGCGACTTCTGGAGCTTCAACAAGGTCTTCGCCGAATACTTCCCGCCGCACCTGGCGCCTGCGAGGGCGTGCGTGCAATCGAGCATGGTGGTGGACTGCAAGGTCGAAATCGACTGCGTGGCCTACAAAGCCAAACCCCGAGCATGATCGCGCGCGTTGCCGCCCCTGGAGATACGTTATGCAAGTAGTGGAGAAGGGCGCCGCGGTACCGGGCGACAACCTGTTGATCGACGTCAGCCTGCCAGCCCTGGTGCTGCACGGCGAAGCGCTGGAACACAACATTCGCTGGATGCAGGCGTTCGCCAGCGCCAGCGGCGCGCAGCTGGCGCCCCACGGCAAGACCAGCATGGCCCCGGCGCTGTTCGCCCGGCAGCTACAACGCGGCGCCTGGGGCATCACCCTGGCCACCGCGGTGCAAACCTGCGCGGCCTATGCGGCCGGTGTGCGCCGGGTGCTGATGGCCAACCAGCTGGTGGGCGCGGCGAACATGCGCCTGGTCGCCGACCTGCTGCTGGACCCCAGCTTCGACTTCCACTGCCTGGTGGACCACCCGGACCAGGTGCTGGCCCTGGGTGAATACTTCGCCGAACGCGGCCAGCACCTCAACGTGATGATCGAGTACGGCGTGGCCGGCGGCCGTTGCGGTTGCCGAAGCGAGGCCGAGGTCAAGGCGCTGGCCGCCGCCATCGCTGCCCAGCCGGCCTTGCGCCTCACCGGCATCGAAGGCTACGAGGGGGTGATCCACGGCGAGCAGGAAATTGCCGCTATCCGCGCCTTCGCCGCCTCGCTGGTCAGCCTGGCGGTCGAGTTGCAGGGGCAGGGCGCCTTTGCCTTGCCGCAACCCATCGTCACCGCGTCCGGTTCGGCCTGGTATGACCTGATCGCCGAAGCCTTCGACGCTCACACCGCCCGTGGGCGCTTCCTGGCCGTGCTGCGCCCGGGTAGCTACGTGGCCCATGACCATGGCATCTACAAGGTCGCCCAAGGCGGCGTGCTGGCTCGTCGTGCCGACCTGGGCGAGGGGCTGCGCCCGGCCATGGAGGTGTGGGCGCACGTGCAGTCGGTGCCGGAACCGGGCTGCGCGATCGTGGCGCTGGGCAAGCGCGACGTCGCCCATGACGCCGGCATGCCGCAGCCGCTGCGGCGCTACCGGGCCGGGTTGCTGGGCGACACCGGCGATGACGTCAGTGCCTGCGAGGTCACCCGTATCATGGACCAGCACGCGTTCGTGAAGGTGGCGGCGGGGGTGGACCTGCGCATCGGCGACATCATCGCCTTCGGCACCTCGCACCCGTGCCTGACGTTCGACAAGTGGCGGGTAGGCTGCATCGTCGACGAACGCTTCAACGTGGTGGAAACCTTCACCACCCAGTTCTGACAACCCCGTAGCAGCTGCCGAAGGCTGCGTCCGGGCCGGGACGCGGCCTTTGGCCGCTGCTACGGGGGATCAGTCGCGGTAGAACACCTGCACCAGGTGGTAGCCGAACTTGCTCTTGATGGGGCCATGCACGGTGCGCAGCGGCTTCTTGAAGATGACCTGGTCGATGGCGCCCACCATCTGCCCCGGGCGCACTTCGCCCAGGTCGCCGCCGCGCTTGCCCGACGGGCAGGTGGAGAATTTCTTCGCCAGCACGTCGAAAGCTTCGCCCTTGGCGATGCGCTGCTTGAGTTGTTCGGCCTCTTCGGCGGTTTTCACCAGAATGTGGCGAGCTTGAGCTTTCATGACGCGGGGCCCTGTGAACGACGTTGAAAAAGCGCGCGATTATGCCGCAAATCAGCTGTCGGCGGCGGGTTGATTGATCATCTCGCGAATCTTGTTGGCCAGCAGGTCAATGGAGAACGGCTTGGTGACCATGTCCATGCCCTCGGCGAGGAAGCTGTGGCGCTCCGCGGCTTTTTCCGCATAGCCGGTCATGAACAGCACTTTGAGCCCCGGCCGATGCTGGCGCGCCATCTCCGCCAGCTGCCGGCCGTTGAGGCCAGGCAGGCCCACGTCGGTCACCAACAGGTCAATGCGCAGGCTCGACTCCAGCAGCGGCAAGGCGGCCTTGGCGTCCGCCGCCGGGTGGGCGTGGTAGCCCAGTTCGTCCAGCACGTTGAGCACCAGCATGCGCACCGCCGGGTCGTCCTCCACCACCATCACGCTTTCACCATGCTGCGCCAGCGGCGCGCCCTGGGGCGCCAGCACCTTGGGCTTGGCCTCCTCCTGCTCGACGTGGCGCGGCAGGTACAGGCGCACGCAGGTGCCCTGGCCCGGTTCGCTGTGCAGGGTGACCAGGCCGCCCGACTGCTGGGCAAAGCCGTAGATCATCGACAGCCCCAGGCCGGTGCCCTGGCCGATGGGCTTGGTGGTGAAGAAGGGGTCGAAGGCCTTGGCCTGGATCGCCGGGGTCATGCCGGCGCCGTCGTCGCTGACGCTCAGCAGCACGTACTGGCCGGGCTTCAGGGCTTCCAGCCCCGGCTCCTCGCCAGGCGCGGCCAGGCTCAGGTTGCTGGTCTCGATGCGCAGGGTGCCGCCGTCGGGCATGGCATCGCGGGCATTGATCACCAGGTTGAGCAGGGCGTTTTCCAGCTGGTTGGCGTCGGTGTTCACCGGCCAGACGTTGGGCGCCAGGCGGATCTTCAGCTGAATGTGTTCGCCCTTGGTGCGGCTGAACAGCTCCTCCAGGGAGTGCACCAGCTGGTTGGGGTCCAGGCGCTTGCGGTCCAGCGACTGGCGCCGGGAGAACGCCAGCAGCCGGTGGGTCAGGGCCGCGGCGCGATGGGCCGAGGTGATGGCGGCCTCGCTGAAGCGGCCAATCTCATCGGCGCGGCCCGCAGCGATGTAGCGCTGCATCAGGTCGAGGCTGCCGATGATGCCGGTGAGCATATTGTTGAAGTCGTGGGCGATGCCGCCGGTCAGTTGCCCCACGGCTTCCATCTTCTGCGCGTGGCGCAGGGCTTCCTCGGCGCGCTCGCGCTCCTGCATCTCGGTGTGCAGGCGGCGGTTGGCCTCGGCCAGCGCCTCGGTGCGCTCGGCCACCCGTTCTTCCAGGGTTTCGTTGAGGCGCAGCAGGGTGCGTTCGGCCTCGCGGCGCTCGGTGATGTCGATGGAGGCGCCGACAAAGCGCACCGGCCGGCCATGGTGGTCGTTGTGGCTGCGGCCGCGGGCGTACACCCAGCGCACTTCGCCGTCGGGGCGCAGCAGCCGGTATTCGTTGGCGTATTCGCCGTCGCTGTGCACGCAGGCATTGATGCTACGCGCCACCATGCCGCGGTCGTCAGGGTGCACGCCCTTGAGGTACTCGCCGATAGGCATCTTGCCGGCCAGGCCCGGGTCCACGCCGTGCAACTGGGCGAAGCGCGCGTCGGCCTGGAACAGGTCCTCGCGGATGTCCCAGTCCCAGGTGCCGACGCCGTTGGTCGCCTCCAGCGCCAGCTGCAAGCGCTCTTCGGTGTCGAGCTGGGCCTTGGCGCTGGCTTCGGAGCGGCGTTGCAGCTCGGCGGTCACACGCCGGCGCTCGTTGGCTTCGATGGCGGTGACGAGGATGCCGGCCACCGTGCCGCTTTCATCGCGGATGGGGCTGTAGGTCAGGTCCAGCCACACCTGGGCAGGGCCGGCGTCGCGGGGCAGGGTAAAGCCCTGTTCCACGTAGGTGCGCACCTCGCCGGCCAGCACCGCGCGGTAGATGGGGTCGGTGAATTCCTTCAGCTGCGGCCAGATCAGGTCCACCGGCTGGCCAAACGCGCGGGGGTGGTTGCTGCCCGCCAGCAGGGCGAAACTGTCGTTGTACAGCTGGCACAGCTGCGGGCCCCACAGCAGCAACATGGGCATGGGCGAATGCACCACGATGTCCACCGCGGTGCGCAGGCTCTGCGGCCACTGCGCGGGCGCGGGCAGGGGGCTGTCGCGCCACGGCAGCTGTTCGATCAGTTCGACGATGGAGCTGCCGACGGGGGTGCCGCTCATGTGCGTTGTCCTTTGATTTGCATGGCGGGGTGTTCTACCGCCAAGCTATAGCTTACTTTTCTATTGTCGCCCTGTGGACCCTCGCATATGGAAATCCAAGCCCTGCTGAAAATCCTCGCCTCCCAGGACGGTTCCGATCTCTACCTGTCCACCGGGGCGCCGCCCTGCGCCAAGTTCAACGGCGTGCTCAAGCCACTGTCGGCGGAAGCGCTGAAACCCGGCGAAGTGGCGGCCATCGCCGCCGATATCATGGACGCCGAACAGCGCCAGGACTTCGAGCGTGACCTGGAGATGAACCTGGCCATGTCCATTCATGGCGTCGGACGCTTCCGGGTGAATATCTTCAAACAGCGCAACGAAGTGTCCATCGTCGCCCGTAACATCAAGCTCGACATTCCCCGTTTCGAAGACCTCAAGCTGCCGCCGGTGCTGCTCGAGACCATCATGCAGAAGCGCGGCCTGGTGCTGTTCGTCGGCGCCACCGGCTCGGGCAAGTCGACTTCCTTGGCGGCGCTGATCGACTATCGCAACCGCAACGCCAGCGGCCACATCATCACCATCGAAGACCCGGTGGAGTATGTGCACCGGCACAAGAAGTCGATCATCAACCAGCGCGAGGTGGGTGTCGACACCCGCAGCTTCCAGGCGGCCTTGAAGAACACCTTGCGCCAGGCGCCGGATGTCATCCTGATCGGCGAAATTCGCGACCGCGAGACCATGGAGCACGCCCTGGCGTTCGCCGATACCGGCCATCTGGCCATCTCGACGCTGCACGCCAACAACGCCAACCAGGCGCTCGACCGGATCATCAACTTCTTCCCCGAGGACCGCCGCCCACAGCTGCTCAATGACCTGGGCAACAACCTGCAGGCGTTCGTCTCCCAGCGGCTGGTGAAGACCACCGACGGTAAGCGCCGGGCGGCCGTGGAGGTGATGCTGGGCACCGCCACCATCAAGGACCTGATTCACCGCAACGAGTTCGGCGAGCTCAAGGGCATCATGGAAAAATCGGTGAACCTGGGGATGAAGACGTTTGACCAGGCGCTGTACGAATTGGCCCTGGAGGGGGCGATCAGCGAGGAGGAAGCACTGAAGAACGCCGACTCGCAGAACAACCTGCGCCTGCGCCTCAAGCTGCACCGTGAAAACGGCCATGAGCCCAGCAGCGTGCCACTGCCGCCGGAGCCGGCGGCGGACGTGGACAGCGCTGACTGGAACCTGGTGGATGATGAGAACACCTGACCCCCGGACGCGGCCTGCGGCCGCTTGTGGGAGCGGGCTCTGCCCGCGAAAGCCACACCGCGCAGTATCAGACAGGCCGCAGTGTTCTTTTCGCGGGTAGAACCGGATGGCCGGGCCCCCGCTCCCACAAGACAGTTGCTGCTACGCACATCCGTAGCAGCGGCCGCAGGCCGCGTCATTGCGCCAACCACCCGCCATCCATGTTCCACGCCGCGCCACGCACCTGGCTGCCGGCCTCACTACACAGAAACAGCACCAGCTCGCCCAACTGCTCGGGGGTGACAAATTCCAGTGACGGCTGTTTCTCCGCCAGCAGGTCCTCGCGCGCCTGTTGCGGGTCCACGCCCTTGGCCGCGCGGTCGTCGATCTGCTTCTGCACCAGCGGCGTCAGCACCCAGCCGGGGCAGATGGCGTTGCAAGTCACCTGGGTGCGCGCGGTTTCCAGGCCCACCACCTTGGTCAGGCCGATTACCCCGTGCTTGGCCGCCACGTAGGCGGCCTTGCCGGTGGAGCCCACCAGCCCGTGCACCGAGGCGATGTTGATGATGCGGCCCCAGCCGCGCTCGCGCATGGCGGGTAGCGCCAGGCGCGTGGCGTGGAACACCGAGGACAGGTTGATGGCGATGATCGCGTCCCAGCGCTCCACCGGAAAGTCTTCCACGGCGGCCACATGTTGGATGCCGGCGTTGTTGACCAGAATGTCGACGCCGCCGAACTCGGCCTGGGCGTAGGCGAACATCGCCTCGATCTGCGCCGGCTGGCTGACGTCCGCCGGGTGGTGGCCAACCTTCGTCCCGTGGCGGGCCAGTTCGGCCAGCACCGCCTGGGCGTCGCCGAAGCCGTTGAGTATCACGTTGGCGCCAGCGGCGGCCAGGCCGTGGGCAATGCCCAGGCCGATGCCGCTGGTGGAACCGGTGACCAATGCCGTCTTGCCATTCAGGGTCATGCCTATGCCTCCAGGGTCAGTGCGGCTCGGCCTGCACGTGGGCGGCCAGCAGCAGTTCGCGGGTATAAGGATGTTGCGGGGCTTCGAACAGGTCGTGGCTGGCGCCGCGCTCCACCACCTGGCCGTCCTTGACCACGATCACGTCGTGGGCCAGGGCCTTGATCACCGCCAGGTCGTGGCTGATGAACAGGTACGTCAGGCCATGGTCGTCCTGCAACTGGCGCAGCAGGGCGACGATCTGCTTCTGCACGGTGCGGTCCAGCGCCGAGGTGGGTTCGTCCAGCAGGATCAGGTCGGGCTTGAGCACCAGCGCCCGGGCAATGGCGATGCGCTGGCGCTGGCCACCGGAAAACTCGTGGGGGTAGCGGTGGCGGCTGGCCGGGTCCAGGCCCACTTCCTCCAGCACCTTGATCACCCGTTCCTCGCGGTTTTCGGCGTCGCACTCGACGTGCACTTCCAGGCCTTCGCTGATGATCTGCTGCACCGACATGCGCGGGCTGAGGCTGCCGAAAGGGTCCTGGAACACCACCTGCATGCGCTTGCGCCACGGCAGCATCTGCTTGGGGGTCAGGCCCTCCAACGGCTGGCCGTCGAAACGGATGCCGCCTTGGGAATCCAGCAGGCGCAGGATGGCCTGGCCGAGGGTGGACTTGCCCGAGCCGGACTCGCCGACGATGCCCAGGGTTTTGCCTTTCTGCAGGCTCAGGCTGATGCCGTCCACCGCCTTGACGTAATGGGGCTTGCGCAGGAAGCCGCCACTGGTGGCGTACCACACCCGCAGGTTGTCGACGTCCAGCAGCGGCGGGCGTTCGTGGCGCGGCAGCGGCTCGCCGGCCGGTTCGGCGTTCATCAGGATGCAGCTGTAGGGGTGTTTGGGCGTGCAGAACAGGGTTTCGGTGTCGGCCTGCTCGACGATCTCGCCGGCGCGCATCACGCACACCCGCTGGGCAATGCTGCGCACCAGGTTGAGGTCGTGGCTGATCAGCAGCAGCGACATGCCCAGGCGCTGCTGCAGTGATTTGAGCAGCACCAGGATGCGCCGCTGCACGGTCACGTCGAGGGCGGTGGTGGGTTCGTCGGCAATCAGCAGGTCGGGCTCGCAGGCCAGGGCCATGGCGATCATCACCCGCTGCCGCTGGCCGCCGGACAGTTGGTGCGGGTAGGCCTTGAGGCGCTTTTCCGGCTGCTGGATGGCCACCAGTTGCAACAACTCCAGGGTGCGCGCCTGGGCGGCCTTGCCGGTCAGGCCGCGGTGCACTAGCAAGGTTTCGCCGATCTGCTTTTCCACCGTGTGCAACGGGTTCAGCGAGGTCATGGGCTCCTGGAAAATCATCGCCACGCGGTTGCCGCGGATCTCGCGCAACACGTTGGCCGGGGCGCCCAGCAGCTCGGTGCCGCGGTAGCGGATGCTGCCCTGGGTGTGGCTGCCGGTCTGCGGCAGCAGCTGCAGGATCGAGTGGGCGGTCACCGACTTGCCCGAGCCCGACTCGCCCACCAGCGCCAGGCACTCGCCGGGACGGATGTTCAGGTTCAGCTCACGCACTACGGTGTGGTCGTTGAAGGCCACGCTCAGGTTGCGTATTTCGATCAGGTTTTCGCTCATGCTGGCCTCAGGCGCGGGGGTCGAAGGCATCACGCAATGCCTCGCCGATGAACACCAGCAGCGACAGCACCAGTGCCAGGGTAAAGAAGGCCGTGAAACCCAGCCACGGCGCCTGTAGGTTGTCCTTGCCCTGGGCGATCAGTTCGCCCAGCGAAGCACTGCCCGCCGGCATGCCGAAGCCCAGGAAGTCCAGGGCGGTGAGGGTGGAAATGGCCCCGGTGAGAATGAACGGCAGGTAGCTGAGGGTGGCGTTCATGGCGTTGGGCAGGATGTGCCGGCGGATGATCTTGCCGTCGTTGAGGCCCAGCGCCCGCGCCGCCTTGACGTACTCCAGGTTGCGCCCGCGCAGGAACTCGGCGCGCACCACATCCACCAGGGCCAGCCAGGAAAACAGCGCCATGATGCCCAGCAGCCACCAGAAGTTGGGCTCGACGAAACCGGAGAGGATGATCAGCAGGTACAGCACCGGCAGCCCCGACCATACCTCCAGCAGGCGCTGGCCGAACAGGTCCACCCAGCCGCCGTAATAGCCTTGCAGGGCACCGGCGAGGATGCCGATCAGCGAGCTGATCACGGTCAGCGCAATGGCGAACAGGATCGATACCCGCGCGCCGTAGATCACCCGCGCCAGCACGTCGCGGCCCTGGTCATCGGTGCCCAGCCAGTTGCTGGCGCTGGGCGGGCTGGGGGCCGGCTGGGTGAGGTCGTAGTTGGGGGTGTCGGCGCTGAACGGAATGGGCGCGAAGATCATTTCCCCGCCGGCGTCGGCGATCAGCTTGCGCACATAGTCGCTGCGGTAGTCGGGCTGGAACGGCAGCACGCCGCCGAACTCGGTTTCGGTGTAGCGCTTGAAGGCCGGGAAGTACCATTGGCCGTGGTAACTCAGGGCCAGTGGCTTGTCGTTGGCGATCAGCTCGCCGCCCAGGCTCAGGGCGAACAGGGCAATGAAGATCCACAGCGACCACCAGCCGCGGCGGTTCTTGCGGAAACGGTCGAGGCGCCGGCGCGAGACCGGGGACAGGCGTTTCATCAGGCGCTCCTCCCGGCAAAGTCGATGCGTGGGTCGACCAGGGTGTAGCACAGGTCGCCCACCAGTTTGATCAGCAGGCCGAACAGCGTGAAGATGAACAGGGTGCCGAACACCACTGGGTAGTCACGGGCCACGGCGGCCTCGTAGCTCAGGCGGCCGAGGCCGTCGAGGGAGAAGATCACCTCGATCAGCAGGGAACCGGCGAAGAACACGCTGATAAACGCCTGGGGCAGGCCGGCCACCACCAGCAGGATCGCGTTGCGGAACACGTGCCCGTACAGCACCCGGCGCTCGCTGACCCCCTTGGCGCGGGCGGTGACCACGTACTGGCGGGTGATTTCGTTGAGGAACGAATTCTTGGTAAGGATGGTGAGCGTGGCGAAGCCGCCGATTACCAGTGAGGTCACCGGCAGCACCAGGTGCCAGAAATAGTCGGCGACCTTGCCCAGGGTGGACAGCTGGTCGAAGTTTTCCGACACCAGGCCGCGCACCGGGAACCAGTTCAGCTCGGTGCCGCCGGCGAACAGCACAATCAGCAGCATGGCGAACAGGAACGCCGGCATGGCGTAGCCGATGATGATGGCGGTGCTGCTCCAGATATCGAAGTGGCTGCCGTGGTGCACCGCCTTGCGGATACCCAGCGGGATCGACACCAGGTAGGTGATCAGCGTGGCCCAGAAGCCCAGGGACAGGGTCACCGGCATCTTGTCGAGGATCAGGTCGGTGACCTTGGCGCCGCGGAAGAAACTGTTGCCGAAGTTCAGCGTGGCGTAGTTCTTGATCATCAGCCACAGGCGCTCCGGTGCGGGCTTGTCGAAGCCGTACTGGTGCTCGATGTCCTTGATCAGTTTCGGGTCCAGGCCACGGCTGGCGCGCGACGCGCCCTGGGCCGAATCGCCGCCGCCACCGCCCACGGCCACGCCGCCCAGGCCCTGCAGGCGGGCGATGGCCTGTTCCACCGGGCCGCCGGGGGCCGCCTGGACGATGACGAAGTTGACCAGCAGGATAATCAGCAGCGTCGGCACGATCAGCAGCAGGCGCCGCAGGGTATAGGCCAGCATCAGTGGGCCTCCTTGGCGCGCAGCTCGGCCATCTGCGCGTTGGTCAGCGGCGTGGGGCTGACCTGCCACCAGCTTTCCGGGGCCTCGTCATTGGGCGCCGGGTGCGCGGGAATGCCGAAGCGGTTCCACCACACGGTAGAGGTGCCCGGCGGGTAGTAGTTGGGAATCCAGTAGTAGTTCCACTGCAGCACCCGGTCCAGGGCGTGGGCGTATTCGGTCATGTCGGCCTTGGTCCTGGCATTGACCAGGCCTTTGATCAGCGTGTCCACGGCCGGGTCCTTGAGCACCATGTAGTTGCTGGAGCCAGTATCGGTGGCGCTGGCGGAGCCGAAGTAGTTGGACAGCTCCATGCCGGGGGAGGGCGACACCGGGTAGCCGGTGATGATCATGTCGTAGTCCCGGGCCATCAGCCGGTTGATGTACTGGGAAGAGTCGATGCGGCGGATCTGCAGGTCGATGCCGATCTGCGCCAACGTGCGTTTCCACGGCAGGATGAGTTTTTCCAGGCCGGGTTGGCCATTGAGGAAGGTGAAGCTCAGCGGCTCGCCAGCGGCGTTCACCAGGCGGTCGCCGTCGGGCGTCCAGCCGGCGGCCTTCAATAGCGCCAGGGCCTGCAATTGCTTGTCACGAATAAAGCCGCTGCCGTCGGTGCGCGGGGCTTCGAACACCTGGGTGAAGACCTCGTCCGGCACCTGCCCGCGCAGGGGTTCGAGGATCTTCAGCTCGGCGGCGTCCGGCAGCTGCCGTGCTGCCAGCGGGCTGTTGGCGAAGAAGCTCTGCTGGCGGATGTACATGCTGCGCATCAGCTGGCGGTTGGTCCACTCGAAATCCCACAGCAGGGCCAGGGCCTGGCGCACGCGACGGTCCTTGAACACTGGCCGTTGCAGGTTGAACACGAAACCCTGGGCGGCCTGCAGGCTTTGCGGCGCCAGGTGGGCGCGTTGCAGGCGGCCGTCGTCCAGCGCCGCGCTGTTGTACTTGATGGTGTAGCCGGTGGCGGAAAACTCGCGGTTGTAGTCGAAGGCGCCGCCCAGCAGCACCTGGCGCGCCACCTCGGTGTCGCCGAAGAACTCGATGCCGAACTGATCGAAGTTGTACAGCCCGCGGGTCACCGGCAGGTCCCGGGCCCACCAGTCCTTGTCGCGCTGGAAGGTGATGCTGCGGCCGTTGTCGACCTTGCCTACGGTGTAGGGGCCACTGCCGGGCGCGGCCTCGAAGCCACCGCCGTTGGCGAAGTCGTGGTCTTTCCACCAGTGCTCGGGCAGCACCGGCAGCGAGGCCAGGTCCAGGGGCAGGCTGCGGTTGTCGTTGGCGCTGAAGTCGAAGCGCACCTGGCGCGGCCCTTCGACCTCGACGTCTTTCACCTCGGCGAACTGGGTGCGAAAGCGCAGGCTGCCCTGGGTCATCAGCAGGTTGAAGGTGAACTTCACGTCGGCGGCGGTGATGGGCACGCCGTCGCTGAAGCGCGCCTTGGGGTTGATATAGAAGCGCAGCCACAGGCCGCTGTCGTCGCGTTCCATTTTCTCGGCGATCAGGCCGTACACCGTGTAGGCCTCGTCCAGCGAGCGCAGGGCCAGGGGTGCGTACAGCAGGCCGTCCACCTGGCTCACGCCGGTGCCCTTGTCTATATAAGGCAGCAGGTGGTCGAACTGGCCGATTTCCACGGCCGAGCGGCGCAGGCTGCCGCCCTTGGGGGCATCGGGGTTGACGTAGTCGAAGTGCTTGAAGCCGTCGGGGTACTTGGGCGGCTCGCCGTAGACGGTGAGGGCGTGCTGCGCGGCGGCAAGGGCGCAGGGGAGCATCAGCAACTGGGCGGTCAGCAGGAGAAGGGCGAAAACCGAGCGCATTGTCTGCCTTGTTCGAATGAGTGTGGGCGCGTGCTTACCCTATCATCAACCAAGGCACTGATCACAAACAAAACGGCCCGCACAAGGCGGGCCGTCAGCAGCGGGACAGGTATCAGTCCTGGCGGCTGGTGACTTCCAGCAGGTGGTAGCCGAACTGGGTCTTGACCGGGCCTTGCACCACGTTGATCGGGGCGCTGAACACCACGGTGTCGAATTCCTTGACCATCTGGCCTGGGCCGAACGAACCCAGGTCACCGCCCTGGCGGCTGGATGGGCAGGTGGAGTTGGCCTTGGCGACTTCGGCGAAATCGGCGCCGCCTTCGATTTGCGCTTTCAGTTCGTTGCACTTGGCTTCGGAGGAAACCAGGATGTGACGGGCAGTGGCTTTGGCCATGGGAAAGTACTCCAAAAAAACCTAAAGAAGGCAGCCTACCGCAATTTGCGCAAAAGCGCTGCCCCGGGGGCGATTATGTGGCGCCCCGGGACGCGGCCTGCGGCCGCTGCTACGGGACCGCATTACACGCGTAGCAGCAACTGTCTTGTGGGAGCTGGCTTGCCAGCGAGCTTTTAAGGCCCCAACAGCTCGCTGGCAAGCCAGCTCCCACAGGATGTAGCAGCTGCCGAAGGCTGCGTCCGCTTCAGCCGCGCAATTGGCGGGCGGCGTTGCGCAGCAGCGCCTCGGTGTCGTCCCAGCCCAGGCAGCCGTCGGTCACCGACACGCCGTAGCGCATGCCCGGGCCAATGGCCTGGCAGCCTTCGAACAGGTGGCTTTCGAGCATCGTCGCCACCAGCGAGCGGTCGCCGGCCAGGCGCTGGCGCAGCACGTCGTTGAACACCTCGGGCTGGCGCAGCGGGTTCTTGCTGCTGTTGGCGTGGCTGCAGTCGACCATGATGCGCGCCGGGATGCCGGCCTTGCCCAGGGCGCTGTGCACCTGCGCGACGCTGTCCTGGTCGTAGTTCGGCCCGCGGTGGCCGCCGCGCAGCACCAGGTGGGTGTCGGGGTTGCCGGCGGTCTCGATGATGGCCGGGTGGCCGTCGGCCGACACGCCGAAATGGCGGTGCGGGTGGGCAGCGCTGCGCATGGCGTCGCAGGCAATGGCGATGCCGCCATCGGTGCCGTTCTTGAAGCCCACGGGCATCTTCAGGCCGCTGGCCATCTCGCGGTGGATCTGCGATTCGGTGGTGCGGGCACCGATCGCCACCCAGCTCAGCAGGTCGTCCAGGTAGCCGGCGGCCATGGGCTGCAGCAGCTCGGTGGCCAGGGGCAGGCCCATGTGCAGCATTTCGCGCATCAGGTCGCGGGACAGCTTCAGGCCGCCGACCATGTCGTCGCTTCCGTCCATGCGCGGGTCGTACGCCAGGCCTTTCCAGCCGACCGTGGTGCGCGGCTTTTCAACGTAGGCGCGCATCACCAGCAGCAGCTGGCCTTTCAGGTCGCTGCCCAGGGTGGCCAGGCGCTCGGCGTATTCCAGCGCGGCTTCGGGGTCGTGCAGCGAGCAGGGGCCGACCACCACCAGCATGCGTTCGTCGCGGCCTTCGAGAATGGCGCGGATCGCGTTGCGGTGGCCGTTTACCTGTTGGGCCAGGTCGCGGCTCAGGGGCAGCTGTTGCTTGAGTTCGGTGGTGCTGGGCAGGCGTTGCAGGGCCGGGGCATTGGCGGCGGGGGCCAGGGGCTGGACGGCGGCGGTGGCGAGGGGCAGGGCGCTGATGGAGATGTTCATGTGTAATTTTTCCCTGGGCTGGCGGCGCAGTCTGCTGCGCTCGCTCAGCCCTATCGCGATGTTCGACTAATGACGTTTGTCTGTGTATGGCCACCCAGGCAGGACCGGTCGGAGGCGGCAAGCTGGCCCGAACGGAGGGTGGTAAATCGCCAGGCGGTGCAGTAGTCGTAGCGGTAATAGGTGGCGTAGTTCATTGCGGTAATCCTCTGTATCAAATTGGTGGAAGGCGGAAAAAACAAAACCCCCGGTCGGGAGGCCGACCGGGGGTTTTGGAGTTTCTCAAACCGGGCGACCTTGGGATCTGGCCGCCGGATATCTAGGTATCAGGCGCGCCAGTGGCTAAACCAATACCCATAGTAATAATCTGCAACAACGGCAGCGCACGCGCAGGCAACCGCTACCGGGCGACGAGCGCTGGCAGTGTGTTGAGCCTTGAGGTGAGCTGGGTGCGACATGAAATGTCTCCGTTTGAATGCGCCGAGCTTACTGCAGCGTGGCTAAATGTTTCAAGCACTATTCACATCACCCCTGTAGCAGCGGCCACCGGCCGCGTCACCGGGCACCGCGGAATTCGCGGATGGCCTGGGACGCCGCCTTCGGCAGCTGCTACGGGGATCGTGCGCTGGCGGAAATGTTGCGGCATGATGCAGGCCTTCTCGTCTCGCCAAAGGGAAGGACCCATGACTCGCCTGTGCATTGCCGCCGCCCAAGCCTGCGCCGTGGCTGGCGACCTCGTCGCCAATATCGCCCACCACCTGCGCTTCATGGACCTGGCCGCCGCCCACGGCGTGCAGTTCCTGTTGTTTCCCGAACTGTCCCTCACCGGCTACGAGCCGACGCTGGCTGCCGAGCTTGCGCTGGCGCCCGACGCGCCCGTGCTGCAACCCCTGCGCGACCGCGCACGCCAACTGGCGATGACCACCGTGGTCGGCCTGCCCCTGCGTGAAACCGGTCAAACAGGCGTGCAGGTGGGCGCGCTGGTATTGGGTGCCGATGGCCAGCAAGCGGTCTACACCAAGCAGCACTTGCACGGCGGTGAGGAGGCGTATTTCATCCCCGGCCATGGCGGTGCGCCGCTGCAACTGGGCGGCGAGCAGATTGCCCTGGCGGTGTGCGCGGACTTCGGCCAGGCCAGCCATCCACGCCTGGCACGCGAGGCCGGCGCCAGCCTGTACGCCGCCAGCGTGCTGATCGGCGAATCGGGCTACGCGGTCGATGGCGCCATCCTTCAGGGCTATGCTCAAACCCATGGCATGGCGGTGCTGGTGGCCAACCATGGTGGCGTCACCGGTGGCTGGCAGGCTGCCGGGCGCAGCGCGCTGTGGGACGCTTCCGGCTCACTTGTCGTCGAAGCCCAAGGCGCGGGCGACCAGTTGCTGCTGGCGCGCCTGGCCGCCAACGGTTGGCAGGGCAACGTGGTTCAGTTCACTTGAGGGGAGGGACGATGGAGCTTGCGCTGCGTGCGGCCACCGAGCACGACCTGACCTTCGCGCGTGACCTCACGCGCCGTGCCATGCTGCCGTACTACGGCCGCTACAGCCTGCTGTGGCAGGAAGAGGCGTTCAACCAGGCGTGGTTGTGGCGCGACAATTTCATTGTCCTGGCCGATGGCGTCGCCCAGGGGTATTTCAGCCTGAGCATCGACCGGCAGGCGCTGTTCATCCGTGAGCTGCACCTGCTGCCCGAAGCGCGCAACCGCGGCATTGGCGGGTGGGCGCTGGACCGGATCGTGGAACTGGCCCGCGAGCGGCGCCTGCCGCGGGTGCGGCTGATGGTGTTCCAGTCCAATCCGGCGCGGCACCTTTACCTGCGCAAAGGCTTTGCCGAGGTTGGCGAGGACCAGTGCTTCTGGCGCATGGAGCGCCTGAGCGGCGACTGATCCGGGGCGCCCGTCACTCTGGCGCCCGGTCCGGCAATATCCCTTCCTTCATCCCCAACAAAACGGCGACGCGGTGCGATTCCCCGCGGCGTCCCTTCTTGCGTCCCGACAGCACCTGGTAGGTGGTGGCCGGATCCACGCCATGTTCCCTGGCAAACTCTTGTACCGATTTTCCCTGCTGGTCTAGCCAGGCCCTGGCTTGTGCGGCAGTCCGTATACCGTGCATAGTTCAAGTCCGTTTTATTTGGTGTAATTGTGGTTATAAACATCACCCGATTGGGTGATTAATAAGGGATTATACATTCAAATGACTGGAATCGGTTCGCGTTTGAGGGAAGAACGGGACAGGCTTGGCCTGACCCAGAAGGAGTTCGGCGACATCGGTGGTGTCGAGCCCAACGCCCAGGGAAAATACGAAAGCGGTGAACGCACCCCCAAGGCTACGTACCTTGCCAGCGTCGCCACCCACGGGGTGGACGTGCTCTATGTGCTCACCGGGGACCGCGCGCCCATCCCCGCTGATCGGCTAAGCCAGGCCGAGGAGCATGTTCTGGGGCATTATCGGGTTCTCCCACGGGAGGGGCAGGACGCCATCCGGCACATGGCAATCAGCCTGGCGGAAATGGCCGCCAGCTACACCGCGCGCCCGCGTCGCGGGTCGCCCAAGCCTCGATGAAGGCAGCCAGGCAGGCGCATGGCGTCATGTGGATGACGCTTTGCGCTAGGTTCCGGATCCGATTTTTTGCTAAGGTGGCTAACATTCCGTAAAAGACCACAACAACGAGGTGTCTGCTTGATTAGGGTCCTAGTAGTCGATGATCATGATCTGGTACGTACGGGCATTACCCGTATGCTGGCGGACATCGACGGGCTGCAGGTAATCGGCCAGGCCGAGTCGGGTGAAGAGGCCCTGCGCCTCACGCGCGAACTCAAGCCCGACGTGGTCCTGATGGACGTCAAGATGCCTGGCATCGGCGGTCTGGAAGCCACGCGCAAGCTGCTGCGCAGCTACCCCGACATCAAGGTGGTGGCGGTGACGGTGTGCGAGGAAGACCCGTTCCCCACGCGCCTGCTGCAGGCCGGCGCTGCCGGCTACCTGACCAAGGGCGCAGGCCTGGATGAAATGATCCAGGCCATTCGCCTGGTGTTCGCCGGGCAACGCTACATCAGCCCACAGATCGCCCAGCAGCTGGCGCTCAAGTCGTTCCAGCCGCAAACCACCAACTCGCCGTTCGACCTGTTGTCCGAGCGCGAGATCCAGATCGCGTTGATGATCGTCAACTGCCAGAAAGTGCAGATCATCTCCGACAAGCTCTGCCTGTCGCCCAAGACCGTGAACACCTACCGCTACCGCATCTTCGAGAAACTGTCGATCGCCAGCGACGTGGAGCTGACGCTGTTGGCGGTACGGCACGGTATGGTTGACGCTGCACTTTGACCATGGACACCCCCTTCGATCCTTCTGCCTTCCTGTCCACCTGTAGCGGTCGCCCCGGGGTGTACCGCATGTTCGACAGCGAGGCGCGCCTGCTCTACGTGGGCAAGGCCAAGAACCTCAAGAAGCGTCTGGCCAGCTATTTCCGCAAGACTGGCCTGGCGCCCAAGACCGCCGCGCTGGTGGGGCGTATCGCCCAGGTGGAAACCACCATCACCGCCAACGAGACCGAGGCGCTGCTGCTGGAGCAGACGCTGATCAAGGAATGGCGGCCGCCGTACAACATCCTGCTGCGCGACGATAAATCGTATCCCTATGTGTTCCTGTCCGATGGCCAGTTTCCGCGCCTGAGCATTCACCGCGGGGCGAAGAAGGCCAAGGGCAAGTATTTCGGGCCTTACCCCAGCGCGGGCGCCATCCGCGAAAGCCTGGGCCTGCTGCAGAAGACCTTCTTCGTGCGTCAGTGCGAGGACAGCTACTACAAGAACCGTACCCGGCCCTGTCTGCAATACCAGATCAAGCGCTGCAAGGCGCCCTGCGTAGGCCTGGTGGAGCCGGAGGAATACGCCGAGGACGTCCGCCACTCGATCATGTTCCTCGAAGGGCGCAGCCACCAGCTCACCAATGAACTGTCGGCGAGCATGGAAAAGGCCGCCATGGCCCTGGACTTCGAGAACGCCGCCTTGCTGCGCGACCAGATCGCCTTGCTGCGCCGGGTCCAGGACCAGCAGAGCATGGAAGGCGGCAGCGGCGACGTCGACGTGGTGGCGGCCTTCGTCAACCCGGGCGGCGCCTGCGTACACCTGATCAGCGTGCGCGGCGGGCGCGTGCTGGGCAGCAAGAACTTCTTCCCGCAGGTGGGCATCGAGGAGGAAGTGGCCGAGGTCATGTCGGCGTTCCTCGCGCAGTATTACCTCACCAGTTCGGAGCGCGACCTGCCCAGCGAGCTGATCGTCAACGTGGTGCCCGAGGACGTCGAGGCCCTGGTGGCCGCCATCGACAGCCTGCGCGGCCGCGAGCTCAGCGTCAGCCACCGGGTGCGTGGCACTCGCGCGCGTTGGCAGCAGTTGGCAGTGACCAACGCCGAGCAGGCCCTGAGTGCGCGCCTGGCCAACCGCCAGCACGTGGCCGCGCGGTTCGAAGCCCTGGCCGAAGTGCTCAACCTCGACGAGCCGCCGCAGCGCCTGGAGTGCTATGACATCAGCCATTCCAGCGGCGAGGCCACGGTGGCCTCGTGCGTGGTGTTCGGCCCCGAGGGGCCGATCAAGTCGGACTACCGCCGTTACAATATTGAAGGCGTCACCGCCGGCGACGACTACGCCGCCATGCACCAGGCCCTGACCCGGCGCTTCAGCCGGCTCAAGGAAGGCGAGGGCAAGCTGCCCGACGTGCTGCTGGTGGACGGCGGCAAGGGCCAGCTGAACATGGCCCGCGAGGTGCTCGAAGAGCTGGCGGTGCCCGACCTGATCCTGCTGGGCGTGGCCAAGGGCACCACCCGCAAGGCCGGTTTCGAAACCCTGTACCTGAACGACGTGGCCCACGAATTCACCCTCAAGGGTGATTCGCCGGCGCTGCACCTGATCCAGCAGATCCGCGACGAAGCCCACCGTTTTGCTATCACCGGCCACCGGGCCCGGCGTGGCAAGACCCGGCGCACCTCCACCCTGGAAGGGGTGGCGGGCGTGGGGCCGAAGCGTCGACGCGATTTGTTGAAACATTTTGGTGGCTTGCAGGAGCTGTCTCGTGCAAGCATCGAAGAAATTGCCAAAGCCCCTGGCATCAGCAAAAAGCTGGCGGAGTCGATTTATGCGAATCTGCACAGCGAGTAGAATGCCCCACTCACCCAGCCGCCAGTTGTGCCGATGAATATCCCGAACCTGCTTACCGTTCTGCGCGTCCTGCTCATTCCGTTTTTCATCCTGCTGTTCTACCTCCCTTACGAGTGGAGTTATGCGGCGGCCAGCACGGTCTTCGCCATTGCCGCCGCCACTGACTGGCTGGACGGCTACCTGGCGCGTCGCCTGGAGCAGAGCACACCCTTTGGTGCGTTCCTGGATCCTGTGGCCGACAAGCTGATGGTGGCGGTGGCTCTGGTGCTGCTGGTGCAGGCCCACCACAACGTGTGGCTGACCTTGCCGGCGGCGGTGATCATCGGCCGCGAGATCGTGGTGTCGGCGCTGCGCGAATGGATGGCCGAGATTGGCGCGCGCGCCCATGTGGCGGTGTCCAACCTGGGCAAGTGGAAAACCGCTGCGCAGATGCTGGCGCTGGTGATCCTGCTGGCCAACCCGCCGGCCATTACCTTCTGGGTGCTGCTGGGCTATGGCCTGCTGGTGGTGTCGGCGGCGCTGACGCTGTGGTCCATGGCGCACTACCTGCGCGCTGCGTGGCCGCACCTGAACAGCCATTCTGAAAATAAATAAAACTTTTTTGAATCAAAGGGTTGACGGCGATTTTTAAATCGTTAAAATGGCGCCCATCAACACGACGCGGGAATAGCTCAGTTGGTAGAGCACGACCTTGCCAAGGTCGGGGTCGCGAGTTCGAGTCTCGTTTCCCGCTCCACTTTACATGTGGAGCAGCGGTTGTAAAGTTGCTTCACATTTGAGGCCGAGTAGCAAAGTGGTTATGCTCCGGATTGCAAATCCGTCTACGCCGGTTCGATTCCGACCTCGGCCTCCATTATAAACGAGCTCTGTAGATCCTTGATCTACAGAGCTTTTTTATTTCCAGGGCAGTGTAATATTTTGTCTTGGAAAGCCCCTGATGGTTGTTGCGTGATCAGGGGGGGATGTATATATTCAACGGCTCGCTGTTGTATGGCCTGATGATTTCGATGGTTATTACACAGCCAGCGCAGGGGATTTGAAATTCCTTGTTGCAAGCAACACCGCGCTACCGCCCGAATGGCGAAATTGGTAGACGCATGGGACTTAAAATCCCCCGTTCGTAAGGACGTGCCGGTTCGACCCCGGCTTCGGGCACCAACTCCATACAAGGGCTTGCCGCACACTGTGCTGGCAGGCCTTTGTTGTTTCTGGCGTTCTGTTTTTACTTTGTAACAAGACAGTCACCGTTCATGGTGCGTCTGTTTTTCCCATGTTATCGTCCGATTTTTTGGGGAAATACCCGCACCATGGACGTTTTAATCAGGCAGGTCGCCCAGCGGCCTGGCAGGAGCATCTTCCTGATCAGCCTCGTTGTACTGATGGCGCTGCAATACAAACCCGCCGTACTCAACTACACCACCCGCTTTGTCGACTTCGCCGACTACATGTTGCATCACGGCCTGACGCTGTTTCCCATCGCCGATGACTTGCAGCCGTATCCTGACTACACCATTGCCAATACGTTGTTGGTGTACCTGGCCTCGTTGCCGTTTGGCCGCTTGTCGATCCTGTCCATGGGGCTGCCCGTGTGCATCGCCGGCGCACTGATGCTGGTGTTCGTCTACAAGCTGGGGGCGCTGCACGACAAGCGCTGGGGCGCCTATGGCGTGCTGTTTTCATTATTTACCTGGGCGTTTCTCGATGGCGTAAGTTACCTGGCGCTGGATGTTTACCCGGCGCTGGTAACGCTCCTGTGTTTTTACCTGGCGTACCGCGCCGATATTAAGCAGGTGCGGGCGCAACTGCCGCTGATAGGGGTAGCGCTGGCGCTGGGCTTTTTCTTCCGCGGGCCGGTGGGGCTTATCGGGCCCACCATTGTAGTGGCGGCTTACTACACGTTGAGCCGGCAATGGCGAACGCTGTGCTACTTCCTGTTGGTTGCGGGGCTGACCCTGATGGTCGGCGTGGCATTGCTGACGTGGGCGGCCTATGTGCAAGGGGGCAGGGCGTTCATGATGGAAGTGCTGATGATGCAAGGCCTGGGGCGCGTGGCCAATACCCACGCGCCGCGCTACTACTTCTATTTCAGCGCTGGCCTGCTGACGTATGGCGTGACGGTGTTCTACGCCTTGCAGGTTATCTTCAAGCGCTGCCGGCACTTCCTGGCCGCACCGCGCCAAGCGGATACGGCGTTGCTGCTGTATCTCGCGGCCTGGTTGCTCGCGCTGCTGGTGTTCTTCACCATCCCCAACTCGAAGAAGCCGCGCTACATCCTCTCGATTACCCCGGCCATTGCCCTGCTGGCCGCCTACATCTTCGTCGACGCCGACGGGCAGTTCGCCAAGGCGCGGCGCGGCTTGTTGCGCTTTTGCCTGAACCTGCCGCTAGTGGGGCTGGCGATGTTGTTGGTGGTGGTGGCGTACAACCAGGTCGCCGCCACGCCGCTGCAGCCCAATTACCCGGTCGTCATCGGCGGCTGCCTGCTCCTGGCGCTGGCGCGCCCGCTGCTGGCCAGGCAGCTGGCCGGCCATGCGCACCGGGAGTTCATCACCCTGGCGTTCGGGTTGGTGGCGTTCCTGTGGCTGGATGCGTTCCTGTTCAATGCCAGTACCTACCAACTGGAGCTGGCGGTGGAGCCTACGCCGAAGTTCTTGCCGTATTGGTTTTGGTGAGCTGACGGTATTTGCTGAAGACGTGGCCGGTGCGGCCTGCCTTGAGCGTCAAGCGCAGGATTGAAGGCGGTGAACCTCCCGACATATTTGATCACCGTTCTCCATCTGCGCTCTGCGCAGGTCGTAGGCTGCCTGCAGGTTTAGCCAGAATTGGGCGGTAGTTCCCAGTGCGGCCGCTAGACGCAGTGCAACATCAGCGCTGATATTCCGACGTTGCCGAACAATGTCATTCACCGTGGGGGCAGAGACGCACAGTGCCCGGGCAAGGGCGGCTGCGGTGATGCCTAGCGGCTCCAGATACTCTTCCTTCAAAATTTCGCCCGGATGAATGGGGCGCATGCCGTTGTTGTGCATGGTTAGCCTCAGTGGTAGTCGACTATCTCCACGTTTTCCGGGCCAGTACGCCCCCACGTGAAGCAAATTCGGTATTGTCTGTTGATGCGTATGCTGCACTGGCCAAACCTGTTGCCTTCCAGCGCCTCAAGGCAGTTTCCAGGTGGTGATCTCAGATCATCAAGCTCCACGGCGGCATCCAGCATTGTCAATTTTCGCTCACATACCCTGCTGATGGCGCTCCAGCGGCGCGTTCGGCCGGTTTTGAATAGCAGTTCCGTCTGAGTGCAGCGAAAGGATCGAATCGTCATAATGGTTAACGTTATCCGTTAATATGCAGCTTACAGGAATTTGCGGGCTTTTCAATTTCCTGTCCAGTGAGGCACAGGAAGTGCGCGGCCTCGATGAGCTCATGGAATTTCTGATGCGAAGGGGAAAGCCTGCCTATCGTTGCTCCTCAATCCTCCGCTGGCTACCCGACACGCGGCGCAAATTGATAACAGAACGTAACTCACGGGCAGTCGGAACACCGACACCCCACCCTTGACCCAAATCACCCCCCACCCCGCATTCCCCATTTATCCTGTTTGTAGTAAAACGATTCCACGGCCGTGTTGATCCAATGCGTAGCCCCCGTGTTTCAAGGACTGAAACCATGACCCCCAGCAAAGCCCTGGCCTGCGGCCTATTGTTTTCCCCGGTGGTGGTAGCGCTGTCTGGCCACGCCGCGCCGCTTGAGCGACCGACGGTGGCCGAAGGCAACCGCGAAATCTCGATTTATGACATTCCCTTGAAGGACCAGGACAACCTGGAGTCGGCCATGACCAGCGCGCACTTGCTGCGCGCCAGCAGCGGCCCCGGCAGCGGGCCCAGTGCCGAGGAGCGGGCGCTGATCGCGGAGAAGTTGCGCCAGCGCAGGAAGCCCAGCAGCTACGTGGAAACCGTGGACAACGCCAGCATGGCCACGCGCCTGGCGCAGATGCAGGCCCAGCGCCCGGCGCGCAAGCGCGCCAACGGGCCGGGGCTGTACGAGGCGCCGCGCCTGAGCCTGACACGGCAGTGCGAGGTGCAGGCGTCGTACAAGATGGGCGTGGCCACCGATGCCGGCTTGAACGGGCTGCGCCGCTACCTGCATTGCCCGGACGGTGACCTGCTGCTGCAGGACATGGTGCTCAAGGGCGTGTCGGTAACCACCATCAAGGAGCTGGCCAACGTCGACCTGGGCGGCCACCGCGGCATGATGTACGGCGTGCGCGATGGCAATGGCAACAGCTACACCCGGCTGACCTGGGTGTCGAACAACACCCATCACCTGGCGGACAAGGCCGGCACCACGCCGCAGGTGCGCGGCTGGCTGGTGAGCTACGGCAAGGAATTGGTGGCGAAAGGGATGTGACCCTCGTAGCAGCTGCCGAAGACTGCGTCACGTACCCTGACGCCGCCTTCGGCAGCTGCGACGGGGTGGCGGGTTGTACAACGTCTGTAGAGGTTTTTTCCAAGGCAACGCGATAGAATTTGCTACTGTGCTGTCTGAGTCCTGACTGTCTGTTTGATTTATAAGCGGATGACCATGATTCGTGCCATTTCCGTACCGGATTGATCGGCACGCATAAGGAGATCTTCTTTGACATCCGGCGACAATTCAGCTGCCTTGGCCCAGGCCACTGACAACTGCGCGAAAGAACGCATCCACCTGCCGGGCAGTATCCAGCCCCATGGCTTCATGCTGGTGCTCGACCCCCAGAGCCTGGTGGTGCTGCAGGTCAGTGAGAACATCCAGCACTGGCTGGGCGAGCCCGCCCCCTGGTGGCTGGGGCAGGCGTTGCCGGCGTTGCTGCACAACGGCGCCCAGGTGGTACGGCTGCTGGCCGAGCGCGCCAGCGAGGAGCACAAGCCGGTGCACGTGGCGGACGTGCGCTTTGCCGTGGGCACCTATGACGGCCCGCCAATCGCACTGATGGTGCACCGCTTCGACGGTGTGCTGATCGCCGAATTCGAGCCCGCCAGCGACGTGCTGGCCGCCTATGCCAGCCTGTACCCGCTGGTGCGTACCTTCATTGGCCAACTGCAGGGTTCGCAGAGCATCCAGCAGGTGTGCGCCCAGGCGGTTGCCGAGGTCAAGCGCATCACCGGTTTCGGCCGGGTCAAGGCCTACAGTTTCGACGAGGCAGGCAACGGCCTGGTGCTGGCCGAGCAGGCCGACCCTGGTTACCCCAGTTACCTGGGCCTGTGTTTCCCCGCCTCGGACATTCCGCCCCAGGCGCGGGCGCTGTATTGCGCCAACCGCATCCGCGTGATCGAGGACGCCAACTACGTGCCGGCGGCGCTGTTGCCGCAGCTCAATCCGGTCACCGCCAAGCCGCTGGACCTCAGCCACGCGGCCTTGCGCAGCGTGTCGCCGGTGCACCTGCAGTACATGCGCAACATGGGCACCCTGGCGTCCATGTCGATTTCCATCGTGGTCGGCGGCAAGCTCTGGGGCCTGATTTCCTGCCACCACGCCGAGCCGCGCCCGGTGCGCTTCCAGAGCCGTACGGCCTGCGAGCTGCTGGGCAGCGTGTTGTCGCTGCAGATCGAATCCATGGAGCTGCACGTACGCAACCAGCGCCTGCTGGGCGTGCGCCAGCAGATCGTGCAGCTACTGTCGGCCATGGCCGACCGCGACAGCGTGCGTGAGGGCGCCCTGGTGCTCAGCGACACCCTGCTGGGCTTCGCCCAGGCCACGGGGGCCGCCATCATCACCTCGTCCAGCTGCGACCTGGTGGGCCAGACCCCGCCCCAGGAACTGGTGTTGGCGCTGACCGAGTGGCTGGCCGAGCGCGGCGGCGGCACCGTATTCCACAGTGACAACGTGGGCCGCGACATTTCCAGCCTGCAAGGCCTGGCCGCCCACGTGGGTGGCGTGCTGGCCGTGGCGATTTCGGAAATCCATTCCCATTACCTGATCTGGTTCAAGCCCGAGCAGGCGCGCACCGTGACCTGGGCCGGGCAGCCGGCGAAGGCGGTCAGCGCCAGTGGCGTGCTGACCCCGCGCAACAGTTTCGACAGCTGGCAGCAGACCGTGAAAGGCTTCTCCACCCCCTGGGACCCGCTGGAGGTGGAGGGCGTGGCCGAGTTGCGCACCGCGGTGCTGGGCATCGTGCTGCGCAAGGCCGAGGAGCTGGCGCAGCTGGCCGGCGAGCTCAAGCGTTCGAACAAAGAGCTGGAAGCGTTCTCCTACAGCGTGTCCCACGACCTGCGCGCGCCGCTACGGCATATCGCCGGCTACGCCGAGCTGCTGGGCGACTTCGAGGGCGAGAAGCTTTCCGAGCGCGGCCAGCGCTTCCTCGACCACATCGGCGAGTCGGCGCGCTTCGCCGGCAGCCTGGTGGACAACCTGCTGAGCTTCTCGCAGATGGGCCGCGCGGCCCTGCGCCTGTCCGACGTCGACCTGGGCGCGCTGGTGGAGGCCATCCGCCTGGAAATGGCCCCTGACTACGAAGGACGCGAGGTGCAATGGCGCATCCAGGCCCTGCCGCGGGTGGTGGCTGACGCTGCGTTCCTGCACCTGGCGCTGCGCAACCTGATCAGCAACGCCATCAAGTACAGCCGCGACAGCACCCCGGCCATCATCGAGATCGGCGCCGAGGAGCAATTGGGCGAAATCGTGGTCTATGTTCGTGATAACGGTGTGGGTTTCGACATGCAGTACGTCGACAAGCTGTTCGGCGTGTTCCAGCGCCTGCACCGCATGGAAGAGTTCGAGGGTACCGGCATCGGCCTGGCCAGCGTGCGCCGCATCATCGAACGCCATGACGGCCGCGTGTGGGCCCAGGGCAGCCTGGGCGAAGGGGCGACCTTCAGCTTCGCCTTGCCCCGGCCCGCGGCCAGCCCCCAAGACTGAATTTTTTTACCGAGGCTGCACATGCTTAAACCCATCCTGCTGGTGGAAGACAATCCACGAGACCTGGAACTGACGCTGGTGGCGCTGGAGCGCAGCCAGCTGGCCAACGAAGTGATCGTCATGCGTGACGGCGCCGAGGCGCTGGACTACCTGTTTCGCCGCAACGCCCATGCCGAGCGCCTGGAGGGCAACCCGGCGGTGCTGCTGCTGGACCTCAAGCTGCCCAAGGTCGATGGCCTGGAAGTATTGAAGGCGGTGCGCGAGACGCCCGAGCTGCGCAGCATTCCCACGGTGATGCTGACCTCGTCGCGCGAGGAGCCCGACCTGCTGCGCGCCTATGAACTGGGGGTCAACGCCTACGTGGTCAAGCCTGTGGAGTTCAAGGAGTTCGTCGCGGCGATCTCCGACCTGGGCATATTCTGGGCCGTGCTCAACGAGCCACCGCCGGGGTCGTTGCGCTTGCAGCGCCGCCCTACCTGAACCTTTAGCGGTCTACATCAAGCGAGAACGACACCTGCGTATGCTGTCCAAGCCCTTGCAATTGCTGATGATCGAAGACAGCCCGCGCGACGCCGAACTGAGCTTGCTCACGTTGGAGCGAGCCGGCCTGGTGATCGAATCGACACTGGTGTTCAACCACCAGGGTGCCGAGCAGGTCCTGCGCACCAAAGTGTTTGACCTGATTCTGTGCGACTTCCTGCTGCCGGGGTCCTCCGGGGCCCAGGTGCTGCAGCGTGCGCGGGAAATTGCCCCGCAAACCCCGTTCATTTTCCTCTCCGGCGTGTTCGGCGAGGAAAACGCCGTGGAGATGATGCGCCTGGGCGCCATCGACTACGTGCTCAAGCAGAACCTGAGCCTGCTGCCCAAGGCCGTGAAGCGCGCCCTGGCCGAGGTGGACGAACGTCGCCAGCGCGTGCGCGCCGAGGAAAACCTGCAGCAGGTGGAAGTGCGTGCGCGCCTGGCCATCGATGCCGCGCAGATGGGCGTGTGGGACCTGTCGCCGGTCACCGGCCTGCTGCTGTGGGACGAGCGCTGCCGGGCGCTGTACGGCATTCCTGAATCCACGCCCATCGACCTGGATTATTTTCTCGTCCACTGCCACCCCGAGGATCGCCCGCTGGTGGAGGCCAGGATGGCCCAGGCCATGTCGCCCGAGGGCAACGTCGGCTACCAGGCCGAATACCGCGCGCTGCTGCCCGATGGCGGCGAGCGCTGGCTGTCCACCAGTGGCCGGGCGTTCTTCGAGGGCCTGGTGTGCGTGCGCTTCACCGGCGTGATCCAGGACATCACCGAGCAGAAACAAGCCACCGAAGCCTTGCAGCGCCTCAATGAGCTGCTCGGGGACCGGGTGGAAAAACGCACCCGCGAACGCGACCGCACCTGGGAATTGTCCCGCGAGCTGCTGGCGGTGATGCGCTTCGACATGTCGCCCATCGCCCTCAACCCGGCCTGGGAAGACGCCCTGGGCTGGTCGCGGCAGACTCTGGGGCAGATGCAGTTGTGGGAGCTGGTGCACCCCAACGACATCGGCGCCACCGTGCGCGAGACCGAGAACATCGCCAGCGGCAATGTCTCTACGCGCTTCGTCAACCGCATGCGCCACGCCGACGGCGACTACCGCTGGCTGTCCTGGACCATCGTGCCCGACGAAGAGCTGATGTACGCCGCCGTGCGTGACATCACCAGCGAGCGCATGGTGCTCGACGAACTGGCCGCGGCCAACGAACAGCTGCGCCAGCAGATCAAGGAGCGCGAGCGCATCGAGGCCACGTTGCAGCAGATGCAGCGCCTGGAGGCGGTGGGGCAACTCACGGCCGGCGTCGCCCACGACTTCAACAACCTGCTGACGGTGATCCTCACCAGCGCCACTTTCCTGTCCCGAGACCTGGAGCGCGGTGTGCACGAGAAGGTGCAAAGTCGCCTGCACAACATTCGCGAGGCGGGCGAGCGCGGGGCCAAGCTTACCGCCCAGCTGCTGGCGTTCTCGCGTCGGCAACGGCTGGAACCGATTCCGGTCAACCTCAACGACACCGTGTTCGGCATGTTCGAGCTGCTGCAGCGCACCCTGGGCGGCAGCATCTGGATCCAGACCCACACCGATGACGGCCTGTGGAGCGCCCTGGTCGACCCGACCCAGACCGAGATGATCATTCTCAACCTGGCCATCAACGCCCGCGACGCCATGCCCGGTGGCGGCACCCTGCGCCTGGCGACCCGCAATGAAATCGTCGAGCGCCCGGCGCAGCACCCCCAGGACCCCGAGCCGGGAGCCTACGTGGTGCTATCGATTGGCGACACCGGCAGTGGCATGAGCGCCCAGGTGCTGGCCAAGGCCTTCGAGCCATTCTTCACCACCAAGGACATCGGCAAGGGCTCGGGCCTGGGCCTGGCCCAGGTGTTCGGCTTCGCCAAGCAGTCGGGCGGCGGCGTGGGTATTGTCACGGCGCCGGGGCAGGGCACCACGGTGGACGTCTACCTGCCGGCCCTGGCCGCCCATGTCGAGCGGCCGGTGGCCGTCGTTGCCACCAGCGTCGAGCGCCCGCTCAGCGGCGGCGACCGCACGGTGCTGCTGGTGGACGACGACCACCAGGTGCGCGAGCTGACCGCGCAGCTGCTGGCGCGCCTGGGCTACCGGGTGCTGGAAGCCGCCAGCGGGCAGGCCGCGCTGGACGTGTTGAGCGAGCAGGTGGATGTGCTGGTGACCGACTACGCCATGCCTGGCATGAACGGCGCGCAGCTGGCGCAGGTGGCGAGGGGAGTATTCCCCGGGCTGCCGGTGGTGTTCATCACCGGTTATGCGGACATGGGCGGCTTCGAGGGGCAGGACCCGCTGGTGGTGCAGAAACCGTTCCGTGACGACGAGCTGGCGGACAAGCTCGAGCAGGCATTGATGCCCGAGCGCAGCCTTGCGGACACGCGGCCGCTGCCCTGAGTGAACAGGGGCACCTTCAGCGCTGTGGGTGCTTGGAAAACGTGCGACTGGGCCTAGGGCCCAGGCGGCAAGGCGGGAACGCAGGAGACCTTAGTGGTTGTGGTCTTCTTTTTCGGGGGCAGGGCTGCCGGCCTGAATGCGTTTGTAGATTTCTTCGCGGTGAACCTGGACTTCCTTCGGCGCGTCGATGCCGATGCGGACCTGCATCCCCTTTACGCCCAGGATGGTAATTTTGATGTCGTCGTTGATGACGATGGTCTCGCCTACTTTACGGGTGAGTATCAGCATGTGCTGCTCCTTGCTGGGTCAGTGAGTCCACTTATGACGTTTGGGTCGGGATTGAGACGCACAGGACCGGATTAAATTCCCCGAACTTGCCTTGATCCGGTCTTTTCAGAATAGGAAACAAATAAGTATCAGGATGTGATGCATGCCATTATGGCTGTTTCCGCGCGTTTGCGCCTGCCTGAATGAAAAACTTCATTGCGCATGCACAATTCGTCATGCCCCAGGGCCCCGGACGCGGCCTGGCGGCCGCTGCTACGGGATCGTGCACGGGGGTCACGGTTGCCAATGGGTGCGCTGGCCGCCCAGCTTGCGGTCGAGGAAGCTGGCCGCGCTGATCAGCGCCAGGTGCGACAGCGCCTGGGGCGTGTTGCCCAGGTGGCAGCCCTGGCGGTCGAACTCCTCGGCGTACAGGCCCAGGGGGTTGGCGTAGCGCAACAGCTGCTCGAATTCCAGGTGCGCCTGCTCCACCCGGCCGGCCCGCGCCAGGCACTCCACGTACCAGAAGCTGCACGCGGTGAAGGCGCCTTCCTCGCCGTCCAGGCCGTCGCCGCTGCGGTAGCGGTAGACCATGCCGTCACGCACCAACTCGCGCTCGATCACCGCCAGCGTCGCCAGCCAGCGCGGGTCGCTGGCGCCGACGAAGCGCACCAGCGGCATCAGCAGCAGGGCGGCGTCGACGTCGCGGCTGCCCAGGTGCTGCACGAAGTGCCCAGCGTCGGCGTCCCAGAAGTTGTCCCAGATGTCGGCGTGGATGGCCTGGCGCACCTCGTCCCAACGGGCGAAGGGTGCCGGCAACGAACGCTTGTTGGCCAGGCGCAGGGCGCGGTCCAGGGCCACCCAGCACATCAGCCGCGAGTGCAGGAAGTGCTGCGGGTTGTCGCGCATCTCCCAGATGCCCACGTCCTTGCTTTGCCAGCGCTCGCACACCTTGTCCACCAGGGTGCAGACATTGCTCCAGCCTTCGTGGGAGATGGCCTCGCCGTATTTGTTCGCCAGGTACACCGCGTCCAGCAGCTCGCCGTAGATGTCCAGCTGGGTCTGGGTGTAAGCGTCGTTGCCGATGCGCACCGGGCGCGCGCCGCCGTGGCCGGCCAGCTGCGGCAATTCACTCTCCGGCAGCTGCTGGCGGCCGTCCAGGGCGTACATCAGGCGCAGGTCGACCTTCTCCTGGCAGCAGTCGCTGACCCGCGCGCGCACCCAGCGCACGTAGTCGTTGGCCTCTTCGCTGAAGCCCAGGCGCATGAACGCGTAGACGGTGAACGAGGCATCGCGGATCCAGGTGTAGCGGTAATCCCAGTTGCGCGCGCCGCCGGCCTGCTCGGGCAGGCCGAAGGTGGGGGCGGCGATGATGCCGCCGTGCTTGCGTGAGGTCAGCAGCTTCAGCGCCAGGGCCGAGCGGTGGACCATCTCGCGCCAGCGGCCCTGGTAGTGGGACTGGCGCAGCCAGTCGCGCCAGAACTTCAGGGTGTGTTCGAAGCAGCTCAGGCCCTGGCCGGCGCGCACCAGCGGGTCGTCGTCGCCGCCCAGGATGAATTCGGCGCACTCGCCTTCGGCCAGTTCGAACTCGGCCAGCGCCCAACCGTCACCCGTGGCGCTCAGTGCCTGGCAGGACGCCAGGCGCAGGCCCGGCTGGCCGTCGGCGGTGAAACAGACGCTGTCGCCGTCCTGCCGGGCGCTGGAGGCGGCGCGGCTGTAATCGTGGCGCACCCGGCAGCGCATGCGCACCTGGGCGCTGCCGTTGACCACGCGGATGCGCCGCACCAGGCGCGGCAGGTCATCGGCGGTCTCGCCGATGGGCATCAGGTCGGTGATCTCCACCACCGCGTCATGGTCGATCCAGCGGGTCTGCAGGATGTTGCTGTCGGGCAGGTAGATCTGCTGGCGGCGCGCGTCCGGCAGCACCGGGCCGAGTTCGAATACCCCGGCGTCGGGGGTGTCCAGCAGTGCGGTGAAAATCGACGGGCTGTCGAAATCCGGCCAGCAGAAGAAGTCCACCGCGCCGGTGTCGGCGATCAGGGCGGCGCTGCGCATGTCGCCGATGATGCCGTGGGCCTGGATGGGGCGCTGCGAATTGTGTTCAGCCATTGTCTTTGAATCCTGGGTAAAGGCTCATGCCGCCATCGATGAACAGGGTGGTGCCGTGCACGTAGTCCGAGGCATCGGAGGCCAGCCAGACCACGGCGTTGGCCACGTCCTCGACCTCGCCCAAGCGGCCATAGGGAATCAGTTCCAGCAGGCGCTTGGCGTTGTCGCCCGCCGTGGTGTCCTGGTTGATGGCCGTGCGCACCGCGCCCGGGGCGATGGCGTTGACGCGGATGCGCTGGCCGCCCACTTCCTGGGCGATGCTGCGCATCAGCAGGTCGACGGCGCCCTTGGAGGCGGCGTAGTTGGCGTGGCCGGCCCAGGGAATCAGCTGGTGCACCGAGCTCATGTGGATGATCTTGCCCAGCGCCCGCGACACCCAAGGCCGCGGGCCCTGGCGGGTGAACTGGCGCAGGGCCTCGCGGGCACAGAGGAACTGGCCGGTGACGTTCACCTCCAGCACCTGGTTCCAGTCGGCCAGGGTCATGTCGACGGTGGCGGCGTCGCGCTGCAGGCCGGAGTTGGCCAGCAGGATGTCGAGCGCGCCGAAGGTCTCGACGGTGCGGGCGAACAGGGCCTGCACCTGATCCTCTTTTGACACGTCGGCCTGCACGGCGATGGCCTTGCCGCCCTGCTGGCGTATGCGCTCGGCCAGCTGTTCGGCGGGCTCGCCATGGCGGTTGTAGTTGATGACCACCGCCGCGCCGGCCTCGGCCAGGGCCAGCGCGGCCCCGGCGCCCAGGCCAGAGCTGGCGCCGGTCACCAGCGCGACCTGATGTTGCAGGGAAATGTGCATGCCGTTCTCCGGGCAATGGGCGTGCACAGTCGACTGGCGCGCGGCGCCAGGAGTTCAGCGCAAATCCCTGCCCTGTAGCAGCGGCCACAGGCCGCGTCCAAACATTCCGCGCACCCCCAGGCAGACGGCGTCGCAGCCTGACGCAGCCTGCGGCAGCTGCTACGGGGGGGTGTTTGCAAGCGTTGCGGCAAGGTAGGGGGCGGTCTTGCTGGCCTTCGCGCTCGCCACCTTCTCCGGGCGCCCGCTGGCCACCACCGTGCCGCCCTTGTCGCCAGCCCCCGGCCCCATGTCGATCACCCAGTCACTCTGGGCCACCACGCGCATGTCGTGTTCCACCACGATCACCGTGTTGCCGGCATCTACCAAACCGTTGAGCTGCGCCAGCAGGCGGTCGACGTCGCAGGGGTGCAGGCCGGTGGTGGGTTCGTCCAGCACGTACAGGGTGGCGCCGCGCTGGCCACGTTGCAGTTCGGTGGCCAGCTTGATGCGCTGGGCCTCGCCGCCCGACAGCTCGGTGGCCGGCTGGCCCAGGCGCAAATAGCCCAGGCCGATGTCGCGCAGCACCGTCAGCGCGCGGCTGATGGCCGGCTGCCCGGTGAACACCGCGCAGGCCTGGTCCACGGTGAGTTGCAGCACCTGGGCGATGTTCAGGCCCAGGCATTGCACCTCCAGCGTCTGTGGGCTGTAGCGGGCGCCGTGGCAGGTGGGGCAGGGCGCGTAGACGCTGGGCATGAACAGCAGCTCGACGCTGACGAAGCCTTCGCCCTCGCACTGCGGGCAGCGCCCCTTGGCGACGTTGAAGGAGAACTGCCCGGCGTCGAAGCCACGCTCGCGGGCCTGGGGCGTGGCGGCGAACAGCTTGCGCACCTGGTCGAACAGGCCGGTGTAGGTGGCCAGGTTTGAACGAGGAGTGCGGCCGATGGGTTTCTGGTCGACCTTCACCAGCCGCTGGATGGCGGCCATGCCGTCGACGATATGCCCTGACTCGGTGACCGGCGCCGCGTCTTCCAGCGGGTTGTCCTGGCCTTCTTCTTCATCGGGCAGGGCGTGGCCCAAGGCGGTGGCCACCAGCTCCAGCAGCACCTGGCTGACCAGGCTGGACTTGCCCGAACCGGACACGCCGGTGACGGCCGTGAAGGCGTGCAACGGGAACGCCACCGCCAGTCGGTGCAGGTTGTTGCGGGTGACGTCGGCCAGCTTCAGCCAGTCGCGCACCGGGCGCCGGGGGAAGGGCACCGGCACTGCGCCGCCATACAGATGCAGGCGGGTCTGCGATTCCTCGATATCGCTCAGGCCATGGGGCGGCCCGCTGAACAGCACGGTGCCGCCGTGCTCGCCAGCGGCAGGGCCGACGTCCACCAGCCAGTCGGCGCGGCGCATGGTCTCCAGGTCGTGCTCCACCACGAACAGCGAATTACCGGCGGCCTTCAGGCCCTGCAACGCCGTGAACAACGCCTCGCCATCGGCCGGGTGCAGGCCGGCCGAGGGCTCGTCGAGCACGTAGATCACCCCGAACAGCTGGGAATTGAGCTGAGTGGCCAGGCGCAGGCGCTGCAGCTCGCCGGACGACAGCGTCGGCGTGCTGCGCTCCAGCGCCAGGTAGCCCAGGCCCAGGTCGGTGAGGGTGTGCAGGCGCTGCAGCAGGTCATGGGCCAGGCGCTGCGCGGCCAGCTGCTTTTCCACCGACAGCCCGGCGCTGGCGCTGGGGCCATGGGCCGCCAGGGGCTTCAGTACCTCGGCCAGGCGCGCCAGCGGCATCTGCGACAGCTCGCCGATGTCCAGCCCGGCGAAGGTCACCTGAAGCGCCGCCTGCTTCAGGCGCTTGCCCTGGCACAGCGGGCAGAGGGCGCCGCGCATGAACTGGCTGACGCGCTTTTTCATCAGCGCGCTCTGCGAGTGAGTAAAAGTGTGCAGCACGTAGCGCCGGGCCCCGGTGAAGGTGCCTTGGTAGCTGGGCTCCAGCTTGCGCTTGAGCGCCTGGCGGGTCTCGGCCGGGGTGAAGCCGGCGTACACCGGCACCGTGGGTTGTTCCTCGGTGTACAGGATCCAGTCGCGTTGCTCGCGGGGCAGGTCGCGCCAGGGGATGTCCACGTCATAGCCCAGGGTCACCAGGATGTCGCGCAGGTTCTGGCCTTGCCAGGCGGTGGGCCAGGCGGCCACGGCGCGCTCGCGGATGGTCAGCGAGTCGTCGGGCACCATGGTCTGCTCGTTCACCTCGTACACCCGGCCCAGGCCATGGCACTCGGGGCAGGCGCCCTGGGGCGTGTTGGGCGAGAAGTCCTCGGCGTACAGAATGCCCATGCCCGCCGGGTAGTGCCCGGCGCGCGAGTACAGCATGCGCACCAGGCTGCCCAGGGTGGTCACGCTGCCCACCGAGGACCGGGTGCTGGGCGTGCCCCGTTGCTGTTGCAAGGCCACGGCGGGTGGCAGGCCGTCGATGGCGTCGACGTCCGGTACCCCGACCTGGTCGATCAGCCGCCGCGCATAGGGCGCCACGGATTCGAAATAGCGCCGCTGCGCCTCGGCGTACAAGGTGCCGAAGGCCAGGGACGATTTGCCCGAACCCGATACCCCGGTGAACACCACCAGGGCGTCGCGGGGAATGTCGACGTCGACGTTCTTGAGGTTGTGCTCGCGAGCACCGCGCACGCGCACGTAGCCGGACTGGCCGATGGGTTTCATGGAGGCTGCACCTGCAATGGCGATCACGTCTTATAACCGACCGTCGGCGGTTGGCAAAGTGCGCCGCAGTTACAGCTGCGCGTCGAAGACGATGGTTACGTTGCCGGTGTACTGGCGGCCGGTGCGCTTCATCATGGTCGCCACGTGCGGCGCGTCCACCGAGTAATGCAGCCGCCCAGGCCGCCCCGCGGCGACGGCCACGCTCTGGAAGGCCAGCGCCTGGTCTTCGCCCAACGGCAGGGGCAGTGCCTGGACGGGGTTGCCCTTATGGCGAATTTCCCTGGGCAGCGATACCGCCACCACCAGGGGTACCCTGTGGCCACTGATCGGCTCGCGGAGGCTGCATCGGTTGGACAGGAGGGTATCGCACTTGAGGTACATCTTCATGGGCGCCGACGCCGATATCTGGAACGGGTGCACCCGCTCCAGGCGCGGCGGCAAGCGGCTGCCGGCCAACCAGCGTGGCCAGCCGCCGTCGGGCTCCAGCACTACGCGGTGGGAGTCAGCGGGGAAATCCACGCGCAGTTCGTGCAGCACCTTCAGCTCGAAATTGAACGTTACCTGGGCATCGCTGTACTGGCCGTTGCCCAGGTCGATCTGCTGGCCAGGACCCAGGGTGTAGGTGAGGGCACCCCGATAGGTGCCATTGCTCAACGCGAAGGGGTTGGGCGCCTCGAGTTCATAGCCAATGGACACCTGGCTGATCGTGCCGGTGTATGGACCGAGCGGCTCGGGCTTGGGCGGGCGGCTGCAGGTTGTCCAGCCGGCCGGCACTGTCCAGGCGAAACTGTACATGGTGTCATGGCCGGCCCCCGCGCGCCCCCGGCAGTCGCCGCTGCTGGCGCCCTGCGCGCCCGAGGCGTTGGCGACGATGCCGATGCTGCCCACCGTGCCTCCAGACGCCAGGGTGCCCAGGTCGTAGCGGCGCGCCAGCAGGTTGAGGCGAAACTGCAGCGGTACCGTCATCGGGCCGCGGTCATGGCTGACGTTGACGGTTTTCCAGTCGCCGTCCACTCGTTGGTAGCCATGGCCCTCGGGTGGGCCGGGGTTTTGCCACTGACGCTCAATTGTCAGGGGAATGGTGAGGGTGAACTCGCCTGGGCGACAATGGACCGAGCCATTACAGTAGCCTGACTGCGGCGTGGTGTTGGTAAACTTCACCGCGTTCGGCGCGCTGGCACGGGGCGCGAACTCTGCCGTTATCGCCAGCTCGCTGGCCTGGGGTGTAGTGCCGACAAGCACTAGCAGGCTGGGCCCCATGCATCGCATCCAGTTCACGGCGTGTTTCCCCTCTCCTCGTATAGAGGGAAAGATTTTGCCGGTCAGTACGTCATCCGTCTGTAGGGCGATTCCCAAAATGCGCAAACTTACAACTGCGCGTCGAAGACGATGGTCACCTCGCCACTGTACTGCCGGCCGGCGTTCTGCATCATCGCCGCCAGATACGACGGCTCCACCCAGTAATGCATGCGCGCCTGGCGCCCGGCGGCAACCGCCACGTTCTGGAGCTGCAGCGCCTGGGCCTCGCCCAGTGGCAACGGCTGTTCGTGCAGCACGGCGCCGTTGTGGCGCACTTCGCCCGGCAGGGTCACCGCCACCACGATGGGCACCTGATGGCCGCTTAGCGGCTCGCGGATGCTGCACTGGTTGCCCACAGGCGCTGCGCACTTGAGGTACATCTTCATGGGGGCGGATGCCCAGATCAGGAACGGGTGCGTGCGCCGCAGCCGCGTCGGTTGGCGGTTGCCATGCTGCCAGCCGCTGTCGGGCTCCAGCACGGCGTGGTCGCTGCCGTCGGGGAAATCCACGCGCAGTTCATGCTGCACGGTGAGTTCAAAATTGAAGTTGATCTGCTGCTCGTCGTATTGGCCGCTGCCCAGGTCGATCTGCATGCCCGGGCCGAGGCTGTAGCGCAGGCTGCCGCGATAGGTGCCGTTGCCCAGGGCGAAGGGGTTGGGGGCCTCCAGCTCATAACCCACCGAAATCTGGTTGAGGTTGCCTGCATAAGGGCCCATCACGCCGGCCGCGGGTGGCCGGGTGCAGGTGACGACCCCTTCGGGCACGCTCCAGGCAAATGAGTACAGGGCATCGGCGCCGGCTCCCACCCGGCCCTGACAACCGCCTGTGCTTGCTCCCGACACTCCGGCGCGGTTGGCGATGATGCCAATGCTGCCCACTTCGCCGCCGGGCATCAGGGTGCCGCGGTTGTAGCGCCGGCCCAGCAGGTTCAGGCGAAAGCGCACCGGTGCTGGTGCGGCGCCGTTGTCCCCTGTGACCCACACGGTTTTCCATTCGCCGTCGACGCGCTGGTAGTTGTGACCCTCGATGGCGCCGGGGGTTATCCATTCGCGTTGGATGGTCAGGGGAAACAGGATGGTGAAGTCCCCGGGGCGGCAACTTGGGTTGTTATTCGCGCAGTAGCCCGATACCGGCGTGGTGTTGACGAACTTGACGTTGCCGGGCGAGCTGACGCGTGGGATGAATTCGGCGGTGATGTCCAGCTCGCTGGCCCAGCCTGGCGTGGTGAGCAGCGTCAGGCCTAGCGAGGCAAGTTGCAGATGAGCCCTGTTCATGTGGCGTCCCTTCCAATGTGCTTTCAAGAAACAGCCATTGTTGTGGGTAAAGACGGCCTATTCTGTAGGACTTTTCCTAAAGAAACCTCCCGGCGCGAAGTGGCCGGGCGGCTCTCAGATGGAGAAGTTGAACGCCACGGAGATCCGCGGGCGGTCGCCCTCGTAGCGCCGCACCGAGTGCAACAGCCAGGAAGGAAACATCAGCAGCGTGCCGCTTTGCGGCGTGTGGGCGTGGCCCGCGCCGGCGCCCAGGCAGCCTTCGATGCGCATGCGCAGCGCCGGGTTGAGCAGCATGGGCGTGATGCCGCGCGGGTCGACGAACTCCAGTTCACCGCCCACTGCCGGGTCATCGGCGCGGCCGCCGTCATCCACCCAGTACACCCCGGACCAGAATGAGCCCGGGTGGCCGTGCAGGGCGTTGGCGTGGCCGCGACGGTTGATGTTGGCCCAGGCGCTGTAGTTCCACTTCAGGTGCGCCTCGATCAGGCCATGTTCCGGCGAGCTGACGGCCGACAGCTGGTTGGCCAGCTCCTGGGCGAAGGCCAGCAACTGCGCGCCGGGTTCACCGGCCCAGTCGGTGAAGCCGTCGTCCGACTGCCAGCCGCCCAGGTTGCTGTGCTGGGTGCCGGGATGGGACTCGCTGCGCGCCAGGATCACCGTCTTGAGGCGTTCGTTGAGGTGCTCGAAGTCCGGGTGTTGCAACGCGGCGATGGGCGTGGGGAACAGCCGGGTGATCTTGATCTGGTCGGGGTCGACCTGCGGTGGGAAGTTGGACTCGGACATGGCGGGGCTCGCGGGCGGAGGAGGTGGCAATTATCGCCCAGTGCGCGCCCCCCGCGCCAGCGGGCGGGTGGCGAGCCTGTGATCCAGGCCGTATCCAGCCTGTGACCTGGCCTGTGACCTGGCCTGTGACCTGGCCTGTGACCTGCTGTTGATCTGCTGTTGATCTGGCTTTTGCTCTGGTTTTTGATTTTGCTTTTGATCTTGATTGTATGCCCCGTAAAGCGCCCGGGCCGACTGGAGGCGTCGATCAATGGGCTGCCCGAAGGGCCGAGGCCGCAGGCCGAAGAGACGGTAACCCGCAGGCTTCTATAGCGGGTGCCGTCTGCCCGTTGAGCGGCGCCGGAAGGAGGGGACCCGTAGCGAAGCGTAGGGCCCAAGCAGGGGCAAGCCTTTTTTGCTTACTTTTTGTGGCGTTTGACAAAAAGTGAGTCGCCGTAAGGGCGAAACGGTCAGTGGTCGCACCGCGAAAATGGATATGTCCGAAACCCTCAAAAGCGGGATCCAAATACCGTGAACATATCCATTACCGAGGGTGATGCAGAATCACCTTTCCGGCCTTACGCCGGGTCACTTTTTGGCAAACGCCCCAAAAAGTAACCAAAAAGGGCTTGCCCCTGCTTGGTCCCTACGCTTCGCTGCGGGTCCCCTCCCTCCGGCGTCGTCCAAGCGGCCGACGGCCCGGAATAGAAGCGCCTCCGGTTCCGTCTTCCCCGGCTACGCCGTGGACCGCTTGGCCAACGCCTCCAGTCGGCCCTGGCGCTTTATGGGGCACACAATCAAGATCAAAGGCCGCACGGGATCAAGATCAAGATCAAAATCTACGGCAGTGGGCAGTGGGCAGTGGGCAGTGGGCAGTGGGGAGTGGGCAGTGGGCAGCTGCCGCTGCCGCTGCCGCCAGCGCTACGCCGCCGCAGCCTCCTGCGCAGCCACCAACCTCTGCAAAAACGTCGCCAACGCCACTTCCTCCAACCGCAACCCTTTACGCTTGCGCGGCTTCGGCAGTTTGGCCAGCTCCCCCAGCACATACCGCTCCAGCACGGCCGGGTGGATGTAGCACTTGCGGCATACCGCCGGGGTGTTGCCTAGGGTACGCGCCACGGCCTTGACCATCTCGACGATTTGCCGCTTGGCCTCCGGCTCGGGCTGCCAGTGCAACTCGCGCAGCATGGCCAGGGCCAGCGCGCTGCCAGCCCAGGTGCGGTAGTCCTTGGCGGTGAAGTCGGCGCCGGTCATTTCGTGCAGGTAGGCGTTGACGTCGTTGGAGCTGACCGTGTGCCGCTCGCCATGCTCGTCCAGGTACTGGAACAGGTGCTGGCCGGGCAGCTCCAGGCAGCGCTTGATGATCCGCGCCAGGCGCTTGTCGCGCACCGATACCCGATGTTCAACGCCGCTCTTGCCGCGAAAGTGGAACTCGATGGCGCTGCCTTTCACCGCCACATGGCGGTTGCGCAAGGTGGTCAGGCCGTAGGAGCGGTTGTCCCGGGCGTACTGGGTGTTGCCCACGCGGATCAGCGTGGTGTCGAGCAGCGAGATCACCGTGGCCATGATCTTGTTGCGGTCCAGGCCGGGCAGCGCCAGGTGCCCCTCCAGTTGCTTGCGCAGCTTGGGCAGGGCCTTGCCGAACTCGATCATGCGCGCGTACTTGTCCTGGTCACGCACCTCGCGCCAGCGTGCGTGATAGCGGTACTGCTTGCGGCCACGGGCGTCACGGCCGGTGGCCTGCAGGTGGCCGCGCGGGTCGCTGCAGATCCACACGTCGGTGTAGGCGGGAGGTACGGCCAGGGCGTTGATGCGCTTGATCTCTTCGGCGTCGCCCACGCGGCCGCCATCGGCGTGGAAGTAGACGAAGTGGTCGCCCTGGCGCTCGCGGCGAATGCCCGGTTGCTGGTCGTCGACGTAATGCAGGTCCGGGGGCAGGTCGGGCAGGTCGGCGGCGATGTCGTTGATTTCGGCCATGGCGCATAGGTTTCCAGGGGGGCATGAAGGATGGACCACGGCCTGTGCCGCAGGTGCCATCGGCGTGTGGGCCCCGGAAACAGGGGCTTCGGAAATTTCCTCGTTTCGTTCGGAAGCGTCCGACTTTTCGCCCAAGTCGCGTCGCCAATAATTCGCTCCGTTGACTGCCTGGGCCTGCTCGCCCGGCCTGGCGGTCGGTAGGGCAGGCGTGCTGCCCACTCAACGAATACAACGGAGATCCACCATGAAAAAGCTCTTCCTCGCCTTGCCCCTGGCCCTGTTTGTCGTCGGTAATGCGATGGCTGTCGACCCCATCGAGAAGCAAGTGACGGTGACGGCTGTCATCCCGACCGACAGCTTCTATGTGGAGCCAGTGGGTGGCAACTGGATGAACGATCCGCAGGAAATGGCCTGGAACCCCTTCCAGCAGACCCTGACCCCGATCAGCAAGCAACTGCAGGTCAAGAGCACCACCGGTGCCATCTCCGCCTATGTGCTGACCCCGCCGGTAATGACCAGCGGCGCCAACAACATTGGCCTGCAGGTGTCAGTGGCCGGCAAGGCGTTGACCACCACGGCTGCCCAAGTGGTAACAGCTGCCCAGGCAGCACCCGGCAGCACCGTATCGTTCCAGGTAGCGGCCTTGGGCGACGGTTCCACCTACGTGCCGGGTGCCTATCAGGGCGTGGTCAACATGATGTTCGAAACCGTCACCCCGCCGGGTAACTGATCGCGTTTCACCTTTATTACCGTTCCCGACCCGTGCCCCGTGGCGCGGGGCGGGCGCGGTTTACCCGTGAACCGTAGATGGCGCCTGTCATGAACCTTGCATTTTTCATTCGCCTGGCGCTGGGTTGTTGTGCCGCGTCATTGTGGTGTGCCCAGGCCCAGGCGGCGCCCTCCGCGCCGACCCCGCTGGGCGTGCTGAGCCAGGCCGAGAACCTGCCCAGCGATTTCAGCGAACATTTCTTCGACGTGCCGCTGGCCGTGCGCGTCGACCTCGATGGCCGTTTCCTTGGCGAAGCGATGATCGTGCTGTCACGCAATGAAACCGTGCAACTGCTGGAGTTCACCCAGGTGGACGAAAGCCACGAACCCGATGCCACCCGCCAGCGCTGGCGCGACCTGCTGGTGGACGGCCGGCCCTTGGGCAACTGCCTCAAGGACTGCGCCCAGGACCTGGTGGCCCTGCACTACAGTCTGGTGAACTCGCAGCTGTCGATTCTGACCCGTGCCGTGGAGCAGGACCCGGCCCAGGCACGCTTCTATTCGCTGCCCGAGCAGGGCAGCCGCGGCCTGATCGTGCGCAACCAGCTCAACCTGGCCCGCGACGGCGACCAGACCAGCGGCCGCTACGCCCTGCAGGGGCAGAGCAGCCTGGGCAACTGGACCGGCCTTGCCAACGTGCAGGCTGACCGCAGCAACGAGGTCGGTGCCCAGTCTCGCCACCGCGTCGACCAGCTGTACGGCGAGCGGCTCAGCCCCGCGCATTTTTTCCGCCTGGGCTATTTCACGCCCAGCTCCCAGGGCCTCACCCGCCAGCCGCGGCTGATGGGCTCGAGCCCCGACGCCACGGTGGGGGTGATGTTCGGCAGCAGCGACAGCCTGGCCATCAACAACGGCGCACCCAGCAGCACGCCGATCTACGTCACGCCCAACCGTCCGGGCGTGGTCGAGATCTACCGCAACGGCCAGCTGATCAATAGCCAGCCGGTGCAGGCTGGCCTGCAAGCCATCGACACCCGCGTGCTGCCCGGCGGTATCTACGAGGTGGAGGTGCGCCTGGTGGAAGACGGCCAGGTGACCTCGCGCACCCCCGAGTTCATCTACAAGCCCGGCAACTGGGCCAACCCCGAGCAGCGCTGGCGCTACAACCTGTTCGCCGGCCAGCAGCGCGACCTGCTCAGCAACTGGGACAACCAGGATGAGGAGGGCGGCCTGAGCGCTGGCGTGCTCACCAACTACCTGCTGCACCCGCGCGCCGTGGTCGGCCTGTCGGCCCAACGCGTCGACGACCGCATGCAGTACGGTACGTCGCTGGACTGGGACCCCCATGACCGCTTCAAGTTGTTCGGCAACCTGTACCACACCCAGGACCAGGGCGATGGCTTCGACCTGCAGGGCATCATCAACTACGAGCGCGGCAGCCTGGTGGCCAGCCACACCCGCGCCTGGACCGAGCCGCCCAAGCTGGACCGCCGCGATAACCCGCGCCGCTACAGTAACTGGCGCGGCGGCCAGACCCGGCAAAGCTCGCTGTCCCTGAGCCACCGCCTGACCCGTGAAAACACCGTCAGCGCGCGCCTGTCCCACAGCAGCGGCGCCATCCAGGGCATGGCCATGGACCTGGGCTGGGCCTACCACGGCACCCTCAAGGGCTCGGACGCCACCTGGCGGCTGTCGCTGTTCGACCGCCCCGGCACCTATAGCTCGGGCAGCCAGCGCAACCGTGGCGTCAACCTGAGCCTGAGTCTGGCGCTGGGCAAGCCCGGCCAGCGCCTGTCGGCCAGCGTCGGCAGCCAGACTTCGCGCGATGGCGGCCGCGACCAGACCGCCACGCTCACCTACCAGCAGGACCTGCAGCACCACACCCTGCGCAGCGTCTCCGGCTCGGTGTCGGCGGACCGCTACGGCGCCGGTTTCGGTGCCAACACCCAGTTCCACAACGGTTACCTGTTCGGCGATGCCTACGCGCAGAACTCTTCCTACAACGGCGAGCTGTCGGGTGGCCTGAACCTGGAAAGCACCCTGGCCCTGGGCGAAGGGCACGTGGCCATGAGCGGCGAGTACGGGCTGTATGACGCCGGCCTGATCGTCGACGTGGATTCGGATTTGGCGCAACTGGACCTGCGCGCCGACGATATCTCCGGCGCCAGCACCGCCTTGCACCCGGGGCGCAACGTGATCGCGGTGCAGGCCTACAAGTCCGGCAGCGTGCAGCTGGACTTCGCCGGCCGCGATGCCCACGCGGCGGTGATCCAGCCGGCCAGCCTGGGCTACCACCTGAACAAGGGCGGCGTGGAGTACCGCCAGGTGCGGGTGATGCGCACCCTGACCGTGCTCGGGCGCCTGCTGGACGGACAGGGGCAGCCGCTCAGGGGTGCGCTGGTGATCAACCATGCCAGCCGCAGTGTCAGCGAGGCCGACGGCTTCTTCGCGGTGGAGATGAGCGAGTCCACGCCCACCCTCGAAGTGCGCCACAAAGGCGCCAGGGTGTGCTTCCTGCGCCTGGACGCCAGGCACGCGCGGCGTGAGAACGAAGTGCTGCTGGTGGGCGACCAGCGTTGCACCACCGACACCCTGGCCCAGGCCGATGGAGCGGCGGGCGAGGGCGCTTAGGCCGCCATCGGCACGAAGGTAACTCGGAAATTTCGACGGGGTGTTTGGGAATCGGCCTACATCCCGCGTCGATCAGTTTTCCAATAATGGGCGCAGTCGCCGGCCACCTGGCAGCGCTGCCCCGTCACTGCAAGGTCAACCATCATGAAACGACTCATCGTTGCCATCGCCTGCCTGTTGCCCGGGCTGCTGCAGGCCGCGCCGCAACTCAATATCGGCGGCCTCTATGACTACCTGGACGGCAACCGCAGCACCCAGCTCAAGCGGGTGCGCAACGGCGGCGACAGCACTGCTTTCGTCAAGGTCAGCGTGGCCGAGATCGTCTATGCCGCCGACGGCACCTCGCGCGAGGTGCCCATGGACGGCCTGCCGGCCGAGCAGCGTGCGCTGGTGGCCAGCCCGGCGCGGCTGATCGTGCCGGCCAACGGCATGCAGGCCGTGCGCCTGCTGTACCGCGGCGAGCGCGATCGCGAACGCTACTTCCGCCTGCGCTTCATCCCGGTGCTGCCCCAGGTCAACGACGGTTTTGCCCTGACCCAACAGGAAAGCGAGCAGTACAAGGATTCGCTCAAGGCGGGGGTGAATATCCTCGCCGGCTACGGCTCGCTGCTGTTCGTGCGGCCCCAGGCCACCCGCTTCGACACCCAGGTGCTGCAGGAGCCGGGGCGCTTCCTGGTGCCCAACCAGGGCAACAGCACCGTGGTGCTGGACCATTTCAACGACTGCGACGCCAGCGGCCAGCAATGCGAAGTCACCACCAAGCACCACCTGCTGCCCAATTCGCGTCGCAGCTTCACCAAACAGCCGGGGCGCCAGTACCGGTTTGAATTGATCGAGGGCGAGCAATCGCGCCAGGTCGAGTTTCGGGGTTGAGCAGCGATTTGCCAGCCCCAGCGAGGATGCCATGTACAGAGCGATGATTGTCGATGACCACCCGTTTATCCGCGCCAGCGTGCGGTTGCTGTTGGAGAAGATGAAGATCAGGGTGGTGGCCGAGCTGGACAACGGCGTGGACGCCCTGGCGGTGATCCGCGACTGGATGCCCGAGCTGCTGGTCCTCGACATCGCCATGCCCCGGCTCGACGGCATGGAGGTCATCGCGCGTATTCGGGACATGCAGCTGCCGATCAAGATCCTGGTGCTGACGTCTCAGGCGCCGGACTATTTTTCCCTGCGCTGCATGAAGGCCGGCGCGGCCGGCTACGTCTCCAAGTCCGACAACCTCAACGAGCTGACCAAGGCGGTGCAGGCCGTGCGCAGCGGCTATTCGTACTTTCCCGACGTGGCCTTGAGTTCGGTGCACCGTGGCGACAGCCTGGACAGCGAGGCCCAGTGCATCGCCCGGCTCACCGACCGCGAGCTGCTGATCCTGCAGCAACTGGCGCGCGGGTACAGCAACAAGGCCATCGGCCACGAAATGCTGCTGAGCAACAAGACCGTGAGCACCTACAAAACCCGCCTGATCGAGAAGTTGCGGGTCAAATCCCTGGTCGACCTGGCGGATCTGGCCAGGCGCCATGCGCTGATATAGGACGCCGCGATGAAGGCACGGATGCTGTGCTGGCTGTGGCTGTGGCTGGCGTGCCCGGCGCTGGCCGATGACGCGGCGCCCATGCTCTACGGCCGCTCGAACCTGGCCGCGGCTGAAATCGAGCAGCTGGAGCTGACCGATGATGACCGCCGCTGGCTATGGCAGCAGCGCACCCTGCGCCTGGGCGTCAGCCAGCCCGAATACGCGCCGTTCGATGTGCTGGGCACCGGCCGCGAGTACGAAGGCATCACCGCCGACTACGCGGCGCTGGTGGCCACGCTGCTGAACCTGAGCGTGGAAGTGGTGCGTTACCCATCACGGGCGGAGGCGCTGGCGGCGGTGCGCGATGGTGCCATCGACATGCTCGGGACCTCCAATGGCTTCGAGGCGTCCATGGCCTACCTGGTGCTGTCCGAAGCCTACGCCCAGGACGATTCGGTGCTGGCCACCCGCACCGACGATCGCACGGCACTGCTCAGCGGCCTCGATGACCGCCGCCTGGCCATGCAGGAGTTCTACCTGCCGCGCGAGATGGTCACACACCTGTACCCCAACGCCCACCTGCAGCTCTACCCCTCGACGCTGGCGGCCCTGGGGGCGGTGGCTTTCGGCCAGGCGGATGTGTTCCTGGGCAACGCCCTGGGGGCCTATTACCAGATCAACAAGGGCCAGCTCAACGGCCTGTTCCTCAGCCACCTGGTGCAGGCGCAGAGCAACCATTTCGGCTTTGCCCTGTCGCCGCGCAACAGCCGGCTGCTGGCCCTGGTCAATACCGCGCTGCAGGCCATTCCCGAGAGCGAGCGGCGGGCTATCCTGGGGCGCTGGAGTGTCGGCGGCGTCAGCATCGGCCAGCGCCGCGAGCTGGGGTTGAACGCGGCCGAACAACGCTGGCTGGCCACTGCGCCGACGCTGCGGGTATTGATGGACGACCAGTTCCTGCCGGTCAGCTACCGCGATGCCCAGGGCCGCTACCGGGGCATCAGCGCCCAGGTGCTGGACGTGATCGGGCAGATGACCGGGCTGCGCTTCGACGTCCAGTCCGGCACCACCCTGGAGGCGATGACCGAGCAGGTGGAACGCGGCGAGGCCGACCTGATCGCGGCCCTGCCGCAAAGCCGCGCCCGCGAGGAGCACCTGGGGTTCACCCGCGCCTACCTGAGCAGCCCGCGGGTGCTGGTCACGCGTGACCAGCGGGGCACTGCGCAGTCGCTGGAGCAACTGAGCGGCAAGCGCCTGGCGCTGATCCATGGCAGCTTCATGCGCGACCGGGTGGTCGACCAGTACCCTGCCATCATCCCTGTGGGCGCGCGCAGTGCCGACCATGCGCTGACGCTGGTGGCCGAGGGCAAGGCCGATGCGGCGATCCTCACGCTGATTGGCGCGCGCTATCGTATCCAGCGCCAATATTCCGGGCGGCTGCGCATCAGTGCCACGCTGCCGGTGCGCCCGGCCAGCCTGGCGTTCGCCACCTCGCGCCAGGCCCACGAGCTGCTGTCCATCCTCAATAAGGCGCTGTTGGCCATTCCCCCCCAGGAATTCAACGACCTGGCCGCCCGCTGGCGCGGCGAAGTGGTGCTGGAGGATAGCTTCTGGTCGCGGCACCGCTGGCACATCGTGCAACTGCTGATCACCACCCTGGTCCTGCTGGGCCTGCTGCTGGGCTGGCTCAGCCAGCTGCGGCGCCAGGTCAAGCGCCGGCGCGAAGCCGAGGCCAAGCTGACCGACCAGCTGGAGTTCATGCGCGAGATGATCGATGGCACGCCGCACCCGCTGTACGTGCGCGACCGCAGCGGTGAGCTGGTGACCTGCAATGCCAGTTACCTGGAAGCGTTGCAGGTGCTGCGCGACGAGGTCATCGGCAAGCCCGTGGGGCAGACCATCGCCCTGACCGCCGAGCAGGCCGAGGACTACCAGCAGGCCTACCTGGAGGCCATGGACGCGGGGGAAAAGGTGGTCGAGGACCGTGAAGTGCAATTGCGCAGCGGCGAAACCAAGACCATCTACCACTGGGTGCTGCCCTACAAGGCCGGCGACGGCCAGATCGCCGGCCTGATCGGTGGCTGGGTCGACATCACCGAGCGCCAGCGCCTGCTGCTGGCCTACCAGCAGGCGAAGGAGCAGGCCGAGGCCGCCAACCACGCCAAGACGGTGTTCCTGGCCACCATGAGCCACGAGATCCGCACACCGATGAACGCCATCACCGGCATGCTCGAACTGGCGCTGAAGAAATCCCAGCAGGGCCGCCTGGACCACCTGTCAATCGAAGTGGCGGCCGGCGCTGCCAGTGGCCTGCTGGCGTTGATTGGCGACATTCTCGACATCACCCGCATCGAGACCGGCCAGCTGACCCTGGCGCCCGTGCCCACCCTGTTGATGGCCCATGTGGAGGCCGTGGAGCGGCTGTTCCAGGGGCAGGCGCGGCACAAGCGCTTGCGCCTGGCCCTGGAGGTGCAGGGCCAGGCCGACACCCCGGTCATGCTCGACCCGCTGCGCTTCAAGCAGATCATCTCTAACGTGATCAGCAATGCCGTGAAGTTCACCCAGCGCGGCCAGGTCCTGGTGCGGGTGGTTTTCACCCCGAAAGACGCCGCCGTGGGGGTGCAGTTGACGATCAGCGACACCGGCGTGGGCATCCCGCCCGACGAGCTGTCGAAACTGGGTGCCGCGTTCGCCCAGGCCAGCAATCATCAGCACTCGGCCCGCGAAGGCTGCGGGCTGGGGCTGAACATCAGCCGCACCCTGTGCGCCATGATGGATGGCAGCATGAGCCTGGACAGCACCCTGGGCGAAGGCACGCAGGTGGTGATCGAACTGCAGCTACCGCGCGCCGAGGCCGTGCCGCCGCCCAAAGTGGCGCCGGAGGTGCCTAGCCAGGGCCCGGCGCTGAACATCCTGGTGGTGGACGACTACCGCGCCAACCGCATCCTGTTGCAGCAGCAACTGGCGTACCTGGGCCACCGGGTTACCCTGGCCGAGGACGGTGGCAGCGGCCTGCGCGCCTGGTTGGGCGGGCAGTTCGACGTGGTCATGAGCGACTGCAACATGCCGGGCCTGGACGGCTACCAGCTGGTGCGCGCGATTCGCGTGCACGAACGCCGGCAGCGCCGCCCGCGCTGCCGCGTGCTGGGCTTCACCGCCAACGCGGTGCCCCAGGAACGGGTGCGTTGCCTGGAAGCGGGCATGGACGGTTGCCTGTTCAAGCCCCTGGGCCTGACCGAGTTGGCCGTGGCCCTGCAGCCTGGCCAGGGTGGGCAGGTGACGGTGGCGCCGGCCAGCGACGGCATCGACCTGGCGTCACTGGAAGAGCTGACCGCGGGCGACAGCGTGGCGCTCAAAGGCCTTCTCGGCGATCTGGTGGAGTGTTGCCGCCAGGACCTGGGCAGCCTGGCCATGCTGGACGTCGAGGCCGACCGCGAAGGCATCGCCAACCTGGCGCATCGGGTCAAGGGCGGCGCGCGCATTATCCGTGCTGCGCAGGTGCTGGAGGCGTGCGAGCTGGTGGAGCGGGCGTGCGCGGATGCGCAGCAGCCGTTGGCGGGCAGGGTGGAGCAGTTGCGCGATGCGCTGCAGGAACTGACCGCGGGCCTGGAGGTCCGCTGCCGCGCCTGACCCCGTAGCAGCGGCCCCAGGCCGCGTCCGGTCGCGCCGCGGTACTTCAGTTGCGCTGCGGCGCTACCGGACGCGGCCTAAGGGCCGCTGCTACGTGCCTATTTGTTGTACTTGTCCAACCGGCTCTTCACCCGGTCGGTAATCTCGATGCAGTCCTTCACGTTGCCCTTGTCGCGGGCTGCGGCGGCAGAGTCGATGTCCTTGCCCACCAGCTCGTGCACTTTCGGGTCAGTGGTGGCAGCGCTGTTGATGCGGTCCTGCAAGCGCTGGATGTTCGCGTTGCACGTCTCGGTCTCGCCGGCGGCGCTGGCCTGGAAACTCAACGCCCCTGCCAGCACCAACAGCCCACAGCTCAAGATTCGCTTCATGGATGACGTCCTCGATCAATTGGTTGAACCATCTCGTTTAGGACAAGCACAAGCCAGTGTAGATGGCTTATTTGGTACGACAGATGTTGTTGTCGCTTCGTTCAGACAAAGATGCAGGCAAAACGCTTGCAGGACGGGACATGGCTGGCAGGCATTTGGTTAATGTATATAATCATTAATCGTATTATCCATGTGCCACCACAACCACAACAAGAGATGCACACCATGCCTGTACGTCCCGCTTCCCCGCGGCCGGTATTGACCGTCGCGCTGTGCTGCGCCGTGGCCTTGCTCGAAGGCTTCGACCTGCAATCCACCGGTATAACCGCACCCTTCCTCGCCAAGGCCTTCGGCCTGGCACCCGCACAGTTGGGCTGGGTATTCAGCGCCGGGCTCATGGGCCTGCTGCCCGGCGCCTTCCTGGGCGGCTGGCTGGCCGACCGTGCCGGACGCAAGGGCACCTTGCTGGCGGCGGTGCTACTGTTCGGCGCCTTCACCCTGTTCACCGCCCATGCCAGCAGCTACCCCGGCCTGTTGCTGGCGCGGCTGCTGACCGGCCTCGGCCTGGGCGCGGCGCTGCCCATCATCATTGCCGTGGCCAGCGAGGCTGCAGCGCCGCGGCTGCGCAGCACCGCCGTCAGCCTGACCTATTGCGGCGTGCCACTGGGGGGTGCGCTGGCCTCGCTGATCAGCCTGTCGGGGGTAGGGGAGCAGTGGCGCACGGTGTTTCACATCGGCGGCCTGGCGCCGCTGCTGATCGCCGTGGCCCTGCTGGTGTGGCTGCCGCGCCTGGGCGTGGCGGCAACGTCGCAGCGTGCCGAGGGCTCGCCCGCCGGCCGCCTGTTCAGCCAGGGGCGGGCGCGGCAGACGCTGCTGTTGTGGCTGGCGTGCTTCTTCACTTTGACCGTGCTGTACCTGCTGCTGAACTGGCTGCCCTCGCTGCTCATGGCCAAGGGCTTCGACCGCGTGCAGGCCGGCTGGGTGCAGGTGCTGTTCAACCTCGGCGGCGCCGCAGGCTCGCTGCTGACCGGCCGGCTGATGGACCGCCGGCGCACCGGGCTGGCGGTGGTGATCGCCTACCTTGGCATGCTGGTGGCCCTGGCCGGCCTGGGCCTGGCCGCGACGTTCACCGGCATGGCGCTGGCCGGCGTGCTGGGCGGCTACTGCTGCATCGGCGCGCAGCTGGTGCTGTATGCGCTGGCGCCACGGGTCTACCCGGCGGACATGCGCGCCACCGGCGTGGGCGCGTGCGTGGCGGTGGGGCGCCTGGGGTCCATGGCCGGGCCGCTGGCGGCGGGGCAGATCCTGGCGGCAGGGGCGGGTGTGGGCGGGGTGCTGCTGGCGGCCTCGCCGGGGCTGGTGGTCGCGGCGCTGGCGGCGTTGGCGTTGGTCGGTGAAGGGAGGGGTAAGGCTTTTTCTGGAAATATAGTTAATAGTATTAACGATTAATTGACGTAACCAGTTTTAGCCATTACTGTCTCTTCATCCACAACGCACAGCCCAAGAACAAGAGGTGTGAAATGAGCCGCTACGCAAACCGCTGGCAGACCGTGACCGTCGACGTCGAGGACGGCATCGCCTGGGTAACCCTCAACCGCCCGGAAAAACGCAACGCCATGAGCCCCACCCTCAACCGGGAAATGCGCGACGTGCTGGAAACCGTCGAGCAGGACGCCGACGCCCGCGTGCTGGTGTTGACCGGCGCCGGCAGCGCCTGGACCGCCGGCATGGACCTCAAGGAATACTTCCGCGAAGTGGACGCCGGCCCCGAGATCCTGCAGGAGCGCATTCGCCGTGATGCCTCGGAATGGCAATGGAAACTGCTGCGCCTGTACAGCAAGCCGACCATCGCCATGGTCAACGGCTGGTGCTTTGGCGGCGGCTTCAGCCCGCTGGTGGCCTGCGACCTGGCCATCTGCGCCGACGAGGCTACGTTCGGCCTGTCGGAGATCAACTGGGGCATCCCACCGGGCAACCTGGTGAGCAAGGCCATGGCCGACACCGTGGGCCACCGCCAGTCGCTGTACTACATCATGACCGGCAAGACCTTCGACGGGCAGAAGGCCGCCGAGATGGGCCTGGTGAACAAGAGCGTGCCGCTCAACCAGCTGCGCGAAGAGGTTATCCTGCTGGCCCAGGACCTGCTGGACAAGAACCCGGTGGTGCTGCGCGCGGCGAAGAACGGCTTCAAGCGCTGCCGCGAACTGACCTGGGAGCAGAGCGAGGACTACCTGTACGCCAAGCTCGACCAGGCGCAGCTGCGCGACCCCGAGCACGGCCGCGAGCAGGGCCTCAAGCAATTCCTCGACGACAAGAGCATCAAGCCCGGCCTGCAAGCCTACAAGCGCTGACCCGTTGTGGGAGCTGGCTTGCCAGCGAGTTTTGCGGGCCCCTGAAAATCTCGCTGGCAAGCCAGCTCCCACACGTACCGTCGTGACAACGCATCATTCCCGACAACCATAACAACGAGGAATGCACCATGTTCGAAGTCCCCTTGCTGATCGCCGGCAAGGCCGTGGGCGCCCGCGACGGGCGCACGTTCGAGCGCCGCTGCCCGATGACCGGGCAGGTGGTGTCGATTGCCGCGGCCGCCACCCTCGAAGACGCCGACGCCGCAGTGGACGCTGCCCACGCGGCGTTCCCGGCCTGGGCCGCGTTGGGCCCCGGCGAGCGTCGCAACCGCCTGCTGCGCGCCGCCGACGGCATGCTCGCGCGCAGCGCCGAATTCATGGCCATGGCCGCCGAGACCGGGGCCATGGCCAACTGGTACGGCTTCAACGTACAACTGGCGGCCAACATCCTGCGCGAGGCCGCAGCGCTGACCACCCAGGTCAACGGCCAGGTCATCCCGTCTGATGTGCCCGGCAGTTTCGCCATGGCCCTGCGCCAGCCGTGCGGCGTCATTCTCAGCATTGCGCCGTGGAACGCGCCGGTGATTCTCGCTACTCGCGCCATCGCCATGCCACTGGCGTGCGGCAACACCGTGGTGCTCAAGTCCTCGGAGCTGAGCCCGGCGGTGCACCGGCTGATCGGCCAGGTGCTGGAGGACGCCGGCATCGGCGCCGGCGTGGTCAATATTCTCAGCAATGCCCCGGCCGATGCCGCGGCCATTGTCGAGCGGCTCATCGCCCACCCGGCGGTGCGCCGGGTCAATTTCACCGGCTCCACCCATGTCGGCCGTATCATCGGCCAAGTGGCGGCGCGGCACTTGAAGCCGGCGTTGCTGGAGCTGGGCGGCAAGGCGCCGTTCCTGGTGCTGGCCGACGCCGACCTGGACGCAGCGGTGGAGGCGGCGGCCTTCGGCGCCTACTTCAACCAGGGGCAGATCTGCATGTCCACCGAGCGGCTGATCGTCGACACGGCGGTGGCCGATAACTTCGTCGCGCGGCTGGCGCGCAAGGTCGCCGGCCTGCGCGCCGGTGACCCGGCGGACAGCCGCTCGGTGCTCGGTTCGCTGGTCGACCCTGCGGCGGCCACGCGCCTCCAGGCGCTGGTGGCCGACGCGGTCAGCCTGGGCGCCACCCAGGTGTGTGGTGGCGCGGTGCAGGGCAGCGTCATGCAGCCAGTGCTGCTGGACCACGTGACCCCGGCCATGCGCCTGTACCACGAGGAGTCGTTCGGCCCGGTGGCTGTGGTGCAGCGCGCCGATGGCGACGAGGCGCTGCTGGCGCTGGCCAATGATTCGGCCTTCGGCCTGTCGGCGGCCATCTTCAGCCGCGACACCAGCCGCGCGTTGGCCCTGGCCCAGCGCCTGGAGTCGGGCATCTGCCACATCAACGGCCCCACCGTGCACGACGAGGCGCACATGCCCTTCGGCGGCGTGAAGGCCAGCGGCTACGGCAGCTTTGGTGCCAGCGCCGCCATCGAGCAGTTTACCCAGCTGCGTTGGGTAACGCTGCAGAACGGCCCTCGTCACTACCCAATCTAACCGCAACCCCATTAACTGCTTCCAATAACAACAAGCAGAGGGACATCGCGTGAATCGTTCAATGGCAGCGGCGCCCTGGCGCGCCGTGAACATCGGCCACCCCCAGGTGCAGGTCGATGAAGTGCAAGGGGTGCTGCACATGCGCGCCCTGGAACCGCTGCAGGCACACCCCCAGCGGCTGATGGAGCGCCTGGTGCAGTGGGCCCAGGCGCGCCCGCAGCAGACCTTCGCCGCCCGCCGCGACGGCCAGGGCCAATGGCAGCGCATCAGCTACGCGCAGATGCTCGAACGCACCCGCGCCATCGCCGCGCGTTTGCTGGGCTTCAACCTCAGCGCCGAGCGGCCGCTGGTGATCCTGTCGGGCAACGACCTGGAGCACCTGCAGCTGACCTGCGCCGCGTTGTACGCCGGCATTCCGTATTGCCCGGTGTCGCCGGCCTACTCGCTGGTGTCGCGGGACTACGGCAAGCTGCGCCACATCATCGACACCCTGACGCCAGGCCTGGTGTTCGCCAGCGATAGCGCCTACCTGCCAGCTATAGAGGCAGTGCTGCCAGCGGATGTGCCGGTGATCTTTGCTGATGGGCAGGCGCCCGGGCTGGCCTTCGATGAACTGCTCGGCGCTGCCGACCCAGCCCTGGCGGACGCGGCGTTCGCGGCCGTGACCGCCGACAGCATCGCCAAGTTTCTCTTCACTTCGGGCTCCACCAAGCTACCCAAGGGCGTGGTCACCACCCAGCGCATGCTCTGCGCCAACCAGCAGATGCTGCTGCAGACCTTTCCCGAGTTCGCCGACGAGCCGCCGGTGCTGGTGGACTGGCTGCCGTGGAACCACACCTTCGGGGGCAGCCACAACGTCGGCATCGTGCTGTACAACGGCGGCAGCCTGTACATCGACGACGGCAAGCCCACGCCCACGTTGTTCGCCGAGACCCTGCGCAACCTGGGCGAGATCTCGCCCACGGCCTACCTCACCGTGCCCAAGGGCTGGGAGGAGCTGGTCAGCCAGCTGGAGCAGGACGGTGACCTGCGCGAGCGCTTCTTCGCGCGCATGAAGCTGTTCTTCTTCGCCGGGGCAGGGCTGTCGCAATCGGTGTGGGACCGCCTGGACAAGGTTGCCGTGGCCCACTGCGGCGAGCGCATCCGCATGATGGCCGGGCTGGGCATGACCGAGACCGCGCCGTCGTGCACCTTCACCACCGGGCCGCTGGCGGTGGCCGGCTACGTCGGCCTGCCGGCGCCTGGCTGCGAGGTCAAGCTGGTGCCGCGCGACGGCAAGCTGGAGGTGCGCTTCCGTGGCCCCCACGTGATGCCGGGCTACTGGCGCGCGCCGCAGCAGAGCCGCGAGGCGTTCGATGAGCAGGGTTATTACTGCTCCGGCGACGCCGTGCGCCTGGCCGACCCGCAGAACCCGCAGCTGGGGTTGATGTTCGATGGCCGCATCGCCGAGGACTTCAAGCTGTCCTCGGGGGTGTTCGTCAGCGTCGGGCCGCTGCGCACGCGGGTGATCCTCGACGGCGCGCCGTACGTGCATGACGTGGTGGTGGCGGGCCCGGATCGCGAGCGCCTGGGGCTGCTGATTTTCCCGCGGCTGGACGAGTGTCGGCAGTTGGCAGGGCTGGGTGCCGATGCCACGGTGGCACAGGTGCTGGCGGCAGCACCTGTGCAAGCCTGGCTGGCGGACCTGCTGGGGCGTCTCAACCAGCACGCCACTGGCAGCGCCAGCCGCATCGACTGGGCGAGCCTGGCGCAACAGCCGCCGTCCATCGACAGCGGCGAGATCACCGACAAGGGCTCGATCAACCAGCGCCTGGTGTTGCAAGGCCGCGCCGCGCTGATCGACGACCTGTACGCCGGCAAGGTACCGCGTACCCTGGCCCGATAACGCGGCCCGCGGCCGCTGCTACGTAGCAGCTGCCGCAGGCGGCGTCCACAGGCTCAGGCGTTACCCTGATACACCTTGCGCAACAACCCCAGCAACTGCTCGCGCTCTTCGGCGCTCAGGTTCGCCGTGGCTTCCTGGTCGCTGCGCGCGGCCACCTCTTTCAGTTCTTTGAGCAACGCCTCGCCGGCCTTGCTCAGGAACAGTCCATAGGAACGCTTGTCCGGCTTGCAGCGCACCCGCAAGGCCAGCCCGCGTTCTTCCAGCTTGTTGACCATGGGCACCACCTGCGGCGGTTCGATGGCCAGGCTCTTGGCCAGTTCCGCCTGGGTGGGGCCGGGGTTCTGGGCGATGATCGCCAGGGCGGAAAACTGCGCCGGGCGCAGGTCATAGGCATTGAGCTGTTCCACCAGGTGCTGGAACACCTGGATCTGCGCGCGGCGCAGGGCATAGCCGATCAGATCGTCGAGCACGCCGGTGTCCAGCGGGTCGGGGGTGGTGGGCGGGGAGCTGGGAGTGGCCATAGTATCGGGCTTTTATTAGGGGAATCGTTAACCAGTATAACGGTTTATCCCGCCCCTGGTGTACCACCTTGCCGGACGACGAAGGGCAGGGGCGGCGACTTGACGAACGCACGGAGGCAGCGAATACTGGTTCAAGATTCATATAGATGACTACATAACTAAAAGAGCCCGTCTGCCATGAACAGTCTTTCCAGTGACGAGCGCCTGCCGCTGTACCAGCGCTTGCGCGACCAGCTCGCCGAGCAGATCGCCAGCAACCGCTGGCAGCCTGGCGCGGCCATTCCCACCGAGTCGGCGCTGGCGGCCGAGTACGGCCTGTCGATCGGCACCGTGCGCAAGGCCATCGACCAACTGGTCAGCGAGTCGCTGCTGGAACGCCAGCAAGGCCGCGGCACCTTCGTCCGCCGCCCGCAATTCCAGTCCTCGCTGTTCCGCTTCTTCCGCTTCCAGGACGCCGACGGCGCGCGCCAGGTGCCGGAAAGCCGCATCCTTTCCAATGAAGCCCTGCAGGCGCCTGCCGACGTGGCCCATGCCCTGGCCCTGGAGCCCGGCGCCCCGGTCATCCGCCTGCTGCGTCTGCGCCTGATCAACGCCCAGCCGCTGCTGGTGGAAGAGATCTGGCTGCCCCACGAACCGTTCGCCGCCATCCTCGACCACGACCTCAATGCCCACGGCCCGCTGCTGTACCCGGTGTATGAAAGCCTGTGCGGGCAGGTGATTGCCGCCGCCGACGAGACCCTCACCGCCGAAGCGGTCAGCGAAGTGCACGCGCGCCTGCTGCGCGTGGACGCCGGCAGCCCGGTAGTGGTGATCGAACGGGTGGCGCGCAACTACGCCGGCCAACCGCTGGAATGGCGGCGCTCCTGGGGCCACGCCCGGCACTTCCGCTACAGCGTTGAAATCCGCTGACCTGTCCCACCCATAAGGATAAGAAAACATGTTCACCTGGTATCGAGACGTCACCGCGCGCGAGCGCAAGACCTTCTGGGCCTGCTTCGGCGGCTGGGCGCTGGACGCCCTGGAAGTGCAAATGTTTGGCCTGGCGATTCCAGCGCTGATCGCCGCGTTCGCCCTGAGCAACACCCAGGCCGGGTTGATCAGCAGCGTCACGCTGATCACGTCGGCGGTGGGCGGCTGGCTGGGTGGCACGCTGTCGGACCGTTATGGTCGGGTGCGCACCCTGCAGTGGATGATCCTGTGGTTCTCGCTGTTCACCTTCGCCTCGGCGTTTGTCACCGACTTCAACCAGTTGGTGGTAATCAAGGCCCTGCAGGGCTTTGGCATTGGCGGCGAATGGGCGGCGGGTGCGGTGCTGATGGCCGAGAGCATCCAGGCGCGCTACCGCGGCAAGGTCATGGGCACGGTGCAGAGCGCCTGGGCCGTAGGCTGGGGCACCGCGGTAGGGGTGTTCACGCTGATCTATTCCTTCGTGCCCGCGGACTACGCCTGGCGGGTGATGTTCCTGGTGGGCCTGCTGCCGGCCATCCTGATCATCTACGTGCGCCGCAGCGTGCCGGAGCCGGACAGCTTCCTGCGCCAGCAACAGGCCAAGGCCGCGCCCTTGAACCTGTTCGCGGCCATGGCGGCCATTTTCCGCCCGCAACTGCTGCGCGTGACCTTGCTGGGCGGCCTGCTGGGCCTGGGCGCCCACGGCGGTTACCACGCGGTGATGACCTGGCTGCCGACCTTCCTCAAGACCGAGCGCAACCTCTCGGTGCTGAGCTCGGGCGGCTACCTGGCGGTGATCATCGTCGCCTTCTTCTGCGGCTGCGTGGCCAGTGGTTTCCTGGTGGACCGCATCGGCCGGCGCAAGAACATCATCCTGTTCGCCTTCTGCTGCGTGCTGACGGTGCAGGCCTACCTGTTCCTGCCGCTCACCAACCAACAGATGCTGTTCCTGGGCTTCCCCCTGGGCTTCTTCGCCGCCGGTATTCCCGCCAGCCTCGGCTCGTTGTTCAACGAACTGTACCCGGCCGATGTGCGCGGCGCCGGGGTGGGCTTCTGCTACAACTTCGGCCGCGTGGTGGCCGCGGTGTTCCCGGCCATGGTCGGCCACCTGAGCGCGAGCATGTCCCTGGGCTCGGCCATCGGTATCGACGCCGGCATCGCCTACGGCGTGGCGATGATCGCCGCCCTGGCACTGCCCGAAACCCGCGGCCGCAGCCTGGTCGCCGAGACCCCGGGCGCCACCCCCAAGCCTGTGGCGGGCACCCACCCGTCACGGGCCTGACCCCATCACTCCATGCAGACCATCACCATGCCACTGACCGCCCCCTTGCCGATCCTCGGCATTGACGCCCACGCCCACGTGTTCGGCCGCCAGCTCGACTTCGTCGACGGCCGCCGCTACACCCCGGACTACGACGCCACCCTGGCGCAATGGCTGGGTCACCTGCGCGAACAGGGGCTAAGCCACGGCGTGCTGGTGCAGCCCAGCTTCCTGGGCACCGACAACAGCCACCTGCTCCAGGCCCTGGCCGCTGCCCCCGAGCAGCTGCGCGGGGTGGCGGTGGTGGCGCCGGACGTCAGCCAGTCCCAGCTCAAGCGCATGGCCCGGCTGGGCGTGTGCGGCATCCGCCTGAACCTCATGGGCCAGGCCTTGCCGGACCTGGCGTCGCCCACCTGGGCGCCGCTGCTGGAAACGGTGGCGGAGCTAGGCTGGCACGTGGAGCTGCACCGCCAGATCGAAGACATTCCCAGCCTGTGGGCGGCGCTGCAGCGCTACGGCTGCAAGGTCGCCATCGACCACGTCGGCCGCCCCCACGCCGGTTTCGGCGCCAGCCACGCCACCTTCCAGCGCCTGCTGGAACTGGGCGACGGCAAGCGCACCTGGGTCAAGCTCTCCGGGGTCTACCGCCTGGGCGGCACCCACAGCGAGAACCTGTCGTTCGCCCACGACGCGGTGCCGCTGCTGATCGAGCACTTCGGCGCCGACCGGCTGATGTGGGGCAGCGACTGGCCGCACACCCAGCACGAGCGGCAGGTGAATTATGCAGGTGAGTTCGAGCTGTTCCAGAGCCTGGTGCCGTGGGCGGCGCAGCGGCGGGCGATTCTGTGTGATGGGCCGGGGAAGCTGTTCGGCTTTTGAGGCTGGCGTCGTAGCCGCAGGGTTGGCAGTGCGGCTACGAGCGTTTGGCGGGGTACAACTTTAGTGACGAGTGATCCAGCGCTGTGCCTAGTCCTGAAGTTCGGCGGCCAGTACAGGCACCGCCTCCAGTCGTGCCTTGAGCTGATCGACGTAGGCCTGTGCTTCTTCCTCGGTGCGGAAGGTCACGGGGTCGTCGTTCAGCCAGACCAGGCAGGAGGAATCGTTGTTGTTTTTTTCGATCTTGATCTTCATCCGTAAAGCCATCTGCAGTTTTTGTGCGGGCGATAGTAGCCGAATCTTTCGCCACGTCAAATGTATCTTGAGGTGTCTAAAACGCGGCTTTCAGCGATTTTTAGGGTTTTGCTAGTAAATACTGGTATTTCGCTAGCATTGAAGGATCGTTCGATATAAACAATCAAGCCTGTCTGTGTCGTCGCTGAAAAACAGACCTGGGGCGCACGACCTGTAGCAGCACTGTCTTTGTGGGAGCTGGCTTGCCAGCGAGTTTTCAGGCCTCAACAGCTCGCTGGCAAGCCAGCTCCCACAGTACGTAGCAGCGGCCGCAGGCCGCGTCCTGGCGCACCGCACCTCCCATCACCCCAGATGCGCCGCATCCACGTCAATCAACAACAACCGCTGGCCGTTGGCGAAGAACTGCCCTGCGGTGAGGCAATACTGGTTGCTGGTGGCGTCGCGGTAGGTGCTGGACAGGATCAGCCGGCGTTCGTCCCAGCCTTCGGCCAGCAGGTGGTAGAAGTACGGGCGCCACGACCAGTTGTGGCCCAGGTAGCTGGGGTCGGCGTGCCAGCCCTGTTGGCGCCATTCCATGTTGGGGGTCAGTTGGGTGCCGTGGCGGTCGCACTGGTAGAAGCGCAGCAGCCAGGGGTAGGCGTCCAGCCGGGGCAGGGCGCTGGCAGGGGCGCCGGCCTGGGCCCAGGGTTGCAGCACGGCCATCAGCTCGCCCAGTTGCAGGCGCAGGTTCATCAGCCGCGCACGCTCGCCCAGTTTCTGCTGCACGTAGCGCTCGCGCAGGGCGGCGAAGCGGGTGACGAAGGCGTCGGCGGGGAAGAAGTCCGGTTCGGCGCGGGCGAACAGGTAGCCCTGCACGTAGCGTGAGCCGCATTCCAGGGCGAAGTTGAGCTCGGCTTCGGTTTCCACGCCCTCGGCGATGATCCAGCAGCCGGTTTTCTCCGCCATCTGTGCCAGGGCCTTGACCACTTCGCTGCTGGGGCCACCGCGGGCGGCGGCCTGGAACAGGCGCATGTCGAGCTTGAGGATGTCGGGTTGCAGCGCCAGCACGCGGTCCAGTTGCGAATAGCCGGCGCCGAAGTCATCGATGGCGATGCGCGCGCCGGCCTCGCGGTAGCGCTGCACCACCTGGCTGAGGCGACGGCTGTCGCCGCCCAGTTCGGTGATCTCGAACACCACTCGCTCGGCCGGCACGCCGTGGCGCTGCAGTTGGGTCAGGCTGGGCAGCGGCTGGTTGTCGCGCACGCGGCTGATCCAGCGCGGCGAGATATTCAGGCTCAGGAACCAGTCCTGCGGCGCCTCATGCAGGCGGGCCAGGGCGTCGCCGCGGATCTGCCGGTCCAGGCGCCGCAGGGCTGGGGCCAGGGTGCGTGGGTCGCTGAACAGCGGCCCCACCGACTGCACCGTGCCGTCGGCCTGGCGCAGGCGGCCCAGGGCCTCCACGCCGGCGATGCGGCCGGTGGCGGTATCGATGAAGGGTTGAAACCAGGCGAGCGGTTGCCCGTCGAACACGGCGGCTCCTCAGATGGCAGCTTCTTGAGCGCCCCGGCCGGAACCGGGGCATGGCCTAGGGCCTTTGCAAGAATGTAGCCAAATGATGGCAATCTAGTCCTTGCGTTGCATGGCCAGCTTGATCAGGGGCAGCAGGCTGGTGCCCAGCTTCACCAGGCGCGTCAGCCCGCCAGTGCCGCCGCTTTTGGCACCTTTGCCGGTGAGGAAGCCCAGCAGCACCACGCCGGCCAGGCCCCACAACGGTGCATGCTTGATGCCCAAGCCGTCCTGGACCGACTGGCCCATGCCGCGCAGGCGGTTCAAGGGGTTGATCAGCTGGCCGGATTCGTGGCGAATTTCCTGACGGTGCATTTCCATGCGCAAGCGGATCAAGGCCTTGCGCATTTCGCGACGCGACTGGTTCTGTGGCAGGTTCGGTGCACTCATGGCAACAGGCGCTCCCGATCGTTGGCCAGCTCTTCGAGGGTGCCGCTGAACGGCGAGGATTCATCGAAGATCGCCGCTTTCAACTTCATGGCGCAGAACAGCCCTGCCAGCAGGTAGAACACCGCCAGGCCAATCATGCCCTGCATGCGGTAGTTGTCCCACAGCAGAATCAGGATCAGGCCTGACAAGGCCACCAGTGCCAGCAGCGCGAACACCAAGGCCAGCCCGGCGAACAGCAGCAGGCTCAAGGTGCGCGATTTCTGCTCCTGCAGTTCGATGCCGAACAGTTCCACATGGCTGTGCAACAGGCCCAGCAGAGCCGCGCCCAGGCGCCGCGACGACGGCCCGGCGGCCGTCGATTTCGAGTCCATGTCCAAGGCCATCGGTTAGCGCCTTGTGGCCAGCAGGCCGACCAGGAAGCCCACGCCGGCGGCGATGCCGATGGACTGCCAGGGGTTTTCCTGCACGTAGGCCTCGGTCTTGGCCACGGCCAGTTCGCCCTTCAGGCGCAGGGTCTGCTCGGTGGCCTTCAGAGTTTCGCGGGCGCGCAGCAGGCTGTCGTGGATCTGCTCGCGCAGCTCGTCAGCCTGGTCGCCGGCCAGGGTCTTGGTGTGGTCCAGCAGCTTCTCGGTGTCGCGCACCAACGTCTGAAAATCAGCCATCAGTACGTCTTGTGCAGTCTTTGCCGTGGTGCGGGCCATGGTGCTCTCCATTGGTTGGCGTCTGGTGTTTCGAGTGCCCAGGCTTTCTGAAGGTTCCTTCACGTTTGCCTGGTACAGCTTTTGCTTTTCGTTGGTGCATAACAGCAGGCCCGTGCGCCAGATCGGCGCGCCAGAGCCTGCGGTGGAAATAAACCTTAACCCAAACGAAATAAACCCGAGGAAAAATTACCACGCAGTCGAATAAAGAGCGCGTTGCACGTCCCATATTGGTGCAATGACTCATCGGTCGACCTGCTTTGGTGCTGTTTTTCCGGACTTCAGGTCTGCCTTCTCGATGGATAATCTGCAAAGCGCCGTGCAAACACTGATTCACGGCTCCAATACCCTGTTTCTGCTGATGGGCGCTGTCATGGTCCTGGCCATGCACGCCGGCTTCGCGTTCCTGGAAGTCGGCACCGTGCGCCAGAAGAACCAGGTGAACGCGCTGTCGAAGATCCTCAGCGACTTCGCCGTGTCCACCCTGGCCTATTTCTTTATAGGCTACTGGATCGCCTATGGCGTCACCTTCATTGCCCCGGCCAGCGAGCTGAGCGCGGACCATGGCTATGCACTGGTGAAATTCTTCTTCCTGCTGACCTTTGCCGCGGCCATTCCGGCGATCATCTCCGGCGGCATCGCCGAGCGTGCGCGTTTCGTCCCGCAGCTGTGCGCCACCACGCTGATCGTGGCCTTCGTCTACCCGTTCTTCGAGGGCATTGCCTGGAACGGCAACTTTGGCGTGCAGCCGTGGCTGCTGGCGCACTTTGGCGCCACCTTCCATGACTTCGCAGGCTCGGTGGTGGTGCACGCCATGGGCGGCTGGCTGGCGCTGGCGGCGGTGCTGTTGCTGGGCCCGCGGCAGGGGCGTTACCGCGATGGTCGCGTGGTGGCCTTCGCACCGTCGAACATTCCGTTCCTGGCGCTGGGCTCGTGGATTCTGATTGTCGGCTGGTTCGGCTTCAACGTCATGAGCGCACAAAGCGTGGCGGGCATGAGCGGCCTGGTGGCGATCAACTCGCTGATGGCCATGGTCGGCGGTACCATCGCCGCGCTGATCGTCGGCCGCAACGACCCCGGCTTCCTGCACAACGGCCCGCTGGCGGGGCTGGTGGCAGTGTGCGCCGGTTCCGACCTGATGCACCCCATCGGCGCCCTGGCCACCGGTGCCATCGCCGGCGCGCTGTTCGTGGGCTGCTTCATTGCCGCCCAGGGCAAGTGGAAGATCGATGACGTGCTGGGCGTGTGGCCGCTGCACGGCATCTGTGGCGTGTGGGGCGGCGTGGCCTGCGGCATCTTTGGCCAGCAGGCGCTGGGCGGCATGGGCGGCGTGAGCCTGGCCGTGCAGGTGCTGGGCAGCCTGGCCGGGGTGGTCGTGGCGCTGGTGGGCGGCTTTGCGGTGTACGGGCTGCTCAAGGCGGTGGTGGGTATTCGCCTGAGCCAGGAGCAGGAGTACTACGGCGCCGACCTGTCGCTGCACAAGATTGGCGCGGTCAACCACGATTGACCGGGTGGCGTCCCGGCCGCGATGCGGCGCTTGGGGACGCGGCCTGCAGCCGCTGCTACGGAGGGTGGGGGTGATGGCAGTTTGACGCCATAAACCAATGGTTTTCTTGCGTCGGCGTTCGGCATAGCATGCAGTTGGCCCAGGAGCATTTACCCTGGGCCACGGCTTTGGTATGGGGTTCGAACACAAGGGGCAAGGGGTATGGAGCGCCTGTTTTCGTTGCAGGGCATGCGGGGCGTCGCGGTAGTGGGCGTGGTGTTGTTCCACATGGCGGCGGTTGAAGCCAAATACAGCGGTGGTGACCTGTTGCTGCCATCCATGGTGGATTTCTTCCAGCTGGGCGTCGACCTGTTCTTCGTCATCAGCGGCTTCGTCATGGTCATCGTCACCCGCGGCCGCCACCAAGACTGGGTGCAGGGCCAGCGCTTCCTGTTCAATCGCCTGTCGCGCATCTATCCCAACTACTGGCTCTATTACCTGATCACCCTGGGCATCTACCTGGCGGCGCCGGGGCTGGTCAATTCCACCCACGGCGACTCGAACCTGGGCATGTCCTTCCTGCTGCTGCCCAGCGACAAGGTGCTGCTGGTGATGGTGGCCTGGTCGCTGGTGTTCGAACTGTGGTTCTACCTGGTGTTTGCCGCGCTGCTGTTCCTGCGCGAACAGTGGCTGCCCTGGCTGCTGGCGGGTTGGGCGCTGGTGCTGGTGGCCTTCAACCTGACCCAGGACTGGCAGGACTATTCCCCGGCGCTGCGGATCATGCTTCACCCCTACGCCCTGGAATTCATCGTTGGCTGCGCCGTGGCGCGCTACTTCTATTCGGCGCGCAGTGCCGCGCTGCCCACCGGCGTGGTCTGGGTGATGCTGCTGGCCTCGGTGCTGGTAGGCATGCCGCTGATCGCCAGCCTGGGCCTGTACAAGACGGTGGGGCTGCCGCGCATGCTGGCGGCTGCCCTGGTGTTCGGCACGCTGACCTTGTCGCTGGCGTTGCTGGAACGGCGAAAACTGATCACGGTACCGCGCTTCCTTACGCACATAGGTGACATGTCCTACACCGTCTACCTGTCGCACCTGCTGGTGCTCGGGGTGATGGGGCAGGTGTGGCGCCTGGTGGGCGCGAATCCGGACAGTCTGTGGGACAACCTGGCGTTTGTGCTGCTGATGCTGGCAGCCACGTTGTGCTATGGGGCAGTGGCGTACCGGGTGTTCGAGAAACCGCTGCTGGACCGCGCCACGGCGTGGTGCAACCAGCGCTTTCGCAAGGCACCGGCACGCGGGGGGTACGACACGGTGTGACGCATTCGTCGTCACGGGGCTTGGCGCTTTTTCGTCAGGTGACATCACATGGGCAAAACAACAACAAAAACAGTCAACGCAAACCTCAACTGGCTCAAACTTACCCTGGCCCTGATCGTGGTCGCGGTGCATTGCAAGATACTCGGCGGCAACGACACCCTGGCCGGGTACCTGTTGTGCAATGGTGTTTTCCGCGTGGTCGTGCCGGTGTTCTTCATCATCAACGGCTACTTTCTGGGCCAGGCGCCCATGACCTGGCCGGTGATGCGCCAATGGCTATGGCGCGTGACCATGCTCTACGTATTCTGGATGGTCATCTATAGCCCGCTGTACCTCACGGGGCTGGGCTTTGCCGATATGCTGGCGGCCATCAAGCAATGGGTCATCGGCTATTTCCACCTGTGGTATCTGGTGGGCATGATCGGCGCCGGCGCCCTGCTGTTCGTGCTGCACCAGCGCTCCACCGCCACGCTTGCGGCCGCGGCCCTGGCCACCTTCGCCATTGGCGTGGCGCTGCAGTACGCCAGGGTGTACGTGCACATTCCCAATGACTTCCTGCAGCACTTCAACCAGAACGACTACACCGCGCGCAATTTCCTGTTCATGGCGTTTCCGTTCATGGCCCTGGGCTACCTGCTGGCGCGCCACCCGCTGCACCTGCGCCTCAACCGCAGCCTGGTGTGGGGTTGGCTGCTGCTGGCCATGGCGCTGATGCTGCTGGAGTCCGAGCTCAACTACCGCAATGACCCGGTGCACCTGTTCAACTTTGACCTGCTGGCTTCGATGCCACTGGTGGCGCCGGCGCTGTTCATGCTGGTGATGGTCTACGACCGGCCTACCCAGAGCGTCTACGTAGGGCAGATGTCATCGGCGGTGTACTTCGTGCACCCGCTGATCTTGTGGTGTGCCCTGGGCGCGGGGGTGGTCTATGGAAACTTCATGGTGGCGCTGGTGACCCTGGCGGCCGTTGCGCTGGCGCCGCTGTTGATTGCCATGAACCAGCGCTGGCGTTTCATGCTCTAGGTGCGCGAGGCTCGACGGCAAATAGCCATCACCGATAAGATGGTGGCTGTTGCCGCTGCTACGCTGTGTGGCGGTTGGACTGCTCCAGGTTTTTCCAATTTCGCCCACTAGAGCGCTTAGGGATGAGCAAGATCGTCAACGCAAACCTGGACCGGCTCAAGCTGCTGCTGGCGCTGATGGTAGTGGCCATGCACTGCAAGGTGCTGGGTGGCAACGACAGCCTGCCGGGCTACCTGTTGTGCAACGGCCTGCTGCGCATCGCGGTGCCGGTGTTCTTCCTGATCAACGGCTATTTCCTCGGCCAGGCGCTGCAGGGCGCGGCCGGCATACGCCGCTGGCTGGGGCGCATCGTGCTGCTGTACGTGTTCTGGATGCTGGTCTACAGCCCGTTCTACGTGGCGGGTTCAGGCGTGGGCGCGGTGCTGCTGGCGCTCAAGCAGTGGCTGATCGGCTTCTTCCACCTGTGGTACCTGCTGGGCATGATCGGTGGTGGCCTGCTGCTGTATGCCGTGCGCGAGCGCCGCACCTGGCAGGTCGCCGCGCTGGCGTTGATTGCCTTTGCCCTGGGCCTGGCGCTGCAGTACGCGCGGGCCTACGTGCAGATTCCCGAGGCGTTCCTGCAACACTTCAACCAGAACGACTACGCGGCGCGCAACTTCCTGTTCATGGGCTTCCCGTTCGTGGCGACGGGCTTCCTGCTGGCCCGCCACCAGGTGCCGGCACGCCTGGCCCCGGGGCTGTTGTGGAGTTGGCTGGTGGTGGCGCTGCTGCTGATGCTGGCCGAGTCGTGGTTCAACTACCAGCACGCCCCCGACCGCGTCATCAATTTTGACTTCATGTTCACGCTGCCGCTGGTGGCCCCGGTGGTGGTGCTGCTGGCCCTGCATTACCCGCGCCCAGGCACGGGTGACCGCGTGGGTCGATTGTCGGCGGCGGTCTACTTCACCCACCCGTTGTTGATGTTCGCGGCGATGGCTGCGGGGCTGGCGTACGGCAGCCTGATGGCCCTGCTGGTGGCGCTGCTGACCCTGGCCGTGGCACCCCTGGTGATTGCCGCCAGCCGGCGTTGGCGGTTTATCCTGTAGGTTCTAGAATAGGGCCCATTCCAACCTTGCCCGGTAAGCATCATGCCTGCTGAATGCCAATTGCTTGGAACCCTGGGGTGCCACCTGTGCGAGCTGGCCGAGGCTGAGCTGATGCCGCTGGTGGAGCACGGGTTGCAGGTGGAACTGATCGACATCGCCGAAAACCCCGTGCTGTTCGACAGCTACTCGCTGCACATCCCCGTGCTGCTGCGCATCGACACCGGTGCCGAACTGCGCTGGCCGTTCGACACCGACCAGGTGGTCGCCTTCGTGCGCTGAGCCTGCGCAGGCTTTCCCGCTGCCCCGTCGCCGCGCCTACATAGATAACTACACGCTCCCTCCACCGGCCCCGGACAATGGCCGGTGCACCCGTGCGCACGTCAAGGAGCGACTGCATGAACCTGAGCGACAACTTCACCCTGGCAGAGATGATTGCCTCCCCCTCGGCCGCCAAGGCCGGCATCGACAACACCCCCGACGCGGCCGTTATCGCCAACCTGCGCCGCCTGTGCCAGCTGCTTGAGGCCATCCGCACCCTGGTGGACGCGCCGCTGCTGATCAGCAGCGGCTACCGTGGCCCGGCGTTGAACGCGCTGATTGGCGGTTCGCCCACCAGTGCGCACCTGCGTGGCCTGGCCGCGGATTTCACGGTGGTGGGCTTGGCGCCGCGGCAAACGGTGGAACTGATCGCCGACAGCGGCCTGGTGTTCGACCAGCTGATCCTGGAGTTCGACCGCTGGGTGCACCTGGCCGTCAGCGAGCGGCCACCGCGCCGCGAAGTGCTGACCATTCGCAAGGACACCGGCTACCTGCCCGGGATTGTCTGAGGCGCCACCGATCATCTGCGCATTGACGCAGAGGGTAGCGATCCTTATGCTGTATATAAATACAGTGTTCATGGAAGTGCGCACTACAGGGTGCCCGCGCGTGCCCTGAGCAACGAAGTCAGAGGATTGCCCGCGTGGTCAATGTCGAACAACTGAAATACAGCGTCAACCGCATGAGCCCGGAAGTGGTCCAGGAGGCGGTGCTGGAGCTGCGCCTCGATGGCCTGGTAACGGAAGGCAAGACGCCCTTCAACAAATTGCATTTCAACACCTGCTTCGCCGAGATCGAGGCACTGTTCCAGCGTGCCGGCTACCATCGCCCGCTGGACGTGGTGGGCTACGAGGGCCTGCTGTACGCCCTGTACGACCCCACTCGCTGGGAAGCGGTGCAGGTGCTGCGCTGGCTCAAGGAGTTCACCGACGCGGCGCGCCAGGCCCACGCGCAATGACAGCGGGCGCGGCACTGGGGGATAATGCCAGGCTGCCTTAGCCCAGAGCCCTGCCCATGTCCGATCGTGCCTTCAACGCTGCCCATCACCAGGCCAGCACCCTCAGCCTGCCGCCTGGCCCCTGGACGACGGTGCTGGATTGCCTGTGCGATCACTTCAAGGCCATCGACCGCGCCCAGTGGCTGGACCGCATTGCCCGGGGCAGGGTACTGGACGCCCAGGGGCAGCCGATAGCGGTCGACCTGCCCTACAAACAGGGCCTGCGCATTCACTATTTCCGTGAAGTGCCCAATGAAAAGCCCATCGCTGCCCAGGAGCAGATCCTGCACGTGGACGAGCACCTGGTGGTGGCCGACAAGCCGCACTTTCTGCCGGTGACGCCCACTGGCGAGTACGTGGAGCACACCTTGCTGCGCCGGCTGATCCGCCGCCTGGACAACCCGCACCTGGTGCCGCTGCACCGTATCGACCGCCACACCGCCGGGCTGGTGCTGTTTTCGGCCAACCCCGAGAGCCGCTCGGCCTACCAGTCGCTGTTCCCCAACCGTCAGATCGACAAGCGCTACCACGCCATTGCCCCGGCGTTGCCGCACCTGAGCTTCCCGCTGGTGCACAAGAGCCGCATGGTGCACGGCGAGCCGTTCTTCCGCATGCAGGAAGTGGACGGCGTGCCCAACAGCGAGACCTTGGTGGAAGTGGGGGAGAAGCACGGAGACCTGTGGCGCTACATCCTCTATCCCATCACCGGCAAGACCCACCAGCTGCGGGTGCACATGACGGCGCTGGGGGCCAGCCTGTGCAACGACCCGTTCTACCCGCAGGTGTGCGGGCAGGGCGAGGCGGATGATTACGCGAAACCGTTGAAGCTGCTGGCGCAGAGCCTGCGCTTCAAGGACCCGTTGACGGGTGAGGAACGCAGCTTCGAGAGCCGCCTGACGTTGGAGTGGTGACCGACGCTGGCCACCTGTAGCCGCTGCCGCCAGGCTGCGCTGGCCCATTCGTACACTGAAGATCTTCAGCGTGGGGCATGGCCAGCGCAGCCTTCGGCAGCGGCTACGGTCGATCGGCGTCCGGTTCAGAACACCGAGTTGAACAACCAGTACAACGAGCCTGACAGCAGGATGGCCGCCGGCAAGGTCAGCACCCAGGCCATCACCAGGTTGCGGATGGTGCGCATCTGCAGCCCCGAGCCGTTGGCCACCATGGCCCCGGCCACGCCCGAGGACAGCACGTGGGTGGTGGACACCGGCAGCCCGTACATGTCCGCCGCGCCGATGGTCAGCATAGCCACCACTTCGGCGCTGGCGCCCTGGGCGTAGGTCAGGTGGTTCTTGCCGATTTTCTCACCGACCGTCACCACGATGCGCTTCCAGCCCACCATGGTGCCCAGCCCCAGGGCGATGGCCACGGCCACTTTCACCCACAGCGGGATGAAGCGGGTGGAGCTGTCGATCTGCTGCTTGAACTGCGAGACCTTGGCCTGGGTGTCGGCGTCAAACTGGCCGACCTTGTCCTTGTCCATCAGGCGAATCGCCTCGGAGGTCAGGTACATGTCGTTACGCACGTTGCCCACCGCGGCGGCAGGGATGGCGGTAAGGCTGCCGTAGGCGTTGACCTCGTTGCCGATCAGCCCGGCAATGGCGGCCAGGGCCGGTACCAGTTCCGGGGTAGGCTGCTTGTTGCGGATATAGTCCGTCAGGATCGCCCGCGGGTCGCCGTTCACCGGCGTTGGCGCGGCCTTGACCAGCGCCTGTTGGGTCACCTGGGCCACGGCGGCGAACTGCACCGACTGGTCGGCCGGCATGGCGCGGTTCAGGGCGTAGGCCATGGGCAGGGTGCCCACCAGGATCAGCATGATCAGGCCCATGCCTTTCTGGCCGTCGTTGGAGCCGTGGGCGAAGGACACGCCGGTGCAGGTCAGAATCAGCAGGCCGCGAATCCACCATGGCGGTGGCGCGTCGCTGACGGGCGCCTTGTACAGGGCGCGGTTTTTCACGAACACGCGCAGCACCACCAGCAACAGCGCGGCGAAGGCGAAGCCCAGCAGCGGCGACAGCAGCAGCGAGTAACCGATTTTCAGCGCCTGGCCCCAGTCCACGCCGCTGGTGCCGTCGCGGCCGTGCATGAGTGCGTTGGCCACGCCCACGCCGATGATCGAACCAATCAGGGTGTGCGACGAGGAGGCCGGCAGGCCCAGCCACCAGGTGCCCAGGTTCCAGATGATGGCCGCCAGCAGCAGGGCGAAGATCATCGAGAAACCGGCGGACGAGCCCACCTGCAGAATCAGCTCCACCGGCAGCAGGGCGATGATGCCGAACGCCACCGCGCCGCTGGAGGTCAGCACGCCGAGGAAGTTGAACAGGCCCGACCACACCACCGCGAACTGCGGCGGCAGCGAATGGGTGTAGATCACCGTGGCCACCGCGTTGGCGGTGTCATGGAAACCGTTGACGAACTCGAAGCCCAGGGCGATCAGCAGGGCCACGCCCAGCAGGATGAACGGCGTCCAGGTGGTGACGATGGTGCCCATCTCGTCGACGTCGGTGACCAGGCTCCAGGTGCTGTAGATCAGCCCGATGGCCAGCACGATGAAGAAGCCGATGAGGGTGCCGCGCCCTGGCTTGCGGTCAAACTGCGGGCGCGCTTGAGTACTGCTGGGGGATGAAGAAGCCAGGGTTGGCGTAGCCATGTCAGGCAACTCGATTGAGGGAGGGAACCCTCATAATCGTTGCAAAATGTGACAGACTGGCGTCAGCCCCGGGTCAGTAGTCGGTCCGCTTGCGGAACGCCCAGCGCCCGGCCAGCAGGGTGAAGGTGGCCACCAGCGCCACCAGGATCCAGAAGCCCTCCGGGTCGCTGGCCAGCGGGATGCCGCCCACGTTCATGCCGAAGAAGCCGGCGATGATGTTGATGGGCAGGGCCAGCACCGTCACCACGGTCAGGGTGAACAGGGTGCGGTTGCTCTGTTCGTTGAGGTTGGCGGCAATTTCTTCCTGCAGCAGCTTGATGCGTTCGCCCAGGGCCGTGAGGTCGCTGAGCACCAGGGCGAACTCCTCGGTAGCCTGGCGCAGGGCCTGCACGTCATCCTCCTGCAGCCAGGCCGGCGGCCGGTTCAGCAGCCGCAGCAACGAGCCCGGCTCCAGCGCCAGCAGGCGCTGCAGGCGCACCAGCACCCGGCGCATGCTGCCCAGTTCAGCGCGGTTGTTGCTCAGGCGCAGGGACAGCAGTTGGTCTTCGATATTGTCGACGCTCATGCTGGTCTTGCGCACGATCTGCGTCAGCACCTCGGCCTGGTCGCGGAACAGGTGCACCAGCAGCTCCATGGGCGAGCGGAAGCGCTCGCCGCGCTTCACCGACGAACGCAGCTTGTCCACCGAGTGCAGCGGCTGCAGGCGGGCGCTGACCAGCACCCGCTCGTTGGCGCACAGCCATAGGGTGGAAATGTCCGAGGAGACCATGCCGAAGTTGAACACCACGTCGTTGACCACCGCCAGCAGGGCGTCGTCGACGTGCTCGATGCGCGTGGAACGCGAGCCTTCGTGCAGCGATTCGTAGAAATCATCGGGCAGCTGCAGGTGCGCGCGCATCCAGCGCTCGCAGCCGGCGTGGGCCAGGTTCAGGTGCAGCCAGACGAACTCGTCGTTGTGCTCGGCGTCGCCCAGGGTTTGCAGCACGGCGGCCGAATCCAGCTCGCACACCGGGCCACCGGGGCGGAAGCGGTAGCCGTACAGCAAGCCGAAAAGGTCCGAGTCCTGGTGGCTCTTGATGATGCTCGAATTCATGTCGGCTCGCGGCGCAAGGGCTGATGGCGCGATCATGAGGAGGAAATATTGCAGTTATGTGACAGTTTGTGAGCGGATGTGAATGTTCATCTAGGTTCGCGCAATCCATGAAAATTGCTGGGTGCGCGGCGCCGGCCAGTGAGTGCGGCGGCGGTAGCTACCCAGCGCGTCGGTATGGCAGCAGGTGCAGAGGTCGACGACCTCGACCTGATCGGCGGCAATGCCTTGCTCGGCCAACAGCAATTGGCCGTAGCGCGCCAGGTCGAACCACAGGCCGTGGGTGTTCATGGCTGGTGGCTGCGGCAGGGCGTTTGGCTGCGCGGGGGCCGGACGCTGCTGATACCAGGGTGGATTCGAGCCGGCCCACAGCGTGCGAAAATCATCGCTCACCTCATAGCAGCAGGGCTTGATCGACGGGCCGATGGCAACGCGCACGCGGTGCCGTGGCACGCGCGCCTGGGCGAAGCGGCGCAGGGCGTTGCCCAGGATGCCGGCCCGCAGGCCCTTCCAGCCGCCGTGCACGGCGGCCACGTGCCGGCCGTCGGTGGAGGCCATCAGCACGGGCAGGCAGTCGGCGGTGAAGACGGCGATGGGCCGTTGCTGATCGGTGAACAGGCCATCGGCGATCACGTCCCCGTGGGTGGGGGCGACGATCTCGGCGGTGTGCTTCTGGTTGCAACAGAAGGTATCGGCAGGCAGCGCATCGTCGATGCCGAGGAATCCATGGGCGATGCCGGGGATGTCGGCCAGGTTGTTGGCGGTCCAGCGCATGAAAGGGCTTTCCGTGGATGTTGGGTGGAACAGGATAATGCGCCTGTAGCAGCGGCCGCTAGGCCGCGTCACAGGCGCTGGGCGTGTTGGCCATGACGCGGCCTTCGGCCGCTGCTACAGCGCGATCGGCGGTGCGCGCAGCCCTGTAGCAGCTGCCGCAGGCGGCGTCCGGGTTCGCTGCGGTGTGCCGGGAATAGCGCGGCACCTTGTACGCGGCCTTCGGCGAAAGACCGTTGCTGCTACAGGGTTGGTAGGGTCAGCCGCCGTGCAGTCCGGCCAGCGAGGCATCCACCTTTTCCCCCAACAGAATCTCCAATTCGAACGCCCGCAACGCGGCCCCCACCACTTCAGCCACCTGCCCATCGGCAACGATGTCCGCTGCCGTCATGCCTTTGGCCAACAGGTTGACCGTCACCGACGCCTGCTCCACCAGGTGCGCCGACATGGTCCGCAGCACCAGGCGCAGCGCCGCCTGGGCGTCGCTGGCGCGTGGGGAGGCGTTGAATAGCGCCACCGGCTTGCCGGGGAATTGCTGGCTGGCCACCAGCCAGTCCAAGGCGTTCTTGAAGGCTCCAGGAATACCGCGGGCGTATTCGGGGCAGGCGATCAGCAGGCCGTCGGCGGCGTCCACCGCTGCGTGCAGGGCTTGCACCAAAGGCGGTGGCGTGTCGCTGAGGTCGGGGTTGAACAATGGCAGCTCGCTGATGCCCTCGTAGTGCTTGAGGTGCAGGCCCGGGGGCGCCAGTTGCGCGGCGGCGCGCAGCAGCGCGCGGTTGGATGAACCTTGGCGCAGGCTGCCGCAGAGGGTGAGGAGGTGGGGCACGGGCAGGGTCCTTTGCGTGGGTGGTTCGAGGCGGCGGCGGGGGCTTTTGACGCAGCGTGCGGCAGCTGCTACGTCGAATGAAGGAGCGCCTTCAGGCGCATTGTTGTCCCTCGCTGTGCCAGCGGCCCTCGTACGCCAGCTTCAATTCATAAAGATGGTGATCAAGGTCGTTGATCTTGTTGATGGCAGTCATGAGGTCGGCTTCCCCTGTCTTCGCCTCCAAATACAAACCTCGCAAATAGCGATCACTCACGGTTGGAATTTTGCCGGTTTTTTCCCAGATTGCCACCGCTTGGCTGGTGAGCCCGACAATGTCGCCCAAGCGCTCCTGGGACAAGCCCAATTCCTTGCGCAGAAACCGAAATTCGGCGCCTGTCAGCGGTGCCGGTTTTTCTGCGAGTGCCTTGCCTATTGTGTCGTGCAGCCCTTGCACATCGGTGATGCCCAAGGCTTCACCATATGACGTCTGTTTCAGTACGTAGCCGTTGCTCAGCCACACGTTCGGCAAGCCGCTCTCAACGTAGTGGTACATAAATTCACCTCTGTTTCTGAATCGCGGTCACCACGACGAGATAGGTCCCGTCCTCGTCAATATCTATCGCGCCCACAACCTGGAGGGGTGACCCTGCCCGGAACCAGGAAAGTGTGAAGCGCCAATCCCCTTTTGGCATGTAGGCCGGCCCTTCAGTGATTTGCCCTTTGGCCAGGCATTCCATGACATCCGGCAAGGTGATCTCGCGCTCGGTCATTCTTTGTCGCGCATGGGCCGTGTACAGGACACGGCCCGAATTCACTGCGATCTGGCGAATCAAGCTGAGCGCGGTCTGTTTCGGAAGCGGGTACGGCAGCGACCTGATCATGGCTTAATCTATAAAAACTATAGGTCGCGCTATGCTAAATGACAACACCCAGCTGTCAATGAATCGATTGTTCGGTTTTGTTTCCCGGCTATGTCCTGGAACACCGGGCACAAAAAAGCCCGCACAAGGCGGGCTTTTCTTCACAAAACTGGTCGGGGAGACAGGATTCGAACCTGCGGCCTTCTCGTCCCGAACGAGACGCGCTACCTGGCTGCGCTACACCCCGATAGACCTGATTCTATTCCAAAATCGGCGCTCGGCAAGTGGGGGCACGCCGGCCAGGCGTGCCCCTGGGGTCAGGCCGTCACAGCTCTTTGACGGTGCGTACCTGATCCTTGTTGATGCGGGTTTCCTTGCCATCCAGCTGCTTGATTTCGTAGAAGCCCGAGTCTTCATCGTATTTGGGCGTGTCCACCGCCTGGATCTCGCGCCCGTCGTTGAGGGTGATGACCGTGGGCGTGGAGCAACCCGCCAGGGTGGCCAGGCCCATTGCCAGGAGCAGAGCGGGAAGGGTCCGTTTAGTCATTGTCTGTTTCTCCAAAGGGGGACGATTGTTCCATGTACAAGGTTTGAGACGGTTGTACCCTGGGTGAGTTCCATTTTTTTGACACTGTCAGGCATCGCCCAGCAGCTGCGGGGTGTTGAGGTTGGCCAGCCGCGGGTCATCGGCCGGGCACTGCAGCGCCTGGGCGCCAAGGGCCAGCATGACCTGGCGCGGGCTGCGCTCGCCGGCCTGCCAGGCCTGCTCGAACACCGCCGCATGGGCCACCGGGATCACGCACAGCAGCGGCTCCCAATGCTCGCCCTGGCGCACCATCAATGGTTGTTGCGGCTGCGCGAACGCCAAGCGCAGCATGGCCTGCAACAAGTCGCCGTCAATGCCCGGCACGTCGCAGGGCAGCACCAGCAGGTGGCTGTGGCGGGCGGCGGCCAGGCCTGCGCGAATGCCTGCCAGGGGGCCGGGGAAGTCGGCGCTGTCGTCGCCTACCAGGCGGTCGGCGTAGGCGGCGTAGATGGCCTGGTTGCGGTTGCAGGAGATGATCAGGTCGTCGCCCAGGCCGCGCACCCGGGCGTGCAGGTGGGCAATCAGCGGGTGGCCGCGCCAGGGCAGCAGGCCCTTGTCGCGACCGCCCATGCGCTGGCCACGGCCACCGGCCAGCAACAGGACGGAACAGGCGGGCAGGGCAGTGTCGGGCATCGCAGGTCTCGGTCTTCAGATGAGGGCTGCTGTGATATAACACTGCCTATTCCTACACACAACCGGACGAGCCCTGATGAAAGCCAAGGCTGATGTACCTTTTGTGCCGCTCAATATTGCGGTGCTGACTGTCAGTGACACCCGTACCCTGGAAACCGACACCTCCGGGCAAATGTTCGTCGACCGCCTGACCGCCGCCGGCCACCTGCTGGCCGAGCGCGTGCTGCTCAAGGACGACCTGTACAAGATTCGCGCGAAAGTCGCCCACTGGATCGCCGAGGACGTGGTGCAGGTGGTGCTGATCACCGGCGGCACCGGCTTCACCGGCCGCGACAGCACCCCCGAGGCCGTGGCCTGCCTGCTGGACAAGCAGGTGGACGGTTTTGGCGAGCTGTTCCGCCAGATCAGCGTACCGGACATCGGCACCTCCACCGTGCAGTCGCGCGCCCTGGCGGGCCTGGCCAACGGCACCCTGGTGTGCTGCCTGCCGGGCTCCACCAACGCCGTGCGCACCGGTTGGGACGGTATCCTCGCCGAGCAGCTGGACGTGCGCCACCGCCCGTGCAACTTCGTCCCTCACCTCAAGCAGGCCGAGCCCTGCCAGTCCCGTGGCTGAGTTGGGCGCGGCCAAGCCGCTGATGCCGCTGGAGCAGGCGCTGGAGCGCCTGCTGGCCATGGCTGACCAGGCGCCGCTGCGCGAGACCGAGCGCGTGGCCCTGGCCGACGCCGATGGCCGGGTGCTGGCCACCGACCTGGTGTCGGCCCTGGACCTGCCGCCCTGGTCCAACAGCGCCATGGACGGCTATGCCCTGCGCCTGGCCGACTGGAGCGGCGAGCCGCTGCCGGTGAGCCAGCGCATCCAGGCCGGGCAGATGCCCACGCCGCTGGCGGCGGGCACCTGCGCGCGCATCTTCACCGGCGCGCCCGTGCCGGCGGGTGCCGACTGCGTGGAAATGCAGGAAAACGCCGAGGTGCTGGACGACGGCCGCGTGCGCTTCACCGAAGCGCTCAGCCTGAACCAGAACATCCGCCCCCAAGGCCAGGAAACCCGCGTCGGTGAGCAGGTGCTGCCGGCCGGCACGCGCCTGGGCCCGATCGAACTGGGCCTGGCGGCGTCCCTGGGCCACGCCGAGCTGGACGTGGTACGGCGCGTGCGCGTGGCGGTGCTGTCCACCGGCGATGAGCTGGTGGATCCCGGCCAGCCGCTGGCACCGGGGCAGATCTACAACAGCAACCGCCGCCTGCTGGTGAGCTGGCTGCAGCGCCTGGGCTGCGAGGTGATCGACGCCGGCATCCTGCCCGACGACCTCGCCCGCACCCGCGCGCGCCTGGCCGAGCTGGGCCAGGCCGAGCTGATCCTGTCCACCGGTGGTGTGTCGGTGGGCGAGGCGGATTTCCTCGGCGTGGCCTTGCGCGAGGAAGGCGAGCTGGCGCTGTGGAAGCTGGCGATCAAGCCGGGCAAGCCGCTGACCTTCGGGCATTTCCGTGGCGTGCCGGTGATCGGCCTGCCAGGCAACCCGGCCTCCACCCTGGTGACCTTCGCGCTGCTGGCGCGGCCGTACCTGTTGCGGCGCATGGGCGTGGCCGACGTCGCGCCGCTGGCGTTCGAGGTGCCGGTGGGCTTTACCTGGGACAAGCCGGGTAACCGCCGCGAGTACCTGCGCGGGCGCCTGGAGAACGGCCGCGCGGTCATCTACCCCAACCAGAGCTCCGGGGTGCTGCGCAGCGCCGCCTGGGCCGAGGGCCTGGTGGAGGTGCTGGAAGGCCGCACCCTGGCCGAAGGCGACCGCGTGCGCTTCATTCCCCTGAGCGAAGTGCTGGCCTGAATTAATTGTTACCGGCCTCGGCCCCGTGTGCGCTAATCTTCAACACGCTGTACCGCACATCGGGTGCCGTTGTCGGCAGGCTTGGCCTGCACCGCCAATGGCCGCAACAAATGGACTTGGCAATCACGTGGGGATATGGCCATGACGACTTTGAAAGTAGCGTGCGTGGTCCCAACCTACAATGGTCAAAGGGATCTGCAACGTCTGTTGGATTCGCTGGGTAGCCAGACGATTGATTTCGATACCCTGATCGTCGATTCCTCCTCCAGCGACGGCACCACCGAACTTGGGCGCGAATGCGCCGACCATTTCCTGTTGATCCCTAGCCGCGAGTTCAACCACGGTGGCACGCGCCAGCGCATGGTCGAGGAGTTTCCCGGCTATGACGTGTACGTGTTCATGACCCAGGATGCCTACCTCGAAGACCCCCAGGCGCTGGCGCGCATCGTCGCGCCCTTCGCCGATGACAGCGTGGGCGCGGTGTGCGGGCGGCAGCTGGCGCACAAGGACGCCAACCTGTTGTCGGCCCACGCGCGGGCGTTCAACTACCCGGCCAGCTCGCAGCTCAAGAGCATGGCCGACGTCGACCGCCTGGGCATCAAGACCTGTTTCATGTCCAACTCGTTCGCCGCCTACCGCCGCAAGGCGCTGATGCAGGTGGGCGGCTTCCCGCTGCACGTGATCCTCTCGGAAGACATGTACGTGGCCGCGCGCATGCTGGTGGCCGGTTGGAAGATTGCCTATGCCGGGGATGCCTGCTGCCGGCATTCGCACAACTACACCCTGGCCGAGGAGTTCCGCCGCTACTTCGACATCGGCGTGTTCCAGGCCCGCGAACCCTGGATTCGCGAGCAGTTCGGCGGGGCAGGTGGCGAGGGCTTGCGCTACGTGAAGTCAGAGCTCAAGTACCTGGGGGTGCGCCGGTGCTGGCTGTGGCCAGCCTCGTTCCTGCGCAACGGCTTGAAGCTGCTGGCGTACAAGTTCAGCCAGCAGGAAGCACGCTTGCCGGTGAAGTGGAAGAAACGCCTGGGGATGCACAAGCGTTACTGGGACAGCCCTTACGCCTGAGCACGGCGCGACCCGGCCTGCGGCCGGTGCCACGGGGCGCGCCGTGGGTGCTTCAGGCGCGCGCCCAGGGCCGCAGCCACATCCCCAGCCCCACCAACAGCACCAGCCCGCACACGCAGCTCACGCCCAGTTGCACCCACATGCCCGGCAACGGGTGCACCAGTAGTGCCGCCAGCAGCATCGCCACCGCGCCCAGCAGCCAATGGCTGCGCCACGGCAATTGCCCCAGCAGGGCCTGGCGGCGCATCAGTAGCACGCCGGTCAGCAGCACACCGCACAGGGCCGCCATGGCAATGCCGATCAGGCCGAAGGCCCACGGCAGCACACCCAGCAGCACGGCGTTGAGCAGGCTGCCGAGCAGTTCGCAATTGAGCGGCATGCGCGTGTCGCCCGCCGCGTAGGCGTAGCGCGCCAGCAGGGCGTTCCAGGCGCCGAACATTAGCGGTGCGCAGAACCAGGCCAGCAGTTCGGGCAGCGGGCTGCCAGCCGACTGGTTGGGCAGCAGCAGGGCCACCAGCGCCGCCGAGGCGCCGATCAGGCCGGTCACCGCCGGCACGGTCAGCAGGGTGGCGCTGCTCAGGCCCTTGCGCAGCAGAGTCAGGCGTTGCTCGCCGACGCTGCCGCTCATCAGGCCCAGCAGCACCTGGTTGAGGCTCATCAGGGCAATCAGCGGCAGGTTGATCAGCTTGCGGGCCAGGTTGATCCAGGTCACCGAACCTTCGCCCAGCAGCGACGCCACCATGCGCTCCAGCAGTGCCAGGCCCTGGCTGGCGAGGTTGCTGCTTAGCAGCGGGCCGATGCGTTGCAGCAGCTCCTTCACCGCCCCTGGCGCCTGTTCACGCTGCCACGGCCGCCAGCCGTTGCGCAGCAGCGACGGCGTGAGCACCGCCGGCATCAGCCAGCTCCCCAGCACGCAGGCGCAGGCCATGCCGGTGGTGGTGGCGTCGTGGCGCAGGATGGCCAGGTACAGCACCGGCGGCAGGTTGAACAGCAGCGACCCCAGGCCGGCCAGCACGAACCGCGAGCGCGCCTGCAGCGGCACGCAGAACAGCGCATGCAGCAGGAAGCCCGGCGCGCACCAGGCCAGCCAGTGCAGGGAACCCGCGGCGCGGGCATAGCCGTCGCTGTCCAGGCCCGGGCCGATGGCGCGTACCAGCAGCGGCGCGGCCAGGCTCAGCAGCAGCGCCAGCAACAGGCCCAGCAATAGAATGCGTGGCACCAGCGCGCCCAGCCAGGCGCGCTGGCCGTCGCTGTCGCGCTGCTGGAACAGCGGCAGCGCAGCGGCGCTCAGCAGCCCGGCTGCCAGCGCCATGCGCAAGGCTTCGGGCAGGAACAGCGAAACCAGGAAGGCGTCACTCTGCCCGCCCGCGCCCCAGGACGCCACCAGCAGCCATTCGCGGGCAAAGCCCGCGGCCAGGCCGGTCAGCGTCGCCAGGGTCAGCCACAGCGTCGATCCGAACATGGCAGGCCTCAGTGGAACAGGGTGAACAGGCCTTTGCCGCCCACCTTGTAGTTGAGGTTGCGGCAGCGCTCGCCCTTCACCTCGGCGTTGGGCCCGCCGACGATGGCATAGGGCGGCACCGGCTTGCTGACCACGGTGTTGCCACCGACGATCGCGCCCTCGCCGACGTGCGCGCCAAACGACAGCAGCGCGCGGGTGGCGATCCAGGCGTAGTCCTCGATGTACACCGGCCCGCCCACGGCCCAGAACTCGGGCGCCTGGGTGTCATGGCCGCCGGCGATGATCAGCACGTGGGAGGCGATGGTCACGTGGTCGCCGATGATCAGCCCGCCGCGGGCGTCGAGCTGGCAGTGCCAGCCCACGGTGGTGTCATCGCCGATGCGCAGGCTGTCGACACCCAGCACCTCGGTGTTGCGCCACACCGAGGAGCCCTTGCCGATCTTCGCCCCGCCCAGGCGCAGCCAGGCCAGGCGCAGGGTGTGGCTGGGAATCTTGCAGATGAGGATGTTGTAGGCCTGTTCCCAGGCCCGCAGCCAGCGGTCGCGCAGGGTCGCCCAGTTCTTGCCGTACAAGGGGATTAGCGCGCCTTTCAGCTCGCGGCCCAGCAGGGCGTAGAAGCGTCGCGCCAAGGGGTGTTCGATGCGCGGTTCGATGTTCACGTAGCTGATGAAGGTGAGAATGTTGCCCTTGAGTGGTTGTTCGAAGATCACTTCGTTGGCCAGCATCCATTCGTAGGCGCTTTCCAGTTCTTCCAGGCTCACACCCATCTTGATGGCGTATTCGGGCAGTGCCTGCCGCAGATTATGGGAGTGAAGTAGACGATGTCTCATAGGCGGCTTCCAACAGGGACTGAAGTAGTGGCAGGTGCGGCGCGCAGCCGCTGGGCCTCGTGCAGGTTGAGACCCAACAACAGCCAGAACAGTGCGACCAGCACCATGGTGAAACTGAAATAGTGGTCGAACAGGCCGCTGACCAGCGCCGCCAGCAGGCCCACCAGGGTGCCCAGCCAGATGGCGTTGTCATGGGTCAGCACCAGGGTCTTGGTGGTGGGGCCGCTGGCGCGCCACCAACTGCGCACCACCAGCAGGAACATCACCAGGCCGATGACCCCCACCTTGTAGATGTAGTTGAGGTACAGGTTGGAGATACCCCACAGCGTGGTGCCTGGCACCGGCGGGTCGACCTTGAAGCCGATGCCCAGCGGGTACATGGCCATGGCGCGGGGGAAGTTCGAGTATTCGTCGAAGCGCACCGAGGTACTGGCGTCATTGCTGGAGAACAGGTCCAGCACGCGGTCCTGCAACGGCGGGTAGAACATCAGCAGCAGCGCCGCGCCCACCAGGCCCACCATCAAGGCGCGGCCGGTGTAGGGCAGGCGCTTGCGCGCCAGCCACATCAGCACCAGCACCAGGCTCACCAGGGCACCCCGCGAACCGGTCAGCAGCAGGCCGAACATGCCCAGCAGGGTCACCGCAATGCCCAGGGCGCGCGGCCAGCCCTTGCGGGTCAGGCCGAAGCAGGCGGCCAGCGGCACCAGCAGGGCCATGGCGCCACCGGTGATGTTGGGGTGCGTCCAGCCCGAGGCCATGCGGCTGCTGAGGCCGGCCAGGCCTTCGCTTAGTTGGTCGATGGAGCCATAGCCCAGCTTGCCGAGGATGTCGGTGAGGGTGGCCGGGGTGCTGTCCTTGAGGTACACCGGGATCGCCAGCAGCAACAGGAACAGAGTGCCCAGCAGCAGGCCGATGACCAGTTGCTCACGCTTTTCCCGGGTGTCTAGCAGGCGCGGCACCAGGAACAACGTCGACAGGTTGAACAGCCAGCGCACCCAGTTCACCGGGCCGTTGCCGGCGGCATCGATGACGATCTGGCCGACCACGAACGGCAGGGCAGTGAACAGCATGAACGCCACCACCATGCGCTCGGTGTGCAGCAGCTTCGGCGCCCGGTGCATCTGGCCGAACAGGTGCTGGGCCATGACGCTGGCCCACACCAGCATGATCAGCGCTTCCGACACCGTGGTGCGAATGCCGACGTTGACCGTGGTATAGGGCAGGAAGGTGGCGATCACGGCAAACAACAGCAGGCCCCACAGGGGCTTGCGAATAACGGTGACGATGGCGGCGATGCCTATCATCACCGCCAGCACCTTGGGCGCGGGCAACAGCCAGGCCAGCACGCCGAAGGTAATGCTGGTGATCAGCGCGAGCGGAAAGGCCAGTGGCATCAGCGCAGCTCCCCGAGCAATTCATCGAAGCGTTGGCGGTAGGCCTGCTCGCCGTAGCCGTCGGCCCAGGCCTTGAGCGGGGCGCTGTCGACCGGATGGTCGAGGGCCAGTTCCTTCATCAGTTCCACCAGCGCGCCGGTGTCGGTGGGCGAGAAGCGCGGGCTGTCGGGCGGGGTGATCTCGTCCAGCGCCGAGCCGTTGGCCACGGCCACCGGGGTGCCCTGGGCCAGCGCCTCGATCACCGGCAGGCCGAAGCCTTCGGCGTAGGACGGTTGCCACAGCCGCGACGCGCCAGCGTACAGGGCGTGCAGCTGGGCGTCGCTGATGCCGCTGACAAAGTGCATGCCGTGCAAATGTTGCTGGGCCACCGGCAGGTGCTCGCGGGCGCCTACCAGCACCAGCTCGGGCACCTCGGGGTTCTGCTGGCGCGCCTGCTGCCAGGCGGCCACGAACCAGGGAATGTTCTTGCGCGGCTCGCGCGTGCCCACCACCAGCCAATAGCGCGGCGGCAGCTGCAGGTCGCTGATGTCGGCCAGGGCGTCGGTGTAGGGCAGCACCAGGTTGGGCAGCACGCGGGTCTTGTCGCGGGCCTGGGGGAACAGCTTTGCCACCTCGTCTGCGGTGTACTGCGACGGCACCCAGATGCGGTCGGCGACCTTCACTGACCAGCCGATCGACAGCTTGTCGGTGTAGCCATAGACCCGCGCCTTGAGCTGCGAGCCGTGGGCGTTGGTCAGGGTCAGCTGGAACAGGTCGTGCAACTGCAGGATGTACTTCATGCCCTCGGGCTTGCGCGCCAGTGGCAGGCCCATGTTGAAGTTGGCGATGTAGGTGTCCACCCCGGCTTCGCGCAGGGAACCGGGCAGGAAGCCGGCCTCGAACTTGAGCCGCAGCGGCAACCGGTGCACCCCGGCCAGCGGGGCGCCCCAGCGCGGGCAGTGGGCCTTGCGACGGATGAGGTGGTCCTCGGGGGCTACGCTGAACAACTGCAACTGCACGTCCGGGTTGGCCCGCAGCGCCTGCTCCAGGGCCAGGGTCTGGCGGCCGATGCCGCTGTTGGGGTAACTGGTGGCCGGGCGATAATCCAGTCCTATGCGCATACGCTGGTGTCTTCCATAGGTTGCAAAAGCCGTGAATAGACGTCTTCAAGCTGGGCCGCGGCGACGGCCCAGTCGTGATGGCCGCGCACGTAGCGGCGCGCGGCTTCGGAGAGTTGTTGCAGGCGGGCCGGGTCGCGCACGGCGTCGGCCAGCAGTTGGGCCAGGCCTTCGGCGGTTTCGCTGCCCAGGTAGTCCTGGCCATTGCTGACCGCCAGGCCCGACACGCCCTGGCCCGTAGTCACTACCGGCAGGCCGGCGGCCATGGCCTCCAGCACCTTGAGCTTGGAGCCGCCGCCCTGGCGCAGGGGCGCGAAGAACACCGCGGTCTGCTCCTGCAGCGCGCGCAGGTCGGGCACGAAACCCTGGAACTCCACCCGCGGGTCGGGCCAGCGCTGGCGCCACTGGGCGGGCAGGGCGAAGCCGCACACCGACAGGCGCACCTCGGGGTTCAGCGCCCACACCTTGGGCATGATTTCATCCAGCGCCCATTCCACCGCATCCAGGTTGGGGCTGTACTCGTAGTTGCCGATGAACAGCAGGCGCTGGCTGTCGAAGGCCGGGCGCACCGTGGCGTAATGCGGGCAGTCCACGCCGTTGACCACCACCGACGCCTGGCGCTGGAACAGCACCTGCATCTGCCGGGCATCCGCCTCGGTCACCGCCACCAGCTGCGCGGCCTGGCTGAACACGCGTTGCTCCCAGCGCCGGTAGCGCCACTGGTCGTAGGCGGTGAACGGCTTCATCCAGCCGGGCAGGCGGTCATAGCTGGCCGCGCCCAGGGCCGACTCGATGTTGTGCTCGGTGAGCAGGAACGGCTGGCCGTGGCGTTGCAGCGCTCGTTCGTAGGGCTGGAAGCTGTAGCTGTGCTCGATCTGCACCACGTCCCACGGGGTGGCCAGCAACTGGTCGAAATAGCGTTCCAGCTCCGGTGCCAGGCCGTTGATGCTGGCCAGCATCGGGTAAGGCGCCGCCAGTACCGCCAGCAGGGTCTTGAGGCTGCGCAGGGGCCGGCGCGGCAACACGATCAACTGCTCCAGGAACGGCTCCAGGGCGTTGCGCGTGGCCTGGTCGACCTCGGTCTTGGATTGCACCAGCAGCGTGATTCGGTGCCCGCGCGCCGCCAGGCTGCGCAACAGGTGGTACTGACGGGTCTTGCCGCCGCTGGTGGTAGGCCAGGGCAAATACGGCAGTGTCCATAAAATGCGCATTCAATCGTCCTTGTTACCAGACCAGCATTTGCAGGCTGGTCTTGAGCGGAACACTGATGCCCTGGGCGTTGGCCAGGGTGGTGCTGGTGCCCTGCAGCGGGTCGAACAGCGTCGCCGAGGTCACCGAAGGCAGGCTGACCGAGGTGCCCGAGGCGCTCCAGAACAGCCATAGATGAGTGCCGTCGGCGCGGGTCCAGGCCACGTTGAACAGGTCGCCCGGGCCGTTGGTGTAGGCGGGTGGGTCCGCCGGTTCCAGGCGCGCGCCGGTCACCCCGAGGAAATTCTTCAGGGCGGTGTACACTGGCTTGGGGTTGCCGTTCAGGTCAACCAGGCCGTAGTACTGGTCGCGGGCCGAGGCGCGCGCGTCCAGGTCATTGAGATTGAACAGGAAGATGCGCTGGTAGTCCATGGCGCTCATCAACGCCAGGCGGCGCAGGGTGTAGTCGGCCTGGCCGTCGACGCCGATCACCGCCTGCATTTCCACCGGGCCTGCGTAGCTGGACCAGCCCCACTCGGTGGCCCACACCTGGGTCACGCCCTTGGCGTGCAGGGCGCTGTTGATGTAGTTGCCGCGCTGGATGAAGTCCTTGGCGGTGGTGTCGTCGCCCTCGGGGTATTCGGAGTAGGGGTGGTAGGCGGCGACGATATTGCTGGTGGGCAGGCCCTGGGTCAGCAGGTCGGCCAGCATCAGGCCGTCGGTGCTGCGCATCTGGCTGTAGTAGGCCATGCCGGCGGTGGCCACGGGCTTGTCGGGGATGGCCTTGCGAATGGCGGTGGCGGTGCTGAACAGCAGGTTGCCGTAGGCGGTGGGGTCTTCCTTGGGCAGCCAGACGATATTGGGCTCGTTCCACACCTGCCAGGTGTTCACCTGCGGGTAGCGCTTGGCGAGCATGGTCATGCGGTCGGCGAAAATGCTGTAGTCGGTGGGCGGGTACTGGTCGGTGCTGGCGGCGCCGCTGGGGGCGCTGCTGTCGAATGTTGCCGAGCCCACCATGTAGGCGAGAATGTTGTACTTGTGCTGGGCCATGGCAGTCATGGCACCGTCCAGGGCGGTGAGGTCGAAGTTGCCCTGGGTGGGCTCGATGATCGGCCAATGGATGGTCAGGCGCACCCAGGTCAGGCCCAGGGCGTCGAGCGCGGCCATCTGCTTCTGGTAGACCGAGGGGTCAAAATATTCGAACTGGGCGTTGACGCCCAGGAAGTCACTCCATGTGACCGCTCGCGGACCCTTGAGGCTGATGTCAGCCTCGGCCTTGTCGCTCCAGGGCAGGGTGCTGAACGCCACGGCGGCGCACAGCAGGACGGGTATCCATACGATTGGCTTCTTCCACATGATCAGCGGCCTCCACAGGCGTCCTCGAACATTTGCACAAAACGCCCGGCCGTGAGTGGCCAGGTACGTTGGCTGCCGATCAGACTGGCGTGCTCGGCCCAGCGAATGGCCAGCTCGGGAGCAGCGCACAGGTGACTCAATTCTGCGGCCAGGGTCGGTACATTGCCCTGGGGGAAGATGACGCCGTTGTCGTGGGCCACTTCCTCGGCGAACGAGCGGGCGTCGGAGGTAATGGCCCCGCGCCCGCACGCGACCGCCCAGGACAGCGCGCCACTGGTGCCGCGCAGGTTGCCCAGCAGCTTGAGCTTGCTGGACTCGCGGTAGGGCAGCACCATCACGTGATGGGCCTGGATCACCGCCGGGATGTCCGCGGCGGGCAGGTCCAGGCCCCATTCGATGTTGTCGTTGAGTTGCAGCTGGCTGATGCGCTGGCGCAGCTGGTCCAGGTAGCTGCCCGACGGCCCGAAGGCCATTTCCGGTTCGCTGCCACCGGCCAGGGTCAGGCGGATGCGCTCGCGCAGCGCCGGTTGCTGGCTGAACGTCAGGGCCAGGGCGTCGAGCAGGTCCTCAATGCCCTTGCCACGGTAAATGAAACCGAAGTACAGCAGGCGCAGGGGCTCCAGCGGTGGCAGCGGCGCCGGTGGTATGACCAGGTTGCCGTGGGGAATCACCACCATCTGTTCGGTCGCAAGGCCCATGCGTTGTTTCAGGCACTGGCTGCCCGACTGGGTCAGGGTCACCAGTCGCGTGAGGCTGCGCGCCAGCAGGCGTTCCTCGCGCAGGCACAAGGGGTCGGCCAGCACCGTGGCCACCTGCGGCAACGGGTTGGGCATGCCCGCCACCATCGACAGCGGCCAGGGCAGCTGTTCGCGGCGCCACACCAGGCGCTCCGGGTCGTGCACGGTGGCGGTCAGCGGCAGGCGCGGGAAGCGCTGGCGCAGGGTACGCAGGCCGTTGAACTCGGCCAGGCGGCCACCACCGATCTCTGCGTGCACCAGGTCGATGCCCTTCCAGTCAAACGCCTGCAGCGCCTCCTGGGTGCGCTGCACGTCGTTGCCCAGGCCCGCCAGCGGTGTGCTGACGGTCACGCCCCGTTGCTCCAGGGCGTGCTTGAGGTGCCCGGCGTAGTCGGCGATGCCGTTCTGTTCCGGTGGCAGGGGAGCCAGCAGGGCAATATGCATCAGGCATGGCTCCGGATGCGGGTCATGAAGTTCAGCACCTTGGCCGGGATCTCGAAGCGGCGGCGGTTGATGATGATGCCGTCCACGTGCTTGAACGCGGTGTTGAGGATCGACACGGCGTTTTCCAGCACCGGCACCGTGGTCTTCTCGGCTTCCACGATCAGCGCGATCAGGTCGGCTTCACGCAGGGTCACGAAGGCTTCCTGGTTGGAGAAGAACCCGGCGGCGTCCAGCAGCACGATTTCGCCCGGTTGCGCGCTGGCCTCGCCGTTGACGCGCACCTTGTGGCCGCGGTCTTCCAGCAGCTTGCGCAGGTGCTCGATGACGAAGCTCACGCCTTCGCCCTTGCGCGCCGAGGTCAGGCCGATGCTCAGGCCGCTGAGTGCCACTTGCTTGAGCGGCAGCACGCCGTACAGGCGGTACATGCTGGCGGTGAAGGCGCTGATGCGCTGGGCGTCCTGGCCGCTGATGTCCTGCAGGCTGGTCCACACCTTGATGCCGAAGCGTTCCTCGATCTTGTCGCCGTCGTGGATGCGCTGGTCCAGCAGGTAGAAGAAGTACAGCGCCAGCAGGCCCACGGCCAGGCTGATCGGGATGGCGAACAGCAGCATCAGCAGGCTTTTCGGGAACACGCGGCTAGGGTTGAGGGTGGCCTGCTCGATCACCGCGATGTTGCTGATCTGGCTGGCGTCCAGTTCACGGTCGATGCGGGCTTTTTCCAGGCTGTCGCTGTACAGCGCGAAGCTCTTCTCGGCGGCGTCCAGTTCAAGTTGCAACTGCGACAGTTCCGGCTCCAGGCCCACGGCCTGGGTGCGGTCGGCTTCCAGCTTGGCCAGCTGGGTCTCCTGCTGGGCTGCCTGGGATTTCAGGCGGCTGAGGCTGGCGGCCTGGTCGGCGTAGCTGTTCTGCAGGCGGGTGTAGATGGGGTTGGGTGCCATGTTCTGCGAGCGCTGCACGGTGGCGTTCTCGCCGTTCATCAGCGCTTGCAGGTTGGCGATGGCGGTGTTGATCGCACGGACCGGCGGGGCGTCGTCCTTGAAGGTGCGCAGCAGTTCCTGTTTCTCGATCTGCTTGGTGTTGATGCGCTGGCTCAGGTCTTCACGGTCGGGGTTGCGGGCGATCTCGCGGGCAATGCTGATTTCCTTGGGAATGCCGTTCATCTGTTGCTTCAGCACGTCCAGCCCGGCCTGGGTGGAGGCAATGGAGCGCAGGGTGTTCAGGCGTTCGCCCTTGAGGTCGTTGAGGTTGCGCGACACATCGTTCAGGCGCTCGGTGATGCTCACCGCGCCGAGTTTGTCGAGCAGGGTCTGGATGCGTTTCTTGGTGTCCAGGATGCGCTGCTGGGTGGCCTTGCTCTCGCCTTCATAGAAGGAATAGAGGCTTTTGCGGCCCAGGGTGCGGGTACGCTCTTCCTGATACTTGTCGAGCCAGTTCTTCACCACGGTCTGCGCCACTTGCGGGTCGCTCCAGGTGAAGCTGACCTCCATCACCGAGGAACCGGTGGCGTGGGTCACGGTGAAGTTCTTCTCCAGCTGGGTCGCCAGGCGCTCCACGGGGGTCTGCTTCTCTACCAGGCCCAGGGCCTGGAGGAAGCCGCGGCCGATGTCGGCCAGGCTCTGCACCGCGCCTTTCACGGCATACTTGATGCTGGCTACCACGCCTTCCTGGTGCGGCTGGCGCGCCTGGTCATCCAGGTACTGCTCGGCCACCAGGCGGGTGATCGGGCGGCCGGTGAGCATGCGCTCCTCGTCGGCCACCGGGTCGCGCTGCAGCGGGATCACGGCGGTCTGGCGGTCGCTCATCTCGATGGGCAGGGTGCTGTCGCGGCCGGGCTTGACCAGCAGCAGCGCGGTGGATTCATAGCGGTTGGGAAGCAGGAAGGCACCCAGCAGAATGACCACGAAGGTCACCGCCACGGTGATTTTCACTTCCCGCTTGAAGATAAAGAACAGCCGCAGCAAATCGCGGAAGGAACGGATATTGATCATGTCTGTTGTCCTTGGCGATTAGCTTCAGTTGGAGGAGTTGTAGTTGCGCAGGTCATACGTCACGCCAAGGCCGATGGACTTGGTGAACGGGATGAGCTGGTTCAAATACAGGTCCACCCACTCGATGCCGTTGCCCACGTGGGACTTGGGCACGAACACCACGTCGCCGCGCTGCAGCCATACGGGCGGGCGATCGTTGTTGGCATACAGGGAACTGGCGTAGTCGAAGAAGTACGTCTTGTACTTGCCGTCGGGCTCCTGGCGCATCAGCGCGACGTTGCCGCTGTCGGCCACCGACAGCACGCCACCGGCGCCGACGATGGCCTGGTCGAGGGTGGTGGCGACGTTCACCGACAGGTTGGCCGGGTTGCGCACCGCGCCACCGACGAACACCGTGTTGCCCGGCGCAGCGTTGATGTTGATGGTCAGCGAGGTCTCGCGGTAGATGTTCTCCAGCTTGACCTCCAGCACCTTGGTCAGCTCTTCGGTGGACAGGCCGGCGGCCTTGACCTGGCCCACGTAGGGGTAGGCGAAGGTGCCGTCGTTCTGCACGGTGAACAGCGTCAGTTCATAGATGGTGTTGGCGGTGAACGCCGAAATCGACGGCGCCTCGCCAGTGTTGCGCACAATCCTTAAAGTGTCGCCCGGGCGGATGCGCTGGGGTGGCAGGGGTTTGCCGGCCAGTGCGTCGCCGGCCTGGTGAGCTGCTTTCAGCACGTCGTTACTGGGCAATGAAACCTTAGCCTGATTGCTGCATGCGGCGAGCATGACAATACTTAATATGAGCAACACTTTTTTCATTGGTCAGTCTTCCTGTGGTGCATGAAATACAGCTCCCTGGCGAATCCGGGTCGGTGCAGCGTTAGAGGTCAAGGGTCAGGCTTTGGGTGCTTCCGGCACGCGGCCGTAGATGTCGGTGAAGCGCACGATGTCGTCCTCGCCCAGGTACTCGCCGCTTTGTACTTCAATCATCACCAGGTCGATGACCCCGGGGTTGACCAGGCGGTGGGTGTGGCCAGGCTTGATAAACGTCGATTCGTTGGTGTCGAGCAGGAACTCGCGCTCGCCATTGGTCACGCGGGCCATGCCGCTGACCACGATCCAGTGCTCGCTGCGGTGGTGGTGCATCTGCAGTGACAGCGAGGCGTTGGGGCGGACCACGATGCGCTTGATCTTGAAGCGCTTGCCTTCCTCCAGCACCGTGTAGGTGCCCCACGGGCGGGTGACGGTGCGGTGCAGGCGGTAGGCGTCGTGGCCCTGGCGCTTGAGCTCCTGGGCGATGAACTTGACCTCCTGGCTGCGCGCGGCGTCGGCGATCAGCAGGGCGTCGGGGGTGTCGATGACGATCAGGTTGTCCAGGCCCACGCCGCCCACCAGGCGCTTGGGCGAGTCGATGTAGCAGTTGTGCACGTCGTGCAGCACGGTCTCGCCGTTGCACTGGTTGCCGTTGGTGTCCGCCGGGCTCAATTCGCGCACCGCTTCCCACGAGCCGATGTCGCTCCAGCCCAGGTTGCAGGGGATGACCGCGACCTTCTGCGAGCGCTCCATGATGGCGTAGTCCACGGAAATGTCCGGGGCGTTGGCGAAGGCGCCGCTGTCCAGTTCCACCTGCAGTTCGCGGTTGCCGTCCTTGCGGTGGCTGGCGGCCAGGCAGGTGTTGACCGCCTCCAGCACGTCCGGGGCGTGGGCCTGGAACTCGCGCAGAATGGCGTCGACGCGCATGCAGAACATGCCGGCGTTCCACAGGTGCAGGCCGCCCTTGAGGTATTCCTGGGCGGTGGCGGCGTTGGGTTTCTCGACGAAGCGCGCCACCTGAAAACCACCTTCGGTCAAGGCCTGGCCCTTCTCGATGTAGCCGAAGCCGGTTTCGGCGCGGGTGGGGATGATGCCGAAGGTCACCAGCCAACCTTGGTCGGCCAGGCTGCGCGCGGCCTCCACGGCCTGGGTGAATGCCGCCACGTCGGTGATCAATTGGTCTGCGGGCAGCACCAGCAGCTGCGCGTCCTCGCCGTACAGGCGCGCGGTGTGCAGGGCCGCCGCGGCAATGGCCGGGGCGGTATTGCGACCGAACGGTTCAAGAATGAAATCCAGCCCCGCGCGACCCTTGTTCAGCAGGCGGTAGTCGTCCACGGTGCGGAAGAACACCTCGCGGTTGGTCACCGTCAGCAGGCGGTCGACGCCGGGCAGGCCGGCGGCGCGCAGGAAGGTTTTCTGCAGCAGGCTCTCGCCATCCGGCAGGCGCATGAAAGGCTTGGGCATCGCTTCGCGGGATACCGGCCACAGGCGGGTGCCAGCACCGCCGGCGATAATGCAGGGAATGAGCGTGCCCATTTCAATAAACCTCGCGCGTCAGGAGCACTGCCGGAACAGTGCGGAAGAGGATGTAGAGGTCGAACCACACGGACCAGTTCTCGATGTACTCGAGGTCGAACTCCACGCGTTTCTCGATCTTTTCCAGGGTGTCGGTCTCGCCGCGGTAGCCGTTGATCTGCGCAAGGCCGGTGATGCCCGGCTTGACCCGATGGCGGGAGGTGTATTCCTTCACCGCCTCTTCGAAGAGGATGCCGGCGGCCTTGGTGGCCGTGGCGTGGGGGCGCGGGCCGACCATCGACATGCTGCCGCCGAACACGTTGAACAACTGGGGCAGCTCATCCAGGCTGGTCTTGCGGATGAAGCGTCCTACCCGGGTAATGCGCGAGTCACCGCGCACGGTCTGCTTCTCGGCGTTGGCATCGGCCTGGTGCTGGTGCATGGAGCGGAACTTGTACACCTCGATCAGGCGGTTGTTGTAGCCGTAGCGCTTCTGCTTGAACAGCACCGGGCCTGGGGAGTCGAGCTTGATGGCCAGCGCCACCAGCAGCATGATCGGCGACAACGCCACCAGCGCCAGGCTGGAGATGAGCATGTCTTCCAGGCGCTTGAAGAACGGCGACCAGCCGCGCAACGGCACTTCGGAGGCGTTGAACATCGGCAGGTTGGCGACTTCGGTGATGCGGTTGTGCGAGTGGCGGAAGGCGACCATGTCCGGCACCAGCAGCACGTTCACCGGCAGCCGGCGCAGTTCGCGAATGATGTAGTCCATGCGGTTTTCCGCCGACCAGGGGATGGCCACCAGCACCTGGGTGACCTTCTCGTCGCGGATCAGTTGCTCCAGCTCCTGGCTGTTGCCCAGCAGGGGCAGGTTGACCAGGGTCTTGGGCAGGCGGGCGATGCGGTCGTCGATGAAGCCCACCACGCCGGAGCGGATGTCCTGGTGCTGCAGCAGGTATTCGGCCAGGCGCTGGCCGTTTTCGGTGGCGCCCAGGATCACCGCGTTCTGCAGGAATACCCCGCGCACCATCAGTTGCTGGAACAGGGTGAGGATGATCATCCGTTCGATGCCGAACAGGATGAAGGTGCCGATGAACCAGATCGCCAGCTGCAGGTTGCTGATGAAATCGAACAGCGACAGCGCCCGGTGCATGAACAGCAACAGGCAGAACGCCGACGCCCAGGCGTAGAAGGTGGTCTGGAAGCGCAGGCGGTTGCTGAAGATCGATTCGGCGTACACCCCCAGCGCCTGGAAGATCAGCACGCTGAGAAAACCGAAGAACACCAGCACGGCCAGGTCGTCCTTCACGGCGCCGGGCTTGATGTTCGAGTCGATCATCAAGATCAGCAAGCCAGGGGCGATGGCGGTAAGCCCGTGGACTAGGCGGATAGCGAACAGGAAATACTCGACCATACTGGGCCGAGTCATCAGCAGACTGTCCACGGGTTGCAAGCGCATAAATCCCTTCCCTCCAGACCATTGGTGATCCAAGGCCGACAACAAGAATTGCGGCAGTTCCATTGTGTACGTTGGGTGTTACCGTTTGTTGCTGACTCCGTCCCTGGTGGCAATTTTTTGTCGTTTTATTATTGGCGGGGAATTTTGCGTCAGTTTTCCGTTACAAATATTAATTTACGATTGAATGGCCCTCGAAGGCAATCTTTCCGATGGCACTTTGAAACCTGAGTAAAGTCCATGAAACACCGCCTTGCGAATCAAAAACGCGCAAAGCGCCAAAAAAATATGCAATCGCTGATGATCTGTATGGCTTTTTTTGACGGTGGTGTGGTCGAAACGCTTCAGTGGGCGGTTCTAGACGGGGAAACGGCATGGCAGCGCGCAAGGCATTTTTGATTCTGCACGGCAAGCAGGCCCTCAACGAGGACGTGCGGCGCGCCGTGGAAGCCCAGCGGGCGGCGGGCGTCGAGCTGGCGGTGCGGCTGACCTGGGAGGCAGGGGATGCCCAGCGCCTGGTGACGGAAGCGCTGGCGGCCGGTTACCCGCACATCATCGCTGGGGGCGGCGACGGTACCCTGCGTGATATCGCCGAGGCCATCGCCCTGGCGGGCACTGACGCCAGCCTGGTGCTGATGCCCCTGGGTACCGCCAACGATTTTGCCCGGGCCGCCGGCGTGCCGCTGGACTGCGCCGGGGCCCTGGCGCTACTGGATGCACCGGCCCGGCCGGTAGACCTGGGCGAGGTGGGCGGGCAGTTGTTCCTGAACATGGCCACCGGAGGGTTCGGCAGCCAGGTGACGGCCAACACCTCCGACGACCTGAAAAAGGTGCTGGGTGGTGCGGCCTACCTGTTCACCGGCTTGTCGCGCTTCGCCGAGCTGCGCCCGGCCTACTGCTGCTTGCGCGGGCCAGACTTCGAGTGGGAAGGGCAGTTGCTGGCGCTGGGCATCGGCAATGGCCGGCAGGCGGGTGGTGGCCACGTGCTGTGCCCCGAGGCGGTGGCGGATGACGGGCTGCTGGACATCAGCATCCTGCCGGCGCCCACCGAGGTGTTCAGCACCTTGAAGGATTTGCTCGCTGGTGGGCTCGGAGTGGATAACCTGTTCGTTCGGGTGCGCCTGCCCTGGGTGGAAATCCACAGTGCCGAGGGCCTGGACATCAATCTCGACGGCGAGCCGCTGACGGGCGACAGCCTGCGTTTCAGCGCCCGGCCCGGCGCCCTGAAGGTGCACCTGCCGGCGAATTCACCGCTGTTGTCGCGCGGGCGCCCGTGACGCGGCCTGCGGCCGCTGCTACATCACTCCCTGCGTAGCAGCTGCCGGAGGCTGCGTCAGGAGTTCCGCAATGCCGGCGCAATCATCAATCGTCGAGGCTGATGATGCGCTCGCGCACGGCGAACAGCACCAGGCCCGCCACGTCGAAGATCTGCAGGCGCTTCATGATCTGCGAGCGGTGGGTTTCCACGGTCTTCACGCTCAGCCCCAGGCCGGTGGCGATCTCGCGGGTGGACTTGCCGCGCACGATCAGCCGCAGGATCTCCAGCTGGCGCGGGGTGAGGTTGTGGTTGTCGGCCTGTTCCGGGCGGCTGCTCTGCGCGCGGATCAGCGCCTGGTTGATCACCGTGTGGGCGATGGCCGGGCTCAGGTAACGCTCGTTGCTGCGCAGGGCGTCCAGCGCCTGGCCCAGCTCGACGGCCGTGGTGTCCTTGAGCAGGTAGCCATGGGCGCCCATCTCCAGCGCCTGCATGATCATTTCCGGGTCGGTATGCATGGACAGGATCAGTACCTTGCTGCGCGCCCGGGTGGCCTGCAGCCGGCCCAGGGCTTCCAGCCCGCCGGTGTCACGCATGGACAGGTCGAGCAGGACGATGTCCGGGTCCAGCCGGCGCACCATGTCCACCAGTTGTGCACCATCGCTGGCCTCGCCCACCACCGCGTAACCGGGAATATCCGACACCAGGGCGCGCACGCCCGCCCTGATCAGGGAATGATCGTCCACCAGCAATAATTTGCAGATCATAGGCCTTTGCCGAGTTTGGCTCGTTGCAGGGCGCGCGGCGCCCAGGGGAAGAGTGCTTCAAGTTGGGTGCCCTGGCCGGGCTGGCTATTGACCTTCAGCCAGCCGCCAATCAGCGTGGCGCGCTCCTGCATGCCCGACATGCCCCGCAGGCCATGGCTGGCCGGGTCGCTGACGGGGGTGAAGCCCACGCCGTCATCGCTGACATACAGGTGCAGGCCTTCGGGGGTGCGTTGCAGGCGCACCAGCAGGTTGGTCGCCCGGGCATGGCGCAGCAGGTTGGTCACCGCTTCCTGGGTAATGCGGAAGGCGGCCACCGCCATCTCCTCGGGGATGCCGGTCATGGCCTGGTGGCATTCCAGGGTCCAGTTCACCTGGGTGTTTTCCAGGGTGCGCAGCAGGTGCCCGCGCAGGCTGGCTTCCAGGCCCAGGCTGGTGAGCTGGCGCGGGTTGAGGATGGCGGACACGTCGCGGACCTTGGTCAGGGTTTCGTCGATGGTCTCGCGCAAGGTCGCGAAGCCTTCTTCCAGGTCGTTGGGCAGGCGTCGTTGCAGCCAGTCTGATTGCATCTTGGCCGCAGTCAGCAGCTGGCCGATGTCATCGTGCAGTTCCCGGCTCAGGCGGTGCCGTTCGTTTTCCTGCACCTGCAACAGGTGGTCGGCGAGTTCCTGGGGCTTGAAGGCGATGGACTTCTGCGCGTTGCGATGCTGCACCCATACGCTGAGCATGGCGGCGATGTTGATGGCCAGCAGCCCCGCGGGAACCGTGCCTTGGGTGGCGAATATCCAGGCGTTGCCCAACAGCGAGCCCAGGCACAGCAATACCGTCAACCAGCGCATGTGTTGCACGCCCATTGGCCACGATGTGTATTTTCTGAAACTGGCGTACATAGAAAACGGAGCCAAGAAAAAGTCGCTGCTGAGAACCGGTTAAGGCGTTGTTGAAAGCCGTTTCCAAGGCTCCATGCTCTAGATGTAGCGCCGTGGGCGAAAGATGCAAATGAATAGAACATATCGCCCGATTCCCGATGACACCTTGCAAGTGTCAGGTGGTCAGGGCATCCGGTCCGTGGGGGGAATAGGTCTGCCATGGTATCACTTCATCAACAGTTGGTCGCCTGTTCAGCAATATATGCCTGAACGGTCAGGTTTATTTTCGGCGTTAACAGTTATCTCGCGAGCGCAATCACATCGCCATCATTGGGGGCGGCTGGAGTACGGTTGTCATCACATTGCAACTCAGGCCCCTGAACAACTTCAGTCAACGGACAAAAATGCACAATCATAGGGCAGGAACGCACTCCTGGTAACTTCGAGTGTAATGCCAAAGTTACAGAAAGCCGGGGGTAGTTGTACCTAGGGGAATAGCTGAGGGTGGCCTAGGTGAATGGCTGGTCATTTCATGAACGCACAATTATACCGCGCCCTGGCGCGGTGTATGGAACTGGCAACAAAGTGGATGCAGTCGGGGTCACATGACCCGTCGGTCCAATTGCCCGCTGGCCTTGCCCGCGGTGGGAGGTACAGGGGCGAGGCTCGAGTCGATGGTGACCGCCAGGGCCTCCACCAGCGCCACCTGTTCGTCACTGTCCAGGCTCAACTGGCCGGTGCGCGGGTCGATCAGCTCCAGTTGCCAGGCCAGCAGGGTGAGGCATTCGTTGAGCGCCTTGAGTGTGGCCCCCTCCAAACGATTGCGCGGTTTTGCCAGGTGCAGCAGCTGGCGCAGCTGCTGGCAAAATGCAGCCACTTGCTCAAGTGACAGGCCCTGGGCCCGTAAACCAAGGCTTTCCAGGGTGTACAGCAGGCAGTCGGCGGCGTCCTGATCGTTGCGGATCAGTTCGAGGTGGCTGATGCATTCCTGCAATTTGTTCAGCATGGCCTGGGCCTCGACGAGGAAGTCAGGCAGGGCACATGACCATTGGGTGTCATTGAGCATGTTGATCTCCACAACTCCGTGCGGACGCGTCCATTGCGTGCGGTCCGTGCGTTGGTTCCATCTGGCCACTCAAGCTTAGCTGCATCCGCGCACGGATGGCTGGCATTTGCGCTGTCATTTTCAATGTGTCCTGCGAGCCACAAGCCAGACACATTGTCTTGGCGGGAAAAGATGAAATCAGGCCCTTGCTGCCGCTCCGAAGGCTGCGATCGGGGGATAAAAAGCGAGCGAACAAAAGCCTGACTCCGTTCATGCATTGAGAATGGCGTCACATTAATGGCTATTGGATATTGCGAATATCAGGTTTCGCCCGATTGCCTATAGGGGAATCCCTGATAAGAAGGGAGGGTTCTTAGCAGTTTTGTATCTAAATGTTCAGCGACGGCAATGCGATCAGTTAAGCATGATGTTAATGTGACATCAATGCTCGCCAGCGTGTATTTCGTCGGGCTTCAAGATCGGTCGCGCGCTGCCGATAACCCTTATCAGTTCACCTCAGCATCATCCCCAGGAGTCATCGATGGCCGGCATTCTCGACACAGTAGACCAACGTACCCAGCTTGTGGGTGAGAACCGCCTTGAAATTCTGATGTTTCGCCTGGCGGGCCGGCAATTGTTCGCCATCAACGTGTTCAAGGTGCAGGAGGTGCTGCAACTGCCCAAGTTGACGCTGATGCCCCAGCGCCACGCTTTCGTGTGCGGGGTGGTCAACCTGCGCGGGCAGACCCTGCCGGTCATCGACCTGTCCCAGGCCATCGGCATGCGCCCGCTGCAGCCGGGGCCCAACAGCACCATCATCGTCACCGAGTACAACCGCTCGGTGCAGGCGTTCCTGGTGGGCGGCGTGGACCGCATCGTCAACATGAACTGGGAAGCCATCCTGCCGCCGCCTACCAGCGCTGGCCGCCAGCACTACCTCACCGCCATCAGCAAGGTCGATGACCAACTGGTGGAAATCATCGATGTGGAGAAAGTGCTGGCCGAGATCGTGCCCTACAGCGCCAAGGTGTCCCGCGAGAAGCTTGAAGACCCCGTGCTGGCCCGTGCCCGGGGCAGGGAAGTGCTGCTGGTGGACGACTCTACCGTGGCGCTGGCGCAGCTGCGCGACACTCTGTCCCAGCTGGGGGTGAAGATGCACGTGGCCAGCGATGGCCTCAAGGCGCTGAAGATGCTCAAGGCCTGGGCGGATGCCGGCGAAAACCTCACGGACAAACTGCTGATGGTGTTCACCGACGCGGAAATGCCCGAGATGGACGGCTACCGCCTGACCACCGAGATCCGCAACGACCCGCGGCTGCGCGGTTTGTACGTGGTGCTGCACACCTCGCTATCGGGCAGCTTCAACGAATCCATGGTCAAGAAGGTCGGCTGCGACAACTTCCTGTCCAAGTTCCAGCCGGACAAGCTGGTGGACGTGGTGCGCCAACGCCTCATGCTGGATAACTGACCCTGTGGGAGCTGGCTTGCCAGCGAGCTTTTCAGGCTTCAACAGCTCGCTGGCAAGCCAGCTCCCACAAAGAAGTGGCGTGATAAACTGCCGGTCTAAATTGACCGCAGGAAGCCGCCATGCACCTCAGCGCCCTCTACCGCTACCCCCTCAAGTCCGCCATCGCCGAACCCTTGCAGGCATCCGCCTTGGACAGCCTGGGCCTGGCCGGCGATCGCCGCTGGATGCTGGTGGACGAGGCCAGCGGGCGCTTCCTGACCCAGCGCGCCGAGGCACACATGAGCCAGCTGGGCGCCGCCCACCAGGGCGATGCCGGGCTGCAACTGTCGGCACCGGGCCTTGCGCCGCTGTTCGTGCCTACCCCTGGCGCCGACGCGCCGTTGCGCGGCGTGACCATCTGGCGGGACACCCTGCGCGTGCCTGATGCGGGCGATGAGGCAGCCCAGTGGGTCTCTTCCTTTATAGGCAAACCGACGCGCCTGGTGCAGGTGCCGGTCGAGCGGGCGCGCAGCACCCAGGCCGGCTACGGCCTGGACAGCGACCGCGTGGGCTTCGCCGATGGTTTCCCATTACTGCTGATTGGCCAGGCGTCGCTGGATGACCTGTCGAGCCGCGTGGGCCGTGAACTGGAGATGCTGCGGTTCCGCCCCAACCTGGTGGTCACCGGCAGCGAGGCGTTCGCCGAGGATGGCTGGAAGCGCATTCGCATTGGCGAGGTGGAGTTCCGGGTGGTGAAGCCGTGCTCGCGGTGCATCCTTACCACCATCGACCCCGCGACCGGAGTACGCAGTGACGATCGCGAGCCATTGGCGACGCTCAAGACCTATCGCCAGGTGGATGGCGACGTGATGTTCGGGCAGAACCTGGTCAACGACGGGGTAGGGCAGCTGCAGGTCGGCATGCCCGTCACGGTCCTCGAATAACCGTAGCAGCGGCCAAAGGCCGCGTCCACGGGGTTATTGGTCGTCGAAGAAGCGTTCGTTCCAGTCGGCGATCGGCTGCGGGATGTTCAGCTTCTGGCCGTAGATCACTGCGTAGGACAGCACGTTCTGCACGTACTGGCGGGTCTCGTCGAACGGAATCGACTCCACCCACACGTCGAAGCTCAGGTGGTTGGCGCCGCGCAGCCACTGTTTCACGCGGCCGGGGCCGGCGTTGTAGGCGGCGGAAGCGAGCACGCGGTTGCCGTTGAACTGCGCGTGCACCTGGCTCAGGTAGGCGGCGCCCAGCTGGATGTTCTTGTCCGGGTCGATGGCCTGCTGCGGCGAGGCCAGGGGGATGCTGAACTTGCGCGCGGTTTCCTTGGCGGTGCCGGGCATCAGCTGCATCAGGCCCATGGCGCCCACGCCCGAACGGGCGTCGTCCATGAACGCGCTTTCCTGGCGGGTGATGGCGAACGCCCAGCTGGCATGGATGCCGCGGTTGTTGGCTTCGCGCACCAGGGCCTCGCGGTGGGCCATGGGGAAGCGGATGTCCAGGTCATCCCAGTACTGCGCCTGGGCAATGGTGCGGATGGCTGGGAAGTACCAGTGCATGTCGTAGGCCAGCTTGGCCTGGGCGACCATTTCGTCGCGGCTGAACAGGTTGCTCACGTAGTACCACTCGCGGCGTGCGTCCACCACCTGGCCACGGTCCAGCAGCTCCATGGCGCGGCGGATGCCCGGGGTGTTGCGCACCTTGTTCATCAACGCCTGGCTGATCACCAGCGGGCGGTTGGCCAGGGAGTAGGGCGCCTGGGTGCGGTCGGCGGCGAGGAAGCCGTAGAAATCACGCTCCTTGGACACGTTGCGGTACAGCAGCGGCACCTGCGGGTTCTGTGGTTGTGCCAGCTCCAGGCTGCGCGCCTGCCAGTATTTCCAGCGGCTGGTGGCCGCCAGGTCCTGGGGCAGGCGGCGGGTCAGGTCGTAGGCGTCCTGCCAGCGGCCCAGGCGCAGCAGCAGGCGCAGGCGCCACTCGGTGACGGTGTTGTCGCGCAGCTCGGGGTCGTACTGGGTCATCAGGTCGAGGGCGCGCGGGTCGTAGTTGCGCGCCAGGGTCAGGCCGATTTCCCGGGCGATGGCCACCTTTTCGTCACGAGAAAAGTGCATGCTGTTGGCGTAGCCGTCGAGCATCTGCATGGCCCGGTCCGGGTCCTGCTTGGCCAGGCGCCGCAGGCCCAGGCCGACCACGTCGGACATGGCCTCGGTGGCCGGCTGGAAGCGCGACGGGTCGGTGAGCAGCTCGGGGTTCTGCGCCACGCTGATCAGCAGGCGGCCCTGGTTGCCCAGGGTCGGCAGGGTGGCGACCAACGCGTTGGCCAGGGCGTAGTTGCGGGTGTGGGCGGCCAGTTTCAGGCGCTGCCAGCGCTTGTCCTCGGTCAGCTGGCCGTCGGCGGCCCACAGGCCGAACAGCGCGTCGCAGGCGTCGGGCTGGGTCTTGCCGGTCAGCCACAGCTTCTGCGCGCTGGCGTAGCCCTCGGCCTTCTGGTTGTGGCCCAGTTGGTACTGGCCGTTGAGGCAGTCAAGCTCGGTGAAGTTGAGCTTGGCGTCATAATATTTGGCAAAGGTGTCCCAGTCGCCGCGTTCCGCCAGCCAGCGCAACCAGCGCAGCTTCATCCAGTTGGCCTGGGGCAGGTCACCGTGGGCGGCGAGGAATTTCTCGATCTCGTCGTTGCTGGCGGTCTTCAGGCGGGCGGTGAGCTCGTCATAGGCCAGGTACGGCTCCAGCGGGTAGTCGCTGAGCATCGGCGCGTAACGGTAGTAGGGACCGCTGTCGCCCTTGGCCAGGGCGCGCTTGGCCTCGTCGTAATACTGGCGCTGGGTGGTCAGGTCCACTGCGTGGGCGCAGGAGACGGCGGTGGCAGAGAGCAGCAGGCAGGACAAGAGGCTAGACAGGCGACCGCGCATGAGACATCCGTGCAGATAAGGCATGACAAGTGCGGCGTTGCCTGCACTGATTTCCCATTAGCTTAGCCGGTTGCGGGTGGCCGATGAAAGCATTGTGCTTGTAACAACAGATGAATTCAGACCGTCCGGCCCATATGGCGGCATTTACTGTGCTGGGCGCTCAAGTCAGGTAGAATGCGCGCCCGGTTTTTGGAGAAACACATGACCCTGCTCAAATTAAGCGATGTGTCCCTCGCTTTCGGCGCGATGCCGTTGTTGGACAAAGTGTCCTGGCAGATCGCCCGTGGAGAGCGGGTCTGCATCATCGGTCGCAACGGCACTGGCAAGTCCAGCATGTTGCGCCTGGTCAAGGGCGATCAGAAGCCTGACGAAGGCGAGGTCTGGCGTGCGCCGGGCCTGAAGATCGGCGAGCTGCCGCAGGAACTGCCGGTGGCCGACGATCGCACCGTGTTCGACGTGGTTGCCGAAGGCCTCGATGGTGTGGGCGCGTTGCTGGCCGAATATCACCACCTGAGCCAGAACATCGTCACCGATGAAGACCTGACCAAGCTCATGCACGTCCAGTCGGACCTCGAGGCCCGCGACGGCTGGCGCCTGCAACAACTGGTGGATAGCACCCTGAGCCGCCTGCAACTACCGGCCGACAAGACCCTGGCGCAGCTGTCCGGTGGCTGGCGCCGCCGCGTGCTGCTGGCCCAGGCGCTGGTGTCCGAGCCCGACCTGCTGCTGCTCGACGAGCCTACCAACCACCTGGACATCGGTGCGATTGCCTGGCTGGAAGAGGCCTTGAGCGGTTTCGGCGGCGCCGTGCTGTTCATCACGCACGACCGTTCCTTCCTGCAGAACCTGGCCACGCGCATCCTGGAACTGGACCGCGGCGGCCTGATCGACTGGAACGGCGACTACGCCAGCTTCCTGGTGCACAAGGAAGCCATGCTGGCGGCCGAAGAGACCGCCAATGCGCTGTTCGACAAGCGCCTGGCCCAGGAAGAGGTGTGGATTCGCCAGGGCATCAAGGCCCGTCGTACCCGTAACGAAGGCCGCGTGCGCGCCCTGAAAGAGCTGCGCGTCGAGCGCAGCGAGCGTCGCGAGCGCCAGGGCAAGGCCAACATCCAGCTTGATACCGCGGAGAAATCCGGCAAGCAGGTGATGGTGGTCGAGAACGTCAGCTTTGCCCACCCGGGCGGCCCGTTCCTGGTCAAGGACTTCTCCATGGTGCTGCAGCGCCAGGACCGCATTGGCCTGCTGGGCGCCAACGGCACCGGCAAGACCACGTTGCTCAAGCTGATGCTGGGCGACCTGGAAGCCACCAGCGGCACCGTGGCGGCCGGTACGCGCCTGGAAGTGGCGTACTTCGACCAGCTGCGCCACCAGCTGAACCTGGAAAAGACCGTGATCGACAACCTGGCCGAAGGCCGGGACTTCATCGAGATCGACGGCCAGAACCGCCACGTGCTCAGCTACCTGGGCGACTTCCTGTTCAGCCCGCAGCGTGCCCGCACGCCGGTCAAGGCGCTGTCGGGTGGCGAGCGTGCGCGCCTGCTGCTGGCCAAGCTGTTCAGCAAGCCGGCCAACCTGCTGGTGCTCGACGAACCGACCAACGACCTGGACGTGGAAACCCTGGAACTGCTGGAAGAAGTGCTGTCCAGCTTCAAGGGCACCGTGCTGATGGTCAGCCACGACCGGGCCTTCCTCGACAACGTGGTGACCAGCACCCTGGTCTTCGAAGGCGAGGGCAAGGTGCGCGAGTACGTGGGTGGCTACCAGGACTGGATTCGCCAGGGTGGTTCGCCGAAGCTGCTGGGCGTTACCGAGAACAAGTCGGGCAAGGCCGAGCTCAACAGCGCCGTGGTGACTGCCCCGGCAGCCGTCGTGGCACCGGCAGCGGAAGCTGCTGCCCCTGCGAAGAAGAAACTCAGCTACAAGCTGCAGCGCGAGCTGGAAGCCTTGCCGGGTGAGATCGACGCCCAGGAGCAGATGATTGCCGCGCTGGAAGCGACCATGGCGGATGCGGGTTTCTACCAGAAGCCGGCGGCCGAGACGGCCAAGGTGATTGCCGAGCTGGAACAGGCCCAGGCCAAGCTGGACGAGATGGTCGAGCGCTGGGCTGAGCTCGACGCCTGAGGTCTGACACTGTAGCCGCTGCCGTCAGGCTGCGCTGGCCCTTATGTACGCTGGAGATTTTCAGCGAGGCAGGAGGCCAGCGCAGCCTGGCGGCAGCGGCTACAGGTTTTTACTCAGGTTTCTTCAGGCGTACCGCCAGCACATCACAGGGCGCGCCATGCAGCACGTCATTGGACGTGGAGCCCAGCAGCAGCGCCAGGCCGTGGCGGGCATGGCTGCCCACCACCACCAGGTCGCAACCCTTTTCCTTGGCCAGGCCATGGATTTCCTGCTTGGGCTGGCCATAGGTCAGGTGGCAGTTCTCTTTCGTCAGTTCCGGGTACTTGGTGATCAGGCGCTCCAGGCGCTCCTTGGCCTGGTCGAACTGCTGCTGTTGCAGCTGCGACAGGTCCATGGGCACGTCGCCGCCGAAGGCCATGGCCATGGGTTCGACGATGTGCACCAGGGACAGCTTGGCGTCCTGGCTGGAAGACAGCTCGCGGGCCCGGTGGATCACCGGATCGCACTCTTCGGTCAGGTCGACGGCGACCAGAATATGTTGGTAGGGCATGGGAAGCTCTCCTGACGTGGCGATAGGCTAAGTATGGCCGGTTTCAAGTCGGTCTGTTTGCGCGTGTCCTAACCAACTCATTTCTAAAAGTTTTACAGGGTGCACAGTCATATGACGGTATGGATAGTGGTGTCAATCCTTGCGCTGGTTTTAAGCCCCCTGGTGTGGCTGCGCCCCTCGCGCAAGCAGAGCGGCCAGATGGCCCTGCGCATGGAAGCGCGCCGCCTGGGCCTGGCCATGCAGCTGATGCCCCAGGAATGGCCGCACTGGCTGCCCCAGCAGCCGCCAAGCCCCTGCGCGCAGTACTGCCGGCCGCGGCGGTCGGCCACGGCCGCGCGGTTCTGCTACTGGCAGACCGAGCCGGGGACCTGGCTCAACCAATGGCGCGAACCTTGTGAAGACCCGATCTTACTCGCGCAGTTCGCCACGTTGCCGGGTAATGTCTACAAGGTTGACGCAGGTCAACAGTTGATCGCCCTGTACTGGGGCGAGCGCGGGGAGGTGAGTGTGCTGGTGGCAATCGACCAGGTGCTGAAGGCGCTGGCATGACCTGTGGGGGCTGTCGCCCTGTGGGAGCTGGCTTGCCAGCGAGCTGTTGCGGAACAAGAAGCTCGCTGGCAAGCCAGCTCCCACAGGTGTCGGGGCGTTAGATTTCGGGCAATAAAAAGCCCGATAATCTGCGTCGGGCTGGGGTTGGCCAGGCAGGCCGGTAAGACATTTTCTGCATGTGTGGTCGACAGTGTAGTCGCGAAGCGATCTTACGCCGGCCTCTTTCAAAATTCCTTTCTTTTTATTTCCCTGCGACGTTTGGTTTGCCCCAAGCCCCGGTGTATCTGGCTGTCATGGGTATGTGCCATGCTGTTGCTGAATGTTGCGTCATCAGTCCCGGCGCGGCGTGCGCTGTTATGACGCACGCGTGACCGCAAAGTCGCGTTTTTGCCGCCTTCCAGCGCATTTGACAATTGCCGGTTTTTCCCTGAATGTGTGCATACCCAAATCAAACGGGCGTATGAATTGAGCGTTTGTCTTGTAGGAACGCTCTTATACAGAATCCCGAATATCGCGCTGACGGGTGTGTCTGGCAGCGAGGGAGCGGCAACCGGCGTCAATGCGCCTGCCGGCCTCGCACCAGCGTTTGGCGTGTACAGTTCAGCTTCCATATCGTGGAGATCAGTTGATGATTTACGAAGGTAAAGCCATCACGGTTAAGGCTCTTGAAAGTGGCATCGTCGAATTGAAGTTCGACCTCAAGGGTGAGTCCGTCAACAAATTCAACCGTCTGACCCTGGGCGAATTGCGCCAGGCGGTGGACACCATCAAGGCCGACGCCAGCATCAAGGGCGTGATTGTCAGCAGTGGCAAGGACGTTTTCATCGTCGGCGCGGACATCACCGAATTTGTCGACAACTTCAAGCTGCCCGAGGCCGAACTGGTCGCTGGTAACCTGGAAGCCAACCGCATTTTCAGCGACTTCGAAGACCTGGGCGTGCCCACCGTGGCCGCCATCAACGGCATCGCCCTGGGCGGCGGCCTGGAAATGTGCCTGGCCGCGGACTTCCGCGTCATGTCCGCCACCGCCAAGATCGGCCTGCCGGAAGTGAAGCTGGGCATCTACCCAGGCTTCGGCGGCACCGTGCGCCTGCCGCGCATCATCGGTGCCGACAACGCCATCGAGTGGATTGCCTCGGGCAAGGAAAACCGTGCCGATGACGCCCTGAAAGCCGGCGCCGTCGATGCCGTGGTCGCGCCTGAGCAGCTGCACGCGGCCGCCTTGGACCTGGTCAAGCGCGCCATCAGCGGCGAGTTCGACCACAAGGCCCGTCGCCAGCCCAAGCTGGACAAGCTCAAGCTCAACGCCATCGAGCAGATGATGGCCTTCGAGACCGCCAAGGGCTTCGTCGCCGGCCAGGCCGGCCCGAACTACCCGGCCCCGGTCGAAGCCATCAAGACCATCCAGAAAGCCGCCAACTTCGGTCGCGAGAAGGCCCTGGAAATCGAAGCCGCCGGTTTCGTGAAAATGGCCAAGACCCCGGCTGCGCAAAGCCTGGTGGGCCTGTTCCTGAATGACCAGGAACTGAAACGCAAGGCCAAGGCCTACGACGAGCTGGCCCACGACGTGAAGCAGGCCGCCGTGCTCGGCGCCGGCATCATGGGCGGTGGCATTGCCTACCAGTCCGCCGTCAAGGGCACCCCGATCCTGATGAAGGACATCAACGAGAAGGGCATCGAGCAAGGCCTGGCCGAAGCCTCGAAGCTGCTGGGCAAGCGCGTCGAGAAAGGCCGCCTGACCGCCGCGCAGATGGCCGAGTCGCTCAACGCCATTCGCCCGACCCTGTCGTACGGTGATTTCGGCCACGTCGACATCGTCGTCGAAGCCGTGGTCGAGAACCCCAAGGTCAAGCAGGCCGTGCTGGCCGAAGTCGAAGCCCAGGTCAAGGAGGACACCATCCTGGCGTCCAACACCTCGACCATTTCCATCAGCCTGTTGGCGAAAGCCCTCAAGCGTCCGGAAAACTTCGTCGGCATGCACTTCTTCAACCCGGTGCACATGATGCCGCTGGTGGAAGTCATCCGTGGCGAGAAGTCCAGCGAAGTGGCAGTCGCCACCACCGTGGCCTACGCCAAGAAGATGGGCAAGAACCCGATCGTGGTCAACGACTGCCCGGGCTTCCTGGTCAACCGCGTGCTGTTCCCGTACTTCGGCGGCTTCGCCAAGCTGGTCAGCGCCGGCATCGACTTCGTGCGAGTCGACAAGATCATGGAAAAATTCGGCTGGCCGATGGGCCCTGCCTACCTGATGGACGTGGTCGGCATCGATACCGGCCACCACGGCCGCGACGTGATGGCCGAAGGCTTCCCGGACCGCATGAAGGATGACCGTCGTTCGGCCATCGACGTGCTGTACGAGGCCAACCGCCTGGGCCAGAAGAACGGCAAGGGCTTCTACGCCTACGAGACCGACAAGAAGGGCAAGCCGAAGAAAGTCGCCGACGCCTCGGTGCTTGAAGTGCTGAAGCCGATCGTCTACGAGCAGCGCGAGCTGAGCGACGACGACATCCTCAACTGGATGATGATTCCGCTGTGCCTGGAAACCGTGCGTTGCCTGGAAGACGGTATCGTCGAAACCGCGGCCGAGGCCGACATGGGCCTGGTCTACGGCATCGGTTTCCCTCCGTTCCGTGGCGGCGCGCTGCGCTACATCGATTCGCTGGGCGTGGCCAACTTCGTCGCCCTGGCAGACCAGTACGCCGACCTGGGCCCGCTGTACCACCCCACCGCGAAGCTGCGTGAGATGGCCAAGAACGGCCAGAGCTTCTTCGGTTAAGCGCCCAACGACTAGAGCGAGAACGATTTTATGAGCTTGAATCCGAGAGATGTGGTGATCGTCGACTTCGGTCGCACGCCAATGGGCCGCTCCAAGGGTGGCATGCACCGCAACACCCGCGCCGAAGACATGTCGGCGCACCTGATCAGCAAACTGCTGGAGCGCAACGTCAAGGTCGACCCGAGCGAAGTCGAGGACGTGATCTGGGGCTGTGTGAACCAGACCCTGGAGCAGGGCTGGAACATCGCGCGCATGGCGTCGCTGATGACCCAGATCCCGCACACCGCGGCCGGCCAGACCGTCAGCCGCCTGTGCGGCTCGTCCATGAGCGCGCTGCACACCGCCGCCCAGGCGATCATGACCGGCAACGGCGACGTGTTCGTCGTCGGCGGCGTGGAGCACATGGGCCACGTGAGCATGATGCACGGCGTCGATCCCAACCCGCACATGTCCCTGTACGCCGCCAAGGCCTCGGGCATGATGGGCCTGACTGCGGAAATGCTCGGCAAGATGCACGGCATCACCCGCGAAGCCCAGGACGCCTTCGGCCTGCGCTCCCACCAACTGGCCCACAAGGCCACCGTGGAAGGCAAGTTCAAGGACGAGATCATCCCGATGCAAGGGTATGACGAGAACGGCTTCCTGAAGATGTTCGACTACGACGAGACCATTCGTCCGGACACTACCCTGGAGAGCCTGGCCGCGCTGCGTCCTGCGTTCAACCCCAAAGGTGGCACCGTGACAGCCGGCACTTCGTCGCAAATTACCGACGGTGCCTCTTGCATGATCGTCATGTCGGCCCAACGTGCCCAAGACCTGGGCATTCAGCCGATGGCGGTGATCCGCTCCATGGCCGTCGCCGGCGTCGACCCTGCAATCATGGGCTACGGCCCGGTGCCGGCGACCCAGAAAGCGCTGAAGCGCGCAGGCCTTTCGATCAACGATATCGACTTCTTCGAGCTCAACGAAGCCTTCGCCGCACAGGCCCTGCCGGTGCTGAAGGATCTGAAAGTGCTCGACAAGATGAACGAGAAGGTTAACCTGCACGGCGGCGCCATCGCCCTGGGTCACCCATTCGGTTGCTCTGGTGCACGTATTTCGGGCACCCTGTTGAATGTCATGAAGCAGAACAACGGCACCTTCGGGGTGTCCACCATGTGTGTAGGTCTGGGGCAGGGCATCACCACCGTCTTCGAACGCGTCTAAGCGCTCGCGAGTCGGCGAACCGGGGCCAGGTGCCCCGGTTTTTGTTTTTCAGGATATTTTGTTCAAGCGAGGCAAACATGCAGCTACAGCCAGGGCTCTATCGTCACTACAAAGGGCCTCACTACCGCGTATTCGGTGTTGCGCGCCATTCCGAAAGCGAGGAAGAGGTGGTCTGCTACCAGGCGCTGTACGGCGAATTTGGCCTGTGGGTACGGCCGCTGAGCATGTTCCTGGAGTCGGTCGAAGTTGACGGCGAGCGCGTACCGCGCTTTGCTTTGGTCGAGGCCGAACCGAGCCTGTTCGAGCAGCCCGGCGACGAGATCGCTTGATCATCCGCGCTTGACCTCGTTTCGTCGCCACTATATATAGCGGTGCCTCGAAGGCACCAATCGCTTTCATTTCTAGTATTCAGGAATTTTCCGATCCATGGGCAAATCGCTGGTCATTGTGGAATCCCCGGCTAAGGCCAAGACCATCAACAAGTATCTGGGCAACCAATACGTGGTGAAGTCGAGTATCGGCCATATCCGAGACCTGCCCACCAGCGGTTCGGCTAGCGCCACGAAAGAACCGGTGAAGCGTGGCAAGGCCGCGGCCGCCGAGGCGCCTGCCTTGTCGCCCAAGGAAAAGGCGCGCAAGCAGCTGGTGGCGCGCATGGGCGTCGACCCCGAGCACGGCTGGAAAGCCCACTACGAGATCCTTCCCGGCAAGGAGAAGGTGATCGAGGAGCTGCGCCGTCTCGCCAAGGATGCCGACACCATCTATCTCGCAACCGACTTGGACCGCGAGGGGGAAGCCATTGCCTGGCACCTGCGCGAAGCCATCGGTGGTGACGACACCCGCTACAAGCGCGTGGTGTTCAACGAAATTACCAAGAAGGCCATCCAGGAGGCCTTCTCCACGCCGGGCGAGCTGGACATCGACCGCGTCAACGCCCAGCAGGCGCGCCGTTTCCTCGACCGCGTGGTGGGCTATATGGTCTCGCCGCTGCTGTGGTCGAAGATCGCCCGTGGCCTGTCGGCTGGCCGCGTGCAGTCGGTGGCCGTGAAACTGGTGGTGGAGCGCGAGCGCGAAATTCGTGCGTTCATCCCTGAAGAGTACTGGGAGATCCACGCCGACCTGGGCACCGCCAAGAACGCCAAGGTGCGTTTCGAAGTGGCGCGCGAGAACGGCGAGGCCTTCAAGCCGCTGAACGAAGCCACGGCCATGGCCGCCCTGGCCAAGCTCAAGGCGTCCACCTACAGCATCGTCAAGCGTGAAGACAAGCCGACCAGCAGCAAGCCGTCGGCACCGTTCATCACCTCGACCCTGCAGCAGGCTGCCAGCAACCGCCTGGGCTTCGGCGTGAAGAAGACCATGATGATGGCCCAGCGTCTGTACGAAGCCGGCTACATCACCTACATGCGTACCGACTCCACCAACCTGTCCGCCGACGCGGTGGAAATGGCGCGCAGCTACATCGAGAGCGAATTCGGCAAGCAGTACCTGCCGCCCGCGCCCATGGTGTACAGCAGCAAGGAAGGCGCCCAGGAGGCGCACGAAGCCATTCGTCCGTCTGACGTCAACACCCACCCCACCAAGCTGGCGGGCATGGAGCGTGACGCCGAGCGCCTGTACGAGCTGATCTGGCGCCAGTTCCTGGCCTGCCAGATGCCGCCTGCGCAGTACCTGTCCACCACCGTCACCGTGGCCGCCGGCGAGTTCGAGCTGCGTGCCAAGGGCCGTATCCTCAAGTTCGACGGTTACACCCGCGTGATGCCGCAGATGGCCAAGCCGGGCGACGACGACGTGCTGCCGGAAATGGACCAGGGCGAGAAGCTGAAGCTGATCGAGCTGGACCCGACCCAGCATTTCACCAAACCGCCGGCGCGCTACTCCGAAGCCAGCCTGGTGAAAGAGATGGAAAAACGCGGTATCGGTCGCCCGTCGACCTACGCCGCCATCATCTCCACCATTCAGGACCGCGGCTACGTGGCCCTGCACAACCGCCGCTTCTACTCTGAGAAGATGGGTGACATCGTCACCGAGCGCCTGTCGGAGAGCTTCTCCAACCTGATGGACTACGGCTTCACCGCCGGCATGGAAGAGAACCTCGACGACGTGGCCCAGGGCGAGCGCGACTGGAAGAACGTGCTGGACGAGTTCTACGGCGACTTCAAGAACAAGCTGGAAGTGGCTGGTTCCGCCGACAGCGGCATGCGTGCCAACCAGCCGACGCCGACCGACATCACCTGCCGCGAGTGCGGCCGGCACATGATGATACGTACCGCGTCCACCGGTGTGTTCCTGGGTTGCTCGGGCTACAGCCTGCCGCCGAAAGAACGTTGCAAGGCCACCATCAACCTGGTGCCGGGCGACGAGATCGCCGCCGACGACGAGGGTGAATCCGAGTCGCTGGTGCTGCGTGGCAAACACCGCTGCCCGATCTGCGCCACCGCCATGGACGCCTACCTGCTGGATGAGAAGCGCAAGCTGCACATCTGCGGTAACAACCCGGACTGCGTGGGCTACGAGATCGAGGAAGGCAACTACCGCATCAAGGGCTACGAAGGCCCGAGCCTGGAATGCGACAAGTGCGGCAGTGAGATGCAGCTCAAGACCGGCCGTTTCGGCAAGTTCTTCGGTTGCACCAACCCCGAGTGCAAGAACACCCGCAAGCTGCTGAAGAGCGGCGAGGCGGCGCCGCCGAAGATGGACGCGGTGAAGATGCCGGAACTCAAGTGCGAGAAGGTCAACGACACCTACGTGCTGCGTGACGGCGCTTCGGGCCTGTTCCTGGCGGCCAGCCAGTTCCCGAAAAACCGCGAGACCCGTGCGCCACTGGTTATCGAGATCATCCCGCACAAGGACGAGATCGATCCCAAGTACCACTTCCTCTGCGAAGCGCCGAAGAAGGACCCTGATGGCCGCCCATCGGTGATCCGCTACAGCCGCAAGACCAAGGAGCAGTACGTGCAGACCGAAGTGGACGGCAAGCCGACGGGCTGGCGCGCGTTCTACGAAGGCGACAGCTGGAAGGTGGAAGACAAGCGGGCGAAAGAGAAAGAGCCGGCTTGATTCATCCCTGAGAAAAAACCGCGCCCCGGCGCGGTTTTTTTATGGCCCGATATTTATCTTGCGACGGCGGGCGTCCATCGCTGAAACTGTTCGTCTGCCCGAACCCCGTCGTTACTGGAGGGTGCCCGCCATGGCCCACGAACTCTACACCCGCACCAATCAGAAAATTTACTTCGCCGGCCTCTCCCTGGAAGCCATGGGCAAGGCCGAGCAGGGCCAGGCCATGAACGCCCTGGCGCGCATCCAGGCCGAGCGCGAGTCGTCGTTGTTCCACCTGTACGGTGCCTTGCTGGGCCTGTGCCATGAAATCGCCGGTTTCTACCGCTTGCCCCAGGCCGCTACGCCGCGCGCCGAAGAGTTGCTGACCCCGCAGATTCTGGCACAGATCGCCATCCCGGAAATGGCCGAGCTGGTCGAGCTGGCCCAGGCCCCAGGCAGCTGGGTGTACGAGCTGCTGGCTGCCCACGCGGCGCTGCATCGCCCGCCCCAGGCGCCGAAGGTAGCGAAAGGTGATGTGACCCAGCCGCTGATCGTGGCGGTCAACCTGGATGCGCCTGAGGAGCCTGAGGAACTGACCCGCGAGGTGTTGGAGGGCTGGCGCCAGCAGCTCAAGAGTCTGGCCATTCGTTACCGCGATGGCCTCAGTGAGTGCTGATTGCGTCAGCGGCTGCTACAATAGCGCCCTCACGTGGAGAACCCCCCTTTATGCCAACGTCCTTTCTTGAAATTGTCGAGCTGCCCGACGGCCGAATTGAACTGCGCCGCGCCGAGGATGAAGGCTCGCTCGTGACCTTGGACTTCTCGGAAGACGCCAAGGCTTTCCTGCAAGGACAGCATGTTGAAGTCGCCAAGGCCATGCTCAGCGTGGGCGTGCAGATGGCGGGCAAGATGGTGGAAGGCGAGCTGGAGAAAGAAGAAGGCCCGCGCGTCCTGCATTGATCTGGCGCGACTGAGTCTGTGGGAGCTGGCTTGCCAGCGAGCTTTTGATCTTTAACAGCTCGCTGGCAAGCCAGCTCCCACAGACGTTCTACCCCATGCGAATGTTCAGGCTCTGGGCGTCGCCCAGGCGTGCGGCGGCAATCAATTGCTGGCGCGCGCTGCTGGCCAGCGGGTGCAACCAGCTCACCACCGTATGGCTGCGGCCCAGGCGCAGCGCCTCGCAGGTCAGCTGCAGGGCGCTCTGGTTGCCGCCGGTTTGCAGGATCAGGATGCGTTCGCGGTTCAGGCCGGCGTCGCGCAGCCAGGCCTGGGTCAGGCTGGCGGGCGGGGCGATCAGGGTCAGCCAGCGGGCGTCCTGGTCCTCGCTGAGCTCGCGCAGCATCGGGGCCAGCAGGTTCAGGCAGTTCCCGGCAGCGCCACGCAATGACACTTCACTGAAGACCTCGGGCTGCGGCGCCGTCCAGGGCACTTCGGTGGCGTGGGTGAACAGCGGCGCCACGGGTTGAGCCATGAAGGCCTCGAACAGGGACAGTTGGGCCGGTTGCATCGAGTGTGGGAACTGCATGGAGCCTCCTTTATCGGCGTATGACGCCGACGCTCAAGCCTTCGATGACCAGGTCCTGATCCTTGAGGTTGACTTCGATGGGTGCGAACTCGGGGTTTTCCGCCAGCAGCCAGACCTTGCTGCCTTCGCGCTTGAAGCGCTTGACGGTGACTTCGTCGCCGATGCGCGCCACCACGATCTGGCCGTTGCGGGCCTCGCGGCAGGTGTGCACGGCCAGCAGGTCGCCGTCGAAGATGCCGACGTCCTTCATGCTCATGCCGTGCACGCGCAGCAGGTAGTCGGCGCGGGGGTGGAAGAAGGTGGGGTTGATGTTGCAGGATTCCTCGATGTGCTGCTGGGCCAGTATCGGCGCACCGGCAGCGACCCGGCCAATGATGGGCAGGGTGGATTCGTCGGCCTTGGCCTCGAAACCGGGAATGCGGATGCCGCGGGACGCGCCCGGGGTCATTTCGATGGCCCCCTTGCGCGCCAGCGCCTTGAGGTGTTCTTCAGCGGCGTTCGGCGACTTGAAACCCAGTTCCTGGGCGATTTCCGCGCGGGTGGGCGGGAAGCCGTTGTCGTCGAGGCAGCGCTTGATGAAAGCCAGGATCTCGGCTTGGCGTGGCGTCAGTTTCAGCATGTCGATCGCTCTGTCTTTTTATACAGTGACTGGGATTATATACAGTATGCGGGGCTTGGCAATCCTGCCGTGCCCACCGCTCGTCCCTCGAGGCCGCCATGCCGCCTGGCGGTTGCTTCGTGGCGAAACCCCGGCAATGGGGGCGAACCCCCCACCGGCTGTGGTTAAATACGTGACCGACCAGACACAAAACGCCTGCCCGGACTTGACAGGGCAGGGGTATGAAACGTATGTTTCAAACAAGTGTTTGTCAGGTGGAATTAGCATGGCCCAGTCGGAAACCGTTGAACGCATACTCGACGCTGCCGAGCAGTTGTTCGCGGAAAAAGGTTTTGCCGAAACCTCGTTGCGGCTGATCACCAGCAAGGCCGGGGTCAACCTGGCGGCGGTGAATTATCATTTCGGCTCCAAGAAAGCCCTGATCCAGGCGGTGTTCTCGCGCTTCCTGGGGCCTTTCTGCGTCAGCCTCGAGCGTGAGCTGGACCGCCGCCAGGCGCGCCCCGAGCACAAGGCCAACCTGGAAGAACTGCTGGAAATCCTGGTGGAGCAGGCCATGGTGGTGCAGCCGCGCAGCGGCGACGACCTGTCGATCTTCATGCGCCTGCTGGGCCTGGCGTTCAGCCAGAGCCAGGGCCACCTGCGCCGTTACCTGGAAGACATGTACGGCAAGGTGTTCCGCCGCTACATGCTGCTGGTCAACGAAGCCGCGCCGCGTATCCCGCCGCTGGAGCTGTTCTGGCGCGTGCACTTCATGCTTGGCGCCGCGGCGTTCAGCATGTCCGGCATCAAGGCCCTGCGGGCCATCGCCGAGACCAATTTCGGCATCGATACCTCCATCGAGCAGGTGATGCGCCTGATGGTGCCGTTCCTGGCTGCCGGCATGCGCGCCGACAGCGGCGTCACCGACGAGGCCATGGCCACCGCGCAGCTGCGCCCGCGCAGCAAGTCCACGCCGGCCCTGGCCAAGGCCTGAAACAATTGACGGTGGGCGTGGCCGGCAGCTTCCGCTAAGCTAGCCGCCCATGCCTATTCTGAACCTGCGGCGTCGTCCAGGCGCCGTGTTTACCCCCTTGCTGATCGACCCCTGCGCTGCCCCGGGCTGCGTGGGGCGGCACGCATGCACCCGCGAATCAAGGACTACCCCATGACTTCCCGCCTCCAAGGCTCGTTGATGGTCGATATCGCCGGCACCTGGCTGACCGCCGAAGACCGGCACCTGCTGCGCCAGCCCGAAGTGGCCGGCCTGATCATCTTCGCCCGCAACATCGAACACGCCCGCCAGGTGCGCGAGCTGACCGCGTCGATCCGCGCCATCCGCCCGGACCTGATTCTCGCCGTGGATCAGGAAGGCGGCCGCGTGCAGCGCCTGCGCCAGGGCTTCGTGCGGCTGCCGGCCATGCGCGCGCTGGCCGACAACCCCAACGCCGAGTACCTGGCCGAGCAGTGCGGCTGGATCATGGCCACCGAAGTCCTGGCGGTGGGCCTGGACCTGAGCTTCGCCCCGGTGCTGGACCTGGATCACCAGCGCAGCGCCGTGGTCGGCAGCCGCGCCTTCGAGGGCAACCCCGAGCGCGCCACCGCCCTGGCCGGTGCCTTTATCAAGGGCATGAACGCCGCCGGCATGGCCGCGTGCGGCAAGCACTTCCCCGGCCATGGCTGGGCCGAGGCCGACTCCCACGTGGCCATCCCCACCGACGAGCGCAGCCTGGAGCAGATCCGCGCCCTGGACCTGGTGCCGTTCGCCCGCCTGAGCCAGCAGCTGGCGGCGGTGATGCCGGCCCACGTCATCTATCCCCAGGTCGACAGCCAACCGGCCGGTTTCTCGCGCCGCTGGCTGCAGGACATCCTGCGCGGCGAGCTCAAGTTCGACGGTGTGATCTTCAGTGACGACCTGTCCATGGCCGGCGCCCACGTGGTCGGCGACGCCGCCAGCCGCATCGAGGCGGCCTTGAGCGCCGGTTGCGACATGGGCCTGGTGTGCAACGACCGCGCCGCCGCCGAACTGGCTCTCAGCGCTGCCCAGCGCCTGCAGGTGCAGCCGTCGCCGCGCATCGCCGGCATGCGTGGCCAGGCGTTCAGCAACGTCGAATACCGCCAGGATCCACGCTGGCTTACCGCTGTCGGAGCGCTGCGCGACGCCCAACTGATCGACTGAGGGTAATTCATGACTGTCTACGCGATTATCGGCGGCACCGGCCTGACCCAGCTCGATGGGCTGACCATCACCCGCAGCCTGGCCTTGGACACGCCCTACGGGGCGCCCTCGGCGGATATCCTCCAGGGCGAGTACGCCGGCCACGAGGTGCTGTTCCTGGCGCGCCACGGCCACCCGCACCGGGTGCCGCCGCACAAGGTCAACTACCGCGCTAATATCTGGGCGCTGAAGCAGGCCGGCGCCCAGGCGATCCTGGCAGTCAACGCGGTGGGTGGCATCCATCCAGCCATGGGCACTGGGCATTTGTGCGTGCCGCATCAGTTGGTGGACTACACCAGCGGGCGCGAGCACACCTTTTTCGCCGATGACCTGGAGCAGGTCACCCACATCGATTTCAGCTACCCCTACACCGAGGCGCTGCGCACCCGGCTGATCGCCGCGCTGGCGGCGCAGGGCCTGGCCCACAGCGATTTCGGCGTGTACGCCTGCACCCAGGGCCCGCGCCTGGAAACCGCGGCGGAGATCGTGCGGCTGGAACGCGATGGCTGCGACATCGTCGGCATGACCGGCATGCCGGAAGCGGCGCTGGCCCGCGAGCTGGACCTGGATTACGCCTGTCTGGCGCTGGTGGTTAACCCCGCGGCGGGCAAGTCGACGGCAGTGATCACCATGGCCGAGATCGAACAGGCACTGCACGACGGCATGGGCCAGGTAAAGGCCACCCTGGCCCACGTCCTGGCAAACCCGGCCACCCGCCCGTAACGCGGGTGCGCGGAGGCCCCGGACGCGGCCTTGCGGCCTCGGCGCAATCCTCCTGGAAATACGCGGTGCATCCGGACGCGGCCTTGCGGCCGCTGCTACGGAGGGCGGCGTAGCAGCTGCCGCAGGCTGCGTCCGGCCCCGGCGCAATCTTCCTGGGAATACGCGGTGCATCCGGACGCGGCCTGTGGCCGCTGCTACGGGGTTTATTTCGGTTTGCGTGGCTTGCGGCCGGGCAGGGGTTCGAACAGTGCGTCGATGTCTTCGGGCGCCAGTTTCCAATCGCCGGTCTCGCGGCCTTCGAGGATGCCGGCGGCCAGCGCCGATTTCTCCGACTGCAGATGCTGGATTTTCTCCTCCACCGTGCCGCGGGTGATCAGCTTGTAGACGAACACCGGCTTCTCCTGGCCGATGCGGTACGCACGGTCGGTGGCCTGGTGCTCTGCGGCCGGGTTCCACCACGGGTCGTAATGGATCACCGTGTCGGCCGCGGTCAGGTTCAGGCCCACGCCACCGGCCTTCAGGCTGATGAGGAAGATCTGCACCTTGCCTTTCTGGAAGTCCTGCACCGGTATGCGGCGGTTCTTGGTGGAGCCGGTCAGCAGCGCGTACTCGATGCCGCGGTGCTGCAGTTCCTGCTCGATCAGCCCCAGCATCGAGGTGAACTGCGAGAACAGCAGGATGCGCCGATTCTCCAGCAGCAGCTCCTCGAGCATTTCCATCAGGCTGGCCAGCTTGCCCGAGCTGTGGCCGGGGCGCGGCGGCGTGACGCTGTTGACCAGGCGCAGGTCGCAGCACACCTGGCGCAGCTTGAGCAGCGCCTCGAGGATGATGATCTGGCTGCGTGCCACACCCTTGCGGTTGATTTCCTCGCGCACCTTGCGGTCCATGGCCAGGCGCACGGTCTCGTACACGTCGCGCTGGGCCTCGTTGAGCTCCACCCAGTGGGTGATCTCGGTCTTGGCCGGCAGCTCGGTGGCCACCTGCTCCTTGGTGCGGCGCAGCAGGAACGGTTTGATGCGCGCATTAAGGTGCTGCAGGCGCTCCTGGTCGCCGTGTTTCTCGATGGGCACGCGGTAATCGCGGTTGAACGCCTTGGCGTCGCCCAGCCAGCCCGGCAGCAGGAAGTGGAACAGCGACCACAGCTCGCCCAGGTGGTTTTCCAGCGGCGTGCCGCTCAGGCACAGGCGCTGCCGCGCGCGCAGCTGGCGTGCGGCCTGGGCGGCCTTGCTGCCCGGGGTCTTGATGTACTGCGCCTCGTCGAGGATCAGCACGTGCAGCGGCACCTTGCTCAGCACCTCCAGGTCCTTGGGCAGCAGGGCGTAGGTGGTCAGCAGCACGTCGTAGTCGAACAGGTGGTCGAAATGCTTCTTGCGCCCGGCGCCGTGCAACGCGGCCACGCGCAGGGTAGGGGCGAAGCGCTGGGCCTCGTCCTGCCAGTTGGGGATCAGGCTGGTGGGCATCACCACCATGGCCGGCCGGTCCAGGCGCCCGGCGTTTTTCTCGCTCAGCAGGTGCGCCAGGGTCTGCAGGGTCTTGCCCAGGCCCATGTCGTCCGCCAGGATGCCGCCCACTTCCAGCTCGCGCAGGGCCTGCATCCAGCTCAGGCCTTCATGCTGGTAGGGGCGCAGCGTGGCCTTGAGGTCGGCGGGCGGCACGGCGGGCTGGGTGCGAATGTCGCGCAGGCGTTCGGCAAAGCCGCGCAGGCGCTCGCCGCCTTCCCAGCTCAGCGGCAGCTCCTTGAGTGCGTTGAGCCGCGTGGCATCGGGCGTGGACAGGCGCAGGCGGGTCTCGCCCGGCTCGCGCAGGTAAAAGTCGCCCAGGGTCGCCAGCACCGGTTTCAGGCGGCCATAGGGCAGGGCTACCTGGATCAGCTTGGCCTTGTTGCCCTGGGGGCTGTGCACCGGCACCAGGATCTGCTCGTCGTCGCGGCGCCGCGCCAGTTGCGCCGGGTTCAGGAGTTCGGGGTGGGTGCGCAGCAGGTTGATCAGGATCGGCAGCAGGCTCAGGCGTTCGCCGTTGACCACGATGCCCAGCTCCAGGTCGAACCAGTCGCGGTCGCCGGCCTCGTCAATCACCGCGTACCAGTCGTCCACCGGGGTCAGGTCGAAGGCGAAGTCGTCCGAATATTCAATTTCCCAGCCCTGGTCGCGCAGCACTGGCAGGTCGTTGAGCACGAAGCGCAGCCAGGCGCTGTCGCTGGGCAGCTCGAAGATGTCGCCGGCGCTTTCGGGCAGCGCCTTGCTTTGCCGGGTGGCGATGCGAAAGCCCAGGTTCTGCAGGGTCTCGCGCAGCAGTTTTTCGCTCAGGGGTTGGCGCGCCACGCTCGGTTCGTGAGGCAGGCGGTTGCTGGACACATAGTGCCCGGCGTAGCCGAACGCCAGCGCGGCGCGGTGCTGGATATGCCGCTGCATGCGGCCGTTGCGCGGTTCGAAGGCGCTGAACTCGACACTCCCCAGCCACAAGCGTGGCCGGGGTTCGAGGGTGGTCAGGTGTTCGGACATTTAGCTGGCAGACACCTTGTTCAAAACGACAATCATGTTCATGCGGACTTCGGCGTCAGGCGCTCGAACAGCGCCTCCAGGGTGTTGAAGCGTTCATCGGCGCGCTCCATGGGCACCATGAACTTGAACAGCGTGGCGCCTTCGAACTTGTAGCGGTTGGGCTGGCCCTGGATCAGCTTGATCAGCACCAGCGGGTCCACCGGCGTCTCGGCCGCGAACTCGATGCGGCCGCCTTGCGGGCCGGCGTCGACCTTCTTGATGCCCAGGGTTTCCGCCTGCAGCTTGAGCAGGGTCAGGCGCACCAGGTTCTTGGTCGGCTCGGGCAGCAGGCCGAAGCGGTCGATCATCTCCACCTGCAGGTCCTTGAGGCCGTCCTCGTCCACCGCCGAGGCGATGCGCTTGTACAGGATAAGCCGCGCGTGCACGTCGGGCAGGTAGTCCTCGGGGATCAGCGCCGGCAGGCGCAGGTTGATCTCCGGGCCGCCGCCCAGGGGCTGGTCGAGGTTGGGCTGCTCGCCCTTGCGGATGGCCTTCACCGCGCGTTCGAGCATTTCCATGTACAGGGTGAAGCCCACTGCCTGGATCTGGCCGCTCTGGCCTTCGCCCAGCAGCTCGCCGGCGCCACGGATTTCCAGGTCGTTGGTGGCCAGCACAAAGCCGGCGCCCAGGTCCTGGGTGTTGGCGATGGCCTCCAGGCGCTTTTCGGCGTCCGGGGTGATCTGTTGCCGGGGTGGCGTCAGCAGGTAGGCGTAGGCCTGGTGGTGGCTACGGCCCACGCGGCCACGCAGCTGGTGCAGTTGGGCCAGGCCGAACTTGTCGGCGCGCTCGATGATGATGGTGTTGGCGCTGGGCACGTCGATGCCGGTCTCGATGATGGTCGAGGCAATCAGCACGTTGAAGCGCTTGTGGTAGAAGTCACTCATCACCTGTTCGAGTTCGCGCTCGCGCATCTGCCCGTGGCCGATGCCGATGCGAGCCTCGGGCACCAGTTCGGCGAGGTCGGCGGCGCACTTCTCGATGGTCTTCACGTCGTTGTGCAGGTAGTACACCTGGCCGCCACGCAGCAGCTCACGCAGCAGCGCCTCTTTCACGGTGCTCTTGTTCTGCTCCATGACGAAGGTGCGCACCGACAGCCGCCGCGCGGGCGGGGTGGCGATGATCGACAGGTCGCGCATGCCCGACACCGCCATGTTCAGCGTGCGCGGGATGGGCGTGGCGGTCAGGGTGAGGATGTCCACTTCGCTGCGCAGGGCCTTGAGCTGCTCCTTCTGGCGCACGCCGAAACGGTGTTCCTCGTCGATGATCACCAGGCCCAGGTTCTTGATCTTGACGTCGTCCTGCAGCAGCTTGTGGGTGCCGATGACGATGTCGATCTTGCCTTCGGCCAGCTCTGCCACGGCGGCGCTGACTTCCTTGGCGGACTTGAAGCGGCTCATCACCTCGACGCGCACCGGCCAGTCGGCGAAGCGGTCGCGGAAGCTGTTGTAGTGCTGCTGGGCGAGCAGGGTGGTGGGCACCAGGATGGCCACCTGGCGGCCGCCGTGCACGGCGATGAACGCCGCGCGCATGGCCACTTCGGTCTTGCCGAAGCCGACGTCGCCGCACACCAGGCGGTCCATGGGCTTGGGCGCGAGCATGTCCTCGCGCACCGCCTCAATGGCCGACTGCTGGTCGGGAGTTTCCTCGAAGGGGAAGCCGGCGCTGAAGGTCGCGTAGTCCAGCGATGGGTCGGCGAAGGCGTAGCCCTTGCGTGCCGCCCGGCGGGCGTAGATGTCGAGCAGCTCGGCGGCCACGTCGCGCACCTGTTCGGCGGCCTTGCGCTTGGCCTTCTGCCAGGTTTCCGAGCCCAGCCGGTGCAGCGGCGCCAGGGCGTCATCGCTGCCGGTGTAGCGGGCAATCAGGTGCAGGTTGGCCACTGGCACGTAGAGCTTGGCGTTCTCGGCGTATTCCAGGGTGAGGAATTCGGCCATCTGGTTTTCGATTTCCAGGGTCGCCAGGCCCAGGTAACGGCCCACGCCGTGGTCGATGTGCACCACCGGCGCGCCTTCGCGCAGCTCGGCGAGGTTCTTGATGACCGCGTCGTTGTTGCCGTCGGTGCGTTTTTCCCGGCGGCGGCGCTGCATCACGCGCTGGCCGAACAGCGGGCTCTCGGCGACCAGCGCCAGGGCCGGGTCGTCCAGCACCAGGCCTTCGTCCAGCGGCGCGATGGTGATGGCCAGGCGGTCCTTGCCACCGGCGAAATCGGCCCAGCCGTCGACGGTCTTCGGCTTCAGCTTGAGGCGGTCCAGCAGCTCCAGCAGCACCTCGCGGCGGCCCGCCGATTCGGCGGTGAACAGCACGCGGCCGGGGAACTGGTCGAGGAAGTTCGACAGCGCCGCCAGCGGCTGGTTGGCCTTGGCCTCGATGGCAAGGTTGGGCAGTACCTGCGCCGGGAAGCGGTCGCGGCCCACGCCAGGCTCGATGTCGGCCTGGCTGACGACTACGCGCGGCCAGCCCTTGAGACGGGCGAAGCAGTCTTCCACCGGCAGGAACAGCTCGGCCGGCGGCAGCAGCGGCCGCTGCTTGTCGATCTTGCGTTCCTCGTAGCGGTTGCGCACGTCGTTCCAGAAGTTCTCCGCGGCCTGCTCGATGCCCGGCAGCGAGAACACCTGGGTGTCCTGGGGCAGGTAGTCGAACAGCGTCGAGGTGTCCTCGAAGAACAGCGGCAGGTAGTACTCGATGCCGGCCGGGGTGATGCCGCTGCTCAGGTCCTGGAAGATTGGCGTGCGGCGGAAGTCGACGTCGAAGCGCTCGCGGAAGCGCGCCTTGAAGCGCGTCACGGCTTCCTTCTGCAGCGGGAACTCGCGGGCCGGCAGCAGGCGCACCGAGTCCACCTTGTCGATGGAGCGCTGGGTTTCCGGGTCGAAGGTGCGCAGGGTCTCGATCTCGTCATCGAACAGGTCGATGCGGTAGGGCAGCTTGCTGCCCATGGGGAACAGGTCGATCAGCGCGCCGCGCACGGTGAACTCGCCGTGCTCGTACACCGTGTCCACGTAGCGGTAGCCGCTGGCCTCCAGGCGCGTGCGCATTTGCTCCACGTCCAGCTTCTGGCCGACGTCCAGCACCAGGCTGCTGCCGAGCAGGAATTGCGTGGGCGCCAGCCGATGTAGGGCAGTGGTCACCGGCACTACCAAAACCCCGTGGTCGAGCTCCGGCAGGCGGTACAGGCTGGCAATGCGCTGGGAAATGATGTCCTGGTGCGGCGAGAACAGGTCGTACGGCAGGGTTTCCCAGTCGGGAAAATGCAGCACGGGCAGGCCGGGGGCGAAGAAGCGCAGCTCCTGCTCCAGCCGGTCGGCGCTCTGGCTGTCGGCGGTCAGCAGCAGGGTAAAGCGCTTGGCGGCGCTGGCGGCTTCGGCAATGGCCAGGCTCAGGGCAGCCCCTGGCAGGTTGCCCCAGGTGTGTTTCCCCGCGGTGGAGGACAGTAGCGGTAGACGCAGGACAGGCACGGGCGGTCAGGCTCCAGGCATTGCGACAAAGACAACGATTGTACCGACCCTTGGCCGGGCTGTCAGTTTCGACCGCTCGAAAACGAAACCTTCGCCGCAAAGCCCGGTCTATGAGCCTGTGTCGACAGGCGCTCATTGCTCCGGCGTGCGCGCGAAGTCATAATGTAGCCCCTTTTTTCTGTCCCTACATGTGGAAGGTTCCCGTGACTCAGAAGCCCGACCAGTGTCTTGGTGAATGGATCGATCGTGAAGCGCTCGCCGAGGCGATGATTCCGCTGATCGGTCAGCTCTACCGCAATAACAACGTGGTGAGCTCGATCTATGGCCGCAGCCTGATCAACCGTTCCGTCATTCAGATCCTCAAGGCCCACCGCTTTGCGCGTCACCGCCAGGCCGGCGAAGTTGAATTGTCTGTCCACGAGACATTCCCCCTGCTCAAGGCCATGAGCGAGCTGAAACTGGGCGCCGCCTCGGTGGACCTGGGCCGCCTGGCCAACAAGTTCAAGGAACAGGGCAACGGCCGTACTGCCGAGCAGTTCGTTCGTGAAGAAATGGCTGACATCGTCGGCCAGCAGAACGCTTCCCCACGCAAGGGCAAGGACGTCGTGCTGTACGGCTTCGGTCGCATCGGCCGCCTGCTGGCACGCATCCTGATCGAGAAGACCGGTGGCGGCGACGGCCTGCGCCTGCGGGCCATCGTGGTGCGCAAGGGCGCCGAGAACGACCTGGTCAAGCGCGCCAGCCTGCTGCGTCGCGACTCGGTACACGGCCCGTTCGACGGCACCATCACCATCGACGAAGCCAACAGCACCATCACCGCCAACGGCAACCTGATCCAGGTTATCTACGCGAAGAACCCGTCCGAAGTCGACTACACCCAGTACGGCATCAGCGACGCGCTGCTGGTGGACAACACCGGCGTATGGCGTGACGCCGACGGCCTGGGCCAGCACCTGGCCTGCCCGGGTATCGACCGCGTGGTGCTGACCGCACCGGGCAAGGGCAAGCTGAAGAACATCGTCCACGGCATCAACCATGGCGAAATCACCGCTGACGACAAGATCGTTTCCGCGGCGTCCTGCACCACCAACGCCATCGTGCCGGTGCTCAAGGCCGTCAACGACAAGTTCGGCATCGTCAACGGCCACGTCGAGACCGTTCACTCGTACACCAACGACCAGAACCTGATCGACAACTTCCACAAGGGTTCGCGCCGTGGCCGCAGCGCCGCGCTGAACATGGTAATCACCGAGACCGGCGCCGCCACCGCTGCTGCCAAGGCCCTGCCTGAGCTGGCCGGCAAGCTGACCGGCAACGCCATTCGCGTGCCGACGCCGAACGTCTCGATGGCCATCCTGAACCTGAACCTGGAAAAGGCCACCACTCGCGAAGAGATCAACGAGTACCTGCGCCAGATGGCCATGCACTCGGACCTGCACAAGCAGATCGACTTCGTGAACTCCCAGGAAGTGGTGTCCACCGACTTCGTCGGCTCGCGCCACGCCGGGGTGGTGGATGCCGAGGCGACCATCGCCAATGACAACCGCGTTGTGCTGTACGTCTGGTACGACAACGAGTTTGGCTACAGCTGCCAGGTAGTGCGGGTGATGGAAGACATGGCGGGTGTGAATCCGCCGGCGTTTCCACGCTAAGCGCTAGCTTGGAAATGAAAAAGCCCCGGCAGTGATGCCGGGGTTTTTTTATTTTCGAAACACCGCGAACCGCTCTTGATCTTGATCCCGTGCGGCCGTTGATCTTGATTGTGTGCCCCGTAAAGCGCCAGGGCCGACTGGAGGCGTTGACCGAGCGGTCCACGGCGTAGCCGGGGAAGACGGAACCGGAGGCGCTTCTATTCCGGGCCGTCGGCCGCTTGGGCGACGCCGGAGGGAGGGGACCCGCAGCGAAGCGGAGGGACCAAGCAGGGGCAAGCCTTTTTTGGTTACTTTTTGAGGCGTTTGTCAAAAAGTGACTCGGCGTAAGGCCGAAAAGGTGATTGTGCATCACCCTGAATGCTGGATACGCATAGGGCTTTCGAATCCCGCTTCGGGGATTTCAAACATATCCATTTTCGCGGGGATGCCACCGACCGTTTCGCCCTTACGGCGACTCACTTTTTGGCAGTCGCCCCAAAAAGTAAGCAAAAAGGGCTTGCCCCTGCTTGGGCCCTTCGCTGCGCTACGGGTCCCCTCCTTCCGGCGCCGCTCAACGGGCAGACGGCACCCGCTATAGAAGCCTGCGGGTTACCGTCTCTTCGGCCTGCGGCCTCGGCCCTTCGGGCAGCCCGTTGAGCGACGCCTCCAGTCGGCCCTGGCGCTTTACGGGGCCGAGATCAAGATCAAAAGCAAGATCAAAAGCCAAATCACAAGCAGATCAACAGCAGATCAACAGCAGATCAACAGCAGATCAACAGCAGATCAACAGCAGATCAGCGGCGGATCCTATGGCTGTATTTACGCCCCCGCAGCCTCGGCTGTCCGCAACGCATGCTTGTTCCCATGGAACAACACCAACGTCGCCACCAACCCCAACACCGCAGCACCACTCAACCAGATCCCCGGCGCCGCCTTGTTGTCCAGCACATGGATCAAGTAGGTGCAGGCCGCCGGGGTGAAGCCGCCGAAGGTGGCGGTGGCCAGGCTGTAGGCCAGCGAGAAACCGGTGGTCCGTACCTCTACTGGCATGATCTCGGTCAGGGCCACCACCATGGCGCCGTTGTAGCTGCCGTACAGGAACGACAACCACAGTTCCACCATCAGCAGCCGTTCAAAGCTGGGCGCCTGCACCATCCAGTTCAGCGCCGGGTAGGCCGTGAGGATCGCCAGGATGGTCGCCGCCAACAGCAGCGGCTTGCGGCCGATGCGGTCGGACACCGCGCCCATCACCGGCAGCCAGAAAAAGTTCGACAGGCCAATCAGTACGGTGACCAGCAGGGCGTCGAAGTCGGACAGGTGCAGCTCGGCCTTGCCGAAGGTGGGGGTGTAGGCGGTGATCAGGTAGAACGACACGGTGGTCATCACCACCAGCGCCATGCCGGCCAGTACCAGGCCGAAGTTCTGGCCGATGGAGCGCACGATTTCCTTGAGGCTGGGGCGGTGCTTGCGGGCCTGGAACTCCGGGGTTTCTTCCAGCGAGCGGCGAATCATGAAGATGGCCGGCACGATCATGCAGCCCACCAGGAACGGCACGCGCCAGCCCCAGTCGCCCATCTGCTCGGGGCTTAGCCAGTGGTTCAGGGCTACGCCCAGCAGGCCGGCGAACACCACGGCAGCCTGCTGGCTGGCGGACTGCCAGCTGACGAAGAAGCCCTTGCGGCCGGGCGTGGCGATTTCCGCCAGGTACACCGACACGCCGCCCAGTTCCACGCCGGCCGAGAAGCCCTGCAGCAAGCGGCCCAGCAGCACCAGCAGCGGCGCCGCCACGCCCAGGGTGGCGTAGCCGGGCACGCAGGCGATCAGCACGGTGCCCATGGCCATCATCGCCAGGGTGACGATCAGCCCTTGGCGGCGGCCATGGCGGTCGATGTAGGCACCGAGGAATATCGCCCCCAGCGGGCGCATCAGGAAGCCGGCGCCGAACGTCGCCAACGACAGCATCAGCGAGGCGAAGGCACTGTCGGAGGGGAAGAAGGTCTTGGCGATGGCGGTGGCGTAGAAGCCATACACCATGAAGTCGAACATCTCGAGGAAGTTGCCGCTGACAACGCGAAAAATCGCCTTGCCCTTGCCTGTGGTCGAGGCCATGGAAGTGCACTCACTGCAAATTGTTGTAGTTGGTGGCCGCAGCGCACGGCCTTTCGCAGGCTTTGGGGCCGTTTTGCGAAAAATAATTTGTAACAATATGTATAAGTGTAGGACTTGGCAACGATTCTGCCTGGAAGGTGTAACGTTTCAGCCGATCGATCAAGATGCCCGAGGCTGCAAAAGTGCCTCGCGCAAGTTGTCAGAAAGGCCCCTGGGGGCCAGCCAGATGTTCAGGTATAAGCGTGCCAAGTCCTTGTCTTTGCTGATAAAAATGACCTGGCCGTTGCGCTCCAGGGTGAGCCCCGATGCGCTGTTGTAGGTGAGGGCATAACGGTCACCGGCATGGATGTCGATAAAACTCTGGTGCAGGCGGTCGATTTCCGGCCGGGCCGCCCGCAGCTGGTTGGGGCTGGCCTGGCGTTGCAGGGTCTGGTTGGCGGCCTTGATCACGTCGTCGCGGCCGATGTCGTGGAAGTAGAACAGCTCCAGGCGCTGGTCGCGCAGGCTGTCCACGGCCTGCTGCGGGCTGACGTCGGCTTCGGTATAGAAAGCGGCGGCGTAGACGTCGACGAATAGGTAATTGAGCAGCGCCTGGTTTTTGCGCTGCAATGTCGGCGACTGTCCCCATTGCGTGGCGAAATTCGCCTCGTTGAGACGGTCGGCGCTGTTGCCCCAGGCCAGGGCGCAGAAGAAGAGCAGAAGCAACAGCGGCTTGTGGCGCATAATGGCGTCTTCCTCGAATGTCTGCCTCAAGGTTAAGTCAAAATTCGCCTGCCCATGCACCTTGCCCGTCCTTTTCTCCTGCTCAACCTGCTGACGGCCCTGGCGGGTTGCAGCGCTGGCGACCCGGTGGAGTCCTTCAGCGGGCCCACCATGGGCAGTCGCTACACCATTCAATACGTGCCCACCGCCCAGACGCCACGGCCCGGCCAGGTGCAGGCGGAGGTGGAGCGCATCCTCGGCGAGCTTGACCAGCAGGTGTCGCTGTACCGCGACGACTCCGAACTGGTGCGCTTCAACGCCTTGCCGGCCGACAGCTGCCGGGTGATGCCGCCGGCTGTGCTGGAACTGGTGCAGTACGGCCAGTCGCTGTCCAGTGCCAGCGATGGCGCCTATGACCAGACCGTGGGGCCGCTGATGAACCTGTGGGGCTTTGGTCCGCACAGCCGCCTGCAACAGGTGCCGCGCCCGGCCGTGCTGGCCCTGACCCGCCAGCGCGTGGGCTACCGCCACCTGAGTATCAGCGGCAACCAGTTGTGCAAGGACGCCGCCGTGCAGGTCGACCTCAACAGCGTCGCCGCCGGCTATGCGGTGGAGCGTATCGGCGCGCGGCTGCAGGCCCTGGGCATCGGCAGCTACCTGGCCGAGGCCACGGGCGAGCTGAAAGCGGCGGGGCGCAAGCCCGATGGCAGCGCCTGGCAGGCCAGCGTGCCCACCCCGCGCGCCGACGACCAGCAGGCCAGCCAGGTGCTGGGCGTCGACGGTTACGGCGTGTCCACTTCGGCCGAGCACCGCCACTACTTCGTGCAGGAGCACCGCCGTTATTCGCACCTGCTCGACGCGCGCACCGGCGCGCCCATCACCCACGCCCTGGCCTCGGTCACGGTGATTCATCCTTCGGCGTTGTCGGCCGATGGCCTGTCGACCTTGTTGATGATCCTGGGGCCGGAGCAGGGCTGGGACTACGCCAGTGGCCACGACATCGCCGCGCTGTTCGTGCGCCGCGATGGCGAGGTGCTGTCCAGCCGGCCGACGCCTGCATTCGAACGGATGGCGGCAGCAGGAAAAGTTGATCATTGACGTGCAGGTGATAGCCTTTGACGCGACCAAGGGTTAATGTTCGCGGCAATTCCGCTTCTATAGACTGCATCCCCGAGTTTTCGATGCCGCGCTGGCGGCATGTTGAGCCGGAGGTACCAGAGTGGTGCCTCGGCCTGTTCTGAAGGAGTACGCATGGCTGTCTACAACTATGATGTAGTGGTGCTGGGTTCCGGGCCCGCGGGTGAAGGCGCGGCAATGAACGCCGCCAAGGCGGGGCGCAAGGTGGCGATGGTCGACAGCCGCCGCCAGGTCGGCGGCAACTGCACCCACTTGGGCACCATCCCGTCCAAGGCCCTGCGTCACTCGGTCAAGCAGATCATCCAGTTCAACACCAACCCCATGTTCCGGGCCATTGGCGAGCCGCGCTGGTTCTCGTTCCCGGATGTGCTGAAAAGCGCCGAGCAGGTAATCGCCAAGCAGGTTGCCTCGCGCACCACCTACTATTCGCGCAACCGCGTCGACGTGTTCTTCGGCACCGGCAGCTTCTCCGACGAGCAGACCGTGGAAGTGATCTGTGCCAACGGCGCCCAGGAAAAACTGGTGGCCAAGCAGATCATCATCGCCACCGGCTCGCGCCCGTATCGCCCGGCCGACATCGACTTCCACCACTCGCGCATCTATGACAGCGACACCATCCTGAGCCTCACCCACACCCCGCGCAAACTGATCATCTACGGCGCCGGGGTCATCGGCTGCGAATACGCGTCGATCTTCAGCGGCTTGGGCGTGCTGGTGGAGCTGGTGGACAACCGCGAGCAACTGCTGAGCTTCCTGGACTCGGAAATTTCCCAGGGCCTGAGCTACCACTTCAGCAACAACAACGTCATGGTCCGCCATAACGAAGAGTACGAGCGCGTCGAAGGCCTGGACAACGGCGTGGTGCTGCACCTCAAGTCCGGCAAGAAGATCAAGGCCGACGCCTTGCTGTGGTGCAACGGCCGTACCGGCAACACCGACAAGCTGGGCCTGGAGAACATCGGCATCAAGGTCAACGGCCGTGGCCAGATCACCGTCGACGAAGCCTACCGCACCAGCGTGCCGACCATTTATGGCGCCGGCGACGTGATCGGCTGGCCGAGCCTGGCCAGTGCCGCCTATGACCAGGGCCGTTCGGCGGCTGGCAGCGTGGTGGACAATGGCAGCTGGCGCTACGTGAACGACGTGCCGACCGGCATCTACACCATCCCCGAGATCAGCTCCATCGGCAAGACCGAAGCCGAGCTGACCCAGGCCAAGGTGCCGTACGAGGTGGGCAAGGCGTTCTTCAAGGGCATGGCCCGCGCGCAGATCTCCGGCGAGCCGGTAGGCATGCTGAAGATCCTGTTCCACCGCGAGTCGCTGGAGATCCTCGGCGTGCATTGCTTCGGCGACCAGGCGTCGGAGATCGTGCACATCGGCCAGGCCATCATGAACCAGCCGGGCGAACTCAATACCCTGAAGTATTTCGTCAACACCACCTTCAACTACCCGACCATGGCCGAAGCCTATCGGGTAGCGGCCTATGACGGCCTGAACCGGCTTTTTTGAGCGGCTCCGGCCGGTGGCCTGAGCCGGCCGGGGATACCGATTTCAGCGATTCCCGAGCGTGGCGGTGGCCAAACCGGGAAAGTCTGTAATCAGGCTGTCAACGCCGAAGTCGGCGAGCCGGCGCATCAGTGCCGGCTCGTTGACCGTCCACACCGACACATGCAACCCCTGGCGCTGGGCCTTGATCAGGCGCTCGGGGGTGCAGTGCGTCCAGTTCAGCGCCAATAGATTGCAACCGTAGTTCTGGGCCACCTTCAGCGGGTCCAGCCAGGCGTATTCGGCCACCAGCCCACGGGCCAGGTCCGGGGTCAGCTCGGCAGCGGCGCGCAGCACTTCCCGGGAGCTTGAGGTGATGGTCACCTTGTCCAGCATCCCGTATTCCTGGGCCAGTTCGCGAATTGCCAGCACCGTGGTGGCGGCGCGGGTGCGTGAGGCACTCTTGACCTCCAGCTGCCAGTGCTCGAAATCGCACGCCTTGAACAGGTCTTCCAGGCGCGGGATGGGGCAGGGCTGCACCCAGCCCGGGCCGCCCTTGCGCGCGTCGTAGGTCACCAGCTCCGCGGCGTCGTGCTCCACCACCTTGCCGCGGCGGTCGGTGGTGCGCTTCAGGGTCGGGTCGTGAATGACCATCAACTCGCCGTCGCGGGACAGGTGCAGGTCCAGTTCGCAACGGCGCACGCCGTGCTTGAGGCATTCCTGGAAACTGGTGAGGGTGTTTTCCGGTGCTTCGCCTTTGGCGCCGCGGTGGCCATAAATAAGGGTCACGTCTGTTCCTTCAAAAAATGCAGAAGTCGGAGGAGGGCTGAAACTCAGGCACCCGGGGAATCGTTTTGTTCACGTTCGCGGCGCCGTTCGGCCGCTTGTTTTTGCAGGATGTAACGGGCCAGCAGCTGGCGCTGGGCGTCACTGATGTCATCGAACTCGGTGCCAATCTCGAACTGGCCGTCGGGCTTGGCGTCGCAATGGGTGACCTTGGCACGCAGCAGCAGGCCCAGGGCCTGGGGCATCAGCGCCATTTTCACCGACACGCGGCTGCCCGGCGTAATGGCCTCGGCCTGGCGGAATTCCACGCCACCCTCGGACAGCACCACCGGCCGTGGCTCGCCGATGTGCCCCAGGATGGTCTGCGCCACCACCTGGCTGAGCAGGTCGATGCGCTTGTTCTGGGCCTTGAGGAAATTGCCCAGGGTGCGGTCGCTGTCGCTGAGCTGGCGCAGCAGGTGCTGGGACTCGAATTCGCTGAGGTGCAGTTCGCTGAGCAGGTTGAACAGCGGTGAAGCATCTTGCAACAAGTCCGTGCCAGTGGCGTCGGCAGCCGAAAGCGGTTGAATTTCCAGTGCGATCCTATCGTCGATACGGTAGTATTCGCGGCGATCTTCTTCATCTAATGTCGACATGGCGAACCCATGGTAGCGGCGGTGGTCTGAGTGTAAAGCTGCTCGTCAAGCCCCGCCACAAGGACGTTCCTCTTTCATTCGAACAAGCCCCGACATGTTCAGACCTCTCTTCGTTTTCATCGGCGCGCGTTACACCCGCGCCAAGCGTCGCAATCATTTTGTGTCATTCATTTCCCTGACCTCGATGATCGGACTCGCCCTTGGCGTGATCGTGATGATCGTGGTGCTCTCGGTGATGAACGGCTTCGATCATGAAATGCGCACCCGCGTGCTCGGCATGGTGCCCCACGCGACCATCGAGTCCAGCAAGCCCATTGATGACTGGCAGGCCCTTGCCAGTAAAGTAAAGCAGAATCCCGCGGTGCTGGAGGTAGCCCCCTACACCCAGATGCAGGGCCTGATGACCAATGACGGCAAGGTCCAGAAGATGCTGCTCAACGGCGTCGACCCGGCCGAGGAGCGCAAGGTCACCATCCTTGACCAGTTCATCAAGCAGGGCAGCCTCGACGACCTGAAGGCCGGCGAGTTCGGCATCATGCTGGGCGACAACGCGGCCAACAAGCTGGGCGTGAAGGTGGGCGACAAGGTGACCTTCGTCACCCCGGAAGTCAGCATCACCCCGGCCGGCATGTTCCCGCGCATGAAGCGCTTCACCGTCACCGGTACCTTCCACGTGGGCGCCGGCGAGATCGACGGTTACCTGGGCCTGACCAACCTCGACGACCTGGCGCGCCTGCACCGCTGGCAGCCGGGCCAGGTGCAGGGCGTGCGGCTGAAGTTCGCCGACCTGTTCCAGGCGCCGCGCATTTCCTGGCAGATCGCCCAGGGCCTGGGCGACGAGTACTACGCCCGCGACTGGACGCGCACCCACGGCAACCTGTACCAGGCCATCGGCATGGAGAAATCCATGATCGGCCTGCTGCTGTTGCTGATCGTCGCGGTGGCGGCGTTCAACATCATCTCCACCCTGGTGATGGTGGTGAACGACAAGCGCGGCGACATCGCCATCCTGCGCACCCTGGGCTCCACGCCCGGGCAGATCATGCGTATCTTCATGGTGCAGGGCACCGTCATCGGCGTCGTCGGCACCCTGATCGGTGCCGGGCTGGGCATGCTCGCGGCCGTCAACGTCAGCGGCGCCATCGCGCTGCTGGAAAAGGTCATCGGGCACAAGTTCCTCAACCCCGACGTCTATTTCATCGATTACCTGCCGTCGCAACTGATGGCCAATGACGTGTTCATGGTCTGCGGTGCGGCACTGGTCCTGAGTTTCCTCGCGACCCTGTACCCGGCGTGGCGCGCAGCGCGCACCCAGCCGGCAGAGGCGCTACGTTATGAGTGAGTTGGGCATGAGTGATAAAGCAGTGCTGAGTTGCCGCAACCTGGGCAAATCCTACGAGGAAGGCCCGGAGTCGGTGGTGGTGTTGTCGAACCTGCAGCTGGAGCTGTTCGCCGGCGAGCGCGTGGCCATCGTCGGCCAGTCGGGCTCGGGCAAGAGCACCCTGCTGAACATGCTCGGCGGCCTCGACACGCCCAGCACCGGCAGCGTCTGGCTGGCCGGCGAGCAGCTGTCGGCGCTGAACGAGAAGGCCCGCGGCCTGCTGCGCAACCGCGCGCTGGGCTTCGTCTACCAGTTCCACCACCTGCTGCCCGAGTTCACCGCACTGGAGAACGTGTGCATGCCCCTGCTGATCGGCAAGACGCCGATCCCCGAGGCCAAGCAACGTGCCACGGCGCTGCTGGAGCGCGTGGGCCTGGGCCATCGGCTGTCGCACAAGCCGGCCGAGCTGTCGGGCGGCGAGCGCCAGCGCGTGGCCATCGCCCGTGCGCTGGTGAACAAGCCGGGGCTGGTGATGCTCGACGAGCCCACCGGCAACCTCGACCAGCACACTGCCCAGGGCATCCAGGACCTGATGCTGGAGTTGAGCGTGTCGCTGCGCACCGCCTTCCTGGTGGTGACCCACGACCTCAACCTGGCCCGGCAGATGGACCGTGTGCTGCGCCTGGAAGAGGGCCGTCTGGTCCCGATCTAAGCCCTTGCGCCCGGGTTCGCCCGGGCGTTGCTCCAACCCTTTTTCCAGGTGCCTTGACGTATGTTCAGACCCTTATCCATCTTCGTCGGCGCGCGCTACACCCGGGCCAAGCGCCGCAACCATTTCATCTCGTTCATCTCCATGACCTCGATGATCGGCCTGGCCCTCGGCGTGCTGGCGATGATCGTGGTGCTGTCGGTGATGAACGGTTTCCAGAAGGAAATGAGTTCGCGCATCCTCGGCATGGTGCCCCACGCCACGGTCCTGGGCGCCAAGCCCCTGGACGACTGGCAGCCGGTGGCCGCCGCCGCGTTGAAGAACCCTGAGGTGCTGGCCGCGGTGCCGTTCACCGACATGGACGGCATGCTCTCGTACAAGGGCTACATGCAGCCGATCCAGGTCAGCGGTGTGGACCCTGCCCAGGAAGGCAAGGTCTCGATCGTTGCCGACCACATCACCAAGGGTGCGCTGCAGGACCTCAAGCCGGGCGAGTTCGGCGTGGTCATCGGCGACATCACCGCGCGCCGCTTCGGCCTCAACGTGGGTGACAAGATCACCCTGATCGTGCCGGAGCTCAGCGGCGAACCGGGTGGCATCACCCCACGCCTGCAGCGCCTGAACGTGGTGGGCGTGTTCAAGGTGGGCGCCGAGCTGGATGGCTCCATGGCCCTGATCCACATGGCCGACGCCGCGCAGATCCAGCACTGGCAGCCCAACCAGGTGCAGAGCGTGCGGCTCAAGCTCAAGGACCTGTACATGGCGCCCCAGGTGTCCAAGGCCATCGCCGCCAGCCTGGGTGAGGGCTACAAGGCCGACGACTGGACCCACACCCAGGGCAGCCTGTTCAGCGCCATGAAGATGGAAAAGACCATGATCGGTCTGTTGTTGCTGATGATCGTCGCGGTGGCTGCGTTCAATATCATCGCCACGCTGATCATGGTGGTGAACGACAAGGGCGCCGACATCGCCATCCTGCGTACCATCGGCGCCACGCCGCGGCAGATCATGGGCATCTTCATGGTCCAGGGCACGGTGATCGGCGTGGTCGGCACCCTGATCGGCGGCGTGCTGGGCGTCATCGCCGCCATCAACGTCAGCGCCGTGGTGGGCTGGCTGGAGCGCACCACCGGCCAGCACATCTTCACCTCGGACGTGTATTTCATCAGCAACCTGCCGTCGGACCTGCAGGCGGGTGACGTGATCATGATCTGCAGTGCCGGCCTGATCCTCAGCTTCCTGGCCACCGTGTACCCGGCCTGGCGCGCCGCGCAGATCGAACCGGCCTACGCGTTGCGTTACGAGTGACCCCCTGACGCGGCCTGCGGCCGCTGCTACGACTGGCCCCCCCCTGACGCGGCCTGTGGCCGCTGCTACGGAGGGCCCTGTAGCAGCGGCCAGGGGCCGCGTCGAATGCAACCACTGGGCACGCAAAGTGCGTGGTAAACTGGGCGGGTTTACTCACGTCCAGGTTTCCAACATGCATCCCGCAGCCGAACATTCGCCGTTGGGCAAGTCCAGCGAATACATCTCCACCTACACGCCATCCCTGCTGTTCCCCATCCCGCGCGCGGCCAAATGGGCCGAGCTGGGCCTGAGCGCCGAGACCCTGCCGTACCAGGGCGTCGACTTCTGGAACTGCTTCGAACTGTCGTGGCTGCTGCCATCGGGCAAGCCGGTGGTGGCCATCGGTGAATTCAGCATCCCGGCCGACTCGCCGAACATCATCGAGTCGAAGTCGTTCAAGCTCTACCTCAACTCCCTGAACCAGACCCCGTTCGACAGCGTGCAGGCGCTGGAAGTCTGCCTGGTCAAGGACCTGTCTGCCGCTGCTGGCAAGCCGGTAGGCGTGCGCGTGCGTTCGTTGGCCGAGGTGCAGGCCGAAGGCGTGGTGGCCTTGCCGGGCGTGTGCGTCGACGACCTGGACGTGAGCATTTCCAGCTACGAGCACCCGCAGCCGGAGCTGCTGCGCTGCGACCCGTCGCGCGTGGTGGAGGAGAGCCTGCACAGCCATCTGTTGAAGTCCAACTGCCCGGTCACCAGCCAGCCCGACTGGGGTAGCGTGGCCGTGCACTACCGCGGCCCGGCCCTGGACCACGCCAGCTTCCTGGCGTACCTGGTGAGCTTCCGCCAGCACTCGGACTTCCACGAGCAGTGCGTGGAGCGCATCTTCATGGACTTGAAGCGCCTGCTGGACCCGCAGGAGCTGACGGTGTACGCGCGCTACGTGCGCCGCGGCGGGCTGGACATCAACCCGTACCGCAGCACCTCGGCGGTCACCCTGGAAAACGCACGGTTGGTGCGCCAGTAACGGATTCTGTAGCCGCTGCCGCAGGCTGCGCTGGCCGGTGTGGACCCTGAAGTTCTTCAGCGAGGCATCGGGCCAGCGCAGCCTGGCGGCAGCGGCTACGGGGCTGGGTCAGATCCCCATGCCACCCAGGGTCTGGACGATGTTGCGCAGCGTCCCGGCAAGCCCCGGGTGCTCCACTTCGAAGCGCTCCACGGCCAGGTTCACGCCGTCGGCGAGGTTGGGGTTGTTGGTGGCGGTTTCCAGTTGCAGCTCGGCCTCGATCTGGGCCATCAGGTCGTGCAGGTTGGCACGCTCCTCTTCGTTAAGCGGCGGGTTCTGCTCCAATTGCTCGCGCAATGTGTTCAATTGCTCTTGCAGTTCGCGGGCAGGCATGGCGATCTCCCTTCAATGATAGGCACAGCCATTGACCGCGGCGCGGTGCCAAAGGTCCATGACTGACCTTTAGATTAATCCAGCACCGCGTTCCCTGCATGATCCTGATCAATGCAGTCGTATCAGGGTTTTTCACCCTTGTAGCGACGCAGGGCGATGTCGGCCAGGCAGGCCTCCAGCTCTTCCAGGTGGTCGATCACCGAGTGCACCCCCAGGGCGAACAGCTTCAGCGTGGCCTTGCCGCGCAGCAGGTCGCGCTCGCGCGCTTCCAGTTCGCCCCATTGCTCGACGGACAGCCCGCACAGCGGCCCGCACGACGCCAGGCCCACGGTCCACAGCCCGGCGTTGAGCCCCGACTGCAACAGCCGCGGGTTGCCGCTGACCAGCACGCAGCCGTCCAGGCGCGAGACGTTCAAGTGCATCAGCGCCTGCCAGCAGGCATCGGGGGCGGGCCAGGGGTTGCCATCGGGCACGCCGACGGCTTTTACCCAGCGCGGCAGCGGCGCGGCCAGGGGCAGGGCAAGGGTGTCGTCCAGTTCATCCAGCCACGCGCAGGGCACGCTCTGGTGACGCAGCAGTTTCAACGCTTGCAGGGCGCCCGGGGTAGGGCCGGCGTCGGGTTCGGTGCGTGCGCCGAAATCCACCAGGCAGCCGCTCAGGCCGAACAGCAGCGCGGTGAAAGTGGGGACGCAGGGTGCGGTGTCAGGCATGTCGGCTTCCCTGTTTGGACCGATGAAGGCTACGGGGAATGCGTGACAGTTGTATGAATGCTGCGTGACGCTACTTTGGTCGGAGAATGCCCACCTTGCGACTAAACTGACGCAGTTGGTCCAGAAGCCTTATACTGTGTCACTTTGTAATGCGGCCCCGCAGCGGGGGCGTGAATCGAATCCAAGGAGTAACATCTATGCGCTTGATCGGTACGGGTGTGATCGATCGTCTGGCCAAGGCCTGCCTGATCGCCGGCGTAGTCCTGGCCCCGGTTGTGGCCCAGGCCGCCGATGAAGACCCATGGGAAGGGGCCAACCGCGTCATTTTCCGCTTCAACGACACGTTGGATACCTACGCGCTGAAGCCGATCGCCAAGGGCTACCAGTGGATCACGCCGCAGTTCATGCAGGATGGCGTGCACAACTTCTTCAACAACATCGGTGACGTCGGCAACTTCGCCAACGACGTGCTGCAGGCCAACCCCCAGGCCGCCGGCGTCGACACCGCGCGCCTGCTGCTCAACACCACCCTGGGCGTCGCCGGCCTGTTCGACGTGGGTACCCGCATGGGCCTGCAGCGCAACGACCAGGACTTCGGCATCACCCTGGGCAAGTGGGGCGTGCCGAGCGGCCCGTACGTGATGATCCCGCTGCTGGGCCCGAGCACCGTGCGTGACGGCATCGCCAAGTACCCGGACAGCTTCACCCAGCCGTACCGCTATATGGACGACATGTCGCTGCGCAACAGCCTGTTCGCCCTGAGCATCGTCGACACCCGCGCCCAGCTGCTGCAGGCCGAGAAGATGATCAACGGCGACAAGTACATCTTCATCCGCAACGCCTACCTGCAGACGCGCGAATACAAGATCAAGGACGGCCACGTCGTCGACGATTTCTGATTCACCGCGGCATGAAAAAAAGGCGACCCGTGTGGTCGCCTTTTTGCTGCTCAGCGCATTTCCACGATGCTCAGGCCGATGGTCTGCAAGCCGGCGCCCAGTTCCTCGATGCGCACCACCTCCGCCTGGGCGTCGAGGTCGCGCAGCGCCGCGTGCTCGGAGGGCAGGTGCACGCCCACCACGTCACCCACCCGCAACGCGCTGCGCGCCTCGATCTGCATGCCGGTGCTGGACAGGTCGCGGCACACGCCCAGCACGCGCTGGCCGTCGACGATGAGAAACACCTTGGCGTTGATCGTCATGCGGATGAAATCACGTTTTTCGGCGAAGTCGCGCTCGGCTTGGGACATGGGCTGCATCCTTCCATTAGGTTGCTTGCGGATAGGTTTTTATAACCCCCGGTGATTTGCGCTGTAAAGACAGCAAGCGACCATCGGCACACGCTTGAAACACCCGGCGGATGGGAGTACCGTCTGCGCCTTAGAGGGCACCTCTGGTTCAGTGTGGCAGGCTTTGGCCTTGCAACCACTGCCAAGAGAGGCTAGAAGTGAATCCAGTAAGCGAGCTCAGGCCCGGCCGAGTACCTTACGCCAACCAATTTCTGGCGCCGTTTGCCCACATGCAGAAAACCAGTGCCACGCTGCTGATAATCGATGATGACGACGTAGTGCGTGCGAGTCTCGCCGCCTACCTGGAAGACAGTGGTTTCAGCGTCCTGCAGGCCTGCAACGGCCTGGAGGGACTTCAGGTATTCGAGCAGGAACAGCCCGATCTCGTGATCTGCGACTTGCGCATGCCGCAGGTCGGCGGCCTTGAGCTGATCCGCCAGGTCACCGAACGCGCGCCGGACATGCCGGTGATCGTGCTGTCCGGTGCCGGGGTCATGAACGATGCCGTCGAGGCCTTGCGCCTGGGTGCGTCCGACTACCTGATCAAGCCCCTCGAAGACCTGGCGGTGCTCGAGCACTCGGTGCGCCGGGCGCTCGACCGTGCCTGGCTGTTGAAGGAAAACCAGCGTTATCGCGAAAAGCTGGAAACCGCCAACCGCGAACTGGAAGCCAGCCTGCACCTGTTGCAGGAGGACCAGAACGCCGGGCGCCAGGTGCAGATGAACATGCTGCCCGAGAGCCCCTGGGTGGTCGACGGCTTCACCTTCGAGCACCAGATAATCCCCTCTTTGTACCTTTCAGGTGATTTCGTCGACTGTTTTCGCGTTGATGAGCGTAGAGTGGCATTCTATCTGGCTGACGTTTCCGGGCATGGTGCCTCCTCGGCCTTCGTGACCGTGCTGTTGAAATTCATGACCACGCGCCTGATGTTCGAATTCAAGCGCAATGGCACCCTGCCGGAGTTCAAACCGTCGGAAGTGCTGGGCCACATCAACCGCGGGCTGATCAACTGCAAGCTGGGCAAGCATGTGACCATGGTGGGCGGGGTGATCGACGAAGACACGGGGCTGCTGACCTACAGCATCGGCGGGCACTTGCCGCTGCCGGTGTTCTTCAGCCAGGGCCAGGTGCGTTACCTGGAAGGGCGTGGTTTGCCGGTGGGCCTGTTCAACGAGGCCACCTACACTGACCACGTGCTGGAATTGCCGGAGAGCTTCAGCGTGACCTTGTTCTCTGATGGCATTCTGGACCTTTTGCCCGGCGAAACACTCAAAGATAAAGAGGCTGCCTTGCCGGAAATCGTCAAGGAAGTCGGCGGCGGCCTGGATGGCCTGCGGCGCAAGTTTGGATTGGCCACGCTTGGGGAGATGCCGGATGATATCGCCCTGATGGTGCTAAGCAGGAACCTAGAATGAGTACTGGTAGAATCCAGTTCGCTGAACAAAATGGCACTTTCGTGCTGAAATTTGTTGGTGAAGTGCGCCTGACCCTGTGTTCGGCGCTGGATGCGACTATTGAGAAGATCTTCACTGCCCTGAACTTCTCGGCGATCGTCATCGATCTCACCGAGACGCGCAGCATTGACAGCACCACGCTGGGCCTGTTGGCCAAGCTGTCGATCCTGTCGCGGCAGAAGGTTGGCTTGCTGCCCACCGTGGTCACGACCCACGAGGACATCACGCGCCTGCTGCAATCCATGGGCTTCGACCAGGTGTTCAACATCGTCGGCCGGCCGATCCCGTGCCCCGAGTGCCTGACCGACCTGCCGTCCCAGGACCAGTCCGAAGACATCGTGCGCACCAAGGTGCTGGAGGCGCACAAGATCCTCATGGGCCTGAACGACTCCAACCGCGAGGCGTTCCACGACCTGGTCAGCGCCCTCGAACGCAGCTGACCCGGCTCGCTTTTGTAGGAGCCGAGCTTGCTCGCGATGCGGCCACCGCAACTCTTCCGCCAGGCCAGGCACAAAAAAGGGCGACTCCCGTGGGAGTCGCCCTTTTTTCATTGCTGCGGCGCGATCAGATCTTGGCTTTGAGCAGCGCTTCCAGTTTTTCCTGGTCGCGGGCGAACTGGCGAATGCCTTCGGCCAGCTTCTCGGTGGCCATGGCGTCCTCGTTGGACTCCCAGCGGAACTGCGCCTCGGTCAACGGGTGCTTGGCTTCGCCGCCATTGCCTGGCTTGAGCTTGTGCGCCAGGGTGCCGGTGTCATCCGACAGCTTCTGCAGCAGCTCGGGGCTGATGGTCAGGCGGTCGCAACCGGCCAGTTCTTCGATCTGGCTGATGTTGCGGAAGCTGGCGCCCATCACCACGGTGTCGTAGCCGTTGGCCTTGTAGTAGTTGTAGATGCGGGTGACCGACTGCACGCCCGGGTCTTCGGCACCGGTGTATTCCTGGCCGGTGGACTTCTTGTACCAGTCGTAGATGCGGCCCACGAACGGCGAGATCAGGAACACCCCGGCGTCGGCGCAGGCGGCGGCCTGGGCGAACGAGAACAGCAGGGTCAGGTTGGTCTGGATACCTTCCTTCTCCAGCTTCTCGGCGGCGCGGATACCTTCCCAGGTGGACGCCAGCTTGATCAGCACGCGGTCGCGGCCAACGCCGGCCTTGTCGTACAGGTCGATCAGCTGGTGGGCCTTGCCCAGCAGGGCCGGTTCGTCGAACGACAGGCGGGCGTCCACTTCAGTGGAGATGCGGCCCGGGATCACCTTGAGGATACCGCTGCCCACCGACACCGCGAAGCGGTCGCAGGCCAGGCCGATATCGCCCTTCACGTCGCGCACGGCGTCGTTCAGCAGCTCGGCGTAGCCGGGCATCGACGCGGCCTTGAGCAGCAGCGAAGGGTTGGTGGTGGCGTCCACGGGCTTGAGGCGGCTGATCGCATCGATGTCGCCGGTGTCGGCAACCACAGTGGTAAATTGCTTGAGTTGTTCCAGCTTGGAAGTCATGAGCGTGCTCTGTCCTGTGCGATTGAGTGACATTACCCGACCGCCGCCAAGCGCTCAAGCGCCGCGGCCACCGGGTGGAAGAAGACTGCCGTTTAGAGCCCCAAAAGGCCGTAACGGTTCCCCGTAGCAGCTGCCGAAGGCAGCGTCACGTGCGCAACGTCCATGACGCGGCCTGGCGGCCGCTGCTACAGGGCGTCAGCGACCTTCGAGCAACATACCCGCCTGGTCCAGCAACCCCAGCGAATCCTTGGTCTTGTGAATATCCACCGACAGCAACTGGCGGAACTTGCGTGCCCCCGGGAAGCCCTGGCCCAGGCCGAGGATATGCCGGGTCACGTGGTGCATCGCGCCACCTTCCTCGATATGCCGGGCGATATAGGGGCGCATCTTCGCCAGGGTTTCGGCACGGGAAATCACCGGCGCCGTGCTGCCGAACAGCTCCTGGTCCACCGTCGCCAGCAGGTACGGGTTGTGATACGCCTCGCGGCCCAGCATCACCCCGTCAAACGTATTCAGGTGCGCCTGGCACTCGGCCATGGTCTTGATGCCGCCGTTCAGCACGATTTCAAGGTCCGCGAAATCAGCCTTCAACTGCGCCGCCACGTCATAGCGCAGCGGCGGAATATCACGGTTCTCCTTGGGCGACAGGCCCTCCAGAATCGCAATGCGCGCATGCACAGTAAAGCTGCGGCACCCGGCCTCACGCACCTGGCCGACGAAATCGCACAGCTCGGCATAACTGTCGCGGCCATTGATACCGATGCGGTGCTTCACCGTCACCGGAATCGACACCGCATCGCGCATCGCCTTCACGCAATCGGCCACCAACGCCGGGTGCCCCATCAGGCACGCGCCGATCATGTTGTTCTGCACCCGGTCACTGGGGCAACCCACGTTCAGGTTCACCTCGTCATACCCGGCCTCCTGCGCCAGGCGCGCGCACGCCGCCAGGTCGGCAGGCGTGCTGCCACCCAGTTGCAGCGCCAGCGGATGCTCGGTGTCGTCGTGGCGCAGGAAACGCGCGGCGTCGCCGTTGAGCAGGGCGCCGGTGGTAACCATCTCGGTGTAGAGCAGGGCGTTGGCGGAGAGCAGGCGCAGGAAGAAGCGGCAGTGGCGGTCTGTCCAGTCCATCATGGGGGCCACGCTGAAGCGGCGCGAGGGTTCAACGGCAGTTACGGCAGCGGTATTGGTAGACATATTGCTCGGACATTCTGGGCGTAGGGGCGGCATGGTCAGGGTGCATGCTGCCGAGGGCCCATGGGTGATGGGCGGATCTAGGCCGCTATTCTACCAGACCCGCCCGCAGCCCGGGTTTCCGCTTATTCCAATGCCGCCACCAGCGCCCGGCCAAAGCTGGCCGTGCTGAATAGCTCCGAGAAGGCCGCGCGCAGGTCATCACCCGTTGTGCAGGTGAACTCTTCCCCTTCAAATGACAGCACGCAAGGGAAGCCATCGGTGTGCTGGCGCCACTTCGCGATGACCGACGTGGTCGAAGCGCCCTGTGTTGTCACGGTGATTTGGATGACATCTTCGGGGACGTATTCGCTGGTGACTTCGGTGAAGAAGCTGGTCACTGATTTTATTGATGCGACGGTGGATACCGTTCGTGCAAGCTTGAGGTTTACCGATTCGTCGAATCGCGCCAGGTCCAGGTTGATGGCCTCGAATATCGTGTTGACTTCACAGGTGGCAGCATCGGCCTCGCGCGCCTTGCACATTCCCTGTTTTACGGCGTCTAGAAAGTTCATGGGATGGCGCTCTTGAGAGTCAGGAAGATAGGGTAGTGGTCTGATACTTTTTTCCATTCCTTGGCGGGTATCTCATTGAGCACCGCTCTATCCGCCACTTTCCAGCAGCGCAAGGCCGCCGAGCACAGCATCATGTGGTCGAACATCAGCAGCGAGGACACGCCCTTGCCACTGGTGAGGAACGTGCCGGGAGGCAGTTCGCTGCAACTGGGCGACCCCATCAGGGGCCAGAATGGGTTGAACAGGGCGTTTTTCCGGGTCTTGAGCAGCGATACATCGCGGGTGGCGCCCAGCCCATGTACAACGGAGGGGTCAAAGGGCTCGTCGTTGTAGTCGCCGCATAGAATGATGGGCGCGCCTGGGTTTTCACGACGAATCTTCGTCACCGTCGCATTTAGCGCCACGCCCAGCTTGAAACGCGAGGGTGAGCCCTCTGGCAGGGTATTACGGCTTTGCCAGTGAGACAGCCCGATGAATACAGGCCCAAGGCCGTGCAACTCAAGGCATATGAAAACACCTGCTTTCAGCCACGTGTCGTAGGTGGTATCGCGAGCGTTGGCGTATTGCGGCGTACCCCTCGGTACAAGCCGGGTTGTGTTGTAGATCAGGCACAAGTCGTCAATGGAGCGGCCTTTTTTGTAAAGGCTGATGACCTTGAAGTGTGAGAGGGCGGGGCGTTGCAGCAATTGCTCTATATGTTCGATATCCGTGTCATCAACTTCGCATAATCCAACGATGTCCGAATTCCGGTCCTCCAGCAGCGACCTGATGATTTCATCGAAGGCTGGGGTGATGGGGTATCGGGAGGCGCCTGCCGCCGGTGGTGCAAGTCGACAGTTCCACCATGTCATGTTCAGCATCACGATAGCCAACCTTCAGGTCATTGCCGCGTTGCAATTGATCGCTGCTCACTCCTTTATCATCTTGAAGTTGCCGCAGAGTCTGGAGGCCGGAATTGTATCGTGGCGGCCGCTTCGGACAATCCTTGAACTGTTACCCTTTGAGACCCGTCACCGTGCCGAAAGGTACTCGCGCAGCCGCGCCTGCAGCCGGTCGATGCCGTCGCTGCGCGCCAGGAACGCTTCCACGCTGGTCACCTCCCAGCGCTGGCCTTCATCACCAAACACCACCTGCTCGAAGGTGCCCACCGGCACCTGGGCAACAAAGAACCAGGTGTCCAGCCCGTTCATGCCCTGGCCAGGGTAGACCCGGGTCCAGACGATCCAGCTCTCATCCAGGGTCAAGCCGAACTCTTCCCAGGTCTCGCGGGCGGCGCATTGCACAGGCGTTTCATCGTCTTCGCGGCCACCGCCGGGCAAGTCCCACAGCCCCGGCCAGGGGATGCTCGGCTTGTCGTCGCGCTGGTAGGTGAGGATCTGGCCTTCGCACAGCAGGGCGATCTTGGCGCCAAAAAAGGGCGGGTGGTGTGGCATCGTGCAATTCCTCAAGGGCTCAAGGCGGCCCATTCGCCATTCCTCAGTACATTGAGCAGGCAGACGGCGGCGGGTGACAAAAAGCTTTCCTGCCGGTAGATCACGCCAAAGGTGCGTTTCATGGTGGTGCCGGCGATGGGTACTTCCTGCAGCGGGTCCCCTGGCCGCCCAGGGCCGAGGTTGCGCCGTGACAGCAGGCTGAGCAACTGGTTTTCCACGATCAGCCCCGGCAGCGACAGGATTGAGTTGGTCTCCACTTGCACCGCCGTCGGCGGCAGGCCCGCCTGGCTCAGATGGGTGTCCAGCCAGCGCCGGGTGGAGGCCTGGGTGGAGGCGAGTATCCACGGGTAGCGGGCCAGCTGTGCCAGGTCCATGGGGCCGGCGAAGATCGGGTGCCCGGGGGCTGCGACCACTACCACTTCGTCGTCCAGCAACGGCAGGGCGATGTTGCTGGTGTCGCTGCTGTCCAACGGCCCCAGCATGATGTCGATGTTGCCGGCATTGAGCAGGTCGCGGAGCATGTCGTTCATGCCGATTTTCAGCTCCATGGTCACCTTCGGCGCATCGGCCAGGAAGCGCGCGGTCACCGTCGGCAGCACCAGTTCGGCCATGGTGGTGGACGCACCCAGGCGCACGTGGCCGGTGATGCCCTTGGAAAAATCGGCGATCTGGCGCCGCGATTCCTCCATGCCGCGGCGCATGATCTTCGCCCGCTCCAGCAACAGCGCCCCCACTGGGGTGAGGGCAATGCGCCGGCCGCTGCGCTCGAACAACTGCGCGTCCAATTCCTCCTCCAGGCGCCGCACGCATGTGGACAGCGCCGACTGCGTGCGGCACAGCCGGTCCGCCGCCAGCCCCAGATGGCCAAGTTCGGCGATAGTCTCGAAATAGCTCAGGTCACGGTAATCCATGGGCGGCGCACCTATTCCTCGGATTCAACGGTTGCGGAAAATTAGCCATTGGACCGGCTTGGCGAACGGGTCCAAGAATAGGCGCACAGGCAGGCGGCTGAACAGCGGATGAAGCCGACCTGGCCCTTGGCGCGGGGCATCCCGCGGCCCATTACAACCTCATCCGCCAGGTGCAGACCCGATGCCAGCAACCACCGTTGTTTCCCATGAAGACTTGTCCCGGCAAGTGACGCGCATTTTCGCCGCCCACTTGGCCGACGCCGACGCCCGCTATGTGGCCAACTGTCTGATCGACGCCGACGCCCGTGGCGTCAGCTCCCATGGCATCGGGCGCATCCCGGTGTACACCCGGCGCCTGCGCGAGGGCGTGGTCAACCCGCGCCCGGCGCTGACTGTCAGCGGCGGGCAGGGCGCCACTGCGCACCTGGACGGCGACAACGGCATGGGTTACCTGGTGGCGCGCAAAGCCATGGACGAAGCCATCCAGCGCGGCCGGGAGCACGGCATCGGCATGGTCCTGGCCTCCAACAGCAATCATTTCGGCATGGCCGCCAGCTACCTGCAGCAGGCGCTGGACGCCGGCCTGGGGGCGCTGGTGCTGACCAACGCGCCGCCACTGATGCCGGTGTGGGGCGCGCGGGCGCCGTTCCTCGGCACCAGCCCGTTCGCCTTCGCCGCCCCTGGCCGGCTGGCGCCGATCATGCTGGACATGGCCACCTCGGTGGTGGCGTTCGGCAAGATCCGTCGCGCCGCGCGCCTTGGCGAGCCGATTCCCGGCGACTGGGCGCTGGACGCCCACGGCGCGCCCACCACCGATCCGGCCGCGGCGCTGGACGGCGTGGTGTTGCCCATGGCCGGGCCCAAGGGCTCGGGCCTGGGGCTGATGATGGAACTGATGGCTGGCGTCATGTCCGGCGCCGCCTTCGGTGGCCAGGTGCGCAACCAGAACACTGATTTCACCCGACCACAGAACGTGGGTCATACCTTCATCACCTTCCGCCCCGACGCTGCATTGCCCATGGCCGATTACCTGCAGCGCGCCGATGAATTGGTGCAACGCGCCCGGGCGCTGCCGCTGGCCGACGGCTTTGACTACGTGCACATGCCCGGCGAGCGCGAAAACCTCGCTGCCGCGCGGGCGCGCAGTGAAGGGTTGAGCATCAGCGCCGCCGACCTGCAGATGCTCAAGGAGGAATTGCACCTGGCCCGGGCCTGAGCCACCGCTGCTGTCTCCCGTCGCCACGACGGTCCCATAACAACAATAATCCGCGCCGGCACGGCCGGCGCGCTGCGGAGACAACCCTATGTTGACCTTCCTCGGAGGTTCCATGGTCGCGGCCTTCATGGCGCTCATCATGACGCGCCGCATGTCGGCGCTGGTGGCTTTGGTGGTGGTGCCCATTGCGTTCGGGCTGTTGGTGGCCGGCCCGCAGATTGGCCCGATGATGCTCGACGGCCTGCAGAAACTGGGCCCCACGGCGGCGCTGCTGATGTTCAGTATCGTCTACTTCAGCATCATGACCGACGCCGGAGTATTCGACCCGGTGGTGCGTGGCGTGGTCCGCGTGGCCCGTGGCGACCCCTTGAAAATTTACCTGGGCACCGCAGTGATGAGCCTGTGCGTGGCCCTGGATGGCGACGGTTCCACCACCTACATGATCTGCGTGTCGGCGCTGCTGCCGGTGTACAAGCGCCTGGGCCTGTCTGTGCAGTACATGGCCACGCTGATGGTGATGGCCATCGGCATCATGAATATCCTGCCGTGGGGCGGGCCCACCGCGCGGGCCGCGTCGGCGTTGCACGTGGAGGTGGCCGAGGTGTTCGTGCCGCTGATCCCGGTGATGGCCTGCGGGTTCATCTACAACCTGGGCGTGGCCCTGGTGTTCGGCCTGCGCGAGCGGCGCCGGGTGGGTGTGCTCACTGACGCCGAGTTCGACGCGGTGAAGCGCGACATCGCCCACACCCCCGACTATCGCCGGCCCCGCATGCTGTGGGTGAACGTGTTGCTCACCGTCGGCCTGCTGGTGGCGCTGATCATGGGCCTCATGCCGTTGCCGATTCTGTTCGTGGCGGCGACGGCGGTGGCGCTCATGATCAATTACCCCAGCCTGCAGGAACAGAAGGAGCGCCTGAGCGCCCACGCCTACAACGTGATCTCGGTAGTGGGGCTGATTCTCGCGGCCGGGGTGTTCACCGGTATCCTGTTCGGCACCGGCATGGTCGACGCCATGGCCAAGGACCTGCTGCTGGTCACCCCCGCCTGGCTGGGCCCCTACCTGGGGCCAGTGACGGCGCTGTTCAGCGGCGTGGCCACCTATTCGGTCACCAACGATGCGTTCTACTTCGGCATGCTGCCCATCCTGGCGCAGACCGCCCATGCCTACGGCATCGAGCCGGCGGCCATGGCCCGCGCCTCGGTGCTGGGCCAGCCCATGCACCTGCTCAGCCCGCTGGTGGCATCCACCTATCTGCTGGTGGCGCTGCTGGACCTCAACTATGGCGACAACCAGCGGCGCTGTTTCCCCTGGGTGATTGGCCTGATGCTGGTGCTGCTCACCAGCGGGGTGGTGCTGGGCGTGGTGCCCTGGCACGGACTCGCCGCTACTTGAGGTATCCTCCCGCGCACACCCACAAGGATTGCCGGGAGCACCGCCTCGATGAGCATCAACCTGCAGATTCGCGATCTGGTCTACTTCATCAAGGTCGCCGAACTGGGCCACTTGGGGCGGGCGTCCGAGGCGCTGCATATCTCCCAGTCGGCGTTGTCCAAGTGCATCGACCGCCTGGAAAACGCCTACGACGCCGAGTTGTTCGAGCGCATTGGCCGCGGCATCCGTCTCACCGATGCCGGGCAGCTGCTGCGCGACCGCTCGCTGCTGATCGAGCGCATGCTCGACGAAACCCATCGGCAGACCTCGTCGCTGGGCAAGGGCCTGGCCGGCACCATTCGCGTCGGCGCGGCAGCCACCACCGCCGAATACCTGATGCCGCGCGCCTGCCGGCTGTTGCAGGAAGAGGCGCCGGCGGTTGTGCTGGATTTGCAAATTGGCATGAACGACGTGCTGCACGACTCCCTGCGCAAGGACCTGCTGGACCTGGTGGTGGGGCCTTTGGGCACCCGCAACGATGACCTGGTGGAGCTGCCCATCGCCAGTGACGAAGTGGTGGTGGCCGCCAGCGCCCACCACCCGCTGGCCGGGCGCCAGGTGCCGTTGGAAGCGTTGTGCGAGTACCGCTGGATTCTCTCGGCGCCATCGGTGGCCACGCGCCAGTGGCTGGACCAGGCGTTCCTGGCCCAGGGACTGCCGGCGCCGCGGGTGGCCATCGCCACCAGCTCCATCGCCGCGGTGCCCAACCTGATCACCGAGACCGGGCTGCTGAGTTTCCTCTCACGGCGCAACCTGGCCGACAGCCGCCACGGCGGCGGCCTGGTGGAAATTCCCAACCCGCTGACCACCATGGCCCGGCGTTTCGGCGTGCTGCACCGCGCCGATGGCTACCTGTCGCCGGCTACGCGGCGCTTCATTGAGATCCTGCAACTAAATCATTCCTACGAAGAATGATTTCTTGAAAATACGCTAATAGAAATAAAGGATAACCGCGGGGATACTTTCGGCAGCGAACAATAACAAGCCAGAGATCCTGCCCATGCCTCATACCATTCTTGTGACCGCCCCACGCCTGGCGCCCGCTGGCCTGGAGCTGCTGCGGGCCCAGGGTTGCCGGGTGCTGTACGTGACGCCCGAGCAAGGCCCCGCCGACATCGAACGCATTCTCGCTCGCGAGCCGGTGGACGCCGTTATCTCCCGCACCCTGGACCTGACCGCCGCCGCCATCGACGCCTGCCCCACCCTGAAAGTCATCTCCAAACACGGCGTTGGCGTCAGCAACATCGCCGTGGCTGCTGCCACTGGGCGGGGCATCCCGGTGTACGTGACGCCCGGCGCCAACGCGCAGTCGGTCACCGAAATGACCCTGGGCCTGATGTTCGCCGCCGCCCGCCGGGTCAGCTGGATGGATCGGGAAATTCGCCAGGGCCGCTGGTCTCGTGCCCAGGACGGCCTGGAGCTGAGCGGCCGCAGCCTGGGCCTGATCGGCTTTGGCCAGGTGGCGCGGCGCGTGGCCCGGGCCTGCCAGGCCATCGGCATGCAGGTGCTGGTGCACGACCCGCTGCTGCCCGCCGACGCCGCGCTGGATGGCGCCGAGCGCATCGACGACTTGAGCGTGTTGCTCGGGCGCAGCCAGGTGCTCAGCCTGCACGTGCCGCTCACCGCCCAGACCCGCAACCTGATCGGCGCCGAACAGCTGGCGCTGCTGCCCGAAGGCGCGCTGCTGATCAACACCGCCCGTGGCGAAGTGGTGGACGAAGCTGCGCTGGTGCAGGCGCTGGCCAGCGGCCAACTGTACGCCGCCGGCCTCGACACCATGGCCGTCGAGCCGCTGCCGGCCGACAGCCCGCTGCTGCGCCTGGACAACGTGGTGCTGACCCCGCACGTCGGTGGTTCCACCCCGGCGGCGCTGGCGGCCATGGCCGCGGGCGCCGCGCGCAACGTGCTGGGCTTCCTTGACGGCACGCCGCCTGCGGCCAGCGCCTGCGTCAACCCACAGGTTCTTCAACACTGAACTGGAGTACTGCCATGACTGCTCAACAATGGCCTGCGGGCTACCGCATCAACCCACGCGTCGCCAGCCTGCCGGCAGACCTGGTGCACGCCTTCCGCGAGATTCCCGTGGCGGTTGCCGGTGATTGCATGGGCCGCAGCATCGGCGCCCGCGGCCTGCGCGCCTACCACGGCGACCTGTCGCTGAAGCTCTGCGGCCCGGCCTTCACCGTGCGCGTGCGCCCCGGTGACAACCTGATGGTGCACAAGGCGCTGATGATGGTGCAGGCCGGCGACGTGCTGGTCATCGACGGCGGCGGCGACGTCAGCCAGGCGGTCATCGGCGGCCTGGTGCGCACCACCGCGCTGCGGGTGAAGCTGGGCGGCATCGTCATCGACGGCGCCGTGCGCGACCTGGAAGAACTGGCCGAGGGCATCGTCCCGGTGTTCGCTGCCGGCCACACCCACCGTGGCCCGAGCAAGGACGGCCCGGGCGAGATCAACGTGCCCATCGCCTGCGCCGGCCTGTGCGTGCTGCCCGGCGACCTGGTGCTGGGCGACGCCGACGGCGTCATCGCCATCCCGGCCCAGGACGCCGCGGCGCTGCTGCCCAGGACCCTGGCGCACCTGGACCGCGAGGCGGGCATCCGCGAGACCAACCGCGCCGGCACTGCCGACCCGGAGCGCTTCGATTCATTGCTGCGCAGCAAGGGCCTGCCCGTCTGACTGGCTAGAATGTCGGCATCATCGGTTGCGGTGATGCCGCTCGCGGCACCCCTGTACAACTATAAAAAACAGGAAAACGCCATGCTCATGATGCTCAGTTTTATCATGTTGGCCTGCTTCATCTTCTTGCTGATGAGCAAGAAACTCTCGGCGTTGACCGCGCTGATCCTGATCCCCACGGTGTTCGCGCTGATCGGCGGCTTCCACGCCGACGTCGGTAAATTTATCCTCGACGGCGTGCGCATGGTTGCGCCCAACGGCGTGATGATGGTGTTCGCCATGCTGTTCTTCCTGACCATGACCGAGGCGGGTATGTTCGACCCGCTGGTGACGCGCATCGTCAACGCGGTGCGCGGTGACCCGGTGAAAATCTTCGTCGGCACCGTAGCGCTGGCGTTCATCGTCGCCCTGGACGGTGACGGCGCCACCATCTATATGATCGTGCTGTCGGCGTTCCTGCCCATCTACAAACGCCTGGGCCTGTCGCTGCCCATGGTGTGCTGCCTGCTGCTGCAAGTGGCGGGGCTGGGCAACATGGTGCCCTGGGGCGGGCCGACCGCACGGGCGGCCACGGCGTTGCACGTGGACGTGGGCGAGATGTTCGTGCCCATGCTGCCGGGCCTGCTGGCCTGCATGCTGTGGACCTTCGCCCTGGCCTGGCTGTTCGGCCGCCGCGAGCGCGCGCGCCTGGGCGGTGCCATTGACCTCAACGGTCATTTTGCCGACCACAAGGAGCACCGTGGCGACAGCGGCTGGCGCTTTGTCTTCAACTGGTGCCTGACGGTGCTGCTGATCCTGGCGCTGTGCCTGGAACTGCTGCCGCTGAGCTACCTGTTCATGATTGCCGCGTGCCTGGCGCTGGTGGTCAACTTCCCGCGGCTCAAGGATCAGCAGGCGCAGCTGGAGCTGCATGCGCCGCCGATCCTGGCGGTGTCCAGCCTGATCTTCGCCGCCGGCGTGTTCACCGGCGTGCTGACCGGCACCGGCATGGCCGACTCGGTGGCCCAGGGCCTGCTGAAGGTGATACCGGAAGCGTTCGGGCCGTTCATGGCGGTGATCACCGCGCTGGTGAGCATTCCGGTGACCTGGCTGGTGTCCAACGACGTGTTCTATTTCGGCATCATGCCCATCCTCGCGCAGACCGCCCAGGCCCATGGCATCAGCGCCATCGAGATGGCCCGCGCCTCGCTGATCGGCCAGCCGGTGCACATCCTCAGCCCGTTGGTGGCGTCCACCTACCTTGTGGTCAGCATGCTCAAGCTCGACTACGCCGAGAGCCAGCGCTACACCCTGCGCTGGTCGCTGGTGAGCTGCCTGATCCTGCTGGCGGTGTCGCTGCTGACCGGCATCTTCCCGCTGTTCGTTCATTGAGGTGCCCCCGTGAACTGGATAACCGACCCTTTCCTGTGGACTGCCCTGGCGCAGATCATCGCCATCGACCTGCTGCTGGGTGGCGACAACGCCGTGGTCATCGCCATGGCCTGCCGGCGTCTGCCCAAGGCGCTGCAGCGCAAGGCCATCTACGGCGGCATGGCCGGGGCCACTGGCGTGCGGGTGGTGATGCTGGGTTTCGCCATGCAGCTGCTGGCGGTGCCGTGGTTGAAGCTGGTGGGGGCGCTGCTGCTGTTGTGGATCGGCATCAAGCTGGCCGCCAACCGTGAAGATGACGCCGAGGCAATCGATGGCGGCACGCGCCTGTGGGGTGCCATCAAGGCCATCATCGTCGCCGACGTGGTGATGTCCCTGGACAACGTGCTGGCGGTGGCCGGGGCAGGGCGGGGCAACGTCTACCTGGTAGTGGCGGGCGTGCTGATCAGCATCCCCATCATCGTCCTGGGCAGCCGCTTCGTGCTGGCGGCGATGCAGCGCTGGCCGTGGCTGGTGCAGGCGGGCGCGGGGTTGATCGGCTGGATCGCGGGGGGCATGGCCGGTGACAGCGCGCGGCTGGTGCCGGGGGTGGTCGAGGTGACGTGGCTGCATTGGCCGGCGAGTGCGGCGGGGGCAGTGCTGGTGGTTGCCTTGGGCGCCTGGTTGGGCAGCCACCAGCCGGCCGCCCAGGCTTCGCGTCGCCTGTGACGCGGCCTGCGGCCGCTGCTACAGGTCAACCCGTAGCAGCGGCCGCAGGCCGCGTCAGGGGGCTATCAGCGCACCTGGGTGATGCGCGTGATGCGGTCGCCATCCTTGTCATCAGGCCCCTTGGACTTGTTCACCGCAAACACGTTGCCCTGGCCGTCAGTGGCGACGTGGTTGGGGAAGGTGCCGTCGTCCAGGTTGGCCACCAGCTTGCCGTCCGGGTCGACCACGGTGACGGTGCCGGCGCCGCGGTTGCTGACGTAGGCCAGGCGTTTGACCGGGTCGAAGGTGACGTTCAGCGGGCCGGCGCCGGTAGGCACCAGGTGCAGGGTCTTGCCGCTGGCGACGTCGACGATGGCCAGGTTGTCGCTGTTCTGCGCGGCCACGAACAGGCGGTTGGTCTTGGCGTCGTAGGTCACGCCCATGGCCATTTTTACGCCTTCGATAGGGAACACTTTTTCCACGTTGCCGGTCTTGGCGTCGATCACCGCCGCTTCGTTGGTGCTCAGGCTCACGGTGTAGAGTTTGTGGTTCTGGGCGTCCAGGTGCAGGCTGGCGACGGTGAACGGCGCGGCGCGCTCGCCGCGCTGGTTGGACTTGATCTCGATGGTGCGTTCCACGGTCTGCTTGCCGGCGTCGAACATGACGATGGTCGATGTGCCGGTGGCGCCGGCGAAGGCCTTGTCCAGGCCGGCGTCCACCACCACGTCACGGGCGTGGGCGACGGTGTCGGGGGCGAACTGCTTGACCAGGCCCAGGTCGGACTGGCGGTACACGGCCACGCTGTTCTGGCGGGTGTTGGTGACCCAGACGTTGCCGTTGCGGTCGTCGACGCCCACGCCGTATACGGCATAGACGTTCCCCGGCTCGCGGCCCGGGGCGGCGGCCGGGGTGACGCGGGCTTCGACGGCCAGGGTGTTGGGGTTGAGCTTGAGCAGCTGCGATTCCTTCACCGGCGGGCGGCCCACGGCGGCGGTCACGAACACCGCGCCGCTCTTGGCGCTGACCGCCGACTGGTACAGGCCCGGCACCAGCTTGGTGCTGGTCTGCTTGAAGCGCTCAGTGCCCGACAGCGGCACCACCGGGGAAATTTTCAGCGGCAGCACGGCGGCGGCCGCCGGGTTGCTGACGGTGACCACGATTGGCTGCTGGCCCACGGCGGCGTCGGCCGGCACTTTCAGTTCGCCCTTGAAGCCGCCCTGGGCGTCAGCCACGTAGGCTTCGGCGTTGAGCACGGTGGTGCCGCGGGTCAGGGTGATGTGCTGGCCCGGCTTGAAGCCGCGGCCCATCAGGTGCACGTCGCTGCCGGCGGTGATGGCGCCGCCTTCGGCCGGCATGGCCATGATCTGGCCCTGGTAGTCCGGGTCCGGGGTGTCGAACGCCGACTGCGCCATGGCGGCCTGCATGCCCAGGCTCATCAGGCCGATCAGCGAGGCCAGCTTGCACAGTTGGCTGGCGGGGGACAGCGCGCGATTGCGAGGTTTCATCGAAGACTCCATGTTTAAAGGGGGGCATGCCCCGCGGTGGTCCGCGGGGCAGCGATCATATCAATAAGCAATGATTCGCATTCTGATTTTTACACTTTGGTACATTTGTAAAGCATCAGAACGAAGTGGCCACGCTGGCGTACACCGCCTGGCCGTGCTGGTTATAGGTGGCCGCGCCGGCGCTGTTGGAGTTGCCTTCGCGGTACAGCTTCTTGTCGAAGAGGTTGTTCACGCCGGCGCCCAGGCGCACGTTCTTGGTCAGCTGGTAGCCGACGTTGAGGTTCACCAGGCTGTAGGCGCCCACCTCGTCGGTGTTCACGCCGGCGGCATCGACCTTGGTGGTGCCCACGGTGGGTGGCTTCTGGCGGCCGAAGCTGGTGATGCTCAGCTGGGTGGAAAGCTTGTCGTTCACCTGCCAGTCCAGCATCGAGTTGACCGTGTACTTGGGAATCATCGACAGCACGTTGCCGGTGTCCAGGTCCTTGTTTTCCTGCATGTAGGTGCCGTTGGTGGTCCAGGTCAGGTTGTCGGCCAGCGGTACCGTCAGGTTGGCTTCCAGGCCCTGGGTCACGGCCTTCCTGGCGTTTTCCCACTTGAGGATCATGTTGCCGCCCGAGGAGTAGCCCAGCACGTCGGTGCCGGCCACTACCTTGTTGTGGTAGTCGTTGCGGAAGAAGGTCAGGCCCGCCACCCAGCCGTCGCGCTTGAATTCCAGGCCGATTTCCTTGTTGACGCTGGTCTCGGCCTTGAGGTCGTCGTTGCCCTGGATATAGCAGCTGCCGGTGCTGCCGATGGGGCAGCCATTGCCCGAACTCAGCAGCAGGTAATTAGGGTCGAGCTGGTACAGGTTCGGCGCCTTGAACGCCCGGGCGATACCGGCCTTCAGGGTGAAGTCCTGGTTGAGCTTCTGCGACATGTTCAGGCTGGGCGACCAGTTCACGCCGAAGTCGGTGTGGTCGTCCATGCGCACGCCCGGGGTCAGGGTGGCGCCTTCCCAGGGCTCGATGTTGTCCTCGGCAAACAGCGAGCCGATGTTGGCCGCCGCCTTGCTGCTGCGCGTACCGGATGCCAAGCCGGCGATGCTGTCGGCGGCGGTGCTGCCGTTGTAGTAGCTGCCCGAGGACAGCGCCTGGCTGGTGGAGGCCGGGTCATCGAGTTCCTGGCGGTTGAACTCGCCGCCCAGGGTCAGCACCTGGGACAGGCGGGTGGCCAGCGGCAGGTTGAATTCGCCGTGGGCCAGGTAGCTTTTCAGGTCGCTGGTGGAGAAGTCGGTGGAGTCGATGGTGCCTTCCACGCCACCGGTCAGGCCCTCGTCCAGGCGGCGGTTGCGGGTGTGCTCGTACTGCAGGAAGAACTTGCTGGTGCCGAAGTCCCAGTCGCCGTTGTGGGTGATGGCGAAGTTGTTGCGGTACATCACGTTGGTTTCGCGGCCCACCCACGGCGCGGCGCTGGCGGCCTTCTTGCTGGTGAGGCTCTGGTTGTACTGGTTGTCGCCGGCGTAGATGTTGCCCTGGCGGCTGTAGCTGGCGTCGAAGTCGAGGCTCTGGCGGTCGTCCAGTTTCCAGCTCAGGCGGCCATTGATGTCCTTGTTGCGCACGCCCTCGGCGCCCGAGGCGGCGGCTTCGCCCTCGGCTTCGTGGCCCACGTTGATGTCACTGCTGTCGCGGTCGGTCTTGCTCAGGTTGCCGTACACCCGGTAGGTCAGGTTGTCGGTCAGCGGGCCGCTGAGGCCGAAGGTGGCGCGCTTGGTGGCGCCCTCGTCCTTGTCCTTGGGCATGTCGGTGTAGACGCTGAAGTTGCCGTGGGTTTCTTGGGTGGGCTGCTTGGTGATGATGTTCACCACGCCGCCCGCCGCGCCGTTGCCGTAGCGGGCGGCGGCGGGGCCGCGCAGCACTTCGATGCGCTGCACCTCATCGGCTGGCACCCAGTTGGTGTCGCCACGGGTGTCACGGTCGCCGGTGCGGCCGTAGCGCACCGAGTTGCGCGACTCCACCGGCAGGCCGTCGATCAGGATCAGGGTGTTCTCCGGGCCCATGCCGCGAATGTCGATCTGGCGGTTGTTGCCGCGCACGCCGCTGGCGCTGTTGCCGGTGAGGTTGACGCCGGGCATCTTGCGGATGATGTCGGACAGGTCGTTCACCGGCGGGGCTTTCTGGATATCGTCGGCGGTGATCACGGACACGCCCGGCGCCTGCTTGAGTTCTTTCTCGGCGGTGACCAGGGTGTTGTCCAGGGTGATGGCAGCGTCTTCGGCCAGCAGCGCGGGTGAGACGGAGGCCGCCAGGATGGCCAGCGTGAGACGACTGAATGAGGCATGAAAAAGCACGACGATAACTCCCCTTGAGTGATTGAGGCCCCGGCCGCGGCAGTCCTTGTCGCAGGGCGGGGCAGTCGTCCAGACGGGGGGCGATGATAGGGTGTCGTAATTGAGAGTAAATCGTATTTACAAAATTTACCCCCAGCGCCGGTTTGTAAATTTCGTAAAGGTGGTTTGGCTATATTTGATAACAATTATAATTTGCATCCGAGTTGCCCCGTAGTCCGCCGAGAGCTTGCCCCGTGATTCCCAGTACCTGCCCACCTGTTGCCGCGCCGCGAATCCTCGCCGTGGAAGACGACCTGTTGCTTGCCGCCCACCTGGGCCAGCACCTGCGCAAGCGCGGCTTTGAGGTGACCGTGTGCAACGACGTCGCTGGCAGCGACGACCTGCACGATTGGCGCGGCTACGACCTGATCCTCATGGACATCATGCTGCCCAGCCGCGACGGCCTGAGCCTGCTGGGCCAGCTGCGGCGGCAGAACCGCGTGCCGGTGATTCTGATGTCGGCCCTGGGCGCCGAGCAGGACCGCATCGTCGGCTTCAACCAGGGCGCCGACGACTACCTGCCCAAGCCGTTCAGCATGGGCGAGATGGACGTGCGCATCGACGCCGTGCTGCGCCGCGTGGCCTATGAGCGCACGCCGCCGGTGTGCCACGCAAGCGGGGCGCTGCGCCGCTGCGACGACGGCAGCCAGGACCTGGTGCTGGGCCACGCGCGCGCCGGGCTGACGCCGGTGGAGTTCCGGCTGATGGAAACCCTGCTGGCCAACCCCGAGGAAGTGCTGAGCAAGACCTTCCTCTACCAGCGCGTGCTGCACCGCCCCTATTCACTGCAGGACCGGGTGCTGGACCTGCACGTCAGCCACGTGCGCCGCAAGCTGGCGGCCATCGGCTTCGAGGGCCGGGTGGAGACGGTGTGGGGCAAGGGCTACGTGCTGAGGAACCAGCCATGAAGCTGCCGGGGCGTCACTCGTTGTTCTGGAGCCTGAGCGGGCTGCTGCTGGTGCTGATCCTTTTGATCATCTGCGTCAGCCGTTCCTGGGGCATGCATTTCGAGCGCGAGGGCTATCGCCTGTCGCCCGCCGCGCAGCACACCTTGCAGGGCTACGCCGCCGAAGCCGAGGCGGTGTGGCGCAACGGCGGCCCGGCGGAAATCGACCGCTGGCTGCTGCAGTTCAACGCCCGCGAGCCGGGCTGGGCAGTGCTGCTGGGCCCCGACCTGCAACCCCTGGGCGAGCGCCGCCTGAGCGGCGTGGAGCGCCACCGCCTGGGCTTCGCCCGCGAGCTGGACTGGGCCATGAGCGACCGCGCCCGCGAGCGGCCGATCATCAAGATCGCCTTTCCGGTAGACCCTGGCAGCGGCCAGCTGGTGATGCGCCTGCCCGAACGTTTCGTGCCCACCACCTCGGTGGGCTGGCAGGTGGTGGCCCACTGGCTGGTGCCCGGCGCCCTGGCGCTGCTGCTGGGCGCCTTGCTCTACCGGCTGCTGATCGGCCCGCTGGCGCACCTGCATGCCTACGCCAATGCCCTGCGCGAAGGCCAGCTGGGCGCGCGGCTGGACCCGGCCATCAGCCGCCGTGGCGACGAGCTGGGCGACCTGGGCCGCGCCTTTCATCACATGGCCGACCGCCTGCAACGCACCGTGGCGTTGCAACGGCGGCTGCTGCGCGACATGTCCCACGAGCTGCGCACGCCCCTGAGCCGCCTGCAGGTGGCGGTGGAAAGCGACGCCGACGCCGAGGCCCTGCGCCAGCGCCTGGCGCGCGAGGTGCAGGGCATGCGCCAACTGGTCGACGACACCCTGGAGCTGGTGTGGCTGGACACCGAGCGCCCGCAGCTGGCGCTGGACGCCGTGGACGTCGGCACCCTGTGGGAGATGCTGCGCGAGGACGCCTGCTTCGAATCTGGCTGGCAGCCCGAGCAGTTGCCCAACACCCTGGACGACGCCTGCTGGGTGCGCTGCCACCTCAACGGCCTGGCCCAGGCCCTGGAAAACATCCTGCGCAACGCCATCCGCCATTCCCCCAGCCACGGCCAGGTGCGCCTGGGCGGCCGGCGCGAGGCGGATCACTGGCACCTGTGGATCGACGACCAGGGCCCGGGCGTGGCCGAGGGCGCGCTGGAGGGCATCTTCGAACCCTTCACCCGCCTCAGCGCCAGCCGCCCGGGCGGCGATGGTTTTGGCCTGGGCCTGACCATCGCCCGCTGCCGGGTGCAGTTGCAGGGCGGGGAACTGTGGGCGCAGAACCTGAACCCGGGGTTACGGTTGAACCTGCGGTTGCCGGTGGCGTGATGGACCGTGTGGGCCTCGGACGCGATGTTGTGGGAGCTGGCTTGCCAGCGAGCTGTTGAGGCCCTAAAAACTCGCTGGCAAGCCAGCTCCCACAAAGACAGTCGCAGCCAGGGGCGGGCTACAAATACCCGCGGCGGGAGAGGTTGCGCATCAGCGCCGCCACGCCGAAGGTCCACGGCGGCGCCTGGTCGCTGCCGGTGACGTGGTTGTGCAACCCGCCCAGGGCCGGGCTGTGGATGCTGACACGGTCGCCGGCCTTGTGGGTAAAGCCTTGGCCAGGCTGGTCGCGGTCTTCGGTGGGGGCGAACAGGGTGCCCAGGAACAGCACGAAGCCATCGGGGTACTGGTGGTTGGCGTTCAGCGCCTGGCCGGCCAGGTCTTCGGGGTCGCGGCTGATCTGCGCCATGGAACTGCGGCCCTGCAGCACATAACCGTCTTCGCCCTCCACACGCAAACCCACCTCGCAGCCGCGCACCTCGTCCAGGCTGAAATGCTCGTCGAACAGCCGAATGAACGGCCCCAGCGCGCACGAGGCGTTGTTGTCCTTGGCCTTGCTCAGCAGCAAGGCGCTGCGGCCCTCGAAGTCGCGCAGGTTGACGTCATTGCCCAGGGTGGCGCCATGAATGCGCCCGTGGCTGTCCACCGCCAGCACTACTTCAGGCTCGGGGTTGTTCCAGTGCGAGCCGGGGTGAACGCCAATGGCGCTGCCGCTGCCCACCGCGGCCAGCACCGGCGCCTTGGTGAAAATCTCGGCGTCGGGGCCGATGCCCACCTCCAGGTACTGCGACCACATCTGCTGTTCGATCAACACCTGCTTGAGTTGCATGGCCTGCGGCGAGCCGGGCTGCAGGTCGCGCAGGTTGTCGCCGATCACCTCGTGCACCAGGGCACGAATGCGCTCGGCCTGGCGCGCGTCGCCAGCGGCCTTTTCCTCGATGACCCGCTCGATCATGCTGGCGGCGAAGGTCACCCCGGCGGCCTTGATCACCTGCAGGTCGATGGGCGCCAGCAGGGAAGGGCGGCGGTCGTCGCGCTGTTCGCCGCTGTTGCCCAGCAGTGCCTCGACGCTGCCCAGGTCGGTGCCGCTGGCGCCGCGCACGGCGGCCAGCGGGTCGTGGCGGTTGAGCAGTTCGCTCACCGTGGCGAAGCTGGCGGTGCAGTCCAGCACCCGGCCGTCGCGAATCACCACCACGGCGGGGCCGGCGATGGTGCCGGGGCACCAGGCGCGGCCGATCAGCGTGGCGCGTTGCCAGTCGTGGGGCAGGGAGTTTTCAATGGTCAGTGACATAAGGCCGTCCTTGCACTCAGTGAGAATGGCGCGGCGCGCCGTTTTCCGGAATCACCCGCCAGTACAGCGTGGCCGGCTCCAGGCAACCGCCGGTGGACAATTGCCCCACCAACTGCCGGTACAGCTCCTGCCACGGCGTCTGCGAGGCCGGGATGGCCGGCAGCGCCTCCTGGCGCCGCAGGTCCAGGGTGGCGTCATCCACCAGCAGGTTGACGCTGCGGCTGTTGAGGTCGATGCGCAGCGTGTCGCCGGTGCGCAGCAGCGCCAGGCCGCCGCCCACCGCTGCTTCCGGGGACATGTTGAGAATCGACGGGCTGGCCGAGGTGCCGCTCTGGCGGCCATCGCCCAGGCACGGTAGCGAGTCGATGCCGCGCTTGATCAGCTCGGCCGGCGGCGCCATGTTCACCACCTCGGCGCTGCCGGGGTAGCCCACGGTGCCGCAGCCGCGAATCACCAGGATGCAGCGCTCGTCCACTTCCAGCGCCGGGTCGTTGATGCGCGCCTGGTAGTCCTCCGGGCCGTCGAAGACGATGGCGCGGGCGTCGAAGCAGTTGGGCTGCTGCGGGTCGCTCAAATAGGTGCTGCGGAACGCCTCGCCGACCACCGACATCTTCATGATGGCGCTGTCGAAGAAGTTGCCGCTCAGCACGATGAAGCCGGCGCGGTGCTTGAGCGGTTCTTCGTAGCTGCGGATCACCTGGCGGTCGACGGTCTGCGCCGCCGCGACGATCTCGCCCATGCTGCGGCCGCTGACGCTACGACAGTCGCGGTGCAGGCGGCCGACCTTGTCCAGTTCGTGCATCACCGCCGGCACGCCACCGGCGCGGTGGAAGCCCTCGCCGAGGAATTCGCCGGCCGGCATGCAGTTCACCAGCAGCGGCACGTCTTCGCCCACCCGCTGCCAGTCGTCCAGGCTCAGGTCGATGCCACTGTGGCGGGCGATGGCGATCAGGTGCGGCGGGCAGTTGGTGGACGCGCCCAGGGCCGAGGCCACGGCGATGGCGTTCTCGAACGCGGCGTGGGTCATGATCTGCGAGGGGCGCACGTCCTCGCGCACCAGGTCGACGATGCGCAGGCCGGTGGCGTAGGCCATCTGCCCGCGCTCGCGGTACGGCGCCGGAATGCTCGCGCAGCCGGGCAGCGACATGCCCAGGGCCTCGGCCAGGGCGTTCATCGACAGCGCCGTGCCCATGGTGTTGCAGTGGCCGATGGAGGGCGAGGCGGCGGTGGTCATTTCCATGAAGCCTTCGTAGTCGATGTCGCCGGCGGCCAGCAGGTTGCGCGCATGCCACAGCACCGTGCCCGAGCCGATCAGCTTGCCCTTGTGCCAGCCGTCCAGCATCGGCCCGCCCGACAGCACAATCGACGGCAGGTCGGTGGTGGCGGCGGCCATCAGGCACGCCGGGGTGGTTTTGTCGCAGCCGGTGGTCAGCACCACGCCGTCCAGCGGGTAGCCGTGCAGCACTTCCACCAGGCCCAGGTAGGCAAGGTTGCGGTCCAGCGCCGCGGTGGGCCGGCGCGACTGCTCGGCGATGGGGTGCACGGGGAATTCCATGGGAATGCCGCCGGCGTCGCGAATGCCGTCCTTGACCCGCTTGGCCAACTCGATGTGGTGGCGGTTGCAGGGCGTCAGGTCGCTGCCGGTCTGGGCGATGCCGATGATCGGCCGGCCCGACTGCAGCTCGGCGCGGGTCAGGCCCTGGTTCATGTAGCGTTCGGTGTACAGCGCGGTCAGGTCGGCGTGGCTGGGGTCGTCGAACCACAGTTGGCTGCGCAGGCGGCGGGGTGGGGTTTGGCTCATGGCAGGCTCCGGGGCGTCAGGCAGGCAGTTGGTTGTGGCGGCGCAATTGGCGGATCAGGGCGGCGTGGTCCAGGTCACCGTCGCCGGCGTCCACCAGCGCGCTGAACAGGCCATCCACCAGGGTCGCCACCGGCAGGCTCAGGCCCAGGCCGTGGGCATGGGCCAGGGCGGTGCGGGTGTCCTTGAGCTGCCATTTGGCCGGGCCGCCGGGGGTAAATTCATCGTCGATCATGCGCTGGCCGTGCTGGCGCCAGATGGGCGAATCAACGAAGCCGCCCATCAGCGCTTCATGCACCTTGGCCGGGTCGGCGCCGCCGCGTTCGGCCAGCAACAGGCCTTCGGCGACGGTGGCGATGGTGCTGGCGACAATCAGCTGGTTCACCAGCTTGGCCAGTTCACCGCTGCCCGCCGGGCCCACCAGCACCGGCCGGCCCATGGCCGCCAGCACCGCCAGGCCCTGCTCGAACGCCTGCGGCGTGCCGCCGGCCATGATCGCCAGGCTGCCCTCGCGGGCGCCGCGCTCGCCGCCCGACACCGGTGCGTCCAGGTACGCAAGGCCCAACTCGGTGCAGCGGCGGGCGTGGTCGGTGGCGGCGTCCACCGGTATCGAACTCATCACCACCACCAGCGCACCGGGGCGCAGGGCCAGGGCGGCGCCATTGGCGCCAAACAGCACGTCGGTGCAGGTCGGCCCGTCGCTGAGCATGCAAATCAGTACATCGGCGCCCTGGGCCGCCGCCGCGGCGCTGTCCAGCACCTGGGCGCCGTCGGCAGCCAGCGCGGCGGCCTTGCCCGGCGAGCGGTTCCAGGCGCGCACGGGGAAGCCGGCGCGCAGCAGGCAGCGCACCATGGGCGCGCCCATGATGCCGGTGCCGATGAAGGCGATTACGGGGTGGCTCATGCTTTGTCTCCAATCAGGTTGGCGTCGGCCGCAGGTGCCGGGCGGCGGGGCATCAGCATCATGCCGATGCCGGCCGCGCCCACCAGGGCGGCGATCACCAGGAAGCCCGGCGTGTAACTGCCGGTGGTGGTGTAGAGCAGGCCGGTGATGTACGGCCCGGAGAAACCGCTGAGGTTGCCGATGGAGTTGATCAGGCCGATGCCGGCGGCGGCACCCACCCCGGTCAGCACCTGGCCCGGCACGGCCCAGAACACGTTAATGGCGCTGTACACGCCGATGGCCAGCAGCACGAAGCCGATGACGATGATCCACGGTTGGTTGATCAACAGCGCCAGGGCGATCGACACCGACGCCAGCAACGCGGCGCCGCCGGCGTGCCAGTGGCGCTCTTGCAGGCGGTCGGAACGGCGGCTCCAGAGAATCATCGCCACCGCCGCCAGGGCGTAGGGAATGGCGCTGATCAGGCCGTTCTGCATCAGCCCCAGGTCCAGGCCGAACGAGGCGCGGAACGACTGCAGCACGCTGGGCAGGAAGAAGTTCATGGCGTTGGAGCCCGAGGTGATGCCGAAATACACCAGCGCCAGCAGCCACACCTGGCGGTTGCCCAGGGCCTTGCGAATCATCTGGCCCTTGCTCAGGCCGGCATCCACCGCCAGCGCCTTGCTGCGTTCTTCGCGCTCCAGGGTGTCCATCAGCCATTGCCGTTGCTGCGGCGTCAGCCAGTGGGCATCGGCGGGGCGGTCGGTAAGGTAGAAGTAGCAGACCACGCCCAGCAGAATCGCCGGCACGCCTTCGGCGATGTACATCAGCCGCCAGCCGACCACGCCGATGCTGTCGCCCAGCTGCATCAGCCCCACCGACAGCGGTGCGCCGATCACCTGGGCAATGGGCACGCCGAGGTAGAAGGTGGCGATCATCCGCGCCCGGTAGCGGCTGGGGAACCACAGCGACAGCAGGTAGATCACGCCGGGGAAGAACCCGGCCTCGGCGATGCCCAGCAGCACGCGCAGGGTGATGAAGTGCCCGGCGGTCTGCAGCAGGCCCATGGCGCCGGCGATCAGGCCCCAGGTCACCATGATGCGGGCAATCCACACCCGCGCGCCGAAGCGGTGCAGCATGATGTTGCTGGGCACCTCGAACAGGAAGTAGCCGAGGAAGAAGATCCCGGCGCCCAGGCCATAGATGGTCTGGTTGATGCCAATGTCCTGGTTCATTTTCAACGCGGCGAAACCGACGTTGGTGCGGTCCAGGAAGGCCACCACGAACAGCAGGATGAGGAAGGGCACCAGGCGTTTGGTGACGCGGCTGATGGTCTGTTTTTCAAGGTCCAGGATGGCTGGATCGGGTGTGTTCATGTCGCGTGGCCTCGCCTTGTTATTGTTGTGGGGGCGTGTGCAAGCGGTCTTGCCTAGCGGGGCGCGGTGTCCTCGATATGTGCTTGCACGATGGCGTCGAAGTCGGCGTCGGCGCTGAAGCCCAGGCCGCTGGCGTAGGGCGCCTCGACCTGGCTGGGCCAGCCTTCGACGATGCGCTGGATGGTGGCGTCGGGTTCCCAGCGAATCAGTTTTACCGCCTCGGGGCCGGCCACACGTTCCAGCGCCTTGACCATGTCGGCGACGGTGGTGGTCAGGCCGGGCAGGGGGATGACGCGCCGGCTGCCCAGGGTCTCGGGGGCCAGGGTCATGCCCAGCAGCATCGCTTCCACCGCGCGGCGCGGCGACGACAGGTACACCTGGGTGTCGGGGCGCACCGGGCACACGGCGGGCAGGCCCACCAGCGGCTCGCGGATGATGGAGCTGAAGAAGGTCGAGGCGGCCTTGTTCGGCTTGCCCGGGCGCACGGCGATGGTCGGCAGGCGCAGCACGCGGCCGTCGATAAAGCCCTTGCGCGCGTAGTCGGCCACCAGCAATTCACCCACGGCTTTCTGCATGCCGTAGGAGGACTGCGGGGTCAGCGCGGTGTTGTCGTTGACCACCGCCGGCAGCGTGCCGCCGAACACCGCGAAGCCGCTGGCGTACACCACGCGCGGCTGCCGGCCTTGCTGGCGCAGAGTCTCCAGCAGGGTCATGAGGCCGTGCAGGTTGACCTGCATGCCCAGGTCGAAATCCGCCTCGGCGGCGCTGCTGACCACGGCCGCCAGGTGCCACACCAGGTCCACGCCGTCGGTGACCCGGGCCAGGGTGGCGGCGTCGCTGACGTCGCCGGTAATCACCTCCACGCGCGGGTCTGTGGGTACGCCTTCGCCTTCGAAAGCGTCGAACAGCACGATGCGTTCGATGGGCTGGGCGGCCTGGCCCTGCAGGGTGAGGCTGCCCAGGTCCAGCAGGCGCTGGGCCAGTTGCTTGCCGATGAAACCGGTGCCACCGGTGATCAGAATGCGCATGATGTTTTCCTTGTTCTTATGGTTTCAATGCCCCGTAGCAGCTGCCGAAGGCTGCGTCCGCCCCACCGCTGTGGCGCAAGGGACGCGGCCTGCGGCCGCTGCTACGGGTTAGTCGGCTTGGGTGGTGTGTTGGCGCTGTTCGCCCAGGCCGGTGATGCCCAGGCGCATTTCCTGGCCAGGGCGCAGGAACACGGGATTGGGCTTGATGCCCAGGCCCACCCCCGGCGGCGTGCCGGTGGAGATGATGTCCCCCGGCTGCAGTGACATGCAGCGGCTCAGGTAGGCGATCAGCGCCGGAATCTGGAACACCAGCGTGCGGGTGTTGCCGTGCTGGTAACGGTGGCCGTCCACCTCCAGCCACAGGTCCAACTGGTGCGGGTCGGCGATTTCATCGCGGGTCACCAGCCACGGGCCGATGGGGCCGAAGGTGTCGAAGCCCTTGCCCTTGTCCCAGGTGCCGCCACGCTCCAACTGCCATTCGCGTTCGGAAACGTCGTTGATCACGCAGTAGCCGGCCACGTAGTCCATGGCGTTCGCCTCGCTGATGTAACGCCCGGCCTTGCCGATCACCACGCCCAGCTCCACTTCCCAGTCGGTCTTGTTCGAGTCGCGGGGTATTTCCACGTTGTCGTTGGGGCCGCAGATGGCGCTGGTCCACTTGTTGAAAATCACCGGTTCGCTGGGCACCGCCATGCCGGATTCGGCGGCGTGGTCGGCGTAGTTCAGGCCGATGCAGACGAACTTGCCCACCTGGCCCACGCATGGGCCGATGCGTGGGTTGCCTGGCACCGCCGGCAGGCTGCGGGCGTCCAGTTGCGCCAGCCTGGCCAGGCTGGCGGCTTCCAGGGTGGCGCCGCCGATGTCGTGCACGTGGCCGCTGAGGTCGCGCAGTTGGCCCTGGTCGTCCAGCAGGCCGGGTTTTTCCTGGCCCTTGGGGCCGTAACGCAGCAGTTTCATGGTCAGTTCCTGGTCAGGGGGATTAGTTGCTCATGCCGCCGTCGATGACGTGCACGCCGCCGGTGGTGTAGGCGCTGGCGTCGGAGCCGAGGTACACCGCCAGCCGGGCGATTTCCTCGGGGGTGCCCAGGCGGCCCATGGGCTGGCGAGCGACGAAGGCCTGGTACACCTCGGCCTCGCTGCGGCCTTCGGCGCGGGCCTGCTCGGTGATGCGCTGGCGCAGCGACGGCGAGTCGACGGTGCCGGGGCAGATGGCGTTGCAGCGGATGCCCTTGGCCACGTAGTCGGCGGCCACGGACTTGGTCAGGCCGATGACCGCCGCCTTGCTGGCCGAGTAGGCGAAGCGGTTGGGCACCGCCTTCACGCTGCCCGCCACCGAGGCCATGTTGACGATGCTGCCGCTGCCCGCCGCCAGCATGCCCGGCAGCACGCCGCGGATCATGCGGTACATGGCGGTCACGTTGAGGTCGAAGGAACGCTGCCAGGCCTCGTCGTCGCAGGCCAGCAGGTTGCCGCTGTGCACGAAGCCGGCACAGTTGAACAGCACATCGAGTGTGCCCACCTGGGCGGTCAGCTGCTGCACGGCCTGGGCGTCGGTGACGTCCAGGGCCAGGGCCTGGATGCCGGGCACATCACGCAGGCTGTCGATGCGCAAATCGGTGGCAATCACCTCAAAGCCGGCCTGCTGAAAGGCCAGTACCGAGGCGCGGCCGATGCCCTGGGCGGCGGCGGTGATGAGAACGCGTTTTCCGGTGACGGTCATGGCGGGTCATCCTGTTGTTATTGTGGGTCAACACTAGAACGCCTTGCCGATAAGCGCCAATGAGATATCCTCAAGGTTCAATAACCGGGGGTTATCGCATGGCGGATGTTTCCTTCAATCAACTGTGCAACTGGCTGCGCTTTCGCCACCTGGTGCTGATCGACACCCTGGCGCGCACGCGCAACATGCACGCCACGGCGGAGCAGATGAGCATCAGCCAGCCGGCCGTGAGCAAGATGCTGCGCGAGGCGGAGAAAATGCTCGGCTTCGACCTGTTCCAGCGCCTGCCGCGCAGCCTGGTGCCCACCGACCTGGGCGTGCACGTGGCGCGCTACGCGCAAATCGCCCTGAACGACGCCCGCCACTTCGTCGGCCAGGTCAACGACCTGCGCGAAGGCGGCCACGGCCTGCTGAAAATCGGCACCATCTTCGCCCCCACGTCCCAGGCCTTGCCCCAGGCCATCGTCGGCATCAAGCAGCGCTGGCCGCTGCTGACCCTGGACGTGCTGGAGGGCACCAGCGCCAACCTGCTGAGCCTGCTGGAGCACAAGCAGCTGGACCTGGTGATCGCCCGTTTCACCCTCGACCGCCACCGCCAGCTCTTCGACTTCCGCGCCCTGGCCCCCGAGCCGCTGTGCCTGGTAGCCGGCAGCCAACACCCGCTGGCCGGCAACAGCGACCTGCCACTGGCCGAGCTGGGCAACTGGCCGTGGATCGTCTACCCCGCCGGCACGCCCATGCGCGCGCGCCTGGAGCGCGCCTTCGCCGAAGCCGGCATGGCCTCGCCGGGCAACACCGTGGAGACCATCTCCATGCAGACCACCCTGCAACTGCTGCAGACCGCGCCCATGCTGGCGATGCTGGCCGAGTCCATGGTCGAGCCGGACATCCGCGCAGGCAGGCTGACGCGCTTGAACCTGCCGTTCCCGCTGGTACTGGATGATTACGGCGTGATCACCCGCCGCAACGAGGTGCCGGGGTGGGCGGCGCAAGCGTTCGCCGATCAACTGCTGGGCGCCGCAGAACCGTAGCGGCTGCCGCAGGCTGCGCTGGCCTGCGTGAACCCTGAAAATCTCCAGTGAGGCAGGGGGCCAGCGCAGCCTGGCGGCAGCGGCTACGCGAACGGTGTGGGCTGGCGCAGAAAGGCGCCACGCGCCTCAATCACCTCAAGCACCGCGCAACCCTCTTCCAGCAAGAGGTTCACGGTGTTGGCCACGGCTTTCAAATCCTGATCATCGCTGTTGCTCAGGGTAAGGCTGCTGAGGGTTTGCATAAGCTCCTGCGCGGTGCCGATGCGGTGCATGGCCAGGGCGTAGAGGGTGGCGATGGGGGCTTGAGAATCGAGGAATACGGCGGGGGAGTGGGGTAGGGGGATGTAGGACATACAAGATAATTCCTTTGGGTTTGTGGGGCCGCTGCATAGCTGTCATCGCGTGCCCCAGGCAAGAGTGCCATATGGTGCTTGTGATGAAACGATAACGGCAGGTCGCCAAACCCGGTTGCAAATGTGCTGCAACGGCGGGGAGGTTAGCGATGGCGGGTGTGAGGAGCAATGCGGCCGGGGGTATTTGGGAAATGTCCTACGAAATAGCCGGCCGGCAAGCGCTTGTAGCCGCTGCCGCAGGCTGCGCTGGCATGCGTGAACCCTGAAAATCTCCAGTGAGGCAGGGGACCAGCGCAGCCTGGCGGCAGCGGCTACGGGGCAGGGTTGGGGCCTAGGCTAACCTCCGCACACAACCCCCCACCCTCACGGTTATATAACCGCAACCTCCCGCCAAGACTCTCAGCCAACTGCACCGCAATCGCCAACCCCAACCCGGTCCCACCCGTGTCGCGGTTGCGCGAACTTTCCAGCCGGTAGAACGGCTGCAGCACCTGCGCCAACGCCTCTTCGGGAATGCCCGGGCCACGGTCCAGCACGCGCAGGGTGCAGCCGCCCTCCGTCAGCACCTGCACCTGGGCGGCGCCGGCGAATTTCAGGGCGTTGTCGATCAGGTTGGTCAGCAGCCGGCGTAGCGCCTGGGGGCGGGTGTCCAGCACCAGGTTGCCTTCCGCCGCCAGTTGCACGTCCTTGCCGGTGTCGTGGTAGTCGCCCACCAGGCTTTCCAGGAAGGGCGTGAGTTGCAGGCGGCAGCTGGCTTCGCTGGACGGTTCGGTGCTGCGGGCGTAGGCCACGCCTTCCTTGACCAGGTGCTGGATCTCGCCCAGGTCGCTCCACAGCTTGTCCTTGTCGGGGCTGTCGTCCATGAACTCCACGCGCAGTTTCATGCGGGTGATGGGGGTTTGCAGGTCGTGGGAGATGGCCGCCAGCAGCTGCACGCGCTCTTTGACGTAGGCGGCGATGCGCCCCTGCATGCTGTTGAAGGCGATGGCGGCGTAGGCCACCTCGGTGGGGCCCTGTTCGTCCAGGTGCACGGGGTGCTGCTTGAGGTCGAGGTTGTCCACTGCCTTGGCCAGCCGCGTTAGCGGGCGGATGGCGGTGCGCACCGCCAGCCAGGTGGCAGCCAGCAGCAACGCCAGTTGCCCGGCCAGCGTGACTGGCAGCCACGGCGACACCGGGCTGACCGAGGGGCGTACGTCGATGGTCAGCGGCTGGCCGTCCTTGAGGCGCAGGTGCGCCTGGTAGTGCGGGCGGCTGTCGGGGATGTCGCGAAAGCTCAGGGCGTAGTCGGGCGCCAACGTCATGCGCATGGACTGCACCGAGGTGGGCTCGCTGGCACTGGCCATGGCCTGGCCGGGGGCGCCTTCGTCCAATTGGTAGCGGTAGTTGGGGCGCTCCAGGCGCTTGAGCCAGGCCGGCCGTTCCGCCGCTGGCAGGCGGTCGAGGATGGCCACCGAGGTGGCGACGTCGCGCTCGAAGTTGCCCAGCATCAGGGTCTTGGCGCTGCTGTAGCGCTCGTACGCCTGCAGCGCCACGGCCAGGCCCTGGGCCAGCACCAGGCTGGTGAGGAAAATCAGCGACAGGCGCGAGGCGAGGGTGCGCGGCCAGCGCAGCCGGTGCTTCACGGCGCGTCCCCGAGCAGTTGCACCGGGAAGCTGAACACGTAGCCTTCGTTGCGCACGGTCTTGATGTAGGCGGGGTCGCGGGCGTCGTCCAGCAGGCGCTGGCGCAGGCGGCTGACCATCAGGTCGATGGAGCGGTCGAACAGGTCGACGTCGCGGCCCTGGGTCAGGTTCAGCAGCTGGTCGCGGCTCAGCACCCGCTGCGGGTGGTCGAGGAACACCCGCAGCATGCGGTACTCGGCGCCGCTCAGGGCCACCACTGAGTCGTCGGCGGCCAGCAGGTGCCGCGCCGTGGTGTCCAGGCGCCACACGCCGAAGGCCAGTTGCCGTGATTGCTCGCTGACCACCAGGTTGGGCGGCAGCATGCGCGTGCGGCGCAGCACGGCGTTGATGCGCGCCAGCAGTTCGCGGGCCACGAAGGGTTTTACCAGGTAGTCGTCGGCGCCCATTTCCAGGCCGATGATGCGGTCGGTGTCGTCGTCGCGGGCGGTCAGCATCAGTACCGGAATGTAGCGGTGTTTGCCGGCGCGCAGCTCGCGGCACAGCACCAGGCCATCGTCGCCGGGCAGCATGATATCCAGCACGATCAGGTCCACCTGGCCGGCTTCCAGGAAGCTGCGCATGGCCCGCCCATCGGCGGCCAGGGTCACGCGAAAACCGTTCTTTTTCAGGTAGTTGCCCACCAGCTCGCGGATGTCACGATCGTCGTCGACGATCAATACGTGGTCGGCGCGGGAGTCCATGGCGGCGTCCTTGCATCAGGGGAGTGGTGGCCAGTCTAGCAAGCCGGGGAGGGGCTAATGTATCTGTTTGTATCTGGAACGGGACCCGATACATAACCCGGCTTTTGCCGCCCGCAGGCGAAACATGGCGAACACATGTGGCGGGCCAAATAGCGCCATCGAGAACACCACGCCAAGGAGCTCCACCATGTACAAGACTCTGTCCAAACCGTTCGCTGTCTCCGTGCTGGCTGCCGTGCTGCAACTGGGTGCCTGGGCCAACGCCAGCGCCGCCGAAACCGCCGCCAACCAGGTGGCGCCCATCACCGTGGGCAGCCACACCTCGTTTGGCGCGCTGAAGCACGTGAAGGCCGGGCTGCTGGACGTGGCCTACGCCGAAGTGGGGCCGGCCACTGGCCCGGTGGTGATTCTGCTGCACGGCTGGCCGTACGACATTCACAGCTACGCCGACGTGGCGCCGGCGCTGGCCGACAAGGGCTACCGCGTGCTGATCCCCTACGCCCGCGGCTACGGCGACACCCACTTCCTCTCGGCCAAGACCCCGCGCAACGGCGAACCCGCCGCCCTGGCCCAGGACCTGATCGACTTCATGGACGCCCTGCACATCAAGCAGGCGGTGCTGGGCGGTTACGACTGGGGCGCGCGCACCGCCGACATCGTCGCCGCGCTGTGGCCCGAGCGCGTCAAGGCACTGGTGGCGGTGAGCGGCTACCTGATCGGTGGCCAGGAAGCCGGCAAGGCGCCGCTGCCACCAGCCGCCGAACTGCAGTGGTGGTACCAGTTCTACTTCGCCACCGAGCGTGGCCGCCTGGGCTATGAAAAGAACACCCACGACTTCGCCAAGCTGATCTGGAAGCTGGCCTCGCCGAAGTGGAACTTCGACGACGCCACCTACGACCGCAGCGCCGCCGCCCTGCAAAACCCCGACCACGTGCCGGTGTCGATCTTCAACTACCGCTGGCGCCTGGGGCTGGTGAAGGGCGAGGCACGCTACGCCGCCGTGGAGCAGAAACTCGCCGCCTCGCCAACCATCAGCGTGCCCACCATCACCCTGGAAGGCGACGCCAACGGCGCCCCGCACCCACCGGCCGAGGCCTACGCCAAGCGCTACACCGGTAAGTATGACTTCCGCCTGATCAGCGGCGGCGTTGGCCACAACCTGCCGCAAGAGGCACCCCAGGCGTTTGCCCAGGCCATCGTCGACGCCGACCACCTGTAAGCGCACGGAGGCGTCATGACACTCAAGTCAATCGTGATGGGCTGCGCCCTGGCCGCCAGTGGCGCGGCCCTGGCCGCAGGCCCGCTGTCGCCGATCTACGGCGTGGCGCTGCCCGACGGCTACCGCAAGTGGGCGTTGGTAGCCCCGGCCCAAGAGGCCGCGCCGTTGAACGAATTGCGTGCAGTACTGGGCAACGACACCGCCATCAAGGCTTATGAAGCTGGCAGCCAGCCGTTCCCCGACGGCACGGTGCTGGTCAAGCTGGCCTGGAAGCACGTGCAGTCGCCGGAGTTCGAGCCGGCGTCCATTCCCGGCGCGGCCACCACGGTGCAGGTGATGGTCAAGGATTCGCAACGCTATGCCGCCACCGGTGGCTGGGGTTTCGGCCGCTTCATCAACGGCCAGCCGGCGGACGCGGCGCAGCACCAGACCTGTTACGCCTGCCACCAGGCCAAGGTGCAGAACCACGACCTGGTGTTCACCCGTTTCGCCCCGTGAACACCTAGGACGCAGCCTTCGGCAGCTGCTACGGGTAACCCCGTAGCAGCGGCCAAAGGCCGCGTCCAAGGCACCTGTGAACCACTTCAATACGGAGTCACCCATGAAAAAAGTCATCGCAGCACTGGCCTGTTCCGTCTGCCTCTCGGCCTTCGCCGAACCGGCCAAACCCACCATCGTCCTGGTGCATGGCGCCTTCGCCGATGCCTCCAGCTGGAACGGCGTGGTGAAGATCCTCGAACACGACGGCTACCCCGTGGTGGGTGCCGCCAACCCCCTGCGCGGGGTGAAGAGCGACGCGGCCGCCGTGGCCAACCTGGTCAGCAGCATTCACACGCCAGTGGTGTTGGTGGGCCATTCCTACGGCGGCAACGTGATCACCAGCGCCGCCGACCAGCAGGCCAACGTCAAGGCGCTGGTGTACGTCAGCGCCTTCGCCCCCGACGCCGGCGAAAGCGTGGCGCAGCTGGTGGGCCAATTCCCCGGCAGCACCCTGGGCCCAACCCTGGCGCCACCGGTCAGCCTGGCCGACGGTGGCAAGGACCTGTACATCCAGCAGGGCAAATTCCACGACCAGTTCGCCGCCGACGTGCCCGCCGCCCAGGCCGCGCTGATGGCCGCCACCCAGCGCCCGCTGGCCCAAGGCGCGCTTGACGAGAAGACCGACGCGGCCGCCTGGAAGCACATCCCGTCGTGGTACATCTACGGCGACCACGACAAGAACATCCCGCCCCAGGCCATGGCGTTCATGGCCAAGCGCGCGGCGGCCAAGGCGGTGGAGGTGGTGAAGGGCGGCTCCCACGTGGTGATGGTCTCGCACCCTGAGGCGGTGGCGAAGCTGATCGAGACGGCGGCGGCAGCGGGTTGAACGCCGTACCAGGCGATCGATAACCCCAGGTTATCGCCCAATGGAATGTTGTCATTGGGCAAACCCCACCACGCTGACTAGAGTGCAACGACGCCCGTGCCCCGGCATGCAGGCGTCAACCGCTCAAAGAGGCGTGTCATGAAAACAATAAAAAGCTTCAAGACGCTGACCATCGTTTTTCTGTTCATGATCGGCGTGGTCAACTACCTGGACCGCAGCGCGCTGTCCATCGCCAACACCTCCATCCAGCACGACCTGGCCATCAGCCCCACGCAGATGGGTTTCCTGCTGTCGGCGTTTTCCCTGGCCTATGCGTTCTCACAACTGCCCATGGGCGCGTTGATCGACCGCCTGGGCAGCAAGCTGGCGCTGGGCGGTTCGCTGATTGTGTGGTCGCTGGCGCAGGCGGCGTTCGGCCTGTTCAGTGGCTTCGGCCACCTGCTGGGCATGCGCGTGCTGCTGGGTATCGGCGAGGCGCCGGTGTTCCCTTCGGCGGCCAAGGCGCTGTCGGAGTGGTTCGATACCCAGGAGCGCGGCACCGCCACCGGCTGGGTGTGGTCGGCCACCTGCATCGGCCCGTGCCTGGCGCCGCCGCTGCTGACGTTGTTCATGGTGCACCTGGGCTGGCGCGGCATGTTCGTGCTGACTGGCATCATCGGCCTGGTGCTGGCGGCGTGCTGGTTCACGTTCTACAAGAGCAAGGCGCAGTACATGGCCGAGACTGGCCGTACCGAGCCACAGCCTGTGGTGGCGAAAACCGCGCCCAAGCTGCGCTGGTCGGCGCTGCTGCGCGACCGCAACACCTGGGGCGCCTTCCTGGGCTTCATGGGGGTGATCTACATGATCTGGCTGCACCTGACCTGGATGCCCGGCTACTTCGAGAAGGCCCATGGCCTGGACCTGTACCGCACGGCGTGGGTGGTGTCGCTGGCCTACCTGTTCGGCGCCGCCGGCACGGTGGTGGCGGGCAAGGCCTGCGACGCCCTGGTGGCGCGCGGCATGAAGGTGCTGGCCAGCCGCAAGCTGGTGATCATCACCGGCCTGCTGGGCGGGGCGCTGTTCACCCTGATCGTCGCCTTCGCCAGCAACCTGGCGGCGTGCGTGGCCTTGCTGTGTGCGGCGCTGTTCTTCATCAACATCTCCAGCGCCACGGCGTGGATGATCGTCAACACCATCGTGCCGTCGGAGCGGGTGGCGTCGTTTGGTTCCATCCAGAACTTCGGCGGGTACCTGGCAGGCTCCATCGCACCGATCCTCACCGGCTTCAGCGTGCAGCAGAGCGGCTCGTTCTCGTCGGCGTTCGTGATCAGCGCGGTGGTGGCGACCTGCTCGGCGCTGGCCTACTTCATCCTCCTGAAGGATCCCAACACCCCCGTAGCAGCTGCCGCAGGCAGCGTCCGGGCCCAGGCGCGGTCGGCCTGATATGCCGCGGCGGCCGTGACGCGGCCTGCGGCCGCTGCTACAGGTTTCGTAGCAGCTGCCGCAGGCGGCGTCAGGAGTGGCGATCAATACCGCCAATGCCCCGGCACCCACACCCAACGGCCCGGGCCCCAACGGTAGTGCCCCGGCACCCAGTGGTAGCCCGGCGCCGGCATCACCGGCACCACTTCCACCGGCGGTGGCGGGCGGCGTGGGTGGACGGGTTCGACGATACAGCCAGACAGCGATGCCGCCACCAGGGTGGCGATGATGGCAGCCTTGAAAGTCTTGAACATGGGAGGTTCCTTGCGTAAGCCATAGCCACGCCGGTTCGGCGGGCTTGCAAGGTTTAACGCCGGCGGCGGGAAAATCCGTCGCCTTATGGCTGCGGCCTGTTGGCCTTGCCCTGGCCGCGCAGGTACATGGATTTGGCCAGCTGTTCGCGCTCGTCCGCCGGGAGGGTGGCGGCGAAGTCGGCCAGGCTGGTTTCCACCCGGGCGCGCAGGGCCAGGTCGGCGTCGCGGGCGCGGCCCAGGTCGGCCACCAGGGCGTCGCGGTCGAGGGTGGGCGCGCGCAGTTGCTGCATCACGTCCTGGCGCGCCTGGCGCCCGGCCAATATCAACGGCTGGCTCTGCTCGCGAGTTTCGCGCAGCAGGCGCCGCAGTTCATGGCGGCGCTGCACCGGCAGTTGCACCATCACCTGGCGCAGCCCGTGCTGCACCACCGGGCCGACCACGGGCGCCGGGTGCGACAGCCATTGGTAGGCGCCGCCGGCCACGCCGCCGATGAGGAACACGTTGAGCACCAGCGAGGCGGCCAGCCAGGGCTTGAGTGGGCTACGGGCTTGAGTCATTGTTCGCTGTCCTCGGTACTGATGGAGTAGACGATATCGGCATCGTTTTGGTCGAAGATGCTCGGCAAGGCTTCCGCGCCGTTGCCCATGGACAGGCTCAGCGACACCGCCAGCATGCCCGCCGCGATACCGGCCAGGCCCACGCCCAGCAGCCCCAGCCGCGACCACAGGGTCTGGTGGCCGCGCCACAGTGAACGCCGCGGCGCCAGTGCCGCGGACGCAACAATGCGGTGTGCCAGGGCAGGGTGGGGCGCGGGCAGGCGGTGGCTGTCCAGCAGGGTGTCCAACGCCAGCGCCTGGGCCAGGCTGGCGCGGGCCTGGGCATCGCCGCTGTCCAGCAGCGCGCGCGCCGCCGGCTGTTCGGCGGCGGGCCAGCGGCGCAGGTTGGCGCCGTAGGCATCGGCCAGGTACTCAAAGCGTTCAGGCGTCATGCTGTTTTCCTCCCGGGCCAACCGGTTCGGCGAGTTGCTTGCGCAGGTTGCGCCGGGCTCGCGATAGCAGGCTTTCCAATGCCTCGACGCTGATGTCCATCAGCGCCGCTGCCTCGATGTTCGACAGTTCCTGGTAGTACTGCAGCACGATGGCCTCGCGCTGGCGGTCGGGCAGGGCGGCCAGGGCGGCGGCCATGCGCGCTTGCTGGTCGCTGGCCAGCAGCTGGTCCTCGGGGGCGCCGGCCGGGTCGGCCAACTGCTCCAGCGTCGCGTCGTCGAGGCCGTGGGCCTTGCGGCGGCGCAGGTGGTCGTAGCACAGGTTCAGGGCCACCCGGTGCAGCCAGGTGTCGAACCGCGCCTGGCCGGGGCGCCAGCTGGCAGCCTGCTTCCAGATGCGCAGAAAGCTCTCCTGGGCCACGTCGCGGGCTTCGTCGGCATCGCCCAGCAGGCGGCTGGCCAACGCCAGCAGGCGCGGCAGCTTGCGCGACACCATCTCGTTGACGGCCGCCGGTTCGTTGTTGCCGATGCGGGCCAGCAACTCCACGTCCGGGTCAGTTTCGTTCAATCGCGCGTCTCGGTGAGTGGGTGGGGCGTCAGCTCGAATAACGCCTGGGCGCGGGCGCTACCCGCACCCAGGCAGTGCTTCAGCGGGCCCAGTGGCCGTCCACCCAGCGCCAGCCCGGGCCGCGCTGCGCCCAGTGGCCAGGGATCCAGTGGCCGCCGCGCATCATCGGTTGCCAGTGCCCCGGGACCCACTCGTAGTGGTTGCCGGCCCAGCGCCAGTGGCCCTGGTCCCAGGCGTAGCCGGGGCGCTCGCGGGGGAACATCTCGGCGCGCGGGGGCGGCGGCGCCTGGCGAATGATGATCTCGGGTTCGGCGAAGGCCGGCACGCTCATCAGCGAAGCCAGCGCAAACGGGATGATCAGGACATAGCGTAGTTTGGCCAGAGGTCGGGCAAGTCTCATGACAACTCCTTCAAGCGCGTTCGACGGTGAACGCTGCTGATGGGTTTAACGGCAAGGTCGGCGCAATCCGTCGCACGAAAATGAAATTTTTTTCGGCGACGGATTTCACCCCCGTCCGGCGTTCAAAACAGTAACCGCCCGCCATGGGCGCTTGCCCCAACCAGAGGAATACCATCATGACCCGCCGCCTTGCCGTGCTGTTGACCGTGATCATGCTGACCAGCGTGAGCGGTTGTGTGTTTGTCCCGGGCCATCGCCATTGCTGCTGGCGCTATGGCGCCATCGAACAACCTTCTGCGGTCGCCGATCTAGCGTAGCAGCGGCCTGCGGCCGCGTCCCACGGGTGATGGGCGGGGCCAGGGTGTGTTAGTTTCGTGCTGGCACGCTAATTACCCGCAGGAGCACCCGTGATGAGCAAGCTGGACTGTGCCGCCCTGGCCGCCATGATCGACCACACCCTGCTGGCGGCCGACGCCGCCAGCGCCCAGGTCACCCAGCTGTGCCAGGAGGCGCGGCTGCACGGCTTCCACGCCGTGTGCGTGAACTCGGCCCAGGTCTACCACGCGGCGCAACGGCTGCGCGGCAGCGGCGTGAAGGTGTGCGCCGTGGTGGGCTTCCCGCTAGGGGCGTGCGTGAGCCAGGCCAAGGCCTTCGAGGCCGAGTGCGCCATCGCCGCCGGTGCCACGGAAATCGACATGGTGTTGAACATCGGCTGGCTCAAGGAAGGCCTGTTCGACCATGTGCGCGAGGACATCGCCCAGGTGCTGCACGCCTGTGGCGGCGTGCCGTTGAAAGTGATCCTGGAAACCTGCCTGCTCGACGACATCCAGAAAATCCGCGCCTGCGAAATCTGCCGCGACCTGGGCGTGGCGTTCGTCAAGACCTCCACCGGTTTCGGCAAGGCCGGGGCGACCGTGGCCGACGTGGCGCTGATGCGCCGTATCGTCGGCCCGGGCGTGGGTGTCAAGGCCTCCGGCGGTGTACGCGACGCAGCCACCGCGCTGGCGCTGATCGAAGCCGGCGCGACGCGCCTGGGGTGCAGCGCCAGCGTTGCCATCGTCAGCGGCAATTGACTGTAAACCCCCGTAGCAGCGGCCGCTAGGCCGCGTCCCTCTCGCCGCGCGCGGCCTGACACACCGCGTTGCAGCCTTGCCGGTCGCCAACCCACGCTGTATCCTCGCGCCGTCGCTGCACATCAGCGATCGGGTTTGGTCGCCCGTCTTACGAAAGGTGCAACAGCCTTGCTATTGCCGATGCCGGTATTTTGCCTGCACGTGGCTTTATGGCGGCTGTGTGCGGGAGGCATTCGTGCCTGCCGGGTTCCTTTCGTCCCGGTCGACCAACCTGTGCACAGCTGCCACCCAATCTTGCTTGGTCGCAAGGGTTGGCAGCTCCTCTACGAAAGGAGCTTCACCTATGCACGGATCAAATCTATTCGCGGCATCCGATACCCAGCCTTACGACAGCATTCCCTTCCTGCGCCACGGGCGCTTGCTCAAGGCGGTTACATTTGACGATCAGGCCTGGTTTTGCCTGAAGGATCTCGGCCGTGTGATGGGCACGGGCCTGGACGAGCGCCAGGCCGTCAAGCTGGATGCCGACCAACGTCGAATGATGTGGTTGCGTTATCAAGGCGAGTTGCATCATACGGCGATGGTCAGTGAGTCGGGCGCGCTTGCGTTGCTGGTGTATCACTACGTTCCGGAAAATCGTGCGCTGCGGCAGTGGCTGACCCAAGTGGTACTGCCTACGCTGCGCGCGGCTCCCGCTGGCGAGCGCGGACCGCTGGTAGGGCAGATGTCTTGGCCGCGATTGTCGTTGAGTGTGCTGTATTGGCAAGACGAGCCTTGGGTTCGGTTGCGCGACATGCCGCAACTGCTGCCGGCAAGCGCGGGCACTCGCCGAACTTCCTGGTGGCGGCGGTTGCTCGAGAGGCGCGCGTAACGAGGCAGAAACTGCCAACGCCGCCCCCCGTAGCAGCGGCCGTCAGGCCGCGTCCGCAAGCGCCGCGTGCTTTCAGGCCCACCGCGTTGCAGCTGGACGCCGCCTGGCGGCAGCTGCTACGGGTAGCTGTCAGAGGGTCAGGGCGTAGAACTTGCTGTCCACGGCCATCAGCGGGAACGAGGCGGGCAGGTTGTGCTTGGCCACTTCGTGGAAGCCGTGTTTCTCGTAGAAGCGGTGCGCGGCGAGGAACTGTGCGGTGGTGCCCAGCAGGATCTGCTGCACGCCGCGTGCGCGGGCGGCTTCCAGTAGCGTGGTGAGCAGGCGTGAGGCGGTGCCGTACGCGGCGCCGCGATAGGCTTGCGCGACGAACATCTTGCGCAGGGCGGCGCGGCCTTCGCCAATGTCTTTCAGGCCGATGGTGCCCACCACTTCCTCGCCGGCCTTGGCGACCCAGAAATCACCGTTGCCCTGTTGGTAGAACTCGCCGATGGCGCGCAGGTCCGGCTGGTCGGCGGCGGTGATGGGGATGCCGAATTCGGCTTGCTGGATCGGCAGGATAACGTTGATTACGCCGGGTTCGTCGGTAGGCTGGAAACGGGTTATTTGCAGGGGCTGGTTGGGGTGGGCCATGGTGGGGGTCCGAGGCAAAAAAGTGCAGTTTGCCCAGCACGTTGGGTGCATTCAAGTAGCACCAGCATTGGTCGCGCCGCGAACCGCTGTTGACCTTGACCTTGATCCCGTGCGGCCTTTGATCTTGATTGTGTGCCCCATAAAGCGCCAGGGCCGACTGGAGGCGGCGCTCAAGCGGTCCACGGCGTAGCCGGGGAAGACGGAACCGGAGGCGCTTCTATTCCGGGCCGTCGGCCGCTTGGGCGACGCCGGAGGGAGGGGACCCGCAGCGAAGCGTAGGGACCAAGCAGGGGCAAGCCTTTTTTGCTTACTTTTTGTGGCGTTTGACAAAAAGTGAGCCGCCGTAAGGGCGGAAAGGTGAAGTGGCATCACCCGAAAAAACGGATATGTTTATGGCCTTCGAATCTCGCTTCGGCGATTTCAAACATATCCATTTTCGTGGTGCGACCACCGACCGTTTCGCCCTTACGGCGACTCACTTTTTTTCAAACGCCAAAAAAAGTAAGCAAAAAACGCTTGCCCCTGCTTGGGCCCTCCGCTGCGCTACGGGTCCCCTCCTTCCGGCGCCGCTCAACGGGCAGACGGCACCCGCTATAGAAGCCTGCGGGTTACCGTCTCTTCGGCCTACGGCCTCGGCCCTTCGGGCAGCCCGTTGATCGACGCCTCCAGTCGGCCCGGGCGCTTTACGGGGCATACAATCAAGATCAAAAGCCAGATCAACAGCAGATCACAAGCCAGATCAAGATCTAGATCAAGCGCCGGATCACAAGCCGGATCACAAGCCGGATCACAAGCGTGGCAGCTTGCTGCGTACTTCCCGCCCGGGCGGGTGACTGGGGATGTGTAAGCGAAACATTACCAATTACTTCTCCCTCCCGTAACCCACCTGTCATCTGCGCTACCTACCATCAGCCCCCACAAACGCAGGGCCACGGGCCAGACACCCCGGCGGCCCCCGCAGCGCATATGGACAGCAGTCCCTGGCCCACCGCCAGGGTGGGAGAGTCACGACGATGCACACCGCTATCAGCACACCCCTGCCGTTACCCACGGTGCCCACCAAGCTACCGGCCCGCGCCGTGAAGGTGGCCGCGGTGGTGGCCGTGCACGTGCTGGCGCTGAGCTGGTTTGCCCGTCAGGCGCCCACGCCGCTGGCGGTCAGCCAGCCGCGCACGCTCTACGCGTCGGTGATCAATGAACCTGCGCCAGCCCCGGTCGCTGCGCCACAGCCGCCCGCCGCGCCGGTCACGCCGCCACCACCGCCGCCAACGCCTGTGGCCAAGCCGCTAGCCAAGCCCGTGGCCAAGGCGCCGACACCACGGCATGTGGCCGCCGCCAAGCCAACGCCAACGCCAGCGCCCACCCCAACCCCTGCGGTCGCTGCCGCCGCCGCACCTGCCGTGGCCGCGGCAGCCGTGCCGCCACCGGCGCCGCCGAAAACCATCACCCATGGCGTGGAATACCTGCGCGCCCCCGAGCCGCAATACCCCGACCGTGACCGCGAGGACGGCAACGAAGGCACCGTGGTGCTGCGCGTGCTGGTGGATGAAAGCGGCAAGCCGGGGCACATCGATGTGCTGCGCTCCTCGGGCTTCGGCAGCCTCGACGAGGCGGGCAGGGCGGCCGCCCGGGCGGCGCTGTTCAAGCCGTACCGCGAGGACGGCCGGGCCATGTCGGTGTACGTGATCGTGCCGCTGCGGTTCCAGCTCGACAGCTGACCGCGCCACCCTTTTTCAACCCTGAATCTCATCCCGTTGGCGGTCCTGCCAGGACAGCGCTCGGGCGCGTTTTATCCCTTTGATGACCTGGAGAGCAACACCATGCAAAATACTTCGTTAGGGCTGGACATGCTGTGGGGGCAGGCCGACGCCGTCACCCGTGGCGTGGCGCTGATGCTGCTGGCCATGTCGCTGGCATCCTGGTACGTGATCGCCGACAAACTGGTGCGCCTGGCCCTGTCCCGGGTGCGCACCCCGCGCCTGCTGGCCGCCTTCTGGGCCGCGCCGACCCTCAGCGACGGCCTGCGCCAGCTGGGCGGCGAGCCTTCCTATGCAGCGCTGACCCACGCCGGTGTCAGCGCCGCCACCCAGCACCGCGAGGCGCTGGACAGCGGCATGAACCCGCCGGCCTTCAGCGACTGGCTCAACCGTGCGCTGCGCCAGGCCACGCTTGGCGTGGGTGCGCGCTTGCAGGGCGGCATGGCGATTCTCGCCACCGTGGGCTCCAGCGCACCCTTCGTGGGCCTGCTGGGCACCGTGTGGGGCATTTACCACGCGCTGATGAAGATCGGCCTGACCGGCGACGCCAGTATCGACAAGGTGGCCGGCCCCGTGGGTGAAACGCTGATCATGACCGCTTTGGGCCTGGCCGTGGCCATCCCCGCCACCCTGGCCTACAACCTGCTGGTGCGCACCAACAAGCAGACCCTGGGCGAGCTGGGCAAATTCGCCTTCGAGCTGCATGACCTGCTGGTGATCGGCGCCCGCGCCACGCCCCAGGGCCAGTCACCGCAACGGGCCATGCCCCGGGCCCGCGCGGAGTACGTGTGATGGCCGGCGGACTGCAGGACGAACTGGAAGACGACAGCTTCAACCCGGAAATCAACACCACGCCGCTGGTGGACGTGATGCTGGTGCTGCTGGTGATTTTCATCATCACCGTGCCGGCCATCCAGCACAGCGTCAAGATCGACTTGCCCCACGCCGCCGCCCAGCAGGACAACAAGCCGCCGGTGGCCGTGGACCTGGCCCTGGACAGCAGCGGCCACCTGCACTGGGACGACCGCGACATCAGTGACAGCGAGCTGCCGGCGCTGGTGGCCGAGGCCGCGGCGCGCCAGCCGGTGCCCGAGCTGCACCTGCGTGCCCAGCGTGACACGCCCTACGAGAAAGTCGTGCAAGTAATGGCCACCGCGCAGTCCGGCGGCCTGGAAAAAATCGGCTTCGTCACCCAGGCCGTCACCCCTTAACCCAACGCCTCGATCGCCCCTGCCCGTACCCGGGTGGGCGGCGTCGTGCGCTCATTTTTCGGTACCGTCATGCGTCGCAACCACCCGTTCCACCCGTTGTCCCTGCGCACCGGCGCAGGCCTTGCCGCCTTCGCCCTGGCGCCGTCGATCTGGGCGGCCGACCCGGCCCCGGTCATCGATGACAGCCTGCTGGCAACCTTGCCCCAGGTCACCGTCAAGGCCGCCAAGGCGAAAAAGCCCGACCTGCACAAGCAGATGTCCAGTGGCGCCCTGGGCAGCAAGGCGGCCATCGACACGCCGTTCTCGCTCAAGAGCGTCAGCAGCGAAGAGATCCAGCAGCGCCAGGCCGGCATCCTCTCCGAGGCGGTGAAGTACGACGCCTCGGTGACCTCCATCAGCTCCAGCTACGGCACCCACCCGGCCACCCTGGCCGTGCGCGGCCTGCCCCTGGATGACCTGAACGGCTACAAGGTGGACGGCATGGCCAACATCAACCGCGGCGTGGAAATGCCCCTGGAGATGTTCGACAGCGTCGAAGTGCTCAAGGGCCTGTCGGGCTTCATGTACGGTTTCGGCAGCCCCGGCGGCATCGTCAACTACGTGACCAAGCGGCCGACCGACAAGAGCATTTTCAGCGTCGACGCCGGCTACCAGTCCGACAACGTCTACAAGGAGCACGTGGACGTGGGCGGCCGCCTGGACGACCCGCGCTTCGGCTACCGCCTGAACCTGGTGCACGAGGAGGGCGACGCAGCCAGCGGCGGCTCCTCGGTGAACCGCACGGCAGTGGGCCTGGCGCTGGACGCCAAGCTGACCGATGACCTGACCCTCAACTTCGACACCCTGTACCAGCAGCGCACCACCTCCGGCGGCACCGACATCGTGGTCAGCCCCTCGTACTCGCTGCCCAAGGCCATCGACGGCAGCAAGCGCCTGTACAGCAACGGCTCCTACACCGACGTCGACTACAGCCTGTCGACGCTGTCGGCCACCTACCAGTTCAACCCCAACTGGCAGGGCAAGCTTGCGTACCGCTACAGCGACTCGGACCGCCGCTACGTGAAGGACCAGTACCAGATCAGTAGCAACAGCGGCAATTACTCCGACAAGGTCACCTCCGAATACCACGGCTACGAATACAACGACGCCATGGGCACCCTGGAGGGCAAGTTCGACACCGGCTGGTTCAGCCACGACGTGGTGCTGGGCGGCAGCTACTCGCAGCTCGATTCGCGCAAGTCGGTGAACACGCCCAAGACCACCGTCGGCAAGGGCAACCTCTACGACCCGACGATTTTCTCGGTCTACGACATCGACTACAGCGGCGGCACCTACGGCGACGACCAGATCAAGGAGAGCGCGGTCTTCGCCAGCGACACCATCGGCCTGGGCGAGCAGTGGTCGTTACTGCTGGGCCTGCGCAACGAAACCTTCCGCGAGATGACCCACGACTCGGCCACCAGCGACGCCGTGCGCTACAAGGCGCGCCCGGCCACGCCCACCGTGGCGCTGATGTACAAGCCGATCAAGGACCTCACCGCCTATGTCAGCTACGTCGAGTCGCTGGAAGCGGGCGGCACCGCGCCCACCGGCACGGTCAACGAAGACAGCACCCTGGGCCCGCTGCGCAGCAAGCAGTATGAGATCGGCATGAAGGTGCAGCGCCGCAACTGGAGCGCCACCGCCGCCGCCTTCCGCATCGACCGCGGCGCGGAATACACCAACAGCCAGAACGAATACGTGCAGAGCGGCACCATCCGCTACCAGGGCCTGGAGCTGAACGCCAGCGTCGACCCCATCGACAGCCTGACCCTTGAAGGCAGCCTCATGTCCCTGGACTCCGAGTACCTGGACGCAGGCGACGTCGACGGCAACCGCGCCGCCGGCGCCGCCCACTACCAGGCCGCCGCCCAGGCCACCTACCGCATTGGCGCGTTGCCGGGCCTGTTCGTGCGTGCCGGGGCCCAGCGCATCGGCCCCATGGCGGTGGACTCGGGCAACGTCAACACCCTGGACGCCTACAACCTGTTCGACGCCGGCGGCGGCTACCGCATGAAGCTGGCCGGCGGCCACGCGCTGACCTTCGGCGCCAACGTCACCAACCTGGCCAACAAGAAATACTGGACCTGGTACCAGGAAAACTACCTGCAACCCGGTTCGCCTCGGACCCTGAGCGTGAATGCCCGTTATGACTTCTAAACCGCTGCGCCTGTTCACCCTGGCCCTGGCGCTGGCAAGCAGCGCCATTGCCCATGCCGATACCCTCGACACCCATGGCCTGCGCCTGGACAAGGTGGTGCTGGTGATGCGCCACGGCATCCGCCCGGCCACCGACACCGCGGCGCTGGACGCCGGTTCCGGCAAACCCTGGCCGAGGTTCGCGGTGGCTGACGGCCAGTTGACCGAGCATGGCCGCGCCGCGACGGTGCTGCTGGGCCAGTGGCAACGCGGCTACCTGAAGGACCAGGGCCTGCTGGCCGCCGACGGCTGCCCCGGCGCCGGCCAGGTGTACCTGTTGGCCAGCCCGGCGGCGCGCACCCGCGCCACCGGCAAGGCGCTGCTGGACGGCATGTTCCCGGGCTGCCAGGTGCCGGTGCACCACGGCCGCGCCAGCCAGGACCGGCTGTTCCACGCCAGTGAAAACGGCCTGGGCGCGCTGGACCGCCAGCAGGCCGAGCAGGCCATGCTCAGCGCCATGGGCGGCAGCCCGCAGGCGGCGCATGACCGTTACAGCGCGGCGTTGCTGCGCATGCAGCAGGTGGTCGGCGTGCCTGCCAGCTGCGCCAAGGGCAAACCCTGCGCGCTCAGCGAGCAGGCCTGGGGCCTGAAAGAGAAGGGCAGCACCGTGAAGCTCAGCGGCCCGCTGAGCCTGGGCGCGGCCATGGCCGAGACCATTCGCATGGAGTACGCCGAGGGCATGCCGTTGGCCCAAGTGGCCTTCGGTCACGCCACCAATGCCGCGCAAGTGGCGGGGTTGATGGAACTGCGCAGCGGCAAATACGCTCTGACTCAGCACCTGCCCTACATTGCCAGGCGCGGCGCCTCGCAATTGCTGCACCAGGTGCTGTTGGCGCTGGCGCAGGCCGACCGGTCGCTGGCCGGTGGCCCGCCGCCTGCGTCGTGGCTGGCCTACGTGGGGCATGACAGCAACATCGCGCAGTTGCGCACGCTGCTGGGCTTTGACTGGAAGATTGCCGAGTACCCGCAAAACGATGCGGCGCCCGGCGGCACGTTGTTGTTCGAACGCTGGCTGGACCCGCGCGACGGCCAGCGCTACGTGAGCCTGGCGTACGTGGCGCAGAGCCTGGACCAGTTGCGTGACCTGAGCCACGCCGCGCCGTACCGGGTGCAGTTCAGCGGCCCGAACGGCAAGGCGCTGGTACCCCTGGCGCAGTTCGAACAGGCCATGGCTGCGCGTATCGACACTACCGCCACCGAGCCGCAGGCCTATGCTGATGAATAAACCCTGAAACCGAGGTGAGGATTGAGCCAGCTGAAACACGTTTTACTGCTGATGGGAATGCTGGCGCTGGCCGCCTGTAGCCATCAGGCGCAGCAGCCCAGCCTCACCCCCGAGCAGGTGCGCGCCAAGGTGGCGCGCCTGCTGCCGCCCTCGGCCAGCCAGCGCCAGGGCTGGGCGGCAGACATCCAGGCGGCGTTCCAGGCCCAGGCCCTGGAGCCCAGCACGCAGAACCTGTGTTCGGTGATCGCCGTCATCGAGCAGGAGTCCAACTTCCAGGCCGACCCGCAAGTGCCCGGCCTGGGTGGCATCGCCCGTGCCGAGATCGACCGGCGTGCGGCGCGCCTGCACGTGCCGGGCTTCCTGGTGGACGCGGCGCTGGCGATCAAGTCCCCCACCGGCAAGAGCTACGCCCAGCGCATCGCCAGCGTGCGCTCGGAGCGCGAGCTGAGTGATGTGTTCGATGATTTCATCGGCATGGTGCCCTTGGGTGGCCAGCTGTTCGGCACCCTCAATCCAGTACACACTGCCGGACCCATGCAGGTCAGCGTGGCCTTCGCCGAACGCAACGCGCGTGGCTACCCGTACCCACTGCAGGGCACGGTGCGCCGCGAGGTGTTCAGCCGCCGCGGCGGGGTGTATTTCGGCACCGCCCACCTGCTGGGTTACCCGGTGCACTATCCCGAGCCGTTGTACCGTTTCGCCGATTTCAACGCCGGCCACTACGCCAGCCGCAACGCGGCTTTCCAGGCGGCGTTGAACCGCCTGGTGAAGGCGCGGCTGGCGCTGGACGGCGACCTGATTGACTACGGTTCGCTCAGCGCCGGGCAGACGGAGCTGGCGGTGCGCTCGCTGGGCAAGCGCCTGGACATGAGCGACAGCGCCATTCGCAACGCGCTGGACAAGGGCGAGCAGCTGGATTTCGAGGACACGCGGGTGTACCAGCGGGTGTTCGAGCTGGCCGACCAGGTGGCCGGCAAGCCGCTGCCGCGGGCGATTCTGCCGGGCATCACCCTGGAAAGCCCGAAGATCACCCGCCACCTGACCACCGCCTGGTTCGCCCGCCGCGTGGACGAACGCCGCGCCCGCTGCGTGGCGCGCGACTGACCAACTCCCTGTAGCAGCTGCCGCAGGCTGCGTCCGATGCCACCACGGTGTGGCTGGAAGGACGCGGCCGGCGGCCGCTGCTACGGGGAGTGTAAGGGTGGGGTCAGCGCGGGGCGCTGCGCAGCGACGACGGGCCGCCGCTCAGTTCGATGCGCTGCTTGCTGTCCACCAGCTTGCCGTTTTCGATGCTGTACAAGCCCAGCTGATGCTCGACGTTGAACTGCACGATCACGTGCTTGCTGTCGGCGCTGAACACCACGCCCTGGGACGAGTTGCCGTCGGCCACGTCGTTGACCCTCTCGGCCTTGCCGTTGCGCAGGGCGAACAGAGTCACGCGGCCATGGGCGCGCACGCCGGGGTTGTCCGGGGTCAGGTTGGAGCCGTCGATGGACTGCGCGACGATCCACTTGCCGTCCGGCGAAATCGCCACGCCTTCAGGCAGCGACGGCACGTTGAGGTGCTGCACCGCGCGGAACGGCACCTTGGACACGTCGACCAGGGTCACGCTGTCTTCGTCACCGGCCAGGCGCCCCTTGTAATTGGGCAGGCCGGCCAGGCCGACGTTGCTGACCACCGCCCAGTGGCCGTCGCTGGACACGTCGATGGTGTAGGGCGCCACGCCGGTGCTGATGCGGTCGCCGCTGTCGGCCCACTTGCCGTCCACCAGGCTCAGCACCGCCACGCCTTGCTCATCGCGCAGCGACACCAGCACATGCTGGCCGTCGTGGGTGAACGCCGCGCCGGCCAGGCGCTTGCTGCCCAGGACGATGCTATCGAGCACGGTTACCTGATGGCCGTCGATGCGCAGCGGGCGCACGCCACCGTCCACGCAGGTAACCACGCCCCACTTGCCGCTGCGGTCGAAGGCCACGGCCTGCGGGTGGCTGCCCAGTTCGATCTTGCTGACAGTGGCGGGCTTGGCGGACAGATCCACCACCTGCAGGAAGGTGTCCATCTGCAGTTGCTTGGCGGCGTGGTCGTAGCGGGTGGGGGCCGCCACCAGGGCCAGGCTGCCGTCGGGGCTGATGGCGGCGGCCTGGGGCGGGCCCTGGATGCCGTTTTCCACTTCCACGGTCTGGTTGACCTTGGGCGGGAACACGCTAGCGTCCAGCACGGTGAGGGTGTCGGGCTTGGCGGCGTCGGGGTAGGTGTCGCGGCCTTGTACCCGCTGGTACTTGCCGTCGTTGGACGATACAACCCAGTCGGCAGCGCTCACGGAGTGGGCGGCGAGCAGCGACAGGGTTAGGACTGAAACCGGTTTCAACATGGCGCGCAAGGTCAGCATTGAGGCCACAGGGACATCCTCGAAAAGGGCAGGCTGGGAAAGTGCGACACTATAGCGCAGCCATGCCCCCAAGGCCCCTGAAAATAACGCCTTGCGGGGTGAGGTGGATCAGGTGCCGGCGGTTTTATGGTGCAGGCGCGCCAGGGCATGGTCGTACATGCGCGTGCGGCGGTGGTCCTTGCCGTAGGTGCCACGGGCGGCCACGGTGCCGGACTGAATGTGGTCCAGGTACTTGAACAGGCGGTGGGCGGAGAGGGTAGCAATGGAGAAGCCGGAGGCCACCATGCGGTCCTGCAGGGTGTAGCCCGGCACCCGGTCATCCATGCAGAAGTGCAGGCCCCGGTGCTTCATGGCCTTGGCGTTCCACAAGGTGCAGAAGCTCTTGAGGTGGGTTTCCTTCCACGGCTTCGGCTCGCGGGCCGACAGGCCCAGCGCCCGGGCCATGCGCCGGTAGTGATGCTTGCAATAGCGTGAACTGAAGCGCCATGCCGTGCGTACCAAGCCCCGGTCTAGTTGTTCATAACAACCCGCTGCTGCTGTGTTGGGGTTTTTGGTAATCATATCAAGCAATAAGCTGAACACTTCGGGTTTGTATATGAAAGTGTCAGTATGCATAAGCAGTATATAGTCGGTGTCGATACGCTCCAGGATCATATCCAGTGCCTTGCCGTGGGCAATATGGCCGGCTTCCCCCGCGGGTTGTACACGCTCCAGAAGATTGATCCAATCCAGGCTGCGCAAGTAGTCGGTGCTGTCATCCGCGGAGTTGTTGTCCACCACCCACACCGGCACGTCCAGGCCGACCAGCTGCTCGCGCAGCAACTCCAGGCAGGCACGGGTCATCTCGCAGGTCTTGTAGTTGACCATGGCGATACTGAAGCGTGGCGCGGTCGGGATGGGGTCGGTTGGAATGTTCATGTTGTCTCCTTGATACATCGCGTACATTGATGTCTGTAACTTGCCCAATAAGTCAGGCGCTGCGGGAAAACTCCGGGGGTAGGGAAGGCGATCATTGGAGTCGTTCAACAAGATGAAACTATCGCGCCAGTGGCGTGAAAATTTTGTTATAGGTGTGGCAAGGAAATGTCGACAGGGGCGAAAGTTGTGTAAGGCATATGTAAATATATGTTTCAAACATTGGCAGAAGTGCCTTTGATCGGAACACACTGTCGAGTCGCAGAGCTGAAACGGCGCGGTCTACAGCCGTCTGTAATGGTCAGTTATAGGAGTTGACGGAACTGTGCTGGTCCAATTTCCCATAGCTGTACCTGCTGCCCTACCGGGTGATGCCGTAGTGTTCTCAGCCTGCCCCCCGGAGTCCTTCCCATGCTGTCCTCCCTCGACCTGCTGTACGCCTTCGCCCTGTTCGCCCTGGTGTCGTCCATCACTCCGGGCCCGAACAACACCATGCTGCTGGCCTCGGGGGTGAACTTCGGTTTCCGCCGCTCCATGCCCCACGCGCTGGGGGTGAGCCTGGGCTTCATGGTGATGGTGATTGCCGTGGGGCTGGGCCTGGGCGAGGTGTTCAAGGTGCTGCCCTGGGCCTACACGGTGCTGCGCTGGGCCGGTGCCAGTTACCTGCTGTACCTGGCGTGGAAAATTGCCCGCTCCGGGCCGCCGTCCGCCGCCGTGGAAGATACCCGCAGGCCCATGAGCTTCCTGGGCGCGGCAGCGTTCCAGTGGGTCAACCCCAAGGCCTGGATCATGGCCATCGGCGCCATCACCACCTACGCGCCGGCCCAGGGCTACCTGGTGAACGTGTTCGTGATTGCCTCGCTGTTCGCCCTCATCAATCTGCCCAGCGTGGCGCTGTGGGTCAGTTGTGGCAGCGCGCTGCGCACGGTGCTCAGCCAGCCGCGCTGGTTGCGCCTGTTCAACTGGGGCATGGCGCTGATGCTGGTGCTGTCGTTGTACCCGCTGCTCAAGGGCTGAGATTTGCCGTGGCCGGGCGGATCGCGCTAGGGTGGGGCCTGGATAATAAAAGACGCTGTTCATGACTGCTGATTCCCAACCTGCCAAACCCGCGCCGCGCCAGCGCCGCGCGCCCAAGGGCGAGAAACGCCGCGAAGAGCTGCTGGACGCGGCTTTGCAGATGTTTTCCCTGGAAGGCTACGGCGGCGCCTCCATTGCGCGCATCGCCGAAATCGTCGGCATTTCCGTGGCCGGGGTGCTGCACCATTTCCCCAACAAGACCGCGCTGCTGATGGGCGTGCTGGACCGCCGCGACGCGGTCAGCCAGAAAATCGCCGACGAGGTGCGCGGCGAACCCACCCTCAGCGGGCTGCTGGGCAGCCTCAGCGCCATCAACCGCTCCAACGCCACGGCGCCGGGGGTGATCCGCGCCTTCAGCATGCTCAACGCCGAAAGCCTGGTGGAAGGCCACCCGGCCTGGGCCTGGTTCCAGGGGCGCTACAGCACCATTCATGCGCGCATGGTGGGGCAGTTGCAGGAGCTGGTGGCGCTGGGCGAGGTGCGCGCCGACGTCGACCTGGGCGGGGTGGTGCAGGAGTGCCTGGCGATGATGGACGGGTTGCAGCTGCAATGGCTGCGGTTCCCGGAGCAGTTGGACCTGGTGGCGCGATTCGATGGCTACCTGGCGCACCTGGAAGCCTCCATTCGCACGTGATCGCAAAACCCGTAGCAGCGGCCGCAGGCCGCGTCCAGGGCGCTGCGGTTTTCCCGGGACACCGCGGTGGGACCGGACGCCGCCTGCGGCAGCTGCTACGGGGGTGTGGGCTCTTCGTCAACATTTTGTAAATAAATGGCAAAGCCCGTTCGTCAGGGTTGGCATGGGGGGCAGGGCAGGGTCAAATGCCCCAATGAACTTACCGGCCCCTCACTGCTCTTACCCTGCGGCTCGCCTCGCAGGCGATGTCTGCACATTCCCTGCACATTTACTGGCTATGCTGCCAAGTGATTTGCCCAAAGCAGACCTGACGCCCGTTACCTCCCTTGTCCATTGCCCACGCAGAAGCTTTCAATGACCCAGATCCCGGCAGCCCGCTCTCGCAAGCGCCTCGTGCTTGTGCTCCTGATAGCCGCAGCCATTGGTGCGGCCTTTATCTACGTTCGGCACACCCCGTCGTCCAGCGAAACCCCTGAAGCCGGTGCCGCGCGTGCCGCAGGCCCGGGTGGCCGGCACGGTGGGCCGGGCATGGATGCCAACGCCACGGTCAGCGTCGCGGTCGGCACCGCTGGCACCGCCGACGTGCCGGTGATCCAGCAGGCGCTGGGCACGGTGATCCCCAATTATTCGGTGACAGTCACCAGCCGCGTCGACGGCGAGCTGATGGCGGTGTACTTCACCGAAGGCCAGTTCGTGAAGAAGGGCCAGTTGCTGGCGCAGATCGACCCGCGGGCCTACCAGGCCACCCTGGACCAGTACCAGGGCGACCTGGCGCAGAACCAGGCGTTGCTGAAAAGCGCCCAGCTGACCGCCGCGCGCTACCAGCGCCTGTTCGCCAAGGACTCCATCGCCAAGCAGGACCTGGACACGCAAATGGCCACCGTCGGCCAGTACCAGGGCGCGGTGAAGGCCGACCTGGCGCAGATCGACGCCGCCAAGCTGAACCTGATCTACGCCAAGATCGTCTCGCCCATCGATGGCTTCGTCGGCCTGCGCCTGGTGGACCCAGGCAACATCGTCGCGTCCAGCAGCACCACCGGCATCGTCACCGTGACCCAGACCAACCCCATCGCCGTGACCTTCAGCATTCCCCAGGCGCAGCTGGCAACCCTGCTGCCCAAGGTGCGCAAAGGTGAAGTGCTGGGCGTGCAGGCGCTGGACCAGCTGGGCACCACGCCGCTGGCCAACGGCACCCTGAAGTTCATCAGCAACGAGATCGACACCAGCACCGGCAGCATCAAGCTCAAGGCGCTGTTCGACAACCCGGACGAAAAGCTCTACCCCAACCAGTTCGTCAACGTGAAGCTGACCACCGACACCCTGCACAACGCGGTGGTGGTGCCCTCGGCGGCCGTGCAGTTGAGCAGCGACGGTGAGTTCCTCTACGCGGTGAAGGACGGCAAGGTACAGCGCCGCACCATCAAGGTGGGCCCGGTGTTCGGCGAACAGACCGTGATCGCCCAGGGCGTGGCCGCCGGCGAACAGGTGGTGACCCGCGGCATCGATCACCTGCGCGATGGCAGCAAGGTCGAGGTGGAGAAACCCGACACCGGCGCCAGCGCCAAGCCGGCTAAAACCGCCAAGCCCGCAGCCGGCGCGCAAACCGAATGAACCCGTCCAGACTCTTTATCCAGCGCCCGGTCGCCACCGTGCTGCTGATGCTGGCGGTGATGCTGGCGGGCATCTTCGCCTACCGGCTGCTGTCCACCTCGGCCCTGCCCGAAGTGGATTACCCCACCATCCAGGTCAGCACCCTGTACCCCGGCGCCAGCTCCAACGTGCTGGCCTCGGCGGTCACCGCGCCGCTGGAGCGCCAGCTGGGGCAGATGTCGGGCCTGTCGCAGATGTACTCGACCAGTTCGGCCGGTGCCTCGGTGATTACCCTGAAGTTCTCCCTGGACCTGTCCCTGGACGTGGCCGAGCAGGAAGTGCAGGCGGCCATTAACGCCGCCGACAGCCTGCTGCCCAGCGACCTGCCGAACCCGCCCACCTACAAGAAGGTGAACCCGGCCGACACGGCGGTGCTGACCCTGTCCGCCACCTCGGACAGCCTGCCGCTGACCCGCGTGCAGGACCTGATCAACACCCGCGTGGCGCTCAAGCTCTCGCAGATTTCCGGTGTGGGCATGGTCAGCCTGGCCGGCGGCCAGCAGCCGGCGGTGAAGATCGAGGTCAACCCCACCAGCCTGGCGGCCCACGGCCTGACGCTTGAAGACGTCTACGACAAGGTCAACGCCGCCAACGTCAACGGCTCCAAGGGCGGCTTCGACGGCCCCTCGCACTCCATCACCATCGACGCCAACGACCAGCTGCGCGACGCCGTGGAATACGGCGAGCTGGTGCTGGCCTATGAAAACGGCGCGGCCCTGCGCTTGAAAGACGTCGCCACCACGGCCGAGGCGCCCCAGGACCAGTACCTGTCGGCCAGCGCCAACGGCAAGCCGGCCATCGTCATCAACGTGCAGCGCCAGCCCGGCGCCAACGTCATCGAGGTGGTGGACAGCATCAAGCAGAAGCTGCCCACCCTGCAGTCGGCGTTGCCCGACTCGGTCAAGCTCACCGTCATCAGTGACCGCACCCAGACCATCCGCGCCTCCATCAAGGACGTGCAGATCGAGCTGCTGCTGTCCATCGGCCTGGTGGTGCTGGTGACCTTCGCCTTCCTCGGCAACTTCACCGCCACCCTGATCCCCAGCCTGGCGGTGCCGCTGTCGCTGATCGGTACCTTCGGCGTGATGTACCTGGCCGGCTTCAGCGTGAACAACCTGACGCTGATGGCCCTGACCATCGCCACCGGCTTCGTCATCGACGACGCCATCGTGGTGGTGGAGAACATCTCCCGGCACCTGGAGGAGGGCGAGGAACCCATGGCCGCGGCGCTGAAAGGCTCGCAGGAAATCGGCTTCACGATTATCTCGCTGACCTTCTCGCTGATCGCCGTGCTGATCCCGCTGCTGTTCATGGGCGACGTGGTCGGCCGCCTGTTCCGCGAGTTCGCCATCACCTTGGCGGTGGCGATCCTGGTGTCCATGGTCATTTCCCTGACCCTGACGCCCATGCTCTGCGCGCACCTGCTGCGCCACGTGCCCGAAGGCGGCCAGAGCCGCTTCGCGCAATGGGGCGACCGCCAGTACCACAAGGTGCTGAATGCCTACGACCGCGGCCTGGTGTGGGTGCTGGACCACCAGCGCCTGACCCTGCTGGTGGCGGTGGGCACCGTGGCCCTTACCGGCTTCCTCTACCTGGTGGTGCCCAAGGGGTTCTTCCCCACCCAGGACACGGGCCTGATCCAGGGCTTCACCCGCGCCTCCCAGGACGTCTCCTTCGGTGAAATGGAGCGGCGCCAGCAGGCCATGGTCGAGGTGGTGCGCCAGGACCCGGCGGTGGAATCGGTGTCGTCCACCATTGGCGTGGACGGCAATAACGGCTCGCTGAACAACGGCCGCCTGCAGATCGAACTCAAGCCGTTCGAGGACCGCGACGACACCGCCACCCAGGTCATCACCCGCCTGGAAAAGGCCGCCAAGGACGTGCCCGGCCTGCAGTTGAACCTGGTCAGCTCCCAGGACCTCACCGTCGACGACCAGCTGACGCCCAGCCAGTACCAGTTCACCCTGGACGACTCGGAAAGCGCCAACCTCTCGGCGCTGATCCCCAAACTGATGGAGAAGCTGCAGCACCGCAAGGAAATGCGCGACGTCATCGACAACCTGCAGGACCAGGGCCTGGTGGCCTACGTGGAACTGGACCGCGCCGCGGCCATGCGCTACGGCATCACCGCCTCCGACGTCGACACCGCGCTGTACAACGCCTTCGGCCAGCGCCTGATTTCGACCATCTTCACCCAGTCCAACCAGTACCGCGTGGTGCTGCAGGTGCCGGGCAAGTTCCAGCAGAACCTGGCGGCGTTCGATAACATCTACCTGGCGGCGGCCACCACCAGCACCACCGGCAGCAACAGCAGCACGGTGACCACCACCACGGGCACGACCACCGGCAGCAGTGCCTCGACCACCAGCTCGTCGACCACCACCACCGCCGCGCAGATGGTACGTTTGACCGACATCGCCAAGGTCGGCCAGCGCACCGGCTCGCTGTCGCTGAGCCGCCTGGACCAGTTCCCGGCCGTGACCCTGTCGTTCAACCTGGCCGATGGTTATTCCCTGGAGCAGGCGCAGCAGGCCATCAGTGACGTGATGAGCGAGTTGCAGGCGCCCAGCAGCATCACCCTGCGCTACCAGGGCGCCGCCGACGCGTTCCAGACCGCCACCGGCAACACCCTGTGGCTGATCCTGGCGGCGTTGATCACCATGTACATCGTGCTGGGCATGCTCTACGAGAGCTTCATCCACCCGGTGACCATCCTCTCGACGCTGCCCTCGGCGGCCATCGGCGCCTTGCTGGCGCTGCTGCTGACCGGCACCGAGTTCAGCCTGATCGCCCTGATCGGGGTGATTCTGCTGATCGGTATCGTCAAGAAGAACGCCATCATGATGATCGACTTCGCCCTGGAGGGCCGCCAGCACCAGCGCCTGAACGCGCGCGACGCCATCCACCGGGCGGCGCTGCTGCGCTTGCGGCCGATCCTGATGACCACCCTGGCGGCGCTGTTCGGCGCCTTGCCGCTGATGCTCGCCACCGGCGCCGGCGCCGAGCTGCGCCGGCCGCTGGGCCTGGTGATCGTCGGCGGCCTGCTGCTGAGCCAGGTGCTGACGCTGTTCACCACGCCGGTGATCTACCTGATGTTTGACCGCATCAGCGAGCGCGCCAAGGCCCGCTTCAACCGTGGCAGGGCGCAGGCATGAACCTGTCGCGGCTGTTCATCCGCAAGCCGGTAGCCACGCTGCTGCTGAGCCTGAGCATCACCCTGGCCGGGATCCTGGGCTACAAGCTGCTGCCGGTGGCGCCGCTGCCCCAGGTGGATTTCCCCACCATCATGGTCAGCGCCTCGCTGGCCGGCGCCAGCCCCGAGACCATGGCCGCCACGGTGGCCACGCCGCTGGAGCGCAGCCTGGGGCAGATCGCCGGCATCACCGAGATGACGTCCACCAGCAGCCAGGGCTCGACCACGCTGATTCTGCAGTTCGAACTGGACCGCGACATCAACGGCGCCGCCCGCGACGTGCAGGCCGCCATCAACGCCTCGCGCAGCCTGCTGCCCAGCTCCATGCCGTCGCTGCCCACCTACCGCAAGGCCAACCCCTCGGAGGCGCCGGTGCTGATGCTGGCGCTGACCTCGTCCACGCGCAGCCCGGGCGAGCTCTACGACCTGGCCTACAGCAAGCTGCAGCAGAAGATCTCCCAGGTCAACGGCGTGGGCGAGGTGTCGGTGCGCGGCGGCGCGTTGCCGGCGGTGCGTATCGATATCCAGCCCAACCTGCTGGCCAACGCCGGCATTTCGCTCGAGACCGTGCGCGAAGCCATCGACAACGCCACCAAGGCCAAGCCCAAGGGCATCCTCCAGGGCGACGGCCAGAGCTGGGTGATCGACGGCAACGACCAGATCGACAAGGCAGTGGATTACCAGCAGCTGGTGATCACCTACCAGAACGGCACGGCCGTGCGCCTGAGTGACGTGGCCAATGTCTACGACTCGGTGGAAGACGCCTTCGTCGGTGGCTACTACAACGGCCAGCCGTCGGTAACCCTGGGCGTCACCCGCCAGGCCGGCGCCAACATGCTGCAGACCATCGACAGCATCAAGGCGCTGATCCCCGAGCTGCAACGCGAGATTCCCGGCGACGTGCAGCTGATCCCGGTGATCGACCGTGGCCCCACGGTCAGTGCCTCGCTGCACGACACCGAGGAAACCCTGCTGATCGCCACCCTGCTGGTGATCGCCGTGGTCTTCGTGTTCCTGCGCAACCTGCGCGCCACGCTGATTCCGGCGGTGGTGCTGCCGGTGTCGCTGATCGGCACCTGCTCGATCATGTACCTGCTGGGCTACAGCCTCGACAACCTGTCGCTGATGGCGCTGATCATCTGCACCGGCTTCGTGGTGGATGACGCCATCGTGGTGCTGGAGAACATCGCCCGCTACCAGGAGATGGGCATGCGCCCGCTGCGGGCGGCGCTGATGGGCACCCGCGAGGTGGGCTTCACGGTGCTGTCCATGACCCTGTCGCTGATCGCCGTGTTCATTCCCATCCTGCTGATGGGCAGCATCGTCGGCCGGCTGTTCCGCGAGTTCGCCGTGACCCTGAGCATCGCCCTGGCGCTGTCCATGGTGGTGTCCCTGAGCCTGACGCCGGTGCTGTGCGTGATGCTGCTGCGCCAGCCGGCGCACGACGCCCGGGAACCGCGCATCTACCAGTGGATCGAGGCCGCGCTGGCGCGCCTGCAGGGCGCCTACATCGCCGCGCTGGGCTGGGTGATGCGCCACCGCCTGCTGACCATGTTCAGCCTGCTGCTGACCGTGGTGCTCAACGTCTACCTGTACGCCACGGTGCAGAAGGGCTTCTTCCCGGCCCAGGACACCGGGGTGTTGATGGGCGCCGTGCGCGCCGACCAGAACATCTCGTTCCAGGCGCTCAAGCCGCATCTGATGCAGATCGCCCACGACCTGGCCGCCGACCCCGACGTGGAGGCAGTGATGTCGTCCACCGGCAGCGGCCGCGCCGGCTCGCGCAACACCGGCGACTTCTTCATCCGCCTCAAGGACTACAAGCAGCGCACCAGCAGCGCCGCGGCCATTGCCAACCGGTTGACCAAGGCCAACAACAAGGTCGCCGGCATCCAGCTGTTCCTGATGCCCGCCGAGGACATCCGCGTGGGCGGCCGCAGCGCCAACGCCACCTACCAGTTCAGCCTGCAGGCCGACGACCTCGACCTGCTGCGGGTGTGGGAGCCCAAGGTGGAGGCGGCGCTGCGCGCCTTGCCCGAGCTGACCGGCATCGACTCCGACAGCCAGACCGGCGGCCAGGAGCTCAAGCTGCACATCGACCGCGCGGCGGCCAGCCGCCTGGGCGTCAGCGTCAGTGACATCGACAACCTGCTGAACAACTCGTACAGCCAGCGCCAGGTGGCCACCCTGTACAAGACCCTCAACCAGTACCACGTGGTGATGGGCCTGGACCCGGTGTACACCAGCGACTCGACCATGCTCCAGCGCATGTACGTGATCAACAGTGACAACCAGCAGGTGCCGCTGACCGCGTTCGCCACCTTCAGCCCCGACAACGCGCCGCTGGCGGTGGCGCATCAGGGCCAGTCGGCCACCAGCACCATCGCCTTCAACCTGCAGGACGGCGTGTCGCTGGAACAGGCCACCGCCGCCATCAACGCCGCCGTCGACAAGGTCGGCCTGCCACGGGACATCCAGGCCGGCTTTGCCGGCACCGCCCAGGCCTACGCGGCGCTGGCGGCGAGCATGCCGTGGCTGATCGCCGCGGCCTTGCTGGCGGTGTACATCGTGCTGGGCGTGCTGTACGAGAGCTACATCCACCCGCTGACCATCCTGTCGACGCTGCCGTCGGCGGGGGTCGGGGCGTTGTTGCTGCTCAAGGCGGTGAACATGCAGCTGACGGTGATCGCCTTGATCGGCATCCTGTTGCTGATCGGCATCGTCAAGAAGAACGCCATCATGATGATCGACTTCGCCCTGGTGGCCGAGCGCGAGCGCAAGTTGCCGCCCGAACAGGCGATCATCGAAGCCTGCCGCATGCGTTTCCGGCCGATCATGATGACCACCCTGGCGGCGTTCTTCGGCGCCTTGCCGCTGGCCCTGGGCAGCGGCGGCGACGCCGACCTGCGCAAGCCGCTGGGCGTGGCCATCGCTGGCGGCCTGGCGTTGAGCCAATTGTTGACGCTGTTCACCACCCCGGTGGTGTACCTCTATCTCGACCGTGCCAGCCGCGCCACCCGGCACTTCTGGCACACGCGTATCCGCCGCACCCACGTGCCCGGCTGACTGACAAGGGTTAATGAATGAACGCTCCACTGCCTTCCCGTCTCTGCGTTGCCGTGCTGCTGGCCAGCACCCTGCTGGGCGGCTGCATGGTCGGCCCGGACTACAAGAAGCCCACCGCGCCTATCTCCACCACCTTCAAGGAGGCCGAGGGCTGGAAAGCGGCGAGCCCCCAGGACGAGCTGCCCAAGGGCCCCTGGTGGGAGCTGTATCAGGACCCGCAGCTGAACGCGCTGGTGGCTCAGGTGCAGGTCAATAACCAGAACGTGGCGCTGTACGCTGCCCAGTACCGCCAGGCCCTGGCGCTGGTGCGCGAGTCGCGCGCCGACCTGTTCCCCACCCTGACCGGCACGGCGTCCAGCACCCGCAGCGAAACCGGCACCGGCTCGTCGAGCAGCAGCACCAGCACCTCCAGCGCCGCCTCGCCGAAGAACGAACACTCGGCCAGCCTCAGCCTGAGCTGGGAAGCCGACATCTGGGGCAAGCTGCGCCGCACCGTCGAAGAAGACCGCGCCAGCGCCCAGGCCAGCGCCGCGGACCTGGCCAACGCCACCCTCAGCGCCCAGTCCACCCTGGCCCAGGACTACTTCCAGCTGCGCATCCTCGACCAGCGCATTGCCCTGTACGGCGAGACCATCAAGGGCTACCAGCGCTACCTGCAGGTGATCCAGAACAAGTACGACGAGCAGATCTCCTCGCGTGCCGACCTGGCCACCGGCAAGACCCAGCTGCAGAGTGCCCAGGCGTCGATGCTCGACCTGCAATGGCAGCGCGCCCAGTACGAGCACGCCATTGCGCTGCTGATCGGCACGGCGCCGGCCGACTTCGCCCTGGCGGTGGACGCGGGCTGGCAGTACCACGTGCCTACCGTGCCCCTGGGCGTGCCGAGCCGCCTGCTGGAACGCCGCCCGGACATCGCCGCCGCCGAACGCCAGATGGCTGCCGCCAATGCCGCCGTGGGCGTGGCGACCGCCGCGTATTACCCCGACCTGACCCTGAGCGCCAGCGGCGGCTACCAGGGTTCGACCATCAGCAACCTGTTCTCGGTGCCCAACCGCTTCTGGTCCATCGGCCCGAGCCTGACCGGCACTATCCTCGACTTCGGCGCTACCAAGGCCGCGGTGGAGCAGGCGAAATTTGCCTACGACGCCAAGGTGGCGACTTACCGGCAGACGGTGCTGACCGGTCTGGGCGAGGTCGAGGACTACCTGGTGGAGCTGCGTACCCTGGAGCCGGAGCTGGTGGCGCGCCGCGCCTCGGCGCAGTCGGCGGAAGAGTCGGCCTCGGTGAGCCGCGACCAGTATGAGGCGGGGGTGATCGACTACCTGGACGTGGCGACCACCCAGGCCACCAGCCTCAGCGAGCGGCAGACGCTGCTGAGCCTGGTGGCGACGCAGCTGGTCACCAGCGTGCAGCTGCAGGCGGCGTTGGGTGGGTCGTGGACCGGGGAATAAGCGGCCGGCCCCCCTACCTGTAGCCGCTGCCGCCAGGCTGCGCTGGCCCTGGCGTCCGCTGGAGATGTTCAGCGAGGCATAGGGCCAGCGCAGCCTGCGGCAGCGGCTACGGGCGGTGTGGCTGTAATCGCGCTTCGAGCTGCGCCCGCACCTGCGGCCATTCCTCATCAATCACACTGAACCGCACCGAATTGCGCTTGCGCCCGTCAGGCATGATCCGTTCGTTGCGCACGATCCCTTCCTGTTTTGCCCCCAGGCGCAGGATCGCCGCCCGTGACCTGGCGTTGATCTCGTCGGTGGTGAATTGCACCCGCACGCAATTCAGCGTCTCGAAGGCAAAGCGCAGCATCAGGTACTTGGCCTCGGTGTTGACGAAGCTGCGCTGCCAGCGCGCGGCGATCCAGGTGCTGCCGATCTCCAGCTTGCGGTTCACCCGGTCGACCTTCCAGAAGCGCGTGCTGCCGATGACCTCGCCGGTGTCCTTGAGCACCGTCACGTAGGGCAGCACCGTGCCGGCGTCGCGGCCTTTGAGCGCCGCCTCGATATAGCCCTGCACCGTGGCGGCCGAGGGCACCACGGTGAAGGGCAGGGTCCACAGTTCGCCATCGCTGGCGGCGGCCACCAGGGCGGTGGCGTCGTCGGGTTGCAGCGGCCGCAACAGAATGCGCGGGCCTTCGAGTGCTTGCATGCAGGTCCTGCCAATACGCGAGTGAATGACCTGCGAAGTCTACGGCTTTTTGTCCTGCAAAATCGCGAAGCCCTGCTTGTTTTCGCTGACGATGCGCACGTTTTCCGCTTGCCCGGCGCTGGCCTGCACGAGGATCTCGCGGTTCAGGCTGCCCTTGCCGCACAGGGTGTCGTCGGCGGTGTCGGTGGCGATGCCGACGATGCGGTCGCCGGCGGGCACGTTGAAGGTGGCGATCTCGCCGATGCCGATGCGTGCCACCACGGTGCGGTCGACTTTCACCGCCACGTAGCAGCCGCCACCGAGCATGCCGATGTCACGGCGCACCACCAGGGTGCTGGCGTTGTCCAGCGGCGCCTGCAGGCCCAGCAGGCGTTCCTTGGGCACAGGGTCGGGGTGGTCGCTGCGGTAGGACGAACAACCACTGATCAGCAAAACACACATTGCCGTACAGATCAGGCGCATGGCGTTCCCTCACTTGTCCCAGGGCATGGGCAGGCCGGCGCGCACCTTGGCGCTCAGCGCCTTCAGGTACTCCAGCGGTTCCCCTTCGGAATGGGCGTGGCTCTGCTCGTCCACCCAGGTCATCACCTTCTGCCGGTCGAGGCTGGGGCGGGCATGCAACATCTCCTTGATCACCCGTTCGCAGTGCTGCGAATAGGCAATGACACTGGAAAACATCTGATGGGCCATGATCGCTCCTTGAGGCGGTTTTGCGAGGATCACATCAAGGTAGCACTCAATGGTGACAGGGGCGGGACAATCGTTGGGCGAGGTGATGGGGTGGATATGGCGACCGGCGGCAGCCTTGGCTTCTGATCCTGGCCACGGTAATGCTGTATGCTTTAAAACATGTACAAAAGTATGTGTAATTATCTGTTAAGGAGGTCGTCATGGCTTCATTGCTTGACCGTGCTGAACAGGCTGTTTCGGTCACGGCCCTGGTACGGGGCTTCAGTGCCAAGCTCAAGGAAGTGACCAGCCGGGCAACCGATCGGCTGGTGGTGTTCAAAGATAACGAGCCTGCGGCGGTCATTTTGAATGTCCAGGCTTACCAGGATATGCAGGATGAGCTGGAAAACCTGCGCATCGAAGCGGCTGCGCGCGACCGGCTGGCGACGTTCGACGCCACCAAGGTCATCTCTCATTCGGACATGCGCGCGCGCTACGCCAACAACGATCAATGACAAGGAGGCCCAATGACTTGGGCGGTTATCTACCATCCGGAAGTCACGGACGACTTCGATCAGCTTGGCGCCTACGCGGCTAACCGCATACTCGACGTGATTGAGGAGCGCATCGTCAATGGCGAGCCCGACAAGGTCGGGAAGCCGCTGAGGGGCAGCCTTGCTGGCTGCCGACGAATCAGGACGGGGGACACGCGGATTGTCTACCGGGTGGACGGCCAGTTGATCATCGTCCTGATCATTGCCGTGGGGGCCCGGCGTGACAGCGAAGTCTATGACGCAGCCGCTGAGCGCGTGTAGCAGCTGCCGCAGGCTGCGTCAGGGGTTCGCGGTGGCTGGGGACGCCGCCTGCGGCAGCTGCTACGGGGGCTGGGGTTACTTTTTGTAGGTCTTGGACAGGCGCTGGGCCATCTTGCCGTGGCGTTGCACGTCTTTGAGCTGTGCCAGGGCGAAGGCCTTGAGCTCGGGGGCGTCGTTGCTGTTGACCTCGGCTTCATAGAGGCTGGCCAGGTCCTGGGTGACCTTGACCTGGTACAGGGCGAAGCTGGCTTCGGCGGTCTTGCCGGCCACGGCAGGGGCGGGGGCGGCCTTGGTGGGGGCTGGCGGCAGGTCGATGTCGAGCTTTTTCGCCACGTCGGTCAGCTGCTCGCTGATGATGGTGTTGTCCTTCACCATCACGCCGGTGTAGGTCTGCATGTCGGGCTGCTGGAACTTGCCGGCGCCTTGCCGGGCCAGCAGCACCTGGGTGGCGGCGCCGGTCATGGCCTTGGTGACGAAGGCGTTGGGCGCGGCGAAGGCGGTGCCGGTGCTGGCGATCAGTAGGGCCAGGCCCAGTTGCAGGGTTGTGCGGTGGTTCATTGGGTTTCTCATTGCAAAATATGGCCCGAAGACCTAATAGTCCTATTAGAGCGAGCTTGTTACAAGGTAACAAATATGAAACTTTGTTCAAGCGCCTTCATCTGCGTCAGAGAGTGCGAAGCGTCATCCTTTTCCTAGCGGAGTATTGGGCTGTTGGGGCTTAACGTCAACAACTGCTCATTAACGATTTAGCCATGGTTCAGTAACTGTTCCGCTACCGCTGATATAGAACGTCGGAAACTTTTGTATGAGTCCAAGTCGTTGACTGGGCCGTTTGGGTCTAGGTCGTATGTAAGTCGAGCCCTCATTTCAGTAAAGCGTTTTTTGAATTTTTCGCGCCTTGCTCCCGATGTCTTGCTGGCTTCACAAAGCGCCTCGAGTAACAGTGTTTTGGAGTCTCGGATTGATTCGAGTTTGTTGGTCGCTGGCAAGCAGGTTAGCCCTGCTTTCGAGTTTCCAGCTCCGGCGACTCGCATGATGGCTGCCCTATCAGCCAGTAGCCACGTTTCCAACATGGTGACTGGTATGATCGGAATGGTTTTGTCTTGTATGAAAAGTTCGCTTGCTGCATCGGTGATCTCGCTGATTCGATGCTGAACGCCGACATTGTCCGCGTCTCGATGAACGAAAATTAGATCTGCGCTTGGATAGTAGTGGGTGATGGCGTGCAGCTTGTCTTTTACCGAATGGCCAACTTTTTTGGCCAGCAAGCCCAAGTTGGGTGACTCCCCCGTTACTTCCGAAAAACCTTCAGAGATTAAGATGTTTTCTATGTGTTCGGCTAGGCGAAGGTCGGAGGAGCCTTCTCCGGCAAGAATAAACCTTATTTTCATTTTTCTAATGTCACGTCCGAGTGATGTTATTCTGCGAAGTCAAACGTAATTTGGCTGTCAGGGGGGAGGGTTAAATACGCTACGATCGACCCTTTGTCTATTATCTCGTCTCCAGATTTTCCGCGCCAACTGTCTCTCAAGCTTTTGCAGCGGATTGTAGAGGCTGGTTTTCCGTCAGGGCCTTTAACCTTGACAACGTCTGCATAAATAAGATCGTCGGCGTTTTCAAGTTTTACCAGTACCGGGGAATGAGTTGCAATTAGGATTTGACGCATAGGGTTGTCTTCACCGGTGGCTAGCTGTGTGTCGACGGCTAGCTCTTTTAGAAGATCGAGCATGAACTCCATTTTGGCTGGATGAATTCCGTTTTCTGGTTCTTCGAAGCACAGTAGCCCCTTGAAGTCAGGATCCTCTGCCATGATACAAAGGGCCAGAAACCGAAGGGTTCCGTCTGATAGGGCTCGAGCCGGTAAAAAAGCGCCAGATCGCTCTTTGACTTCGATTGTTAATAGTTGTCTGACTTGGTCTACGTCCACGCGAATGTCAGATGTTGGAATTATGTCTGATAACCGGCTCGCGATGCGTGAATATACGTTTTCATCTTTTCTGTATAGCTTGTGAAGTGCGGCTGCTAATTTTCCGCCATCAGCGCCTACGCTGGTTTCCTCATGCATTTTGTTCGAGCGTCGCATTGCGGTGGGTTCTAACGACAGAAATCTCCAGGATTGCATCTCTCGACGCGCAGCCAGTATGGTTGGCCAGACTGAACTATTTGTATTCGCAATCACCGTCTTCGGGATGTGGCGGGCAGGGATTTTTTGAGGTTGACCGCTGCTTCCTCCATCTTGGTGAAGGTGGATTTCGGTAATTCCATCGCTCATTGTTTGTGTTGAAATGAAACCAGCGCCTTTACGTTTGTTTCTTACGACTTGATTTCGAAATTGAGATGCGCTCAGGGGGAATTGAAGCAGGTTGAATGCGTCGCCTTGTTTTATATGGTTGAGCGTTTCTTTTGCTAAGTATAAGCCGAGTGAGCCAAACTCTTCCTGTCGAATGTCGCGGGCAATTTCGACTTCATATCTTAGAAATGTAGAAGTTGCGACGGCTTTGCGCCCGAAGTCATCAATGATGTCCGAGGGGACGATCATTTCAACAGCGAGGGTCAAACGCTCCATTCGGTAGTCGCCGTTCGTCCAAAATATGTCCAGTGGATCGCTAGAGTCTGAGTCTCTAATTGCAACTGCAGCTTCAACGATAGTTTTTTCGCTGAGTAGTGATAAGAATTTAATTGCGTCAAAGATGTTTGACTTGCCGACGCCATTTAGGCCCGCAATGCAGTTAAAAGGTCCGAGCGAAACAGAAAAGTCGAGAAGGTTTTTGAAACCGTGGGCTTCAAGCTTGGTCAGCATGGAAACTCTCTTAGGAAAAACTGTTGCTAACAATGCCTTGAGTATCGGTGATGCTCGACGCATTCTCAAGGCCGTGAAGGCGAAATTTGAAAGGAATTGTTGCCGTTTTTCTAGCGTAATGAAGCTTAGGGCCGACCAACAACAGTCCTCCCGCATCGCTCGATTGACGGAGCGCAGACATCTTGTTGGCGTCCGTCCACCCCTGACCACACCATGTCACAGTCAGGATTAGCCGCCTACCCCCAATCTCATTTTTGCTGGATCTAGGGCGGTCGTCGGGCTCAGGTGAAAATGCACCACGGCACAGGCTGACTTAATGGGATACGTAGCCTTTTTGGGGGCGCAGATTTCTCTGGCGCCCCCATCAGGCATGAGTCCAATAAGTTATGGTACGGTGCCTATTGAAACAAGCAGTAGAAAATAGTGCTGTCGGCGGCTGCAATCACTGCTGTTTCTGTTGTCAGTGCTATCAAAATGAATGTAGGTAAAAGAGGAGCCACTCATTGACCATCAAAGGCGTTATTTTCGACAGCGACGGCACCCTGGTCGACAGTGAACGCATGGCGGCCGGGCTGTTGCGCCAGCTGCTGGCCGAACGCGACATTCACCTGCCCCACGAGGAAGTGCTGCGGCGCTTTCGCGGTGTGCAGTTCGCCATCTTCGTCGGCGAGCTGTGCGAAGAGCACGCGCACCTGGACGCCGAGCCCTTCATGCGCGACTTCCGCAGCCGCAGCCTGGACCTTTTCGCCGCCGGCCTGGAAGCCATGCCCGGCGCCCTGGATTTCGTCCGCGAACTGAAACTGCCCAAGTGCGTGGCCTCCAACGGCCCGCGCACCAAGATCGAGACCTGCCTGAAGACCGCGGGCCTGTGGGACGCCTTCGACGGCAACATCGTCAGCGCCTACGAGGTGAATGCCTGGAAACCGTCGCCGGAGCTGATCGTGGCCGCCGCCCAGTTGTTGAAGCTGGCGCCCGATGAGTGCCTGCTGGTGGATGACAGCATCCCCGGCGTGCAGGCAGGCCTGGCCGCCGGCGCACGGGTCGCCGGCTATGGTGACACTGACTTCGCCCAGTTCGACGGCCAGCCCGGCTTCCATCACGTGCCGGACTACCAGGCGCTCAAGGCCTTGCTCGCCAGCCTCTAGCCGGCCTTGCGGTGGCGGCGTTCATAGTGCGCCAGCAACGGCTGGGTGCTGACGCCGTGGAGCAGAATGCTCAGCGCCACCACCGACAGCGTCAGGCTGATGGCGCTGTGCTGGATGGACGCCGGCAGGCCGTGGGCAATGGCGAAGCACAGGTAGTACAGCGAGCCGATGCCACGAATGCCGAACCATCCCAGCAACGCCCGCTGGTGGCCGTCCAGGTACTTGCCGCGCACCAGCAGCCACACGCTCAGCGGGCGGATCACGCAGAACAGCGCCAGCCCCAGGCCGATGGCGCGCCAGTCCCAGTACAGCGACAGGGCCGCGCCCAGCAGGGTGATCAGCAGCACCTCCATGGAGCGTTCCACCAGGTCGCCGAAGGTGAGGATGTCGGCCATCATCGTGCCGGCGGCCAGCTGGCTGTCGTCCTGCTCTTCCTGGGGCGTGGGGCGGGTGTGCGGGTCCAGCGGCCGGGCCAGGTGCTCGGCGGGAATGTCGGTGTGCGAGGCGCGCGCCTCGGCCTGGCGCAGGCCGACGCCGGCGGCGAACACCGCGAGGAAGCCGAACGCGTCCACGCCATAGGCCACCACGTAGCTGATGGCGATCAGCGCCAGGGCGACGAAGTCGTTGGGTGATTCGGCGCTGTCGGCGTGGCGCACTCGCAGGGCAATCATCATCTGCCCCAGCAGGCGGCCCAGGCCGTAGCCGATGGCCAGCCCCGCCGGCACCCCCCACACCAGGTTCTTCAGGGCCCAGGCGCCGATGTCGGGCAGGCCCAGTTCCACGTGGTCGATCAGCATCAGGGCGAAGATCACGAACGGGAAGGCCACGCCGTCGTTGAGCCCAGCCTCGCCGGACAGCCCGTAGCGCACCTTGTCGAAGTCGTGGGCGCTGCTGACCTGGACCATGGCGGCCAGCACCGGGTCGGTGGGCGCGAGCATTGCCCCCAGCAACGCCGACAGGCCCCAGGACAGGTGCAGGCCGTAGTGGGCCAGCAGCGCCACGCCGGCGATCGACAGCAGCATCACCGGCCCGGCCAGCAGGTAGGCGGCGCGCCAGGCGGTGCGGCGCAGGCCCAGGCGCAGCTTGATGCCGGTGCCGAACAGCGAGAACAGCACGGCCATTTCGGTGAGGCGTTGCAGCCAGCTGGCGGCGCGGGCGAAGTCCATGTTCACCAGGCCCAGCCCCACCGGCCCCAGCGCCATGCCGAAGGCCAGGCACACCGCCGAGGTGGTCATCGGCAGCCAGCGCAGGTAGGACGAGGTCAGCGCCAGCAACAGCAGCAGGGCGCCGAGCACTGACATCCACAGAATGAAACTCATTGATTCCTCAACGTCTTGGTGCGTGGCAGGTACTAACTGTGACTTTGCCGCGACCGGTTAGTTGAATTGGCGTTACTATCGAGCGGTCAATTCATTCCCCCAGGAGACCGTGATGATCAAAGTCAGCGTGATGTACCCCTACCAGCCGGACGCGCGGTTCGACTTCGACTACTACCGCGACAAGCACATGCCGCTGCTCAAGGAGCTGATGGGCGCGGCCTGCCTGAAGTATTCGGTGGAGAAGGGCCTGGCCGGCGGCCTGCCGGGTTCCACGCCGCCGTACCTGGGCCTGTGCCATTTCTACTGCGAGTCGCTGGAGACCTTCCAGCAGGCCTTCGTGCCCCACGCCGCGGTGCTCAATGGCGACATCCCCAACTACACCGACCTGGTGCCAGTGGTGCAGATCAGCGAAGTGCTGGTCGAGGTCTGAGGGGAACAATCCCCGGCCTCAGGGTTTCCAACGCACATGCACAGCCACCGGGAGCCCCCCATGACCCCAGCAGAACAGCTGTTTTTTCGCGACGACGGGCGTGTGCCCAACAACCCGCTGCCGGCCCTGGTGTACCACCAGGTAGCCGGCAACGCGGCGGCGTTCGAGCAGCTGTTCGCGCGGCACCAGTGGGTGCCGCTGTGGCGTGACGGGATTTTCGACTATCACCATTACCACTCCAACGCCCACGAAGTGCTGGGCGTGGCCGGCGGCAGCGCACGGGTGATGCTGGGCGGCGAGCAGGGGCAGATCATCAGCCTGGTGCAGGGTGACGTGCTGGTGCTGCCGGCGGGCACCGGCCATTGCGCGCTGTCCCACAGCGACGATTTCCTGGTGGTGGGCGCCTACCCCCAGGGCCAGGAAGACTACGACATCCAGCGCCCCAAGGCCGCCACCCACCATGCCTCGCGCACGCGCATCGCCAAGCTGGCGCTACCGGCGCAGGACCCGGTGGTGGGTGGGGCGATCTGGGCTTGAGCGCATCCCGCGGTGTTCCCGGTCGCGTAAGGGCAGGTACACCGTGGCGTTTCCGGACGCGGCCCAGGGCATCCGTAGCAGCGGCCGAAGGCCGCGTCCCAGGCGCCGCGTAACGGTGGGCACGTCAGGCTGCCGGGTCGTCCTTGAGGGTGGTCTTGGATTCCGTCACCTCGATGGTCTCGTTGGTGCCCATTGACCGGTATTGCTTGCGAATGGTGGTCAGCTCCTTGGCGTCCAGGTCGTCCAGGTCCAGCGCCGCGTTTTGCGCGTCCTTGGTGGCGCGCAGCAGTTCGTCGATCTTGATGTGCAGGATGTCGTTATCGCGGTTCTGGGTGTTCTGGATCACGAACACCATCAGGAAGGTGATGATGGTGGTCGAGGTGTTGATGATCAGCTGCCAGGTGTCGTTGTAATGAAAGAACGGCCCGGTCACGGCCCAGACCACAATCAGCAACACCGCGACGATAAACGTCCGCGGGCTGCCGCAGGCCTTGGACAAGGCGTTGGAAAACAATGCGAATTTCATGGCAGTGGGGTCCTGAAGGGGGTTAACGGATAGACCCCGGCGCTGCGTCGAAATTCTTTGTTACAGATGCGATTTCATCTAGCCCAACTGGATCGCCAGGGCGAACGCCCCCAGGCCTATCCAGAACACCGCGAACAGCCACGGCGCGCGCATCGAGAACATCAGCGACTTGCGGTAGCCCTTGTGGCTGGACTCCATTTCGCTGAACAGCGGCTCGTCGTCATAGGCCAGGCCCATGGCCGGGGTGTCGCGCAGCAGGCCGCTCTGCTTGAAGTGCCAGTGGTCGATGATGTCGTAGGCCGCGCGAATGCCCGGCCAGGCGTTGAGCGAGCACAGCACCCCCAGTAGCGCCAGCACCGGCGGCACCACCAGGGTGAACAGCTTGCCCCATTCGGGGTTGAGGTTGGCCATGGACGAGGCGTAGGCGATCACCAGGAACGCCTGCGCCGAGAGGTAGGCGTTGGTGCGGTTGGAGAGGATCGCCGTCTCGTACTGGATCTCGCGGCGGTAGAAATCCAGGCGGTCCTTGGGGCTGCCGAACATTTGCGCTTCGCGGGCTTCGTCGGTGTCGTGCGGCAAGCGTGAAGTGATGATTCGGCTCAAGCGTTCGGCCCCCTGGCTCAGTCGTTCGGTTCGGCGGTGTTGATGTACGGCGGCACCTTGGCCAACGGCAGCTGCCGGGCCTGGCCGGGTTGGATGCCGCGGCGCGGCGCCAGTGGCTCCAGGCGTTGCGGCGTGCCGCTGGCCAGGGCTTTTTCGATGGCCGCCAGCACGCGCACGTCGCGCCAGGCTTCGTCGCCGTCGGGCTCGGGTTGCTCACCCTTGAGAATGCAGTCGGAGAAGTACTGGGTCTCGCCGCCGAACTGGTCCACCACCGGGTGTTCATGTTCGTGAGGCTCGCCGTCCTTGATCAGCCGGTAGCCGATGGCCACGCCTTCGCCGAAGCCGAAGCACGGCGAAGCCTCGATCTCGCCTTCGCTGCCCAGCAACTGGAAGCGCTGGCTGCCGGGCAGGCTGTAGCTGACGATGAACTGCGCCAGGCGTTCCTGGCTGAAGCGCAGGGTGACGGTGACGGTGTCATGGCTGTCGAAATGCCGGCCGGGGGTGTGGATGCCCACTGCGGAGACTTCCAGCGGCTCCTCGCCGAACAGGTTGCGCACCGCGTTGAGCGGGTAGGGGCCCATGTCGGCCACGGGGCCGGCCCAGTAGCCGCTGTGAGCGCGGTGGTTGGATTCCTTGGTGTGCTGGGTGAAGGTCGAGGTGAACAACCGCGGCTCGCCGATGGCGCCGGCGCGCACCTTGCCGATCATCTCCACCGTGGCCGGCTCGCAGTGCAGGCGGTAGGCGACCATCAGCAGCGCGTTGCTGCGCTCGGCCGCGGCGTTGATCGCCAGGCAGTCGGCCTCGCTGGTGGCCATGGGTTTTTCCAGCAGCACGTGGATGCCGGCTTCCAGGGCCGGCACGGCGAATTCGCGGTGGCGGAAGTTGGGCGTGGCGATGTACACCGCGTCGATCTCGCCGCTGGCCAGCAGCGTGGCGAACTCGTCGTAGTGGTAGCTCTTGAGCTGGTACTCGGCCGCCAGGTCGCGGGCCTTGATGGGGTCGCCGGTGACCAGCGCGGTCATCACCGAATTGTCGGTCTGGCCGATGCCGGGCATGAACGCCCCCTGGGAAATCCAGCCGCCGGCGACGACTGCGTAGCGAACCTTGCCGTGTGCATCAGGCATGTCATGACTCCTGCAAGACCGGCCGGTGAAATACCGGCGCCATGCAGGAATGGGCAAGCCTGGGCCCTACAAGTTCCGCCCGATTGCCTTACAGCCGGTCGAGCGGGATCTTGATGTAGCGCACGCCGTTGTCCTCGGCGGGCGGCAACTGCCCGGCGCGGATGTTCACCTGCACCGCCGGCATCAGCAGCACGGGCATGGGCAGGGTGGCGTCGCGGGCGGTGCGCATGGCCACGAACTGCGCCTGGTCGATGCCGTCGCGCACGTGGATGTTGCCCTGGCGCTGGGCGGCGACGGTGGTCTGCGATTGCGCTTCGCGGCCCTCGGGCGGGTAGTCGTGGCACAGGTGCAGGCGGGTGTCGGCGGGGAAGGCCAGCAGGGTCTGGATGGACTGGTACAGCTGCTCGGCGTCGCCACCGGGGAAGTCGCAGCGGGCAGTGCCAACGTCGGGCATGAACAGCGTGTCGCCGACGAACAGGTCGTGCTCACCGATCAGGAACGCCATGTCCGCCGGGGTGTGGCCGGGCACGTGCAGGGCGCGCACTGGCAGGTTGCCGATGCTGAAGGTCTGGTCGGGCGTGAGCAACTGGTCGAACTGCGAGCCGTCGAGGCGGAAGCCGGGCTCCAGGTTGAACACCGTCTTGAACACCTTCTGCACCTGGCGAATGCCTTCGCCGATGGCGATGCGCCCGCCCAGTTGCGCGCGCAGGTAGGGTGCGGCAGACAGGTGGTCGGCGTGGGCGTGGGTCTCCAGCAGCCACTGCACCTGCAGGCCCTGGGCGCGGACGAAGGCGATGATGGCGTCGGCCTGTTCGGTGCCGGTGCGGCCGGCCTTGTGGTCGTAGTCCAGCACCGAGTCGATGACTGCGCAGGCGCTGCCCGGCGCTTCATACACCACATAGCTGAAGGTCGACGAGCCGCTGTCGAAGAAGGGCTGGATACGTGGGGTCATGAATTGCTCCACAGTCTATTGTTCAATAATCTATATTTAAACATAATGTAATCACAGAAAGTGATCGAGAGCGACCCCGCCATGGAAACCTGCCTGACCACCGACGACGTCGTGCGCCTGCGCGCCAGTGCCTCCAAGGCCTGTGCGCTGTTGAAAGCGCTGGCCAACGAAGACCGCTTGCTGATTCTGTGCCAACTCACCCAGGGCGAGCGCAACGTCGGCGAGCTGGAAGCCGGCACCGGCGTGCGCCAGCCCACCCTGTCCCAGCAGTTGGGCGTGCTGCGCGACGAAGGCCTGGTGGCCACCCGCCGCGAGGGCAAGTACATCTACTACGGGCTCGCCAGCCATGAAGTCATCCAGGTCATGAAGACCTTGTCGGGCCTGTATTGCGGCACGGTGCTGGCCAGCCTCGGTTCGTCCCTTCTTCCTCAATAAGTGTGGACCCCATGCACGATAATGCGCAGCAACAGGGTGCGACCGCCAGCAACGCGGACATCCTGATCATCGGCGGCGGTGCTGCCGGCATCGGCCTTGCCGCCAGCCTGCTCAAGCGCCAGCCGGGCCTGGCCATTACCCTCATCGAGCCCAGCGACACCCACTACTACCAGCCGGCGTGGACCCTGGTGGGCGGCGGCGCCTACGACGTCGGCAACACCGCCCGGCCCATGGCCCAGGTGATGCCCAAGGGCGTGCAGTGGCTGCAGGCGGCGGTGCAGGGCATCGATGCCGATGGCCAGCGGGTAACCCTCGCCGACGGCCGCCACGTGGGCTACCGGCAGTTGATCGTGTGCCCCGGCCTGCGCCTGGCCTGGGAGCAGATCGAGGGCCTGGAGCAGACGTTGGGCCAGCACGGGGTGACGTCCAACTACCGCTACGACCTGGCGCCCTACACCTGGCAACTGGTGCAGCAGCTGCGCCAGGGCAAGGCGCTGTTCACCCAGCCGGGCATGCCGATCAAGTGCGCCGGGGCGCCGCAGAAGGCCCTGTACCTGTCGTGCGACCATTGGCGGCGCAGCGGCGTGCTCAAGCACATTGACGTGGAGTTCAACCTCGCCGGCCCGGCGCTGTTCGGCGTGGCCAGGTATGTGCCGGCGTTGATGAAGTACATCGAAAAGTACCGGGCGCAGCTGGCGTTCGGTTCGCAATTGGTCAAGGTCGATGGCCCGGCCAAGACCGCCTGGTTCGAAAGCCTGGACGCCAACGGCGCCCGCGTCCGCCAGGCCAAGCCCTTCGACCTGCTGCACGTGGTGCCGCCGCAGGTGGCGCCCGATTGCGTGCGTGAAAGCCGCCTGGCCAACGCGGGCGGCTGGTGCGAGGTAGACCCCGGCACCCTGCAGCACGTGCGGTACGCCAACGTGTTCGGCCTGGGCGACGTGTGTTCCACCAGCAACGCCAAGACCGCCGCCGCGGCGCGCAAGCAGATCGTGGTGGTGGCCGAGAACCTGCTGGCCCTGCGTGCCGGCCGCGCCTTGCCGCTGCGCTATGACGGCTACGGCTCCTGCCCATTGACGGTGGAGAAGGGCCGGGTGGTGCTGGCCGAGTTCGGCTATGGCGGCAAGCTGCTGCCCAGCTTCCCCTGGGACTCCACCGTGGCGCGGCGCTCGGCCTGGTGGTTGAAGGCCAGCTTCCTGCCGTGGTTCTACTGGAACGGCATGCTCAAGGGCCGCGAATGGCTGACCCGCTGCAGCGCTGCTGAATAGGAGGGCGGGGCATGCTCGCACTGGTATTGGGTGGCTTGATCGGCATCGTCCTGGGCCTCACCGGCGCCGGCGGTGGCATTCTCGCGGTGCCGGCGTTGGTGCTTGGCCTGGGCTGGCCCATGACCCAGGCGGCGCCGGTGGCGCTGCTGGCCGTGGGCGCGGCGGCGGCGGTGGGCGCCATCGACGGCCTGCGCAAAGGCATCGTACGCTGGCGTGCGGCGCTGTTGATGGCGGCGCTGGGCACGCTGTTTACGCCGTTGGGGCTGCTGGTGGCGCACCGCTTGCCGGATCATTTGCTGGTGGGCCTGTTCTGCGGCGTGCTGCTGATCGTCGCCTGGCGCATGTTCAGCCAAGCGCGCGAGGCCAAGTGCGCAGGGTCGGGCATCGACCACGGCTGGGAGCAGAAAAACTGCATGCTCAACGACCAGACCGGGCGCCTGAAATGGACCCTGCGCTGCAGCATCACCCTGTCGCTGGTGGGCTCCTGCTGCGGCTTCCTCACCGGGCTGCTCGGCGTGGGCGGCGGCTTCCTGCTGGTGCCGGCGTTCCGGCAGCTGACCGACATCCGCGTGCACGGCATCATCGCCACCTCGCTGATGGTGATTGCCCTGGTATCGGGCATGGCAGTGGTCGGTGCGCTGCACGCCGGGGTGCGCATCCCGCTGCAGGGCGGGGTGTTCATTGCTGCCAGCGTGGCGGGCATGGTGGCAGGGCGGCTGCTGTCGCCGCGCATTCCCGCGCGAGTTTTGCAGGTGGGGTTTGCGGGCCTGTGCGTGGCTGTCGCCATCTACCTGGGCTATTCCCTGGCCTGACGCTTTGTGGGAGCTGGCTTGCCAGCGAGCTTTCAGGGCCTCCACAGCTCGCTGGCAAGCCAGCTCCCACAGGGCGAGGGTAGGATTGGGATGTTGGGTGGTATCCTGTCGGCAAATTGCAACCAAATGTTGCAGCTGTATCTGCCAACAATAAGGAGTACCCGGTGGACCCGAACAACCTCGCCTGGCTTGCCCACGACACCCGCCTCATCGTCTGCTGTGCGGTGGCCATCGCCACCATCATCGTGTTGATCAGCGCCACCAAGTTACCGCCTTTCCTGTCCATTCTGGTCGGCACCTTCATTGCCGGCGTCGGTGCCGGGCTGGGGCCGGAGGAGGTGGCGAAGGCGTTCAGCAAGGGCGCTGGCGGCATCCTCGGCGAGGCCGGCATCATCATTGCGCTGGGCTCGATGCTTGGCGCGCTGATGGCGGAGTCCGGCGCGGCCGACCGCATCGCCAGCACCCTGCTGGGGCTGGGCAAGGGCCGCAGCCTGCCGTGGGTGATGGCCCTGGTGGCGCTGGTGATCGGCCTGCCGCTGTTCTTCGAAGTGGGCCTGGTGATGATGGTGCCGATCATCTTCGTCATGGCTCGCCAGTCCAACCAGCCGCTGCTGAAAATCGCCATCCCGGCGCTGGCCGGCATGACCACCCTGCATGCGCTGATGCCCCCGCACCCGGGGCCGCTGATCGCGGTCAGCGCGTTGCACGCCGACCTGGGCCTGACCATGCTGCTGGGCTTCAGCATCGCCTTGCCGGCGGTGATCCTCGCCGGCCCGCTGTACGGCAACTGGCTGTCGCGGCGCATGGACGTGCAGGAGCCGGCCGAGCTGGGCGCGCTGTTCAGCGCCAAGCCCCAGGCCCAGCGCCAGCCCGGCTTCGGCATTTCGCTGTTGATCATCCTGCTGCCGGTGCTGCTGATGCTCGGCAGCACCCTGGCCAAGGTGGCCCTGGCCCCCGAGACCACCCTGGCGCTGACCCTGAAGTTCCTTGGCGAGCCGCTGATCGCCCTGGGCATCGCCGTGCTGGCCGCCGTGGTCTGCCTGGGCTGGGCCAACGGCCTGCCGCGCGAGCAGGTCGGCAACACCCTGCGCAAGGCGCTGGCGCCGATCGCCGTGCTGCTGTTGACCATCGGTGCCGGCGGCGGCCTCAAGCAGACTCTGCTGGACGCCGGCGTCAGCCAGACCATCAGCAAGGCCGCCGAGGGCGCGCACCTGCCGTACCTGCTGCTGGCGTGGCTGATCGCCGTGGCCCTGCGCCAGGCCACTGGCTCGGCCACCGTCGCCACCACCACCACCGCGGGTATCCTGGCGCCGATGATGGCCGGGCTGGCCGCGACCCAGAGTTCGCTGGTGGCCCTGGCCATCGGGGCTGGCTCGGTGTTCTTCTGCCATGTGAACGATGCGGGCTTCTGGATGGTGCGCGAGTACTTCGGGCTGCAGTTGAAGCAGACCATCTGGGTGTGGTCGGTGTTGCAGACGATTGTCTCGGTGGTGGGGTTGGTGGGGACGTTGCTGTTGTGGCATTTCCTGGCTTGAGAATGTAGGACGCAGCCTGCGGCAGCTGCTACGTGGCTGCCTGCGGGACTGTAACGTTTCAGTTTTTATCCCATATATGGGGATGATAATTCATATATTGAATCTGCATCTGTGCTGGTTTATGGTCTCCCTCATTGCACCTCCATAACGACAACAATAGAGAGACCCGTCATGACCCAGCCCACGCTGAACGACGGCTTGCACGCCAGCACCCTGGCCAAGCTCAATCTCAAGCTGATCCCCTTCCTGATGCTGCTGTACATGGTGGCCTACATCGACAAGTCGAACATCTCGGTGGCGGCGCTGCAGATGAACGCCGACCTGGGCTTGTCGGCGGCGATGTACGGGCTGGGCGTGGGGCTGTTCTTTCTCACCTACATCCTGCTGGAAGTGCCCAGCAGCCTGATCCTCACCAAGGTCGGCGCGCGGCGCTGGATCGCTCGCATCATGATCACCTGGGGCATCGTCGCCGCCGGCATGAGCCTGGTGCAGACCGCCAACCAGCTGTACGTGATGCGCCTGCTGCTGGGCGCCGCCGAGGCTGGCTTCACGCCGGGCATCATTTATTACCTGTCGCAGTGGTACCCGCGCAGCGACCGGGCCAAGGCCATGTCGTTCTTCTACATCGGCGCGGCGCTGGCCTCGGTGATCGGCCTGCCGCTGTCCGGCGCGTTCCTGCACCTGGACGGCATGGCCTCGGTGAGCGGCTGGCGCTGGCTGTTCCTGCTCGAAGGCATTCCCGCCGCCGTGCTGGGCGTGGTGGTGCTGCGCTACCTGCCGGACTCGCCGCAGACCACGCATTGGCTGGACGCACGGCAGAAGACCTGGCTGGCCAGCACCATCGCCGCCGAGCAGAGCACCACGCTGATCTCCCATAACGATGCCTGGCACAAGGCGTTCCGCAGCCCGGTGGTGTGGCTGCTAAGCCTGTTCTGGCTGTTGCAGGCGTTCGGCACCATCGGCATCACCCTGTTCCTGCCGCTGATCGTGCAGTCGGTGTCGGGGCAGGGCTCGTTCGTGGTCAGCCTGATGTCGGCGCTGCCGTTCCTGCTGGCCTGCGTGTTCATGTACGCCAACGGCCGGCATTCCGACAAGCACGGCGAACGTGCCCTGCACCTGGGCGGCCCGCTGCTGGCGGCTGGCATCGTGCTGGGCGTGGCGGTGTTCTGCGGCAACCATGGCATGGCCTACGGCCTGCTGGTGGTTGCCGTGGCGTTGAACTGGGCAGCCACGCCGGTGTTCTGGGCCACCACCACTGAATACCTGTCGGGCCCGGCTGCGGCCGTGTCCATTGCCCTGATCAACTCCATCGCCAACCTGGCCGGCCTGGGCCTGCCGCCGGTGATGGGCTGGATCAAGGACGTCACCCACACCTACGACTACGCCCTGTTGCTGGTCGCCTGCGCCTTGCTGGCCGGCGGCGTGCTGGGGCTTTACCTGGGCGCCGAGCGCGCCCGTGGCCAGGCTCACCTGCAAGGAACCGTCAATGAACGCAAACGTGCTTAAGATCGCCCGCCTGCCGGAAAAGCTCACCGAACGCCTGCTGGCCGATTTCGCCGTGCTCGAGGGCGACGAGCAGGGCAGCCAGTTGGGGCGGGGCGCCGCGCATATTCGCGCGCTGGTGGCCAACGGTGAGTCGCGGGTCAGCCGCGCGCTCATTGAGCGCCTGCCGGCGCTGGAGGTCATCGTGGTGTTCGGCGTGGGCTACGACGGCGTCGACGTGGCGGCGGCACGCGAGCGCGGCATCGCCGTCACCCACACGCCCGACGTGCTCACCGACGACGTCGCCGACTTCGCCATGGCGCTGCTGCTGGGCATCGCCCGTGGCACCGGCCCGGCCGACCGTTTCGTGCGACAGGGCCGCTGGGCCGACGGCCCTATTGCCTGGACCCGCAAGGTCAGCGGCGCACGCCTGGGCATCATCGGCCTGGGCCGCATTGGCCAGGCCATTGCCCGCCGTGCCGAGGGCTTTGGCATGCACATCGCCTACTGCGGGCGTAATCGCCAGCCGGTGGATTACCGCTTCTATCCCGACGCGCAGAGCCTGGCCGCGGCGGTGGACTTCCTGGTGGTGGCGGTGGGCGGTGGCGCCCAGACCTTCCACCTGGTGGACGCCCAGGTGCTACAGGCGCTGGGGCCCGAGGGTTACCTGATCAACGTCGGCCGCGGCAGCGTGGTGGACGAGGCGGCGCTGTTCCAGGCCCTGGCTACCCGCCAATTGGCGGGCGCGGCGCTGGACGTGTTCGAGGACGAGCCGCGCCCGCACCCAGGCTTGCTGGGGCTGGACAACGTGCTGCTGACCCCGCACATGGCCAGCGCCACCTGGGCCACGCGCCAGGCCATGGCTGACCTGACCCTGGCCAACCTGGCGGCGCATTTCGCCGGCCGGCCGCTGCCCACGCCGATCCCGGCCTGACGCGGGCGGGCGGCAACTTGGTACACTGCGTGCTTTTGCCGGAGCCCATGCCATGACCGCCCACCACCGCCTGCCCGTGCCGCTGGACAAGGCCTACCGCCTGCTCAACCACGGCCCCACCGTGCTGGTCAGCGCCGCCCACCAGGGCCAGCGCAACATCATGGCCGCCGCCTGGGCCATGCCCCTGGACTTCGAGCCGCCAAAAGTGGCGGTGGTGCTGGACAAGTCCACCTGGACCCGGCAACTGCTGGAGGCCAGCGGCACCTTCGTGCTGCAGGTGTCCTGCGTGGCCCAGGCCGACATCGTCCAGACGGTGGGCAACACCGCCGGGCAGACCCTGGACAAGTTTGCCACCTACGGCCTGCAGACCTTCGCCGGCGAACAGCTGGACGCGCCGCTGCTGGAAGGCTGCGTGGCCTGGCTGGAGTGCCGCCTGCTGCCCGAACCGCACAACCAGGGCGCCTACGACCTGTTCCTGGGCGAAGTGATCAGCGCCCAGGCGGATGCGCGGGTGTTCAGCGAAGGGCATTGGCATTTTGAAGGGCATGATCAATTGCGCACGTTGCACCACGTGGCCGGTGGGCATTTCATGGCCATCGGTGCGCCAGTAAAAGGCAACATGCTCTAAGCAGGGCGTCCCACACACCTGTGGGAGCGGGTTCTACCCGCGAAAAGATCACCGCGTAGTATCTGATGCCGCGCGGTGCCCTTTTCGCGGGCAGAGCCCGCTCCCACAGAAGACGGCCGCTGCTACGGGGTTACGCGGCGTTTTCCTGTTTGAGGGTGGCCATGTCGATCACGAAGCGGTATTTCACGTCGCCCTTGAGCATGCGCTCGTACGCCTGGTTGATGTCCTTCATGGCGATCATCTCGATGTCCGAGACGATGTTGTGCTTGGCGCAGAAGTCGAGCATCTCCTGGGTTTCCTGAATGCCGCCAATCAACGAGCCGGCCAGGCTGCGGCGCTTGAAGATCAGGTTGAACACGGTAGGCGAGGGGTGCGGCGAGTCCGGCGCGCCCACCAGGGTCATGGTGCCGTCGCGCTTGAGCAACGCCAGGAACGGGTCGAGGTTGTGCGGCGCGGCCACGGTGTTGAGGATGAAGTCCAGCTGGTTGGCCTGGGTGGCCATCTCGGTTTCATTCTTCGACACGATGACCTCGTCCGCGCCCAGGCGCAGGCCGTCCTCGCGCTTGCTGGGCGAGGTGGTGAACAGCACCACGTGGGCGCCCATGGCGTGGGCGATTTTCACCGCCATGTGGCCCAGGCCGCCCAGGCCCACCACGCCCACCTTCTTGCCCGGGCCGACCTTCCAGTGGCTCAGCGGCGAGTAGGTGGTGATGCCCGCGCACAGCAGCGGCGCCACGGCCGCCAGGTTGTCCTTGTGGGGGATGCGCAGCACGAATTTCTCCTTCACCACGATGGTGTCGGAGTAGCCGCCGAAGGTGTTCTCGCCGCCGAACACCGGGCCGTTGTAGGTGCCGGTGAAGCCGTTCTCGCAGTACTGCTCCTCGCCTTCGGCGCAGGACGCGCAGTGCTGGCAGCTGTCGACCATGCAGCCGACGCCGGCCAGGTCGCCGACCTTGAAGTTTTTCACGTTGGCGCCCACCGCCGTGACCTTGCCGACGATCTCGTGGCCCGGCACCGACGGGTACAGGGTGTTGTGCCATTCGTTGCGCACGGTGTGCAGGTCGGAGTGGCACACGCCACAGTAGAGAATGTCGATCTGCACATCGTCGGCGCCGGGGGAGCGGCGTTCGAACCGGTAGGGCTTGAGGGCGTCGCTGGCGCTCTGGGCGGCGTAGCTGTATGTCTTGATCATGACACTCACCTTGGTGGGGGAAAAAAGCTTGGAACAGCATAGTCCCGCTTAAGTGCCATGAAACGTTTCACCGATGAATGAAGATTGGCAGGTCGAGGCGATCTGCCGCGAACACCTCTTGAAATGACGAAACCAAAGCCCAAGGTAATGATCAGATTGAGTTGCTGGAAAGCGACCTGTTAGGCTGGGGGATCAGCGCGTCGTCGAGACATTCGGCCGCTGCATGAATCTTCCGCTCCAAGACCGAAGGAGAACTACCGCAATGGCTACCCCGACCAAGAAGCCCGCCGCCGCGAAGAAACCTGCAGTGGCGAAAAAGCCCGCCGCCAAGCCTGCCTCGGCCAAAGCGCCTGCCGCTGCCAAGGCCGCACTCGACAAGCCTGCCGCCCTGAAGACCCGCGCCCGCGCGCTGGCCACTCCCACCGACCTGGGCAGCGACGCCACCCGTGACCTCAGCGGCGCGTTGAACCGCCTGCTGGCCGACGTGTTCGCGCTGTACCTGAAGACCAAGAACTTCCACTGGCACGTCAGCGGCCCGCACTTCCGCGACTACCACCTGCTGTTGGACGACCACGCCACCGAGATCTTCGCCATGGTCGACGCCATCGCCGAGCGCACCCGTAAAATCGGTGGCAACTCGCTGCGCTCCATCGGCCACATCGCGCGCCTGAAGTCGGTGCTCGACAACGACGCCGAATTCGTCCAGCCGCTGGACATGCTGGCCGAGCTGCAGGGTGACAACAAGGGCCTGGCCGCCTACATGCGCGAAGTCCACGAACTGTGCGACAAGTACAACGACATCGCCACCGCCAGCCTGATCGAGAACTGGATCGACGAAACCGAACAGCGCACCTGGTTCCTGTTCGAGACCAGCCGCAACGGCGACGTCACCGGCCACTGATGCCAGCCACGCCACGCAACCCGTAGCCGCTGCCGCCAGGCTGCGCTGGCCCTCCCATGCACTGAAGATCTCCAGGGTGCACGCGGGCCAGCGCAGCCTTCGGCAGCGGCTACGGGAGCGTCGCGCCGCCTATGTGCTTTCCCTCTCCCCAGCGTTAGACTCGAAGGGCGCAACCCCGCCCACGGAGTCCGAGCCCCGCGATGCAATTCCTTTCCAAAGACCACGGCTGTGAAGGCTGGCGTGGTGAAATGGCCACGCGTATTCGCGGCTTTGACTGGTCGCTGACCGAACTCGGCCCATTCGACCTCTGGTCGCCCGCCCTGCGCATGGCCACGCAGTTTCTGCTGGCTTCGCCAGTGCCGCTGGTGATGCTCTGGGGCCGCCCCGGCTACATGATCTACAACGACGCCTATTCGCTGTTCGCCGGTGGCCGCCACCCGTACCTGCTGGGCTCGCCCGTGGAAATGGGCTGGCCGGAGGTCGCCGATTTCAACCGCAACGTGGTCGACACCTGCCTGGCCGGCGGCACCCTGAGCTACCACAGCAAAGAGTTGGTGCTGCTGCGCAACGGCGTGCCCGAAGATGTATGGATGGACCTCTACTACAGCCCGGTGCCGGGCGACGACGGCAGCCCCGCCGGGGTCATGGCCATCGTCGTGGAAACCACCGCCCACGTGCTCTCCGAGCGCGCCCGTGAAGCCGCCGAACGCGCGCACCGGGCCACCAGCGAACGCCTGCAGATGGCCCTCAACACCGGCGCGGTGCTGGGTTCGTTCGTGTGGGACATCAAGGGTGGGCAGCTCTCGGGTGACGAGCGTTTTGCGCGTACCTTCCTCTACCCACCGGGCACGCCGCTGGAGCACTTGCCCGCCGAGCAGGCACTGGCGGCCATCCACGACGACGATCGCCAGCGCGTGCAGGCGGCCATCGACGCCGCCATCCAGCAGCACTCGGGCTACAACGCCGAATACCGCTTGCGGCGTGCCGATGGTAGTTACCGCTGGGTGCAGGCCAGCGGCCGCTGTGACTACGACGCCCAGGGGGCGCCGTCGCGGTTCCCGGGGGTGCTGATCGACATTCACGAGCGCAAGATCGCCGAAGACTCCCTGCTGCAGCTCACGCGCAACCTCGAACAGCGGGTGGAGCAGGAGGTGCGCGCCCGCTCCGAGGCCGAGGAAAAGCTGCGCCAGTCACAAAAGCTCGAAGCCTTGGGCGGCCTCACCGGTGGGGTGGCCCATGACTTCAACAACGTGCTGCAGGTGATCGCCGGCAACCTGCACCTGTTGGGTCGCCAGCAGCAGGACAACGCGCCGATCCAGCGCCGGGTGGCCGCCGCCCTGGCCGCCGTGGAGCGCGGTGCCAAGCTGTCGGCGCAGCTGCTGGCCTTCGCCCGTCGCCAGCCGCTGTCCCCCGGGGTCTATAACCTGCGCCGGCTGTACGACGGCCTGGGCGAACTGCTGCTGCGCGCCATGGGGGAAACCGTCCAGGTGCGCATGCATGCGCCCGAACAACCGTGGAGCATCCACGTTGACCGCAACCAGCTGGAAAACGCCGTGCTCAACCTGGCCCTCAACGCCCGCGACGCCATGGGTGGCGAGGGCGAGCTGGTGATCAGCGCCGACAACGTGGTGCTGGGCCACGAGTTCTGCACCGGCAAGGAACTGAGCCCCGGCGACTACGTGCGGCTGTCGGTCAGTGATGACGGCGTGGGCATGGCGCCGGCCACCCTGGCCCAGGCCTTCGAGCCGTTCTTCACCACTAAGCCCGATGGCCACGGCACCGGCCTGGGCCTGAGCATGGTGTTCGGCTTTGTCCGCCAGAGCGCCGGGCACGTGGAAATCTGCAGCGTTGAAGGCCAGGGCACCACGGTGCAGATGTATTTCCCGCGCAGCCACGCGGCCGAGAGCGTCGAGGAAGTGCCGGGGGCGGCGGTCATGATCGATGGCGAGGAGACCATCCTCGTGGTCGAGGACGACGAGCAGGTGCGCGCCACCGCCGCCGAGCTGCTGGAGCAGTCAGGCTACCGGGTGATCACCGCGGAAAACGGCGACGTGGCCATGCGCTTCCTGCTCGACGGCCTGCGGGTGGACCTGATCTTCACCGACGTGGTCATGCCCGGCCAGGTCAAGAGCGCCGACCTGGCCACCTGGGCCCAGGCACGCACGCCGCCGTTGCCGGTGCTGTTCGCCTCGGGGCACACCCGCGACATCATCTCGCGCAACTATGAACTGGCGCCGCACCAGCACTTGCTGCGCAAGCCCTATGGCCCCGACGCGCTGACCGCGATGGTGCGCCGCGTGCTGCAGGCCGAACAGGGCTGATCAGCGCGCCTCGCGCGCCAGCAGCTGGCGCTTGCGCTCCACGCCCCAGCGGTAGCCCGACAGTGCGCCGTCGCTGCGCACCACCCGGTGGCAGGGAATGGCCACGGCCAGGCGGTTGGCGCCGCAGGCCTGGGCCACCGCGCGGGTGGCCGTGGGCGCGCCGATCAACCGTGCCACCTCGGCGTAGCTGGCGGTGCTGCCCACCGGTATCGCCCGCAGCGCTTGCCACACCCGCTCCTGGAACGCCGTGCCACGCACGTCCAGCGGCAGGTCCAGGCCAATGCCGGGCGCCTCGACGAAGCCCACCACCTGGGCCACCCAGTGCTCGAACTCGGCATCGGCGCCAATCAGCTCGGCGTTGCGAAAGCTGTCCTGCAGCTCTTGCAGCAGTTGCTCGGGGTCGTCGCCCAGCAGGATCGCGCAGACGCCGCGCTCGCTGGCTGCCACCAGAATATCGCCCAGCGAACAGCGGCCCAGGGCGAAGCGCAGGGTGGCGCGGGCGCCGCCGTTGCGGAACTGCACCGGTTTCATGCCCAGGCGCTGGTTGCTGGACTCGTAGAAGCGGCTGTTGGAATTGAAGCCGGCCTCGTACACCGCCTCGGTCACCGTGCCGCCGGGCTTGAGCTGCTCGCGCACGCGCTGGGCGCGGCGTGCGTCGGCGTAGGCCTTGGGCGTCAGGCCGGTGAAACGCTTGAACAGCCGATGGAGGTGGTAGGGGCTCAGCCCCACCTCGGCCGCCAGCTGCGCCAGCGACGGCGGGCTGGCGGCGGCGTCCAGCACCGCGCAGGCACGGGTGACCAGGGCGGCGTGGGCATCGTGGGTGGTGGGTCTCATGGGCGTGGCCTGGCAGTTGAACGTGGCCCCAGCTTAGCCCTGCGGGGGCCGGCAAAACACTCCGAGTCTTGCGCGTTTAGAAGTTGGCCGGGGTGTTGGCGCTTATTACTTCCGCCTCGTCCTGGCCGATGTTGCGGAACCGGTGGGGCAGGGTGGTGGGGATGTAGTAGCCGTCGCCGGCATTGAGGATGCTGGTCTGGCCGTCGATGGTCAGCTCGATGGTGCCGCGGGTGACCACGCCACATTCCTCGCCTTCGTTGTGCACGATGAACTCGTCGCCCGAGTGCGCGCCGGGGGCGTACAGCTCGCGCAGCATGCGCATGTCACGGCCGGGCAGGGTGGCGCCCACCAGCAGCAGGCGCAGGCCTTCGCGGCCCAGGTCCGGCTGTTCGTCGGAGCGGAACACATAGCGCTCCTGCTTGGGCGGCTCGTCGAAGGTGAAGAAGTCGGCCAGGCTCATGGGAATGCTTTGCAGCAGTTTCTTCAGCGAGCTGACCGAGGGGCTGACGCGGTTCTGCTCGATGTTGGAAATGGTCGAGTTGGTCACGCCGCTGCGGCGCGCCAGTTCGCGTTGGGACAGTTGAAACCGTTCGCGCACCAACTTCAGTCGTGTTCCGGTATCCATAGGTGCCTTATTGTTCAGAGGGCTTCATGTCGAAAATGACCTGACCTTTATAACCATCGCCGCTGGCAGGTCAAGGCGTTTTAGCGGTTGCAGGCTCAATCGTCGCGAGTCAGCACTTCCAGCAGCTCGATCTCGAAATACAGGTCGCTGCCCGGCTTGATATGCGCGCCCATGCTGCGCTCGCCGTAGGCCAGGTGCGCGGGCACGAACAGCTTGCGCTTGCCGCCTACCTGCATGCCCATCAGGCCCTGGTCCCAGCCCTTGATCACGCGGCCGGTGCCGATCACGCACTGGAAGGGCTTGCCGCGCGACCACGACGAGTCGAACTCGGTGCCGTCCGCCAGCGTGCCGCGGTAATGGGTGGTGATCAGCGCACCCTTGACCACGGCCTTGCCGGTGCCAGGTTGCAGGTCTTCGACCAGTAGTTCGTTGCTCATCGAGGGTGCCTGTGAAATCGGGGCACCTAGTTTACGCAAATTGCGTCCCATATCCCACCGTAGCCGCTGCCGCAGGCTGCGCTGGCACTGTGCCTCGCTGGAGATCTTCAGTGACCACCAGGGCCAGCGCAGCCTGCGGCAGCGGCTACGGGATTTTGGGCGCATCAACGCGGTCGTGCACGCCATGCCAGGGCCTTGCGTGAAATGTCAATGCGGCAATTGTTCGCTTTTTTGTAACGATCATTTGCGCAAATGCGGATGGTTAGTGGACTAACCAGTTGGTTAAAATTGGTTACTGCTCATAGGAATGGCAACTTCATGAAAACCCTGTCTTTTTTCTTCGGTGCCAGCATTCTGGCTTTGGCATCCTCCAGCGCCTTCGCCGCGACCCACCAGCAACTGGATAACGCCCAGGCCCTGCAGGTCATCAGCAGCGTCAAGGCCAGCCTCGCCGCGCAGAAAAGCTTTGGTTGCGTAGCGGTGGTGGACGTCTCCGGCACCCTGCTGGCCTTTGAACGCCTGGACGGCGCGCCGCTGGGCTGCGTCGATGCCTCCATCGGCAAGGCCCGCACCTCGGCGCTGTACCGCGCGCCGTCGGTGAAATTCATGGAACGCCTGCAGAAAGGCGAGTCCACCGTGCTCGAAATCCCTCACGCCGTGGCCCTGGGTGGCGGCTACCCGCTGACCCTCAACGGTGAAGTGGTCGGCGCCGTCGGCGTCAGCACCCCGGTGCAGGCCCTGGACAACCAGGCCAGCGAGACCGCGGCGCAAGCCCTCAAGTAACACTCCTTGCTGTAACCGTTGCAACCGGTCCCGCGACAGGCTCATGCCCGTCGCGGCGCCCCACTGTGCACACCATTAAAAGCCCCGGAGCCTGGCTATCGGGGATGTGATCACATCGGACGATCAACCATGATAAATCTAAGCCGACGCCATCTGGTCTTCGGCGCCACCAGCCTCCTGGCTGCGGGTGCCCTGGGCAAGACCTTGCTGGTTTCCAACGCGTTCGCCAGCGCCCCGCTGGTCAACAACCTGACCTTGCCCGCAGACTTCCTGGCCTTGTCCATGCGCCTGACCGGCATCGACAAGCCCGACCTGCAACTGGGCCAGCGCCTGCATGACTGGCTCAAGCACGCCGACCCGCAGCTGGCCGCCAACATGGCCAGCCTCAACGGCCTGCTGGACGCGCACCAGGGCCTGGCCCCGGATGCCTTCCAGGCGCAGATCGCCGCGCAGCCCGCCGGTGTGGCCGCGCTGTACCAGGCCCTGCTGGGCGGTTGGTACCTGGGCGTGGTGGGCAGCAAGATGAACCCCGTGTGCGTCGGCTTCGAAACCATCGTCAGCTACCAGCTGCTGAGCACCTCCTTCACCCCGCCGAGCTACTGCGCCGGCGAACCGAATTTCTGGATTCAACCCCCCCAGTCCGAGAGCGTGGCCCATGTCTGATTCCCTCAGTGCAGATGTAGTCGTCATTGGTGCCGGCATCGCCGGTTCCCTGTCGGCGCTGAAAATGGCCAAGGCCGGTGCTTCGGTGCTGATGCTGGAGTCGGGTCCCGAGATCAAGCGTGACGAGGCCGTGGAGCTGTTCCGCAACAGCCCGCTCAAGGGCGATTTCACCGAACCCTACCCACCGAAACCCTGGGCGCCGCAGCCCAAGTTCCAGCCGGTGGACAACGGCTACCTGATCCAGAAAGGCCCGGACCCGTACCTGGCCTCGTACCTGCGCGGCGTGGGTGGCACCACCTGGCACTGGGCGGGGCAGGCGTTCCGCATCCTGCCTAACGACATGAAGCTGCAATCGCTGTACGGCGTGGGCGTGGACTGGCCGCTGAGCTATGCAGAGCTGGAACCCTATTACTGCGACGCCGAGTTCCAGATGGGTGTGTCCGGTGACAGCGACCTGGGCTCGCCACGTTCGCAACCGTACCCGCTGCCGGGCATTCCGCTGCCGTACGGCTTCGAGCGCATGAAGCAGCGCCTCAAGGGCCTGGGCTACGAAGTGGGCATCGGCCCGCAGGCGCGCAACAGCGTGCCGTTCGACGGCCGCCCGGCCTGCTGTGGCAACAACAACTGCATGCCGGTGTGCCCGATCGACGCCCAGTACCACGGCGGCATCGCCGCGCGCAAAGCCCTGGACGCCGGCGTGCGCCTGGTCGCCAACGCGGTGGTCTACCGCATCGAGGCCGATGACAAGGGCCGCATCGTCGCCGTTCACTACCTGGACGCCAACAAGGCCAGCCACCGCGTCACCGGCAAGCGCTTCGTGCTGACCGCCAACGCCATCGAAAGCAGCAAGCTGCTGCTGATGTCCACCAGCGACCGCCTGCCCAACGGCGTGGCCAACAGCAACGACATGGTCGGCCGCCACCTGATGGACCATCCTGGCTCCTCCGTGGAGTTCCTGGCCGACGAGCCGATCTACTTCGGCCGTGGCCCGATGCGCCCGAGCAGCATCAACAACATCCGCGACGGCGCCTTCCGCGCCGACCGTTCGGGCCTGCGCATCGACCTTGCCAACACCAACCCGACGCGCATGCTCACCGAGCGCCTGATCAAACAGGGCTACTACGGCAAGGCGCTGAACGAGAAGCTCAAGTACCAGGCCGACCACTACGTGCTGCTGAAAGGCATGATGGAAATCCTGCCCGACCGCGACAACCGCGTCATGCTCAGCAAGACCGAGAAGGACGCCTGGGGCCTGCCGCGCATCGAGGTGCACTACAAGTTCCCGGAATACGTGCACAAGGGCTACGACCACTCCATCGACGTCTACAAGGAAATCGCCAGTGCCATGGGCGGTACCGAAGTGGTGTTCAGCAAGCGTGGCGTGTACGACAACAACCAGCACATCACCGGCACCCTGAGCATGGGCGCAGACCCGGCTACGTCGGTGGTGGACCGCGACCTGCGCAGCCACGAGCACGAGAACCTGTTCATGGCCGGTACCGGTGTGATGCCGACCGCCGCCATCGTCAACTCGACCCTGACCGGCACCGCGCTGGCGCTGCGCATGGCCGACACCGTGCTCAAGAGCTTGGCATGAACCGGGAGCTATCGATGAAAAAATTCCTCATGGCGGTCCTGCCGCTGGTGGCCAGCCTGGGTGCCCAGGCCGCCGAACAATCCCCCGACGCGGCGCTGATCAGCCGTGGCGAATACCTGGCCCACGCCGCCGACTGCACCGCCTGCCACACCGCGCCCAAGGGCAAGGCGTTCGGCGGCGGCTACCCGGTGGGTACGCCGTTCGGCGTGATCTACGGCACCAACATCTCCTCGGACAAGGAGCACGGCATCGGCAACTGGACTGATGACCAGTTCGTCGCCGCGGTGCGTGACGGCGTGGGCAAGGACGGCGAACAGCTGTACCCGGCCATGCCCTACGACTCGTTCACCAAGATGTCGCGCGACGACGTGCTGGCCATCAAGGCCTACCTGATGTCGCTGCCGCCGGTGGCCGAGGCCTCGCCCAAGACCGACCTGCCGTTCCCGTTCAACCAGCGCTGGGGCATGACGTTCTGGAAGTTCTTCAACTTCAAGGCCGGCGAGCTCAAGCCTGACCCGAGCCAGACTGCCCAGTGGAACCAGGGCCGTTACCTGGTGGAAGCCCTGGCGCACTGCGGCACCTGCCATACGCCGCGCAACCTGACCATGGGCATGGACACCAAGAAGCCGTTCGCCGGTGGCGACCTGGGCAGCTTCGTGGCCTACAACATCACCCCGGACAAGGTCGCCGGCATCGGCAACTGGACCCAGGCCGAGCTGGTCACCTACCTCAAGACCGGCCACGTCGACGGTCGTGCCACGGCGTCCGGGCCCATGGCCGAGGCCATCGAGCACAGCCTGCAGTACCTGCCCGACACTGACCTGACGGCCATCGCCACCTACCTGCAGTCGGTGCCGGCCATTGCCGATGACAAGCAGCCAGGTTCGCGGTCGAGCTTCGGCAAGCCGAGCGAGGGCTACGTCGACCTGCGCGGTCAGAGCCCGGCGATCCTCGCCCAGGACCCGGCCCGTGCGTTGTTCATGGGCAACTGCGCCACCTGCCACGGCGCCAAGGGCCAGGGCGCGGGCAGCGGCTTCGGCGCCTACCCGGCGCTGTTCAACCACACCACCACCGGTGCGGCGGACGCCAAGAACGTGGTGTCGGTGATCCTGGGTTCGGTGAACCGCAAGATGGAGAAGGGCGAAATCCTGATGCCATCCTTCGCCGAAGACCTGACGGACGAGCAGGTGGCCCAGGTCACCAACTACGTCTTCACCCAGTTCGGCAACCCGGCGGCGGCGACCGTCGACGCCAAGCAGGTGGCCAAGCTGCGCAAGGACCAGGGGCTGCCTAACCCGCCGCTGGTGCTGCAGGGCGACAAGCTGTAAGTCACAAGCCTGCAAAAACCGAAGGCCGCCCCCGAAAAGGGGCGGCCTTTTTCATTTTTTGACCTGCTGTCGGTGGGTTAAAATGACGCCCCTTCCCCTCGTCAAAGGATACGAGCCTCGTGACCCCTTCTGCTGATCACCCCGTTTTGTTGTTCTCCTACGGCACCCTGCAGGACAAGGCCGTGCAACTGGCCAACTTCGGCCGCGAGTTGAGCGGCCAGGCCGACCGCATGCAAGGCTACCGCCAGGACTGGGTGGAAATCACCGACCCGGCCGTGCTGGCCACCAGCGGCCAGACCCACCACCCCATCGTCAGCCCCAGCAGCGCGCCGGACGACAGCGTGGCGGGCATGGTCTTCCAGATCAGCGATGCCGAACTGGCGGCTGCCGACGCCTACGAGGTGTCCGACTACAAGCGCGTCGCCGTGCCCCTGGCCTCGGGCCTTACCGCCTGGGTCTACGTAAAGGCCTGACGCGGTTTTAAAGGCATTCGGCGTAGCAGCTGCCGCCAGGCTGCGTCAGGGGCACACGCGGGTTGTCTGCTACTACGCGATTTGCGGTGTGCGTTTGTGAAGGCTGGAGGCCTTCAGCAGTTCCTGGGTATAGGCGTGCCGTGGGTCGGCGAATACGCGCCGGGCCGGGCCTTGCTCTACCACGCGGCCGTGGCGGATCACCATCAGGTCGTGGGCCAGGGCCTGCACCACCGCCAGGTCGTGGCTGATGAACAGGTAGGTCAGGCCATGGCGCAGCTGCAGGCTGCGCAGCAGCTCGATGATCTGCTTCTGCACGGTGCGGTCGAGCGCCGAGGTGGGTTCGTCCAGCAGGATCAGCGCCGGTTCCAGCACCAGGGCGCGGGCGATGGCGATGCGCTGGCGCTGGCCGCCGGAGAATTCGTGCGGGTAGCGGTGGCGGGTGGCCGGGTCCAGGCCCACTTCCTCCAGCACGCGGATCACCGCCGCCTCCTGCTCGGCCGGGGTGCCGATGCCATGGGTCTCCAGGCCCTCGGCGATGATCTGCTGCACTGACATGCGCGGGCTGAGGCTGGCGAACGGGTCCTGGAAGACGATCTGCATCTGCCGCCGCAACGGCCGCATCAGGCGCTGGCTGTGCAGGGTCAGTTCCTTGTTGCCCAGGCGGATGCTGCCCTGGCATTCCACCAGCCGCAATATCGCCTGGCCCAGGGTGGACTTGCCCGAGCCCGACTCGCCGACGATGCCCAGGGTCTTGCCCTTGAGCAGCTTGAAACTCACCCCGTCCACCGCCTTGATGTAGTCGCGCTGGCGGCTGAACAGCGGCTTGGGCAGCGGGAACCACACCCGCACATCGTCCACTTCCAGCAGGTACTGGTCGAACATCACCGGCACCGGCCGGCCGTCGGGCTCGGCGTCGATCAACTGGCGGCTGTAGGGATGGGCAGGGCGCTCGAACAGCGTCTCGCAGTCAGCCTCTTCGACGATCTCGCCACCGCGCATCACGCACACCCGCTGGGCCACGCGCCGCACCAGGTTGAGGTCGTGGCTGATCAACAGCAGCGACATGCCCAGGCGCGCCTGCAGCGAGCGCAATAGCTCCATGATCTTCTGCTGCACGGTCACGTCCAGCGCCGTGGTCGGCTCGTCGGCAATCAGCAGGTCCGGCTCGTTGGCCAGGGCCATGGCGATCATGATGCGCTGGCGCTGGCCGCCGGACAGCTGGTGCGGGTAGGCCTTGAGGCGCTTGGCAGGTTCGGTGATGCCCACCAGTGCCAGCAGCTCCAGCACTCGCGCCCGCGCTGCGCGGCCGGCCAGGCCCTTGTGCACCGCCAGTACCTCGCCGATCTGCTTCTCCACGGTGTGCAGCGGGTTCAGCGAGGTCATGGGTTCCTGGAAGATCATGGCGATGCGGTTGCCGCGCAGGTTGCGCAGCTGCTTGTCGCTGGCGCCCACCAGTTCCTCGCCGTTGAAGCGGATGCTGCCGCCGGTGTTGACGCTCTTGCCCGGCAGCAGGCGCAGGATCGAGTGCGCCGTCACCGACTTGCCCGAGCCGGACTCGCCCACCAGCGCCAGGCACTCGCCGCGGCGGATGTCCAGGTCGATGCCGTGCACCACTTCGCGCTCGCCGAAAGCCACGCTCAGGTGGCGGATTTCAATCAGGTTGTCGGTCATGCTCAGGTCCTTGGGTCGAACGCGTCACGGCAGGCCTCGCCGATGAACACCAGCAGCGAAAGAATCAGCGCCAGGGCGCAGAAGGCGGTGATGCCCAGCCAGGGCGCCTCGAGGTTCTGCTTGGCCTCGCCCACCAGCTCGCCCAGCGAGGCGCTGCCGGCGGGCATGCCGAAGCCCAGGAAGTCCAGGGCGGTGAGGGTGGAGATGGCGCCGGTGACGATGAAGGGCAGGTAGGTGAGGGTGCTGGTCATGGCGTTGGGCAGGATGTGCCGGCGCATCAGTGCGCCGTCGGTCACGCCCAGGGCGCGGGCGGCTTTCACGTACTCCAGGCTGCGGCCGCGCAGGAATTCGGCGCGCACCACGTCCACCAGCGCCAACCACGAGAACAGCGCCATGATCCCCAGCAGCCACCAGAAGCCGGGGGCGACGAAGCCGGAGAGGATGATCAGCAGGTACAACACCGGCAGCCCCGACCAGATCTCCTGCAGGCGCTGGCCGATCAGGTCCACCCAGCCGCCATAGAAACCCTGCACGGCGCCGGCGCAGACGCCGATCAGGGTGCTGACCACGGTCAGTATCAACGCAAACAGAATCGACACCCGCGCCCCATACAGCGCCCGCGCCAGCACGTCGCGGGCCTGCTGGTCGGTGCCCAGCCAGTTGTCGCGCGTGGGCGGGCTGGGCGAGGGCTGGCTGAGGTCGTAGTTCACCGACTGGTCGCTGAACGGAATCGGCGGGAACAGCATCCAGCCGCCCTTGGCGCTGATCAGGTCGCGCACGTACTGGCTGCTGTAGTCGGGCTCGAACGGCAGTTGGCCGCCGAAATCGGTCTCCTGGTATTCATGCAGGATGGGGTAGTACATCTTGCCTTGGTAGTGGATCAGCAGCGGCTTGTCGTTGGCCAGCAACTCGCTGCACAGGCACGTCAGCAGCAGCGCGATGAACAGCCACAGCGACCACCAGCCACGGCGGTTGGCCTTGAACGCGGCCAGGCGGCGCCGGCCCAAAGGGGATATCCGGAACATCAGGCAGTCCTCGCGGAGAAGTCGATGCGCGGGTCGACCAGGGTGTAGCACAGGTCGCCCAGCAGCTTGATCAACAGGCCGAACAGGGTGAACAGGAACAGCGTGCCGAACACCACCGGGTAGTCGCGCGACACGGCGGCGTCGTAGCTCATGCGGCCGATGCCGTCGAGGTTGAAGATGGTCTCGATCAGCAGCGAGCCGGCGAAGAACACGTCGATCAGCGCCTGGGGAATGCCCGCCAGCACCAGCAGCATGGCGTTGCGGAACACGTGGCCGTAGAGCATGCGCTGCTCGGTAAGGCCCTTGGCCCGCGCCGTGGTTACGTACTGGCGGCTGATCTCGTTGAGGAAACTGTTCTTGGTGAGAATGGTGAGCGTGGCGAAGCCGCCGATCACCAGGGCGCTGACCGGCAGCACCAGGTGCCACAGGTAGTCGCCGACCTTGCCCAGGGTGGACAGCTGGTCGAAGTTGCTCGACACCAGGCCCTGCACCGGGAACCAGTTGACGTAGCTGCCGCCGGCAAAGACCACGATCAGCAGGATGGCGAACAGAAACGCCGGCATGGCGTAGCCGATGATGATCGCGGTGCTGGTCCACACGTCGAAGCGCGTGCCGTGGTGCACCGCCTTGCGGATGCCCAGGGGAATGGAGATCAGGTAGGTGATCAGCGTCGCCCACAGCCCCAGGGACAGGGTGGTGGGCAGCTTCTGGGCGATCAGCTCGGTCACCGGCGCGCCACGGAAGAAGCTCGTGCCGAAGTCCAGGTGGGCGTAGTTCTTCAGCATCAACCACAGGCGCGCGTGCATGGGCTGGTCGAAGCCGTAGTGGTGCTTGATCTCCTCGATCAGCGCCGGGTCCAGGCCGCGGCTGGAGCGGCTGCCGCCACCCCCGGCGCTTTCCCCGCCACCGCCGCCCACGCCGTGGCCGCCGGCGCCCTGCAGGCGGGCGATGGCCTGTTCCACCGGGCCGCCGGGCGCGGCCTGGACGATGACGAAATTGACCACCAGGATGCACAGCAGGGTGGGAATGATCAGCAGCAGCCGCCGACAGATATAGCGCAGCATCTCAGTGCTCCTCGGAATTGCGCGCCAGTGCGCTCATTTGCAGGGTGGTGAGGGGCGTGGGGCTGACCTGCCACCAGGTGTCCAGGCCGACGTCGTAGGTGGGCGCGACCTTGGGCCTGCCGAAGCGGTTGAGGAACACCGTGGGCGTGCCTTCGCTGTAGTAGTTCTGGATCGAGTAGTAACCCCACTGCAGCACTCGGTCCAAGGCGCGGGCGTAGTGCACCATGTCGTCGCGGGTGGTGGCCTTGACCAGGCCGTCGATCAGGCTGTCCACCGCCGGGTCGCGCAGCACCATGAAGTTCGAGCTGCCCGGCTGGGTGGCGCTGGCGCTGCCGTACAGGCTGTACAGCTCGCGCCCGGGGGAAATGATCGGGTCGCCGCTGCGCGGGAACTGCACCACGGTGAAGTCGTAGTCGCGGGCGTTCATCAGGTTGTTGTACTGGCCAGGGTCGATGCGCCGCAGTTCCAGGTCGATGCCGATCTGCGCCAGGCTGCGCTTCATTGGCAGCAGCAGGCGGTCGAAGCCGCCCTGGCCATCGAGGAAGGTGAACTTCAATTGCTCGCCCTGGGCGTTGACCAGGCGGTTATGTACGGGGTGCCAGCCGGCCTCGGCCAGCAGCTTCAGCGCCTGCAACTGCTGCGGGCGAATGTTGCCGCTGCCGTCGGTGCGCGGCGAGTGGTAGACCTGGGTAAACACCTCGTCCGGCACCTTGCCGCGCAGCGGTTCCAGAATCGCCAGCTCCTGGGCGTCGGGCAGCTGGGTGGCGGCCAGGTCGCTGTTCGGGAAGTAGCTGTCCTGGCGGGTGTAGAAGCTGCGCATGATCTGCCGGTTGGCCCAGTCGAAATCCCACAGCAGGGTCAGCGCCTGGCGCACCCGGCGGTCCTTGAACACCGGCCGCTCCAGGTTGAAGACGAAGCCCTGGGCCCCTTTGGGCTGCGCGGGGGCGAGGATCTGCCGTTGCAGGCGGCCGTCGTCGAGCACCGGGCTCTGGTAGCCCACCACGTAGCCGCCCGAGGAGAACTCGCGGTTGTAGTCGTAGGCCTGGGCCTGCAGCAGTTGCCGGGCGATCTCGGTGTCGGCGTAGAAATTCACCGTCAGGCTGTCGAAGTTGTACAGGCCGCGGCTCACCGGCAGGTCGCGGGCCCACCAGTCCTTGTTGCGTTCGAAGGTGATGCTGCGGCCCGGGTCGACCTTGGTCACCCGGTAGGGGCCGCTGCCCAGGGGCGGGGTGAAGCCGCCGCCGCTGGCGAAGTCGTGGTCCTTCCAGTAGTGCTCGGGCAGCACGCGCATGGACGCCAGGTCCAGGGGCAGGGTGCGGTTGAGGTTGTTCTTGAAGTTGAAGCGCACCTGGCGCGGGCCTTCCACCACCACGTCCTGCACGTCGCCGTACAGCAGCCGGAAGCTCAGGCTGGCCTTGGTCATCAGCAGGTTGAAGGTGAAGGCCACGTCTTGGGCGGTGATGGCCGTGCCGTCGGCGAAAGTGGCCTTGGGGTTGAGGTAGAAGCGCATCCACAGGCCGTCGGGGTCGTGCTCCATTTTCTCGGCCACCAGGCCGTAGACGGTGTAGGGCTCGTCCAGCGAACGGTAGGCCAGCGGCGAGTACAGCCAGGTGTCGACCTGGACCACGCCGGTGCCCTGGTCCACGTAGGGCAGGATGTAGTTGAACTGGCCGATCTCCATGGACGAGCGGCTCAGGGACCCGCCCTTGGGCGCGTCGGCGTTCACGTAGTCGAAGTGCTGGAAGTTGGCCGGGTACCTGGGCGCGTCGCCGTACACGGTCATGGCGCTGACGGGCGCCGCGTGCGCCGGCAGGCTGGCCAGGCAGAACAGGCTGGCCAGCAGAAACTTGAGGGGCTGTGACATGCTTGGAATTCCTCGAACCGCGTTAACACAGGCCTGGAAAAAGCCCCCGGCGCAGAGGGACGCCGGGGGTGCGATATCGCAGGCGGATCGTGCCGGGGGCCGGAGCTCAGCCCCCGTCGATCCCGATCAGAAGTGGTAGGTCATGCGCGCGAACAGGGTGCGCCCCAACGGATCGGTGTAGCGCGGGTCATAGCCGCTCTGGAAGGTGTAGGCCTGGTTGGAGAACGGCGGGTCGCGGTCGAACACGTTCTTCACGCCCAGGTCCACGTCCAGCACCTTGCTGAAGGTGTAGCCGGCCGACAGGTCCCACAGCGAGTACGAGCTGACGCGGCTGTTGGTGGTGGGGTCGTAGTCGTTGTAGCCGGTGGTGAAGCGGTTGGTGACCGACGCGCGGTAGGCGCCGAAGTTCCAGCTGCCGGTGATGTTGTGTTTCCAGCGTTGCGCCACCTGGTCGCCCTGGAAGTCGCCGACGCGGTCGGTGTAGGACCCGCCGATGGTCTGCTGGTAGTCGTAGCGGGTGACGTAGGTGCCGGTCAGGTCCAGGCCGAACTGGCCGATGGTGGTTTGCGGGAAGCGGTAGTTGAGGTTGACGTCGATGCCGCTGGTCTTCACGTTGCCCAGGTTGGCAAGGCCGGTGATGATGTGGTCGATGGAGCCGTCGGCGGCGCGCACGATGCGGTCGGCGTACTCGTCGGGGTGGGCGAACACTTCCGACTCGGGGAACTCCTCGATTTGCCCGGCGATCTTGATCCACCAGAAGTCCAGGCCCATGGACAGGTTGCGCACTGGCTGGTAGACGAAGCCCAGGGTGACGTTGCGCGCGGTCTCGGGCTTGAGGTCCTGGTTGCCGCCGGTGCTGTTGAGGAATTGCTGGTTGCAGTCGCGGCCACCGTTGCCGCCCGGGCGCACCACGCCGCCGGCGCACAGGGTCGGGTCGTTGTAGTTGCCTTGGGTGAAGGTGGTGTAGGTGGGGTTGTTCAGCTCATACAGCGATGGGGCACGGAAGCCTTCGCTGTAGGCGCCGCGCATCACCAGTTCCTTGAACGGCTGGAAGCGGAAGGTGTACTTGGGGTTGGTGGTGCTGCCGAAGTCGCTGTACTTGTCGTGGCGGATCGCGGCACCCAGTTCCAGGCTGTCGATCACCGGCACGTTGATCTCGGCGTATTCGGCGCTGATGCTGCGCTCGCCCGACACCGAGCTGTTGGGGTCCACGCCCAGGCTGGACAGGTCACCGGCCCAGTCGGCCACCGACTCGTGGTATTTCTCCTTGCGGTACTCGCCGCCCAGGGCCAGGCCCACGGGGCCGGCGCCGAACCAGTCGCCGATCTCGCGGGTGACCTTGCCGTCCAGCGAGGCCACGCGGCCGGTGGAGACGGCGTAGGCGCCGTGGTAGGCGTTGTCGTCGATGTACTGCTGGCCGGCCGCGCTCTGGGCGCCAAACGGGTTGAGCAGGCCGCTGTCGAGGCCGGCGGTCAGCGCCGAGTCGCTGACGTAGCCGCCGGTGACGCTGTTGACCACCCGGTTCTGGTTGTAGCCGGCGCCGACGTTGTAGTCCCAGCCGCCGACGCTGCCGTCGAAACTCAGCAGCAGGCGCTGGCTGGTGTTCTGGTCTTTCGATTCGCGGTCGCCGGCGGCGGTTTCACGCCAGTTCACGCCCACCGGTTGCGTGGGGTCGAGGGCGAAGCCGGTGGGCAGCGGGGTGATGCCGTTGCCGGGGTAGTAGGGCGAGCTGGGCGCAAGGCTCAAGCCGGTGAGCGGCGCCGGAGCCACGGTGGTGCTGTTGTCGTTGCGGCTCCAGAAGTATTCGAGGTTGACGTTGTGGTCGTCGGCCAGCTTGCCGGTGGCCTTGCCGAAGAACGAGGTGGATTCGGTCTGCGGCAGCAGGTCGATGGAGTTGCGCGTGCTGTAGCGGCATACGCCGTTGCTGGCGATCAGGTTGGCGCCGCTGCAGGCGCTGCCCAGCGGGTTGGCGGCGTTGCCGTTCTGGCTGTAGTTGGCCGGGAAGGCGGTGCCCGAGGTGTTGTCCAGGCCGCGGCCGGGCACGTAGTCCTGGTCGAAGCTGCGGTCCTTGGCTTCCAGGTTCTGCTGGGTGCGGTAGTTGAACACGCCCATGACGTTGAAGCGGTCCTTGTCCAGGTCGCCGTAGCCCCAGCTGCCGCTCATGTCCTTGCTGCCGCCGCCACCGCTGTTGGTGGGGTCTTCGCCGCCCAGGGTGAGGGTGCCGTCGGTGAGCGATTTCTTGGTGATGAAGTTGATCACCCCGCCAATGGCGTCGGTGCCGTACAGCGCCGAGGCGCCGTCGCGCAGCACTTCCACGCGGTCGATGGCGGCGAACGGAATCATGTTCAGGTCCACCGCGCCGCCTTGGCTGTTGGTGCCGGACATGGCGTTGTTGGCCAGCCGGCGGCCGTTGAGCAGCACCAGGGTCTTGTTGGCGCCGATGCCACGCATGTCGGCGAAGCTGGCACCGCCGGTGGCGGCGCCCACGGAGCCGGCGGAGTTGCCGATGGAGTTGTTGCCCGTCACCCGCTGCATCAGCTCGGCGGTGGTGGTCACGCCCTGCTTCTCGAGGTCGGCGGCGCGCAGGATGGTCACCGGCACGGCCGTCTCGGCGTCGACCCGGCGGATGGCCGAGCCGGTCACTTCGACCTTCTGCAACTGGGTGGTGGCCGGCGCGACCACGGCGGCGGTACCGGCGTCATCGGTGGTTTCGGCTGCCTGCACGGTGCTCATGCCCATGGCCATCACGCACAGCGGCACCATGCTGCGTCGTTGCAGGGTGGCCGCCAGTGGTTTGAGGGTAAAACGTTGCAAACTCATCAACATGGTAATTTCCGACTTTTTCAGACGTTTAGTGAAATGGCCTTGTGAGCCCTCTTGTTCCGGATGGGTTATGCCGGCCCCGGACGAAACTCCTCTGCTTCAAGCCAGCCGCTCCCCTGCAGCGCCCAAAGGGGCACCGCACAGGTGTGGAACGACCGTTTACCGCAACGCCTGGCCGGGCTGTCTCATCCCCCGCCCGGCCGGCGTGTCACCGCGAGGTCATCACCGAGATTTTGGTGATGCCCGAGCGCTCGATGGAGGCCATGGCCTTGGCCACTTGCCCGTAGTTGACGCTGGTGTCGGCCTGCAACTGCACCCGGACTTCCGGGTCCTTGGCCTTCACGTCCGAGAGGCTTTTTTCCAGCAGCTCGGGGGCGATTTCGCTCTTGGCCAGGAAGAACTTGCCGTCCTGGTCGACGCTGACCACCACCGGGTCCTTTTTCTCGGCGGGGGCCACGGCGTCGGTCTTCGGCAGGTTGACCTTGATGGCGTTGGTCATCAGCGGCGCGGTGACGATGAACACCACCAGCAGCACCAGCATCACGTCCACCAGCGGCGTGACGTTCATTTCGCTGAGCACTTCGTCGCTGTCTTGGGTAGAGAAGGCCATGTCAGCTCGCCTCCTGCACGCGGGCGGCGTGCTTGTGGGCGATGGGCTCGCGGCTCACGGCGAAGGCGCTGCGCTGGGCCAGGCTGTCGAAGTCATGGGCGAAGTCGTCCATGTCGGCCATGGCCAGCTTCAGGCGGCGCAGGAAAAAGTTGTAGATCAGCACCGCCGGCACGGCGACGGCGATGCCTACGCCGGTGGCGATCAGCGCGTGGCCGATGGGCCCGGCAACGGTTTCCAGGCTGGCGGAACCGCTGGCACCGATGCTCTGCAGCGCTTCCATGATGCCCCACACGGTGCCGAACAGGCCGATGAAGGGCGCGGTGCTGCCGATACTGGCCAGAATCGCCTGGCCGGCTTCCAGGGTGCGGCGTTCCTTCTGGATCTGCTGGCGCAGGTTGCGCTCCAGGCGGTCCTGGCGGTTGATGGTGTGCGCCAGTTGCTGGGCGTTGCGCGGGTTGTCATCGCTGGCCATGGCTTCGAAGCCGCTGTTGGCGATGCGCGCCAGGGCGCCGGGGTACTGGGTGGAGTGCTCGGCGGCGGTGAGCAGGTCGGGGGCGGCCCAGAAGGCGCGGGTGAACTGCTTGTTCTGCGATTTCAGGCGCAGGTACTGGGCCGACTTGATCAGCAGCAGGCCCCAGCTGAGCACGGAGAACAACACCAGGGCCCAGAGCACGCCCGGGACGATCATTGCGGACATTGAAGCATTCATGATTTCTACCTCGCACAACGTGAATAGGGTTGAGTTCGTTTACTGCGGCAACTTGAAGTCGATGGTCTGGGTGGCGAAGCCTTCGATTGGCGTGTCGCCGCGCTTGGCCGGAATGAACTTCCAGTTGCGCACCGCTTCCACCGCCGCTTCATCGAGCTGCGGCTTGCCGCTGGATTTGGTGACCTCGACGCTGCCGGCGCGGCCGTTGGCCAGCACCTTGATGCGCAGCACCACCGTGCCTTCCCAGTTGCGGCGCAGGGCCAGCGACGGGTATTCGGGCGGCGGGTTGCCCAGGCTGGCCAGGCCGGAAATGGCCGCCGACTCTTTCACCGGGCCGGGCGCTGCCGCAGGCGCCGCCGGTGCCGGGGTGGGGCTGGGCGGCGCGCTCTGCGCAGGCGTCGGCGCCGGGGCCGGCGGGGTCGGTGGCGCAGGCTTTTTCAGCGGCTGCGGCTTGGGCACCGGCTTGGGCTTCTCGACCTTCTTCTCCACCGGCTTGGGCGGCGGTTTCACCGCGTCCGGGTCTTCCTCGGGCGCCGGTGGCGGCGGAGGGGGCGGCGGTGGTGGTGGTTCCGGCGGTGGCGGCTCGGGCGTGGGGGGCGTCGGGCTGGTGAGCTCCACGGTCATTTCCGGTACTTGCGGGGCAACTTCCGGCACGGGCGCCTTGGCCTGTTGCATCAACCACCAGGCGCCACCGTGCAACAGCACGGACACCGCCACCAGTATCAGCACCTGTTGTTTCTTCAATATGCCCGGGCGCGACGAATTGGGCCGGAATGGAATACCGGGCCACGGCGTGGCGGGAACTATTGAAGTGGGCACCTGGGGTGGCTTCTTTTTTACCGCGTCATTCATCAAGTCTCCCTCGAATAAAAAGAAGGGCAAAGCGGTACCGCTCAAACATTTAATTAATGTTCGACTGTGGGCGGCGCAAGTAGGCGGTCATACTGAAGTCTGCCAGTACGTGTCAGAATTCAGTCTTCTGCAATTAAGTAGAGGTGGCTGTGTACGGTTTCATGACGCCTTCCTTTTTATCGTATGTACAAGGTTGTACGGGAATGTGGCTGAGCTAATACAGAGCAACCGCTGTGCCAGAACCTGCGCTGTAGAGCGTTTGGCGCCAATTTACACACACCATGTCGCATTCTTGTACGTTTGTTCCAGCACCAGGCCGCACGGGGTCCTGACGGGCAATCGAGCGGCCATCACTGGGCAAGTTTCGGGCTGCACGAGGCCGTGATCACGATGTGGGTTAAACATCGAATCGGCACGGTGCAGGGTATTAGTTGGGTGTGCACCAAACCGGCAAGTGCGGTTTTATTTGGTGCGTGCTTGAGGTGTTTATTTATTCAATAGTTAGGTCCCGGGTGGTGCTGAAGTGAAGTTGTAAAAAATAAAAGCCTGCGACCGTTAGTGAAAACAGTCTTTCAAGTTGGCGTCAGGCACACAGGCGAATAACAGTAATAAAAAGCCCCTGGGGCCAGGCCTGGCCCCGGGGTCTACCGCACGGTCTACAGCGTGAGGGTGAAACGCTCGATCAACGCGCCCGGCAGCAGCAGGGTCTGGGCGTCGCGTTGCGAGTAGGTGCTGGTGCTGATGCGCAGGCTCTGCTCGCGGGTCAGGGCCAGCAGGTTGGCGCCGAACAGGTCGTAGACGCTGTCATCGAAACGCATGGTGTCGATGGGCGCGACGATCTTGCCGTCTTCCACCCAGAAACTGGCGAAGCGGGTCATGCCGGTCATGCGCGCCAGGCCAATGTCGGAGTAGTTCAGGTACCACAGGTTGCCGATGTACAGGCCGGTGCCCAGCGCTTGTAGCACCTCGGCGCTGGGCAGGTCGCCGCCGGCCATCACCAGCGAGGAAGGCTTTTCATAGGTGTCGGCGCCGTTGGCTTCCAGGTGGTATTCCTGGGCCGAGCGCGAGCTGACCATTTGGCCCACCAGGTGGCCGTGCTCGATCAGCGCCTGGTCCTGGCGCAGGCTGCCTTCGCTGTTGAACAGCGGCTCAAGGCCGGTGGAGGCCATCTCACTGATGCTGACCTGGGGCGACAGGCTGGCGGTTTTCAGCTGCAGGGCCTGCAGCGGGCTGTGGCGGGTGGCCAGGGCGCGGGCGGAGAAGCCGTCCCATTGCAGCATGCCGATGATTTCTTCCACGGCGGCCGGCGCCAGGTAGGCGCGGTACTGGCCGGGCGCCAGGGTCTTGCGTGGCTTGCCCAGGTGCGCCAGTTGCTCGCGGCCTTGGGCGAATTGCGCGGCCAGTTCGTCGGCGTCCCATTCGCTGGCAGCGTAGGTGATCTTCACCGCCTCGCCGTTCTCATGGAACAGGCTGAAGTCCAGGCTGGCGCTGATCGCCACGTGCCAACCGCGGCCGCCCCAGGAACTGGCGAAGCCCCGGTACATCGGGCCGCCGGCGTAGATGCCGACCATGTCCAGGCCCTGGCTGAGCGCACCCACTTGCTCGATCAGCGCGTCGGCGCTGGGCAGGCTGCCCTCGGGCACGCGGTCGCTGGCGAACACCTGGTTGTCCAGTTGCAGGTACGGGTCGGGCGGCAGCACTTGCAGCAGCGTGCGCAGGCCAGCCAGGGCTTCGCCCAGGCGCTCGCGGTCGGTGGCCACGTCGCCGGTCAGGTTGAGCGTGTCGCTGGCATGGCGCTCGTTGTGGATCAGGCGCAAGGTGGCGTCGATCTGCAGCACCTGGCTGGCCTGGCGCACCTGGCCGTGGTTGAAGCGAATGAACTGCGAGTCCTCGGCGCTGAACCACAGCGAGAAATGCTCGCCCGCGGCCAGTTGGGTGTGCAGCCATTGTTCCAGCATGTCGAAGGAGCGGCGGTAGAGAGTGTGATTCATCACGCTTGCCCCCCGAACACGTCGATCTGCTTGAACACGCAGGGCGGCGACGCGTGCCCCACGGTGACCGCCTGGTTGGGTTCGCCCTTGCCGCAGTTGGGGGTGCCCATCACCTCGAAGGTGGAACGGTCGCCAACGGCGCTGAGGTTGCGCCAGAACTGCGAGGAAATACCGCGGTAGTTGGGGTTCTTGACCACGCCGGCCAGCTCGCCGTTTTCGATCAGCTGGGCCCATTCACAGCCGAACTGGAACTTGTTGCGGGCCTGGTCGATGGACCAGGAGCGGTTGGTGGCCATGAGGATTCCGTGCTCGATGTTGCCGATCATCTGCGCCAGGCTCTGGTCGCCGGGCTCGACGTTGAGGTTGGCCATGCGGTCGATGGGCGGGCGGTTCCAGTCGCAGGCGCGGCTGTTGGCCACCCCGGCCAGGCCGCTGCGTGCCTGGGACAGGGCGCCGCCCAGGGGGCGCTTGAGTACGCCGGCTTCGATCAGCAGGTGCTTGTGCGCCGGCGTGCCTTCGTCGTCGTGGCTGTAGCTGGCCAGCTCGTCCGGCACCTGCGGGTCGAAGCTGACGTTGAGCAGCGGCGAGCCGTACTGGTAGCTGCCGAACATGTCCTGGGTAACGAAACTGGTGCCAGCGTAGTTGCGCTCATCGCCCAGGATGCGGTCCAGCTCCAGCGGGTGGCCGATGGACTCGTGGATCTGCAGAATCATCTGGTCAGGCATCAGCAGCAGGTCGCGCGGGCCTTCCGGGGTGTTGGGCGCAGCCAGCAATTGCAGGGCCTGGTCGGCCACCTGTTCGATCTGGCCGATGAAGCCCGACTCATGCACCAGCTCGCTGCCACCCTGGCGGGCGATGGCCCAGGTGCGGCGCTGGCTCTGCTGGCCGTCGAAGGCGGTCACGTCCAGTTCGGGGAAGAACAGCCGCTTGTGGCTGGCGATCTCGCTGCCGGTGCTGTCCACGTACAGCTGCTGGCTGTCGGTGATGCCCAGGCTGGCCGACCAGTTCACCAGGCGTTCGTGCTGCGGCACGCGCGCCGATTCGGCGCGCAGCACCTCCAGCCAGTGCCCGGCATCGGGCAGCGGCTGGTCGGCGGCCGGCGAGCTGTAGCGGGTGTGCACGGCGTTGCCCTGCAACGGCGGCAGGCTCAGCAGGGCGCGCTGGCCCATGGCGTGGGCCAGCAGCAGCGCCTGGTCGTAGGCGTGCTCCAGGCCTTTTTCGGTGAGGTCGCTGGTGGCGGCGAACGCTTCGTTGCCGTTGACCCGCACGCACAGCATCACGCCGCTGCTGCGGTGGCGGCGCGGTGGGTCGACGACGTTACGGGTGACCGACAGGCCCAGGCTGTCCTGGCGGACGTAGCGCAGGGAGTGGAAATGGCCCGCGTGGGCCTGGCTGAAGCGGGACAGCAACAACCTGATTGAGGACGGCACTTCGAACATAGATCCGACTTCCTGTTCTACCGCTTTTGGCGGAATTTCTGCACTGGTAATGGACAGGGTAGCTGCCCGTTGTTAGCAAATGGTGCATTGTGTGCACCTGCGGATCCAATGAAAAGGGGATCCTGACACCGCGGTCGAAAACCATTAGAAAGAAGTGTGCCAATTGTTGCACCTTCGTACCAGAATTGAATAAAAGGTCAGGAATATCTCGATGCCCACGGCCGCGACACCGCTGCGTAGCCGCTGCCGCCAGGCTGCGCTGGCCCTCGAGTACACTGAAGATCTCCAGCGTGGGCAAGGGCCAGCGCAGCCTGCGGCAGCGGCTACGGTGGTTCGCGGGGCGTTATTGTGGCGTCAGCAGGGTTTGCGGGCCCTGGGTGAGGGCTTCCTTGAGGAATTCGATACACACGCGAATCTTCTCCGACTCGCCGCCGCGCGCGGTGGTTACCGCCCACACGTCCGCCGGCTGGCGGTAGCCGGGCAGCACCTGCACCAGCTCGCCGGCCTTGAGGCTGGCGGCCACGTCCCACACCGAGGCCATGATGATGCCGTAGCCCTCGTGGGCCCACTGGCGCACCACGTCGCTGTGGTTGGAGGCCATGGGCCCGGTGACCTTCACGCTTTCCTCGCCGGCGCTGCCGTGCAGGCGCCATAGGCCGAAGCGCTGGTCGCGCTCGCGGAACAGCAGGCAGTCGTGCTGGGCCAGTTCGGCCAGGCTGCGCGGGCTGCCCATGCGTTCGATGTAGGCGGGGGCGGCGCAGAGGATGCGGTAGCTGCTGGTGATGCGGTGGGCGATCAGGTGCTGTTCCAGCACCTCGCCCACGCGGATGTCGATGTCGAAGTTCTCGGCGATCAGGTCGGCGCGCCGGTCCAGCAGTTCCAGCCACACCTCCAGCGCCGGGTAGCGCTGGCGCAGGCGCGCCATCACCGGCGCGATGTACTCGCGGCCCAGGCGCAGGCTGGTGCTGATGCGCAGGGCACCGCGCGGCTCGTTGCGCACCCCGGACAGCGCCTGCAGCATGTCGTCGACGTTGCCCAGCAGGGTCTGCGCCCAGGTGAAGGCGGTCTCGCCGTCGGCGGTGATGTTGACCCGGCGCGTGGTACGCTGGAACAGCTTGACCCCCAGCGATGCCTCCAGCAGCGCGATGCGCTTGCTCAGGTGGGCCGGGGAGATGCCGCTCTCCTGGGCCGCCGTGACAAAACTGGCATGCCGGGCCACGCTGCAAAACAACTGCAGGTCGCGCAGGAAAGGTGAATTGTTCGCTAATTGCGCATTCTGAATCTTCATAATGGCCGATTATGTCCTGATCGCGATTGATTAAGCTATGGCCATTGCTCAGCCAGAATAATCCCCAAGAATAATCAGAGCCCCTTATGTCCCTTCTTCGCATTGCCGTAGCCGGCGCCGGTGCCATCGGCCACTTCCATATCGAACAGATCCAGGCCAGCCACGAATGCCAGCTGGCGGCCATTGTCGACCCATCACCGGCCGCGGTGGAATTGGCGGCGCGCCTGCAGGTGCCGTTGTTCACCTCGCTGGAGGCGCTGTTCGCCGAGTTTCGTCCCGATGGCGTCATTCTCGCCACGCCCAACGCCTTGCACGTGCCCCAGGCCTTCGAGTGCCTGGCCGCGCGGGTGCCGGCGCTGATCGAGAAGCCGCTAGCGCACACCCTGGAGGAAGGCGAGCGGCTGTACGCGGCCAGTCGCGCCGCGGACACGCCGTTGCTGGTGGGCCATCACCGCGCCCACAGCCCGATCCTGGCCCAGGCCCGGCAAGTGATCGCCGATGGCCTGCTGGGCAACCTGGTGGCGGTGATGGGCACGGCGCTGTTCTACAAGCCCGATGAATACTTCGCCGCAGGCCCGTGGCGCACCCAGGTCGGCGGCGGGCCGATTTTGCTCAACCTGATCCACGAGATCGGCAACCTGCGCTCGCTGTGCGGCGAGATCGTCGCGGTGCAGGCCATGGCCTCCCACGCCACCCGCGGCTTCGAGGTGGAAGACACGGTGGCCATCAGCCTGCGCTTCGCCAGCGGCGCGCTGGGCAGTTTCCTGCTCTCGGACACCGCCGCCAGCCCGCGCAGCTGGGAGCAGACCAGCCAGGAGAACAAGACCTACAGCCACTACGATGACGAGGACTGCTACGTGATCACCGGCACCTTCGGCCAGCTGTCGGTGCCCACCATGCGCCTCAAGCGCTATGGCAGCCCCGAGGACCGTTCGTGGTGGAAGCCGTTCATCAGCGAACAACTGCGCCAGGACCGCGCCGACCCGCTGGCGCGCCAGCTGGCGCATTTCTGCCAGGTGATCCGCGGCCAGGCGCAGCCGCTGGTGAGCGTGCGCGACGGGTTGCAGAACCTGCGGGTGGTGGAAGCCATCGCCCAGGCGTGCCACAGTCATGAACAGGTCGACGTGCGCCAGGATTGATCGCGAGGCTCCCGTAGCAGCGGCCGCAGGCCGCGCCCAAAAGGAAACCAGTCGTTGCTAGACGTGCTCGCCATCACCGCACCGATCTTCATCATCATCGCCCTGGGCTACCTGGCCACGGCGCTCAAGCTGCTGAGCCGCGAACAGGTGCGCGGCGTCGGCACCTTCGTCATTGTCTTCTGCCTGCCGGCGCTGGTGATCCGCGCGCTGGCCCAGCGGCCCATCAGCGAGGTCTTCAACTACCACTACCTGCTGGCCTACGGCCTGGCGTCGCTGGGCAGCTTCGCCGCCGGCTTTTTGGTCTTCCGCCGCTTGCGCCAGGCCAGCGTGGCCAACGCTGCCATCGCCGGCATGGGCATGTCGGTGTCCAACAGCGGCTTCATCGGCTACCCCATCGCCGCCATGGTCGCCGGGCCACCGGCGGTGGTGGGGCTGGCGCTGGGCATGGTCATCGAGAACCTGGTGATGATCCCGCTGGCGCTGGCCATGGCCGAGGCCGGGGAGCAGCAGGGCGGCTCGGCGCGGCGGGTGATGGTCGAAACCCTCAAGCGCCTGGGCCGCAACCCGCTGATCGTGTCGATCATCGTCGGCGGCGCGCTGTCGCTGGCGCGGGTGCAGATCCCGGTGGCGCCGCTGAAGGTCATCGATATGCTGGCCCAGGCCTCGGCGCCGGCGGCGCTGTTCGTGATCGGCGGCGTGCTGTACGGCACCAAGGTGCGCGGGCAGCTCAACGAATTGGGGCTGATCGGCGCCGGCAAGCTGCTGGTGCACCCGCTGCTGCTGGGGCTGATGTTCTGGCTGCTGGCCGACGTGCCGGCGCCGATGATGCTGGCCGGCGTGGTGATCGCCAGCGCGCCGATGATGAGCGTCTACCCCATCCTGGGGCAGCGCTTCGGTTTGGAAGGGCGCTGCGCGGCGGCGCTGGTGCTGACCACGCTGGCGTCATTTCTGAGCATCAGCGCGGTGTTGCTGCTGGTGCACCCTTGAATTACATGCTGCGCCGCCGCGAACGCACCAGGTGCTTGAAGCCTTCGATGATCAGCACCACCACCGCCAGCCAGATCGGGATATACGTCCACCACTGGTCACGGGCGATGCTTTCGCCCAGCAGCAGCGCCACGCCCACCAGCAGCACCGGTTCCACGTAGCTGAGCAGGCCGAACAGGCTGAACGGCAGGAGGCGGCTGGCCATGACGTAGGACACCAGCGCCAGGGCGCTGATCATGCCCAGCACCGGAATCAGGCCGTACAGGGCCGGGTGCTGGAGCATGTCGGCAGCCGACAGCGGGCCGGTGGTGACGAACCAGGTGGCCGGGATCATCATCAGGCACATGTCGGTCCACAGGCCGCCCAGGTGGTCGGTCTGGCATTTGCGCCGCAGCACGAAGTAGGCCGGGTAGCCGGACGCCACCAGCAGGGTCTCCCAGGCGAAGCTGCCGTGCACCCACAGTTCATGCCCTACGCCGCACAGGGCGAAGCCCACCGCCACCTTCTGCAGGTACGACAGCCGTTCGCCGTAGACCAGCCGCCCGGTCAGCACCATGGTCAGCGGCAGCAGGAAATAGCCCAGTGACACCGGCAGGCTGCGGCCATGCAGCGGCGCCCAGAGAAACAGCCACAGCTGCACGCCCAGCAGCGACGCGGTGCCGATGCTGCCCAGCAGCAGGATCGGCCGCTCGCGCATGCGCTTGAGCAGGCCCACGGCCAGCTTGAAGTCGCGGGTGATCAGCAGGAACAGCGTCACGCAGGGCACGGTCAGCAGGATGCGCCAGCCGAAGATTTCTTCGCCGGTGAGCGGGGTGAGCAGCGAGGTATAGAAGTACATCACGGCGAACAGGCTGGACGCTGTGACGGACGAGATGATGCCTTTGGACAAGAGAGCCTCTGGAGCGCGGGGTGGAACGGGCAGGTAAGGCCGGCAATGATCTCATTGTGGGGCAGGGCGTGTCACCAAAATGGGGCGCGATGCCTCATTTTGTGGCGGGGCGCCGCCTGCGGCAGCTGCTACGGGGTTCGCAGGGTTTGCAGGAAGGCGTCGATGGGCATTGGTCTGCCGAACAGGTAGCCCTGCAGGAACTCCACCTGCCGCTGCACCAGGTACTCGCGCTGCACCTCGTCCTCCACGCCCTCGGCGACGATGCCCAGGTCGAGCTTGCCGGACAGTTCGATGATGCTGTCGACGATGTGCCCCGACAGCGCATCCTTGCCGATGGTGGCGACGAAGCTCTGGTCGATCTTCAGGTAGTCCACCTTGAACTCGCGCAGGTAGGCCAGGCTGGAGTGGCCGGTGCCGAAATCGTCGATGGCGATCATCACGCCCAGGTTGTGCAGGGCCTCGAACAGCTGGTGGGTGACGGCGCTGGGGCGGATCAATTCGCGTTCGGTCAGTTCCAGCACCAGGGTGATGCGCCCCGGTGGGAAGCCTTGCAGGAAGTCGCGGCAGTCGTCCAGCAGGGCCAGGTCCTGGCAGTGCTCGGCGCTGATGTTGATGCCCAGGTGGAAGTCGTCTTCCAGCAGCTCGGCGTGGGGGCGCAGGTCCTCGGCCACCTGGCGCATCAGGCGGCGGGTCATGGGCACGATCTGCCCCGAGTGCTCGGCGAAGGGAATGAACAGGTCCGGCGGCACCAGGCCTTCACGCGGGTGCTGCCAGCGCATCAGCACCTCGGCGCCGGACCAGCGCCCGGTGAGGCTGCGCACCACCGGTTGGTAATAGGGCAGGAACTCGTCGGCCTCCAGCGCCCGGGCGATTTCCGCGCGGTGCGACTGCGGGCGGTTCAGCAGCCAGCGGCACAGGCCGCCGGCCAACACGCCGAGCAGCACCAGCAGGGCCAGCAGCAAGGGGTATTGCGCGCTGACCCAGCGCCAGGGCTCGCCGGCCGGGTAGCCGGTGCTCACGCTTAGCGGGTAGCGGCTGGAGCCCAGGTGCGTGGGTGCTACCGGGAACGCCGGCAAGGGGGCGTCGTGCACCTGGCCGTCGGGGGCCAGCCAGCTGTTGCCCACCTGCAGCAGCACCGGCTGCTCGCGGCCGATCATGCGCAGGGCGTTGGCCAGGTGGTAGCCGTCCAGGGTAGCCAGGGCGGTCTGGTCGTCGTCGAAGGCGCGGTACACCAGCAGCGCGTGGCCGGGGGTGACCGGGTTGCCGTCCATCAGCCACAGGTGGCCGTCGACGTAGTCGCCGGGGTTGATGGGCTCGCTGAACTCGCCGAACAGCGAGCTGCAATACAGGTGGTCGTCGAGCGCCAGGTTGGTGGAGCGCACGAAAGGCCGGCGGGTGACCTGCTCGCGCAGGGCCAGGGTGGCGTCGGCGCAGGGCTGGCCAGCCAGGGGCAGCAGCGCGTTGGCGGATTCGGCAACGTTGTCCAGCATCAGGTCGAACTGCGCCAGGGCCTGCTCGGCGGTGTCCTGGGCGTTGGCCGCAAGGTCGCGCTCGGCCTGCCAGTACAGAATACCCAGGCCCAGTACCAGCGGCAGCGCCCCGGCAAGCCAAGGGGCCAGCAGGCGCAGGGGGCGGGGCGGGCGTGGCGTTTTGGCGAAGAACGGCATTGGGCGGCTGGAATCCTTTTAGGGCCGGATGCCAAGCATGATAGCTGCTTTCCCTTGTGGGAGCTGGCTTGCCAGCGAGCTTTTATGGCCCCAACAACTCGCTGGCAAGCCAGCTCCCACAGGTTGTAGCAGCTGCCGCCAGGCTGCGTCGGTAACACCGCGGTGCCCGGAAGTGAATGCATAACAGTTGCTGTTACGGGGCGGGGCGCGCGGCGGTGGCCTTGGCTGTGAGCTGTTCGCGGCAGTAGTCGGCGAACAGCTGCGCCGGCTTGGTCAGTTGCCCGCGCTTGAGCCAGGCAGCCACCAGGCCGGAGCCGGTGACGTCCTCGACGATGTCCACGCACACCACCTTCTTGCCGTCGTAGGTGCATTCCGAGTGCGGGCGGGTGACCAGGATCGAGAAGCCGAAGCCCTGGCCGACCATGCCGCGGACCATCTCGATGGACGGCGAGCTGAAGGCGATGCGCGGGGTCAGGCCCAGCTCTTCGAACAGGCTGACGAAATAGGTACGGCTGGGCTGCACGTCGAGCAAAATCATCGGTTCGGTGGCCAGGTCGCGCAGTGACACCTGGGCCTGCTGGGCGAACCGGTGGTCGGCGGGCAGCAGGGCGTAGGGGCGCTGGGCCGGCATCAGCGGCTCGGTTTCGATGGTGCTGTCCAGGTCGTGCTTGTAGAGGATGGCCAAATCGAAGCTGCCCGAGGTCAGGCCTTGCACCAGCTCCTGTTGTTCGCCGTCGCGGATGCGGATCTCGACGCCGGGGTAGAGCGCGCTGAAGCCGGCGATCAGCTGCGGCAGGTACAGCGGCGCCACGGTCTCGAAGCAGCCGATGTCGATCTGCCCGGCCACCACGTCATTATCGGCCAGGGCGTTCTGCTCGAACTCGCGGGCCATGCGCAGCAGTTCCTGGGCCTTGCGGTAGAAGCGCGCGCCGCTGGGGGTGAGGGACACGCCCTGGGCGTGATGGCGGATCAGCAGTTGCACGCCGAAGCTGTCTTCCAGCGCCTTGATGGCGGTGGAGATCGACGGCTGGGCGATGTACAGCTTGCGCGACGCCTCGGCGACGCTGCCGTATTCGACGGTGGTGATGAAGTACTTCAGTTGACGCAGGTTGTAGGCAGCCACGGCGGACCTCGATGTTGGCAAGTGGCAGGCAACCAGCAAGTCGCGTACCACGGCTCCAGACCAGCTGGAACAATACCAACCCCAGGGGCTGCCGTGGGGGGCTTGCAGGCCAGTTTTTTCATGGCCTGCAAGCAGGTTTTTTATCGCCAGTGGCTCAGAACTGCAGCTCGGCCGCCGCCGCCACGCGGGCGATCGGGCCGTGCAGGGTCTGGTTGTGGTGGGCGATGATCACCTCGGCGGCCAGCAGGTCGGTGTCCATGCAGCTGTGGCCGTCGGCCACCAGCACCGGCTTGAAACCCAGCTGCGCGGCGGCGCGGCAGGCGCTGTCGACGCAGTACTGGGTCTTGAGGCCGACGATCACCAGGTCCTCCACCTGCTCGGCCTTGAGCCACTGCTCAAGGTCGGTGCCCTGGAAGGCGCTGGAGGCCTGCTTGTCGAACAGCCGTATGTTGCCGTGGGCCAGGTTCAGCTCGGGCGCCACCTGCCAGAACGGGCTGCCCTGGGCGATGGGCGAACCGGCGGGACCGGTGTGGCGCACCGCCAGGATCGGCGCGCCGGCGGCCTGGGCCTGGGCGATGACCTGGTTGATGGTGGCCAGCAGGCGTTCGCCTTGCCAGGGCTTTTGCGGGCCGTGGATCAGGCCGACCTGGACGTCGACGATCAGCAGGGCGGGGCGGTTGAGCTTCAATGCAGCCATGGTGTTGCTCCTTGAAATGACCAGCGCCGGTGCGGCACAAAAAAGGCCCCGACCATTGCTGGCGGGGCCTTGGGTGTTGCGTGTCAGGTGTTGCTCACGCCTCGCCGCACGGCCCGCCGGTGGCGGTCGTGGTGGTGCGGGTCGAGGTGGTGCGCAGGGCGTTGTTCATGGCGTTACGGTGCCCCATGCCGAGCGGCGGCGTCAACCCATGGAAAATGAAACTCGACTGCTCGGGTGAAATTGCCCCTCACTGTTATGGGACGTCATGCCCCGTCACGCGTACGCTGGCGGTTCAATTTCCAGGGCAAGGACGCGACATCATGATCTCCCTCGATACGCTGCCAGTGTTTTTCCTGGCCGTAATTCTGTTGCTGCTCTCGCCGGGGCCGAACATGGCCTTCGTGCTCAGCCAGGCCATCGCCCGCGGTTGGCGCGGCGGCTTGATGGCGGCGCTGGGCATCACCATCGCCGACCTCAGCCTGGCAGTGCTGACTGCCACGGGCGTGACCGCGCTGGTGGCCAGCTGGCCGCCGGCGTTCGACCTGATTCGCTACGCCGGGGCGCTCTACCTGCTGTGGCTGGCGTTCAAGACCCTGCGCGGTGGCGGCCTGGGCGCGTTGAATCGCGGCGAGCAACTGCCGCTGGCGCGCATTCTGTTCTCGGCCACGCTGAACAGCCTGCTCAACCCCAAGGCGCTGCTGTTCTTCATGGTGTTCCTGCCGCAATTCGTCGAGCCTGCGCGCGGCCAGGTGGGCTGGCAGCTGATTCAGCTGGGGGTGATGCTGGCGCTGACCGCCACGGTGTTTCATTCGTTGCTGGCGGTATTCGGCGCGGCTATTTACCGGCGGCTGGCGGCCAACGGGCGCTGGGCCAAGGTGCAGTCGCTGGGGCTGGCGACGGTGCTGACCATGCTGGCGGTGCGCCTGGCGTTGTTGAGTCGCCCTTGATTGTGTGGGAGCTGGCTTGCCAGCGAGCTTTTGGGCCTCAACAGCTCGCTGGCAAGCCAGCTCCCACAGGTCACGCTTGCGCTGATCAAGGCGCGCGCGGATAATCCGCAGCGTGTATATCCAGCCGAGTCCGCCCTCCATGTCCCAGCAAGTCTTCCTGCGCGATGCCATGCGCCGCCTCAACTTCACCCGCGACGCCCTGGCGCAGCGCATTGGCGTGTCTCGCCGGGCGTTGGACAGCTGGTTGCTGCCGGACGAGTCGCCGGAAATGCGCAAGATGCCCGACATCGCCCAGCGCTTCATGCTGGAGATTCTGAAAGGTGTGGCGCTGGATACACAGGGTGTACACGTTCACGCCGCCAACAGCGAAATGGGCCATCACCTGCTTTCCGTGGACGGCTACACTCGCGACTCGGTGGAAGACCTGCTGCGCGTGGCCGATATCATGCAACCCATCGCCCGCCGCCAGAAGACCACCCGCGTGCTGGAAGGCGCGGTGTTGGCCAACCTGTTCTTCGAGGCCAGCACCCGCACGCGCCTGAGCTTCAGCTCGGCGTTCGCGCGCCTGGGCGGCTCGGTGTGCGACACCACCGGCTTCACCTTCTCGTCGATGGCCAAGGGCGAGTCGATCCACGACACCAGCCGCGTCATCGCCGGCTATGCCGACGCCATCGTGGTCCGCCACCCCGACCTGGGCGCGGTCGCCGAATTTGCCCAGGCCACCCACGTGCCGGTGATCAACGCCGGTGACGGCCCTGGCGAGCACCCCAGCCAGGCGCTGCTGGACCTGTACACCATCCAGCGCGAGTTCTCGCGCCTGGACAAGCTGATCGACGGCGCGCACATCGTCTTCGCCGGCGACCTCAAGTACGGCCGCACCGTGCACTCGCTGAGCAAGCTGCTGGCGCTGTACCGCAACCTGCGCATCACCCTGGTGTCGCCGCAGTCGCTGATGCTGCCGACCCACCTGGTGGAATACCTGGCCAGCCACGGCCACCACGTGGAGCAGTCCCACGACCTGCACACCGCGCTGAAGGGCGCCGACGTGGTGTACGCCACGCGCATCCAGAAAGAGCGCTTCGCCCAGGACGAGACCCTGGAAGGCTACAGCGCCGACTTCCAGATCAACCAGGCCCTGGTCAACGCCACCTGCGGCCCGCACACGCTGATCATGCACCCGCTGCCGCGCGACTCGCGCCCGGGCGCCAACGACCTGAGCGTGGACCTGAACCACGACTCGCGCCTGGCCATCTTCAAGCAGACCGACAACGGCATCGCCGTGCGCATGGCCATCTTTGCCACCCTTCTGGGCGTGGAGAACCAGGTGCAGCATTCCCTGCGTGAAGTGGGCTGGCGCGTGCCGGTGTACCTGGGGCCGGAAGAAGATATGCCGTACCGCGATCAATGATCGCTGGACGCGGCCTTTGGCCGCTGCTACAGGTCCTGTAGCAGCGGCCGACGGCCGCGTCGCCGTCATGAACCTGTTGTAGCAGCGGCCACAAGGCCGCGTCGCCACTCCTCGCGGCGCAATTCCCACAACTGGCGCTGCAGCCTCCCGCACACGAACTCCCCCTGCGCTTCACCCACCAGCCGCATCCCCTCGCGCTCCGACACCCGTCGCGAGCCGGCGTTGGCCACTGCCTTGGGCACCCGCAGCACGGGCCGGTCCAGCACCTCGAACCAGTAGTGGGTCACCACGCTGCAGGCCTCGCTCATGTAACCCTGGCCCTGCCACGCGGGCGCCAGCCAGAAGCCCCGGTGGTTGTCGGTTTGATCCATCAGGCCGATGCAGCCGATCAGCGACTGCGGCGCGCTGCGCAGGCGAATCGCCCACTCCCACTGCTTGCCCGCGGCCACGGCTGGCAGCACGCAATCACGCACCCAGCTCAGGGCGCCATCGGCGAGGTAGGGCCACGGTACGTGGCTGTCGAGGTAGCGCACCACTTCCCACTGGGGAAACAGGCGCTGGATGTCGGCGGCGTCGCTCAGTTGCAGCGGCGTCAGCAGCAGGCGTTCGGTGTGCAGCTCAGGGGGCATGGCGGGGACTCCGTGTCAGTCCCCGCAGTGTAATCAAGGGGTGGCGGCAGGCCAACGGCTGTTCTTGTACGGGTTCTGCGACGGCTGCGGCGCGCTGTCGCCCGCCAGCGGCGCCAGCGACAGGGTGCCGTGGTCGCTGAAGCGCACGGTGCCGAACACGCCGTTGGCCAGCTTGCCGTGCAGCTCGTAAGGCAGGTTGTCCAGCGACTGGGTCTGGCTCAGGCCCAGGGTCTGGCGCAGCACGCTGAAGGCGGTGACGCTGACCGGCACGGTGACGATGGTCTCGGAGAACCGCGCCAGGGTGCCGCTTTCATTGCTGACGCCCGACGCCAGCGGGCGGCCGTTGACGTCCAGGTTCAGGGCCACGCCGTTGTAGGTGTAGCTGTCTTCATTGGGGTTCTGCAGGCGGATCTTCACCGCGAAGCGCACTTCCAGGTCCTGGCCCTGCAACGGCTCGATGCCCACCACGTTGATGTTGATCGGGTCCTGGGGTGGCAGCAGGGCGCAAGCGCTCAGGCCCACCACCATCATCAGCAGCAGGTAGTGGCGCAGGGCGGGCAGTACGAATCGACGCATGATCACATTCTCGAGACAGGTGTTGTTGTCTGCGTCAGACCACCACCAAGCCCCCGCGTTCGCCGCAGTAGCCCGATGCTGGCCACAAAATGTTACGACTCTGACGCAGGTTTCATCGAACGCTCACCCAGGCAGCGGTTCCAATGGGCCTATAGTCAGGATTCGTCAACGGGAGAAGGCACCATGCGAGCATTACCGCCCATCCTCGCCCTGCTGCTGGCCGCCACGGCCGCCAGCGCCTGGGCCGACACCAGCAACCCCTACAACAGCGCCGTGCGCCGCGCCAACCCCAACAGCATGCAGGGCACCCGCCCGGTCACGCCCACCTCGCCAGCCCTGCGCCAGCAGGTCAACCCCAACCCGCCGACGTTGCAGAACGGCGGCATCGGCAATGGCAACAACCTGCGCAGCACCCCCGCCAAGCCCGACTTCGACAGCCAGCGCCCCGCGCGCGATGACAACCGCTGAAAGGAATAGCCCATGCTTCGTCAGATTCTGTTGAGTGCCTTGCTAAGCCTGCCCTTCGCCGTACACGCCGCCACGGCACCTGCCACCTACCCCAGCGAACAAGGGCCCTTGAGCGTTACCCCGGTGGCCGAGGGCCTGCACCACCCCTGGGCCCTGGCCTTCCTGCCCGACCACAAGGGCTTCCTGGTAACCGAGCGCCCGGGCACCCTGCGGGTGGTCAGCCCCGAGGGCAAGCTGTCGGCGCCCATCAGCGGCGGCCCCAGCGTGTGGGCGCACGGGCAGGGCGGCCTGCTGGACGTGGCACTGTCGCCACAGTTCAGGGAAGACCGCCTGGTCTATTTGTCCTTCGCCGAGGCCGGGCCGGACGGCAAGGCCGGCACTGCCGTGGGCCGCGGCAAGCTCTCCGATGACCTGACCCGCCTGGACAACTTCCAGGTGATCTTCCGCCAGCAGCCCAAGCTGTCCACCGGCGAGCACTTCGGCTCGCGGCTGGTGTTCGACCGCGACGGCTACCTGTTCATCGCCCTGGGCGAGAACAACCAGCGGCCCACCGCCCAGGACCTGGGCAAGCTGCAGGGCAAGGTGGTGCGCATCTTCCCCGACGGCCGCGTGCCCGACGACAACCCCTTCGTGGGGCAGAAGGGCGCGCGCCCGGAGATCTGGTCCTACGGCCACCGCAACCAGCAGGGCGCGGCGCTGAACCCCTGGACCGGCACCCTGTGGACCCACGAGCACGGGCCACGCGGTGGTGACGAGATCAACGTCATCGAGCGCGGGCAGAACTACGGCTGGCCGCTGGCCACCCATGGTATCAACTACAACCTGGCGCCGATTCCCGAGGCCCAGGGCAAGACGCTCAAGGGCGCCAAGGACCCGCTGCACGTCTGGGCAAAATCCCCGGCCATCAGCGGCATGGCGTTCTACGACGCCGACCGCTTCAAGGCCTGGCAGCATGACCTGTTCATCGGCGCGCTGGCCGACCAGTAACTGATCCGCCTGACCTTCGACGGCGACAAGGTCAGCCACGAGGAGCGCCTGCTGGGCGGCCTGAAGGCGCGCATCCGCGACGTGCGCCAGGGCCCGGACGGCTTCCTCTACGTGCTCACCGATGCGGACGACGGCCAGCTGCTTAAAGTAGGATTGCAGCAATAACCGCCAACCCGTAGCAGCTGCCGAAGGCTGCGTCATGGCCAGCACAGTGCGTCAGGTAGTGCGCGGGGCCAGGACGCAGCCTTTGGCGGCTGCTACGGGAGTATCTACAGGACGTTTTATGCTTGAGCCACTCACCGCCTACCAGCAAGCCCTCAGCGCCCGCGGCTACGCCGACGACCCCGCCCAGGCCCGTGCCGCCCAGGCGTTACAGGCCTGTTTCGCCGCCGTGGAAGCCGGCCAGCCGTGCCCCGGCGTGTACCTGTGGGGCCCGGTGGGCCGCGGCAAGACCTGGCTCATGGACCTGTTCCACGGCTGCCTGACCGTGCCCGCCCGGCGCCAGCACTTTCACCATTTCATGGCCTGGGTGCACCAGCACCTGTTCCAGCTGGACAGCGTGCGCGACCCGCTGAAGGTGCTGGCCGGCAGCCTGGCCAAGGACATCCGCGTGCTGTGCTTCGACGAGTTTTTCGTCACCGACATTGCCGACGCCATCATCCTCGGCGGCCTGATGACCGCGCTGTTCGACGCCGGGGTGACGGTGGTCGCCACCTCCAACCAGCCGCCGGACCAACTCTACGCCGACGGCTTCAACCGCGAGCGCTTCCTGCCGGCCATCCGCGCCATCCAGGCGCACATGCAGGTGGTGGCGGTGGACGGCGACCAGGACCACCGCCTGCACCCCGGCGCCGCGCTGCAGCGCTATTGGGTCAATGATCCTGGTGCCCTGGCCAGCACGTTCGAGGCGCTGAGGGGCGAGGAGGCGGCCTCGCCGCAGCCGCTGGCGGTGGGCTATCGCCAGCTGCCGGTGGTGCGGGCGAGTGAACACGTGCTGTGGTGCACCTACGCGCAGCTGTGCGAGCAGCCGTGGGCGGCCATGGATTTCATGCAGCTGTGCGACCGGTTCAGCGCCATCCTGCTGGGCGAAGTCCCGGCCCTGGGCGCCGAGCAGCGCGCGGCAAAAATCGCCCGCGGCACCGAGGACGGCGTGGAGCGGGTGGTGGCCGGCGACCGCGAGCTGCCGCAGCTGTCGCCCAACGACGACGGCGTGCGCCGCTTCATCGCCCTGGTCGACGAGTGCTACGACCGCAAGGTGCCGCTGTACATCGAGGCGCGGGTGGCGCTGGATGCGCTCTACACTCAAGGGTACCTGGCATTCCCGTTCCGGCGCACCCTGAGCCGGCTGCGCGAGATGCAGTTGCAACGCTTCAGCTGAGGAGGAGCACGCGATGGCCGATCCCTTGTCTCATTACCTGCTGGCCCAGGCCTACAACAACGGCTGGGCCAACCACCGCCTGTACAAGGCCTGCCTGCAACTGAGCCAGGACGAGTTCCTGGCGCCGCGCAGCAGCTTCTTTCCGTCGATCAAGGCCACCCTCAACCACATCCTCACGGTGGACTGGTTCTACCTGCAGGCGCTGGAATGCGAACAGGGCGGCGATGCCCCGGAGCTGGACAGCGAGCGCTTCTTCGAGCCCGAGGAGCCGTTCAACACCTGCCTGGCCCTGCACCGCGAGCAGGCCCAGGCCGACCACCGGCTGATCGCCTATTGCCGGCTGCTCAAGGACGACAGCCTGGGCCGCCACGTAACCATCCTGCGCCCCGACCGCACCCAGCGCGACACCCGCGTGCGCCTGCTGGCGCACCTGTTCGAGCACCAGGTGCACCATCGCGGCCAGGTCCACGCCATGCTGGCCGACACCGACATCAAGCCGCCGCAGCTCGACGAATTCTTCTGCGAAGGCGAGGCGCACCTGCGCGCCCGCGATTTCGCCGAGCTGGGCTGGACCGAGGCCCAGGTGTGGTCAGGCCAGTAAGCGGATGGGCGCGCCGGCGTGCCATGCGAGGATGTCCTCGATCATCTGGCTATAGAACAGCCGGTAGTTGTTGGCGCTGACGTAGCCCACGTGGGGCGTGGCCAACACGTTGGGCAGGGTGCGGAACGGGTGGCCGGCGGGCAGCGGCTCGACGCTGAACACGTCCAGCGCGGCGCCGCCCAGGCGGTTGGCCTTGAGGGCCTCCACCAGTGCGTCTTCGTCGACGATCGGCCCGCGCGCGGTGTTCACCAGCAGTGCCCGGGGTTTCATCCAGCCCAGCGCCTCGCGGTCCACCAGGCCGCGGGTGCGGTCGCTGAGCACCAGATGCACGCTGAGGATGTCGGCCTGGGCGAACAGTTCCTGCTTGCTCACCCACTGCACGCCGACGCTGGCAGCGTGCTCGGCGGTGAGGTTCTGGCTCCAGGCGATGACGTTCATGCCGAACGCCTTGCCGAAGTTCGCCACCTTCTGGCCGATGCTGCCCAGGCCGAGAATGCCCAGGGTCTTGCCGTGCAGATCGCCGCCCAGGCCGATCTGCCAGCCGCCGGCCTGCAGCGAGGTGGCTTCGGCCAGCAGGTTGCGGGTCGAGGCCATGATCAGCGCCCAGGTCAGCTCGGGCGCGGCGTGCTTGTAGCTGTCGGTGCCCACCACCGGCACGCCCAGCGCCTTGGCGGCGGCCAGGTCAATGGCGGCGTTGCGCATGCCGCCGGTCACCAGCAGCTTGAGGTTACCCAGGCCACGCAGCAGCGCCGCGTCGAACAGGGTGCGCTCGCGCATCACGCAGATCACCTCATAGGGCGCCAGGCGCGCCACCATGGTCTCGGTGTCCGCCGGGTAGTCCGGCAGGAAATCCACCTGGCCCAGCGCCTGCAACGGCGCCCAATCCACCACGTCACTGGCCACGTCCTGCCAGTCATCAATCACGGCTATGCGCACGGCGTTTGCTCCTTGAAGGTCAGTTTTTCGACAGCCAGGCCAACAGGGCCTTGTGGAACTGCTCGGGTTCTTCCATCTGCGGGGCGTGGCCCAGGCCATGGAACTCCACCAGGGTGGCGTGGGGGATGACCTGGCTCACCTGCTTGCCCAGCACCGCGTAGTGGCCGATGCGCGCCTTCACCTCGGGCGGCGCGATGTCGCTGCCGATGGCGGTGGTGTCGGCGTCGCCGATCAGCAGCAGGGTCGGCATCTTCAGGTCCTTGAACTCGTAGACCACCGGCTGGGTGAAGATCATGTCGTAGATCAGCGCCGAGTTCCACGCCACCAGGTTGTGCCCCGGGCCCTCGTTCAGGCCGGCGAGCATGGTCACCCATTGCTCGAACTCGGGCTTCCAGCGCCCGGCGTAATAGGTGCTGCGCTCGTAGTTGCGGATGCCGTCGGCGTTGAGCCTGGCCTCGCGTGCGAACCACTGGTCGACGGTGCGGTAAGGCACACCCAGGGCTTTCCAGTCTTCCAGGCCGATGGGGTTGACCATGGCCAGGCGCTGCACCTGGTCGGGGTAGAGCAGGGCGTAGCGGGTGGCCAGCATGCCGCCGGTGGAGTGGCCCAGCACCGTGACCTTGTCCACGCCCAGGGACGCCAGCAGCGCGTGGGTGTTGTTGGCCAGCTGCTGGAAGCTGTACTGGTAGTAGTCGGGCTTGCTGGAGGTGCAGAAGCCGATCTGGTCGGCGGCCACCACCCGGTAGCCGGCCTCGGTCAGTGCCTTGATCGAGGTGCCCCAGGTGGCGGCGCAGAAGTTCTTGCCGTGCATCAGCAGCACGGTCTGCCCGTTGGCATGGCCCTTGGCGGGCACGTCCATGTAGCCCATCTGCAGGGACTTGCCCTGGGAGTCGAATTCGAAATGCTTGAGCGGGTAGGGGTAGTCGAAGCCTTGCAGCTCCGGGCCGTAGACCGGCGCCTGGGTGGCGGCGTGGGTGGCGCCGGCGAGCAGGCAGGTGAGGAGGAAGGCGGGCAGGCGCAGCATGGGTGGTCCTTGCAGGGGAGCGGTAGGCTGGACTTTACCGCGCCGGGCCCCAAGTCCGAAACCACCACCGCACCGTAGCCGCTGCCGCCAGGCTGCGCTGGCCCTCATGTGCACTGCAAATCTGCCGTGAGGCACAGGGCCAGCGCAGCCTTCGGCAGCGGCTACGCGATGGGGTAGGATGCGTTATCCGTCCGACGAGTTCGCCCATGGCGCAAAAAGACACCATCTCCATGCAAATGGTCCGCGAAGCCTTGCAGCAAAGCGGCGTCGACCCCGTGGCCTTCCTGGCGGAAGTCGGCATCGACCCGGCGCTGCTGCAGCAGGCCGACGCCCGCGTGCCGGTGCTGCTCTACGCGCGGCTGTGGCGCCACCTGGCGTTGCGCCGGGACGACGAGTTTTTCGGCATGGACCCACGCCCGCTGCGCTCCGGCAGCCTGGCGTTCCTGTGCCGCGGCGCCATGGCCCAGCCGGCCCTGGCGGCGGCACTGGACAGCGCCCTGGGCTTCCTGTCGCTGATGCTCCAGGACCTGCCCGCGCAGCTGGTGCGCGAGCACGGCCTGGCGGCTATCGTCATCGACGACGCCGCGCTGCCACCGCGCCGCGCGTTCACCTATTTCACCTACTGGATGATCGTCCACGGCGTGGCCTGCTGGTTGGCCGGGCGGCGCATTCCCATCCTGGCGGTGGAGCTGCGCGGCCCGGCGCCGGCCTATTGCGACGACTACCGGGTGATGTTCTCGCACAACCTGCGTTTCGAGCGGCCGCGCACGCGCATCATCTTCGCCGCCGACTGCCTGGACCTGCCGGTGCGGCGCACGCCGCAAGAGCTGCAGCGCTTCCTCAACCGCGCCCCGGCAAACATCCTGGTCAAGTACCGCGACCCCGACAGCCTGGCCCGGCGCCTGCGCCAGCAGCTGCGCGAGCAGCCGCCGCACAGCTGGCCGGAGGCCGAGGAACTGGCGCGCCAGCTGCACCTGTCGGCGGCCACCCTGCGCCGCCGCCTGGCCGAGGAAGGGCAGACCTGGCAGGGCCTGAAGGACAGCGTGCGCCGCGAGCTGGCCATGGCCTGGCTGGCCGAGGCGCCGCTGTCGTTCGAGAGCATCGCCGAGCGCCTGGGCTTCGCCGATGCCAGCTCGTTCTACAAGGCTTTTCGCAAATGGTCGGGGGCAAGCCCGGGGCAGTACCGCAGCCTGATCCTGGCCGGTACTGGCCAAACCGCTCACCCCGGCTGAGCGCTTTGGCCATTGCCGCGCGGGCAGGGCGGGGCCATATTTCAGGGAGACGCCAACAACAATAAGGACGCGCTCCATGCAACTTGCCCAACGGACTTTCCTGGTCAGCGGTGCCGCCTCGGGGCTCGGCGCCGCCACTGCGCGCATGCTCGTCGAGGCCGGCGCCAACGTGGTGCTGGTCGACCTCAACGCCGACGCCGTGGCCGCCCAGGCCCAGGCACTGGGCGACCGTAGCCGCTGCGCGGTGGCCGACATCCGCCGCGAAGACCAGGCCGAGGCCGCCGTGCAACTGGCGCTCAGCCATTACGGCGGCCTGCACGGCCTGGTCAACTGCGCCGGCGTGGTCACCGGCGAAAAAATCCTCGGCAAGCAGGGCCCCCACGCCCTCGACAGCTTCAGCCGCCTGCTGGACATCAACGTGGTCGGCAGCTTCAACCTGATGCGCCTGGCCGCCGCGGCCATGGCCGAGGCCGAGGCGGGCGAGGACGGCGAGCGCGGGGTGATCATCAACACCGCCTCCATCGCCGCCTACGACGGCCAGGTCGGCCAGGCCGCCTATGCCGCCTCCAAGGGCGCCATCGTCAGCATGACCCTGCCGGCCGCCCGCGAGCTGGCGCGCTTCGGCATCCGCGTGATGACCATCGCCCCAGGCATCTTCGAGACGCCGATGATGGCCGGCATGAGCGACGAGGTGCGCGCCTCCCTGGCCGCCGGCGTGCCGTTCCCGCCGCGCCTGGGCCAGCCGAGCGAATACGCGGCGCTGGTGCGCCACATCCTCGAAAACCGCCTGCTCAACGGCGAGGTGATCCGCCTCGACGGCGCCCTGCGCATGGCCGCTAAATGAAGGGCCGCGACATGAAGGAGCGCAACATGAAGGAGAGCACCATGAACCACGACCCGGTTGTCATCGTCAGCGCCGTGCGCACGCCCATGGGCGGCCTGCAAGGCGACCTGCACAGCCTGACCGCGCCGCAGCTGGGCGCCGAGGCCATCCGCGCCGCTGTCAGCCGCGCGAGCCTGGCGCCCGACGCCGTCGACCAGGTGCTGATGGGCTGCGTGCTGCCCGCAGGCCTTGGCCAGGCCCCGGCACGCCAGGCCGCGCTGGGCGCCGGGCTGCCCCAGGCGACGCCCTGCACCACGCTGAACAAGATGTGCGGGTCGGGCATGCAGGCGGTCATCCTCGGCCACGACCAGCTGCTGGCCGGCAGCGCCAGCGTGGTGGTGGCCGGCGGCATGGAAAGCATGAGCAACGCTCCCTACCTGCTGGACAAGGCCCGCAGCGGCTATCGCATGGGCCACGGCCGGGTGCTGGACCACATGTTCCTCGACGGCCTGGAGGACGCCTACGAGCCGGGCCGGCTGATGGGCACCTTCGCCGAAGACTGCGCCCAGGCCAACGGCTTCAGCCGCCAGCAGCAGGACGACTTCGCCATCGCCTCGCTGACCCGCGCGCAGCAGGCCATCGCCAACGGCCAGTTCAAGGACGAGATCGTGCCGCTGAGCGTGCGGGTGGGCAAGGACACCCGGCTGGTCAGCGACGACGAGCAGCCGCCCAAGGCGCGCCTGGACAAGATTCCCAGCCTCAAGCCGGCGTTCCGCGAGGGCGGCACGGTGACTGCCGCTAACGCCAGTTCCATCTCCGACGGCGCCGCTGCGCTGGTGTTGATGCGCGAGAGCGAAGCGCGCCACCGTGGCTTGCAGCCACTGGCGATTATCCATGGCCACGCCGCCTTCGCTGACGCGCCGGGGTTGTTCCCGACCGCGCCCATCGGCGCTATTCAACAGCTGGTCAAACGCACCGGCTGGGACCTGGCCGAGGTCGACCTGTTCGAGATCAACGAGGCCTTCGCCGTGGTCACCCTGGTGACCATGCAGGCCCTGGACTTGCCCCACGCCAAGGTCAACGTGCACGGCGGCGCCTGCGCCCTGGGCCATCCCATCGGCGCCTCGGGCGCGCGCATCCTGGTGACGCTGCTCAACGCCTTGCGCCAACGCCAGCTGCACCGCGGCATTGCCGCCATCTGCATCGGCGGCGGCGAAGCCACCGCCGTGGCCATCGAATGCGTCTATTAAGGAATTGCCATGCTAGCCAATGACGAACAACGCCAGATCAGCGACGCCGCCCGCCAGTTCGCCCAGGAGCGCCTGCGGCCGTTCGCCGCCCAGTGGGACCGCGACCACAGCTTCCCCCGCGAAGCCCTGGCCGAGATGGCCGAGCTGGGCTTCTTCGGCATGCTGGTGCCCGAGCAGTGGGGCGGCTGTGACACCGGCTACCTGGCCTACGCCATGGCCCTGGAGGAAATCGCCGCCGGCGACGGCGCCTGCTCCACCATCATGAGCGTGCACAACTCGGTGGGCTGTGTGCCCATTCTCAACTTTGGCACCGAGGCGCAGAAGGCCCTTTACCTGCAACCCCTGGCCAGCGGCGCCATGCTCGGCGCCTTCGCCCTCACCGAGGCCCAGGCCGGTTCCGACGCCAGCAACCTGCGCACCCGTGCCCGCCGCGACGGCGATCATTACGTGATCAACGGCAGCAAGCAGTTCATCACCTCGGGCAGCAACGCCGGCATGACCATCGTCTTCGCGGTCACCGACCCGCAGGCGGGCAAGCGCGGAATCAGCGCCTTCATCGTGCCCACTGACAGCCCCGGCTACCAGGTGGTGCGGGTGGAGGAAAAGCTCGGCCTGCACGCGTCCGACACCTGCCAGCTGGTGTTCGAGGATTTGCGCGTGCCGGCGGCGAACCTGCTGGGCAGCGAAGGGCAGGGCTACAAGATCGCCCTGGCCAACCTCGAGGGTGGGCGCATCGGCATCGCCGCCCAGGCGGTGGGCATGGCCCGCGCCGCATTCGAGGTGGCGCGCGACTACGCCCGCGAACGCGAAAGCTTCGGCAAGCCGCTGCTCGAACACCAGGCCGTGGCTTTCCGCCTGGCCGACATGCACACGCAGATCAGCGTTGCCCGGCAGATGGTCTACCACGCCGCGGCGTTGCGCGATGCCGGCCAGCCGGCGCTGGTGGAGGCATCGATGGCGAAGCTTTTCGCCTCGGAAATGGCCGAAAAGGTCTGCTCGGACGCGTTGCAGACCCTGGGTGGGTATGGTTATCTCAATGACTTTCCGCTGGAACGCATCTACCGCGACGTGCGCATCTGCCAGATTTACGAAGGCACCAGCGACATCCAGCGGATGGTCATTGCGCGCAACTTATAACAAGGAGATAGCTTGATGGCGTACCACACCCTGCTGCTGGAAACCCGTGGCCATGTCGGCCTGGTCACCCTCAACCGGCCCGAGGCGCTGAACGCGCTCAACGCCCAGTTGATCAGTGAGCTGAACCAGGCCCTCGACGTGCTGGACGCGGACCGTGACATCGGCTGCATCGTCATCACCGGCTCGGCCAAGGCCTTTGCGGCCGGCGCCGACATCAAGGAAATGGCCGAGCGCACCTACCCGCAGATCTACCTCGACGACCTGTTCAGCGAGACCGACCGCATCGCCAACCGGCGCAAGCCGATGATCGCCGCGGTAGCCGGCTTTGCCCTGGGCGGCGGCTGCGAACTGGCGCTGATGTGCGACTTCATCCTGGCCGCCGACACCGCGCGCTTCGGCCAGCCGGAAATCAAGCTCGGGGTGCTGCCGGGCATGGGCGGCACCCAGCGCCTGACCCACGCCGTGGGCAAGGCCAAGGCCATGGAACTGTGCCTCACCGGGCGCCTGATGGACGCGGTGGAGGCCGAGCGCGCCGGCATCGTCGCGCGCATCGTGCCGGCCGAGCAGTTGCTGGAGGAAGCCATGGCCTGCGCCGCGCAGATCGCCGCCAAGTCGCTGCCGGTGGCCATGATGGTCAAGGAAAGCGTCAACCGCGCCTTCGAGGTCAGCCTCAGCGAAGGCGTGCGGTTCGAGCGTCGGGTGTTCCATGCGGCGTTTGCCACCGAGGATCAGAAAGAAGGCATGGCGGCGTTCATCGCCAAGCGCGAGGCGCGGTTCAAGGGGCGTTGAGCCCCGGGCGCATGGAGGCAGCTGCTACATGAAAGCCCACGCTTGCACCGGTCCTGATCAGGTCGCGCTGTGTGGGCGCGCGGCGAGATCAATTCCCAGGGCTTTCATTACTGCCAACAAGGTTTTCAAGGTCGGGTTTCCCTGATCGCTGAATGAGCGGTAAAGCTGTTCCCGCGACAAGCCGGTCTCCCTCGACAATTCGGTCATGCCCTTGGCGCGCGCCACCACGCCCAGGGCCTTCGCGACGTACCCGGCATTGCCGGTTTCCAGGGCGTCGTTCATGAACTCGGCAATCGCTTGGGGCGTGGTGAGGTATTCAGCGGGATCAAAGTCTTTGAAGGTCTCAGTCATGTTGTGCTCTCCACGCTTGCAGGATTTGCTGGGCCGCCTCGATGTCACGGCTCTGGCTTCCCTTGTCACCACCGCAAAGCAAAATGATAAATGTGTCGCCTTGCTGGTGAAAATACACCCTATAGCCGGGCCCGAAATGAATACGTAATTCCCACACCCCTTGGCCGACCGAAGCAACGTCGCCAGGTAGCCCCTCTGCCAGTCGGTTGATCCGTGCGGTAATACGGGCTCGACCTATGTCGTCCTTCAGCTTGGTAAGCCAGGATCGGAATTTGCTGGATTCGATCTTTTTCAATGATGCCACTGTAGTCTATAAAGTACGGTTTAGACAAGGCCGGTGTGCCGGTGATGGAAGGGTGATGAGCTCCCCGAATGGGCTGGCAGGGTATCCAAACCTTGCCTGAAGGAATGGAAATAATCGTAAGCGTTTCTTTCGTAGGCAGTGGTAGCGTGCCGGACGCAGCCTGGCGGCAATGGCCTGAACGTGCCGGCCCAGGTCAACGCCGGGCTGGCACGCATTGCCCAGGCGCCGCCGGCCTCGCTGTGCGAAGGTGACGACAAGCCCCTGTAGCAGCGGCGCCGCGCCGCGTCGAAGGCCGCCTAACTATCTATGCCATTGCCTGCCCGGTGAACTGCTTCACTGTTGCCCCGCCTGCCGTACTTCCACGGCAGGCCCGGCAGATGGAGCTACCGGCATGTCCCTTGATCTACTCCCCGACGAACGCACGCCACACCGCGCGCTGATAGACGCCGTGCTTCCGGCCTGGCTGATCCGCGCCCCGGCGGCGTTGCGCCAGCGCTATTTCGACAGCAGCGCCCTGAGTTCCCGCTCGACTGCCGCCGCCCGGCCGCTGATGGACCAGCTCCAGGCCCCGGCGGCGTTTTGCGCACCGTTGCTGCAGGCGGAGCTGGACCGCCAGTACCCAGCGCTGAAGCTCAACGTCACCGAGCATGAGCTGGTGCGCATGACCCGTGACGCGAATGCGCTGTACAGCCGCCTGCGGCCGCAACGGCAGACGCTGCTGGAAGCTGCGATGCAGAACTTCGCCCCCGGCGACGCCCAGGCGGATGGCTTCGAGCGCGGCTCGGTAATTCTCCCGGCAGGCGTTTTCGGCTTCGAGGTGACCGATAAAGGCAGCCTGCGCTACACCTACTCGCAATCCAAGGTGGTCGACCTTGCCCCCCATGCCTTCGCCCAGCTATGCCGCCGCCTGGACTTGGGCGAGCAGTACCAGGGCCACGTCGAGGCGGTGTGTGGCATGGGTCGCTACAAGGCCCCCGGCCAGGACCTGGCGCCGCAGAAGCAGCGCACGCTGCTCAAGTTCCACCTGCGCGACCGCCTGGAAGTGGAGGCGGTCACAGCATTCATGAAAGGTGACCTGTCCGAGACGGCTTATCAGATGCTGTTGCAATTCACCCAGCCGCAATCGGCCAACCAGGTGCCGATGTGGGATGGGCAGAAGGCCTACGTGGAAAAGATCAGGCTGCTGCGCACGCGTTATCACGAGCCGGTGGAGCTGCTGGGCGCCCTGTGCATCAGCCGCCGCTACGTGGGCAAGGTGCCGGGGCCGTGCGTGGTGTATTTGCCCGGCGACCCCGACCAGCCGTTGAAGCAATACCCCAACCGCACGGCGTTCGAGCACGCCCTGCGCGAGAAGCTGCGCGACCGGGGCTACCAGCGCTATTTCGAACGTTTTCTCGACCATCAGCAGGCGTCGGGCTTCTTCGAACGGCTGAACAACACCCTGAAACCGCCGCCGGTGCTGCTGCCAGGCCAGTTCCCACGTCCCGGCACCCCGGATCCCGAGGCTGACATCGGCCTGGTGCTGCCGGGGCAGAAAATCAGCCTGACGCGGTTGCTGTTCAAGATGTACGTCGACCTGGTGCAGCGCAACGCCCTCGCGCAGATGGTGCCCACCGCCCAGCACGATGAGCAGGCGCGCCGGGCACGGGTGGCCTGGTGGCAAAGCGCGGGCCTGAACCTGCTGAACCTGGCCGCCTTCGCCGTGCCCGGGGTGGGTGCGCTGATGGCGGTGGTAGGCGCCGAGCAGTTGGTTCGGGACCTGTGCGTGGGCGTCGATGACTGGCAGCACGGCCAGACCGAAGAGGCCATGGCGCACTTCGCCAGCGTGGCAGAGAGCCTGGCCATGGTGGCGGCGGGGGTGGTGGGCGGCGTGGCCATCGCGCGCTCGCCGTTCATGGAAAGCCTGGTGCCGGTGGCGGATAGCAGCGGCGCAGCCAGCCTGATTCACCCTGACCTTGCGCCCTACGCCAGCGACCTGGCACTGCCGGAAGGCTTGCAGCCCAACGCCCAGGGCCAGTACGAGATCAACGGTGGCCACTACATTACCCTGGATGACCGGCTGTACCAGCAGGCCTGGGACCCGCACAGCGGCCAATGGCTGCTGGAGCACCCCCGGCTGGCCGGGCGTTACCGGCCGGTGCTGCGGCACAATGGCGGCGGTGGTTGGCAGCATGTGCTGGAGGATCCGTTGCAATGGGAAGGGGCAACGCTGGTGCGCCGTTTCGGGCCGCTGACCGACGGTTTCACTGACAAAGAGTTGTTCCGCGTGCGCCGTGCCTGCGGGGTGGCCGACCGCGAGCTGCGCGCGCTGCACGTCAACCGTGCGCCGATGCCAGCGTTGCTGGAAGACAGCTTGACGCGGCTGCGCGGCGAGCGCCAGGTGGACGTGCTGGTGGAGCAACTGGCCGGCCAGCGGCCGCTGGGCGAGGGCAGTGATTATGTGATGCCGCTGCTTGCCCGGCTGCAGCCGTGGCCTCGCAGCCTGGGCTTGAGCATTGCCCTGGAGGACGGGCGCGTGCTGGATTACCGGCTGCCGGGTGAGGGCGGTGGGCGGGTGGTCCTGCGCCGTGAAGACTGGTTGGCCGGTGAGGTGGCCCCGCAGGTACTGCGCCAGTTGACGCCGGGGCAACGCGCCGAGCTATTGCCCCAGGTCCTCGGCGCCACACTCCACGCCCAGGCTGCCGCCCTCGCCGATGCACTGGCGTTGCAGGCCGAGCGTGCCCGTGCGGAGATCGTGGCGGGCATTGTCGCGCGCCAGCAACCACGGTTGCTGCCTGCTGCCGAACCGTTGCGGCGGGATTTTCCCGGCCTGCCGGTGCGCGTTGCCAACGAGATTGCCGTTCAAGCCACTGAAGTGGAGTACCAGCAGCTGGGTACTGCCGGCAAGGTGCCCACCCGCCTGGGTGAACAGGCACGCCTGGAGCTGCGCGAGCTGCGCTTGAATCGCGCCATGGAAGGCCTGGTGGATGGCCGTCGGCCGTCGCCGGACCGCGATGTGCTGGTGTTCGGTTTCCTCGACACCCTGGCTGGCTGGCCAGCCGATATCCGCTTCGAACTGGTGAGTGAAACGTTGTCGCCCCTGGCCGCGGCGGGGCCGGAAGCCGCCAGCCAGGTCATCCGCGTGGTACGGCGCGAAGGCGTGTACCAGGCGTTCGATACGCAGGCGCAGCCGCTGTCGCTGGCCCAGGACCTCTTCGAGGTCATCGCCCAGGCCTTGCCGCCGGAGGTGCGCCAGGCCATGGATATCTCGTCCGCCAAGCGTCTGCGCCTGCAGCTGTTGCGCCAGGCGGCCACCCGTCGTGAGCGCGCCGCCTTGCTGTTGGGCCAGCGCCGGCTGCGGCCATGGTTCCAGGCGCCGACGCGCCAAGGCCAGCACATCGGCTATGTGCTTAGCGGCCGCGGCCAGGCGGGGTGGTGGCAGCGTATGCGCGTGCGGCGGCTGTTTCCCTGGGTCGGCGAGAATAATCAGGAAGAGTTGTTCGCCTGGATCCGCTCACGCCATGCCGATTTCGAGGTGGCCCTCACCGGCCTGGAGCAGGAGTTGCGGGTGCTTGAACGCAGCCTGGACGAATGGGTGCAGGCCAATACCAGCCCGGACCAGGGCGCCGTGCGCATCCACTTTCGCCAGGAGTTGCTGGGGGTCTGGCGTTGGGAAAATCGCCATCTCAGCCTCAGTGGCTGGCGGGGCGTGGGTGAGTTGCCGGTGCTCACTGCCCAGTTCCCGTACGCCCGTAGCCTGGGTATGGCTCGCCTGGCTTTGGAGGAGGACCCTTCGGCCTTCCTGCGCCAGTTTCCCAACGTCACCGATGTGGCCCTCAGCGACAACCGCCTGACGCAAATCCCCGCGGCCTTGGGCAGCCTGCAGCGGCTGCGGGTGGTGCGGCTGGACGGCAATGTGCTGGAAATGCCTGATGATGTGTTCGAAGGCCTGTTCCCTGAAGGGCGCGAGAGTGCCATCGCCCGCCTGGAGCTGGACTTTGCCTTTCGCACCACGGTTGAAGAGGGCGTGCCGCGGCCCCGTGCCTTGAGCGCCACGGCGCTGGCCCCGTTGCGGCGTGCCAGGGAACTGCGCTGGCTCGACCTGTCGAGCAACGCCATTACGCTGGATGACGCGGCATTCGAGGTGCTCGGCGAGCTCGATACCCTTGTCGACCTGCGCCTGCGCCGCACCTGGGTTGACCTCAACGCCACACGGCAGGCAGCGCTGGCCAGGCTGGTAAACCTGCGCTGGCTGGACCTGAGCGACAACTTCCTGATCGTCCCGCCGGACGTTGGCAGCTTCCACCAGCTTCGTACCCTTGGGTTGTGGAACAGCGGCCTGCTGGACATGCCGCCCGGTTTGGACACGTTGCTTGAACGCAACCCCATGGAGCTGCGAGACATTAACCTGGGCGACAACCAGATGGTCGACGTGGGGCCGCTGCCAGTCGATGTGCTGGCAGGCCTGGGCGACAATATCATGGTCAATTTCAACGGCAACCCATGGTCGACCGAAAGCCTGGCTACCCTGCGCGCTGCGCGCATCGGGATTGTCGGCCCCGAGCTGGCCCCTGCGCCACGGCCGGCCCTGAGCCGCGGCTGGCTGGAAGGGGCAGCCGCAGACCTGGTCGCCCGCAGCGAGGCCGACCGCCTGCTGCCCGAAGCGCAGAATTTCTACCGGGTGCTGGACCAGGTGCCCAATACCCATGGCTACACCCTGGACCCGAACGGCGTGCGCCGGCGCATGTGGGCCCTGGTGGACGCGGTGGTGCCTGCCGCCGATGCCCTGCCCGGCGATGGCCTGGGCCTGGAGGATTTGCGCACGCAATTGTTGGCCCAGGCCGACTTGGTGATCGACACCTGCGGCGACGGCATCAGCACCCTGGTGGACGAACTGGAAACCACGTTGCAGGCCTGGCAGGCGGCGTCGTCGGCCATCGAAGGGGGCGAGGCGATGATCGATCCGCTGGCGCACCTGGGCTGGCGGCTGTTCCGCCAGCGCCTGGTGGACGACCTGGCCCGGCTGATCGAGGCGGCGCGCGAGCGGCGGCGCACCTGGTTATGGGGCGTAGGCCCGGAAGCGCCGCTCGAGCCGCTGGACGACATCAGCGATGAGGACCTGCTGGACTACACCCCTGACGAGGTCGAGATGCGCCTCTACCTGCGCCATGCCCTGGTCACCGAACTGCGGTTGCTACCCCAGCCCCCGCGCCTGTACGCCGCCCACGCCACCGAGGCCATGATTGCACGCGTGGCAACTGCGGTGCGGATGCAGGACACCCCGGCCGCCTTCGGCGACTGGTTGGTGCAGCAACCGTTCTGGAACCGCTACTGGCGGCAGGTGCGGCCCGCGCCGTTCACGGCAGTGCAGCAGCGCTGGGACAACGTGTTGACGGCCTTTCTCGATGCGACCAGCGAGGCGGCCAACTTGCAGGACCCAGCCTTCGATGCTGCTACCATCGTCGACAGTTTCGACCTGTCGGGCGCCGACCTGGAGGAAGCCGTGGCGGTGCTGGGCGAATTTACCTCACCGTTGCTGCAGGCGCCCATCCCCTGGCGCAACGCCGAGGGGGTGCCGCAGCATTTGCGCATCACCCTGAGCGACGGCGTGGAACTGCAGATCTATGACTGGTTCAGGGAGCAACAGCGGTTGCAGGATGAAGCCGAGCTGCTGCGCGTGACCCAGGAATGGCTTGAGGGCAACCGAGTCGATGGTTGAAGCGGGCCTCACACCCCTTCGAAAAACTGCTGCACCTGCTTGCGGTCCAGCAACTCCAGGGTGGCTGGCCGCCAGCGCGGTTGCTTGTCCTTGTCTACCAGCAGCGCCCGCACCCCCTCCAGCAGGTCGCCATGGGCGAACCACTGGCGGTCCAGGTGCATTTCCATGGCGAAGCAGGCTTCCAGGCTCAGGTGGCGGCCCCGGCGCAGCATTTCCAGGGTGACCGACATGGCCAGTGGCGAGCGCTGCTTCATCAGCTGCGCGGTGGCGTCAGCCCACTGATGGCTGTCGGCGACGGTAACCTGATGCAGCTGCTCGATCATGCTGGCGATGTCGGGCAGCGCGAAAAAGTGGTCGATGGCCGGGCGCAGGCGGTCCAGCGGCGCGTTGGGCAAGGTCTGCACGCCCAGCTTGGCCAAGGCGCTTTGCAGGTCTTTCAGCGGGTAGTCGGACCAGCTGATCTTATCCAGGCGCTCATCCAGGGTGGCCAGCTTGCCGCTGTCCACGTACCAGTCGGCCAGGCCGCAGTACAAGGCGTCGGCGGCCTGGATCTGCGCGCCGGTGACCCCCAGGTAGATACCCAGCTCGCCAGGAATGCGCGGCAGGAAGTAGCTGCCGCCCACGTCGGGGAAATAACCGATGGCCACCTCGGGCATGCCGATGCGGCTGCGCTCGGTGACGATGCGCAGGTCAGCGCCCTGGGCCAGGCCCATGCCGCCACCCAAGGTATAGCCGTCCATCAGTGCCAGCACCGGCTTGCGGTAGTTATGCAGGCACTGGTCGAGGGCGTACTCCTCGGTGAAGAAGGTTTCGTGGCGCTGGGTGCCGTCCAGGTAGGTGTCGTACAGCCAGCGCACATCGCCGCCGGCGCAGAAGCCACGGCCGGTGCCGCGCAGCATGACTGCGTGGATATGCGGGTCGCTGGCGTAGGCGTCGAGGTAGCCCTGCACGGTGCGCACCATGTCCAGGTTCAGCGCGTTCAGCTCGGTGGGGCGGTTGAGGGTGATGTGGCCGATGCGGTTGCGCACCTCGCCGATCACTTGGTCATCCAGCGCACCGAGGCTCAAATTGAGGGTGCCAAACGCCGCTGCGGTCATCGCGTACTCCCTGTTTTGGTAAATATTCCAATGGCTTGCCGACCCTGACGGCATTCGGGAAGCGGCGTCCAGCAAGCATAGACCGGATTTTGGCGGCTCGCGCCCCCGTAGCAACTGCCGAAGGCAGCGTCCGGCCCCGCCAACGGTGTACCTGAAAGCACGCGGCGCCGGGGACGCGGCCTGGGGCCGCTGCTACAGGCACGATATGTGGCGGCTTATTTGAGAAGGGTGGCGAAGCGGTCGATGGCCAGGGTGTAGCCCTGGGTGCCGAAGCCGGCGATCACGCCCAGGGCTACCAGCGAGACATAGGAGTGGTGGCGGAAGGCTTCGCGCTTGTGCACGTTGGAGATGTGCACTTCCAGCACCGGCACTTCGCTGGCGATCAGTGCGTCGTGGATGGCCACCGAGGTGTGGGTCCAGGCGCCGGGGTTGATGACGATACCGGCCACGCGACCGCGGGCCTGGTGAATCCAGTCGATCAACACGCCTTCGTGGTTGGTCTGTTTGCACTCCACGGTAAAACCGTGCTCCTCGCCGCGGCGGGTGGCCATGGCTTCGACGTCGGCCAGGGTCTCGTGGCCGTACACGGTCGGCTCGCGCAGGCCGAGCATGTTCAGGTTGGGGCCGTTGAGTACCAGGATGATCTTGGACATTATGGGTTCCTTGTAATGGGCAGGCGAAAAGCAAAAGCGTGGCGCAGCGCGCGAACGACGCTCAGGATAACGGGAAAAGCAGGGCAATACGAACCGTCGGGGGGATGACAGATTTTTCATCTGCGGTGGCAAAAGATGTTATATCATAACCAACATTGCCCGCTGACACTGCCCAGACCCATGCCATTGCCCTTCTTCTATTGCCCGCTTCGTTCCGGGGGCCGCCCTTGATCACCTGCCAACACCTGCAATGGGGCCCGGCCGCGCGCCCGCTGACCCCGCCCCTGGACCTGCACCTGCCGGCCGGCAGCCTGACCGCGGTCATCGGCGGCAACGGCTGCGGCAAGAGCAGCCTGCTCAAGTGCATCGCCGGGCTGCAGCGGCCGCTGGCGGGCAGCCTCAAGGTTGACGCGCGCACCGGCGGCATCGGCTACTTGGTGCAGCAGCAGGCCATCGACCGGCAGTTCCCCATCAGCCTGGGCGAGCTGGTCAGCGCCGGCTTCTGGGGCAGCCGCCTGAGCCGTGCCGAGCGCCGCGTGCGCCTGGGCCGGGCCATGGACGACTGGCGCCTGGGTGGCCTGGAAAACCGCCACCTGCAGGCGCTGTCGGGCGGCGAACTGCAGCGCGCGCTGCTGGCGCGCCTGAGCCTCACCGAGGCGCCGTTGCTGCTGCTGGACGAACCCGACGCCAGCCTGGACGAGGCCAGCCAGACCCTGCTGTGGCAGCAGATGCTGCAATGGCACCACCAGGGCCGCACCCTGGTGCTGGTGTGCCACGACCTGGCGGCGGTGCGCGAGCGCATCGACCAATGCCTGCTGATCTCGCCCCAGGGCTGCCGGCTGGACCAGAGTGAACAGCTGATCGCCGGCGCCAGCCTGCGCAAGGTGGCCTGATGCTGGCGCACCTGTGGCAACCCTTCGTTGAATTCGCCTTCATGCGCCGTGCCTTGTTCGGCGGCCTGCTGCTGGCCGCCAGCGCCGCGCCGCTGGGGGTGTTCCTGGTGCTGCGGCGCATGAGCCTGATCGGCGACGCCATCGCCCACGGCATCCTGCCCGGCGCGGCCACCGGCTTCTGGATCGCTGGCCTGTCGCTGCCGGCCCTGACCCTGGGCGGGCTCACCGCCGGCCTGGCCGTGGCGGGGCTGGCGGCGTGGATCAGCCGCAACACCGGCCTGCGCGAAGACGCCAGCCTGGCGGCTATCTACCCCATTTCCCTGGCCTCCGGGGTGCTGATCCTGGGCCTGGCGGGCAAGCGCCTGGACCTGCTGGGCCTGCTGTTCGGCTCGGCGCTGGCGGTGGACAAGACCACCCTCGACGCCATGGTCTGGGTGGCCATCGGCAGCCTGGCGGTGCTGGCGCTGATCTACAAGGCGCTGGTGCTCGATAGCCTCGACCCGCTGTTCCTGCGCAGCGTCAGCCGCTTCGGCCCGCTGGCCCATGGCCTGTTCCTGGGGCTGGTGGTGCTCAACCTGGTGGTCGGCTTCCAGGCCATCGGCGCGTTGATGATGGTCGGCCTGATGATGCTGCCGGCCACCGCCGCGCGCTTCTGGAGCCGGCGCCTGCCGGTGCTGCTGCTGTGCGCGGCGCTGATCGGCTCGGTGTCGGTGTGGCTCGGCCTGCTGGTCTCCTATTACCTGTCGCTGCCCAGTGGCCCGGCGATTGTCGTGGTGGCCGGTGCCGGCTACCTGTTGTCCGTGCTGTTTGGCCCGGTGCATGGCGTGTTGCGCCGTGACGGGTCGCCCATCCCCCAGTGAGTCGAACCATGCGCGCGTTGATCCTGCTGTTGTCCGTGTTGTTGCCCGTTTTCGCCCAGGCCGCCGACAAGGTGAAGGTGGTGACCAGCTTCAGCATTCTTGCCGACATGACTCGGCAGATTGGTGGCGACTACATCCAGCTGGACAACGTCGTGGGCGCCGACCAGGACGCCCACGTCTACGAGACTTCCCCCGACGACGCCAAGCACGTGCAGCAGGCTGACCTGATCATCGAGAACGGCCTGTCGTTCGAACCCTGGCTAGACCGCCTGGTGACCAGTAGCGAGACCCGCGCCAAGGTGATCAAGGCCAGCCAGGGTGTGCTGCCGCGCACCCTCGATGAAGAAGGCCAGACCGTGCCCGACCCGCACGCCTGGAACAGCCTGGCCAACGCCGAGATCTATGCCGGCAACATCCTGCGTGGCCTGGTCCAGGTGGACCCGGCCCACGCCAGCCAGTACCAGCATAACCACGACCTTTACGTGGCACAGATCCAGGCGCTGCTGGCCGTGGCCAAGCAGACCTTCGACAGCCTGCCCGAGGGCAACCGCCGCATCGTCACCTCCCACGACGCCTTCGGCTACCTGGGCCAGGCCTACGGCATCCAGTTCCTGGCGCCCCAGGGCCTGAACACCGAGCGCGAGCCGTCGGCTGGCGAGGTGGCGGCGCTGATCCGCCAGATCCGCGCCGACCATATCAAGGCGGTGTTCATCGAGAACATCGAGGACGCGCGCCTGCTCAAGCAGATCGCCGAGGAAAGCGGTGCGCGCATCGGCGGCACCCTGTACTCCGACGCCCTCACCGCCAGCGGCCCGGCCAGCACCTACCTGGGCTTCTACCGCGCCAACATCGAGACCCTGGGCAAGGCCCTGAAGGATTAAGCCGACAGGCCGCGCCACGGTATTGCGACGGGACGCCCAGCCCCCGTAGCAGCGGCCGCCAGGCCGCGTCCCCGCCGCGCCACCGTATCGGCGGCGAAGACGGCCGCGGCTCACACCAGCTTTTCGTGAATCTGTTTGGTCAACGTCTCCACCCGCTCGGCCAACTGGCGGGTGGTCTCGGTCAGTTGGGTGTTCTGGTCCATCAGCTGCAACAGCAGCGCGGTATTCTTTTCCGCCCGCTCCTGGCGCTCGACGTTGGCCTTGGCCAGGTCCTCGCGGTGCAACGCGTCCGCCTCCGATTGCGCCTTGTCCCGCGCTGCCTGGCGGGTCTGTGCCAGCAAAATCAACGGCGCGGCATAGGCCGACTGCAGGCTGAAGGCCAGGTTCAGCAGAATGAACGGGTAGACGTCGAAGGTCGTCAGCCCGGTGACGTTGGCCAGCACCCACAGCGCCACCACCAAGGTCTGCGCGCCCAGGAAGGTCGGCGTGCCGAAGAAGCGCGCAAACGCCTCGGCCTTGAGGGCAAAGGTGTCATTGCCGAACGTAGTGTTCAGGTGATCGTGTTCGCGGTGAAAGCGCAGGTGGTCTTTAAGGGACGAGGACATGGCAGCTCCGGCAAGGCTAATGGGCACAGCCCTCATCTAAGCACAGCGCCGGCACGGCCATCATGAAGCCATGGGGATGCATTACGCCTGCCGCCGCGGGGGCCAATCATGCACTTTGCATGACGCTTTTCCCGACGGGATTAGTAAGTGCTTGAATTAAAAGACAACAAGTTTCCGCCGCCGCTGGCATGAGGCCTGCACCACTCCCTGTGCATGTCTCACTGACTGTTTGCCGGGAGCACCACAATAATGATCACGAACGCTGAACTTGCTAGCACTGCCGCCGAGGGGTCCAACCACTCGGGCGTTTCATGGGCAGCGATATTCGCCGGGGCCGCCGCGGCCGCCGCGTTGTCGCTGATACTCGTGCTGCTGGGCTTCGGCCTTGGTTTCTCGGCGGTGTCGCCGTGGGCCGGGGAGGGCGCCAGCGCCAAGACCCTGGGGGTGTCGGCCATTGTCTGGCTGGCCCTGACCCAGATCATCGCCTCGGGCATGGGCGGCTATATCGCCGGCCGCCTGCGGGTGAAGTGGGCCACGGTGCACGGTGACGAGGTGTACTTCCGCGACACCGCCCACGGCTTTCTGGCCTGGGCCGTGGCCACCCTGGTGACCGCCACCCTGGTGGTGGGTTCGGTCAGCGGCGTGGTCGGTGGCGGCGTGAAAGCCGGCGCCACCATGGCCTCCGGCGCCGTGAATGCCGCCAGCGCCTCTGCCGGCGCCCAGGCCTCGGGCAACAGCGACCCGTTCGGCTACTTCGTCGACACCCTGTTCCGTGACGACCGCCCGGCCGCCGTCAGCGATGACGCCGCCCACGCCCAGGTCACCCGCGTATTCGCCCGCACCGTCAACAACGGCGGGCAACTGAGCGCCGAGGACCGTGCCTACCTGGCACAGCTGGTGGCCCAACGCACCAACCTGACCCCCGAGCAGGCCCAGCAGCGCGTGGACCAGGTCTACGGCCAGGCCCGCCAGGCCGTGGAAGACGCCAAGGTCGCCGCGCAGAAAGCCGCTGATGCCGCCGCCAAGGTCGCCGCCTACACCTCGCTGTGGATGTTCGTCGCCCTGCTGTGCGGTGCCTTCTTCGCCAGCCTGGCGGCTACCTACGGCGGTCGCCGCCGTGACGCCGTGGTGATCATCCCTGCCACCGCGTACACCACCACCGCCCCGATCCGCTAACAGGAGAACCACCATGCGCTCACTACTGCTGTTTTTCCTCGGCGTGCCGATCCCGGTCATCATCCTGATCGCGCTGTTCATGCACTGAGTCGAATGCCGTAACCCGCGACCGCCTCCTGTTTCAGGGGGCGGTTTTTTTTCGTGCGGCGCGGCACGTCCGTACCATTTTTTATTGACGGGGCGTTGAGCTTTGTACAGGTCTTGTATAGGATCTGGTGAGTATTGGCACATTGCTATCAACTCCCCGACACGACGCTGCAGTGGCCCCCGGGCCAGCGATCGACATGTACGTCTGTCTGCTCAAGGTCGAGCATCAACCTCACCTTGCGTATACGAGATGCGACCATGTTCTTCAGCTCCCGCCTGCGGCAGGCCAATGCCGACCTGGAACAACGCCTGGCCCAGCAGACCAGCCTGCTGGCCGCCATCGAACGCAGCATGGCGGTGGTCGAGTTCGACCTCGACGGCGTGGTGCTGCGCGCCAACGACAACTTTCTCCGCACCCTGGGCTACCGCGCCGAGCAGGTCATCGGCCAGCACCACCGCCTGTTCTGCAGCCCCGACTACGCCCGCAGCGCCGGGTACAGCCAGTTGTGGGCGCGGCTGAGGGCCGGTGAATTCATTGCCGACACCTTCCAGCGCGTGGACGCCAGCGGCGCGCCGATCTGGCTGGAAGCCACCTACAACGCCGTGCGCGACGCCCAGGGGCGGGTGGTGAAAGTGGTGAAATACGCCACCGACGTGACGGGCCGCGTGCAGCGCGACAACGACGCCCAGGGGCGCCTGCACGCCATCGACCGGGCCATGGCGGTTATCGAGTTCGAGCCCGACGGCCGGGTGATCAGCGCCAATGACAACTTTCTCGCCGTGACCGGCTACAGCCTGGGGGAAATCCGTGGCAAGCACCATGGCCTGTTCTGCCCGCCCGCGGTGCTCAAGGGCAAGGACTACCAGAGCTTCTGGCAGCGCCTGAACAAGGGCGAGTTCTTCAGCGGCCAATTCGAGCGCGTGGGCAAGCGCGGCCAGGTGTTGTGGCTGGAGGCCAACTACAACCCGGTATTCGACGCCAGCGGGCGGCTGGTGAAGGTGGTCAAGTTCGCCTCCGACATCACCGCGCGCATCCTCAAGCAGGCCGAAGACGGCCAGAGCGCCGCCCGTGCCTATCACATTTCCCGTGACACCCGCCGGGCGGCGGAGCAGGGCACCGAGGTGATCCACCAGGCCGCCGGGCAGATGCGCGAGATCGCCACTAACATCGACCATTCCTCGCAGATGCTCGGCCACCTGGGCCAGCGTTCCGAGCAGATCACCACCATCGTCAACACCATTCGCGGTATCGCCGACCAGACCAACCTGCTGGCCCTGAACGCTGCCATCGAGGCCGCGCGCGCCGGCGACATGGGCCGTGGCTTTGCCGTGGTGGCGGACGAAGTGCGGCAGTTGGCTGGGCGTACCAGCGGCTCCACCGCGGAGATCTCGGCGATGATCGAGCGCATCCAGCAGGAAACCCGCTCGGCCATCGCCAGCATGGACGCCACCCGCGAGCAGGCCGGTCGCAGCGTGGCCCTGGCCGACCAGGCAGGCGAGGTGATCGTGCAGATCTGCGAGGGGGCGGGCAGGGCGGTGGAGGCGGTGAGCGTGTTCGCCGGCGAACAGCCCTGATCACGACACCGCCAGCACCGGCTGCGAGTACTGCGCAAACCGTACGTTGTCGCTCTGGTCCACCAGCTTTTTCAAGCGCTCGTTGAATGCCCGGTTCACCCCATACTGCCCCCCGGATATGGTGCGGAACTGGGCCGTCAGGGAGATGCCGTTGAGGTCCATCTTGTCGACCCCGAACACCTGCAGCGGGCCCTGCAGGTTGTGCTTGAGCACGATGTCCTCGCTGATGGAGCGCCCGGCCTCGCGGATCAGCTCCAGCGCGGTGTCGATGTCGCTGTCGTAGCTGACCTGCACCGAGAAGAACGCGTAGGCGAACTGCCGCGACTGGTTGGTGACCGCTTTGATCTGCCCGAACGGCACCGAGTGCACGAAGCCCTTGCCGTCGCGCAGGCGCAGGGTGCGGATGGTCAGGCTTTCCACGGTGCCGGCGTGGCCGGAGTCGAGCACCACCCAGTCGCCGATGGCGATGGTGTCCTCGATCAGGATGAACAACCCGGTGATCACGTCCTGTACCAGTTGCTGGGAGCCGAAGCCGATGGCCAGGCCCACCACCCCGGCGCCCGCCAGCAGCGGCGCGACGTTGATGCCCAGGTTGGCCATGGTGGTGATGGCGCAGATCACCACCAGCACGATCTTGGTGGCGTTGCGCAGCATGGGCAGGATGGTCTTGACCCGGGTGCTGGGCTCGCGGCCGGCGCGCTTGCCCACTGCCGGGGTCAGCGCCTCCTGGATCGCGGTGTCGATCACCACCCACAGCAGCCAGGTCACCAGCAGGATCAGGCCGATGCTGCTCAACGAGTCGCTGATGGCCCGGCCCAGGGAGTTCTGCGCGGCAAAGGTGAGGATCGACACCCCCCAGATGCGCCCCAGCAGTTCGATGAAGGCGATGGCCATGGCGATGCGCGACAGCGCGTGAGCCAGGCTGCGCAACAGTTCCAGGTAGGGCCGGCGGCTTTGCCGCGGAGCGTTTTCGCCAGGCTTGAACAGGTGCTGCAGCAAGGTGCTGAGGAACACCGTGCCCACCAGCAGCAGGGTAGTCAGCAGGGCGCTTTGCAGCGCCTGCTGGCTCTCGGCCCCGGCGCCGATCAGGTGCACCATGGACACCAGGATCATCAACAGGATGGGCAGGTACCACACCCCGGAGAAGATGCGCAGCGATTCCTGCACGGCGCGGTGCTCCAGGCGTTGCTTGAGCGAGCGGTCGCGGATCAGGTGCGCCACCGGGCGGCGCATGCGAATCACCAGCACGGCGAAGGCCAGGGTGGCCAGCAGGCCGCACAGCACTGCCAGGCTGGCGGTGATGTTGCCGCCCAGCTGGCGGGCGATCTGCGGGCTGTTGAGGGCATCGCCCAGGGCCGCCAGGAAGCCGATCACGAACAGCCGCCGCGGCGCGCGCTGGCGCAGGATGCGCACGGCGGTCCGGCGGTGGCCGCTGTCGAACAGCACGATCAGGCAGAGGATGATGGAACTCGACACCAGGCCGCTGCTGGTGGCGTAGGCCAGGCACAGGGCCAGGGCGCGAGCCACGGAGCCGTCGAGGTTGTGGCTGATGGTCAGGGTCAGGGGCAGGCTGATCAGCGCCGGCACGGTGAACGGCAGCAGGTAGTCCAGCAGGCCCTGCACCCGCGGGCGCTGGTGGATGAAGCGCTGGCGCGCCGCGCGCCGGGCGATCCAGCGGCCCAGCAGGCTGAGTACGGCGAAGATACCCACCCAGCACAGGGTCAGCAGGGCGAAGTCGCCGGCCAGGCTCAGAGCCGAGCGCGCCGAATGCTGGTTGACCAGGTCGCCGACTTCATCGGCGGCGCGGTCGGCGCGCAGGCGCCAGCTGTCGGCCAGGTGGCCGTCCAGGTCGAGGCTGTCCTGCACCTCGTCGATCCCCGACGACAGGGTGCTGAGCAGGCCGCCCTGCACCAGCACCTCGGGTTTCGCCGGCGCTGGGGCTGCTGGGGTGGCCGCGGTAGCGAGGTTGACACTGAGCAGCAGGCCCAGCACCCAGGGCAGAAATGTTTTGGCCTTCATGGATAGCACCCGATTTCTCCTTGCTTGCCGACAGGGGTCTTAGGAACTGATCGACAAAAGCCCTGCAAGTTCGCAAGACATTTGTGTAACCGCGGGACGCGGTCTTCGGCCGCTGCTACGGGGAAAATGCGCAAATTGCCCGTAGCAGCTGCCGCCAGGCTGCGTCGGGGGGGGGTAACGCCTTGGGCGGGGGTTGCAATTTTTTTGGGGCGCCACCAAGGTAGTTCGCACATTTCCGTTCAGCGAGATAAGGCTGTCTCCCCATGTCTTCCACTTCTTCGGCAATCCAGGCGGAGCCTGGCAAGCAGGAATTCTTTTCCACCCGCGTGGCCTTTTTCATCGCCGGTTTCGCCATGTCGTCGTGGGCGCCGCTGGTGCCCCTGGCCAAGCTGCGCGCCGGCCTCGACGACGGCATGCTCGGCCTGTTGCTGCTGTGCCTGGGCGCCGGCTCGATCCTGACCATGCCGGTGGCCGGCTACCTCACCGCCCGGGTCGGCTGCCGCCGAGTGATCCTGGTGGGCAGCGCGGTGATGTGCCTGGTGATGCCGCTGCTGGCCACCGTGGCCAACCCGTGGCTGCTGATGGCGGCGATCTTCTGCTTCGGCGCCGGCATCGGCGCCCTGGACTGCGCCATGAACATCCAGGCGGTGCTGGTGGAACGCGCCAGCGGCCGGGCGATGATGTCGGGTTTCCACGGCCTGTTCAGCGTTGGCGGCATTGCCGGGGCGGCGGGCATGACCGGCCTGCTCAGCCTGGGCCTTGAGGCGCTGCCCGCGGTGCTGTGCGTGGTGGCCTTGACCGTGCTGGCGCTGTGGGCCGCTGCCCCGCACCTGCTGACCAGCGGCAACGGCGAGCCCGGCCCGCTGCTGGCGCGTCCCCGGGGTATCGTGCTGTTCCTGGGCGTGCTGTGCTTTATCGTGTTCCAGGCCGAAGGCGCGGTGCTGGACTGGAGCGCGGTGTTCCTGGTGGGCGACCATGGCATGGACCCACGCTACGCCGGCCTCGGCTACGCGGCGTTCGCCACCACCATGACCATCGGCCGCCTGACCGGCGATGTGATCGTCACCCGCCTGGGCGGCGCGCGCGTGGTGATCGTCGGCGGCGCACTGGCGGCGGCCGGCCTGGCGTTGTCGATCCTGGCGCCGAACTGGGCGTTGGCCCTGGTCGGCTACGCGCTGGTGGGCGCCGGCTGCTCGAACATCGTGCCGGTGCTGTTCACCGCCGTCGGCCGGCAGAAGACCATGCCCCAAAGCGTCGCCATTCCGGCCATGACCTCGTTGGGCTACGCCGGCATCCTCATCGGCCCGGCGGCCATCGGCTTCATCGCCCACGCCAGCAGCCTGGCGGTGGCGCTGGGGGTGATGGTGCTGTTGCTGACGTTCGTCGCCGCCAGTGGCCGGGCCTTGCGCACGGTGTGAACGGCGCGGGTTGCCCGGTGGTCTAGAGTAGCAACGCTTAACCACCGGGGAGTCCCGCCATGTTGCTCGAAGGTTCCTGCCACTGCGGCGCCGTCACGTTCAGCCTCCAAAGCCAGCACCCCTATCCGTACCAGCGCTGCTACTGCTCCATCTGCCGCAAGACCCAGGGCGGTGGCGGCTACGCCATCAACCTGGGCGGCGACGCCGCGTCCTTGCAGGTCAAGGGGCGCAAGCACATCAGCATCTACCATGCGCGCCTGAACCAGACCGACGTCAGCAGCGCCGAGCGGCACTTCTGCAGCCGGTGCGGCAGCGGGCTGTGGCTGTTCAGCCCGGAGTGGCCGGAGCTGATCCACCCCTTTGCCAGTGCCATCGACACACCGCTGCCGGTGCCACCGGAGCACACCCATCTGCTGCTCGATTCCAAGGCGCCGTGGGTGGAGGTGCAGGTGAAGAAGGGCGACCAGCAATTCCAGGGTTACCCGCAGGAGTCGATCGCCCAGTGGCATGAGCGGTTGGGGTTGGTTGCCGACGAGTGATGGCTATTTGGTTCCTGTCAGTTCTGTCAGTTGTGGCTTTCAGGCCAGTGCCGCTTAATGGAACTTCTGTCCATTGACCTCTGGAATGTAGCGACCATGACTGATTATCGCAGTGGTGAAGAAGACCCGCTTTTTTACGGGGGCACTAACGGTGTGCTCCCCCATCTCACCTACGGCGCAACGTTCGATAACAATGCGAGTTTTAAATCAATCTACCTGACTGGTCAGTGGAGTAATCCCAACTATTTCTACATCGCACAGCATTACGACTACGGTTTGCCGACAGGTAAGGAGTATTTCGGTCTCCCCCATGGAGCGGTCACTGCATGTGGCCTGGATTTATTCCTGCAGGCGGATGGCATAGTTGCGCTGGGGGCGTTTACCCTGCCGGATCGTGAAGGATATTTCCCGTTCCTGGGCAAAGTGACTCGTGAACTCGGCCTCGTGACGTCATTTGGCGATTCAGCCACCCCAGGGTATGCCATGCTCGGCCCCGCTTCTGGCGTCCGCAGCGTTGAGGCCTTGGACCGGTTGGTGGTTCGGGTAACGCCGGACAGGATCTACATCCTTGCCGCCGGCGGAGCTTCTCAACCCAATCAGGTGATCTGCCTCGATCTGCAGGGGCGGCTCGATCCTGCATTCAATGGGACTGGCATGTTGGATATCATTGGCCAGCCACCTAAGGATCTGCACTTGCAATCGCTGGAAATTCCAGAGCCCTACAACCGTATCATCCTGGCAGGCCATGAAGCCGCAGTAGCCGGTGCACCACCAGCGGGCGTCTTTGTAGGCGTCACGCCTGACGGCACGCTGGACGAGGGCTTTGGACCAGGGGGCTTTGTTTACCCGGCTACTCCTGTGACAGGTGTCGAGGTATTTGGGACCTTCCTCAAACATGCCTTGACCTGGGCCGTGGTCGCCGTCGGTAAAGGGCTGGCTGATAGCAAGGATTCCGGATTGCTGATGAGCGTCAATCAGGATGGCAGTCAGGATATCGATTTCAACGGCGGGCAGCCGTTGCTGTTGGGGGATGAGCTGGGCGAGCTCACCTGGCTGCGTGGCGCACAGGATCCGCGAAATGGCGTCATTGTCGGGGGATACCGGCTCAACCCGGTGAATCCGAATGCGAGCCTGCCCGCATTTGGCCGCATTGGTGTGAATGGTAAATTCGATGCAACGTTTGGCGAGGGGGGCGTAGTGACGATCAGGAATCAGCGTTATTACCCCGGCACCAACAGGGTGTTGGCCATGTTTGTGCAGACTGACAACCGCGTTGTGGTGGTAGGTCTTGTCTCCCAGTCGGGCGACAGGTCCTTCATGCTCGGGTATTTCCTGAAAGACACCGTCATCTTGCAGCCGCCTGCCGCCACTGGCGGGGACTCACCCCTGACCAGCGCTTGAAGGCGCGGGAGAAGGCACTGGTTTCCGAGTAGCCAAGCAGCGGCGCCAACTCGGAAATGGACAGGTTCTGCTGGCGCAGGTACTGCCGGGCCAGGTCCTGACGGGTCTGGTCCACCAGTTGGCTGAAGCTCAAACCGCAGTCGCGCAGCCGGCGTTGCAGGCCCGAATCAGTGAGTTCCAGCTGTTCGGCAATCAGTTCCAGCACCGGTTCGCCCTGGTGCAACACCGCGCGAATGGCCTGGCGGGCCTGCTCCAGCAAATCCGGGCCGGCGTCGGCGTCGCCCAGTTGGCGGATGGCATCCATCACCAGCATCAGCAGCACCGGGTCATGGCCGGGCATGGGCTTGCCCTGCAGGTCCTGCTTGGGAATCAGGATGGCGTTGCACGGTTGGTCAAAGCGTACCGGCGCGTCGAACACCGCGCGGTGCTCCTGCCAGTCCATGGGCCGTGCGTGCTCGAACTGCACCTCGCGCGGCGCCCAGTGCTGCCCCAGCACGTGGCGCACCAGGTTCATGGCCATGCCCATGGTCAGCTCGGCGTCCTGGCGCTTTTCGAGGATGGCGCCGTGGCGCACCTGATAGTCGAAACGGTAACACTCGCCCTGGTCCACCAGCTGGATCAGGGTGCTGTGCTGGTGGAAGGGGAAGGCCTGGGCGAAGTTGACCAGCGCCTCTTCCAGGGTGGCCGAACACAGGCCCACGTAGCCCAGCAGCCCCAGGGCCTGGGGCTTGAACTGCTCGCCGTAGCGCAGGCCGAAATTATCGCAGCCGGTCTGCCGTGCGGCTTCTTCCAGCACCTGGCAATAGTTGGGCAGCGCCAGGCTCAGCGTGGGGTGGCGTAGCTGTTCAGCGTCGATGCCGGCATGGCCGAACACCCGGTCCAGGTCGCCGCCGTGGTGGGTGATGAACTGGTCCAGGCCGTTGGCCGCCGCCGACAACACCCCACGGTTGTTCGCCCGGGAGCCTGGGTGCGCGGCGGGGGAAAACAGCGAAGGGGTCATGGCGGTTACCTTGTCAGCGGGGGCATCATGAAAAAACTTCAAGCAAGAGTTGTTCCGGGTTCATGTTTCCGGCGGTGTAGAGGCCTGAACGGCCGATAAGCTGCAATCACCGGCCCCTGACTGGGAATTCCGGTAACCCTGTGGGAGCGGGCTCTGCCCGCGAAGGTTGCACTGCAGGCTTTCTGACGGACCGTGGTGTGTTCTTCGCGGGCAGAGCCCGCTCCCACGGTACGCCGAGGGCCGTTGTGGTGCGTCGGCCGCAGGCCATGCCCCGCCATTGCGCACCCTTCGCCAAACTTGACCGCAGGGCACAAAAGCCGGTTTTACCGGTCAAGTCTTGTAAGCAAATGCTTCGATATGCTGGGCCCCAGGCATCCTCTCGAAGGTACGACACAATGAGCAGCACGCAACTCAAACCGACATTGGGCACCCTCCATCTGTGGGGCATCGCCGTGGGCCTGGTGATTTCCGGCGAGTACTTCGGCTGGAGCTACGGCTGGGGCACCGCCGGCACCCTGGGCTTCCTGGTGACCACGCTGATGGTGGCGGTGATGTACACCTGCTTCATCTTCAGCTTCACCGAACTGACCACCGCCATCCCCAACGCCGGCGGCCCGTTCGCCTACAGCCTGCGCGCCTTTGGCGTGGGCGGCGGGATGATCGCCGGCCTGGCCACCCTGATCGAGTTCGTGTTCGCGCCACCGGCCATCGCCATGGCCATCGGCGCCTACCTGAACGTGCAGTTCCCGGGGCTGGACCCCAAGTGGGCCGCCGCCGGCGCCTACCTGGTGTTCATGGGCCTGAACATTATCGGCGTCAACATCGCCGCCACCTTCGAACTGGTGGTCACGGTGCTGGCGGTGCTGGAACTGCTGGTGTTCATGGGCGTGGTAGCGCCGGGCTTCAGCTTCAGCAACTTCGTGCTGGGCGGCTGGGCCGGCAGTGACACCTTCAGCCTGGGCGCGCTGTCCGGCGTGTTCGCGGCCATTCCGTTCGCCATCTGGTTCTTCCTCGCCATCGAAGGCGCGGCCATGGCCGCCGAAGAAGCCAAGGACCCGAAGAAGACCATCCCGCGTGCCTACATCACCGGCATCCTCACCCTGGTGGTGCTGGCCATCGGCACCATGGTCTTTGCCGGCGGCGTGGGCGACTGGAAGGCCCTGTCCAACCTCAACGACCCGTTGCCACAGGCCATGAAGACCGTGGTGGGCAACAACTCCAACTGGATGCACATGCTGGTGTGGATCGGCCTGTTCGGCCTGGTAGCCAGCTTCCACGGCATCATCATGGGCTATTCGCGGCAGTTCTTCGCCCTGGCCCGTGCCGGCTTCCTGCCGGCTGGCCTGGCCAAGCTGTCGCGCTTCCAGACCCCGCACCGCGCCATCCTCGCCGGCGGCGTGATCGGCATCGCCGCGATCTTCAGCGACGGCCTGGTGAACCTGCAGGGCATGAGCCTGACCGCGGCGATGATCACCATGTCGGTGTTCGGCGCTATCGTGATGTACATCATCAGCCTGCTGAGCCTGTTCCGCCTGCGCAAGATCGAACCGAACCTGGAACGCAGCTTCCGCGCCCCGGGCTATCCTGTGGTGCCGGGCATCGCCCTGGTGCTGGCCGTGGTCTGCCTGATCGCCATGGTCTGGTTCAACGGCCAGATCGCCTGTGTGTTCGCCGGCCTGATGATTGCAGGTGCGGTATTCTGCAAGGTCGTGCTGGGCCGCGGCGGCGCCCGTGTCGCCCTGGCCGGCAACGCTTGAGAAAGGAGTCCTGAAATGAGTGGTTTCGTGCATACCGTGGGTGGCCTGGCCTGGCGTTTCGACAGCCTCAAGGAGCTGATGGCCAAGGCCAGCCCGGCCCGGTCTGGTGACTACCTGGCCGAAGTCGCCGCCGGCAGCGATGCCGAGCGCGCGGCGGCGCAGATGGCCCTGGCGGACGTGCCGCTCAAGCACTTCCTCAACGAAGCGCTGATCCCTTACGAAAGCGATGAAGTGACCCGGCTGATCCTCGACAGCCACGACGCTGCAGCCTTCGCCCCGGTCAGCCACCTGACCGTGGGCGGCTTTCGCGACTGGCTGCTGGGCGATGCGGCTGACGAGGCCACGCTGCGTGCCCTGGCCCCGGGGCTGACCCCGGAGATGGCGGCGGCGGTGTCGAAGATCATGCGCGTGCAGGACCTGGTGCTGGTGGCGCAGAAGATCCGCGTGGTCACAAAATTCCGCAACACCGTGGGCCTGCGCGGGCGGCTGTCCACGCGGCTACAGCCTAATCACCCCACGGACGACCCCGCCGGCATCGCTGCCAGCGTGCTCGATGGCCTGTTGTACGGCAACGGCGACGCCATGATCGGCATCAACCCGGCCACCGACAGCCTCAGCGCCATCAGCGACCTGCTGCGCATGCTCGACGGCGTCATCCAGCGCTACGAGATTCCCACCCAGTCCTGCGTGCTCACCCACGTCACCTCGTCCATCGCCGCCATCGAACGCGGCGTGCCGCTGGACCTGGTGTTCCAGTCCATCGCCGGCACCGAGGCGGCCAACGCCAGCTTCGGCATCAGCCTGGAACTGCTGCGCGAAGGCTACGAGGCCGGCCTGAGCCTGAAGCGTGGTACCGTCGGCCAGAACCTCATGTATTTCGAGACCGGGCAGGGCAGCGCGCTGTCGGCCAACGCCCACCACGGCGTCGACCAGCAGACCTGCGAGACCCGCGCCTATGCCGTGGCCCGGCATTTCAAGCCGTTCCTGGTCAACACCGTGGTCGGCTTCATCGGCCCCGAGTACCTGTACAACGGCAAGCAGATCATTCGCGCCGGCCTGGAAGACCACTTCTGCGGCAAGCTGCTGGGCGTGCCCATGGGCTGTGACATCTGCTACACCAACCACGCCGAAGCCGACCAGGATGACATGGACATGCTGCTGACCCTGCTGGGCGTGGCCGGCATCAACTTCATCATGGGCATCCCCGGCTCCGACGACATCATGCTCAACTACCAGACCACCTCGTTCCACGACGCCCTGTATGCGCGCAAGACCCTGGGCCTGCGCCCGGCGCCAGAGTACGAGGAATGGTTGGCGCGCATGCAGATCATGACCCAGGGCGACGGCACGCTGCAGCTGGGCAAGAGCCTGCCGCCGGCGTTCCGCCAGGCGCTGGCACAGTTGAAGTGAGGGCAAGCCATGAGCGATGACCGCAAGCAACCGGCCCAGGCCGACCCCTGGCAGCAACTGCGCAGCCTGACCTCGGCACGCATCGCCCTGGGCCGCGCCGGCACCAGCCTGCCCACCGCTGCGCAGCTGGATTTCCAGTACGCCCACGCCCAGGCCCGGGACGCGGTGCACACGCCGTTCGACCGCGAGCTGCTGGCCGCCAGCCTGAATGGCCAGGCGCTACTGCTGCACAGCGCCGCCAGCGACCGCCACGTCTACCTGCAACGCCCGGACCTGGGGCGGCGGCTGGACAGTGCCTCGGCCAGGCTGCTGGACGAACACCGCCAGCTCAACCCCGACGGCTATGACCTGGCCGTGGTGATCGCCGACGGCCTGTCGTCACTGGCGGTACGCCGGCATAGCGTGCTGATGCTGCAGTTCATCGACGAAATGGCCGCTGCCGAAGGCTGGCGCCAGGCGCCGGTGAGCCTGGTGGAGCAGGGGCGGGTGGCGGTGGCCGACGAGATTGGCGAACGCCTGGGCGCGCGCATGGTGGTGATCCTGATCGGCGAACGGCCGGGCCTGAGTTCGCCCGACAGCCTGGGGCTGTACTTCACCTACGCGCCGCGGGTCGGGCTTAACGACGCGGCGCGCAACTGCATCTCCAACGTGCGGCTGGAGGGCATGAGCTACGCCATGGCAGCGCACAAGCTGTTGTACCTGATGCGCGAGGCGTGGCGGCGGCAGCTGTCGGGGGTGAACCTCAAGGATGAGGCGGTGGTGCCGGTGGTGGAGGGCGGAACCGGCCCAGGCAACTTCCTGCTCGGCCCCCATCACGCCTCGTAGCCGCTGCCGCCAGGCTGCGCTGGCCCTACGCCTCGCTGGAAATCTCCTGGGTTCACACCGGCCAGCGCAGCCTGCGGCAGCGGCTACAGCACGTGCGGTGTTGCGCTACCGACCGTAGCGCCGCACCACGCTGGTGTTGGCCAGGATATGCCCCTTGATCCGCGCCAGCAGGTCATCACGGGTCAAGCCGGCCGGCAGCGCATCCGCCGCCAGGTCCAGCGCATAGAGCTGAATCACGTAGTGGTGCGGGTTTTCCCCCACCGGCGGGCACGGCCCGCTGTAGGTGGCCAGGCCCTTGCTGTTGCTGCCGCCCACACCTTCGATCTTGCCCTTGAGGCTGGCGTCGGCGCCCACCTCATGGGTGCTGGCCTTGATGCCATAGTGCACCCAGTGGTCCACCCCCAGGCCTTTCTGGCCGTCAGGGTCGTGAATGGTCACGGCGAAGCTTTGCGTGCCCTGGGGCACGTTGCTCCAGCTCAGCGCCGGCGATACGTTCTCACCGCCGCAGTCCCCGGTGTTGCCGGCATTGGCCTGGCGCAGCAGGGCGTTGTCGTCGCCATCCGGGGTTCTGAGCGTGAACGGCGCGGCCTGGGCCAGCAGGGGCAGGCACAGGCAGGCGGCAAGGGCAATCGAGTGTGGCAACATGGAACCTCTCCTTTTATCCCGTTGCCAGCCAGTCTAGTCGGCCTGGGCGAAAGCCTTGAGCGAATCGCCGGCCAGGCGGTAGCGAATCCACTCCGGCTGGGCGGCGGCGCCAATCGATTCGTAGAACTTGATCGCCGGCTCATTCCAGTCCAGCACGCTCCATTCCAGGCGGCCACAGCCGCTGTCGTGGGCAATCTGCGCCAGGTGCTTGAGCAGCGCTTTGCCGGCGCCCACGCCGCGATGTTTCGACGACACGTACAGGTCTTCCAGGTAAATGCCCTTGCGGCCCAGCCAGGTGGAGTAGCTGAGGAAATACAGGGCAAAGCCGACCGGCTCGTCGTCCAGCGAGCACACCAGGGCGCGGGCGTAGCCTTCGGGGTCTTCGAGGCTGCGGCGGATATCGTCGACGTTGGCGACGACCTCATGCTCGGCTTTTTCGTAGATGGCCAGTTCAGTGATGAAGCCCAGGATCAGTTCGGCATCGGCGGGGGTGGCGGGGCGGATGTGCAGGGGCAAGGGGGCATTCCTTGAGGGCTATTAAAGGCTGACATTGTGCCTGACTGTGCGAGGGCAGCACATCACGCCATCACGCCATCACGCCTTCGAGCCATCACGCCGGCCGCCCTTGATCTTGATCCCGTGAGGCCGTTGATCTTGATTGTGTGCCCCATAAAGCGCCAGGGCCGACTGGAGGCGTTGGCCAAGCGGTCCCCGGCGTAGCCGGGGAAGACGGAACCGGAGGCGCTTCTATTCCGGGCCGTCGGCCGCTTGGGCGACGCCGGAGGGAGGGGACCCGCAGCGAAGCGTAGGGACCAAGCAGGGGCAAGCCTTTTTTGCTTACTTTTTGTGGCGTTTGACAAAAAGTGAGCCGCCGTAAGGGCGGAAAGGTGATTCTGCATCACCCTTGATATTGGATATGTGCATGGCTTTCGAATGTCGCTTCTGAGGGATTCGAACATATCCATTTTCGCGGGGCGACCACCGACCGTTTCGGCCTTACGCCGACTCACTTTTTGGCAGTCGCCCCAAAAAGTAAGCAAAAAGGGCTTGCCCCTGCTTGGGCCCTCCGCTGCGCTACGGGTCCCCTCCTTCCGGCGCCGCTCAGCGGGCAGACGGCACCCGCTATAGAAGCCTGCGGGTTACCGTCTCTTCGGCCTGCGGCCTCGGCCCTTCGGGCAGCCCGTTGAGCGACGCCTCCAGTCGGCCCGGGCGCTTTACGGGGCATACAATCAAGATCAAAAGCAAAATCAAAAGCCAGATCAACAGCCAGATCAACAGCAGATCAAAAGCCGGATCAACAGCAGGTCACAAGCCTGCTGGGTGGTGTACGAAGATGTTTGTTCTGTCATCAATTTGTCATTGATTTGCCATATAAATTTCCCGGCCAAGGATGGCAAATGGCCTGCCGACGAACTGCATTCAAGTCCTCGGCAACGCCGCCGATGCGTGGCATGAAGCATCGTTTTTTACTGCATGAAGAAAGGGACGTCTTCGACACCGCGCACCCTTGGCGCGGTGGTTTATCCCTGTCATGAGTACCTCTCGATGGTCGTGCGCAAATCCCTGAAAGCCCAAATGCTCACCCTGATCGGCGGCAGCCTGCTGGCCATGCTGTTGATCGCGTTGTCCTGCTTTCACTTGTTGGCCAATGGTGTGAAGGACTATCACCAGCTGATCGAAGGCCCGTTGCGCACCTCGCAACTGATCGATGAGGCCAACCTGCAATTCAAGATCCAGGTTCAGGAATGGAAAGACGTGCTGCTGCGCGGCAAGCAACCTGCGGACCTGGCCAAGTACTGGGGCCAGTTCGAAGACCGCCAGCGTGACGTGCAGGAAATCCTTGGCCGCCTCGTGGCCCAGCCGGGCATCGATGCCAACCTGAAAGCCGATATCCAGGGCCTGCGTGACAAGCATCGGGCGCTGGAGCAGGACTACCAGCGTGGCCGCGATGCCTTCGTGGCTGCGGGCGCCGACCCGGCCGCCGGCGATGCAGCGGTGAAGGGCGTGGACCGCGCCGTGAGCGAGCAGATGAGCGCGCTGGTGAGCCAGATCCGCAAGGCCGGCGAGCAGCAGGCTGCGGCCATTCGTGACTCGGCCAACACCACGGTGTGGGGCGGCCTGCTGGTGCTGGTGGTGTCCGGGCTGCTGATCGGCCTGCTGAGCCTGGTGCTGGTCAGCCGCTACCTGGTGGTGCCTATCCAGCAGCTGATCGAGTACGTGGCCGACCTCAGCCGCGGCCAGTTCAACCAGCGCGTGGACAGCCATCGCCAGGATGAACTGGGCCGCCTGGCCGTGGCAGCCAATACCCTGCGCGACTTCCTCGCCGAGACCTTCACCGGCCTGAAGCGCAACGCTGGTGACCTGGATGGCGCCAGCGCCGACCTGCACGGCATTGCCGGGCAGATGTCGCAAGGCACCCACGACCAGTTCAACCGCACCGACCAGGTGGCCACGGCCATGACCGAAATGTCCGCCACCGCCCAGGAAGTGGCACGCCACGCCGTGGACGCGGCCCAGGCGGCCGACCAGGCCGATGCCTCCGCGCACCGGGGTGAGCAGGTGATGCGCGCCACCATCGAGACCATCACTCACATGCGCGGCGAGATCACCACCACCGCCCAGGTCATCGGCAACCTGGAAAACGACAGCGCACGCATCGGCAAGGTGCTGGAAGTGATTCGCGGCATCGCCGAGCAGACTAACCTGCTGGCCCTCAACGCCGCCATCGAGGCGGCCCGCGCTGGTGAGGCAGGGCGTGGCTTTGCCGTGGTCGCCGACGAGGTCCGCAGCCTGGCCCAGCGCACGGCTGCGTCGATCATTGAGATCAACCAGATCATCAACGCCGTGCAGGCCGGTGCCAGCGACGCGGTGAAAGCGATCCAGAGCGGCCAGGCGCGCAGCGAGGAGGGCGTGGCCCAGGTGACCCAGGCCGGTGACATGCTGCGCCAGATCACCTCGGCGGTGGAGGCGATCCGCGACATGAACCGGCAGATCGCCACGGCGGCCGAGGAGCAGACCTCGGTGGCCGAGGACATCTCGCGCAACCTCACCGACATCACCGAGATCGCCAGCACCAACCAGGGCAACGTGCAGCGCACCGAAGTGGCCAGCCGGCGGCTGCACGACCTGTCGCGTCAACTCAACGAGGTGACCGCGCGGCTGGGGGCATAAGCCTCAGTTCGCGGCTTGCAACTCGCCGATGGCCTGCCACAGGCGCTCGTCGTTGAAGTCCTCGATCACCAGGTGCGCGCCGGCCGCCAGCAGGGTCTCGCGGCTCTGGCTGGTGGTCAGGGCCACGGTGAAAATACCGGCCTTGACCGCCGCGGTCAGGCCCGGCACCGAGTCCTCGAAGGCGATGGCGTCGCTGGCGCGGGCGCCCAGGCGTTCCAGGCCGGTGAGGTAGGGCAGCGGGTCGGGCTTGGCCCGTGGCAATTCCTCGGCCACCACCACGCTGTGGAAGCGCGGCGCAATGCCCAGCGCGCCCAGCATGTGGTCAGCGTTGGCGCGCGGGGCGTTGGTGACCACCACCTTGCCGATGCCCTGGGCTTCTGCGAAGTCCAGCAGGCGCGGCAGGCCGGCCAGCGGGGCCAGTTGCGGCGACAGCTCGCGGAAGCGCGCTTCCTTGCGGTCGGCGAACAGTTGGTGCTCGGCCACCGAGCGCTCCGGGAACAGGTTGCGGCACATGTTCGGGTTGGCCTGGCCGCTGCAGTGCTTGACGAAGTCTTCCTCGGTAAAGTCGCGGCCTTCTTCGGCCAGCAGTTGCTGGATGGCCAGCAGGTGCAGCTTGTCGGTGTCAGTCAGGGTGCCATCAAGGTCAAACAGCAAGGCGGTGAGCATCGCGATATCCATTCAGGGTGGCTGAAAGCTTTAAGCGCGTAATCCTATCAGGTGATTACCCTAACGTCAGGGCGAAGGCGGCCGATAAAACCTTGTCACCGATCAGTTTGTGGTGATGTTAATTCGCTATTATGTGACGACCGTTCGTTGCCTGACCGGCCCTGCAGGAGTTACACATGCTTCAACACGCTTACGCCCAGCCATCGGCGGCTTCGCGGCTGGACCCCATCAGTGGCCTGCCCAATCGCGAACAGTTCGCCATCGATCTGGGCGTATTGGCCAGCCAGCACCCGGGCGAGGCACGCACCCTGGTGTTGATCGATGCGCTGGACATGCACTGGGCCCATGACATGACCCTGGCCATGGGCCTGGCGCCGTTCGAGGGCATCATCCGCTGCATTTCCGCGCGGTTGAACCAGCAACTGGACGGTGTGGCACGTTTGTACCATATCGGCGTCAAGCGCTTCGCCTTCGTGATCAGCGCCGGCCTGGATGACTTCCCGGCGTTCATCGAAGGCCTGGTGGACACCCTGCGCCAGCCGGCCCTGCTCGACACCGTGCCGATACACCCCACGGTGCGCGCCGGCAGCGTCGACTTCGCGCTGGAGGCCGACGCCCTGCGCGACGTGCTGCGCAAGGCCATGTACGCCACTGAGCTGGCGGTGCTGGCAGGCCAGCGCTGGGCGGCGTATGACCCGGTGCGCGACGCCGAGTACCGGCGCAGCTTCTACCTGGCCGCCGACATCACCGAGGCCATGGCCGACGGGCAGTTGAGCCTGCACTTCCAGCCGCGCTTCGCCATTGGCGACGGCGCCCAGGTCAGCGCCGAGGTGCTGCTGCGCTGGCAGCACCCGCGCCTGGGACGGGTGTCGCCGGCCGAGTTCATTCCGGTGCTGGAACGCAACGGCATGATCCACGAGGTCACCCGCTGGGTCATCGACACGGCCCTGGGCAAGCTTGCCCAGTGGCGCGGCCAGACGCTGAGCCAGCTGTCCATCAACCTGTCGCCGATGGACTTCGACGGCCACGATGTCAGCGGCACCCTGCGGCGCCTGTGCCAGCAGCACGGCATCGACCCGCAGCGGGTGGAAGTGGAGATCACCGAGGGCGAATGGCTGCGCTCCAACCCCAAGGTGCTGGGCGAGCTGGCGCAGATTCGCGGGCTGGGCATGGACGTGGCCATCGACGATTTCGGCTCGGGCTACAGCAACTTTTCGTACCTGCACGAAATTCCCGCCAACGTGGTCAAGCTCGACCGTTCCATGGTGACCGGCATCGAGGACAACCCGCGCTACCAGAAGATCGCCCGTTCGATTCTCAAGCTCGCCAGCGAGCTGGGCTACCGCACGGTGGCCGAGGGCGTGGAGACGTTCCGCTGCCTGCAACTGGTGCGTGAATACGGTTGCGACGAGGCCCAGGGGTATTTCTTCGCCCGGCCGATGGACGAGGCGCAGTTCCTGGCGTGGAGCGAGTGCGGCGAGTTTCCGCTGGCGTATTGAGGGCAGGCACGGCCCCCGTAGCAGCGGCCGTCTTGTGGGAGCTGGCTTGCCAGCGAGCTTTTATGGCCCCAACAGCTCGCTGGCAAGCCAGCTCCCACAGGAGGTAGTCAACGCCGCAAGTAGGCCGCGAAGTCGATCTCGCCAGCGCTGAGAATCGCCTGCACCCGATTGTGCACGTTGAGCTTGCGCAGGATCGCCGACACATGGGCCTTCACCGTGGTCTCGGCGATTTCCAGGTGCCAGGCGATCTGCTTGTTCGACTCGCCCTTGGTCATGCGCTCCAGCACCTGCAACTGCTTGCGGGTCAGCGCCTCCAATAATGCCACCGACAACCCCGGCGTCGGCGTGCCGGCCTGCACCGGGCGGCCAGCGCCGCTGCGGATAATGTCCGCCGGCAGGTACACGTCACCCTCCAGCACCTGGGTCAGGGCGCTGGTCATCTGCGCCCGCGGCGAGGACTTGGTGATGAAGCCGGCGGCGCCGTAGGTGATGGCCTGCAGCACCACCTGCTTGTCCTGTTCGGCCGACACCACCACCACCGGGATGGTCGGCGCCTCGTTGCGCAGGTTGAGCAGGCCGCCCAGGCCGTGCATGCCCGGCATGTTCAGGTCCAGCAGGATCAGGTCCAGGTCATCGTGCTGCTGGGTCAGCTGCAGGGTGCTGTCCAGGTCGGCGGTTTCCAGCACTTCGCAGCCCTCGAAGGCGTCGAGCAGCACGCGGGCCATGGCTTCGCGGAACAACGGGTGGTCGTCGGCAATCAGGAATCGGTACATGGGCGTCGGCTGTTCTTGTTGTGGGCAAAGGGCCTGGAACAGGGTATCACAGGGCGTGCAGAACCTTGCCGCGGTGGCCGGGCGGCGGGGTGTCGGCGTGGGCAACGTTGGCGAGGAGGCAACCGAACGCCAGGCCGAGCGCGGCTTGGCAGAGCAGGGGGGCAAGGAAGCGAATCATGGCGGCGATGCTCTTTCTAGTTATGGGGGCATTACAGGGCGCATCGCAGGCTTTGCAAATGCTCCTTTGGGCCTGCCGAACCAGTACCAAAGTAGTAGGCGGGCAGGGCTGGCCAGGCTGCGCATTGGCCCGGCAATGCATTACCCTGACGCCAACTGTCCCTGCCAGAAGAACAGACATGAGCCCTGCCATCAGCCAGCTGCGCAAATTCGTCTCCCCGGAAATCATCTTCGGCGCCGGTTGCCGCCATCACGTTGCCAACTACGCGAAGAACTTCGGTGCCCGCAAGGTGCTGCTGGTCAGCGACCCGGGGGTGGTGGCGGCCGGCTGGGTCGCCGACGTCGAGGCCAGCCTGGCCGGCGAGGGCATCGACTACTGCCTGTACAGCACGGTGTCGCCCAACCCACGGGTGGAAGAGGTGATGCTGGGCGCCGAACGCTACCGCGCCGAGCACTGCGACGTGATTGTCGCGGTGGGCGGCGGCAGCCCCATGGACTGCGCCAAGGCCATCGGCATCGTCGTCGCCCATGACCGCCACATCCTCGAGTTCGAGGGCGTGGATACCCTGCGCGTGCCCAGCCCGCCGCTGATCCTGATCCCCACCACCGCCGGCACCTCGGCGGACGTCTCGCAGTTCGTCATCCTCTCCAACCAGGAGCGGCGCATGAAGATCTCCATCGTCAGCAAGGGCGCGGTGCCCGACGTGGCGCTGATCGACCCCGAGACTACCCTGAGCATGGACCCCTTCCTGTCCGCCTGCACCGGCATTGACGCGCTGGTGCACGCCATCGAAGCCTTCGTGTCCACCGGCCACGGGCCGCTCACCGACCCCCATGCCCTGGAAGCCATCCGCCTGATCAACGGCCACCTGGTGCAGATGATCGCCAACCCCCACGACCTGGCCCTGCGCGAAAAGGTCATGCTGGGCAGCATGCAGGCCGGGCTGGCGTTCTCCAACGCCATCCTTGGCGCGGTGCACGCCATGTCCCACAGCCTGGGCGGCTTTCTCGACCTGCCCCACGGGTTGTGCAACGCGGTGCTGGTGGAGCACGTGGTGGCCTTCAACTACAGCGCCGCGCCCGAGCGCTTCCAGGTCATTGCCCAGACCTGCGGCATCGACTGCCGCGGCCTCAACCACGCGCAGATTCGCCAGCGCCTGGTGGAGCACCTGATTGCCCTGAAGCACGCCATCGGCTTCCACGAGACCCTGGGCCTGCATGGCGTGCGGGTGGCGGACATTCCGTTCCTGTCGCACCACGCCATGCACGACCCGTGCATCCTCACCAACCCGCGCCAGTCCAGCCAGCGCGATGTCGAGGTGGTCTTTGGCGAAGCCCTCTGACCCGCGCCAACAAGCCCTGGCCGGGCTGCTGGGGCTGACCAACCATTCGGTGCGCAAAAGCCATTACCCCGAGCTGGCCGCACGCCTGCAGGAACTGGAAACCGAGCGCAACCGCTACCAGGCGCTGTCCCTGCGCCTGCAAGAGCTTAACGACGAACTGGAGCGGCGCGTCAGCGAACGCACCGAGGAACTGCGCGAGGCCCGCGACGCCGCCCAGGCCGCCAACCTCAGCAAGGACAAGTACCTGGCCGCCGCCAGCCACGACCTGCTGCAACCGCTGAACGCGGCGCGGCTGCTGATTTCCACCTTGCGTGAACGACCGTTGCCCAGCGCCGAGAAGGGCCTGGTGGAACGCACGCACCAGGCGCTGGAAGGCGCCGAGGACCTGCTCACCGACCTGCTGGATATCTCGCGCCTGGACCAGGCCGCGATCAAGCCGGATGTCGATGTGTACCGCCTGGAGGAAGTCCTCGCGCCGCTGGCCTCGGAATTCCAGCCGGTGGCCGAAGCCGCCGGGCTAAGCCTGAGCCTGCGCTGCGGGCGCTTCGCCGTGCGCACCGACCTGCGCCTGCTGGCGCGCATCCTGCGCAACCTGCTCAGCAACGCCTGCCGCTACACCGAACGGGGGCGCATCTTGCTGGGCGCGCGGCGGCGCGGCGACCAGTTGCGCATCGAGGTGTGGGACACCGGGCGCGGCATTGCCGCCGACCAGTTGCAAGCGATCTTCCTCGAGTTCAACCAGCTGGAAGTGGGCCGCGCCGCCGAGCGCAAGGGCGTCGGCCTGGGCCTGGCCATCGTCGAGCGTATCGCCCGCATCCTCGACACTGGCGTGCAGGTGCGCTCCACCCCAGGGCGTGGCTCCTGCTTCAGCCTGCTGGTGCCCCTGGCGGCCCAACCGCCGGCGCCCAGCCCGGTGCCGCAGCCGCGCCTGGGCAACCCGCTGCCGGGGCGGCGCCTGCTGGTGCTGGACAACGAACCGGACATTCTGCGCAGCATGGCCGACCTGCTCGGCCAGTGGGGTTGCCAGGTGATCACCGCCACCGACGAGACCGCCGCCCTGGCGGCCCTGCACGGCCAGGCCCCGGAGCTGATCATCGCCGACTACCACCTGGACCATGGCGTCACCGGCTGCGAAGTGGCCCGCCACCTGCGCGAACACTTCGCCCAGGCCATCCCGGTGGTGGTGATCACCGCCGAGCGCAGCGACCAGTGCCGCCGGCAGTTGCAGCGGCTCGGCGCGCCGTTGTTGAACAAGCCGGTGAAGGCGGGGAAGTTGCGGGCGGTGTTGAGTCAGTTGTTGGGGTGAGCGGGGCCGGCCGCCGGCGGCTTGCCCATTCGCCAACCCAACCACCCGCCGGCCAGCGCGCCGGCAAGCATGACCAGCGGCATCATCGGTGCAATCAACGCGGCCGCCAGCCCTGCCGCTGCGCCACCGCTCAGTGCGGTCGCCAGGCGGGTTGCGATGTGAGGGTCGACTTCCGGGGCATCTGCAGGTGGCTCGAAGCGCTCCAGAGTACTTTTCAAGGCATCGATATCCGGGGCCCGTGCGCTGGGGTGGGTGATGCGGTAGTAGTTGAGGATGGTGTCGACTTCTGCGGGGGTCAGCGACGGGGCGGGCGTGCCTTTCATTGCAATTCTCCAGTGATCATGGTTTGCGCCTGGTATCCGGCGCACAAAATGACGATGACCAGCAAGACCGAGAAGGTTTTTAGCCGGGCGGGTGGCAACCAGCCCTGATTTTTCCCGCGTTCGGTCATTGCAGCCATCAAGATCAGCAGGCAGACAGCGGAGACGGTGAAGCAGGCAGCAGGTAGTACCCCAGGCTCCTTGAGTGACAACGTTTTGATGCCTGCCTGTACGGCGATGATAGTGCCGCCGTAAAGCCAGCCCAATGGATCGAAGGCCTGGACCCAATGAAACGTGAACCTGCCCTGGCTGCTGACCACATAACTGGAGAGCCCCATCAGCAGGTAAAGAATGGCGGCACCCAGCAGTGGAAGGATGCCTTCGAGCAGAAGCCATTTTGTCGCGTTGTCCATCACCATTACCGCGTCCCTGATACCCGTGCTGGTTAGGTGCGATAGCGTGTTGGTGTTTAGGCTGTGGGTCAATCCGACAGATACAAAACACTACACTTTTGCTGGGGCATAGGGCGCGGACGCAGCCTGGCGGCAGCTGCTACGTGAAGGTGTTCATGCCGGCCCCGCGTTAATCCTCGAAGCCCACCTGCTCATGCATCTCGTCCACCTTCAACTCCAGCCGGTAGGCCACGGCGATGAACAGCGCCTGGCACAGGCACAGGGTGGCGCTCAGGGAGCGGAAGGCGAAGGAGCTGCCTTCGTTCACCAGCAGCACGCTGTTGGCGCGCTTGGCCAGGGGTGAGAGGTTGGAGTCGGTGATGATCAGGGTCTTGGCCAGGTGGTGCTGGGCAATGCGCAGGCAGTGCTGGGTTTCCTTGCCGTAGGGGGTGAAGCTGATGGCGATGACCAGGTCGCCCTGGCGCACGCTGCGCATCTGCTCGCGGTAGCTGCCGCCCAGGCCGGACACCAGGTGGATGCGCTTGTTGGTGTGCTGCAGGTTATAGACCAGGTAGTCGGCCACCGCGAACGAGCGGCGCACGCCCACCACGTAGATGTTCTCGGCGTTGACCACCAGGTCCACGGCCTTCTCGAAGGCCACGTCGTCCAGTTCCCCGCCCAGGCGCTCGATGCCCGACAGGGTGGCGTCGATGCACTCGCGCGCCAGGTCCGCGCCGCTGGCCTTCTGCGACTTGTTGGCGATCAGGTTGCGAATGCGCTGCTGGTAATTCTGTACCGGCGTGGCCTTGTGGGTGTAGGCCTCGCGGAACAGCGCCTGCATTTCGCTGAAGCCGCTGAAGCCGAAGCGCTGGGAAAAGCGCACGATGGCCGAGGGGTGCACCTCGCATTCGCCGGCGATGTCGCTGATGCGGTCGACCATGATGCGGTCGCTCTGCTGGCTCATGTAGCTGGCGATGCGCTTGAGCTGGCGCGGCAGCCCTTCGTACTCACGGGTGATCAGTTGCAGCAGCTGCTCGGCGGTGGCCGGGGCGCTGGCGGCGGTTGGCTCGCTGAGGGCCGGCTGATCGGGGCGGGACATGTGCTTATCCTTCTTGGGGTTGGAGCTGTTGGCTCGCGCAGTCTACAGGGTAGGCAAGAAAAAAAACCTGAGCAAAAGGTCCAGTTCCCGTGGCAAACCCGCCAGAAACGCTCAAGCCCAGTATGCGCGATAGAAAATAGAAAATAAATTCCGCATAAAATTTTTATGGAAAAAAAGTTGATCCGATGGAAAAGCCGTTCTAATCTGGACCCAAGACAACGACATCGGCCGCCATTGGCCGGTGCGCAGGCTGATAAAAATAACAGGAGCCAGCATGGGCCAGACTCGTTTTGCCACTGGGCGTCAATTGGATCTGATTTGTCTGGGGCGCCTGGGCGTCGACCTCTACGCCCAGCAGGTGGGCGCCAGGCTGGAAGACGTCGCCAGTTTCGCCAAGTACCTGGGCGGCTCGTCCGCCAACATCGCCTTCGGCACGGCGCGGCTGGGGCTCAAGTCCGCCATGCTGAGCCGGGTAGGGGACGACCACATGGGCCGGTTCCTGGTGGAGTCGCTGCAACGTGAAGGCTGCGACACCTCGGCCATCAAGGTCGACCCCGAGCGCCTCACCGCCATGGTTCTACTGGGCCTCAAGGATCGCGAAACCTTCCCCCTGGTGTTCTACCGCGAAAACTGCGCCGACATGGCCCTGCGCGCCGAAGACGTGCGCGAGGACTTCATCGCCGCCAGCAAGGCGCTGCTGATCACCGGCACGCATTTCTCCACCGACGGCGTGTTCAAGGCCAGCAGCCAGGCGCTGGACTACGCCGAACGGCACAACGTCAAGCGCATCCTCGACATCGACTACCGCCCGGTGCTGTGGGGGCTGGCGGGCAAGGCCGATGGCGAGACGCGCTTCGTCGCCGACCACAAGGTCAGCGCCCACGTGCAGCGCATCCTGCCGCGCTTTGACCTGATCGTCGGCACCGAGGAGGAATTCCTCATCGCCGGCGGCAGCACCGATTTGCTCACCGCCCTGCGCACCGTGCGTGAACTGAGCGCCGCCACCCTGGTGGTGAAGCTCGGCGCCCAGGGCTGCACGGTGATCCACGGCGCCATTCCGGCGCGCCTCGAGGACGGCGAGATTCACCCCGGCACCCGCGTCGAAGTGCTCAACGTGCTGGGTGCCGGCGACGCCTTCATGTCCGGCTTCCTCAGCGGCTGGCTGAACGATGCCGACGACGCCCGCTGCTGCCAGCTGGCCAATGCCTGCGGCGGCCTGGTGGTGTCGCGCCACGCCTGTGCCCCGGCCATGCCCACGCCTGCCGAGCTGGACTACCTGTTCAACAGCCCGGTGCCCATCACCCGCCCGGACAAGGACGAAACCCTGCAACGCCTGCATCGGGTCACGGTGCCGCGCAAGCAGTGGCAACAGCTGTTCATCTTCGCCTTCGACCACCGCGGGCAGTTGGTGGAACTGGCGCAGCAGGCCGGCCGCGACCTGGCGACCATTCCCGCGCTGAAGCAGCTGTTCCTGCGCGCCATTGAAGAAGTGCAAGCCGACCTGGCCAAGCGCGGCATCGCCGCCGACGTCGGCCTGCTGGCCGACCAGCGCTTCGGCCAGGACAGCCTCAACGCCGCCACCGGCCGTGGCTGGTGGGTGGCCCGCCCGGTGGAGGTGCAGGGCTCGCGGCCGCTGGCCTTCGAGCATGGCCGTTCGGTGGCCAGCAACCTGATTGCCTGGCCCAGCGAGCAGATCATCAAGTGCCTGGTGCAATTCCACCCCGACGATGAGCCTTTGCTGCGCCTGGAACAGGAAGCGCAGATCCGCGGCCTGTACGAGGCGTCCATCGCCAGCGGCCACGAGCTGCTGCTGGAAGTCATCCCGCCCAAGGACCTGCCCGGCGCCCACCCCGACGTGCTCTACCGCGCCATCAAGCGCCTGTACAACCTGGGCATCTACCCGGCCTGGTGGAAAATCGAGGCCCAGGACGCCGCGCAGTGGCAGGCCCTCGACGCGCTGATCAACGAGCGCGACCCCTATTGCCGCGGCGTGGTGCTGCTGGGCTTGAACGCGCCGGCCAGCGACCTTGCCGAGGGCTTTGCCCAGGCGGCCGCCAGCACCACCTGCCGCGGCTTTGCCGTGGGCCGCACGATTTTCCATGAGCCCAGCCGCGCCTGGTTCCAGGGCGAACTGGACGACGCCGGCCTGATAGCCGCGGTGCGCCAGCGGTTCAGCCAATTGATCGAAGCCTGGCGCTCGGCCCGTCACGGTCGCTGAGCGTCACCCCACCGATAACAACAACAGGTGCAGCCATGCCATCCGCGATTCGTATCGGCATCAACCCGATTTCCTGGAGCAACGACGACCTGCCGTCCCTGGGCGGCGAAACCCCGCTGAGCACGGCCTTGAGCGAAGGTAAGGCCATCGGCTACGCAGGCTTTGAACTCAACGGCAAATTCCCCAAGGACGCCCAGGGCGTGGCCCAGGTGCTCAAGCCCTATGACCTGGCGCTGGTGTCGGGCTGGTATTCCGGGCGCCTGGCCCAGCGGTCGGCCGCCGAGGAGATCGACGCCATCGCCAGCCACGTGCAGCTGCTGGCCGCCAACGGCGCCAATGTGCTGGTGTACGGCGAGGTGGCCGACTCCATCCAGGGCAGCCGCATCCGCCTGGTGGAGCGCCCGCGCTTCCACAGCGAAGCGGCCTGGAAAGCCTACGCCGCCAAGCTCGACGAGCTGGCCAGCTATACCCTGAGCCAGGGCGTGCGCCTGGCCTACCATCACCACATGGGTGCCTACGTGGAGGCGCCCGAGGACATCGACACGCTGATGGCCCTGACTGGCGAGCAGGTGGGCCTGCTGTTCGACGCCGGGCACTGCTTCATGGGTGGCGGCGACCCGCTGGCGGTGTTGCGCAAGCACATCAAGCGCGTCTGCCACGTGCACTTCAAGGACGTGCGCCAGCCGGTGGTGCAGCTGGCGCGCAACAACCTCTGGAGTTTCCCCGACTGCATCGTCAACGGCACCTTCACCGTGCCGGGCGATGGCGACATCGATTTCGCGTCGCTGCTCGACGAGCTGCTGGCGGTGGACTACAACGGCTGGCTGGTGGTGGAGGCCGAGCAAGACCCGGCCGTGGCCCCTAGCTATTTCTACGCCAAGAAAGGCTACGACACCCTGAGCACCTTGCTTGCCCAGGCCCGGCAACGGAGGACTGCAGCATGAGCCTGTTGGTGAAGAGTAATAAGCAGGGCCAGGAAGTGGTACGCCTGGCCGAGGGCGCTCTGGAATATGTGGGCTTCAGCGCCCACCGCCTTAGCCTGGGCGAAAGCCTGCCGCTGCACGCCGGCAGCCAGGAACTGTGCGTGGTGCTGCTCAGTGGCCGCGCCAGCGTGGCCGGCGAGGCGCCGGTGCAGGGCGCGTTCAGCTGGGACAACCTGGGTGAACGGCAATCGGTATTCGAGGACAAGTCGCCGTGGGCGGTGTACCTGCCCAGCGGCAGCCAGGCGCGCCTGCAGGCGCTGAGCGATGTGCAGGTGGCGGTGTGCGCCGCCCCCGGTGCGCCGGCCGGCGAGTTGCAGGCGCGGGTCATCAGCGCCCAGAGCATGAAGCGCAGCACCCGCGGCAAGGGCGCCAACACCCGCTACGTCTGCGACATCCTGCCGGACACCGAAGTGGCCCATTCGCTGCTGGTGGTGGAGGTACGCACGCCGTCGGGGCACAGCTCCAGCTACCCGCCGCACAAGCACGACCGCGACGCACTGCCCGCCGAAAGCTTCCTGGAAGAGACCTACTACCACCAGGTCAACCCGCCCCAGGGCTTCGTGTTCCAGCGCGTGTACACCGACGACCGCAGCATCGACCAGGCCATGGCCGTGGAGAACAACGACCTGGTGGTGGTGCCCGAGGGCTACCACCCGGTCAGCGTGCCGTATGGCTACGAGAGCTACTACCTGAACGTCATGGCCGGCCCACGCCGGGTATGGCAATTCAACAACGACCCGCAGCACGAGTGGCTGCTGGACCTCTGACTGCGCCCGCTTGCCCCACACACGGTTTGCCAACTCAGGAGAACAACAAGAATGCGCCAGCCCCTGCGTTTCGCCCTCAACCGCATGGTTGCCCCGCGCCTGCCCCTGGCTGAGTTCATCCAGCTGGCGGTGGCGCTGAAGGCCGATGCCATCGAGATCCGCAACGACCTCAAGGGTGTCGAGATCGAAGACGGCACGCCCGCCGAGACCGTGCGCCAGCTGTGCGCCGCCGAGGGCATCAGCGTGCTGTCGATCAACGCCCTGTACCCCTTCGATGTCTGGAACGACCAGCGCCGCGCCCAGGCCCTGAAGCTGGCGGCCTATGCCCGTGGCTGCGGTGCCCGTGGCCTGGTGCTGTGCCCGTTCAACGAGGCCGACAGCCGCAGCAGCGCCGAGCGCGCCGCCGGCCTGCGCACGGCGCTCACCGAGCTGGCGCCGATCCTGCGCGAGCATGGCCTGCTGGGCTTTGTCGAACCGCTGGGCTTCGAACAATCGGCCCTGCGCCGCAAACGCACTGCGGTGGAGGCGATCAAGGCCATCGGCGGCCTGGACGTGTTCCGCCTGGTGCATGACACCTTCCACCACCACCTGGCCGGCGAGCAGGAGTTTTTCCCGGCGCTGACGGGCCTGGTGCACATCAGCGGCGTGGAAGACAGCCAGGCGCCGCTGGCCAGCATTCTCGACGGCCACCGGGTGCTGATCGGCGACGGCGACATCCTCGGCAACGCCGAACAGCTCGACAGCCTGCTCAGCAGCGGCTACGACGGCTACGTGTCGTGGGAGCCGTTCGCCGACAGCGTCCAGGACCTTGCCGACATCCGCACGGCGCTGGGGCAGAGCATGGCGTACCTCAATCGCCAGCTGGCGCCCTGACCTGCGGCCGCTCATTTTCGAACAATAAAAGGTGCAAGCATGAGCACGACACGATTGACCATGGCCCAGGCCCTGGTGCGCTTTCTGGACAACCAGTACATTGAAGTCGACGGGGTGCAGAGCAAATTCGTCGAAGGCGTGTTCACCATTTTCGGCCACGGCAACGTGCTGGGCCTGGGCCAGGCGCTGGAGCAGGACCGTGGCCAGCTGGTGGTGCACCAGGGCCGCAACGAGCAGGGCATGGCCCACGCCGCCATCGGCTTTGCCAAGCAGCACCTGCGCCGCAGGATCTACGCCTGCAGTTCGTCGGTAGGGCCTGGCGCGGCGAACATGCTCACCGCCGCGGCCACCGCCACGGCCAACCGCATTCCCTTGCTGCTGTTGCCCGGCGACGTCTACGCCAGCCGCCAGCCCGACCCGGTGCTGCAGCAGATCGAGCAGTTCCACGACCTGAGCATCAGCACCAACGATGCGTTCAAGGCCGTGAGCAAATACTGGGACCGCATCAACCGCCCCGAACAGCTGATCAGCGCCGCCCTGCAGGCCATGCGCGTGCTCACCGACCCTGCCGAGACCGGCGCGGTGACCCTGGCGCTGCCCCAGGACGTGCAGGCCGAGGCCCACGACTACCCCGACAGCTTCCTGGCCCGGCGCGTGCACCGCGTGGAGCGGCGCCAGCCGGGCGAGGCCTCGTTGGCCGATGCTGTGGCGCTGCTGGCCAGCAAGCGCAAGCCGTTGATCATTTGCGGCGGCGGGGTGAAATACGCCGGCGCCGCCGACACCCTGCAGGCCTTCGCCGAACGTTTCGACATTCCCTTCGCCGAAACCCAGGCCGGCAAGAGCGCCATCGTCTCCAGCCACCCGCTGAACGTCGGTGGCATTGGCGAGACCGGCTGCCTGGCGGCCAACCTGCTGGCCAGGGAGGCCGACCTGATCATCGGCATCGGCACCCGCTACACCGACTTCACCACTTCGTCGAAGTGGCTGTACCAGCACCCCGAAGTGCAGTTCATCAACCTCAACGTCAACGGCGGCGACGTGCTCAAGCTCGACGCCGTGCAGCTGCTGGCCGACGCCAAGCTGGGCCTGCAGCAGCTGGCCGAACCGCTGGCGCGCCAGGGCTACCGGGCCGGCTGGGGCAACCAGGTGATCGAGGCGCGCGGCCAGTACCACGCCGAGGTCGAGCGGGTGTACGCGGCGCACTACAGCAGCGAGGACTTCAGCCCGGAGATCACCGACCACCTGGACCCGGCGGTGCTGCGCGAATTCATCGAGCTGACCGGCTCGGCGCTGACCCAGAGCCAGGTGCTGGGGGTGATCAACCGCGAGCTGGACGCCGATGCGGTGATCGTCGCCGCCGCCGGCAGCCTGCCCGGCGACCTGCAGCGGGTGTGGCAAAGCCGCAGCGTCAACAGCTACCACCTGGAGTACGGCTACTCGTGCATGGGCTATGAGGTCAACGCGGCGCTGGGGGTCAAGCTCGCCGAGCCGGCGCGCGAGGTCTACGCGCTGGTGGGCGATGGCTCGTACCTGATGCTGCACTCGGAGCTGGCCACCTCGATCCAGGAGCGCCGCAAGATCAACGTGCTGCTGCTCGACAACATGACCTTCGGCTGCATCAACAACCTGCAGATGGGCCATGGCATGGGCAGCTTCGCCACCGAGTTCCGCTACCGCAACGCCGAGACCGGCAACCTGGACGGCGGCTTCGTGCCGGTGGACTTCGCCATGAGCGCAGCGGCCTACGGCTGCAAGACCTACAAGGTCAGCACCCTGGAGCAGTTGCACGCGGCGCTGCGTGACGCCCGCCAGCAGACGGTGTCGACGCTGATCGATATCAAGGTACTGCCCAAGACCATGATCCACGGTTACCTGTCCTGGTGGCGGGTGGGCGTGGCCGAAGTATCCACCAGCGCGCGCACGGCCCAAGCCAGGCGCGCGCTCGACGAACAGCTGGCCAAGGCGCGCCAGTACTAGGGCCTGCACGAACACTTGAGGGTGGGTACGTGGTGTGGGAGCTGGCTTGCCAGCGAGCTTCGCAGCGCCACAACAGCTCGCTGGCAAGCCAGCTCCCACATTTATCGATTTCGTACTGGGCCGACTCGCCACACGGGAGAATGATCATGCGTATCGGATTAGTAGGTTACGGCCGCGGCGGCCGCGTGTTCCATGCACCGCTGCTGGCCAGCCTGGGCGGCGCCCGGTGGGTGGGCGTGGTGACGCGCTCGGCCGAGCGCCGAGCGCAGCTGGCGGCGGATTTCCCCGGCGTGCCGGCCTTTGACAGCCTGGCGCAGCTGGTGGAGGCAGGCGTTGACGCGGTGGTGATCTCCACCTCGCTCAAGGGCCGCCCGGCGCTGGTGCTGGAGGCCATCGAGCATGGCGTGGCGGTGGTCAGCGACAAGCCCTTCGCCGCCGATGCCCAGCAGGCGCAGGTGCTGGTGGAGTCGGCCGAGCGCCAGGGCGTGCCCATCAGCGTCTACCAGAACCGCCGCTGGGATTCGGACTTCCTCACCGTGCGCAAGCTGCTGGACAGCGGCGTGCTGGGGCGGGTGCAGCGCTTCGAGTCGGCGGTGGAACGCTACGAGCCGCAGAACCTGGGCAACGACAGTGGCGGCGGCTGGCTGCGTGACCTGGGCAGCCACCTGGTGGACCAGGCGCTGCAGCTGTTCGGCCCGGTGACCCAAGTGTACGCCGAGCTGGCGCTGGCGCCCGGGCAGACCGTCGACCACGGTTTCTTCGTGTCCCTTACCCACGCCAGCGGCACCATCAGCCACCTGCACGGCAACGGCCTGCAAAGCGCGCCACGCCCACGCTTCCGGGTGTGCGGCGAGCATGGCAGCTACAGTGTCGAGGGCCTGGACGTGCAAAGCGAGCAGGCCGAGGCCGGGCTCACCCCGGCCAGTGCCGGCGATAACTGGGGCGTGGAGGAACACCGGCGCTGGGGTTGGTTCGAGCAGGGCGCGGAACGCGAGAAGGTGCCCTCGGAACGCGGCAACTGGCTGCAGTTCTACCAGCAGTTGCAGGCCGCCGTGGACCAGGGCGCGGCGCTGCCGGTGGACGCCCGCGACGCGGTGCAGGTGCTGGTGGTGCTGGACGCCGCGCGCCGCAGCGCAACCCTGGGTGAGGTGGTGAAATTATAGGATGCAATAAAATTCTAAATTCATTTGATATGGAATTTATTTTCTACTAGAGTCAATTGCAGGTTCCGACTTTCACATCCGCCGCCCAACCGGCGCGGCGGATGAAAAAAACCAAGCACAACAATAAAAAGGTGCCGTCGATGAAAACCTTCACCCCGCAAGCCTCCCGGCTGCGTTCCACCCGCACGTCCCCCGTTCGCCGCCTCTGCCTGGCAATTGCCCTGACCATGGCCAGTGGCGTGGCCCTGGCCGACATCAAGGTCGGCGTGGCCATGTCGCAGTTCGATGACACCTGGCTGACCTACCTGCGCGAAGCCATGGGCGCCAAGGCCAAGGCCATGCCCGACGGCGTCTCGCTGCAGTTCGAGGACGCCCGCGGCGACGTGGTCAAGCAGCTCAGCCAGGTGGAAAGCTTCATCAGCCAGAAGGTCGACGCCATCATCGTCAACCCGGTGGACACCGCCGCCACCAAGCGCATCACCGACGAAGCCACCCAGGCCGGCATCCCGCTGGTGTACGTCAACCGCAGCCCCGACGACCCCAACCAGCCCAAGGGCGTGGTCGTGGTGGCCTCCGATGACATCAAGGCCGGCGAAATGCAGGCCCAGTACCTGGCCGACAAAATGGGCGGCAAGGGCAGCGTGGTGATCCTGCTGGGCGACCTGGCCAACAACTCCACCCAGAACCGCACCAAGGGCGTGAAGGAAGTGCTGGCCAAGTACCCCGGCATCAAGATCGACCAGGAACAGACCGGCATCTGGCTGCGCCAGAAGGGCATGGACCTGGTCAATGACTGGATCACCCAGGGCCGCGAATTCAACGCCGTGCTCTCCAACAACGACGAGATGGCCATCGGTGCCGCCATGGCGCTCAAGCAGGCGGGCGTGGAGAAAGGCAAGGTGCTGATCGGTGGCGTCGACGGTACGCCCGACGGCCTCAACGCGGTGAAGAAGGGTGACCTGGCCGTGTCCGTGTACCAGGACGCGAAAGGGCAGGCCGACGCCTCGGTGGAAGCCGCGGTGAAAATGGCCCACAAGGAAACCGTGGCGCCCCGGCTCATGGTTCCGTACCAGCTGATTACCGCGGACAACGCCGACCAGTTCAAACACTGATCGCCCGCCCAGCCTGTGGAGTGCACCTCGATGCTTGCCTTTGCCAACGATCCAATCGAACACGAATGCCTGCTGGAAGTCACCGGCGTGACCAAGCGCTTCCCCGGCGTCACCGCCCTGGACAACGTGCGCCTGAGCGTGCACCGCGGTGAGGTGCTGGCGCTGATGGGCGAGAACGGCGCCGGCAAGTCGACGCTGATGAAGATCATCGCCGGCATCCACCAGCCCGACAGCGGCGAGCTGCGCCTGCGCGGCGAGCCGCTGGTGATGGACAACCCGCTGGCGGCGCAGCTGGCCGGCATCGCCATGATCCACCAGGAACTCAACCTGATGCCGCACATGAGCATCGCCGAGAACATCTGGATCGGCCGCGAACCGCTGACCCCCTGGCACCTGGTGGACCACGGCGCCATGCACCGCGCCACCGCGCAACTGCTGGAGCGCCTGCGCATCTCGCTGTCGCCCGACGACCTGGTGGGCGAGCTGAGCATCGCCGCCCGGCAGATGGTCGAGATCGCCAAGGCGGTGAGCTACGACTCCGACATCCTGATCATGGACGAGCCCACCTCGGCCATTACCGAGAAGGAAGTGGCGCATCTGTTCTCCATCATCCAGGACCTCAAGGCCCAGGGTAAGGCCATCGTCTACATCACCCATAAAATGGACGAGGTGTTCGCCATCGCCGACCAGGTGGCGGTGTTCCGCGACGGCTGCTTCATCGGCCAGTACCCGGCGCACAGCCTCGATGGCGACCAGTTGATCACGTTGATGGTCGGCCGCGAGCTGACCCAGCTGTTCCCTCAGCGCACTCAGCCGCTGGGGCCGGTGCGCCTGGCCGCGCAGAACCTGGGCCTGGCCGGGGTGTTCGAGGGCGTGTCCTTCGAGCTGCACGCCGGCGAGGTGCTGGGCATCGCCGGGCTGATGGGGGCAGGGCGCACCAACATCGCCGAGACCCTGTTCGGCATTACCCCCGCCACCCAGGGCGAGATTTTCGTCGACGGCAAGGCGGTGCGCATGAGCGACCCGGGCCAGGCCATTCACCTGGGCCTGGCGCTGCTGACCGAGGACCGCAAGCTGACCGGGCTGTTCCCGTGCCTGTCGGTGCTGGAGAACATGCAGGTGGCGGTGCTGCCACACCATGTGGGCCACGGTTTCGTCCACGAGAAGACCCTGCGGCTGCTGTGCGAGGACATGTGCAAGCGTTTGCGGGTCAAGACCCCGTCGCTGGACCAGTGCATCGACAGCCTCTCGGGTGGCAACCAGCAGAAGGCCCTGCTGGCGCGCTGGCTGATGACCAACCCGCGGGTGCTGATCCTCGACGAGCCCACCCGTGGCGTCGACGTCGGCGCCAAGGCTGAAATCTACCGCTTGATCGCGCAGCTGGCCGACGAAGGCCTGGCGGTGATCATGATCTCTTCGGAACTGCCGGAAGTGCTGGGCATGAGCGACCGCGTGCTGGTGATGCACGAAGGCCACATGACCGGCATCCTCGACCGCGCCGACGCGACCCAGGAGCGCATCATGCACCTGGCCTCCGGCGTGACCGCAGCGGCGCCCAACCCTGCCGCGCCTGCGCACGCCCAATAGGAACCCTGCCATGACTACCCTGACTGAAAACAAACCTGTAGCCGCACCGCCCAGCCGCTCGCGGCGTCGCATGCCCACCGAGCTGAGCATCCTGCTGGTGCTGATCGGCATTGGCCTGGTGTTCGAGGTGTTCGGCTGGATTGTGCGCGACCAGAGCTTCCTGATGAACTCACAGCGCCTGGTGCTGATGATTCTGCAGGTCTCCATCATCGGCCTGATCGCCATCGGCGTGACCCAGGTGATCATCACCACCGGCATCGACCTGTCGTCGGGCTCGGTGCTGGCGCTGTCGGCCATGGTCGCCGCCAGCCTGGCGCAGAGTTCCGACTACGCCCGGGCAGTGTTCCCGCACCTCACCGACCTGCCCGTGTGGGCGCCGGTGATTGCCGGCCTGGCGGTGGGGCTGCTGGCGGGGGCCATCAACGGCAGCATCATCGCCATGACCGGCATCCCGCCCTTCATCGCCACCCTCGGCATGATGGTCTCGGCCCGCGGCCTGGCGCGGCTGTACACCGAAGGCCAGCCCATCAGCATGCTCTCGGACAGCTACACGGCGATCGGCCGCGGGGCCATGCCGGTGATCATCTTCCTGGTGGTGGCGGTGATCTTCCACATCGCCCTGCGCTACACCCGCTACGGCAAGTACACCTACGCCATCGGCGGCAACATGCAGGCGGCGCGCACCAGCGGCATCAACGTCAAGCGCCACCTGATCATCGTCTACAGCATCGCCGGCCTGCTGGCCGGGCTGGCAGGCGTGGTGGCCTCGGCGCGGGCGGCCACCGGCCAGGCCGGCATGGGCATGTCCTACGAGCTGGACGCCATTGCCGCGGCCGTGATCGGCGGCACCAGCCTGGTGGGCGGGGTAGGGCGCATCAGCGGCACGGTAATCGGCGCGCTGATCCTCGGGGTGATGGCGTCGGGCTTCACCTTCGTGGGGGTAGATGCCTACGTGCAGGACATCATCAAGGGCGTGATCATCGTGGTGGCGGTGGTCATCGACCAGTATCGCAACAAACGCATACTCAAACGCTGACTTCGCTGCGGCTTTTCGCCCGCGTCGCATCGCTCCCGGTGCCTCGCGGGCTTTTTTACATTTGGCCACTTGTTACCGGCCTGATCGCCGTCAATTCCCGCAAATTTCCCAAGCACAATTCGCCTATGGGGTGTATTTTTGGCCTCCGCCATCCACCCGATTGCGTTTATATAGCGGTTATTGGTCAAATCTACCGTCAATTCAGTTGCTGCGCGCGAAAACCGGCCTTAGACTGCCGCCCCTCATAAATTGAGTGCCAGTTGGCGCTTGAAGAATTCCGTGAGGTCGGGCAAGGCCCGGTCACACCTTTTGATTCGCCTTAATGCACGTATTTTTTATAGAGAAATCAATGACAAAGGAAAAGTTGCTGGCCATGCCGGCCGATGACTACATGAATGCTGAGCAACTGGCATTCTTCACCGAGCTGCTGCAGGCGCTGAAGGTGGAAACCCACGAGCGCATCGAGCAGAGCCGCATCGCCATCGAGAGCCTGGACACCCCGGCTGACCCGGCCGACGCCGCTTCCGTGGAAGAAGAGCGCCACTGGCTGGTGAACGTCATCGACCGCGACCAGCGTTCGCTGCCGCAGCTGGAGCAAGCCCTGGGCCGTATCGCCGACGAAAGCTTCGGCTGGTGCGACGACAGCGGCGAGCCAATCGGCCTGAAACGCCTGCTGATCAGCCCGACCACCAAGTACTGCATTGAAGCGCAGGAACGTCACGAGCAGATCGACAAGCACCAGCGCCAGGCTTGATGCCTCGGACGCGGCCTGCGGCCGCTGCTACGGGCCCTTGTAGCAGCGGCCGCCGGCCGCGTCAAAAGGGCATAACACGCCCACCCGTTGCTCCCAAGTGGTCATAGCCAATTGCCATCACTTGACGTTTAATGACGTCAAAACAACGACAATAGCTATGGAGTACTTGCCATGACGAGAGACGGATCTCTGCTCGACGCTGCCCGGCCTTCGGCCCCAGGGGGCGTTTTCGCCTGGTTGTCGCGCCTGCGCAGGCCCGCCAGCGCACCGTCAGCCGCCGGGCCCGACCCGCTGGCCGCGCTGACCCGCGACCTGTCCCACAGCACCAGCCACAACGCCCTGTCCGCCGCCGGGGTGGCCTTTGCCGTGCGCCAGCTGGCCGCGCGCGTGCAATCCCAGCTGGGCGCCGCAGCGCAGATCGTCAGCAGCGCCGAGGTGATGATCGGCACCGAACAGATTACGTCGCAACTCAGCCAGCAAGCCCTGGGCGCCGCCAGCGAAGCTCACCGCCACAGCGTGGCCGGGCGCGAGGTGCTGGCCGAGTCCATCAGCCGCATGCACCAGCTCAGCGCACGGGCGACTGCCAGCCGCGAGCTGATCGAGGCCCTGAGCCAGCGCAGCGAAGACATTCAGCGGGTGACTGCTGTGATCCAGTCCATCGCCAGCCAGACCAACCTGCTGGCCCTCAACGCCGCCATCGAGGCGGCCCGCGCCGGCGAGTACGGCCGTGGCTTCGCCGTGGTCGCCGACGAGGTGCGCGGCCTGGCCGGGCGCACCGCCACTGCCACCGAAGAAGTGGGGCAGATGGTCGCCGACATCCAATTGCGCACCGCCCAGGTGGTGGAGCAGATCCGGGAACTGGCCAGCGACCTGGGCGCCGGCGTGGTGCAGGTCGAGCGCACGGGCGAGCAGCTGGAAACCATCGCGGCGCTGGCCGCCGGGGTGGAAACCCAGGTCGGCGAGATTGCCCGCGGCGCCGAGACCAACCGCGTGCAACTGGCCAGCCTGTTCCAGGCGGTAGAGCAGGTGCGCGGCGACCTGGCAGTGAGCGACGGCCAGACCCGCAGCCTGGCCGACGCCGCCGTGCAAATGGAAGCCCAGGCCGAGCGCATCAGCGAGCGCTTGGCCGAGGTGGGCATGGATGACTACCACCAGCGCATCTATGACCTGGCCCGCGAAGGCGCGCGGCAGATTGGCGAGCGCTTCGAGCAGGATGTGGAGCAGGGGCGTATCAGCCTCGACGAGCTGTTCGACCGTCAGTACCAGCCCATCGCCAACACTCACCCGACGAAGTTCCACACCCGTTTCGACCGCTACGCCGACCAGGTGCTGCCGGCGATCCAGGAGCCATTGCTGGCGCGTCATGAAGGGCTGGTGTTCGCCATCGCCTGTACGCCCCAGGGCTACGTGCCCACGCACAACCGGGCGTTCAGCCAGCCGTTGACCGGCGACGCCGCCCACGACGCGCTGCACAACCGCACCAAGCGCCGTTTCGACGACCGCACCGGGGCGCGCTGCGGCAGCCATCAGCAGCCGTTGCTACTGCAGACCTACACCCGTGACACAGGTGAGCTCATGCACGACTTGTCCGTGCCGATAACCGTAATGGGGCGGCACTGGGGCGGGCTGCGGCTGGGATATACACCGCAAAAGGCTCGAGGATAACGGCCGTTTGTTACCGTTGCTGTAATGAAGCTGTACCAGGTTTGGCTGTTTCTTGAGCAATGGAGGCATTAAGATGGCCATATTGTTAGGTTGCTAATGAAATCTCGGGAGGGAAATCATGCAAACCCAAGTTGATGTGGCCGTGATGATCGGCAGTGGTGTACCGGCCAGCCTCCAGGCCATCGGCAAGCGCGTGTGCTGGGTGGTGTTGGTCAACGGCGAGCGACGCGGCACCGCCTTCGCCAGCCGCGCCGAAGCCGTGGAGTGCCGCGAGGCCTGGCTGGCGCAGTTGGCGGTGGACCCCAGCCTGATGCCGGCGCGTCAGGCCTGCTGATGCAGGCGAACGTTCAATTCGTCGATGGGAATGGCCCAGTCGCCGCCATCGGCGCGTAGTTCCTCTTTCAGGAAGCTGGCCTGGCGTTCGTTCCAGAATGGGGCATCGATGAGCTTCACGTCCGCCGCCAGCGGGTGGGCGGCGATGAAGCGGTCGATGCTGGCGGGGTCGCCGTCCAGGCCCAGTTGCTCGAATAGCGTACCCAGGTTGGTGTGTTCGGTTTCCATGTCATCTCCTTGGCTGTGTGGTGCCGTACCTATCCTCTGAAAGGTCGGCGAGCCAGGAGTTCACCCCGCTGCACGCTACGCGTCGGTATCGATACTGCGCGAATCGATGTTCTGCATGGGCGCATTCTGCTGCGGCCGGGAGGGCACCGAGGTTGCCAGGTTGCTGGCGATGCGGGCGGCCATCATGCTGGCCTTGGCGCGAATCAGCGCCAGGTTGCGCTCGGCCACGCTGCGGTACTCGGCGTTCTGTACCGCCATGAACTCATGCTGCTCATGACGCGCCTGGCTCTTCAGGTCGGCGATCTGCTGGTTGTGCTTGCGCGCGCGCCGGTTGGCGGCCGCCTGTTGCGCCTGGCGCTTGGCGGCCGCAGCCTTGTCGGCGGCCGCCTCGGCTTCGGCGCGCACTTTGGCCGGGTCATCGGGGGCAAGGCCGAACAGCGCGGCGACGGGGTTGATATCCATCATGGGCGACCACCTCCTTGGGGTTCGCTCATTGTATCGGCGTCATTACAAACTCCTTGAGGCCCGTGGTGTTTTCCAGTTGCCGTGCCAGCGCGCAGGCGGCCAGGTGCCCGCAGCGAAACCCCAGAGTGCGGCCCGAGTCCAGTTCGCGTATATGAAAAAAGTCGCGACCGGCGGGAATCACGTGACAACGCAGCGTGTTACGGTAGCCCTGCGGGACCTCCAGCCGGTACAATGCAGCGCCGAAGTCGATAGCCGCGTCAGCCGTGTCGATATTCCCTCGACGGCTTTCCATTGATTCGTGCATATTCGTTCCTTCCTGTGGGGACTGTCTGCTGTCGCGTTGACCCTCATGGTCGAGCGAGTTGCATAGCTATCGCACTTTTTACTTCGTCACGATGTAGGAAATGGCGCTTTAACCTGCGGCGTATTGCTGATTCCAGCAGTTGGGCAATGGCCGACGCGTTCCTGTGCCTTCTCCTTCAAGGGCAGTCTCTATCCGTGAGCGTCCCAGCCGGGGGGCTTTCTTGTAGGCTTGTGCCGCGCGCCTGCCCATGGACTTGTTTACATGTTGTTCCGCACCTTGGTTATCGGGTGTGGACAGGTTCAGTTCAGCTGCCCACGTTTTCACGGGCGGTTTTTCATTTCGAGGATTTTTTAATTGGCAGTAAGTAATCTGGAAATGCACGCCTTGTTCGTGCTGGGCGATCTTCGCGCCAAACTGGTGAAACTCTTTCAATCGCGTTTCGTGTATGTCACCGAGCAAACGGCCGAAGGTATCTACATGGCCGAGATCGACACTGAAAGTGCATTGGTGGTCGATGACAAGCAGCGCCTGGAACTCAAGGTTGGCGACCACTTCCGCGCCGCAGTATTGCCCAGCCGTGAAGGCGGCAAGTTTGAAATCAAGTTCCGCGAGATCAAGTTGGCGGTGTATGGCCTGGGTGAATATGCGTTTGTCAGCACCGCTGACGGCGAAGGCATCGTGTTCAAGGAAAGCCAGACCGTGGTCATGGTCTTCGCCGCCAAGGAACAGCTGCAGGTAGGCCTGGCCAAGACCCTCAAGGCCGCCTCGTCCAAGGCCGCCAAGTGGCGCAAGGGCGAGTTGACCTTCAAGCCCAGCGAATAAGCCGTTGGCACTGGTCTACAGTCAGTGAGTCCTGACTGTAGAGACCGTGCCCAATGAAACTGATCGTTCCCGTTGTATTCTGGTGCCTGGCACTGGTGGTGGCGCCCCTGCGCGCGGCCCCGGCGCCTGTGCACTTTGCCGACCTGAACTGGGAAAGCGGTAGCCTGATCACCGAGCTGCTGCGCATCGTGGTGGAAAAAGGCTACGACATTCCCACCGACACCCTGCCAGGCACCACCATCACCCTGGAAACCGCGCTGGCGAAAAACGACATCCAGGTGATCGCCGAGGAGTGGGCGGGGCGCAGCCCCGTGTGGGTCAAGGCCGAGGCGGCGGGCCAGGTCAAGGGCCTGGGCAACCTGGTGGCCGGCGCCACCGAAGGCTGGTGGGTGCCTGAATACGTGATCAAGGGCGACCCCGCGCGCGGCCTCAAGCCGCTGGCGCCGGACCTGCGCAGCGTCAGCGACCTGCCACGCTACAAGGCGGTGTTCCGCGACCCGGAGAACCCCGACAAGGGCCGTTTCCTCAACAGCCCCATCGGCTGGACCTCCGAAGTAGTCAACGGCCAGAAGCTCAAGGCTTATGGCCTGACCGACACTTACAGCAATTTCCGCTCCGGCAGTGGTGCGGCGCTGGACGCCGAGATCACTTCGCAGATCAAGCGCGGCCAGCCGGTGCTGTTCTACTACTGGTCGCCGACGCCGCTGCTGGGCCGCTACAAGCTGGTGCAGCTGCAGGAACCGCCGTTCGACCCTGAGGCCTGGAAGACCCTGACCCAGGCCGACAACCCGGCGCCAAAGCCAACGCGGTCACCGCCCTCGATTCTGTCGGTAGGGGTGTCGTCGGCGTTCGCCCAGCAGTACCCGCAGCTGGTGGCGTTCTTCCAGCAGGTGCAGCTGCCCATCGACGACCTCAACAAGGCGCTGGCGACCATGAGCGAGGGCCATTTGCCGCCACGCCAGGTGGCGACCGAGTTCCTCAAGGCCCACCCGCAACTGTGGCGTAGCTGGGTGCCAGCGCCGGTGGCCGACAAAGTCGCCGCAGCCCTGGCAACTCCGTAGCAGCTGCCGCAGGCTGCGTCGGGTTCACCACAGTGTCCCTGAACAGCGCGGCGCCTTGGACGCGGCCTGCGGCCGCTGCTACAGAAACCGCGTTGCCTGCGATAGGAGCAGACGACGCGATCAGCGGGTTGCGCGCGCCCGTAGCAGCTGCCGAAGGCTGCGTCCGGCACACCGCAGGGCTTGTGATCAACGCCGGCTGCTAACCTCGCCAGGCACCGCCTCGCCGGCCATGCGCTTGCGGAACAGCGCCGTGCGCGCCAGCAGCAGCGTGGTCACCGGCACGGTGATGGCCAGCAGGATGGGGATCAGCCACGCATGCAGCACCGGGCTTTGTTCCCGGAAGGAAAAGTACAGGATCGACGCCAGCGCCACGCACCAGGCGCCAAGGGTCGAGGCCAGGGCCGGCGGGTGCATGCGCTGGAAGAAGTCTTTCAGGCGCACCATGCCGATGGCCCCCAGCAGCGCGAACAGGCTGCCCAGCAGCAGCAACGCGCCGATAGCCGCCTGCACCCAGATGGGTAACTCGTTCATTCGATCACCTCGCCACGCAGCAGGAACTTGGCCAGGGCGAACGAGCCGACAAAGCCGAACAGGGCAATCAGCAACGCCGCCTCGAAGTAGGTTTCGCTGCCATAGCGAATGCCCAAGGTGAGGATGGTCAACATGCCCAGGATGCTCAGGTAATCCAGCGCCAGCACCCGGTCCTGGGCCGAGGGGCCCTTGAACAGCCGGTACAGGGTCAGCAGCATGGCCACGGCGAAGATCGCCAGGCTCAGCACGATGACAGGGTCAAGCAGGGCGCTCATTCGAAGATCTCCATCAGCGGGCGTTCGTAGGTGGCCTTGAAGTGCGTGATGAAGCGCGCCTCGTCGTCCAGGTCGAACACGTGCAGCAGCAGGACGCTGCGGTCCAGCGCCAGTTCGGACCACACCGTGCCCGGCACCACCGTGGTGATGGCCGACAAGGCGGCCAGGCCGTTGGCGTCGCGCAGCTCCAGCGGCACCTTGACGAACGCCGAGCGCGGCGGCCGGCGGCCCAGGTTGAGCACGCCCCAGGCCACCTGCAGGTTGGACGCCACCACATCGATGCCCACCCGGCCCAGCAGGCGCAGGATGGTGCCTGGCTTGCGAATGCGCACCGGCAGCGGCCGCAGCGAGGTCATCAGCAGCGGCGCCAGCACGCCCAGCAGCGCCGCCAGCAGCAGGTTGCCCGGGCTCAGTGACAGGTTCAGCAGCAGCCACAGCAGGGCGCAGGCCAGGCTCAGCAGCGGCGCGGGGAGCAGGCGCTTCATGGGCGCACCTCGGCGGCCATCACGGCCTCGATGTACTGGGCGGGGTCGTCCAGCCGGGCAGCGGTGTCCTGGGTGAAGCGCAGCAGCGCCTCGCCCTGCACGGTCAGCAGCAGGCACAGGCCCAGCAGCACCACGATGGGCACGCACTCGAAGCGACGCAGTAGCGGCGATGGCCGCTCCTGGGGCGTCCAGAAGCGCTGCACGCCGACGCGGGTCATGGCCAGCAAGGTCGCCAGCCCCGAGAGGATCAGCAGCGTGACGAACGCCCACGCGGCTGGGCTGGCGTCGCCGAACAGCAGGCGGATCAGGTTCAGCTTGGCGATGAACCCCGACAGCGGCGGCATGCCGATCACCAGCAGCGCACAGGCGATGAAACTCAGGCCCAGGAACGCCATGGTCCAGGGAATCACCTGGCCGACCACCGCCTTCTGCTCATCGTCCAGGTTGATGCCCTTGGGCGGGTGCAGCGACTCCACCGGGCGCGGCAGCAGGTCGCCGTCGTCGTCCAGGGGAATGTCGTTGGCCGAACGCGAGCGCTCGATCAGCTCGGCCAGCAGGAACAGCGCCGCCAGCGCCAGGGTGGAACTGACCAGGTAGAACAGCGCGCCGCCGGTGATCGCCGGCACGCCGAAGCCAATGGCAGCCAGCAGCGTGCCGGCCGACACCAGGATGCTCAGGCTGGCCATGCGCTCCAGGCGCTGGGCCGCCAGCACGCCCACCGCTGCCACGGCGATTGTCACCAGCCCGCCGTACAGCAGCCAGGCGCCGCCGAAATGCGCCGAGGCCCCGGCCTGGTTGGAGAACAGCAGGGTCCACAGCCGCAGCAGGGTATAGACCCCCACCTTGGTCATGATCGCGAACAGCGCCGCCACCGGTGCGCTGGCCGCGGCGTAGGCGGGCACCAGCCAGAAGTTCAGCGGCCACATGCCGGCCTTGGCCAGGAACGCCGTGGCCAGGATCGCCACGCCAGCGTGCAGCAGGCCGCGGTCGGCTTCCGGCACCAGCGGGATCTTCAGCGCCAGGTCGGCGAGGCTGAGGGTGCCGGTGACGCCGTAGATCATCGCCGCGCCGATCAGGAACAACGACGACGCCAGCAGGTTGATGGCGATGTAATGCAGCCCCGAGGACACCCGCGCGCGCCCCGAGCCATGCAGCAGCATGCCGTAGGACGCGGCCAGCAGCACCTCGAAGAACACGAACAGGTTGAACAGGTCGGCGGTCAGGAAGGCGCCGTACAGGCCCATCAGCTGGATCTGGAACAGCGCATGGAAGCTGGCCCCGGCGCGGTCCCAGCGCGCCATGGCGAACAGCAGGGCGGCGCTGGCGACGATGCCGGTGAGCACCAGCATCAGCGCCGACAGGCGGTCCAGCACCAGCACGATGCCGAACGGCGCCGGCCAGTTGCCCGGCAGGTACACGCCAATGGCGCTGGCTGGGCCCTGCTGTTGGGCGCCGTGCAGCAGCAGCGCGGCGATGCCCAGGCCGGCGAGGGTGGACAGCAGGTTGATACGGGCTTTCAGGGGGCGGTGTTTCTCGCCCAGCAACAGCATCACCGCGGCGGTCAGCAGCGGCAGCAGTATGGGCGCGATCAGCAGGGACGGCATCAGGCTCATTCCTGACGCTCCCGGCCGTCCACATGGTCGGTGCCGGTGAGCCCGCGCGAGGCCAACAGCACCACCAGGAACAGCGCCGTCATGGCGAAACTGATGACGATGGCCGTGAGCACCAGCGCCTGGGGCAGCGGGTCGGTGTAGTGCAGCAGGTCCTGGGGCACGCCGTCCTTGATGATCGGCTCCTTGCCGATGAACAGGCTGCCCATGCTGAAGATGAACAGGTTCACCCCGTAGGACAGCAGGCACAGGCCCATCACCACCTGGAAGGTCCGCGGCCGCAGGATCAGCCACACCCCCGAGGCAGCCAGCACGCCGATGGCAATTGCGATGACTTCTTCCATCAGGCACTCCCTTGCGGTACGGCAATGGGCTTGGGCAGCCCGGTGGGTTTGTGGCTGCGTACCGACTGGTGCGCCAAAGCGGTGAGGATCAGCAGCGTGGAACCGACCACCACGCTGAACACGCCGATGTCGAAGAACAGCGCACTGGCCACGTGCACTTCGCCCAGCAGTGGCAGGTGCAGGTGCGCGGTGTGGGTGGTGAGGAACGGATAGCCCAGCAGCATCGCGCCCACCCCGGTCAGCGTTGCGAACAGCAGGCCCACGCCCATCCAGCGCAGCGGCCGCAGGCGCATCTGCGCCTCCACCCACTGGGTGCCGGCCACCATGTACTGGAGGATGAACGCCACTGCCATCACCAGGCCGGCGACGAAGCCGCCGCCGGGCTGGTTGTGGCCGCGCATGAACAGGTACATGGCCACCACCAGGGCGATCGGCAGCAGCAGCCGCACCAACACCGCCGGCACCATCATGAAGCCCAGGGCGGTGTCGCTGGCCTGGCGCGGGTTGACCAGGTCGGTGACCACGTCAGGCGCCAGCAGGCGCTGCTGGGCCGGCAGCTGGATGCTCTCGCGCGGTGGCCGGAAGCGCCGCAGCAGGGCAAAGATGGCCAGGGCCGTGGCCGCCAGCACGGTGATCTCGCCCAACGTGTCGAAGCCGCGGAAGTCCACCAGCATGACGTTGACCACGTTGCTGCCGCCGCCCTCGGGCAGCGCCTTGCGCAGGTAGAACTCGGAGATATGGTTGGGTGTGGCGCGGGTCAGCATGGCGTACGACAGCGCCGCCATGCCGCCGCCCACGGCGACGGCCAGCACCAGGTCGCGCAGCCGGCGCAGGCGGGCGCGGCCTTCGCTGCCGGGCAGCGGCAGGGCGTCCTCGATACGCCGTGGCAGCCAGCGCAGGCCCAGCAGGATCAGCACCGTGGTCACCACCTCGACCACCAACTGCGTCAGGGCCAGGTCCGGCGCCGAGAACCAGATGAACGTGATGCAGGTCATCAGCCCGCAGACGCTGACCATGGTCAGGGCCGCCAGCCGGTGGTACTTGGCCTGCCAGGCAGCGCCCAAGGCGCAGGCAATGGCGATCAGCCACAGGGCGACGAACACCCCCGAGCCGGCGATTTTCGGCCGCAGGCCCCAGCCCAGGCCGCTGTGCAGCAGCGGGATGAGCCCGGCCACCACGGCCACCAGCACCAGCATGAACAACTGCGGTTGCAGGCGCCGGGTGGTCAGCCAGCGTTCGCTGCGCCGCGCCAGGCGCATCAGCAGCACCAGGCTGCGCTCGAACAGGCGCTTGCCGTTGAACCGGCCCACCAGTGGCGGCCGCTGGAAGCGCCCGCGTTGCAGCTGCCCGCGCAACAGCAGGTACAGCAGCACGCCGGCGCCCATGGCGATCAGGCTCATGATCAGCGGTGCGTTGAAGCCGTGCCAGATCGCCAGGCTGTACGCGGGCAGCTCGCCGCCCACCACCGGCAGCGCGGCGGCGGCCAGCAGCGGCCCCACCGACTGCGCCGGGAAAATGCCCACTACCAGGCACAGCAGCACCAGCAACTCCACCGGTGCGCGCATCCAGCGTGGCGGCTCGTGGGGCTGGTGGGGCAGGTCGGTGGCGGGCGGGCCGAAGAACACGTCGACGGTGAAGCGCAGGGCGTAGACCACGCTGAAGGTGCCGGCGACGGTGGCGATGGCCGGCAGCGCCGCCTCGACCCAGGCGGTGGAGGTGATGAACACCGTTTCGGCGAAGAACATTTCCTTGCTGAGGAAGCCGTTCATTAGCGGCACCCCGGCCATGGCGGCGCTGGCCACCATGGCCAGGGTGGCGGTAAAGGGGATCAGCCGGAACAGCCCGCTCAGGCGGCGGATGTCGCGGGTGCCGCTTTCATGGTCGATGATGCCGGCGGCCATGAACAACGAGGCCTTGAAGGTGGCGTGGTTGAGAATGTGGAACACCGCCGCCACCGCTGCCAGCGGGCTGTTGAGCCCCAGCAGCAGGGTGATCAGGCCCAGGTGGCTGATGGTGGAGTAGGCCAGCAGGCCCTTCAAGTCATTCTGGAACATGGCGCAGTAGGCGCCCAGCAACAGGGTGCAGGCGCCAGCGCCGCTGACCATCCAGAACCACTGCTCGCTGCCCGACAGCGACGGCCACAGCCGCGCCAGCAGGAACACCCCGGCCTTGACCATGGTTGCCGAGTGCAGGTACGCCGACACCGGCGTGGGCGCGGCCATGGCGTGGGGCAGCCAGAAATGGAAGGGGAATTGCGCGCTCTTGCTCAGGGCGCCAATCAGGATCAGCGCCAGCAGCACCGGGTACAGGTGGCTGGCGCGGATCTGCGCGCCGGCCGCCAGCACCGTGTCCAGGTCGTAACTGCCCACCACCTGGCCCAGCAACAGCACCCCGGCCAGCAGGCACAGGCCGCCGGCACCGGTCACCGCCAGGGCCATATAGGCGCCGCGGCGGGCGTCGGCGCGGTGGTGCCAGTAGCCGATCAGCAGGAACGAGAACAGGCTGGTCAGCTCCCAGAAAAACACCATCTGCACCAGGTTGCCGGAAATCACCAGGCCGAGCATGGCGCCCATGAACGCCAGGAAAAACGCGAAGAAGCGCGGCACCGGGTCGTCCGGCGACATGTAGTAGCGCGCGTACAGCGACACCAGCGTGCCGATCCCCAGCACCAGCAGCGAGAACAGCCAGGCGAAGCCGTCCATGCGCAGGGTGAAGTCCAGGCCCAGGCTGGGCAGCCACGCGTAGGTCTCGCGGATGACACCGCCGTGGGCGATCTGCGGGTACATCGATGCCACCGCGACGGTGCCCGTCAGGGCCACCACGCCGGCCAGGATCGACTCGCGGTTGCGCGCGTCGTGGGGCAGCACCGCTGCCAGGCAGCTACCAATGAAAGGCAGAAGCAGTAGGACTATCAATGACATAGCGATCTGATCTGCTGGAGGGGATAAAGGATCATACGGTGCCGGGCGGGCATCACCAACCGCGAAGCTGTGCCAGAACCTTACAATAGTGGTCTATTTGCCAGCTTTTTCATGACAAAATTTTACAAGCCTTCGGTTTTCGTTGGCGTTGACGGTATTTGTGGGAGCTGGCTTGCCAGCGAGCTTTCAGGGCCTCGACAGCTCGCTGGCAAGCCAGCTCCCACAAGGGGGGTAATGCAATATACTGCGCATATTTTGCCCCAGAGCCGAACCCCGTGCCCCCAGACTCCCCCTCCCGCGCCTCGGTGCTGCAACACGTCAGCCACAACGTGCGCCGCCTGCGCCATGCCGCCGGCCTGAGCCAGAGCGCCCTGGCCGAACGCTCCGGGGTCAGCCGGCGCATGCTGGTGGCCATCGAGGCCGGCGAGAAGAACGTCAGCCTCGGTACCCTGGACCGCGTGGCCGAGGCGCTGGACGTCGTGTTCAGCGACCTGATCCGCGCCCCCGACAACCGCGACCCCAACCGCATCAACGAACTGGCCTGGGCCGGTAGCCAGCCCGGCAGCAAGGCCGTGCTGCTGGCCAGCGCCCCGGCGCGGCGCGAGGTGGAGCTGTGGGAGTGGTGCCTGGCACCAGGTGAACGCTATGACAGCAGCTGTGATGGCGAGGGTTTCAGCGAGCAGGTGTTCGTCTACGAAGGCTGCCTGACCCTGGAACTCGACGGTGCTACCCGACAGATCGCCGCCGGCGAGTTCTGCATGTTCGCCAGCCAGCGTCCCCATGGCTATCGTAACGAGGGCGAGGTGGCCGTGCGCTTTGTGCGCAACGTGGTGTTCTAAAGCACTTCTCTGCCCCCACCCAGTTTCGGTAGCATGTGCCTATTCGCGCAAAGGGCAGTGAAAAATGACAGACATCCCCGAACCTTCGACGCTGCGCCTGGGCCTGCTGCAATACCCCGGTGCCCAGCCCTCCAGCACGGCAGGGCTGCTCGACCTGTTTGCCTGTGCACAGCAGGTGAGGGCAGAGCTGGGCATGTCGAAAACGCCAACCGTGCGGGTAGACAGCCTGGCGGACTCGGACGCAGGCGCTGTGCCAGCAGTGGTGTTCGTGCCGCCGCTGGCCCAGGCCGGCGTGCCTGATGCCGAGGCCCTGGCGCCGGTGCTGCAGGCGTTGCGCCGCTGGCATGCCGGCGGGGCGATGCTGATGGCCGTCGACAGTGGCGCCTGGCTGCTGGCCATGGCCGGGCTGTTGCAGGGCCGCCGGGCTACGCTGCACTGGGACGCGGCCATGGCCCTGGCCGCGCATTACCCGCAGGTGCGGGTGTTGCCCCAAGAGCCGATGGTGGACGAAGGCGACGTGGTCACCGCGGCGGGCAGCCAGGCCTGGCAAGAGCTGGGCCTGGCGGTGCTGGCGCTGTACTTCGGCGCATCGCTGGCGGTGGAGACCCACGCCATGCTCAACGTGCCGCCGCGCGACCAGCCGCTGCCCCCCAGCCCGTTCCAGCCGCGCCTGGACCACGGCCACGCGGCGGTGCTCAAGGTGCAACTGTGGCTGCAGGACAACCGCGCCATGGGCGTGACCCTGGATGACATGGCCGCCTGCGCCGGGCTGGAGCCGCGCACCTTCCTGCGTCGTTTCCACGCCAGCACCGGCCTCAAGCCCACCGAATACTGCCAGCACCTGCGCATTGCCCGCGCCTGCCATCTGCTGGAAACCAGCCAGCGCAACGTCGACCAGATCGCCGCCAGCGTGGGCTACCAGGACGTCGGCGCGCTACGCAAGATCTTCCTGCGGGTGACGGGGCATGCGTTGAGCGAGTATCGCGAGAAGTATGGCTTGCGCACCCTGTACCGCCCAATCGCGTTGCGCGGCCGGGCCTGACTGGTACGCCTTAACGTAGCAGCTGCCGCCAGGCTGCGTCCGGGCACACGCGGTGTTTGCGGACGCGGCCTGCGGCCGCTGCTACTTCAACGGCTCCTCGATCCGCAGCAAGCGCCCGGCATTGCCCAGCACCAGCAGCGTGCTGAGGTTATGCAGCAACGCCGCCACCACCGCGCCCGCCACACCCAGCATGCCGAAGGCCGCCGCCGCGACGATGGCCAGGGTCCAGCCCAGGCCGATGGCGACGTTCACCTGCAAGGTGCGGCGGCACTGGCGGCTCAGGCGCACGCAGGTGCCCAGGCGGCGCAGGTCGCTGCCGATCAGCACGATGTCGGCCGAGGCCAGGGCGATGTCGGCACCGCCGGCGCCCATGGCCACGCCCACCACGCCAGCTTTCAGCGCCAGCGAGTCGTTGATGCCGTCACCCACCACCAGCGGCCGGAAGCCGTTGCCGATTTCGTCGGTGACCCGGTGCAGCTTGTCTTCCGGCAGCGCCTGGGCCACCACGTTGGTGATGCCCACCTCGGCGGCCAGGGCGTTGGCCACCGGCAGGCGGTCGCCGGTCAGCAGCAGCTGCCGGCCCAGGCCCAGTTCACGCAGGTCAGCCAGCGCCGCGGCGGCCTCCGGGCGCACCTGGTCGGCCAGTAGCAGCCAGGCCAGGAAGCGCCCGTTCAACGCCAGGCCGGCGATCGGCCCGTCGTGCTCGGGCACCGGCGGCAGGTCCACGCCCAGCTGCTGGAACAGCTCGGCGCGGCCCAGGGCCGCTTCGCCCTGCGGGGTCTGGGCGATCACGCCCAGGCCCTGGCGCTCGCGCAACTGCTCCAGCGGGTGGTAGGCGTCCTGGGGCACCAGGGTGGCCAGGGCGCGGCTCACCGGGTGGCTACTGGCCGCGCCGAGGCTGGCGGCCAGGTGCAGCAGGGTCGGCTCGTCGGCGCTGCACTCGGGCACCACCTGCAGGCGCTGCAGGTGCAGGGCGCCGTAGGTGAGGGTGCCGGTCTTGTCGATCACCAGCGAGCTGAGGTCGGCGAACTCTTCCAGGAACGCCGAGCTGCGGATCAGGATGCCATGGCGCGCGGCCACGGCGATGCCGGCGATGGCCGTGGCCGGCGCCGACAGCACCAGCGCGCACGGGCAGGCGGCCACCAGCACGGCGAGCATCGCCTGCGGGTCGTTGGTGATGAACCAGGTGACGGCGGCAATCAGCAGCACCAGCACCATGTACTGGCCGGCGTAGCGCTCCAGCAGACGGGTGATCGGCGGCTTCGACTGCTCGGCCTTCTGCATCAGCGCGATGACCTTGCCCAGGGTCGAGTCTTCGCCGGTGCGCGACACCTCGATGCGCAGCAGGCCATCGAGGTTGATGGCGCCGCCGAACACGTCCATGCCCGGCGCGGCCTGCACCGGCACCGATTCGCCGGTGATGGGCGCGGTGTCCAGGCTGGCCTGGCCTTCCAGCACGCGGCCGTCGGCCGGCACGCGGTCGCCGGCGCGCACTTCCACCTGGTCGCCGGCCTTGAGGCTGGCGTTGTCCACTTCACGGATGCTGCCGTCGGCGCCGATCAGCCGCGCATGGCTACGGGTCAGCTTGCCCAGGGACTCGATGGCCTCCTGGGAGCCGATCACGCTGCGTTCCTCCAGCACGTGGCCGAAGATCATCAGGATCGGCAACAACGCCGCGGTCAGCAGGTCGCCGGTGGCCCAGGCGCCCAGCAGGGCAATGGCCACCAGTTGGTCGGTGAGGCCGTGCAGGCTGGGGTGGCGGATGCTGAACCAGGCTGAACGCAGCACCGGAATGGCCACCAGCAGCGAGGCCACGCCGAACAGGATCTGCGCCACGCCGTCCTGGGCCGGGTCGAACCAGTGCCAGCCCAGCCCCAGCGTCAGTAGGCCGAGGGCGACCATGGCCAGGGTCAGCTGGCGGGCGGCGCTGCGGCGCTCGTCGACGCTGAGCATGCCGCCGGTGAGGTGGCCATGGGAGTGCCCGTGGTGGGCGTGGCCGTGGTGATGGTGGGAATGCGCACTCATGGTTGGCTGCCTTGCAGAATCAGACGGGCGTCGTCGTGGGGATCGACGGTGGTGACCGAACCTGCCTTCTGCAGGATGGCCGGGACGCGCTCGCGGTACAGGCGCATCAGCAGGCCCGGGTCGCTGTGGTCGCGCTGGGTCTGGGCCAGGCTGGCGATGGTGGCGGTGTCGGCCTGGGCCTTGGCCAGGCGCTCGCTGGCCTGGGCGTGGGCCACCTGCAGGGTGCGGTCGGCCTCCTGGGTGGCGGCCTGGGTCACCTTGGCGGCGTCGTTGCGGGCCGAGGCAATGTTCTGCTCGGCCTTCTGGCTGGCGGTGAGCACGGCGTTGAAGGCGTTGACCGCGCCATCGGGCAGGCTCGACTGCAGGTCGACGCGCTCGATGTGCACGCCCAGGCCGGCGCCCTGGGCCTGCAAGGCGTCAAGGCTGTGGTTGATGCCCTGCATCAGGTCGCCACGCAGGCGCTCGCGGCGCTCGGCGGCCTGGCTGTCGCTGCCCACCAGTTCCGGCCGGGCCACCAGGATGGTGTCCAGGTCGCGGGAGGCGGACACGGCCACGGCGCTGCGGGCGACCAGGCGGTCCAGTGCGGCGGTCATGTTGGCGCTCTGCAGCACGTACTGGTACGGGTCCACCACCTTGTAGAAGATGCGCACGTCCAACTGCACCACCCCGGCGTCGCCGGTCAGCAGGTAGCCGGCGCCGGCCACCGCGTCGCTGTTGGGCGAGGTGTTGGGGTCGATGCCGCGGGTCTGGTTCTCGCGCAGCAGGGTTTCCACCCGCTGCTCGATGACGCGGTCAGCCGAGGGCAGCATCACCACCTGCTCGAACGGCCGCGGCCAGGCCATGAGCAGGCCGGCGCTGTGGATACGCTCCAGGGCGCCCATGCGCAGCACCACGGCGCGGCTTTCCGGGCCCACCTGGCGAATGTTCGACACGGCCCAGCCGAACGCCGCCAGCAGGGTGACGCCATACAGCGCCAGGAACGTCAGGCGGCCGGCCTGCAGCCAGGGGCTGGGCAGCCGTGGGGCGGGGGCGGCACCACTCATGGCTTGGCACCGCTGGTGGCGGCGGGGGCGGCCAGCTGTGGCGGGCCGTCGACCAGGGCGCGGAACGGCGCCGCATCGGTACGCAGCACCAGGCGCGTGCCCGAGTTGACGATGGTGCCCAGGGTGTCCAGCGAGCGTAGCAGGTTGTACAGCTCAGGCGAGCCGGCGTACGCCTTGCCGTAGATCTGCGCGGCTTCCACCCGCGACTGCGCTTCCACATCGGCCGCCTTCACCGTGGCGTCGGCCTGCAGGATGCGCGCGTCACGCTCGGCGCCGGAGCGAATCTCCGCCGCCTGGCGCTTGCCTTCGGCAGTGCGTTCGGTGGCGATGGTCTCGCGTTCGGCGCGCATGCGCTCGACGGTGGCGTTGAGGGTCACGGCGGGCAGGGTCAGGCGTTCGATACCCACCTGCAGCACGCGCACGCCATAGGTGTCGAGCAACTGCTTGGCGATCTGCTGGCGCACATGGTCTTCGAAGTCGGCGATCTGCACCTTGTTGGCGTCGGTGTTCACCAGGCTCGACAGGTCGAAGCCGCTGGCCGAGGTTTCCAGCGCCGAGCCGAGGAAGGTGCGAATCTGCCGCGCGGCTTCGTCAGGCTGGTTCTGCACCGCGCGCATGAAGCGCTGCACGTCGGCGTTGTCGGCCTGCACCTGCCACGCCACGTAGGCCTGGACGATGATCCGCAGGCCGTCGCGGGTGCCCACGTCCTGCAGGCCGCTGGAGGTGGTGCGCAGGCGCAGGTCCACCGGCACCGCCGATTCGAACGGGATCGGCAGGCGCCAGTTCAGGCCCGGCGCCAGCAGCACGCGCGAGGGGTTGCCGAAGCGGGTTATGACAGTGGCTTCGCCGCTGCGCACCTGCACCAGGCAGGCGGTGGCGATGGCGAACAGCACCAGCAGGGCGGCGATGCCGATGCGCTTCCAGGGGCGCGACGGCGCGCCGTCGTCGTGGTCATGGCCGTGGTCGTGGTGTGCATGGTCATGATGATCGTGGCCGTGGTCGTGGCCCGCGTGGTTGTGCGATGTACTCAAAATCAAAACTCCTGCAGGCCGTTAGCGGCGTGGCTGGCCGGGGTCGACCGGCGCGGCGAAGGTTCTCAGGTCCAGGGTCGGCGGCTCGTCCCGGGCAATGCGATGGTCAAGGATCAACGCCTTGGCATTGGCCATGCCCTGGGCCAGCTGGCTGAAATACTGCTCGTTGATGAACGCCTGGCCAGCGCTGTGCCAGGCTTGCAGTTCAGCGCTGAAGCGCAGGTCGGCGGCCTTGGCGGCGCCCAGGTTCTCGGCGCTGGTGGCCTGGGCGTTGTCGGTGGCCATGCTGGCGTCGGTGCGCGCCTGGTTGCTGGTGACGCTGGCGTTGCCGCGCTCGCGGGAGATCAGCGCCTGGGCGCCGATCTGCGCGGCCTGCACGCCGTGGTAGGCGTCGGCGGCGCCGGCCGGTGGGTGAATGGCTTCCACCACGGTGGCCAGCAGCTCGACGCCGCTGTCGAGGCGGTCGAGGTCGGCCTGCACCTGCTTGCCGATGTCCTCGCCCAGTTGCGCGCGGGCCTCGCCGAGCATGTCGTCCAGCTCACGGCCGGCCAACTGGTGCACCAGCACGCGGCTGGCGGTGCTGCGGATCAGCGCCGGCACGTCGGCGCTGTTGTAGGTGGCAGCCAGGGCGGCCTTGTCGGTCAGGCCGATGCGGTAGACGAAGCGCACGTCCATGTTCACCACCTGGAAGCTCTGCTTGTCGCCGGCGCTGCTGGCGATGACCTGGGATTTCTCGGCGCGGTGCGAGGCGTCCCACAGGCGGTTGGCGGTGACGGGCGCCGGGCCGTCGGCGCTGCTGGTTTCATCGCCGGCGCCGCCTTCGGCGCTGGTGGCCAGCTCATGAATCACCCCGTTCTCCACGGTGCGCGCCTGGCCGAACGGCCACGGCAGGCCCACATGCAGGCCCGGGGCGTAGACGGTCAGCGGCTTGCCGAACTGCTCGTACACGGCGCGGCCGTTCATGGGCACTTGGGTGACGCCGCTCAGCAGCCAGCCGATCAGGGCGATCAAAGCCAGCACCGGCAGGCTGGCGCGGCGCATGAAGCCCAGCGCCCAGATCTGCCGCAGGTCGATGCCGAAGCGTTGCTGCATTTCATCCTGCAGGCGCCGCAGCGGGCGCGGCGGCCAGTTCAGCAGGCCGGCGAACAGGCTGTCGGCGACGATCTGCGGTTCCAGGGTCAGGCGCTGCGGGCTGAACACCGACAGTAGAGCGCGCACCAGCAGCTCCAGGGCGCCCAGGGCCGGCAGCAGGCCGGCCAGCACCGCCAGGCGCAGCGGCCACACCGCCTCGCCGTTGGCGAAGAACAGGCACACCGCGGCCAGCAGCAGGCTGGCCAGGGTGATGCGCAGTTGCAGGGCCAGGCCCGAGGCCTCGGGCCACTCCACCGGGTCGCAGGCGTTCAGGTGGCGCTCCAGCACCAGCAGGGCGAAGGCCACCACCAGCAACAGCCCGGCGACGGCGTAGGCGGTCTGGCCCAGGGCCTGGGGCGCCAGGTTGAGGTTCCAGCCGTAGTTCACCAGCAGCAGCGCCAGCACGCAGCCGGCCATCAGCCACAGTGCCGCCACGCCCAGGCGTTGCAGCCACACCGCCAGGGTGTCGCCGACGCGGTCCAGCAGGCGGTCGTAAGCGCCGCGAGGCTCGTCCTGCACCCACTCGGTGACCGGTTCCAGCGGCTCGCCGTTGAGCGCGGCGGCGCGCCACCGGGCAATGCGCCAGGCCCACTGGCTGCTGCCCAGCAGGGTCAGGCAGCTGGCGCTGATGCCGCACAGCAGCGGCACCCACAGCGAATCACGGGTAAACAGCTCAACGAAAATACCGGCCACCAGGGCCAGCATCAGCAGCGCCCCCAGCCCCAGCATCAGGCCGAACAGGCGGCGCGCCTGCCAGGCCGCGCGCACGAACCGCGGCAGGGCGTGCAGATCCCCAGCCGGGGCATCCAGGTCAACTCTCATCACTTCTCCATACGCTCGCACAGGCAGGTGCGCGACCCGGCCAGGGTCGTTGCGGTTTACCGTTGAATAAAAACAGACGCTCAGGCGACCGGGCAGTCTACCCATAAAAAGTAACTGTATAACGCTGGCCGTGAAATTTTCGTCCCACGCCCGCGCCGCCACTGTTGCCCAGCCAACAGCCGCGCAACAGTTTGCTGGCCAACAGCAAGCCCGTGCCGCCCCGGCTTATGGCCATGGCCCCGCAAACATGGGGCGCGGCGAAGCGGCACGCACTGTGCAATGACCTGCTCATCAAGTGTATGAATCTTTGTTCAGTTTGGAGAGCTGCATGTCGCGTGAAATCCGCCTCAACGCCTTTGACATGAATTGCGTGGGCCATCAGTCCCCAGGCCTGTGGGCGCACCCGCGGGACCGCTCGTGGGAATACAAGGACCTGGCCTATTGGACCGACCTGGCTAAAATCCTCGAGCGCGGCAAGTTCGACGGCCTGTTCATCGCCGACGTGCTGGGTATCTACGACGTGTACCAGGGCAATGGCGACGCCGCCATTCGCCAGGCCACCCAGGTGCCGGTCAACGACCCGCTGCAGCTGATTCCACCCATGGCGATGGTCACCGAGCACCTGGGGTTCGGCCTCACCGCGTCGCTGTCGTTCGAGCACCCGTACCCGTTCGCCCGGCGCCTGTCGACCCTGGACCACCTGACCCAGGGCCGCGCCGGCTGGAACATCGTCACCTCGTACCTGGAGAGCGGCGCCAAGAACATCGGCCAGGCCGCACAGACCGAGCACGACGCGCGCTATGACTACGCCGAGGAATACCTGGAGGTCTGCTACAAGCTGTGGGAAGGCAGTTGGGAGGAGGACGCGGTGCTGCGCGACCGCGAGCGGCGCCTCTTCAGCGACCCGAGCAAGATCCACCCCATCAACCACCACGGCAAGTACTTCCAGGTGCCCGGCATTCACCTGTGCGAACCGTCGCCGCAGCGCACGCCGCTGCTGTACCAGGCGGGCGCGTCCAGCCGGGGCAAGCAATTCGCCGCCGAGCATGCCGAGTGCGTGTTCGTTGCCGCGCCGTCCAAGGTGCTGCTGAAGAAGACCGTGGCCGACATCCGCCGCCGCGCCGCCGAGGCCGGGCGCGATCCGCGCAGCGTGCTGATCTTCAACCTGCAGACGGTGATCGTCGACGAGACCGACGCCAAGGCCCGGGCCAAGTTCGAGGAGTACAAGTCCTGGGTCAGCTACGAGGGCGCCATGGCGCTGATCAGCGGCTGGACCGGCATCGACTTCAGCCAGTTCCAGCCCGGAGAGGCCCTGCGCCACGTCAAGACCAACGCCATCCAGTCGGCGGTGGAAGCCTTCAGCACCGCCGACCCGGACACGGTCTGGACCCCCAACGAGCTGGCGGACTGGGTGGGCATCGGCGGCTTCGGCCCGCTGTTCGTCGGCGGCCCCGAGACCGTCGCCGACCTGCTGGAGGAGTGGGTGGCCGACACCGACGTCGACGGCTTCAACCTGGCCTACGCGGTGACCCACGAGACCTTCAGCGACGTGGTCGACCACCTGGTGCCCGAACTGCAGAAGCGCGGGGTGTACAAGACCCAGTACCGCAGCGGCACCCTGCGCGAGAAGTTGTTCGGCGAAGGTGCGCGGCTGCCCGGCAATCACCCGGCGGCGGGCTACCGAAAACCGTGAAGCTGTTTATGATGTTCCCGGCAACCCCACTGCTAACAGTGAGCACCCCATGCAAGACATCCTGATCATCGGCGGCGGCCTGTCCGGCACCCTGCTGGCCGCGCAACTGCTGCGCCAGCCCGGCCAGCGTCGGCTGCGGGTGTTCGAACCGCGCCCCGAACTGGGCCGCGGCGAAGCCTACAGCGCCACCGAGCTGGGCCACACCCTCAACGGCAACGCCGCGCGCATGAGCGTGGACCCCGACAACGCCGAGGACCTGACCCAGTGGCTGGCTGCGCACATCGCCGCCGGCGGCTGGCCCGAGTCCGACCGCCAGCACGTGCCGGTGGCCGAGTTGTTCCCGCCGCGCGGGTTGTTTGGCGTCTACGCCCAGCAGCACCTGGCGGCGGCGCGAGCAGCGGGCGCCACCTGGGGATCGACCCTGGAGCATGTGCGCAGCGAAATCGTCGACCTGCAGGTGGACGCCGATGGCGTGCGCCTGACCCTCGCCGACGGCAGCCAGGTGCACGGCAGCCAGGCGGTGCTGGCCACCGGCATGTTCCCGGCGGCGCGCACCCGCCAGCGCCAGTCCAGCGGCCTCAACGCCGCGGCGGTGGACCCATGGGACGTGCAGGCCATGGCTGGCCTCGACCCAGACGGCCGGGTGCTGATCATCGGCTCCGGGCTGACCATGGTCGACGCCGTGGTGTCCCTGGAACAGGCCGGGCACCGCGGGCCGATCCAGATCTATTCGCGCCATGGCCTGTTGCCCCAGGTGCGCCGGCAGCCGCCGGCGTGGCCGGACTTCCTGGCCGCCGACCCCACCCTCCGCACGCCGTTGCAGGTGTGGCGCGCGCTGCGCCGGCAATGCCGCGAGGCCCAGGCCGCCGGCATCGACTGGCAGGCGCCGCTGGACACCGTGCGCGCCCACATCGGCCGGTTGTGGAGCGGTGCCAGCGATTGGCACAAGCGCCAGTTCGTGCGCCATGCGCGGCCGTGGTGGGAAAGCCATCACCACCGCTCGCCGCCGCCCAGCGATGCATTGCTGCAGCGCTTGCTGGAAGAGGGGCGGGTGCGCATCGACGCCGCGCAACTGCTGGGCCTGGCCCCCACCGAAGACGGCCTGGTGGGCATCCGCGTGCGTGACCGCGGCCAGGCCGCCGAGCGCATCGATACCGGTGTGGCGCTGATCAACTCCACCGGCATCGAATACGACTGGCGCCGCGTGGACCGGCCGCTGCCCCGGCAGCTGCTGGCGCGCGGCCTGATCCGCCCCGGCCCGCTTGCGCTGGGCATCGCTGCCCAAGCCAACGGCGCCGTGCACGACGCCGCCGGCCAGGCCTCGCCCCGGCTGTTCGCCATGGGCCCACCGCTGCGCGGCCTGTGGTGGGAAAGCACCGCCGTCACCGACGTGGCGCTGCAAGCCAAGGCCCTGGCCAATACCCTGGTCACACAATCCCCGTAGCCGCTGCCGCCAGGCTGCGTCCCGGTCACCACGGTGTGGCCTGACGCAGCCTGGCGGCAGCTGCTACGGGCGTGGGCAATCGTGCCCGCAGCGGCGCGCTTGAATACTTTTTGACCTGACTGGACAGGTGTCAGCCCCGCAGCCACAGTCATGGGTACCCGGCCCATGGAGTGTGTGCATGCCCACCACCACGCGCACGCTGTTGCGTGACTACCGTTTCTGGCTGTTGCTGCTATTGGCCACGGCCGTGCGGTGCTGGCAGCGGCCGCTGTCGGGCGATGAGGGCTACAGCCTGCTGCTCAGCCAGATGAGCCTGGACGATATCGTGCACTGGACAGCGCTGGATGCCCATCCGCCGCTGTACTACTTCCTGCTGCACGGCTGGTTGGAACTGGTGGGGCACAGCGTCGCGGGGGTCCGGCTGCTGAGTGTGCTGCCCGGCGTGGCCAGCGTGTTCGTCCAGGCCTGGCTGATGGATCTGCTGGCCGGCCGCCGGACGGCGTGGCTGGCGGGCCTGCTGTTGGCGGTGGCGCCGTTCCTGGTGCGCTACAGCCAGGACGTGCGCATGTACAGCTGGTTGGCCTTGTGGCTGTGGTCGGCGACCCTGGTGATGGTGTTGTGGCTGCGTTCGCCGGGGCGCTGGCCCCTGTTGCTGCTATACAGCGCACTGATGAGCGCCGCCTTGTACAGCCATTACTTCGCTGGCCTGGCCCTGGCCAGCCACTGGTGCTACCTGGCATGGCTGTGGCTGCGCCGCGGCCGGCGCGAGTTGATGGCGCCCCAGTGGTGGGCCGCTACCGGGCTCGTGGCGGTGCTGTTCGTGCCCTGGCTGCCCAGCCTGCAACAGCAACTGCAGCACACCGGCTGGACCCTGGGCTGGGTGCCGCCGGTCACGGCCGCCAGCCTGCCGGACCTGATCTGGACCTTTACCTTGCTCGGCGACGCCCACGCCTGGCCCACCCTGCTGTGGCTCGCCTGGCCGCTGGCGCTGCTGGCCGTGGCCATCGGGTTGCTGGTGCGGCGGCGCCAAGCCCTGGAGCCGGCGGCGCTGTTGGTGGCGAGCGTGCTGGTGCCGATCGTCCTGGTGCTGGCCGTGTCCTGGAAGGTGTCGATGTTCTACCCCCGCTACCTGATCTACCCGGCGGGTGCGTTGCCGCTGCTGCTGGCGCTGGCACTGGACCAGGCATTGGCGCGCCACAAGGCCTGGGCGGCGGCAGGGCTGGCGGTGCTCGCCGGCCTGTCGGCAGTGGGGCTCCACGCGTTGTTCACCGGCAACGATCGCGTCGAGAAGCTGCCGCGCGCCGACGAGCGCGTGCCCTTCGTGGCCCACTACCTGGGCGCTCGCCTGCAACCCGGCGACCTGGTGCTGACAGACAGCATCTACAGTTATGCCAGGGTGTTTTTCTACTTGCCGGAGGGGGTGGCCATGCAGGTACTGGCCGGGCCGCAGTTGCCGTTTGCCTACGGCTACTCGGGTTTGCTGTATCGCGATGGGGCGGCGGACCTCCTGCGTTCGCTGGCCGACGTGCCTACAGACGTCCACCGGTTGTGGTGGCTGGATTTCGCCCACGACGCTGCAGCCCTGGCCCCGTTCTCGAAGGGTGGCTGGCGGTTGGTGGATCACCTGCAGGGGCAGACCCCCGAAGTCTGGCTGTACCAGCGCGAGGCCCGGCCGTGAGCCTGGCACGGTTCGGCCTCGCGGGCCTGGCCAACACGTTGCTGGACGCGCTGTTGTTCAACCTGTTGAGCGCCGATTGGCTCGGGTTACCGGTGATCGCCGCAGCGGTGGTCGCTGGCAGCGTCGCCATGCTCAACGGCTTTGTCCTGCACCAGCGCTTCACGTTCCGGGTGGCCGGCACGCCCTGGCCGCGCAGGCTACTCTTCGTGGTGCTGACGGCCGCCAGTGTCTACGGGCTGCGGCCCTTGCTGATGGCCTGGGTGCTTGGGGCCGGCGAGGCCTGGGTGCGCTGGCTGCCGGTGGCGCCGGCCGGCCAGGCGTTGTTGCTGCGCAACCTGGCCTGGTTCATCGCTGTCGCCCTGGTGATGCTGTTCAACTACCTGGGCTACCGGCGATGGGTGTTTGTCGCCAGCGCCCGGGCGCCCGAGGGTTCACCGTGAACACACCCGTCGTCGACCTGTCCATCATCATCCCCACCTACAACGAGGCGATGCCGGTCGCGGGTGTGCCGCGCCTGGAGCGCAGCCTGGAGCAGCTCAGTGTTTACCTGGCGCGGCATGCCTCGCAACTGGCGGTGGACATCGTGGTGGTGGATGCGCGCAGCCCCGACGGCACGGCGCAGGTGGTGCTCGCCCACCCTGGCGTGCAACTGATCGACGCCGGCCCCAGGCCCGCCGGGCAGTTTACCAAAGGCCGCCAGGTGGCCCTGGGCATGCTGGGCGCCCGCGGCCAGTACCGACTGTTCATGGATGCCGACCTGGCCACCCCCTTGCACCACCTGCAGCAGGTGTTCGCCCTGATGGCCCGCAACGAGCCGCTGGGCATCGGCGTACGCCCGTTGGGCGTGACCCATCGCGGCGTGCGCCAGCACATCTCGCGCAGTGGCAATTACCTGGCCCAGTGGCTGCTGGTGCCGGGCATCGAGGACACCCAGTGCGGCTTCAAGGTGTTTCGCGCCGACGTGGCGCAGGCGTTGTTCAGCCGCCAGCGCATCGGCGGGTTCGGCTTCGACCTTGAGGTGCTGGCCCTGGCCCGGCAGTTGGGCTACCCCTGTACCGTGCTGCCGATCGACGATTGGCGCGACGTGAAGCAGGGCAGCAAGCTGGGCGGCGTTGCCATTGCCAAGGTGGCAGTGGGCGTCCTGGCAGACATCGCCCGCATCCGCTGGGCGCTGCACAGCGGGCTGTACGACGAGCCTGCCAGCGCGTGCCCGTGACGCCGCCTTGGGCAGCTGCTACGTGGCGGAGGGGCCGTTGCCGATCTGCCACACGAACGGCGGTTCGGTGCCGTTGATGGCCCAGTCACCGACGATGCGCGCCTTGTAGATGGTGGGGTTGTGCGAGGACACCGTGCGCGCGTTGCGCCAATGGCGGTCCAGGGACTTGCCGGTGCGCACGTCCGAGGCGCCCAGGGCGTCGAACAGCGTGGTGGTGGCGCGCTGGATCAGTTCGGTGACCGCGACCTGGGCGCGCGCCGATTCCAGCTCGGCGTCGACGTTGGCCTGGTGCTCGGCAGCCGCGTCGTTGCCGAAGCGTGCCAGGTAGGCGCGCTGTGCCGGCTGCGTGGCGCGCAAGGTAGCGGCTTCGGCGGCGTACACCCAGGCGGCGATTTCGCCCACCACCTGCTGCACTTGCGCATCCTGGCTGACCTGCGGCGCGTTGCCGTGGCTGTAGATGCGCCGGCGCTGGCTGACGCCCTGGCTCACGTCGCGCAGGGCGGCGCGGCCGATGCCTGACAGGGTGGCCAGCAGCACCAGTTGGTAGAACGCGGTCTGGTACTTGAAGCGGCTGGCGAAGTCGATCACGTGCTCGGCCTCCACCACCGCGTCCACAAAGCGCGAGCTGCCGCTGCCGGTGGTGCGCTGGCCGAAGCCATCCCAGTCGTCGGTCTGGACGATGCCCGGCTGGTTCGTGCGCACGGCGGCGATGACATCGGCGCCGGTGTCACTGCGGCGGGCGAACACGTCGATCCAGTCGGAAAACAGGCTGCCGGTGCTGTAGAACTTCTCGCCGTGGAGGCGCCATTGTTCGCCGTCGGGGCTGACTTGGGTGATCACGTCGCCGATGTTTACCGCGCCGATCTCGGTCCAGGCACAGCCGACGATATCGCCGGCCACGAAGCGCGCGAACCAGCGGTCGCGGGCCGGCGAGGGCGGGGCGTTGAGGCGGTCTTCGGCGAAGGCGAAGTGCCCGCGCAGGGCCTGGGGTACGTTGGCGTCGGCCTCGGCCAGTTCAATCAGCAGCTCGAACAGTTGCGGCAACGAGGCGCCGCCACCGCCGTACTCCACCGGCACGCGCACGGCGCCGAAACCGGCTTCCTTGAGCCAGCGAATCGGTTCGTGGGGCAGGGTGCGCTGCTGCTCGCGGGCTACGGCGCCTTCGGCGATGCGCGCGAAGATCGGCCGGAAGCGGGCGGCCAGGGCCTGGTAGTCGGTGCCGGTGGCCAGCGGGTTGATGATCTGATGGTCGGTCATGGCAAGGTTCTCTGGTTCGATACCAGCGCGTTGCAGGCATCGTGCCGCGTCGCACCGCCCCGTTTTCCGGGGCGATGCGCGTGCCAGGTGGCCTGGCGCTGTTGGCGTGGCAGCAGCGGATCAGCAAAGCGTGGGCCTGACGACACTGGACGGATGCGCCGCCCTGCACTGAACTGGTCGCAGGAACCGTTTTCTGAAGTGGAGCCTTCGATGCCGCAACCGCACGATACCGACCTTGCTGAAATGCCCATTGTCAGTGGCGCGCGCCTGGGCCGCCTGTTGCAGACCCTGGCCAGCCAGCCGCTGACGGCGCTGCAGGTGCTACTGTTCTACCTCGCCGCGCTGGGCCTGTACGTGCTGCCGCTGATCCTCGACAACGTGCTGTTCATCGACGACAACCTGCGGGAAATGCAGGCGGCCACCTGGTGGAAGCCCGAGGGCCGGCCGCTGGGTGACTACCTGTTCAACGCCGTAAGCTTCACCCCCGGCACCCCGGATTTCTTCCCGCTGTCGATGCTGCTGGCGATTTTGGTGATGGCCGTGGCCCTGGCCCACCTGGCGTTCCACTGGTTCCGGCGGCCCACCCTGAGCCACTGCTTGGTGTTGCTGCCGCTGTGGTACAACCCGTTCTACTTGCAGGAACTGTCGTACCAGTACGAATGCCTGACCCTGAGCCTGGGCGTGGCCCTGGTGGTGCTGGCCATCAGCTTCAGCCTGCGCGCGGCGGGGTGGCAGGTGCTGGTGCGCGGCGCCATGCTGGCGGCGGCCATGAGCCTGGACCAGCTGCCGCTGAACGTGTTCGTCGGCCTGGCCTGCGTGGACCTGCTTCGTCACACCACCATCCCCGCCACGTTCAGGGCGCTGCTGTGGGAGCCGCTGCAACACCTGGCCGTGCTGCTGGCCGGCGGCGTGTTCTATTACCTCACGGCCTACCAGTTGCTGATGAACGACCGCGGCGGCGTGGTGTGGCCGACGCTGCACGAGTGGGGCGTGCGCCTGGGCGCGCTGGCCGGCAAGGTCGGGCTGTTCATCACCCCGGCCAACGGCTGGGTGTTCGCCCTGCTGGCGCTGTGCGCCCTGGCCGGGCTTGGGCTGACGCTGGCGACGGCGCTGCGCACGCCGGTGCGCGCGGGGCTGAAAGCCGCGTACCTGGCCATCACCGCATTGGCGGCTGTGGGCGCGGTGCTGGCGGTGGGCGGGTTGCTGCTGGTGCTGTACGACTTCGGCAACAACTCCGACGCCCGTACCCTGGTGGGCGTGGCGCCGTTGCTGGTGGCGCTGCTGCTCCTGGCCCATGGCTTCATCGCGCGCCTGGCAGTGCGCTGGACCCTGGTGCTGGCGTTGCCGCTGGCGGTGTTCCTGTCTTTCGCCTACGTCTACGGGCAGTACCTGCGCGAGCAGAACGAGCTGCAGCAGTTCGTGCGCACGCTGGTGGTGACGGACATCTTCAACCACCCGCAGGTGAGCCAGGCCACCAGCATCAGCGTGCTGGAGGACAACAACAACGACATCAACAACGTCTTCGCCCGCGTGTGCGTGCAACGCATGCTGCCGGCACTGCGCTTTATCGCCGCCAACGACTACCAGTTCCTGCCCGAGCAGCTGCGCAAGTGGGGCGTGACCACCCTGGCCGATGAGTCGGTGGACCTCGCCACCCTGGGCGCGCCGGTGGTCAGCCGGCCGTTCTATGGCCTGTACGTGCTGGGGGACAAGGCCTACATCCGCTTCGCCGCGCGGGTGTCGCAGCCCGAATGCCCGGCGCTGGAGTGAACTGTTGGTGGGCCAACAGTGATTCAGCAATTGCATCCGGGCAGACAGCTGCTCGGATTGCCTTTGCATCCAACTGATTGAATTTCATAGGTTTTAATGTTTGGCACGGTTGCTGCTCCGGGTACTTCACCTTTGTCCCGAAGAGCGAACCGACATGAGCCATACCCCCGTGAAATTTGCCTACTGGGTGCCCAACGTCAGCGGCGGCCTGGTGGTGAGCAAGATTGCCCAGCGCACCAGCTGGGACATCGACTACAACCGCAAACTGGCGCAGCTGGCCGAGGCCGCCGGTTTCGAATACGGCCTCACCCAGATCCGCTTCACCGCCGGCTACGGCGCCGACAACCAGCACGAGTCGGTGGCGTTCAGCCACGCGCTGCTGGCGGCCACGCAAAAGCTGAAGGTGATCGCGGCGATTTTGCCTGGCCCGTGGCAGCCGGCGCTGGCCGCCAAGCAGCTGGCCACCATCGATCAGCTCACCGGTGGGCGCATCGCCGTGAACATCGTCAGCGGCTGGTTCAAGGGCGAGTTCACCGCCATCGGCGAGCCGTGGTTGGAGCACGACGAGCGCTACCGCCGTTCGGAAGAGTTCATCACCGCGCTGAAGGGCATCTGGACCCAGGACCATTTCACCTACCGCGGCGACTTCTACCGCTTCAACGACTACACCCTCAAGCCCAAGCCGCTGCAGCAGCCGCACCCGGAGATCTTCCAGGGCGGCAGTAGCCGGGCGGCGCGGGACATGGCGGCGCGGGTGTCGGACTGGTACTTCACCAATGGCAATACGGTGGAAGGCATCAAGGCCCAGGTCGACGACATTCGCGCCAAGGCGGCCGCCAACGGCCACTCGGTAAAGGTGGGCGTCAACGCCTTCGTCATCGCCCGCGACACCGAGGCCGAGGCCCGCGCGGTGCTGGCCGAGATCATCGACAAGGCCGACTTCGAGGCGGTCAGCGCCTTCGGTGCGGCGGCCAAGCAGGCCGGCAGCGCCTCGCCCGAAGGCGAGGGCAACTGGGCCAAGTCCAGCTACGAAGACCTGGTGCAGTACAACGACGGCTTCAAGACCAACCTCATCGGCACGCCGCGGCAGATCGCCGAGCGTATCGTCGCGCTGAAGGCGGTGGGCGTGGACCTGGTGCTGGCGGGGTTCCTGCACTTCCAGGAAGAGGTGGAGTATTTCGGCAAGCACGTGTTGCCGCTGGTGCGCGAGCTTGAAGCTTTGCGGGTGGCTGAGCCTGCCTGAGTAGCGGGGGGCGGAGACGCAGCCTTCGGCAGCTGCTACGGGGGCCCGTAGCAGCTGCCGAAGGCTGCGTCCTGCCACTGTCAGATTGAAAGCTGCAGTACCCGGTCCTGCTGGATGGTCTCGCCCGGCCGGCGCTTGTTCACCGCCAGTTCGCCGATCTTGATCAGCCGCGTGCGCGTGACGTTGCGGGTCAGGCCCAGCAGGTTGGCGGTGTGCACCTGGTTGTAGTGGCTGAACTTGTAGGCCGCGCGCAGCAGCGCATCCTCGACCTTCTCGTGCAGCGCCCCGGCCTGTTCGGCGAACAGCTTCTGGAAGGCCCGCTCCAGCAGTGCTTCGGCCGAGTCGTCGCAGGGCTGGCTGTCGTCCTGGCGCTCGATGCGCATGTGCGACAGGCGCAGGTCCTCGGGCTGGATCACGCCGTTGCGGCAGATCAGCAGGGTGTGGTGAATCACGTTCTCCAGCTCGCGGATGTTGCCCGGCCACTGGTAGGTGCGCAGCTTGAATTCGGCTTCCGGGCTCAGGGTCACGGTGCCGTAGCCCAGGCGCTGGCTGTAGGCGTTGATGAAGTGCCGGGTCAGCGGCAGGATGTCGCCGGGGCGGTCGCGCAGCGGGCTCAGGTCCATGCTCACCACGTCGAGGCGGTAGTACAGGTCTTCACGGAAGTGCCCGGCGTTGATCGCCCGCTCCAGCTGCACGTTGGTGGCTGCCAGCACGCGCACGTCGATGGGAATGGACTTGCGCGAGCCCAGGCGCACCACCTCGCGTTCCTGCAGCACCCGCAGCAGCTTCACCTGGATGGCCATGGGCAGGTCGCCGATCTCGTCGAGGAACAGCGTGCCGCCGTTGGCTTCCTCGAACCAGCCGGCCTTGGCCGCCAGGGCGCCGGTGAAGGCGCCTTTCTCGTGGCCGAACAGCTCGGCCTCCACCAGCGACTCCGAGAACGCCCCGCAGTTGACCGCCACGAACGGCCGGTTGCAACGGCCGCTGAGGTTGTGAATGTGGCGGGCCACCAGCTCCTTGCCCGTGCCGGTCTCGCCGATGATCAGCACGCTGGCCTCACTGGGGGCGATCTGTTGCAGGTGCGCCAGCAGGGCCCGCGACTTGGGGTCTTCGAACACTTGGGCGGTGGCGCGGATGGAAGTCGCGAGGGCGGGCGAGGGCGGCAAGGTCAATAGCTGCATGGGCTTCTCTAGGAATAAAAAGTGGGAATCGGCAGCGTCCGGTTCAGGGCCCAGTCGCCGAGTTCGTGAAGCTTGTAGTCGATAGGGTCGTGCAGGCTCTGGGTACGCAGGTTGCGCCAGTAGCGGTCCAGGCGCAGCGAGGCGTGGGTGGCGCGGGCACCGGTGGCTTCGAACAGGCGGCTGCAGATCTCCAGGCCGTGGCGGCTGGCGGCCACCTTGGCGGTGGCGATGGCCACGGCCAGGTGCCCGCGTTCGTCTGCGGTCAGCGCCGGGCCACGGGCCCAGGCCTGGTCCAGCAGGTGGGTGGCGCGCTCCACCAGCAGGCGCACCGACTCCAGCGCCACCCAGAACTCGCCGTAGTGGGCCAGCACGTAAGGGTCGTGGCGCGCCTCCTGGCTGCCGGACTTGAACCATGGCCTAGTCTCGTGCAGCGTGTAGTGCCGCGCTTCTTCCACCGCGCCCTCGGTGAGGCCGAGGAACATGTGGGTGAAGGTCAGCTGCGCGATCAGCGGCCGCAGGCAGGCGAACGGCGTGCTCAACGGGCCGGGGTCCAGCAGCAGCTCGGACTGCTCCACCCGCACCCGCTCGAAGCTGGCGCTGCCGCTGTCGGTCTGGCGCTGGCCGAAGTTGTCCCAGTCGTCGTGCAGGGTGATGCCGCTGCGGCTGCTGGGGATGGCGGCGATCAGCAGCTTGCCGCCCGCCGTCTCATCCACCGCCGAGGCAATCAGCATCTGCGAGTCGCTGGCGCCGGAGCAGAAGCTCTTCTTGCCGGAAAACTCGCACCAGCCGTTGAAGTGGCGCACCACGGTGCGGGTGTCCAGCGGGTTCAGGGCATTGCCCCAGAACCACTGCTGGCGGGCGGTCTGCTCGAACCAGGGCTGCCACTGCTCGGGGCGGGCGAACAGGCGCACGGTGGCCAGCATCAGGTGATGAAAGCCGAACACGTGGGCGATGGAACTGTCGACCCGCGCCAGCTCGCGCACCACGCCCAGGGTCTCGGTCCAGCTGGCGCCCTGGCCACCGAACGCCTGGGGAATGCTCATGGCCAGCAGGCCGCTGCGGCGCAGGGCGTCGCGCTCGGCCTTCGGCGTGCCGCCGCGCAGGTCACGCTCCACGGCGGTTTCGGCGAAGTCGGCGGCCAGGGCGCGGGCGATCTCCAGGGGCGTATTCAACTCGCTCATGGCGTGGCCTTGGCGGCGGGCAGCACGTCGTTGGCGATCATCTCGCCGAACGGCCCGGTGAGGTTGGTGATGCCGCGGCCGGCCAGGCTGGCGTAGGGCTCGGGCAGCAGCGGGAACACCAGCTCGGCGAAGCGGTAGGCCTCTTCCAGGTGCGGGTAGCCGGAGAAGATGAAGCTCTCGATGCCCAGGTCGGCGTATTCCTTGATGCGCGCGGCCACCTCTTCAGGGTTGCCCACCAGCGCAGTGCCGGCGCCACCGCGCACCAGGCCGACGCCGGCCCACAGGTTGGGGGCGATTTCCAGGCCGTCGCGGCGGCCACCGTGCAGCGCCGCCATGCGCCGCTGGCCTTCGGAGTCGAAGCGCGCGAACGACTGCTGGGCGGCGGCGATGGTGTCGTCGCTGATGTGTTCGATCAGGCGGTTGGCAGCGTCCCAGGCCTCTTCGCTGGTGGGGCGCACGATCACGTGCAGGCGGATGCCGAAGCGCACCTGGCGGCCATGGCGGGCGGCGCGTTCGCGAATGTCGGCGAGCTTGGCGGCCACCGCGGCCGGCGGTTCGCCCCAGGTCAGGTAGACGTCCACCTGCTCCGCGGCCAACGCGTGGGCGGCCTCGGAAGAACCACCGAAGTACAGCGGCGGGTAGGGCTTCTGCACCGGCGGGTAGAGGGCCTTGGCGTTCTGCACGTGCAAGTGCTTGCCTTCGAAATCCACGGCCTCGCCTTGCAGCACGCGGCGCCAGATGTGCAGGAATTCGTCGGTGACCTCGTAGCGTTCGGCGTGGGTCAGGAAGCTGCCGTCGCCACGGTTTTCGTCAGGGTCACCGCCGGTGACCACGTTGATCAGCAGGCGGCCGTTGGACAGCCGGTCGAGGGTGGCGGCCATGCGCGCCGACACCGTGGGCGAGATGATGCCCGGGCGGATCGCCACCAGGTAGCGCAGGCGTTCGGTGAGCGGCACCAGCGCCGAGGCGATCACCCAGGAGTCTTCGCACGAGCGGCCGGTGGGAATCAGCACGCCGTGGTAGCCCAGGTCGTCGGCGGCCTGGGCCACCTGCTTGAGGTAATTGAGGGTCACCGGGCGGGCGCCCTGGGTGGTGCCCAGGTAATGGCCGTCACCGTGGGTGGGCAGGAACCAGAAAACATCCATGTCAGGCCTCAGGCAATTTTCAGCAGGTGGTTGGACAGGCCGCCGAACAGCGGTGCGGCACGCTCGGCCGCCAGGCGAATGCGCGCCTGCAGCAGCTCGCTGGTGATCTGGTAGTTACTGAAGTCGGCCTCGGTGGCGTACACGCCGATCGGCAGGGTCAGCGCCTGGAAGAAGCTGAACAGCGGGCGCAGCTGGTGGTCGAGCACCAGCGCGTGGCGGTCGCTGCCGCCGGTGGCGGCCAGCAGCACCGGGGTGTCGATCAGGGCATTGAGGTCGACCAGGTCGAACAGGTGCTTGAGCAGGCCGGGGTAGGAGCCGCGGTACACCGGCGAGGCGACGATCAGCAGGTCGGCGTTTTCGATGGCGGCCAGGCTGGCTTCCACCTCGGCAGCGGCTTCCTGGCGCGACAGCGCGGCGCCCAGGGGGCGGGCGATGTCGGTGAGTTCGATGACCTGGGCCTGGATAGGCAGCAGCTCACCCAGTTGGGCGACGATGGCCTGGGTGAGCACCAGGGTGCGCGACGGGCGCCAGGTGCCCCCGGAGACGGCAACAACGTTCAATGGGCGTGACATGTGTATTCCTCAACAGTGGCTCAATGGACAGTGAAGGCTCCAGAGCAAGCACCGTACCAATCCCTGGAAGCCGCGCCCCGCCTGGGCTGGCGCGAAATGGCCGACCCCCGCCGGTGTCGCTGGTGCGACGTGCTGTGGAATGGCTGTTGCTGGGGCAACAGTGGCTGGCGCAACAGCGGCAGGTGCGGCAGCCACTGTTATAGAGGAAGCAGGCTTATGCCGTAAAAGACCAAGAAGTAATCCAAATAGATCACCAAAGAATATACCCCCCCGTTGCAGCGGCCGCAGGCCGCGTCCCCCCCCACCATCGAGGGCAAAAAATCCAATAGCCACTATTGAGAGCAGTGATTGTTCCTCCAAGGGCCCCCGGCAGTAACCTTTCCACATCGAATCAGCCACATGAAGCACCCCAGGGTGCAGGAGGCCCCCCATGAAAACCGCCCTCGCGTTCAGCCTTGCAGTCCTCACCGCCGCCCTCGCCGGTTGCGCCGACAACCACCCTGAAACTCGCGGCTACAGCGTCGAGGAACAGCATGAACTGGCGCTGGAAAACCTCAGCCGCCGCGGCCTGTCGTTCGACGAATACCAGCGTGAACGCGCCCGCATCGAACGCTCGCAGACCCGCGAAGTCATCGGCCAGCACGCCGTTGCCGGCAAAGGCCTGAGCGAAGGCTGATCAGGAATACCGCGGTGAGTGGTGCGGATATTTCTCCAGCCGCGCGCCTATCACCATCTCGCTGACCCACTGGGTCAGGATCGCGCTGTAGGCTTTCTGGTTGGCATCGGTGGACAGCGCGTGATCGGCGCCATCGACGATGCGATGGGTCATGGAATGCGCCCCCACGAACGCCGAGCGGTAACTCATCAGGGTCGTGTGCGGCACATAGTCGTCCTGCTCCGATTCCACCAGCAACACGTCCCCTTCGAATTCTGCGCACGCCGCCAGGGCGCGATTGTCCGCGGGCCCCAGGTTTTCACGCCGGTAGATCTGCAGGCCACTGCGGTCCAGGGCGTACTTGGGTACGTTCCATTCGTTGTCCCAGTACAGCGCCGGCACCCGTAGTGCCAGCCAGCGCACCGGGCGCAGGCGGGTGAGGATGGCGGCCAGGTAGCCGCCGTAGCTGCTGCCGATCACGGTGATGGCGCGGCTGTCCACCGCCGGGTGGCTGACCAGCAGGTCGTAGGCGGCCAACAGGTCTTCCAGGTTCTGCTCGCGGGTCACGCTTTCGCGCTGGCTGGCGGTTTTCTCGTGGCCGCGCAGGTCGAAGGTCAGGCACACGCAGCCAAGCCCGGTGATGTTCTTGGCCCGCGCCAGGTCGCGCTGCTGGCTGCCGCCCCAGCCGTGCACGAACAGAATCCCGGGGACCTTGCTGCCGGGGCTTAGTAGCGTGCCAGCGATGGTCTCGCCGCCTACCTGGATGTCGATGGGTTCGCTATGGACGCTCATAGTCGCGGATCCTTGCATATTTGCTCAGGCGGCCGAGTTCGGTGTCGTCGCCCTGGTAGAACAGGGTGGCGTCGGCCGGGATGGGGCTGTTGTCGAACACTTCATGGGTGGAGGCCTGCACGCAGGCCAGCGCCGGGTCGGCGGCGAAGGCCTGCAGCGCGAGGATTTCGGCGCTGCTGGCGCCACCCACCCGCCAGGATTGTTCCAGCACGCCGCTGCGCGGCCGGCCGCGATGGTCGAGGCCGCGGGCGACGTCGTAGTTGCGCCGCGAGGCGACGAAGCCGGGGAAGGCGTTGCGCGCGGCCTGTTCGTAGCGCCGCGCCTGGTCCACGGCCAGGCGGGTGTCATCGTCCAGCGGCAGGGCCAGCAGCTGCTCGTAGCCACCGCGCACTACCACCAGGTCCGAGCCGCCGTACACCAGCTCGCCGCGGTGGTCTTCGGTCAACTGCTGGGTGCCGTGGTACGAGGCGGTGATGCCCGCCACCTGCACCTGGCCGACGCTGTAGGTGCGTACCTCGGTGAGGTTCTGCTCCAGCACCAGGCCCCACAGGCGAATTTCTTCGTCGTCGAGGTGGTTGAGCACCGAGTCCAGCTCCTGGCTGTCACGGATAATGGTCTGCCCGCGCCCGGCGGTGGCGCGCACCGGCTTGAGCCGCAGCGGCGCCTCCTTGAGCAGGTGCGCCGCGGCTTTGCGGGCGTCCTCCAGGTCGAACACGGTGTGGCCGTCCAGCAGCGCGTCGCCAGCGTGCGCGGCAAAGGCGTCGGCCCAGCCGGTGGGCGCTGCACCGCCCTCGACGCGGGGGTGGGAAATGGCCTTGGTGATCATGAACGGCTGGCTGACCAGGCCGCCGAAGAAGTCGTCCACGCAGGTGATGCCGCAGCGCTGGCGCCAGGCCTGGGGGTCGATGAGGGTGTCGGCGGGCAGGTAGTAGAGCTCGTGCTCCGGCACGCCCTGGCGTTCGTCCTCAGCGAGGAACCGGGTGCCTAGCAGCGTGGCGATGCGCTTCGCCAGGCCCAGGTGCACGGCGCGTTCGTGGTCCGGCGTCGGCGTGGCGCCGGGCAGCAGGACAACCCCGGATTTGCGTGGCGTGCTGGGCATGGGCGGCTCCCGTGGAGTGGGGCGGGCGGTCTTTGCAGTGTTTGAATGGTGGGGTGGGGAGATAGTTCAGTTTGTGGGGCGGCGAGGGGAGGACGCAGCCTTTGGCAGCTGCTACGGGGAAGCGGTAGCAGCGGCCGCAGGCCGCGTCCCTGGCTCAGTAGCGGTATTCCACACCCACGTACGCGCCAATCCCGTCGCCGGGGTACAGCGCCGCGGTGTCCTGCCCCTGTACGTTATACGCCGGCTGCACCGCCGTGACGTACTTCTTGTCGGTCAGGTTCTTCAGGTCCAGCGAGACCTTCCACTTTTTGCTAGGGGCCTCGTAGCCGACGTTGGCGCCGTAGATGGTGTAGGAAGGCGCATAGAAGGTGTTGGCGTAGTCCACCGCCGTGCGCGAGCTCGATTGCACGTTGACGCCGGTGTAGAAGCCGCCGGGCTGCTGGTATTGCAGTTCGCCCTGGTAGACGTGCTTGGGAATGCCCGGCAGCTGGTTGTCGCCAAAGGTGGCGTCGTGGCGGTAGTGGAAGTCGCTGTAGGTGTACACCTGGCGGAAGTTGACCTTGTCGCCGTTGGCGCCTTGCCACAGTTGCGTGTTCAGGCCCGCCTCGATGCCCTGGTGAATGGTGGGCGAGGCGTTGAACGCGCCGGTGACCGCGGCGGCGGTGGAGGTGGCAGCGATCAACTGCACGTTGAGCAGTTCGTCGCGCAGCCAGGAGCGGTACAGCGTCAGGCTGCCATCGAAGGGCCCGGACGAGCCCTTGATGCCGAACTCCACGGTGTTGGCCTTCTGTTCCACCAGTGGCCGCACGTACGGCTGGGTAGGGCCGGAGCCGGAGTATTCCCAGTCGGCTGGCGGGTCGATGCTGCGGCTGACGTTGGCGAACACCTGCAGTTGCGGGGTGAGTTCATAGCGCAGGCCGAGGCGTGGGGCGAGGCTCCAGTTGTTGTAGTCCACCGAGCCTGGGTATTCGCTGGTGTTGGCCACCAAGGATGATTTCACGTCGACGTCGCGCTTGACGTTGATGGCCGACAGGCCGCTGGTCAGCCACAGGCCATCGGTCAGTTCCAGGTCGTTGCCCAGGGCGAACACGCGGTCGAACGAGCCGTTGTAGTCGACGAACTTGCGGCTGGCCTTGTTGGCGAAGGTGGAGTCCACCTGGCCGCGGATGTGGTCAGTGGTGGTGAAGGACAGGCTGGAGCGGGTCTGGTGGCCCAGCAACTCGTCGCTGCGCTCGTAGTCGAGCAGCGCGCTCAGGTCGGTCCACTCCCAGTAGCTGGGGTTGGTGGGGCTGTTCGGGCTGTTGTGGTGGTTGTACTTGTAGTAGGTGAAGCCCACGGCCAGGGTCGAGTCGTCGTCGAAGGTGTAGGTGGTCTTGCTGTCGGCCCACAGGCTGCCCGGGCGGCGGCTGCCGGCGCCGCTGGACGCCGCGGTGGCGCTGGCCTGGGACGGGTGGTGCAGCACCTGGGAGAGGGTGGTGGGGCTGGGGTCGTCGTGGAACTCGTCGCGGTAGCGCAGCAGCAACTCGGTCTTCAGGTTCGGGTTGATCTGGTAGCCGAAGTTGGCCACCACGCCCTGGCTCTTGGCCAGGCTGTAGTCGCGGTAGCCGTCGTTGCGGTAGTTGTCGACGTTGATGTAGTAGTCCAGCGGCCCTTCGACGCCGCCGTAGCTGGCGCTCTGCTTGTTGTAGCCGTAGCTGCCGGTTTCCGCGCGCACGCGCAGGCCGGGGGCGGTGTAGCCGGTCTGGTTGACGAAGTTGATCGCCCCGCCCAGGCTCAGCGCCCCGTACTGGAACGCGTTGGCGCCGCGCAGTATCTCGGTGTAGTTCACCCCGGCGCCGCCCAGCAGTTCATAGGGCGTGCCGCCGGGACCGGTGATGGGCAGGCCGTCGAAGAGGAACTTGATGCCCTCGCGGAAATAGCCTGGCGAGGTGTTGGCGCCCGAGCCGCGAATGGAAATCTTCGCCGCGTCGGTGCCGCCGGTGGACTGCACGAACACGCCGGGCTGGTAGGCGAGGGTGTCCTGCAGGGTGGCGGTGCGGCCCTTGGCCACGTCCTCGCTGTCGACCACGCTGGTGCCGCCTGGCACTTCGTCCAGCTGGCTCTTGGCGGCCTGCACCGGGGTCTGTTTCTTGACCTCCACGGTCACGGTCTTGAGCTGCGGCGTGGTGGCGTCGTCGGCGTGCGCAGTGTTGGCCAGCATCAGCGCCGAGCCTAGCCCCAGGGTGGCCAGGCGAATGGCCCGGGCCAGTTGGTGTGATTCTCCCCATGAAACCGAATGCATAAAGTCGTCCTGCTGAATAGATGATTGGGCTCAGCTTTCTATTCGTATAGTCATGCTTGGTAGGTGAATGGCATTTTTTATGCCAATTCGTTTGGCGTGGTTTTTCGCGAGGATTAGGCGAGTGCAGAGGTGGGGAGCTGTTGATAGGGCCGGGTTGTGTGGAAGCGCTGTTGTTCGCTGAACAGCCGGACACATGCCGCAAGCAGTGCCACGGTTGCCCGCCGGCCGGCGCTGCTTCATTATCGGCTTCTTATAACGATGAACACCGTGGCCGCAGGAGTGAGCATGAGCACGCAGTCTTCAACCCCTAACCAGGTGCCAGCCCGCCTGGCGCAAATCCGCGCGGTGATGGCCCGCGAAGGCGTCGATGCGCTGCTGGTGCCATCCGCCGACCCGCACCTGTCCGAGTACCTGCCCGGCTACTGGCAGGGGCGCCAGTGGCTGTCCGGCTTCCATGGTTCGGTGGGTACCCTGGTGGTCAGCCAGCAGTTCGCCGGCCTGTGGGCCGACAGCCGTTACTGGGAGCAGGCCGAGAAGGAACTGGCGGGCAGCGGCATCGAACTGGTGAAACTGGGGCCGGGCAAGCCGGGGCCGCTGGAGTGGCTGGCCGACAACACCCCGGACAACGGCACGGCGGCGGTGGACGGCGCGGTCATGGCCCTGGCTTCGCGCCGCACCTTGGACGAAAAGCTGCGCAGCCGCGGCGCCACCTTGCGTATCGACCGTGACCTGCTGGGCGAGATCTGGCACGACCGCGAGGCTCTGCCGGCTGCGCCGGTGTATGCGCACCTGCCGCCCTACGCCACGGTCGCGCGCACCGACAAGCTCGCTGGCGTGCGTGCAGAGATGAAGGCGCGTGGCGCCGACTGGCACTTCATCGCCACGGTCGATGACATCGCCTGGCTGTTCAACCTGCGCGGCAGCGACGTGTCCTACAACCCGGTGTTCCTGTCGTTCGCGCTGATCAGCCAGGACCAGGCTTTGCTGTTCGTCGGCGCCGGCAAGGTGGACGCCGAGCTGGCGCGCACCCTGGCCGCGGAAGGCGTGACCCTGCGTGACTACCACGACGTGGGTGGCGCCCTGGCCGAAGTGCCGGCCGGCGCGCGCCTGCTGGTCGACCCGCTGAAGGTGACCTGTGGCCTGCTGGACAACCTGGGCGCCGAGGTGGTGCTGGTGGAGGGCATTGCGCCGAGCACCTTCGCCAAGTCGCGCAAGAGCGAGGCCGACGCGGTGCATATTCGCCAGGCCATGGAGCAGGACGGCGCGGCCTTGTGCGAGTTCTTCGCCTGGCTGGAGCCGGCATTGGCCCAGGGCACGGTCACCGAAGTGGACGTCGACACCCACCTCACCGCCGCCCGTGCCCGCCGCCCGAACTATGTTTCGCTGAGCTTCGCCACCATTGCCGCGTTCAACGCCAACGGCGCCATGCCGCACTACCGCGCCACGGATGAATCCCACGCCGTCATCCAGGGCGATGGCCTGCTGCTGATCGACTCCGGCGGCCAGTACCTGGGCGGCACCACCGACATCACCCGCATGGTGCCGGTCGGCACACCTACCACCGCGCAGAAGGCGGATTGCACGCGGGTGCTCAAGGGCGTCATCGCCCTGTCCCGCGCGCGCTTCCCCAAGGGCATCCTGTCGCCACTGCTGGACGCCATCGCCCGTGCGCCGATCTGGGCCGACAACGTCGACTACGGTCACGGCACCGGCCATGGCGTGGGCTACTTCATGAACGTGCACGAAGGCCCGCAGGTCATCGCCTACCAGGCGGCGCCAGGCCCGCAGACGGCCATGCAGGCCGGCATGATCACCTCGATCGAACCGGGCACCTACCGTCCGGGCCAGTGGGGCGTGCGTATCGAGAACCTGGCGATGAACCAGGACGCGGGCAGCAGCGAGTTCGGCGAATTCCTCAAGTTCGAGACCTTGACCCTGTGCCCGATCGACACCCGCTGCCTGCTGGTGGAAAAACTGACGGCCGAGGAACGTGAGTGGCTGAACGCCTACCACCGCCAGGTGCTGGAGCGCGTCGGGCCGTTGGTGGAAGGCGCGGCGCTGGCGTGGCTGCAGGCCCGTACTGCGGCCGTTTGACCTGCGGCCGCTGCTACGCGAAACCCGTAGCAGCGGCCAAAGGCCGCGTCCTCCGCATCAATTGCGCAACAACGCCTCGCGCACAAACTCCAGCCGGTCCTGGCCAAAGTACAACTCATCGTCAACGAACAGGCTCGGCGCGCCAAACACCCCGCGCTGCAGCGCCTGCTCGGTGGTGTCCTTGAGCCGTTCCTTCACCGCTTCGTCCAGCACCAGCGCCTGCAACGCCTGGCTGTCAAAGCCATCGGCCTCCAGCACCTCTTGCACCACGGCCGGGTCGCCCAGGTTCAGCCCGCGTACCCACAGCGCCGAAAACAGGCAGTCCAGCAGGCTGAGAAAGCGCTCGGGCTGGCGCATCTGCACGCCGGTGACCATGCGCATAAGCGGTAGCGTGTTGATCGGGAAGTGGGCACTGAAGCGCAGCGGCACCTGATAACGCTCGGCGTAGCGCTGCAGGTCGCGGTTCATGTAGCGGCCCTTGGCCGGAATGCTCGCCGGCGACGCATTGCCGGTGGCCTTGAACACGCCACCCAGCAACATGGGGTGGTACACCAGCTGCCCGCCGGTCTCGGCGCACAACGCGGGCAACTGGGTCCAGGCCAGGTAGCTGGCGGGGCTGCCCAGGTCGAAGTAGAACTCAACGGTCTTGGTCATGATGGTGGCTCCCGGTGGGTAGAGGGTGAGTTACCAGCGTTCGCCCCAGGGGCGCAGGTCAAGCTCGAAGGTCCAGGCGTCCCGTGGCTGGGTGTGCAGGAACCAGTAGTTGTCGGCGATGTGCTCGGGGTTGAGGATGCCGTCCTGGTCTTTCTCGGCGTACTTTTCGGGGAACTGGGTGCGGATGAACTCGGTGTCGATGGCGCCGTCGACGATCACGTGGGCTACGTGCAGGTTCATGGGGCCCAGCTCGCGGGCCATGCTCTGGGCCAGGGCCCGCAGCGCGTGCTTGGCCCCGGCGAACGCGGCGAAATGGGCGGCGCCGCGAGTGCCGGCCGTTGCGCCGGTGAACAGCAGGGTGCCACGCTTGCGGGCGACCATGCGCTTGGCCACCTCGCGGGCCGTGAGGAACGCCGAGAAACAGGCCATTTCCCAGATCTTGAAATACTTGCGTGCGGTTTCGTCGAGGATGCTGCAGGGCACGTTGGCGCCGATGTTGAACACGTAGGCCTCGATGACGCCCACCTCGCGTTCTATGCGCGCCACCAGGTCGATGACGTCTTCCTCCTTGCGCGCATCGCAGCCATAGCCAATGGCCTGGCCGCCGTCGGCGCGGATGCTGTCTACCAGGGGTTGCAGCTTGTCGGCGCTGCGGCGTACCACGCAGGCGATATAGCCTTCGCGGGCGAAACGGCGGGCAATGGCGCCACCGGTGGCATCACCGGCGCCGATCACCAGCACGACTTTGTTGTTGTCGGAAGCAGAAGCCATGGGGCGGTTCCTTCGTTTGTCGATGGAACGATCCTAGGCGGGGACGTGCGGGCCGGCAACCAGTGGCCGGCCCTTTCTGAAGGGTGAATCCGCTATATCACAGGGCTACTTGCAGATGACGATCATGCTGCGGCTGGTGTAGCCGGCCGGGTTCAGGCCGAACGGGTAGTCGCCCGGGTCTTCGACCGCGTCGCCGGATTTGGCCAGCACCTTGTAGCCCTTGGTGCCGCAGGCGTCGGCCGCCGCCTGATAGCACTTGTCCCACGACGAGGACAGGCCCGAGCAGTTGATGTGCAACCCCTTCCTGCCGTGCTTGACGGAGGTGTGCGAAGTGGCAGCGCAACCGGCGATGGCCAGGATGGCTGCCATGATCAGCAAATGTTTCATTGATGTCCTTAGTGGCATGCCCGGATCTAGTGCCCAGGTCTGATTATCGGCTTATCACCTGACCCGCTTTGGACCTCCATGTCACGGTCGAAAAACTTCAAGTTTGTCGAAGGGTTACAGCCTAAAGGGGCTGGCCCTTTGCCGCAATTGCCAATGACGACTTTTCTGTATCGATTTTCACTTCAATCCGCCACCGGCGTAGGGTGCGGTTCGCGTTGCATGGTCAGGGTGGCGCCGATGGACGCGGTAATGATGGCCGCGATCGCCAGCCATTGGGCGAGCGACAGCACTTCGTGCAGGAACAGCAGGCCGGACAGCGCGCCAAACGCCGGTTCGATGCTCATCAGCGTGCCGAAGGTGCGCGCCGGCAACCGGGTGAGGGCCACCATCTCCAGGCTGTAGGGCAGGGCGGTCGACAACACCGCTACCCCCAGCGCCACGGGCAGCAGGGCAGGGGAGAGCAGCGCGCTACCTGCGTGCACGATACCGATGGGGGCGATGAACAGCGCGGCGATCACCACGCCCAGGGCTGCGGTCTGGATACCGTTGTCATTGCCGGCCTTCTGTCCGAACAGGATATACAGCGCCCAGCAGGCGCCGGCGCCCAGGGCGTAGGCAACGCCGGTCAGGTCGAGGCTGGCCTTGGCATCCCCCATGGGGATCAGCAGGATCAGGCCCAGCACGGCCAGCGCGATCCACACGAAGTCCAGCGGCCGGCGCGAGGCGTACAGCGCCACCGCCAACGGCCCGGTGAACTCCAGGGCCACGGCGATCCCCAGCGGCACGCTGCGCAGTGCCATATAGAAGAGGAAGTTCATCCCGCCCAGGGAAATGCCGTAGATGACCACGGTCAGCAGCGAGCGCGCCGTCAGCGTCGCACGCCAGGGGCGTAACAGCAGCACCATGATGACCGCAGCGAACATCAGCCGCAGGGTGGTCGTGCCCTGGGCGCCGATCACCGGGAACATGGTCTTGGCCAGCGACGCGCCAGACTGGATGGAGGCCATGGCAATCAGCAGCAGGCCGATGGGAAACAGCGAGGAGGCCAGGCTGCGGGTCTTGTTGTTCATCGCGGAGTGGGTCCGTCTATATAGAAGAAGGGATCAGGTGGGAGCATGATGGGGGGGAAATCGGGTTTGGGCAATATATTGCGCAGGGGGATGTCGTGAGATTGCATTAGGGCCGCCAGGTGCATGTCGTTGTTTTTCTGGCGCCCTTGAGATCGAGCGCCGCCCGCGCGGCGCATCGCGGGCAAGCCCGGCTCCTACATCTGTTTCGGGCCAGTCATGGCAGTGCCATCGTGGTGTCCGCCTTGTTGGTTCACTGCAGCTCTGCGTTGGTGCGACCAGGCGCAACACCTATCTATAGCGGGGCACGTTGCAACAGATGTAGGAGCCGGCCTTGGCCGCGATGCGCCGCGCGGGCGGCGCTCGATGTCGTGAGGCCTGAACCTCTCCCGACATGCACCTGGCGGCCCTGATACGGTGGGATGTGGGGAGGCTTTTGACTCTAAAGACAATTCCTCGAAATTAACCCTTGACCCGCCCCCAAATCTCTCTATAATTCGCCCCACTTCCGGCGCAACCGAAACGGAAAACTCCTTGAAACTCAACGAGTTAACCGAAGTAAGCAGCTCCGAAAGGTTTCGATCTTAACGTCGAAAGCGGTGAAGAAGGCAGTTGACAGCAACGCAAGTTGCTGTAGAATTCGCCTCCCGCTAACGAGAGATCGAAGCGAGCCAAGTGGTTGAAGTTGTTAGAGATTCTCTGAAAAACTTCAAAATAAACGCTTGACAGGCTCTGAGGAAAGCGTAAAATGCGCGCCTCGGTTGAGACGAAAGAATCAACCAACCGCTCTTTAACAATTGAATCAAGCAATTCGTGTGGGTGCTTGTGACTCAGACTGATAGTCAAAAAGATTATCAGCATCATAAGTTACTCCACGAGAAATCATGGTTTAACCAACGATTGCTGAGCCAAGTTTATAGGGTTTTCTCAAAACCCGATTGCAGTATTGAACTGAAGAGTTTGATCATGGCTCAGATTGAACGCTGGCGGCAGGCCTAACACATGCAAGTCGAGCGGATGAGAAGAGCTTGCTCTTCGATTCAGCGGCGGACGGGTGAGTAATGCCTAGGAATCTGCCTGGTAGTGGGGGACAACGTTTCGAAAGGAACGCTAATACCGCATACGTCCTACGGGAGAAAGCAGGGGACCTTCGGGCCTTGCGCTATCAGATGAGCCTAGGTCGGATTAGCTAGTTGGTGAGGTAATGGCTCACCAAGGCGACGATCCGTAACTGGTCTGAGAGGATGATCAGTCACACTGGAACTGAGACACGGTCCAGACTCCTACGGGAGGCAGCAGTGGGGAATATTGGACAATGGGCGAAAGCCTGATCCAGCCATGCCGCGTGTGTGAAGAAGGTCTTCGGATTGTAAAGCACTTTAAGGTGGGAGGAAGGGCAGTAAGCTAATACCTTGCTGTTTTGACGTTACCGCCAGAATAAGCACCGGCTAACTCTGTGCCAGCAGCCGCGGTAATACAGAGGGTGCAAGCGTTAATCGGAATTACTGGGCGTAAAGCGCGCGTAGGTGGTTTGTTAAGTTGGATGTGAAATCCCCGGGCTCAACCTGGGAACTGCATCCAAAACTGGCAAGCTAGAGTATGGTAGAGGGTAGTGGAATTTCCTGTGTAGCGGTGAAATGCGTAGATATAGGAAGGAACACCAGTGGCGAAGGCGACTACCTGGACTGATACTGACACTGAGGTGCGAAAGCGTGGGGAGCAAACAGGATTAGATACCCTGGTAGTCCACGCCGTAAACGATGTCAACTAGCCGTTGGGGACCTTGAGTCTTTAGTGGCGCAGCTAACGCATTAAGTTGACCGCCTGGGGAGTACGGCCGCAAGGTTAAAACTCAAATGAATTGACGGGGGCCCGCACAAGCGGTGGAGCATGTGGTTTAATTCGAAGCAACGCGAAGAACCTTACCAGGCCTTGACATCCAATGAACTTTCCAGAGATGGATTGGTGCCTTCGGGAACATTGAGACAGGTGCTGCATGGCTGTCGTCAGCTCGTGTCGTGAGATGTTGGGTTAAGTCCCGTAACGAGCGCAACCCTTGTCCTTAGTTACCAGCACGTTATGGTGGGCACTCTAAGGAGACTGCCGGTGACAAACCGGAGGAAGGTGGGGATGACGTCAAGTCATCATGGCCCTTACGGCCTGGGCTACACACGTGCTACAATGGTCGGTACAGAGGGTTGCCAAGCCGCGAGGTGGAGCTAATCTCACAAAACCGATCGTAGTCCGGATCGCAGTCTGCAACTCGACTGCGTGAAGTCGGAATCGCTAGTAATCGCGAATCAGAATGTCGCGGTGAATACGTTCCCGGGCCTTGTACACACCGCCCGTCACACCATGGGAGTGGGTTGCACCAGAAGTAGCTAGTCTAACCTTCGGGGGGACGGTTACCACGGTGTGATTCATGACTGGGGTGAAGTCGTAACAAGGTAGCCGTAGGGGAACCTGCGGCTGGATCACCTCCTTAATCGACGACATCAGCTGTATCATGAGCTCCCACACGAATTGCTTGATTCATTGAAGAAGACGATATCGGTAACAGCTCTTAACTGGGTCTGTAGCTCAGTTGGTTAGAGCGCACCCCTGATAAGGGTGAGGTCGGCAGTTCGAATCTGCCCAGACCCACCAGTTTCTTGTTGGGGCCATAGCTCAGCTGGGAGAGCGCCTGCCTTGCACGCAGGAGGTCAGCGGTTCGATCCCGCTTGGCTCCACCACCTACCGACAAAGCTTAGAAATGAGCATTCGCATCGAATGTTGATTTCTGAACTTTATCAGAATCGTTCTTTAAAAATTTGGGTATGTGATAGAAAGATAGACTGGATAGCACTTTCACTGGTGTTTATTCAGGCTAAGGTAAAATTTGTGATTGTATTGCAAATTTTCGGCGAATGTCGTCTTCACAGTATAACCAGATTGCTTGGGGTTATATGGTCAAGTGAAGAAGCGCATACGGTGGATGCCTTGGCAGTCAGAGGCGATGAAAGACGTGGTAGCCTGCGAAAAGCTTCGGGGAGTCGGCAAACAGACTGTGATCCGGAGATGTCTGAATGGGGGAACCCAGCCATCATAAGATGGTTATCTTGTACTGAATACATAGGTGCAAGAGGCGAACCAGGGGAACTGAAACATCTAAGTACCCTGAGGAAAAGAAATCAACCGAGATTCCCTTAGTAGTGGCGAGCGAACGGGGACCAGCCCTTAAGTGGCTTTGAGATTAGCGGAACGCTCTGGAAAGTGCGGCCATAGTGGGTGATAGCCCTGTACGCGAAAATCTCTTAGTCATGAAATCGAGTAGGACGGAGCACGAGAAACTTTGTCTGAATATGGGGGGACCATCCTCCAAGGCTAAATACTACTGACTGACCGATAGTGAACTAGTACCGTGAGGGAAAGGCGAAAAGAACCCCGGAGAGGGGAGTGAAATAGATCCTGAAACCGTATGCGTACAAGCAGTGGGAGCAGACTTGTTCTGTGACTGCGTACCTTTTGTATAATGGGTCAGCGACTTATATTCAGTGGCGAGCTTAACCGAATAGGGGAGGCGTAGCGAAAGCGAGTCTTAATAGGGCGTTTAGTCGCTGGGTATAGACCCGAAACCGGGCGATCTATCCATGGGCAGGTTGAAGGTTAGGTAACACTGACTGGAGGACCGAACCGACTACCGTTGAAAAGTTAGCGGATGACCTGTGGATCGGAGTGAAAGGCTAATCAAGCTCGGAGATAGCTGGTTCTCCTCGAAAGCTATTTAGGTAGCGCCTCATGTATCACTGTAGGGGGTAGAGCACTGTTTCGGCTAGGGGGTCATCCCGACTTACCAAACCGATGCAAACTCCGAATACCTACAAGTGCCGAGCATGGGAGACACACGGCGGGTGCTAACGTCCGTCGTGAAAAGGGAAACAACCCAGACCGTCAGCTAAGGTCCCAAAGTCATGGTTAAGTGGGAAACGATGTGGGAAGGCTTAGACAGCTAGGAGGTTGGCTTAGAAGCAGCCACCCTTTAAAGAAAGCGTAATAGCTCACTAGTCGAGTCGGCCTGCGCGGAAGATGTAACGGGGCTCAAACCATGCACCGAAGCTACGGGTATCACCTTTGGGTGATGCGGTAGAGGAGCGTTCTGTAAGCCTGTGAAGGTGAGTTGAGAAGCTTGCTGGAGGTATCAGAAGTGCGAATGCTGACATGAGTAACGACAATGGGTGTGAAAAACACCCACGCCGAAAGACCAAGGTTTCCTGCGCAACGTTAATCGACGCAGGGTTAGTCGGTCCCTAAGGCGAGGCTGAAAAGCGTAGTCGATGGAAAACAGGTTAATATTCCTGTACTTCCGGTTATTGCGATGGAGGGACGGAGAAGGCTAGGCCAGCTTGGCGTTGGTTGTCCAAGTTTAAGGTGGTAGGCTGGAATCTTAGGTAAATCCGGGATTCTAAGGCCGAGAGCTGATGACGAGTTGCCTTTAGGCGACGAAGTGGTTGATGCCATGCTTCCAAGAAAAGCTTCTAAGCTTCAGATAACCGGGAACCGTACCCCAAACCGACACAGGTGGTTGGGTAGAGAATACCAAGGCGCTTGAGAGAACTCGGGTGAAGGAACTAGGCAAAATGGCACCGTAACTTCGGGAGAAGGTGCGCCGGTGAGGGTGAAGGACTTGCTCCGTAAGCCCATGCCGGTCGAAGATACCAGGCCGCTGCGACTGTTTATTAAAAACACAGCACTCTGCAAACACGAAAGTGGACGTATAGGGTGTGACGCCTGCCCGGTGCCGGAAGGTTAATTGATGGGGTTAGCTAACGCGAAGCTCTTGATCGAAGCCCCGGTAAACGGCGGCCGTAACTATAACGGTCCTAAGGTAGCGAAATTCCTTGTCGGGTAAGTTCCGACCTGCACGAATGGCGTAACGATGGCGGCGCTGTCTCCACCCGAGACTCAGTGAAATTGAAATCGCTGTGAAGATGCAGTGTATCCGCGGCTAGACGGAAAGACCCCGTGAACCTTTACTATAGCTTTGCACTGGACTTTGAATTTGCTTGTGTAGGATAGGTGGGAGGCTTTGAAGCGTGGACGCCAGTTCGCGTGGAGCCATCCTTGAAATACCACCCTGGCAACTTTGAGGTTCTAACTCAGGTCCGTTATCCGGATCGAGGACAGTGTATGGTGGGTAGTTTGACTGGGGCGGTCTCCTCCTAAAGAGTAACGGAGGAGTACGAAGGTGCGCTCAGACCGGTCGGAAATCGGTCGTAGAGTATAAAGGCAAAAGCGCGCTTGACTGCGAGACAGACACGTCGAGCAGGTACGAAAGTAGGTCTTAGTGATCCGGTGGTTCTGTATGGAAGGGCCATCGCTCAACGGATAAAAGGTACTCCGGGGATAACAGGCTGATACCGCCCAAGAGTTCATATCGACGGCGGTGTTTGGCACCTCGATGTCGGCTCATCACATCCTGGGGCTGAAGCCGGTCCCAAGGGTATGGCTGTTCGCCATTTAAAGTGGTACGCGAGCTGGGTTTAGAACGTCGTGAGACAGTTCGGTCCCTATCTGCCGTGGACGTTTGAGATTTGAGAGGGGCTGCTCCTAGTACGAGAGGACCGGAGTGGACGAACCTCTGGTGTTCCGGTTGTCACGCCAGTGGCATTGCCGGGTAGCTATGTTCGGAAAAGATAACCGCTGAAAGCATCTAAGCGGGAAACTTGCCTCAAGATGAGATCTCACTGGAACCTTGAGTTCCCTAAAGGGCCGTCGAAGACTACGACGTTGATAGGTTGGGTGTGTAAGCGCTGTGAGGCGTTGAGCTAACCAATACTAATTGCCCGTGAGGCTTGACCATATAACACCCAAGCAATTTGCGTCGAACGACCAGATTGCGGTGTTGTGAAGATGATACGAACCGAAAGTTTGCATTTCACAAATACCATCACATACCCGATTCGCTGGAATGCCTCCCAAAGGGCATCCTGGCTACAGAATTTCTTGACGACCATAGAGCATTGGAACCACCTGATCCCATCCCGAACTCAGCAGTGAAACGATGCATCGCCGATGGTAGTGTGGGGTTTCCCCATGTGAGAGTAGGTCATCGTCAAGATTAAATTCCGAAACCCCCATCTGCGAAGGCAGGTGGGGGTTTTGTCTTTTCTGGCGTTCAATAATATTTCCGGCAACCTCGGACGCGGCCTGTGGCCGCTGCTACGTGCGGTGTACCTGACATGGCGCCCACGTGCCCCCGTAGCAGCGCCCAAAGGCCGCGTCCAAAGCCCCCGCGTAACGCACCCCTGCAAACCAAAGGTACAAAAAAGCCACCCGGTGGGTGGCTTGTGCAACGCTTTACTCAGGCCCTGAACCGCGCCACCAACCCCGTCAGCTCCTCCGCCAACGTGGTCATCTGCCGGCTTGCCGCGCTGGTACGGGTCGCCCCCTCCGATGACTGCAACGACAAATTGCGGATATTGATCAGGTTGCTGTCCACTTCCCGCGCCACGTGGGATTGTTCCTGGGCTGCGCTGGCAATCACCAGGTTGCGTTCGTTGATCTCGCTGATGGCGCTGTAGATCTGCTCCAGCACCTCTCCGCACGCCTGGGTCAAGGTGAGGTTTACCTGGGCTTTCTCGGTGCTCGAACGCATGGAGTTCACCGCTGCCTCGGTCCCGGTCTGCAACCGTACGATCATCTGTTCGATTTCACGCGTGGATTCCTGGGTGCGGTGGGCGAGGGTGCGCACCTCGTCCGCCACCACCGCGAAGCCACGGCCTGCTTCACCGGCGCGGGCCGCTTCGATGGCAGCGTTCAGCGCGAGCAGGTTGGTCTGTTCGGACACCGCGCGGATCACGTCCAGCACCTTGCCAATTTCCCGCGTCTCGCCAGCCAGTTGCTGGATCAACTCGGCGCTGCCCTGAATGTCGGCGGCCATGGCGTGGGTGCCGTCAATGGTGTCCTGCACCTGCTGGCGGCTCTGATGGGAAAGCGCGTTGGAGGCCTCCGCCGCCTGGGAGGTCGACACCGCGTTGCGCGCCACTTCTTCCACCGCCGTAGTCATTTCGGTCACGGCGGTGGCTGCCTGCTCCAGTTCCTGGTCCTGCTGCTGCACGCCGCGGTTCGATTCCTCGGTGACCGTGGTCAACTGTTGCGCGGCATCGGCCAGTTGCTGGGCCGAGGCGCTGATATGGGCGATGGTCTGGCGCTGGCTGTCCTGCATGCGGCTCAGTTCGGCAAACAGCTCGCCAATCTCGTTGCGGCTGCTCACCACGATGGGCTCACGCAGGTCGCCAGCGGCGATGCGCTTGAAGTGTTGCCCAGCCAGGCTGAGAGGGCGCAGCACCCGTGCGGCGATAAAGGTCCAGCAACTGGCGGCCAGCAGCAAGGTAATCACCAGCAGCAACACGGCCATGGTCTTGGCCTGCTGCAAGCGCGAATCGGTCAGCACCATCAAGGCCTCGCTGCGGTCATTGAGCGCCTTCATCAATGCGTTGCGCTGCTCCTGCAACGCGCCCATGGCGGAAGCCGCCTGCTGGTTCACGGTGAAATAGGCGCCCAGGTCGCCGGCGCGGGCGGCAGCGCGTTGGCCTTCGATGGTTTTGCCGTAGGCCACGAAGGATTGCTCCAGCTGCAGTCCCAGCGCGGTGTTCTGCGGTTCCAGGGTCTGGCCGAAATGGTCGACCAGTTGCGCCGACTGTTGCCAGATCTCCTCGGAGCGCGCCAGGCGGGTGGTGGACGCTTCGTGCTGGCCACCCAGGTTTTCCAGGAAAGCCGAAGACACGTTGGCGCTGGTACGGATGGCCAGCAGCAGGGCGTTGTTCAAGCGGTCTGCCTGCAACGCGGTGCGGTGCAATTCCTGCACCTGGGCGTCGCTCTGCTCGGCGTTGCGCCAGGCGCTCACAGTGGAAAACAGCAGGGCAGACACGAAGAGGGCCAGGATGCCGCACATGCTAGTGCGAATGCTGAGGTGACGAAACATGCGATCAACTCCAGGGATCGAGAGCGGGCGCGGACTCTTCACTCATCCCGGAAGGGGGAGACAAGCGCATCTGGATTGTTTTTGTCAGATTGATCCGCTGTCCTTTATATCGATAGCATGTGGCCACTCTTTAGGTCGGCCAGCCGGGTAGTGGGCGATAACCGGCCAAAACTGCGACAGATTGCCGCGCAACGGGCATAAAAAAACCACCCGCAGGTGGTTTTTCAACAACGGTATTAATCAGTCGCCGTAGTACTCGCAGCCGCTGGTGCAGGTCTCGTGGATGCGCACCTTCGACAGTTCCGGCAGCAACGGCTTCACCTGTTGCCAGATCCACTTGGCCAACACTTCGCTGGTCGGGTTTTCCAGGCCAGGGATGTCGTTCAGGTAGTTGTGGTCCAGTTGCTCGTACAGCGGCTTGAAGATCGCCTTGATTTCCGAGAAGTCGCGAATCCAACCGGTGTGCGGGTCAACCGGGCCGGTCAGGTGCAGCGCAACCTTGAACGAGTGGCCATGCAGGCGGCCGCATTTATGCCCTTCAGGGACATGTGGCAGGCGGTGAGCCGATTCGAACGTAAACTCTTTAAAAATTTCCACGTGTCTAAAACCCGAAAAGCCAATGCAATCACCTAGTCTACCAGTAACCTGACCCGGGTGTCAGAGGGGCTGCAGCACATCACCCAGCCGGCCCGTCTCCACCAGCTCCAGGAACTCGTCGCCCAGGCGCTGGCTTTCAGCCATGGCGGTGCGCCAGTAGGCCTGGCGTGCCTCGTCCTGCCCCATGAAACGCTTGAAGTCACTGCGGTCGGGCAGCTTGCCGTAGGGCAGGCCGGCCAGGTACTGCGGCGACGGCGCCAGCAACACCACGTTGCGCAAGCGCTGGGCATCGCCGCGCCGCCAGGGCAGGGTCTTGTCGAACCAGCCGGGGATGACCTTGTCGGTGAAGTGCGGGTACAGCACCAGGTCGTCGCCGCTGTAGGGCAGGTCCAGGTGATAGTCCAGCAAGCCGCCGTCGCGGAAGGTGCCGGGCCCGGCCCCCGGAATGTCACGCACGCCCTCCATCACCATGGGAATCGAGCCCGACGCCAGCAACGCCTGGCGCAGGTTGCCGGTGTTCAAGGGCAGGCAGCGCGAGGGGAAATCGGTCAGCGCGTGCAGTGGCGGCGCCAGGCGCTGGTCATGCAGGATCACCCGCTCGAAATGCCGGGACAGGCGCGCGCGGCCCAGCAGGTTGTCGGCGATCACCGAGCCCAGGCCCAGCCCCAGGTGGCCGCGGTGGTCATGGGCCAGGCGGCCGTGGCTACGCACCACCATCACGTTGAGGCGGTAATGGGCGTTGTCGAGGATGCGCGCGTCCTGGCCGGCCAGCAGTTCATCGAGCATGCGGTGGCAGCTGTGGCTGACCTCGGCCATGGTCACGCCCTTGGCGAAGCTCTGCTCGTTATAAAGGCGCCCCAGCAGGCGCAGGCCTTGCACCGGGTCGGGCAGGCAGGCGCTGGCGAAACGCCAGGAACCGATGGACGCGCCGATCAGCGAGCGCTCGCGCACCGCCCGGGGCAGCCAGTCACCGAACAGCGCCAGGTCCAGCCCCTGTATGCCCAACGCCTTGGGGCCGCCCGCGGCGCCCGGCAGGATGCCGACGTCTGCGGGCTGCAGGCCGCGCTGGCGAATCCGCGCCATGGCCTGGGTGCCGGCCTTGATGCACAGGGAAGGGGACTTGATGTGGATGGCGCTCATGGGAACCTCGTGACGGACGCCGAAATTTACCCCGCGTGGCGAGTGCATGCAAACGCGCAACCCCGCGAAACGTCCTACATAACTCGTTGCCTTTGCCCTGCCGACACGCTTCCCTTCGTCCGCTACCATGATGGCCATTCAATTTCAGTTTCAATTAAGTTGTTCCGGTTAGCCTCTGCTCCGTACACACTTGACTGATAACGGAGCCGCCCATGAACCATTTCACTGCCTTCACCGCCGCCATCACCCTGGGCCTTTGCGCCACTGCCACCCAGGCCCGTGACCTGGGCCCCGACGAGGCACTGCGCCTGCGCGACGCCGGCACCATCCAGTCGTTCGAGAAGCTCAACGCCGCCGCCATCGGCCGCCACCCCGGCGCCACGGTCAAGGAGACCGAGCTTGAGGAGTCCTACGGCAAGCACCTGTATCAGGTTGAACTGCGCGACGCCAAGGGCGTCGAATGGGACCTCGAACTGGACGCCGCCACCGGCGAAATCCTCAAGGACCACCAGGACACCTGATGAACGTGATGACCCGGCCAGGCCTGCTGTTGGCCCTGGCCGCCTGCTGTACCTTCGCCCACGCCCATGACCTGAGCCAGGATGAAGCCTTGCGGCTGCGCCAGGCCGGCGTCATCCTGCCCCTGGAACAGCTGCTGGAGAAAGCGCTGCAGCGCTACCCGGGGGCCAAGCTGCTGCAGGCCGAGCTGGAAGAAGATGACGGCGTGTATACCTACGAAGTGGAACTGCTGACCCGCGACGGCGTGGTGCGCGAGATCGAGCTGGAGGCGGCCACCGGCCACCTGCGCAAGGATGAGGAAGACGACTGATGCGCCTGCTGCTGGTTGAAGACAACGTGCCACTGGCCGACGAGCTGGCCGCCGGCCTCAAGGCCCAGGGTTACGCCGTGGACTGGCTGGCTGACGGCCGCGACGCTGCCTACCAGGGCGCGGTCGAGCCCTATGACCTGATCATCCTCGACCTGGGCCTGCCCGGCTTGCCCGGCCTTGATGTATTGGCGCAATGGCGCGCGGCGCGGCAGGCCACCCCGGTGTTGATTCTCACGGCGCGGGGCTCGTGGGCCGAACGCATCGAAGGCCTGAAGGCCGGCGCCGACGACTACCTGACCAAGCCGTTTCACCCCGAGGAACTGCACCTGCGGGTGCAGGGGCTGCTGCGCCGCGCCCGCGGCCTGAGCAACCAGCCCACGCTGCAGGCCGCCGGCTTGCAACTGGACGAGGGCCGCCAGTGCGTGAACCAGGCGGGGGCAGAGGTGCAACTGACGGCAGCGGAGTTTCGCCTGTTGCGCTATTTCATGCTGCACCCCGGGCAGATCCTCTCCAAGGGCCACCTGGCCGAGCACCTGTATGACGGCGAGACCGAGCGCGACTCCAACGTGCTGGAAGTGCACGTCAACCACCTGCGCCGCAAGCTGGGCCGCGCCGTGATCGAAACCCGCCGTGGCCAGGGCTACCTGTTCGGCGCCGGCGGCGGATGAAGTCGATCCAGGGGCGCCTCAGCGTCGGGCTCATCAGCGTGCTGGTGGTGGTCGGCGTGGCGGTGGCGCAGTTGAGCCTGTGGCTGTTCGAAGTGGGCTTGCAACGCTACCTGGAGGCAGGCCTGCGCAATGAAAGCGAGAGCCTGCTGGTGGCCCTGGTGCGCGGCCCCAGTGGCCTGCAGCTGGACGACCGGCGCATTTCGCCTGCCTACGAGCGGCCGTTCTCCGGCCACTATTTCCGTGTCGACTTTCCCGACAGCCACTGGCGCTCCCGCTCGCTCTGGGATCAGGAATTTGCCCAGCCCGAGGCGCCGGGGCTGCACGCCAACCTGACCCTGGGCCCCGAGGGCCAACTGCTGCTGGTGCTGCGCTCGGACTACAAGCGCCTGGGCCAGTCGCTGTCCATCAGCGTGGCCCAGGACTACACGCCGGTGCGCGCCAGCTTCCAGCGCATGCAGCAGATCGGCTTGGCCATGGGCCTGGGGGCGCTGCTGCTGATCCTGGTGCTGCAACGGGTCACGGTAAAACGGGCGCTGCGGCCGCTGGAGCGTGCGCGCGAACAGATCGCCCAGCTGCAGCAGGGCCAGCGCTCGCAACTCGACACCCAGGTGCCGCTGGAGCTGGAACCCCTGGTGGCGCAGATCAACCACCTGCTGGCTCATACCGAAGACAGCCTGCGCCGCTCACGGCATGCCCTGGGCAACCTGGGGCATGCGCTGAAGACGCCGATGGCGGTGCTGTTCAGCCTGGTGGCGGGGGAACGCCTGGCGGCCCACCCCGAACTGGCCAGGGCGCTGCGCGAACAGCTGGAGCAGATCGAGCAGCGCCTGGGCCGCGAGCTCAACCGCGCGCGCCTGGCCGGCGATGCCTTGCCCGGCGAGCTGTTCGACTGCGCCACCGAGCTGCCTGGCCTACTGGCCACCCTGCGCATGATTCATGGCCAGGAGTTGCTCATCAGCTGCAGCCAGCCGCCGGGCCTCAAGCTGCCGTGGGACCGCGAGGACCTGCTGGAAGTGCTGGGCAACCTGCTGGACAACGCCTGCAAGTGGGCCGATAGCGAGGTGCGCCTGACCCTCACCAGCAGCCCGCGCGGCTATGTGCTGGAGGTGGACGACGACGGCCCCGGCATCCCCCAGGCCCAGCGCGACGCGGTGCTGAACCGCGGTTCGCGGCTGGACGAGCAGGTCAGTGGCCACGGCCTGGGCCTGGGCATCGTCCGCGACATCGTCGACGCCTGGGGCGGCACCCTGGCGTTGCTCGCCAGCCCCCAGGGCGGCCTGCGCGTGCGCATCGGCCTGCCCCGGCGCAGCGCCTGAATTCTCGCCGCGATCCGTTGCCTAACACCTGTGCGGCCGTTGCCGCACCGCGTGACCTGACATGGACCGGACATGAACGAAACCCTGCTGCAACACAAGGCACTGATGGTGCTGCTGACCCTGGTCACCCTGGCGTTCATCTGGATCATGCTGCCCTTCTACGGGGCGATCTTCTGGGCCGTCATCCTCGGCATCGTCTTCGCGCCGCTGCAGCGGCGCCTCAAGCTCAAATTCAACCGCAACCCCAACCTGGCCGCCCTGGCCACGCTGTTGATCTGCCTGGTAATCGCCATTATCCCGGTGATCATCGTCAGTGCGCTGCTGGTGCAGGAGGGCACCGGGCTGTACAAGAACATCGAAAGCGGTGAACTGGACATCGCCGGCTACATCACCCAATTCAAGCACGCCTTGCCAGCGTCGCTGCAACACCTGGCCGACCGCATGGGCATGGGCAACCTCGAAGGCCTGCGCGACAAGATCAGCAAATGGGCGATGCAGGGCAGCCAGTACCTGGCCTCCCAGGCCTTCAGCTTCGGCCAGGGTACCTTCGACTTCATCATCAGCTTCGGCATCATGCTGTACCTGCTGTTCTTCTTCCTGCGCGATGGCCCGGACCTGGTGCGCCGGGTGCGCAACGCCGTGCCCCTGGCCGAACAGCAGAAACGCCGGCTGCAGCTCAAGTTCAACCGCGTGGTACGCGCCACGGTGAAGGGCAACCTGCTGATGGCGGTGGTGCAGGGCGCCTTGGGCGGTCTGATCTTCTGGTTCCTCGACATCCCCAGCGCCTTGCTGTGGGCCGTTGTCATGGCCTTCATGTCGCTGCTGCCGGCCGTGGGCGCGGGCGTGGTGTGGGCGCCGGTGGCGGTGTTCTTCCTGCTCAATGGCGCCCTCTGGCAGGGCGCCTTGCTGACCGGCTACGGCCTGCTGGTGATCGGCATGGTCGACAACGTGCTGCGCCCCATCGTGGTGGGCAAGGACACGCGCATGCCCGACTACCTGATCCTGGTGTCGACCCTGGGCGGGTTGGCGGTGTTCGGGCTCAATGGCTTTGTCATCGGGCCATTGATTGCGGCACTGTTCATGTCCAGTTGGTCGATTTTCGTCGCCACCAAAAAACAGGTACGTTTGCCGCAGGATCCAGGAACTTCTGGGGTATCATGAGCAGGATCCAATTTTTTTGGCAGAGTGTTCATGAGTAAACCCGGACAAAGGGTATTGGTTGCACTGCGCAAGATGATCGCCGCGGGGGAGATCGCGGCGGGCGAGCGCGTGTTCGAAGTCACCGTGGCCGAGGCCTTGGGCGTGTCGCGCACGCCAGTGCGCATTGCCTTCCGTACCCTGGAGCAGGAGGGCCTGCTGGTGCAGTACGGCGCCCGTGGCTACCAGGTGCGCAAGGTCAGCGAGGAAGACATCGCCGGCGCCATCGAGGTGCGCGGGGTGCTGGAAGGGCTGGCAGCGCGGCAGTTCGCCGAACGCGGCGTCAGCGACGAAGAGCTGGCCGCCCTGCGCCAGTGCCTGGCGCAGGGCGATGAAATCTTCGCCAAGGGCCATGTCACCGAAGACGACCTGCAGCTGTACCACGACCTCAACATGCGCTTCCACCAGATCATCCTGCAGGGCAGCGGCAACCCCGCCATCGCTGCCGCGCTGCAGCGCAACGACCACATGCCGTTCGCCTCGGTGACGGCGCTGGCGGTTGACTGCGACAACCTGAAGGACGAATTCCGTCGCTTCGACTACGCGCACATGCAACACCACTCCATCGTCGACGCCCTGGCCAGCGGGCAGGGCGCCCGCGCCGAGGCCTTGATGCGCGAGCACGCCAACGCCACCCTGCGCTACGCCCGGGTGTTCCAGGCCGCCTCCGACCAGGTCAAAGTACTGCGCGGCTGAAATCTTATTCCACCCGCACCATCAACCTTCTTTGTGGGCGTGGCAGGCAGGTTTTGTTCACTTTCCTGCCCGCACCACACCCGGCATAATCGCGCCCCGCGCAGCGGCGCTACGTCGGGCCGCGGGACATCAGCCTTGAGGCGGACCGGCTGCTTTCGTTACCATCGCGCACGCCGTGCTCATTACCTACGGCATTTGTTTCTTTTTCCTACGCGCCCGGAGGGCGTTTCACCCCCTGAAACCGGCGTTTGCCTTCGTGGGCAGGCGTGTCGAGGTGTTCGGGGACTGCTGCTTTTTTAATTTTTTTGTCGTCAGAGCGGTTTAATGCCACAACCCATTCCCCTGAAAGACCACGAAAAAGAGAAGCGCCTGGTCAATCGGCGCCTTATCGCCTGTGCGGTCTTTGTGCTGGCCCTGGCCCTGGCCCTGGTGGGCCGCCTGTATTTCCTGCAGGTCATCGAATTCGCCTACCACTCCACCATTTCCGAGAACAACCGCGTCCACGTGTTGCCCATTCCGCCGGAGCGCGGGGTGATCTACGACCGCAACGGCGTGGTGCTGGCCACCAACCGGCCCAGCTTCAACATGACCCTGACCCGCGAGCGGGCAGGGGACTACCGCCATGTGCTGGACGAAGTGGTGCAGATCCTCGGGCTCACCGAAGATGACCGCAAGCAGTTCGACAAGGAACTCAAGCGCGTGCGCCACCCCTTCGAGCCCGTGACGCTGATGTACGAGCTGACCGAGGACCAGATCGCCAAGATCGCGGTGAACCAGTACCTGCTGCCGGGCATCGACGTGGAAGCGCAGTTCGTGCGCGAATACCCGCTGGGCACGCACTTCGCCCATTCGGTGGGCTACGTGGGCCGTATCAACGAGAAAGAGGCCAAGACCCTCGACCAGACCGAGTACCGCGGTACCCAGTCGGTGGGCAAGACCGGCATCGAGCGCTTCTACGAGGCCGAACTGCACGGCCACGTGGGCTACGAGGAAGTGGAAACCAACGCCCAGGGCCGGGTGATGCGCGTGCTCAAGCACACCGATCCGGTGGCCGGCAAAAACATCGTGCTGAGCCTGGACGCGCACCTGCAGCAGGCTGCCGAGGATGCCCTGGGCGACCGTCGTGGCTCGGTGGTGTGCATCGACCCGGACACCGGCGAGGTGCTGGCCATGGTCAGCAAGCCGGCGTTCGACCCGAACCTGTTCGTCACCGGCATCAGCTTCAAGCAGTACGCCAGCCTGCGCGACTCCATCGACCGACCGCTGTTCAACCGCGCCCTGCGCGGCCTGTACGCCCCCGGCTCGACCATCAAGCCGGAAGTGGCCATCGCCGGCCTCGACAGCGGCGCCACCACCGCCCAGTCGCGGGTGTTCGACCCCGGTTACTACGAACTGCCCAACTACGACCACAAATACCGCAACTGGAACCACAGCGGTGACGGCTGGGTGGACATGGACGCGGCCATCATGCGTTCCAACGACACCTACTTCTACGACCTGGCGCACAAGCTGGGCGTGGACCGCCTGCACGACTACATGACCCGCTTCGGCCTGGGCCAGAAAGTGTCCATGGACATGTACGAAGAAGCGCCAGGGCTGATGCCGTCCCCGGCGTGGAAGCGCGCCACCCGCCGCCAGGCCTGGTTCCCGGGTGAAACGCTGATCCTGGGGATTGGCCAGGGCTACATGCAGGTCACCCCACTGCAGCTGGCCCAGGCCACCAGCCTGATCGCCGCCAAGGGCGTGTGGCGCCGGCCGCACCTGGCCGAGACCGTCGGCGGCGTGGCGCCGGTGGACGAGAACCCGATGCCCAACATCGTGCTGCGCAACCCGCAGTACTGGGAGCAGGTGAACCACGGCATGCAGATGGTGATGCACGATCCGCGGGGTATCGCCCGTGCCGCCGCCCAGGGCGCGCAGTACCGCATCGCCGGCAAGAGTGGTACCGCGCAGGTGGTGGCGATCAAGCAGGGCGAGCGCTACAACCGCCTGAAAACCCTGGAACGCAACCGCGACAACGCCTTGTTCGTCGGCTTTGCGCCGGCCGAACACCCGAAGATCGTGGTGTCGGTGATGATCGAGAACGGTGAGGCCGGCGGCCGGGTCGCAGGCCCGGTGGTGCGGCAGATCATGGACGCCTGGCTGCTGGACCAGAACGGCCACCTCAAGCCTGAGTACGCCAACCCCACGCCGCCGGCCAAGGCCGACCCGGTGGCGGCAGCGCCGCTGCACCCCAAGCACTCCCCAGCATAACCTGTAGCAGCGGCCAAAGGCCGCGTCCCCTGGCATACCGCGGTGCCGGGGGACGCGGCCTTTGGCCGCTGCTACGGGGGTTGTCTTACTTCGCGCTGAACTTGAACACCGTTGTCTGGGTGTAGGCCTTGCCCGGGTCCAGCCGCGTGCTCGGGAACGCCGGCTGGTTCGGCGAATCCGGGTAATGCTGGGTCTCCAGGGTGAACGCGCCCCAGTGCGGGTACACCGTGCCGCCCTTGCCATGAATGCTGCCATCGAGGAAGTTGGCGGTGTACAGCTGCACCCCAGGCTCGGTGGTGTACAGCTGCAGCACCCGGCCCGACGCCGGGTCGTGCACCTCGGTGGCCAGGCGTTTCACGTCGCCGTGGGTGTCCAGCACCCAGTTGAAGTCAAAGCCGCCTTGCTTGGGCTCGGCGAACTTCAGCTGCGGGTGATCATCCTTGATGTGCGCGCCAAACGCCGTGGGCTTGAGGAAGTCCATGGGCGTGCCGGCCACCGGTGCCAGCTCGCCCGTAGGGATCAGCTTGGCGGTCACCGGCGTGTAATGGGAACCGAACACGGTGGCCACCTGCTTGAGGATGTCGCCGTTGCCGGCGCCCGCCAGGTTGAAGTAGCTGTGGTTGGTCAGGTTGAGCACCGTTGGCTTGTCGGTGGTGGCGCGGTACTCGATGCGCAGCTCGTTGCGCTCGTTGAGGCTGTAGGTCACGTGGGTGGTCAGGGTGCCGGGGAAGCCCATCTCGCCGTCCGCCGACACGTAGCTCAGGGTCACCCCAACGCTGTCCTTGGCCTTGCTCGGCTCAGCCTTCCACACGTGCTTGTCGAAGCCCTGGGTGCCCCCGTGCAGGGCGTTGGGCCCGTCGTTGGTGGGAATCTGGTAGGGCTTGCCGTCGAGGCTGAACTTGCCGTCGGCCAGGCGGTTGCCGTAGCGGCCGATGGTGGCGCCGAAGTACACCGTGGGGTTGGCCTGGTAGCCCTTGACGTCATCGAAGCCCAGCACCACGTCGGCGGCCTTGCCGTGCTTGTCGGGCACCAGCAGCGACTGCAGGATGCCACCGTAGGTAATGATGGTGGCTTGCACGCCGTGGCTGTTCTTCAGGGTGTATTTTTCGATGGCGGTGCCATCGGGCAGGGTGCCGAAGCTGCCGCGTTCGGCACTGAGCCCCGCGGCGTGGGCAGTGATGCTGGCCATCATGATCGAGAGTCCCAGGCTGGCGAGGGTAAGACGTGGTTGCATGGTAAGCCTTCCTTTTTGTTGTTGTGGCGGATGCTTGCGGAAATTTCCTGTCTATTGGTCAGACTATTTACCTTCATTTTTGCAGTGGCAAGCTTATATAGTCCAAAAAACAGCACTTGAAAAATAAATGGTAATACTATTTAGTGGTGTCGTGGCCCGGTGAGGCCCGCGCGTCAACAATAAGAACAGAAGGGCGTGACATGAATTGGCAGGCACTTTCCCCCGTGCGTTACCGGCTCGCCGAAGGCGCGTGCTGGGACGTCGCCACCCAGGCCTTGTACTGGGTGGACATCGCTGGCTTCAAAGCGTGCCGCCTGCAGGGCGGCGAGCAGCGGCACTGGCAGTTGCACGAGCCGGTGTCGGCGTTCATTCCCACCCAGGCCGGCGACGCCCTGGTGACCCTGGCCAGCGGCGTGCATCGCCTGGCCCTGGATTCCCCCGAACAGGCCCCGGCCCTGCGCCTGTGGTGCCAGGCCGACCCTGTCGCCGGCAACCGCGCCAACGAGGCCCGCTGCGACCCCCAGGGCAACCTGTGGCTGGGCAGCATGCAGAACAACCTCGACGCCGAAGGCGGCGACCTGCCGCTTGAGCGCCGCAGCGGCGGCCTGTTCCGTATCGACCACCAAGGGCGCGTGGCGCCGTTGCTGGCCGGGCAGGGCATCGTCAACACCCTGCTGTGGAGCGACGACGGCGCCTGGCTGTACAGCGCCGATACCCTCGACGGCGTGATCTACCGCTACCCCCTGGACGCCCAGGGCCTGCCCGGCCCGCGCCAGGTATGGGCGGCCGAGCACCCGCGCGGCGCCCCGGATGGCTCGGCCATGGACGCCGACGGCTACGTGTGGAACGCGCGCTGGGGCGGCCATTGCCTGCTGCGCTTCGCCCCCGACGGCAGTTTGGACCGAGTCGTCGAATTGCCGGTGGAACACCCCACCAGCTGCGTATTTGGCGGCCCGGACCTGACCCGGCTGTACGTCACCAGCTCGCGCCAGAGCGGCAGCCACAACCCCCTGGACGGCGCCGTGCTGTGGGCCGACCTGGGCGTGCGCGGCCAGCCGTGCCAGCGTTTCGGCGGGTGACACTACGTTACATAGAGACACCGGATTACATGCTAAGACTGTAAATCGCGCCTTTGCGGGTGCGCCACTCAAACCGCTGGACGCTGTAGCTATATCAAATAAGAACAAGGAGTTAGCTATGTTGAGTCGCCATGGGATGCGTTCCCTGTGCTGTGCCGCCGTGTCTACCGCCATCCTCGGCCTGGGCTCCACCGCCTTCGCCGCCGACCCGGTGAAGATCGGCTTCCTGGTCAAGCAGGCTGAAGAGCCCTGGTTCCAGACCGAATGGGCCTTCGCCGAAAAAGCCGCCAAGGACAAGGGCTTCGAACTGATCAAGATCGCCGTGCCCGACGGCGAGAAAACCCTCTCGGCTATCGACAGCCTGGCCGCCAACGGCGCCAAGGGCTTCGTCATCTGCCCGCCGGATGTGTCCCTGGGCCCGGCCATCGTCGCCAAGGCCAAGGCCAACGACCTCAAGGTAATGGCCGTGGATGACCGCTTCGTCGACGCCAACGGCAAATTCATGGAGGACGTGCCGTACCTGGGCATGGCCGCCTTCGAAGTGGGCCAGAAGCAGGGCGCCGCCATGGCTGACGAGGCCAAGAAGCGCAACTGGGACTGGAAAGACACCTACGCCGTCATCAACACCTACAACGAGCTGGACACCGGCAAGAAGCGCACCGACGGCTCCATCGACGCGCTGAAAAAAGCCGGCCTGCCCGCCGAGCACATCCTTACCGCCCCGCAGAAGACCCTGGACGTGCCCGGTGGCATGGACGCGGTCAACTCGGCGCTGCCCAAGCTGCCGGCGAACGCGAAAAACCTGATCATCGGCGGCATGAACGACAACACCGTGCTGGGTGGGGTGCGGGCCACGGCCTCGAACGGCTTCGAGCCTGACCACGTGATCGGCATCGGCATCAATGGCACCGACGCCATCGACGAGCTGAAGAAACCGAAAAGCGGCTTCTTCGGCTCGATGCTGCCCAGCCCCGACAAGGAAGGCTACAACACCGCGTCGCAGGTGTTCGAGTGGGTCACCACCGGCAAGGAACCGCCCAAGTACACCGCCATGGACGACGTGACGCTGATCACCCGCGCCAACTTCCAGGACGTGCTGACCAAGATCGGGCTCTGGAAGTAACGCCGACCCCGTAGCAGCGGCCACAGGCCGCGTCCCGGCGCACCGCGACAACCGCGACTAGCGCTGACGCAGCCTGCGGCAGCTGCTACGGGTTTTGCCATCGCTAGGTGAAGAGACTTCTCATGCATGCATCCACGGCAACACAACCACACACCGCCACCGGCAGCCTGCGCTTCGACGCCATCGGCAAGAACTTCCCGGGCGTGCGCGCGCTGTCCGACATCAGCTTCACCGCCCACCCCGGGCAGGTGCTGGCGCTGATGGGCGAGAACGGCGCGGGCAAGTCCACCCTGTTGAAAATCCTCGGCGGCGCCTACCAGCCCAGCGCTGGCCAGGTGCTGATCGGCGACCAGCCCATGGCGTTCAAGTCCGCCGCCGACAGCATCGCCCACGGCGTGGCGGTTATTCACCAGGAGCTGCACCTGGTGCCGGAAATGAGCGTGGCCGAAAACCTGCTGCTGGGGCACATGCCGGCGCGGTTCGGCCTGGTCAACCGCGGCGCCATGCAGCGCCGCGCCCGCGAGCTGCTCAAGGGCCTGGCCGACGAGATCGACCCCGGCACGCGCCTGGGCGAGCTGTCCCTGGGCCAGCGGCAACTGGTGGAAATTGCCAAGGCCATGTCGCGCAACGCCCACGTTATCGCCTTCGACGAACCCACCAGCAGTCTCTCGGCCCGCGAGATCGACCGGCTGATGACCATCATCGCCCGGCTGCGCGACGAGGGCCGGGTGATTTTGTACGTGTCGCACCGCATGGAAGAAATCTTCCGCATCTGCGACGCCGTCACCGTGTTCAAGGACGGCCGCTTCATTCGCACCTTCGATGACATGGCGCAGCTGACCCACGACCAGCTGGTGACCTGCATGGTCGGCCGCGACATCCAGGACATCTACGACTACCGCACCCGCGAGCAGGGCGGCGTGGCCCTGCAGGTAAAAGACCTGCTGGGCCCCGGCCTGCAGGAACCGGTGAGCTTCAGCCTGCACAAGGGCGAGGTGCTGGGCTTCTTCGGCCTGGTGGGCGCCGGGCGCACCGAACTGCTGCGGCTGCTGTCGGGCCTGGCGCGCCACAGCGCCGGCGACATCGAGCTGGAAGGCCGCCCGCTGCACCTGAAGAGCCCGCGCCAGGCCATCGACGCCGGCATCCTGCTGTGCCCCGAAGACCGCAAGAAAGAGGGCATCGTGCCGCTGTCCAGCGTCGCCGAGAACATCAACATCGGCGCGCGCAGCCGCCATGCCCACCTGGGCTGCCTGCTGCAGGGCCGCTGGGAGCGCGACAACGCGCGCCAGCAGATCAGCGCCATGAACGTGAAAACCCCCAGCCCTGGCCAGCAGATCATGTTCCTGTCCGGCGGCAACCAGCAGAAGGCCATTCTCGGCCGCTGGCTGTCGATGCCCATGAAAGTGCTGCTGCTGGACGAACCCACCCGCGGCATCGACATCGGCGCCAAGTCGGAGATCTACCAGATCATCCACAACCTGGCGGCCCAGGGCATCGCGGTGATCGTGGTGTCCAGCGACCTGATGGAAGTGATGGGCATCAGCGACCGCATCCTGGTGATGAGCGAAGGCGCCCTGACCGGCGAAGTGAACCGTGAACAGGCCGACGAATCCCGTCTGCTGCAACTGGCACTGCCACGCACCCGTGGCTGAACAATAATAAACGAGGTGCTTATGACCACTCCCACCACCCTGCACGCGCCGCGGCAAGGACTGAACATGCGCCGGTTTCTCGATGAGTGGGCCATGCTACTGGCGGCCCTGGGCATCTTCCTGCTCTGCACCCTGTTGATCGACAACTTCATGTCGCCGATGAACATGCGCGGCCTGGGCCTGGCGATCTCCACCACCGGCATCGCCGCCTGCACCATGCTCTATTGCCTGGCCTCCGGGCATTTCGACCTGTCGGTCGGTTCGGTCATCGCCTGCGCCGGGGTGATCGCCGCCGTGGTGATGCGTGACACCAACAGCGTGTTCCTTGGCGTGTCCGCGGCCCTGGGCATGGGCCTGATCGTCGGGCTGATCAACGGCATCGTGATTGCCAAGCTGCGCATCAACGCGCTGATCGCGACGCTGGCGACCATGCAGATCGTCCGCGGCCTGGCCTACATTTTCTCCAACGGCAAGGCCGTGGGCGTCATGAACGAGGGCTTCTATGTGTTCGGCAACGGCCAGGTGTTCGGCGTGCCGGTGCCCATCCTGATCACCATCGTCTGCTTCATCTTCTTCGGCTGGCTGCTCAACTACACCACCTACGGCCGCAACACCATGGCCATTGGCGGCAACCAGGAAGCCGCACGCCTGGCCGGCGTGCATGTGGACCGCACCAAGATCATCATCTTCGCCGTGCACGGCCTGGTGGGCGCCCTGGCCGGCGTGGTGCTGGCCTCGCGCATGACCTCCGGGCAGCCCATGGTCGGGCAGGGGTTCGAGCTGACGGTGATTTCCGCCTGCGTGCTGGGCGGGGTGTCGCTGAGCGGCGGCATCGGCATGATCCGCCACGTGATCGCCGGCGTGCTGATCCTGGCGATCATTGAGAACGCCATGAACCTGAAGAACATCGACACCTTCTACCAGTACGTGATCCGCGGGACCATTCTGCTGATCGCGGTGATTATCGACCGCTTGAAGCAGCGCTAATCTTCAGACGCGGCCTTTGGCCGCTGCTACGGGCGTAGCAGCGGCCGAAGGCCGCGTCCCCCACCCACTATCATGCAATTACATATGTATCCTACGCTGAACTAGACGCGGCGCTGCCATTCAAAGGAAAATGCCGCTCCCACCCGTGTCAACGAGCCTCATGAACAACCCCGACTGGATCATTTGCGAGCATTGCGACTCCGTCTACCAGCCCACCCCCCTGGTGCGCGGGGAAAAGTCCTGCTGCACCCGTTGCGGCGCGGTGTTGGCCCGGGGCGGGCAGATGAGCGCCCAGCAGCTGTTGGCGTTGTCCATCTGCGCGGCCATCGTCTTCTGCTTCGCCAACGCCTTCCCAGTGATCTCCATCAGCCTCCAGGGCCTGAGCAACGAAGCCACCCTGTGGCAGTCGGTGCAAGCCCTGGCCCAAGGGCGCATCAGCGTCATCGCCGCAGTGGCCGGGCTGACCATCATCCTGGCGCCCATGCTGCAGATCATCCTGCTGTGCTGGGTGCTCAGCTTCGCCTGCGCCGGCGTCGCCGCGCCCGGCTTCAAGGCCTGCATGCGCGCCCTGGAGCACCTGCGCCCGTGGAGCATGCTCGAGGTGTGCCTGCTGGGCATCCTGGTCGCCATCGTCAAGCTGGGCGGCATGCTCGACGTGCACCCCGGCCTGGGCCTGTGGGCGCTGGCCATGCTCACGGTGCTGATCATCCTGATTTCGGGCAAGAGCATCCGCCGCCTGTGGCATGACCTGGAAGGGGTCATTCCATGAGCCAGCCGCCCTATGCCCACGAACTCAAGCTGGTGCTGTGCCACACCTGCGGCCTGGCCTGCGCCGAAGGCAGCCACTACTGCCCGCGCTGCGACTCGGTGGTGCACCGGCGCAAGCCCGAAAGCCTGGCACGCACCTGGGCGTTCCTGATCGCCAGCCTGGTCTTCTACATACCGGCCAACCTGCTGCCGGTGATGTACACCGACATGTTCGGCAGCGGCAGCGAAAACACCATCATGAGCGGCGTCATGGAGTTCTGGGCCGGCGGCTCCTGGGACATCGCCCTGCTGATCTTCATCGCCAGCATCGCCGTGCCGTGCATGAAATTCGTGGTGCTGGGCACTTTGCTCATCACCTGCCAGCGCCGCAGCCAGTGGGCCATGCGCGAGCGCTCGAAGCTCTACCGGCTGATCGAGATCATCGGCTACTGGTCCATGCTTGACGTGCTGGTGGTGGCCCTGGTGGCGGCCCTGGTGCAATTCCATTCCCTGAGCAGCATCGAGCCGCGCCTGGGTATCCTGTTCTTTGGTTTGGTCGTGGTGCTGACGATGTTGGCGGCCATGAGTTTTGATCCCCGGCTTATCTGGGATGCAGAGGTTGAAGATGTCTGATCACCCAAGTTCCACCCTCACGCCTTCGAGCCCCGAGATCCGGCGCCGACGTTTCAACGTCTCGCTGGTCTGGCTGGTGCCGATCGTGGCCGCCCTGATCGGCCTGTCGATGGTGGTGCACAAGGCCATGTCGGCCGGCCCGCAGATCCAGATCAGCTTCCTCACCGCCGAAGGCCTGGAAGCCAACAAGACCCAGGTCAAGTACAAGAACGTGGTGATCGGCAAGGTCACCGCCATCACCCTCAGCGAAGACCGCAGCCACATCGACGCCACGGTCGAGCTGGACCAGTCGGCCAAGGCCTTCACCGCCCGTGACGCCCGCTTCTGGGTGGTGCGCCCGCGCATCGGCGCCGGCGGCGTATCGGGCGTCGACACGCTGCTGTCCGGGGCCTTCATCGGCGCCGACCCGGGCAACTCCGACGACACCGAGAAGAACTTCGTCGGCCTGGAGAACCCGCCGGCCATCACCTACGGCCAGAAGGGCAAGCGCTTCACCCTGCACACCGGTGACCTGGGCTCGCTGGACATCGGCTCGGCCGTCTACTACCGCCGTATCCAGGTGGGGCAGGTGGTGTCCTACCACCTGGCCGACGACGGCAAGGGCGTCGACGTCGACGTCTTCATCAATGCCCCCAATGACCAGTACGTGCGCAAGGACAGCCGCTTCTGGAACGCCAGCGGCGTGGACGTCAGCCTGGGCGCCAACGGCTTGAAGGTGAACACCCAGTCGGTGGCCTCCATCCTCTCCGGCGGCATTGCCTTCGTGGAGCCCAACTACAGCGCCGACAAGGCCCAGGCCGACGAAGGCCAGCAGTTCACCCTGTTCGACGACCAGGAAACCGCGCTGGCGCCACCCGATGGCGAGGCGCGCTACGTGCAGATGCGCTTCGACCAGTCCCTGCGCGGCCTGGCCGTGAACGCGCCGGTGGAGTTCCTGGGCGTCAACGTCGGCAAGGTGGTGTCGGTGGACCTGGACTACGACGCCAAGACCGAGACCTTCCCCACGGTGATTGGCGCGGTGATCTACCCCAACCGCCTGGGCAAGGCCCACGACAAGCTGCTGGCGCAGATGGGTGGCGAGGACGATGCCAAGGGCGCACTGCTGATGAGCCAGTTCGTCAAGCGCGGCCTGCGCGCCCAGGCGCGCAGCGCCAACCTGCTGACCGGCCAGCTGTACGTGTCGATGAACTTCGTGCCCAACGCCCGCCCGGTGCCCTTCGACATGAGCGCGCGGCCCATGGTGATCCCCACCGTGCCGGGCAGCCTGGACAAGTTGCAGGAGCAATTGCAGAGCTTCGTCGACAAGCTGAGCAAGATCCCGATCGACCAGATCGCCGACAACCTCAACGGCAGCCTCGGCCAGCTCAACAAGACCCTGGAGAACGTCAACGGCCAGGTGCTGCCGGAGATGCGTGACACCCTGGTGCAGACACGCAAGACCCTGGCCACCGCCAACGACAGCTTCGCCGAAGATTCGCCGCAGCGTCAGCAACTGGGCCAGGCCCTGGACGAGGTGCAGCGCACCGCGCGTTCGGTGCGCGTGCTCACCGACTTCCTCGGCCGCCACCCCGAAGCGCTGATCCGTGGCCGCCTCAAGGATGGCAAGCCGGACGCTTACCAGCCCACTTCGTCGACCTCTCGTGAACCTGCACAGGAATGACCGCCATGACCCTCCGTTCCCTGGCCCTGCTGGCCACCCTGGGCCTGGCGGCCTGCAGCTCGGCGCCAACCCACTACTACACCCTGGTGGCCACCGCGCCGGCCAGCCCCGCCAGCGTCCCGGCGCCGGCGTTCCAGTTCGAGATGCTCAGCGTGCGCATGCCGGTGCAGGTCGACCAGCCGCAGATGGTGGTGCGCCAGAGCACCGGCGCCCTGGCCATCCTCGAAACCGAACGCTGGGGCGCGCCCCTGGCCGACGAGTTCCACGACGCCCTGGCCGGGCAGCTGGAGCAGAAGCTGGGCACCCGCGACCTGGCGGGCCTGCCCAAGGCCGCCGACAAGCCGGTGGTGTCACTGCAGACCGACGTGCGCCGCTTCGATTCGCTGCCGGGCCAGTACGCGCTGATCGACGTGGTGTGGAGCCTCAGCCAGCGCAGCGACGGCCAGAAGCGCCGCACCCTGACCTGCGCCAGCGTGATCCGCGAGGCCAGCGGCGTGGGCATGGATGACCTGGTGCTGGCGCACCAGAAAGCCATCGGCCAACTGGCCGGGCAGATCGCCAGGGCGGCCAACAGCTGGGCCTGCCCAGGCTGACCACGGCGCATAATACGCGGCGCGCACGGACGCGGCCTGCGGCCGCTGCTACGGAGTTGCGTAGCAGCTGCCGCAGGACCTTCCTGTTCCCCTGCCTGGGCCGCACTGAGCTGGATGTGCAGGACGGTCTGGCCCAGGCCATCACCGTGGAAGACTCCATGTCCATGGTCCATGCCTCGGCGGGCAAGCTGGCGCCGGCGTCGGCGTTCCTGCTGTCGGAGCCGGCCATCGTTGCCGGCATGGCCAGCGCCACGCTGCCCGACAGCAAGGTGGCGTGGAAAGCGCTTGCCGCGGACTACGACAAGATCCGCGACCTGATCGAGCAGACCATCCCCGGCCTGCACGAGGACATGGTGGTGGAGGGCGAGGACGTGCTGCGCTTGATCACCTTGCACCACCATCTACGCCCTGGACGACCGCTACCGCGGCGTGTTCGGGCGGCGTGACGTGCTGTTCATGAGCCAGGCCGACCTCGACTCGCGCGGGCTGGCCCACGGCGACCTGGTGGACATCGAGACGGTGACCGAGGGGCGGCGGATGCGCTACGAGAAAATCACCGCCATCGAATACAAGATTGCCCCAGGTTCGGTGGGGGCCTATTACCCCGAGGCCAATTCGCTGGTGCCGCTGGACTACATCGACAAGGACAGCGGCACGCCGTCGTACAAGTCGGTGCCGGTGCGGGTGATGCGCTCCGAATTCAGCGGCCCCCCGTAACCGCAACTGTCTTGTAGCAGCTGCCGCAGGCGGCGTCCTGGGCGGTATAGTGCGCGGTGCCTGGGGACGCGGCCTGCGGCCGCTGCTACGGGGGGGCGTGGGAGCTGCCGTCAGAGGCCCAGGTCGCTCAGGCCTGGATGATCATCCGGGCGGCGCCCCAGCGGCCAGCGGTATTTGCGCTCGGCCTCGGTGATCGGAAGGTCGTTGATGCAGGCAAAGCGCCGTTGCATCAGGCCATTCTCGGCGAACTCCCAGTTCTCGTTGCCGTAGGAACGGAACCAGTTGCCCGAGTCGTCGTGCCACTCGTAGGCATAACGCACGGCGATGCGGTTGTCGGCGAACGCCCACAGCTCCTTGATCAGGCGATAGTCCAGCTCCTTGTTCCACTTGCGTGCCAGGAACGCCTGGGCCTGGGCGCGGCCGTGGATGAACTCGCTGCGGTTGCGCCAGTAGGTGTCCTCGGTATAGGCCAGGGCCACCTTGGCCGGGTCGCGGGAGTTCCAGCCGTCCTCGGCGCCGCGGACCTTTTGCGTGGCGGTTTCCAGGGTGAAAGGGGGCAGGGGCGGGCGGGGCGCTTCACTCATCGGGGTGTCCTCGGCAAAGGGGGAGGTACAGCATCGCCACAATTGTGCAAAGCTTCAACCACCGGGTGGCGCGCGCAAAAATTCGACCGGCACAGCCCCGGGCAGTATCATCCCCTGGCCCCTCACCACCCTCGCTCACGGAGTCGCGATGCCCACCGAGTCCCCCACGCCCAGCAACGGCGCGCCGATGATCCCCGAGCAGCGCCGCGAACAGATGCTGCGCCAGCTGCGGCGGCACCAGGTGCTCAGCGTGCATCAGCTGATGGAGATGTTCGAGTGCTCGCACATGACCGTGCGCCGCGACATCGCCCTGCTGGAGCAGGAGGGCCATGCCTATTCGGTGACGGGAGGGGTGCGCATCGCCAGCCAGGTGCACATGGAGCCCAGCCACGATTCCAAGGCCGTGGTGGAACTGCCGCAGAAGCAGGGCATGGCGCGGCTGGCGGCCGGCCTGCTGAAGGACGACATGACCCTGTACCTGGACGCCGGCACCAGCACCCTGGAGATCGTGCCGCACATCATCGCCCGCAGCGGCATGACCGTGATCACCAACGACTTCGGCATCGTCCACGCCCTGGAAGACGCCGCCCACGTGGACGTGATCCACACCGGCGGCCTGCTTGACCACCCCAACCGCTCCTGCGTGGGCGGGCTGGCCGCCGCCACCTTGCGGCAGATCGTCACCGACATCGCCTTCATCTCCACCAGCGCCTGGGACCTGCAGCGCGGCATCACCACGCCGTCGCCGCTCAAGGTCGAGGTCAAGCAGGCGGCCATGCAGTCCGCCTCGCGCTCGGTGCTGGTAGCCAGCAGCTCGAAATACGGCACCTTCGGCAAGTACCGGATCGCCGCCCTGCAACAGTTCGACACGCTGATCAGCGACACCGCCCTGGCGCCGGCGGCGGTGGAGAGCCTGCGCAAGCTGGGTGTGGACCTGCTGCTGGCCTGACACTTTTCCAATTTTTAACGTTTTTTAACACGCCTTTGGCCAGCAGCCACGGGGTGCGTTTACGTGCCTGTTGCTTTTTCGATGTTAAAAAATGTTAAATAACGATATCACTTCACAAGATCCGATCATGGGTCCATGATCAAGCACCTGCTGGATTCACCCGAGGAGTACTGCCATGAACAACAAGAACGTCGGTGTCATCGGCCTGGGCGCCATGGGCCTGGGGATCGCCCGCTCGCTGCTGCGTGCCGGCTTCAACGTGCACGCCTGCGACGTGCGCGCGGCCGTCACCGAACAATTTGCCAGCGAGGGCGGCGTGGCCTGCGCCACTCCCGCCGTCATGGCCGCTGCCTGCGAGGTGATCATCACCGTGGTGGTCAACGCCGAGCAGACCGAAACCGTACTCTTCGGTGACAACGGCGCCATCGCCGCGCTGCGCCCTGGCAGCCTGGTGATCGGCTGCGCCACCGTGGCGCCGACCTTCGCCGTCGAGCTGGGCGCACGCCTGGCCGCGCAAAACCTGCTGTACCTCGATGCGCCGATTTCCGGCGGCGCCGCCAAGGCCGCGGCCGGGCAGATGACCATGATGACCTCCGGCCCCGCCGACGCCTACGCGGCCGCCGAAGCCGTGCTGGCCGGCATGGCCGGTAAGGTCTACCGCCTGGGCGACGTCCACGGCCTGGGCTCCAAGGTGAAAATCATCAACCAGCTGCTGGCCGGCGTGCACATCGCTGCCAGCGCCGAAGCCATGGCCCTGGGCCTGCGCGAAGGGGTGGACGCCGATGCCCTGTACGAGGTGATCACCAACAGCGCCGGCAACTCGTGGATGTTCGAGAACCGCGTGCCACACATCCTCAAGGCTGACTACACGCCGCTGTCGGCGGTGGACATTTTCGTCAAGGACCTGGGCCTGGTGCTCGATACCGCCCGCGCCAGCAAATTCCCGCTGCCGCTGTCGGCCACCGCCCACCAGATGTTCATGCAGGCCAGCAGCGCCGGTTTCGGCCGCGAGGACGACTCCGCCGTGATCAAGATCTTCCCGGGCATCGAGCTGCCCGTGGCCAAGCCCGAGCAGGAGTGAGCAAGCGCCATGACCCTTTCCCCACACCGCCCGCTGCTGGGCTGCATCGCCGATGACTTCACCGGCGCCACGGACCTGGCCAACATGCTGGTGCGCGGCGGCATGCGCACCGTGCAGAGCATCGGCATCCCTGACGAGTCGCTGGCCGCGGGCCTGGACGCCGACGCCATCGTCATCGCCCTGAAGTCGCGCACCACCCCTGTGGCCGAGGCCGTGGACGAGTCCCTGGCTGCCCTTGAATGGTTGCACGCCCGCGGCTGCGAGCAGATCTTCTTCAAATACTGCTCCACCTTCGACTCCACCGCCGCCGGCAACATCGGCCAGGTCAGCCAGGCCCTGCTGGCGAAGCTGGGTAGCGATTTCACCCTGGCGTGCCCGGCCTTCCCGGAAAACGGCCGCACCATCTTCCGTGGCCACCTGTTCGTGCAGGACCAGTTGCTGAACGAGTCCGGCATGCAGCACCACCCGCTGACGCCCATGTGCGATGCCAACCTGGTACGCGTGCTACAAGCCCAGACCGACCAGAAGGTCGGCCTGCTGCGCTACGACACCGTGGCCCAGGGCGTGGACAAAGTGCGTGAGCGCATTGCCCAGCTGCGCGCCGACGGCATTGGCATGGCCATCGCCGACGCGGTGTCGGACGCTGACCTGTATACCCTCGGCGCTGCCTGCGCCGACCTGCCGCTGCTGACCGGCGGCTCGGGCCTGGCCCTGGGCCTGCCGGAAAACTTCCGCCGCGCCGGCAAGCTGCGCGCGGTGGACGCCGCGCAACTGCCTGCGGTCGACGGCGGCGAAGTGGTGCTGGCCGGTAGCGCCTCCCAGGCCACCAACGGCCAGGTCGCGGCCTGGCTGGAGGCCGGGCGCCCGGCGCTGCGCATCGACCCGCTGGCCCTGGCCGCGGGCAAACCGGTGGTCGAGCAGGCCCTGGCCTTTGCCCGTGACGCCGGCCAGACCGTGCTGATCTACGCCACCAGCTCCCCGGACGAGGTCAAGGCCGTGCAGGCCGAACTGGGCGTGGAGCGCGCCGGTGCCTTGGTCGAACAGGCCCTGGGTGAAATCGCCAAGGGGCTGCAGGCCGCCGGCGTGCGCCGCTTCGTGGTGGCCGGTGGTGAAACCTCCGGCGCCGTGGTGCAAGCCCTGGGCGTGCGCCTGCTGCAGATCGGCGCGCAGATCGACCCCGGCGTGCCCGCCACCGTCAGCACCCAGGCGCAACCCCTGGCGCTGGCGCTCAAGTCCGGCAACTTCGGTGGCCGCGACTTCTTCAGCAAGGCCCTCAACCAATTGGCGGGAGTGTCGGCATGAGCCAGGAAAACGCGCTGCGTGAAGAGATCTGTGACATCGGCCGCCTGCTGTTCGGCCGCGGCTACACCGTGGGCAGCGCCGGCAACATCAGCGCACGCCTGGACGACGGCTGGCTGATCACCCCTACCGACGCCTGCCTGGGCCGCCTGGACCCGGCCAACATCGCCAAGGTCAACCTGGCAGGGGAGTGGGTGTCCGGCGACAAGCCGTCCAAGACCCTGGCCCTGCACCGCCAGGTGTACGACCGTAACCCCGGCGTGGGCGGCGTGGTGCACACCCACTCCACCCACCTGGTGGCCCTGACCCTGGCCGGCGTCTGGCAGCAGGACTGCATCCTGCCGCCGATCACGCCGTATCAGGTGATGAAGGTCGGGCCGATTCCACTGATCAACTACGAGCGCCCCGGCTCGCCATTGGTGGCCGACCAGGTGGCGCTGCTGGCCAACAGCGTGCGCGGGGTGATGCTCGAGCGCCTGGGCCCGGTGGTCTGGGAAAGCTCGGTGGCCAAGGCCGCCTACGCCCTGGAAGAGCTGGAAGAGACCGCCCGCCTGTGGCTGATGACCCAACCGCGCCCCGACGCCCTCGGCGCCGAGGCCCTGGAAGCCCTGCGCGCGGCCTTTGGTGCGCAGTGGTAAGCAGCGCGCTGGCTTGATGGCCCACAACAATAACAACAGGTGATACGAGAATGACTCAATCTGTTTGCATGTCCCGCCCACACGCCCGCCGTGCGGGGTGCCCGGCATGAGCCCGCTGATGCTGATGCTCACTGCCGGCGCCGGCATTGCCGTGCTGCTGGTGCTGGTGCTCAAGTACAAGTTCCAGCCCTTCGTGGCGCTGATGCTGGTGAGCATCGTCGTCGCCCTGGTGGCCGGCGTGAAGGCCCAGGACCTGGTCGCCACCATTGAAGGCGGCATGGGCAAGACCCTGGGCCACATCGCCATCATCATCGCCCTGGGCGCCATGATCGGCCGCATCATCGAGCTGTCCGGCGGCGCCGAGGCGCTGGCCAAGACCCTGATCGCCCGCTTCGGCAACCGGCGCACGCCGCTGGCGCTGACCGTGGCCGGGTTCATGGTCGGCATCCCGGTGTTCTTCGAAGTCGGCGTGATCATTCTCATGCCGCTGGCCTATGGCGTGGCCCGGGCGGCGCGCAAGCCGCTGCTGATCTTCGCCTTGCCGATGTGTGCGGCGCTGCTGTCGGTGCACGCGTTCCTGCCGCCACACCCGGGCGCCGTGGCCGCTGCCGGGCAACTGGGCGCCGACCTGGGCCGGGTGCTGATGTTCGGCCTGCCGATCGTCGGCGTGCTGTGCCTGGTGGGCTACGTCATCGCCGGGCGCATGACCCGCCGCGTCTACCCGATGACCGACGACATCCGTACCGAAGTGTACGGCCCCCATGTCACTAACCAGGACCTGGTGGCCTGGGCCAAGGGTGACTACACCCACACCAGCGAAGCCGCCCACGCCAAGACCCTGGGCCTGGAGGAAAGCGCCAGCAGCCTGAAAGCCCGCCTGCCGGTGGCGCCGCCCCCCGGCTTTGGCGTGGTCATTGCGTTGATCCTGTTGCCCATCCTGCTGATTCTGCTGGGCACCCTGGCCACCACCTTGCTGCCGGCCGAATCGGCGCTGCGCAGCGTCATGACCGTGCTCGGCGCGCCGCTGGTGGCGCTGTTGCTCGATACCCTGCTGTGCGCCTGGCTGCTGGGTTCGCGCCGCGGCTGGAGCCGCAACCAGGTGTCTGACGTGATCGGCTCGGCGCTGCCGGGCGTGGCCATGGTGATCCTGATCGCCGGTGCCGGCGGGGTGTTCGGCAAGGTGCTGGTGGACACCGGCATCGGTGCGGTAGTCTCCGAAGCCTTGCGCAACACCGGCCTGCCGGTGCTGGCCCTGGGCTTTATCCTGACCCTGCTGCTGCGCGCGGTGCAGGGCTCCACCACGGTGGCGCTGGTGACCACGGCCGGTATCCTCAGCCCGCTGATCGCCACCCTGAACCTGAGCGCCAACCACATGGCCCTGCTGTGCCTGGCCATGGGCGGTGGCGGCCTGGCCATGTCGCACATCAACGACGCCGGCTACTGGATGTTCACCAAGCTGGCCGGCTTGAACGTGGGTGACGGCCTGCGCACCTGGACCCTGCTGGTGACCCTGCTCGGCACCCTGGGCTTCCTGATGACCCTGTTGCTGTGGCCCTTTGTCTGAATTTGTCGAACACCGGAGTTAACATGCCTCGTTTCGCTGCCAACCTCAGCATGCTGTACCCGCAACACGACTTCCTCGACCGCTTCGCCGCGGCCCGGGCCGACGGTTTCGACGCCGTGGAATACCTGTTCCCCTACGACTACAGCGCCGCCCAACTCAAGCAGCGCCTGGACGACAACGGCCTGGTGCAGGCGCTGTTCAACGCCCCGCCCGGCGACTGGGCCAAGGGCGAGCGTGGCACTTCGAGCCTGCCGGGCCGCGAGGCCGAATTCCGCGCAGGCTTTGATCAGGCCCTGGAATACGCCGCGGTGCTGGGCAACAACCGCGTGCACGTGATGGCCGGGCTGCTGCCGTCCGAAGCCGAGCGCGCCCGCCACCACGCGGTGTACCTGGAAAACCTGGCCTACGCCACCGCCCAGGCCGTCAAGGTCGGCGTCACTGTGCTGCTGGAGCCGATCAACACCCGCGACATGCCTGGCTTCTTCCTCAACCGTCAGGACCAGGCCCAGGCCATCTGCCGCGAAGTGGGCGCCGCCAACCTCAAGGTGCAGTTCGACTGCTACCACTGCCAGATCGTCGAAGGCGACCTGGCGGTGAAACTGCGCCGCGACATGGCCGGCATCGGCCACATCCAGATCGCCGGCGTGCCGGACCGCCACGAGCCGGACCTGGGCGAGCTGAACTACCCGTACCTGTTCCAGCTCATCGACGACCTGGGCTACGACGGCTGGATCGGCTGCGAGTACCGCCCCAAGGGCGACACCAGCGCCGGCCTGGCCTGGCTGCGCGACTGGCGCGCCCCGTAGCAGCGGCCGCCAGGCCGCGTCCGGCTTCACGCGGTGCGGCTGATGCCGCGCGCGATCACTGTTCAACCATCCAGCCCCCACAGAAAAGTTGTCCCCGGAAATCGTGAGTATCTCTGTGGATAAAACGCCCAACCCCAGCAAAACCGGGGGTGGAGTCGATGTGATGAAATAATGACCAAACCGGTGGGTCCAGCACCGTTCGGAGGCTCTGTTAGACTCAATGGATTGACCTGCCAGGGCTTTCGGACATGAGTGAACCCATCCGCCTCACCCAGTACAGCCACGGCGCCGGTTGCGGCTGCAAGATCTCGCCCAAGGTGCTGGAGGTGATCCTCGCCGGCAGCGGCGCGCAACACCTGGACCCCAACCTGTGGGTGGGCAACGCCTCGCGTGACGACGCGGCGGTGTACGGCATCGATGGCGAGCGCGGGGTGGTGTCCACCACCGATTTCTTCATGCCGATTGTCGACGACCCCTTCGACTTCGGCCGCATCGCCGCCACCAACGCCATCAGCGACATCTACGCCATGGGCGGCGACCCGCTGATGGCCATCGCCATCCTCGGCTGGCCGGTGAACGTGCTGCCCGCCGAGGTGGCGCGCGAGGTGATCCGCGGGGGGCGCGCGGTCTGTGATGCCGCCGGCATTCCCCTGGCAGGCGGGCATTCCATCGATGCCCCGGAGCCAATCTTCGGCCTGGCAGTGACCGGCCTGGTGGAAAAGCGCTTCATGCAGCGCAACGACACCGCCACCCTGGGCAGCCAGTTGTACCTGACCAAACCCCTGGGCATCGGCGTGCTGACCACGGCGGAAAAGAAAGGCCTGCTGCGCCAGGCCGACGTCGGCGTGGCGCGCGACCTGATGTGCACCCTGAACAACGCCGGCAGCCGCTTCGCCCGGTTGCCAGGCGTCACCGCCATGACCGACGTCACCGGCTTCGGCCTGCTTGGCCACCTGGTGGAGATGGCCGACGGCAGCGGCCTGACCGCCCGCCTGCAGGTTAGCCAGGTGCCGGTGCTGGCCAACATCGAATACTACCTGGAGAAGGGCTGCGTGCCCGGCGGCACCCTGCGCAATTTCGACAGCTACGGCGAGCGCATTGGGCGCCTGACCGCCATGCACAAGCTGCTGCTGTGCGACCCGCAGACCAGCGGCGGCCTGTTGGTGGCCGTCGAACCCCACGCCCAGCAAGCGTTCCTGGCGCTGGCGGCGGAGCTGGGCATGGCCCTGGCGCCCATCGGCCACTTCGAGGCCCAACAGGCCCACGCGGTGGAACTGGATGCGTGACGACTGCCGGGACTATCGCGCGCTGTTCCTCGCCGACACCCCGCTGATCGACGTGCGCGCGCCAGTGGAGTTCCACCACGGCGCCTTCGCCCACGCCTGCAACCTGCCGCTGATGGACGACCTCGAGCGCGAGCAGGTGGGCACCTGCTTCAAGCAGCACGGCCAGCAGGCCGCCATCGAACTGGGCCACCGCCTGGTGCAGGGGGCGCTCAAGCAGGCGCGCATCGACGCCTGGCGGGCGTTCACCGAACGGCACCCTGATGGCTACCTGTACTGCTATCGCGGCGGCCTGCGCTCACAAATCAGCCAGCAGTGGCTGCGGGACGAGGCGGGCGTGCAGTACCCGCGGGTGGTGGGCGGCTACAAGGCGCTGCGCCACTGCCTGCTGAGCGTCACCGAAGAGGCGGCGCAGCAGTGTGATTTCGTGCTGCTGGGCGGCATGACCGGCACCGGCAAGACCGAGGTGCTGCAGCGCCTGGACAACGCCCTGGACCTGGAGGGCCACGCCCATCACCGGGGTTCCAGCTTCGGCAAGCACGCCACGCCGCAGCCGGTGCAGATCAACTTCGAAAACCAGCTGGCGGTGGATATCCTCAAGCAGCGCGAGCGCGGCGTGCAGCAGTTCGTGCTGGAAGACGAAGGCCGCGCCATCGGCAGCCGGGCGGTGCCGCTGGCGCTGTACCGGCGCATGCAGGGCGCGCCGCTGGTGTGGCTGCTGGACAGCGTCGAGCAGCGCGTGCAGCGCATTCTCAAGGATTACGTGGTGGACCTGTGCGCCGAGTTCGTCGGCCTGCACGGCGCCGACCAGGGCTTTGCGCTGTTCGCCCAGCGCATGCAGCAAAGCCTGGCCAGCAACGTCAAGCGTCTGGGCGGCGAGCGCTTCCAGCGCCTGGCCAGTGCCATGGACGCGGCACTGGACGAGCAGTACCGCAGCGGCGCGGTGGAGCTGCACCGGGCGTGGATCCGCGTGCTGCTGGACGAATACTACGACCCCATGTACGCCTACCAGCGCCAGGCCAAGGGCGCGCGCATCGAGTTCATGGGCAGCGCCGACGAAGTGGAGGCCTACCTCCACCACCGCCGCCGCCAAACCCCGTAGCAGCTGCCGCAGGCCGCGTCCGCTAACTTACAGGACCGCAGCCCCGATCAAGCCGGTGATCACGCCCACCACCATGGTCAGTACCGCCACCGTCACCAGCACCTTGGCATCGAAGGATTTGCGCAGCATCAGCATCGACGGCAGGCTCACGCTGGGCAGGGTCATCAGCAGCGCCACCGCCGGCGCGGTGCCCAGGCCCAGGGTCATCAGGGTTTGCACGATGGGGATTTCCGCCGCCGTGGGAATCACGAACAGCGTGCCCACCACCGCCAGCGGCACCAGCCACACCAGGCTGTTGCCCATGGCGCCGTCCACGTGGGGGAACAGCCACACCCGCGCAGCGCCCAGCAGCAGCACGGCCAGCACGTAGATCGGGATGGTGGTCCAGAACAGCTGCCACAGCGAGCGCATCCAGCGGTTGAACAGGTTGCCCTGGGGGGCGCTGGACGCATCGGCCACCGCCTCCACCGCAGGCTCAGGCAGCACTTCCGGCGCGGCGATGCGCTGGGCGTACAGGGACACGCCGACCACCAGGATTACCCCGGCCACCAGGCGCAGCACAGTGAAACCCCAGCCCAGCACGAAGCCCATGAAGATCAGCGTGGCCGGGTTGAGCACCGGGTTGGCCATCCAGAACGCCAGCGCCGCGCCCACCGACACCCGCTGGCGGCGCAGGCCGGCCACCACCGGCGCGGCGCAGCAGCTGCACATCATGCCCGGCAACGCGAACAGCCCGCCGCGCACCGTCGAGCCCAGGCCGGCGCGGCCGAACACCCGCAACAGCCAGTCGCGCGGTATCAGCACCTGCACCAGCGAGCCCAGCAGCACCCCCAGCACCGCGGCCTTCCAGATGGCCAGGAAGTACACCTGGGCGTAGGCCAGCGCGGCGGCCATGGGGTCCTGGGCGTGGTCGTCGATGATCGAGGCGCCGATGCTGTGGTTGCTGGCCGCCACGAACGACTTCAGGTAATAGGGCGACCACTTCACGTAGTACAGGCCAACCACCGCCACCAGCACGAACAGCAGCGGCTTGAGCCAGAACAGGGACGAACGCGTATGGGCGGGGGAGGTGAGCGTGCTCATGGCGGCGGTACCGGCGAGGGGGAAGGTAACGAATAATTGTAGCCGCACATTGTCTTGTGGGAGCTGGCTTGCCAGCGAGCTGTTCAGGTCTCAACAGCTCGCTGGCAAGCCAGCTCCCACAGGGAATAGCAATACACCGCGTTGCCTGCGACGCCGCCTGCGGCAGCTGCTACAGTGATTTCACCAATAAGGATAATGGCCCGATGGCCCCGCAAAACCGGGGGCATACGGGGCTTGGGCAGGACCGTCGCGGCACCCTCAGTGAGTTCCAATCATGCGCGCTCTCGTTACCGTGGCAGGCGTGGCAATGCTGGTGTTTTCCCCCTTCATACTGGCCGACGATCCTCCCGCCAGCCCCGCCAAGGCCATCCAGAAGGCCGAGGTGCTGGAGCAGAAGGCCGCCGACAAGGACACCGCCACCCCGGTGCCCAAGGCCGAGATCATCACCAAGACCGAAGCCCAGGTGGTGGACCCCGCCGGCGCCAAGCCGGTGGACGAGCCACTGACCTGCCTGGCGCGCACCATCTACTGGGAAGCCAAGGGCGGCACCCCGGCCGACATGGACGCGGTGGCCCACGTGGTGCTCAACCGCGTCGGCCACGAGGGCTTCCCCGGCACCGTGTGCGAGGTGGTGAAGGAGGGCGCCGACAAGAAGGTCTGCCAGTTTTCCTGGTGGTGCGACGGCCGCGCCGATGACGTGCAGGAGGCCGACCGCTACAGCATCGCCAAGGAAATCGCGCGCAAGGCGCTCAACCAGGAGTCGCCGGACGCCACCCATGGCGCCATGTATTTTCACGATAGAAAGGTGAAGCCGGCGTGGGCGGGCAAATACCTGCGCACGGCGCAAACCGCCGAATTCCTGTTCTACAAGCCGCGCGAAGGCAAGGCTAAATAGCCGTGGCCAGGCACTGGCGCACCACGCGCGTCAGATGCACCGGGTCGGTGAGGTAGGCGGCATGGCCCTGGCGCCGCAGCGGGTACAGGGTCAGCCCGCGCAGGCGGTCCACCAGCGCCGCCGGGCACAGCAGGCACGGGTCGTGGTCGCTGGCTTCGCCCAGCAGCATGAAGGGTTGGGCCTTGAGCGCGCGGCAGTCCTCCAGCGACGGCGTGATGGTGTCCAGCGCCGCTGCTTCGTTGACGAAGGCTGGCGCGGTGGCGACCATGGCCGGCCACAGCGGAATCTGCTTCATCAGTTCCACCTGCGCCGGGTTCATCCGCACGATGTGGGTCAGGGCGTGCACCGTGGCCGCCTCCAGCTCACCCTGCGCCACCAGCGCCTGCAGGCGCGGCAGGTGGCCGTCGCTGGCCTGGCGTGGCAGCGAGTTCATCGGTTCGTACAGCACCAGCGTACCCTTGAAACCATCGCGCAGGGCGTACATCAGTGCGCAGCCGCCGCCAAAACTGTGGCCCAGCACCGCGCAACCATCACCGGCGAGTTCCACCATGGCAGCCAGGTCGTCCAGCTCGGCGTCGAGGCAATAGGGCGCCGCGCCATAGGGGCTGGCCCCACGGCCGCGGCGGTCGTACAGGTACACCGTGTGGCTCTCGCCCAGCAGTTGCGCGAACGCCGTCCAGTCCCGCGCCTGGCTGAAGGCACCATGGCACACCACCAGCGCCGGGCCGGTGCCCCAGCGCTGGTAGCCAATGGACGTTCCATCGCGGGAAATGACAGATCCTTGCATGGGTAAGGCCTCGGCAAAAGGCCGTTAACCTAGCACATCGATAATGCGCCCGGCGATGTGCCCCACGTGGGTTTCCAGGGCGAAGTGGCCGGTGTCCAGCAGCTCGACGATCGCGTTGGGGTTGTCACGGGCGTAGGCCTGCGCGCCCGGCGGAATGAAGAACGGGTCGCCCTTGCCCCAGATCACCAGCGTGGGCAGGCGGGTGTCGCGGAAGAACTGCTGGAACGCCGGGTACAGGGTGAGGTTGTTGCGGTAGTCGTAGAACAGGTCCAGCTGGATGTCCTTGTTGCCCGGGCGCTCCATCAGCAGCGCGTCGAGGGTGTAGCTCTCGGGCGCGATCAGCTCGGGGTGGGGCACGCCTTCCTCGTACTGGTAGCGGGTGCCTTCAAGGTTCAGCACGTTGTCGTGCACCACCTGCCGGTGCTCGGCCGTGGGCTCGGCCCAGTAGCGGCGAATGGGCGCCCAGGCGTCGCCCAGGCCTTCGAGGTAGGCGTTGCCATTCTGCGACACCAGCCCGGTGACGCGCTCGGGGTGGGCCAGGGCCAGGCGCAGGCCGGTGGGCGCGCCGTAGTCGAAGATGTACATCGCGTACTGTTCAAGGCCCAGGGTGTCGACGAACGCGCCCAGGGTCAGGGCCAGGTTGTCGAAGCTGTAGACGTACCCGCGCGCCGCCGGCACCTGGGTGAAACCAAAGCCCGGCAGGTCGGGGGCGATGACCCGAAAGTGGCCAGCCAGCAGCGGGATCAGCTCGCGGAACTGGTGCGAGGATGTGGGGTAGCCGTGCAGCAGCAACAGCACCGGGGCGTCGGCGGCGCCGGCTTCGCGGTAGAACACACGCACGCCATCGGCGTCGGCATAGCGGTAGTGAACGGTCATGGTGGCGGCCTCATGTAACTGTTAATTACGATATTGGTGGTTACAGGTCTATTTGTTCATGCATTCTGTAACTAGTCAAATTGTTTTTATTGGTTACACTGTGGGCAAGACGAACGGAGACCGCACCATGACCGCAACCCTGCCAGCGCCGCTGGTGGTCGCCGACCACCCGGCCCTGGACCTGCTCAACACGCAAATGATGGTCGACGGCCAGCGCCGCGACCTGCTGACCAGCGCAGACGTGGCGCTGCAATGGCTGGAGGCCCTGGGCCTGGATGTGCCCGGTGCTGATACATCGGCTGAGCAGGCGCGGCTGCTGCTGGCGCTGAAACAGCTGCGCGACACCTTCGAACCGCTGCTCTATGCGCGGCTGGCCGGCCAGGCAGCCGACCCCGCGGCCCTGAACGCGCTGCTGCGCAAGGCCGTGGTGCAGCTGGTATGGAGGGAAGATGGCGGGGTGAGCCTGGACCGGGCCAGCGGCGACGACGCGGTCACCCGCTGCGTGAGCCAGCTGGCGCTGAGCGCCGCCGAGCTGCTGGCCGACGGCGATTTCAGCCTGGTGCGCCAGTGCGAGAGCAACGAGTGCACGCTGCTGTTCTACGACCGCACCAAGTCGCACAAGCGCCGCTGGTGCAGCATGGCCGCCTGCGGCAACCGTCACAAGGTGGCGGAATTCCGCAAGCGGCGGCAGGAAGCGGGCTTATGAAGCCAGCCTCAGAAGTCCAGCGTCAGCCCGGTGTACAGCGCGCGCCCGTCGCCGGGTGAGTGCAGCGGCGCCTGGGCGCCGTCCGGGTCGTACCACACGTACTCGTAGTAGCGGTTGGCGAGGTTCCTCAGCTGCACGTCCACGCTCAGGTGCTCGCTGAGCTTGTAGGTGGCGCCCAGGTTCAACAGCATGTAGCCGCCGAACTTGCCCTGGCGGTTGTCGTCCTCCAGGTAGTAGTCGCTCTGGCCGTTCACCCAGCCGTTCACGCTCAGCGCCGGGGTCAACTGGTAGCTGGCGCCGGCGTTGTAGACGTGGTGCGGCACGTGGTCGATCTCGTTGCCCTGGCTGTCGGGGTAGGTGGAGCCGGCCTTGAGGATTTTCGAGTACTGCCAGGAGTACGCCAGCCACGCCTGGGTGCGCTCGCCGGGGTGCAGGTTGAGCTGCAGGTCGTAGCCCCAGCGCCGGGTTTCGCCGATGTTGTCCGAGGCGCCGCTGGGGTCGTTCAAGCGGCGGCTGACCTCGCCGGACGCCTCTTGCTGCCAGTAGGCGATACGCCCGTCCAGCCAGGCCGTGGGAGTGAACTTCACCCCGGTCTCCCAACCGTCGTTGATCGACGGCGCCAGGTCGCTGGTCTGCGGCGGCACCTTGTAGCTGGACGAGCCGGTGCCCACCTGGAAGGTGCGGCCCCAGTTGGCGTACAGGCTGGCCACCGACCAGGGCGAATACACCACGCTGAGCTTGGGCTGCTTGATCAGGCCGTAGTCGTTCATGGTGTAGCTATTGCCCGTCAGCTCATCGGTGTAGTCGCCACTGAGCTTGTCGACGCGGTACGCGGGGATGATCTTCAGGCTGTCAGTGGGCTCGATGACGGTCTGCACGTAGGCGCCCAGGGTGTTGAAATCAAAATGCTGGTCGCGGGTCTGGGCGCTGCGCAGCCGTTCCACGGTGCTGTAGCGTTCGCTGACATTCTGCTGGCGCTGCACGTCCACGCCGCCTTCCACGGCCAGGGCGTGCAGCACGTCCACCTGCGGGCGCCAGGTCAGGGTGGTCATGGCGCCGTACTGGGTTTCGTAGGCGTCGCGCTCCTGCTGGGTGCTGCTGCTCCAGTAGCGGGTCCAGCGGCGGTCGTCGAAGGTGTTGAGGTAGGCCTTGGCGGTCAGCGACAGGTCGTCGGCAAGGTCCGTGTCCAAGTGCAGGCTGGCGCTGTTCATGCGCCGGGTGCCCTGGTCGCTGTCGTTGTAGCTGTTGGTCATGGTGGGGTGGCTGTGGGCGTTGGCGCCGGTGAGGTAGCCGGGCTCGTCGGCCTGGCCTTCGTAGTGGCGCAGTATCAGGCCCAGGCGGTAGGCCGCGTCATCCGGGGTGTAGAACCACTTGCCGGCCACCGACACGCGGTCCTGGTCGGCGTGGTCGCGGTAGCCGTCGGCCTTCTGGTACGCCAGGAAGTAGTTCTGGGTCCAGTTGGCGCTCTCGATGCCCTTGGCCAGTTGCGTCTCGCGGGTGCCGTAGCTGCCATAGCGCACCCGCGCCTTGGTGTAGTCGCCACCGATGCGCGTGTTGATGTTGACGTTGCCGGCGATGTTGTCCAGGCCGTAGCGCGGGTCGCTGGTGCCGCGCACCACTTCGATGCTGTCGATGTCCAGCGGGAAGACCATGTCCAGGAAGGGCATGTTGCCGTCGTTGCTGTTGCTGGGAATGCCGTCGATCAGCAGCTTCACGGCGTTCACTTCGCCTTCGCCGTTGAAGCCGCGGAAGGAGATCTTGCCGGACGTGGTGCCCTGGTTGAACTCGGTGAGCTCCACGCCGGGCAGGCGGCTGAACAGTTCCCAGCTGTAGGCGACGGGCATTTTTTCCACCACGTCGCCCCCCAGTATATCCACCGAGCTGAGCACGCTGCTGGTGGACAGGGGCCCGGTTTGGGCGCTGTTGACTGTGACGGTGCCCAGGGTCAGGGTCGAGTCCTGGGCGGTGCCGGCGAAGGCGTGGGCGCAGGTGAAGGCGCCGGTGAGCAGCAGGCAGGTGGTGCAGGCGCGGGCAGGCCGCGCGGGGTGAAGGTTGCGCTGAAAAGCCATGGTTCACGGTTCCTGGTGAGCCAAGTAAAAGTCGTGCACGGGCGCGCAGGCCCTTGGCGGGCTGCGGTGTGCGGAGCAGATGAGGGGGTACCGCTCAGGTCAGCGGGGAGGCGCGCGGGTTGAGGCTGGGCCAGCGATAACGGGGCGTTACGCTGGGCACCGTGGGTTGCAGCACCGGGCCCTGGACCACATAGCGCGGCAGGGGCGCGCGCCAGTGGCTGGCGGGCGGCCCGGCCAGGCCGCTGGCACCACAGCAACAGCAGTCGCCGTGGTGCATCTTGTGCGGGTGCGGGTCCAGCACGTCCACCAGGCGGCGAATGTCGTCGTGCATGGCCGCCATGCCCGGCATGCCGCAGTGCTCGGCCGGCATGCCTTCCATCGCCTGCATCTGCTGGGCATGCAGGGGCATGGCCAACAGATTGACCAGCACGGCAAAACAGGCAAGCCAGTGACTGAAGCGGCGGGTAACGCTCATGCGCGGTTCCGATAACGGGGCGCGCAGTGTAGCAGCAACGGTCTTTGTGGGAGCTGGCTTGCCAGCGAGCTTTTATGGTCCCAAGAGCTCGCTGGCAAGCCAGCTCCCACAGGATGTAGCGGCCGCAGGCCGCGTCCCAGACGCCGCGGTGCGTCAGGCCCGAGGCTGCGCAACCCAGGCCTGCACGGACGGTCGCTGCCACTGCCTCTGGGCATAACGCTTCAGAGCCGGCGGCACCTCGTCACCGTTCAAAATCAGGCGGTTCAGCATCAGCGCCAGATCGGTGTCGGCGATCGACCACTCACCGAACAGGTGCTCGCGCCCGTCGCCCAGCAGGGCTCCGGCGGCAGCGAACAACTTGTCCCGGCCGGCTTCGGCTTCCGCAGACAAGCGCGCTGCCTTCTGGCCGCAGAACACCACCAGCGTGGAGCGCTCCTGGCGGATGGCCGCCAAATCGCTGCGCAGCCACGCCTGCACCTGCCGCGCCCGGGCACGCGCCTCCAGGGCCTGCGGGTAGACCGGGCGGTCTGAATACAGTTCGTCCAGGTATTCGCAGATGGCCGAGGATTCCGACAGGGCGAAATCGCCGTTCACCAGGGTCGGCACGCGGCGGGTCAGGGACAAGCCGGCGTAGGGCGTGGCGTGTTGCTCAAGCGCGTCCAGGTCAACCGGGTGCACCTCGAACGGCAGGCCTTTTTCCGTCAGCGTGACGAACACGGACATGGCATAGGGGCTGGTGAACTGGGCATCGACATACAGGCGAAGACTCACGGCACGGCTCCTTGATTAGTGGGTGAAGGGGCAGCGTACGGGACGGGCGGCGGGAAATGAAATGAGGGGTTTTCATGGGGGCATTCCGGGGGGGAATTGGGGGGAGGAACCAGTTCTCCGTCAAAGATCGGAAAAGTCCTACCGCAAGCACAGGCCATTCCGTAGAGCCTTTGTATAAACATATGCGTTGAATCCCGCCTATGAAGCGGATATACAATGTATCAACATAAGAGGTGAAGAAATGGAGGCGGTCATGGATGTCAAAATCCAGCAATGGGGTAACAGTGCCGGGCTTCGAGTACCGGCAACCGTGCTCAAGCAACTGGGGATCAGCATGGGCGATACTTTGAGCCTGGATATTCTGGACGGCAATATTGTGTTGACCCCAGCCTCGAAGAAGCCCCGCTATACGCTCGCAGAACTGCTGGATCAGTGCGATAGCACGGCTCCCGAAACAGAGGGTATGGCTGATTGGCATGCCCTGCCGCCTGTAGGGCGCGAAGTATGAGACGCGGCAAGATTGATCGCGGGGACATCATTCGTATCACCTTCAACCCCACCTCTGGTTGGGAGCAGCAAGGCGACTCACGGCCCGCCATGGTGTTGTCCCCGGCTGCATTCAATGCGCTGGGCCTGGCGCTGGTGGCACCCATCACCCAAGGAGGAAATTTCTCCCGGGATGCAGGCTTCGCGGTGCCGTTGACGGGAAGCGGCTGTGAGACCCAGGGCGCGGTGTTGGTCAATCAGATTCGTTCAATGGACCTTGAGGCCCGCCAAGCCAAGCGAATCGAAAAGGCGCCGCAAGCGGTGGTAGACGATGCATTGGCCAGGGTTCAGGCCCTGTTGGAATAAGCCACCTGTAGCAGCGGCCGCCAGGCCGCGTCCGGGATACACACCGCTCTCCCGCCCCCCACCCGTAGCCGCTGCCGCAGGCTGCGCTGGCCCTCAGCCACGCTGCAAACCTTCAGCGTACGCCGGGCCCAGCGCAGCCTGGCGGCAGCGGCTACGCTTCAATTCCACCGCGCCCACCACCGCTCTTTCGGCCTTGCCCCTTCCCTGGGTAGCACCCCGGGCATGTCCCGCAACCGCACCCACGGCTCATCGCGCCAATACATCACGCGCAGCGGCTCGCCGCGCCAACTCATGGCCGTCACCGACGGTTGCTCGCAAGGTTCGCCATGGCGCAGCGCGGGAATCACCTCGTGCACCAGCCAGTGGCGTATGCCGCGGTTTTCGGGGATCTGGTTGCGCACGATCAGGGTCAGGGCCCCGCATTCACTCACCAGCAGGTGCTTGCCCCACTGGCCGTCGGCCTTCACCCAGGTGTCGCGGTGCTGGTCGCGTTCCAGGCGGTGCAGGCGGCGTTCGGGGTAGGGCAGCCCCAGCAGGCGGCCCAGGTCTTTGACGCAGAACCAGGCCTGGCCTTCGATCATCAGCGCGCGAAGCGGCCGTTGGTGGCGGAAAAACGTTGTGGCGGTGAACGCGTCCATGGCGATAGCTCCAGGGGGCCAGCGCTGCCACGGGGCGGAAGATGGTGGGTGGCAGCTGCGCGCAGGTTGACGAACCGGTCACGACCGGCAGGCCCGAAGGCCTCCCGCACGCAGCTGCCATAAGGCTTATTTTAGGCATTTTGCGCTCCAATAAGCATTATGGTGCTGCGGGTTTCGTGAATCGGGTCGTCAAACCCGGTCTTCGTTGTTTGAAGACGGTGCGAAGGGTATCGGTGCCTCGGGGCAGTGACAACCGTGAGGATGTAAGGGGAAATTGCGTAGCCGGTGAACGCCGCCTCAACCCGCCGCCAACCGCCCCCGCGCCTGCCACACCCCACCTGCCGCCGTACACACGAACACCCCGGCCGCTATCGATAGCGCCACCGGCAAGCCCACGCTGGACGCCTGCATCAACCCGCCACTGACCACCGGCCCCAGCACGCTGCCCAGGCCGAACAGCAAGCCGGCGCCCGCGTTAGCGGTCACCAGGTCCTGGCCGCGGAAGCGCTCGCCAATCAGCACGATGGCCAGGGTGTAGGTGCCGCCCGCCGCCGCGCCCAGCAGGAACAGCACCGGCCACAGCAGGCTGCCGGCGCCGATCAGCCACGCCAGGCTGGCGCCGATGGCCAGCACGCACACGCCGCAGGCCAGGTGCAGGGCGGCACGCGGCACGCGGTCGGCCAGCCAGCCCAGGGGCAGCTGCAGGCACATGTCGCCCAGCAGGATGACGCTGACCATCAGCGCCGCCTCGGCCGGGGCGATGCCGTTGTCGCTGGCGTACACCGGGAAAAGCGCCAGCACCACGCTGTCGAAGAATGAGAAGAACAGCACGCCCATGCACAGCGTCGGCGCCAGGCGCAGGAAGCCGGCCAGGGAGAAACTGCGGGCGGTGTCTGCTTCGCTGGCGGCGGGGTCGCTGCTGTCCAGGCCCAGCAAGGCCAACCAGGCCAGCACCAGGCTCACGCTGGCGGTGACGATCACCGCCGGGCCGTCGGTGCCCAGCAGCGAGATCAGCAACGGGCCGAGCATCTGGCTGCCGGTGTAGGCGGTGGTGTACACGGCGATGGACTGGCCGCGGCGCTGGTCGCTGCTCAGTTCATTGATCCAGGCCTCACTGAGGATGATCACCAGGCCCATGCCCAGCCCCATGCCCAGGCGCAGCGCGGCCAGGCTGTACAGCGAATGGCGCGCCGGTTCCAGCAGCGCCACGCTGGCCAGGCACAGGGCCAGGCAGGCCTGGAATAGCTGGCGGCGGTGGAAGCGCCGGGCCAGCCGCGCGCACAAGCTGGCGGCCAGCATCATGCCCACGGCGGGCAGGGCCGAGAGCATGCCGATTTGCGCGGCACTGGCGCCGCCTTCCAGCAGGCGCAGGGCGGTGAGGGGCGCGGTGGCGCCCAGGCAGATGCCGGTCACGGCGGCGACGAACAACAGTACAGGCAGGGTCAGGCGATTCATGGGTGGTCCACGCAGGCAAATCAACCGCGCGCGCAAACCGTCGGGCACGCGCGCGCAACCGGGCGAGCCGCTGCCGTCAGGCACAGGGGCTGGCCGTGGGGATCAGGCGTGGCGGGGCGGGGAGAAGGTGAACGCGAACAGCACGCTGCGGCGGCGGCTCAGGCCGGCGTCGGTGGGGCAGAGTGGCAGTGCCTGGAAAGGGTGGTGGGCACGAAGCATGTGCAAGGCAGTCCGCTGAAACAGGCGGCTACTCTAGGCCAGGCCTGGCCGAACGGTCAACTGTTTGGCCCTGGCGTGGTCCAAGGGGTAACCTTGTTCTTCCTTCTGGCCTGTTCATTCCCATGCTGAAAAATCTCTGGTACGTGGTGCTGCCTTCGGCGCAGCTGACTGATGGCCTGGCGCCGGTGCAACTGCTGGGCCAGCCGTTCGTGGCCTTCCGTGACGAGGCCGGGGTGGCGCGGCTGCTGTCCGATATCTGCGTGCACCGCGGCGGCTCGCTGTCGGCGGGCAGCAAGGTCGGCGCCAGCGTGCAGTGCCCTTACCACGGCTGGCGCTTCGGCGCCGATGGCCGCTGCACGCACATTCCGGCGCAGCCCGAGGCGCGCATTCCGCTCAAGGCGCGGGTGGACGCCTACCCGACCCTTGAACGCCATGGCTGGGTCTGGGCCTTCATCGGCGACCTGCCCGAGGCCGAACGGCCGCCACTGCCGGCGCTGGACTGGGTCGACGACCCCAACGTGCGCGTGGTCTCCGGGCATTTCGACTGGGACGCCAGCTGGGACCGGGTCATGGAAAACGGCCTGGATTTTGCCCACGCGCCGTTCGTGCACGGGTCCACCTTCGGCGACCCCGACCACCCGCAAATCGCCGCCTTCGAGGTGCAACGCCAGGCCTGGAGCGGCCACGCCCACATGGTCATGCGCCGCCCGGTGCGCAAGGGTTGGCTGCGGCGCCGGCCCACGGGCGAGCACGTGGACGTCACCACCGTGCCCGGCTTCCACTTCTCCGGCCCCTGCGCCACCCTGGAGCTGGCGCCGCGCGCGGGCTGGCGCATCCATATCGTCTCCGCCCACGTGCCGGTGGCCGCCAACCGCACGCGCACCTGGTGGATGATGGGCCGCACCTTCCTGCGCTCGCCGCTGTTCGACCGCCGCACCATCGCCAGCAACCTGCGCATCTTCGAGCAGGACCACGAAGTGTTGCGCAAGGTGCGCCCCGAACGCGTGCCCGACACCTGGCAGCAGGAGGTGTCGGTGAAGTCCGACGGCCTGCAGATCGCCTTCCGCCAGCGCCTGCGCGAGCTGGAACAGCGCGGCTGGCGCATCGACGAGGCGCGCCTGGCCCGTGAGTTCACCGGCCGCACCGCCTGCGTGGTGCCCAGCCCGGCGCGGCGCGAGGGCGGGGCCTGGGCCATCGAGGAAATCCCGCTGCTGGACGTCACCGCCCCGCGTTCATGATTGTCCTGCGCGCCGCGCTGCAGTAAGGTCGCCGCCGCGCACGGGGCGACGACGAATGAAGGTAGCAAGATGATCGAGTGGCTGATGTACCTGGTGCTGGGCGCCGCCATGGGCACCCTGGGCGGGATTTTCGGCATCGGCGGCGGGCTGATCGCCATTCCGGTGCTGGCGCTGTTCTTCAACCTCGACCAGCAGCTGGCCCAGGGCACGGCGCTGGTGATGGTGGTGCCGAACATTCTGCTGGCCATGTGGCGCTACCACCAGCGCACGCCCATCAACTTCTTCCAGGCGCTGCCGCTGGCGGCCGGCGGGCTGGTGTGCGCAGGGCTTGCCTCGATGATTGCCGTGGGCCTGGACCCCAATGCCATGCGCATCGGCTTTGCCGTGTTCATGCTGGTGCTGGCCGCCTACAACTACGCGCAGATGTTCCTGCCCAAGGCCGCCGGCAGCGGCGAGGTGCGCGCCCGCTGGCCGGCACTGCTGGCCCTGGGCGGCGGCAGCGGGGTGCTGGGCGGTTTCTTCGGCGTCGGCGGCTCGGTGCTGGCCACGCCGGTGCTCACCAGCGTGTTCGGCGCCAGCCAAGTGGTGGCCCAGGCACTGTCCCTGGCGTTGGCAGCGCCCAGCACCGGCATCACCCTGGTCACCTACGCGCTGCACCATCATGTGAACTGGTTGATGGGCATTCCCATGGCGGTGGGCGGGCTGGTTAGCGTCAGCTGGGGCGTGAAAGTCGCCTACCGCTTGCCCGAGCGCACCCTGCGCACGCTGTTCTGCCTGTTCCTGGTGCTGTGTGCCGGCTTGCTGGCATTGAAACACTAGGCAGCGCGGCCCGGCTCTTCGGCAACTGTGCAGAAACTGCGGAGCTTTCGCCCCCACCCTTGTCAGATGGATAGCCGGCAAGGCTAAATCAGCGGCCGCGCCTTTACCTGACCTTCAAGGAACTGCCCGTTGTCTTCCACCTCCACCACGGAAACCGCCGCCACGGCCTCCACCTCACCGCGCTTCTGGCTGCTGGCCTCGCTGCTGGTGGCCATGGTGCTGGCGGCCCTCGACCAGAGCATCGTCGCCACCGCGCTGCCGGTGATCGCCAGTGAAATGAAAGGCATCGAGGGCATGAGCTGGGTGGTGACGCTGTTCATGCTCACCAGCACCATCGGCGCGCCGCTGTACGGCAAGCTCTCGGACCAGTACGGCCAGCGGCCGCTGTTCCTGATCAGCATCGGCGTATTCGTCGGCGCCTCGCTGCTGTGCGGGCTGGCCACCAGCATGACCCAGCTCATTGCCTTCCGCGGCCTGCAGGGGCTGGGCGCCGGTGGCTTGATGACCTTGTCCCAGGTGGTGATCGGCAGCGTGGTCAAGCCGTCCGAGCGGGGGCGCTATCAGGGGCTGTTCTCGGCAGCCTTCGCCGTCAGCGCCGCGGCGGGCCCGCTGCTGGGCGGCTTCATCACCACCCAGTGGAGCTGGCGCTGGGTGTTCCTGATCAACATTCCCCTGGGCGCGCTGGCCATCGCCGGGCTGATGATCAACCTGCCGGCCATCAAGCGCCAAGCCGATGTGAAGGTCGACTACCGTGGCGCGGCGGTGCTGTGCGTGGCCACCTCGGCGCTGCTGTTGCTCACCCATTCCTTCTCCCTGGCCGGCCAGGCGGACAGTTTCAGCACCTGGGCCCTGGGCCTGCTGGCGTTCTTCGGCTTCGCCCTGCTGTACCGCGTGGAGCACAAGGCGCCGGAGCCGATCATCGACCCGCGTCTGTTCGCCAACCGCCGCTACTCCATCGCCATTGCCGCCATGGCGGCCATGGCCTTCGCCATGATGGGCTCGCTGGTGTTCATGCCGCTGTACTACCAGGCCGTGCTGCACCAGACGCCAACCGAGTCGGGCATCATGACCCTGCCGCAGGTGGTGATGATGGTCATCAGCTCGTTCATCGGCGGCGCCATCTCCACCCGCAAGCAGAACCACGTGGTGCTGCTGTTGCTGGGCGTGGGCCTGGAAGCGGTGGGCCTGTTCATGCTGCTGATCTTTGCCCAGCACAAACTGGGCGCCGGCTACTTCCTGCTGGCCATGGGCGTGCTGGGCTCGGGCATGGGCATCGGCATGCCCAACGCCACGGTCATCGTGCAGAACGCCGTGCCGTTGAAGGTGATGGGCGCGGCCACGGCGGGGCTGTCGTTCTGCCGCTCCCTGGGGGCTGCGCTGGGCGTGGCCGTGGCCGGCGGCATCATGAGCTACACCCTGCGCCGGGAACTGGCAGAGCTGCCGGCGGCGCTGCAAGGCATGTCGCTGACCTTGCCCCAGGGGCTGGGTGCGGCGGCGGGGGCGGATGTGGCCCAGCTGACCGAGCTGTACCGCACGGCAATCAGCGCCAGCCTGTTGGCGGGCGGCGCGGTAATGACGGTGGCGTGGCTGTTGGTGCTTAGCCTGGTGCTTTCCCGCGCAACCACAACCCCACCCCCGTGACGCGGCCTGGCGGCCGCTGCTACGGGCGGACCGCGGTTTGTATCATTGAAAATCGCACCTGCCGGTAATGGTTGGGCGCTGCGACCAATGCGTCACTTCGATAGTCGAATACCCGGCCGTTGACCTTGATCGTGATGCTGTCCTGGCCCTGTTCCGCTTTAACGGCATCATCATCAGCCACCAGGAACGCAGAGGCCTGGGCAAGCTTTTCCAACGTCGCTGCGTCATCCCCCGCGTCCTGCTGCACGTAGTATCGATAGCTGAAGCCGGTGGTCGCGCCTCCACGGTTGTCGCGTGCGCCGTAGAGGAAGGTGCTGTCGCCCAACGGCTGCTTGACCACCAGTTTGTCCAAATGCGGGGCGGTGGGGCGGGTGAGCCATTGCCAGGCGAGGGTGGCGAGCGCCAGCACCAGTAGGACATTGGCAGCGCGTTGCAGGTTTGAACTAGAAGTTTTTCCACTTGGCATACGCAATCCCTTGTTTGATGCAAAGCTGGTCTTGAAGATCATCACCGTACGGCGCGTTGCCCCACCAATGACCCAAGTCGGGATTGGAGGTGCCAGCACGACTCTGCGCAAAACCGGCGGCGCGCAGAAGGACGGTTTCGGAAAAACCGGCGGCCGTTCCGGTGGCGCCATAGTTGAAGTTGCCGAATGCTTCATAATCCCGAGATAGCTGCTTGTAGTCCCACGGCCCCTTATTGCGGACCTGATTGTAGAACCACGAGTAGAGGAAAGCCGAACCGGGCTTCAATACCTGTTTTTTCTGGGCGGCGATGTACAGGTTGGCATCAATGGAAACGCCACGAGGTGATGGGGGAATACGCATGTATCGTCCTGATATGCAGTGCGGCCCGGCATTTTACACGGCGTTTACGCTATCGGATCCTCGGTATGAATAATCAGATAATTCCTACAGATTTTTCGCATACCTATACCCCGTAGCTGCTGCCGCAGGCTGCGTCCGGCCCCTATGCGGTGTCCCCCCAAACGGCGGCGCCCATGACGCGGCCTGCGGCGGATGGCAGCCCCGCCGCAGCTACATCCTTTGGGAGCTGGCTTGCCAGCGAGCTGTTGGGGCCATAAAAGCTCGCTGGCAAGCCAGCTCCCACAGGTAGTGCCATTGCACCCGGTTGCGTCGCCGCTGCCGCAAAGCGGATGTAGGGGTTGCCTCGCGCCGACCAATCCGGGTAAGGTCCGCCCGCCGCTGCATCAGCGGCCCGGGATTGGCGTTCCGGAAAGGAGAAACAACTGAAAAAGCTTGAATGGCTTTCTCGTCGTATTGTTTCGTGAGGATTCTTCCGTGAAATCTGCAACCCAATCGCCAGCCCTTGCCCGCATTCAAAATATCGTTCTACTGCTCGAAAATCTTGATTCTGATTGCTTGAGGGGCGGTGCCGTGCATGCGCTTCTGCTTGAGCAATTGTGCAATTTGCGCGAAGAGTATGTTTCGCACGCCGAAGTACGTTCCCTTGGTTACGTGAAACTGAACGCCGAAGAAAAAACGCTGGTAGAAAACCTGCGCTGGACCCGCCACAAAGGGCGCGACAAGGTGTACCGCCTGGCCGAACAAATGCGCCTGCAAAAGCCCTGGTAACCCACCGCGTAGCAGCTGCCGCAGGCTGCGTCCGGCCCCGCCGCGGTGTATCTGGTAAACGCTGGCGCCCCTGACGCGGCCTGGCGGCCGCTGCTACAGGTGTTGCGATTGTCCCCGGGCAACTCAGGGCGGTGTGGTATCCAGTTCGCACCGCTTCAGGAGCTCCACGTCTGTGCCGCTCCCGGGCCGCCAATCGATGTTGCCGTTAGCATCCAGGTAGACGTGGGTACCTCGTAGCGTCGGGGTGATGCTGATGCAGTGTCCTGGATCTTTATTGTTCCACCATCCAAACTCCATGAAGAACCCGTCGTCAGGAAACAGATATCCAGACCCGAAAGATCCACCGCCAGGTTCCATCTGCCCTCTGTAGATGCGGTGCTGCACATTCCACACATACCACTGTTCGTCTTTGGCGTCCTCATGGTAGTGGATGGTGGCCGAGGGCGTTAACCAGAGCCAGAGATAAAGAGCACCGGCAGCGATGATGGGGATTAACAACCACTTAGCCCAGCGTGGTTGCAAATTATCTGCAGGGTTGCTCATCGCATAGTTGACCCCATGAATGTGCTAGACGCAGGCATGAGCCTTAATCCCGCTGCCCCATTGATTTGGTGGAATGGCAAGTACCTCTTCCATGATGATTCGCCCGCTGATATTGCCTCGCGGATATTGACGTGCAAGCTTTACACCGATACTGATGGAAACTCGATCAGCAACGTCATCCCAGGATCTCAAATCAGTCCATTTATCGGCTGTCGGGTGAGGCCCTGGCATTTTCCATCTCTCCTCCTCGGTGGTAACCATCTCTTCAGCTTTTCTGTACAGGTCTGACGCTATCTGCTCGAGCCCTGCACCATCAAGCAAAATACTTTCGGAGAACCCTGCGATGATGCCGATGTAGCCATAGTGAATATTTGACCAGATGTCATAGAAATAGCTATAGGCTCCTTGTTTGTGCCAGACGCTGGAGAACAACGCTTGTAGCTTCGGTTTATGATCCCACGGCCTGTTTTGCCCCACGCGTTCCGTCCATATAGCGAATGCCCTGGCTTTTTTGCCGATGGCAAGTGAATGGAATTGTGGTGGGTGCCCCATCTTCAAGTGGTAAGGGAGAGCGTTATACTTTTTGAACTCATCGTCTGCTGAAAAATTGTTCAGGCTTTGCATTTTCAACACCGAGGGATGGGAGATATTTTGATTCATTTCTCCCGATATGTAGGTGGCTAAGTCGGCCATTTGGTCAGGGTGTTTGCATTCTCGGGAGTTAACAGTCGAGAATGAACGCTGGTCGGGATGTGAGATGGTCTGGTTTGGTGTTGCGGCATGGGGTGGGAGAGAAGGGGGCGCAGCGTGCCATACTCGCGGGGCTGTTTCATACGTACTGTCGCTGTGGTAGGTAGCGGAGATTACGGATGGTATGAATCGAGCACGGCATGGGCAGGTGCTGACGCTGTCCAAGGTGCCAGCTACTAATTTGCCATGGCTGCTCATATAAGAAACGCCGCCGCTAACTTGATAGGTTTTACCGTCTTTGCCGCATGAAACGGCATCGCCCTCCCTTGCGTGTAGAAGCCCGTGCATGACAACACTATCGCTCCCATTTAATACTTGGCCGCCGCATGTGGTCTTGTCTCCCGCGCCAACGAAATAGCCTGTGCTCATTGGATGTCCTTTTTATTTTGGTTTGCCAGCTGTCGAAAGTTTATAAATTTGGGTGTTGGCGGTGCGGCAGAAAGTCTTCGGGTATCGCAACGTTTCGTCGCACCAATAAGCATCCACAGTTTTGTGGAGTGTTAATGATTTCATCTGAGTTACAGCATTGACTACCTACCAAGGCTGCTCCGTCGAATTTAATCCCCCTGCCCGTAGTGATTCGTGTCTTGCTACCGTCTCCGTAGACAACCCAATCGCCGACTTTTGCGACATTTGCGAATTCGCCGTTCGCTAACCTGATCTTCATTGTGGATGAGCCTGCGGTGATCACACCGCCGTCACGCGTTTGGCTGCCTTCGACAGCCAGTCGATAAATTCCGATAACAGGATGGTCGCGTTCGTACGCGTCCCTGCTTTCCAGTATTGCTAGTGCTTCCATACAGAAGGTCAAGCGTTGTTCTTCAGTGAAAATAGAGGTCCTGTGGTTTTTGGTGAAATCAATGGGTAATTCATTCGTGTAATACATTTTTACATTATTCATTCTGTATCACTGTCTGGATGAGTGTTTGCGAACTGATAGCCGACGTACGCCTCGGGCGGTACAGGCTGAGGTTGAAACTAACAGAGGTTTTCTGGCGGTGTCGTGCGGGGAGTGGTGATCGGGAGGTGTCCTTCAAGAAAAGAATCCTTTTCCTACAGAAATTGCCTCTTGCGGAGTGCAAAGGAATGAATTTCTGCGCGAGACATGCTCGGGGTAATGGAAGTTGGATTGGGTGGGTTTAGCTAATAGACGAGCGTTCAGGCTTGGGCAGCCCGGCTGAGCGGCACTTGAAGGTGCGGAGCGTTACAGGATTTTTAGCATTGCCACTGAGTATCCTGGCAGAAACGGCACATGAGCAGCATCCTCACGCATCGCGCAACAAATCCTCCGCATCCAGCAACCTGAACAATATCTCCGGCTTTTGCACCAACGCCCGCCGTATTGCCGCCGGTATCGCCTCGCGCGTTTTGCGGCACAGCCCTGGCTGTTCGTCGAATTCGATCAGCAAGCCGCGCGCGCTGCGCACTTCGTTGTGGCTGGGGCGGATGCGCACGCGGATGCCCAGCAACTCGTGCATGCGCCCGCACAGGCGCTGCAGGTCTTCGAAGCTTTGCAGGCTTTCCAGGCGCTCGAGCAGTTTGCGTTCCTCGAAGCGGGTGAGTTGCAGGATGCGCAGGTCGGCGCCGGGGTCGGCCAGCAGCTGGCCGTGCCCGCAGTTGCAGGCGGCCGGGGGGCAGGGCTGGCGGATCGGGATGGGGCTGGTCATGGCTCCAGCATAGCGGCTTGCACAAAACTGCGGAATGCTTGCTTCATCGTCCGGTTATAGCACGTCGGTCCAATAAACCGAGGCCTGCACTGCTAGAGTTCTAGACTTGCAAATCGTACTGCCCGGCCAACGTAGCCCGGCAGGCGCCACCGTGATCGCTGTAATGAGGAAACACCATGCACACCTTGACCATCAATGGGCAGGCGCATGACGTCGACGTGCCCGACGACATGCCCCTGCTGTGGGTACTGCGCGATGTGCTGGGCATGACCGGCACCAAGTACGGCTGCGGCATCGCCCAGTGCGGCGTGTGCACGGTGCACCTGGACGGCCAGGCGGTGCGTTCCTGCGTGCTGCCGGTGAGCGCAGTGCAAGGCCATGCCATCACTACCATCGAGGGCGTCGGCGAGACGCCGGTGGGCGCGCAGTTGCAGCAGGCCTGGCTTGAGCACGAAGTGGTGCAGTGCGGCTACTGCCAGCCGGGGCAGATCATGGCCGCGGCGGCGTTGCTGCACAACCACCCCAAGGCGGACGACGAGCAGATCGTCACGGCGATGAGCGGCAACCTGTGCCGCTGCGCCACCTACACGCGCATTCGTGCCGCGATCAAAAGCGTCAGCCAGGCCTGAGGGTAACCCCATGAACTCTGCAAAATTCCCCGGCCCCGACCTGTCGCGCCGTGGCCTGCTCAAGGGCAGCGCGCTGACCCTGGGCGGCCTGGTGCTCAGCACCTGGCTGCCACCGCTGGTGGCCCGCTCCGCCGCGGCTGAAGCGGTGGCGCCCGGGCGCCCCGGTGCCACCCAGTTCGAAGGCTTCGGCGCCTTTGTGCAGATCGGCGAGGACGGCCGCGTGCGCGTCATTTCGCCAAAGATCGAGATGGGCCAGGGCGCCCAGACCGGCATCGCGATGATGGTCGCCGAAGAGCTGGAAGTGGGCCTGGAACAGGTGCAGATCCAGGAAGCGCCGCCCAATGGCGCGCTGTACACCGACACTATCCTGCAGTTCCAGGCCACCGGCGGTTCGTCGTCCACGCGCTACACCTGGGAGCCGCTGCGCAAGGCCGGCGCCACCGCGCGCATCCTGTTGACCCAGGCCGCCGCCATTCGCTGGAAGGTCGCGCCCAGCCAGTGCCGCGCCGAACACGGCCAGATCCACGGCCCCCAAGGCCAGGTGGCCGGTTACGGCGAGCTGGCCAACGCCGCCGCACAACTGCCGCTGCCCACCGACGTGCCGCTCAAGGCCATCGGCGACTTCAAGCTGCTGGGCACCCCGGCCCGGCGCCTCGACACCCCCGACAAGGTCACCGGCAAGGCGCAGTTCACCATCGACCTGCACGTGCCGGGCATGCGCATCGCCTCGACCCTGACCTGCCCGGTGCACGGCGGCACGCTGAAAGCGCTGGACGAAGGCGACGCGCGCAAGGTGCCCGGCGTGCATGACATCATTAAGCTGAGCAACGCCGTGGCCGTTATCGGCGACCACTTCTGGGCCTGCCAGCAAGGCCTCAAGGCCCTGCGCATCGACTGGGACTACGGCCCTAACGGCGAAGGCCATTCGGCGCTGCTGGACAAGGCCTTGCTGGACGCCAGCGGCCGCGACGGCGTGGTCGCCCACACCAGTGGCGACATCGCCCAGGCCCTGGGCGCGGCCAGCAGCCGCTTCGAAGCGGTGTACCAGCAGCCGTTCCTTTCGCACTCGCCGCTGGAGCCCATGGGCTGCGTGGCCCACGTGCGCGCCGACGCCTGCGAGCTGTGGGTGGGTACCCAGGCGCCGGTGTTCGCGCAGATGGGCGCGGCGAAAATCAGCGGCTTGCCCCAGGAGAAAGTGATCATCCACAACCAGCTCATCGGCGGCGCCTTTGGCCGCCGGCTGGAGTCGGACTTCATCTTCCAGGCCGTGGACATCGCCCGCCAGGTCGACTACCCGATCAAGCTGGTGTGGAGCCGTGAAGAGGACATGACCCACGACCTGTACCGCCCGCACTACGTGGACCGCATCAACGCCGCGCTGGACGACGACGGCCGGCCCCAGGGCTGGGACCACCGCATTGCCGGGGCCTCGGTGATCGCCGCCTTCGTCGGTGCGTTGCCGCCCAGTGGCGTCGATGCCGACGCGGTGGAGGTGGCCATCGAGCCCATCTACCAGCTGCCGCACCTGCAGGTGCGCTACATCCGCGAAGACCCGAAAACCATCCCCGTGTCGTGGTGGCGCGGGGTAGGGCCGCTGCGCAGCACCTATGTGCTGGAGTCGTTCGTGGACGAGCTGGCGCACCGCGCCAAGGCCGACCCGGTGGCCTACCGCGCGGGGCTGATCAGCACGCAGCCGCGGGCGCTGGCGGTGCTCAAGCGCGCCGCCGAGCTGAGCGACTGGCACACGCCGTTGCCCAAGGGGCAGGGGCGCGGCATTGCCGTGACCGCCGTGTTCGGCAGCTTCATCGCCACCGTGGTCGAGCTGGAAATGCAGGGTGAGCGCGCCATCAAGATCAAGCGCCTGGTGTCGGTGATCGACTGCGGCTTCGTCAACAACCCCACCTCGGTGACCTCGCAGGTGGAGGGCGGCACGCTGTTCGGCCTGTCGGCGGCGCTGTTCAACGAGATCCTGGTGGAAAACGGCCGGGTGCAGCAGAACAACTTCAACGCCTACCGGCAGATCCGCATGAGCGACGCGCCGCCGGTTGAAGTGCACCTGATGCCCAGCCTGGAAAGCCCCGGTGGCGTCGGCGAGACCGGCGCGGTGCCGGTGGCGGCGGCCCTGGTCAACGCCTTGCACGCAGCGTCCAACGCCCGCGTGCGCCGCTTGCCCCTGAGCCGTTCCGGCTACTACACCGTTTGAGGATGGCTGACATGACGTTTATCAAGATTGCCCTGGCCGCCACCCTGGCCGTGCTGGGGGCCAACGCCCTGGCCGCCGACCCGCAGTTGATCGCCAAGGGCGAATACCTGACCCGCGCCGCCGACTGCGAGGCCTGCCACACCACCCCCGGCGGCAAGCCGTTCACCGGCGGCCTGGCGTTCCAGCTGCCGTTCGGCACCCTGTACTCGCCCAACATCACCGCCGACGCCGCCACCGGCATCGGCAGCTGGAGCGACGACGACTTTGTCAGCGCCCTGCAGAAAGGCGTGGGCAAGGACGGCAAGCATTATTACCCGGCGTTCCCCTACACCTCGTACACGCTGATGCCGCGCGAGGACATCCTGGCGATCAAGGCGTACCTCACCAGCCTGCCGGCGGTGAACCAGCCGCCGAAGGAAAACAGCATCGGCTTCCCGTTCAACCAGCGCTGGGGCATGGCCCTGTGGAACATGGTGTTCGCCGACGACAAGCGCTTCACGCCGGACCCGGCGCAGTCCGCCGAGTGGAACCGCGGCGCCTACCTGGTGCAGGGCCCCGGCCACTGCGGCGAGTGCCATTCGCCGCGCAACCTGGCCCAGGCGGTGGACACCAGCAAGTCCCTGGCCGGCGCAACCCTCGGCAACTGGCAGGCCTACAACATCAGCGCCGACAAGCGCTATGGCGTGGGCAGCTGGCCCCAGGACGTGCTGACCCGCTACCTGGCCACCGGCGAGGCGCCCGGCTACGCCATGGCCGGCGGGCCGATGAGCGACGTGGTGGAGCACAGCCTGCGCTTCCTCACCCCCGATGACATCAAGGCCGTGGCGGTGTACCTGCAGGGCTCGCCGGCCCGTGCCGAGGGCATTGCGCGGCCAGCGGTAGTGGTCAACGACGGGCCGCTGCCGCCGGGCGATGGCCTGGGCCGCAAGGTGTTCGTCGACGCCTGCGCCGGCTGCCACCGCCTGGACGGGCAGGGCAACCAGACTGGCGTTGCGACCCTCACCGGGCTCAAGTCGCTGAACGATCCGGCGGGCACCAACGTCGTTGCCGTGTTGCTGGCCGGGCACTATCCGTTCACGTTCGGGTCGCAACAGAAGATGCCTGATTTTGCCCAGGCCTACAGCAACCAGGAGTTGGCCGCCGTGAGTACCTTCGTCTTGCGCCGCTTTGGCGAAACCGATGCCCGCATCACCGCCCAGCAAGTGGCCCGGAGCCGTGCCAGTGCACTGCATTGATGAGCTGCTGGGCGCCCTGGATGACGGCGCCGAGGCGGTGCTGGCCACCGTCGTCAAGGTCCAGGGTTCGGCCTACCGCCGGCCGGGCGCGCGCATGCTCATCCCCCAGGTGGGCGACCCGCGCGGCACGGTCAGCGGCGGCTGCCTGGAAAACGAGGTGGCGCGCAAGGCCTGGTGGCTGAGCGAACAGGGGCCCAAGGTGGTGGCCTACAGCACGGCCGCCGATGAAGACGACCCGCTGGACGAGGCCGCGTTCAGTTTCGGCCTGGGCTGCAACGGCACGGTGTTCGTGCTGATGGAGCGCGTGCAGCACGACTCGCTGCTGATGCGCACCCTGCGCCGGGTGCGCGACCGTGGCGAGGCCTGCGCCCTGGCCACGGTGATCGCCAGCGACGGGCCGTTGCCGGTCGGCGCGCGCAGCGTGCCGGGCAGCGAAGGTTGGCCGCAGGCGTTGAATGATCAGGTGCAGCAGGGGCTTGCCTGCGTGCTGCAGCAGGGCAAGTCGGCGCTGCGCCGTTACCGTGGCGAGTGGGGTGAAGTCGAGGTGTTCCTGGAATACCTGGCCCCGGCGCGCCGGCTGGTGGTATTCGGCGCCGGCCACGACGTGCAGCCGCTGGTACGCATGGCCGACCTGCTGGGCTGGAAGGTCACGGTGGTGGACGGCCGTTCGCATTTCGCCCGCCCCGAGCGTTTCCCCCAGGCCCAGGCGGTGCTGTGCGCCCAGGCGCGCGAGCCGTTGCCGGCCAGCGTGCAGTTGAACGGCGCCGCCGTGGCCGTCATGACCCACAGCCTCACCCAGGATTTCCACTGGTTACAGGCGGCGCTGGGCAGCGGTGCGGCGTACATCGGCCAGCTGGGCCCACGGGACCGCACCGAGCGGCTGCTGGCGGACATGGACGCCGCGCACCTGCCCGCGCTGGACCGCCTGCATTACCCCATGGGCCTGGACCTGGGCGGCGACAACCCGGAAAGCGTGGCCATGGCCATCCTGGCCGAGATAGCCGCGGTGTTCAATGGCCGCGCCGGCGGGCCGTTGAAGGCGCGCCAGCAGGGCATTCATGACGTCGAGCCGTCAGTGCTGCACGGCGCCCAATCAGGCGTCGGCGACCTTGGTGGCGTGGAACGAGCAGATCTGCCAGTCAGCGCCGGTGCGGCGCCAGACCTGCGTGGTGAAACCGCCTGACGCCACGCTGTGCTCGCCGCCGCGTTTCTGCAGGGTGTTGGCGTGGGGGCCGGTCATGATCGCCAGGTCATCACCGGCGAAGCGCACCTGCAGCGGGCCGCGCTCCACACTCAGGTAGCGCACCACGTCTTGCGCGTAGGCCAGGTACTGGGCCTTGTCGTGGACCAGGCCGGTGGTGTGCACGTACACCAGGTCGTCGGCAAACAGCCGTGCCACTTGGGCGTGGTCGTCCTGTACCAGGGCGCGGCTGCGCTCGGCTTCCAGGGCCAGCAGATGGGCGTGGGTTTCGGTGTGGGTAAGCGTCAAGGCAGTGCCCTCGCAAGGTGGTTGGGGGAGGGGGCATTCTAGGAAGGCAGGGGCCCTGGGCGCTCATCGTGTTTGCCGATGGCAGGCAGTGGCCGCGGCGATGGCCGGCGCATTCATTCACGTTACAAGCGCTCGGCTGCTTGATAGCATTGCGCCGCCATTGGCTAGACAAGGACGGGCGGGGATGAGCAAGGCGTTATTCGTGCTGCTGGCGCTGGCCGCGCCTTCGGTGTTCGCGGCCACCTACAAATGCGTTGCCCCGGATGGCGCGGTGGCCTTTGCCGCCACGCCCTGCGCGCCGGGCGCGGGCGAAAGCACCTTCGTGCCCCCCGCCAGCGGCAACGACCCGGCGGCAGCCGCCCGCCAGCGCACGGCCGCCGCCGCGCCGGCGCGGGTGGTGCTGGTGCGCACGGTCATCACCCACCAGGAACACATCACTTGGACCGTGCGCCACACCCGCGCCGCGCCGCCGCCCAGCGTCATTCCCTGACGCCCCTGACGCGGCCTCCGGCCGCTGCTACGGGAACCGCGCGATCGGCGGGGTGCGCGCGTCCTTGTAGCAGCGGCCGCAGGCCGCGTCTGGAATCAGCGCTCGGACACGTCGATCCAGATGGTCTTGATCTCGGTGTACTGGTCGTGCGCCCACACCGACTTGTCGCGCCCGCCGAACCCCGACTCCTTGTAGCCGCCAAACGGGGTGGAGGCGTCGCCTTCGCCGAAGCAGTTGACGGTGACGATGCCGGCGCGAATCTCGCGTGACAGCTTGATGGCGTTGCGCAGGTTGTCGGTGTACACCGACGCCGCCAGGCCGTACACGGTGTCGTTGGCCAGGGCGATGGCCTGGTCGATGGTCTTGAAGGTGGTCACCGCCAGCACCGGCCCGAAAATCTCCTCCTGGAACAGGCGGCTGTCGGCTGGCACGCCGTCCACCACCGTGGGCTGCACGTACACGCCTTGCTCGGTCTGGCCGCCCACGCGCACCTGCAGTTGTTCCACGCGCGCCTGTTCAAGGTAGGAGGCCACCTTGTCGAAATGCGCCTTGCTGACCATGGCGCCCAGGCGGTTGTCCGGGTCCAGTGGGTCGCCCAGTTGCCATTCGCGCAGGTGCACGGCGATGCGTTCGAGCAAATCGTCCTTGATGTCTTCGTTGACGATCAGCCGCGAGGACGCCGAGCAGTTCTCGCCCATGTTCCAGAACGCGCCGTTGACCACGTGGCTGGCCACCAGGTCCAGGTCCTCGACGTCGCTCATGACCACGGCCGGGTTCTTGCCGCCGCACTCCAGCACGATGCGCTTGAGGTTGGAGTCAGCGGCGTAGTGCAGGAAGCGGCGGCCGGTGGCGGTGGAGCCGGTGAAGCTGACCATGGCCACGTCCATGTGCCGGCCCAGCGGTTCGCCCACTTCCTGGCCGCCGCCGGGCAGCACGTTGAACACGCCTGCCGGCACGCCGGCCGCGAAGGCCAGCTCGGCCACGCGCAAGGCGGTGAGGGTGGTTTCGGTGGCTGGCTTGACCACGATGGAGCAGCCGGCCGCCAGCGACGGGCCGATTTTCCACGCCAGCATCAGCAGCGGGAAGTTCCACGGCAGCACCAGGCCGACCACACCGATGGCTTCGCGCACCACCAGGGTCAGGGCGTCGTTGCCCACCGGGGCGGTGTTGTCGTAGATTTTGTCGATCAACTCGGCGTGCCAGCGGATCATGTGAATGGTTTCCGGCACGTCGATCAGCGCGCACTCGCGCACCGGCTTGCCGCTGTCCAGGCTCTCCATCACCGCCAGTTCGTCGGCGTGCTGTTCCAGCAGATCAGCGAAGCGCAGCAGCACCTTCTTGCGCGCGCCGGGCGAAAGCTTGCTCCAGCGGCCATCCTCGAAGGCGGCCTTGGCCACCGCCACGGCGTGGTCGACGTCGCTGCTGTCACAGGCCACGACGTGCGCCAGCACTTTATCGGTAGCCGGGTTGGTGGTGGCGAAAGTCTTGCCCGAGCGCGACGCATAGGGCGCGCCGTCAACGAACGCCTGCGTCGGCAGCACCAGGGTTTCAGCGATGGCCGCGTACTCGGCCTTGCTCAGCAACGTGCTCATTGCACACCTCCGGTGATCTGCGCCACTTCGCGCTTGAGGTCAGTGATGACGTTCTTCAGCGCCTGCTTCTCTTCAGCCGTCATGGCCTGCAGCGGTGCGCGCACGCCGCCGGTGCTCTGGCCGTTGAGCTCGCAGCCGTACTTGATCGACTGCACGAACTTGCCGCTTTCGAGGAAATCCATCAGCGGCATGAACGCCGACATGATCCTGCGGCCCTTGTCGAAGTCCTTCTCCACCACGCAGGCCTCGTACAGCGCCACGTGCTCGCGCGGAATGAAGTTGGAACCGGCGCACACCCAGCTGCGCGCGCCCCAGGCGAAGAACTCCAGGGCCTGGTCGTCCCAGCCGCAGGACAGGGCGATGTTGGGGTAGTTACGCGCCAGGAAGTGCAGCTGCGCCGGGTCGCCGGAGCTTTCCTTGATGGCCACCACGTTCTTCACCTGCTTGATGGCGGCGAAGTAGGCGGCGCCTATGCTCACGCCCATGCGCGCCGGGTAGTTGTACAGCATGATCGGCAGGTTCGCGGCGCGGTCCACGGCCTGCAGGTGCGCGGCGTTCTCCAGCTCGGTGGGCAGGGCGTAGGGCGGCGAACCCACCAGGATGGCGTCGGCCTTGATCGCGCGCGCGGCCTGGGCGTAGGCCACCGAGTCTTCGGTGCGGATGGCGCCGGTGCCGATCACCAGCGGCAGGCGGTTGCCGATCACGGCCTTGGCGTGGGTGGCCAGGTCCAGGCGCTCCTGGGCGGTGTGGGCGTAATACTCGCCGGTAGAGCCGCCGATGATGATGCCGTGCACCTTGGCCTCGATCAGGTATTCCAGGGTCTCGGCAAAGGCGTGGCGGTCGATCTGGCCGTCGGCGGTCAGTGCGGTGATGGCCGGGGTATAGATGCCTTCGAATTTCATGCGTGGTTCTCCTAGATAAAGGGCAGCAGGTTCAATTGCCGAGCGCCGCGGCGTCGCGCAGGCTCAGGGAACGGGTTTCAGGGGCCATGGCCCAGGCAGCCACAAGGCCTACCAGGGTCACGGCGGCGGCTACATACATGGTGTGGCCGATGCCAATGCCTTGCAGCGAGAGGGGCACCAGGTAGGTGCCCACCGCCGCTCCAACCCGCGACAGCGAGGTACCGATGCCCACGGCAACGGCACGGATTTCAGTGGGGAACAGCTCGTTGGGGTACACCAGTTGCAGCACCTGGGCGCCGCCGATGAACAGCGCGTAGGCGCCGAACAGGGCCAGCACCAGCAGTTCGTTGCCATCGGGGAACAGCCCCAGCAGCAACAGCGCCAGGCCCGACCAGAGGAAGCTGTGAATGAGCATGCTGCGCCGGCCCATGACGTTGATCAGCTGGCTGGCGAAAATGCAGCCGATGACGAACAGCAGGGTGATGGCGATGGAGCCGAACGCCGCCCAGTCGCCCTTCAGGTGCAGGGCTTCGAGCACCTTGGGCGCGAAGGCGTACACGGCGAACACGGGAATGATCGAGCACGACCAGAACAGCGTGACGAACACCAGGCGCTTGGCGTAGCCGCTCACCAGCAGGCCCCACAGCGTGGTGCAGGCCAGCTCCGCCTGTTCCGGCAGGTTGGCCAGGCTGAACTGCGGGCCATACACGCCCTTGATGACCTGTTCGGCCTCGGCGGCGCGGCCCTTGCTCAGCAGCCAGCGTGGCGATTCCGGGGTGCCCAGGCGCAACAGCAACAGGCCCAGGCCGATGGCCGCGGCGCTGGCCAGCACATAGCGCCAGGCGTCATCGCCGCCCAGGTTGATCAGCGTGTTGCCGACGATGTAGGCGAAGGCGGCGCCGGCAAACCACAGGATGGTCAAGGCGGCCAGGCGTGGGCCGCGGTATTTGCGCGGCAGGAACTCTACCAGCAGCGCGGTGGCCACCGGGTATTCGATGCCCACGGCCAGGCCGATGATAAAGCGGCACAAGAATAGCGCGGGGGCCGAGTCCACCCACAGTTGCGCCAGGGAACAGACAATAAATAACAGCGGGCCAATAAAATAAACTTTCTTGCGGCCCAGGCGATCAGTCAGGAACCCCCCGAAGAAGCCACCAAAGAACACGCCAATTAACGCCGAGGCGGCAATCATGCCTTGCCAGAATTCGGTAAGTTGCAACGCCGCGGACATTTGCAACATGGCAATGCCGATAATACTCAGTACATAACCGTCGACAAAAGAACCACCGCCGGAACGCAGGGTAAGTTTGCGGTGAAATGCATTGAGCGGGACATCTTCAATGCAACAGTTGGAAGGTTTCATGAGTCTCTCCTCTATCGCCCGGTAGTGCATTACCGGGCGTACGTTGCGGGAGCTGGCTTGCCAGCGAGTTTTGGCAGTTGTTCGATAGCTCGCTGGTAAACCAGCTCCCACAAGGGGCGTTGTTGTTATTGTTGGTGCAAGAGTGTTGAAACAGGCTCAAGCGTAATCAGCTCTCCTGGCCGGCGCGGTATTGGCCCCACGCCAGGTTCATGTTCACCCCGGCCGACAGCAGCGGTTGCGGCGGGTTCTGGCTGGGCCCGGGGGCGGCCAGCAGGAAGTCGGTGAGGTGGCTGCGCTCGCCCGCCAGCCAGTCGGCCAGCAAGGTGCCGGTGACGGTGCCGCGGGTAACCCCCAGGCCGTTGCAGCACAACGCCCCGTAGACATTGGGTGCCAGCTCGCCAAAGTGCGCCATGTGGTTGCGCGACAGGCTCAGCGAGCCGCCCCAGGTGTACTCGAAGCCCACGTCCGGCAGCATCGGGAAGCGCTTGGCGAACGACACCTGATGGCGTTTGACGAACTGCTGCAGGTACTTCTGTTTGCTGGCGCCGTCCGGGTTGAAGCTGAAGCTGTTGCGCACCAGCAGGCGGTTGTCGACGGTACGGCGCAGGGTGGTGCCGAACGGGTCGGCGGGTATCACCCCCCAGAAGGGCTTGCCGCCCAGGCGTGCCTGCTCGTCCACCGTCAGTGGGCGGGTAAGGCTTGCGTAGGTGAAGATCGGCAGCATGCGCCCTTTCAGGAAGCCGAAGCTCATGCCAAAGGCGTTGTTGGTCAGCACCAGCTTGTCGGCCAGGATGCTGCCGCCCTGGTGTATCAGGCGGGTTTGCGCGCCGTATTCCACCTGGGTAATGGGCGTGTTTTCGTACAGGGTGACATTGCCTGGCAGGCTCTCGGCCAGGCCTTTCACCAGGGCGGCGGGTTGCACCAGCGCGGTGCCGGGGGTGAACAGGGCCTGGCGGTAAAAGCCGGTGCCGATGTGCCCGGGCAGGTCTTGTTGGGCAATAACCTCGTAGGACTGGCCCAGCTTGTCCAGGCCGCGGCGGTAGGCGTCCAGCACGGCGATGCCGCGGTCTTCGATGGCGGCCTGGTACTTGCCGCATTCGCGCAACTGGCAGTCGATGCCGTGTTCTTTCACCAGCGCCTTGAGTATCGACTGGCCTTGCAGGTTCAGCGCCAGGCTCATCTTCGCCGTGGCGATGTCACCGATGTAGTCGTCGGCGCCGATGTCGTGGGGCAGGTCGATGGCGAAGCCGGCGTTGCGCCCCGAACTGCCGTAACCCACCTGCTGGGCTTCCACCAGCACAATCTCTTCGTCAGGAAAACGCCTGGCCAACTGCCGCGCCGCGGCAAGCCCGGTGAAGCCTGCGCCTATCACCACCCAGCGCGCCGTGCGGTGGCCCACGTGGGCAGGGCGCGGCGTGCGCGGTGGGGCCAGGTGGAACCAGCCGCACGTGGAATCATCTGCGGGAATATGCGTGACCTTTGCCATTTCAACGACCCGGTTTTTTTATTTGTCGAACCGGTGGCTGTTCACACCGGCGTCACATGCCTGAGCTAAAAATACTCTGTGTATACATCGTGTCGACACACTATAGGGCAGGTTTTATCGGGGTGTCTAGAGGCCCCGATTTATCCGTTTGAAGGGCTTTGAAAAGCGTCCGCAATGGCCGTTTTTTTCCGCAAAGCCCTTATGCCACGGGCGTTTGCGGGTATATTGGCGCAGCAAATTTCACTGCGGCGAGCGGCCGCAGGTGGCAAGCGCTGCCTTCGCACTGTTCCAAAAACGACAGCCTTGTTTCCTGTTCACGACCAGGCCTTTTGCTAGCCATGTGCGCAAAGGCTTGAACCGCAAGGCTTTGGCCCCGACAATGAAAAAATCTCAGGTATTCACGGTGTATACATCGTGAATACAACCCGTTGACCGATCCCCGTCGCCGTGCGAGTCTGGCTCCATAAGCCGGCCGTTGTTGACGAAAACAGCCCTTGGAGGTCGTTTGTGAAAAGCGGCAAGAACAGTTTGTACGACGACTTGAAGCGTCAGATCCTGACCATGGAACTGGACCCCGACGAGGTGCTGGACGAGGTGGGCCTGAGCGAGCGCTACGGGCTGTCCCGAACCCCGGTGCGCGAAGTGTTCCGCCGCCTGGCAGGCGAGGGTTACATTGATATTCAGGAAAACCGCGGTGCGCGGGTAATCGCCATGAACTACGCCACCCTGCGCAACTTCTTCCTAGTGGCGCCCATGATCTACGCGGCCATTGGCCGTTTGGCAGTGAACAACTTCCGGCCTAAACAACTGGAAGACCTGAAACAGACCCAGTTCCGCTTCCGCCAGGCCACACTGGCCAAAGACCCGCTGGGCATGGTGCTGGAGAACAATCGCTTTCACGAGATCATGGGCGAGATGGCCGGCAACCAGTACCTGGAGCCCAGCCTGGGGCGGCTGCTGATTGACCACGCACGCATCGGCCATACCTTTTACCGGCCGCGCGACCCGGACATGGAGCGGCGCCTGGACTTGTCGGTAGAGCACCACGACCAGTTCATCGAGGCCATCGGCAAACATGACGAAGGTGCCGTAGTGGACCTGGTGTTCGAACACTGGGAGTTGTCGCGGGAAAACATGGAAATATTCATTGCGCCGCAAGGGCTCGATGTCAATGGCCTCGGCGAACTACCCCGCGGTTCGAACTCCGAAAAGTGGTCGTGAACGGCCGCTGTTGAATAACCGGCGCCTGGGTTAACTGCCCGCGCCGGCTTATATATAAACATTGAAACAACGCAAAGGCGTACGGTCGCCGGCTGCGCGAAATTCGAGGTGCAACTTAAAGTAACGACCGCACGCAACGTGTGCGGAGCGATGGCGTGTGGCTTTAACAAACTCAACCCTGTGTTTTTTATTGCGTACTACGAGGTCAGTCATGAAGAAGATGTGGAAAGCACTGTGCGCGGCAACCCTGGCAACGATGGTGATGTTGCCGGTACACGCCGAGGAAAAGACCATCACCATGGGGACACTGTCCTGGGAAGACCTGACGCCCATTACCGGTATTACCAAGAAAGTGCTGGAAGACTCCGGTTATACCGTGAAAGTGGTGGAGTTCTCGGAGTGGGGCATTGCCTACGCCGCCCTGGGCAAAGGTGATATTCAGGTACTGGCTTCGCAGATCGACTACGCGGCCTATGACTACTGGAACAAGAACAAGAGCCGCCTGGAAAAACTCTCGCCGGTGTCCCACGGCCTGTACCAGGCCATCGCCGTGCCCAAGTACGTGCCCATCGATTCGCTGGACCAACTCAACGACAACGCCGACAAACTGGGCGGCAAGATCATCGGCATCGAGCCCGGTTCGGGCCTGATGAGCGACGCCACCAAGGCGGTCAGCGAATACGGCATCAAGCTGCAACTGGTGGAAGGCAGCACCGCGGCCATGACCGCCGCGCTGAAGTCCGCCGTGGACCGCAAGGAACCCATCGCCGTCACCGTGTGGGAGCCATCGTGGATGGCGCAGAAGTTCGACCTCAAATTCCTCAAGGACCCCAAAGGCGTGTTCCCGCCGCCACAAGGCTACTACTGGATCGGCCACAAGGGCTTCTCGGCTGAGTACCCCCACGCCCGTGAGCTGATGGCCAGCGTCTTCGTGCCGGTGGCCGACATCACCGCCATCAACGGCGAGGTGAAGGACGGCAAGACCATGGAACAGGCCATCCAGGGCTGGACCGCCAGCCACGGCGAACTGCTCAAGCGCTGGGAAAACGTAAAACAACAATAAGCCTCGACACTGCTGTGCCACTGCCGAACTTGGATTAATTAGAAAAACCAGCGAAAAACTGGTTCGACGGGTTCCGAAATGACAATGTCCAACGCAAACGCCAATGAAGTGCTGATCGATTGCCAGTCCCTGTGGAAAATCTTTGGCCAGAACGCCCCTGCCGCCATGAAGGCGGTGGTGGACAAAGGCCTGAGCAAGACTCAGGTGCTGCAACAGTTCAGCTGTGTGGTCGGGGTCTCCGACGTTAGCCTGCAGGTGCGCCGGGGCGAGATCTTCTGCATCATGGGCCTGTCCGGCAGTGGCAAATCCACGCTGATCCGCTTGTTGAACAAACTGATTACCCCCAGCGCCGGCAAGGTGGTGGTGAAGGGCCAGGACCTGTCCACCCTCAACCCCACCCAGCTGCGCCAGGTGCGCGCCCGCCACATCGGCATGGTGTTCCAGAGCGTGGCGCTGCTGCCCAACCGCACGGTGCTGGAAAACACCGCCTTCGGCCTGGAAGTGCAGGGCGTGGGCAAGGCCGAGCGCTACCAGGTGGCCGAGCGCGCGCTGGCCAAGGTCGGCCTCACCGACTGGGCCCAGCGCTACCCCAATGAACTGTCCGGCGGCATGCAGCAGCGCGTGGGCCTGGCCCGGGCGATCACCGCCGACCCGGAAATCATCCTCATGGACGAGCCCTTCAGCGCCCTTGACCCGCTGATCCGCCGCCAGCTGCAGGACGAGTTCCGCCAGCTGACCAAGGACTTGGGCAAGTCGGCGGTGTTCATCACCCACGACCTCGACGAGGCCATCCGCATCGGCGACCGCATCGCCATCATGAAAGACGGTGTGATCATCCAGGTGGGCACCGCCGAGGACATTGTCCTCAACCCTGCCGATGACTACGTCGCCGAGTTCGTCGCCGGCATCTCGCGCTTGCACCTGGTAAAGGCGCACTCGGTGATGACCCCGGTGGCCGCCTACAGCGCCGCGCATCCGGGCAGCGACCTGTCGCGCCTGAGCAAAACCACGGTCGAGGCCGACATCGACGAGCTGATCGGCCTGATCATGACCTCGGACCGCGACGCCCTGGCCGTCACCGACAAGGGCGCCATCGTCGGCATCATCACCCCGCGCGACCTGTTGCGCGGCGTGCAGGGCTTGCCCAACGACTTCACCCAGGATGTGCCTGAGGCTGCGGTGGAGCGTGCCCAATGAGCCTGGCCAGCGTTGCCTTGCCCGATTTCGCCCAACCCTTCGACGACCGCGTCGACGCCGGCCTGCAATGGCTGTCGGACCACGGCGCCGACTGGTTCGACCTGGCCAACGCCGGGCTCAAGAGCCTGTTCCAGGCCGTGCTGTGGCTGGTGGCCTGGCCGCCGTGCTACGTGATTGCCCTGTTGATCGCGCTGCTGGGCTGGCGTTTGGTCGGCCGGCGCTTTGCGCTGCTGGCGTTCGTCGCGCTGCTGGGCTGCAACCTGATCGGCCTGTGGCCGGAAACCACCAGCACCCTGGCCCTGGTGCTGACCGCCACGGTGCTGGCGCTGGTGGTGGGCATTCCCCTGGGCGTGGCTGCCGGCCTGGCGCCGCGCCTGGACCGGCTGGTGGACCCGTGCCTGGACCTGGTGCAAACCCTGCCGCCGTACATCTACCTGCTGCCGGCCATCGCCCTGCTGGGCTACGGCCCGGCCACGGCGCTGCTGGCCACCTTCATCGTCGCCGTGCCGCCGGTGCTGCGCCTGACCGCCCTGGGCATCCGCATGACGCCGCGCGAGTTCATCGAACTGGGCGACGCCAGCGGCGTCACCGCCACGCAGATGTTCTTCAAGATCCGCCTGCCGTTCGCCCTGCCCAGCATCATGGCCGGCATCAACCAGAGCCTGATGATGGCCTTCGGTATGGTGGTGATCGCTGGCATCGTCGGCTCCGGCGGCCTGGGCGAGTCCATCTACGGCGCGATACGCACCCTGGACATCGCCAAGTCGATCAATGCCGCCATCGCCATCGTTATCCTTACCCTGATTCTCGACCGCCTGGCGCAGAGTTTCGCCCACAGCAAGGCCGGAGGTGGCCAATGAGCATTGCCGATCTGCGTTTCTCCCCCGGCGAGTACCTGGCGCCCGTGGTGGACTGGCTCAACAGCCACCTGCACCCGCTGTTCGTGGTCATCAGCGAAATCATCGAGGCCACCTTGGGCGCGGTGCAAGGCGTATTGCTGGCGCCGCCGCCGTTGCTGCTGGTGGCCATCGTCGTGGCCCTGGCGCTGTATTTCGCCAACCGCCGCGTGGCGCTGTTCGCCGGGCTGATGCTGCTGTTCTGCCTGTTCAGCGGCCTGTGGCTGGCGTCCCTGCAGACCATCGCCCTGGTCTCGGTGGCGGTGCTGATCTCGGTGGCCGTGGCCTTCCCGCTGGGCGTGCTGGCGGCGCGGGTCAAGCGCGTGGACACGCTGATCACCCCAGTGCTGAACATCATGCAGACCGTGCCGCCATGGGTGTACCTGATTCCGGCGGTGATGCTGTTCAGCCTGGGCCGCGTGCCGGCGATCATCGCCACCATTGTCTACGGCATTCCGCCAATGCTGCGGCTCACCACCCTGGCGTTCAAGCAGCTGCCCAAGGACCTGCTGGAGCTGGGCCAGGCCTCGGGCGCCTCGCCGCGCGACATTCTGTTGAAGATCGAACTGCCCACCGCCGCGCCTACCCTGCTGGTGGGGCTTAACCAGTGCATCCTGCTGTCGCTGGCCATGGTGGTGCTGGCCGGGCTGGTGGGCGCCGGCGGCCTGGGCGCCGAGGTCACGCGCGGCCTGACGCGCATGGAGATGGGCCTGGGCCTGCGCGCCGGCCTGGCCATTGTCGCCGTGGCGCTGTTGCTTGACCGCCTGTCCCGTGGCGCCCTGCAGCGCCATTCACCACGCCAGCTGGCCTGAGGAGTCGACCATGCGCCACAGCTTTTTCTGCATCGACGCCCACACCTGCGGCAACCCCGTGCGCGTGGTGGCCGGCGGCGGGCCGCTGCTGCCGCTGCTGCCCATGGCCGAACGCCGCGACCTTTTCGTGCGTGACCACGACTGGGTGCGCACCGCACTGATGTTCGAGCCGCGCGGCCATGACGTCATGTCGGGCGCCATCCTTTACCCCAGTGTGCGTGAGGACTGCGACTTCGCCGCGCTGTTCATCGAGGTCAGCGGCTGCCTACCCATGTGCGGCGCCGGCACCATTGGCCTGGCCACGGTGGCCATCGAAGAAGGCCTGGTCACCCCGCGCGAGCCGGGCCGGCTGGCCATCGAGACCCCGGCCGGGCGGGTGGACGCCGAGTACCAGATGGGCCCCGGCGGGGTCGATTCGATCCGCCTGCGCAATGTGCCCAGCTACCTGCACGCCGCCAACGTCGAGGTGGACGTGCCGGGGGCAGGGCGTCTGGTGGTGGACATTGCCTACGGCGGCAATTTCTATGCGGTGGTAGAGCCGCAAGCCAACTGGCCGGGGCTGGAGGGCATGGGCAGCGGCGACATCGTCAGCCTCAGCCGGCGCCTGCGCACGGCCCTGGCCCAGGTGTGCCAGCCGGTGCACCCGCTGCATAGCCACATCCACGGTGTGCACCACGCCATCTGGTGCGACGCCCCGCGCAGCCCCAAGGCCGACGGCCGCTGCGCGGTGTTCTACGGCGACAAGGCCATCGACCGCTCGCCCGGCGGCACCGGCACCTCGGCGCGCATGGCGCAGCTGGTGGGCAAGGGCCGGCTCAAGGCCGGTGACACCTACTGGCACGAGAGCCTGATTGGCACGCTGTTCGAAGGAAGGGTGGAGGCGCTGCTCAAGGTGGGAACCTACGATGGCATCGCCCCCAGCATTGGAGGCTGGGCAAGGATCACCGGGCACAATACAATTTTCGTCGATGACCGCGACCCCCTGGTCCACGGCTTTCTATTGCTGTAGGCGCCAGCCACGAATAAGAGAACAACGTGATTTCACACCGTACTTCCCCCGTTGCCGCCACCCGCCAGGCAGGCGCCAGCCCCGCAGCCCCGGCGGCGGGCGCGCGGCAGACCCGCGTGGGCTTTGTGCTGCTGGAGCACTTCTCGCTGCCGGCCTTCACCCAGGCCCTGGACACCCTGGTCACCGCCAACCTGCTGCGCCCCGGGCTGTTCGCCAGCACCACCCTGGGCCTGGCGGGCGAGGAGGTGACCAGCGACCTGGGCCTGGTGATTCGCCCCGATGCCTTGCTGGGCGCCGTGACACCGGCGGATTTCGACCTGCTGGTGGTGTGCGGCGGCCACCGCACCGAGCTCAAGGCCGACCCGGCCCTGAGCGCGTTCATCACCGCGGCCGCCAGCCGCGAGGTGACCCTGGCCGGGCTGTGGAACGGCGCCTGGTTCCTGGGCCGCGCCGGGGTGCTGAACGGCTACCGCTGCGTGGTCCACCCCGAGCACCGGCCGGCCCTGGCGGAAATCGCCAAGGTGTCCCACGTGACCAGCGAAGCCTATGTGCTGGACCGCGACCGCCTCACCGCCTCAAGCCCGGCGGGGGCGTTCCAGATGACCCTGGAGTGGATCAAGGGCCTGCACGACAAGGCCCTGATCGAAGGCATCGAGGATATTCTGGCGTTTGGCGAATCCCGCTACCGGCGCCTCAACCCGTCGAAGAACGTCTCGGTGAGCCCGGCGTTGCGCCAGGTCATCGACCTGATGAACGCCAACCTTGAGGAACCGCTGGAATTCGCCCAGCTGGCCGCGTATGCCGGGCGTTCGCGGCGGCACATCGAGCGGTTGTTCAAGGAGCAGCTGGGCACCACGGCCCAGCGTTATTACCTGGAAGTGCGCATCATCGAGGCGCGGCGCCTGCTGCAGCACACCGAGCTGTCGATGGTGGAAGTGCTGGTGGCCTGCGGCTTCGTCTCGCCCAGCCATTTCAGCCGCTGCTACAGCGGCTACTTCGGCTACCGGCCGTCCAAGGAGACCCGGTTCGTCAAATGATCTGTGGGAGCTGGCTTGCCAGCGAGCTTTTCGGGCCTCAACGGCTCGCTGGCAAGCCAGCTCCCACAAGGCCCGCCGCCAACCGCGGCAAACACTCATCGCACGGCACTTCCAACTTCATCGCCAACAAATCATCGGCACGGGTCCTGCCCAGATTGATCGCCACCACCGGCCGCCCGCGTTCGGCCACCGCGCGGCACAGGCGGAACGCCGAATACGCCATCAGCGACGAGCCCACCACCAACAGCCCCGGCGCCGCGCTGGCCAGGGCCATGGCCCGTTCGGCGGTAGGCGCCGCCACGTTTTCGCCAAAAAACACCACGTCGGGCTTGAGCCGCTGGCCATGGCAATGGGGGCACACCGGCACCTTGAAGCGCGCCTCGAAGCGCGGGTCCAGCAGGGTGTCGCCGTCCGGCGCCTGGGTGGCATCGACGCCGGCCAGGTAGGGGTTCTCGGCCTCCATCACCACCTGCACGTCATCGCGCCGCTGGCGCTGGCCGCAGTCCAGGCACAGCACCCGGTGCAAATTACCGTGCAGCTCCACCACCTCGGTGCTGCCGGCCTGGTCGTGCAGGCCGTCGACGTTCTGGGTGATCAGGCCGCTGATCAACCCGCGCGCCTGCAACGCCGCCAGCGCCTGGTGGGCGACGTTGGCGCGCGCCTGGCGCACCTTCGGCCAGCCGAGCATGGCCCGCGCCCAATAGCGCTGGCGCAGGGCTGCGCCGCTGAGGAATTCCTGGAACATCATCGGCGCGCGGCCGCGGCGCACGCCCTCGCGGTCGCGGTAGTCGGGGATGCCCGAGGGCGTGCTGATGCCTGCACCGGTCAGCACCACGAAGGGCTGGGCGGCCATCAGCGTGCACAGGGTGTCGAAGTCACTCATGGGCAGGCTCCGCAAAAGCAATCAGCATAGCCCCTACGCGGGGCGGTAACGCAAGGCCTCCACCAGCGCCGCCAGCGCCGGCGGCGTCTGGCGGTGGCCGGGGTAGTACAGGTAGAAGCCTGGGAACAGCGGGCACCAGGCTTGCAACAGGCGCACCAGCCTGCCGCTGGCCAGGTGCTGCTCCACCTGCTCTTCCAGGGCGCAGGCGATGCCCAGGCCATCCACCGCAGCCTGCACCACCAGGCCGTTGTCGTTGAACACCAGCGGGCCATCCACCTTGACCCGCAGCGGCCGGCCCTTGTGCGCGAATTCCCACTGGTAGAGGGCCTGGCTGCTGGCCAGGCGGTAGTTGATGCAGCGGTGGGTCGTCAGCGCCTGGGGCGTCTTCGGCGTGCCATGGGCCGCCAGGTAGGCGGGGGCCGCCACCACCGCGCCGCGCAGGTCGGGGCCGATGCGCACCGCCACCATGTCTTTCTCCACCGACTCGCCAAAGCGGATGCCGGCGTCGAAGCGCTGCTCGACGATGTCGGTGAAACGCTCATCCACGTTGATTTCCACGCGGATGTCCGGGTACTGGGCCAGGAAGGCGGGCAGGGCGGGGCTAAGGATCGACACGGCCGCCTGGTGCACGGTGGTGATGCGCACACTGCCGGCCGGGGTGGCGCGCAGCTCGCCCAGCGCGCCCAGTTCGGTGGCGATGGCGGCGAACGACGGGCGTAGGGTTTTCAGCAGCCGCTCGCCGGCCGCGGTGGGCGCCACGCTGCGCGTGGTGCGGGTCAGCAGGCGCAGCCCCAGGCGGCTTTCCAGGCCACGAATGGCGTGGCTCAGGGCCGAGGGTGACATGCCCAGGCGCGCGGCGGCGCGGGTGAAACTTTGCTCGTCAGCCACCGCGACGAAGGCCGCCAAATCGTTCAGTTCATCACGTTTCATTGCTGCATCCTGCTCACAAGGCCATGCCGATTGTGCTGTCTAGTCGCATTGTCCTCGCACTTTTACCATGGCGGCTCACTGACTGAAAGGACACCACGCAATGAACGGACACGACCCGATCGCCACCACCCGCCTGGGCGCCCACGGCCCGCTGGTGGGCGTGCAAGGCCTGGGCTGCATGGGCATGAGCGAGTTCTACGGGGTCAGCGACCGCGACGAATCCCGGGCCACCCTGGAGCTGGCGCTGGACCGTGGCGTCAGCCTGATCGACACCGCCGACATGTACGGCAGCGGCGACAACGAACGCTTCATTGGCCCGGTCATCCGTGCGCGCCGCGCCGACGTGCTGATCGCCAGCAAGTTCGGCTTCGTGCGCACACCCGGCGAGGGCCTGAATTTCAGCCTCGACAACCGCCCCGAGTACATCCGCCGCGCCATCGATGAAACCTTGCGCCGGCTGAACATCGAGACCCTGGACCTGTACTACATGCACCGCCGGGTCAAGGACGTGCCGCTGGCGGAATCGGTGGGCGCCATGGCCGACCTCGTCACTGCCGGCAAGGTGCGTTACCTGGGCCTGAGCGAGGTGACGGCTGAAGAGTTGCAGGAGGCCCACAGCATTCACCCCATCACCGCGGTGCAAAGCGAATGGTCGCTGTTTGCCCGCGACGTGGAGGCCGACGTGGTGCCCATGGCGGCGGAACTGGGCATCGCCTTCGTGCCGTACGCGCCGTTGGGCCGGGGCATGTTGACCGGCGCTGGGCTGACGGGCGCCGAGGGTGATATCCGCGGTTTGCTGCCGCAGTTCGGCGGCGCGGCCGGTGATCACAACCGCCAGTTGGCGGCGCAGGTCACGGCCTTGGCCGGGCAGTTGGGGGTGACGGCGGCGCAGGTGGCGCTGGCCTGGGTGCACCAGCGGGCGCAGGTGCATGGGCTGACCGTGGTGCCCATTCCAGGCACCCGCCGCCGGGTGCGGTTGCAGGAAAACCTGGCGGCGCTGACCCTGCGCCTGGACACCCATGCGCTGGCCAGCCTGGATGCGCTGGCGGCATCCGTGCAGGGCCAGCGCTTGGTGTAACGTATACCCCTGTGGGAGCTGGCTTGCCAGCGAGTTGTTGAGGCCCTAGAAACTCGCTGGCAAGCCAGCTCCCACAAGACAATCAGCGGTGCGGCTTCTTCACTTTCACCGTCGGCCGGAACAACAGGCTCAACAAAAACATCACTGTCCTGAAGTCCAGCAACTTCAACGCCGCCCGCGCTTCCTCGGGCCGCACCTTGGCGATCATCGGCATGGCGCCGAAAATCTTGCCCTTGAGCACCAGTTCGTTGCCGCTGCGTTCGATGGTGCTTACGGCCATCAGCTCACTGTTATCGCTGCCAAAAATCTTCATGGTCAGTTCCTCGTCACTCGCTCGAAATCCATGCCCAGGTCATCGAACATCTTGATGGCCGTGCCACGCCCTGCGCCGAACACACCGCCGCCGGGGTGCATGAACGGCCCCACCAGGTACAGGTTGTCCAGGCCCGGCACGCTCAGGCGGCCCAGGTCGGGCGTGGGGCGGTGGGCGAAGTTCTGGTAGAAATAGGGCGCCACGCCGTGCACGTCGCCCTTGACCATGGAATTGGGCGAGCTGCGCTCAAGGTCCAGCGGCGAGCACACGGTGCGGGCAATGATGTTGTCGGGCGTCAGGTTCTTCACGAACTTGCGGTACGCCTGCAAACTCAGGTCGCCGAACTCTTCCTTGTACTCGTCCCAGCGCGCCGCGCCGCCATCGGCCAGGTTGTACGGTGCGAAGGTCATGCCATGGAACATGCCCTTGCCGGCGGGCACGCGGGTAGGGTCGTTGATGCTCTCGTCGCCGCCGGCCACCAGCCTGCGTTTGGACACGCGGCCGCGGCGCAGCTCGTCGAAGTCGTCGAGCATGTCGCTCAGGCGGTCGCTGCTCATCATGGTCAGCATGGTCGCCCGGCCGACGTCGGGGCCGGCGTGGAATTCGGCTTTGTTGTGCAGGTCGTAGTGGCTGACAAACAGGCTGAACGGCGCCAGGCTGGCGCGTTCGGCGCGTTGCACCACGCCGGCGTCCAGGCCTTCGACGAAGCGGCTGATGACGTGGGGGTGCAGGGCGCCGATCACCGCGTCGCGGGCCAGTATGCGTTCGCCATCGCTCAGTTCCACGCCGGCGGCGCGGCCGTCGCTGACGATCACCTTGCGCACCTCGCTGTTGACCCGGATCTCGCCGCCGTAGTGTTCGATGCAGCGCGCCAGCGCCTCCGACAGCTTGCCGCTGCCGCCCACCGGCTGCGACACGCCGTGGCTGTGCATGATGCCGACGAAGGCGTACACGCCCATGCCGGTGCCCAGCTCGTCGGGCATCTGCAGGTTCTCGGCGATCACCCGCAGCAGGTGGATCTTGACCTTATCGTGCTCGAACAGGTGGTCGATGATGTCCAGGGTGCTGCGCTGCATGGCGTCGAACAGCTCGCGGCCTTCCAGGCTCTGGTCGAGCATGGCCACCATGGCGCCCATGGGCAGCGGCGGCGAGTAGAAGCCGGAGAGGAACATGGGCAGCAGGCCCATGGCTTTCAGCGCCAGGCGCCGGTAGGTCTCGGCATCGCGCGGCGACACGCTGGCGATCGACTCGCAGGCCTTGTCCAGGTCGCGGTAGGTGATCAGCGCGCTGCCGTCTTCAAAGACCGTGGCGTGGGGAATGTCGGAGTAGTTGTATTTCAGCCCGAAGTGCTTGAACAGGCCCAGTTCGTCCTGGGTGATCATGGGGTTGCCCTGGATCATGATGTGCACGCTTGAGTGCTCGTCATGCCAGAAACCGGGCGTGTTAAGCTGGCGCGTCGACACGCCACCGCCCACGTAGTCCTTGCGCTCCAGCACCAGGACCTTCTTGCCGGCCTTGGCCAGGTAGGCCGCGGCCACCAGCCCGTTGTGCCCGCCGCCGATGGCGACGACATCGTAGTGATTCATGTGGACCTTCCGCGTCATTGTTGTTCTTGTCAGTCAGCTCATGGGCTGTGTGGGCGATGATGGGGCAGGCGTGCAGCGCGCGGAAGATCGCACTTTTATGTGGGTGGGTTACCTGAATGTGCGTACCCCCCCGGCCAATAACAAGGAATACCCCGTGAACGACGACGCCCAACGCCAGGCCCTGGACCAACTGCGCGCCCGCGTGCAGCACAACGGCAACGACCCCCAGGGCCCCATCCGCGAAACCCTGGCGCGCCTGGGCGACCGCTGGAGCCCGCTGCTGTTGCTGATACTGCGCCACGGCATGCTGCGCTTCACCGAACTGCAGCGCGAGGTCAACGCCATGGCCGACAGCGAGCTGTCCCAGCGCATCCTCACCCTGAAACTGCGCGCGCTGGAGCGCGACGGCATGCTGCAGCGCACCGTGATCCCGACCATTCCGCCGCAGGTGGAATACCGCCTGACGCCGCTGGGAATGGAACTGGTGGCGCGGTTGGAAGGGCTGGTGGGGTGGCTGGAGCAGCAGGCGCCGACGATCGAGGCGGCGCGGGTGGCGTACGATCAATGATGTACTCGAAGGCCCGGTTCCTGCTCAAGTGGAACACCCATACCTTCGATGTTCCGATGGGGAGAGTCGTTGGCTGGGGCATTCGTCGTCAGGCGCCGGACACTATTGTTGAAATGTCCAAGTCATCGTGACAGCGTTCCCGGTCTTATGAGGAGCAAGAACAGTGGCGTATAACGTCCTGGTTGATTTCATGTATGAGGTGGGTAATGGCGTTGGCGTATTCCTGCCGGAGGACGAGCAGCGTGAATTCACCCCGTTGCCGCTTCCGGCCATCGTAGGCAGTTATGCCCGGTCCCGTGGCCGCTTGGCGGTGTTCTTGTTGCGATGGCAAATTCGCCGCTACATTCGCGCCAACCTGACGCCCTCCGGGTTGAGATACGCCGACCCGTTCGACCAGGAGCTTGCTTTTCCGGAAGATTATTTCGAAGGGGATTTGCTGGTCTTTCTCAGGACGGTCCAGACGCTCCTGAAGCTGGCGCGCTAGCGCCCACAAATGTCCGGCGCCGCAACGGCTACGCTTAGGGCTGGCCCCCTGCGCGTCGAGGCACCTGATGAAACAGCCATCCGCCGACCACCCCATCACCGTCAGCCCCGTGGGCGGCACGCTGGAGGTGCAGTTCCACGGCACCACCATCGCCCGCACCTCCCGCGCGCTGACGCTCAAGGAGGCGCATTACCCGCCGGTGTATTACCTGCCGCGCGCGGATATCGTCGCCAGGCACTTCCAGCGCACGGCGCATTCCAGTTATTGCCCGTACAAGGGCCAGGCCAGTTATTTCAGCCTGGTGGCGGGCGATCAGGTCAGCGAGAACGCGGCGTGGAGCTATGAAAAACCCTACCCGGCGGTGGCCGGTATCGAGGGCTACGTGGCGTTCTACCCCGACCGCGTAACGTTCACCACAACCCCGTAGCAGCTGCCGCCAGGCTGCGTCCAGCGGTGTACCAGGAAAGGAGGGGGCGCCGGTGACGCGGCCTGCGGCCGCTGCTACGGGGGTAATGGTCAGGATTTGGCGGCTATGCCGTGGGCTTTTGTAGGACGCTTCTGAAATAATACCCCGCGCGGATTCTGCGCTTGTTCCGGTTCCAGGGCTGCCATTACCCTCCGTTCGCCGCTGCCATTGCAGTGGTCGGGTTTTAGCAGACCTGGAGGAAATCAACGAACAAGCGCCGGTTCACGGCCAGCTGACGCATCTTGTGTGTCCGATGGCCCGCCACTATGGCGGCTGTGTGCGGGGCATCTTCGGATGCGCCGGGTTCGTTGGTTTCCTCGGTCTGCTAACCCGCGTACAGCCGCCACCCACCGTTTAGCAGCGGCGGGTGTGGGCAACCACATGGAAGCCAAAGATGGACAATTTGACACCCGATACCCCACGCACCACCCACAACCACCCCTTCGGCATCCGCGACAGCGACGACCAGCCGCTGTTCTGCATCCCCGAAGGCGCCAGGGCCGAAGACGCCTTGGCCCACGCCTCGCTGCTGCTCAAGGGCGCCTACGAAACCACCTACGAACTCACCGACATAGGCCTTGGCCATTCCGGCCTGCTGTGGTCGGTGCTGCACCTGGTGGAAAGCGCCAAGGCGCTGGTGGATGCGGTGGTGGCCCAGCCGCACCCCACGGCTCACACCTGACCGTAGCCGCTGCCGCCAGGCTGCGCTGGCCCTGTGCGTCGCTGGAAATCTTCAGGGTTCACACCGGCCAGCGCAGCCTTCGGCAGCGGCTACGCGCCAGGCGCATGGAACCTGTACAAATTAGGTTGGAGTGCACATTCGTGGATCAGCGAGATGACCGAAGCAACGCTGCGGCGGATGCTCTGACCAACACAGCGCCCAGCGACCCGTGGGACAGCTGGTTCGAGGAAAATGGCGCAACGGATGATTTTCTGGCTGAACGTGATCAGCCTGTCGAACAGCGGCGAGGAAGCTTCTGAAGCGTTGTCGCCGCAAGGCCACCGCCGTTCAGGTGGCCCCATCGCGGCCAAGGCCGGCTCCTACCACGGTTGGGGTAGGAGCCTGCCTTGGCCGCGATACAGGCGACGCCGAGCCCTGGCCATTAACCGCGCTTGGGCAACTTCCAGCTAGGCCGAATGAAGTGGCAGGTATACCCGTTCGGAATACGCTCCAGGTAATCCTGATGCTCCGGCTCCGCCTCCCAAAAAGGCCCCGCCGGCTCGATCTCGGTCACCACGCGCCCCGGCCACAACCCTGAAGCGTTCACATCGGCCTCGGTGTCTTCGGCAATGTCACGCTGCTGCTCGTTCAGGTAATAGATCGCCGAACGGTAGCTGGGCCCGCGGTCATTGCCCTGGCGGTTGGGGGTGGTGGGGTCGTGGATCTGGAAGAAGAATTCGAGAATCTGCCGGTAGCTGATGCGCGCCGGGTCGAAGACGATCTCGATGGCTTCGGCGTGGTCGCCGTGGTTGCGGTACGTGGCATTGGGTACGTCGCCGCCGGTGTAGCCCACGCGCGTGGCGAGCACGCCGGGGTAGCGGCGCAGCAGGTCCTGCATGCCCCAGAAGCAGCCGCCGGCGAGAATCGCGGTTTCGGTTTGGGTGGTCATGGTGCGGTCCTTCCCCTCGGAATGAGTCAGAAGGGCAGCATACGCCATCGTAGCCGCTGCCGCAGGCTACAGATCAGGCCAGGCTCGCCGCCGTCTCGATAACCAGATTGCGCAACCACGCCAACCCTGGGTCATGCTGCTGGTACTTGTTCCACTGCAGGCTGATGGTCATCTGCGGCGCCGCCCACGGCGTGGGCAGGATGCGCAGCGGCAGGTACTGCGCCCAGCGCTGGGCCAGGCGCTTGTGCATGGTGGCGATGCGCGGGGTGCCGATCAGGTAGGGCGGCACGCTGTTGAAGGTGTGGGTGGTGACTTCCACCTTGCGCTCGAAGCCGAAGCTGCGCAAAAACCAGTCGTCCACCGTGGGCGCACGGTGTTCGGTGCCAAAGCGCACCAGCACGTGGCCGTTGTGCTTGTAGTCGTCGAAGGTCAGCGCCTGCGGGCCATGGTCGCGGCACACCACGCAGACGAATTCGTCGCTGAACAGCGCCGTCGAAGGGTGTTGTTCGAGGATGTGGGTGTCGGGCAGCAGCAGGAAGTCCACGTGCCCGCGTTCAATCTCAAGCGACGCATCGTCGGTGGGCGAGAACAGCTCGATGGCGCACTGCGGGGCGATGGCATTCAAGCGCCGGCTGACCTCGGGCATCAGCACCATGCCCACGTAGTCGGAGGCCATCAGGGTGAACGTGCGGCTCGACAGGTGCGGCTGGAACTGGCTGCGGTTTTCCAGGGTGGCGCGCATCTGTATCAGCAGGTCGCGCACCGGCTGCGCCAGGGTTTCGCCCATGGGCGTGCGCACCATCTTGCGGCCTATCTGCACCAGCAGGTCGTCGTCGAAATAGCTGCGCAGGCGGGCCAGGGCGGCGCTGGTGGCAGGCTGGCTGAGGTGCAGGCGCTCGCCGGCACGGGTGATGTTCTGCTCGGCCAGCAGCACGTCCAGCACCACCAGCAGGTTCAAGTCCAAACCATGGAAACGCATGGTCGTTGCTCCGTTTTTCTTATGATTGTGGGCACAGGCATTTGTTGCCGTTATACCTGCGCCGGGGTTATTCGTCGAGCCCATGGCAGGCATGCCCAAGCCGAATTTCCGCAGCCGCGCGGGGCTTCTTATAGTGATTGGCCTCACTGGCAATCATAAGGAAACCGCATGCGCCTCTTGGGAAAAACCGCCATTGTCACCGGAATCGGCAGCGGCATCGGCCAGTGCTGCGCGCTGATGTTCGCCCGCCAGGGCGCGCGCGTCGTCGGCGCCGAACTGGACCCGGCCGCCGCCCGCCACACCGTAGCCCTGGCCGCAGCCGAGGGGCTGCACATCGACAGCCTCGACCCCTGCGACCTCACCGACCCGGCCCAGGCCGCCGCCCTGGTGGAGTTCGCCTGCGGCCTGCACGCAGGCTTCGACATTGTGGTGAACGCTGCAGCCTTCGGCGCCTTCGCCTGGATCGAAGACATGGACTACCAGCAGCACTGGCGCAAGACCCTCACCGGCGAACTGGACCTGGTGTTCCTGCTGTGCCAGGCCGCCTGGCCGGTGCTGAAGGCCCGCGGCGGCGGTTCGATCATCAACTTCGCCTCGGCCAACGCCTGGATGAGCCTCAAGGGCTCGCCCGCCCTGGCCCATTGCGCGGGCAAGGGCGGGGTGCTGGCCATGACCCGGCAACTGGCCATGGAGGGCGGGCCCCACGGGATTCGCGCCAACAGCATTTCACCGGGGTTGATCGAGACCAGTGCCACCCGCGCGCATTTGGCCGCAGACCCGGGGTTTCGCCAGGCGGCGCTGGACCATCAGTTGCTGCCACAGCGTATCGGCCGGCCGGAGGACATCGGTTGGGCGGCGGTGTATCTGGCCAGCGATGAGTCGGCTTGGGTGACGGCAACAGATCTGCGCATAGACGCCGGCGCGACGGCCTGCTAATTGATGATGAATGTAGCAGAGACGCTATCGCTTAAAATACGGCTCACCGTTGAGTTTCGCTGCTGTGAGCAGGTGAGGTGATTTTAACGGGGTAAGGGATAGTTTTATATTGTCAACGTCGAGTTGATAAAAAGAGTAGCAGTTGATGATCATGAGATCATGCTGGGTTTCACGCCGCTTAAATAGGTGGCCTTCCACATGTTTCCATGCGCCGGGTAATGTTTCCGATGTCGGCACGGCAATATGCATGGCTACATGAAGGCCAGGAAAGCCGTTGCCGACGATAATCTGGACGCCCATGATTTCTGAGTGTTCAGAAGTAAATTGATAGGTGCGCATGTCCATGCTGAATGCGTAGTAAGCGCCTACCTCGATGTTTGGAACGTTTTTTTCAAAGTCCATGCCGTTGTATGCGTAGTCATTTTTACTGACAAGGAAGTCATTTCCGTTTTCTGTGGCAAGAAATGTATTGGGTGTGTCTTCATGAATTCGCCATCCACTGAGATTTCCGCCGGTGAAATCGATGAGTTCATAGTTGTTAAGTTTAGACATGGTTTTGTGCTCAAGAATGAGGGGTGATGTAATTGTAGTTGGGGCAATGGTTAAGTGCGGAGAGGGTGCATGAATATCTTTGTTTTTTTGTTTGTTGCTTGAATTCAACTATACGAGTTGTGCGATTTCGATATATCCACCCCACAAATGCCTCGCATCCAAACAAACAATTTCCGGCATACCCGCCCGCTGTTTAAGGTAACCCCAACGCTGCACACAATAAGAACAAACCGGAGATACCCCCATGTCGCTTCCCCCGAATACCCCCCACACCTGACCCCCTTTCGCCGTTTGCACAGGCATGCGCCGGGCTTCCCCGTGCGTGGCCGTCCAGAAGAATCGTTGCATGAGGAACGCTTGATGAGCGACATCGCAAAAGTGCTGATCGTAGGCGCAGGCATTGGTGGGCTGAGCGCCGCCATTGCCCTGCGCAACGCCGGGGTGGAGGTCGATATCGTCGAGATCAGCCCCCAGGCCAAGGTCTATCACGTGGGCATCGTGGTGCAGGCCAACTGCATTCGCGCCATGGCCCAGTTGGGCATCGCCGACGCCGCCGTGGCCGCCGGTTTCCCCTACAAGGGCCTGCGCATCTGCAACCAGCAGGGCCAGGTGAAAGCCGAGCTCAGCGGCGCGCAATTGGCCGGCAAGCAGTACCCGGCCAACCTCGGGCTGACCCGCCCGGCGTTGCACCAGGTGCTGCTGGACGCGGTAGCCGCCAGCGGCGCCACCTTGCGCCTGGGCCTGACCTTCAGCGACATCGAACAAAGCGCGGACAAGGTCTCGGTGCGCTTCACCGACGGCAGCAGCGGCGAGTACGACCTGCTGGTGGGCGCCGACGGCGTGTATTCGAAAGTGCGCACCACGGTGTTCGGCGAACAGTACAAACCGCGCTTCACCGGCCAGGGCGTGTGGCGCTACAACCTGCCACGGCCCAAGGACCTGCTGTGGTCGCACATGTTCGAAGGCAAGCCGGGCGGCAAGGCCGGCTACACGCCGCTGACCGAAGACAGCCTGTACGTGCTGTCGGTGTTCGAGGAACCGGGCAACCCGTTCTTCGCCCCTGACACCCTGGCCGCCGAGTTCCGCAAGCGCCTGGAAGGCTACGGCGGCCTGGTGTCCGAGCTGCGCGAGCAGATCACCGACGACAGCCAGGTGGTGTACCGCCCGCTGGAGGCGCTGCTGATGCCCGCGCCCTGGTACCGCGGCCGGGTGCTGCTGATTGGCGACGCCGCCCACGCCACCACCCCGCACATGGGCCAGGGCGCCGCCCAGGCGGTGGAAGACGCGGTGGTGCTGGGCGAGCTGTGTGGCCTGCCGCGGCTGAGCCTTACCGAGGTGCTGGAGCGCTTCATGGCGCGGCGTTTCGAGCGCTGCAAGTTCATCAACGAAGGCTCGGTGCAGATCGGCGAATGGGAACAACGGCCCAGTGCCGACGCCGACTTCACCGGCCTGATGGCGCAGATGATCAACGTCGTTGCCCAACCTATCTGACCAAGGTGCCCTGCATGAAACCCAACCCGCTCAAAGGCTGGCAGGTCGACCGCGACGCCATCGGCTTCATCGGCCACGACCTGCAACGCCCCGAATGCATCATCGCCCAGCCCGACGGCAGCCTGTGGGCCGCCGACGCCCGCGGCGGGGTGATGCACATTGCCGTCAACGGCGAGCAGACCCTGCTGGCGCCCAAGCAGCCCGCGCCGCAGCAGGCCTCGTTCGAGTCGCGCTACGTGCAGTCCCAGGGTGCCTCGCTGCCCAACGGCCTGGCGCTGACTGCGCAGGGCGACTTCATCATCTGCAACTGGGGCCTGGACCGCATCGAGCAGCTCGACCGCCAGGGCAACATCAAGGTGCTGTTCGACCAGCTGGACGGCAAGCCCCTGGGCAAGACCAACTTCCCGCTGCGCGATAGCAAGGGCCGTATCTGGTTCACCGTGACCACCACGATGCAGCCCTGGACCGACTCGATCAATTCCGGCGTGCTGGACGGCTACATCGGCGTGATCGACGACAACGGCATGCGCATCGTCGCCGAGGGTTTTGGCGGCACCAACGAGATCCGCTTCGACGACAACGAAGAGTGGCTGTACGTGGTGGAAAGCAACGTGCGCCGCATCTCGCGGCTGCGCCTGAACGCCGACGGCTCGCTCGGCGACCGCGAGGTGTTTGGCCCGGCCGAACTGGAAGGCTTCCCTGACGGCTTTGCCTTCGACAGCTACGGCAACCTGTGGGTGACCCTGGTGATGACCGACAAGCTCATTGCCCTGACCCCGGACGGCGAAGTGCTGACCCTGCTGGACGACAGCAACCCGGCCGCCACCGCCGAGCTCAACCGCCACTACCACGCCAAGACCCTGACCCCGCAGATCATGCAGGCGGCCCACGGCACCCTGGCGCCGTGGCTGGCCAGCCTGACCTTCGGCGGGCCGGATCTGAAGACCGTGTACCTGGGCAGCCTGCAGGGCACGCGCATCCCGTTTTTCCAGGCCCCGGTGGCCGGCCAGGCGTTGATCCACTGGCGCTGAATTCGATTAGAACAACAAGGAACCGACCATGATTCGTTATCTCAAGCAAGGCAAGCCGGCCCAGCAGAAGGCCGAACTCAACGCCCAGGTGCGCGACACCGTGGAGCAGATCATCCAGGCCATCGAACAGCGCGGCGAAGCGGCGGTGCGTGAGTATTCGGAGAAGTTTGACCGCTGGAACCCCACCAGCCTGCGTTTGAGCGCCGAGGAAATTCAGGGCTGCATCGACAGCCTGTCGCCCCAGGCCATCGCCGACATCAAGTTCGCCCAGGCACAGATCCGCCGCTTCGCGCAGATCCAGCTGCTGTCGATGCGCGACGTGGAAGTGGAGACCCTGCCTGGCGTGGTGCTGGGCCACAAGAACATCCCGGTGAACTCGGTGGGTTGCTACATTCCCGGCGGCAAGTACCCGCTGCTGGCGTCGGCGCACATGAGCGTGCTGACCGCCAAGGTGGCCGGGGTGAAGCGCGTGATTGCCTGCGCGCCGCCGTTCGACGGCAAGCCGTCGCCGGAGATCATCGCCGCCATGGCCCTGGCCGGCGCCGATGAGATCTACGTGATGGGCGGGGTGCAGGGCGTGGCCGCCATGGCCTTGGGCACTGAACACATTGCCCCGGTGGACATGATCGTCGGCCCCGGCAACGCCTACGTGGCCGAAGCCAAGCGCCAGCTGTACGGCCGCGTGGGCATCGACCTGTTCGCTGGCCCCACCGAAACCATGGTGATCTGCGACGACACGGTGGACGCCGAACTGGTGGCCGTCGACCTGCTGGGCCAGGCCGAGCACGGCCCGACCTCGCCGGCGTTCTGCGTCACCACCAGCACGCGCATCGCCGAAGAACTGCCGGCGGCCATCGAGAAAGTGCTGGCGCGCCTCGACACCGCGCCAATTGCCAGCGTGGCCTGGCGCGACTATGGCGAGATCATCCTCTGTGACACCGACGAGGAAATGCTCGCCGAATCCGAGCGCATCTGCTCCGAGCACGTGCAGGTGATGACCCGCGACCCGGACTGGTTCCTGGCGCGCATGACCAACTACGGCGGGCTGTTCCTGGGCCATCGCACCAATGTGTCCTACGGCGACAAGGTGATCGGCACCAACCACACCCTGCCCACCATGGGCGCCGGGCGCTACACCGGCGGGCTGTGGGTGGGCAAGTTCATCAAGACCCACACCTACCAGCGCGTGCTCACCGATGAGGCCAGCGTGGCCATCGGCGAGGTGTGCTCGCGGCTGTGCGCCCTGGAGCATTTCTCCGGGCACAAGGAACAGGCCGACATTCGTGTGCGCCGCCTGAAGCAGGCCCTGTGATGCAGGCCCTGGAAGGCAAGGTGGCGGTGGTCACCGGCGCCACCGGCGGGTTGGGCGGGGCGATCTGCGCCGCCCTGGCCCAGGCCGGCGCGCGGGTGGTGGCCGGCTACAACCGCAGCGCCGAGGCGGCCCAGGCGCTGGTCGCCGCGCTGCCCGGCGGCGACCACCTGGCGGTGGCCGCGCCGGTCACCGACAGCGCTGCGTTACACGCCCTGGCAGCCACGGTGCAAGCGCACTACGGCCGCTGCGACCTGCTGGTGAACTGCGCCGGCACCACGCGCTTCGTTGCCCATGCCGACCTCGACGGCCTGGACGACGGGCTGATCGACAGCATCCTGGCCACCAACGTGCGCGGCCCCATTGCCTGCGTACGCGCCCTGGCGCCGCTGCTCAAGGCCAGCGGTGACGGCCTGGTGGTGAACATCAGCTCCATCGCCGCGCGCACGGCCATGGGCAGCAACATCGCCTACTGTGCGTCGAAGGCGGCGGTGGACAACCTTACCCAATCCCTGGCCCGCGCCCTGGCGCCCCAGGTGCGGGTGGTGTCGGTGGCGCCGGGGCTGGCCGACACCGAGTTCGTCCAGGGCCTGGCCCAGGACTGGCGCGACGAGCAGGCCGCGCGCACGCCCCTGGGGCGCCTGGCGCTGCCGGCCGAAGTGGCGCGCGCGGTGCTGGCCCTGGCCACGCAACTGACCTTTACCACTGGCGCCGTCATCCCTGTGGATGGCGGCCGGCCGCTGAGCTGAGGAGGGCGCCCATGTTCGCGATCAAACCGCACCACGGCGGCATCAGCGTGCCCAGCCTGGACGAGTCGATTGACTGGTACCGGCACATGCTCGGCTTCGAGCTGGAAAGCCGCGCCTTCATCGAGCAGATTCCGGCGCATATCGCGTTCATTCGCAGCGGCGACTACCGCCTCGAACTGTTCCAACTGGCGCAGGCCAAGCCCTTGCCGGCCGACCGCCGCGAGCCACACCTGGACCTGCAGACCCACGGCCACAAGCACCTGTGCTTCGCCGTGCAGGACGCCCCGGCCGCCTTCGCCGCGCTGCGCGCCAAGGGCGCCGACATCGTCTTCGAGAACGTCATCGACGGCACGCCCATGGGCTTCCTGCGTGACAACAGCGGCAACCTGCTGGAACTCATCCAATACCCGGCCCTGTGGGCCGACCAAGGAGCACCCCTATGAAACTGGCCACCCTCAAGGACGGCAGCCGCGACGGCCGCCTGGTCGTGGTATCCCGTGACCTGCGCCGCGCCGTGCTGGCGTCGGGCATTGCCGCCACGCTGCAGGCCGCCATCGAAGACTGGCCGCGCTGCGAGCCGCTGTTGCAGCAGCTGTCTGCCGCGCTGAACGGCGGCCGTGCCACCCAGGCGTTCGATTTCGAGCCGCGCGAGGCCATGGCGCCGCTGCCACGGGCTTACCAATGGGCCGACGCCTCGTCGTTCCTCAACCACGGCATGCTGATGGAGCGCGCGTACAATCTGGACATCAAGAAAGACCCCGGCGTGCCTATTATCTACCAGGGCGCCGGCGATGATTTCCTCGGCGCCTGCGACGACTACCCGGTACCCGGTGAAGAGCATCAGATCGATTTCGAAGGGGAGGTCGCCGTGGTACTCGATGATGTGCCCATGGGCATCCAGCCTGCCCAGGCGGCAGGCCATATCAAGCTGTTGATGCTGCTCAACGACGTGAGCCTGCGCGCGCACCTGTTCAAGGAAGTGAGCATCGGCTTCGGCCCGCTGCGCGCCAAGCCCAGCACGGTGTTTGCGCCGGTGGCGGTCACCCCAGACGAGCTGGGCGCGGCCTGGGACGAGGGGCGGGTGAAGCTGCCCATGCACGTGCAGTGCAACGGCCAGCGTTTCGGCGAGCCCAACGGCACCGAGATGGACTTCAGCTTCCCCGAACTGGTGATGCACCTGGCCCGCACGCGCAAGCTGGGCGCCGGCACGGTGCTGGGCTCGGGCACCTTCTCCAACCGCGACTACAACGTCACCGGCTCTGCGTGCCTGGCCGAGCGCCGGGCGGTGGAGACCATCGAGCAGGGCGAGGCGAAGACGCCGTTCCTGAAGTTCGGCGACCGCCTGCGCTTCGAGATCTTCGGCCTGGACGGCGCCAGCGTGTTCGGCGCCATCGACCACCGCTTCGTACCGGCGCAGGTGTGACCATGCACATACTCATCACCGGCGCCAACGGCTTCGTCGGCGCCACCCTGGTGCAACGGCTGCTCAGCGATCCGGCGGCGTTGCCGGGCTGGAGCCAACTGACGCTGCTGGACCTGACGTTCGATACGCCGATCCACGACCCACGGGTGCGTTCGCTGGCGGGCAGCATTGACGACAGCCGCCTGTTGGCCGACGCCCTGGAAACCCCTGTGGACGTGGCCTTCCACCTGGCCAGCGTGCCCGGTGGCCTGGCCGAGCGCGATTACGCGCTGGGCCGCCGCGTGAACCTGGATGCCACCCTGGCCTTGCTGGAAGGCTTGAAGGCCCAAGCCACGCCTGCGCGGGTGGTGTTCGCCAGCACCATCGCCGTCTACGGGGCGCCGTTGCTTGAGACGGTGGACGACCACACGCCGCTGCGCCCGCAGCTGAGCTATGCCACGCAAAAACTGATGGGTGAACTGCTGATCGACGATTTCAGCCGCCGTGGCTGGATCGACGGTATCAGCCTGCGCCTGCCCGGCATCGTCGCCCGGCCGCCAGCGCCCTCGGGGCTGCTGTCGGCGTTCATGAGCGAGGTGTTCTGGAAGCTCAAGGCTGGCCAGCCGTTCGTGTGCCCGGTGTCGCCGGGCGCGCAGGCCTGGTGGATGTCGGCGGCGCGCTGCGTCGACAACCTGCTGCATGCGGCGCGCGTGCCGGCGGCTGCGTTGCAGGCGCGGCGGGTGTTTGCCTTGCCGGTGCTGCATTTGAGCCTGTTGCAGTTGATTGATGGGCTGTGCGCGCGCTTTGGCGAGGACCGCCGGGCGTTGGTCAGGTATGAACCCAACGAAGCCCTGGAAGCGAACTTCGGCCGCTACCCGCCGTTGCACGCCGAAGCGGCCGAGGCGCTGGGCCTGCGCCATGACGGCACTTTGGAGGAATTGATCAACAACACTTTGGCGTGACCCGTGGGAGCTGGCTTGCCAGCGAGTTGTTGGCGCCCCCAAAAGCTCGCTGGCAAGCCAGCTCCCACATCAAGCGATACAACGCGTGCCCATTACTCTAAATAATAACAATCCGGAGAGGCCATGAACGCTCCCAGCCGTGTCACCCAGTCCAAGGCGACGTTCGCCACGTACCTGCTGTTGCTGATCAACTGCCTGTCGCCCATGGCAGCCATCGTCGTGGCGCCCAGCCTGCCGCAGATGCAGGCCCACTTCGCCGCGGTGCCCAATGTCGAATTCCTGATTCCGGTGGCGCTGACCATTCCCGGGCTGCTGGTGGCCCTGCTCAGCCCGGTGGTCGGCATCCTCGCCGACCGCTACGGGCGCAAGCGCCTGCTGGTGGCGTCCATCGTCGGCTATGGCATCTTCGGCCTGCTGCCGATGTTCCTCGACTCGCTGTACGCCATCATCGTCAGCCGCGTGGCCCTGGGCTGCGTGGAATCGGTGGTGGTGACGGTCAGCACCATGCTTATCGGCGACTACTACAGCGGCGCCCAGCGGCAGAAGTACCTGGCGCTGCAGACCACTTTCGCCTCGTCCTCGGCCATCCTGTTCTTCATGGTCGGCGGCGCCCTGGGCGAGATCGGCTGGCGCGCGCCCTATGTGGTGTACGCCGTGCCGCTGCTGCTGGCGCTGGTGAGCAAGGCGCTGCTGTGGGAACCCAAGGCCGCGGCCATGGCCGACGCCGAGGAGCGCGGGCCGCTGGTGCGCTTCCGGCCGCTGGTGCTGCTGGGCATCTGCGTGGTCACCTTCATTGGCGCGGTGATGTTCATGATTCTGCAAATCCAGATGGCCTACCTGCTGGGCGACATCGGCGAGCACTCGCCGCAGACTGCAGGCCTGGTGGCCTCGGCCTGCAGCGTGATGATCGTGCTCGGTACCCTCAGCGTGCACATGCTCGCCCGGCTGGGGCTGCGCACCCCGCACTGCCTGGCGCTGGCGTTCGGCCTGATCGCCGCCAGCTTCATCGCCATCCCGGCCATGCACACCTGGCAGGGCATCATGGCCGTGGCCCTGGTCAACGGCCTGGGCTGCGGCCTGATGCTGCCCACCCTGGCCATCTGGAACATGCGCGAACTGCCCTGGCAGCGCCGCGGCCTGGGCACCGGCATGTGGTACGGCAGCTACTGCCTGGGCATGTTCTTCAGCCCGTTGCTGGTGGTGGCAGTCAGCAAGGCCAGCGGCAGCCTGGCCACCACCGTCAGTTGGGCCGGCGGCCTGTGCGTGCTGGTGGTGCTGGCGGCGCTGGGCGCCAGCCTGGTGAAGCGCCGGGCCCAACGCGACCTGCAACTGGCCGCGGTCAACCTCGAAGACGCCTGACCCGTTGAACCCTTGATACACCCCCGGCGCGCGTGCGCGCCGGGGCGGACAGCCTCATCCTGAAAACAACAAAAAGAGACCGAACATGAGCAATCGAGCGGCGTTTGGCTGTGCCCTGATCATCACCCTGGCAGGCCCGGTAATGGCCGAAGAGCCTGCACCTGTACAAGGCCCGGTGGCCGATACCATGGCCACTGAATACCCCAACCAGAAGATCGGCCCGCGGGTGCTCAACGTCGAGAACAACGTGCCGGCGTCCAGTGGCAAGCTGCTGGAAGAGCAGGGCAAGTGGCTGAACGACCACGGCATCAGCCCGCACCTGTCGATGACCGAAATCTACCTGCGCAACCCCAGCGCGGGGCTGAGCACTGGCAACCACGAGGCGCTGACCATCTTCGCCATCGGCGGCGACTTCAACCTCGACAAGCTGGTGGGCATTCCTGGCGGCACGCTTCACTTCGAGCAACTGTACGTGCCCTGGACCAGCAACCTGGCCTACGGCACCCAGGTCGGCGACGTCATCGCCGGCAAGCCGGGGCCGTACATTCCACGGGTCAGCCACCTGAGCCTGTTCACCTACGAGCAGAAACTGCTGGGTGACAAGCTGGCCATCGAGGTGGGCAAGAGCAACGCCGGCAACTACTTCGCGCTGCCGCTGTGCAACGTGCCGCTGGGTTGCGTCAACGCCATTTTGCAGGACACTGCGGGCATCAATCCGCCGCCCTACGCCAACTGGGGCGCGCGCATCGGCTACGACCTGACCCCGGCCCTGCGCGCGCAGGTGGGCGCCTGGCGCAGCAACAACGCCTACCCGTTCACCAACGGCTGGGAGCGCACCGGCGGCGACAGCGGCGGCACCCTGAGCACGGTGTACCTGGCCAACCTGGCCTACCGCACCGACTACCACATGGAAGCCTACCCGCAGACCTACGAGATTCTCGGTTTCCACAACAACGGCGAGCAGACCGACCCGTACTACACCGTCAACGGCACCTCGAAGGTGCAGGACAGCACCGCGGCGGCCCGCACCAGCAAGGGTGTCAGCGGCTTCTACCTGGGCGCGAAGAAGACCTTCTGGCGCCAGGACGGCGGCAAGGGCAACGACGTCAATCCCACCGCGCTGACCGCCTTCGCCAGCCTGACCCACACCGTCGACCAGGACACCGCCAACGGTGTCGGCACCCAGGGCAACGCCGGCCTGATCCTGTCGGCCCCGTTCCGCAGCCGGCCGTTCGACAGCTACTCGGTGAACGTCAACTGGGCGCAATTAACAACCCGCGAACAGCGCTTCCTCGAGGAAGCCCACGAAGCCTCCGGCGCCGGCAGCTACAGCCCCGGCCGCAACGAATACGGGGTGTCGCTGGACGCCAACTTCGTGCTCACCGACAGCATCGTGGTCAGCCCGTTCGTGCTGCGCACCTGGGGCGCCAGCACGTGGCTCAACCCCTACAGCACCGTCAGCCCGCGTGACGGCTACGCCGCCGGGCTGCTGTTCCACATCCAATTCGACGAACTGCTGGGCCTCAACGCCCATCACTGACCAGGAGCTTTGCCATGACCGAACACCTGCAACCCCGCGTGGCGCTGATCACCGGCGCCGCTGGCGGCCTGGGCCACGCCTTTGCCCTGCGCCTGGCCGCCGCCGGCCTGCACATTGCCGTGGTCGACTGCGTCGACACCGGCCCCACGGTGCGCGCCATCCAGGCCCAGGGCGGCACCGCCCAGGGCTTTCACTGCGACCTGCGCCAACCCGAGCAGATCGCCTACCTGGGCCGCCAGGTGCTGGAGCACTTCGGCCGCTGCGACGTGCTGGTCAACAACGCCGCCTGGATCCCGCTCAAGTCCCTGGACGACACCAGCCTGCTGGACTGGAGCGACTGCCAGGCGGTGACCCTGGACGCGCCGTTCCTGCTCAGCCAGCTGTTCGCCCCGGGCATGCGCGAGCGCGGCTGGGGGCGCATCGTCAACCTGGCGTCGAGCAACACCGGCCGGCCGCAGAAGGGCTTTCTGGCCTACATCGCGGCGAAGATGGGCGTCATCGGCCTGACCCGCGCGCTGGCAGTGGAGCTGGGCGAGCACGGCGTCACCGTCAACGCCATCTCCCCGGGCCTGATCCGCCACCCCGGCAGCGCCGCGGCGTTGCCGGCGCAGCTGTTCGAGCAGGTCCGCGACAGCCAGATGATCAAGCGCAACGGCGTGCCGGAGGATTTGTGCGGGGTGCTGGCATTCATCGCCTCGGACGCCAGCGCCTACATGACCGCCCAGGTCTTCAACCTCGACGGCGGCTTCCTCCTCTAACCCGTAGCAGCTGCCGAAGGCTGCGTCCGCGGTAGGCCTGCGTATCCGCGCCACCTGCGGACGCGGCCTGGCGGCCGCTGCTACGTAGAGGGTGGTCAGGCGTTGTAGCGGAAAGTGTAGATGTGCCGTGCGACCAGAATCTTGCCGGTGCCCGGGTGCAACTTCATCGTTTGACCCGCTTGACTTCCAAGGGGGAGGTGGCTGATCCAGGCGCGCCCGGCTTCGCCGAATGCTTCATCCTTGACGCCTGACTCCAGCAGGCGAGCGGTTACGCACCCATTGGCGGAGGCAAATTTGGTACATGTCAGCCGGTAACCGTCTGGTTGCTCGCTCGAGCGAAAGATCACTTTGCCTTGGTTGCCGGGGTTAAACGCGTCGTTCGGGAACGATTCCAGCAGGGCGGTGCCGCGGTTGAAGGCTGTATCGATTTGGCCACTGACCGTGAAGGCGAACACTTTTTCGAAGGTGTCCTCGTCCTCATTAACCACGGTACCGCATAGTTTGACCGTACCGGACGGGTCGACCACCACCTGCATATGCAAGAGGCGGTCTGGGGCAACCCAAGCGAACCCGCGCTCGGCGAAGGCTGCGTCGATAGTCCCGTTGACGTCGAAGCGGGCAATAAACAGTGCTTCGCCGGGGGCTTCGGCCCAGCCGACGGCGACCACCGGTTTGCCGAGGTTGTTGGCGTCGCGGTGGACATCCAGCCCGCGCAGCTGCATGGCGCGCGAGACGTCGCGCGGCGGATGCACCAGCAATTGGCCGGTGCCGTTGAAGCCGGGAACAGGCACGCCTTCAAGGCTCAATGCGGTCACGCTGGCGACCGTGTCGCCACTGGCCAACTCGGCAGTGACACCGATATAGAAGGTCTGTCCGTCAAAGATGCTGATCAACTCACCCTGGACGTGGAAGCCCGTCCCACCGTCAAGTGCGCCCAGGGCAATGGTGCGTTGGTGGCTGCCGGAGTCCTCGAACGCTGCGCCTGGCAAGCCCGCGGCCGTGTAGCGAGCCAGGTGCAACGCGCCTTCCCCCAAGCTCAATACATAAAACGAACCATCGTCCAGGGCATGCAACTGCGGTAGCACCCGAGGGGTGCCAAACGTGTCTTTCAGAAAACGCTCGCCGGGGGCTTGCGCGTGGTTGCCAAAGTCTGTGGCCAGTGTTCCTCCCGGCAATACCTTGGTGACGTAAAACTGATTTTGCCCAGGGTCACTTAGGTTGAAGGTCGCCACCAGCATCGACTCGTCGGCCAGTGGCGCGATGGAGGTGGCCATTGCAACGCCTGCCCAGGGATAGACATCGACTTGCCGGCCGCCGTTGAAGGTCGGGTCAGGGTGTCCCGCATCAGCCTGGCCAGTAGTGGTGAGGAAAGTGGTGGTCATGAGGGTGAATCCTTAATGAGGTTGGTCAAGGATCAGTGTGCGACGTGGCGGGTAAAGGCACACCTGACAGATCTGACAGGTATCTATCCGCCCTGCCTTCGACACTGGCGCTTAACCATCCACGCCATGGATGCATCCCATGCCCACAAACGATTGGTTTCCGTGCGCCGGGCTTCGTACGCTGGCCGGGCAAACGCGTTCTATAAGGACAATAACAATGCACCGCAACTCACGATTCCAGGAGGCCTGACATGGCGATCATCGGCATCGACACCCTGTTGTACGGCGTCGAGGACCTGGCCCGGGCCTCGCAGTTTTTCGACGATTTCGGCCTGGTGCGCCTGAGCGCCAGCGACGACGAAACCGTCTACCGGCTTGACGAGGGCTCGAGCATCATCGTCCGCGCCCTGGAGCATCCGTCCATACCGGCCTCGCGCTACGAGGGCTTCGGGGTCAAGGAAACCATCTGGGGCGTGGACAACGCCGACAACCTGCGCCGCCTGGTGGACGACCTGGCCCGCGACCGCGAGGTGCGCCTGGGCGACGACGGCGCCTGGCACTTCCTCAGCGACTGCGGCCAGGCCCTGGGCCTGCGGGTGTTCACGCGCAAGAAGGTGACGTATGCGCCGGACCCGATCAACGCCGCCGGCAACGTCAACCGCCTCAACCAGCACCGCAAGTGGCGCACCCGCGCGCGGCCCAAGACCATCAACCACGTGGTGTTCGCCGTGGACGACTACTGGGCCAGCTTCGCCTTCTTCCGCGACCGCCTGAATTTTCGCCTGTCCGACCACCAGAAGGGTGTGGGCACCTACCTGCGCGCCGACGGCGCCAACGAGCACCACAACACCTTCCTGCTCAACAACAAGGCGCCGGGTGCCGGCGGCGTGCCGCGTTTCCACCACACCTGCTTTGGCGTGGAAGACTTCGACGAGGTGATGGTGGGCTCCAACTACATGACCCGGCGCGGCTGGCAGCACGGCTTCCTCGGCACTGGCCGGCACCGCATTGCGTCGGCGATTTTCTGCTACTTCAACTCGCCCACCGGCGGCGAGGCCGAGTACGGCGCCGACACCGACTACCTGGACGACAACTGGGTGCCGCGCGAGTGGGAATTCCGCTTCGGCACGGCGCAGTGGATGGGCAACCCGCCGGCGTTCATGCAGGACGACATCCCCTGGGACGTGACCTTCTACCAGGGCAGCGAACCGGCCATGCGCCGCTGATCACAACAAGGAAAACCACGATGTTCCAGTATTTCGAGACCAATTACGTGTGGAGCCTGGCGGTGGCGGCGGCCATCGAGATGGGCGGCAAGATCGGCGAGATCGAGGCCATGTGCCGGCCACTGGTGGAGGTGGCGCGCCAGGGCGACGACGCCGGCACCCAGGCGTTCCTCAAGGCCTGGGAGGCGGGTGGCGACAACCTGGTGGCCCTGGCCCAGGAGGACAAGGCGTGCGGCCGTCTGTTCAGCGCCGGCGACAAGCTCAACCGCGCCGCCGTGTATTTCATCACCGCCGAGCGCATGCAGGCCCACGGCTACGCGCCGCGCAAGGCGCTGTATGCCAAGTTCCTGCAAACCTTCGCCGAGGGCGCGCGGCTGGCCGGCGAGCCGTTGCAACGGGTGGGAATTCCTTACCGCGGCGCGCACCTCGCCGGTCTCTATACCCCGGCTGAAGGCGTGCAGGGGCCGGCGCCGTGCCTGGTGATCATCAACGGCCTGGACAGCACCAAGGAGATGGTTTACCGCGCCGGGCTGTTCCCGCAACTGTTGGCCAAGCGCGGCATCGCCAGCGTGTTCCTCGACCAGCCGGGCACCGGCGAGGCGCTGCGCCTGCACGGCATGAACGCCGTGGCCAACACCGAGGTTTGGGCGAGCAAGGTGGTGGATTACCTGCAAGGGCGCGCTGACATCGACCCGCAACGCATCGGCCTGCTGGGCGTGTCCCTGGGCGGTTACTACTGCCCGCGCGCGGTGGCCTTCGAACCGCGTTTTGCCCTGGGCGTGGTGTGGGGCGCCAACCACAATTGGGGCGAGATGCAGAAACGCCGCCTGGCCCGCGAAGGCGAGCGGCCGGTGCCGCATTACTGGGAGCACGTGCGCTGGGTGTGGGGCGCGGCGGACATGGACGAATTCATGGCCATCGCCGAGCAGGTGCACCTCAATGGCGTGATGGAACGCATCAAGGTGCCGTTCCTGGTGACCCACGGCGAGGCCGACCGGCAGATCCCGCTGGAGTATGCGCACCAGTCGTTTGACCAGCTGACTGCCAGCCCGGACCGCGAGCTGAAGATTTTCACCCCGCGCGAGGGCGGCATCCACCACAGCAGCCTGGACAACACCGCCAATGCCGGCGCCTGGATTGCCGATTGGGTGGCGCAGCGGTTGGGTGGGCGCCTGTCCTGACCCCACCGCCAGCGTAGCCGCTGCCGAAGGCTGCGCTGGCCCTATGCCTCGCTGGAGATCCCGGGGGTTCACACCGGCCAGCGCAGCCTGGCGGCAGCGGCTACGGCGCGGAAGGCACGCCATGCTGCCATTGCGCCCAGTGCCCGGTAATGTCTTGCACCAGCGCATTGCCCGCCCGGTACAGGTTGTCCAGCGCCGGCACGAAGCCGCCCTGGTCGGCGTACTTGAGCAGGTTGTCCACCTCGCTGTAGCCCGGGTACGGCCGGTCGAAGTCGGAACCGGCGCGCAGCACCGCCAGCCGCTGGATGTCCACGCGGCCCAGGCGGCTGGCGCGCAGCAGCGCTTCGTAGGTGGAGTTGTCCTCCTGCTGGGTGGTGCAGTAGGTGCCCTTGTTATCGGTGAGCAACTTGGTCCACGCCTCGGCGCGCTCGCTCAGGCGCGTGCCCGAGTACCAGGTGTTGCCCGCCAGGGTATCGCAACGGGTCACCACCGGCGGCTGGTTGGCCGGGGCGTAGGGGTAGTGCTGGCGCCAGGCCGCCGATTCCTTGCTTTCCCCCAGCACCACGTTCTGCGACAGGGCAAAGGCCTTGGCCTGCAGCGCCGGGTTCAGTTCGAACACTTCGGTCTTGTAGTCCAGCGGCGGCTTCTCGTTCGGGCCCTTGGTGTTGATGCCCAGGTAGCCGGTAGGCCAGTCCTTGGGCACGTCACGCGAATCCAGCTCCCATTGGGTGCCGAACTCCACCAGGTAATGGGCCCAGGCGGCGGTGCCCAGGGTGCCTTCGCGGGGGTTGATGCCGGCAATGCCGGCCACCAGGAAATAGGTCTGGCGCAGGTCGAACTGGCTGGACAGGGTAAGGGCCAAGGTGGACGCGGCGGCGTTGGTCTGGCCCATGCCGGTGGTCATCAGGCACACCTGCTGGCGGTTGCAGAGCACGTCGGGGTATTCGGCGGCAAGGCCGGGCACCGGCACCTTTTCGCTGAGGTGCAGGCGCTCGATCCAGTTCTGCGCCTCGGGGCCGAACATGGTGATCAGCATCACCTTGGGTTGCAGCGGCGCCGCCACGGCGCCCAGGCTCAGGGTGGTCCCCAGTGCCAGAGTGGCCAGGGGGAACAGGGTATGACGCATGTGAAGTCCTTTTTCAGGTGAAATCAGGCTGGGGGTTGCTGCGGGTGCACCTCATGGTAGGCGCGGTCGAAATATACCAGTGCGTCGGCGTCGGTTTCGCGACGCAGGGCCATCACTTCGCAGAACAGAATGTCGTGGGTGCCCACGCTCAGGGTTTGGCTGATGCGGCAGTCGAAGCTGGCCGCCGCGCCGTCCAGCACCGGCGCACCGCTGACCCAGGTGCTCCAGGCGCCGGCGGCGAAGCGTTCGCTCATGGCGGTCTTGCCGCCGAACAGGTTCGACAGCTCGCGCTGGTCGCTGCCCAGGGTGTTCACGCACAGCACGCCGTTGGCGCTGAACACTGGGTGCACCGAGGCGCTGCGGTTCAGGCACACCAGCAGGGTGGGCGGGTTGTCGGTGACGCTGCACACCGCGGTGGCGGTGAACCCGGCGCGGCCCTGGGGGCCATCGCTGGTGATGACGTTGACCGCGGCGGCGAGGCCGGCCATGGCGTGGCGGAAGTCCTGGGCAGCGACGTGGGGGGCGACGATTTCGGACATGAGCATGATGGGCACTCCAGTCAGGCTTGTTCAGCCAGGTAATCGAGCAAAACGCGGTTGAACGTGGTGCTGTCGCTGACGCTGGAGGCGTGGCCGCCATAGTCCAGCAGGCACAGCCGGCCGTTGGCCAGGCCGTCGGCGAGGTGCTGCGAGCGTTGCCAGGGCACCAGCATGTCGTCGCGGTTGGCGATCAGCAGGGTGGGCACGCTGATGTCGCCCAGGTGCGCCTCGACGTTGAACGCCTGCAGCGCGGCGATGCGCTTGAGCAGGTTGGCAGGGTCGGGAAAGTGCGCCAGGGCGTGGGCGTCGTCCTCGGCCAGTTGCGCGCTGTTGGCGGCGATCCAGTCGGCGGGGTACAGGAACAGCGCCTGGGCCTGCACGTAGGCGGCCGGGCCGCTGTGGTTCAGCAGATTCTTGCGCACCGCAAAGCAGCGCGCGCTGTGGGGGTTGGGGCTGCTCCAGGCGTTGATCAGCACCTGGCTTTGCAACAGCCCGGGGCGTTGCAGCGCCAGTTCCAGGCCCACCAGGCCGCCCAGGGCGTGGCCGATGAAGTGGCAGCGCTGCACGTCCAGTTCGTCCAGCAGCGCCAGCAACTCGGCAGCCATGGTGGCGATGCTATAGCCCTCGGGCAGCGTGGCCGGGCTGCGGCCGCTGCCGGCGTGGTCGTATACCAGCACCCGGTAGGCCTGGGTGAGCACCGGCAGTTGCGGCGCCCAGAAGCGCGCGGAGCCGCCCAGGCCCGAGCTGAGCACCAGGGTAGGAGCGTGCGGGTCGGTGCGGCCAAGCAGTTCGTGGTACATGGGCGCTCCTCAGCCGACGTGGGCGATGCTGGCGATTTCAATCAGGGCGTCGGGCTTCACCAGGCCGCACTGGATGCAGTAGCGCGCCGGTTTCTCGCCGGCGAAGTATTCGGCGTACACCGCGTTGATGGCGGCGTAGTCGGCCCAGTCGCGCAGCATGATCATGTTGAAGGTGACATCGTCCAGCGTGCCGCCGGCGGTCTCCACCACGCCCTTGATGGTCTCCAGCACATGGCGGGTCTGGGCGGCGGCGTCGCCCACGTGCACCACGTTGTTGTCCTTGTCGAAGGGCAGGGTGCCGGACACGTAGAGGATGCCGTCGGCCAGCGAGCCGGGCACGAAGGGGGCGATGGGCACGCCGGTGCCGGCGGGGATAATGGCTTTTTTGCTCATGCTCGGGCTCCTCAAGCGGTGGCGAAGGTGCTGCAGAAGGCGTCGACGCTGGACACCCAGCCAAAGAACGTCTCGATGTTGAACAGCGCCGCCTGCTGGGCGAACGCCGGGCCGGCCTGGTGGGTGGCGTCGGCCAGCACCACGCCGAAGTATTCGAGGAAGAAGCCGTCGCGCAGGGTCGACTCCACGCAGACGTTGGTGGCAATGCCGGTGAACACCAGGTTGCGGATGCCGCGGCTGCGCATCAGGCTGTCGAAGTTGGTGTTGAAGAAGCCGCTGTAGCGGGTCTTGGGCACCAGGATGTCGACGGGCTGGGGCTTGAGTTCGTCCACCAGTTCATAGTCCCAGCCGCCCTTGGCCAGCAGCGTGCCTTGCAGTTCCGGGCGCTGGCGCATGGTTTTCAGGGCGTTGGACTTGTGCCAGTTGGGCGAGCCGGGGCCGCCGGCTTCGACGTAGTCGGCGTCCCAGCCGTTCTGGAAGAACACCACCGGCATGCCGGCCGCGCGGGCGGTGGCCAGAGCCTTCTGGATGTTGGCGATCACCGGGCCAGTGCTGCTGACGTCGAAGCCGGCCAGGTCCAGGTAGCCGCCCAGGCTGGCGTAGGCGTTCTGCATGTCCACCACCACCAGGGCGGTCTCGCTGGCCTTCAGGTTCAGGGCCTCGGGGCGCGCGGGCAGGGTGCGGGCAGGCAGGGTGTCCAGGGGCAGGGCGTAGCCGCTGAGCGGCGCAGGCGCGTTCATCAGGCAGTTTCCTTGAGCAGGTTGATGTGTTGGCGGCAGGTCATCAGCGGCTGGATTTTTTCGCCGAAGTCTTCCACGCCCTGCACGAAGTCATCGAAGGTCAGCATCACGCCCTGGGTGCCGGGCACGCTGGCCACCTCGTCGAGCATGCGCGCCACGCTGGCCCACGAGCCCACCAGGGTGCCCATGTTGATGTTCACCGCCGAGGTCGGGTCGGCCATCTGCCGCATGTTCGAGCCGGGGCTCTTGTCGGCCGCGCCTTTCTCGGCCAGCCAGGCGATGGCTTCCTCGTCGGCGCCGGCCTTGTACAGCTCCCAGCGCTCGCGGGCGGCTTCGTCGGTGTCGGCGGCGATGATCATGAACAGCACGCAGGAAGTCACCTCGCGGCCGCTTTTTTCGTTCGCCTGGATCAGCCGTTCGGCCGTGGGCGCAAACGCGGTAGGAGTGTTGACGCCCTTGCCGAAGCAGAAGTTGTAGTCGGCGTACTGCGACGAGAAGGCCATGCCGGCGTCGCTCTGGCCGGCGCAGATCACCTTCATGGCGGCCTGGGGCTTGGGGCTGACGCGGCAGTCGTCCATCTGGAAGTACTGGCCCTTGAAGTCGCTGCTGCCGGTGGCCCACAGCTCGCGCAGCACTTGGGCGTATTCACCCAGGTAGTCGTAGCGGGTGTGGAAGAACTCGTCGCCGGGCCACAGGCCCATCTGCTCGTATTCGGGCTTCTGCCAGCCGGTGACCAGGTTGACGCCGAAGCGCCCGCCGGAGATGGAGTCGATGGTGCTGGCCATGCGCGCGACGATGGCCGGCGGCAGGGTCAGTGTGGCGGCGGTGGCGAACAGCTGGATGCGGCTGGTGACCGCGGCCAGGCCGGCCATCAGGGTGAAGGATTCGAGGTTGTGCTCCCAGAACTCGGTCTTGCCGCCGAAGCCGCGCAGCTTGATCATCGACAGGGCGAAGTCGAAGCCGTAGTGCTCGGCCTTCTGCACGATGGTCTTGTTCAGTTCGAAGGTGGGCTTGTACTGCGGCGCCGTGGTGGAGATGAGCCAGCCGTTGTTGCCGATCGGGATGAAGATGCCTACGTCCATGATGTGAGCCTCTTGGGGTCGAGTACCCAAGGGATTTAGCAGGAAGCAGGCCAATAATCTTTTAGCGTTATGTAACAAAGGGTTATATTTAGTGACGGACCAAATGGTCTGGTGCAGAGCGCCTGGTTGGTGCGCCGTGCACGGCCTTGGGGCGCTATTGGCCATTGCCTGGTGGCGCGGGCAGGGTAAAGTGCGGGGGTGTTTCGTTGGCCACAGGTCCCTTACGTGAAGCAGAAGTCGCCCCCCGCCAAGCCCGCCCGCACCCCCAGCGCGTCCACCCTGCAGCGCCGCCACCGGCTGATGGAGGGCAAGCGCGCGGTCATCCTCGATGCCGCCTTGCAGCTGTTCTCGCGCTTCGGCGTGCACGGCACCAGCCTGGACCAGGTGGCCAACATGGCCGACGTGTCGAAGACCAACCTGCTGTATTACTTCGCCAGCAAGGACGAGCTGTACCTGAGCGTTTTGCGCCAGTTGCTGGACGTGTGGCTGCGGCCGCTGCGCGGCTTCAGCGTGGAGCAGGACCCGCTGCAGGCCATTGGCGAGTACATTCGCATCAAGCTGGAACTGTCCCGCGACCACCCGGCCGAGTCACGGCTGTTCTGCCTGGAAATCGTCCAGGGCGCGCCGCTGCTGCTCGGCGAGCTGCAGGACCCGCTGCGCGAGCTGGTGGACAGCAAGGTGCAGGTCATCCAGGCCTGGATCGACGCCGGCCGCCTGGCGCCCATCGACCCGCACCACCTGATCTTCTCGCTGTGGGCCACCACCCAGCACTACGCCGACTTCGCCAGCCAGGTCCACGCCGTGACCGGCAAGACCCTGGCCGACCCGGTGTTCTTCGACGAGGTGCTGGTGAACGTGCAGCAGCTGGTGCTGAACGGCATTCGCCCGCGGGCTTGAGGGCCAGGACGCGGCCTTGGGCGCATTCGCCCGCCGCGTAGCCGCTGCCGCCAGGCTGCGCTGGCCCTGTGCCTCGCTGGAGATTTTGGCTGTTCATACCGGCCAGCGCAGCCTGCGGCAGCGGCTACGCAATTGCGGTGGTGGGTGATTGGGGTGCGCCAGTGGGCCGCGTAGCCGCTGCCGCCAGGCTGCGCTGGCCCTGTGCCTCGCTGGAGATTTTGGCTGTTCATACCGACCAGCGCAGCCTGCGGCAGCGGCTACGGAGTTGCGATGTCGCGTGGTTGGGGGGCGCCAGCGGGCCGCGTAGCCGCTGCCGCCAGGCTGCGCTGGCCCTGTGCCTCGCTGGAGATTTTGGCTGTTCATACCGGCCAGCGCAGCCTGCGGCAGCGGCTACGGATTTGCGGTGGTGCGTGATTTGGGGTGCACCTGCGGGCCGCGTAGCCGCTGCCGCCAGGCTGCGCTGGCCCTGTGCCTCGCTGAAGATTTCGGGTGTTCATACTGGCCAGCGCAGCCTGCGGCAGCGGCTACGCAATTGCGGTGGCGGGTGATTGGGGCGCACCTGCTGCCCGCGTAGCCGCTGCCGCCAGGCTGCGCTGGCCCTGTGCCTCGCTGGAGATTTTGGGTGTTCATACCGGCCAGCGCAGCCTGCGGCAGCGGCTACGCAATTGCGGTGGTGGGTGAATTTGGGTGCACCAGTGGGCCGCGTAGCCGCTGCCGCCAGGCTGCGCTGGCCCTGTGCCTCGCTGGAGATTTCGGGTGTTCATACCGGCCAGCGCAGCCTGCGGCAGCGGCTACGGAGTTGCGGTGGTGCGTGATTTGGGGTGCACCTGCGGGCCGCGTAGCCGCTGCCGCCAGGCTGCGCTGGCCCTGTGCCTCGCTGAAGATTTCGGGTGTTCATACCGGCCAGCGCAGCCTGCGGCAGCGGCTACGCAATTGCGGTGGTGGGTGATTGGGGTGCGCCAGTGGGCCGCGTAGCCGCTGCCGCCAGGCTGCGCTGGCCCTGTGCCTCGCTGGAGATTTCGGGTGTTCATACCGGCCAGCGCAGCCTGCGGCAGCGGCTACGGAGTTGCGGTGGTGCGTGATTTGGGGTGCACCTGCGGGCCGCGTAGCCGCTGCCGCCAGGCTGCGCTGGCCCTGTGCCTCGCTGGAGATTTTGGCTGTTCATACCGGCCAGCGCAGCCTGCGGCAGCGGCTACGGAGTTGCGGTGGCGGGTGATTGGGGTGCGCCAGTGGGCCGCGTAGCCGCTGCCGCCAGGCTGCGCTGGCCCTGAGCCTCGCTGGAGATTTCGGCTGTTCATACCGGCCAGCGCAGCCTGCGGCAGCGGCTACGGAGTTGCGGTGGTGCGTGATTTGGGACGCACCTGCCGCCCGCGTAGCCGCTGTCACGTTTGCTGATGATTTGACAGTACCGATCTTGAGGGTCGCACCTTAAGGTAGCGTTTCCATCGACGAAGGGAACGCAAGGATGCTGACTCGTAGCTTGGGACATCGGTTGCTGACAGGCCGTTGCAGTGAGGTCGGTCGTGTGTACCTGTTGACGGTCGTGACCCAAGGCCGCCATCCGGTATTTGCCGACTGGCGGTTGGGGCGGCTGCTGGTCCATGAAATGCGCCACGCGCATGAAGCGGGTCGGGTGGAATCGCTGGCGTGGGTGGTGATGCCGGATCATCTGCACTGGCTGGTCGAACTGCAGCGGGGCACGTTGGGCGAATTGATGTGTCAGGCCAAGTCACGCAGCAGCTTGAGTGTGAATGCGGCCCGACACCAGCAAGGTCGTCTCTGGCAGAAGGGCTATCATGATCGCGCACTGCGTCAGGAGGCTGATCTCAAGGCTGTGGCGCGCTACGTAATCGCCAATCCTCTGCGTGCTGGCATAGCAGGACGTTTGGGCGATTACCCGCTTTGGGACGCCAAATGGCTGTAGCCGCTGCCGGCAGGCGGCGCTGGCCCTTCGCCTCGCTGGAGATCTCCAGGGTGAACGAAGGCCAGCGCAGCCTGTGGCAGCGGCTACGCGATGGTAGGGAGTATCAATCCAGGTCGGCCGCCGCATGGCGTTCGGGGACTTGGGTGGCTTCGTCGCCCCAGGTGCGGTTGACGCGCTGGCCGCGCTGCACGGCGGGGCGCTCGGCGATGGCCTGGGCCCAGCGCTGGACGTGGGTGTAGCTGCCGGCGTCGAGGAATTCGGCGGCGGAGTAGAGGTTGCCGCGCACCAGCTGGCCGTACCACGGCCATACGGCGATGTCGGCGATGGTGTAGGTGTCGCCGGCCAGGTACGGGCTTTCGGCCAGGCGCCGGTCGAGCACGTCCAGTTGGCGCTTGGCTTCCATGGTGAAGCGGTTGATCGGGTATTCGAGCTTCTCCGGCGCGTAGGCGTAGAAGTGCCCGAAGCCGCCGCCCAGGTAGGGCGCGGCGCCCATCTGCCAGAACAGCCAGTTCAGGGTTTCAGTGCGCCCAGCGGGGTCGGTCGGCAGGAACGCGCCGAACTTCTCCGCCAGGTACAGCAGGATCGAGCCCGACTCGAACACGCGAATGGCCGGGTCGGTGCTGCGGTCGAGCAAGGCCGGGATTTTCGAGTTGGGGTTCACCTCGACGAAGCCGCTGGAGAACTGGTCGCCATCACCGATACGAATCAGCCAGGCATCGTACTCGGCGCCGCCGTGTCCCAGGGCCAGCAGCTCCTCCAACAGAATGGTGACCTTGACGCCGTTGGGCGTCGCCAGCGAATACAGCTGCAGCGGGTGCTTGCCCACGGGCAGCGTCTTGTCGTGGGTAGGGCCGGCGGTGGGGCGGTTGATGCTGGCGAACTGGCCACCGGACTCGGCGTCGTTGGTCCAGACCTTGGGGGGGACGTAGGTGGATGGCGACATGAGATACCCTCTGGGAGAAATCGAGGGGGTTGACCTTAACAGAGTCATCCGGCCCATGGCAGGCCAGCCCAACTGAAGATTTTCGTCTAACTGCCAACCCGACGCTTCTATGCAGGCGATGCATCAGCAAACCAAGGCGCCATGGTTTTTTTGCGCCTATCATCGTTGCCTCTGCCACTGCGACACGAGGAATTTTCCCATGACCACGCCGTCTACCGCCACCCACTTCACCCTCGGCCACCGCCCCGTCAACCGTCTGGGCTACGGCGCCATGCAGCTCGCCGGCCCCGGCGTGTTCGGCCCGCCCAAGGACCGCGACGCGGCGCTGGCGGTGCTGCGCGCGGCCATCGCCAGCGGTGTGAACCATATCGACACCAGTGACTTCTACGGCCCGCATGTCACCAACCAGCTGATTCGCGAGGCGTTGGCGCCGTACCCGCAGGACCTGGTGATTGTCACCAAGGTCGGCGCCCGCCGCGGTGATGACGGCGCCTGGCTGCGCGCCGACAGCGCCGCGGAGCTGACCGCCGCAGTGCACGACAACCTGCGCAACCTGGGCCTGGACGTGCTGGAGGTGGTCAACTTCCGCGCCTGGGGCAGCATGCACGCGCCGGACGAGGCGTCGATTGCCGAGCAGTTCGCCACCCTGGCCGAGTTGCAGCGCCAGGGCCTGATCCGCCACCTGGGCGTGAGCAACGTGTCGGCGGCGCAGGTGGTGGAAGCCCAGGGCATCGCGCCGGTGGTGTGCGTGCAGAACCACTACAACCTGGCGCACCGTGTTGATGATGCTCTGATTGACCAGTTGGCGGGGCAGGGCATCGCCTACGTGCCGTTCTTCCCGCTGGGCGGCTTCACGCCGCTGCAGTCGGCCACCCTGGACCAGGTGGCGGCGCAGTTGCAGACCACGCCCATGCAGGTGGCGCTGGCGTGGCTGCTGCAGCGTTCGGCGAATATCCTGCTGATACCGGGGACTTCTTCGGTGGCGCATCTGCAGCAGAACCTGGCGGCCGGGGAGCGGGTGCTGGCACCGGAAATCGTCGCGCAGCTCAACGCGATTTAACCTCCCTATCCCGCCGCCGATCCGTGGTGCATCCGGACGCAGCCTTTGGCCGCTGCTACAGGTGATCTGCGTAGCAGCTGCCGAAGGCTGCGTCCGCGGACGCGGCCTGGGCCGCTGCTACAGGGCGGTGCGTTGTGCGCGAACCAGGTGCTCTGGTTCGGAGCATGTGGTCCGCCATTCTTCATCAAGCGCTTGAATTGCAACGTACTCCCGCCTGTGGCACATAAAATGCTCTCGCTTGCCGCTCGACGTGTTTACACAATTGCCCTTCATGCTGTTGCGCTTTTCGAGGAACGAACCACTCATGAATGATGATGCCCTGCTGGCCCAGGCCAGGCTTGCCGCCGACCGTAGCTGGTCGCCCTATTCGCAGTTCCCCGTGGGGGCGGCGCTGTTGGCGGAAAACGATGAAGTGGTGCTGGGCACCAACGTCGAGAACGTCTCCTACGGCCTGACCAACTGCGCCGAGCGCAGCGCGCTGTTTGCCGCCATCAGCCAGGGCCTGGCGCCGCGGCGCTTCAAGGCCATGGCCATCTACGCGCCCAAGGTGGCGCTGATCAGCCCCTGCGGCGCCTGCCGCCAGGTGCTGGTGGAGCTGATGGCGCCCGACGCGCGCATCATCTGCCAGGGCAGTGACCTCGACGCCACGCGGGTGTGGACCCTGGCGCAACTGCTGCCAGGCGCCTTCGAATCCTTCTGATCCACCCTTTGCGCGACACGGAGTCAACTGCATGATCAGTCTTGTTGGAATGGCCGCCTTGCTGGCCATCGCCCTGGCACTATCGTCCCGGCGCAGCGCCATCAACTGGCGCACGGTGCTGGGCGCGTTCGGTATTCAAGTGGTGATCGGCGCCTTTGCGCTGTACGTGCCCTGGGGCCAGGCGGCCCTGGCCGACCTGGCCAGCGGCGTGTCGGCGTTGCAGGTGTACGCGAACAAAGGCATCGAATTTCTGTACGGCGGCCTGAGTTCGCCGCACATGTTCGAGGTGTTCGGCAGCGGTGGCTTCGTGTTTGCCATCCGCGTGCTGCCGATGATCGTGTTCTTCGGCAGCTTCATCGCCGTGCTCTACCACCTGGGCGTGATGGGCTGGATCATCCGCATTGTGGGCGGCGTGCTGCGCCTGGTGTTGCGCACCAGCCGGGTGGAATCCATGGTAGTGACCTCGGCCATCTTCATCGGCCAGTCCGAGGTACCACTGGTGGTGCGGCCGTTCCTGGCGCGGCTGACGCGCTCGGAGCTGTTCGCGATCATGGTCGGCGGCTTCGCGGCAGTGGCCGGCTCGGTGCTGCTGGGCTACGCCGGCCTGGGGGTGGAGCTCAAGTACCTGATCGCCGCCTGTTTCATGGCCGCCCCGGGGGCGCTGCTGATGGCCAAGCTGATGGAGCCGGAGACCGAGCAGGCCCACGACCACCAGGCCCTGGAGGCCCTGCACGCCAAGGAAAACCGCGCGGCCAACATCGTCGATGCCGCCGCCGAAGGCGCCCAGGTGGGCTTGCGCCTGGCCCTGGCGGTAGGGGCGATGCTGCTGGCGTTTGTCGCGCTGATCGCCATGGTCAACGGCCTGCTGGGCTGGGCCGGCGGCTGGCTGGGTTTCCCGCAGCTGACCCTGCAGCTGATACTGGGGTACGTGCTGTCGCCGCTGGCGTACCTGCTGGGGGTGCCGTGGAACGAGGCGATCCTGGCCGGCGGCTTCATTGGCGAGAAGATGGTGCTCAATGAATTCGTCGCCTACGCCGACCTGGCCAACCACCTTACGCCCGGCAAGGCGGCGGAGGCGGGCGTGCCGCTGCTGTCGGCGCACACCCAGGTGATCGTGACCTTCGCCTTGTGCGGGTTCGCCAACCTGTCGTCGATTGCCATCCAGCTGGCGGGCCTGAGCAGCGTCGCCCCCGAGCGGCGCCAAGAGCTGGCGCGGCTGGGGCTGCGGGCGATGATCGGCGGCACGTTGTCGAACCTGATGAGTGCGGCGATCGTCGGGTTTTTCATCTCGTTGTGACGCCGCGGCAACGGAAATCGGCGAGAAATGTAACTGTATTGAATCAAAATTGAATTTCCGTCCGGGTTGCTGCTCCTACGTTGTACACGCGGCGCACGCTGTAGCCCAGATCAGGAAATGATAGTCATGAATTCAGTCACGATGGAACGCAACGAACTCGCTCACCCCCTGGTCGTGGTGGTAGAGGATGAGGTGATCATCCGCGAGTTCGTTTGCGAGATTCTCAAGGAAGAGGGGTACCAGACCGTCGAGTTCGAGACGGCCGACGCCGCCGTGCCCTTCCTTGAGCAACGTGCGCCCGAGGTCGGCCTGCTGCTGACCGATATCCTCATGCCCGGCCAGCTCAATGGCGCTGACCTGTCGAACTTTGTCCACGACCACTGGCCGCAACTGCCGATATTGATCATGTCGGGCCACGAAACCCCGGAGTCTTCCGGGGTGAAGTGCGAGGTGGCGTTCCTGCGCAAGCCGTGGACCATCGGGCAGATGCTGCAAGGGGTGGAAGATGCCCTGCAGCACGCCCGCGCCGCCCACTAGGCGGCTAGGCGGCGGTCAGCGCCGCCAGTTCCTGGGCGCTGAGGCTCAGCCGCGCCGCCCGCCCGAAGCTTTCGACCTGGGCCACGCTGGTGGCGCTGGCGATGGGCGCGGTCACGCCTTCGCGGGCCATCAGCCAGGCCAGGGCCACTTCCCCCGGTTGCGCCTGATGGGCCTGGGCGATGCCGTCCAGTGTTTTCAGCAACGCCAGCCCGCGGGCGTCCAGGTACTTGTCGATGCGCCCGCCGCGCACGCTTTTGCCCAGGTCGGCCTTGCTGCGGTATTTACCGGTGAGGAAGCCCGAGGCCAGGCTGTAGTAGGTGACCACGCCGATGTGCTCGGCGATGCACAGCTCGCGTAGCTCACCCTCGAAGCTGCCGCGGTCGTAGAGGTTGTACTCCGGTTGCAGCACCTGGTAGCTGGGCAGGTCGTGGGCGCGGGCGGTGGCCAGGCTGGCGGCCAGTTGGCCGGCGGTGAAGTTGGAGGCGCCGATGGCGCGGATCTTCCCGGCGTCCAGCAACTTGGCGTAGGCCGCCAGGGTTTCCTCGGCCGGCGTGCTGGCGTCGAACTGGTGCGAGAAGTACAGGTCGATGCGCTCGGTGTTCAGCCGGCGCAGGGAATCCTCCACCGCCTGCACGATCCACTTTGCCTTCAGGCCCTGCTTGTCGTCGCTGCCCATGCGCATGCCAACCTTGGTGAACAGCGCCACCTTGTCGCGTACGCCGGGGCGGCTGGCGAACCATTTGCCGAGCAGGGTTTCCGATTCGCCACCCTGGTGGCCCGGCACCCAGGCCGAGTAGACGTCGGCGGTGTCGATGGCGTTGAAACCCTGGTCGATGAAGGCGTCGAGGATGGCCAGGCTGGTCTTTTCGTCAGCGGTCCAGCCCAGTACGTTGCCACCGAAGACCAGCGGCGCGATGTCGATGCCGGTCGTGCCCAAGTGTCGCAGTTGCATGGCGTTGCTCCTGGCAGTGAGAGGAAAGAACCCCTTGGATGTAAGCACAGATAAACCGGCCAGCGGATGAAGATCAAGGCAGGCGATCGGCCGTGAAATCCGCTTCGCTGCGCGCTTGCAGGCGCCCGCTGCGGCAGGCGTGCTGGAAACGCTCATAGTCTTTTTCGTTCTGCAGTGCGTACGCCTGGGCATAGGCGAACAGCGCATCGGCCATGGCCTGGCCGCGGCCGATGTAGCCACTGATGGTGGCCGCCTCGCCGCTGGCCTTGGCGTGGGCGCGGGCCAGGGCGCGGCCGCACAGGCGCGCGTAGGCGGCCAGGGTCTGGTCGTCGAAGGTTTCCAGCTCGGCCGAGACCTTCATGTCGCGCAGCTGGCGCAGGTAGAAATGGTGGCCGTTGGGGCTGGCGGTCCAGCCCAGGAACAGGTCGCTGGCCGGCTGCATCAGGCGCTGGCCTTCGACCACGCGCTGGCCGTGGTGCTTGAACGGCGAGCGCGCCTTGACGTAGTCGGCCAGCACCGAGCGCCGCGCTTCCTTGAACTGCAGGAACAGCGGGTTGCGCAGCTCGTCGGTGAGCAGCGCCACCAGGCAGCGGGTGCCGACGCTGCCCACGCCCACCACCTTGAAGGCCAGGTCGTGCACCTCGAAGCGCGAGAACAGCTCGCGGCGGTCGCCCTGCAGGGTGCTGCGGTACTTGCTGATCAGCGCCTTGTACAGCGGTTGCCAGCGGTGCGCAGCCAGCCAGTCGTCATCGTGGTCCAGCAGCGAGTGCTTGCCGTGCAGGTGGAAGATCTCCGGCAAGTCGTCGCGCAGGGTCAGGTGGCCGTGGCGGCTCTCGTTGACGATCTTGGGCAGCAGCCGCGCGTGGGTGCGGCGCTGGGCTTTCTCGATGGTCTGGCGCAGGTATTCCAGGGTGTGGCTGTTCTGTGGCTGCTCCATCAGCTCGCCGGGGCTGATGCGCCCGTACCAGGTGTTGAGCACGCCTTGCTCGGCGCACAACAGCAGGGTGGCCTGGTAGCTGTTGACCACCTCACGGCAGAGGTTCTCCTCGACGCTTTCGCTGTGGCGCAGCGAGCGCGCGGCAATCAGGAAGCTGGCGGTGAGGCGCTTGAGGTCCCATTCCCAGGGGCCGGGGTGGGCCTCGTCGAAGTCATTGAGGCCAAACACCAGGTTGCGTTCGGGGGTGGCGAAGCCGCCGAAGTTCATCAGGTGCGCGTCGCCGCACAGCGGCACGTTGAGGCCCATGTCCGGGGTGCCGGCCAGGTCGTGTGCCTGCAGCAGCGCGCTGCCGCGGTAGAAGGTGAAGGGCGAGGCCAGCATGCGCCCGTAGCGCAGGGCCACCAGGGATTTCACCCGGCCCTTGCTGGACGCCTCGATCAGCGCCAGCGGGTCGCGGTCGACGTTGCCGGGGTGGCGGTGGCTGGAACGCGGGCAATGCTTGCGCGCAGCCTTGCCGTGGTTTTCGCGGGGGGTGGGCATGGGGTGTACGCTTCCTTGGCAGACCCGGCCAGTGTAGCAGCGGCCCGCTCCCACATGAAAATGTGGGCGTCAGGCGGGCCAGTTGAAGCCGGGGATCTGGCGCCCCAGGCGCTGTGCCTGGTCCAGCAGCACCTGCATCATCCGCCGCGCCGCCTCGGGCAGCGGGTCGAAGCGCGAGAACACGAAGCTGATATCAAAGCCGATCTCTTCCGCCAGCGGCTTCACCACCAGGCCACTGTCCTGGGCCACGAACTCGTCGATGATGGTCACCCCCAGCCCTTGTTTCACCAGCGCCACCGCCTCCGGCGCGTTGGTGAAATCCAGGAACGAGTTCAGCGCCACGCCGCTACGCTCGATGGCGTCGCTGATCAGCTTGCCGAACGGGATGTCGGGGCGGAACAGCAGCAGCGGCTCGCGGGCCAGGTGGGCCATGTCGATCACCGGCTGGCTTTCCAGCGCGTGCCCCGGCGGCAGCACGCAGACCATGCGCCCGCGCATGAACGGCAGCGAATACAGGTGGTCGTGCACCACCGGCAGCGCCGAGATCGACAGGTCGACCTTCTTGCCGAGGATCTGCACCGGCATCTCGCTCATCAGAATGGTGCGCCATTCAATGTGCATGGCCGGCACCTGGCGCTTGAGCTCGGCCAGGGCATGGGGCAGCACTACCGTGGACAGCGAGGCACTGCAGCACACCCGTAGCTGGCGGTTGGGCGTGGTGGCCAGGGACTGCGCGCACTCGTTCACCCACAGCGCCGCCTGGTACACGCGCTCCACCTCGCGGTACAGCGCCTGGGCCTCGCTGGTGGGCACCAGGCGGTTGTTGACGCGGTCGAACAAGCGCAGCGCCAGGCGGCTCTCGACGTAGGCGATCAGCTTGCTCACCGCCGGCTGCGAGACGTAGAGCATCTTCGCCGCGCCGCTGATGGAGCCGGTGAGCATCACCGCGCGGAACACTTCCATGTGGCGCAGCTTGAAGGCCATGTTGCCCGGTTCAGGGCCTTCGGCAGGGAGCAGGGGCATGTCTTAACCTTTGGTTATGGTTTGCGCCATCTGAGTATGAGCCATCGCGGGGGTATTTTTGTAGTCTGGCGCCATTCATAACAACAAGGGTGACCGGCCATGGCCAGGACTATCCAGTGGGGCGTGCTCGGCGCCGCCAACATCGCCACCGAACGCACCATGCCCGCCATGCTCCTGGCCCCCAGCGCCCGCCTGGTGGCGCTGGCCAGCCGCGACGCGAGCAAGGGCCGCGAGGTGGCCGAACGCTTCGATATTCCCCATCTGCACGCAAGCTACGATGACCTGCTGGCCAACCCGGCGGTGGACGCGGTGTACGTGCCGTTGCCCAACCAGCTGCATTTCGACTGGGCGGTACGCGCCCTCGAAGCCGGCAAGCACGTGCTGTGCGAGAAGCCCCTGTGCCTGAGCGCCGCCCAGGTGCAGCAGCTGTGCCAGGTGCGCGACCGCACCGGCCTGCACATCGAGGAAGGCCTGGCCTTCCGCAACCACCCGCAGTGGGCGGCGCTGGAGCAGGCCAGCGTGCAAGGCACCCTGGGTGCGGTGCGCGCCGCGCACATCACCCTGGCCAAGCAGTTTCTCGACCCGGCCGACATCCGCAACGACCCCACGGCCGGTGGCGGCGCCCTCTATGACCTGGGCGTGTACGCGGTCAGCGCCTGCAACCTGGTGTTCAAGCGCTCGCCAAAACGCGTGATCGCGGCGCTGGAGTACGACCCGGTGTTCGGCATCGACCGGCTGTCCAGCGCCTTGCTCGACTACGGCGACTGCCACGCCGCGCTCACCGTGGCCACCCAGGCCGGGCCCGACGGCTGGGGCACGCACCAGCGCCTGGCGGTGCTGGGCGCCACCGGCTGGGTGAATTTCGATTTCCCCTGCGCCCACGCGCGGCCCAGCGCCTGCCACCTGCAGATCGGCGACCACCTGAGCGTCGGCGCCTTCCCCAGCGAAGTGTTGAGCTTTGAACCGGTGAACCATTACCAACTGCAGATCGAACGCTTCTCGCGCAAGCTGCTGGGCGACGACGTGCCCAGCTGGCCCATCGAAGATGCCCTGGCGACCCTGCGTACCCTTGAAGCGCTGTTTGCCTCGCAGCGCAGCGGTGGCTGGGAGGCCGTGCAATGAGCATCTACGACGAACCGAAGATCGACTGCCACAACCACCTGTTCGACCCGGCCAATTTCCCTTACCTGGCCAACACGATCTACCGCCCCGCCGGGCAGGAGATCGGCACCCTCAACCAGTTCGACCGGGTGCTGGACGCCTACGGCGTGCAGCACGCGCTGCTGGTGCAGCCCACCAGCGGCTACCGCGGCGACAACCGCCTGCTGCTGTCGGCGCTGGCCGCAGGGCAGGGGCGCTACAAGGGCGTGGTGGTGGTTGACCACGACATCAGCCTGGAGGCCCTGGCCAGCTACCAGGCCAAGGGCGTGGTGGGCGTGGCCTTCAACCCGGCCACCGAGGGCCTGACGGTGATGGCCGGCGCCGAGGCGCTGCTGCCCAAGCTGGCTGAGCTGGGCATGTTCGCGCAGATCCAGACCGTGGGCGACCAATTGGTGCAATTGCTGGAACTGATTGACCAGAGCGACGTGCGCCTGCTGATCGACCACTGCGGCCGCCCCGAGATCGAGCACGGCCTGTACCAGCCCGGCTTCCAGGCGCTGCTGCGCCTGGCCGAGCGCGGGCGGGCCACGGTGAAGATCTCCGGCATGCAGAAGTTCGCGCCCATGGACACGGTGTTCGAGGACACCGTGGGCTATGTGCAGGCGCTGCTGGAAACCTTCGGCGCGGATAACTGTGTGTGGGGGTCGGACTGGCCGTTCCTGCGCATGCAGCAGCGCGTCGACTACGGCCCGCTGCTGAAGCTGGCCGAGCAGTTCATGCCCGACGTGGCCGTGCGCCGCACCGTGATGTGGGAGACGCCGCGGCGCCTGTTCGGGTTCTGCTGATTTGCCGGCGGCAAGGATGCCTGTGCACTAACAAAAACAAGATGAGGTACCCGCCATGAGTGTCGACAGCAAACTTGAACTTCCCGCGTACGCCGCCCCCGCCGTGGCCGCGCGCAGCCGCACCCGCTTCATGATCCTGGGGTTGATCGCCGGGGGCACCCTGATCAATTACCTGGACCGCAGCGTGATGGGCATCGCTGCCCCCAGCATCAGCGCTGACCTGGGCTTGAACGCGGCCATGATGGGCCTGATTTTCTCGGCGTTCTCCTGGACCTACGCCGCCGCGCAGATTCCTGGCGGCATCCTCCTGGACCGCCTGGGCACCAAGCTCACCTACTGGCTGGCGCTGACCCTGTGGTCGCTGTTCACCGGCCTGCAGGGCCTGGCCACCGGCTTCGCCTCGCTGCTGGGCATCCGCCTGCTGATCGGCGCCACCGAAGCGCCGTGCTTCCCCACCAACAGCCGCGTGGTCGCCATCTGGTTCCCGCAGAGCGAGCGGGCGCGGGCCACCAGCATCTACACCCTGGCCGAGTACTGCGGCCTGGCGTTCCTCACGCCGTTGCTGTTCTGGGTGCTGCACGCCTACGGCTGGCGCTTCATGCTGATGTCGGTGGGCGCCGTGGGCGTGCTGTACGGGCTGGTGTGGTGGCGCAAATTCCATGAGCCCCACGAGTCGACCCAGGCCAACCAGGCCGAACTGGACTACATCGCCGAGGGCGGTGGCGTGGTGGACGGCAGCCAGAAGGCCACGCGCTTTGCCTGGTCGCAGATTCCGGCACTGCTCAAGCAACGCAACATGCTGGGCATCTGCCTGGGCCAGTTCGCCTGCAACTCCACCAACGTGTTCTTCCTCACCTGGTTCCCCACCTACCTGGTCACCGAGCGCCACATGCCGTGGCTGAAAGTGGGCTGGGTGGCGGTGCTGCCGTTCATTGCCGCCTCGGTGGGCACGCTGTTCGGCGGCTGGCTGTCGGACGCCATGCTGCGCCGCGGGATCTCGCTGAACGTGGCGCGCAAGCTGCCGGTGATCACCGGTTTGCTGATGGCCTCGGTGATCGTGCTGGCCAACTACGTGGCCTCCGACGCCCTGGTGATCGCCATCCTGTGCGTGGCCTATTTCGCCCAGGGCATGTCGTCGCTGGCCTGGATGATTGTCTCCGACATCGCCCCCAAGGGCCTGATCGGCCTGAGCGGCGGCCTGTTCAACCTGTTTGCCAACGCCGCCGGCATCGTCATTCCGCTGGTGATCGGCATTATCGTGACCCTGACCGGCTCGTTCGTCTGGGCCATGGCCTTTATCTCGCTGGTGACGCTGTTCGGCGCCGCCTGCTACCTGTTCATGGTGCAAGACCTCAAGCGTCTGCCCGATATCCCGAACCTTTGAAAGGAGCGTTTTCATGAGTCAACACCTGGAAGGCCAGACGGCCATCATCACCGGCGGCATGCGCGGCATCGGCCTGGGCATCGCCAAGCGCCTGCGCCAGGCGGGCGCCAACATCGTGATCTGGGACCTCAACGTCGACAACTGGGACACCAGCGCCAACGGCTTCACCCCGGCCCTGCGCCAGTCGGTGAACGTGGCGTCGCTGGCGTCGGTGGAAGCTGCCTTCGCCGAGGTGGTGGCGCAGCTGGGCCGCGTCGACATTCTGGTCAACAACGCCGGCATCAACGGCCCGGTGGTGGAAAGCTGGAACTACCCGGTGGAGGCCTGGGACCAGGTGCTGGCCATCGACCTGACCGGCGTGTTCTATTGCTGCCGCACCGCCATCCCGCACATGCGTGAACGCAAGTACGGGCGCATCGTCAACGTCGCCTCCATGGCCGGCAAGGACGGCGTGCAGTACATCTCGGCGTATTCGGCGGCCAAGGCCGGCGTCATTGCCTTCACCAAGTCGGCGGCCAAGGAACTGGCCCAGGACGGCGTTCTGCTCAACTGCATTGCCCCGGCCATGGTGGAAACCGGCCTGATGGCCGAAATGACCGCCGAGCACATCGCCGCCAGCAAGGCCAAGATCCCCATGGGGCGCTTCCTGCAGATCGAGGAAATCGCCAACATGGTGACCTGGATCGCCGGCCCCGAGTGCAGCTTCACCACCGGCTTCGTGTTTGACCTCAGCGGCGGCAGGGCCACCTACTGATGGCCCTTGGCGTGGCTCACCTGACCGCGCTGCAACTGGCCCCCGCCGACCTGGTTCGCCAGGCCGCGGGGGCCGGTTTTTCTGCCGTGGGCCTGCGCCTGCACCCGGCCACGCCGGGCGGCTTGTGCTACCCGCTGGACGCCGCGGCGCGGCAGGCCTTGAAGGTGCTGCTGGACGCCGAAGGCATGGCTGTCAGCGACATCGAGTTCGTCGAACTGACACCCGGCGTCGACGTGGCGGCCTGCCTGCCGCTGCTGGAAGCCGGTGCTGACCTGGGCGCGGTCAGCTTAACGGTGTCCGGCGACGACCCGCAGTTCTCGCGCCTGACCGACCACTACGCGCACCTGTGCGAGCTGGCGGTGGATTTCGGCCTGCGGGTGGACCTGGAATTCATGCGCTGGCGCGCGGTGGGCAACCTGGCCCAGGCGCGGCAGATCGTGGAAGGGGCAGGGCAGGCCAACGGCGGTATCCTGGTGGATGCGTTGCACCTGTTCCGCAGTGGGGGCGACGTGGCAATGCTGGCCGATATCGACCCGCGCTGGCTGCGTGCGGTGCAGTTGTGCGACGCGCCGTTGTTGGCGCCGCCTGAAGCGCTGATCATCACTGAAGCACGGGAAGGGCGCCTGCCACCCGGGCAGGGGCAATTGCCGCTGGCCGGGTTGCTGGCGGCGTTGCCGAAGGATGTGCAGGTGAGTGTGGAGATGCCCTATGGGGCGTTGGAAAGCCAGGCGCGCCTGGCCTTGGCCTATCAAACCTCAACACAATTGCGACCCCTGTAGCAGCGGCCAAAGGCCGCGTCACCGACCCCACGATGCTGCAGGTGGGCCGTGGACGCAGCCTTCGGCAGCTGCTACGGGGTTTTGCGCTACAGCGCGGCGTCGCTCCACTCGCCGTTCACCAGGCGCTTGAGGCCCAGCGGGTTGCTGTTGCGCAGTGCTTCAGGCAGCAGCTCCTGCGGGTAGTTCTGGTAGCACACCGGGCGCAGGAAACGGTCGATGGCCAGGGTGCCCACCGAGGTGCCGCGGGAGTCGGAGGTGGCCGGGTACGGGCCGCCATGTACCATGGCTTCGCACACTTCCACGCCAGTGGGGTAGCCGTTGACCAGGATACGCCCGACCTTCTGCTCCAGCAGCGGCACCAGCCACTGGTAGGCGACCAGGTCGGCGGACTCGCCGATCAGCGTGGCCGTCAACTGGCCGCGCAGGCCCTGCAGGGCCGCTTTCAGCTGGGCATCGTCCTTGGCCTCGATGACGATGGTGGCCGGGCCGAACACTTCTTCCTGCAGCAGTTCATCACCTTCCAGCAACAGCGACACGTCAGCCTTGAACAGCTGCGGCCGCGCCTGGTTGCCCGACTGGGCCTCACCAGCCAGGTGGGTGACACCCGGGTGGGCCAGCAAGTGCGCAAGGCCCTGGCTGTAGCTGCGCAGGCCGCCGGCGTTGAGCATGGTCTGCGGCGCCTGGGCGGCCATCTGCGTTTGCAGCTGGCCCAGGAACGCGGTGAAGGCTGGCGAGCTGACGCCGATCACCAGGCCCGGGTTGGTGCAGAACTGGCCGCAGCCCATCACCACCGAGGCCGCCAGGTCCTTGGCCACGGTCTCGCCGCGGCTGGCCAGGGCTTCGGGCAACAAGACCACCGGGTTGATGCTCGACATCTCGGCGAACACCGGAATCGGCTGCGGGCGCTCGGCGGCCATCTTGCACAGGGCGTTGCCGCCGCTCAGCGAACCGGTGAAGCCCACGGCCTGGATGGCCGGGTGCTTGACCAACCACTCGCCCACGCCGCCGCCGAAGATCATGTTGAACACGCCCTTGGGCATGCCGGTCTTCTCGGCCGCGCGGATGATCGCGCAGCCCACCTGGTCAGCGGTGGCCATGTGGCCGCTGTGGGCCTTGAACACCACCGGGCAACCGGATGCCAGCGCGGCGGCGGTGTCGCCACCGGCGGTGCTGAAGGCCAGCGGGAAGTTGCTGGCGCCGAACACGGCCACCGGGCCTACGCCGATGCGGTATTGGCGCAGGTCCACGCGTGGCAGCGGCTTGCGGTCGGGCAGGGCCAGGTCGATGCGCGCGCCGAGGAAGTCGCCGCGGCGCAGCACCTTGGCGAACAGGCGCATCTGCCCGCTGGTACGGCCACGCTCACCCTGGATGCGGGCGGCGGGCAGGGCGGTTTCGCGGCAGACGATGGCCACGAAGTCGTCGCCCAGGGCGTCGATTTCGTCGGCGATGGCCTCGAGGAATTCGGCGCGACGGGCCGGGCTCAGGTGGCGGAATTCGGCGAAGGCGCTGTCGGCGGCCAGGCAGGCGGCGTCGACTTCGGCTTCGGTGGCCTGGATGAATTCGAACGGCAGGGCCTCGCCGGTGGTGGCGTCCAGGCTCTGCAGGCGCTTGCTGCCCTGGGCGCTGCGGCTGCCGGCAATGAAGTTGTGGCCGAGAAGGGTGGACATCGTGATCTCCTGGTTCTTCAGATTGTTCTGAGAAAGCACTAACGGCTTGATGTTGACGGACATCGTACAACCATGATGAGGCTTGTGCAATCGCAGGTCCGTGAGTAAAGACGGGTATTCCATCGGAGAATATTTGCATTCAGGGCTACAGATTGCACTGTGATGTACGATAACTAGGCAGGATTTGGCCACTGGCCATTACTCACCTGCCTCGGGACACGTTCATGCTAATAAGAAACATCGGTGTTGCCCCCCGCGCCTTGACCGGCTTCTCCCTGATCGCCGCCCTGGTGGCCCTGCTGGGGTTCTTTGCCCTGGGGCAGATGGCCAATATTCGCCAGGGCCAGGTGGCCACTGAAAACGACTGGGTGCCCAGCCTGCGGGCGGTCAGTGACATCCGCGAAATCATGCTGCGCATCCGCACCATCTCCCTGCGCATGGCGCTGGACACCGACCCCACCAGCATCACCAGCTACCGCAGCCAGATGGACACCCGCCTCAACGACCTGCAGGCGAAACTGCAGGGCTACCGGCCACGGGTGAACACGCCCCAGGAGCAGGCGATCTTTGCCCGCTTCGAGCAGTCGCTCAACGGCTACAACAGCGCCCTGCAACGCTCGTTCGTGCTGGCCGGGCAGGGCGACCGCGCCGGCCTGTTGAAGCTGCTGCTGGTGGACATGAAGCCGCTGGTGGATGACTCCGGCAGCCAGCTCAATGAGCTGGCCGACTACTACAGCGCCGGCATCGGCAACGAAACCCAGGGCTCGGCCGAGCAGTACGCGCGGTCGCGCACGGTGATCCTGGTGTTCATCGGCCTGGCGGCGCTGGCCACCATCAGCCTGGCGCTGATCCTCACCCGCAGCATCGTCACCCCGCTGAACGCCGCCCTGGCCGCGGCCGAGCGCATTGCCGGCGGCGACCTCAGCCAGCCGATCAAGGCCGACGGCAGCGACGAGGCCGGGCGCCTGCTGACCGCGCTGGCGGCCATGCAGCAGCAATTGCGCCAGACCCTGGGTGAAATCTCCACCAGCGCCAGCGCCCTGGCATCTTCCCTGCACGCCCTGCGCCAGGCCTCGGAGGCCGGCAGCGACGGCATGCACCGGCAAAGCGAAGAAGTGAACATGGCCGCCACCGCCGTTACCCAGCTGAGCGCGGCGGTGGACGAGGTGGCCAGCCATGCGGTGTCCACGTCCGACTCGACCCGCGACTGCAACCAGGTGGCGCGCCAGGGTCAGGGGCAGGTCGCCGACACCCGCGCCAGCATCGAACAACTGCGCAGCGACCTGCAGGCCACCGCGGCCCAGGTCAGCGCCCTGGCCGAGCGCTCCCAGGCTATCGGCACGGTGCTGGACGTGATCGGCGCCATCGCCGGGCAGACCAACCTGCTGGCGCTGAACGCGGCCATCGAGGCGGCGCGCGCCGGTGAATCGGGGCGTGGTTTTGCCGTGGTCGCCGACGAAGTGCGGGCCCTGGCCCACCGCACCCAGCAGTCGACCCTGGAGATCGAAACCATGGTGCAGGGCATGCGCAGCGGCTCCGACCTGGCGCTGCAGGCCATGCACACCAGCGCCCAGCGCGCCGACGCCACCCTGGGCATCGCCGATGGCGCCGCCCAGGCGTTGCAGGGCATCACCCAGGCCATGGAGCAGATCATGGAGCGCAACCTGGTGATCGCCAGCGCCACCGAGGAACAGGCCCAGGTGGCCCGCGAGGTGGACAGCAACCTGCTCAACATCCGCGACTTCGCCAGCCGCGCCGCCGAGGGCGCCGAGCAGTCCCGCGAAGCCACCCGCGACCTGGCGCAGCTGGCCGGCAACCTCGACGGGCTGGTGTCGCGGTTCAAGTTCTGAGGTTCGCCCCGTAGCCGCTGCCGCAGGCTGCGCTGGCCGGCAGCCACGCCGCAGATGTGTGGTGTACGTGAGGGCCAGCGTAGCCTGGCGGCAGCGGCTACACGGGGCGCTACTCGATATCGGCCGCCGCCCGGTGCGCCATGATCTGCGGCAAGGTGCGCTCGATCCAGTCCGCCAGGCCGCCCACCAGGGCGGCCGCTTCCTCGCCCCAGGGCGTCAGGCGGTATTCCACATGGGGCGGCACCACCGGCAGCGAGGTGCGCAGCACCAGCCCGTCGCCTTCCAGGCCTTGCAGCGTCTGCGCCAGCATCTTCTCGCTGACCCCGCCGATCTTGCGCCGCAAGTCGCTGAAGCGGTGCATGCCGCCCGCCAGAATCACCAGCACCAACACCCCCCAGCGGCTGGTGACATGCTTGAGCACGTCGCGCGAGGGGCAATTGGCGTCCATCAGTTCGCCCCGGCGCGCCTGGGCGGAGAATGAATCGCTCATTTCATACTTACCTTTTTGTGCGTACTTACTTTTCGTTAGCTTAGGCTATAGGGTGATCGCTCTTTCATCACTTGCCAAGGTAAATCGTCATGATCGCAATCACTGGTGCCACCGGTCAGCTGGGTCGTCTGGTTATCGCTGCGCTGCTCAAGCGTGTGCCCGCCGACCAAATCATCGCCCTGGCCCGTCACCCGGAAAAGGCCGGCGACCTGGGCGTGGCCGTGCGTGAATTCAACTATGACCAGCCCGAAGCCATGGTGGTAGGCCTGCAGGGCGTGGACAAGCTGCTGCTGATTTCGTCCAGCGAACTGGGCAAGCGCGCCGCCCAGCACCAGGCCGTCATCAACGCCGCCAAGCAGGCCGGCGTCAAGCTGGTGGCCTACACCAGCGTGCTGCACGCCACCGGCTCGGCCCTGGGCCTGGCTGCCGAACACCAGCAGACCGAACAGGCGCTGGCCGCCAGCGGCGTGCCCCATGTGCTGCTGCGCAATGGCTGGTACAACGAGAACTACAGCGCCGGCGTGCCGGCCGCCGTGGCCCATGACGCCCTGCTGGGCGCCGCCGGGGAAGGGCGCATCGCCTCTGCTGCCCGCGCCGACTACGCCGAGGCCGCCGCCGTGGTGCTGACCAGCGAAGGCCACGTGGGCAAGACCTACGAACTGGCTGGCGACAACAGCTACACCCTGGCCGAGCTGGCTGCCGAGGTGTCGCGCCAGGCTGGTAAAAACGTGCCCTACAACAACCTGCCGGAGGCCGACTACAAGGCCGTCCTGGTGCAAGTAGGCCTGCCTGAGCCGATCGCCGACCTGCTGGCCAACTCCGACGCAGCAGCGGCCAAGGGCGCGCTGTTCGATGACAGTAAAGTGCTGAGCGGCCTGATCGGCCGGCCCACCACCCCGGTGGCCGAGGCGGTGGCGGTCGCCCTGAAGGGCTGAGGCGTCAGTTGTTTATGACGTAGAGGCAGATCGACAGGGTCAGCAGCGAACCGAGGGTCGAGATCAGGATGGTGCTGGACACCACCGAGGCCTCGCGCTTGTAGTACTCGGCCAGCATGAACGGCCCGGTGCCGGTGGGCAGGGCGCTGAGCAGCAGCGCCGAATGCGCCCACAGCGGCGGCAGGTGGAACACCTTGTAGGCCAGGAACCAGGTCAGCAAGGGGTGGCCCACCAGCTTGATCAGCACCAGCAGCGAGGTCCCCTGGCGGGGGCCTTGCTGTTTCTGCGCCAGGAACAGCCCCAGGGAAATCAGCGCGCAGGGCGTGGTGGCTGCGCCCAGCAGGCTCAGGAACTTGCTCGCCGGCGCCGGCAGCGGCGCGCCGGTCATGGCCCAGCAGGCGCCGAGGATCGGCGACACCACCAGCGGGTTCTTGGCCAGCGCCACCAGCACTTTCAACACGATGCGGTGCACCTGGGCTTCGCTCTGCAGGCCAATCTCGATGCACACCAGGGCCAGGCCGAACAGCACGCACACCACCAGCAGCGAGGCGATCAGCGCCGGCTCCAGGCCGCTGCCGCCCAGCACCATCACGCACAGGGGAATGCCGATGTAGCCGGTGTTGGCGTAGGACGCGCTGAGGGCGTCGATGCTGGCGTCGGCGAAGTGCCCGGCCTTCTTCCAGCGCAGCGCCAGGGTCAGCACGAACATCGCCAGGGTACCCAGGGTGAAGGTGGCGACGAAGCCGGGGTGCCAGATCTGCTCCCAGGTGGCCGTGGCGGTGGAGGTGAACAACAGCGCCGGCAGGCACAGCCACACCACCATGCGGTTGATCTCCGAGGCAGCGGTGGGGCCCAGGCGGTTGGTGCGGCGGCAGACATAGCCCACCAGGATCAGCGCGAAAATGGGCAACAGGACATTCAACACAGAAGACATGAGCAGCGGAAACCTTGGTGTGCCGGACAGGCTGGCAAGGTTAAGGAAGTGAATCGTTAGCGTCCAATCTTTCTTGCCGGGGCTGGCGTACAGCGTGTAGGAGAATGCTTACACGGGCCGGCGGGAATCTCCTCTATGGGAAAATTCTCACCCTGCGTAGACTTGGATCCATCAACTGCTGCACAGGAGTGCAGCGGGATCAGGGAAGATCGACCATTGGCCCGGAGGGCTGCCGACAAGGAGTTGGATGGTCTTGAAGAAAACCCGCTTCGGCGGGTTTTTTGTTGCCTGCGAAAAAGCCCCCGCAGGGGCTTATTTTTTCACCGGCACGATTTTCTCGATGACGCTGTTGCTCAACTGCACCAGCACGTATTTGTCGTTCACCCGCACCCAGTGGCTCTTGTCCTCGTCGGGGGCCGACAGGCCGTGGGCCTGCCAGTTCTTCACCTCTTCGGAATCGCGGCGGAAGTGGTCGGGGATCTTGTCGCCGACCTTGAACTGGCCGGTGTCGGTGCCGGGTATCTGCACCGCCGGCTCCGTGGGTTGCGCCGCCTGGGCCAGCCCCGCCACGCCACTCAGACTTGCCACCACGACCGCCATCGCGGTCCATGTCGTGATTTTCATCCTGTACTCCCGGTGATTGAGGTCGTCACAACCTCTGACCCCGGGGGCGCCGAAACATTCCTTTTTTGCCGGCGGACGCCTTTGTGGGAGCGGGTTCTACCCGCGAAAAGACCACTGCGGTCGGACTGTTTCCCCGCAGTGTGGCTTTCGCGGGCAGAGCCCGCTCCCACAGGGCCCCTCAGGTCAACAACTCGGCAAACGCCTTGTCAGCTTCCAGCACCGCCGGCAGGGCGCTGAACAGCGCGTCCAGGTCCAGGCCCTCCAGCAGCGGGCCGTCCACGGCCTCGCGGGCGTCGTCGGTGTCGCCGCCGCTGGCCTGCAGGGCGTCGGAGATGGCGATGGCCTGGGCCACCACGCGTGGCAGCTCGGCGGGCGGCGGGGCCTGCACGGGACGGGCCTGGTAGGCGATGGCGTGCTGGATGCTCACCGGCAGCTGCCAGCGCCGCGCCAACTCGGCACCCACCTCGGGGTAGCCAAAGCCCAGGTGCAGGGTTTCGCTGGCCGCGCGGCCGGCGTTGCCGGCCTTGTGGGCGTGGTTGATCTGCGCCGCCACCATGGGCGCGCCGGTCTGGATCAGCAGCTCGCCGATGTTGTGCATCACCCCGCAGGTAAACGCGGTCTCGGCGTCCAGCCCGGCCTGCTTGGCCAGCAGGCGGCAGATGCCGGCCACCTGGAAGCTCTTGAGCCAGAAGCCCTTGAGGTCGAAGTTGGCGCTGGCCTTGAAGGCACCGGTCACGGCCGAGGCCAGCACCAGGGTGCGCAGGGTGTTGAAGCCCAGGCGCAGCGCGGCGTCCTCGATGCTGGCCGACTCACGGGCGCCGCGAAAGCGCGCGGAGTTTGCCAGGCGCAGGATCTTGGCGGCGATCACCGGGTCTTTCTCGATATTGCGGGCCACGCTTTCGAGGCTGGTTGAGGGGCTGTCGAACTGCTGGATCAGGTCTTGCGCCACCTTGGGAATGCTGGGCAGGCTGTGCAGATCGGCGAATAGCGTTTCGATTTCCATGGCATGACACCTGTTGTGGACGCGGGTAGATTCAACCATAGGCAATTTTTGCCGGCTTGCCCGGCAAATCCCGACGCAATGTGCTGTTACCCCGACCGGGAAACCAGGGCGGGACAAATCGAATTACGCGTTGTAGAATCAAGTTACGCATATAAGAATAAACCGGCGGGGAATGGGTCCACATGAAGCGACTCGGGTTCAAATTGATTTTTGGTGATTTTCTCGCCCGCAGCGTGCGGGGCATCTCCTGCGCGCCACCCCGTGCACGTGCCTGACCGAACGACACCCTCTTTCGTTTTTAGCGCACTGCCTGCACGAGGAAACACATCATGGCCGATCTCTACGACAACCCCATGGGCCTCATGGGCTTCGAGTTCATCGAATTCGCCTCGCCCACCCCTGGCACCCTTGAGCCGATCTTCCAGATCATGGGCTTCACCAAGGTGGCCGAGCACCGCTCCAAGGACGTGCACCTGTACCGCCAGGGCAGCATCAACCTGATCCTCAACAACGAGCCGCACAGCCTGGCGTCGTACTTTGCCGCCGAGCACGGGCCGTCGGTGTGCGGCATGGCTTTCCGCGTGGCCAACGCCCACAAGGCCTACGCCCGCGCCCTGGAACTGGGCGCCCAGCCCATCGAGATCGCCACCGGGCCCATGGAGCTGCGCCTGCCGGCCATCAAGGGCATCGGCGGCGCGCCGCTGTACCTGATCGACCGCTTCGGCGAGGGCAGCTCCATCTACGACATCGACTTCAACTGGCTGCCGGGCGTGGACCGCCACCCCGTGGGCGCGGGCCTCAAGGTCATCGACCACCTGACCCACAACGTCTACCGCGGGCGCATGGCCTACTGGGCCGGGTTCTACGAGAAGCTGTTCAACTTCCGCGAGATCCGCTACTTCGACATCAAGGGTGAATACACCGGCCTGACCTCCAAGGCCATGACCGCGCCCGACGGCCTGATCCGCATCCCGCTGAACGAGGAATCGTCCAAGGGCGCCGGGCAGATCGAGGAGTTCCTCATGCAGTTCAACGGCGAGGGCATCCAGCACGTGGCGTTCCTCACCGACGACCTGGTGCAGACCTGGGACGCGTTGAAGGCCATTGGCATGCGCTTCATGACCGCGCCGCCCGACACCTACTACCAGATGCTCGAGGGCCGCTTGCCCGGCCACGGCGAGCCGGTGGGCGAGTTGCAGGCGCGCGGTATCCTGCTGGACGGCTCGTCGCAGCCGGGTGACCAGCGCCTGCTGCTGCAGATCTTCTCGCAGACCCTGATGGGCCCGGTGTTCTTCGAGTTCATCCAGCGCAAGGGCGACGACGGCTTCGGCGAGGGCAACTTCAAGGCGCTGTTCGAATCCATCGAGCGCGACCAGATCGAGCGCGGCGTGCTAAGCACCGAATAACCCCGATCCACGGTGCACGCGGACGCGGCCTGGCGGCCGCTGCTACGGACGCTGCTGGCGGCGCAACAGCCAATGGCACACGCCGCCGGTCAGCACCCCCAGCAACAACAACCCGCCCAGGGTCGACAGTCCCTGTATCCTCCACAGCTCCCAGGCCTTCTCCGGCGAGAACCCGCTGTGCACCCGGTAGCCATGGCGTTCCGACACCTGCGAGGTGTGATGCGCCTGGTGGTCGGGAATCTCGCCATCCTGGATGCTGCTGTCGCCCCACAGGAACGCGTTGCCTACCTGCATGATCAGCACTGTGTCGCCCTGGATCAGCCGCAGCGCCTCGGCCAGCGTGCGGCCGTCGATCACCGTGCGCACGCCCAGCGGGTGTTCGTACAGCCGGTACACCAGCGATGCCTCGTTCGGGGTCACCGGGTTGCTGGCGCGCAACAGCAGGTGACGGTTGAAGTATTCGCCAGGCTCCACCGCCCGCTTGTAGGCGCCGTAGAACGAGCTGCAGTAGGCGTCGTGGTTGCGCACCAGGTTGGCCGAGCGCACGTAGGGCTCGATGGTGACTTCCTGCAGGATCGCCTGGATCACCGCGGCGTTGCAGGGCTTGCCCGCCAGTGGCATCAGGCGTTGGGCGCTCTGGGCGGCCTGGTCAATCATGCTGTCCAGCTGGCGCACGGCTTCGCCAGCCACATGCTGGGCCTGGAATTCGAAGGTGCGGGTCACCTGCCAGCGCAGCACCAGCATGCCGCTGAGCACCGGCAGCAAGCCGATAAGCCCGGCGACGAGCAGCGCGCGCACGCGCGCCGAGGGGAGGGGAAAGGCTTTCATGGGCACGTCCTTGTGTCGGGGGAGGAGGATCATCCCGCCAGCATAAGGGCGCGTGCCCGGCGTTTTTGTGGCCGCTATCGCAGCGTGGCGTGGGACTTCACGCAGCGCCCGGTGGGCCGTTTCAATTGGCCAGCGCCTCGGCGCGCGGCAGGCGTTCCTGGGCCGGGCTGCGAGCGAAGTAGCGCTTGTACTCGCGGCTGAACTGCGAACTGCTCTGGTAGCCCACGCGGTGCGCCACCTGGCTGACGCTCATGCCTTCGGCCACCAGCATCGAGCGTGCCTTGATCAGCCGCAGCTGCTTGAGGTACTGGATGGGCGAGGCCATGGTGGCGCGCTTGAAATGCTCGTGGAAGGTCGAGGCGCTCATGTTGGCCCGGCGCGCCAGTTCATCCACCTGCAGCGGTTGATCGAAATGGCTGTGCAGCCAGGTCAGGGCGCCGGCAATGCGCGCGAACTGCCCCTGTTGCTCCACCAGCGCGCGCAGCACCCCGCCCTGGGGCCCGCGCAGGGCGGCGAACAGCACCTCGCGCAGGCGCGACTGGCCCAGGATGCGGCAGGCTTGCGGGTCGTGCAGGCACTCCAGCAGGCGTTCCACGGCGCAGCGCATGTCCTCGTCCAGCTCGGCGCTGACCATCGAGGAGGGCGTCTGCACCTGATGCTCGGCTGGCCCCATGGCCAGCACCAGCTCACCCAGCACCAGGCGGTCGATGGGAATGCTCACGCCCAGCAGCGGCAATTGCTCGGTGGCGAAGGTCTCGTACTGGAACGGCACCGGCAGCGCCTGCACCAGGTAGTGGCCGGCGCCGTACTCCAGCGCACGCTCGCCCAGGTAGGCGATCTTGCTGCCCTGGGCAATGATCATCAGGCTGGGGTCGTAGATCTGTGGGCAACGGGCGGCGTTGCCGTGGGAACTGACCACGCGCAGGCCGTCGATGGCCGTGGGCAGGAAGCCGTCGCAGTGGGCCAGGGGCTGGAGCAGGGACACCAGACGGGCATTGGCGTCCAGGTGGCAGGTGGGTGACATGAAGGGTTCCGCAGTGGTGATGACAGTCAGGGTGCCATGATCGCAAATTTTTGCCCGCCTGCGGGGGCTTCCGGAGGAATAGGCATGCATCGCGCAGGATCACCCATGGCCCCGGGGCGCCTGAATCCGGACAATGCCGCCGCTTTAAGGGCTTGTGCCCTGTTATCGCAAAAGAGGTACCGCATGTCTAAAGCTCTGGGTTACGCCGCACTTACCCCCACCACGCCCCTGGCGCCACTGGCCTTCGAACGCCGCGACCCGCGCGCCAACGACGTCAGCATCGATATCCTGTACTGCGGCGTGTGCCACTCCGACCTGCACCAGGCCCGCAACGAGTGGGGCATTGCCGTGTACCCGCTGATGCCTGGCCACGAAATCGTCGGCAAGGTCACCGCCGTGGGCCCGGCCGTGCGCAACTACAAGGTCGGCGACCTGGTGGGCGTGGGCTGCATGGTCGACTCGTGCCAGCAGTGCGCGGCCTGCCGCAAGGACCTGGAGCAGTACTGCCAGGCCGGCCCGACCATGACCTACGCCACCCCGGACCGCATCGACGGCACCAACACCATGGGCGGCTACTCCGACCACATCGTGGTGCGTGAAGAGTTCGTGGTGCGCATTCCCGAGGGCATGGACCTGGCTGCTGCCGCGCCGATCCTGTGCGCCGGCATCACCACCTACTCGCCGCTCAAGCACCACGGCGTGGGCGCTGGCCACAAGGTCGGCATCCTGGGCATGGGTGGCCTGGGCCACATGGGCATCAAGTTCGCCAAGGCCCTGGGCGCCGAAGTGACCGTGTTCACCCGTTCCGCCAGCAAGGCCGCCGAGGCACGCAAGCAGGGCGCCGACCACGTCATCGTCTCCACCGATGAGGCGCAGATGGCCGCTGCCGCCGGGCGTTTCGACTTCCTGCTGGACACCATCCCGGTGCAGCACGACCTCAACCCCTACCTGCAGACCCTGACCTTCGACGGCGTGCACATCCTGGTGGGCCTGATCGAGCCGGTGTCGCCGCCGCTGCACGCTGCCAACCTGGTGCTGCAACGCCGCGTGCTGGCCGGCTCGCTGATCGGCGGCATCGCCGAGACCCAGGAAGTGCTGGACTTCTGCGCCGAGCACGGCATCACCTGTGACATCGAGATGCTCGACATCCGCAACATCAACGAAGCGTTCGAGCGCATGATCGTGGGTGATGTGAAGTACCGTTTCGTCATCGACATGGCCACCCTGAAGGCCTGATGCACCGCACCCCGTAGCCGCTGCCGCCAGGCTGCGCTGGCCCTCGCATGCACTGAAGATCTTCAGCGTACGCAAGGGCCAGCGCAGCCTGCGGCAGCGGCTACGGCGTGGTGTGGCAAATGTGCAGCAAATGCGAACTTTGCCCCGCAACCCTTGCACCCATCCCCCCGGCGCGCCTTAAATACACGGCTCCAGCGACTCCCGTGTGCCCGCCCGATGAAAACCCGCCTGTCCACCAAACTGTTCCTGGCCCTGATGACCACCATGATCCTGGTGGTGCTGGCCATGGCCTTCGCCAACGGCTTCAGCTTTACCCGCGGGTTCCTTGGCTATATCAACGAACTGGCCGAGCAGCGCACCCGCGACGCCCAGCCACGCTTCGTGCAGGCCTACCGCGAGCACGGCAGCTGGGACTTTCTGCGCAACCAGCCCCACGCCTGGTTCCAGCTGGTGCGCCCCGACGCGCCGACTGCCGACGACGTGGTGCGCTTCACCCCCACCTCCGACCTGACCGGTGCAGTGTTCCGCATCACCCTGCTGGACACCGACAACCAGCGCGTGATGGGTTTCGACGACGTCAGCGACGACGCCCTGCGCGTGCCCGTGGTGGTCGCTGGCAAGACCGTCGGCTGGCTGGCCACCACGCCGCTGCAAAGCGTCACCGAGGCCGGCGGCGAGCGCTTCATGCGCCAGCAGATCGCCTCCAGCCTGATCGTCGCCATGGTCGCGCTGATGCTCGCCGCCTTGATTGTCTGGTGGGTGTCGCGGCGCCTGCTGGGCCCGGTGCGCCAGGTGGCCGCCGCCACCCACCGGCTGGCCGCGGGCACCTACAGCGAGCGGGTGGCGGTGGACAGCGACGACGAGGTCGGCCTGCTGGCCCGCGACTTCAACCAACTGGCCCTGACCCTGGAGCGCAACGAGCGCATGCGCCGCGAATTCATGGCCGACGTCTCCCACGAACTGCGCACGCCGCTGTCGGTGCTGCGCGGCGAGCTGGAAGCGCTGGAAGACGGCGTGCGCAAGCTCGACGGCGAATCGCTGCAGTCCTTGCTGGCAGAGGTGGGCATGCTCGGCAAGCTGATCAACGACCTCTACGAGCTGTCCCTGGCCGACGTCGGCGCGCTGTCCTACCGCAAGCACTCCATGGACGTGGTCGACGCCCTGGGCCAGTGCGCCGCCATCTTCCGCGAGCGCTTCGCCAGCCATGACATTCGCCTGGACCTGCAGGCCCATCGCGGGCCCATCCAGGTGCTGGGCGACGAAGGCCGCCTGCAGCAGCTGTTCAACAACCTGCTGGAAAACAGCCTGCGCTACACCCAGGCCGGCGGCCAGCTGCGAGTCAGCGCCATCGCCGAAGGCGGCCGGGTGCACATCGACTTCATGGACACCGCCCCCGGCGTCAGCCCTGAATTCCTGCCACGCCTGTTCGAGCGTTTCTACCGCGGCGAAGCCTCGCGCAACCGCGCCAGCGGCGGCGCCGGCCTGGGCCTGGCCATCTGCCACGCCATCGTCGAGGCCCACGGTGGTACGCTAACTGCGCAGCCTTCGCCCATGGGCGGGCTGTGGCTGGCCATCGTGTTGCCCCTGGAGCAAGCATGAGCATCGAAGACCTACCTGCACACGTCCTCGTAGTAGAAGACGAACCCAAGCTGGCGGCGCTGCTGCGCGACTACCTGAGCGCCGCCGGCCACCAGGTGCAATGCATCGGCGACGGCCTGCAGGTGCTGCCCGCGGTGCGCGCGGCCATGCCCGACCTGATCCTGCTGGACCTGATGCTGCCCGGCCAGGACGGCGTGGCGGTGTGCCGCCAGCTGCGCGCCTTCAGCGACGTGCCGGTGGTGATGATCACCGCGCGGGTGGAGGAGGTGGACCGCCTGCTGGGCCTGGACGTGGGCGCCGACGACTACATCTGCAAGCCCTTCAGCCCCCGTGAAGTGGTGGCCCGGGTGCGCGCCATCCTCCGCCGGCGCCCGCGCGCGGCCAGCGACGCCGGCCTGCAGCTGGATGAAAGCACCTGGAAGGCGCGCTTCAACCAGGTCGAGCTGGACCTCACGCCCGTGGAGTTCCGCCTGCTCAAGGCGCTGAACGAGCACCCGGGGCGGGTGTATTCGCGCGACCAGCTGATCGACCGCCTGTACAGCGACCACCGCGTGGTCACCGACCGCACCGTGGACAGTCACGTCAAGAACCTGCGGCGCAAGCTGGAGCAGGCGGCGCCGGGCCAGGAGCCGATCCAGTCGATCTACGGCGTGGGCTACAAGCTGGAGTGGTAGCCGCCCCGGCACCCAGGGGCTATCCTGTCGGGCTCAGCCATTGAAGGTTCAGCCGATGCAGGAAGTATCGCTGGGTGTTTTTCCCGCCACCACCGGCGTGATGAGCGACGAAGTGCGCCGCTTCGACTGGAGCGCCACGCCCCTGGGGCCCATGGACGACTGGCCGCTGGCCCTGCGCATGGCCGTGGAGCTGGTGCTGTCCAACGCCTTCCCGGCCTGCCTGGCCTGGGGCCCGCAGCTGATCGCCATCCACAACGACGCCTTCGTGCCGATCCTCGGTGACAAGCCCGCGCCCCTGGGCCGGCCGTTCAGCGAGGTGTGGGGCGAAGTGTGGCCCCAGGTTCGCGCCATCGCCGACCGCGCCCTGGCTGGCGAACCCACCTTCAACCAGGACCTGCCCCTGGTGATCAACCGCCGCGGCTACCCCGAGCCCGCCTGGTTCACCTTCTCCTACAGCCCGGTGCGCGACGAGCAGGGCCAGGTCATGGGCTTTCTCGACACGGTGATGGAGACCACCGACACCATCATCGCCCAGCGCCGCACCAAGGAGCTGGCCGACAGCTTCGAGCGCCAGGTGGCCGAGCGCACCGCCGACCGCAACCGCCTGTGGCAGCTGTCCTCGGACATCATTCTGGTGACCCGCCAGGACCTGCAGGTGGTAGCCCTGAACCCGGCCTGGGAGCAGGTGCTGGGCTGGAACGAGTGCCAGCTGCGCGGCAGCAGCGTGCTCGACCTGGTGCATGAAGATGACCGCGCCACCGTGCTGGCCGCCGCCGCGCAGCTGGCCCGCGGCGAATCGGTGCACGACCTCGACTGTCGCCTGCGCCACAGCCACGGCGGCTACCGCTGGATCAACTGGGCGGCGGTGCCCGGCGACGGCTTCTTCAACGCCGTGGGCCGCGATATCACTGTCGAGCGCGAGCGCACCGAGGCCCTGCGCCAGGCCGAAGAGCTGCTGCGCCACAGCCAGAAAATGGAAGCCGTGGGCCAACTGACCGGTGGCCTGGCCCACGACTTCAACAACCTGCTGACCGGTATCACCGGCAGCCTGGAGCTGCTACGGCGGCGCATCGACCAGGGCCGCTTCGGTGAATTGGACCGCTACCTGGACGCCGCCCACGGCGCCGCCAACCGCGCGGCCACCTTGACCCACCGGCTGCTGGCCTTCGCCCGCCGCCAGACCCTCGACCCGCGCCCCACCGACGTCGTGCTGCTGGTGGACGGCCTGCGCGACCTGATCCGCCAGACCCTGGGCCCCACCGTGGTGCTCGACTGGCAGCCGCAGCTGGCGCCGTGGACCGTGCTGGTGGACCCCAACCAGCTGGAAAGCACCGTGCTGAACCTGTGCATCAACGCCCGCGACGCCATGCCCGACGGCGGCCACCTGGTGCTGCAGGTGCACCATCATGAGCAGTCGCTGCCGGCGCGCAGCGACGACGATCTGCCCGCCGGCCAGTACCTGTGCCTCAGCGTGATCGACAGCGGCACCGGTATGCCCCCCGAAGTCATCGCCCGGGCCTTCGATCCGTTCTTCACCACCAAGCCCATCGGCCAGGGCACCGGCCTGGGGCTGTCGATGGTCTACGGCTTCGCCCGCCAGTCGGGCGGGCGCGTACGCATCGAATCGACCCTGGGCGAGGGCACCGCGGTGCGCCTGTACCTGCCGCGCCACCTGGGCGCCGCGCAGCAGGCCAGCGACCCTTGCGCCAGCCCGGTGGCGCGCCCGGCGCGGCTGGGCGAGACCGTGGTGCTGATCGACGACGAGGCCACCTTGCGTACCTTGGTGGCCGAGCAACTGGAGGAGATGGGCTACGAAGTGCTGCAGGCCGCCGACGGCGTGGCCGGCCTGGCGCTGTTGCAGATGACCGGTGAGGTGGACCTGCTGATCACCGACGTCGGCCTGCCCGGTGGCCTCAACGGCCGCCAGGTGGCGGACGCCGCCGCGCGCATACGCCCGGGGCTGAAGGTGCTGTTCATCACCGGCTACGCCGAGCAGGCGGTGATGACCCGGGCGCAGCTGGAGCCGGGCATGCACCTGCTGGTCAAGCCGTTCACCTTGCAGGCCCTGAGCGAGCGGGTGCGGGCGGTGCTGGACGCGTGACCGCCCTGGCCCGGCGTTCCAGCCACAGGTAGGCCACGCAGGCAATCAGCAGCGGCAGCAGGAAGTACAGCGCGCGGTAGCCCAGCAGCGCCGCCAGCAGCGTGCCCTTGGAGTACTGGCCCTGCAGCAGGCTCATGAACACCGCTTCCAGCACCCCCAGCCCGGCGGGAATGTGGGTGATGACCCCGGCAATGCTGCTGATCAGCAGGATCGCCAGCACCGTCGGGTAGCCGACCTTGGCCGGCAGCAGCAGGTAGATCAACGCCGCCATCAGCGACCAGTTCAGTGCCCCCAGCAGCGCCTGCGCCAGCGCCAGGCGCACGCCGGGGAGGGTGATGGCCTGCTGGCGGACATGCCAGGTGCGGCGCGTGGCAAAGGCGCAGGCCAGCAGGTACGCGGCGCCGGCCAGCAGCATGGCCACGCCGATCAGGCGCAGGCCGTCCTGGCCCATCTTCACGCTGTCGGGCAGCGGCGGCAGGCCGGCGGCGAACACCGCGCCGCCCAGCAGCAAATAGCCCAGCCAGTTGGTGACCAGCCCCAGGCTGAGGATTTTGGTGATGGTCGGCACGTCCAGCCCCAGCTTGCCATACAGGCGATAACGCAGGGCGATGCCGCCCACCCACGAGCTGAGGTTGAGGTTGAACGCGTAGCAGACGAACGCCAGCGGCACCACCTGGCGCGCGGGCAGGCGGTGCCCGGTGTAGCGCCGCGACAGCAGGTCGTAGCTGGCGAACACGCCGTAGCTCAGCAGGGCGATGCCAGCGCCCGCGGCCAGCAGCGGCCAGGGGTAGGCGCGCAGGGCGTGGCCCACCTCCTGCCAGTCCATGTTACGCAGCAGCATCACCAGCAGCACGGGCACCAGCACCAGGAACAGCACGTTGACGCCCCGGCGCAGCCATTTCCACAGGCGTGGGTGGCTACTCATAAGCCTTGGCCTCGGCGCTCTCCACCGGTTCCTTGAGCACCGGCCCCAAGGGAGCCAGCTTCGGCGAGTGGGCCGGGAACATGCCGACGATGGCCGGGAAATGCCGCAAAAAGTGGAAACTCAGGAAAATCAGCGGCGCCCGCCACCAGTAGCCGCGCAGCACCCGCTGCAGGGTCACGGTCTTGCAATGCTGGCTGGCCAGCTCGGCCAGGTGGTCATGCAGCACCTGGTTGAACGTGGCGTCGTCGATCACCACGTTGGCTTCCAGGTTCAGCGACAGGCTCAGCGGGTCGAGGTTGCTGGAGCCCACCGTGGCCCACGTCTGGTCGATCACCGCGACCTTGCCGTGCAGCGGCCGCTGGGTGTATTCGCGAATCTGCACGCCGTCGCGCAGCAGGTAGTTGTACAGCAGCCGCGAGCACAGGCGCACCAGCGGCATGTCGGGCATGCCCTGCAGAATCAGGGTTACTGCCACGCCCCGGCGCGCGGCGTTGCGCAACTCGCGCAGCAGGCGGTAGCCGGGGAAGAAATAGGCGTTGGCGATGATGATGCGCTGCTGCGCGCGGCGGATGCCCAGCAGGTACTGGTGCTCGATGTCATCGCGGTGGGCCTGGTTGTCGCGGATCAGCAACAGCATGCGCGCGGTGCCGCTGTCGGCCTCGATGCGCTGCCGCGGCGTCAGCCAGGGCCGGGCCTGGCGGCGCACGCGGCTGGTCTCGTCGAGCAGGGTGAGGGTGGCCTGGTGCAGGTCGGCGACGATCGGCCCCTGCACCTTCACCGCGTAGTCCTGCTTGGCCATGGGCCCGGACTGCAGCAGGTGGTCGGCGCTGTAGTTGATGCCGCCGATGAAGGCGGTCTCGCCGTCGACCACCACGATCTTGCGGTGCAGGCGGCGGAACAGGTTGGTGCGCAGGCCCAGCACCTTGGGCCGCGGGTCGAAAGCCTGCAGGTGCACGCCGGCCTCCACCAGTTCGCGCAGGAAGCGGCTGCTGAGGTCGGCGGTGCCGTAGCCGTCCACCAGCACCTCCACGCGCACGCCGCGGTGGGCGGCGCTGATCAGCGCCAACTGCAAGGGCCGGCCCACTTCGTCCTCGAACAGGATGAAGGTCTCGATCAGCACCTCTTCGCGCGCCGCGGCGATGGCCTGCAGCACGCTGTCGAAGAACGCCTCGCCGTTGATCAGCAGCTGCACGGCGTTGTCATCGCGCCACGAGCGGTTCACAGGCGCACCTCCACGGCCAGTGGCACATGGTCGGACAGGTGCGACCAGGGCTTGCGCGCCAGCACCTTGGGCGTCAGGGCGGTGGCGTTGCGCAGGTACACACGGTCCAGGCACAGCAGCGGCAGGCGCGCCGGGAACGTACGGGCCGGGGCGCCGTAGGCCTGGGCGAACACCTCGTGCAGGCCGCACTCGGCCAGCACCGCGTCGGCGCGCTTGCGCCAGTCGTTGAAGTCGCCGGCGACGATCACCGGGGCGTCGATGGGTAGCGCGTCCAGCAGCTGCGCCAACAGTTGCAACTGGCGCTGGCGCTGGCGCTCGCCCAGGCCCAGGTGCACGCACACCGTGTGCACCTCGCGGTGCCCCGGCACGGCCAGCACCGAGTGCAGCAGCCCGCGCTGCTCGGCGCCGTTGACGCTGATGTCGTGGTTGTCGTGGCTCAGGATCGGGAATTTCGACAGCAGCGCGTTGCCGTGCTCGCCGTCGGGGTACACCGCGTTGCGGCCGTAGGCGAACACCGGCCACATGCTGTCGGCGAGGAACTCGTACTGCGGCACGTCCGACCAGTTGTCGAACCGCTGGCCGTGCAGGCGGTGCATGCCCAGCACCTCCTGCAGGAACACCACGTCGGCCGACACCGCCCGCACCGCCTCGCGCAGCTCGGGCAGCACGAAGGTACGGTTCAGCGCGCTGAAGCCCTTGTGGGTGTTGACCGTCAGCAGCCGCAGGGTTCGCACCGTGGCGGCCGGCTCGGCGAATGGCCGGGGTTGGGGCGTGAGCATGGCGTGACCGTCCTTGCGCGGCTGGGTATTCAATACCGACTCGGGGGGGCGGGCAAAGTTCGCTGGTGTGGGTGGGACGCGGCCTGCGGCCGCTGCTACAGGTGCTGCGCGCAATCCGTCGCCGCAGCCTGCGGCAGCGGCTACACCAAACCTCCGTAGCAGCGGCCGCAGGCCGCGTCCTTTGCGTACACTTCTGCTAAGTTGTACGATGACTTCACCCGCTTCGCACAACAACGACTTCCAGGAGCTCCCATGACCCAGCCCACCCCAGTCCTTATCGCAGGCCCCTTGCTGCCCAGCCTGCAAACAGCGGTAGACACCCACTTCGCCGCCACCCACTACTGGGAACTGGCCGACCAGCAGGCCTGGCTGCAGGCCAACGGCGCCAGCATCAAGGCCCTGGTCACCAGCGGCGTGTACGGCGCCAGCGCGGCGTTGTTGGGGCAGTTGCCCAACCTGGAGGCCATCTTCAGCTTCGGCGTGGGCTATGACGCCATTGCCGTGGACGTGGCTCGCGACCGCGGCATCGTGGTCACCAACACCCCGCAGGTGCTGGACGATTGCGTGGCGGACACGGCCATGGGCCTGATTCTCGACACCTTGCGCCGCTTCACCGAGGCCGACCGCTACGTGCGTGCCGGCAAGTGGCCCCAGGCGCGCTTCCCGGTGGCGGTGAAGGTCGGCGGCAAGAAGCTGGGCATCGTTGGCCTGGGCAACATCGGCCAGGCCATCGCCAGGCGGGCGGCGGCGTTCGACATGGAGATCCTGTACCACAACCGCAGCCCCAAGGCGGGGGTCGACTACCGCTACTTCGCCGAACTCGACGCGATGATCAGCGCCTGCGACGTGCTGGTGCTGGCAGTGCCGGGCGGCAAGGCCACCGACCGCCTGATCGACGGGCGGCGCCTGGCGTTGCTGGGCAGCAAGGGCTTCCTGATCAACATCGCCCGCGGTTCGGTGGTGGACCAGCCGGCGCTGATCCAGGCGCTGCAGCAGGGCACCATCGCCGGCGCCGGCCTGGATGTGTTCGAGGCCGAACCGCAGGTGCCCGAAAGCCTGTTGGCGATGGACAACGTGGTGCTGCTGCCCCACGTCGGCAGCGGCACCCAGGAAACCCGCCAGGCCATGGGCGACCTGGTGTGGAAGAACATCGAGGGCTGGTTCTACAACGGCAAGCGCCCGCTCACCCCGGTGTAACCCCTTTGCGGTTACGGGGCTTTATCGGGTGAGCAGGCCGTCCACCGTCTGCCGGCACACCTCGCGGGCCTGCTCCAGCACCCGGCGCTTCCACTCATCGGTCTCCACGTAGAACGCCTCGCGTATCTGCTGCTTGATACGCTGGCGTTGCTCGGCGCCGGTGCGCGGGTGGCGTTGCAGCCACTGTTCGGCGCGCAGCGCCTGCAGCACTTGCGGGCCGGGCTGGGTGCCGTATTCCAGGGTCAGGCCGTTGTACTGGGCCTGCGGGCATTCTTCCATCACGGCCAGGTCGAGGGTGCCGCGCAGGTGCGCCGAGGTGGAGCTGCCGTCGAAGCTGTTGGTCACCGCAGGGCCCCACCAGGCCTTGGCCCGGGCCAGGTCGTCGGCGCTGGCCGGGCCTTTGTAGATGCGTTCGCCCACGCCCATCGGGCCCAGCCCGGTGTGCAGGTCGATCCAGCCGATGCGCTGGCAGGCCTGGGCGTGTTCGCGCAGCACCTGGCGCACCCGCTGGTTGCTCCAGGTGGGCGCGGTGCCGCTGAAGAACAGCCCGTCGGGGTGGCTCGCCTGGCCGCTGGAGATGGCCGCTTGCAGTGCCTTGCGGCCCTTGCGCAGCACCTGCAGCATCAGCTTCAGTTCGTTGATGCGCGACGGCGGCCACTGCTCGGGCAGCAGCCGCTGGGCAATGGCGGCGTAGCCGGGGTTGGCCGGCTGGGGCTGGCTGAAATCGAGGAAGTTGCGGTTCAGGTCGACGTTTTCATGGGTCACCCGCCGCAGCCACGAAAACCCGTAGGGGTTGAGCGCGTGCAGGTACAGCACGGCCAGGTCCTGCTGTTCGGTCAGCGCCATCCAACTGTCGTCGTTCAACAGATCCAGCTGCACCGCCGAGCCACAAAAGCCCTCGATGCCATGGCAGCCGCTGCTGATCACCATCAGGTTGCGCGCGTCGGGCGCGCCCACCCGGCACACGTCCAAGGCCAGGGTTTCATTGTCACTGCCGGTGTGCGGGTGCACGTGCGACTGCACGGCGAGGCCGCGGCGCGCGCAGGCCAGCAGAAACTGTTGGCGCGCCTGGGCGTAGCTTGAAGCAAACACGGAAAGGTTCATGCGAGAGTCCTGGTAGGCAACGAACGGGAACGGCGCGCGCAGGCAGGCGCCGCGCGGGGCAGGCCCGCGCGCCGTGGGTCAAGCAATGGAAAACAGGGGGTTCAGCCGGCCCAGCGCGCCTGCAGGGCTTGGCGCGTGCGCGCCGGCGCGATGATCACCAGCCCCAGCGCCGCGCAGACCATGGCGGCCACGCCGATGCCGTGCAGCGCGGTCTCGAAGCCGCGGGCGATGTCACCGTCGAACAGCGTCACCAGCCGGCCCACGGCCCAGGGCGCGAACATGCCCGAGAGGGTCATGCTGCCCACGTGGATCGCCAGCATGGCGCCGCGCTGGCGCAGCGGCGAGATGTGCGAGGTGATGGTCATGCCGAAGGCGAACACGCCGTTAACCAGCACGCCGCCCAGCACGTAGCACGCCAGCTTCATGGCCAGCCCGGCGGTCAGCGTGCCCAGGGCGCAGAAGGCCAGGCCGCCGAGCATGCAACAGGCCATGGGCGGCAGCACCAGGCTGCGCTGCACGCTGGCGCCGTTCCTGAGCAGGCGTTGGGACAGCGCCGACAGCAGCAGGTTGATGACGATGATGCTCAAGGTGGCGGCAAACAGCACGTAGCCGGCCTGCATGCTGCCCAGGCCCAGGCCTTTCTGCAGGTACACCGCCGACCAGCTGAACGACAGCGCGTTGGGCAGGTAGGCCAGGAAGCACATCAGCGAGATCCACACGAAGGTGCGGTTGAGCAGCAGGTGCCGGTAGGGCACGGTCGGGCTCGCCGCCTGGGGTGCTGCGCCCTGGCTGCCTTCGGCGCCGAACAGCCACCAGGCCAGCATCCACGCCAGGCTCAGGCCTGCCAACAGCAGGTAGGCCGAGCGCCAGCCAAAATGGGCAATGCTGAAGGGCAGGGCGATAGCGCCCAGCAGGCCGCCCAGCATGATCGACACCTGCAGCAGCGACGCCGGCAGCACCTGCTTGTCGGCGGCGTACCACTTGAAGCTGGCGTGCTGGGTAACCGCCGTGCCCGGGCCACAACCGGCGCCCAGCAGCAGGCGGCTGGCGGTCAGCGCCGCCAGGCCATTGGCGAAGGTCACCAGCAGCTGCGCGCTGGTCCACACCAGCGCCATCAGGGCCAGAATCCAGCGGGTGGGAAAGCGGTTGGCGAGGAAGCCCACGGCGATGCCCGACAGCGAATACAGGAAGAAAAACGCGCTGCCGACGAAGCCGAACTGCTCGGCGCTCAGCTGCAGTTCATCGATGATCTGCGGGCCGGCGAAGGCGAAGATGGTCTTGTCCAGCACGCTGATGACCATCACGGCCATCAGCAGGCCGATCACCAGGGGGCGGCGCGGGGGCGCTCTCATGGGAAATCCTTGTGCGGTGGAGTTGCGATGGCCACAGCATGCCCCAGCCCCTTGCGCCTGGATAATCACCTCTGCACATGCGTATCAGGGTTGGTTATGACAACCGTAGCCGCTGCCGAAGGCTGCGCTGGCCGGTGTGAACACCGGAGATTTTCAGCGAGGCACAGGGCCAGCGCAGCCTTCGGCAGCGGCTACGGGTGTCAGGCCAGCTCCGGCGCCTTCACCGCATGCGGGCTCTTGTACACATAGATCAGCTCATCGGCCAGCGCCTTGGCCTCGCGCGTCATCAGCTCCTGGTCGCGGCACACTAGCGAGATGTTCATCGGCGGCACCGGCTCGGCGATCTTCAGCACCTGCAGGCCGTTGGTGAAATTCTGCGTGCGGTCAAGAATGCGCTGCGACCAGTAGCTGACCGCGTCGCTGGTGGCGGCCATCTCGGAAAACAGCACCACCGAGGCGCACTCGATGACGTTGTCGGGCCAGGCGATGGCGTGGTGCTCGAACATCATGTTCACCTTGGACTGCTCCATGGAGTCCTGCAGCAGCCAGTCCAGCTCGCGCAGTTCGGCCAGGCTGGTGGCGCCGGCACTGGGGTGGCCGGTGCGCACAGCCAGCACCGCGGGTTGTTCGAACAGCTCCACCCAATGGAAGCCATCGGTGCAGCGCGCGGCGGGCAGGGAGGTCAGGGCCATGTCCAGCAAACCCTCGCGCAGACCCTCCATCAGCTTGGAAGGGCGCAGCTCGTGGATCTGGATGTGCACCTTTGGGTAACGTTTGCGGTAACGGTTGAGGCTGTTGACGAACTGCGGCCCCGGCGTCACCGGTGACACGCCGATGGACAGCTTGCCGTCCATCACGCCCTTGAGCGTCTCGATTTCCTCGCGTGCGCGGCGCACTTCCTCGAGGATCAGGCGTGCGCGGCGCACCAGCCGTTCACCGTACTCGGTGGCGGTGATGCCGCGGTTGGAGCGGATCAGCAGGGGCACGCCCAGCTCCGCTTCCAGTTCCTTGATGCCCTTGGACAGGGCCGGCTGGGAGATATGCAGCAGGCGCGAGGCCTCCTGGATACTGCCGCTTTCACAGATGGAGACCATGGCCCGCAGTTGATGCAACTTCATGAGCACTCGCCGAACTTCAGGATGTTCATGAATTCAAAGCAAAATTCGGGCCTATGAGGCGGCCTGGCGGCCGCTGCTACGGGATTCGCGAACACCGTAGCAGCGGCCGCCAGGCCGCGTCCGCTTTTAGCGAATGCCGGTCACCCGCAACGCCGACGGGGTGAAGTCCTTGCGGCTCATGGGTACGTTGAAGGTGTAGCCGTTCTTCTCCTCGTTGTGCAGCGAGTTCACCGCGTAGCGCCCTGACAGCAGGTCGTAGTGCACCTCGGCGGCGAATGACGGCGCCTTGACGTTGTAGAAGAAGCTCGCATGGCCCTCCGACACCCGCCACAGCGCGCCGTGGCCGTCGTAGGCCTCGGTCTCGGCGCCTTGCCAGCTGTCTTCGTCGATGTAGATATCACGCCGCGAATAGATATGCCGCTCGCCCGGCTTCAGCGTCGCGGTCAGGTGCCACACCCGGTGCAGCTCGTAGCGGGTCAGGTCCTGGTTGATATGGCCGGCCTTGACGATGTCGGTGTACTTGAGCGTCGGCGCTTCCAGGCGGTAGCTGTTGTAGGGAATGTACAGCTCCTGCTTGCCCACCAGCTTCCAGTCGAAGCGGTCCGGGGCGCCGTTGAACAGGTCGAAGTCGTCGTAGGTGCGCAGGCCTTCGGCGGCCGGGCTGTCATAGGCCACCTGCGGCGCGCGGCGCACCCGGCGCTGGCCGGCGTTGTACATCCAGGCCTCGCGCGGCTCCTTCACCTGGTCCACGGTCTCGTGCACCAGCAGCACGCCACCGACCATGCGCGCCGGGGCCAGGAACTCCTCGCGGTAGAAGCTGAGGATATTCGCCTGCTCCTGCGGGTCGTAGTCGCTCAGGCCGGTGGGGAAGGCCAGCTCCTGCTTGAGCACGGTGGGGGTGAAGTCGCCGTTGGCCTGGGGCGAGGCCTGCATGACGATGCGTTTCATGGTGTCGCCACGGTAGCGGCCGATCAGGTTCCAGATCACCTCCAGGCCGTCCTTGGGAAGCGGGAAGGGCACCGCGCCGGGGTGGTAGTGTTCCAGGCCGTTGCCGCCGGCCACCAGCTGCGTGTCGGTGGCGTTCTGGCGGGTGGCGGCCAGGCTCTTGTCGGGCAGGCTCACCGTGCGGTGGCTGGGGTACACGGGAATGCGGTAGCTGTCGGGGTAGCGGGCGAACAGCGCCAGCTGGCCCGGGGTGAGCTTGTCCTTGTACTGCGCGGCGTTGGCCTGGGTGATCACGAACAGCGGCTTTTCGCTGGCGAACGGGTCGGCCAGGAAGCCGTCGGCGTCGACCTTGCCGGCGTTCACCGGCAGGCCGCCGGTCCAGGCCGGGATGCTGCCGTCGGCGTTGCCGGCCTTCTGCGCGCCCACCGGGGTGAGGTCGGCGCCCAGGCGCGCGGCCTGGTCGGCGGTCACCGCGGCGTGCACGTGGGACGCCAGCAGGCACAGGCTCAGGGTAAACAGGTGCAAGTGTTTCATCGGGTACCTCGCAGGATCAGAAGCTGACGCCGACGCTCAAGGCGACGAAGTCACGGTCAGTGTTGGTGTTGTAATCGCCGCCGAAGAAGTTGGTGTAGCTGAGGCTGGCGGTGTATTTGGTCAGGTAGTCGGCATCCACGCCCACGCTGATGGCCTTGCTGCCCTCGGTGAAGGTCGGGCCGTTGCCGCGCACGTCGTGTGAGAAGGTGACGTTGGGCTTGAGGTTGACCCCGGCGAACACGTCGCTGTATTCCTCCACCGCGCGCAGGCGGTAGCCCCAGGAGATCGGCGTGTAGTAGCCCTTGCTGTTGCACTGGCCGGGGTTGGAGCTGTTCAGCGCCTGGCAGATGGCGTTGCCCGACAGCCCGCCCAGCAGCAGGGCGGTGCCGGCGTCGGCCAGCGCGCCGTTGCCGTAGACGCTGCTGCGGCCAAAGCGCAGGTCCGAGCCGTCGGTGGCGCCCAGGCCGCTGATGTAGCCCATGCCCACTTCGCCCACCAGGCTCAGGCGGTCGCCGCCCAGCACGTGGTCGAAGGTGCGCACCGCGGTGGTCTGCGCCTGGGTGTAGGGCATGCGCTTGTAGCCCTGGATGGTCGAGCCGTAGGTCGAGCTGGCCCAGCCGCTGCTGAAAATCGGCAGGCCGGCGTTGACCAGCGGGCTGGTGGCGGCCGAGCCCAGCACGGCGGCGTTGGAGACGTCGCTGGCGTTGAGCGACATGGGCATGTTCGGCCGGTAGCTGATCTCGCCCGACAGCGCCGTGGCGCCAACGTTGGTGGCGAAGCTCAGGCCGTACAGGTGGATGTCCTCGGGGTAGGTGAGGTAGTAGGTGGCGGTGCTCACGCCGCCCTTGCCACTCAGCCCGCCCACCGGGTCGGCCAGCGCGCCCTTGCCCACAGTCCAGTTGAACTCCGGGTTGCGCGCGTGATAGTTGAGGGCGTAGAAGCCGAACTCGGTGTCGTTGAGCTGCGGCACGGTCCAGTGCAGCGACACGCCGAACTGCCCGCTGTTGCGCGCGTCGTCGTCACTGCCGCGCGGCACGTAGCCGTAGTTGCTGGCCGTGCGGTCGAAGTCGCTACCGTTGATGGTCATGCCCTGGGTGCAGCCCTTGGCGGCCACGTCGCTGCCGAAGAAGGTGCCGCAGTTGTCCAGCTCGGTCTTCTGCCAGGTCAGCTGGTAGAAGGCTTCCACCGACAGGTTGTCGCTCAGGCCTTGGCTGACGTACAGCATGTTCACCGGGATCAGCCCCTCCTTGACCTCGGAGCCGGGGCGCCGCAGGGCCGAGACGTCCACCGGGTTAATGGCGTTGATGGAGTTGCCGATGAAGGTGCTCTCGCCCCAGCTGACCACCTGCTTGCCGGCACGCACGCTGCCCGGCAGGTCGGCGATGCTGTAGTTGTGGTAGACGAAGGCGTCGAGAATCTCCGCGCCCTGGCCCTTGGCGGCTTCGTCGCGGCCGCTGTCGTCAATGTCGTAGAGGTGCGTGTTGCCGTGCTCCACGGCGTAGTCGTACCAGTACTTGGCGCGGATGAACACGCCGCTGTCCTGGTACTTGAGCTGCAGGTCGTGCACGCCCTTGAAGATCTCCGAAAACGCCTGGCCCTTCTTGAAGTTCAGGCGCCCGTCGTCGCTGGTGCGGGTGGCGGCGTGGCCGCCGTTGGCGGTGCCGATGAACTGCTTGTCCGGGTTGGCGGTGCCGAAGCTGGCGCCGATGGACAACGTCGAGTCCAGGTGGCCCTCGATGTCGCCGATGCTGAAATCTGCCGCCATGGCCGGTGCGGCGCCGGCAAGGGCCACGGCCATTGCCAGGGTGTGGGGATACAGTGTCCCCAAGGTTTTTATCGTGTTCACGCTGCTCTCCCCCAAAACCTGCATGGCTAAGACGCGGGGTCAGTTGCCCCGCTGGCTGCTGGTGATATCCCCTGTGCTCCAGGTCTGCCGCATGGTAGGGAGCGCGCCGGGTTCTGCCTTCCAGCAAATTCTTATGCCTATAGCCAAAGGTGAAGTGCGTGGGCCTGGGGCGGCTCCCTAGAATGGCCCCGGGCCGCGCCCTGGGGGCGGCGGCGACAGTCATGGGAGCGAGTGCGGTGGCGAGGCAGCGGTTGAGGGTGGGCAAGGGGGGCGCCTGGTGGCTGGCGCTGGTGATGGCCGGGGCCGTGCAGGCCGGCGAACTGCCACGGGCGGCGTCGGGGTTGTTGACCGACGTCGCCAGTGTCGGCACGCGGCAGGTGGCGGTGGGCGAGCGCGGCCATGTGCTGCTGTCCGATGACCAGGGCCGCAGCTGGCGCCAGGCGAGCGTGCCGAGCCAGCAACTGCTGACGGCGGTGTACTTCGTCGATACCCAGCACGGCTGGGCGGTGGGGCACGACGCGCAGATCCTCGCCACGGCCGACGGCGGCGCCACCTGGGCCCTGCAGTTCCAGGACCCGGCGCGGCAGGCACCGTTGCTGGGGGTGTGGTTCGAGAACGTCAGCCACGGTTTCGCCGTGGGCGCCTACGGTGCGCTGCTGGTGACCGAGGACGGCGGCAGCCACTGGCAGGACGCCAGCGCACGGCTGGACAACCCCGACCAGCTGCACCTCAACGCCATTGCCGCGGTGAAGGACGCGGGCCTGGTGATCGTCGGCGAGCAGGGCCTGCTGTTCCGTTCCGCGGACGGCGGTGCCAGCTGGCAGCGCCTGCAAGGCCCCTACGAGGGAACGCTGTTCGGCGCCGTCGCCACCGCCCAGGCCCGCACCTTGCTGGTGTTCGGCCTGCGCGGCCATGTGTTCCGTTCCACCGACTTCGGTGACAGCTGGCAAGCCATCGCCGTGCAGGGCGAACGCGGGCCGCTGGACGCCGGCCTGGCCAACGCCCGGCTGCTGAACGACGGCACGCTGGTGCTGGTGGGCGAGGGCGGCACGGTGCTGCGCAGCGTCGACGACGGCCAGCGCTTCAGCCGCGTCACCCGCCCGGACCGCCAGGCCCTTGCGGCTGTGGCAGCCGCCGGCGACGGCCTGCTGCTGGTAGGCGAAAACGGTGCGCATCGCGCGACCATCAACGGCATCGAGGCCGTGCAACCATGAGCATTCAGCAACGCTTCCCGGCACCCCAGGGCACCCTGCTGGAACGCCTGATCTTCAACAACCGCCCCGCGGTCATCATCCTCTGCCTGCTGGCCAGCCTCTTCCTGTTCTGGCAAGCCACACAGATCCGTCCCTCCACCAGCTTCGAGAAGATGATCCCGCTCAAGCATCCGTTTATCCAGCGCATGCTCGAGCACCGCAACGACCTGGCCAACCTGGGCAACACCGTGCGTATCTCGGTGGAGGCGGTGAACGGCGATATTTTCAACAAGGACTACATGGAGACCCTGCGGCAGATCAACGACGAGGCGTTCTACATTCCCGGCGTCGACCGCTCGGGCATGAAGTCGCTGTGGAGCCCCAGCGTGCGCTGGACCGAGGTCACCGAGGAGGGCTTTGCCGGCGGCGAGGTGATTCCGCAGAGCTACAACGGCTCGGCCGACAGCCTCGAATTGCTGCGCAGCAACATCCTCAAGTCCGGCCAGGTGGGGCGGTTGGTGGCCAACGACTTCAAGTCGAGCATCGTCGAGATCCCGCTGCTGGAGTCCTACCCCGACCCCAGCGACCAGGGCAAGCTGCTGAGCCTGGACTACCAAAAGTTTTCCCACAGCCTTGAGGAAAAGATCCGCGACAAGTTCCAGGCGCAGAACCCCAACGTCAAGGTGCACATCGTCGGCTTCGCCAAGAAGGTCGGCGACCTGATCGACGGGCTGATCATGGTGGTGATGTTCTTCGGCGTCGCCTTCGTCATCACCCTGGTGCTGCTGTATTTCTTCACCAACTGCCTGCGCAGCACCATCGCCGTGCTCAGCACCACGCTGGTGGCGGTGGTATGGCAGCTTGGCCTGATGCACGCCTTCGGCTTCGGCCTGGACCCGTATTCGATGCTGGTGCCGTTCCTGATCTTCGCCATCGGCATCTCCCACGGCGTGCAGAAAATCAACGGCATCGCCCTGCAGTCCAGTGACGCCGACAACGCCCTGACCGCGGCGCGGCGTACCTTCCGCCAGCTGTTTTTGCCGGGCATGATCGCCATTCTGGCCGATGCCGTGGGTTTCATCACCCTGCTGATCATCGACATCGGCGTGATTCGCGAGCTGGCCATCGGCGCCTCGATTGGCGTGGCGGTGATCGTGTTCACCAACCTGATCCTGCTGCCGGTGGCGATTTCCTACGTGGGCATCAGCAAACGCGCCATTGAGCGCAGCAAGAAGGACGCGGTACGCGAGCACCCGTTCTGGCGCGCGCTGTCGAACTTTGCAAGCCCGAAAGTGGCGCCGGTGTCGGTCGCGCTGGCGTTGATCGCCCTGGGTGGCGGCCTGTGGTACGGCCACAACCTGAAGATCGGCGACCTCGACCAGGGCGCCCCGGAGCTGCGCCCCGACTCGCGCTACAACCAGGACAACCAGTTCATCATCGACCACTACGCCACCAGCTCCGACGTGCTGGTGGTGATGGTGCAGACCGCCGCCGAAGGCTGCTCGCGCTACGAGACCATGCAGCCGATGGACGAGCTGATGTGGCAGCTGGACAACACCGCCGGGGTGCAGTCGACGGTGTCGCTGGTCACCGTGAGCAAGCAGGTGATCAAGGGCATGAACGAGGGTAACCTGAAGTGGGAAAGCCTGTCGCGCAACCCCGAGGTGCTCAACAGCTCGGTGGCCCGCGCCGATGGCCTGTACAACGGCAATTGCTCGCTGGCGCCGCTGCTGGTGTTCCTCAACGACCACAAGGCCGAGACCCTCGACCGCGCTGTGGCGGTAATCAAGCAGTTCGCCGCCAGCCATGACAGCGACGGCCTGCAGTTCCAGCTGGCGGCGGGTAACGCCGGCATCGAGGCGGCCACCAACGAGGTGATCAAGCAGGCCGAGCTGACTATCCTGATCCTGGTGTATATCTGCGTGGCGGTGATGTGCCTGATCACCTTCCGCTCGTTCGCCGCCACGCTGTGCATCGTGCTGCCACTGGTGCTGACCTCGGTGCTGGGCAACGCGCTGATGGCGTTCATGGGCATCGGCGTCAAGGTCGCGACCCTGCCGGTGGTGGCGCTGGGCGTGGGCATCGGCGTGGACTACGGCATCTACATCTACAGCCGCCTGGAGAGCTTCCTGCGCGCGGGCCTGCCGCTGCAGGAAGCCTATTACCAGACGCTGAAATCCACCGGCAAGGCGGTGCTGTTCACCGGCCTGTGCCTGGCGATCGGCGTGTGCACCTGGATCTTCTCGGCCATCAAGTTCCAGGCCGACATGGGCCTGATGCTGACGTTCATGTTGCTGTGGAACATGTTTGGTGCGCTGTGGCTGTTGCCGGCGCTGGCGCGGTTCCTGATCAAGCCGGAGAAGATGGCGGGCAAGGCGGGGGGGTCGATATTCGCGCACTGACGCGGCCTGCGGCGGATGGCCGCCCCGCAGCTGCTACACGGCACCTCGCGTAGCAGCTGCCGCAGGCTGCGTCCGGGCGTTACGCGGACGACGGGGTCAGGTGTTGGTCTTGAGCTTGGTCCACAGCCGGGTGGTAAGGCGGGCGATGGCCGGCGGCAGGTCCTCGACGATGAACACCCGGTCCAGCACGTCCTTGGGCGGGTAGATAGCCGGGTCGTTCTTCACCGCAGGCGTCAGGTAGGCCTCGGCGCCGCTGTTGGGGTTGGCGTAGTGGATGCTGTTGCTGATGTTGGCAATTACCTGGGGTGTGAGCAGGTAGTTCATGTAGGCGTAGGCGTTCTTTTCGTGGGGCGCGGCCTTGGGCATCACCACCATGTCCATCCACAGGGTCGAGCCCTCTTTCGGAATCGAATAGGCGATGTTGATGCCGTTGTGGGCTTCCTTGGCGCTGGCGGCGGCCTGGACGATGTCGCCGTTGAAGCCGATCACCGCGCAGATGTTGCCGTTGGCCAGGTCGCTGACGTACTTGGAGGCGTGGAAGTATTGGATGTACGGGCGAATCTTCAGCAGCGCCGCCTCGGCCTGCTGGTAGTCGGCGGGCTCATGGCTGTGATGCGGCAGGCCCAGGTAGTTGAGGGTGATGGGCAGCACCTGGGTGGGGTTGTCGATGATCGCCACGCCGCACTGGCTGAGCTTCTTGATGTTGGCTTCGTCGAAGAACAGGCTCCACGACTGGGTGACGTCGGTGTTGCCGAAGATCGCCTTGATCTTCTCGACGTTGTAGCCGATGCCGGCGGTGCCCCACATGTAGGGGAAGCCGTACTGGTTGCCGGGGTCGTTGGTCTCCAGTTTCTTCATCAGCACCGGGTCCAGGTGTTGCCAGTTGGGCAGCTGGCTCTTGTCCAGCTTCTGGATGGCGCCGGCCTTGATCAGCCGCGAGAGGAAGTGGTTGGACGGGCTGACCACGTCGTAGCCGGAGTTGCCGGTCATCAGTTTCGACTCCAGCACCTCGTTGCTGTCGTGCAGGTCGTAGGTGGCCTTGATGCCGGTGGCCTGGGTGAAGTTCACCAGGGTGTCGTCGGCGATGTAGCCGTTCCAGTTGGAGATGCTCACCTGCTCGTCGGCGTGGGCGGCCAAGGCGAAGGTGGACAGCAGGGTGGCGGTGCAAAGCGTGAGTGCGCGCATGTTCCAGGACCTGTCGGGGTTGAGGTTATTGTTGTTCAGATTTCGCTGCGGGCGCGCACGGTTTCCACGCGCATGCGCAGCCAGGCGCCGATGTCCAGCAGCGGCTTGGGCGGCAGCCAGCCGGGGCGGGCGCGCTCGAGCACGGCGTCCAGCAGTGGCGAGCGCTGGTCGCTGGCCAGTTCCGCCAGCAGCTGGCCCCACAGGGTGCCACGGGCCACGCCCGAGCCGTTGCAGCCGGCCACCGCGTACAGGCCGCGTTCCACCTCGGCGAAGTACGGCTGGCCCGAGCGCGAGGCGCTGAGGTGGCCGGTCCAGGTGTAGCGAATGTCCTCGGCCGTCAGCCACGGGAAGCGCCGTTGCAGGCCTTGCAAGTGGTGCTGGCGGCGCTGCAGCAGCTGCGCGTCGGAGAGGTCGGTGCCGCGGTATTCGGCGGTGTTGCGGATCATCACCCGGCGGTCCGGGGTCAGCCGCACGGTGGCGCCCAGCGGGCGGGTGGACAGCACGCCCCAGGGCGTGACGTCGCCTAGTTCCTGCTCGCTCAGGGGGCGGGTGAGGCTGGCGCTGAGTTCCATGGGGAAGGTGGCGCTGGCGGCCAGGCCGCTGCGGGCGATGAAGGCGTTCAGGCACACCAGCACCCGTGGCGCCGTGACGCTGCCGTGTGCGGCAACCGCACGTAACCCACCCTTGGCCAGTCGCTCGAGGCCGGTAACCGCGGTGTGTTCGTACACCGTGACCGAGGCGGGCAGGGTGTCGAGCAGGCCGCGCACGTATTTCGCCGGCTGCAGCAGGGCATTGCCGCCCGCGCACTCGATGGCCGCCTGGTAATGGCCGGTGCCCAGGCGCTGCTGCAACGCCGCGCCTTGCAGGAAGCGGGCTTGGGCACCCACGGCGCGCAGGGTGGCCAGGGTGGCGTCGATGTCGGTGAGCTTGGCCGGGTCGTTGACCGCGAACAGGTAGCCGTCGTCGCGGAACTCGCAGTCGATCGCCAGCCGCGCCAGGCGCTGGCGCAGTGCATCGTTGGCCGCGCGGGAGATGGCGGTGTCGGCCTGGTAGCCGGCGAACCCCGGCTGGCCGATCAGCTCAAGGGCCCCGGGGTGCTCGTGGGCCACGGCGAAGCCGGAATTGCGTGCCGAGGCGCCTTGGGCGGCGCGTTGCCGGTCGAGCACGACGATGCGCGCCTGGGGGTGCGCTTCGGCCAGCGCATGGGCGGCGCTGAGGCCGGTGATGCCGGCGCCGATGATCAGGAAGTCGGCCTGCTGGTTGCCGTGCAGGCGGGCCCGCGGGGCGGCAGTGCCTGCCAGCGCTATCCAGCCACAGTGATTGTTCATGGTTTGCCTCGATAAGGTGCGGGCCCCGGCCACGCATGCGAAATAGGCATGATGGCTTTCGGTGGTTGGCCGTCGTGGCTACAATTTATGAGGTGGCGCGGGCTGCGGCCAACGTTAAATTCGCATTCGTCTATTCGGAAAACGCATGGATAACAATCGGCATGTGCCGTCGCTGCAAGGCCTGCAAGCGCTGGTGGAAGTGGCGGACAGCGGCAGCTTCACCCTGGCCGCCAACGCCCTGTGCCTGACCCAGAGCGCGGTGAGCCGCAAGGTGCAGCAGCTGGAAAGCCATTTCGGCGTGCCGCTGCTGTTGCGCAACAGCCGTGGGCTGCAGGTGACGCCGGAGGGCGAGCAGGTGCTGGCCAGCGCGCGGCAGATCCTGGCGCAGTTGAAGGCGCTGCATGAACGCCTGGCACCGCAGAAGCGGCCGTTTCGGATTCGCATGCACGTGTCGCTGGCGGTGCGCTGGCTGCTGCCCAAGCTCAGCGATTTCTACCTGCGCCACCCCGAGGTAGCGCTGGCCATCGAAACCGTGGCCACCGAGGTGGTGGAGCCGTCCAGCGACAGCGATGCGTTCATTCTGTACCTGCCACAGGCGCCCGCCGACCCGGCCTGCCTGACCCTGTTCGAGGAAGCGCTGATACCGGTGTGCGCGCCGGGGCTGGGGCCGTTGTCAGGGCTGGACGACCTGCTGCGCTTCCCCCTGCTGCACCGCTCGGCCGATCGCCAGGCCTGGCGCGACTGGCTGGCGGCCCACGGCAAACGGCCGCTGGCCGACTACCGGCACATTCCCTTCAACCTCGACGAACTGGCGCTGGACGCCGCTGCCCGGGGCCTGGGCGTGGCCGTCACCGACCAGACCCTGGCCCAGGAGTCCCTGGACCGCGGGGTGTTGGTGGTGCCGTTCGGCCCGGCGCTGCGCACCGGCGGCGTCTACGCCCTGTGCCCGCAGCCCGCGGCCGCCAGCCACCCGGCCTGCGCGCAGGTGATGCAATGGTTCCAGGCCCAGGCCAGCCAGTAGCAGCTGCCGCAGGCGGCGTCCGGCCCCAACGCGGCCGGTGTAATTATTCAGGGTGCAGGTGCTCTGGCAGGTCGATCTGGAAGCGCACGTTGTGCGCCTCGAACTCCGGCACCTTGCTCAACAACGCCCCCAGGAAGGCGCGGATCGCCTCCTTGCCGCGCACGCGGCTGACCAGGCCCACCGACTCCACATACTCGATTTCCAGCACGCCGCGGTCAGTGGTGAGCGCTGCGCAGCCGGGCACCGGCCTGATGTGCAGGCGGTAGCCCTTGCCGGGCAGGGTCTGCAGGGTGGTGCGGTCCAGCTTCAGCTGGCGGCGCAGGGCATTGACCTGCACGGCGAGGTTGTTTTCCTCGACACACAGGTCGGGCCAGGCGGCGTCCAGCAGCGCCTGTTTGCTGACCAGCTGGTTGGGGCTGGCGATCAGCGTTTCCAGCACATCGAAGGCGCGGCTGCCCAGGGCCACCGGCATGCCCGCCACAAAGGCCTCACGCCGCTCGATGCAGACAGTTGCTTCACCCACGCGAATCATGGTCGTTCCCCGGAATTCGTTGCCCGCCGCCAGTGTGCCCAAGGCCGGGCGCCGGCATGCGCCCGATCGGGCCATGGGCGCGCCCGTTTGGGCCTCAGCCGGGGCGGCGCAGCTCGCTGGGTGCCACGCCCAGCAAACGCTGGAACAGCCGGGCCAGGTAGGAGGGCGACTGCAGCCCCACCGCCAGGCTGACGTCGAGGATCGACAGCGAGGTGCCCGATAGCAGCCGGGCGGCGCTTTCCACCCGCGCACGATTGATGAACTCCACCAGGGTCTGCTCGCTGACGGCCTTGAAGATGCGGGTCAACTGGCGCCGGGACAGGTGAAACTCATGGCCGATGGCGTCCACCGACAGGTCCCGGTCGAGGTTTTCCCGCACGTAGCGCTGGATGTCCTGCACCAGCAGGGCCTGTTGCTGGTGGTCGCGGGGCCGGGCGTGCGCCGGCTGGCTGGCGATGAGCCGGGCGCACTCGGTGAACAGCAGTTGGTTGAGGTGCGGCAACTGCTGCGCGAAGGCCTGGGGCGACGTGCCGTGCTGCAGTTGGTCGTGCAGGCGCAGGATATTCTCCAGCGCCGGGCTGGCCGGCCACACCCCGGAGCGGTCAAGCTGCCGGGCGAAGCCGCGGTAGCCGCAGGCCTGGCCCTGGTGCCGCACGTAGCCGGGGTCGACGTACAGCGTCATGTGTTTCTCCCGGCCCGGCGCCGCCTGGGTGGCGTGGGCGAAGCCGGCGGGCACGAAGGAGAACGACTGGCTCGACAGGTAGGCCTGCGGGTTGCTTTCGGTGGCCAGCAGCAGGCCGCCCAGGCGCGGCAACAGCAGCATGTCACCGTCATGGGCGTGCCAGTCGACGGTGTAGCCGCTGGTGTCGCTGGTCTCCAGGCAGAACACCCCGGTGGACGCGCCGCCAAGCTTGGGTGACAGGTAGGCCATGAAGCTGACTCCGTGTATGCGCAGGCCGCCGCAGTGTAAACCACAACACCCCACCCGCGTAGCAGCTGCCGCAGGCGGCGTCCGAGGACGCCGCGCTGTACCTGACAAAACCCGGCGTCCATGACGCGGCCTGTGGCCGCTGCTACGCAAAATCCGGCGTCCGTGACGCAACACCCCACCCGCGTAGCAGCTGCCGCAGGCTGCGTCCGGGGGCACTGCGGTCAAAAGTCCCAGCGGGTGGTCACCATCAGGTTGCGCGGTTCACCGTACACGGCCGAGTTATAGAAGCCGATGTTGGTGTAGTAGTACTTGTCGAACAGGTTGTTGAGGTTCACCGTGGCCGACAACTGCGGGGTGATCTGGTATTTGGTCATCAGGTCCGCCACCCAATAGGCCTTCTGCTCGAAGGTTTCATACTCGTCATGGGGCGAGTTCCAGATCGCCTGCCAGGCCCGGCTCTGCCAGCGGCCGCCACCGCCCACGGTCCATTGGCTGAGTGCACCCGGCAGGTTGTAGGTGGTGTACAGGGTGAGCTGGTTCTCGGGCTCGAAGGTGGAGATTTTCTCGTTGCCGTCGTCGCGCACTACCTTGTGGGTGAAGCCGGCCTGCAGCTGCCAGCCCTTGGCCAGTTGCCCGGACACCTCTGCCTCGAAGCCCTTGGTCTGCGCGTCGGTGCCCTTGAAGGCGTAGTTGGGCGGCGTCGGGCTCTGGTTGTTGTAGGCGTCGTCCGAGACCGGGCGGTTGCTTTCCTTCACCTGGAAATACGCCAGGCTGGCGTTCAGGCGGCCGTCGAAGAATTCGCCCTTGATGCCGGTCTCGTAGTTCTCGCCTTCGTCGGGGTCGAGCAGCTTGCCGTTGCGGTCGAGGTTGTAATAGTCCTGCGGGATGAAGATGTCGGTGTAGCTGGCGTACACCGAGAACTGCTTCGTCAGGTCGTAGACGGCGCCCGCATATGGGATGACCCGGCCACTCTCGCGGTAGGTGTCGGTGGTGCCGGTGAGGGTGTAGTTCACCAGCCGCCCGCCAAGGATGAAATGCAGGTCGTCGGTGACCGCCAGGCGCGTGGCCAGGTACACCCCGGTCTGGCGAATCACGTCGTCATTCACCTGCTGCGCCGTGCCCCAGTAGGGTTTGTCGACGTTGCCGTGCCAATTGTAGAAGTCCAGCTGGTTGCCGCTGGGGAAGGTCACTTCCCAGTAGCCCTTGCCATCCCAGTCGGCCTTGCTGATGGAGCCGCCCAGCACCACCTCGTGCTCGCGGCCGAACAGGTTGAAGGGGCCGCTGACATAGGCATCGGCGGCGTCGCTGGTGGTGTCGCCGCGGTAGCGCTGGGCGGTGATGCGGGCGGTGCCGTCAGCGGCCGGGGTGTTGCCCTGGATAGTGCCCATCTGCGCGTCGTAGCCGTTGAGCTTGTGGTCCAGCTGCAGCTTGCTCACCCAGCCATCGCCCAGCTGATGTTCGACGGTGGCGAACAGCGTGCGCGTGTACTGGCGCCAGCTGCTCCAGTCGGCGGCGTTGCTGAACGAGCGCTTGACGCTGTTGCGCTCGCCCTGGGCGTTGATCAACGGGAAGCTGCCCGACCAGGTGGAACCGCGCGGGGTGTTGTCCTGGTAGTCGCCGCCCACGGTCAGCAGGGTGTCGGGCGACAGGTCGAATTCGAGGATACCGTAGTACACCTCGGCCTTGCTGCTGTAGCGGTCCATGAACGACTGCTTGTCCTGGAAGGCGGCGACGGCGCGGCCCCGGACGTTGCCGGTGGGGGTGAGCGGGCCACTGACGTCGACCTCGCTGCGGTAATTGTCCCACGAGCCGGCGCCCAGGCTCACGTGGCCCTGGAAGTCGGCGGTGGGTTTCTTGCGGATCAGGTTGATGGTCCCGCCCAGCGAGCCGGCGCCCACCAGCAGGCCGGGCGAGCCCTTGAGCACTTCGATGCGGTCGTAGATGGCCATGTCGCTGAGGGTGTTGCCTGCCGAATAGCCGACGTTGCGCACCGCCGAGGGGATGCCGTCGTACTGGAAATTGTTGATGGAGAAACCGCGGACGTAGTAGTTCGAGCGGTCGCTGTCGTACGCCGACACGGTGATGCCGGGTGTGTGGCGCATCACGTCGTCGACGTTGTCCAGGGCGAAGTCGTCCATGTGCTGGCGCGTCACCACCGTCACCGACTGCGGGGTCTGCCGGGGGCTGAGCACCAGGCGGGTGGCAGTGCCGAGCAGGCCCGGGGTGTAGGAGCCGGTGCCCTCGGTGATGTTGCCCAGCTGGTTGCTGGTGATTTCGGTGGGCGCCAGGTCCAGCGCGGTGCTGGCCGGTGCCGCCGGCACCAGCACGAAGCCGTCGGGCTGCTTCACCACGTCCAGGCTGCTGGCGGCCAGCAACTGCTGCAGCGCCTGGTCGGCGGTGAAGCGCCCGTGCAGGCCGGCGCTGCGCTTGCCGGCCAGCAGCTGTGGGTCAACGATGATGTTGACGCCCAGGCTACGGCTCAGTTGGGTCAGGGCACTGTCCAGGCTGCCGGCCTGGATGTCGATCTGCAGCGGGTCGGCGGCCTGGGCCAGGGGCGCGCAGAGGCTGCCGCACAGCAGGGCGCGGCGCAGCGTCTGGTTGAGGAGGCGGGGGCGAAGCGAAAGGGTGGCGCGCTGGGTCACGTCGGGAATCTCGAAGGGAAGGAATGGGGCGTTCATGTAGCTATGCCGTCCCAGTCGCCAAACCCCATCAATCTGCGCCAGGTTTTTTTCAAGCGGCGCTCACGCGCAGCCAGTAGCGGGTGACCTGGCGCACCCGCCAGCCGTACGCCCGGGCGATCAGCGCCACCGATTGCTCCGGGTTCACAGTGCTGAAATTGCCGCTCACCGGCGCGCTGGCAAGCGTGGCGTCCCAGCCCAGGTAGCCGACGCGATAGCGGCCCAGCTCGGCCAGCACCTGGGACAGCGGCAGGCTGCGGGCGATCAGCATGCCGTCGCGCCAGGCGCCGTGTTCCGCGCCAGGGGCAGGCAGCGGCCGGGCGCCGGCCTTGCTCACCAGCCATTGTTCGCCGGCGGCCAGGGTGAGGGGCGTCCCGGTGGCCCTGGCCGTCACCCTGACCTGGCCCTGGGCGACCGTGACGCAGGTGCCGTCGGCCATCAGCCGCGCTTCGAAGCGGGCGTCGGTAGCTGCCACTTCGCAGTCCGGTGTTTCCAGGCGCCACGGCTGCGGGTTGCCATGGGCCGTGGCCAGGGCCAGTTCACCGCGCAGCAGGGTCAGCCGGTGCGCGTCGTTCACGGCCAGGCTGGCAGCGCTGTCGGTGTTCAGGTCCAGCACGCTGCCGTCGGGCAAGGTCCAGCGCCGGTGCTCGCCGGTGCGCGTGCTGTAGTCGGCGACCAGCCGCTGCCAGGGCGCCTGGCGCTCCGCGGTCCAGCCCGTGGCGCCCACGCCTGCGGCCAGCACCACGAACTTGAGCAGCTGGCGCCGCTGCAGGCGGGTGTCGGGCAGTTTGTTCAGGGTGGCGCGTGCGGCCTGCGCCGGCAGCGCGGCGAATTGGCCATGCAGGCCTTGGATGCGCTGCCAGGCGCTGCGGTGCAGTTCATCCGCCGCCAGCCAGTGCTCGAACGCCTGCCGCGCCGCGGCGTCCGGGGTGTTGAAGGTGACCTTCAGCGACCAGTCGATGGCGGCGTCGAGCACTGCCGGCGGAATGTGTCTGGGCGTGCGGTTCATGGCAGGTCATCGCCGAAGGTGGCGGCGTAGCACTGGCGCAGCGCCTGGGCGATGTAGCGCTCCACGCTGGGTACCGAGACGCCCAGCTCGCGGGCGATGGCGGGGCATTTCAAGCCGTCCAGCTGGGCCAGCAGGAACGCCTGGCGGACGATGGGGCGCAGGCTGTCGAGCAGGCGGTCGATGGCCATCAGCGCCTCGATGACCAGCAGGCCGGTCTGCGGCGACGGCGCCTCTTGGGGTGGCAACTCGGCCAGGGTTTCCAGCCACGCCCGTTCGATGTCCCGGCGCCGCCACAGGTCGATCACCAGCCCCCGCGCCACCGTGTGCAGGTAGGCGCGGGGCTGCGCCAGCGGTTGCAGCTGGCGCCGTTGCAGCACGCGCACAAAGGTGTCCTGCGCCAGGTCCGCGGCATCGGCGGTGTTGCTCAGGCGCTGGTACAGCCAACCGCGCAGCCAGGCACTGTGGTCGCGGTAGAGTTGTTCGACGAGGGCTGGGGGGTCGGAACGCTGCATGGCGGATCCTGCGAGGGGTCTATTTGATAAATAGTCGCATTATCATCTGTCATGTGGCGATTGGGAAGTAGCGCGGTGTTGCCGGACGCGGCCTGTGGCCGCAGGCCGCGTCCAGCCGCGCAACGGTCTACCAGCTGTACTTGACGCTGGTCAGCAAGGTGCGGCGCAGCCCCGGGTAGCACTCATAGGTGTCGTCGCAGGTGGCCACGTACTCGGTGTTCAGCAGGTTCTGGGCGTTCACCGACAAGGTCAGGTGCGGGTTGATCGGGTAGCTGGCGCCGGCGTCGAACAGGGTGTAGTTGTCGACGTGGAAGGTGTTGGCGTTGTCACCGTACAGGGCGCCGGTGTAACGCACGCCGCCGCCCAGGCTGAGGCCGTCCAGCAGGGTGTCGTGGAAGCTGTAGTTCAGCCACGCCGAGGCCATGTGCCTGGGCACGTTGGCCGGGCGGTTGCCCTGGTCGCCGTTATTGCTTTTGGTGATTTCGGCGTGGGTGTAGGTGTAGGACGCCAGCAGGTCCCAGTTGCGGTCCAGGCGCGCCTTGACCTCGGCCTCGAGGCCGCGCGACTGCTGTTCGCCGGAGGCCACCGAGTAGCCGGTGGTCACGCCGCCCACCAACTGGTTGGTCAGCACGTTGGTCTTGGTCAGGTCGTAGGCGGCCACGGTCATCAGCAGGGCGTCGCTGGGCTGGTATTTCACGCCCACTTCCCACTGGTGCGCCATGCTCGGGTCGAAGGCGCTGCCGGTGCTGCTGGTGCCGGTGTTGGGGTTGAACGATCCGGCGTAGCTGACGTACGGCGCCAGGCCGAAATCGGTGAGGTAGGTCAGGCCCACGCGGCCGGTGAAGGCGTTGTCCTTCTGGTTGCTGGAGGCGCCGACGTGGTTGTCGAGGTCGTTGCGCACGTAGTCGTAACGGCCGCCGGCGGTGAGTATCCAGTGGTCGTCGAACCTGATCTGGTCCTGCAGGTAGCCGCCCACCTGCTGGATGGTCTGGTCGTAGTCAATGGAGCTGATGCTGTTGGCGGCGCTGGGGCGGGCGATGCTCTGGCCGTATTGCGGGTTGTAGATGTTCAGCGTCGGCGCCAGGGTGCGCCAGCGGCTGATGTCGGCGTCCTGCCAGGCGTAGTCAACGCCCATCAGCAGCTTGTGCACCAGGGGGCCGGTGCTGAAGTCGGCCTGCAGCTGGTTGTCGAGGTTGAAGGTGTCCATGTGCTGGTCGAAGCGGTCGGCGATGCGTGAGGTGGTGCCGCTGGCCAGGTCGACGGCGGTGGGCAGCAGGTTCTGGAAAATCAGGTCCACCTGGCCGTAGCGGGCGTTCTGGCGGAATTCCCAGGTGTCGTTGAAGCGGTGGCGGAACGCGTAGCCCAGGGTGTACTGGTCCTGGTCCAGGTGGTTGAAGCTGTGGTCGCCCATCAGCGTGCTGGTGGTGTGGCCGCTGGGGGTGCTGTAGGCAAACAGCGAGCCGCCGTTGTGGTCGCGCAACAAGTCGCTGAGCACGGTCAGGCTGGTGTCGGCGTCCGGCGCCCAGGTGAAGGAGGGCGCGATGTACAGGCGGTCGTCTTCCACCTGGTGGCCGTCGGCGTATTTCACCTGGGTATCGGCGTCGCGGGCCAGGCCCACTACGCGGTACAGCAGGCTCTGGTCGGCGTTCAAGGCGCCGCCGACGTCGAACTGGCCTTGCACGCGGTTGTTGTTGCCGCCGGTCAACTGCACCTCGTTGACGTGGTCGGCTTCGGGCAGCTTGCTGACGCGGTTGACGATGCCCCCGGCGTCACCCTGGCCGAACAGGCTGGACGCCGGGCCGCGCGCCACTTCCACGCGGTCGTAAGCGTAGGGCTCGCTGCGGAAGAAGGCATAGCTGTTGTTCTGCTGGCGCAGGCCGTTGAGGTAGTCACTGGTGGCCTGGCCGTTGAAGCCACGGATATACAGCCAGTCAAAGCCCTTGGGGTCCAGGCCGTAGGCTTCCACCTTCACCCCCGGCACGTAGCGCAGGGCATCGGTGACGGTCTGCGCGCCCTGGGCTTGCATCTGCTGGCGGGTGATGACCGAGATCGACTGGGGAATCTCGATGATCGGCGTGTCGGTCTTGGTGCCGGCGCTGCTGCGCGTGGCCACGTAGCCCTGGCCCGGGTCGGCGCTGCCGTCCATGGCCTTGCCGGAGATGCTGGTGGGCGTCAGTTGCACGGCGGCGTCCACCGCCGGGATCAGCGAGTAACTGCCGTTGGCCAGCAGCACCGGCTGCAGCGTGCTGCCCGCCAGCAGCTGGCGCAGGCCGGCGTCCACCGCGTAGGTGCCGTGCAGGCCGGGCGAGCGTTGCCCTTGGGCGGTGCGCGGGTCATAGGAGATGTTGACGCCGGTGGCGCTGGAGAACTGCTCCAGGGCCGCGCTCACCGCCCCGGCGGGAATATCGAAGCGCAGCTGCGCGGTGGCCTGGGCCCAGGCGCTGGGTGCCACCAGCAGCGCCGTCATCGGCGTGGCCAGGGTGATGCTCATGAGGCCCTGGCGCACCGCGCGCTTGAGCAGGTGCGGTCGATTGAAAGTTGGCTTGCGTGCAGACATGTGTGTTCCCTTCGCCCCTGTGGCAGTGGTGATGGCGCTTATTGCGTCTCTGCTACCAAGTCGAACGAGAATTGAAATCGACAACACCCCCGGCGAATTTTTTTCATCCGGCGTCGACGGCCGGCTCCACGCGGGCCCAGTACGGGGTGAAATGGCGGATGCGTACGGGCAGGGTGGCAGCGAGGTTGTCCAGCACGGCGTTGATGTCGGCCAGGTGGAAGGCCCCGGAAATACGCAGCTGGGCGACCTGCTGCGCGCACCCCAGGTAGCCGCTGCGGTAGCGCTGCAGTTCGCTGATCAGGTCCTGCAGGCGCCAGTCGTTGGCCACCAGCATGCCGCGGGTCCAGGCGTCGGCCTGGCGGTTGCCCGGCTGCACCGGGCCCAGCTGGTCGGCGCCGAACTGCAGTTGCTGGCCGGCCTCCACGCGCACCGCCGGCAGCAGCGTCGCGGTGCGCACCTGCACGGCGTGCTCCAGCACGCAGACGCGGGTGCGCTCGCCTTCGCTGCGTACCACGAAGCGCGTGCCCAGGGCGCGGACGCTGCCTTGCGGGGTGTGTACCACGAACGGCCGGGCCTGGGCGTCGCGGGCGGTCTGCACCAGGATTTCCCCGCGCAGCAGCTGCACCTCGCGCAGCTGGGGGCTGTAGCGGATATTCACCGCAGTGGCGGTGTCGAGCTGCACCTGGCTGCCGTCGTCCAGCTGCAGGGTGCGCTGCTCGCCAGTGGCGGTGCGCTGGTCGGCCATCAGCGTCGGCAGCGGCGTCAGGCGCCAGGACAGCGCGGCGCTGCCGCTGCCCGCCAGCAGCAGTGCCAGCACCTTGAGGGTTTCGCGGCGCTTGAGCCGCGCGCTGGCCAGGGTAGGGCGCGCCACGCCCGGGCCTACGCGTTCAAGACGTTCCTGCAGGCGCGCCAGCCGTTCCCACGCCTGGCGGTGGCCGGGGTGGGCTGCAAGCCAGCGGTGGTGCGCCTCGCGGGTGGCGTCGTTGGCGTCGTCGCAGCGCAGCTCCACGTACCAGCGTGCCGCCGCTTCAAGCACCGCGTGATCCAGGGCCACGGCTCAGTCCTCGGCCGCCAGCAGGCAGTGGGTCAGGGCCCGCGCCGCATGCTTCTTGACGGTGTTCACCGAGACCTTCAGCTCGCGGCCGATCTGAACGTAGCTCAGGCCGTCGAGCTGGGCCATGAGGAAAATCTCGCGGGTGCGCGGGCCCAGGCCATCGAGCAACCGGTCGATTTCGACCAGGGTCTCGATGATCAGCAGCCGGGTTTCCGGGGAAATGTCCTCGGCTTGCGGGCGTGCGGCCAGGGTTTCCAGGTAGGCCTGCTCCAGCGCCCGGCGGCGGAACATATCGACCATCAGGCTGCGGGCGATGCTGCTCAGGTACGCCCGCGGCTCGCGCAGCTCAGGCGCCTTGCGTTGCAGCAGCACGCGAATGAAGGTGTCTTGCGCCAGGTCCGCCGCGTGGTCGAAACAGCCCAGGCGTTTGCGCAGCCAGCCGCAGAGCCAGCCGTGGTGCTCGCTGTAGAGGGTGTGGATGGCCGGGTGCTGCGTGCGGTCGAGGGAGGACATGGCTCATACCTGAGACGAGTTCATATGAAAATGAATCTCATTTTCTTCAGTGTGCGGGCATTTGGCAATATGTATCGGGCCGCCCTACGTAGCAGCTGCGCAGGCGGCGTCCTGCAACCACGCTGTGTCAGGTGTGCCGCGGCGTTTGTGACGCGGCCATTGGGCCGCTGCTACGGGGTGGTGGCGGTCAGCAGCAGGGACTGCGGCATCGGGCTTTGCGGGTGCTGCGGCTCTTGTATCGACGCCACGCGCAAACCGGCCATGTCCAGGGCGTTCACCCAGCTGGCCAGGGTGCGGAAGTACCAGGGCATGGGCTGCCACTGGCCCTGGAACCCGGCGAAGGTCTCTTCGCGCCAGCCATCCTGGTAGTCACCCGCCGCCGCGGCCCAGGGGTGCAGGGTCTGGATCACCAGGGCGCCGCCAGGCACGAGCAGGGCGCCCATCGCCGCCAGCAGCGGGATGATGTCCTGGTGCAGCAGGGCGAAGTTGGCGCACACCAGGTCGTAGCCGCTGCCCACGTCCACCGCCGCCTCGGCCAGCTGCGCATAGCTGGCCAGGTGCACCGGCGCCGCACCTGCCGCCTGCGCCGCTGCCACCAGGGTGGCGTCGCCGTCCACGCCCACCGCCTCGATGCCGCGCTGCGCCAGGGCGCGCAGCAGCCAGCCCTCGCCGCAGCCCAGGTCCAGCACGCGCGCCGGCTGGCGGCCCAGCACCGCCAACAGGATGGCCTGGTCGGTGACCTGGCGGCGGCTTTCGATGCTGCCGTCGCGCACGGCCTGGGTCCAGGCCTGGGCGTTGTGGTGCCAGCTGTGCAGCAGGGCGGCTTCGGGGGTGGGCATGGCCGGTTCCTTTGGGTGAGGGGTAGCGCTGGGCGCTGCTGTCAGAGGCCCATCTCGATGGTCAGCGGGTCTGGCCCCAGGCGTCCGGTCTGCTTGAGCTGGGCGATGGCCTGCAGTTCCTGCGGGCTGAGCTCGAAGTCGAACACGTCGAGGTTGGCGGCAATGCGCTGGGCGTTGGACGAGCGCGGAATCACCACGTGGCCCTGCTGCAGGTGCCAGCGCAGGATCACGTGGGCGGCCGTCTTGCCGTGGCGCTGGGCGATCTCGGCGAACAGCGGCAGTTGCAGCAGCTCGCCGCCCTGGCCCAGCGGGCTCCAGGACTCGGTGACGATGCCCTTGGCGCGGCACCACTGGCTCAGCTCGGCCTGGTTGAAGTCGGGGTGGATCTCGATCTGGTTCACCGCCGGCACCACGCCGGTGTCATCGATGATGTGGGTGAGGTGCTCGGCATTGAAGTTGGACACGCCGATGGAGCGCACCCGGCCTTCTTCCTGCAGGCGCACGAAGGCTTTCCAGGTGTCGCGGTAGGCACCTTTCTTCGGGATGGCCCAGTGGATCAGGTACAGGTCCAGGGTCTCCAGGCCCAGGCGCTCCAGGCTGGCGTCGAACGCGCGCAGGGTGCGGTCGAAGCCCTGGTCGGCGTTCCACAGCTTGGTGGTGACGAAGATCTGCTCACGGGGCACCTCGCTTTCGGCCACGGCCCGGCCCACGCCGGCTTCGTTGCCGTAGATCATCGCCGTGTCGATATGCCGGTAGCCGGCGGCCAGCGCGGCCTTGGACGATGCGTAGGCCTGGTCGTCATCCAGCTGCCAGACGCCGAGGCCGAGTTGGGGGATTTGTGCGCCGTCGTTGAGGGTGATCAGTGGAGCGGTTGGCATGTCAGTCTCCTGCTCGGGCTTTAACGAAAGGTCTTTGGGTTCGAGGGACGGCCACTGGAAAAGTTGCAGGCCTCCTTGGCCATGACGCGCCCTGGCGGGCGCTGCTACAGGGGTTATGCTGTTGAACGGGGCGGTGCATTCGCGCCGCCACTGCCTGGGAGCTGCGTCATGAACGTGCAACCCTACCTGTTTTTTCCTGGCACCTGCCAGCAAGCGATTGATTTCTACTGCGCCGTGCTGGGCGCTACCGTGCAATTCAAGATGACTTTCGCCGAAGCGCCGCAAGCGTCGAGCGGCGCCGACTGCCCCGCCGCACCGCCCGACGGCATCATGCACGCCAACCTGCTGATCGGCACCACCCAGCTGATGATGAGCGACGACCCCACCCCCGGCGAGAAAACCCACGGCGGCTTTGCGCTGTCGGTAGCCACCGATGACCTGGCCAAGGGCAAGGCCTGGTTCGACGGGCTGGGGCAGGGCGGCACGGTGCGCATGCCCTGGGGCGAGACGTTCTGGGCGCAGGGCTTCGGCATGTTGACCGACCGCTTTGGCGTGCCGTGGATGGTGAACGTGGAGAAAAAGCCAGGGGCTGCGTAAACGTAGCAGCTGCCGCCAGGCGGCGTCCTGGCCCCTGAGTCCGGGCCAGCGCAGCACTGCGGGAGGAGGCGGTGGCTTCGGACGCGGCCTGCGGCCGCTGCTACAGGGCGTGCCCTAATCCGCGTAGCAGCTGCCGCAGGCCGCGTCCTCGGGTTGCGCGGTGGTTGGGGACGCGGCCTGCGGCCGCTGCTACGGGGGGTTATTTGAAGACTGGGATGGGGCTCGCGGTAGGTGTCTGCTTCAGGTACTCGCGCAGCCGGCGGCCGATGGCGGCGATGTTCGCCTCGCCGGCGCGCAAGGCCTGGGGGTTGGTGTGCACGGAGTAGTCGCCCAGGGCCAGGTCATAGGGATGCGGCGCGGCAGAGCCGATGACGAACACCGCGTCCTTGCCCAGAGCCCTTAGCGTCACTGCATCGCTGCCCGGCTCGAAGACCACCAGTTCGCCCCCCAGCACGCGGTCAGGCGCAGCCAGGGCGCCGCGGCTGACACTCAGCCACAGCGACTCATGGCCCGCCGGCGGCGTGTAGGTCCAGGACTGCCCGGTGCCCAGCGTCACCAGCAGGTAGTTCACCCCGGTGGGCGCGCGCACCGGGCTTTGCACCCCCTGGTACTCGCCAAGGATCACCCGTGCCGGGCCCGCCTCGGGCATGGCGCGGGACTCCAGGTACTGGCTGTCGACGCTGGCGTTTTCCAGCGCCGGCGGCAGGGCCAGCCACAATTGAAAGCCCTGGATGCGTGGCGAGGTACCCACCGACATTTCCTTGCCGTGCCACACCCCGCCGCCGGCGCGCATCCATTCCACGCCGCCGTAGTCGATGAAGCCCTGGCCCGAGTCGGCGTCGTCGAAGCGCAGGTTGCCTTCGGTAATCAGCGTGACCGTGGCAATGCCCGAGTGCGGGTGCATGGGCATGCCGTTGATGAACGCACTCTCGCCTTCAAACAGGTCCAGGAACACGAAGGGCTTGAGCCACTGGCCCAGATCGCCCGGGCTCATCAGCCGGACGATGGCGCCGTGGCCGCTGCCGGTGGTGCGGTAGGCGATCGCGCGGGGCGCTACCGGCTTCATTTACGTGCATCCAGGCTGAAGCGGCCGGCGCCGAACGCCACGACCTGCAGCAACCCGCCGGCCATGGCGATGTTCTTGAAGAAGTGGATGAACTGGTTCTGATCGCCCAGGGCGTTATGGAAGGCCAACGCCGTCGCCACGCTGAACACCGCCAGCACGGCCGCGACGGCGCGGGCGCGGTAGCCGGCGATCAAGGCGATGCCGCCGCCAATTTCGACCAGGATGGCTATCACCAGCGCCACCTGGGGCAGCGGCAAACCTGCCGAGCTGATGTAGCCCACCATCATCGCCGGGGCGGCCAGCTTGGAAAAACCGGAGAGGATGAAAATGGTGCTGAGCAGCACGCGGCCGATCAACGACACCGAGGCCTGGGCCACGTCGGAGCTGCCTGGGGTGGCGGCGGCTTGAGCAATGTTTGCAGTCATGGGGTATTTCCTTTAGGGAGGGCGGATTCGCCATGAACCGCCGCAGTGAAGAAATGGTGCGCCGGCCCCGACCATCTGAATAGCCGGCTAATTTAGTACGTTACGTTCGAAAAAATAGGCAAGCTGAGGCAGGCAGGCGGATACTGTCGCTCTTCATCGTCAAGGACACCGTCATGATCACCGAGCCCGGCACCCCCACACTCGACCAGCTGCGCGTGTTCATGACCGTGGTCGAGGTCGGCAGCTTCGCGGCGGCCGCCAGGAAACTGCACCGCGCCACCTCGGTGGTCAGCTACTCGATCGCCAACCTGGAACTGCAGCTGGGCGTGCAGCTGTTCGACCGCCACACCACCCGCAAGCCGCAGCTCACCGAGGCGGGCCGCACGGTGCTGGCCGAAGCGCGCAGCATTACCCACGGCATCCACGGCCTGCGGGCCAAGGTAAAGGGGCTGCTCCAGGGCCTGGAAGCGGAAGTTCGCCTGGTGCTGGACGTGATGCTGCCGGCGGAGCGGGTGGTGGATGCGTTGAAATCCTTTCGTGAAACCTTCCCCACGGTCGCCCTGCATCTGCACATGGAGGCGCTGGGCGCGGTCACCGACCGGGTGATCAACCGTGGCGCCACGCTCGGCGTCAGCGGGCCGATGAGCAACGCCATCGACGGTATCGAGAAAATGGCCGTCGGCAGCGTCGAACTGATCCCGGTGGCCGCCCCCGACCACCCCCTGGCCATGAACGGCGCCAACCCGCCGGGCGCGGTGCGGGCGCACACCCAGCTGGTGCTGTCCGACCGCTCGCACCTGACCGAAGGCAAGGACTTCGCCGTGCTCGGCAACCGCACCTGGCGCCTCGCCGACCTGGGTGCCAAGCACATGCTGCTGCGCGAGGGCATTGGCTGGGGGAACATGCCGGCGCCGATGGTGGCGGAAGACCTGGCGAGTGGCCGGCTGGTGCACCTGGACATAGCCGAGTACGCGAGTGGGCATTATGCCTTCGATGTCATCTACCGCACCGATCAGCCGCCGGGGCCGGCGGCGAGGTGGTTGATCGAGCGGTTTGTGCACCAGGCAGGCGGGCAGGCGTAGCAGCTGCCGCCAGGCGGCGTCCGGGCCTCTGCATCAGCGGCTTTTAACCCACAGCCCAAACTCGCGCATCACCTCCACGACCGGCGCCAGCCGCCTGCCGTCCTCCGTCAGTTCGTATTCAACGGTTACCGGCACGGTAGGAAACACCGTGCGCTTGAGCAACCCCGCTTCTTCCAGCGCCCGCAGATCAAGCGTCAGCATGCGCTGGGATATGGCCGGCATATCACGCCTCAGGGCGTTGAAACGCTTGGGGCCCTCCAACAGGTATGAGGCAATCAACAAGCGCCATCGCCCGCCCAGCAAGCGCATTGCTTCTTCCACCGAACAACCGGATATGTTGTGTTTCATCAGCTCAAGCCCCGGGCAAACAGGTATATATTTTGTACCTATACTACAAATTACTGCCTTCTTCTTATTTTATACCCGCGCTCTAGAATGGCCCGAAGCCGTCACTGTGCCGTTTCCCCATGTTCTGGAGCTCGCCCATGAAGCTGTACTACATCCCCGCGTCCTGCTCGCTAGCCCCTCATATCGTGCTGAATGAACTGGGCCTGCAAGCGACCTTGATCAAGGTCGACCACAAGAAGCACCGCACCGATTCGGGCGCCGATTATCTCGCGGTCAACCCCCTGGGCTACGTGCCCGCCCTTGAACTGGAAGACGGCACCTTGCTGCGCGAAGGGCCGGCGATTGTGCAATACCTCGCCGACCTGAAACCGGAGTGCCAGCTGGTGCCCCCCGCAGGCAGCCTGGCGCGGTACCGGCTACAGGAGTGGTTGAACTTTCTGTCGTCCGAGGTGCACAAGGGCTTTATCCCGTTGCTTTACGCCACCCTGGCCGGTTCATACGTGGCCACCGCCAAACCCAAGCTTGAGCAACGCTTCCACTGGATCGATGCTCAACTGGCCGAAAAGCCGTACCTTATGGGGGACGCCTTCAGCGTGGCGGACGCCTACCTGTTTGCACTGACAGGCTGGGGGCAGGCCGGCTGGTTGACTAGTTACTACAAGGCCGACATCCACTTTGACCACCTGCACAACCTTCGCGCCTGGCATGAACGGGTCAAGGCACGGCCTGCGGTTTTAACAGCGTTGCGTGAAGAAGGGCTTGCATGACCACGACCTCGTTCCTGGAATTCCACAAGATGCACGCCAACGGCGACGACTTCGTCATTGTCGACGCCCGGCGCGTGCCCGTCGCCATCACCGAGCAGCTGGCGCGACGGTTGGGTGACAGAAACCGCGGCATCGGCTTCAACCAGCTTGCCGTGATGCTCCCCTGCGAGCACGCCGAGGCGCAGTTGGTGTTCTGGAACGCCGACGGCTCGCCCCTGGCCACCTGTGGCAGCGCCACCCGCGGCGCCGCCGATTTTCTGATGCGTGAGGGCAATACCTCCGCCGTGGTGGTGCGTACGGGGCGCGGACTCTTGACGTGCACGCGCACCGCCTCCGGCGATATTTCCGTGAGCATGGGCCAGCCTTCGCTTGGCTGGGCGGACATCCCCCTGGCAAGGGAAATGGACACCCGTGAGCTGCCCATCGCCGGCAGCCCTGCCACCGTCAGCATGGGCAACCCGCACTGCACCTACTTTGTGGACGACCTGGCCACCGTAAACGTGGCCGCCCTGGGCCCCGCGCTGGAACACCATGCGCTGTTCCCCGCCAGAACCAACGTGCATTTCGTCCAGGTCATCAACCGCCAGCACATCCGCCTGCGCATCTGGGAGCGCGGCGGTGGCGTGGCGCTGGGGTCGGGCTCCTGCGCCTGCGGCGCGGCCGTGAACGGCATGCGCCGGGGGCTGCTGGACAGCGAGGTACGGGTTGAATGCGATGGCGGCAGCACGACCGTGCAGTGGGATGGGGTAGGGCCGGTGACGTTGACCGGGCCGGTGGCAAGGCTGTACTCGGGGCGCCTGGCAGACGCTTTTCTCCCCCCGTAGCAGCTGCCGCAGGCGGCGTCCCGCCCCTCACTATCCTGAAGCCCAGCAGTGTGGCGCAGCGCTGCGGCTAGCCCATGATGCACAGGTTGTAAGCGCCGCTGACGGTCAGGTGAACAGCCCGTTGGGCCTGCTCTTGCGCTGCGCCGGCGGGCACGGCGAACTGGCTTGTGTAGTAGGCCGCCAGCTCAGCGGCTGCTTGCCGCATCAACGCCTGGTGATCGGCGATAAAGCGCGGCTCGCCCACTGGGTACTGCATTGATGCCTCGGGCACGTCACTGGCCGCCCGCCACAGCGCCATGTCGTGCAACCGCACCGCCAGCCGCGTCCTGGTGTATTCACGATACAGCGAGAACCGTACCGTCCCCGGGCAATCGGGCTGCACCTGTTCTGCAGCGTGCGCCAACGCATCCAGGGCGGGCAGGGCAGGCAGGGTGGCTTCGCAGTCCGTAGCGACCAGTTGGCTGTCAATGGCCCCGCCATAGACCGAGCCCAGCGCCGCCATCAGCCCAGGGCGGCGCACCAGCGCTGCGCACGGCAAGGTCAGGGGCGCATTGGGCGGGGTGAAGGTGGCGCCGAGCGAGGCAACGCCCAGAAACCGGGCGAACGCGGCGTCCGAACTGGCGAGCTCGAGCGCGGACGCGTTATTCAACGGGTGGCCTAACGTTGGGTTGGCTTCGAGTTGGCGGACCATCGGAGCGATCATCACCGCCACCACGGCGGTGCGCTTGGTGGCGTCTTCGATGGTCGAGTAGCGGTCGATGGCCTCGTAGATCGACGCCGCCGGTGGATTGGGCTGCGTAAGCGCTGTGGCGGCGAAGCAGACGTTGACGATGTTCGTTGCCAACAGCGTGAACGCGACCCTGCAGGCAAGGCGTGACAACTTCATGGGGAACTCCCTTTCCGCAAAGCCCCCATCATAGGCCGGCAGCTCCCCCTGGAAGATGAATTAACACCCCCCCGTAGCAGCTGCCGCAGGCAGCGTCCCGAAGCCCACCACGTTCACCGCGGCGCCTGGGACGCGGCCTGGCGGCCGCTGCTACGGGGGCCGTGTCACCCAGGCGATTGCGGCCAGCGCCATGCCGGCCACGTTCAAGGTCACCGGGTTGAACGCATCCGCCAGCATCGATGGCTGCACCAGCGCCACATCCACCAATAGCGCCAACAACGCCACGCCCGCCACCAGCAACGGCCAACTGCGCCCCGGCGTGAACAGCAACAACGCCGCCAGCGCCAGCTCGGCCACCCCGGCCGCCTGGGAAAACCACAGCGCATCCCCGAGGCCATGGGCCTGCAGCAACGTGCGCTCCCCAGGGGCGGTCATGATCAGCTTGGGCACCAGCCCATGGTAGGCAAACATGAACGCCAGGCCGCCACGCCCCAGCCAATGTGCCTGGCGCAGGCGGTTCATGCCGGCGCCTTGAGAAAGCGCCGCTGATGGTCCGGCGTGGGCATCAGGCACACGTCATATTTGCCGAACAGCCGGTAGCGGTTGAGCGCGATGCGGTCGTAGGCCCAGTCGCGCAACCACAATGGGCAAACGCGCAGCGCCCGCAGCGCCGGCCAGGGCGCAGGCAGCAGCGCCACCACCGCGAAAAACGCCTCCGAACGCACCCAATAATGGTGGTCGCGGATGACCGCCATGGTGTCGAACGCATCCACCGGCAGGCCGGCCCACGCCAGCAACGCCTGCCCCTCGGGCGACTGCACTGTGGCCAGGCGCACCCGCTGGCTGCGGTCATGGCGAATCAGGAACTTCGCCCAGCCATTGCACAGCTTGCACACCCCGTCGAACAGCACCACGGTTTCACCGGGAGCCAGCAGCGGGGCGGGGGTGGGGCGGCGCAGGGAGGTGGGCATGGGCGGGGCTCGTGGGTGGGGTTGTGGGAAGCAGTGTAACCCGCTCTGCATTCTTTGCACTGCGGCGCCTGGGACGCGGCCTGGTGGCCGCTGCTACGGGACCGTGGACGTCTCTACAGATCCAGGCACATGCTTTCTTGATTGCAAAATGATATCGTTTTGCGTTGTCCAAGATCGTGTCAGTTCGACACATGGAATCCCGATTGGGAAAGGAAACCTGAATGTCATCCCTGCAAGCCGAAATGCTTATTGAACAGAAAGTGGCAAACGCCAAGAAGTCCACTGGCGTTGCCTACCTGTTGTGGTTATTCGTGGGCGGCTTCGGCGCACACCGTTTTTACCTGGGTAAAACGGGCACTGCCGTGGCTCAATTGATCATCACCGTTATCGGTTGTTTCACCATCTTCCCGCTCATCATTACCGGCCTCTGGTTATTGGTGGATGCGTTCCTGATCCCGGGCATCATCCAGGAGCACGCGGAAAAAGCGCGCCGCGAGGCACGTCTTGAAGTAGCGTTGATTCAACAGAGTCAAGCGTGATGCGCCCTGTAGCCGCCGCCTGACAGCCGCGGCTACAACCCAGCCAGCGCCAAACCCACCCCCAACCCAATCAACGCCGCACCAATCACCCTGTCCAGCACCCGTTGCCTGGCCAGCAAACGCCCGCGCAACGCCTCTGCCGAAAAGAACACCGCCACAACGCTGAACCACCCCCAATGCGCCAGCGACATGAACAGCCCATAGCCCAAATCAGTCGCCAAACCGTTGCTGACCTGCACCACCTGGCTGTAAGTGGCCACCACGAACAGCATCGTCTTCGGGTTCAGCGCGTTGGTCAGGAACCCCATCCCGAACGCCTTGCCAGCAGACGGGCGCGGACCGCTGGCCACGCCCACCTCCAAGGCCGACGTGCTGCTCAACGACTTCCACCCCAGGTAGATCAGGTAACCCGCCCCCAGCAGCTTCATCGCCGTGAACACCATCGGCGAGTGGGTGATGATCAGCGCAATGCCCAACACCGTATACAACACATGCACCTGCACCCCGCAGGCGATGCCCAGCGCCGCCATCAGCCCGCTGCGGCGCCCGTAGGCGTAGCTGTTGCGGGTGACCATCGCAAAGTCCGGCCCTGGGCTGATCACCGCCAGCATCGTGATCGCCGCTACGGCCAACAACTCATTCATACCTGCTCCCCATTTTGCACGACGTTTTCGCACAGGTACCGTGCGCCATGCCGCGCAGAGTGGCGCTTTGCGATGGGGAACAAAAACGATTTATAGTGCAGCTAATCTGTGAGAAATCATCGCCTATATGAAGCTGCCAACCCTCACCGCGTTGCACTTCTTCACCGTCGCCGCGCAAACCCAGAGCTTCGTCCAGGCCGCGCGCCTGTTGCACGTCACCCACGGCGCCGTCAGCCGCCAGGTGCGGCTGCTGGAAGAGGGCATCGGCGTCGAACTGTTCGACCGGCGCAACCGCGCCATCTTCCTCAACGACGCCGGCCGGCTGCTGTACAACGTCACCGGGCCGTTTTTCGAACAGCTCGAAGGCGCCGTCGACACCCTGCGCCGCGACGCGCGCGAAGACGTGCTGGTGGTGTCCTGCGAACCGACCATCGCCATGAAATGGCTGATCCCGCGCCTGCCGGACTTCCACGCCGCCCACCCGCACCTGCAAGTGCAACTGCTGACCGCCGGCGGCCCCATCGACTTCGCCCGCACCGGCGCCGACGTGGCGGTGCGGCGGGACGACTTCTACTGGGGCGAGTCGCTGTACAGCGAAACCATCTGCGAAGAATGGATAGGCCCGGTGTGCACGCCAGCGCTATGGCCCGAAGGCCAGCAGCTGGACGGGATGCGCCTGTTGCGCAGCAAGACCCGGCCGTTGGCGTGGGAGCATTGGCTGCGGTTGGCGGAAGTGGCGGCACCGGCGTCGACGCGGTTGGAGTACGAGCATTTCTACCTGTGCATCCAGGCGGCTGCGGCGGGGTTGGGGGTAGGATTGTCGTCGTTCCTGATGGTGCAGGATGAGCTGGCGTCGGGGCAGCTGGTGGCGCCGTTCGGGTTTCGGCGCGATGGGTCGAAGTATTGCCTGCTGGCGCCGCGGGGGTTCGAGGAGGGCGGAAAAGGGTGCGTTTTCCTGCAGTGGATTCGCGCACAGATGGCCGCCATAAAACCCACGTAGCAGCTGCCGAAGGCTGCGTCCGACGCCCCCGCAAAACCGCAGGGGCCTGGACGCGGCCTTGCGGCCGCTGCTACGGAGTCCTGGTGTAGCCGCTGCCGAAGGCTGCAGCTGATCTGGAGGAGCACACGGCAGCCCATGGTATCGTTGGCGAACTATCGGAATTGATGCAGCCCCAAATGACCACTGACCATCTAGCGCCACTGCGCGCTGCGATCCACGACCGCAAAATAACCGCGCCTCCGCATCCGTGGATAGAGATTGCCCGGTATTGCGTAGCCGGGTTGTTTGACATCGGCTTTCATCGCGATTCAGAGCTGCTTTTTGTGGTGTCGAGTTCTGGGCGTGGCGTATTCGATTGCCTTACGGGAGCAAAAATCGCGCGGGATTATGCCGACGATGTACTGACCGATGCCTACCTGGAGTGCGAAGGAATAGGCCCGCTGGCCGGCATGAATATACGAACGTCAGGGATCAGCGGGGGCGGGCTGCCCGTTGCGTCACCGGATGGGTGGTGTGTTGAGACCGTAACGTTGAGTTGGCCGGAACATCACCTGTTGCTGGTGGAACCGGGGTCGTGGCTGTATGGCGAACGTTATAAGCAGCCATGCACTTTTCATAAGTTGGCGGTCGAGCGCGAGTTGAGGGCGTTTGGGTTTTCCTGGTCGGGGAAGAGCTTGGTGATTGCTACGTCCGGGGAGTTGGTGGTTTATCGTCGGTAGGGCTTGGCCTGTCCCAGCCATGCCGGATCATCGCTAGAGAACACGCGTCCGACGACCAAAGGCTGATTACCACCCCACCCAAGAAGCGCTATCATCGCGCCACTAGCCTGAGCGGGGCCTACCAAGATCGGGCGCTCGTCCGCACTCCCTTGGGCACCATGACAAGGATGGTTGCACATGGACGATTCCGTTCAGCCTGTTCCGGCACCTGAAGCCCCGCTGCCCAAAGAACTCAAAATCCTCGCCACGCTGGTTTCCAAACTTAACCTGGCAGATTTCCAAAACGCTATTCCGGTCATTCGCGAACTGCGGATTCTGAACGAAACGGATAAGCGTTACTTGAATGCAACGCTTACCCTGACTTCGTCGCCAGCGGTGTTCAAACCCAAGATCTGGCGCATTGATGAGATCAGTGCCGGAGCATTCCAGATCATCCCTGGCCTTGACCTGGTGCTCGACGGCGCATTGCTCGGGCGTCTGACAGAAGCAGAAAGCTCAACCTTCACTTTCTTGCTCGAAGCCGACGACCGTGAAGCCGGCGCTGGCCGCACAGAGGTGCTGCGCACTGAGCATGTGGTTGAACTGTTACCTCGCAACCAGTGGGGCGGTCTGGCACACATACCCGACATGACCGCCGCCTTTGTGCAGCCGAACGACAGCGCCGTTGAACGCTTGCTCAAGCAGGCGGCGGATGTGTTGCGCAAAAGCGACAGGCCGTCGGCTTTGGATGGCTACGAAGGGGGCGCCAAGCGGGCGTGGGAGTTGGCTTCGGCGATCTGGGCTGCCGTGGCGCGCATGAAGCTGGACTACGCGCTACCGCCCGCCAGTTTCGAGCAGTTTGGTCAAAAGGTCCGCAGCCCCAGCCAAGTCACCGATACCGGCTTGGCCACGTGCCTGGACCTGGCGTTGTTTTTCTGTGCGGCACTGGAGCAGGCTGGTCTAAATCCGGTGATGGTCTTTACCCATGGCCATGCTTTCGCCGGCCTGTGGCTCAAGCCCGAGGAGTTCACCACGGCGCTGGTCGACGACGTCACCACTATCCGCAAGCGGGTAAAGCTGAAAGAACTGGTGTTGTTCGAGACGACCCTAATTACCCAGCACCCCATTTGTTCATTCTCTTATGCGGCAGAGCGGGGAACCCTTCAGGTTGCCGAAGACGCGGAAGTGCCATTCCAAATGCTGTTGGATATTCGGCGAGCACGTCTACAGCGCATCAAACCGCTTGCTAGCGCGGAAGCGCATGTCGCGCGCCCGGTTGACACTGATGAGGCCGGGATATCGAATCTTGGCGTTGAAAGTAACGCGGATCTGCCAGTCGATAACGCTCAGGTAGCAGACGTCGATGTTTCCAGACTGGACCCGGCAGACCGCCTGGGCCGTTGGCAGCGTAAGCTCCTGGACCTTTCCCTCAAGAATAACCTGCTCAACTTCAAGACCGGCAAGCGCGCCCTCAAGCTCGAAGCGCCAGACCCGGGTGCGCTCGAGGATCTCCTGGCCAGTGGCCAATCACTTCGCCTGCTGACCCGCCCAGACTTGATGGACGGCGCGGATCCCCGCGAGCGTGCGCTCTACGAACAGCGTGAGCGGGAAGATGTGCGGCGTCGCCATGCCGAGGATGCGCTGAAGCGGCGGGAAGTCTTCGTCGCGCTGTCGGGTGCGGAAATGGACTCACGGCTCACTGAACTCTACCGCGGTGCCCGAACCGCGTTGCAGGAGGGTGGGGCTAACACACTATTCCTGGCACTCGGCTTCCTCAGCTGGACACGCGAGGATCGCGCCGACCAACGCTACCGCGCTCCCCTGGTGTTGATCCCCGTTACGCTTGAACGCAGGAGTGCCCGGTCTGGTTTCTCCATTGTGTTGCACGATGATGAGCCACGCTTCAACCCCACGCTTATCGAGATGCTGCGCCAGGACTTCGAGCTTGGGCTCGGGTCGCTCGAGCACGAGCTGCCCCAGGACGACTCAGGCCTGGATATCGCTGGAATCTGGCGGCAGGTCGGTCATGCAATCAAGGACGTGCCAGGTTGGGAGCTGAATGAAGACGTGGTGCTGTCGATGTTCTCGTTCGCCAAATACCTGATGTGGAAGGACCTGGCGGAGAACGAGGCGCACCTGCGGCAAAGTCTGGTGGTGCAGCACCTGCTGGACACGCCGCGAGACTCGTTCGCTTCTGACCTGACGTTCCCTGAGGCCCGGGCACTGGACCGTGACTTCGGTCCGGCCGACGTGTTCTGCCCGCTGCCGTCCGACTCCTCGCAGCTTTCCGCCGTGATGGCTGCCTCCAAGGGCAAGGATTTCGTGCTGATCGGCCCGCCAGGCACGGGTAAAAGCCAGACCATTGCCAACATGATCGCGCAGTCCATCGCCCAGAACCGCCGCGTGCTGTTTGTTTCTGAGAAGATCGCAGCGCTGGATGTGGTGTATCGCCGGCTTCGGGAAATCGGGCTTGGGGAGTTCTGTCTGGAGGTCCACTCCAGCAAGGCCCGGAAGACCGATGTGCTGGCTCAGCTGCAATCTGCCTGGGAAGCCAAGGGGCAGGTCGACACCGCCGCGTGGGAGGCCGAAGCACTGCGTTTGAGTGCGCTGCGCGACAGCTTGAACCTGTATGTGGAACGTCTGCACCGTCGCCACCGTAACGGTTATTCCATCTATGAAGCCATTGGTGTCGTCACTGACGGCGTAGACGTGCCGCATTTTTCGTTGGCGTGGCCGACCCCGGAGTTCCACGACCACAAGGCGTTGCTTGACCTGCGTGAAGTGGGCGACCGGCTGGAGGTCAACGCTCAGGCTGTCGGGTTCGACCAACTGGCAGGCCATGCACTGTCTGTAGTCGGGCAGACAGATTGGTCGCCCCACTGGCAGCAGCATTTTGTACAAGCTGCGCGCGACGCCATTCCGGCAGCTGAGGCCGTCCAGCGCGCCGCAGATAAGTTTATCGAGTTGACTGGGTTACCTTCGGCAGCTCTCACACACACTGGCTTGCAGGGCTTGTCAGCCTTGTCCGAGGTTCTGCCTGAAGCGGCAGGGCATGATTGGCGCTTCGCCCTGAGGCCCGATGCCCGTACCTTGGCCCAGCGGTTGGGGGACGGCTGTGAGCACATCGAGCAACATCGTCAACTGAGCGCCGGCCTTTCGGCACCCTGGCCGTCAGCCGTAGTCACCCAAGCGAAGCACGCCTTGGACTTACTCCAGCAACGCCGTGAGACGTTGGAGCAGGTGGGCCCGGTCTGGTCCGAATCGACCCAGACGGTACTGACCCAGGCGATTGGCTTGTTGGCGCAGATAGCGGCGCTCAAGCAGCAGTTGTCGGTGAGCTATGCCGACTCCGTCGAAGCGTTGAATATCGACCAGCTACAGCAGCAATGGAATGCGGCCGAAGCCACCTTTTGGCCCAAGTCCTGGTTTGCCAAGCGGCAAATCACGGCCGTGCTGGCGGCTACGCAAGCAGCGCCTGGTGAACTGGATGCGGGCAAGGACCTGGATACCTGGAGCCAGATTCGCGCCGTACGCAAAGCCATCCATGCGCTTGAACCGACCGGCGAAGCGGCTGCGGTTTGGAAGGGCGCCGAGTCGAATGCCCTGCATTTGGAAGTCAGCCTTCGGTTGCAGCAGGCGATCAGCGCGCAGAAGGCCAACAACACTTGGACGGATGAAGGATTCGAAGCGGTAGATCAAGGCCATCTGGGCGAAGCGTTGAAAGCAGAGCTCAGCCGACTGCGAAAAATAGTGCGGCTCGATGGTGAAATGGTCGAACTGGGTTCCCTCGACCAGCAAGTGCACGGCTTGTGGAAAGGACTGGATACTTACGTCGATGGGCTCCGTGCGGCGCTTAAATTCCAGGCCGACAAGCATGAAATCGTCGAGCGCGGCAAGCTGTCGGACGAGCACTCACTGGTTGAGGCCGGTACTTGCGGTGCCGTGCTGAAGGCTGACTTCGAGCTGCTTCGCCAGCGGTCAGGGGTCGAACGACAGCTGGCTGATCTGGTGGATTTAAAAGAGTTGATTCCGTTGTGGAGCGACCTTAAAACCAAGCTCGAACACGCCCGTCAAGCCATCGCATTCCAGGCGCGGCTGGCCACTGCGCTCGCCAAGCTGGCGCTGAATCCTGAGCAGATATCGGCCTACAAAGCGCCACTGAACACATTGCTTGGCGATGGCAACGCGCTTCTCGAGCCCGAGGGCGCCATTGTTCTAAGTGGGGTAGCCTTGCGCGAAAAGCTCGCGCAATTGGCGGAGCGCACCGACCAGTTCGTCACGGTAGGGCATTTCACCGGGCCAGGAGCGGCGGCCGTCGTCGAGCAGACCCTGGAATCGTTCAAACAAAGTTGCCATACCGTGGTCCTGTCCGAGCCGCGTCTCAAATCCTGGTGCGCCTGGCGCAAGGTTAGGGATGAAGCCTATGTGCTGGGCTTGGGCACCTTGGTGGAATCCATGGAAGTCGGCAGCACCGGCGTCGCCAGTGTCCGCCGCCACCTCGAAGTGAACTACGCCCGTTGGTGGTTGAACGCGACGGTCGACAACGAAGCCGTCATTCGTACCTTCGTCAGCGTTGAACACGAACAGCGCATTCGCGATTTTCGCGTGCTGGATGACCGCTTTACCGCATTGACTCGTGATTGGCTACGGGCACGGCTGTGCGCGGACCTGCCCAGCCAGGACAGCGTCAGCCGATCTTCGGAATGGGGGCTGCTGCGCCATGAGATGGGCAAGAAAACCCGGCACATCCCTTTGCGTGAACTGATGAGTCGGGCTCCCGAGGCGTTGACCAAGCTGACGCCTTGCCTGTTGATGAGCCCGCTGTCGATTGCCCAATACCTGCCGCCTGGTACTGCGCCCTTCGATCTGGTGATTTTCGATGAGGCCTCACAGATCCCCGTGTGGGACGCTATCGGCGCCATGGCGCGCGGGCGCCAGGTGGTGATGGTCGGAGACCCGAAGCAGCTGCCGCCGACCTCGTTCTTTGATCGCGCTGAGTCCACGGCTGAAGATGAAGATGTTGAAGCTGATCTGGAAAGCATCCTCGATGAATGCATCAGCGCCAACCTGCCCACTCGCAACCTCAACTGGCACTACCGCAGCCGCCACGAGAGCCTGATCGCGTTCTCCAACCAGCGTTACTACAACTCGAAACTGGTCACGTTCCCATCGCCCCACACGGCTGACAAAGCGGTCAAGCTGTGTCCGGTGGCGGGCGTGTACGAGAAAGGCGGGTCCCGCACCAACCCCGTTGAAGCAAGGGCGCTGGTCGCGCATCTGGTCGCCAGGTTGAAATCTCCTGAATTCCGGGCGTCTGGCCAAACCGTGGGCGTAGTGACCTTCAACGGCGAGCAGCAGAAACTCATCCACGACCTCCTGGATGACGCCTGCCGCAAAGACCCGTCGCTGGAGCCGTATTTTGCCGAATCGGAACTTGAGCCGGTGTTCGTCAAGAACCTGGAAAGCGTGCAGGGTGATGAGCGTGACATCATTTACTTCTCGATCACCTACGCCAAGGATGCAGCGGGTGTCATGTCCATGAACTTCGGCCCTCTGAACCGTCAAGGTGGCGAGCGCCGGCTTAACGTGGCCGTTACCCGGGCTCGGCATGAACTGTTGGTGTTCTCCAGCTTGCGCCCCGAGTCTATCGACCTGGCCCGCACACAAGCCGTCGGCGTCAAGGACCTCAAGCACTTCCTGGAATTCGCCGAGCGCGGTGCAGCCGCATTGGTCGAGGCCAACTCCGGCAGCGTGGGCGGCTTCGACAGTCCGTTCGAAGAAGCAGTGGCCGCAGTACTGGCGAAGAAAGGCTGGCAGGTTCACACCCAGATCGGAGTGTCGTCCTTCCGCATCGACCTGGGGGTCGTCGACCCCGACGCGCCTGGCCGCTACCTGGCGGGCGTGGAATGCGATGGTGCCACTTACCACCGCAGTGCCACGGCTCGTGACCGCGACAAACTGCGTGAACACGTGCTGCGCGGCCTGGGCTGGGACATCGTACGCATCTGGTCGACGGACTGGTGGGTTGACGCGGCCGGTACAGCGGAAAAAGTGCATCAGAGCCTTTCGGCGCTGCTGGCGAACGCTCGCGCTAAACAGGCACAGGTAGATGCCACGCAAGAAGCCGCCCGGCAGCAGGTGGACGCTGCGGTGGCCGAGGCTATCGCCATTGCCGATGAGGTGGGGCAAGTACTGGCGCCAGACGTGCAAGCGCCGGGGGCGAATGATCCGGACGGCGCATTGCCACAGGTGCTTTATGCCGGCGTCGCGACGCCTGCACCTCCACCAGCGGCGGCTCACGCGCCAGCGTTGCACGCGCTCACGGTTGCCCGTCCGGTTTACCGCGAAGTAGACGCGGCTCAGGCAGTGGACGGCGTGGACCCGGATCGGTTCTTCGATGCGGGATACACCCCGGTTCTTGAGCAGATGATTACCTATGTAATCGATCAAGAAGGCCCCGTGCTCGACACGGTCTTGGCGCGCCGTATCGCACGGGCCCATGGCTGGGTGCGTACAGGGTCGCGAATTCGGGATCGTGTCGACCAGTTGGCGAAAGGCCGTTTCCGCTCTCATGAGGAAGAACAGGTCGGCGTGTTTTATTGGCCGGCAGCGCTGGAGCACGATGGCTTGGCTGTTTTCCGGGGGGCGGATGAAGAGGATGCGATTCGGAGTTTGATGGAGATTTGCTTGCCTGAGCTCGGAGCGCTGGTAGAGGAGATGGTGGTGCGTGGGTTATCGGGGGAGGCGTTGGTATATGCGGTGTCGCGCGAGGCGGGTGTGCAGAAGTTGACGCATGCGGGGCGGGCGCGGATTGAGCGGGCGGTTCGGCGGCGAGGGGAGTAGCCGCTGCCAAGGGGGTAGATATCCGTTCCAGCAGTTCGATGTTTGTACAGTCAGTCAGAGGGTAAGGATGAAACTGCTCAAGTACGTAATGACGCATGATTCGGGCTTAGCCCCCAACCCTTTCTTTGGCGTATGTTCGCTGGCGCTGTGTACGCCCAATCACATGAATGCGCGCCTGGTACCGGGGGACTGGGTCGTCGGGCATTCGACCAAGGCCACCGGTAACCGGCTGGTATACGCAATGCGCCTGACGAAGGTGCTCGGTATGGACGAGTATTTCCACCAGTTTCCAGCGAAGCGCCCCGACCCGGATGGTTCTATTGAGCAGCAGTATGGGGATAACCTGTACTTTCGCGAGAACGACCGATGGCGGAGGTTGCCATCGGCTCAGCACAACTGGATTGAAGCGTTCAGGCATGACCAAGGGCGCAGGGTTTATCTGGCGGAGGGGACGGATCGCTTCTGGTATTTCGGCGCAGACAATTCCGCGCCGTTTCTTGCTGAATTGATGGACCGGTTTCCCTGGCTGGTGCAGGGCCGACAGGGCTTTACTTATGTTCATGATGTGGAGCGTATTCACGCTTTCGGGCATGCGCTGGAGGCGCTAGGGCAGAGCGGGCAGCTGGGGCGGCCGCGTGACCAGCAACAGTTCGTGGAAGACAGTTATCTTATTTCTATCGATCCCGAGCCGCTTTGGCTCAAGGCACCACAAGACGACAGGGTCTTGGAAGGGCCAACCGTAAATCGCTGCGGAGCTCGTTGGACGTTGCCGAATGAAATCAAACGAGGTTGCTGAGAACAATCTCTTTTGATCTGTACCGGTGGAGTGTTTGTTGCTCTTGAGGATGCTATTTGGCATTATTTGGCCATCATCTCTCCCGGCTAGAGCGTTGCACGACCGAATGACCGCTCGGCATAGCGCTAGCTGAACTGCGTCGCCAATGGGGCTCCCATGGTAACGCCTCCCACTTCTCTTACGTAGTGAGCATTAGCGCATGGATGCAACACCTGAAGCTGTAGAAGCGTTCCTGTGTGCCCCTAAACTGTCCGAACTCTGTGAAATCCTGAAAATCGGCGATGACATTTTGGACGTCATCAACCTGAGCGAAAACCAGCACTCGGATTTTCTGGCTTGGTTATTTGACCCTCGCGAAGGGCATGGCCAAGGTGATCAGATTGTCCGAGACCTGCTGATCACCGCCACTCAAGCAGCTGCCGAGTGTGGATTGGATGGCAGAAGCACTACGGCTCGTTTCTTTGCCGATTGGCCGCCATCGCGAATTCGCACTGCCAGCTTCGGCAGCGTATTTACGGCTCGTGAATTAGGGCTGAAGGCCACTGAACGGGTTGATCTGTTCGTGATTGACCCAGACAACAAGTTTGTGTTGTTGATTGAGAATAAAGCAGGCACGGCTCACAGCCAAAACCAACTGGACGGTTACCGTGCCAGCTGGCAAGACACCGTAGCCAGTAATCCCCATCTAAAAGATTACGACAGCGTCTTTATTGCACTCGATAGGGATTTTGTCGGGGGTGACTGGTCTGACCGGCCTTCCAATGGCTATTGGTTGCATTTGGGTTATGACTGGCTGAAAGCATCGGCTGATCGTGCATTGTTGCACGTAGAGCGCGGTAATGCGGCCGCCAGGTTGGTGGTGAGCTACTGCAACCGGCAGACTGATTGGGAGAGCCCCGCGAGTCAGCGAGCCATTACCTTGGCTGCGGAGCTGCATCAAACCCATGGTGCCGCAATCAGGCATTTGCTTGAAGCCAACACTGGTCGTCTCGAAAAATGCTGGCTGCAAGACGGCAGCTCTACGTACATGATTTTCATGCTGCAGAACAAGGCAGCTTTTTCTTTCCTTCGTGAAACCCAGGGCATGGCGTCTATCAAGGAGACGTTGGTGGCCAAGGTGCCTGGTTTCAGCCGAGAGAATATCGAACATGCCCGAGCGTGGCTCGATATCTGCCCTCCTGGGTGGGAGCGGTTCAAAGGGGAAGACTGGTGGCCAGTGTACCTTCATGTCAGGTACACAGATAGCACCAAGACTAAATATGACGTTGCATTGATTCTTGATACGGGCTTCGCAACTTCCGAAGCGGAAGGTGAACGATTGCGCGAATTCCTCATAGTATTTGACAGCCGATTTGGTAAGCATCAAGGTACTTCATGGCGTAAAGTGGTGCTCCAAAAGGAGGTCGGCGTTAATGATCTTATCCGCAAGCTTGAAGAGTACGCCGTTCGCTTGAAGACGGTCTGTTCTTAGGCAAGTCGGGCGCGACGGTATTTACTAACCTGTATTAACCTGATGGATATTTCTATAGGAGCGCGCGGTGACTGATGTTCCCCGCTTGGCCGTCTGGCAGATGGTTCGCGAAGCAGTGCAGCAGATGAGTGGTGAATGTACATACACTGCGATCAGAGCCAAAGTTAGGTCAATGTATGGAGCTGATGTCAATGGCAGCTCTATGACTTGCAGCATCATCTCTGGCGCAGTGAACCATCCATCTCGAATTCACTACGGAGAGAACAAAAAGCCACGCCTCACTGAGTCGGATTACGACTACCTATACAGCACGGGTCGCGGCCGAGTTGTTTGGTATCAGCCTGAAAAACATGGCGTATGGGAAATTGCGAAGTCAGCCGACGGAACACTGAGCGTTCGCCTTGCTGAGGGCGTTGACGAGAATCCGCTGTCGATAATCGAGGACGAACATTCGCCGGATGAGGCGTATGGAATGTTCGCTCTTGAGGCTCACCTGCGTGACTACCTCGCTAAAAAGCTTCCCAAATTGCCGGGCCATGACGTAGCTCTTTCGCTTTACCACGCAGTTGATCGCGATGGTGTGGAGTTCCAGACGGATGTTGGTCCAATTGATATTCTGGCTACGGGGAACGGTGATTTTTATGTGCTCGAACTGAAAGTAGGGCGAGGGGCGGATGCGGCAATGGGGCAGATTCTTAGGTATATGGGGTGGGTGAAGGAGCATCTTGCGGGCGAACGGAATGTATACGGAATTATTGTGGCATCGAATATTGGGCAGAAACTGCGATATGCGGCTTCACAGGTGCCGAATGTTCGCTTGATGGAGTATGACCTTGCTGTCTCGCTTCGATCTGTGGCTCTGGGACAGTGACCGATAGGGCCCTCTCTGCAAGGCTACTGACTTTCGTGAAACGATGTGCGATTGCTTGACAGCATGAGCTCGATTTGAAATTCATTTTTTGCCAAAACCACCGGCCCCCCTGTCACAAGGTTGAAGGGGGTGCCGGAGAAGGGCCTGAATCTTCTTCGCGGTAACCAGCCCCTACTTACACTTCACCAGAACAACCCGACAAGTCCCCGGCGTCCCCCCACTTCTCCCTGCATACGTCGCACAATCACGCACCGCTTTCCCCTCGGCAGCCTTCGCATTAGGCCCCCACGCCAACCCACCTTCGCCCTGTGTAGGCAGCGCTTTGGCATAACACCGCGAACGATCGCTCGCGCACCCCGTCATCAGCAAGGCCAGCAAAGCGGGCAGCGCCCAGGTCAAAACGGTACGGCCGGTCACTCTGTTCATTCCACATTCCATACGGCAAAAAACGGCGTCGTCCGGCATGAAGCCGAACGTTAGGCGGTCATTATGCGGCAGGTGGGGCCGTAGAAAAGATGAATTCTGTGTTGAGCGTAATGGTGTGGCCGAGGGCCAGCGCAGCCTTGCGGCAGCGGCTACGGCTGCTGCTGCTGCAGGGCATGGCTTACCTCACGGCAATCAACGCATCCACCAACCCCTTGGCGCCTTCGATGTGGTGCAGGGTGGACCAGGCCAGGCCTTTTTCGATGCCGTCGCCGTCGGTGAGTTCGTAGGCGGAGTCGTAGGCGCAGCGCAGCAGGTGTGCCAGGTGGCACAGGGTGTCTTCCAGGCTGATGCCTGGGTTCACGCTGAAGAACGGCTGTTGTTGCGAGTCGCGCATGCCGAAGGGCAGGGCGGTGGTTTCCTGGAAGTCGCTCATGATCAATGTCCCTATGTGTAAACCAGCGTGGCCGCCCGGGGCAGCCACGTGCAGCGCGTTGCGATTACCAGGCTTTACGCCAGCGCCAGAATTGCCACCATCGAGGCGGTTTGGCGGTGTGCAGGGCTTCGTTGCGGCGTGCGACCTCTAGCAGGGTGCTTTGATGCACGAAGTGTTCGACCACGCGCTTGGGGTCGAACTCGGTTTGGGGCAAGGGGGAGGCGTAGAACGGGTGATCGGGGGGTGGTTTTTTGCTGAAGGGTGGATCGGGGGTTGGCTTGACCATGATGGAACTCCCAACAAATGGAAAGAACCTCCACCGCATCGTGACCAAACGAATAGGTGGCGGCTGTGCGAGGGTTGGTCAACCGGAGTTGGGCACCCGGCGCATCCGAAGATGCCCCGCGCACAGCTGCCATTAAGCTTCACACCTGCCGTAGTGGCGGGCGTGGATGGCGACGCTAGTGCGCCCAATTCTCGGGTGACCAAACCCGGCCGCTGATATGCAGCGGTGGCGGGAGATTAGTAACGAGAGGTGATTGGCGCAAGCGTGAAAATGTAAGCTAATTATTCGATTATCGTGGAAGTTGTAGGAAATTTCCTAGGATTTTTCCGATAGATTTGTTTCTGGAAATGTGCGGACACGTCCCCGGCTTGCCCCTGCATCGCGCGTCTGGCATGGTTGTCACTTGACAACCGATTGTCGTCATCCCATGCTGGAGAACTGCTGATGGGGCGTACCAAGCATCCGAAGAAGGAAATCGAAGCAGCCTTGCAGCATGCCGAGTCGCAAGGTTGGGTAGTGAAGCTGGGAGGGGGGCACGCTTGGGGAAAAATCTATTGTCCCTTCAACGACAGCGAATGTCGTTGTGGAGAGTTCTGCATCACTTGTGTGTGGAGCACCCCCAAGAACCCAACGACCCACGCTTCGCAGCTGTGCCGGGTGATAGATAACTGCTCGCGGCAGCGGGAAAAGCTCAAAACTGAGTAAAGCAAGCCCAGCAACATTACGTTCAAAAGCAAGCAGAGCAACCTAGCAAGCCAATCCACGGAGCAACAGGGATGGAATTTACCTTCACTCTCAAGTACCAACTACCCACCCACGACACCGACGCGCTTATCGAGCGCCTGGCAGAGCAGGGGTGTGACGATGCATTGGTCGGCGTAGGCCAGCCAGGGCGGCTGGGGCTCGAATTCGTGCGCGAAGCCGCTTCGGCCAGGGAAGCGGTTGAAAGCGCGTTGGCGGACGTTCAGCGGGCGGTGCCCGAGGCCCGTTTGATTGAGGCGACACCCGATCTGGTGGGGCTTACCGATGTTGCCGAGGTGATGGGGGTAACGCGGCAGAATATGCGCAAGCTGGTGGTCAGTTATCCAACCTTTCCAACGCCGGTGCATGAAGGCAGCTCTGCGATCTGGCATCTGGCCGAGGTGCTGGGGTGGATGGAGGGTAAGGGGTATCAGCAGGTGCCTCGCGTTGTGCTGGATGTGGCGCGCGTGGCGATGCAGGTGAACATCAGGAAGGAAAATGCGCGCGTGGCGGGTGATCCTGGGATGGCCGTTGCGGTGTTTTAAGGCCTGGCAGCACTGGCTACGCGATATCTGTAGCAGCGGCCGCCAGGCCGCGTCATGAGCAACGCGGACCGTAATTCAGCCAGGGACACTGAGGCGTTCTTTTCGCGGGCAGAGCCCGCTCCCACAAGGGTGCCCGCCACAGCACCAGCCAGTGCCCACGGGTTGCGTTCGGGCCTCAGGTCACCGCGTAGTATTTGCGTACATAGCCCGTGCTCAACCACCCACAAGGCGTGCCTTTCGCCACAAACACCGTATCCCCCGCATGCACCACCAGTTCCTCCCCGCCAGCCAACCGCAGCGTCACCTTGCCTTCAGTCAGGTGCATGAACTCATGGCACAAATGCCCACGGCTGTGCCGCTCATAAGCCGTCGAATCCCACACGCCAACTCGTAGCGGGCCCTCTTCAAACACCCCCTGCGCCCGGCACTGCGGCGCGCGGCTGATGAGGATCTGGTCATCGGGCGGCGCCGACGGGCTCAGGTGCAGGTCGCGGTTCACCACGGTCAACCCAGGCACCACGGCCGCCTCGGCGCGCGTGGCGGCAAACCAGGCCCACAACCCATCGGCGCTGGCATCCAGCGCAAACGCCGTGCCCCGCGCAATTACCAGGCAGTCCCCAGCCTTCAGCACAATCGTCTGTTCATTGCTGGTAAAGCTCAGCTCACCCTCATGCACCACCAGCGTTTCAGTGAACGGGTAGGCCGCCACGTCGTACCGGCCCGAGACGGCCGCCAGCCCCGCAGCGAAGCCCTGTTCATCGCTGAACACGGTGCTGCGGTACCCGCCGAACGGGTCGCCTTCTGCCAGCGGGCCTGCTTCACCGGAGTGAAACGCCGCACGCCCATCCGCAAACGCCAATACCCTTGCAACTGAAGCCGACATGTCACTTCCTCAATCAATCAACCAATGGCCTGTGTCACCAACGCAAACGCCTGCACGCCTTCGCAGGCCTGGGGTATTTCGCCGCGGCTCATGCAGGTGACGGTGTCGATGCCGGGCAGGCCGACGCTGTCCAGGTAACCTTCCAGGCCGCAGCCCACGGGGATGTCGATGCGCACGAAGGCGTCCGGCACGCTGGCCAGCAGCTGGGCGATCAAGGCTTGGGCCTGGGCGGCATTTTGCGCCACCACCGGGCCGATGCAGCGGCCACGGCCGAACGGGCGAATGATGGCAAAGGCCTGCAGCTGGCCGTCCACGTCAAGGCCCACAGCCTGCTCGATGTCGGGGAATACGGCGTGCATCACCGCGCCGCGGTCCAGGCCGGTGGCGGCGCTGGCCAGGTAGCTCATGCGTGGGTAATCGTCTGCGCCCAGGGTGCGGCCAGCAGAAGCTGCTGCAACCACGCCAACGGTGCCCTGGCGCTGCTGGATCTGCCCGAACTCGACGAAGCCCATTTTCCGGTACAGCGGTGCGCCGGCCACGGTGGCATTCAATAGCGCGGTGCGCGGGCCGACGCTGTCCAGCGCCAGGTCCATCAGCCGGCGGCCGATGCCGTGGCCCTGGTATTCGTCGCTGACGATGACCAGGCCGATGGTCGACCAGCCGCCCTGGTGGCAGGCGAAGGCCGAGCCGATGACGCGGCCCTGGTCCAGGGCCACGAAGCCGTCTGCGACGCTTTGCAGCATGGCCCAGTCCTGGGCGCGGTGCGGCCATTTCAAGGCGACGGATAAAGCATGGGCGGCCGGCACGTCGGCGGCGGTCATGGGGCGGTACTGGAAGTCGGTCATGGGTGGCTCCGTTTGAGTCGCGATGGCGCCTTGTATCGCACCTGCACCAAGGGGGTGGCAATAGGGTGGGGCAAGTTCGGCAGATTGTGCAGCGCCATGACGGCCGCGCCACATTAACTGCTTCAACCCGGACGGCCGCCAGCAGTAAATACCAGAGGCAGCCCAAGATAAGGCCTGCGCACGCACCTGGCGCCCGTCTTGCATTGGTCTACGCTGACGCAGAATCTGCTGTGGTTTATTGGGGCCGCCCGCGCCACCCCCGTATTTCGGGCCCAAAACAGCGCACTTTTTTGCGGTTTGCCCGCGTGTGGAGCAGGAAGCACGCTCTGCTGCCGGAACGCGTCAAAACGGTTTTTTGTGTTTTCAAGGCTGCGCTTTAAACGCCATCTGCTGAATTCACGGTGTTGTAATGAAGTCGCTGCGCAACGGAGGGGTTGCCCTCCACGGGACTGTATACCGGGCCTTTGCGCCACAGACTTCCACGAACTCAGGAACGGCACCATGAGCTTTCTTCGCCCGAAATTCATTACCTTCGACTGCTACGGCACCCTCACCAATTTCCACATGGGCACCATGACCCGCGAGCTGTTCGCCGACCGCGTGCCGGCTGACAAGATGGACGCCTTCGTCAAGAGTTTCTCGGCCTACCGCCTGGATGAAGTGATGGGCGACTGGCAGCCCTACGACGTGATTCTGAAGAACGCCCTAGAGCGCACCTGCAAACGCTGGAACGTGGCCTTCAAGGAAGCCGAGGCGCGCCTGTACTACGACGCCGTGCCCACCTGGGGCCCGCACCCGGACGTGACCGCCGGCCTTGCGAAAATCGCCGACAAGATCCCCCTGGTGATTTTCTCCAACGCCAGCGACTCGCAGATCATGTCCAACGTCGACAAGCTGGGCGTGCCGTTCCACAAGGTGTTCACCGCCGACCAGGCCAAGGTCTACAAGCCGCGCCTGGCCGCCTTCGAGTTCATGCTGGACAACCTGGGGTGCGGCCCGGAAGACGTGCTGCACGTGTCCTCCAGCTTCCGCTACGACCTGTTCTCGGCCCACGACATGGGTATCAAGAACAAGGCCTTCGTTGCCCGTGGCCATGAGCCTGCGGCCAACGCCAGCTACGGGTACAACCAGATCGCCGACATCGGCGGCCTGCCGGGCCTGGTCGGTCTCTGACCGTTCGCCCCTGGCTGCCACTGCGGTGGCAGCTGCACTCAACCGTGGCCCGCAGGAGCAAGACATGAGCAGTGAATCCTACTGGTTGGACACCGCACCGGCCTTTGGCCTTGGCCAGGTGGGCCCTGTGGAGGGGCAGGTGGACGTGGCCATTGTCGGCGGCGGTTTTACCGGCCTGTCGGCGGCCCGCGCGCTGGCGATGAAGGGCGCACGGGTGGCGGTGTTCGAGGCGGGCCGGGTGATTGGCGAGGCGTCTGGCCGCAACGGTGGCCAGTGCAATACGGGGGTGGCCCAGGACTACGCGGCGCTGTCGGCCAAGCTGGGTGCCACCCAGGCGCGCGAGTTTTACCAGGCCTATGAGAGCGCGGTGGCCAGCGTCGATGACATCGTGCGCAGCGAGGGCATCGACTGCAATTACCAGCGCAACGGCAAGTTGAAGCTGGCGGCCAAGCCCGAGCATTTCGCCGGCATGGCCAGGACCTACGAGTTGATTCGCCGCGAGGTGGACGCCGACGTCGAGCTGCTGTCGGCCGAAGACGTGCGCAGCGAGGTGGACTCCAGGCAATTTCACGGCGGCCTGCTGCAGCGCAACGGTGTGCAGATGCACGTCGGGCGTTTCGGCGTGGGCCTGGCCGAGGCGGCGGCGCGCAAGGGTGCACTGATCTACGAGCACGCCGCGGTCAGCCAATGGCAGGCCAAGGCCGGCGGCTACCAGGTGCACACCGCGCGCGGTGTGGTACAGGCGGGGCAGTTGCTGCTGGCCTCCGGGGCGTCGCAGGTGGGGGACTTGAACTGGTACCGCCGGCGCATGGCGCCCGTGGGCAGTTTCATCATCGTCACCGAGGTGTTGCCCCAGGCGGTGCTGGCGCGCCTGTTGCCGGCCCAGCGCTCGTACGTGACCAGCCGCATCATCGGCAACTATTTCCGCGTGACCCCGGACAACCGCCTGCTGTTCGGCGGCCGGGCGCGCTTTGCCATGTCCAGCCCGCGTTCGGACGCCAAGAGCGGCGAGATTCTGCGCGCCGCCCTGGCGCAGATGTTCCCTGAGCTGGCCCAGGTGCGCATCGACTATTGCTGGGGTGGCCTGGTGGACATGACCGCCGACCGCTTGCCACGCGCAGGCTCCCACGACGGCATTTTCCATTCCATGGGCTACAGCGGCCATGGCGTGCAGATGTCGGTGCACATGGGCCGGGTAATGGCCGATGTGCTGGACGGCAACGCCGCCGCCAACCCCTGGCGCAGCCTGGACTGGCCGGCCATTCCGGGGCATTTCGGCAAACCGTGGTTCCTGCCGTTGGTGGGCGCGTATTACCGCCTGCAGGACCACTTGCACTGATTGAACCTGCTTTCGCTTCAAGCACGTTCGCGGCCAACCGCGAGCCCTTCGTGTAACCCGATTATCGACAGGTAGCACCGCCATGACAGACAAAAAGGTCGAATCCGCGCTTATCACCGGCCCCGACAGCGTACGTATCTTCGAAGGCTTGAACCGTGGCATGTCGCGCCGTGAAGCGCTGCGCATGCTCGGCGTGGCCGGCATCATGGCCAGCAGCGTGGGTGGCTTGCTGGGCGGCGCCGGCTCGGTGTTCGCCGCCGAGGCCGACGCCGGCCCCGCCACCGTGGGCAAGAAGGGCGGGCGCATTCGCGTGGCGGGCATGTCCTCGTCCACCGCCGACACCCTGGACCCGGCCAAGGGCGCGCTGTCCACCGACTACGCCCGTCAGTACATGTTCTACAACGGCCTGACCCGTTTCGACTCGCACCTGGTGCCGCAGCTGGAGCTGGCCGAGAAAATTGACCACACCGACGCCAGCCTGTGGACCATCACCCTGCGCAGCGGCGTCACCTTCCACAACGGCAAGTCGCTGACCGCCGACGACGTGGTGTTCTCGCTGACCCGCCACAAAGACCCGGCCACCGGTTCCAAGGTGATGCCGCTGATGGAGCAGTTCGCCGAAATCAAGGCCACCGGCCCGCTGGAAGTGCAGATCAAGCTGACCGCGCCGAACGCCGAGCTGCCGTCGATACTGGCGGTGTCGCACCTGTTGATCGTGCCGGCCGGCACCACCGACTTCAACCTGGGCATCGGCACCGGGCCGTTCACCGTCAAGGAGTTCCGCCCCGGCGTGCGCTCGGTGGCGGCGCGCAACCCCAACTACTGGAAGCCGGGCCTGCCGTACCTGGACGAGATCGAGTTCATCGCCATCTCCGACGAGCCGTCGCGGGTGAACGCGCTGCTGTCGGGCGACGTGCACATGATCAACGAAGTGAACCCGCGCTCCACCCAGCGCATTGCCGCCAGCGCCGGGCATAAAGTGGTGGACGCGCCGTCGGGCAACTACACCGACATGATCTTGCGCCAGGACCAGATGCCTACCCAGAACGCCGATTTCAGCCAGGCCATGAAGTACCTGCTGGACCGCGAGCAGGTGAAGTCGGCGGTGTTCCGTGGCTACGCGGTGGTGGGCAACGACCACCCCATTGCACCGGGCTCGCGTTACTACAACGCCGACCTGCCGCAAACCCCATACGACCCGGACAAGGCGCGCTTCCTGCTGAAGAAGGCCGGCATGAGCAGCGTGAAGATGCCGCTGGTGGCCTCGCCGGCGGCCACAGGTTCGGTGGACATGGCGGTGCTGCTGCAGCAGTCGGCCAAGCAGGCCGGCCTGGACCTGACCGTGAACCGCCTGCCGCCGGACGGCTACTGGTCCAACCACTGGATGAAGCACCCCATCAGCTTCGGCAACATCAACCCGCGGCCGAACGCCGACATCATCTTCTCGCAGTTCTTCCAGTCCACCGCGCCGTGGAACGAATCAGGCTGGAAGAACGAGCAGTTCGACCAGTTGCTGATGACCGCGCGCGGCGAGACCGACGACGCCAAGCGCAGCCAGATGTACAAGGACATGCAGACCCTGGTGCACGACCACTGCGGCATCGGCATCCCGGTGTTCATCAGCAACATCGACGGCGTGGATGCGCGCATCAAGGGCTACGGCAGCAACCCGCTGGGCGGCTTCATGGGCTACATGTTCGCCGAACAGGTGTGGCTGGACGCGTGACCTGAGCTTTAGCGGGCCTGTGGGAGCTGGCTTGCCAGCGAGCTTTTCCAGGCCCCCAAAAGCTCGCTGGCAAGCCAGCTCCCACAAAAACGGTGCAGGAGACGTACCATGCACAACACTCTGTACTGGCTGATCGCGCGGCGCCTGGGGCTGGTGGCCCTGACGCTGCTGATCGTGTCGATGGTGGTGTTCGCCATCACCGCGGTGCTGCCCGGCGACGCCGCGCAGCAGGCCCTGGGCCAGTTCGCCACGCCCGAACAGGTGGCGGCGCTGCGCACCCAGCTGGGCCTGGACCAGCCCGGCATCGTCCGCTACCTGCACTGGCTGGGGGGCCTGGTCACCGGCCACCTGGGCGAGTCGGTGTCCAACGCCATGCCGGTCAGCGAGCTGATGGCCGGGCGCCTGCCCAATACCTTGATGCTGGCGGCCGTGACGGCGCTGGTGTCGGTGCCGGTGGCGCTGACCCTGGGCATCGTCTCGGCCATGCGCCGTGGCGGGCGCCTGGACAGCGTGCTGAGCTTCTGCACCCTGACCCTGGTGGCGGTGCCGGAATTTCTGGTGGCGACCCTGGCGGTGCTGATTTTCGCCGTCAAGCTGCGCTGGCTGTCGGCCTTGTCGTTCGCAGCCGAGGTGCACACGCCGCTGGAATTCCTGCGCGCCTATGCCTTGCCGGTGGTCACCCTGTGCTGCGTGATCGTGGCGCAGATGGCGCGCATGACCCGCGCCGCGGTCATTGACCAGCTCGACAGCCCCTACGTGGAAATGGCCCGCCTCAAGGGCGCCAGCCCGGTGCGCATCGTGCTGCGCCATGCACTGCCCAACGCCATCGGCCCTATCGTCAACGCCGTGGCCCTGAGCCTGTCGTACCTGCTGGGCGGCGTGGTCATCGTCGAGACCATCTTCAACTACCCCGGCATCGCCAGCCTGATGGTGGACGCGGTCACCAACCGCGACATGGCCCTGGTGCAGGCCTGCACCATGCTGTTCTGCGCCGCTTACCTGGCGCTGGTGCTGGTGGCCGATGTGGTGGCAATCATTTCCAACCCGAGGCTGAGACAGCGATGAACAACGTCATTGGCAAGTCCGCTGGTTTCAAACCCCTGGCCCGCCCGCGCACCCCGGTGCTGGGCGTGGTGGGCGCCGTGGTGTGCCTGTTCTGGCTGCTGGTGGCCATATTCGGCGGCCTGCTGGCGCCCCACGGCGTGGGTGACGTGGTGTCCAGCAACGTCTTCGACGACCTGGGCCGCGCCTTCCCGCTGGGCACCGACTACCTGGGCCGCGACATGCTCAGCCGCGTGCTGATTGGCGCGCGCTTCACCGTCGGCCTGGCGCTGGTGGCGGCGGTGCTGGCCAGCACCGTGGGCACCGCGCTGGCGCTGCTGTCGGTGGTGTCGTCGCGCTGGCTGGACGGCTGCGTCAGCCGCCTGATGGACGCGCTCATCTCCATCCCCAGCAAGATGCTGGCGCTGGTTGTGGTGTCGGCGTTCGGCGCCTCGGTGGAGCTGCTGATCGCCACCGCGGTGCTCAGCTACGCGCCGGGCTGCTACCGCATCGCCCGCAGCCTGGCCACCAACATCGAAGCGCTGGAGTACGTGCAGGTAGCGCGCACCCGTGGCGAGCCGCGCTGGTACATCGCCTGCGTGGAGATCCTGCCTAACATGCTCAACCCGGTGCTCACCGACCTGGGCCTGCGCTTTGGCTTCATCGTGCTGCTGCTCAGCGGCATGAGCTTCCTGGGCCTGGGCGTGCAGCCACCGGACGCCGACCTCGGTTCGCTGGTGCGCGAGAACATCGGCGGCCTCAGCCAGGGCGCGCCGGCGCTGGTGATTCCGGCGCTGGCCATCGGCTCCATGACCGTGGGCATCAACCTGCTGATCGACAGCATTTCCAGCCGTCGCCAGCGCAGCAAGGGAGGGCACTGAATGAGCCATCTCATCCAAGTCAAAGACCTGCGGGTGAATGCCTGTGGCGACCACGGCGAGACCGAGATCGTCAAGGGCGTGAGTTTCAACCTGGAGCGCGGCGAGGTGCTGGCGCTGATTGGCGAGTCGGGTTCGGGCAAGACCACCATTGCCCTGTCGCTGCTGGGCTATGCCCGCCGCGGCTGCCGCATTGCCGGCGGCCAGGTGCGGGTGGGCGACGACGACCTGCTGGCCCTGAGCGAAAGCGAGCTGCAGGCCCTGCGTGGCAACCGCGTGTGTTACGTGGCGCAAAGCGCCGCCGCAGCCTTCAACCCGGCGCAGAAGCTGATCGACCAGGTGCTGGAAGGCGCGCTGATCCACGGCGTGGGCGGCAGCCGCGACGAGCTGCGGGTGAAGGCCATCGAGCTGTTCCGCGACCTGGCCCTGCCAGACCCGGAACACATCGGCGAGCGCTACCCGCACCAGGTCTCGGGCGGGCAGTTGCAGCGCGTCATGGCGGCCATGGCGCTGATCAGCGACCCGCTGCTGGTGGTGCTCGACGAACCCACCACGGCGCTCGACGTGACCACCCAGATCGACGTGCTGCGCGCCTTCAAGCGCGTGGTGCGCGAGCGCGGCGCCACGGCGGTGTACGTCAGCCACGACCTGGCGGTGGTGGCGCAGATGGCCGACCAGATCATCGTGCTCAACGGCGGGCAGATCCTGGAGGACAACGGCACCGCCGCACTGCTCAAGTCGCCCAACCACGAATACACCCGCAGCCTGCTGGCCGCGGCGCGCCCGGCGGCGAAGATCCGCGTGGACGACGTGGCGCGCGGCAACACGCCGCTGCTGACTATCCAGGGCATGACCGCCGGCTACGGCCCGCGCGACCTGCACGGGCTGCCGCGCATTCGCGTGCTGGAAGACATCGACCTGACCCTGCACCGTGGCCAGGCCATGGGCATCATCGGCGAGTCGGGCTCGGGCAAGTCGACCCTGGCACGGGTGGTGGCCGGGCTGCTGCAACCGGCGCGCGGCGAAGTGCTATTCGACGGCCAGCCGCTGTCCGGCGACCTCAAGGGCCGCAGCGCCGACCAGTTCCGCCGCATCCAGATGGTGTTCCAGAACGCCGACACGGCGCTGAACCCCATGCACAGCATCGCCAATATCCTCGGCCGGCCGTTGCGCGCGTACCACGGCCTGAAAGGCGCGGCGCAGAGCAAGCGCATCGATGAACTGCTGGACCTGGTGAAGCTGCCGCGCAGCCTCGCCGAGCGCCGCCCGGGCGCCTTGTCGGGCGGGCAGAAGCAGCGTGTAAACCTGGCGCGGGCGCTGGCGGCCAAGCCGGACCTGATCCTCTGCGACGAGGTCACCTCGGCGCTGGACACCGTGGTCGGCGCCGCCATTCTCGAGCTGCTGGCCGAACTGCGCCGCGAGCTGCAGGTGTCGTACCTGTTCATCAGCCACGACATTTCCACCGTGCGCGCCCTGTGCGACGACGTGGCGGTGATGTACAGCGGCCATATCGTCGAGAGCGGCAGCCGCCAGGCCCTGGCCCAGGCGCCGTTCCACCCCTACACCAACCTGCTGATCAACTCGGTGCCGGCGCTGCGCCAGGGCTGGCTGGAAAGCACCGCAGTGGCCTGTAAGCTGCCGCCCATCAGCGCGCCCACGGCCAACCAGCGCGAGCTGTGCACCTTCCTCAACCGCTGCCCGCTGCGCGTGGAAGGCCTGTGCAACCACACCGCGCCGAACCGCCGCGCCATCGTCGGCGGCAGCGAGATACTCTGCCACCTGGACAGCCCGCAACTGGCCGCTGGCCAACCGACCCTCATTTTGCCCACCCAGGGAGCCTACGCATGAGTGCCCGTTTTGTTCGCCTGGCCGAGCAGCAACGCCCGGCCGTTCACCTCAAGGTCGATGGCCAGCCGGTGCAGGCGCTGGAAGGCGACACGCTGATGGTGGCGCTGCTGACCTGCGGCGACAGCCTGCGCGGCTCGGAATTCGACAACGGCCGCCGCGCCGGCTTCTGCCTGATGGGCGCCTGCCAGGACTGCTGGGTGTGGACCCGCAGCGGCGAGCGCCTGCGCGCCTGCAGCCAGGACGTGCGCGACGGCCTGGACATTCTCACCGCACAACCGGAGGCATTATGGCCACTGCGCGGGTAACCATTGTCGGCGCCGGGCCTGCGGGCATTCGCTGCGCCGAGACCCTGCTGGCCGCGGGCATCCGCCCCACGCTGGTGGACGAGGGCCGCCGCGCCGGCGGGCAGATCTACCGGCGCCAGCCCGAGGGCTTCACCCGTGACTACACGCAGCTGTACGGCAGCGAGGCCGGCAAGGCCCGCGCCCTGCACGAGCGCTTCGACCAGTTGCGCGCGCAGCTGGACTACCGCCCGGACACCCTGGTGTGGAACCTGGCCGACCAGCAGCTGTGCTGCGCCAGCCAGGGCCGCCATTCGGCGCTGGACTACGACGCGCTGGTGCTGTGCACCGGCGCCACCGACCGCCTGTTGCCGGTGCATGGCTGGCAGCTGGCAGGCACCTACAGCCTGGGCGGCGCGCAGATCGCGCTGAAGGCCCAGGCCGTGTCCATCGGTGCCAGCGTGGTGTTCATGGGCACCGGCCCGTTGCTGTACCTGGTGGCCAGCCAGTACGTGAAGGCCGGCGCCCAGGTGGCGGCGGTGCTCGATACCTCGCCGCTGTATTCGCGGCTGAAAGCCACGCCCAAGCTCATGGCGCGCCCCGGCGTGCTGGCCACCGGCGTCAGCCTGCTGGCGGGCCTGTACCAGGCCGGAGTCCCGGTGCACCTGGGCGTCACGCCGCTGCAGATCCACGGTGACGAGCGCACTGGCGTCGAGGGCGTGACCGTGCGCACCGGCAAGGGCGTGCGGCTGCACGTGCCGTGTGACGCCGTCGCCCTGGGCTACCACCTGCGCCCGGAGACCCAGCTGGCGGACCTGGCCGGCTGCGCCTTTGCCTTTGACGAGGCGTCGGGGCAGTGGCTGCTGCAGACCGACGAAGACGGCCGCACCTCCCTGGCCAACGTCTACGCCGCCGGTGACGGCGCGCGCATTCGGGGCGCCGACGCGGCAGAAGCGGCGGGGCGCCTGGCGGCCCTGGCGCTGCTCAAGGATCTGGGCCTGCCAGTGGCGGACGATCAGGTGCAGGCCCAGCGCCGCCTGCTGGCGCAGATGGAGCGCTTCCGCCTCGGCCTGACCCAGGCGTTCCCGTGGCCGGCGGCCCAGGTCGAGCACCTGCCGGATGAGGCCATCGTCTGCCGCTGCGAGATGATCAGCGCCGGCGAGTTGCGCAACGTGGTGCGCGAGAAGGGCGCCTGCGAGGTCAACCGCGCCAAGGCCTTCAGCCGCGTGGGCATGGGCCGTTGCCAGGGGCGCTACTGCTCCCAGGCCGGCGCTGAAATCATTGCCGCCGAGGCCGGCGTGCCGGTGCGCGAAGTCGGCCGCCAGCGCGGCCAGGCGCCGGTCAAACCCTTGACCCTGAGTTTGCAGGAGGTAACACCATGACCGTGCAAAAGGCGGACGTAGTCATCGTCGGTGGCGGCTTCATGGGCGCCGCCGCGGCGTTCTTCCTGCGTCAGCATGGCCGTTCGGTGATCTTGCTGGAGCGCGACCAGATCGGCCAGTACGCCAGCGGCGTCAACTTCGGCAACGTCCGCCGCCAGGGCCGCTACCTGTGCCAGCTGGAACTGTCGAACCGCTCGTTCCACCTGTGGAAACGCCTGTCGGCGCTGATCGGCGAAGACCTGGAGTTCATGCCCAGTGGCCACATGCGCGTGTGCTATGACGCTGCGCACATCGCTGACCTTGAGGCCTACGCCCAGGCGCCGGAGGCCCGCGAGCTGGACCTGCAGATTTTCAGCGGCAAGGCCTTGCACGAACGCTTTCCGTTCCTGGGCCCGGAGGTGCAGGGCGGCTCCTACGCCCCCCACGACGGCCACGCCAACCCGCGCCTGGCCGCCCCGGCGTTCGCCCGCGCGGCCATTCGCGCCGGCGCCACGGTGCATGAACGCACCGAGGTGCGCGAGGTGCAGAAGGTGGGCGGCGATTTTTACATCGACACCACCGACGGCCGTCGCTTCAGCGCGCCGAACCTGCTGGTGACCGCCGGCGCCTGGGGCGACAAGCTCTCGGCGCAGTTCGGCGAGCCGGTGCCGCTGGACACCAACGGCCCGCAGATGGCCGTCACCGAGCCGGTGCCCTATGCGCTGAAGACGGTGATTGGCGTGTACACCAAGATTCCCGAAGAGGTGATCTATTTCCGCCAGATCGCCCGCGGCAACATCGTCATCGGCGGCGGCTACCGCAGCAAGCCGGACATGCTCAACCGCCGCGCCCACGTGGAGCCGCGCAGCATCCTCAACCAGATCAGCCAGATGCGCCGGCTGGTGCCGGGCATCGCGCCGTTGAACATCATCCGCGTGTGGAGCGGCATCGAGAGCTACACCCCCGACTCGTTGCCGATCATGGGCCCCAGCGGCCAGGTGGACGGCCTGTACTACGCCTTCGGCTTCTGCGGCGCCGGCTTCCAGCTGGGCCCGGGCGTGGGCGCGGTGATGGCCGAACTGATCGCCACCGGCAGCACCAGCACGCGTATCCACGACTTTCACATCAACCGCTTTGCCTCTGTGGGAGCTGGCTTGCCGGCGAGCTTTTCAGGGGCCCAACAGCTCGCTGGCAAGCCAGCTCCCACAAAAACGGCCCCTACAGCGTGAAAATCATGAACACCCGCACCCTGGATATCCTCAAGCAGCTGATCAGCTTCGACACCACCTCCAGCCAGTCCAACCTGGCGCTGATCCACTACGTGCAACAGCTCCTCAACGCCCAGGGCATCGACACCACCCTGGTGCACGACGAAGCCGGCAGCAAGGCCAACCTGTTCGCCAGCGTCGGCCCCAGGGACGTGCCCGGCGTGCTGCTGTCCGGGCACACCGACGTGGTGCCGGTGGCCGGCCAGGCCTGGACCCGGCCGCCGTTCCAGGCCACGCTCAGCGACGGCAAGCTCTACGGCCGTGGCACCTGCGACATGAAGGGCTTTATCGCCGTGGCCCTCGACGCGCTGCTGAGCGCCGTCGGCCAGCCGCTGCAACGGCCGTTGCAACTGGCGCTCAGCTACGACGAAGAGATCGGCTGCGTGGGCGTGCGGCGCCTGCTGGACGTGCTGCACCTGGCGCCGCAGCGGCCGTTCCTGTGCATCGTCGGCGAACCCACCAACATGCACTTCGCCCTGGGCCACAAGGGCAAGGCCTCGTACCGCGTGCACTGCCACGGCCAGGAGGCGCATTCGTCGCTGGCGCCGCTGGCGGCCAACGCCATCCACCTGGCCAGCGACTTCATCGGCAGCCTGCGCAGCGCCCAGCAGCGGCTGCAACAGCAGGGCGCCCACGACGACGCCTATGACATTGCCTACAGCACCGTGCACGTCGGCCGCATCGACGGCGGCAAGGCGCTGAACATTGTGCCGAACCTGTGCACCCTGGAATTCGAGATTCGCCACCTGCCGGCCGATGACCCCGAGGTGATGCTGGCGCAACTGGCCGAGCAGGCCGAGGCCATTGCCCGCGAGGCGAAGAAGGTCAGTGGCGTGGCGGATATCCGCATTGAAAGCCTGAACGCCTACCCGGGGCTGGACACCTCGCCCACGGTTGACGCCGTGCGTTGGCTGAAGGCCTTTGCGGCGCCGGAAACGGCGCAGGTGAAGGTGGCGTTCGGCACCGAAGGCGGGCTGTTCGCCCAGCGCCTGAACGTGCCGGTGGTGGTGTGCGGGCCGGGCTCGATCGAGCAGGCCCACAAGCCCGATGAGTATGTGGAGCTGGCGCAGCTGCAAGCCTGCGAACGCCTGCTGCAAACCCTGCTCAAATCCCTGTAGCGGCGGTAACCTGTGGGAGCTGGCTTGCCAGCGAGCCGTTGGGGCCACTGAAAAGCTCGCTGGCAAGCCAGCTCCCACAAGGTTGCATTACACCTTGAACTGCAACACCACCTGATTCAACTGCACCGCCAACCGCGACAGCTCGCCACTGGCCGACGAGGTCTGGTCGGCGCCCGCCGAGGTCTGGATCGACAGGTCGCGGATGCTGGTCAGGTTGCGGTCCACCTCGCGGGCCACCTGCGCCTGTTGCTCGGTGGCGGTGGCGATGCTGACGTTGCGCTCGTTGATCTGCACAATGGCCGCGGTAATCTCGGCCAGCGCCTGGCCAGCGCCCTGGGCCACTTCCAGGCTGGCGCGGGCGCGCTCGCTGCTCTGGCCCATGGAGGTCACCGCCTTGCTGGCGCCGCCCTGGATGGAGACGATCATGGTCTCGATTTCCGCCGTGGACTGTTGGGTGCGATGGGCCAGGGCCCGCACTTCATCCGCCACCACCGCGAAGCCACGGCCGGCATCGCCGGCGCGCGCCGCTTCAATGGCAGCGTTCAGGGCCAGCAGGTTGGTCTGCTCGGCCACCCCGCGAATCACGTCCAGCACGCCGCTGATGTCCTTGAGTTGCAGGGCCAGGCCGTCGATTTCCACTGCGGTGGCGCCCACCGATTCGTGCAGGGCGTTGATCACGCTCAGGGTTTCGTCCACGCGCTGGCGGCCGTTTTCCGCCGACTGGCTGGAGTCGCGGGCAGCGGTGGAGGCCAGGGCGGCGTTGCGCGCCACCTCTTCGACGGCGGCGCTCATCTGGTTGATGGCGGTGGCGGCCTGGTTGATTTCGTCGTTCTGGCGCTGGATGCCGTGCAGGGCGTCCTGGGTCAGGGCGGCCATCTCTTCAGAAGTGGACGCCAGGTGGTTGGACGAACCGCCCAGCTCGGCCAGGGTGCGTTGCAGGTTGGCCTGCATGCGCGCCAGCGCCGCCAGCAGGCGCCCGGGCTCGTCGCGGCCATCGACGACAATGGGCTTGCTCAGGTCGTTGGCGGCGATCTGCTCGGCCACCGCCAGGGCGCGGGCCACCGGGGTTACCAGGCTGCGGGTGAACAGCGTGGCCAGGCCCAGGGTGGCGGCCAGGGCCACCAGGATGGCGCCGATGGTCACGTTGCGCGCCTGGCTGTAGGCATCGTTGGCCACCACGTCGGACTCGGCCATGGTCTGGTTGACCTGCTGGGCCACGGCGTCGATGTCGCTGCTGAACTGGTTGCCGGCCACGGTCTGCTCGCCGGTGGGCTGGCTGAGGGCGGTGGCGACGTCGTCACGCTTCTGTTCGATGGCCTGCAGGAAGCGCGTGTGCACTTCCAGGTAGCGGCCCATGGCGGTTTCCAGCTGTGTGTAGGCCTGCAGCCCGGCGTTGCTGCGCAGCATGGCCTTGAGCTTGCGCACGTCGGCCTGCAGGTCGTCGCGGCCGCGGTTGATGCTGGTGCGCGCCAAGTCTGCGCCCTGGCTGCTTAGGGCCACGCGCAGGTTGGTGTTGCCCAGGCGGATGGTCAGCAGGTCGCTCTTGATTCGGCCGATGGTCTGCACGGCGGGCAGCACCTGCTCCTGCAGGGTGGCGCGCGAGCCTTTCAGCTGGCTGAACTGGAACAGCGAAAACAGCCCGAGGGCGGTGATCAGCAGGGCGAAAAAGCCGAAGCACAAGAGTGATCGGGGGGCGATGTTCAAGTGACGAAGGTTCATCAAGAAGGTCTCGATAGTGGCAAAGTAATACCCTTCTTTCGGCATGAAACGTTTAAGCTTGAGGCCCGGAATAGACACTTCGGCAACTTTGTATAGACCGGTACGTCAAAATTAAGCAGCACCTGCTGCCGGCGGCTTTTTTTCAGCATTCGCCACCGTTGCCACGGCGTATTCGGCATTCGCGCGCGGCGCATGTTTTTAGACTGGACCTACCGTGACTCACAGGACCCGTCCCATGCTGCGCAACCGACTGAAAGACCCCACCCTGTTGGCCGAACGCGCCTACATCAACGGCCAGTGGCTGGCCGCCGACACCGGCGCCACCCTGGACGTACTCGACCCGGCCACCGGCGCGTGCATCGCCCGGGTGCCGGCGCTGCTGGGCGCCGAGACGCGCCATGCCATCGCGGCTGCCGAGGCTGCGCTGCCGGCCTGGCGCGCCCGCCCGGCGGCCCAGCGTGCGCTGTTGCTGGAGGCCTGGCACCAGGCGATCCTCGACAACCTCGACGACCTGGCGCTGATCATGACCCTGGAGCAGGGCAAGCCGCTGGCCGAGGCCCAGGGCGAAATCCGCTACGGCGCCAGCTTCGTCAAATGGTTCGCCGAGGAAGCCCGGCGCATCTACGGCGACACCATTCCGGCGCCCGCCGGCGACCGCCGCCTGCTTACCCTCAAGCAGCCGGTGGGCGTGTGCGCCGCCATCACCCCGTGGAACTTCCCCACCGCGATGATCACCCGCAAGTGCGCGCCGGCGCTGGCGGCGGGCTGCACCATCGTGGTCAAGCCGTCGGATTTGACGCCGCTGTCGGCCCTGGCCCTGGCGGTACTGGCCGAGCGCGTGGGCATCCCGGCCGGGGTGTTCAACGTGATCACCGGCTTGCCCCAGGCCATCGGCGCCGAGCTGACTGGCAACCCCACCGTGCGCAAGATCTCGTTCACCGGTTCCACCGCCGTGGGCCGCCTGCTGATGCGCCAGAGCGCCGAGCACATCAAGCGCCTGAGCCTGGAACTGGGCGGCAACGCGCCGTTCATTGTCTTCAACGACGCCGACATCGAGCAGGCCGTGGCCGGGCTGATGCTGAGCAAGTTCCGCAACGCCGGGCAGACCTGCGTGTGCGCCAACCGCATCCTGGTGCAGAGCGGCATTTACGAGCGCTTCGCCGAACGCCTGCTGCAGGAAGTGGCCACGCTGAAGCTGGGCAACGGCCTGGAAAACGGCGTGACCCTGGGGCCGCTGATCAACCAGGCGGCGGTGGAGAAGGTCGCCCGCCATGTCGATGACGCGCTGGGGCAGGGCGCACGGCTGCTGTGCGGCGGCGTGCCGGATGCCGCCAGCCCCTTCGTGGCGCCGACGGTGCTGGCCGACGTGACCACCGCCATGCTCTGCACCCAGGAAGAAACCTTCGGGCCGCTGGTGCCGTTGATTCGCTTCGACAGCGAAGCCCAGGCCATCGCCATCGCCAACGACACGCCCTATGGCCTGGCGGCGTATTACTTCACGCAAAACCTGCAGCGTTCGTGGCAGGTGGGCGAGGCCCTGGACTTTGGCATGGTGGGGCTGAACACCGGGGTCATTTCCATGGAGGTAGCGCCGTTTGGTGGCGTGAAACAGTCGGGCCTGGGGCGCGAGGGGTCGCGCTATGGGCTGGACGAGTACCTGGAAATAAAGGCCTTCCATATCGGCGGTGTCTGAAGCAGACGCCGCCTTCGGCAGCTGCTACGGCCCGTAGCAGCGGCCGCAGGCCGCGTCAATAACCGTCGCTGCGGTCTACCTGCCCATTCAACCGCTCGCCGCGCTGGTGCCGGCGGATGTTGTCCAGCAGCACCGCAAAGGCGCTGTCGGGCTGGGTCATGGCGGCAATGTGCGGGGTGAGCACGATGCGCGGGTGCTGCCAGAACGGGTGGTCGGCGGCTGCCGGCTCCTCGGCCAGCACGTCCAGCACCGCGCCGCCGAGCTGGCCGCTGGCCAGGGCGTCGAGCAAATCCGCTTCGTTGAGGTGCGCGCCACGGCCCATGTTGATCAGCCCTGCGCCCTGGGGCAGTTGCGCGAACAGGCGGCGGTCGAGGATGCCACGGGTGTGCTCGGTCAACGGCAGCAGGCAGATTAGAATGTCGCACTGGGCCAGGAACGCCGGCAGCTGGCCATCACCGGCAAAGCATGCCACGCCGGGCAGGTCGTGGGCGCTGCGGGCCCAGCCGCTCAGGGCAAAACCGAAGGGTTGCAGGGCGTTGACGATGGCCTGGCCCTGCTGGCCCAACCCCATCACGCCCACGCGGCGCTGGCTGGCCGGCACCAGCGCGTGGTCTTCCCACACGCCCGCCTGTTGCTGGGCGCAGTAGCGCAGCATGTCGCGGTGCAGGCTGAGCACCGCCCAGGTCGCGTACTCGCACATGCCCTGGGTAATGCCGGGGTCGAGCATGCGTGCCACCGGCAGGTGGGCGGGCAGGGTGGCCAGGTTCAGCTGGTCGACGCCGGCGGAAATCGCCAGCAGCGCCTTGAGGTTGGGCAGCAGGGTGGCCAGGTCGTCCGGCGCCTGCCAGGCGGCCAGGTAGTGAATGTCGGCCGGGTCGCCGATGTCTGGCCACTGGCGGAACTCGATGTCGGGGGCGTGGGCGGCGAACAGTTGTCGCCAGCGCTCGCCACGCTGGGGGTCGGCTTTGTAGAGCAGGGCCATGGTGTCCTCGGCGGCATGAAAAGGGCTGGGCCTATTGTGGGCCATCGGCGCCAAGCGATTCTGCCGTTTGCGCCGTGCAAAACAGTGGATCTGCGCAGGCTGGCAGGCAAGTTCGGCCAAGTCGGCTCCGCGCAAGCCGTACTCTGGAAGGCATCGAGACCCACTCCCGGGCATGGCCAGAGGAACCCTGATGAACAGCAAACTCAACGATACTCCCCGCCTGCTGCAGCAGCGTGAACAATCGGTGCCGCGCGGCGTGCTCACCGCCCACCCGCTGGTCATCGACCGCGCCCAGGGGTCGCAGCTGTGGGACGTGGACGGCAAGCGCTACCTGGACTTCGTCGGTGGCATTGGCGTGCTCAATATCGGGCACAACCATCCGAAAGTGGTCGAAGCGGTGCAGGCGCAGTTGCAAAAGGTCTCCCACGCCTGCTTCCAGGTGGTGGCCTACCCACCGTACATCGAGCTGGCCCAGCGCCTCAGCCAACTGGTGGGCGCTGACGTGCCGCACAAGGCGGCGCTGTTCACGTCTGGTGCGGAGGCGGTGGAGAACGCCATCAAAATCGCCCGTGGCCACACCAACCGCCCCGGCGTGATTGCCTTCCGTGGCGGCTTCCACGGCCGCACCCTGCTGGGCTGCAGCCTGACCGGCATGAGCCAGCCGTACAAACAGAACTTCGGCCCGTTCGCCCCGGAAATCTTCCACACCCCGTACCCCAACCCGTACCGCGGCGTGAGCAGCGACGACGCCCTGGCCGCGCTGCAGGAGGTGTTCGCCACCCAGATCGCTCCGGACCGCGTGGCCGCCATCATCGTCGAGCCGGTGCAGGGCGACGGCGGTTTCCTCACGGCGCCGCCCGAGTTCCTCCAGGCCCTGCGCACGCTCACCGAGCAGCATGGCATTGTGCTGATCCTCGATGAAATCCAGGCAGGCTTCGGCCGCACCGGGCGCTGGTTCGGCTTCCAGCACGCCGGCATCCAGCCCGACCTGGTCACCGTGGCCAAGAGCCTCGCTGGCGGCCTGCCGCTGTCGGCCGTGGTGGGCCGCAGCGAGATCATGGACGCGCCGACGCCGGGCGGCCTGGGCGGCACCTACGGCGGCAACGCCCTGGCCTGCGCGGCGGCGCTGGCGGTGATCGACGCCTTTGAAGACGAACAGTTGCTGGCCCGCGGCGAGCAGTTGGGCGCGCGCCTGCGCCAGGGCCTGGAAGCGCTGCAACAGCGGCACGCGCGCATTGGCGACGTACGCGGCCAGGGCTTCATGCTGGCCATGGAGATGGTCAGCGCCGACGGCAGCGCCAGCCCCGACGCGGCCCTGGCGCAACAGGTGATCGACGCCGCCCGCGAAGGTGGCCTGCTGGTGATCAAGTGCGGCGTGCACCGCAACGTGGTGCGCTTCCTGGCGCCGCTGACCACCAGCGACGCCGAGCTCGACGAAGCCCTGGCCATTCTCGACCGCGCCTTGGCACGGGTCTTGATTGCCTGAATTCCACGACAGGCCCGGGCGTCGCCGCCTGGGTCGCGGTTGTCCATCATAGGGATGAAGTTGGCATGCGCCTGACTGATTATCGTGTGTTGCTGCTGGATTGTGACGGCGTGCTGATCGACCGTGACAGCGGCGTCTGGACGGCGCTGCAGGGCCTGTTCACCGGTGGCCCCGCCGCGCCGGAAAAAGCCTTGGTGCTGGACCGCTTCGAACAGGTGCTGCACGGCCTGTATCCGCGGTTCGACGAACTGGGTTTTACCGGCCTGTTGTGCTTTACCCACCGCCAGCTGGCCGAAGCGCTGGGGCTGCGGGCCAGCTGGGAGGAAAGCCTGAGCTTCGCCCGCACGCCCGTGGCCTGGCCGCTGTTCGAGGACGCGCCGGGGGCCTTGCTGTACCTGCGCAAGTTCTACCGGCTGGTGATACTGTGTGACCGCGACGCCCAGGACCGTGAAGCCTTGTGCGAACGCCTGGGCATCCAGGGTGAGGAGCTGCTGGCGCCCGCCGAGGCCCAGGCCTGGCTCGACCAGCAACAGGTGCCGTTCGAGCAGGCGCTGTGGGTGCGCGCCAGCCTGCCCGAACCTGCCCAGCAGGGCGCGGTGTGCCTGCTGCGCCGGGGCCGGCGGCACGCGGGGGAATGCCCGGTGGACGAGTGCATCAACAGCCTCGCCGACCTGGTGTCGCAACATCAGCTATGGTTACGCCGTTGAATTGATTGAAGAACCTCAGGGACATTGGCATTCGAGGGCTACACAATGGAAGGCATGGTCAAACTGGACCGCATCGACATCAACATCCTGGTCGAGCTGCAAAAGGACGGCCGCATGACCAACGTCAGCCTCGCCGACGCCGTGGGCCTGTCGGCCAGCCCCTGCCTGCAGCGGGTCAAGCGTCTGGAAGCGGCGGGGTACATCTCCAGCTACAAGGCCCACATCAACCTGGCGAAGATCACCGAGTCGGTGACCATCTTCACCGAGGTCACCCTCAGCGACCACAAGCGCGAGGACTTCGCCAAGTTCGAGGCCAACATCCGCCAGGTCGACGAGGTGCTCGAATGCCACCTCATCAGCGGCGGCTACGACTACCTGGTGCGCTTCATGACGCGCAGCATCCAGCACTACCAGGAAGTGATCGAGAGCATCATCGACAAGAACATCGGCATCGCCAAATACTTCAGCTACATCGTCATCAAGTCACCGGTGATGAAAGAGGTGGTGCCCCTGCGCAAGCTGATCCGGCATTAACGCGCCGTTTACCCCCGACGATACAGCACAACCTTCCATGCAGCCGCTGCGAACGGCACGCGGCGCGGGGGCGGGTTTGGTAGCGTAGGCGTCATGGTTTTTTCCTTTTTTCCGGGGCCCCGCCAATGACCGACCAGAGCGCCAACACCTTCAGCATCGACCCGGCCCTGACGCGCCGCTTCTACATCAACGGCGACTGGTGCCTGCCGGTGCAGGCGGCCGGCAGCCTGCCGGTGGTGAACCCGGCCACCGAAGCGGTGGTGGCCGAGGTGGCCGCAGGTTCCGCGGCGGACGTGGACAACGCGGTGCTCGCGGCCCGTGCTGCGTTTGCCCAGTGGAGCGTGTCGGCGGTAGAGACCCGCGTGCAGGTGCTGACGCGGCTGCATGAGCTGATGCTCGAGCGCACGGAGCAGTTCGCCCAGGCGCTGTCACTGGAGATGGGCGCGGCCATCAGCTTCGCCCGTACCTTGCAGGTGCCGCTGGCGGCCGAGCACATTCGCGTGGTGCGTGACCTGCTGCCGGCTTACCCGTTCCAGAAGCTTGAGCACGGCACGGCCATTACCCGCGAGGCCATTGGCGTGTGCGCGCTGATCACGCCGTGGAACTGGCCGCTGTACCAGATTACCGCCAAGGCTGCCGCGGCCATTGCCGCCGGCTGCACGGTGGTGCTCAAGCCCAGCGAGCTGTCGCCCCTGAGCGCGCTGTTGTTCGCCCAGCTGGTGCATGACGCTGGCGTGCCGGCTGGGGTGTTCAACCTGGTCAACGGCAGCGGCGCCGAGGTGGGCGAGGCCATGGCCAGCCACCCTGATATCGACATGATTTCCATCACCGGTTCCAACCGCGCCGGCGCCCTGGTGGCCCAGGCGGCCGCGCCGACGGTGAAGCGGGTGACCCAGGAACTGGGCGGCAAATCGCCCAACGTGCTGCTGCCCGACGCCGACTTTGCCAAGGTGGTGCCGCTGGGGGTGATGACCGCGTTCCGCAACGTCGGGCAGTCGTGCAGCGCGCCGACGCGCATGGTGGTGCCGCGCGCGCGGCTGGCGGAAATCGAGGCGCTGGCGGCGGCTACGGCTGGCGCCATTCTGGTGGGTGCCCCGGCGTCGGCCGACACCGTCCTGGGCCCCATTGCCAACCAGGCGCAGTTCAACCGCGTGCAGGCCATGATCGCCAGCGGTATCGACGCCGGCGCCAAGCTGATTTGCGGCGGCCCCGGCCGGGTGGCGGGGCTGGACGTTGGCTATTACGCGCGGCCGACCATCTTCTCCGAGGTAGACGCCGACATGGCCATCGCCCAGGAAGAAATCTTCGGCCCGGTGCTGTGCATCATCCCCTACGACAGCCTCGACGAAGCCGTGGCCATCGCCAACAACACCGTCTACGGCCTCAGCGCCCACGTGCAGGGCAGCGACCTTGGCGTGGTGCGCGCGGTGGCTGCGCGCATCCGCGCCGGCCAGGTGTTGCTCAACCACCCGGCCTGGAACCCCCACGCGCCGTTCGGCGGCTACAAGCGCTCGGGCAACGGCCGCGAATTCGGCGTGCACGGCTTCGAGGAATACCTGGAAACCAAGGCCATCATCGGTTACGAATAACGGCGGGATCAACACAATCGCGTAGCCGCTGCCGCAGGCTGCGCTGGCCCTCAACCACACTGGAAATCTTCAGCGCACTCAGGGGCCAGCGCAGCCTGGCGGCAGCGGCTACGCACTCTGATCACCACAAGGACCCTTGTATGCGCCGCCTGCCATCCCTGACCGCCCTGCGCACGTTCGAATGCGCTGCCCGCCACGCCCATTTCGGCCGTGCCGCCGCCGAGCTGTGCGTCACCGACAGCGCCGTCAGCCACCAGATTCGCCAGCTGGAAGGCGAACTGGGCGTGGAGTTGTTCGTGCGCGAAGGCCGCCAGGTGCGCCCCACGCCCGCCGCGCTGCGCCTGCTGCAGCGCCTGCAGCAGGCGTTCGAACTGGTGGGCGAGGCCTGTGACGAGCTGCGCGACCCGGCCTCCCAGGCGGTGCTGCGCATCGCCGTCACCGCCGAACTGGCGCAGAAATGGCTGGTGCGGCGCCTGGCCGATTTCACCGCCCAGTGCCCGCACATCACCTTGCACGTGCACGAGCAGGCCATCGACGCCAGCGCCCCGGGCGAGGACATTGACCTCGCCATCACCTACGGCGCCGGCCCCGACGATGGAGGCGCCTATTGGGTGAAGCCGTTGCCGGTGCTGGTGTTCTTCCCGGTGTGCAGCCCGGTGCTGTTCAACCAGGGCACCCTCGGCGAGCCACGCGACCTGGCGCGCCACGGCTTGCTGCACGACGACCAGGACGGCAGCACCTGGGCCACCTGGCTGGCCGCCCACGCCGGCGACGTGCAGGGCTTGCGCCACGCCTATTTCGCCCATGCCGGCCTGGCCCTGGAAGCCGCCGCGCAAGGGCAGGGCGTGGCCATGGGCGACAACCTCACGGCCACCGAGGACCTGGCCAGCGGCCGCCTGGTGCGGCCCTTCAGCGCCAGCATCACGGCGCTGGGCCAGTACGCCATTGTCTGCGAGCGCCTGCGCCTGGAACGCCCCGCCGTGGCGGCGTTCCTGCAGTGGCTGGAAGGGCAGCTGCACCTTGCCTGAATTTAACTCACCTATTGCTTAGAAATGCTCGTTGGAAGGCCCTGCATGGCGGGTGTTAGCGTGCCTGTCATCCCCACCCAACGAGGCGTTGCCCATGTCCCGCTCCCTGCACACCACCCCCAAGGCCGATGGTTTCCGCTTGCCCGGCGAGTTCGAGCGCAAGAGCCATTGCTGGCTCGGCTGGCCCGAGCGCCCGGACGTATGGCGCAACGGCGCCAAGCCGGCGCAGCAGGTGTGGGTGCAGATTGTCAGCGCCATCGCCCTGAGCGAACCGGTAACGGTGTGCGCCTCGGCCGCCCAGTACGCCAACGCCCGGCGCCTGCTGCCCGAGCACATTCGCGTGGTGGAGATGACCTGCAACGACACCTGGTTTCGCGACAGCGGCCCCTGCTTCGTGGTCAACGACACCAGCGGCGAGGTGCGCGGCGTCGACTTCCAGTTCAACGCCTACGGCGGCCTGGACGGCGGGCTCTACTACCCCTGGGACAAGGACGACCAGATCGCGCAGAAAATCCTCGAAATCGAGCACTTCGACCGCTACCGCGCGCCACTGATCGCCGAGCTGGGCGGCATCCAGAGCGACGGCCAGGGCAGCATTCTCACCACCGAGCAGTGCCTGCTCAACCGCAACCGCAACGCCCACCTGGGCAAGGACGAGGTCACCCGGCGCCTCACCGATTACCTGGGCGCCGAGCAGGTCATCTGGCTGCCACGTGGCTGCAAGTTCGACGAGACCGACGGCCACGTCGACGACCTGGCCTGCTTCGTGCGGCCCGGCGAGGTGGTGCTGCAATGGACCGACAACCGCGACGACCCGCAGTGGGAGATCTACCAGGAGGCCTACGACATCCTGCGCAGCACCCGCGACAGCCGCGGCCGCGAGCTGGTGGTGCACAAGCTGCAGCAACCCGACGTGCTGGAATGGACCGCCGAGGAAGCCGCCGGCCTCGACCACATCGACGGCACCCACGTGCGCCAGGCCGGCACGAAAATCTGTGCCTCGTACATCAACTACTACGCCGGCAACTCGGTCATCGTGGTGCCGCTGTTCGGTGGCCGGCACGACCAGGCGGCCCAGGCCACCCTGGCCGAACTGTTCCCCGGCCACCGCATCATCGGCATCGAAAATTCGCGGGAAATCCTGCTGGGCGGCGGCAACGTGGCGTGCATCACCATGCCGCAATACGCCGGCGGGGTACCGGCATGAAAGGCCTGCTCGCAGCCGCGCTGCTGACGGCGGCCGTGGGCGCGGCCGCCGCCGAGCCGCCCACGGTGAACCTATACATCTGGGGCGAGTACCTGGCGCCGGACACCCTCAAGCGTTTCGAGGCCGAGACCGGCATTCGCGTGGTGGAAGACCATTTCGACTCGCTGGAAACCATGGAGACCAAGCTGCTGACCGGCGGCAGCGGCTACGACCTGGTGCTCAGCGCCGGCCAGCACCTGAGCCGCGCCATCGAGGCCAAGGCCATCCAGCCCCTGGACAAGGCGCAACTGCCGCATTTCAACGGCATCGGCGACGAGTTCCGCCAGCACATGGCGGTGTTCGACCCGGGCAACCGCTACGCCGGCATCTACGGCTGGGGCACCACCGGCTTTGGTTACCAGCAGGAAGCGGTGAACAAGCGCCTGGCCAACGCCCCGACCGACAGCTGGGCGATGCTGTTCGACCCGGCCGTGGTAGCGAAATTCGCCGACTGCGGGGTCAGCCTGCTCAATGACCCCAACGAGCTGTACGCCGCGGTAATGCGCTACCTGGGGCTGGACATCAACAACCAGAGCCTGGCCGACCTGAAGACCGCCCAGGCGCAGCTGATGAAGATTCGCCCCTACGTGCGCTACTTCGACAACGACCGCAACATCAGCGACCTGGCCAACGGCGACACCTGCGTGGCCATGTCCTGGAACGGCAACGTTGGCATCGCCGCAGCCCAGGCGAAACAGGCCGGCAAGCCGTTCAGCCTGCACTACAGCATTCCCCGGGAGGGCACGCTGATCTGGTTCGACGCCATGGTCATCCCCCGGGACGCCCCGCACCCGGCGGCAGGCCTGGCGCTGATGGACTTCCTGATGCGCCCGGACGTGATCGCGCCTATCACCGACACCATCCACTACGCCAACGCCATCACCGCCGCCGACGCGCTGGTCAGCCCCGAGATCCGCAACGACCCCGGCACCTACCCACCGGCGGCCGTGCGCGCCACGCTGTTCAGCAAGAACGACAACGGCAAGGCCTTCAACCGCGCGCTGACCCGGGCATTCACCACCCTCAAGGCCGGCGAACCAACCCCGTAGCAGCAACTGTCTTGTGGGAGCTGGCTTGCCAGCGAGCTTTTATGGCCCCAACAGCTCGCTGGCAAGCCAGCTCCCACAGGATGCAGCAGCTGCCGCAGGCTGCGTCCGGGCGTAGTGTCATACCAGCTCGTGGGTGTCGACGATGGTGGCGTAGTCCATCGCCAGGTTGCTCAGCGACAGGGCATGCACGTCTTCGGCCGGCCAGGTGCGGCCGTTGAGGTCGACCTGGTCGAAGGTGTAGCAGGCGTCGCCCACCACCTGCACCGCGAAGCCCAGGTTGCCGCCGGTGCGCGCCGTGGCTTCCACCGAGTTGTTGGTTACCACGCCAGCGATCACCACGTGGCGAATGCCGCGCACATGCAGCCAACGCTCAAGCCCAGTGGCAATGAACGCGTCCGGGACGTTTTTTTCCACCACGTGCTCGTGGTCCAGCGGCGCCAGCGCTGGCTGGAACGCGCAGCCCGCCTGGCCCGGCCAGAACACCGAGCCAGGCGTGCGCGAGATGTGCCGCACGTGCACCACTGGCCGCTGCGCCGTACGCCAGGCGTGCAGCAGTTGCGCGATGTGCGCCTCGGCCCCGGGGTTGTTGCGGCGGCCCAGGGCAGGGGTGTTCATGCCCTGTTGCATGTCGATGATCAGCAGGGCGGTGTTGGCGTCCGGTGCGGGCATGGCAGGTCCTTGGCGTCGATAATGGAGTGGCGCGGCAGCGATTCAATCAGTGAACACTTCGGCCATCAAACCGCGCAACCACTGGTTTGCCGGGTCGCGATGATATTTGGCGTGCCAGAACAGGTTGATGGCAATGTCCGGCAGCGCCACCGGCACCGCCACGGTGGCCAGGCCGAACGGTTGCAGGCAGCTGCTGGCCAGGCGTTGCGGCACGGTGGCGACCAGGTCGCTGTGCTGGAGGATGTGGCCCAGGGCGCCGAAGTCCGGGATTTGCAGGCGAATGTCGCGGCACAGGCCGGCGCGGTTCAGGTGCGCCTCCACGGCCTCATGGCCGGTGCTGGCGGCCACCACGCGCACGTGGCCGTGGGCGCAGTAGCGTTCGGCGGTCAACGGGCCCCGGGTCAGCGGGTGGCCCTGGCGGCACAACCCCACGTAGCGGTGGTGGAACAGGCAACGCTGGTAGAACCCGGCTTGCAGGCCTGGCAGCAGGCCCACGGCCAGATCCACCTCGCCATTGGCCAGCTGTTCGTTGAGGCCGGGGTGGGCGCGCAGGGTGGTGACGCCCACGCCCGGCGCGCGTTGCAGCAAGGTCTCGAGCAGGCGCGGCAGGAAATGGATCTCGCCGATGTCGGTCATCGCCACCACGAAGCGCCGCTGGCTGCTGGCCGGGTCGAAGCCGGCCGGGTGGTTCAGCGCGCCACGCAGGGTGGCCAGGGCCTGAGCCACCGGCTCGGCCAGGTGCAGCGCATAGGGCGTCGGCGCCATGCCTTCGCGGGTGCGCACGAACAGCTCGTCGTTGAGACGGCTGCGCAGGCGCTTGAGCGCATTGCTCAGCGCCGGCTGGGTCAGCCCCAGGCTGTCGGCGGCGGCGCTGACGCTGCGGTCCAGCAGCAATTGGTGAAACACCACCAGCAGGTTCAGGTCCAGGTCACGCAGTTCCATGGTCGTCCCGGTGCGTATTCAGGGTGGTGATAGTGTCTATGCAGTTTGCGCCATTTATCAATAGAGGTGAGGCGGGCATGCTCGGGCTACTCCAACAACAACAGGAATTTCCCCATGCAAACTGCTCTGCGTATTGGCATCGTCGGCGGCGGTATCGCCGGCGTGGCGCTGGCCCTGGACCTGGCGCGCCATCAACATCTGCAGGTGCAGCTGTTCGAGGCGGCCGCGGCCTTTGGTGAAGTCGGCGCTGGCGTGTCGTTCGGCGCCAACGCCGTGCGCGCCATCGAAGGCCTGGGCCTGGGCGGGCCGTACCGGCAGATCGCCGACGCCACCCCGGCGCCCTGGCAGGACGTGTGGTTCGAGTGGCGGCGCAGCGCTGACGCCGGCTACCTGGGGGCCAGCGTGGCGCCGGGAGTGGGCCAGTCTTCGGTGCACCGCGCCGATTTTCTCGACGCCCTGGCCCGGCAGCTGCCGCCCGGCGTGGCCTGCTTCGGCAAACGTGCGGTGGCGGTGCAACAGGCGGCGGGGCAGGCCACGGTTGCCTTCGCCGATGGCAGTGAGCACCGCTGTGATTTGTTGATCGCCGCGGACGGCATCAAGTCCAGCCTGCGCCAGCACGTGCTTGAAGGCCTGGGCCAGCCGCCGGTGGTGCCGTGCTTCAGCGGCACCCGTGCCTACCGCGGGCTGATCGACAGCGCGCACCTGCGCGCCGCCTACGCCGAGCAGGGCATCGACACTCACCTGATCGACGTGCCGCAGATGTACCTGGGCGCGGATGCGCACATCCTCACCTTCCCGGTAAAGCAGGGGCGCTTGATCAACGTGGTGGCGTTCGTCACCGACGCCACGCCCTGGCCGGCGGACCAGCCCTGGGTACGCGCCGCCAGCCACGCCGAACTGCTGCAGGCGTTCGCTGGCTGGTGCCCGGCGGTGCAGGTGCTGCTGGGCTGCATGCCGCCGCCGTCGCTGTGGGCGCTGCACGACATCGAGCCGCTGGCTGGCTACGCCCATGGCCGGGTGGCGCTGATCGGCGACGCCGCCCACGCCATGCTGCCCCACCAGGGCGCCGGCGCCGGCCAGGGCCTGGAAGATGCCTGGCTGCTGGCGCGCCTGCTGGGCGACCGCCGCGCCCTGGGCACCGCGCCCGATACCCTGTTGCAGGCCTACGACGCCCTGCGCCGGCCACGGGCCAGCCGCGTGCAGCAGACCTCGCGCGAAGCGGGGGACCTCTACGAAGGACGCGCGCTGTCGTTCGCCCGCCAAGAGCAGGCGCTGTCAGCCACCCTGGCCAGCCGTTTCGATTGGTTGTGGCAGCATGACCTTGAAGCCGATTTGGCCGCGGCGCAGCGGATTCTCGACTGGCGCTGACGCGGCCTTCGGCCGCTGCTACGGGCATAAGGTTATAATTTTTTAATCTTTGTTTTTGCTGACGTTTTTCAATCAACTACACGCCTTTTGCAGGGACGACAGTTGATGACGGAACGATTCGAATCATTGGTCCTGGGCCTGGGCGCCATGGGCGCTGCCACCGTTTACCAGTTGGCCAGAATGGGCGTGAAGGTGGCGGGCATCGACCGCCATCACCCGCCCCATACCTTCGGCTCCAGCCACGGTGACACGCGCATCACCCGGCTGTCCGTGGGCGAGGGCGCGCAGTACGTGCCCATCGTGCGCAACTCGCACCGCATCTGGCGCGAGCTGGAAGCGCTGTCGGGCGAGGCGCTGTTTGAACAGTCGGGCCTGCTGGTGCTGACCTCCAGCCCGGATTTCGACCCCAGCGACAGCAGCGATTTCACCCTGCGCACCATTGGCCTGGCGCAGACCTACGGTATCGAACACGAAGTGCTCGACGCCGGGCAGATCCGCCAACGTTTCCCGCAGTTCGCCCACGTGCGTGACGATGCCATCGGCTATTTCGAGCCGGGTGGCGGTTTCGTGCGACCCGAGCGCTGCATCGATGTACAGCTGAAACTGGCCGAGCAGCACGGCGCTACCCTGTACAAGGGCGAGACCGTGACTGCGATCACCTCGGACGCCCAGGGCGTGACGGTAACCACCGACCAGCGCACCCTGCAGGCCGACAAGCTGGTGATCAGCGCCGGCAACTGGGCCGGTGGCCTGCTGGGGGCGCCATTCGACGGCCTGCTGGAGGTGTACCGCCAGCAGCTGTTCTGGTTCGAACTTGCGGACGAGGCGCTGCTGGGCGCCTCGCCGACCTTCATCCTGACCCACGGCCGCGGCGACGACAAGGTCAACTACGGCTTCCCCGCCTTGCCGGGCGAGGGCACCGTGAAGATCGCCACCGCCCAGTACCACACCGCCTCGCACCCCGACACCCTGGACCGCCGCGTGGCGCCTGCCGAGGAGCAGGCCATGTACGCCCAGCAGGTGCAGGGCCGCATCGCCGGCGTCGGCCCGCGGGTGGTGAAATCGGCGGTGTGCGCCTACACCGTCACCCCCGACCGCCATTTCATCATCGATGAACACCCGTCCTTGCCGCACACCCTGGTGGTGTCGGCCTGCTCGGGCCATGGCTTCAAACACTCCGCCGCGCTGGGCGAAGCCTTCGCCCAGTGGTGCACCCGCGGCACCACCGACCTTGACCTGTCGTCCTTTTCCCTGAAACGCTTCGAAGGTAAACCATCTTGAAACGTGTCGCTCTGTCATTGGCGCTGTTGGTCGCCGCCGTCGGTTCGGCCTATGCCGAAACCCTGAAAATCGCCGTGGTGCCGGTGCCCCACGCGCAGATTCTCGAATTCCTCAAGCCGGAGCTGGCCAAGGAAGGCATTACCCTGGACGTCAAGGTGTTCGCCGACTACGTGCAGCCCGACCGCCAGACCGACGAAGGCCTGCTGGACGCCAACTATTTCCAGAGCAAGCCGTATTACGAGGCTTACAAGAAAGACCGTCCCAGCAGCGACCAGGTGCCGATCGTGGCGGTGCACATCGAGCCGTTCGGGGCTTACTCGAAGAAAATAAAGAATATTGCCGAGCTGAAGGACGGCGCCACCATCGCCATTCCCAACGATCCCGCCAACTCGGGCCGTGCCCTGCTGCTGATCGCCAAGCAAGGCCTGATTACCCTGAAAGACCCGAGCAACATCATGGCCACCCGCCAGGACATCGTCAGCAACCCCAAGCACCTGAAGTTCCAGGAACTGGAAGCGGCCATGCTGCCACGCGTGCTGAACCAGGTGGACCTGGCGCTGATCAACGCCAACTACGCGCTGGAGGCCAGGCTTGAGCCGCACAAGGATGCGCTGTTCATCGAAAGCTCGGACTCGCCCTACGCCAACTACCTGTACGTGCGCCGCGACAAGGCCAACGACCCGGCGGTGCAGAAACTGGGCGCGCTGCTGACCTCGCCACAGGTGAAGCAGTTCATCCAGCAGCGCTACCACGGCGACGTAGTCCCGGCGTTCTAAAGCCCATGACGCGGCCTGCGGCCGCTTGTGGGAGCGGGCTCTGCCCGCGAAAGCCACACCGCGCAGTATCAGACAGGCCGCAGTGTTCTTTTCGTGGGTAGAACCGGATGGCCGGCCCCCAGCTCCCACAAGACAGTTGCTGCTACGGGTGTTGGGTGTGGAACCAGTCCGCCGCCGTGCGCCACAGGCACACGCCAAGGAAGTACGCCGACATCAGCAGCCACAGCGTCAGCACCAGCGGGTTGATGGCCGGGTGGTCGTGCACCAGCGACAGGCTGCACAGCAGCCAGATGGCGGTGACGGCGATGTTCACGGGCATGAAGCGGCGCACCCGGAACGGGTGGAGGAATTTCATCCGGGTCACGGTCAGCAGGGCCAGCAGCACGATGGTTGCCAGGGTCCACCACGGCGACGGGCTGAGGGTGTACAGGCACAGGGCGACCACGTTCCAGGCGGCGGGGAAGCCCTGGAAGTAGTTGTCCTTGCTCTTCATGTTGACGTTGCAGAAGCAGAACAGCGACGACACCAGCATGATCGAGGTGGCCACCAGCGCGGTGTAGTCGGGCAGCGGGATATAGCGGTAGATGAACAGCGCCGGGATGAATACGTAGGTGAGGTAGTCGATCACCAGGTCCAGCACCGAGCCGTCGAAATGCGGCAACACCGTCTGCACGTTCACCCGGCGCGCCAGCGAGCCGTCGACGCCGTCGACGATCAGCGCCACGCCCAGCCACATCAGGCAGGCCTTGGGCTGGTTTTCGAACAGCGCCAGGGTGGCCAGGAAGGCGGTGACCACGCCAGTGGCGGTGAAACCATGGGCGCCCCAGGCTTTGAGCCTGGCCAGGTGCAGGGTCGAGATCACAATGCGTCTCCGAAAAAGGGAAGGGCAGCGACATGCTGGCTGCACCTACAGACCGGGTGCGGCCGGCAGGGTTCAGCGCGGTGATCTCAGAATAGGCAATGGGCGGCATGTGCCGCCGAGGTTTTTGCGTTCAGGCCGCCGGGTGGTGTACCGGCGTGTCCAGCAGGTTGGCCTGCAAAATAGCGTTGAGGAAGCGGAATGGGTCGTTCAGGCCCACCACCTCGCTGCTGAAGTGGCGGCTGGTCTGGGGCATCAGCACCGCGGCGTAGCGCGGATTGTGGATCAGCGTGGGCGTGCTGCGCAGCACCACGTGCTGGCGGAACATGTTTTTGCCGAAACGCGGGAAGCTGACGTGCAGGTGGACGGCTCGAAACATGGCGGTGCCTCCGGGGTGATGTATCAGGGCCTTGGTCCCGTTATACCAAGCCAACCTGAAGGGCAGCTGAACACCCGGGACCGCTGGTCGCCGTGAAATATTCACCTGTCATTCCCTGCCGCGTGCGAATAAAATTCGCCAAAACCCGCTTTCAAGGCCTTCTGATGGACAAACTCGACCGCGCTATCCTCGACATCCTCCAGGTGGACTGCACCCGTTCGGTCAGCGACATCGCCGACCAGATCGGCCTGGGCAGCACCGCCTGCTGGCGGCGCATCCAGAAAATGGAAGAAACCGGCATCATCCGCGCCCGCGTGGCGCTGCTCGATGGCAAGCAGCTGAACGTGGGCGTGGTGGTGTTCGTCTCGATCCGCACCACCCAGCACAACGCCGAGTGGATCGAAGGCTTCCACCGCGCCGTGGCCGATATCGAAGAGGTGGTGGAGGTGTACCGCATGGCCGGCGACACCGACTATCTACTGCGCGTGGCGGTGCCGGACGTGGCGGGGTATGACGCGGTGTACAAGCAGCTGATTCGCATACCGGGGCTGTCGGACATCAGCTCGAGTTTTTCCATGGAGCAGATCAAGTATTCCACGCGGTTGCCGCTGCGCTATGCGCCTTGATTTGGCCAGCGGGGGGCCGGGACGCTGCCTGCGGCAGCTGCTACAGGAGGTCCAGGAAGCGCTGGATGGCGGGGGTGATGCGGTCTTCGTTCCATACGTACCACAGCTCCGCGTAGGCGCCTTCATCGGTCAGCGGCCGGAAGCTCACCGTGGGCATCGCCAAGCTGGCAATCGACGCCGGCACGATGCCATAGCCCATGCCCGCCGCCACCAGCCCGAGAATGCTCGCCACTTCCGGCACCCGCCAGGCCACGTTCAACTGCACGCCGGCGCGCTGGGCCAGGGTGTGGGCGATCTGCAGGATAGCCAGGCTGGAGGGGTCGTCGAAGCTGATCATCGGCTCGGGCGCCAGGTCAGTGATGCTCACCGCGGCCTGCGCCAGCAGCGGGTTGTCGTTGGGCAGGGCGACGATCAGCGGCCGCCGCGAGCCCACGCGCTTGTGCTGGCGCGGCCCCAGCTCAACGCCCGGCGCACGCACCACGGCGATGTCCAACTCGCCACGCTGCAGGGCGGCCAGCTGGTCCTCGATGCGCTGCTCATGCAGGGCCAGGCGCACGCCGGGGTACTGGCTGCGCAGGCGCTTGAGCAGTGACGGGAACTCGGGCTCGAACATCGCCGAGCCCACATACCCCAGGTGAATCGAGCCCAGCTCGCCACGGGCGGTGCGCTGGGCCACCTCGCTGGCCTGCTCGTGCATGGCCAGCAGGCGCTGCACCTCCAGGCGGTAGGCGGCACCGGCCACGGTCAGCTCGATGCCGCGCTTGCGGCGCAGGAACAGCTGCACCGCCAGCTCGGTTTCGAGTTTCTTGATCTGCTGGCTCAGGGCCGGCTGGGCGATGCCCAGGCGCTCGGCGGATTTGCCGATGTGCAGGGTTTCACACACGTCGAGGAAGTAGGCGAGGCGGCGCAGGGAAGTCGTCATGGCTGGATTATAAGTTTTTTCTTATCAATAACACACCTTCCAGTGGATGGATCATCCATTCATTCGGGTTCATTGTGGTTGCACCTTACGTGTACAGCCAAAGAGGCGAAGAACCCATGCCCAAGCCACCGATCAACGACCTGCGCAGCGCGCTCGCCCGCCTGCAAGACCACCCCGGCCAGCTGCTGGAAACCGACCACCCGGTAAACCCTCACGCGCAACTGGCCGGCGTCTACCGCCGCATCGGCGCGGGCGGCACGGTGAAGCGCCCGACCCAGCTGGGCCCGGCGATGATCTTCAACAACATTGAAGGTTACCCCCATTCCCGCGTGCTGGTGGGCCTGATGGCCAGCCGCGAACGCGTCGGCCTGCTGCTGGACAGCGCCCCGGAAAAACTCGCCGAACGCATGGGCGAGGCGGTGCGCAACCCCGTCGACCCGGTGATGGTCGACCACGCCGACGCGCCGTGCCAGGAAATCGTCTTCCACGCCGACGACCCCGACTTCGATATCCGCACCTTGCTGCCGGCCCCCACCAACACCGAGGAGGACGCCGGGCCGTTCTTCTGCCTGGGCCTGGTGCTGGGCAGCGACCCCGAGCATGGCCACACCGACGTCACCATCCACCGCCTGTGCGTGCAGGACCGTGACAAATTGACGATTTTCTTCGCCCCCGACCGCCACATCGACCATTTCCGCCAGAAGGCCGAGGCCGCCGGCAAGCCGCTGCCCATCACCATCAACATGGGCCTGGACCCGGCCATCCCGATCGGCGCCTGTTTCGAAGCACCGACCACGCCACTGGGCTACGACGAGCTGAAGATTGCCGGTGGCCTGCGCGGCACCGGCGTGGAACTGGTGGACGCGGTGACCGTGAACCAGAAGTCCATCGCCCGCGCCGAGATTGTCATCGAGGGCGAGATCCTGCCCCATGAGCGCATGCGCGAAGACATCAACACCAACACCGGCCACGCCATGCCCGAGTTTCCCGGCTACAACGGCCCGGCCAACCCGGCGCTGCCGATCATCCGCGTGACTGCCGTGACCATGCGCCGCGAGGCCATCCTGCAGACCCTGGTGGGCCCGGGCGAAGAGCACACCAACCTGGCCGGCATTCCCACCGAGGCCAGCATTCGCAACGCCGTCGACCTGGCCATGCCCGGCTTCCTGGTCAATGTGTACGCGCACACCGCTGGTGGCGGCAAGTTCCTGGCGATTTTGCAGGTGGCCAAGCGCAAGGCCGGCGACGAAGGCCGCCAGCGCCAGGCGGCGATCATTGCCCTGGGCGTGTACCGCGAGTTGAAAAACGTGATCCTGGTGGACGAGGACGTCGACCCCTTCGACTCCAACGACGTGCTGTGGGCCATGCAGACCCGCTACCAGGGCGACATGGACACGCTGTTCCTGCCCGGCGTGCCCGGCCACGTGCTGGACCCCTCCCAAGGCCCGGAATACAACCCGGCGCTGCTGGTGCGCGGCAACACCTGCAAGACCATCTTCGACTGCACCGCGCCGTTCCACCTGCGTGAGCATTTCACCCGCGCCGAGTTCGTCGACGTCGACCCGCACCCCTACGCCCCAGAACTGTTTCCCCGGAGGCCAGCATGAGCACTAAACGCCAACGCCTCGTGGTGGGTATCAGCGGCGCCACCGGCATCATCTACGGCATCCGTGCCCTGCAGATGCTCAAGGCCCTGGACGTGGAGAGCCACCTGGTGGTGTCCAAGGCCGCCGAGATGACCCGCTCCTACGAGACCGACCTCAGCCGCGAGCAGCTGTATGCCCTGGCCGACCACGTGCACCCCATCGCCGACGTCGGCGCCAGCATCGCCAGCGGTTCGTTCCGCACCCTGGGCATGCTGGTGGCGCCGTGCTCGGTGCGCACCCTGGCCGAAATCGCCAGCGGCGTGACCACCACGCTGCTGACCCGCGCCGCCGACGTGGTGCTCAAGGAGCGCCGGCGCCTGGTGCTGATGGTGCGCGAGGCGCCGCTGCACGCCGGGCACCTGCGCAACATGCTGGCCGTGAGCGACCTGGGCGGGGTGATCCACCCGCCGGTGCCGGCGTTCTACACCCACCCCACGAGCCTTGCCGACATCGTCGACCACACCGTGGCACGGGCGCTGGACAGCTTCGGCCTGGAGGTGGAGGACATGCCGCGCTGGGGCGAGAACATCGACGTGGCACCGGCCGCGCGCAAGTACGCGGCGGCCGTGGGCCACTGACTGACGGTCAGACGCGCTGGTCCTTCATGGCCTGGGCAATGTAGTCCGCCTGGCGAATCGCCAGGGTGGCGATGGTCAGCGTCGGGTTCTCGGCCGCGCTGGTGGTGAACTGGCTGCCGTCGCTGATGAACAGGTTGGCGATTTCATGGCTCTGGCCGAAGCCGTTGCACACGCCGTCCTCGGGCTTGGCGCTCATGCGGCAGGTGCCCAGGTTGTGGGTGGAGGGGTAGGGCGGCACGCGGTGGGTCTTCAGCGCGCCCACCGCCGTATACAGCGCCTGGCCCTGGGTGTAGGCGTGCTCGCGCATGGCCAGGTCGTTGGGGTGGTCGTCGTAGTGGACGTTGGCCACCGGCATGCCGAACTGGTCCTTGACCTGGTCGTTGACGGTGACGCGGTTGCTCTCGCGCGGCATGTCCTCGCCCACGATCCACAGGCCGGCCAGGTGCGTGTACTGCTCCATCACCCGGGTGAAATCCGGGCCCCAGGCGCCGGGGTTGAAGAAGGCGCCGAGGAACGACGGGCCCAGGGAGATCGTCTCCATCTCGTAGCCGCCGACGAAGCCGCGGTCGGGCTTAAACTTCACTTCGTCGCTGATGATGCCGGCCATGATGGTGCCGCGGTAGAAGTGCACCGGGTCGCTGAATTCGGCGAACACCGAGCCGGTGGTATGGCGCATGTAGTGCTTGCCGACCATGCCGGCGCCGTTGCCCAGGCCGTTGGCAAACCGGCCGCTGTGGGAGTTGAGCAGCAGCCGCGGGGTCTCGATGGCGTTGCCGGCCACCGCCACCAGTCGCGCCTTCTGCCGTTGCAGCTGGCCGGTGGCGTCGGCGTAGACCACGGCGTTCACCAGGCCCTGGTCGTTGTGTTCGATGTGCACCACTTGTGATGAAGGGCGCAGGTCGAGCTTGCCGGTGGCCTCGGCGGCGGGGATTTCGGTGTACAGCGTCGACCACTTCGCGCCCATCTTGCAGCCCTGGAAGCAGAAGCCCAGTTGCTGGCACGAGGCGCGGTTGGCGCGTGGGCGGCTGTTGATGGCCATGTGGCCGGTGGAGCACTCGGTGTAGCCCATCTTCTGCGCGCCGTTGTACAGCACCTTGAAGTTGTTGTTGCCGGGCAGGCCGGGGATGTCGTTGGTGCGGGTCACGCCCATCTTGTCCTCGGCGCGGGCGTAGTAGGGCTCAAGTTCGGCCAGGGTCACCGGCCAGTCCAGCAGGTTGGCGTCCTGGATCGCGCCGTAGGTCTGCAGCGCGTGGAATTCGTGTTCCTGCAGGCGCAGGCTGGCGCCGGCCCAGTGGGTGGTGGTGCCGCCCACGGTCTTGCAGATCCAGGCGGGCAGGTTGGGAAAGTCCTTGGCCACCCGCCAGGTGCCGGAGGTGGTGCGCGTGTCGCCCCACGCCAGCTGCGAGAACGATGGCCATTCGTCGTTGATGAAGGTGCCCGGGCTCTGCCGCGCGCCGGCTTCGAGCAGCACCACCTTGATGCCTTTCTGGCACAGTTCGTTGGCCAGGGTGCCGCCGCCGGCACCCGAGCCGATGACGACCACGACCGAGTCGTCGTCATGGTTGAAGTTGGTCATGGGCGTGCTTCCTCAGGAGAACGGATCGGGGCTGGCCGAGGCGGGTGGGGCGGGTAGCCAGGACAGGTCATTGAACCCGCGCATCAGGTAGCCGCCCTTGGGAAAGGACGCGCCTTCGTAGCCGAAGTGCAGGTAGGCCAGTTCGTTGCTGTACAGGCTATTGACCGCGTTGCCGCGCACCAGGGCAAAGAACGGCGTGTCCTGGATGTCCTGGAGGATGGCGAACTGGCGTGCCGCGTCGAGCTTGCGCCAGTCGCCGCCGGCCTTCTGGTCGAGGGTGGCGATGCCTTGCCTGAGGGTGTCGGCGACGCCGGGGTCGGTGCTGGCCTTCTGGTCCAGGGCCTGCACCGGGAAGGCGTAGACCGCGTCTTCCATGGTGTCGTGGGGGTAGATGCGGCGGATCATCAGGAGCAGCTTGTCGCCGCTGTCGCTGTCCAGGGTGGTCATGGGCAGGGCCCAGCTCTGGCTGGGGGCCATCAGGGCAATGGGACCGCTGGCGAACAGCAGCGTGCCCAATAGCACGCCGCCGCTGCCCTGAAGAAACCGGCGACGATCGAGTGTCAGGTTACTCATGGCGAAGTCCTTCTTATTGTTGTTGTCACGCAACCCATAGTAGTAACGCCAGCGGGGGGCGGGTAATAGGCGCCTACTACGTTGGAATAAGCTTAGACCCGTAGTAGGCGCCTATTACCCGGCTGTGGCGCGGCAGTTCTAGACTGGGCCACCTCACTTGAGTGCCCCTGCCATGTCCTTCATCAGCGAAAACCAGCCAGGCGTGTGCCTGGAGCCCGATGCCGAAACCCAAGCCTACGTGTTCAACCACAGCATGATCCGGGTCAAGGACCCGTGCCGCTCGCTGGACTTCTACACCCGCGTGCTGGGCATGCGCCTGCTGCGCCAGGTGGACTTCCCCGAGGCGAGGTTTTCGCTGCTGTTCCTGGCCATGACGGCGGGCGAGGACGTGCCGGACGAGCGCGGCGCCCGCCAGGTGTATACCTTCGGCCGCCAGTCGGTGCTGGAGCTGACCCACAACTGGGGCACCGAGAGCGACGACTCGCAGTACCACAACGGCAACAAGGACCCGCGCGGGTTTGGCCACATCTGCTTCAGCGTGCCGGATATCGAGGCAGCCTGCGCGCGCTTCGAGCGGCTGCAGGTGCCGTTCGTCAAGCGCCTGGACAAAGGCATGAAGCACGTGGCGTTCATCAGCGACCCGGACGAGTACTGGATCGAGATTGTGCAGGCGGATTTGTTGGCTGACTTGGGGCAGTGAGGGGAGGGGACGCGGCCTTTGGCCGCTGCTACGCGGGTTCGTAGCAGCGGCCAAAGGCCGCGTCGGGCTAAAACACCGACCAGTTGATCCGTTCGCTCAACAGCTCAAGCGCCTTCATCCCCGCCAGCGAATTGCCCGCCGCGTTCAGCTCCGGCGACCACACGCACACGGTGAACTGCCCCGGCACCACGGCGATAATGCCGCCGCCCACGCCACTCTTGCCCGGCAGCCCGACGCGGTAGGCGAAGTTGCCGGCCTCGTCGTACAGGCCGCTGGTGGCCATGATCGAATTCACCTGCTTGCTCTGCCGCGCCGTCAGGATCTGCTCGCCGCTGTGCTTGCAGAAGCCCTCGTTGGCGAGGAAACAGAAGGCCTTGGCCAGGTCCACGCAATTCATCTGCAGCGCGCAGTGGCTGAAGTAGCTGCGCAGCACCGCCTCCACCTCGTTGTGGAAATTGCCGAACGACTGCATCAGGTACGCCATGGCCGCGTTGCGCGAGCGATGCTGGTACTCCGACTCCGCCACCTTGCCGTCCACCAGCACATGGGGGTTGCCGGACAGCCGCCGGACGAAATCACGCATCGACAGCGCCGGTGCGGCAAAGCGCGACTGGTTGATGTCGCAGATCACCAACGCCCCGGCATTGATGAACGGATTGCGCGGCCGCCCACGCTCGAACTCCAACTGCACCAGCGAATTGAACGGCTGCCCTGACGGCTCATGCCCCAGCCGCTCCCAGATCGCCTCCCCGGAATGCCCGATGGCCTGCACCAGGCTGAACACCTTGGAAATACTCTGCACCGAAAACGGCGTGTACGCATCGCCGGCGCTGTGCAGGCTGCCGTCGTTGCCATACACGGCAATGCCCAATTGATTCGCCGGCACCTCGGCCAGTGCGGGAATGTAATCGGCGACCTTGCCCTGGCCGATCAGGGGGCGGACTTCGTCGAGGATCTGGTTGAGGAGCGTTTGCATGGGGGGCCTTGTTGTTGGAATGCCGGTGACTAGACGCCGTTTCCCGGCGCGGCATCACACCGTAGCAGCGGCCGCGAGGCCGCGTCACTGGCGCTTTAGATCGTGGGGCCTTGGACGCAGCCTGGCGGCAGCTGCTACGGGGCTTTCGGGTTTTCGGAAAATGCGCGGGGATGATCGGATGTGTCCTACATCTTTCTTGTTTTGCAATCCCTAGAGTTCGGGTTCAACCGCGCCGCATGCCCGGCGCCTGGAACATGACAAGGGGGAATTGATGACATCTCACGGCCCTGATTACAGCAGCGATGCTCCACGTTCAACGACCAGCGCCACGGAAATATCCGGAACAGGGCATTCCCCTGTCTGGTATCCGCCACAGTTTCCGGAAGCGGGGCGGCTGCCACGGCAGGCGGGGCAAGTGGCCCGAAACATTCATCGTCAAGAGAGCATGGAAAGGGACTACCAGGATGCCCTGTCCATTGCCGCAAACTATCGCGTGACGCCACCTTGCTGCAAAACCCTGCACATCAGCCTGTGCTTCGACGGCACTGGCAATAACCTGAATAACGACTTGCTGCAGTCGGAAGTCCCCCACCCGACCAACATCGCTCGGCTTTTTCGCGCTTGCATTGGGGATGGCATTGCGGGTGGAACAACACATCAAGGTGATAAGGCTCGCGGGCTTATTGACAATGCGGGGGTCGGGCTGGGTTCGTACTTCAAATATTACATGCCGGGGGTAGGCACGCCGTTTCCGGAAATGGGTGATCTTGATTACAGCACCGCCGGGTTGGCCAGTGCCTGGTTCGGCGAAGAACGCGTCAACTGGGGGTTGTTGATGATCATCGACGCCATCCGTCGAACCCTAGACCAGCCGCCGCTAGCCACCGAAGTGTTGTCGGCAGCCGTCAAGTCCATGGGGACCTGGCCGGGATTCGAGGGAGTGAGCGGCCAACGCCACCGCTTGGCCGAGTTCACCAAACAACTTAGCGCCATAGAGGCCCCACTGCGTTATGCAGTGCTGCAACCCACGCCAGGGGTTTGCAAGTTGTTGGGTATCAAGCTTTACGTGTATGGCTTTTCTCGAGGGGCGGCCGCAGCGCGCGCGTTTGTCAGTTGGTTGGACGAATTAATGCGCTCGCGTCCGACCCTGTCATTTGGCGATCTGGAAATACCCATCACCGTAGAGTATCTGGGGATTCTCGACACGGTAGCCTCAGTGGGTATAGCCGACATAGTGCCTGGCGCGCGCGGCCACATGGGGTGGGCTGACGGCAACCAGCAGTTGCCAGCCAGTGGCTTGGTCAAGCGCTGTCTGCATTTGGTGGCGGCTCATGAACAACGGGTGAGTTTTCCACTTGAGTCGATTCGTCGGCAGACTGGGGATTATCCGCCTAATTGCATTGAGGTGATTTATCCCGGGGTGCATTCGGATTTAGGGGGTGGGTATTTGCCGGGCGATCAGGGGAAGGGGGGCGGGCGAAGCGATGGCTCCCTAGTGTCGCAAATTGCACTACATGATTTGTATGCGGATGCCTTTGCACATGGCGCACCTTTGAAAGTAGAGAAGCGGGCATTGGGTGCGGGTCTCCACAATGAGCATTGGCGAGTTTTGGAAGATAACGTGGTTCTGGCCCTCGACATAGACCCTACTCTGGTTAGCCGCTTCAACGCATGGCGCCAGGTGACAGTGGGGCTGGCTTCCAACCTGACCCACCAGACCGACGTAATGAAGGAGCAATTTGAGCCGATTCTCGCCGACACTTCTCTCGAGCGTGCCTTGCGCGTTCAACTAGCCTGGATCACCGCCTGGAGGATTGATCGATACGCCTTCACCAGTCTGATAAATACATCTTTTTATAAACAAGCAACCGACAGCCACAGTGATCCGCTCAGTTACAACCTGGCAAAAAAACAGCGAGATGATCGCCAGGTTGTAATCGAGGATCAGCGTAAGCTGCAGGTGTCGCTCCACCGGCCTGGAAGTGATAGAAGACCGTTTCAGCCAGGCATCCCGACCTTCGATCCGGACCTGGCGCGCACACAGCTGCGCGAAGCTGCCGAAGAGTTCGCCAAGGCTTACCGCAATGACCGTTTGATGGCGGCAGCACTCAACCGCCTGGTACCAGCCTACGGCCCTCCCGCGTTTGTCGCCCGCATCATCACGGCCAATGTGTATGCCGAGGCGCTGCACATGAAGGCATCTGGCAGGGAAAAGGTCAGTCGCTTGTTTCCGCCCTTTGCAGGCTATCGTAACCATGTCGACGAGAACATTCGTGGCGAGGTCGATGAGTATCGCAATGCGAGCATGCCCGAAGGGCTGTTGCGAGACTTGTTCGACGATCAGGTACATGACTCTCGTGCCTGGTTTCTCCATTCGTTCGGCCGCGAGCCAATGGGCAGCTATTTCCGCGAACGCATGGTGTTCTTTGGTACAGCCAGCCGCAGGGAAGTGGCGATTCACGGCGAAATCGACACATCCGGCATGGCATATTTTCCCCGGGACCCAGAACATATCGCGAGGGCCCAGCAGGCGATTAATGCCAGATGGGCTGCCTTTCACGCCCAACTGGAGGACGAGGCAGCCGATGATTTGGCGTGAGGGTAGCTGCCAATCTCGTCACAAATGGACAGCTTCCATCAAAACGTGGTGCACCACTTTGCTGATGGGGATCGTCGCTGGCCCGGTTTCCGCCAATGTAATCGTTGGCATAAATCACACTCATCGGGGCATAGAGCAATTTAGTGTGGACGGGCGTTCGGCCATCGATAGCATTGGCCCCTATCAAGGCGGGGGCGGGGCTTGTTGTTTTAGGACCGCTGCTCGCTGGCAACCCGGAATGACTGTACGGATAGACTGGGAAACCGGTGCCAGCGGGGTCAGCAAGCTGGCTGACGAGTTTCCCGGTTTTGCGGATGAAGCCAAATACGACGCATGGCTCGACAAGGTCCAGGCGCAAAAACGCCGACATAGCAAGATTGTCTCGGTACCTGACTATACCAACCAGCAAACCTGCGGAATCACTGTTCACTTTCTCCCTTGCGATGACGTGCAAGTCACTACCTCATGCCATGTATACGGCAGCCCCGGCTACCCCATAAAAGCGCCACTTCGCTCACCGAACCCCCCGTCATGTCCCCATAAGGAGCACTAAACCTGTAGCAGCGGCCACCAGGCCGCGTCCCAGGCGCCGCAAATCCTGTGGCCTTGGACGCAGCCTCTCGGCAGCTGCTACGGGGCTTTCGGGTTTTCGGAAAAAGCGTGGTTAGGGTCGGATATGTCCTACATCTTTTCTGTTTTGAAGTCCTTAGAGTCCGGGATCAACCGCGCCGCATGCCTGGCGCTTGGAACACGACAAGGGGGAATTGATGACCTATCGCGGCCCTGATTACAGCATCGATGTCAGAATGCTTTTCGTCGCTTTGCTGATGGGGGTTGCTGCTGGCCCGGTTTCGGCCAACGTAATCGTAGGTATCAATCACACAGGGCAGGCCATCAACTACTTCAGCGTCGATGGTCGGTCGGCAGCGGATATTATTGGACCTTACCGCAGCGGAGGCGGTGGTTGCTGCTACGCAGTACCAGCAATTTGGCATCCGGATATGGGTGTACGCATAGAGTGGCAGACAGGTAGTGCCTACTCCGAGGATTTTCCGGGGTTCGCCGACCGTCCCAAGTTTTTTGCATGGAAGGAGAAGGTCGAGGCTCAGACGCGTAGCCTTGACAAGTGGGTGTCAGTGGCGGACTACACCAACCAGCAAACCTGCGGAATCACTGTTCACTTTCTCCCCTGCGATGACGTGCAAGTCACCACCTCATGCCATGCATACGGCAGCCCCGGCTACCCCATAAAAGCGCCACTTCGCTCACCGAACCCCCCGTCATGTCCCCAAAAAGAGCACTAAACCTGTAGCAGCGGCCACCAGGCCGCGTCCCAGGCGCCGCAAATCGTGGGGGTTGGGACGCAGCCTGGCGGCAGCTGCTACGGTACAATGCTGAACGTTCAATCAGAGCAGCTGCCTTCAATGCCCAGTATCACCCTGTTCCAAACCCCACCCCCCGAGTCGTTCCAGGCGCAGATCCAGCAGCTGGTGATCGACAACCTCACCGCCATCAGCCAGGTGGCGCTGCCGGCCGGTAATGCGCTGTACCCGCTGTACCAGTACGGCGTGGGTTATGAGGTGTATCAGTACCTGCAGGCCATGGACGGTTCGCGCGGTTTTGCGGTGGAGGTGGTGGCGGCGCTGGATGACGAGGACCCGTCGCAGCTGCTGGGCTTTGCCCTGTACCTGCCGCTGAGCGGCGACGCCGAGGCGTGTTCGCTGTTGTTCCTGGCGGTGAAGGACGGGCATCGGCGCCAGGGCATTGCCAGGGCCATGGTGCAGAAGGTGCTGGCGCGCTACCCCCATGCGGAGCTGGGCTGCGTGGTGAGCCAGGTGGCGTGCGGGCAGGCGCTGGGGTTCCAGGTGATCGGCACGCGCGGCTCGCAGGTGTTGATGAACACCCGCGACCACGCCTCCCAAGGGCTGACGCCGGTGCTGGACACCGCGCCCATCTACCGCTCGGTGGAGGTGCGGCAGATTCATGCCTACCTGTTGAAGCAACATGGCGAGCCGGCCATGGTCAACGCCGAGAAGCAGCGCGACCGGCACCTTGACGCCCTGGCGCGCGAGGCGCAGGCGTTCGTCAAGGTGCACCTGGGCCTTTAGAAACGCGGCTTCACCGTCTTCCAATCCGGTTTGTAGCGTTGCATCTGGCGCACGTCGTCGCGCTGGCGGATGCCGCAGCTCAGGTACTGGTCGTGCAGCTTGCCCAGCTGGTCGTGGTCCAGCTCCAGGCCCAGGCCGGGGGCGCGGGTAATGCTCACGCAGCCGTCGACGATGGGCAGCTTGCCGCCCTTGATCACTTCCTCGTCCGGCTCTTGCCAGGGGTAGTGGGTGTCGCAGGCGTAGTCCAGGTTGGGCACGGCCGCGGCCACGTGGGCCATGGCCATCAGGCTGATGCCCAGGTGCGAGTTGGAGTGCATGGACACGCCCAGGCCGAACACCTGGCACATCTTCGCCAGCGTCTGGGTGTCACGCAGGCCGCCCCAATAGTGGTGGTCGGCGAGCACGATCTGCACGCTGTTCAGCGCCACGCTGCGGCGGAACTCGTCGAAGTCGGTGACCACCATGTTGGTCGCCAGCGGCAGGCCGGTGCGCTTGTGCAGCGCGCTCATGCCGTCCAGGCCGGGGCAGGGGTCTTCGTAGTACTGCAGGTCGTCGCCCAGCAGTTCGGCCATGCGGACGGCGGTCTCCAGCGACCAGTTGCCGTTGGGGTCGATGCGCAGCGGGTAGCCGGGGAAGGCCTTTTTCAGTGCCTTGATGCAGGCCACCTCGTGCTCGGGCGGCAGGGTGCCGGCCTTGAGCTTGATGCTCTTGAAGCCATAGGCCTCGATCATGCGCGCGGCCTGGGCGACGATCTGTTCCTCGTTCAGCGCCTCGCCCCAGTTGTCGGGCTTGTAGGGTGAGTCAATGTGCTGGGCGTATTTGAAGAACAGGTAGGCGCTGAACGGCACCTTGTCGCGCAGGGCGCCGCCCAGCAGGTCCACCAACGGCACGTTGAGGGCGTGCGCCTGCAGGTCGAGGCAGGCCACCTCGAACGCGGAGTAGGCGTTGCTCACTGCCTTGCTGGCATGGGAGCCGGGCGCCAGTTCGGCGCCGGCCAGGGCGCTGGTGCGGTTGGCCGCCACCGTGGCCTCGACGATCTGCCGCAGGCGGTTGAGGTTGAACGGGTCCAGGCCGATCAGCTGGCTCTGCAGCTGCTGCTGGATGGCCAGCGCCGGGGCGTCGCCGTAGCTTTCCCCCAGGCCGATGTAGCCGTTGTCGCTCTCGATCTCGATGATCGAGCGCAAGGCGAAGGGTTCGTGGATGCCGCTGGCGTTGAGCAACGGCGGGTCGCGGAAAGCAATGGGGGTGACGGTGACGCGCTTGATTTTCAAAAGTAATGCTCCTGAAGGCAGGCTCGACGAATTAGGCGATGACAACGGTGGCCTTGCGCGGCTTGGGCGCGCGCGGGGCCGGGGTGCTGCGGGCGAAGAAGATCACCACCGCAGCCACCAGCGAGGTGGCGGCCAGGCCATACAGGCCGCCCTCGATGCTGCCGGTGGTCTGTTCAAGGAAGCCGAAGGTGGCCGGCGCGACGAAGCCGCCCAGGTTGCCGATGGAATTGATCAGGGCAATCACCGCGGCGGCGATGCGCGCGTCCAGGTAGCCCTGGGGAATGGGCCAGAACAGCGCCGAGGCAGCCTTGAAGCCGATGGCGGCGAAGCAGATGGACACGAAGGCGAACACCGGCCCGCCGACCGTTGACATAAACATGCCCAGCGCCGCTACCACTAACGTCACGGCCACCCAGGCCTGCTGGTGCTTCCACTTCGCGGCCACGGCGGCGAAGCCGTACATGGCGACGATGGAGATCAGCCAGGGCACCGAGTTGAACAGGCCCACCTCGAAGTCCGCCAGGTTGCCCATTTGCTTGATCATGCTCGGCAGCCAGAAGGTGGCACCGTAGATGGTCAGGGCGATGGAGAAGTAGATGAAGCAGAACAGCGCGATCTGCCGGTCGGCCAGCAGCTTGAACATCGACGGCTTGACCACGTGCTGGGCCTCGCGGGCGCGCTGTTCCTCGGCCAGGCAGCTTTCCAGCGCCTGCTTTTCAGCCTCGTTGAGCCAGCGCGCCTCCCGTGGGTGCGACTGCAGCCAACACCACACGAACCCGCACAGCACCAGCGAGGCGCCGCCCTCGATCAGGAACATCCACTGCCAGGCGTGCAGGCTCAGGGCGTTGATGCTCAGCAGCGCGCCGGACACCGGCCCGGAGATCACCGAGGCGATGGCCGAACCGCTGAGGAACACCGCCATGGCCTTGCCGCGTTCGGCGGCCGGCAACCATTGGGTGAAGTAGTAGATGATGCCCGGGAAGAACCCGGCTTCGGCGGCGCCCAGCACGAAGCGCAACACGTAGAAGCTGGTTTCGCCGCGCACGAAGGCCATGGCCATGGCGGCGGCGCCCCAGGTGAACATGATGCGGGTGAGCCAGGCGCGGGCGCCGAAGCGCTGCAGCAGGATGTTCGACGGCACCTCGAACAGGGCGTAGCCGATGAAGAACAACCCGGCGCCCAGGCCATAGGCGGCCGCGCCGATGCCCAGGTCGGCTTCCATGTGGCTGCGCACGAAGCCGATGTTGACGCGGTCGATGTAGTTGACGATGAACATCACCACGAACAGCGGCAGCACATGGCGCTTGACCTTGGCCGCGGCCTGTTCCAGCACGCTGGGGTTGAGGGTTTTCAAGGGCGACTCCCGGTATTGTTTTTGTGGGGACAGGCCGATGATGGACGGGTACATTGTTCCCGTCTAATCTAACCTGGCTGTTGATTGATACCTGGATTGAATCAATGTTCGAACTGACCCAGCTGCGCTGCTTCACCACCGTGGCCACCGAGCTGAATTTCCGCCGCGCCGCCGAGCGCCTGAACATGACCCAGCCGCCGTTGAGCCGGCAGATCCAGCTGCTGGAGCACCACCTGGGCGTCGAGCTGTTCACCCGCAGCACCCGCAGCGTGGCGCTGACGGCGGCGGGGCGGGCGTTCTTCGTCGAGGCGCAGAACCTGCTGGAGCGCGCCCAGCAGGCGGCGGTGGCGGCGCGGCGGTTTGCCGAGGGCGACATTGGCGCGGTGGCCATCAGCTTCGTCGGCAGCGCCGTGTACGAGTTTTTGCCCAAGGTGATCGCCGAGGCGCGGCTGAAGCAGCCCCACGTCAAAATCGACCTGGCAGAGATGAACACCTACACCCAGCACGAGGCGTTGCGCGCCCGGCGCATCGACCTGGGCATCGCCCGCGCGCCGTTGCTGGAACCGGGCTACGCCACCGAATGCCTGGTGCGCGAACCCTTCGTGCTGGCGGTGCCGCGCGGCCATGCGCTGGCGTCGAGCGAAGAGGTCAAGGTCAGCGACCTGGATGGCCAGCCGTTCCTGATGTACTCCCATGCCGCCTACCCGCCGTTCAACGAACTGCTTACCGGCATGTTGCGTTCGGCGCGGGTGGCGCCCGACTACGTGCAGTGGCTGGGCTCGTCGCTGACCATCCTGGCGCTGGTGAACGCTGGCCTGGGCCTGGCGCTGGTGCCGCGCTGCGCCACCAGCGTGGTGTTCAAGAACGTGGTGTTCCGCGACATCGACCTGGGGGAGGGGGTACAGAGCGAGCTGCACCTGATCTGGCGCGAGGATAACGACAACCCGGCGTTCGCGATGCTGCTGGAGGGTATTCGCAACGCCACCATCACGTAGTCACGCCCCCGGTAGCCGCTGGCCCCGCACCTGTCATTTGCCTGCGTCGAAGGCCCGGTCGAAGCGCTCGCGGAAGATCCCGCCCCACTGTTTCAGCCCGTCGATAAAGGCCAGTTTCTCGGGATAACGCGAGACGTTGCCCGCGCGCCAGTTCGAATTGCCTGGCAGTTCGGCCGGGTCGGACGCAATGCCCTCGCGCTCCGGGTTGAACCAGTAGCTGGCCTCCAGCAGCCCCCAGGGCTCGGCCCTGATGAACTCCACTTGCACGTAGTCCTGCGCGTAGCCCACGTGGCTGGCAGCAAGGGTGGCGGCGCCGGTGCGCATCAGCATGCTCATGGGCACGGCAGCGTCGTGCCAGTGCTGCAGCGGTGGGGTGAACACGTGGCTCAGGCGCCAGCAGCTCTGGTGGTCTGCCGAGGAGGCTGGCTCCAGTTCCTGGGAATAGACGGAGGGGCCGTGCAAGGCGTCGCAGCCCTTGCCGTGAAAGCTCAGTAGTTGCGTGCGGTTGCGCAGGCTGGTCACCTGCACGGCGGCCATCAGCCTCCCGTGTTCGATTTGCCCCAGCAGGTAGTGCTTGCCCACGGCGTTGCCCTCACGGGCGTCGCCGCCAGCCAGCGTGAGCCACTGGCCGGGTGGCAGGGGCAGCTCGAAGCCGTCCATGGCGAAGCTGTTGGTGAACGGCCGCGTCGAGGGCATGGCGACGACCGGCGGCTCGGCCGTGGTGAAAATAGCCATGTTGCCGGGGGCGGCGGTGCTGCCACCCGGCGGGGTATAGGTCACTACCTCCGCCATGGGTGGCAGGTTCATTACCGCTTGCGGCCGGTACAGTGGCCCGAAGGTGATGAACAGCGCGGTCAGCGCCAGCGTGCCCAGCACGCTGGCCCGCCACCATGGCGCGCGGGCCCACAGCGAGGCCACCGGGGGCGCCGTCGGGGTGCCGGTAAAACGATTCAACAGGCTGACCAGCCAGTGGCCATCGGCGGGCCACGCCTGCCGGCGGCGCTGGCGCTCATGGAAGATGCCAACGAAGGTCAGCAACCAGCCCGCCCGTACCAGCCCCAGCAGCAACCAGGCGCCGCGGTGCACCACGCCGGCCATGGCCACGCCGAGGCGTTGCAGCGTGGGATCGACGCCAGGCAGCTTCAGCCACAGCGGCAGGGCAAACATCAGTGCCGTCGCCAACGCGGCGACAGGGGCCAGGGAGAGAGCCCACTCACGGAATGCGCGCATCATTGCACCTTGACGGTAAAGGACAGCCGTTGATTGACCGCCATCACGGGCAGCAGCACGTGGTGGGGCCCCGAGCCGAACCCCAGGGTGATGCCGCCGCCGGGGCCTTCGCGCACGCCGTACACGACAACCTGGCCGTCGCTGGCCACGGGAATGGCGAAGGTCTGCGGCTGGCGCGTCAGTGACAGGGTGCGCCCATAGCCGGCGCTGAACAGCCGTACCACGTCGCCGTTGTCGCGGTCCGAGTCCCACAGGCTGACCCAGGCCAGGCGCGGCGCGGCGTGAGTGTCGGCGGGCGGGGCAGGCGTGGCGCTGGTCCACACCGACAAGTGCGTGCCCTTGGGCAGGTGCAGGGTGGCGGCCGCCTTGGGTATATCGGCCTTGTCTACCTGTTGCAACGGCAGTGGCAGGCTGGCGTTGAATGCGGATTCACGGGCTTGCCGCTCGGCAGCGCCCAGGGTGGTGGGTGGTGCGCTGCCGGTGGGCGAAAGGGAGTAGGGGGCCAACAGGCTGAAAGCCGCCAAGGCAGCGGAGACCGCCACGCTGGCCGCGATCGAGCATGCAATGACACGCCCGGCGGCCAGTTGCGCCGGGGTGGCGGGGTTCGCTTTGCGCGGTGCATCCATTCAACACCCATCCTGATCGAGCCTGCCGCTGGGGCCGCGGTTCCGCAGAATACCCGAGCGCCCTGGCGGCAGCGATAGCACCGCGCCATGTTTCATCTTGGCCGATCAGTCCGTCCCAGGCTCAGCAGGGCGGCCAGCGCCAGCGCCGCAATCAACCCGGCCAGCACACTGACGCCCACGGCCATGCCGTGCAGGTCGATCAGGTGCCCGGCCACCACCGGCAAGGCCCCGGCGGGCACGTAGCCGCCCATGTTGAACACGCCGTTGGCCTCGGCGCGGCGGTTGGCCGGCACGTGCAGGGCGATCAGGCTCAGGCCGCCCAGCTGGCCCAGGCCCTGGCCGGCGCCGGCCAGCAGGGCGGCGACGATCAGGCAGGGAATGGAGACCTGGTGCACCGCCAGCCACAGGGTGGCCATGGACAGCACGGTGGCCAGCCCGCTGAGCAGGAAAATGCGCTTCACCGCCAGCCGCTGCACCGCGAACTGCACGCCCACGCCGACCATGAACATGGCGAATGCGGTGCCGCCGGCGATCAGCGGGCTGCTGACGTGGGCGAACGCCGAGAACAGCCCCGGGCCCAGGCTGAGCACGAAAGAGGTGCAGGTGATGCCCGGGCCGAAGAACGCAATGCCGCGCAGCACATGGCCGACGCTGTCCCGTGGCACCCGGGGCAGCCGCAGTTTCAAGGCGGAAGTGGCACGGGGCTGGCGTGGCTGCGCCAGCACCACCCACAGCGCCAGGGCCAGCAAGGCCAGTTCCAGGTTGAAGACGATGGCCACCGGGTGCGCGCTGTACTGCGCCAGCACGCCCGCCAGCAGCGGCCCGGTGCCGGCGCCCAGGACCATGGCCACCGAGGCCAGCAGCGAGGCCTGGCGCTTGTGGCTGTCGGCGGCCTGGTCGACCACATTGGCCATGCCGGCGGAGACGATGATGCCCACCGCCACGCCGGTCAGCAGCCGCGCCAGCATCAGCACCGCGACGCTCTCGGCGAGCTGGAACAGCACGGCTGCGCCCATCGCCAGGCCCAGGCCCGGCAGCAGCAGGGCCTTGCGGCCAAAGTGATCGGACAGCTGCCCGGCCACGAGCAGGGTGGCCAGCAGGCCGAGGATGTAGCAGGTGAAGATCGTTGCCAGGGTGCCGGCGCCGAAGCCCAGCTGTTGCTGCCAGTGGCCGTACAGCGGGGTGGCGGCGTTGGACAGGATGAACACCGCCGTCACCACCCAGGCGGCGCGCAGCAGCGGGGCGTTGGTGGTGGCCGGGGCGGCGGTGAGGGCCGAGGGGCATGCGGACATGGGGGGAGTACCGTGCTGTGAATCGAGGGGGGCGATGCTAGTCGCGTGGTCGCACGGGTAGAACTCCCCAAGGGCGCATCTGGGGTATGCAAAAATGCACAGCCTGCGAAAGACCAGCCCCGTAGCCGCTGCCGATAGGCTGCGCTGGCCCTCATTCACACTGGAGATCTCCGGTGGCCTCCAGGGCCAGCGCAGCCTTCGGCAGCGGCTACGGTGGTGCGCGTATAGGTTCAGGCCCCCACGCACTCCACGATGAAATCCATCACCGCCCGTATCGGCGCCGCGTTGCGCACGTCTTCATGCACCGCCAGCCAGATCTCCCGCACCAGGCACGGTCCGTCGGGGTCCACCAGCACCAGGCGGTGCTCCGCCGCCATGAACGCCGGCAACGACACCACACCGGCGCCGCCGGCCGCGGCGATGGCCTGCAGGCGCAGGTCGTTGCTGGTCAGGGTGATGGGCCGGCCGTTGGCCTGTTCCAGCAGCCAGTTCTGCTGCGCCGAGCCGTCCATGCTGTCGTCGTAGCCAATAAAACTGTAGTCGCGGGTGCGCGCCAGGTAGTCGGGGCTGGCGTACAGGCGAAACTCCATCTGGCCCAGGCGCCGGGCCACCAGGGTGGGCTCGCTGGGGCGCATCAGGCTGATGGTGATGTCGGCCTCGCGGCGGGTCAGCGAGGCGCGGGCCTTGGCGCCGATCAGGCGCAGTTGCAGCAGCGGGTGGCGGCGGGTGAGTTCGCCCACGCGCGGGGCGATCAGGCTGCCGACGAAGGCCGGTGGCGACGACACCACCACTTCGCCCTGCACCTGGGCCTGTTCGCCGCCGGCGAAACGTTCCAGGGCGAACGAGGACAGGGTCATCTGCTCGCCGAACTGGCTCACGCGCTGGCCGTCCTCGGTCAGCACGTAGGCGCGCTGGCGGCGGTCGACCAGTTTCAGCTTGAGCGCGGCCTCCAGCGCGGCGATGCGCCGGGCCACGGTGGCGTGGTCGACGCGCAGCTGGCGCGCGGCGGCGGACAGCGAGCCAAGCTTGGCGAAGAGGGTGAAATAACGCAGGTCTTCCCAGTCGAACATGACAGGTTCCACAATGAACGAGGGCAGATGATAGGCCAAAACGGCGTCGCTGCCGTACACTGGGGCACTTTGCAGCATCAGGAAAACCGGTCCCATGACCCCGTACTCAGAACTCTTCCCCATCGGCCAGGGCTTCGACGCCTTCGCCGCCGCCGGCCTGCCCGCCGAACGTGCCACCGTGGCCCAGGCCCGCCAGGCGCTGGACACCGCCGGCATCAGCGAGGCGACCCTGCAGCGCCTGGCTTCCTTGAAAGGCACCTATCACCTGCTGGCCGCCGGCGAGATGTGGTGCCCGGACTGCCAGCTGAACCTGGCGGCGCTGGACTACCTGTGCCGCGTGCAGCCGCGCGTGCGCCTGGGCATCATCACCAAGGCCCGCGCCGAGCAGGCCTTGCGCGAGCGCCTGGGCCTGGAGAAGGTCTCCATTCCACTGGTGGTGGTGCTGAGCGCTGATTTTGAACAGATCGGTCTATTCGTCGAGCGGCCTCAGGCGGTGATCGACGGCGGCGAAGCGGTGCTGGCGGCCTACAAGGCCGGCCAGTGCCTGGAAGCCACCCTCACCGACGTGCTGGCGCTGCTGGAAAGCGCCGAACTCGCCGCATAGCCCGGCGGGCGGGGGATAAAAGCCGCCGAACGGTGCTTATCCCCCGAAAAACCTCGCCGATACTCTCCTTACCACAAGGAGGTCATCGGCTCATGTTCAACACCCAAATAAAAAAGCAGCTCGCTGAACAATCGGCCGAACTCGATGAGCTGCGCCAGCTCGTCGACGGCTTGCAACGGGAAATGCTGACGCTGAGCCTCGACCCGCAGATGCGCATCGACGACTGCAACGAGGGGTTCGCCAAGGCGCTGGGCTATTCGGTGGCGCAACTGGTGGGGCGGCCCATGGCCGAGATCGTACCCAGCTACGTGTCCAAGCTGCCGTGCTACCACAGCCTGATGGCCGCCATTGGCTCGGCCCGCTCCATCACCGATGACTACCGCTTCCTGCGCGCCGACGGCGTGCTGGTGTGGATACGCGCGCACTGGCAGCCGATCAAGGACGCCAGCGGCACCCTGACCCACATCCGCTGCTTCGCCAACAACATCACCGCCAACATCGAGAAGGCCGCCGAAAGCACGTCCTTTATCGACGCGTTGCTGCGTTCCACGGCGGTGATCGAGTTCGACCTCAAGGGCAACGTGCTGTCGGCCAACGACCAGTTCCTGCGCGCCATGGGCTACACCCTGGCCCAGGTCAAGGGCCAGCACCACCGACAGTTCTGCACCAGCGAGGAGACCAACTCGCCCCGGTACGCCGAGTTCTGGGCCACCCTCAACCGTGGCGAGTTCGTCGCCGGGCGCTTCAAGCGAGTCGACGCCCACGGCCACCCGGTGTGGCTGGAAGCCACCTATAACCCGGTGTACGACCCCGAGGGCAAGCTGTGCAAGGTGGTGAAATTCGCTACCGTGGTCAGCGATCAGGTGGCGCGCGAGGAGGAAGTGAACGCCGCCGCCCACACCGCCTACGGCATCTCCCAGCAGACCGACGTCACCGCCCAGCGCGGCGCCGTGGTGGTCAACGACACCGTGCAGACCATGCGCAAACTGGCCGATGACATGCAGTCGGCGTCCACCGGTGTCGAGGCCCTGGGCAAGCAGTCGCTGTTGATCAGCTCGATCATCCAGACCATCAGCAGCATCGCCCAGCAGACCAACCTGCTGGCCCTCAACGCTGCCATCGAGGCAGCGCGGGCCGGGGAGCAGGGCCGGGGCTTCGCGGTGGTGGCCGATGAAGTGCGGCAGTTGGCCGGGCGCACCAGTACCGCCACCGAGGAAATCGCCGCCGTGGTGCAGCAGAACCAGACCCTGGTGGAAGGCACCGTGCGCGAGATGGCCCACAGCAAGCAGCAGGCCGAGCAGGGCGTGCAACTGGCCAGCCAGGCCGGCGAGGTGATCGTCGAAATCCAGGAAGGCGCGCGCAAGGTGGTGGACGCAGTAGGGCGGTTCGCGCACCAGTTGAGTTGATGCACGCGTTGTTGTGGGAGCTGGCTTGCCAGCGAGCTGTCAAGGCCTGAAAAGCTCGCTGGCAAGCCAGCTCCCACACTGCTCATGACTTAACGGAAGTACTTATCCACGTACCGCTGGATCTCCTGGCGCATGAAGCGCCCGGAGTCGTCCGCGCGCTCCTCCCAGCCAAACACGCAGGCGGTGACGATGCCGTCGAACCCGGTGCGCGCCAGCTCGCCGAAGAACACGTCCCAGTCGATCTCGCCCTGGTGCATGTCCATGTGCTGGTGCACCGTCACCTTTGCCCCCGGCGGGTTGATGATGTAGCGCAGCCCTGACGACGCCTTGTGGTTGTAGGTGTCGGCGATGTGCACGTGGTTGATCAGCGTGCCGGCCTGGCCAATCATGCCGGCCATGTCGTCGCCGAAGTGAAAGGTGTGCGGCGCGCAGTACAGGAACCTGACGTTGGCCGAGCCCACGGTCTTGATGATGTCCAGCGCCGGGTTGAGGGTCTCGCACCAGTCCTCGGGGTGCGGCTCGACGTTGAGGGTGATGCCCTCGCGCTCCAGGATCGGCACCAGTTCCTCCATCGACCGCCACCACGCCGCCTCGCTGGACTCGTGGCTGTGCACGCCACCGCAGCAGCTGACGCTGTGGCCGCGGTCGGGCGAGGGGCCGCGGCCGAACTCGGAGTTCATGGTCTGGCAGCCCATCTCCACCGCCACCTCGATGGCGCGCTTCCAGTGTTCAACCGCCGTGCGGCGCTCGTCTTCGTGGGGGCTGGCCCAGCGGTACATGGGCAGCAGGGAGGCCAGTTGCACGTTGTGGTCGCGCAGGGCCTGCTTGAACTCGGCGATGCGCTCCTTGTGCGCGCGCGGGTGCACCCACCAGGGCAGGAAGTCATCGCGGGGCGACAGCTCCAGGTACTCGAAGCCCAGCTCGGCGCTCTTGCGGCACAGCGCTGGCAGGCTCAGGTGGCGGTGCATATACGGGTCCAGGGCGATTTTCATGGCGGCGCTCCATTGTTTTTATTCTCCGGGCTGATGCTAGGCGGGCCAGGCGCGGGGCGCCATGAGCCGCTGGCTTAATGTGTCAGAACCTCTCATGATGCGGGCAGGAGGTGTCAAGACATGTCAGAGCCAACCCAGTACACCCGCCGCCCGACCATGGCCGATGTCGCCCGTGAAGCCGGGGTCAGCCTGTCCACCGTCGACCGGGTGCTGAACCTGCGCGCTGATGTGCGCGCCGACACCGCCCAGCGCATTGCCGAGGCGGCGAACAAGGTTGGCTTCCATGCCAAGGCGGTGATCGAGCAGCGCCTGCTGACCAACCGGCCCACGGTGCGCCTGGGTTTTCTGCTGCACAAGAGCGGCGTCGCGTTCTACCAGGGGCTGGCCCAGGCGCTGTCGGCAGCCGCCGTCAACTACGCCCATGCCCGCGTTCGCGTGGTGATTGCTTACCTTGATGAACTGGACCCGGCCAAGGTCGCCGAGCGCATCCTGGCCCTGCGCGGGCAGGTGGACGGCCTGGGCGTGGTGGCCGTGGATCACCCGCTGATCCGCGCGGCCGTGGCGCGCCTGGGCGACAGCGGCGTGGCGGTGGTGGCGCTGGTGTCGGCGCTGTCGGCGGCGGCGGGCGCCGGTTACGTCGGCGTCGATAACCGGCGCATGGGCCGCACCGCTGGCTGGTTCGTCTCGCAGCTGGCCAGGCAGCCGGGGCCGGTGGCGGTGGTGCTGAGCAGCCAGAGCTTCCAGTGCCAGGAGCTGTGCGAACTGAGTTTTCGCAGCTACCTGGCCGAGCACTCCCCGGAGTGGGAGCTGCTGGCCGCGCGGCTGACCCTGGAAGACGACGGCTTCGCCTACGGCAACACCCTGGACCTGTTGATGGGCACGCCGGACCTGGCCGGGCTGTACGTGGCCGGCGGCGGCATTGCCGGGGTGGTGCGGGCGTTGCGAGAGCTCAAGGCGCGGGGCGCGCGCTTGCCCATCGTGGTGTGCCACGAGGTCACGGCCTTGACCCGCGAGGCGGCAGCCGAGGGCCTGCTGCACGCGGTGCTGTCGCAGCCGGTGGCAGCGCTGGCCGAACGCGCCGTGGCGGCGCTGGCGCAGCCGGTAGCCGGCCAGACAGTCATCGTGCCCCTGCAAGTCGACGTCCGCGAAAGCCTATGACAACCCGTAGCAGCGGCCCCAGGCCGCGTCCCGCCATTACGCGGTGCACCTGGAAAACCGTGGCGTTCGCGGACGCGGCCTGGGGCCGCTGCTACGGGGCGTGGCGCCCCATTGTTACCATCCAAACAACAGTGTTTCTCCCCCGATCAAATGACAACTTGTCGCAGGGACGTGATTTTTTGGTATGCTTACATTCAGTAACTAACTGATTAGTTAATTGCGTTTAAGTGGTCACCGACCCAAGCTGGCGAGTCGCATCGCCCAGGGCGGTGCGCAGACCTTGCAAGCCCCACGGTGAACATTGTCAAGGCTTTGGCTTCCAAAAGCCGAGGCCTCCACTACTCTTAAAACTTCCCCGCAACGTTCATGCGTCAGTAGGATCATGTACATGACTAACACTCGAACTTCGGCAAACGTCAGCCGCTGGCCCGCATGGGTCGCCGGTCTGGGCGTGCTGGTTTTTGCACTTCTCTACATCGGGCTGGGTGGTTACCTCGCGTCCGTTGGCGGTAGCTGGTACTTCGTACTGGCCGGCGTCGGCATGCTGGTTTCCTCTGTCCTGCTGTTCAAGCAGCGCCTGGCCGGTGCCTGGCTGTTCGCCGTTGTAATGGTGGCCAGCGTCATCTGGGCCATCGCCGATGCCGGCTTTGTGTTCTGGCCTCAGGTGTCGCGCCTGTTCGCCCTGGCTGTCCTCAGCCTGGTGGTAGCACTGGTCTACCCGACCCTGCGCAAGGCCAATGGCCTGGCCGGTGGCAAGGGTGGCTACGCGCTGGGTGGCCTGCTGGCTGTCGGCGTGGTGGCCGGTGCCTATGGCATGTTCATCCCGCATGACTCGGTGTCCCCGACCGGCGACGGCCCAGGCCTGACCAAGGTTGACCCGGCTCACGCCCAGAAAGACTGGAAACACTACGGTAACGATGAAGGTGGTGGCCGCTTCGCCGCGCTGGACCAGATCAACCGCAGCAACGTTTCCAAGCTGGTACCCGTGTGGACCTACCACACCGGTGACGTGGCCGTCAGCGACGGCAACGGTGCCGAAGACCAGGACACCCCGCTGCAGGTTGGCGACAAGGTGTTCATCTGCACCCCGCACAACAACATCATCGCCCTGGACGCCGACACCGGCAAAGAGCTGTGGAAGCGTGACAACCACGCCCAGAGCAAGGTCTGGCAGCGCTGCCGTGGCCTGGCGTACTTCGACGCCACCGCCGCTGTCGCCGCGCCTACCGATGGCAGCACGCCAGCCGCCGCCGTTTCGGTTGCCCCAGGTGCCATGTGCCAGCGTCGCCTGCTGACCAACACCATCGACGCCCGCCTGATCGCAGTTGACGCCGACACCGGCGAGTACTGCAAGGACTTCGGCAACAACGGTCAAGTCGACCTGAAAGCCGGCCTGGGCGACGTGCCTGACTCCTACTACCAACTGTCCTCGGCACCGCTGATGGCCGGTACCACCGTAGTAGTGGGCGGCCGTGTAGCCGACAACGTCCAGACCGACATGCCTGGCGGCGTGATCCGTGGTTTCGACGTGGTCACCGGCCAGATGCGCTGGGCGTTCGACCCGGGCAACCCGGAAGACAAGAAGGCCCCGGAAGCTGGCAAGACCTACGTGCGCAGCACCCCGAACAGCTGGGCGCCGATGTCCTACGACCCGGCCATGAACACCGTGTTCCTGCCGATGGGCAGCTCGTCCACCGACATCTACGGTGTAGAGCGCAGCAAGCTGGACCACAAGTACGGTGCCTCGGTACTGGCCTTGAACGCCACCACCGGCGAAGAGAAGTGGGTCTACCAGACCGTCCACAACGACCTGTGGGACTTCGACCTGCCGATGCAGCCTAGCCTGATCGACTTTGCCAAGCCTGACGGCACCAAGGTCCCTGCCGTGGTGATTGGTACCAAGGCTGGCCAGATCTACGTGCTGGACCGCCACACCGGCAAGCCGCTGACCGAAGTCAAAGAAGTACCGGTCAAGGCTTCCAACATCCCGAACGAGCCGTACTCGCTGACCCAGCCGAAATCGGTTGGCATGCCGCAGATCGGCGCGCAGACCCTGACCGAATCGGACATGTGGGGTGCCACGCCGTTCGACCAGATGCTGTGCCGTATCGCCTTCAAGAAAATGCGCTACGACGGCCTGTACACCGCACCGGGCAGCGACGTGTCGCTGAGCTTCCCAGGTTCGCTGGGTGGCATGAACTGGGGCAGCATCTCCACTGACCCGGTACACGGTTTCATCTTCCTGAACGACATGCGTCTGGGCCTGTGGAGCCAGATGGTGCCACAACAGAAAGACGCCAAGGCCTCCTCGGGTGGTGAAGCACTGAACACCGGCATGGGCGCTGTACCGCTCAAAGGCACCCCATACGCCGTGAACAAGAACCGCTTCCTGTCGGTAGCCGGCATTCCTTGCCAGGCACCGCCGTTCGGTACCCTGACCGCCGTTGACATGAAGACCCAGAAGATTGCATGGCAAGTGCCGGTCGGCACCGTGCAGGACACTGGCCCGATGGGCATCCGCATGCACCTGCAACTGCCAATCGGCATGCCAACCCTGGGCGGCACCCTGTCCACCCAAGGTGGCCTGGTGTTCATCGCCGGTACCCAGGACTTCTACCTGCGTGCGTTCAACACCGCCAACGGTGAAGAAGCCTGGAAAGCCCGCCTGCCAGTCGGCAGCCAGGGCGGCCCGATGACCTACGTTTCGCCGAAAACCGGCAAGCAGTACATCGTCATCACCGCCGGCGGCGCTCGCCAGTCGACCGACCGTGGCGACTACGTGATCGCTTACGCGCTGCCTGACAGCAAGTAAGACCCTCGCGTGAAAGCCCGCTGTCGCCCCCAGGGTGGCAGCGGGTTTTTTTATGCGTGGCCACTGGCGTACCATTTGATTTTTACCGCGAGGCGCACCCATGACCAGCCGCACCGTCGCTGCGAGCCACCCGGCCTACCGGGATGACATCGCCGACCTGATTACCCGCCGGCCATTGCCCGGCCCGGGCCTGGAACAGGTCGACCCGTTCCTGTTCCTCAACCACCACGGCCCGCAGGTGTACGCGCCGAACAACAACGGCCTGCCGTTCGGCCCGCATCCGCACCGCGGTTTCGAGACCGTGACCTTTATCCTCACCGGCAACCTGGCGCACTACGACACCGGCGGCCACGAGAGCGTGATCGAGGCTGGCGGCGTGCAGTGGATGACCGCTGGCAGCGGCCTGATCCACGCCGAAGTGTCGCCACCCAGCTTCAAGCAGAGCGGCGGCCCGCTGGAGATCCTGCAGCTGTGGGTGAACCTGCCGTCGAAGTTGAAAATGACCGCGCCGCGCTACACCGGCGTGCAGGCCGATGGCATTCCGGCGCTGCTGGTGGCCGACGGCAAGGGCGTGCTCAACCTGATTGCCGGCCAGTTCCAGGGCACCCAGGGGCCGATCCCGTCGCTGACCGGCGTGTTCATGAGCACCCTGCGCCTGCAGGCGGGCGCCCAGGTGCAACTGCCGGCCCCGGCCACGCGCAGCGTGTTCCTGTACGTGGTCAGCGGCCAGGTGAGCATTGGCGGCACGCCGGTGAAGCCGTGGCACCTGATCAGCCTGAACGCCGACGGCGACACCCTGGCCATCGACGCCAGCAGCGACGCCGTGCTGGTGTTCGGCCACGCCGACCCGATCGACGAACCGGTGGTGGCCCACGGGCCGTTCGTGATGAACACCCGTGGCGAGATCGAGCAGGCCATCCGTGATTACCAGGCAGGCAAGTTCAATGGCGATGGCAAGCTGCTGGAGGTGGGGCAGTAACTGTCTTGAAATGGCGCCGTCTGCATCGCGACTAAAGTCGGCTCCTACAGCGTTCGTGGTAGGAGCCGGCCTTGGCCGCGAGGCAGGCCACGCGATCCAAGCGGTTACGCATTCGCGTAGCAGCAACTGTCTTGTGGGAGCTGGCTTGCCAGCGAGCTTTTATGGCCCCAACAGCTCGCTGGCAAGCCAGCTCCCACAGGATGTAGCAGCTGCCGCAGGCGGCGTCTTGCACGCACGGTGCGCCAGCCCCTGCGCAGCGGCTACAACAAACCCGCGTAGCAGCTGCCGAAGGCTGCGTCCGGCAACGGCGCGGTGTGCCTGGGGATGCGCGGTGTGTTCGGACGCGGCCTGCGGCGGATGGCCGCCCCGCCGCTGCTATAGGGCGCGCATCGACAGCTCCACGTCCTCGGCGAACGGCAGCGACAGGTAGCCGCTGGCCGTGGAGCGCACCTTTGCCAGGTACTCGGGGCTGTGGTCGGCGTTGTCGGCGACGATCAGCGCGCCGGGCTTCAAGCGGCTTTCCAGCAGTGCCAGGATCTCCGGGTACAGCGCCTTGGCGCCGTCCAGCAGCACCAGGTCGATCTGCGCAGGCAGGTCGCGGCTCAAGGTCTGCAGGGCATCGCCGTCGCGGATTTCCACCAGGTCCAGCAGCCCGCCGGCGCTCAGATTCTGCCGGGCGATGGCGACCTTGGACGCTTCGAACTCGCTGGTGATCAGCCGGCCGCCGCCGTTGTCCCGCAGGGCTGCGGCCAGGTGCAGGGTAGACAGCCCGAACGAGGTGCCGAACTCGACGATGGTCGTCGCCTGGCTGCTGCGCGCCAGCAGGTACAGCAGCTTGCCGGTGGCGCGGGACACGGGCAGGGCGAAATCCTTGAGGCGGCTGTACAGCTCGCGGTAACCGGTCTTGCTTTGCATCAGCTGCGCCAGCTGCTCGGCTGGCAGCTGCGACATGTCCGGGTGGTAGGCTTCGGCTTCGTCGAACAGGCGCTCCAGCAGGGCGGCGAGGGGCGCGCAAGTCAGAGTATTCATCGCATTCTCCAGGGTGAGTGTGCAGCGGTGTGGGTGTGGGTCTAGAATGCGATCAATCCATCACATTTTCTATTCGCATTCCCGAGCCCCCATGAGCGAACGCCCCGCACCCCCGATTTCACAGCGCAAACAGCCGCGCCAGGCCCGTTCCACCGAGCTGGTGGCGGTCATTCTCCAGGCCGCCACTCAGGTTTTGGCCCAGGAAGGTGCCCAGCGTTTCACCACCGCGCGGGTGGCGGAGAAGGCCGGCGTGAGCATCGGCTCGCTGTACCAGTACTTCCCCAACAAGGCCGCGATTTTGTTCCGCCTGCAAAGCGAGGAATGGCGCCAGACCAGCGACCTGCTCAGCGCCATACTCGCCGACGCCGCCACACCGCCCTTGCAGCGCCTGCGGCAGTTGGTGCACGCGTTCATCCAGTCCGAATGCGAAGAAGCCGCCATGCGCGTGGCCCTGGACGACGCCGCCCCGCTGTACCGCGACGCGCCCGAAGCCCAGGCGGCGAGGGCGGCGGGCGAGGGCGCGTTCCAGCGCTTCCTGCTGGAGGTGCTGCCGCAGGCTGACGACGCTACGCGTGGGCTGGCCGGGGAGCTGCTGCTCGCGACCTTGAGCGGGGTGGGCAAACGATTTTCCGAAACCCCGCGTACCCCGGCGCAAATCGAGGCGTATGCAAAGGCGATGGGGGATATGTTTTGTGCGTATTTGATGGGGTTGGGAGGCTCGGACCCTACGGGGTGAATGCAGGCGCCGACCCGTAGTCGTATTGTCTGTTGCAACGAAAACTGACAATACCGGACTATTGCCCAAGCGGACTATCAGGTTACTGTCGGGCGCCTCGTTCAAGGAGCGTTGACCATGAAGTGCCCTATCTGTAGCCATACAGAGCTGGTCTCCGGCATCTTCGACCTACCCTATACCTATAAGGGCAAGACGACCTATATCGTCGCTGTCCATGCTGAGCGCTGCGCGCGGTGTGAAGAAATAATACTGGGGGCGCAGGAATCACAAAGAGTCAGCGAGTCGATGCTGGCGTTCCGAAAATTCGATACCCTTGTGGGAGCTGGCTTGCCAGCGAGCTTTTCGGGGCCCATAAGCTAGCTGGCAAGCCAGCTCCTGCCCCCGAATTTTCCTGCATTGCCTCAACGTGGCCAATCCAGCTTGGCCGCGTCTACAAACTATGCTCATAGGCATGTTCGTATCGGAGCCCCCGCATGACCGACGCTGCCGACACCCCCAGCCCCTCAAGCCTCATCGACGCCCGTATCCACGACCTCGCCGACTGGCGCGGCGCAACCCTGGCCCAAGTGCGGGCGTTGATCAAGGCGGCGGATCCGCAGGTGGAAGAAACCTGGAAATGGCGAGGCGTGCCGGTGTGGGAGCACGACGGCATTCTGTGCACCGGGGAGACGTACAAGCAGGCGGTGAAGCTGACGTTCGCCAAGGGCGCGGCGCTGGAGGATCCGGCGGGGTTGTTCAATGCCAGCCTGGACGGCAATGTGCGGCGGGCGATTGACCTGCGCGAGGGGGAGGCTGTGAATGAGGAGGCGTTCAGGGCGTTGATTCGCGCGGCGGTGGCCTTGAATCAGCAGAGCAGGCGCTCCAAACGCTCGTAGCCGCAGCCTGGCGGCAGCGGCTACGAGGGTTTTCGCTTACTTGATCAGCGGCACGCCGCTCAGCTTCTCCAGCTCTTCAAAGCTGATGTCCGCGACGATCTCGCGCACTTTCAGGCCGTCGCTGGTGACGTCCAGAATGGCCAGGTCGGTGTAGATGCGGCTCACGCAACCAATGCCGGTCAGCGGGTAGGTGCACTCGGGCACCAGCTTGCTTTCGCCGGTCTTGGTCAGGTGGTCCATCATCACGAACACTTCGCGTGCGCCGGTGGCCAGGTCCATGGCGCCGCCCACGGCCGGGATCGAACCCTCGGCGCCAGTGTGCCAGTTGGCCAGGTCGCCCTTGACCGACACTTGGAAGGCGCCCAGCACGGCGATGTCGATGTGGCCGCCGCGCATCATCGAGAACGAGTCGGCGTGGTGGAAGAAGGCGCCGCCAGTCAGCAGGGTCACGTGCTGCTTGCCGGCGTTGATCAGGTCGTCGTCCTCTTCGCCTTCGGCCGGGCTTGGGCCCATGCCCAGCACGCCGTTCTCGCTGTGCAGGAACACTTCCTTGTCGCCCAGGTAGTTGGCCACCAGGGTCGGCACGCCGATGCCCAGGTTGACGTAGGCGCCTTCTTTGATGTCTTCGGCCACGCGTTGGGCCATTTCGTTACGCGAGAGTTTTTTCAGGGTCATGGCGGGCCTCAAACGGCTTTGGCGGTCGAAGAAACAGGGTAGGTCGGCACGGCGACCACGCGCTGGACGAAGATGCCCGGCGTGATGATGTGCTCAGGGTCCAGTTCACCCAGTTCGACGATTTCATTGACCTGCGCGATGGCGGTCTTGGCGGCCATGGCCATGATCGGGCCGAAGTTGCGCGCGGCCTTGCGGTACACCAGGTTGCCCCAGCGGTCGCCCTTGTAGGCTTTGATCAGCGCGATGTCGGCGTGCAGCGGCATTTCCAGCACGTAGTTGCGGCCGTCGATGACGCGGGTTTCCTTGCCTTCGGCCAACAGGGTGCCGTAGCCGGTTGGCGAGAAGAACGCACCAATGCCCGAGCCTGCGGCGCGGATGCGCTCGGCCAGGTTACCCTGGGGTACCACTTCCAGCTCGACCTTGCCGGCGCGGTACAGCTCGTCGAACACATAAGAGTCGGACTGGCGCGGGAACGAACAGATCACCTTGCGCACGCAGCCGGCTTTCAGCAGCGCGGCCAGGCCAACCTCGCCGTTGCCGGCGTTGTTGCTGATGATGGTCAGGTCGCGGGCACCGGTGGCGATCACGCCATCGACCAGCTCCGAAGGCATGCCGGCGGTGCCGAAGCCACCCACCATGATGACCGAACCGTCGGCAATCCCTTCCACCGCGGCAGCGACGGACTCAAACGTTTTATTGATCAAAGCGAGCTCCTGGTTTTTCCTGGAGTGTGAATGAGTCAAGGCACGGGCCACGGGCAATGGCCACGTCTTCTTGTTATCAATTTAGCCGAAGCGCTGTCGGCAGCGACGCCAGGCGCCCAATGGGCGGCGCTTGGCGTCATGGCTATAGCGTGCCGCAAAACGGGGGTGGGGGGAGAGTGCCTGAAGCTGAATTGGTGCGATTATCGGACTGTTGTGCGATATAAGGCCGCTTTTTACCGCCTTCAGCTCATTGACGGCGCCTGGCGCCGCGCCCATTGCTTGAGCCACGCCTCCAGCGCCGCGGGCGCCAGGGGCGGCGAGAACAGGTAGCCCTGGCCCACTGGGTAGCCTTGTTCCTGCAGCCGCGCGCGCTGCGAGTGGGTTTCGATGCCCTCGGCCACCAGGGTCAGGTGCAGGCTTTGGCCCACCCCCAAAATGGCCTGGCTGAGCGCGCGGGCGGCCTCGCTGTGGTCAAGGTCGGCGACGAAGCTGCGGTCCAGTTTCAGCTCGTGGAAGGGCAGGCGCCGCAGGTAGCTGAGGCTGGAATAGCCGGTGCCGAAGTCATCCATGGACAGGCGGATGCCGCGCGCCTGGATGCGCTGGATGGTGTCCAGGGTGCTGGGGTTGCTGTCCAGCAGGATACTCTCGGTGAGTTCGATGATCAGGTCCTTGGGCGCCAGGTGGTGGCGGTGCAGCAGGGCGTCCACCAGCGTTGCCAGGTCCAGGCGGTGGAAGCTCACCGAGGACAGGTTGACCGCCACCGACGGCACGTCCACACCCTGGGCACGCCAGGCCGCCAGTTGCCGGCAGGCCTCGTCCAGGGCCCAGCGGCCCAGCTCGTCGATCAGCCCGCTTTCCTCGGCCAGCGGGATGAAGCGGCCTGGCGGGATGTCGCCCAGCTGCGGGTGGCGCCAGCGCGCCAGGGCCTCGACGCCGTACAGGCGGCCGCTGGCCAGTTCGACCTGGGGTTGGTAGTGCAGGTGCAACTGGCGGTGGGCGATGGCCTGGCGCAGCGCCGACTCCAGCGCCAGGTGCTCGCGGGCGACGCTGTTCATCTCGTGGCTGAAGAAACGGAAGGCGCCGCGGCCGCTGTTCTTGGCCTGGTGCATGGCGATGTCGGCGCGGTGCAGCAGGCTTTCCATGGTGGCGCCGTCCAGCGGGTACAGGGCGATGCCGACGCTAGCGGTAATGCTCAGGCTGGTCTGGGCGATGGTCATGGGTTGGCTGAGCAGCGCCTGCAGGCGCTCCACCGTCAGGGCGGCGTGCTCAGCATCGCCGTCGGTGAGCAGCACCACGAATTCATCGGCCGACAGCCGCGCGGCAATGTCGGCCTCGGTCAGCTCGTGGCGCAGGCGCGCGGCCACTTGGCGCAGCAGCTCGTCGCCAGCCGGGTGGCCCAGGGAGTCGTTGACCTGGGTGAAACGGTCGAGGTTGATGAACAGCACCGCCACCGGGTGCGCCTTGCCGGCACCGCTGGCGATGATGGCATCGGCGCGGGTCTGCAGGAAGGTGCGGTTGGGCAGGCCGGTCAGGCCGTCGTAGAACGCCAGCTGGCGGATGCGATGGCGCGACGCGTCGCGCTCCAGCGCCAGGGCGCAGAGGTTGGCGCAGGCGTCCACCAGGCGCTGGTGGAAGGCCTCGGCGTGGGCGTTGCGCGGCGCATGGAAATAGAAAGCGAAGGTGCCGATGGGCTGGCCTTCGCTGTTGCGAATGGGCGTTGACCAGCTGCCGATGATGCCCAGCGGCAGGGCCAGGTAGAGGAAGTCGGCCCACAGCGGGTCTTCGGCGATGTTGTCGATGCGCACCGCTTCGTTGCGCCAGGCCGCGGTGCCGCACGAGCCCACCTTGGGGCCGATGCTCAGGCCGTTGAGCTGGCGGCAGTATTCGGGGTCCAGGCTGGGCGCGGCCAGTGAGTGCAACTGGCCCTGGTCGTCCACCGCCAGGATCGACGCGGTGACCTCGGGGGCGATGCGTTCCACCTCAAGGCAGATAAGCTCCAGCACCTCGGTCAGCGGTTGTTCGCGCGCCACCGCTTCCAGCACCTGGTGCTGCAGGGCGCGGTGGATCTTGCTCTCGGTGATGTCGGTGAACAGGGTGACGGTGTGCTGCAGGCGGCCGTTGTCATCCACGATCGGGCTGCTGGTCATGCGCGCCCAGTAGCGTTGGCCCTGCTTGCCGGTGACGATAGCCTCGCGATGGCCGCCGTCCTCGGCGCTGGAGTCCTCGCGCGGCGCCAGCAGCTGGGCGGGGTCGCAGCCCCAGACCTCGTGGTCGCTCCAGCCGAACATCTGCCGGAAGCCGCTGTTGGTGTAGGTGATCAGCCCTTGGCGGTCGGTGATCACCGCGGCGGTGTCGCTGACCTCGGCGGCGATCGACAGCAGCTTCAGGCGCTCCTGCTGGGCGTGTTCCTGCTCCAGCCGCGCGGTGATGTCGGTGGCGATCTTGAGGATCTGCGCCACCTGTCCGTTTTCATCCAGCACCGGCAGGTAGGTCGCCTCCAGCCAGCAGCTGCTGCCATCACGGCGCAGCCGCTCGGCGACGCCCGAGCGCGAGCCGCCGTCGCGCAGGCTCTGCCAGAACGCTGCATATTCGGCGCTGTTCACCAACGTTGGCGGGCAGAACGCGCTGTGATGGCGGCCGCGCAGGTCCACCCCGCCATAGCCCAGCAGGGCCTGGTAGTTGGCGTTGGCGTCGAGCAAGGTGCCCTCGGGGCTGAACCAGGCCATGGCCATCACCCGGTGCAGGGCGGCCAGTTGGACGGCGTTGGCGGTGACGCTTGCGGTATCGGGTGTCATGTGCACGGCCTGCTTGCGGCAAACGGAAGGCTGCCGGCATCCGTGCCGCTCATGAGTGCTGAGTATAGCGCCGGGTTTATGCCGTGGCTGCAGGACGGCGGCGTGCAATACTGCCGTTTCATTTTGTCAGGGAATACACGCCATGAGCCGCAGCGCCTTCGAACTGTCCAACCCACCGGGCCTCTACGACCCCGCCCCGAACGCCTATTCCCACGTGGCCAGCGTGCCCACCCAGGCGCGCATGATCTTCCTGGCCGGGCAGGGCGGCGAGGACCGCGACGGGGTGCTGCCCGCCGACTTCGCCGCGCAGGCGCGCCAGGCCCTGGCCAACGTGCAGGTGGCGCTGCAATCCCAGGGCGCGACGCTGGCCGACGTGTTCAAGCTGACCCTGCTGATCGTCGACCACGACGATGCCCGGCTGCGCGCCTGGGTGGCCGCGGCGGACGAGGCCTGGGGCACGGCCATGAAGCCTGCCTGCACGCTGATCCCGGTGCCGCGCCTGGCGCTGGAAGGCATGCTGATCGAGGTGGAGGCCATGGCCGCGTTGGCTTGATGATATTTGCCCATGGCAATGCGCGGCGCTTTTGTAAACAATAGCGCCCTGCAAAACCGCGCGGCCCGTTCGGGCCCGCGCCATGGTCATTTTTACCGGGAACTCCATGCCTTCGATTTTCGCCTGCCACGCGCCATGCTCTCCTGCCCGGGAGCTCCAGCCATGAACGATTTCACCGTCGAGCTGCTGCCCACCCAGGTGGACCAGGCGCAGCTGATCCGCAACCTGTACCAGTTCTACGCTTACGAGTCTTCCGACTGGGAGCAGGAGGACGTCGACGACGACGGCCGCTACTACATCCACGACGAACACCTGATGCGCTACTGGCACGAGCAGGACTGGAGCGCCAACCTGCTGCTGGTCAACGGCTGCGTGGCCGGTTTCCTGCTGGTGGAGCGCAGCGAGCTGCCGGGCATCGACGCCCTGGAGCTGGCCGACCTGTTCATCCTCAAGCGCTACCGCCGCAAGGGCATTGGCAAGGCGTTGGTCACCCAGGTGCTGATGGGCGGCCACGAGAACTGGCTGGTGCGCTACTACCGCCAGGATGATGCGGCCATGGCGTTCTGGGACTCGGTGCTGGAAGAACTGCCGCGCCCGGCGCGGGCCATCGAGCTGGATGACGAGCCGGATCTGGCGAATTTCCTGGTCACCCGGGTGATGCACTGACGCGGCCTTTGGCCGCTGCTACAGGAGCCCCATCTACCGCCCCGTAGCAGCTGCCGCAGGCTGCGTCACAGGGACGGGGCAGGGTGCCGCAAAGCCTCGACCAACAAGGCGAACGCCGGCGAAGCCTGGCGCCGGCTGGGGTAATACAGGTGAAAGCCGGCAAACGCCGGGCTCCAGTCCTCCAGCACGCGCACCAGTTCACCGCGCTGGAAATAAGGCGCGCACAGGTCTTCCGGCACGTAGCTGAGCCCCAGCCCGTCCACTGCCGCCGCCAGCAACTGGTAGACGCCGTTGTGGATGACCTGCCCGGTCACTTTCACGTTCAGGCTTTCGCCGCCCTTGGCGAACTCCCAGGCGTATAACCCGCCGTGGGTGGCCAGGCGCAGGTTGTTGCACGGGTGGGCGGTGAGGTCGCGGGGTGTCAGCGGCTTGGGGTAGCGGGCGAAATGCTCGGGCGTGCCCACCACCGCCATGCGCATGTCGGCGCTGATGCGCGTGGCGATCATGCCTTCGGCCACCTGCTCGCCCAGGCGCACGCCGGCGTCGAAACCCTGGGCGGCGATGTCCACCAGGCCGTTGTCGCAGCACACCTCGACCTTGATGTCCGGGTACTGCTGCAGGAAAGTCCTGAGCCTGGGCCGCAGCACCGTATCCAGGGAGTAATCCGAGGCGTTGATGCGCAGGTTGCCGGCGGGGCGGTCGCGCAGGTCGCTGAGGGCGGCCAGCTGGATCTCGATTTCCTCGAAATGCGGGCCTACGGTCTGCAACAGCCGTTGCCCGGCCTCGGTGGGCGACACGCTGCGGGTGGTGCGAATCAGCAGGCGCAGGCCCAGGCGCGCTTCCAGGCCACGGATGGTGTGGCTGAGCGCCGATTGCGACACGCCGATCTTGGCTGCCGCCTTGGTGAAGCTTCGCTCGCGGGCCACCGCGAGAAAGGCGAGCAGGTCGTTGGCGTTCTCGCGCAGCATTGAGGCGATTCCTTCATGGACAATCCCGGATTCTAGCAAGGTGTGACGGACGCCACCTCCTTGTAGCCGCTGCCGCAGGCTGCGCTGGGCCTGTGCCTCGCTGAATATCTTCAGTGTTCTAAGGGGCCAGCGCAGCCTGACGGCAGCGGCTACGGTCGGAGGTCAGCCGCCTACGCGCTTCTGCAAATGGGCCGGGTAGCGGTCACCCACCACGGTGATACCGTCCAACGCCACCTGGATGGCTGCCAGGTCGTCGGCGCCCAGCACCACGCTGGCGGCACCGGTGTTTTCCTCCAGGCGATGCAGCTTGGTGGTGCCCGGAATCGGCACAATCCACGGCGCCTGGGCCAGCAGCCAGGCCAGGGCGATCTGCGCGCGGGTGGCCTGCTTGCGCTCGGCGATCTGCCCCAGCACCTCGACCAGCGCTGCGTTGGCCTTGCGGTTGTCTTCGCTGAAGCGGGGCACCTGGTTGCGGAAGTCGCTGGCGTCGAAGGTGGTGGTCTCGGTAATGGCGCCCGTCAGGAAGCCCTTGCCCAGCGGGCTGAACGGCACCAGGCCGATGCCCAGTTCGGCCAACGTCGGCAGCACCTCGCGCTCGGGCTCGCGCCACCACATCGAATACTCGCTTTGCAGCGCCGCCACCGGCTGCACCGCGTGGGCACGCCGGATCGAGCCGACCCCGGCCTCCGAGAGGCCGAAGTGCTTGACCTTGCCCTCGGCGATCAGGTCCTTGACCGCGCCGGCCACGTCTTCCATGGGCACGTTGGGGTCGACCCGGTGCTGGTAGAACAGGTCGATGCGGTCGGTCTTCAGGCGCTTGAGCGAGGCTTCGGCCACTGCACGAATGCGCTCGGGGCGGCTGTTGAGCGGCTGTTTGGAGTCGCCGTTCTCAAAGCCGAACTTGGTGGCGATGATGACCTGGTCGCGGAACGGTGCGAGGGCTTCGCCCAGCAGTTCCTCGTTGGTGAACGGGCCGTAGCATTCGGCGGTGTCGAAAAAGGTCACGCCGCGTTCAAAGGCGGCGCGCAGCAATTGCACGCCGGTGGCGCGGTCGACGGCGGGGCCGTAGCCGAAGCTCAGGCCCATGCAGCCCATGCCCAGGGCCGAGACCTGCAGGCCGGTGCTGCCGAGTTGGCGGGTTTGCATGGTGGGTGCCTCCTGGTGGGTGAGCAGCCCATGCTACAAGCCGCGGCGGCGCTGATTAAGGCGCCCCTGCAGGATTAACTTATGAGCCTGGCTCATGAATGTAGCAGCGGCCGCCAGGCCGCGTCAGGGCCGGACGCGGCCTGGCGGCCACTGCTACGGGCGGTGGGGGATCACGTGGGCGTGGAAGCCGGTCTGGCCGGGCGCCACGTCATCGCGCAGCGTCAACTGCGGAATCTGGTAATCCCCGCCGTTCTGCGTCCGGAACGCGATCGGCGTCTCGCTGAACAACGTATCCAGCCGCTGCCCCAGGGCATGGGCCAGCGTGGCATAGCGGTCCTCGTCCACGCGGCTGGTGCGGTGCACCAGGAACGGCGGCAGCACGTCGAAGCCGGGGTAGTGCAGCATGCCGTGGTGGATGGGGAACAGCAGGTCGGCCATGGGCCCGTTGATACCGCGCTCGCTGTAATGGGACTCCCAGCCACCGCTGGTCACCACTAGCATGGCGCGTTTGCCCTGCATTGAACCCTCGCCGTAGCGGTTGCCCCAACGGGTGTCGGAATGTTCGCCCACGCCGTAGGCAAAACCGTAGGCGTACACCCGGTCGAACCAGCCTTTCATGATCGCCGGCATCGAGAACCACCACAGCGGGAACTGGAAGATCACCGCATCGGCCCATAAAAGCTTCGCCTGTTCGGCGGCGATGTCGGCACTTTGCTGGCCGTTGGCGAAGGCGTGGCGGGACTCTTTCGAGGCGTCGAAGTGCAGCGGGTCCAGGCGCTGCTGGGTGTCGTCGGCGTCCAGCGTGGTCTTCCAGTGCATGGCGTACAGGTCCGAGACCTGCACCTGGTGGCCGGCCTGCTGCAGGTGGGCGACGCTGAAATCCTTCAGCGCGCCGTTGAGGGATTTGGCTTCGGGGTGGGCGTAGACAATCAGAATGTTCATGGTCAGGTCCGGGCGGGTGGGGTTGGGGCTATCCTCGCGCCGGCTGGGGTATAGTGGAAATGAATAACTGATATTGCAGGTATTGGCATGGTTAATTTGCGGCAGTTGGACCTGAACCTGCTGGTGACCCTGGACGTGCTGCTCAGCGAGCAGAACGTGACCCGCGCGGCGCAGCGCCTGAACTACTCGCAGCCCTCCATCAGCGTGCACCTGGCCAAGCTGCGCGAGGTGTTCGATGACCCGCTGTTGCTGCCAGGCCCGCGTGGCATGCGCCCCACGGCGCGGGCCCAGGCCCTGCGCGAGCCGCTGCGCCAGGCGCTGGCGGGGCTGGAGCAGGCAGTGGCGCCCGTGGCGCCGTTTGACCCGGCCCAGGCGCGGGACACCTGGCGCCTGGCAGCCTCGGACAAAAGCACCGCGACTATCCTGCTGCCGGCCCTGAGCAGCCTGCGCGCCGCCGCCCCGCATACGCGGGTGGCGGTGCTGCAACTGGTGCCGGCGCGGCTGGCGCGGCAGGCCGAGGAGGGCGAGGTCGACCTGGCGTTCCACACCCGTGACGATTCGCCGGAAAGCCTGCGCAGCCGCGTGCTGTTCGATGAGCGCTACGTGCTGGTGGGCCGCAAGGACCACCCGCGGCTCAAGCGCAAGCCCACCCTGGCGCAGTTCTGCAAGCTTGAGCAGGTGATCGTCTCGCCCGATGGCGGCGGCTTCAGCGGCGCCACCGACAACGCCCTGGCGGCGCTGGGCCTGAGCCGCCGGGTGGTGCTGTCGGTGCCGCATTTCCTCCTGGTGCCCCATGCCCTTGCCAGCAGCGACCTGGTGGCGCTGCTGCCCGAGCGCCTGGTGCGTGGCGATCCCGAACTACGCGTGCTGGAACCGCCGTTGGCGGTGGCAAGCTTCCAGATGACCATGCTCTGGCCCGAGCGCTGCCACCGCGACCCGGCGCACCGCTGGCTGCGCGAGCATATCGCCCAGGCCTGCACCAACCCCCTGTAGCAGCTGCCGCCAGGCGGCGTCCGGGGCCACCACAACAGGCCTGTCGAGAATTTCATGGTGTGGCAACTTGACGCAGGGGTGTCAAAATTGCGCTAATCGGTGCTTTGACGTGTATACAAAAAGCCTTCTCCAGCGGTGTCACGGGCGTGCAGCCTGCCGGCGATACCCTGGCCGGAGTGCTTTTGCCTGATGACGGAAATCACCCATGAAAAATGTGCCGAACCAGTCTCGCCCCCTGTACATCGCCTACGCCGGCCCTTCGCTGCTGGAAATGCCGCTGCTGAACAAGGGCAGCGCCTTCACCCCGCAAGAACGCATCGACTTCAACCTGATCGGCCTGCTGCCGCAGAACGTCGAGACCATCGAAGAGCAGGTGGACCGCGTCTACCGCCAGTACGAACAGTGCGCCAGCGACCTGGACAAGCATATCTACCTGCGCTCCATCCAGGACAACAACGAGACGCTGTTCTTCCGCCTGCTGGAGTCGCATCTGGACAAGATGCTGCCGATTATCTACACCCCCACCGTCGGCCAGGCCTGCCAGGAGTTCTCCAAGATCTACCGCACCCACCGCGGCCTGTTCATCTCCTACCCCGACCGTGACCGCATCGACGACATCCTGCGCAGCGCCACCAAGGACTCGGTGAAAATCATCGTGGTCACCGACAGCGAGCGCATCCTCGGCCTGGGCGACCAGGGCATCGGCGGCATGGGCATTCCCATCGGCAAGCTGTCGCTGTACACCGCCTGCGGCGGCATCAGCCCGGCCTACACCCTGCCGATCGTGCTGGACGTGGGCACCAACAACCAGGAACTGCTGGACGACCCCATGTACATGGGCTGGCGCCACCCGCGCATCACCGGCCAGGACTACGCCGAGTTCGTCGACCTGTTCATCCAGGCGGTGAAGCGCCGCTGGCCGGGCGTGCTGTTGCAGTTCGAGGACTTCGCGCAAACCAACGCGATGCCGCTGCTGGAGAAGTACCGCGACGAGCTGTGCTGCTTCAACGACGACATCCAGGGCACCGCCTCGGTGGCCGTGGGCACGCTGCTGGCGGCCTGCAAGGTCAAGGGCCAGAAGCTGGGCGAGCAGGTGGTGGCCTTCGTCGGCGCCGGTTCCGCGGGTTGTGGCATTGCCGAGCACATCGTCGCGGCCATGCAGATCGAAGGCCTGTCGGAAAGCGAGGCGCGCCAGCGCATCTTCATGGTCGACCGCTTCGGCCTGCTGACCGACGACATGACCGGCCTGCACGACTTCCAGATGCGCCTGGCGCACAAGGCCAGCGCCCTGCAAGGCTGGCAGCGCGACGACAGCGGCCTGCCGTTGCTGGAGGTGGTGAAACAGGCCAAGCCGACCATTCTCATCGGCGTCTCGGGCCAGCGTGGGCTGTTCACCGAGGCCGTGGTGCGCGAGGTCTACGCCCACTGCAAGCAGCCGCTGATCATGCCGCTGTCCAACCCCACCTCGCGCGTCGAGGCCACCCCGGCCGAAGTGCTGGAGTGGACCGAAGGCAACGCCCTGGTCGCCACCGGCAGCCCGTTCGCACCGGTGGAAATCAACGGCCGCAGCCTGCCGATCGCGCAGTGCAACAACGCCTACATCTTCCCCGGCATCGGCCTGGGCGTGGTGGCTGCCAAGGCCACGCGCATCACCGACGCCATGCTGATGGCCGCCTCCAACGCCCTGGCCGAGTGCTCGCCGGTGGTTACCGGCAGCGGCGACGCGGTGCTGCCGCCGCTGAAAGACATCCAGGCGGTGAGCAAGAAAATCGCCGTGGCCGTGGCCAAGCAGGCCCAGGCCGATGGCGTGGCCCTGGAAACGCCCGAGGAGCTGCTGCTGGCGGCCATCGAGCGCAACTTCTGGTTCCCGCGCTATCGCTTTTACCGGCGCTCGGCGGTATAAGTTGCAGCTATCCAGCTGAGTGAAAACGGGCCTGGTCAGGCCCGTTTTTTTTCGCCTGTCTTTCGTCCGATGGCCGCGCCGAAAGCCCGGTCATCGCCTATTACTCAGTGACACCCAACGCACAGGACCCGCTGCGTGAGCGAGCGCCCGCACTCCCGATTCTCGCTGTTCTGGCTGCTGCCCCTGGCCGCGGCCATTACCGCCGTGCTGGTGCTGACCGGGCACTTCATCGGCCAGGGCCCGCGCATCACCGTCAGCTTTCGCACCGCCGAGGGCCTGGAAGCCAACCACACGCTGGTGATGTTCAAGCACGTGCCCATCGGCAAAGTGGTGGCCATCGATATCGACAAGAACCGTGACCGCGTGGACGTCAGCATTGAGTTGCAGGCCTCGGCCAAGGCCTTCGCCGACAAGGGCACGCGTTTCTGGGTGGTGCGCCCGCGCATCGGCTTCAACGAGATTTCCGGCCTCAAGACCCTGCTCAGCGGCAGCTTCATCGGCGCCGACGCCGGCCGCGACGGTGAGCAGGCCGATCATTTTCGTGGCCTGGAACACCCGCCCGCCACCAGCTTCGGCGAGGCCGGCACGCGCTTTGTGCTGCACGCCGACGACCTGGGCTCGCTGAACGTCGGCTCGCCGGTGTACTACCGTCGCGTGCAGGTGGGCCGGGTGATTGGCCGTGGCTTGAGCAGCGAGGGCAAGGGCGTCGACGTGACGGTGTTCATCAGCGCGCCCAACGACCGCTTCGTCACCCAGAACAGCCGCTTCTGGAACGCCAGCGGCGTCGACATCAACGTCGGCGTGGGCGGCCGCGAGGTCAACATCGAGTCCCTGGCCGCGGTGCTCAACGGCGCCGTGGCGTTCCAGAACCCGCCGTACCCGGATAACCCGCCCGTGGCCCTGGCCAACAGCCGCTTCACCCTGTTCGACGAACGCGACGACGCCCTGGCCCGGCCCCTGGGCTATGCCCGCTACATGGTGATGCACTTCGACGACTCGGTGCGCGGCCTGGCGGTGGGCGCGCCGGTGGAGTTCTTCGGCGTCAGCATTGGCCAGGTCACTTCGGTACGCCTGGACTACGACGAGGCGCGGCAACGGCCGGTGACCCACGTGGGCGCAGTGATCTACCCCAACCGCCTGGGCGCGGTGCACGAAAAACTGCACAAGGACCTGGGCCGCGATGACGAAAGCACCACCGCCATGCTGGTGGGGCGCTTTATCGAGCACGGCATGCGGGGGCAGGCGCGCACCGGCAATCTGCTGACCGGGCAGAAATACATCCTGCTGGGTTTCGTGGCGGGCGCTGCGCCGGTGAAGTTCGACTATGCGGCGCGGCCGCTGGAGGTGCCGACGGTGTCGGGCAGCCTGTCGGTGATGGAAGACCAGCTCAAGCAGATCATGGCCATGGCCGGGCGCCTGCCCACCCGGCAGTTGTCGGAAAACTTCACCCGCAGCCTGCAGCAGCTGCCGCTGGTGGTGCAGCAGGTGAACCAGCAGGTGGTGCCGCAATTGCGCGATACGCTGTTGGAAGCGAACCAAACCTTCAAGGGCGTGGTCGATAGCGTCGCCGAGGGTGCGACCCAACGCGAGCAGTTCGACGAGACGGCGCTGCAGATCAAGCAGGCTTCGCGCTCGGTGCAGGCGCTGCTGGACCTGTGGAACCGCTACCCCGAACTGTTCCTGCGCGGGCGCGCCGCCGACGACCCGGCGGCAGCCACGGCGCTGCCGCGAAACTGACCGAAAATTTACCCTTTGCAGACGTTGCCTGCGTGTTTTTAACCGATACTCAAAGGCGTGAGAGCGAGCGCTGCTCGACTAGCCATGGAGATACACATGAAAAAGATCATTGCGGCAGGTTGTGCCTGCCTGATGCTGCTGACGCCGCTGGCGAGCTTCGCCCAGCCCGGCCCGGACAACGGCGGCCCTGATCGCGGCCACGGCGGTGGGCAGCAGCAGGGGCGCCCACCACAGGGTGGCGGTGGCGGCCCGCAACACGGCGGCGGCCAGCAGCAGCGGCCACCACAACACGGTGGTCCACAACAACAGCATCGCCCGGGCTGGCAGGGCGGTGGCGGCCAGGCCTACCGCCCGCAACCGGGCATGCCGCGGCCGCACAGCGAATGGCACCGCGGCGGCTTCGCGCCGCAGCAATACCGTGGCGACCGCTACTGGGTCACCGACTGGCATGCGCGCCACCTGCGCCAACCGCCGCGTGACCACCGCTGGCTGTACGTGAACGGCGACTACGTGCTGGTGGCCATCGCCACGGGCGCCATCGTGCAGATCCTCAGCGGTTATTGAGCCCGTAAGATTCGCGTAGCCGCTGCCGCCAGGCTGCGCTGGCCCTTGTGTTCACTGGAGATCTTCAGCGTGGTACAGGGCCAGCGCAGCCTTCGGCAGCGGCTACGGTAATTCCTTGGGCACCCGCTGGGTCGGCTTGTAGGACGTTTCCGAAATGTCAGGCCATCGCCTGAAAACGCTTGTTATGGTGCCTGGGCAAACCTACCCTCTGCCGGCCGTTGCACAAACAACGGCTCGGTTTTGACAGACCGAAAAAAGCTGAATATGTGCTAGCTCTCATGGTGGATCATCAGGCATCGTTACGCCTGTCATTCGCCTTCATGGCGGCTGTACGCGGGGCACCTTCGGGTGCGCCGGGTTCTTTAGCTCCTGGTCTGTCAACCCTCGTACTGCCGCCACCCTTACTGTTTGACAGCGGTAAGGAGGTGGTTCAACCAGCTAAGGAGATTGACTGTCATGGATACACCGGTACCTGATTCCCAAACCGTGGGCGCTCGCCCTCCAGACCACGTCACGGCAGAGCTGCCGTTCGGTGCTTGCGGTCCTTACGAGCAACGGTTGTTCACCATCGCCCCTGGCGTTCGCATCGAGGATGCCCTGAACCAGGCGTCGCTGTTGCTCAAGGGGGCGTACGAAACGACCTATGAGCTTGCGGAAAATGACCTGGGGCATTCCGGGCTGATCTGGTCTGCTCTGCATCTGGTCGAGGCAGCCAAGGCGTTGGTTGACGCGGTTGTCGCAGGCGCTCCGCATAACTGATGTAGCCGCTGCCGCGAGGCTGCGGCTACGGTAATTTCGCGTAGCAGCAACTGTCCTGAAACCGCGTTGCCTGCATCGCGACTAAAGTCGGCTCCTACCCCGTTCGTGGTAGGAGCCGGCCTTGGCCGCGATGCAGGCAACGCGATTTAAGCGGTGTGCGCATTCGCGTAGCAGCTGCCGCAGGCGGCGTCTTACTGGCGAACCTGCCACACAGGCACACCCTGCTCATCAATGGCCCAATGCGCCGCACCGGGGGCTATGCACACGCCACCCACCCAACGCTCATGGCTGGCCAGGTCCGGCCAGTAGGCCAGCCCAGCCAGCACTTGTTCGCCCAATGCCGTCAACCGTACCGGCCGCTGCGCCCACGGCAACTGTGGTTCCTGCCCGATCAACAGCGGGTTGGCGCCCTCGATCAACGGCCGCATCATGGCGTAGAACATCAGGTCCCCCAGGTACGGCAGCGGCTCGTGCCGCAGCATCAGCACACCGAATACCTTGCCCAGCGGCAACGAGCCTGCCTCGGCGATGACCTGCAGCGCCAGGCGCTCGGTCAGCGACAGCCCGTCACACACGCCGGGCAACTCCTGCAGCTGTCGCCGCAACGCGCCGCCCAGCAAGGGCAGGGCGGGGTGGTCTGTCCTGGCCAGGGCCGCCAGCGGCACCGGGGAAGCATCGCAATAGGCCTGCCACGCCTGCCGTGCCAGCTGCAGCATGGCGGCGTCCACCGGCCGCCGTTGTGGCCACAGCCACGCCAGCACGTCCGGCGCCAGCTGGCCGATGCCGATGAAGCGCTCGACCCCGGGCACCTGGCTGACCTCGATCAGCTCAAGCCCCGCAGGCACCTGCGCCAGCCCGGCCAGCGCACGAATCAGGAACAGCTGGTCATAGGCGTCCGCCTCGCACCACAACACGCCCGGCTGGCCGTTGCCCAGCTCGGCCAGGTCGCGGTATTCATCGTCGAAGCGGCGGCTGACTTCGCCCAGCGCCAGGCCGAACGCCTGGCTGACGAAGCGGCTGCGCTGGCGCTTGTAGGCCGCCGCCGGCAACTGTTGCACCGGCCCCATGCACAGCGGGTCGGCGAGCATGCGAAAGCGCCCCTTGAACCCGGCCAGTTGCAGGCTGTGGGCAATGTCGTTGCCGCAGCGCCAATGGGTGGTGCGCGGCTCGTCGCTGGCGGCAAAATCGGGATGGCGGGCGGCGAAGTCGATGGCGTCGACGTGGGCCACCAGCTTGGGCCAGCTGCTGAAACCCAGCTCCTTGGCGATCTGCCATTGGGCGTCGGCCAGGGTCTGGTCGAAGGGCGGGTGTTGCCTGAGCTGCTTGAGGCGTTCCTTGGCGCGCTTGCGCTGCTGCTCAAGGTTGATACGGCCATCGGTAGGGGATGACGGGACTGGGGCGGGCATACGATCTCCTTGTGCAACCAAGGTCCGCTTCATGGTTGGGAGTCGTAATGACAGGCAGGCGATTCGTGTCCTGGGCGCAGCCCTTCCCGCGGATGGCGGCGTGGATGACGCCGTGGTGGCCACTATAGGCAGCCAGGCCGCGGCTGGCAACGCTTATGCTTCCCCGGCATAACCGGGCACCATCGATTATTGGACGGCCAGCGTGCCGCCGGGGAATGCTGCTGGCTTTTGCACGGCACAGGGAATCCCGCCCATGAGCACCACGCGACAACTCAAGCTGGGCGCGTTCATGCGCCCCGTCAGCATCCACACCGGCGCCTGGCGCTACCCAGGCGCCTGGCGTGACGCCAACTTCAACTTCCAGCACCTCAAGCGCCTGGCCCAGACCCTGGAGCGCGGCAAGTTCGACGCCTTCTTCATGGCCGACCACCTGGCGCTGCTGAACATGCCGCTGGACGCCCTCAAGCGCAGCCACACGGCTACCTCGTTCGAGCCGTTCACGCTGCTTTCGGCCCTGAGCCAGGCCACCGAGCACCTGGGCCTGGTGGCCACGGCGTCCACCAGCTTCGATGAACCCTTCCACATCGCCCGGCGCTTCGCCTCCCTGGACCACCTGAGCAACGGCCGCGCCGGCTGGAACATCGTCACCACCTCCAACCCCGACGCTGCGAAAAACTTCGGCCTGGAGCAGCACCTCGACCACGACCAGCGCTACGCCCGCGCCCGCGAGTTCTACGACGTGGTCACCGGCCTGTGGGACAGTTGGGCCGACGATGCCTTCATTCGCGATGCCGACAGCGGCGAGTTTTTCGACCCGGCCAAGCTGCACACCCTCAATCATCATGGCGAGCATTTGCACGTGCGCGGGCCGCTGCACATCGCCCGGCCCGTGCAGGGTTGGCCGGTGATCGTGCAAGCGGGCTCATCGGAGCCAGGCCGGCAGCTGGCGGCGGAAACCGCCGAGGTGATCTTTGCCGCGCCCAGCAACCTGGACGACGGCCGCGCCTTCTACGCCGACGTCAAGGCGCGGCTGGCGCCGTTGGGACGCGAACGCGACCACTTGAAAATTCTCCCGGCGGCCTTCGTGGTGGTGGGCGACACCCTGCAACAGGCGAAAGCCATTCGCGCCCGGCTCGACAGCCTGGTGCACTACGAAAGCGCCATCGCCTCGCTGTCCATCGCCCTGGGCACCGACGCCTCGCGCTTCGACCCCGACGGCTACCTGCCACCGGTGCCGCAGACCAACGACAGCCAAAGCAGCCGCGAACGGGTGCTGGCCCTGGCCGACCGCGAGCAGCTCACCGTGCGCCAGCTGGCCCAGCGCCTGGGTGGTTACGCGGGCCTGGCATTCGTCGGCACCGCGCAGACCATCGCCGACCAGATGCAGGAATGGCTGGAGCGCGAAGGCAGCGACGGCTTCAACGTGATGTTCCCGTGGTTGCCCGGCGGGCTCGATGATTTTGTCGACAAAGTGGTGCCGGAGTTGCAGGGGAGGGGGATTTTCCGGCGAGAATACGAAGGCACTACCTTGCGGGAAAACCTTGGCTTGCCGCGCCCGGCGAACCGCTTCTTCCCTGGTTAGTGAGCGTCTGCGCCGGCCTTTGTTGCGGCGGCTGCAGGCCGACCATGGCCTGGCCTACATTTTCATCAGCCACGACCTGGCGGTGGTGCGCGCGTTGGCGCACCAGGTGATGGTGCTGCAGGCGGGCAAGGGTGGTGGAGTACAGCAGCACTGAGCGGTTGTTCACCCAGCCGCGCCTTGACCGAACCGCGTCGGGGCCGGACGCAGCCTTCGGCAGCTGCTACGGGGGTACGCACCTCCCCGTAGCAGCGGCCGCCAGGCCGCGTCCACGGGCAACGCGATGTTGCGGTGGAACCGCGTTGGGGGCGGAGGGGACGGGTATCAGGCGTCTTTGAGCACCGAACGCAATATCGCATCCAGGTCCAGCCACGGGTATTGGTCCTGCTCGGTACGCGCCGCGCAGGCCTTGGCGTGGGTGAATGGCGTGTACGCCTTGCTCGCCAGCTGCGATTGCCCGCACAGCGGGCACTGCAGGTGGTCGCCCAGCAACCGCCAGGCGCGGTCCCAGTTCTGCAGCTTGAGGGGTCTGTCTGGCACGGCATCATGCCCCGTCGACGTAAACCCAGAGCATGCGCCTATCTGGAAGGGAAATGCCGGCCATTGGTCGGGATCAGCAAGTATTCAGACTGCCGTTTCCTGTAAAAAATGCCACTGCACGCCCGCCTCGCCGACACTCATCACCACCACGGACCAGCGCGCGCTTTCCACGCCCTGCAGGCGATGCACCTCGCGGTAGCGCAGGGTCACGGCGTTGCCGGCCTGCCACACGGCCTGCACGTCGCTGACCTCGATCTGCAACCCCGGCCGGGCACCGGCTGCGCCCTGGAACATGCGTTCGACCTGCTGGCGGTCCACCTCGACGCCCTGGGTGGTGACCATGCGGAAGTCGTCGGCGAAGGCGGGCATCAGCTCGGCGATTGCCGTCTGGGCGGGGCCATGGGCTGCGCTGAAAGCGGTGTGAATCAGTTCGTGTATGTGATGCACGCTGTGGCAGGCGCGCTCAAGCTTGGTGGTGGGCATGGCATTCCTTTTGAACAGGCAATGAAGTGAGCTGCAGCAGTGGCATAAGCCCCAGCAAGGCGGCGATCCGAATACAGCCTGCCGCAGCAACCGGTCAGTGTAGTGTTTCCCAACACCGATCCGTTACCTGCCAAGACTCGGGCGTTCATTGATTTCCTGACGACGCAGTTGAGCCAGTGACGCGGCCTGGTAGCCGCTGCCGCCAGGCTGCGCTGGCCCCTGAGTGCGCTGAAGATCTCCAGCGTGGAAAAAGGCCAGCGCAGCCTTCGGCAGCGGCTACAGATACTGCCGTGGCAATCTTGGCGAGGACAGTTGCTATTGCAGCGCCTTGGCGATAGCGTCGTTGAACGCCGGCAGGTCCTTGGGCGTGCGCGAGGTAATCAGCGTCCAGCCATTGGCGCCGCATTGTTTCACCTCTTCATCCACCCAGGCCGCCGCCTTGGCATTGACCAGGTCGGTGCGCACGCTGGCGTAGGAAGTCAGGGTCTTGCCTTCGATGACCCCGGCGTCAATCAAGGCCCAGGGGCCGTGACAGATGGCCGCCACGACCTTGCCGGCGTCAACGAATTCGTTGATCAGACGCTGGGCGTCCTTATCCTGGCGCAGGGTGTCGGCGTTCACTGTGCCGCCGGGAATCACCAGGGCATGGAAGTCCGCGCCTTTCACATCCGCCAACCTGGCGTCCGACTCCACCGTGCGGTCCTTCTCGGTGTCCTGCTGGAACGTTTGCGTGGTGCCGCCCTTGATCGAGGCGTGCACCAGTTCGGCGCCAAAGCCGCGCAGTGCTTCCAGTGGCTTGACCAACTCGTCGCGCTCGATGCCGGTGTTGCTGGTGATGACCAAAATTTTCTTGCCTTGGAGTTGCGTGCTCATGGGAAAGCCCTCAGGTGGAAAATGCGGGAACAAGCGTTTGGGTACAAGGGCAATGCTCCGGTTCCATTTTTCTCGTTGCCCGTGCCACCCGTCCGCTCGGCCAGTGAAAGACTTGAACGCAAGTACCTCGGCCCATGACTGACTCCTTGTGAGCGGACACTTTTCCGCAAGGCGTCGAGGGTCATCAAGAACCCCTGCGCCGCGTCGTCGACCTGATGAGGTATCGCCATGAGTGCCATTCCACTGGGTGTCACGCCCCTGTTGTTCCAAGCGTCCTTCGAACAGATACCGGAGGATGAGGCGCAGACCAGCGCCGAGCTGGTCGAGGCCATGCACAGCATCCTGGAGAAGACCCAGGCGGATTACGGCCACCCGGTGCGCAGCGTGCACGCCAAGGCCCACGGGCTGTTGCTGGGCAGTCTGGAAGTGCTGCCGGGCCTGCCCGTGGAATTGGCCCAGGGCGCCTTCGCCCAACCTGGCACTTACCGGCTGGTAATGCGCCTGTCCACCAACCCGGGGGACATCCTCGATGACAACGTGTCCACGCCGCGCGGCATGGCCATCAAGGTAATTGGGGTGGACGGTGCGCGGCTGCCCGGCAGCGAGGGCGACACCACCCAGGACTTCGTCATGCAGAACGCCAAGGCGTTCACGGCGGCTACCCCCAAGGCGTTTCTGCGTACCTTGAAGCTGCTGGCCAAGACCACTGACAAGATGCCTGGTTTCAAAAAGGCCATGTCAGCGGCGCTGCGAGGCATCGAAAGCACCGTGGAGGCCTTGGGTGGCGAGAGCGGCACCTTGAAAAGCCTGGGCGGCTACCCGCGCACCAACCTGCTCGGCGAAACCTACAACACGGTGGTGCCGCTGCTCTACGGCCCCTACTACGCGAAGTTGAGCGTGGCTCCGGTGTCGCCTGAACTGCAGGCGCTGACCGACCAGCCAGTGGACCTGGACGATAAACCCGACGGCCTGCGCGAGTCAGTGACGCAGTTTTTTGCCAGCCATGACGGCACCTGGGAGGTGCGCGTGCAGTTGGCTACCGACCTGGACAAAATGCCCATCGAGGATGCGTCCAAAGCCTGGCCCGAGGAAGCTAGCCCCTACGTCACCGTGGCGCGCATTCATGTGCCCCGGCAAGTGTCGTGGTCAGCGGAGAAGGTCAGCCGCATTGACGAGCGCATGGCGTTCAGCCCCTGGCACGGGTTGGCGGCGCATCGGCCGTTGGGTGGGGTGATGCGCGTGCGCAAGCCGGCCTATGAACATTCCGCCGGGTTCCGCGGGCAGCATCAGGGTTGCCCGATGCAGGAGCCGCGTTCGCTGGATGAGGAGTAATGGTGGGAGTACAAAAGTACTCCTTGCTGTGAAAGCGCGACAGTCAGCTTTCGGCGGGTTCCGATGAAGCGGTTTCATCGTTGCCCTGCCGGGGTGCCCCGCGCTGGCCGGCCAGGCGCCATTTCACCTCGGTAATGCCGTAGCGCTCGGCCATGGGCCGGCTGACCTGGCGGGTCTGCTGGCGGCCGAACTTGGGGATGATGCCGACCCCTGCGTCGCAACTGGCCCAGTGCCAGGCCAGGGCGTTGTCCATTTTTTCCAGGCGGATGATGAACGAGGCCGGTTTGCCGTGTAGCAGGTATTCGATGACGTAGAGCTGTGGGTTCATGGGCGCCTCCATCGTGCCATGTGGTTGGGAACACGGCGGGGCGTGGTTGATTCAAAAAAAATGCAGGCAAATGCGATAAATGGCGTGTCTGCGCGGGTTCGTCGGATTCCTGACGCCGAGGCGCCTACGGGCCTGACCTGTGGGAGCTGGCTTGCCAGCGAGCTGTTGAGGCCTTCAAAGCTCGCTGGCAAGCCAGCTCCCACAAAAGCCCCACGGCGCGGATCAGAACCGAGCCAGGCGGTAGGCGCTCGAGGCAGGTGCCTCGCCGCTGGCCAGCGCCGCAACCATCTCTGCCGTCAGCGCTGCCTGGGTCAACCCCAGATGCTGGTGCCCGAACGCCAGCAGCACCCTGCCGCCCGCCACCCGGTCGATGACCGGCAGGGAGTCGGGCAACGACGGCCGGAACCCCATCCACTCGGTAGCGCCGCGGGCGTCCAGGTCGTGGCTGAACAGGCCCTGGCTCAGGCGGTGCAGTTGCCGCGCGCGGGCCATCGACGGCGGTGCGTCGAGACCTGCGAATTCCACCGTGCCGGCCAGGCGCAGGCCGCCCTCCATGGGGGTCATGATGAATTTGCGTTCCAGCGAGGTGACGGCGAACGGCAGGCGGTGTTGCTCCGCCGGCAGCATCAGGTGGTAGCCGCGCTCGGTGTCCAGCGGCACCTGCTTGCCGGTGAGCCGCTTGACCAGCGGCGCCGAATGAGCGCCACAGGCCAGCAGCACCTGGCGCGCGCCGATCGTGCCCTGCTCAGTGTTCAGCACCACGCCGCCGTCGTGCAGGCGGCCGTCGAGCACGCCGTGCTGCAGGAACTGCACGCCGCAGCTCTTGGCCGCTGCCACCAGTTCGGTGAGCACTTTGTAGGGGTCGACGAAGTGCCCGGTGGCGGGGAAGAACAATCCGCCCTGCAGGCGCTCGTTCAATTGCGGCGCGGCCTGGCGCACGGCGTCGGCGGCCCAGAAGTCCACCGGCACCTGCTGCTGGCGCAGGCGCGCTTGCAGGGCATCCAGGGCGGGGCGGGACGCGGCGCGTTCGAACACCAGCAGCGAGCCGTCTTCCTTCAGCAGCCCCGGCCGGTGCACGCTGGCCAGCAGGCGCTGCCAGGCGCCCAGGCTGCCTTCGTTGAGCGCGCGGATGCCGGCCACCGTGCGCTGGAACGGCGCCGGGCGCAGGTTCAGCAGCAGCCGGGTGAACCACGGCAGCGCCCGCGGCAGGTACTTCCAATCCAGGCGCAGCGGGCCCATGGGGTCCATGAGCATGGCCGGCAGGCGCTTGAGAATCGACACGTCGGCGATGGGGAACACCTGCTCGGTGGCCAGGTGCCCGGCGTTGCCGTAGGAGGCGCCATGGCCCGGGGCCTGGCGGTCGATGACCAGCACCCGGCGGCCCTGGCGCGCCAGGGCCAGGGCGCAGCTGACGCCGATGATGCCGGCGCCCACCACGGCGACGTCCGCCGTGGTCGGCTCAGCGAAAGGCTGGCTCATGGCTCAAGCCTCCCGCTGGCCGTCGACCAGCCGCCGCAGCTGCAGGTCGTTGGCAGCGCCAAGGGCCACGGGCAGCAGGCTGTCGGGGAAGTCCTGGTAGCAGACCGGGCGCAGGAAACGCAGGATGGCCGCGGTGCCCACCGAGGTGCCCCGGGCATCGGAGGTGGCCGGGAACGGCCCGCCGTGCACCATGGCGTCGCAGACTTCGACGCCGGTAGGCCAGCCGTTGACCAGCAGGCGCCCGGTCTTGCGCTCCAGCACCGGCAGTAAGGCGCGGGCCTGGGGCAGGTCGGCGTCGTCCAGGTGCAGGGTGGCCGTCAGTTGGCCTTCCAGGTGTTCGAGCACCTGGCGCACTTGCTGGTCATCGTCGCACTGGACGATCAGCGAGGCGGCGCCGAACACTTCGGCTTGCAGCGCCGGGGCGGCGAGGAAGTCGCTGGCGTCGGCAATGAACAGTTGGGCCTGGCCCTGGTTTGGCCCGGTGGCAGACAGGCCCTGGCCCAGGGTGTGCGCCAGCGGGTGGCTGGCCAGCGCCGCGACGCCCTGCTGGTAGGCCTGGCAAATGCCGGGGGTCAGCATGGTCTGCGCCGGGGCGTCCGTGAGCGCCGCCACGGCGGCCGTGGCAAAGCGTTCCAGCGCTGCGCCGCGCTGGCCGATGACCAGCCCGGGGTTGGTGCAGAACTGCCCGGCGCCCTGGGTCAGCGAACCGACGAACGCCTGGGCCAGCGCTTCCCCGCGGGCCTGCAGGGCGGCCGGGAACAACAGCACCGGGTTGATTGAACTCATTTCCGCGTACACCGGAATCGGCTCCGGCCGCGCCTGGGCGGCAGCGCACAGGGCCAGGCCGCCGCTGCGCGAACCGGTGAAGCCGACGGCCTTGATGCGCGGGTCGCTTACCAGTGCGATGCCCACTTCGCGGCCCGAACCGTACAGCAGCGAGAATACGCCCTCCGGCAGCTGGCAGCGCTGCACCGCACGGGCGACGGCCTGGCCCACCAGCTCGCTGGTGCCGGGGTGGGCGCCGTGGGCCTTGACCACCACCGGGCAGCCGGCGGCCAGGGCCGAGGCGGTGTCGCCACCGGCCACCGAGAAGGCCAGGGGGAAATTGCTGGCGCCGAACACCGCCACCGGGCCCAGGGCGATGTGCCGCTGGCGCAGGTCGGCGCGCGGCAGGGGCTGGCGCTGGGGCAGGGCGGGGTCGATGCGCGCGTCCAGCCATTCGCCGGCCAGCACCACGCGGGCGAAGGTGCGCAGCTGCTGGCAGGTGCGCCCGCGTTCGCCAAGCATACGTGTGCGCGGCAGCCCGGTTTCGTCCACCGCGCGGTCAATCAGGGTGTCGCCCAGGGCTTCGATTTCCTCGGCGATGGTCTGTAGAAAATGCGCACGGACGGCGGGTGCTGTCTCGCGGTAGGCGTCAAAGGCGTTCCACGCCAGGGCGCAGGCCTGGGCCACGTGCTCGCGGTTGCCGCCCGGGTAGCCGGGTTGCAGCGGCTGGTCGGTGGCGGGGTTGATGGCGTAAACCGGGGCGCCGGTGCCGGCGACGGCGTGGCGGCCGATCAGCAGCTTGCCTGTCAGTGTCATGGTGCATCCTTAAAAGGTCACGAGGCCGGGCCCCAGGGCCCGGCGCGGCAAAGGTGTCAGGCCTGGTTCTGCTCGGCCGACCAGGCGGCGTACCACTGGCGGAACAGCGCGTACTGCTGTTCGGCGTAGCGGCGCTGGGCGTCGCTGAGCACGTCGGTGTCGTTGAAGTGCAGGCTGTATTCCAGGTCGCCGTTGAGCACCATCAGGTGCTTGTAGTACAGCACCAGGTCGCAGCCTTCATCGAACGACGACAGCACTGCCAGCGCCGCCTCCAGCTCGCGGGCCAGGCGGCGGGCGCGGGCGTCGCCCTTGGCCGCCTGCTTGCTCAGCGCCACCAGGTGCAGCACCTCGCGCGGCAGGGCGTTGCCGATGCCGGTGATGGCGCCGGTGGCGTTGCAGTTGACGAAGCCGTGCACCACCTGGGTGTCGACGCCCACCATCAGGGTCACGTCGTCATCCTGGGAGGTGATGTTTTCCGCGGCGTAGCGCAGGTCGGCGGCGCCGCCGAATTCCTTGAAGCCGATCAGGTTCGGGTGCTCACGGCGCAGGTCGAAGAACAGCTCGGCGCGGGTGGCGAAGCCGTAGTAGGGGCTGTTGTAGATCACCGCCGGCAGTTGCGGGGCGGCTTTCAGGATGGCGCTGAAGTGCGCCTTCTGCGCAGCCGGCGAGGCGCCACGCGACAGCACCCGCGGAATCACCATCAGGCCCTGGGCGCCGACCTTGGCGGCATGGGCGGCGTGGGCCACAGCTTCGCGGCTGTTGACCGCGCCGGTACCGACGATGGTCGGGATGCCGGCGGCCACCAGGCGCGCCACGCCTTCCTGGCGCTGGGCCTCGGTGAGCAGCGGCCAGTCACCCATGGAGCCGCAGTAGACCACGGCGCTCATGCCGGCTTCGATCAGTTGGCGACCCTTGGCCACCAGGGCGTCGAAGTCCGGGGTGCGCGCGGCGGTGCACGGGGTCATCAGGGCGGGCATGCAGCCGGTGAAGATGTTGTCGGTCATGGTGTGTTCTCCAGTAGTCAGGTGGGTGCGAAAAAAGTGGGCTCAGATGCCCCAGGCAAACGGGTCTTCCTCGTCGATCAGCAGGGTGCTGTCGGCGGTCATGTAGGCGCGGCCGGTGATGAACGGGCGAATGCGCTCGCCGTCCCATTCGAAACGGCCTTCGAACTGGCTGCCGGTGATGCTCGCCTGCACCCAGCGCTCGCCCTCGGCCAGCTTGCCGTCGGCGGCCAGGCACGCCAGTTTGGCGCTGGTGCCGGTGCCGCACGGGGAGCGGTCGTAGGCCTTGCCGGGGCACATCACGAAGTTGCGGCTGTTGGCGTGCGGATCGGCGGCGAACAGCTCCACGTGGTCGATCAGCGCGCCGCCTTCGCCGTGGATGCCCTGGGCTTCCAGGGCCTTGAGCAGCGCCCAGGTGAAGGCGGTGAGGGCCTCGACGTTGGCCAGTTCCAGCACCTGGTCATGCTCGGCCACCAGGAAGAACCAGTTGCCGCCCCAGGCGATGTCGCCGTGCACCAGGCCATGGCCGGGCACCTGCACCGGCACGCGCTGGCGGTAGCGGTACGACGGCACGTTGCCGACGGTGACGGCGCCGTCGGCGTGCAGCGTGGCGCTGACCTGGCCCACCGGCGTGTCGATGCGGTGCTCGCCGGGGCCGATCAGCCCCAGGTGCTGCAGGGACGCCACCAGGCCGATGGTGCCGTGGCCGCACATGTTCAGGTAGCCGCTGTTGTTGAAGAAGATCACCCCGCAGGTGGCGTCGGCCGACACCGGCGGGCAGTACAGGGCGCCCACCAGCACATCGTTGCCGCGTGGCTCCAGCAGGCAGGCGCGGCGCCAGTGGTCATGCAGCTCGCGCAGTTCGTCGCGCTGGCCGGCGACGGTGCTGGCGGTCAGCGCCGGGAAGCCTTGCATCACCAGCCGCGTGGGTTCGCCGCCGGTGTGGGAATCGATCACGTGTACCTGTTTCATGGGTGCGTCCAGGTTGAATTAACGGGTGGTGGCGTGGGGCAGGTGCGCCGGTTGCGCGCGGCCGGCGTGCTCCACCGCCTCGCTTTCGGCGTCGTCCGCGTCCAGGCGCACCAGGTGGGCCGGCACCCCGGTGGCGGCGCCCCAGTAGTAAATGACCAGCGCGCTGGCGGCCACGGCCAGGGTGTCGTAAGGGTGGCCGAGCACGCCCAGGCCGCCGAAGCTGCCCAGCCAGGAGAGCAGGATGGTCACGGCGTAGAAGCCGATCAGCCAGGCCGAGGAACGCACTTGCTGGCCGATGCTCAAGTGGTCGGTAGGCACCAGGCGCTGGCACAGCAGGTACACCACGAACATCACGATTTGCAGGCCCAGCAGCCAGGACACGGTGCCCCAGCCCGACCAGTAGACGATCAGCGCAGCGACAATGAACGACACCGGGCCCAGCAGCGCGAAGCCTCTCACCCGGAACGGCCGGGGCATGTCGGGGGCGTTACGGCGCAGGGCGGCCACCGAGATCGGCGCGATGGCGTAGCTCAGCACCAGGGCGGCGGACACCACGTTGATCAGCGCTTCCCACGACGGGAACGGCAGGGTCCAGAACAGCGACAGGCCGAAGGTCAGCCACAGCGCCGGGCGCGGGATGCCTGATTTCTCGTCGATGCGGGTGAAGACCTTGAAGAAGGTGCCGGTGCGCGCCCAGCCGTAGATCACCCGCGGCGTGGCGTTCATGTAGATGTTGCCGCAGCCGCTGGGCGAGATCACCGCGTCGGCCACCACCAGGTACGCCAGCCAGCCCACGCCCAGGGCCAGGGCGATGTCACGGTAGGGCAGCGAGAAGGCCTTGCTGATGCCGGCCCAGCCCTGGCTGAGCATCTCGGTGGGAATGCCGCCCAGGAATGCCACCTGCAACAGCACGTAGATGCCGGTGGACAGCAGCACCGAGAGGATCAGCGCAATGGGAATGGTGCGTTGCGGGTTGCGCACCTCGCTGGCCACCGAAATGATCGGCGTCAGGCCCAGGTAGGCGAAGATGATGCCGCCGGCCGACACCGCCATTTCCACGCCGGACAGGCCGAACGGGGCGAAGCCGTGCACGGTGAAGTTGGCCGGTTTGAAGAAGGTGAACAGCACGCCGATCACCAGCAGCGGCACGATGAATTTGAACAGACTGATGAAGTTGTTGGCCTTGGCGAAGGTCTTGACGCTGTAGTAGTTCAGCGCGAAGAACAGGCACAGCAGGGCGAACTGCAGCAGCCAGCCAAGCAACGTCGGGTTGCCGGTGCCCGGTTGGCTCAGCGCCGGCAGCCACGCCGCGGCGTACTGGCGGGCGGCGACCACCTCAATGGCCACCAGGCTGGAAAACGCGATCAGCGTGATAAAGCCCATCAGGTAGCCCAGCAGCGGGCCGTGGGAGAACACCGGGTAACGCACCACGCCGCCGGCGCGGGGCAGGGCGGCGCCCAGCTCGCAGTAGACGATGCCCAGCAGCAGCACCGCGAAGCCGCCCAGCATCCACGAGAAAATACCCGCGGGGCCGGCGATGGTGGAGACGTGACTGGCTGCGAACAGCCAGCCGGAACCGAAAATGGCACCCAGCCCGATGAAGGTCAGGTCCATCAATGAGAGTTGTTTCTTGAACTTGCCTGTGCCGGACATGGCGTCGCCTTCTTGTGTGTTATTGGTCGGCAGGAGTGGATGTCGCCTTGCAGTTGTTATTGTTGGGCGGCGCCGCTTGGGCGCTTCCCGTGGGCTCTACAGTGAACCTTGCGGCGCCGCTTTACTTGATGCTTTTCGCCAGCGACGATGACGAAATCGGCACAATTGGCAGAATGGTTTCAGCCGCTGGACAGCGCTCGCCCAGTGCGGCAAGCTGGCCGGCCGCAGCGCTGCCATGGCGGTGCGTGCCGCCGTGAGGAGCCTGGTCCATGACCCTGGATGCGCTGACGCTGCTGGGCCAGGGGCACGCCCTGGAACGCCCGCAAACACTGGATGAAATGCTCGCCGGCATGGCGCCCCTGCTGCCCATGCTCGACGTGATTCCCAACGCGGTGGTCTTCATCAAGGACCCCCAGGCGCGCTACCGCCTGGCCAACCGCACCCTGCTGCAGCGCTGTGGTTTCAAGCGCCTGCAGCCGCTGCTGGGCAAGACCAGCGCCCAGGTGTTCCCCGCACAATTGGGCCCCGGCTACACCGAGCAGGACCGCCGCGTGCTGGAGGAAGGCCTGGTGCTCGAGGACCAGCTGGAGCTGCACCTGTACGGCAGCCGCGAGCCGGGCTGGTGCCTGACCCACAAGCAGCCCATCTACAACCGCGACGGTGCAATCATCGGCCTGGCCGGCATCTCCGTGGACCTGCAGACCGCCAGCGCCAGCCACCCGGCGTACCAGCGCCTGGCGGCAGTGGACGAGTACATTCGCGGGCACTTCCAGGGCCCCATCAGCATGGCCGAGCTGACCCGCATTGCCGGGATCTCGGTGGCGCAGTTGGAGCGCTACTGCAAGCGCGTGTTCCACCTCACGCCGCGGCAGATGATCCACAAGGTGCGCCTGGAGCACGCCCATCGGCTGCTGCACAGCGAACTGCCGATCACCGAGGTGGCGATGCAGTGCGGCTACACCGACCACAGTGCGTTCAGCCGCCAGTTCAAGACGCTGACCGGGTTTACCCCGCGGCAGTATCGGCAGGCGACGGTTGCCCGGGGTGGTGGCGGGTTTTGACGCGGCCTGGCGGCCGCTGCTACAAAGGTGGTTTATTTCAAGGGAATGGTCATGACGTCAGGACAATGCCTGTGCGGCACCGTGCGCTTCAGCCTGGAAGCGGCGCCGCGAACCTTCTACCGCTGCCACTGCAGCTTGTGCCGCCGGCAGACGGGCGTGGGGCATAACCTCGCTACCGTGGTGAAGGCCGCCGACTTCCATTGGCACGCCGGCGCAAGCGCCATCAGCACCTGGCAGAAGGCAACCGGCTACCGCAACGACTTCTGCGGCCAGTGCGGCGCCACCGTGCCCAACCCCCTGCGCGGCGAGCCGTATGTGTGGGTACCGCTGGGCCTGCTGGACGGCCCGCTGGACGCCGAGTGCGTGGGCGACTACTGCACCGACGACGCCATGCCCTGGGACCGGCAACGCTGCGCCAGCCACCACGCCGCCGCCCCCGAAACCCTCGACGCCCTGATCCAAGCCCTGGCAATATCCCCGTAGCAGCAACTGTCTTTGTGGGAGCTGGCTTGCCAGCGAGTTTTTAGGGCCTCAACAGCTCGCTGGCAAGCCAGCTCCCACAACAACGGCCGCGTCAGGGGGCATGCCCCCCCCCCACACATCCGTTCCAGGAGGGAACCATGACCGCACCCACGTTCGATAGCCCCATCCCCATCCTGCGCAGCTTCGATGAAGCCAAGGCTCGCGAGTTCTACCTCGATTTCCTCGGCTTCAGCGTCGAGTTCGAGCACCGTTTCGAGCCTGGCCTGCCGCTGTACCTGGGCATTCGCCGCGGCGCGCTGCAACTGCACCTGTCAGAACACCACGGCGATGCCTGCCCGGGGGCGACGGTGTTTATTCCGATGCACAACATAGAACAGCTGCGCGATGAGTTGCTGGCCAGGCGCTACGGCAATGCGCGGCCCGGTATCGTGCAGCAGGACTGGGGGCAGGTGCTGGAAGTGTACGACCCGTTCGGCAACCGTCTGCGGTTCTGCCAGATGTGAGGGTGGTGGGGCGGGACGCGGCCTGGCGGCCGTTGTTATCGGGTATCTGGGAAATATTTTGAAACATTTATGACGGCTGTAAGTCCACTGCATACATCTGCCAAAGACGCCCCCATGAAAACACCCAGACCCTCCGCGCGCCTCGCCCCGCTCACCGAACTTCGCAACCTGAAAATGGCCCGTTCTGCCCACGCCTACGTGCGCGGCAGCACGGTGCAGTTCTACCAGTGGCTGCACAGCCAGCCGGGCAAGCGCCTGCCCAGCGGGCCGGCGGTGTGGATCTGCGGCGATTGCCACGCCGGCAACCTGGGCCCCACGGGCGACCTCAAGGGCAAGATCGACATCCACATCCGCGACCTCGACCAGACCGTGATCGGCAACCCGGCCCACGACCTGGTGCGCCTGGCGCTGTCGTTGGCCACCGCCGCGCGCGGCTCCGACCTGCCCGGCGTGGCCACCGCGAAAATGCTCGAGGAGATGATGCGCGGCTACGAGCTGGCGTTCGAAACCAACGTCGACGAAGACCCGCCACGCCCGGCCCAGGTCAAGGCCGGCATGCGCAGCGCCGTGCAGCGTACCTGGAAGCACCTGGCCCAGGAGCGCATCGAGGACACTCGCCCAACCATCCCCCAAGGCAAGCACTTCTGGCCACTGGCCAAGGACGAGCGCACCGCGTTGAAGAAGCTCTGCGCCAGTGACGACATCCACGCGCTCGTGACCTCGCTCAAAGGCCGCTCCAAAGATGACCGCGTCGAGCTGCTGGACTCCGCCTATTGGGTCAAGGGCTGCAGCTCCCTGGGCCTGCAGCGCTACGCGGCGTTGCTGAGCGTGGGCGATGACGACGACCCCGACTACTGCCTGATCGACATCAAGCAGGCCGTGGGCGCCGCCGCGCCGCGCGCCGCCCGCGCGTCCATGCCACGGGACAACGGCCAGCGCGTGGTGGAGGGCGCCCGCCACCTGTCACCGGGCCTGGGCAACCGCATGCTGGCCACGCGCATGCTCGACAACGGCTTCTTCATCCGCGAACTGCTGCCCCAGGACATGAAACTGGAGCTGGACCAACTCACCCAGGTCGAGGCCATGCGCGTGGCGGCCTACCTGGCGCGGGTGGTGGGCCTGGCCCACGCCCGGCAGATGGACTTGGCCACCCGCGCCGGCTGGATCAAGGACCTGCAACTGAACCGCTCGCGCACCCTGGATGCACCGTCGTGGCTGTGGAAGAGCGTGGTGCAGCTGGTGGCCAGCCATGAAATGGGCTACCTGGAGCATTGCCGGCGGTATGCGCTGGAGGAGGCCAAGCGGGCGAAGTCGAGTAAGGCGTAAAGACAAAAAACCGCCTTGGCGGTTTTTTGTACATGGCCGGTATGGGTTTTAATGCTGTTTGAATGCTTTAAGAACGGCTTTCAATTCCTCGGTAAGAAGTTTGCGGGATGGTTGTTGGACGTCGAAGCTTGATGTGATCGATAAGGCTGTTGGGAAGAATCCAGTAATACTTCCTGACAGGTTTCCCTCCGTGTCCAGTTTGATATCAACTTGCCCTCCGCCGGCCGTTCCGCTAACTGGATTGTTCACGTCATCCAAGCCACGCATGTAGTAGACTCTAGCAGAATTCGGGCCAATCGAAACGGTGCCGTTGAAGGACCCGTCAGGGTGTACTGGAAATACCAGGACTAGGTTTTCCCTTGTGAAAACAGGGCCGGCAATACGCGCTTGCCCCTGTAGAACAGCAAACAGGCCCGCCTCGTCGGGGATCCTGTCGATATGCAAATCAATTTGATTTGCCTCGCGGAATTCGGTGTCCAGGTTCCAGTTATAAGTGCCGGTGGCAGGCGATTTAGTGGTTGACATTTGGTTTCTCCTTTACTGGGTTTTCGCTTTTAATTGCGAATAGTCAGCAGCGTGGGCGAACCAGCAGGCACTGTCACCTGTAAGAACTGACAGTAGATAAAACTTTCAAAACCGGCAACTTCGTTAATTAACAGACGACCCTGCTTTCGCCATCACAGGGACGAACTGGCGTCCGGCGCCCAATCATCAGCAGTGCCACCAGCAGGGCCAAGGCGGCGATGGCCGTGGCGATCAAGCCCAAGGCTTCCAACCCCAGGTGCCGAATCCCCAGCCCGCCCAGAATAGCCCCCAGGCCAATGCCCGCGTTGGCCGCCGAAATGTTCAGCGAAGCCGCCAGTGCCTGGGCGCGGGCGCCAGCCTGCATCACCCGCACCTGGCACACCGGGAACAGCGCGGTGTAGCCGATGCCCCAGGCGACCAGCGCGACGATCAGCCAGGCGTGGTGCCCGGCGGCCGGGACCACGGCGAGCATGCCGGCGCCCATGACCAGCAGGAACAGCACCATGGCCCCCAGCGGCTTGCGGTCCACCAGCTGGCCGCCCCAATGGTTGCCCAGCATGCCCACGGCGCCGAAGCCCATCAGCCACCAGCCGACCTGGCTGGCAGGTACGCTGGCCACGCGTTCAAGGATATCGGCCAGGTAGGTGTAGGCGGTGAACATGGCCGTGAAGGCCAGCACCGACAGCAGCACGTGGGCCAGGAAGCGCGGCTGGCGCAGGATGGCGGTCTGCTTCTCGCCATGGGCGGGCTTGGGTGAGGTGGGCAGGGTGGGCATGGCTAGGTGCATCAGCGCGGCGATCACCAGCGACACCGCCGCCAGCGCCCAGAACGTGCCGCGCCAGCCCAGGGTGTCGGCGGCCACGGTGCCCAGCGGCACGCCAAACACCAGGGCCGCGGAGATGCCCAGGTACACTTTGGACACCGCCTTGCCGGCGTTGCCCGGCCCTGCCAGTTGCCCGGCGGTTTCGCTGGCGGTGCCCCAGAACACCGGCAGGGCCAGGGCGGGGATGAAGCGCGCCAGGGCCATGATCCAGATATTGCTGGCCAGCGCGGCCAGCACGTTGGAGGCGGCGAACACCAGCAAAATCACGGTGAACAGGCGCTTGCGCTCCACCTGCGCCAGGCGCGCGGTGAGCAGCGGGCCGAACAGCATCACGGTGAAGGCGAACAGCGTCACCAGCTGGCCGGCCACGGCGATGGACACGTCAAGGTCGCGGGCCAGCGCCGGCAACAGGCCGACGATGAGGAACTCGGTGGTGACGATGATGAACGCCGCCACGGTCATGATCAGGATTTGCAGGGCTGAATGGGCGGACGGCGTGGCGTGGGCCACGGTTGAGGACGGCATGACACTTAACTCCAGAAAGGTTTTGCCGTAGCCTATTAGAGAATTGATGGCCTATTTGCGCCGTTTTTTACCAACTGTCTTGAACCCAGTTCAACAATGGAGCGGCGATGTTTTCCTCGGAACGGCTCAAGGGCATCGACGTGTTCGTCAGCGTGGCAGACCTGGGCAGCTTCACGGCGGCCGCCGAGCGCCTGCACCTGAGCATTTCGGCGGTGAGCAAGAGCATCGCCCGCCTCGAGGCACGGCTGGGCGCGCGGCTGTTCAACCGCACCACCCGGCGCATGGCGCTGACCGAGGCCGGGCAGACCTTCTACCGCACCTGCACGGCGGTGCTCTGCGACCTGGAGCAGGTGGAGCTGGCGCTGGGCGCCGAGCAGGGCGAGCCCCATGGCCACCTGCGCATCGACCTGCCGGCGTCCTATGGGCGCCTGCATGTGCTGCCGCTGATCCTCGATTTCGTCAAGCAGCACCCGCGGTTGCTGCCCCATGTGTCATTCTCCGACCGCTTCGTCGACCCGGTGCAGGATGGCATCGACATCGTCGTGCGCATCGGTGGCGCCGACGCTTGGCCCGCGGCGCTGGCGCACCGCTACATCGGCGCCCAGCGCATGATCTTCTGCGCCGCGCCCGCGTACCTGGCGCGCCAGGGCGTGCCGCAGTCGGCCGACGACCTGGACCACCACCATTGCGTGGGCTATGGCCAGAACGATGGGCTGGTGGGGCCGTGGTATTTCAAGGGGCGCCAGCCGGGGGAGATGGAGCGGCGCATCATGCACCCGCACATTGCCGTGGGCGATGGCGAAGGCGAGGTGATGGCAGCGCTGGCGGGGCTGGGCATCGCCCAGTTGCCGACCTGGCTGGTGGCGACGCACGTGGCGAGCGGGGCGCTGGTGGAGGTGTTGCCGGAACTGGCCACCGATGGCCAGCCGATGAACCTGGTGTGGTTGCGCAGCCGCGAGAGCCTGCCCAAGGTGAGTGTGTTGGTGGATTACCTGGGTGAGCGGTTGACGTCGGTGGGGGGCACGCGGCGGCTGTGACGCGGCCTGGCGGCCGCTGCTACGGTTACGGGGACGGGTTGCCGAGCAACCACTCGCGAAACGCCACCAACGCGGGCAACGCGCGGTTGCGCGGCGGGTACACCAGGTAATAGCTGCGCGCGCTGGCGTAGGGCAGGGCAGGGCTGAGCAGCTCGCCGCTGGCCAGTTCCTCGGTGATCAGCACCCGTGGCACCAGGCCGATGCCGATGTCGGCGCGGACCGCCTGCACCAGGTGCGAGGTCAGCTCGAAGCTGGCCCCCAGGCGCATGCCCTGGTGCGCCAGGCCATGGTAGGCGAACCACTCGCCCCAGGCGCTGGGGTTGTTGACCACGCTGAGCAGCACCTGCTGGCCGAGGGCCGCCGGGCTCCATTCGGCGCGGGTGGCCGCCAGGGTTGGCGACAGCACCACCATCAATTCCTCGGCGTACAGGCGGTGGCAGACCAGCCCGGGCTGGTCGCCGGTGGCGACGACGATGGCGGCGTCGATGCCGCTGGTCTCGAAGTCCACGGTCTCGATGCGCGAGTTGATGTGCACCATGATGTCCGGGTGCTGGCGGTAAAAGTCATGCAGGCGCGGCAGCAGCCATTTCGAGCCGAAGGTGGGCAGGGTGGCCAGGCGCAGGCTGCCGCTGCCGGTCTGGTGCGCCATGGCGTGCAGGGTGGCGCTGCGCACCCGGCCCAGGGCTTCGCTGATCTCGCGCTGGTACAGCCGGCCCACCTCGGTGAGCCGCACCGCACGGCCCTCGCGGCGGAACAGCGTCACCCCCAGTTGCTGCTCCAGGGCCTGCACCTGGCGGGTCACCGCGCTCTGGGTCAGGGACAGTTCCTCGGCGGCGCGGGTGTAGCTTTCATGGCGCGCCGCCGCCTCGAAGGCCAGCAGCACCGACATGGACGGGGTGAGGTTGCGGTAATTCATTCGTAAAAGTCATCAATGCAGGTGCGAATATCGGTTTGTGCCGAACGCCGGGCTCCGGGATCATTGGCATCATCCACTACCTGGCCGCTGATAACCAGCACGCCCAGGCCAGTATCCATGATTATCCTGACATAAAGACGAGGCCATCCCCGATGATCGCCCAACTGACCGGCACCGCACCGGCCACCCTGTACCCCGAGTTCCTCGATGCCCTGCGCAGCGCCGGCTTCAAGGGCCAGCTGAGCACCGACTACGCCACCCGCACGGTGCTGGCCACCGACAACTCCATCTACCAGCGCCTGCCCCAGGCGGCGGTGTTCCCGGCCGATGCCGAGGACGTGGCCCGCGTCGCCACGCTGATGGCCCAGCCGCGCTTCCAGGGCGTCAAGCTCACCCCCCGTGGTGGCGGCACCGGCACCAACGGCCAGTCGCTGACCGATGGCATCGTCGTCGACCTGTCGCGGCACATGAACAACATCCTCGAGATCAACGTCGAGGAGCGCTGGGTGCGCGTGCAGGCGGGGGTGGTCAAGGACCAGCTCAACGCCGCGCTGAAACCCCACGGGCTGTTCTTCGCCCCGGAGCTGTCCACCTCCAACCGCGCCACCGTGGGCGGCATGATCAACACCGACGCCAGCGGCCAGGGCAGCTGCACCTACGGCAAGACCCGCGACCACGTGCTGGAACTGCACAGCGTGCTGCTGGGCGGCCAGCGCCTGCACACCTACCCGCTGACCGACGATGAACTGGAGCAGGCCTGCGCCGTGCCCGGCCGTGCCGGCGAGGTGTACCGCGCCGCCCGCACCATCCAGGAAACCCAGGGCGAGCTGATCGAGCGCACCTTCCCGCCGCTCAACCGCTGCCTGACCGGCTACGACCTGGCGCACCTGCGCGACGAGCAGGGGCGCTTCAACCTCAGCAGCGTGCTGTGCGGCGCCGAGGGCTCGCTGGGCTACCTGGTGGAGGCCAAGCTCAACGTGCTGCCGATCCCCACCTACCAGGTGGTGGTCAACGTGCGCTACGCCAGTTTCATGGACGCCCTGCGCGACGCCAATGCGCTGCTCGAGCACACGCCGATCTCCATCGAGACGGTGGACTCCAAGGTGCTGTTGCTGGCCATGAAGGACATCATCTGGCACGCCGTGGCCGAGTACTTCCCGGCCGACCCGGCCCGCCCGACCCTGGGCATCAACCTGGTGGAATTCGCCGGCGACGACCCGGCCGAGGTCAACGCCCGCGTGGCGGCCTTCGTCGAGCACCTGCAGGCGGACAAGAGCATCGAGCGCCTGGGCCACACCCTGGCCGAAGGCGCGGCGGCGGTGAACCGCGTGTACACCATGCGCAAGCGCTCGGTGGGCCTGCTGGGCAACGTCGACGGCGAGGCACGGCCGCAGCCGTTCGTGGAAGACACCGCGGTGCCGCCGGAAAAACTGGCCGACTACATCGCCGACTTCCGCGCGTTGCTGGACAGCCATGGCCTGGCCTATGGCATGTTCGGCCACGTCGACGCCGGCGTGCTGCACGTGCGGCCCATCCTCGACATGAAGGACCCGGCCCAGGCCGCGCTGGTCAAGCCGATCTCCGACGCGGTGGCGGCGCTGACCCAGAGCTACGGTGGCCTGCTGTGGGGCGAGCACGGCAAGGGCCTGCGCTCGGAATACGTGCCGGCCTACTTCGGCGAGCTGTACCCGTCGCTGCAACAGCTCAAGGGCGCGTTCGACCCGCACAACCAGCTCAACCCCGGCAAGATCTGCACCCCGCCGGACAGCGCCGAAGGCCTGATCAAGGTCGACGAAGCGCCGCTGCGTGGCGACTACGACCGCCAGATCGACGAGCGTGTGTGGCAGGACTACGGCACGGCGATGCACTGCAACGGCAACGGCGCCTGCTACAACTTCGACCCCGACGACGCCATGTGCCCGTCGTGGAAAGCCACCCGCGAACGCCAGCATTCGCCCAAGGGCCGTGCCTCGCTGATTCGCGAATGGCTGCGCCTGCAGGGCGCGGCGGACATCGACGTGCTGGCGGCGGCGCGCCACCAGGTGTCGTGGCTCAAGGGCCTGCCGGCGCGGCTGCGCAACAACCTGGCGCGCCGTCGTGGCCAGGCCGATTTCTCCCACGAGGTGTACGACGCCATGGCCGGCTGCCTGGCGTGCAAGTCCTGCGCGGGGCAGTGCCCGGTGAAGGTCAACGTGCCCGAGTTCCGCTCGCGCTTCCTCGAGCTGTACCACGGCCGCTACCAGCGCCCGCTGCGTGACTACCTGATCGGTTCGCTGGAGTTCACCCTGCCGTACCTGGCCCACGCACCCGGGCTGTACAACGCGGTGATGGGCTCGGCGCTGATCGGCCGGCTGCTCAAGGGCCAGGCCGGCATGGTCGACAGCCCGCTGATCAGCCGCTACAACCTGCAGGCCACCCTGAGCCGTTGCAAGGTGCGCGTGGCCACGTTACCGGCCCTGGCCGAGCTGACCCCGGCCCAGCGCGAGCGCAGCGTGGTGCTGGTGCAGGACGCCTTCACCCGCTACTTCGAGACGCCGCTGCTGGCCGCGTTCATCGAGCTGGCGCACCGCCTGGGCTACCGGGTGTTCCTGGCGCCCTACAGCGCCAACGGCAAGCCGCTGCACGTGCAGGGCTTCCTCGGTGCGTTCGCCAAGGCCGCCATCCGCAACGCCCGCCAGCTCAAGGCCGTGGCCGACTGCGGCGTGCGCCTGGTGGGCCTGGACCCGGCCATGACCCTGGTGTACCGCCAGGAATACCTCAAGGTGCCGGGCCTGGGCGAGTGCCCGAGCGTGGCCTTGCCCCAGGAATGGCTGATGGACGTGCTGCCCGAGCAGGCCGCCAGCGCCAGCGGCAATTACCGCCTGATGGCCCACTGCACCGAGAAGACCAACGTGCCGGCCAGCACCCGCCAGTGGGAGCAGGTGTTCGCGCGCCTGGGCCTGAAGCTGGCCACCGAGGCCACCGGCTGCTGCGGCATGTCCGGCACCTACGGCCACGAGGCGCGCAACCAGGACACCTCGCGGACCATCTTCGAGCAGTCCTGGGCCGGCAAGCTGGACAAGCAGGGCGAAGCCCTGGCCACCGGCTACTCGTGCCGCAGCCAGGTCAAGCGCATGGCCGACCGCGAACTGCGCCACCCGCTGGAAGTGGTCCTGCAAACCCTGCTGTAACCCCCCCCCGTAGCAGCTGCCAAAGGCTGCGTCCCAGGCCACCAAGGTGCCCAGGACGCCGCCTATCGGCCGCGGCTACAGTTTTTTGTAAGGTTGTCGATACAAGGAGGTAACTCACTGGTACACGGAGGCGCAGGATGCGCATCAACCTATATACCCAGCAGTCGGTTTCCACCCTGGCAGCGTCTCCCGCTGCGCAATCCACCACGGTGCTGAGCACCGCGCGCAGCGCCGGGCAGACCGCCCAGCAGGCCACCGTCAACCTGAGCATCGACGCGATCACGCGTAGCCAGGCAGCCAATCTCTACAACCGCTATTTCCCGGTGCGCGAAGGTTTCAGTGCCGATGCCCTGGGGCTGGCCACCGCGCTGCCCCAGGCGACCTCAAGCTCAACGGGCCTGTCCGGTGACGCGATAGGCGTGGATGCGCGCAAGCGTATGGACGCCGTGTACGCGGCGATGGAAGCGTCGGGCAACCCCTATTCAATCGACAGCTATGAAGGCCAGGACACCAACACCCTGTTCGGCAGCCTGGACCGCCGCTCGCTGTCGGCCGTGGCGAACAACCAGGGCGGCTTGTTCTCGTCCCAGGAGCAAATGCTGGCCAAGTCGGTGATGGACCAACAGCAATCGCTGGCTTCCGGACTGTACTCGGGGCCGATTCGCCTGGAGTCGACGTTCAAGTCAGTCACCGACAGCAACGTCTCCCAGGTGCTGGCCGCCAGCTTCCTCGACAACGCCAGCGACGAAGAAAAAGCCACGTCCAATTGGCAGGCCGCGCGCGCACGTGTTCTGCCCGCAGCGCCCACCCACACCCAGGACACCGTCGCCGACGCACTGGCCAAGGTGCTCGTGGCAACGGGCCTGGGTTCGCGGTGAAAGGTTCAAGTCTGCAGATCTCAGTAAAAACAACCTCACAAGAGCGTCGTTCACAGGCACATGGAGGCGCAGGATGCGCATCAATCTGTATACCCAGCAGTCGATCACCCAGCTTGCCGCCAGCAAGGCCGCACAATCCACCACGGTGATCAGCACCGTGCTGCAGCCTGGCCGGCAGCCGAAAGATGCCACGGTCACCCTCAGCATCGACGCGGTTACCCAAAGCCAGGCCGCCAGCCTATACGGTGCCTTCTTCACTGGCCGTGAAGGCTTCAACACCGACGCCCTGGCCCTGGGCGCAGTATTGCCCCAGGCCACTTCCAGCTCTACCGGGCTGTCCGACGACCAGGTCAGCCAGGACGCTCGCCAGCGAATGGATGCGGTGTATGCGGCGATGGCCACCACCAGCAACCCGTTCTCCAATACCGACCAGGACTACAACAGCCTGTTCGGCAGCCTGGACCGCCGTTCATTGCTGGCGGTGGCCCAGAACGAGGGGGGCTTGTTCTCGGATCAAGAGCAGGCTTGGGCCGACGGCTTGATGGGCCGACAACAGGCCCTGGCCACCGGCCAGGTCACGGGGCCCCAGGCCGATGCCCTGGGTTTGAAGCGTGTGGACGATTACAACCAGATACTGACGCTGACGGCGTCGTTCCTCGACAACGTCAGCGACGCGGAAAAGGCCACCTCGGAATGGAAACTGGCCCGCGCCAGGTCCGCCGGCGTATCGCCCACCACCACCAAGGACAGCACCGACGACGCCTTGGCGAAGCTGATGATCTCCATGGGCCTGCGCTAACCCCGCACCCCGTAGCAGCTGCCGCCAGGCGGCGTCGCCGGACGCCGCCTGGCGGCAGCTGCTACGGGGTGCGGGCCTGGAGTCAGGCGCCCACCGCCAGCCGCGCCCGTTCTTCCGACAGCGGCTGCAGCAGCGGCGCCGAGCCTTCGGTGTGCAGGTAGAGGAACCAGCGATCGGGTGGGCTGTGCAGGATCATGTGCACCTGGAACGGCCGCCAATGCATTATGTTGGTCCCGCGGGTGCCCAGGCTGGTGCTGTCCTTGAGCACCAGCACGGCGTCCACCCCGTGACGTGCCAGGGCCTGCTGGAACAGCGGCTCGTTGCGCTGGTGCAGCCGGGCGATCTCGACCCGGGTCACATGGCGCGCGGCAAAAAACAGCGCCACGCCTGCCCCGGCCAGCATCAGCGGGATCACGGCGTGTGCCTTGAGCCAGAGTAGCGAGTCCATCGTCGGGGTGCCTTCCTTGTTGTGCGCGTCGGTTGGATCATACCGCGAGCGTGAATGGCTCGACACCGTTGTGACAGGTGCGCCGATGCTGACCCTGACTCCGCTATTTGCATGACAAACCGTGCGCACGGCCGTGTTACAACAGCGCGACTACTCCGCACGGAATGCCCTTGATGCCTGCACCTGCCCAACGCCCCGGCCCGCGCTTTGGCCTGTTCTGCCTCGCCAGTTTCCTGCTGTCCATCGCCTATGGCAGCACGTTCCTGCTGTCGTTGCTGGTGGCCAGCCACGGCGGCAGCGAGCGCGATGCCGGCCAAGTGTTTGCCGTGGCCATGGTCAGCACCCTGCTGGCGGTGCTGGTGTCCGGGCATGTGATGCAGCGCCTGGGCGCCGGGCGCTCGGTGGCGTTGGGCGCCGGCTGCCTGGTGCTGGCCTCGCTGGGCTTTGCCCTGGTGCCGGGGCTGGGCCTGGCGCTGCTGGGTTGCGGGCTGCTGCTGGGGGTTGGCTGGGGGCTGTTCTACACCCTAGGGCCGATCATGGTCGCGGCCATGGTCGAGCCGGCCCGGCGCACCCACTGCTTCGCGCTGCTGTCGGGCAGCATGCTCACCGGCATCGGCAGCGGCCCCCTGGCCGGCAAGCTGGCCAGCCTGTATGGCTTGCCGGTGCAGAGTGCGTTCCTGCTGGCCGCCGCGTGCGCGGTGGTGGGCGGGGCGTATTTCTGGCGGCTTGGCAGCGGCGCGCAGGGCTCGGGCGAGCCGGTGCAGATCAGCCTGGCGAGCGCCGCCCAGGTGCTGCGCTCGCGCGCCGCGCTGGCGATTCTGATGGTGGGCCTGGGCGGGGCGATCTTTGGCGGCATGGGCAGTTTCCAGACCAGCTACGCCGCCAGCCTGGGCCTGGATTATTCACTGTTCTTCATCGGCTTCATGGGTGCGGCCATCGGCTGCCGCTTGCTGATTGCCGGCTGGGTGGTGAAGCGCAACCCGCTGGCGGCATCCGCCGTGCTCACCACGCTGATGCTGGTGGCGGTGTTCGGTTTCTCCAGCTGGGTGCACGGCAGCCTCAGCTACCTGCTCACCGCCGCGCTGCTGGGGGTCGGCTATGGCCTGAACTACTCGGTGATCAACGGCCTGGCCGCCAACCAGGCGCCACCCCGGCTCACGCCCCAGGCGCTGCTGTTGTTCAGCCTGGCGTATTTCATCGGCGTGTTCGGCTTTCCCTTCGTGATGGGCAAGGTCATCAGCGCGGCGGGGGTGCATGGGATGCTGGTGAGTGTCGGCAGCATCGCGGTGCTGGTCTGGGTGTTGGCCGTGGCGCGGGTGATCGGCGGGCGCATTACCACTGCAGCGGCAGCGTGAGAGTCGCACCTATGGGTTTGCGCTACGCTGATAACTGTCCAACCTTTGAAAAAGGAGGCAGGTTATGCGCGTCATGGTATTGGTCAAGGCTACTGAAGAGAGCGAAACAGGCACGCTGCCCAGCACCGAGCTGATGGAGGCGATGGGCAAATTCAACGACGAACTGGTGAAGGCGGGGTTGCTGCAGGCTGCCGATGGCCTGAAGCCGTCGTCCCAGGGTAAGCGCGTGGCGTTCGATGGCTCCAAGCGCACCGTCAGCGATGGCCCGTTTGCCCACACCCGCGAGCTGGTCGCGGGGTTCTGGATCTGGGACGTCAAGGATATGGACGAGGCGGTGGCGTGGGTGAAACGCTGCCCCAACCCCATGCCCGGGCCGAGCGAAATCGAAATCCGGCCGTTCTATGAGATGTCGGATTTCGAATGACGCCTGTGGGAGCGGGTTCTACCCGCGAAGAAGAACAACGCGTATAGCCAGACGTTCCGCTGCGTCCTTTTCGTGGGCAGAGCCCACTCCCACAAAACCGGCAGCTGCTACGGGTGCAGGCGTTTCTGGAAGAAGTGGCGGGTGTGGGTGGGCGGGTAGTCGTCGATGTGGCCGAACTCGGTGTAGCCGTGACGCTGGTAGAACGCCGGGGCCTGGAAGCTGAAGGTATCCAGCCAGATGCCCACGCAGTCCTTGGCCCGCGCGTGCGCCTCGGCCATTTCCATCAGGCGTGAGCCGGTGCCCTGGCCACGGGTCTGTTCGGGCACCACCAGCAGCTCGATGAACATCCAACGGTAGAACAGCTTGCCGTACAGGCCGCCGATGATCGCGTCGGTCTGCTCGTCGCGCACCAGCAGCGCGAAGGTCTCCGGCACCGTGCTGCCGGCGTTGGCGATGTTGAATGCGCGCAGCGGCTGGAGGATGGCGTTGCGCTCGGCTTCGCCGGGGTTGGTGTCCAGTTCGATGCGCACGTTCATTGGCCGGCCCTCACGGTGATCATCCCTTGCAGGTATTGCACGGCATGACCGGCCACGAACACGCGGCCGTCCGCCACGCGGCAGTCCAGCTCGCCCTGGCGTTGCAAGCCTTGCAGCGCTTGCAGGTGCGACTTGCCCAGGCGCTTGGCCCAGAACGGTGCCAGCCCCGCGTGGATGGAACCGGTGACCGAGTCTTCCTCGCCGCCGTTGGCCGGCCAGAAATAGCGCGAGTGGAAGTCGTGGGCAACGCCCGGCGCGGTGACCACCACATCGCGTGGGGCCAGGGTTTTCAGCAGGTCGGAACGCGTGACCACGGCCTCCACCTGCGCCGCGTTGTCGTACACCGCAAAGTATGCCTGGCGGCTGATCCAGTATTCACTGGGGGCAATCGACAGCCCTTCGACCAGGGCCGCAGGCACCTCGGAAAGCGGCGTGGGCGCAAGTTCGGGGAAGCTCAGTTCGAGCTTGCCATCCGGCAGGCGGCGCACCGGAATATCGCCGACGGCCTTGGCCCAGAAGGTCAGGGTTTCCGGGGCGCCAAGCTGGTTGAACAGCACGAAGGCGCTGGCCAGGGTGGCGTGGCCGCAGAAGTCGATTTCGGTGAACGGCGAGAACCAGCGAATCTCATAATGGCCACGCGCGTTACGCACGAAAAATGCGGTTTCCGCCAGGGCGTTTTCAATGGCGATGGCTTGCATGACCTCGTCGGGCAGCCAGGCGTCCAGGGGCACCACGGCGGCAGGGTTGCCGGCGAAGAGGCGGGAGGTAAAGGCGTCGATCTGGTAGAGGGGGAGTTGCATGGGCTAAGTCCTTGCCGATTCGTGCACGCACGTTAACAACCCCACGCACCGCCCAGAAGTGACAGATCGCGATTATTTCCACGATACAGTGCCCGTAGCAGCTGCCGCCAGGCTGCGTCCTCCAGGCACCACCGCAGCGGGGCCGGACGCGGCCGGGCGGCCGCTGCTACGGGGTGGTGTGGGGCAATGGCTGGAGGGTGGGGCGCAGGCCGGTGGACGCCAGTGCGGCTGCGGCGAGCAGTGCTACCACGCAGATCACCAGCGCGTCATGCATGCCTTGCATGAACGCCTGCGGCGCAGCACCGCGCACCAGAAAGCCGAACAGCGCCACGCCGGTGATACCCCCCACCTGCCGCGCTGCGTTCAGCAACCCGGACGCTACCCCGGCCTGGTGCCGGGCCGCAGCCGCCAGCGCTGCGCCGGTGATGGTGGGGATGGTCAGGGCAATGCCGCCCCCTGCCAGCAGCATCGGCACTACCAGCCAGGCGAAGCCGTGGGCGGCCAAGGCTGGCAGCATCAGCAGGTAACCGAGCGCCGAAATCAGCAGGCCCCCGGTCGCCAGGCGCCGCCGGCTGGTTCGTTGCAGCAACCGGCCCGCGAGGATGTTCACTGCCATGAGAATCGCCATCATCGGCAGGAACGCCAGGCCCGTCTGCTCGGGCGTGAGGCGCTCAATGGTCTGGAAATACAGGCTCAACGCGAAGACCATGCCGTAGAACACCAGGTTGACCAGCACGCCGATGGCGTTGGCGCTGGCCAGCAGTGGGTCGCGCAGCAGCGCCAAGGGCAGCATTGGCCGCGCCGCCCGAGCCTCCAGCCACACGAACAACACCCCACTCATTACACAGGCCAGCGCGGCGACGATGATCACCGGGCTGGCCCAGCCCAAGTCGCTGGCTTGGGTCAGGGCAAACGTGAAACTGGCCAGGGTCAGCACGCCTGCCAGCTGCCCGGGCACGTCCAGGCTGCGTTGCGGCTGTGAAGGGGAGCGGGGCGCGTGGCGGGCGGTCAGCCACAGGCCAAGCAGGCCGATCGGCACGTTGATGAAAAACAGGCTGCGCCAGCCCAATGTGGCAATCAACACGCCGCCTATCACCGGGCCGGCTGCCAGGGCGATGCCACCGCCTGCACCCCACCAGCCCACCGCACGGTTGCGCGCGGCTTCTTCCGGGAAGGCGTGTTGCAACAACGACAACGAAGTGGGCACCAACAGCGCGGCGCCCACCCCCTGGGCCAGGCGCCAGGTGATCAATGCGCCCAGGCCCTGTGCCAGGCCGCAGCCCATGGACGCCAGCGCAAACAGCGCGTAGCCCAGCATGAACACCCGCTTGGCGCCAAAGCGGTCGGCGAGGGTGCCGGCCATCAACAGCAACGCGGCGAACACCATGGCGTAGGCGTTCACTACCCACTGCAGGTCGGTGACGCTGGCCGACAAGTCCTGACGCAAGGCCTGCAGCGCCACGTTGACCACGCTGACGTCCATCAGCACGATGAAAAAACCCAAGCAGGTGGCGAATTGGACCTTCCTGGCAGTGGAACTGAACATAGGGTTGACCTCCAGATTGAGGTCTCCACGCTAACGTGCCTGCTTCTGTGCGAAAATTCCATATATGCGCACCGCTACCTGGAGAAAACGCACCGATGTTCAATTGGGAGAGTCTGCGAGTATTTCTTGCCATTGGCCACGCCGGCAGCCTGGCCGGTGCGGCGCGGGCCTTGAAGGTTGACCATGCCACGGTCAGCCGGCGCCTTGGCGCGCTGGAGGCCGAGTTGCAGGTGCGGCTGGTCGACCGCCTGCCCCGTGCCTGCCAGCTCACCCCCGTGGGCTTGCAGGTGTTTGCGCTGGCCAGCGAGATGGAGGCCAGTGCGTTTGCCGTGCAGCGCGTGGTGCGCGCCGAACAGTCGCCGGCATCCGGCCGGGTAGTGCTCAGCGCGCCGCCGGTGCTGGCCAGCAACTTCCTCGCCGCTACCCTGCGCCGCTTCCAACAGCAGTATCCGCAGGTGCAGCTGTCCATCGTCAGCCAGGTCCACAGCGTGTCCCTGGGCCGCCGCGAAGCCGACATTGCCGTGCGCCTGTACCGGCCCACCGAGCCGGACAGCGTCACGCGCAAAGTCGGCAGCATGCCGTTCGGCCTGTATGCCAGCGTCAACTACGAACACCTGCATGCACCTGCGCAATGGCAGTTCATCACCTACGGGCCGGAGCTTGCCGACATGCTTCACCAGCAATGGATGATGGCCGTGGCCCAGGGGCGGCCGGTTGCCTGCGAAGTCACCGACCTCACCACCCAGCACGCTGCCGCCCGCAGCGGCGTGGGCGTGGCCGGGCTGCCACGGTTCATGGGGGATGCCGACCCGTTGTTGCAACGCCTGCCGTTCGAGGGCGAAGGGTTCGCCCGGGAGATCTGGCTGGTGCTGCATGCAGACCTGCGGCATTCGCCGTTGCTGCGCGCGGTGATGGCGTTCCTGGTGGACGTGATAAGCGAGACGTTCGACACCGCCCCGTAGCAGCTGCCGCAGGCCGCGTCCGGGTGCGCCGCGGTGTGCCGGGAACAGTGCGGTGCCTTGGACGCGGCCTACGGCCGCTGCTACGGGAGCGGTGTGCGCGATTGGCCAGGCTGCGCTGGGCCCGGCGTGCACGGAAGATATTCAGCGTGGAGAAGGGCCAGCGCAGCCTGCGGCAGCGGCTACACCAAATCCGCGTAGGAGCAACCGTCTTGAAACCGCGTTGCCTGCATCGCGATCAGCGGGTTGCGCGCGTCCCCGTAGCAGCAACTGTCTTGTGGGAGCTGGCTTGCCAGCGAGCTTTTAAGGCCCCAACAGCTCGCTGGCAAGCCAGCTCCCACAGGATGTAGCAGCTGCCGCAGGCGGCGTCCGGGTGCGCTGCGGTATGCCGGGAACAGCGCGGCGCCTGCGGACGCGGCCTACGGCCGCTGCTACGGGTGCGGTGTGCGTGATTGCTGTAGCCGCTGCCGCCAGGCAGCGTCGGGATCACGCGGCGCCTTCCAGCCACGCCTGCAACCGCGCCACTGCCTGCGGCCGGGTGCTGTGCTCGTTCACCGCCAGGTAATAGCCACGCCGGGTCGCGTAGCGGTGGGGCAGGGCCTGCACCAGGCGGCCGTCGGCCAGCAGGTCGGTGAGCATGTGCGGGCTGCCCAGGGCGATGCCGCGGCCTTCCAGGGTGGCGAGGATCTGCTGGGCGTGGTTGTTGAAAGCCAGGCGCGCGGGCGGCAGCGGGCCGCGCACCTGCATCTGGTCGAACCAGGCGGCCCAGTCGGCCACCGCCCAGTTGAAGCCACGCCAGTGCTCGCGGTCGAGGTTCAGCAGGCGCTCGCACAGCAATTCATGGGGCTCGTGCAGGGTGCGGCCCTGCAGGTAGGCGGGGCTGCACAGCGGCACCAGTTCCTCATCCATCAAATGGCTCAGGCGCACGCCGTGACGCTGGCCGCCGTTGCCGCAGGTAATGGCCATGTCGACGTTTTCCGCGCGCAGGTCGATCTCGCGGTCGAAGGCAAACAGGCGCAGCGCCACCTGCGGGAATTCACGCTGGAAGGCGTCCAGGCGCGGCATCAGCCAGTAGGTGGCCATGCACACGGTGGCGGCGATGGTGATGGCGTCGCTGGCGTCGCCGCGGATCTCGGTGCTGGCCTGGGCGATGCGCTCAAGGCTCTCGTCCACCGCTTCGAACAAGCGCTGGCCGGCGTTGGTCAGGGTGACGTTGCGGTGGTTGCGGATGAACAGCGGGTTGGCCAGGTGCTCCTCCAGCTGGCGAATCTGCCGGCTGACGGCGGCCTGGGTGATGCACATCTCCTGCGCCGCCAGGGTAAAGCTCTGTAGGCGCGCGGCGGCTTCGAAGACCACCAGGGCGGTGAGGGGCGGCAGGCGTCGACGCAGTCTTTCCATAATCTTTTCTCATGGCAACCGGCAGTTTTAATCGATTGCAGGCGCGGCCCGGGATTTGCTTTGATCAACAAAAAACATAGCGCTGACTTCGACTGCCCAGGAAACCGTGACCTAACGTTGAGGAACAAGCCAATGCATCTGTATAGCCCAAAAGCTTATGCCAGGCTCGCCGCCTTGTTGCTGGCCGCCACCACCCTGATGGCCCACGCCGCCGACGCGCCCGCGCCGATACGCATCGGCTGGGTGAACTGGTCCGACACCGAAATCACCGCCAAGCTGGCCCAGACCGCCCTGGAAGACCACCTCAAGCAGCCGGTGAAAATGGTACAGGCCGACATCGGCATCCAGTTCCAGGCCCTGGCCAACGGCAACATCGACCTGATTCCCATGGTGTGGCTGCCCAACACCCACAAGGACTACTGGGACAAGTACAAGGACCGCCTCGAAGACCTCGGCGTGCTGTACGAAGGCCGCATCGGCTGGGCGGTGCCCGAGACCGTGCCGGCAAGCGAGGTGGCCAGCGTCGAGGACCTGAACAAGCCCGAAGTGCGGGCCAAGCTCGACGGCCGCATCCTCACCTCCGAGGCCGGCAACGGCCAGTACAAGCTGTCGCTCAAGGCCATCGACGCCTACCACCTGGCCGGCTACAAGCTGGTGGCCTCGTCCGAGACCGGCATGCTCACCGAGATGGACCGGGGCCTGCGCCGCGGCCAGTGGGCGGTGATCAACGCCTGGAACCCGCACTGGATGTTCTCCAAATGGAAGCTGCGCTACCTGGCCGAGCCCAAGGGCATTTTCGGTGGCGCCGAGCAGATCCACGCCGTGGCGCGCAAGGGCTTCAGCCAGCAGCACCCGCAGGTGGCGTACTTCTTCGCCCATTACTCGATGCCCCTGGCCGAGCTGCAGGGCCTGATGTTGAAGGCCCGTGACAGCGGCACCGACCGCGTGGTGGCCGATTATTACGCCGCCAACAAACCCCGTTTCGACGCCATGTTCGACCAGGCGGCGCAGACCGCCAGCAGCACCCAGCCCTGATCCCGCCGCCATCGATGAGGATGCCCCATGGCCAGCGCCAACGATCCGCTGTTGCAACCCTTTGCCCTCAAGCACCTGCACCTGCGCAACCGCGTGGTCAGCACCTCCCACGAGCCGGCCTATTCGGAAGACGGCATGCCGCGCCAGCGCTACCGCCTCTACCACGAGGAAAAGGCCAAGGGCGGCGTGGCCCTCACCATGATCGGAGGCTCGTCGATCGTCGCCGCCGACAGCCCACCGGCCTTTGGCAACCTGCACCTGTACAAGGACGAGGTGGTGCCATGGCTGGCGGAACTGGCCGACGGCGTGCACCAGCACGGCACCGCAGTAATGTGCCAGCTGTCGCACCTGGGCTGGCGCGCCAGCAACTTCACCGATGACTGGCTGCCGCTGATGTGGCCCCAGCGTGGCCGCGAGCACTCGCACCGCAGCTTCGCCAAGCAGATGGAGGACTTCGACATCGCCCGCATCGTGCGCCAGTACGCCGACGCCGCCGAGCGCTGCAAGGCCGCCGGCCTGGATGGCGTGGAGATCGAAGCCTACGGCCACCTGTTCGACGCCTTCTGGAGTCCCGGCAACCGCCGCGACGACGGCTACGGCGGCGGCCTGGAAGGACGCCTGCGCTTTCCCCTGGAAGTGCTGGCGGCCATGCGCAAGGCGGTCGGGCCGCAGTTCATCATCGGCGTGCGCATGGCGGTGGAGGAGGACATGCCCGGCGGCCTGGGCCAGGAAGAGGGCCTGACCATCGCCCGCACGCTGGCCGACCACGGCATGGACTTCATCAGCGTGATCAAGGGCCGCATCGACAGCGGCGAGGCCCTGGCGCGGGTGATCCCCGGCATGGGTACCCCGGCCGGCCCGCACCTGGAACTGGCCGGCGTCGTACGCCGCGCCGTGCCGGTGCCGGTGATGCACGCCGCGCGCATCAGCGACGTCGCCACTGCCCGCCACGCCCTGCGCGAAGGCCTGGTGGACCTGGTGGGCCTGACCCGCCCGCACATGGCCGACCCACACCTGCTGGCCAAGGTGGCCGCCGGCCAGGAAGAACGCATCCGCCCCTGCGTGGGCGCCAGCTACTGCATCGACCGCATCTACATTTCCGGTGAGGCCCACTGCATCCACAACCCGGCCACCGGCCGCGAGGCACGCATTCCCCAGGTCACGCCCCCCAGCACCACGCCCGGCCGCCACGTGGTGGTGGTTGGCGCCGGCCCCGCGGGCTTGGAAGCCGCGCGGGTGTGCGCCGAGCGCGGCCACCGCGTCAGCGTGCTGGAAGCCGGCGACCAGGCCGGCGGCCAGGTGCGCGTGGCCGCCATGCCGCTACGCCGCCGCGAGCTGATCGGCGTGGTCGACTGGCGCCTGGCCGAGTGCGAGCGGCTGGGCGTGAGCATTCGCTACAACTGCTACGCCGAGGCCAACGACGTGCTGGCCCTGGCCCCGGACGTGGTCGTCATCGCTACCGGCGGCGTGCCCGACTGTGAGTTCCTCGAGCAGGGCAACGAGCTGGTGCGCAGCAGCTGGGACGTGCTGACCGGCGACTTCAAGCCCCAGGGCGAGGTGCTGGTGTTCGACGGCAACGGCGCGCACCAGGCCCTGAGCTGCACCGAAGTACTGGCGCAGCAGCCCGGCGTGCACGTGCAGTTCGTCACTGGCGAAGCCATGCTCGGCCCGGACGTGGGCGGCCTGAACATGCCGGCCTACCTGAAGGTGTTCGTCGAGCACAACGTGCAGCAGACCTTCAGCCAGCGCCTGGTGGCCGTGCGCGCCGAAGGCGGCCGCCGCGTGGCGCGGTTGTGGTGCGAGGCCACGCGCCAGCACTACGAACGGGTGGTGGACCACGTGGTGGTGGAGCACGGCACCCTGCCGCTGGACGATCTGTACTTCGCCCTGAAAGCGCAGTCACGCAACCGTGGCGAGCTGGACCAGCAGGCGTTCATCGACGTGCGCGAGCAGGCGTTGGTGGCCAACGCTGATGGCCGCTTCCAGCTGTTCCGCATAGGCGATGCCGTGGCCAGCCGCGACATCCACGCCGCCATCTACGATGGCCTGCGGCTGTCGCTGGCGCTGTGATACCTGTAGCCGCTGCCTGCGGCAGCGGCCACACTAAGCGCATTTGCGGAACACATGCCATGAGCCGTGCTGCGCGTAGAAGTCTGTTTGATTTCATCTGTGTTGGTTTTATTTTGCTTATTACAGTGCAATTTGGATTTGATATTGTTGCTGAACGTCAATTGGTAAGTGGCACTTGTGTGAATGTTTGATAGCCGCGCTAAGTAAGCTATCCAGTCAGGTATTGTAGGAAATGTCACCGCGTGCTGTAGGGCACCTCGTAAATCCCCCGCCATGGCTAGTAACTGTCTGCGCATTGGTCTACTGTTTTGTTCGCCGTTTCCCTTGAAAATACTGGCTTGGCCCGTATTGCGGGCGTGTGGCAGAGGGGCGGCGCTGATCATCGGTTTAGATAATCTTTGTTACGAAGAAGCAGTGCCTGTGTCGGCGGGTTCTCCAATATAAGTACTGGCGGCGTCTGGCGCTAAAGCGCTTAGGTGGCGTAGGTAACAAGTTGTATCCCAGTGCGCACCGGTTGATTAATGGATGACCCCCACCTTGAAGAGGGAACTGAACCATGAAACATCCGGAAGTTATCGTGCCGGTCGCGTTCGAACACACGAACACCGCGACCTGCACGCCAGGTTGGTACATCAAGAGCACCGAATACAACCCTGCCAGGGCCACGTTCGAGCCCTTGGTCAATGGTGAGGAGGCGTTTGGCGCTGTTCACTTGGCCATTGCCCAGGCTGTCCAGAGCATTGACATCATTTGCTGGGGTTTCCAGCCCTCCATGTATTTCATCAGGGATGGCCAGGCGCCCAGCATCGGTGAATTGCTGAAGACGAAAGCGGCGCAGGGTGTACGGGTACGGGTACTGGCCTGGGAAATGCCGCTCAACCTGGCAGGCGTTGGGGGCGAGGCCAACTTGCCCGGCAAGGGCAAGTTCAGGGTTGGCAGCCACGCCATGCAAAGTTCCACGCCTGCACAGTATGCAGAAGACCGGGCCTGGTTCGATGCTTATGCAGTCGCCGATGGCCGCGCGATACACGAAGTTGCGCGGGGTGTTCCGGTGTTGGTCAGCCGCGGTTTCAGCCTGCGGGAGCGGCGGGAAATCTTCGCGGATGTCAAAAACAACAGCCTGGATGCTGATATCAGCAAAGGCACTCGGCTCGCGCATGCGGCAGCGCCGAGCCACCATCAAAAAAGCGTTATCGTTGATTTCAAGGTACCGGAAGTCGCGGTCGGGTTCGTCATGGGCCACAACATGCTCGACGAGTACTGGGACACCGAAAAGCACTCCGGGCTCAACCGTACCCCGGCAACCAAACCTGCGCCGAATCGTGGTGCGCGGGGAAATACCCCTAGGCAAGACATTTCCAGCCGAATCAGCGGCCCGGTATTGGCCGATCTGCACCATAACTTCGCCACGGCCTGGTTCAAGGAAACCGGCGAAGACCTGCTCGTCGCCCGCAATGCGGCGCAGATAAAACCGACACTCAAGTATCGGCATGGCGTTACCCGGCAAATGGCCCAGATGCTGGTGACCCAGCCACAGAGAGACCCCGCGAACCCCGACACGGAAAGCCGCAAGGAAATTCAGGAAGCCTACCTGCAGGCCGCCAACAACGCCGCGCAGTTTATCTACATCGAGAACCAGTACTTCCGCTGGCCGCCGCTGGCGGAAGTGATCAAGGCCGCAGCGGCCAACCAGGTGAGGGATGGGCGCAATCCTGATGAGCACGGGGTTGTTCACCTTTTCGTTGTCACCAACGCCAGTGAAGAGGGCATAGGGCCGGGTGCGTTGAATACGCAGCGGATGCTCGAAAGCCTGGGGCGCGCAGACACCATTCCCAAGGTCACCCAACTGCGGCGCATCAAGGCAGCGCGGGACAACGCGCCACCCAAGCCAAGGCCGGACCTGCGCGACTCGCTTGGCCAACGCGAACTCAAGGAATGGCAGGCCTCGCTGGACAAACAGGTCGAGGCAATAAAAGACCACAAGCTGGAAATCGAGGACATTCCTGGCCTGAAAGTTCACGTGTGTTCGCTGGTGGCGCCTGACACCCCTGACGGCACGGAGTGGATGCCGGTTTATATCCATTCCAAGTTGATGATTGTTGATGATGCTTTTACTACGCATGGTTCAGCGAATGTCAATACTCGAAGCATGCAAGTTGATAGTGAATTGAATATTGCCCATGAGTGGGTAAGTGTGACTAAGGCGCTGAGGCGGAGGTTGTGGGGGATGCATACGGGGATGGAGGGGGCGCAGGATGATGTGGGAGAGGCTTTCAGAAATTGGGATCGCATCATTAAGGAGAATAAAGGGTTACTACTTGAAAAAAAGCCGCCGTATGCGTCGTTGGTAGAGTTTTTTTATAATAAAGAAACGCTTGTGGACTTGGATTGATGCGTAGGTGGCTTATATTTTCGGTTTTAGGGTTGGTGGCCTGTAATCATCGTTCGATGGCCTATAATGTGGAGGATATTTCTGTGAGTCCGATTGCAGAGTTGAAGTTCAATTGCGCGCATGAAAGTTTTCCTGTTTTAGGAGAGGAGGCGGACCTTGTTTTTAAATATGCGCGTTGGCTACAAAAAAATAACGAGCTAAAACGAGAGCCCGAAAGGAATGTGGAGATCGAGCGGCTTTATCGGATCGCGGCGGAGAGTGGTCACCATAAAGCCAAAATTAACTTGCAAAATGGCGCCATGCGCCGTCAATTCAAGCTGAAAAGTGAAGAGTATCAGCGCTTCAGTCAAGAGCTTATCGATGCAGATGTTGCGACGGGCTACTATTTTGTCGCGCGCTTCGTCAAGCATGGTGCGTTCGGGCTCAGGGAGGATCCTGAAATGGCGCTACGCTATTATCGCAAGGCCGCGGATAAGGGTAGTGCCCAAGCTCAACAGTATATAGCGGACCAGCTCGCGCCCATTGATATTGCTCCGGAGGTTGCCCGGCAACTGCGCCGCTGCGCTGCAGAGCAAGGGAACGGAGATGCAGCCTTGGATTTAGCAATTAATTTTGCTATCAATGGACATTACGAGAAGTCCGTTGAAATGTTTCAATTGGGTGTGGCTGCCGGGAATCCTACTGCAGCGTTAGCCTTGGAAGAGGGTTTTAAAGGTCCCCCTCCGGAGAGAAAGCTCCATTATCTAGCTCTTGAGAAAGACCTAGAGCGGGCCGCTCGTTACAAAGAAATAGGCGCGCGCCTCAGTGGCTTCTCCTATGCCCATCCCACAGTCCCTGATGTCAACGAAATCGTCCCCCTGCCGCCCGCAGAGCTCCCCGAGTGGGATGGCAAACTTCAGTGGGTCAAGGAACGCAAGGCCAACATCCCGCCACCCAAGCCCAGCGAGGAACTGATCCTGCGCCTGGCCAACGCCAAAAAGCTTGACCCGGCCACCGGCAAGCCACTCCCCAGTTCCCCCGACTTCACCCAGGCCAACTTCCCGCAGCAAATCTGCTACCCCGGCGAAGCCTGCCCACAGGCCGGACACTGGAAAGTCATTTGGCCGTCGCTGCGCAACGTCAGGCCGAAAGAGGTAATTCGCTACTTCAATGAAGACGATATTTTTCCGCTGCAAACGGTGGAACGCTACCACCTGCGCCCGTGGCCGCTGCGTGACAAGACCACATTCCGCGAAGAGGCGGTTGAGTGGGGGCTAATTGGATGAGCCACACCGTGAGCATCACCTGACCAATCGCCGCTGTCATACAAGGCCTCGCGGGCAGATCAGATCCCGCTGACCTGGCATTTGCGCACTGAACTGTGCGTGGGGCCGGTGGCGATGTTAAAGCTTCTCGGCTTCAGTTTGCCGCTCGGCAGGTGGCAACGTCAGGCACGGATTAAAAAAGACCGCTTCGCCGCACCCGCGATAGCAAAACTGTAACAATTAGTTGATAGGATCCAAGCCCCTTTTTTCAGCGGAACAATGGACTGATGCGTCGTGTGGTGTTCAATCAAAAAGGTGGCGTTGGCAAGTCGAGCATCGCCTGCAATCTCGCCGCGGTCAGTGCCGCCGAGGGCTACAAGACGCTGCTGGTGGACCTGGACCCCCAGGCCAACTCCACGCATTACCTGACCGGGTGCGTGGGCGAGGCGATTCCCATGGGGATCGCCGATTTCTTCAAGCACACCCTGTACCCGGGCGGGTCGGGCAAGAAGTACAAGGTGGCGATCACGCCGACGCGCTATGACAACCTCGACGTGATCACGGCTTCGCCCGAGCTGGCCGACCTGCAGGCCAAGCTGGAGGCCAAGTTCAAGATCAACAAGCTGCGCAAGCTGCTGGTGGACTTGTCCGAGGACTACGAGCGCATCTACATCGACACGCCGCCGGCGCTGAACTTCTACACCTTCAGCGCGCTGATCGCCGCGCAGCGGGTGTTGATTCCGTTCGACTGCGACCTGTTCTCGCGCCAGGCGCTGTACAACGTGGTGGCCCAGGTGGCTGAACTGCGCGCCGACCACAACGAGACGCTGGTGGTGGAGGGCGTGGTGGTGAACCAGTTCGAGAGCCGCACCAGCCTGCACCAGACGCTGGTGGACGAGCTGATTCAGGAAGGCCTGCCGATGCTGCCGGTGTACCTGAGCAGCACGGTGAAGATGCGCGAGTCCCACGAGGCCGGCGTGCCGATGATTCACCTGGCACCGCGGCACAAGCTGGCGGTGCAGTTCCAGGAGTTGTTGGCGACGCTGGAGCGTGCGGCCTGACATTGGCCTGGCCGCGGCTTCAGTGACGCCGCCTGGCGGCAGCTGCTACGGGGTGATGGGCGCGCATTTGAGCAGCGCGCCGCTGCGCAGCTGCTCGGTCACGCTGACGATGTCGGCGTAGAACGCCCGGTCCTGCTCGGCCACCGGCACCACGCTGCGCACCAGGTCGTACAGCGCGCGGGTGGCGCTGGCGGCCTTGTCCACGGCGTGGAAGTCCAGGGCCTGGCAGCCGACCAACACCTCGATGGCCAGCACCGACTCCAGTTTCTGCGACACTTTGTACGCCTTCATCGCCGCGTTGTAGGCGAAGCTGACCGGGTCTTCCTGGTTGCCGCAGGTCGACACGCTGTCCACCGACGCGGGGTGCGACAGCACTTTCATTTCCCCCAGCAGGCCGGCGGCGGTGTACTGGATGATCATGTAGCCGCTGTTGAGCCCCGGCTGGCGCACCAGGAAGGCGGGCATCTCACTGAAGTGCGAGTTGACCATGCGGTCGGTGCGCCGCTCGGAGAATTTGGCCAGGTTGGTCATGGCCACGCACAGGGTGTCGGTGGCCATGCCCACGTAGGAGCCGTCGAAGTTGGCGCCGGAAATGGCCACGCCGTCGCCGTTGCCGGTGGGGTAGATCACCGGGTTGTCACCGCTGGAGCACAGCTCGGCCTCCAGGGCCTGGCGGGCGAACTCGATGAACTGCTTCACGGCGCCGTGCACCTGGGGGATGGCGCGCAGGCTGTAGAAGTCCTGCAGGCGGTGGTCGATGTTGTCGGCAGCCAGTTGGCTGTCGGCCAGCAGCGCGCAGAGGGTGCGCGCAGTCTGCGCCTGCAACGGGTGGGCCTTGACCGAGTGGTAGCGCGGGTCATAGGCGCGCACGGTGCCGCGCAGGGCTTCCACCGACAGCGCTGCGGCCAGGTCGGCGACGCGCGCAGCCTGGGTGGCGTTGTACAGCGCCAGCAGGCCCAGGGCGGTGACCGAGGTGGTGCCGTTGAGCATCGCCAGGCCTTCCTTGGTGTGCAGCTGCGTGGGGCGCAGGCCCACCTGGCGCAGGGCCTCGCCGCCATCCAGCCAGTCACCATCGGCCACCCGCGCGCGGCCTTCGCCCAGAAGCACCAAAGCGATGTGGCCTTCCACGGCCAGGTAGCCCACTGACCCCTCGCCGGGGGCGAACGGCATCACGTCGTGGTTGAGCACGCCGGCAATCAGCTCCAGCAGTTCCAGGCGCACGCCGGAAAAGCCCTTGCCCAGGCTGACCAGCATCATCAGCGCCACGGCGCGCACCTGCTCGCGGTTCAACGGCTCGCCCACGGCCACGGCGTGGGAGCGGACGATGTTGGTCTGCAGGGTGCGGGCGTCCTCGGGGGCGATGACGTGGCGCACGTTGTCGCCGAAGCCGGTGGTCACGCCGTAGACCAGGCGGTTCTCTTCAAGGAAGCGGTGCACCAGCTGGCACGAGGCGTTGACGCGCGCCTTGTAGGCGTCGCTGAACGCCACCGTGGCGCCATGGCGGGCCACGGCGACGAAGGCGTCGAGGCTGAGGTCGGTGTCGCCCAGCACCACGTGCTGGATTGAGTCGGGATAGCGGTTCATCAGTCACTCCACCTGGCTAATGGCCCCCGTCGTGGGGGATGGGAATAGCCTACGGGGCGGAACCAGTGAAGATAAGGTGGCTAAAACTGCGCTGTTGTTTAGAATACCTAAACTATTGAAGGAGGCGCCGATGACGCCATTGCCACCCTTGCGGGCCATGGAGATATTCGAAGCGGTGGGCCACTGCGGCGGCATCACCCAGGCAGCGCGGCGCCTGGGGATTTCCACCGGCGCGGTCAGCCAGCAGATGAAGCTGCTGGAGCAGGCGCTGGGCATCAGCCTGACGGTAAAAGTCGGGCAGCGCCTGCAACTGAGCCCCAACGGCCAGCGCTTTCATGCGCGTTGCAGTGCGGCGTTCGAGACCCTGCGCCTGGGCGTCGACGAGGCCCACCGCGCGCGCGACCCGCACAGCCTGTCCATCAGTGGGCTGCCGTCGCTGCTGGCGAAGTGGCTGGCGCCGTTGATGCCGGAATGGGAGCAGCAGCACCCAGGGGTAAGCGTGTACCTGGACAGCACCCTGAACGAGGACCTGCTGGCCGACGGCGTGGATTTTCGCATTGGTTATGGCGACAGCCCGCAGCCCGGCGAGCATGCCGCGGTGCTGTTCCACGACTGCGTGGTGCCGGTGTGCGCGGCCAGCCTGTGCGGCCCCTGCGCGACGCCGGCGGCGCTGGTGCAGCTGCCGTTGATCCGGGTTGACTCACGGCCCAAGTTCGACTCGCCGCCGTCCTGGGAGAGCTGGTTCGCCAGCGCCGGCGTGGCCGTCGAGCAGCCGTTGCGGCAACCACGCACCTATTCCTCCACCAGCCTGGCCATCGACGCGGCGCTGCTGGGGCAGGGGGTGGTGCTGGCGCCTTATGCCATGGTCAGCGGGCTGCTGGCATCCGTGCAATTGCTGATGCCCTACGCCCATGCGCTGCCCTTGGCAGCGGCGTATCAGCTGCGCTGGAGCAGCGATGCCTTCAACAAGCCCCAGTGCCGCAGCTTCCACCGCTGGCTGGTGGCCAAAGGCAAGGCTCAACAGGCACCCCACATCCCGTAGCAGCGGCCGCTTTTGTGGGAGCTGGCTTGCCAGCGAGCTTTTCGGGCCTCAACAGCTCGCTGGCAAGCCAGCTCCCACGGTGTTTCAATGGGATTCGTTGTCAGCTGCGCGCCAGCGGCCAGCCGTCGATGCGCTTGCTGCGCGGCGTGGCGTAGGTGCGTACCTTGGAGGTGCTCAGCCCCAGCCGCACCAGCGATTCGGCCAACGCAACCGCCGCGGTCACGCCGTCCACCACCGGCACGCCGGTGGCTTCGCGAATCAACTCATCCAGCCCGGCCATGCCGCCGCAGCCCAGGCAGATCACCTCGGCCTTGTCGTCGCGCACCGCCTGTTCGGCCTGGGCGACGATGGCGGCCACCGCGCGGGCCGGGTCTTCTTCCAGCTCCAGCACCGCCAGGCCGCTGGCGCGCACCGAGGCGCAGCGCTGGTACAGGCCGGCCAGGCGCAGGCGGTCCTGGATCAGCGGCACGGTGCGGTCCAGGGTGGTGACCACCGAGTAGGCGTGGCCCAGCAGCATGGCCAGGCTGGCGGCGGCTTCGGTGATGTCCACCACCGGCACGTTCAGCAGCTCCTGCAGGCCCTCGCGGCCGTGCTCGCCGTAGCCGGCCTGGATGACGGCGTCGAACGGCTGGTCGTAGCGCATCACCGCGTCCATCACGCCGATGGCGGCCATGTAGCTTTCGAAGTTGCCTTCCACCGACTCGGCGCCGAAGCGCGGCGTCAGGCCGACGATTTCGGTGCCCGGTGCGGCCACGCTGCGCGCCTGCTCGGCGATGGTGGCGGTGATGGATTCAGTGGTGTTGACGTTGACGACAAGGATACGCATGGAGGACCTCATTGGCAGGAATCAGTGGCTGGCGTTGTCGACGGCGATGCACTCGCCGCTGACGTCGGCGAACGTCTGGTGACGGTCGCTGATCAGCAGGTAGACGGCCGCGGCAATGGCAGCGCCGAACAGCCAGGAGAACGCCGACACGGTGGCGAACGCCGGCACCAGCGCCAGCACGATGGCGATGATCGCGGCCGGCAGCACCGCGGCCACGGCGCGTGGGTTGATGCCGCGGCGGTAATGGTAGGCGCCGTCGCTGGCCTCGGTGTACAGCTGCGGCACGTTGACCTTGCCGCGGCGCAGCAGCCAGTAGTCGGCGCTGATGATGCCGTACAGCGGGCCCAGCAGGGCACCCAGGCCGGCCAGGAAGTACTGGATCACCACCGGGCTGTTGTACAGGTTCCACGGCAGGATCAGCACCGCCACCGCGGCGCTGATCATGCCGGCGCGGCGGAAGGTCAGCAGGCGTGGCGCCAGGTTGCTGAGCACGAAGGCCGGGGCGACGAAGTTGGCCATGATGTTCACCGCCACGGTGACGATCAATAGCGCCAGGCAGCCCAGCACCAGGAACGCGGTGTGGGGGATGGCCTGGATGATCTGCGTGGGGTTCTCGATGGTCTGGCCGTCGATGGAGAACTGCGCGCCGCAGAGCAGCACCGTCACCACGGCGAAGGCGAGGATGTTCACTGGCAGGCCCCAGAAGTTGCCCACGCGGATGCAGCGCCGCGACGGCGCCGAGCGGGCGAAGTCGCAGAAATTGAGGATCAGCGTGCCGTAGATCGCCAGCCACAACGCGCCCCCGGCGAAGATGCTGCGCCACATGGCGGCGCCCTGCAGCGGCTCGCGGATGGCCCAGCTGATGTGGCCGCCCACGCGGCTGTACATCCACGCCGCCAGCGCGGTCATGGTCAGCAGGATCACCGGCCCGGCGAACGCTTCGTAGCGGCGCACGGTTTCCATGCCATAGGCGAGGATCACCAACTGCACCAGCCAGATGCTGATGAAGCAGCCCCAGCCCAGGCTCGACAGGCCCAGTAGCAGGTTGTGGTTGTAGGCGGCCAGGCTCGGTGCCAGGGCCGTGGCCAGCACCTTGAGCACCACCGAGGCCAGGTAGGTCTGGATGCCGAACCAGGCGATGGCGATGACCGCGCGCACCAGCGCCGGCAGCTGCGCGCCATGAATGCCGAAGCTGATGCGGCTGATGACCGGGAACGGCACCCCGGTCTTCTGGCCCATGTAGCCGGACAGGTTCATGAAGCCATACACCAGCGCCGCACCGATCAGCAGCGACAGCAGAATCTGCCAGCCGCCCAGGCCCATGGCGTACAGGCCCATGGCGAAGGAGTAGTTGGCGATGTTGTGCACGTCGTTGGCCCACAGCGAGAAGATGCTGTAGCCGCCCCAGCGCCGGCCTTCCTGGCGGGTGGGGGCCAGGTCACGGTTGTGCAGGCGCGGGCTGAGGGCCGGCACCTCATGGTCACGCAGGTGTGCGGGGGCTAGATCGGCTAGGGAGGACTCGGCAGGGCTGTTCAGCTGCATCGGTAGGGCTCCACGTTATTGTATTTATGTATACAAGTTGGTGGTTTCGGTAAGCCATTTTTGTGCCAGTTGTGTGAACTGTTTTTTCGATGGTCTTGTTCGTAGCGCCACAGAGGGTTGATTTGCAAGGAAACATGGAGGTTTGGTGGGAACAACAGGCAAGGAAATCATGCCCAAACGGTCAGGAAAATATTGTATACAATCGTGTTACCCATGGTGACAGGGTGGCTGTCCACAACCGCTGCGCCCCTGATCAGGGCGGCGCTTCCCCATTTTGGGGCGATTGGTAACCGCACCGGCCTGTAGCAGCGGCCGCAGGCCGCGTCCTGGCCCCCCCCGACTAAACCTTCCGTGCACCGTGTAGTCAGTCTTTCTATAGGCCCACCCGCGGGCCCTGCAGGAGGTCAACCATGGCTAGAGCCATCTGGAAAGGCGCCATCAGCTTCGGCCTGGTGCACATCCCCGTGGCGCTGACCACGGCCGTGTCCAGCGAGCGCATCGATTTCGACTGGCTGGACAAGCGCAGCATGGACCCGGTGGGCTACAAGCGCATCAACAAGGTCACCGGCAAGGACATCGACAAGGACAACATCGTCAAGGGCGTGGAATACGAGAAAGGCCGCTACGTGGTGATCAGCGAGGAGGAGATCCGCAAGGCGCGCCCGGAAGCCACCCAGACCATCGATATCTTCTCGTTCGTGACCGCCGGCGAGATCCCCCTGCAGGCCTTCGAGACCCCGTACTACCTGGCCCCGGACAAGCGCGGCGGCAAGGTCTACGCACTGCTGCGCCAGACCCTGGACAGCACTGGCAAGGTGGCCCTGGCGCGGGTGGTGCTGCACACCCAGCAGCACCTGGCGCTGATCCGCCCGCTGGAGGACGCGCTGGTGATGATCACCCTGCGCTGGCCGAGCCAGGTGCGTGCGCTGGAAGGGCTGGAGCTGGACAGCAGTGTCACCGAGGCGAAGATCGACAAGCGTGAACTGCAGATGGCCAAGCGCCTGGTGGAGGACATGAGTGGCAGTTGGACGCCCGAGGAGTACCAGGACGACTTCAAGCAGACCATCATGGACCTGGTGGAAGAGAAGGCCAGCAAGGGCAAGATCGCCACCGTGACCTCGGTGGACGAGCAGGGCGAGCAGAAAGGCGCGGATATCCTCGACCTGACCGACCTGCTCAAGCGCAGCCTGGCCGGAAAAAAACCGGCGCCCAAACGCGCCAGCAAAAAAGCCTCCTGACCCCACAACGGGGGGGCGTTACGTCGGATCTGGGGGGAGTTCGCCCGGGGTGGTTTGCAGGTTCTTGTCCAGTTTCAGCAACGCCAGCAAGCGCCGCGCGTCGTAGGGCGCGTGCACCTTGATGTCGTTGTCGAAGTAGCAGAACACCTCGCGCGCGGTGGCCTTGGGCGGCGCAACGCGCGCGTCGATCAGCTCGGCATCCCCCGGCTGCGCGCCGCGCTTCCAGGCCATGATGCGCTTGCGCCACTGCTCCAGCGCCGCGTCCGAATAACCGCTGGCGTAGAGCTTCTTGTCACCGTGCAGGCGCAGGTAAATGAAGTCGCTGGTCACGTCCTGCACCCGCGGCCATTTACGCGCCGCGTCGGCCACCACCAAGGCCACGTCGTGTTTACGCAGCAGGGCGACGAAGGCGGGGTCGACGAAGCTCTCGTGGCGAATCTCGATGGCGTGGCGCAGGCGTTGTTGCGGGTTACCGTCCAGGTACCCCGGGCGTTGCAGGCGTTCGGCGCAGTGGCGGGCCTGGTCGAGCAACTGTTTGCCGGTACGCGGCAGCTGCGCCATGAAGGCGTCGAACAGCCCGGCGTCGAAACGCAGGTTGGGCGGGAACTGCCACAGCATCGGCCCCAGCCGGTCGCCCAGCGACAACGGCCCGGACGCGAAGAAATTGGCCAGGGCCTCGTCGATGTCGTGCAGGCGTCTGGTGTGGGTGATGTAGCGCGGGCCCTTGACGCTGAACAGGAAACCCTCGGGCGTCTCGGCAGCCCATAGGGCGAAGCGTTCGGGCCGTTGCAGGGCGTAGAAGGTGCCGTTGATCTCGATGCTGCTGACGGCGCGGGAGGCGAAGTGCAGCTCGTCCTTCTGCTTCAGGCCTTCGGCGTAGAAGTCGCCGCGCCACGGCGTGTAGCGCCAGCCGGAGATGCCGATGTGCACCGTAGCCCTGGCCATCAGTGCACGCCCAGGCGCTTGCGCAAGGCCGCGGTGATCGACTGTTTGGTGCTGGCGTAGTCGGCCCAGGGGTCATCAAGGTCGGCCAGGCGCTCGGCCAGGTTGAACAGGGTCCACTGGTTGGCACCCTTGAGCTCGGTGAGCTCGTCGCGGCGGATAGGCACCGACACCGGCAGGCCTTCGCGGGCGCGCACCGAGTAGGCGCAGGCGGTGGTGGCGCCACGGGTGTTGCGCAGGTAGTCGATGAAGATCCGCCCCACGCGGTTCTTCGGCCCCGACACGGCGGTGAGGCGGTCGGGCAGCAGGTCGGCCAGGTGCTTGACGATGGCGTGGCTGAAGTCCTTGACCTCGTCCCAGCTGGCACGGCGGGTCAGCGGCACCACAATGTGCATGCCCTTGCCGCCACTGGTCTTGAGGAAGGCGGCCAGGCCCAGTTCGTCCAGCAGGGTCAGGGTCAGCTGGGTGGCTTCGAGCATGCTTTTCCACGGGAGCGCCGGGTCCGGGTCAAGGTCGAGGATGAAACGATCGGGTTTGTCGTAGTTGGCGCGGGTGGTGTTCCAGGTGTGCAGCTCCAGGGTGTTCATCTGCACCGCACCCAGCAGCGCGTCGGCGCGGTTGATGATGATCACCGACTGCCCGGCGGCCTCATCGCTGACCAGGCCGGGGATGTCCAGGTGCCCGGCGTTCTTCTGGAAGAACAGCTCGCCAGCCAGGCCTTCCGGGGCGCGTACCAGGGCCACGGGGCGGTCCTTGAGGTGCGGCTCGATCCACGGCGCCACCTGGGCGTAGTACTCGGCGAGGTCGCGCTTGGTGGCGCCGCTGCTGGCGTCGATGACGCGGTCGGGGTGGGTCAGGCGCAGGGTATCGCGGCTGGAGGAGGGGCGGGTTTTAACCTTGGCGGCTGTCACGGGTTTCTCCTGGGCAATAGCCTTGGCCGGCTTGTCGTCGCGCAGGCCATGGAACACCGAGTGGCGCACCACGCCGTCGCGGGTCATCTGCGCGTAGGCGACCTCGGCCAGCAGCTGTGGCTTGAGCCAGTGCACGTCGCGGGCCTGGGCGCCGGTGGGGGCGTTGCTGACCTGCGGCTTGCCGGTGGCCAGCGGCTTCAGGCGCTGGAGGATGCTGGCCGGGGTGGCGGCGTTGAAGCCGGTGCCGACCTTGCCGGCGTAGCGCAGCGCGCCGCTGTCGGCGTCATGCAGGCCCAGCAGCAGCGCGCCGAAACCGCTGCGGCTGCCCTTGGGGTCGGTGTAGCCGACGATCACGAACTCCTGGCGCTGCTTGCACTTGAGCTTGATCCAGTCGCTGCTGCGCTTGCCGCTGTAGAGGCTGTCCACGCGCTTGCCGATCAGGCCTTCCATGTCCATCTGGCAGGCGCTGGCCAGCAGGGAATCGACCGGTTGGTCGAAACCCTCGGAGTAGCGCAGTTGCGGCGCATCGTTGTGCTTCAGCACGGCGGCCAGGGCGGCGCGGCGCTCCTGCAGCGGGCACTGGCGCAGGTCGTGGCCGTTGAGGTAGGGCAGGTCGAACAGGTAATAGACGATGGCCTCGTCGCTGCCGTCGTCGAAGGCGTTCTGCAGGGCCTGGAAGTCGGACACGCCTTCGGCGTTGGCCACCACCATCTCGCCGTCCAGCCAGGCGGACTCAAGGCCCAGGGCGGCCAGGGCCTTGGCCTGGCTGGGCATCTTCGCGGTCCAGTCCTTGCCGTTGCGGGTGAACAGGGTGACCTTGGCGCCGTCGATGCGCGCCATCACCCGGTAGCCGTCGAACTTGATTTCGTACAGCCAGTCGCCGCTGGGCGGTGACTCGACCAGCGTCGCCAGCTGTGGGGTGAGGGTGGCGGGCAGGGCGGCCTTGGGCGCATGGCTCCGCGCAGCCTTGGGTTTTTTTGCCGGCTTGGCTGGTTTCCTGGCCGCCTTGGGAATCAGCGTACGGTCGCTGAGCACGCTGTCGGGGGCGGCCTGGACGATGTCGAATTCGGCTTCCGGGCGGGCCTCGGCGTCCGCCGACTTGATCAGCAGCCACTGCTCTTTCTTGCCGGCCAGGTGGGTGCGAAACAGGTTCCAGATGCCCGACAGCTTTTCGCCTTGCAAGCGGAAGCGCAGTTTGCCCTTGTCATAGCTTTGCTGCGGGTCGCCCTCGGGAATCCACACGCCACGGTCCCACACGATCACGTCGCCGGCGCCGTAGTGCCCTTCGGGGATATGCCCTTCGAAACTGGCGTAGTCCAGCGGGTGGTCTTCCACATGCACCGCCAGGCGCCGCACCTTCGGGTCCAGCGACGGGCCCTTGGGCAGGGCCCAGCTTTTCAGGGTGCCGTCCAGTTCCAGGCGGAAGTCGTAGTGCAGGTGGCTGGCGTCGTGCTTCTGGATGCAGAACTGCAGCGCATGGCCCTTGCTGCGCCGGATGGCCTTGCCGCTGGGCTCGGGGGTGGCGTCGAAATTGCGCTTTTGCTGGTAGTGTTCGAGCGGTCTGGCGGCCATGGCAGGGGCTCCGGAACGTGCGGGTGTCTACAAGGTGGGAGGGGGCGGGTGGGGGAGAGTTCAACGGCGGTGACGAGGTGAACGTTCTGCTGCCAAGGCGACTCGAAACATCAGCGTTGCCCCCGACGCGACACCGTTCCGTAGCAGCGGCCAAAGGCCGCGTCCGGCCGCAACGCACCTCCTGGGAGAGCCCCCCATGAAAGCCCTGAAAATCGCCACCTTCAACATCAACGGCCTGCGCGCGCGGCTGCCCAACCTGCTGCACTGGCTGGAGCGCGAGCGCCCGGACATTGCCTGCCTGCAGGAGCTGAAAGCCACGGATGCACAGTTCCCCGCCGCCGACTTCGAATCCATCGGCTACGGCTGCCTGCACCACGGCCAGCCGTCGTGGAACGGCGTGGCCATCCTCGCCCGCGATGCCGAGCCGCTGGAATCACGCCGTGGCTTGCCGGGGGACGCCAGCGACAGCCAGAGCCGCTACCTGGAGGCGGCGGTGCACGGGGTGCTGGTGGGTTGCTTGTACCTGCCCAACGGCAACCCGCAGCCGGGGCCGAAGTTTGCCTACAAGCTGGCGTGGTTCGAACGCCTGATCGCCCACGCCGCGCAGTTGCAGGGCAGCGAGCACCCGGTGGTGCTGGCCGGGGATTACAACGTGGTGCCCACCGATTTCGACATCTACAACCCCAAGTCGTGGCTCAAGGATGCCTTGCTGCAGCCCGAGAGCCGCGCCTGCTTCGAGCGGCTGCTGGCCCAGGGCTGGACCGATGCGCTGCGGCACCTGTACCCGGAGGAGCGGGTGTATACGTTCTGGGATTACTTCCGCCAACACTGGCCACGCAACTGCGGGTTGCGCATTGATCACCTGCTGCTGAACCCGGCGATGGCGCCTTACCTGAAGAACGCCGGGGTTGATGCCTGGGTGCGCAATGAGGAGCACGCCAGCGACCATGCGCCGACGTGGATCGAGTTGGGCACCCGCAAGCGCCGCTGACCCGTAGCCGCTGCCGCAGGCTGCGCTGGCCCGTTGCCCCGCTGCAGATTTCCGGGGTACATACCGGCCAGCGCAGCCTGCGGCAGCGGCTACGGGTTAGGCGCTAAGGCGATGACCAGGAATCGCCTCCAGCAGCTCCCGGGTATACGCATGCGCCGGCCGGTGCAGCACCTGGCTCGCCGGCCCTTGTTCCACCACCAGTCCCTGGCGCAGCACCACCACCTCATGGGCCAGGCTCTGCACCACCGCCAGGTCGTGGGACACCAGCACGTAGGCCACGCCCAGCTCGGCCTGCAGGCTGCGCAGCAGGTCGAGGATCTGCGCCTGCACCGATACGTCCAGCGCCGACACCGGCTCGTCCAGCAGCAACAGGTCGGGTTTCAGTGCCAGCGCCCGGGCAATCGCCACGCGCTGGCGCTGGCCGCCGGACAGCTCGCGCGGCAGGCGGTCGAGGAAGCTTGCGGGCAATTGCACCTGCTCCATCAACTGTCGCGCCGCCTGGTGCAGCGCCGCCTTGTCGCGCACGCCGAAGGACAGCAGCGGCTCCACCACGCTTTCGTAGATCGTGAACCGCGGGTTCAGCGAGGCGAAGGGGTTCTGCTGCACCAGCTGGATGCGCTGGCGCAGCGGCCGGAACTGCTGCCAGGTCAGGTCGGTCACGTCCTGGCCGGCGAAGCGCACCCGGCCCTCGCTGGGCGGCTCCAGGCCCAGGGCGATGCGCAGGCTGGTGCTTTTGCCCGACCCCGATTCGCCGACGATGGCCAGGGTCTGCCCCGGGTACAGGTCCAGGCTCAGGCCCTTCAATGCCTGGAACGGCTGGCCCTGGCCACCGGGCCGGTAGTACTTGCCCACGCCGTGCAGGCTCAGCAGCGGCGCGGCGGTGGGCGCCGGCAGCGGCAGTGGCTGCTGGCCCTGGCCGAACGCCGGGGCGGCGGCCAGCAGGTCGCGGGTGTAGGGCTGGCTGGGCGCCGACAGCACCTGCCGCGCCGGGCCTTGCTCCACCAGCGCGCCGTCCTTCATCACCAGCACCCGGTCGGCGCGGTCGGCGGCCACGCCCAGGTCGTGGGTGATGATGATCAGCGAGATGCCGCGGGCCTGCACCAGCTGCTCCAGGTGGTCGAGGATGCGCCGCTGCACGGTCACGTCCAGGGCGCTGGTGGGCTCGTCGGCGATGATCACCCGCGGGTTGCCGGCCAGGGCGATCGCGATCAGCACGCGCTGGCGCATGCCGCCTGACAGCTCATGGGGGTACTGGCGGGCGCGCAATTGAGGGTTGTCCAGGCCCACCTGGCCCAGCAGCTCCAGCACGTCGGCGTCCAGCGCCGGGTAGCGGCGGCCGCCGTGGGCCAGGATCAGGCTTTCGCCGATCTGCTTGCCGATGCTCAGGGTGGGGTTGAGGCTGACCATCGGGTCTTGCGGCACCAGGCCGATAAAGCGCCCGCGCAGCTGGCGGCGGACCCGCTCGCTGGCATGGCTGATGTCGTTGCCACCCACGTGCAGGCTGCCCCCTACCACCCGGGCGCCGGCCGGCAGCAGGCCCAGCAGGGCGCTGGCCAGGGTGGTCTTGCCCGACCCGGACTCGCCGACGATGGCCAGGGTTTCGCCCGGTTGCAGGCTGAAGGACACGCCGCGCACGGCCTCTTTCACCCGGCCGCCGTTGTGGTAGCTGACGCTCAGGTTGTGTACATCGATCAGCGCGCTCATCGTTGGCTTTCCTCGAAGGTGCGGGCGATATGGTTGAGGCTGAACACCACCAGCACCACCACCAGCCCCGGCAGCAGCGACACCCAGGGCGCGGTCATCAGGAACTGGCGGCCGTTGGCGATCAGCGTGCCCCATTCCGCCGCAGGTGGCTGGGCGCCGAAGCCGAGGAAACTGAGGCCGGCGGTGGCCAGGATGGCGGCGCCAAAGTCCAGGGTGGCGAGCACCGCCACGGGCCCCCAGGCGTTGGGCAGCACGTGGCGCAGCAGGGTGCGGGTCCAGCTGGCGCCGCCCAGGCGCGCGGCTTCCACGTAGGGCAGGGTCTTGACCCGCAGCACTTCGGCGCGGGTGGTGCGGGCGAAACCGGGGATGATGCCCACGCCCACGGCGATGGCCACCGGCAGGGTGCCGAAGCCGATGGCGGTGACGATCGCCAGCGCCAGCAACAGGCCGGGCAGGGCCAGCATCACGTCGATCAGGCGCATGATCACTGCATCGCTGCGGCCGCCAATGAAGCCGGCGACAATGCCCAGGCCCAGCCCGCACACCAGCGCCAGGCCCACCGCCAGCAGCGCCGCCAGCACCGACAGGCGCGAGCCGTAAAGAAGCCGGGTATACAGGTCGCGGCCCAGTTCGTCGGTGCCCAGCCAGTGGCCGGCGCCCGGCGGCAGCAGCTTGGCCGCCGGCGCCGTGGCGTACGGGTCGAGGTTGCTGAACAGCCAGGGCGCGGCGGCGGCCAGCAGGGTGAAAAGCACCAGCAGCGCGGCCAGCACAAAGCCGGGGCGGCGCAGCAGCGGCAGCGCCACGTCGAGGCTGCGGCGCAGGCGGCCGCGCGGCTGCCAGTGGTCGGCAGCGGTGAGGGCGGGGGCGAGGGCACGTTCGAGGGTGGTCATGGGTCAGGTCACCTTGGGCGAATGGCTGATACGCGGGTCGAGAATCGGGTACAGCAGGTCCACCAGCAGGTTCACCACCACGAAGGCGGCGGCGGACACGGTCACCACCGCCAGCACCACGGGGATGTCCTGGCGCAGCACGGCGTCCTGCACCAGCCGGCCGACGCCGTTGCGGGCGAAGATGGTTTCCACCAGCACCGCACCGCTGACGGTGTTGCCCACCTGCAGGCCGATCAGCGTCAGCAGCGGCAGCGCGGCGTTGCGCAGGCCGTGGCGGGCCTGCACCTGGCCACGGCTCAGGCCCTTGGCCCAGGCGGTGAGGATGTACGGCTCGCGCCACACCTCGAGGAAGCCGCGCTGCAGCACCTGGGCGTACACCGCGGCGCTGGGGATGGCCAGGGTCACGGCTGGCAGCACCAGGCTTTGCACGCCGTCGCTGCCGGTGGAAGGGAACCAGCCCAGGCTGAAGGCGAACACCTGGATCAGCAGCAGGCCCATCCAGAACACCGGCACCGAGAAGCCCAGCGCCGGCAGCCGCGCCAGGGCGGTCTTCAGCGGTTGCCAGCGCACGTAGGCGGTCAGGTAGGCCAGGCCGATGCCGCCCAGCAGCGACAGGGCGATGGCGCTGCCGGCCAGCGCCAGGGTCTGCGGCAGGCGCTCGGCCAACACTGCGGTCACCGGTCGGTTCAGGGTCAGCGACTGGCCCAGGTCGCCGTGCAGCACGCCCCACAGCAGGTGCAGGTAGCGCTCCACCAGGCTCTGGTCCAGGCCGTAATAGGCACGGGCCTTGGCCAGTTGTGCCGGCGACAGCGAGTCCACTTCCATGCCCGAGGCGCTGAGCATGATCGACAGCGGGTCGCCGGGCAGCAAATAGAGGATGAAGTAGGTGATGGTGTAGGCGCCCCACAGCACCAGCAGCGCCTGGCCGATGCGCCCGGCGAGGTAGCGGTTCGTGCTCATGGGGTCACCTCGATGTCATTGAGGAAGGCGAAGCCTTCGGCGCTCCAGCGGAAGTTGTGCACCCGTGGCGCGGTGGCGGCTTGCCACACCCGTTCGAACACTGGAATGGCCGAGCCCTGGTCAATCAGCAGGTCCTGCAGCTGGCCGTAGGCCTGGGCACGCTGGTCGCTGGCGGTGGCGGTCAGGCCCTGGTCGAACAGGCGCTGGGCCTGGGGCAGCACCGCCGGCGGGTAGACGTTGGTGGCCAGGGTGGAGGCGTTGGCGCTGCGCGGGTCGAGGATGGTCTGCAGCACGATCGGGTCGGCGCGGGTCATGTACGAGAACGTCAGGTCGTAGTTGCCCGAGGCGTTGGTGTTGAACCACTCGGCGGTGGTCTGCACTTTCAGTTTCAGCTCGATGCCGGCCTTGCGCAGCTGGTCCTGGATCAGCACGTCGCCGGCGGTTTCCTTGGCCGGGATGTTGTAAACCAGGCTCAGGCGCTTGCCATCCTTGGTGCGGTAGCCGTCGGCGCCCAGCGTCCAGCCGGCTTTGTCCAGCAGTTGCGCGGCGCCTTGCGGGTCGTAGGCCAGCTTGTCGCCCTGGCTGCGGAAGTAGGGCGTGGTCACGTCGTACACGCCGTCCACCACCGGGAACTGCGGGCTGTAGACGGTGCTGGCGTAGCTCTTGCGGTCGATGGCCTTCTGCACGGCCAGGCGCACGTCGGCGTCGGCGAGGATGCGCCCGCCGCGGGTGTTGGGGTACAGGTTCCACGCCGGGCCCGGCAGCGAGCGGCTCTGGATGGTTGCCTGCTTGCTTTCGAACAGCTTCAGGTCAACGTCGGAGAATGGGTTGCGCGGCCACAGGATGTCGACCTTGCCCTGCACGAACTGGCCGTTGCGCACGCTTTCCTCGGGAATGTAGCTGACGTCGATGGCCGCCAGGTGCGACTCGCCCTTGTTCTGCACGTTGGCCGAGGCCCAGGCATAGCCCTTGCGGCGCTCCAGGCGCAGGCCGGTCTCGGGGGTGTAGTGCTGCAGCACGAACGGCCCGGTGCCGATGATCGCGCCCAGCGAGCGCTCCTTGGCGCTCTTGCGGTACGACTCGGGCGCCAGGATGGCCAGGTTGGTGGTGGAGGTGGCCTGCAGGAAACCTGCGTTGGGCGTGCTCAGCACCAGCTTGATGGTCTGCGGGTCGATGATGTCGGCGTGGTCGTAGCCGGTCAGGTAGGTGGCGCCGAACACGCTGGGCAGCTCGGCGGCGAAGGCCTTGTCGCTGTCGAAGGCAGTTTTCACCGCCCGGGCGTCGAAGGCCTCGCCGTTGCTGAAGGTCACGCCCTTGCGCAGGTGGAAGGTGTATTCGCGGGCGTCAGGGCTGATGTCCCAGCTGTCGGCCAGCCAGGGGATGATGGCGCCGGTGCTGGGGTCCTGGTCAGTCAGCGACTCCACCACGTTGCGCAGCACCACCCGGTGTTCCAGCCAGTAGACCTGGAAGGGGTCGAGGCTGACCAGTTGCGTGTTGTCGCCGAAGAAGGCGATTTTCAGGGTGCTGGCGGCCTGGGCGTCGGGGTGCGACGGGCCGCAGCCGGCCAGGCCCAGGGCCAGGAGGATGGCCGCGCTGGCCAGGGTTCGTTGCAGCTTCATGGGCGGTGCCTCGTCAGCAGGAAAGGGCCGCAGCGCCGGGGGGCGGTGCAGCCGCAGTGGGGTCAGAAGTCGTAGGCGAGCTTGGTGTACCAGGAGCCGCCACCGGGGTAGAACGGCGGGTTGCCGTAGGGCGCCAGGCCCAGGCTGCTGTACACGGCGTTCTTGTCGGGGCGCACGTCGAAAATGTTGCTGCCACCCAGGCTCAGGGTCAGGTGGTCGAAGAAGGTGTAGCTCACGTCCAGGTCGGTGATCCACTTGGCGCCGAAGCTGCGGTCGCCGCTTTCATTCACTGCCAGGGTCGACACCGAGCCGTAGCGGGTGGTGCTGAGGTTGGTGTTCCAGTTGCCCACCTTCCAGTTGGCGCCCAGTATCCATTTGGTCTTGGGCAGCGCCTCGGTGAGGTCGCCCTCGCGGTTGCGGCCCACCAGGGTCACGCCGGCCGCGGCCAGGGACGCCGGGGTGTCCTTGGCGTCCATGATGGTGGTCTTGTTGTAGTTGAACGCTGCGCTCCAGCGCACGTCGCCGTACTGGCCGAACGGCGTGGTGTGGTCGGCCACCACGTCGAGGCCGCGGGTGCGGGTGTCGAAGGCGTTGGTGTAGTAGTCCACCCAGGTGCCGCTGGTGACGCCCTGGGAGGCGAGGATGCTGTTGACCACGCCGTCGCCGTGGTCGTAGATGGCGCTGGTCAGGGCGATGCGGTTCTGGATGTCGACCACGTAGGCGTCGGCAGTGACGCTGGTGCGCGGCGCCGGCTGCCAGGTGATACCCAGGCCCACGTTCTGCGATTTCTCCGGTTTCAGGTCGCTGCCGCCCAACGCCTTGGCCAGGCTGCTGCCGGCGGGGGTGAGGCGGGTGGTGGCGGGCACCACGTTGCCGTTGACGTCAGTGTTCACGCGGCTGTCGGTGGTGGTGTAGCCCTCTTGGGTCAGCGACGGCGCGCGCACGCCGGTGCCTATGGTGCCGCGCACGGCCACGGTGTCGGTGAGCGTGTAGCGGCTGTTGAATTTCAGCCCCAGCTTGTTGCCCGAGTAGTCGTCGTAATGCTCCACCCGCGCGGCGATGTCGGCGTACCAGCGGCTGGTCAGGTCGAAGCCCAGGTCCAGGTAGCTGGCGTAGGTGTTGCGGATCAGGTCCACCTCATCCTGCGGGCGAATGATCACCGAGGCCTGGGCGCCGCTGGCAGCGTTGTAGGTGCCGGTCTCGTAGGAATCGGCCGAGCCTGCGAAGGTGCTGAAGCGCTCCCACTTGTGCTCGATGCCGGTGGACACGGTCACCGGCACGCCCAGGTTGAAGGGGTTGTCGAAGCGGCGGCTGAGGTCGAGGTTGTTCACCCACTGGTCCGAGCGGAAGGTGGCCAGGTTGCCGAAGCTGGTGGGCGAGTCGGTGCCCAGCGACGGGTTGAGGTTCAGTTCGCTGGAGTACTTGAGGGTGTCGCGGCCGTAGCTGGTGCTCAGGTCGTAGTTCCAGCCGCCGACGTCGCCCTTGCCGCCGAACACGAACTGGTAGTCGATGTCGCGCAGGTTGTTCACCGGGTAGTAGCCGTCGGGGAAAATCTCCGGCACCGAGGCGGTGCCGTTGGGGAAGCGGTAGTAGTTCTGGATCACCGCCTTGCGTTCGCCGTAGGTGCCGAACGAGTACAGGGTCGCGTTGTTCACTGGCAGCTCGGCGTTGTAGCCGACATTGAAGGCCTTGAGCTCAGGGTCGCCGTTCTTGATCGCCACCCGGTCCCACGCTGCCTGCTTGGCCGGGTCGTTGTAGGCAATGACGCTGCTGTCGGCCTTGCCGTCCCACTGCGCGTAGTCGCGCTTGCGGGCGTCGGCGGACAGGTGCAGAAAGCCGCCGTCACCGAGCTTGAAGCCCTCGTCGGCGGCGATCTTCTTGGTCGCGCCCTGGCCGGAGAACAGCTCGCCATAGCTGGTTTCGATATGCCCGCCCGCGTCCTGGTCCTTGAGGATGATGTTCACCACCCCGGCCACCGCGTCAGCGCCATAGCGCGCCGCAGCGGCGTCCTTCAACACCTCGATGTGGTCGATGGCGCTGATGGGGATCATGTCGATGTCGACGACGTTGGCGCCGCTGTTGTCGGTGGAGCCGTTCTGGATGGCCGCCCCCAGGTGACGGCGCTTGCCGTTGACCAGCACCAGGGTGTACTCCGGGCCCATGCCGCGGTTGCTTAGCGGGCGCGTGGTGGAGTTGAAACCGGCGATGTTGGTGCCGAAGGTGAACGAGGGCAACAGCTTGGCGATGGCCTCGGACAGTTCCGCGCGGCCGGTCTTTACCAGGGCGTCGTTGCTGATGATGTCGATGGGCGCCGAGCTGTCCACCACCGTGCGCTGCTGCGCGCGGGCAGCCTCCGGCGCGGCGGTGACCGTGACGGTCTGCAGTTGCGGGTCAGTGCTGGCGGCACGGGCCAGAGGCGCGGCGGCCAGCAGCACCGACACCGTCAGGGTCGAGAGCGGGAAGGTGCGGGCGGGCTTGGGAAAATACGAAGGCAGCATAGCGGGCGATGTCCATTAAAGCTGGCACTGGCCCGTGGTATGGGTACAGGTTCCATTCCTGAATTCGATGGTGTGGGACGGCGTGTGTGTCGTCTTGGGTTGATAGTATTTTCATAACAAACGCAACGGAAATTCTATTTTGGTATATTGATATTATTCGTTTGTTGTATGACGTTTATTTTGTTTCATGAATATTTGTAATGTTTTGACTGGCTGGGCAGGTTTTCCCAGGATGGCCACTCGTAGCAGCTGCCGCAGGCGGCGTCCGGCCCCGGCGCGGTTCGGTGGGTATACCGCGGCGCCGGTGGACGCGGCCTGCGGCTGCTGCTACGGGGGTTTGGTGATACTAGAAAGGTATTGCTGAAACGGTATTGGACCTACCCGTGCCGTGCTCCCTAGCCTGTGCCCACTCACCTCAACCACGACGGAGTGGACACCATGAAATACCTGCGATTGGGCTCGGCCGGCCTGCAAGTCAGCAAACTGTGCCTGGGCGGCATGACCTACGGCTCGCCCAGCTGGCGCGACTGGGTGCTGGACGAGGCCGCCAGCCGGCCGTTCATCAAGCAGGCGCTGGACGCCGGCATCAATTTCTTCGACACCGCCGACATGTATTCCCTGGGCGCTGGCGAGCAGGTGCTGGGCCGGGCACTGCTGGACTATGCGCCCCGCGACGAGGTAGTGCTCGCCACCAAGGTCAACTACCCCATGAGCGACAAGCCCAATGCCCAGGGGCTGTCGCGCAAGCACATCCTCAGCAGCATCGATGCCTCGCTCAAGCGCCTGGGCACCGACCATGTCGACCTGTACATCATCCATCGCTTCGACCCGCACACGCCGATCGAGGAAACCATCGACGCCCTCGACACCGTGGTGCGCTCGGGCAAGGCCCGCTACATCGGCGCCTCGTCCATGCACGCCTGGCAGTTCATGCACATGCTGGGGCTGCAACGCCAGCATGGCCTGGCGCAGTTCGTGTCGATGCAGAACCATTACAACCTGATCTACCGCGAGGAAGAGCGCGAGATGCTGCCGCTGTGTCGCGAACTGGGCATTGCGGTCACGCCGTGGTCACCCTTGGCGCGAGGCTTGTTGGCCGGGTCACGCGCGGCGCAGACCACCCGCGCAGTCACCGACCAGCCGGCGCAGCTGTGGTACGACCAGCATGCCGAGGAGGCGGCGATCGTTGCCGCAGTGGCGCAGGTGGCGGCCGAACGCGGCGTGCCGCCGGCGCAGGTGGCCATGGCCTGGGTGGCCAGCCGGGCCGGGGTGACGGCGCCGATCATCGGCGCCACCAAGCCTCATCACCTGGAGGACGCCGTGGCCGGCATCGAGTTGGTGCTCAGCGCCGCCGAGGTGGCGCTGCTGGAACAGCCGTATCGTCCGCGCCCGGTGGCAGGGCACGAGTGAGGTCACGCAGCCGTTGCAGCATCGCCTGCAGCACCGGCGAGGGGTTGCCTGGCGCATAAATCACCGCCACGCCGGCAGTCAGCTGCCCATCCGTGCCTTTCAGGCGCCGGAACACCACGCCGCTGCGCTTGACGTGCTGCAGCGACGCCGGCAGCAGGGCAATGCCATGGCCCTCGGCAATCATGCCCAGCAGGATATGGTGGTCATCGGGCTCGGGCAGGGTCGTGGGGTTGAAGCCGATGCGCTCGAAAAACGCCTGGCAATGGTCATAAAAGCCCGGGTTCAGGCGGCGTTCGAAGCGGAAGATGGCCTGGTCGGCGAGGTCGTCGAAGCTTAGCTGGCGCTTGCGGGCCAGGGGGTGATTGGCGGGCAGGGCGGCCACCAACGGCGCCTCCACCAGTACCTCCTGGGGCAGGCCGCGGGTGTCGGTGTGCAGGCCGATGAACGCGGCGTCCAGGGTGCCGTTGCGGATGTCGCGCACCAGGCTGATGGAGTGCTTGCCCCGGGTCACCAGGCGGCAGGCGGGAAAGTCCTGCTGCAAGGCGCCCAGCACGTCGGGAATGGCACTGCGGTCCTGCACCGTGGTGTAGCCGATCACGAACTGTTGGCCGGGCGCCTCCCCGGCAGCCCTGGCGGCGGCGATGGCTTTTTGCGCCTGGGCCAGCGCCCGGCGCGCTTCGGGCAGCAAGGCCAGGCCGGCACGGGTCAGCAGCACGCCGGTGCGGGTGCGCTCGAAAAGTTGCACGCCCAGGTGATCCTCGAGCTGGCGAATCTGCCGGCTCAACGGCGGCTGGGAGATGAACAGCCGCGCCGCGGCCCGGCCGAAATGCAGGGTTTCGCTGAGGGCGACGAAGTAGCGGAATTGGCGCAGGTCGATGGAGTCGGTCATGCGTAAAAGGTATCACGGTTGCGCCAGGCGCACCGCATCGCCCGTGGCTCGCCCCTGTAGCAGCGGCCGCCAGGCCGCGTCCGGCCCCGACGCGGTTCGGTGGCGTGCGCATTTACCTCTACACACCGCTACAAAGTCGAAATACTCCCACGCCTCCCGCAGGCGCATAGTCGTGCCGTGAAGGACCCACAGATCCCCCGCGGGAGGCACCATGAAAGGATTGGCCGCTGCACTCGGATTGTTGTTGAGCGTGACCGTCCTGCCCGGGCAGGCGGCGACTTATTCCAACGGCACGGCGACCGCCACCTTCCTGGTGTCGCTGACCATCACCGCCAGCTGCACGGTGTCGGCCAATGCCCTGGCCTTCGGCAGCAGCGGCCTGCTCAGCACGGCCGTCACCGGCAGCACCACGCTGTCGGTCACCTGCAGCAACAGCACGCCGTACAACATCGGCCTCAACGCCGGCGGGGTCACCAGTTCCACCACCACCACGCGGCTGATGGCCGGCATCACCACCGGCAACACCACCAGCACGGTGTCGTACAAGCTGATGCAGGACTCGGCCCTGAGCACCAACTGGGGCAATACCCAGGGCACTGACACGGTGGCCGGCACCGGTACCGGCAGCGCCCAGAGCCTGACTGTGTACGGCCAGGTGCCGACCCAGACCACCCCCACCCCCGACACCTACAATTCGACGGTCACGGCCACGGTCTACTTCTGACGGGCGGAGTACTTGAGCATGGAATGCTTGCACAGGATGCTGTGCGGCCCGCTGTTGGCCGCGTGCCTGATCACCCAGGCCCAGGGGGCGACGCTGCAGGTGGCGCCGGTAAAAATTGATTTCGTGCCCGGCCAGAACGCCGCCGGGTTGTCGCTGCACAACCCCGGTGACGCCCCGGTGTACGGCCAGGTGCGGGTGTTCCGCTGGGACCAGGACGCCAACGGCGACGTGCTCAGCGCCAGCCCCGAGGTGGTGGCCAGCCCGCCGATCATCCAACTGGCGGGGCGCGGCGAGCAGTTGATCCGCCTGGTGCGGGTGCAGCCGGGCAACCCCGGGGTGGAGCAGAGCTACCGCCTGCTGATCGACGAAATTCCGCCGCCGGGCAGCGACAAGCCCGTGGGCGTGGCCATCCGCATGCGCTATTCGGTGCCGGTGTTCGTCGCCCCGGCCAGCAGCGGCGCGCCGCAACTGGCCTGGCAGGTGCTGCGCCAGGACGGCCAGTGGCTGCTGCGCCTGGACAACCGCGGCCAGCGCCACACCCAGGTCGGCGCGCTGACCCTGCAGGACGCCGCCGGCAAGACCCTGCAGGTGAGCAAGGGCCTGCTCGGCTATGCCCTGGCCGGCCACGCACGGCAATGGCCGTTGCCCCATGACAGCGGCGCGCGGCTGGCCGGCCCGCTGCTGATCAAGGTCAACCTGGACGGCCACCCCAGCACCTTCAAGGTGACGGGCGAGGGCTGAGGCGGACGCGCTTGAGTGAGCCGAGATGAAGTCCGCGCCCGCTGTCGTCGCCTGGGTACCGCGCTGTTGCTGTGCCTGATCGGCCGCGGGGTGGCGGCCGCCGACCTGTACCTGGAGGTCGACCTCAATGGGCAGCCGACCCAGACCGTGGCGCATTTTCGCGAAGCAGGCGGGCACCTGAGCACGGACGGCCAGTCCCTGGACGACCTGGGCCTGGACCTGCGCGCCCTGGGTGTCAGCGCCAACCAGCAGGTGCGCCTCGACGACCTGCCCGGCGTGACCTGGCGCTACGACACCAGCCAGCAGCGCGTGGACCTGCGCGTGGGCGACAGCCTGCGCAAGGCCCGTCACCTCAACCGCGGCGCCGACGGCCGGGTCACGCCCAGCCCGGTGGGCCGCGGCCTGGTGCTGAACTACGACGCCTACGCCTCGCGCGATGACACCGGCAACCGCCTGGCGTTGTGGAGCGAGGAGCGCTATTTCGACCCCCATGGCGTGTACAGCAACACCGGCACCGCCTATTCCTACCAGACCAGCACCCAGCAGCATTACGTGCGCTACGACACCGCCTGGAGCCACTCCAACCCCGACACCCTGAGCACCTGGCAGCTGGGCGACACCATCAGCGGCTCGCTGGACTGGACCCGCTCGGTGCGCCTGGGCGGCGCGCAGTACAAGAGCGACTTCGCCCTGCGCCCGGACCTGGTGACCTTCCCGCTGCCGGCCTACAGCGGCTCGGCCGTGGTGCCTTCGGCGGTCAGCCTGTACGTCAACGGCATCCAGCAGTACAGCGGCTCGGTAAGCAGCGGGCCGTACATCATCGACCAGTTGGTGCCGGGGATCACCGGCGCGGGCGAGGCCACGGTGGTCAGCCGCGACGCCCTGGGCCGCTCGGTGACCACCTCGGTGCCACTGTACGTGGACACCCGGCTGATGGCGGCGGGGCTGTCCGGCTATTCGCTGGAGCTGGGCTATTTGCGCCACAACTACAGCGTCGACTCGTTCGACTATTCGCCGCGCACCGCCAGCAGCGCCTCGGTGCGCTATGGCCTGAGCGACAACCTCACGGTGGAAGGCCACGGCGAGGTCACCCCCGGGGTGTACAACGCCGGCGGCGGCGCGCTGTATCGGCTCGGCCAGCTGGGCGTGATCAACGGCTCGCTGGCCGCCAGCGCCGGCATGGCCGGGGTGCAGTGGGGGCTGGGCTACCAGTACATCACCCCGCGCTTCAGCATCAACGCCCAGACCCTGCGCACCGCCGGCAATTACGGCGACCTGGCGGCCCGCGACGGCACGCCGGTGCCCAGCGTCAGCGACCGCCTGACCCTGTCGTTCCCAGTGGCCAGCAACCAGAGCCTGTCGCTCAGCTACCTGGGCTACAAGGTGCCGGGCAGTGGCGCCTCGCACATCGTCAGCGTCGGCCACTCCATGAGCCTGTCACATCGCCTGTCGGTGACCCTCAACCTGTACCAGGACGTTGAGGATTCGGCCTCGCGCGGTGCCTTCGTCAGCCTCAGCTACGCCCTGGGCGAGCGTACCTCGGTCAGCAGCAGCGTCAGCCTGCAGAACAACCAGGCCGGCTACGCCGTCAGCGCCGCCCAGGCCCCGGACTACGGCGGCGGTTGGGGCTGGGGCGCGCAGACCAGCGGCAGCGGTGGCAGCGCCGGCAGCACTTACCAGCTGGCCCAGGTGCAGTACCTGGGCAACAACGCCCAGGTCACCGCCAGCGCCCAGCAGGTGGCCGGCGACACCCTGTGGGCGCTGGACGCCACCGGCGCCCTGGTGTGGATGGACGGCACCGTGGAGACCGCGCGGCGCATTGGTGACGGATTTGCCCTGGTGTCCACCGACGGCGTGGCCGGCGTGCCGGTGATGCACGAGAACCGCGAGATCGGCACCACCGACAGCAGCGGCCATTTCCTGGTGCCCGACCTTGACGCCTACCGCAGCAACCAGGTGGCCATCGACAGCCTCGGCCTGCCGGCCAACGTGCAGGTAGCCAGCAGCGACCAGGCGGTGGTACCGCAGTCGCGCTCGGGGGTGGTGGTGCACTTCGGCCTGAAACCCTACCAGGCGGCGTCGCTGATTCTGCAGGACGACAAGGGCGCGCTGCTGCCGCCGGGCCTGCGCGTCACCCACCTGGAAAGCGGCGCCAGCACGGTGCTGGGCTACGACGGCCTGACCTTCATCGACGGCCTGGTGGCGCTCAACCACCTGCGCGTGGAAGGCGACGGCGTGCACTGCCAGGTGACCTTCCCGTTCACACCACCGGCCGGCAACACGCTGCCCACCCTGGGGCCGCTGCGTTGCCTGCCTATTCCCGAGGGCAGCCCATGAAGTCGTTGTTATTGAGCTTGATTCTGCTGTTCGCCGGCCTGGGCCTGAGCGTCCAGGCCCAGGCCAGCAGCTGCACCGCCAGCAGTTCGGCGGTGGCGTTCGGCAGCATCAGCCCGATCGCCAACACCGCCACCACCGCATCCGGGTCGATCACCGTGACCTGCACCTGGGACGCCGCCGCGCTGTTTCGCAACGTGCTGGTGTGCGCCAACCTGGGCACCGGCGACGGCTCCAGCAGCGCCGCGCCGCGTAGCCTGGCCAACGGTAGCAACCTGCTGAGCTACAACCTGTACACCGACTCGGCGTACTCGACCATCTGGGGCGACGTCAGTGGCACCAGCGCCACCACGCCCTTGTCCATCACCCTGAGCAGCGCGCTGTCGCTGCTGACGTCCACCACGGCGTCAAGCACGGTGGCAATCTATGGCAAGGTCCCGGCGGGGCAGACCACGGTGCCCACCGTGAGCAACAGCAGTACCGTCTACACCGAGACTTTTTCCGGCACCTACACGCGTTTGGACTACCAGTTCTACGAGCTGATCACCCCCACCTGCGCGAGCATGACCGCGCAGACCGTGCGCTTCCCGTTCGTGGTCAACGCCACGGTGATCAACAACTGCAACATCACCACCACGCCCCTGGCCTTCGGCAGCAACACCTTGCTCAGCACTGCGGTCACGTCCACGGCCAGCATCAGCGTGCAATGCACCAACGGCGACGCCTACGAGGTGGCCCTGGACGGCGGCACCACTGCGGGCAGCGTCAGCGCGCGGCAGATGGTGGGGGCCAGCAGCGGGGCAAAGGTCAGTTATCAGCTGTACCTGGACAGCGCCCGCGCCACGCCCTGGGGCGACGGCACTGCCAGCACCAGCATGGCCACCGGCACCGGCAGTGGCGCCGCCCAGAGCCTGACCGTGTACGGTCGGGTGCCGGTGCAGACGGTGCCGGTGCCCGACAGCTACAGCGACACGGTCAAGGCGACGGTGTATTTCTAGCCAGCGCCGTGCCGGTGTCCTGGCGGCGCAGGCAGCCGTCGGCCAGCCACGGGCAGTCGCGTTGCCAGGCGAAGCGGGCGGTGGCGGTGGCCTGGTCGTCGTAGAACACCAGGTCCAGGTGGCGGGCGTCGAGGTCCAGCTTGACGAAGCCGGCTTCGGAGGCGGCGAAGTCATGGGCAGTGTCCACGTGCAGCGGCGCTGACAGGCGCTGGCCGCCACCGCCGGAGATCACCCAGGCCGGCTCGCCGGGGCGCAGGACCAGCTGGTGGCTGTGGTCGTGGCCGGACAGGTACAGGTCCACGTGCTGGCGCAGCAGGGTCGGCAGTAGCGCGGCGGCCAGTTGCTGGTCCTGCTGCTGGCTGACCACGTCGCGCAGCGGGTGGTGGGCGGTGACCATGCGCCACACCGGCGCGGGGCCGGGTTGTTCGAACGCCTGCTCCATGGCCTGCACCTGGCCCTCCAGGTCGTCGGCGCTGCCGGCGCTGTCGAGGAACACCACCCGCAGCAGCGGGCGGCCGTCCACCTGGCCGAAGTCACGGGTGTAGGTGCTGGCGGGCATCTGCCAGCGCCCGGAGCCCGAATGCAGGCGGGCGTAGTCCAGTTCCACCTGTTGCGACCCCAGGTAGTCATGGTTGCCCAGCACCGCATAGAAGGGCACGTGGCTGAGCCAGCGGCCGTGGTAGACCTTCTCGAACTTGGTCTGCCAGTTGACGTCATCGACGCCGGTGAGCACTTCACCGTAGAAGTTGTCGCCCAGCAGGGCTACCAGGTCCAGGCGGCCGTCGCGCTCGGCCACGGTTTCCATGGCGCGGCCCACGGCCCACTGGCGCAGGCTGCCGCTGCCCTGGTCGCCCAGGGCGATGATGGACAGGTGCGCAGGGTCCAGGCCGGTGACGGGCGTGTAGGGTTTCATCGGGTAGTAGAACACCCAGCCGGCGCCGCCCAGGGCGCAGGCGACGCTGCCCAGCACCGCCACCAACAGCCAGGTGCCAAGCCTTCGCCAGGGGCGGCGGCGCCGTGAAACAAGGTGGTTCATGGGCACGCCCCCCGTGGGGAATCAATGGCTCAAGGCGTCGCGGCCAGTTTGGGGTAGAGCAGCAGGGTCAGCTCGCCGCGGTCGTAGCGGGTGGCGTCCTTGGGCAGGATTGCCAGCTCGCGCTTCTCGCTCTGGGTGCGCACCCGCAGCAACATGGCCACCGAGCCGCTCTGGCGCTGGCGGGCCAGCCACGGGTTGATGGTCTCGACGTTCTGCGCACGGCCTTCGGCGTCGGGGTAGCCCAGGCCGTACTGGGCCTCGCCGATCACGTCGTACAGGACCACGTGGGGACGGCCGGTGTGCCAGGCCATGCCGGCGGCGGCGCCCAGTTCGTTGCTGACCAGGGTGTCGGCCTGGCGCAGCTCGTCCAGGTGCTGGGCGGCGAAGGTGTCGGGCATTTCGCCGTCGGTGATGCTGTTGGGCACCGCTGCCGGCAGCACGGCCACGAACACCAGCATGGCCAGGGCCGGGGCCAGGTAATGGCGCAGTGGCTTGGCCACGGCCATGGCGTTGGCCACCACGAACACGCCCAGCGCCAGGCTGATCAGCAGCAGGTGCAGGGGTTCGTCCACGTACAGCGGGCGCTTGATTTGCAGGCCGGCCAGCACCAGCAGGGCGCTGCCGGCCAGCACCAGGTTGAACAGAGCGTTGGCCCGTGCCCAACGCACGGCGCCTTGTTGCACCTGGTCCACCAGCGCGTGGCCAATCAGCAGGGCCAGGGGCAGCAGGCACGGCATGATGTAGGTGGGCAGCTTGCCGCGGCTGAGGCTGAAGAACACCAGCGGCAGGGCGAACCACAGCAGCAGGAACATCACCGGCGCCGTGCGCCGCTGCTGCCAGCCCTGGGCCAGCGCCTTGGGCAGCCACAGGGTCCAGGGCAGCGCAGCGGCCGCCAGGATCGGCAGGTAGAACCAGAACGGCCGGGCGTGCTGGGCGTCGTCACCGGCAAAGCGGCGCACGTGCTCGTGCCAGAAGAAGAACCGCCAGAAGTCGGGCTCCTGCTGGTGGATGGTCAGCGCCCAGGGCAGGGTCAGCACGGTGCACACCGCCACGGCCAGCCAGCCGAAGCGGATCAGCTCCGGCAGGCGACGTTGCCAGGCCATGTAGGGCAGGGCGATCAGCACCGGCAACAGCAGGGCCAAAAAGCCCTTGGTCATCAGGCCCATGGCGCAGGCCGCGCCCAGCAGGGCCCAGGCCAGCAGGCGCTGACGCCCGCCGGTGCCATCCAGCGCGTACCACAGGGTCACCAGGCTAAGGTTCACCCACAAGGTGAACAGCGGGTCGAGGTTGGCGTAGCCGGCCTGGCCGGCCACCAGGCCGAAGCTCATGTAGATCAGCGCGCAGGCCAGGCGCTTGGCCGGCGACTGCCACAGGCGCCCGGCGATCAGCCAGGCCAGCAGGCCGCTCAGGCCCAGCGCCAGCGCCGAGGCGATGCGCACGCCGAACAGGTTCTGGCCGAATATTGCCTGGCCCACGGCGATCAGCCAGTAGCCACCCGCGGGTTTTTCGAAATAGCGCAGGCCCATGAAGTGCGGCGAGGCCCAGTGGCCGGTCATGAGCATTTCCTGGCTGACCTGGGCGTAGCGGGTTTCGTCGGGAATCCACAGGCCGTGGAAGGGCAGGGGCATGACATACGCCAGCACGAAGGCGGCCAGCACGATAAACAGTGCGTGGCGCGCCGTGGCGGCACGGGACAGTTCCGCCGGGGTGCGGGTTATTGATATATCCATCTTCAACGGTCCGGGAAAGGGCAACGCGTGCCTGCAAGGCACAAGCTTGTTACACCAGTATTAAGGGGCTGCAACTATAGAGTAAGCAGTGCCCCCGCAAAGGTGATGAAACTTTGGATTACAAATTATTCTGCTTGGCACTTAATTGCAGTTGCACCAGGGTCTTGGGCCAAGCGTCCGCGTTGATCACACCGAGGATCACGGCCTTGCCGTGCTCGTCCAGGGTCAGCACCAGGGCGCTGTTGTATTCGGCGCCCGCCGCATGGGGGTAGCCCAGTTGTTTCTCGACATGGCCGATGCAACCGCTGTGGGTGACGGTCACCAGGTTGCGCTCCGGCACCTTGTGGGCGATGGCGTTCTGCAGCAGCGAGGTGTCGCAGTTGGCCAGCCATTCGGGGGCGGCAATGCCCTGGCCGAACATGTATTGGGCCGTCTGGGCGGTGCGGGTGGTGGGGCTGGTGAGCACGTCGGCGTGGCCCATGCCCAGGGTTTTCAGGGCCTGGCCCACTGTGGTGGAGGTCTCACTGCCCAGCTGGGTGATGCCGTCGGCGGGGCCCAGGCAGGTATTGCTGGAGCGGTCGCAGCGCTCGGCATGGCGCACCATCATGATCACGTCACCGGCCTGCCAGTGGCTGAGCAAACCCTGGCTGACGGCGTTGTGGCCGCTGCCCAGGTCGGTGGGCGAGCGGTGCAGGTAGCTGAACGTGCCCAGCAACGCGGCGGCCACGGCCACGGCGGCGGCCGCGATCAACGCTTTGTGGATCACGGCACGACGCCGTCCGGTGGGCGCTGTGGTGGCAGCCTGTGCGCTGACGCTGTGAGCCATGGGAACACTCCTGCGGGAAAGTTAAACTTTTGTTCAGCTATTTATCGCAAGTTATGTGACAGCTTGCGTGGCTGGGATGGGCAGGAAGTTAAAAGGCGCGCCGTTGCATTGCGATGAAAAAGATGTAAAAAAATCGGTGTGGGCGGAGGAGTGGTTGGATAAGTCGGCATGCGTTAAGCATTCGTTAAGGCAAATGTGAAAAAACTGTGCTAATTGGAATTGTTTTGTATTAATTAAACGGTCACGTTTAATTAGGTTAAAACATAAGGGAGCGCCTCAGTCGTCAATCCGATCGCGCACTTCCCAGCCCTCCGGCGCGCCGGTCAGCATCGGGTTCAGGCCGGCGATGAACGCCGCGGTATAGGGCGTGGCCAGGTGTGCCTGGTGAGCGGCAGCATCGGCCCAGCGTTCGTGGATCACGAAGGCGTTGGCGTCATCGCGTTGCTGGTAGACGTTGAACACCAGGCAGCCGGGTGCCAGGCGCGATTGCTCGACCACCGGGCGCACGGCGTCGATGAAGCGCTGGCGCTGGGCCGGCCGGGTGCTCAGGCGCACCACGATGTTCTTGCTGGCAGCTGGGGCAGCAATGGCCTTGCGCGCGGGGGCCGGAAGGTCAGGCACTGGCTGCAGCGCGTACAGGCGTTCGGCGCGGGTGAGGGCGGCGGGCAGCAGCGCGGCCACCGGGGGCGGGTTCTGGTGCGTCGCGTAGGCCGCCTGGTCGCGCCAGCTTTCGAGCACCACCAGGGTGGCGTCTGTGGTGCCCAGGTCGAACATGATGTTGGCCGGGGCTGCCCGGCTGGCGTGGGCGTTGGCGCGCATGGCAGCGAGGTAGGCGTCGCGGGTGGGCGCCGCCAGCGTCTGGATGTGCAGGTACTGCACCTGGCCCTCATCCCCCCGCGCAGCGCCCAGCATCAGTACCCCGGCCAACAACGTCGCGGCAAACCTGCCCATGGCATCCCCCAAATCAAAAAACTGTAGCAGCTGCCGCAGGCGGCGTCCGAATGCCCCCGCAATCTCACCGGGAATACGCGGCGCCGGCGGACGCGGCCTGTGGCCGCTGCTACAGAAACCGCGTCGCAAACGACGCGATCGGCGGGTTGCGCACGGCCCCGTAGCAGTTGCCGCAGGCGGCGTCCGAATGCCCCGCAGCTACGGGTGCTGGGCAAAACTAGCCAGCACATCTTCCGCGAACGCCCGTTGCGCTTCACTAACCCCTTGGCCACGGCGCCCGGCCAGGTAAAACGGCACGTCGAACAGCGCCTGCGCCTGCTCGATGGCGCGCAACAGGCCCCTGTCCACCCACGGCTGGGCGTAATGGCGGGGCAGGTAGCCAATGTGCCGCCCGGAGAGAATGAACGCCAGGGTGCCTTCCACCTGTTCCGAGCGCGCCGTGCTGTTGGCCATCAGCTGCGCCTCGCGGTTCTGCAGGAAGCGGTAGGGGTGTTCAACGCGGTCGGCGCCGCGCAGCAGCTCGTCGGCATCGCCTTCGGCGCTGAACAGCGGGTGGCCCTGGCCGCAGTACAGCTGTTGCACCTCGGTGAACAGCGGCCGGTAGTCGAACGCCGTCTGGCCCCTGGAGAAATAGCCGATGGCCAAATCCAGACGTTGCTCCAGCAGCAGGCGCTCCATGTCCGCCGGCATGGTGCTGAGCAGTTCGATGCGCACCGATTCGTCGCGCTGGCGGAAACGCTGCACCGCCCGGCCCAGGCGCTGGATGACGGTGGGGTCGAGCGCCTCGGAGAAACCCAGCCGCACCTCGCCCAGCAGGCGCCCGGCAACGCCGTTGGATTGCTGGCGGAACTGTTCGATGGAGGCAAACAGCGTGCGCGCCGCCAGCAGCAGCTGTTCGCCCTTGGCGGTCAGGCGGAAACCGGCCTTGCCACGGCTGCACAGGCGGTAGCCCAGGCGAGTTTCCAGGCGCGCCATGTGCTGGCTGATGGTGGGCTGGCTCAGGCCCAGCGCGCCTTGGGCCGCGCTGAAGCCGCCCGCTTCGACCACGCTGACGAACAAGCGCAGGTGGTGCAGATCCAGGTCATGCAGTTGGCCCAGCATCAAACATTGCTCCGCTTGAATGTCAGCTTCCGTGGTTCGGTATTTTTTCAATTTAAACCGCGCCGCATCATCAGCGCACGTCCTTTCTCGAGAGATCCGTCATGCGCCCATGGTTACTGATGCTGTCCTTTGCGCTGGCCTTGCCGGTGCAGGCCGAAGACAAGGTGGTCAACCTCTACAGCTGGGCAGACTACGTCAGCCCGCAGACCCTGCAGCGCTTCGAGCGGGAGACCGGCTACCAGGTGCGCTACGACACCTTCGACACCCCCGAGGTGCTGGAGACCAAGCTGCTGATGGCCGCCAGTGGCTACGACGTGGTGGTGCCGTCCAGCAGCGTGCTGGCGCGGCTGCTCAAGGCCGGCGCCTTGCAGCCCACGGGGCAGCAGGGCATGCCTGGCTACGGCAACCTGGACCCGGACCTGCTGGGCAAGGTCGCCGCCGTGGACCCCGGCAATCGTTATGCGCTGCCCTACACCTGGGGCACCCTGGGCCTGGGCGTGAACCTTGAGGCGGTGCGCAAGCGCCTGCCGGACGCGCCGCTGGATAGCCTCGACCTGCTGTTCAAGCCCGAGTACGCCAGCCAGCTCGCTGATTGCGGTATCTCGCTGATCGACTCGCCCCAGGAGGTCATCGGCCTGGCCCTGCATTACCTGGGCAAGGACCCCTACAGCACCGACAAGGCCGACCTTGACGCCGCGGCCGCGCTGCTGCACCGCCTGCAACCCTATGTCAGCTACGTCGCCAACGGCCGGCAGATCAACGACCTGGCCAACGGTGCCACCTGCCTGGCGCTGACCTACAACGGCGACGCGGCCACGGCCGCCGACCAGGCGCACAAGGCCAACAAACCGTACCAGGTGCAGTACCACATACCGCGTGAAGGCACGCTGATCTGGCAGGACAACCTGGCCATTCCCAAGGACGCCCCCCACCCCGAGGCGGCGCGCGCGTTCATCGCCTTCATGCTGCGCCCCGAGTCGGTGGCCGACCTGACCAACACGCTGTTCTTCGCCAACGCCAACCAGCAGGCCACGCCGTTGGTGGACGAAGCCGTGCGCAACGACCCCGACATCTACCCCGGCGCGCCCATGCGCCAGCGCCTGTACGCCGACCAGAGCATGAGCCTTGCCGCCATGCGCCAGCGCACCCGCCTGTGGACTGCGTTCCGCAGCCGCGAACAGTAAAAAAGGAGCACATCCATGGAACAAGCCTTCGACAATGACCAGGCCCTGACCCGCTCCAGCCTCTACGGCACGGCGGCGGAAAGCACCTACGGCGGCATTACCAGCTTCATGCGCCGCCGCTACAGCCGCGACCTCACCGGCGTGGACCTGGTGGTCAGCGGCGTGCCCTTCGACACCGCCACCAGCAACCGCCCCGGCGCGCGCTTTGGCCCGCGGGGCATCCGCAACGCCTCGGTGCAGTCAGCGTGGGCGCGCCACTGGCCCTGGCAGTTCGACCCCTTCGAGCACCTGGCGGTGATCGATTACGGCGACTGCAGCTTCGACCACGGCCGTCCCGAGTCGGTGCCGGCCAGCATCCAGCAGCACGCCGAGCATATCCTCGGCGCTGGCTGCGCGATGCTGACCCTGGGCGGCGACCACTTCATCACCTACCCGCTGCTGGCCGCCCATGCCAAGCTGCACGGTCCGCTGTCGCTGATCCACTTCGACGCCCACAGCGACACCTGGCCGGACGAGGAGGGCCAGCGCATCGACCACGGCACCATGTTCTACCACGCCGCCCGCCAGGGCCTGGTCGACCCCGGGCGCTCGGTGCAGATCGGCCTGCGCACCACCAACGACGACACCCTGGGCTTCCAGGTGCTGGACGCCCGCCAGGTCCACCGCCAGGGCGTCGACGCTATCGTCGCGGCCATCCGCGAGCGGGTCGGCGACCATCCGGTCTATTTAACCTTCGACATCGACTGCCTGGACCCCGCGTTCGCGCCCGGCACCGGCACCCCGGTGTGTGGTGGCCTGAGCACGGTGCAGGCGCTGGACATCCTCGGCGGCCTGCGCGGCATCAACCTGGTGGGCATGGACCTGGTGGAAGTGGCACCTGCCTATGACAGCGCCGAGATCACTTCGCTGGCAGGGGCGGCGTTGGCGATGGAGATGGTGTGTTTGTATGCGGCGCGTAGGATCGAGATTGCCGATCGGGATTCTGTCGCACGATAGGGGCTAGGGTGGCAAGGGCAGGTCAAGTGTATTGGCGGTGCCACTGTTGCCCTCGCCATCCTTGTCAGGCCTGTCTCAAGCGTAAAGCCGCAGCCCTGAACGCGGCCCTCAATTCGTCGTCGGTTTTGCGTGTCTCTGTGATTATCCGCGTTATGGCGTGCGGAAACGCCTGGCTGGAGCGGCTATCAGGTTTTGACAGCTTGACGTTGGCGTCACTGATGACAGCACGCGAAAAATATCGAATGAAATCCATTTGGCAGATCCTCCAAGCAGGTGCCAGAAACACTGGGGCGCAGTGTTCCTCCGGGATACAGGGCTGCGAGGGTAAGCGCATGGGTTCGGTGCGACAAGCGGGTTAGGCCGTTGCCAGTAAAAATCAGAAACGTCCTACGCCACCAGCGGGCCACACCCCCGTAGCAGCTGCCGCAGGCTGCGTCCTGGGCCTACGGGGTGGCCCAGACGCAGCCTGCGGCGGCTGCTACGGGGGGGCTTGCGTCGTTTGCATCAGGGTTGTTTGGTGGGTTTCCGGTCTTTCGCCGGGTTGTCGATGGGCGGTGGGTGGGGCGGGTCGGTGGCGGGGTCTTCGAGGGCTGGCGAGTCGGGGTCGAACCCCAGGTCTTCGTCCTTGTCGTGGGGCTTGTCACTGGTGGATGTGGCCATGTGGGTGTCTCCTTGAGCGGGTACGGGGCATCCGCACCTACCGTTGAGAAGCCCGCAACCGCCCCAAGTGCCGCGAACCAGACGGGTGGCAGCCCAGCAGCTTGCACCGGCGGAAGAGAGTAGGCAGGATAATGGCTATGTGATATCTCCCACTCCGCGAGGATACAGCCATGGCCCTGCGTATTCGGAAGTTCTCCCAACACGTCAAACTCGAGATGGGCGGCGCCCAGATGGGTTCCAGCCTGATGGTCGCGCTGATTTTCGGCGGCATTATCTGGGCTATTTTCAACTGAGGCAGCGGCTGTGCGGGCCGCCTGTGGCGGCCCATGACGATCCGTCGCGGGCACTGGTTCTGGAGCTGTCGCGCTTTCCGTGGCAAGGTACGCGCCAAAGACGGGAACGCCAGCCATGGTTGGCGTTGCCCCAGCACGTGCAACGCTGACACTGGAAACCCGCATGCCCGATCCAACGGCGACCTCGCCGCACGCCCCCGAGCCCACGCTCAAACGCAACCTGTCCAACCGCCACATCCAGCTGATCGCCATTGGCGGCGCCATCGGCACCGGCCTGTTCATGGGCTCCGGCAAGAGCATCAGCCTAGCCGGCCCGTCGATTTTGTTCGTGTACATGATCATCGGCTTCATGCTGTTCTTCGTGATGCGCGCCATGGGCGAGCTGCTGCTGTCGAACCTCGAATACAAGTCGTTCATCGACTTCGCCACCGACCTGCTGGGCCCCTGGGCCGGCTTCTTCACCGGCTGGACCTACTGGTTCTGCTGGATCGTCACCGGCATCGCCGACGTCATTGCGGTGTCCAGCTACGCGCACTTCTGGTTCCCCGATGCGCCGCAATGGGCGCCGGCCCTGGCCTGCGTCGGCCTGCTGCTGGCGCTGAACCTGATCACCGTGAAGCTGTTCGGCGAGATCGAGTTCTGGTTCGCCATGATCAAGCTGGTGGCCATCGCGCTGCTGGTGGCCACGGGCATCTACCTGGTAGCCAGCGCGCCGGCGGCGGTGGCGGGGCACGGCCCGAGCCTGGCCAACCTGTGGAATGACGGCGGCCTGCTGCCCCACGGCTGGATGGGCTTCTTTGCCGGCTTCCAGATCTCGATCTTCGCCTTCGTCGGCATCGAGCTGGTAGGCACCGCGGCCGCCGAGACCAAGGACCCCCACCGCACGCTGCCGCGGGCGATCAACTCGATTCCGGTGCGTATCATCCTGTTCTACGTGCTGGCGCTGATCACCATCATGGCCGTCACCCCATGGCGCGAAGTGGTGGCCGACAAGAGCCCGTTCGTGGAACTGTTCCTGATTGCCGGCTTCCCGGCTGCGGCTGCCTGCATCAACCTGGTGGTGCTGTCCTCGGCGGCGTCGTCGGCCAACAGCGGTATCTTCTCCACCAGCCGCATGCTCTTCGGCCTGGCCGGCGAAGGCCACGCCCCGCGGTCGTTCCAGCGCCTGGCCCGCAGCGGCGTGCCGGCCAACGGCCTGCTGTTCTCCTGCGCCTGCCTGCTGCTGGGCGTGGTGGTGATCTACCTGGTGCCCAACCTGATGCAGGCGTTCACCCTGGTCACCACCTTGTCGGCGCTGCTGTTCATGTTCGTCTGGACCATCATCCTGGTGTCGTACCTGGCCTACCGCAAGCAGCGCCCGCAGCTGCACGCGGCGTCCAGCTACCGCATGCCCGGCGGCCGCCTGATGTGCTGGGTGACCCTGGCGTTCTTCGCCGGCGTGCTGTGCCTACTGACGCTCAAGGACGACACCCGCCAGGCGCTGTGCTTCGCGCCGTTGTGGTTCGTGATATTGGCGGTTGCCTATCCCTTCGTGCGCAAGCGCACGGCGCTGGCCACGCTGGCCAGCGAGTGAGGGAAGAGGAGGGCGGCCAGTGGTCGCCCTTTTTTTTCGCCTGCCGCTCTGTGCTAGGCTGAAACCGGTTTCAAATGGACTCTGGAGACAGCCATGTTGCGTCGTCATTTCAGCCAACTAGCCGCCCTGGCGCTGGTTGGCGGCTGGAACAGCCTCACTGTCGCTGCGCCTAAGGCGGTGCAGGCCCTGCGCCTGCAGCGCAACGGCTGGGTGCCCAACAACCCGCGCCTGCCGGTGCTGGTCTACCCCCAAGCCATCGCCGTGCAGGGCAGCGACCCGGCGGCGCTGTTCGAGCGCACCTTCGCCGCCAACGGCTGGCCGCCGCAATGGCGCTACGGGGTGTTCGACTATCACCACTACCACACCGAAGGCCACGAAGTGCTGGGCGTCGCCAGCGGTAGCGCACGGCTGATGCTGGGTGGGCCGGATGGCCATGTGGTGCCGGTCAGAGCCGGGGACGTGCTGCTGTTGCCGGCCGGCACCGGCCATTGCAACCTGGGTTCCAGCGACGATTTCCTGGTGGTGGGCGCCTACCCGCCGGGGCAGCACGCCGACATCTGCCGGGCGGCGCCCACGGCGGCGCAGCAGGCGCGCATCGACGGCTTGCCGTTCCCCGACAGCGACCCGGTGCAGGGCGCTCAAGGCGCCGTGGAGCAATATTGGCTGTCAACGCGCAACACGTAGCAGCAGCTCCCACAGTGTGAACCCTAACGACGTAGCAGCTGCCGCCAGGCTGCGTCCGGCTATGGCGCGGACGTGAGTGTGTTCGGACGCGGCCTGCGGCCGCTGCTACGGGTGCCTGGCGCGATTGCCTCCCGGCGTGCACTGAAGATTTCCGGCGTGGAAAAGGGCCAGCGCAGCCTTCGGCAGCGGCTACACCGAACCCGCGTAGCAGCTGCCGCAGGCGGCGTCCGCCCCACGCGGTGTGCCAGGCTTGACGCGGCGCTCATGACGCGGCCTGCGGCCGCTGCTACGGGTGCCTGGCGCGATTGCCTCCCGGCGTGCACTGAAGATTTCCAGCGTGGAAAAGGGCCAGCGCAGCCTTCGGCAGCGGCTACACCGAACCCGCGTAGCAGCTGCCGCAGGCTGCGTCCGCTCCACGCGGTGTGTCAGGCACAGCGCGTCGCGTATGACGCGGCCTGCGGCCGCTGCTACGGGGTGTTGAGGTAGGCGAGGGCCTGGTGGTATTTGCGGGCGCGGGCCAGGTCCTTGTCGCTGAGCGCGGGCAGGCGCGTAAGGTTGAGGTTGTCCTTGATGTCCTCGATTTTCACCCGCCGCGCCAGCGGGTTCACCGCCAGGCGCTGGATGAACGCCGTGTAGTCCTCACCGGCCTGCTTGGTCAGGCACTCGATGGCGTTCACCACGGCCTCGGCAAAGCCCAGGGCGCGCAGGTCGGCCAGGTCGATGTCGCTGTCTTCCACCACGTCATGCAGCACCGCCACCATTTGCGCGTCGAGGTCGTCGAAGCGCAGCATCAGCCGCAGGGGGTGAAGGATATAGGCGCCCCCGGCCTTGTCGACCTGCCCGGCGTGGGCGCGGCAGGCCAGGGCGATGGCGGTGTCGAGGTTGCTCATGGGCGGGCCCGTCCCAGGCGGTATTGCTGGGCGCTGATTTCCTCGCCGTAGAGCAACGCATCGTTGAACAGTCGGTTCGCCGACGGCACGGGCATTGGCTTCCCTCGCTGCGTTGTAAACAGTCTTGGTCTGTTCGGTGTGCGCCTTCGCCCCGCCGGCTTTCGCGGCGATGGCTTGGAAATTAAGGGGCCAGTTTAAACGGTTTTGCTGTTCGGCTCATTAGCGGGCTTGCCCCGCCGGCCATGACCCCACCTGGCCGCAGCGGCTACGCCTTCGAGGCAAACACCCCGCTCAGCACGAACGAATAGCGCTCCGGCCGAATGTGGAAGGTGGTCCGGTCGCAACAGCGGTCATCGGCGAACCACGAGGTGCGCTCCATCACCAGCAACGCTGCCCCGCGCTTCACCCCCAGCGCACTGGCCAGGGCCTTGTCGGCCTGCTGGGCGCGGATGGCCATGTCGGCGCGGGCCACGGCGCTGCCAGTCACGCTGTGCAGCACCGAGTAGATCGGCTGCTGCTCCACCTCTTCCCATACCACGCTGGCCAGCTGCGCCGGCAGGTAGCTGCGGCCCAGGGCGATGGGTTCGCCGTCGACATAATGCAGGCGCTCCACGCACAGGCACTGCGCGGCGCCTTCGAACAGCTGGCGCAGGGCGTCCGGGGTGGGCACCAGGTGCTGGCCGATCACCCGCATGCTGGGCTGCAGGCCCTGCAACAACAAGGCTTCGTGGAAGCTGCGCAGGGCATCCAGGCCGTGGCGCACCTGCTTGGCGGCGGCAAAGGTGCCCTTGCCCTGTTTGCGCTCCACCACGCCGTCGTCGCACAGCTTGCCCACGGCCAGCCGCACGGTCACCCGGCTCACGCCAAAACGCTGGCCCAGTTCGGCTTCCGAGGGCAGCTTGCCGCTGGGCTCGAAGGCCCCACGCTGGATTTCGTCCAGCAGTTGCTGGGCAATTTGCTCGTAGAGCGAGGTGGTGCTGTCACGAAGGATGGACACGGCTGGGCTTCCGTTGCTTCTAAGGTTATGAAAATACAATCTTGGTCTAACTTGTATTAATACGTATTATGTCAGGCAATCCATTGTAAACCACCTGACTGCGCTTGCCATGCCCCTGACTCCCTTTGTTTCGCCGCCTGGCGCCAACGCGCTCTGCGTGGACGCCATCCGCTTCAGCTACGCCAACGGCCACACGGTGTTCCAGGATTTCAGCCTGAGCGCGCGGCCGGGTGAGTTCGTCGCCATCCTCGGGCCATCGGGGTGCGGCAAGACCACCTTGCTCAACCTGCTGGCCGGCTTCCAGGCGCCGTCCGCCGGGCAAATCCACATCAACGGCAAGCCGGTGAAGCCCGAGCTGGCCGAGCTGGGCTACGTGTTCCAGGCGCCGCAGTTGTTCCCCTGGCTCACTGCGTTGGAGAACGTGCGCTTCGGCCTGCGCATGGCCGGGCAGGGCAGCGAAGCCGAGCAGCGCCACAAGGCCCTGGGCTACCTGCGCCTGGTGGGTCTGGAGCACGCCGCCCAGCGCCTGGCGCACCAGCTGTCCGGCGGCATGCAGCAGCGCGTGTCCCTGGCCCGCACCCTGGCGCTGGAGCCAGGTGTGCTGTTGATGGACGAGCCGTTCGCGGCGCTGGACGCCATCAGCCGCAACACCATGAACGAAGAAACCCTGCGCCTGTGGGCCGAGCTGGGCCAGACCGTGCTGTTCATCACCCACGACATTGACGAGGCGGTGTTCCTCGCCGACCGGGTGATTGTGCTGAACATCGCCCCCGGCGGCATTCACAGCGAGCTGGCCATCGACCTGCTGCGCCCGCGCAGCAACCGGGTGACCCGCCGCCTGCCGGCCTTCCTCGACTACCGCAATGAGCTGATGGAGCGCATCTCCCAGGTCATGGCGCAGTCCCCCAGTGCCATTCCCGCCCGTCCCTTGCCCGAGACCACCGCATGATCAGAACCCTTCTGCTGGCCGCTTCACTGTCGGCCCTGGCCCTGGCCACCAGCGCCTTCGCCGCCGATAAACCGCTGCGCATCGGCTACGTATTCGCCATGGCCAACGCCCCGGCGCTGATCGCCGATAAGGAAGGCTTCTACAAACAGGAAGGCCTGGACGTCGACCTCAAGGCGCTGGGCGACGGCCCGGTGATCCAGCAGGCGCTGGCTGCCGGCGAGCTGGACGTGGCCTACGTGGGCACGCCGCCGGTGTACCAGTGGTACTCGCGCGGCCTGAAAAGCACCATCCTGGCCAAGGTCAATTACGGCCAGGCGGCCGTGCTGGTAGGTGAGAAAAGCCCGATCGCGAGCCTGCAGGACCTTGCGGGCAAGAAGTTGGCGGGGGTGAAGAAGGGCAGCGGCATGGACGTGCTGCTGCGCGGCTACGTGCTCAAGGACAAGGCCGGCCTGGACCCGGACCACGACCTGAACATCATCGACATGCCGCCGGGCAACATGAACGCCGCCCTTGAGCGCGGCATCGTCGACGCTGCCTTCGCCTGGGAACCCTTCGTCAGCCAGGCCGAGCTGCGCGGCACCGCGCGGGTGCTGTTCGACGTCAACCAGGCGCTGCCGCAGTACCCCTGGTACGTGGTCATCGCCTTGCCGAAAACCCTGCAGGAACGCCCCGACGACGTGGTCAAGCTGCTGCGCGCGCACCGCAAGGCCGTGGCGTTCCTCAACGACCACCCGGCCGAGGCCAACCGCATCATCGCCGACGCCTTCCGCCTGGAGCCGGTGCAAGGCGCCGATGGCACCACCATCAGCCCCGAGCAGATCGTCGCCCGGGCGCGCACCCGCCTGGGCTGGTCGGCGGAGTTGAAACCCACCGACCTGGCGTTCATCCAGCGCCTGATGAACGACTCCAAGGCCCTGGGTTTCATGGATGTCGACATGACCCCGGCGCAGCTGGTGGACACCTCGTACCTGGAAAAAGCTTCGCACTGAGCCGCTCATGACCTTACCGAAACCAAATTGGGGCTGGGCCTCGCTGCCGTTCCTGGCGCTGGTGTGGATTGCCCTTGCCAGCCGTTTTCCCAGCTACGTGCTGCCGCAGCCGTGGGTGGTGGCCCACGAGGCCATGCGCTGGCTGGCCGACGGCTCGCTGCTGGTGCAACTGCGCGCCAGCCTGCTGGAAGAACTGGCCGGCTTCTGCGCCGCGGTGCTGGTGGCGGTGCTGCTGGGCAGCGCGGCAGGCCTGTCGCGGCATTTTCGCGACTTTGTCGCGCCGCTCAACAGCCTGTTCATGGCCATTCCGCCCATCGCCTGGGCTCCGCTGATCCTGATCATTTTCGGCCTGGGGTTCTTCGCCATCGTGCTGGTGATTTTCATCGCCGCCGTGTTCCCCATGGCCGTGACCCTGCAGGAAGGCGTGCAAGGCATTCGCGGCGGCGAAGTGCGCGCCGCGCGCACCCTGGGCGCCAGCCGCTGGCAGCTGCTGGCCCATGTGTACCTGCCGGCGTCGCTGCCGTTTCTCACCGCGGCGCTGCGCATTGGCTTCAGCCAGGGCTGGCGGGCGCTGGTGGCGGCGGAAATGATCGGCGCCTCCCAGGGCATCGGCTGGATGGTGTCCATGGGCGGGCAGATCGGCAACAGCAGCCAGGTGCTGCTGGGCATCGTGCTGATCGGCCTGCTGGCCTGGCTGATGGAGAGCCTGGTGTTCCGCCGCATCGAACGTCACTACCAGGCCTGGCGCGTCAACTGACCGGCCTGCTTTTCCAGAATTGATCACTGCAAGAGGTGTCACGTGAGCACTACTTTCGATCCGCGCGAAGCCGGTCATTACATCGCCCCCCAGGGGCTTTATGAGCGCAACAAGGCGCGGCCATTCCTGGGCGCCATCAGCTGCGACCGCCACACCCTGGTGGCCGGCCAATGGGACGAGATCACCCTGGTGTACGAAGTGGGCGGCAGTGGCCTGGCCGACGGCGCCTGGCTGAAGCTGGCGTTCAAGTTCTACTCCGACTGGGCGCTGTTCCAGACCAGCAACCCGGCAAGCGCCAACTACGTCAGCGCCGAATACCAGGCCGGTGAGCTGGCGCCGGGCCAGAGCCAGGCCACGGTGCAGCACCTGAAGGTGCGCTTCGACCAGAAGGGCCACGAGCGGCCGTTCCAGAAGGCGCTGATCATCGACATCGTCGACGGCTACCTGAACCCCGGCGACCGCATCGTCATTCGCCTGGGCGACCGTCGCCAGGGCGGCGCCGGCACGCGGGTGCAGAGCTTCGTCGAAAAAGGCTTCCAGATGCGCCTGTTCATAGACCCGCTGGGCAGCTCGAAATTTGCCGAGGTGCCGGGCGACCTGCTGCTGGACATCGTGCCGGGGCCGGCCAGCCACCTGCAGGTGATCGCGCCGCGGCTGATCAGCGCCGGCGAGGCGTTCGACGTGCTGGTGCGCGCCGATGACGCTTGGGGCAACACCTGCCGGCAGCTGCCGCTGGCCGGCGTGCTGAGCCTGATAGGGCCTGAGGGCGCAAGCCGCGAGGAACCATTTGTGCTGGCCGAGCAGGGTTGGGCGGTGGTGCGCCTGGCCGGGCTGCAGTTGCAGGGGCTGGGCGAATGGCAGCTGCGTGCGCGCATCAACCACTCCGGCGTGGCGCCTAGCGTGGCGTTCGTCACGGTGGATGCCGCCGGCGCCGGCCTGCGCCCGCTGTACGCCGACCTGCACGTGCATTCCGATGACACCGTGGGCACCAACGACACCCTGTACAACCTCAGCTATGGCCGCGACGTTGCCGGCCTGGACGTGCTGGGTTACACCGCCAACGACTTCAACATTACCGAGCAGCGCTGGGACCAGGCCGTGGCGCTGATCAGCGAACTCAACGAACCGGGCCGTTTCGTCTGCTACCCGGGCACCGAATGGTGTGGCAACTCCTGCGCCGGTGGCGACCGCAACGTGGTGTTCCTGCACGACCGCAAGCCCGAGTTCCCGTTCGACAACCAGGGCCGCCTGGTACGCTCCTTCGAGTGGAACGAGTTCACCGCCGGCACCATCAAGCCCGGCGCCTGGCCGGTGGACGAGCTGTACGCCGCCTATGCCAAGGACCCTGAGGGCCACCTGATGATGCCCCACGTGGGCGGCCGCCGCTGCAACCTGGACTGGCACCACCCTGAGCTTGAACGCCTGATTGAAGTGGGCTCGGCCTGGGGCCAGTTCCACTGGGTGTACGCCGAGGCGCTGCAGCGCGGCTACCGCGTCGGCGCCGCCGCCAACAGCGACGAACACCAGGGCCGCTGCGGCGGTGGCGTGCCCGCGACGGCGGTGTTCGGCTCGCGCGGCGGGCTCACCGGCGTGCTGGCCAGCGGCTTCGACCGCGCCAGCGTCGGCAAGGCCTTGCGCGCCCGCCGCACCTTCGCCACCACCGGCGAGCGCACGTTCGCCAGCCTGCGCCTGGGCGAGCATTTGATGGGCGAGGTGTGCCGCGCGCCGGCCAGCGCCACCCTCGACTACCGCCTGCTGGGCGACAGCGGCTGGGAGCAGGTGGACCTGTTCGACGGCGAGCAACTGATCTGGTCGCGCAACCTGCACCAGGAACTGGGCCTGTCCAGCCAGCGCATTCGCCTGCGCTTGGGCGGCGCGCGCATCAAGGACCGTTACCGTGGCGCCTACTGGGCGGGCGAGATCCAGGTCACCGGCGCGGTGATCAAGGGCTTCACCACCCAGGGCCTCGACCACCCTGAACAAACCGTGTGGCGCCAGGACGCCACGCGCCTGGCGTTCCGCACCGACACCAACGGCGACACCGACAGCATCGAGCTGGAGCTGTCGCAACTGGCGGGCGCGCGCATCCAGGTGCGCAGCCGCATCGACAACTACGTAAAGGTCGGCGACCCGTCCCAGCCCCAACCGTTCGTGCACGCGCCAGGGGTGGACATCGACCTGAGCGGTGATGCGCTGCTGGCCGCCGGCGAGCACATCCAGCGCCTGCCGGGCGCCGAGTTGCAGGTGTCGCTGGAGCGCATGACCCAGGCAGCGCTGCCGCGCGAACTGCAGGGCCGCATCGGCCTGGGCGAGCTGGGCCTGGACCCCAGCCGTGAACATCCGTTGTTCATCTGCGCGCGCCAGCGCGACCAGTCAAGGGTGTGGACCTCGGCGTTGTTCCTGAGCGTGCCAGCTGAATAGGTGCGGTGTGCGCCGGATTTCGCGTAGCCGCTGCCGATAGGCTGCGCTGGCCCCTGAGTGCGCTGTAGATTTCCAGTGTGGACAAGGGCCAGCGCAGCCTTCGGCAGCGGCTACAAACCGCGTAGCCTGTCTCGCGCTACAGGCTGTACGCAATCCCCACCTGCACCGTCCGCGGCGCGCCGGGGTAGGCGTACACGTTGCCGAACGCGCCTTCCTCGTAGTAGCGGTTGAACAGGTTCTTCACGTCCAGGTTCAGCCGCACGTGTTCGTTGACCTTGTAGTAGCCCAGCAGGTCGAACACGCTGTAGCCGGCCATGGCGAACGCGGTGTTGGCGGTCTGCCCGGCGCGCTCGGCGACGTAGCGGCCGCCGGCGCCCAGGCCCAGGCCCTTGAGGCTGCCGTCCTGGAACTCGTAGACGTTGAGCAGGCTCAGGCTGTTGCGCGGGATGTTGACCAGGCGGGTGCCGGCACGCAGGGTGTTGTCCTTGGTCACTTCGGCATCGACGTAGGCGTAGCCGCCGGTCACCCGCCACTCGGGGGTGAGGTTGCCGGCCACGTTGATGTCCAGGCCACGGCTGCGCACCTGGCCAGCGGCAACGCTATAGTTGCTGTCCACCGGGTCGGTGGTCAGCACATTGCGTTTGTCGATCTGGTAGACGGCGGCGTCGACGCTGAGCGGGCGGTCGAGGGATTGCCACTTCACCCCCAGTTCCACCGACTTGCCTTTCTCCGGGGCGAAGCCTGCACTGCTGGTGCTGCCGCTGGTGGGGCGGCTGGCGCCGGTGTTGGGCTTGAACGAGCGAGCGGCGTCGGCATACACCGCCAGGCTGTCGGTCAGGTCGTAGATCACCCCCACGCGCGGGGTGACTGCGTTGTCGGCGGCAGTCCAGTCGCGGCCGCCGGCCACGTAGGTTTCGTAGTCATGCTCGAAGCGCTCGAAGCGCGCGCCGGCCAGCACTTTCAGGCGCTCGGTCAGCGCCACCTGGTCCTGGACGAAGGCGGCGTAGGTCTTGAGGTTTTCCTTGTCGTGGGTCGGCGTGCGCGTCAGTGCCGGGCGCGGCTGGCCGTACACCGGATCGAAGAGGTCGATCGGGTAGGCGCCGACCGCGCCGCTGGAGCGCTGGATGATCGATTTGTAGTCGTAGGTTTCGACCTCGACGCCGGTCAGCAGCGTGTGCTCCAGACCGCCGGTGGCGAAATGGCCGGTGAGGTTCAGCTGGCTGTCCTTGTCGGTCCATTCCAGCTTGCGGTAATTGAAGTTGCGGCCCAGGGTGCGGCCGTCGGCGCCGATGCCGTTGGCCTCCACGGCGTTGCCGGCCAGGGTGCCGTCCAGCCACTGGAAGCCGCCGCCCAGGGTCCAGTTGTCATTGAGGAAATGCTCGAAGCGCAGCTGGGCCATGTTGTTGTCGTTGTGCAGCTTGCCGGCGTCCTTCTCGCCGAAGAAGGTCGAGCGCGAAGCCGTGCCGAGCTGCCCGGGGTAACGGGTCACGCCGCGGTCCAGCGGGTGGTTGTTGCGCATGAAATCGCCTTCGAACACCACCCTGGTGTCGTCGCTGACCTGCCAGCTCAGTACCGGCGTAATGCCGTAGCGCTCGGTCTGCACGTGGTCGCGGAAGGTGTCGCCGCCTTCGCCCACCACGTTCAGGCGGTAGGCCAGGCGGCCTTGTTCGTCCAAGGGGCCGCTGGCGTCGAGGGTGCCGCGGCGCATGCCCTGGCTGTCGAGCTGGCTGCCCAGCGTCACGGCAGGCGCCGCCAGCGGCTGCTTGGACACCACGTTGAACGTGCCGCCGGGGTCGCCGCGGCCGTACAGGGTCGTGGCCGGGCCGCGCAGCACTTCCAGGCGCTCGATGGTGTTGGCGTCGGGCATGTTCGGGTAGCCGCGGTTGACGGGGAAACCGTTGCGGTAGAACTCGCCCGTGGTGAAGCCGCGCACGGTGAAGGTGGTCAGCCCCTGCCCGCCGAAATTGTTGGCGCGGCCCACGCCGCCGGCGTAGTCGAGGGCGTCCTGCAGGCGGGTGGCGCCGATGTCGTCGACCACGTCGCGGGTCACCACGCTGATCGACTGCGGGGTGTCATGGATAGCGGTGTCGGTGCGCGTGGCACTGGCCGAGCGGGTCGCCAGGTAGCCGGTGACCGGGCCCTGGGCGCTTTCGGCGTCGGCGATGCCGGTGATGGCGGTGGCCTGGAGTTCCAGCTGGCCGTTTTCAGCGCGGGTTTCTTCCGCCCACGCAGCAGGGGCGAGCACGTGCAGCACGCAAAGGGGGAGCAGGGTACGACGCATGGATCGGGGTCTCGACAGGGAGTCTGGGAGGGGCGGCGTCCGTGCCGTAGATTGTATCGAGATGATAACAATACGTAGATACAAATGACATTCGTTATTGTTTGTCATGTTGTTGCAAAAACCCGTAGCAGCGGCCCCTAGGCCGCGTCCCGCCCCATGCACAAAAACACAACACTTGAAATAGTTCGTATACTGAGCATATCGTAATGGCGCGTCGCATCCCTTCAATAACAACAAGGACAACGCCCCATGCAATTCCACCTCAACGGCTTCCAGCCCGGTGACCCCGACCTCCATCCCGCCGCCTGCGGCGCTACCACCGCGCTGCCCGAAGCGGTCGATGTACTGATCGTCGGCAGCGGCCCTGCCGGGCTGGTGCTGGCCGCGCAGCTGGCGCGGTTCCCCGGCATCGTCACCCGCGTGGTCGAGCGCCGTGCCGGCCGCCTGCAACTGGGCCAGGCCGACGGCATCGCCTGCCGCAGCGTCGAAATGTTCCAGGCGTTCGGCCTGGCCGAGCCGCTGTTGCGCGAGGCCTACTGGGTCAATGAAACGGCGTTCTGGCGCCCGGCCGCCGCTGACCGCCAGCGCATCGAGCGCACCGGCCGGGTGCAGGATACTGAGGACGGGCTGTCGGAATTCCCCCACGTCATCGTCAACCAGGCCCGTATCCAGGATTACCTGCTGGACAGCATGCTCAAGAGCCCCCAGCGCCTGGCGCCGGACTACAACCTGGCGCTGGCGCACATCACCCGCGATGAGCATCCCAGCCACCCGGTGCAAGCCACCTTGCAGCGCACCGACGGTGGGCCTGAGGTGCAGGTGCGCGCCCGCTACCTGGTGGGGTGTGACGGTGCCCGCAGCCAGGTGCGCGCGGCCATCGGCCAGCAGCTGCGCGGCGATGCCGCCAACCACGCCTGGGGCGTGATGGACGTGCTGGCGATGACGGATTTTCCCGACGTGCGCCTGAAGGCCGCGGTGCAGTCGGCGGCGGGCAACATGATCCTCATCCCGCGCGAAGGCGGGCACCTGGTGCGCCTGTACGTGGACCTGGGCGAGGTTACCGAGGCCAACCGCGCGGCCATTCGCGCCACGGCGGTGGAGGCGTTGATTGCTACCGCGCAGCGCATCCTGCAGCCGTATGTGCTGGAGGTGAAAAGCGTGGTGTGGTCGTCGGTGTATGAGGTGGGCCAGCGCCTTACTGACCGTTTCGACGACAGCGTGGACGCCGCCGGGCAAGTGCGTGAACCGCGGGTGTTCATCGCCGGCGACGCCTGCCATACCCACAGTGCCAAGGCCGGGCAGGGCATGAACGTGTCCATGCAGGACGCCTTCAACCTGGGTTGGAAACTGGCGGCGGTGTTGCAGGGGCGTAGCCCAACATCGCTGTTGGCCAGCTATTCCCAAGAGCGCCAGCCGGTGGCCCAAGAGTTGATCAACTTCGACAAGGAGTGGTCGGCGATGATGGGGGCGCCGCCCAAGGACCCGCTGAACCCGGCCGCTGGCGGCGTCGACCCCAGCGAGCTGCAGGCGTATTTCGTCCAGGCCGGCCGCTACACCGCTGGCGTTGCCACCCGCTACCGGCCGGGGCCGCTGACCGGGCGAGGTACCTGGCAGGCCCTGGCCAGTGGCTTGGCGATCGGTGCGCGGTTCCATTCTGCGCCGGTGATTCGCCTGGCCGATGCCCGGCCCATGCAGCTGGGCCACGCGGCGCAGGCGGACGGGCGCTGGCGGCTGTATGCCTTCGCCGATGCCTCGGGGCAGGCGCTGGCGGGGCTGTGCGAGTACCTGCTCAACGACCCTGGCTCGCCGGTGCGGCGCTTCACCCCGGCCGGTGCCGACCTGGACAGCGTGCTGGACGTGCGTGCCGTGTACCGCCAGGCGGTGCCCGTCGAACAGCTGCCGGCCCTTCTGCTGCCGCGCAAGGGTTGCTTCGGGCTGATCGACTATGAGAAGGCCTTCGTCGTCGACCCGGCGGCCGACATCTTCGCCCTGCGCGGCATCGACCCGGTGCACGGCGCGCTGGTGCTGGTGCGGCCTGACCAGTACATCGCCCACGTGCTGCCACTGGACGGCCACGGTGAACTGGAGGCATTCTTGCAGCCGATTCTTGTTCCGCAATAGAAGGCAGTCCACTGTGCCGCTTGACGCTCACCCTCGCATTCTCGTGCACACCGGCAGCCTGATACGCCGGGCGCAACAACGCCACGTCGCCATCTGGCAGCGCGAAGTGTCCACGGAAGTCACCAGCGTGCAGTACGCGGTGTTGCTGGTGCTGGAGCAACGCCCCGGCATCAGCCAGCGCGAGCTGGGCGACGAGCTCGACCTGGACCGCTCCACCATCGCCGAACTGGTGGCGCGCATGGTGCGCAACGGCGTGCTCGAACGCGTGGGCGACCCCCAGGACAAGCGCCGCAACACCCTCTACCTGACCGCGCCCGGCCGGGCGCAACTGGGCGAACTCAAGCCGCGGGTCGCCAACGTCGAACAGGTGCTCACCCAGCACCTGAGCGGCGAAGAGCGCGAGCAACTGCGCGGCCTGATGGAACGCCTGCTGGCCCCCCTCCCGTAGCAGCGGCCAAAGGCCGCGTCCGGCCACGCCGCGCTGTGCCTGAAAATACGCGGCGCATTCAGACGCGGCGGGGTGTGTAGCCGCTGCCGCAAGGCTGCGCTGGCCTGGGAAAAAAACGCAGATCCTCCACGTGCCACAGACCCCACGTAGCAGCAACTGTCTTTGTGGGAGCTGGCTTGCCAGCGAGTTTTCAGGGCCTCAACAGCTCGCTGGCAAGCCAGCTCCCACAACAACGTCGTAGCAGCGGCCAAAGGCCGCGTCCGGCCACGCCGCGCTGTGCCTGAAAATACGCAGCGCATTCGGACGCGGCCTGCGGCCGCTGCTACGGGGTGTGGTGTGTAGCCGCTGCCGCCAGGCTGCGGTCGCGTGCCACAGAGCCCACGTAGCAGCAACTGTCTTTGTGGGAGCTGGCTTGCCAGCGAGTTTTCAGGGCCTCAACAGCTCGCTGGCAAGCCAGCTCCCACAACAACGTCGTAGCAGCGGCCAAAGGCCGCGTCCGGCCACGCCGCAGTGTTGCTGGGAAATATGCAGGGTATTCGGACGCGGCCTGCGGCCGCTGCTACGCGGGTGTGGTGTGTAGCCGCTGTCGCCAGGCTGCGCTCGCGTGCCACAGACCCCACGTAGCAGCAACTGTCTTTGTGGGAGCTGGCTTGCCAGCGAGTTTTCAGGGCCTCAACAGCTCGCTGGCAAGCCAGCTCCCACAACAACGTCGTAGCAGCGGCCAAAGGCCGCGTCCGGCCACGCCGCGCTGTGCCTGAAAATACGCAGCGCATTCGGACGCGGCCTGCGGCCGCTGCTACGGGGTGTGGTGTGTAGCCGCTGCCGCCAGGCTGCGGTCGCGTGCCACAGAGCCCACGTAGCAGCAACTGTCTTTGTGGGAGCTGGCTTGCCAGCGAGTTTTCAGGGCCTCAACAGCTCGCTGGCAAGCCAGCTCCCACAACAACGTCGTAGCAGCGGCCAAAGGCCGCGTCCGGCCACGCCGCAGTGTTGCTGGGAAATATGCAGGGTATTCGGACGCGGCCTGCGGCCGCTGCTACGCGGGTGTGGTGTGTAGCCGCTGTCGCCAGGCTGCGCTCGCGTGCCACAGACCCCACGTAGCAGCAACTGTCTTTGTGGGAGCTGGCTTGCCAGCGAGTTTTCAGGGCCTCAACAGCTCGCTGGCAAGCCAGCTCCCACAACAACGTCGTAGCAGCGGCCAAAGGCCGCGTCCGGCCACGCCGCGCTGTGCCTGAAAATACGCAGCGCATTCGGACGCGGCCTGCGGCCGCTGCTACGGGGTGTGGTGTGTAGCCGCTGCCGCCAGGCTGCGGTCGCGTGCCACAGAGCCCACGTAGCAGCAACTGTCTTTGTGGGAGCTGGCTTGCCAGCGAGTTTTCAGGGCCTCAACAGCTCGCTGGCAAGCCAGCTCCCACAACAACGTCGTAGCAGCGGCCAAAGGCCGCGTCCGGCCACGCCGCAGTGTTGCTGGGAAATATGCAGGGTATTCGGACGCGGCCTGCGGCCGCTGCTACGCGGGTGTGGTGTGTAGCCGCTGTCGCCAGGCTGCGCTCGCGTGCCACAGACCCCACGTAGCAGCAACTGTCTTTGTGGGAGCTGGCTTGCCAGCGAGTTTTCAGGGCCTCAACAGCTCGCTGGCAAGCCAGCTCCCACAACAACGTCGTAGCAGCGGCCAAAGGCCGCGTCCGGCCACGCCGCGCTGTGCCTGAAAATACGCAGCGCATTCGGACGCGGCCTGCGGCCGCTGCTACGGGGTGTGGTGTGTAGCCGCTGCCGCCAGGCTGCGGTCGCGTGCCACAGAGCCCACGTAGCAGCAACTGTCTTTGTGGGAGCTGGCTTGCCAGCGAGTTTTCAGGGCCTCAACAGCTCGCTGGCAAGCCAGCTCCCACAACAACGTCGTAGCAGCGGCCAAAGGCCGCGTCCGGCCACGCCGCGCTGTGCCTGAAAATACGCGGCGTATTCAGACGCGGCCTGCGGCCGCTGCTACGGAGTGTGCTGTGTAGCCGCTGCCGCCAGGCTGCGCTCGCGTGCCACAGAGCCCACGTAGCAGCAACTGTCTTTGTGGGAGCTGGCTTGCCAGCGAGTTTTCAGGGCCTCAACAGCTCGCTGGCAAGCCAGCTCCCACAACAACGTCGTAGCAGCGGCCGCAGGCCGCGTCCGGCCACGCCGCGCTGTGCCTGAAAATACGCGGCGTATTCAGACGCGGCCTGCGGCCCCTGCTACGCGGGTGTGGTGTGTAGCCGCTGTCGCCAGGCTGCGCTCGCGTGCCACAGAGCCCACGTAGCAGCAACTGTCTTTGCGGGAGCTGGCTTGCCAGCGAGTTTTCAGGGCCTCAACAGCTCGCTGGCAAGCCAGCTCCCACAACAACGTCGTAGCAGCGGCCAAAGGCCGCGTCCGGCCACGCCGCAGTATTGCTGGGAAATATGCAGGGTATTCGGACGCGGCCTGCGGCCGCTGCTACGCGGGTGCGGTGTGTAGCCGCTGCCGCCAGGCTGCGCTCGCGTGCCACAGAGCCCACGTAGCAGCAACTGTCTTTGTGGGAGCTGGCTTGCCAGCGAGTTTTCAGGGCCTCAACAGCTCGCTGGCAAGCCAGCTCCCACAACAACGTCGTAGCAGCGGCCAAAGGCCGCGTCCGGCCACGCCGCAGTATTGCTGGGAAATATGCAGCGCATTCGGACGCGGCCTGCGGCCGCTGCTACGCGGTGTTGTCCGCGCGTAATTTCGCGTAGCGGCTGCCGGCAGGCGGCGTCTTTTTACGGCGCGGTCTTCCTGGCAATACTCGGGGGTTTAGGGGCGGCCTTGGGACCGCAGGCCACCCAGCCAATGGCATGCGGCTGGGGTAGGGTGACGGCTGTGCGCCGGTTCGCAGATCGGACCGTCAGGCATCCGACGCACCGTCAGGTGCCCCGCGCCCAGCCGCCATAGCAAAGACATTCATCGAACGACGCAATCCTGAAATAGAGCTGGCGCAGGGTAGCCTCGTCGAAATGTCGGGGCAAGCGATAACCAAGCACGAGTGAGGTCGAAACAATTGCCAATTATTTCGAGGCTTTAAGGTGGTCATTCGCTTCATTTTGGGCTGAATTTCCGAATTTCCTCGCGGCTCAATACACTGGCTTATAACTCACCCTCAACCCCGCCGCCATATCCCTCGCCAACCCCGGCACATCCTCTATACCCATGTTCGCCACGCTCAGCCGAATCGCCGCGCCATCCCCCAAGCGAAACGGCTTGCCAGCCTGCACCGCCCACCCATACGACGCCAGCGCCTGCACCGCCGTGGTCTCATCGGCCACGGCAATCCACACATGTAACCCTTCGCCCGGCCCCTCGCAGCGCACGCCTTCGGCGTTCAGCGCGCGAATCAATGCCAGGCGCCGCTGCGCGTAGCTGTCGGCGGCGCGCGCCAGTTGCCCATCGGCCACCACCTGCTGCCACAACCCGGCGGCCAGCCGCTGCAAAAGGTGGCTCACCCAGCGCGACGCCACCGCCTGCAAGCGCTGCATGTCGGCCAGCAACGCCCCGTCGGCGGCCACCACCGACAGGCGCAGGTCGGGGCCCAGGAATTTGCTCACCGAGGTGATGTGTAGCCAGCGCGCGGGCAGGGGCGCAAGCTGCGCGGGCCCGCCTTGGCTCAAGGGCCCCCAGTGGTCGTCGAGGATCAGCAGCGTCTCGGGGCTACCTTGCAACGCGGCCGCCCATTCGCGCCAACGGGCGGGTGAAAACGAGCGCCCCGTGGGGTTGTGCGCCCGTGGCGTGAGGATGACCGCAGCCACATCGCCCAACCCGGCAGGGGGGCAGGCGCCGTGCACGTCGCCGGCCAACGGCACGGCCTTGAGCCGCAGGCTCGCCAGCAGCGCCAGCACCGGCGGCCAGCAGGGGTCTTCCACCAGCACCCGGTTGCCCGGCCGGCAGTGCGCGCGCAGGGCTTTTTCCATGGCGTCCATGGCACCGTGGAACACGCCGATATGCTCGGTGGGCAGCTGTTGGTCGCGCAGCCATTGCGCGGCCATGGTCAGCAGCGCGGGATGGTCGCTCTGCAGGTCATGACCCGTGTCGGCAGGCAACTGGTTCAGCCAGTCCCCGTGCAGCCGCGGCAGCAACCTGGGGTCGACGTTGCCGCTGGCCACGTCACGCAAATGCGCGGGCAGGGCATGCCGCGCCACGGCTGGCGCCACGCGCTCGGCGACGCGGGTGCCGCGGCGCCCGTCGGTGTCCACCCAGCCGGCATCGCGCAGGTGCTTGTAGGCCGCCGCCACAGTGTTGGGGCTGACCTGCAGCTGGCTGGCGAGCTGGCGTACGGCTGGAAGCAGTTGCCCGGTAACAATTTCGTGGGCACGGATTGCCCGCTCAATCGATTCAGCGATCTCGACAGCGGTGGTGCCTGAAGCCAATAATGTATTCATACATTCACTATATTGTATTGGTACAAATATGAAAAGCGCTTGGATTGTACGGCATGTGCCGTTTGAGGGTATTGGCGTGTACGGCGCCGTGCTGGAACAGCGTGGCTATCAGCTTCGCGTCATCGAGGCGCCGTTGGCAGCACTGGCCGAACTCGATGCCGGCGAGTCCGACCTGCTGGTAATGCTTGGCGGCCCGCTCGGCGCGTTCGACGAGGCCACGTACCCTTACCTGGCCGACGCACTGCGCCTGGTGCAACAGCGGCTGGCCAGCGGCAAGCCCTTGCTGGGCATCTGCCTGGGCGCGCAACTGATCGCCCGCGCGCTGGGCGCCGAGGTCCGCGCCATGGGCTACAAGGAAATCGGCTACGCGCCGGTGACCCTGACCGAAGCGGGCCAGCAGTCGGTGTTGGCCCCCCTGCAAGGGGCCGGGCCGATGCTGCACTGGCACGGTGACCAATTCCAGATTCCGGCCGGCGCCACCCACCTGGCCCGTTCCGAACACTGCGAAAACCAGGCGTTCAGCGTCGGCAATGCCGTGCTGGCGCTGCAGTTCCACCCCGAGGCCGACCCACGGCAGCTGGAAGCCTGGCTGGTGGGGCACGCCGCGGAACTGGCCGGCGCCGGTATCGACCCGCGCACGTTGCGGGCACAGGCGGCAACGGTGGCGGACGACGAGGTGCGCGTGAACCAGCACCTGTTCGCCGCCTGGCTCGACCAGGCCGGCGCCTGATGCGCCTGGGCCAACTGGACGCCTTGCTGGTAGGCAAGGCCGTGCCTTTTGCACGCAGGGGCACCCGCAGCGCCATCGCCAAGCAGGCCGTTGAAGGGGCATTGGCGGCTACGGCCCTCGGCCTTGCGGGCGATGAGCAAGGTGACCTGCGCATTCATGGTGGCGTGGACAAGGCCATCCACTTGTACCCCCGGGAACACTACACGCGCTGGCAGCAGCTGATAGGCGAGCACCCGCTGCTGGCCGCGCCCGGCGCCTTCGGTGAAAACCTCGCCACCGTGGGCATGACCGAGCAAACCATCTGCCTGGGCGATGTCATCCGCTGCGGCACCACGCTGCTGGAGGTCAGCCAGACCCGCCAGCCGTGCTGGAAGCTCAACGACCGTTTCGGCGTGCCGGACATGGCCTTGCGCATGCAGGGCACCGGCATGACCGGCTGGTATTTCCGGGTGCTGGAGGGCGGGCAAATGCGCGCCGGTGACCGCTTCGCCCTGGAGGCCCGACCCCATCCCGACTGGAGCCTGGCGCGGGTGGTGGCGGTGCTGTACCAACGCACCCTGGACCGCGATGAGCTGCTGGGGCTGGCGGCGTTGCCGCTGGTGCCGTCATGGCAGCGGCTGGTGCAGCGGCGGGTGGAGCAGGCGCAGGTGGAGGATTGGAGTGGCAGGCTATGTGGGCCTGCGCAAATGACGGTAGAAGGGGGTTGAGATGGATATGTACAGGGTAGTGGTGTGCAAGGATAAAAAGCGCTGGTGCGTGGTGGACATCGAACATCTGGACGCCAGGGCGATATTGGCCGACGTTGCCGCACGTTTCCCCTTGGAACAAGGCTTCGATATATCGGTGGTGAAAAAGCATGGCGAGAAGCGCCTGCTGGAGGTTTCTCCTGCGGGGGTGAAGATGCTGTCTGCTGAACCACTGTTCGAGTTATTCCCATTTAATTGATTATTGCGGGTCGGCCTTCGTTTGAATGTAGGAGACTTCTGATTTTGCCCGATAGGGTATTCGCTTGAACCAACTTGCATGATAATCATTTTCCTTGGATCCCGATGCCGGGTGACAAGAAGAATCAAGATGATTTATCACGCGAGTTGCTCAGGAGGAACACAATGTCGAACGTGTATCGGGAATCCAATCCAGTCATGGAGATGCTTGCCAAGCTATCCGAACTGTGGAGCACCCGGGCTGCAGTCAATAAGCCTTCCCTGGATATCTCGGCCTTGTTGTTTGATTCGACTCGGCCGGATTTCTGCGAAGCGCTGTTACCATTTTCACAACATGACGCATGGCGCGGCGCCGATCCACAGGTGAAATCAAGCTGTCTCTCTTATGCCTGGATCATTTATAACCTGAAGACCATTTATATCGAGTGCGATATTGTCACCCCGGCGTGCGAGGACCTGCTCAAGGTCTCGCCGCTCACGGGAGAGAGCCGAAGGATGTTCCAGGCGGCCATCGCCGAGGCGTTGCTGGACGAAGCCCTGCACACCAAGATGTCTGTCAGCGCCTGCAACTACATCTACTGCCACCGCCGGCTACCGGTGCTGCAGTTTACTGACTTCAACCTGTTGCGTTGGAAAGACGAGATTCTATCTTCCTGTTGCGCTGAATGGGAGCGTCGCCTGACCCGCTTCGGCATGGCGTGCGCCAGCGAGACGATGATTACCGACTACCTCAAGCGAATGTCCGAAGATAACGCTATCCAGGCTGTGTGTCGTGAAGTGACACGTACTCATGCGGAAGATGAATGGAGCCATTCAAGCGTGTTCTCCTTTGCTGCCATCGAAATTGTTTCCGACCTGACCAAGGCTGAGCGTAATTACTTGCAGCGCATTATCCGCAAAACAGTGCATATGTTTGCCGATAATGAAATGGGGGCGTGGGGCAGGGTGTTCGCCATGGTCGGCCTGCAGGAGGGTGCCGATATAGTTGCCGACAGTTCCAGTTTTGCCGAGGTCGAAGTTTATACCGATTCGGTGAATTCCCTGTTATCCCGAATTGGCCTCGCGTAAACCCGTCACGCCGTTCCTGGTATTTATGAAGTTGAGAGGTTGGACGCTTTATGGGCGCATTTTTATCGTGCGAGTTTGTCAGGCAAGAGTCAATGGATGTCTGGTCGTTTGGTTTCAAGGCCATGCAACCGCAGCCGGAGCAAGCCTTTGACCCGGGGCGTTTCGTGATGATTGATTTTCCCGACGTGCAAGGCAACAGTGGCACCCGTTGTTATTCGATATCTGGCGCTACTGCACCGGATACGTTCGAGATTTCGGTGCGGCGTAAAGGCGACGGTGGGGTTTCGGACAATTTGGTGAGGCGCTTGCAGCCCGGCGCGCTGGTGAACCTGGTCGACGTTGCAGGCCAGATAACCTCACGGCAACTTGCCGGTCACAGCACGGTACTCATGCTGGCAGCGGGTATCGGTGTAACCGTACCCATTGCGTTGGTGCGGGATATCGCCAAGCAGCATCTGGCGGGCGTCGCTGCGCCCAGGGTGAGGCTGGTCATCGTGACGCCGGTGCTGGAGTGCTTGCCGTTCCTGACGGAGTTGCTGTCCTTGAGCTTGACCGCGGTGTGGTTTGAGTTGAGCGTCCGGCTTACCCGCCAGGCCGTGGTGTCTGGCCACTCCTGCTTCGCTGCAAGCCGGCCCACCGCCGGGGAGGTATTTGGCGGCTCGTCATGGGACAGCGTGGTGATTTGTGGCGGCCTTGCCTTTGCCGATTTTTTCGCGGCGCAGGCTCGTCAACGGCTGCCCCACTGCACGGTGTTCGTCGAAGCGTTTTCGGCCGCTGAGGTGCCGCAACGGCAGGGCGGCGCGAATGCCGTGGCGGTAAAAATCGGCGGCGACACGGTAGTGATTGACTCGGCCAAGAACCTCCTCACAGCGCTTGAGGAGCAAGGCGTCAGTATCCAGCACCAATGCCGTGCGGGCATTTGCGGTCGATGCAGGATCAAGGTGGTGGACGGCGATTACCGTAGCAACGCCCAGTTGGCGCTTAGCGATAAAGAGCGTCAGCAGGGCTATGTGCTGGCGTGTTGCACGTTTGCGACGGGTGCTGGGATTTCCATCGACATCACAGGCTAAGCCGGCGTTGGCTGTGACGCGGCCTGCGGCCGCTGCTACAGGGGGTGTAGCAGCGGCCGCAGGCCGCGTCCGGCACCCCCCCAGTCATAACTCCGTAAGCTCCACCAACCCCCCATCCCGCCCCAAACGATACCGGCACAAGTCCCCCGCCAGCACCAACCGCCCGCCATACTGCGCGGCCGCCTCTTCCCGCACATCGCCAATGCACGGGCTGCGCTGCGGGTTGTTCTGGTACCGCGCGCTGAAGTGCGTCAGCACCAGGTTCGGCACACCCGCAGCCTGCGCGAAGCGTGCCACGGCCGCGGCGGTGCTGTGGCCGTAGTGGGTACGGGCGCCTGCCAGCACAGGCTCGGTGAAGGTGGCCTCGTGCACCAGCACGTCGGCGCCTGTGGCGACGCTGGCCAGCAGCTCGGGGCGGTCGTTGTCGCCGCAGACGATTACCCGGTGGCCAGGGCGGGAAGGGCGCTGGTAGTCGCGCGCCTGTATCAGCCGGCCTTCATGGGTCACGTCCTGGCCGCGGGCCAGCTCGCCCCACAGCGGCCCGCGCGGCACGCCGTCGGCCAGCAGGCGGTCGGTGTCCAGGCGCGGCTCGGGGTCCAGCTCGTCGAACACGTAGCCGTAGCTGGGCACCCGGTGCGACAGCTCAACAGTGCTCACTTTCATGCTGGCGCAGCTCCAGGTGCCCAGGGTTTCCAGGGCGTGCAGGCGCAGCTCGTAGGGCAGGTGGGTGTCGCTCACGGCCAGGCTCTGCAGCACCCAGGCCTGCAGGGCATCGGGCAGGATCAGCTCCAGCGGTTCGCTGCGCCCGGACATGCCAGCGCTGGCCAGCAGCCCCGGCAGGCCGAAGCAGTGGTCGCCGTGCACGTGGGTGATGAAGATGGCACGCAGGTCGCGCACCGACAGCGGCGTGCGCAACAGCTGGTGCTGGGTGCCCTCGCCGCAGTCCACCAGGTACCAGGCCTTGCCGGATGCCTCGATGACGGCGGTGGCGCTGACGTTGCGGGCCTTGGTGGGGACCCCGGAGGAGGTGCCCAGAAACTGCAGGTCCATGGGTTGAATGCCTCGCTGGCAAAACCCCAGTGTAACGCCTACGGAGCGGTGCCGGCAGCCGCCTGGGGGCCGGCCTTCAGGTAGGCGTCGGCGATGCGCTGCAAGGTGTCGTCACTGCGCAGGTTGTCGACGGCCTGGCGCAGGCTGCGCACCATGGCTTCGTCACAGCGTTTGGAGCAGGCCAGGTACAGGTCTGACTGCATCAGCGGCGGGCTCATCTGCAAGGGCCGGTCCGACACGCCGCGCCAGATGTAGCGGGTTTCCGGCACGCCGTTGAACCAGGCGTCGACGCGGCCCATCAGCAGCAGTTGCGCGGGGTTCTCGCCGATCTGCAGGGGGTAGATCTGCTCGTCGCTGAAGCCCTCGTCGCGCAGTTTCTGCTCCTGGGCGCTGCCGCGGCCCACGGCAATGCGCGCGTAGGCCTGGCGGGCCTGGGCAAACGTCTCGACGCGGCGGTCGAGGCTGAAGAAGGCCCGGTCCATGCTCATGATCGGCGCGATCCAGGTGTAGTCGTTTTCCCGGTCCGGGGTGCGTGACAGGGGGATGATCAGTTGATTGATGCCCTGGCGCACGTCGTGCTGGGCACGCGGCCAGGGCAGCACCAGCAGGTGCAGGTCGAGGCCGGCCTGGGCGGCGGCCTTCAGCGTGGCTTCGCCGACGATGCCGTGCTGGCCGGCGCTGCCGCTCATGCTCAGGGGCGGCGCTTCGGGCAGGTACAGGTCCACCGTGCGAGCCGCCACGGCAAGCGCGGGCAACAGCAGCACGAGCAGGCCGGCGCAGCAGCGCAGCGAACGCTTGAAATGACTCATGGCAGTGACTCAAAACGGGTACAGGGGTAAAGCTGTTATGGGCAGGAGCATAGGTGTAAATCGCCATCACTGCACCTGCTCGGGCCCTGTAGCCGCTGGCGAAGCCTGCGCTGGCCCTCCAGTACACTGGAAATCTCCAGTGCAGGCGAGGGCCAGCGCAGCCTGTCGGCAGCGGCTACGCAAGGGTCAATTGATGCGGGGGTGCTGTTGCACCAGGTTTTCGCGCTTGGCCTGCAGTTCGGCGATCTGCGCGTCGATGTCCTCGATTTTCTGCTCGATGTTGTCGTGGTGCTCCTGCAGCAGTTCCTTCGCCTCGGCAAGGTCCGACGCGGCGGGGGCGGCGCCGCGCAGCGGCTTGTTGGCGGTTTCCTTCATCGACAGGCCGGTGAGCAGGCCGATCACCGCCACCACCATCATGTAGTACGCCGGCATGTACAGGTTGCTGGTGGTTTCCACCAGCCAGGCGGCCAGGGTCGGGGTCAGGCCGGCGATCAGCACCGAGATGTTGAAGGCGCTGGCCAGGGCGCTGTAGCGAATGTGGGTGGGGAACATCGCCGGCAGGGTCGAGGCCATGACGCCGATGAAGAAGTTCAGCAGCACGGCAATGATCAGCAGGCCGGCGAAGATCAGCCCCAGGCTGCCGCTGGTGATCAGCATGAACGCCGGAATGGCCAGCACGAACAGGCCCACGCTGCCGGTGATGATGAACGGGCGGCGGCCGACCTTATCGCTCAGCAGGCCGAACACCGGTTGCACGAACAGCATCCCCACCATGATGGCGATGATGATCAACACCCCGCGGTCTTCGCTGTAGTGCAGGTTGTGCGACAGGTAGCTGGGCATGTAGGTGAGCAGCATGTAGTAGGTGACGTTGGTCGCCACCACCATGCCCACGCAGGTCACCAGGCTGCGCCAGTGCTGGGTGGCCACCTCCTTGAACGACACTTTCGGGCCGCCGGCCAGGCCTTCGCGGTCACCCTGTTCGAGCTTTTCCACGTGCTGCTGGAACGCCGGGGTTTCTTCCAGCGCGTTGCGCAGGTACAGGCCGAGCATGCCCAGGGGCAGGGCGAGGAAGAACGGCAGGCGCCAGCCCCATTCCTGAAACTTGTCCTCGCCGATCACCGTGGAAATCAGCACCACCACGCCGGCGCCGAAGACGAAGCCGGCAATCGAGCCGAAGTCCAGCCAGCTGCCGAGAAAGCCGCGCTTGCGGTCCGGGGCGTATTCGGCGACGAAGATCGAGGCGCCGGTGTATTCGCCGCCCACCGAGAAGCCCTGGGCCATTTTCGCCAGCAACAGCAGGATCGGCGCCCAGATGCCGATGGAGGCATAGGAGGGAATCAGGCCAATGGCGAAGGTGCTCAGGGACATGATGACGATGGTGGCGGCCAGCACTTTCTGCCGGCCGTACTTGTCCCCCAGCGCGCCGAAGAACAGCCCGCCCAGGGGGCGGATCAGGAACGGCACGGAGAAGGTCGCCAGGGCCGCGATCATCTGCACGCTGGGGTTGGCGCCGGGGAAGAAGACCTTGCCCAGCACGTAGGCGACGAAGCCATACACGCCGAAGTCGAACCACTCCATGGCGTTGCCCAGCGCGGCGGCGGTGATCGCCTTGCGCATCTTGACGTCGTCGACGATGGTGATGTCTTTCAAGCCGATGGGCTTGACGCGTGTCTTGCGTAGTTTCATACGGGTTACTCGGTACCAGAGGTGTCTATGGCATCAGATACGTTGGCACGCAAAATAATTCCATCCTCCCCCCGATCCCGCACCCGTAGCAGCGGCCCCTAGGCCGCGTCCCGCCCCCCCCCAAAAAAAACACTTGGATAAATGGTAGTTACACAGGTGTAACACCTGTACTACAGTCAAAGCCGTTATCCGAACTTTGCCACTCGTGTTGCGCGTGAACTTCACGTCGCACCGCGATTGTGCGTGCGCGCAGGAAAAGTTCGAGTTTTGACGCCAGTTAATCGCCGCGCCCTGAAGGATGAATTGGCGGCGTCAAATTTAAATAAAGCCACCGTCGCCATTAAACAGAGAGTCAAACAAAATGAGTGCACAGGAAAGTGTTATCTACAGCAAATTGACCGAAGTCTTCCAGGACGTCTTCGACGAGGATGACCTGGCGCTGACCCCCGAAACCACGGCTGATGACGTGGAGGGCTGGGACAGCATGGCCCATGTGCGGCTGCTGCTGTCGATCAAGAAGAAGTTCGGCATAGAGTTCGCTGCTTCGGAAACAAGCTCGCTGAAGAACGTCGGCGACCTGGTCGCGGTCATTGCCAAAAAGAGCAAGTAGTCCGCTCACTTTTTATTGATGGGGATCACACCATGTCTCGATTGATTAGCGCACTTCCTTGGTTGGTACATGCACCCGACGACTTCTCCTTGCAATGCCGCGGTTTAAAAGCAGATGTCCCCGAACTGGGTCGAAGTATTCAAGCGCTGGCCAATTGCGCCATGGACGGCAACCAACTTCAGAAACTCGCCGGTGCCATTGGCAAGTTGCAGGCCAGTGATGTTTCCCTGGCGCCATTGACGCCCCTGCGCCTGGCGGTGCTGGGCAACGGCACCCAGGATTTTGTCGCCGCCGCCCTGGTGGCCAGCGCCGCGCGCCATGGCCTGGCGCTGCAGGTGGTGAAGGGTGAATACGACCAGGTGCTGCAGGAGGCTAACGAGGCGCATTCCTCGGTCAACGCCTTCCGGCCCCAGGCCGTGCTGATTGCCGTGGACTACCGCGCGCTGCCCTGGCAGCCCACGCCGGGTGACGCTGGCACGGGGCTGGCCAACGTCGAGATGGCCATGAACTACCTGCAAGGCGTGCGCAACGCGGTGCACCGCCACAGCGGTGCCACCTGCATCGTGCAAACCCTGGCGCCGCCGCCGGAAACCCTGTTCGGCAGCTTCGAGCGCCGGGTGCCCGGCACCCCGCTGTGGCTGGTGGACGAGCTGAACCGGCGCCTGGTGGACAGCCTGGCCAAGGGCGAAGACCTGCTGCTGGACGTGGCGCAACTGGCCGCCACCGTGGGCCTCGACACCTGGCACTCGCCCGGCGAGTGGAACCTGGCCAAGCTGCCGTTCGCCAGCGACTGCCTGCCGCTGTACGCCGACCATGTGGCGCGGCTGCTGGCGGCCTGGCGCGGGCGCAGCCGCCGCTGCCTGATCCTCGACCTTGACAACACCGTGTGGGGCGGGGTCATCGGCGACGATGGCGTGGAGGGCATCAAGGTCGCCCAGGGCGATGCCACGGGCGAGGCACACCTGGCCGTGCAACGCATGGCCCTGGCGCTGCGCGAGCGCGGCATCGTGCTGGCGGTGTCGTCGAAAAACACCGAGGAAATCGCCCGCAAGCCGTTCCAGGAACACCCGGAGATGCTGCTGCGCGAAGACCATTTCGCTGCGTTCCAGGCCAACTGGCAGGACAAGGCCACCAACATCAAGGCCATCGCCGAGTCGCTGGCCCTGGGCCTGGACGCCATGGTGTTCCTCGATGACAACCCGGTGGAGCGCGGCCTGATCCGCCAGATCCTGCCCCAGGTGGCGGTGCCCGAGCTTGAGGAAGACCCAGCGTCCTACGCCCGCACCCTGGCCGCCGCCGGCTATTTCGAGGCGGTGCTGTTCTCCGAGGAAGACCGCAAGCGCGCCGCCCTGTACCAGGAAAACGCCCGGCGCATCACCCTGCAGCAGCAGGCCGGCGACGTGAACGCCTACCTGGCCTCGCTGGACATGGAAATCGTCTTCAAGCCCTTCGACGCCATGGGCCGCGCGCGGGTGGCGCAGCTGATCAACAAGTCCAACCAGTACAACCTCACCACCCGCCGCTACACCGAGGCCGACGTGCTGGCCGCGGAACAGGAGGCCGGCACCCTGACCCTGCAGGTGCGGCTGATCGACCGCTTCGGCGACAACGGCATGATCAGCGTGATCATCTGCCGGCCCTCGGCCCCCGACACCTGGGCCATCGACACCTGGCTGATGAGCTGCCGGGTGCTCGGCCGGCAGGTGGAAGACAGCGTGCTGTGCGAGATTCTGGCCCAGGCCCGGCAGCGTGGCATCACCCGCCTGGTGGGCGAGTACATCCCGTCGGAGCGCAACATGATGGTGCAGAAGCACTACCAGAAGCTGGGCTTTGCCCAGGTGGGCGAGGAGCCCAACGGCACCACGCTGTGGGAGCTGGGCACTGACGTCGAGAAATCGGCACCGCTGATGCGCGTACGGCACGAAAGCGCCTGACCAACCCCAACAACAAGAACAATGGAGCAGGCTGATGGACGACACTCCCAACGAGCAGCGCAAGCCCAGGTTGCCGCGGCGCGACCTGGTGCTGATACCCATGCTGGTCGGCGTCACCCTGGCGGTGCTGCTGGGCGCCGGCGAGGGCCTGGCGCGTTATTTCTACCCGGCGCAGCAGCTGGACAGTTGCCAGATTCCCGACGACATCATGGGCACGCGCTTCAAGCCCGACTGCACCTCCAGCACCAAGGCCCCCGAGGGGCCCTGGGTGACCAACCACTACAACGACTGCGGTTTTCGTTCCCAGGGCAGCTGCGCCAGCAAGCCGGCGGGTGCGTTGCGCATCGTCGCCTTCGGCTCGTCGCTCACCCAGGGCTACCTGGTGCCGTACGAGCAGTCCTACCCGGTGCGCGTCGGCGCCAGCCTGGCCACCTCCTGCCATCGCGCCATCGACGTGCAGGACGTGGCCAGCATCGGCTACAACTGGAGCCGCGCCAAGCTGGACTTCGATGAGGCGGTGAAACTGGCGCCGGACCTGCTGATCACCAGCATCGTGCCGTTCGACCTGGAGCGCGACCCCGCCGACTTCGAGGCCAGCAGCACACCCGCGGCGCCGGCCCCCGAGCCGCCACTGCTGAACCGCCTCTACGTGGCCATCAAGGAACAGGCGCGCTCGGCGTACGTTGCCCAGTACTTCTACTTCAAGAACGCCGAGGCGTTCACCGACCTCTACCTGCACTACGGCGAGAAGGCCAACTTCCTGCGTACGCCGTTCACGCCGTTCTGGCAGAGCCGCCTGGACACCTACGAGAAACTGCTCGCTGACATGGCTGACCAGGCCCGTGCCGCCCACGTGCCACTGGTGCTGGTGTACGTGCCGCAACGGGCGCAGGTGGCGATGATCAGCGGCACGCGCACGCCGCCGGGCGTCGACCCCTGGGCGTTCAGCCGGGCCATCGGCGACATCGCGCGGCGCCACGGCATTGTCTACGTCAACACCAGCGACGAGTTCAGCCACCTGAAAAACGCCGCCGACCTGTATTACCCGGTGGACGGCCACCCTTCGGGGGCAGGCCATGCGGTGATCGCCGACGCCGTGGTGTCGCGGCTGGTGAACCTGCCCGATGACCGCTTCGCCAGCTGTGCCACCGGGGCGGCCACCGCCGCCTTGCAGCCGAGGACCACGCCATGAACGTACCGTCATTCGAATTCCTCGGCTTTGCCGCCATTGCCGCGCTGGTGTTCAACCTGTTCCTGGCGGCGGGCTGGCGCCAGGCGGTGCTGCTGGCCACCAACCTGGTGTTCTTCGCCACCCTGATGCCCAGCGCCTCCGCCTGCGTGCCGTTCCTACTGTTCCTGGCCTTCGGCTTCGGCCTGATGCGCCTGGTGCAGCGCACGCCGGGGGCCGACCACCGGCTGCTGTTCGCAGGTTCGGTGCTGGCGATCGTGCTGGTGTTCGCCTGGCTGAAGAAATACGGGTTCTTCCCCTCGGGGATGTTCCTGGCGTTTCCCTACGCCACCGTCGGCCTGTCCTACGTGTTCTTCCGCGTGCTGCACCTGGTGATCGACGCCCGGGGCGGCACCTTGCCGCCGATCACGGCGCTGGGCTACGTCAACTACACGCTGAACTTCACCGCGCTGATCTCCGGGCCTATCCAGCGTTACCCCGACTACAAGGCGCAGGCCGACACGCTGTCGCGGCCGGACCTGATCATCGCCGGGCAGGGGGTCGAGCGCATTTTCATCGGCTTCTTCAAGGTGTTCGTGCTCTCCCACGTGCTGCATGACCTGCAGTTGCAGGCGCTGGCATTGCTGCCGGAAACCCCCGGATTGTGGGGCACGGCGGCCCAGGGCGTGATCGTTGCCGTGAGCTACCCGCTGTTCCTGTACTGCAATTTCTCCGGCTACACCGACGTGGTCATTGGCGTGGGCTATTTCTTCGGCCTCAGGTTGCCGGAGAACTTCAACAAGCCCTTTATCGCCGAGAACTTCATCAACTTCTGGGGCCGCTGGCACATGTCGCTGTCCAACTGGTTGAAGACCTACGTCTACAACACCGTGCTGATGAGCCTGATGGAGCGCTTCCCGGCGCGCAGCGTCGAGCCGTTCCTGGGCGTGCTGGCGTTCTTCGTGACGTTTTTCCTGGTGGGTATCTGGCACGGGCAGACCTCGGAGTTCGTGATGTTCGGCCTGTTGCAGGGCGGCGGTGTGGCGGTGAACAAGCTGTACCAGATCCAGATGGCCCAGCGCCTGGGCAAGAAGCCGTACAAGGCCTTGTGCGCCAACCCGCTGTACCTGATTGCCGCGCGTGGGCTGACCTTTGCCTGGTTTGCCTTCACGCTGTTCTGGTTCTGGGCCAGCTGGGCGCAGATTGGTGCCTATTACGCGGCGCTGGGCTGGGCCGGCACCTTGCTGGTGTGGGCGCTGGTATGGGTCGGCGCAGCAGTGGTCATCGAAGCGGTGCGCCGGCTGTGGGCCGTGGTGCTGTTGCTCAAGGCCGGTGGTGCGCCGGTGGCGCAGTCGCGCTACACGCGCACCGTGGCGATCACCGTGGTGGCAACCCTGACCACGGTATTCATCCTGCTGGCCAACTCCCCAGCCCCGGATATCGTCTACAAGACGTTCTGATGCCACCCCGTAGCCGCTGCCGACAGGCTGCGCTGGCCCTCAGCCACGCTGGAGATTTTTAGCGTACCTGGGAGCCAGCGCAGCCTGGCGGCAGCGGCTACGCAATTGTGTTGGCGCGACGAGTCATTTCAATAACCCGGCGATTACCGCCGCCGCCATCCGTGCCTGCAGCGCTTGCCCCTGGGCCGTCAGGTGAATGCGGTCGCTGGCGAACAGCGGCGGCGGGTAGGGGCCAGCGGGCCGGTTGAACGCCGGCTCGCTGGCCCAGTCGATCACCGCGTCGCAGCTGTCCAGCGGCGCGCGGAGGGCGGCGTTGACCACCATCAAGGTGCTGTTGGCGCGTGGCTCGGCGCTGCGGATCACGTCGGCCACGCACACCACCTTGGCCCCGGCCTTGTGCGCCAGGGCGGCGCCGCGGCGGTAGGTGGCGAGGATGTCGTCGGCGCTTTGCCCCGATTGCTGGTCGTTGTAGCCGCCTTGCAGGATGACGACCTTGTTCGGCGAGCGGCTCGCGGCAAGGTTGGGCAGGGCATATTGCTCCCACAGGCCCACGGCGTCGGCCAGCCGCCCGCCATAGCGCGCGGCATTGACCAGCTGGATATCGTCGCGGCCCAGCTGGCGAATCATCTGCTGCGGCCAGCCTTGCTGGAACGGCGCGCCGCTGCCATCGGAATGGCTGTCACCCAGCACCACGATCACCCCACCGTTGGGCGCCGGCAGGCCGAAGGTCTGTGCCAGCGAAGTGTTCAACGCGACACGCGTGTCAGCGCCCAGCGGCCAGGGCACGATGATTACTGCCGACATGTTCACCAGCCCCGAACGGTCACCGCCGCTCAGGCCCAGGCTGCCACCGGCCAGCGGCGTGGCATTGCCGCCGGGGGTGGTTGTGGAAGTGCCGAGCATGTCCAGGGTCTTGCCCTGGGCGTCGGCGCTGCAGACGATGACTGCCGGGGTCTCGGTAGGCACCACGGCGGCGTAGGCGTTGTCGCCGGCGCCGTCGCAGGCGGTGGGCTGGGTGCTGTAGTGGGCGAATTCCAGGCCGGCGTTGCGGTCGGCGATATCGCCCACCGTCACGAAGCCGACCGGCGCGAACGCCGAGGTGGCCGCGCCGATCACCGCCAGGGTGAAGTGGTTGGCCGCCAGGGTCACGCTGGCGGGCAGGTTCAGGTAGGTGTTGGCCGGGTCCCATTCACCCGCACCCGCGTGGGCGTCGAACAGCACCGCGCGGCTGTTGCCGTGGCGGCGCTCGGCACTGAGCACGGGGCGCAGGGTGGTATCGGGCTGGGTGGCGTCGTTGTTGCCGCCGCCCTGGTCGTGCCACGTCGTGATGCGGGTAAGGGTGCCTAGGGCCAACGTGCCGTCGGCGAGGAACTTCAGCGCCTTGCCTTCAGCGGTGATGGCCGGGCCCTGGTAGCAGCGGCTCAACAGGTGAGTGCCGTAGGCGGTGGGGCGCAGCACGGCCAGGGTGAACTGCGCGCCGCTGCCGTGGGTGGAGGAGGCCGTTACGGGCCCGGGTCCCAGGCAGTCGTGCAGCAACGGTTGGGTGACGCTGACCTCGGCGATGCCGGTACCGGCCGTCAGCTTCGCGACGCTGACCGTGGCGCCGCCGGGCAACGCCAACGTGTCGCCAGCCTGGTAGCCGCTGCCAGCCACTACCGGTGTGGCGCCGGTGACATACAGCCCGATCACATCCAACGGCAGCGGCGCCGCCTGCACGCCGAGGCTTGCCACCCACAACCACGCCAGCACACCGGGTTTGCAAGGGCGCGCCATGGCCACCTCCTGAGGGTAAACCAGGTAGCGTAGCCGCTGCCGCCAGGCTGCGCTGGCCCTTGAATGCACTGAAAATCCCCAGTGTGGGTAAGGGCCAGCGCAGCCTTCGGCAGCGGCTACGGGTAGCTTCAGGCGCTTTGCAGCCGTTCCCTGGCCCAGTAGCGCGGGTCGTCCATGACGCGGTTGTCGTTGTGCAGGTGGCCGGGCATGCGTGCCTGCAGGTAATCGATCCATGACTTGATCTTGGCATCGACGAAACGCCGCGACGAATACAGCGCATACACGTTGCGGTCAGGCGCCTTGTACGTCGGCAGCACCCGTTGCAGGGTGCCGGCCTTCAACGCATTGGCGGCAATGAAGCTGGGCAGCAGGCACAGGCCCATGCCGGCCACGGCGCCCGACAGCAATGCATCGGACAGGTTGACCCGGAACGTCTCGCCCGGGGTAAAGCTTTCCTCACCCTTGGGCCCGACCAGGCTCCAGGTGTCGTCGCGCAAGGGCAGGGCCAGCCGCAGGCAGGTGTGGTGCGCCAGGTCGTCGAGGCTGCGCGGCGTGCCGTGCCGTTGCAGGTACTGCGGCGCGGCGCAGATCACCCCGCAGAAGCGCCCCAGCGGCTGGCCGACCATCTCGGAATCGGGCAAATGCTCGGACAAGGCAATGGCCATGTCGAACTGCTCCTCCACTAGGTTCACCGGCCGCCGTTCCAGGGTCAGGTCCAGCGTGACCTGGGGGTGCAGGCGGGTGTAGTCGGGCACCAGTGGCATCAGGCATTCCAGGCCGAACTCGGTCACCGCGTGCACGCGCAGGCAGCCGCTGGCCGTGAGGCAGGCCTCGCCGGCTTCCAGGGTGGCATCGTCGATCAGCGCGAGAATTTCCCGGCAGCGCGCCAGGTAGCGCGCGCCCACTTCGGTGAGCGAGCGCGAGCGAGTGGTGCGCTGCATCAGCCGCGCCTTGAGGATGTTCTCAAGCTCGGTGACCGAGCGCGACGCCTGGGCGGTGGAAATGCCCAGGCTGTGCGCGGCAGCGGTGAAGCTGCCGGTTTCGGTGACTTTGACGAAGGCCTGCATCGCATTGATGAGATCCATTGGTTAAACCCTTGCTGACAGTGGGCTTCAACCACCGCCGGCCAGCGCCATGATGCTGGCCTTGCAGGTGTGAAGCGATTCGATGAACAGGTCGGCGCGCTCGGTGAAGCGCGCAGTGGGGGCGACGATGGCCACCGCGTGGGGCCCGGCGAACGTGGGCACCAGGATGGAACAGGCGCTGATGCCGGTGACGAACTCCTCGTGGTCGAAGGCGACGCCGGTCTGGCGAATGCCGGTCATCTCCGCCAACAGCGTGGCCAGGTCATGGGTGGCCGGGGTCAGGCGTGGCAGCGCCTGGCCCAGGCAATCGGCGACCTCGCGGTCGGTGAGGGTCGACAGCAGCACCTTGCCGTCGGCCGTGGCGTGCATGGGCATCGGCTGGCCCACCGGGAACACCACGCGCAGTGGGTGCTCGGCCACCACCCGGTCGATCACCGAGGTCTGGCCCCGGCGCATGCACGACAGGGTCACGCTTTCCTGCACGGTGTCGCTCAGCTCATCCAGCGCCTTGTGGGCGATGGTGACGATGTCCACGTGGGTCTGGTGGACCATCTGCGCGAACGCCGGCCCCAGGCGAAAACCCGTGCCCGGGCGCACCGGCTCCACCAGCGCCTCGCTTTCCAGTGCCGCGACGATGCGCTGCACGGTGGAGCGCGCCAGCCCGACCTGCTGGGCGATGGCCGCCAGGCTCAGGCCTTTGGGGTGCTCGCCCAGGCTGCGCATGATGGCGCTGGCCCGGGCGATCACCTGAATGCCGCCTGCGCGCGTGTCGTCGATGTCGTGTTGCTCTTTCACCTGGCCTTGCCCTCTGGAATGTGTCGCGGCTGCCTGCCAGCCGCCAAGGAAGACGCGCAGTGTACCGATTCGTCGTCCCGGCCTGCACCGCGGCCTGAGGTTGCGTCGTCGCCGATAACCACATTATGATACATCGAATCGCATCGTGGTTAAATTCTCATCCCATTGAATTTCCCCTGTCGGGTTCCAGCCCGACGGGCGGGGCGAGTGCGTTTCATCTGGAACCTGGAGAACGAACATGAAGATCAGTCCCAACCGCAGCCGTTGGTGCGCCTTGCCGCTGTCGGCCCTGCTGCTGTGCGCCTGCAAGGAGGCCCAGCCGCCTGCCGACACGCGCCCGCCGGAAGTCGGCGTGGTCACCCTGAAGAGCCAGCAGGTGCTGCTGAGCAGTGACCTGCCGGGCCGCACCTCGGCCTACCGCGTGGCAGAAGTACGCCCGCAGGTCAGCGGCATCGTGGTCAAGCGCCTGTTCGAAGAAGGCGCGGCGGTGAAGAAGGGCCAGCAGCTGTACCAGATCGACCCGGCCACATACGAGGCCGCGGTGGACAAGGCCCAGGCCAACCTCGACAGCACGCGCAACCTGGCCCAGCGCTACCAGCGCCTGCTGGACAGCCGCGCCATCAGCCGCCAGCAGTACGACGACGCCAACGCCAACTACCGCCAGGCCCAGGCCGACCTGAAAACCGCGCGCATCAACCTGGAGTACACCAAGGTGCTGGCGCCCATCGACGGCCGTATCAGCCGTTCCGCCGTCACCGAGGGTGCGCTGGTCAGCAACGGCCAGGCCGATGCCCTGGCCTCGATCAACCAGCTGGACCCCATCTATGTCGACGTCACCCAGGCGTCCACCGACATGCTCAAGCTGCGCCGCGAACTGGATTCCGGGCAGCTGGCCATGGCTGGCCCCGACCAGGTCAAGGTGCAACTGCGTCTTGAAGATGGCTCGGCCTACAGCGAGGCCGGCGCGCTGAAGTTCTCCGAAGTGACCGTGGACCCCACCACCGGCGCCGTCACACTGCGCGCGGCGTTCGCCAACCCCAGGGGCATGCTGCTGCCGGGCATGTTCGTCCATGCCACGTTGGCCGAAGGCGTGCGCGAGGACGCCATCCTGGTGCCGCAACAGGGCGTGACCCGCGACCTCAAGGGCGAGGCCACGGCGTTGGTGGTGGACGCCGACGGCAAGGCCCAGCTGCGCCAGCTCAAGCACCTGCGCGCCATTGGCAACCAGTGGCTAGTGGAATCGGGCCTGGCGGCCGGTGACCGGGTGATCACCGAAGGCGTGCAACGCGCCCGCCCGGGCATGAGCGTGGCGGCGGTGGCGGCGCACAACGTCGACGTCGCGGCGCCCCTGGCCAGCGCCGCCCAGTGAGGGCGGCGTCCTCTTTCTTTCAAGGTAACCGCGTAAATGGCTAATTTCTTCATCAACCGGCCGATCTTCGCCTGGGTGGTCGCGATCGTGATCATGCTGGCGGGGGGGCTGGCGATCCTCAAACTGCCGATCAACCAATACCCCAACATCGCCGCCCCGGCGGTGAACATCACCGTGACCTACCCGGGCGCCTCGGCGCAGACCGTGCAGGACACCGTGGTGCAGGTCATCGAGCAGCAACTGAACAACCTCGACGGCCTGCGCTATATGTCGTCGGAGAGCAACAGCGACGGCAGCACCAACATCACCGTCACCTTCGACCAGGGCACCAACCCCGACATCGCCCAGGTGCAGGTGCAGAACAAGCTGCAACTGGCGACCCCGCTGCTGCCTGAAGAAGTGCAGCGCCAGGGCCTGCGCGTGGCCAAGTACCAGGTCAACTTCATGTTGATCGTGGGCCTGTACTCCGAAGATGGCTCGATGGACGACTTCGACATCGGCAACTACATCGCGTCGAACATGAAAGACCCGGTGCTGCGCACCAAGGGCGTGGGCGACTACCTGATGCTGGGCGCGCAGTACGCCATGCGCATCTGGGTCGACCCGGAAAAGCTGGTGAGCTACCAGCTGACGCCCCAGGACGTGATCGATGCGGTGTCGTCGGAAAACGTCCAGGTGTCGTCCGGTTCCCTGGGCGGCCTGCCGACCCGCAAGGGCGTGCAACTGAACGCCACCATCCTGGGCAAGTCGCGCATGACCACTGCCGAGGAGTTCCGCGAGATTCTGCTGAAGGTCAACCCAGACGGCTCCCAGGTGCGGGTGAAAGATGTCGCCGAGGTTGGCCTGGGCGCGGAGAACTTCTCCATCTCCGGCACCTATAACGGCAAGCCGGCGGCGGCCCTGGCCCTGCGCCTGGCCACCGGCGCGAACCTGCTGGACACCGTGAAAAACGTGCGCGACACCGTCGCCCGGCTGCAACCCTACATGCCCAAGGGCCTGAAGGTGGTGTTCCCCTACGACACCTCGCCGGTGGTGGGCGCCTCGATCCATGAGGTGGTCAAGACCCTGTTCGAAGGCATCGTGCTGGTGTTCCTGGTCATGTACCTGTTCATGCAGAACCTGCGCGCCACGCTGATTCCCACCCTGGCGGTGCCGGTGGTACTGTTGGGTACCTTCGGCGTGCTGTCGGCGTTCGGCTTCACCATCAATACCTTGACCATGTTCGGCATGGTGTTGGCCATCGGCCTGCTGGTGGATGACGCCATCGTGGTGGTGGAAAACGTGGAACGGGTGATGGTCGAGGATCACCTGTCGCCCAAGGAGGCCACGCAAAAATCCATGGGCCAGATCCAGGGCGCGCTGGTGGGCATCGCCATGGTGTTGAGCGCGGTGTTCGTGCCCATGGCCTTCTTCGGCGGTGCCACGGGCATCATCTACCGGCAGTTCTCGGTGACCATCGTCTCGGCCATGGCCCTGTCGGTGCTGGTGGCCATGGTCTTTACCCCGGCCCTGTGCGCCACGCTGCTCAAGCCGGTCAGCCACGACCATCACGACAAGAAGGGCTTCTTCGGCTGGTTCAACCGCACCTTCGACCGTGGCGCCGACCGCTACAAGGGCGGGGTGGCGGCCATTGCCAAGCGCAAGGGGCTGTTCATGCTGGTGTGGGCGGTGATCGTCGCTGGCGTGGTGCTGCTGTTCCCGAAAATCCCCACGGCGTTCCTGCCCGATGAAGACCAGGGCACCATGGTGGTCCAGGTGCAGATGCCGCCCAATACCGCCGCCGGGCGCACCCAGGTGGTGCTGGACCAGGTACGCGACTACCTGTTGAAAGACGAAAGCGCCATCGTCGAATCGGCCTACACGGTAAACGGCTTCAACTTCGCTGGGCGTGGGCAGAACTCGGGCATGCTGTTCATCGGCCTCAAGCCCTGGGAAGAGCGTGAGGGCAAGGACACCTCGATCTTCAACCTGGCGGCGCGCCTGCAAAAAATGGGCTCGGCCATCAAGGACGGCACCGTGGTGGCCATCGTGCCGCCGGCCATTCTCGAGCTGGGCAACGCCAAGGGCTTTGACCTGTACCTGCAGGACAACACTGGCATGGGCCATGAACAGCTGATGGAAGCGCGCAACAAGTTCCTGCAACTGGCGGCGCAGAACCCGCTGCTGATGAACGTGCGCCCTAACGGCCTGAACGACGAACCGCAGTACAAGGTGGTGATCGACGACGAGAAGGCGCGGGCGCTGCAGGTGAGCATCGCCGATATCAACGAGACTATGACCACGGCCTGGGGCTCGTCCTACGTCAACGACTTCGTCGACCGCGGGCGCGTGAAGAAGGTGTACGTGCAGGGCCAGGTCGACTCGCGCATTTCGCCCCAGGACTTCGACAAGTGGTACGTGCGCAACAACAAGGGCGAGATGGTCAAGTTCTCGGCGTTCGCTTCGGGCTACTGGACCTACGGCTCACCGAAGCTTGAGCGCTACAACGGCATTCCGGCGGTGGAGATCCAGGGTGAACCGGCGCCTGGCCACAGCACCGGCGAGGCCATGGCCGAGGCGGAGAAGATCCTTGCGCAGCTGCCTTCGGGCATCGGGATCCAGTTCACCGGCATTTCCTATGAGGAGCGTTCGGCGGGCTCCCAGGCGCCGGCCTTGTACGCCATTTCGCTGCTGATCGTGTTCCTGTGCCTGGCCGCGCTGTATGAAAGCTGGTCGGTGCCGGTGGCGGTGATCATGGTGGTGCCACTGGGTGTCATCGGTGCGGTCATCGCCACCCTGGCGCGCGGCCTGTCCAACGACGTGTTCTTCCAGGTCGGCTTGCTGACCACGGTGGGGCTGTCGGCGAAGAACGCCATCCTCATCATCGAGTTCGCCAAGGCCCTGCATGAAGAACACGGCAAGCCGTTGCTGGAAGCCGCGGTGGAAGCGGCCCGGCTGCGCCTGCGGCCGATCATCATGACCTCGCTGGCGTTCATGCTCGGGGTACTACCACTGGCCATCTCCAACGGCGCCGGCTCCGGCAGCCAGCACTCCATCGGCACTGGCGTGGTCGGTGGCATGGTCACCGCGACCTTCCTGGCGGTGTTCTTCGTGCCGATGTTCTTTGTGTTGATCTGCAACCTGTTCAGCAAGAAACCCGCGCAACAACCTGCGCCGGCGGTGGGAGAAGAAGCATGAAACACACAGGCTTGAAACTGGCCGCGCTGGTGGCGGCCATGGCGCTGGGCGGCTGTTCGCTGATCCCGGTGTACCAGCGGCCCGAGGCGCCGGTGCCGCCGCAGTGGGACACCCCTGCACCAACAGTGGCCGGGGGTACGCTGGCCAGCTGGCCTGTGTTCTTCAAGGACGCGCGCCTCAAGGAGCTGATTGGCCAGGCGCTGGAGAACAACCGTGACCTGCGCGTGGCGGCCTTGAACGTCGAGAAGGCCCAGGCGCTGTATCGCATCCAGCGCGCCGACCTGTTGCCCACCATCGGCGCCACGGTGGCGGGTGACAGCCAGCGCACGCCGGCGGACCTGAGCACCACCGGGCGCACCCAGGTCACCCACGTCAACAGCGCTGGCATTGGCTTCACCGCCTATGAGCTGGACTTCTTCGGGCGGGTGCGCAGCGTCAATGAGGAGGCGCTGGAAACCTACCTGCAGGGCGTGGAAGCGCAGCGCAGCGCGCACATCGCGCTGGTGGCGGAAGTGGCAAGCGCCTGGTACCAGCTGCAGGCTGACCAGCAGCTGCTGGCCATTGCCCGCCAGACCCTAGCCAGCCAGCAGGCCAGCTATGGTCTGGTGAAAAGCAGCTACGACAACCAGGTGTCTACCGAGCTGGACCTGAGCCAGGCCGAGAGCACCGTGCACACGGCGCAGTCGAGCCAGGCGCAGTACACCCGCCAGGTGGAACAGGACAAGAACGCCCTGGTGCTGCTGGTGGGCAAGCCGCTGGCGCCCGAGGTGTTCCAGGCGGTGCAAGGCCTGCCGGCTGGCATGGAGGACAACCTGCCGGTGGGCCTGCCCTCGGACCTGCTGACCCTGCGCCCGGACATCCAGGGTGCCGAGCACGCCCTGAAGGCGGCCAACGCCGACATCGGCGCGGCGCGCGCAGCGTTCTTCCCCAGCATCAGCCTGACCGCCTCGGCGGGCTCGGCCAGCAGCGACCTGGGCCACCTGTTCGCAGGCGGGCAGGGCGCCTGGAGCTTTGCGCCGAGCATCAACCTGCCGATTTTCAACGCTGGCCGCAACCGCGCCAACCTGGACGCGGCCAAGGTGCAGAAGTCCATCGAAGTGGCCAACTACCAGAAGGCCATCCAGGTAGCCTTCCGCGAAGTGGCGGACGGGCTGGTGGCCCAAGGCACGTTGAACGACCAGGTGAACGCCGACAGCCTGCTGGTGACGGCGAACATGCGCAGCTACCAGCTGGCCGACCGACGTTACCAGGAAGGCGTGGACACCTACCTGAACAGCCTGGACGCGCAACGCAACCTGTTCGCCTCGCAACAGACCCTGGTGCAAAGCCAGCTGGCGCGGCTGAACAACAGCGTGTCGCTGTACAAGGCCCTGGGCGGCGGGCAGTAAGCCGATCCTGCGTGGCGCCGTGCGGTGCGCGCAGCATTTCGCGTAGCCGCTGCCGCCAGGCTGCGCTGGCCCCTGAGTGCACTGAAGATTTTTAGCGTAGAGAAGGGCCCGCGCAGCCTGCGGCAGCGGCTACAGAAACCACCACGGCAATTGCGACGTCGTAGCAGCGGCCAAAGGCCGCGTCCGGCGGCGGTTCTGCGTTGCTCCAGGACGCGGCCTTCAGCCGCTGCTACAGGTGCGGTGGGCGCAGCATTTCGCGTAGCCGCTGCCGCCAGGCTGCGCTGGCCCCTGGGTGCACTGAAGATTTTCAGCGTGGAGAAGGGCCTGCGCAGCCTGCGGCAGCGGCTACAGAAACCACCACGGCAATTGCGACGTCGTAGCAGCGGCCAAAGGCCGCGTCCGGCGGCGGTTCTGCGTTGCTCCAGGACGCGGCCTTCAGCCGCTGCTACAGGTGCGATGTGCGCAGGATTTCGCGTAGCCGCTGCCGCCAGGCTGCGCTGGCCCCTGGGTGCACTGAAGATTTTCAGTGTGGAGAGGGGCCTGCGCAGCCTGCGGCAGCGGCTACGGAGACCACCACGGCAATTGCGACGTAGCAGCTGCCGAAGGCTGCGTCCGGCGGCGATCCTGTGTTGCCCCCGGACGCGGCCTGCGGCCGCTGCTACAGGTGCGGTGGGCGCAGGATTTCGCGTAGCAGCCACTGTCTTGAAATGGCGTCGTCTGCATCGCGACTAAAGTCGGCTCCTACGCCGTACGCGGTAGGAGCCGGCCTTGGCCGCGATGCAGGCGACGCGGTCCATGGGGTATCCGCATTCGCGTAGCAGCTGCCGAAGGCTGCGTCCCGCGGCGGTTTTGCGTTGCTCCAGGACGCGGCCTTCAGCCGCTGCTACAGGTGCGATGTGTGCAGGATTTCGCGTAGCAGCAACTGTCTTGAAATGGCGTCGTCTGCATCGCGGCCAAGGCCGGCTCCTACGCCGTACGTGGTAGGAGCCGGCCTTGGCCGCGATGCAGGCGACGCGATCGGCGCGCGCGCGCCCCTTTACCAAGCTACCGCAGGCTGGGCCCGGAGGCTCAGAAATCTTCCGCCTGGATCTGGTAAAGCGCGTCGCTGCCCGCGCGTATCGCGGCCTCCAGGCTGAGGACGCGCGGCAGCAACTTGGCAAAATAAAACCCGGCGGTGGCCAGCTTGGCGCCGTGGAAGGCCTCGTCTTCCGCGCGCTTGAGCGTCGCCACCCTTGCCATCCGCGCCCACATGTAGGCATAGGCCACGTAGCCGAACAGGTGCAGATAGTCCACGCAGGCGCTGCTGACGGCATTCGCATCCAGCGCCGCCTGGTCCAGCAGCCAACTCCCCACTTCCTCCAACCGCTGCAGCGCACCCAGCAAAGCCTTGCCATGCGGGCAGCCGGGCAGGGCTGCGTACGCGCGAATTTCATCGGTGAACATTCGCAACGCCTCGCCACCGTTGGCGAGCACCTTGCGCCCGAGCAGGTCCAGGGCCTGGATGCCGTTGGTGCCTTCGTAGATCTGCGCGATGCGCACGTCGCGCACCAACTGTTCCTGGCCCCATTCGCGAATGTAGCCGTGGCCACCGAACACCTGCTGACCGTGGATGCAGCTCTCAAGCCCAGTGTCGGTGAAGAAGGCCTTGGCCACCGGCGTCAGCAGCGCCACCAGCGCCTGGGCGCGCTCGCGCTCGGCGGCGTCGGGGGCGTGCTTGGCCAGGTCCAGCTGCTGGCCCACGTAGCAGGCGAACGCGCGGCCGCCTTCGGTCATGGCCTTCATGGTCAGCAGCATGCGCCGCACGTCACCGTGGACGATGATCGGGTCGGCGGCCTTGTGCGGCGCCTGGGCACCGGCGGCCGCACGGCCTTGCAGGCGGTCGCGGGCGTAGGCCACGGCGTTCTGCCAGGAAGCCTCGGCACAGCCGATGCCCTGCAGGCCGATGGACAGGCGCTCGTAGTTCATCATTGTGAACATCGCCGCCAGGCCCTTGTGCGCTTCGCCCACCAGCCAACCGGTGGCGCCGTCGAAGTTCATCACGCAGGTGGACGAGGCCTTGATGCCCATCTTGTGCTCGATGGAACCACAACCCACGGCGTTGGCCGGGCCCAGGCTGCCATCGGCATTGACCAGCCGCTTGGGCACCAGGAACAGGGAAATGCCCTTGGGCCCGGCCGGCGCGTCGGGCAGGCGGGCCAGCACCAGGTGGATGATGTTCTCGGTGAGGTCCTGTTCGCCACCGGTGATGAAAATCTTGCTGCCGCTGATGGCATAAGCGTCGTCACCGGCCGGCACGGCACGGGTGCGGATCAACCCCAGGTCGGTGCCGGCATGGGCCTCGGTCAGGCACATGGACCCGGCCCAGCGCCCCTCGTACATAGCCGGCAGGTAGGTGGCCTTGAGCGCCTCGCTGGCGTGCACGTCGATGGCCAGGCAGGCGCCGGCGCTGAGCACCGAGTACAGCGCCAGGCTGGAGTTGGCGGCGTACAGCATCTCCTCGAACTGCACCGCCAGCATCTTCGGCATACCCATCCCGCCCCAGGCCGGGTTGCCGCTCAGGCCTACCCAGCCGCCGCCACTGTAAGTGGCATAGGCCTGCTGGAAGCCGGCCGGGGTACGCACCTGGCCGTCCTCCCAGCGCGCGCCTTCTTCGTCGCCGCTGCGGTTGAGCGGGGCGAGGATGCCGGCGCTGATCTTCGCCGCCTCCTCAAGCACCGCGTCGGCGGTGTCGGCGTCCACCGTCTCGGCCAGGCCAGGCAGGCGTGCCCACAGCGCGGGGCCTTCGAATACATCGTGCAGCACGAAACGCAGGTCTTTCAGCGGGGCGGTGTAGGCAGGCATGGCGGGTAAAACCTCTTGTGATTGTTAGGGGTGAAGCCCGTGGCAGAGCGGTTTGAAAAATCGCTCAAAAAAACTATTGATGACTCTATCAAAAATGATGACTATATCAATAGTGCTCGACCCGGCCCCTTCCACTGGGTACGAGCGGACAACAACAATGACAAACAGGACGACACCATGAACGCGATTGATCCCGCTGCACGCCCGCACGCCGCCACTGGCCAGGACCGCAGCACTGTGCTGCGCGACTACGCCCGCGGGCTGATTCCCACCCTCAAGGCCCGCGTCGCCGAGACCGTGCGCCTGGGCCGCTTGCCCGCTGAAACCATTGCCGACCTGGAAGCCGGCGGCCTGCTGAGCATGACCACGCCGCGCCTGTACGGCGGCGACCCGGTCAGCGTGCGCACCTTCCTCGACGTGGTGGCCGAACTGGGCCGCGCCGACGCTTCGGTGGCCTGGGTCGTCGCCCTGACCAACGTCACCACCTGGGCTGCGGCGGCGCTGTTCAACCAGCAAACCGGCGACGCCATCTTCCGCGGCGACAAGCCGGCGCGGGTCACCGGTGTGCTGTCGCCGCGCAAGGCGGTGGTGCGCAAGGTCGAGGGCGGCTACGTGATTGAAGAAGGCCTGTGGGGCTTCAACTCCGGCGTCTATCACGCCACCTGGGACTTCCTCGGCATGCCCATCGTCGACGCTGCCGGCAAGGTGCTGGACCAGGGCGCGGCGATGATCCCGGCCCATGAGCTGGAAATCCTCAACGACTGGAACGTGATCGGCATCTGCGGCAGCGGCAGTTCCAGCGTCAAGGTCACTAACCTGTTCGTGCCCGACGCGCGCGTGACGTCCATGAGCCGCGCCATCGAGGGCGACTACGCCTCCAGTCACCTGGCCGACGAGCCGCTGTTCCGCACCGCGTGCATGCCGATGCTGGCCATCATCCTCGCGTTCCCCGCCCTGGGGCTGGGCGTGGCGGCGCTGGAAACCTTCCTGGAAACCCTGCCGCGCCGGGGCATCCAGTACTCCTGGTACGCCAAGCAGTCCGAGGCGCCCATCACCCACCTGCAGGTGGGCGAGGCGTCGGCGAAGATCGACGCGGCGCGGGCGGTGCTCGAACGCCACGCCGCAACCATGGACATCAGCGCCGCCTCCGGCCAGTACATGGACTTCCAGGAACGCGCGCGCATCCGCCGCGACGTCGGCTACGCCGAAAAGCTGATCTGGGAAGCGGTGGACCTGCTGGCCTCGGCCTCCGGTGGCTCGCTGGCGTCGGTCAACAACCCCATGACCCGCATCTGGCAGGACGCGCGCATCGCCTCGCTGCACGGCGTGGTCAGCCCCAACACCAACTTCGAGACCTACGGCCGCATCCTCTGTGGGCTGACGCCCGGCACTCCGTTCATCTGAACCCGGCGTCATTCATCTCAGGAGACAGGCACATGCAGGTTGAGCAAATCGACGCCCGCGCCTTTCGGCGGGTCATGGGCAAATTCGCCACCGGCGTCACGGTGGTTACCTTCGAGCACGAGGGCAGCACTGCCGGCATGACCGCCAACGCGTTCATGTCGCTGTCGGTGGACCCGCCCATGGTGCTGATCGCAGTGCGCAACCCGTCGCGCTTCGCCAGCAGCGTGGCAGTGGGCGACCCGTTCGGCATCAGCTTCCTGCGCGAAGAACATGAAACGCTGAGCAGCCACTTCGGCGGCCGCCCGCAGCCAGGCCACGCGCCGGCCTTCGTGCCGGTGCAGCAGGTGCCGGTGCTGGACGGCGCGTTGGTGCAGCTGGCGGTGCGCGCCAACGCCGTGCACGTGGGCGGCGACCACCTGATCTACACCGCCGACGTGCTGGGCCTGGCCGAGTCGGACGGGCGCCCGTTGCTGTTCTTCTCCGGCGCCTACAAACAGCTGCACGCACTGGACCCGGCCACCTGCTGGTTCGACGTCGGCTGACCGCCGGCAGCCTCTGAACACGGCTTACCCACACGGTCCCGCGGGCACCGTGCGGCCCCCCTTTGCCCGCGAATTTACAAGAACAAGGAGCACAAGATGATTGCCGTTCGCGATATTGCCTACGTGCGCTACCAGGTGCCGGACCTCATCACCCAGGCGCGCTTCCTCGAAGACTTCGGCCTGCGGGTGCACCAGCAGAGCGCCTCGGCGCTGGTGATGGCCAGCCATGCCGGCGGCTACCCGGCGTACCTGGCCAGCAAAGGCCCGGCCCAGGCCCTGGGCGCAGGGTTCGTGGTGCAGAGCCTCGCCGACCTGCACGCAGTAGCCGCGCAGCAGGGCACCGAAGTCAGCTTCAACCATGAACTGGGCGCCGGCTCCGTGGTGCACCTGCGTGACCCCGACGGCTTCCAGATCGACCTGCTGTTCGGCGGCGAGACGGTGCCGCCGGCACCGGTGCGCCGCCCGCTGCAGCTCAACAACGCCGGCGAGCGCCGCCGGGTAGGGCGCACCAACCGCGTGGCCGGCCAGGCCTCGCAGGTGATGCGCCTGGGCCACGTGGTGCTCAAGACCGTGGATTTTCCGGCGATGCTGGCGTTCTACCAGGACGTGCTGGGCTTCCGCGTCTCCGACAGCTACCACGGCGAACGCCCGGAGCAGACCGTGGCGGCGTTCCTGCACTGCGGCCTGGGTGAGCAGTACACCGACCACCACACCCTGGCGCTGCTGGGGCTGGGCAATGCAACGCCGGCCTTCGACCACAGCGCCTTCGAGGTGCTGGACTGGGACGACCTGGCGTGTGGCAGCCACCACCTGCAGGCCAAGGCCTACACCCACTCCTGGGGCATCGGCCGCCACGTGCACGGCAGCCAGGTGTTCGACTACTGGCGCGACCCGTTCGGCAACAAGGTCGAGCACTGGACCGACGGCGACCTGGTCAACGACCACACGCCCACCACCCACACCCCCCTCAACCCCGATGCGCTGGCGCAATGGGCGCCGCCGCTGGCCCCGGATTTCCTCGCCTGAACCCTTTTTACTGGAGCAACCACGATGAAACTTGCACACTACAGCCACGCCGGTAAAACCTGCGTGGGCAAGGTCGAAGGCGACCGCGTCGTCGACCTCACCGCCCTGGCCACCCCCCACGCGCTGCTGGACGTGGCCGCGCTGTTGGCGCCAGCCACCCTGGCCGCCGCAGCCGACGTCCAGCCCAGCGCCAGCAACAGCCTGGCCCTGGACCAGGTGCGCCTGCTGGCGCCGATTGTGCGCCCAGGCAAATTCCTTTGCCTGGGCATGAACTACAAGGACCACGAAGCCGAAGCCCGGCGCCTGGGCGTGGCGATTCCGCCGTCGCAGGTGTGGTTCAGCAAGCAGATCAGCTGCATCACCGGCCCCTACGACCCGGTGCACGACCCCATCGCCTGCGAGCGCCTGGACTACGAGGCCGAACTGGGCGTGGTGATCGGCAAGGGCGGCCGGCGCATCAGCGAGGCCGAGGCGCTTGACCACGTGGCCGGCTACTTCGTCGCCAACGACGTCAGCGCCCGCGACTGGCAGGCCAAGAGCCCGACCTGGACCCTGGGCAAGTCGTTCGACACCCACGGCCCCATCGGCCCGTGGATCGTCACCGCCGACGAGATCCCCGACCCCCAGGCCCTGGGCATCCGCCTCAGCGTCAACGGCGAAGTGCGCCAGGACTCCAACACCCGCCTGATGAACTACAGCATTGCCCGGCAGATCGCCTACCTCAGCGAGGTGATGACCCTGGAGCCGGGCGACATTCTCATCACCGGCACCCCGGCCGGCGTCGGCATCGGCATGGACCCGCCGCGCTTCCTCAAGGCCGGCGACGTAGTGCGGGTGGCCATCGACGGCATCGGCCACATCGAGAACACCATCGTCAACGAAGCGTCCTGAACCTGCGGGCCGGCAGCGCCTGCCGGCCTTCACCCTCGACAATAAAAAGGAACTCCCCATGGCTGCCAGCAACCGCAAAGTCATCATCACCTGCGCCATCACCGGCTCCATCCATACCCCGTCGATGTCGCCGTACCTGCCCATCACCCCGGCGCAGATCGCCCGCTCGGCCATCGAGGCCGCCGAGGCCGGCGCCGCGGTGGTGCACCTGCACGCCCGCGACCCCGAGACCGGCATGCCCAGCCAGGACCCGGCGCTGTTCGCGCAGTTTCTGCCGGTGATCAAGCGCGCGTCCGACGTGGTGCTGAACCTCACCACCGGCGGCGCGCCGACCATGAGCATCGAGGAACGCCTGGCGCCGGCGCTGCAGTTCCAGCCCGAGGTGGCCTCGCTGAACATGGGCACCATGAACTTCGGCTCCTATGAGCTGCTGGAGCGCTACTCGAGCTTCCAGCACGCGTGGGAGCGGCCGTACCTGGCCGACAGCGACGAGCGGATTTTCCGCAACACCTTCCGCGACATCGCCTTCATCCTCGACGCCTGCGCGGCCAACCGCACCCGCTTCGAGATCGAGTGCTACGACATCGGCCACCTGTACACCGCCGCGCACTTCCGCCAGCGCGGGCTGGTCAAGGACCCGCTGTTCATCCAGTCGGTGTTCGGCATCCGTGGCGGCATCGGCAACCACCCCGAGGACATCACCCACATGAAGCGCACCGCCGACCGCCTGTTCGGCGACGCCTACAACTGGTCGGTGCTGGGCGCCGGCGCGCAGCAATCGCGCATCGCTACCCAGGCGCTGTTGCAGGGCGGCCATGTGCGCGTGGGCCTGGAAGACAACCTGTGGCTGGGCAAGGGCCAGCTGGCCGAGAGCAACGCCCAGCAGGTGCGCGCCATTCGCCAGGTGGTCGAGGCCCTGGGCTTCGAGGTGGCCACGCCCGACGAGGCGCGGCAGATCATGGGCCTGAAAGGGCGCGACAGCGTGGCCTTCTAACCCCGGCAGGGGCGTTTTACCAACGCGTTATCCAATAACAATAAAATCAGTGCGGGTAAACACATGACTCACAAGACAAGCACCGCCGCGTGCGTGGCCGGCGCGCTGCTGGCCAGTGCCAGCGCCCACGGCATGAACTTCAACATCCCCACCTCCGCCAGCATCGAGTCGGCGCAGATGGGCGGCGCCTCGCTGGCGTTTCCCCAGTCGAGCATGATCGCCAGCGACAACCCGGCGGGCATGGCCGTGCTCGGCAACCGCACCGATGCCGGGATGCAGCTGTTCCTGGCGCACTTTCGTTCAAGCTTTGGCAACGAGAACAACCGCGACGACTTCAAGGTGGCCGCGCCCATTCCCAGTGGCGGCATCAACTGGATGGCCAGCGAGCGCATGAGCCTGGGGTTGTCTATGTACTCGGTGGGCTCGGGGGTGGACTACGACCATGCCGCCGTGCCGGGGCAGGGTTTCCCGGCCGCGAAGACCAAAGTGGCGTTTCTCAACTTCGCCCCGACCCTGGCCTACAAGGTCACCCCGGACCTGAGCCTGGGCGTCTCGGCGCTGATCGGCGTGCAGCACCTGCAGGCGCGCGGCATGGTCGCGCCGCAGGCGGACGGCAGCCTGGGCCTGCTGCCCAGCCACGGGGTGTCGACCAACATGGGCTATGGCGCGCGCGTCGGGGCGTTGTGGAACCTCAACAGCGCGGTCAGCGTGGGCGCGTCGTGGTCACCGAAGATGCGCTTCGGCAAGGCCGACGGCTACAAGGACGACCTGCTGGCCGGCGCCGGTGGCCACCTGGACCTGCCCGAGCAGTACGGGGTAGGGGTGGCGTTGCATGTCACGCCGACGCTGACCCTGGCCGCCGACTACCTGCGCATCGAGTGGAGCCACGTCGGCTTTCTCGACGACCCCCAGGGCGCCGGGCTGCGCAGCCAGAACGTCTACCGGGTGGGCGCTTCGTGGCAGGCGATGCCGGCGCTGACCCTGCGCGCCGGCTTCAAGCAGGCGTCGCGGGCGGTGGACTCGGACCACACGGCGGCCAATTACTTCTCGCCGGGCATCCTCGACAATTCCCTGAGCAGCGGCTTCAGCTGGCAGGCCACGGCCTCCACGGCGCTGTCCCTGGGCTGGGAGTCTGCCGCAGACGGTGCGTGGCACCGGGCCGAGCACCGGCAGCAACCTGGGCGCGCATTATTCGCAGGTGTTGTTGGGGCTGGGCACGCAGTTCTAGGGCAACGCCCTTGGCGGGGATAATCGTCTTGCCGCGCAGAGTCGAGTATCCTGTGGCCCGTCACGGTCACGTCTGCACTAAGGGAAGGTTATGCCTGCCAAGGGCGATCAGCACGGCGCACCCCAGCCGAAAATCAATCACAAGGCCCGTGAGCGCACGCGCGGCAAGCTGCTGCGCGCGGCGCGTACGGTCATGGGCAGCAAGGGCATCGATGCCACTGCCATCAATGACATCACCGAAGAGGCCGGGCTGTCGTTCGGCTCCTTCTACAACTATTTCAGCAGCAAGGAAGACGTGGCCCGGGCGGTGTTCCAGGAAGACGCCCTGCTGATGGCCGACCTGCTGGACGCCGCCACCTTGCCGGACGCCGGCATTGCCGAAGTGGTGGGGGTGAACATGCGCCGCACCATCCACCGCGGCCTCACCGACCCGGTGTGGGGCTGGTTCATGATTCATTCGGTGTACAGCATCAACGACATGGTCGTGACCATGGGCACCCGCCTGGCCCGCGACCTGGAAACCGGCAAGCGCGCCGGGGTGTTCAACGTCAAGGAAATCGACGCCACCGTGGACTGTGTGGTGGGCGGCATGCTCTACCTACTGCGGCAGATCCTGGAAGGCGCACGCCCGGCCACGGCGGTGGAAAGCATGGTGCATTTCGTCCTCAGCGGCCTGGGCGTGAGCAGCGAAGAGATCGAGCGTATCAACAGCATTGATTTGCAGTGACACCGCCCGTAGCCGCTGCCGCCAGGCTGCGCTGGCCCCTGAGTACGCTTGATATCTACGGTGTCGACGCGGGCCAGCGCAGCCTACGGCAGCGGCTACGCAATTTTGGTTTGTTTGGAGACGCACGGATGCAACCCCTGGACATTCGCCCGCTTGAACGCACCGACGCACCTGCCTTGCTGGCTTTCGAAACCGCGAACCGTGGCTGGTTCGAGGCGCATATCGACCCGCGCGATCCGGGCTTTTATTGCCTGGAAGGCGTGGCTGCGCACATTGATCGATACCTCACCGGCTTCGCCCAGGGCACCTGGCACCCGCTGGTGATCGTCGACGCCAAGCAGGCCATCGTCGGCCGCGCCAACCTCAAGGACATTGACCCAGTAGCCCGCAGCGCTGAAGTCGGCTACCGCATCGCCGAGCACGCCTGCGGCCAGGGCCTGGCGACCCTGGCGCTGCGCCGGCTGATCGACGAGGCCCGTGGGCGCTGGCAGCTGACGCGACTGGTGGCCCAGGTGTACGACAGCAACCTGGGTTCGCGGGCGGTGCTGCAGCGTTGCGGCTTCGTGCCCGGCGGTGCCGGCTTCGTGCTCACGCTGTAGGCGCTCAACGCCGCCCGCTGCGGGTGCTGACGTCGACCCACACGGCCAGCACCAGGATGCTGCCCTTGACGATCATCTGCCAGTAGCTGTCGACGTCGAGCATCGACATGCCGTTGTCCAGGCTGGTGATCACCAGCGCGCCCAGCAGCGCGCCGTACACCGTACCCGAGCCGCCGCGCATGGAGGTGCCGCCGATGAAGCAGGCGGCGATGGCGTCCAGTTCGCCCATGTTGCCCGCCGACGGCGAACCCGCCGCCAGCCGCGCGGTGTTGACCAGCCCGGCCAGGGCGCACATCACCCCCATGATCCCGAAGATCCACAGTTTCACCGCCTGCACGTTGATGCCCGACAGCCGCGTGGCCTCCATGTTGCTGCCCACCGAGTAGATACGACGGCCGAACACGGTCTGGCTGGTGACGTAGCTGAACACCCCCAGCAGCACCAGCAATAGCAGCACCGGCACCGGAATGCCGTCGTAGCTGTTCAGCGTATAGACGAAGCCCGCCAGCACCGCGCCAATCAGCACCACGCGCAGGCCGTCACGCAGCAGCGGCCGCGCGGCCAGGCCGTGCAGGGCACGGTTGCGGCGCTGGCGCCAGGTGAGGTAAAGGGTCAGGGCGAACAGCAGCACGCCCAGCACCAGCCCCACGGTGGGCGGCAGGTAACCCTGGCCCACGTACACCAGCGGCGCCGACACTGGCGCAATGGTGGTGCCGCCGGTCACCCCCAGCAAAATGCCGCGGAACGCCAGCATGCCGCCCAGGCCGACAATGAACGAGGGAATGCGCAGGTAGGCGGTCATGTAGCCGTTGGCCAGGCCGATCACCAGCCCGCACACCGCCACCAGCGCCAGATTGCCCAGCAGCGGCACGTGGTAGACCACGTCGAGAATCGCCGCCACGCCGCCCAGCAGCCCCAGCAGCGAGCCCACCGACAGGTCGATCTCGCCGCTGATGATCACCAGCACCATGCCGCAGGCGAGGATGCCGGTGATCGACATCTGCCGCAGCAGGTTCGACAGGTTGCGCGGGGTGACGAAGCCGCCCTCGGTCTGCCAGCTGAAAAACAGCCAGATAATGGCCACGGCAATCACCAGCGCGAGCATTTTATAGCGGGTGAACAACTGTTTGACCTGGTTCATCTACGCGAACTTCCCGTTCTGGTTGGCAGGGCTTGGAGGTTGAGTGATGGCGGCGGCGAGCACCTGTTCCTGGGTGAGGCCCTGGTTGGCGAAGTCGCCGCGCAGTTGGCCTTCGCCGATCACCAGCACGCGGTCGGACACCCCCAGCACCTCGGCAAGCTCGGACGACACCATGATGATCGACACGCCCTGGGCGGCCAGGGCGCTCATCAGCTTGTAGATCTCGTACTTGGCGCCCACGTCGACGCCGCGGGTGGGCTCGTCGAGAATCAGCACCCGCGGCTGGGCCAGCAGCATCTTCGCCAGCACCGCTTTTTGCTGGTTGCCGCCCGACAGGCTGGTGATGGGCAGGAACGGGCTGGCGGTCTTCAGGTGCATGCGCGCGATTTCCCGGTCGATGCTGCCCAGCTCGGCCTCGGCGTCGATGCGGGTCAGCTTCGAGTAGTTGTCCAGTACTGCCAGGGTGATGTTCTGGCCCACCCCCAGGTCGGGGATGATGCCCTGGCGCTTGCGGTCCTCGGGCACCATGCACAGGCCCGCGCGAATGGATTTCAACGGCGTGCGGGTGTCAATGCGCTGGCCGTCCAGCCACACCTCGCCGTGGTAATTGCCGGGGTAGGCGCCGAACACCGCTGACACCAGCTCGGTGCGGCCAGCGCCCACCAGGCCGGCGATGCCGAGGATCTCGCCGCGCCTGAGCACGAAAGAAATGTCGTCGACGCGCTTGCGCCGCGGGTTGTCGACGTCGAAGCAGGTGAAGTGGCGCGCCTCGAAGATCACCTCGCCGATGGCGTGGGCCGTGGTGGGGTAGAGGCTGCTCATCTCGCGGCCGACCATCTGGGTGATGATCTGGTTGATGTCGAGGTCGGCCATGGCGGTGGTGGCGATGTGTTTACCGTCGCGGATCACGGCGATGGTGTCGCACACCGCCGCCACCTCGTCGAGCTTGTGCGAGATGTACACGCAGGCCACGCCCTTGGCCTTGAGGTCGCGGATGATGTCCAGCAGCACCTCGATTTCCGAGCGGGTCAGGGCCGAGGAGGGCTCGTCGAGAATCAGCAGGCGCGCCTGCTTGTTCAGCGCCTTGGCGATCTCCACCAGCTGCTGGTAGCCGCCGCCGTACTGCGACACCGGCAGCGACACGTTCATGTCCGGCACCTTCAGCTCGCGCATCAGCGCCTCGGCGCGGTGGATCATGGCCGGGTAGTTCATGCGCCCGCCCGGCAGGGTCAGTTCGTGGCCCATGAAGATGTTCTCGGCCACCGACAGGTCGGGCACCAGGGTCAGTTCCTGGTGGATGATGACGATGCCGGCGGCCTCGGTCTCGCTGATGGACTGCGCGCGCAGCGGCTGGCCGTCCCAGAGGATCTCGCCCTCCCAGGTGCCGTGGGGGTACACCGCCGACAGCACCTTCATCAGCGTGGACTTGCCGGCGCCGTTCTCGCCACACAGGCCCACGCACTCGCCGGGCCTGACCTGGATATCGATGCCGTTGAGGGCTTTCACACCGCCAAAGCTCTTGACGATGCCGTTCATTTGCAGAAGGAATTGGGACATGACTGCGGGCTCGTGGAAGGGGTGGCGGGACGCGGCCTGTGGCCGCTGCTACGGGCGTAGCAGCGGCCGCAGGCCGCGTCTCGGGTTATCACTGCCCGGCGATTTGCGCCTTGCTGTAGAACCCGTCCTTCTCCAGCAGGTCGATGTTGTCCTTGGTCAGCGGGGTAGGGGTGAGCAGGATGGTGTCGACCTTCTTGCTACCGTTGTCGTACTGCGAGGTGTAGGTGGGTTTCTCGCTGCGGGCCAGTTGCACCGAAAGCTTGGCGGCTTCCGAGGCAATAAGCTTCAGTGGCTTGTACACGGTCATGGTCTGGGTGCCATCAAGCACGCGCTTCACTGCCGCAAGGTCGGCGTCCTGGCCCGAGATTGGCACCTTGCCGGCCAGCTTCTGCGCCGCCAGCGCCTGGATCGCGCCGCCGGCGGTGGCGTCGTTGGAGGCGACGATGCCGTCGATCTTGTTGCCGTTGCGGGTCAGGGCGTTCTCGACAATGCTCAGGGCCTCGGTGGGGTTCCATTCCTTCACCCACTGCTGGCCGACAATCTTGATGTCGCCCTTGTCGATGGCCGGCTGCAGCACCTTCATCTGGCCTTCACGCAGAATCTTTGCGTTGTTGTCGGTAGGCGCGCCACCCAGCAGGAAGTAATTGCCCTTGGGCGCCGCCTGCAGCACGCCGTTGGCCTGCATTTCCCCGACCTTTTCGTTGTCGAAGGAAATGTAGGCGTCGATGTCGGCGTTGAGGATCAGCCGGTCATAGGACACCACCTTGATCCCGGCCTTCTTCGCCTCGGCCACGGCGTTGGTCAGCACGGTGGCGTTGAAGGGCACGATGACGATGACGTCGACGCCGCGGGAGATGAGGTTTTCGATCTGCGAGATCTGCTTCTGCTCGTTGGCGTCGGCCGATTGCACGTAGACCTTGGCGTCCATCTTCTCCGCCGCCGCCACGAAGTAGTCACGGTCGCGGGCCCAGCGCTCCAGGCGCAGGTCGTCGATGGAAAAGCCGATCTTGGGGTGGGCGGCGTCGGCCATCACCGGCAGCGAGAGCAGGGCGAGGGCACTGGCCAATAGCGTACGTTTTAACGATTTCATGCTGGGCGTCCTTTTATTGTTGTTTGAGACACTACTTGTCGCCTGAAACTGTAGAGCGTGATTGATACCCGCGCGCAGAGAATTGTCGCGCGAATGTAACCGCTGCCCTCAGGGGTAGATAAAGCGGTTGACCACGCCCTCCAGCAGCTCCTGGCGGCCGCTGACGGCCTGGGGATCGAGGTTGTTGTCGAAGGCATGCTCGGCCAGCGCCTGCAGGCTGAACTCGCCCGCCAGCACCGCCTGGCCGAAGGGCTGGCGCCAGCCGGCGTAGCGCTGGTCCTTGAAACGTTGCAGCTGGTCGTTCTCGACCATGGCGGCGGCACGCTTCAGCGCCAGGGCCAGCACGTCCATGGCGGCCACGTGGCCGTGGAACAGGTCGGTGTCGTCGACGCTCTGGCGGCGCACCTTGGCGTCGAAATTGAAGCCGCCGGTGCGGAAGCCACCGGCCTTGAGGATCTCGTAGGTGGCCAGGGTCATTTCCTCGACGCTGTTGGGGAACTGGTCGGTGTCCCAGCCGTTCTGCGGGTCGCCGCGGTTGGCGTCGATGCTGCCGAAGATGCCCAGCGAGACCGCGGTGGCGATCTCGTGGTGGAAGCTGTGGCCGGCGAGGGTGGCGTGGTTGGCCTCGATGTTGACCTTGATCTCCTTCTCCAGGCCGTACTGCTGCAGGAAGCCGAACACCGTGGCGCTGTCGTAGTCGTACTGGTGCTTGGTGGGTTCCTGGGGCTTGGGTTCGATCAGCAGGTCGCCACGGAAGCCGATGCGGTGCTTGTGTTCCACCACCATGGTCATGAAGCGGCCCAGCTGCTCGCGCTCGCGCTTGAGGTCGGTGTTGAGCAGGGTCTCGTAGCCCTCGCGGCCGCCCCACAGCACGTAGTTGGCGCCCTTGAGCCGCTGGGTGGCGTTCATGGCGCTGAACACCTGGGCGGCGGCCACGGCGAACACCTCGGGGTCGGGGTTGCTGGCGGCTCCGGCGGCGAAGCGCGGGTTGCTGAAGCAGTTGGCGGTGCCCCACAACAGCTGGATGCCGGTGTCCTGCTGGTGGCGTTCGAGGCGGTCGACCATGTGCGCGAAGTTATTGCGGTACTGCGCAAGCGATTTGCCTTCGGGGGCCACGTCGGTGTCGTGGAAACTGTAGTAGTCGATGCCCAGCTTGGTGAAGAACTCGAACGCGGCCTCGGCCTTGGCGATGGCCATCTCCATGGGGTCGGCCACCTGCTGCCAGGGGCGCTTGAAGGTGCCCACGCCGAACATGTCCACGCCCGGCCAGACGAAGCTGTGCCAGTAGCAGGCGGCCATGCGCAGGTGCTCGCGCATGGGCTTGCCCAGCACCAGCGCGTCGGCATCGTAGTGGCGGAAGGCGAGGGGCGACTCGCTGGCCGGGCCCTCGTAGCGAATCTTGTCGACAGCGGGGAAGTAGGACATTCGCGTTTCCTTTGTTGTTCTTGGCGGTGTGCTGATGGTAGCGAGGCCCCGGCCTGCGCCGGTCATGAAAATCACCAACAGGCAGTGCGATTTTGCGTTGAGCTTCTGCCATTCGCGGCCTAGGCTGGAAGCACTGGCCAAGGACAACAACAATGAAAAACCTGCCTCCTGCCCACCGCATTGCGCTGCTGTTCAACGGCAGCAAGGTTTACGACCGCGGCATCATCAGCGGCATCGGCAACTACCTGAGCAGCACCCGCGCGTCCTGGGACCTGTTCCTGGAGGAAGACTTCCTGTGCCGGCTGAACGGCATCGAGCGCTGGCAGGGCGACGGCATCATCGCCGACTTCGACGACCCGCAGATCGGCGAGGCCCTGGCCCACAGCCGCCTGCCGGTAGTGGCGGTGGGCGGCTCGTACCAGGACGCCAGCGCCTACCCGCGGCACATTCCGTACGTGGCCACCGACAACGCGGCGCTGATCAAGCTGGCCTACGACCACCTGATCGAGGCCGGGCTGACGCGCTTCGCCTGCTTCAGCCTGCCGCCGGCCCAGGCCAACCGCTGGGCCCAGGAGCGGGAAAAGGCCTTCCGCCAGCTGATGCGCCGCGACGGCCTGCACGCCGAGGTGTACCGCGGCCTGGGCACCAGCGCGCCGCTGTGGGACAGCGCCGTGGAACAGCAGATTGCCTGGCTGCACAGCCTGCCCAAACCCATCGGCATCATCGCGGTTACCGACGCCCGCGCGCGCCAGCTGCTGCAGGCGTGCCTGACTGCCGGCATTGCGGTGCCGGGGCAGGTGGCGCTAATTGGTATCGACAACGACCCGCTGACCCGCAGCCTGACCCGGGTGCCGCTCAGTTCGGTGATCCAGGGCACGGAAACCATGGGCCGCACCGCCGCGCACCTGCTGCACCAGATGCTCCATGGCATGCCGTCGACGGCGCAGCAGATCCTGGTGCCGCCCGACGCGGTCAACGTCCAGGCGTCCAGCCTGCACCAGCCGCTGGACAACCCTTACGTGATGCAGGCGCTGCACTTCATTCGGCAGTACGCCTGCCAGGGCATCAAGACGGCGCAGGTGGCGGGGTATGTGGGGGTGTCGCGCTCGTCGCTGGAGTCGCACTTTCGCAAGGCCCGTGGCTGCACGGTGCACGACGAGATTCTGAGGTTCCGGCTGGCAGCGGCGGCCAGCCAGTTGCAGGACGGCGCGGTGGCCATCGCCGAGATCGCCAGGCGCTGCGGGTTCACCTCGGCGCAATACCTGCACACGGTGTTTCGCCGTGAGTTCGGCTGCACCCCGCGCCAATATCAGCAGCATAAAACCGTGGATACCGCCTGACGCGGCCTGGTCACCGCTGTAGCCGCTGCCGCCAGGCTGCGCTGGCCCCTGAGTACACTGAAGATCCCCAGCGTGGGTTCGGGCCAGCGCAGCCTTCGGCAGCGGCTACGCGACGGGGTGTCAGCGGCGGCAACGTTGTAGCCGCTGCCGCCAGGCTGCGCTGGCCCCTGAGTACACTGAAGATCCCCAGCGTGGGTTCGGGCCAGCGCAGCCTTCGGCAGCGGCTACGCCACGGGGTGTCAGCGGCGGTAACGTGGTAGCCGCTGCCGCCAGGCTGCGCTGGCCCCTGAGTACACTGAAGATCCCCAGCGTGGGTTCGGGCCAGCGCAGCCTTCGGCAGCGGCTACGCGACGGGGTGTAAGCGGCGGCAACGTTGTAGCCGCTGCCGCCAGGCTGCGCTGGCCCCTGAGTACACTGAAGATCCCCAGCGTGGGTTCGGGCCAGCGCAGCCTTCGGCAGCGGCTACGCCACGGGGTGTCAGCGGCGGTAACGTGGTAGCCGCTGCCGCCAGGCTGCGCTGGCCCCTGAGTACACTGAAGATCTCCAGCGTGGGTTCGGGCCAGCGCAGCCTTCGGCAGCGGCTACGCCACGGGGTGTCAGCGGCGGTAACGTGGTAGCCGCTGCCGCCAGGCTGCGCTGGCCCCTGAGTACACTGAAGATCCCCAGCGTGAATTCGGGCCAGCGCAGCCTTCGGCAGCGGCTACGCGGCAGGGGTGTCAGCGGCGGCAACGTTGTAGCCGCTGCCGCCAGGCTGCGCTGGCCCCTGAGTACACTGAAGATCTGCAGCGTGGTTTCGGGCCAGCGCAGCCTTCGGCAGCGGCTACGCGACGGGGTGTAAGCGGCGGTAACGTGGTAGCCGCTGCCGCCAGGCTGCGCTGGCCCCTGAGTACACTGAAGATCCCCAGCGTGGATTCGGGCCAGCGCAGCCTTCGGCAGCGGCTACGCGGCAGGGGTGTCAGCGGCGGCAACGTTGTAGCCGCTGCCGCCAGGCTGCGCTGGCCCCTGAGTACACTGAAGATCTCCAGCGTGGATTCGGGCCAGCGCAGCCTTCGGCAGCGGCTACGCCACGGGGTGTCAGCGGCGGTAACGTGGTAGCCGCTGCCGCCAGGCTGCGCTGGCCCCTGAGTACACTGAAGATCCCCAGCGTGGGTTCGGGCCAGCGCAGCCTTCGGCAGCGGCTACGCGGCAGGGGTGTCAGCGGCGGCAGCGTACTGGGCGCGCCAGGTCATGGCCAGCACCATCACCAGCCCCAGTGCGCCCATGCCGGCGCCCGCCAGGGAAATGGCCGGGTAGCCCAGGCCTGCGTTGATCACCGCGCCACCCAGGGCCGCGCCAATGGCGTTGCCGAAGTTGAACGCGCCGATGTTCACCGCCGAGGCCAGGTTCGGCGCGTCCTTGGCGGCCTCCATCACGCGCATCTGCAGCGGCGGCACCAGGGCGAAGCTCGCCGCGCCCCACACCAGAATCGCCACCGCAGCCGCCAGCGGCCAGCGCATCAGCACCGCGAAGGCCAGCAGCACCACGATCAACACCGCCAGCGAGACGATCAGCGTGCGGTCCACCGAGCGGTCGGCGGCCTTGCCACCCCAGATATTGCCCAGGGTCAGGCCGATGCCGAACAGCACCAGCATGCCGGTGATGAAGTTGGTGGAGGCGTGGGTGGCGTCGCGCAAAATAGGGGCGATGTAGGTGAACACGGTGAACATGGCGCTGGAACCCACCACGGTCAACGCCAGCGCCGACAGCACCGGGCCGCGGCCGAGCACGCGGATTTCTGCCATCAGGCCATCACCCTTGGGCGCCGGGACGTTGGGCAGGGCGTACCACAGCGAGGCCATGGCCACCGCACCCAGGCTGGCAATGCCCCAGAACGCCGTGCGCCAGCCGAACGTCTCGCCGAACCAGGTGGCCAGGGGCACGCCGCCGATGGTCGCCAGGGTCAGGCCCATGAACATCGCCGCCACGGCGCCGGCGCGCTTGTCCGGCGGCACCACGCTGGCGGCGACGATGGAGCCGATACCGAAGAACGCGCCGTGGTTGAGCGAGGTCACCACCCGCGCCATCAGCAGGGTTTCGTAGTTGCTGGCCAGGGCCGACAGCAGGTTGCCGAGGGTGAAGACCGCCATCAGCCCGATCAGCAGCTGGCGGCGCGGCACGCGGGCGGTGGCCAGGGTCATCAGCGGCGCGCCGATCAGCACGCCCAGGGCGTAGGCGCTGACCAGCAGGCCGGCAGAGGGAATCGACACGCCGAGGTCGGCGGCAATGCCCGGCAGCATGCCCATGGGCGCGAACTCAGTGACGCCGATGCCAAAGGCGCCGATGGACAGGGCGATTAACGGTGGATTGATACGCATAGGTTACTCCTCATCTATGCGGTGAATGCTACGATCGAGGCTTTTACAGCGGTAGTCCCAGTTCGGGACCAACACCTTTGCGTAGGAAGCACAAATGGACATCACCGGGCGTTCGGGGGAAATGGACGTGTTCGTCAGGGTGGCCGAGGCCGGCAGCCTGTCGGGCGCGGCGCGGGCACTGGGGCTGACGCCGTCGTCGGTCAGCCGCATCATCGCCCGCACCGAGCAGCGCCTGGGCACGCGGCTGCTGATCCGCACCACCCGCGCCATCACCCTCACGGCTGAAGGCGAGGCCTACCTGCGCGGCGCGCGGCGGATTTTGGCGGACCTGGCCGAGGTCGAGGACGCCATCACCGACCAGGGCGTGCCGCGCGGCCGGCTGCGGGTCAGCGCCGCCCTGGCCCATGGCCGGCAGACCATCGTGCCGCTGGTGGCGGCGTTCAGCGCCCGTTACCCGGCCATCCTGGTGGACCTGATGCTGGGCGACGAGGTGGTCGATATTCTCGCCGGCCAGGCCGACGTCGCCATCCGCTTCGGCCAACTGGCCGACAGCCCGCTGACCGCGCGGCTGATCGGCGACACCGGCCAGGTGGTGGTGGCATCCCCCGAGTACCTGGCCCGCTGCGGCACCCCGCAGGTGCCCGAAGACCTGCTGGCGCACAACTGCCTGCGCTTCAACTTCCGTCGCGCCACCAGCGACTGGCCGTTCCGCCGCGACGGCGAGGACTTCGCTTTGAAAGTCAGCGGCACCATCGAAGGCAACAGCGGCGAGGCGCTGGCGCAGCTGGCCAGCCTGGGCGCGGGCATTGCGCGCATCGGCGCCTTCAGCGTCGCGCAACAGCTGCGCGACGGCACCTTGGTGCCGCTGCTGGAAGCCTACAACCCCGACGACCGCGAGCCGATCCACGCCGTGTTCATCGGCGGCGCGGCCATGCCAGCCCGCGTCCGCGCCTTCGTCGACTTCCTGCTGGAGCAACATCCCGTGGGAGCTGGCTTGCCAGCGAGCTTTTCGGGCCTCAACAGCTCGCTGGCAAGCCAGCTCCCACAGGCGTAAGTTTCGGTATTTGTTGTATTTTTTTTGTTTTGGCGCTTGACGCATGGGCTGAAAACACGTTTAATGCGCCCCGTTGCCCAGATAGCTCAGTCGGTAGAGCAGAGGATTGAAAATCCTCGTGTCGGCGGTTCGACTCCGTCTCTGGGCACCACAACTTCCGAAACCCCTGATGGCCGCAAGGCGTCAGGGGTTTTTTGTTGGTCGTCATTCCTGCATCGACGCCAGCAGCCACTCACGAAACACCGCCGCGCACGCCGAGCGCCCACGGTGCTTAACCGACACCAGGTATTCGCCCTTGCCGGTGCGGCATTCAAAATCCGTCACCCGTTGAAGCTCGCCCCTGGCCAACGCCTCATCGGCCATGAACGACCATGCCAGGCCAATGCCCATGCCTTGCTGCACGGCGCGGTAGGCCAGGGTCAGCTGGTTGAACACCGGCGCCTTGTCCCGCGGCGAGTAGTCCACGCCCAGGTGGCCGAACCATTGCGGCCAGTCCATGCATTGCCAGGCGCGGGTGTCGATCTGCACCAGGTTGGCCTTGGCCAGCTGCGCCAGGCTGTCGATGGCGGCCACGTCCAGGCCGGGGTGGGCCACCGGGTAGACGATCTCCGGCAGCAGGAAATCGCTGTCCAGGGTCGCCCAGTCGCCGTCGCCGTACAGCACGCCCAGGTCGAAGTCGTTGAGACTGGTGTCGTCGAATTCGTTGATGGCGTGCACGTGCACGGCGATGTCGGGGTAGGCCTTGTTGAACTCGATCAGCTTGGGGAACAGCCAGAACTGCGCCAGGGCGTGGGTGGCCAGCACCGACACAGCGTTGCTCTGGTGCACGTTGCGGATGCGCGTGACGCTCTGGTACAGGGTGCCCAGCAGCACGTTGACGGTCATCAGCAGTTCGTCGCCGGCGCCGGTCAGGGCCACGCCGCGCGGCTTGCGCTCGAACAGCGGCACGCCCATGGCGTCTTCCAGCTGGCGCATCTGCTTGCTCACCGCGCTCTGGGTGAGGAACAGCTCGCCCGCTGCGGCGGTGAAGCTGGCGTGGCGGGCCACGGCCTCGAAGGTGATCAGGGTTTCCAGTGGCGGCAGGGTACGCAGGTAACGGTTGATGATGAGGCTCCTCGCAGGCATTCCCCTGGGGAATGGGTAGCCCACTTTTTATCGCAGGTGGCGGGCGCTGTCCACGGCTAGAATCGCGCCATTAGCGTTAACTGCCAGAGTTGAAACAATGAACCGTGGGATAGTGTTTGCCGTGTTGGCCGGGGCCATCTGGGGCGGGGTGATCATCGCCCCGTCGTTGCTGCCCGAGTTCAATGCGGTGCTGATCAGTAGCGTGCGTTTTGCCTTGTACGGGCTGTTTTCGTTGCTGGTGGCGCTGCCCATGGCCGGGCGCCTGCTGGCGCGGCTCAAGCGCCGCGACCTGTCGATGCTGCTGCGCCTGTCGCTGACCGGCAACGTGCTGAACTTCGCCCTGCTGGGCGCCTCGGTGCAGCTGAGCGGGGTGACCACGGCGGCGCTGATCAACGGCATGCTGCCGGTGGCCATTACCTTCCTGGGGCGCGGCGACGCCGGTTCGCTGCCGATGAAGCGGCTCAAGCTGCCACTGCTGATGGTATTCCTCGGCATCGTATCGGTGAGCCTGCAGCACGCCGGCGGCCATGCTGGCGGCACCTCCCTGGGCCGCCAGCTGCTGGGCCTGGCCTGCGGCCTGAGTGGCGTGGTGTGCTGGTCGTGGTACGCCACCCACAACGGGCGCTACCTCAAGCACAGCCACTTCAACAGCAGCGAGTGGTCGACGCTGCTGGGCATCGTCACCGGCGGCGTTGCCGTGGTGGTGGGCGCGCTTGCCCTGTTGCTGTTCCCCAACCTGGTGCCGACCCAGCTGGACCACGCTCGTTGGATGACCTTCCTGTGGGTAAGCCTGTTCCTGGCGCTGTGCGGCTCGTGGCTGGCCAACAGCCTGTGGAACGCCTGTTCGCGGCGCATGGCCAGCTCCTTGAGCGGGCAGATGATCGTCTTCGAGACGCTGTTCGCCTGCGTCTACGGCTTCGTCTACGGCCAGCGCGCGCCGGGGCTGATGGAGCTGGTGTCGATCGCGCTGCTGGTGGGCGGGGTGGTGTGGGCGGCGCGGCGGCACCAGCACGCGCACATAGCCTTGTAAACCTTGTGGGAGCTGGCTTGCCAGCGAGCTTTTAGGGCCTCAACAGCTCGCTGGCGAGCCAGCTCCCACAAGGCCGGGGTTACGCGGCGGTAATGGCGGTGTTGATGCGGCTGGCCAGGTCTTCCATGGTGAACGGCTTGGTCAGCAGGTGCATGCCCGGCTCCAGCTGTTGCGCCCAGGCCTCGGCGTTGTGGGCGTAGCCGGTGATGAACAGAACCTTGAGCCCAGGGCGCAGGCTGCGGCCGGCGTCGGCCACCTGGCGGCCGTTGATGCCGCCGGGCAGGCCGACGTCGGTGACCAGCAGGTCGATCCGCCGGCCGGACTGCAGGATGTCCAGGCCGCTGGCGCCGTCGGCGGCTTCCAGGGCGGTGTAGCCCAGTTCGTCCAGCACTTCGATGATCAACATGCGCACGGTGGGTTCGTCGTCGATCACCAGCACGGTCTCGCCCTGTTCCGCGTGGGGCAGCGGCGCGGGTGGCAACGGCGCCTGGGCGTCGCCCAGGGTTTCGCGCGAGCGTGGCAGGTACAGGGTCATGGTGGTGCCCTGGTCGGGCTGCGACTGGATGTGCACGCTGCCGCCGGACTGGCGCACGAAGCCGTAGATCATCGACAGGCCCAGGCCGGTGCCCTTGCCGGTGGGCTTGGTGGTGAAGAACGGGTCGAAGGCGTGGGCCATGACGTCGCTGCTCATGCCGCTGCCGGTGTCGCTGACGCTCAGGGCCAGGTACTCGCCGGGCACCAGGTCGCGCTCGCGGGCGGCCTTGGCGGCCAGGGTGCAGTTGCGGGTCTGGATGCCCAGGGTGCCGCCCAGGGGCATGGCGTCGCGGGCGTTGATGCACAGGTTGAGCAGGGCGTTCTCCAGCTGGTTGGCGTCCACCTGGGTCAGCCACAGCGGCTGTTCGCTGTGGATGTCCACCTGCACGGCCGGGCCGACGGTGCTGCGGATCAGCTCCAGCATGCCCAGCACCAGGCGGTTGGCGTCGGTGGGCGTGGGGTCCAGGGTCTGCCGGCGCGAGAAGGCCAGCAGCCGATGGGTGAGCGCCGCGGCCCGGCGCGCGGCGCCCAGGGCGGCGTCCAGGTAGCGCCCGGTCTCGGCGACGCGGCCCTTGGCGATGCGCAGGCGGATCATCTCCAGGCTGCCCATGACGCCGGTCAGCAGGTTGTTGAAGTCGTGGGCCAGGCCGCCAGTGAGCTGGCCCACGGCTTCCATCTTCTGGCTCTGGCGCAGCTGCTGTTCCAGCAGGCGCTGGGCGGTCATGTCGACGCCCACGCCGGTGCGCCGCACGGGCTCGCCGGCGGCGTTGAAGTAGGTGTGGCCGCGCGACAGCACCCAGCGCACCGAGCCGTCGGGGTGGACGATGCGGTATTCCAGCTCCAGGTCGCCGCTGTTGACCAGGCCGCCGGCCATGGTCCGGCGCAGCGCGGCCAGGTCGTCGCCGTGCACGTTGGCGAGAAAGTCCGTGCGCTTGATGCCCTGGGCGCCCTGCACCGGGTCGATGGCGTACAGCTCGCTGATGCCGGCGTCGCAGTAGAAGCAGTCGTTGGCCACCTCGTAGGTCCACACGCCCACGCCGCTGACGGCGGACAGGGCCAGGCGGGCGAAGTCCATGGAGTCGTGCAGGGCGGTCTCGCGCGGCTGTTCGGCGGTGACGTCGCGCGCCTCGGAGGGCGCGGCGTGGAGGATCTGCTGCGCCGCCTGGCGGGCGTCCTCGACGCTGGCGTAATGCCCCTCGCGCACCTGGTTCTCGAGCAGGCTGCGCAAGGCGAGGTCAAGGGCGAGGTCCCGTGGGGCCCGGTAAGGCATGCGCGACTTCTCGGCTGGAAATGGCTGAGCGGCAATTATCACACAACCGCGCAAGCTACGCTTCAGGGTGGACTCATTGCCTGGAGCGCACTGCCATGAACAAGAACACCCTTTGCCTGTGGTACGACGGCACGGCGCTGGACGCCGCGACCTTTTACGCGCAAACCTTTCCCGACAGCGCGGTGGGCGCGGTGCACCGCGCGCCCTCGGACTACCCGGCGGGCAAGGAGGGCGACGTGCTGACGGTGGACTTCACGGTGATGGGCATCCCGTGCCTGGGCCTCAACGGCGGCCCGGGGTTTCCCCACAGCGAGGCTTTCTCCTTCCAGGTGGCCACCCAGGACCAGGCCGAAACCGACCGCCTGTGGCACGCCATCGTCGGCAACGGCGGCCAGGCCAGCGAGTGCGGCTGGTGCAAGGACAAGTGGGGGCTGTCCTGGCAGATCACTCCACGGGTGCTGACCGAGGCGTTCACCGGTAGTGATCGCGAGGCCGCCCGGCGCGCGTTCGAGGCGATGATGACCATGGGCAAGATCGACGTCGCCGCCATCGAGGCCGCGATCAAGGCGTGACCCGGTGGCGCTGGTGGCTGCGCAGGCACCAGGCCACGCCCACCACCAGCAGCACCATGGCGACCACCTCCTGGCGGTCCGGCCAGCGCTGCTCCCAGAGGAAGCCCAGCATCAGCGCGCTGAGGGTTTCGATCACCAGCACCTGGCCGCTCAGCGCCAGGGGCAGCAGGCGGCTGGCCTGGTTCCAGAAGGCGCCGCCGATCACCGAGGCCAGCAGCGCCACCCCGGCGGTGACCAGCACGGCGTGCAGGTCGATAGCGGCCAGGTGGCTGCCCAGCACCGGCACGGCCAGCAGCAGCGCCAGGGCGCCGGTAACCACGCCGGTCAACAGCGCCCAGTCCTGGGCCGAGACGGCGGTCAGCGCCAGGCGCCGGGCGTTGCTGACCGCGTACCAGCTCCAGGTCAGCAGCGCGCCAAACGCGCACAGCAGCCCGACAATGCTGCCCAGCGCGGCGCCGTGCATGGCGTGCAGGCTGATCAACGCCACCCCGGCCGTGGCGCACGCCAGCGACGGGAGCAGCCGGGCGAAGGGCACGGCGCCGGCGTCGCCACGGCCGGCAAGCGCCACCAGCACCGGAATCAGCCCGACCACCAGCGAGGTGGTGGCCACGCCGACCCGCTGCACGGCGCTGCCCACCAGCGCGTAATAGATCAGCGTGCCGACCAGGCTCAGCCAGCCCAGCGCCCGCCAGTCGGCGCGAGTCAACTGCGCGCGCACCTTGCGCCAGCGCGGCAGCAGCAACGCCAGGGAAAACAGCCCGTAGGCGAGAAAGCGCAGCACCGCGAATTCAAGCCCCGACAGCTGCGGCGTCAGCGCCGGGCCGAGAAAGATCACGCCCCAGCACATGCCCGCCGCGACGCCGCAGCCAATACCCTTGGCCAAGGATGGATGAGTTGTCATGCAGCAACCGCCTGATGGAAAGGGCCGCAGTGTGCCGGCTGCGCGCTTCGGCGTATTGGCCCAGGCTGTCGACGCCTTTACCCAGGCTGGCGCGCGGCGTGGCGGTAGGCCGCCGGCGTGGTGTCGCACAGGCGGCGCATGGCCCGGGTTAGGGCGGCCTGGTCGCTGAAACCGACCTTCAGGGCGATATCGGCGAGTGGCAGGCGGCTTTCGGCCAGCCAGCGGCAGGCATGGCGCATGCGCAGCTGCGCCAGCCACGCCTGGGGCGCTTGCGCGTAGCGTTCGGCAAAGCGCCGGTGCAGCTGGCTGACGCTCATGGCGGCGACGCGGGCCATGGCTTCGTTGCTCCAGGCCTGGCCGGGGTCGGCTTCCAGGTGCGCCAACAGACGGTCCATGCCGCTGGCCGGCTGGCCGGCGTCGCGGCCCAGGCTGTCGAGCAACAGCGGCAGCAGGTGTGGCGCACTCTGGGGCAGGCCCTGCGCGCCGAGCAGGTCGGCGAACTCGATCAGGCGGCGGGTGGCGGCGGAGACTGGCACGTAGGTACGGCGCGCCAGGGCGTCGAGGGTGCGCGCCTCGAACCAGGCGTTGGGGCAGTCCAGCACCAGGAAGCGGTTGGCGCCGTCGGCGCGCTGGCCGTGCTCGGCGCCGGGGGCGATCAGCGCCGCCAGCGACAGGTCCAGGCGCGCGCCACGGCCCTGCACCTCCATCTCCATGCCGCCGGCCACGGGCAGCACCAGCTGGGTAAAACCGTGCTGGTGGTGGGCGCATTCGCCGCTGTAGCTACGCAGGTCGAGGGAGGGAGTCACGGCAGTATTCCAGCGAACTAATTCAAAAACAGGGCTTCACACCATTACAGGCCGGAAAAAATCGCCGGCGCCACATAGGGGTGAACATCATGCCACGGGGTAGCAAAGACAAATACACCGCCGAGCAGAAACGCAAGGCCGAACACATCGAACAGAGTTACGAGGATAAGGGTGCATCGAAGAAAACCGCCGAGGCGCGTGCCTGGGCAACGGTGAACAAGCAGTCGGGCGGTGGCGAGAAACCCGGTGGCTCGGGGCGCCACACCTCGAAGGCAAAAAAGGAGACTGCGGCGTCGGATTCGGCCAAGCGTGCGGCAAAGACCCGGCAAGGGCATGGGCGCAGCGATCGTGCTTCGCTGGCCAGCCAGACCAAGGAGAGCCTGATGAGCGAAGCGCGCAGCCGCAACCTTCGTGGGCGCTCGACCATGACCAAGGCTCAGCTGATCGAAGCCCTGCACAAAGCCGCCTGACTGCAGCTGTGTGGGAGCGGGCTCTGCCCGCGAAAAGCACACCGCGATATGTCGGACCAACGCGGTGATCTCTTCGCGGGCAGAGCCCGCTCCCACGCACGTGATTCGCCGGGGAACAGTGTGGGGTCAGTTGCCGTCGGCGACCTTGCGTTCGATTTCGGCGGTTTTCTTTTGCAGGGTCTCGGCGTCCTGCTCCTTGGCGCGGGTGGAGGAAGGGGTGATGGCCTCATCGACGCCACGGGTGTCGTCGTCGCGGTCTTCCAGGTCGCGCTTCACCACGTTCACCGGTTTGCCGGAAGTGTCGGTGGGCGGCGCGTTTTCGGGGCGGTTGTCTGTGCTCATGGTGGTGTCCTCGGGTGTATGCACGGTTGAACCGCCGCCCGGCCAGGAGTTCCAGCCGGGCGGCCGGCCGGTCATGGCAGCGGGTTGCCGCCGGTCACGCCGAAGGTTTCACCGGTGATATAGCTGGATTCCTGAGTGGCCAGGAACACATACAGCGGCGCGCATTCGGCCGGCTGGCCGGGGCGGCCCATGGGCGTCTGCGAACCGAAGGTGGGGATTTTCTCTTGAGGTTGGCCGCCGCTGGGTTGCAGCGGTGTCCACACAGGGCCCGGCGCCACGGCGTTGACCCGCACGCCCTGGGCAATCACCTGCTTGGCCAGCGACTTGGTGAAGGCGACGATGGCGGCCTTGGTCGAGGCATAGTCCAGCAGGTTTTGCGACGGGCTGTAGGACTGGATGGACGCGGTATTGATGATGGTGGCGCCGGCTGGCAGGTGCGGCAGCGCTGCCTTGCACAGCCAGAACAGCGCGTAGACGTTGGACTTGAAGGTGGCGTCGAACTGCTCGGTGGTCAGCTCGGCGATGGCTTCCACCGCTTGCTGCTTGCCGGCGACGTTCACCAGTATGTCCAGGCCGCCCAGGGCGGCCACCGCCTTCTGCACCAAGGCCTGGCAGAACGCCTCATCCTTGAGGTCGCCGGGAATGGCCACCGCCTTGCGGCCCTCGGCTTCGATCAGCTTCACCACTTCGCGGGCGTCGCTTTCCTCTTCAGGCAAGTAATTGAGGACGATGTCGGCACCTTCGCGGGCATAGGCAATTGCCGCCGCGCGGCCAATGCCGGAGTCGGCACCGGTGATCAGCGCCCTGCGCCCCAGCAAGCGGCCGAAGCCCTTGTAGCTGTGCTCGCCGTGGTCCGGCGCGGGCGTCATCTTGTGCACGGTGCCGGGCGCGCCCTGGGGCTGTTTGGGGAATTCGGGGTGTGGATACTGGGTCAGTGGGTTCTGCATCGAATACTGGTTTTCAGTTGCCATGGTGGACTTCCTCTCTTGCCCAATCGAATCAGGACAATGGAGGCAGACGGCCAGGCGAACGTTCAGTTTTTCTGCCGATGAAAATTTTTTAAACCTTCCGCCAACCGCCCGGGTCGATTGGGAACAGGCGGGCTCGGGCAGAAGAGGGCGACTCATGATTGGTGTGGTGATTCCGGCGCACAATGAAGCAAGCTACATCGCCCCTTGCCTGGCCTCGATCCAGGCGGCGGCGCGGCACCCGCAACTGGCGGGCATGACGGTAAAAGTGCTGGTGGTGCTCGACCACTGCAGCGACGAAACCGGGTTGCTGGCGGCTGCGGCCGGGTGCGAGGTGCTGGAGGTGGGCTTTCGTAACGTCGGCAAGGCGCGGGCCTTCGGCGCCCAGGCGTTGCTCAACGCCGGCGCGCAGTGGCTGGCGTTCACCGATGCCGACACGCGGGTGCCAGGCGACTGGCTGGCCCGCCAATTGGCGTTCCAGGCCGATGCCGTGTGTGGCACGGTGGCGGTGGACAGTTGGGCCGAGCACACCGAGCAAGCGCGGGCGAAGTACCTGGCGGGGTACCGGTTCGAGGAGGGGCACCGGCACATCCATGGTGCCAACCTGGGGCTGAGCGCCGAGGCCTATGCCAGGGCTGGCGGTTTCCAGCACCTGGCGGCCCATGAAGACGTGCAACTGGTAGCGGACCTTGAGCGCATCGGCGCGCGCATCGTGTGGACGGCGACCACCTCGGTGGTCACCAGCGCGCGCCGCGATTTCAAGTGCCGCGAGGGGTTTGGCGAGTATTTGTTGTCGCTGCAGGAAGAGCGTGTGGGAGCTGGCTTGCCAGCGAGTTTTTAAAGGCTCGCTGGCAAGCCAGCTCCCACAACCACGGTCAGAACAGATTGATCGGGTAGGTAACGATCACCCGGTGCTCGTCCTGGTCGCGCACGCCGGGAAACTCGGTGCGCATGGAGGCGTGCCGCAGCGCCACGCTGAGGTCCTTGGCCGGGCCCGATTGCACGGTATAGGTCAGGGTCAGGTTGCGCTCCCACTCACTCTTGTCGCCAGCGGCGGTGCGTGCGCCCGAGCCGCTTTCGTACATGCCCAGGAAGGTCAGGCCGGGCACGCCCATGGCGGCGAAGTCATAACCGTAGCGCACCTGCCAGGTGCGCTCGCCGGCGCGCTGGAACTTGCCGATCATTGACTCGGTGATGAAGTACGAGGTCGAGCCGTCGCCCTGGTTCAGCCACACCGCATCGCTGTCGCCGGTCACCTGCTGGTAGCCGGCGGCGATGGTGTGCGGGCCCACCAGGTAGGTGAACAGCGCGCTGGACAGTTGGCTGTCGACCTTGCCCTTGGTCACGCCGTCGCCGTAGTAGCCGGCGGTGTAGTAGTCCGCGTCATTGTCGTTCTTGCCGGCCGCGCTGTTGTTGAAGTAACGCAGGTCGGTGCGCAGGGTGCCGGGGCCCACCTTCCAGTTGTTCACCAGGCCCAGGAAGTGCTGGTTGTAGAAGTTCTCCAGGCCGCCGTAGTAGTACTGCAGCAGCAGGTCGGGGGTGGCTTTCCAGTCGACGCCGGCGTACTGGAACTTGTGCACGAACTTGCCGGTGAGGCGGCTGTTGGCGCCGGGAATGGACATGCCCATCTGGTTGGTCGACCCACGGCCCTTGACGCTGTCCAGTTGGCCGGCGATGAAGGTGAAGTGGTCCAGGTCCTTGGACTGGATCTGCTCGCCGTTGAAGGTCTGTTGCAGCAGGCGGTCGGTGGACATCACCACCGGCAGCATCGGCACCAGGGTACCGGCGCGCACTTCGGTCTTGGCGAAGCGCATCTTCGCCGTGGCGCCCAGGCTGCCGAACTCATCGGCGGCGCGGCCGTCGTCGGTGGGGAAGATGTTGCCGTTGTAGGCGGTGCCCGACGGGTTGTAGTGGGTGCCCTTGCCCGAGTCCAGCTTGATGCCGAGCATGCCGATGGCGTCCACGCCGAAACCGACGGTGCCCGGGGTGTAGCCGGACTTGAAGTTGAGGATGAAGCCCTGGCCCCATTCCTGGGTGTAGTTGGGGTTGGCGGCGCCGCTGCGGTTGTCGGCGTTGCTGAAGAAGTTGCGCGCCAGCAGGGTCGCGGTGCTGTCCTCGATAAAGCCTTCGGCGTTGCTTGGTTGCGCCATGGCCAGGCCGCACAGGCCGGCCAGAATTGCGGGTGCGCGGTAAGCTGCGCGATTCAAGAGCACCATCGGGAATTCCTCGTGCTGTAGTCAATGTTGTGAGAGGCAGGTGCAGGGGCGGCAGTTAAGGTTTTTATTGTTCTTCAGGAGCAACAGGAGCAACGGGTGCGGCGGCGCGGGTCAGCGCCACCGGCGGCAAGCGGTACAGCACCCACAGGGCCAGCACGCCCAGGCCGGCGCACAGCAGCAGGCCGCTGCCCAGCGCTTGCGCCAGGGCCTGGCGGGCCAGTTGCAGCAGCGCCGGATCGCCGCCGGCCTTGAGCAGCACTTGCGGGTCGATGAAGAGGGGCAGGGCGTCGGCCTGGCCTGCGGCGATGAACGCGCCTTGCAGGTGGCTGGCGTACAGCAGCTTGACCAGCACGCCCATCACGGCCGTGCCCAGCAGCCCGCCGACCAGGCGCAGCGACTGGGTGAGGGCGGTGGCGATGCCCAGGAACTGCCGCTCGGCCAGGGTCTGGGTGAACACCGTGAGGTTCATCAGGATGAGCCCCAGGCCCAGCCCGGCCAGCAGGATCAGCCCCAGCAACGCGTGGAACGAGGCGTGCAGGCCCACCAGCGCCAGCCCGGCGCAGGCCACCAGCAGCACGGCGAAACCGGCCAGGGGAATCAGGTTGGGGTTGCGCAGGTGGGTGATGATTCGACCGTTGACGATGGCCCCCAGGGTGATGCTCAAGGCCAGGGGCGTGATCAGCAGGCCGGCGTCCTGGGGCGAATAGCCGTAGCTGCCTTGCAGCAGCAGCGGCAGGTAGAACAACAGGCTGAACATGATGGCCCCGGCCAGCAGCGACAGCACGAACAGCAGACGCACGCTGGGCGCCCGGAACAGCGCGGCCGGCAACAGCGCATCGCTGCAGCGGCGCTCCCAGCACCACAGCGCGACCGCAGCGGCGATGCACACCGCACCCAGTATCGCGCTGCCCCACACCTGGGCCTGGCCCAGCCATTCCACGAACAGTTGCAGGCTGCCCAGGGCCACCGCGATCAGCAGCGCGCCCAGCCAGTCCAGGCGAATGGCGCGGCTTTGCAGCGGGCGGTAATGGGGCAGGTAGCGCCAGGCGAAGCACAGCGCCACCGCCCCCAGCGGCAGGTTGATATAGAACACCGAGCGCCAGCCGAACGCGCCGGTCAAATAGCCGCCCAGGCCCGGGCCGATGGCGTTGACCACGCTGAACAGCGCGCTCAGCAAAATCTGCCAGCGCAGGCGCTGGCGGGTGTCGGGAAACAGTTCGGGAATGCAGGCAAACGCGGTGCCGATCAGCATGCCGCCGCCCACCCCTTGCAGGGCGCGGCCCAGCACCAGCACCAGCATGTCGTTGGCCAGGGCGCACACCAGCGAGGCCAGGGTGAAGATCACCGTGGCCGCCAGCACGAAGGGCTTGCGCCCGTAGTAGTCGCCCAGGCGGCCGAAAATCGGGATGGTGACGATGGAGGCCAGCAGGTAGCCGGTGGCTACCCAGGCGTACAGCTCGAAGCCCTGCAACTGGGCGACGATGCTCGGCAAGGCGTTGCCGATCACCGTCTGGTCGAGGGCTGAAAGCATCAGCACCAGGGAGAGGCCGAGCATGGCCAGCAAGGCTTGCTTAAAGGTCAGGGCGCTGTGGCTCGGCATCGTCATCATCGAACCCCTTACACCAGCGCCGCGACGGCGGCGGCGATGCGCTGGCAGCCGGTTTCCAGGGTCTCGATGGCCGAGGCTGTGGACATGCGGAAGAACGGTGCCAGGCCGTAGGCGCTGCCGGGAATCACCGCCACACCCTGGCTTTCCAGCAGGTAAAGGATGAAGTCGCTGTCGCTGGCCAGCACCTGGCCTTGGGGAGTGCGCTTGCCCAGCACGGCGCCGCAGTTGACGTACAGGTAGAACGCGCCTTCGGGCGGGATGCAGCTGAGGCCGTCGATGGCGTTGATCAGCTCAAGGCAGCGGTCGCGGCGCTGGCGGTACACCGCGCGGCTTTGCTCGATGAAGCCCTGGTCACCGTTGAGGGCGGCCACCGCGGCGGCCTGGCTGACGCTGCAGGCGTTACTGGTGGACTGCGACTGCAGGGTGGCCATGGCGGTGATCAGGTCGGCGGGGCCGGCGCCGAAGCCGATGCGCCAGCCGGTCATGGCGTATGACTTGGACACGCCGTTGATCACCAGCACGCGGTCCTTGAGCCGCGGTTCCACGGCCAGGATGTGCGTGGCGGGGCGGTCGTCGTAGCGGATGTGCTCGTAGATGTCGTCGGTCATCACCAGCACGTCGGGGTAGTCCAGCAGCACGTCGGCCAGGGCGCGCAGTTCTTCGGCGTGGTACACCGCGCCGGTGGGGTTGCTCGGCGAGTTCAGCAGCAGCCAGCGGGTGCGCGGGGTAATCGCGGCACGCAGCTGCTCGGCGGTGAGCTTGAAGTGGTGTTCCTCGGTGCAGGCCAGGGTCACCGGTTCGCCTTCGCAGGCCAGCACCATGTCCGGGTACGACACCCAGTAGGGCGCGGGAATCAGCACCTCGTCGCCCGGGCCCAGGGTGGCGGAGAAGGCGTTGTAGATGGCGCTCTTGGCGCCGTTGGTGACCACCACCTGGGACGGCGTATAGGCCAGGCCGTTTTCGCGCTGCAGCTTGGCGACGATGGCCTGGCGCAGCTCCGGGGTGCCGGCGTTCTGGGTGTAGCGGGTGTCGCCGTTGTCGATGGCGGCGCAGGCGGCCTGGCGGATGTGCGCCGGGGTGTCGAAGTCGGGCTCGCCCACCACCAGGTTGATGATCGACTTGCCGGCGCGGCGCAGTTCGTTGGCGCGGTCGGCAGCGGCGCTGCTGGGCGAGGGTTTGATGCGGTGCACTCGGGCGGCGATGCGGGAAGCGGTCACGGGGGAGTCCTCGGTGGTGGCCTGATGACGGCTACGTTACGAGGCGGGGCGGCGGGGCTGATAAGACAAGTTTGTTCTGGTTTGATAGGCACAGCTTATGACCGCTGCGCACCAAAATGGTGCTAGCCAGCATTTACAAGGCCCGCCCGCACCTCCTGCGGCCGCAAGATGCACACCCATAGCAAACACTTATACCCGTAGCAGCTGCCGCAGGCTGCGTCCGCGCCCGACACGGTCATTTCAGGTCCGCCGCAGCGCCTGGGGACGCGGCCTGTGGCCGCTGCTACGGGAGGTGGCGCGGCTTTTGCTGTGGCAATGCTTTCAGCCTTGTTTCGAGTGTTGCCGTGAACCTGCGCCGTTTGAAGTACTTCGTGAAGATCGTCGATGTCGGTAGCCTGACCCAGGCTGCCGATGTGTTGCATATCGCCCAGCCAGCGCTGAGCCAGCAGCTGGTCACCCTGGAGGCCGAGCTGCAGCAGCAGTTGATCATCCGCACCAAGCGCGGCGTCACGCCGACCGAAGCGGGCAAGGTGCTGTACGGTCATGCGCAACTGATCCTGCGCCAGTGCGAGCAGGCCCAGAGCGACGTCAACGCCACCGGTTTCGCCTTGTCCGGCCAGGTCTCGGTCGGCCTGGCCCCGGGCACTGCGGCCTCGGCGCTGTCGCTGCCGTTGCTGCGCCGGGTGCGCGAGCGCCACCCCGGCATCCTGCTGTACCTGAATGAAAACTTCGGCACCACCCTCAGTGAGCTGATCATGAACGGCCGCATGGACATGGCCGTGCTCTACGGCGGCCGTGAAGTGCACGGCCTGACCTTCGTGCCGCTGCTGCGCGAACAGCTGTACCTGGTGAGCGCCGACCCCGAGCTGCAACACCGCGACGAGATCGGCCTGGCCGAGGTCGCCGAGCTGGACCTGCTGCTGCCGCGCACCTACAACACCATGCGTCGGCTGGTGGACGAAGCCTTCCTGAAGATCGGCCTCAGCGCCCGGGTGATCGCCGAGGTGGAGTCGTCCACCACCCTGGCCACCGCCGTCAGCGAGCATTTCGGTTCAACCATCCTGCCCGAATCCGCCGCCCGCGCCCTGGTGGCCGTGCACGAGGCGCACCTGTTGCGCATCACCGCGCCGGACATCGAGGCGCCGCTGGCGCTGTGCCTGTCGGGGCATTTGCCGCTGTCAGTGCCGGCCCAGGCGGTGAAGGCGATCTTGCTGGAGTTGATTGCCGAGATGCGTGGGTAACGCCGCCGTAGCCGCTGCCGTCAGGCTGCGCTGGCCAGTCTGAACCCTGAAGACCTTCAGCGAGGTACAGGGCCAGCGCAGCCTGGCGGCAGCGGCTACGCGATGGTCATAAGCGACCCTTATCTCCCCACAGTCAAACCGTCTTGGCCGTGTTTTTGTGCGCTCGATAGAGTTCATCCAGCCACTTTTACTATTCACGGCAGGGCCATTGCATGAACCCGGAACGCATTAAAGCGCTGATCGACCTGATGGCCGAATCCGACCTCCGCGAGCTGAGCCTCAACGAAGGCGACACCCAGCTGCGCCTGCTGCGCGACGGCCAGCCCGTGGCGGCCGTCGCTCGCCCGCTGGCGGCGACAGTTGCCGCCGCCACCCCGGCACCCAGCAGCGACACCTTCGACGCCAGCGCCGCCCTCTACGGCGTGCTGCACCTGACCCCCGCGCCCGACCAGCCCGCGTTCGTGCAGGTGGGTGATGCGGTCGAGGCCGGCCAGACCCTGGCCGTGGTGGAAGCCATGAAGATGTTCCACCCGCTCAAGGCCGAACGCGCCGGCGTCGTGCGCGCCATCCTCGCCGCCAGTGGCGATGAAGTCGCCGCCGGCAAGCCGCTGTTCCGCCTGGAGGCCGTGTGATGTTCGATACCGTCCTTATCGCCAACCGCGGCGAAATCGCCTTGCGCATTTTGCGCGCCTGCCAGGGCCTGGGCCTGAAGACCGTGGCCGTGTATTCGGAAGCCGACCGCGACGCCCGCTACGTGCAACTGGCCGACCAGGCCATCTGCATCGGCCCCGCGGCCCCCGGCCAAAGCTACCTGGACCACGCCGCCGTGCTGTTCGCCGCCGAACTCAGCGGCGCCCAGGCGATTCACCCCGGCTACGGCTTCCTGTCCGAGAACGCCGCCTTCGCCGAGCGCGTCGAGCAGGCCGGCCTGACCTTCATCGGCCCCAGCGCCGCGTGCATCCGCACCATGGGCGACAAGGTCTCGGCCAAGCGCGCCATGCGCGAAGCCGGCGTGCCCTGCGTGCCGGGCCCCGACACCAGCATGCCGGACGACGCCGAGAGCATCCTGGCCATCGCCCACGACATCGGCTACCCGGTGATCGTCAAGGCCGCCGGCGGCGGTGGCGGGCGTGGCATGCGCGTGGTGGAGCAGGAGGCCGCGCTGCTCGACGCCATCAACCTGACCCGCGAAGAAGCCCGGCGCGCCTTCGGCAACCCGGAGCTGTACATCGAGAAATTCCTCGGCCAGCCGCGCCACGTGGAAATCCAGGTGCTCTGCGACGCCTACGGCAATGCCTTGTGGCTGGGCGCGCGGGACTGCTCCCTGCAGCGCCGCCACCAGAAAGTGCTGGAAGAAGCGCCGGCGCCTGGCATCGACCCCGCGTTGGTGGCCAAGGTCGGCGAGCGCTGCGCCGCCGCCTGCCGGCAGATCGGCTACGTGGGCGTCGGTACCTTCGAATTCCTCTACGAGCACGGCGAGTTCTACTTCATTGAAATGAACACGCGCCTGCAGGTTGAACACCCGGTGACCGAGATGACCACCGGCATCGACATCGTCCAGCAGCAGATCCGCATGGCCCAGGGCGAGCGCCTGACGCTGACCCAGGCCGACATCGGCGTGCACGGCCACGCCCTGGAGTGCCGCATCAACGCCGAGGACCCCGACACCTTCATGCCCACCCCGGGCCAGGTGAGCCGCTGGGAAATCCCCGGTGGCTACGGCGTGCGCGTCGACAGCCACGTCAGCCACGGCTACCGCGTGCCGCCGTACTACGACTCGATGGTGGCCAAGGTCATCACCCACGGCGCCACCCGCGACGAGGCCCTGGCGCGCATGCGCCTGGCCTTGGGCGAGATGCGCGTGGAAGGCATCAGCACCAACATCGCGCTGCACCGCGACATTCTCCAGGACCCCGGCTTCTGCGAGGGCGGCGTCGACATTCACCACCTTGAACGCTGGCTGCAACAGAGGACCGCATCATGAGTGCCATGCACATGGACGCCACCCCGCGCATCAGCCTGCTGGGCACCACCGCGCTGCTGCTGGAAGCACCGGGCAGCCTCGACCTGCCGCCGCAGCAACGCATCTGGGCCCTGGCCCGCCTGGCCCAGGACTGGGGCGGCGTGGCCGAGGCCGTGCCGGGCATGAACAACCTGATGCTGACCTTCGCCACACCGCCGCGCGACCTGCTGGGCCTGCAAAGCCGGTTGCTGGAGGCCTGGGAGCAGTGCCAGCCGCTGCCGCTGGAAGGCCGCATCATCGAACTGCCGGTGATCTACGGTGGCGAGCATGGCCCGCACATGGCCGACGTGGTCGCCCACACCGGCCTGGACATCGAGACCATCGCCAACCTGCACGCCGAGCCGCTGTACCCGGTGTACGCCCTGGGCAGCCACCCCGGCTACTGCTACCTGGGCGGCATGGACCCGCGCCTGGCCACGCCGCGGCGCCAGGTGCCGGTGCTGAGCATCGGCGCTGGCGCGGTGTCGATCGGTGGCGTGCAGACCGGTGTGTCGGCCTCGGCCGGCCCCAGCGGCTGGAACACCATCGGCCACACCGACATGGTGTTCTTCGACGCCGAACAATCGCCCCCGGCGCTGCTGCAACCCGGCGACCACATTCGCTTCCGTATCGAGAGGATCATTCGATGATCGAGATCATCAGTGCCACCGCCCTGGCCACCGTCCAGGACCTGGGGCGCCACGGCAGCCTGGGCTACGGCGTGGGTACCTCCGGGGCCATGGACAACCTGTCGCTGATCCTCGGCAACCTGCTGTTGGGCAACGACGAAGGCGCGGCCGCCATCGAGATTCCGCTGTTCCCGTTCGAGGCACGCTTTATTGAAGCCTGCGCGTTTGCCGTGACCGGTGCCGCCTGTGGCGCCACCCTCGACGGCCAGGCGCTGCCGCCCAACTGGGTGGCCCAAGCCAGCGCCGGCCAGGTGCTGAAGCTCAACTACCCCTCCGCCGGCAGCCGCGCCTACCTGTGCCTGGCCGGTGGTGTCGACGTGCCTGAGGTGCTGGGTTCGCGCAGCACCCAGTTGCGCGGCGAATTCGGCGGCCTGAACGGGCGCATGTTGCAGCAGGGCGACCGCCTGCCCGCAGGCCGCCCTGGCAAGGCCGGCAACAGCGACTTCGGCGTTAGCCTGGCGACCCGCGCCTTGCCCCTGGAAGTGGATGGCGTGCCGGCCATGCGCGTGCTGCCCGCCGCCGAATACGACTGCTTCAGCGCCGAGGCGCAAGCGGCGTTCTGGGCCGGGGAGTGGAAGGTCACCACCCAGAGCAACCGCTACGGCTACCGCCTGGAGGGCCAGCCGCTGCTGCCGGAAAAGCCCCTGGAGGTGCGCTCCCACGGCATCGTCCCAGGGGTGATCCAGGTGCCCCACGGCGGCCAGCCGATCATCCAGATGCGCGACGCCCAGCCCAGCGGTGGCTACCCCAAGTTCGGCACGGTGATCGAGGCCGACCTCTGGCGCCTGGGCCAGGCGCCCATCGGCAGCCGCGTGCGCTTTATCCACTGCAGCTACGCGCAGGCCCTGGACGCGCTGGAGGCTAATCGCGCCTTCCTCGACGCCACCCGCCGCCTGCTGACCTTGCACAGCCTTTGAGGAACCTGCCATGAACATCAAGGAAATTCGCCAGCTGGCCGGCTGGCTCGGCGCCGCCAACCTCAGTGTGCTGCATATCCAGCGGCCTGGTTTCGACCTGCTGCTGCGCCGTGGGGTGGCGGCTGCTCCCGTGTTGCACGCTGAGCCGCCAGCTCGCGTCGACGTGCCCGTGGCGTCGATCAAGGCCAGCGGCCCGGGGCTGTTCTTCAGCCACCACCCCGACGAGCGCGCGCCCTGGGTCAAGCCCGGCGACAGCGTGCGCAGCGGGCAATTGGTGGGCGTGCTGCAGATCGGCCACTTGTTGCTGCCGGTGCGCAGCCAGCAGGACGGGCAGGTGAGCGCCGTGCGCGCCGCCGAAGGTGAACAGGTGGGCTACGGCCAACCGCTTTTCGACCTGGCCGGCTGAGGAGGCCCGTATGCGTATCGACTTGAACGCCGACCTGGGCGAGGGCTTTGGCCCGTGGACCCTGGGCGAAGACCAGGCGCTGATGGAGATCATCTCCTCGGCCAACGTGGCCTGCGGTTTCCACGCCGGCGACCCGCTGATCATGGACACCACGGTGCGCCGCGCCAAGGCCCTGGGCATCGACCTCGGTGCCCACGTCGGCTACCCCGACCTGCAGGGTTTTGGCCGCCGTGCCATGAACATCGACCTGGCGGAGCTGGCCACCTACGTGGTCTACCAGTTGGGCGCCCTGGCCGGCATGGCGGCGGTGGCCGGCTACCGCATGACCCACATGAGTTTCCACGGCGCGCTGGGCAACCGCGTGGCCGCCGACGCCGCCATGGCCGACGTGCTGGTGGGCGCGGTGGCGCAGTTCGACCGCAGCCTGATCATCAGCTCGTCCAGCAGCCAGGCCATCGAGGCCGCCGCCGACAGGCACGGCCTGCCAGTGGCCACCACCTTCCTCGCCGACCGCGCCTACGACGCTCAGTGCCTGCTGGTGCCGCGTGGCACGCCCGGCGCGGTGATCAAGGACCCGGCCCAGGTGCGCGAGCGCGTCGCCCAGCTGTTGCAGGACGGCACCGTCTCCACCCTCGACGGCCAGCGGGTCAAGGTCAACGCCAGCTCCATCCTGCTGCACGGCGACACGCCGGGCGCGGTGGACCTGGCCCGCGACCTGCGCGCGTTCATCGAAGGGCAGGGCGCCGTCATCACCCCGATCAGCCAACTGGTGCGGTCATAAGCGCACCTTATTGCCACACAACCAATGCGTCTTGGCCGGTGCGAGCGGTGCTCGGTACAGTCCAAGGCAGACGCAGGATTCAAGGAGTTTCCCCATGCCATTTTCCGATTACAAAACCGCGCTGGTCACCGGCGCCTCGTCCGGCATCGGCGCCGCCGTGGTCGAGCGCCTGTGCGCCGAGGGCATCGAAGTGCACGCCCTGGCCCGCAGCGCCGACAAGCTGGCGGAACTGGCCGAGCGCACCGGCTGCATCGCCCACCCCATCGACGTCACTGACCTGGCCGGGCTGACCGCGCTGTTCCAGCGCCAGCGCTTCGACATCCTGGTCAACAACGCCGGCGTCGACCGCCCGGGCTCGCTGCTCAAGGCCGACGCCGAAGGCATCGACCTGCTGGTGGACGTCAACCTGCGCGCGGTGCTGCACCTGGCGCGCCTGGCGCTGCCGGGCATGGTAGAGCGCGACTGCGGCCACATCATCAACATCAGCTCCATTGCCGCCGCCTACAACTTCGGCGGCAACGCCACCTACCACGCCACCAAGGCGGCGGTGAGCATGCTCTCCAAGCAGCTGCGGGTGGACGCCTTCGGCAAGCGCGTGCGGGTCACCGAGATTTGCCCGGGGCGTGTTGCCACCGACATCTTTGCCCACGTGCATGGTGACTCCGAAGAGGTGCGCAAGCGCTTCATCGAGGGCTTCGAGCTGCCGGAAGCCAAGGACATCGCCAACGCCATTGCCTTCGCCATCGCCGCCCCGGTGTCGATGAACGTCGGCCACATGGAAATCACCCCGACCCTGCAGGTGCCCGGCGGCCTGTCCACCGCGCGGCCCCAGGAGTGGCAGGGCTGAAGCGCTGGCCTGCGAAGAAGAACGGCTCTAGCCGTCATTGCTGCGCCCGCGTCGGGTTCGCCCCGGCGCCTTGCTTCTGCCCCACGCCAGTCGATGGGAATTGACCATGACGCACGACTTCAATCTTGCCGCGATTCTGCACGGCGAATACGCCGAGCTGATCCTCAAGGGCATTGGCATGACCCTGCAGTTGGCGCTGTTCGCCTGGTGCCTGGCCATGGTCCTGGCCCTGCTGCTGGTGTCCATCCGCCTGACCGGCAACCAGTACGCCGAGCGCCTGGTGGCGGCCTACGTCTCCTACCACCGCAACGTACCCACCCTGGTGCAACTGATGCTGTGGTACTTCGGCATCCCCACGCTGCTCAGCGACAACACCCAGGTGTGGCTGGCCAACTACAGCAGCGAATACCTGTTTTCCATCATCGCCCTGGGCCTGTGCCAGGCGGCGTATTTCAGCGAGGACATCCGCAGTGGCCTGCGCGCCATTCCCAACGGCCAGACCGAGGCCGCCCGCGCCCTGGGCCTGGGCTACGTGCGCTCGCTGCGCTACGTGATCCTGCCCCAGGGCGTGCGCAACTGCCTGCCGTCGTTGATCAACCACAGCGTGCTGCTGTTCAAGAACACCAGCCTGGCCATGGCCATCGGCGTGGTGGAGCTGACGTACGCCACGCGCGAGGTGGAGAACTACACCTTCCGCACGTTCGAGTCGTACCTGGTGGCCACGGTGGTGTACCTGGTGTTTTCGCTGTTGCTGATGGGCGCTGGCGCCCTGGTGGCACGGCACTTCAGCAAAGCCCTGGCGAGGTAGGCGGCCATGTTCGATTTGTTCAAGATTGTCCACGACAACTGGCCGCTGTTCCTCATCGGCCAATACCCCCACGGCCCCCTGGGCGGCCTGGCCAGCACGCTGATCCTGGCGGCCGCGGCCCTGGTGCTGGCGTTCCCACTGGGCCTGCTGCTGGCCCTGGCGCGGGTGTCGCCATGGCGCTGGCTGCGTTACCCGGCCACGGTGTGGGTGTACGTGCTGCGCGGCATCCCGCTGTTGATGGTGATCTTCTGGACCTACTTCCTGGTGCCCTTGCTGATCGGCCACAACATTACCGGCTTCACCACCATGCTCTGCACCCTGGTGGTGTACCAGAGCGCCTACCTGTGCGAGATCATCCGCGGTGGCATCCAGGCGTTGCCCGGCGGCCAGTACGAAGGCGCACGGGCCCTGGGCCTGGGCTATGTGCGCACCACGCTGTGGGTGATCCTGCCCCAGGCGCTGTACAACGCACTGCCCAGCCTGATCAGCCAGTTCGTTTCGATCATCAAGGAAACCTCCCTGGGCTATGTGATCAACGTGCAGGAGGTGACGTTCGCCGCCAACCAGGTCAACAACCAGCTGCTGACCAAGCCGTTCCAGGTGTTCTTCATTCTTGCTATTACGTATTACGTATTGTGTTACGGCCTGACCCGCCTGGCCGGCGTGCTTGAAGGGCGCATCGCCCGCAAGCGCCTGGGCCAGGCCACCCCAGCCGCCCCGCAGGCTTCCCTGCTGACCACCGATAACTGAAGAGGGTTGCCTTCATGCATCCGATGATCATGTTTTCCAGCATCAATAAATGGTACGGCGAGTACCAGGCGCTTACCGACGTTACCGCCGAGGTCAAGCGCGGTGAAGTGGTGGTGCTGTGCGGGCCCTCGGGCTCGGGCAAGTCGACGCTGATCCGCACCGTCAACCGCCTGGAAGACATCCAGAAGGGCCAGATTCTGTTCGACGGCCAGGACGTCAACGGCACCGACGCCAACCTCAACCGCCTGCGCAGCCGCGTCGGCTTCGTGTTCCAGAGCTTCAACCTGTTCCCGCACCTGTCGGTGCTGGACAACATCATCCTCACGCCCACCAAGGTGCGCGGCCTCAAGGCCAGCGACGCCCGCGCCCACGCCATGCAGTTGCTCGACCGCGTGGGCCTGGCGCACAAGGCCAGCGCCTACCCGGCGCAGCTGTCGGGCGGCCAGCAGCAGCGCGTGGCCATTGCCCGCGCGCTGGCCATGGAGCCGCCGGTGATGCTGTTCGACGAACCCACCAGCGCCCTCGACCCGGAAATGGTCGGCGAGGTGCTGAGCGTGATGAAGGGCCTGGCCAAGGAGGGCATGACCATGATGTGCGTGACCCACGAAATGAACTTCGCCCGCGAGGTGGCCGACACCATCTGGTTCATGGACGCCGGGCAGATCCTGGAAAAAGGCACCCCCGAGCAGTTCTTCAGCCAACCGTCCCACCCGCGCGCGCAGCGTTTCATCGCTGACCTGCGTGCCCACTGAATTCACCTTGATTGAACTGGAGTAAGCCCATGGCTATGAACAAACTGATGGTGGCACTGGCGTTGGCCCCCTTGGCAATCTCGGTGGCCCAGGCCGACCAACTGGCCGACGTGATGGCGAAGAAGAGCCTGAGCTGCGGCGTCTACGCCGACGTGCCGCCGTTCTCCGCGCCCGACCCGCAGACCCGCGAGTTGGTGGGCATGGACGTCGACCTCTGCACCGCGCTGGCCAAGCGCCTGGGCGTGGCCCTGGAGCTGAAGCCGATGTCGGTGGAGGCGCGCATTCCGGAGGTGAAGATGGGCCGCGTCGACCTGATCTTCGCCAACCTGGCCTACACCAAGAGCCGCGCCGAACAGATCCAGTTCAGCGACCCGTACTACATCGCCAAGGAAACCCTGGTGGTGCGCGCGCCCAACGCCGACCAGCCGCGCGAGTTCTTCGCCGGCAAGAAAATCAGCTCCACCAAGGGCTCCACCTCCGAGCAGTCGATTCGCATGGCCAACGCCACCCCGGTGACCTTCCAGGACACCGGCTCGGCCTACATGGCCCTGCAGCAGAACAAGGTGGTGGGCCTGGTGACCAACACCATGACCGCCATCAAGCTGGTGGGCCAGGCGAAGGAGGGCGGGGTGAACCTGGCCATCGCCAAGGACCCGATGGCCCTGGAACCCATCGGCGCCGGCATGCGCCAGGGCGAACCGGCGTTCCTGGCCAAGGTCAACGAAGCCCTGCGCGCCATGGACCAGGCGGGCGAGATCGACAGCATCTGGAACCGCTGGATCGGCCCTGAAACGCCTTACAAAATGGTCCGCGAAGACAAGGTGCAGAGCCTGGCGCAGCTGAAGTTCGAGCCGTTGCCGTAAGCTTCGGACGCGGCCTGCGGCCGCTGCTACAGGTGGCTGTAGCAGCGGCCGTAGGCCGCGTCAGGCCACACTGCAAATCCAGTGATGATCATGCCGGTAAGGCGCGCGCGTGAACTTCACGTCGCGCACCAGAATGAGCCCGCGTTGCTGCAAGGCTTCGGTAAGTTCTGCCAGTGTGTCTGCTTCGAGCGTCATGGGAATTGCCTCGTCAGATTACCTGTACATAGGTCTTGACCGGGCCTTTGCCGGGATGATTCAGTTTTTCTTGCCCCTACGTTTTCCAGGGCGACCTTGGTAGGGCCTGCCTGGCATCGGCTATCGTGTTTTCATGGATTTCTTTGCGCACAGGAAGTCACCGATGAAAAACCTCTCGCTGCTGTCCGGGCTATCCCTGGCCTTGCTGTTGGCCGCCAACGCCCACGCCGCCGGGCTGGCCAGCCAAAAAAGCAGCTTCGGCACGCTGGCCGACGGCACGCCCATCGAGAAATACACCCTGAGCAACAGCCAGGGCACGCAGGTGGCGGTGATTACCTACGGCGCCATCCTGCAGTCGGTGGTGGTGGCCGACAAGCATGGCGCGTTCGACGACGTGCTGCTGGGCTTCGACAACGTCCACGACTACGAACTGAAGAATAACGACCCGCACTTTGGCGCCACCATTGGCCGCTATGCCAACCGCATTGCCGACGGCAAGTTCAGCCTTGACGGCCACGCCTACAGCATTCCCGTCAACGCCGCGCCGAACGCCATGCACGGCGGCCCGGAAGGCTTCGACCGGCACGTGTGGAAAGCCACCCCTACCCATGACAAGGGCTCGGTAGGCGTGACCCTGAGCTACCTGAGCGCCGACGGCCAGATGGGCTTTCCGGGGGCACTGGACACCCAGGTCACCTACAGCCTCAACGAGCGCAATGAACTGCGCATCCAGTTCCACGCCACCACCAGCAAGCCGACGGTGATCAACCTGACCAACCACGGTTATTACAACCTGGCGGGCGCCGGCAACGGCACCATCCTCGACCAGGTCGCCACCCTGCACGCCAGCCACTACACGCCGGTGTCGGCTAAGCTGATTCCCACCGGCGAAATCGCCCCGGTGGCGGGCACGCCCATGGATTTCCTCAAACCCACGCCCATTGGCACTCATATCAAGGCTGACCACCCGCAGCTGAAGTTCGCCGAGCCCAAGCAGGGTGGCTTTGATTTCAACTACGTGCTCGACACCAAGGGCGACCTGAGCAAGCCTGCCGTGGAAATCAGCGACCCGCAGTCGGGCCGCCATCTGCAGCTGTTCACCACCCAGCCAGCGGTGCAGTTCTACACCTCCAACTCGCTGGACGGCAGCATCAGCGGCAAGGCCGGCAAGGTGTACGGGCACTGGGGCGCCTTTGCGCTGGAGGCTGAACACTACCCGGATTCGCCCAACCAGCCGGCGTTTCCGAGCACGCGCCTGAACCCAGGTGAAACGTTTCTGCAAACTACCGTGTTGAAGTTCAGCCACGAGTGATAGCCTGTGGCCTTTAGCCACGTTTTGGAAGGGAAACACATGATCTTCGGCTTCAATGGCAAGACCTGCGCCGTGTTGGCGGCAGCCCTGGTACTGGGCGGCTGCGCTTCGCTGAACACCCCTGCCGCCAAGCCCGCCGCCGGTTCGCGCACGGTGCTGCAGCATGTGGTGTACCCGGCAGGCTACGAGGTGAACGTGATTCGCATCGTGCTGCCGGCCAACACCAACTCGCCGCACCACACCCACCCGGGCCTGGAATCGGGCTACGTGGCCCGTGGCTCGGTGACCATCGCCATCGATGGCCAGCCCGAGCATGTGCTGCACGCCGGGGATACCTTCGAGACCCCGGCGAACGCGCCGCACATCGTCAAGAACGGGCCGCAGGAGACGGAGATCGTCAGCACCTACATCACCGAGCTGGGCAAGCCGTTGACGCACGTGTTGCCGTAAATTGTGTGGGAGCTGGCTTGCCAGCGAGCCTTTCGGGCCTCCACTGCTCGCTGGCAAGCCAGCTCCCACAAGGGCTCAATGAGCGTCGTCGTGGAGCAGGTGGAAGATCTCGCGCTTCATGCGGATGAAGTCCGCGTCCATCACCATGTCCAGGTTGCGCGGCCGCTCGATCGGCACGTCCAGCACCTGCTTGATGCGCCCGGGCCGTGCGCCCATGACGAAGATGCGGTCGCCCAGCAGGATGGCCTCGTCGATGTCGTGGGTCACGAACAGCACGGTCTTCTTGCTGTGTTCCCACACCTTCAGCAACAGCTGCTGCATCTGCAGCCGGGTCTGGCTGTCCAGCGCGCCGAAGGGTTCGTCCATCAACAGAATCTGCGGGTCGTTGGCCAGGGCGCGGGCGATGGCCACGCGCTGCATCATGCCGCCTGACAGCTGCTTGGCGTAGTTGTCGGCGAAGCGCTGCAGGCCTACCTCGTTGAGGTAGAACTCGACGATGTCCTTGCGCTCGGCCGCCGGCATGCCCCGGCGTTTCAGGCCGAACTCGATGTTCTGCCGCACCGTCAGCCAGGGGAACAGGGTGTAGCTCTGGAACACCATGCCACGGTCGGCGCCGGGGCCGTCCACCTGCTGGCCACCGACGTAGATGGCGCCACTGGTGGGCTCGGCGAGGCCGGCCGTGAGGTACAGCAGGCTCGACTTGCCGCAGCCCGATGGCCCCACCAGCACCGCGAACTGCTGGTCGGGCACCTGGAACGACACCTGTTCAAGCGCGGTGAAGGTGTCGCCCGAGGGCGTCTTATATTGCAGGCAGACCTTGTCCACCTGCAGCCGCGGCGCGGCGCTGGCGGCCGGGGCCACGGGCGTCACCAGCCGGGGTGAGGTTGCGGTTACTGAGCCCATGCGGCCACCTTTATGCGCAGGAAACGGAACAGTTGATCGGTGATCAGGCCCAACAGGCCGATAACCGCGATCGCCAGGAAAATCACGTCCACCTGGAAGCCACGCATGGCCTTCAGGCTCAGGTAGCCCAGGCCGCTGGAGGCGGCCACCAGTTCAGCCACCACCAGGTACGTCCAGGCCCAGCCCATGGTCACCCGCAGGGTGTCGAGGATACCCGGCACCGAGGCCGGGGCGATCACGTGCACCACCGCGTCGACGCGGTTGGAACCCAGGGTGTACGAGGCGTTGATCAGGTCCTTGGAGATGCCCTTGGAGACGTCGGCGATCATCACCAGCTGCTGGAAAAACACCCCGAAGATGATGATCGACACCCGCTGTTCCAGGCCGATGCCGATCCACAGGATGAACAGCGGCACGAACGAGGTCACCGGCAGGTAGCGGATGAAGTTCACCAGCGGCTCCAGGAACGCCTGAACCACGCGGAAGCTGCCCATCAGCAGCCCCACCGGCACGGCGACGATGGAGGAGACCACGAAGCCGACCATCACCACCTCGACGCTGGCCCACACGTGGGTGCCCAGGGTGCCGTCGCGCGCCAGGCGCACGGCGGCGTCCCACACCGCGCCGGGGCTGGGCAGGAACATCGCCGGCACCACGCCGCCGTAGGAGAGGAAGGCCCACAGGCCGATCAGCAGGATCCAGGCCAGGCCGCTGGCGCTCCACACCACCTGCACCGGCAGGCTGGTCTTGGGCGTGAGGCAGCGGTTGAGCCATGAGTTGCGCTTGGACATGCCAGGCTCCTATCGTGGGGTGACGAAGCGGTTGTCGATCAGGTCGCTGTAGCTGACGTTGAACGGTTTGCCCTGCAGGTCGCTGGCGGTCTGGTTGGCCAATTTGATCACGGTGGCGGCGTCGCCGCTGGTGCCGGCGGTGCCCAGCAGTTTTTCGCTCATGGCCTGGTCATAGAAGCGCACGCCCTTGGCTGCGGCGGCCAGTTCCGCCGGGTCGGCCAGGTAGCCGCCGACGCCCTTGGCCATGATCGCGTAGGCCTCCTTGGGATGTTCCTGGGTGTACTGCACGGCCTTGTACAGCCCGGCCACCAGGGCTTTTACGTCTTCAGGCTGCTTTTCCACCACGTCGCAGTTGAGTGCCACCACGTCGACGATCACGCCTGGGGTGGTGCTGCTGTCCACCAGCACCTTGCCCACGTTCTTGTCGCGCACGCTGGTCAGGTGCGGCTCCCAGGTGACGGCGGCGGGCACGCGGCCGGCGATGAAGGCGGTGGCGGCGTCGTCGGCGGTCATGTTCTGGATGGTCAGGTCACTCATCTTCATGCCGGCGTTCTTCAGCAGGTAGGCCAGCCAGAACTGCGACACCGAGCCTTCGTTGACGGCCACGGCCTTGCCCTTGAGGTCCTGCAGGCTGCTGACGTCCTTGCCCACCAGCACGCCGTCGCCGCCGTGGCTTTCATCCAGCGCGGCCACGGCCTTGAAGCAGAATTGCGGGCGGTACTTGAGGATCTCGTCCAGGGTGGAGGCCGAGCCGGACAGTTTGCCCGAGGCCTGGGCCGCCATGTACATGGAGGCTTCCTCGATGGTCGGCAGCTCGACGGTCAGGCCTTTTTCCTTGAAGTAGCCCAGGTCCTGGGCCAGGTACAGGGTGCCGTAGCCGACCCAGGTGGTATGGCCGATGGACAGGGTGCCGGCCTGGGCGCCGCTGGCGATGCCGGCGGCGAGGGCGGTGAGGGCCAGTGGGCGCACGCAGCGTGAAACGAACGACTTGATCATGTGACACTCCCGGAATCTTGGTTTTCTGATGGGTTTCTCGGGGCAGTGGGCGTAACGCCAAAAACGTTGTACGTGGGGTCTCTGACGGACCTTTTGCCTCTGTGCGGCAGGGTCGATGTTGGCCCATGTGGCGGGGCAGGAAAACGATGAAATATGTGGTCGCTAACGAGGAAAAAGGTTGTTCGGCATGCGCCGGTGATTTGATCGGGGCGTAGGTGGGAGCTGGCTTGCCAGCGAGCTGTTGGGGGCCCCCAAAGCTCGCTGGCAAGCCAGCTCCCACACGCCCTGTTAGCCGGTGGTGCGTTCGAGTGTCGGCCGGGGGATGTTTGATTCATGCAGCATCATCGCCGCCGCCTTCTCGCCAATCATGATGCACGGCGCGTTGGTGTTGCCGCTGATCAGCGTCGGCATGATCGACGCATCCACCACCCGCAGCCCGCGCACCCCATGCACGCGCAGCTGCGGGTCGACCACGGCCAGCGGGTCGCTGCCCATCTTGCAGGTGCCCACGGGGTGGAACACGGTGGCGGCATGGTCGCGCACATAGTCCAGCAGTTGCGCGTCGCTCTGCACCTGGGCGCCGGGCAGCATTTCCTTGCCGCGCAAGGCGTCGAAGGCCGAGTCGGCGAGGATTCGCCGCGCCAGCTTGATGCCTTCGACCAGCACCTTGGCGTCGTGGGGGTCGCTGAGGAAGTTGAAGTCGATCACCAGCTTGCCGTCGCGGCCCAGGCGCAGCTCGCCGATGCTGCCGGGGCGCAGCACGCAGGTATGCACCGCGTAGCCGTGGCCCCATTCGAACAGCCGTCCACGGTGGCTGCGGTAGCCGGGCACGAAGTGGAATTGCACGTCCGGCAGCCCCTCGGCCAGGGGCGTGCGGGCGAAGCCGCCGGCTTCCACGTAGTTGGTGGTCAGCCAGCCCGTTTTGCTCAACACATAGCGCAGGGGCGCGGCGAGGATGGCCGGCAGGGCGCCAGCGGAAAAGCCCAGGGTGAGCGGGCTTTTCGAGCGCACCGTCACCAGGCCGTCCAGGTGGTCCTGGAGGTTCTTGCCCACGCCCGGCAGGTCGTGGCGCACCTCGATGCCGGCCTCGGCCAGCTCGGCGGCCGGGCCGATGCCCGAGGCCAGCAGCAGCTGCGGGCTGCCCAGGGCGCCGGCGCTGAGGATGACTTCGCGGCGGGCCTTGAGGAAGGTCTGCACGCCGTCGCTGTCCACCACCACGCCTTTGGCGACTTTTTGCTCCAGCACCACGTGCTTGACGGTGCAGTCGGTGACCACGGTGAGGTTTTCCCGCGCCAGCACCGGCGCCACGAAGGCGCGGTAGCTGGATAGGCGCCTGGCGTTCTTCTGGGTCAGGTTGTAAATGCCGCAACCCTCCAGCCGCGTGCCGTTGAAGTCGTCATTGCGCCGGATGCCGATGGCTTCGGCCGCTTTGACGAACAGCGCCGACAGCGGATTGGGATCACGCGCCGCTTCCACGTTCAGTTCGCCGCCGCTGCCGTGCAGGGTAGGGTCCTGGCCCAGGCGGTTGTTTTCCGACTGCTTGAAGTACGGCAGCACGCTGGCCCAGTCCCAACCCGGCTGCGCCCAGCGGTCATAGTCGCTGGCGTGGCCGCGGATGTAGATCATGCTGTTCATCGAGCTGGAACCGCCTAGGGCCTTGCCGCGCGGAGTGTGCAGCGAGCGGTTGGCGAGGTGCTTCTGCGGCGCGGACAAGAAGTTCCAGCTGTACTTCTTGCTCTTGTACAGCGTGATGGTGCCGGCCGGGGTCTGGATGCGCGGGCTGTTGTCATGGCTGCCGGCCTCGATCAGGCACACCTTGACCTGCGGATCGGCGCTCAGCCGGTTGGCCAGCACGCAGCCCGAAGAGCCTGCGCCAACGATGATGTAGTCGTAGTCAGTGTTCATGCGTTTCTCCCGGCCAGCAGCGCGGGGGCGCGGAAGCGGCGGCTGAGCAGGTAGTAGACCGGCGAGATCACCAGCAGCCCGACGATCCAGGAAATGTCGGCGCCGCCCATGGCCTTGGCCACCACGCCGGTGTACAGCTCGGTGGCCATGAACGGCACCTGCACCAGCACGCCCAGCACGTAGCAGCCCACGGCGGTCCAGTTGAAGGTGCCGTAAATGCCGCCATCGCGGCGGAAGAACGACGCCACGTCGTAGCTGCCGTGGGCCACCAGGTAGTAGTCCACCAGGTTGATGGCGGTCCAGGGCACCAGCACGTACAACAGCAGCAGGATGAAGTTGGTGTAGTTGGCCATGAAGTCATCCTGGCCCAGCAGCGCCAGGGCCAGGGAAATGCCGAACAGCACCAGCGCGGTAACGGTGCGCGACAGCGCGCCGGCCGACCATTTCGGTACCAACGTCTGGCCCACGGTGATGGCCGACAGGGTGCCGCAGTACAGGTTCATGGCATTGGTGGCGGCGATGCCCACCGAGAACACCGCCACCACCAGGGTGGCGATGGGGCCGGTCAGCTCGATCAGGCCGGCGATGATGTCACCGTTAACGCTGAGGCCGACGATTACCCCCAGGGCCATGGGCAGGATGGAGCCCAGGCAGCAGCCCCAGTAGCTGGACCAGAAGGCCGCGCGGCCGCCGGTGTCGGCGGGCATGTAGCGCGAGTAGTCCGACACGTACGGCGCGTAGGCCAGCTGCCACAGCGCCGCCACCGACAGGGTGCCGAGGAAGCCGGGCAGGTTGAAGGCGTTGCGTTGCAGGAAGTCGGCGGGCAGGCCGTGCACGGCGACGATCCAGATGAAGCACAACAGCAGGATGGCCCCCGACAGGTAGGACATCAGCCGCGTGTAGGCGTGGATCAGGCGGTAGCCGAACACCGTCGCCACCACGCTGATCAGCCCCACCAGGACGATGCCCTGGTTGGTGCTGACCAGGGCGTATTGGCTGTGCAGCGACTGCCCGCCCAGCACCAGGTTGGAGGCGAAGAAGCCCAGGTACATGATCACTACCAGGGCCACCACCAGCAAGGAGCCGTAGGAGCCGAACTGGCCGCGGGTCTGGACCATCTGCGGCACGCCCAGCTGTGGGCCCTGGGCCGAGTGCAGGGCCATGAACACACCGCCGATGAGATTGCCGGCCACCAGCGCCAGCAGGGCGGCGGTGAAGGGCAGCTTGAACACCGTCACCGCCAGGGCGCCAGTGACCACGGTCAGCAGCATGATGTTGGAGCCGAACCAGATGGTGAACAGGTCGCGGGCGCGGCCGTGGCGCTGGTCGGCGGCAATGGGCTGGATGGTGCTCAACTCCAGCGTGGCGGGCTTGGGGGTGGGGTGATTCATGGCATGCGTTCGCTCTATGGGTGGCGGGCAGATAAATCAAGGAAGTGCTGCATGGTTTTTATTCTTCTCTCGCCTCAATCCGGTAGGAGCCGACCTTGGTCGCGATGCAGGCGACACAGTTTGGCGGTGTCGCCATCGCGACCAAGGTCGGCTCCTACGGAAAAGGGGAGGTTCAGCGCAGCTGGAACCAGGTGGTTTTCAGCTGGGTGTACTTGTCGAACGAGTGCAACGACAGGTCGCGGCCAAAGCCCGACTGCTTGCCGCCGCCGAAGGGCACGCACACGTCGAGGGCGTCGACGGTGTTCACCGACACGGTGCCGGCATTCAAGCGCCGTGCCACGCGGTGGGCGCGGTTGAGGTCGTCGGTCCACAACGAGGCGGCCAGGCCGTAGATGTGGTCGTTGGCCAGCTGCACCGCCTCGTCCTCATCGTCGAACGCGCTGATGGCCAGCACCGGGCCGAACACTTCCTCGCGGGCCAGGCGCATGTCGGCGCGCACCTCGGTGAACAGCGTCGGCTGGATGAAGTTGTTCGAGCCATTGAAAGTCAGGCGTTCACCACCGGCCACGCGGCGGGCGCCGCTGGCGTCGGCGTCGGCGATATGTTCGATGATGCGCGCCGCCTGGCTGGCGTCGACGATGGCGCCCATCTTGCTGGCCGGGTCCAGCGGGTCGCCGGGCTGCCAGTCGCGGGCCTTGGCCACCAGGCGTTCGACGAACTCGTCGTGGATGCTGCGCTCCACCAGCAGCCGCGAGTTGGCCGAGCACACCTCGCCCTGGTTGAAGAAAATGCCGAAGGCAGCTTTCTCGGCGGCCAGGTCCAGGTCCTGGCAGTCGGCGAACACCAGGTTCGGGCTCTTGCCGCCGCACTCCAGCCACACCTGCTTGAGGTTGGACTGCGCGGCGTACTGCATGAAGTATTTGCCCACCTGGGTGGAGCCGGTGAACGCCAGGGCGTCGACGTCCGGGTGCAGGCCCAGGGCGCGGCCGGCCTGCTCGCCAAGGCCGGTGACCACGCTGAACACACCCTCGGGCACGCCGGCCTGCAGGGCCAGTTCCACCAGGCGCAGGGCCGAGAACGGCGACTGCTCGGCGGGCTTGAGGATCACGCTGTTGCCGGCGGCCAGGGCCGGGGCCAGCTTCCAGGCGGCCATGTCCAGCGGGAAGTTCCACGGCACCACGGCGGCGATCACCCCCAGTGGCTCGCGGGTGATGGTGGCCAGGGTGCCGGGGCCGGTGGGTGCCACCTGGTCGTAGAGCTTATCGAGGCTTTCGGCGTACCAGGCGAACACCTGGGCGGCGCCGGGCACGTCGATGTTCCAGGCGTCCATCACCGGCTTGCCCATGCTCAGCGAGTCGAGCAGCGCCAGCTCTTCGCGGTGCGCCAGGATCAGCTCGGCCAGGCGCAGCAGCACCGCCTTGCGCTCGCGCGGTGCCATGCGCGCCCACGGGCCGTTGGCGAAGCTGTGGCGCGCCACCTGCACGGCCAGGTCGACGTCGGCGTCGCCACAGGCGGCGACGTGGGCGAGCAGGGCGTTGGTGGCGGGGTTGATGACCGCGAAGGTCTCGCCCGACAGCGCCGCATGGGCGCGGCCGTCGATGTGGGCGGTGGTGATGAAGCGTTGTTCACGGGCCAGGCGTTGCCAGGTGCTGAGGTCGGTCACGGTGGTCTCCAGAATCCATGTCCACGGTTGATGGGGGTGATACTGGGCGATGCGTGGCGGGCAGGAAATTAGTAAAAATGTGCTCCGCCTCGATAAAAAACCTCGGCAGTTCCGGTGACCGGTAGGAGCCGGCCTTGGCCGCGATGACGGTTGGCCTGCCACACCTGCGGTGGCCGCATCGCGACCAAGGTCGGCTCCTACGGTGGTTGCGTCACGACGTATGCAGATACTCGGCAACACGCCCCAGCATCACATCGCACGCTTCCAACTGCGCCACGCTGACGAACTCGTCGGGCTTGTGCCCCTGGTCCATGCTGCCCGGCCCGCACACCACCGTGGCGATGCCCAGGGCGTCGAACAGCCCGCCCTCGGTGCCGAACGCCACGGTGCCGAAGGCGTCACTGCCACAAAACTGCGCAATCAACTGCGCCGCCTGGCTGTGCCGGTCGGTGGCCAGGCCCGGGTAGGCCGATAGTTCGCTGAAGTGGATGGCACTGTCGGCGTGCACCGCTTGCATGCGCGGCAGCACTTCAGTGCGCGCATAGCGTTGCAGCTGTTCGACCACCTGGCGCGGGTCTTGGGCGGGGAGGGCGCGCACCTCGAAGTCGAAGCGGCAGTCCTCGGGCACGATATTCAGCGCCTTGCCGCCGCCGATCACGCCGGTCTGCACGGTGCTGAACGGTGGGTCGAAGCGCTCGTCATGGAGCTCCGGCGCGCGCAGCCCGGCGCCGATGCGGCCCAGCTCGCCGATCAATTCGGCGGCGTATTCGATGGCGTTCACCCCCTGCGGTGCATAGGCCGAATGGCAGGCCGCCCCGTGCACGTCGCAGCGCATGGCCAGCTTGCCCTTGTGGCCCAGCACCGGCCTGAGTTCGGTGGGTTCGCCGATGATGCACAGCAGCGGCCGGTGCGGCCGCTGGGCCAGTTCGGCGAGCAGCGAGCGCACGCCCAGGCAGCCTACTTCCTCGTCGTAGCTCAAGGCGATATGCACCGGCAGGCGCAGCGGCGCGGCCAGCAACGCCGGCACCGCCGCCAGTACGCAGGCAATGTAGCCTTTCATGTCGGCGGTGCCACGGCCGTACAGCTTGCCGCCGTGCTCGGTGAGGCTGAATGGCGGCACGCTCCAGGCCTGGCCGTCGGCGGGCACCACGTCGGTGTGGCCCGACAGCACGATGCCGGGGCGGTCGTCCGGGCCCAGGGTGGCAAACAGGTTGGCCTTGCTGCGCTGCTCGTTGAAGATCAGCTGGCAGGGCACGTCGAAGCGGGCCAGGTAGTCGCGCACGTATTCGATCAGTTGCAGGTTGGACTCACGGCTGGTGGTGTCGAAGCCGATCAGGTCGGCCAGCAGGGCGCGGCTATTCATCACCGGGCACGCCGTAGCTGGGGGCCTTGGTGGGGTCCAGGGCGCGGGTCAGGTAGTCCTGCAGCTGCGGGCGGTAGGCGTGCCAGAGCGTTGCCAGGGCGTCGATGGGGGCTTCGTCGGCCCAGTCCACGCGCAGGTCGACGATGGGCCAGGTCAGTTCACCCACCACCACCAGGGCGGCCGAATGCACCGGCCCGGCTTCGCCACCGGCGGCCACGGCGGCCTGCATGGCGGCCAGCAGGCGGTCGGCCAGTTGCCCTTCGCTGGTTTCGAAGGTGCGCACCAGGGTGTCGATCACGGCGCGGTCGGCGAGCATGTTGCCGGCGCCCACACATTGCTCGCCTGCCACGGCGTTGTGGGTGCCCAGGGTCTCGCTGCCGCTGAAATGCGCGGCGTTGCCCAGGTGGTCCAGGGCGGTGACCTGGCGGTACTGGCTGTAGCCGTTGCTGGTCAGCGCCTTGTCCAGCGCCTGGGCGGGGGTGAGGCCCTGTTCCAGCTGGTCGAGCACCTGCGGGCCCAGGGCCGGCAGGGTGATGTTCTGGGTGGACACCGCGCCCACGCCGGGGCGCAGCCACGGGCAGCGCGCGCCCACGGCGATGCTGGAAGAGCTGATGGCAATGCCCAGTTGGCCGGTTTCGGCGCAGCGGCCGACGATGGAGAAGGTCATGAGGGTTCGTCCTGTTGAGTGCTCAAGACCATCATGGCCATGGCCCCGGGCGGGCGAAACGAGGATTTTTATCGTCGCAGGTTCGTAAAAAGCTCTGTAACTGAATAATCGCCTGTGCTCAAAAAGGCCAGCGCAGCCTACGGCAGCGGCTACACCCCGTAGCCGCTGCCGTAGGCTGCGCTGGCCCTGACGGCCGGGCACCGCGTACGGGTTAAAGCACGCCGATCTCGCGGGCGGTGCGGTCCACGGCGATGCGGGTCTTGTCCACCAGCTCGTCCAGCTCCAGGCGCGTGGCCACCAGCGCCGGCGCCATGATCATGCGCCCCAGGGTGCTGCGGATAATCAGGCCTTCCTCGAAGCCGATGGTGCGGCAGCGCCAGGCGATATCGTTCTCGTTGGCGAAGCGCTGGCGCGTGGCCTTGTCCTGGGTGAACTGCAGCGCCGCCACCAGGCCGATGCCTTGCACCTCGCCCACCAAGGGGTGATTGCCGAACACCTCGCGCAGGGTGTTCTGCAGGTAGGGGCCAGTGTCGCTTTTCACCTGGGCCACCACGCCTTCGTCCCGCAGGGCCTTGAGGTTGGCAATCGCCACCGCCGCCGCCACCGGGTGGCCGGAGTAGGTCAGGCCGTGGGCGAACACGCCGCCGCGCTCCACCAGCGCCTCGGCCATGCGTTTGGACAGGATCAGCCCGCCCATGGGGATGTAGCCCGAGGTCAGGCCCTTGGCGATGGACAGGGTGTCGGGCTCGAAGCCCAGGGCCTGGTGGGCGAACCACTCGCCGGTGCGGCCAAAGCCGCCGATGACTTCGTCGGCGCACAGCAGCACGTCATGTTTGCGGCAGATGCGCTGGATCTCCGGCCAGTAGGTGGCCGGCGGGATGATCATGCCGCCGGCGCCCTGGAAGGGCTCGGCGACGAAGGCGGCGACCTTGTCGGCGCCCAGTTCGAGGATTTTGTCTTCCAGCTGCCGCGCCGCGCGCAGGCCGAACTCTTCTGGCGTGAGGTTGCCTTCGTGGGCGTACCAGTAGGGTTCGTCGATGTGCGCCACGTCGGGCACGGTGCCGCCCATGTCGTGCATGAACTTCATGCCGCCCAGCGCCGTGGCCGCCAGGGTGGAGCCGTGGTAGCCGTTCCAGCGGCCGATCATGATCTTCTTCTCGGGCTTGCCCTGCACCTGCCAGAACTTGCGCACGGTGCGGATCAGCACCTCGTTGGCCTCGGAGCCGGAGTTGGTGTAGATGGCGTGGCTGTAGTGGCCGGGCAGCAGGCTGAACAGCAGCTCGGACAGTTCGATGACCGCCGGGTGGGTGGTGTGGAAGAACATGTTGTAGTACGGCAGCTGTTCCAGCTGCTGGCTGGCGGCAGCGGCCAGGTCCTTGCGGCCGTAGCCCAGGTTGGTGCACCACAGGCCGGACATGCCGTCCAGGTAGCGCTTGCCTTCGTTGTCCCACAGGGCCAGGCGCTCGCCGCGCACCATCACCCGCGGGCCTTCGGCGTTCAGGGCTTTCTGGTCGACGAAGGCGTGGATGTGGTGGGCGGCGTCGGCGGCCTGGTAATCACGGGTGCTGCGGGTAGGGCGGGTCTGGTCGGACATTGCCTGGCTCCTGGGGCGGCGAAGTGTGGATTAATTATTTGCAGCCAAAAATATTTTTGTAAACAAAATATTTTGCAGAGAAAAGACAAACCCTTACCCTAGGGGCTTCCATGCCGCCGCCCAGAGCCTCCATGACCGGTCTACGCGAAAGACAGAAAGAACAGCGCCGCCAGGTCATCGCCGAGGCGGCCCTGGCGCTGTTCATCAGCCAGGGCTTCGTCGCCACCACCCTTGAGCAGATTGCCAACCGCGCAGGGGTCTCGGCGCCCACGGTGGTGAATTATTTCGGCGGCAAGCAGGAGATTCTGCTGACCCTGCTCAAGGGCCCCGACCAGCAGGCCATGCTGGAAGCACGCGCGCACCTGGACGACGACTCCGACCCGCTGGACGCCCTGTGCGAGCTGGAGGGGTTGATGACCCGCTACCAGCTGCAGGCCATGCCCGCCACCTTGTGGCGCGAGCTGGCGCCGTTCCTGTTCACCGGCGAGTTTGCCGCCGTGCTGCAACCCTGGAACGACGCGGTGGTGGCCGAGACCCGCGCGCTGCTGGCGCACTTCCAGCGCCTGGGCAAGGTGCGCGCCGAGGTGGACATCGAGGTGGCGGCGACGGTGTTCAACCAGTACGCGAACCTGGCGTTTATCCGCCTGGCCACCGAGCCTGCTCCCGATCGCGCCGCCCATGCCGCGCACATGCGCGCCATGCTCGGGCTGCTGTGCCATGGCCTGCTGGCTGCGCAGTGCTAGTGACGCGGCCTGACGGCCGCTGCTACAGGTAACGCGCTGTAGCAGCTGCCGGAGGCTGCGTCACTAGCGACGCGGTTCTTCGGCCGCCTAGCTTTTTCCTGCCCTGCGACCACAAAAAACCTCATTTCGCCCGCCACCGTCCTTGCACAGAATGCGCTCAAGAGCACCCACCTGACCGAACCACTTCGGCACGCTTTTGAGAAGGACACAGACATGACAGTGGCAACCGTGGAAATCGATACGCTTATCGTCGGCGCCGGCCAGGCCGGCGTGGCCATGAGTGAGCACCTGAGCAAGCTGGGTGTGCCGCACCTGGTGCTGGAGCGCAACCGCATCGCCGAGCGCTGGCGCACCGGCCGCTGGGATTCGCTGGTGGCCAACGGCCCGGCCTGGCACGACCGGTTCCCCGGCATGGAATTCGATGACCTGAGCCCCGACGGTTTCGCCCCCAAGGAGCGCGTGGCCGACTACTTCGAAGCCTATGCGCGCAAGTTCAACGCGCCGATCCGCACCGGCGTCGAGGTGAAGAAGGTGCAGCGCAACGCCGGCCGTCCCGGCTTCACCGTGGACACCAGCGAAGGTGTCATCGAGGCCAACCGCGTGGTGGTCGCCACCGGGCCGTTCCAGGTGCCGGTGATTCCGGCCATTGCCCCCAGGAACGTGCCGTTGACCCAGATCCACTCCGCCGACTACCGCAACCCGCAGCAACTGCCGGCCGGTGGCGTGCTGGTGGTGGGCGCCGGCTCCTCCGGCGTGCAGATCGCCGATGAACTGCGCCGCGCCGGCCGCGACGTGTACTTGTCGGTGGGCCAGCACGACCGGCCGCCACGGGCCTACCGCGGGCGGGATTTCTGCTGGTGGCTGGGGGTGCTGGGCGAGTGGGACGCGGCGGCCATGAAGCCGGGCCGCGAGCACGTCACCATCGCCGTCAGCGGCGCCCATGGCGGGCGCACCGTGGACTTCCGCGAACTGGCGCAGCAGGGCATGACCCTGGTGGGCCTGACCCAGGCCTTCGACGGCGCGGTGGCGCGCTTCCAGCAGGACCTGGTCGACAACCTCAAGCGCGGCGACGACAACTACCTGGCCCTGCTGGACGCTGCCGACGCCTACATCGAGCGCAACGGCCTCGACCTTGCGCCCGAGCCCGGCGCGCGCCGGGTGTTCGCCGACGCGCCGTGCATCAGCCAGCCGCTGCAGCAGCTGGACCTGCTGGCAGCCGGGGTCAGCACCATCATCTGGGCCACCGGCTTTGCCACCGACTACACCTGGCTGGCCGTGGACGCCTTCGACGCCAAGGGCAAGCCGACCCACCAGCGCGGCGTGTCCACCGAGCCGGGCGTGTACTTCCTCGGCCTGCCGTGGCAGTCGCGGCGCGGCTCGTCGTTCATCTGGGGCGTGTGGCACGACGCCAAGTACATCGCCGACCAGATCGCCATCCAGCGCCAATACGCCGCCTACCACCGTGATGCCAGCCAGCGTCAGGCCCGGGCCGTCGAAAAAACCACCGTCAGCGCTTGATCATTCGTGTTTGCCAAGGAGCCACCGATGCCAACCCATACCCGTATTCGCATGTTCAACACCAAGGAAACCTACCCCAACCAGGCCCTGGACAACGACCTGTGCCAGGCCGTGCGCGCCGGCAACACCGTGTACGTGCGCGGCCAGGTGGGCACTGATTTCGAAGGCAACCTGGTGGGCCTCGGCGACCCCCGCGCCCAGGCCGAACAGGCGATGAAAAACGTCAAGCAACTGCTGGAAGAGGCAGGCTCGGACCTGTCGCACATCGTCAAGACCACCACCTACCTAATCGACCCGCGCTACCGCGAGCCGGTGTACCAGGAAGTGGGGAAATGGCTGAAGGGCGTGTTCCCGATTTCCACCGGGCTGGTGGTGTCGGCGCTGGGGCAGCCGCAGTGGTTGATGGAGATTGATGTGATTGCCGTGATCCCGGATTGACCGTTGGCCGCGGACGCCGCCTGCGGCAGCTGCTACGGGGCGGCACAAGGCCGCCTCCCTTGTGGGAGCTGGCTTGCCAGCGAGCTTTTATGGCCCCAACAGCTCGCTGGCAAGCCAGCTCCCACAGGATGTAGCAGCGGGGTTCGTGATTCAGGTCAGCATCGATGCCTTGAACAAGCGCTTGCGGTCGATGGTCTTGCCCGACAGCATGAACTGGCCCATGCCCTGGTAATGCAGGGTTTCGGGCTGGGCGGGCGAGGGCGCCACATGGGCCTTCACCACTTCGAAGATAAACAGGTTGTAGCCATCCACCATGGCGTCATCGTGCAACCGGCACTCGAAATTGGCGTGGCACTCTTCGATCAGCGGCGCCTTGACCTTGCTGGCCTTGCCCTGCGTCAGGCCGAAGTGCTCGAACTTGTCCAACTCGGTGCCCGAGCAGTTGCCAATCCCCACCACCGTGTCCACCCACTTCGCCTCGGGCAGGTTGATCACGCATTCGCCACTGTTGCGCACCAGCTCGAACGAATGGTTGGCGCTGGAGATCACGCAGCCGATCAGCGAGGGCGTGAACTCCATCACCATGTGCCAGCCCAGGGTCATGATGTTGCTCTGGTCTTGCCAGCGCGACGACAGCAGCACGATGGGGCCAGGTTCCAGGAAGTGGCGGACGTTGGCGACGGGGTAGGACTTTTTCGTGGCGGGCATGGGGATCTCCGGGTGGGTTGATCTCCCTTGTTTGGGTAGCACGGGCGGAAAAAATTCAATAAGTCAGACGATATTCAAAACAAATTGGATCCAGCCGAACGGTAGACTCACCCTATCGACCGCATGATGGCACACTGATATATTTGCGCCATCACTCACCCACCCCAGCGTGAAGAAATGAACCCCCTCAAGTCGCTCCTGGCAGCCTGTGTGCTGCTCAGCGGGTGCAATGGAATGCCGACCGCTTACACCACGGACCCTGTCTATGACCAAGCCTTCGTCGTTCACTCAGGGGGGCCTTTGCCCTTTATGCTGATGGGCACGGCGGTGCAGTGGAACGCCGATTATGCGGTCACGGTGAAACACATTCCATACCTGCCGGGCGCCGTCTATCAGGGCCAGGCGGATGTGCAGTTCTTCCGCCACAAGGCCGAGGGTGCGCCGCAGTGGCGCGCCTATGTGCCGGGCGAGACGCTGACGGCGGTGGGCTTCAATTCCCTCTATGTACCGGTGAAAGGCCAGGGCCGCGCGCTGCCGGCCATGGTGCGGCTGGACGCGAAGGAAGGCAACGTGATGTACGCCACCAACGATGCGCCCACGGCCAAAGGCATGTCCGGCGGGCCGGTGTTTGCCGCCGACGGCAAGGTGGTGGGGATCAACGTGGCGTACCTGACCCACGGCGACCTGGCGGGCCTCAAGCGCGCGGACCTGGCCAACCAGCCGCGGGTCAGCGTGTTCCTGCCCTATGCCGAGATCACCCGGGAGTGGAACCGTTACCTGGCGCAGTCGCAGCCGCTGAAGGCGCCGACTAGCCTCGCCAGCCGCTGATGCAATTCCTTATCGTTCGCGCAGCGCTTCGCGCGCGCGGTTCAGGGGTTTGATCAGGTAGTCGAGCACGGTCTTCTCGCCGGTGCGGATGTCCACCGTGGCGATCATCCCCGGGACGATGGCGAAGGTCTTGCCGGCCTTGTTGCGCAGCACGTCGGCGTTGGTGCGGATGAACACCCGGTAGTAGAAGATCTCCGGCTTGGCCTGGTCCTGGATAGTGTCGGGGGAGATGGTCACCACCTTGCCGTCGAGGCTGCCGTAGATCGAATAGTCATAGGCGGTGATCTTCACCTTGGCGTCCTGGTCGGGGTGGATGAAGGCGATGTCGCGGGGGGCGATGCGCGTCTCGATCAGCAGCTGCTCGTCCAGCGGCACGATCTCCATCAGCTTGCCGTTGGGCGGAATTACCCCGCCCACGGTGGTCACCTCGATGTCCTTGACCACGCCGCGCACCGGCGAGCGCAGGGTCATGCGTTCCAGCGAGTCGTTGCGGCCACGAATCACCGCCACCAGCATGTCCGCCTCGGCGTTGGCCTTGGCCAGGTCTTCGCGGGCGCGCACCATGTAGTCCGAACGGGCCTCGGTGGCCTTGAGTTCCAGCTCCGAGCGCTGGCGGTTCAGGCGCAGCACTTCGACGCGGCTGGAGGCGCCGATCTTGGCCAGGTTCTGGGTGATGTCCAGTTCGCTGCGCACCAGCTTCAGCGATTCCTGGATGCCCGCCAGGGTGGCCTCCAGGCCGCGCCGGCGGGTGGTGTACAGCGCGGTCTCGGCGCTGATCAGCTCGGGGTAGGCCTGCAGCGAGGGCGCGAACTTCAGCGGCGTGTCGTTGACCTCGGCCTGCAGGCGGTTGACGCTGGCCAGGGCGGCGCGGTACTTGGCCTCGCTTTCGCCGACGTTGGACTCGTTCTTCACCGGGTCCAGCTGCGCCAGCACCTCGCCGCGCTCCACCAGCGCGCCCTCGCTGACGTTCAGTTGCTTGACGATGCCGCCCTCCATGGACTGGATCACCTGCTCGTGGGAGCTGGGGATGACCTTGCCGGTGCCGGTGGACACTTCCACCACCTGGAACCAGTAGGCCCACACGAAGAAACAGCCGAGCATGAGCGCGCAGCCCCAGATCACCCGGGCGCCGCGCACCAGGCCGCGGTCGTCGTCGCCGTCCAGGTACGACGCGTGTTCGTAAGTGCTCATGCCTGCGCTCCTTGCGGTTGCTTGAGACGGGCGAGGGCGGCGTCGCGGTGGTCGTCGATGACGATGTGCCCGCCGTCCACCACGATGATGCGCTCCACCAGTTGCAGCAGGCTGACGCGGTGGGTGGCCACCACCAGGGTGCGGCCCTGGGTGAACTGTGCCAGCTGTTCCAGCAGCCGCCGCTCGGTGATGTCGTCGAGGCTGGCGGTGGGCTCGTCCAGCAGCAGCACCTGGGGCTGGCGCAGCAGCAGGCGCGACAGCAGCAGGCTCTGCCGTTGCCCGCCCGACAGGCCCTGGCCGCCTTCGAGGATCACGTGGTCCATGCCCTTGGGCAGCATCCGCACGAAGTCCAGGGCCCCGGTCTGCGACAGCGCGGCAAGGATCTCCTGGTCGCTGGCCTGGCCGGCGCCCAGGGTGATGTTGTCGCGCAGGGTGCCGTGGAACAGCCGCGCGTGCTGGGCCAGCAGGCCGACGTCGCGGCGCAGGTCGGCGGGGTCCAGGTGGGCGAGGGCGATGCCGTCCAGGGTGGTCTCGCCGGTGCCCAGGTCCATGCCGCCGGCCAGCGCCTGCAGCAGCGTCGACTTGCCGGCGCCGTTGCGGCCCAGAATGGCAATGTGCTCGCCGGGGCGGATGGTCAGGTTGATGTTGCTCAGGGCCGGCGCCGCTTCCTCGCTGTAGCGGAAGCTGGCCTGGCGGAACTGATACTCGCCGCGAATGGCCGGCAGGTGCACGCGCTGGCTGCCCTGGGGGTGGTCCACGGGCAGCTGCATGATGCGGTTCAGGCCCTGCAGCGCCACCTTGGCCTGCTGCCAGCGGGTGAGCACGTGGGTGAGCTGGGCCATGGGCGCCATCATGCGTGACGACAGGATGGACGCTGCCACCAGGCTGCCGGTGGTCAGGTCGCCGGCAATCACCATGGGTGCGCCGAACACGATGACCACGGCGAACACCGCGCTCTGCACGTTCTGGGTCCAGGCCACCAGGCTGTTGGTGAGGTTGCGCAGGCGCAGGCTGCTCTCCGCCGAAGCGGCGTTGTAGTGGTTCCACTGCTGCTGGAAGCGCTGTTCGGCCTGCAGCGCCTTGATGTCGTCCAGGCCCTGGATGGCCTCCACCAGCATGGCGTTGCGCAGGGCCGCCTCGCGCATGGACTCGTTGGCCAGCCGCGCCAGCTTGCGCTGGGCCAGCACCCCGGGCAGCACCATCAGCACCAGGGCGACCACGGGTATGGCCACCAGGGCGCCGCCGATCAGGTAGAACACCAGCAAAAACATCAGGAAGAACGGCAGGTCGGCCAGTGCCGTGGCGGTGCTGGAGGTGATCAGGTCGCGGATCTGCTCCAGCTCGCGCAGCTGCGAGATGAACGAGCCGGTGGAGCGCGGCCGCGCCGAATTGCGCAGGCGCAGGGCGTGGCCGAACACCAGGTCGGAGACCCGCAGGTCGGCGCGCTTGCCCAGCAGGTCGGTGATGCGCAGGCGCATGATGCGCATCACGAAGTCGAACACCACCGCCAGCAGCACGCCGCCGAACAGCACGTAGAGGGTGGGCAGCGACTCGGCGGGAATCACCCGGTCGTACACCTGCATGGAAAACAGCACGCCGGCCATGCCCAGCAGGTTGGCCACCAGCGAGGCGATCATTACCTGGGTGTAGGGCCGCAGGTCGCGCAGCACGATGCGCCGGAACCAGTGTTCGTCGAAGGGTTTGACGTAGTCGTCGGTGCGCACGTCGCTGAGCACCTGGGTGGGCCGCAGCACCACCGTGCGAATGGCCTGGCCGGCGAGGGTGGCCGGGTCGATGCGGCTTTGCAGGCCCTGGTCGCCGCTGAAGACGATGCCCAGCTCGCCGTCCTCGCCCACGCTTTCCACCACGCCCACCTGGCCGTCGCGCAACTGCACCACCAGCGGCGCGCGCCAGCGGCTGAGGCTGCGGCGGTCGAAGCCGGCGAACTTGACGCTCAGGCCGGCCTGACGCGCCATGTGCCGCACCACGTCCTCCAGGCGCGCGTCGGGCTGCTGCGAGGCGATGCGAATGCTCTCCGGCGACACGTCCAGGCGGTAGTGGCGGGCGATGGTCAGCACTGCTTCCAGCCAGGGCGCGTAGTCGGCACGCGGCGGCGGCGCGGCAGGTTCGTGGTTGATGACGATGGCGTCGGTCATGGCAGGATCTCCACGTGCTGGATGGTGCTGTGGTCGATGCCGAAGGCGCGGCGCAGGCCGCCGCTGTTGTACAGGCAATCGATTTGCAGGCGGCGCGAGTCGGCCACGGTGTTTTCCAGGTCGAAGCGTGACTGGTAGATCTCCTGCTCGGCGTTGAGCAGGTCCAGCAGTGGCCGGGTGCCCAGCTCCAGGTACTGCTTGCCGTACAGCTCGCGGGCCTGGCGGATGCTGGCTTCGCGGGTCTGCAGGGCGCCCAGGCGGCGGTTGAGGCTGGCGGTCTGCGCCTGGGCTTCGGTGAGGCCCTGGCGCGCCTGCAGGCGCGCGGCGTCCTCTGCCGAGTCGGCGGCGCTCAGGGCGTGGCCGGCGGCGCGGGTGCGGGCGCTGGTGGCGCCGCCCTGGTAGATCGGCACTTCCAGGTTGAGGAAGATGCCCACCTGGGTGCGGTTGATGTCGGGGTTGTCCTTGTTGTAGTCGTTGTCCAGGTACTGGTTCAGCGACGGCTCCAGGGACAGGGTGGGGTAGGCCTGGGCCTTGGCGTTGGCCAGTTCGGCCTGGGCCTGGGTGCGCTGGGCCACGGCGGCCAGCACCGCGGGCAGGGCGTCGCCGTTGTCGGGGGCCTGGCAGGACTGCTCCAGGGCCGTGGCGAAGGCGTCGGTGACCTGGGGCACGCTGCGCCGCCCCAGCAGGTTGGCCAGGGTCGACTGCCAGCGCGCGTACTGGGCCTTGTAGTCCTGCAAGGTGGCCATGCCGCCGTCGGCGCGGGACTGCGCCTGGACCACGTCGGAGCGGGTGCTGGCGCCCATGTCGCTGCGCTGCTGGGCCAGCTCGACGATGTCGCCGATGCCCTTGATCTGGTCGCGGGCGGTGGCCAGCAAATGCTGGTAGCGCTGCACCTCGATGTAGGCGTAGGCAGTGTCGCGGGCCACCTGGTCGATGGCCAGCAGGATGTTCGCCTGGCTCTGCGCGGCCTTGGCGCGGGCGGCGTCGACCGAGCTGTCGACCTTGCCGAAGTCGTAGAGCATCTGCTTGAGGGAAATGCTCACGGCCTGGGTGTTGCGGTCGCCGTCGTAGCCGCTGTCATAGCCGCCCTTGATGCCGCCGGTGACCTGGGGGTAGTAGCCGGCCTGGGCGACGTTGATGTTCTCGCCCTGTTGCAGCAGGGTACCCACGGCTTCGGCGATGCTGGGGTGCCAGTCCACGGCCACGCGGATGGCCTGTTCCAGGCCCAGGCGCTGCTCGCTGGCGCTGACCGTGCGCGGCGCCGCGGGCACCCGGGCGGCGTTGCCCGGGTTGGGTTGCAGTTTGGTCGGGCTGATGACGCTGAGCCCGGGGTCCAGATGATCGTCGGCGAGGGCCGACACCGTGATGCAAGGCTGCAGGCCGACGGACAGCACGACCGCCGACAACTTCAAAAGGCGAACTGGCTTCACTGGGTTCCCTTACTGTTATTAGGTTCTTCCTTAAACACCACCCTGTAGCAGCGGCCGCAGGCCGCGTCCGGCGCCATGGCTGACGGACCGCGTTGCCTGGGACGCGGCCTGCGGCCGCTGCTACGGGTTACACCACATGCACCCCGCTTTGTACCCACAGGTGGTGACTTGGGTCTTCCTGGGGGGTGTATTGGGTATAGTCGACGCCGCCCGATTGTTCGCTGGCGTCGGCCACCCAGGTGCTGCCGGTCATGTGCACGCTGTCGTTGCTGCCCCCCTTGATGATCAGTTTGTCGGCGCCGGTCTCGGTGACCGCGATGATGCCCGCCAGGTTCAGCGTCAGGCTCACGGTGCCGGTGTTGGTGAGGTCGATGATCTCGATGTTGTGGATGCGGCTGGCCAGGTTGCCCAGGTCGATGGTGGCGTCGCCACCGGCCCATTGCAGGGTGTCGGTGCCGGTGCCGCCGTCCACCGAGGTGAAGTTCTGGTCGTGGACGATCAGGGTGTCGTTGCCGGCGCCACCGTTGAGGGTCACCGCGCCGCCGTGGCCGGCGTCCAGGGTGTCGTTGCCGCTGGTGCCCTGGATGACCTCGGTGGTGGTGGCCACCGCCGCCGTGGTGGCGGCGGTGCTGTCGTCGCTGACCAGCGCCAGGGCCGAGAAGGTGGCCACGGCGCCGGCCTGGTTGAGGTCGATGGTCAGGGTGGCGACGTCGGTGGTGCCGTTGGGGTGGGTGAGCTCGTAGGTGAACACGTCGGTGTGGCCGATCACCGCGTCGGTCAGGCCGGCATTGAGGGTGTACACGTAGCTGCCGTCGGCGTGCACCAGCAACGACCCGTAGGTGCCGGTCAGCGTGGTGCCGTTGTAGCCCGGCGTTACGTAGGTGCCGGCCAGCAACACGCTGAGCACGGTGTAGGCCGAGCCCAGCACGTCGGCGCCACCGCCGGCGGTGTCGGTGAGCAGGTTGCCGGTGACCGGGGTGTAGCTGCTGACCACGTTCTGGTTGGTGTAGGTGGCGGCGTTGGTGATGCTGGTGGTGATGGTGCTGAGGATGCCCAGCCCGGTCACCGCCACTTTCACCTGGTAGGTGCCGGCGGTCTGGTCGTCGAAGGTCACCCCGTAGTTGTTGCTGCCCAGGCTCAGCAGCGAGCTGCCACTGACGGTTTTCACCACCACGTAGACGCCCGAGCTGTTCATCTTGTACAGCGTCACCGTCAGGCCACCGGCCACGCTCAGCAGGTTGCTGGCGTTGAGGGTCACGGTCAGGTCACTGACCGTGTTGCTGGCGACGCTGGTGGTGTAGGTGGCGCTGCCGCCCAGCAGTGGCACGTTGAGGGTGCCCAGGGTGGAGGTGCTGGTGACCTCCTTGGCGGCCAGGGTGATGCTGGTGCTGGCGATGTCGTTGGTGGCGTCCACCACCACGGCCGGGCTGGCCAGGTTGGTGCTGCTCCAGGTTTCCGTGGCCTGGGGGCTGTCGATGCGCACGTAGAGGGTGGCGGTGGCGGTGCCCGCGGTGGGGTGCACCAGCTCGTAGCTGAAGGTGTCGACCTTGCCCACGCTGCTGGTGCTGCCGTTGGCGGTGTAGGTGTAGCTGCCGTCGGCATGGATCACCAGGGTGCCGTACAGGCCCTGCACCGTGGTGCCGGCGCCGCTGGCGACGGTGACGTAGCTGCCGTTCACCAGCACCTTGAGCACCGCGAGGTTGTTGGGCCCCAGCTGGTCGGCGACGCCGCTGGTGCCCAGGTCGGTGAGGACGTTGCCGGTGGTGGCGGCACCGGCGGTGCCGGTGAACTGGGTGAGGCTGGTGGTCTGCAGCGCCAGGTCGCTGGTGACGGTGGTCAGCAGGCCGATGCCGGTGCTGGAGACGACCAGTCTATAATCGCCGGCCAGCAGCGTGCCGATCTTCGCCTGCACCTGTTGCGAACCCAGGGTCAGCAGGTCCAGCAGGCCGCCGTTGCCGTTGATGTCCAGGGTCACCCAGGCGCCGCTGGCGTCCTTGACCTGCAGGGTGTAGACCACGCCGTTGAGCAGCGACACCAGGCTGCCGGCCGTGAGGGTCAGGGTCGGGGTGCCGGTGGTGCCGGCGCTGATGCTGAACGAATAGGTCTTGGAGAAGCCCGACAGCAGGGTGGTGAACGAGTCCGAGTAATGGGCGGTGCTGCTCACCGGCGCCAGGTTCACCGTGGCGGTGGCCAGGTCGTTGCTGGCCACCAGCGGGATGTTGGCGTCGATGTTGCTGGCCACCACGGTGGTACCGGTGGAGACGTTGCCGCTGCCGTCGGTGAGGCTGACGGTGAGGGTCTCGCCATGGTTCTGGGCGCTGCCCAGGGTCACGCTGAACAGCCCGCCGCTGAGCACGGTGGCGGTGCCCAGCACCAGGCCGCTGGCGGATTTCACCGTGACGGTGCTGCCGGCCTCGCCGCTGCCGGTCAGGGTCAGGCCGTCGGCGCTGACCACAAGGCCCGTGGCCGCGGCCGGCGGGGTGAGGTCAGGCGCGGTGGCGGTAGCCGCGACCGAGACGTTGCCGCTGGGGTCGGCCTGGGTGACGGTCAGCACCTGGCTGTTGATTTGCGCGGCGATCGCCACCGAGAAGCTGCCGTTGGCCGCCACCGTGCCGGTGCCCAGCACGGTGGTGCCCAGCAGCACCTTGACGGTGGAGCCGGCCACGCCGGTGCCGGTGACCAGGGTGCCGCTGGCGTTGACCACCACGCCAGTGGGCGCGGCCGGCGCGGTGATGTCCGGGGCGGTCAGGCTGGCGGCGGCCGAGACGTTGCTGGCGGCGTCGCTCAGGCGCACGGTCAGCACCTGGCCGTCCAGTTGCGCGCTGTTCAACGTGAGGGTGAAGGTGCCGCCAGCGCCGACGGTGCCGGTGCCCAGGGCGGTGCCCGCGGCGTTGGTGACGGTCACCGTGGCGCCGATTTCGCCGCTGCCGGTGAGGGTCAGGCCGTTCGCTGCCAGGCTGACGCCGGTGGGCGCCGCCGGGGCCTGCACGTCGGCGGCGGTGAGGGTGGAGGCGGGCGATACGTTATTGGCGGCGTCGGCCTGGGTCAGGCTCAGCACCTGGCCGTTGAGCTGGGCGCTGCTCAGGGTCACGGTGAAGGTGCCCGCGGCGTTGACCACCGCGGTGCCCAGGGTGGTGGCGCCGCTGACCACGGTGACCGTGGCGCCGGCTTCGCCCTTGCCGGTCACCTGCAGGCCGCTGCTGCTCAGCGCCAGGTCGGTGAGGGTGGCCGGGGCAGTGACGTCGGTGGCCACCAGGGTGGCGGTGGCCGAGACGTTGCCGGCGGCGTCGGCCTGGCTGACGCTGAGGGTCTGGCCGTTCAGCTGCGCCGCGTTGAGGGTGACGGCGAAGACCCCGCCGACCACGGTGGCAGTGCCCAGCACATCGCCGGCGCTGCTGCGCACGGTGACGGTGGCGCCGGTTTCACCCACGCCCGACAGCACCAGCCCGGCGCCGTTGAGGCCCAGCACGCTGGGGGCGGCGGGCGCGGTGGTGTCGGGGGCGGTGAGGGTGACCGCGGTCGAGCTGTTGTGGGCTGCATCGGCCTGCACTGCGCTAAGCAGTTGGCCGTTGGTTTGGGCGCTGCTCAGGGTCACGCTGAACGTGCCGGTGGCCCCCACCGTGCCCGTGCCCAGTACAGTACTGCCGTTGCTGACCGTGACCGTGGCCCCGGCTTCGCCCCGACCGGTGACGATCAAGCCGGTGACGTTGAGCGCCAGGTCGCTGATCGGGTCCGGCGCGGTGGTGTCCGCGGCTACCACGGTGGCGGGCAGCGAAGCGCCGCCGGTGCTGGTGGTGGCGGTAACCGACAGGGTCTGGCCGTTGGTCTGCGCGGCGTCCAGGGTCAGGGTGAACAACCCGCCGACCGTGGTCGTGCCGGTGCCGATCACCGTGCCGCTGGCGTTGTACACGGTGATGGTGCTGGAGGCCTCGGCCACGCCCGTCAGGGTCAGGCCGTTGGCGGCCAGCAACAGGTCGCTGGGCGCGTCCGGCGCCGGGTTCACCGGCACCGTCAGCACGGCGTCGAGGGAGTGGTTGCCCGCCGCGTCGGTCAGCACCACGTTCAACACGTCGTTGGCGTTGATGCCGGGGCTCAGGTTGATGACGAAGCTGCCGTTGGCGCCCACGGTGCCAGTGCCCACGCTGGTGCCGCCGGCGTTGGTGACGGCCACGCTGGCCCCCACCTCGCCGCGGCCGGCCAACTGGCTGTGGTCGGCGCTGATGCTCAGGTTGGTGGCTGCGTCCGGCGCCGTGATGTCGGCAGTGGCGTAGGTCAGGGGCAGGGAATGGTTGCCGGCGGTATCGGTGGCCACCACCGACAGCACCTGGCCATTGGCCTGGGCCGGGCTCAGGGTGACGTGATACTGGCCGTCAGCGCCGGTGGTGACGGTGCCCAGCAGGGTGCCGGCGGCGTTGGTGACGCTGATGACGCTGCCAATTTCGGCGGTGCCGTTGAGCGTGCCGCCGTTGTTGGTCAGCGAGGTCACCAGCGGCGCCGTTGGCGCGGTGATGTCCCGGGCGTCGAGGGTCTGCGCCGTCGAGGGGTTGAGCGCGGCGTCGGTCTGGATCACCGACAGCTGCTGGCCATTGAGCTGGGCGCTGGTAAGCAGGACGCTGAAGGTGCCGTCGGCGGCCACGGTGGCGGTGCCGATGGGCAGGCCGCCGGAGGTGACGGTAACGATGGCATTGGCCTCGCCGGTCCCGGTCAGCACCAGGCCGCTGTTGCTCAGCGCCAGGTTGTCTACCTGGGCCGGCGGGGTGACATCGGCCGCGGTGTAGAGCAGGGCCGCGCCGTGGTTGCTGGCGCCATCGGTCTGCACCAGGGTCAGCACCTGGCCGTTGAGCTGCGCGGCGTTGAGGCCGACGCTGTAGCTGCCGTCGGCGTTTACCGTGGTGGTGCCCAGGGTGGTGCCGGTGGCCGAGGTGACAACCAGGGTGGCGCCGGCCTCGCCGGTGCCGGTCAGGGTCAGGCCGTCGGCGCTCAGGCTGGTGACCACCGGCGCGGCCGGGGCCGTCACGTCCAGGGCGGTGAAGGCAGTGGCGGTGGCGTTGTTGCCGGCCCCGTCCTGCTGCACCACCGAGAGCACCTGGCCGTTGAGCTGGGCGCTGGTCAAGGTAAGGGTGAAGGTGCCGTCGGCGGCCACGGTGCCGTTGCCCAGCACGGTGCCGGTGCCGGAGGTCACGATGACGCTGGCGCCGACCTCGCCGGTGCCGCTGAGCACCAGCCCGGCGGCGTCCAGGGCCAGGTTCTGCACTGGGTTCGGAGCGGTGCTGTCCGGCGCGAGCAACGTGGCGGTGGCCGAGACGTTGCCGGCGTCGTCGGTCAGGGTTACCCACACGGTCTGGCCGTTGGTCTGCGCTTGGCCAGCGGTGAGGGTGACGAGGAAATGCCCGGTATTGTCCACGGCGCCGCCGTTGATCACGGTGCCGTCGGCCAGGGTGATTTTCACCGTGCTGCCGACTTCACCCGTGCCGGTCACTACCGTGCCGGTGGCGTTGAACTGCAGCTGGGCGGGCACGTCGGGCGGGGTCAGGTCCGGCGCGATGATCAGGGTCGGGCTGCTGACGTTGCCGGGTGGGTCGGCCTGCTGCACGCTTAGTTGCTGATGGTTGACCTGCGGGGTGCTCAGGCTGACGGCGAACGAGCCGTCCGCCAGCACCACTGTGCTGCCCAGCACGGTGCCGGCCGCGTCCTTGACGGTGACGGTGGCACCCGCTTCGCCGGTGCCGGTCACCAGGGCGCCGGCGGCGTTGATGGCGACGTTGGCCAGGTCTGCCGGCGGGGTGAAGTCCGGGGTGGTCAGGCTGGTGGCCGGCGAGACGTTGCCGGCGGCGTCGGCCTGCACCAGGGTCAGCACCTCGGCGTTGGTCAGCGCCGGGCTAAGCGTCAGGGTAAAGGTGCCGGTGCTGCCGACCACGGCCTGGCCCAACGGGTTGCCGTTGGCGTCAGTGACGGTGACGGTGGCCCCGGCTTCGCCGTGGCCGGTGATGCTGGCGCCGTCGCTGCCGATGGCCAGTTGCGTGAGCGCGGCTGGCGCAGTGGTGTCCACCGACACGTGATTGGTGGCCGCCGAGGTGTTGCCGGCGGCGTCGGTCAGGGTCACCGCCAGGGTCTGGCCGTTGGCCTGCGGGGTGTTCAGGGTGACCTGGAAGGTGCCGTCCAGGCGCACGGTGCCGGTGCCCAGCAGGGTGCCGTCGGTGCCCATCACCTTGACCGTGGCGCCGGCTTCGCCGCTGCCCGACAGCACCAGGCCGTCGCTGCTGACGCTGGTGACGGTGGGGGCGTTCGGCGCGATCAGGTCGGGCGCGGTGAGGTTGACGCTGTTGGACTCGTTGCCGGCAGCGTCGGTTTGGCTGAGGCTGAGCACCTGGGCGTTGGTTTGCGGGGTGGTCAGGGTCAGGCTGAACGTGCCGTTGGCGCCGACCACGACGCTGCCCAGGACGATGCCGCCCTGGCCCAGCACGGTGACGGTGGCGCCGGCTTCGCCGCGGCCGGTCAGCGCGGCGCCATCGGCGGCCAGGTGCAGGTTGCTCAGCGGCGCCGGGGCGGTGACGTCGGCCGCGGTGAGGCTGGCCGGCAGCGAGTTGATGCCGTCGCTGGAGGTGGCGTTGGCCGCCAGCACCTGGCCGTTGAGCTGGGCGCTGGCCAGGGTGACGCTGAAAGTGCCGTCGTTGAGCACCAGGGCGCTGCCCAGCAAGGTGCCGGCGGCGTTGTGCACGCTGACCGTGCTGCCGGCGGTGGCGGTGCCGCTCAGGGTCAGGCCGTCGGCGCTGAGCACCAGGTTGGCGGGCGCAGGTTCGGCCAGGGTACCCGGCGCGGTGACCGAGGCGCTGGGCGAAGCGTTGCCGGCGGCGTCGGTCTGCACCACGCTGAGGTTGCTGCCGGCGCTGGCGCTGGGGCTCAGGCCGACGCTGAAACTGCCGTTGCCGCCCACCACCACGGTGCCCAGCAGGGTGCCGCCGGCGTCACGCACGGTGACGGTGGCGCCGGCCTCGCCGCTGCCGGCCAGGGTGGCGCCGTCGCTGGCCACGGCCAGGTTGGTCACGGCCAGCGGTGCAGTTGTGTCAGCGGCGGTGAGGCTGGCCGGGCTGGAGACGTTGCCGGCCGGGTCGGTGGCGGTCACGGTCAGGGCCTGGCCGTTGGTTTGCGCGCTGTTGAGGGTGACGTGGAACACGCCGTCGCTGCCGCTGGTGATGGTGCCCAGCACGGTGCCCTGGGCGTTGGTGACGGTGACGGTGCTGCCGGCCTCGGCGTGGCCGGTCAGCTGCAGGCCGGCGCCGTTGAGTGCCAGGTCGCTGGGGCTGGCCGGTGGCGTCAGGTCCACGGCGGTGATGTCCACGGCCGTGGAGACATTGCCGGGCGGGTCTTCCTGGGTCACGGTGAGCACCTGCGCGTTGAGCTGCGCGGTGTTGAGGGTCAAGGTGAAAGCGCCGTTGGCGGCCACCAGGCCAGTGCCCAGCAGGGTGTTGTCGGCGCTGTAGACCTGCACGGTGGCGCCGGGCTCGCCGTGGCCGGTGACAGTGACGCCGTCGGCGTTGATCGCCACCTGGGTAAGGGCGGCGGGCGGCGTGGTGTCGGGGGCCACTTGGGTGACCGAGGCGGAGGTGTTGCCGCTGGGGTCGGTCTGGCTGACGTCGAGGACCTGGCCGTTGGTTTGCGCGGTGGTGAGGGTCACCGAGAAACTGCCGTTGCTGGCCACCACGGCAGTGCCCAGTGGGTTGCCGTTGCTGTCGGTGACGTGCACGGTGGCGCCGGGTTCGCCGCTGCCGTTGAGGGTGGTGCCGTCGTTGCTGATGGCCAGGCCGCTGACCACCGCCGGCGGGGTGGTGTCGACGGTGACCAGGGTTGCGTCGGCGGAGACGTTGCCGGCGGCGTCGGTGAGGCTGACGTGCAGGGCGGCGCCGTTGGTCTGGGCGCTGCCCAGGCTGACCTGGAAGTTGCCGCTCTGGTCCACCGTGCCGGTGCCCAGCACGGTACCGTTGGCGTCGCGCACGGTGACCGTGGCGCCCACCTCGCCGGTGCCGCTGACCACGGTGCCGACGTTATTGATCGACAGGTTGGCGGCCGGGTTCGGCGCGGTCAGGTCGGGGGCCTGGGTGCTGGCCGGCTGCGAGACGTTGCCGGCGGCATCGCTCTGGGTCACGGTCAGCGCCTGGGCGTTGAGCTGCGGGGTGGTGAAGGTGACGACGAAACTGCCGTTGCTGGCCACCAGCGCAGTGCCGACCACGGCGCCGCTGGCGTCGGTCACCGCCACGCTGGCGCCGGCCTCGCCCTTGCCGGTGAGGGTGCTGCCGTTGGCCGCCACGGCGACGTCGGTGGGGGCGTCGGGGGCGGTGCTGTCGCTGGCCACCACGGTGGCCGGTACCGAGGTGTGGGTGCCGTCGCTGGCGGTCACGTGCAGGGTCTGCGCGTTGACCTGGGCAATGCGCAGCAGCACGCTGAAGCGCCCGCTGCTGTTGACCAGCGCGGTGCCCAGGCTGGCGCCGCTGCTGTCCAGCACGTTGATGGTGGTGCCGGCGGTGCCGCTGCCGGTCAGGGTGCTGCCGTCGCTGGCCAGGGCCAGGTCACTGGGGCTGGCGACCTGGGTGCCGTCGGGGCCGGCCACGGTCCCGGGCTCGGACGTGTTGTTGGCCGCGTCGGTGCTGGTGACGCTCAAGGTGCTGCCGTTGGCGGCCGGGGTGGTCAGGGTCACCACGAACGCGCCATCACTGCCTGCGGTGCCGCTGCCCAGCAGGGCACCGCCGCTGTCGCGCACGGTGACGGTGCTGCCGGCCTCGGCGGTGCCGGAGACCTGGCTGCCGTCCGGGGTCACGGCGAGGTTGCCCGGCTGGGCCGGGTTGGTGGTGTCCGGGGCGGTGACGGTGGCCGGCAACGAGGTGTAGCTGCTGTCGGAGGCCGTGACCTGGAGGACTTCGGCGTTGAGCTGCGCAGAGGGCAGGGTGGCGGTGAAGTGGCCGTCGCTGCCGGCAGTGACGGTCACCAGCAGGTTGCCGTCGGCGTCCAGCACGCGCACGGTGCTGTTGGCCTGGGCGAGGCCGGTGAGCGTGGTGCCGCTTGCGTCCACCAGCAGTTCGCTGGGCGCGGGTGGCGCGGTGAGGTCCGGCGCGGTCAGGGTCTGGGTCGCCGAGGCGTTGGTGGCGGCGTCTTCCTGGTGCACGCTCAGGGTCTGGCCGTCCAGTTGCGCGGGGCTCAGGGTCACGCTGAAGCTGCCGTTGCCGGCCACCACGGCGCTGCCCAGCAGCGTGCCGCTGGCGTCACGCACGTACACGGTGTCGCCGGCCACGCCGGTGCCGGTGACGGTGGCGCCGTTGGGGCTGATGGCCAGGTTGTCGAGGCTACCGGGCGGCGTGGTGTCCGGCGCGGTGAAGCCGGCATCGGCGGAAACGTTGTTGTGCAGGTCGGTCTGGTTGACGTGCAGCACCTGGCCATCGGCCTGGGTGCCGCTCAGGGGCACGCTGAAGCTGCCGTTGTCGTTCACCGTGGCGAAGCCCAGCAGGGTGCCGTCCTGGGCGTATACGCGCACGGTGGCACCGGCCTCGCCGACGCCGCTGAGGGTGTTGCCATCGCTGCTCAGGGTGAGCTGCGTGGGCGCGTCGGGGGCCTGGGTGTCCGGGGCGGTCAGGGAGCTGCTGGGCGACGGGTTGCCGGCGGCATCGGCCTGCGCCACGGTCAGGGTCTGGCCGTTGGTTTGCGCGGTGCCCAGGGTGATCTGGAACAGTCCGTTGCTGCCCACCACGGCGCTGCCCAGGGAGGCGCCGTTGGCGTCCTTGACGGTGACGGTGGCGCCCACTTCGCCGTGGCCGCTGACGACGGCGCCGTTGGCGGAAATGCTCGCGTCGGTGATCTGCGCCGGTGGCGTCAGGTCGGGGGCGCTGACGCTGGCGGGCGTCGACGGGTTGCCGGCGGCGTCGGCCTGCACCACCAGCAGCGCCTGGGCGTTGGTTTGCGGGGTGGTCAGCAGGACGCTGAAATGGCCGTCGGTGCCCACCGTGGCGGTGCCGATCACGGTGCCGGACGGGTCGCGCACGGTGATGCTGGCGTTGGCTTCGCCATTGCCGGTCAGTTGCGTGCCGGTGGCGTTCACCGCCAGGTCGGTGACCGGGGCGGGCGCCTGGGTGTCGGGGGTGACGTAGCTCACCGGCCCGGCGCCGTTGCCGGTGCTGTCGGTGGCGCTCACCAGCAGGGTCTGGCCGTTGTGCTGCGGGCTGCTCAAGGTGACGCTGAAGGTGCCATCGGCGGCCACCACGGCGGTGCCGAGCACGGTGCCGGTGGTGCTGGTGACGGTGATGTGCGCGCCGGCCTCGCCGACGCCGCTGAGCACGGTGCCGGCGCTGTTGACGGCCAGGTTGCCCGGTTGCAGCGGGCCGTCCAGGTCCGGTGCGTTGATGTCGGCGACGGCCGAAGGGTTGCCGGCGGCATCGGCCAGGGTCACGTGCAGGGCCTGGCCATCGACCTGGGCACTGGCCAGGGTCACGCTGAAGCTGCCGGTGGCCGAGACCACGGCGCTGCCCAGCACGTTGCCGGCGGCGTCCTTGACGGTGACGGTGGCGCCGACTTCGCCGCGCCCGGTCAGCAGCAGGCCGTTGTTGCTCACGGCCAGGTCGGTGGCCGCGGCGGGGCCGGTGATGTCGGGGGCGGTGACGGGGACGCTGACCGAGACTTCGCTGTTGCTGTCGGTGGCCTGCACGCTGAGCACTTCGCCGTTGGCCTGGTTGGGGAGCAGGCTGACGATGAAGGTGCCGTCTGAAGCCACCACGCCGGCGCCGATCACGGTGCCGTTTTTGTCGAGCACCTGGATCGCATTGCCGGCGGTGCCGGTGCCGCTCAGTTGCGAACCATCGTCGTTGACCTGCAGGTTGGCCGGCGTGCCGGGGCCGTCGGCGTCCGGGGCGACCACGACAACTGCAGGCGAGGCGTTGCCGGCGGCGTCGGCCTGGGTGATGCGCACGATGTCGCCCTCGGTAACGGGCGGTTGCAGGGTGACTTCGAAGGTGCCATTGGCGTTGACCAGGCCGCTGGCAATGACCACGTTGTTGCTGTCGCGCACGGTGACGGTGGCGCCGGGTTCGCCTGTGCCCGACAGCGCCTGGCCATCGGCGCTGATCACCACGTCGGTGACCGCGTCGGGGCGGGTAGTGTCGGCGGCCACCAGCAGCGTGGGCGTGCTGGTGTTGCCGGCGGCGTCGGTGGCGGTGACGTCCAGGTGCTCGCCATTGGTCTGGGCGCTGCTCAGGGTCAGGCTGAAGGTTCCGTCGGCGTTGGCACGGGTGAGGCCGATCACCTGGCCCTGGTTGTCATGCACCAGCACCCGCGAGCCGGCTTCAGCGGTGCCGGTCAGGGTCAGGCCGTCGGCACTCAAGACCAGGTTGCCGGGCTGCGCCGGGGCGGTGAGGTCGGGGGCGGTGAGCGCGACGTTGGGCGAGACGTTGCCGGCAGGGTCGGTGAGGGTCACCTGCAGGGTCTGGCCGTCGCTTTGCGCGGGGCTGAGGGTGACGCTGAACAGGCCGTCGCTGCCGACCACGGCGGTGCCCAGCACGGTGCCGTTGGCGTCGATCACGGTGGCGGTGGCGCCGGCTTCGCCGTGGCCGCTGACCAGGCTGCCGCTGCCGCTGATGGCCACGTCAGTGGCAGGTGCGGGTGGGGTAGTGTCCGGCACGCTGAGGTCGGGCGCTTGCGCAGTGGCGGCGGGCGAGCTGTTGCCGGCCGCGTCGGTGTCGATCACCGTCAAGGCCTGGCCGGCGGTTTGCGCCGGGGCCAGGGTGACGCTGAAGCTGCCGTCGCTGGCCACCAGGGCGGTGCCCAGCACGGTGCCGTCGGCGCCTTTCACGGTGATGGTCGAGCCAGCTTCACCGGTGCCGGTGAGGGTGGTGCCGTCGGCGTTCACCGCCAAGTTGCCGGGCACGGCCGGTGGGGTGGTGTCGGCCGCGACCAGGGTGCCGGGCGCCGAGCTGTTGCCGGCGGCGTCGGTGAGGGTGACGTTGAGTGTTTCGCCGTTGGTTTCGGCCTGGTTCAGGGTTATCTGGAAATGCCCGTCGCTGCCCACGGTGCCGGTGCCCAGTACGTTGCCGGCGCTGTCGCGCACGGTCACGCTGCTGCCGGGTTCGCCGTTGCCGCTCAGGGTCAGGCCATCGCCGGTCAGGGCCAGGTCGGCGGGGGCGGCGGGCGCGGTGGTGTCCGGCGCCACGATGGTGCCGGGCGCCGAGCTGTTGCCGGCGGCGTCGGTGAGGGTGACATTGAGTGTTTCGCCGTTGGTTTCGGCCTGGTTCAGGGTTATCTGGAAATGCCCGTCGCTGCCCACGGTGCCGGTGCCCAGCACGTTGCCGGCGCTGTCACGCACGGTCACGCTGCTGCCGGGTTCGCCGTTGCCGCTCAGGGTCAGGCCATCGCCGGTCAGGGCCAGGTCGGCGGGGGCGGCGGGCGCGGTGGTGTCCGGGGCCACGATGGTGCCGGGCGCCGAGGTGTTGCCGGCGCCGTCGGTGAGGGTCACGTCGAGGCTTTGGCCGTTGTTCTGGGCGCTGCCCAGCGGCACCTGGAAATTGCCGTCGCTGCCCACGGTGCCGGTGCCCAGTACGTTGCCGGCGCTGTCACGCACGGTCACGGTGCTGCCGGGTTCGCCCAGCCCGCTCAACAGCAGGCCGTTGGCGGACAGCGCCAGGCCCGTGGGGGCGTCGGGCGCGGTGGTGTCGACAGCGGTGCCACCACCGCCGCCGCTTCCGCTGCCGCCGCCGGTGCCTACCGCGGCTGCCGTGGCGCCGCCGGCCCCCAGCAGGCCGAGGCCGGCGATGGCCCATTCGGGCGTGGCACTGCCGACCACGGCAACGCCGGCCAGCAGGTCGTCGATAGAGGAGACTTCGGCAAAGGTGAAACCATTGAAGCTTTCGGCGCTGTACTGCGCCTGCCACAGGGTGCCGTTGTCACCCTGGAACACCATGTCGCTGTGCACCCCCTGGGGGTTGGCCTTGAAGAAGTTGTCGACCCGCACCTGTTCACCGTTTTTCAGGTGCAGCACCGCGGCATCGCCACTGCGGCCAACGGACGCCACCTGCTGGGGGGGCACGGGGATCTGTACCACGGCGGGGTCTTGCAGGGAAACGTTGCCAAACGCTTGGGCAGTGACTTGGGCAGTGGCTTTGTCAGCGACGACGATATTGTCCATTATCGGCTCTTCCTTTCGCTTCTTCCGTCACCACACAGCAAATGGCGTGGTGATCGCTACGGCTCGCCGGGCACGGCAACGCCGAAAAATCCTGTACGAATTGGATCCTTCATGTATAGCAAATGGATACGAAAGCGTCGGCTAGCTTGGGCGCTAGCAGCGATTGCGCGACAGGCGGCAGAGGGATTGGGCGGGGGTAATCTAGGTATGACCGGGGTATTGGGAAAAGGTGCTTTTTTTGTACAGGTTTTTATCAATAGGTACGTAGCAGCGGCCGACGGCCGCGTCCTATACCTGGCACACCACAGTGAATCCGGACGCCGCCTGCGGCAGCTGCTACAGGGATGCGCGCACCGCCGATTGCGATGCATGCAACGCGTCTTCTGTAGCAGCGGCCGACGGCCGCGTCCAAGGTGCCGCGCTATTTCCTGCACACCGCAGCGAATCCGGACGCCGCCTGCGGCAGCTGCTACGGGTCAGGTGCGGTTTGCGAGCATGACGGTTTCGATTTGTTGGGTCATTTTTTCGCCCTTGGTGTAGAGCTGGTTGAAGAACAGCCCCTGGATCGACTCCTTCGTCGGGGTAGGGCCCTTGGGCACGAACAGGGCGCCCAGGTCGATGGTCTTGGCGAAGTTGGCCTGGGTCAGGCTGTAGCCGCCCAGGTAGCTGCCGCTCCAGGGCGAATCGGCGTTGACCACGTCGATGGCGGCGTCGCGGTAGCCGACGGCTGCGTCTTTCAATTGCGCAGAGCCATTGAGCAGGGTGTTCAGCTTGGCCAGGTCGACGCTGCTCAGCTGGCCGCCACTGTTCAGCGCTTTCAGGCTGCCGTCGGCCTGCACGGTGAAACCGAATTTCTTGTCGGCGATGGCCGGGAAGGTCGCGGCCAGGCTGGCCTTGAAGTCGTCGAAGGCTGACTTCAGCGTGGCGTGCGCTACCTGGTGGGCGGCGGCCTTCTGCGGGAAGTCCGCCGACTGCTCACGGCCAATCCAGGTATTCACCGCTTCCATGGTCAGGCCCAGCTGCTGCGCGGCTTCGCTGGGGTAATACACCGCGGCCGGGCCGGCCGCAGCGGCTTGCAGCGTTTGTGCGGCCGCCCCGGTGACGGGCTGCAGGGTGATTTTCTGCTCGGAAACCGTGAGGGAGGCCGTCGAGGTGGTGCTGACAGAAAGATCCATTTCATCAGTCCATGTATCGTGATTGCTACTGATGGTATCGGCGGTGATACGTGGAGCTTGAGTGGCTGGGGCTGCAACCTCGCATCGTTTATATCAGCTATATCAGCCGCACCGCGTTGGCAGGACGCAGCCTGCGGCAGCTGCTACGAGTGGTGCGAGGCTTGCCAGGAGCTGGCTGGCAAGCCAGAGTTGCACTCAGGCGGCTTTCTGGTGGGCCGCTTTTTTCATGGCTTCCATTGCCGCGCCAAGTTCCTCGAGCCGGGCTTCGCCCAGCAATTTCTGCGCCTGGGGAAACATCTCGCTTTCTTCTTCCTCGATATGGTGCTCGAGCAGTTCCCTGACCACCTTCACCCGGCCGGAAAATTCTACTGTGCCGGGGTCGGTTGCCTGCAGGTCGGGCAATACCAGTGAGTCCACCGTGCGGTGTTCTTCCTTGGCCTCGTAGTACATCACGTCCTGCTCTTTGCTACCCGCCGCCTTGAAGGCGGGGTACAAAATCTCTTCTTCCAGCTGGGTGTGGAGGGTAATTTCCATCTCCAGCTTGGCCAACAGATCGGTGCGCTTTTTCACGCCCCGCTCGGTGGAGTCGCTCAGTTGCTCAAGAATGGCTTTCACGCGTTTGTGGTCGGCCACCAGCAGTTCGATTGCATTCATTTTCCAGTACCCCTATCACGGTTGACGGACCGATCTGACTGCCGATCCTGGGAGAAGCTGGAAGAGTGGTGCATCGGCTATGCCACTTTCGACCACCGGTACAATCCGTTATTTGCCAAGGGCTTGGGTGATGGTCCAGTGCTTGCTCGCCGTGCACATTGCATGAATGCCGCTTGGCGCGGTGTGCAGATAGCGGCGCGGTGCCTCAATGGCCACTGGCGTTGCTGTCCAGGGGAATCGTCTGGCCGTGGTGCAACACCGTGAAGGCGTCGTCCGCCAAACCTGCGGCCCTGGTCGCCTCAAGCAGTTTTTTCGGCGGCTCGTCCAGCGGTTCGTCGGTCAGTTCGAAGGTGCCCCAGTGAATGCCGATGGCCTTCTTCGCGCCGATGTCCTGAAAGATTTTCACGGCCTCGCCCGGGTCCACGTGCTGCGGGCCCATGAACCAGCGCGGCGCGTAGGCGCCGATGGGAATCAGCGCCAGGTCGAAGCCACCGAAGGCCTTGCCGATGCGCTTGCTGTCGTTGGAATAACCGGTGTCGCCGGCGAAGTACAGCGAGAACGGCTGCGCAGCCGCCGGTGGTGTCTTTACTGCCCAGCCGCCCCACAGGGTGTCGTTGCGGTCGCCCAGGCTGCGCGCAGACCAGTGGGTGGCCGGCACGAACCAGAAATCCAGGCCGGACACCCGGGTGTGGTCGCTCCAGTCCAGCTCCTCGACGTTGTCGATGCCCTTGTCAGCCATCCATTGCTTGATGCCCAGCGGCACCAGGAAGCGCGGCGGGCCGCCGACCTGCTGGTTCAGCGCCTGCACGCTGGCCGTGTCGAGGTGGTCGTAATGGCTGTGGGAGATCAGCACCACGTCGATGTGCGGCAGTTGGTCCAGGGCCAGGCCAGGCGCGACCTTGCGCTTGGGCCCGATGAAGGAGAACGGCGAGGCGCGCTCGGAGAACACCGGGTCGGTGAGGATGTTCACGCCGTTGATCTGCAGCAGGGCGCTGGCGTGGCCGATCCAGGTCAGGGTGTTGTGGGTGTGGTTGGCCTTGAGCGCGGCCACGTCGGGGTGGTCGATGGGGAACTGGTAATTGTTCGCCGGCGGTGGCGGCAGCCGGTTGACGAAGGCGTTCCAGCGCCACTTCCAGACGCTGCCGCGCGCCAGGGGGCCGTCGTTGTTTGCGAAATGGCCGTCTGCACGCGGGGCGTGGTGGATGTCACTGGCGGCCAGCTGTTCGGGCGAGGGCGCCAGCGGCGGCTCGCCGCCAGCGCTGGCGCAGGTGGCGGCGCAGAGTAGCGAGAAACCGCATAGCAGGGCGCTGGGGCGAATGGGCACGGGGCACTCCTTGTGGCGGGATGACGATATCGAGTGTAGAGAGTCCACGTGCCAAAGCAGTTCCTTCGGATTCCGTTCAGAACGTAGCAGCTACCCCATGGCCACGCCCGCCTGGCTGGAACCCATGCGCCCGTGCCCCGGCGGCGATCACCAGTGCCACCCCCAGCAGCGCCAGCACTGCCCACGGGAACACGCCAATCCCGGCGTACTCCAGCAATACCCCACCCAACACCCCGGCGCCGGTAATCGCGCCGTTCCAGGCCACCACGTTCATCGACAGCGCCACGTCGGCGCCGGGCCCGGCGCTGTCTGCCAGGGCGGTCTGCAGCAGGGTCGCCGCGCCACCGAAGCTCAGCCCCCAGAGCAGCACCGCCACGGCCACCACCGTTGGCTGGCTGCCGGCGACACCGAGTAGCAGGGCGACGGCGGCGAAGGTGGCGAGGCTGAGCAGCACCGCGTGGCGCAGGTAGTGGTCCACCAGGCGCCCGGTGACCCAGATGCCCAGCAACGCCGCCACGCCGAACGCCAGCAGCACCAGGTCCACCCGCGCGCCAAGGCCGGCACGGGCCACGAAGGGGGCGATGTAGGTGTAGAGAAGGTTATGCGCCAGCATCCAGGCGATGACCACTGAGAGCACCGGGCGCACGCCAGCCGTAGTGAGCACGCGGCGCAGCGGCAGTTGTTCATGGCTGGCCTGGCCGGGGAAGTTCGGCACCTTGGCGAGGACCCAGCCAACCAACCCGAGGGTGACCGCCGACATCACCCAGAAGGTCGCGCGCCAACCCAGCAGCGTGCCCAGCCAGGTGCCTAGCGGCACGCCAAGGGACAACGCGATGGGCGTGCCGACCATGGCGATGGCCATGGCCTTGCCCTGTTGCCGGGGCTGCACCATGCGCCGGGCGTAGCCGGCCAGTTGGCTCCAGGCCAGGCCCGCCGCCATGCCGGCGCCAAAGCGTGCGGCCAGGGTCAGCCCATAGTGGCTGGACCAGGCGGTGACCGAGTTGAACAGCAGGAAACCAATGATGCTCAGCAGCAACACGCTGCGCCGCGACCAGCTGCGCGTGGCCATCACCAGGGGGATGGCGGCCAGCACCGAGCCCAGGGCGTAGGCGCTGATCATCTGGCCGGCCAGCGCGGCGCTGATGCCCAGGCCAGCGCTGATCTGCGGCAGCAGGCCGGCGGGCAGGGTTTCAGTGGCGATGCACAGGAAGCCGGTCATGGCCAGGGCGAGCAGGGCGGCCAGGGGCAAGGGTGGGGAGGGGTTCATGGGGGATCCTTTAAGTTAGTTATGTATCGGTCGGTATATATATACCCAGAGAAGCCGGCCGATTGTCAATGACTTCTGTATCGACTAGTATTTAAGTCAGTCGCCACCCGGAGTTCGCCATGGCACAAATGGGCCGCCCCCGTTCTTTCGATCGTGACCACGCCGTTGAACAGGCGATGCTGCTGTTCTGGGAGCACGGTTACGAAGCCACCTCGCTCAGCCAGCTCAAGGCCAGCATGGGCGGCATCTCCGCGCCCAGCTTTTACGCCGCCTTCGGCTCCAAGGAGGTGCTGTTTCGCGAGGCGGTGGCGCGTTACCTGGGCAGCCACGGGCAGGTCACCGAGTGCCTGTGGGACGCTGAACTGCCGCCGCGCCAGGCCATTGAAACGGCGCTGCGGCGCTCGGCGCGCATGCAATGCGCGGCCGGCCACCCCAAGGGCTGCATGGTCAGCCTGGGGGTGATGAGTGCGCCCAGTGCCGAGTTCGCTCCGGTTGTTGCGCCGTTGACCGCGTCACGCGAGCGCACCCGGGCCGGGTTGTTGCAGTGCGTGGAGCGCGGGGTGGCCAGCGGTGAGTTGCGCGAGGCGACCCATGCGCAAGTGCTGGCCACGGTGTTCGACAGTTTCCTGCTGGGCCTGTCGACCCTGGCGCGTGATGGTGTGACATGCGAGCAGATCGATGCCGCGATCGGTCAGGTGATGTGCGTATGGGATTACGCATCACGCACATCCCTGTAGCAGCGGCCACAGGCCGCGTCATAAAGCGCCGCGGTGCGCCTGATACAGCGCAGTTGCAAGACGCCGCCTGCGGCAGCTGCTACGGGCTCTGTAGCGCCCGGGATTTGGTGCGTGGTAACATTGGCGTCCATCCCCGAGTACCCCATCCATGCCCACCCCCACCGCCCGGTTCACGGAAGGCTCTATCGCGCGCCATGTGCTGGCCATGGCCAGCACCAGCGCGTTGAGCCTGCTGGCGGTGTTCATGGTGGATATCCTGACCCTGGTCTACGTCTCGCGGCTGGGCGACCAGCGCCTGCTGGCGGCGGTGGGCCTGGCCAAGACGTTGATGTTCCTCAACGGCGCGTTCGCCGCCGGGGTGGTGATTGCCGGCGGTGCGCTGCTGTCGGAGCGCATCGGCAAGCATGGTGGCCGGCGCCTGGCACGGCTGGTGACGCACCTGTTGCTGATGGTGCTGGCGGTGGCGGCAAGCGTGGCGGCGCTGGAATGGCTGGCCATGGCGCCGCTGGCCCGCTGGCTGGGTGCCGACCCCGGCGCCTATGCCTCGGCCCGTGGGTTCGTGTGCATGACCCTGGCCGCCAGCGTGCCGGTGGCGCTGGCGCAGATGAGCGCACAGCTGCTCAAGGCCCAGGGCCACGTGCGCCTGGCGCTGTGGGTGCTGCTCAGTGGTGCGCTGACCCTGGCAGTGGCCGACCCGCTGCTGATCCTCGGGCTGGGCATGGGCCTGGAGGGCGCAGGCTGGTCGTGCGCGCTGGCGGCACTGGTGTCAATGCTGGTAGGGCTTTACTGGCTCAAGCGCCACCTGGGCCTGGCGCTGCGCCTGAACGCCCGGTTGCTGTGCCTGCACATCGGCCGCACGGCGCGGCTGGCGGTGCCGGCGATACTGGGCAACCTGGCCATGCCCGTGGGCATCAGCTACCTGATGATCACCCTGGCCGGGCTGGGCGCCTCGGCGCTGGCCGGCATGGCGGTGGTGGACCGCGTACTGCAACTGGGCTACTGCGTCTATTTTGCCCTGCCCACGGCGCTGGTGCCGGTGCTGGCGCAGAACCTGGGCGCCGGCCGCCATGACCGGGTGCGCCAGGCCATCGCCTTTACAGCCCGCGGGGTGGTCCTCTATGGTGTGGCGTTCTGGCTGCTGGTGCTGCTGGCGGGGCCACTGGTGGCCGACTATTTCCACCTGCAGGGCAACGGCCGCGACATTTTCCTCACGGTGACGCGCCTGGGCATGGGCCTGTGGGTGCTGTTCGGCCTGGACTTCGTCGCCCAGTCGCTGTTCCTCACCCTGGGCCGCGCCTGGTGGGTGCCTACCTTCGGCTGGCTGCGCGGCACCCTGGGCACCCTGCCATGGGTGTACGCCGGTGCCCACGGCCATGGCGCCAGCGGCGCGGTGCTGGGCATGTGGCTGGGCAACGCGGTGGTGGCGCTGCTGGCGATCATCACCGTCTGGCGCCTGCTGCGCCGGGCCAATCAATGAATTCAAGTGCAACGGGTTTTTATGTCAGATACGGATAACCAGCACGACGCGGCGCAGCTGCCAGCCCCCAAGCGCCGACGTGCGCCCAAGGGCGAGATGCGCCGCATGGCGTTGCTGGACGCGGCCACGCAAGTGTTCGCCAGGGACGGCTACCAGGGCGCGTCGATGCGTGACGTGGCCGACATCGCCGGCATCACCACCGTGGGCCTGCTGCACCATTTTCCCAACAAGGTGGCGTTGCTGCGGGCCTTGCTCGACCGTCGCGACCAGCGCGTGACCGAACGCTTCAGCGAACTGGAAACGGCGCCCACCCTCGATGGCTTCCTGCGCTTTCTGCGAATGAGCATGGGGTTCAGCGTGGAAGATGCGGCGGAGTGCCAGGCGGCACTGATGATCAACGTCGAGAGCCTGTCGGACAAGCATCCGGCGTTTCCCTGGTACCAGGAGAAATTCGAGGTGGTGCATGGTCACGCCCAGGCGCACCTGGCGTCACTGGTGGCCAGCGGCGCGATCCGCGCGGACGTGCAACCCAGGACCCTGGCCCTGGAGCTGTTCTCGGTGATGGACGGCCTGCAGATCCAGTGGCTCAGGGGGCGGGACAGCGTCGACGTGATGCAGGTGTTCGACGCCTACCTGGGCCGCCTGGCCAAGGACCTGCAGCCTCATCCCTGAGGCTGCGTCAGCCCGCGTAGGACCCGGCCTTGGCCGCGATGGGACTGGGGTGGCCGCATCGCGACTAAAGTCGGCTCCTACCGTCGGCTCCTGCGCGGCGTATCCTCAGTAGGTCTGCGAGGTGGACACCTGCACGGCCTTGCGCAGTGGCTTGGGCAGCGGGTTGCTGTCGCGGGTGGTCAGCTGCTCGGCGTACAGCGTGGTCAGGGTCTGGCTCAGCGACAGGTCGGCGGAGCTGGTGCCGACGCGGATCTTGAACTTGCCGGCATCGACGTTCCAGCTGTCGGTGTTGTCCACGTAGTAGGCCAGCGAACGCGAGTCCAGCGGGATGCTCACGGTCTTGCTCTCGCCCGGCTTGAGGTACACCTTGGTGAAGCCCTTCAGCTCTTTCTCGGGACGGTCGACGCTGGGGTTCACCGGCTGCACGTACAGCTGCGCCACTTCATAGCCGGCCTTGGCGCCGGTGTTGGTGATGGTGAACCTGGCGTTGACGGTGGCGCCCGGGGTCAGCACGTTGGTCGACAGTTTTAGGTCGCTGTAGCTGAACGTGGTGTACGACAGACCGAAGCCGAACGGGTACAGCGGCTTGGTGTTGCGCTTGTCATACGCGCGGTAGCCCAGGTACAGGCCTTCGCTGTAGGTCAGCTGGGTGAGGGCGTTGTCGCCACGGTACTGCGCCGGGTCCGGGTAGGAGGCGTAGCTGGCGTTGTCCTCGATCTGCTTGTCGATGGTGACCGGCAGCTTGCCCGACGGGTTGACCTTGCCGAAGATGATCTCCGCCAACGCCTGGCCGCCTTGCTGGCCTGGCAGCCAGGCTTCCAGGGTAGCGCCGACTTTCTTCGCCCATGGCTGCATGTTGGCGATACCGCCGCCGTGCATTACCACGATGGTGTTGGGGTTGGCCTTGGCCACCGCGGTGATCAGGTCAGCCTGTTGGTCGGGCAGGTCGAAACCGTGGTCCGATCCTTCGCCTTCGTTCTCGTAGTTGGTGCCGGCAGACACCACCACCGCGTCGTACTTGGACAAGTCCTTAGGCGCAGCCAGCGCCGCCCAGCTCATCTGCACGCCCGCCAGGCCGCCCAGGGCCGGGGTGAAGTTGCCCTGCACGCGCTCGTACTCGAGTTTCACGGTGTAGGCCTTGCCGGCGGTCAGCGAGGCAGTCTTGCCCGAGGTGACCAGGGCGTTGACCACGTCGGAGGAGTACGGCACGCCGTCGCTCTGCAGCACCAGCACGTCGTTCACCCACAGCTTGTACGGGCCGTCGGCGCGCACCTTGAACACCTGCGGGCCGGTCACGGTCGGCTTGATCACGCCGGTGAAGCGCGCCGAGAACGCACCCGCGGTCGGGGTGAAGCCTGACACGGTGGTGGTGCCGGCGTTGGTGACGTTGGTGCTGGTGGTCCAGTTGAGGTTCACGCCGGGCTCCACGCGGGTCAGCGCCGGGTCGCCGGAGAAACTGGTGTTGGCGTAGTACTCGGCCTTGATGCCGGAGTTGCTGACGTCGCTGCTGCCGTTTGACGGCTGGTACCACACCGACGCCTGCGGGTTGAGGCTCAGGGCCGGCAGGTAGGTGACGTTGCTGCTGTCGGACGCCAGCTGCTGCAGGCCGCTGAGTTCGGTCACGTAGCTGTTGGGTGGCGAGTTGGCGGTGCCGAACGGCGAGCCCGGGGCCTGGTACGCCCAGTCACCGATCACGGCGATCTTGGCGCTGCGCGCCAGGGGCAGCAGCGGGGCGCCGGCGCTGGTGTTTTCGTTGCGCAGCAGGATGGTGGACTCGCGCGCGGTGTCCAGCGCGGCCTTGGCGCCGTACTCGGTGTGGGTCAGGGTCTGCGCGGTGTTCAGGTGTTCCTGCAGGTCATAGCTGACAATGCCGCGCAGGTTGCGCTTGGCCTTGTCGTCGATGACGTTCTGGGTCAGCTGGCCGCTGTACAGCAGTGGCAGCAGGTTGGCCTCGGTGAATTGCAGGCCCGACGGCATGTCGATGTCGGTGCCGGCCCAGGCGCCCTTGAAGGCATCGTGGATGGCGTTGAAGTCACTGATCACCATGCCCTGGTAGCCCCATTCGCCCTTGAGCACGTCGGTGATCAGGTGATGGTTCTCGCAGGCGTAGTCGCCGTTGATCTTGTTGAAGCCGCACATGATCGACGCCACGTTGGCGTTCTTGACCATCGACTCGAAGCCCGGCAGGTACATCTCGCGCAAGGTGCGCTCATCCACCACCACGTTCACCGCCTGGCGGTTGGCTTCCTGCTCGTTGGCCACGTAGTGCTTGCCGCTGGCCTGGATGCCCTGGGCCTGGATGGCGTTGACCACGGCCGGGGCCAGCACGGCGCCGAGGAACGGGTCTTCACCGCTCAGGTACTCGGCCGCGCGGCCGCCGTAGGGGGTGCGGTACAGGTTGACGCCCGGGGAGAGCATCTGCTGGCCGCCGGAGATGCGCGTCTCGTAGGCGATGGCCAGGCCGAATTCCTTGGCGCGGTTGATGCTCCAGGTGGCGGCGATGGCCGATTGCGACGGGTACTGCGCGCCGAAGGTGGCGTTGTTGACGTGCACGCCCATGGACGAGTCATAGGCCACGGTGCCCTGGATGCCCCACTTGGTCAGCTTGGGGATCATGTGGCCGTCGTCGACGCGGGTGAAGTTGATCTTCTCCGAGGTGCTCATGTTGTCGAGGATCGAGCTGACCCGCGCTTCCACCGCATCGCCGGTGGCCGGAGTGACTTCGGCCAGCGCCAGGTTGGCGTGGGCCACGCTGAAGGCCAGCACGCTGAGGCTCAGCGCCTGCTTGAATACCCTGCTCATTGTTGCTGCTCCTGGCTGGGGGCGTCGTCGGTGACCACCGGGTCGTCTTGCACGGTGGCGGCGGTGGCCTGGGCGGCCTTGCTCACGCTGGCGGCGCCGGACAATTGATCGCGCTTGGCTTCCAGTTGTTCGCGAAGTTGCTCGTGCGTGTTGGTCGTGGAAGTTGTATCCGCCGCCAGCGCGCAGAAACTCTGGGCGCACAAGAGCACAGTGCCCATGACGGGCAACATGAGTCGGTTCATCGATTGATTCTCGAGTGAAGGTTAAATGATGGCACTTCGATGTTATTGCGAAGTTGCGCCGAAGTGTAAGTCCCGATGATGCCTTTAAAAGTTCAATGTTCGCAAAGATATTTTTCCGAACGGATAAAAAACGCCGGAAAAGCGATGAAGGGGCATGCTGGCGAAGGGGTGATACTGGCTGAATTATTCATGAATAATGGAAAAATGTTATGTTTTGTTGCGTAAAAATTGCTTTATTTGGGTTTGTTCTGGTGTTGAGCGGTTATTAAAAGCAATAAATAACCAATTTGGTAAACCTAATTGCAGTTAGGTTTTAGGTTCTGGTAAGCTGTGTCAGCGTTGAAAAATACGCTCGCTAATTCTATTGATACTTTCCTGTTAGTTGCTCGCCTGGGCTGTTTCGTGCGCCAAGTACGAAGGCGCAAGTGTGCGTTTATTATTAAATACTTCGTGGCCTGGCCATCGAGCGATACTGTGTCGTCAGTCATAACGTCCGCCGGGTGCGTGCAACTTCCCACGCAACTCGAACTGTGCCAGTGGTTGGCCGAACATACTGAAGTCAAAGTCTCGGACATCAACCGGGCGCGCAAGCTGTGCCTGGCCGAAAGTGGCAGCGACGACGACATCCTGCGCACCCTGGTGCGCCTGGGCGCCGTGCGTGACGAAGAGGTGGCCCAGGCCTGCGCAGCCCTGCTGGGCGTGCCGCGCCTGGACCTGGCAAAGCTGCCCGGCGACGCCGCGCCGCTGCTGCTGGGCAGCGAACGCTTCCTGCGCCACCATGGCCTGGTGGTGCTTGACGCCCAGCCGGCGCACATCGAGGTGGCTGCCAGCGCGCCGCTGTCGGCGTACGCCCTGGACGCCCTGCGCTACTGCGCCCAGCGCCCGCTGACGCTGGTGATCGCCACCGCCGCCGAGGTCAACACCTTGATCGAACGCTTCCACGGCCAGGGCCGCAGCGCCATGGACGCGCTGATCGAGTCCCTGGACGGCGAGCCGGACGCCCAGGAAGACATCGAGCACCTCAAGGACCTGGCCTCCGAGGCGCCGGTGATTCGCCTGGTCAACCTGATCCTGCAGAAGGCCGTGCAGGACCGCGCCTCCGACGTGCACGTGGAGCCCTTCGAGGACCAGCTGCAGGTGCGCTACCGCGTCGACGGCCTGCTGGTGCAGGGCGAGGCGCCGCCGCCCAGCCTGGCGGCGGCGGTGATCTCGCGCTTGAAAATCATGGCCCGGCTGGACATCGCCGAGCGGCGTTTGCCGCAAGATGGCCGCATCATGCTGCGCATCCAGGGCAAGGAGCTGGACCTGCGGGTATCGACGGTGCCCACCAGCTTCGGCGAGTCGGTGGTGATGCGCCTGCTCGACCGGCAGACCGTGAGCTTCGATTTCCCCACCCTGGGCATCGACGGCCCGCGCCTGCACAGCCTGCTGGAGCTGCTCGAACGCCCACACGGCATCTTCCTGGTCACCGGCCCCACCGGCTCGGGCAAGACCACCACGCTGTACACCGCGCTGTCGCGGCTCAACACCGCCGAGCGCAAGATCATCACCGTCGAAGACCCGGTGGAGTACCAGCTGGCGGGCATCAACCAGATCCAGGTGAAACCGGCCATCGGCCTGGATTTCCCGGGGGCGCTGCGCTCCATCGTGCGCCAGGACCCGGATGTGATCATGATCGGCGAGATGCGCGACCTGGAAACCTGCCGCATCGCCATCCAGTCGTCGCTCACCGGCCACCTGGTGCTGTCTACCCTGCACACCAACAGCGCCGCGGCGAGTATCACCCGCCTGCTGGACATGGGCGTGGAGCACTACCTGATCGCCTCGACCCTGCAGGGCATCCTCGCCCAGCGCCTGGTGCGGCGCCTCGACCCAGCCACCCGGGTGGCCTTCGAGGCGCCGCCGGAGCTGATCGCGCGCCACCGGCTGGACCAGTACACCGCCCAGCGGCCCATTGTGCTGTACCGCCCGGCCACCGACAGCCCCGGCGGCGGCTACCACGGCCGCAGCGCCATCACCGAACTGCTGGTGATGAACGACGAACTGCGCAGCCTGCTGATGCGCCAGGCCGACGCCGCCACCCTTGAAGCGGCCGCGCGCCGCCACGGCCTGGTGACCCTGTACGAGGACGGCCTGCGCCAGGCGCTGGCCGGCATTACCTCGCTGGAAGAAGTGCTGCGCGTGGCACGGGGCGACTGACATGCAGACCTTCCGTTACCGCGCCCTGGCCGCCGACGGCGCCGCGCACAAGGGCAGCCTCGACGCCGCCAGCGAACAGGCGGCCGTGGCCCAGTTGCAGGCCCGCGGCTGGCTGGTACTGAGCCTGGAAGCCGGCAGCGCGCGCAGCGCCCGCGCCAGCCAGGCCATGAACGGCGCCGCCCTGGTCAGCTTCACCCAGCAGTTGGCCACCCTCCTGGGCGCCGGCCAGCCGCTGGAGCGTTCGCTGGGCATCCTGCTCAAGCAGACCCAGGAAGCCAAGGCCCGCGCGCTCATCGAACGCATCCGCGAACAGGTCAAGGCCGGCAAGCCGCTGTCCCAGGCGCTGGAAGAAGAGGGCGGGCAGTTCTCCACGCTGTACATCAGCATGGTCCGCGCCGGCGAGGCGGGCGGTGCTCTAGAGAACACCTTGAGGCAGCTCAGCGACTATCTCGAACGCAGCCAGACCCTGCGCGGCGAGGTCATCAACGCGCTGATCTACCCGGCGTTTCTGGTGGTTGGAGTGCTCGGTTCGCTGGCCCTGCTGCTGGCCTACGTGGTGCCGCAGTTCGTGCCGATTTTCCGCGACCTTGGCGTGCCGATTCCGCTGATTACCCAGGTGATCCTGGCCATGGGCGAGTTTCTCAGCGCCTGGGGGCTGGTCGTTCTAGCCGGCCTCATCGTCGTCATCTCGGGCAGCGCCATCGCCCTGCGCGACCCGGCCCGGCGCCAGCGCAATGACCTGCGCCTGCTGAAGATAAAAATCATCGGCCCGCTGCTGCAACGCATCGAGGCCGCGCGCCTGGCGCGCACCCTCGGCACCCTGCTGAGCAACGGCGTGGCGCTGTTGCAGGCGCTGCTGATCGTGCGCCAGGTGTGCAGCAACCGCGCCATCGTCGCCCAGGTGGAACAGGCCACCGACTGGGTCAAGGGCGGCGGCACCCTGGCCAGCGGCCTGAGCCAGGAGCTGTCTGTGGGAGCTGGCTTGCCAGCGAGCCTTTCAGGGCCCCAAAGCTCGCTGGCAAGCCAGCTCCCACAAGGCAGGTCGCAATTGCTGTTGCCCGAATTGGCCATCCAGATGATCGACGTCGGCGAACAGGCCGGCGAGCTGGACGGCATGCTGCTGAAAGTCGCCGAGGTGTTCGACGTCGAAGCCAAGCGCGGCATCGACCGCCTGCTCGCAGCGCTCGTGCCCACGCTCACGGTGGTCATGGCGGCGATGGTCGCCGTGATCATGCTCGCCATCATGCTGCCGCTGATGAGCCTCACCAGTAACATTTAAAGGACCACACCCCATGAAAACCATGAACACGGGCCGCCGCCAGGGCGGTTTCACCTTGCTGGAAATGCTCGCGGTGATCGTGCTGCTGGGCATCGTCGCCACCATCGTCGTGCGTCAAGTTGGCGGCAACGTCGACAAGGGTAAATACGGCGCTGGCAAGGCGCAACTGGCCAGCCTGAGCATGAAGGTCGAGAGCTACGCCCTGGACATGGGCGCGCCACCGGCCAACCTCAACCAGCTGGTGACCAAGCCTTCCACGGCGGGCAACTGGGCCGGCCCCTACGCCAAGCCGTCGGATTTGAAAGACCCGTTCGGCCATCCGTTCGGCTACCGCTTCCCCGGCGAACACGGCAGCTTCGACCTGATCTTCTACGGCCAGGACGGCCAGCCGGGCGGCGAAGGCTACAACGCCGACCTGGGCAACTGGGAATAACCATGCAGCGCGCCCGCGGCTTCACCCTGCTGGAAATGCTCGTGGTCATCGTGCTCATCGGCGTGGCCGCGGGGCTGGTGGGCTATGGCTTGCAGCGTGGGTTGCACAGCGCCGGCGAGCGCAAGGCGCTGGCGCAGATGGTCGATGCCCTGCGCGCCTCGCGGGTGCAGGCGATTGTCAGCGGCCAGCCGGCGCGCACCGGTTTCGACCTGCGCGCCCGCACCGTGCAGGCGCCGGGCAAGCCCGTGGCCCACTGGCCCAGTGATTGGCAGGTGCGCCTGCAGACCGCCGACGGCCTGGGTGCCGGGTTCGAGTTCTACCCTGACGGCGGTGCCAGTGGCGGCAACGTGCTGATCACCCAAGGCCAGCGCCAGTGGCGCATCGACGTCGCCTGGCTGACCGGCAACGTGCGCCTGCGGGACCTGCGATGAACCGCCAACGCGGCTTCACCCTGCTGGAAATGCTCGCGGCGCTGGCGGTGCTGGCGCTGTGCGCGACCGTGCTGCTGGGTGCCTTTGGCGAAAGCGCGCGGGCCTTGCAGCAGAGCGCGCGCAGCGACCGGCTGAACCTGGCGGCGCGCTCGCTGATGGACGAGTTGGGCGAAGGCCCGCTGGCCAGCGGCCGGCGCCAGGGCCAGTGGCAAGGCGTGGCCTGGGTCTGCGACGTCAGCCAGGTGCCGTCGGTGGCCGGTGCGGCGCGGCTGTTTCGCCTGCAACTGACCCTGAAGGCCGACGGCCGCCAGGCGCAGTTCAGCACCTTGCGGGTGCGCGGCTCGTGAGGCGTGAACGCGGTTTCACCTTGCTGGAAATCCTCGTGGTGCTCAGCCTGCTGGGCGTGCTGCTGGGCCTGGTAGCCACGGCGCTGGTGGGCGCCAACCGCGCCGTGGCCAAGGCGCAGGTGTTCAGCGAGCGCCTGGACGAGGTGCGCGCGGCCCAGAACTTTCTGCGCCGCGCCATTGGCCAGGCGCTGCCGGTGGCCCAGGGCGACGTCACGGCGAAGCCGGTGCGCTTTGTCGGCCACGCCGCTGCCATGACCTTTTATGCGCCGCTGCCGGATTCGATTGGCGGCGGCCTGTACCAGCAACAGCTGAGCCTGGTGCACCAGCAGTTGCAAGTGCGCCTGGCCCGGCTCGACGGCCAGGCCCTGAGCGCCTTCGGCGAGCCCCAGGTGCTGCTGCGCGAGGTACAACAGTTGGCCTTCAGCTACCGCGGGCTGTCGCCCCTGGCCAAGGACAGCGGCTGGCTGGCGGAGTGGCCGTGGCCCGAGCGCCTGCCGCGCGCGGTGCGTATCGAGGCAACGCTGCGGGGCGTGTTGCCCTGGGTGCGCGAGCAGGTCAGCCTGCGCCTGGACCTGGCCAGCGAGGCGGCGCCATGAACCGCCAACGCGGCGTGGCGCTGCTGCTGGTGCTGTGGGTGCTGGCGCTGTTGGGCACCTTGCTGGCGGCGCTGGCCGGCACCGTGCAACTGCAGCACCGCCAGGCGCTGTGGCAGGCGGCCAACGCCCAGGCGCTGTTCGCCGCCGAGGCCGGCCTGGGGCAGGCCGTGATGGCCCTGCAGGGGCGTGACGTGGAGGCGCGCTGGCGCGCCGATGGCGCAGTGCATGCGCTGGTGTTCGATGGCGCCCAAGTGGCGGTCAGCGTGGTCAGCGAGCGCGGCAAGCTGGACCTCAACGCCGCGTCCCTGGCCGATGTGCGACGGCTGCTGAAGGCCTGCGGCGGCGCACCCGAGTCGGCCCTCCAGGCCCTGGAACGGCAGCGCAACGGCCCCGTGCCGCTGCGCACCCTGGACGAATTACGCGAGCTGCCGGGCATGAGCTACGCGCTGTACCACTGCGCCTTGCCCTGGGTAACCGTGTGGGCCGGCCAGGCGCAACCCGACCCGGCACTGGCGCCGCCGCCACTGGCCCAGGCCCTGGGCCTGCCGCGCGTACGTTTGAGCGGCGCCGACCCTGGGCAGATTTTCACCGTGGTCAGCCAGGCGACCCTTCCCAGCGGCTACCACGCCACCTTGCAGGTAACCCTGATGTTGATCACCGCGAAGGAGGGCGCCAGGCCATACCGGGTCCTGCGCTGGCAAGAATGAACCTGATCGCACTCCCTCGGCACCTCGCCGACCTTCACCGCCGCTGGCAGGCCAGCCTGGCGCGGCGCTGGCTGCAGCTGTGGCTCGACGAACTGCACGGCCTGCTGCCGCCCGCGTGGCGTGCGCGCCTGGCTTCGGCGCCGCTGACGCAACGGCTGGCGTGGCCGCTGCCCGACACCTTCGACCGGCGCCTGCCGGCCGTGCTGGCCTTGCCTGCCCAGGAGGTGATGGCGCAGGTCATCAGCCTGCCCGTGGCGGCCACGGCGGAGCTGCAGCGGGTGCTGGCCTTCGAGATCGACCGCTACACGCCTTACCCGGCCGAGCAGGTGCAGTTCGCCGCACGTGTCGAGCGCACGCGCGGCGACACGGCGCAGGTGCGGCTGGTGGCGGTCCACCGCGAGCGGCTGCGAGCCATCCTCGAGCACTGCCACGCGGCGGGGCTGGCGGTGGTCGGCGTCGATGCCGAGGGCCTCGACCTGCTGCCGGCCGAGCTGCGCCCCCCGGCGCCTGCCGCCTGGCTCAACCGTGTGCTGGCGCTGGGCGTGGTGGTGTCGTTGGCGGTGTTGATGCTGGTGCTGCTGAACGGTCGCCAGGCCAGTGTCGCGCGCATGCAGGCCCAGGTGCAGCAGCAACGCCAGCAGGTGCAGGCCCTGGAGCAACAACGCCGCGAGCTCACCGACACCCAGGGCGCTGCCAGCTACCTGGCGCGCCTCAAGCAGGCGCGGCCGACCGTGACGGCGCTGCTGACCGAACTCACCCAGTGCCTGGGCGACGACACCTGGCTTGAACAGCTGGAGGTGCGCGATGGCGGCGAGCTGAACATCAGCGGCCAGAGCAGGCATGCCAGCGCGCTGATCACCCGCGCCCATGCTTGCCACAGCCTGCAGGACCCGCGTTTTCAGGGCGTGATCCAGCCGGACGGGCAAACCGGCAACGAGCGCTTTTCGCTGGTGGCCCACCTCACCCAGGAGGCCGTCGATGCGCCGTCAACCCACGCGCAATGAGCGCCGTATCGTCGCCCTGGCCGTGCTGGCATTGCTGCTGTGGGCGGCCTGGCAACTGCTGGTCGCCAGCTGGTTCAGCGCGCCCATGGCCGAGCTGGCCGACCAGGCCGCCACCCTGCAGGCCCAGCATCAGCGTTACGCCCAGGTGCTGGCCCAGGGACCGGCGTTGCAGGCGGCGCTGGCCCAGGCCCGGCAAAACCCCAGCGCGCGGCGCAGCCTGTTGCCCGGCAACGACCCCAGCGCCGCGGCAGCTGACCTGATGCAGGCCGCCGTCGACCGGGTCAAGGCCGTGGCCGCCCTGGGCCCTGGCTGCGAAGTCACCCAGCGCATGCCCATCGTGCCCGAGGCCGACGGCGGCCAGGCCTACCGGCAAGTCAAGGTCAGCCTGACCCTGGCCTGCGCCAGCGAACCGCTGATGCAACTGCTGCACGGCCTGGAATATGGCCAGCCGTACCTGTTCGTCGAAGCGCTCAGCGTGCACCGCAACAACGACGCCCCGGCGGCCGGCGGCCCAGGGCGCCTGAGCGTGCAGCTGCTGTTGCGCGGCTACCTGACTGGCGCTGCCGCCGCCAAGGAGCCACGACCATGAGCCACAAGCGCCTGTTGTTGCTGGCAATCAATGCACTGCTGCTGGCCGCGCTGACCTGGGCCTGGCTGGACCAGGAGCACGCCGTGGCCTGGCTGCCCGCCGAGGGCAAGGCCCCTGTGCCAGCACCGCCTGCGCCGCCGCCGGCCATGGTCGACCTGCCCGAGGCCCAGCGCATGATCGCCTGGCAGCAGCCGTTGTTCAGCCCAGGCCGCCAGCCCGATGTCGCCAAGGCTGCCGCGGCGCAGACCCTGGACGGCGTGCGCCTGAGCGGCGTGGTGGTCGACGGCCAGGCCCGCTGGGCGCTGCTGCGCCTGGCCGACCAGCGCTCGCTGAAGCTGGCCCGCGGCGCCGCGCTGGACAGCGGCTGGGTGCTGGACCAGGTCGAGGCCACCAGCGCCACCTTCCAGCGCCAGGGCCAGGCCCGCACCTTGAGCCTGCCCGTGCCGCGCCTGCCGGCGTCGGCTGCAACGCCCCCCATTACCCTTCCACACGTAACGGCACCATGACCCACATCTATCGCCACACCCCCATCGCCGCGCGCCTGCGCACCCCCTCGCTGGGGCTGGCGGCTGCGCTGGCCCTGGCCGGTTGCGCCGGGCAACCCCATGAACTGGCCAACGACCCGGCGCTGCTGCACGAGGCCCTGGCCGGCACCGGCGCGCAACGGCCGGTGCTGCCGCCCAGCGCGGCGGTCATCGACGCCCCCGCGCCGGCCCGGGCGCCGGTCGCGCGGCAGATCATCACCGGCAACCAGCGCTTCATCCGCCCCCAGGCGCCGGCCAAGGCAGCGGAGGGCGGGGCGGGCGACATCATGTTCAACTTCACCGACCAGCCCATCGAGGCGGTGATCAACACGGTGATGGGCGACCTGCTGCACGCCAACTACAGCATCGCCCAGGGCGTGAAGGGCAACGTCAGCTTCTCCACCTCGAAACCGGTGAACAAGCAGCAGGCGCTGTCGATTCTCGAGACGCTGCTGTCGTGGAGCGACAACGCCATGATCCGCCAGGGCGACCGCTACGTGATCCTGCCCGCCGCCCAGGCGGTGGCCGGCAAGCTGGTGCCGGAGATGCCGGTGGCGGCGCCCACCAGCGGCTTGTCGGCGCGGCTGTACCCGCTCAAATACATCGCCGCCAGCGAGATGCAGAAGCTGCTCAAGCCGTTCGTGCGCGACAACGCCTTCCTGCTGGTGGACCCGGCGCGCAACGTGCTCAGCCTGGCCGGCACGCCGCAGGAGCTGGCCAACTACCAGGACACCATCGACACCTTCGACGTCGACTGGCTCAAGGGCATGTCCATTGGCGTCTACGGCCTGCAGCACGCCGCGGTGGCCGAGCTGATGCCGCAGCTACAGAAGCTGTTCGGCCCCGACAGCGGCCTGCCGTTGGCGAGCATGGTCAAGTTCATGCCCAACGAGCGCACCAATTCCATCGTCGCCATCTCCCCGCAGCCGGCCTACCTGCAGGAGGTGGGCGACTGGATCAAGACCATCGACGAGGGCGGTGGCAACGAGCCGCAGATGTATGTGTACGACGTACGTAATATGAAAGCCACGGACCTGGCCAAATACCTGCGGCAGATCTACGGCAGCGGCCAGGTCAAGGACGACAGCGCCGCCAAGGTCGCGCCGGGGCTGCGCACCACCACGCTGTCGTCGCTCAACGGCAGCAGCGGCGCCAGCACCGTCACGGGCGGTTTGACGACCCAGGCCGCCACCCGGCAAACGGCGCAAGGTGACGACGACAGCGACACTGACGCCAGCACCGACGACAGCAACGGCGCCGCTGCCCAGGGCACGCAGAAAACCCTGGAAGACAGCGTGCGCATCACCGCGCAGAAAGGCACCAACCAGCTGCTGGTGCGCACCCGCCCGGCGCAGTGGAAGGAAATCGAGGCGGCCATCAAGCGCCTGGACAACCGGCCGCTGCAGGTGCAGATCGAAACGCGCATCCTCGAGGTCAAGCTCACCGGCGAGCTGGACCTGGGCGTGCAGTGGTACCTGGGCAAGCTGGCCGGCAATTCCACCAGCACCACGGTGGCCAACAGCAGCGGTTCGCAAGGTGCGCTCGGCAGTGGCGGGGCAGGGCTGGGGTCCACCGACACGGCGTTCTATTCCTTTGTCAGCAGCAACTTCCAGGTAGCGTTGCACGCATTGGAAACCAGCGGCCGCACCCAGGTGCTGTCGGCGCCGTCGCTGGTGGTGATGAACAACCAGCAGGCGCAGATCCAGGTGGGCGACAACATCCCCATCAGCCAGACCACGGTGAACACCAGCACCTCGGACACTACCCTGAGCAGCGTCGAGTACGTGCAGACCGGCGTGATTCTCGACGTCACCCCGCGCATCAATCCGGGCGGCCTGGTGTACCTGGACGTGCAGCAGCAGGTGAGCGACGCCGACACCAGCAGCGTCACCACCAGCCAGCCCAACCCCAGCATCTCCACGCGTTCGGTGTCTACCCAGGTGGCGGTGCAGAGCGGCCAGACCGTGCTGCTGGGCGGGCTGATCAAGCAGGACAACAGCGAGAGCGTGTCCAGCGTGCCGGGCCTGGGCCGTATCCCTGGCCTGCGTTGGTTGTTCGGCAGCACCAGCAAGGCGAAAGACCGCACCGAGCTGATCGTGCTGATCACCCCGCGCGTGGTCGCCAGCGCCGACGATGCGCGGCAGGCCACCGATGATTACCGGCAGCAGATGCAGTTGCTCAAGCCCTGAGGATACGCGGTGCCTGTGGACGCGGCCTGCGGCCGCTGCTACGGGGATGCGGGGGGGGGACCTGTAGCAGCGGCCGCAGGCCGCGTCCCAGCCGCTGCGCCAACACGGCGCAGCGCGCACAAACCGAGTGCTCCACACCAGACCGTTTGGTAAAAACCAACTGCGTCTTTTTGCTATCCGCTTGATCTACAACGCCTTATTCCCCTGGCACACATCGTGCTATCGCTGAACCCGGTCATGCCAAGGCATTTGCCTGCAGCTACTTATGGAGAAGTGATTGTGGAGCACTGTTCTTTCCCGCGTGTCTGGGCCTTTACCGCATTGACCCTGGCGGCCGCGCCAACCACCTGGGCCGCCACCGGCCCGTCGGTGGCCGCCAACCCGCTGCCCGAGGACACGCCCTGGTTCAACCAGGACGTCACCCTGATCGGCAGCAAGGACATCAGCTTCGGCCCCCGGCCTTCCGACGACATCTACCTGGAATACGAGTACTACGGCCGCAAGGGCCCGTACGAGCTGTACGGCTACATCGACGCGCCCAAGGTGCTGGGCATCGGCAACAGCCATGACAGCGGCGAATGGGACAAGGGCTCGCCGGTGTTCATGGAGCACGAGCCGCGCATCTCCATCGACGAACTCAGCGGCCACAAGCTCGGCTTCGGGCCCTTCAAGGAGTTCTACCTGGCGTTCGACTGGATCTACGACATGGGCCACACCAGGGCCGACCGCGCCAACACCCTGTACAGCGGCCTGGGCACCGACATCAAGACCGGCACCCCGGTGATCCTCTCGGCCAACCTGTACGCGCGCCGGCAATGGGAAAACTACGGCGCCGCCAACGAGAACAGCTGGGACGGCTACCGCGCGCAGCTTAAATACATCCTGCCGCTCAAGCACTTCGGCAACGGCGCCTCGCTGACCTACATCGGCTTCACCAACTACGACTTCGGCTCCGACCTGCACGAAGAGGCCGGCGCCACGCGCACCGCCAACGCCACGGTGGCCACCAACGTGCTGCTGTACAACTTCAAGCACCTGCGGCTGATGGCGGCCGGGCGCTACTTCCACAACGGCGGGCAGTGGAAGGACGGCACCGAGCTGAACTTCGGCGACGGCAACTTCAACGCCCGTTCCACCGGCTGGGGCTACTACTTCGGCGTCGGCTATCAATTCTGATCTGGCCTGGCGGCGTGCCGCCGGTTATCGTCTGGCAGCTGTTTTACCGGTGAAGTGTTTCCATGGAGGGCGTACATGCAGTCGCAACCTGTAGAAGTGTGTGCAGCGGCAACTGATGGCTGGCTGGCCCAGGAGGTCATCCGCCGCAAGCGCGACGGCGGCGCGCTGGCCAGCGGCGATATCCAGCGCTTTGTCGCCGGCATCGCCGACGGCAGCCTGTGCGAGGGCCAGGTGGCGGCGTTCGCCATGGCGGTGTGCATACGCGGCATGAGCCTGGACGAACGCATTGCCCTGAGCACGGCCATGCGCGACTCTGGCCAGGTGCTGCGCTGGAACCTGCCGGGGCCGGTGGTGGACAAGCATTCCACCGGCGGCGTCGGCGATTGCGTCAGCCTGGTGCTGGCGCCGTTGCTGGCCGCCTGTGGCTGCTACGTGCCGATGATTTCCGGGCGCGGCCTGGGCCATACCGGTGGCACCCTGGACAAGCTGCAGAGCATCCCCGGCTACAACCTGCAGCCCAGTGCCCTGCAGTTGCGCGAGGTGGTGGCCGCGGTCGGCTGCGCCATCATCGGCCAGACCGCCGACCTGGCGCCGGCGGATCGCCGCCTGTACGGCATCCGCGACGTGACCGCGACGGTGGAGTCCATCGACCTGATCACCGCCTCGATCCTGGCCAAGAAACTCGCGGCCGGGCTGGACGTGCTGGTGATGGACGTAAAAAGCGGCAACGGCGCCTTCATGGTCGCCACCCAGGACGCCCAGGCCCTGGCCGACAGCATCGTCGCCGTGGCCAACGGCGCCGGCGTGCGCACCCGCGCGCTGGTCACCGACATGAGCCAGCCGTTGGCACGCAGCGCCGGCAACGCCTTGGAAGTGGCCGAGGCCATTGCCCTGCTGCAGGGCCAGGTGCGCAGCCCGCGGTTGTGGGAGGTGACCCTGGCGCTGGGCGCCGAGGCGCTGGTGGCGGCGGGCAGGGCGGGCAACCCCGTTGCGGCGCGCGAGCAACTGCTGCACGCCTGGCACAGCGGCGCGGCGCTGGCGCGGTTCCAGCAGATGGTGGCGGCGCTCGGTGGCCCGGCCGACCTGGTGCAGCGCCCGGGTCACTATCTGGCCCAGGCGACGATCCAGCGGCCGGTATGGCCCGCCGCGTCTGGCCAGGTCGAGGCTATCGACACCCGTGCGGTAGGCATGGCCGTGGTGCTGCTGGGCGGCGGCCGCCGCCACCCTGACGACAATTTGGACCTGTCGGTCGGTTTCCGCGACCTGGCGTTCGTGGGCGAAGCGGTGGGCCGTCAGCGCCCGCTGGGCTGGGTGCATGCAGCCAGCGAAACGGCGGCCGAAACCGCCGCCCAGGCCCTGCGCAATGCCTACTTTTTAGGCGCTGGGGGCCAGAGTGTTTGTTGACCGAACACTCAATTGTGCGTGTACCAACATCCGGGCTCGCCCCCGCGCCCAGTAACGGCTAACCTATGCCGGCAACTCCCAGCCCCGGGGCCAATGACGGACCCCGGGCTGCATCCGCATGCCCAGATTTGAGGAATAAAAATGGCCAAGGCCGCAGATGTCGTCGTTCAATGCCTGGAAAACGAAGGCGTCGAATATGTGTTCGGTATTCCAGGTGAAGAAAACCTGGACCTGCTTGAATCCCTGCGCAAATCGCCGATCAAGCTGATTTTGACCCGCCACGAGCAATCGGCCGGCTTCATGGCTGCCACCTACGGCCGCCTGACCGGCAAGACCGGCGTCAGCCTGTCCACCCTCGGCCCGGGCGCTACCAACCTGGTGACCGCCGGCGCCTATGCCTACCTGGGCGGCATGCCCATGCTGATGATTACCGGCCAGAAGCCGATCAAGAAGTCCAAGCAGGGCCGCTTCCAGATTCTGGACGTGGTCGGCATGATGCAACCACTGACCAAGTACACGCATCAACTGGCCTCCGCCGACAACATCCCGTCGCGCGTGCGTGAAGCCTTCCGCCTGGCCGAAGAAGAAAAACCGGGTGCCGTGCACCTGGAGCTGCCTGAAGACATCGCTGCCGAGCAGACCGACAGCATGCCGATCACCCCGAGCCTGCACCGCCGCCCGCTGGCCGAGCACAAGGCCATTGAAGCCGCCGTGGCCAAGCTCAAGGCTGCCCGCAGCCCGATCCTGGTGATCGGCGCCGGCGCCAACCGCAAGATGACCGCCAAGGTCCTGCGCCAGCTGATCGACAAGACCAACGTGCCATTTGTCACCACGCAAATGGGTAAAGGTGTGGTCGACGAGCGCCACCCGCGCTTCCTGGGCAACGCCGCGCTGTCGGCCGGTGACTTCGTGCACCGCGCTGTCGAGGCTGCCGACCTGATCGTCAACATCGGTCACGACGTGATCGAGAAGCCGCCGTTCTTCATGGTGCGTGGCGGTACCGAAGTCATCCACATCAACTTCCGTTCGGCTGAAGTGGACCCGGTGTACTTCCCGCAGATCGAAGTGGTGGGCGACATCGCCAACGCCGTGTGGCAGATCAGCGAAGCCCTGGAGCCCCAGCCGCACTGGGACTTCACCCGCCTGATGACCATCCGCGAGGCCAACGAGGCGCAGATCGCCGAAGGCGCCGACGACAACCGCTTCCCGATCTACCCGCAGCGCATGGTCGCCGACGTCCGTCGCGCCCTGCCTTCGGAAGGCATCGTGGCGCTGGACAACGGCATCTACAAGATCTGGTTCGCGCGCAACTACAAGGCCCACAAGCCTAACACCGTGCTGCTGGACAACGCCCTGGCGACCATGGGCGCCGGCCTGCCGTCGGCCATGGCCTCGCACCTGGTGTACCCGGACCGTCCGGTGGTGGCCGTGTGCGGCGACGGCGGCTTCATGATGAACAGCCAGGAACTGGAAACCGCGGTACGCCTGAAGATGAACCTCACCGTCATCATCCTGCGTGACGACGGCTACGGCATGATCCGCTGGAAACAGTCGAACATGGGCTTCACCGACTACGGCCTGGACTACGGCAACCCGGACTTCGTGATGTACGCGCAGTCCTACGGTGCCAAGGGCCACCGCGTGGAAAGCGCCGAAGGCTTCCTGCCGCTGCTTGAGCAGTGCCTGTCCACCCCGGGCGTGCACGTGATCGACTGCCCGGTCGATTACTCCGAGAATGACTTCATTCTCAACAGCGAGCTCAAGCGCCGCAGCGCCTTGGTGTAAGCGCCCCTGACGCGGCCATGCGGCCGCTGCTACGGTGGATTGCGTGCGCAAACCCCTGACGCGGCCTGCGGCCGCTGCTACGGTGGATTGCGTATGCAAACCCCTGACGCGGCCTTGCGGCCGCTGCTACGGTGGATTGCGTGCGCAAAACCCCGTAGCAGTGGCCGCAGGCCGCGTCTCCACTCCCCACGCATTCGCGTTTCACTGAACATCCCCCGCACGGCTGGCATACTAGGCACTTTGACTGCCACCGCCAGGCGCCCCATGCTCAAGCCCTCTACTGCGAACCCCACCCTGTCGTCACCGATGCAACGCGGCCGTCGCCTGCTGCGCTCACGTTGGCGCACCGGCCGCCAGCGCGCCGTCTTCTGGGTCGGCGCTTTGCTGGTGGGCCTGGTGGCGCTGGCCTTCGCCTGGCTGGCGGACCAGTCCTTCGCCCTGTTCCAGCGCCTGCTGGCGATCGCCCCCTGGGCGCCACTGCTGGTCACGCCCCTGGGCTTCGCCGGCCTGGCCTGGGTCACCCAGCGCTGGTTCGTCGACGCCAAGGGCAGCGGCATTCCCCAGGTGATCGCCGCGCTGGAGCTGCCGTCGCGTAGTTTCCGCAACCGCGTGCTGGGCCTGCCCGTGGCGGCGGCGCGCATGCTGCTGACCCTGGGGGCGCTGCTGGTGGGCGGTTCCGTGGGCCGCGAAGGCCCCACGGTGCACCTGGGCGCGGCAGTGCTGCACGCCTTCGGCACCCGCCTGGGCCTGCACAGCCGCCGCACGGTGGCCGGGCTGATCCTGGCCGGCGGCGCAGCGGGCATCGCCGCGGCCTTCAACACGCCGCTGGCCGGGGTGGTGTTCGCCATTGAAGAGCTGAGCCGTACCTTTGAGCAGCGCTTCAGCGGCCTGGTGCTGACTGCCGTGCTGATCGGCGGCGCCGTGACCCTCGGGCTGATGGGCCATTACGCCTACTTCGGCGAGGTGGGCGGCCACCTGCCCGCCGGCTGGGGCTGGAGCGAGGTGCCGGTGTGCGCGGTGCTGGGTGGGGTACTGGGCGGGGTCTACGTCAAATTGGTGCTGCCAGCACGCACGGGTTGGCTGGGCCACCTGTGTGCCCTGCGCGAACGTGGGCCGGTGCGTTTTGCCGGCGCCTGTGGCCTGTTGCTGGCGGTGCTGGGGCTGGTGTCCGGCAACCACGTGTTCGGCACTGGCTACCAGGAAACCCATGCCTTGCTCGACGGCCAGCCGGTCACCGGCAGCAGCTTTTTGCTGTGGAAGTTCCTGGCCAACGTGGTGTCCTACCTGGCCGGTATCCCGGGCGGGTTGTTTTCACCATCGTTGAGCATTGGCGCCGCCTTCGCGCCGTTGCTGGCCTGGCTGCCGGGCTTCAACCTGCAGACCTGCGCGTTGCTGGGCATGGGCGCCTACCTGGCCGGCGTCACGCGCTCGCCGCTGACGGCCTCGGTGATCGTGCTGGAGTTGTCCCACAGCCCGGACCTGGCCATTCCCATGCTCGGCACCACGCTGATGGCAGCCGCAATATCGGGCTGGATCGCCCCGGTGTCGCTGTACCACGCCCTGGCGCACCAGTTCCTGGAACGGTTCGCCCCGCGCAAGCCCTGAGGGGGCTGCGCGGGGCCTGGCCGTCATTGCCTACTGGGTGCTGCTGCCTCCGGTGGTCGTGGTGGTGGCCGGGGTGCTGGTGTCAGTGGATATGGCCGGGGTGTCCAGTTCATCGCCACTGGCCTGGTCGGTCGTTGCGCTCATGCGCAGTTCCCGGGCGCTGACCTGGGCGGCCTGTTGCACCGAGCGCGGCAATGGGTTGCTGTTGGTCACGGACAGCTGCTGCCGGTACGGGCTTACCAGTTTGGCTTTCAGGCGGATGTCGTTGGACGCCGAGCCGACGCTGATATTGAACGTGTCGGCATCAATCACCCAGGTGCTGCGGGTGGGGTTGTAGTACGCCAGCGAGCGACCATTGAGTTCGATGGTCACGCGGCGGCTCTGCCCCGGTTGCAGAAGCACTTTCTGGAAGCCCTTGAGTTCCTTGATTGGCCGTTCCAACCGTGGGTTGCGTTGGCCCACGTACAGCTGGGCCACCTCGGCCCCGGCACGCCGCCCGGTGTTGGTGACGTTGAACGAGACCCTGACCGGGTTGTTGCCGAACGCCACCGACGGGTTGACGTGGATGTTGGAATAGCGGAACTGGGTGTACGACAGCCCATAGCCGAACGGATAGAGCGGCGTCGTGCCTTTTTTCTCGTAGCCGCGGTAGCCCAGTTCCAGGTCACCGGCATAGCTGATCTGGGTGAGGGTGCCTTCGTTGTCGAAGTTGGGGAAGTAGCTGTAGATCGGGTTGTCCTGGATGTTGCGCTCCAGGCTGATCGGCAGCTTGGCCGACGGGTTGACCTGCCCGTACAGAATTTCGGCCAGCGCCTGCCCACCGTTCTGGCCCGGGTAGAAGGCGTGCAGCAGCCCGCCCACCTGGTCCACCCAGTCACTGACTTTCAGCCCCGTGCCGCCATGCAGCGCGACGATGGTGTGCGGGTTCTGGCTGGCGATGCTCTGGATCAGCTGGCCCTGGAATTCAGGCAGCTCCCACATGTGGTCGAAGCCTTCACCCTCGTATTCGTTGCTGTTGCCGGCGGCCACCAGCACTGCGTCATAGCTGCTGATGTCGCTGGGTGCGGTCAGCGAGGCCCAGCTCATCTGCACGCCGGTGTAGCCGCCCAGGCTGGCGATGTAGTTGGGGCGACGGGAGTATTCCAGCACCACGTCGTAGGTCTGCCCGGCCTGCAGGGTGATCTTCGCGTACTGCGGGATGGTGGGCGGGATGCTGTTGTCGGGCAGCGGTGTGCCATCGCCGTTGTTGATGATTTCCTGGCCGTTGACGGTCAGGTGGATGACGCCGTCGGCGCGCACCTTGAACACCTGGTCGCCGCTGACCGTGGGGGTGATGCGCCCGGTCCAGCGGATCGAGGTGCTGGAGGTGTCGCCGTTGGTGGGCAGGTTGGTGTCGCTGTCCCAGTTGAGGTTGACGAAGGTGTCGGTGCGCGTGGCGGCCGGCGTGCCGCTCCAGTCGGTGGTGGTGTAGTACTGCGCGGTCATGCCCGCCACCGAGGTGGTGCCGTCGGTGTCCAAGTGGGTCCAGGGCGCGGCGGCGGGGTCCAGGGACAGCCCGTCGAGGAAGGTCACCTGGGTTTGCGGCGCCACTTGCGCCATGCCGCTGACTTCACTGACATAGTTGCGCGCCGACACATAGGCGCTGCCGAAACCGGTGGGCGGCGCGTATTTGCCGAGTACGCCCACCACCGCCACTTTTTTCACGGTATTGCGGTTGAGGGGCAACAGGTTGTTCTGGTTTTTCAACAGCACAATGCCTTCGCGGGCCACGTTCAACGAGGCCTGGTTGCTGGCCGGGTTATCCATGTCGTGGGTGGTGGGCGGCACATAAGTGTCGAAGTCGAACAGGTAGATTTCGCGCAGGATGCGCCGCACTTTGTCGTCGATAGTGGCGACGCTCAGTACCCCGCTATTGATGTAGGGGGTCAGCACAGTACTGTTCATTTGCGTGCCAAACAACATGTCGATATCGGCGCCGGCCTGGGCCGCTTTCAAGCCGTCGGTAATGGCCGCATAGTCACTTTGCACGAAGCCGGGGAAGCCCCACTGGTCCTTGAGTATTTCGCGCAGCAGGTGATGGCTTTCGCAGGCATGATCGCCGTTCACCAATTGGAACGAACACATCATCAACGCTACTTTGCCGTTCTTGGCAGCCGACTCGAACGGCGGCAGGGTCATTTCCCGCAGCACCCGTTCGGGGATGGTCTCGTTGAGGGTGAAGCGGTTGGTTTCCTGGTCGTTGGCCGCGTAGTGCTTGGCGTCGGCCCAGATGCCGCGGGACTGGATGCCGTTGATCACCGCCGGGGCCATGCTGGCGCCCAGGAACGGGTCTTCGCCGGTCAGGTATTCGAAATTGCGCCCGCCGTAGGGCATGCGGTAGATGTTCATGCCCGGGCCGGTGATGTAGTTGTAGCCGCCGCTGGCGGTGTCATAGCCCAGCGCCCGGCCGAAATCCACTGCGCGGCGCAGGTTGAAGGTGGCCGCCAGGTTCGGCCCGCTGGGGTAGACCACGCCCTGGTCGTTGCCCTGGCTGGTGTAGCGCACCCCCAGGCCACCGTCGGCGCCGTAGATTTGCGGCAGGTTGAAGCGGGCCAGGGGCTTGATGTCCCAGCCGCCGGTGCCGCCGATGTAGGCGAGTTTTTCCTCCAGGGTCATCTGGCTCACGGTCTGCTGGGCGAGGGCGTCGGCCTGTTGCGCGGTGCGGGCCCAGGCCTGGGTCGCCAGGCATTGGGCAATGGCCAGGGTCAGCAAGGTCAATGAAGTGGCAAGTCTGGGCGAGTGTGTGCTTCTCATTTTAATTACTCCCACGCGCGGGCCTCCAGGGAGAACCGGGTGTAATAAAGTCAACGAGGGCAAACTTTGTTAATTGGGTGAAACAGAATCCAGTATTAATGCCTGTCAGAGGCTGGCGGATAATTATTATTGGCCGCGCTGTAAGTTGCTTATTGGATCCGTTATTACCCACCTCGTTATCCGGCGCCAATGCGAACACTGGCAGAGGTCTTGCTTTTTTATACCGGTTGAATAGGACTCCCATCCGCCGGGGCTGTCAAACAGTTGCAGCGCAACGGTTATTATAAATTTGTCTGAGGCGGGCGCCGGCTACATCATTGGAGTATGAGCGGTGAAGTTGCCAAGTTGCGGTGTGGGGTCTAAGGTGAGTGCTGTTTCAATAATTATCCAGAGGAGGGTGAAGTGCCGGTGTAATTGCCTAGCTAACTAAGTTGGAGGTTGTAATGAAAATATCCACGATGATAGTGCTGGTTGTTCCGCTGTTGGCTGTTTCCGGCCTGAGCCGTGGCGACGATACCGACAACACGTCGGGCGCCCCGAACGCTACCGTCCTGACCCAGACCCACGACAGCAAGGCGGCGGGCAACAAACATGGCGACGACTTCAAGGGCGGGCGCCCCACCGCCCAGAGCGGCGCCACCAAGCCCTGATGGCGAAGTAACTGCGGCGCTGTGCCTGTGGCTGGGCGAGCACGCCGGCCTCAAGCCCGGCGACCTTGAGCGGGCCACCCGGCTGGCACCCCAGGGCAGCCTGCACACGGCGTTGCCGGGCCTGCTGACGCGGCTGGGCAGCGTCAGCGAAGCGGAAATGGCCCGGGGCTGGGCGGCGGTGCTGCAGCTGCCACTGCAAGCCGCCGATGACGCACCCACCAGCCTCGAGCCTCTACCGGGCCTGAGCGAACGTTTCCTGCGCCACCACCACCTGGTGCCGCTGGCCTGGGTCGACGGCCAGTTGCAGCTGCTGCTCAGCGAACCCGCCGACCCTCACCCCGCGCGCGCCGTGGCGTTCGCCTGCCAGTGCGCGGTGCAGCGGCGGGTGGGCACCCGCAGCGACGTCGACAGCCTGATCGAGCGCTACTACGGCCAGGGCCGCTCGGCCATGGGCAGCCTGATCGAGAACCTCGACGGCGACGCCGGCGGCCAGGCCGACGACATCGAACACCTCAAGGACCTGGCCAGCGAAGCGCCGGTGATCCGCATGGTCAACCTGATCCTGCAGCGCGCGGTGGAGCAGCGCGCCTCGGACATCCACATCGAACCCTTCGAAAGCCAGTTCAAGGTGCGCTACCGCATCGACGGCGTGCTGGTGGACGGCGAGGCGCCGCCGGCCACCTCCGCACCCGCGGTGATCAGCCGGGTGAAGATCATGGCGCGCCTGGACATCGCCGAGCGCCGGCTGCCCCAGGACGGTCGGATCATGCTGCGCATGCAGGGCCGCGAGCTGGACCTGCGGGTGTCGACGGTGCCCACCAGCTTCGGCGAGTCGGTGGTAATGCGCCTGTTGGACCGCCAGACGGTGAATTTCGACCTGCCCAGCCTGGGCTTCGACGGCGAACGCCTGGAGGGTTTCCTGGGCATGCTGGAACGGCCCCACGGCATCCTGCTGGTGACCGGGCCCACCGGTTCGGGCAAGACCACCACGCTGTACACCGCGCTGACCCGGCTCAACACCAGCGAGCGCAAGATCATCACCGTCGAAGATCCGGTGGAGTACCAGATCGAAGGCATCAACCAGATCCAGGTCAAGCCTGCCATCGGCCTGGACTTCGCCGCCACCCTGCGCTCCATCGTGCGCCAGGACCCGGACGTGATCATGATCGGCGAGATGCGCGACCTGGAGACCTGCCGCATCGCCATCCAGTCCTCGCTCACCGGCCACCTGGTGCTGTCCACGTTGCACACCAACAGCGCCGCCGCCAGCATCACGCGGCTGTTGGACATGGGCGTGGAGAGCTACATGATCGCCTCGACGGTGATCGGCATCCTCGCCCAGCGCCTGGTGCGCCGCCTCGACCCGCAGTTTGCGCAGGCCTTCGAGGCGCCGCCGGCGCTGGTGGCCGAGCACGGTCTGGAACGGTTCACCCAGCAGCGGCCGATCCTGCTGTACCGGCCGCGGGCCGATGCCCCCGGCGGCGGTTACCGCGGCCGTTGCGCCATCACCGAGCTGCTGGTGATGAACGAGGAACTGCGCGGGCTGCTGATGAACCACGCCGACGCCGCCACCCTTGAGCAGGCGGCCCGTCGTGGCGGCCTGCGCACCCTGTACGAGGACGGCCTGCGCCAGGCGCTGGCCGGCACCACGTCGCTGGAAGAGGTGCTGCGCGTCACGCGCAGCGAGTGACCGGCGCCCATGGCCAAATTTCGCTACCGCATTCTCGACCCCGATGGCAGCGCCCGCCAGGGCGTGCTGGAGGCTGCCGACCCGCAGGCCCTGGCCGCCCAGTTGCAGCGCCAGGGCGCGCTGGTGCTGCACATCGAACCGGCAGGCCAGCGCTGGCTGGCCTGGCAGCCACGGCGCAGCCTGGGCGGCGCGGCGCTGGTGGCGTTCACCGCGCAGCTGGCGATTCTGCTCAACGCCGGGCTGGCCCTGGACCGCGCCCTGGGCATTCTCATGCACCAGCCGGGCAAGGCCCAGGCGCCGGTGCGTGCCCTGGTGGGCCGTGTGCGCGAACGAGTCAAGGCCGGCCAGCCGCTGTCGGCGGCCCTGGCCCAGGAACCCGCGCAGTTCAGCCCGCTGTACCTCAGCCTGGTGCGTGCCGGCGAGGCGGGCGGGGCGCTACAGGACAGCCTGCAGCAGCTGGCCGACTACCTGGAGCGCAGCCAGGCGCTGCGCGGCGAGGTGATCAACGCGCTGATCTACCCGGCGTTCCTGGTGGTGGGCGTGCTCGGTTCGCTGGTGCTGTTGCTGGCCTACGTGGTGCCGCAGTTCGTGCCGATCTTCCAGGACCTGGGCGTGCCGATCCCGCTGGTGACCGAGCTGATACTGGCCCTGGGGCAGTTCTTCAACCGCTTCGGCCTGCTGCTGTTGGCGGCGCTGGTGGTGCTGGCACTGGTGGGCCGGCGCGCCTGGCAGCGGCCCGCCGTGCGCTTGCGCTGGGACCGCCGCCTGCTGCGCTGGCCGGTGCTGGGCGGGCTGCTGCAACGCCTGGAAGCGGCGCGCCTGGCGCGCACCCTGGGCACCCTGTTGCGCAACGGCGTGGCGCTGCTGGCGGCGCTGAAGATCGCCTGCGCGGTGGCCAGTAATTACGCCGTGCGCGCCCAGGTCGAGGCCGCCACCGAGCAGGTCAAGGGCGGCGGCGCGCTGGCCTTGGCGCTGGCTGGCGACAATGTGCTGCCGGAGCTGGCGTTGCAGATGATCGAGGTGGGCGAGGAGGCCGGCCAGCTCGACAGCATGCTGCTCAAGGTGGCCGAAGTGTTCGACGCCGAGGCGCGACGCAGCATCGCGCGGCTGCTCGCCGCCCTGGTGCCGACCCTGACCATTGTCATGGCGGTGCTGGTGGCGTTCATCATGTTGGCCATCATGCTGCCGCTGATGAGCCTGACCAGTAACATCTGAGGGCTGACCATGAGGCTGTCACGTACGCGTGGGTTCACCTTGCTGGAGATGCTGGCGGTGATTGTGCTGCTGGGCATTGTCGCCACCATCGTGGTGCGGCAGGTGGGGGGCAACGTCGACAAGGGCAAGTACGGCGCCGGCAAGGCGCAGCTGGCGAGCCTGTCGATGCAGATCGAGAACTATGCCCTGGACATGGGCGCGCCGCCCCGCGACCTCAACCAGCTGATCGAGCGGCCCGCCGGCCCCAGCCACTGGGCCGGGCCCTACGCCAAGCCGTCCGACCTCAAGGACCCGTTTGGCCACCCCTTCGGCTATCGCTACCCGGGCCAGCATGGCGCCTTCGACCTGATCTTCTACGGCCAGGACGGCCAGCCGGGCGGCGAGGGCTACAACGCCGACCTGGGGAACTGGGAATGAAAGCCGCCGGCTTCACCCTGCTGGAGCTGCTGCTGGTCATCGTCCTGATGGCCGTGGCCCTGGGCGTGCTGAGCTTCGGCCTGGGCCGTGGCCTGGAGGCGGCGCGCGAGCGCCAGGCGCTGCGCGACATCGTCGGCGCCCTGCGCCAGGCGCGCACCCAGTCGGTGCTCAGCGGCCTGCCCCAGCAGGTGCGCTTCGACCTGCCAGGCCACCGTTTCCAGGCGCCGGGGCAGGCCCTGGGGCACTGGCCGGCCGACCTCGGCCTGCAACTGACCACCGCTGCCGACCTGGGCGCGGCGGTGGCGTTCTTCCCCGATGGCAGCTCCAGCGGCGGCCACCTGCTGCTGGCGCGGGGCGCGCAGGCCTGGCGCATCGACGTCGGTTGGCTGCTGGGCGACGTGCGCCTGCAGGCGCTGCCATGAAACGTGCCGGCAGCGGCTTCACGCTGCTGGAAATGCTCGCCGCGCTGGCGGTGTTCGCCCTCGGCTGCACGGTGTTGCTGGTGGCGTTCGGGCAAGCCGCGCGGACCCTTGAGCAGGTGCGCGGCAACGACCACCTGAGCCTGGTGGCGCGCAGCTTGATCGACGCCCGGCGCGGCCAGCCCTGGCAGGTGGGCGAGCAGCAGGGCGTGGAGGCGGGCGTGGCCTGGCGCCTGCGCATCAGCCGCGAGCCCGGCGCGGCCAACCTGCTGCCGCTGCTGCGCCTCGACCTGCAGGTGCGCGAAGGCCCGCGCAGCCTGCACCTGAGCACCCTGGCCGTGCAGGGCCAGCCGCCCCTGGAAGCCGGCCGATGAAGCGCCGGGCCCAGGGCTTCACCCTGCTGGAGATGCTGTTGGCGCTGGCGTTGCTGGCGGTGCTGCTGGGCCTGGTGGGCACGGCGCTGATCGGTGCCAACCGCGCCTTGCTCAAGGGCGAACGCTACAGCCAGCGGCTGGAACAGGTGCGCGCCAGCCAGGACTTCCTGCACCGGGCGCTGCAAGGGGCGCTGCCGGTGGACGTGGCGGCCGCCGAGGGCGAACAGGTACGGGTGTTCGACGGCGAGCCCCAGCGGCTGGTGTTCGCCGCCGGGCTCAACAGCGCCCTGGGCGGTGGCATCCAGGTTCATACCATAGAGCTGGTGACCCAGGGCGGCCACCAGGCCTTGCAGGTGCGCTTTGCCCAGCTGCTGCGCGGCGGCTTGCGGCCCTGGGGCCAGCCCCAGGTGTTGCTGGACGACGTCCGCGACCTGCGCCTGAGCTACCGCGGCCGCGACGACCGTGGCCAGGCCACCGCCTGGTTGCCGCGCTGGCCCTGGCCGGCGCGGTTGCCCCAGGCCGTGCGCATTGACCTGGCCAGCGCCGGCGCGGTGCCCTGGGCCACCCAGGTCGTCGCCCTGCGCCTGGAGCTCAGCGACCAGCAGGGGGCGCCATGAACCGCCGGCAGCGGGGCATGGCGCTGCTGCTGGTGCTGTGGGCGCTGGCGCTGCTGGCCATGCTGCTGGCCGGGCTGGTGGTGGAGGTGCGCCAGCAGGCGCGCTTGAGCCTGTGGCAACGCGAGCACAGCCGCGCCAGCCTGGCCGCCGAGGCCGGGCTGAACCTGGCGGTGCGCGCCCTGAGCGACCAGGATGGCCAGCGCCGCTGGCAGGCCGACGGCCGCGTGCGGGCGTTGCAGTTCGATGATGCGCAGCTGCTGGTGAGCGTGCGCAGCGAGCGCGGCAAGCTCGACCTCAACGCCGCGCCGGCCGCCGACTTTGCCCGCCTGGCCCAGGCCCTGGGCGCCTCGCCGGCCCAGGGCCGGGCCCTGGCGGTGGCGCTGGAGCAACGCCGCGGCGACAACCAGCCGCCCCTGCGTGCCCTGGAAGAGCTGCGTGACCTGCCGGGCATGAACGCCGCGCTATACCAGGCGCTGCTGCCGCAGGTCACGGTATGGAGCGGCCAGGAAGGCCCCGACCCGGCCTTCGCCACCCCGGCGCTGCAGCAGGCCCTGGCACTGCCGCGGGTCACCGGCCTGGGCGCCGATGCCGGCGAGGTGCTGAACATTCGCAGCCAGGCCCGACTGCCCGACGGATTCACCGCCGTGATCGACAGCACGGTGCTACTGTCAGGCATGGAGGACAGCGCGCGGCCGTTCCGTATCGTGCGCTACAACGAATGAGACCCCGGCCCATGCGTTCAGTGTCCCTGTGGCTCTGGCAGGAACGGCTCAAGGGGCGTTGGCAGGGCAGCCCGCCGCAGGCGTTCATGCATGCCTGGGGTCGGGAGTTGCTGGCCAGCCTGCCTGGCGCCGTGCGCCGCGGCCTGCAACCAGGCCGCGCGCCCCGGCATTGCCCCTGGCCGCTGCCGGCCCAGGCGCTGGCCGTGGGCGAGCGGGTTATTCTCGACCTGCCCGCCGAACACGTGCTGGTGCAGCGCCTGGCCCTGCCGCTGGCGGCCGCCCGCGACCTGACCCAGGTGATGCAGTTCGAGCTGGACCGCTTTACCCCTTTTACAGCCGACCAGGTGCACTACGTGGTGCGTCGCGAGGCGGTGGACGCCGAGCAGCTGTGGGTGACCCTGGCGCTGGTGCGCCGCGAGTGGCTGCAGCAGTGCCTGGCCCAGTGCAACGAACAGGGCCTGGTGCTGGACGGCATCGAAGTGCTCGACGACCACGGCCAGCCCACCGGCCTGGACCTGCTGCCGCGCGCGCAACAGACGGCCGCCAGCGGCCGCGGCCGCTACCTGGTGCCCGGGCTGGCGCTGCTGTGCCTGCTGCTGGCGCTGGCGTTGCCGGCGGTGTGGCTGCACAACCGTGGCCTGGCCGTGGCCGCCATGCATGCCGAGGTGCAGGCCCTGCGCCAGCAGGCCGGCGAGGTGGCGGCGCTGCGCACCTCGCTGGACGCTGCCCAGGGCGCCGCGCAGTTCCTTGGCAAGCGCCGCCAGGCCCAGCCGGGCCGGGCGCTGCTGCTCAGCGAGTTGACCGCTTGCCTGCCGTCCGATACCTGGCTGCAGAGCCTGGAGGTGCACGCCGACGGCCAGGTCGACCTGGCCGGCTTCAGCGCCCGCGCCAGCGCCCTGATCGGCCAGATCAAGGGCTGCCCGCACCTGGTGGAGGCCCAGTACCAAGGCGTGATCCAGCCTGACGAGGCCAGCGGCCGCGACCGTTTCTACATGCGCGCGCGGGCGCGCGGGGAGGCCGCCGATGCGCCGCACCCTGACGCCCCGTGAGCGGCGCCTCGGCGCCTGGCTGCTGCTGGCGGCGCTGCTGGCGCTGGTGTATGCGCTGCTGATCTGGCCGCTGTACATCGCCCCCGGGCAAGACCTCGACGCCCAGGCCCAGGCCTTGGCCGAGCAGCGCCAGCGCTACCAGCAACTGCTGGCTCAGCGCCCGGCCCTGGAGCAGGGTTTGCAGGCCGCCCAGGGTGACGACGTCGGCCTGCTGGCCGGCGACGACCCCAGCGCCGTGGCCGCCGACCTGATGCAGAACGTCGCCCAGCGCATCAAGGCGCTGGCCGGCCGCGGCGCCGGCTGCCAGCTGACCCAGCGCATGCCCATCGTCACCCAGGAGCAGGCCACGGCGCCGTTTCGCCAGGTGCGCCTGAGCCTGGACCTGGTCTGCGGCATCGAACCCTTGACCGCCTTGCTGCAGCAGCTGGAGGCGGCGCAGCCGTTGCTGTTCGTCGACGAGATGAACGTGCACCGCGCCACCAACGCCCCACCCGCCGGTGGCGCCGGGCGGCTGGTGGTGCACCTGCTGGTCAGTGGCTACCTGGCGGCGGCGCCCGCTGGCACGCCTGCCGAGGCACCGGCGCAATGAGGGCCTGGCGCCGGCCGCTGGTGCAGGCGCTGGCCCTGCTGGCGCTGGTGCTGGCGGCCGCCCTGGCGTGGCTGTGGAACGGCGTGGGCAGCCAGCCGCAGTGGCCGGCGACCGAGGTGCGCCAGGCGCCGGTGGCCGCCGCCGATGCCCCGGCCCTGCCTGAGGCGCCCGGTTTGCAGCAGCTGGGCAACACCTGGCAGAGCCCACTGTTCAGCCCCGACCGCGCGCCGGACAAGCCTGTACAAACTGCCCAGGCCGCCCCGGACCTGAATGGCCTGCGCCTGACCGGCGTGGTGATCGACGGCAACGTGCGCCGGGCGCTGTTCAAGCAGGCCGATGGCCGCGACCTGAGCCTGCGCGAGGGTGCCCAACTGGCCAACGGCTGGCACCTGCTGCACGTCGACGCCCAGGCGGTGCAGCTGGAGCTAGATGGCCAGCGCCGCAGCCTGCAACTGCCGGCGCCGCGCCTGCCAAATATGCCGATGAAGCCGGCACGGTCGTCCATACTGCCAAACGTGCCCGCGCCTTTGCCGCCTGCCCCCGGGGGTCATTGAATATGCCATCATCCTTGGTTCCGGTCCTGCTCGCCCTGTTCCTGCTGGCTGCCTGTTCCACCGCACCGCACAGCCTGGACAACGACTACAGCCTGGAACGCGAGGCCCTGCGCGGCACCGGCGACCAGCGCGGGCCGGTGCCGCCCAGCCCGCTCCCGCCACCGGTGGCCAACCCGCCGGGCACGGTCAGCGGCGGCCAGCGGCAGATCATCCAGGGCAACCAGCGCTTCGTCCAGGGCCCGGGCAACAGCGTCGGCCTGCCGGTGGCGGCCCCCGGCGCGGCGCGCCAGGGCGACGGCAGCGGCGGGGTGATGTTCAACTTCAACAACCAGTCCATCGTCGCCGTGATCAACACCATCATGGGCGACCTGTTGCAGGAAAACTACAGCATTGCCCAGGGCGTGACCGGCGACGTGTCGTTCTCCACCTCCAAGCCGGTGGACAAGGCGCAGTCCATGGCCATCCTGCAGTCGCTGCTGTCCTGGACCAACAACGCCATGATCCGCCAGGGCGACCGCTACCTGATCCTGCCGGCCAGCCAGGCGGTGGCCGGGCAGCTGGTGCCGTCCATGGACCTGCGCCAGCCGGCGGCGGGGCTGTCGGTGCGGCTGTTCCCGCTGCGCTTTATCTCGGCCACCGAGATGCAGAAACTGCTCAAGCCGTTCGCCCGGGAAAACGCCTTCCTGCTGGTGGACCCGGCGCGCAACGTGCTGGGCATGGCCGGCACCAGCGACGAACTGGCCAACTACCAGGCCAGTATCAACACCTTCGACGTCGACTGGCTGCGCGGCATGTCCATCGGCGTGTTCGGCCTGCAACGCGCCACGGTGGCGGAACTGATGCCCGAGCTGCAGAAGGTCTTCGGCCCCGACAGCGGCACGCCCCTGGCGGGCATGCTGCGCTTCATGCCCATCGAGCGCACCAATTCGGTGGTGGCGATTTCCTCGCAACCGCAGTACCTGCAGGAGGTGGGCGAGTGGATTCGCACCATCGACAACGGCGGCGGCAACGAGCCGCAGCTGTACGTGTACGACGTGCGCAACATGAAGGCCACGGACCTGGCCAAGTACCTGCGGCAGATCTACGGCAGCGGCGCGATCAAGGACGAGGCCGCCGCCGAGGTGGCGCCCGGCCTGACCACCACCACCCTGGGCACGCCTATCGGCAGCAACGGCGGCATGGGCGCCGGCGGGCTCAGCAGCCTGAGCCGCAGCAACGCCATCGGCCAGGGCAGCAACAACCCGATTATCCAGGGCGCCACCAACCAAACCCAGGGCTATGGCCAACAGGCCCAGGCCACGAGCACCGCCGCCGACGAAGGCGACACCACCGACACCAGCACCAACGGCCGCAAGAGCCTCGACGACAGCACCCGCATCACCGCCCAGCAAAGCAGCAACCAGTTGCTGATCCGTACGCGCCCCAGCCAGTGGGCCGAGATTGAAAGCGCCATCCGCCGCCTGGACAACCCGCCGATGCAGGTGCAGATCGAGACGCGCATCCTCGAGGTGTCGCTGACCGGCGAGCTGGACCTGGGCGTGCAATGGTATCTGGGCCGCCTGGCCGGCAATTCCACCACCACCGGCATCGGCAACGTCAGTGGCAGCCAAGGTGCGCTGGGCAGCGGCGGGGCAGGGCTGGGCGCCACCGACGCGCTGTTCTACTCGTTCGTTGGCAACAACCTGCAGGTGGCCATCCATGCCCTGGAGTCCAGTGGCAAGACCCAGGTGCTGTCGGCGCCATCGCTGGTGGTGATGAACAACCAGCAGGCGCAGATCCAGGTGGGCGACGACATTCCCATCAGCCAGACCACGGTGAACACCATTGCCTCGGACACCACCCTGAGCAGCGTCGAGTACGTGCAGACCGGGGTGATCCTTGACGTGGTGCCGCGCATCAATCCGGGCGGCCTGGTGTACATGGACATCAAGCAGCAGGTCAGCGACGCCGGCACCACCACCAGCGCCGACGTCAACCCGCGCATCTCCACGCGCTCCATCGCCACCCAGGTGGCGGTGCAGAGCGGCCAGACCGTGCTGCTGGGCGGGTTGATCAAGCAGGACAACGCCGAGACGGTGAACAAGGTGCCGTACCTGGGGTCCATTCCCGGCCTGGGCTGGCTGTTCGGCGCCACCACGCGCAGCAAGGGCCGCACCGAACTGATCGTGCTGATTACTCCCAGGGTGGTGACCAGCAACAGCGAGGCGCGCGAGGTGACGGACGAGTACCAGCGCCAGTTCAAGCTGTTGCAACCGGCGCGGTGATGCCCTGGCGTGGGGCGCCCTCGTCGCGGGCGCTCCACCGTGTGGCATTTCTTCCTGCGCTCGCGCAGGGCCATGTGCCCCCCTGGCGCCCCGCGTACACAGGCCCGCGAGGGCTCTGGCACAAGCTTCATGTGCCGTTTGGCAAAGCTGGCAAGCAACCTGCAATACCTGACCAATCGATCAGGTTTGTTATCAAGGTACTTCGCCATGTCCCCAACTTCCCGCCCCCTCGACATCGTCATCATCGGCGCCGGCATCGGTGGCCTGTCCGCCGGCATCGCCCTGCAGCGCGGCGGCCACCGCGTGCGGCTGTTCGACCGGGTGCCGCAGCTGACCCCGGCCGGCGCGGCCATTTCCATCTGGCCCAACGGCGTCAACGTGCTGGCCAAGCTCGGCCTGGGCGAGGCGATCAAGGCGGCCAGCGGCGACATGCGCGGCATGAGCTACAGCACCGCGGCAGGCGAGCTGCTGACCCGCTTCAGCCTGGAACCGCTGTATGACACCGTCGGCCAGCGCGCCTGCCCGATCGCCCGCACTGCCTTGCAGGCGATCCTGCTGCAAGCCTGCGGGCCGCAGCACGTGACGCTCGGGGTTAGTTATGAAACCGTCGAGCCGCTGGACGACGGCGTGCGGGTGACCTTCAGCGACGGCCAGCAGATCAAGGCCGACCTGGTGGTGGCGGCCGACGGCACGCACTCGCGCCTGCGCAACCACGTGGTGGGCCGCGAGGTGCAGCGCGAGTACTGTGGCTACGTCAACTGGAACGGCCGCATCGACGCGGCTGCCGACCTGGCGCCTGAAGGCGAGTGGACGCAGTTCGTCGGCGAGCACAAGCGCGTGTCGCTGATGCCCATGGGCAACGGCCAGCTGTATTTCTTCTTCGACGTGCCGTTGCCAGCCGGCACGGCGAACCAGCGCGAGGCCTACCGCGATGACCTGGCCAGCCACTTCAGCGGCTGGGCCGCCCCGGTGCAGCGCTTGATCGAACGCCTGGACCCGGCCATCGTCAGCCGGGTGGAAATCCATGACATGGCGCCCATCAGCAGTTTCGTCAAAGGCCGCGTGGTGCTGCTGGGCGACGCTGCCCACCCCATGGCCCCGGACCTGGGCCAGGGTGGCTGCCAGGCCATGGAGGACGCCTGGGTGCTGGCGCGCTGCCTGGACGGTGACATTGGCCTGGACGCCGCCCTGCAACGCTACGACGCTGCGCGCGCCGAGCGCACCGCGCAGATCATGCAGCGCGCCCGCGCACGGTCGCAGGTCACCCATGGCGGTGAGCCGCAGGCCACCCAGGCCTGGTACCAGGAGCTGGCGGCGGAAACCGGCGAACGGGTGATCGCCGGCCTGGCCAAGACCGCCACGGGCGGCGGCGAATTGCTGATGTAACCCCACACCGATGCGTGCGTAGCCGCTGCCGCAGGCTGCGCTGGCCCTGAGTTACGCAGGAGACCTCCAGTTTGGACGAGGGCCAGCGCAGCCTGTCGGCAGCGGCTACAGTGAAGGGTGTGCCGTGCGTCAGGGGTGTGCCATGAAACGATTGTTGTGTTGCACCTTTTGGGCAGCCTTGGTTCTCGCCCCTGCCATCCAGGCGGCGCAATACACCGACGTCAACCCCACGGCCAGTACCCTGAGCTTCACCTTCAACCAGATGGGCTCGGGGACCTACGGCACCTTCAAGCGTTTCGTCGGCAGCCTGAGCTTCGACACCGAGCACCCCGAGGCTGCGCATTCACGGCTGGTCATCGAGCTGGCCAGTATCGACGCCGGCAGCGACACCGCCAACACCGAACTGCGCAAGCCGGCCTGGTTCGACACCGCCGCCAACCCCCAGGCCACCTTCGAATCCACCGCCACCCAGGCCCTGGGCGACAGCCGTTACCAGGTCACCGGCAACCTCACCCTGCGCGGCATCACCCGCCCAGTGACCGTGCCCTTTCACCTGAAGGCCGAAGGCGGCATCGGCATCTTCGAGGGCGAGCTGACCCTCAAGCGCAGCGACTTCAACATCGGCAAGGGCGAATGGGCGGACACGGTGGTCTCGGACGACATCGCCATCAAGTTCCGCCTCGTAGCCCCCCAGCTGTGACCGCTGCTTTTGTGGGAGCTGGCTTGCCAGCGAGTTTTCAGGGCCGCAACAGCTCGCTGGCAAGCCAGCTCCCACAATCCGCGTAGCAGCTGCCGAAGGCTGCGTCCAGGCACCCCCGCGATCAATGGGCGTCGGCCGAGGGCTGTTGCGGCGGTTGCACCTTGCGCATCAGCGGCACCAGCGCCGTGGCGACGATGAAGCAGGCCATGATCATCAGGAACGCATCGGCGTAGGTCAGCACCTGTGCCTCGCGCCAGGTCAGCGCCCACAGCTGGCGCAGGGCCGTCTGGCTGGCGTCGAGGCTGTTCTGGCCCAGCAGTTGGGCGTTCAGGGTGAGTTGCTCGAGCCAGTTGTTCATGCTTTCGTTGCGGGTGTTGAGGTGCTCGGCCAGGCGCAGGAAGTGCAGGTTGCTGCGGTCATTGAGCACCGTGGCGCAGGCGGCGATACCGAGGGCGCCGCCCAGGTTGCGCATCAGGTTGAACAGACCCGAGGCCAGTTTCAGGCGGTCAGGGGCCAAGGAACCGAGCGTCAGGGTGACCACCGGCGGCACCGCCATCTGTTGGGCAAAGCCGCGGATGGCTTGGGGCAGCAGCAGTTCCTTGGCGCCCCAGTCGTGGGTGATGGGCGAAAAATCCCACATGGACAGGGCGAACAGCGACAGCCCCAGCATCAGTATCCAGCGCAGGTCGATGCGGTTGGCCAGCAACGCGTACACCGGAATCGCCAGCAGCTGGAAGATGCCGGTGGAGAACACCGCCAAGCCGATGTCCAGTGAACCGTAGCCACGCACGCGGCCCAGGAACAGCGGGGTGAGGTAGATGGTGGCAAAGATACCGATGCCGGTGATGAACGAGAACAGGCAGCCCAGGGCGAAGTTGCGCTCGCCCAGGGCACGCAGGTCGACGATGGGCTCGCGTATTTCCAGGCAGCGCCAGATGAACAGCGCGCCGCTGACCGCGGCGATCCAGGCGGTGGTGGCGATGGTGCTGTCGCTGAACCAGTTCCAGCGCGGGCCTTCTTCCAGGGTGTACTCCAGGCAGCCGAGGAACACTGCCATCAGCGCCATGCCGATGTAGTCGGCGCCCTTGAGGAGGCTGGGGTTGGGGCGGTCGACCTTGACCAGCATCGGTACGGCGAAGGTCACGAACAGCCCCGGCAGCAGGTTGATGTAGAACAGCCAGTGCCAGGACGAGATGTCGGTGATCCAGCCGCCCACCGCCGGGCCCAGGGTCGGCGCCAGGGAGGCGATGGCGCCGATGGTGGAGGCGGCGATGACGCGCTGCTTGCCGGTGAAATACATGAAGGCGGTGGTGAAAACCAACGGGATCATCGAGCCACCCAAGAAGCCCTGCAAGGCGCGGAAGGCAATCATGCTCTGGATGTTCCAGGCCAGCGCGCACAGCAGGCTGGTCAGGGTGAAGCCGGCCGCCGAGGCGGCGAACAGCCAGCGCGTGCTCATCACCCGTGACAGCCAGCCGGACATGGGGATGACGATGATTTCGGCGATCAGGTAGGCGGTCTGCACCCAGGCGGTGTCGTCGGCGCCGGCAGACAGGCCGCCGCCGATGTCCTTGAGCGAGGCGGAGACGATCTGGATGTCGATCAGGGCGATGAACATGCCGACGCACATGGTGGCGAAGGCGGCGACCTTCTGGCCGGTGCTGAGGGTGGGCAGCGGGCTGTTCATGGCCGGCTGGCAACGGCAACGTCATCGTGGGCGGCGTGCTGCTGGGTGTCGACCCGGGCGGTCACCGACAGGCCGGGGCGCAAGGCGCCGAATTCGGCATCGCTGCTGTCCAGGCGCACCCGCACCGGCACGCGTTGGACGATCTTGGTGAAGTTGCCGGTGGCGTTTTCCGGCGGCAGCACGCTGAACTGTGCGCCGGTGGCCGGCGCCAGGCTGTCGATGTGGCCATGGAACACACGCCCTGGGAGGATATCGGCGCGGATGCTGACGCCCTGGCCCACCTGCATGCGCGCCAGCTGGTCCTCCTTGAAGTTGGCGTCGATCCACAGGCCCTTGGCCGGCACCACCGAAATCAGCTGGCTGCCGGCGGCCGCGTAGGCGCCCACCCGTGCACGGCGGTTGCCGACGTAGCCGTCCACCGGCGCGCGCAGCTCGGTGTAGCCGATGTTCAGCTGCGCCTGGTCGCGCTCGGCCTGGGCCTGCTGCAACGCGGCGCGGGCCTGGCCGCGCTGGCTGTCGATCACGTCCAGTTGGCGGCGCGCGGCTTGCAGGCCGGCCTCGGCGCGGGCACGGTCGGCGCGCGCGGTCTTCCAGGTGGCGTCGGCGCGCTGGGCGCTTTCCACCGACACGGCCTGGCTGCGTACCAGGGTCTGGTAGCGGGCGTGGTCGTCGCCGGCGCGCTGGGCCTCGGCGTCGGCGGCGTCGATCTGCGCGCGGGCCTGGTTGATCACCGCCTGTTGCAGCTGTTCGGTGGCGTCGAGGTTGACCAGCGTTGCCTGCTGCGCGGCCACGGCGCCGTCGGCCTTGGCCAGGGCGGTGCGGTAGTCGCGCACATCGATGCGCGCCAGCAGGTCGCCGGCCTTGACGAACTGATTGTCCTGCACCGCCACGTCGGTGATGTAGCCGGGCACTTTGGCGCTGATCACGGTCACGTCGGCGCCGACGTAGGCGTCGTCGGTGTCCTCGATGAAGCGGGCGGCCAGCCACCAGTGGCCGGCGTAGGCCAGGGCGCCGAGCACGGCGAGGGTCAGCACGCCCAGGCGCAGGGCTTGCTTGCGACTGGCGCCAGGGGTGGCGGTGAGGGTTTCGGGCGCGGGGGTGACGTGAGCGTCCATGGCGGGCGGCCTCGTGTTTTTCGGGGATGGTGTTTATATTATGGTCATAATATTACACAGTGAATTTAATAATGGAAGGGCGGGGGGAGGTCCGGTTGTCGGCGCGGCGCGGCGCAGCCGCGCCCAGGAAACGCCGCGAGCCGCGTTTGATCTTGATCCCGTGCGGCCGTTGATCTTGATTGTGTGCCCCGTAAAGCGCCAGGGCCGACTGGAGGCGTCGAGCAAGCGGTCCGAGGCGGAGCCGAGGAAGACGGAACCGGAGACGCTTCTATTCCGGGCCGTCGTCCGCTTGATCGGCGCCGGAGGGAGGGGACCCGCAGCGAAGCGTAGGGACCAAGCAGGGGCAAGCCTTTTTTGCTTACTTTTTGTGGCGTTTGACAAAAAGTGAGCCGGCGTAAGGCCGGAAAGGTGATTGTGCATCACCCTTGGTAATGGATATGTGCATGGCTTTCGAATCTCGCTTCTGAGGGATTTGGACATATCCATTTTCGCGGGGATACCACTGACCGTTTCGGCCTTACGCCGACTCACTTTTTGGCAGTCGCCCCAAAAAGTAAGCAAAAAAGGCTTGCCCCTGCTTGGGCCCTCCGCTGCGCTACGGGTCCCCTCCTTCCGGCGCCGATCAACGGGCAGACGGCACCCGCTATAGAAGCCTGCGGGTTACCGTCTCTTCGGCCTGCGGCCTCGGCCCTTCGGGCAGCCCGTTGATCGACGCCTCCAGTCGGCCCGGGCGCTTTACGGGGCATACAATCAAGGTCAAAAGCCAGATCAAGATCAAAAGCCAGATCAAGATCAAAAGCCAGATCAAGATCAAAAGCTAGATCACAAGCAGATCACAAGCAGATCACAAGCGCGTCGTACGCAACGCGCCTGTGTGTGCCGCGCCCGGCGAGGGATGCCGGGCGCGGCTGGGGGCGCTGTTACAGGGGGAGGGGGGCTTTGCTGGATTCGTCGTTGATCAGCAGCATGCTTTGCGGCGAAGACAGCGCTACGCCCATCTCGCGCAGCTGGCCAAGGATGGTAAACAGCAAGTCACTACGCGCGCCCGACACCGAACGCGGGCTGTTCACGTAGCCGCTGGCGCTGATGATCAGCCCGCTGGCAGTCAGGTCCTTGAACGACACCGACGGCGCCGGCGCATCGAGGATCGACTCATGGGCGTTCAGCGCGTTGAGCAGCAGCTCGCGGATCTTCAGCACGTCGGTGTCCAGCGGCAGGGTCAGGGTGATGCCGACCACGCCCAGGGCGTTGCCCATGGTCACGTTGCGCACGTTCTGGGTGATGAACTGCGAGTTCGGCACGATCACCGTGGAACGGTCGGACATCTGGATTTCCGTGGCGCGCACGTTGATGCGGCGAATGTCGCCCTCAACGCCGGCCAGGCTGACCCAGTCGCCTACCTTCACCGGGCGCTCGGTGAGCAAGATCAGGCCGGAGATAAAGTTCTGCACGATCGCCTGCAGGCCGAAACCGATACCCACCGACAGGGCACTGACCACCCAGGTGAGGTTGGTGAGGCTGATGCTCAGGGTGGACATCACCATGATCGCCAGCAACACGTAGCCGATGTAGCCCACCAGGGTCACCAGGGAGGCGCGCATGCCGGCGTCCATGGTGGTTTCCGGCAGCAGGCGCTCGGTGAGCCAGGCCTTGAGGATGCGAATGCCCAGCAGGCCGCCGACCAGCAGGGCCAGGGCCAGCAGGATGTCGCCGGGCAGCACTTTCAGGCCGCCCAGGGGCTTGTCGCCCAGGTCCAGCAGGGTGAAGCTCTCGAGGATCTCGGCAGGGCTGGAGCCGGACGGCATGAACGCCAGCAGCATGCCGGAGAACAGCAGCAGCGTGCGGCCAATGCCGGCCAGCAGGGTGCTGACCTGCGCCTGGTGGCGTTGCGACAGGCCCAGCGCCGAGGCCAGGGCCAGGCCGCCGGGTTCCTTGGGCGACAGCAGGGTTTCGCACAGGTCGCCGAAGAAGGCGATCAGCAGGTAGGCGCTGGTTGCCACCACGCTGATCCACAGCATCTTCACGGTGAGGAAGTAGGCCAGGGTCAGGTAGCCCGTCACCAGGGCCAGCAGGATTACGCCCACCCAGGTGCCGAGCAGCAGCGGCAGCAGTGCGGGGAAGCCGGTGGGACGTTCCACCTCGAACTGGTGGTGGCTGCGGTGGTAGCGCACCAGCGCCCAGAAGGCGATCAGCGAGACCACAAGGGCGGTCAGGCCGTTGACGGCCACGGTCAGGGCCAGGCTGCTGGCGATGACGCTGTTGATACGTTCCTGGGTGCCGATCAGCATCAGCGCCAGGGCCAGCAGTTTCGGGAACGGGCCCAGGGCGCTGGCGATTTCATCGGCGATGTTGGGCAGGCGCCACGAAGGCCGGCGCAACATCAGCATGGCGCGGCCCAGGCCAACGATGAAGGCGCAGAAGATCGCCAGGGTCATCATCTGGTCCAGCAGGTTGACCACGTTGGCGCTGAGGTCGGCGTTGCCGGTGATGCCCCAGTGCAGCACCTGCGCCGAGACGCCGATGGTCAGCACGGTGGTCAGCCCCACGCTCAGCGCCAGGGCGCTGCGGCGCAGGCGGCCTTCGGGCAGGAAGCGGGTCATCGACCAGGCCAGCAGGCGCTCCAGCAGGCGGCGGCCGCTGGTCCAGATCAGCACGGCCACGACCAGTGCGCCGAGGAAGAACCAGCGCGCCTGCGGTGCCATGACCGCGGCACTGCCGTTGCCCACGTCCTGGGCCAGGCTGCTCAGGCGACGCACGTCGTCGTCGGTGGGGCGGATCAGATTAGACCAGAAGGTCGGGCTCAGCGGGCTGGCCGAACGGGCGCTGATCTGCGAGTTGAACAGGCCGCGGCGCAGGTTGACGATCTGCGTGGCCAGGTCGCGGGCCGACTGGCTCAGGGCCGTCAGCTGCTTCTCGTCGTCCACCAGCGCGTTGCGCTTGCCGGTCAGGGCCTGGCGCTGGGCGGTAAGGGTGGGCGCCTCGTCGGGCACCAGTGGGCCGATGACCTTGAGCTGGTCGTCCAGGTGCTCGATGCTGACCGAGCGCTGGGTGTTGAGGTCGTCCGCCTGCTTCTGCACCTGCAGCGCCGCCTGGCGCAGGGTGGACAGTTGGTCGTCGTTGGCGCTGCCGGTGACCCGCTGGCGAATCAGGTCGAGCTGGTCGTTGAGGGTTTCCAGGGTGGCGCCGTCGGCCAGCGTCGGCAGGGCGGTTGCGGTCTGTGACGGGGCAGCACTGGACTGCGCGAAGGCTGGCAAGGTGGTACAAAGCAGTAGCAGGGTGAGCACCCCGGCGTACCAACGGTTCAGCTTGGCTTGCTGCATTCTCGGTTCTCTTTGTGCGGTGAGCGTGTAAACCGCAGAAGAGTAACAGAAAATTACCGCCCGCCCGGTGAAGGCCGCCGGGCGGGCCTGGCCCTGTTCAGCCGTTGAGCATGCGCGCGATGCCGAAGGTCATGGCGCTGGCCAGTGCGGTGAGGGTGAAGGCGGTGGCCACCAGCCACTTGATCAGCGTCGACTCCATGCCCGCGAGGTCGGCCTTGGTGGCGCCATGTTTCTCGATCGAGTCGGCCTTGCCTTCTACGCGGGTGAGCTTGTCGCGAATCTCGGGCAAGGTGTGCTCCAGTTGTTCGATGCGCTTTTCCATGCCGTTTCCTCCCGACGGGTTGGAACCTGGGCGGCAGTTGCCCCGGTTGGGTTCACTACGCTTGAGCACGGCGGCTGAAGGCGTCTTGAAATGCCGTTTGCAGTCGATGCTTCCGTTCATGGTGATTCATCCTCTTCCAGCGCAGCCCAGGTGCCGATGGTTGGGGGCAGGCGACAGGAAAAGCTTACGGGGGCAACCAGGCCCTCACAAGCTGGCCGGGAAGAATCAGAAGCGTCCTACGGTGGGTCCTACGGCAGCAGGGCGGGCGGCCCGTAGCCGCTGCCGCCAGGCTGCGCTGGTCCGTACATACGCTGGAGATCCTCAGCGTGGCTCATGGCCAGCGCAGCCTTCGGCAGCGGCTACGGCGGCTTCATAAGCTGGCGCCATTCCTCAACGCAAGCCCTTTCAGTAACGCATCCGTCAGCGCTTTTGCGCTGTCTATGCAGTGAATGGTCGCGCCCAGAAGCCCCCGCTGCGGTAGTTCACAGTCGGAGAGTTCATACGTCGTCTGCCCGGCGTACTTGAGTAGTTGCGAAATATTGATCAGGGCATCTTCCAGCACGATGCCTCCGTTCACCGCGAACAGTGGCTGCTGATTGGCGTCGCATTCGCCGAAAGAGTGGGGGGCTGTGTCGAGATCGTCGTTCATGAGTCATTCCTGTGCAAACCAGCATGGAGGCCGCACCTTTCGCTACCAAACGAAGGGTGGCGGCCGTACGCAGGTTGGTAGACCGGTGCACAGGACCCGGCGCACACGAATGTGCCCTACGCACGGCCACCGTCAAACGGCGCAATGCGCATGTGCATGCTGGGCTACCAAACCCGGTCGCCGATAGTGGCAACGGCGGGCAGGTTAGAGCATGCACATGGGGTTGGGGAGCTTACACGGCGAAAACAGAATCGTCCTACAGGAAATGCGAAACTGCCTTTGTCAGACCATCCAGCAATGTCCTGTTGGTCCGGGGCGGCTCAAAACGCCCGCAACATCACGTTCAACGCTTCGAAATAAGCCCCTGGCACAACGCGCTCAACCTCGTCGGGCAGTCGTGCCAGCAGGGCGGTTGCGCGCGCATGGACCTCGCTGCCGGCTGGGGTGGGGCTGAGTTTTATCCGGCGCCGGTCGGGCTGGTGGTGCAGGCGCTCGAGCCATTGCTTGCGTTCCAGCTGGTCGACCAGGGTGGTCACGCCTGACAGCGAGATGCCCAGCTGCTGGCTCAGGTGCATCGACACGCTGGTCTTGTGCTGTACCAGCTGGTCGAGCAGGGTGAACTGCGAAAGAGTCAGCCCCAGGGGGGCCAGGCATTGGCTCAGCGTGCGCTCAAGCGTGCCACGCGCTTGGGTCATGAGCCGGTAGGAATCCAGGTACGCTAATGTCATGCAGGTAACGCCAGTGGTTCGGGACGGGAAAACTTGCCGCGGCAGGGTACGACGACTGGCACTGGAAATTAACGAGGGATCGCTCAAAGCAGCGTTGCGGGGGGCGCAATGATCTGGGGACGCGGCCTGTGGCCGCTGCTACAGACAATTGATGGGGGGGTACGGATTCGCGTAGCAGCTGCCGCAGGCTGCGTCCGCTGCACGCGGGTGTCAGGTGCAGGACGCGGCCGGCGGCCGCTGCTACGGGGTTACATCAGGCGGGCTTGCGGGTGTACCAGCCGTAGCCGGCGATGGCGGCGTAGCACACCGCCGGTACCGCGAGGGAGAACGACAGGGTGCTGAAGTCGGCCACAAGGCCGGTCAGCGGCGGGACGATGGCGCCGCCGACGATGGCGCAGCAGATCAGCCCCGAACCTTCGGCGGAACGCGCACCCAGGTTGGCGCAGGCAAGCGCGAACAGGGTTGGGAACATCACCGAGTTGAACAGGCCCACCGCCAGGATCGACCAGCCGGCCACGGCGCCGTGGCTGTTGGCCGCCAGCAGGATCAGGCTGATGGAGCAGGCGGCGGCGCAGGCCAGCACCTTGCCCGGGGCGAAGCGGCGCAGCAGCGCGGCGCCGATGAAGCGGCCGACCATGGCGCCACCCCAGTAGTAGGCCACGTGCTTGCCCGCCAGTTCAGCGTTGAAGCCGAAGGTGTTGTCCTGCATCAGGAAGTTGGTCAGCAGGCTGCCGATGGCCACTTCCGCGCCCACGTAGAAGAACAGGCTGGCGGCGCCGAACGCGAAGCGCGGGCGCTTGAGCAGGCTCAGGGCTGCCAGTGGGTTGGTGGCTTCGGGGTTGATGGTCGGCGGCAGCTGCTTGCGCTGCTGCCAGACGATCAGCGCCACGGCCACCAGCGCCAGGGCGATGCCCAGGTAGGTGTGGCTGATGACCTGGGCTTCTTCGGCCAGGAAGGCGATCAGCGCCTGGGGCGACAGGCTGGCCGGGTCGACGGCGTTCAGCGTGCCCAGGATCAGGATGGCGCCCAGGTACGGGGCCACGGTGGTGCCCAGCGAGTTGAAGGCGTGGGCGAAGGTGACGCGGCTGCTGGCGGTGTCGGTCGGGCCCAGCAGGTTGATCAGCGGGTTGGCCACCACTTGCACGATGGTCACGCCGATGGCCAGCACGAACAGCGCACCCAGGAACGCGCCGAACACGCCCACCAGGGCGGCGGGAATGAACATCAGGCAGCCGGCGGCCATGGTCAGCAGGCCGATGACTGCGGCGCGCATGTAGCCCACCCGTGCCAGCAGCAGGCCGGCCGGAATCGAGGCAATCACGTAGGCCAGGAAGAACGAAGACTGCACCAACATGGCCTGGGCGTAGGTCAGGCTGAACAGGCTCTTGAGTTTCGGGATCAGCACGTCATTGAGGCTGGTGATGCTGCCGAAAATGAAAAACAGCGAGAAAACGAAAAAACTCAGGCGCTGGACGTTGCCGGTGGCAAGGGAGTTCAGCTCTGGTTTGGCAGTGGCAGTGCCGGTCATGAAATGGCTCTCGGTCTTATTTATGCTTGGAGGAATGGAAGTACGCCGGAGCGACGTTGCAGAGGAAGGTCATGGTGAATCAGCCAGTGTAGGGGCCGCGGATAATACTATTGTGGTGTCGAAATTCAACCGAATGGTCATGAAAACAGGCACTTGCGTGCAAAGAAGGAAGGCGGGCGCAGCGCCGTAGCCGCTGCCGAAGGCTGCGCTGGCCCGGATAAACGATGGATTTCTTCAGCGCAACCAGTTGGTCTTTGCCAGGTTTACCAATTCCTTGGCCCGCCCATCCAGCACCGCGCGCAGCATGAACAGACCGAACCCCTTGACGTTGGCGGCGGTGATTTCGGGTGGGATGATCAGCTCCTGGCGCTCGCTGACCACGTCCACCAACACCGGCCCGTCATGGGCGAAAGCATTGGCCAGGGCGCCTTCCAGGTCCTGTGGCCGTTCCACGCGGATGCCCTTGATGCCCATGCTTTGGGCAAAGGCGGCGAAGTCGGGGTTCTTCAGTTCACAGCCCACGTCCGGCAGACCGCTGGCCTTCATCTCCATCTCGACGAAGCCCAGGGTGCCGTTGTTGAGCACGATCACCTTCACCGGCAGGTTGGCTTGGCTGAGGGTGAGGAAGTCGCCCATCATCATGCTGAAACCGCCGTCGCCGGACATCGACACCACCTGGCGCCCCGGGTAGGTGGCCTGGGCGCCGATGGCCTGAAGCATGGCGTTGGCCATGGAACCGTGGTTGAACGAGCCGACCAGGCGGCGCTTGCCGTTCATTTTCAGGTAGCGCGCGGCCCAGGCAGTGGGGGTGCCCACGTCGCAGGTGAAGATGGCGTCCTCGGCGGCCATTTCGCTGACCAGGCGGCTGAGGTATTGCGGGTGAATGGTGCTGCTGCCGGGGCCGCTTTCGGCCAGGCCGTCGAGGTCCTTGCGGGCCTTGGCGTAGTCGGCCAGGGCCTGGTCCAGGTGCGCCGAGTCGGTGCGTTCGGGCAGGCGCGGCAGTAGCTGCTGCAAGGTGTGCTTGACGTCGCCGATCATGCCCAGGGCCAGCGGGCAGCGGTTGCCCAGGGCTTCGGGCTGCAGGTCGATCTGGGCGATGCGCGCGTGCTCGGGGAAGAACTGCCGGTAGGGGAAGTTGCTGCCCAGGATCAGCAGAGTGTCGCAGGCCTTCATGGCCTTGAAGCCTGACGCGAAGCCGATCAGCCCGGTCATGCCCACGTCATAAGGGTTGTCATATTCCAGGTGCTCCTTGCCGCGCAGCGCGTGCACGATGGGCGCCTTCAGCTGGCGGGCCAGGGCCACCACTTCGGCGTGGGCGCCGGCGCAACCGGCGCCGCACAGCAGGGTGATGCGCTGGCCCGATTGCAGTAAATGGACCAGTTGGTCTATTTCCGCTGCCTGGGGCACTACCACGGGCGGCTTGGGCGCCAGCCACTGGCTTACCGGCGCGTCCAGTGCGGCCAGGGCCACATCGCCGGGGATCACCACCACCGCTACGCCACGACGGCTGACCGCTACGCGCATGGCCCGCTCCATGATCTGCGGCAGTTGCTCGGGGCGCGATACCAGCTCCACGTAATGGCTGCAGTCCTTGAACAGGCTTTCGGGATGGGTGGCCTGGAAGTAGTCGATGCCGATTTCGCTGCTGGGGATGTGCGCGGCAATGGCCAGCACCGGCACGCCGCTGCGGTGGCAGTCGAACAGGCCGTTGATCAGGTGCAGGTTGCCCGGGCCGCAACTGCCGGCGCACACCGCCAGCTCGCCGGTCAGGTGCGCCTCGGCGCCGGCGGCGAACGCGCCGGCCTCCTCGTTGCGCATGTGCACCCAGTCCAGCCCGCCCAGGCGCCGCAGGGCGTCGGTGAAGCCGTTGAGCGAATCGCCCACCACGCCGTAGACGCGCTGGACGCCGGCTTGCTTGAGGGTGTTGACCATGTAATCGGCTGCGGTGGGCATGCTGCGCACTCCTGGATTCAAGTAGGTTCCTGAGTCTGAGTGCGCAGCGCCGCGGGTGTTCCGGGGCAATTATTAAGAAATTGCCATGAAGCGGGTTCAGGGCGCGACGTCGGCCTTGAACCATTTCTGCGAGAGTTTCTGTACCGTGCCGTCGGCCAGGGCCTCGGTCAGCGCTGCATCCAGGCGCGCCTTGAGGTCGCCGTCGCTCTTGCGGAAGGCCAGCGCCTCACCCGGGCCCCAGATGGCGCCGCCGATCTTCGGGCCGACCATGTGCACGGCCTGGTTGTCGGGGTTCTGCAGCGCCGAGGCGAAGAAGGTCACGTCATCGAAGGCGAAGTCGATGCGCCCGGCGTTGAGGTCCATCATGTGCTCGCCGGACTTCTTGTAGACGCGCACGGTGGCGACGTCGGCGAAGTTCTTCTCGATGAAATCGGTGTAGGCGGTGCCTGACTGGATGCCGATGGTCTTGCCTTTCACCAGGGCTTTCAGCGCCTCGATGGTCGGCCGGTCGTGGGCGGCATCACCGTCCAGCTTGACCACGGTATCGCTGGGGGCGCTGGCGATCAGCGCCGGGGTGGCGCTGACGAACACGCCCTGGGTGGCGGCGTAGGGGCGGGAGAAGTCGACGATGGCCTGGCGCTCCGGGGTGATGACGATGGCGTCCATCAGCATGTCGAACTTGCCGGTGTTGAGGCCGGCGATCATGCCGTCCCAGTCCTGGGCCTGCAACTTGCAGTCCAGCTGCACGCGGGCGCAGAGGTTGCTCAGCAGCTCGGGTTCGAAGCCGGCGATTTCGCCGCTGGGCAGGGTGGTGTTCCAGGGCTCGTAGGCGCCCTCGGTGGCGACGCGCACCTGGGTCCATTCCTTGGCGTTGGCCATGGCCGTGGTTAGCAGGGCGCTGCCGAGCAGGCAGCAGGTGACAAGGGTACGGGTAGTGCGGCTGATCGCGTTCATGTGTTTCCCCAGAAGTTCGAGTGGTTCGGCAGGGGCAAAAGGTGCTGACGCTGTTGTTATTGTGCTGACGCGCTGGGCTCAGGCGGTGCGGCCGTAGAAGCCCTGTTGTTCCTCGGGGCTGAACAGCACGCCGGGGGTTTCGTAATAGGAGAACACCGCCACCATGCGCTCACGGTCGCCGCGCACCGGGGTCACGCGGTGCGCGGTGTGCTTGCCGCGGAACACGTTGAGAGTGCCGGCCTGCAGGGCCAGGGTCTGCACTTGCGGGTCGCGGCCTTCCAGCAGTTCGGCGACGCCGGCGTAGTTGGGGTCATCGGCGCTGCGCAGGTCGGTGCGGTACTGGAACTCGCCGCCTTCGGCGGGCGATTGCAGCATCAGCGTGGTGGTGAATTCGGAGCGGTCGAAATGCCAGTTCAGGGTTTCGCCATGGCGGTAGCTCATCACGTTGACCCGGGCCAGCGGGTCGGCCATCAGGTACAGGTGGGGCTTGTCCATCACTGCCGCCAGGAAAGCTACCAGTGGTGCGTACTCGTACACTTCGCTGACCAGGCTGTCGCGCAGCTGGTCGGCGCACAGGGTGTGGCTGACGGTTTCCACCTGGCGCAGGGCCGGGTGGTCGGCGGGCAGGCCATCGATGCTCGGCTTGAAGTAGATGTTGTGGGTGCGGCTGTGGGTGTGGGATTCACGGTCCATCACCGGCTGGATCTGCTGGGCGGCATCGCGCACCGCGTCGCTGCGAATGAAGCCTTCCAGGCTGAACATGCCGTGCTGCTGCAACTGCGCGCGGGACTCGTTGACCAGTTTGTGCCAGGCGTCGCTGCCGGGCTGGTGCAGGGGGTAGCGCTGAAGATCAATGATGCTGCTCATGATGGACCTCGCGTTTGACGATGGAGCCACCGTAACCCGAGAAAAACTTAGCAACAACGGCAGAAATTGTTAGGCTTCCCGCAGAAAAACTGGAGGGAAAGCCCCATGCGCCTGCCACCGCTGAATGCCCTGCGTACCTTTGAAGTGGCTGCCCGGCTGGGCAGCTTTGTGCTGGCTGGCAGCGAGCTGGGGGTGTCGGCGGCGGCCGTGAGCCTGCAGGTCCGCCACCTGGAGGATTACTTCGGCAAGAAGCTGTTCACCCGCAGCGGCAACCGCCTTGCGCTGACCGATGCCGGCCTTGCGGTGTACCCGCAGACCGCCCGGGCCCTGGGCGAAATCGCCAGCATGACTCTGCGCACCCTGGAGGGCGAGGTGCGCACGCGGCTGATCGTCAGCGTGCCGTTTTCCCTCGCCGAGGGCTGGCTGGCCCCGCGCCTGGCGCGGCTGCTGGAGGTGTACCCGCAGCTGTCGGTGGACGTGCGCGTGGAGGACGACCCGGTGGACCTGGCCCGGCATGACGTGGATATTCGCGTCAGCTACGGCGACTACCATTATCCGGCGTGCAAGGCGGTACCGTTGTTCCATGACCAGGTGGTGCCGGTGTGCACGCCAGAGCTGTGGTACCGCCACGGCAACCCGCAGTTCGACCTGGGCCAGTTGCCCCCCAGCCTGTTCATCCACACCCAGTGGGGCGCCAATTACGCCTCGCACCCTACGTGGAGCGACTGGTTTGCGGCGCGGCAGGTGCAGCGCTCGCCAGACCCGGCGCTGGGGCGGCGGTCGGGGCTGTCGAGCCTGTCGGTGACCCTGGCGCGGCTGGGCATGGGCATTGCGCTGGGGCAGCAGGCCCTGGCCGCGCCGGACCTGGAGGCGGGGCGGTTGATTGCCCTGTCCACCGCGTCGTTGCAGTTGGGGCACCCGTATTGCGCGTTCGTGCCCGGCGGCAAGGAGCAGCGCGCCGACGTCGAACGCATGCTGGCCCTGTTGAAACACCCCCTGTAGCAGCTGCCGCAGGCGGCGTCCTCACCACGGGGCGTGTCAGGTCCAACGCGTCGCCGATGACGCGGCCTGCGGCCGCTGCTACGGGGCGGCAGCGAAGGCGGTGGCGGCCAACGACTCGCGGGTGATTTCCTTGATCGACTTCGCGCCGGTCAGCACCATGGCTACGCGCATTTCCTTTTCGATCAGGTCGAGCAGGTTGCTCACGCCGGCACCGCCGGCGACGGCCAGCGCATAGATAAAGGCGCGGCCCAACAACACCGTGTCGGCCCCCAGGGCAATCATCCGCACGATGTCCAGCCCGTTGCGCACCCCCGAGTCCGCCAGTATCGCCAGCTCGCCCTTCACCGCATCGGCAATCGCCGGCAGCGCGCGGGCGCTGGACAGCACACCGTCCAGTTGGCGACCGCCGTGGTTGGACACCACGATGCCATCGGCGCCGAACGTCACCGCGTCGCGGGCGTCCTGGGGGTCGAGGATGCCCTTGATCACCATCGGCCCCTGCCAGTAGTCACGAATCCACTCCAGGTCCTTCCAGGAAATCGACGGGTCGAAGTTGCTGCCCAGCCAGCCGATGTAGTCGGCAAGGCCGGTGGGGTGGCCACGGTAGGTGGAGATATTGCCCAGGTCGTGGGGCCGGCCCAGCAAGCCCACGTCCCAGGCCCAGACCGGGTGGGTGACTGCCTGCAGCATGCGCCGCAGCGGCGCGTTGGGGCCGCTCATGCCCGAGTGCGCGTCGCGATACCGCGCGCCGGGCACCGGCATGTCGACGGTGAACACCAGCGTGGTAACCCCCGCGGCCCGGGCGCGCTCCAGGGCGTTCTTCATGAAGCCGCGGTCCTTGAGCACGTACAGCTGGAACCACATGGGCCGCTTGATGGCCGGCGCCACCTCTTCGATAGGGCACACCGACACCGTCGACAGCGTGAACGGAATGCCCTTGGCATCGGCCGCCTTCGCCGCCTGCACCTCACCGCGCCGGGCGAACATGCCGCACAGGCCGATGGGCGCCAGCGCCGCTGGCAGGCTCAAGGTCTCGCCGAACAACTGGGTCTCCAGGCTCAGCTCGGCCATATTGCGCAGCACCCGCTGGCGCAGGGCGATGTCGGCCAGGTCGTCGACGTTGCGCCGCAGGGTATGCTCGGCGTAGGCGCCGCCGTCGAGGTAATGGAACAGGAAAGGCGGCAGTTTGGCTTGCGCCGCAGCGCGGTAGTCGGTGGCAGCCGAAATGATCATGAGCGAAGGGGTTCTCCTTGAGGGCGCAATGCGCAGGCCATGCACGTCGCACCACTGTAGCAGCAACTGTCTTTGTGGGAGCTGGCTCGCCAGCGAGTTTTCAAGGCCTCAACAGCTCGCTGGCAAGCCAGCTCCCACAGTCCGTAGCAGCAACGCCTTGAAACCGCGTCGTCTGCATCGCGACCATGTACACGCGTTCCCGTAGCAGCGGCCGCAGGCCGCGTCATGGCAACACCGCAGGGCCCCGGACGCCGCCTGGCGGCAGCTGCTACGGGATTCATAAGCGGGCGCTTATCAATGATGCACCCTTTAGTGAATGGATTGCCCATTCATTTGCGTTCATCGTGCAGGCTTGTCCGATTACGCGAAGTTCTTATGCCCACGCACGCCCTCCACACACCGCAAGTTGCCAAGGCCTTTTCCTGCTACATCTTCGATGCCCAGGGCAGGGTACTGATTACCCGCCGCGCGTTGGGCAAGCGCGTGTGGCCGGGGGTGTGGAGCAACTCGCTGCATGGCCACGCCCAGCCAGGCGAGGCGCTGGACCAGGCGCTGCTGCGCAGGTCGGCCTGCGAGCTGGGCATTGCCGTGGAGCAGGTGGAGCTGTTGATGGACGACTTCAGCCAGCCGGCGGACCCTGCGTGCGCAGGCGTCGAGGTGTTCCGCGCGGTGACCCGCGACGCGCCGCTGCCAGCGCCTGACGAGGTCATGGAGTGGCAATGGGTGAAGGCCGAGACCGTGCTCAGCAGCGCCAGCGCCACGCCGTTCCTGTACAGCCCGTGGATGGTTGCGCAGCTGGAAGCCATTCTGGTGCGGGGCCTGTACCTGCGCTGGCGCGGCAACGCCATCAAGCGCAGCAACGGCCGCTTTCCGTACCGCTGGTAGGCCGCTCAGCGCTCGATGTAACGGCGCTGGATGCGCGCCAGCTCGCCCGACTGCCGCAGCTGTTCCAGGGCTCGGCCCCACGCCGCCACCAGCCTGTCATCCGAGTCCTGGCTGAAGGCGATGTAGAGTGATGAGCGATACAGCTCCACGGGGATCTGCCGCAGGGTGCCCGGGGCAATGTGCAGCACCTGGCTGTAGTAGGCGACGCCCGCCGCGGTGTCGCCGATGATGATGCCAGTACGGCCGGCCAGCAGCATGCGGTACAGCTGCAGGTTACTGGCGGCGCTCTTGTCGAGGTTGCCGAAACCCTGCGCCTCCAGCTGTTCAGGCACCAGCCCGGCCTGCCGGGTGGTGATCTGCGGGGCGTGCAGCAGCTGCTCGCGGGAGTCGAGTTGCTGGGGCGCGCTGGCCAGCTGGTAGGGGTAGATCGACTCTTCGACGATAGGCCCGACCCATTTGTACAGCGGCTCGCGCGCGGCAGTGCGGAACAGCGAAAACATGATTGTCCGGGGGCGGGTCTGCAGGGCATGGGTGCTGCGCATGCTGGGCAGCAGCTGCACCTGGAAGTCATCCCCGGTCAGCGCCATGATCGCCCGGACCACGTCGGTGGTCATGCCGGTGAGCTGATTGTTTTCCAGGTAGTTGTACGGGGCCCACTCTTCGGTTACCACCCGGTAAGGCTCGGCGGCGGCGACCTTGCCAAGTGGGCCCAGCAACAGACAGAGCAACGCGGTGATGAGTGTCGTCGATTTCACGTGTCCTGCCCGGTCGGCTGTACGGGGGAAGCAGCCCCAGTATAGACCGAGGCGCCCCGGTAACCGCTAGGGGTTCACAAACTGCTGGTAGTTGGCCTTGGTAATCAGCTGGTAGGGGATGGTCAGCTCCGCCTGGTAGGGTTCCTTGCGCACCATCTTCAGCGCCAGGTCGATGGAGCCGTAGGCCTGGCCCTTGTTGTCCTGGTACACGGTCACGCTCAGGTCGTCCTTCTTGATCGCCTCGAGGCCCGCCGGGCCGCCGTCGCTGCCGCCCACCAGGATGTCCTTGCCCGGCTGCAGGCCGGCCTGGCGGATGGCCATGGCAGCGCCGATGGCCATCTCGTCGGCGTTGGCGGCCACGGCGTCGATCTGCTTGCCCGAGACGATCCAGTTGTTCATCAGGTCCATGGCCTTGCTGCGCTGCCAGTCGGCGGTCTGCTCTTCCACCACGTGAATATTGGGGTAGTCCTTGAGCACGCTTTTCACCCCGCGGGTGCGGTTGTGGGTGGCGTCGTTGGACAACAGCCCGAGCATGATCGCCAGGTTGCCCTTGCCGCCCATTTTGTCAGCCAGGTAGCGCATCTGCATTTCCCCGGCCTTCACCTCGTCCGAGCCCACGTAGCCCACGCCCACTGGCAACTGCGGGGTTTCCGGGCGACGGTTGACGTACACCAGCGGGATGTGGGCCTTTTGCGCGTCTTCGGTGATCTTGGCAGTTGCGGCGGTGTCCACCGGGTTGACGATGATGGCGTCCATGCCCTGGGCGGTGAAGCTGAGCACCTGGTTGAGTTGGCGTACCACGTCGCCCTGGGCGTCCTCGAACTGCAGGGTCACGCCCTGCAGCTGTTTGCCGTGGGCGGCCATGTAGTCGCGCATCTGCGCCAGGAACACATCATCCACCTGGGCGATGCTGATGCCGATGCGCACATCGGCCATGGCCAGGGGGGACAGCAGGGCACTGAACAGCACGGCGAGCATTTGTTTTTTCATGGGTAGATCCGCTTTGTCGTTATTGTTGGAAGGATGTTCAGGCCCTGCGTTTGTCGCGCAACTGCTGCACGCGCTCGGTAAAAGTGGCCACGCTGCAGCCTTCGGCCAGTGCCGCCAGCATCAGCTGTTGCCCGGTCTGCGGGGCCAGGCCGTGCAGGGGCGGGTCGGTGTCGAGGTTGGTGGGGAACGAATAGCCGTCCGCGGTGCAGGCCACCACCGCCGCCACCTGCTCGGCGCTCAGCACCTGGTCGCGCACCTGCTGCAGCAGGCAGGGGTACAGCGCCAGCATCATGCGTTCGCGGTCCAGGGCCTCCATGGGCTTGCCGAACGCCGAGGAAATCTGCAGCAGGTTGGCCATGCGCTGGCGGTCGGCAGTGCGGTTGGTACCGGCTGCATGGAACAGCGCCGGGTTGAAGAACAGCAGGTCGCCCTTGTTCAGCGGCAGCTGCACCGCATGCGCCTGAAAGTACTCGATGAACTCCGGGCGGCGCCAGGCCAGGTAGCCCAGCGGGTACTGCTGGGAAAACGGCAGCAGCAGGGTCGGCCCGGTGTCCAGCGGCATGTCCGAATGGGCGATGGCGCCCTGCAGGGTCAGGTACTGGGACAGCACGTGCAGCGGCAGCGGGAAGCGCTCCACCACTTCCGGCACCTGGAAGCCCAGGTGGTAGTCGCGGTGCGGCTGCTGCGCCTGGCCGCCGGGGTGCACTACGTTGACTTGGGCGGTGACCTGGAAATCCGGGCCCAGCCAGGCCTCGGCGATCAGCCCCAGCAGCGGGTTGGCGTAGTACTCGATGAACGAGGCCGGCGAGTGCAGCGCGGCCTTCTGCAAAGCGTTCCAGATGCGCCCGTTGCTGCCGGCCTTGGCGAAATGGTCGGCTGCCACGCCCTGGGCTGCCTCTTCGGCGAAGATGGCGTCGAACACCTCGCTGTGGCGGTCCACCACTGCCAGGTCGGTGTAGGCCTGGCGCACCACCATCACCCCCGGGCCCTGGCTGAACAACTGGTGCAGCTCGTTGAGCACCGCGCCGCGCTCGGCGTCGCGCAGGGTGTGAGCCTGGTAGATGGGCACATTGGCCTGCACCTCGGCGCACAGCGGGTAGTGCTGGGGCAGCGCCTGTTGCTCGCACAGGCGGCTGAAGTCCTGCAGCTGCACGGCGTCGCTGCGCACGAATACCGATGGGCTGTTCATCAGGCGCCCTCCGGCAGGGTCAGCGGGCCGCTGGGGCGCGGCGCGGTGTCGTCGCCGCAGCCGACTACGCCTTGCTCAAGGTCGAGCACGGTGCCGGTCATCATTCCCGACTCGGCGGACAGCAGGTAGGCGACGCTGCGCGCTACTTCTTCAGGCTTGAGCAGGCGGCCAAACGGCAGCCCTTGCTCGGCCCGTTCCAGCCAGCCGTCCTGGGCGCCGTGGTAGCGGCGCTGGATCTCGTCCTCGTGGGGCGTGTCCATCCAGCCGATGTTCAGGCCGTTGACGCGGATGCGGTTGCGCAGGGCGCTGAAGGCGACATTCTTGGTCAGCACCGCCAGCGCGCCCTTGGAGGTGGAGTAGGGGCACAGGTACGCCGGGCCACCGTGGCCGACGATGCTCTGGATATTGACGATGGCGCCGGCCACGCCCTGGCCGATCATCAGCTTGATGGCCTCCTGCATGAGGAAGAACGGCGCGCGCACGTTCACCGCGAACAGCCGGTCGAACAGCTCGGGCGAGGTGTCGAGGATGGTGCCGCGGTCGGACATGCCCGCGCAGTTGACCAGCCCGTGCAGGGTGCCGAAGTGGGTGCGCGCGGCCTGGATGATGGCGCGGCAGTCTTCCACGCGTTCGAGGTCGGCCTGCACGAAGTGCGCCTGGCAATCGAGCCGGGCCAGTGCCTGCACCTGGGCCTGGCCTTCGGCCTGGCGGCGGCCGCAGATGATCAGGCCGGCGGCGCCACGCTGGGCGAGGGTGTGCGCCACGGCCGCGCCCAGGCCCTGGGTGCTGCCGGTGACGACGAAATACTGGCCGTGGAAGGGGCGGTTGAGGTCAGCTGCTGCCATGGGTTTGCTCCTGGTTTTTTGTTGTTGTGCTGCCCTGGCTCGACGCCTGGCGAAACTGAGACTAGCATTGCGCTGACCTCGTCAAACCCCAAAAAGACCTCAGAAAAACCTCACGCCCATGACCCTTCTCGAACGCGCCCGGCACTTCTCCATCAAGCAGCTCTCGACCCAGGCCGGGGTCAGCAAGGCCACCGTCGACCGCGTGCTGCACCAGCGCGGCAGCGTGCATTACCAGACCCAGCGGCGCATCGAGCAGGCCCTGGGCGAACTGGAGGCCCAGGAGCAGAACGGCCTGGCCGTGGGCCGCACCTTCCATGTCGATGTGATCATGCACACGCCCAAGCGCTTCAGCGCCGCCGTGCAGGCGGCCATCACCCAGCAGCTGGGCAGCCTGGCGCCGTTCCGCATTGCCCCGCGCTTTCACCTGTTCGAGGAAATCGAGCCCCAGGCCATGCACGACCAACTGCTGCGCTGCCTGCACACCGGCAGCCAGGGCGTGGTGCTGAAGGCCGCCGACGAGCCGGTGGTGAACCAGGCGGTGAAGCAGCTAAGCGCCGCCGGCATTCCCGTGGTGACCCTGGTCACCGACCTGCCGCACAGCGAGCGCATCGGCTATGTGGGCATGGACAACCGCACCGCCGGGCAGACCGCCGCCTACCTGCTGTCCCGCTGGCTGGCGCCTCAGGCGCAGCAGGTGGCGGTGGTCATCGGCAGCGCCTTGTTCCGCGGCGAGGAGGAGCGCGAGATGGGCCTGCGCATGTGGCTGCGCGCCCACGCCCCGCACGTGCAGGTGATTGATATCAGCGGCGGCTATGGGGTGTACGAGCGCACCCGCGAGCGGGTTACCGCGGCGCTTGCCCAGCACCCCGGCTTGCGCGCGGTGTACAGCGTGGGCGGCGGCAACCGCGCCATCGTCGACGCCTTCGCCGCGTGCGGGCGGCCGCTGGAGGTGTTCATCGGCCACGACCTGGACGAGGAAAACCGCCAGCTGCTGGAAGAACAGCAGATGGCTGCGGTCATCGACCACAACCTGCAGGTGGATGCACGCAACCTGTTCCTGCACATCCTGCAGTACCACCGGGTGTGGAAAACGGGGCCCATCGCACCCTCGCAGGTGCAGATCGTCACCCCGTTCAACCTGCCGTACTGATTACTGCGGGCGCACGCCGTCGTAGGCGTCCTGCAGCAGCTGGCGAATGGCCGTGGCCTCGATGGCGCGCGGGTTCCAGTAGGGGTTGGAAAGGGCGATGTCGGTGGCGCGGTCCAGGTCGACCTCGGTCAGGCCCAGGTCCTTGAGGCGGGTGGGCGCGCCCAGCGAGCTGGACAGGTCGAACAGCGCCTGCGCCGGGCTGCTGTCCACGCCCAGCGCGCGGCTGATGCGCGACAGCGCCGGCGCCGCCGACTGGTTGTAGGCGATGGCGTGGGGCAAGACGATGGTGTGGGTTTGCGCGTGGGGCAGGTTGAAGCTGCCGCCCAGGGTGTGGCACAGCTTGTGGTGCAGGGCCATGCCGACGTTGCCCAGCACCGTGCCGCACAGCCAGGCGCCGTACAGGCAGTCGCCACGGGCAGCCAGGTCGGCGGGGTCGCGGTGGATGCTTTTCAGGCCTGCGGCCAGGGCGCGGATGCCTTCCTCGGCCATCAGCGACATCACCGGGTTGCCGTCCTGGGCGTACAGCCCTTCGGCGGCGTGGGCGATGGCGTTCATGCCGCTGGTGATGGACATTTCCACCGGCAGGCTGACGGTCAACTCAGGGTCGTAGATCACGGTTTTCGGCAGCACGCGCGGGTCTTTGCCGGTGCGTTTCAGGCCGTTTTCGGTGAGGCCGAACACCGGGGTCATCTCCGAGCCGGCGTAGGTGGTGGGAATGGCCAGAATCGGCAGGCCGGAATCCATGGCAATGGCCTTGCCCAGGCCGGTGGTGGAGCCGCCGCCAATGGCCACGGCGCAGTCTGCGCCCAGGCGCCGGGCTACCTCGCGGGCTTCGCGCGCGGTCTCGATGGGCACGTGCATCACCGCCTTGTCGAAAATGTCGGCGGCGCGCTCACCCAGCAATTGCGCAATGTGCTCGGCCTGGGCGCGCTGTTCGGGGGTGCACAACACCAGCGCGCGCTTGGCGCCCAGGCGGTCGATCTCCGCTTCCAGCTGTTGCAGCGAACCCTGGCCGAAGATGACGCGTGACGGCTGGCCGTTATAGACGAATGGGGGCGTGGACATGGGGCAGGTCTCCTTGAGAAGTGACGGGGCGCTGGACGACGGCGGTGGGCTGGTAGGCGACCAGCGCCCATTGCCCGCCGCTGTTGAGCCAGACGCTCAGCGTGCGGTTGTGCAGGGTCTTGGCGACACCGTGGGAGGTGATGTCGGCCGTCATCTCGCCGAACGCCAGGGCGGTGTCGCCCAGGCGGCGCACCTCGTGCACCTGGTGGTCGATGCGGTGGTACAGGTACAGGCCCTGGCGGCACTTTTCCAGATAGGCGGCCAGGGTGTCCTTGACGCCATTGGAATGCACGTAGACCAGGTCCGGGTGGGCAAGCCGTGCGAAGGTGTCCAGGTCGCCCAGGCGCATGGCCTGGTAGCGCTGGTGTTCCAGCGCGGCAATGGCAGCGTGATCGTCGTGCAAGGGGGCCTCCAGGGGCAGGGTTCAGGCGTGTTTCGCCAGGACAAAGTCGAACGCAAGGGTGTAGAACACCTCGTCGCTGTGGCCGCCATCGGGCGTGGCGCCTGCCGGCTGGCATTGCCACTGGGTGATCAGCGACGGGCGCACGGCAAACAGCGCGTCCGAGTCCAGGTACGGGTCGCCTTCACGGTACACATGGGTGGTCAGCGGCTGGTAGCCGCTGGCGCTTACCGAAAACGCCAGGTGCGCCGGGCGCCAGGCATGGCGGTTGAGCACGCTCAGCAGCTGGTTCACCGGGCCGTCGTGGCGCACTTGCTGGCTGCCGGGCAACGAGGTGCTGAAATGGTAGCGGCCCTGGTCGTCGGCCTGCAGCAACGCCTCCACCCCGGCCACGCGCAGGTGCAGTTCGGCGTAGGGCACGGCGGCGCCCTTGTCGTCGCGTACCACGCCCTGCACGTAGCCCTTGGGGCCGCCCAGGTGCGGGTTGATGTCGGCGCCCAGGTCGTGCAGCACGGCACTCGGGCCGGGGGCTACGTAGAAGGCGGTGGCCTGGGTGCAGGCCGCCGGCTTGCGCTCGTTCTGCGCCAATACCAGGGTCGACAGCCCCAACACGTTGGACAGCAGCGCGAATTCCTCGCTGGCCGGCGCCACCTGGCCCACCTGGCCAAGAAACTCGATACCCTGGCGCCATTCGGCTTCGGTCAGCTTGATGTCCCGGGCGAAGGCGTGCAGGTGCTGCACCAGGCTGGTCATCAGCTCGCACAGGCGCGCATCGCCGGTGCCGCGGTTAGAGGCCAGCACTGCCTGGGTAATGGTGGTTTCGTCCAAATCGCGCATCGTCACTCCTGCGGGGCAGCACGCTTCTCAGCCTGTAGCGCCGCACGTTATAGTTCCGCAGGATGTAAGAAAAGGCCGCTCGCGGAATTCTTTATTTCACCTGTGAAAAAATAAAAAGGACGTACACAGTGGACCGCCTGACCGAACTTGAGCTGTTTGTACTGACCGCCGAAGTGGGCACCCTGAGCAAGGCGGCAGAGATTCTGGGCCTTTCCAACGCCGCCGCCAGCCGCCACCTGGTGGCGCTGGAGCAGCGCCTGAACACGCGGCTGATCGACCGCAATACCCGGCGCCTGGCCCTGACCAATTCCGGCCACCAGTTCTATGCCAGCTGCAAAAGCCTGCTGGGCGAACTGAAGGAAGCCGAGGCCTCGCTGAGTGAATCGCTGGTGCAGCCGGTGGGCACGCTGACCATCACCTCGTCGATTTCCTTCTGCATGCTGCACATCGCGCCGCTGATTCCGGCGTTCCGCAAGCTGTACCCGCACATCACCGTGAAGCTGCTGGGCGAGAACCGCTACTTCGACATCATCGACAGCGAGATCGACCTGGCCATCCGCACCAAGGAATACGAGCCGGACTCCAACATCACCATTCGCCGCCTGGCCGAGACCCGCCGGGTGCTGGCGGCGTCCCCCGGCTACCTGCAGCGCAAGGGCACGCCCAGGTCGATCGACGACCTGGCCAACCATGACCTGCTGATCTACAGCCACGCCAACCAGCCGCGCACCCTGCGCTTCACCCGAGGCAAGGAAGAGGCGGCGTTCAAGGCCGAGCCGATCCTGGAAACCAACGACGGCCAGATAGTGCGCGCTGCCGCCCTGGCCGGCGGCGGCATCCTGGTGCAGCCCAAGTACATCATCAACGCCGACTTGGTGGCGGGGCGCTTGATACCGGTGCTGGACGATTGGGATTTGCCACGGCTGACCATCAACATGGCGTTCCAGAGCCGGCGCTACATGCCGGCGAAGTTGCGGGTGTTCATCGAGTTTCTGCTGGCTGATTTCAACACGCACGAATACGAGCGTCATTGGACGCGTTGAGGGTTGTTTAAATGTGCGGCGCTTGCGGACGCGGCCTGCGGCCGCTGCTACGGGGGGGCGGCGTCCGGCGGCGCCGCGGTGTTGCTGGGAATATGCGGTACATCAGTCTTCCACCCAGCGGAAAACACAATTGCCGTTACGGCATTTTTCTTCCACTTCAACCCCGGTAGTCTCGACCCCACTGAGCGAACACATAAATTCAATAAAGGTTGACCTCATGCCCCGCACTCAAGCCGCTACCGGCGCGTCCGCGAAAATCCTCTGGCGCATTGCCGCCATCACCACCATGGGCTCGTTGGGGTTCGGTTACGACACCGGGGTCATCTCCGGCGCATTGCCATTCATGGCCCTGGAACCCGCCCAGGGCGGCCTGGGCCTTACGCCCATGTCCGAAGGCCTGGTGGCCTCGGCACTGATCTTCGGCGGCGCTTTCGGCGCACTGTTCGCCGGCCAACTCTCCGACCGTTATGGCCGCCTCGGCGTGCTCAAGGCCCTGGCCGTGCTGTTTGCCCTGGGCGCCCTGGGCACTGCGCTGTCGCCCACCCTGTGGAGCATGGTCGCCACCCGTTTCGTGCTGGGCATCGCCGTGGGCGGCGCCTCGTCGGCAGTGCCGGTGCTGATCGCCGAGCTGGCCGCGCCCAAGCATCGCGGCCGGCTGGTGTGCCAGAGTGAACTGATGATTGTCTCCGGCCAATGCCTGGCCTACATCGCCAGCGCCGGCCTGGTGCACCTGTTCGAAAGCCCCTCGGTGTGGCGCTACATGCTGGCCATCGCGCTGATTCCGGCGGCGCTGCTGTACGTGGGCATGCATTTCGTGCCTTCGTCGCCGCGCTGGTTGGTCAGTAAGGGCCGCATCGACGAAGCCAAAGCCACGTTGCTGGGCATCCGCGACACCCACCGCGAAGTGGACCGTGAGTTGAAGGAAATCATCGCCCAGTGCGACGTCGAGCGCCGCCATGGCGGCAGCCTGGCCAAGCTCGCCGAGCCCTGGCTGCTCAAGCTGCTGGGCATTGGCATCGCCCTGGGCTTCATCATCCAGTTCACCGGCGTCAACGCCTTCATGTACTACACCCCCATGATTCTCAAGGAAACCGGCATGGGCACCCACGCCGCCCTGATCGCCACCATCGGCAACGGCGTGGTGGCGGTGGTGGCGACGCTGATCGGCATGTGGTTGATCAACCGCCTGGGCCGGCGCACGATCCTGCTGCTGGGCCTGACCGTGGTGGTGCTGGCGCAGATCTTCCTCGGCGTGGTGATGAACTTCATGCCCCACTCGCTGCTGCAAAGCTACCTGGCGCTGGGCGGCGTGCTGATGTTCCTGTTCTTCATGCAGATGTGCATCGGCCCGGTGTACTGGCTGCTGATGTCCGAACTGTTCCCCACCCACGTGCGCGGTTTGATGAACGGCATCAGCGTCGGCATCTTCTGGCTGTTCAACGCCGTCGTCGCCTTCGCCTTCCCGCTGATGCTCAGCGTGATGGGCGGCATGACCTTCTTCCTGTTCGCCGTCATCAACATCGGCTCCATCGTGTTCTGCACCTTGTGGTTGCCTGAAACAAAGGGCATGACCCTGGAGCAGATCGAGCAATTCATGCAGCAGCGCCTGGGCGGCCGCACCTGGCGCCGCGCCAGTGCCAACGCCAATCCCTGCTGACACCGACCACCGGCCTTCCACAATAATGATCAAGGACATCAAGCCATGACTGCTCACCTGAACACCGACACGCCCGTAGGCGGGCTCTTCGAGGAAGAGCGTTCGGCCGAGATCGTCAACGCGCGCATCACCGCCGAAGCCGACCCGCGCCTGCGCGAGGTCATGTCAGTCATCACCCGCCACCTGCACGCGGCTATCAAGGAAATCGAGCCCACCCACGAAGAGTGGTTCAAGGCCATCGAATTTCTCACCACCACCGGCCATATGTGCACCGACTGGCGCCAGGAATACATTCTGCTGTCTGACGTGCTGGGCGTGACCATGCTGGTGGACGCCATCAACCACCGCCGCCCCAGTGGCGCCACCCCCAACACCATCCTCGGCCCGTTCTACGTGGCCGACGCGCCGCGCTACGAGAACGGCGCCAACATCTGCCTGGACGGCAAGGGCGAGCCTACCCTGGTCAGCGGCCGGGTGCTGGACACCGCGGGCAACCCGGTGGTCGGTGCCACCCTGGACATCTGGCAGACCAACGACGACGGCTTCTACGACGTGCAGCAGAAGGGCGTGCAGCCCGAGTACAACCTGCGCGGCCTGTTTACCACCGACGCCGACGGCTACTACGCCTTCCGCACGGTGAAGCCACGGCATTATCCGATTCCGGCCGACGGCCCGGTGGGCAAGCTGCTAGGCCAGCTGGGGCGCCACCCCAACCGCGCCGCGCACCTGCACTTCATCGTCACCGCGCCCGGCTACGACCAGGTCATTACCCACATCTTCACCCCCGACTGCCCGTACCTGCACGAGGACACGGTGTTCGGCGTGAAGAAAGAGCTGATCGCCGAATTCACCACGCAGCGCGACGCGGCCACGGCCCAGCGCTACGACCTGCAAGTGCCTTACCTGGCCGTGAACTGGGACTTCGTCCTGACTACGGCCTGATACCTCGACCCGATCTTCAACGACAATCAAAAGTGATCGACATGCCCGACAAAAACGTTGAACTGCTTGCAGCCTACTGGACCCTGGCCGGTGATACCTACCCCGGCGCGCCCAGCGAGATCAGCCCGTTTTCCCTGCAGGCGCGTGCCGAGGCGGCCGCCAAGGCCGGCTGGCGCGGCATGGGCCTGGTGCACGCGGACTTGGTGCACAACGTCGCCAAGCTGGGCATCTCCACCGTGCGCAACATTCTCAAGGACAACGGCATCAAGCACGTGGAGGTCGAGTTCCTGACCGACTGGCACCTGGAAGGTGACGTGCTGGCGGCCTCCCACGTGATTCGCGACGAGCTGCTGGAAATAGCCGGCGAGCTGGGCGCGCGCAGCCTGAAAGTGGCCGGCGGCCTGTTCGAGGAAGGCCCACCTGACGTGGCGCGCATGCGTGACGCCTTCGCCATCCTCTGTGATGCCGCGGCGCCCTATGGCACCAACGTGGTCATCGAGTTCCTGCCGTTCTCCAGCGTCAACACCATCGACCGCGCCATCGCCGTCACCGAAGGCGTGCGCCCCAACGGCGGCCTGCTGGTGGACACCTGGCACGTGGCCCGTGGCGGCATGAGCTTCGACGAAATCAGCAAGATCCCGCTGGAACTGATCAAGTCCATCGAGCTGGACGACGCCAACCATGCGGTGGTCGAGTCGTTCTTCAACGACTCCACCCACCACCGCAAGCTGTGTGGGGAAGGGCAGTTGGACGTGCCGGAGTTCATTCAGCAAGTGGTCAACGTCGGCTACCGCGGCCCCTGGGGCGTGGAGCTGATCAGCGCCGAGCTGCGCAAGCTGCCCCTGGACGTCGCGGCCAAGCGGGCCTTCGACACCACCATGGCGCAGTTTGAAAACATCAAGTTCTGAAAAAAATGTGGGAGTTGGCTTGCCAGCGAGCCTTTCAGCCGTTCAACAGCTCGCTGGCAAGCCAGCTCCCACACATACAAACAACAGCGTTTTCAGGAGAAACAACATGGTAGGTATCGCAGTGCTGGGCGCAGGCCGTATCGGCAAGATCCACGCCGCCAACGTGGCCGCGAGCAAACTGGCCAAACTGGTGGTGGTGGCCGACCCCTTCGCCGAAGCGGCCTCGCGCCTGGCCGATGAGCTGGGCGCCGAAGCCATGACCGATTGCGAGGCGGCCATCGACCGCGCCGACGTCGATGCCATCGTCATCGGCACGCCCACCCACACCCACATCAACCTGATGCTGCGCGCCGTGCGCCAGGGCAAGGCGGTGTTGTGCGAAAAACCCATCGACCTGGACATGGCCAAGAGCCTGGCCGCGGTGGAAGAAGTGGAGCGCCTGAACGGCCGCGTGATGCTGGCCTTCAACCGCCGCTTCGAGAGCACCTTCGCTGAAATGCGCGCTGCCATCGACGCCGGCGACATCGGCGAAGTGCGCCAGGTGGTCATCACCAGCCGCGACCCGGGCCTGGCACCGGAAGACTACATCCAGCATTCGGGTGGCATCTTTCGCGACATGACCATTCACGACCTGGACATCGGCCGCTGGCTGCTGGGCGAGGAGCCGGTGGAAATCAACGCCATCGGCAGCCGCCTGATTGACCCGGCCATGATGGAAAAGTACGACGACTACGACACCGCCATGGTGCAGATGCAGACCGCCTCGGGCAAGCAGTGCCACATCAACAACTGCCGCAACGCGGTGTACGGCTACGACCAGCGCATCGAGGTGTTCGGCGCCAAGGGCATGCTGCAAATGGACAACCTGCGGCCCACTACCATCCGCCGCTGGAGCCAGGACGTTACCGACGCCCGCGAGCCGTTGCTGAACTTCTTCCTGGAACGCTACCAGCAGGCCTACAAGTCGGAACTGGAAGCCTACATCGACGCCCTGGTGCACAAGAAGCCGCTGCCCACCACCGTGCAGGATGGCCTGAAAGCCCTGAAACTGGCCGACGCCTGCGTGGAATCGGTGGCCAGCGGCCGCACGGTCAAGATTTAAGCCGCGGATAACAGGAGAACAACCATGACTTACCAACGTGAGCGCGGCACCCCAATCGGCGTGGCCTGCCTGGGCATTACCCACCCGCACACCTCGGGCCGCGTCAAGGCCTTCAAGCGCCTGGTCAACGTGCAGTTCCACGGCGCCTACGACGACACGCCGCTGCTGCAGCCGTTCTGCGACGCCCTGGACGTGCAGCCGCGCAGCAAGGAAGAAATCCTCGCCGACCCCAACGTGCACATCGTGCTGGTGCACCCCAAGAGCTACCTGATGGCCGAGTGGGCCATCGAGGCCCTGGAAGCCGGCAAGGCAGTGCTGTGCGAAAAACCCGCCGGCCGCGGCACCCAGGACACCCAGCGTATCGTCGAAGCCGTCGAACGCACCGGCGGCCTGTTCCAGGTGGGCTACTGCTGGCGCTACGCGCCGTCGGTGGAAAAGATGCAGCAGGTGCTGCAGAGCGGCGAGATCGGCAAGGTGCTGCAGGTGCGCGCCCACGCCGGCTGCTCCCACGACGAGGCCGACACCAACCACATGAAGCAGCCGGGCGACCGTGGCGGCGCGTTCTACGTGATCGGCTGCCACACCATCGATCGCATCCTGCTGCACTTCGGCAAGCCGAAATCAGTGAACGCGCGCATCACCAAGTTCGCCGGGCAGATGAGCGATTCGGCCCGCGAAGATGCCGTGGGCGCGGTGCTCAACTATGACGACAAGCTGGTGACCATCGACTTCATGTCCTGGGACCCGATGCCCTGGACCGAAAGCTGGGACATCACCGCCTACGGCACCCACGGCGTGATGCATTCCACGCCCATGCCGGCCTCGTACAAGCTGTACCACGACGGCAAGAACGGCCACCAGCAGGGCTGGACCCACTGGAACGAAAACAGCTTCCCGGAGATCTGGGCGGTGCGCAAGACGGTCTATTCGCCGGAAATCGCCGAGATCGGCAACCCGGTGTATTTCGACCGCGAAGCCGCGGCCTTCATGCACTCGGTGTACACCGGCGCGCCATCCAACGTGCCGGCCACCCAGGCCCATGACATCAACGTGATCCTCGAGGCACTGTTCGAGTCCGCTGATGCCAACGGCCAGGAAGTCACCCTGGCGCTGTAACACCACCCGCAGTCCCGGTACGCGAAGTGCCCGCTCGGCTCGATTGATTTCGAGCCGACTGGGGCTCTGCATGCCCGAGAAAACCACAACAACAAAGTCGAGGACGCCATGCATACATTCATCAAGGCCGCTGCTGTCGTGATACTGGGGGTGGCACTGGCCGCCTGCAACAAACAGGAAACCAACACCAAGGGCACCATCGGCATCGCCATGCCGTCGAAAACCGAGGCGCGCTGGGTGTCGGACGGTGCCAACATCGTCGACTCGCTCAAGCAGCTGGGCTACGACACCGACCTGCAATACGCCCAGTACGAGGCGCCCACGCAGCTGTCGCAAATCGAAAACATGATGGTCAAGGGCATCAAGGGCCTGATCGTCGCGCCCATCGACGGCACCACCATGGCCGACGTGCTCAAGCAGGCGAAGGAGAAGGGCATCAAGGTCATCAGCTATGACCGGTTGATCCGCAATTCCAAGGACTTCGACTACTACGTGACCTTCGACAACTACCGCACCGGTGTGCTGCAGGGCCAGTCCATCGTCGATGCGCTGCACCTGAAGGAAGGCAAGGGCCCGTTCAACCTGGAAATTTTCGCCGGCTCCACCGACGACAACAATGCCCACGTGGTGTACGCCGGGGTGATGTCGCAGCTCAAACCTTACATCGACAGCGGCAAACTGGTGATTCGCAGCGGCCAGCAGGCCATCGACAAAGTGGCCACGCCGAACTGGGACGGGGCCCTGGCCCAGGCGCGCATGGACAACCTGCTCAGCGCCTTCTACAGCACCGCGCACCTGGACGCCGTGCTGGCCATGAACGACCAGATCGCCAACGGCGTGGTGTCCTCGCTGCGCGGCGTGGGCTACGGCAGCGGCAAGGCAGCGATGCCGATCGTCACCGGCCAGGACGCCGAAGTGGGCAGCGTCAAGTCGATCATCCGCGGCGACCAGACCTCCACCGTCTTCAAGGACACCCGCGCGCTGGCCGGGGCTGCCGCGCAGATGATGGACGCCGAACTCAGCGGCAAGGCGGTCAGCGTCAACGACACCACCTCCTATGACAACGGCTCCATGGTAGTGCCCACCCAGCTGCTGACCCCGCAACTGGTGAACGGCGGCAATTGGCAGAAAGTGCTGGTGGACGACACCAAGTTCTACACCCAGGCGCAGCTGCAATGATTCTGCAGATGCGCGACATCCGCAAAAGCTTCGGCGCGGTGAAGGCGCTGAGCGGTGTCAACCTCAAGGTGGGCGCGGGCGAGATCCACGCCATCTGCGGCGAGAACGGTGCCGGCAAGTCGACGCTGATGAAGATCCTCAGCGGCGTCTACCCCCACGGCAGCTTCGACGGTGAAATCATTTTCGACGGTGCACCGCGCACCTTCCAGCGCCTGCGTGACAGCGAGGCGCTGGGCATCTGCATCATCCACCAGGAACTGGCGCTGGTGCCGATGCTGTCGATCACCGAAAACCTGTTCCTGGGCAACGAGATCGCCCACCACGGCGTGATCGACTGGGACGCGGCGCACCTCAAGGCCCGCGACCTGCTGGCGCGGGTGGGCCTGGACGCACGGCCGCAGACCCTGGTGGGCAACCTGGGCATCGGCCAGCAGCAAATGGTGGAAATTGCCAAGGCGCTGGCCAAGGACGTGCGCCTGTTGATCCTCGACGAGCCCACCGCCAGCCTCAACGAGAAAGACAGCGACACCCTGCTGCGGCTGATGCTGGAGCTGAAGGGGCGCGGCATCACCTCGATCATCATCTCGCACAAGCTCAACGAGATAGGCCGGGTGGCCGATGAGATCACGGTGATCCGCGATGGCAGCACCGTCGACGTCATCGACTGCCGCGCCGACGGCATCGACGAGGGCAGGGTGGTGCGCAGCATGGTCGGCCGCGAGCTGTCCGACCGCTACCCCACGCGCGTGCCGGCCCTTGGCGAGACGCTGTTCGAGGTACGCGATTGGTCGGTGGGCGACCCCCAGCGGCCCGAGCGCGACCGCGTGCGCAACATCAACTTCCACGTGCGCCGCGGCGAAGTGGTGGGCATCGCCGGCTTGATGGGCGCCGGCCGCACCGAGTTCGCCATGAGCGTGTTCGGCCGTTCCTACGGTGTCAACGTGCGTGGCACGGCGCGTCTGGAGGGCCGCGAGGTGGACCTGGGCACTGTGCGCAAGGCCATCGACCAGGGCCTGGCTTACGCCACCGAAGACCGCAAGGGCGCCGGCCTGGTGCTGGGCGACAGCATCACCCACAACACCTCCATGGCCAACCTGGCCGCCGTGTCGCGGCGCTGGGTGATGAACGAACTGGGCGAGACGGCGGTGGCCGACGGCTTTCGCGCGCGGTTGCGTATTCGCAGCCCGGACGTGACCCAGTCGGTGGAAAAGCTCTCGGGCGGAAACCAGCAGAAAGTGGTACTGGGCAAGTGGCTGTTCTCCGACCCCAAGGTGCTGATCCTCGACGAGCCCACCCGCGGCATCGACGTGGGCGCCAAGTACGAGATCTACGGTGTGGTCAACCAGGTGGTCAGCGAAGGGCGCGCGGTGGTGATGATCTCTTCGGAGATGCCTGAGCTGCTGGGCACCTGCGACCGCATCTATGTGATGAACGAAGGGCGTTTCGTGGGCGAGTTCCTCGCCGCCGACGCCTCGCAGGAAAAAATCATGCACGCAATCATGAAAAACGAGGTGATCCAATGAGTGAAGCCAGCCTGCCTCTCTCTTCCAAACCCGGCCCCCTGACCTCGTTCAAGCGCGGCGCGCGCGAGTATGGCCTGCTGGTATCGCTGATTGTCATCATGGTGTTCTTCCAGGTGGCCACCGGCGGTGCGCTGATGCAACCGCTGAACCTCACCAACCTGCTGCTGCAGAACAGCTACATCGTAGTGATGGCGCTGGGCATGCTGATGGTCATCGTCTGCGGCCATATCGACCTGTCGGTCGGTTCGGTGGTGGGCGTGGTCGGCTCCATCGCCGCAGTGCTGATGGTGCAGTACCGCCTCGATTTCTTCACCGTTACCCTGATCTGCCTGCTGGCCGGTGGCTTGATCGGCGCAGCCCAGGGCTATTGGGTGGCGGTGTGGGGCATGCCGTCGTTCATCGTTACCCTGGCGGGCATGCTGATTTTCCGCGGCGCTACCATTGCCATCTCCCAGGGGCAGTCCATCGGCCCGTTCCCGCCGGCGTTCTCGGCCATCAGCTCAGGCTTCGTGCCGGAACTGTTCAGCCATGAACAGCTGCGCATCACCTCGCTGCTGCTGGGCATCGCCGTGGCCGTGGCGTTCTGGGTGATCGAATACCGCAGCCGCCTGCGTACCTTGAAAAGTGGCGGCAACGTGGCGCCGATGCTGGTGTTCGCCCTGAAAAACGGCGTGGTCACCGCGCTGATCGGGTACTTCTGCTACCTGCTGTCCACCTACCGTGGCATCCCCACGGTGCTGGTGATCATGAGCGTGCTGATTGGCCTGTACACCTTCATCATGAACCGCACGGTGATCGGCCGCTGGGTGTACGCGGTGGGCGGCAACCTCAAGGCGGCGCGGCTATCGGGCATCAACACCGCGCGGGTGACCTTCTTCGCCTTCGTCAACATGGGCGTGCTGGCGGCGGTGGCGGGGCTGATCTTCGTCGCGCGCCTGAACAGCGCCACCCCGCGCGGCGGCACCGGCTTTGAACTGGACGTGATTGCCGCGGTGTTCATCGGCGGCGCCTCGGCCTCCGGTGGCGTGGGCAAGGTGGTGGGCGTGGTGATTGGCGCGTTCATCATGGGCGTGCTGAACAACGGCATGTCGATCATGGGCATCGGTATCGATTACCAGCAGATGATCAAGGGGGCGGTGCTGCTGGCCGCCGTGTTCGTGGATGTTTACCAGAAGAACAAGGGCTGAGGCCATGGATGACAAGACCGTCAAGCATATCGTGATGTGGAACCTGGCGGGGGACACCCCGGAGCGCAACCGCCAGGCCTGCCAGTTCCTCAAGGAGCAGTTCGAAGGGCTGGCGGGGTTGATTCCGGGACTGCTGAAGATCGAAGTGGGGGTGGACTTCAGTCGTATCGACTACGCCTGCGACGTGGTGCTGTACAGCGAGTTCGCCTCGGCCCAGGCCCTGGCGGCCTACGCCACCCACCCCGAGCACCTGCGGGTGAAGCGCGTGCTGGGCGATTGCCGCATTGCGCGGCACCAGGTGGATTACGTGGTGTAAGCGAAAACCCCGTAGCAGCGGCCGCAAGGCCGCGTCCTGGCCATCACGCCTGTGTCTGGTTCAACGCATACGGCCCCTCACGCAACTCACGGCGCAAGTAATCAATACACACCCGCACCTTGGCCGACTGGTCGGTGCGGGCCACGGTTACTGCCCACACATCCGCCGGCTGGCTCCATTTCGACAGCACCCGCACCAGGCGGCCGTCGCCCAGTTGCTGCCGCACGTTCCAGTCCGCCATCATCACGATGCCGTGCCCGGCCAGGCACCAGCGCAACGCCACCTCGCTGTCGTTGGACGCCAGGCTGCCCGTCACGTTGACCGTCTCCCAGCGGTCGGGCCCCTTGAGCTTCCACGTGCCGAACGGCTCGTCGCGGTCGCGGAACACCATGCAGTCGTGGTTGGCGAGGTCTGTGGGCGTACGCGGTCGGCCATGTCGCTCCAGGTAGGCGGGGCTGGCGCACAGGATGCGCGGGGTGCTGGCGATGTGATGGGGGATCAGCCCTGGTTCTTCCACCTCGCCAACGCGGATGTCGATGTCGAAGCCTTCCTCGATCAGATCCACCCGCCGGTCCATCAGTTCCAGCCACACCAGCAACCCCGGGTGGGCCTGCTGCAGCGCGCCGATGAGCGGCGCGATATGCCGCCGGCCCAGGCGTTGGCTGGAACTGACCCGCAGCGCCCCCGTGGGTTCGGCCCGCGCGCCGGCTAGCTGTTCTTCCAGTGCGCGGGCCTGTTCCAGCAGCGCCTGGGCGTACTGGTACACGGTGGTGCCGGCTTCCGAGATTTTCACCTTGCGGGTGGTGCGGTGCAGCAGTTTGACCCCCAACGCCGTCTCCAGCTGCTTGATGCGCTTGCTCACCGACGCCTGGGTGACGCCGCTGGCCTGGGCCGCACCGAGGAAACTGGCGTGGCGCACCACCAGGCAGAACAGCTGCAGGTCGCGCAGGGGGACGTCGTTTAACACCGTGAAGGTCCTTGTCGGCGGGTGAGGGCGGTCATCATAACGCAGCCCACTTGTGGGGAATGGGCGCAGGGGGTGGAATTAACAGAAAGTCCACAATGGAATAAATTCAACGCATTGATTTGTATGGTTAATGACGAATTTGAGCGCTGTGTAGACGCGCCTGTGGGCAACGTGCAGTGGGCTGATTGGCAGACGGCGATTTGACCACCCGCCAGGCGGGTTTCACCATTCGCCGCACACGACATTGACCCGCTACAAGGACGCACAGATGAAATTCGGATGGTGTGGCACCCTCGACAAAGCCCACGACATGGCCGCCGCTGGCCTGGACTACATCGAGGTGCAACTGGTGCCGTTGAACCTTGAAGATGACGCCGCCTTCGCCGAGGCCAAACAGCGCATCCGCGATCTGCCCCTGCCGGCGCTGGCCTCCAGCTACCTGTTCCCGCGCGACTTCAGGATAGTCGGCCCGCAGCGCGACGAGCCACGCAACCGCCGCTACTTTGAGCGCGTGGTGCAGCTGCTGGCCCTGGCCGGCACGCGCATCGTGGTGCTGGGCAGCGGCTGGACCCGCGACATTCCACCCGGCTGGAGCCGCGCCCAGGCCGAAGACCAGTTCGCCCACACCCTGGGCTGGTGCGCCGACCTGCTGCAAGGCGGCCCTACCACGCTGGTGATAGAGCCGCTGAACCGTAGCGAATCGAACCTCATCAACAGCGTGGGCGAGGGCGTGCAATTGGCGCGGCGCGTGAACCGCAACGAAGTACGCGGCCTGGCCGACTTCTACCACATGGACCAGGAGCACGAGCCGTTGGCCGAGGTCGGCGCCTACCCGGGCTGGCTGAGCCACGTGCACCTGGCCGACACTGGCCGCCTCAACCCCGGCACTGGCCAATACGACTACGACAGCTTCTTCCGCCACCTGCAAGCGGGCGGCTACCAGGGCCTGCTGAGCAGCGAATGCAGCCTGCCCAATGGCGCCGACCCTGTGCAGGCCATGCGCGAAAGCGCCACCTTCCTGCGCCAAAAATGGCAAACAGCCTCGTAGCAGCAACTGTGTTGTGGCAGCTGCCGTCAGGCGGCGTCCGGGGGCCCTGGGGCACCCCGAGCACCTGTGGGTAAAACGCGCCCTGGGCGCCTGCCGCATTGCCCGGCACCAGGTGGATTACGTGGTGTGAACGCATGGGGCTGGCAGCATCACCCAACCGCGTATATCGCAGGGCCCCTGTAGCAGCGGCCGCAGGCCGCGTCCAAAGGCGCCGCGGTTGTCCGGACGCAGCCTTCGGCAGCTGCTACGCGGTAGCGGGCCGCGGCGCCAAGCCGTCGAACAGCATCTGCGTCATCTGCCGCACCCGCGCCTGGTGCGCGGTGAAGTCCGGTGGGTCTTCCTGTACCAGGCGCATGAACTGCATCGAGCTGTAGTCGTTGAGGAAGTACGCCACGAAATCCACGTCGATGGCCTGGTTCAACAACTGGCGCGCCTGCAGGTCGCGCAGCAGCCGCGCTATCTCTTCCACCAGCCGCGCGTTCAGCGGCAGCACGGTCGCAGGCTTGGGCCCCACCAGCCCCAGCGGTAGCAGCTCGCGCCAGATGCTGGGCGGCAGCACCTGCAGTTCGTGCTGCACGATCAGCGCTTCGAGGTGGCACATGGCGTCCACGGCGTTATCGAACGCCGGCATCGACAGCTGGGCATCGGTGACGGCGCGCAGGTCGGCCTGTTCCACCACCGCCAGCAGAATGTCCTGCTTGCTGCCGAAGTAGTTGAACACCGTGGGGATCGACACCCCGGTGCGCTCGGCTATCTGCTCCACCGTGGTGGCGGCGAACCCCTGGTCGTCGAACAAGCCCAGCGCCGCCTCGAGAATGGCTTCTCGCCGCTGCTGCTTCTGCCTTTCCCGCAATCCGCTCATGCCGTCTCCCGCACCCCGAAGGTTTAAGTGCTTGATTCTAATCGAAGGATTAGTCGAGGCAAATGTTTTATTTGACTAAAACGTTTTATCGCAATAAAACTATTCCCATCACGACAGAGGGAAGCGTTCATGACCACCGATTTTCACCAGGCCTTGCGCAGCGCCTACGCTGCCACCGACGCCGAGCCGCACCCGGCGTTGATGCAGGGCTTCCCGCCGCAGCCAGCGGCGCGCGTCACCTGGCACAACTTCATGCAGCCGCCGTACAACCGCTGGGCGTTCCTGAACCTGGGCCGTATTCGCCCCAGCATCAGCGTTCCCCGTGGCCAGGCGCCGGCGCAGCCGCTGCCTCAGGGCGAACCACGGCTTGAAAACTTTCAGTTTCACAGCGCCTCGGGGGCCAGCGTGGGCTTGCACGAGCACCTGTTGGCCAGCTGCACTGACGGCTGGCTGGTGATGAAAGCGGGGGCGGTGGTGCAGGAGCGCTATTTCAACGGCCACGCGCCGATGAAGCGGCACATCATGTTCTCGGTGACCAAGTCGCTGATCGGCCTGCTGGCCCAGGACCTGGTGCGCCAGGGCGTGCTGGTGGAGCAAGCGTTGGCCACGGCCTACGTGCCGGAGCTGGCCGGCAGCGCCTTCGGCGACGCCACGGTGCGGCAGCTGCTGGACATGGCGGTGGCCATCGATTACGACGAGGTCTACGACGACCCGCGCTCGGGCAGCTCGCAGTTCGGCTACGCCTGCGGCCTGACGCTGCCGCCCGCCGACGTGCAGGCAGCTTACCAATCGCTGTACGAATACCTGCCCGCCACCCGCAAGAACGGCGAGCACGGCGGCTTCTTCCACTATGTCACCGCCACCACCGAGGCCCTGGCCTGGGTGATGGAGCGCGCCAGCGGCGTCAGCTGCGCCCAGCAGTTGAGCACGGTGTGGCAGGGCCTGGGCTGTGACCGCGACGGCTTCTTCATCGCCGACCCCTGGGGCCGCAACGTCGCCGGCGCCGGCTTCAACGCCACCCTGCGCGACATGGCCCGCTTCGGTGCCATGCTACTGGCCGGCGGCCAGGGCCTGCTGCCGCGGCAGGTGATCGACAACGTGCTGGCCGGCGGCGACCCGGCGGTGTACGCCGCCAACCCGGCGTTCGCGCAGTGGAGCCCCGGTGCCACCTACCGCAGCCAGTGGTACGTGTACCCCGGCGAGGCGCTGCTGGCGGTGGGCATTCATGGCCAGTACCTTTACGTGGATTTCAGCCGCCAGGTGGTCATCGTCAAGCAGTCCTCGCTGCCGGTGGCCGAGAGCGTGCTGGACGTCGACACCCTGCGCCTGATCCGGGCGCTGGCAACCGCGCTGTAACCCTGACCTTTGCTGGAGTCTTTCGATGAAACGCTTGTTATCCGCCAGCCTGGCCGGGCTGTTGTGCGCGGTGGCGGGGCTGGGCGCCCGGGCCGAACCCATCGGCGGCCAGTTGCACATCTACAACTGGATCGAGTACCTGCCCAAGGACGTGCTTGAAGACTTCAGGCAGCGCACCGGCATCGAGGTGATCTACGACATCTTCGACAGCCCGCAAACCCTGGAAGCGCGCCTGCTGACCGGCAACTCCGGCTACGACGTGGCGTTCCCCAGCAGCAGCCAGCTGCCGACGCTGATCAACTCGGGGGCGGTGCTGCCGCTGGCCCGCCAGCAACTGCCGAACTGGCAGCAACTGGACCCTGTGCTGATGCACCAGCGCGAAGGCCTGGACCCGGGCAACCGCTTCGCCGTGCCGTACCTGTGGGGTAGCACGCTGCTGGGCTACAACAAGGCCAAGGTCGAGGCGGTGCTGGGCAAGGGCGTGGACATGCGCGACTACGACCTGCTGTTCAAGCCCGAGAACATCGCCAAGCTCAGCCAGTGCGGGGTGGCCATCCTCGACAGCCCCAGCGAGGTGTTCCCCATCGCCCTGAATTACCTGGGCCTGAACCCCAGCAGCAGCAACCCTGCCGACTACGACAAGGCCACCGCGCTGTTGCAGGCGATACGCCCGTACGTGCGCTACTTCAACTCGGCCAAGTACCCGCAGGATTTGGCCAACGGCGATATCTGCGTGGCCCTGGGCTGGTCGGGCGGCATGCTGGCGGCGCGCAACATGGCCAAGGCCGCGCACAACGGCAATGACATCGGCCTGGCCTTGCCACGCCAGGGCACGCTGATGTGGTCCGACGACATGGTCATTCCCAAGGGCGCGAAGAACCTGGTGCAGGCCCATGCCTTCATGGACTTCCTGCTGCAGCCGGCGGTGATCGCCCGCGTCAGCAACGAGATCGGCTACCCCAACCCCAACCCGGCCAGCACGCCGCTGATAGACCCGGCGTTGCGCGCCGAGGAAAACCTGTTCGTGCCGGACAAGGACCGCGGGCTGCTGTTCCAGATAGAGCCGCCGTCGTTGAAGGTGCAGCGCCTGATCACGCGCTTGTGGAACCGCATCCGCTCGGACGTCTGACCCCGTTCACCCGCTAACCCACACGGCCGGCTTCCTGAGCACGGCCCGGGCACCGCTGCACCCGCAACATTCACACACCAAAAACAAAACAGCTGTCGCTTGAACTTTTCTGCCATTTCAAACAAAACAACGGAGCAGAAGTACATGAACAAGTGGGTATTCGTGGCCGTGGGGCTCGCCAGTGCGAGCTGCACGTTGCCAAGCCAGGCCTTTGACCTGACCCCGGAGGTGATGCTCAACGTCGACGCCACCGCCGCCAGTGACTACCGGGTGGGCGGTTTCTCGCTGACCCAGGGCAACCCGGCGCTGTTGACCGCGGCCACCCTGGTGCACAAGCCCAGCGGGCTGTTCGCCGGGGTGTTCACCACCAACGTCGATTTCGGCACGGCCACGCGCCGGGAGTTCGACTACTACGCCGGCATTGCCCGGCCCCTGAGCCAGAACACACGCTTTTCCCTGGCCTACGTGGCCTACGACTACCCCAAGGACAGCTGGGTGAACTTCAACGAATGGATCGGCACGTTCGGCGTCTACGGCGCCACGCTGGGCTTCAAGTATTCCAGCAACCTGCAGAACCCGCCGGCGCGCCAGGCCCTGGCCGCGCAGCTGGCGCCCTATGGCGTGGTGATCAAGCCGCGCGACAACGACCGCTTCATCACCTGGGTGGAATACAACGTGCCGCTGCCGTACCAGACCCTGCTCAACCTGCGCTACGGCTACACCGACACCCACGATGACCAGGCCTACCAGGCCGGCGACGGCTCGTTCCGCAGCACCTACCGCGACTGGGGCGTGTCGCTGAGCAAGCCGTTCCTGGGCCTGCTGTGGAAGGCGGCCTACATCGATACCGACCTGTCCAGGGCCGAATGTTATTCGGCGTTCGGCAGCGCCGGCGACTGTTCCGCCACGGTGGTCGCGTCCGTGACCAAATCCTTTTGAGCCGTCTTTCACTGTGCAGGTCGAGGCCTTCCATGTTCGCGAAAAAATTCAATCACATCACCTGTGCGCTGGCCCTGTCGCTGCTGGCAAGCGTGGCCGTGCAGGCCGCCGAACCCGGCGCCCAGGAGGGGCCGGCGCGCAGCTGGCAGCCGTTCTGGGGCAAGCGCGTGACCGGCTACCTGGCCGCCGCCGACGGCACCCAGCTGCGCTATTCGGTGCTGCTGCCCAAGGGCGAGGGGCGCTTCCCGGTGGTGGTGCGCTACAGCGGTTATGACTCGGGCAGCATCGGCGGCCCGGCGTACCTGCACGACAACGAAACCTTCTCGGTGGCCACCGACAAGCAACTGGTGGAGCAGGGCTACGCGGTGATGGGCGTGCAGGCCCGTGGCACCGGCTGCAGCCAGGGCACCTTCGATTTCCTGGGCCCGGCCTATGGCCTGGACGGCCGCGACGCGGTGGAGTTCGCCGCCGCGCAGCCCTGGTCCAACGGTGACATTGGCATGTTCGGCTGGTCGTGGTCGGGCATGTCGCAATTGATGACGGCCGCCGCGCAGCCACCGCACCTGAAGGCCATCGCCCCGGGCATGGTGATCGGCGATGCGCGCAGCGACAGCTGGGCGCCGGGCGGGGTGCCGAACCAGGCGTTCACCACCTCGTGGCACTGGTTCGTGGACATGCGCTGGGACGCCGTGAAGGCCAGCGCCAAGGCCGAAAACGATGAGCGCTGCCTGGCCCAGGTCACCCAGAACCAGGCCAAGGTGGTCAGCACTTCATTGATGTACAACCTGCTGCGCCACCCGCTGCGCGACGCCTGGGCCAACCAGCGCAGCCCGCGCGAGCAGGCCGCGCGCATCAAGGTGCCGGTGCTGTCCATGCACAGCTGGCAGGACGAGGCGGTGCTGGCCCGCGAGGGCTATTACCAGGAGCGCCTGGACCCCAACCAGCTGTGGCTGGTGGAGTCCAGCGGCGGCCACAACCTGTATGAGTCGGAGCGCTTCCGGCAGAAGCTGATCGCCTTCCTCGACCACTTCGTCAAAGGCAAGGCCAACGGCTTCGAGCACAGCCCACGCGTGGAAGTGTGGCAGGAAACCGTGGCCGACCAGCGCGACGGCGGCCGCCATGAACCCAATGAAACCGCGCGGCCAGGCTGGACCATCGAGCGCGATCATTTCCCCCTGGCGGTGCAGCCGGTGACCTTTGCCCTGGGCGAACACGGCAGCCTGGTGGAGAACGGGCAGGGCGGCGGTGCGCCAGACAGCTACAACTACCCCATCCCCGGCCCGGAGGTGAACACCTACCTCAACGACAACGCCTGGGGCGCGCAGCACCCGGTGTGGAAACAGGGCAGCCTGGCCTACACCAGCGCGCCGTTGCAGCGTGACCTGCTGACCTACGGCACCGCCAGCGCCGACCTGTGGCTGACCACCTTCCTGGCGCCGGACACCGACCTGCAGGTGACCGTCACCGAAGTGCGCCCCGACGGCCAGGAGGTGTTCGTGCAGCGCGGCTGGCTGCGCATGTCCCTGCGCAAGCTGGACGAAGCGCGGTCCACCGCGCTGCGCCCCTGGTTGCTGGACGACCCGGACGGCATCCAGCCGATGCTGCCCAACGTGCCCGCCCTGGGCCGGGTGGAAATACCGCCGTTCTCGCACCCGTTCCGCAAGGGCTCGCGCCTGCGCCTGTGGGTGGACACGCCGTCCGGCACCGGCGGCTATGGCTTCGATTACTTCTCCATCCCCAGCCGCAACAGCGTGCTGCACGACGCCGCGCACCCTTCGCGCCTGGTGCTGGGTGAACTCACCGGGGTACCGGTGCCAGCGGCCCGGCCGGCCTGTGGCGCGCTGCTCAAACAACCTTGCCGTCCCGACCCTTTGAACTGAGGAAATACAATGCTTACTACTTTCAAGACCCTGACCGGCATCGCCTTCGCGGCTGCCCTGGCTGCGCCGTCCATGGCGGCTGAACTCAAGGAACGTATTCCTGACCGCCTGACCCACGAGCTGGTGATGCAGATCGACGTCCAGCTCGGCCCCCAGGAAGACATGGGCAAGGGCGCGGACGGCGCGCGCATCAACTACCCGATCATCGGCGGCACCTTCACCGGCAAGGGCATGAAGGGCACCGTGGTGCCGGGCGGCGCCGACATGTCGGTGACCCGCGACGACGGCGTCACCCACATCAACGCCCTGTACCGGCTCAAGACCGACGACGGCCAGGTGATCATCATCAACAACGCCGGCATCTGGCGCCTCAACGAGTCGGGGCTGGCGAAAAAGGCCAAGGGCCTTGCGATCAAGGATATGCAGGAGAGTGATTTCTACTGCCGCACCGTGCCGTCGTTCAAGACCGCGCCGGGGGCCCATGCGTGGCTGAACGACTACATCTTTACCGGCACCATCGATGGCATCAGCGAGCATGAGGTGCTGATCAGCGTGTACCGCGTGGGGGGCCAGTAACGTCCCGGACGCGGCCTGCGGCCGCTGCTATAGGGGATGTGAAACACCGTTGTGGGAGCTGGCTTGCCAGCGAGCTGTTGAGGCCCTCAATGCAACGCAGTTTTTTGCCCTCTGTAGCAGCGGCCGCAGGCCGCGTCCACGCACTACGAAGCCAACCCCGCCAACGCCTGCGCGCAACACGCCTGCAGAATCTCGTCCGCCAGCGCCGAATCGTCCGGACACGCCCTGGACAGCAGGATGGCCCCCACCAGGTGCGCCATCTCGTTGATGCGCCTGGCCCGCGCAGCATCACCTTGCGCCTGCTCCAGCGAGCGCTCGATCGCTTGCCCAAACACCTCTTTCACCTCCGCCGGCTGGCGCGACGCATCGGCCGACAGCGCGGCCATGGTGCAGCCATCGCCGGGCCCGTCGCGGTGCTCGCGCGACAGGTACTGTTTGATCAACGCCGCGCGCTCGGCCGTGCCGGTGCGCGCCTCGGTCTGGGCAAAACCGCAGGCCGCGGCCTCGGTCATCAGGTCGGCCTTGGAGCGGAAATGCTTGTAGAAGCCGCCATGGGTAAAGCCGGCGGCGCCCATCAGGTCCGCCACGCTGACGCCGTCGTAGCCGCGCTCGCGGAACAGGGTGGCGGCGGTGGCGACAATGTGCGCGCGGTTGGCCTGCGCCTGGGCCTTGGTGACCTTCATGTTCGTGCCTGCACAAATGGGGGAGTGACTGCCCGTCAGTATACATTGATGTTGATTGACATCAAAATGCTTGACGGTTTAGATTTCGGTCATCATCATAAATTCAATACTAACCCAGCACGTCCAACCCAGGAGCAGGACCTCATGAGCAAGCTTCCAGCTGTTTTGATCACAGGCGCGTCCAGCGGAATCGGCGCCACCTATGCACAACGTTTCGCCCGCCGCGGCCACGACCTGGTGCTGGTGGCCCGCAACAAGGAGCGCCTGGATGCCCTGGCGGCCCGCTTGCGTGACGAAAGCGGCGTCAACATTGATGTGCTGCAGGCCGACCTGACCCAGGCCCAAGACCTGGCGCGCGTGGAGCAACGCCTGGCCGAAGACGCCACCATTGGCGTGCTGATCAACAACGCCGGCGCCGGGCAGTCAGGTGGCTTCACCCAACAAACCGCCGCCGCCATCGACAGCCTGCTGGCCCTCAACGTCACCGCGGTGACCCGCCTGGCAGCCGCCATAGCCCCGCGCCTGGCGCAGGCAGGTGAGGGCGCCATCGTCAACATTGGCTCGGTGGTGGGGCTGGCCCCGGAACTGAACATGACCGTCTACGGCGCCACCAAGGCCTTCGTGCTGTTCCTGTCCCAGGGCCTGCACCTGGAACTGGGGCCCAAGGGCGTGTACGTGCAGGCCGTGCTGCCCGCCGCCACCCGCACCGAGATCTGGCAGCACTCGGGCATCGACATCAGCACCTTGCCCGAGGTGATGGAAGTCGAGGACCTGGTGGACGCCGCGCTGGTGGGCTACGACCGCCGCGAGCTGGTGACCATTCCGCCGCTGCACGTGGCCGAGCGCTGGGACGCGCTGGATGGCGCGCGGCGGTTGCTGCTGTCGGATCTGCGCCAGGCGCAGCCGGCCAAGCGTTATCGGGCAGCGGGCTAGGCCGCCGGTTCAGCCGATGCTTGCGGCGCGATCGTGGTCGTAAGGAGGCGCAGTGCCTGCCTCGCTAAACATGTATTCGCGGCACTGCTCGAAGACCCGTTGGGCAAGCGCGGCATCGCGTGCCCATAGCTGCTTGTAGGCGCGCAAGCAGCTGCAATGCGGCAGATTGGCCTCGGTCATGCTGGCGATGAGCCGCAGGTCCGAGGCGCTGGCGGTGCCTTGGGCCTGCGCCAGCAGTGCAGGGCCGAACAGGGCCAGCACGCGTGCCCGGTCACGGTGCAGTTGTTCGCGCCTATTGAGCCCGAAGAAGTCGATGATGATCTGCCCGCGCAACCGCCCGGGGCCATCGGCCTGGGCTGGAACTGCAACGGTGGCGATGAAGGTGACCAGGGTTTCCGGGTCTTCGCCATCGGCGCCGAGGGGATAGCACAGGTACGGTGCTTCGGCCGCAAGCTCGGCTGTCGTCGAATTGACCGCGCCACGCGGGCCTGCGACGGGGAAATAGTTGAGCTTGAACGTGGTGTTGCACACCTTGCAGGACGCGGCATAGTTGAGTGGGTCATAGGCTAGCCAGAAATAACCTGCTGGTGCTGCGTCCCCCATCGCGACTGAATAGGCGAGCTGCGGGTGCTTCCTGGGATCCGGCCACGCCAGGACAGATGACTTCGGCCGAAAATGCTCAAGGTCAAACTCGATGGTCCCGTACTGGGGGCTCTCGAATTGTCGCTCGCAAAACACGCACTTGTTGAACTGCACCTTCATGTAGACAGGTTTCACCTGGCTCCAGATCGAGGTTTTCTCCTGGAAAGCCCCCAGTTGCACCAGCTTGCGGGCGCGTTTGGCGGCGTTGCTCGACCATCGGGGCACAGCCGCTTCGATCGCATCCTCCAGGGCTGCCGGTGTGATGGAGTATTTGATCATTCCTGCCGCTTCCCACCCTTGGGTTCATCCGGGTCGGAAGGTAACGGCGCGGCTTGGGTAAGCTGGGCCAGGAAATCCAGCGCGGCGTTCGCGTCGCCCTCGGCAGCCTTGCGGAACAGTTGTTCGCCGTCCGCCTGGAACGCCTCCGGGCGCGTGGTCTGCATGCCGAAGTAGGAGGACAGCAGCAGTTGCTCCATGCTTCTGCCGTAGACGTGCTCTTCCAGCTGCCGGACGGTGGCGGTGCCGCCGGGCGCGGTGTCGGTGATGAACACGTTCTCGCGTTTTACCGTGCTGGCCACCAGCGGGCTGTGGGAGGTGAACACAAACTGCAGCTGCGGGAAGGCGGCGGCCAGGGAGGGCACGACGCCGCGTTGCCATTCCGGGTGCAGGTGCAGGTCGATCTCGTCCACCAGCACGATGCCGGGAATCTCGTCGATGGCCTTGCCCTCGGGCGTCACGTCGCAGAGGTGCCCCAGCAAGTCGGTCACCCAGCCGATGAAGGCCTTGTAGCCATCGGAAAGCGAAGTGAATGGGGTCGGCACGCCATCGAACAGGAACAGGTATTGCTCGTCTTCTTCATCCTGCTCGCCGGTGAAGCAGACGTTGCCCGGCAGCACGCTGTTGAGCAGGTTGATCACCCGGTTGAACCGCTGTGGGTTGCGCGATTGCAGTTTTCCCAGCCACGGCTGCAACGGCCGCAGCGCCACCTGGTCTTCGAACAGCCCGGCCAGGCGCTGGTAGCGCAGGCCGCGGGAACGGCGCGCGCTGCTGGGCGAATAGTCATCGGTCTCGACCCGGCGCGTTGCGCCATAGCCCACCATGAAGAATGCCGGCGACTTGTCGTCCTCCAGCAGGCGGGCGATGGGGGAGTCGGGGGTGCTGTCGAGGTGCAGGCGGTCCTGGCTGCCTTTCGGGCCGCGGGGTTCGAGGCGCGCCAGCAGTTCGAGCTTGCGGCTGCGGGGGGCGGCTGGCGAGTAGTCTTCGCCGGTGGCCACGGCCTCGATTTTCAACAGGCATTCCTTGACCGGGGCCTGCCCCAGGGCCGGCCGCCGTACCAGGCGGTACGGTACGAAACCGGAGTCCAGGAGCGCCGGCGCCAGTGCGGCGATGGCCAGCGCCCGCAGGATGGAAGATTTGCCGCCGCCATTGTCTCCCAGTATCAGGTTGACATTCTTCAACGCCGACACGCCCTTGCCAGTACGCCCCGGGTACTGCAGGCGCAGGACCGCCTTGCCGTAGCATTTGAAGTCGTAGATATGCAGGGATTTGGCGTACAAGAAAGAACCTCGCGGAAGCGGCTGCGGCATGACGAGCCATTCTGCGGGCGATGGGTGGCGTGTGCAACCCTGGACACCGCCCGTCCAGGGTTGCCCGCCACGGCGTGGTTCAGCCGTACAACCGCTGCTCGATCTCCTCCAGCGTGCTGCCCCGGGTCTCGGGCACCCACAGCGCGACAAACACCAGCGACAGCACCCCCGCAGCCACGAACACGAAGAAGGTCTGGCCAATGCCGATGGTCGCCACCAGCGTGGGGAAGAACAGGCCGATCATGACGTTGGTCAGCCAGAACGCGCCGATGGCCATGCCCATGCAGCCACCCCGGATGCGCATCGGGAAGATCTCGGCCAGCAGCACCCAGAACGCCGGGCCGATCAGGCCTTGCATGGAGGCCAGGAACAGCCCCATGGCACCGAGGATGAGCATGGCGCGCGACACCGAAGGTTCGACCAGCACCGACACCAGGCCAATCAACAGCAACGACAGGGTGGTGCCGGCAAAGCCCATCAGCATCATCGGCCGCCGGCCCAGGCGGTCCAGCAGGTAGATGCCGATGAAGGTGGCACCAATGGAGATCACCCCGTTGACCACGTTGGCGATCAGCGCGCTGCGCTGGGCCAGGCCGGCCTCGGTGAGGATCTGCGTGCCGAAGTACATGATCGAGTTCACCCCGGTGAACTGCGAGGTCACCGCAATGCCGATGCCGATGAAGAAGATGCGCCGCGCGCCCTTTTTCGACAGGTCGCGCCAGCCGCCTTGCTTGATGAATTTCTCGTTGCCGATCTGCCGGGCAATGGCGTCCATCTCGACCTTGGCATGGTATTCCTCGCGCACCAGTTTCAGCACCGCCAGGGCTTCGCCCAGGCGGCCCTTGGTGGCCAGCCAGCGCGGGCTTTCGGGCATGTAGAGCATGCCCAGCCACAGGGCTATCGCCGGCAGCGTGGCCAGGGCCAGCATCCAGCGCCACACGCCGTCGAGGTCGCCGAACAGGTTGCCGAGCATGGCGTTGGTGGTGAAGGCCAGGAACTGCCCGGTGACGATCATCAGCTCGTTGCGGGTGATGATGCGCCCGCGGATGTTGGACGGCGACATTTCCGCCAGGTACGCCGGCACCACCACCGAGGCGCCGCCTACCGCCAGCCCCAGCAGGAAACGGGCGGCGACCATGACGCCCAGCGTGGGCGCCAGGGAGCAGCCCAGGGCGCCGATGAAGAACAGCACGGCCAGGAACAGGATGCTGCGGCGCCGGCCCTTGAGGTCTGACAAGCGCCCGCTGCACAGCGCGCCCAGCATGGCGCCGATCAGCAACGCGCTGGTCACCAGGCCTTCGGTAAAGGGCGTCAGGCCCAGGTCGGTCTTCATGTACAGCAGGGCGCCGTTGATCACGCCGGTGTCAAAACCGAACAGCAGGCCGCCGAAGGTGGCGACCAGGGTGACCTTTTGCAGGTAGCGACGTGCCTGGCGTTTCTCGCCGTTGAGGTAGGGGGCGGCGACGTCGGCTGCAGCGGTATTTCCGTAGGAATTAATTGTCATTGTGATATTCCTGACTGAAATTGCGGAACGGCGCCCAGCCGGGGTCGCGGGCAGGCGCCAGTGCGGTGGTTACATCGAGGGGGCTCCGGGGTGGGTCAGATGGCCTGGGGCTTGAAGTCGGCGGCGGCGACCGGCATCACGCCTTGCAGCAGGGCGATGGATTTCTCCAGGCCCTCAAGGCTGTTGAGCAGCACGTCTTCGTGCTCCACCGACAGCCAGCCGTCATAGCCGGCCATTTTCAGGCGGTAGCAGAACTGCCGCCACCACTGCTCGCCATGGCCGAAGCCGAGGGTGATGTACGACCAGCTGCGCGCCGCAATGTCCATCAGCGAGCCGTTTTCCAGCAGCGAGTCGACCGCTTGCACCGGGGTGTTGAGCAGGGTGTCCTTGGCGTGCACGTGGTAAATCGCCTCGCCCAGGGCTTCGGCGGCCGCCAACGGGTCGGCGCCCATCCAGAACAGGTGCGAGGGGTCGAGGTTGGCGCCGATCAGCGGGCCGATGGCCTCGCGCAGTTGCAGCAGCGAGCGCACGTTGTACACGCACTGGCTGCCGTGCAGTTCCAGGGCGATGCGCTCGACGCCGTTTTCCTTGGCCAGCGCGGCGATCTCCGCCCAGAACGGCAGCAGCCGCTCCTGCCACTGGTAGCGCAGGATGGCCTGGGTTTCCGGCGGCCACGACGCCACCACCCAGTTGGGCATGCGGTCGCCGGCCTGGCCTTCGGGCAGGCCGGACATGGTGCACACGGTCTTGACCCCCAGCTCGCCGGCCACGCGAATAGTGTCCTTCAGGCATTGGCCCTGTTCGGGTTGGGTGGGGTGCAGCGGGTTGCCGTTGGCGTTGAGGGCGATGATCTCCAGGTTGCGCGTCTCGAAGCTGCGCTTGAGCTCGCGGCGTGAGGCAGTGCTGTCGAGCATCTGCGCCAGGTTGAAGTGCGGCGCCGTGGACCAGCCGCCGGTGTTGATCTCCAGGCCCGAGACGCCCAGGCGTTGCGCGTGGTCGAGTACGTCCTGGAAGGGCAGGCCGCCCAGGCTGTCGGTGACGAATCCCAGTTTCATGGACGTGCTCCTTGGCGTGGCAGGTAAAGGTCGGGGGTGGCGAGGCTGTGCAGGATGACCCGGCGGCCCTCGTTCAGGGCCTGGATGCCGGCCTGGGCCACGCTGGCGGCGCAGTAGCCGTCCCAGGCGTTGGCCGCCTGGGCGGGGAACACGCCGGTGGTGACGAACTCAAGGAACGCCTGGTCCTGCAAGCGGTAGGCGTCGGCAAAGCGCGGGCGCCAGTCGGCGGCGTAACGGTGGCCGGCGTGCAGGTGGCGGTTGACGCGGGCCTGCACCGGCGCCGCCAGCTCGATGGAGCCTTGCTCGCCCACCAGTTCGCCGCGCACGTCGTAGCCGTAGGCGGCGTTGTTGTTGACCTCGATGTTCACCAGGTGGCCGTCGCGGGTTTCCAGCACCATGAACACCGGCGCACCGACGCCTGTGCTGGAGCTGCGGGCGGGCTGGAACACGGCGATGGCGCTGTACTCGGTGCCCAGCACGTGGCGCGCCACGTCGAACTCGTGGGGGGCGGAGTTGCTGATTGCCATCTGCCCGCTGAAGTTGGCCGGCGCTTCGACGTTGCGGTGGAAGTTGTGCATCATCACCGCGCGGCCGATCAGGCCGGTGTCCAGGGCGTGCTTCATTTCCCGATAAGAGGGGTCGAAGCGGCGCATGAAGCCCAGCTGGATGAATTGGCGGCCCAGGGACGTCTCCCGGTCGATCACCGCCAGGCACTCGTCCGGGCTCTGCGACAGGGGTTTTTCGCACAGGGCCGGTTTGCCCGCGCTGATGGCGGCCATGGCCAGTGAGGCGTGGGTGTCGTCGGGGCTGGCGATGATCACCGCGTCGACGTCGGCGCGGGCGATGGCTTGCAGCGGGTCGTGGGTGGCGTCGACGGCGCCGAACTGGTCGGCCACGGCGCGGGCACGGCCGGGGGAGGGGTCGCAGATCAATTGCAGGGTGGCCCCGGGCACCTCGCGGGCGATGATGCGGGCGTGATCCTGGCCCATGATGCCGGCGCCAATGACGGCGATGCGTATGCTCATGTTCGCGTACCTGATCGGTTTGTTGTGGTTGTTGTGGGCCGATTATCAGCAGCGCAAAACCAGCCGGCAACGAGCACGAAGGTCACTTTCTGATGTGATTCCAATCAAATCAGGTATGGGCGTTTTTTCGCCAGGTGCTGGAATAGTTGAGCCATAGGCCTATTCTTGATGGGAAATACATCAACGGGGAGATGGCATGGGCGGCGCAACACCGGGACAGGTATGGAAGGGCCCCAAGGTGCAGGACATCGCCCGGGTCGCGCGGGTGGGGCCGGCCACCGTGGACCGGGTGCTGAACAACCGCCCCGGCGTGCGCGAGGGCACGCGCCTGAAGGTGCTGGCGGCGCTGGAGAAACTGCGCCACGACCTGGCCGAGGGCCGCGCCACGTTGCAGATCAAGCTGTTCTGCGATTCGGGCGAGACCTTCAACGCCACCCTGGCCCAGGCCGAGGCGGTGGTGAACAGCTCGATGCCGGGGGTAGTGGTGCAGGGCGTGTACGTGCCCACCAGCCAGGTCGACCCGGCGGCCTTCGCCGACCGCGTGCAGGCCGAAGGGGCGTCGGCCGACGGCGTGATCGTGGTGTCGCGCGAGCACCCGGCCATCAACCGCGCCATTCGCACGCTATGTGGGCAGGGCGTTGCCGTGGTGTGCCTGACCACCGATTTGCCCAACTCCAACCGCAGCGCCTACGTGGGCAACGACCAGTACGCTGCCGGCAGCGTGGCGGGTGTATTGATCGGCAACGGCCTGCCGCGTGCGCCGGCGAAGATTCTGTTGGTGAACAGCATGCCGTTTCGTTGCCAGCAGGAGCGCGAGATGGGCTTCCGGCGGGTGCTGCGGGCGGATTTTCCGTACCTGAAGATCGATGAGCGAATGATGTCCGACGATCGCCCGCAGACCACGACCGACCAACTGATGCGCTATTTCTCCAAGCATGACTACCCGGCGGCCATTTATAACGTGGCCGGCGCCAACCGTGGCGTGGCCCAGGCCATCGCCACGGTGCCAGTTGCGCAGCGGCCGATCTTCGTCGGCCATGAGCTGACAGTGCACACCCGGGCGATGCTGGAAAGCGGGGTGATGGACTACGTCATTTCCCACGACTTCGCCGGTGAGCTGGCCGCGGCGGCGCGCTGGATACGCGGCGCGGTGGAAGGCAGCCGCGCGGCGCCGGGGTTTACGCAGATAGTGGTGCATACCCGGTATAACTGCGAGGGGGGCTGAGGTGAGGCTGTTGTGGGAGCTGGCTTGCCAGCGAGCTGTCGAGGCCCTAAAAACTCGCTGGCAAGCCAGCTCCCACAAAGACAGTTGTTGTTACGGGGGGCTGGGTTTGCGGCGGTCGGAGGGTTTTTCGCCGAACAGCTTGTGGTACTGGCTGCAGAAGTAGCTGGTGTGCTCGAACCCCCATTGCGCGGCAATGTCGCTGATGCGCGCCTGGGGCTGGCGGGTGAGGGCGCGGCGTGCCTCGTTGAGGCGCACCGAGCGCAGGTACTGCACGGGGTTGACGTCGGCGACGCTCTGGAAGCTGTACTGCAACGTGCGCCGGGAAATCTTCAGGCGCCTGCACAGCTCCACCAGGCTGGCGGTGCCGTGGGGGTCTTCCATCACCAACTCGTGGCAACGCTGCACGATGTACTGGCGGGTGGTGAAGCTGGGCTGGTGGCTGGGCTGCACGTCCAGCGCGCCGAGCAGGCTGGCGGTCAGTTCCAGCAGCCGCGGCTTGATGCACTGGTCGGCGTGGCTGCCCAGCAACGCCACCAGTTCGCGGCAGGCACCCCGGTGGGCCAACGCCGGCAGGGCCACGCCCTGCACCGCCTGGCTGGCGCGGCAGCGGGCCAGGGTGGCGTCGCTCAGCACATCGGCCAGTTCGGCGTAGGGAATGGACAGCCCCAGCACGTCCATGCCGGCGCCGGTGACGGTGCGAAATTCACGCTGGTTGGGCAGCAGGTTGAGGCCATCGAGCAGCCATTTCTGCTCGCTGCCGCCCTGTGGCCACACCAGCGGCAGGATCAGGTTGAGGTGGTCGCGCGGCAGCTGCATGTGCTGGATCGCGGCCTGGCTCAGCCGCTCGCGGAACAGGCGGATGGCGCCGACGTCGCGCACCCACAGCGCGGCGTCCAGCGGGCCGCTGCTCAGCTGGTCATAGCGCTGGTCCCAGCCGGTGAGGTGGCTGGCGTGTTCGGACATGTCGGCGGACTGAAAAAACTGCTGCATCAGGCAACCTGCTGGATGAGGGTTGGGACTGAAATTGCAATTGCCGTGCCGGTTGTGAGTAGGCGTAGTAACCTGTTGAAAACCCTGAACTAGAGCGGTTTCAACAGGCCTGGGAAAGCTCTCGTCCGTGAGAGTGTTGCAAGATGTTTCTGAATGCACCATCACGGCCCCCGCAGCGACCGTGACGGTAACAATTGGGGCGCGAACATCAGGTGGGAGCTGGCTTGCCAGCGAGCTTTTCGTGCCTCAAAAGCTCGCTGGCAAGCCAGCTCCCACCAAGGTTCAGCCTTCGCGCTTCACCACCAGGGTCAGGATGTCGTAGCTGGCCACCACTTCATCGCGCTGGTTGGTGACTTCCACGTCCCAGGCCACCACCCCCTGCGGGATGCCCTGGGGGCTCTGCTTGCCCTGGTCGATCTTGCGCTTGCAGGTCAGCCGCGCGCGGATGGTGTCGCCGATAGCCACCGGGTTGATGAAGCGCAGGGTGTCCAGGCCATAGTTGGCCAGCACCGGCCCTTCGCCCGGGGAGACAAACAGCCCGGCGGCGGCCGACAGCACGAAGTACCCGTGGGCGATGCGCTGGCCGAACTGCGAGCGGCGCGCCGCCAGCTCGTCGAAGTGCATGTAGAAATGGTCGCCGGACAGGCAGCCGAAGTTCACCAGATCGGCCTCGGTGACGGTGCGCCGGTGGGTGAGCAGCGACTCGCCGATTTGCAGGTCCTGGAAGTGCCGGCGGAACGGGTGCACTTCGGTTTCGATGACGTCGGCGCCGCGCACGTACTCGCCAGTGATGGCCGCCAGCATGGTCGGCGAACCCTGGATGGCGGCGCGTTGCAGGTAGTGCTTGACGGCGCGCAGGCCGCCCAGTTCCTCACCACCGCCGGCACGCCCCGGGCCGCCGTGCTTGAGCTGCGGCAGCGGCGAGCCGTGGCCGGTGGATTCGGCGGCAGCGTGGCGGTCCAGCACCAACAGGCGGCCATGCCAGGCGGCTGCGGCCGGGATGGCCTTGGCAGCAATCTGCGGGCTCCTGGTGACCAGGCTGGCGACCAGGCTGCCTTTGCCGCGGGCGGCCAGCACCAGGGCTTCATCCAGGTCGTCGTAGGCCATCAGCGTGCTCACCGGGCCGAACGCCTCGATGTCATGGGCGCCGCCTTCGGCGTGGGCGTCGCGGGCCAGCAGCAGGGTGGGGGCGAAGAACGCGCCCTCGGCCACTCCCTCGCCACGCGGGCTGAAGCCGTCGGCGGTGCCGAACAGGGTGTCGCAGCTTTGCTGCAGCAGCGCCAGGCGCTCGCCGACGTCACGCTGCTGGGCGTGGGAGGCCAGGGCGCCCATGCGTACGCCTTCCACCGCGGGGTCACCGACCACCACTTTGGCCAGGCGCTCGCGAATGCGCGTGGCCACCGCGTCCAGGTGCTGGCGCGGGACGATGGCGCGGCGGATGGCGGTGCACTTCTGCCCGGCCTTGGTGGTCATCTCGCGTACCACTTCCTTCACGTACAGCTCGAACTCTTCGTCGTCCGGGGTCACGTCCGGGGCCAGGATGGCGCAGTTCAGCGAGTCGGCCTCGGCGGTGAAAGGCACCGAATGGCGGATCAGGTTGGGCGTGACGCGCAGCTTGGCGGCGGTGTCGGCGGAGCCGGTGAAGGTCACCAGGTCCTGGCCTTGCAGGCGGTCGAGCAGGTCGCCGGTGCTGCCGATCACCAGCTGCAGGCTGCCGGCGGGCAACAGGCCGGACTCATCCATCAGCCGCACCACCGCTTCGGTAAGGTAGCTGGTGGCCGTGGCCGGCTTGACCACGCAGGGCATGCCGGCAAGGAAGCACGGCGCGAACTTTTCCAGCATGCCCCAGATGGGGAAGTTGAAGGCGTTGATGTGCACCGCCAGGCCGCCGCGTGGCACCAGGATGTGGCTGCCGGCGAACTGGCCGAGCTTGCCCAGGGGGAACGCCGGGCCTTCGTGCACCACGTTGCCCGACGGCAGTTCGCGGCTGCCGATGCCGGCGTAGCTGAACAGCGTGGCGTTGCCGCCCTCGATGTCGATCCAGCTGTCGGCGCGGGTGGCGCCGCTGTGGTGGGACAGGGCGTAGAGCTGTTCCTTGCGCTCGGCCAGGTACAGCGCCAGGGCCTTGAGGCGCTGGGCGCGCTGCTGGAAGTCAAGGGCGCCGAGGCTCAGGTTGCCGACGCGGCGGCCGTGGTCCACGGCTTCGGCGAAGTCGAGGGTGTCCTCGTGGGTGCGCGCCAGGGGCTGGCCGTTGAGGGCACTGCGCAGGGTTTGCGCGCCGTGCTGGCCGACCCAGCGGCCGGCGATGAAGGATTGCAGGGTAGGGGTCATGAGGCATCTCCACAAACAAACAGGGCATGAGCCCGTAGCAGCTGCCGCCAGGCGGCGTCAGGGGGCACCGTGGTGGCAGGGGACGCGGCCGGCGGCCGCTGCTACGGGGGTGTCAGATTTGGTCGAAATCGAGGACGACTTTCTGGCTGAGGGGGAAGGTCTGGCAGGACAGGACATAACCCGCCGCCACTTCGTAGTCCTCCAGGGCATGGTTGGCGTCCATCTCCACCTCGCCCTCGATGACCTTGCACTTGCAGGTCGAGCACACCCCGGCCTTGCACGAATAGGGCAGCTCGGCGCCGATGGCGTTGCCGGCGTCCAGCACGCTGACGCTGTTGCGCGGCAGGTCGAAGGCCAGGGCGCGGCCGTCGCTGATCACGGTGATCTGGCTTACCGCCGAGTCCAGTTGCCGCGCCGCTTCGCGGGCCTCGCGCTTGTGGCCGTCGTCGGCCACGCCGAACAGCTCGAAGTGGATGCGCTGGGCGGCCATGCCATGGGCCTTGAGCTGGTCGCGCACGGTCTCGGTCATGGCCTGGGGGCCGCAGATGAACGCGGCGTCCAGGGTTTTCACGTCCACCCAGCGGCTGAACAGTTGCTGGCACTTGGCGGCGTCGATGCGACCGTTGTACAGGTCCACGTCCTGCTGCTCGCGGCTGAACACGAACACCAGGTTCAGGCGTTGCAGGTAGCGGTTCTTGAGGTCTTCCAGCTGCTCGCGGAACAGCGCCCCGGAGCTGGAGCGGTTGCCGTACAGCAGGGTGACGCGGCTGTGGGGCTCGTGTTCCAGGGTGGTCTTGATGATCGACAGGATCGGCGTGATGCCGCTGCCGGCCGCCACCGCCAGGTAGCTGCCGTGGCGCGCCGGGTCCAGCGGCACGCTGAACTCGCCGGCGGGCGGCATCACCTCAAGCTGGTGGCCAGCCTGCAGGTGCTGGTTGGCGTAGGCGGAAAAACGCCCGCCGGCCACCTGCTTGATCGCCACCCGCAGCTCGTTGTCGTTGACCCCGGTGCAGATGGAGTAGGAGCGGCGCACTTCCTCGCCATCCAGCTGGGTGCGCATGACCAGGTGCTGGCCCTGGGTGTAGCGGAATTCGTCCTGCAGGTGGGCCGGCACGTCGAACACGATAGACACCGCGTCGCGGGTCTCGGCGCGGACCTGCTTGATGGTCAGGCTGTGGAACTGGCTCATTGTTGTTCTCCGGTAGCCATCAGATGCACTTGAAATAGTCGAACGGCTCGCGGCATTCGACGCAGCGGTACAGCGCCTTGCAGGCCGTGGAGCCGAACTGGCTGAGCAGCTCGGTGTGGGCGCTGCCGCACTGCGGGCACAACACCTGCGGCGCCTGGCCCAGCAGCGTGCGCTTGCTGGTGCTGCCTTCGGGCGGGGCGATGCCGTAGGCGCGTAGCTGCTCGCGGCCCTGGGGGGTGATCCAGTCGGTGGTCCAGGCCGGGGTCAGCTGGCGTTGCAGGCTGGGGGCGGGGAAACCGGCCCGTTCCAGGGCGTCGCGAATGTCGCCCTCGATCACCTCGGTGGCCGGGCAGCCGGAGTAGGTGGGGGTGACCACCACCTGCAGATGCCCGGCCTCCCAGGCCAGGTCGCGGACGATGCCCAGGGCCACCACGCTGACCACCGGCACCTCCGGGTCCATGACCTGGTCCAGCACGGCCCAGGCCTGGGCCAGGTCGCCGGCCTGTTGCGGCCGCGCGCCCCGGTCGCTGACGATCAGCTCACCAGGTTGCATCGGGGTAGGCTCGCGGCAGGTATTGCATTTCGGCCAGCAGCAGGCCCAGGTGTTCGCTGTGCAGGCCCTCGCGGCCGTCGAGGTAGAACGGGCTGGCGGGCTCGGGCAGCGGCAGGGTGGCGCGGGCGAACACGTCGGCGACCTTGGCGCGCCACGCCGCTGCGACCTCCAGGGGGTCGCCGATCAGCCCGGCGGCCGCCAGGCGCTGCTCGGCGGCGCTGGGGTTGACCAGTTCCACGGTGAAGCGCCAGACCTTGGGCAGCGCCGCCAGCATGCGCGCGTGGCTTTCCTCGGTGCCGTCGCCCAGGCGCTCCACCCACTCGGCGGAGCGGCGCAGGTGGTAGGTCACCTCTTTCAGGCCCTTGGCGGCGATGCCGGCGATGCGCGCGTCGCTGGTACCGGCAAGCCCGTGCAGCACCTGCAAATGCCAGGCGTCGTAGAAGAACTGCTTGAGCATGGTTACCGCGAAGTCGCCATTGGGCTGTTCCACCAGCAGCAGGTTGCGCAGCTCGCGTTCGTTGCGCAGGAAGGCAAGGGCGTCGGCGTCGCGGCCATCGGCCAGGCGCTCGGCGGCGTATTCCAGCCAGTGGCGCGCCTGGCCGATCAGGTCGAGGCCGACGTTGGCCAGGGCCAGTTCTTCTTCCAGCGCCGGCGCGTGGCCGATCCACTGGCTCAGGCGCTGGCCCTGGATCAGGGCGCTGTCGCCCAGGTGCAGCAGGTAATGGGTCAGGTCGTGTTCGATGCTCATGGTCGGCCTCACATGTGCCCCACTTCGGGCGGCAGTTCGTAGAAGCTGGCGTGGCGGTAGACCTTGTCGTCGGCCGGTTCGAACAGCGGTTCCTTGTCGTCCGGCGAGGAGGCGGTGATCAGCGCCGAGGGCACCACCCACAGGCTCACGCCTTCGCTGCGACGGGTGTACAACTCGCGGGCGTTCTCGATGGCCATGACCGCATCGGCGGCGTGCACGCTGCCCACGTGCTTGTGGTTGAGGCCGTGCTTGCTGCGCACGAAGACTTCGAACAGGGTCCAGTCGGACATGGGGTTTCTCCAGCTCAGGCGGCGTTCTTGTTGTGGTGTTTGCGGGCGTGGGCCACGGCGGCCTGGCGCACCCAGGCGCCGTCCTCGATGGCCTGCTTGCGGGTGGCCACGCGTTCGGCGTTGCACGGGCCGTTGCCCTTGAGCACTTCGTGGAATTCATCCCACTGGATGGCACCGAAGTCGTAATGGCCGGTCTCGGCGTTCCATTTCAGGTCCGGGTCGGGGCAGGTGCAGCCCAGCAGCTCCAGCTGGGGGATGGTCTGGTCGACGAAGCGCTGGCGCAGTTCGTCGTTGCCCTGGCGCTTGATCTTCCAGGCCATGGACTGGGCGCTGTTGGGCGAGTGTTCGTCGCTGGGACCGAACATCATCAGTGCCGGCCACCACAGGCGGTTGATGGCGTCCTGCACCATGTCCTTCTGGGCCTGGGTGCCGTGGCGCATCATGGTCAGGAGCATTTCGTAGCCCTGGCGCTGGTGGAAGCTCTCTTCCTTGCAGATGCGCACCATGGCCCGGGCGTAGGGGCCGTAGGAGGTGCGCTGCAGCACCACCTGGTTGACGATGGCGGCGCCATCCACCAGCCAGCCTACCGCGCCCATGTCGGCCCAGCTCAGGGTGGGGTAGTTGAAGATGCTCGAATACTTGGCCTTGCCGGCGTGCATCTTGGCAATTTCTGTATCGCGATCGGCGCCCAGGGTTTCCATGGCGCTGTACAGGTACAGGCCGTGGCCGGCTTCGTCCTGGATCTTGGCCATCAACTGCAGCTTGCGCTTGAGCGTCGGCGCGCGGGTGACCCAGTTGCCTTCGGGCAGCATGCCGACGATTTCCGAGTGGGCGTGCTGGGAGATCTGGCGAATCAGGGTTTGCCGGTAGGCGTCGGGCATCCAGTTCTTGGCTTCAATCTTGATTTCAGCGTCGATACGTGCCTGGAAGGCGCGTTCCTGGGCGTCCATCTCGTCGAGGGTCTTGAGGCGCTTGACGCCGGTTTCCACTAGCTGTGCGTACATGAAGGGTCTCCGCCATGATGGGGCATGGCTATTTTATAAGTGATACAGAATCAAATATCAAACACAAAATATGCGTATCAAATAAATTTCCGTATCACGTTTCCGAGGCAAACGAATCCCGTAGCAGCGGCCGCAAGGCCGCGTCATGGGCGCTGCGGTGCAGCAGGTACACCGCGGGGTGAGGGGAAGGACGCGGCCTGCGGCCGCTGCTACGGGGTTACTAGCGTTTGTCGAAGACGTGGGCGGCCTTGCCTTCCGAGCGCTTGAGGGAGTGCAGCGGCTGCAGCAGCACGCGGGTGCTGATGCCGATGTAGGTCTTGATCTGCTTGCTTAGCTCGTTGCACACGGCCTGCTGCTGGGCCGGGTCCAGGTGCTGCTGTTCGGGGCGCAGTTCGACGTGGACGTCCACCGAATCGAGGTTGCCGTTGCGATACAGGTGCATCTCGTAGCATTCGCTGAGCTGTTTGATTTTCAGCACTTGCTCTTCCACCTGGGTGGGGAACACGTTGACGCCGCGGATGATCAGCATGTCGTCGCTGCGCCCGGTGATTTTGTCCATGCGCCGCATCGGCCGGCCACTGCCGGGCAACAGCCGGGTGAGGTCGCGGGTGCGGTAGCGGATCATCGGCAGGGCCTCCTTGCTCAGGGAGGTGAACACCAGCTCGCCGAACTGGCCGTCGGGCAGCACCTGGCCGGTGACCGGGTCGATGATTTCCGGGTAGAAGTGGTCTTCCCAGATGGTCGGGTGGCCGCGGCTGTCGGCGCATTCCATGGCCACGCCCGGGCCCATGATCTCCGACAGGCCATAGATGTCCTGGGCGACGATGCCCAGGCGGCGCTCGATGGCGCCGCGCAACTCGTCGGTCCAGGGTTCGGCGCCGAAGATGCCCAGGCGCAGGGCGAGTTTCTGCGGGTCGATGCCCTGGCGCTCGATCTCGTCGGCGATGTTGAGCATGTACGAGGGCGTGACCATGATGATGTCGGGGTTGAAGTCGCGGATCAGCTGCACCTGTTTCTCGGTCTGCCCACCCGACATGGGGATCACCGTGCAGCCCAGGCGCTCGGCGCCGTAGTGGGCGCCCAGGCCTCCGGTGAACAGGCCGTAGCCGTAGGAAATGTGCACCTTGTCGCCGCGCTTGCCGCCGGCGGCGCGAATCGAGCGGGCGACGATGTTGGCCCAGGTGTCGATGTCGTTCTGGGTGTAGCCCACCACGGTGGGCTTGCCGGTGGTGCCGCTGGAGGCGTGCAGGCGCACCACCTCGTGCTGGGGCACGGCGAACATGCCGTAGGGGTAGTTGTCGCGCAGGTCGTTCTTGCCGGTGAAGGGGAAGCGGCCCAGGTCGTCCAGTGACTTCAGGTCGTCGGGGTGCAGGCCCAGGGCGTCGAAGCGCTGGCGGTACAGCGGCACGTTCTGGTAGGCGTGGGTGAGGCTCCAGCGCAGGCGCTGCAGCTGGTGTTCGCGCAGTTGGTCGACGCTGGCGGTTTCGAACGGGTCCAGCAAGGCTTCAGGGTCAAGGTGCATGTTCATGGTTTCACTCGAATTGTTCTTGTGTGAGTGTCCGGCCCGCAGCAGGGCGGGCTGTGCATAGGCTTACAGGCGTTCGATGATCAAGGCAATGCCCTGGCCGACGCCGATGCACATGGTGCACAGGGCGTAGCGGCCATTGGTCTGTTCCAGCTGGTGCAGGGCGGTGGTCACCAGGCGCGCGCCGCTCATGCCCAGCGGGTGGCCCAGGGCAATGGCGCCACCGTTGGGGTTCACCCGCGGGTCGTCGTCGGCCAGGCCCAGTTCACGCAGCACGGCCAGGCCCTGGGCGGCGAAGGCTTCGTTGAGTTCGATCACGTCCATGTCGGCCAGGGCCAGGTTGGCGCGCTCCAGCACCTTGCGCGTGGCGGGCACCGGGCCGATGCCCATGATGCGCGGCTCGACGCCGGCGGTGGCCATGGCCAGCACCCGGCCACGGGCCTTGAGGCGGTAGCGCTCGGCTGCTTCGGGGCTTGCCAGCAGCAGCGCGCAGGCGCCGTCGTTGACCCCCGAGGCGTTGCCGGCGGTGACGCTGCCGTTGGCGCGGAACGGCGTGCCCAGCTTGTGCAGTTGCTCAAGGGTAGTATCGCCGCGCGGGTGCTCGTCGTGCTCTACGACTTTGGCCGGGCCCTTGCGCTGGGCGATGCTGACCGCGACGATTTCCCGTGCCAGGCGCCCGTTGGCCTGGGCGGCGGCGGCGCGTTGCTGGCTGCGCAGGGCGAAGGCGTCCTGGTCGGCGCGGCTGATGTTGAACTGCGCGGCGACGTTCTCGGCGGTCTCGGGCATCGAGTCGATGCCGTACTGCGCCTGCATCAGCGGGTTGACGAAGCGCCAGCCGATGGTGGTGTCGAACAGCTCGGCCTGGCGCGAAAAGGCCGTCTCGGCCTTGCCCATCACCAGTGGCGCACGGGACATGGATTCCACGCCGCCCACCAGCATCAGCCCGGTCTCGCCACTGCGAATCGCCCGCGCCGCCGTGCCCACCGCGTCCAGCCCCGAGCCGCACAGGCGGTTGAGTGTGGTGCCGGGCACGCTCACCGGCAGGCCGGCCAACAGCGCCGACATGCGCGCCACGTTGCGGTTGTCCTCGCCGGCCTGGTTGGCGCAGCCATAGATGACATCGTCCACCTGGCTCCAGTCCACCTGCGGGTGGCGCTCGAGCAGGGCGCGCAGGGGCACGGCGCCGAGGTCGTCGGCGCGCACGCCGCTGAGGGCGCCGCCGTAGCGGCCGATGGGGGTGCGCACGGCGTCGATGATAAGGGCATCAGTCATGAGGGTTCTCCGGCGTCAGCACGGTGCCGCGCACTTGGTAGGACTTGCCCCGGAACAGGGCGATCAGTTGGCCGTTCTGGTTTTCGATGCGCACGTCGTAGGTGCCGGTGCGGCCGCGACGGCTGAGTTCGTGGCAGGTGGCGGTAAGCACGTCGCCCACCGGCACCGCGCCGATGTACTCGATGCTGCAACCCTGGGCCACGGTGGCCAGGTCGTAGCTGTTGCAGGCCACGGCGAACGCCGAGTCGGCCAGGGCGAAGATGAAGCCGCCGTGGCAGGTGCGGTGGCCCTGGAGCATGTCGGGGCGCACGGTCATGGTCAGCTGCGCGTAGCCGGCGTCGGCGTCCAGCAGGTGCAGGCCCAGGGCGCGGCTGGCATTGTCGCGTTCCAGCAGCGCCATGGCGCATTGCTGGGCCAGGTCGCGGGCGGTGGCTTCAGTCATGCAGGCTTCTCCCTTGCGCCAGGCAGCGGCGCAGCAGCAACGAGGGGCGGTAGCGCTCTTCGCCGTAGGCGGCCTGCAGGTGCTGCAGCACGGCCACGACCGTGTCCAGCCCCAGGGCGTCGGCCCAGGCCAGCGGCCCGCGCGGGTAATTGACCCCGGCGCGCATGGCCAGGTCGATGTCGGCTGCCGAGGCCACGCCTTGCAGCGCGGCGTCGGCGCCTTCGTTGGCGAGCATGGCCACGGTGCGCAGCACGCACAGGCCGGGGCTGTCGGTGAGGGCGCTGACGGCCAGGCCGGCGCGGTTCAGCAGGGCCACGGCCTGGTCGATGGCGGCGGGCGAGGTGGCGGCTGCCCAGCTGATGCCGATGCGCGTGGCCGTGGCAAAGTCCAGGGCCAGGTCCAGCAGCACCAGGTGTTGCAGGCCGTGGTCCAGGGCGCGCTGGCTGGCCATGCGGCCGTCGGACAGGGCCAGCACGGCGTCGCCGCAGCGCAGCAGGCCGTTGCCGGGGCGGCGGGTCACCTGCACGCCCTGGGCTTCCAGGCGTGCCAGCAGGCCGTCGAGCAGCGGCGGCAGGCCTTCGGCCACGCAGTGCTGCACCGTGGCGCTGCTGGCCAGGGTGTGCGGCAGCGGCCGTTGCGCGCCGTCGCGGTAGTCGTAGAAGCCCTGGCCGCTCTTGCGGCCCAGGCGCCCGGCGTCCACCAGCTCCTTCTGCAGCAGCGAGGGCTGGAAGCGCATGTCTTGGTAATAGGCGTCGAACACCGAGCAGGTCACCGCGTAATTGACGTCGTGGCCGATCAGGTCGGTCAGCTCGAAGGCGCCCATGGCAAAGCCACCGGCCTCGCGCAGCAGGGCGTCGAGGGTGGCGCTGTCGGCGGCCCCTTCCTGCAGCAGGCGCAGGCTCTCGGCGTAGAACGGCCGGGCCACGCGGTTGACGATAAAGCCCGGCGTTGAGCGGGTGTGCACCGGCCGTTTGCCCCAGGCGCTGGCAGTGTCATGCAGGGTGCGCGCGGTGTGCTCGGCGGTGGCCAGGCCGCTGACCACTTCCACCAGCGCCATCACCGGCGCCGGGTTGAAGAAATGCAGGCCGGCGAAGCGTTCGGGGTGCGCAAGCTCGGCCGCCAGGGTGGTGATGGACAGCGACGAGGTGTTGCTGGCCAGCAGGCAGTCGGGCGCGCACAGGCGCTCCAGTTCGGCGAACAGTTGGCGCTTGACCGCCAGTTGCTCGACGATGGCCTCGATCACCAGGCGGGCGTCGGCCAGTGCGGGCAGGGCGTCGCAGGCGTGCAGGTTGGCCAGGCAGGCGAGGCGGGCGCTGTCGGCCAGCTTGCCGGCCTTCACCCGCTGGCCCAGGCGCTGGTCGATGGCGGCGATGGCCTGGGCGGCGGCGCCGGGGCGGTTGTCGTAGAGCTTCACCGGGTGCCCGGCCTGGGCGGCCACCTGGGCGATGCCGGCGCCCATGGCACCGGCGCCGATCACCGCCACTTCGGCGGACAAGGGCAATGCGGCCATGGCTCAGTTCCCCTTGAACGCGGCGGGGCGCTTGGCCATGAACGCGGCCACGCCTTCGCGGTAGTCGTGGCTGCGTCCGGCCAGGCGTTGCAGGTCGCGTTCAAGTTCCAACTGCTGGTCCAGGCTGTTGTCGAAACTGGCGTTGAGGCTGCGCTTGATCAGCGCCAGGCCGTAGGTGGGCTGGGTGGCCAGGTGGCGCGCCAGTTTCAGCGCTTCGTCGCGCAGCGCGTCGTCATCCACGCAGCGGTAGATCAGCCCCCATTGCTCGGCCTGTTCGGCGCTCAGGCGTTCGCCCAGCAGGGCCAGGGCCTTGGCGCGGGCCATGCCCACCAGCCGTGGCAGCGCCCAGGTGCCGCCCGAGTCGGGGATCAGGCCGATCTTGCAGAACGCCTGGATAAAGCTGGCCGAGCGCGCCGCCAGCACCAGGTCGCAGGCCAGCGGGATGTTCGCGCCGGCGCCGGCGGCCACGCCGTTGACCGCGCAGACCACCGGCAGCGGCAGCTCGCGCAGGGCGCGGATCAGCGGGTTGTAGAACTGCTCGATGGACTGGCCCAGGTCCGGCGCATCGGCGCGGGGGGCGACGTTGCGGTCGGCCAGGTCTTGCCCTGCGCAGAAGCCGCGGCCTTCGCCGGTCAGCAGCAGCACGCGCACGCTGGCGTCCTGGCGCACGCGCTTGAGGGCTTCGCGCACCTCGCCGTGCATCTGGGCGTTGAAGCTGTTGAGTTGCTCGGGACGGTTGAGGCTGAGCAAGGCGACGCCGTCGTCGATGGCGAACACGATGGTTTCGAAGGTCATGGCTGGGGTGCCCCTGGAGGGTGAACGGATGGGTTACTGCCCGCGGAACTGCGGGCGGCGCTTGTCCTGGAAGGCGCGGATGCCTTCGTCGCGGTCCTGGGTGCCAGCCAGCAGCGTGAAGGCGTGGCGTTCGAAACGCAGGCCGCTGGCAAGGTCGGTGTCCTGGGCCTTGAGCAGCGCTTCCTTGGCCAGGCGCACGGCCAGCGGCGCCTTCTCGGCGATGCGCCGGGCGATGGCCAGGGCGCGCTCCACGGTGAATTCCGGCTCGGTGATTTCGCTGACCAGCCCGGCCTCCAGGGCCTGGCGGGCGCCGATGGGCTCGCCGGTGAGCACCATCTGCATGGCCAGGGACTTGCCCACGGCCCGCAACAAGCGCTGGGTGCCGCCGGCGCCGGGCATGATGCCGAGGTTGATTTCCGGTTGGCCAAACAGCGTGTCGCGCCCGGCAATCAGGATGTCGGCGTGCATCGCCAGCTCGCAGCCGCCGCCCAGGGCATAGCCGTTGACGGCGGCGACCAGGGGCTTGGTGAAGGCGGTGATGCGCTGCCAGGAGGCCACGCGCGGGTCATTGAGGATGCCCACCAAGTCGCGTTCGGCCATTTCCTTGATGTCGGCACCGGCGGCAAAGGCCTTGCGGCTGCCGGTCAGCACCACGGCCCGGGTGTCCGGGCACTGCTCGGCGTCGCTCAGCGCTGCGGCCAGCTCGGCGAGCAGTTGGGTGTTGAGCGCGTTCAGCGCCTCGGGGCGGTGGAGGGTGACCAGGCGGACGGCGTCCAGCTGTTCGACCACAAGCAGTGCAGGCATGGGCAGGCCTCACGGGTGTGCCCGGCTAGCGTGGCCGGGCTGATTATTGGAGCGGCTGGGGTGGCCGATGGGCTCAGTATAATCACAATGCGATACACAAAAACAACATCAAAAATAAAATACCGTGTCTCAATTATTGCTTGGTCCCGTAGCAGCGGCCCCAGGCCGCGTCCCAGGCCCTACGGTTTTGCAGGAAGACCGCGTTGTGGCCGGACGCGGCCTGGGGCCGCTGCTACGGGGGGATGTGGCAGGCTGGGAAATTGAATTGGCAGGCAGGGGAAACTGGCGCCTCGCCGGTTTGCTTAAGCTGGTCGCACGCCCCTTTCAGCAAGGACACCCCCCATGGCCAGTCAAACCGTTTACCCCCTCGACAGTGTCACCGCCTTCCTCGGCCGCCAGCACGGCCTCTACATCGACGGCGCCTGGGTAGCCGCGCGCGGCGAAGGCAACCTGCCGGTGTACAACCCGGCCACCGGCGCACAGATCGCCGCCACCGCCGACGCCGACGCAAGCGATGTAGACCGTGCGGTCCAATCGGCCCACAAGGCCTTCACCTCCGGGGTGTGGTCACGGCGCCTGCCGGCCGAGCGCGAGCGCATCCTGCTGCGCTACGCCGACCTGCTGGAGCAGCACGCCGAGGAGCTGGCGCAGCTGGAAACCCTGGAGCAGGGCAAGTCCATCGCCATCGCCCGTGCCTTCGAGGTGGGCAGCACGCTGAACTGGATGCGCTACACCGCAGGCCTGGCCACCAAGCTGTCGGGGCGCACCCTGGACCTGTCCATCCCGGTGCCGGATGGCGCGCGCTACACCGCGTTTACCCGCAAGGAGCCGGTGGGCGTGGTGGCCGGCATCGTGCCGTGGAACTTCCCGCTGATGATTGGCATGTGGAAGGTGATGCCGGCGCTGGCGGCGGGCTGCTCCATTGTCATCAAGCCCTCGGAAATCACCCCGCTAACCCTGATGCGCATGGCCGAACTGGCCACCGAGGCCGGGGTGCCGCCGGGCGTGTTCAACCTGGTCACCGGCAGCGGCGGCGTGTGCGGCCGGGTGCTGACCACCCACCCGTTGATCAGCAAAATCAGCTTCACCGGCTCCACGGCGACCGGAAAGGGTATCGCCAGGAGCGCTGTCGATCGCCTGACGCGTATCACGTTGGAGCTGGGCGGCAAGAACCCCGCCATCGTGCTCAAGGACGCCGACATCCAGCAGGTGGTGGAAGGCCTGATGATGGGCAGCTTCCTCAACCAGGGCCAGGTGTGCGCGGCCAGTTCGCGCATCTACGTGGAGGCGCCGATCTTCGACCAGGTGGCGGCGGCGTTCGAAGGGGCGGTGAAGGGGCTGAGCGTTGGCCCGGGGATGGACCCGACGTTCCAGATCAACCCGCTGGCCTCGCAGCCCCACCAGGCCAAGGTGCTGGCGTACCTGGAGGACGCGCGCCGCCAGGATGCCGAGCTGATCAGTGGCGCCAAGGCACCGGACGGCAATGGCTTCTACGTGTCGCCGACGCTGGTGATCAACCCCGACGACCAGCTCAAGCTGACCCGCGAGGAGGTGTTCGGCCCGGTGCTGTGCCTGAGCCGCGTGGACGACGTGGAGCAGGCGCTGGCCCTGGCCAACGACTCCGACTACGGCCTGACCGCCAGCCTGTGGACTCGCGACCTGAACGCGGCGATGAACCTGACCCCGCGTATCGAAGCGGGCACGGTGTGGGTCAACAGCCATACGCTGATCGATGCCAACATGCCGTTTGGTGGCTTCAAGCAGTCGGGCACCGGGCGTGATTTTGGCGCCGATTGGCTGGAGGCGTTCACTGAAACCAAGTCGGTGTGCATACGTCACTGATCTGGGCAGCTTTCTTCAGCAACGCGGCGCCTGTGGACGCGGCCTGCGGCCGCTGCTACGGGGGGCGTTAGCGCTTGTGCGCTTCCATATACAGCCGCAGTAGCTGATTTATGCGGGTTTGGTAACCGCTGCCCTGATCCTTGAACCACTCCAGCACATCCACGTCAAGGCGTATTGTGACCGCTTGCTTGGGGGGGATGTGCAGCTCTGCGTTCTTGAAAAAAGCGTCGCCCAGTTCCGGAACGTCCGATGTGTCGATCTGCTCGTCGGTTTGGGCTGCGAGTCGCTGCCAGTCAGTTCTTGATGCTTTGGACATATCGTTTTGCCTCCTGCCGAGTGGCCTTGCGTGCCGAAATGATTCGAATGATGCCTTGGCGCCGCTCGGTGTGAACAACCACGCTGACAAACGTTCGAAGCGCTCCCAGGCTGATCCAGCGCTCCTCCAGATAGCCGAAGCGATCGTCGCGCATCGTCAAAAGCGGATGGTTGAATAGCTCTGGGACATCGTTGAAATCTATCCCATGTTTTTGCAGGTTGATTTGGCTTATCTTCGTCCCACTCAAATTTCATGAGTGGTCCTGTATTTACAGGTGTACATACAGTAGCCTCTTTTTGCCGAGGCGGAAACCCGTTCGTCCGCCAGAATTACGCGGACGTTATTGCCCTTGGCGGCTTGGGACAAGCGCAAAACCTGTGCAATCGACAGTTTCAGATGGCTCTGACATTGTTGCTGGGCTTGGTCCTACGCCGGCTGTTTATCAGGGCCATATGATTACTGGCTCCCGTAGCAGCTGCCGCCAGGCGGCGTCCGGCCTTTCCGCATTTTCTTGGCAATACCACGGCGCTTTCGGGCGCGGCCTGACGGCCGCTGCTACGGGAAGGTGGGTCAATGGCGGCGGCGATACTCGCCGGGTGCCACGCCGAAGCGGGCCTTGAAGGCGGTGTTGAAGTGGCTGCTGTTGGTGAAGCCCCATTGGTAGGCCAGGGCGGCGAGCTTGGTGCCGGCGGCGCCGTCGCGCAGGTTTTGCGCGCAGCGGTCCAGGCGGCGGTCGCGGATGTGCTGGGCGACGCTGGCGCCGTGGCGGCCGAAGGCGCGGTACAGGCCCCGCAGGGACATGCCGCATTCATGGGCCACGCGTTCAGGGGTCAGCTCGCTATCGCCCAGGTGCTGCTCGATCCACGCCACGCAGCGCCGGTAAGCCTTGGCCTGGCTGTCCTCGTCCATATCCCTGTGTAGCAAGGCGGGGCGCAGCAGGCCCAGGATCGCGTCCAGCACGGCCTCGCTTTCGCCCTGGGAAAGGTCGTCGCGCAGCCGAGTGCCCAGCAACAACTGGGTGGCCAGGCCGGCGACCGGCACACCACTCGCTACTTTCTGGCCAGGCTGTAGCAGGCCCTGGCCCCGCGCATGCGGCACGATCAGCGACAATTGCCGCGCCGGCCCCTGGTAGTCGAAGGCGCTGGGGCAGTGGTTGTCGATGAACATGATGTCGCCCGGCTGCAGCGTTTCGCGCACCTCGCCCTGGCGCATCTGCGCCGTGCCTTCAAGTTGGAACACCGCGAAAAAATGATGCTCGCCACTCTGCTGCACCTCGCGGTGCTGGCGGACCAGGCGCGCCTGGGCGGCGTGCACGGTGCTCATTTTCAGCGCGCCTTGCCGGTGTTCGACGATGCGGCCCTGGAAGCCGGCGCCCGTGGCCTGGCCGTCGAAGCGGTCGCAGATGCGGTTGATGGCGTGCAGCCAGCCGTCGAACGCGGCGTCAGGGGAAATACTCATGGTCGCCCTCACTGATTATGTGATACAAAAAACATAACAATAAGCACGAATATCGTGCCACAAGACTCGATAAGGAGCCATCATGCCCTGCTACCGCCTCGACGGCCTGACCCCGGTGGTCGACCCCAGCGCCTACGTGCACCCCACGGCGGTGCTGATTGGCGACGTGATCATCGGCCCCCATTGCTACGTGGGCCCGCTGGCCAGCCTGCGCGGCGATTTCGGCCGCATCGTGCTGGAGGAGGGCGCCAACCTGCAGGACACCTGCGTGATGCACGGTTTCCCCGACAGCGACACGGTGGTGGCGCGCAACGGCCATATCGGCCACGGCGCGGTGCTGCACGGCTGCCATATCGGTGCGGACGCGCTGGTGGGCATGAACGCGGTGGTGATGGACAACGCGCGCATCGGTGCCCGCAGCTTCGTCGCCGCCACGGCCTTCGTCAAGGCCGGGTTCGAGTGCCCGGAACAATCGCTGGTGGTGGGCAGCCCGGCCAGCGTCAAGCGCGTGCTGGGCGACCAGGAAGTGGCGTGGAAGCAGGCCGGTACCCGCGAGTACCAGGCGCTGGCCCGTCGTTGCCTGGAAGGCCTGCGCGAGTGCCCGCCGCTGGCCCAGGTGGAAGACGGCCGCCCGCGCCTGCAGGTCAGCCAGCACCATCCCAAAAACGCTTCGAAGTGATACTGACAGTGGCCCCCAGGGGCCGGCTGTCGGTATATTTGCCCCTTTGCCTTGTACGGACTGCCCATGTCGTCGCTTACGCCACTCAATCAACTGATCGCGCGGTTCCAGCAACAGGTGCCGATTCGCGCCAGCTCGCTGATCGTCACCCTGTATGGCGATGCCATCGAACCCCACGGCGGCCGGGTCTGGCTGGGTAGCCTGATCCGCCTGCTGGAGCCCATGGGCATCAACGAACGGCTGATCCGCACCTCTATTTTCCGCCTGACCAAGGAGAACTGGCTGAGCGCCGAAAAGGTCGGCCGGCGCAGTGACTACAGCCTGACCGGCACCGGCCGCCGGCGCTTCGACAAGGCCTTCAAGCGCGTGTACAGCGCCACGCCGCCAGCCTGGGACGGTGCCTGGTGCCTGGTGATGCTGACCCAGCTGCCGGCGCCGCTGCGCAAGGAAGTGCGCGAGGAGCTGGAATGGCAGGGTTTCGGCGCCGTGGCCCCGGCCGTGCTGGCCAGCCCGCGCATCGAGCGCGCCGACCTCAATACCACCCTGGCGGACCTGGGCGCGCTGGAAGACACCATTGTGTTCGAGACCACGGCGCAGGACGTGATGGCCTCCAAGGCGTTGCGCCTGCAGGTCAAGGAGAGCTGGAACATCGAGGAGCTGGCAGCGCATTACAGTGAGTTCATCCAGTTGTTCCGGCCCCTGTGGCAGGCGCTGCGCGAGCAGGAAAACCTGGACCCGGAGGAATGCTTCCTGGCCCGTACCCTGCTGATTCACGAGTACCGCAAGCTGCTGCTGCGCGACCCGCAATTGCCGGATGAGTTGCTGCCGGGGGATTGGGAAGGGCGCGCCGCGCGGCAGCTGGCGCGCAATATCTACCGGTTGATCTATGCCCAGGCCGAGGCGTGGTTGAACACCGTGATGGAAACGGCTGACGGGCCGTTGCCCGAGGCGGGGGAGAGTTTCTACCGCCGCTTCGGCGGTTTGCGCTGACCCCCGCATCACCACTGTGGGAGCTGGCTTGCCAGCGAGCTGTTGAGGGCCAAAAACTCGCCGGCAAGCCAGCTCCCACAAAAGGCAGTTTCTGCTACAGGTTATTTGGGGGCGTTGAGGTTCAACGTCGGCGTTTCGTCGAAGAAGTTCCACGGCTTGAGCAGCATGTGCACCCACTCGGTCGGCATGATCGGCCATTCCTCGGCCCGGGCCACGTGGGTGGTGCCGGTGGTCAGCCACACCACGTCGTCGGTGTTGTCGATGGACTGGTTGTCCTGGGTGTACTGGCCCAGCCCGGTGTCCTTGTCGGAGCGGTTCGGGTACTTGCCTTCCGGGTAGCGCTCGTCGGGGTTGTAGCGGGTTACCCAGATCTGCTTGTCCATGAAGCTCAGGCGGTGGTACAGCCATTCATCCTTGCCGAAGTTTGCGCCCTTGGCCACCGGGTGGGTGCCGCCCGCGTACGGAATCAACTGGTAGGACACCGGGTTGCCCATGCGGTTTTCCTTGTTGGGGTTGCTCAGCAGGCGCACGGTGGCGGGGTCGAACTTCTGCGCGGCGGCCTGTTCGTTGGTCACCTTCTGCTGCTGGATCTGCATGGTGCTGGTGCGCGGCCCGCCACGGTCGTTGCCGGCTACCACGGGGTTCACCTCCACCAGGGTGTTGTTCTCGCCGTCGATGTCCATGTCCAGGCGGAAGTTGTAGATGTGCTGGTGGGTGGTGCCGACGATGTTGGTGTCGATCAGCGTGCCGTAGCGGGTGTCCTCCTTGGCGGTGGCATCGTGCATGGTCTTGCTCTTCACGCCCTTGACCGCCTCGATGCCGGTGGCGCCGGCATCGATGCCGATGGTGCCGTTCTGCTGGAACACCCAGTCGAAGATGTAGTCGTAGTTGCCCACGGTGCTGATCCAGCGGATCACCAGCTCACGCCGCTCGGTGGACAGGTTGGGCTGGCCCATTTCCTGGTGCTTGTACTCCGGCCCCGCGTAGCGCTCGAAAATCGCCATGGCGTGGGGGATGGTGGTCGGCTTGCCGGTGTAGTCGGCGATGGTGGCGTCCAGCAGCACGGCGTTCTGCGGCGCGTCCTTGCCGCGCTGGATGGGCGAGGTGAGGGTGCCCATGCCGTAGTCGCCCGAGTCCAGGTAGGCCTTGAAGTACCAGCCCACGTCCGGGTCGCCGTAGGGCACGATCATGCCGCCCAGGCTGCCTTCGTACATGATCTTGCGCTTGGTGCCCTTGTCGTCGTAGGTGACGGTGGACAGGATCGGGCCCACGCGCGAGTCCAGGCGCAGGTGCAGGTCCCAGTTCTGCCAGTGGATGCTGTTGCCGGTGATGGTGTAGTTCTTGCCTTCGGGCTCGGTGATGTCCAGCGGCTTGACCGTGGCGGCCTTGCGCCCGCGGCCGTCATAGGGCGTGGGTTTCATCGGCACCGGGATGACCCCGGCGTCTTCGATTTTCACCACTTTTTTCTGCTCCAGGTCCACCACCGCCACCAGGTTCTCGATGGGGTGCGCCCAGTAGTTGCCGTCGCCCACGTCCAGGTAGCTCACCACCTTGAGCAGGCGCTTGTCCTGGGCCAGGCCGTCCTTGCCGTCGAAGTAGCCGACCGTCAGCGGCGTGGTCACCACCTTCTTGACGTCATTGATGCCGCGGCTTTTCAAGGCCTGGGCGTACTCGTCGCTGCCTTCGATGATCGATTGCACGGCGGTGAAGTCGTCCAGCAGCACCATGCCGTGGGCGCCGACCACCGGCTTCCAGGACAGCACCTGGCGGGTCTTGAGGTCGACGGTGCTTTCGATCACGTGCTTGCCGTCCAGCACCACCACGTTGGCCTCGCGCGGGTCGGTGACCGGGTTGCCGGTGTAGACGAACTTCCACACCTGGTCCTTGGCCGGCTCGTGCAGGGAAATCTCGGTGAAGCGGTAATTGCCCTGGTAGTGGGGCGAGGCCTTGATGGCGTCCACCGCGGTCTTGATTTCATCGGCGCTCAGTGGGTTGAGCGGGTGCGGGCGGGTTTCCACCACGAAGGTCTTGTCCAGGCCTGACTGGAACACCTCGTTGATAAAGTCGTGGGACATGTACGCGGTCTTGCCCTTGAACACCACCGGCACCTGCAGCTCGATGCGCTTACCGTTGAGCATGGCCACCCGGGTGTTGGGCTTGACCTTGACGTAGGCGCCGTCCTTGGCGATGACGAAGACATCGGCGTAGTCGTCCCATTTGACGCTGGCGCCGAAGTCTTCCAGGGTCGATTGCAGCGGCACCATCTCGGCCGCGCCGCCGTGGGCGCTGGCCTCGGGCAGCCACCACGGCAGGCTGGCCAGGCTCAGGGAAATGGCCAGGGCCAGGCGGGCGACGGGTTTGGGTTGGTAGCGGGACAGCGCGTTGAACATGATGGAATTCCTCGACGGAGCACTGGCGGCTCCTTCCTGCAGTCGGTTGGCGTGGCGGGGCAGGCCCGCACGTCTCGACTCTAGGGCAGGGCACCGGGCGGGAAGTAGCACAAATCGGCAACGCGTAACGGGCTTGCGTGTATCGGTTTCGACGATGAGCGCTGCTCATGGGGGCTTTGAGCTAGGCTCAGTAATGCACGGCGGGTTGCCCCGGTAGACTGGCCGGTGCATTTGCCCTTCATCACGGCCAGGAGCCCACCATGCACATCAGCCGCGCCAACTTGGCCGACTTCGTCTATTTCCTGGCCATCGCCCGCCACCAGAGCTTTAGCCGCGCGGGGCTGGAGGTGGGTATCAGCGCCTCGGCGCTCAGCCATGCGATGAAGGGCCTGGAGGCGCGGCTGGGTGTGCGCCTGCTCAACCGCACCACCCGCAGCGTGACCCTGACCGCGGCCGGCGAGGAACTGCACGGCATGATCGACGGGCCCATCGAGACCATCGGCCAGGCCATGGAGACGCTCAACCGCTTTCGCGACGAGCCGGCGGGGCGCATTCGCCTGAACATCCTCAGCGATGGCGCCGACCTGCTGCTGGGGCCGGTGCTGCCGGTGTTCAACGACCGTTACCCGCAGGTGGAGGTCGACCTGACCGTGACCAACCGCATGGTCGATGTGATCGGCGGCGGCCACGACGCGGGCATCCGCTACGGCGGCACGGTGCCCGAGGACATGATCGCCCAGCCGCTGTCGCCGGACATTCGCTGGGTGGTGGTGGGTTCGCCCACCTACCTGCAGCGCTTTGGCGTGCCCCAGCACCCTGCGGACCTGGCGGCGCACCGCTGCCTGCGCATCCGCCTGGGCAACGACCGCATGTACGAGTGGGAATTCGAGCGCGGCAGCGAGCAACTGGCGGTGGCGGTGCCGGGCGCCGTGACCATCGACGAGACACGGGTGGGCGTGGCCCTGGCACGCAACGGCGGGGGGCTGATGTACGTGCCGGAACCGGTGGTAGCGCCGTGGGTGCAGGCCGGCGAACTGGTGCGCGTGCTGGATGACTGGGCCAGCGTGGCGCCTGGGTTCCACCTGTACTATTCCAGCCGTCGGCAGCTGCCGGTGGGGCTGCGGTTGTTGATCGAGCTGATTCGCGAGCTTCAGCCCTTGGGGGCGTTGTGAGCGGTCTTTACCTGGCGGTTCGTGGCCCAGCCAGGCGGCTGCCTGAAGCAGGCCTTTGATTACGGGCATTTGCGGGTAATATTGCGCGTGTTTATTTATTTTTCGAGACGCATTGCTGGAGCTTGTTCGTGAAAAACGGCAAGAACACGCTATATGAGGACCTGAAGCGGCAGATTCTCACCATGGAACTGAGCCCTGACGAGGTGCTCGACGAGGTGGGCCTGAGCGAACGCTACGGCCTGTCCCGCACCCCGGTGCGCGAAGTCTTCCGCCGCCTGGCGGGCGAAGGCTACCTCGATATCCAGGAAAACCGCGGCGCGCGGGTCATTGCCATGAACTACGCCACCCTGCGCAATTTCTTCCTGGTGGCGCCGATGATCTACGCCGCTGTCGGGCGCCTGGCCGTGCACAACTTCCGCCCGGCCCAGCTGGAAGACCTCAAGCAGACCCAGCAGCGCTTCCGCCAGGCCACCCAGGCGCGCGACGCGCTGGCCATGGTGCTGGAGAACAACCGCTTCCACGAGATCATGGGCGAGATGGCTGGCAACCAGTATCTGGAACCCAGCCTGGGGCGCCTGCTGATCGACCACGGGCGCATCGGCCACACCTTCTACCGGCCACGCGACCCCGACATGGAGCAGCGCCTGGACTTGTCGGCCGACCACCATGACGCGTTCATCGAAGCCATCGAGCGTCGTGACGAGGAGGCGGTGGTGAACCTGGTGTTCGAGCACTGGGAGCTGTCGCGCGCCAACATGGAAATGTTCATCGCCCCCCGGGGCCTGGGCTCCGACGGCCAGGAAGACCTGCTGCGCAGCCTGAACTCGATGAAAAAGATGTAGCAGCGGCCGCAGGCCGCGTCCAGGGGCTATGCGGTTAACCTGGACGCCGCCTTCGGCAGCTGCTGCGGGGCGCGTGTACCCCGCCGGTATCATCCTTGATACGTTTATCACAACTTCCCGTACACGAAAGTCTTCAAGCAATTTCTCATTGAGTCGATAGCGTCAATGGCGTTCCTGTTGGCACTTCCAAGTGCTGCCGGCGACGTTGTAACGTTATTGATTCACTGTTGAGCCGTGGAGATAAAGGGCATGCCTGTCATCAAGGCGTTGAGGACATGTGCCGTTGGGCTAATTGCCACTAACGGGAATATGTCAAATACGATACATGACGTGCGAGCCCGGGCTTACTACGCTCGAACGCGAGTCTTATTGCTGGGTCGCTATCCATCGGGGCTAATTGGCGCCGATGAAATCGACGCTATATTGAGCCTGTATTACCGTCACCAAATCCCTGGCCGGGCGAGTGGCCAGTCTGTAGAGGATTTACCTGAATGAATGGCTTTATCATCGGCACGGGACGTTGCGGCACGACCATGCTCGCGTCGATCCTGAACAGTCACTCGCAGATCTGCGTCCCGCCCGAGACCCAGCTGCTGTGCCAATACGCCGGCAACGGCGCTGGCCTGCATGAACTCTTCGAAGCCGGTGCGCAGTTTGATGGGACCGCCGAGCAATTTATCGGTTATGTCCAGAAACGCTGCCCGCACAAGTTGCATGAATACTTTGACTACGCCAGTTACTTCCGGGCGCAGCGTTATCCGGTCGCCCGTTTGAAGGAGTTCATGGGCGATTTTTATGCCGCCATTGCCACGGCGAAAAACAAGTCGATATGTATCGAGCAAACCCCCTGGTATGGCCAACGTATTGATGTTTTGGAAGACCTGTTTCCAACGGCGAAATACATACACATGGTGCGCGACGGGCGCGATGTCGCTATCTCTTTCAGCCGAACTCCGTGGTGGCATAATAACATTGAGCACAACTTGATTCGCTGGGCAGCAGAGGTCGATCGGATTCAACGCTTGAGCAACCGAATGTTGTCGCCGGAACGGATTCTGACCGTTCGTTATGAAGACTTCGTCGACGCCCCTCACGCCAAGCTGGAAGAAATATGCGGTTTCCTCGGTGTGGCGTATGAGCCGTCCATGCTCGATGCCCAGGACAACATTGATTACCACCAGCTGGGCAAGATGACCTCTGCGCCGATTTCGTCGCTGGCCATGAACCAATGGCGCACGGAAAAACAGAGCCCGGTATTCAAGGACAGTGTCCAGGCCTGGAGAAACTTCGCCGGGTACGACTTTGCTGCCACGCCTGCGCATGTCAAGGAATGCCTTGCTCGCCAGGGCTACGACGCCTGACAACCGCCATGAACAGAAGCCATGCGATGAAACATATTGCCGAGAGCGCTGGCGTGCAGCGCAACATCCAGTGCGTTCCAAGCCAAATCAGCCAGCGTGACCGGGCGCAGCTGCTTGGCCAGGCCGCGATTACCGTCTGGTTCACGGGTCTTTCAGCGTCCGGCAAGTCGACCCTTGCCTACGCGCTGGAGCAGGAACTGGTGCGTCGCGGCCATGCCTGCTACGTGCTGGACGGCGACAATGTCAGGCACGGCTTGAACCGGGACCTGGGGTTTTCCGAGCAGGACCGCAGTGAAAATATTCGCCGGGTTGCCGAAGTGGCGAGCCTGATGAACAACGCCGGCCTGATCGTGTTGAGCGCGCTGATCTCGCCCAAGTGTGCCGACCGTGAGATGGCCCGCGAGATCATCGGCGACCAGCGCTTTGTCGAGGTCTACCTGTCGACGCCACTGCACGCCTGCGAGGCGCGCGACCCCAAGGGCTTGTACGCAAAGGCGCGCGCCGCGCAGATCCAGGGGTTCACGGGCGTCAGTGCCCCCTACGAGCCACCGCAGGGCGCGGCCCTTGCGCTGGACACCGCACAGCACGGACTGGCTGACTGCCTGGCGCAAGTGATGACCCTGGTGCAAGCAAAGCTGCCCCCCCCTGTAGCAGCTGCCGCAGGCGGCGTCCCCAACCCATAATGCACAAATCGTAAACCAAGGATGCACTGATGGCCCATTGATGGGTATTTTCACCGCGCTATCCTGTTGCCGACGCTGCACTGCAGCGACCCTGATGCCTCAGGCCCTGGACAACGAGGTACGTACCGGCGATGACCCTCCCACGCACGCTGTATCAGAAGCATATCGACTCCCACACCGTCTGCGCGCTGGACGACCAGGGCCATGTCCTGCTGTATATCGACCGCCAGGTGGCCAACGAATACACCAGCCCCCAGGCGTTCAGCGGCCTGCGCGAGGCCGGCCGCCAGGTCTGGCGCCCCTCGGCGACCTTGTGCGTGGTGGACCATGTGAACCCCACCACCCCTGCGCGCAACGCCGCGATGGCGGATGCGGGTGGCGCGCTGCAGGTTGATTATTTCCAGCAGAACTGCCGTGATTTCGGCATCGAACTGTTCGATGTGCTGGACAAGCGCCAAGGCATCGAGCACGTAGTCGCGCCGGAGCAGGGTTTTATCCTGCCGGGCATGGTGGTGGCCGCGGGCGACAGCCACACCACGACCTATGGCGCGCTGGGGGCCTTCGGCTTCGGCATCGGCACCTCGGAAATCGAACACCTGCTGGCCACCCAGACCCTGGTCTACAAGCGCCTGAAGACGATGCGCGTGACCGTCGAGGGCGAGCCCGGGGCGGGCCTGGTATCCAAGGACATCATCATGGCGCTGATTCGCCAGATCGGCGCCGCGGGGGCCACCGGCTACGCCATCGAATTCGCCGGGCCGGCCATCAGCGCCCTCAGTGTCGAGGCGCGGATGACCATCTGCAACATGGCGGTGGAGGCGGGTGCCCGCGGCGCCTTCATGGCCCCCGACGACAAGGTCTACGCCTACCTGCGGGACAAGCCGCGTGCTCCCCAGGGCGCGCAGTGGGACGCCGCGGTGGCGCAGTGGCAACGGCTGTTCACCGACCCCGGCGCCACCTTCGACCACGAGGTGGTGATGCACATCGCCGACCTGCAACCCATGGTGACCTGGGGCACCAGCCCCGACCAGGCGGCCGCCATCACCGGCCGGGTGCCTGACCCGCTGGCGGAGCCGGACCTGATCCTGCGCCAGGACCTGCAGCGCGCCTTGCGCTACATGGACCTGCAGCCAGGCACGGCGCTGGAAGGCATCCCCATCAGCCATGCCTTTATCGGGTCCTGCACCAACGCCCGCCTGGAGGACCTGCGCGACGCTGCCCGCGTGGTGCGCGGGCGGCAGGTGGCCAGGGGCGTGCGGGCGATGATCGTGCCGGGTTCGACCCTGGTGCGTGACCAGGCGGAAGCCGAGGGGCTGGCCCAGGTGTTCAGGGACGCCGGCTTCGAATGGCGGCAGTCGGGGTGCTCGATGTGCCTGGCAATGAACGATGACGTGCTCGGCCCCGGTGACCGCTGCGCGTCCAGCACCAACCGCAACTTCGAGGGCCGCCAGGGGGCGGGCGCCCGAACCCATCTGATGAGCCCGGCCATGGTCGCCGCGGCGGCGGTCGCCGGGCATCTGGTCGACGTGCGTTCCCTGGCGCTGGAGGTGTGAGCATGCAACCGTTCAATCACGTGGAAGGGATAGCGGCGCCGATGCTGGCCGCCAACGTCGACACCGACGTCATCATGCCCAAGCAGTTCCTCAAGGGCATCGACCGCAGCGGGCTCGACCGCGGCGCTTTTTTCGACCTGCGCTTCCTGGCCGATGGCAGTGCCAACCCAGAGTTTGTGCTCAACCAGGCGCCCTGGAACCGCGCCGCGTTCCTGGTGGTGGGGCCCAACTTCGGGTGCGGTTCCAGCCGCGAGCATGCCGTGTGGGGCCTGAAGCAGCTGGGGATTCGCGCCCTGATCGGCACTACTTTTGCCGGGATCTTCCATGACAACTGCCAACGCAATGGCGTGTTGACCATTCAATTGACGCCTGCGCAGCTCAAGGAGCTAGGCACGGTGGTCAGTGACGCAAACACCGCCGGTATCGCCATTGACCTTGAAGCCCAGCACATCCTGCTGGGGGATGGCCGGGTGCTCGCGTTCCAGATCGATGCGCTGCGCAAGCAGGCGTTGCTGCTGGGCCTGGATGCCATTGGCAGCACCCTGCAGCGCAGCGATGCCATTCGGGCGTTCGAGGCGCGGCACCTGCAAGCCAATCCCTGGCTGGCCTGATGACCCTGGGTTCAGTCCGCCTGCAGGCGGCTGAACCAGCGCTCCAGGAATTCCACGCAGGCGCGCAGCTTGCCCGATTCGGCCAGGCGGGTCGGGTACACCGCCCAGACGTTGGCGCTCTGGCTGCAATCGGGCAACACCTGCACCAGTCGGCCCTCATCGAGCAGCGGCTTCACATCCCACATCGAACGCAGCAGCAGGCCCTGGTGGGCCAACGCCCATTGCAGCACGATCTCGCCGTTGTTGGACGAGAGCTGGCCGCTGACGCGCACCGTTTCATCGCCTTTGGCGGTGCGCAACTGCCACACGCCGAACAGGTTGTTGCGCTCCTTGAGCACCAGGCAGTCGTGGTGGGCCAGGTCTTCAAGGGTCTGCGGCGTGCCGCGCTTTGCCAGATACTCCGGCGTCGCGCAAATGATCCGCCGGTTGGCCACCAGCTGGCGGCTGATGTGCTGGCCGGGCAGGTCATCACCCACGCGGATCTCCAGGTCAAAGCCCTCCGCGACGATGTCCACCACCCGGTCGAACACGTCCAGGCGAATTTCCAGGTCGGGGTAGGCCACGGCCAGGTCGGCGATGGCCGGCGCCACGTAGTTGCGCCCGAAGCCGAAGCTGCTGCACAGGTGCACCCGCCCACGGGGCGCCTTGCGCACCTGGCTCAATTCGCCCATGAAGTCGTCCATGTCATCGAGGATGCGCGCCGCCCACTGCTGCGCCCGCACGCCGGTGTCGGTCAGGGCGATGCGGCGCGTGGTGCGGTGCAGCAACCTGGTCCCCAGCACGTTTTCCAGCACCTTGATGCGCTTGCTGACATAGGCCGGCGACTGTTGCAGTTCCTCTGCCGCCCCGACGAAGCTGGCCTTGCGGATGACGGTGAGGAACACACGCAAGTCTTCGGGCAACGGCGATTGTTCATATTTCGTGTTCATGGGCTGGGTAAATGCCTTGTTCTTCTCCGCAATCATGCAGGATAGCACCCGCCACCCCGTAGCAGCTGCCGCAGGCTGTGTCCCAGGCCCCGCATGCCCCCCCCGCGGTCGCTGATAGCTAAGAGAGGTTCGCCATCAGGCCCATGCTGCTCCAACACCTTGAGCATAATCAGGAAAATGGAACAGGAGACGGTCGTGCAGCTGGAAAAACGCAGTATCGAGTTTGTCCCTCACGCTGAGCGCTATGGCACCCCAGCACGGTTATTCACCATCTGGTTCAGCTCCAACTTCCAGATCACCGCCCTGATGGTCGGCACCCTGGGGATTGCCTCGGGGTTGAGCCTAGCCTGGACGGTGCTGGGCCTGCTGGTCGGCAACCTCGTCGGCACCGTGTTCATGGCCGCGCACTCCGCCCAGGGCCCGCACCTGGGCGTCCCGCAGATGATCCAGAGCCGGGCGCAGTTTGGTGTCTATGGCGCGGCCATCCCGCTGCTGGTGATGGTGGTGGCCGCGGTGCTGTTCCTGGCCGCCAGTGGCGTGTTGATGCGCGATGCCTTGAAGGCGCTGCTGCACATCAGCGACAACCAGGCCATCGTGGTGGTGGGCGTGCTGACCTTCGTCATCGGTTTCGTCGGTTATGAGCTGATCCATCGCCTGGGGGCGTGGATGAGCCTGCTGTCGACGCTGGTGTTCGGCTGTGCGCTGGTGTTGATCCTGCTGCACCCCGGCGGCGTGGCACCGGCCACGGCGACCGGCAAGGTGTTTTCGTGGACCGCCTTCAACCTGGTGATCGCGCAAGCGGCCTCCTGGACCCTTGGCTACGGCCCCTACGTGGCCGACTATTCGCGCTACCTCCCGGCCAACGTCAACACCCGCACCACGTTCTGGACCACCTATTGCGGCTGCGCACTGGGCTCATTCGCCATGATGGCGCTGGGCGCGCTGCTGGCCGTGGCGATCCCGGCCGCACTGGGGGGCGACCCTGCCACCGCCATTGCCAAACTCTTCGGCGCCTGGGCGCCGGTGGCACTGGGGGTGATTGCCCTCGGCGTCATTCAATACAACGTGCTGTGCCTGTACAGCGCCTACATGTCGTCGGTGACCATCGTCGGCGCCTTTGGCGGGTTGCGGCACGTCACGGCTGCCTCGAAAGCCTGGGTGATGGCCGGGTTGACCGTGGCGGCGACCTTGATTGCCATCGCCACCCAGTACCGGTTTGACACCTTCTTCGAGGACATTCTGATTGGCCAGCTGTATTTGCTGATTCCCTGGAGCGCGATCAACCTGGCTGACTACTACTGGGTCTGCCGCGGGCACTACGAGGTAGGCGAACTGTATGACCCCAAGGGCCAGTACGGCGCCTTCAATCGACGGACCCTGGGTGTGTATGCGGTGTCCATCATCGGCACGGTGCCCTTCATGAAGTTCTCGTTCTACACCGGCTTCGTCGCGAGCTGGCTGGGGGCGGACATCAGTTGGGGCGTGGGCTTGCTGCTGGCTGCGGCGCTGTATTGCATGGTCAGCAAACGCCCCGCGCACAGGGGGAGCGCCGCGCTTCAGCCACGCCCCGCATGAGCTTATGCGCATTAGGTATTTGGCGCTGCCTGCTTTGGATCCTAAGATCGCCCAGCCGACCACGGCACCGCACCCACACGGGCAATCAGGTCCTCCTTGGAGTCAGGCATGCGCCACGCGGCAAACGATCATCGCAAATGGTGGGCACTGGCGGGCGTGAGCATCGCCAGTTTCCTGGGGTGCGTGGATTTCACCATCGTCAACACCGCGCTGCCGGCGCTGCAGGGCCAGCTGGGCGTGCCGGTCAGCACCCTGCAATGGGTGATCAACGGCTTCCTGCTGGCCATGTCCAGTTGCATGGTCGTGGTGGGGCGGTTGGCCGACCTGCACGGCCGCAAGCGCGTCCTGTGCATTGGCCTGGCGGTGTTCGGGGTGGCCTCCGTGGTGGCCGGGCAGGCCCAGGGGCCAGGCTTGCTGATCGCCGCCCGGGTGGCCCAGGGCCTGGCCTGCGCGGTGTTGTACACCGCGTCGGGGGCCATCGTGGCGCAGGCGTTCGCCGCCCATGAACAGGGCAAGGCGTTCGGCGTGCTGTTCGGTTTCAACGGCGTGGGGCTGGCGGTGGGCCCCGTGCTGGGCGGTGTGTTGACCCAGGCGTTCGGCTGGCCGTGGATCTTCCTCATCAACGTGCCCTTCGTGCTGCTGAGCCTGTTGCTGATCGCGGTCAATGTCGACGAATCGCGCGCCGACGATCAGGGCCAGGGCCTGGACTGGGCAGGGGCCGTGCTGTTGCTGGTGGGCCTGCCGAGCCTGGTGTTGCTGATCGTGCAGGGCGACAGCTGGGGCTGGGCGTCGCCGCAAAGCCTGGGGGTGCTGGCCGTGGCCGTTGTCGCGCTGGCGCTGTTCGTGTGGGTGGAGTTGCGGGTCGCCGCGCCCATCATCAACCTGCAGCTGTTCGCCAACCGGCGCTTCGTGGCCGCGGTGCTGGCCAGCTTCAGCCTGGCGGTCTTCTACTGCGTGGCGTTTTTCGTCATGCCGCTGTACCTGACCCAGGTGCGCGGCGCCGACGTGCAAGCCAGCGGCCTGCTGTTGCTGCCCACCACGTTGGGCGTGGCATTGCTGTCGCCCTGGGTCGGCCGCTGGGTGGATCGCAAGGGGGCAGGGCCGCTGATCCAGATCGGGCTGCTGCTGTTCGCGGGCTCGGCGCTGCTGCAAATCGGTTTCTCGGCCAGCACGGCATTGCCATCCGTAGTGGCCGCCTTTGCCGTCATGGGGTTGGGCTGGGCGTGCCTGCTGGGGCCGTCCACGGTGCTGGGAGTGAGCGCGGTGCCCGAGCGGTTCGGCTCGGTGGCGGTGGGTTCGCTGATGACCCTGCACAACGTCGGTGGCGGGTTGGGCCTGGCGCTGGGGGTGAGCCTGCTGCGGCACTACACCGGCCCGGCCCAGGCGGTCGCCCCCGACGCGCTGCTGTCAGGGTACCGGGCGGTGATGCTCGCCCTGGCGGTGCTCATGGTGGTGGCGTGGGCCGGGCAGCGCTGGTTGCTGCGCGTCGGCGCTGCGGCGGGTGTGCCTCAGTGCCCACACGGCTGACCGTGCCCGCCGTTGCGCACGGCGCTGAGCAGCACCACCTTTCGGGTCGCGGCCCCGTCAACAAATGCCTTCGCCCTGGCAATGCCCCATTGCATGGCCTGGGTAGTATTCAGATCGGGCAGGGCGTCGAAGTATTCTTCGACCAGCGTCATGCCGAATGAATTGTAGATACCCAGGAAAAGTTGCGTGATGCCTTGTCGGGATGAACGCACGACAACATCGATATGGGCGTCCGCACCATACTCTTCCACATGGGAAAAGTTGGGCAGCTGGCTGTCTGCCCACTGATAATAACTTGGCCCTCGCATGCGCATGGTCGCGCACCTCCCGGTGGTGGTTGGCGGGTAATCGAGATTCAAATCACAAGCTCGGGGCATCAGCCTGTGCACGCCCGGGGCAAGCTCGACGCCAACCAGCGGGCGCGCTCCACCCCAGCCAGCAGCGCTTCGCTGAGGCTGTCGGCGGTTGAGTGGCGGATGTATTCCTCAAAAACGGCTTCGCCAGACCGGTCATACACGCCGATAAACACCTGGATGGCGCCCGTGGTGGAGAGGCGCACGCCCACGTCTATTTCCTTGCCGTTCGCAAGTTCCTCGGCATGGCTACGGCTATGTTGTTGTGCATCCACCCATTCCCAATACTTCTCGCCACGCTGTCTCATGTTGCACCTCTACAGTTGGCTAACAGGGTTTATTGAGTTTAGATGCGCGCCGCGTGTTGTGAAGCGAGGGAGATTAAGTTGTGTTTGTTCCCGATAAGTGGAATTAAAAGTTATACAGATATATGTGCGGGAAGTATGCCTTTGTATAACTTTGTGAGGGTTTATGGACGTGAACCGTTACAGCTGTTCCGGGCGTGAAACAGGCTTGTATAACACGGCGGCGGCGTCTGCCGGTGCACCGTGGTGGTGGCGGGAGGTGCCATTCGTCTTTTGGGGCGCACCTTGCCTGGGAGGCCATTTCAAATGGATACGGCCCGGGGTTCCCGGGCTTTGAACGGTGAGGTGCGTATGGCTGACGACTCAAGCTTGCCCTATGAAACACCGGCCCCTGTGCCCGGCACGGACGAACCGTCCCTGGACCCCGACAACCCCAATGATCTTGACCCGCTCAGGCGTCCCCATGAACCGGACGAGGAGGGTGGTGAGGCGCCCAACGAAGAGGTGCCGGCGCCCGATCAGGAGACACCGCTATCCGATGATCTCAGGTAAAGGAAGAGGTGCTTGCGGATACGGCCGTGGGCCAGATCACATGGCCACTGTATGACAGGCACGAAAATCACCCAGCAGGTCGTCGACTACCTCCGCCAGCACCGGCTGTACTTGACCACGGCTGAGGCGGGGACGGCTGGAAGAATCATTGCGCTGCTTGCCGACGTTGCAGGCTGCGGCGATGTGGTCGAGAGCGGCTCTGTCATTTATTCGCCGCACGCCTTGCACAGGCTTCTGGGCGTAAGTGCCGAGACCCTGAGGGACTTCAACGTGACCAGCCCGGAGGTCGCCCGGGAAATGGCCCTCGGTGCATTACGCGACAGCCCTGCCAACGCCGTGATTGCGACCACCGGGTTGTGCGATGGCGGTGACGGCACCGTAGGTTTCGCCTGGGGCTTCGTCAGCGCGGGAGGGACACAGATCTTCACCCGCCAGCAGCGGTTCAGTGGGGACCTCCACGCCATGCAGCATGCCGCTGCATTGCATGCGCTGGTGAATCTGCGCGAATTCCACCGGCACATGCTGGCGGGAGCAACCCGCAGCGATGCGCGGCGCCCGTGACGCGGCCTGCGGCCGCTGCTACATCCTGTGGGAGCTGGCTTGCCAGCGAGCTGTTGAGGCCCTGAAAACTCGCTGGCAAGCCAGCTCCCACAAAGACAGTTGCTGCTACAGGTGTACCGGTTGCGCGCATTCCCGTAGCAGCTGCCGAAGGCTGCGTCTTGACCAGCGCGGAGTCGCTGGGGCTGCGCGGCGTTGGTGACGAGGGGGATTGGCGGTGTTGGCTGGACAGTAGGGGCCGTTCAACTACGATCACTAGACACTATCGTCGATCATGTCTGCACCCTTGGCCTGCGGACTGGAGAAAACACGACCATGAACACCCCCGGTACAGCTTCAGGTCTGAAAACGTTTACGGTGATCGTCGCCGCCCTGATCGGGTTGGCCCTGCTGCTTGGCGGGGTCTGGCTGACGGTGCTGGGCGGCTCCTTCTATTATGTCATCGCAGGCGTGGCGCTGCTGGTGTTCGCACTGCTGCTGCAGCGTGGCTCCGGTGCCGCGCTGTGGCTGTATGGCGCTCTGATGCTGCTGACCACCCTGTGGGGCCTGTGGGAGGCCGGTTCGGACTTCTGGGCGCTGGTGCCGCGCCTGGACATCCTGGGCGTGCTGGGCATCTGGCTGCTGGTGCCTGCCGTGACCCGCGGGTTCGTTGCCGACCTGCGCGCCGGCAGGACCTTCCTGGTGGTGACACTGGCGTTTGCGATCGCCGTGCTGATCTACTCGATCTTCAACGACCCGCAGGAAATCAACGGCACCCTTGCCGCGTCCCAGCCGGCCGAGGCCCAGGCCATCGAAGGGGTTGCGCCAGGCGATTGGCCGGCCTACGGCAGGACCCAGGCGGGCACCCGTTATTCGCCGCTGAACCAGATCAATGAAAAGAACGTGGCCAACCTGGAAGTCGCCTGGACCTTCCGCAGTGGCGAAAGCAAGACCGCGAATGACTCGGGCGAGACCACCAACGAACTCACGCCGATCAAGATTGGCGACAACATGTTCATCTGCACCACGCACCAGATCCTGGTGGCCCTGGACCCTACCACGGGCAAGGAAAAATGGCGGTTCGACCCCAAGCTCAAGGGCGACCCCTCGTTCCAGCACCTGACCTGCCGCGGCGTGGCGTACTACGATAGTGCCAACACCGCCGAATTCGCCACCAGCCTCGCCAGCGCCGCACCGGTACAAAGCGAGTGCCCGCGCAAGGTGTTCCTGCCCGTGAACGATGGCCGCCTGTTCGCCATCAACGCCGACAACGGCAAGCCGTGCAGCGACTTCGCCAACAAGGGCGAGTTGGACCTCAAGCAGATGCAACCCTACGCCTACCCGGGTGGCCTTGAGCCGACCTCACCGCCCGTGGTCACCGGCACCACGGTGGTGATCGGTGGCTCAGTGACCGACAACCTGTCCGTCCATGAACCTTCGGGTGCCCTGCGCGGCTACGACGTCAATACCGGCGCGTTGCACTGGATCTTCGACACCGGCGCAGAAAACCCCAACGCCGTGCCGGGCGACGGGCACACCCTGGTCAACAACTCCCCCAACGCCTGGGCGCCGCTGGCGTATGACGCCAAGACCGACGTGGTGTACATCCCCACGGGCAACCCGACGCCGGATATCTGGGGCGGCAACCGCACCGCGATCATGGAGCGCTACTCAAGCTCGATCCTGGCCTTGAACGCCACCACCGGCAAGCTGGTGTGGAGCTTCCAGACCACCCACCACGACCTCTGGGACATGGACGTGCCTTCGCAACCCACCCTGGCCGACGTGAAGGTCGCTTCAGGCGAAGCGGTGCCGGCCGTCTACGTGCCGACCAAGGCCGGCAACCTGTTCGTGTTCGACCGCCGCGACGGCAAGCCCATCGTGCCCATCAGCGAAGTGCCGGTGCCTTCGACCCAGGCCGCGCCGGGTGACCGCGCCAGCCCGACCCAGCCACGCTCGGCGTTGAACCTGACCTCCGTGCAGACCCTGACCGACAAGAACATGTGGGGCGCCACGATGTTCGACCAGCTGATGTGCCGGGTGATCTTCAAGCGCCTGTCCTACGCGGGCCAGTACACGCCGCCGTCGGAGCAGGGCACCCTGGTGTTCCCGGGCAACCTGGGCGTGTTCGAATGGGGCGGCATCTCGGTCAACCCCGACCGCCAGGTGGCGCTGATGAACCCGATGGCCCTGCCGTTCGTGTCCAAGCTGATCCCTCGCGGCCCCAACAACCCGCTGTGGCCTAAAGAGGGCGACACCGGTGGCAGCTCGGGCACCGAGATGGGCATCCAGCCCCAATACGGCACGCCCTTCGGCGTGGAGATCAACGCGTTCCTGTCCCCCCTGGGTCTGCCCTGCAAGGCGCCTGCCTGGGGCTATGTCGCCGGCGTGGACCTGAAGACCCACCAGGTGGCCTGGCGCAAACGGATCGGCACAGTGCGCGACAGCCTGCCAGGCATTCAACTGCCGCCACTGAAGATCGGCGTGCCCATGCTGGGCGGCCCAATCTCGACCGCAGGCAACCTGATGTTCATGGCGGGCACCCAGGACGACTACATCCGCGCCTACAACGTCACCAACGGCGACCTGGTGTGGCAAGCGCGCTTGCCTGCCGGTGGCCAGGCTACGCCAATGACCTATGAGGCCAATGGCAAGCAGTACGTGGTGATCATGGCCGGCGGGCACGGGTCGTTCGGGACCAAGATGGGTGACTACCTGATCGCCTATGCGTTGCCGTCCGGCAAATAGAAGCAGCGGCGGCCTGTAGCTGCCGCCGGTCCTCGATCACGCTGGAGATCTTCAGCGTAACGGGGGCCGGCGCAGCCTGGCGGCGTCGATGCCTTTGGCATCCTCACCCCAGGCTTTTCTCGAAATAGACGCGCTTGAAACCCTGCTCGGTGCGTCGCCCCACTTCAACATACCCAAGCTTGGCGTACATCGAGAGGTTGTCGGTCATCTTCTCGTTGGTATAAAGATGCACCGCATTCATCCCGAGCTGTCGGGTGGCATGTTCACAAAAGCTGATCAGTGATTTACCTACCCCACGTCCTGCTGCGCTGGGCAGCACGGCTACATTCTCCAGCAGCACATGACCGTCCTCGGCATAGAACACCACAAACCCTTCGAGGGTGGCGTGTTCATCCGTCGCCACGTAGACGCTCCCCGCCGCGATTTGCGCGGCAAAGTCGGCAGTCATCGGCGCGGGCTTGCGCCCCAGTTCAGGTACATAGCGGGCGTAGGCCTGCTCGGCGCAGTGTCTGATGGCAGGCTCATCGTTGGCTTGGGCTAAACGGATCAAGAATTGGCCTTCCAGGGGGGGCGGGATTGGCGGGTAATACTCTGGCAGATCGCAAACGCAGGTGTCTCACCGTCAGGGGGGATATTGCCGACGGCACCCAACCCCCGGACGTGTCCATGGTGGTGTGGCACGAACTCCAGCCACTGGTTGCGATACTGCCCTCCGGCTACCGGATCGAAATGGCGGGGGCGATCGAGGAAGCGGGTAAAGCCAATGACGCCCTGGCACCTTTGTTTCCGATCATGCTGCTGACGATGTTGGTGATCATCTTCCAGGTGCGCTCGCTGGCGGCCATGGCCATGGTGCTCGCCACCGCGCCGTTGGGGCTGATCGGGGTGGTGCCGACCTTGATGCTCTTCCACCAGCCATTCGGTTTCAATGCATTGATCGGGCTGATCGGCCTGGCAGGCATCCTGATGCGCAACACGCTGATTCTGATTGGCCAGATTCACACCAACCAGGCGCAGGGGCTGGGGGCATATGACGCAGTGGTGGAGGCGACCATTCAACGCTCGCGTCCGGTGTTGTTGACGGCGATGGCGGCAGTGCTGGCGTTTATCCCGCTGACCCAATCCGTGTTCTGGGGCACCTTGGCCTATACCCTGATCGGTGGCACGTTTGGTGGGACGATCATGACCCTGGTGTTCCTGCCTGCGCTTTATGCCATCTGGTTCAAGATCAAGGCGAAACAGCCCCGGGCCCGTTTAGTGGTTAAGCGCGTTCTGGAAACTCAGTGACGCGCTGAATTGATTTGGCCCGGCCATCGAGAGGGTTGGCCGGGCCCAGCGGCTACTCATTCAGGGGTCCCGCGCTGGAAATAAGCAAGAATTTCACACCCATCGCCCACCGGCACATGCCCAACCGTGCTGCGCTTGCCAATGTCCACCACACTCACAGTGGCGTCGTTTTCATTGGCAACCAGCAAGTAATCCTGCGCCGGGCTGAAGCACCCGTCCAACGGCTTGTCACCCAGCTCGGCATTGAACAGCCATTGCAGATGCTCATCGAAAAAACTCACCACCGGTTCAAAGTCACCCATCACCGCCAGTATTCGGCCATCGGCACTGAAGCGCACCACCTGCCCGGGGCGCTGGTGCCCAGGCAGTTCGAGGGTGCGCAGCAGGCGGTGCTGCTCGGTGTCGACGACGTACAGCACCGGCCGATCCTGTGCGGTGGCCACTACCCACGGATGGCGTGGTGATGCGTCGATGCCGTTCAAGGGACCTGGCATAGCCAGGGCTGCAGGCGCCTGGCCGGGTTCGCGCAGGTCGACGGCATAGAGTTGGCCATCCTCTTCGTTTTCAGCCCATAGCTGGTCGGCGTGCGGTAGCGGCGTGAGGCGGTGCACATTTTCGAGGGGACGTGGATGTGGCCCACGATCTGGTCCTGGGCAGGGTCTATGACGAGGATCGTCGCGCTGTTTTCACAGCACAGGTACACCCGGCCATCACGGCCCAGGCGTCCGGTGTGGGGTGACACATAGGGCAGGGTGTCGATGAACCCGCTCAGGCGGCGGCTATCAAGGTCGATCACGGCGACCTGGTGGTTAGGGTGGGGGTTATCGCCGTGGACGCCGTCACCGTAGATGGGCACGTAGGCCTTGCGCAGGTGCTCAAGCACGAGCAATTCGTGGGGCCGTGATGGCAGGTCGGTGATGGCGGCGCGGACTGAGAGGTCCCCGGGGTTCAGGAACAGGACCTGCTGGCCCTGTTTGTCGACGGCGATTATTTCCTGTCCGGCACTGTGTTTGAGGTTCATCAGTTTCATCCTGTGCTGACGGCAAGCAAGCGTTGAATGTAGTGATGGAGAGCCTCGCGACGGCTTTAGTTCAAGTGGATTGCCCAGGGCTGCCGAGTGTACTTTGCTGCCGCTACACGTCCCGGCAACGGTTCTGGTTGGCTACAACGCACCCACTTCGCGGATCTGCGCGTACTTGGCCTGCAACTCTTGCCGCTGTTGCTTGCGCAACTGCCCCTGGGCATAGCGCCGGCGCTCGGTGAGGGTGTCAGGCTGCAAGGGGCGCACGGGGCAGGGGCGGCCGTCGGTGTCCACTGCCACCATGGTGAAGTAACAGCTGTTGGTGTGGCGCACGGTGCGCTCGTGGATGTTCTCGGTCATGACCTTCACGCCTACTTCCAGCGAGGTGCGCCCGGTGTAGTTGACCGAGGCCAGGAAGGTGACCAACTCGCCTACGTGAATGGGCTCCTTGAAAATCACCTGGTCCACCGAGAGGGTGACCACGTAGCGGCCGGCGTAGCGTTTGGCGCAGGCGAAGGCCACTTCATCGAGCATTTTCAGCAGGGCGCCGCCATGTACGTTGCCGGAGAAGTTGGCTTTGTCGGGGGTCATGAGCACGCTCATGCTCAGTTGGTAGCTGCCAGGTTCCATATACACCTCATCACGGGCTCAGGTGCGGCGAAAGGTAGCAGTCCTTGAAGATAGTTAGCTAGCTAACATAATGAAAGAGTGCTTTTCCAGTCCAGTAACAATGGGGGATTCCGCCCGCAGCGTTTCCCGTAGCAGCTGCCGAAGGCTGCGTCCACGTCAAAGCGAGTCCTGGGGAAGCATTCGCTCATTGCTGTTTAAATTTTGAGAGTGAGAAGTATTACTAATGGTTGCCCGGCAACTGGCAAGGCCGGCTCAGGCCTTGAAAAGCTTCACCATCACCGTGCGCAACCAGCGGTTGCCAGTGTCCAGGTGATACCGCGCATGCCAGTGCTGCTTCACTGCAAAGCCCTCTATCGCCACCGGGCAATCATGCACGCTCAGGCCATGGGCCGCGGCCAGGGTTTCACCGATATGCCGGGGCAGGGTGGCGATCAGGTCGGTGCTGCCGATGATCGCGCCCAGGCCCAGGAAACCGGGGAGTTCCAGGATGATCTGGCGCTCGATGCCTTGGCGCGCCAAGGCGGCTTCCAGCAGCTTCTGGCCGGTACCCGCGGTGACCAGCACGTGGCCTTCGGCCTGGTAACGCGGCAGGTCAAGGGGCGTGCCCAGGCGGGGGTGGCTGGCGTTGCTCAGGCACACCCAGTCCTGAGGAAACAGCACCTGCTGGTACATGCCACCGCCCAGCCAGGGCACGAAGCCCACGGCAAGGTCAGCCTCGCCAGACTCCAGGGCGCGCTCGGTGTTGCCGTCGATGCGCGCAGCCTCAAGGCGAATGCCCGGCGCTACCTGGCGCAGGTGTTCCAGCAGCCGCGGCAGCAGGGTGATGTGGCTGGCGTCGCTGATGCACAGGCGGAACCGCCGTTGCGCGGTGGCCGGGTCGAAGACTGGCGCGTGGCTGGTCAGCCTGCGCAAGGATTCCAGCACTTCACGGCAGGGTCCGATCAAGGCTTCTGCCCGGGGCGTGGGTGCCATGCCACCCGGCGTGCGCACGAACAGCGGGTCATGCAACTGCTCGCGCAAGCGCCCCAGCCAGATGCTGATGGTGGGTTGGCTCTGGCCCAGTTGGTCGGCGGCGCGGGTCACGCTGCGGGTGTCGTAGAGCACGCTGAACAGCTGCAGCAGCTTGGGTTCGGGCAGCGCGAGGAAGTCGACCATTATTTAAATTCACAATAGAGCTATTGCGGTCATTGTATAGCTCAACAATGCCCCCGCGCATAGAGTGGCCCCACAACAACCGGAGGCCACCCCTTGAAAGTATGCATTCTGGGCGCAGGCGCGCTGGGCTGCGCCATCGGCGCAACCCTGAGCGAGGCCGGCCACGAGACCTGGCTGCTCAACCGCAACGCCGGCCATGTCCAGGCGATCAATGATCACGGCCTCAAGGTCCTGGACGAGCGCGGTGAGCGCGCGGTCAAGATCCGCGCCAGTACCCACGCCGACCTCATCGGCGCGGTTGACCTGGTGGTGGTGTTGGTCAAATCCTTCCACACCGCACAGGCCATTGCCGGCGCCCAAGCGTTGGTCGGGCCCGACACCCTGGTGCTGTCGCTGCAGAACGGCCTGGGCCACGAGGATATCCTCGCCGAGGCGGTAGGGCGCGACAAGGTGCTGGCGGGCAAGACCTACGTCGGTGGGGTGCTGCTGGCGCCGGGTGTGATCCGCGCCGGCGTGGCCGGCAAACACACCTACATCGGTGAGCTGGACGGCAGCCTCAGCGACCGCGTGCAGGCCATCGCCGACGCCTTCAACGGCGCCGGCCTGGCCACTACGGTCAGCGAAAACATCGTCGGCACCATGTGGGACAAGCTGTTGGTCAACGTCGCCACCGGTGCGCTCACCGGCATCACACGTCTTACTTACGGCCAGCTCTACAGCGAGCCGTTGCTCAAGGCGGTGTCACTGGCGGCGGTGGCCGAAGCCATCGCCGTGGCCACCGCCGCCGGCGTGCAACTGAGCCTGACCAACCCTGGCGCCGCCTGGAACCTGGCGGCCGAGGGCCTGCCCGCTGCGTTCAAGACTTCCATGCTGCAGAGCCTGGAAAAGGGCTCGGTCACCGAAATCGACTTCATCAACGGTTCCGTCGTGCGCTGGGGCCAGCGCCACGGTGTGCCTACGCCCGTCAACGAGACCCTGGTGGCCTGCATCAAGGGCATCGAGCGGGCGATGACCGATCACCATCAACAAGAGGAAGCCAAGTCGTGAGCATTCCCAAAGCTTATGTGGAACACGTGGCCGTCTGGGTCAAGGACATCCACTGGCACATCCGTTTCTTCCATGAGGTGTTCGGCATGACCCTGCGCGAAGTGCAGGGCACCGTCGAGGAGCCAATCCAGTACTGGACCCTGGGCGGCATGCAGTTCATGAGCAAGCCCGACCACGACGCGCCCGAAGGCCGCCTCGGCCACCTGGGCGTGATGTGCGAAGACCTGGAGTACGCCCTGGCCGCGGCCCACAAGTTTGACGTCACCGTCATGCCCCAAGGCCGCAACTGGCTGCGCCTGCCCGACGGCCTGGCGGTGGAATTCATTCAAGCCTCGCCCGTTGCCTGCGTGGCACAGGCCCTGGCCATCAACCCTCGTTCGTGAGCTGCCCTATGACCACACAAGAAAAATACTGGGACGACGCCTGTGAAGGCGACGAATGCACCAGCCCGGAATACACCGTCACCAAGGAACGCATCCTGGCCTACGCCGACCTCACCGGTGACCACACCCCGGTGCACGTCGACGAAGCCTACGCCAACGCCAGCCACTTCGGCTGCCTGGTGGCCCACGGGCTGTTCGGCCAGAGCATCGCCGACGGCCTCAAGACCCAGAGCGACTACCGCTTCCTGCCGGGCATGAGCCTGGGCTGGACCTGGGACTTCGTGTTGCCGATCAAGGTCAACGACGTGCTCCACGTGAAATTCCGCGTAGGCAGCATGCGTGCCAGCAACAGTAAGCCGGGCTGGGGCATCGTCGTCCTGCCGTCGGAATTGATCAACCAGCACGGCCAGGTCGTGCAACGCGGTGAACACCGCCTGATGGTGCCACGGAGACCGCACGCATGAGCCAGCCACTGCCTTTGAAGGGCATTCGTGTCATCGACTACAGCCACTTCCTCGCCGGCCCGTACGTGGGCCGCTGCCTGGCGGCCCTGGGCGCCGAAGTGATCAAGGTGGAACGCCCCGGTAGCGGTGACGCCGGCCGCCAGCACGCCTTCACCCTGGACGAACACCAGAGCGGCTACTTCCTGCAGCTGAACATGGGCAAGCAGGGCGTCAGCGTCAACATGAAGGACCCACGCGGCAAGGCGTTCATGCAGAAGCTGTGCGATTCGGCCGACGTGTTCATCGAGAACTACCGCCCCGGCGCCCTGGAAAAACTCGGCCTGGGCTATGCGGAGTTGTCGGCGCGCAACCCCAAGCTGGTCTATTGCTCGATCTCGGCCTACGGTCACACCGGCCCCGACGCCCACCGCGCCGGTTTCGGCCTGATCGCCGAGGCCAAGAGCGGCATCATGCAGATGGTCGGCAACCCCGGCGAAGCGCCGCCGCTGCTGCGTATTTCCCTGGGCGACATGTACACCGGCATCCACGCGGTGGCGGCCATCAATGCCGCCTTGCTGGGGCGGGTCAATAGCGGCCGCGGCCAGCACATCGACATGGCGCTGTACGACACTCTGGTGTCCATGCACGAGTACGCGGTGCAGTGCTACACCCTGTCCAACGGCGAGATCGTGCCCCAGCAGACCGGCCACGACATGCCCACTTCCACCCTGTACGGCGTGTTCCGCGCCGCCGACGGTGACCTGGTGATCGCCGCACAGGTGGACGATGCCTGGAAGCGCTTCGCGGTGATGCTGGAGGCCAATGGCGGCCCTGCAGGCTTTGGCAGTGACACGCGGTTCCACAGCCTCAACGGCCGCAACACCCACCGGGTGGAAATCCTCACGGCGGTGAAGGCCTGGGTCGCCGCCAACCCGGTGGCGCGCATCCTGTCGTTGCTCGACGAGATCGACGTGCCCAGCGCCAAGGTGCAACGCATTGACGAGGTCATCGCCGACCCGCAGATCAAGGCGCGGAATATGGTCGTAGAGCAACAGCACCCGCGCTACGGTACCTTGCGCATGCCGAACCTGCCGTTCCGTTTCTCCGACTGCGACACCACGATCCATCAGGTGGCCCCTGACCTTGGCGAGCACAACGCCCAGGTGGCGGCCGAACTGGGCTTCAGCGCGGACGAAATCGCGGCGATGCAGGCCGACGGCGTGCTGTTTTCTCATGGAGGTGAACAATGACAGACCGTTATAGCGTGATCGGGCGCCCGATCAACCACACCAAGTCGCCGCTGATTCATGGCCTGTTTGCCGAGGTGACCGAGCAGGACCTTGAATACGGCGCCATCGAAGGCGAACTGGAAGGCTTCGAAGCCCAGGTGCTGGGCTTCCGCGACGGCGGCGGGCGCGGCATGAACATCACCGCGCCGTTCAAATTGCGCGCCTATGAGCTGGCCGATGCGCGCAGCGAGCGCGCCACCCTGGCCAAGGCCTCCAACGCGCTGAAGTTCGAACACGGCAAGGTCTACGCCGAGAACTTCGACGGCATCGGCCTGCTGCGTGACATCGAGCACAACCTGCAAGTGCCGTTGGCCGGCCGCCGGGTGCTGGTGCTGGGCGCCGGCGGTGCGGTGCGCGGGGCGTTGCTGCCGTTCCTGGCGGCGGGGCCTGCGCAGGTGGTCATCGCCAACCGCCATGTGGCCAAGGCCCATGCCCTGGCTGCGGAAGTGAACGATGAGCGCGTGCACGTCAGCAGCTACCAGGCGCTGGCCGGCCAACGCTTCGACCTGGTGGTCAACGCCACATCCGCCAGCCTCACCGGTGAGTTGCCGCCGGTGACCGCCGAGGTGTTCGACGGTGCTTTGCTGGCCTATGAACTGGCCTACGGCAAGGGCCTTACGCCGTTCCTGCGGCTGGCGAGGGAAGCCGGCGTAGAGCGCCTGGCCGATGGCGTCGGCATGCTGGTGGAGCAGGCCGCCGAGGCCTTTGAATGGTGGCGTGGTGTGCGCCCGGCAACCCGCCCGGTCATCGACCGCCTGACCGTGCCGCTGGAGTAACCCCATGACCACTGTCCTGATGCTGCATGGCATCAACCACAACATGTTCGGCAAGCGTGACCCGGTGCAGTACGGCACCACCACCCTGGCCGAGATCGACGCCGGCCTGCACGCCCTCGGCGATGAACTGGGGGTGACCTTGCAGACCTTCCAGAGCAATTTCGAAGGGGCGATCGTCGAGCGGATTCACCAGGGGTTCGCCGATGGTGTAGACGCGGTGATCATCAACGCGGGTGCCTGGACCCACTACAGTTACGGCATCCGCGACGCCTTGGCGATCCTCACGGTGCCGGTGGTGGAGATCCACATGTCCAACATCCATGCCCGCGAGAGCTTCCGTCACCATTCGGTGTTTGCCGAAATCGTCACCGGGCAGATCTGCGGTTTTGGTGCCGACAGCTATCAACTGGGCCTGCGCGCGGCGGTCAGCGCCCATCAGGCAGGGCGGCAGCGCTCATAACACCTAATGCTTTAAGGACGAAGACCCGTGGCAAGTTCAACAACCCTGGATGCCAGCACTGTCGATTCAAACGCCGGCGCGCGCCGCGCCACGTGCATCGCCTTGCTGGTGGCCGTTACGTTTTTCATGGAAAACCTCGACGCCACGGTCATCGCCACGGCCCTGCCGCAGATGGCCAAGGACTTCGGCGAGGCGGCGGTCAGCCTCAACGTGGGCATCAGCGCCTACCTGCTGGCGGTGGCGATCTTCATTCCCCTCAGCGGCTGGCTGGCCGACCGCCTGGGCGCCAGGGGCGTGTTCGCCGGTGCGATCACGTTGTTTACCCTGGCGTCGATCCTCTGCGCCGCGGCGCCCAACCTTGAGTGGTTCGTGGCGGCGCGGGTGCTACAGGGCATCGCCGGCGCCTTGATGGTGCCGGTAGGCCGGTTGGTAGTGCTGCGGGTCACCGAGAAGAAGGACCTGGTACGCATGATGGCAATCATCATCTGGCCAGGGCTGGCGGCACCGGTGCTGGGCCCGCCGATTGGCGGCTTTATCGTCACGCACTTTGCCTGGCCGTGGATTTTCTACCTGAACATTCCGTTGGGCATCATCGCGTGCCTGGCGGCGTTGCGGTTGATCCCCAACACTCGCCTGGCACAGCCGCGGCCCTTCGACGGCGTGGGCTTCGTGTTGCTGGCCAGCGCCTGCGCCGCCTGGTTCCTGGGCCTGGAATCCCTGGGCTCGTCCGCCAGCGGCCAGTTGCAGCGCGGCGCGCTGCTGGTACTGGCAGGGGCGGTGCTGACGTTTGCCTCCATCTGGCATTGCCGACGGCACCCCACGGCGTTGCTGCCACTGGGGGCGGCGGCCATTGCCAGCTTCCGCGCCAGCATTGTCGGTGCCACGCTGTTCCGGTTGTCGATCACCGCGTTGCCGTTCCTGCTGCCGTTGCTGCTGCAGGTAGGCTTCGGCATGTCCCCCGTGGATGCGGGCATGCTGGTGCTGGCGATCTTTGTCGGTGACCTGTCGATGAAGCCGTTCACCACGCGGCTGATGCGGCGCTTCGGCTTGCGCCGGGTGCTGGTGGTGAATGGGCTGGTGGGCGTGGCCTCGATCCTCTGTTGCCTGACGTTCCAGGCGAATACGCCGTGGTACTGGATGGCGTTCGTGTTGTTCGTCAGCGGGCTGTCGCGCTCCATGCAGTTCACCAGCTACAACGCGGTGGGCTTTTGCGAGATACCCCAGGAACGGATGAGCCAGGCCTCGACCTTGTTCAGCCTGTTCTTTCAGTTGGGCATGGCGCTGGGTGTGGCGGTCTCGGCGTTGCTGTTGCAGTTGTCAATGAAAGTGCAGGGGCATGGGGATGCCTTGCAGGTCAGCGATTTTCACTGGGCGTTCGTGGGTATTGCGGTGATCGGGCTGCTGGCGTTGATCGATGCGGCGAAGCTGCCGCGGGAAGTGGGGGCGCAGGTGTTGGCGCGCTAACGCTGAGCACCCACCGGGGCGGGGACCCGCATAGCTGATACAATTGTGGCGTTTTCAGTCGATGTTTGTGCGGAATCACGTTGCATGAAGCCCAGTTTTGAAAAGGTCCCCACCGCCGCCAACGCGTCCTGGACGCTGTTGCACCGGCGGCTGAACGACGAAATTCCCTTTGAATGGCACCACCATCCCGAATATGAGCTGACCCTGACGCTCAACAGCCGCGGTCACCGTTACATCGGCAGTGACGTGCAGCCCTATGACGATTGCGACCTGACCCTGGTGGGGCCCAACGTGCCGCACAGCTGGTGCTCTGCCGAAGGGGTCGATCCCGGCCAGCCGCATGTGGCCTTCGTCATCTGGTTTTCCGAGGCCTGGGCCCAGTCGTTGATGGGGCTGTTTCCGGAGTTGAGCCGGTTGCGCAACCTGCTGACGGCCGCCCAGTGCGCCCTGACCTTCAGCCCCGCCTTTGCCCGCGAGTTGCGGCCGGTCATCGAAGGGATGGCCGCGCAGGACGACCCACAGCGCCTGGTCTCGTTGCTGCAGGTGTTGACCCGTCTACTTCATGACGGCGACGCGCAGCCTATTGCCCCTGACCAGTGGACGGCGATTGCTGGCACCCAGGGCGAGGACGCGCGTCTTCATCGGGTGCTGGACCATATCCACGTGCATTACACCAAGCCGCTCACGGTGCCGGTGCTGGCCGAGATGGCGTGCGTCAGCGTCTCGGCGTTCCACCGCATGTTCCGGCGCCACACCCGCGGCACGCTGCTGGAGTACATTGCGCGTCTGCGCATAGGCCGGGCGTGTGCGCTGCTGCTGGCAAGCGAGACGAACATTGCCACGGTGGCCGAGGCGGTGGGTTATTCCTCGGTGGTGTTTTTCAATCGTCAGTTCAAGGCGCACAAGGGCATGACCCCGACTGAATTTCGTCGCCAGCATGGTCGACGTTTTCTTCAGGGCGCCTGAGACGCTCCCGGCGCGACAATTGTACTGAAAGACGCGCCAATCCTGACTCCCGCCTGCTCGGAGGCGAGTGTATCTATACAGGCGCTGGAAACACGCTGGCCCCTGCATGCCGAGGGGCTTCACACCGCAATGACCCGAGTCAGTCAAATCCATGAAAAACTACCAGGCGTTCGAGAGCGCCGACCTTCCCGACAATTACAAAGACAACGTGATCACCATGAAACGCGTGCTGCGCGCGCAGATCGGTGATGTGGAGGCACTGTTCGCTGAAGTCAGTGCGTTTATCGAAGGCGAAATCGCGTCCATCCGTGAGCAGGAAGCCGCCACCGGGTGCGGCTGGGCGGTGCTGGAATACGACGCCATCGCCCGTGGCGAGGTAACCCCCGAGCAGTTGGCGCTGATCAAGCGGCGCGGTTGCCTGGTGGTCAGGAACCATTTCCCGCGCGAGCAGGTGCTGGGCTGGGACCAGGCCTTGCTGGACTACCTGGACACCAACGCGTTCGACGCCACCTATCGCGGGCCGGTCGACCAGTTCTTCGGCAGCCTGGAAGCCTCCAGGCCCGAAATTTTCCCCATCTACTGGTCGCCGTCGCAGATGCAGTTGCGCCAGCATGAACGCATGGCCACGGCGCAATCGTTCCTGAACCGCCTGTGGAAGACCGAGTCCCAGGGCCAGGCCTGGTTCAACCCCGACGTCAACGCCTTGTACCCGGACCGGGTGCGCCGCCGCCCGCCGGGTACCCGTTCCAAAGGGCTGGGGCCGCACACCGATTCCGGCGCGCTGGAGCGCTGGCTGCACCCGGCGTACCTGAAGGTGTTCGACAAGATCTACCGCAACGACTTCAGTGCGTATGACCCGTGGGATGCGGCCTACCGTACCGACGTCGAGGAATACGCCTACAAGGACACGGTCAAGTGCTCGGCGTTCCGCACGTTCCAGGGCTGGACGGCGCTGTCGGACATGCAGGCGGACCAGGGCGTGCTGCACACGCTGCCCATCCCCGCCGCCATGGCCTATATGCTGCTGCGCCCGCTGCTCAATGACGTGCCCGAGGATGAGCTGTGTGGCGTGGCGCCAGGCAAGGTGCTGCCGGTGTCGGAGCGGTGGCACCCGTTGCTGGTCAAGGGGCTGACGGCGATCCCCGACGTCCGCGCGGGCGACTCGGTGTGGTGGCACTGCGACGTGATCCACAGCGTTGCCCCCGTCGAGGACCAGCAAGGCTGGGGCAACGTGATGTACGTGCCCGCGGCGCCCATGTGCCCGAAGAACCAGCGCTATGCGCGGGACGTGTTCAAGGCGTTCGAGCAAGGGGCTTCGCCGTACGACTTCCCGCCCGAGGATTACGAGGTGAGCTGGAAAGACCGCTTCACCGTGGGCCAGCTCAATGACATTGGCCGCAAGGGGTTGGGCGCTGAGTGACGGGCTGCGCCGGGGGCTGACGCGCGCGTCGGCCCCCGTGATGGATCAAACTCTCAGATGGACCGCTGGTTGACGCGGCTGGACAGCGCTTGCGCCGTCTCCTTGCGCTCGGAATAGCGGTCCACCAGGGTTTCCGAGCGATCACGCAGCAACAGCGTGAACTTCATCAGTTCCTCCATCACGTCGACCAATCGGTCGTAATACGGCGAGGGCTTCATCCGGCCCTGGTCGTCGAACTCGGTGAACGCCTTGGGCACCGACGATTGATTGGGGATGGTGAACATGCGCATCCAGCGGCCCAACACGCGCAACTGGTTGACCACGTTGAAGGACTGCGAGCCCCCGCACACTTGCATCACTGCCAGCGTCTTGCCCTGGGTGGGGCGCACTGCGCCCATGGCCAGCGGTACCCAGTCGATCTGCGCCTTGAACACCGCACTCATGGCGCCGTGCCGTTCCGGCGAACACCATACCTGGCCTTCGGACCACTGCATCAGCTCGCGCAGTTGCGCCACCTTGGGATGGGTGTCGGGTGCGTCGTCCGGCAACGGCAGGCCGCTGGGGTCGAAAATAATGGTTTCAGCGCCGAACGTTTCCAGCAGGCGTGCGGCTTCCTGGGTCACCAGCCGGCTGAAGGAGCGCGGGCGGGTCGAGCCGTACAGCAGCAGGATGCGTGGTTTATGGGCAGCAGGCTGCTGTGGCATCAACTGCGCAAGGGTTGGGATAGCGAGCAGGGTAGGGTCGATATTGGGCAGGTCGTGGTTCATCAAACAGACTCCAGCAGGCTTACAGGGTGCCAATGCGCGCAAGCTCCGCGCCCAGCTCGTCACGGTTCAGGGCATCCAGGGGCAGGGCAAGCAAGGCGCCTACCCGTTCGCGGATCTTGGCCACGGTCTGCTGGAACGCCCGTTCGATCTGCTGCTCGGTGCCGCTCACCGCAGAAGGGTCGGCCAGCCCCCAATGGGCCTTGAGCGAAGGGCCGAAATACACCGGGCAGGCTTCGCCGGCGGCGCGGTCGCAGACGGTAATGACGATGTCCGGTGGCGCGCCCTCAAAGGCATCCGAGGCCTTGCTGTGCAGACCGTCGGTGGCAATGCCCGCGGCAGCCAGGGTGCGCAGCGCCCGGGCGTTGACCTGGCCACTGGGGAAACTGCCGGAGCTGACGGCCATTATTCCAGCCGGCGCCACGTGGTTGAACAAGGCCTCGGAGAGGATGCTGCGGCAGCTGTTGTGGGTACACATGAACAGCACTTTCATGACGGGCGTCCTGGGTTCAAAGGCTGAGGCGCAAGGCGAGTGCGCACAGCGTGGCGACAAGGATGGGAAGCGTGAGCACGATCCCGGTTCTGAAGTAGTAGCCCCAGCTGACGGTGATGTCTTTTTTCGCCAGCACATGCAGCCATAGCAGGGTGGCCAGGCTGCCGATGGGGGTGATCTTGGGGCCCAGGTCGCAGCCAATGACGTTGGCGTAGACCATGGCCTGATGCACCACGCCAGGCGCGTCGGCGGCATGAATCGCCAGCGCGCCCACCAACACGGTGGGCATGTTGTTCATGATCGAGGACAGCGCTGCGCTCAGCAGCCCGGTGCCCAGGGCAGCCCCCCATACACCGTGCTGGGCGAACACGTTGAGCAGCTGCGCGATGTAATCGGTGAGGCCGGCGTTCTTCAGGCCGTAGACCACCAGGTACATGCCCAGGGAGAAGACCACCACCTGCCAGGGGGCGCCCTTGAGCACCTTGCCGGAGTCGATGGCGTGGCCCTTGGCGGCAATCAGGTACAGCACCAGCGCACACGCAGCGGCGGTCGCGCTGATGGGCACCCCCAATGGCTCCAGGACAAAGAAGCCGATCAGCAGCGCGGCCAACACCCACCACCCGGCGCGAAACGTCCCGCGGTCGCGAATGGCTTCCCGTGGGGCTTTCAGTTGCGCCAGGTCATAGACCTGGGGCAGATCGGCGCGAAAAAACCACAGCAGCATGCCCAGCGTGGTGGCGATGCTCACCAGGGTGACCGGCACCATCACGGCGGCGTAGCGGGCGAAGCCAAGGTCGAAATAGTCAGCCGAGACGATGTTCACCAGGTTCGACACCACCAGCGGCAAGCTCGCGGTGTCGGCGATAAACCCGGCGGCCATGACAAAGGCCAGGGTGGCGGCCGGCGAGAAGCGCAGGGCAAGCAGCATGGCGATGACGATGGGGGTGAGGATCAGCGCGGCGCCATCGTTGGCGAACAACGCCGATACAGCGGCGCCCAGCAGAATGATAAAGGCGAACAGCCGCCGGCTGCTGCCGCCGCCCCAGCGCGCCACATGCAGCGCGGTCCATTCAAAGAACCCGGCTTCATCAAGCAGCAGGCTGATGATAATGACCGCGATAAAGGTCGCGGTGGCGTTCCAGACGATGTGCCACACCTGTGGAATATCCCCCAGTGTCACCGCGCCGCTGAGCAGTGCCAGCACCGCGCCAAAGGTGGCGCTCCAACCGACGCCAAGGCCTTTTGGCTGCCAGACGACCAGGATGATGGTAAGGGCGAAGATGAGCAGCGCGGGCAACATGCGAGGTACCGGGGCAGGGGAGCAGACAAGCGACTGCCAGAGCAGTAGCATATGATTATTCGAATATACGGATATCCATATGTTAGGTAAAGGTCATTCTGCTGATGCCCAGCTCTCAGCGACTACACACTACTGTATGGAATGATCTCGGTGGGCGGGGTGGGACCGCCAAGTGCCTTGCGCCAGTAGCCCACGCTGTGCCATTGGCCGTGCTTGAAACCCACTTCAGGGTAGGTCCCGATATGGCTGAAACCCAGGGCCTGATGCAGGCCTACGCTCGCTGGATTGGGCAGGGCGATGCCCGCGTAGGCAGCGTGGAATCCTTGTCGTTCGAGTATCGGCAGCAGCTTCTGGTACATCGCTCGCCCTATGCCTTGACGGTGGGCGGTGGGGCTTACGTACACGGTTACATCTACCGACCATCGGTAGGCTTCGCGGGCGCGGTGTTGGCTGGCGTAGGCATAACCAACCACCTCGCCGTCAACCTCGGCCACCAGGTAGGGATAGATGAGCAGGGTGGCTTCGATTCGTCCTGCCATCTCGTCGATCGTCGGTGGGACGAGTTCGAAGGAAATGGCCGTGTCGCAGACCATCGGGGCATAGATGGCCTGAATGGCCCTAGCGTCTGCCGTTGTTGCTGTCCTGATGTTGACTGTCATGATCGTCCTTGCTGTGGGGTTGGCGCTATGCCGCTGTTGCGAGGGTATTCGCAGGTATTCAGCAGCAAGCCTGCTGGCGAACCGGGCGGCCCTCCATGGACTCCAGGCGACGGCGGTCGCCGTGCACCCAGGCCAGGTTGGCGTCCAGGGTCAGTTGCAAGACCTCCAGCACCCACTGTGGCAACTCCGGGTGCAGGCGGTAGTAGACCCACTGGCCCTGCCGACGGTCTGCCAGCAGCCCGCAGGCCCGTAGCTGGGCCAGGTGCCGGGAAATTTTTGGCTGGCTGTCCTCGAGCGCGGCGATCAGCTCGCAGACGCAAAGCTCGCCTTCGGCCCGCACCAGCAGCATGATGCGCGCCCGGGTCTCGTCGCCAAGGCATTTGAATACGGCGGGGGGGGACATGCTCATGTTGCCGCTTCCGTAGGTTGTGGTGCGTATATGCGTATTTACGCATGTGTTTGTGGTTTTCGGAAGAGGGGCGATTTGATTGCCTGGGGTTTAGCGGTGTGCCTGGCGAACGGTGGTGCCTGGGACGCGGCCTGGTGGCCGCTGCTACGGGATGTCCCCCATTCGCCGGCGTAGGTATCGACCATGCGCTGCTCATGGCGGGGAATCACCTGGCAGTCCTCGTTGCTCCACTCCGAGGCTCGAATGCTCGGCACGACTGCCGCCTTGGGCAAAGCACCACGTTGCGAACGCCCCTAGCAGCGCAGTCAGCACAGCTAGAATCAGAATGACGTGCTGGGTACCAATAGGCGCGGCCAACACGGCCACCAACAAACCAGCCAGCGGCTGGGACATGTTATTTAGAAGCGTGATCACGCCGACGGTCTTGCCGAAATCCTGGGGAGGTATTGCCCGCTGCCGGACCGTGCGCATGTAGACATTGAACATTTTATCGAAGGCGACGATTAACAGAAAACCCAATGCATAACCTTGCAGGCCCTGACTCAGTGCGGTAACGAACGCGCCACATGCGATCATCGAGTATCCAACACCGCCGAGCATTCGCAGCGGCATCGTGACCCGGGCGAGCACGAACAGAATCACAATTGTCGTGACCGCACCCGCGGCCTGCAGCGCTGCGTAACTGTCCTTGGCGGCGCCATACTGACCAATAACCATGGCGGCCGAAGTCGCCAGTGTGACGCCAACAATCAAGTTGACACCCACCGCTAGCGTGATGATCTTTTGCAGCTCGCTCAGGTTGCGGATATGACCGAACGCGATCTTCAAGGGCTGCAGCCAGATGTCCTGATGCTGCTCGAACGTCGCCAGCGTGATTCGGCTAAAACGTTGCCACACCATCATGCTCAGGTCTGCCAGCAGAAACAGTCCGGCGGCCCACAGTACCACCCAGTGCCACGCCCAGACCTCCAACATCAGTGCCGCAAGCAAGGGGCCCAGCACCAGGCCTGTCTGATCGGCGATCTGCGAATAGGACAAGGTTTTGGTGTAACTGTAGTGTTGGAAGATATGCGGCATCAGCACCTCACGGGCCATGATGCCTTGCGTGGTCAGCACGCCGCACAGCGCCGACAGCGCAATGAGCCAGCCGATACCACCGAAGACCCCATACAGCGCCATCGCCAACACGCAGAGCGATGCCCGGCAGATTTGACTGATACGCAGGATCCTGATGGGCGAGAATTTGTCGCACAGAGCGCCGCACAGGGGGAAGGCGAGGAACCGTGGCAGGGATTCGAGGAAAAACGCGAGCCCGGCCCAGGACGCGCTGTGGGTGGCCTGGAACACAACCAGTGGCACGATGAATAACAGAATCTGATCCGCCAGCCTCGATAGGAAAAGGGAAGTGAAAAACGCGAGGTATTCCTTACGCATCGCAAGCTCCTGTGGGTAAACGACGTGGCATGGCAGTCAGAAAAAACATCAGTAAGCCGACCCTGAACTGTCGTTAAGATTGTGCCGCTCGTCACCCCGCAGAGGGGGATTGAAGACGCTCACAAGAATCAAGTCCTGCTCCTTTCCTCCGCGTAGAAAGTGCCGATCATGTTGATCAAGTACATACACATCCCCAGGTCGTATCGGAAATACGTTGCCTTGCATGTCCTCGACTTCCCCCTCTCCAGCGATGCAGTAACACGCCTCCAAATGATTTCGATAGTGGAGAAGGGACTCCGTGCCGGCACGGACCACGGTATGGCATAGGGTAAAGCCCATAGCATCACGCTCGGTGAGAAGGCGATGGCTGGTGCCTGCGCCCCACTCAACGAAATATGGGGTTTCCTCAACATCGGATTTGCTGCGAACGAACATTTGAAACCTCTCTGGGATAGTTGCGTTGGACGAATCAGTTTTTTTGGAGGGGGGCGGCGATTGATCGGAACACGGCATCACCGCTGGCCTGCATGGATTCGTTCCAGGCGACATCTCGATGCGCGGCCATGGTCTGGATATCGCGCCAGGCGCGCTGAAGCGGGTTGCTGGCCACCAATGATGAAGCGCTTAGCCTTTCCACCAAACGGCGTACAACCTGTACACACATTTGCGCCAGGTATGCCCTATCGCGCTTGAGTAGCAGCAATTGTTGAGTGTCGAACGCTTGGCCACTCACACCCGCGTCGTGCAGCCGCGTGACTAGCGAGCCGTACAAGAGTTCGGCAGTGTAAAGCTGCGCGGCGGAGTGAGCGGCCTGCTCACAGATTCGGGGATCGTTTACTGTCAATGATTCGTTGCAACTGTTTACAAACGCGGCCATGGCGCCCTCGGCGCAGCCTAGCAGCGGGCCAATGATCGAGGTGGTCAGGTAGGGGACCAATGGCACCCTATCGATGTAATCGCTCCCCTGCGCCAAGGGGTTCTGAGCAAATAGCGCATGCAGCGCAAAGACACGCTCGTGCGGCACTAGCAACCCTCGGGTCAGCACATCGTGAGAGCCAGTGGCTGCCATACCGCAGCTATCCCAACTCCCAAGTTTTTCAACTTCACTAGTGCTGATCACCACCAGAAAACGGGGTGTGTGAGCGGCTTCTGGGTGAGAGGGGCAAGGGGCATTGAGCATCAACCAATTTGCATCCTCGATGCCTGAACTGAATCGCCATCGTCCGTCGACACGTATACCTCCGGGCTCAAAACGCAGCGCGCTATTCGCACTGGTGGACGCGGAGGCGAAGAGCTGTCGTAGGCCAGCACTGTATAGTTGATCGACGCAAAGTGCGGGTAGCCGACGTGCTATTGAACCGTGACCGCCCACTAGCGCGAGCAGCCAGCCTGTGGACGCACAAGCCTTGGCGGCTATACGCGCGCTCGCTACCAATTCGGGCCAGTTACTGGAGCGCGTGGCCGGAGCAAGCGGTGAAACCAAATCCAACCAGCCTTCGGCAAACAACTCGTCAAATGTAGCGCTGCTCAACCTGCGATTTTTTTCGGCTGTAGGAGCACGATCACGCCACTGGGGAAGATAGTGGACCGCCCGATGCTCATCCAGGGAAAACGCATGGCGTTGGACCGATTGCTCCGCATACCTAAGCATCCGCGAGGTCCTCACCGCAGGTGGGAATGACCGAGCCCAGAGCAGTAGCTTCGAAGCAAAACTTCGCTGGTTGAACGACCGGCCCCAACAGATCCATGAATTGCTCAAGCTGCTCTGGATCGTCCGATGCCACGAACTCGCAAAAGTTACTGCTGCTCCAGAGGAGGCGCACGCATCTAAAGCGAGCTGACAGAACATTCATTAGCTCCTCCAACGTGACCTGCCCGTTTTGCATCTGCTCGAGCATCTGTTGGCGCTTCCAACGGATTTCTTCATCGCTGAAGTAACGGGTCTTGAACGCCTCATCCTTGACTAGCTCCCGGCGCAAATACTCTTCCGGATCAGTGTGGTTGAGCTTCTCCAGAAAAAATACCAGCCCGCTCGGTTTCAAGAATTGCTTGATATGCGAGACCTGGCCGGCTCGGTCACGGGTATAGAATTGGAATGCAGCCATCTCATAGATGAAGTCAAATCCCTTGTCGAAGCAGCCAAACTCCATACTCTGTAAAAGAGCGGGCGTCACTTTGAATACCGACTGCGGGAAAAACCAGGATAGGGCTGGGTCCGCATGCTGCTCAAACGCAATCTTGTTGGCGGCATTCGGAGAAGACGTAAAACTACGGATTAGCCCGTTTGAATGGCCAGCAAGAGCGCGGCCGTTACTTCCATCGAAGGCGTCCACTTCAAAAATGCTGAAGGTTTGACCGGTTGTTTTGCTATTGGCCTGAGCCAGACGGGTTAGAGCAACACCGATCCTAGCAAGTTCCTCGAGAATGTAAGGCACGCTAGCCAGAAAATGGGTAAACAACGGGCCAGCGCCTGCGATCAGTCGATCGTGATAATCGAGGATCTGTAGATCGCTGATTTCTGATCGCAGGTGACTATCCAGGGGCTGTGCAGGGACTTGGCTTGCACCTGTGGCCAGGCTGTGAAAGTGTGCGGCGAGTTTAAGCATTGCAGTTTGTTGCAGATCTCGGTCGAGATCGCTGTTATCTTGTACTTTGGATGATCTCTTCATGGTATGGCTCCTTCTATCACATCAGTCCTTTGGCGCTAGCTTTTCCCGAATCGGTTTTCGGCAGAGCATCGAGAAATACACACTCGGTTGGCACCATGTGCCAGTCCAAATGCTCTTTGGAATACTCAATCAGCGCCTTTTCGCTCGTTTGCCGGTGCTTGACATCAAGGACGATGTAAGCCCTTGGCACGTGTCCGGCCGATTCGTCTGCAACCGGCACCACCCATACCTCGGCAACTGCGGGGTGCAAAGCTAGACACTGCTCAATCTCGCGAGGATTTACGTTCCAGATATTCCGCGCAAATAAATCGTCCTTACGAGCGACGTAGTAGAGATAGCCATCGGCGTCCCGTTTGAACAGGTCGCCAGTGCGGTACAGTCGAGAATGACCGAAGGCCTCGGTTAAAAAAGCTTTGGCGTTCGCCTCAGGCATTTCCCAGTACTCGAGCATCAGGTAGTCACTCGTTACTAGTAGCTCACCCATCTGCCCTGGCTCATCAATGAGCCGGTCCTGTTCGTCTACCAGATACAGACTGACGCCGGGTAATGGTTTTCCTACCGATGTTGGGCGCGAGTCAATTTCCTCAGGGGGGAGATAACTCACGCGCTTACATTCAGTGAGACCATAGTTGGAAAAGATCTGCACCTGTGGCAGCGCTTGTCGAATTCGCTGGATATGGCGTCTATGGAGGGCTTGCCCGCTGCTGGAAATGTAACGCAAGCTTGACACTCGTGCCTGCCATTCCGGTCCGGTATTGGCGAGCAGGAAGAACACCGGTGGGAATACGTGCATTGCGGTAACCACTTCACGCTCGACGATGCCCAGTACGCTCTCGGCGTTTAGAGCCGGATTGGTTTCAATGACGCTAGTAGCCCCGGCGTATAGCGGCATCATCACGTTGTAGACGCCGTAGTCTGATGCGAGCGTGGAGTAGCTGAGGATGCGATCCTCCGCGCAGATGCCCAGGTACTCAGTCACCCGGCAGCAGGCTGCAAGCATGATGCGGTGATTTACGAGTACACCCTTCGGGTTGAACGTCGATCCCGAGGTATAAAAAATCGACGTTGGGCGTTCAGGATCGTTAACAAGCCGCGATACGTCAGAGTGTTTTTCACCGCGGCACCTCGTAAGGGCCTCTGCAAACTGAATAACGCGCGCAATGGCCCGCTGGCTCGGCGTTATGAGTAGCACAAGTTCGAGGCTTGCTTGCTCGATCAAACCTGGCAGATCCTCGGTGCAATCAGTGATCAGCACCCGCGCCCCCGAGTGCTTGAGTTGATGAACCAGCCTAGCGCGACTCAGCGTGTGATGCGTTGCAGCGGTAATCCCCCCGACTTGTAGTACGCCCAGATAGCTGGCGATCAAGTCAATAGAGATCGGCGCATACAAACCCACACGGTCGCCCGGTGTGATGCCAAGCGTGGAGAGCAAAAATGCAATGTCATCTGCTCGATTTTGCAATTCTTGGTATGACGTTGCCTGCCCATCAAGGATGACAGCTGGTTTGACCGGATATTCAGAGGCATTACGTGCGATGACCTGATGAAATAACTGCATGCTCAATCCTTTTGGGCAATGTTTCTTGTCGTTATTTTCGTTTTTTGCACACGCCGAAATGTGAGTGTCTTGCCATGTATTGGGGGCTATGGCTACCTCCTGGGAGTTGCTAAGAGGCCAATCTCGCTTATCAAATAGCTGATTGGATGCGATGTCGAAATCAACTAACCGGGCATCGAAAAAGCTTTCACTTTCTTGGATAAATAATCAGGTTCTTTATCTCGGGCAAATGGTTCATAGGTGGATTGAAAAAACTGGTCAGATCAGATATTCAGGGAAAATATATACACCCAATTTCACTGCGTGAGTTGTTGTCGTGTGACCTGTTGGAATGATACGCAGCACGCTATGTCACGAACAAAACGTAGCATTAAAATAATGAAGGTCGTAACTAACGTATAATGCGTGCAGTTATTGGTCTTTAAGGCTCAGGCAGCAGAACATCGCTGAACTGCATTTCAGTGCTTATAGTAGTCTCGCATAACCGATGATTTATCGTGATTGTTGGTGGGATGGATACTTCCACTGATTCAGCTTTCATGTCAAGAATCCCTTCAGGATTGGATCCGTTTTTTTGTCACGCTCGGGTGACAATCAGTGACATATCACCATACTCAACGTGAACGATAAGTAGATTTTGTCCCAGGAAGTCAGATGCTGATCTGCTCAAGCGAATGATCCAGTTCGTGTCCAGCGCATGATGGAATTCGATGTCGAAGGCCTGTGCATCGCCGGCTTCGACGTCAAAAGCCCCGACCGGTTAAACAGCTGCAACGGCCACCGTTATCGCCAAGGCTTACACCCTAGGCGTCTCGACGCGTTCGGTGGACGAGCTGGTCGAGGCGACGGGCGTGTCGGGCATTTCGAAAAGCCAGGTTTCGCGGCTCGCCGGCGAGATCGATGAGCGCGTCCACGCTTTCCTTGATCGCCTCCTTGAAGGTGACTGGCCGTACCTGTGAATCGGTCGCATCGTGCCGGTCGCCGTTATAATCGCCGTGGCCGTAATTCCCCAAGGCGCACCGGTGGCAGTTGCACGGCACCAATCCGCTGGAGCGGTTGAACGGCGGGATCAAGCTTCGCACGAGGTCGTGGGTATCTTACCGAGCGACCCAGCCATCACTCGCCTGGCTGGGGCAATGCTACGCCACTTCCTGGGACACGATCATGCCTAAAGACTATCGGGGTCCCCGAAGAACATCTGAATCCGCGACCTCAACCACCGCTCCCCCGGATCATTATCCTGCGCTCCCCGCCACGCCATGTGCAGCTCGAACCCCGGCATCTCCAGCGGCATGTCTTCAGCCCGCACGCCACCGGCCGCGGTCAGCGCCTCGGCGGTGTAGTCCGGTACCGTGGCGACAATGTCTGTCCCGGCCAGCAGGGTGCTCAAGCCGTTGAACTGCGGCACCGCCAGCACTACGTGGCGCTTGCGGTCGAGTTTTTCCAGCTCGGTGTCGATGAAGCCGCTGAGGTCGCCGGCGAACGACACCAGCGCGTGGGGGCGGGCGCAGAAGTCGTCGAGGCTGATGGGGCCGGGCATGGTGTCGGCGCGCAGCAGCCGGGGGCGGCTGCGGCGCAGCACTTTGCGCTTGGCGTTGGCCGGCAGGTCGCTGGTGTAGCTGACGGCGATGGAGATTTCGCCCGAGGCCAGCAGCGGCGGGGCGAGAATGTAGTTGACGCGGCGAATCACCAGGACGATGCCCGGGGCTTCGGCGCGCAGGCGCTTGAGCAGCGGCGGCAGCAGGGCGAACTCGACGTCGTCGGACAGGCCGATGCGGAACACCGCGGTGCTGGTGGCCGGGTCGAATTCCGAGGCGCGGCTGACGGCAGTGGAGATGGAGTCCAGGGCCGGCGACAGCAGGGCGAAGATTTCCACGGCGCGCGCCGAGGGCTCCATGCTGCGCCCGGTGCGCACGAACAGCGGGTCGTCGAACAGCCCGCGCAGGCGCGACAGCGCGGCGCTGATGGCGGGTTGGCCGAGGAACAGTTTTTCGGCGGCGCGGGTCACGCTGCGCTCGTGCATCAGCGTTTCGAACACGATCAGCAGGTTGAGGTCGACGCGGCGCAGGTCGTTTCGATTCATCGGGCTCGCTTCAATGCAAGGGTGACAAATGGTTCATGCATGAATCTTACGGGCAAAGGCTGTTAATCTGCACGGGTAAATTCAGTTTTGCCTGGCGCGCAAGTCATCGCGCAATCAATGTCAGGCATGTCGACTATTAATGGCCACGGGTGGTCTAACCGGTAAAGCCCGGATAGAGTTCATGGCATTAGAGGTTAAAAAGGCGAGGTTTGCGATGTCCCGCACGATCCGTTTTCACAAGTTTGGCCCGGCCGAAGTGCTCAAGTGCGAAGAGCATGCGGCCGCCTTGCCCGGCCCGGGCGAAGTGCAGGTGCGCGTCGAAGCCATCGGCATCAGCTGGTATGACGTGCTCTGGCGCCAGAACCTGGCCCCGTCCCAGGCACGTCTGCCCGCAGGCCTTGGCCACGAGATGGCCGGCGTGGTGACAGCGGTCGGCAGCGGCGTCGAAGGCTTCGCGGTGGGCGACAAGGTCGCCAGCTTCCCGGCCGAGAGCCCCAACCAGTACCCGGTGTACGGCGAGGTCATCGTGCTGCCGGCGCTGGCCCTGACGCGTTACCCCGATGTGCTCACGCCGGTCGAAGCGGCGGTGCACTACACGCCGTACCTGATCGCGTCGTTTGCCTATACCGAGCTGGCCCGTGCCAAGCCGGGGCAGACCGCGCTGGTCACTGACGCCAGCCATTGCGCCGGCCCGTCCTTCGTGCAGCTGGGCAACGCCCTGGGCCTGAAGGTGATTGCCGCCACCAAGTCCGCCGACGAGCGTGAGTACCTGCTGTCGCTGGGCGCCAGCAAGGTCATCGTCACCGAAGAGCAGGACCTGTTGATGGCCATCAACAAGTACACCGACAACCGCGGCGTGGACATGGTGCTGGACGGCCTGGGCGGCCCGCAGATGTCGATCCTGGGCGACGTGCTGGCGCCGCGTGGCAGCCTGATTCTGTACGGCCTGCAGGGCGGCAACCAGACCCCGTTCCCGGCATGTGCGGCGTTCCAGAAGAACATCCAGTTCTACGTGCACTGCCTGGGCAACTTCACCGGCAAGCCCGAACTGGGCATCAGCCAGGACCAGGCGGCGTTGCAGCGTGCGCTGCGCGAGATCAACCAGCTGACCGCAGACCGCGTGCTGGTGCCGCAGATCACCCGGGTGTTCGCCTTCGAGCAGTTCGTGGAGGCGCACAAGTTGATGGACGAGTGCCCATGCGGCGGGCGGATTGCGTTGAGCCTCGCCTGAGTAACCACTCCACCCGTAGCAGCGGCCGAAGGCCGCGTCATGAGCGCCCCGGGCTCGGCTTGGGTTTATGGGGCGCCCTCGAGATCGAGCGCCGTCCGCACGGCGCGACGCAGCCTGGCGGCAGCATCTACATTTGTTGCATCGTGCCATGGCCTGAGCGATAGGCGTTGCCAGCCTTGTTTGTTTGTCTGGGGATGGGGGTTGGGTTCAAAATCCTTCCCAAATAACCGCCAGATCCTTCCGTAACTTCCTCCGAAATTTCCTACAAATTTGCCTCTGGCGGTTGCGCGAGCCCTCTAGGCTGGCGCTTGTGCCGTGGGTGCCTTGCCATACCTGGCATCTGCACTGGTTTTTGCGCTTTTACTGTCACTGTTTTTCCCCCGGCCACCCCACCTACCATCTCGAGGGTCAATCACCACTCCACTTATCGGTGTCATGCGTGTCAATTCATCACGTCAGCGTCATTCATCGCGAAGCCATGAACGGCATTTACCAGCAGGTGCTGGAGCGCTTGCTGGCGCACTTCACCCACGCCCAGCGGGCCGCGTTGCAGTTGCTGGTGCAACGCATAGGCGTGGCCGCCGGCGGGCTGGACCGGCTGTCGCAGTTCAAGGTGCTGGTGGCCCACGGCGGCGGCAGCACCAGCGGCCAGTGCCTGGCCATGGTGCGCGCGGCGCAGTTGAGCCTGGCGGTGCGCTACCCGGCGACCTTTCTGCTGCGGGTGGCCACCTACCGGCACTCGGGCATGGGCGCCGAGGTGATGGCCAACATCGAGCGCGGCTATGGGGCGCTGTCGTTGCACGACGACCCGCGGGTGGAGTTGCTGGTGGTGGATGACCAGCAGGTGCAGCCCTACGACCCGCTGGCACCGCTGTCCGCCGCCACGCGCCTGCGCAACCGCACGGATTTCCTGGTGGCCGGGCACCTGGGCGGTGGGCAGGGGCGAGTCGGCCTGTGCCATGTCTGCTACCTGGGCCGTGCCGACTTCTACCAGCGCGCCATGGCCTGGAACGGCGGCGTGCATGCATTGGTCTGCGGCCAGCCGCCCGGGCGCCGGCGCCGCTACCTGGCCTGGGGGCTGCACGCCGCGCGCCAGGCCGGCCTCGGCGCGGCGGAGGCTCCACGGGACAAGGGCGAGGCAGCCCTGGAGGTCATTGCCCTGGTGGGCGAAGCGTTCCACCGGCAGTTGTACGAGGAAAAACTGGTGACCCGACGCCTGCCACGGTCGCGGCGCAAGGCACTGGTGTGTCGGGTGGACATGCACGACCTGCTGGCCGCCGCGCCCCAGGAGCACTGGCGCCTGCTGGTGGAGTTCCTGGGCTTCCGCTTTTCCGCCCTGGCCATGGGCTTCAGCGAGACGGCGTGCGCCAACCCGCTGCTGATGGCGCACCTGCGTGGCCTGGGCGCGGAAAAATTGCAGCAGCGCAGCTATGGCGAAGGGGTCGCGGAATACCTCGCGGCCGCGCGCCAACTGATGCTGCGCAAGGGCTCGCCGGGGCACTTGGTGGACCTGATGCTGTCGGCCTACGACGACCCGCACAAGCTGCAGGAGCGCCGGGCGCTGGCCGAGGAGCATGGGCGGGCCGCGTACCAGGTGGAGGACCTGCAACTGGTGTGCATGCTGCATGCGCCCTTCGTCGACAGCGGCCGGCACCTGGCGACCTACCTGCAGCGGTGCCACCCGCGGCGGGTCGACAGCCTGGCCACGCTGCACCAGGTGCTGCAGGGCACCCGCAACGACGAGCGTCTTGGCCGCTGGCTGGCTGACACCAGTGGCCTGCCGATCGTGGCGCTGCGCCGCCTGTATGGCCAGCGCAGCGCCTGTGGGCCCGGGCCGCAGACCCTGATTGCGCGCCTGCGGGCGAGTGATCCGGACGGCGCCCGGGTGCCGACGCTGGACCCGGTCACCGGGACAACTTCACTGGAACGGGTGTGTGGCCGCTGATGACCATCAAATCTCTGCAGGGTTTTGCCTACCAGGCGGTGTATCGCTACCTGTCGGCGCTGGTGGATGCCGGCGAGCCGGGGGTGCCGTTCAAGCTGCCGTCGCTGCGCTCGCTGGCCGGACGCCTGGGCGTGTCGGTGTCGACCATCCAGTACGCCTACACGTTGCTGGAAAACGAGGGCCGGGTCTACGCCCTGGCCAAGTCCGGCTATTACGCACGGCCACCGGCCCGGGCCATTCCGGCCAAGGACGGCAGCGACCTGCTGCAGCGCATCCAGGCCGAGCACCGCCGCCAGGTGGGCAGCCAGGCGGCCCTGCTTGCCCTGGACGTGCCATTGCTGCGCCTGGAGCGCCAGGTGCAGCGCCAGTACGGCAACCTGCCGGCACCGGCCTGGCACCCCTGCGGCGACCCGGAGCTGCGCCGCGCCCTGGCCGCGCGCTATACCCAGGGCCCGCGCCACGCCTGGCACGGTGACCATGTGTACCTGGGCAACGACCTGCGCGGGTTGCTGGACATCCTGTTCGAGGCGCTGGTGCTGGCCGATGAGCCGGTACTGGTGGCCTCGCCCTGTTGCCCGCTGATCCTGCAGGCGTTGCGCCTGGCCAAGGCGCGAATCATTGAGCTGCCGCTGGCCGACGATGGCCGCCTGGACCTGAACTGCGTGCGCGAGCACCTGGATGCCGTGCCGGTGCGCCTGCTGGTGATGGACGCCGGCTTCAGCAGCGTGCAGGGCTCGCGCATGCCGGCCGCCGACCTTGACAGCCTGGCGCTGCTGTTGACCCGCTACGACGTGTGGCTGCTGGAGAACGACGTGCAGGGCGCCCTGGGCTTCGAGCCGGGGCGCAGCCTGCGCGAATCCATGGCGGCCCAGCGGGTGCTGGTGATCGGTTCCCTGGAACCCTGGCTGGGCGCCGAAGCGCCGTTTGCCTACCTGCTGGCGGCGGGGGCGGCGCGGGCCCTGGTCACCGCGTTCCAGCGGCGCGCCATGCGCTTGCCGCCGCTGCGCCAGAAAGCCGTGGCACGCCTGCTGGACCAGGGCGTGCTCGACGACCACCTGCCGGCGTTGCGCATGCACCTGCAGCAACAGCTGTGGCGCCTGGACCGCCAGGTGCGCAACCGCCTGGGTCGCTACCTGATGGCCGTGCAGGCGGCGGGCGGCACTGGCCTGTGGCTGCGCAGCCGATTTCCGCTGGACATGCGCCGGGTGTTCGAACGCCTGCTGGCCCAAGGGCACGTGGTGGAACCGGGGCCGCTGTTCAGTGCCCATGGGTTGCACGACCGCTACCTGCGCATCAACGCCCTGGGCCTGGACAACGAGGGCTTGCAGGCGCTGATGAAGGCCTTGGCCGAGGCGTTTGGCGAGGAGCGCAAGCGGCTGGAGACCGCCAGCCCCTGAACCGGCCACCGGTCCAAAAGGCTTTGCCAAAAGGGTGGGTCTGTATGTATAACCAGTGCCTTTCTCCTCGGCACTTGTACTGATCGTGACCCCCGGCAACCTCGACGACCCGTTCTACTACCTCATCAACTTCCAGCGCGTGCTGGACTGGCTGGGGCGGCGCTACGCCGACCTGTTGGATGACGAGGAGCAGCGTTTCCTCGACGGCTTCGCGCAGTTGCCGCGCGGCGCCCAGGCGCTGCTGGTGCGCATGGTGATGCGCAAGGGCCCGCTGTACCGGGCCAGCAAGCTGGTGTACGGCGAGATCGGCCCGACCCGGGAGGCGGTGCAACCGCTGTTGCAGGCAGGCTGGGTGGACAGTGGCGCGCCATTGTCGCTGGCGCAGCTGTTCGAGGTGCTGCAGAAGACCGAGCTGCTGGCGCTGTTCAAGGGGCAGGTCAGCCGCGCGTCCCTGCGCAAGGAGCAGATGCTCGCGGAGCTGCTGGACGCAGCGCCAGCGCCCCAGCCGTTCGCCGCCTGGTGCCCGAATTTGGACGACCAAGTCTATTCCCTGCCGGTGCGGCCGCTGTGTGACCGCCTGCGCCTGCTGTTCTTCGGCAACCTGCGCCAGGACTGGTCGGAGTTCGTGCTGGCCGACCTGGGCATCTACCGCTATGAACAGGTGGAGCTGGACCCGGCCTCGCGAGGGCTGCAGAGCCGCGCCGACATTGACTTCTGCCTCGAGCTGCAAGGCTGCCGTCAGGCGCTGGAGGAGGGCGGCCTGCTGGAACCGCTGCTGCTGCGCATCGCCGCCCTGAATAGCGCCAACCCCTGGCTGCAGGGCCGTCGTGACCGGCTGCTGTTCGCCGTGGGCCAGCAATGCGAGCGCCAGGGCCTGATGGAGCATGCCCTGGCCATTTATACCCAGTGCGCCTACCCCGGTGCCCGGGCCAGGCGGGTGCGGGTGCTGGAATTGTGCGAGCAGTACCAACAGGCCCTGGCGTTGGCCGAAAGCGCCCTGGCAGCGCCGGAAAGCGCTGCCGAAGCCCAACAGATTCCCCGCGTGCTGCCGCGCCTGCGGCGCAAGCTGGGGCTGCCGGCCCTGCCCAAGGCGCCGAAGGCGGCGGTCAACGAATGGCAACTGGCGTTGCCGCAGCAGCCCGACCTCAGCGTCGAGCAGCGGGTGGCGCTGCACCTGCATCAGCCCGAGGCGCCAGTGCATTTCGTGGAGAACAGCCTGATCAACTCGCTGTTCGGCCTGCTGTGCTGGCCGGCCATCTTCGCGGCGTTGCCGGGGGCCTTCTTCCACCCGTTCCAGAGCGGCCCCACCGACCTGCACCAGCCCGATTTCCGCCAGCGCCGCGCGACGCTGTTCGAAGCCTGCCTGGCGCAGTTGCATGACGGCCGCTACCAGGACAGCATCCGCGCCTGCTACCGCGACAAGTGGGGGCTGGCGTCGCCGTTCGTGTACTGGCATGCGCTCACCGAAGAGCTGCTGGAGCTGGCCCTGCGCTGCCTGCCCGCCACGCACCTGCAGCACTGCTTCGAACGGTTGCTGCAGGACATCGCCGCCAACCGCGCCGGCATGCCGGACCTGATCCAGTTCTGGCCCGAGGAGGGCCGCTACCAGATGATCGAGGTCAAGGGGCCGGGCGACCGCCTGCAGGACAACCAATTGCGTTGGCTGGACTTCTGCGCCCGCCACCAGATGCCGGTGCAGGTCTGCTACGTGCAGTGGGCGCAGCCGTGATCTACCGCATTGCCGTGCGCGCCCTGTGCGAATTCACCGCCAAGCTGGGCGACCTGGACCTGCGCTTCACGCCGTCGCCTACCGCCCAGGAAGGCATGGCCGGCCACCGCCGGGTCACGGCCGGGCGCGGCGCGGGCTACCAGAGTGAAGTGGCGCTGGAGGGCGAGTACCAGGCGCTGCGTGTGCGCGGCCGCGCCGATGGCTACGACCCGGCACGCAACCGCCTGGAAGAGATCAAGACCCACCGCGGCGACCTGGAGCGCCAGCCCGCCAACCACCGCCACCTGCACTGGGCCCAGGCGCGGGTGTACGGCTGGCTGCTGTGCCAGCGCGACGGGCTGGCGCAGCTCAACCTGGCGCTGGTGTACCTGGACGTCGACAGCGACCGCCAGACCCTGATCGAGGAATGCTGGCAGGCGGCAGAGCTGGAGGCGTTCTTCCACCAGCAGTGCGCGCTGTTCCTCGACTGGGCGCGCGCGGAGATGCTGCGCGCCGCCGAACGCGACCAGGCCCTGCGCGAGCTGAAGTTTCCCCATGGCGACTTCCGCCTGGGCCAGCGCGACCTCGCCGAGACCGTCTACAAGGCCGTCAGCACTGGGCGCTGCCTGATGGCCCAGGCCACCACCGGCATCGGCAAGACCCTGGGCACGCTGTTCCCGCTGCTCAAGGCGCTGGTGCCGCAGCAGCTGGACAAGATCTTCTTCCTCACCGCAAAAACCCCAGGCCGCCAGCTGGCCCTGGAGGCGCTGCGGCAGGTGGGCGACAGCGCCCCGAACCTGCCCTTGCGCAGCCTGGAGCTGGTGGCGCGGGACAAGGCCTGCGAGCACCTGGACAAGGCCTGTCATGGCGACTCCTGCCCGTTGGCCAAGGGCTTCTACGACCGCTTGCCCGCCGCCCGCGCCGCCGCGGTCAACGTGCGCCTGCAAGACCAGCAGGCGGTGCGCGAGGTGGCGCTGGCCCATCAGGTGTGCCCGTATTACCTGAGCCAGGAGCTGGCGCGTTGGGCCGACGTGGTGATCGGCGACTACAACTATTACTTCGACCTCAATGCCTTGCTGTTCGGCCTGGCCCAGGCCAACCAGTGGCGCCTGGCGCTGCTGGCCGACGAGGCGCACAACCTGGTGGACCGCACGCGCGGCATGTACAGCGCCAGCCTCGACCAATACCACCTGGGCGCGCTGCGCCGCGACCCACCGGCGGCGTTGAAAAACCCGCTGCAGCGCCTCAACCGCGAATGGAACGCGCTGCACAAGGACCAGCTGGGGCCCTATCAGGCCTACGCGCACCTGCCGGACAAGTTCGTGATGGCGCTGCTGCGCTGCGTCAGCGCCATCGGCGATCTGTTCAACGAGCAGCCCGAGGGCCTGGACCGCGCCTGGCTGGACTTCTACTTCGACGCGCTGCAGTTCACCCGCGTGGCCGAGCTGTACGGCGAGCACTACGTGTTCGACATCCAGCAGCGCGAAGGGGCAGGGCGGCGGCGCCAGGCGCAGCTGAACCTGCGCAACGTGGTGCCGGCCCCGCTCAGCGGCCCGCGCCTGGCGGCGGCGCGCAGTGCCGTGCTGTTTTCCGCCACCTTGAGCCCGCGGCGCTACTTCGCCGACCTGCTGGGGCTGCCGGCGGACTGCGCGTGGATCGACGTGCAGTCGCCGTTCAGCGCCGAGCAGTTGCAGGTGCGCATCGTCGACAGCATCTCCACGCGCTTCAACCACCGCAAGGCGTCCCTGGCGCCCATCGCCGACCTGATCGCCGAGCAGTTCGCCCGCCAGCCGGGCAACTACCTGGCGTTTTTCAGCAGCTTCGACTACCTGCAGCAGGTGGCCGAGGTGCTGGCCGAGCGGCACCCGCAGGTGCCGTTGTGGTTGCAGGGGCGCAAGATGGACGAAGCGCAGCGGCGCGATTTTCTCGCGCAGTTCAGCGACCACAGCCAGGGCGTGGGCTTTGCCGTGCTGGGCGGCGCCTTTGGCGAGGGCATCGACCTGCCGGGCAAGCGCCTGATTGGCGCCTTTATCGCCACCCTGGGGCTGGCGCAGCTCAACCCGGTGAACGAGCAGTTGAAGGCGCGCATGGGCGAGATCTTCGGCGCCGGCTACGACTACACCTACCTGTACCCTGGGTTGCATAAAGTGGTGCAGGCGGCAGGGCGGGTGATCCGTGGGCAGGAGGATCGAGGGGTGGTGATGTTGATTGACGACCGCTTCAGCGAGGCACGGGTGAAGGCGTTGTTGCCGCAATGGTGGCAGGTCAACTGAACCGGTGGGGGCTGCCAATGTGTCAATTTTCATGCGGGGTGGGGATCGAACCCGTCGCGTCGAGGTCAAACTGCCAGTAAACTGACCCCACGTGTCCCCGATTTCCCTTTTCCGAGGTTATGCATGAAGCTCAGTCCATTGGCGGGTAAGCCAGCTCCAGCCAGCGTGCTGGTCGATATTCCGCGACTGGTGACCGCCTACTACACGGTCCAGCCCGACCCCGCCGAGTCCACCCAGCGCGTAGCGTTCGGCACCTCCGGCCACCGTGGCAGTTCCTTTGATGCAAGCTTCAACGAATGGCATGTGCTGGCTATCAGCCAGGCCATCTGCCTGTACCGCCAAGCCCAGGGTATCGACGGCCCGCTGTACCTGGGCGCCGACACCCACGCGCTGTCCACCCCGGCCGCCGCCAGCGCCCTGGAAGTGCTGGCCGCCAACGGCGTGCAGGTGATGATCTCGCACAATGACGAGTACACCCCGACACCGGCCGTGTCCCACGCCATCCTGTGCTACAACAAGGGCCGCACCCAGGGCCTGGCCGACGGCATCGTCATCACCCCGTCGCACAACCCGCCGCAAAGCGGTGGCTTCAAGTACAACCCGCCCAACGGCGGCCCGGCTGACAGCCACGTGACCAAGTGGATCGAGGCCAAGGCCAACGAACTGCTGGCCGACGGCCTCAAGGGCGTCAAGCGCATCAGCCACGAGCAGGCACTGAAGGCCGGCACCACCCACCGCCACGACTACCTCAACACCTACGTGGCGGACCTGGGCAACGTCATCGACCTAGACGCCATCCGTGGCGCCGGCCTGCGCCTGGGCGTCGACCCGCTGGGCGGCGCCGGGGTCAACTACTGGTCGGCCATTGCCGAGCAGTACAAGCTCAACCTCGACGTGGTCAACACCCACGTCGACCCTACGTTCCGCTTCATGTGCGTGGACTGGGACGGCCAGATCCGCATGGACCCGTCCTCGCCCTACGCGATGCAGGGCCTGATCGGCCTCAAGGACCGTTTCGACGTGGCCTTCGCCTGCGACCCGGACCACGACCGCCACGGCATCGTCACCCCGAACGGCGGCCTGCTGGCGCCGAACAACTACCTGGCGGTGGCCATCGACTACCTGTTCCAGCACCGCCCGCAGTGGCGCGCCGACGCTGCCGTGGGCAAGACCGTGGTCAGCAGCGGCCTGATCGACCGCGTCACCGCGCGCCTGGGCCGTCGCCTGTATGAAGTGCCGGTGGGCTTCAAGTACTTCGCCGATGGCCTGTTCGACGGCTCGCTGGGCTTCGGCGGTGAAGAAAGCGCCGGTGCTTCGTTCCTGCGTCGCGACGGCAGCGTCTGGGCCACCGACAAGGACGGCCTGATCCCGGCCCTGCTGGCCGCGGAAATCACCGCGCGCACCGGCCGCAACCCGGGCCTGGCCTACCAGGAACTGACCCGCGACCTGGGCGAACCGTTCGCCACCCGCGTCGAAGCCAAGGCCAGCCCTGCGCAGAAAGCCGCGCTGGGCAAGCTGTCGCCTGCGCAGGTCAAGTCCACCGAACTGGCGGGTGAGAAGATCGAGCAGATCCTCAGCCACGCGCCGGGCAACGACCAGGCCATTGGCGGCCTGAAGGTGATGACCGCCAACGGCTGGTTCGCCGCGCGGCCGTCGGGCACCGAGGACATCTACAAGATCTACGCCGAAAGCTTTGTCGACGAGGCGCACCTGCAGCGCCTGGTCGGCGAGGCGCAGGTGCTGGTAGACGCTGCCATCAGCTGATACGCCGCGTTTGCCGCATAAAAAAAGGGCCTGCAATGCAGGCCCTTTTTCGTTTACGCCACGTCCACCAGGACGATTTCGGCGTCTTCCACCGCGGTCACCCGCAGCACACGCTCGTCTTCCACCGCCACGCCATCGCGGGCCACGGCGCGCACGCCGTTGACTTCGATCACGCCCGTGGCGGGCACCAGGTAGGCCTTGCGGCCTTCGTCCACCACGTACTCGGCGGTTTCGCCGGCTTTCAACGTCGCGGCCACCAGGCGGCCATCGGCGCGGATGCGCAGGCTCACATCATCCTCGGCACGGCCGCTGGCCAGCGTCACGAAGCCTTCGCCACGCTCGCCTTTGGGGAACGGCCGGGCGCCCCACGACGGTGCTTCGCCGCGTTTGTCCGGGATAATCCAGATCTGGAAGATGCGCGTTGCGCCTTTTTCCAGGTTGTACTCGCTGTGGACGATGCCGGTGCCGGCGCTCATCACTTGCACGTCACCGGCTTCGGTGCGGCCTTTGTTGCCCAGGCTGTCCTGGTGGGTAATGGCCCCTTCACGCACGTAAGTGATGATTTCCATGTCGCGGTGCGGGTGCTGCGGGAAGCCGGTGCCGGGGGCGATCACGTCGTCGTTCCACACCCGCAGGTTGCCCCAGTTCATGCGTTTGGGGTCATGGTATTCGGCGAACGAGAAATGGTGATGGGCGTCGAGCCATCCGTGGTTGGCGCCACCCAAGGACGCGAAAGGTCTGAGCTGGATCATGGTGCACTCCTTAAGTGGAAGATTTGAATCACGGAGCTAGTGTCCCTCTTTCATAGATCGAAAAAAAGCGTAAAAAATTCGCCAAACCAATCAACTAAATAGATACAACCCCGTAGCAGCTGCCAAAGGCTGCGTCCGGCCATCTACCTATCCCAACGCCCGGGACGCGGCCTGCGGCCACTGCTACGGGATTGCGGCCGTTTGTAGGTTTGTGCGGTAAACGCTTGATTCATCAAGGTTTGGCTGGCAGTGTCTGAGGCTACAGAATCCATGCTGGTGCCCGCGTGTCTGAACTCCCCGCAGAACTTGTCCCTCCCGCCCAACTGCCCCTGCTCAAACGCCTGGTGGCGCGCCTGCTGGGCCGCGGCCTCAGCCGCCTCAGCGCGCAGCACCGCGACTCCTGGTTCCACGGCCACGTGGCCGGCCAGCGTAGCGGCCACGGCGAGGGCCTGCGCGAAGGTTACGAGCGCGGGCGGGTAGAGGGCTTCGAGGAAGGCCAGCAGGTGCTGGTGATCCGCGACACGCGCCCCGACGAGCACGGCGTGCCGGGAGTGGACGACTACCTGTTCGACGCCTGGAAGCTGGGCCTGACCGCCGAGCTGAAAAAGCGCATCAAGGCCGACGTCGCCGAACGCCTGCCAGCGGCGGCGCAACCCAGCGCCGCGCAGTGGAAGCTGATCTTCAGCGACACCCCGTCCACCTGCGTGATCGCCGGTGCCGGGGCCGGCAAGTCGACCTCGCTGGTGCTGCGCATGCTGGTGCTGCACCACTACCTGGGCATGGAGCTGGATGCCCTGACCGTGGTGACCTTCACCCGCGAGTCGCGCAAGGACTTCATCAATAAAGTGCTGCAGGTGTTTGGCCTGTGGGGTTATCAGCTCACCGGCAAGCAGGTGCGCGAGGTGGTGCGCACCTTCCACTCGCGCATTTTGCCGCTGGTGCGCAGCCTGCCGGGCTTCGGCCAGCTGCGTGCGTTCGAGAACCTCAGCAACCAGGCGCCGCTGCCGGGGGCCGAGGAAGACGCCGACAGCAACCCCTTCGACCTGCGCCTCAACGACGCCCAGCGCCAGCAGATGAACCTGGCCTACCGCGACCTGATGCAGGGCAACGAGCGCTTCGCCGAGCTGATTGGCCAGCTGCGCCGCCAGGCCCTGCAGCTCAAGGAACTGGACCGCGACCACCCCGACGTGCAGAAACGCGTGGCGGTGACCGAGCTGTCGTCGCGCCGCGACGAAGAACTCTGCGACCTGGTCGAGGACCTGTGGTTCAACGCCGGCGCCTGGCCAATCAAGGGCATCGAGCCCAGCCGCGAGACCGTGGACATCAACGGCAGCCGCTTCCACTTCCACGGCTACATCGCCGAGATGGACGCCTGGGTGGTGCTGGGCTTCGACCCGTCCCAGGACCAGCAAATGAAGCGCCCCGGCGCCAAGCTGCCGGTGTGGGCCGAGTGGGTGATCAAGCGCACGCTGTTCCAGGCGTTCTGCCCGAAACCGGTGATCTGGCTGGAAAACTACGCCCAGGCGCGCCGCCTGCTGGGCTCACTGGCCGCCGACGCCGTGGCGGGGCCGGGCTTCGACTATAAAGTGAAGGGGGAGCTGGTGGCCGCGCCGCTGCTGGACTGTTTTGTCGGCGCCGCCGGTTTCATCGAGAACCTGGGGCTGGACGTCACGGTTGCGGTCAACCAGATGAGCTTCCCCAGCGACGACACCGACCGGCTGTTCTTCGAGGCGCTGAGCCTGTACTGGAAGGCCTTCGAGGCGCACCTGCTCAAACAGTCACCGCCGGTGATGACCTACAACCGCATGTTCGCCCTGTTCGGCGAGAACAACCCGGAGAACCTGCGGCAGCTGGGCGACGAGATGCTGCGGCCGCTGTCGCACCTGATGATCGACGAGTTCCAGGACGTGTCGCCGCAGATCGTCTCCTGGCTGCGCGCCACCTTGCGCGAGATCCGCAGCCGCGGCCCGCAGCTGTCGGTGGGGCGCGTGGCCCAGCATTCATCGCTGCTGTGCGTGGGCGATGACTGGCAGTCGATCTACGGCTGGCGCGGCAGCTCGCCGAAGTATTTCATGGAGTTCGCCAAGCAGTTCCCGTCGCCGGCCACCACCCGCGTGATGCTGGCCGACAACTTCCGCAGCCACCAGCACATCATCGACGCCGCCGAACACCTGGTGCGCAACGCCCCGGCCATCGCCGGCAAGAAGGCCCGTGCCGCTGGCGAGCAGCCCGAGACCCTGACCCCGGTGCGGGTACTGGACCGCGACGACGAGACCATGGCCCTGACCGTGGCCGAGCACTACCAGCGCGGCGACTCGATACTGCTGCTGTTCCGCAAGGGCAGCGACCGCGCCGCGGCCGCCGAGCACCTGTTGCCCCTGCTGCAGCGCGACCAGGCCAGGCCCGCCGGCGAGCGGCAGATCAAGCAGCTGACCTACCACAGCGCCAAAGGCTTGCAGGCCGACGCGGTGTTCCTGCTGGGCGACTGCCAGCACGTCACCCGTTCGCCATACAAGAACCAGGTGTACCGCGCGGCAGGGCTGGGCAAGGCCGGCGAGCTGGAGGCCTACGACAAGGCCCAGCAGGACGAAACCCTGCGCCTGGCCTACGTGGCCGTGACGCGGGCGGTCAGCCATTGCTACTGGTACGTGGAACCGGCCACCAAGGACAGCGCGGCGCTGCCTCGCGCCTCCGACAACGTGGCCGGCGACAAACCGTTCTTCGATGACCTGCGCACTCCCACGTAGCAGCAACTGTCTTGTGGGAGCTGGCTTGCCAGCGAGCTTTTATGGCCCAACAGCTCGCTGGCAAGCCAGCTCCCACAGGATGTAGCGGCTGCCGAAAGCTGCGTCAGAGGCGCGCGCGGTGCCCCGGACGCGGCCTGGCGGCCGTTGCTACAGGAGCGAGCATAAAAAAACCGATGCCATGGCATCGGTTTTTTGTGGGGCAGGGGACGTTCAGCCAAACGCCGACAACGAATGCGGCGGCACGAACGCCTCCAGCTCCGCTTCTACCGCCTCGATGATGCGCTCCACATCGGCGGCGTTCATTACCGTGGCGCAGGGGATACCGGCAATGGCGATCAAGGTCTCGCCACTGGCCCGGTCAAAAAGTCGTGCCACCATGCTGCTGGGCGCGTCCATGCTGCCCTCGAACCCCATGGGGTGGAAGTGCCAACGCATGACCTGGCAGGCGTTGGGAAAGGTCATCTTGTTCATATGCCACCTCTGCATCGTGCAGCCTGGCCGGTGCGCCGGAATTCTTCGAGCGGCGTGCTGTCCCCGACCCTTTCAAGACTGTAAAAGTAGCATTGCCAAGGGCACTACAGGGGAGTTTTTTTAATTAAATATCATCCGCAAGTCGTGTTTTTTGATGCAGGTCATAAAATCCCCGACCGGTGGCAGTGGTATTAATGTGCCATAGGTTTGAGCGCAAACGTTTCACCTCTCATTAGTTAATGAAATCTCGATTTATTTTCAATAACCGCCTCATTTTTCTAAAGTTCTGCCGATAGCTCTGGCAAGCCACGTGACTTTCCGGCGCGCGTGGCGCGTGCCTCATCGGATCGCAGGGATGCCGTACCACCTTCTTGTCGAGAGCTACCTCATGTCCCTACGAAATCTGAACATCGCCCCGCGTGCTTTCCTCGGCTTTGCCTTTATTGCCTTGCTGGTCGTGGCGTTGGGGGTGTTCGCCTCCAACCGCATGGCCATCATTCGCCAGGCGTCCATCGACATGCAGACCAATCAACTACCCAGCGTCGGTTATCTTGGAAACATGGTCGAGGGTGTTGTACGTTTGCGCGTCACTTCTTTCCGTTTATTGGTTAACCGTGAACCGGAGATGATTGCCGATACCGACACACGCATGGGCGTCCTGGTTAATAAGTTGAAAGAAGCCCAACGCAACTACGCGGTGTTGCCGGCGGGGGCGGAAGAACAAGGGTTATACCGCGAGTTTGAAAGCTCGCTGAATACTTACTTGCAACTGCAATCGCGCCTGCAGGACCTGTCGCACCAAAACAAACTGGAAGACATGCGCACCCTGCTCAACACCGGCATCAAAGACGGTTCCGACAAGATGGGCGACCAGCTCAACCGCCTGGTGGCCATCAACCAGGCGGGCGCCAAGGCCGCCGGCGAGGAAGCCGCCGCCCAGTACAGCCTGGCCAACACCTGGGTGATCATCGTCTCGGTGCTCGCCTGCCTGATGACCGTGCTGCTGGCCTGGCTGCTGACCCGTAGCATCGTCAACCCGCTGCAGGTGGCCGTGAAGGCGGCGCAGACCATTGCCGACGGCAACCTCACCCAGCCTATCCACGTCGAAGGCAGCGACGAGCCGGCGCAACTGCTCAAGGCCTTGGGCCAGATGCAGGCTAACCTGCGCCAGACCATCGAGCAGATCGCCGGCTCCGCCACCCAGCTGGCCTCGGCGGCGGAAGAGCTGAGCGCGGTGACCGAGGAAGCCTCCAAGGGCTTGCTGGCACAGAACCAGGAAATCGAGCAGGCAGCCACGGCGGTCAACGAGATGACCGCGGCGGTGGAAGAGGTGGCGCGCAACGCCGTGTCCACCTCCCAGGCCTCGCAGGAGTCGAACCAGGTGGCGCTGCAAGGCCGCGACCGCGTGGGCGAGACCGTCGGCGCCATCCAGCACATGACCCAGGACGTGCAGCAGACCTCGGTGCTGATCGAAGGCCTGGCGGCCCAGGGCCGTGACATTGGCCAGGTGCTGGACGTGATTCGCGCCATTGCCGAGCAGACCAACCTGCTGGCGTTGAACGCCGCCATCGAGGCGGCGCGCGCCGGGGAAGCGGGCCGTGGTTTCGCCGTGGTGGCCGATGAAGTGCGGGCCCTGGCCCATCGCACCCAGCAGTCCACCCGCGAGATCGAGCAGATGGTCAGCGGCATCCAGACCGGCACTGGCGAAGCGGTGCAGTCGATGCAGCAGAGCAGCCAGCGCAGCCAATCCACCCTGGACATGGCGCGCCAGGCCGGCACGGCGTTGCAGCAGATCACCGAGTCGATCTCGCTGATCAACGAGCGCAACCTGGTGATCGCCAGCGCCTCGGAAGAGCAGGCCCAGGTGGCCCGCGAAGTGGACCGCAACCTGGTCAACATCCGCGACCTGGCCAACCAGTCTGCTGCCGGCGCGCACCAGACCAGCGCCGCCAGCCACGAGCTGTCGCGCCTGGCCGTGGGCCTCAGCGGCATGGTCGCGCGGTTCGTGATCTAACCAATGATGTAACTGCGCCCGCAGTGGTGGTAGGGTCAGGGGCCGCAAGCCTGCATAAGGGAAATGTGCATGCGCTATTCCGCCCTGACCCAACGTATCGCCGGTGACGGCGCCGCCGCCTGGAACATCCATTACCGCGCCCTGCGCCTGATCGAACAGGGGCAGGACGTGATCCTGCTGTCGGTGGGCGACCCGGACTTCGACACCCCGGCCCCGGTGGTCGAAGCTGCCGTGCAGAGCCTGCGCGCCGGCCATACCCATTATTCCGAAGTGCGTGGCAACCTGGCCCTGCGCCAGGCCATCGCCCGCCACCATGGCCAGTGCAGCGGCCGCGCCGTCGATGCCGACGAGGTGGTGGTGCTGCCGGGCGCCCAGTGCGCGGTGTTCAGCGTGGCGCAATGCCTGCTGGAGGCCGGCGACGAGGTGCTGGTGGCCGAACCCATGTACGTCACCTACGAAGCCGTGTTCGGCGCCTGTGGTGCCCGGGTGGTGCCGGTGCCGCTGCGGCCTGAGCATGGCTTTGCCCTGCAGCCCGCCGACCTTGCCGCACGCATCGGCCCGCGCACCCGCGCGGTGATGCTCAACAGCCCCCACAACCCCACGGGCGCCAGCCTCTCGCGCGCCACCTGGCAGGCGGTGGCGCAGCTGTGCATTGAGCACGACCTGTGGCTGATCAGCGACGAGGTCTACAGCGAGCTGCTGTATGACGGTGAACACATCAGTCCGGCGAGCCTGCCGGGCATGGCGGCGCGCACCGCCACCCTCAACAGCCTGTCCAAGTCCCACGCCATGAGCGGCTGGCGGGTCGGCTGGGTGGTGGCGCCGCCGGAGCTGGCCGGCCACCTGGGCAACCTGGCGCTGTGCATGCTCTACGGGCTGCCGGACTTCGTCCAGCACGCCGCCCAGGTCGCCATCGAGGCGCCGCTGCCGGAAGTGGCGGCCATGCGCGACACCTACCGCCAGCGCCGCGACCGGGTGTGCGCGGCGCTGGAAGGCTGCCCCGGCGTGCGCGCGGTGAAGCCCGACGGCGGCATGTTCGTGATGGTCGACATCCGCGAGACCGGCCTCAGCGCCCAGGCCTTCGCCGACCGCCTGCTGGACCAGCATGGCGTCTCGGTGCTGGCCGGGGAGGCCTTCGGCCCCAGCGCCGCCGGCCACGTGCGCATGGGCCTTGTGCAGGACGCCGAACGCCTGGAAGAAGCCTGCCGCCGCATCGCCTGCTGCGCAGTGCAGGTGCTGGAAGCCCGTTAGCGGCTTGTCACCAACCTTGTAGCCGCTGCCGCCAGGCTGCGCTGGCCGTGATGTGCGCTGGAGATCTCCAGGAGCCCCCATGGCCAGCGCAGCCTCCGGCAGCGGCTACGGGAATGGCGTGGGTTTGGATACTCCTTGAAACAACCCGTGCAATGAATGCCCTGGGCAAGCGGTGCTATCTTGGGCGCCCTACAAGGAGCCCCTGTCATGACGACCCCGACTGCCGCGCACATGATCGCCAGCAACAAGCACGCCTGGGACGCCTCGGCCGACCTGCATCGCCAGACCCCGGCCTGGCAACGCCTGCTGGCCAGTTTCAAGGACCCACGCTACTCCTGCCTCGACACCACCCTTACCCAATGCCTGCAGGAGGTGGGCGTGCAGGGCAGGGACGTCATTCAGCTGGGCTGCAACAACGGCCGCGAGACCCTGTCGCTGCTGGCCATGGGCGCACGCCGCGCCGTGGGTGTAGACCAATCGGTCGCATTTCTGCAGCAAGCCCGTGAGCTGGCCGCAGCCTCCTCACACCCCGCCGAGTTCATCGAGGCCGATATTCACCACCTGCCGGTCGAGCTTCAAGGCACGTTCGATGTCGCGCTGATTACCATCGGCGTGCTCAATTGGATGCCGGACCTGCAAGCGTTCATGGCGTGCGTGGCCAGCACCCTGAAGCCCGGTGGCCAGTTGGTGATCTACGAGACCCATCCGTTCCTGGAAATGTTCGACCCGGCAGGCGTGGACCCTTTCAGCCCCAGCGATTCCTATTTCCGCGCCACGCCCGTGGTGCTGGAGGAGGCCATCGTCTATGAAGGCGATGCCCCGGCCATGGCGGCTCCTTCCTACTGGCACATCCACACCCTGGGCGAGATCTTCACCGCGCTGATTCGGGCAGGCCTGCAGCTTCGCCATTTCCAGGAATACCCCCATTCCAACCGCGAAGAGGCCTACGACCAATACGAAAATCGTGCCGCGCAGCTACCCATGTGTTTCACCGCAGTAGCACTTCGCTGACGGATATTTGGCGGGTAGCTCATTTCTGGTTTTTATCCATTCCAAGTCGACGACTGGCATGACAATTTCTTCATCTTCGTTAGGTCCAAGTGATAACGACTGCTAGTCTCACTTCAACGCCGCAGGTTGCGCCTTTAAAGGGGCGCCGCGGTACCAAGGATGAACATTGTGAAGCGGCGGTCAGCCGGCAGGCCGGTAGGGAGCTCCCTGGCGTGCCGGGCGGCCGCGAAGTGCTTCAGCGCGACCTGGGCGTGATCAGTACCAGGTCAGGGACGAGCCCGCTCGTGTCTTGCCACCAGAGCAGCCGTAACCGCACAACGAGCCGGGTTTAGCTTGTCTGCCGATTCGCCTCGCCTGCCATAGAGGCCTGAGCTCAAGGATCAATCGACACTGCCCGGCCGTAGGTGGGAGCGCCCACCTCGATGCACTGTCCTGTATATGCCCGCTGGATGAACCTGCCTTGACGCACTGCCCCTGGGACGGCACGCGGCTGGGCGCGCGACTGGCGGCTTCTAACAACCTTGGGTCAAAAGAGAGTTGGGGAGATGGACATGCAATACACCTATTTCAGTGACGAACAGATCAAGGCATTGACGCAAACCATTGATCAACAGGGGTACGCGGTGCTGCCGAACTGGGCGAGCCCCGAGGAGCTGGAGGAAATACGCGGGCTGGTCAGGCGCTCGGTGGCCGCAGCGGGCAATAGCTATGTGGCCCTGACCGGGCAGCAGGCGGTGATGGGCTCGACGCTGTATGACTGGGGGCGTTCACCGGTCATGCTCGACCTGTGCAAGCGCGTGGTCACCCAGGCCACTGGCCGTGCCGCCAATGACGACGGTTTGCACCAAGTGTTGCGTTGCCTGGTGGGGGACAGCGGCCGGCGCGAATCGATGATCTTCCATTACGATTCCTACGTGCTCACCACCATCATGCCGGTGTGCCTGCCCGAGGGCGCCAAGGGCGACCTGCTGATGCTGCCCAGCAAGCGGCCGTTGCGCGAGACCTACGCCATGAACCTGCTGGACAAGCTGAAGATCGACAACCGCTGGAGCCAGCGCTACCTGATCAACGCCTACCAGAAGGGCAACAAGCGCTTTACCCAGGTGGCCATGGAACCGGGGAACATGTACCTGTTCTGGGGCTACCGCTCGCTGCACACCAACCTGCCGGCCGACCCCAACGGCATCCGCGCCACGGCGGTGTTCCATTACGACAACCTGCACGGGGCCAGTTCGCTGGTGGGGCGCATTCGCTCGTCCCTGGGCCACGTGCGGCCGCGCCCACGGGCGATGGTATGAGGCGGTAGGGGCGGTCAGGGCACCTGGCGTTCTTCCAGGCAGTCACTGCCGCCCATTTCGAATTCCCGGCAGATCAGCGGGCGTACGCGGTAGATGCTGCAACTCATGGTGCGGCGGTCCAGGGCCGCGCACCAGCCGTCATCCAGGCGCGCCATGGTCTGCGAGCCCCAGTCATCGGTGGCGATGAAGCGCTCGGGCACGCCGGTGTCGGTGATCAGCATCACCTCCAGGCGGCAGCACTTGGCGGCGCAGGTGTCGCACGTGGCAGTGGGGTCGAGGACCGGCAGCGTCTGCAGCGGTATCAAGGGCTTCATCCTGGAGGGCGTGAACGCAGAGGGTACCGGGTCTGCGGGCAATCACAAAGCGCTGCGGATGACAGCGCCGTGAATCCCGACCAATTGCTGGGCGATGGCGGCCTCTTGTCGGGTTTTGCCGGTGGATCGCACTTTTTGCCGATTTGGCCCTCTATACCTGCCACTGCCGTCGCCAGGACACCCCGCCCAGCCCGATGATTTCGACGTTTTCCGCCTTGCCTCGTTTATTGGCGCTGTTGGCCTGCCTGCTTGCCGTGCAAGGGTGCAGCCGCCAGACCGGCCAGGACATTGCCACGCAGATCGGCAATGGCAAGCCCGACGAGTTCTTCCAGACCAGCGTCGACCGCATGGCCACCCTGGCCATGCACGACAACCTGCAGAGCCTGTACCTGCTGATGAACAAGCTGTACCTGCGCAACCCCGCGCAGTGGAAGCGCTCCGGCTTCCTCGATGCCGCTACCGCCGAGCGCCAGGTGCGCCAGGCCATCGAACAGCAGCAGCCGCTGCCGCAACTGGGCGGGCGCAAGGACCTGGCGGCGTTGAGCTACGCCATGAGCCCGGAATTCCTCGGTGACCGCGTAGGCGCGTTCATCTACGCCATCGGCAGCATGCTGGTGACCGCCCACGGCAACCGCCTGGCGTTCTACATGACCGACAGCCTCAACCCGCGGTTCATCAACAACGCCGCGCGCAACATCGAGAAGGCCACCTGGCTGCTCGGCCAGCGCCAGGACGCCCAGGGCGAGCCGTTGCTGTTCTCCAACGCGATATCCGAGGAAGGCAGCAACCTGAGCTTCGCCACCGAATTCGGCAAGATCGTCGCGCGGCTGGACCTTGTGGCGCAGATGCTGGACGAACGATATAGACGGATAGGTCTGAATTACGCCCAGAGCCTGTTGTTCCTGAATTTCCTACCGGTGCAGTAGACCCGGGTGGATGCAGGTTCTACAGGTCTGTGACCTTGACGCTTGCTACGACCTGGTTGGCGTTACTCAGATAATAGGTCTCGTCGAGCGCGGCATACGCGGGGCGTACCAACTGCAGCGTGACGCCTGCCAAGGTTTCGCCAGGCAAGATTGGCCCCGTCCCCGCAGCAAACGTAAGTCGAACTGTTACCGAATTGCCGTGCAAGTTGCATTGCGGGGTAAAGCCGTTCGCCAAAGGCAACGCGGAGAGGTTGGAAATTGCTCCCTGAAAGGTGCTGCGCAAAACATCGGCGCCGGGCGAGGTAATATAGAATCCGTCCTCGATGTCTCGCTGTGGCAGGTCCTTGAACCCCAGCAAGACGCTTTGGGAACGCTCGCATTCAGGTACCGGCCATAGTCCAGGCACTTGCGAGACGCTGATACCGGTACATTGCGCTGGAGTTGGCTGGGCCCCGTTAATGATCTCGACCGTATCGCCGAAGGCCAGGCGGCCCGCCAGCACCTGACAGTCGGCGAAAGTACCGAGCGAAGGTTTGTAGAACGTCTGGTTTACATAGGCCACCAAAGGTGGTGTGGGGTTTGCGGTCATTTGCTGGTCATCCCGTAGGGTCTGGGCGTGAACGCCCGATAGGGCTATCTTCAGCCAAGACCGGCTGCGCGTAACCTGATAGAAATGACAGTCGCGCCCCCCGCCCTCTCAAGCGCCGTTTATGACCTGCGCGAACTGCCGCGCAAACTGCGTTTGCGACACGCCCAGCACAATGTCCACTTTGCGCGAACCGCTGGTTTCCACCCGCAGCTGCCCACAATGGTTGTCATGCTCGTCCTCGCCCAACTCCACCGACAGGTACTGGCTGTCGACCTTGTTGGCCGTCACCGCGCCGGTCATCAGCAGGGTAGCCAGCGGGTCGAAGATCGGGACTGGCAGGTTGCCCTCGGCGTTCTCGTGGGTCTTCTTGTCGAAGATCCCGCGCACCAGGTTGGCGACCGGGTCGGTGGCGGTGATTTTCGCCTCATAGCTAGCATCGAGGATCACCTGGTTGCAGGCGTCCAGCGGCACCAGGGTCAGCGGCAGTTCGGACTTGAGCAGGCGATCGGTGGCCAGCGGGTCGACGAACACGTTCCATTCGGCGTAGTGGTTGCTGCTGTAGCGGCTGCCCTGGTCCCAAGCGGGCAGGGCGCCGTTCAGGGCGGCGACGTTGCCGTCCACGTACACGGCGCCGGCCATGGCATGGATGCGTTCAATCTTGGCCAGGTCGCTGGCGGCGGGCTTGAGGTCCAGCAGCTTGGCGAAGTTGGTGAAGCCGCCCAGGGACAGGATGGTGACCTTGCCCGTGGCGCTCTTGAGCGTGTCATGCAGGAACTCCCACGCAGGTTTCGGCGACAGGGTTGGCAGTTCCTTGGGGTTGAGGCTGCCCAGCAGGCCCATGATGTCGTTCATGTCGTTCTTGAACAGCTGCGGAAATACATTGTTCAGGGCCAGCGGCACGTCGGTGCCACGGGCCACCGGCACGTGGCTGTGGTTGCCGATGCCCAGCAGGTGCTGGGCGATGATGGTGCCCCAGCCCAGGTCGGTTTCGCCGCAGCCGGTGACCGTGAGGCCGATGATCTCGATGCCGGGGTCTTTCATCAGGTAGGCGATCGACAGCACGTCGTCCCAGCCCATGTCCGAATCGATGATGACCTTTTTCATGCTGCTCTTCCTTGATGGTGGGGGTAAGGATTCCCAGTGTAAGTGGGCATTGGCGATCCCGCACCTACCGTAGCCGCTGCCGCAGGCTGCGCTGGCCCTGAGCCACGCTGAAGATTGTCAGCGAACACACAGGCCAGCGCAGCCTGGCGGCAGCGGCTACGGGATTGTGGCTACAGTTCCCGCAGTTTTTGCCGCTCGCGCGCCAGGTCGGCGGCGCTCAACGGCACGTAGCCTTCGGCGCTGGCCGTTTGCGCGCGCACCAGGGCCTGGCCTTCGTCGCTCAGGGCCATCTGCAGGTAGGCCTTGATGAACGGCGCTGGGGCGTTGCCGACGAACAGGTGCAGGTACGACGACAGCGGGTAGGCGCCCGCGGCCACGTCTGCCAGCGCCGGGCCATGGGCGGCTTCGCCGGCCTTGCTGGCCAGGGGCACGATGTGCAGGCCGGGGGCCAGCTTGGCGCCATTGGCCCAGCCGGTCAGGCCGATGCCATGGCTGTCACTGGCCACGGCCTTGAGCACCGCGCCGACGCTGTCCAGCGCCTCGTAATGGGGGCTGAAGGGCCGGCCGCCGAAGCGGTCCATGCGCTGGTTGGTGGCGAAGCCGCCGTCGTCGCGCAGGCCGTACACGTGGATGCGCCGCAGCGCCCACTCGCCGGTCAGGCCCAGCTGCCCCCAGGTATTGATGTCGCCACCCGGCTGGCCGGCGGTGGCCAGCTTCGCCAGTTGCTCCACGGTGAGCTGCTTGAGCGGGTTGTCGGGGTGCACGTACACCGCTGGCGGGGTCTTGCCGTTGGTGCGCGGACCATGGCCCGAATAGCCGATGCGGATGTCCAGCGGCGCCTGGCCGAACACCTGTTCATAACCGTGCAGGTCGCCCAGCCACGGCTCGCGGGACAGCGGCGCAATGGCGGTGGCACCGGAGGTCAGCGCCGGCAGGCCCACCGAGGAGCCCTTGGCGGTGACGGCGAAGCGGAAGCCGGGGTGCTGGCGGATGAACAACGCGTTCAGCTGCTCGATCAGCGGCTGCATGCCGTCGTTGCCGATGATGGCGATGGCACCGTCGGCCGTCAGGTAGCTGGCGTTGGCGGGCGGTTGCAGGGTGTCGGCCTGGGCCCAGCCCAGGTGCAGGCACAGGCCCAGGCAGGCCGCGCGTTTGAGGAACGTGATCATAGCGGGGCAACCTCGTCGAGTTTGGCCAGTTCGGCCTGGGCTTGGGCGGCGCTCAAGGGGAAATAGCCCTTGGGCTGGTCGGCGATGATCTGCTGGCCCTGGCGCGACAGCACGAAGCGCAGGTACTCGCGCACCACCGGGTCCACGGCCTTGCCGGGCTCGCGGCGCAGGTACAGGTACAGGAAGCGGCCATAGGGGTAGCGGCCGTCGCGCACCTGGGCCTCGGTGCCGGTGGTCAGCAGGCCCTGGGCGTCGCGAATCGGCAGCGCCTTGATCTGCGCGTTGTCCAGGCCGATGGCCGCCACCGCCAGCCCGGCCGGGTCGGCGGCCAGGCGCGCGAGGATGGCCTCGGTGTTGCCGTAGCCTTCGTAGCTGGGCGCAAGAGCCCGGCCTTGCAGGTGGTTGCTTTGCATATAGGTGCCGAAACCGGTGAACTCCGGGGTGCCATAGGGGTGGATGCGCCGCTCGCGCCATTCACCCTTGAGGCCCAACTGCCCCCAGGTGGACAGGTCGCCCTCGGGGTTGCCGAGGCTCAAGGTGCGGCGCACCTCATCGGCGCTGACCTGGGCCAGCGGGTTGGCGCGGTTGACGTACACCGCCAGCGAGGTGGCCAGGTGCTGGGAGGTGTCGTTGGCGGCCAGGGCGATGCGGATCTCCAGTGGCGCGGCGCCGACGATCTTGCGGTACGCCTTGATCTCCAGCGGGTTGATCTCGCGGCCCATGGCGCCAAACAGGGTGACGCCGTGGGTCAGCAGCGGCACGGCGCTGGTGGTGCCCTTGGACTCGTCCTGGAAGCGCCAGCCGGGGTGCTGCTGCACCAGGGCGGCGTTGAAGCGCTCGACAATGTAGCGCACGTGCTCGGCACCGCCGATGCGGATGGCACCGTCGGCGGCCAGGTACGGCGCGTGGGCGGGAGGCAGCACCGCCTGGGCGGTGTAGGGCGGCAGTCGCGGGTCGACGGCGGCGTGGGCCGGCAGCGCCAGCCACGCGGCGCTGGCGAGGGCCAGCGCGCGGGTGATCAGGTTCATGGTCAGTCCTTGGGGTTAGAAGGCGAGGGTGGCCTTGGCGATGACCTGGCGCGGTTCGCCGATGACGATGGCCGGCGAGCCCAGGCCGCTGCTGGAGACGTAGTAGGTCTCGTCGAACAGGTTCTTGACGTTCAGCTGCAGGGTCAGGTCCTTGTGGTCGAGCTTCATCTTGTAGGCCACGAAGGCGTCGGCGACCTTGGCCGAGGGCAGCCAGTATTCGGTGCCGGTGCCGTCGTTGGCGCCCCACTTGCTCATGTAGCGGCCGCCTGCGCCTACGCGCAGGTCGCCGATGCCGACGTGGCCGAAGTCGCGGGTCAGGTACAGGGCCGCGGTGTTTTTCGACACGCCGTCCAGCGGCGTGCCCTGCAGAATCGGGTCCTTGGTCCATTCGGTGTCGGTGTAGGCGTAGCTGCCGGTCAGGCTCCAGAACTCGTTGAGCTGGCCGCTGACGTCCAGTTCCACGCCGCGCGAGCGTGCTTCGCCGCCCAGCCGGGTGCAGGTCTCGGTGCCGCAGGTGGCGCTGGTCTGCACGTTTTTCTTGGTGATGGTGAAGGCCGCGAGGCTGGCGGTGAGGTAGTCGTTCTGGAACTTGGTGCCGATCTCGTAGGCCTTGGCCTCTTCGGGCGCCAGGTCACCGATGACGGTGGCGATGGAGGTGTTGGGGCGGAACGACTCGGTGTAGCTGCCGTACACCGACCAGTCCGGCTGGATCATGTACACCAGGCCCAGGCGCGGCACCGCCTTGCTGCGGTCGACGTCGGCGCCGACCACGAAGGGGCGGCCCTTGCCGGTCAGCTCGGTGAACGACTCGTAGCGCAGGCCGGCCTGCAGAATCCACTTGTCGGTCAGGTGAATGGCGTCCTGCACGAACAGTGCATGGGTGTGCAGCAGGTCGGTCTGGTCGCTGTTGGCGGCGCTGACGCGGCTGGGCACCGGCACCTGGCCGTAGACCGGGTCGTTGTAGTTGAAGCCGGTGTCGTTGACGTTGCGGATCAGGTCGCCCAGGGTGCGGTCGTTGTGCATGTAGTCCACGCCCACCAGCAGCTCGTGGCGCATGCCGGCGAACTGCAGGTCGCCCAGGGCGCTGACGGTGGCGGTGTGGGCCACTTGCAGGGCGTCGCGGGTGGCGTCGCCGCGGCGGGTGACCTGGCCGGTGGTGAAGTTGGCGGAGATGTAGCGCGACTGGTGGTCGTTGTAGTAGTTGCGGCTGTAGCCGTAGCCGGCCTTCAGGGTCCAGTCGTCGTTGAGGCGGTGCTCGGCGGTCAGGTTGAACGCGTCGGAGCGGCCGGTGGTGATGTTGAAATGCTCGTCCAGGCGGCGCGTGCGCGGAATATCCAGCACCTTGCCGGTGGTGGTGTTGATCTGCGTGCCGCGGTCGAAGGGCACGCTGTATTCCATGTGCTCGTAGGCGGCGGTGATGGTGGTGTCGTCGCCGAACCACGACAGCGACGGCGCGATGACCTCCTGGTCGGTGCTGCCGAAGTTGCGCCAGTAGTCGGTCTGCTGCTTGTCGTAGATCAGGCGGTAGGCCAGGCCGGTGTCGCCCACGGGGCCGGTGGTGTCGAGCTGGCCGCCACCGCCGCCGAAGCTGGTGCCCCAGCCGGACACGCTGGTGGCTTGGGTGAGTTGCGGTTTCTTGGTGACCACGTTGATCACCCCGCCTGGGTCCTGCACGCCGTAGAGCATCGACGCCGGGCCCTTGAGCACCTCGACGCGCTCGGTGGTGGGGGTGAAGTTGCGCGCCTGCACCGACTGCATGCCGTCGCGCATGATCGAGTTGTCGCGGTTGGTACCGAAGCCGCGCTTGATGATCGCGTCCTGGGTGCCGCCCAGGGTGTTGCCCTGCTTGACGCCGCTGACCGCGTTGATGGCTTCGTCGAGGCTCTGGGGCGCGCGGTCTTCGATGACGCGGTGGGTGACGACGTTGACCGAGGCGGGCACTTCGATCAGCGGGGTCTCGGTGCGGGTGGCCACGGTGGAGGCCACGGCCTGGTAGCTGGTCTGGCTTTTTTCGGTGGTGGTGGGCGCCACGGCGGTGCTGTCGATGTTGGTGGCGCCCAGTTCCACGCTGTCGGCGGCCCACAGGGGCTGCGCCAGGCTGAGCATCAACACGCCGCTGGCGCAGGCGCTGCGGTAACGAAGGGTAGGGGTGGAGCCGCTGGGGGTGAAGGAGGCGGTCATGCGGGTGCTCTGCGTGAAGGGTGTGAATGGAAATGGGATTGCCTTTCATTCACAACACGGAGCTCGACGGGAAACACCTCAGTAAAAATTTGAATATTTTTTCAAATCCCGTGGGAGCTGGCTTGCCAGCGAGCTGTTGAGGCCCTGAAGCTCGCTGGCAAGCCAGCTCCCACAAAAATCAGAACGACAGGCTGGTGCTCAGCACCACCTGCCGCGGGTCGCCCACGGCGACCACGTAATTGCTCACGGCCGAAGGGTAGTAGTGGCGGTCGAACAGGTTATTGACGTTGAGCTGCACCCGCACCTCGTGCCCGTCCACGCGGGTGTCGTAGCGGGCGAACGCATCGGTGACGGTGTAGGCCGGCAGCTTGAAGCTGTCCTGCGGGTCGCCGGCGCGTTCGCCCACGTAGCGCGGGCCGCCGCCGATGTGCAGGCGGTCGCCGCCCAGCAGCGTGCCCAGGTCGTGGGTCAGGTACAGCGAGGCGCTCTGCCGGGGCACGTTCTGCAGCGGGTTGCCGCGTAGCTGCGGGTCGCGGGTGACCCAGGCGTCGGTGAAGGCATAGGCCGCCATCAGCTCCCAGCCAGGGGCGAGGCTGCCACTGGCCTCGAGCTCGAGGCCGCGCGAACGCACGGCGCCGGCGTTGCGGCTTACCGGCAGGTCGTTGACCGTCTCGCTCACCAGCACATTGCGCTTGCGGATGTCGTACAGCGCGACGCTGGCCGACAGGCCGTCGGGGTGTTCGTACTTGAGGCCGGTCTCCCAGGCCCTGGCCTGCTCAGGACGGATGGTGGAGTCGATGATCTGGTCGGTGGCGGCGTTCAACGGCGCGATGCTGGAGTTGGGCTTGAACGACTCGCTGTAGCTGGCGTACCACGACCAGTCCGGGGCGAAGCGGTACACCAGGCCGGCGCTGGGCACCCAGGCGCTGCCGTTGATGTCGGTGTTGGCGTGGAACGGCCGGCCGCGCCCGGCGTACTGGTCGTAGCTGAGCAGGCGGGCGCCGAGGATGGCCAGCCACTGCTCGTTCAAGTGCACCGAATCGCGTAGGTACAACGCTGTGGTGCGCAGCCGGTCCAGCTGCGCGCTGGAGCTGTCGGAGACACTGGTGGGCGCCACCTCCCGGCCGTACACCGGGTTCATGTAGCTGAAGGTGGCGAGGCTGTTCTGCCGCAGCAGGTCGTCACGGTAGTACAGCCGGTGCTCTTCGCTCAGGCCCACCAGCACTTCGTGTTCCAGGCCCAGCCAGGTGGGGTTGCCCGACAGCTCCAGCTCGCCCTGCTGGGCGCGGCTGACCGAGCCCAGGGTGCCGTCCATGCTGCGGGTGAGGGTGCCGGTGCTGGTGTTCACGCCGGTGATGCGCACCTGGTAGGCGTCGTAGGTTTCCTCGTTGTAGCTGTAGGCGGCGTGGGTCTGCCAGCCGTTGGCCAGCTGATGGTTGTAGCTCAGGCGCACCCGCTGCGAACGGCCGGTCATGTCGTTGAACGGCTCGTCCAGGCGCCGGGTGTAGGGGATGTCCAGCACGTGGCCGGTGTCGGGGTTGATCACCGTGCCGCGGTCGAAGGGGGTGACGAAGGTGCGCTGTTCAAACGCCAGCTGTACCTCATCGCGCTCGCCGTACCAGGCCAGCGAGGGCGCCACCAGGGTTTCCCGGTGCACGCCGTAGTTGCGCCAGTAGTCTTCGTCCTGGTGGTCGAGGATCAGCCGGTAGGCCAGGCCGCTGTCGCCCAGCGGGCCGGTGCTGTCCAGGGTCACGGCGCGGCCGTCGCGGTCGTGGGCGAAGCTTGAGGCCTTGGCCTGCAGTTCGTTGTGGGCGGTCAACTGCGGGGTCTTGCTGACCACGTTGATCACCCCACCGGGGTCCTGGATGCCGTACAGCAGGGCAGCGGGGCCCTTGAGCACCTCGACGCTGTCGGTGGTGGCGTTGAAGTTGCGGCCCTGCACCATGGGCATGCCGTCGCGCAGGATCGAGCCGTCGCGGTTGTCGCCGAAGCCGCGTTTGACCAGGGTGTCCTGGGTGCTGCCCAGGGTGTTGCCCTGGGTCAGGCCGCTGACGTTGCGCAGGGCGTCGTCGAGGTTGCGCGGCTGCTGGTCGCGCAGCACGTCATTGTTGACGCGGCTGATGGACTGCGGCTGTTCCAGCCACGGGCCACTGCTGCGGTTGACCCTGGCGACGCTGGCGGGCTGGTAACGGGCCAGGCGCTCGCTGTCGATGTTCAGCGGCTGCAGCAGGATTTGCTGGTTGTTTGCAGGCGGGCTGCTCAACGCCAGGGTATGGGCATCGGTGCGGCGGTAGGCCAGGCCGCTGCCGGCCAGCAGCCGCGCCAGGGCCTGTTCCACGGTGAGCTGGCCGTGCACGGAGGGCGCTTGCAGCTGGTAGGGCGCATCGTCGGCGTAGACGATGTTCTGCCCGCTCAGGCGGCTGAGCGCGGCCAGGGCATCGGGCAGGGGTTGGGCGGGCAGCGTCAGGCTCAAGCGCGCTTCGGTGCCCTGGGCGGCGCCGGCGTCGGCCTGGGCCGCGGTGGGCAGGCCCAGGGGCGTCGTCAGCGCTGCTGCCAGCAAGGAAAGTCGCAACCGGCAGCGCATCGGATCAGGCTCTGGGTCAGGGATTAAAGATGCGAATATATCTCATTATCTTTAATGTTGCATCCCTTTCAGCGAATGATCAGCGTGCCGCCTGGCAGCCGCTGCGCCGAATAGCCCAGCAGGCCCTGGAAGGCGGCGAGCATCACCTGCGGGTCGTTGCTGGTGAAATCGCCGCTGACCGGGCGCGCGCCCAGCTCGGCGTTGAGCAGCACGATGCGGCCCGGGTAGTAGCGCTGCACCACGGCCAGGGCGTCGGCCAGGGGCTGGCGACGGAAGCTGACATGGCCGTCGCGCCAGCCGAACGCCTGCTGCGGGTTGACGCTCTGCAGCGCGCCGGCGTGGCCTTGCTGGTAGTCGACGCGCTGGGCGGCGGTGAGCATCACCGGGGCGGCATCATGCTGCGGCTGCACCGCCACTTTGCCTTCTTCCACGGTGACCTGGGTGGCGGCGGCCTCGCGGCGCACCTCGAAACGGGTGCCCACCACGCGCACTTCGCCGTCGCCGGTGTGCACCACGAACGGCTGGCCATTGTGGCTGACGTGGAAGAACGCGGCGCCACGGCGCAGGGTCACGTCGCGGCCCTGTTCGGTGAGTTTCACGTCGATGGCGCTGTTGCCGTCCAGTTGCACTTCGCTGCCGTCGGCCAGGGTGATGTTGCGCAGCTGCCCAGGGGCACTGTGGTAGTCGGCCTGCAGGTCATCGAGCCAGCGTTCGGGCTGCCAGGCCATGGCCAGCACGCCCGCCAGCACCACGCTGGCGGCCATGGCCAGGGCCACCCGGCGGCCACGGCGGGTCGGCGCCTTGGCACGCCGCAGCAGGGCCTGCAGCACGGCGTCTTCCTCGCGGGCCAGTTGCGCAGCGCCCGGGCCGGTGAGGCGCCACAGCCGGCGCGCATCGCGGTAGGCCTCGGCGTTAGCCGGGTCATGGCTCAGCCAGCGCTGCAGTTCCTGCTGTTCCAGCAGCGGCAGGCGGCTTTCATCCAGGCCGGGGTTGTCGGGTTCGGCCGCCAGGCGGGTGACCCACAGCAGGGCCACGTCCTCGCCGGCGTGGCGCGGTGGGGGGCTGACCACGTTCATTGTCTGGCCTTCACGGTAGGGGCGTCGACGCTACTCTTGCAGGCCTGCAAGGCGCGCATCATATGTTTTTCCACGGCGCTGGCGGAGATGTCCAGTGCGCGGGCTATTTCGCTGTAGCTCTGGCCATGGATGCGGTTGAGCAGGAACACATGGCGGGTGCGCTCGGGCAGTGCGCGCAGGGCGGCGTCCACCTGCTGCAATTCGTGGTTGGCCTGGTGGCCGTCTTCCAGCGGCGTGGGCGCGCCCACCAGTTGCTCGGGCAGCAGCGCGGTCTCGCTGCGCAGGCGGCTGCGCTGGCTGCGGATATGGTCGATGGCCAGGTTGCGGGCGCTGCGCATCATGTACTGGCTCATGTCCTGCACCTGCACGTCCTTGCGCCGCCACAGGCGGATGAACAGCTCCTGGCACAGGTCGGCGGCGGTGGCGCGGCAGGCCACCCAGCGGCTCAGCTGTTTTTCCACGCGCCCCTGTTGCTGCAGGAACACCTGCAGCATGTCCTGCGCGCCGGACGTGTCGTCGGCGCTGGGTTCGGGAGGTGGGGGTTTGCGCATGGGGATGGGCTGGCCGGGGAAACGCGCATGATAAGCGCTTGCAGGCACAAAGGCCACGGTCGCGGCTACAGCCGTGTGCCCTCGACCTGCGCCTTGGCGCGAATCAGGCGGGCGTCCACCAGGTCCAGGCCATCGAGGAACGCCGGCACGAAGGAGCCCGGCCCGCGGGCCTGGCGCTCGGCGTATTCGGCAGCCAGGGCGAAGTGCACGTGGGCGGCGGCCACCGCGCAGAAGCCGTCCTGGGTAGCGGCCGCGTAAGCGGCCACCAGCGCGCCCAGCGCGCAGCCAGAGGCGGTCACCCGGGGCAGCAGGGCGCTGCCGCCGGCGATGCGCAGCAGGTAGTGGCTGATGTCGCCCTTGTCGTCCTGCACCTTGCCGACCACATGGTCTATAGGCCCGGACGCAGACACGCAGCTGGCGTGCTGCAGCAGGCTGATGGCGGCGTCGACGGCATCGGCCGGGTCGTTGGAGCTGTCGAAGCCCTTGGCGTGGCTGGCACCCAGCCCGGCCAGGCCGATGATTTCCGAGGCGTTGCCGCGGATCACCGTGGGCCGGAAGGCCAGCAGCTCGGCGGCCACGCCGCCGCGCCAGGGCAGGGCGCCGGCGCCGATGGGGTCGAGCACCCAGGGCTTGCCGATGTCGTAGGCGGCCTGCACGGCCAGGCGCATGCCTTCGACCTGGGCGGTGGTGGGGGTGCCCAGGTTGACCAGCACCGCGCCGGCGATGCTGGCGAAGCCGGCGGCTTCCTCGGGGTTGTCGACCATGGCCGGCGACGCCCCGGCGGCCAGCAGCACGTTGGCCATGAAGTTGGCCGACACCACGTTGGTCAGGCACTGCACCAGCGGCCCCTGGGCGCGCAGGGCGGCGTGGGCGCTGATGATGGTTTCGACGGTCGGGGCCTGGCGGGCGATGGGCAGCATGGTGGGCAGTTCCGGTAAGGCGGGAAAACGCCAAAATACCTGTTTGCAGCCGTCCTGTCGCCCAGCCTGTCCAAGGTCCGCCGGACGCGGCGTGTCCCCCGTAGCAGCTGCCGAAGGCTGCGTCCGCATACGACACGGACCGCAGGTGCGCCGGGACGCGGCCTGCGGCCGCTGCTACAGAGGCGTACGACGCGGACCCGGGATTAGGGGCGTTGCGCGGTGAGGATGCGGGTGGCCTCAGTCGCGGTCAGGGGGTAGTCGAAGAAGCGTCGGTAGAAGGCCATGGTCTGCTGCTGCAGGTCGATATCCTGGAACCGCTCGGGGTGCAGCTGCTGCGCCGCCCACAACAATTGCAGGCCCACTTCGGTGCCGTAGCGGTCCCAGGGGAACACCCCGGCCGGGTTGCGCAGCACTTTCGCGCTGTGCAGCTGTGCCAGCAACGGCACCTGGCTGATGTCGCCAGCGTCCGCCGCCAGCACGATCACGTCCGGGTGCCAGGCCAGCACCTGCTCGGCGTTCACCACCTGCAGGTTGCCGTGCAGCCCGGTGGCGGCGTTGCGGCCGCCGGCCAGGTTGATCCAGGTGTCGATCAGGGTGCCATCGCCGTCGACCTTCAACGGCTTCAGCGAGGCGATGTGCAGCACCCGTGGCCGCTGCGCGTCGCTCAGGCCGGCGCTGCGCTGGCGCACCAGCGCCACCTGCCGGTCGAGCCAGGCGTTGTAGTCACGGGCCCGCTGGCGCGCGGTGTCGGTGCCCAGGGCCTGGGCGGTGACGTCGAGGCTGTGTTCCAGCCCCGGCAGGTCGTTGAAGCCCATGTGCACCACCGCGATGCCGGCCTGCTGGTAGGCCAGGGCCTGGCGGTCGCCGGTGCTGGTGAACACCAGGTCGACCTTGTCGGCCAGCAGGCTTTCGACGTTGAACGCCGTGCCCGTGACGATCTGCGCCTGGTTCAGCGCTGGCTGCACCTTGAACATCCATGGCTGGCGGTCGGGGTGGTTGACCGTGGCGACGATGCGCTCGCCCGCGCCCAGGGTCAGCATCAGCGCGTGGTGGGCGAACCAGCCATCGGCGATGCGCCGGGGCTGGGCCGGCACCTCGACGCGCTGGCCGCTGTCGTCGATCACTGTGCCGGCCACCGCGGCGCCGCTGAGCAGCGCCAGGGCCAGGGCCGCCAGGCGCCTCACAGGTCCACCTGGATCGACGCCTGCAGCATGCGCGGCGCGCCCAGGCTGGCGCTGGCGTTGCCGGCGGCGCTGTAGCCGTTGAGGCCGCCGGGGACGATGTTGGTCCAGTAGCGCTCGTTGGTCAGGTTGGTGACCTCCAGGCGGTACACGGTGTTGCGCTGCATCAGGCGCGTGGTGAAGCTGGCGCCGAGGTCGAAGGTCTCGTAGCTGCTGACCCAGTGGGTGTCGGTGTTGTCGGTGGGGCGCGCGCCGACATAACGGGCGTTGAGGTTCAGCGCCAGGCCGTTGACCTGCGGCACCTGATATTCGGTCAACAGGCTGGCGGTGTAGCGCGACAGGCCGACGATGCGCGTGTCGTCGGTGCTGGCGCTACCGGTGTCGAGCAGCTTGGGGTCCAGCCAGGTGATGCCGCCGAACATCCGCACGTTGCTGCTGACCTTGCCGTCAGCCATGAACTCCAGGCCGCGGTTGCGCTGCTCGCCGGCCACCGCGTAGGTGCCGTTGCTCTGGGTGAAGGCGTACGGCCGCTTGATCTGGAACGCCGCCAGCGACAGGTTGACGCCGCCCACGGCCAGCTTGCCGCCGATTTCCCACTGCTTGCTGCGGTACGGCGCCAGGATGGTGTTGGCGTTGCTGGTGCCGCTTGGCGCGGTGTCGCCCTGCTGCAGGCTGTCGGCGTAAGTGACGTACAGGGTCAGGTTGTCGACCGGCTTGTACATCAGGCTGCTGGCGCCGCTCAGGCCGTGGTCGTTGGAGCCGCTGGTGGTGGCGCCGGCCAGGCTGTAGTTGTGCACCGACATCTGGCTCTGGCTGCCGGTGAGCATCAGGCTCCACTGCGGCGTGAAGGTCAGGGTGTCGCCGAAGATCAGCGATTGTTGGGTGGCGGTGGCCGAGTGATAGCGGTCGGTGAAGTCGGGGTAGTTGGGCTCGGCGAAGTTCTGCGGGTCGCCGAGGCTGGCGGTGCCCAGGGTGGTGGTGGCGCCGTTGACCGGGTTGAAGTTCTTCCAGTCGAAGCCGCTCAGGCCGAAGGTCAGGTCATGGCGCACCGAGCCGGTCCACTCGCTGCCGTTGAGGTTGGCCAGGTAGCTGTTGATGGTGAAGCGGCTGGCCGTGGCGGTGGCGACGGTGGAGGTGTAGGTGTTGCCGGTGGCGGCCAGGGTGTTGGTGACGGCCGTGGACTCGCGGTCGGCGATCTGCCGCAGCAGGCCCACGTCCAGCTTCCAGTTGCCGTTGAAGTCGTGCTTGAAGTGCACGCTGGCGGTGTCGGTGGTGTCGTTGTCGCCGGCGTAGTTCTGGCCCAGGTTGCTCTTGGTCGGGTCCATGGCATGGGGGAAGCTGGCGCCGGAGGCCAGCGCGAACTTGCCCGGCAGGCCCTTGGCCAGGTAGTTGTAGTGGCTGAAGTTGGTCTCGATGACGTCGTTGTCGCTCAGCTGGAAGTCCAGCGCCAGGCTCACCAGCTGGCGGCGCAGGGTGCTGCCCGGGGCGTAGCTGTGGCCCTGTTCGTCGAGCAGGTTGAGGCGGTACTTGATCTTGCCGTCCGGGTCGAACGGGCCGCTGAGGTCGGCGGCTTTCAGCCAGCTCAGGCCGGTGCCCACGCCCACGGTCACGCGGTTCAGGCGCTCGTCGGTGGGCCGCTTGGAAATGAAGTTGAAGGTGCCGGCAGGGTTGGCCGGGCCGTACAGCGAGCCGGCCAGGCCGTTGAGCACCTGCACGTTGTCGAACTGCTCGGCGGGGTAGTCGGTGGTCGACACCACGTTGAGGCCGTCCAGGCGCGTGTTCTGCACCACGCTGCCCTGCAGGCCGCGGCTTTGCGGGCGGGCGCCGTCACCTTGCACCGAGGGCAGGTAGCGCAGGATGTCCTTGACGCTTTTCAGCTGCTGGTCCTGGATCAGGTCGTGGGGCACCACGTTCAGCGAGTAGGGCGTGTCCAGCAGCCGGCGCTCGCCCAGCGGGCCGAGGTTGGCGCTTTTCTCCCGGGCGGCGCGAGCGTCCTGCTCGGCCTGGGTGTCCTGGACACCGTTGACCGTGACGGCGCCCAGCTGCACGGGCGCGCTGTCGGCGGCGTGGGCCAGGTTGACGGCTGCGGCCAGCAGCAGCGGGGCATAGGGGAGGTGCTTCATGCAGGACTCTCTCTGAAAGGGGCGGCTTACAAGGGGGCAAAAAAACGATGGCGGTCGCTGTCGATCTGGCGCACGGGCACGCCGTACAGGCGCTGCATCAAGGCGGCGTCGATGACGTCATGGGGCGTGCCGTCGGCGATCAGGCGCTGCTGGTGCAGCACCCAGGCGCGGTTGGCGCCGGCCAGCGCCTGTTCGGGGCGGTGGCTGGTGGTCAGGATGGCCAGGCCGCTGGCGGCCAGTTGCTGCAGGCGTTCGAGCAGGCGCAGCTGGTGGCCGAAATCCAGGCCGGTGACGGGTTCGTCCAGCAGGATCATTCGCGCCTGTTGCACCAGCGCGCGGGCGATCAGCACCAACTGGCGCTCGCCGCCGGACAGCTCGGTGTAGGTGCGTTCGGCCAGTGCTTCGATGCCCAGCTCGTGCAGGGCGCGGGCCACGGCGTCGTGATCGGTGCTGCTCGGCGCGCGGCCCAGCCCGGTGATCGGCAGGCGGCCTTGGGTAATGATCTGGCGCACGCTGTAGGGGAAGCTCGGCACGTGGGTCTGCGGCACGTAGGCCAGCAGCTGGGCGATGCTGCGGCGGTCCAGCGCGGTCAGCGGCTGGCCGTTGACCAGCACGCGGCCGGCGCTGGGCTTGAGCAGCCCCAGCAGCAGCTTCAGCAGCGTACTCTTGCCCGCGCCATTGGCGCCCAGCAGCGCGATGCAATCGCCCGCCTGCACGCTGAGGTTGACGTCTTCGAACAGCCAGCGCTCGCCGATGCGGTAGCCCAGCCCCTCGGCCTGCAGCAGCGGCGCGCTCACAGCCAGCCCCGGCGCACGCGGCGCAGCACCAGCACGAAAGCGACTGCACCGAGCAGTTCGGTAATGATGCCCAGCGGAATCTCGCCGGCGCCCAGGCTGCGCGCCAGGGCATCGGCGGCCAGCAGGAAGCAGGCGCCCAGCCCGGCGCTGACCGGCAGCAGCCGCGCGTTGCCCGGGCCCACCAGCAGGCGCGCCAGGTGCGGCACCAGCAGGCCCACCCAGCCGACCATGCCGGCGATGCTCACGGTGAGCGCGCTGATCAGCGTGGCCAGGATAATCACCCCGTAGCGAATGCGCTTGACCGGCACGCCCAGGCTCAGCGCCTCGTCATCGCTCAGCGACAGCGCATCGATGGCGCGCCCCAGCAGGCACAGCACGCCGATGGCCAGCAGCAACAGCGGCGCAGTCAGCTTCAGGGCCTGTTGGTCCACGGCGCTGAGGCTGCCCAGCAGCCAGTAGACGATGGTGGGCAGCTGGTTGAGCGGGTCGGCCAGGTATTGGGTGATCGACAGCAGCGAGGTGAACAGTGCATTGGCGACGATGCCGCCCAGCACCAGCATCAGGATCGAGCTCATGCCGAACAGGTTGGCGATGGTCACGCCCAGGGCCACCGCCGCCAGCCCGGTCAGGCACGCCAGCAGCGGAATCCACACGCCGTGCAGGTTGGCGACAATGCCCACGGCGGCGCCGAACGCGCAGCCGCTCAACACCCCCAGCAGCCCGGGCGACACCAGCGGGTTGCGAAACACCGCCTGGTAGGCCGCCCCCGACACCGACAGCCCGGCGCCCACCAGCACCGCGGCGATGATGCGCGGCAGGCGGCTGTCGATCACCAGGCTGTGCAGCAGGGCGTATTGGTCGGCGGGCAGCGTGGTCAGCCCCAGCCAGGCTGCAATGAAATCCAGCAGTTGCGACAGGGGCAGCGGGTAGCGGCCGATGGTCAGGGCCACCAGGCTGGCGAGGGTCACGGCGATCAGGCTGAAAGCTGCGGGGTAGAGCGGGGCGGCGCGTGACATCAGGGGGATTCGATTGCTGGCGGTGTATCAAAAAGTATATAGCGATGGCCAGCATTGAACCAGAACGTACATAACGCCCAGCATGAATAAAATTTCACCTGGCGGTAGGGGGAATGTGGGGGGCGTAAAAAAGGGCCATTACCACCAGGGGGGAGCAGGGATAATGGCCCAATAGGGGCGTCGAGCAGTTGGCAATCTCGACGCCGAGCAATGTATCAGCGGGTCTGTTTGTTAGCTACCTATCAAAAAGAAAGGGTGTATTCCTGTTCGCGCAACAATGCGCAAAGGTCCCCGCGTCCCGCGTAGCAGCTGCCGCCAGGCGGCGTCCAGCCACGACGCGGTACTCCAGGGATAAGCGGTGCGTTCGGACGCGGCCTTCGGGCCGCTGCTACGGGGATGGGTTAGGGGTGAGGAACTGGCGGGCCTGGGCGAAGCATTTTTCGGCGATGGCCGAGCGCGGCTCGGTGCGGCGCATGATCAGGCCCAGCGGCGCCAGTACTTCGGCGTCGGGCAGCTCCAGCACGCCGATGTGTTCGCTCAGGCCCTCGAAGCCGCCGTCCAGGGGCATGACTGCGCAGCAGAAGCCGGCCTGCAGCGCCTGGATCAGCTGGAAGGTGGAGTCGCTTTCCAGCACCGGGCGCGGGCTGAGGCCGCGGCTGCGGAAGCTCAGGTCCACGGATTTGCGGAAGTGCATGCCGTTGAGGATCATCCCCAGCGGCAGTTCGGCGGCGTCTTCCCAGCTGATGTGCGCGCTGGCGAAGTTGAAATAGCGCTTGTCGTAGAGCACGCCGATGCGGGTCGAGGACAGTTCGAAGTACTCGAAGTGGCTGGCGTTGACCTGGTCCAGGTAGCAGATGCCCAGGTCGATGTGGTTGTTGGCCAGGCCGGCGACGATGTCGTCGCTGGTCAGCGTGGAGACGCTGAAGCCCAGTTCGGGAAACTCCTTGGCCAGCGCCTGGATGAACTGCGTGGTGTTGAAGCTGCTCAGCGGCACCACGCCCAGGCGCAGGTCGCCGATCAACTGCCCGCGGCAGGCCGCCGCTTCTGCGTACAGCCCGTCGTGGGCGGCGATCAGCGTGCGCGCCCAGGCCAGCACGCGCTCGCCGGCCGGGGTGAAGCCCTCGAAGCGCTGGCCACGGTTGACCAGCACGATGTTCAGTTCGTCTTCCAGGTTGCGCAGGCGCATGGACAGGGTCGGCTGGGTGATGTTGCAGCGCGCGGCGGCCTGGCCGAAGTGCCGGGTCTGGTCCAGGGCAATGAGGAACTTGAGCTGTTTGATATCCAAGGCAACACCGGGGCTGGGCAGGGGGAGCAGGTTCGATGATAGCGGTTACAGGCGCGCCGTGGGTGCTAACCGCCGGTCATGTTCATGAACCGCACCACCTGCACGTCGTCGTTGAGCTGGAAGTCATGCCGCCACGGCTTGAGCTTCATGGCCTCGACAATCGCCTGTTCGACCTTATGCGGCTGGCCCGGGTTGGCGCGCAGCACGGCCTTGAGGTCCATGCCGTGCTCGTTGCCCAGGCACAGCAACAGGCGCCCTTCGACGGTGACGCGCACGCGGTTGCAGGTGGCGCAGAAGTTGTGGCTGTGGGGCGAGATGAAGCCGATGCGGATGTGCGGTGCCTCGGCCAGCCGCCAGTAGCGCGATGGCCCCTGGGTGGATTCGGCGGAGTCGATCAGGGTGTAGCGCTGGGCGATCACCTCGCGCACCTGGGCACTGGAGAAGAACGCCTCGGCGCGGCTGTGCTCGCTGATCGTGCCCAACGGCATCTCTTCAATAAAGGAAATGTCCACGCCGCGGTCGATGGCGAACGCCACCAGGTCGTTGATCTCGTGGTCGTTGCGGCCCTTCATCACCACGCAGTTGAGCTTGGTGTGGGTGAAGCCGGCGGCGTTGGCGGCATCGACGCCGTCTATCACCGCCTGCAGGTCGCCGGTGCGGGTCAGTTCCTTGAAGCGCGCCGGGTCCAGGCTGTCGAGGCTGATGTTCAGGCGCTTGACGCCCGCCGCCTTGAGCGGCTGGGCCAGGCGCGCCAGCTGCGAGCCGTTGGTGGTCAGGCACAATTCGCGCAGGCCGGGCAGGGCGCTGATGCGCTGGCACAGTTCGACGATACCCTTGCGCACCAGCGGTTCGCCGCCGGTAAGGCGGATTTTGCGGGTGCCCAGGGCGACGAAGCGCTCGGCCAGCTCGCCGATCTCTTCCAGGCTGAGAATGCGCTGGCGCGGCAGAAAGGTCATGTCCTCGGCCATGCAGTACACGCAGCGGAAATCGCAGCGGTCGGTCACCGACAGGCGCACGTAGTCCACGCGCCGGGCGAAACCGTCTACCAGGGTCCGATCAGACATGCATACCTCGTTGAACAGCTCATTCGTGCGTCCAGAATAAGGGTGTGGTGGGGGCAGGTCTAATTACTTCGAGTGAAGACATGATCAATGGCGTCTATCACGGTGTGATAGATGGCGTCGATCACGCGTTCACTAATAGCAATTGGACAGCTGGCAGGGCCGGGAATAGCCTGAGATTCTGAATTCACTGCCGAAAACGGAGCGCCCCATGTCCACGCACGAACGCTATAAACCCTACAAAGGTGCCGCAGCTGGTTGGGGCGCTTTAGTAGCGGTGACGCGCAGTTGGCTGGGCAGCAAGAAGGCGCTCACTAACATTCGCGCCATGCTCAAGACCAACCAGAACGGCGGTTTCGACTGCCCGGGCTGCGCCTGGGGCGAGTCGCCGGAAAACGGCATGGTCAAGTTCTGCGAGAACGGCGCCAAGGCCGTCAACTGGGAAGCCACCGGGCGCCTGGTGAACCCGGCGTTCTTCAACAAATACACGGTAACGGCGCTGGCCTCGCAAAGTGACTACTGGCTGGAGTACCAGGGCCGCCTGACCCACCCGGTGCGCTACGACGCCGCCAGCGACAAATACGTGGAAACCAGCTGGGAAGACGCCTACGCGCTGATCGCCAGGCACCTGAAGGCCCTGCCGTCGCCGGACATGGCCGAGTTCTACACCTCGGGCCGCGCCAGCAACGAGGCCGCCTTCCTGTACCAGCTGTTCGTGCGGGCCTATGGCACCAACAACTTCCCCGACTGCTCGAACATGTGCCACGAAGCCAGCGGCGTGAGCATGAAAGAGACCCTGGGCGTGGGCAAGGGCACCGTGGTGTTCCACGACCTGGAGCACGCCGACGCCATCTTCGTCATCGGCCAGAACCCCGGCACCAACCACCCGCGCATGCTCGAGCCGCTGCGTGAAGCGGTGGAGCGTGGCGCCCAGGTGATTTGCATCAACCCGCTCAAGGAGCGCGGCCTGGAACGCTTCCAGCACCCACAGCACCCGCTGGAAATGCTCGGCAACGGCTCCAAGCCCACCAGTTCGGCCTACTTCCGCCCCGCGCTGGGCGGCGACATGGCGTTGTTCCGCGGCATGGCCAAGTTCCTGCTGCAATGGGAGCGCGAGGCCCAGGCCAATGGCGAACCCGCGGTGTTCGACCACGCCTTCATTGCCGAGCACACCACCGGCATGGACGCCTACCTGGCTGAAGTGGACGCCACTACCTGGGCGCACATTGTCGAGCAGTCGGGCCTGCCGTTGGCGGATATCGAACTGGCCGCCAGCATGTACCGCAAGGCCGAGCGCGTGATCATGTGCTGGGCCATGGGCCTCACCCAACACAAGCACTCGGTGCCGACCATCCAGGAAGTCATCAACGTGCAACTGCTGCGCGGCAACGTCGGCCGCCCGGGCGCCGGCCTGTCGCCGGTGCGTGGCCACAGTAACGTGCAGGGCGACCGCACCATGGGCATCGACGAAAAGCCGTCGAAAGCCCTGCTGGACGCCATCGAAAAGCGCTTCAACTTCACCGTGCCGCGCGAAGTGGGGCACAACGCCGTGCAGGCCATCGGCGCCATGGAACGTGGCGAAGCCAAGGTGTTCATCGGCCTGGGCGGCAACTTCGCCCAAGCCACGCCGGACACCCCGCGCACCCACGAAGCCCTGCGCAAATGCGACCTGACGGTGCATATCGCCACCAAGCTCAACCGCAGCCACCTGGTCACCGGCAAGGACGCGCTGATTCTGCCGTGCCTGGGCCGTACCGAGATCGACGTGCAGGTCAATGGCCCGCAGGGCATCACCGTGGAAGATACCTTCAGCATGGTGCACATCTCCCACGGCCAGCTGAAGCCGCGCTCGCCGGCGCTGCGCTCGGAGCCTGCGATCATTGCCGGCATCGCCGCCGCCACCCTGGGCAACCACCCGGTGGACTGGCACTGGCTGGTGGGCGACTACAGCCGCATCCGCGACCTGATCGCCGACACCCTGCCGGGCTTCACCGACTTCAACAAGCGCCTGGAGCACCCGGGCGGCTTCCACCTGGGCAACACCGCTGCCCAGCGCGTGTGGAAAACCGCCAGCGGCAAGGCGCAGTTCACCGCCAGCCTGCTGCCCGACGACCTGGTCAACGCCGGCGTGCGCAAGATGAACGTCGCGCCGGACCTGATCCTGCAGACCATGCGCTCCCACGACCAGTACAACACCACCCTGTACGGCCTCGACGACCGCTACCGCGGTGTGTACGGCATGCGTGACGTGGTGTTCGTCAACGAGGCGGACATTCGCAAGCTGGGTATGGCGCCGGGCGACAAGGTCGACCTGGTGGCGCTGTGGGATGACAACCGCGAGCGTCGGGTCAAGGGCTTCACCCTGATCGCCTACGACATCCCCGAAGGCCAGGCCGCTGCCTATTACCCGGAGACCAACCCGTTGGTGCCGCTGGAAAGCTACGGCGACCGCACCTTCACTCCGACCTCGAAGTTCATCGCCATCAAGGTCGAAAAGGCTGCCGCCAGCACCCTGATCGCCGCCGCCGTCGCATAAACCCTGTGGGAGCTGGCTTGCCAGCGAGTTTTTGAGGCCCAAAAGCTCGCTGGCAAGCCAGCTCCCACAAAAATTCAGCGATGGCGTTTATTGCGCATCCCGTGAATTTCTCCGGCTCGCCGTGTTCCAACAGCGATGCCCCGGAGAATGGATGCCATGAACCCCACCCGCCGAACCCTGCTGACGGCCATGCTGGGCGCCTGGACGGCCTCGCACATCGGCTTTGCCCTGGCTGAACCGGTCGACAGCCCGGCCCAGGCCGATTTCCTCGCCCTGTCGGCGCTGATCGCCGGCCAGCAGGCCCTGGACGCCAGCCTGGCCGCCGCCCTGTACCGGGCCTTGTGCGACCTGCACCCTGATTTTCCCCAGCAGGCCCGCCAACTGCTGAGCCTGATCGAAGCGCGGCGCATCAGCCCCGAGACCCTGCAGCACACCCTCGACAGCGAACAATCGCCGCTGGCCAAAGTGCCCCGGGCCATCGCCCGCGCCTGGTTCATGGGCATCGTCGGCAGCGGCGCCCAGGCGCGCTGCGTGGCCTACGAACAAGCGCTGAACGCGCAAATGGTCAGCGACGTGCTGCAGCCGCCCAGCTTTGCCTTGGGTGGCTACGGCAGCTGGACGCAAAAGCCGGTGGCGGGCAATGCCTGAGGCCCTGAGCGCCGACGTGGTGGTGATCGGCAGCGGCATTGTCGGCGCCACCGCGGCCAGGCGCCTGGCAGAGTGCGGCCTGTCGGTGCTGATCCTGGAGGCGGGCGGGCCCATCGACCACGCCCAGGTGGTGGCCGCGTTTCGCGCCGCGCCGCGCAAGCACGACTGGCTGGCGCCGTACCCGTACCACGACTGGGCGCCGCACCCTATCTACCAGCCCGAGCCCAACGGCTACCTCGACCAGGCCGGCCCGTACCCCTACGACACCCAGTACATCCGCGGCGTAGGCGGCACCAGCTGGCACTGGGCGGCCCAGGCCTGGCGCCTGCTGCCCAACGATTTTCGCCTGAAGAGCCTGTACGACGTGGGCGTCGACTGGCCGCTGGCCTACGCCGACCTGGAGCCGTTCTACCAACAGGCCGAGGTGCTGATGGGCGTATCCGGCGCCGCCAACACCGGCTCGCCCCGCAGCCAGCCGCTGCCCATGGCGCCGGTGGCCGAGCCCTACGCCATGGCGCGCATTCGCGAGCGCCTGGCGCCGGCCTACAGCGTGGTGGGCAACACGGCGGCGCGCAACAGCCAGGTCTACGATGGCCGGCCGCCGTGCTGCGCCAGCAACAGCTGCCAGCCCATTTGCCCGATCAACGCCCAGTACCACGGTGGCATTGCCATCCAGCAGGCCCTGGCGGCGGGCGTGCGCCTGCAGATCAAGGCGGTGGTCTACCGCCTGGAGCACGACGCCCAGGGGCGCATCGTCGCCGCTCATTACTATGACCCGGACAAACAGAGCCATCGGGTCACCGGGCAGACCTTCATCGTCGCCGCCAACGGCATCGAAAGCCCCAAGCTGCTGCTGATGTCGGCCAGCGACCGCTACCCCCACGGCCTGGCCAACGGTTCGGGGCAGGTGGGCCGCAACCTCATGGACCATCCCAGCACCTCGCTCAGTTTCGACGCCGACGAGGAACTATGGCTGGGCCGCGGCCCGCAAAGCCCCAGTTCGATCAACACCCTGCGCGACGGCGATTTCCGCCGCCATCGCGCCGCCTACCGGTTGGATTTCACCAACGTCTCGCGGGTCGACACGGCCAGCGAGGCGCTGCTCAAGGCTGGGGTCTATGGCGTAGCGTTCAAGACCCAGTTGCGCCACCGCGCCGCCTTCGAAATGAGCGTGAAGGACGTGCTGGAGCTGCTGCCCCACCCCGACAACCGCGTCACCCTCAGCGACCGCCGCGACAAACTGGGCCTGCCCACGCCACGCCTGCACTACGCAATAGACGACTACACCCGGCGCGGCGCCGATGCTTCGCGCCAGGACTTCCTGCGCATCGCCCAGCTAATGGGCGGCACCCACCTGCGCCACAGCGCCGATGGCAAGTTCTCCAACAACCAGCACATCACCGGTACCCTGGGCATGGGCCACGACCCACGCACCTCGGTGTGCGACGCCTTCGGCCGTTGCCATGAGCATGACAACCTCTACCTGTGCGGCACCGGGGTGATGCCGACCTCGGCCACGGTCAACTCGACGCTGACGGCGGTGGCCCTGGCGCTGCGCAGCGCGCAGGCGATCATTGATAAGCAAAGCTGATGAACTGCTTTGAAAAACAAAATTATCAAAATAATCTAATGGCGTGACAATCCACCGATGCCCGTATCGTATCGAATCGTCCAATAACAACGAGGTTCACACCATGCAAGACGTCGTCATCGTCGCCGCCACCCGCACCGCGGTCGGCAGTTTCCAGGGCTCGCTGGCCACCATTCCCGCCGTCGACCTGGGCGCCGCGGTGATCCGCCAACTGCTGGCCCAGACCGGCCTCGACGGCAGCCTGGTGGACGAAGTTATCCTTGGCCAGGTGCTCACCGCCGGTGCCGGCCAGAACCCTGCGCGCCAGGCCGCCATCAAGGCCGGCCTGCCAGTGGCCGTGCCGGCCATGACCCTGAACAAGGTCTGTGGCTCGGGCCTCAAGACCCTGCACCTGGCGGCCCAGGCCATCCGCTGCGGCGACGCCGATGTAATCATCGCCGGCGGCCAGGAGAACATGAGTCTCGCCAACTACGTGCTGCCCGGCGCCCGCACCGGCCTGCGCATGGGCCACGCGAGCATGGTCGACAGCATGATCAGCGACGGCCTGTGGGACGCGTTCAACGACTACCACATGGGCATCACCGCCGAGAACCTGGTGGACAAGTACGGCATCAGCCGCGAAGCCCAGGACGCCTTCGCCGCGCAGTCCCAGGCCAAGGCTGCAGCCGCCATCGAAGGCGGGCGCTTTGTCGCCGAGATCACCCCCATTCTGATTCCGCAGCGCAAGGGCGACCCCATCGCCTTCGCCACCGACGAGCAGCCACGCGCCGGCACCACGGCCGACAGCCTGGCCAAGCTCAAGCCGGCGTTCAAGAAGGACGGTACGGTCACGGCCGGCAACGCCTCGTCGCTGAACGACGGCGCGGCCGCCGTGTTGCTGATGAGCGCCGCCAAGGCCCAGGAACTGCACCTGCCGGTGCTGGCCCGCGTCGCCGCCTACGCCAACGCTGGCGTCGACCCGGCCATCATGGGCATCGGCCCGGTCAGCGCCACACGCCGTTGCCTGCAGAAAGCCGGCTGGACCCTCGACCAACTGGACCTGATCGAAGCCAACGAAGCCTTCGCCGCGCAGGCGCTGTCGGTGGGGCAGGAGTTGGGCTGGGACGCCGACAAGGTCAACGTCAACGGTGGCGCCATCGCCCTGGGCCACCCCATTGGCGCGTCGGGCTGCCGCGTGCTGGTGACTCTGCTGCATGAAATGATCAAGCGCGATGCGCGCAAGGGGTTGGCGACCTTGTGCATCGGCGGCGGGCAGGGTGTGGCGTTGGCGTTGGAACGGGTGTAACGCCCGGACGCGGCCTGCGGCCGCTGCTGTAGCAGCTGCCGCAGGCCGCGTCACCAGCGCCGCTTACTCAGCCCGCGTCGCATGAGCCCAGCGGTAATCCAACCGCGGCACCCGCACCTTGATTCGGCGCGTGGCCTGGGTCAGCACCGGCTCATGCACCGGTTCCGGGTCACGCAGGAACACCATCATCACCGCGCTCAGCGCATACAACCCCGAAAACGCCCACACCACGCCTTCCAGCCCGTAACGGTCGCTGAAAATCGCCACCACCGCAGGGCCCACCCACGTGGAGGCACCCGCACCCAGGCTCAGCACTGACAACGCCGCCGCCTTGTTTTGCGGCGCCAGGGCCGGTGCCAGCGCCGACAGCGGCACGAAGCACGCCAGCGTCAGCCCGTAGAACGCGCCGAACACCGAGGCCAGCAGGAAGTTGTGCGGGAACGCCTGGGGCATGAAGAAGAACAGCGGCGTGCTGATGGTGCTGCCCACTGCGCCCAGCCAGAGGATGGTGTTGCGGTAGCCGATGCGCGTGCTGACGATGCTCGAGCCCATGTTGCCGATGATGTTGAACACGAACACGATGGTCAGCAGGCGCAGCCATTGCTCCAGGGTGAAGCCCACGGTGTGCATGAAGAAACCGGGGAGCACCACCAGGAAGCCGAACATCGACGCGGTGTTGATCACCCGCACCAACCCGGCCAGGGTCACCTTGGGCTGGGTCCACATGATGGTGATGTTCTTCGCCATCGACACCAGCGGTTTCTCGCCTTCGGGCGCCAGGCGTTGCAGGCCGTGGCTTTCACGCATGCCCACCAGGCCGATGATGCCGCCGATGACTACCAGGCCGAACGACAGCCAGAACGTCTGCAGGGCGCCGATGATGGGGATGCTGATGCTCGCCACCAGCGAGCCCAGGGTTGGCAGGCCCGCCGCGTAGGCCACCCAGAACCAGCCTACCGCCAGGCCCATCTTGCGTGACGGCGTGGCGGCGGCGATCCACACCAGGAAGCCGTAGGCGAACAACGGGTAGCCGAAGCCGCGCAGGCCGTAGGTGAGCAGGATCATCGGGTAGCTGAGCTTCTGCAGGCCGTAGACCAGGAACAGCGCCTCGAAGACGCTCCAGATGATCAGCCCGAGGGTCATCACCCGTTTCGGGCCCCAGAGGTTGGACAGCGCGCCGGCCAGCCAGGAGGAAATGCCGACCGTGATCCCGTACAGGGTGAAGACCATGGCGATCTGGTGTTCAGGCAGGCCGCGTTGGCCGAGGAAGGGCGAGAGGTAACCGAGTTCGACGCCGTCGCCGATCATGAAGATCAACAGGCCGACGAAGCCCCAGAACAGCGGGTAGGGAATGCCGATTTTGGCGCATAGGCGGGCGAGGGGAGAGTGCGGAGTGGATTGATCGCTCAATGTTCCGTTTCCTTGTGTGCAGCAGGTGCTTGGGCGCACCAATGAATGGCCTCGAGGAGGTTGAAGGGCAGGCTCAGGTGAGCGGTCATAAAACGACGGAAAACGACAGTGATGCGGGCGTGGTTTCTGGCTTTTATCGGGTGTCGAGTCGCGTTACCTTTTTAGTTATCGCACCTGAAAACCGATAGCGCAACCGTTTGCGTGGCGCTGGCCTGCGACATCTCGCCCGGTTGCAAGGCCCCTGGCCACCATTCCCCGTGGCCTGCCGCGCCCAGAAAAAACTTCCGGACACCGCCATTTCGCGGGTCCACGCAAGTGTATTTGTAGCAGCGGCCACAGGCCGCGTCTGAAATCCCCCGCAACGCACCCACGGTAGCCATTCCTCAGCCTCGCCATTACCGTACTGTCTTCAGCCAGGGAGGCATTACCATGGAAGGCAAGCGCCGCGCCTACACACTGCGCACCGGCCGTTGCAGCGAACCGGGCCGCATCTACCTGCTCACCACGGTGACCGAGGGACGGGAGCGGTATTTCGAGCAGTTGCGGGCGGGCCGGCTGGTGGTCCATGAACTGCGCTCGGCGCACGAGGCAGGGCTGGTCGAGTCGTTGGCCTGGGTGGTGATGCCGGACCATTTGCACTGGTTGATGGCGTTGCGAGAAAAGTCGTTGGGCGAAGTCATGTGCAGGGTGAAGGCGCGCAGTAGCCAGAGCATCAATCAGTATCTGGGCCGCACCGGGCGCTTTTGGCAAAAGGGCTACCACGACCGTGCGTTGCGCAAGGAAGACAACCTCAAGCAGATGGCGCGGTACGTCGTCGCCAATCCCTTGCGCGCCGGCCTGGTGAAGCGCCTGGGCGATTATCCGCTGTGGGATGCCAGCCAGGCGCAGCCTTCGGCAGCTGCTACGCGAAATTCCTGTAGCAGCGGCCACAGGCCGCGTCCCGAGCGCCGCGGTTTTGCTGGCACGCCGCAGGCCGCGTCCCGCGGGCTGTCACATCAGAAGATGTAATCCGTGGTCAGGAAGTTCGACTTCCGGTCGTGGATGATGTCGCTGATCAACGTCTTGTTCGCGTCCTGGAACTTGGTGGCCACCAGGGTGCGAATCGAGAAGGTGCGCAGGGCGTCGAACACCGACAGGGTGCCTTCGGCCGAGTTCTTGCGGCCGTTGAACGGGTAGGTGTCCGGGCCACGCTGGCACTGGGCGTTGATGTTGATGCGGCCGACCTGGTTGGCGAAGATGTCCACCAGCTTGCCCACCTGGGTAGCGTCGGTGCCGAAGATGCTCGCCTGCTGGCCGAAGTCGGACTCCAGCACGTAGTCGATCACGGTCTCCAGGTCACGGAACGGCACGATCGGCACCACCGGGCCGAACTGCTCTTCCTGGTACACGCGCATCTGCGGGGTGACCGGGAACAGCACGGCCGGGTAGAAGAAGTTGCCACGAATGGCACCGCCACCGGCGTTCACCACCTTGGCGCCCTTGGCCTCGGCGTCGGCGACCAGGCCCGACAGGTACTCGGTCTTGCCCGACTCCGGCAGCGGCGTCAGCGACACGCCCGCGTCCCACGGCATACCGGATTTCAGCGCCGCCAGCTTCTGGTTGAATTTCTCGATGAAGCTGCCCACCACGTTCTCGTGCACGAACAGGATCTTCAGGGCGGTGCAGCGCTGGCCGTTGAACGACAGCGAGCCGGTGATGGCCTCGTTGACGGCGTTGTCCAGGTCCACCTCGGGCAGGATGATGCCGGGGTTCTTGGCGTCCAGGCCCAGGGCCGAGCGCAGGCGGTGCGGCTTGGGATGCAGTTTTTTCAGGTCACTGGCGGCCTTGTGGGTGCCGATGAAGGCGAAGATGTCGATCTTGCCGCTGGCCATCAGCGCGCTGACGGTCTCGCGGCCGCTGCCGTAGATGACGTTGATGACGCCGGCCGGGAAGCTGTCGCGGAACGCTTCCAGCAACGGACGAATCAGCAGCACGCCGAACTTGGCCGGCTTGAACACCACGGTGTTGCCCATGATCAGCGCCGGGATCAGCGTGGTGAAGGTCTCGTTCAGCGGGTAGTTGTACGGGCCCATGCACAGCGCCACGCCCAGCGGCACGCGGCGGATCTGGCCCAGGGTGTCCTGTTCCAGCTCGAAGCGGCTGGACTTGCGGTCCACGTCCTTGAGGGCGTTGATGGTGTCGACGATGTAGTCGCACGTACGGTCGAACTCTTTCTGCGAGTCCTTGAGGTTCTTGCCGATTTCCCACATCAGCAGGTTGACCACCGCGTCGCGCTGCTCGCGCATGCGTGCCAGGAAGCCTTCGACGTGGCGAATACGCTCGGCCACGCGCAGGTTCGGCCAGGCACCGCGGCCCTTGTCGTAGGCGCGCACGGCGGCGTCCAGGGCGGTCAAGGCGGTGTCGGCGTCGAGCAGCGGCGTGCTGCCCAGGATCACCTGCTGGTCGCCTTCGGGGGTGTCGAGGAAAATCGGGCTGCGGACGGTGGCCAGGGGGCCTTCCCAGCGGCGCAGTTCGCCATCGACCAGGTAGTCGCGTTGCTCGACCTGGCCGCTCAGGCGGTACTGCTCGGGGATATCCGCTGCTGTGGGGTACAGACTGCTCAGTGGATCTTGGCTCATGACGCTACCTCCATGGATGACCGGGACAAAGAAATCAGCATAGCGCTATTGTGGGCCGGCTGAAACGTGTCAGCACCAAAATCGGTCGGGTTTTCATCAGCTTGCTGCAAAAGGGTGAGCGCCCATCATTTGCCAGGGGCTGTTAACATGGCCGCGCTTTGAAGCCCACGAGGAACCCCGCGTTTTGCCTGAAATCCCCGCCCTAGACCCGTTGCCGGACGTGCGCAACCCCCTGGTCCAGTACCTGGCGCGGCTGGTGCCATCCAGCCAGCTGACCATGAAATACGTGCTGCAGGACGCCGCCGATCGCTTAGGCTTCGCCGACACCGACATCCGCGACGTGCCCTGGCACGTGCTGCAACCGGGCCATATCACCGGCCTGGTGGCCGCCCTGCGCACCGACGGCTATGCGCCCAACACCTCGTCGCTGTACGTCAACGCCATTCGTGGGGTGATGAACGAGGCCTGGCGCCTGAGCCTGATCGACCAGGACCACCTGCTGAAAATGCGCTCGGTCAAGCCGGCCGCCGGCACGCGGCTCAGCCAGGGCCGCAACCTCAAGCGCACGCTGATCCGCGAACTGATGGACGTGTGCGCCGCCGACCCGCGGCCCCAGGGCCTGCGCGACGCGGCGGTGATCGCGATTCTGTACGGTTCGGGCATGCGCAAGTCGGAGTCGGTGAACCTTGACCTGGCGCAAATCGATTTCCAGGAACGCAGCCTGCAGGTTACCGGCAAGGGCAACAAGCAACTGGTGAAATACGCCCCGGCCTGGGCGTTCGAGAAGCTGGAAGCCTGGCTGGCGTTTCGCCGCGAGCACCTGGGCGAGGGCGAGCAGGACGACACGTTCCTGTTCAACCGCATCCGCCGCGGCAGCCACATCACCCGCGAGCGCATCACCAAGCACGCGATCTATTACATCGCCCGCCAGCGCGGCACCCAGGTCGGCGTGAAAATCATGCCCCATGATTTCCGCCGCTCGTTCATCACCCGGGTGATCGAAGAGCACGACCTGTCCATCGCCCAGAAACTAGCGCACCACACCAATATCCAGACCACCGCCAACTACGACGTGCGCGACGACAACGAACGCCGCCGCGCAGTAGACCGTTACGATTTATAAGGGTAATGGACGGCCTGTGGGAGCTGGCTTGCCAGCGAGCCTTTGAGGTCAAAAGCTCGCCGGCAAGCCGGCTCCCACGGTTATTGTCTACACCAACGGCACCGGGCTCAACGTACCCAGTAACGACACCGCCGCCAACGCCCCCAACCCCAGCAGCCACTCCACCAGCACCGTCTGGCGCAAGGTGTTCAGGGCAATGCGCTGATTGGCCAGCGCCGCGCGGTTGAACAGTGCCAACGCCAGCATGCACGCCACGATCGAGGCCTTCACCGCCAGCACCAGGGCAAAGCCCGAGTCCATGGGCGTGGGCCACAGCGCACCGGTCAGCACGCGCACGTTGATCAGGCCGGTAACCAGGATGCCGGCCACCAGCACCAGGCCATAACCGCTGAAGCGCAGCAGGGTGCCGCGCAGGTCGTAGCCGGCCGGGCGTGCCTGGATGATCATCAGCAGCATCAGCGCGCCCATCCAGCCCGCCACGCACAGCAGGTGCACCAGCTGGTTGAGCATCAGCAGCGCGCCGGGCACGCCACTGAGCATGGCGGCGTGGCCAACCGGCGCCAGGGTGGCCAGTTGCACGGTGCTCAGGCCCAGGGGCAGCCAGGTGGGCAGGCGCATGGGAATGCGCAGGCACATCAGCAGCACCAGGCTGGCGAACAGGTGCACGAACCAGGCCTTGCCGAAGAAGGTCTGGGTCAGCACCTTCATGATCACTTCACTGTTGAGCGCCGACTGCCAGTTGCCGGCCATGTCGGCAGCGGTCAGCATCAACCAGGCCACCGAGGTGATCAGGCCGATGCCGGCCAGCAGGCACAGCAGCGGGTCCAGCCACTGGCGCAAGCGCGCCTGCTGGCGGGCGTCGCCCAGCAGCAACGGGCGGAAAACCAAAGTGCCGAACACCAGCAGCACCACGCAGAAATGCACGAAACGAACGACGACCAAAGCACTCATGGGGTTACGGGGCCACCTTGAAGCTGTAGCTGCCGTCGCTGTTGTGGGTGTCCACCGACAGGGCGTGCCACTTCACGGTGTAGGTGCCTGCGGCCAGCGGTGCGGCCGGGGTGACGATCAGGGTCTTCTTGTCGGCGCCCTGGGTGGCGATGCTCTTGACCAGCACGGGCTCGCCGTCGCGGCTGAGGTCAACCTTGGTGAAGCTTTCCTCGACGCCCTCGGTGAACACCAGGCTCAGCTCGGCCGGGGCGCTGACGGTGGCGTCAGCGGCCGGCGTGGCGCTTTTCAGGTGGGCATGGGCGAACACCAGCGGCGACACGGCGCAGCCAAGCAGCAGCGCGGTGGCACCCAGCAGTTTTTTCAAGGGCAGGGCAGGCATATGCAGTACCTCGGGCAGTTAAATAGGCGCAATTAAACACGATCTGAGGGTAGCAGGCGGGTGAAATGTTTTACTTGAAGTCTAAGTTGCGTCACGCTCGCGGTTTCATCGGCCCCCTTTCTCAACGGACCCCGCGCTTTCCATGACCTTCCCGCACCGTGGCTGTACCGTGTTTGCCCTTGGCCTGTTGCTGGCCGCGCCCCTGGCCCTGGCCGACGAGGTGGTGATCACCTGGCCGGCGGGCTGGAGCGTCGAGGACCTGCCCGCCGGCAGCGACCCGGCCGTGCACCGCCAGCGCGCGGCGAAGAATGACGCCAACGGTGACCCGCAGATGGTCGTGGAACTGACCCGCACGGCCTTGGCGCCGGACCACCAGGTGAACCTGGGCGGCGTGGTGCTGGAAATGCGCAAGGCGCTGCAGATCAACTTCAGCCATGGCGGTTATCAGAGCGTGTGCACCAAGGTGCACGACTCGAAGCTGGGCGACATCGCCGCGGTGGAAACCACCTGCAAGATCAGCCTCAACGGCGGCCACGTGATGACCCAGACCCTGGTGGCAGGAAGTGCGCCGGGGGCGGCGTATTCGTTGTCGTATGCGGGGTCGGCGCAGGGGTACGCCGACAACGAGGCGCAGGTGCAGGCGATTCGCGATGGCCTGAAGTTGCAGCAAACCCAATGAGTCCGCCGCTATCGCCCGTAGCCGCTGCCGCCAGGCTGCGCTGGCCATCGCGTACGCTGGAGATGTGCAGCGAGGCATAGGGCCAGCGCAGCCTGCGGCAGCGGCTACGGCATCAGTGGCGCGGCATGTGGCGCTGCAACGCCACTACCGTCCCCACGTTGACCAGCGCCAGCACGCCCAGCACCGCCAGCGTCGCCGTGGCACCGAAATGCGCCTGCAGATACCCACCCAGCAGCGGTGTCAGCGCCTGGGCAATCAACACCGGGCGCGCGATGCGGCCCAGCACCACGGCGTAGGTGGCCGGGCCAAACAGCGCCAGGGGCAGGGTGCCGCGCACAATCGACCGAATACCGCTGCCCAGCCCGTACACCACGATAGCCACCAGCGCCCACTGGGTCGCGAACAGCAGCCCTGCCAGGCCCGCGGCCACCAGCAGCACCGACACCAGCGTGCTCCAGATAGGGTGCGCGTTGCGCCCCAGCACCACCTGCAGCACCCGCACGCCCACCTGGCTGGGGCCGATCAGCGCGGCCACGCCCAGGGCTGCCGTAAGGCTGAAGCCGAGGTTTTGCAGCAGGCTGATCAGTTGCACTGAAATAGCGGTGAAAATAACCGCCGCCAGGGTGAAACTGGCCGTCAGCAGCAGGAACACCCGGCGGTCTGGCGCCGTGCCGCTGGCACCGGGCGCCGCCGCGTGGCTGGCGGGCAGGGCAGCCAGCGGTGGCAGGGTGCGCAGGTAAATCGGCAGCACTAGCACCAGCAGCAGGCCGCTGTAGGTCAGGCAGGCGCCGCGCCAGCCCAGGTGCGCCACCAGCGCCGCCACCAGCGGCCAGGTGATCGAGGTGCAGAACCCCGACACCAGGGTGATCTGGGTGATGGCGCTGCGTGCGTCGCTGCCGAAACGCTGGCCCAGGGCCGCGAACAAAGGGTCATAGAGCCCTGTAGCCATGCCGATGCCGATCACCACCCAGGCCAGCAAAAAGCACGGCAGGTTGGGCGCCACCGCCAGCAGCGCCAGGCCGGCGGCCAGTATCGGCGCGCTGGCCACCAGCACCCGGCGGCCGCCCAGGCGCGCCACCAGGCGGCCAACAGTGGGTGCCAACAGGCCCGACAGCAGGATGGCCAGCGACAGGGCGCCGTACACCCAGGCCTGGCTCCAGCCCGTGTCGGCCACCACGGGCGCCGCAAGCACGGCAATCAGATAGAACGAGCCACCCCAGGCGATGATCTGGGCGATACCCAGCAGGGTGGAGGTAGTGAGCGTGGGGCGATGGGCAGAATCAGTCACGGCGGCTCCGGTGGCCAGGCGGGGAAGGCTGGCAAGGGTATCCCAGCACGGGGCCGCTCGCCCAGTGAAGGTGCCGCTGATCGCCTGCAATCGACCTTCACCCAGCCCTGTGGTCGGAAATAATTCGCCAGGCGAGTAAATTTCCGCAAAGCCGCTACGTTCAGCAGATAGGCGCTTTGTTTCGCCGGCAGTTTTCGACTCAGTAACAGCGAAGCGCGACCTTGAATACGGATAACCACCAGGCCGACTACACGGCCCGCCACAGGCGCACGCTCCCCCTTGCCGCCCGCCCCAGCCTGGGTGCGATGAACGGCAGTGTCGCCGTGCCCGCAAATGGCCATTGGCTGCGCCGCCTGCTGGCGTTCGCCGGGCCCGGCTACATGGTTGCGGTGGGCTACATGGATCCGGGCAACTGGGCCACCGACATCGCCGGCGGCTCGCAGTTTGGCTACACGCTGCTGTCGGTGATCCTGCTGTCGAACATCATGGCCGTGCTGCTGCAGGCCCTGGCCGCGCGCCTGGGCATCGCCACCGGCCTGGACCTGGCCCAGGCCTGTCGCCAGCGCTATCCCAAGCCGGTGTGCATTGCCCTGTGGCTGGCCTGCGAGGCGGCGATCATCGCCTGCGACCTGGCGGAGGTGATCGGCACCGCCATCGCCCTCAAGCTGCTGTTCGGCATACCCATGCTGTGGGGCGCGGTGCTTTGCGTGCTGGACGTGTTCCTGATCCTGCTGCTGATGAACCGTGGCTTCCGCGCGCTGGAAGCCTTCGTCATTGCCTTGCTGACCCTGATATTTGCCTGTTTTGCCGCGCAATTGGTGCTGGCCCAGCCGCAATGGCGTGAAGTGTTCCAGGGCTTTATCCCCCAGGCGAGCATTGTCACCCACCCGGCCATGCTGTACATCGCCATCGGCATCATTGGCGCCACGGTGATGCCGCACAACCTCTACCTGCATTCCTCCATCGTCCAGACCCGTGCCTACCCACGCACCCCGGAAGGCCGTCGCAGCGGCCTGCGCTGGGCGGTGGCCGACAGTACCATTGCCCTGACCCTGGCGCTGTTCGTCAACGCCGCGATCCTCATCACGGCTGCTGCCGTCTTCCATGGCAGCGGCCACACCGACGTGGTGGAGATCGAGCAGGCCTACCACCTGCTGTCGCCGCTGCTGGGCGTGGGCATCGCCTCGGCGTTGCTGGGCGTGGCGCTGCTGGCCTCGGGCATCAACTCCACGGTGACCGCCACCCTGGCGGGGCAGATCGTCATGGAAGGCTTCCTCGACCTGCGCATCCCCGACTGGGCGCGGCGCCTGCTGACCCGTGGCATCGCCATCGTGCCGGTGATCGCGGTCACCAGCCTGTACGGCGAGGAGGGCACCGCGCACCTGCTGGTGTTGAGCCAGGTGGTGCTGTCGATGCAGCTGCCGTTCGCGGTGATTCCGCTGGTGAGCTTCGTCTCCGACCGCCGCAGCATGGGCGAGCTGGTCATCGGCCCGGTGACCAAGGTGCTGGCCTGGCTGGTAGCCGCGGTGATCGTGGTGCTGAACCTGAAGCTGTTGTGGGACACGCTGGGCAGCCTCTAACCCCTCCTTTTTTTCTCCACCGTAGCAGCGGCCGCATGGCCGCGTCATTGGCGTGTCCGTTATTCGGTGGTGCACAGGACGCAGCCTGCGGCAGCTGCTACGATTTCGTACTGTATTACGTACCCTGTAATTACATATGATTTGTCGCTTGTTATTTTGCGGTAATTTCAATTTATAAAGAGTTGATAATATAGGATTATCAAATGTCAGCACCTGAACACGGCAAAACCACCCGCAAAACAGGTACGAAACCCCAGGGGTTGTCAGTAGGCGGGGTGTATCAGGCGCGCTTGCGCTGGGCCGCTGGCTGCACGGGTGTCAGGCCTTCCACCAGCAGCCGCGTGGCGGTCTGGGTGGCGGCGGCGTAGTCGATCGCTTCCAGCTGCTCGCGGCCGCGCAGGCCTGGCACCTGCCAGCCCAGGCTGATGCACGACTGGGCGATGGCCCAGGTCGACAGCAACAGGTGCCGCGGGTCCACCGGGGCCAGCAGGCCGGCGTCGACCCAGCGGCCCAGCCGCTCGATGTGCTCGCGCACCCGCGCCGCCCAGCGTTCGGCGTAGGCGGGCGGCAGGCGCGTGGCGCCTTCCTTGAGCTCGACCATGAACACCTTGGACGCAAACGGCTGGCGTTCGAACAGCTGCACCATGGCGCTCACCGTACGGGTCAGGGCCGCCACCGGCTGGTCGTCGTCGTGCAGTGACAGGCAGGCGTCCAGGTACGGCGTGGCAATGCTTTCCAGCACCTGGGCGTAGAGGTTGTCCTTGGACTTGAAGTAGTACAGCACGTTGGGCTTGGGCAGCCCGGCGTGCTGGGCGATGCCGTTGACCGTGGCCGCATCGAAGCCTTCGCGGGCGAACACCTGGCAGGCGGCCTGCAGGATGTGCTCGCGCACCGGTAACTGCGGCGCGGGGGCAGGGGGGCTGGCGTCCAGCCGGGGGTCGAAAGGCATGATGTACATCGGCGGATCCTTGTTGTGCTTCATTCCCGTGCTGTGCGCGGAAGGGAATTGAGAATCGCAATATACAAAACTATATAGCGTTTGCGTAGAGGCCGCTGCGTCCAGGCAGCGGCCACTGCTTCAGCCACGCTTGCTCAAGGCGACCAGGCGCCAGTATCCCCAGGCGGTCGCGGTCAACAGCACCGCGCCGGCCAGGGTGGGCACCAGGGCGAAATCCCAGCCCGGCAAGGTCATGAAGATGATGATGGGGTTGCCGCCCGCCGGCGGGTGGGTGGTGTCGGTCAGCCCCATCAACATCACCGACAGCGCTGCTGCCACGGCCATGGGCAAAATGCCCGGGCCCAGCAGCGCCAGGCAGGCCAGCCCGGTGCACGAGCACAGCAGGTGCCCGCCGATGACGTTGCGCGGCCGCGAGAACGGCCCCTTGGGGAAGCCGAACAGCAGCACGCAGGTGGCGCCGAACGAGCCGATCAGCAGGGGCTGGCCGCTACGGCTGGCCAGGATGGCGATCAGGGCCACGGCCAGCAGGGTGCCCAGGCCGGTCAGCAATAGCTGGCCGGCCCGCGCCCGCGCCGCCGACGCCACGTTCAGGGTAATGCCTGACGGAGTCTGGCTCATGGGCACCTCAGCGCTTGAAGCGTGCGGCTTCTTCGGAGCCCTGGGTGGCGTTGCCGGCGCTGTAGGAGTGCGCGCCTACCCCCGCCAGCTGGCCGCCCTGCACGATCAGGTATTCCTCGCGGATCGGCCGCTGCTCGAAGTAGCACTCCAGGATCTCGCGGGTGCCGGCGGCATAGCGCGCCTGCGCCGACAGGCTGGTGCCGGAGATGTGCGGGGTCATGCCATGGTGGGGCATGCGCCGCCACGGGTGGTCGGCCGGCGCCGGTTGCGGGAACCACACGTCACCACCGTAGCCGGCCAACTGGCCGCTCTCCAGGGCCGCGGCGACGGCGTCGCGGTCGCACAGCTTGCCGCGCGCGGTGTTGATCAGGTAGGCGCCGCGCTTGAAATGCTTGAGCGACTCCTGGTTGATCATGTGCTCGGTTTCCGGGTGCAGCGGGCAGTTCAGGGTCACCACGTCGCAGGCCTTGGCCAGGCTTTCCAGGGTGGCGTGGTAGGTCAGGTTCAGCTCCTTCTCCACGGCCTCGGGCAGGCGGTGGCGGTCCATGTAGTGCAAATGCATGTCGAACGGCTTGAGCAGGCGCAGCACCCGCAGGCCGATGCGCCCGGCGGCCACCGTGCCCACGTGCATGCCTTCCACGTCGTAGGAGCGCGCCACGCAGTCGGCGATGTTCCAACCGCCCTTGAGCACCCACTGGTGCGACGGCAGGTAATTGCGCACCAGCGCCAGGGTGGTCATGACCACGTGTTCGGCGACACTGTTGCTGTTGCAGTAGGTCACTTCCGCCACGGTGATGCCGCGGTCCATGGCCGCCTGCAGGTCGGTGTGGTCGGAGCCGATTCCGGCGGTGACGATCATCTTCAGCCTGGGCGCCTTGTCCATGCGCTCGGCGGTCATGTAGGCCGGCCAGAACGGCTGCGAAATGACGATCTCGGCGTCATGCAGTTCGCGCTCCAGCACGCTGTCGACGCCGTCCTTGCTGGAGGTGACCACCAACTGGTGGCCGTTGCTCTCCAGGTACTTGCGCAGGCCCAGCTCGCCGGAAACGTTGCCCAGCAGCGTGCCCGGGGTGAAGTCGATGGCCTTGGGGGTGGGCAGGGTCTGGCCGTCGGGGTAGCGGTCCAGGTGCGGCAGCCCATCGCGGGCGTAGGTGTGAGGTTGGCCGGTGACAGGGTCGTCGTAGAGTACGCAAACAATCTTCGCCATTGGAGCCTCCTGAAGGATTGGAAGACAGGCTGTGCTGTCTGGCGCCGATCCTCCGGCATGGGCGCCGCCAGGGCCAATCGCTTGTTCCGATCTGTAGATCAGGGCCGCCTATCAACACTGCAGCAGGGCGTCCACCCGGCGCTGCAGGCCAAGCCCGGTGAACAGCGCCACGGCGCTGGCCAGCACCAGCGGCTGCGGGTCGCGGCGCAGCAGCACCAGGCCGATCTCGCGCTGCAGCTCGGGCAGGATGGGGATGGCGCTGATCTCGTCGCGCATCTCGGTCAGCGCCAGGGCGCTGTGCGGCACCACGCTGTACAGGCCCGAGCAGCGCACGTGGCCGTACAGCACCATCATCGAGTCGGTCTCCACCCGCGGCGTCACCTGCACCCCGGCGTCGGCGAACGCCTGGTCGATGCCCTGGCGGCACTGCATGTTGCGGGTCAGCAGGCACAGGGGCAGGGCGGCCACCTCGTCCCAGCCGATGCCCTGGCTGCCGCGCAGGCCGGTGTCGTCGCGGGCGATCAGCACGTAGCGTTCCTTGAACAGCGGGTGGGTCTCGAACGCTTGCAGGCGCGGGTCCGACAGGTAGGTGAGGCCGATGTCCAGCTCGAAGTTGCTGATGCCCTGGACGATTTCCGAGGTGGCCAGGGTGTGGACCTGATGGTTGATGCGTGGGTACCTGCCCAGGCACGGGTCGGTCATCAGCGGCACCATGGACAGCGCCGTGGGTATCGCCCCCAGGCGCAGCACGCCGGCCGGGTCCTGCTCGCGGTTGCGCGCTTCCTGGCGCAGGGCGCCGCAGTCGGCGAGGATGCGCCGCGCCCACACCAGCACCTTCTCGCCATCGGCGGTGAAGCCTTCGAAACGCCGACTGCGTTGCACTACGGCGACGCCCAGGTCCTGCTCCAGGGTGCGGATGGCTTCCGACAGGGCCGGCTGCGAGACGTTGCATTGCTGGGCGGCGCGGCCGAAGTGGCGCTCCTGGGCGAGGGTGACGAGGTAGGTGAGTTGGCGCAGCAGCATGACGGGGCCCTTGTTGTTATGGTTGCTCGCTATATATAAAACTATATAACGATTGCGGCCGGCACCCCTACACCCGGTCGCGATCGTTGAAGGGCCGGGGGCGTTCACGATTCGTGGCTTATGCGGCCACGGCGGCGCTATTGATTGGATTGCCGTTGCTAATATGCTTTGGCAGCCCTCCCAATAAAAAGGATCACTCTTCATGTTCGCCGGCTTCCGCAAGGCCCACGCCCACGTCAACGGCGTCGACATCGCCTACCGCATCGGCGGCAGCGGCCCCGGGCTGCTGCTGTTGCACGGCCACCCGCAAACCCACGTGATCTGGCACAAGGTGGCCGAGCAACTGGCCCAACACTTCACCGTGGTGGCCGCCGACCTGCGCGGCTACGGCGACAGCGGCCGGCCGCCGGCCAGCGCCGACCACGCGGCCTACAGCAAGCGCGTCATGGCCCAGGACAACGTGGCGCTGATGGCCGCCCTGGGCTTCGAGCAGTTCGCGGTGCTGGCCCACGACCGTGGCGCGCGGGTGGCGCACCGCCTGGCGCTGGACCATCCCGGCGTGGTGCGGCGCATGGTGCTGCTGGACATTGCGCCGACCCTGGCGATGTACGCGCAGACCAACGAAGCCTTCGCCCGCGCCTACTGGCACTGGTTCTTCCTGATCCGCCCGGCGCCGTTGCCGGAAACCCTCATCGAAGCGAACCCCGATGGCTACCTGCGCAGTGTCATGGGCAGCCGCAGCGCCGGCCTGGCGCCGTTCACCGACGAGGCCTTCGGCGAATACCTGCGTTGCCTGCAACGGCCCGGCAGCGCCCGCGGCATCTGCGAGGATTACCGCGCCAGCGCCGCCATCGACCTTGAGCACGACCGCGCCGATCTCGCCCGGGGCCATGGCCTGGAGCTGCCGCTGCTGGTCCTGTGGGGCGCCGAAGGCGTGGTGGGGCGCTGCTTCCAGCCGCTGGAGGAGTGGCGCAAGGTGGCCAGCGACGTGCGCGGCAAGGCGCTGGCGGCCGGGCACTACATTGCGGAGGAGGCGCCGCAGTTGCTCCTGGATGAAGCCCTGGCTTTCCTGCTATGAGGCCATAACCGAATCGCCGTTGCCTGCCCAGGGCGAATGGGACTATGCTTTTCGCACATCTTGTCCCATCTTTACCATGTGCGGCCCGAATGAAAATTGATGATATCGATGCTTTTGTCGCAGTGATCCGTTGCCAATCGATCAGCCATGCCGCCGAGTCCTTGCAGTTGACCCAGCCGGCGATCACCCGGCGCGTGCAGAACTTCGAGCAGGCGCTAGGGGTGGAGCTGTTCGACCGCAACACCAAGCCGCTCAAGCCCACGCTCATCGGCCACCAGGTGTACGCCCAGTGCCGCACCATCCTGCGCGAGATGGACGCCCTGCGCGAACTGGTCGCCAGCGACGCGCCGCCCACCGGTGTGCTGCGCCTGGGCGTGCCGCAGACCATCGGCGACGTGGTGCTGCTCGATGCCCTCAAGCACCTGCGCCACCAGTACCCGGCGCTGCGCGCCCAGGTGGCCACCGGCTGGGGCAGCCACCTGGTGGGCAAGATCGAGAAGGGCGAGCTGGACGCCGCCGCCGCGCTGTTCCCGGCGGGCAAGATTTTCCCGGACAACATCATCGGCGAGTCCATTGGCAAGATGGAGCTGGTGGTGGTGTGCGCCAAGGACCGCGTGCCCAAGCGCCCGTGCAAGCTGGCCGATGTCTACGACGGCGGCTGGGTGCTCAATCCCGACGGCTGCGGTTTCCGCGCCGGCCTGCAGCGCACGCTGTCGGACCAGGGCCTGGGCCTGAAGATCAACCTGGAAACCTTCGGCACCGAGCTGCAGCTGGGCCTGGTGGCCGAGGGCATGGGCCTGGGCCTGGTGCCCCGCGACCTGCTGGAGCGCAGCGCCCACCGCGACCTGCTGGCGGTGGTGCCGCTCAAGGACTTCAAGCCGGTGATGGACCTGTGGCTGATTTTCCCGCGGTTCCTCGGCAACCTGCAGGGGCCGGTGGAGGCGTTCGGCGAGCTGGTGGCCCGGTCGCTGAAGAAAAGCCGCGACGCCGCCTGACAACATAAAAAAATATAATAATTAGCTTAGAATAAAATGTGATTTTTAAATGCTCCCCGAGGCGCTTAGGCTGCGTGCACGACAGTCCTCGGCCCCACAGGGAGCAGTGCCCATGAGCAGCGTCACATCCTTACCGCTTCAACCTACCGCCACCCACGTCCGCGACCGCGTCAGCCCCGAGGAGTGGGAGGTGCGCGTCAAGCTGGCCGCCGCCTACCGCCTGGCGGCCCTGCACCGCTGGACCGACCACATCTACACGCACTTCTCGGCCCGCGTGCCCGGCCCCGACGAGCACTTCCTGATCAACGCCTTCGGCCTGCTGTTCGACGAGATCAACGCCTCCAACCTGGTCAAGGTCGACCTCGACGGCACTATTGTCGACGACCCCACCGGCCTGGGCATCAATTACGCCGGCTACGTGATTCATAGCGCCATCCACGGCGCCCGCCCGGACCTCAAGGCCGTGCTGCACACCCACACCCGCGACGGCATTGCCGTGTCGGCGCAGAAGGACGGCCTGCTGCCCATCTCCCAGCACGCCATTGCCTTCTCTGGCCGCGTGGCCTACCACGGCTACGAGGGCATCGCCCTGGACCTGGACGAGCGCGAGCGGCTGGTGGCCGACCTGGGCGACAAGAGCGTGATGATTCTGCGCAACCACGGCCTGCTCACCGGCGGCATCAGCGTCGAGCACGCCTTCCAGCAGCTGCACGGGCTGGAGCGCGCCTGCGCCATCCAGGTGGCAGCCCAGGCCGCCGGCAATGGGGAGCTGGTGTTCCCGCCACGGGACGTGGTGGCGAAGGTGGAAGAACAGGCCAAGGGCCATTCCGCCGGCGACGGCCCCGGCGTGGCGCGCCATTGGAACGCGTTGATCCGCCAGCTGGAACGCACCGACGTCGACTATAAAAACTGAGGGGCAGGTGGCGGCGCGCTGGGCCCGGACGCAGCCTTCGGCAGCTGCTACGTGAATGTGTCTACGCCATCCTGCAACGCGGTTTCTGTAGCAGCGGCCGCAGGCCGCGTCCAGCGCCACCGCGGTGTGGCCTTGGACGCGGCCTCGCGGCCGCTGCTACGTGGGCGGGTGAAAACCAAAAATATAATTTATTTATGTAATGTAATAAGCTAAAAACAATAAAATAAAATCATAGATTCATATGCTCAAATAGAATTATACGGCTCACCGTTATTCCCCTATCTTAAATCCCAGACCACCTACCCCCACCCCCGGATGGTATCCATCAGATCAGGCCTGCAGCCTATCGGAGCCCCGGACGGGCACCCCGCGTGCAGGTGTTGGACGGGAGTCGCAACACCCATGGAATTCGTCAGCCAACGCAGTGGACGCAATCCTCTTACCCCCACGGTTACCTTCAGCCCCCTGGCCCTGGCCGTGGCCGGCGTGCTGTTCGCCGGCGCCGCCCAGGCCGACGACAGCGCCCTGGACACCGTGGTGGTCACCGGCAACCGCGGCGCCGAACAGCGCACCGTCACCAGCAGCCCGGTGCCCATCGACGTGGTCAGCGCCAAGCAGCTGCAAGCCACCGGCAAACCCGGCCTCATGGAAGCCCTCAGCGCCGTCATTCCCTCGCTGAGCCTGCCGGAGAAGACCGGCTGGGACGCCAGCGGCATGGCCCGCGCGCCCAACCTGCGTGGCATGAATGCCGCCGAGGTGCTGGTGCTGGTGAACGGCAAGCGCCGCCACACCGCGGCCACCCTGAACATCAACGGCATCAACACCGGCGCCGCCCCGGTGGACCTGGACATGATCCCCATCGGCGCCATCGACCACGTCGAAGTGCTGCGCGACGGCGCTGCCGCCCAGTACGGCTCGGACGCCATCGCCGGGGTGATCAACGTGATCCTCAAGGCCGACGCCAGCGGCACCTCGGTGACCAACATCGGCCAGGGCTACGACGGCAAGAAGCAGACCGTGCAGCAGAGCCTGGACAAGGGCTTCGAGATCGGCGACGGCGGCATCGTCCACCTGAGCCTGGACGCGCGCAACCAGAACGACGACAACAAGGCCAGCGCCAACGGCTACACCTATGCCCAGGCCTACAACAAGGCCGGCACCTCCACCTACGGCGGCTACGGCACGCCGAAGATCGACCTGTACAACCTGGCCTACAACGCCGAACTGCCGCTCAACGATGACCTGAGCCTGTACTCGTTCAGCACCGTGTCGCACCGCGAGGCCGAGCAAGGCCAGAACTTCCGCCTGCCGACCATCACCAACACCATCACCACCGGCCCCAACGGCTACCCCGGCGGCTACACGCCGACCTGGACCATCACCGAGGACGACTACCAGGCCGCCTTCGGCGCCAAGGGGCTCGTCGGTGCCTGGGACTGGGACCTGTCCACCACCTATGGCCGCAACGAAGCCACCCAGGGCAGCTTCCACAACCAGAACCCGTCCCTGGGCGAGGCCACGCCCAACACCTTCACCAACGGCACCTGGGTGTCGGACGAGCTGACCACCAACCTCGACTTCAAGCGCAACTACGACGTGGGCCTGAGCAAGCCCATGGACGTGTCCTGGGGCCTGGAGCACCGCCGCGACAGCTATGAAGTGAAGAAGGGCGACTACGCCTCCTATGCCGACGGCGGCTACTGCGTGTCGGCCGGCAACTGCGCGTCCTCCGGCGCCCAGGTCACCAACGGCATCTCGCCGGCGGAAGAGGCCAGCGCCAGCCGCAACGACGTCGCCAGCTACCTGGACCTGGGCATCAACCCGCTGCCGCAGTGGTACCTGGGCACCGCCGTGCGCTACGAGCATTACAACGAAGGCGTGGGCGCCACCCGCAGTGGCAAGCTGACCACCCGTTACGAATTCACCCCCAAGTTCGCCGTGCGCGGCACCGTCAGCAACGGATTCCGCGCGCCGTCTCTGGCCGACAGCCTGTTCAGCGCCCGTTCCACCACCTACGGCGTGGTCGATGGCGTGTACCAGTCCATCAACTACGGCGTGCTGCCGGTAGATTCGGCAGCGGCCAAGGCCCTGGGCGCCAAGGCGCTGAAGCCCGAGCGCTCCACCAACTTCAGCCTGGGCCTGACCTACACGCCCACCGACGACCTGACGCTGACTGCCGACGCCTACGTGGTGAACATCCGTGACCGCATCACCCTGACCGGCACGCTGCTGGGCGACGAGGTCACCCAGGTGCTGCAGAGCAACGGCATCACTTCCACCTCCGGCGGCCAGTACTTCCTCAACGGCGCCGACACCCGCACCAAGGGCCTCGACCTGGTGGGCAACTACAAGCAGGACCTGGGCGCCTGGGGCGCGCTGAAATACACCGCGGCCTTCAACTGGAACGAAACCCAGATCCTCAGCTACACCGCGGCCACCGACATCGGCGGTACCCAGTACCAGCTGATGGACCGCGAGGCGCGCAACCTGCTCACCGGCGTGCAACCCAAGACCAAGCTGATCCTGGGCGGCGCCTGGAGCATCGGCAGGTTCGACGTGAACCTGGGCTTCACCCGCTACGGCTCGTGGAAAGAGGTGAACGACGCCGACGACCGTTCCCTGGACCGCGTGTGGAAAGCCCAGTGGATCACCGACCTGGACGTGGGCTACCACCTGACCAAGGACCTGAGCCTGGCCGTGGGCGCCAAGAACCTGTTTGACGTCTACCCCAAGAAACAGGGCGTGCCGTCTTCCACCATGGTCAGCAGCTACGGCACCTACTCGCCGTACGGCTTCACCGGTGGCTACTACTACACCCGCCTGACGTACACCTTCTGAGGAGTCTGCCATGCCTATCGTTTCCGACGCCGCGCACTACCGCGCCCCAGCCCGGCCCGCCGTGGCCACGCCCAGGGTCGACACCACGCTGCACATCGTCCCGGCCCGCCACCCGTGGCGCTGGGTCGGCTCGGCCTTCGCCGCCCTGGTGCTGGTGGGCATCGTCCATTCCCTGGCCAGCAACCCGCGCTGGGAGTGGGGCGTGTTCGCCGAGTATTTCCTCGCCCCGGCGGTGCTCAAGGGTTTGGGCAAGACCCTGGCACTGACGGTGCTGGCGGCGCTGCTCAGCACCGTGCTGGGCACCGGCCTGGCGCTGGCGCGGCTGTCGCGTTCGCCGCTGCTGGCGGCCCTGGCCTGGAGCTACATCTGGGTGTTCCGCTCGCTGCCGGCGCTGCTGGTGCTGATCATCCTCTACAACTTCGCCTACCTGTACGAGTACCTGTGGCTGGGCGTGCCGTTCACCGAACTGGGCATCAAGTGGTCGACGGTGGACGTGCTCAGCCAGTTCACCGTGGCGGTGCTGGGCCTGGGCATGATGCAGGCGGCCTACACCGCCGAGATCATCCGCGGCGGCATCCTGGGCGTGGACCACGGCCAGCATGAAGCGGCCGCCGCCCTGGGCCTGCCGGCCAGCCGGCGGATCTTCCGCATCATTCTGCCCCAGGCGCTGCGCTCCATCGTGCCCACGGCGTTCAACGAGGTAATCGGGCTGGTCAAGGGCACCTCCATCGTCTACGTGCTGGCCTTGCCGGAACTCTTCTACACCGTGCAGGTGATCTACAACCGCACCCAGGCGGTGATCCCGCTGCTGATCGTGGCCACGGTGTGGTACCTGCTGATCACCAGCGCACTCACCAGTTTGCAGTTCTACGTGGAGCGCTATTTTGCCCGCGGCGCGCTGCGCAACCTGCCGCCCACGCCGCTGCAACGCCTGCGGGGCTGGCTGAAGGAGCACACCCATGGCTGAGGGACGCATCGAAATTCAAGGCGTGAGCAAGCGCTTCGGCAGCCAGTGGGTGCTGAATGATATAGACCTGACGGTCGAACCCGGCCAGGTCACGGTGATCCTCGGGCCGTCGGGCTCGGGCAAGTCGACGCTGCTGCGCACCATCAACCACCTGGAGAAGATCGACGCCGGGCACATCACCATCGACGGCGAGTACGTGGGCTACCGGCGCAAGGGCAACCAGCTGCACGAGCTCAAGGAGCGCGAGGTGCTCAAGCGCCGCCTGGACGTGGGCTTCGTGTTCCAGAACTTCAACCTGTTCGGCCACCTGACGGTGCTCGAGAACCTTACCGAAGCGCCCCTGGCGCACAAGCTGTGGCGCCGCGCCGACGCCCGCGAACAGGCGCTGGCGCTGCTGGCCAAAGTCGGCCTGCAGGACAAGGCCGACGCCTACCCGCGGCAGCTGTCCGGCGGCCAGCAACAGCGCGTGGCCATCGCCCGCGCCCTGGCGCTGCGGCCCAAGGTGCTGCTGTTCGACGAGCCGACCTCGGCCCTGGACCCGGAGCTGGTGGGCGAGGTGCTGGACGTGATCCGCCAGCTGGCCGCCACCGGCACCACCCTGGTGGTGGTGACCCACGAGATCGGCTTCGCCCGCGAGGTGGCCGACCACGTGGTGTTCCTGGTGGACGGCAAGCTGGTGGAGCAGGGCCCACCCGAAGTGATTTTCCAACACCCGCGTCACCCACGCACCGCTGCCTTCCTGGGCAAGGTGCTGACTGCCCCCCTGTTAAAGGAATGACTGCCATGAAACATGCCTTCGTATTGTTGGCCCTTGCCGCCGCCTTGCCGGCGCTGGCTGCAGAAACCCCGGCGCCGTTCGACCTCAGCCCGCAGCAGGCGCACATCGATGCGCCACGCAACCCGGCCGCCATCGCGCAGATCCCGGCGGGCTACAAGTTCGTCGAGCCGGGCACCTTCACCGTGGCCATCGCCGGCGCCTCGGGCCCACCCCTGGCGCTGCTGGCCAGCGACGACAAGACCACCATCGGCAGCGAGGCCGACACCGCGCGGCTGATCGCCGACAGCCTGGGCCTGCAGTTGAAAGTGGTGCAGACCAGCTGGGAGGACTGGCCGCTGGGCGTCAGCTCGGGCAAATACGACGCGGTGCTGAGCAACGTCACCGTGACCGAGTCGCGCAAGAAGCGCTTTGACTTCGCCACTTACCGCCAGGACGTGCTGGGTTTCTACGTGAAAGCCAGCAACGCCATCACCTCCATCAAGGAAGCCAAGGACATCGCCGGCCTGAAAGTCATCGTCGGTTCGGGCACCAACCAGGAGAAGGTGCTGCTGGCCTGGAACGAGGCCAATGAAAAGGCCGGGTTGGCGCCGGCCACCCTGGTGTACTTCGACGACCAGGCCGCCGCCACCCTGGCCGTGCAATCGGGCCGGGTGGACGCGTTCTTCGCGCCCAACTCGCTGCTGGCCTACATCGCCGCCACCCGCGGCGGCATCAAGCAGGTGGGCCTGGTGAACGGCGGCTGGCCGCTGAAGGCCGATATCGCCGTGACCACGCGCAAGGGCAATGGCCTGGTCACGCCGATCCAGACCGCGCTGGAAGGCGCCATCGCCGGCGGCCAGTACGCCAGCGTGCTGCAGCGCTGGGGCCTGGCCGACGAGCGTATCGACCATTCGCTGATCAACCCACCGGGCCTGCCGGACTGAGAGGAGCGCGACCATGACCCTGACACGACGAGAAGCGCTGGCCAGCATCAACGCAGTGGGCGGCGAAGCAGCCGCCAAGGCCGCCCTGGCAGCGCTGGGGCTGGGCCCTTCGACCCACCTGCAACACCAGCCGCTGGACTACAACGGCCAGGCCGGCAAGGGCGCCAAGGTGCTGATACTGGGTGCCGGCATCGCCGGCCTGGTGGCGGCGTTCGAGCTCAAGCGCGCCGGCTTCCAGGTGCGCATCCTGGAAGCGCGCCAGCGCGTAGGCGGGCGCAGCTGGACCCTGCGCCACGGCGACGAAGTCGAGTACCTGGACGGCCGCCGGCAGACCGCGCAGTTCGCCCCGGGCCTGTACTTCAACGCCGGCCCCGCGCGGCTGCCCAGCCAGCACAAGACCATCCTCGACTACTGCAGCCAGCTGGGCGTGCCCCTGGAAGTGCTGGTCAACACCAGCCACAGCGCGCAGCTGCGGCCGGACCTGGAACAACCGGCGTTCAGCGTGCGCCAGGCCTTGAACGACACCCGCGGCCACCTGGCCGGCCTGCTGGCCACCGCCATCAACCGCGACGCGCTGGACGATCAGCTGTCGGCCGAGGAGCGCAGCCGCCTGCTGACCTTCCTGCAAGGCTACGGCGACCTGTCCCAGGAACTGGTGTACGAAGGCAGCCTGCGTGCCGGCCACGGCATTGCCGCGCCGGCGCCCGGCGCGCTGCCGGGCTTCGGCGCGCCGGTGGCGCTGGAGCGGCTGCTGCACCCGGAGCTGTGGGGCGCACTGCTGCACACCGAGTACCCGGAGTTCTCCGCCACCATGCTGCAACCGGTGGGCGGCATGGACCGCATCGCCGCGGCGTTCGAACAGCGGCTGCAGGATGAGCTGCAGTTCGGCGCGGTGGTGCGCCAGTTGCGGCAAAGCGGGGAAGGGGTGAGCGTCACTTACGATGACGCCGCCAGCGGCGAGAGCCGCCTGGAACGCGGCGACTACCTGATCTCGACGCTGCCGCTGCCGCTGCTGGCGCGCCTGGACACCGACTTCAGCGAACCCTTCAAGGCCGCCCTGCACAGCACCCGCAACGACCAGGCCACCAAGGTGGCGTGGCAGGCGCCGCGTTTCTGGGAGCAGAAAGACCGCATCTACGGTGGCCTGTCGTGGCTGGAGCACCCGGCGCGCCTGCTGTGGTACCCCAGCAACGACCTCAACAGCCCGCAAGGCCTGCTGGTGGCCGGCTACGTGACCGGCGAGGGCGCCGCGCAGTTCGGCCACAAGGCCCTGGCCGAGCAATACGCGTCGTCCGCCGAAGCCGTGGAGCTGTTGCACCCTGGCCAGTCCCGGCACCTGCGCCATCCGCTGGCGGTGTCCTGGGAGCAGGTGGCCTACAGCGAAGGGCCGTGGCTGCAACGCGAGCATTTCCCGGCAGCCGCCCACGCCTTGCTGGAAGTGCCCCAGGGCCGCGTGTACCTGGCCAGCGACGGCCTGGGGCAGAGCGGCATCGGCATCTGGCAGGAGTCGGCGGCCAACGCCGCGCGGCGGGTGGTCGGGCAACTGGCCGAACAGGTGATTCGCCAACGCCAGACGGCGTTGGCTTCGTAAGCGTTTTTTCAACTTCACACAGAGAGCACAGACATGACCCAAACCATCGTTCGCACCGGCTCGGCCACGGCCCCCATCGCCCAGACCGTCAGCGTGCCGGCCAATGCCCAGCTGGTGTTCCTCAGCGGCGCCTTGCCCGATGTAGCCGACCCGCAGGCCCCCCAGGGCACTTCGGCGGCCTATGGCGACACCCGCACCCAGACCGAATCGGTGCTGCGCAAGCTCAAGGCGGTGCTGGAAGAGCAGGGCCTGGGCCTGGGCGATATCGTCCAGTTGCGAGTGTTCCTGGTGGGGGTGCCCGAGCTGGACGGGCGCCTTGATTTTGCTGGGCTGCAGGCCGGCTACACGCCGTTCTTCGGCACCGCCGAGCAGCCCCACAAGCCGGCGCGCACGGCTATCCAGGTAGCCGGCCTGCCGTTGCCGGGCGCGTTGGTGGAAATCGACGGCATCGCCGTGCGCCAGGGGTGATTGCGTCGCCTGCGGACGCAGCCTTTGGCCGCTGCTACACAGCCCCTCGTAGCAGCTGCCGCAGGCTGCGTCCAAGGCCACCACGGATTAGGTTGTGACCCAGCCAACCCAATGCGACAATCGGTTTTTCGTCGCAGGATCAGGCGGATCGAATGGATCACCGGGGGCGTCAACAGGACGTACACATCGCTGCACAGGTACGCACGGACCAGCTGCAACAGCTGTTCCGCCAATCGGTGTCGGCAGTGTTTGGCAGTTACCTGGCCGCGCTCATGCTCAGCTGGCTGTGCTGGGACCGCTTCGACCACGCCACTGTGGTCACCTGGTTGGGCCTGCTCAGCGCCTCGACGCTGCTGCGCACCCTGCTGTTCCTGCGTTACTACCGCAGCCCCGAGGCCGAACGCACGCCCCAGCGTTGGGAGCGGCCGTACTGGCTGACCCTGGCGCTGTCCGCGACCATCTGGGGCGCGGGGGCGTTGGCGGTGATGCCGGCGGGTGACCTGCTGGCCCAGGCCCTGGTGATGCTGTTCGCCGTGGGCATGTCGGTGAGCGCGGTGTCGTGCTACTCGGCGTACCGCCACATGACCGTCATGTCGATCCTGCTGGTGCTGCTGCCGCCCACGTGCTGGCTGTTGTTCCAGGCGTCCGAAGTGCAGGTGGGCATGGCCCTGGCGACGCTGGTGTTCGCCTCGTTCGTGGTGCGCGCCACCCACAAGCTGTCCGACGCGCTGGTGAAGGCCTACACCCTGACCCACGAGATGGAGAGCGCCCACCGCATTTCCACCTACGCCGCGCAGACCGACGAACTCACCGGCCTGAAAAACCGCCGCGCCTTCTTCGAACACGCCCAGCAGCTGTTCGCCTACTGCCGGCGCAACCAGCTGCCGCTGTGCGCGGTGATGCTGGACATGGACCACTTCAAGTACATCAACGACACCTACGGCCACCAGGCGGGCGATGAGGTGCTGCGGCAGATTGGCCAGGTGATCACCCGTTCGTTCCGCGCCGCCGATATCCACGGCCGCCTGGGGGGCGAGGAGTTCGCCGTGCTGCTGCCCGACACCACCCTGGCGCAGGCCCGGGACATCGCCCGGCAGGTGCTGCAGACCATCGCCGGCCTGCAGGCCGACCCGGTGCTGAGCATCACCGCCAGCCTTGGCGTGGCCGAGGTGGACGGCGCGGTGCTGGACTTGCACAAGCTGATCAACAGCGCCGACAAGGCGCTTTACCGGGCCAAGGCCCAGGGGCGCAACCAGGTGGTGGTGGCCGAGACCGCGTGACGGCCACGCCCTGTAGCCGCTGCCGCCAGGCTGCGCTGGCCCTTGCGTACACCGCAGATCTCCAGCGGGGCACAGGGCCAGCGCAGCCTTCGGCAGCGGCTACAGGGCGTTGCGCGACGGCTTTACTAAAACGCGGGGGTGATCTCGCCTTTGTAGCGCGTCAGGATGAACTGCCGCACCTCTGGCGAATTCAGCGCCTTGGCCAGCTTCTGGATGCGCGGGTCGTTGATGTCGTCGGGGCGCGCCACCAGGAACTCGGCGTACAGGTCCTTGCCTTTTTCCACGATCAGCGCGCTCTTGATGTCGATGCCTGCTTCCAGCGCGTAGTTGGCGAACACGAACGCCAGGTCCACCTGTTTCACCGAACGCGCCAATAGCGCACCTTCCAGCTCGCGAATCTTCAAATGCCTGGGGTTGGCGGTGATGTCGTGCTCGGTGGACTGCGGGTTGCTGGGGTCCTTGAGCTGGATCAGGCCCTGCTCGGCCAGCAGCACCAGGGCGCGGCCGGTGTTCACCGGGTCGTTGGGGATGGCCACCGACGCGCCGTCCGGCAGTTCGGCCAGGGACTTGTACTTGGTGGAGTAGGCGCCGAACGGCTCGATGTGCACGCCTACCACCGGCACCAGGTCGGTGTGGCGGGTCTTGTTGAAATCATCGAGGAACGGCCGGTACTGGTAGTAGTTGGCGTCAAGATTCTTCTGCGCCAGTTGCAGGTTGGGCTGGATGAAGTCGGTGAACACCTTGATGTCCAGGTCCACGCCTTCCTTGGCCAGTTCCGGTTTCACGAATTCGAGGATTTCGGCGTGGGGCACCGGGGTGGCGCCTACCACCAGTTTTTCACCGGCGTGGGCGCTGAAGGCGACGAAGGCTGCCAATACGGCAAGGGTTTTTTTCATGGTGTTGGTCTCGTGGGCAGTGATGGAGCAGGGTGGGGTTGAACGGGGGTCAGCGCCGGCTGAAGTGCGCCACCAGGCGGTCGCCGGTCATTTGCAGGGCTTGCACCAGCACCACCAGCACGGTGACAGTGATCACCATCACGTCGGTCTGGAAGCGTTGGTAGCCAAAACGAATGGCCAGGTCGCCGAGGCCACCGCCACCGATCACCCCGGCCATGGCCGTGTAGTCCACCAGCACGATGGCGGTGACGGTGACTGCGGCGATCAGCCCGGTGCGTGATTCGGGCAGCAGGGTGTGCCAGATGATCTGCCAGGTGGTGGCGCCCATGGCCTGGGTGGCTTCCACCAGGCCCTTGTCCACCTCGCGCAGCGCCGCTTCCACCAGGCGCGCAAAGAACGGCGTGCAGCCCACCACCATGGGCGGAATGGCCCCGGCCACGCCCAGCGACGTGCCGGTGAGCAGGCTGGTGACCGGTATCAGCACAATCAGCAGAATGATGAAGGGCAGCGACCGCAGGATATTTACCACCAGCGATAGCACCCGGTAGGTGCGCGGCATGGCGTGCAATTGCGACCGCCCGGTCAAATACAGCAGCACCCCCAGCGGCAGGCCCAACAGCACGGTGAACGTCAGCGCGGCGCTGAGCATCGACAGCGTATCGACGCAGGCCTGGCCCAGGTCGCTCCAGATCAGGTTGGCGAACCATTGCTTCATGGTTGGCGCTCCCCGGGAGCAGGGGTGGCGGGGAGGGTGGCGTAAGTTGGCATGGCGTTATCCTTGGCTCAAGCAGCGTTGCAGGAGCCAGTGCACAACCTGTGCCAGCGCTTTTATCCTTTAAAATCAGTTGTGTAGAGCCGGTAGTTGCGCGGCTGTCGATCAAAATGTCGAACCGCTGTTGCCCATTCAACACCCCGGCAGGCACCCTGGCCGGGGCTGGACACAACCCTTAACACTCCTTTGATTGCCACTGCCTCGGTGCCCCCTTACCCTGCGCGGCGTCTCCGAAGCCTCGGGGATCAGGTTTAGCGACCTGCAGGCAACTCCGCAGTACCATACCGCTTGTTTCAGGCAACCACGCCTGAGATAAGTGTTATGGCAGCTGCGTGTGGGAGACTTTCGAGTCTGCCGGTGCCTCCGGTTCGCTAACCTGCACGCAGCTGCCACCCTAACTCCAATGACCGTGGCAGCCCTTCACCCGCAAGGAGCTTTCGCCATGGATGCACTCGCCGCCACCACCTTTTTCCGCCACCAACTCCCGCTGCGCGCGCTGATGCTCGAAGGCCAGGCCTGGCTGTGCATTCACGACCTGGGCCGCTTGATGGGCGTGCACTTCGTGGAGCGCCGCATCCGCCGCCTGGACGCCGACCAGCACCGTGAGGTGTGGGTGCAGGTGGAAGGCGAGTGGGGCAAGCGCCTGCTGGTCAGCGAGACCGGGGCGGTGACCTTGATCATGCACAGCCAGATGCCCGAGAACCGCGCGCTGCGCCAGTGGCTGACGCTGGAAGTGGTGCCCATGCTGCGCAGCAGCGCGCCGGGCACGGTGCCGGCGGTGACGTCCATGTGCACGCAAGGGGGGCAGGTGAAGGTGTTGTATTGGCAGGACGAACCGTGGATTCGCCTGCGCGATATGCCCGATGTGCTGCCCACGAAGGGCCAGCAGAAAGCACCCTGGTGGCGGGTGTGGGCCTAAGCCCGTAGCAGCGGCCAAAGGCCGCGTCCTGGCAGCCATGCCCTGGGGCCCCCGGACGCGGCCTTTGGCCGCTGCTACGGGTTAGTGTTGTGCTACCAGGTTGAGGAAGCGGCGGGTGCGCTCGTTCTGGGGGTTGACCAGGATCTGGTCCGCCGAGCCGTCGGCAACGATGCGCCCGTGCTCCATGAACAGCACGCGGTCGGCCACGTCGCGGGCGAATTTCATTTCGTGGGTCACCAGCAGCATGGTCATCTGCTGCTCGTGGGCGATGCGGCGGATCACCCCCAGCACTTCGCCCACCAGTTCCGGGTCCAGGGCCGAGGTTACCTCGTCGAACAGCATCACCTGCGGGCGCATGGCCAGGGCTCGGGCGATGGCCACCCGTTGCTGCTGGCCGCCAGACAGGGTGGCGGGGTAGGCGTGGACCTTGTGGGCCATGCCGACCATGGCCAGGTAGCCGTGGGCGCGCTCCAGCGCCTCCTCGCGGCTCAGCCGCAGCACTTGCAGCGGCGCCTCGATGACGTTGTCCAGCACACTCAGGTGTGGGAACAGGTTGAACTGCTGGAACACCATGCCCACCCGGTGCACCACCGGCTCGGGCCGCCAGCGCCAGCCACGGCGCGGTGCCGGCACAGGCGCGCCGGCCACCTCGATCTGGCCGTGCTGGTAGCTTTCCAGGCCCTTGATCAGCCGCAGCACCGTGGACTTGCCCGAGCCACTGGGGCCAATCAGGGCCACTTTCTGGCCCTGGGGGATGTTCAGGTCCAGGTGGTCGATGACCCGCGTGCTGCCGAAGTCCTTGACCACCTGGGTGAGGCGGATCTGTGCGGGGGAATCAGGCATGGCTGCGCTTCTCCAGGTGGTTGAACAACAGCGAGGTGGGCACGCTGATCAGCAGGAACAGCAGCGCCATCAGCGTGTAGGGTTCGTTGTAGCGGTAGGTCATGCCGGCCACCTGCTTGGCGGCCTGGAACAGCTCGGGAATGGTGATCACCGCCAGCAGCGGGGTCTCCTTGAACATGCCGATCAGGTAATTGCCCAGCACCGGCACCATGGGCTTCCAGGCCTGGGGCAGGATGATCCGCCGCCAGGTCTGGGCAGTGTTCAAGTCCAGGGCGCGGGCCGCTTCCCACTGGCTGCTGGCGATGCCGTCGATGGCGCCGCGGTAGGCTTCGGCGATGTAGGCGCTGTAATACAGGCCCAGGCCGATGACCCCGGTGGCGAACGCCGGCAGGGTGATGCCCGCCTGCGGCAGCACGAAGAACAACGCGTACAGCTGCACCATCAACGGCGTCAGGCGCAAGAAGCTCAGGTACCCCGCGGCAGCGCGGCGCATCACGGCCCAAGGCGCGCGACCGGCCAGCGCCAGCACCAGGCCCAGCACCACGGCCAGCACGAAGCCCAGCAGCACCACCTCGACGGTCACCAGCAGCCCGGCCAGCAGGTCGGGCAGTATCGACCAGGCGAATGCGAAATCGAAATCCATGGCTACTCCTTGGCCCGGCGCCAGGCCGTGCTGTGGGTTTCATAGCGGCGCACCAGCCAGCTCAGCGGCCAGGCCATGACGAAATAACACACCAGCACGATGCTCCAGATCAGCGATTGGTTGCCCAGGGTGGTGATCAGCTGGCTGCCGGAGAAGGTCAGGTCGGTGAGGGTGATCAACGACACCAGCGAAGTGGTCTTCATCAGTTCAACCAGCTGGTTGCCCAGGGGCGGCAGCATGAACGGCAGCGCCTGTGGCAAAAGCACCCGCCGCAGTGCCGCCAGCCGGCCGAAGTCCAGCGCGCGCACGGCGTCGCGCTGGCCCTGGCTGACGTTGGCCAGCGCCGCGCGGATGATCTCCGCGGCGTAGGCGGAAAACGTCAGGCCCAGGCCGATGACCCCGGTGGCCATGGGCGGCAGGCGAACGCCGAACAGCGGCAGGATGAAGAACAGGTAGAACAGCAGCACCAGCGCCGACAAGCCGCGCAGTACCTGCACGTAGGTGACGGCGAAGGCGCGCAGCAGCCGCGAACGCGACAGGCGCATCAGGGCGATGGCGAAACCCAGGGCCAGCACCAGCACTTCGGCCAGCACGGTGATCTCCACCGTGACCAGCGCGCCATGGCCCAGCTGCGTGGCGATGAACAGCGTGCTGTCCGGGGTCACAGGCTGCAACGCTGCGCGGCGGTGACGGCCGGGTCTGGCAGTTCGTTCTCGGTGTAGCCGTATTTGCTCAGGATCTTCAGCAGCTCACCGGAGGCGCGCAGCTTGGCCAGTTGTTCGTTGAAGGCTTGGGCGAACGCCGGGTCGTTACGCGGCAGGCCGTAGGCGTGGTAGTTCCAGCTCGGCTTGCCGTTGGCGTCGGGGATCTGCTGGAACGGCAGCGCGCGTTCGATGCTCGGGCTGTTGGCCTTGGCCAGCAGGCCGATGATCTCGGCGTCGGGGAAATACACCACGTCCACGCGGCCGGCTTCCAGGGCGGCCAGGGCCTCGGTGTCCTTGTCGAACAGCACCACGTTGGCGGTGGCGATGCCGCTGTCCTTGGCTTCCTGCACCTGGTTGGACCCGGTCTGGGTGGCCAGGCGCGCCGTGCCGCTGGCGGCGACGTCCTTGAGGCTGTGCAGTCTCAGCGGGTTGCCGGCCTTGACGATGAAGGCGCCGCCGGAACGGGTGACCGGGTTGGAGAAGCTGATGACCTTGCAGCGGCTGGGGTTGATGAACAGCCCGGCGCCGATCAGGTCGAAACGCCCGGCGGCCAGGCCCGGTACCAGCGAGCCGAAGTCGGTGATGGGCGTGTCGATGTGGGTGATGCCCAGCGGCGTGAGAATGGCCTGCAGCACTTCGATGTTGGCGCCGGTGGCCTTGCCGTCGGTGCCCAGGTAGGCGTAGGGCTGTTCGTTGGCGATGCCGGCGGTAAGGCCGTCGCTGCGGCCCTTGTCCAGCAGGCCGGCGGCGAGGGTGACGGTGCTGCACAGCAACAGCGCGGCAAGCAGGGGCAAACGTTTGTTGATTGTCATTGGGGAAAGCTCCTGTGATAAGCACCCACCGACCTGTGGGAGCTGGCTTGCCAGCGAGCTGTTGGGCCTCAACAGCTCGCTGGCAAGCCAGCTCCCACAAGGAATCGGCGGGATGAGACGGTAGGGGGGTCAGCTGCCCTGCAGGGGCTTGGCGTCTTCGAAGAAGTAGTCCTGCCACGACGCCGGCTTGTGCTTGATGGCGCCCACGCGGTACATGAACTCGGCCAGCGGGTAGGTGTTCTTCGGGTTGATGGTGAACTCGAAGCGCGGGTTGCTGATGATCTTCAGCAGTTCGGCCCGGTCGATCTTGGCGTGGGTGACGCGGATGTAGGTGTCGGCGGCGCCGGCCTTGTCCTTCTGGATGTAGGCGGCGGCCTCGGTAAGCGCTTCAATGAAGGCGTGGTAGGTCTTGGGGTTGTCGTTGCGGAACTTCTCGGTGGCGAACAGCACGGTGGGCGAGTTCGGCCCCAGCAGGTCGTAGGTGTCGAGCACGGTGTGCACGCCGGCCTTGGACAGTTCCTGCTCCTGGAACGGCGGATTGGAGAAGTGCCCGGTGACCTCGGTGCCGCCCGAAGTGATGCTCGTGGCAGCGTCCGGATGCGGCAGGTTGATGGAGTACTGATCCAGGCGGGCGAAATCCTTGTCGCCCCACTGCTTGGCCGCGGCGTATTGCAGGTAGCGCGACTGCACCGAGACGCCCACCGCCGGCACGGCGATGCGGTCCTTGGCGGTGAAGTCGGCGATGGTCTTGACGTTGGGGTTGTTGCTGACCAACAGGTACGGGAAGTTGCCCAAAGAGGCCACGGCCTTGACGTTCTGGCGGCCGTAGGTGCGGTCCCAGATGGTCAGCAGCGGCCCGGTACCGGCGCCGGCGATGTCCACGGCGCCGGCCAGCAGCGCGTCGTTCACCGCCGAGCCGCCGGACAGTTGGGTCCAGTCCACCTTGATGTCCAGCCCCTCCTGCTTGCCGTATTTTTCCACCAACTGCTGGTCGCGGACTACGTTGAGCAGCAGGTAGACCACGCCGAACTGCTCGGCGATGCGCAGTTGGCCCTCGGCCTGGGCGGCGCTGGGCATCACCAGGCTACCCGCCAGCAGCGACAGGCCGAGGCCCAGGGCGGTGGTCAGTTGGCTCAGGCGGGGAAACGCGGTGCTCAGTGATGCCATGGGGGTTCTGCCTTGCTGTCAGCGGGTAGGTGCGCTGAAGATATAGCTATAAGAGAATAAATTTAAATAACTTAAATTCATAAACTAATGCCTGGCCGATCAGCCCTCCGCCGGCTGCCCGGTGAAGGTGTCACGCCAGCCCAGGCAGCGCTTCTCCAGCGCAGCGAGCAGGCCATCGCTGAGCTTGCCCAGCAGCGCCAGGACAATGATCGCCGCCAGTACAATGTCAGGCCGCGAGGTTTCCCGGCCGTCGCTCAGCAGGTAGCCCAGGCCGCGGGTGGCGGCGATCAGCTCGGCCGCCACCAGGAACATCCACGCCAGGCTCAGGCCGCTGCGCAAGCCGGTGAACAGGCCGGGCAGGGCGGCCGGCAGCAGGATGGGCCGCACCAGTTGCCAGCGATTGAAACCGTAGATGCGGCCGACCTCCACCAGTTTGCGGTCGATGTCGCGGATCGCCGCCACGCCGTTGTGGTACACCGGAAAGAACGCGCCGATGGCGATCAGCACGACCTTCGAGGTTTCGTCGATGCCCAGCCACAACAGCAACAGCGGTACCCAGGCCAGGCTGGGAATCGAGCGCAGGCCGGCAAACGTCGGCGCCAGGTAGGCTTCGGCCTCGCGGCTCAGGCCCACCCAGGCCGCGAACACCAGGGCCAGGCTGGCGCCAATCACAAAGCCTGCCAGCACCCGCGCCAGGCTGGCGCCGATGTGCTTCCACAGCGCGCCCTCCGCGAGGTCGCGCAGGGTCAGCAGGACGTCGCTGGGGGCGGGCATCTGGTAGGCCGGCAGCCAGCCTGCGCGCACCACGCCTTCAAGGATCAGGATGATGGCGATGGGCAGGGCCAGGGCTTTGAAGCGGCTGCTCATTGGCCGGCGACTGCTTGGTCTAAACCTGGCGTGATCAGCTGGTCGATCACCTGATTGACGTCGGTGCCGCGGCGCACCAGTTCCTCGGACACCAGGATGGGCGCGGCGGCCTTCGAGGCGGCGACGTCCTGGGTGGTTAGTTGGGGGCTGCTCAGGTCAGTGCGCGACAGCTGCAACTTGGCCACGTCCAGCGGCAAGCCGGCTTCGGTGGCCAGCAGTTGGGCAAACTCCTCGGGGTGGCCGACGGACCACTGGCGCGCCTGCTCATAGGCGCCGATGACGGTTTTGATGGTGTCCGGGTGCTCCTTGGCGTAGCGCTCGGTGACGCTGACCACGCCATAGCTGTTGAAATCGCGGTTGCGGTACAGCAAGCGCGCGCCGGCCTGCACCTGGCTGGCGGCCATGTGCGGGTCCAGGCCTGCCCAGGCGTCGACGTCGCCTTTTTCCAAGGCCACGCGGCCGTCGGGGTGCTGCAGGTGCACCAGCTCCACGTCGTCTTTCTTCAGGCCGGCCTGCTGCAGGGCGCGCAGGGTAAACAGGTAAGGGTCGGTGCCCTTGGTGGCGGCGATCTTCTTGCCTTTCAGGTCCGCCACGCTGTGCAGTGGCGAGTCCTTGCGCACCACCAACGCGGTCCATTCGGCGCGGCTGTACACGTACACCGACTTGATCGGCGCGCCGTTGGCGCGGCTGAGCACCGCCGCCAGGCTGGCCGACGAGGCAAAGTCGACGCCGCCGCTGTTGAGGTACTCCAGCGAGCGGTTGCTGCCCTGGCTGAACACCCAGTCCACCTTGGTCTGCGGCAGGGCTTTTTCGAGGAAGCCGAAGTGCTTGAGCACCAGGCTCACCGGCGAATAGTAGGCGTAGTCCAGGTGCACCTCGGCTGGTGGCGCGTCGGCGGCCTGGGCCTTGGGGTGCACGGCCAGCGTCAGGGCGCAGGCGCCGATCAGGGAGTAGAAGAGGGTGCGTTTCATGAGCGGGCTCCAGGACGGTTGTTATGTCGGAAAAGTCGGTATGGGTACGGCTTTTCTGCTGGAATGGAATATTGCAGGCTTTGTGCCAGTTGCTGGGACGAGGGTTCCAGAGGGCTTGCGTTGATTCTGCTGTTTACTGCGCAACAGACTGTGGAGTCACTGTTGCAGTAGCAACAGTCATCTGTAGCCGCTGCCGCCAGGCTGCGCTGGCCTTATGCCCCGCTGCAGATTTTCGGTGTACATCATGGCCAGCGCAGCCTTCGGCAGCGGCTACGCGCGGTGTCTGATGGGTATACTGCGGCGCAGACTTCAAGGAGATCGACCATGGAAAACACCACCTGGCACGCCGACCCACTGACCTGGGGCCACGGCCCGCGGGTGTTCGAGGTGTTCCTCGAACCCACCTGTCCGTTCTCGGTGCGCGCCTTCAACAAGCTCGACGACCTGCTGGCCCTGGCTGGCGAAGACCGCATCACGATCAAAGTGCGTTTGCAGTCCCAGCCCTGGCACCTGTTCTCCGGGGTGATCGTGCGCTGCATCCTGGCGGCCTCGACGCTGCCCGGCGGCAAGGCCAACGCCAAGGCGGTGATGGCGGCCGTGGCCGCGCACCGCGAAGAGTTCGAGTTCAGCCACCACGCCAGCGGGCCGAACCTGGATGCCACGCCCAATGACATCATCGCCCGCATCGAGCAGTACAGCGGCGTGCAACTGGCCGCGGCGTTTGCCATTCCTGATCTGGACCGGGAGACCAAATGGCACTGCAAGTACGCGCGGCAGAACGGCATTCATGTGTCGCCGACGTTCATGGTGGATGGGTTGGTGCAGGGGAATATCAGCAGTGGTGATACCGTGGAGCAGTGGTTGGGGCAGGTGAAATAAGCCCACTTCAAACCGCCACGAACTGCTTCTGATCTAGATCTTGACCTTGATCCCGTGCGGCTCTTGATCTTGACTGTGTGCCCCGTAAAGCGCCAGGGCCGACTGGAGGCGTTGGCCAAGCGGTCCCTGGCGTAGCCGGGGAAGACGGAACCGGAGGCGCTTCTATTCCGGGCCGTCGGCCGCTTGGGCGACGCCGGAGGGAGGGGACCCGCAGCGGAGCGGAGGGACCAAGCAGGGGCAAGCCCTTTTTGGTTACTTTTTGTGGCGTTTGACAAAAAGTGACTCGGCGTAAGGCCGAAAAGGTGATTTTGCATCACCCGTAGTAATGGATATGTTCGCGGATTCTGTATCCCGCTTCGGCGATTTCGAACATATCCATTTTTGTGGTGCGACCACTGACCGTTTCGCCCTTACGGCGACTCACTTTATTTCAGACGCCAAAAAAAGTAAGCAAAAAACGCTTGCCCCTGCTTGGGCCCTCCGCTGCGCTGCGGGTCCCCTCCTTCCGGCGCCGCTCAACGGGCAGACGGCACCCGCTATAGAAGCCTGCGGGTTACCGTCTCTTCGGCCTGCGGCCTCGGCCCTTCGGGCAGCCCGTTGATCGACGCCTCCAGTCGGCCCGGGCGCTTTACGGGGCATACAATCAAGATCAAAAGCCAGATCAACAGCAGATCACAAACAGATCACAAACAGATCACAACCCAGGTCAAGATCAGGTGCGCGGGCTCTGTGCTTCTGTGAGTCGCTGCGCGACTGTCCAACTGGTAACGTTCGGGCGCACATCATCCAGCGCCGGCGGCTCACGGTACTCCGGGTAATCCCGGCCAATCGCCTCGCGCAGCACCCCCGGAAAGGCTTCGATACCTGCAACGGTCTGCCCCATGGCGTTGAACACCATCAACCCCGGCCGGCTGCCCATGCGCATGAACGGCAGCCACGGCGCGATACGCACCCATGCCAACGCCGCATTCGCGCTGTCGGTGTCTTTACTGAGCAGCGCCTCGCGGTCGGCCACGAAATCGAAGATTTCCATGGCGTGGTAGTGGTTGCCGACGTACTCCTGGTAATCGCCCGCCAAGGGATTGGGGTAGAACAGCGGGATCTCGCTGGCGGCGAATACACGCTCGCCCTGGACGCGGAAGGGGGAGGCCAAAGGCTGGCCCTGAGGGTCGCGCTCGAAGATCGGGCGCAGGTTCACCGGGTCGTTGGCCACGTGCATCACCGGCACGGCAGCTTGAGTCCAGGGGTTGTGCCAGGTCTTCAAGGGTTCGCCCGTCACCGGGTCGAGGTACAGCATCAGTTCGCGCGACACCAGCCGGAAGCCGGCGCCGCGCTGGGGGTCGTGCAGGCTGCCGCATTGACGAATGTTCATGCCCTCGACCTTGAACAGCAAACGGTCGGGCTCGCCTTCGCGCCGCGCCCAGGCCTGGCCGGACCAGTGGAACACCACGGGCTTGCCGTCCACGGTGGAACCGTGGAGTTTGCGCAGGGCGGTGAGGGCGCCCAGGGGCTGGTGGAGATCGATCATGGCAAAGACTTCCCTGGTGGGTAAATGCCCCCAGTCTACCGCCGGAACGTGCAGAGACAATGGAAAAAGCCCCGGCAACCACCGGCGCAAGCTACGCTGAGCAATGGTTTTCCCAGCCCTGAAGGCCGACCATGACTGACCTCCTTCCCGAACCCCAGGCCGTCTGCAGTCCCATCACCAGCAGCGTCATCTTTATCGTCGCCACCGTGGCGCTGGGCGCCGAGGCCGCCGACACGGTGCGCGGCTGGTGCGGCGACGTGGCGGCGCTGACCCGTACGGTGGGCAAGCGCGTGCCCGACGGCAAGCTGTCCTGCGTGTGCGGCTTCGGCTCCACGGCCTGGGACGTGCTGTTCGGCGCGCCGCGCCCGGTGCAGTTGCACCCGTTCCGCGAGTTCGGCCCCGAAGGCCGCCGTGCGCCGGCTACGGCCGGCGACCTGCTGCTGCACATCCGCGCCGACCGCATGGACATGTGCTTCGAACTGGCCACCCAGCTGTGCGCCGCCCTGGGCGATGCCATCCTGGTGGTGGACGAGGTGCAGGGCTTCCGCAACTTCGACATGCGCAGCATGGTCGGCTTCGTCGACGGCACCGAAAACCCCGCCGGCCGCAAACTGACCGAGTCCACCCTGATCGACAACGAAGACCCGGCTTTCGCCGGCGGCAGCTACGTGATGGTGCAGAAGTACCTGCATAACATGACCGCCTGGAACGCCCTGAGCGTGGAAGACCAGGAACGGGTGATCGGCCGCAAGAAGCTCTCGGACGTGGAATTGGACGACGCCCACAAGCCCAGCAACTCCCACAGCGCCCTGACCACGCTCAGTGAAAACGGCCAGGAAGTGAAAATCCTCCGCGACAACATGCCCTTCGGCCGCCCTGGCATGGGCGAGTTCGGCACCTACTTCATCGGCTATGCGCGCTCGCCGTCGGCCCTGGAAAAAATGCTCGAGAACATGTTCGTGGGCCGCCCGGCGGGCAACTACGACCGCTTGCTCGACTACAGCACGGCGGTGACCGGCGGGTTGTTCTTCGTGCCTTCGGCGGAACTGTTGGAGCAGTTGGCGGAGCGCAAGCCCTGACGCGGGTATCGACAAACGTCGTGATTTTCACTGGCGTGCCAGCAGGGCATCATCAGGGGCCAACCGCCTTGGAGCTTCGCTGATGATCGACCACCTCGACCACCTGGTCCTCACCACCATCGACCTGGACGCCTGCAAGGACTTCTACACCCGCGTGCTCGGCATGCGCCTGGAAACCTTCGGCCAGGGCCGCCTGGCCTTCGTGTTTGGCCGGCAGAAGATCAACGTGCACGTGCGCGGCCACGAGTTCGAGCCCAAGGCGCACCTGCCGGTGCCGGGCGCGCTGGACCTGTGCTTCATTGCCAGCACGCCCCTGGAGCAGGTGATCGAACACCTGCACGTCCAGCAGTGGCCTATCCTCGAAGGGCCGGTGATGCGCACCGGCGCCACCGGGCCGATCCGCTCGGTGTATGTACGTGACCCGGACCTGAACCTGATCGAGATTTCGCAACCGGCCTGACCGCCTTTCACCTGGAGATGCACATGGACCCGTACACCCCCTTGTTCGACCGCGTTCTGCTGACCAACGATGACGGCATCAGCGCCCCTGGCCTGGCCGCGCTGGAAGCCATTGCCACGAAACTGGCCCGCGAGGTCTGGGTGGTGGCACCGGCCCACGACCAGAGTGGCGTGTCCCATGCCATCAGCATTCACCACCCGCTGCGCGTGGAAACCCTGGGCGAGCGGCGCTTTGCCGTACAGGGGACGCCGGGCGATTGCGTGGTGCTGGCGTTGCAGCACCTGATGCCGCACAAGCCGACGTTGATTCTGTCCGGGGTCAACCGCGGCGCCAATCTGGGGGTGGAAACGGCGTTTTCCGGCACGGTGGGCGCGGCGATGGCGGGCATGTTGCTGGGTGTTCCGTCGATTGCCCTGAGCCAGGCGTTTACCAAAGGCCAACCGGTGAAGTGGGCTACCGCCGAGGCGCTGGGGGTGGATGTGCTGGCGCGCGTGGCGCAGGCGGACTGGGCGGCGGGCAGTTGCCTGAACATCAATTTCCCCGACGTGGAACCGGCGGCCTGCAAGGGCACGCAGTACACGTCCCAGGGCACGGGCAGGCTGAACGGTATTCAGGTGACGGGGCAGCAAGACCCGCGCAACGTCGAGTATTTCTGGTTGAACATGTCGCGCACGGAGAGCTTCGACGAAGAGGGCACCGAGACTCACGGTGTGTTCAATGGCTATGTAACCGTGACGCCGTTGACCTTCGAGCGCACGGCCCAGGCAGTCCTGGACTGCCTGAAATAATGTGGGAGCGGGCTCTGCCCGCGAAAAGAACACTGCGGTATGTCAGGCAATACGCGGTGCATTTTTCGCGGGCAGAGCCCGCTCCCACGGCAGCCGATCAATGCGGCGCGCGCGGAATGGTCTTCAGCAGGTCTTCCGGGGTGATGTGCCCCACAACGCTCTTGTTGCTACCCGGCGGCGCCAGGTCGAGGATGTGGCCCTTCATCTTGCCGATGACGTGCATCTCGCACGGCTTGCAGTCGAACTTCAGGGTCAGCACTTCATCGCCGTGAATCAGCTGCATCGGCGCGACCTTGGTGCGCACGCCCGTCACGCCCTTGGCCTGCTTGGGGCACAGGTTGAAGGAGAAGCGCAGGCAGTGCTTGGTGATCATCACCGGCACTTCGCCCGGTTCCTCGTGGGCCTCGTACGCGGCGTCGATCAGCTTCACGCCGTGACGGTGGTAGAAGTCGCGGGCCTTCTGGTTGTAGACGTTGGCCAGGAACGACAGGTGCGAGTCGGGGTACACCGGTGCCGGCACGGTCTCGGCCTTGCGGCCACCGCGCGGGTGGGCGGCGACGCGCGCCTCGGTCAGGGCGTCGATCACTTCGCGGCGCAGGGCCTTGAGCTGCGAGTTGGGAATGAAGTACGCCTGCGGTGCGTCCAGCTTGATGTCGGTGGCGTGGTACTGGGTAGTGCCCAGTTGGCCCAGCAGGTCATGCAGTTGGTCCAGCGCCTGCTCGGGCTTGTTGGCCGCGCCGAAGGGGCCGTCCAGGCTGACGCTGGCGCTGATGCCTTCCTCGCTGGTGACGGTCAGTTGCAGACGGTCTTCGCGCAGCTGCGCCTTCCAGTTCACGCCAATGCGGCGTTCGGCGGAGGTCTTCTGCAGGGCCTGTTGCCAGTTGTGGTCCAGGTTGCGGTTGAGCGGGTGGTTGGGGCGCGCCTTATACAGGTCGGCCGGCATCTCGTTGGGCTCGACGCGGTAGCGGTAGCGCTTCTCGCCGTCTTCCTCGAACTCGCCTTTAGGCTCGGCGATGTTGGCGCGGAAACCCACCACTTCGCGCTTGATCTGCACGTTGAGGCCGTCGCCGTTGGTCAACGGCTCATGGGTGACCACCAGCAGGTCGCGCTTGCCGACCTTTTCCACCACGCCCACGGCCAGGCCGGTGAAGGTGGGGGTGTCGAAGGCGCCGATGTCCACCTTGCGGTCGGTGACGAAGTAGTCGGTGCTGCCGCGGTGGAAGGTCTTGTCCGGGTCGGGCACGAAGAAGTGCGCGGTGCGGCCGCTGGAGGCGCGGGCCAGGTCCGGGCGGCCTTCGAGGATGTCGTCCAGGCGCTGGCGGTAGTAGGCGGTGATGTTCTTCACATAGCCCATGTCCTTGTAGCGGCCTTCGATCTTGAACGAGCGCACGCCGGCTTCCACCAGGGCGCGCAGGTTGGCGCTCTGGTTGTTGTCTTTCATCGACAGCAGGTGCTTCTCGAACGCCACCACGCGGCCCTGGTCGTCTTTCAGGGTGTAGGGCAGGCGGCAGGCCTGGGAGCAGTCGCCACGGTTGGCGCTGCGGCCGTTCTGCGCGTGGCTGATGTTGCACTGGCCGGAGAAGGCCACGCACAGGGCGCCGTGGATGAAGAACTCGATGGCAGCATCGGTTTCATCGGCAATCGCGCGAATTTCCTGCAGGTTCAGCTCGCGGGCCAGCACCAACTGGGAGAAGCCGGCCTGGTCGAGGAACTTGGCCCGGGCCAGGGTGCGGATGTCGGTCTGGGTACTGGCGTGCAGCTCGATGGGCGGAATGTCCAGCTCCATCACCCCCAGGTCCTGGACGATCAGCGCGTCGACGCCGGCATCGTACAGCTGGTGGATCAGTTTGCGCGCCGGTTCCAGCTCGTCATCGTGCAGGATGGTGTTGATGGTGGTGAACACGCGGGCGTGGTAACGGCGGGCGAATTCCACCAGGCGGGCGATATCGGCCACCTCGTTGGAAGCGTTGTGGCGCGCGCCGAAGCTTGGGCCGCCGATGTAGATGGCGTCGGCGCCATGCAGGATGGCCTCGCGCGCGATCTCTACGTCGCGGGCAGGGCTCAGCAATTCCAGGTGATGCTTGGGTAGGGACATGTTTTTTTAGTCAGGCTTTTGCACGGTCAAGGCGGGCATTGTAGCGGTGAAATAGAAGCAGTGGCAGCTTTCCCGTAGCAGCTGCCGCCAGGCGGCGTCCGCTGGCGGCGCTGAATTTGGCGTGCGGGACGCGGCCTGCGGCCGCTGCTACGGAGTTTACGCCTTGGCGGCCATGGCGGTGACTTCCACGCGCATGCCTTCCACCGCCAGCGACGCCACGCCCACCGCGGCGCGCACCGGCCAGGGCTTGGCGAAGAAGCGCTGGTACACCTCGTTGAACGCGGCGCGGTCGGCCATGTCGGTAAGGTAGATGGTCAGGTGCATCACCCGGTCCATGGAGCTGCCGGCGCGCTCCAGGGCCACTTTCAGCGCCTGCAGGGTGCATTCGCTCTGGGCAGTGATGCTGCCCAGCTCCAGGCTGCCGTCGGCGCGGGTGGGGATCTGGGTGGAAACCAGGATGCCGTTGAAGCTGGCAACGTCGGACGAGATGGAGTCCGCGTCCGGGTCAGGAGTGAAAGTCAGCATGTGCACCTCGGGGGTCAGCTTTATGAAAGGCGGGCACCATACCGCCAACCCGGCGCTTCAGCCAACCTTCTCGGCCATCGAGCCGCCCAGCACGTACAACGCGCCGCCCACCACCAGGAACGCCGCCAGCACGTAGAACATCGCCGCCGGCGCCAGCCAGGCCAGGGCCAGGCCGCACACCACCGGGCCCAGGGCGCCGCCCAGGTTGGAGAGGTTCTGCGCCGCGTAGTACATGCCGCGCAGGTGCGTGGGGGCGATGCGGTCGATGAACATGTATTCGGCTGGGAACACGATGATCTCGCCCAGGGTGAAGATGAACATCGCCAGCGCCCAGGCGGTCAGGCTATGGGCCACGGAAAAGCCCACCAGGCCGGCCAGGAACAGCGCCAGGCCGACGATCAGCCAGGGCGTCAGGCGCCGCGCGTCGATGTGCTTGCCCACCGCGTACTGCAGGCCGATGACCACGCTGGCGTTCACCGCCAGCACGGTGCTGATCACCGCGTACACCTGTTGCGGGTCGCTGGTCAGCACCAGGTATTGCGACAGGTAGGCGGTGAACTGGCCGAACACCACCGCGCTGAGGATGCCGCCGACGGTGAAGCACACCAGGCGCCGGTCCTTGAGCAGCACCTGGCCCACGCGCATGAAGGAAAAGCCTTCGCTGGCCGCCTCGGGCCCACTCAAGTGGCGGTCACCGTACAGCGCGTACAGCCCCATGAACACCACGCCCAGCAACGCCGACAGCATGAATGGCAGTTGCAGGCTGACGCCCGCCAGCCCCGCGCCCATGAACGGGCCCACGGCGTAGGCGATGTTGATCAGGGTGTAGCGCAGGGAAAACACCCGGGCCTGCTCGTGGTCGGGCAGCAGCCGGCCGAAGCTGGCCTTGGCCACCACGTCGATCACCGAATAGGCGAAGTTGAAGGCCACCAGGAACAGGAAGAACACCGCCAGGCTGGAGGTCAGGCACATGCCCACGAAACCGGCGACGAAGCAACCGGTAAAACCGAGGATCAGCCGATAGGGGCTGAGCCGGTCGGTGAGGTAGCCGCCATACAGGCTCAGCACCGAGCCCGCCACCAGCGCACCACCAATCACCGCGCCCACGGCGGATACGTCCAAACCGTAGTGCGACGTCAGATAGATGACCAGATAGGGCAGGGTGATGGCCCGGCCCAGGGTTAGCAGGAAGGCGCTGGCCAACAGCAGGTTGACGGCGAGAGGGTAGTGCCGAAGGGTGGCGAGCATGGGGCGTCCAAACAAATGCCTGAACCACCGATCGTAGCAGCTGCCGCCAGGCTGCGTCACGGCCCCACGCCCATGTAGCAGCGGCCATAGGCCGCGTCACAGGGTCTACACGTGAATCAGCGCCACCGAGAAAAACAGCACCAAAATGGCGGCAAGGGTCAGGTGAACATTCATGGCGGCGTCGTCCGTTGGCAAATGGAATGCAGGCAGCTTATGAAGGTTCGCGCTCAAGGGGTAATTGATCAGGCAGATTTGGACTATCAACCTGATTGATAGCCCCGTAGCCTGCGGCAAAGCACAGCAGCGCCAGCACCGAGCAACCGAGCATCACCCCGGCCATGGCATGGGCCGAATGACCGTCGTACAGCAAACCCACCAGGAAACCCGAGGCCGCGCCACCGGCCATCTGCATCGCCCGCAGCAACGCGGCGCCGGAGCCGACCACCTGGTGCAGGCCTTCCAGCGAGGCGTGGGTGGCGTTGGGCATCACCAGTCCAGTGCACACATTACTCAGCACCACCAGGGCCGCCAGTTGCAGCATCGGCGCGCTGGTGAACGCGCTGCACAGCACCAGCCCCAGGCTGCAGCCCAGGCTGGCCAGCAGGCTCAGGCCAATGATGCGCGCCTCGCCCCAACCGCTGCGAATCAGCCGCCCGTTCAGCCACGAACCGCCCAGGGTCCCCAGCGCGGTCACTGCGAACAGCACGGCAAAGCCCTGGCTGCTCAGGCCCAGGGCGTCCATGAACACCAGCGGCGAGGCGGTGATGTAGGCGAACAGGCCGGCGAAGTTCAGCGCCAGGATCAGCGCACATACCACGAAACGGCGGTTGCGCAGCACCTGGCGGTAAGTGGCGATCAGCGGCTGGGCGCTGCGTTTGGCCGGTGGGTGGGATTCGCGCAGCGACAGCCTGGCGCTGGCCAGCAGCGCCACGCCGGCCAGCGCCAAGGTCGCGTAAATACTGCGCCAGCTGCCCAGGCTGAGGATGCCGGCGCCCAACAGCGGGGCCAGCAGCGGCGCGACATTGTTGATGGCCACCAGCGCGCTCTGCAGCGAGCGGCCCTGGGTGCCGGTGAAGGCATCACGGACGATGGCGATGGGCATGGCCGCCGCCGCACCCGCCGCCGCGCCTTGCAGCAGGCGGCTGGCGAGCAGCACGGGCATGCTCGGGGCCAGCGCGCAGGCAAGCCCCGCCAGGGCGAACACCGCCAGCCCGGCAAACAGGATCGGCCGCCGGCCCAGGCGGTCGGACAACGGCCCGAACAGCAGCGGGCCGAGCACAAAGCCGAGGATGAACAGGGTAATGGTCTGCGCCGCCGCGGCGGAGTCGCTGTGCAACGCGCTGCCCACCTGGCTGATGGCCGGCAGCGCCATGTCGGTGGACAACGGCGGCAGGGCAGTGCAGGCGCCCAGCAGCAGGATGTAGCGCCAGGGGGCGTGGGATGTGCTCATCGCAGGGTCTCGTCGGGCCAATCCCTGATCCTAGCGAACGCGCAGGCCAAGGCAAAATGAAACCTGTAGCGGCTTGCGCAGCTCTGCGCCGGGCCTTGTGTACACTGGGGGTAATCAGCGCCGCCGAGGGCCAGCGCAGCCTGGCGGCAGCGGCTACGGTGCCTGCAACTTCGAGATGAGTACTGCCATGAACCTTGCCCCCGAAGACCTCGCCCAACTGCAAGTGGCGAAGCACCTGCTGGAGAATCCTGGTTTCGTCGCCAAGGTCACCAGCATCATCGGCATGCCGGTGGAGGCGGCGCTGCGGCACCTGCCGGGCAGCGTCACCCGGCAAATCGCCACGGTGACCCGCTCGGCGCTGGTCAAGGCGCTGGACGCCGCGGTGTTCACCCTCAAGGACGTGCCGGGCGAGAAGTCCTCCAACTTGTGGCACAAGGCGGGCATCGCTGTCAGCGGCGGGGTGGGCGGTTTCTTCGGCTTCGCCGGGCTGAGCGTCGAGCTGCCGCTGTCGACCTCGATCATGCTGCGCTCCATCGCCGACATCGCCCGCAGCCACGGCGAACGCATCGACAGCGAAGAGGCCAAGCAGGCCTGCCTGGCGGTGTTCGCCCTGGGCGGCCGCTCGGCCAGCGATGACGAGTCGGAAACCGGCTACTACACCGTGCGCGCGGCGCTGGCGAAGTCGTTGAGCGATGGTTCGATCATCAAGCTGATCAGCGCCATTGCCGAGCGCTTTAGCGTCAACGTCGGCGAAAAGGCTGCGGCCCAGGCCATTCCGGCGCTTGGCGCGGTGGGCGGCTCGCTGATCAACCTGGCGTTCATCGACCACTTCCAGGACATGGCCCGCGGGCACTTCATGGTGCGCCAGCTGGAGCGGCGCTACGGCCATGACGCGGTGCAGCAAGCCTACCAGGCCTTGCCGCGCCAGGGCTGAGGCTCAACCCCGCAGCGCGCTGGGGCTTAGGCCCAGGCGCTGCTTGAACGCCGTGGCCAGGTGCGCCTGGGAGGCGAAGCCACAAGCCAAGGCGATATCGGCGAGCCGTGCGCGACGGTCACGCAGCAGCTCGCGGGCCCGTGCCAGGCGGCGGTCGATCAGGTAACTGTGGGGGCTCTGGCCGGTGGCCTGCTTGAACGCACGGAGGAAATAACCTTCCGACAGCCCCAGCAGCGTGGCCATCGTCTGCACGCTCAAAGGCCCGTCGAGGCCGGCGTCGATGAATTCATCCAGCAGGCCCAGGCGCCGCGCGGTCATGGCGTCGCGGTGGGGCGCAGGCAGCGCCTCATCGGCTGCGCGCGCCGCCAGGGCCAGCGCCCAGGCTTCCCACTCATCAGTGGGCGAGGCCCGCAGCAACGCCCGGCGCATGCCCAGGGCCAGCGCCGTGGCCTGGCGGTCGTTGCGGTTGTTGAATGGCTGCGCGCCGGCCAGCGGCAGGCCATCGGTGCGCACCACGCGCAGGTATTCGCCGCCGCGCGCCGAGGTGGAATACACGTCGCAGCCGGCCGGCACGAACGCCAGGCCGTTGGGCGTGGCCAGGAAGGGGCGCACCCGGTCGCTGCCGATGGCGTGCACGCCGCGCTGGCTGTCGAAGGCGAAGCCGATCGCCGATTGGCTGGCGACATAGCGCGCGTCATAGGCATTGGCCGGCAGCAATTCGATCGCCCACGGCCCGGCTTCGGCGCGGCGGACCGGTTCGCTGGCAGGGGACGGGCGTGATGGCTGGGTCATGCCGGTCATCCTACGCAAAGTGCGGCCAAAAGGTCAGGTCAGTTTTTTGAAAGCCTGTGCGCGGCCGTGCCCTCTACAGTGGGGGAAACCCAGGAGGACTGTCCCATGCTCACGCTGACCCGCCACGACATCGAAGCCGCCGCCCGCCAGGTCTACCCGGTGATGCCCGCCACCGCCCAGTACGCCTGGCCGCTGCTGGCCCAGCGGCTGGGTTGCGAGGTGTGGGTGAAGCACGAGAACCACACGCCCACCGGCGCCTTCAAGGTGCGCGGCGGCATCACCTTCATGCACTGGCTCAAGCAGGCCCATCCCGACACTGCCGGCATCGTCACCGCCACCCGCGGCAACCACGGCCAGAGCCTGGCGCTGGCGGCCCGCGCGGCCGGGCTGCGGGCGCTGATCGTGGTGCCGTTCGGCAATTCGCTGGAGAAGAACAGCGCCATGCGTGCCTTCGGTGGCGAGGTGGTGGAATACGGCCGCGACTTCGACGAGGCCCGCGAGGAAGCGGCGCGCCTGGCCCAGCGCGAAGGCCTGTTTCTGGTGCCGCCGTTCCACGATGAACTGGTGAAGGGCGTGGCCACCTACGCCCTGGAGCTGTTCAACGCAGTGCCGGACCTGCACACCCTGTATGTGCCGGTGGGCTGCGGCTCGGGCATCTGCGCGGTCATCGCCGCCCGTGACGCGCTGGGGTTGAACACCCGAGTGGTGGGTGTGGTGGCCAGCGAAGCGGCGGCGGCCAAGCGCTCCTTCGACAGCGGCACCGTCCAGGAGACGGCCACCGCCAACACCTTCGCCGACGGCCTGGCCGTGCGCAAGCCCATCGCCGAGGCGTTCGCGATGTACGCGGCGGGTGCAGAACGCTTCGTTGCCGTCACCGAGCAACAGCTCGCCGACGCCGTGAACGTCTACTACACCGACACCCACAACCTCGCCGAAGGCGCCGGCGCCGCGGCCCTGGCCGCGCTTATGCAGGAACGCGAGGCGATGCAAGGCAAGCGCGTGGCAGTGATACTCTCCGGCGGCAACATAGACAGATCAGTCTATATAAACCTCGTAACAGCTGCCGAAGGCGGCGTCCCGCGCCACCGCTGACGCGGCCTGCGGCCGCTGCTACGAGAACCGCGCAGCGCCAGGGAAACCCTGTTGCCGCGCGCCCCAGACCACGCCAAAGGTCGCCAGCAGCAACACCAGCACCGCACCGGGAAACGCCCCGGCGCCATAACCGTCCAGCAACAGCCCACCCACGATGCCGCCGCCCGCAATGGCCGCGTTCCACGCCGTCACCAGCATGGACTGCGCGACATCGGTGGCGGCGCCCGCGGTTTTCGCCAGGGCAGTCTGGAACAGCGTGGCTGCGCCGCCGAAGCCCAGGCCCCAGATGGCCACGGCGACGTACACCGCCAACGGTTGGCTGCCGGCCAGCCCCAACAGCAGGGCCGCACCGGCGAACAGCGCGGTGCTGGCCAGGGTCAACGGACGCAGGTGCTGGTCGATCAGCACGCCCACACCCCAGATGCCCGCCATCGAGGCCAGGCCGAACACCAGCAGCACGCTGTCGGTGCGCGCTTGCAAGTGTGCCAGTTGCAGAAACGGCGCGATGTAGGTGTAGAGAATGTTGTGGGCCAGTACGAACGCCAGCACGACCACCAGTACAGGCCGCACGCCGGGCATTTTCACGACGTCGCGCAAGGCGAAACGCTTGCCCGCCGGCGTGCCGGCGAAATCCGGCACGCGCAGGCGCACCCAGGCCATCAGCAGCAGCGTCAGCACGCTGATCAAGCCAAAGCACAGGCGCCAGCCCAGCAGGTTGCCCAACCAGGTACCCATGGGCACCCCCAGGGACAACGCCACCGGCGCGCCGGCCATGGCCACGGCAATCGCTCGGCCTTGCTGGTGCGCTGGCACCAACCGCGCCGCATAGCCGGCCAGCAGCGCCCACAACAACCCCGCCGAGACACCCGCCAGCAGGCGTGCCACCAGGCTCAGCGGGTAACTGGCGGACACGGCCGTAATGGTATTGGCCACGGCGAACCCGGCGATCGCCGCCAACAGCAGCGGCCGGCGGCGCAGCCCTTGGGTCGCCGCGGTCAGCGGGATCGCCGCCAACAACGAGCCCAGGGCATACACAGTGATCATTTGCCCCGCCCAGGTTGGCGGGATTTGCATCCCGGCGGCGATCTGCGGCAGCAGGCCGGCCGGCAGGGCTTCGGTGACGATGGTGATGAAACCGGCCATCGCCATGGCCAAGAGCGCCGCCAGCGGCAGTTTTTCAGGGGGAGTGGAGGGCATGGGTGAGCGTCCTTTATGAAGAGAGGCCCACGATAGAAAGTCCAGGACTGTGGAAAAAGTAGGGTAAGGTTCCGGTTTGCACGGACACAAACGTCCGCAATGGGAGCGCGATGGACAGCCTGAACAGTTTCGCGGTGTTTGTGCAGGTCGCCGAAACCCGCAGCTTTGTGGCGGCGGGCCGGCTGCTGGGGGTATCGGCCTCGGCGGTGGGCAAGACGGTGGTGCGCCTGGAGGAAAAGCTGGCGGTGCGGCTGTTCCACCGCAGCACCCGCAGCGTCACCCTGACGCCCGAAGGGGCGATGTTCCTGGAGCGCAGCCGGCGCATCCTCGCCGAAATCGAGGCCGCGCAGTGGGAGCTGTCCCAAGCCGCCGCTGCACCCCGTGGCCGCCTGCGGGTCAGCCTGCCCCTGGTCAGCCCGCTGATGCTGCCGGTGCTCGGCGACTTCATGGCGCAGTATCCGGCCATCGAACTGGACCTGGACTTCACCGACCGCCTGGTCGACGTGATCGAGGACGGCTTCGACGCCGTGATCCGTACCGGTGAGCCTGCCGACTCACGGCTTTCAGCGCGCAGGCTGGGAACCTTCCGCCTGCTGCTGGTAGCGTCCCCTGACTACCTGGCACGCCATGGCACCCCCCAAGCGCCAGCCGACCTGCAAGGGCACACCTGTCTGCATTACCGCTCCACCACCAGCGGCAAGCTGGAGACCTGGGCACTGCGCGATGCCGAGCAGCTGCAGTTGCCGGTGTCGATGATCTGCAACAACATCGAGACCCGCGTGTGCTTTGCCCTGCGCGGCCTTGGCATCGCCTACCTGCCCGAGTTCGCCATCCGCGACGCCCTGGCCGCCGGTAGCCTGCGCCCGATTCTGGTTGACCATGTGCAACAGACCAACGTCTTCCACGTACTGTGGCCGGCCAGCAAACACCCGTCGCCCAAGGTGCGGGCGCTGGTGGATTACCTCAGTGAACACGTGGCATTGACGGTGGGTGAGCCGTCGGTCCACTGGCCTTCGGCTACCATCGACCGCTACTCTCAAGGGTGAAACACTCGGGGTTTGAAGGGGAAGAAGAGCACGCCGTGAATATCCAATGGAAAGGGCTGCGGCCGATCCAGGGCGAGGTGGTCGTTGTCGAGGATGACCCCACCTTGCGGCAGTTGATGGTGGACATCGTCGTCGAACTGGGGGCTTCGTGCATTGCCTTCGACAACGCCGAGGACGCCTTGGTGCACATGCTCAGCCCCGTGGCGAACTGTGGGCTGGTGATTGCCGATCACGGCGTGCCTGGCAGCATCAAGGGCATGGAGCTGGCTGCCATGGTGCAGCAGAAATGGCCGGGCACCGGCTTTGTGTTGACCTCGGGCTATTTGCTCGACGTCTCCGGCTTGCCGCCGCCATTGGTCTACCTGCTCAAGCCCTGGTCCATCGATGCGCTGGTGGTGGCCATCGCCCAGACCTTGCAGCCAGGCGTTGCCATTCACAAGGTAAGTTGATGCTGATGCACCCTGCCGATGAGCTGGAACTACCCTTCACCCCACCCTTCGACTGGGCGCGCATGCTGCGCTTCTTCGGCGGCCGTTCCACCGGTGGCGTCGAGACCGTGGACGGCGACCGTTATATCCGCACCCTGCATTGGCAAGGCGCGCCAGGGTTGCTCACGGTGCGCAAGGACCCCACGCGCCCCTGCCTGATCGCCAGGGTGGAAGGCGAAGCCAGCCGTCACCTGGCGGACATGGCGCCCAGGTTTGGCCACCTGTTCGACCTGCACACCAACCCGCAGCACCTGCGCGAGGCGTTCGACCGCGACCCCTGGCTGCGCCGCCTGGTCGCCCAGGCGCCGGGCCTGCGTATTCCCGGGGCCTGGTCGGGCTTTGAACTGGTGGTGCGCACCATTGTTGGCCAGCAGGTCAGCGTCAAAGCGGCCACCACCATCGTCGGGCGCCTGGTGCAGCGCGCTGGTGCGCCGGCCCAGGCGCCGTTCCACCCCGACACGGCTTGGCTGTTCCCCACGCCGGCGGCCCTGGCGGACGCCAACCTGGAGAAGATCGGCATGCCCGGCAAGCGCGTGGAGACCCTGCAGGCGTTTGCCCGTGCGGTGGCGGAGGGGGTGCTGGATATCGATGCGGCGACGCCGGACGTTCCGGCCCTGCGCAAGGGCCTGCTGGCCCTGAAGGGCATTGGCCCCTGGACGGTGGAATACGTGGCCATGCGCGCCTGGCGCGACGCCGATGCCTGGCCCGGCACCGACCTGGTGCTGATGCAGGCCATTGCCCGCCGCGAGGCGCCGCTTGACACCGAGACCTGGCGGCCGTGGCGGGCGTACGCGGCGATGCACCTGTGGAACGAGATCGCCGACAGCGCCGGCATGGCCAAGGGTGGGTAGCATCCTTGGCATCGCGTGATACCAGACGCAGCCTGCGGCAGCTGCTACGCGAATCCATCTGTAGCAGCGGCCGCAAGGCCGCGTCCGAACGCGCCGCCTACAACCAGCCCTTCACCTGCGCGCACACCGCACTGGTGGATATGCCATACCGGTCATGCAAGGTCGGCAGCGCCCCCGCGTCCAGGAACGCGTCGGGCAGGGCGATCTGCCGGAACGTCGGGGTCACGCCGCTGCGCAGCAACAACCCGGCCACGGCTTCGCCCAGGCCACCGACAATCGAATGGTTCTCGGCCGTCACCACCAGCCTGCCTGGCTTGCGCGCCTCGGCCAGAATCGTCTGCGCGTCCAGCGGCTTGATGGTGGGCACGTGCAACACCGCCACGTCGATGCCGTCGGCGCGCAGCTGTTCGGCCGCCTCCAGGGTGCGCATGGTCATCAACCCGGTGCTGATCATCAGCACGTCGTTGCCGGTGCGCAGGGTCTTGGCCTTGCCAATCTCGAACGTATAGCCGTACTCATCCAGCACCAGCGGCACGTTGCCACGCAGCAGGCGCATGTACACCGGGCCCTGGTGGGCGGCGATGGCCGGCACGGCCTGTTCGATCTCCAGGGCGTCGCAGGGGTCGATCACCATCAGGTTAGGCATGGCCCGGAAGATCGCCAGGTCGTCGGTGGCCTGGTGGCTGGGGCCGTAGCCGGTGGTCAGGCCGGGCAGGGCGCAGACGATCTTGACGTTGAGGTTCTCCTCGGCAATGGCCATGCAGATGAAGTCATAGGCCCGGCGCGCGGCAAACACCGCGTAGGTGGTGGCGAACGGCACGAAGCCTTCGCGGGCCATGCCGGCCGCGGCGCTCATCAGCAGCTGCTCGGCCATGCCCATCTGGTAGAAGCGCTGGGGGTGGGCCTTGGCGAAGACGTGCAGGTCGGTGTACTTGGACAGGTCGGCCGACAAGCCGACGATGTCGGCGCGCTGCTCGGCCAGCGCCGCCAGGGCGTGGCCAAAGGGCGCCGGGCGCACCGGCTGGCCCTCGGCGGCGATGGAGGCGATCATCGCCGAGGTGGTCAGGCGCTTCTTGCCCGCTGGGGTCTGGTTGATGCTGTTCATTTGCTGCTCCCGTGCTCGAGGGTGTCCAGGGCCACTTGCCATTCGTGTTCGTCGACGCGGATGAAATGGGTTTTCTCGCGCTGTTCCAGGAAGCTCACGCCCCTGCCCATCCGGGTGTCGCAGATGATCACCCGCGGCTGCGCGCCCGTATGGCTGCGGGCGGTGTCGAAGGCCTGCACCAGGGCGTCGAGGTCGTTGCCGTCGACGCGCTGCACGAACCAGCCGAACGCCTGCCAGCGGTCGACGATGGGCTCGAAGGCGAGGATCTCGCTGCTGTGGCCGTCGGCCTGCTGGTTGTTGACGTCGATGATGGCGATCAGGTTGTCGAGCTTGCGGTGCGAGGCCGACATGGCCGCCTCCCAGGTCGAGCCCTCGTTCAGCTCGCCGTCGGACAGCAGGTTGTAGACGAACGAAGCCGACTGCTTGCGCTTGAGGCCCAGGCAGGCGCCCACTGCGATGCCCAGGCCGTGGCCCAGCGAACCGCCGGTGATTTCCATGCCAGGGGTGTAGGCGGCCATGCCCGACATGGGCAGGCGGCTGTCGTCGCAGCCGTAGGTTTCCAGCTCATCCAGGGGAATGACCTGCGCCTCGATCAGCGCGGCGTACAGGGCAATGGCGTAGTGGCCGATGGACAGGTAGAAGCGGTCGCGTTGCTCCCAGTGCGGGTCGTGGGGCTGGTAGCGCAGGGCGTGGAAGTAGGCCACGGCCAGCAGGTCGGCGGCGCCCAGGGCCTGGCCCACGTAGCCCTGGCCCTGCACCTGGCCCATGCGCAGGGCGTGCTGGCGAATGTTGTACGCGCGTTGTGCCAGGGGCACGCTGGACGGGTGTGCGGAAGTAGCTGTCATGATCAAGACTCCATGGTTTCAACGGTTGACCGAAGCGGCCGGAATGCGCAGCACCAGCCAGGCGCCCAGGCACAGCACGGCGGTGATCAGGTACATGCCGATGGCGCTGGACCCGGTACGGGTGGTGACCCAGCCGATCAGGTAGGGCGAGCAGAAGCCGGCCAGGTTGGCGAAGCTGTTGATGCCGGCGATACCGGCCGCCGCCGACACGCCGCCCAGCAGGGTGGTAGGCAGCATCCAGAACAGCGAGGACGCACTCAGCACCCCGGCGGCCGCCAGGCACAGGCTGAGCACCGACAGCAGCAGGTTGCTGCCCAGCAGCGCCGCCAGCGCCAGCCCCACGGCACCGGCCAGCATCGGCACTATCAGGTGCCAGCGCCGCTCGCCCTGGCGGTCGCTGCTGCGGCCCATCAGCAGCATGGCGGCGATGGCGCACAGGTACGGCAGGCTGGTCATCAGGCCAATGTGCAGCGGGTCGGCGACCCCGGCGTTGCGGATCAGCGTGGGCAGCCAGAACGTCAGGGCGTACTGGCCCATGACCACGCAGAAGTAGATGCCGGCCAGCAGCCACAGGCGCCTGTCGCGCAGAAACGCGCCCACCGAGGCATGGCTGACCTTGCGGCTGTTGTCCTCGGCCAGCTCCTGGCGCACCAGCTCCTTTTCATCGTCGCGCAGCCAGGTGGCCTGGGCCACGCCGTCCTTCAGGCAGGTCAGCACCAGCAGCCCGACCACCACGGTGGGGACGGCCTCGATGACGAACAGCCACTGCCAGCCGGCCCAGCCATGCACGCCGGCGAATTTGGCCATGATCAGCCCCGACAGCGGCCCGCCGAGCATGCCCGACAACGGAATGGCCACGAACCACAGCACGGTCATGCGCGCCCGCCGGTACGAGGGGAACCAGTAGGTCATGTACAGCAGCAGCCCCGGCGCCAGGCCGGCCTCGGCGATGCCCAGCAGAAAGCGCAGGCCGTAGAACTGCCAGGCGGTCTCGACGAAGGCGAACAGCGCGGAGATGACGCCCCACGAAATCATGATGCGCGCGATCCAGCGGCGCGCACCCACGCGGTGGAGGATGAGGTTGCTGGGCACCTCGCAGAGGAAATAGCCGATGAAGAACATGCCGGCGCCCAGGCCGTAGACCGCCTCGCTCAAGGCCAGGTCGTTCATCATCTGCAGTTTGGCGAAGCCGACGTTGACCCGGTCAAGGTAGGCGCACAGGTAGCACAGCATCAGGAACGGCATCAGCCGCCACGCCGTCTTGCGATAGGCGTTGGAGCGCACGGACACCACCGCGTCGAGCGATAGAGTGGTCATGATGGTCTGTTCTCTTGTTGTTATAAGAACAACGCTGGCACCAGGGCCAGCGTGGGTGGCTCAATGAATGAGCATGCCGCCGTTCACGTCCAGGGTGATGCCCGTCAGATAGGAAGACAGGTCGCTGGCCAGGAACAGCGCGGCGTTGGCCACGTCCTGCGCCTGGCCCAGGCGGCCCAGGGGGATGCCGTCGAGAATGGCCTGGCGGCGCTCGTCCTGCAGCAGGCCGCCGGTGATGTCGGTGTGGATCAGCCCGGGGGCGATGGAATTGACGCGCACCTTGTCCGGGCCCAGCTCCCGCGCCATGGCCCGGGCCAGGCCCAGCACGCCGGCCTTGGCGGCGCTGTAGTGCGGGCCGCCGAAGATGCCGCCGCCGCGCTGGGCCGACACCGAGGACATGCAGACGATGCTGCCCGCGCCCTGGCGGCGCATTGCCGGAATCACCGCCTGGGACATCAGCAGGGTGCCGCGCAGGCTCACGTCCAGCACCTTGTCATAGTCGCTGCCGCGAATGTCCAGGGTCTTCAGCGGCTGGGTGATGCCGGCGTTGTTGACCAGCACGTCGATGCGCCCGAACTGCTCCAGCACCTGGCCCACGGCCTGGTTGACCTGGCCTTCGTCGGCGACGTTGGCGGCCAGGCCCAGGTGGCCTTCGCCCAGGGTGGCGGCGGCGTCGCGGGCAGCGGCGGCGTCCAGGTCAAGGATCACCACCCGCGCGCCCTGGGCGGCGAAGGTGGTGGCGGTGGCGCGGCCGATGCCACGGGCGGAGGCGGCGCCGGTGATGATGACAACCTTGTCTTTGAGCAACATGTGCAGTCCCTCTGATTGTTGTTATGGGTCGGTTGTGCTCAACCGATGACTCAGCTTGTGCCGGGCGGCGGCCCTGAGCAATGCGCTAAACATCATCGGTGGCTGAAAAAAATTCAGCACTCGCGGCCAGCGGTGCTTGAATGAAGCCATCAATAACAAGACCCACGCGCAAGGATCCGCCATGTCCCCGGTCATGCCGCCACTGCCACCCCTGAAAGCAATTCAGGCCTTCGAACAGACCGCGCGCTTCGGCAGCGTGGCCAGGGCCGCCGAGGTGCTGGACCTGACGCCCTCGGCCGTCAGCCACCAACTGGCGAACCTGGAAGCCTTGATCGGCCGCCAGCTGTTCACCCGTGGCGCCCGTGGCGTGCACCTGACGCCGGTGGGCGAGCAGTACCTCAAGGAGGTCTCCGGCATTTTGCAGACCCTGGCGGTGGCCACCGAGCGGGCGGCCAGCGACGTCAGCATCGACTGCCTGCGCCTGCATGCCTCGCCGAGCTTCGGCCTGCTGTGGCTGATGCCGCGCCTGGAGGCGTTCCGCCAGAGCCACCCGGACATCCAGATCAACCTGTCGTGCTCCTACGAGGCCCTGCATTTCAGCCGCGACAAGATCGACGTCGACATTCGCCACGGCCGGCCCGCCTGGCCCAGCTACGAGGTGCGCACCGTGCGCGACGAGTCGGTGGCGGTGCTGGCGGCGCCGGCGCTGCTGGCCCGGCACCCGGTGCGGCAGGCCGCCGACCTGCTGGGCAGCGACCTGATCCTGTCGGCCTCGACCTTGCTGACCTGGCCCGAATGGTTCGCCCAGCACGGCCTGGCGCTGCCGGAGAAGCCTTATGCGCTGAGCTTCGACCGCTCGTACATGACCCTGGAGGCGGCCAGCCTGGGCCTGGGCTTTGCCCTGGAAAGCACCTTGCTGGCGCAGAAATACCTGGCCTCGGGGGCGTTGGTGGCGGTGACGCCGGCGTCACTCAGCGCGCCGGTGGCGGCCCATCACCTGGTGTTTCCGCGCGCACACTCCAGCTTTCCGCGGGTGCGGCGCTTCCTGGCGTGGATGGAGCAGGAGCTGGGGCACGCGTTTGCGTATTGAAGTGCCGACGAAACACTGTTGATGCATCCAGTGGTTGCGGTTATTCTGCGCGGAGAACATTTGTACTCCACCCCGCTGGTGCCCCATGCTCATGACAAACGACCTCGTAGACGCCACTGGTTTCGAACCCTTTCCGTCCCACCTGGAATTGCTGGAACATCAATGCACGCTGCTGGCCAACGAGCTGGATGAAACCAATGCCGAACTGCGGGCATGCCGCCAGCGCATCGCTGCGCTGGTGACCATGCACGGCAGCGACAGCAACGAGATTGCCCGGCTCAAGGCCGAGCTGGCGCGGGTGAAGGGCTAGGCGTCAGGCCGCCTGGGCGCGGGCCGCACGTACTTTCAGGCGGATGCCTTCCAGGTACTGGGCTTCAAGGTCATTGGCCAGGGGGCCGAGGATGGGGTTGTGTTCAAACCCGGCCAGCAAGGTGGCGATCAGGTGGGAGACGGTGGCGTTGGCAACGTCGACGCTGGCGGGCTGCAGTGGGTCGAACGTCAGGTTCTCCATGGCCACGTCCAGGCGCTTGAGCACCGGTTCGGCTTGCTGAATTTGCTGGCGAAGCGCGTCTAGAGACGATTCCATGGTCACTCCCTGTGTCAGTGGTCAGCTGTCTTCAAACTGTCATATAGCAGTCATCTGCGCCATGGTAAGCCTTGTATATTTCACTAATGTGACACGGATCAACGTAGCAGCGGCCCCAGGCCGCGTCAGGGTTTCAGCGAGCTTTCAGCGCCGGCAGATACGCCGGGCTGTCGGAGATGCTGTTGTGGTCGCTGGCCGGGATGAACTGCAGTGTCGCCACGCCCGGGGCGAAATGCGCGTACAGCCGCTCGGTGCTGGCCCGCGGCACCAGGCTGTCGTCGGCGGCCGCCACCAGGCGGGTAGGGGCGCTGACCTGGGGGGCGTAGCGCCATGAGTCGAAGCGGTCCTTGAGCATCCACTGCACCGGGAACAGCGCGAAGCGCTGGCTGGCCAGCTCCGCCAGGCTGTTGAACGGCGTCACCAGCACCAGCCGCGCCACCGGCCGCTGGCTGGCCAGGTACACCGCCACGGCGCTGCCCAGGCTGCGGCCGATCACCGTCACGTGGGGGTGGCCGGCAGCAACCAGGTCATACAGCGCCAGCGCATCGGCCTGCAACGCGGCCTGGGTGGGCGAGCCGCCGCTGCCGCCGAAGCCGCGGTAATGCAGCAGGTACAGCGCCTGGTCGGCGAAAGTTGCCGAGAAGTCGGCGAGGTTCAGCGACACGTCCTCGGCGTTGCCACCCAGGTACAGCACCGCGTCAGGCCCGTCATGGGGGCGCACCGAGGCTTGCAGGCGCACGCCGTCCACCGTGAACGCCATGAGCGAGGCCGGCGTATCGCCCTCGTTGGGTTGCGGGTGATAGATCAGCGCCCGCTGGAACACCAGCAAGGCCGCGCATAGCGCCAGATAAAGCAGCAGGCCGCCGAAGACAATGCCCCCGAACAAGCGAAACCCTCTACGCAGCACCATGCAACACCCCCAACCTTCCCCCACTTACCGTAGCAGCTGCCGCAGGCGGCGTCCGGCTACAAACGCGATTCGCCTGGCCCCCCGCAGCGCCCAGGACGCGGCCATCGGCCGCTGCTACATCCTGTGGGAGCTGGCTTGCCAGCGAGCTGTTGGGGCCATAAAAGCTCGCTGGCAAGCCAGCTCCCACAAGACAGTTGCTGCTACGTCTGCTCGCGGTATTGGCTGGGCGACAGCCCGGTGTGCTTGCGGAAGAAGCGGCTGAAATACGCCACGTCGTTGAACCCCAACCCATGGCCGATGGCCTTGATGCTCAGGCTGGAATAGGCCAGCTCGCGGCGCGCTTCCAGCACCAGCCGGGCGTTGATTAGCGCCATCGGCGGCATGCCCAAGTGCTCCTGGCACAGGCGCCCCAGGGTGACCAGGGTCATGCCCAGCTCCCGGGCATAGGCCTGCAGCGGCCGGTGCTGGCGGAAGTGCATGTCCACCAGCTCGCGAAAACGCACCATCTGCTGCGAGCGCCGCGACGCCGGCGCCTCGTCCACGCCCTGCGGGCAGCGGCCGTGGCGCAGCACCTGCACCAGCAGGCCCAGCAGCAGGCCCATGCTGCAGGCCACGTGGTCGCTGGCGCGGTTGTGGTACTCGTCGCGCAGGCTGGTGAACAGGGGCAACAGCGGGTCGGCTGCGGCGGGCCAAGTGGGCAGGTCCACCACCTGTGCCTGCAGCAGCCGTGCCGCCAGCGGCGCCGACACGGCGTCGGCCATGGCCTGCAGCAGCGTCTGCACGGCCGTGATCACCTGGCCCTCCACCGCGCCGTCCCAGCTGAAGCCATGCACGATAGGCGCCGGCACGATGATTGCGCAGGGCGCCTGCACGCGCAGCACCTGGCCGTCGAAACGCAGCTGGCCGCTGCCGTGTTGCAGGTACAACAGCTGCAACAGGCCTTCGTGGCGGTGGGGGGCGATCTCCCAATGGTGTGCGCCGGAGCGCAGGGAAATCGATTCGACGTGCAGCGCGTCATGCCAGATCGGCTGCACGCGCTCGCCGTACAGGGCGTAGTTGGGAATGGCGGCCATGGTGTCAGGTGTTGTTGTTATGGGCACCGCTACTGTGCCACAGCGCCGTGGCGGGCGGCGCAGTTTGATCGGCATGTGCCGGCCTTTGCAGGTTTTGTCCATTCAAGCCCGGCGGGCGCCAGGCCTACCCTGTGGCCTGTGGAAGCGCCGCCTGTCGCGGCGCCCATTGGAGATAACCATGCACAACAAGAACAATGACTGGCTCAACCTGACTTCACGCGTCTGCGTGGTCACCGGCGCCGCCGGTGGCATTGGCGCCATAGTCGCTCGCGAACTGGCCGCCCAGGGCGCCACCCTGGTGCTGCTGGACCTTGACCTGGACACCTGCCAATCCCTAGCCGCCACCCTGGGCGGCGCGGCCAGCGCCCTGGCCTGCGACATCAGCGATGCCGCCAGCGTGCGCCAGGCCGCCGCCCAGGTGCTGGCCAGCCATGGCCGTTGCGACGTGCTGGTCAACAACGCCAGCGTGATGCGCCCCGGCCGCCTGGAAGACATCAGCCTGGCACACTGGAACCAGGTGCTGGCGGTGAACCTCAGCGGCTACCTGCTGTGCGGCCAGGCGTTCGGCCAGCCGATGCTGGCCCAAGGCAGCGGCAGCATCATCCATGTCGCGTCCATTGCCGCCCACGCGCCGCAACCCTGGAGCGGCGCCTACAGCACCGCCAAGGCGGGGGTGAGCATGCTGTCGCGCCAGCTGGCGGTAGAGTGGGGCGCGCGCGGCGTGCGCAGCAACGCGGTGTGCCCGGGGCTGATCCGCACGCCGCTGTCGGCGGCCTTCTACGCCGACCCACAGGTGGAACAACAGCGCAGCGCCATGACCGCCAGCCGGCGCATCGGCGAGCCCCAGGACATTGCCGACGCCGTGCTGTTCCTGGCCAGCCAGCGCGCCAGCTACATCAACGGCGCCGAACTGCTGGTGGACGGCGGCTTCGAAAGCATGCCCATGGCCCTGTTGCCGCGCCCAGGCTTCGAAGGGGCACGGCCATGAACCGGACCTGCGACGTACTGGTGGTAGGCGCCGGGGCAGGGGGGCTGAGCACCGCCATCACGGCGAAGAAGGCCGGCCTGGACGTGGTGGTCATCGAGAAGGCCGACTGCTTCGGCGGCACCACGGCGTTCTCCGGCGGCGTGCTGTGGATACCTAACAACCGCCTGGGCAAGGCCCAGCAGGCCAACGACAGCCTGGCGCTGGCGCGCACTTACCTGCGCGACCAGGCCGGGGCCTTTTATGACGACGCGGCCATCGAGGCTTTCCTGGCGCACGGCCCGCAGATGGTCGATTTCTTCCAGCGCGAGACCGCCGTGCAGTTCGTCCCCACCCTGTACCCCGACTACCATCCCGACGCCCCGGGCGGCGTCGACGTGGGCCGCTCGATCCTCGCCGCGCCGTTCGATATCCGCCAGCTGGGCGCCGACATGGCGCGCCTGCGCCCACCGCTCAAGACCATCACCTTCATCGGCATGATGTTCAATTCGTCCAACGCCGACCTCAAGCACTTCTTCAACGCCACGCGCTCGCTGACCTCGTTCGTCTACGTGGCCCGGCGCCTGGCCACCCACCTCAAGGAGATGTTGCTGTACCGCCGCGGCACCCAGGTCACCAGCGGCAACGCCCTGGCCGCGCGGTTGGCCAAGTCGGCGTTGGACCTGGGCATTCCGATTCTCACCGGCACTGCGGCGCGGCAGTTGCTCAAGGACCAGGGCCGCATCACCGGCCTGCTCGCCACCAGCGCCCAGGGCGAATGCCGCCTGCACGCGCGCCGCGCGGTGGTGCTGGCCGGCGGCGGCTTCTCCCACGACCGCCAGCGGCTGCGCGAGGCCTACCCCCACGTCAAGCGCGGCGGCGAGCACTTCTCGCCGGTGCCCGACAGCAACACCGGCGACGGCGCGCGCCTGGCCGAAGCCGTGGGCGGGCGCGTGGACATTCGCCTGCAAGCCGCCGCCGCGTGGATGCCGGTGTCGAAGGTGCCGATGGGCAAGGGCCGTTTCACTGCGTTCCCGCACCTGCTGGACCGCTACAAGCCCGGGGTGATCGGCGTGGACGCCAGCGGCCAGCGCTTCACCAACGAGGCCAACAGCTACCACGACGTCGGCGAAGCGATGATCGCCAACGACGCCGCACGCAGCGACACGGCCATGTGGTTGGTGTGCGACGCGAAGACCCTAGGCAAGTACGGCCTGGGCTACGCCAAGCCCTCGCCCATGCCCCTGGGCAAGCTGATTCGCCAGGGCTACCTGTTCAAGGGCCGTACCCTGGCGCAGCTGGCCGGCAAGGCCGGCATCGACGCCGAGGGCCTGGCGCGCACCGTCGCCAGCTACAACCGTGGCGCCGCCCAAGGCCGCGACGAAGCGTTCGGCCGTGGCAGCACCACGTTCAACCGCTATCTGGCCGACCCGCAGCAACGCCCCAACCCCTGCGTGGCGCCCATTGGCGACGGGCCCTATTACGCGGTGAAAACCCTGATGGGCGACCTGGGTACCTTCGACGGCCTGCGCACCAGCGTGGTGGGCGAGGTGCTGGACGCCAGCGACCGGCCCATCGAAGGCCTGTACGCGGTGGGCAACGACCGCGCCAGTATCATGGGCGGCAACTACCCCGGCGCCGGCATCACCCTGGGGCCGATCATGACCTTCGGCTACATCACCGGGCGGCACCTGGCGGGGGTGTTGCAGAAACAGGCAGAGGAGCAGCCAGCATGATCGTCGACCATCGCGTCTATACCATCGTGCCGCGGGGCATGCCCGAGTTCCTGGAGGTGTTCGAGCGCCTGGCGATGCCGATCCTGCTGCGGCACCTGGGGCGGCCGTTGGCGTTCTACACCAGCAGCATCGGCCCGCTGAACCAGGTGGTGCACCTGTGGGGCTATGAGGATTTGGCCGATTTCGAGCGCCGCAGCCTGGCGCGTGATGCGGATGTGGAGTTTGCGGCCTATTTGCAGGCCACGCGGCACCTGGTGGTGGCGCAGGAAACGCGGATCATCCGGCCGGTGGCGTTTGCCTGCCTGAAGTGACGCGGCCTGCGGCCGCTGCTACAGGACCGCGTTTTCGTAGCAGCTGCCGCAGGCCGCGTCCTGGCCCTACGCCGATTCCAACTGCCGAATCACCTCATGCAACCGCTCGTTGGCAGCCGTCTGCAAGGCCACGTCCGGCGCCTGGCGCACCGGCACGCTGGCCAGGTTGGTCCAGTGGCCGTTGTCGAAGAACCGGTAGCTGGCGTTGCCCTGGGCCCAGTCGCCGGCCAGCAGCGCCTGCAGGTGGAAGGTCTCGGCCAGCTCGCTGGTGCGGCCGCTGGGGTTGCCGTCCAGGTGCAGGCTGAGCTGGTTGACGCCGCCCGGCCCGAACGGCAGCTCGGCGAACTCGCCCCACAGGTCGGCGTGGAATTCGCGCACCGGGTGGGTGGGCTGGGTAATGCGGGCGCTGCCAAACACCTGGCGGGTCACCGTGTTGACCACCAGGTCCAGGGTCAGCTCCGGCGCACCCAGGATGGGTTTGCGCACGTTGAGGCGGGTGTGAAACAGACCGATAGCGTTAGCCATGTCAGTGCTCCTTGCTCAGGCTTTGGCGGATTTGGCGGGTTTGCTGGCAGCCGCCTTGTTCTGGTCGATGGCGCTGTGCAAGGCCGCGCCCGCATGGTCGCCGGCCAGGCGTTTGAGCTGCACCAGGTCGCCGCCGGCAATGGCGGCTTCCACCGTGGCCTGGTGGAAGCGCGCGGCCTGGTCGACATGGCCGCGTTCGCGGATGCGCTGGGCGTCCACTTTCACCGGCACCTGCTCGACCGAATGCCACTGGCCGTTGACCTCATACGAGTAGCTGGCAACGCCGACCTGCCAGTTCGGCTCCAGCACCAGCTGCGCCTTGAAGATGATCGGCGCCGTCGGCCCCTGGCCCGCCTTGCGGCCCTGCAGGGTCAGCAGGATGCGCGCATCGGTCGGTGGAATCAGGCCCAGGTAGGTGTAGTCGCCTGCGACCTGCACATGCAGGTCCAGCGGCGGGTTGATGGCCTGGGTCAGGGTGGCGGCGCCGGTCAGCACGCGGCGCGGGGTGTTCACCAGCAGGTCCAGCTGCAGCTGCTGGGCCCCAGGCTTGTGGGTGCCCACATCCAGGGAAACGGGGAAAAGCCCAACGACGGTGTGCAGAGTTGATTCAGACATTGTTGCCTCCAATGCAAGCAATGGTTAAGGATCAAGTTGCGTTAGTCACAAGGCAGACGGTGGGTGGAGCGCGAAGCCCGCAGGCACGAAACCGTTCGCCGTGGCGCCTGGCGTTTAGGTATTGGCCTAATGATTACGGGTTGTTCGGCTCCGCATCTTGGGGTGCAAGTCGTGCCACCTGCCCGGTGGCTTCCTCAGTTAAGCACCGGTTTTCAGGTGTGCAGATGAAATCGGCGGGGTGCCGACAGGTGGTTGATTATTGCAGAAATAAGAATAACGTTATGCCCATTGCGGTGGCCCGACGAGGGGTCAACGAAACCCCTGCCGCGGGTCCTTCAACCACCCTTGCAGCTCTATCTCCGCCTGTTCCAGCGCCGTGCGGTTGAGCAGTTTGCGCAGCAAAGCCACGTGCACCGCGCGGGCGCGCAGGTTGAAGGCCGGCTGGCTGTCGATGTCGTCATTGGGCTGGCGCACGCCCAGTTTTTCGTACAGCTGCTGCAGGCGGTTCTGCACGCTGCGCAGCGACAGGTTGCGGCGCTGGCCGATGATGCGGTCGGTGAGGCCCAGGGCAATGTCCTGCAGCACTTCGTACTCAGCGTCCGTCAGGCCCAGCACGTGGTTCTGGCTTTTCTGCTGCACGCCGCGCACTTCGCGGTCTATCACGCACTGCTGTTCGATGAACAGGCTGCGCAGCGCCAGGCGCAGGCGGTCCTCGGAGGCAGTCTTGAGGATATAGCCGTAGGCGGCGCCCTCGGGGACGATGCGCGAGATGCCGCGCACGTAGGCTTCGTCGGCGTAGTTGGACCAGAACATGATCGAGGTTTCCGGGCGCTCGCGCCAGATCGAGCGGGCGGCCTCCACGCCGGTGCAGCGCGGCATCTGCAGGTCCATCACCACCGAGGTAATGGCGAACTCGCCGGCCAGGCGCTCGCCCACGTGGCCGTCCTCGGCCTCCATCAGCCGCGAGCATTCGGGCAGCGCCACCTCGATCACTTCCTTGAGGAAAGCACGGTGCACCGGGTCGTCTTCAATCAGCAGAATATCCATGGGGCAGGGCTCCTGTTCAGGCGTGGGCCGGCAGCGGCAGGCTGATTTTCACGCAGGTGCCCTTGCCATGCGGGCCCTTGCCGATGTGCACCTGGGCGCTGAGCAGTTGCGCCCGCACCTGCATGTTCTTCAACCCGCTGCTCTCCAGCGGGCCAGCGCCGTCCAGGCCCAGGCCGTCGTCGAGAATGGTCAGGTGCAGGTGGCTGTCGGTGGTGGTGATGTCCACGGCGATGGACTGCGGCGCAGCGTGCTTGATGGCGTTGTTCAGCGCCTCCTGGATGATGCGGAACAGGGCGATCTGCTGCGGCTCGGCCAGGCGGTTGGCGAGGCCATCGGTGCTGTCGTGCAGGTGGGTGGCGATGTCCAGGCCGCTGTTGCGCACGCTGCGCAGCAGCAGGTCTTCCAGGCCTTCCTCGAAGCCGAACAGCTGCAGCACCGTGGGCTTGACCGCGTCGATGATCGACCGCAGCTCCTGCATGCTGTCCTGCAGCGCGCCGCCCAGCTGCGCCAGTTCCGCGCCGCCGGCGTTGCCCTGCAACTGCAGGCGGCCGATGCGCCGGTACAGGCGGGTCATGTCGGCCAGGGTCTGGTCGTGCAGGTCCATGCCGATGCGCTGGCGTTCGTTTTCCAGCTCTTCGGTGAGGCGCAGCACACCCAGCCTCAGGCCTTCCTCGCGGGCGCGAATCTGCGCCTCGGCGATGGCCAGCTGCTTGGCCTGCTCGGTCTGGTGCAGGGCGTACAGGTAGGAGGCCAGCAGGTCCGCCACGTGCTGGGTGTGACGCACATCGTCGAGGGTGTAGAAATTGGCCGTGTGCATGGAGCAACTGAGCGCGCCAATGACCTCGCCGCGCGCCCGCAACGGCACGTGCAGGCGGCTGCGCAGGCGCGCGTCGAAGATCGGGTGGTTGATGGCGCCGGGAAACTGGAAGCGCGCATCGTTCATGGCGTCGTCGCTGAGAATATAGGTTTCGTCACCGCGCAGCAGCGCGCGGATCGGGCTCTGGGCGATGGGCAGCGGATGGTTGGCGAAGTCGCCCCAGGCGGTGTGCACACCGGTTTCGTAGGCGGACAGGTGGCTGTGGTTGTCCAGCAGCAGGCTCACGTCCAGGTGGTCGTGGGGCAGGATGTGGCGAATTTCCTCGGAAACGGCATCGATCATCGACTGGAAATCCAGGCGCCCGGCCAGGGCGCGGGAGATGCCAAGGAAGTGATGCAGCACGTTTTCGGCGGCAATGGGTGCGCGTGGCGCCATGGTGGTCGGCCTTTGTTGTTATGGGAAGCCTGGCCTGAGTATGACTGAAAGTGGCCTGCAGGCTTGCGCCAACCTTTTGCGGGATCCCGCAAGTAATGTGCGCGCAAAGGGTGTCAAGTATGCAGCAACGCCCCCGGACAGGCCCTGGCGGCCAGCGCAGACTGGGGGCGCAGTTTCAGTAATACCGGCACGACCGAAGCCTTCGGCGGCCTGATGCCCACAACAATAACAAGGGTAAAATCATGAAACGTCACCCGCTGCGCTCCGCGCTGCTGTCCACTGCATTGCTGATCACGCCGTTCATGCTCGCACAGGCCGCCACGGCCGATAAAACCATCGCCTTGTCCAACAACTACGCCGGCAATTCCTGGCGCCAGGGCATGCTCGCCAGCTGGCAGCAGACCAGCGAACAGGCGGTCAAGGCCGGCACCATTGCCGGCGCGGACTCGTTCACCACTGGCGAGAACCAGGCCACCGAACAGGCCGCGCAAATCCAGAACCTGATCCTGCAGGGCTACAGCGCCATCGTCATCGACGCCGCGTCGCCCACCGCGCTCAACGGCGCGGTCAAGCAGGCCTGCGACGCCGGCATCATCGTCGTCTCGTTCGACGGCGTGGTCACCGAGCCCTGCGCCTACCGCATTTCCATGGACTTCAAGCAAAGCGGCCAGCAGGCCATGGACTACCTGGCCAAGCGCTTCCCGCAAGGCGCCAACGTACTGGAAGTGCGCGGCCTGGCCGGGGTGTCGGTGGACGAGCTGATTCATTCGGGCATCAGCGCCGGCGCCACCCAGTACCCGCAACTGAAGATCATCGGCTCGGTGAACGGCAACTGGTCGCAGACCGCCGCGCAGAAGGCCGTGGCCGGCATATTGCCCAGCCTGCCGAAGATCGATGCGGTAGTCACCCAGGGCGATGACGGCTTTGGCGTCGCCCAGGCGTTCAGCGCGGCCGGCCGCCCGGCGCCGGTGATCATCTTCGGCAACCGCGAGGAAGAGCTGTCGTGGTGGAAGAAACAGAAAGACGCCAACGGCTACGAGAGCTTCTCCATTTCCAGCGCCCCGAGCATCAGCAGCCTGGCGTTCTGGGTGGCCCAGCAGCTGCTGGATGGCAAACAGTTGCCCCATGACCTGCTGTCGCCGGCGCTGAGCGTTACCCAGGACACGCTGGAATCCTCGCTCAAGGGCGTGGAAAAAGGCGGCATCGTCAGCCAGGCCTACAGCGTCGGCGATGTCGCCAAGCTGACCAGCCCGACTGCCCGCTAAAGGAGACCTGCGATGCAAGCCAATCAAGCGGCCCTGGTCAGCCTGCAGGGCGTGGGCAAGACCTTCGGCGCGGTGCGCGCGCTGAGCAACGTGGACCTGCAGTTCCACCCCGGGGAGTGCCTGGGCCTGATTGGCCACAACGGCGCCGGCAAGAGCACGCTGATGCAGGTGCTGGCCGGCACCCTGGCGGCGGATGCCGGCGCCTTGCACATGGCCGGCCAGGACGTGCGCACCGGCTACTGCGTGCAGGTGGCCCGCCAGCACGGCATTCGCTGCGTGTTCCAGGAACTGTCGCTGTGCCCCAACCTGAGCGTGGCGGAAAACACCCGGCTGATGTGCCCCGGCCTGCGTGGTTTTGGCTGGCGGCGCAAGGCGGCGGCGTTGATCGGCGCCAGCCTGGACAACATTTTCCCCGGCCATGGCATTGGCGCCGACGAGGTGGTGGCCGACCTGCCCATCGGTCAGCGGCAGATGGTGGAAATCGCCCGTGCCTTCTGCGTGGCGGGCGAGCACCTGGCGCTGGTGATCCTCGATGAGCCCACCTCGTCCCTGGACGCACGGGTGGCCGGGCAGTTGCTGGCCCACGTGCGTCGCTACGTGGCGGGCGGTGGCTGCGTGGTGCTGATCAGCCACATCCTCGGCGAGATGCTTGCCACCTGCGACCGTATCGCGGTGATGAGCGACGGCCAGGTGGTGGCGGTGCGTGCTGCCAGCGCCTTCGACCATGCCTCGCTGGTCGAGTGCATGGGCAGTGGCGCCAAGGCCCATGCCGGCGCGGGCGCTTTCGTGTCCAAGCGCGAGCAGGCCGTGGTGGTCAACCAGCGGCCGACGCGGCAAACCGATGGCCGCCACATAGCCGCCCATGCCGGCGAAATTGTCGGGCTGGCAGGCCTGGCCGGGCAGGGCCAAAGCCAGCTGCTGATCCAGGTGCTGCGCCAGCGCGTCGCCCAGGGCTTGCCGGTGGCCCTTGTGGCCGGCGACCGGCAGACCGATGGCGTATTCGCGCTGTGGTCGATTGCCCAGAACATCACCATCAGTTCGCTGGCGGCGCTCAAGCGCGGCGTGCTGCTGGACCCGCAGGCCGAGCAGGCCATGGCCGCCCACTGGCAGCAACGCATGGGCATTCGCACCCCCGACATGGCCAACCCGATCCTGTCACTGTCCGGCGGCAACCAGCAAAAGGCCCTGTTCGCGCGGGCGCTGGCGTCCGACAGTGCCCTGATCCTGATGGACGACCCCATGCGCGGCGTCGACGTAGGCACCAAGCGCGAGGTCTACGCCATCGTGCAGGAGGAGGCCGCGCGTGGCCGCACCTTCATCTGGTACACCACCGAGCTTGAAGAGCTGGACTATTGCGACCACATCTATGTGTTCCGCGACGGCCAGGTGGTGGCTGACTTCCCCCGTGATGAATTGAGCGAAGCGCAGGTGCTGCGCAGCTCGTTCCAGGAGGCCGTGGCATGAATGCGCCCCATCCCTTGCCCTTGAAAGGCCAAGCCGTGCAGGCGCAGGCAGCGCCCGCCGCCGTGAACCGCGCGCGGCTGTTGCGCAGCGCCTTGCCGGGGCTGTCGCTGGTGGTGCTGCTGGCCACCATTTTCATCATGCAGCCGCGGGCCATGAGCTACATGGGCATGAACCTGATGCTCAACCTGGCGGTGCCGATTGCCTTGGCCACCATCGCGCAGATGCTGATCATCACCGTCAACGACCTCGACCTGTCGCTGGGCAGCTTCATCAGTTTCGTCGCCTGCGTGGCCGCCACCTTGCTCAACCAGCATCCGCTGCTCGGTTGCCTGGCGCTGGTAGCCTGCGTGGTGGTGTATGCGTTGCTGGGGGCACTGGTGCATATCCGCCAGCTGCCCGCCATTGTCGTCACCCTGGGCATGTCGTTCATCTGGGGCGGCGCGGCGGTGTTGCTGCTGCCCGCGCCAGGTGGCAGCGCGCCGCAGTGGCTGCAGGCGCTGGTGAAGATCCGCACGCCGCTAGTGCCGTTCGCCATCATCGTCTGTGCGGTGCTGGCGGTGGCGGTGCATGCCTTCCTGATGCGCTCCACCCTCGGCGTGGTGCTGCGCGGCGCCGGCGGCAACCCCCTGGCCATCGCCAAGGCCGGCTGGTCGCTGTTGCGCATCAAGGTCACGCTGTATGCGCTGGCGGGTAGCTTCGGCGTGCTGTCGGGCCTGTTCCTGGTGGGCCTGACCACCTCGGCTGATGCCAGCATGGCGCTGCGCTACACCTTGCTGTCGATTGCCGGAGTAATCCTGGGCGGCGGCGAGTTCGTCGGCGGGCGGGTGTCGCCCATCGGCGCGGTAATGGGCGCGCTGACCCTGGTGCTGGCCGGCTCGCTGCTGTCGTTCATCCGCATTTCCCCCGATTGGCAGATCGGCGCCCAGGGCGCGATCCTGATCCTGGTGCTGGCCCTGCGCACCGCCGTCAACCGCCTGGAGGCTCGCCCGGCATGACTACCGCCACTGGTTTCAATCGGCTGCTGGGCAAACCCTGGCTGTGGGCATTCCTGGCCGCGCTGCTGGTGTGGCTCGCCACCCTGGCGTTCACCCGCGGCGAAGGCGCTGGCGCGCTAGTGTCGGGGGCGCTGAGCTTCTCTGCGTTCTTCGTGATCGTCGGCCTGGGGCAGATGTTCGTGATCACCACGGGGCCGGGCAACATCGACCTGTCGATCCCGGCCAACATCGCCTTGAGCGGCGCCGTGGGCATGAAGCTGATGGCCGGCCAGGACCTGAACATTGCCCTGGGCATCGCCGGGGTGCTGGCGCTGGGCGGGCTGGTGGGCTGCGGCAACTACGCGCTGATCCGCGTGCTGCGCATTCCGCCGATCATTGCCACGCTGTCGGCCAGCTTCCTCCTGCAATCGCTGGCCATCGCCTACGGGCGCAGCGTGCGCATCGCGCCGCCGGACGGCTTCTACCAGTTCACCACCGGGCATGTGCTGGGCGTGCCGTACCTGGCGATTTTCGTGGTGCTGCTGGCGGTGCTGGGCGGCTATCTGCTGACCCGTACCCGGTACGGGCGCTGGACTCTGGCGATCGGCCAGAACGCCCGCGCCGCCGAACTGGCCGGGGTGCGCGTGGAACGCGTGCGCTTTGCCACCTACGTGCTGAGCGCGGTGTTCGCCAGCCTGTGCGGGCTGCTGCTGGCGGGCTTTTCCGGCGGCGCGTCGCTGAGCATGGGCGACGAGTACCTGCTGGCCTCGATTGCCGTGGTGGTGATCGGCGGCACCTCGGTGGCCGGCGGTTTCTCCAACGTGCCGGGGCTGTGGGGCGCGGCGCTGTTCCTGTATTTGCTGGTGAGCATGCTCAACACCTTCGGCGCCAGTGCCGGGGTCCGCATGATTCTCACCGGCCTGATCATTATCACGGTGATTGCCGCCGTCAGCGGCCGCAAGCGCGCCCTGTGACCAAGGATTGCAGAATGATTGAAGACATCTACGAATACGCCGACCCGCGCTTTCGCACCCTGACCCTGCCCAACACCCAATTGGAGCGCCTGTATGACGGCTGCCGCTGGGCCGAGGGGCCGGTGTGGTTCAACGATGGCGGCTACCTGTTGTGGAGTGACATTCCCAACCAGCGGATCCTGCGCTGGACGCCGGAACAGGGGGTGTCGGTGTACCGCGCGGCCTCCAACTTCGCCAACGGCAACACCCGCGACCAGCAGGGCCGCCTGGTGACCTGCGAGCACGGCACCCGCCGCGTTACCCGCACCGAGCCGGACGGCACCATCACGGTGCTGGCCGATGCCTTCGACGGCAAGCGCCTGAACTCGCCCAACGACGTGGTGGTGCACCGCGACGGCGGGGTGTGGTTCACCGACCCCACCTACGGCATCCTCAGCGACTACGAGGGCTACCAGGCCGAGCCCGAGCAGGCCGGCCGCAACGTCTACCGTGTCGACCCGCACAGCGGCGAGGTGGTGTGCGTGGCCGACGATTTCGTGCAGCCCAACGGCCTGGCGTTCGCGCCGGACGGCAAGACCCTGTACATCGCCGATTCGGCGCGCACCCATGACCCCGCAGCGCCCCATCATATCCGCGCCATGGAGGTGGTGGACGGGCGCTGGCTGGGCAAGTCGCGGGTGCTGGCGCAGATCGAACCGGGCATTCCCGACGGCCTGCGGGTGGACGTGCAGGGCAACATCTGGACCAGTGCCGGCGACGGCATTCAGTGTTTCGATGCCCAAGGCATCTTGCTGGGCAAGATTTTGCTGCCCGAGAAGGTCGCCAACCTGACCTTCGGCGGGCCGCGGCGCAACCGGCTGTTCATCACCGCCAATACGTCGCTGTACCTGATTCACGTGGCTGTGGCCGGCGCGCAATACCCCTGACACCACGCCAACCTTCTTTGTGGGAGCTGGCTTGCCAGCGAGTTTTTAAAACTTCCAAAACTCGCTGGCAAGCCAGCTCCCACAGAAGACCGTCGTAGTTAAGTGGCTGCTTGGGTCAGCTCTTCAATCAATAACCGCGCGGGCGCGGGCAGGCTGACGCCATGGCGGGTAACGATCTCATACGGCTCGCTGCGCGAGGTTAGCGCATACGGCAGGTGCACCAGCATGCCGAAGTCCACGGCCATCCGCGCCACGTCCTCGGGCATTACCGCCACAAGGTTGGGGTCCTGCAGCAACAGCGACAGGGTGGTGAAGGTGGATGAGGTCTCGATGGAATAGGTCGGGAAGGCCAGGCCCGCTTCGCGGAATTCGCGCTCCAGGGTCAGGCGCATGGGCATGTTCACCGGGAACACCACCCAGCGTGACGCCGCCAGCTCATCGAGGCTGACGGTGTCGCGCGTGGCGAACGCGTGCGCCGGGTTGGCCACCACAATCAGCGGCTCCTGCTCGCGGGAGCGGCAGTCATACAGCGCCGGGTTCTTGCTGACGCTGGTACGGCACAGCGCCATGTCCAGGCGGCCTTCATCGAGCAACGACAGCAGCCGCGCGCTGGTGTCCTCGACGATTTCCACCGACAACTGCGGCTGGCGTGCCCGCAGGCGTGCCAGGGACTCCACCAACGCTGGTACCGCGCCCATGATCACGCCCACCGACAAGCGCCCGCCGTGGCCCTGCATGATGCCCAGCAGCTCTTCGCGCAGGTGCGCCACGTCGGTGTGGATGAGCCGCGCGTAGCGAATCACGCAGCGCCCCAGGTCATTGGGCTCCAGCCCTTTGCTGGTGCGCTCGAACAGCGGCGTGCCGAGGGTGGACTCGATTTCGTGCAACGCCTTGGTCGCGCCCGGCTGGGTGATGGCCACCGCTTCCGCGGCCTTGTGCAGCGAGCCATAGTCATCCAGGGCAATCAGCAGCCGAAGCTGCTTGAGGCGCAGGCGCGAGTTGATGGTGGCGAGGGACGGCAGCATGGTGGGGGATCACTAAAAGTTATCGGTGGATCAGCAGCTCTCATTAGGCAACAACCTGTGGCGAAATTAAAGTGATGCCCAACGCGGTGCTCAACGCACCCTGCATAAAAATAACAGCGGAGACCACAGCATGCGGTTGATTCAATTCGAAACCGGACCTCACCAGCGCTTCGTCGGCGTGATCAAAGGGGATTCGATCCAGGTGGTGCGCGACACCTCTACCACCCGTGAACTGGCGCTGGACGCCATCGCCAACGGCCGCAGCCTGGTGGCGGAAGTCCACGCCCGGGGCACCGACGTTTCCCCGCACAGCTACACCCAATTGCTGGCAGAGCGGCGTGTGCTGCCGCCCCTGGACCACGAAGACCCGGCGCACTGCCTGGTCAGTGGCACCGGGCTCACCCACCTGGGCAGCGCCTCGACGCGCGACAAGATGCACCAGCAGAACATCCAGGACGAAGCCGCGCTGACCGACACCGCGCGCATCTTCCAGTGGGGCATCGAAGGCGGGCGCCCGGCCCCCGGGACGGTCGGCGTGCAGCCGGAGTGGTTCTACAAGGGCGACGGCTCGATCGTGGTACGCCCTGGCGAGGCGTTCAGCAAGCCGCCGTTCGCCGAAGATGCCGGCGAGGAGCCCGAGCTGACCGGCCTGTACGTGGTAGGCGGCGACGGCAAGCCTTACCGCGTAGGCTTCGCTCTGGGCAACGAGTTCTCCGACCACGTGATGGAGCGCCGCAACTACCTGTACCTGGCCCATTCCAAACTGCGCAACTGCAGCTACGGCCCGGAGCTGCGGGTAGGCGAGCTGCCGGCCCACCTCACCGGCACTAGCCGCATTCGGCGCAACGGCCAGGTGCTGTGGGAGAAAGAGTTCCTCAGCGGCGAGGACAACATGTGCCACAGCCTGGAAAACCTTGAGTACCACCACTTCAAGTACGCGCAGTTCCTGCGCCCGGGCGACGTGCACGTGCACTTCTTCGGCACCGCGACGCTGTCGGTAGCCGATAACGTGCACACCCAGTTAGGTGATGAATTCGAGATCAGCATGGGCGAATTCGGACGGCCGTTGGTCAATGGAATACAAGCCGGCGAGCGCGAATTGGCCGCCGGCACCATCACTGCGCTCTAGAAGTTCTCGCGGGTCGCCTGCACCGGGCGGCCCCATTGCTGCCTGATAACAATCATAAAAAGCGAGAAGCGTATGAACACCAAGACCGAACGGGTCATGCCGTTGCAAGCGGCCGCTACCCCCACTGGCGCCACCACCGTGCGCTGGCGCATCTTCCTGATCCTGTTGCTGCTGTCGGCCATCAACTACATCGACCGCGCGTCGCTGTCGGTGGCCATGCCGCTGATTTCCACCGAATTCGAAATGACCCCGGCGCTGGAAGGCCTGATGCTCAGCGCCTTCTTCTGGTCGTACGCGCTGATGCAGATCCCCGGCGGCATGCTGCTGGACCGCTTCCAGGTGCGCAATATCGTTGGCGTCGCCACCGTGGGCTGGGGCTTCTTCCAGGCCATCGCCGGCGGCGCCCACAGCTGGATGATGCTGCTGGCCACGCGCATCGGCCTGGGCGTGGCCGAGTCGCCGATCATGCCCGCCGGCGCCAAGCTCAACGGCGCCTGGCTGACCCCCAATGAACGGGGCCGCGGCGCCACCCTGGTGGACGGCGGCGCGCCCTTGGGCACGGCGCTGGGCGCCATCATCATTGCCGCGCTGATCACCTGGTTCGAGTCCTGGCGCATCGCCTTCTTCATCGCCGGCGTCGGCACCATGGTGGTGGGCGTCTGGGCCTGGTGGTACATCCGCAACAGCCCGGCCGAGCACCCCAAGGTCAACGACGCGGAACTGGCCTACATCACCGACGCCAACGCGCAGGCCAAGCGCACCCACGGCGAGCGTGCCGCGGTGCTCAAGGAACTGCTGAAAAGCCGTTCGGTGCTGGCCATGTTCGCTGGCTACGCCTGCTACAACAGCGTGTTCTACGGGTTGCTGACCTGGATGCCGAGCTATCTGCACAAGGTGCATAACCTGGACATCAAGGCCATGGGCGGCGCCACTTTCCTGATCTTCATGTGCGGTTTCATTGGCGAGCTGTTCGGCGGCTGGCTGGCCGACAAGTGGAAGAGCGCCGGCGGCGAGCCCAACCGCGTCATGCGCACGCTGTTCGGCAGCGCCGCGGCGGTCACCGCCCTGTGCATCCTGCTGGTGGCCTACATTCCCGACGCGGGCACGGTCATCACCCTGCTGTGCGTGGCGCTGTTCTTCCTGCGCTGGTGTGGCATGTACTGGTGCCTGCCGGCCATTCTGGGCGGCAAGTCCAAGGCGGGCGTGCTGGGCGGCAGCATGAACTTCTGCGGCAACATGGTCGGGGTGATCGTGCCCATCCTGATCGGCCTGATCGTGCAGTTCACCGGCTCGTATTTCCTGGCCCTGATCTTCTTCGTGGTGATGGCCATGGGCTTGGTGCTGTTCTCCGCCATCATCGACTATCGCGAACGTGGTTTCGCTTGAATTCGCCGTTACCTGGAAGGTTAAACACCATGGAACTCATAACAAAAACAGGCAACAGCGTTGCCAATGCCGTGATTCGCCTGAACCCGCTGGACGATGTACTGATTGCCCGCCAGCCGCTGCCCCTGGGCCTTGAACTGGCGGTGGAAGGCCTGGTGGTGAAGCAGCCAATCCCGTCCGGGCACAAGATTGCCGCCCGTGACATCGAGGCCGGCCAGCCGCTGCGGCGCTATGGCCAGATCATCGGCTTCGCCAGCCAGCCGATCGCCGCCGGCCAGCACGTGCACGTGCACAACCTGGCCATGGGTGACTTTTCCCGCGACTACGCCTTCGGTGTCGACGCGCTGGGCGTTGGCGAGCGCCGCGAAGACACGTTCATGGGCATCGTCCGCAAAGACGGCCGCGTGGCCACGCGCAACTACATCGGCATCCTCACCTCGGTGAACTGCTCGGCCACCGTCGCCAAGGCCATCGCCGACCATTTCCGCCGCGACATTCACCCCGAGGCGCTGGCCGCCTACCCGAACGTCGACGGCGTGGTGGCGCTGACCCACAGTTTCGGCTGCGCCGTGGACCCGGACGGCGAGGCGCTGGCCATGCTGCGCCGCACCCTGGGCGGCTATGCCATTCACCCCAACTTCGCCGCAGTGCTGATGATTGGCCTGGGCTGCGAGACCAACCAGATCCCCGACCTGCTGGCCGCCCAGGGGCTGGAGCGCAACAACACCTTGCGCACCTTCACCATCCAGGGCACCGGCGGCACCTCGAAGACCATTGCCAGCGGGATCGAGCAGGTCAAGTCGCTGCTGGCCGGGGCCAACCGTGTGCAACGTGAGCCGGTCAGCACTAAACACCTGATCATCGGCCTGCAGTGCGGCGGCTCCGATGGCTATTCAGGCATCACTGCCAACCCGGCGCTGGGCAACGCGGTGGATCGCCTGGTGGCCGCCGGCGGTACCGCGATCCTGTCGGAGACCCCGGAGGTGTACGGTGCCGAGCACCTGCTGACCCGTCGCGCCGTAAGCCGCGCGGTGGGCGAAAAGCTCATCCAGCGCATTCACTGGTGGGAAGCCTACTGCGAGCGCATGAACGCGCAGCTCAACAACAACCCCTCGGCCGGCAACAAGGCCGGCGGCCTGACCACCATCCTGGAGAAATCCCTGGGGGCGGTGGCCAAGGCCGGCTCCTCGGACCTGGTGGACGTCTACGAGTACGCGCAAACCGTCACCGCCCATGGCCTGGTGTTCATGGACACCCCCGGCTACGACCCCATCTCGGCTACCGGCCAGGTGGCGGGCGGCGCCAACCTGATTGCCTTTACCACGGGCCGCGGCTCGGCCTATGGCTGCGCGCCGTCGCCGTCGATCAAGCTGGCCACCAACACGCGGTTGTGGGAAACCCAGGAAGAGGACATGGACGTCAATTGCGGCGGCATTGCCGACGGCAGCATGACCATCGAGGAGCGTGGCGAGCATATCTACCGGCTGATGCTGCGCATCGCCTCCGGCGAACGCAGCAAGAGCGAACAGCACGGCTATGGCCAGAACGAATTCGTGCCGTGGCAGATCGGCGCCATCACCTGAACCCGCTGCCAGCTTTTTCAAGGAACCCGCACCATGACCCAGATGACCGGCCACAGCTTTATCGGCGGCCAGCGCAGCCAGCAGGGCAATACGCTGCTGCAGAGCCTGGACGCCCACACCGGCGAGCCGTTGCCTTACCGTTTTTTCCAGAGCACCGAAGCCGAGGTAGACGCCGCTGCGCTAGCCGCTGCGGCCGCCTTCACGCCTTACCGGCAGTTGCCGGCCGAGCGCCGCGCGCAGTTTCTCGACGCCATCGCCAGCGAACTGGATGCCCTGGGCGAGGACTTCATTGCCCTGGTGGGCCGCGAGACCGCACTGCCGGCCGCGCGCATCCACGGCGAACGCGCGCGCACCAGCGGCCAGTTGCGGCTGTTTGCCAGTGTGCTGCGGCGTGGCGACTTTTATGGCGCGCGCATCGACCACGCGATGCCCGAGCGCCAACCGTTGCCGCGCGTGGACCTGCGCCAGTGCCGCCTGGGCGTGGGCCCGGTGGCGGTGTTCGGGGCCAGCAACTTCCCCTTGGCGTTCTCCACCGCAGGCGGCGATACCGCGGCGGCGCTGGCCGCTGGCTGCCCGGTGGTGTTCAAGGCCCACGGCGGGCACATGGCGACCGCCGAGTGCGTGGCCCTGGCCATTACGCGCGCCGCTGAAGGCACCGGCATGCCGGCGGGGGTGTTCAACATGATCTATGGCGCTGGCGTGGGCGCGGCGCTGGTCAAGCACCCGGCCATTCAGGCCGTTGGTTTCACCGGTTCGCTGGCCGGCGGCCGCGCCCTGTGCGACATGGCGGCGGCGCGCCCGCAACCTATCCCGGTGTTCGCCGAGATGTCGAGCATCAACCCGGTGGTGCTGTTGCCCCAGGCCTTGGCAGCGCGGGGCGCAAGCATCGCCCGGGAACTGGGCGCCTCGGTGATGCTGGGCGCAGGGCAGTTCTGCACCAGCCCCGGCCTGGTGGTGGGTATCCGCTCCCCGGCGTTTAGCGCCTTCACCACGGCGCTGGCGCAGTTCTTTTCCGAGCAAGCGCCGCAGACCCTGCTCAACGCCGGCGGCCTGGACAGCTACCGTCACGGCGTCGAGCGGCTCACGGGCACGCCCGGGGTAACCCTGCTGGCAGGCGCGCCGCAGGCCGGGCGCCAGGCCGGGCCGCGGCTGTTCAAGGCCGACGTGGCGTTGTTGCTGAACCAGGACCCGGTGCTGCAGGAAGAGGTGTTCGGCCCGGCCACGGTGGTGCTGGACGTGGCGGACGAGGCACAACTGGCCCAGGCGCTTGGCCAGTTGCAGGGGCAGTTGACGGCCACGTTGATTGCCGAGCCCGAAGACCTGCACAGGTTCGCGGCGCTGGTGCCGGTGCTGGAGCAGAAGGCTGGGCGGCTGTTGATCAACGGTTACCCCACGGGCGTCGAGGTGTGTGATGCCATGGTGCATGGCGGGCCGTATCCGGCAACTTCGGATGCGCGCGGTACCTCGGTAGGCACGGCGGCGATCGATCGCTTCCTGCGGCCGGTGTGCTACCAGAACTACCCGGACCATCTGCTGCCCGATGCGTTGAAGGATGCCAACCCCTTGGGCATTCGGCGTTTGGTGAACGGTCAGTTGCGCGGCGGGGCGTGACGCGGCCTGGGGCCGCTGCTACAGGCTGCGTTCGGGGGGGGGTTAACGGAACCTGCGGATAACTTCCACCAACCGCTCCAGATTGATCGGCTTGCCCACATGTTCATTCATCCCCGCCGCCAGGCACTGTTCGCGGTCCTGTTCGGAGACGTTGGCGGTCATGGCGACAATGGGCAGCTGGTCGGCCGGGATGGCCTGGCGGATGCGGCGGGTGGCTTCCTGGCCGTCGATGTCGGGCATGCGCAGGTCCATCAGCACCAGGTCGTAGGGCGGCTGGGCGTGCAAGGCGCGCTCCACCCCGGCCATGCCGCAGTCGGCCAGGTCGACGCTGGCGCCCTCGGCCTTGAGCAGGCCGGCGGCGACCATCTGGTTTACCGCGTTGTCTTCCACCAGCAGCAGCCGCAGGCCGGCCAGGCGTTTGGGCCGGGCAGGGGCGGCGGGTTTTGCTGGGGGGTGGCTTGGCGCCGGGCGCAGGTCGGCCAGGTGCCTGGCCAGCTGGCGCGGGGTCAGGGGTTTGGTCAGCAACAGCGGTGGCCGCAGCCCGGCGCCGTGCAAGGCCTGGGTGGCGGCGTCGCGGCTGAAGGCGGTCACCAGCACCACCAGCTGTTCGATGGCCTTCAGCGGGCCCAACGCCTGGGGCGGCTGCGCCTCCAGCAGGCGCCAATCCACCACCAGCACATCGAATGCCTGGGTGAACCCCTGGTCCAGGCGGGTGATGCGCTCGGCCGCCCAGCCCAGGCCTTCCAGGTTGCGCTTGAGCAGGGCGCCGGCCAGGGGGTTGTCGTCGACCAGCAGCACCTGCAACGGCGGCAACGGGCTGGCGGGCTGTTGCGCTGGGTCGATGGCCAGGCCCAGTTCGAACCAGAAGCGGCTGCCCAGCCCCGGTTCGCTGTCCACCCGCAGGTCGCTGCCCATCAGGTCGGTAAGCCGTTTGCAGATCAACAGCCCCAGCCCCGAGCCGCCGAACTTGCGCGCCGTGGAGGCATCGCCCTGGCTGAACGCCTGGAAAATCCGCGCCAACTGTTCGGCGTCCATGCCGATACCGCTGTCGGCCACGGCGAACTCGATGCCCACGCGGCTGGCGCTGCGGCGCACCTGGCGCACGCTGATCACCACCTGGCCGGCCGAGGTGAATTTCAGCGCGTTGCCCGCCAGGTTGATCAGCACCTGTTGCAGGCGCAGGCTGTCGCCGATCAGGCCCAGGGGCAGTTGCGGGTCGATATCGAACATCAGCTCGACGTCGTTGTGCGGCTGGTTGCCGGACAGCACCACGCCCAGGTCGCGCAGCAGCTCTTCGAGGTTGAACGGGTGTTCGTCGACCTGTAGCTTGCCGGCCTCGATCTTGGAATAGTCGAGGATGTCGTTGAGCAGGCCCAGCAACAGCGTGGCGGCGGTCTGGGCGCGGCTGACGAAGTCCTGCTGGTCGGCGTTCAGGCCCGACTGCGCGGCCAGTTGCAGCATGCCCAGCACGGCGTTCATGGGCGTGCGGATCTCGTGGCTCATGCTGGCCAGGAACGCGGACTTGGCCATGTTGGCCTTGTCGGCCTCGACCTTGGCCTTCTGCAGGTTGATTTCCAGCTCGCGCTGGGCGCTGACGTCGATGGCGAAGCCCAGGTAGCCGGTGATGGCCTGGGCGTGGTCGCGCATCACCGTCACTACCAGGTGCACCAGCAGGTAGCTGCCGTCCTTGCGCCGGTAATGGCACTGGAACACCGACGGCTCGGCCTGGTTGCGGGTTTGCGCGACGTAGCCGTCGATGCCGCTGAACTCGCCGCCGTAGCGGGCGGCCATCTGCTGGTTCTGGGCGCGCAACTCGTCGGGGTCGTGCATCAGCTCCGGGGTGAAGCGGCCGATGACTTCCTCGGCGCTGTAGCCCAGCATGCGCTCGGCGCCGCGGTTGAACACGCGGATGATGCGGTTGGGGTCGGTGGCGATGATCGACACGCCGGTGGCGGCGTCGAGGATGTTTTTCAGCAGCAGGTCCAGGCTTTGCAGCGCTTGGGTGCGTTGGTTGACCTCGCTTTCCAGCACCTGGGCCAATTGTTGCGTCTTGGCGTGGTGGGCTTTCTGCTCGGTGATGTCGCGCAGCAGGCGCTGGCGCAGCAGTTGCACCACCAGGGCCAGCAGCAGGCTGCTGAGCAGGCCCAGGGCCAGGATCAGCCCGGGCGGGGTAGGGTGCAACTGGCGGACGAACGGTGGGAACACCGTGAGGGTGATGTGCCAGGTGCGGCCGAACAGTTGCCGCTCGATGCTGGAGCTGGCCACGGCCTTTGCATCCTCGGGGCTGCGTGCCTGCACATAGAAGGGCGTGGCCGTCGCGGTGTCGGTGATGTCGGCGATTTCCAGCTGGGTGCCGGCGCTGTGCCAGTTCAGGTCTTTGAGCACGTCCCTGATCAACAGCGACACGTAGGTCCAGCCGATGCCCTGCGCGGTGCGCTGGGCATAGCCGTCAGGCGGGGTGGGCGTCTGGTACACCGGCATCACCATCAGGAAGCCACGGCGCACCTCGCCCTCGGTCTGCACCAGGGTGACGGGGCCGGTAAGCTGCGGCTCGCCGGTGAGCAAGGCGGCGTCGGCGGCCTTGCGGCGGTTGGGCTCGGAGGCGATGTCCAGGCCTTGGGCGATGTTGCGCGGGCCGGGTGGCTGCACGTAGCGGATCACGTAGACGTCGCCGTCGTGGGGGGCGAAGCCGTGCACGGTGAACGCGGTTTCGCCTTCCTGCACCGCCTGTTGGGTAAAGTTGGCGACCTGGGCGGCGGAGATCTTGCGCACGATGCCGAAGCTCAGCGCGCCGGGGAACTCCAGCACCACGTTGCGGGTGGCGTTGTAGGTGGCGAACTGCGCGGGGCTGAGGCTATCGACGCCCACGGTGTGCCACAGCCCGCGCAGGGAGCGCAGGCCGTACTGGTACAAGGTCAGGCGCTCCACCACCCGGTCGGCAATCTGGTTGGCCTGCTGGGCGACGGCTTCGTCGAGTTCCTGCTGGTTGGTGTCCAGGCGCTGCCACACCGCCAGTCCCGTGAGCACCAGCCCCAGCGCCAGGGCGGCAATGGCCCAGCCGGGGTTGCTCCGCAGCCTGGCGGCGGTAATCTCTGCGGCCATCGTAGACCCTTGCGCGGCGCAATCGTTGTTAACAATGTAGCAGCGGCCGGCAGGCCGCGTCAGGGTGGCGGACGCAGACTTCGGCATTGTCTTTGTGGGAGCTGGCTTGCCAGCGAGCTTTTCTGGCCCCAACAGCTCGCTGGCAAGCCAGCTCCCACAGGCCGCGTCAGGCGCGCTGGGGGAGCAGGGTCCTGGCGAGCTGCAGCCACGCCTGGGCCGCAAACGACAGCTGGCCATTGCGCCGCCACGCCAGCACCAGCTTCCAGATCAGCGCCGGCGAGCGCACCGGCACGATGGTGAATTGCTCGGGGCGCAGGGTCTGGCAGTACATCTGCGGCAGCAGCGCGATGCCCACGCCCAGGCCCACCAGCGAGGCGATGAAGTCCCACTGGCCGCTGCGGCCGCTGATGCGCGGCACGAAACCGGCCTCGGCGCAGGCGTCGGTGACCAGGTCATTGAGGGCGAAGGCATCGCCGTAGAAGATGAAGTCGCAGTCGGCCAGCTCGCGCAGTTCGACGAAGTCGCGGCCCTGCCACACGGACTGCGCCGGGGCCAGCAGGCACAAGGGCGACTCGAACAGCGGCAGCGAGTCGAATTCGGCCCAGATGTCGGCCACCCGCGGAAAATCCAGCAAAGTCCCCAGTTCCAGGGCGCCGTCGCGCAGGTCGGCGACCGTGGCGTTGCTGCCGATCTCGAACAGCTTCAGCTCGATTTTCGGGTGGTTGGCGTGGTACGCCGCCAGCACCGGCGCCAACACCGTGTGGGTGAAGGGCGACAGGCCCATGCGCAGCACGCCGCGCTCGATCTGCTGCAGGTCGCGCACTTCCACCTTCATGGCGTCGTGCAGGGCGATGATCTCGCGGGCCCGTTGCAACACCACCAGTCCGGCATCGGTGACCTGGAAGCGCTTGCCGTCGCGGGCCAGCAGGGCCACGCCAAAGCTCTGCTCCAGCTGCTGGACCATCTTGCTCACCGTCGGCTGGGTGACGTGCAGGCGCGTGGCGGCGCGGGTGAAGCTCTGCTGGTCGACCACTTCCACGTAATAGCGCAGGGCACGGATGTCCATGATGCATTCCAGATTGGCATGATTTTGATGAAGTTAATTCATTATATCTTTCAAGGTCAACTGGCTAGCATGGCGTCACTTCACCTGGTTCATTGCACCCTGGAACGCCCCATGTCGACCCGCCCCCTTACTCCCTCACGTCCCTCGCGGACCGCGCTGCGCTGGCTGCAAATCATCGGCCAGATCCTGCTGCTGATACTGGTCTGGTCCCTGGCCGACCGGGTTGCCACACTGGCGCACCTGCCCATTTCCGGCGGCATCCTCGGGCTGCTGGTGCTGGTGGCGCTGCTGCTGAGCGGGGTGGTCAAGCCGACCCTGTTCGAGCAGGGCGGCGAGCTGTTGCTGGCCAACATGCTGCTGTACTTCATTCCACTGGTGGTGTCGGTGGTGCAGTACACCAGCCTGTTCGAAAGCGAAGGCCTGAAGCTGATGGTCGCCATCGGCGTGGGCTTCGTCTCGGTGCTGGTGACCACGGCCTTCACCGTCGAGTGGCTGTGCGCCTGGACCCGCAAGCGCCAGTTGCAGCGCCTGACCGCACAGCGCGGCAAGCGCCCGGTGGCCGGCCCACAGGAGTTGGCACAATGAGCGCGTCGCTGATCTCGCTGCTGTTCCTGCTGGTGACCGTAGGGTTGTTCTACGCCAACCAGGCCGTCTACAAGCGCTACAAGCGCGTGTGGCTGATGCCCGCCATCGTCACCTCGCTGCTGTTGATCGTGCTGGTGCAGGTCACTGCCACGCCGTACCCGCTGTACTTCCAGGACGCCCATTGGCTGGTGTGGCTGCTAGGCCCGGCCACCGTGGCCTTCGCCTTGCCGATCTACCAGCAACGGCGGCTGATCCAGAAATACTGGCTGGCCCTGTGCCTGGGCAGCGTAGCGGGCATCGTGGTGTCCATCGCCACCACCGAACTGCTGGTCAAGGCGCTGCACATCGACAGCCACATCGCCCGCAGCCTGCTGGCCCGCTCGGTGTCCACGCCGTTTGCGGTAGAGGCCTCGGCGCACCTGGGCGGCACGGCGCAGCTGACCGGGCTGTTCGTGATCATCACCGGGCTGTTCGGGATTGTGCTGGGCGAGGTGATCCTGACGCTGCTGCCGCTGCGCTCGCGGGTGGCCAGGGGCGCGCCGTTTGGCGCGGCGGCCCATGGCTTTGGCTTGAGCATCGCCCGCGCCGTGGGCCCGGAGGAGGGCGCGGTGGCCAGCCTGACGATGATCTTCAGCGGCGTGCTGACCGTGGTGCTGGCACCGGCGATCGCGATGCTGCTGGGCTGACGGCCCTCACTTGAGGAAGTTGTTCACCAGCAGGTCCTTCACATCCCCGCCGCGCCCGCCCAACACCGCCTTGGCCGAGTACAGCGCCATGCCGGCCACCTGGGCGAACTCGACCTTGGCCGGCATCACCAGCTCCTCGGGGTTGACCTTGACGTCCAGCAGCGCCGGCCCTGGCTGGGCCAGGAATGCCTGCACGGCCTCCTCGAGCTCGGCGCCCTCGCTGACCTGCCGCCCCCACAGCCCCATGGCCCGCGCCACTTCGGCAAAGTCGGGGTTGTGCAGGTCGGTGTAGTTGTCCAGCAGGCCCTCGACCTTCTGCTCGATCTGCACGAAGTTCAGCGAGGCGTTGTTGTACACCACCACCTTGATCGGCAGCTTTTCCTGCACCGCAGTGAGCAAATCCCCGAGCAGCATGGCCAGGCCGCCATCGCCCGACAGCGAGATGACCTGGCGGTCCGGGTAGGCCTTCTGCAGGCCCAGCGCCTGGGGCATGGCGTTGGCCATGGTGCCGTGGCGCAGGCTGGTGAGGGTACGGCGGGCGCCGTTGACGTTGATATGACGCAGCACCCACACCATGGGCGAGCCGCCGTCGGCGGTGAACAGCGCATCGCTGCTGGCGTGCGTGTCCAGCAGGTGGGTCAGGTACTGGGGGTGAATCAGTTCGCCGTCGGTGTGGCGCTGGTCGTGGGCCAAGGTCTTCAAAGTGTCCTGGCGGTGCTTGAGGCATTCCTCCAGCCAGGCCACGGTGGTTTTTTCCTCGATAAGCGGCAGCAGCGCGCGCAAGGTCGGCAGCACATCGCCCACCACGCCCAGGTCCACCGGGTGGCGGCGGCCCAGGTGCGCGCCCTTGCGGTCCACCTGGATGACCTTGGCCTTCTGCGGGTAGAACTGCTTCCAGGCAAAGTCGGCCCCCAGCAACAGCAGCGTGTCGCACTCCATCATGGCGTGGTAGCCCGACTCGACGCCGAACACGCCGGTCATGCCCATGTTGTAGGGGTTGTCGTACTCGACGAAATCCTTGGCCCGCGAGGTGTGGGCAATGGGCGCCTTGAGCAGCCGCGCCAGCTCCAGCAGCTCGTCGTGGGCACCGGCGCAGCCGAACCCGGCATAGATGGAGACCTTCTTGCCGGCGGCCAGCAACGCCGCCACCTGCGCCAGCTCGTCGGGGTTGGGCTGGCTCTGCGGGCGGGGGTGGTGCGCGGCGAAGGGCAGGTCATCCTTGACCTCGGCCATGCTGATGTCCGACGGCAGGATGATCACCGCCACGCCGCCTTCGTTCAGCGCGGTCTGGGCGGCGAGGGCGGTGACCCGCCGGGCCTGGCCGGGCGTGTAGACCTGCTCGCAGAACACCGTGCAGGGGCCATAAATAGCCTTGAAATCCACCTCCTGGGGAAAGTCCATGCCCAGCTCACTGGTGATCACCTGGCTGGCGATCAGCACCATCGGCGCGCCGTTGCGCTGGGCCTCGAACACGCCGTTGATGAAATGCAGCCCGCCAGGCCCGCACGAACCAGCACAAGCAGTGAGCCGCCCGCTGATGAACGACTCGGCGCCGGCGGCGAAGGCGGCGACCTCCTCGTGGCGCATGTGCACCCACTGGATGTCGCTGCGGTGAATGGCATCGGTGACGTGGTTGAGTGTGTCGCCGACAATCCCGTAACAATGGCGGACTCCGGCGGCCTGGAGTGTTTCGATGACCACGTCGGCGACTTTTTTGCTGGGCATGGGGTTTCCTCGGTTTAGGGGCACAGCAGGTTAGTCACCATGCCCCGCCGGGGAGTTCAGGTTTTAGCCCATGCCGCCGCCCAGGGCACGGTACAGGTTGACCTGGGCCTGCAACTGCGCCAACCGGTCGCTGATCAGCGCCTGCTGGTTGCTGAACAGCGAGCGCTGGGCATCCAGAAGGGTCAGGTGGCTGTCGACGCCGATGCGGTAGCGCCGGTCTGCCAGGTGGTAGTAGGCCTGGCTGGCGGCCACCAGGTCCTGCTGCGCCTGCAGCTGTTGCTGGTAGGTTTGCCGCGCCGCCAGCCCGTCGGCGACCTCGCGGAACGCGGTCTGGATGGCTTTTTCGTAGGTGGCGACGCCGATGTCCTTCTGCAGCTTGGCGTAGTCCAGGCTTGCCTTCAGCGCGCCGGCGTTGAAGATCGGCAGGTTGATGGCGGGCGCGAAGGTCCAGGCCCCGGCGCCACCCTTGAACAGCCCGCCCAGGCTGGCACTGGCGGTGCCGGCGCTGGCGGTCAGGCTGATGCTGGGGAAGAACGCCGCCCGCGCTGCGCCGATGTCGGCGTTCGCGGCCTTGAGCGCGTATTCCGCCTGCAGCACGTCGGGGCGGCGGGCCAGCAGGTCTGACGGCAGCCCTGCGGGCACCTCTTCCAGCTGGTTGGCGGCCAGTGGCTGCGGCGCTGGCAGGTCGGCGGGCAATGGCGCGCCCAGCAGCAACACCAGGGCGTTCTCGTCCTCGGCCACCTGGCGCTGGTAGGTGGCCAGGCTGGCCCGGGCGCTTTCCACCGCAGTGCGCGCCTGGGCCACGTCCAGCGCCGAGGCCACGCCGGTGTCGCTGCTGCGCCGGGTCAGGTGCAGGCTTTGCTCGTAGGCGGCCAGCGTGTCCTGGGTAAGCCCCAGCAGCTCGCGGTCGGCCTGCCAGGTCAGGTAGGCGTTGGCCACGCTGGCCACCAGGCTGATCTGCGCGGCGCGGCGGGCCTGATCCTGGGCGAAATAGGTCTGCAGGGCCGCGTCACTCAGGCTGCGCACGCGGCCGAACAGGTCCAGCTCATAGGCGCTGACGCCCAGGTTTACCCCGTACTGGCCGGCGACGCTGGTCGCGCCGCTCTGGGACAGGTCGGCCGGGGTGCGCGCGCGGGTCGCCGTGGCGTTGGCGCTGACCGCCGGCAGCAGGTCGGCGCGCTGGATGCGGTACTGGGCGCGGTAGGCCTCGACGTTGAGGACCGCCACCTTGAGGTCGCGGTTGTTGTCCACGGCGCGCTGCACCAGCAAACGCAACGCCGGGTCGTGGAAGAAGCTGCGCCAGCCTTGCGGGGCGGCCGCGGCAGCCGCGGCCCCCTGAGGGTACTGCGCCGGCACCGGCGCCGCCGGGCGCTGGTACGCAGGGATCAGCGAGCAGCCGTCGAGCACGCTCACGGCCACCGCCAGGGCAATCAGGGTCTTTCTCATCAGGCAGTCTCACTCTCGATGGAGGCGGCGGGCTTGGGCTTGCGCGCGCCCTTGAACAGCGTCGATACGCTGACGAAGAACAGCGGCACCCAGAACACCGCCAGCAGCGTCGCGGTGATCATGCCGCCGATGACGCCCGTACCGATGGCGTGCTGGCTGCCCGAGCCGGCGCCAGTGGAAATGGTCAGTGGCACCACGCCGAGGATGAACGCCAGGGACGTCATGACGATCGGCCGCAGGCGCATCCGGCAGGCCTGGGTGGCCGCCTCGAACAGGCTCAGGCCTTGCTCGTGCAACTCCTTGGCGAACTCGACGATAAGAATGGCGTTCTTCGCCGCCAGGCCCACGGTGACTAGCAAGCCGACCTGGAAGAACACGTCGTTGGACAGGCCGCGCAGACTGGTGGCCACCAGCGCACCGATCACGCCCAGCGGCACCACGAGGATGACCGCGATGGGAATCGACCAGCTTTCATACAGCGCCGCCAGGCACAGGAACACCACCAGAATCGAGATGGCGTACAAGGCGGGCGCCTGGGAGCCGGACAGGCGTTCCTCGTAGGACAGGCCGGTGAACGAGATGTCCACGCCCGACGGCAGTTGCTGGGCGATGCGCTCGACCTCGGCCATGGCTTCGCCGGAGCTGTGGCCAGGGGCCGGGGCGCCGAGGATTTCAGTGGAGGACACGCCGTTGTAGCGCTCCAGCTTGGGCGAGCCGTACACCCACTGGCCCGTGGCGAACGCCGAGAACGGCACCATCTGCCCGCTGCTGTTGCGCACGAACCACTTGTCCAGGTCTTCGGCGTGCATGCGCGAGTCGGGCTGGCCCTGCACGTACACCTTCTTCACCCGGCCACGGTCGATGAAGTCATTGACGTAGCTGCTGCCGTAGGCCACCGACAAGGTGGTGTTGATGTCCGTCAACGACAGGCCCAGGGCACGGGCGCGTTCGTCGTCGATGGTCAGGTGGTACTGCGGCTCGTCGGGCAGGCCGTTGGGGCGCACGCCGGCGAGAATCGGGCTCTTGGCCGCCAGCTCCAGGAACTTGTTCCGCGCTTCCATCAGCTTGGCGTGGCCGACGCCGGCCTCGTCCTGCAGGTAGAAGTCGAAGCCGGTGGCGTTGCCCAGTTCCAGCACCGAAGGCGGCACCACGGCGTACACCAGCGCGTCGCGGTACTTGAAGAACTCCTGCTGGGCGCGCGCGGCAATCTTGAACACCGAGTTGTCGGCGTTGCGTTCGTCCCACGGCTTTAGCAACACGAAGGCGATGCCCGAGTTCTGGCCACGGCCGGCAAAGTTGAAGCCGTTGACGGTGAACACCGAACTGACGGCGTTGCCCTCGCCGTGCTCCTTGTCCAGCAAGTAACTGGACATGCGGTCGAGCACCTTCTGGGTCTGCTCGGCGGAGGTGTTGGGCGGGGTCTGCACCTGGGTGAAGATCACGCCCTGGTCTTCCTCGGGCAGGAACGAGGTGGGGATGCGGGTGAACATCCACATCATGCCCACCACCAGCAGCGCGTAGGCCATGAAGGCCGGCATTTTGTGGCGGATGACACTTCCCACGCCGCGCTCGTAGCTGGCGGTGGCCGCATCGAACTGGCGGTTGAACCAGCCGAAGAAACCGCGCTTGGGCTGGCCGTGGGCGTGTTCGTCAATGGGCTTGAGGAAGGTGGCGCACAGCGCCGGGGTAAACACCAGCGCCACGAACACCGACAAGGCCATGGCCGAGACGATGGTGATGGAGAACTGGCGGTAGATCACGCCGGTGGAGCCACCGAAGAAGGCCATGGGCAGCAACACCGCCGACAGCACCAGGGCGATACCCACCAGTGCACCCTGGATCTGCTGCATGGACTTGCGCGTCGCCTCCTTGGGCGACAGATGCTCTTCGGCCATCACCCGTTCGACGTTTTCCACCACCACGATGGCGTCGTCCACCAGCAGGCCGATGGCCAGGATCATGCCGAACATGGTCAGGGTGTTGATGGTGAAGCCGGTGGCAGCCAGGATCCCGAAGGTCCCCAGCAGCACCACGGGGACGGTCAGGGTGGTGATGATGGTGGCGCGCAGGTTCTGCAGGAACAGCAGCATCACCAGGAACACCAGCACAATGGCTTCGCCCAGGGTGTGGGCCACGCCCTTGAGCGACTCGGTGACCACCGGGGTGGTGTCATACGGGTAGATCGCCTTCACGCCCGGCGGGAAGAACGGCTTGAGCTTGTCCACCGTGGCGCGGATTGCCTTGGCGGTGTCCAGGGCATTGGCGCCGGTGGCCAGGCGGATGGCGATACCGGAGGCCGGGGCGCCGTTGGACTGGGCGTTGACGCTGTAGTTTTCACCGCCCAGGCCCAGGGTGGCGACGTCCTTCAAGCGCACTTGCGAGCCGTCGGGGTTGACCTTGAGCAGGATCTCCTTGAACTGCTCGGCGCTTTGCAGGCGGGTCTTGCCAATGATGGTGGCGTCGAACACCGTGCCTTTCACCGCCGGCAAGCCACCGATCATGCCGGAGGAAATCTGCACGTTCTGCGCCTGGATGGCCTCGGTCACGTCCACCGGGGTCAGCTGGTACTGGTTGAGCTTGGCCGGGTCGATCCACACGCGCATGGCGTACTGGGTGCCCCACACCTGGAAGTCGCCCACGCCCGGGGTGCGCGAGATCGGGTCCTGCATGTTGGAAACGATGTAGTTGGCCAGGTCTTCCTTGCTCGACTTGCCGTCGGTGGACACCAGGCCCACGAACATCATGAAGTTTTGCTGGTACTTGGTCACGCGCAGGCCTTGCTGCTGCACCTCCTGGGGCAACAGCGGGGTGGCCAGGCTCAGCTTGTTCTGCACCTGCACCTGGGCGATGTCGGGGCTGGTGCCCTGGTCGAAGGTGACGATGATCTGCATGCTGCCGTCGGCGTTGCTGGCCGAGGAGATGTAGCGCAGGTGGTCGATGCCGTTCATCTGCTGTTCGATGACCTGCACCACGGTGTCCTGCACGGTCTGCGCCGAGGCACCGGGGTAGCTGACCTGGATGGCGATGGCCGGCGGGGCGATGTTGGGGTACTGGTTGATCGGCAGCTTGAGGATGGCCAGGCCACCCACCAGCATGATCACCAGCGCCAGGACCCAGGCGAAAATGGGCCGGTCGATGAAAAACTTGGACATGGGTTACTCCGCTTTCGCGTCAGGGGCGCTGGCGTCGGACACCAGGGTTGCCTTGACTTCATGAGGCACGACTTCAGCGCCGGGCTTGACGAACTGCAGGCCTTCGACGATGACCTTGTCGCCGGCCTTCAGGCCGTTTTCCACCAGCAGCTGGGTGCCGATGGTGCGGTTGGCGGTCAGTTCGCGCAGCTCGACCTTGTTGTCGGGGGTCACCACCAGCGCGGTGGAATGGCCCTTGAGGTCGCGGGTAATACCCAGTTGCGGGGCAAGAATGGCATTTTGCGCAGTACCGGTAGGGATCTGCGCGTGCACGAACATGCCCGGCAGCAACAGGCGGTCGGGGTTGGGGAAGACCGCGCGCAGGGTCACCGAGCCGGTGCTGGGGTCCACCGACACTTCGGAGAACTCCAGGGTGCCTTGTTGCGGGTAGAGCCGGCCGTCTTCCAGGGTCAGGCTGACCTTGGCCTTGGTGCCGCCCTGGGTGTGCAGTTGGCCTGCGTCCAGCGCCCGGCGCAGCTTGAGCATGTCGGCCGAGGACTGGGTAACGTCGACGTAGATGGGGTCCAGCTGCTGGATCGTGGCCAGGGCGGTGGTTTGCCCGTTGGCCACCAGCGCGCCCTCGGTGACCTCGGAGCGCCCGATGCGCCCGCTGATGGGCGCCAGCACCTTGGTGTAGCGCAGGTTGATCTGGGCGCTGCGCACCTGCGCCTCGGCCTGCAGCTGCTGGGCGCGGGCGTTGTCGTATTCCTGCTTGCTGACGGCCTGCTCGTCGATCAGCTGCCGGTAGCGGGTGGCCAGCGAGCGGTACTGCTCAAGGCTGGCCTGCACGTTGGCCAGCGTGGCCTCGTAGGTGGCCGGGTCGACCTGGTACAGCTGCTGGCCTGCCTTGATGTCGCTGCCTTCCTGGAACAAGCGCTTGAGCACGATGCCATCGACCTGCGGCCGCACCTCGGCGACCCGGTAGGCGCTGGTGCGCCCCGGCAGGTCCTGGGACAGGTTGACGGTGCCAGGCTGCAGCGTCACCACCCCGACTTCCGGCACCTGGGCCTTGGCGGGAGCCGGCTGCTCCTTGTTGCAGCCACTGAGCAGCGTGACGATGGCAATCGCCGAGGCGAGTGCGGGGGCTATTGGTTTGAGTTGCATGTAAACCTCGAAACGGGCCCGGACAGCAGGCAGCGCTGTCAGGAGCAATAAAAAGTTGGGCAGGACCAGCAAGGAAAAAACGGTGTTTGTTGTGGTTGGGGCAAGCGGGCGCCGTTGCGGCGCGCAATGTCAGGGAGGGGCGTTGTCAGTCGAGGCGCATGTTACCAGCGGGTATTGAGTTGAATAATGCCGATATCGTGAATGAAGATGTGAGCTGTGCTCATCAATGCCCGCCTTCGCAATCAGCGGCGCGGCAGATACACTGCAGGTCAATTGGACGGTGTGGGCGCAGTCGCTGATGATTCGAACAGGGCTCCCGGAGTTGACGGCATTCGTGGCCATCGCCCAGCAACGCAGCTTCAGCGGTGCGGCGCGTACGCTGGGCGTTTCGGCGTCGGCGCTGAGCCATGCCATGCGTGGCTTGGAGGCTCGGCTGGAGCTGCGGCTGTTCAACCGCACCACGCGCTCGGTGGCCCTGACCGAAGCCGGTGAGCAGCTGTTCCAGCGCGTGCAGCCGCTGCTGGACGACCTGGAGGGCGCGGTCAACGAGGTGACCTCGGCACGCAACACACCCTCGGGGTCCATTCGCCTCAGCGCCTCGGAATCGTCCTTCACGTTATTGGTGCGGCACGTGATGCCGCGGTTCCTTGAAGCGCATCCCAACATCCATATCGAGTGCACCGCCGACAGCCGCCTGGTGGACATCGTCGCCGAGGGCTTCGACGCCGGCATCCGCCTGTTCGACGATGTGCCCAAGGACATGATCGCCGTGCGCTTCGGCCCCGACGTGCGTTTTGCTGCGGTGGCCTCGCCCGATTACCTGGCCCGGCACCCGGCGCCCCAAGCCCCTGAAGACCTCAAGGCCCACCGCTGCATTCGCTTTCGCTTCGCCAGCGGCGCGCTGCTGCGCTGGGACCTAGAGCACCTGGGCCGCAGCGCCAGTCTCGATGTAGACGGGCCCATGACCATGGACAACCTCAACCTGATGACCGAGGCGGCGCTGGCGGGCATCGGCATTGCCTGGCTGCCGCGCCAGCAGGTCGAGGAGCACCTGCGGCACGGGCGGCTGGTGCACCTGCTGCCCGACTGGGGCCCGTACTACCCCGGCGCCTGCCTTTACTACCCGGCCAACCGCCATCCGCCGCTGGCGTTGCGCTTGTTCGCCGAGGCGCTGCGCGACTGGGTGCGCACTCAAGGGTAGGGGCCGGCCTTAGTTGGCGGCGTCGCCGTACCAATAGTGCGCCGTCACCCCGCCGTCCATGAGCAGGTCGCTGCCGGTGATGAAGGTGCCTTCAGGGCCCATCAACAAGGCCGCGACCGCGCCCACCTCGTCGGGCGTACCGCCGCGCTGCGCCGGGCTGGCGGCGATCATGGCGCGGTAGCCGGCGCCGCGCGGGCCGTCGAGCTCGTCCCGGGCCAGGGGGGTGAAGATGATGCCCGGGCTGATGGTATTGACCCGCGCACCGCGCTTGCCCCAGCGCAGGGCCTGGGCCGCCACCCGTAGCGAGTTGCCGCGCTTGGACAGCTGATAGGCATTGAGCGGGTCGGTGACCTGGTCGGGTTGCAGCATGGGCAACGCCAGCAGCTCGTCCGTCGGGGTCAGGGCCAGCGCTCGGTTCTGCGCCTGGGACAACGCGGGCAGGCGATGGCCCGACTGCGAGGCGATGACGACGGCGCTGCCGCCTTTGGCGATGACCTCGCCGAACAGCTCCAGCACCAGCGCGGTGCCATACAGGTCCACGGCCAGGATGGTGGCCGGCGGCGCCTGGGAAGGGGAGACGCCGGCGGCATGGACCACCCCGGTGATGTCGCCGAGCGCCACGGCGGTGGCCACCAGGGCTTGCACCGAGGCCCGGGAGGCCACGTCGACACTCGCGGTGCTCACGGCAAACCCAGCGTCGGCCAGCACCTTGGCCGCCGCGTCGGCGTTGGCCTGGCGCAGGTCCGCCAACAGCACGTGCTTGCCGGCGCTGACGCGGCGGGCGATGGCCTGGCCGATGGAGCCGGCGCCGATTACCACGGTTACTTCTGTCATGACTGCCTCCTGAACGTTGTGCCGGCACTATAGGGCAGCAGGCCGGTGACGATTAGAGGGCCAGCGCCGCGTACCCTTGTGAACGCCATTCAGCAGTGCAGCCCCAGGCAGCCGTCGACAGCTTTTATGAGAGTGGTTATTATCCGCACCTTCATTCGCACCCCTGGTTGATCCGCCCTTGTCCACGCCAAGCCCTTGCGCCCCGTCTGCCGCTGACGTCGGCCACCTCTATGTCGATCATGGTGGGTGGCTGCAGCACTGGCTGAGCCGGCGTTTCGGCCATTCCTTCAACGCCGCGGACGTCGCCGACCTGACCCACGACACCTTCGTGCGCCTGCTTCTCAAGCCGCGCCAGTTCGCCGGCAGCGGCGATGCCCGGGCATTCCTGTGCACGGTGGCGCGGGGCTTGTGCATCGACCAGTGGCGACGCCAGCGCATCGAACGGGCGTGGCTGGAGGCGCTGGCGGCGCAGCCGGAGTTCGTCGAGCCGTCGCTGGAATACCGCGCGCTGGTGCTGGAGGCGCTGGAGGAAATCGACGCCATGCTGCGGCGCCTGCCGGGCAAGGCGCGCGAGGCGTTCCTGCTGGCCCAGCTGTATGGCCTGGGCTACCGCGAGATTGCCGCGCGGGTGCAGGTGTCGGAGCGCATGGTGAAGAAGTACATGGCCCAGGCGATGTTCCAGTGCCTGCTGCTGGAAGCGGGCCTGGCGCCATGAGCCATTCCCAGCACCAGGTGCTGCAGCAGGCCGCCGCCTGGTACGCCTTGCTGCGCTCGGAACGGGCCAGCGAGCAGGACCAGGCCAAATGGCGCCACTGGCATGACCAGCACCCCGAGCACCGCCACGCCTGGAGCCTGGTGGAACGGGTGGGCGGGCGCTTTGGCCAGTTCGGCGACAGCGCCGAGAAACACGGCGCCCTGGCGGCGCTGCGGGCAGGTGGCAGCGCCGGCATCAGCCGGCGGCGCACGCTGCTGTCGCTGGGTGGCCTGGGGCTGGCGTCCTGGCTGGGCTGGCGCACGCTGGACGCGGGCGGCAGCGGTTGGTTCGCCGATTACGCGACCCGCACGGGCGAGCACCGCCACGTGGCGCTGGCCGGGGGAGGGCAGCTGTGGCTGAACACCCTGAGCGCCGTGGACCTGCAGCGCGACGGCGGCCTCAAGTTGATCAGCGGCGAGATCCTGCTGGATGACCAACAGCGCCGGGGCGCCACCTTCCGCATCACCACGCCGGTGGCCGAACTGACCTCGCAGCAGGCGCTGTTCAACCTGCGCCTGGCCGAAGCCGGCCTGTGCCTGGACGTGTACGCCGGCGTGGTAGAGGTGGCCTGCAATGGCCGCAGCCAGCGCGTGCAACAGGGCCAGCAGTTGCGCGTCGGCCATCAGGGCCTGGGGCCACTGCTGCCGGCCAACGAGGCACACCGCGCCTGGGTCAACGGGGTGATGGTGGCCGACGGCACGCCGCTGGGGCAGGTGGTGGCAGAGCTGGCGCGCTACCGCCATGGCTACCTGGGTTGCGACCCACGGGTGGCGCAGCTGCCGGTGGTGGGGACGTTTTCCATTCGTGATACCGACCGTGCGCTGGCGTCGCTGGCCAGCGCCTTGCCGGTGCGGGTCAGCCGCGTGCTGCCCTGGTGGGTCAGCCTGGAGGCGCGCGCCTGAGCCACGGGCGCGCCTGGGAAAACTTTTTTTCAACACGCGGTTCCCTTTTCGAGGGCCTCGTTCGGTGTCAGGGAAAGCACGCCATTTCACCTACCCAACGTTGCGGAACCGGCCTCATGTCTTCGATCCAAAAACGCACCCGTCGATTCAACCTTTCGCCCCTGGCCATGGTCATTCCCCTGGCGTTCGGCAGCGTGGCCGCCCTGGGCATGGCCAGCGCCCAGGCCGCCCAGGGGGTGCAGACGTTCCACGTGCCCGCAGGCAACCTCACCCTGCAACTGGCGCGCTTCGCCCAGCAGGCCGGCATCGAGCTGGCCGGCAACGCCCAGCTCACCGATGGCCGCACCGGGCCGACCCTGGAAGGCGACTACAGCGTCGACGGCGCCCTGGCCGTGCTGCTCGGCGGCGCCGGGCTGACCGCGCAGAAGCAGGCCAATGGCGCCTACGTGCTGGTGGCCAGCGGCGACCTGCAGCTGGGCGCCACCGAGATCGACTCCAGCACCGACATCAACACCAGCTACCAGCCGGCGCCGCCGACCTCGAGCTCCATCCTGCACAGCGACAAACCCACGCTGAACACCCCGCAGGTGGTGAACGTGGTCACCAGCCAAGTGCTGCGCGACCAGAAGCCGCGCAACCTCGACGACGCCCTGGCCAACGTCAGCGGCATCACCCAGGGCAACACCCTGGCGTCCACCCAGGACACCATCATGAAGCGCGGCTTCGGTGGCAACCGCGACGGTTCGATCATGCACAACGGCATGCCGCTGGTGCAGGGCCGCGGCTACAACGCCGCCGCCGACAGCGTCGAGGTGCTCAAGGGCCCGTCGTCGCTGCTGTACGGCATCATGGACCCCGGCGGGGTGGTCAACGTGGTCAGCAAGCGGCCGTCGCTGCAGGCCTACAACGCCATCACCGCGCGCGCCTCGGGCTACGCCCACGGCCGTGACGGCAGCGGCGGCACCCTGGACAGCACCGGGCCGATCGGCGACACGCCGCTGGCCTACCGCCTGGTGGTGGACTACGAGGACGAGGACTACTGGCGCAACTTCGGCACCCACCGCGAATCCCTGGTGGCGCCGTCGCTGGCCTGGTACGGCGACGACACCCAGGCGGTGTTGTCCTACGAGCACCGCGAGTACCTGACGCCCTTCGACCGCGGCACGGCGCTGGGCAGCAACGGCAAGATCCTCGACATCCCGCGCACCGAGCGCCTGGACGACAAGTTCAACACCATGGAAGGCCGCTCGGACCTGACCCAGCTGCTGATCGACCACCAGTTCGACGACAACTGGAAGGGCCACCTGGGCTACAGCTGGAACCGCGAGACCTACGACGCCAACCAGCTGCGCATCTCCAAGATCGCCGCCGACGGCACCGCCACCCGCAGCAACGACGCCACCCACGGCGCGGTGAGCACCGACAGCTACGTGATTGCCTCGATGGAAGGCAGCGTTGGCGTGGCCGGTTTGCAGAACGACCTGCAGTTCGGCGCCGACAACGAGAAGCGCAAGATCTACCGCGCCGACCTGCTGCGCGAGACACCCACCAGCGGCTTCAACGTCTACGACCCGGTGTATGGCCAGCTGAGCCCGTCTTCCACCGTGTCGGCCAGCGACAGCGACCAGACCGACAAGCTGCGCGCCCAGTCGCTGTTCCTGCAGGACGCCGTGCACCTCACCGACCAGTGGACCCTGGTGCTCGGTGGCCGCTACCAGATGTACGACCAACTGGCCGGCAAGGGCCGCCCGTTCAAGGCCAACACCGACATCAACGGCCAGAAATTCCTGCCCCGCGCCGGCCTGGTGTACCAGTACAACGACATGCTGTCGTTCTACGGCAGCTACACCGAGTCGCTGAAGCCGACCTCCAGCATCGCCCAGCTGTCCAGCGGCGTGACCATCGATTCCTCGGTGCTGCCCGAGCACGCCAAGTCCTATGAGATCGGCGCCAAGCTGGAGATCCCGGGGCGCATCACCGGCACCCTGGCGCTGTTCGACATCGACAAGAAGAACGTGCTGGTCTCGCAGTACAACAGCGCCACCGCCACCACCGACTGGCGCACCAGCGGCGCGGCCCGTTCGCGCGGCGTGGAGCTGGACGTGAGCGGCGAGATCACCGACGCCTGGAGCCTGATCGGCAGCTACGCCTACCTGGACGCCATCACCACCAAGGACCAGCTGTACGAGGGCAACCGCCTGTGGAACACCGCACGCCAGACCGCCTCGTTGTCTGCGGTGTACGACTTCGGCAACATCTTTGGCGGCGACCGCCTGCGGGTCGGCAGCGGCGCGCACTACGTGGGCGAACGCCCGGGGGACTCGGCCAACAGTTTCTACCTGCCGGCCTACACCACGGTGGATGCCTTCGCCTCGTACGACACGCACCTGGACGGCCACAAGGTGAACCTGTCGCTGAACGTCAAGAACCTGTTCGACCGCACCTACTACACCTCCAGCGTCAACCAGTACTTCATCTCCATGGGCGATGTGCGCCAGTTCATCCTGTCCTCGACGCTGGAGTTCTAAGCCATGCGCACATTGCAAGCGATGGCCCTGGCCCTGGCGTTGCTGGGCAGCCAGGCCCAGGCCGACGATGGCCTGCTGTACCGCACCAGCGCCGTGCGCACCTTGCCTGGCAGCGGCCACAGCTGGGGCTTCGCCGCGCTGGACCCGGCCCGGCCGCTGCTGCTGATTGCCCGGCGCGAGAACGGCCTGACACCGTTCGACGTCGACAAGCAGCAGGCGCTGCCGACGCTCGCCAATACTGGCGGCGCCAACGCCGTGGCGTTCGTGCCCGGGCACAACCGCGCCTACGTGGCCAACATGGACGGCACCCTGGGCATCCTCGACCTTGCGCAGCTGAAGGTGCTGCAGCGCCTGCCGGTGGACAGCGGCAACCTCAACAACCTGCTGTATGACGCGCACAGTGACCGGGTGATCATCACCAGCGGCCGTCGCGGCGACCACTCGACGCTGTACCTGCTGGACCCGGCCACCGACCGGCTGGTGGGCCAGCGCGATATTGCCGCGCGCAAGCTCGACGGTCCCATCGGGCTCAGCGATGGCCGCTTCATCGTGCCGCTGCGCGACGAGGACCAGGTCGCCGTGCTCAGCGGCCCGCTGCTGGCGCAGCAGCGCTTGTTCAGCTACCCCGGTTGCCATCAACCCAGCGCGCTGGCGGCGGACGAGCAGGGCGGTCGGCTGTTCATCGCCTGCCGCGGTGGCCAGCCGCAGCTGGTGATCGCTGACCTTGCCAGCGGCGCGCAGTTGCAGACGCTGCCCATCGGCCGTGCGGTCAACGCCATGGCGTTCGACGCCGCCCGCCAGCAACTGCTGATTCCCAGCGGCGCCGACGCCAGCCTGGGCGTGGTGGGCAAGGCCGCCGACGGCAGCTTCCGCCTGCTGGGCAGCCTGGGCACGCGGCCATGGGCGCACAACATGGTGTTCGACGCCGCCAGGGCCAGCGTCTACCTGCTGGCGATGGACTTTACCCAACCGGCGCCCACCACGGCGGTGCCCAAGCCTGACCCGCAGTTCCACCCGGACACCTTCAGTGTCCTGACCTTGAAGGCGCAGTAAGGGTGGATGGGGCGTTTCGGCGCCCCATGCAGTCTGATAGCCTGCAGATCGGTTCCCCGTACGCAGCCTTTGAGACCCCATTATGCCGATGTCAAAACTCGACGCCCTCGACTCGGACATCGTCCGCGAGTTGCAGGAAGACGGTCGTCGTCCGTTCCGTGAAGTGGCCCGCAACCTGTCGGTGCCCGAAGCCACCGTGCGCACCCGGGTCAAGCGCCTGCAGGACCAGGGCATCCTGCAGATCCTGGCGTTCACCAACCCGGCCAAGCTGGGCGACGCCAAGCTGGCGCTGATGTTCGTCAACGTCGCACCGCAAGACCACGAACGGGTGGTGGACACCCTGGGGCGCTGGACAGAAGTCAGCTACCTGTCCACCACCATGGGCACCGCCGACATCTGCGTGCAGGTGCTGTGCCGCGACAACGACGCGCTGTGGGCGCTGAAGCAGCGCATTCGCGCCTTGCCGGGGGTAGAGGAGGTGCGGCTGATGCAGGAAGTGAAGGTGCACAAGATCCGCTTCACCATTCCCGCCTCCGAGATCGAGCTGTAACCTCCGACCTGGCTTCTGCGCATAACGGCACGGCTTTTTACGCGCATTGCGCAAGATTTCATTTATCTGATTGCGACACGCATCGGTGCCCCGACCTGGGGCACCGCGCCCCCACCTGTCCGCTGCAAGCCCTCTGCGGCCTGCGCGCCGTATTGGTGCAGCTATAATCAATGGAATTATCGCGTATCTATGCGCGACATAAGCTGCGTATTGCGCAGTTTTGCGGCAATAAAACCGTGCTAATGCGCAGAAAAGATGATTATTATTGACCCATCACAAGCTGTTACAAAAATAGCGAATGAGGGTGAAACACCATGCACGAGAGCACCGACGGCCACGCGCCGCAGCAAGGTTTCGAGAAGACGATTCGCTGGTGGGATGGCGTCGCCATCACCCTCAGCCTGCCCGCGGCGCTGTTCGTGGGCCTGGGCTATTCCATGGGCGCCATCGGCGCCTGGGCGGCGGTGGCGCTGTGGGCCACCATTGCCGCGGTGGCCGCCCTGCATAACTGGGTGTACTCGGAAATGGGCGCCATGTTCAGCCACAAGTCCGGCGGCATCGCCCTGTACGCCAACGAGGCCTGGAGCCGCCGTGCACCGGCCCTGGGCCCGCTGGCCACCTATGCCTACTGGTTCGCCTGGGCCACGGCTCCGGCCATCTGGGGCCTGGCGGTGGCGCAGATCCTCACCGAGCAGTTCTGGCCCAACGCAACCTATAGCCTCGACCTGGGCCTGGTGCAGCTGGACCTGCCCAAGCTGATCGCTTTGGGCGTGGCGCTGCTGTCGTGGGCGCTGAGCATGATCGAGCTGCGCTTCACCATGATCCTCATCACCCTGGCCGGGGTGCTGCTGATGATTCCGGTGGTGATCTTCGGCAGCGGCGCCTTCGCCTCGCACCTGTGGAGCAGCGCCAGCTTCACCTGGCGCATTCCCGCCGGCGTTGAAGGCGCGCGCACGGTGCTGGCGTGGCTGTTCGTGATGGCCTGGTCGGCCTACGCGGTGGAGGCGGCAGCGTCGTTCATTCCCGAGTACCGCGACACCGTGCGCGACACCCGCAAGGCCCTGCGCGTGTCGGCGATGATCCTGCTGCTGGTGTTCACCCTCACGCCCCTGGGCCTGGCCGGCCTGCTGGGGGAACAGACCCTGGCCAACCAGCCCAACGGTTTCCTGCAAGCCGGCGCCGTGGCGTTGCTGGGCGGCGGGGCGGCGGGCATCACCCTGGTGCTGATCGCCGGCATCCTGGTGCTGTCGGTGATGGGCACGGCAGACGCTGCGCGGGCGCTGTACCAAAGCTCGCGCGACGGCCTCACCGTGCGCCAGTTCGGCGTGCTCAACCGCAATGGCGTGCCCGCCCGGGCGGTGACCGTGCAGCTGTTGATCAACGTGGCGCTGGTGCTGTTCGTGGGCAACGCGCTGGCGGTGATCGTGGCCGGCAACGTCGGCTACGTGCTGGCGCACCTGCTGGCGGTGGCCGGTTTCGTGGTGCTGCGCAAGGACCAGCCCGACACGCCACGGCCGATTCGCCTGCCACGACGCTGGCTCGGCATCGCCGCGGCGCTGGCGCTGTTCGACGGGCTGATCCTGCTGGTGGGCATCACCAGCAGCGCCATCACCGGCTACGGCGGCTACAAGGAAGTGGCCATCGCCATCGCGGTGCTGGCGGTTTCCCAGGTCATGTACCGCTGGCGCCAGTGGCAGGACCGCAAGCAGCCTCCGGCCGTGCCCCTGCGCACGTAGCCGCTGCCGCCAGGCTGCGCTGGCCCGCATTGCAACGCAGACATCCCGGTTGAACTCCCTGGCCAGCGCAGCCTTCGGCAGCGGCTACGGGAACACTTTTCTTCAAGGAACTTCGCCATGAGCATTGATCACTCATTCGGCCCCGTGTGGCCGAACCGCAGCCCCGTGGCTGTGTCCCTGACCTTCGACGTCGACGCCGAGGCCGGCCTGCTGGGCGACAGCCCCAGCTTTGCGCGGCGCCTGACCGCGCTGTCCGAGGGGCGCTTCGGCGTGACCCGTGGCGTGCCGCGCATCCTCGAGCTGCTGGCGCGCCACCACCTCAAGGCTTCGTTCTTCGTGCCCGGCCACACCGCCGACAGCCACCCCGGCCTGGTCGAGCAGTTGCTCAAGGCCGGCCACGAAGTGGGCCACCACGGCCACCTGCACCTGCGCAGCGACAAGGTGTCCGTGCAGGAGCAGCAGGACGAAATGCACCGCGGCCTGGAAGCCCTGCAACGCGCTGGCGCACCGAAGCCCGCCGGCTATCGCTCGTCGTCGTGGGAGCTGACCCCCGAGACCTTCGCGATGATCGTCGAGCACGGCTTCCAGTACGACTCCAGCTGCATGGGCGACGACCGCCCGTACTTCGAGCGCTGCAACGGCCAGCAGATCCTCGAGCTGCCGGTGCACTGGTCGCTGGACGACTGGCCGATGTTCGGCTGGGGCATCGACAACGGCGGCAATTTCACCCACCCGCGCACCCTCACCGACGTGTGGCTGGCCGAGTACGAGTCGGCGCGCCGCGACGGCCGCCACACCACCTTCACCATGCACCCGGAGGTGATCGGCCGCGCCGCCCGCTTCGAGCAACTGGAGCGCTTCGTCGAGCGCCTGGTCAGCGACGGCGACGTGTGGTTCGCGCGCCTGGATGAAGTCGCCGCCCAGGTGGCGCCGCAGCTGGAGCGCACACGATGACCTACGTCTTCCGTTCCACCGTCAGCGATCCCCATGGCCGTGGCCGCGAGTTCGGCGAATGCCACGCCGCGCAGATCAAGGCATCGGTGCAGGCCTATCGCGGCCTGTTCGAGCGCACCGCGCAACGCCCCGTGGACCTGCTGGGCCTGGGCGCCCAGGCGCTGGAGAAAATCGCCGCCTTCGCACCACCCCTGCACGCCGAAATCCTCGGCATGGCCGAAGGGGCAGGGCTGGACCCTCGCGAGCTGGGCGCCATCAACGCCCGCACCGAGATCCTTGCCTACGCCGGTGCCACGTTGCGTGGCGAGTGCTCCACCGTCGTCCATCTCGACCCGCAGTCGCCCATGCCCATCTCGGTACAGACCTGGGACTGGTACGCACAATTCGCCCCGCAGTGGCTGGTGTGGGAGATCCCCCATGGCGATGGGCGCATGACCACCACGGTGACCGAGTACGGCATCGTCGGCAAGATCGGCGTCAACCGGCAAGGCCTGGGCGTGCACTTCAACATTCTTCACCACGCCACCGACGGCCAAGGCATCGGTGTGCCGGTGCACGTGGCGTCGCGCTGGCTGCTGGACAGCACCGCCGATTTCAACGACGCCCTGCAGCTGCTGGCCGCTACCCGCTTCTCGGCGTCCAGCGTGCTGACCGTGGTCACCGCCCAGGGCGGGGAGAGCAGCGCGGTGTCGGTGGAGCTGTACCCCGAAGGCCCGGCCTTCGTGTTCCCCGGCGCCGACGGCCTGCTGGTGCACACCAACCATTTCCTCGATGGCCGCGCCAAGGCCGGCGACACCGAGTGGGCCACGTACCCCGACACCCTGGTGCGCCACGACCTGCTCACCCGGCGCCTGGCCAACCGCCGCGACCTTGCCGCCGGCCAGATCATCGCCGCCATGAACAGCCACCTGGGCAGCACCGGTGCCGTGTGCTGCCACCCGGACCCGGCCAGCAGCGCCGACCAGTACCAGACCCTGGTCACGGTGGTGCTCGACGTGCCGGCCGGCACCCTGCAAGCCCTGGCGGGCGGGCCCTGCGCCCACGTCAACCATTCCTGACCGATACCCAACGGAGAACCACGCATGCTCAAGCTCAAACGCATCGACAACATGGACATCCTCACCCACGACGTACAGCGCCTGGTGGACTTCTACCACGGCACCCTGGGCCTGGGCTTCTTCCTGCCCTACGTGGCCGAGGAACGCTGGGCCGCCATCGAGACCGGCAACCTGACCCTGTACCTGTTCCACACCGACAGCCCGGCCCGCGTGGCCCGCCGCACCGCCGTGAACGTGGAAGACCAGCCCGGCTTCGACTCCTTCGCCTTCGAGGTGGAGAACCTGGACGAGGCCATCGCCTACCTGGACGGCAAGGTGCAGTGGGTGACTGCGCAGCCCATCGCCTGGCAGCACCCCAGCGGCACCCACTACCGCTACCGGCCGATGTTCGACCCCGACGGCAACATGCTCTACATCACCGAACCGCACAAAGCCTGACGCCCTGGCCACCTGGAGAACAATAAAATGACAGCGACTGTTTCCGCCCAAGCCGCCAAGCTCGCCCCCCAGCCCGTGCTGGACCTGGCCCACGAGGCGCAGAGGTTCACTGGCCGCGTGGCCCTGGTCACCGGCGCCGGCCGCGGTGCCGGCCGTGCCCACGCCCGCCTGCTGGCCGCCCGTGGCGCCGCGGTAGTGGTCAACGACATCGACGCCGACGTGGCCCAGGCCACCGCCGCCGAGATCAATGAGGCAGGCGGCAGGGCCATCGCCCTGGCCTGCGACATCACCACCCGCGACAACGCCGAGCGCTTGATTGCCCAGGCCGTGGAGCACTTCGGCCAGCTGGACATCCTGGTGCACAACGCCGGGATGATGTACTCGCTCACCGGCCTTGAAGCCACCGACGACGCCAACTTCAACCAACTGCTGGCGATCAACGTGCACGCGCCGCTGTACCTGACCCGCGCGGCACTGCCGGCGCTGCGCAACAGCCGCGCGCCGCGGGTGATCTTCATCAACTCGCAGTGGGGCCAGGTGCCGGACGGGCATTCCTACGCCTACATGGTCTCGAAGAGCGCGCAGCTGGGCCTGATGAAAACCATGGCCAAGGAGTTCGTGGGGCAGGGGATTCTGGTCAACGCCATTACCCCGGGCGCGATCCTGACGCGCATGGTGCCGGAGGAATACGTGGAAGGCGAAAAAGCCAACATTCCCCTCGGCCGCCTGGTGCACCCCGAGGAAATCGCCGCCGCCGTGGCGTTCCTGGCCAGTGACGAGGCGGCGTTCATCACCGGCCAGGTGCTGGCGGTGAACGGTGGTGCGCTGGTGGTGGGTATCTAAGCAAGGCCTGATGAGGACACGAACATGACCAATACAATGACTCAACGCCAACGCGCCGAAGCGGCCATGCGCCGCCAGTGGTTCCCGGTGGCCCGCAGCGTCGACTTGACCACGCCGCAATCGGCCACCTTGCTGGGCCAGCGCCTGGTGGTGTACCGCACCGCCTCCGGCCAGGCCGTGGTGCAGGACGCCCGCTGCCCGCACCGCGGCGCCGACTTCGCCCTGGGCCAGGTGCACGGCGAGAACATTGCCTGCCCGTACCACGGCTGGCAGTTCGCGGCCGCCGACGGCAAGTGCAGCCACGTGCCGTCGCTGGAAGACCAGTGCAAGATCCCGCCCCAGGCGAAGATTGCCACTTACCGCGTCATCGAGCGCTTCGCCCACGTGTGGACGGTGCTGGAAGACCCGGTCGAGGACCTCTACGACCCCCAGCAGTGGAAAGACGTGGAGCTGCAATGGCTGGCCGCCGAGCCGCTGCATTCGCCCACCGGCGTGGCCGTGGCCATCGAGAACTTCCGCGACGTGGCGCATTTCCCCTTCGTGCATTTTGTCTCCATGGGCCCCAGCAAGCACGTGGTGGAACCGCTGAAGGTGCGCCGCGACGGCCTCGACATTGTCATGGAGCGGCCACTGGACGCCGGCGATGGCGAGTGGGCCAACGACGGCGACTGCATGATGTATTACCACTGCGCCGCCCCGGGCCTGGCCACCATCACCTACGACTACGAGCGCCTGGGCAAGCGCGTGGTCGCCGGCTTCCCGTGCCCGGTGGCCTACGACGAGGTGAAAATCTTCTGGGGCGTGGCCAACGCCGTCGACTTCAAGGGCGCCAGCCTCGAGGAAAACCTGCGCATCGAAGAGATGGTCTACCTGGAAGACATGCCCATCGCCGCCGGCATCTTCCCGCGGGAAATCGACTGGGACGGCGTGTTCGTCGAGCACTCGGTGCCCGCCGACCTGTTCACCCTCAACTACCGCCGCGCCTTCCGCGAGTTCATCGACCGCGCGGTGCCGGAAGGTGCGGCATGAACCGCCCGGCCCAGGACCGGGAGGTGCTGATCAGCGCCATGCGCCTGGAGGCCGAGGGCGTCATGGCCCTGGAGCTGCGGGCGCTGGGCGCGGATGAACTGCCCCAGTGGCAGGCAGGGGCGCACATCGACGTGCGCCTGCCGTCGGGCACCGTGCGGCAGTACTCGTTGTGCGGCGATCCGTCGGACCGACGCCACCTGCACATTGCCGTGCTGCGCGAGGCCACGGGCCGTGGCGGTTCACGGGAGATCCACGAAGAGCTGCGCGTGGGGCAAATGCTGGCCATCAGTACGCCGCGCAACGCCTTCGCCCTGGCGCCGGCGGCGGCCTACCAGTTCGTCGCCGGTGGCATAGGCATCACCCCAATTTTGCCGATGATCCTGGCGGCCGAGCGGGCAGGGGTGCCGTGGCACCTGGTGTACGGCGGGCGCTCGCGGGCGTCCATGGCATTTCTCGAACGCCTGCTGCCCCATGCCGGCGACCACGTGCAAATCCTCCCGGCCGACGAGTTCGGCCTGCTGGACCTGGACGCCATCGCCGCCCGCGCCGCCGCCGGCGCCGAGACCTACAGCTGCGGCCCCGGCGTATTGCTGGACGCCCTGACCGCGCGCTTCCAGGCCCAGGAACTGGGGCAGCGCCTGCACCTGGAGCGCTTCAGCGCAGCGCCGGTATCGGTGGCAGCGGGCGAGGGTGGTGAGGTGAAAGTGATCCTCGCGCGCAGCGGCCTGGAGGTGGACGTGCCGGCGAATCGTTCGATCATGCATGCGTTGCGCGACGTCGGCATCGAGGTGCCGTCGTCCTGTGAGCAGGGCGTGTGCGGAATGTGTGAAACGCGGGTACTGGATGGCGTGCCGGACCATCGCGACATGCTACTGACAGACCGCGAGCGGGCGCGCAACAACGTGATGATGGTGTGCTGTTCACGCGCGAAAACCCCCACACTGTTACTAGACCTGTAGCAGCGGCCCAAAGGCCGCGTCCTGGCCCAGCGCGGAGGCGGGCACTGGAATCGTACGTAATACGTATTAAATAATGGTCGCGCCTTGCGAAGCGATGGATAACGGATGGTGGTTTGGCAAGTGAGGGAGGCGAACGGCGAGACGAACGTGCAAAGATAACTCAACTAAATAGTTCTTTAGTTGAGTTAACGCTGGAGTCTGGGAAAGACGATGAAGGAGGGTGCCTATCCTACAACCCTTTCATGCAATTGCGCACGTCATCGTCAATCAGGTTACCCGGCTTGATGCAGTCCTGCAGCGTGCGACGATCCGGCTGGCGGGCAAAATCCTGCTGCGCCTGCCGTACACAGGACCGCTGAATGGCCTTGCCCGTGGCCCCCTTGTCATGGGCAAACAAGCTGCACGTCAGCGCATGCGAGGCCTGGGCGACGCCGTCTGCTACGGCGCCCACCATATCCGCTGCCTGTACGGGGCCAACGGCTGCCACGGCAAGTAACATCATGACCGGCCACTTCACCTGGTAGAACATCAAACGACCGCTCCTTGGCTCAAATTCTCGATTTTTAAGCGTGCTCCTACGTGAAATCTGTGCCCATTACCCCTACGGGCACACCTGGATTTCGCGTAGGAGCGCGCTTTTCATGCTGCAACGCTTTGAATTTCAATGATAAATCGGCATTCATCGGCCATTCTTTAGCCGTGCGTCCCGGTGAATACGGCAAATCGGAAAATCCCCAGCACCACACAACGCCTGGCGTGCATTCGATCAACGGGATTCGTTAACGTCCGAGACACCTATCACCAGGCAGCAGACCCAAGGAAGCGCGATGTATACCTACAAGATGGTCCAAGTGCCGCCGACCATTCAGGTCCAGGCCAGCAAGCACCGTGGCAACGAAGCCGCCTTGTACCTGCAGCACGTCGTCAACCAACACGCGGCCGAAGGCTGGGAGTTCTACCGCATCGACTCGATTGGCGTCGCGGTCAAGGCCGGATGCCTCGACGCCTTGCGCGGGAAGAAAGACTCGCTGGCGAGCTACCACGTCATATCGTTGCGCAAGCCGGCATGATGGTTCGTGTATCGGTGTACGGCATCCGGCTTTACCAACGTGTCGCGCCGGCGCGGTTGAGGGATGCGTGCAGGTTCGAGCCGAGCTGTTCGAATTACGCGTTGTTGGCGACTCAGAAGCACGGAGCGTTGAGCGGCTGGGGATTGGCGCTGAAGCGGATTGGTCGGTGCAGGTTTCCGAACGGTGGTGTTGATTATCCCTGAGGGTGGGTTTGGGCTGGATTCGGCGTTTGAAAAGCGCCACACCTGGCCCAGACCTTCGCATACGACACTACGCATAATGTATATTATGTTAAATAGCGTATTGGGTTGTGGGTCGAGTTGCCAGGCTCCGGTCTGCTCCACCCAAACCTCTGCAATCTCGCGCCAGCTGGCGTCCTGTGGGAGCTGGCTTGCCAGCGAGCTTTTAATGCGCCGCTACGCGAAATCTGCACAACCACCTGGGCAACCACCGCCAACATTTCACCCAGCGCCCAATTCCGTTGCCGCTGCCGAAGGCTGCGCTGGCCAACCGCATCACCACACCCACCATGGTGTAAGGTAACCTCAGCCCCCACGCCATCAAGGACGCCCAATGGCCACCCACGCAACCACCGCCCAAAAACACCTGGCCGTCCTAATCGACGCCGACAACGCCCCAGCCGCCATCGTCGAAGGCCTCTTCGAGGAAATCGCCAAATACGGCGTCGCCAGCGTCAAACGCATCTACGGCGACTGGACCGGCCCACAACTGGGCGGCTGGAAAAAAGTGCTGCTCGACCATTCCATCCAGCCCATCCAGCAATTCGCCTACACCAAGGGCAAGAACGCCACCGACAGCTCGCTCATCATCGACGCCATGGACCTGCTCTACACCCGGCGCTTCGACGGCTTCTGCCTGGTGTCCAGCGACAGCGACTTCACCCGCCTGGCCTCGCGCCTGCGCGAAGAAGGCTTGACCGTGTACGGCTTCGGCGAAGAAAAAACGCCCAAGCCGTTCGTGGCGGCTTGCGACAAGTTCATCTACATCGAACTGCTGCGCGATGAAGTTGCGCCGGCGCTAAGTCCTGAGCCATCGGTTGAGTCAGCCGTGGTGCCGGATGCAGCTAAAACGGTTGCCGCGGACAAACCCAAGAAGCCCAAGGCGCCGATCAGTTTCATTACCAAGATCCTCGATGACATTGCCGATGAGGATGGCTGGGCGCAGTTGGGTGCCCTGGGCACGAACATCACCAAGCTGCGGCCGGAGTTTGATCCTCGGACTCATGGGTTCAAGAAGTTGAGTGACTTGATCAAGGCTTATCCGCAGGCGTTTGAGTTGCAGGCGCGGGGTGGTTCTGGGGGAGCTACTTCGATGTATGCGCGGCATAAGGTGGCGAGTAAGTAAGCTTGGACACTGGGAGATCAGCGTGCCTGTCCGACCAGGTGACTAACCTCCCCTCGCCGCTTACACAGCGGCCGGGTTTGGTCACCCGTTCAACTGAAGCTTTCCGTGGCCAAACTTCAAACGCCCTCGTATGCCCGAAACCGCTCTTGAAGAAAAGCAATCAATGCCCTGGTTTTCCCCGGCACGAAATTACTTTCTGATCGGACGGCATAAACAGTGGAAGAAGGTGGGGTAAATACCCCCTCGAACAGCCGATGCAACCTACCAGATTTAATATCATCCTTGACGATATACGTGGGCAGTTGAGATACCCCTTCACCCGCTAGGCACACCGCATAAAGCGCTTCGACGCTATTGCATGAAAACCTGTCGGAAAATGTAGGTGCACGGCCGCTTGACTGAGAAATACCCCAATCATTAAAACTTGTTTCAAAGTTCAAGCCTAAACAAATATGCTTTGCCAGATCGGCAAGATTGGAGGGCTGACCAAACCGGTGTAGATATTCTGGAGCGGCGCAGATGACACGTTCACTGACCCCAACTGCACATGAGACCGCCCCGGGAGTACCCATTTCGCCAAGGCGTATTGCTACGTCGATTTTTTCTCGCCGAATATCAACAAAGTCATCCGTCAATACCAGATCGACCTTGATGTCAGGGTGTGCTTTCATGAAATCGACCAGCATTGGCACTACATGATAGCGGCCAAATACATTGGAAGCGGATATTTTCAATTGCCCGCGAAGCGTCTCGGATTCAGAGACGACAGACAACTCCAACGCCCTGATGGTTTCCAGAATCTCCCGTGCTTCGCCAACGTAAAGCTCCCCGGCTTCCGTAAGGCTCATCTGCCGCGTTGTACGGAGCAGCAACTGGACGCCCAAGCGTTCCTCCAAGCGCTGCACCCGCTTGCTGAGTGCAGAGTGGGTCATATTCAGTTGCCTAGCTGCAGGTGAAAATCCACGCGCATCAACTACTGCAACCAGGACTGCCATGTCGCTATATCGGTCCATCCACCCCTCCTTTTGTTCCATTATGGAACAGCTGTTGAGAAAAATGAAGGAATTCCATTTCAGGGTGGTTTACTCGAAAATCAACTCGTGGCGACGGTTCTCTTACTCTCACAATGGATGTGTGACTCATGAAATCAGTAATCGCAAAGCAATGCGGAACAGAAAATGCAGCTTTGCCTCTGGACGACGCGTTTCACCAGAACGCCATGGCAGACCTGAAAAACTATGGCTCGCACGACCAGATTCAGTCGTACGAAGTAAGTTCCTCCCATGTGGCCGTGACCTGGTACGACGGTCATCTTAGTTATTTTCATCATGGCTGGTTGCGGGAAAACTGCCCGTCCCCTACTTCGCGTCACCCAACATCCATGGAACGTCTCATTCATCCGCTCAGCATTCCCGTGACGATACAACCACTATCAGTCAGCCTCGATAGTCACGGTGCCTTGGCAATAATCTGGCCGACCGCAAATCAACAATCGGCTGACGCTGGCCATCGAAGCCTCTACACCCCGGGCTGGTTGCGAGCGCACTGTTACACCTCAAGCCCAGAGCCGGGAAATACTTCAGCCACGGCCATCAGCAAAGGCCGCGCACCATTGCGCGGGGACTGGCAGTCGTTAATGGACAACGAGGAACACTTCTTCAAATGGCTATCGAATATGGACGAAATGGGATGGTCAGTTGTGAGCGGGGTGCCGAATGAGGACGGGGCGTGCATTAAGTTCGGGCAGAAATCGGAGTGATCCGTTCTAGCAACTTTGGATTCAGCTTCGACGTGCGCTCCAAGCCCAACCCCAACAGCAATGCTTATACCTCATACTACTTACCCCTGCACACGGACATGCCGCATTACGAACTCCCACCAGGGTTTCAGCTGCTTCATTGTCGAATTAATTCAGCAAGTGGTGGGGAGTCGCTGTTGTCGGATGGCTTGAACGTAGCCATAAAGCTTAAAGAATCCCATCCGGACGCGTACAACATCCTGTGCTCCGAGACAATACCTTATCGCTTTCAGGATGCCGATAGTGATTACACGGCCAGGCACCCGTTGATCGAGTGTGATCATCACAAGAAACCCCGGTACATAAACTGGTCCAATAGCACCTCCGCTCCACTGGACGTGCCCCCCTTCGCGAATGGAAAAGATGCGAGAGGCAATCCGGCTGTTTGTGGCGCAACTGGAGCATCCTGATCACCTCATCACCATAAAACTTCAACCCGGTGAAATGCTGGCCTTCAATAACAGGCGGATTTTGCATGGCAGGAATGGGTTTGATACTTCAAGCGGTGACCGTTTTTTCCAAGGTTGCTATCTGGACTCTTCCGAATTGAAGAGCAGGATCGCCGTTTTAGCGCGCACCTGTAAGCAATAGACAATCGCTTGAGCAGCCCGTCGCCGCCTCTCTTACATTCAAATGAGTTTCCCCATGAGCCCATCACTTGGCGTTAGCAGTACATCAACCGTGGGAATAGCCGCGGCCCTCTTTGCGGCGTTGACCTGGTCGATGAATTTTGTTGCACCGCTGGTGATTGGCGACTTTACCATTTACGACCTGGCCGCTTGTAGATTCATCATCTCGGGGCTAATCGGCGTGTCGATTTTGGCCATCCGCAGCAAGGGCGTGCGTGGCTTGGTCCTGCAAGACTGGGTCGCAGCAGCAGCCATCGGGTTCATTGGCTATGTAGGCTATTTCATGGCGGTGATGATCGCCGCGACCTACGCCGGGCCAGTCATCGCTCCCGCATTTCTCGGTCTTGTTCCGGTAATACTTGCGATCAGCGGAAACCTGGGTGGCGGTACGCCTTGGCGCTACCTTTACCTTCCCTTCGGCATGGCTGCCACCGGCCTGATACTGGTGAACGTTCAGACGCTTACGCTCCCGGTTCATACGCCCATTTCGACGCTCTTGTTGGGCGTCGCGGCATCCATTTCTGCGGTGGCACTCTGGACGTGGTTCGGCTTGGCAAACCAAAAGGCCCTAGCGCGACGACCGTCCATGGACGCTTGGGTCTGGACAGCATTGATGATGATCGGAGGCAGCGTCCAAACCCTAGTCGCTATCCCGCTAGGGATGCAACTGGGTGTATTCACGATTGGCGAGGCGGGCCTCCATCTGGATATCAATACCGCTACCCATCTCTTGCTCCCTGCAGCCATGCTTGCCGTAGTTGCATCAATTATTGGAGCCGGCGCGTGGACAATCGCCTCCCAGCGCCTGCCAATTACCTTGGCCAGCCAACTGCTCTCAATGGAGATGGTGTTTGCGACTTGCTTGGGCCTGGCGTTTCACCACCGATACCCGACAGTGCCAGAAGCAATTGGCATTGGCTTTATCGTCCTCGGGGTGGTGAAAGGGGTCGGTGCGTTCAGTCGGAAACGACCGGAAGGCTGTGCTCTGGTTGGTGTAACCCACGTTGATCGGGTGCAGTAAGAACCTTCGGTATTAGGCGAGCCCCACCGCTGAAGTCCACTCGCAATCGTGCGCCATATGTTCGGCACAAGGCGCCAGGGATGTGATCCCCCTAAAAACACGTACACACCTGGAAATACAACTGTCGGAATTCTCCTCAGAAACGTCTTACAAGTTCTGTGATAATCGAATAAATCGCTTACATTTTCGCGCTTGCACCCATCTGGACAGGTGACTAACCTCCCCTCGCCGCTTACACAGCGGCCGGGTTTGGTCACCTGCTCAACTGGAGTTTTCCGTGGCTATGCCTTGCTGGCTGGCCACCCGGTCTATCTTCATAGGGATTCATATAGTGAGTGACGTAGTGGAAACAACCAGCCTGGCTTTCGGGATGCTGGACTCCCGGCAGCAGCCGTTTTTTAGTGTGAACCCTGGGATAAGCCTGGATGATGCACTGTGTCATTTGTCGCATTTGTTGAAATGCGCGCATGAGGCGGCTTATGAGTTGACTGATGGGAATGGGAGTTCGAAGGGGTTGGTTTGGTCAGCGTTGCATCATATTGAGGGGGCTAAGGGGTTGGTGGATGCGTTGATTGCGGAGATGTAGCGCGCTGGTGGCGCTGTATTTGGTTCTTCGCTTCTAGTTTGAGCTTTAATCTCATGTGCCTTGAAAGTTTAGGGCGCATGAGCAAGTCAAAACATCTCGAGGCTAGAGGTCGTCAGCAGTAATCCACAGGCCAAGCTGTCGGCCGTGATCAACAAAACGGCACACTCAGCGGCCAAGGCCGTGATGAGTTACGCGACTTCCTGGGGCACGATCATCTACTTGAACCGTGTTCCGCTCAACGTCGACAAGGACGTACCAGGAATAGTTTTTTGAACAACCAGTCTAATAAGCCCATGCAGTCCACTCTTTCTCCTGCAAATCACACATACGGGCATTTGAACGATGACCACGAGGCGTGTTTTGAAAGGCTGCGCAAGGCATCATGCCAAGGCGTACTAACTCGTTAGCTCCGAGATCGACCATCCGGCTGACCGGAGAGCCGCCCTGTTCTTTTCTCCAGCAGCACCCTTCCCCAGGCTACTCTGGCGTATCGCTAAACACAGCATGTGCGTCGGCCGGGTCATCGCGACATACATCAACATCATGTCTCTCTTGGTAGATTCGGGGAGCGGCCGGACGGCGGTTTTTTTGCCGAGCAGCCACGGCATGAGCTTATGGATCAGATGGGCATTTCTGAACGTCTCTAGGATTAACGTGGCGCCGTGAGTTTTGCCTTTTTCCGAATGGATGGACGACATCCTGATATCGACACCGTCCTTCTCTCCCTGGTATCGATAGGTATTGATCAGCGCACCACCGCTTTCTGTAGTCTCAATCGCTTCTGGCGCCGGTTGCCAGGCGAGATAAGGGCGACTTTCCCTATCAGCAGGCACGCCCTCGGCGTCATGAATCGCGGCAGCGACCTGTAGGAGCTTTGGGGCAACAACTCTCGCCCAGTGCTGCTCCAGCCCCCCAGCATGGGTGAACAGAATTTGCTGAAGGCACTCCCGATACAGGGAAAACGCGTCAGGCTTAGTGCCGAGCTTTTGGTTGATCAGCGTCCGATGCCTTGCTTTCGAATGTACCTGGTCGGTGGGGAACGCTAGCGTGCCGAGCTCCACCAGGCATGCCGCGACCATTTCAACTGCGGAAGATGACGTAGCTTCCCGTGCGGCATAATGGCGAGCAATGTGTGCCCCCTCAGCGAAGGTGCTCGGCCTAAAGGACGCCTTAGTCGTGTCAGACCGATAGGAGGGCCAGTAATGCTCCAGCGCCTTGGGGTACTGTTTCTCTTTAAAATTATCAAGCCGGTGCACGGCGCCCAGCGCAAATACGCCGGCTTTTCGAGCGTCGGCCGGCAGGTGCTCCAGTGTGAGCTTCCCGAACTCATCCAGTACCTTGGTCGCATCCTTATCGGGAAAGGCGATGATAGTGTTGGGAATGAGGTTTGGCCCTTCCGAAATCCGCAGGCCTATCAGCCTTTCTGTGATGGGCACGTAAGCGAAAGGGTTGGCAATCGATGCGATCGCCTGGTCAAAGCGAAAACTGCTCGCGATCTCCAACTGGCGCCCGGTGTCAGGGAACGGGTCTGCCAGCGGGCTCGCCTTCGCGAAGATCTCTTGGTTTGGGTCACCTACGCGAATCAGCCGTATGCCGGGTTCGTCGTGCGGGAATACTCGCTGAAGTATCGCTGCCTGGTTTGCCTGAGTATCCTGCATTTCATCAATCAATACGCATGGGAAACGTAGGCGCAGCGCTTTACCCACTTGATCTTCAGCATCGAGGAGCGCATGCCCGAGCAGGAACACCTCGTCGAAGCAGAAATAACCCGCTTTCGCAGCACTACTCACAGACTTCACAACGCTTTTGTAGGTCGGCGTGGCTGGCGCGAAGCCAATGTCATCGTTGCCTAGCGGTTGATCGAAATTGACCGATCGGATTCGTAGCGACTCAAGTTTCAGGTGGTTTTTTTCAAAGGCGGTCTTTACGCCGAGGTGCTCCTTAAACGTCAACGCCCTTCTGCGTGCTCGATGCGTGGCATCGTCATCGATCGCTTGCAGTAATATCCCTTGTGACCTCAACCAGGGTGAGGCCAGAAACCGTCCCGTGAAACCGTGGATAGTATCGATGTAGTGGGGAAAACGTAGCAGGCGCTGCCCTACTTCCGTTCCTCCGAGGCGTTTTTCAATTTCCTCCCGGGCTGCGTTGGTGTGAGAGAGCACGCAGATACCTTGCATACGGCTCTTCCAGTGGCGAGCCAGGATCGCAAGTTTGGCGACGACCAAGGTCGTTTTCCCACTACCAGGGCACGCTGATACGTCCACGGTATCCATTGATTTTAAAAACGCTCGTCTTTGCACGTCGAGCTTTTTGAGTCCCATGAGTTCGACGACCCAATCCACATCGGCATCCGTAATGGGGTCGACCAGTTCTCTGAACGTCATTCGGTTGCCCCTTCAGCGGGATCGGCTGCCCAAGGAAAGGGAGCATCTGGTGTGACAGCGCTTGGAATTAGAGCCGCTGTAATTGCGCCAGCGCCCGACGGTATCGCAGAGCCCCGGGTAGCATATTCAATAGCGTTGACGACATAAGAAGGCAGCACGCCTCTGAGCGATGTTGGGTCTAAAGTGCTCTTCTTGAATCGCTCATCGATTAGATCAATCAGGTGCTGGGCCGCAATGGCTTTGGACGCCCTTTTGAACAGTTTATAGATCGCCGAGCACCGCGCTTCGGCAGGGCCATGGTCAGCCTGGATCTTGGCGTAAGCAGTGTCCGCCTTCACCAGCAAACTGGCTTTCGTCACCTTCTTCCCGTCGATTAGTTCTTCTGTCAGCGCCAGGTACGCGGCCTGAAACACTTCCTTCTCAAGGCCTTTGATCGCAAGGTCGTATTCAAGCGTCCATTCTTCTGACACGAAAGTTCGAACGCACTGACCATCGCTAACGGTGCGCTTTTCTCGATGTTCTTTGAGGCCCTGTTCAACCTCAGTTGGCGTACTACCGAAGTCTTTTTTGGCTCGCCAACGCCGCTTGTTCATTTCTGGCCAAGCGGTATCGGTCACGCCCTCCAATCCCATGATCTTGGGCGCACAATCGGGCATGACGTCCATGTCGGTGATGCATGCCGTGGGGATGGTAATTTCGCCGAGAGCCGGGTCTTTCCGTTGCAGAATTTTTGAGTACCGGCGCAGGCCCACACCCCCTACATTGATGATGGATACGCCATGCTTGGTGAGGTCTCTGCCCAGCCAGCGCGCCAATGACGGCAGAAGGATCGCCTCTGCATCACCTTCGACGATGAGTAGGCCCTTGGCGAAAAACAACCCGGCCTTGGTCACGTCGAGGAATCGGCTCAGGAAGCGATAGTCATCCGCCGCTAGGCAGGTCAGATCTTCTGCGAGCGAGAAAGCTTGTTGACGCTGCATCAGCACCAAGTTCTGCAGCGGTATTTTCGAGCTCAGGTTGGGGCTATGTGTGGTCAGGATGACCTGAACTGGTCGTAGATCTGTTGAAGGTTGTGCTGCGGCCTCCAAAAACTCCATCAATTGAAGTTGACGTTGCGGATGTAAATGGGCCTCTGGCTCTTCGATCAGGAGTAACGGAAGCCCATCAGGCTCTTTGCCGAGTAGCAGCAATTCGCAGGCCATGAACAGCACGTTGTTTGATCCTAGGCCATAGATCCCGCGTGCCTCACCCGTGGCATGATCCAGTAGCCCCAGCTCCAACCGCTCCAGAATCTGCTTGAGCTTAGCCGGAACTGTGCCTGCCTCTCCGAACCCAATACGGCTTGCCAGGGGCTGACCAGCGAGAGAAAGCGGGCGAAGATAACTGTCGTTGATCTCCTTCTGAGCAGCAACGATAGCCGTGTGACGGTTTACCAGGTGGCGGAGGAAATCGCCCATGCCAGCAATGCTGAGCGCCTCTGCGTCGGGGAGGTCTGTCGGGAGCGCCGCAGGATCGAACGCGTTGCCTGCATCAATATTGGGGAAACTGCTCAAAACCTGGGACAGCCTAGAGTTACGGCCGGGGGACATTTCCCGTTCTGCGTCCCGTAAGGGTTTGAGGTAGGCAGTGGCCAACAATTGCCTTATGCCTACATCCAGAGCCGGGCCTTCGCCGTTCTCGCCGGAGCGAACCGAGATATCAACCCATTTGCGGCTTGAGGCTAATGCGACAACGCGACGAGCTGTCCAATGGATGTAAAGGCATCCAGCTCCGTCCCGGTACGTCACGTACTCAGCGAACGCGCCAAGCTCCACAAGGCTCAAGCCTTTCAACGTGCATCTGAGAGTGATGCTTTCAGCCTGAGTGCCATCGGCGACGATGTGGAAGTCTTCGATTCGTAGTCGAAGGTATTCAGCGTCTCGGGTCTGTAGAACATACCGGATCGCATCAATTACGGCTGTCTTGCCAGCGTCATTTTCACCAACAAGAGCGGTCACGCCTTCGTTAAATTGGATGTTCAACGCATGGTTGTCGCGTCCGAACTGGCGGAAATTCTCAATATGCAAAGCCGATAGATACACGGTACTACCTCCGTCCTGGTTCTGGGGCAGAGATTGAGCCCGTCAGCAGGAAGCCCGGCGCCATCCCATCCCTGGATGCAATAGCTATATGCCATGAATTTCTGTGAAAGGCTACCAATTAGGTCAGCAGTGCCTCGATAGTGAGAAATTATCGGAAGGAGTACAAATGTACTATTTATCGAGCCGTCAACCATATTGCATCGCCAGGCAGAGTGCATGGGTGGTTGCTCTGAAAAGACAGAGCTCCATCAGTGCACCGGCGCCAGCAGCCAGCGTACACCGGGAAAACCTTAGGACAATCCATGACACCACATCTGAAGGCTTAATATCTGAGTCGCGAGCGAGTTCCGAGTCTGATAAAAAATCAGGCGCTGCCCTCCGATATCCATCGATCACTAAGCGGACTCAATTTCTAGCAATTGACTCCGCAGGAGGACAATTATGTTCGATGTGACATCGGTTGAGCACGCGGACGCTGTGGTAGGACTGGCAAGACGCAATCGCCGATGGCGAAGAGTTGGGACGCGAGTCAGGTGTGAAATGCTGTCCGTTTGCACCACGAGCCCCGTGGTCTCATTTTCTTAGTTGTTGGTCTGCTTGAACAAGTTTGGCGCCAAACGTAACTTCAGGCTTGGTGCTGCCGCCGGTTACCCGTTCAACCTCGATGGCGCCATGGCGTTGCACCTTCACAGTGCTTCCTATTGCCCAGGCCTACGGGACCGGGATCGACATGTCGATCACTACGCAGATCTGATGGCGATCTATACCTTCCTGGACATGAGCCGCTCTGTCACCAACTCAGTTGGAAACTCCATCGCCTGTGCTGCAGTGGCAAAATGGGAAGGTGCCATGTATCGCCAGATGCCGAACGCGAGTGTCCATGCTGAGTCGACACAGGTAACAGATCAGCCGCCGAAAGCTGCCAATTTCTAATATTTAATAACCTTACGCGCCGCCCTTTCAGACGGCATTTTTGTTTCCACCAGTCCACTAAATCCCATGAGGTTCCTCAGACGCTATCGATGCGGTAGCATGGGGCCAAATGGCCATCACACCATAAACACGCCGCGTGTGCCCTGAGAGCAAGGACGTCATGAGCATGAAATTCATCAAGGTTCAATACCGAGGTAAGCTCCAGCAGGATGCAAGAAACTCTGGGGTTTTGTATGTAGATAACTGGGACGACTACGGCTACAAAACCAAATTTGCCCTGATCATCGTTGATGGGGCTGGCGTCGAACATAGAGTTGGTGACCTGAAGATCGCTTATCAAGGGCAATCTGAAAGCTGGACAGAACATGGGATGCCTGATGAATTCACGTCGCTAGAACCCAAATTCTTCAGTTTGGGGCAGGACGTCGAATACTATCGGAAACTACTTGAGCTGTTTTCGCCGGAAGACGCTCACGCAATCCTCGTTGCGTTAGGTGATGTGGCTTTCTCCAAGGAGCGTCGGGAGGCTTCCTCTTCAGAGTTAGCGTTTAGGACCTCGCTGCTTAGGGCAGTGAATCCAACGACGATTGACCACCAATTTAAGCGGATCCTCACCGGGGACGCCCCATTGACCCCGTATGACTTCTTTTATGAAAAGGCAAGATTAGACGGTATCGCACCGCTGACTCTCGAGTTCAGTGTCGATCCAGATGTCAAACCGTCCAGTAACGTTCACATCTTGATTGGCCGAAACGGGGTGGGTAAAACAACCCTACTGAATGGCATGGTTGACTCCTTGGTCACGCCAAGTGATGAGGTGTACGCGAAAGGCTGCTTTTTCAACAAGAACATGTGGAGCTTCAGGCGACCGCTCACCAATGATGACTTTGCAGGTGTGGTGTCGGTTTCATTCAGCGCGTTCGATCCATTTGATCCCCCGCCGAACCAGGATGACCCCAGCCAGGGGATGAGATATCGATACGTAGGCCTGAAGCACAGGGTGCTAGCCGCCGATGGAGAGAATGTTTGGGGGTTGAAAACCAAGCCCCTCCTCTGCACGGATTTGGCCGATAGCCTCAAAGTCTGCCTCAGCCTTAGCGCAAAAAGAGCACGGTGGATCAAGGCTATTCACAAGCTCGAATCTGATTTCAATTTTGAGGAAATGAACCTCCTTCAGCTGATTGAGGTTTTTGACGCCGATGGATCAGAAACCAAGGCCGAGTTCGTCCGACGTAGTACGACCATGTTCGAAGGGATGAGCTCTGGCCACGCTATTGTTCTGCTGACCATTACCCAGCTCGTCGAAACCGTTGACGAGAAAACGCTGGTGTTGGTTGATGAACCAGAAACCCACCTGCACCCCCCTCTGCTGTCTGCTTTCACCCGGGCCTTGTCCGATTTGCTTACTGCGCGAAATGCTGTAGCCATCATTGCTACCCATTCACCTGTAGTCCTGCAGGAAGTGCCAAAGTCTTGTGTGTCCATTATCAACAGGAGTGGCGAGACAGCGACAGTCGACCGTCCGGATGCCGAGACATTTGCAGAGAACGTTGGCGTCCTAACTCGACACGTCTTTGGTCTGGAGGTGAGCAAATCAGGCTTCCATGAGCTCCTCGCCGCCGACGTTCGGACAGGTGCTGCGTTTGAGCAAATCAGGGGGGACTATGGAGGTCAGATTGGCACCGAAGGTCAGGCACTTCTGAGATCCATGACTATCGCGCGTGACAAGCAGTGGGAGTCTGATCAATGAGAGCAATCGGCGCCCCCGCTCAGGATCCGCAGCTGGTCTACAATCTCTGCGTAAACAGCATTGCTGACGAGGATCTGAGAGCCCGCTTGCAAGCCATTACAGCGGAGGTAGTTGCTGCCGCGGAAGAGTACCAGCAGAAAGGCCTTATCAATCAACTCTTCGCGATCCCAGCTATCGACTGTGATAACGACGACCTCGTGGTCGGCCAGGTAACCAAGAAGGAGCTGAAAGCTACCTACTCTTCTCACATGGTCGCTGACACGAAGCCTGCCAGGAGGGTGTACACCGACCTGCTCGGTCTGGCTCCGCGTAAAAAATGCCCGTTCTGCGGGTTCGGACAAGCTAGCACCCTCGACCACTACCTACCGAAAGCCAAATTTCCGATATTATCTGTTCTGCCTTGGAACCTGGTGCCAGCCTGCAAGGACTGCAATACCGGCAAAAATGCCGCCACCGCGACCACGCAAGACCAACAAACACTCCATCCGTATTTTGAGCATCCTCGGATGGTCGGTGACCAGTGGCTACACGCGCGGGTGCTTACGGGCGCCCCGCCCGTACTGGAGTTTTTCGTGAGTCCCCCAGAGGATTGGAATCCGATCGATAAGACTAGGGTGTTGGCGCATTTCAGAGACTACAAGCTGGCCTCACGGTTCTCTATCGAAGCCAGTAACGAACTCGCGAATCTCAAGGACACGCTCGACTTGGTATGGTCGGCCTCCGCCTTAGCCGGAGTACAGGACCACCTTCGGGTCATTGCGGCCGGAAAAAAAGCTGTCCATGTGAATGCTTGGGACACTGCTATGTACCAAGCGCTTCTCCACAGTGAGTGGTACTGCAACGAGGGTTTCCGGGCATTCGAATAAGTATTCCGTTGGCCTACACAAACAAAAACGCGACCTTTCGGTCGCGTTTTTCTTTGCTTTCTGCCTCAAACGATAAGGTCTGCCAAGGACTGCATCTCCTACACCCAAATGTCCGGTTGGTGACACTTGCAACCTTGGGTATTGGGGCACAAACGCAAATCATTGCTTATCTTCAGTCGCACCTGCCAAATCCCCACCCGCCGAACCAACGCCGAACCCAAGCCCATCAAATCCCCCCAAGCCCACCCCGAAACACCCCCGCATCCACCCCCACAAGCCCCGCCGCACTACTCCCCTCATTCCCCCACAAATACCGCCTCACCAACTCACCCCCAAGCGAATACCCCAACCACCTCGGCAACTCACCCACCCCAAAAAACCACGCCCCATGCCCATAATCCTCCCGGTCCCAGCAGGCCGCCGCCATATCGACATACCGCCGTACAACCTCCACATCAACCCGCTCCCACGGCTCAGGACAACCACCCCACACTTCCTGCGCAAAAACACCGGCGAGCCCCTCGGAGACGAGAACCTGGCCTAGCGTCGACCCATACCCCGGCCCATCCCAACGCGCCGCATGGTGAAGCTCATGCGCAAACATCCGCTCCAGCGAGGCATTTTCATTCGCCCTGAAAACGTCACTTGCTGGATCGACAGTCAAATAGATCAGCCCAGGTTCAGGCGAATATCCCAGGTGCCCCTTTTCAGGAATAACCTGGTTGCCGGCTTTCACGATCACATCCAGCGGGCGCAGCGGTAGCAACGCGCTCGCCTTGTGGTGGGTGGCTGTCAGGCGCGCCTGAAGCCAGTCGCGGTGGTCGGCCAGTAGGCCGCGGGCGTCTATGAAGTGGAGATTGATGGATGCCATTCCTGTGCTCTGTCCTTGACGAGTAAGGCTGGCAGCATACCTTCATTCACGGGTGTCTACTCCCCACTCCCCGGCCAAACAACCTCCAACCGCGTCCAACTAATCCGCCACTCCCCCGCCACCCGCCGGTACTCATCCGCATACACCCCCAGCAACAACAACGGGTTCGGGTCAGGCTTCCTGGCCGTCTCGAAATCCACCAGGTAACAGCGCCCCTCCGCCGTATCCGGCCCGGTCACGTTGATCCAGTGGTTGGCGATCACGTGCAGGAACGGGTAGCTGCCCCGATGATCGCGGTCGTACAGCGCGAACGCGTCCGTCAAGCCGGCGCGAATGGCGTCAAGCCCTTCCATTCGGCCAACCGTTACTTCCACCACTGCATCCTGGGTGAATACCTGGTCAAGCTGGGCGATGTTGTTGCTGTCCAGGTGGTGAGCATACAGGGTGCGCAGGTTGCGAATTGCCTCGCGGTCGAGCAGTGCCTTGAGTGTGGTGTCCATCGTGTTTGACCTCTGTTTGATGCGAGCAACGCTCGATGGTGATTACTGTAACCCTGCGCAGGGGAAAGATAATCCGGGTTGGATTCCAGGCACTTGAGCTCCGGAGGATGAAGTGTGCCGGGCGATTCTGGACGCGCATTCCAGACTGCTTGGCCTTGGAGCCCGGTTATCTGCGCATTGTTTGTGCGTATGGTGGCCAGGGTCAGCGCATCGCAGCGCTTCACTTGAGAGACCCCAATGAGTATTTTGTTTTCGCCGTACACCTTGGCTGGTACCCAGCTGAAGAACCGCGTGGTCATGGCGCCCATGACCCGGGCCCGCGCCGTGACGACGGTGCCCGATGAGCTTACCGAGCGCTATTACCGCCAGCGCGCCAGCGCCGGGCTGATTATCAGTGAGGGCGTGCCGGTGTCGTTGCAGGGCCGCGGCTATCTGTTCAACCCGGGGCTGTATACCCAGGCGCAGGTGGACGGCTGGAAGACGGTGACCGCTGCAGTGCATGCCGAGGGCGGCAGGATTTTTGCGCAGCTGTGGCATGTGGGGCGTGTATCGCACACCACGCTGCAGGCCGAGGGTGAGGCGCCGGTGTCGGCCAGCGGCAAGCAGGCCGCCCATTCCATGGCATATGCCTATGACGAGCACGGGCAGCCGGGACCGGTGCAGGCGTCGGTGCCGCGGGCGTTGACGACGGCTGAGGTCAAGGGCGTGGTGGCGGACTTTGTGCTGGCGGCGCGGCGGGCCATCGAGGCGGGCTTTGATGGCGTGGAGATTCATGGCGCCAACGGCTATCTGTTCGAGCAGTTCATCAACCCTACGGTGAATGACCGCACGGATGAGTACGGTGGCTCGATCGAGAACCGCCTGCGGCTGTTGCTGGAGACCGTTGATGCGGTAGCTACGGCCATTGGCCGGGGCAAGGTCGGCGTGCGTATTTCGCCGTTTGGCCGGCTGTTCGATATGGCCGCGTTCGAGGATGAAGCCGAGACCTGGGTGCAGGTGGCCAAGGCGCTGCAGCAGCGCGACATCGCCTATGTGCACCTCAGCGACCAGTTGACCATTGGTGCCGAGGGCATGCCGGAGGGCTTTGCCCGCACGTTCCGGGCGTCGTACCAGGGCACGTTGATTGCTGCCGGTGGGTTTGCGCGGGACTCGGCGCAGCGGGCGCTGGAGACGGGTGAGCTGGACCTGACGGCCTTTGGCCGGCCGTTTATTGCCAACCCCGACCTGGTTGAGCGCCTGCGCAACGACTGGCCGCTGGCGACGCCGGACCGCGCCACGTTCTACGGCAACAGTGGTGCCAAAGGCTATGTGGACTATCCGGTCTATTCGGCAGCGGAGTAAACAACCGGGGGGCTGCCCTGTGCAGGCCCCTGTTCAATCCGGGCGAAACACCTTCGCCTCGCGCCGGGACAGCGCCACCAGCTCATCGACGATCATCCGCACCTTGGGCTGGATGTAGCGGGTGCGCGGCCAGAGCACGTTGATCGGCATTTCGGCGCCCGCATAGGCGTCGAGCACCGGCACCAGCCGGCCCTCGTCGATGAAGTCCTGCACCAGCCAGGTGGGCAGCTGCGCCAGCCCGCCGCCGGCCAGGGTCATGTCCAGCAGCATCTCGCCGTCACCCATCTCGTGCTTCACGCACACTTCCTGCTCCACCACGTTGCCGTTGGGCTGCAGCAGCATCCAGGTCTTGCGGGTGCCGTTGCGCCAGCCGACGATGCAGTCGTGGTGCAGCAGGTCCTCGGCGACCTGGGGCGTGCCGCGTCGGGCCAGGTAGTCGGGGGTGGCGCAGATCAGCAGGCTTTGACTGCCCAGTTTGCGCGCAACAATTTCCCCATCGTCCTTGAGGTTGCCGATCCTCACCACCAGGTCGACGCCGTCGTTGATGATGTCGACCAGGCGCTCGCTGAAGCTCACCGACAGGTCCAGTTGCTGGTAGCGCACCGACAGCGCGACCAGCGTCGGCACGATGTGCCGGCGGCCGAAGGCGGCGGGCAGGTCGACGCGCAGCCGGCCCACGGGCTCCTGCTGGCCGGTGGTGAGGAAGCTCTCGGACTCGGCCAGCGTATCCATGGCGCGTTGGCAGCTGGCCAGGTAGGCCTCGCCTTCGCTGGTGAGGATGAGGCGGCGGGTGCTGCGGTGCAGCAGCTTGACGCCCAGGCGGGCCTCAAGGCGGGTGACGCTCTTGCCGACGGCGGAGCTGGTGACGCCCAGCTCGAGGGCCGCGGTGGTGAAGCTGAGGGTACGGGCGCAGGTCACGAACTCCCTGATACCGTCGAAGCTTGGGGTGGGCATTGTGGAATCCGAGGCTGCAATAGGTGGGCGTTTGCCCTGTGAAGCGCTAAATCATACACCAATCCAGGGATGCGCCCAGGCAAGGCCCGGGCGCGGTACCGGTTAACCGGCCGCCGGCGGCGACCACCCTCCTCCCAGTGCCTTGTACAGCTGGACCTGGGCCGTGAGCTGGGCCAGGCGGTCGGTCAGCAGCTGCTGCCGTGCGCTGAGCAGCTGGCGCTGGGCATCCAGCAGCACCAGGTAGCTGTCCACGCCCTCGTCATAGCGCTGCTGGGCCATCTGCGCATAGGCCTCGGCGGTGTGCAGCAGGTCCTGTTGGCTGCGCAGTTGCTCGTCCCAAGTGCCCAGCGCCGCCAAGCCATCCGCCACCTCGCGGAACGCGGCCTGAATGGCCTGCTCGTAGGTGGCCACGCCGATGTCCTGCTGGATGTTGGCGTAGTCGAGGCTGGCCTGCAGGCGGCCGCCGGTGAAGATCGGCAGGTGAATCTGCGGGACGAAGCTCCAGCTTGCCGAGCCGTTGTCGAACAGCCCGCTGAGGTGGCTGCTGGCCGTGCCGCCACTGCCGGTCAGGGTGATGCTGGGCAAGAACGCGGCGCGCGCGGCGCCGATGTCGGCGTGGGCGGCCAGCAGTTGGTGCTCGGCGGCCTGGATGTCGGGCCGCTGCAGCAGGCTGGCCGCCGGCAGCCCGGCGGGAATCGGCGCCAGCACCTGCTGGTCGAGGCTGGCGCTGGGCAGCGTTGCCGGCAGCTGCGTGCCCACCAGCAGTTGCAAGGCGTTGACGTCCTGGGCCACCTGGCGCAGGTAGGCCTGCTGCTGGCCACGGGCGCTGTCGACCAGCGTGCGGGCTTGCCGCACGTCGAGGTCCGAGGCCGTACCCGCTTCGCTGCTGGCTTGTACCAGCGCCAGGTTGTGGCGGTAGTTCTGCAGCGTCGATTGAGTAACGCCGAGCAGTTGCTGGTCGGTCTGCCACGCCAGGTAGGCGACGGCGACGTTGGCCACCAGCGCCAGCTGCACCGTGCGCTGGTGCTGTTCGCTGGCCAGGTAGGTTTCCATCGCGCTTTTGTCCAGGCTGCGCACGCGGCCCCACAGGTCGAGTTCATAGCTTGTCAGGCCAACCTGCAGGCTGTTGTTGCCGGTGGTCAGCTGCTGGCCGGTGGACGACAGGTCCGCCGGCGTGCGTGAGCGACCCGCGCTGGCGTCCACGCCGATTTCCGGCAGCAGTGCAGCGCCTTGAATGCGGTACTGGGCGCGGTAGGCGTCGACGTTAAGGACGGCTTTGCGCAGGTCACGGTTGTGGCGGATGGCGAGGTCAATCAGCTGGTGCAGCGCCGGGTCCTTGAAGAAGCGCTGCCAGTTGACCTGGGCGCCGCTGCCCGCCACGGGCGCCGCATAAGCGCCACCCTGGGGGAACTGCGCGGGCACCGGCAAGGCCGGGCGCTGGTACGCGGGGATCAGGCTGCAACCGCCCAAGGTCATTGCCAGGGCGAGCAGCAGTGGCTTAGGCGTCATGGCGGGCCCCTTCCAGGTTGGCGTGGCGTGGCGTGGGCTTGAACAGCTGCATCACCGCCACGTAGAACAACGGCACGAAGAAAATCGCCAGGAAGGTCGCTGCCAGGGTGCCGCCGACCACGGCAGTGCCGATCGAGTGCTGGCTGCCGCTGCCTGGCCCATGGGCGCGGGCCAACGGCAGCGTGCCCATGACGAAGGCGATCGAGGTCATGATAATCGGCCGCAGGCGCAGGCGTGCCGCTTCGGTGGCGGCCTGCACCAGGGTGCGGCCCTGGTTGTCGTGAAGGTCCTTGGCGAACTCGACGATCAGGATGGCGTTCTTCGCGGCCAGGCCCATGGTGGTCAGCATCCCCACCTGGAAGAAGATGTCGTTGGCCAGGCCGCGGCCCAGGGTGGCGGCCACGGCGCCCAGCACGCCCAGGGGCACCACCAGCATCACCGACACCGGCACCGACCAGCTTTCATACATGGCCGCCAGGCACAGGAACACGATCATCAGCGACAGCACGTAGAGCATCGTCGCCTGGGAACCGGCCGCGCGCTCTTCAAAGGACAGCCCGGTCCAGGACACCCCGAACCCGCTTGGCAACTGGGCGGCTACCCGCTCGATGGCCGCCATGGCATCGCCCGTGCTGTAGCCCGGTGCCGGCTGGCCCAGCAGTTCCACCGCCGGAATACCGCCGTAACGCTCAAGCTTCGGCGAACCGTACACCCACTGGCCCGAGGCGAACGCCGAGAACGGCACCATTTGCCCGGCGTCGTTGCGCACGTACCATTTGTCGAAGTCCTCGGGCGACAGCCGCGCGTCCATTTCACCCTGGACGTAGACCTTCTTCACCCGGCCCTTGTCGATGAAGTCGTTGACGTAGGTCGAGCCCCAGGCCACTGACATGGTGTTGTCGATGGCCTCGATGGACACTTGCAGCGCCCGGGCCTTTTCATCGTCGATGGTCACCTGGTACTGCGCTTCGTCGTCCAGGCCGTTGGCCCTGGTGATAGCCAATGCCGGCTCCTTGGCAGCGAGCTTCATCAACTGATTGCGCGCCTGCATCAAGGCGGCGTGGCCGCGGGCGCCGTTGTCCTGCAGGAACAGGTCGAAGCCGGTGGCGTTGCCCATTTCCATGATCGCCGGCGGCACGATCGAGACGATGCTGGCGTCCTTCACGGTGCTGGCAAATTGAGTGATGCGCTGGGCAATGGCGTTCGCCGTGTTGTCGCCGCCGGTGCGCGCTTCGAACGGCTTGAGCCGCACCCATACCACGGCGGAGTTCTGCCCGCGCCCGGCGAAGTTGTAGCCGCTGATGGAGAACGCCGAGACCACGCCGGCCTGCTCGTGGTCCAGCAGGTAGCCACGCACCTGGTTCAGCACCGCCTCGGTACGCTCGGCGCTGCTGTTGGGCGGGGTCTGGATCTGCACGATCAGCAGCCCCTGGTCTTCATCGGGCAGAAACGCGGTGGGCAGGTGCCGGAACATCATTGCCACGCCGGCCAACAGCAGCACATACACCACGAAGGTGCGCCGGGGGTTGCGCAGAATTCTGCTGACAGCGGCTTCGTAGCGCCCGGTGTTGCGCTCGAACACGCGGTTGAACCAGGCGAAGAAGCCTTTCTGTTTCTTCTCGCCGGCCGCCGGGTGAGTCTTGAGCAGCGTGGCGCACAGTGCCGGGGTAAAGATCAGCGCCACCAGTACCGACAGCGCCATCGCCGTGATGATGGTGATGGAAAACTGGCGGTAGATGATCCCCGCCGAGCCGCCAAAGAACGCCATCGGCATGAACACCGCGCTGATCACCAGGGCAATGCCCACCAGCGCCCCGGAGATCTGCTGCATGGACTTGTAGGTGGCCTGGCGCGGCGACAGGTGTTCCTCGGCCATCAGCCGCTCGACGTTCTCCACCACCACGATGGCGTCATCCACCAGCAGGCCGATGGCCAACACCATGGCGAACATGGTCATCACGTTGATGGTAAAGCCACAGGCGTACAGCACCCCGAAGGTACCCAGCAACACCACCGGCACCGCCAGCGTCGGGATCAGCGTGGCGCGCAAGTTCTGCAGGAACAGCAGCATCACCAGGAACACCAGGATGATGGCTTCGAACAGCGTGTGCACCACCGACTCGATCGAGGCCTTGACCGAGGGGCTGGTGTCATAGGGGTAGACCACCTCGACGCCGGGCGGCAGGTACGGCTTGAGCTGGTCCACGGTTTTCTTGACCCGCTCTAACGTCTCCAGCATGTTCGCGCCGGTGGCCAGGCGCAGGGCAATGCCTGCGGCGGGCTTGCCGTTGTAGTTGACGTCGTAGGAGTAGGTCTCGTTGCCCAGCACCACCTCGCCCACATCCTTCAGGCGGATCTGCGAGCCATCGGGCTGGACCTTGACCAGGATTTCCTTGAACTCATCCGCCGAACGCAGGCGGGTCTTGCCGATGACCGTGGCGCTGAGTTCAACGCCTTTGCGCGTCGGCAGCCCACCAATCGAGCCGGAGGACACCTGCACGTTCTGCGCCGCAATGGCCGCCGTCACGTCGCTAGGCATCAGCTGGTAGCTGTTGAGCTTGGCCGGGTCGAGCCAGATACGCATGGCGTTCTGGAAGCCGAAGACGTAGAAGTCGCCCACCCCTTGGGTGCGGGACAGCGGGTCCTGGAAGCTGGAGACGATGATGTTGCCCAGGTCGCCGTAGTTGAGCTTGCCGTCCTTGGAGTAGAGGCTGACCAGCAACATGAAGTTGGCCTGGTATTTCACCACGCGAATGCCCTGGCGCTGCACCTCCTCGGGCAGGTTCGGGGTGGCCAGTTGCAGCTTGTTCTGCACCTGCACCTGGGCGATGTCGGGGTTGATGCCCTGGTCGAAGGTGACGGTGATTTCGACGCTGCCGTCGCTGTTGGCGGCCGAGCTGATGTAGCGCAGGCCATCGAGGCCGTTGAGCTGCTGCTCGATGACCTGCACCACAGTGTCTTGCACCGTCTGCGCCGAGGCGCCCGGGTAGGTCACGGTGATCTGCACCGCGGGCGCTGCGATGTTGGGGTACTGGTTCACCGGCAGGCCGTGGATCGCCAGCACGCCGCCGAGCATGATGGCCAGGGCGATCACCCAGGCGAAGATCGGTCGATCAATGAAAAAGCGGGACATGGTCGACCTCTCAGTTTGCCGTCAGGGCGGTGTGCAGCTGGACGTTGTCCGCTGGCTGGGCGTCCACCAGCGAGTCGGCCTGCACGAACTGCAGCCCCTCGGTGATGACCCGCTCGCCCGGCTTCACGCCGCTGTCCACCAGCCAGGCGTTGCCGACCGTGCGCAGGGTCTGCAGGTCGCGCTGTTCAACGTGGTTGTCGGCGGTGATGACCCAGGCCGTGGCCACGCCGCGGCTGTCGCGCACGATGGCCTGCTGGGGCACCAGCAGGGCCTGCTCGCGCACGCCCTCCTTCACTTGGGCGTGCACGAACATGCCGGGCAGCAACGCCCGCTCGGGGTTGGGGAACACCGCGCGCAAGGTGACGGAGCCGGTGCCCGGGTCAACGCTGACCTCAGAGAATTTCAAGGTACCCTTCAACGGGTAGGCGCTGCCGTCGTCGAGGGTCAGGCTTACCTCGGCCTGGTCGGCGCCAGCGCTCTGCAAGTCGCCGGCCTTGAGCGCACGCTTCAGGGCCAGGAGGCGGGTCACGGGCTGGGTGACGTCCACGTAGATCGGATCGAGCTGGTTGACCGTGGCCATGGCGCTGCTCTGGCCGTCAGTCACCAGCGCGCCTTCGGTCACCGCCGAGCGGCCAATGCGCCCGGTGATCGGCGCCAGCACCTGGGTGTACTGCACGTTGATGTCGGCAACGCGCTGGTCGGCCTCGGCCTGCTTCCAGGCCGCGACGGCGTCGTCGTACTGCTGCTGGCTGACGGCGTGGGCCTGCAGCAGGCGCCCGTAGCGCTCGGCGAGGTTGCGGGCGCTGCGCAGGTTGGCCTGCGCGCGGGCTTGCTGGGCGACGTAGGTGCGCGGGTCGATCTGGTACAGCGGCTGGCCCTGCTTGACCTCGCTGCCCTCGGTGAACAGGCGCCGCTGCAGGATGCCGGCCACCTGCGGCCGGACTTCCGCCACGCGCAGGGCTGCGGTGCGGCCTGGCAGGTCGGTGGTCAGCGTCAGCGGCGCGGCGGCCACCTCGTAGTAGCCGACCTTCACCGCCGTGGCGGCCTTGGGTTGCGCCTGGGAGGGGCTGCACCCCGCCAGCAACAGCGCCGACAACGGCAGGCCCGCTGCCAGTGCCAGGGGAAATAATCTTTTCATGGAAGCTCCAGGACCCTGCGGCATTCGTCAAGGTGCACGAATGCGCGAGCCCGGAAAAACCGGGCTCGTGCGCAGGTGGGTATGGGTGTGAAGGTTGAACGTGATGGCCTTCAGCAGGCGTGGCCACACGGCTGGGGCGGGATTCTAGCCTTCGTCCTGAAATAGATTAATTGGGTGAAATTCCATTCATTAGAGCCTTGAGTTCCATAATTGGCCTTTGGTCATATCCCCGTAGCAGCGGCCAAAGGCCGCGTCCAAGGCGCACGACCCCCTACTCCACCTCCTCCACCACCCCACGATCCTCACCCAAAAACCCGCCACTCTGATGCTGCCACAACCGCGCATACACCCCATTGCGCCCCAGCAGCTCGGCGTGGGAGCCCTGCTCGATGATCTGCCCTTCATCCATCACGATCAGCCGGTCCATCGCCGCGATCGTCGACAGCCGGTGGGCGATGGCGATCACGGTCTTGCCCTGCATCATCTCGTCCAGGCTCTCCTGGATGGCCACTTCCACCTCGGAGTCGAGGGCGCTGGTGGCTTCGTCCAGCAGCAGGATGGGCGCGTTCTTGAGCATCACCCGGGCGATGGCGATGCGCTGGCGCTGGCCGCCGGACAGTTTGATGCCGCGCTCGCCCACCAGGGTGTCGTAGCCAGAGTGGCCGTCACGGTCGCTGAGCTGGGCGATGAAGCCATCGGCCTGGGCGTTGGCCGCGGCGGTGCGGATTTGCGCGTCGGTGGCGTCGGGGCGGCCGTAGGCGATGTTGTCGCGAATGGAACGGTGCAGCAGCGAGGTGTCCTGGGTGACCATGCCGATAGCACTGCGCAGGCTGTCCTGGGTGACGTGGGCGATGTCCTGGCCGTCGATGCGAATGGTGCCGCTGTCGACGTCATAGAAACGCAGCAGCAGGTTGATCAGCGTCGATTTGCCGGCGCCGGAGCGGCCGACCAGGCCGACCTTCTCGCCCGCGCGAATGTTCAGGCTCAGGCCGTCGAGCACCTGGCGTTCGCCGTTGTAGTTAAAGCTGACGTGGTCGAAGGTCACGGCGCCGCCGCGGGTGACCAGGGTGCCGGCGTCGGGGCGGTCCTGCACCTTGGGGCCGCGCGTGAGGGTGGCCATGCCGTCCTGCACGGTGCCGATGTTTTCGAACAGCGAGGTCATCTGCCACATGATCCAGTGCGACATGCCGTTGATGCGCAGGGCCATGGCGGTGATCGCCGCCACCGCGCCGGTGCCGACCTGGCCCTGGTGCCACAGCCACAGGGCGTAGCCGCCGGCGCCGATGATCAGCGCAACCACCAGGGTCTGGTTGACGATCTCGAACTGGCTCACCAGGCGCATCTGCCGAAAGCCGGTGTCCTTGAAGTCTTCCATGGCGGCGCGGGCGAATTGCGCCTCGCGCTTGGAGTGGGAGAACAGCTTCACGGTGGTGATGTTGGTGTAGGCGTCGGAGATGCGCCCGGTCATCGACGAGCGCGCGTGCGCCTGTTCCTGGCCGACCTTGCCCAGGCGCGGCACGAAGTACAGCATGGCCAGGCCGAACAGCACGATCCAGGCAATGAAAGGCAGCACCAGCTTGAGGTCGAAGGCGCCGGCCAGGGCGATGATGGCGATGAAGTACACGCCGATGCCCGGCACGATCTCGATGATGGTGAACAGCACGTCGCGCACGGCAAGCGCGGTCTGCATGACCTTGGTGGTCACCCGCCCGGAGAATTCATCGGAGAAGAACGACAGGCTCTGGCGCAACATCAGTCGGTGAAAGTCCCAGCGCAGGCGCAGTGGCAGGTTGATGGCCAGCACCTGGTGCTGGACCATCGTGCGCAGCCCCACCAGGCCGATGCTGGCCAGCAGCACCAGGCCAATGCCCCACAGCACATGGCGCTCTTGCGCGGCGGCGTCGCCACCGGCCTGCCAGGTGGACAGCAGGTCCACCACCTGGCCGAGGAAGGAGAACAGCCAGGCTTCGTAGATCGACACGCCGGCGCTGAGCAGCGCCAGCGCCAGCACGTAGCCCCGCGCGCCGCGCGTGCACGCCCACATGAACCGGGCCAGGCCCTCGGGCGGCGGCGGCAGCTCATCGGGTGGGAAAGGGTCTAGCCATCGTTCAAGCACGCGCAGCATGGGGGTCTCCAAATCATCGGTTCCCGGCAATTTTGCCATCTAACGGTGGGCTTAGCCGAGTTTTAGCGCCTGGAGGGTGATTTCGCGCATCTTGAATTTCTGCACCTTGCCGGTGACAGTCAGGGGAAACGCCTCGACGAAGGTGAAGTCCCGCGGAATCTTGTAATGAGCGATGCGCTCCCTGGCCCACAGTTTCAACGCCTCCTGCGTGGCATGCTGGGCAGGATGCAAGCGCACCCAGGCCACAAGGGCCTCGCCGTACTTGGGGTCGGGCACGCCGATGATGGCGATGTCCGCCACCGCAGGGTGGCCGCGGTAGAACGCTTCGATCTCGCCCGGGTAAATGTTCTCGCCGCCGCGGATAATCATGTCCTTGATGCGCCCCACCACACTGACGTAGCCCTGCGCGTCCATGGTCGCCAGGTCGCCGGTGTGCATCCAGCCCTCGCCGTCCAGCACTTCCGCGGTGGCCTGGGGGTTGCCCCAGTAGCCGAGCATCACGCTGTAGCCGCGAGTGCACAGTTCGCCCACCTCGCCCCTGGGCACGATGGCGCCGCTGGCGTCGACGATCTTGCTTTGCAGGTGCGGCTGGGTCTTGCCGACGGTGGCCACGCGCTTGTCCACCTCGTCGTGGGCCGCGGTCTGCAGCGACACCGGACTGGTCTCGGTCATGCCGTAGGCGATCTGGATCTGCGCCATGTGCATCTGTTCCATCACCCGTTGCATCACGTCCACCGGGCACGCGGCGCCGGCCATGATGCCGGTGCGCAGGCTGGACAGGTCAAACGCTGCGCGCCGGGGGTGGTCCAGCTGGGCGATGAACATGGTGGGCACGCCGTACAGCGCGGTGGCGCGCTCGGCCGCCACCACTTCCAGCACCTTCAGCGGGTCGAACGCTGCGCAAGGGTAGATCATGGTGCTGCCATGGGTCATGCAGCCCAGGTTGCCCATGACCATGCCGAAGCAATGGTAGAGCGGCACCGGGATCACCACCTTGTCCTGTTCGCACAGGCCCAGGCTTTCACCCACCAGGAAGCCGTTGTTGAGGATGTTGTGGTGGCTGAGCGTCGCGCCCTTGGGCGCGCCGGTGGTGCCCGAGGTGTACTGGATGTTGATCGGGTCGCTGGGTTGCAGCGCGGCCTGGCGGGCCTGCAGCGCTTGGTCACTGACCGACTCGGCCAGCTGCTGCAACGCCGCCCAGGCGAGCATGCCGGCAGGCGGCTCGGCGCCCAGGCTGATCACCCCGCGCAGGCTGGGCAGGCGCTCGATGCACAGGGTTCCGGGCGCAGTAGCGGCCAGCTCGGGCAGCACCTGGTTGATCATCGCGTGGTAGTCGGAGGACTTGAACGCGGCTTCGGCGATAAGCCAGCTGCAGCCTGACTGCGCCAGCGCGTATTCGAACTCGCTGGCCCGGTAGGCCGGGTTGATGTTCACCAGGATGGCGCCGACCTTGGCCGAGGCGAACTGGGTCAGGCACCATTCGGCGCGGTTGGAGGCCCAGATACCGACGCGATCGCCCGGCTGGATGCCCAGGGCCATCAGCGCCCGCGCATGGCGGTCGACGTTGGCCTTGAGCGTGGCCCATGACCAGCGCACGGCCTGGTCGTGGACCACCAGGGCGAGCCGCTCGGGAAACCGCGCGACGGTGGCATCGAAGACCGCGCCGATGGTCTGGTTGAACAGTGGAGGGTGTGTCGATCCGTGGGAATAGCTCAGCGGGTTCATGGCGTAAACCTTTGTTGTGCTTATTGTGTGCTGATGTCGCTTCCTGCTTGATGTGCCACCTGTGCAGATGTGACGTTAACGTAAACGGAATGCAGATTTGTTGTCAAACCGCCTTGGGCGTGATGCGACGGGTTACAGCAGGTGATTGATGGCGGCGGCCACCTGCAGGGTCGCGTCGTCGACGCTGCCCTCGTTCCGGCACACCAGCCAGCCTTGCTCGGCGGCCGCGCGTTCGAACGCCTGGGTGCAGGCCACTTGCTCCTGCTGGTCGAGGATCACCGTGCTGCCCAGGCCACGGCTGCGCGCCGCGGCCCGCGCCCAGGAAATTTCAGGCGTGGTGACCACGCCGATGTGCAGGTCGGGCACGCGCACGTCAAGCGCCAGGTTCAAGCGCAGGATGTCGGCGAACGGCACCAGCCGCCGGAATGCGGCATCGGAGGGGTACCAGCGGTCGATGAGGATGATGCTGCCGGCCGGCTGCTTGGGCAGCACCTGCTCGGTTATCCACGCGCGGCTCTGGGCCAGCCGCTCGCACACCTGCCACTCCAGGTCCGCGCACGGCCGGCGAGCAAGCTGGTTGACCAGGGCCATGGTCTCGCGCCGGTAGGGATCGTTATTGCGCTCGCACAGGCGGGCGACCTTCTGGCCGGTGGCCCTCAGGGCCTGGGTCACCGTTTCCAGCAGCGTGGTCTTGCCGGTGCCCTTGGGGCCATCCATGGAGATAAACAGCGGGCGGTTCATGGGGCGGTTCCTGGGAAGGCAGCCGTGCACTATATCAAAACGCCGAGCCCGCCCTCGCCCTTAACCACTGGCCAGCATCTCGCCGGCCAGGTCGGCCAGGGCCCGCAGCTTGTCGCTGCGGCGCAGGTCCTGGTGGTAGCCCATCCAGATGTCCCGCGCCGGTGGCGGATCGGCGGTGGCCACGCGGGTCAATGACGCCAGGCTGTCGCCGACCGGCCGCGGCAACACCGCCAGGCCCAGGCCCTGGGCACAGAGCTGCGCCTGCACTGAGCGGCTGCTGCTGTGCGCGACGGTCCTGGCGTGCGGCACTGTCGCTTGCAGCCAGGCGACGTCGGGGTAATGCAGCTGCGCGGTGTTCATCAGGATCAGCGCCTGGCCAGGTTGCCCGGGGTCGAACGGCACGCAGTGGCGGGCACTGCGGTAGAGCCCGTAGGCCATGTTCATGACCCTGCGCTGGACAATGTCGGGCTCGGTGAACGGCACAAGGCGAAACGCCAGGTCGGCCTCGCGCCGGGCCAGGTCGAACTGGCGCGCCCCGGGCATTATCTCGGGCACGATCAAGGGGTAGCGACGGCTCAGCTCGGCCAGCACGGGCGTGAGCACATGGGCGGCAAACCAGTCCGCGGAGGATATCCGCAGGATGCCCTCCACCTCCCGGGGCCTGCCGGCCAGGGTGCGGTCGATGGCCAGCGCGCTGGCTTCCATTTCCTCGGCCAGCGCCAGCACCGAGTCGCCCAGCTGGGTAGTGATCAAACGCTCGCCCACGCGCCGGAACAGCGCGCCGCCGCTGTCCTGCTCCAGCACCTTGAGGCGTCGGCCTGCCGTGGGGTGGCTGATGCCAAGCGCCTTCGCCGCGCCGCCCAGGGAGCCGGCCCGCGCGATTGCCAGGAAAACCCTGATGTCACTCCAGTTCATGTGCCGCCCTTACAAAAATGCACGCCGAATATGCACCCCTGTCAGTCCTCAAGCAAGGCGCCGGGCGCCGACAATGCTCGGCACACGCACAGGCAACGGAGCTTCCATGAAAGTAGCAATCGTCGGTATTGGCAGCATGGCCCGGGCAATCCTCCCGGTGCTGGTGGAGGCAGGCCATGAAGTCAGCGCCTGGAACCGCAGCGCCGGTGCGCTTGAGGGGCTGGAACGGGTGCGGGCCCTGGCCGGCGTGGCGCAGGCGTTCGAGCAGGACGTGGTGATCACGCTGTTGGCCGATGACGCTGCAGTGCGGCAGACGCTGTTGGCACCAGTTGTCATTCACCCTTGGGTCGCGTGCAAGGTGCACGTGGTGATGTCGACGCTTTCCCCCCAGATGGTCGGTGAACTGGAGACGTTGCATCGGCAGGCGAACATCGGTTTCGTCGCAGCGCCCGTGTTCGGCATTCCTGCCGTGGCCCGCCAGGGGCAGTTGAACATTCTGGCGGCCGGTGCGGACGAGGCCGTCGCCCAGGTGCAGCCGCTGTTCGACACCCTCGGCAAGCACACCTGGCGCCTTGGCACGCAGCCGCGCCAGGCGAGTATCGCCAAGATCGCCGGCAATCTGATGATCGCCCAGGCCATCGCTTCCATCGCCGAAGCCTGCGCCCTGGTGCGCAGCCATGGGCTGCCGCCTGCGGTGTTCACCGACGTGGTCACCCAGACGCTGTTCGCCTGCCCCAGCTACCAGCGCTACGCCGGCAACATCGTCGCGCAGCGCTTCGAGCCGGGGTTTGCCCTGCGCCTGGGGTTGAAGGACGTCGGCCTGGCCTTGCAGGCCGCCGGCGCCGAAGGGTTGGCATTGCCGGGGGCGGCACGGGTGCAGCAGGTCATGGCGGCGTGCGTGGACGCAGGCCTTGGGGAGCTGGATTGGTCGGCGTTGGCAACCCAATGCGCCCTGCCGCCAGCCGCGGAACCCCTGTAGCAGCGGCCAAAGGCCGCGTCACGGGCGCCGAGGTGTGCCTGACGCAGCCTGGCGGCAGCTGCTACGCCGGGCCTGGCGGGCGACCAAGTGCGCCCTGTAGCAGCGGCCAAAGGCCGCGTCATAGGCGCCGGGGTGTGCCAGGCAAACCGCGTTTGCGGCCTGATGCAGCCTGGCGGCAGCTGCTACGGGGGTGGCTGGCGTGTTATGCGCAGCGCTTGAGCAGGGTCTTGATCGGCCGGCGCACGCGGCGCTTGGCCACGTCACGGGGCTTGATCCAGCGGCAGGCGTCTATTTCGTTGAGTGGGCGCGGCTTGTCAGCCGACTTGCGCGCTTCGAACAGGTAATGGATGACCTTGTCTTCGCGGTACTCGGAGATGTAGCGCAGTTCATCGAAGGCCAGGCCGGTTTCCTCGGCCATTTCCCGTTGCGCCGCCTGCAACGGCGTCTCGTCCGCCTCGACCCTGCCCCCTGGCAGGTTCCACTTCGCGTTGCGCTTGCGCACAAACAATACTTCGCCGTCCCTGCGATAAATGACCGTGGCGCGAAGCTTGATGCCCTTGCGCCTGGCTGTAGCAATGTCCATTGCCTTCATGCGCTGCTCCGAATGATTGACCCTGCGGCCACTGTAGCCTGCACATGTGTCGGTTAAATGACCGTGGATAGAGCTTCAGCGCACGCAGGGGCCAGCGCAGCCTGGCGGCAGCGGCTACAGGACTTGCCGGCTTTCACCTTTTCACCACTTTTGATCATCAAACCGCACCAATCCGCTCAACTCCCGCCGCCCTTTCCCCTCGCAAATCCGGGCCCCTGCCCGCCTGGCACAGCCCATGCAACCGCCCTGCTACCTAATAACAATCAGCAGGAACCGTCCCATGCCTACCTCCCCCTCTATCGTCCAGCTCCCCCCAGAACCCCACGCCGCCATGATCGAGCGCTTCGGCCTGCACGGCGGCCATATCGGCACCGGCGAGGATGAGTCGCCCTGGGTGCCCTTCGGCGACAGCGCCGCCATCCGCCACCTGAGCTTCGACGTGCGCACCGGCAGCGTCTGCAACATCCTCTGGGTCAAGGGCGGCGGGCGCATCGGCACCCACCGGCATCGCGCCGCGGTGCAGGCAGTGACCCTGGAAGGCACTTGGGGCTACGAGGAATATGACTGGCTGGCGCGCCCCGGCAGCTACGTGTACGAAACCCCGGGCACCGCCCACACCCTGTACGCCGAAGGCCCCGACGGCATGAAGGCGCTGTTCTGGATACACGGGCCCATCGAGTTCTTCGACGAGCACGGCCACCACACCGAAACCACCGACGTGTTCTGGTTCATCAACCATTACGTCAGCCATTGCCGGCAGCACGGCCTGCCGATCAATACCGCGCTATTCGTTTGAGTGCCGGGGGAATCAACATGAACACAGTGCAACGATTCTCCGTGGACGGCCTGACCTGCGTGGTGACCGGCGCCGCCAGCGGCATCGGCCTGGCCTACGCCGAGGTGATGGCCGAAGGCGGCGCCCAGGTGACCTTGCTGGACATTGACGCGGCGCAACTGCACGACCAGTTGGCCCGCCTGCAAGCCCAGGGGCTGGCGGTGCGCGGCGAGGTGGTGGACGCCACCGACCGCGCGGCCCTGTACGCCTGTTTCGAGCGGGTGGGCGCGCACTACGGCCACCTCGACGTTGTATTCGCCAACGCCGGCATCGACGCCGGCCCCGGCTTTCTCGACTGCGACGGCCAGCGTTGCCCGCAAGGCGCGCTGGAGGCGCTCGACGAGGCCCACTGGGACAAGGTGCTGGCCACCAACCTGACCTCGGTGTTCACCACGCTCAGGGCCGCGGTGCGGCTGATGAAGCCCAGGGGCCAGGGGCGCATCATCGTCACCACCTCCAATGCGGCGATGCTCAACGAAGCCATCGTCGGCACCCCGTACATGCCGGCCAAGGCCGGCGCCGCCGCGCTGGTGCGCCAGGCGGCAATGGAGCTGGCGCGCCATGGCATCACCGTGAACGCCATTGCCCCGGGGCCGTTCGTGACCAACATCGCCGGCGGCCGCCTGCGCAACCCGGCGGACCGCGCCGCCTTCGCCACACGGGTGCCGCAACACCGCATCGCTTCCACGGAGGAGATCAAGGGCCTGGCGCTGTTCCTCGCCTCCCCGGCGGCCAGCTACATCACCGGCGCGCAGATCGTCATCGATGGCGGGCAGATGCTCGGCCGCGTGGACTGAGGAGGTGCACATGCAAGCCATTGTCTTCAAGGCGCTGAAGCAGCCCATGCAGCTGCACACCCTGCCCATGCCGGAGCCCCGGGCCGATGAGGTGTTGATCGAGGTGTGCCGCTGCGGCATCTGCGGCAGCGACCTGCACATGACCCAAGAACCGGCGTTCGGCCTGGCGCCCGGCAGCGTACTGGGCCACGAGTACAGCGGCCGCGTGGTGGAATGCGGCGACCAGGTGCAGGGGGTGCGCGTGGGCGACCACGTCGCGGTGGCGCCCTTGCGCGGTTGCGGCCATTGCCCCGAGTGTCAGCGCGGCAGGCCGGCCTGGTGCGCCGGGTTCAGCCTGCAGGGCGGTGGTTTCGCCCAGTGGGCGACCGCCCGCTGGCACCAGTGCGTGGTGCTGCCCGCCAGCGTTGGCGTGGCGGACAGCGCCCTGGCCGAACCCTTGGCGGTGGCGTTGCACGGGGTCATGCGCGCGCACCTGCGCCCCGGCGCCAAGGTGTTGGTGCTGGGCGCCGGGGCCATTGGCCTCGCCGTGGCGTTCTGGGCCCGGCGCCTGGGCGCTGCCAAGGTGGCCGTCACCGACCTGGGCGACTGGCAACGCGAGCGCGCCCTGCAGCTGGGCGCCAATGCCTTGCTGGTGGACGACGGCAGCCTGCACAGGCGCATCCCCGAGCAGCTGGGCGGGCCGCCGGACATCGTCTTCGAATGCGTGGGCCGCCCCGGCTTGATTGCCCTGGCGCTGGAGCACGTGCGCCCCCGTGGCACCGTGGTGGTGCTGGGCCTGTGCACCGTGGCCGATAGCTTCATCCCGTTCCGGGCGGTGTCCAAAGAGGTCAACCTGGTGACCTCGGCGTTCTTCGAGCGCGACGAGTTCCGCGCCGCGGTCGACGTGCTGGAGGGGCCCGGCGCGGCGCCCTTGGCGCTGGTCAGCAGCACCGTGTCGCTGGCGCAGTTGCCCCAGGCGTTCGACGCCCTGCGCCAGCGCACCCACCACTGCAAGGTGCTGGTCGCGCCACACCAGCCTTGACCCTCACCGCTGGCCGTGGGCCTTGAGCCGGTAGGCCAGTTGCGGCCGGGTCATGCCCAGCTGGCGCGCGGCCGCCGAGAGGTTGCCGCCGCAGGCGTGCAGCACCTGGTGGTACTGCTGCAACTGTTGCTGCCGCACTGCCTGCCGCAGCGGCGCCGCGCCTACGCAGGCGTGCGCCTGTTCCCCACCCGGGAACACATGCTGGGGGCCGATGGCGCCATGGGAGGGCGCGGCGATCACCCCGCGCTCTACCAGGTTCTGCAGCTCGCGCACGTTGCCGGGGTAGTCGTGGGCCAGCAGCGCCTGCACCGCCGCGGCGCTGAAGCCGCTCACCGGTTTGCCATGCAGCTGGGTGAAGTGGGCGAGGAAGTGCTCCATCAGCAGTGGCAGGTCGTCGCGCCGCTCGCGCAGCGGCGGCAGGTGAATGGGGAAGACGTTGAGGCGGAAGAACAGGTCCTCGCGAAAGGTGCCCTGGGCAATGGCCGCCCGCAGGTTGGCGTTGGTGGCCGCCACCACGCGCACGTCCACCTTGATCGGCCGGGTGCCACCCACCCGCTCTATTTCCCCTTCCTGCAGCGCCCGCAGTAGCTTGGCCTGGGCGCCCAGGCTCAGGGCTTGCACTTCATCGAGAAACAGCGTGCCGCCCGCCGCCCGTTCGAAGCGGCCGGCGCGGTCATGGCTGGCGCCGGTGTAGGCGCCCTTCTGCGCGCCGAACAGCTCGGCGTCCAGCAGGCTCTCCGGCAGCGCCGCGCAATTGACCGCCACCAGCGGCCGGTTGGCGCGGGGGCTGAGGCGGTGCAGGCACTGGGCGAACACCTCCTTGCCTACCCCCGACTCGCCACTGAACAGCACCGTCGCCCGGGTGGGCGCCACTTGCGCGATCTGGTGGCGGGCCAGCTGGAAGGCCGTGGAGATGCCGATCATTGCTTCCTGGGGATGGCTACAGGCGGCGACCGGGGCCTGCGCCGGCAGTTCAAGGCCGGGCGCGTCGCCGGCGGTATCACCGACGATGCGGCAGGCATGCCCGCCCGCCGCCACGCATTCGACCTCGCGGAACACCACCGGCCGGCCCAGGAAGGCGCTGGCATAACCGGCGGCGTAGCCCAGGGTCATCCAGCACACCGCCTGGTCACCGACGCCATGGCTGGCCAGGTGTTCGTGGGCCTCGCGGGACTCGTGCCACAGGTACTCGCCGTGGAAATGCCCCTGTGCAAGGTTCAGCTCCAGCTGCAGGGTCTGCACCCGCACGATGCCTTGCAGCGCGTGCAGCCGGCCGCCGGCAATAAAGGCGCTGCGCGGGTCCGAACCGGGCCAGCGCTTGCGCACGCGCAGGGCATCCTGGCTGCCGGCGGCGTGGCCGATGCGCGTCAGCACGCGCTGGGCGCCGTCCTGGCCGAGGCTGTCGATCAACTCCTGGCGCAACGCGCCCAAGGCCGTTGAATGCAGCATGACCATGCTCTGGTCGTCCAGCCAGATGCGCGCCTCCTCGTCCGAGAAACGCAGGCACTGGCGCAGGTCCGCCGGGGTCGGCGTGCTGCGTTCATAGGCCAGCAGCGAGTGTTCCATACCCTCTCCTTGTTATTGTTGTGCGTTGATTCATACCGCAATACGTATCAGCAAGCCCTCAGCGAAAATCCCCCGCGCGAATCGAAAACCGCTCCATCTTGCCGTACAGTCCCGCCCGCGACACCTTCAACAGCTGCGCCGCCACCCGCACGTTGCCGCCGGTGCTGCGCAGGGCGCCGATGATCGCGCTCATCTCCTGGGTGCCCAGGTCCATGCCGCTCGCCTGCTCCTGGCCCGCCTCGCGGCGGCCCCTGTGCATCAGTTCCAGCGGCAGGTCGGCTGGCTCGATCAGGCTGCCGGAGGCCATGTGCACCGCCCGCTCCACCGCGTTCTCCAGTTCGCGCACGTTGCCCGGCCAGCCATGGGCGGCCAGCACCTCCAGGGCCGCCGGGGCGAAACCGCTGACCGCCTTGCGCAACGACTGTGCGCACCGCTGCAGGAAGTGCTGCGCCAGCAGCGGAATGTCCTCGCGGCGCAGGCGCAGCGGCGGCACGCTGAGGTTGAGCACATTCAGACGGTAGTAGAGATCTTCGCGAAAGGCGCCCTCGGCCACGGCCTGGCTCAGGTTGCGGTGGGTGGCGGCGATGATGCGCACGTCCACCGGCCGCGATTTGCGCGCGCCCACCGGCGTCACCTCGCCTTCCTGCAACACGCGCAGCAGGCTGACCTGGGCGTCGAAGGCCATGTCGCCGATCTCGTCGAGGAAGATGGTGCCGCCGTCGGCCAGCTCGAACTTGCCCGCCGAGCCGCCGCGGGCCGCGCCAGTGAAGGCGCCCTCGCTGTGGCCGAACAGCTCGCTCTGCACCAGGTCACGGGGAATGGCCCCGCAGTTCACCGCCACGAAGGCGCCGGCGCTGCGCGGGCTGGCGTTGTGAATGGCCTGGGCAAACAGCTCCTTGCCGGTGCCGCTTTCGCCCAGGATCAGGGTGGTGGAATCACTCTGGCTGGCGATGCGCCCCAGGCGCAGGGCGTGCTGCATCACTGGCGAGCCGCCCAGGATGGTGTCGAAGGTATAGCGCGCCTGGGCGCCCATGATGCGCCGGGTGATCTCGCGGATGCGCCGGTTCTCGCGCACCGACACCACCCGCCCCTGGCGCCCCACCAGGCACACCGACACCAGGCAGGCCAGCTGGCTGCCGTCGTGCAGCTGGAAGGTGCAGTCCAGGTCGCGCAGGCCGTCGCCGGCGTGCTGGCAGATCTCGGCATTGAGGTCGCTGCGGCCCAGCTGCGCGAAGGGGCTGCCCACCAGCTCCGGGCCGGCCTTGAACAGCTGGCGGGCGTAGTGGTTGAGGGCCTTGATGCGCCCCGCCTCATCGAGCACCACCAGGCCTTCGTTGAGCAGTTCCAGCACGCTGCGCTGTTCCTGCAGCAGGCCCTGCAGCGCCAGCTGCCGGGAGATGGCCTCGCCCGCCGCCTGCACCGTGCCCAGGGTGTGGAAGTGGAACCAGCCGGGCTCGGCGGTCAGGGTCAGGATGGCCAGGGTGCGGCCCTTGGCGTCGCGGATCGGCGCGGCGGCGCAATGCATGCGGCGTTGGCGCAGGGCGCTGGCGAAGTTTTCCTCGGCCAGCACGTACACCAGGCGGTCCTCGGCAATGGCCAGGCCGGTGCAGTTGGTGCCCTGGGTGGACTCCAGCAGCTGGCTGCCGATGGGCGTCAGCTCCAGGCCGCAGAAGCACAGGGTGGTGCCTTCGGCGTCGGTGAGGTTGATGTGGCCGCGCGGGTTGTAGGCCAGCAGGCCGCCCATGATCTCCATCGCCGTGTCGATCAGCAGCCGGTGCTCGTGCAGCTTGGCGGTCAGGCGTTGGGGGCTGACGAAGCGGTAGGCGGCGTCTTGCGGGTCGATGCCGGCGGCGCAGCTGCGCCGCCAGGATTCCCAGATCAGTGGGCGGACCTTGGGCGGCCGCGCCGTTTGCCCCTCCAGGCAAGCCTGCCAGGCCTGTTCGAGGCCGGCGACGGGGCCGTCGCTGAGCTCGCGGGGGTCGAGGGTGGTGATGTAGTCGAGGGCTTCCTGGGTCAACTCCATGGGCGTCATCGCGGGCCTTGGCAGTGTCTGGATTCTGGACATGTCAGTGTAGACATGTCTTGGAAATAGACACCCCCAGGCCATGCAAAACCCATAAAGCCCAAGGCAATCAGCAACTTATGGCGCTGGCACAGGCCTTGCTCTCTCCCTGTCCAAGCGTGACCACGCTTTCGCCCAACAACAAAAAAGGAGCGTCATCGATGAGCAAGATCATTCGCCTGGGCCTGATCGGCGCCGGCCGCATGGGCAGCTTCCACGGCCAGACCGCCGCACTGCATATTCCCGGCGCCTGCCTGGCCGCCATTGCCGACCCCACCCCCGGCCAGGCCGCGCGCCTGGCCGGGCAACTGGGCGTGCACAAGGTCTACACCGACCCGCAGCAGCTGCTCGACGACCCGGACATCGACGGCGTGCTGATCGCCGCCCCGGCCCGCAGCCACGCGGAACTGGTGATCAGCGCCGCTCGCGCCGGCAAGGGCATCTTCTGCGAAAAACCCATGGCCATCACCCTTGATGAGGCCGACCGCGCCATCGCTGCCGCCGCAGACGCCCGGGTGCCGTTGCAGGTGGGCTTCAACCGCCGCTTCGCCCGCAGCTTCCGCCAGGCGCACCTGGATGTGGCCGGCGGGCGCATCGGCACGCCGCAGCTGCTGCGCTCGGTCACCCGTGACCCGGCGCTGAACAACCCGGCGGGCATTGGCCAGTGGGTGATCTTCCTGGAAACCCTGATCCACGACTTCGACGCCCTGCGCTACCTCAACCCCGGCGCCCAGGCGGTGGAGGTGTTCGTGATGGCCGACGCGCTGGTGGCGCCCGCCTTCAAGGCCAAGGGCCTGCTGGACACCGCCGTGGTCACGATTCGCTTCGACAACGGCGCCATCGCCACCGCCGAGGCCAACTTCCAGGCCGTGTACGGCTACGACGTGCGCGGCGAAGTGTTCGGCAGCGCCGGCATGCTGACCATGGGCAGCGTCGCCCAGTCCGAGCTGGTGCGCTACCTGGCCGACGGCATCCAGGCCGACACCCAGCGCCTGGACACCGACCTGCTGCGCGACGCCTACGTGGCCGAGCTCAACCACTTCGTCGGCTGCCTGCGCACCGGTGCCACGCCGCTGGCCAGTGGTGCCGACGCCCGCGCCGCGCTGGCCATCGCCCGCGCCTGCATCGAGTCCGTGCAACAGGGCAAGGCCATCCAAGTGGCGGGGGTGTCGGCATGAGCCACTGCCCGTTCACCCTCGCCATCAGCGCCGAAATGGTCTTCCTCGACCTGCCGTTGGTGGAGCGCGTGCGGCGCATTCATGCGCAGGGCTTCGCCGCCGAGATCTGGGACTGGACTAACAAGGACATCGCCGCGCTGGTGGCCACCGGCGCGCGCTTCACCTCCATGACCGGCTACATCGAGGGCAACCTCACCGAGGCCGACGGCATCCAACGCCTGCTGGAAACCGCGCGCGAGTCCCTGGGCGTGGCCGAGCAACTGGGCTGCCCCAGCCTCAACCTGCACGGCACCGGCCTTGGCGAAGGCGGCTTGCCGGTGCGGCCGGTGCAGGTCACCACCGGGCGCATGTGGCTGCAGGCCTGCAAGACCCTGGAGCAGCTCGCCCGCCTGGGCGAAGCGCACGGCAAGGTGTTCCTGCTGGAAAACCTCAACACCGCCGTGGACCACCCCGGCGTGCCGTTCGCCCGCGCCGAGGACACCCTGGCCCTGATCGAGGCCGTCGGCAGCCCGCACCTCAAGCTCAACCTGGACCTGTACCACGCGCAAATTGGCGAGGGCAATCTGATCGAACTGCTGCGCCGCGCCGGCCCCGCCATCGGCGAGATCCAGGTGGCCGACGTGCCCGGGCGCAGGGAGCCCGGCACCGGCGAGATCAACTACCCGGCCATCGCCAGGGCCCTGCACGCGCTGGGCTACACCGGCGTGGTCGGCCTCGAAGGCTGGGCCTCGGGCGACTCGGTGCTGGCGTTGCAGCGGTTCCGCGAGGCGTTCACCTTGCACCTTTAAGCCTGTACTCCACCCCATAACAACAACAGGACACTCCCCATGCGTAGCTCCAGACTGCTTCTTGCCGCCGCTGCCTTGCTGGCCAGCCAGCTGGCGTTGGCCGACTACCGCGTCGGCATCACCATCGCCAAGGTCGACGACAACTTCATGACCTATATCCGCAACAACCTGGTGGAGGCCGCCAACGAGCAGCACATCCAGGTGCAGGTGCAGGACGCCCAGGGCGACGTGGTGCGCCAGCTCAGCCAGGTGGAAGACTTCCTGGCGCAGAAGGTCGACGCCGTGATCGTGCTGCCGGCCGACACCGCCGGCGCGGTGAACATCACCCGCGCGGCCACCGCCGCCAAGGTGCCGCTGGTGTACGTCAACCGCCGCCCGGACGAGAAAACGCTGCCACCCGGCGTGGCGGCGGTGACCTCCAACGACATCGAGGCCGGCCAGCTGCAGATGCGCTACCTGGCGGAAAAAATGGGCGGCAAGGGCAACCTGGCGATCATCATGGGCGACCTGGTGAACAACGCCACGCTGGGCCGCACCGAAGGGCTCAAGCAGGTGCTCAAGCAGTACCCGGACATCAAGATCGTCGGCGAGCAAACGGCGCTGTGGCAGCGTGACAAAGGCATGGACCTGACCAGCAACTGGCTGCTGGCCGGCACCCGCATCGACGGCATCGCCGCCAACAACGACGAGATGGCCATCGGCGCGGCCATGGCCTTGAAGCAGGCGGGCCAGAAAGATACCCCGGTGGTGGGCATCGACGGCCTGCCCGATGGCCTGGCCGCCATCGACAAGGGCCTGCTCGCCGCGTCGGTGTTCCAGGACCCCAAGGCCCAGGCCCAAGCCGCGGTGGCCATCGCGCTGAAGATGATCCAGGGCGAACAGGTGAGTGGCGACACCTTCGTGCCCTTCCAGCTGATCAAGCCTGACCAGGTGCCGCTATTCGCGGCGCGCTTCAAGTAGCCACTGCTTGCCGCTTGCCTCGGGCGAGCGGCAACCTCCCTGTTCGTGTACCCTGCCCCGCGTCGTTAGAATGAAAGGGGCTGCCACCGTGCCGACCACACCCCTCGCTGCGCGCGAGGTTTACCAAGTGCTGCGCGACGTCGCCATGGGCGAACGCCGCTTGCAACGGCTGGACGCCGTGACCTTCGACGTCGATGGCTGGGTGGTGAAATTGCACAGTGACGGCAGCGCGCTGGAATATTGCGAGAGTTGCCTCAGTACCGATGCACGAACCTATCTGTTCGACGCCTCGAAGTCCTTCGGCAGCAACCCCGTGGAGCTGTTGAGCGCCTGGGAGCGGGCGCAGCTGGAGCGGATGCTTAAAGACGAATAACCGCCCTCAGCTGGGGCGCGCGTCCAACGCTTGCTCCTTCAGCAGCCCTTGTACCACTTGTTCGATGTAATCAAGCACCTGCGGTTGCACCGAATACTGATATTGCTTGCGTCGATTTTTGGAAACCACGCCATTGTTGGATAGGCACATCATCACAAGGTTGGCCAAGTCGCTGCCGCGCACGTCGTAGGCCTCGTTCACGGCCTTGACGGCGGCATCATAGTTTTCCAGGAAAATAGTCGCCTCGCGAAGTTCGACCTCCAGCGCCCGCTTGGCCATTTCCAAAGTGAACCTGACTCCGGCGGTTGCATCCCAAAACCGATAGATCGCAGGGTCACCCGTAAAGTCGAAGGAGTACTGGCCATGGTCGATCCAGCGGACATCCCAGAACTCCCGCGCCGGGCGCGAGAATTGCTGCAGCGTCTCCAGATACAGGCGCTCCTCGCGCTTCATGGCCACTGAAACCGGCAGTAGCAAACCATTGCTAAGCACACCCGCACGACACAGGGTTTGATGAATCAAAAAGCGGGAAAGGCGGCCGTTGCCGTCCATAAAAGGGTGCAGGAAAACGAAGCCGAATGAAATGACGCCTGCTGCTACCAGTGGGTCCAGACGCTCTGAAGACGAATTTCCCAACTTCATCAGTTCCAGCATCAGCTCCCGACAAAGTTCTGGCTCCGGTGGAACATAAGTGACTCCCGCCGCGCCCTGAAGGCCGCTTGCCAGATGGTTTTGCTCGTGCCGAAATGCGGCGGCCATGTCGAACGGGTTTGAAATGGTCGCGTTCTGCAAGTGGACCAGATAGTCCTCGCTCAGCGGAATCTGCTCATGTGCCTGTTTGAGCAACTGAATGAATTTGCGCGCTTTGTCTTCGCTGGGTGATTCTTTCTCTATGGCAAATGAATCCTGGGTTTCATGAAGGTAAGCCCAGTTAATCGCTCGATCCATCATGCCCGAGGGCAGCGCTCGAATGAACTCCTGGGCCCGTGCGAGAATATCGTGCGCAAGCAACGCTACAATTTCAGGGGTGCGTTCGACTGTGGCGCAATACGCCAGCGAGCCAATGCCATTGAACTCGACACGCCATCGAGAGTTTCGCTCGCCCGGCATGGTTATGTAGAGGGCCGGGTCGAATAGAGGAACGAATGCACCTCGTACAGGAGCGTGCTGGCGCAGTTCTTGGGCGCTAAAAGCCTCACGCAGAAAACAGGCTTTGCGGATATAGATACCGTTGGGCGCCCTTTCCAGTTCCGTTTCGAACATGGCCGCCGGAATTCGAGGCAACGCCTGCGCCAGAATGGCAAGGTCAAGCCCCTCGTGCTTGAGCGCGAAGAGCACATGGCCTAGCAGGTCATCGGCTGCTGGCGCAATGGTAGGCGGCACCGCAAGGGTTTGGCCGATCTGCTTGATGCGGGTGACTGGCTGGACCCTGGCCGGCCGCCGCACAGCAAAAGCGGAAAGCTGCAGGGATTCCTGCAACCAGGCATATCCAGCTGAGTTCATGGCATAAATCCTTAATTGCTCGCGTCGCCGGGCATTTTTTCTTCAGCGACCCAAGAAAATCTTAACTTAAGGGGATTATCACCATTTTTTCTTCACTCGCCAGCGCTCCCGGCGAAAATTGCGTGGCCTAAGCGCTCAGCGCGTCAACATGATCTTCAACCCCAACCCGATAAACACCGTGCCCGCGACCCGATCCAGGATCACCCCCGCCTTGGGCCGACGGTTCAGCCATTGCCCCAGCGCGCCAGAAAAATAGCCCAGCAGCCCGAACAGCAGCGCCGCCTGCAGGGTGAAGGTCAGCCCCAGCTGCGCCACCTGGGCGCCAACGCTGCCGTTGCCGGCGACCACGAACTGCGGCAGGAACGACAGGAAGAACAGCACCACCTTGGGGTTGATGGCGTTGGCGAAGCAGCCTTTGAAAAACAGCTTTGCCAGCGACTCGTCCGCGACGTTGACTGCGCCGACCTTCACCGCGCCAGAGCTGCGCCAGGCGTTGTAGCCCAGCCAGATCAGGTACAGGCCGCCGGCGATCTTCAACAGGGTGAACGCGGTAGGCGACGCGGCGATCAAGGCGCTGACGCCGACCACCGCCAGCAGCGTGTGGCTGAGGCAACCAAAGGCGCAGCCCAGGCCAAAGGCGATGCCCTGGCGCCGGCCCTTGGACATGCCCATGCCCAGCACCATCAGGTTGTCCGGACCGGGCGTGGCGGTGATCAGCAGCGCGGCTGCGAGGAATCCGAGGAATTGCTGCAAGGTCAACATCGTCAGGGCTGCTCCGCAAAAGCACCCATGTTACTGCATCAAGGCTCCAGCCAGGCAACGCTGGGCAGCGCCGTGCGGTTGATGCCTACCACGTCGCAGAACTCCAGGATCGGCAGCACGTAGGTCACCACCCGCGCGCCGAAGCTGCCGTCGGGGCGCTGGCGTGCGGCGCGGCACAACGGGCCGGCGCGCTCGGGGTCCTGGTTGGCCTTGACCTCGATGGCATTGGGGCGGTCGAGGTGGCCGTTGCTGGCCAGGTAACCCAGGGTCTGCTCGAAGGCCCGGCGCGGCAGGCGCACGCGGGTGGCACGCTCGGCGCCGGTGAACACGTCGATGTGCGTCTCGCCGCCCTCGCCCACGAGGAAATTGCGCTGGCCGCCGGGTGTCAGCAAGGAGGCGCCAGCGGCGTCGGTGATGGCCTGCCAGAGCGCGGGCGAGACGTGGGGAGCGGGCATAAATCGAGTCCATGAAAAAACGGGGCGCCAGTGTGCCACGCCGCATCAAAACCGCCTAGAACCACCACCCCGTAGCAGCTGCCGAAGGCTGCGTCCTGGGCCACCGCGGCGCTCGTCGACGCGGCACGGCGGAGCACACATGTACTCCACCTTCCTTAACCCAGCCCCGCCACATACGCCCACGGGTAAATCCCGCGGTCATGCCCATCGCTGAACACCACCTGCAGCCCATACCCTTGGTCCACCACCTGGGTGATGCGCACCTCAGGGTTCACCACGTCGATTCGCCCACGCAGCCGTGCAGCTCGGCAGTGGGAACAGGGGCAGCGTGCGCGCAACTGGCCATGGGTGAGCACCTGTACCCTGCCGCCGGGCCACTCCACCTTCAGCACACCGCTGTGCGCGGTGTTGCGCACGGCCAGGGGCGTGCTCATGGCTGTAGCTGCGACAAGGCGATGCGCACGGCCTTGCGCACTTCGGGGTCGCCATCGTTTTCGGCCGCCCACAGGGCTGGCAAGGCGCGGGCGTCGCCGAACTCGCCGAGGGCCAGGGCTGATTCCTTGCGCAGGTTGCTGATGCTGTGCGCCAGCAACGCCTCGACCGCGGCCCGTGCCGGGCGGTATTTGAGGCGGCCCAGGGAGCGCACGGCGCGCAGGCGCACTTGCCAATAGGCGTCGTCTGCCGCAGCTACCAACGCCGGGCCGGCGCCGTCGTCGCCGACCTTGCCCAACGTGCTGGCAGCTTCCTCGCGCACCCGCCAGTGCGGGTCGCCCAGCGCGGCGGTCAGGGCGTCGGTCACTGCCGGGGTGCTGGCAAAGCCAATGGCGCCGGCGGCCATGCGTCGTACCTCCAGGTCGTCGTCGTTGGCCAGGTGTCGGGCCAGGTCGGCCAGCGCTTCGGTGTGCTTCAACCACCCCAGAATGCCCACGGCTTCGCGGCGAATGTCGGCGGCAGCGTCCTGCAACGCTTCGCGGGCCACCTCGGCGCTGTCCGCCAGGCGCAGCTCGCGCAAGGCGCGCAAGGCACTGGCACGCACGAAGGGATCGGCGTGGCGCGCCCAGGGCAACACCCAGCGCCCGGCGGCTTCGGTCTTCAGCTGGGACAGGCTTTGCGCGGCGGCTTCGCGCACCTGGGCGTCGGTGTCGGCCAGGGCTTCGCACAGGCCGGCTACTACCGGCTGTTCTTCCCAGGCTTCCAGCAGGCGCGCGGCTTCGGCGCGCACGCTGGCGGCGGGGTCGTGCTTGAGGGTGGCGACGAGCCACGGCAGGCTGTCGGGGTCTTCAAGGTCGGCCAGGGCGATCACGGCGATGCGCCGCACCACCGGGTCGGCGTCTTCCAGGCGCGGTTGCAGGCCAAGGATATCGGGGTTGTCGGTGCTCAGGCTCATGGTTGGCTCACAGTGCAATTCGGGACAGGTCGTGTGGCAGGGGCAGGCCCAGGGGTGTCAGGCGCGGCAACGGCGGCGCGTCGGGGCCGTGTTCCAGCAGCTCCAGGCAGTGGCGCTTGAGGGCGACGAACTCGGGGCTGGTCAGCAGCCCTGGTTGGCGCGGCCGCCGGAACGGCAGCTGCAGGTCGGCGATGAAACGCCCGGGCCGGGCGCTCATCACCAGGATGCGGTCGCCCAGGAACAACGCCTCATCGATGTCGTGGGTGACGAACACCACGGTAGTGCCGATGCGCCCCCAGATATCCAGCAGCAGTTGCTGCATGCGCGCACGGGTCTGCGCGTCCAGGGCGCCAAAGGGCTCGTCCATCAGCAGCAGGCGCGGCCGGTTGATCAACACCCGGGCGATTTCGGCACGCTGCTGCATGCCGCCCGAGAGCTGCCGCGGCCAATGCCCGGCAAAATCCTCCAGGCCCACCCAGCGCAGCATTTCCAGGGCCTGGCGATGGCGCTCGGCAGTGGCCACGCCTTGCATCTTCAGGCCGAAGGCGACGTTGTCGAGCACGCTGCGCCAGGGCAGCAAGGTGTGGTGCTGGAACACCATGCCACGGCTCGGCGATGGCCCGTCCACCGCAATGCCGTCCACGCGCAGTTGGCCACTGCTGGGCTGCAGGTGGCCCGCCAGGGCGCCCAGCAAGGTGGATTTGCCGCAACCCGAAGGCCCCAGGATGCACACGAACTGGCCCGGCTCGATGCTGAAATCCAGCGCCTGCACCGCTTCGAACGCCTCGGCACCAGCGCCCAGGCGAATGCCCACGCGTTCGCCTTCAATGCGCCCGGCACTCATTGCTGCGCCCCCGCCTGGCTGTGCCATGGCATGCACCAGGCGCCCAGGCGTTTCACCAGCAGGCTGCTGAGCAGCCCGAACAGGCCGATCAGCAGCATGCCGACCATGATGTCCGCGTAGTTCTGCAAGGTGTACGACTCCCAGGTGTAATAGCCCAGGCCCCATTGCCCGGAGATCATTTCGGCGGTCACCAGGCAGAACCACGAGGTGCCCATGCCGATGGCAAGGCCGGTGACGATGCTGGGCCCGGCGCCCGGCAGCACCACTTCGCGCAGGATGGCCAGCCGCCCTGCCCCCAGGCTGCGGGCCGAAGCCACCAACCGGCGGTCGACGTTCTCCACGCCGTGCACGGTGTTCAGCAGGACCGGGAACAGCGCGCCGGTAAAGGTGATGAAGACCATCGACAGCTCCGATGAGGGGAACATCAGGATCGCCAGGGGAATCCACGCCACCGCCGGAATCGGCCGCAGCACTTCCAGTGGCGGCAGCAGCAGGTCGGACGCCCAGCGCCAGCGGCCAATCAATACACCCAGCGCAACCCCCAGCAGCGCCGCCGTGGCATAGCCGGCCGCCACCCGCGCCAGGCTGGCGGCCACGTGGCGGGCCAGGGCGGCGGACGACAGCAGTTCGTGCAGCGCCGCGAACACCTCGCCCGGGGTGGGCACGTTGCGAAAGGTCACTAACCCCAGGTCCAGGTGGTGGCCGGCCGCGACCTGCCAGAACAGCAGGCAGGCCAGTATCGACAGCCCGCGCAGGCCCCAGCGGGCCGGGTTGGAATGGCTCATGGCTGGTCCTCAGCGCGCAGTCAGCGCAGCGGTGCCGGTAACGCCGGCGAAGTCCAGCACCTGCCCGCCGCGGCTTTGCGCATCACGGCTGGCCTGGTCCTTGAGCAGGAAGGCGTCGACCCGGCCCTGGGCGGTCTTGACGAACCAGGCGTCGTCGGCCAGCAGCTTGATGCCGCTGTCGCTGGCCTGGGCGTAGAAGCCACGGATCGGCGTGCCCGCCTGCTTCAGCGCCGCCAGTTGCACCAGCGCCTCTTCAGGCGTGGCATAGCTGCGCACCTTGGCTTCACCCTTGACCCAGATTTGCGCCACCCGCTTGAAATCGGTGATCGGCTGGCCGGTCACGGCGTCCTTGGCCACCAGCGGCTGCGGCGCATAGTTGGCGAGGGCCTTGGCGTAATCGACGCCGCTGGCCTTGAAGGCTGCCCGCAGGTACTGGTCGTCGATGAAGGTGTCGGTGTTCAAGCCACGGTCAGCCTTCTTCAACAGCTTGAGCGTATCGATGGCGGTGCTCACGGCCTGACGGTATTCAGGCTTCCAGGTCAGGTCGCGGGTCTGCAGGCCCAGCGGGCCGTGGTACAGGTAGTTCACCGCAGCGTCGATGCCGGTGACTTTTTCGATCAGCTCGCTGTACTGCTCCGGCTGCTCGGCCAGCAGGCGGTTGGCTTCCAGCGTGGCTCGCAGGTAGGCGACGACGATCTCCGGGTACTGGCGGGCAAAATCCTGTTCCACCAGGGCGCCATGGAAGGTCGGCGCCTTGGCTTGCGAGCCGTCGTAGATCTTGCGCGCAAAACCTCGGCTGACGAACAGCTCGGCGAACGGCACGAAGTCGGCGTGGGCGTCGATCTTACCCGCCTGCAGCGCCGAGCCGGCCACTTCCGGCGGCTGGGCGATGATGGTCAGGTCGCGCTCCGGGTCCCAGCCCTGGGCCGCCACGGCGCGCAGCAGCATGCCGTGGGCCGTGGAGGCGAACGGCACGGAGACGGTCTTGCCCTTGAGTTCGGCAATCGACTGCACCGACGAGTCCTTGGGCACCACGATACCGTTGCCGCTGCCCTGCACGCTGCCCGACAACACGTTGATAAACAGGCTGTGATGCCCCGCCGCCTCATGGGCCACGCCGTTGAGGGCGCCGGGGAAATCGGCCATGGCGCCGAAGTCCAGCTTGCCAGCGACCATCTCGTTGGTCAGGGGCGCGCCGCTGGTGAAGTTCTTCCACTGGATGTCGTACTGGGCGTCCTTGTACTGGCCGTCATGGGGCAAATACTTCTGCAGCAGGCCCAGCTCACGAATCATCAGGCCACCGGCGGCGCAATTGATGGTGGTGTCCTGGGTGCCGATGGCAATGCGGATGGTCTGCGCCTGGGCGCCGAAAGCGGTGGCCGCCAGCAGCAGGCCGGCCAGTGTGGTACGAAGCATCATAGGTTATCCCCTCGGCGGGTGTTCAGCGCAACAGGTAAGGAATTTCCACTTTCACCGCGCCCGTGGGGCAGTCGGTTTCGCAGGGCATGCAGTACCAGCATTCATCGAACTGCATGAACGCCTTGTGGGTGGTGGGGTCGATGGCCAGCAGGTCCATCGGGCAAACGTCGACGCACACGGTGCAGCCCTTCTCGGCAATGCACTTGTCGCTGTCCACGGTCACCGGGGCGGTGCTGCGGAAGAAAATATCCTGGGGGGCAAAGGCCATGGTGCGGTCCTCGATGGCGGGCAGAAGTCAGGCAGGTTGGCCGGGGGCCACCCGCAGCCGGTTGTAGGCGGTGCGCTCGTCGTTATCCAGGGCCACCACATAGGGTTCCACCGGTCGCTTGAAACTGACCATGCGGCCATCGGCGTCCTTCTTCAGGTGGCAATGGCAGAACCAGTCGGCATCGTTGCGCAGCGGGTGGTCCACCCGGTGGTGGTACAGGCCCCAGCGGCTTTCCTTACGGAACAGCGAGGCGCGCGCGGCCATTTCCGCGCAGTCGCGAATCACCGTCACTTCCAGGGCGCGCATCAGTTCGTGGGGGTTGCTGGCCTTCATGCTGGCCAGGTCCGCCTCGATCTGCGCGAAGCGCTGCAGGCCGATCTCCATCTTGCGGGTGACCTTGGGCGGCTGCAGGTAATCGTTCACCATGCGCCGCAGCTTGTATTCCACCTGCGCTGGCGGCAGGCCGTGTTCACGCAGCAACGGCGCGTAGACCCGCGCCTGTTCAGCCGCCACCTGCTCGGCAGACGGCGCCTGGAAAGCCACGGTGGCCACGTGGTCGGCAGCGTTGACGCCGGCGAACCAGCCGTAGGTAAAGGCACCGAGCATGTAGTTGTGCGGCACTGCGGCCATATCGCCCGCCGAGTACAGGCCTTTCACCGAGGTTTCCGCACGCTCGTTCACCCACACGCCCGAGGCGCTGTGGCCGCTGCAGAAGCCGATTTCGGAGATGTGCATTTCCACCATCTGCTGGCGGTAGTCGGTGCCGCGCCCGGCGTGGAACTGGCCACGGCTGGGGCGCTCGTTGCTGTGCAGGATCTGCTCGATGTTCTGGATGGTTTCTTCGGCCAGGTGGTCCAACTTGAGGAACACCGGGCCGTTGCCGCCTTCGAGTTCCTGGTGGAACTCCCACATCATCTGGCCGCTCCAGTAGTCGCACTCGATGAAACGCTCGCCCTTGTTGTTGGCGGTGTAGCCCCCCAGCGGGCCGGTGACGTAGGCGCAGGCCGGGCCGTTGTAGTCCTTGATCAGCGGGTTGATCTGGAAGCACTCCAGGTTCGCCAGCTCCGCGCCTGCGTGGTAGGCCATGGCGTAACCGTCGCCGGCGTTGGTGGGGTTCTCGTAGGTACCCATCAGGTAGCCGGACGCTGGCAGCCCCAGGCGCCCGGCAGCGCCGCAGCAGAGAATCACCGCCTTGGCCTTGATCACGTGGAAGTCGGCGGTGCGGCAGTCGAAGCCCATCACGCCGCTGACCGCGCCTTCGCTATCCGTCAACAAACGGGTGGCGATGACCCGGTTGGTGATCTCGACCCGCGCCCGCTTGAGCTGGCGGTACAGCACCTTCTTGATGTCGTGGCCTTCGGGCATCGGCAACACGTAGGCGCCCATGTGGTGCACCTTCTTCACCGCGTAGTCGCCGGTCTCGTCCTTTTCGAACTTCACGCCCCAGCGGTCGAGCTGCTCGATGGTTTCGAAGCTGTGTTCGGCGTAGGCCAGCACGGCCGTCTGGTTGACGATGCCGTCATTGGCGACGGTGATTTCCTTGGTGTACTGCTGCGCCGTGGCGTGGCCGGGAATGACCGCGTTGTTGAGGCCGTCCATGCCCATGCTGATGGCACCGCTGCGCTTGACGTTGGCCTTGTCCAGCAGCAGCACGCGCAGGTCGCGGTTGCGCTCCTTGGCCTTGATGGCCGCCATGGGGCCGGCCGTGCCACCGCCGATGACGACGATGTCGTACTCGCGCTCGATTGTCTTGAACTCGGTCATCCCCTGCTCCTCTTGCGCGGCACCCAACAGGTCGCCGCCGCACCTTGATGTAACTTGTTATAACAAGATAAGGGAGGATGTTATTGGTTATCACGGGGGAGCCGTAAATACTGTTTGGCTATAACGATATATTGGCTGTCAGCGGTCGATGCGCAGACGGTACTGGAACGCGTCGCCGCGGTAATACAGGTATTCGAAGTCCAGCGGCTGGCCGTCGGCGGTGTGGGTCAAGCGCTCGATGCGCATGATCGGCGCCTTCGCCTTCACGCCCAGCGCAGCAGCCATGGCTGCATCGGCTTCGGTGGCGTCGATGGCAAGGTCCGCATGCCCCAGGGCGATGTCCAGGTCGTTTTCCAGAATCAGGAAAATGTCGCGGGTGGCCAGGTCCGCCGAGGCCAGGCGGCGCCCCACCGCTTCGGGCAAGTAGGTGATTTCCAGGGACACGGGCTCGCGATTGACCAGCCGCACCCGGCGAATCTCCGCCACTGCTTGCCCCTCCTCCAGCCCCAGCCGCTGAGCGACGATGGCATCCGCCGGCACGTACTCGAAGCCACACATGCGGTTGACCACTTCGTGCCCGGACGCCGCCAGCGCTTCGGCCAGCCCTTGCAGTGAACTGACGTTCTGGAATGCCTTGGGCTTGGACACAAAGGTGCCCTTGCCGTGGATCTTGAAGATCAGCCCTTCTTTCTGCAGGTCGCCCAGCGCCTGGCGCACGGTAATGCGGCTGACGCCGAACGCTGCGCCCAGTTCGCTCTCCGAACCCATGCGGCTGCTGGGCGGGTAGGTGCCATCCAGAATGCGCGAGCGCAGGTGTTCCTTGAGTTGCGCGTACAGCGGCACGGGGGACTGGCTGGTGAGTTTGGCGGGCGGCTCAGGTGTCATGGGGTGTCGCTTGGCAGTGAGGGAGATGAACGGGCGGTAGACTACCTTAGCTAGGGTGAGCATTTCACCCTGCTTGACGGCTCGGTGGCCAAGTACGACACCACTAGGACCGTGGGCACGCGGCGCCTGAGGACGCGGCCTTGGGGCCGCTGCTACGGGGTATGACGGCGGTCAAAGCCGGCCGAAGTTGATCCCCAGCGGCACGTTGAGTGCGTAACCACATCCAACCAGCAGCATCATGATGACCACCCAGTTAAATCCTCGGGAGGCCAGGATGGTTTGTCGGTAGTGTTTCCGATACAGCCACGTCCAATGCGTAGCCACCAGCAAATAAGCCCCCCCGGCAGCCAGCCACATCAATTTCCCGCCGGGCGTTTTTTTCCATAGCAGCATCAACGCCATGACAGCCAGGCTACCGCCGATACCCAGCCAGGTCTTGAAGCCGATCCGTACCTGTTCCCCACTGAAATACCTGAACAGGCGAACCAGGCCAAACAGTCCCCACCACAGAAATAAGGGGATAAGCAGCAAGACCAGCAATGACACCGCGCCAAAGGCAAACAGCGCGATGAGCGGCACGTAGCGGAAGGACAAATACGCATAGACGCACATCAGCGGACAGATGACGCCGTAGAGCTGCAGCTGCACCAGCCGAGGGTGATAACGGAAAAAACGGTCCATGTAGGTTTCCTTGATCGTCCAGGTCATTGGCGCCCGAAGCGCCAGCGCAGCCTAACGACATGGGCCGGCGCCGTGCGATAAACCAGCCGCCGCTTCAGCAACCGTTCAGCACTCCTGTAGCAGCGGCCCCAGGCCGCGTCAGGGAGCGTGAACATGAAAGATATCGTTATGCCATCACCCATGGTTGCCCTGTCCCGCCCTGCCCCCGATAATCAAGCCCTCTGAATACCCCCAAGCAAGGAACCGCTGTGAAAAAAGCTTTATTGTTGGTGCCGTTGTTCGCCCTGTTGCTGCAAGGCTGTGGCGCCACCATGACCCCCTACGAGCCCAACTTCGATAACGTCCAGACCCTCAAGCAGCACGCTCCCCTGCAACCGGTGACCCCGGCCCAGGTGACTGCGGCGCCGGGCCAGGGCTCGATGTTCGTGCGCATGAACCCCATCAGCTCCCCCAGCGGCAGCATTGCCGGCCACGTGCAGGACGCGCTCAACGGTGAGTTGGCCCGCGCTGGGCTGGTTAACCCGCAGTCGCCACGCCATCTGAATGTGCTGGTAACCGAAACCAACCTGGCTGCAGGCCTGGTGACAGGCAATGGCACCCTGGCGGCGCGGTTCACCTTGCTGGACGGTTCGGTGGTGAAGTATGACGCTACCAAGACGGTGAACAGCGAGTGGAGCAGTAGTTTTTTCGGGGTGATTGCCGTCGCGAATGCGGCGAATGCTTATAACCCGCTCGTGCGTGACCTGCTCAAAGCGCTGTACAGCGATCCGTTGTTCACCCAGGCGCTGGCGCAGAAGTAATTGCGGTAGCTCTCGATGTGATCTGGCTTTTGATCTTGATCTTGCTTGTGATCTTGATTGTATGCCCCGTAAAGCGCCAGGGCCGACTGGAGGCGTCGATCAACGGGCTGCCCGAAGGGCCGAGGCCGCAGGCCGAAGAGACGGTAACCCGCAGGCTTCTATAGCGGGTGCCGTCTGCCCGTTGAGCGGCGCCGGAAGGAGGGGACCCGTAGCGCAGCGGAGGGCCCAAGCAGGGGCAAGCGTTTTTTGCTTACTTTTTTTGGCGTTTGAAAAAAAGTGAGTCGCCGTAAGGGCGAAACGGTCAGTGGTCGCACCACAAAAATGGATATGTTCGAAATCGCCGAAGCGGGATACAGAATCCGCGAACATATCCATTACTACGGGTGATGCAAAATCACCTTTTCGGCCTTACGCCGAGTCACTTTTTGACAAACGCCTCAAAAAGTAACCAAAAAAGGCTTGCCCCTGCTTGGTCCCTCCGCTTCGCTGCGGGTCCCCTCCTTCCGGCGTCGCCCAAGCGGCCGACGGCCCGGAATAGAAGCGCCTCCGGTTCCGTCTTCCCTGGCTACGCCAGGGACCGCTTGGCCAACGCCTCCAGTCGGCCCTGGCGCTTTATGGGGCACACAATCAAGATCAAAGGCCGCACGGGATCAAGATCAACGGCGGTTTTGCGGCGCGCGAACTTGCTTTATGCACGCGGAACACGCACATCCAACCCCGAATACTTCAAACTCTGCCGATCCACCATCTGCTTGAGCAACGCATTCACCTGCCGCGTAAACGTATCACTCACCGCCTCCTTCGGCGTATTCGCCATCAGCGGCACAAACAACACCCCCATCCAGGTATTGATCGCATCGTGGTTGCTCTCGGTGCTCAACGTTTTGCCCTGCGCATCCTGCGCTTCCAGGGTCATGGTGTACTGGTCGGTGCCCAGCGCCGGCACCAGCATCAGGGTGAAACCGCTCAGGAACGCCCAAACCACCTGGCCACCGCTTGGCGGGTGGTTGTAGACCTTCAAGTGCAGGGTGTAGTCACCCGGCTGCTTGTTGAATTCGTCCAGGGTTACCCGGCCGAACAGCTTGGAGTCGTTCAGCAACTTTTCCAACTGCGGCCGCAACTGGTTGCGCGCCTGGGGCACTTCCACTGCGTTGCTGCTGCCTGGCGTGCCCTGGTAGAAATCGAAATCCACGAACACGTTAGGTTTGTTGGTGTAGCTGGCCATGGACGGCATCGTCACCGGCGCCACTTCGTCCTTGGTAAAGCTGGCGCAGCCGCCCAGGGTGAGCGAAACGGCCAGGGCCAGGGTTTTTGCGAACTTCATGGGTAACTTCCTTGGTCAAATAGCAAAGTATCCAGGCGACACTTTTTCCAGATTCGCGGGCTTGGGGCGCCGCGCGGGTGAGCATTTTGCCATCACCCCCCGGAGCGTCAATAAACCAGTGTCACAAAACCGACAAGTTTCATCTTGCCCTCGCCAGCCCCGCTCAAGGCGCTTGATCCCGAGGCAATAGCGCGTGCAGACTGGCCGACAGTCCAATGACAACGAAAAAAGGATGTTGCATGCGAACGTTCGACCTGATTCGCGCCGCCGTGCTACCCGAGTTCAAGGAGCGCGTGGCCGACTACCTGATCGAGTACGAAGACGTGCTGCGCGCGAACACTGCCGACCCGGAAACCCTGCGGGCGGTGGCCAATCAGCTGCGCGGGTACTTGCGTGGGTTGAACACGGTGCGGGTACTGGGGATGGCGGACTGGGAAGAGCTGGACCGGCGCGTGGTGACGACCTGGCTCAGCTAGGGCACCCTTGCCCCAGTCAGCGACCCTTCCTGGGCTGCCACCCGGGTGCTGCTGGGGCAAGTGTGTGATACCGACTGCGCTCTGTGCACGCCAGGCGAGCGATGGGGGAAAGCGGGCCTGGCAAAGCATCTGGAGCACTTTCAAAGTACGCCAGCCGATGTGAAAAATACGTGATAGGAAGGGGCTGTCGCTGCCCTTTGTGTCTAATTATTTCCAGCCCCACATAAAACCCCTAGCAGCCTGCGGCAGCGGCTACGGGGCGGCACTGGCGCCACGTCGGGCCACCCGGCTGGCCGCTAGTTGCAGGGCGCTGCACAGCACGAAATAGACCAGCGCCACGAACAGGAAAATCTCCACCGGGTGCACCATCACCCGGTTGCTCACCTGTGTGGCCTCGTAGGACAGCTCCCCTACCCCGATCACGTAGGCCAGCGAGGTGTCCTTGATCAGCGACACCCACTGGTTGAGGAACGAAGGCAGCATCAGCGGCAGCGCCTGGGGCAATATCACCAGCCACAACACCTGCGCCGGCCGCAGCCCCAGCGCCCTGGCCGCCGCCCATTGGCCGGCCGGCAGGCTGTTGATGCCCGCCGCCACCGAGTGCGACAGGTACGCGCCGCCGATCAGCGACAGCGCGCACACCACCGTGGCCAAAGCCGGCACGTTGACGTGGAACAGAATCGGCAGCAGGAAATAGCTCCAGAACATCAGCATCAGCACCGGAATCGCCCGCAGGAAACCCAGCACGCCCACCAACACCCAGCGCAGCCAGCCACGGCTGATGACCAAGGCAATGCCGCCCATCAGCCCCAGCACGCCGGCGGCGACGCCCGACAGCAGGCTCAGCAGCAGGGTCAGCGCCGCGCCGCCCAAGGGGCCGTCGGGGTAGGCGCCCCACATGAAATAGCCGAGGTTGTCGACGATGACGGAAAAGTCCATGGCTCAGGCCACTCCCCGGCGGTAGCGCCGACTGTGTTGGATCAACTGCCCTGCCGCTTCGATCAGGGCGATGGTGAGGATGTACAGCAAGGTTGCGTAGCCGAACGCCTGAAAGGTCTTGAAGGTCTCGGTCTCCACCTGCCGCGAGGTGTAGGACAGTTCCGCCAGGCCAATGGCCATGGTCAGCGACGAGTTCTTCACCGCGTTCATGTACTGGCCCAGCAGCGGGCCCAGGGCCGTGCGCAAACCCTGGGGCAGCACCACGTGCAGCCACACCTGCGCCGGGCGCAGGCCCAGGGCCAGGCCGGCGGCGCGCTGTTCCTTGCGCACCGAGTCGATGCCGGCGCGCAGCTCTTCGGCGACGAAGGCGGTGGTGTACAGGGTCAAACCCCAGAAGCCGGCGATGAATTCAAACGATGGCCACTCCGCCGCCAGCGGTCCCAGGGCCAGGCTGCGCGGGGTGTTGAGCCAGGTCACCAGGCTGTCGGGCAGCAACGCGGTGACACCGAAATACCAGAAGAACAACTGCACCAGCAGCGGCGTATTGCGGATCACCAGCAGGTAGGCCCGCGCCGGCCACGCCAGCAGCCGCGACGGCGCGCTGCGCGCCAGGTACAGCAAGGCGCCCAGCACCGTGGCCACCAGGCACACCAGCAGCGACAGCCCCAGGGTCAGCAGGAAGCCGTCGGCCAGCCACTGCAAATAGCGGGGGGCAAGCAATTCACCAAACATGTAGGCGCGTATCCAGGTCAAACGAAACCAGGCACGCGCCCGTGCAGGCGCATGCCGTGTGCAGTCACAAGGGCGGGATCAGCCCTTGTCGCCGATCTTGAACAGGCGCGCCAGTGGCGTGTTGGTGGTCGGGCCGAACCAGGTGTCATAGATCTTCTGGGCCTGGCCGTCTTTCTCCAGCGCCACCAGGGTGTCGTTGACGAAGTTGGTCAGGGCGGTCTCGCCCTTGGGCAAGCCCACGCCGATCAGGTCGTCGGAGATGGTGAAAGGTGGCACTTCATATTTGTCGCGGTCCGGCACGTTGGCCAGCAGGCCGATCAGCTTCGGGCCGTCCTGGGTGATGGCCTGGACGTTGCCGTTGCGCAAGGCGGTGAAGGCAAACGGCGTGTCGTCGTAGGCCACCACCTTGGCGCCGGGGAATTTCTCGCGCAGCACGCCTTCGTTGGTGGTGCCCTTGTCGACGCCCACGCGCCAGGTGTTGAGGTCGCTCTCGTTCTTGAGCGTGCCCTTCTTGACGATGAACTGCTGCCCCGAGGCGAAGTACGGGGTGCTGAAGTTGACCTGCTCGGCGCGTTCCTTGGTGATGGTGAAGTTGGCCAGCACCAGGTCGACCTTGTTGGCCACCAGCAGCGGCACGCGGTTGGCCGGGTTGGTGGGCTGCAGTTCCAGCTTCACGCCCAGCTTGGCGGCGATGGCCTTGGCGTAGTCCACGTCCAGGCCGGCGAGCTGCTTGGTCTTGGTGTCGATGAAGCCGAACGGTGGGTTGCTGTCGAAGGCGGCGACGCGCAGCACGCCGGCTTTCTTGATGTCTTCAAGACGGTCGGCGTGGGCGATACCGGACAGCAACGCCAGGGACAGGGCCGCAAGGGCAGTAAGTTTTTTCATGGGCTCGACTTCCTGTAGGGGCAGATAGGCAAAGTGCCTGCACCAGAAGTCTTGCAGCAAGGCTAAAAAACCAAAAGGAATATAATATTATTTGTTTATATTCTTAAGGAATATAAAACACGGCTAGCGGTGCGACAGGATATTGGCCAGCAACCCCGGGTAACGGCTCTCCAGCGCCGCGCTGCGCAGCGAGTTCATGTGCGTGGTGCCGACGTTGCGGGTCTGCACCAGCCCTGCCTCGCGCAACACGCGGAAATGGTGGGACATGCTCGATTTCGGCCGCCCGCCGTCCAGCTCGCCGCAGGTGGCTTCGGGCACGCCGGCCAGGTGCCGGACGATGTCCATGCGCACGGGGTCGCTCAAGGCGTACAACAGCCGCTCGAGGGTGAAGTCTTCGGGATTGGGGTGGGTATAGGCTCGCATGGCGCACATGATATCGAGGCTTCCATAAATTGCCATAGTTCGATTATGATCGAACAAGCGAAAATAGCTATCCCCTGGAGTTTTCCCATGTCTGCATTGTTCCAACCCTTCACCCTGAAGGACGTGACGCTGCGCAACCGCATCGCCATCCCGCCCATGTGCCAATACATGGCCACCAACGGCCTGATCAACGACTGGCACCACGTGCACCTGGCGGGCCTGGCCCGTGGCGGCGCCGGCCTGGTGGTGGTCGAAGCCACCGCCGTGGCCCCCGAAGGCCGCATTACCCCGGGCTGCGCCGGCATCTGGAACGACGAGCAGGCCCAGGCGTTCGTGCCCGTGGTGCAGGCCATCAAGGCCGCAGGCTCGGTGCCGGGCATCCAGATCGCCCACGCCGGCCGCAAGGCCAGCGCCAACCGCCCGTGGGAAGGTGACGACCACATCGCCGCTGGTGACCCCAACGGTTGGGACACCATTGCGCCGTCCGCCATCGCCTTCGGCCACCACCTGCCGAAAGTGCCGCGCGCCATGACCCTGGACGACATCGCCCGGGTCAAGCAGAACTTCGTCGACGCCGCACGCCGCGCCCGTGACGCCGGTTTTGAATGGATCGAGCTGCACTTCGCCCACGGCTACCTGGGCCAGAGCTTCTTCTCCGAACACGCCAACCAGCGCACCGACGCCTACGGCGGCAGCTTCGACAACCGTAGCCGCTTCCTCCTGGAAACCCTGGCCGCGGTGCGTGAAGTGTGGCCGGAGCACCTGCCGCTGACCGCCCGTTTCGGCGTGATCGAATACGACGGCCGCGACGAGCAGACCCTGGCCGAGTCCATCGAACTGGCCCGCCGCTTCAAGGCCGGTGGCCTGGACCTGCTGAGCGTCAGCGTCGGCTTCACCATCGCCGAGACCAACATCCCGTGGGGCCCGGCGTTCCTCGGCCCGATCGCCGAGCGCGTGCGCCGCGAGGCCGACCTGCCGGTGACCTCGGCGTGGGGCTTTGGCACCCCGCAACTCGCCCATGACGCCGTCAGCGCCGGGCAGCTGGACCTGGTGTCGGTAGGCCGGGCCCACCTGGCCGACCCGCACTGGTCGTACTTTGCGGCGAAGGAGCTGGGCGTGGACAAGGCCTCTTGGACCCTGCCAGCCCCTTACGCCCATTGGCTTGAGCGTTATCGTTAAGCCCTGACGCGGCCTGCGGCCGCTGCTACGTAATGTGGGAGCTGGTTTGCCAGCGAGCTGTTGAGGCCCTAAAAACTCGCTGGCAAGCCAGCTCCCACAAAGACAGCGCCGCCCGTCTGGCTTATCCTCCTTGCCCTCCTCCTTTTGCAAGGGATCTGCATGTCGCTGTTCCAGGATTTACCCAACGACGACGGCCTGCCCGGCGCCCAACGACGCCTGGCGATGGTGGCGATCATGACCGCCACCGCCATGGCCGTGATCGACGGCACGGTGGTGAACATCGCCCTGCCCTCCATGGCCCATGCCTTCAACGTGCCGGCCGCCACCACCATCTGGGTCGCCAACGGCTACCTGCTGGCGGCCGCCATGACCTTGATGATTTTTTCCTCGCTGGCCACGCGCATCGGCTTCCGCCGCCTGTTCGTGGGCGGCGTAAGTCTGTTCACCCTGGCGTCGCTGGGCTGCGCGCTGGCGCCGTCGCTGGACGTGCTGGTGGCCATGCGCGTGGTCCAGGGCGTGGGCGGTGCTGCCACGCTTAGCATCGGCCCGGCCATCTACCGCACCGTGTTCCCCACTCGCTTGCTGGGCCGCACCCTGGGCCTGAACGCCCTGCTGGTGGCCCTGGCCACCGCCGTGGGCCCGGCGTTCGGCGGCGCCGTGCTGTGGCTGGCCAGCTGGCCCTGGCTGTTCGCGATCAACCTGCCGCTGGGCATCGCCGCCGCGCTGTTGGGCTGGCGCTATGTGCCCGGGCAGCGGGCCAGCAGCGGTGAGCCCTTCGACTACCTCGGCGCCGTGCTGTCGGCCGTGACCATGGGCGCGGCGATCATGGCCACCGGCGCGGCGGCTGCCAGCGAGGCTGGCGTTTACTCACTGTTGATGGTGGCTGCAGGCGCTGCGTTCATCTGGCGCCAACGCCGCGCGCCGGTGCCCTTGCTGCCCCTGGAAATCTTCAAGTACCTGCGCTTTTCCCTGGCCGCCCTGACGTCGCTGACGGCGTTCGTCAGCCAGGGCATTGCCATCCTGTCGCTGCCGTTCCTGTTCCAGAACGCCTACGGCTACGACGTGCTGGGCGCGGCGCTGCTATTCACCGCCTGGCCGGTGGGCATTATCCTGGCCGCGCCCCAGGCCGGGCGCCTGGCCGACCGCCATCCGCCCGCCGTGCTGTCGACCATCGGCCTGGGCCTGCTGACCCTGGGGCTGGTGCTGATGGCCTTGCTGCCGGCCGACGCCGGTACGTTCGGCATTCTCTGGCGCGAATGCCTGTGCGGCGTGGGCTTCGGTTTCTTCCAGAGCCCCAACAACCGCGAGATGCTCGCCAACGTCCCGCGTGAACGCAGCGGCAACGCCTCCGGGGTGCTGGCCATCGCTCGCACCTTCGGCCAGTGCCTGGGCGCAGCGCTGGTGGCGGTGGTGCTGGCGGCGTACCTGGGGCACCCGGCGGCGGGCCAGGCGCTGGCCGATGCCGCGGCGCTGGAAGCGCGGGCCATGCACATGGCCCTGGCAGTGGCCGCGGTGGCGTCCGGGCTGGCGATGTGCGTGAGCATCAGCCGCATTGGCAAGCGCGGCTGATCACACGCCATCGATATGGCGGAAGCGCTCGATCAGGAAGTCGATCAGGCGCCGCACCCGCGCCGACAGGTGCAGCTGCTGCGGGTACACGGCGTAGACGTCGGCGCGGGTCGGGGTCTGGTCTTCCAACACCAGCCGCAGCCGCCCACTGCGCACGTAGCGGGCGATGTCCCACTCGGCGCGCAGCAGAATGCCGTAGCCTTCCAGCGCCCAGTTCAACGCCACCTCGCCGTCGTTGCAGCCCAGGGCACCGTGCACCTTTACGTTCTCGGTGCGGCCGCCGTGGTTGAAGCTCCACACGCCGTAGGGTGATTCGTTCTGGCGAATGAAAATGCAATTGTGGCGGGCCAGATCCGCGAGCTTCACAGGCGTGCCGTGCTTCTCCAGGTACAGCGGCGAGGCACACAACAGGCGCCGGTTGGAGGCGATCTTGCGGGCATGCAGCGCGGCGTCCGGCAGGCTGCCGAAGCGGATGCCCAGGTCGAAACCGTGGGTGGCCAGGTCCAGCGGGTGGTCGCTGATCTCCAGCTGGATCTCCACCTCCGGGTAGTGGCTGAAGAACGCCGCCAGCGCCGGGCCGATGTGACGGCGGCCAAAGCCCAGCGAGGCATTCACCCGGATCAGGCCCTTGGGCGTGGCGCGGCTGCTGCTCACCAGTTGCTCGGCCTCGTCGATCTGCGCCAGGATGCGCGCCACGTGGGCGAAATACAGCTCGCCCTCCGGGGTCAGGCTCATGGAACGGGTGGTGCGGTTGACCAGGCGTACGCCTAGCCGCGCTTCCAGTGCCGCCAGGCGCTTGCTCACCGCCGGTGGCGTCACGCCCAGCTCGCGCGCGGTGGCCACCAGGCTGCCCTGCTTGGCCAACAGATGGAAAAAGGACAGGTCCTGGGCCTGGTTCATTCATAACTCCAGGTTAATGATGTAGTGATTTGTGGTTAACCAATGGCTTTGGCTCACTACATATACTCCAGTCACCCGCCGCAGCCCAGTGCCGGCGCACAACAACAGACCCTGGAGAGAGCCATGAAGACCTACAACATTGCTGCCGTGCCTGGTGACGGCATTGGCGTGGAAGTGATCGAGGCCGGCGTCGAAGTCCTCAACGCCCTGGCCCGTCGCAGCGGCGCCTTTGCCCTGCAGTTCAAGCACTTCGACTGGAATTCCGAGAACTTCCTCAAGCGCGGCCACTACATCCCCGAAGGCGGCCTGGCGGAACTGAAAACCTTCGATGCGATCTTCTTCGGCGCCGTGGGCGCGCTGAACGTGCCCGACCACGTGTCCCTGTGGGGCCTGCGCCTGCCCATCTGCCAGGGCTTCGACCAATACGCCAACGTGCGCCCGGCCCGCGTGCTGCCCGGGGTGAAGAGCCCGCTGCACAACGGCCACGAGATCGACTGGGTGGTGATTCGCGAAAACTCCGAAGGCGAATACTCCGGCAACGGTGGCCGCGTGCACCGCGGGCTACCCGAAGAAGTGGCCACCGAGGTCTCGGTGTTCACCCGCGCCGGCGTCGAGCGCATTCACCGCTTCGCCTTCGAACTGGCACGCACCCGGCCGCGCAAGCACCTGACCCTGGTGACCAAGTCCAACGCCCAGCGCCACGGCATGGTGCTGTGGGACGAGATCTTCCACGAAGTGGCCAAGGACTTCCCCGACGTGGTCACCGACAAGGAGCTGGTGGACGCAGTCACCACGCGCATGGTGCTCAAGCCCGCCAGCCTGGACGTGATCGTGGCCACCAACCTGCACGCCGACATTCTTTCCGACCTGGCCGCGGCGCTGTCCGGCAGCCTGGGCATCGCCCCCACCGCCAACCTCAACCCCACCCGGCGCTTCCCGTCGATGTTCGAACCCATCCACGGCTCGGCCTTCGACATCACTGGCAAGGGCGTGGCCAACCCCATCGCCACCTTCTGGACTGCCGCCATGATGCTCGAACACCTGGGAGAGGTCGCCGCGGCCCGGCAGTTGATGGCCGCCATCGAAGCCGTCACCGAAGCCGGCGTGCACACCCCGGACCTGGGCGGCACTGCCACTACCCGCCAGGTGACCGCCGCGGTGATCGAACTGCTGCAGCGCTGATTTCCCCGACGCTGGCCACACCGCGGCCCCGGCGCTGCGCGAATCACCGCGCCCGCGCCGGGGCGGCGCCTGACAACAACAAGAATCAGGGTCCGTCATGAAACGCATACTCGGCAAACTCTATGTACAGGTACTCATCGCTGTAGCCCTTGGCGCCCTGGTGGGCGTGCTGTGGCCCGACACGGGGGCTGCGCTCAAGCCCATCGGCGACGGCTTCATCAAACTGATCAAGATGCTGCTGGCCCCGGTGATCTTCCTCACCGTGGTCAGCGGCATCGCGCGCATGGAGAACATGAAGGAACTGGGCCGCGTGGGCGTGCGCGCCCTGCTCTACTTCGAGGTGGTCTCGACCCTGGCGCTGGGCCTGGGGCTGATCGTGGTGAACCTGTTCAAGCCCGGCGCCGGCATGAACATCGACCCCAAGGCGCTGGACACCTCCAGCATCGCCACCTACACCGCGGCGGCGCCCCACGCCTCGTTCATGGACTTTTTGCTGGGCATCATCCCCGACATCATCGTCGACGCCTTCGCCAAGGGCAACGTCCTGCAGATCCTGATGTTCTCGATTCTGCTGGGGGTGGCCCTGGCCAACGCCGGGCCGCGCGCCAAGGTGTTCATCGACGTGGTCGACAGCCTGATGAAGGGCATGTTCAACATCGTCAACATGGTCATGCGCCTGGCGCCCATCGGCGCGTTCGGCGCCATTGCCTTCACCATCGGCAAGTACGGCTTCGGCTCGATGTTCGCCCTGGGCAAGCTGATGGCCTGCGTGTACCTGACCTGCATCCTGTTCGTGGTGCTGGTGCTGGGGCCGATCTGCCGCTACACCGGCTTCAGCCTGTGGAAGTTCCTGCGGTTCATCAAGGAAGAGCTGTTCACGGTGCTGGGCACCAGCAGCTCTGAATCGGTGCTGCCGCGCATGATCACCCGCATGGAGCAGGCCGGCTGCTCCAAGCCGGTCGCCGGCATGATGATTCCGGCGGGGCTGAGCTTCAACCCCGATGGCCAGGCGATCTACTACACCATCGCGGCAATCTTCATTGCCCAGGCCACCAACACGCCGTTGAGCCTGAGCGACCAGCTGATCGTGCTGGCGGTGCTGATGTTCACCTCCAAGGGCTCGGCGGGCGTCAGTGGCTCGGGGTTCATCATCCTGGCGGCCACCCTGGCCTCGCTGGGCACCATCCCGGTGGCGGGCATGGTGCTGTTGCTGGGCGTGGACCGCTTCATGTCGGAAGCGCGGGCCATCACCAACACCATCGGCAATGGCGTCGGCACCCTGGCCATCGCCAAATGGGTGGGCGCGTTGGACAGCGACAAGCTGCGCCGGGCCATGGACGGTGAAACGGTGCCGGAGCCCGCAGCCACGGTGCCCCGGCTGCCCCCGGTGCTGCAGCGCTATGGTAAGGTATGGACCGTTTTGGCCCGCGAACCAAGGAGCAGCAATGAGTCTGGAAACCGTCAAATCCTTCCTGGCGGCGAACGCCCCGGACCTCTCGGTCATTGAGTTGGCCGAAAGCACCGCCACCGTGGCCCTGGCCGCCAGCGCGCACAACGTCGAGCCGGGGCAGATCGCCAAGTCGCTGTCGTTGCGGGTCAATGACCAGGTGATCCTGATCGTCACCCGCGGCGATGCGCGCCTGGACAACAAGAAGTTCAAGGCACGGTTCGGGGTCAAGGCGAAGATGCTCGACGCCGCCGAGGTGCAGGCGCACACCAGCCACCCGGTAGGTGGGGTGTGCCCGTTCGGCTTGCCGGCGGCCGTGGCGGTGTACTGCGACGTGTCGCTGCAGGCCTTTGCCGAAGTGCTGCCGGCCGGCGGCGCCACCAATGCCGCAGTGCGCCTTTGCCCCCAGCGCATGGCCACGCTGGTGAACGCGCAATGGGTGGATGTCGCCCAGGCCTGACGCCTGTCAGGCCGGGAACTTGTGCTCGGGGGCAGGGCCTACTCTTGTACTGCCCCCTGCGACAGGACATTCCCCATGTTAAGAAACCTGCATGACCTGGAACACTACACCCTGGGTGCCACCGACGGTGACATCGGCAAGGTCAAGGACGTTTATTTCGACGACGCCACCTGGGTGGTTCGCTACCTGGTGGTGGAAACCGGCTCGTGGCTGGCCAGCCGCAAAGTGCTGATCGCCCCCGCCTCCATCCAGCAGTGCGACTGGAGCAACCACCGCCTCACCGTCAATATCACCCGCGAGCAGGTCAAGGCCAGCCCCGACATCGACACCGCCAGGCCCGTCTCGCGCCAGCACGAAATGGACCACCTGGGCTATTACGGCCTGCCCTTCTACTGGGGCACGGGCGGGGTCTGGGACACGGCCATCGAACCCGCCGCCGCGCCGCGTGAGCCCAAGGACGACGTGCGCCTGCGCAGCGGCGAGGAAGTCAGTGGCTACCATATCCACGCCAGTGACGGCGACATCGGCCACGTCGCCACGCTGCTGGTGAACGAGGACTCCTGGGCGGTGCAGTACCTGGTCATCAACACCAGCAACTGGTGGGTGGGCCACAAGGTGCTGATTGCCCCGGAATGGATCGATTCCATTGCCTGGGAAGAGCAGAAGGTGTTCCTCGACATCGACCGCGCCACGGTGCAGGCGTCGCCGCCCTATGACGAGACGGCGCCGCTGAGCCGCGAGCACGAGACGGTGCTGTACACCCACTACCAGCGCTCGGTGTACTGGTCGGTCGAAACCCGCAACGACCCGCCCGAGTAATCAGTCTTCCATGGCCGGGCGGTACTGGCCCTGGGCGGCGGCGCCGTTGCAGCGGGCGCGCAACAGCAGCGCCTGCTGCGCGCGTTGCACATTGGCGTCGTCGCCGGCCCACAGGCGCAGGGCATCGTCCTGCAAGGCGCGGCCGTAGGAGAAGGTCAGCGGCCACGGCAAGGGCGCACCCTGGTGCATGGCATTGAGATGCTCGGTGGCCAGCGCCGACGACTGCCCGCCCGACAGGAAGGCAATGCCGCCTACCGCCGCCGGCACCGCGCGCCGCAGCGTCTCGACGGTGGCCTGGGCCACGGCCTGCACCGAAACCTGCGGGCCGCCCTCGCCCGGCAGTACCATGTTGGGCTTGAGCACCATGCCCTCCAGCAGCACGCCATGGCGGTGCAGCTGTGCGAACACCGCGTCCAGCACCTCGCGGGTCACTGCCTGGCAGCGCGCCAGGTCGTGGTCGCCGTCCATCAGCACTTCCGGCTCGACAATGGGCACCACGCCGGCCTCCTGGCACAGCGCGGCATAGCGCGCCAGGCCCTGGGCGTTGGCTTCGATGGCGGTGCGGCTGGGCAGGCCGGCGTCGATGCTCAGCACCGCGCGCCATTTGGCGAACCGCGCGCCTTGGCTGGCGTAGTGCTGCAGGCGCTCGCGCAGGCCGTCCAGGCCTTCGGTGATGCGCTCGCCGGGGAAGCCGGCCAGCGGCTGCGCCCCGGCGTCCACCTTGATACCCACGACAATGCCGGCGGCCTTGAGGATATCGACGAAGGGCGTGCCGTCCTTGGCGTGCTGGTACAGGGTTTCCTCGAAGAGGATGGCGCCGCTGATGTGCTGCGCCAGCTGCGGGGTGGTCACCAGCAGTTCGCGGTAGCGCCGGCGGTTCTCCTCGGTCTGGGCGATGCCCAGGGGCGCGAACCGGCGGTTGCAGGTGCCCAGGCTCTCGTCCATGGCCAGCAAGCCCTTGCCTGCCGCCATCAACGCCCGGGCCGTGTCGATCAGGGAATTGGAATGATCGGTCATAATTCACCTCTGCCTTGGCTGAATGGCCAAGGATAGGCGCGATCGGCCCTACTTGCGCGCCAGCTTGTAGTGCAGGCAGCCTTCGTAGAAGGTGTCGTGCACCACCGCCGGCCTGGCGCGGGTGGCGTTGTCGTAGGTCTGCTCGGTGATGCCCAGGGCCAGCATGCGCATCCAGCCCTTGCTGAATTTCATGGTGTGGATCTTTTCCCGCGCGGCGTAGCGCGACACCCCGGCCAGCTTCAGTTCCTGGGCGCGCGCCGCGGTGCCGGCGCCCCAGGCGCACATGTAGCGGTCATCGGGCCGAAGGTCCCGGGCCTGGGCGCACAGTGTGGCCCCGGTGAGTGCAACTCCTGCAAGCGTAATCATTACATTGCGCATTTAATCCCTGCCCCAAGCACCTGAAATTGAAGTGATTTTGGCGGGAAGTAAAAGCCTTGGGGGCCAGCATTTCGCCTGCTTCGCAGGCTGCCTTCACACGGACCGCCTTTGATCTTGATCCCGTGAGGCCGTTGATCTTGATTGTGTGCCCCGTAAAGCGCCAGGGCCGACTGTAGGCGTTGGCCAAGCGGGCTGAGGCGTAGCCGAAGAAGACGGAACCGGAGGCGCTTCTATTCCGGGCCGTCGTCCGCTGGATCGGCGCCGGAGGGAGGGGACCCGCAGCGAAGCGTAGGGACCAAGCAGGGGCAAGCCCTTTTTGCTTATTTTTTGGCTGGGCCGGCACACCGGGCGTTTGACAAAAAGTGAGCCGCCGTAAGGGCGGAAAGGTGATTGTGCATCACCCTTGGTATTGGATATGTGCATGGCTTTCGAATCTCGCTTCTGAGGGATTCGGACATATCCATTTTCGCGGTGCGATCACCGACCGTTTCGGCCTTACGCCGACTCACTTTTTTTCAGACGCCAAAAAAAGTAAGCAAAAAACGCTTGCCCCTGCTTGGGCCCTACGCTGCGCTACGGGTCCCCTCCTTCCGGCGCCGCTCAACGGGCAGACGGCACCCGCTATAGAAGCCTGCGGGTTACCGTCTCTTCGGCCTGCGGCCTCGGCCCTTCGGGCAGCCCGTTGATCGACGCCTCCAGTCGGCCCGGGCGCTTTACGGGGCATACAATCAAGATCACAAGCCAGATCAAGATCAAAAGCCAATCACAAGCAGATCACAAGCAGATCACAAGCAGATCAACTGCCTGATCGCACGGTGCGCTCAGTCGCGGGTAATCAGCTTCGCGGGCAGGAACCGATGCTGCGGCGAAAACAGCCTACGGTAGGTCAATAGCACCGCCACCACCGTGCCCAACGCCGACGCCGCTGCTATAAGGAACATGATGATTATCTGGTAACGCACTGCCTGCAAAGGACTTTCCCCTGCCAGCACCTGGCCAGTCATCATGCCAGGCAAGCTCACCAGCCCCACCACGGTCATCTGGTTCAAGGTCGGGATCATGCCCGCCCGCACCGCCTGGCGCGCCGCCAGCTGGGCGGCCTCCCAGCGGGTGCCGCCCAGGGCCAGGGTCATTTCGACCTGCCCGCGCCCGGCGGTCAGCTCCTGGATCATGCGCTCGATGCCCAGGGACACCCCCGTGAGGGTGTTGCCCAGGATCATGCCCAGGATCGGGATGGCGTACTGTGGCTCGTACCAGGGGTGAATGCGGATCACCGCGAACAGCCCCACCGCCGCCACCAGCCAGCTGCTCACCCAGATGGACCAGACGCTGTCGGCGCGGCGCCCGACGTAGGTGCGCTTGCCGCGCCCGGCCGCCGACAGGCCGGCGATCAGGGTCATCAGGCACATCACCGGCAACACCACGTACCACTGGGCGTTGGCGAAGATCCAGGTCAGCACGTAGCCGATGGCCAGCAGCTGCACCACGGTGCGCACCGAGGCCACCAGCAGCTGCCGCCCCAGGCCCAGGTTCAGGCACAGCGAGAGGATGCCGTTGATCAGGATCAGCGCCGCGGCAATGGCGATGTCCAGGTTGGAAAGGCTCTGGTAGTTCATGTCAGGCTCCCCGCCTTCATCACGTGCTGGCGGTTGCTCACCCGCTGGGCCTGCGCCGGGTCATGGGACACCCAGATCAGCGCCCGGCCGCCGTCGAACCAGGCGTCCACCAGGGCTTCCACCTGGCGCGCCGATTCCGGGTCCAGGGCCGCGGTGGGTTCATCCAGCAACAGCACCTGGGGGTTCAGCTGCAGGGCTCGCACCAGGGCCAGCACCTGGCTTTCGCCGCCGGACAGCTCACTGGCCTGTTTGTCGAGGAAGCTGGCCGGCTTCCCGGCCTGCGCCAGTAGCTGCAGCGCCGCCTCGCGCTGGTAGCGCGCCCTGGCGTGCACCTTCAGGGAATAGGGGTAACGCAGGTTGTCCTCGACGCTGCCGTCCAGCAGCGCCGGCTTCTGCGCGATGTAGCACACGTGGCTGCGGTAGGCGGTGATCTGCGTGGCCTTGATGGCCGCGCCCTGCCAGTGCACCTCGCCGCCCTGGGTGGCGTCCAGCAGCGCCAGGGTGCGCAGCAGCACGCTTTTGCCGGAGCCCGACGGCCCGGTTATCGCCACCCGGTCGCCGGCGGACAGGGTAAAGCGCAGCGGCTGCAACAGTGGCGTGCCGGTGCGTGCATCCAGGCGTGAGACGTCGACGGAGGTAATCAAGGAGATGGCAGGTGAAGTATTCAACCGAAGCGCTTCCGGGCAAGAGGTTGAACATGATGCACGAGCCGCGCAACAAACAGCAAGTGCGCAAACTTCAAACAAATAGACTTGCAACTAGCGACAACTATGCCAACTTGCACAAGCCCCGCAGCGCTTGGCCAACAGCCCAGCCACTGGGCCCTGCGACGCCACTTTCGGGGCAAATTCCCCACATAATGGCAAACAGCCCCAACTTAAATTAATTGTTAGAAAGTTGAAAAAGGCGTGCAAAATTCGCCTTGAACTTCGCTATAGCTTCAATCCGGAAAGTTGGCTTTGGGGATTCAGTGAGTGTTAATGAACCCAGTCCTCGTAGATCAGCCCCGGCACGCGCGCAAACTCGCGGGTATTGTTGGTCACAAGGGTGCACTGCTCCGCCAAGGCATGGCCGGCGATCGCCGTATCATTCTGGCCAATTGGGGTACCGGCCTCCGCGAGGTGCACCTTGATCTCGATGGTCCGATCAATAGCCGCTGCTCCCCACGGCAAAATGGCATCCAGCCGTCTGACGAATTCGTCCACCAGGGCTTTATGCCGGGGCGACGCCTTCTTGCCTATCTGGCCATAGCGCATTTCCGCATAGGTGATGGCGGAAATAACGATTCGATCGTTACGCGTGGCGGCTTCGGTGAGACGCTGGAGCACACAAGCAGGACGCTCACGCATGATGAACGAACAAATGCACGTGTCCAGCATGTAGGTCGTCATAAGGTGAACCTGCCATCATCGTCCATGACGTCGGGCCGCTCTTGCAGGAAGTCATCATCGGCATGGGGCAGTTCTGCAAATGACTGCCACGAAGGCCGCACCGGCCGCAGGGTAATGGTGTCGCCCTCACGGCTGATTTCCAGCTCTCCCACGCCGTCGAAGGCCATGTCATTGGGCAGGCGAATAGCCTGATTCTTGCCGTTCTTGAAAATGGACACTGTGCGCATGGAGGAGGCCTCGACCTATGTCAGACCTATGCAGTATGGCCGCAAACCAAGGCATATGCAATGCATAGGCTTTCCGCGTCAGCAGGCGCTGCGATTCTCAAGAAACACCTGCAAATCATTGCACCTTCCTGATCGCCGGCAGGTTCCAGCCATAGCGCAGCGACAGCATCCGCAGCGCCGTGCACAGGCCGATGCCCAGCCAGGCGCTGAGCTGCGGGTCCAGCCAGGTGAGTTCGCCGCACAGTTGCACCAGCGCGCACAGCAGCGCCGCCGAGGCGTAGATGTCCTTGCTGAGGATGACCGGCACGCGGCCCAGCAGCACGTCGCGCAGGATGCCGCCGCCGACGGCGCTGACCACGCCGAGCAGAATCGCCAGTTCGATGTCCGGCACCAGGGTGTAGGCCTTGTGCACGCCGAAGGCGGCGAAGAAACCCAGGCCGATGGCGTCGAAGAACAGCGTGGGCTGGGCCAGGCGCAGCAGTTGGGTCTGCAGGCAGCCGGCCAGGGCCACGGCCAGGCCCACCACGGCCAGGTACGCCAGGTTGGTGAGGCCGGCCGGTGGCAGCGCCCCCAGGCACAGGTCGCGGATCACCCCGCCGCCACAGGCGGTGACGAAGGCGATGACCACCACGCCGAACAGGTCCAGGCGCCGGTCGATGGCGGCCAGCGCGCCGCTCAGGGCGAAGACGAAGGTGCCCAGCAGATCGATGTACCAGAATGCTTCAAAGCCCATGCTCGTTCCTTGAATCGGCGATGGGCGCCATGGTGCCAGAAAACCCGCCGGCTGCCCCTGAGCGATTCTCAAGCCGTTGCGCAACGCTGCGCGCCGCGAGCTGCACTTCCAGGCCATCGGCCAGGCGGTAGACGCCGGCCATGACACCACCACTGGGGTCGTTGAGCACCTTGAACCAGGCCTGGTCGAAGGCTGCGCCGAGGTTCTTGCGCAACTGCGCCTCGGTGTCGGGCCGCTCGCCGGCATGGGCGATGGCGCGAATGCCGGCCATGCCCAGGGAGATCAGCGGCCCGGCGATCTTGCCGGCCACGGCGGCGGCAAAGCTGCCGGCGCCACGGGTGGTCATCTGGCCTTGCAACTTGGTGTTGGTGGCCTTGGCCACGTCGGCCAGTCCCTCGGGCGACGCTTCGGCGCCTGCGCGCAGGCGCTGCAACAGCGCCGCGTAGGCCGGGACCTTGGTGGTGGGCACCACGTGGGTGAGCTGCTGCAGGTTGGCGCCTTCGAGCACGCCGATGCCCTCCAGGTGCTGGGCGAACTGCTGGTTGGGCAGCTTGTACTGCTCGGCGATGGCCAGCACCTGGGTGGTCATCAGCTGCACATAGAAGTCGGTGGCCTGCACGGCGATGGCGTTGGGCTCGATCTCCACCGCCACCGGGGCCAGCACCCGGCGGTGGTACTGGTCCTGCAGGTAGGCTTCCAGGCGCTTGGCCGAGGCGTCCGGGTCGGTCTTGCTGCCGCTGAGGGTGTACCAGCTCACGCGCATGGACAGCCATTCCTGGGTCCAGTAGCTGTCGAACCAGGGAATGAATACCTCCTCGGTCTGCTCGTAGACGCGCTGGCGCCAGTGCTCCATGGAGCCGCGGGCGAACACCCGGGCCTGCTCGCGGGCGTCGCTGGAGCCGCGCAGGATTTGCGCGTCCACCTGCTGCCAGGTGGCCGGGCTGACCGGCGGCCCCTGCAACGCCAGGCGCCCGCCGGCGCAGGCGGTCAGCAGCAGGACAAGGGCAACGACCAGTGCACGCAGGGTCACCACCGCAGCTCCGTATCGGTTCGGGTACAAGGGGTTCTGTTCAGTATAGGGTGGCGCCGGGCCGAACAGGGTCGCCGTTACCATCGGGATACGTCGAAGCGGCCAGACAGTGTTATGGTTTTGAAAAAGTGCCTGCCTGGCCCCTGCAATGATCAAGTCCCGTACCTTGTTTGCCCGCCTGTTCACCGTCTCCCTCGGTGCGATCTTCCTTGCCCACGCCCTGACCTATATCTGGATCGTGCACTACCGCATCCCGCCCCCGCCGCGCCTGGGGGTCACGCCGCAGACCGAGACGCCGGCCCTGGCGCTGGCGGCCAGCTCCCACTACCTGCTGGTGTGGCCCAAGGCGATGCTGGCGTTCCAGGGCCTGGCGCTGGTGGGCATCGCCTGGTACATCAGCCGTTCCCTGACCCGCCCGCTCAAGCGCTTCAGCCAGGCCGCCGAGCGCCTGGGCGACGACCTCGACAGCCAGCCCCTGGCCGAAACCGGCAGCGTCGAGGCCCGCCACGTGGCGGGTTTGCTGAACCGCATGCAACAGGCCATCCGCGACAAGTTCGACGAGCGCCGGCGCATGCTCGGCGCCGTGTCCCACGACCTGCGCACACCGCTGTCGCGGCTCAAGCTGCGCTTGACCCTGGTGGACGACCCTAAGCTTGTGGCCGACATCACCCAGGACATCGACGCCATCGTGAAAGTGCTGGATGCCACCCAGCACTACCTCCACGACAAGCCCCCGTCCTGACACCGTCTCCGTAGCCGCTGCCGCAGGCTGCGCTGGCCCTTTTTCACGCTGCAGAACTTCAGCGCACGCGGGGCCCAGCGCAGCCTGGCGGCAGCGGCTACGCGAAATCCTTTGCACACCGTACCGTCACGGGCGCCGACGCCGCCTGGCGGCAGCTGCTACAGTTAGGGCAACACCTCTTGTGGGGAAAATGCCATGCGTTACAACCTCTTCGCGCGCCAACACAACGAAATCATCCTGACCGCCAGAATTCTGTTGATGATCCTGTTCCTGCTGACCGGCTGGGCCAAGCTCACCGGCTTTGCCGGCACGGTCAGCTACATGGCCTCGCTCGGCGCGCCCGTGCCGGAGGTGGCGGCGGCCATCGCGGTGCTCATGGAGTTCTTCGTCGGCATCCTGTTGGTGCTGGGCTTCTACACCCGCCCGCTGGCCGCGCTGATGGCGCTGTTCGTGCTGGGCACGGCGCTGCTCGGCCACCCGTTCTGGAACATGGAAGGCGCCGAACGCATGGCCAACCAGATCAACTTCTTCAAGAACATCGCCATCATCGGCGGCCTGTTGCTGCTGGTGGTCACCGGCCCTGGCCGCTACTCGGTGGACGGCCACTGACCAGCGTGCAAAAAACGCAGGTTGAAAGTGCCAAAACAGCAATATTGGTAATCGGAAGCGCTGCTTAGACTGCCCGCATCGTCACTGACTGCGGAGCCACCTCATGAGCGCCCTCCTCGCGCCCCTTCCCACCCTACTGCCCGAACCGGTGCGGCCAGCCGCCGCGCCAGGCCCGGCGGCCTTCGGCCTGCGCATCGCCACCGGGCTGGTGGGCGTGCTGCTGGCCGTGCTGGTGTCAGGCTTCAACGACGGCGTCACCAAGTTCGCCATGGCCGACATTCGCGGCGCCATGGGCATCGGCCTGGATGACGCCAGCTGGTTGCTGGCCAGCTACGCGGCGACATCGGTGGCCGCCATGGCCTTCGCACCCTGGTGCGCCGCCACCTTCACCTTGCGCCGCTTCACCCTGTGGGCCATGGGCGCCTTCGTGCTGCTGGGCCTGCTGTGCCCGCTGGCGCCCAACTACCCGAGCCTGTTGCTGCTGCGCGTGCTCCAGGGTTTTGCCGGCGGGGCGCTGCCGCCCATTCTGATGTCGGTAGCCCTGCGCTTCCTGCCGCCGGGCATCAAGCTCTACGGCCTGGGCGGCTACGCCCTGACCGCCACTTTCGGGCCCAGCTTCGGCCTGCCGTTGGCCGCCTGGGCGGTGGAGTACCTGGGCTGGCGCTGGGCATTCTGGCAGGTCATCCCCACCACCCTGCTGGCCATGGCCGCCGTGGCCTGGGGCCTGCCCCAGGACCCGCTGCGCCTGGAACGCCTGCGCCAACTGGACTGGCGCGGCCTGCTGCTGGGCCTGCCCGGGCTGATCCTGCTGGTGCTGGGCCTTGAACAGGGCGAGCGCCTGGCCTGGTTCGCCTCCAGCCTGATCCGCGCCCTGGTGGGCGGTGGCCTGGGCCTGCTGGTGCTGTTCTTCATCAATGAATGGTTCCACCCGCTGCCGTTCTTCAAGGTACAGATGCTGCGCCTGCGCAACCTCAGCCACGCGCTGGTCACCCTGGGCGGCGTGCTGTTCGTGCTGCTGGCGGTGATCATCATCCCGGCCAGCTACCTGGCCGGCGTGCAGGGCTACCGGCCGCTGCAGACCGCGCCGGTGCTGCTGTGGGTGGCGCTGCCGCAACTGGTCTCGCTGCCGCTGGTGGTGGCCTTGCTCAACAACCGCGTGGTGGATTGCCGCTGGGTGCTGGCCGCCGGCCTGGGGCTGATGGCGCTGGTGTGTTTGCTCGGCTCGCAGCTCACGGTGGCCTGGCACCGCGGCGACTTCTATCCCTTGCAGATGATCCAGATCATCGCCCAGCCCATGGCGGTGATCCCGCTGCTGATGCTGGCCACCGGCGGCCTGCAACCGGCGGATGGGCCGTTCGCCTCGGCCTGGTTCAACACGGTCAAGGGCTTCGCCGCGGTGGCCGCCGGCAGCACGCTGGAAACCCTGAGTCTGCACAGCCTGCACCTGCACTCGACGATGCTGGTGGACCGCCTGGGCAACCTGTGGCCGGGCGCCACCGGCAGCGAGCTGGCCGCGCGCCTGCACCGCCAGGCCGAAGTGCTCACCGCCGCCGACCTGTACCGGGCCATGGGCCTGCTGGCGCTGTTGCTGATTGTGCTGATTCCGATCCTGCCGACGCGTGTCTACCCGCCACGCGCCGCTTCCTGAACCTTGTGTGGACATTGCCCATGACTGAAATAACCTCCCGAAAAAGCCTGGCCGCCCTGCTGGCCAGTGGCACCCTGCTGGCCGCCGGCGCCGGCTACCTGCTGTGCGCCCAAGGCCCGGTGCAGCGCACCGATGACGCCTTCGTGCAGGCCGACCTGATGCTGGTGGCGCCCAAGGTGGCTGGCATCGTCGACCGCGTCCTGGTGGACGACAACCAGGCCGTCAGCGCCGGCCAGCCGCTGGTGCACATCGACGACCGCGACTACCGCAACGCCCTGCAAGCAGCGCAGGCAGCCCTGACCGCCGCCCAGGCCCGCGCCGAGGACGCCCGAGCAACGCTGCTGCGCCAGCAGGCCATGGTTGACCAGGCGCGCGCGGTGCTCGACGCCGACAGCGCCCAGGTAGCCTTTGCCGAGCACGAACAGCAGCGCTACCAGGCCCTGGCCGGCCAGGGCGCGGGCACCGTGCAGCGCTTCCAGCAGGCCCAGGCGCGCCTGCGCAGCGTGCGCGCCGTGGCTGCCGAACACCGCGCGGCGGTGGCCGCCGTGCTCAAGCAGACCGACGTGCTGCAGGCCCAGCAGGCCACGGCCCAGGCCCTGGTGCGACAAGCGCAAAGCCAGGTCGAGCGCGCGCAACTGGACCTCAGCTACACCGACCTGCGCGCCCCCCAGGCCGGCGAAGTGGGCCGGCGCAGCGTGCGCGTGGGCAGCTACGTCAAGCCAGGCGACCCGCTGCTGGCCGTGGTGCCGCGCAGCCAGGCCTATGTAGTGGCCAACTTCCAGGAAAACCAGCTCACCGAGGTGGTGCCCGGCCAGCGCGCCGACATTGCCGTGGACACCTTCCCCGGCCACGCCCTGCACGGCCACGTCGACAGTATCGCCCCGGCTACGGGCGTGACCTTTGCCGCCATTGCCCCGGACAACGCCACCGGCAACTTCACCAAGGTGGTGCAGCGCATCCCGGTGAAAATCGTCCTCGATGCCGACCAGCCGCTGGCCCAGCGCCTGCGGGTGGGCATGTCAGTGGAGGCACGCATCGACACCGGCGACACCCAGGCCAAGGTAGGTGCCCGATGAGCCGCCGCTCGCTTGCCCTGCTGGTACTGGTGACAGTGCTGCAAGGCTGCACCCAGGGCCCGGACTTCAAGCGCCCGGCGGCGGATTTGCCGCAACACTGGCGCGCCGCTGGCGGTGAAGTCGACCTGCACTGGTGGGACAGCTTCAACGACCCGCAACTGTCAGCGCTGATCGCCCAGGCCCGGGCCGGCAACCTGGACCTCGCCATCGCCGCCAGCCACGTCCGCCAGAGCCAGGCCCTGCGCGCCACGGTGGCGGCCGGGCGCCTGCCCAGCGTCGATGCCAGCGCCAGTTACCAGCGGGCGCGCAACAGCCAGGATGGCCTGATGGACATTTCCGGCTACGACGGCACGCGCGCCTACAGCGTCTGGAACGCAGGCCTTGCCATCAGCTGGGAGGCCGACCTTTGGGGCCGCGTGCGCCGCAGCGTCGAGGCTGCCGACGCCAGCGTGCAGGCGGTGCAGGAACAGCAGCACGGCGTGCAACTGGCGATCGTGGCCCTGACCGCGCGCGACTACATTGAATTGCGCGGCAGCCAGAGCGCCCTGCAGGTCACCCGCGACAACCTTGCCATTGCTCGCCACAGCCTGGCACTGACCCAGGCCCAACGCGCCCAAGGCGTGGCCACCGACCTGCAGGTGGCCCAGGCCCAGGCCCTGAGCGCGGCCATCGAGGCGCGCTTGCCGGCCCTGGAACAACGCGAAAGCGTGCTGATCAACGCCCTGAGCCTGTTGATCGGCCAGGCCCCGGACACCCTCAAGGCGCAACTCGGTGCACCGGCGCCCGTGCCCCACGGCCCGGCCCAGGTGCCGGCCGGGCTGCCCAGCGAACTGGCCGAGCGGCGCCCGGACATCCGCGAGGCCGAGGCGCAGTTGCACGCCGCCACCGCCGCCATCGGCGTGGCCCAGGCCGACTTTTACCCGCGCATTACCCTGGGCGCCGACGTCGGCCTGCAGGCCATGCAGCTGGCGAACCTGGGCAACTGGGCCTCGCGCAGTTTTGCTGCAGGCCCGGGGGTGAGCCTGCCGGTGTTCGAGGGCGGCCGGTTGCAAGGGGCGCTGCGCCTGAGCGAAGGTCGCCAGCAGGAAGCGGCCATCGTATACCGCAAGACCGTGCTCGGCGCCTGGCATGAGGTGGCCGACGCGCTGTCCGCCTACCAGGCCGAACAACGCCGCCAGGCAAGCCTTGGGCAAGCCGTGGCCGCCAGCCAGCGTGCCCTGCGCAGCGCCCAGCTGCAGTACGCCCAGGGCAGTGTCGATTTCCTCAACGTGTTGACCGTGCAGGCCACGCTGCTGGACAACCAGGCAGCCCAGGTGGCCAGCAGCGCCCAAGTGTCATTGGCGCTGGTGGACCTGTACCGCAGCCTGGGCGGTGGCTGGCAGGCTACGGCGCCGGCTCGGCCAGGTGCTTGAGCGCGCGCCGCAGCCAGCGGTGCGCGGGGTCGTTGTCCAGGCGCGGGTGCCAGGCCTGGACAATCTCCACGCTGGGCAGCGCCACCGGCAGCGCGAAGGCTTGCAACGGCAGGCCCAGGCGTTCCAGTGTAGGTAGCATGTTCACCGGCATGATCGGCAACAGCAGGTCGGATTCGGCCACCGCGAACAGCGCGCTGTGGAAGGTGGGCGTGATGTACGCCACCCGCCGGCTCAGGCCGTGGGCTTGCAACGCGTCGTCCAGCGGCCCGCGCGCCAGGCCGCGGCGCGACACGGTGACGTGGTCGTGGGCGACGAAGCTGTGCAGGTCCAGCCGCTGCTGGAAGATCGGGTGGCCGCGCCGGGCCAGGCCGACAAACTCGGTGTCGAACAGGCGCTGTACCTTGATGTCGGGGCCGAACGCGCGCCGCGAGCCGATCATCAGGTCGATGCTGCCCTGGTTGAGCGGGTCGTGGTCCAGGTCGCTTTCCGGCACGAAGCGCAGCACGCAGCGTGGGCATTGTTCGCGCAGCAACTCGCGCAAGGCGCTGCCGTAGGCGCCGATGTACACGTCGTTGGCACGCAGGCTGAAGGTGCGCTCCAGGGTAGCCAGGTCCAGGCCCTGGCTCTGCTGGAACACCCCGCGGGCCAGTTCCACCGCGCCGCGCACCTGCTGCTGCAGGGCCAGGGCCTTGGGCGTGGGCACCAGGCCGCGCTGGGAGCGGACGAAAATCGGGTCGTCGAAGGCCTCGCGAATCCTTCCAAGGATGCGGCTGGTGGCGGGTGCGCTGAGGTTCAGGCGCCGCGCGGCGCCGGCTACCGAGCCTTCTTCGAGCAGGATATCGAGCGCGTACAACAGGTTCAGGTCAGGATTTTTCATGGCCCGAAGCATAAGAGCAGCAGTGGCCTCCCGGCAATCCGTGGCTGCAACGGTCCTGTGGGAGCTGGCTTGCCAGCGAGCTGTTGAGGCCAGCAAAACTCGCTGGCAAGCCAGCTCCCACAAAAGCAATCGCTGCTACAGCAGTGCGAAGCGGTAGCTGACGATCAGGCGGTTTTCATCCTGGCTGCGCTGGCCGGCAACTTCGGTGCGGAACGCGGCGTTCAGCCAGCTGAAGCCCAGGCCCTTGAACCGGCCCTGGTTCACCACGTAATTCAGCGCAACGTCGCGCTCCCACTCACCGCCGGTGCTGGCCGCCTGCACGTGGTCGCCGTTGAGGTAGACCACCGAGGCGCTCAACCCCGACAGGCCCAGGCCGGCGAAGTCGTAGCTGTACTGGGCCAGCCAGGTGCGCTCGCCGGCGTGCTGGAAGCGGCCAATCTGGCGGCTGGTGATCAGGTACGGGGCGTTGCCGTCGCCCTGGTTGATGAACGGGAAGTCGCTGCTGCCGTTGACGCGCTGGTACCCCGCCGCCAGCGACTGGCTGCCCAGGGTGTAGGTGAACAGCGCGCTCCAGGTGCGGTTGTCGACCTCGCCGTTGCTGCCCACCGCGCCACTGGATTTATAGCCGGCCACCCGCCCCGCCGCGCTGGCGTTCTCGCCCTGGCTGCTGCTGATGAAGCCGCGCAGGTCGGTCTGCAAGGTGCCGCGCGGCAGCTTGGTGCTGTGGGTCAGGCCCACGAAATGCTGGTCGTAGAAGTCGTCGAGGTTGGCGAAGTAGTACTGCGCGGTGGTGTGCGGGTCCAGCCGGTAGTCGGCGCCAGCGTAGTAGAAGGCGTTGCTGCGCTGGCCGGTAAGGCTGTTGGCGCCGGCGATCGACAGCGACGCCTGGTTGCTGGAGTTGCGGCCCTTCACCGAGGTGATCTTGCCGCCAATGAGGGTCAGGTTGTCGAACTCGCGGCTGGTTACCTGGGTGCCCTGGAACGTCTGCGGCAGCAGGCGCCCGTCGTTGATGCCGATCACCGGCAGGTGCGGCTGCAGGGTGCCATGGCGAATCTCAGTCTTCGAGAAGCGTAGCTTGGCGGTCAGGCCCAGGCTGGCGAAGTCGTTCACCGCGCGGCCGTCGCCCTCACTGGGGAAGACAATGCCGCCGCCGCTGCTGCCGCTGTTGTAGGCCTGGCCCTTGCCCGAGTCCAGGCGCAGGCCGAGCATGCCCAGGGCATCGAGGCCCAAGCCCAGCGGGCCGTTGGTGAAGCCCGAGGTGTAATTGAGGATGAAGCCCTGGCCCCACTCCTGCTGCTTGGACGGGGTGGCTGTGCCGCTGCGGTTGTCGTTGTTGATGAAGAAGTTGCGCAGGGTCAGGTCGGCTTTGCTGTCATCGAGGAAACCATCGGCCCACAGGGGCTGGCTGAACAAAGCGGCGCTGAGGGCCAGGGGGAAGGCTTGACGGTACATCGGACGTCCTTGGTGGGGTCAGGGACGGCGGAGTGTAGGAATGTACGTTTTGGTTCAAAAATACGGAGTTGGCCTATGGATATGCCGGGCGGGGTCATAAGTGCCTAGGGAAAAGGCATATGCTGGTGCTGCGTGGCTTTGGGTAAAGCTTTATGGATCAATAGGTTGGAAGGTTAAATTAATCTTCATTGTGGGAGCTGGCTTGCCAGCGAGCTGTTGAGGCTCAAAAGCTCGCTGGCAAGCCAGCTCCCACCTGTGCACGTCACACGGGAAAATGGCTTGCCAGAAAGCGCAGCAAATGCCCGTTGACGATGTCGGGTTGTTCGCTCTGTATCCAGTGCCCGCAGGCCTTGACGATGTGCTGCTCCAGGCGTGGCACGCGCTTGGGCATGCGCAGCAGCGTGTGCGCCTCCAGCACGCCCACCGGGTCCAGGTCGCCCAGCAGGAACAGCGCCGGCTGCTCGACGCAGGCCTCGGCCAGGGGTTCGGTGCGCTGCCAGTTGCGTTCGAAATTGCGGTACCAGTTCAGCGCGCCATGGAAGCCACGGCCGGCGAAGGTTTGCACGTACACCTCGAACGCCTCGGCGCTGCACCAGGGCGGCAGCCGGTCGGGCTGGTTGATGCCGTCGAACAGCGTGGCGCTGGCGGGCTTGTGCTTGAGGATCAGGTCGCCGTTGGCGCCGCCCTGCATGAACATGCGCAGGGTGTGGGCGATGTCGGCGTCCAGCTCGGCCTCGGCCACCCCCGGGTTCTGGAAATACAGGATGTAGTTGAAACGGTCCTTGAAGTGCGCGCGTATCAGCTCTATCGCCGGCTGCTTTGGCCGCCCGGCGTAGGGCACCGACAGGGCCACCACCGCCTGCACCCGCTCAGGTTCCAGCAGCGCCAGGTGCCAGGCCACCGGCGCGCCCCAGTCATGGCCCACCACGCACACCTGGCGCTGGCCCAGCAGGTCCATGGCGCCCTGGATGTCGGCGCACAGGGTCAGCAGGTCGTAGGCCTCCACTGCCTGGGGCGCGGAGCTGGCGCCGTAGCCGCGCATCTCCGGCATCCACACCTGGTAACCTGCGGCCACCAGCGGCGCGATCTGCGCCCGCCACGAGTACCAGCACTCGGGGAAACCGTGCAGCAGCCACACCGGCCGGCCGTGTTCGGGCCCGGCGACGTGCACGCTCAGGGTGATGCCGTTGACCGCCAGGTTGCGTTGTTGTGTGGCCTTCATCGTCCATGCTCGTCTGAACCTTTCACCTACCCTAGCAAAGCCCGGCCACAACGCTAACCATCATTGATGGGCGCTATGCTCGCGCTGCTGCCGGCGGAATTGCCCGGGCGGCAGGCCCTGGGTCTGGCGGAAGCGCCGCGAGAAGTACGCTTCGTCGCTGAAACCGCAGCGCTGGGCCACGTGGCTGATGGGCTCGTCGCTGTTGAGCAGATGGGTGCGCGCCAGGCGCATGCGCCGCTCCAGCACCAGTTCGCTAAAGGTGCTGCCGGTGTCCTTGCGCAGCAGGTGGGTCAGGTAGTTGGGCGACAGGAACGCCGCGGCGGCCGCGTCCTTCAAGGTCAGCTCCGGGTTGGCGATGTGCTCGCGAATATAGGCCGTCACCCGCGCCAGCGCGTCGCGGCGGCCACGCCGTGCGGCCTTGTCGCTGGCCAGTTGCTGCAGCGCCGGGGCGAAGCGCTGGCTGACCAGGCCAATCAGCTGCAACAGCCCGGCCCGCAGCAAGGTGGTGGTGCCGAAGTCACGGGTGCGGTCCAGCTCGCGCAGGCGCAGCAGCAAGGCTTCGACCTCGGCAAAGGCGCCGTCGTCGAGAATGAAGTCCAGGTGTTCCTGGCACTGGAACGGCGCCAGCTCGGGGGCCTGGCCCAGGGGCACGTCCTCCAGGTCCAGCGGGTCGCAGGCCAGGTGCGGCAGCAGGAAACCCTGGGCGAAGTTGATGAGCATGAAGTTGCCGTGCTCGGGGTGCGGGATCAGGTGCAGGCGGTGCGGCAGGATAAAGCTCAGGGCGTTGCGCGGGAACGGCCGCACCGCGCCGCCGATGTGCTGCACGGTGTCGCCGCCCAGGTTGACCTGGATCTGGAAGTATTCGTGGCGGTGCGGCGAGGTCAGCGCCTCGCGCTCCTGCTTGTCGCGGATGTAGAAATCTTCGCGGTTGCTGCGCTGCTGCATGCCATAGGTGGGCACGCGGGACAGGGACGACATGGCAGCAACCTCGAAAGCCGGAAAGACGCCGCCAGTCTAAAGCGCGGCGCGGCGGCTGTCAGCGCTGGCCGATGCGCAATTGGAACTGGGCGACACCGTCGATGCCGGCGCTGACCTGGTCGCCGGGCTGCAAGGCGCCGACGCCGGCCGGGGTGCCGGTGAAGATCAGGTCGCCGGGCTGCAGCGCCACCGATTGCGACAGGTAGGCGATCACGTCAGGCACCGCCCAGATCTGGTCCGCCAGGTCACCGCGCTGGCGCTCCTCGCCGTTCACCGTGAGCCAGATGGCGCCGCTGGCCGGGTGGCCCAGGGTGCTGGCCGGGATCAGCGCGGTGCACGGCGCCGATTCGTCGAAGCCCTTGGCCCAGTCCCACGGCCGGCCCTGCTTCTTGGCCTGGGCCTGCAGGTCGCGGCGGGTCAGGTCCAGGCCCACGCCGTAGCCCCACACATGCGCCAGGGCCTGCTCGGGGGCGATGTCGACGCCGCCCTCGGCGATGGCCACCACCAGTTCCACCTCATGGTGCAGGTCGGCGGTCAGCGGCGGGTAGGCGATCACGCCCTCGGCCGGCACCACGGCGTCGGCGGGCTTGCAGAAGAAGAACGGTGGCTCGCGGTCCGGGTCATGGCCCATTTCCCGCGCGTGCTCGGAATAGTTGCGGCCCACGCAGAACACCCGGCGCACGGGGAAACGGCGGCTGTCGCCGGCAATGGCGACGCTGGCGGCGGGCGGTGGGGCAATCACGTACTCGGTCATGGAGGGGCTCCTGATGGCAAAGGCAGGCCTGCAGTGTGCCCGCCGGCAGCGGTGCCTGGCTTGGACAGCGCCGCGCGGATTATGGACAGCGCAACGCAATGGCGCATACTTTCCCTGTAGCGTCACCACAAGGAGTACCCATGAGCGATCACGACGACAACGTCATTCCCCTGCGCCGCACCAAGGTGTTCGAGGACGACGGCAGCGAACCGGCACTGCTCGACGAGGTCATGCGCCGGCTGATGGTGCAGACCTTCGCCGGCACCGACATCGACTGCGCCGCCATCCACACCCAGGGCCAGTACCGCCAGGCCCTGGCGTACATGATCCAGGGCATCCTCAACGGCCCCAACCCGGGCGACAACCTGCTGGCCTTTGCCCTCAAAACCATTCACATGTCCGGCGAGGAATTCGCCAAGCTCGACGGCTACGGCCCCAAGCTGTGTGCCCAGGCCCTGCTGGACATGGGCAACGGTGTGCCCGGCTCGGTGGAGAAAATGCAGCGGGTGCGGCGCATCCTGCGCAGCGGCCTGCACCCGGTGGGCCCGGACGATACCCCGGCCGAGCCCTGAGCGGCGTTACTCGGCGCTGGCCGCGGCGCGGTCGGCGCGCCACTGCGCCAAGGTGGCGTTGGCCTGCTGCAGCTGTTGCTCCAGGCGCGCCTCGCGCAGCACCTGGGCCTTGCTGGCCTTGGCCTGGGCCGCCTGCTCCTGGCGCAGCACCTCGATCTGCTGGGCCTGCGCCTCGCGCGCGCCCAACGCCTGGGCCAATTGCGTGGCCAGGGCCGTGGCCTCGGCGGCCTTGTCGGCCAGGGCCTGGGTGGCGGTGTCCTGATCCTTGCGCGCCTGGCGTGCCTCCACCAGCATGCGTTCGTTGTCGCGGTTCAGGCGCATCAACTCGTCCTGCTTGACGATCAGGCTCTGCTGCAACTGCCGCACTTCCACCTGCACCTGCTGCACCTGGCTTTCGTGGCGGCGCTGGTCCTGGTCGCGCTGCTCCTTCACCGCCTGGCGGTAGTGCTCCAGGGCGTCGCGGGCGTGCTGGTGCTTGTCTTCCAGCGAGCGGATGTGTTCGTCCTTTTCCTGCACGCGCAGTTGCAGGTCGCTGCATTCCTGGCCCAACCGCGCGTTGCGGGTGTGCTCGGCCTGCAACGAGCTGCGGCAAGTGGCCAGCTGTTCCGACTCACTGGCCAGGGCCTCGGCCTGGATCTCGAACTTTTGCAGCAACGCGGCGTGGGCCTTGGCGGCTTCGGCCAGGTCGGCTTCGAGCACGGCTTTCTGCAGGTCGAAACGCGCCTGGGCCTGCTGCACGTACTCGTCGCCCTCCTCCTTCAGGCGCAAGGCCAGGCGGCCTACCAGCTCGCCCAGCTCCTGGGTCAGGTGCTCGCGGGGGGCCTGGCGGCGCTGGTCGGTTTCTTCCAGCTCCTTGAGGTAGCGGTGGATGGTGGTCTTCGAACCGGTGTTGCCCAACGCCACGCGCACGGCGTCGATGGTGGGGTTCTCGCCCCGGGAAAGCAGCGCCTCACGCGCCTTTTGCACCACTGCCTTGTTGATCCCACCCCGTGCCATGCCTGCTCCTTTGAAGTGTACTGCGGTATGTATTCTGTAATGGCGCGCAATATACCCCATTGGCGCGACGCTGCGTAGCCGCTGCCGCAGGCTGCGCTGGCCTTTTCATGCACTGGAGATATTCAGGGTTTATGCCGGCCAGCGCAGCCTTCGGCAGCGGCTACAGGATTGTATCGAGGCGCAGACATTGACCTGGATCCACATCAGTGGTCGAATGCGCGCCAGTTTCAGGTGCCCTCAGCCGCCGTGCTCAGGGTGAAACGGGAAGCCGGTGCGTCACTTTGGTGATCAGTCCGGCGCTGCCCCCGCAACGGTAAGCGAGCGAACGCGTCAACAGGCCACTGTGCACACCGCATGGGAAGGCGACGCGTTCATGACCCTCGCAAGCCCGGAGACCGGCCTGCAAACGCTTCAATTGGCAACCCGCGGTGGGCGGGCGCAGGCCGGTTTCCGTGGGCGTTTGCGCCCGCGATTTGCCATGCGTGTCCCTCCGGGTTCATCTTTTCCTGACTGTAGTTGGAACAGCATGTCCCGCACTTCCCTGCTTCACCGCCTGGCCCCGTGCCTGGCCTTGTCCTTGCCCGTGTACGCCGCCGATGAGCTGGCACTGCCGGCCACCACCATCAGCGAACACGCCGACACCGCGTTGGCCACCCCCGGCACCGCAGGCTCACGCCTGAACCTGACGCCGCTGCAGACCCCGGCCAGTATCAGCAGCCTCGACGAAGGCGCCATCGACCAGCGCAACAACCTCACGGTGCAGGAAGCCGTCACCCGCGCGCCTGGCATCACCAGCATCGCCGCGCCGGGCAACGGCAACACGGCGCTGTCGGCGCGCGGCTTCAGCGGCCACGAGTCGGTGATGACCCTGTTCGACGGCGCGCGCCTGTACACCGGCGCCGGCACCCAGACCTTCCCGGTGGACCCGTGGATGGTGGAGCGCATCGACGTGATCCGCGGCCCGGCCTCGGTGCTGTACGGCGAAGGCGCCACCGGCGCGGTGATCAACGTGATCCCCAAGAAGCCCTTCGAGGGCGCCATCAGCAACCACCTGCGCGTGGGCTACGGCAGCGACGACCGCCAGCAGACCGCGTTCGACAGCGGCGGCTCGCTGGGCGAGCGCCTCAGCTACCGACTGACCCTGGACCAGCAAAGCAGCAACGGCTGGGTAGACCGTGGCCAGTCCTCAAGCCTGGCCTTCAGCGGCGCCCTGCGCTGGCAGGCCAGCGACGACCTCAGCTTTACCTTGGCCCATGAGCAGGGCGACAGCCGACCCATGAACTACCTGGGCACGCCGCTGATCGACGGCCACTACCACGACAGCCTGCGCGGCAAGAACTACAACGTGCGCAACGCCGTGCAGCACTACGACGACCAATGGACCCGGCTGACCAGCGCCTGGACCCTGAGCGACGCTATCAGCGCCAGCAACGAGCTGTACTACATCAAGAGCCGCCGCCACTGGCGCAACGCCGAAAGCTACAACTGGGACAGCAGCCAGGGGCAATTGCTGCGTGGCAGCTACCTGGAAATCAAGCATCACGAAGAACAGTTGGGCGACCGCCAGACCTTCACCTTCGACCACAGCCTGTTCGGCCTTGCCAGCAAGACCGTGGTGGGCGCCGAGTACAACCGCATCCGCTTCGGCCTGGCCAACAACTCGCCCTACACCGATGTCGGTGGTGACTACGTCGACCCCTGGGCGCCGGCGCCGGGCTGGTTCCACAGCCAGTCGCCGTTCCAGGCGCTGAGCCAGAGCACCACCCAGACCTTCGCGCTGTTCGCCGAGAACCGCCTGCAGCTGTCGGAACGCTGGGCGCTGGTGACCGGCGTGCGCCGCGACCAGAACCACATCCAGCGTGACGACGCGCGCACCGGCACCCGCAGCGACGTCAATCTGGACGGCGGCAACTGGCGCGCCGGGCTGGTGTTCGCGGTCACCGACCAGTTGTCGCTGTACGGCCAGTACAGCACCAGCCAGGACGGCGTCAGCGACCTGGTCACCCTCAACCCCACCCAACAGCAGATGGACCTGGCCCGGGCGAAACAGACCGAGCTGGGCCTCAAGCAGCAGTTCTGGGACGGCCGCGGTGCCTGGACCTTGGCGGCGTACAACATCGTCAAGCGCAAGCTGTTGACCACCGACCCCATCACCCGCGACACCCTGCAGGTGGGCCAGCAGTCCTCGAACGGCCTGGAAGCCAGCCTGGAACTGGCGTTGGCCGACCATTGGCAGCTGTCGGCGAACGCCGCGGTGGTGCGCGCCCGTTACGATGACTTCGATGAAGCGGTGAATGGCCAGGTGCTGTCGCGCGACGGCAACCGACCCACCGATGTGCCACGGCGCACCGCCAACCTGTGGCTGAGCAAGGCCCTCACCGAGCGCATCGACGCCGGGGCCGGCCTGCGCTACGTGGATGGGCGCTACGCCAACACCGCCAACAGCGCGCAGGTGCCGGGGTATACGGTGGTGGATGCCAACCTTGGGTGGCAGGTGCTGCCGGACGTGCGCCTGGGGTTGCAGGTCAACAACCTGCTGGACCGGCGTTATGCGGTGTCGCAGCAGAACGACGGCGCGCAGTGGCAGATGGGGCAGCCGCGATCGTTGTTCGTGACGGCGGATTATCGGTTTTGACGGTGGCGGGGAGGCGGGACGCGGCCTCGTAGCAACAACCGTCCTTGTGGGAGCTGGCTTGCCAGCGAGTTTTTATGGCCCCAACAGCTCGCTGGCAAGCCAGCTCCCACAGGCTACGTCCCGATGCCACGTCGATCCTTCAACTACCCGCCGGCGGCAGGCGGAAATCGGCGCGCGCGTCGACGTAGCGCAACGCCGACTTGCTGTCCTTCCAGCCCACGTAACTCATCAGCGACTTCTGGTCCCAGCCGCTCTGGCTGGCCCAGTTGGCGAAGCCGCGGCGCAGGGAGTGGCTGCTGTAGGCCTCGCCGTCCAGCCCGGCGCCCATCAGCGCCTCGCGCAGCAGGTGCATCACACTGTAAGGGTGCAAGGCGCGGTCGCCCAGCCGGCCCCAGCGGTCGATGCCGCGAAACACCGGGCCGTGGGCAATGCCGGCGGTTTCCAGCCAGTCGCAGTAGGCGTCCACCGGGCACAGGCGTTCCAGGGCCGGCACGCTGTAGGTAATGCCACGGTTGTCGCGGTCGCCCTTGCTCCACGGCAGGAACAGCTGCAGCCCCTCGCCGCGCCGTGCGTGGATGAATTGCACGTCCAGCCGGCACAGCTCTTCGCTGCGGAACGCGCGCCAGAAGCCCACCAGGATCAACGCCTTGTCGCGCCGGCAGCGCAGCAGGCGCTTGGCGTCGGTGGCGGCCAGCGCGTCCTTGATCTGCCCGTCCAGCCAACGCACGCAGCGCTCAAGGCCCAGCAGTTGCAAGGGCTCGGCCTGCTTTTCCTGCTGCGGGTGCAGGGTGCGGATGCCCTTCATCACCTGCTTCACCTGGGGGCTCTTGGTCGGGTCGGGGAAGCCCTGGCTGCTGTGCCACTGGGCCAGGGCGGCCAGGCGCAGGCGCAAGGTGTTGAGCGACAGCTTGCCGGCGAAGGCGGCCAGGTAACGGGCGATGGCGTCACTGGTGGCGGGCAGGAAGCCGCCCCAGGTCACCTCGAAATGCTCGATGGCCGACTGGTAGCTGCGCCGGGTGTTCTCGCGGGTGCCGGCGGCGATGTAGCGGTCTACCTCGGAAACCATGGGGTGCCTGTGAGCAAAGCGGGCCTGCAGTATACCGTAGCCGCCATGGCGGACGTGAATATGCAACTATGTAATATCTAAAAAGCTTTAGATTCCTTAAATTAATAATTACCTTAGAACAAAATCGAATTTCACAGCGCCACATCCTACCTTTATGTTCTTCATCAACGACCGACCCCACGCCAGGCGGAGGCCCTTGATAACGCTCCATTCATAAGGGAAGCACCCATGAGCATCGAGTTCATCGGCTACATTGGCGGTCACCACAGCTCCGAAATCCACCCGGCCAGCGGCCCGGTCCTGCAGGCCGACTACATCGAGACAGTCGCCCGCGCCCACGAGGAAGCCGGCTTCGACCGCGCCCTGGTGGCGTTCCACTCCAACAGCCCCGACAGCACACTGATTGCCAGCCACGCCGCCAGCGTGACCAAAAAGCTGCAATTTCTCATTGCCCACCGCCCCGGCTTCGCCGCCCCTACCCTCGCCGCCCGCCAGTTCGCCACCCTCGACGTGCTCAACGGTGGCCGCACCGCCGTGCACATCATCACCGGCGGTGACGACAAGGAGCTGCGCGCCGACGGCAGCTTCATCGGCAAGGACGAGCGCTACGCGCGCACCGACGAATACCTGACCGTGCTGCGCCAGGAATGGAGCGCCGATCAACCGTTCGACTTCAAGGGTGACTACTATGAATTCGAAGGCGCGCATTCGGCGGTGAAAACCGCGCAGCCGATCCCGCTGTACTTCGGTGGCTCTTCCAAAGCCGCCATCGAAGTGGCCGGCAAGCACGCCGACGTCTACGCCCTGTGGGGCGAAACTTACGAACAGGTGAAGGAAGTGGTGACCCAGGTGCGTGCCGAAGCCGCCAAGCACGGCCGCACCGTGCGCTTCAGCCTGTCGCTGCGGCCCATCCTGGCCGACACCGAAGAGAAGGCCTGGGCCCGCGCCGAGAGCATCCTGGCCAAGGCCACCGCCCTGGCCGAGCAGCGCGGCTTCGTGCGCCGCGAGCCGCCCAACGAAGGCTCGCGCCGCCTGCTGGCCGCCGCCGCCAAGGGCTCGCGCCTGGACAAGCGCCTGTGGACCGGCATCGCCGGCCTGCTGGGCGCCCAGGGTAACTCGACCTCGCTGGTGGGCACCCCGGAACAGGTGGCCGAAGCCCTGCTGGACTACTACGACCTGGGCATCACCACCTTCCTGATCCGTGGCTTCGACCCGCTGGAAGACGCCATCGACTACGGCAAGAAGCTGATCCCGCTGACCCGCCAGCTGGTGGCCCAACGTCAGGCCCGCGTTGCCTGAAAAACCGCCTGAAACAAGGAGTGAAGATGTCCCAGGTTCGTCACCCCGAACGCCTGCGCGCCTTTATCGGCGCCCTGGCCGAGCTGCTCGACAGCGACCCGCGCGAAGGCGACAAGCTGCACCGCGGCGGCCAACTGCTGCAGCAACTGGTGAGCTTCGACGACTGGCTGCCCGAGGAATACGCGCAGCCATCGCCGGAACGCTACCAACAGTTCCTGCTGCACGCCGATTCGCGCCAGCGCTTCTCGGTGGTCAGCTTCGTCTGGGGCCCGGGCCAGCGCACGCCGATTCATGACCACCGCGTATGGGGCCTGATCGGCATGCTGCGCGGCGCCGAAGACTCGCAGAACTACCGGCGCACCGACAGCGGCGCGCTGGTGCCCGACGGCGCGCCTATCCGCCTGCAGCCCGGCGACGTCGAGCCGCTGTCGCCGCGCAGTGGCGACATCCACCAGGTCAGCAACGCGTTTGCCGACCAGGTGTCCATCAGCATTCACGTGTACGGCGCCAACATCGGCGCCGTGCACCGGGCGGTGTACCAGCCCGACGGCACTGAAAAGCTGTTCATCTCCGGCTATTCGAACACCACGCTACCCAACATCTGGGACCTTTCCAAAGAGAACCACAGCCTATGAGCCACCCCCTGACTCGTTCCTTCGCCGACATTCGCCACGCCCTGCTGCAACGCCAGGAAGTGGCGCTGGTGGACGTGCGTGAAGAGGCGCCGTTTGCCCAGGCGCACCCGCTGTTCGCGGCCAATATCCCGCTGTCGAAACTGGAGGTGGAGGTCTACCCGCGCATTCCCCGGCTGGACACCGCCATCACCGTCTACGACGACGGCGAAGGCCTGGCGCAACGGGCCGTGGAACGCCTGGCGCAGCTGGGCTACAGCGACGTGGCGCTGCTGGAAGGCGGCCTGCAGGGCTGGCGCGACGCCGGCGGCGAGCTGTTCATCGACGTCAACGTGCCCAGCAAGGCCTTTGGCGAGCTGGTGGAGCACCAGCGCCACACGCCGTCGCTGGCCGCCGAAGAGGTCAAGGCACTGCTCGACCGCCAGGCCGACGTGGTGGTGCTGGACGCCCGGCGCTTCGACGAATACCAGACCATGAGCATTCCCACCGGCATCAGCGTGCCAGGCGCCGAACTGGTGCTGCGTGCCCGTGAACTGGCGCCGGACCCGGCCACCCGCATCATCGTCAACTGCGCCGGCCGCACGCGCAGCATCATCGGCACCCAGTCGCTGGTCAACGCCGGCCTGCCCAACCCGATCTCGGCCCTGCGCAACGGCACCATCGGCTGGCTGCTGGCCGGGCAAACCCTGGACCACGGCCAGGCGCGCCAGTTCGCCGCCACCAGCGAAGCCACCCGCCAGCTGGCCAGCGCCGACGCCCGCCGCGTGGCCGACCAGGCCGGGGTCAAGCGCGCCTCGCTCAAAGCCTGGCAGCAATGGCAGGCCGAGGCCGGCCGCACCCACTACCTGTTCGACGTGCGCACGCCCCAGGAATTCGAGGCCGGGCACCTGCCTGGCGCCCGCTCTACCCCCGGCGGCCAGCTGGTGCAGGAAACCGACCACTACGCCAGCGTGCGCGGTGCGCGCCTGGTGCTGGTGGACGACGACGGCGTGCGCGCCAACATGAGCGCCTCGTGGCTGGCCCAGCTGGGCTGGGACGTGCACGTGCTGGACGGCGTCGAGGCCAGCGCCTTCACCGAACGCGGTGCCTGGAAGCCGGCCATCCCGGCGGTGCCTTCCTATGAGGTGATCAGCCCGGACACCCTGGCCGACTGGCTGACCCAGGGCGACACCCAGCTGCTGGACTTCACCACCAGCGCCAACCATGTGAAGCAGCACATCCCCGGCGCCTGGTGGGCCCTGCGTGCAGATCTCGCCAACGTGCTGAAGAAGCTCCCGGCCGCCGAGCGCTACGTGCTCACCTGCGGCAGCAGCCTGCTGGCACGTTTTGCCGTCAGCCAGGTGCAGGCGCTGACCGGCAAGCCGGTGTTCGTGCTGCGCGACGGCACCGCCAGCTGGCTGGCGGCGGGCCTGCCCACCGAGAGCGGCGACAGCCACCTGGCCTCGCCGCGCATCGACCGCTACCGCCGCCCATACGAAGGCACCGACGCCCCGCGCGAAGCCATGCAGGCGTACCTGGACTGGGAGTTCGGCCTGGTCGAGCAACTGGCCCGCGACGGCACCCACGGCTTCCACGTGATCTGAAAACCCCTGCAAATAAATGTGGGAGCTGGCTTGCCAGCGAGCTTTTCGGCCTCAACAGCTCGCTGGCAAGCCAGCTCCCACACTGGCGGCCGCTGCTACACGCCCTATGGAGCACCTACATGCCCTTGCCTCGCCTGCTGTCCACCGCCCTGCTATGCCTGGCCGCCACCCTGGCCCACGGCGCCGACCTGCAACCGCTGAAGGTCGCCAACCAGAAGTCCACCATCAAGGCGCTGCTGCAAGTGTCCGGTGAGCTTGAACACGTCCCCTACACCATCGACTTTTCCGAATTCCCGGCCGCCGCCCCCTTGGGCGAGGCGCTGAACGCCGGCGCCGTTGACGTCGGCGCCCTGGGCGATGCGCCCTATGTGTTCGCCCTGGGCGCCGGCGCGCCGCTGAAAGTGGTGAGCATCACCCACATGAACGGCCGCTACACCACCGCCCTGCTGGTGCCCAAGGACTCGCCCATCCAGCAGGTGGGCGACCTCAAGGGCAAGCGCATCGTCACCACCAAGGGCTCCATCGGCCACCTGCTGGTGATCAAGGCCTTGCACGAAGCGGGGCTTAAAACCAGCGACGTGACCTTCGCCTTCCTGCTGCCCAGCGAATCGCGGGTGGTGCTGGAAAACGGCAGCGTCGACGCCTGGTCCACCTGGGAGCCGTACACCACCGTGGCCACCGCCAGCGGCCAGGAGCGGGTGCTGGTCAGCGGCGCCACGCTGCTCACCAACCACCTGTACCTGGCGGCCACCAGCCAGGCCATCGCCGACAAGCGCGTGCAGCTGCAGGACTTCGTCGCCCGCGTCGACCGTGCCTGGCAGTGGGCCAACGGCCACCCGCGTGAATACGCCGCCGCCATGGCCAAGGTCACCGGCCTGCCGCTGGAGATCCAGCTGGCCGCCGCGCAGAACACCCACATGGAACGCGTGCCCATCGACGCCCAGGTCATCAAGGGCCTGCAGCAGACCGCCGACCTCTACCGCAGCGAAGGCATTCTCACCAAAGCGGTTGACGTGTCCCACGGCTTCGACCCCAGTTTCAACGCCAGCACCCCCCTCGCCGCCAGCGCCCAGTGATTGATCAAAGGAGTATGACCATGACCCAGCAACGCCAACTCAAACTCGGAGCCATGATCCACGGCGTCGGCCACGGCTGGGGCGAATGGCGCCACCCCAAGGCGCTGCCCAACGCCAGCACCAGCCTGGCCTTCTACAAGCAGCAGGCGCAGCTGGCGGAAGGGGCCAAGTTCGACTTCGCCTTTATCGCTGACAGCCTGCACATTCACGAAAAGTCCAGCCCGCATTACCTCAACCGCTTCGAGCCGTTGACCATTCTTTCGGCGCTGGCGGCCACCACCGAGCACATCGGCCTGGTGGCCACCGTCACCGTCAGCTACACCGAACCGTTCCAGGTGGCGCGCCAGTTCGCCTCCCTGGACCTGCTCAGCGGCGGCCGCGCCGGCTGGAACGTGGTGACCTCGTGGCTGAGCGGCACCGCCGACAACTTCGGCAAGCCCGAGCACCCGGCCCACGCAACCCGCTACCGCATCGCTCGCGAGCACGTGGACGTGGTCAAGGGCCTGTGGGACAGCTGGGAAGACGACGCCTTCACCTACGACAAGCAGACCGGCCAGTTCTTCGACCCGGCCAAGTTGCACACCCTGGGCCACAAGGGCGAGTTCTTCGCGGTCAAGGGCCCGCTGAACATCGCCCGCTCGCCCCAGGGCCAGCCGCCGATCTTCCAGGCTGGCACCTCGGAAGACGGCCGCCACTTCGCCGCCGGCAACGCCGACGCGATCTTCGTCCACGGCGAGAATTTCGAACAGGCCAGCGCCTACTACCAGGACCTCAAGCGCCGCGCTGCCGAGGCCGGCCGCGACCCGCACAAACTGGCCATCCTGCCTGGCATCCGTCCCATCGTCGGCCGTGACGAGGCCGAGGTGGAAAGCCGCTACCAGCAGGCCGTGGACCTGGTCAGCATCGAGGACGCCATCGTCGCCCTCGGCCGGCCGTTCAACGACCATGACTTCAGCCAATACCCGCTGGACGCGCCCTTCCCCGACGTCGGCCACCTGGGCGCCAACAGCCACAAAGGCAGCAGCGAGCGCATCATCGAACTGGCGCGCGAGAACGACTGGACGCTGCGCGAGGTGGCGCTGTATTTCTCGCGGCCCAAGCGTGACTTCGTCGGCACGCCTGCGCAGGTCGCCGACCACATCGAGCACTGGTTCAAGGCGGGCGCCGCCGATGGTTTCATCATCAACTCGGTGCTGCCGGACGGCCTGCAGTACTTCACCGAACTGGTGGTGCCGGTGCTGGTGCAGCGCGGCCTGTTCCGCAGCGCCTACACCGGCAGCACCCTGCGCGAGCACCTGGGCCTGGCCGTGCCAGCCAACCGCAACGCCGCGCCGGCCGCCGCCAGGGCGCCTGCCGAGGAAGAACTGGCATGAGCGAATTCAGCTACCGCACCCTGCTGCCGACGCTGACCGCGCAACTGGCCGCCAGCGCCGAGCTGCACGACCGCACCGGGCAGTTCCCGGCAGCCAACTTCGCCCTGCTGCACCGCCACGGCCTGCTGGGCTACACCGTGCCCACGGCCTACGGCGGTGGCGGCGCCACCCTGGCCCAGGCGCGCGAGGTGATCGCCGCCGTGGCCCGGGGCGAGCCGTCCACGGCGCTGATCCTGGTGATGCAGTACCTGCAGCACGCGCGGCTGCCGTTCAGCAGCTGGCCCGAGGCGCTGCGCCAACGGGTCAGCGAGGACGCGGTGCGCAACGGCGCGTTGATCAACGCCCTGCGCGTGGAGCCCGACCTGGGCACCCCGGCGCGCGGCGGCCTGCCGGCGACCATCGCCCGGCGCACGCCGGAAGGCTGGCGCCTGAGCGGCACCAAGATCTATTCCACCGGCAGCCACGGCCTGAGCTGGTACAGCGTGTGGGCGCGCAGCGACGACGCCGACCCGCTGGTGGGCGCCTGGCTGGTGCACCGCGACACCCCGGGCATCGCCATCGTCGACACCTGGGACCACCTGGGCATGCGCGCCACCTGCAGCCATGAGATCAGCTTCGATGACGTGCTGGTGCCGCTGGACCACGCCGTCAGCGTCAGCCCGGCCAGCGCCCCGGCGGCTGAACTGGACGCCCAGGGCCTGCTGTGGATGGCGGTGCTGTTGTCTGCCGTGTACGACGGCGTGGCGCAGTCGGCCCGCGACTGGCTGGTGCAGTGGCTCACCGAGCGCACGCCGTCCAACCTCGGCGCGCCGCTGTCGAGCCTGCCGCGCTTCCAGGAGACCGTCGGCCAGATCGACACCCTGCTGTTCAACAACCGCAGCCTGCTGGACGCCGCCGCCCAGGGCCTGACCGCGCCGCAGCACGCGGCGCAGATCAAGTACCTGGTCACCGACAACGCCATCCGCGCGGTGGAGCTGGCCATCCAGGCCTCGGGCAACCCCGGCCTGTCGCGCCACAACCCGCTGCAACGGCATTACCGCGACGTGCTCTGCAGCCGCGTGCATACGCCGCAGAACGACGCCATTTTCACCGGCGTCGGCAAGGCCGCCTTCGCCGCGTTAAGCACAGGAGTCACGCCATGAGCGACCTGGTCATCGCCAGCCAGCTGGACGCGCCGTTCAACCAGGCCCTGCGTGCGCGCCTGGCCACCACCCACCCCGGCGTGAAGGTGATAGAGGTGCCGGTGGGCGTGCCCAGCGACCTGCCGCCCGAGGCGCGCATTCTCATGGGCCGGCCCATCAACGTGCGCGGCTACCAGGCCCCGGACACCCCGCCGCCGGGCTGGCCCTACGGCCTGCGCTGGATTCAGCTGGCGTCCTCGGGCATCGATTTCTACCCGGCGTGGCTGTTCGACGGCCTGCCGGTGACCACCGCGCGCGGCAGTGCCAGCGACCCGATTGCCGAGTTCGCCTTGGCGGCGATCTTCGCCTGCAACAAGCACCTGCCCGACATTTGGGTGAACAACGCCGACTGGCAGTTCACCGCCCTGACGCCGGTGAAGGGCCAGACCTTGGGTATTCTTGGTTTCGGCTCCATTGGCACGGCGCTGGCGCACAAGGCCCAGGCCCTGGGCCTGCGGGTGGTTGCCCTGCGCCAGAGCGACGCGCCGCTGGGCGTGGCTGGCGTGGAGACGGCGCGTGACATTCACCACCTGTTCGCCGAATCAGATCATTTGGTCGTGGCCGCGCCGCTGACGCCGGACACCCGCCACCTGATCAACGCCGAAGTGCTGGCCAGCGCCAAGCCGGGGTTGCACCTGATCAACATCGCCCGTGGCGGATTGCTGGACCAGGACGCGCTGCTGCACGCCCTGGACCATGGGCCGCTGGGCTTCGCCACCCTGGACGTCACCGAGCCCGAACCGCTGCCCGACGGCCACCGCCTGTACAGCCACCCCAAGGTGCGCCTGTCGCCGCACACCTCGGCCATCTCCACCCGCGGCGCCGAGGCGATTGCCGATATCCTGCTGGATAACCTCGACCGTTTCCTCACCGAACAGCCCCTGCACAACCTGGCTGACCGCGTACGCGGGTATTGACCAACACCGCGTTGCCTGCGGACGCGGCCTGCGGCCGCTGCTACGAGAAGCCCCGTAGCAGCGGCCAAAGGCCGCGTCCAAGCCCCACCCAAATCCCCCGTAGCAGCTGCCGAAGTCTGCGTCCCAGGGCCCACACGAAAATGGCGGAAGGCAGCCGGAGTCGAACCTGCCCGGGAACGGCTGCCGTCCCCAACCGGGTTTGAAGCCCGGCCGCGCCACCGGGCGCGATTGCCTTCCTGTAAAGGGTTCAGCCGTCCTGCGCCAAGGGGTTTTCCAGGCGCAGGCGGCGGTGTTCGCCCAGCCTGCGGGTCAGGCCGATGCGGTCGAAGAATTCCAGCACCTGGATGCTGCGCTTGCGGCCCAGGCCCACCCGGTCACGAAACGCGGTGACCTGGATATCCGGCCCCAGCCCGTGCAGTTGCCTCAGCATAGCCGCCATTTGCCGCAACGTAGCGTCGGGGTAAAACAGATCCTTGACCACCTGGTGCACCTGCCCAAGCCTCGCCAGCTTGCGCAGCAGCAGGCGCACGCTAGCGTCGTCGTGACCGCTGGCGCTGGCCAGCTCGCGCACCCAGGGCGGGTCCAGGCCGCCCGCCTCCAGCAACGGCTGCAGGTGCTGCCACAAGGCATCGTCCCCAGCGTTCAATTGCGGCTGGTGGCCGGGCAGGTGCAGCCACGGCCCGCTGGCCAGCAGCGCCCCTTCACCCAGCAATTCCTCCAGCAGGCTGATGTACGCCGGGCGCTCCACCGGCAAGGCGGCGAAGCGCCGTAGCCGGTCACGGTCGGGGCCCATCTGGTCGGCTTCCAGCTCATGAAAGCGCTCGAGGTGTGCCAGCAGCGCCACCTTCAGCGACTGCCAGCGCTGTTCGTTGAACAGCAACGGCCCCTGCCGCGTGGCCACCACCCGCACGCCGGGCGGCAGCCGCCAGGTCTCGCGCGGGCGGTTGAACTGGCGTTCCAGGCGCTGCGGGTCGAGGCCGCTGCCATTGTGGGCCAGCAGCATCGGCAAGGCGCCTTCAAGGCTGGTGGCGCTGGCCAGCACCTGCAACTGCGCCAGCCTTGCCGGGCTGCGGCGCTGGCGTGACGGCGCGAACGGGTCCAGCACGCGGCCGCCGCCCAGGGTGCGCTGGGCGCTCTGGTCGCGCAGCACCAGGCGGTCGCCGCGCACCGCCTGCATGGGTGCATTCACCAGCAGCTGCGCGAGCATGCTGGCGCCGGGGGCCAGGCTGCTGCCCTCCAGCAGTGCCACCCGCGCGGTGACGTCCTGGGTGCCCAGGTGCACATGCACCGGGCTGAAATGCTCGAAGGGCCTGGCTTCGCTGGCCAGCAGTTGCAGTTCGATGTCGATGCGCTGGCTGGGCGCGAACAACCATTCGGGCACCAGCCAGTCGCCGCGGTGGATGTGCGCCAGGGCTAGGCGCTCGCCGGCAAGGTTCAGTGCCACCCGTTGCCCGGCCAGGGCCTGGCTGGCGGCCTGGTTCTGGGCGTGCAGGCCGCGCACTTTCACCGGGCGGCCTTCGGCCCCCAGCAGCAGCGCGTCGCCCACTTGCACCTGGCCGGCGATGGCCGTGCCGGTCACCACGATGCCGGCGCCCGGCACCGTGAACGCGCGGTCGATGGCCAGGCGAAAGCCGCCGCTGTCGCGGGCCTGGCGCATTTCGCGCTGCATCATCACCAGGGTCTTGAGCAGCGTGTCGATGCCGGCGCCGGTGACGCTGGACACGGGAATGCGCCGCGCCGCCGCGTAGGGCCCGTCGGCCAGCAGCCGGTCGACCTGGGCCTGCACTTCGCGCACGCGCTCCGGCGGCACCCGGTCGCACTTGGTGATGGCCACCAGCGCCTGGGGAATGCCCAGCAGCTGGACGATGGCCAGGTGTTCCAGGGTCTGCGGCATGATGCCGTCGTCGGCGGCCACCACCAGCAGCACCAGGTCGATGCCCTGGGCGCCGGCGAGCATGTTGTGGACGAAGCGCTCGTGGCCGGGCACGTCGATGAAGCCGGTCAGCGGGGCGTCACGTTCCAGCGCCGCGTACTGGTAGCCCAGGTCGATGGTGATGCCGCGCTCGCGCTCCTCGCGGCGGCGGTCGCCGGCCTGCCCGGTGAGCGCCGCCAGCAGCGCGGTCTTGCCGTGGTCGATGTGGCCGGCGGTGCCAATGATCACGGTGCGGCCCACCCGGGCAACTGCGCCAGGAACGCCGGTTCATCGTCCAACTGGCGCACGTCCAGCCACAAGGCGTCGTCGTCCAGGCGCCCCAGCACCGGAATCGGCAGGCCGCGCAGGCGCGCCTCCAGGCCAAGCAACTGGCGCCCGCGCAGGCGCTTGGACACCTGCGGGCGCAGGCACAGCGCCGCGCCGGGCAAGCGCGCCACCGGCTGGCTGCCGCTGCCGATCATGCCCAGCGCCGGTTCGGCGGCCACCGTCCAGCCCTCCCCCAGCACCTGCGCCACGGCAGGGCGCAGGCGCTCGGCCTGGGCCTGCAGTTGCTGCGGTGGGCGGGTCAGCAGGCACAGGCTGGGCAGGCGTTCGGCCAGGCGGTCGGGGTCGCGGTACAGGCCCAGCACCGCTTCCAGCGCCGCCAGGGTCAGCTTGTCGACCCGCAGCGCGCGCTTGAGCGGGTTCTTCTTGATCTTCGCGATCAGGTCCTTGCGGCCCACGATCAGCCCCGCCTGCGGGCCGCCCAGCAGCTTGTCGCCGCTGAAGGTGACAATGTCGGCGCCGTCGGCCAGGGCCTGGCGCACCGTGGGCTCGGCGGGCAGGCCCCAGCGCGTCAGGTCCAGCAGGCTGCCGCTCCCCAAGTCCTCCAGTAGCGGCAGGCCGTGCTGGTGGGCCAGCTGCGCCAGCTCGGCGGTGGGCACCTGGGCGGTAAAGCCCTGGATGCTGTAGTTGCTGCTGTGCACGCGCATCACCAGGCCGCTGCGCGGGTTGATGGCGGCCTCATAGTCGCGGGCGTGGGTGCGGTTGGTGGTGCCCACCTCGTGCAGCTTCACCCCGGCGCGGGCCATGATGTCGGGGATGCGGAAGGCGCCGCCAATCTCGATCAGCTCGCCGCGCGAGATAATCCCTTCCTTGCGCGCGCCCAGGCTGTTGAGGGCCAGCAGCACGGCGGCGGCGTTGTTGTTGACCACCGTCACGGCCTCGGCGCCGGTCAGTTCGCGAATCAGGCCCTCGATCAGGTCGTCACGGTCGCCACGCTTGCCGGTGGCCAGGTCGAATTCCAGGTTCAACGGGTAGCGGGCCGCGGCCAGCACCGCCTCGACCGCCACCTCGGGCAACAGCGCCCGCCCCAGGTTGGTGTGCAGCACCGTGCCGGTGAGGTTGAACACCCGGCGCACGCGGCTCTGGTGCTGCACGTGCAGCCGCTCGCTGACGCGGCCCAGCAGCACCTCGGCTGACAGCTCCGCGCTGTGCGAAGCCTCGCCCTGGCGCAGGTCATCGAGCAGCCCACGCAACGCTTCAAGGGTGGCCGGGCGGCCATAGCGGTTGAGCAAAGGCAGGCAGGCAGCGTGGCGCAACAGGCTGTCGACCGAGGGCAGGCGCGGGGGCATCAGGGGGCTCCGGTGTGAATACCCCCACAGCGTAGCCGCTGAACCTCGAACGCGCGTAGCAGCGGACAGGTCGATACTGGCCTGTGGCCTCCTGTCAAACCTACCAGTATCGCGCCCGGCGCCGTTTCTCTACGGTATGGCGAACCCCACACCGAGGGCGCGCCATGCAATATCTTACCCACTACGACGGAGCACGACGTTTGCTGTGGGGGTATTTTGCCCCGCTGGCGGTGCCCAGTTTCACGCCCCAGCTGCTGGACGATGTGCAGGCGCACGAGCAATCGCTGGACACCGCCGAAGGCCCGCTTCGTACCAGTGCCTTTCAGCCCGTGAATTACTATGCCTGGGCCTCGCGAACACCAGGCTACTTCAGCCTGGGTGGCGACCTGGCACATTTCGTCGACTGCATCGAACGGCGCGACCACGGCGTTTTGCTGGCCTACGCGACGCAGTGCGTGGGTATCCTGCACCGGCGGATAATGCACTATCAGGCTTCGCCGCTGATTACCCTGGCACTGGTGCAAGGCCCGGCGCTGGGCGGTGGGCTGGAAGCGGCGCTGGCCAATGATGTGCTGATAGCCGAGGAGCACGCCACCTTCGGCTTTCCGGAAATCCTGTTCAACCTGTTCCCCGGCATGGGCGGCTACAGCCTGCTGCGCCGGCGCATCGGCATGCGTGCCACCGAGGCGATGATGGGTGGCGGCGCCACCTACTCGGCCCAGGCGTGCCTGGCCATGGGGGTTGTCGACCGGGTGGTGCCCACCGGCACGGGCGTGGCCGCGCTACACGCCTTCGTCGACGAAACCCAGGCACGCCACAACGGCCTTGCGGCGATGCCTGCGGCGCGAGAGGTGGCCATGCCCATCAGCCATGAGGAATTGCTGACCATCACCGCCCAGTGGGTGGACGCCGCGTTGCGTCTGTCGCCAGCGAACCTGGTGCACATGAAGCATCTGGTGCAACGGCAACGCACGCGCCTGGCGCCCCAGCCCTGAAACATCGGAGGAGGCATCATCATGGTGGACTATGTATTTGGCCATTCGCCCCAAGAGCTGGAGCGCCTGATGTTTCAGGCCCAAGTGCTGGAACCCTTCACTACGCGCCTGATCGAGCAGATGGGCATCGAGCCCGGCATGCGCGTCCTGGACCTGGGCTGCGGCGCGGGCGACGTGACCCTGCTGGTCAGCGAACGGGTGGGGCGTGGGGGCGCGGTCATGGGCATTGATCGCAGCGCCGAGGCCGTGGCACTGGCCCGCCACCGTGCCAGGCTGGCGGGGTTGACGCAGGCGAGCTTTGTCGTCGACGAAATCGACACATTCACCAGCCGCCAGCCTTTTGATGCAGTGATTGGCCGTTACGTGATGGTGCACCAGGCGAACCCCGTGGCGTTCCTGCGCAAGGCGGCGGGGTTTCTATGGCCGGGGGGCGTGATGGGTTTGCATGAACTGCTGATCATGGAACCGATCGTTGAATCCCACCCCGGCGTTGCACTGTGGGACCAGCTGGGCCGGTGGTTCGTCACGGCCTTGCGCGCGGGGGCGCCAAATTGCGAGGTGGCGGGGCGAATGATCGAGTGTTTTGCCCAAGCCGGGTTGCCGCAACCGGGGCTGCTCTGCGAAAGGCCGGTGGGCGGTGGAGCGCAGTCACCCTTTTATCGTTGGGCAGCGGAGGCCATTCATGGCGTGTTGCCGCACTTGGTGCGCCTGGGGGTGACGTGCGAAGCAGAGGCCGATGTGGCGAGCCTGGAGCACCGCTTGCGCACGGCCTGCGTGCAGGCCCACGCGCAATTGCTGGGCCCCACGCAAATCTGCGCCTGGACCCAGGTGCCGTAGCAGCGGCCGCAGGCTGCGTCCGAAAGCGCCGCGAAATCCTTGAAACACCGGGGGGGGCAGACGCAGCCTTCGGCAGCTGCTACGCGAAATTCTGCGTACACCGCACCTGTAGCAGCGGCCGCAGGCCGCGTCCGAACGCGCCGCGTATTCCTTTAAACACCGGGGGGGGGCCGGACGCAGCCTTCGGCAGCTGCTACGGGAAATGCTGCGTCAGGCCGCGCCGGGGGACAGCAGCAGGTTCGGCGCCTGGCGCTGGTAGCCTTCTTCGTCCAGGCGCAGGTCCAGCGGCAGGCTGGCAAGGTCCGCCGACAACGCTTCGGCGTCGGCGTCGTGCTCCAAGTACAGCAGCTTGAGGTAGCTGCCGCAATGGGGGCAGGTTTCGGCGCGCAGCGGTGCCGTGCCCGGAGCGTGGCGGTCGGTGGCAAGGCTGGTGTATTGCAGGCCCTGGCTTTTCTCGCAGTAGATGCACTTGACCCGCACCGCGTGCCATTCGCAGGCGCACAGCGAGCACACCAGATAGCGCAGGCCGTTGTACGCGCCGCGGTGGCGGATGACCCCGGCCATGGCCGGCGAGCCGCAGGCCGGGCACTGGTTCAGGTGCGGGCCGGGCGTGAGCGCCATGCCCGGCATGTCCAGCAGCCAGTGGGTCCACGCTGCCTGCAGGGCCGCGCCGAGGAACGGCGCCACGGCAGCAGGCACCGCGCTGTATTGCCCGCTCAGCAGGCCCAGGGCCCAGACCTTGCGCTGGTCGGCGCTGGCCCCTTCCAATTGCAGCAACGCCTGCTGCACCGCCGGTTGCGCCGGCGGCGAATAACGCAGCAGCAAGGCGTCCAGCCACGGCTGCCAGGCCCCTTCGCGCACCAGGCTGTCGAACACCAGCGGCGGCAGGCCGTGCTGGTGGCACATCTGCAGGCGCTCGGGCGCAGGCGTCGGCGCTGCCGGAGGGTGGTCGAGCAGGCTCTGCTGCACCTGGCACAAGTCACCCGCCAGGTTCAGGTACTCGCCCAGCGCGTGCCCGGCCGCCAGGCTGTGCAAGCGCGCGGCGCGGTGGCTGAACAGCCCCGCCGGCGGCAGGCTGAACAACGGCGGCGTGCTGCTGGAGGCGGCGATGTGTTGCGGTTCGAGAATCCTGCTCAAGGTTTGCTCCTGGGGGGATGATCGGTGACCTTGTCGCCGGTCACCTCGCGGTACCACAACGCGTGGTGCTTGCGCGCCCACGCCCGGCTGACCCAGCCATGCAGCATGGCGTCCACCGAACCCTTGATCCAGATACCGGCGTAGATGTGTACGATGATGCTGGTCACCAGCACGAAGGCGGCCGCGGCATGGGCCAGCACCGCCAGGCGAAGGGTGGTGATGCCGAACCACTGGCTGAAATACACCCGCCAGATCACCACGCCACTCAACAGTAGCACCAGCATGCAGGCCAGCAAGGTCCAGAACAGCAGCTTCTGCCCGGGGTTGTACTTGCCGATGGGCGGTACGCCCTCCTCCTCGTTGAGCATCACCCGGTCGATGCGCTTGAGCCACAGCTTGTCGTTGTGAATGAAAAAGTTGGCGCGCCAGAAGCGAATCACCAGGCCCATGAACAGCACGAACATGGCCACGCCCATGAACGGGTGCAGGATGCGCGTCCACGGCCCGCCGCCGAACAGGTTGCTGAGCCAGAACAGCGCCGGGTGGAACAGCGCCAGGCCCGACAGCCCGGCCATGAAGAACAGGATCGCCACCAGCCAATGGTTGGTGCGCTGGTTGGCGGTGTAGCGCAGGATCTGCTTGGGCATCATGGCCGGTCCTCCCCGCGGGGGTCGTAGGTGTGCACCGCCGGGTCGACCTGGTGCACGGCCGGGTCGGCATGCGGTTCTTCATCCTCTTCGGTCAGCTGTGGGCCCACGCGCACGTAGTGGAAGAACCCGGCCAGCACCGCAGCCCCCATGGCCAGCAGCGCCAAGGGCTTGGTCACGCCCTTCCACAGCCCCACCAGCGGGCTGATGGTGGGCTGGTTGGGCAGGCCGGCGTACAGCGCGGGCTGGTCGGCGTGGTGCAGCACGTACATCACGTGGGTGCCACCAACGCCGTCCGGGTCGTAGAGACCGGCCTGGTCAAAGCCGCGGCTTTTCAGGTCGACGATGCGCTCGGCGGCGTGCTCCTTCATGTCCGCCTTGGTGCCGAAGACGATGGCGCCCGTGGGGCAGGTCTTCACGCAGGCCGGCTCAAGGCCCACCGACACCCGGTCCGAGCACAGCGTGCACTTGTAGGCCTTGTGGTCCTTCTGCGAGATGCGCGGGATGTTGAACGGGCAGCCGGTGATGCAATAGCCGCAGCCGATGCAGTGGTCCTGGTTGAAATCGACGATGCCGTTGGCGTGCTTGATGATGGCCCCGGGGCTGGGGCAGGCCTTCAGGCAGCCGGGGTCGGCGCAGTGCATGCAGCCGTCCTTGCGGATCAGCCACTCGAGGTTACCGCTGGCAGTGTTTTCGTGTTCGGTGAAGCGCATCACCGTCCAGCTTTCCGCCGTCAGGTCCATGGGGTTGTCGTAGGTGCCGTGGTTGTGCCCCACCTCGTCGCGCAGCTCGTTCCACTCCGAGCACGCCACCTGGCAGGCCTTGCAGCCGATGCACTTGGTGGTGTCGATGAGCTTGGCCACCTCCTCCAACTGGCGCACCGACGAAGGCGGCGTGGTGGTGGCCGACTGCGCGAGAATGTCTTGAATGGCCATCTAGATTTTCTCCACGTTGACCAGGAACGACTTGGATTCCGGGGTCTGCGAATTGCCATCGCCCAGGAACGGCACCAGGGTGTTGGTGAGGAAGCCGTGGCGCGTCACCCCGGTGAAGCCCCAGTGCAGCGGGATGCCGATGTGGTGCACCACCTGGCCGTTCACCTGCAGCGGCCGGATGCGCTTGGTCACCACCGCCACCGCCTCGATGAAGCCGCGCTTGCAACTGACGCGCACGCGGTCGCCGGCCGCAATGCCCTTCTCGCCCGCCAGCACCTCGCCGATCTCAACGAACTGCTCGGGCTGGGCAATGGCGTTGAGGCGGCAGTGCTTGCTCCAGAAGTGGAAGTGCTCGGTGAGCCGGTAGCTGGTGGCCGCATACGGGAAGTCCTTGGCCTGGCCCAGCGAGTCCCACACCGAGTCGAAGATGCGCGCCGCCGGGTTGCTGACCACCTGCTTGTTGCCCGGGTGCAGCGGGTTGATGCCGATGGGCGTCTCGAACGGCTCGTAGTGCTCGGGGAATGGCCCCTCGTTCATCTTGTCCACGGCGAAGAAACGCGCTACGCCCTCGGGGTTCATGATGAACGGGTTCATGCCCGCTTCCGGCGGCACGTCGGCCTTGTAGTCGGGCACGTCGGTGCCGCCCCAGCTCTTGCCGTTCCACCACACCAGGCGTTTTTTCTCATCCCAGGGCTTGCCCGCAGGGTCGGCCGAGGCGCGGTTGTACAGGATGCGCCGGTTCATCGGCCAGGCCCAGGCCCAGCCCAGGTGCTGCTTCATGCCGTAGGGGTCGCTGTTGTCGCGCCGGGCCATCTGGTTGCCCTGCTCGGTCCAGCTGCCGCAGAAAATCCAGCAGCCCGAGGCGGTGCTGCCGTCGTCCTTGAGCTGGGCGAAACCGGCCAGCTGGCTGCCGCCCTTGACGGCCGCGCCGGTGGCGTCGGTGAAGTCCACCACGGCCGCACCGTTGAGCTCCTTGGCAAGCTCTTCGGGCGACGGCTCGTCGGGGACCTTGTACGGCCACGACAGCTTCAGCAGCGGCTCGGCATACGCGCCGCCCTTGGCCTGGTACATCGCCTTCAAACGCATGTACAGCGCGCTCATGATCGACACGTCGGTGCGCACCTCGCCCGGCCCGTCGGCGCCTTTCCAGTGCCATTGCAGCCAGCGGCTGCTGTTGACCAGCGAGCCGTCTTCCTCGGCAAAACAGGTGGTGGGCAGGCGGATGACCTCGGTCTGGATGGCGCCGGTGTCGACATCGTTGAACGGCCCCACCTTCTCCCAGAACTGCGAGGTCTCGGTGGCCAGTGGGTCCATCACCACCAGCCATTTCAGCTTGGCCAGGGCCTTCATCACCCGGTTCTTGTCGGGCAGCGCGGCGATGGGGTTGAAGCCCTGGCAGATGTAGCCGTTGACCTTGCCCTGGCCCATCAGGTCGAACATTTTCAGGATGTCGTAGTTGGGAATGTCCAGCTTCGGCAGCCAGTCGTAGCCCCAGTGGTTGTCGGCCGTGGCGTTGGCGCCGTACCAGGACTTCATCAGGCTGACGTGGAACTTGCTGTAGTTCTGCCAGTAGGACAACTGCCCCGGCCGCAGCGGCTTCTGGGTGCGCTTGGTGATGAAGGCGTCGTAGTCCTGCTCGGCGTCCAGCCCCAGGGTGAGGTAGCCCGGCAGGGAGTTGGACAGCAGCCCCAGGTCGGTCAGCCCCTGGATGTTGGAGTGCCCGCGCAACGCATTGACGCCGCCGCCGGGCATGCCGACATTGCCCAGCAACAGCTGGACCATGGCCGCGCTGCGGATGATCTGCGAGCCGATGGAGTGCTGGGTCCAGCCCAGGGCGTAGAGGATGGTCATGGTCTTGCCGGGCACCGCGCAGGTGGCGATTTCGTCCCAGACCTTGCGCATGGCGTCCATGGGCATGCCGCAGGTCTGGCTGGCCAGCTCCAGGGTGTAGCGGCTGTAGTGCTGCTTCATCAGCTGGTACACGCAGCGCGGGTCCTGCAGCGTCGGGTCGACCTTGGCGAAGCCGTCGTCACCCAGCTCGTAGCCCCAGGTGGACTTGTCGGTGTAGGTGCGCTTGGCCGCGTCGTAGCCGGTGAACAGCCCATCTTCGAAGCCGAAGCCGGCCTTGACGATAAACGACACGTCGGTGTAATTGCGCACGTATTCGTGCTGGATCTTGTCCTCGGTGAGCAGGAAATTGATCAGCCCGCCCATGAAGGCGATGTCGCTGCCGGTGCGAATCGGCGCGTAGTAGTCGGCCACCGAAGCCGTGCGGGTAAAGCGTGGGTCCACCACGATCAGCCGCGCCTGGTTGTGCGCCTTGGCTTCGGTCACCCATTTGAAGCCGCACGGGTGCGCCTCGGCCGCGTTGCCGCCCATCACCAGAATCAAGTTGGCGTTGCCTATGTCGGTCCATGTGTTGGTCATGGCACCGCGGCCGTACGTCGGGGCAAGACTTGCCACCGTCGGGCCGTGTCAGACACGCGCCTGGTTATCGAACCCCAGCATGCCCAGGCTGCGCACCACCTTGTGCGTCAGGTAGCCTGCTTCATTTGAGGCCGCCGAGGCGGCGAGGAAACCCGTGGTAACCCAGCGGTTCACCGTCTGGCCCTTGTCGTTCTTCTCGACGAAATTGGCGTCGCGGTCGGCCTTCATCAGCGCCGCCACGCGGTCCAGCGCCTCGTCCCAGCTCACCCGCGTCCACTCGTTGCTGCCTGGCTTGCGCACCTGCGGGTATTGCAGGCGGTCGGGGCTATGAATGAAGTCCAGCAGGCCGGCGCCTTTGGGGCACAACGTGCCGCGGTTCACCGGGTGGTCGGCGTCGCCTTCGATGTGAATGATGTTCTGCGCAACGTTCTTCGCCGCGTCGCCCTGGCTGTACATGATCAGCCCGCAGCCCACCGAGCAGTACGGGCAGGTGTTGCGGGTTTCTTTGGTGTGGGCCAGCTTGAAATGACGGATCTGCTCGGCAAACGCCGGCGCCGGCGCCATGCCCAGCGCGCCGATGCTGGCGCCGGCCAGGCCAATGCCGGCGACCTTGAAGAACTGACGACGGTTGAGGTCCATCGTGCAACTCCTGGTTTTGAGGGTGTCAGGGTTAACGATAGACCCGGAAGTAGCGGACGGCCACATGTCGCGTAGCAGCTGCCGCCAGGCGGCGTCCTTGGTCCGTGCAACGCTTGAGGACCATGACGCGGCCGGCGGCCGCTGCTACAGATGCCTCCCTATTTGGTCAGGCGTCGGGGTTAGCGTGCCCTCCCAACGGAACCAGATCGGCGGTTAGCAAGTCGCTCTGGGTAAACTGTGACGGGAGCAGAAAGAAAATTGTATAAAGAGTTGAAGCGGGAGCATCTCCAAATGACATGCCTTGCCCTTGCCTCATTATTGCCCCCGTCGAGCTTGACAGTTTTACCCCGGCCCACTCAGTTACCGTAAAGTAATGGACATAAACCCGATTGAAATCCTGCTGAGCCTCAGTACTGTATACCGGAATACCGCCCGCTTCATGCATCCGGCGTATTGCATCATCAGCCGATTGAGGGCGAGTGGTTCCCCACATCCCCCAAGTATTCGAAACAGCTACGGAATAGTTTAAAGAATTATTCTGAGCGTCTGTCACACTGATAGTCGCCACGCCATTTCTGTTCCCGATCACTTTGCCATCTTGGGAGACCGGTGCCACTAAACTGTTACTAGAAACATAGCGGTAGGGAGGCACACCGCCGCTGGCTACTCGGACCGCCGTATTACCGATGGAGTCCAAACCCGTTCTTTGCTTGCCACCCCCAAGGTCTTTGATCGAGAAACCATTGAGCGACAGCGGACTAGTATCCAACGCAAGCGGCGCAAAAGTGGTGAACGACCAGGAGGCTGACACCAATCCGGCTCCATACAGGCCTTTTGCGGTCAACGCGTGGCTTCCTGGAAGCACGTTCGCCAACGAGAATTGCCACGCCCCGTCATAGCTGACATTCGCAACCCCCACTGCCCCCCCGTTATCGAAGACCTGGACTTGCTGATTGGGCGCAGCCATGCCCTTGAGCGTGAATTGAGTGTCATTGGAAGTACTGCCTGCGGGAACCAGCGTGTTGCGTGAGTCACGTACCTCCTGAATAGAGGGCACCACGTCAACGAGCGTACGCACGGTATAACGGTGTATCGGGAAGGTCACAGCCTCACTGGCGTTGCCAGTAAAGGCTACCTTCATCTCCAAGGTAAGGTCGCTGCCGTCCTTGAGCCCCTGCAAGCTAGTCAGCGCCATTAGACGCGATACACCCGCCTCGCTCCCCACAGGCTCATTGCTGGCCAGTTCAATCACTGTGCTGCTGCCATTCGCCAACGTCCCCCGCGCCGCCAACCAATACCGCTGCGCCGTATCAATAAACGGCCAGGCGGCGACCGTGGCCGTGGCATCTGCCGACAGGCTTGATACATCCAGTTCGTCTGTGCCCCCTGCTTCCGTAATTGAGGGGCGCGGCAACGCGCTTTGCGCAATCGCCGACACAGGCAAACTCAACCGTTCCCATCTGCCAATCTCAATCCCTCCACGCCGTACCACATAGGCAATGCCAACCGTCTTGCCAATGCTCGCCGCCAGCAGTTCACGTGGAATAACGGCGCGCGCCTGGCCATTGCTCAATCCGGCAGGCACCGCCTGCTCCTGAGCGCCAGGTACCGTCCACCCCACCGTCAGCGAGTCAGTGGACCGCAAGCGCGTATCGGTCACCTCTACCGTGGCGGTATTTTCCTGATTAGCCGCACCCGGCCTGATCGGGTTCAGCGTGGTGACAACACTGCCTGTCGCATCCACCACCGTTAGTGCCGGCCAAGGCTGGTCAATTTGGTTTTTCACCGTGTACTGCTTCACCGGGAACGTGACCGCCGCCCCCTCCAACGTGGCACCGTCAAACGCCACCTTTAAGGTCACCGTGATCCTGGCATTGTCCGCCAAGCCCGCCAACTGTGCTTTCGCGACCGTTACGCTCAATCCGTTTTGAGCCTCTGCTGCCGTCACCTGGTGCCCTTCAAGCAACTGCAGGCTCAAGTCTGGGCCCGTCAGGGTAAGCCATGCCCGCTGCCCCGCCGCGATAAACGGCCAGCGTCCAACGGTAACGTGCGCATCACCTACCAGGTTGGGGATGTCCAACTCGTCATTGCTGTTGGCTTCGGTAATCCGCGGCACCGGCAACGCCCCTTGCGCAATCGCCGACACCATCAACGTCATCGGCACGGAAGTACCAATCGCCTCCCCGCCGTCATCACCAAACACCACATACTCCACCACCACCTGCTTGCCCACTGCCGCCGCAATTAACTCGAGTGGCACCGGCGCCTCCACCTGGCCATCGGTGGTTACCGTCACCCAGGGCACATACGAGGCCTGTGCACCCGCCACCGTCCACAAGCCGGCCAGCACATTGCCCGCCTTGAGGCGCGCATCGGTCACCGTCAGCGTGGCGGTGTTTTCCTCGTTACTGGTATTTGGCTTGATCGGGTTCAGCGTGGTCACCGACGCCCCCGTCGCATCGCGCACCAGCGGCGCCGGCCACGGCTCGCCAACCGCCTGGCCGATGACGTCAATGCGCAGGTACCTGGACGGCTTGGCCGGCGCGGTCCCTCCCGCGTCCTGCAGCAGGTACGAAACATCCACATGCCCCCCGCCAATGGCCGCCGCCTTGGCGTTGGGCACGGTGAACAGCAACAATCCCGGCACGCTCCCTACCGTCAAGGTCTGTTCGAATGCCTCCGGCTGGCCCGTCGAGGTTTGCCCATCCCAGCGAACCTTTACCTGGTCGCCCTGCACAAAGACTGGCGGGTAGGGAAACACGTGCACGTGCACGTCATTGGTGCCCAACTGGTCCAGCCGCAACACGCCATCGGGGGCTTCCTGTACCTCTGGCGCTGGCAGTGCATTCGGGTTGGCGTGCACGAATACCAGCGTAATCATCGACCACGGTTGGCCCACGCTGTCCTCCGAGACGTTGTTGACCTGGTCGTACACCCGGTAAAAAACCATTAAATCCCGGCCATCGCCTCCCAGCGAGATGACCGCGGCGGTGATGTCGATGTCGATGTTGGTTCCCACCTCGTTTGGGAGCACTGTGCGAGGCGGCAGCGCAACACCGTTCCAGCGCAAATCGATGATGTCGTAGCTGGCCATGTAGGGGTATGGCCTGATGGTCACCTTGAAGCCCGCCTGGGCGTCCGCCTCGCTGACGCCGTTGGCAATGATGTGCGGCGGCAACACGGGGGCCGGGAGGTTCTGGTGTTGCGGGTCTGGGCTGGGGTCGAGGCCGCCGGGGCGGGTCAGCTTGATGCGATAAAAGTGCGGCACCGAGGTTTCCACTGTGCCCCCGACACGGGTCACGGTGTAGTGGATGGAGACGGTCTGGTCGGTACCCGGCGTGAACGCACCGTAGGGAATGTACAAGTTGACCGCGACATTGGGAATGGCCACGGGGTAAATGTGCACCAGGACGTTGTCGAAAAACACCCTGATTTCATCATTGGAGCTCATGATGACGTAGGGATCGACCACTACGTGCAAGCCGCTGATCGAGTTGACCAGGCCCAAGCCGATGCCGCCCAGGGTGGGGCTGATGTCGACCGAGGCGGGAATCCGCAAGTCGGGCACTACCCGGAGGCTATTGGCAGCGGCAGGCAGGGCCGTGCCGACCACGCTTGGTTGGCCAGGGGTTATGGGGTGGATCAAGGGCCGGTTTTTTTGTAGCCGGAGGTTGAGGGGCATGATCTGAGGCTCCGCGAATGGTTGGAGCGATGATTGGGCGCTTTTGGTGGGTGGCGCACAACTGTAAGAACTGACAGGTGCGGCTGAAACCCCGCCCGTAGCAGCTGCCGAAGGCTGCGTCAGCGGTGTATCAGGTGGAACGCGTAGCCCCGGACGCGGCCTGCGGCCGCTGCTACGAGCTAACGGGTGCAACTGGAAAGCCGATTCCGTAGCAGCTGCCGCAGGCTGCGTCAGCGGTGTGACAGGTGGAACGCGTGGCCCCGGACGCGGCCGGCGGCCGCTGCTACGGGATCACCCCCACACCCGCCACCACTGCCCTTTCGCCGGCCGGCTGCGGGGCAATACGGCTGGCATGTCCTTCAGGCGCACCCACGGCTCATCCTGCCAATACAACACCTTCACCTCGCCGCCCTGGGCGTGCATCGCGCCCATGGCCGGTGCGGTGCCGGCGCCTGACTGGCGCAGCGCGGGCACCACCTGCTGGGTCAGCCACTGCCGCAGCGCGCGGTTTTCCGGCATGTGGCTGTGCAGGATCAGCGCCAGTGCGCCGGTTTCGCTCACCAGCAGGTGCTTGGCCCACTGGCCGTCCGCCTTGACCCAGGCTTCCTGGTACTGGTCGTCGTCGAGGCTGCGGGTGCGGCGCTCGATGAAGTGCACGCCCATCAACCGGCCCAGGTCGTGCAGGCACAGCCAGGCCTGGCCTTCGATCATCAGGGCGCGCAAGGGGATTTTGTGGCGGAAGAAGGTGGTGGCGACGAAGGCGTCCATGGCGAAAGCTCCTTGCGGGTGAAGGGCTGCCACGGTTGTCGGGATTAGGGTGGCAGCTGCGTGCAGGTTGACGAACCGGAGGGAACCGGCAGGCCCGAAGGCCTCCCACACGCAACCGCCATAACACTTATCTCAGGCGCCAGGGCCTGAAACAAGCGATATGGTGCTGCGGTTTTCCCTCCAGGTCGTCAAACCTGGTCTTCGAAGGTTCGAAGATGGTGCGCAGGGTAAGGGTGCACCGGGCAAGGTGGCAATCAAAGGAGTGTTAAGGGTTATGTCGAGCCCCGTAGCAGCTGCCGAAGGCTGCGTCAGCGGTGTATCAGTTGACTACGCGTTGGGCCCGGACGCCGCCTGCGGCAGCTGCTACGGGGAGAGCAGTTGCGCCAGGTGCTGCAGTTCGGCAGGTTCAACGTCGGAGACGGCGATGAATTGCATGTGGTTTTGCCGCCAGGTCACCAGGTTGAAGCCACGGCTGCTGAGGGCCTGGCGCGCGTTGTCGGGCTGCGCGCTGGGCATCACGAACAGGTTGATGGTGTGCTGCCCGTGACCATAGGTGAGCGCGGCCGCCGTCTGGTGCTGCAGGTAGTCCAGCCGGCCGCCCAGCAGCGGGAAGCCTTGCGCGGCGAAGTCGGTGACCGGCGGCGCGAAGTCCAGCTTGCCGGTGAACCAGGGCTTGACGGTGTGGCGGTCGGAGGACACCACGTCGTTGAGGTGCTGGCCCATCAGCGACCGCACGTGGCTGGAGACGGCTTCGTCGACAAGGTCGGGCGCGGTGCTGGGCGTGTGGATGTACAGCACCAGTGCCAGGGCCAGCATGGCCGCCGAGGCCAGCGGCGCGAACCACTGCCGCCAGGGTTTGGCGCTGACCGGGGCTTCCATATCGCGCAGCAGCACCCTCAGGTCAGCCGGCACGGCAAAGCGTGGCGCGGTGGTTTGCACGCTGGCCACCCAGCGTGTCAGTTCGGCCATTTGCCGCGCGCAGTCAGGGCATTGCGCCAAGTGCGCCTGCACGCTGTCGCGCTCCAACGGCGCCAGTTCGTCGTCCACGTAGGCATTCAATAACCCCTGGCACGCCCTGTGGTCGATCATGGCTGCAGCCCCTGCAAGTGCACGCGCAACGCTGCCCGCGCGCGGGCCAGGCGCGACATCACGGTGCCGATGGGCACGCCCGTCACCTGGGCGATGTCCTTGTACGGCAGGCCTTCCAGGTCTTTCAACACGATGACCTCCCGGTACCCAGGCGGCAGCGCCTGCAGGGCTTGTTGCAACAAGTGGGCGTGCTCGGCCTGCATGGCCATGCCCTCGGGGTTCAGCGCCACGTCGTCACTGATGTCGTCGTCCATGGCCACCCACGGCGTGTGCGCGGCCAGGCGCAGCCAGCTCATGCTCTCGTTGCGCACGATGCTCAGGAACCAGGCGCGCGGGTTTGCGCCGTCGAAGCTGTCCAGGTACTTGAAGGCGCGGTAGGCGCTTTCCTGCACCACGTCGTGGGCGGCTGCGTCGCTGGCGGTCAGCCAGCGTGCCAGGTTGTAGGCCGCTGGCAGGTGCGGGGCGAACAAGGCTTCGAAGCGCTTCATGGCGGCTTTTGACCTGACCTGTGTGAAGTAACCGCCAAGGGCACGGTTTTATTCCCGCAAAAATAAAAAAAATGTGCGGAATAAAGCCCACCCCTGCCCCGTTTAGATGACTGTCAGCCACCCCGGCTGCAGCCTGCGACGGAGCCTTGCCATGACCACCCGACACCCTACCCGACCCCCCCGCACCGACAGCTTAGCCGCCTACGCCCCCTCGCGCCGCGAGTTGCTCAAATGCTCGGCCTGGGCCGGCGCGGGCGTGGTGTGGGCGCTGAGCGGCGGCATCCCCCGTGCCTTTGCCCTCGACAGCAGCGGCCAGCCTACTAACCCCAAGGCGCTGGCTACGGGCTTTCAGTTCGTGCAACTGAGCGACTCGCACATCGGCTTCAACAAGGAGGCCAATCCCGAGCCGCTGAAAACCCTGCAACTAGCCATCGACAAGGTCATCGCCCTGCCCGTGCGCCCGGCGTTGATTCTGCACACCGGCGACATTACCCACCTGTCGCGGCCGGACGAGTTCGATCTGGCCGACCAGGCTTTCAAGGCCCTGCCCGCCACGGTGCACTACGTGCCCGGCGAGCATGACACCCTGGACGAAGGCGGCGGCAAGTTGTACCTGCAGCGCTACGGCAAAGGCACCCAGGGCAACGGCTGGTACAGCTTCGACGACCACGGCGTGCACTTCATCGCGCTGGTGAACGTGTTCAACTTCCAGGCCGGCCACGAGGCCACCCTGGGCAGCGACCAACTGGCCTGGCTGGCCGACGACCTGCGCGCCGTGAGCAAGAGCACGCCGGTGGTGGTGTACACGCACATCCCGCTGTGGACCATCTACCAGCCCTGGGGCTGGGGCACCGAGGACGGCGCCCAGGCCATCGCCCTGCTGCGCGACTACGGTTCGGTGACCGTGCTCAACGGCCACATCCATCAGGTGATCCAGAAGGTGGAAGGCAACATCACCTTCCACACCGCGCGCGGCACCGCCTACCCGCAACCGGCGCCGGGCGCGGCGCCCAACCCCGGGCCCATGACCGTGGCCGCCGACCAGTTGCGCAACTACCTGGGCCTGACCGAGGTGCGCGCCACCCAGGGCGACCACCCGCTGGCGTTGCTCGACGCCACCCTGGTGACGTCATGAAACCCTGGCTGTTGTTGGCGCTGCTGCTGGCCGGCAGCGCCCAGGCCGCCGAGGTGCGCATCGACATCAAGGGCTTCATGTTCGACCCGCAGCCGCTGCAGATAGCCACCGGCACCACGGTGACCTGGGTCAACCACGACCCCATCCCGCACACGGTGGCAGAGAGTGAGCATCTGTTCAGGTCGGGGGCGCTGGATACCGATGACACCTTTTCCTGGACCTTTACCACGGCGGGTACGTTCCAGTATTTCTGCACGGTGCACCCGCAGATGGTGGGGACGATTCATGTGGTGCCCAGTACGTAGGCGTCGACATCACTTTCACTGATGCCCGATATCGACACCCTCCATTTCAACCCCGGCATGGCGCCTTCGTAGAATGGCGCCATACCCGAATGGAGGGCCTTGATATGAAATACCTGATCGCACTCGCGCTGTCCGTACTGGCCGCGTTCAGCTCCTTCACCCACGCCGCTGAAGCGGCGCCGGTGCAGGCCGCCGTGCAAACCCAGGCCAGCGCTGGCTATGACTACTCCCAGGACCTGGACATTGCCAAGGTGGTGCGCATGAACACCGCGCCCGGCAACCAGTGTGGCCCGGTGCAAGGCCACATGACCTATATCGACAGCAAGGGCGTGCAGCACGAGCTGAACTACACCCGCCTGGGCGACAGCTGCGACAAGGGCTGATCAGCGCGCCACCAGCCGTGCACACAAGCGGCTGACGCACACCGAGCCCACCACCGCCAGGATGATCGGCACCAGGAAGTCGTGCTCGATACGGGTGAATTCCACCACCAGCACGATGGCCGTGAGCGGCATGCTCATGGATGACGATAGAAACGCCGCCGCACCAACAATGGCGAACGCACCCAGCGGCACGCCGGGCCACAGCAGGTTCCAGCCGCCGCCCAGTATCACGGCCAGCAAGGCACCGCAGGCCAGCGCCGGGGTCAGCAGGCCGCCTTCGGCACCGGCACGCAGGCTGCTGCTGGTGACCACTAGTTTGGCCAGCAGCAAGATCGCCGCCAGGCCAATCGTGAGTTGGTCGTCGAAGCCCAGCTGCGCCGGGCCCTTGCCGTTGCCCAGCACCTGCGGCAGGTAGATGGCCAGGCAGCCGATGAGGGTGAAGTTGATCAGCGACAGCAGCGGCAATTGCCAGCCCCGCGCGGCGCGCCCGCGGGCGGTGCCGGTCAAGCGCGTGAAACCGTAGGCCGCCAGGCCGAACAACGGCCCGCACAGTACGGCCCAGGTGATCAAGCCAGGGCTGACGACGAACGCCGGCACCGTGTACTGCGCCTCCGCACCCAGCCCCAACCAGGCCACCGACGCGCCGATGGCCGAGGTGGCCAGGGCGATGGTTGCCTCCCGCCAGGCGAATTTTGCCAACAATACCTCCAGCACAAAAACCGCCCCGCCCAGGGGCACGTTGTACACCGCCGCCAGGCCCGCGCCGGCGCCGCAGGCGATCATCAGCCGGCGGGTGTCACCGTCCAGGCCGCTCCAGCGCGAAAGGCGGTCGGCGATCAGCGAGCCCAGCTCGCGGGGCGCCACTTCGCGGCCCAGGGGCGAGCCCAGGGCCACGGTGACGATCTGCAGCAGCACGTGCACCAGGGTGGCCTTGCCGGGCATGCGCGCCTCGGCGTTGCTGACCGCTTGCTTGATGCTGACCAGGGGTTTGCCAAAGCGGTACAGCAGGTACCAGCCCAGCCCTGCGACCAGGCCGCACAGCGCCAGGGCAGCCACGCGGCGTTCAGGCGCAGCGGCAGTTACGCCGAACAGGAAGCTTTCATGGCCCACCAGGTGGTCCTGGCTGTAGCCGTAGGCCAGGTGCTGGATGCCGTGCAGCAGCAACGCCAGCAGCATGCCGCCCAGGCCGGCGCCAACGCCGGTGAGCAGTACCACGAAGATCAGGGCGACGGTGGCGCGCACCGGGGAACGGGTGGCCAGGGGTGTTTCAGGCAACGACATGCAGGGCTCCAGCCGTGTAGGGATAGCGTTGATGGTAGCGGGCGCGGTGGTGGGCGCCTATGGCTGGGGCGGTTATTGGGAGCTGGGCGGTATGGGTTGTCCTTTGTTCGGCGTCAGGGCTTGGACGCAGCCTGCGGCAGCTGCTACGGGAACGGAGGGCGATTGTTACCTGATTTGGAAAACAGACTTACGACCTGCGACCTAGCGTCGCACCCTAGCCGTTGGTAGAGTAGCGCCGGATTGAAAGAACCTGTAAGGAACGCCCATGCTTCGTCTCGTCGCCTACGCACTGCTGCTGTTGATTTCGTGCGGCATTGCCGTCGATCATCGCCGCGAGTACCGCCGTGGTCAGGCCCGTCGCCGGGCGCTGGTGGCTTCGCAGCACACCCGCGCCCAAGACTGACGCCTACTGCAACGACGCCTGCCCACCCGGCAATACCGCCCGCAGATGGCTGATCAGCACTTTGATCTTGGCATCCAGGTAGCGCCGGTTGGTGTACACCGCATAGACGTTCAGGCACTGCAACCGATACTGCGGCAACACCCGCACCAGGCTGCCATTGTCGATGCCCTTCTGGGCCGAGAACACCGGCAGCGAGCCTATCCCCATCCCTGATTCGATTGCCTCGATCATGGCATCGCCCATGTTCACCTGGAACGCCGACGGCCCCAGGGTGATGCGCTGTACGTCCTCGTCCCCATGAAACTCCCACTGGTTGCTGGCACTGCTGGGGTTCACCAGCCGCAGGCACTCGTGGCGCTGCAACGCCTGGGGCGTGGCCGGCGCGCCATGGCGGGCGATGTAGTCGGGTGAGGCGCACAGCACGCTGTAGGATTGGCCGATGCGCTGGCTGACGTAGCCCGAGTCGGGCAGTTGCGGGGCCAGCACGATGGCGACGTCGATGCCCTCCTCGATCAGGTCCGGCATGCGGTTGGCCATGGTCAGCTCGAAGCTGACGTCGGGGTATTGCTGGCGGTAGTCGGCAATGGCCGGCACCACGTAGTGGCGGCCCACGCCCATCATCGAATGCACCCGCAGGCGGCCGCTGGGGCGCAGCTGGGTGTCACCGGCTTCCACTTCGGCTTCGTCGACGTGGGCGATGATCTGTTCGCAGCGGGCCAGGTAGCGCTGGCCCACTTCGGTGAGGGCGACGTGGCGGGTGCTGCGGTTCAGCAGCCGGGCGCGCAGGTGCGTCTCCAGCGCGGCGACGCTGCGCGAGACGGTGGCCACGGCCACGTTCAGTTGTTTGGCGGCATGGCTGAAACTGCCAGCCTCGGCGACGCAGACGAAGGTGCGCATGTTTTGCAGAGTGTCCATCGAATGCCTCTTGGATGGTGAAGCTGCAATTGTCACACACAGATGCGGAATGATTATTCCGCAGGATGAAAAGGCTATTCGCCCGGAACGCAAAAGCGTGGGAGCTGGCTTGCCAGCGAGCTTTCAAGGGCTGAAAAGCTCGCTGGCAAGCCAGCTCCCACAGGGACCTCAACGGATCAGATGCCGTCGCGGGCGATATCCATGGCGAAGTAGGTGAAGATCAGGTCGGCACCGGCGCGCTTGATGGCGCCCAGGCTTTCACGCACCACGCGGGCTTCGTCGATGGCACCGGCCTGGGCACCGAACTTGATCATCGCGTATTCGCCACTCACCTGGTAGGCGGTTAGCGGCAGGCGCGAGGCTTCGCGGATGTCGCGGATGATGTCCAGGTACGCACCGGCCGGCTTGACCATGATGGCGTCAGCGCCTTCCTGCTCGTCCATCAGCGACTCGCGCACGGCTTCGCGGCGGTTCATCGGGTTCATCTGGTAGGCCTTGCGGTCACCCTTGAGCGCCGAGCCGCCGGCTTCGCGGAACGGGCCGTACAGCGCCGAGGCGAACTTGGTGGAATAGGCCATGATCGAGGTGTCGATGAAGCCAGCCTCGTCCAGGGCGCTGCGGATGGCCTGCACCTGCCCGTCCATGGCCGCCGACGGCGAGATGAAGTCGGCACCGGCGCGGGCGGCGGCCACGGCCTGCTTGCCCAGGTTGCGCAAGGTGGCGTCGTTGTCCACGCCGTGGTCGCACAGCACGCCGCAGTGGCCGTGGGAGGTGTACTCGCAGAAGCAGGTGTCGGCCATCACGATCATTTCCGGCACGGCGTCCTTGCAGATGCGCGCCATGCGCGACACCAGGCCGTTTTCCTGCCAGGTGTCGCTGCCGTCGGCATCCAGCTTGTGCGACACGCCGAAGGTCATCACCGACTTGATGCCGGCGCGGGCGTAGCGCTCGATCTCGCCGGCCAGCTTCGATTCGGGAATACGCATCACGCCCGGCATGCTGGTGATGGGCACGAAGTCATCGATCTCTTCCTCGACGAAAATCGGCAGCACCAGGTCGTCCAGGCTGAACTCGGTTTCCTGGAACAGCGAACGGAGGTTCTCGGAACGCCGCAGGCGCCGTGGACGAGCGATAGGGAACTGGGACATCGGAAATCCTGTGTTGAAGATGACAATTCAGTGCGTCAGATTATGCCTGTCCGGCGTTGAGGACAAATCGGCTTTGACAATGCATTCTTGCAGCTATTGTAACAGTGCCTGCCACGGCCTCGCATTCATCAAGGGAACCATCATGGCCAAGCTGCGCGTAGGGGTAATTTTCGGGGGCCGTTCGGCCGAACATGAAGTGTCGCTGCAGTCGGCGCGCAACATCGTCGAGGCGCTGGACCGCGAGCGCTTCGAGCCAGTGCTGATCGGCATCGACAAGGACGGCCAGTGGCACCTCAACGATGCCTCCAACTACCTGCTGAACCAGGAAGACCCGGCGCTGATCGCCCTCAACCGCTCCAACCGCGAGTTGGCCCTGGTGCCCGGCAAGGCCCAGCACCAGCTGGTGGAAACCGGTGCCTCGGCCTTGGCGCACATCGACGTGATCTTCCCGGTGGTGCACGGCACCCAGGGCGAGGACGGCTGCCTGCAGGGGCTGCTGCGCATGGCCGACCTGCCCTTCGTGGGCTCGGACGTGCTGGGCTCGGCGGTGTGCATGGACAAGGACGTCAGCAAGCGCCTGCTGCGCGACGCGGGCCTGGCCATTACCCCCTTCATCAGCCTCAACCGCGCCACCGCCCGCCGCCGCGACTTTGCCCAGGTGCAGGCCGAGCTGGGCCTGCCGCTGTTCGTCAAGCCGGCAAACCTGGGCTCGTCGGTGGGCGTGAGCAAGGTCGAGGACGAGGCCGGTTACTGGCAGGCCGTGGAACTGGCCCTGGCTTTCGATGAGAAAGTGCTGGTGGAAGCCGCGGTCAAGGGCCGCGAAATCGAATGCGCCGTGCTGGGCAACGACGAGCCGCTGGCCAGCGGCTGCGGCGAGATCGTGGTCAAGGGCGGCTTCTATTCCTACGACAGCAAATACATCGACGGCGATGCCGCCCAGGTGCTGGTGCCGGCGGACATTCCCGCAGCGGCCAGCGAGCGCATCCGCGCGCTGGCGGTGGAAGCGTTCCAGGTGCTGGGCTGCAGCGGCCTGGCGCGGGTGGACGTGTTCCTGACCGACAGCGGCGAGGTGATCATCAACGAGCTCAACACCCTGCCCGGCTTCACCCGCATCAGCATGTACCCGCAGCTGTGGCTGGCGGCGGGCATGACCTATACCGAGCTGGTGAGCCGGTTGATTGAATTGGCGTTGGAGCGGCATGGGCAGCGCAGCCAGCTGCGCACCCACTGCCGTTGACGCGGCCTGGCGGCCACTGCTACAGGCCCGTAGCAGCTGCCGCAGGCGGCGTCCGTGGGCTTACAACACCTGCTGGTCAGTAATCATCGACTGCACAATAAAGTCTTTCTGCGCAGGCGTCAGGGTGTCCCAGATGTGAGTTTTGCCGTACAGCCCCAAGCCGCCAATGATGTACAGCACCAGGGCGCAGATGATGGCGATGGAGGTAGCAGTCCAGCGGCCTTCGTCGTGCTCTTCGTGGGCGCCCTGCAGTTCGGCGCGCGGGCTGACGGAGGTGCCGCTGAACAGGCGGCGGAACGTTTGCAACAGGAAAAGCAGGACCAGGCGCAGCATGGGTTTTCAGTCTCTCTAAAAGGTACAGGGGTGCGCAGTCCGTGCGCGGCTGTGAATCAAAAAGCGGAAACGAAAAAGCCCGTCGCATGGACGGGCTTTTTTATAAGAAGGAAGGAGGCGTGCTCCTGCGGCTCTGTTGGCCGAATGCTGGCGATTTTACATGTACTATTTGGTTAATTCCACATCTGCCTGCCAGTGCACGACAGACGGTCAGTCATCGTACAACCAAGCCTGAACCCCCGTGATCTATGCTGGTTGTTCCACCCGGAGCAGCCGTCATGACGACCCAAGTCTACCTGATCAACAACCTCGATTCGGCGCTGGCCACGACCACAGTGGTCAGCCCCGCGCTCAGCGCTGCCGACTGGGGCGTGAACAACACCCAGCTGCCACCCCTGCTGCACCAGCCGGTGTGGTGGATGAACCGCGACGAAGGGATCACCGACGGCCACACCTGGCTCTTCACCAGCACCCTGACCCTGGGCAGCGTAGCGGTGCAACTGCAGGCGCAATTGACCGGCACCTTTGCCGGCAGCACGATCCTGATCCGCATCGGCGCTGGCGGGAACAGCACCCCATGGTCCGGCGACGCCAACGTCAGCCTCGACTTCGTAGGCCAGGACAACCGCCACTACAGCATCACCGGCACCTACCAGGGCCAGGGCCTGGGCTACGACAACGTGCAATTCTCCATCGGCCAGCGGGCGCTGGCGCAAATCGACCACGTGATCGTGATGATGATGGAAAACCGCTCGTTCGATAACGTGCTGGGCTACCTCTACAGCCCCACACACCCGCCTGCGCTTAACATTCCACCGGCGGCCAACGCCGATTTCCGCGGGCTGGCCTACAGCCCCGCCAGCAATACCGCGCCGGGTGTCAACGGCGGCCAGCCGCTGGCGGCGAGCTGCGGTGCCAGCGGCTGGACGGTGCCCACGCCCGACCCGGGCGAGGAGTTCGACCACGTCAGCGCCCAGGTCGCGAACAACATGGGCGGGTTCCTCAAGGATTACGCCAGCCTGCCCAGCACACCCACCGATACCGGCCAGATCATGCAAAGCTATAGCCCTGCGCAGTTGCCGGTGTTGTCGAAGCTGGCCAGGGCGTTCGCGGTCAGTGACGCCTGGCACGCCTCGGTGCCCAGCCAGACCTGGCCCAACCGCAGTTTCCTGCTGACCGGCTCTTCGTTCGGCCAGGTCAACAATGACCATTGGCCGTGGAAGCTGACCACGGTGTTCGACGTGCTGGGCAGCCAGAATATCGACTGGAAGGTCTATAACGCCGGCACCCTGCCCTCCCTGGTCAAGACGTTGTTCGCCGAGAACTACTTCGACAACACGCACAACTTCGGCAAGCTGGACGAGTTCCAGCACGCCGTGAGCCAAGGCACGTTGCCGCCGCTGACCTTCCTGGAACCCAGCTTCGGCCTCTCGGAAAACCTGGGGCATGACCGCAGCTACCACCCGCCCTACGACGTGCGCCCGGCCGAACTGCTGCTGGCCCAGGTCTACGAGATGATCGCCAGCAGCCCCAAGGTGGATCGCACCTTGTTCGTGCTGCTGTTCGACGAACATGGCGGGACGTTCGACCACGTGCAACCACCTTGCGGTGCGCAGCCGCCACTGCCCTATGCCACGGCGCCAACCGGTGGCCAGCCGTTCGCCTTCGACCGCTTCGGCGTGCGCGTGCCGGCCATCGTGATGTCTTCCTATACGCCCGAAGGCGCCGTGTTCCGCAGCGCCACGGGAGTGCCTTTCGACCACACCTCGGTGCTGGCCACGGTGCGCGACTGGCTGGGCCTGCAAGCCGCGTTCAAGCAACAGCTGCCCAGCCCGCGCATTGCCGCCGCGCCGACCCTGGCGCCGGTGTTGCCGCTCACCCAGCCCAGGCCCTGGCCCTCGCTGAAGGCAGAAATCGCTCAGTTGCAAGCGGCCGTGGCCGGCCTGGCAGCGCAGCCGATGCCTGACGCCACGCCGCTGCACGACCAGCAGCGCGCGGTGCTGATGATGGCCAACATCGAGGCCAGCGGCCGTGCGCCACGGCCCCAGGACTGGCAGGCGGCCAAGGCCCAATTGCGCACCCTGGGGGATGCCCGGCGCCTGCACCCGGCCTTGGCGCCGTTCCTGCCCAAGCAGTGAGCTGCGTCAGTCGATCAGCGCATCCACCAAGCGCGTCCAATCAAACGGCACCGTATCGGCGTAGGTCATGCCCTGCGCTGCCATGCGCTCCACCAACCCACGCTGGGTAGCGACAATGGCCAAACTCATGTTCGGTGCCACGCCCACGTCGGCCGCGGTCTTGGCCACCTCTTCCATCTCCTCGGCACGCCGGCGGCCATGCTCGGCCACGCGGCTGATCAGGTAATGCGGCAGCTCGGCGTCCCAGCCCATGCTGGGGAAGCTTTTGTGCAGCGACGCCAGCACCGCGCCCTCGGCGCCATATTGCCGGGCGGTGGACAGGCACTCGGTGGTCAGCGCCTCCAGGCCCTTGATCATCACGCTGCGGCACATCTTGATGGCGGAGGCCACGCCGACGTCTTCGGCGACCACGCGCACATTGAAATCCAACGGCGCCAACCAGCCGGCCACTTCCTCGGCGCGCTCGCCGCCGAGCAGGATCGGCGTCTGCAGCCGTTGCGGTGGCACCGGCGCCATCACGGCGGCGTCAATGTAGCTGCCGCCGGCAGCCGTGATGGCCGCGCAGGCGCTGCGCTTGGTGTTGGGCGCCACCGAGTTGATGTCCATGAACACCTGCCCCGGCGCGATCAGCGTGGCCACCTGCTCGGCCACGCCCAGGGCGGAGCCGGCGGTGACGGCGCTGATGATCAGGTCGGCACCGGCAATGGCCTCGGCGGCCGTATTACACAGGGCCACGCCACTGGCCGTGGCCTTGGCGCGCAGGGCCTCGCCCAGGCGGTCACAGGCGCGAACGGCCAGGCCCTGGGCCGCCAGGTCGTGGCCAAGAATACCGCCGGCTTCACCGAAACCGATCAGGGCAATGCGAAGGCTGTGGTCTGTCATTTTGAGCTCTCTGGCAAGGTGGCAACGGGCGCCGTGGCGGCGCGTTCAGGGGCAGCGAGGTAGGCGTCGAAGCGCTGGCGGTCGAAGAGTTTTTCCCAGCGGCAGATCACGAACACCGCCACGCTGTTGCCGATGACGTTGGTGGTGGAGGTGGCGATGGCCAGCATCCGGTCGATGCCGAACAGCAAGCCCACGGCGCCCATGGGCAGCACGCGCACGGTCTGCAGGGTGGCGGCCAGCTTGATCACCGCGCCGCCCGCCGAGCCGGCGCCGCCCTTGGAGGTCAGCAGCATCACCGCCAGCAGGCTGAGCTGCTGGCCCCAGGACAACGAGGTGTCGGTGGCCTGGGCCAGGAAGCCCAGGCCGCAAGCCATGTACAGGCAGGCGCCGTCAATGTTGAAGCTGTAGCCGGCGGGCAGCACGAAGCCCACCACTGCCTCGTCGCAGCCGGCCTGCTTGAGCTTGTCCACCAGGCGCGGGAACGCCGCTTCGCTGGAGGCGGTGCCCATGGCGATGATCGCTTCTTCCTTGATCACCCGCAGAATCTTCAGCAGCGAGAACCCCGCCAGTGCCGCGACACTGCCCAAAATCAGGAAGATGAATATCAGCACGCTGGCGTAGTAGGTCAGCACGTAGCGCAGCAGGTACAGCAGGGTCGAATGCCCATAGCTGCCCACGGCCGCCGCCATGGCGCCGAACGCGCCCAAGGGCGACAGGCGCATGATGTAGCCCAGCAGCTTGAAGATCACCACCTGCCCTTCATTGAGCAGGCGCAGGCCCACCCAGTCGGGCTTGGCGCATTGGGCCAGGGCCACGCCCACCAGCACCGAGACGAACAGCACCGGCAGAATCTCGCCATCGACGAAGGCCGCGCCCAGGGTGCGCGGGATGATCGACAGCATGAAGTGGCTGAGGCTGAAACTGTCGGCCGCCAGGGCGGCGGTCTGCCCGGCCGCCTCGCCGGTCAGGGTGTCGGCCATGTGCAGGTGCAGGCCGTCACCGGGCCGCACCAGCGACACCACCACGAAGCCGGTGAGCATGGCCAGGGTGCTGACCACTTCGAAATACACCAGGGTCTTGATGCCAATACGGCCCAGGCGGCGAAAGTCGCCAATGTGGGCGATGCCGTGGACCACGGTGAAGAAGATGATCGGCCCCAGCAGCATCTTCAACAAGGCGATGAACGCCGTGCCCAGGGGCTTCATCTGCACGGCGGTGTCAGGTGCCAGCAGCCCCAGGGCGATGGCCAGGGCCATGGCAATGAGCACCTGGACATATAGCTTGCCAAGCCATTTCATGGGTGTACCTCGTTGTTGTTTTTATGTCTCCCGAGGTTTGCATGGATGGATTTTGTTGGGGAAATGCGTTCGTTTGAGGGGGGCATGCGTTTTGTTTATGCCATTTGACTCCTGGCCGTCTCTGTCGGGAGTTTACGGGGTCGCCACTACCACGGCGGACGGCTCACGAATTTTGCACAAGCCGTAATACAACACGCCACCCAACGCCGAACCGGTGAACCAGCCATAGTCATAAAACCAGCTGAACGCCGAGCTTCCCAGCGACAGCAGTGTCAATACCGCAGGCACCCCGAACGCCACGAACCCGCGCCAATGCCACGCCGGATATACGCCATCCTTGTACAGCCCGGCCAGGTCCAGTTGCTGTTTGCGGATCAGGAAATAGTCCACCACCATGATCCCGGCAATCGGCCCCAGCAGGCTCGAATAGCCCAACAGCCAGTTCGAGAACACTTTCTCAAGGCTGACGTCCGAGACAATCCAGCCAAGTTTCTTCAGCAACTCATGCCCCATCAGCAATAGCCCCACCACGCCGGTCAGCAACACCGCGCGGGTACGGCCGATTAGCTTGGGCGCCAGGTTCTGGAAATCATTGGTGGGCGAGACGATGTTGGCCGCCGTGTTGGTAGACAACGTGGCAACGATGATCAGCGCCATGGCCACCGCCACCCAGGCGGGACTCTTGATATGACCAATCAGGGTGACCGGGTCGGACACCATCTCGCCCACCAGCGACACCGAGGCGGCGGTCATGACCACGCCCAGGGAGGCGAACAGGAACATGGTCAGCGGTAACCCGAGGATCTGGCCGACAACTTGCGCCTTCTGGCTCTTGGCGTAGCGGCTGAAGTCGGGAATATTCAGTGACAGCGTTGCCCAGAAGCCGACCATGGCGGTGAGCCCGGCGCAGAAATAGCTGACAACGCTGGCGCCCTCCGGCCGCTTGGGCGGCTGTGCCAATAGCTCGGTGAGGGATATGTTCGGCAAGGCCCACACCAGCAGGCCGACGCCCACCAACACCAATAGCGGCGCCGACAGGGTCTCCAACCACTTGATGGACTCGGCGCCGCGGATGACCACCCACAGGTTGAGGCACCAGAACAGCAGGAAGCCGATCACCTCGCCAGTGCCGCCCAGGGCCTTCCAGCCTTCGAACACCGAGCCCAGGAACAGGTGAATGGCCAGGCCGCCGAACAGCGTCTGGATGCCGAACCAGCCGCAGGCCACCAGGGCGCGGATCAGGCACGGCACGTTGGAACCCATGACCCCGAACGAGGCGCGCAGCAACACCGGGAAGGGAATGCCATATTTAGTGCCGGCGAAGGCATTGAGGGTCAGGGGCACCAGCACAATGATGTTGGCCAACAGTATGGCAAGCAGCGCCTCCCCTACCGTCAGGCCGAAATAGGCGGTGAGCACCCCGCCAAGGGTATAGGTCGGCACGCAGATGGACATGCCAACCCACAACGCGGTGATGTGCCATTGGTTCCAGGTACGCTCATGAACCTTGGTGGGTGCGATATCGGCGTTGTAGCGGGGGCTGTCCAGCACGTCGGTGCCGGCGTGCAGCTCAAACAGGCCGTCACGCTCGGTGACGGTGGATTGGGTGGGGTGCATGGCCGCGTCCTTGAAAGGTTGTTGTGACGCCATGGGCTATCAATTACCGTGCCGTGCACAGGCACCCTGTCCCACACCCGCTGCAAGCTCCTGATGCCACTGGCATTATTTTCAGAGGTTGGACATGGCACGGTTGCTGTCCGATCGGTCAGGACTCGTATTGGTGCGCCGTCACCGGCGTGCGCACGTATTCGTGACCGCTACGCAAATATCAAATGCCGCAGCCACTCTGTTTCCCTGCCGGGATGGATTCGATACTGGGCGCCTACCCTCTATCACTGTCACAGGAAACGTCCCATGAGCATCCCCGCCTTCGGCCTCGGCACCTTCCGCCTCAAGGACCAGGTTGTCATCGACGTGGTGCGCACCGCGCTGGAACTGGGCTACCGCACCGTCGACACCGCGCAGATCTACGGCAACGAGGCCGAGATCGGCCAGGCCATCGCCGACAGCCAGGTGCCCCGCGACGAGCTGTTCATCACCACCAAGATCTGGGTCGACAACTTCGCCGCCGACAAACTGATTCCCAGCCTGCGCGAGAGCCTGGCCAAGTTGCGCACCGACCATGTGGACCTGACCCTGATCCACTGGCCATCGCCGAAAAACGCCGTGGCCGTGAGCGAGTTCATGACCGCCCTGGCCGAAGCCAAGGCGCTCGGGCTGACCCGCGAGATCGGCGTGTCGAACTTCACCATCGACCTGATGCAACAAGCCATCGCGGTGGTCGGTGCCGGCGAGATCGCCACCAACCAGATCGAGTTGCACCCCTACCTGCAGAACCGCAAGGTTGCCGAGTTCGCCCGCAGCCAGGGCATCCAGGTTACCTCGTACATGACCCTGGCCTACGGTAAGGTCATCAATGACCCGGTAATCGCCGCCATCGCCGCACGCCACCAGGCCACCACCGCCCAGGTCACCCTGGCGTGGGCCATGCAGCTGGGTTACGCGGTGATCCCCTCTTCCACCCGCCGCGACAACCTGGCCAGCAACCTGGCCGCCGTGGACCTGCGCCTGAGCGACGCCGACATGGCCGAGATCGCCGCCCTGGACCGCGGCGAACGCCTGACCAGCCCCGCCAGCGTCGCCCCCCACTGGGATTGAGCCGCTAACGCCCGTAGCAGCGGCCAAAGGCCGCGTCCCGGAGCAACGCACAACCGCCGCCGGACGCAGCCTTCGGCAGCTGCTACGCGAATCTGTAGCCGCTGCCGCAGGCTGCGCAGGCCTTCACCCTCGCTGGAGACCTTCAGTGAACTCAGGGGCCAGCGCAGCCTGGCGGCAGCGGCTACGCGAAGTCCTGCGCACATCGCACCGGTAGCAGCGGCGGGGCGGCCATCCGCCAAAGGCCGCGGCCTGGAGCAACGCAGGACCGCCGCCGGACGCAGCCTGCGGCAGCTGCTACGATGGCGGGATCATCCGCTACCTGCCTGCCCCCATGGAACTGCACATCACCTTCCCCACCCGCAAGGATTTGGGCGAGCAACTCTACCGCCAGCTGTACGACGCCATCGACAGCGGCCTGCTGGCCGCCGGCACGCAGCTGCCGCCCACGCGCCTGCTGGCGACGCAACTGGGCGTGTCGCGCAAGACCGTAGCCGACGCCTATTCACGCCTGACCTACGACAACCTGCTCAGCGGCCGCGTGGGCAGCGGCACCTTCGTCAACGCCCGGCCCATCACCCAGCCAGAAGTACAGCCAGCCTCGCCGCTGGCCAGCGCCGCCGTGCTGGCGCTGTGGCGGGACATGCCCATGCCACTCAGCCACGCCGCCGCCCAGGGCCGCGCCCGCTATGAGTTCATCGGCGGCGCGTCGCTGAAAACCCACTTCCCCTTCGACCAGTGGCGGCGCTGCACCCTCTACGCCCTGCGTCAGTTCAACCGCTCCCGCGCCCTGCACGGCGACCCCCAGGGCCTGCCGGAACTGCGCGAGGCCGTGGCCCGCCACATCGGTTTTGCCCGCGGGGTGCGCGCCAGCGTCGACAGCGTGCTGATCACCAACGGCGCGCAGCAGGCCCTGGATTTGATCGCCCGGGTGCTGATCGAGCCCGGTTGCAAGGTGGCCATGGAAGACCCCGGCTACCCCTTCGCCCGCCAGCTGTTCGCCGCCCAGCGCGCCGAGGTGGTGGACGTGCCGGTGGATGATGAAGGCCTGTGCGTAGAGCTGATCCCCGAGGGCACCCGGCTGATCTACGTCACCCCCTCGCACCAGTTCCCGCTGGGCATGCCCATGAGCCTGGCCCGCCGCCAGGCGCTGCTGGCCCGCGCCGCGCAGCTGGGGGCGATCATCATCGAGGACGACTACGACAGCGAGTTCCGCTACGAAGGGCCACCGACGGATTCCCTGCAGAGCCTCGACCCGTACGGCCTGGTGGCCTACATCGGCACCTTCTCCAAGACCCTGCTGCCCGAGCTGCGCCTGGGCTACGCGGTGCTGCCAGCGGCCATCTTGCAAGCGGTGAAAGTGGCCAAGCAGTTGACCGACTGGCACACCCCCACCCTCAGCCAGTGGGCCTTGGCCAAGTTCATCAGCGAGGGCGAACTGCTCAAGCACGTGCGCCGCTGCTTCGAGGTGTACAGCGCCCGCCGCGAACGCATTCTGCAGCGCCTGGCCGGTGACCTGGCGCCCTGGCTGGCCGCCGTGCCCGCCACCGCTGGCTACCACCTGACTGCCCTGAGCCAGTCGGACGCCGACCTGGGCGTGCTGATCAAGGTGGCGCGCCAGGCCGAGGTAGGCCTGTACCCGATCACCCCGTTCTACAGCCGGCAAACGCCGGTGCCAGGCCTGTTGCTGGGCTTTGGCGCCATCGACCTGCTGGACATCGACCCGGCCCTGGACCGGGTGCGCGACATCTTCCAGCAATTGGCCCCCCGGTAAAGCGCCGCATTGGCTATTCGGCGCGATTGGCCCCGGCGTTAAGGTTGCTCCCACACGACACCTACCCCGGAGACACTGAAATGAACAAGCGCATCGAATGGGCCAAAGCCGCACCCGACGCCTACAAGGCCATGGTTGGCCTGGAAATGGCCCTGGCCAAGTCCGGCCTGGAGAACTCGCTGCTGGAATTGGTGCGCCTGCGCGCCTCGCAGCTCAACGGCTGCGCCTACTGCGTGAACATGCACGCCAACGATGCGCGCAAGGCCGGCGAAACCGAAGCCCGCTTGCAGACCCTGACCGTGTGGGAAGAAACGCCGTTCTTTACCCCGCGCGAGCGTGCGGCGCTGGCGTGGGTGGAAAGCCTGACGCAGTTGTCCATTCATCACGCGCCACAGCATCAATATGAGGCGTTGCTTGAACACTTCGACGAAGCGGAAGTCGCTAACCTGACCCTGGCGATTGCCACGATCAACGCCTGGAACCGCTTCGGCGTGGGCTTCGCCATGGTGCCCCAGGCCTGACTCGCGGTTCGCCCCGGGACCGTTGAGTTCCCGCAAGAGACAAATCCCCCCGGGGCGCTCTAGACTGGGCAAAAAACAACACGCCCAGTCAGGAGCCCTCCCCATGTCCACCCCGGAAATCTTCGTGGTCAGCGCCGCGCGCTCGGCCATCGGCAGTTTTGGCGGTTCGCTCAAGGATGTACCGCCCACCCAGCTGGCCACCGACCTGGCCCGTGCCGCCCTTGAGCGGGCCAAACTAGCCCCCGAGCACATCGGCCACGTGGTGTTCGGCACGGTGATCCCCACCGAGCCGCGCGACGCCTACGTGTCGCGGGTGGCGGCGGTCAACGCCGGCATTCCTCAAGAAACTCCTGCATTCAACGTCAACCGCCTGTGCGGTTCAGGCCTGCAGGCCATCGTTTCGGCGGCGCAGAGCCTGCTGCTGGGCGACGCCGGCGCGGTGTTGGCCGGCGGCGTCGAGTCCATGAGCCGTGGCCCGTACTTCCTGCAGCAGACCCGCTGGGGGGCGCGCATGGGCGATATCCAGGCGCTGGACTACATGCTGGGCGTGCTGCACGACCCGTTCGCTGGCATTCACATGGGCATCACCGCGGAGAACATTGCCGAAAAGTACGGCATTACCCGGCAGATGCAGGACGAGCTGGCGCTGGTCAGCCAGCAGCGCGCCGCCCGCGCCATTGCCGAGGGGCGGTTTGCCTCGCAGATCGTGCCTATCGAGATTGCCACGCGCAAAGGCCCGGTGACCTTCGCCGAGGATGAGAACGTGCGCGCCGTGGACGCCGAGCAGTTGGCGAAGATGAAGCCGGCGTTCAAGAAGGACGGCACGGTGACCCCGGGCAACGCCTCCAGCCTCAACGACGGCGCCGCCGCCCTGGTGCTGGCCACCGCCGAGACCGTGCGCGCCCACAACCTTGTGCCACTGGCGCGGCTGGTGGGTTACGGCCACGCCGGCGTGGAGCCGGCGCTGATGGGCCTGGGGCCAATTCCGGCCACCCGCCAGGTGCTGCTCAAGGCCGGCCTGCGGGTGCAGGATCTGGACGTGATCGAGTCCAACGAAGCCTTCGCCGCCCAGGCCTGCGCCGTGGCCCGCGAGCTGGACTTCGACCCGGCCAAGGTCAACCCCAACGGCTCGGGCATCTCCCTGGGCCACCCGGTGGGCGCCACCGGCGCGATCATCGCCACCAAGGCCATCCACGAACTGCACCGCATCCAGGGCCGCTACGGCCTGGCGACCATGTGCATCGGTGGCGGCCAGGGTATCGCCGTATTGTTCGAACGCGTTTAATTGAAGGAACATGACATGACCGTGCAACACATCGCCGTCATCGGCGCCGGCACCATGGGCAACGGCATCGCCCAGGTGTGCGCCCTCTCCGGCTACAGCGTCACCCTGCTGGACATCAGCGACGCCGCCCTGGAAAAGGGCCTGGCCACCCTGGGCAAGAACCTGCAACGCCAGGTCAGCAAGCAGACGCTGACCCAGGCGCAGGCCGACCAGGCCCTGGTGCGCATCACCACCAGCACCGACTATGCGCGGCTGGCCGAGGCCCAGCTGGTGATCGAGGCGGCCACCGAGAACCTCGGGCTGAAGGTGAAGATTCTCAAGCAGATCGCCGAGCAGGTCAGCGAGCAGTGCATCATCGCCACCAACACCTCGTCGCTGTCGGTGACCCAACTGGCGGCCAGCGTCAACGCGCCGGACCGCTTCATCGGCCTGCACTTCTTCAACCCGGTGCCGATGATGGCCCTGGTTGAGGTGATCCGTGGCCTGCAGACCAGCGACGCCACCCATGCGCTGGCCCTGGACGTGAGCGGGCGCCTGGGCAAGACCGCTATCAGCGCCGGCAACCGTCCAGGCTTTGTGGTCAACCGCATCCTGGTGCCGATGATCAACGAGGCCATCCTGGTGCTCAGCGAAGGCCTGGCCAGCGCCGAGGACATCGACACCGGCATGCGTCTGGGCTGCAACCAGCCCATCGGTCCGCTGGCCCTGGCCGACCTGATCGGCCTGGACACCTTGCTGGCGATCATGGACGCGTTCCTGGAAGGCTTCGGCGACAGCAAATACCGCGCAGCCCCCCTGCTGCGCGAAATGGTCGCTGCCGGCTACCTGGGCCGCAAGGCCGGCCGCGGTTTCCACCACTACCCGTAACACTGCACCCCGTAGCAGCGGCCACCAGGCCGCGTCCGCAGGCTCCGCATATTCCCAGGGATACCGCGCCTCGTGGCCGCTGCTACACTGGGCAGACGCCCATTCGCTCATATGGCCGCCGATGCTGGACAATCTGCAGCAGCGCATCATCCTCAAGGCTCGGCCCTCGGCCCAGCGCCTGGCCATCGGCTTCATGGCGCTGGTGCTGCTGTCGTTGCTGGGCCTGGACACCTGGCAAAGCTGGACCGCCCGCACACAGGCGCTGCGGGTGGCGCAGACCCACACCGCCAACCTCGCCCGTTCGCTGGCCCAGCACGCCGAAAGCACCGTGCAGGAAGCCGACACGGTGCTGGCCGACCTCACCGAACGGGTCCAGGCCGACGGCACCGGCCCGGCGCAACTGGCCCGGCTGCACCGGCTGATGCAGGCGCGCACCCACGAACTCACCCAACTGCACGGCCTGTTCATCTACGACAAGGACGGCCGCTGGCTGGTGACCTCCAACGACGTTGACCCAGCTGGGGTCAACAACGCCGACCGCGAATACTTCCAGTTCCACCGCTTCAACCGCGGCAACGCCGTGCACATCGGCCCGGTGATTCGCAGCCGCACCAACAACCAGCTGATCATCCCCGTGTCACGGCGCATCGAAGGCCCGGACGGCGCCTTTGCCGGCGTGGCCCTGGCGACCCTGGACCTGGAGTTCTTCAACCGCTTCTACCAGTCGTTCGACCTCGACCGCCAGGGCGTGATCGTGCTGGCCCTGGGCAACGGCACAGTGCTGGCCCGGCGGCCCTTCGACGAGCACGTGATCGGCACCAGCCTGGCCAAGGGCCGGGTGTTCAGCGAGCTGCTGCCCAACCAGCCCTCGGGCAGCAGCATGATGCCGTCGCTGATCGACGGCGTGTCGCGGCTGTTCAGCTACAAGTCCCTGGACAAATACCCGCTGGTGGTGGAAGCCGCCCAGTCCAAGGACGCCATCTACGCCACCTGGCACGCCAACCTGCTGCGCTCGGCGGCGTTCATCCTGGTGGTGGGCGCGGCGCTGTCGGTGTTCGGCGTGGCGTTGATTCGCCAGCTGCGCCACGGCCAGCGCACCGAAGCGCAACTGCGCAACGCCCACGCTGCGCTGGAGATCCTGGCCATGCAGGACGCCCTCACGGGCCTGGCCAACCGCCGCCAGCTGGACGCCGCCCTGCCCCACGAGATCGGCCGCGCCCGGCGCAACGGCAAGCCGCTGGGGCTGATCATGCTCGACGTTGACCACTTCAAGCGCTTCAACGACCTGTACGGCCACCCCGCCGGCGACCAGTGCCTGCGCGCCGTGGGCCGCGCGGTGCTGGACTGCGTGGGCCGCAGCAGCGACCTGGTGGTGCGCTACGGCGGCGAGGAACTGCTGGTGGTGTTGCCGGAAAGCGACTGGGCCGGCACCTGGTTGGTGGCCAACAACATCCTTGAACGGGTGCGTGAACTGACCATCCACCATGCCGGCAACGACGGTGGCCTGGTGACCCTGAGCGCCGGCGTGCACGTGTGGGTGCCCGAGGGCGAGGACACCCAGCCGCACCTGCTGATCCAGGCGGCCGACCAGGCCCTGTACCAGGCCAAGCACCACGGCCGCAACCGCCTCTACCCACCGCAACCCCAGCGCCAGGTGCAGCCGGAGCCGCAGCAGGTCTGACGCTTAGCGCGCCACGGGGGCAGGCACGTTCAAAGGCTCCAGGGCACCCAGCTCCATCAAGGTGAAATAGCCTTCGCTCCAGCCTGCCGTGTCGATGTGCCAGACGTTGCCCAGGCGCCGCGGCCGGCGCAACGGCGTGTGGCCGACAATCACCGCGCGCACGTCACGAATGCCGCTGCCGTCGCCGCGCTTGATGCGCGCGCGCGACCACTGGCAACCCTCGTCGGTGTAGGTTTCGCCGGGCCAGCGGTGCTGGAGGAAGTCGCGCAACTGGCGCCAGGTGGGAAACGGGCAATCGGCGTGCACCAGGCCCACCAGGCCGCGGCTGGTCTCCACTTCCAGGGCCACCGGCAGCTGGCTGAAGCGCTGGGCGTAGAGCTGCTGTTTTTCCGCGCTGGCGTCAATGAACCAGGCGCCGCCGCTGGCGCGGTACATGCGCTCGTCGACGCTGATATTGGCCTGGTGCTGGATGGCAAGGGCCTCGTGGTTGCCCTGCACGGCAAAGAACCAGGGGCGGTCCAGCCACTCCAGGCACGCTTCGCTTTGCGGGCCGCGGTCCACCAGGTCGCCGACGCTGAACAGGCGGTCGGTGGCCGGGTCGAAGCCCACGCGGTCGAGGGTGGCTTGCAGGCGGCCGAAGTGGCCATGGATATCGCCCACGGCAAAGTCGCGACCACTGGGGTTGCGCGCGTAATGGGCGAATTTGTTCATGGCCAGCCTCCTTGTGCCTCGCTGCACCACGATCTTCGTCTCGTGGCGCCGCGCGGTCAATGGATAGCTGCCCTGTACAGGCTCAGAGCTTGGCGATGGACACTTCGGTGGACTTCACGAACGCGATCACTTCGCTGCCCACTTTCAGTTCCAGCTCATGGATGGAGCGCGTGGTGATCACCGAGGTAACGATGCCCGAAGCGGTCTGCACGTCGATTTCCGACACCACCGGGCCTTCGATGATTTCCTTGATCACGCCTTTGAACTGGTTGCGTACGTTGATGGCTTTGATGGTCATGGCACGATTCCCTTGTGATGAAAGCTGCGGCCCAGTGCCGCGATGGGTTTACTGTGCCCCAGCCCGGTTAAAATCAAAAGGAATTGATTGTGCTTTTGATATTCCTGTAAGAAATATGCATTCACGAGGTCAATTCCTCCACCGCCTGGGCCTGGCGGCTCCACAACCGGTAGTAGTGCCCGCGTTGGGCCAACAGCTGCTCATGGCTGCCATCCTCCACCAGCCGCCCGTGGTCCAGCACCAGAATGCGGTCCAGGTGCGCCACCGTCGACAGCCGGTGGGCCACCACCAGTACGGTCTTGTCGTCCATGATCTCGTCGAGCTTGTCCTGGATGAAGCGCTCGGTGATGGAGTCCAGGCTCGAGGTGGCCTCGTCCATCACCAGGATCGGCGCGTCCTTGAGGATCACCCGGGCGATGGCGATGCGCTGCCGCTGCCCGCCCGACAGCTTCACCCCGCGCTCGCCCACCAGCGACTCGTAGCCGTGCTCCATCTCGCCGATGAAGCCCTGGGCGCCGGCGCGGTGGATGGCGGCGTCCAGCTCCTCGTGGCTGGCGTCCAGCCGGCCGTAATGGATATTTTCACGGATGGTGCGGTGGAACAGCCCCGGCTCCTGGGGAATCAGGCCGATCTGGCCGTGCAGGGAATGCTGGGTGACCTGGCGCACGTCCTGGCCATCGATCAGCACCGCGCCGCCCTGCACGTCGTACAGGCGCAACAGCAGGCTCAGCAGGGTCGACTTGCCCGAGCCCGACGAGCCCACCAGGCCCACGCGCTGGCCCGCCGGAATGCTCAGGTTGAAGCCCTGGAAAATCGCCTGCCCGGGGCGGTAGCCGAAGGTCACGTCGCGAAACTCGATGTTGCCGCGCTTCACTTGCAGCAGCCCGGCAGTGGCCTGGTCGGTGACCTCGTGGGGGCGCACCAGGGTGCGTACGCCGTTGGCGATGTTGCCGGCGGCCTCGAAGAAATCCAGCAGCCGCCGCGCCAGGTTGCCCACGTCGTTGACGATCAGTAACGACAAGCTGGTGGCCATGACAAAACCGGCCAGGTCCAGGCGCTGGGCGCGCCACAGGTACAGGGCCAGCAGCACCATGCCCAGCTTCAGCGCCACGCCCAGCCCCGACAGCAGCCAGCGGATTTTCTCCATGTAGATGAACGCCCGGTAGGCGGCCTTCATCTCGCGGTTCAGGTAGCCGTTGAGGTAGTCGTATTCATAGGCGTGGCGGGCGAACAGGCGGATGTTGGTGAGGTTGCTGACCGCGTCCACCACCTTGCCGTTGCTCAGGCTGCGCGCCGAGGAAAACTGCTGCGCCAGCGGTTGGCTGCGGCGCGCCAACCAGTAGCTGATACCAGTGAACAGCAGCGCCCACACCAGCATGAACTGGCCCAGCGCCGGGGCGGCCAGGTACAGCAACAGCACCGAGACGCTGAGGGTGACCACCACCGGAATCAGGTCGAACAGGACGATGGCGATGGTCATGTTCACCCCCATCGACACCTCCGACACCTTGTGCGCCAGGGCCCCGGCGAACTCGCTGCTGACGAAGCGGTGGGAGTGCTGCTGCAGGTAGGCGAACAGCGTCTGGGTAACCGCGCGGCGCTGGATGGGCACCACGTGGATGTGGCAGCCGTTGCCGATGCGCAGCATGAGCATTTCCAGCACCAGCAGGCCGGCGAACAGCAGCAGCGGCGTTTGCAGAACGTCGAAGGCCTGGCGGATGTCGGCCAGGTGGCTGATCAGCCCGGTCAGGCGCCCCAGGCCCCAGGGGACCAGGATCGTGCACACGGCTGCGCCAATCTGCAGCAGCAGGATGGCCAGGTACCAGCCCTTGAAACGGCGCAGGAACAACAGGACGAAGCCCAACGGGGTGCCCGGAAGGTGGTCGACCTTCCATGTTTCGGGCGTTGCAGTGCTCTGGGACATGGGATAGCGCTTCCTTGGCAAGTCATCCGCAGGATACGGTGGCGGGCATGACAATCATGAAATGTGCCAGAGTTGGTACAAACGTCCACCAAGCGGACCGCGTCGTCTGCATCGCGACTAAAGTCGGCTCCTACGCTACCCGTGGTAGGAGCCGACTTTAGTCGCGATACAGGCGACGCGGTTTGGGTTTTAGAACAACCCGGAGGTTGGCGGGGGCGTGCCTTTCAGCGCCCAGGCGCCGACCGCCGCGGCTTTCCAGTCGCGCGGGTTGTGGTTGGCCACGGTGCGGGCGTTGCGCCAGTGCCGGTCGAGGTTGTGCTGGCGGCTGGTGGTGGAGGCGCCGCCCACGTCGAACAGGCGCTCGGCGGCCTTCAGCGCGCTGTCGGCGGTGATGAACTGCGCCTGGGCCACGTCCACCGCGGCCTGTTCCACCAGCGCCGGCGCCTGGCCGGCGGCCCAGGCGCGGTCGATGCTGTCGGCGGCGCGCAGCACCACGGCTTCGGCGGCGTAGGCACGAGCGGCGATCTCGCCCACGCTCAGCTCTACATAAGGGTCGTCCACCGAGCGCGTGGCGCTGCTGTGCTTGATGGGCCGCGCATGGTGCTGGGCAAAGCGCACCGCGTCGTTGAAGGCGTTGCGGGCGATGCCGGCCTGCACGGTGGCGAGGAACAGCTGCAGGAACGGCGTGACGATGGTGCGCGTGCCCTCTTCCACCGTGCGCGTGCGCAACTCGTCCGGGTACACGATCACGTCGTCCAGGCGCGTGGTGCCGCTGGCGGTGAGGCGCTGGCCCATGGCGTCGAAGTCGTCCAGCAGCACCAGGCCCTGGCGGTCGCGGGGCAGCACGAAGGAGCGCGGCAGGTCGTCCTCGTCCAGCGCCACCACGCTGATCCAGTCGGCGTACAGCGAGCCGGTGCTGTAGTACTTGCTGCCGTTGACCCGGTAGTGGTCGCCCTGGCGCACGATGCGCGCGCTGATGGCGCCGTTGGCGCCGCCCACCTCCCAACCGGCGTTGCCCAGCACGGCGCCGTCCAGGTAGCGGGCGAACCAACGCTGGCGCTCGGCGTCGGCGTCCTCGGCGCTGCTGGCCAGCAGGCCTTCGACAAAGGCCAGGCCCGGGCGCAGGGCCTGGGCGGTGTTGGAGTCGACGCTGGCCACCGCCAGCAGCACTTCGATGGTGTCGCGCACGCTGGCGCCGGGGCCACCAGCGGCCTGCGGGATGCGCAAGGTATAGAGGCCCGCCTCGGCCAGCTGGCGCACGGCGTCGTAGGGCAACTGGCGGTCACGCTCGCGGGCGGCGGCGCCGGCCTCGATGGCGGGCAGCAAGGCGTTGATGCGGTCTTTCAGGGCCTGAACGGTCATGGGTACTCCTGGGCAGTTCAAATGGCAATCTTCCATAGCCGCGACTCGTCGAAGAGCCACAGCGGGTTTTCGTCTTCCTGGGGCGGTGCCACCCATTCCACGCCAGCGCCGGGCAGGCGCGGCACGGCGGCCAGCAGCCGGCGGGTGTAGTCATGGCGCGGCTGGTCGAACACCTGCGCCACCGGGCCGCTTTCCACCACCTGGCCGTGGCGCATCACCAGTACCTGGTCGCTGACCTGGCGGATCACCCCCAGGTCGTGGGAGATGAACAGGTAGGCCACGCCCAGCTCGGCCTGCAGGTCAGCCAGCAAATCCAGGACCTGGGCCTGCACCGACACGTCCAGCGCCGACACCGGCTCGTCGCAGACAATCACCTTGGGGTTGCTGGCGATGGCCCGGGCAATCGCCACGCGCTGGCGCTGGCCGCCGGACAGTTGCAGCGGCCGGCGGCTGGCCAGGGCGCCGGGCAGGCGCACCTGATCAAGCAGTTTGGCCACCCGCGCGCCCTGCTCCGCCTTGGCCATGCCGGCCACGTCGAGGGCGTCGGCGAGGATCTGGCCGACGCTCCAGCGTGGGTCGAAGGAGCTGAGCGGGTCCTGGTAGATCACGCTGATGTCGCGGCGGCGCAGGCGGCGCTGGGCCTCGCTGACCGTATCGCCAACGGCGTTCCAGGGCTGGCCAGCGAAGCTCACGGTGCCGGCGTCCGGGGTCAGCAGGCCCAGGGCGATGCGCGCGGCGGTGGTCTTGCCCGAGCCCGACTCACCGACAATGCCCAGGGTCTGGCCGGCGCGCAGTTCGAAGCTGACGTCGTTCACCACCTGCCGCACCTGGCGGTCCGGGCCCACGTAGCGCTTGCTCAGGCCCGTGGCGCGCAGCAGCACCTCGCCGGTGGCTGGCCGCGCCGCGCGGCCGTGCTCGCCAGGCACCGCGTCCAGCAGCGCCTGGGTGTAGGGGTGGCTGGGCTGGCGCAGCACCTGGTCGGTGGGCCCCTGCTCCACCACTTCGCCATGGCGCAGCACCAGCACCTCGTCGGCCAGTTGGGCGACCACGGCCAGGTCGTGGCTGATGATCAGCAGCGAGTCGCCCCGCGCCTTGATCGCCTGCAGCACTTCCAGGATCTGCGCCTGCACCGTGGCGTCCAGGGCCGTGGTCGGTTCGTCGGCAATCACCAGGTGCGGGTCCAGGGCCAGGGCGCTGGCGATCAGCGCGCGTTGGCGCAGGCCGCCGGACAACTGGTCGGGGCGCTGGCGCGCACGCAGCGCCGGCTCCGGCACCCCGACGCGTTCCAGCAATTGCTGCACCCGCTGCGGGCGGCTGGCGGCGGTGCCCCACTGGTGGGTAGTGAGCACTTCGAGAATTTCCTTGCCCACCGGCCGCAACGGGTCCAGGGACACCAGCGCGTCCTGCAGCACGAAACCAATGGCCTGGCCGCGCAGTTGGCGCCACTGGCGCTCGGACAGCTTCAGCAGGTCGTGGTCACCGTAGCGCAGGGTGCGCGCGCTGATCTGCGCGCCGGCGCCGGCCAGGCCGATCAGGCTGCGCGCGGTAACGCTCTTGCCCGAACCGGACTCGCCCACCAGCGCCAGGGTCTTGCCCGGTGCCAGGGTGAAGCTCAGGTCACGGACCACGCTGTGCTCGCCAAAGCGAATGGACAGCCCTTCGACAATCAGGGTTTTGCGGCTCATGAGAGGCGGCCCTCCAGGCGTTGTTGCAGGTAGCGGCCCAGCACCGTGGTCGACAGCGTGGTGAGCACGATGAACAGGCCCGGGACGATGGTCAGCCACGGCGCGTTGACCACGAAGTCGCGGCCCATGGACAGCATGGTCCCCCACTCCGGTGCCGGTGGCTTGGCGCCCAGGCCCAGGAAGCTCAGGGCCGAGGCCCAGACAATGGCCTGGCCGACGCCCATGGTCATGGTCACCACCAGCGGCCGCAGGGCGTTGGGTAGCAGCTGCCGGAGGATGATGCGCGCCGGGCGGTGGCCCAGGGCGCGCGCGGCCTCGATGTAGCCGGCGTTGCGCACGCTCAGCACTTGGCCACGGACCATGCGCGCATAGCCCGGCGCACCGCCGATGCCGGTGGCGATGATCAGCGGGCCGATGCCGCTGCCGAACACCGCCACGAACAGCAGCGCCAGCACCAACGATGGGAAGGCGAACAGCACCTCCAGCAGCCAGCCGATGGCGCGGTCGGTCCAGCCGCCCAGCAGGCCGCCCAGCAGCCCCAGGCTGATGGCGATGGACATGGCCAACGCCGTGGCGGCGACGCCGATGAACAGCGACTGGCGCGCGCCGTGGACGATGCGCGCATAAATATCGCGGCCCGACTGGTCGGTGCCGAACCAGTGTGCCCAGCCCGGCGCGTGGAAGGCGTCGCGGGGCACGATGGCCAACGGATCGGCGGGGCTGAACAGGCCGGGCACCAGCGCTGCGGCCAGCAGCCAGGCAATGAACAGGCCGGCCAGCAGCGTGCCCCAGCGGACGGTCAGGCGTGGCCGCGACAGGGTCAGCGCCGGTGCTTCAAGGACTAATTGGCTCATGGGCGTTGCTCCGCCAGGCGTGGGTCGATCCATTCGTACAGCAGGTCGATGAGAATGTTGGCCAGCACGTAGCCGGCGGCCACCACCAGGCTGATGCCGATGGTCAGGGGCAGGTCCTGGGCCTGCACCGCCTGGTACAGCTGGCGGCCCAGGCCCTTGCGGGAAAAGATCACCTCCACCACCACCGCGCCGCTGATCAGCGCGCCGATGGCCCAGCCCGACAGCGACACCCCCGGCAGCACGGCGTGGCGCAGCGCATGCTTGAAGCGCACCGCCAGGTCGCTGAGGCCGCGGGTGCGGGCGGTGAGCACGAAGGGCTGCTCCAGGGTATATTCCAGCGATTCGCGGGTGACCTGGCCGATGAACCCGGCCAGCGGGAACGCCAGGGCAAAGGCCGGCAGCACCAGGGTGGCAAAGCCGTCGCTGCCCGCCGGCGGGAACCACTTCAGGCCAAAGGCGAACACCGCCAGCAGCACGATGCCCAGCCAGAACTGCGGCAAGGCCGCCGCCAGGGTCTCGGCCAGCGAGCCCAGCTGGCTCAGCCACGAGCGGCGCCCGGCGGTAACCAGGGTCCAGGCCAGCACCAACAGCCACGCCAGCACCAGGGCCAGCACCAGCAGCTCCAGGGTTGGCCCGCTCTGCTCGGCCAGCACCTGGGTCACCGGCTGGTGCTGGGAGTAGGACACGCCCAGGTCGCCGTGCAGCAGCTTCCACAGGTACACGCCGTATTGCACGGCTAGCGGCTTGTCCAGGCCAAACTCGCGCGTAGCCTCGGCGATGGTTTCCGCCGTGGGGTTGCCGCTGGGCCCGCCGAGAATGGCCAGCACTGGGTCGCCAGGCATCAGCCGCAGGGCGAAGAACGTCAGGGTGGCCACGGCCCACAGCACCAGCACGGCGCCGCCCAGCCGCCAGGCGGCGCGCTGGCCCAGGTGAACCAGGCGCTGGCGCCGGGGGTTGTCGAGCGTCACGATGGCATTCATGGCTTCACTCCTTTGTTCTGGCCTTTGTCCACCCAGGCGTCATACAGGTAGGTCACCGCCAGGGACGGCTCGATGCGCACCCCCTGGGTGGTCTTGTAGATGCCCAGGCGCGTGCTTTGCGGGTAGGTGGTCAGTTCCAGGTAGGCCTTGCTGGCCTGGGCCTGGGCCTGGTAGTACAGGGCCTGGCGCTGGGCCGGGTCCTGGGTGGCCAGGGCACTTTCGACCAGTTGGTCGAAATGCGCGTCGTTGTAGCCGGCGGTGTTCTGGTGGTACCCGCCTACTCCGGCGGGCGCCAGGAACTGCGAGCTGAAGATGATGCGCAGCACGTCGGCGGTGTTGGTGTTCCAGTAGCCCAGGCGCACGTCGTAGTCCCACTTGGACTGGCGGTCCGTGGCCTGGGTGTCGCTCATCTGGTCGATGATCAGCTCGAAACCGGCGGCGCGCGTGGTGGCCTGCACCTGCTCCCACAGGGTCTGCTCGGACGGCGCGGTGCGGTTGCCCATCACCACGTGCACCTGCAGGCGCTTGCCGTCCCTGGTGCGGTAACCCTCGGCGTCGCGCTGGCTGTAGCCGGCGGCGTCCAGCAGCTGGGCGGCGCGGGCCGGGTCGTAGTCCTGGGCGTGTTCGAAGTCGGGGCTGTAGAAGCGCGTGGCCACGCTCAGCGGCCCGCCGGCGCGGGGGAACTCGCCGAAGTACACGCTTTTCAGCGCGCCGTCGATGTCGGCGCTGCGCACGAAGGCTTCGCGTACACGCACGTCGTTGAAGGGCGCGCGGGTGATGTTCAGGGTGCCGTTGGTGGGGTTGCCGGGGCGCTGGGCAATCAGGATGCTGAGCTCAGGGTTGTGCCGCGCAGCCTCGTGGGACTCGGGCGGCAGCGCCTCGATGACGTCCACCTCGCCGGCCTGCAGCGAGGCGAATCGCACCGACGGCTCCTGGATGAATTTCCACAGGATGCGGTCCAGGTACGCCGGGCCGTTGTGCTTGGCCGTAGGCGGCGCCCAGTGGTAGTCCGGGTTGCGCACCAGCTCTACCTGGCTCTGGCGGTCCCAGCGCACCACCTTGAACGGCCCCGAGCCTACCGGCGACTCGCAGTTCTCATCGCGCGAGCGCAGCAGCGCGGTGGGCGACTCGATGCCCAGGAAACCTTGCGCCAGCACCTCCAGGAACGCCGCATACGGCGTGGCCAGGTGCACCACCGCCGTGTACGGGTCGACCACGTCGGTGCTGCGGTACTGGCGAATATAGCCACCGGCGGTGCTGGACTGGGTCTTGGGGTTGGCCATGTGGTCGAGGTTGGCCTTCACCGCCGCGGCCGTGAACGGCGTGCCATCGGTAAAGTGCACGTCCTTGCGCAGGTGGAAGGTGTAGGTGGTGCCGTCGGCCGACACCTCCCAGCTTTCCGCCAGCCAGGGGCCGATCTTGCCGTTCTCGTCCATGGACACCAGGGAATCCAGGTACTGCTGGCCGATGAACACCTGGGGCATGTCGCCCGCCACGTGGGGGTCCAGGCAGGTGGGCTCGCGGTCGGTGGCGTAGACCAGCGTGCCGCCACTGACCGGCGTGCTGCTGCGCTGCGCCACCTGGGCGCTGCGGTCGCAGGCAGCCAGCGCCACACAGAGCGTGGCCAGGGTGAAAGTCTTGAAGGTTGAATGCACGGACGTCCCTCGGCGAATGATCCTGAGGGAGTGATTGCACAACCCGTGCCGGGTGTGGGAGGCCCGGTTTACAGGGGTTTGCGTGGGATGAGCCGTCGTGATCAGGGCAAAGTGAACAAGTGATGTTGCTGGAGCAACAGCTGAGATCTGCATCGGGCACACGAAATGGCGTCGCCTGCATCGCGACCAAGGTCGGCTCCTACGCTGTTCGTGGTAGGAGCCGGCCTTGGCCGCGATGCAGGCGACGCGACCCATGAGGTATCCGCATTCGCGTAGCAGCTGCCGAAGGCTGCGTCCGGGCGCGCCTCACGCGTCGCCCAGCCCCAGTGATTGCAAAATCTGCGTACGCAGGTTCACCAGGTACGGGTCATCGCGCCGTCGCGGGTAACCACGCTCCACGACAATCTGCGCCTTCACCCGCGCCGGCCGCTCGCTGAAGACGATGATGCGGTTGGCCAGCAACAACGCCTCTTCCACATCATGGGTCACCAGCAGCGCGGTGTAGCCCTGGCGCTGCCACAGTTCGATCAACTCCTTCTGCATGGCGATGCGCGTCAGCGAATCGAGCTTGCCCAGCGGCTCGTCGAGAATCAGCAGGCGCGGTTCGTTGACCAGCGCCCGTGCCAGCGCCACCCGCTGCGCCATGCCGCCGGACAGTTGCCGTGGCCAGGCGCGGGCGAACTCGGCCAGGTGCACCTTGGCCAGGGCTGCGTCCACCCTGCCCCGCTGGCGTTTGAGCACGCCCTGGGCCTCCAGCCCCACAGCAACGTTGTCCCATACCCGCCGCCACGGGTACAGGGTGGGGTCCTGGAACACCACCACGCGGCTCGGGTCGGGGCCGCTGATGGGCTGGCCGTCGCCGTTCAGGGTGCCACGGTCGGCGGGCTCAAGGCCGGCCACCAGGCGCAGCAAGGTGGACTTGCCGCAGCCGGAAGGCCCCAGCAAGGCCACGAATTCGCCGGGGGCCACGTCGAGGCTGACGTTTTCCAGCACCGGCAACGGTTCGCCGTCCAGGTGAAAGGCGTGGCTGAGGCCTTCGATGTGCAAGGCAAGGCCTGCGCCGTGGGGTTTGTGCAGGGCTACCATTTGACCGCTCCTTTCTGCCACGCCAACAAGTGATCTCGCACATGGAACAGCGCCGAGATCAGCCCGGAACAGGCCAGCGCCATCACCAGCAACGCCGCGTACATATTGGCGTACGCCGCCCAGCCCTGGGCCCATTGCAGGTACCAGCCGATGCCGGACTTGACCCCCATCATTTCCGCCACCACCAGGGTCGAGAACGATGCGCCCAGGCCCATGAACAGGCCAACGAATACATGGGGCAATGCAGCGGGAATGGCTACCTTGAAAATCAGGAAAGCGGGCTTGGCGCCCAGGGTGCGGGCCACGTCGTAGTAGGCCTTGTCGACACTGGCCACCCCCGACCACGTCAGCACCGTGACCGGGAACCAGGTGGCCAGGGCAATCAGGAACACGCTGGCGCTCCAGCTGCTGGGGAACAGGAAGAAGCACAGCGGCAGCAGCGCCGTCGACGGCACCGGACCGAGGATTCGCAGCACCGGGTGCAGCCAGTAGCCGATGGCCCGGGACCAGCCGATGGACACCCCGGCGATGAAGCCGAACACCGCCCCCAACGCCACGCCGCTGCCCAGCAGCAGCGCGGAATGCCAGAGGCTGTCGAACAGCCGTGGCCAGTCGCTGAGGTAGACGTTGAGCAAGGCTTGCGGTGGCGCGAAGAACGGCACCGGCAGCAGCGCCAGTTTCGCCGTCGCCAGTTCCCAGAGGCTCAGCAGCAGCGCCAGCGCGATCAGCCACGGCGCCAGGTGGCGCAAGCGTCGAGCCAAACGCACCGAGCGCGGCGCCAGCACCGCCAGCGCGCCGACGATTACCGCCAGGGCCAGTTCGACGTTAGCCAGGCCCTCGGTCAGCGGCCAGTGGCGGGTGGCGTCCGGGTAGCAGCGCGTCAACAGCGCCGCCAGCAGCCAGGCGGCCACCGCCACGGCTGGGCGCCAGCCCACCCGGGCACGCGGTGTGCTGGCGCGGGTGGCGGCATGGCTCAATTCAACTGAAGACATTGGCCGTGATCTCCTCGGCGAAGTCGACGGCGTTGGTGCTGGCATCGAACACCTCCACAGTCTTCAGGTCGTCGACATAGGTGACGATCTCGGTGGCCAGCGCCGCGCCCACGGCGTGGTGGCCGTGGGTGTGGGAATGGAGGATGGCCTGCACCTCGGCTTCGCTGGTGTTGACGGCAAATTTCTGGAAGCCCTTGGCCACGGCTCCCGGGTGCTGCACGGCGTAGTCGTGGGCTTCGAGGATGGCTTGGGTCAAGGCGGCAGCCACGCGCTTGTTGTCGCGCACCAGCTTGCCGGTCACCCCCACCACGCAGCACGACAGGTTGGCGTATTCGTCCACCAGGTTGGTGGACAGCTCGCGCGCCTGGCCGTCCTTGAGCAACCGGTACATGAACGGGTCGGCACCGCTGATGGCTTGCACCTCGCCCTTGGCCAAGGCGGTGCTAAGCAGGTCGGCGGGGTACAGCTTCCACTCCACGTCGCGCACCGGGTCGACGCCATGCTTTTTCAGCAGGATGGAGAAGAAGTTGCGGTCGGGGGCGGCCATGTCGGTGACGCCGATGGCCTTGCCCTTGAGGTCGGTGAGGCTGTTGATGGGGCCGTTGGTAGCGCTCAGCAGGCGCAGGCAACCGCCGTGGGTGCCGGCGGTGAGCTTGACGTCGAAGCCCTGCTCCAGCGCTTTCAGCCAGCGCAGGGCCATGCCGATGCCGGCGTCGGCCTTGCCGGTGGCGATGGCTTCGAGCAGCACTTCGGTGGAGTTGCCGAAGTTGACGAACTCCACGTCCAGGTTGTGCTTAGTGAAGAAGCCTTCGCCGTGGGCGATGACTACCGGCGCCAGGCACACGGCGTTGAGGTTGATGGCCAGCTTGAGCTTGTAGGGCGCGTCCAGCTTGATGAAGTCGCCGGTGCCCGGCGGCTCGGCGCCCATCTGCATGGGGCCGTGGTCTTCGGCCCAGGCGCTGCGCGGCAAGGACAGCAGCAGCGGGCTGGCCAGGGCGGCAGCGCCCAGGCCGAGCAGATGGCGGCGCGACAAAGTGTTGAATGGCATGGGGGATTCCCTGGGCAAGCGTGGGGATGTTCGGGTCCGCGCGCACGGTCGCCGAGGGATTTTTTAGAACCTTAACACTAGACTTTTAATAATTTAAATTCATTTAATTCATAAGTTAATATGCAAATCCGTAGCCGCTGCCGCAGGCTGCGCTGGCCTTCATGAACCGTGAAAATTTCCAGTGAAGTCGAGGGCCAGCGCAGCCTGGCGGCAGCGGCTACGGAGGGTTTGGCCCCCGGGAGCTACCAGCTATAGCCCACCTTCGCGTAGTAGAACGCGCCGCTGTAGCCGTACGGCGAGAAGGTGCTGTAGGCCAGGTTGCCACCGCTGGAGGAATAGGCGTTGAGCTTGGCCGGGTACTGGTCAGTGACGTTGTCGCCGCCCAGGGTGAACAACCAGTTCTTGTAGCGGTAGTCCACGGCCAGGTCCAGCACCCAGGCGGCCTGGAAGTGCTGGTCGTTGACGGCGTCGGCCTGGTAGCTGGTGTATTCGCCATAGCGCACCAGGGTGCTGTGCAGCGCCCAGTTGCCGTAGTTGAAGTCGTTGCCCAGGGTCAGCTTGTGCTCAGGCGTGGTGTCGCCCAGCAGGCCGTCTTTCTCGCGGCGGTCCACGCGCTGCAGGTTCACCCCCAGGGCGTCGAGCACCGCCGGGTTGGCCTTCACGTCGGTGACCCTGGTGTGGTTGTAGTTGTAGCCCAGGGTGCTGTTCCAGCGCACGCCGTTGTCGAACTGGTAGCGGTAGTTGGCCACCAGGTCGATGCCGTCGGTGCTGGTGTCGACGGCGTTGGTGAAGTAGCGGGCGCTGGTGTAGTTGATGTCGCCCACGCCGTTGGCCTGCAGGTAGGCGATGGCGGCGTTGTTGAGCACCAGGTTGGACGACAGGGTGATGCGGTCGTCGATGTCGATGCGGTACACGTCGGCGGTCAGGGTCAGGTTGTCGGTGGGTTGCAGCACCAGGCCCAGGCTGTAGTTGCGCGACTTTTCCGGCTTCAGGTCTTCGGCGCCGAGCAGGCGCGCCACCTGGCTGTTGGCCGGGAAGGTGCCGGCCTCCTGCACGGTATTGCCGATCAGCTGCGACGAGGTGTAGGTGAAGTTCTGCTGCGCCAGGGACGGCGCGCGCAGGCCGGTGGATAGGCTGCCGCGCAGCGCCACCTGCGGGGTGAAGGCATAACGCGCCGACAGCGAGCCGGTGGTGTTGGCGCCAAAGTCGCTGTAGTCCTCGCGGCGCACGGCGGCCGAGCCACTGAGCTTGTCGGTGAAGTCGGTTTCCAGGTCCAGGTACTCAGCCACGTCGTGACGGCTGTAGCTGCCGGCGTCGGCGGCGCGGAAACCACCCAGGCCAGAGCTGCCGCTGCCGAAGTAGGAATCGGGGTCGCCGGCCTTGATCTGGTAGTCCTGGCGCAGGTATTCGGTGCCCACCGACAGCGACACCGGGTTGGCCAGCCAGCCCAGGCGGAACTCGCGGGACAGGTCCAGGCTGAGCTGCTTCTGGTCGTTCTCAAGCGTGCCGTTGTAGAAGTGCGTGGGCGTGGCCAGGCCCAGGGACGTGTTGAGGGTACGAGTGTTGATCTCATAGCTGTTCTGGCCGTAGTTGGCCGACAGGTCGTAATGCCAGTCGTCCAGCCACTGGCCGCGCACGCCCACCACCAGCGAACGGTCCTCGAGCGTGCCTTCTATCAGCGGCAGGTAGCCGTTGGGGTACAGCGCCGGGATGTTGTTGGAGGCGTTGCTGGCCCGGTAGAACGCTGCGGTCTCGCCGCTGCGGTGGCTGTAGCCGCCGAAACTGTAGAGCTGGGCGTTGTCATTGAGGTCGAACTCGCTGTTGAAGAAGACCTTGCCGTCCTTGGTGGCCGGCTCGCCCTGGCGGAACACGTGCTGGCCGTAGGTGGTGGAGCCGATGCTGGCGGTGCGGTAGTCGTCGCCGGCACGGTCGGTGTAGTCGTTGTTGGCGCCCTCGCCGGAAACGTTGAAGAAGCCCCGGTCGCCCAGGGCGAAGCCGGTGTTGCCGTCCAGCTCGCGCTGAAGGCCGTCGCCTTTCTTGTAGCCGCCGTACTTGGCCGACAGCGAGCCGCCGTGGTTGGCGTCCTTGAGGATGATGTTGATCACCCCGGCGATGGCGTCCGAGCCGTAGCGCGCCGAGGCGCCGTCGCGCAGCACCTCGATATGGTCGATGGCCGACAGCGGAATGGCGTTGAGGTCGGCCGGCGATGAACCGCGGCCCACTGCCCCGCCCAGGTTGACGAAGGCGCCGGTGTGGCGGCGCTTGCCGTTCACCAGCACCAACACCTGGTCGGGCGACAGCCCGCGCATCTGCGCCGGCCGCGCCAGTTCGGCACCATCGACCAGGCTGGGGCGCGGGAAATTGATGGACGGAATCAGCCGGGCCAGCACCGTGCCCAGTTCGTCCGAGCCGCTGTTGCGCAGGCTTTCCCCGGAGATCACATCGATAGGCGACAGCGACTGGCTGGCGGTGCGCTCCTGGGCGCGGGTGCCGGTGACGATCACCGTGTCCAGTTTGGCGCCGTCCTCGGGCGTGGCGTCGGCGAAGGCCTCGACGCTGCAGAACAGGCCGGCCGACAGCAGCGCTGCCGCCAGCGGGTGACGTTGGAATCCTTGCATGTACCGCTCCTGGAATCTCTCGTGGCGAGCGATCCGTATGGCGAACGGTGGCGATCATCCTTGTGTCGTGTTTGTAGAATTCGGTGGCCCGATGACATATATCCTATTGCCATTTAAATAAATTTTTAAAGACCTAATGGGTATATGAGGAGTTCTAAGGCCTCGGACGCAGCCTTCGGCAGCTGCTACGGGTTGATCCTTAGCAGCTGCCGCAAGGCGGCGTCTAGCTAGGTAAATACATCACATCGTGATATAAATGCCCGCGTTTTTGGCCAAGGTACCCATCCCCGTGAAGCTCCCCTCCCTTTTGCAACGCCTGCGTCCCGCGCCGTTGCACCTAAGCCCCCGTGAAGTGTTGCGTGCCGCCTTCGGCGCGCTGCTGGGCATCGGCCTTACCGCCGCCCTGTGCACCTGGGCCCTGGGCCTGAGCGCCGATATCCCGCTGCTGATCGCCCCCATGGGAGCGTCGGCCGTGCTGCTATTTGCCGCCCCCGCCAGCCCTCTGGCCCAGCCCTGGTCGCTGATCGGCGGTAACCTGGTGGCTTCTCTGGTGGGCGTCACCTGCGCCGCGTTCATCGGCAACGAAATCATCGCGGCCGCCGTCGCCGTGGCAGTGGCGATCGCGCTGATGCTGGCCCTGCGTTGCCTGCATCCACCCTCGGGCGCGGTGGCGTTGACCGCCGTGCTGGGCGGCCCGAGTATTCATGCCGCCGGCTACGCCTTCGTCCTCGACCCGGTGCTGCTCAATTCGGTGGTGCTGCTGGGCGTGGCCCTGGTGTTCCACAGCTTCAGCCGCCACCGCTACCCCCACGGCCATGTGCCTGCCCCCGCCGCGGCGCGCGCCGTATCACCGGCCAGCAAGCAGTTGCATCAAGCCTTGCAAGCGGTGCTGGACGAGCGCGACGAATTCATCGACGTCGACGCCGACGACCTGGAAGCCATCGTCACCGCCACCCTGGCCCGCCTGCATGCGGAGCCACGCCCATGAGCGACGCCCTGGCCAAGACCGATTTCGAAGCCCTGTCGGAGTTTCGCTACCAGCTGCGGCGCTTCCTGCGTTTTTCCGAGGAAGCCGTGCAGGCCCACGGGGTCACGCCCCAGCAGTACCTGCTGATGCTGCACACCATGGGTTTCGATGGCCGCGACTGGGCCACCGTCGGCGAGTTGGCCGAGCGCCTGCAGATGGTGCCCCACGGCGCCGTGGCGCTGGTCAAGCGCTGCGAGGCGCAAGGCCTGGTGCAGCGCCAGCGCAGCGACGAGGACCGCCGCGAGGTGCGCGTCAGCCTCACCGCCAAGGGCAACGAGGTGCTGGCGAAGCTGGCCTTCCTGCACCGCGAAGAACTGAAAAGTGCCGGCAAGCGCTTGCGCGTGCCGTTCGAGCAGGAGTAAGCCCATGCAGCACAAGGCTGATTTTTCCGTGGACCGGCGGCTGTTCCGCCAAGTGCTGCTGGCCGCCGTGATCGGCGCCCTGGCGGTCGGCGCGGCGGCGGTGCTGCTGGGCCTGATCCACCTGTGCAGCAACCTGTTTTTCTACCAGCGCTTCTCCTTCGCCAACAGCTCGCCGGCGCAGCACCAACTGGGCCTGTGGGTGATTGGCCTGCCGGTGCTGGGCGGGCTGATCGTCGGCCTGATGGCCCGCTACGGCTCCAGCAAGATCCGTGGCCACGGCATTCCCGAGGCCATCGAGGCGATTCTGTTCGGCCAGAGCCGCCTGTCCCTGCGGGTGGCGCTGCTCAAGCCGCTGTCGTCGGCAATCGTGATCGGCAGCGGTGGCCCGTTCGGCGCTGAGGGGCCGATCATCATGACCGGCGGCTCACTGGGTTCGTTGATTGCCCAGCGCTTTCACCTCAGCGCCGCCGAGCGCAAGACCCTGCTGGTGGCCGGCGCCACGGCGGGCATGACCGCGGTATTCGGCACGCCGGTGGCGGCGGTGCTGCTGGCGGTGGAGCTGCTGCTGTTCGAACTGCGCCCGCGCAGCCTGGTGCCGGTGGCTATCGCCTGCGCGGTGGCCGGCTTCCTGCGCCCGCTGCTGATCGCCAGCGAGCCGCTGTTCGCCGTGCAAACCGCGCCGGTGGGCCCCGAGGCGCTGTTCGGTTGCCTGGTGGCGGGCATCGCCAGCGGCCTGCTGTGCACGCTGCTGTCGTGGTCGCTGTACCGCGTGGAAGACCTGTTCGGCAAGCTGCCGCTGCACTGGATGTGGTGGCCGGCCCTGGGTGGCCTGGCCATCGGCATTGGCGGCTATTTCCAGCCACGGGCGCTGGGCATCGGTTTTGATGTGATCGGCGACCTGCTGCACAACCACCTGCTGCTCGGCGCGGCCCTGGCGTTGCTGCTGGTGAAGGCGGTGATCTGGGTGATCGCCCTGGGCTCCGGCACGTCGGGCGGCGTCCTGGCGCCGCTGCTGATGCTCGGCGCCGGCCTGGGCGCGGCGCTGGGCCATGTGCTGCCCGGCGACCACGGCGCGCTGTGGCCGCTGGTGTGCATGGCGGCCACCTTGGCCGGGGTGCTGGGCGCGCCGCTGACGGCGGTGGTGTTCGCCCTGGGCCTGAGCCACGACCTCAATGCGTTGTTGCCATTGCTGCTGACCGTGACCGTGGCGTACACGGTGACCATCGTGATTGCCAAGCGCTCGATCATGACCGAGAAAATCGCCCGGCGCGGCCTGCACATCTACCGCGAGTATTCGGTCGACCCACTGGAGCGCCACGAGGTCAGCGAGGTGATGAGCCACGCGCAGGTGCCGCTGGCGGCCGGCCAGGCGTTCGCCCTGCCCCGGGAAACCTGCCGCGCCGTGGCCGGGCGGATGGTGGCGCTGGGGCTGGAAAGCCTACCGGTGGTGCGTGATGCGCAGAGCCGCGAGGTGATCGGCGTGGTCAGCCGCAGCGACCTGCTCAAGGGCACGCTGGCGGTGCATCAGGAAGAAAGCCTGGCGTAGACTAGGGGCACTGCCACTGCCCATCAGGTACATGATGATCGACCCCGAACAGCGTCACCCCGCCGCCCTGGAACGCTTCCTGGCCGCCCACGACGAGCTCCGCCAGCAGCTGGACCACCTCAACCCGCTGGAAGCCCAGGCCGCCGGCATGACCGCCGCGCAGTACCGCGCCGAGCGCCTGCACGAGGCGTTCGAGCAGGAAGCCGAGGCCCAGGGCCTGTTCGCCTGGGAGCTGACGTTGCAATTGACGGCGGCGACGCCAGAGGAATTCCAGGCGCAGCGCCTGGAGGTTCACAAGGAAGTGGCCGAGATGGCCGGCATGAGCTGGGACGAGTACCGCGAGCTGTACGGGCTGTAAACGCGCCCGTAGCAGCAACTGTTTTTGTGGGAGCTGGCTTGCCAGCGAGTTTTTCGGGCCTCAACAGCTCGCTGGCAAGCCAGCTCCCACAGGACGCAGCCGCCTGCGGCAGCTGCTACGGGGGTGGGGGTCAACCCAGGTGGGTGACCAGCTTGGTCACCAGGTACGCCTCGATCGCCTCGGTGCCGCCTTCCGAACCGTGCCCGGAATCCTTGATGCCGCCGAACGGGATCTCCGGCAGGCCGATGCCCAAGTGGTTGATCGACAGCATGCCCGCTTCCACCCCATCACTCAGGGCCTGGGCGGTTTTCGAGGTGCTGGTGAAGGCGTAGGCCGCCAGGCCGAACGGTAGGCGGTTGGCTTCGGCAATGGCTTCCTCCACCGTGTCGAACGGCACGATCAGCGCCACCGGGCCGAACGGCTCCTCGTTCATCAGGCGCATGCCGGTGTTCAGACCGCTGATCACCGTCGGCGCGAAGAAGTAGCCCGGGCCGTCGATGGCCTTGCCGCCCAGGTGCACGGTAGCGCCGTGGCTGCGTGCGTCGTCCACCAGGGCCTGCAGGGCCGGGGCGCGACGGTCGTTGGCCAGCGGGCCCATCAGCGTGCCCTCTTCCAGGCCGTTGCCGACCTTGATCTTGCCGGCCAGCTCGACGAAGCGGGTCAGGAAGGTCTCGAACACTTCACGCTGCACCAGGAAACGCGTCGGCGACACGCACACCTGCCCGGCGTTGCGGAACTTGGAAGCCACCAGCAGTTGCACGGCCTTTTCCACGTCGGCGTCGGCGAAGACGATGGCCGGCGCGTGGCCGCCCAGTTCCATGGTCGCCGGTTTCATGTGCAGGCCGGCCATGGCCGCCAGTTGCTTGCCCACCGGGGTGGAGCCGGTGAAGGTAACTTTGCGGATCACCGGATGCGGGATCAGGTAGCCGGAAATATCCGCCGGCACGCCATACACCAGGCCAATCACCCCGGCCGGCACACCGGCGTCGGCAAAGGCGCGGATCAGCTCGGCAGGCGACGCCGGGGTTTCTTCCGGGGCCTTGACGATGATCGAGCAGCCGGCGGCCAGGGCCGAGGACAGCTTGCGCACCACCTGGTTGATGGGGAAGTTCCACGGCGTGAAGGCGGCCACTGGGCCCACCGGCTCACTGATCACCCGCTGCTCGATACCCTGGGCGCGCGAGGGCACGATGCGGCCGTAGCTGCGGCGGCCTTCCTCGGCCAGCCAGTCGATGATGTCGGCGGCGGCAAGGGTTTCGGCGCGGGCCTCGGCCACGGGCTTGCCCTGCTCCAGGGTCATCAGCGTGGCGATGTGGTCGGCGCGTTCGCGCAGCAGCTCGCCGGCCTTGCGCATGATCTTGTAGCGGTCGAAGGCGCTGACCTTGCGCCAGGTCTCGAAACCACGCTGGGCGGCGGCCAGGGCCTGATCCAGGTCGGCGATGTCGGCGTGGGCCACGCTGCCGATGGTGTCACCGGTGGCGGGGTTGACCACGGGGATGCTGCGCCCGTCCGCCGCGTTCTGCCATTGACCGTTGATGTAAAGCTGCACTTGCGGGTACATACGGGACTCCCTCGATGTGAACGGATGGTGAGACAACCTGTAGCCGCTGCCGAAGGCTGCGCTGGCCCCTGAGCATACCGAAGATCTCCGGCGTGCGGGACGGCCAGCGCAGCCTGGCGGCAGCGGCTACGAATGCGGCGTTAATCATGAAACTCGTCAACCAGCGTGCGGCTGCCGGCCATGAAGGCGTCGGCCACCAGGCGCAGCGGTTGCAGGTCGGCGTCGCTGGCCTGGCGCTGGATCAGCTGGGCGAAATGCGCGTACAGCGACGGGTATTCGGCCTCCGGCGGCAGCGCCTGGGGCTGGTCATCGATGAACAGCGCCGCACCGGCTTGCTCCAGGCGCAGCACGCCGTCATCGGTCTCGATGACGATGCGCCAGATGTCCGGCTCAGGGTGGTCCCAATCAAAATCGGCGGTCACCGGCAGGCCACGGGCGTCGGCCATCTGCAGCCGCGCGGCGATGGGCGCCTGGTGGTTGGCCGGCACGTCCAGCTGCGCGGCTGTGACGAACAGCGGCTCGGGCAGCAGCGCAGTGACGATGGACAAGGCGTTGATGCCCGGGTCGAACACGCCCTGGCCGCCGGCCTGCCAGATCCACGCCTGGCCGGGGTGCCATTTGCGCACGTCTTCCTTCCAGGTGATGGCCACGCTGCGCAGCACCCGCCCCTCCAGCCACTGGCGCGCCGGCTGCACGGCCGGGGCGAAGCGCGAGTGCCAGGCGAACAGGCAAGTGACGCCATGGGCGCGGGCCAGGTCCACCAGCGCCATGGCCTCGCCGAGGCTGGCGCACGGCGGCTTTTCCACCAGCACGTGCTTGCCGGCCAGCAGCGCCTCGCGCACCTGGGCGTAGCGGCCCTGGGGCGGCGTGCAGAAAGCCACGGCGGCCACGGCCGGGCCGTCGGCCAGCAGCGCGTCGAGGCTGCGGAAATTGGCCACGCCGGGGCACGGCTGGCCCAGGGTGGCCACGGCCTGCAGGCGCCAGGCCGGGTTGCCGAGGATGGCCGGCACGTGCTGGTCCTGGGCGATCTTGCCGTAGCCGACGAGGCCCAGCGAAAGGTGCTCCATGGTGCGACTCCTGTTGCAATCGGGATTTGTTGTTATGGACAGGCAGCAAGGTGGACGGCTGAGTCTAAACCATCCAGGCGGAGGTACGACAACCGCCGACGGTCAAAATAAGTGGTCGGTCCGGTCCATTTCTCTTTAAAATGGCCACCATTCCCTTTTCACGCGCTCGCCTGTCCCCAGGCGGGTTTGGCTGTTCACGCAAGGAAACCCATGTCCCTGTCTTCCATTCGCGGCAACGTCCTGGCCGGGCTGACGTCATCGTTCGCCCTGGTGCCGGAGTGCATCGCCTTCGCCCTGGTGGCGCAACTCAACCCGTTGATGGGCCTGTACGGCGCCTTCATCATCTGCACCCTGACCGCGCTGTTCGGCGGCCGCCCGGCGATGATCTCCGGCGCGGCGGGCTCCATGGCCGTGGTCATCGTGGCGCTGGTGGTGCAGCACGGCGTGCAGTACCTGCTGGCCACGGTGGTGCTGGGCGGGCTGATCATGGTGCTGTTCGGCCTGCTGCGCCTGGGCAAGCTGATCCGCATGGTGCCGCACCCGGTGATGCTGGGCTTCGTCAACGGCCTGGCGATCATCATCGCGCTGTCGCAGCTGGAGCACTTCAAGGTCGGCAGCAGCTGGCTGCAAGGTACGCCGCTGGCAACCATGCTGGGCCTGGTGGCGCTGACCATGGCCATTGTCTACCTGCTGCCGCGGCTGACCCGCGCAGTGCCGCCGGCACTGGTGGCCATCGTCGGCGTCAGCCTGCTGGTGTATGCCCTGGGCCTGCCCACCCGCACCCTCAGCGACATGGCGCACATCGCCGGCGGCCTGCCCAGCCTGCACTGGCCCACCGTGCCAATGAACCTTGAGACGCTGAAGATCATCGCCCCCTATGCGGTGCTGATGGCCATGGTCGGCCTGCTGGAAACCCTGCTGACCTTCAACCTCACCGACGAGCTGACCGAGACCCAGGGCCAGCCCAACCGTGAGTGCGTGGCGCTGGGCATGGCCAACGTGGCGTCGGGGCTGTTCGGCGGCATGGGCGGTTGCGCCATGATCGGCCAGACCGTGATCAACCTCAGCTCCGGCGGCCGTGGGCGGCTGTCGGGGGTGGTGAGCGGCATCATGGTGCTGCTGTTCATTTTGTTCCTGTCGCCGCTGATCGAGCGCATTCCACTGGCCGCCCTGGCCGGGGTGATGTTCGTGGTGGCCCAGCAGACCTTCGCCTGGGGCTCGCTGCGGGTGCTGGGCAAGGTGCCGCGCCAGGACGCGGTGGTGATCGTGGCGGTGACCGTCATCACCGTGTTCACCGACCTGGCCACGGCCGTACTGTGCGGCATCCTCATCGCGGCGCTGGCGTTTGCCTGGCAGCACGCCCGGGAAATCCGCGCCGATGCCGACGCCAGCCAGCCCGGGCGCAAGCGCTACACCCCCCACGGCACGCTGTTCTTCGCCTCGACCACGCACTTCCAGGCGCTGTTCGACCCACGCAACGACCCGGATGAGGTCATCGTCGACTGCCGCCACCTGCACCTGGCCGACCATTCGGCAATTGCCGCGCTGGAAGCGCTGGCGGCGCGGTATGAGAAGGCTGGCAAGGGGTTTGTGCTGGAGCAGTTGTCGGCGCGCAATCAGCAGTTGTTGCAGCGCGCGGGGGCGGCCGTTGCGGTGAATTGAGGGCCCGGACGCGACGTTGTTGTGGGAGCTGGCTTGCCAGCGAGCTGTTGAGGCCCTAAAAACTCGCTGGCAAGCCAGCTCCCACAGAGACAGTTGCTGCTACAGGGCTGCGTCCCAGGGCCGCACGGGTTGGATCGCACGCCATCTGCCGTTAAGGTGTAACAACATTTGTTGTTGCACAGAGGCAGACATGACAGAAATTGCATTGGTAGTGGGTGCCAGTGGCATCGTCGGCCGCGCGGTGACCCGCGTGCTGGCCGAGAACACCAACTGGAAGGTGGCGGGCCTGTCGCGCCACCCGGACCTGGCGCCGGGCATCATCCCCATTGCCGCCGACCTGCAAGACCCCGCCGCCCTGGCCAGTGCCCTCGCCGGCCTGTCACCCACCCACCTGTTCATCACCACTTGGTCGCGCCAGGCCAGCGAGGCGGAAAACATCCGCGTCAACGCCGGCATGGTGCGCAACGTGCTCGACGCCCTGCGCGGCGCCCGCAGCCTGCGCCACGTGGCGCTGGTCACCGGCCTCAAGCACTACCTGGGCCCGTTCGAGGCCTACGGCCAGGGCAGCCTGCCACAGACCCCGTTCCGCGAAAGCCAGGGCCGCCTGGACGTGGAAAACTTCTACTACGCCCAGGAAGACGAGCTGTTCGCCGCCGCCAAGCGCGACCATTTCACCTGGAGCGTGCACCGCCCGCACACCATCACCGGCGTGGCCGTGGGCAACGCCATGAACATGGCCACCACCCTCGCCGTCTACGCCAGCGTGTGCAAGGCCACGGGCCGGCCGTTCGTGTTCCCCGGCTCGCGGGTGCAGTGGGACAGCCTTACCGACATGACCGACGCGCGCATCCTCGCCCGCCAACTGCTGTGGGCCGCCACCACGCCGGCGGCGGCCAACGAGGCCTTCAACGTCACCAACGGCGACGTGTTCCGCTGGAGCTGGATGTGGGGGCGTATTGCCGACTGGTTTGGCCTGGAGGCCGCGCCGTTCCCCGAGCAGCCCATGCCCCTGGCCGCGCAGATGGCCGGCGACCAGGCCACCTGGAGCGCCCTGGCGGCGGAACATGGCTTGCAGGAACGTGATATCGAGCGGCTGATTTCGCCGTGGCACACCGACGCCGACCTGGGCCGGCCGGTGGAAGTGGTGACCGACATGTCCAAGAGCCGGCGGCTGGGCTTCGTCGATTTCCAGGCCAGTGACCAGGCGTTCTTCGATGTGTTCGCGCAGTTGCGGGCGGAGCGGTTGATTCCCTGAACGAGTTGTGGGAGCTGGCTTGCCAGCGAGCCTTTGATTGTCAAAAACTCGCTGGCAAGCCAGCTCCCACATGCCATCAATCGTCCAGCGACTGCGGCTCCGCAGCCTTCGCGGCCTTGCCCGCCTTGGCGCCCTTGGCTGGCTTGCCTGGCTCTGCCGCTGGCGCCGCCGGGGCTGGCGCTGCCGCTTCCTTCTCGGCCATGGGCATGGCGTCCACGGTGTCGAACACCTCCTTGAGCTCAACCGGGCCGCTTTTCTCCAGCTTCTTGGTGCCGTCCTTGCCCACCAGGATGGTCTTGGGCAGCTCGCCGGCGCCCAGGCTCAGGCTGCGGATCAGGGCCATGGTGGCCTGGGGGTCGAGGTTCTTGCCCTCGCGCTGGCCAATCATGTTGACCACGGTGTACAGCACCAGGCTGCGCTGGGCGAAGGCCTGCTTGTTGGCCGGGTCCTTCAGCGCGTCCTGGAAATGCACCAGGGTGGGGTCCACCGAGCTGCGCGCGATGATGATCAAGGGCCGGGTCTTGCCCTGCTCCTGCGCCAACGGCGAGTCGCTGTCGGCGGCCAGCACGGGGCCAGCGAGCGCTACAAGGGCAGCCAGGGCCAGAGACCGAATGAGCATGTACACCTCCATTTCATATTGACGCCCTAATGACTACAGGACTGGGCGAAAGGTCCGACTTATGGCGTTGAATTTGTAAGTTTTTTCAACAGGCTCGGCTGTAGCTTAGGCGAGCCGGGCCGGTGCGCAAGCCAGATTGGCCCATGACGCGGCCTGGCGGCCGCTGCTACGAGGGCCGCGTCCGGCCAAAGCCCGTCCCAATGTATCCACCACCCCGCGTATATGTAGCAAAAATTTACCCAGCTTTTACCCGCCCCGCGCCCTATCTGGCCCGCGGGTTCTGCATAATCGCCGCTTTCGTTTCCTGTTCAAGCAGAGTCGTTATGTCAATGCTGCCTTCTACCCTTGCCCGCTTCCTCCGCCCCCTGGCCGCCGCCGTTGCGCTGGCCGCCCTGGGCGCCTGTTCCAGCCCACCGCCCGCCGATGACGACGGCATGGTGTCGCTGCAGGAATACCTGAAGACCGCCTACAACCCCGGCCAGTCCAACAAGCTCGACGGCTGGGCCACGCGCTGGACCTGGGGCACCCACCAGGTCAACCTGTCGCTGCTGGTGCCCGCCGGCCAGAAAAACGTGCCGCTGGTGGTCTACCTGCCGGGCCTCGGCGAAGACGACAGCGCCGGCCAGCTGTGGCGCCAGAGCTGGGCCAACGCCGGCTACGCCGTGCTGACCGTGCAGCCGACCCGTTACGACTCATCGGTCTATAAATCGGCCGACGCCCAGGCCGGCGCCTTCCGTGGCATCGCCGCCAACAGCTACGGCGACCAGGCCTTGCAGGCGCGGGTCGCCGAGGTGGTGACCGTGCTCGCCGAGGTGCGCCGCCGCGGCCTGGCCGGTGAAGCCGGCTTCAACGCCGTGGACGTGCAGCGCACCGTGGTCGCCGGCTACGACCTGGGCGCGCAGACCGCCGCCGCCCTGGCCGGCGAGCGCGACGCAGGGCAGCCGCGCCTGACCGAGTGGCGGCCGCTGGGTGCCATCGTCCTCAGCCCCTACGTGGCTGCCGGCGCCGACCCTGCGCGCTTCGCCCAGGTCGACACGCCGGTGCTCAGCGTCACCGGCCCGATGGACGAAGATCCCTTCAGCTGGGTGGCCAGCGCCCAGCAGCGCTTTGCCTTCTTCGCCGGCCTGGGCACCCAGGGCGGCTACCAGTTGCGCCTGCAGGACGCCAGCCACAAGGACCTGTCCGGCACCGTGGCGCACGCCGGCGGCGGCAGCAAACCCGGCGACAGCAAGGGTGAGCGCCGCCACGGTGGCGGCCCCGAAGGCGGTGGCCCGGGCGGGCCTGGCGGCGAAGGCCGTGGCGGCGCCAAGCCGGTGGACCTGGGCGTGGACCGTCGCCAGGCCGCCAGCGTGGCCGCCATCAGCACCGCCTGGCTCGACGCCACGGTCAAGCACGCACCCACCGCCCAGCAATGGCTCGACCAGCAGGCCGGCCAATGGCTGGGCCCGGTGGGCCGCCTGGAACACAAGGCCAGCAGCGCGCACTGAGCACGGCGCTTGACAGCCTGACGCCGGGCCACTGAAGATCGAAGATAGGAAGCTAACGGCTTTCTGTCTTCGCTCCAGTCTTCGGGAACCGGTTTTGTGAAAGGCACCTTCCGCTCGCTCCGCATCTACAACTACCGCGTCTGGGCCAGCGGCGCGTTGATCTCCAACATCGGCACCTGGATGCAACGCACGGCGCAGGACTGGCTGGTACTGGTGCAACTGACCCACGAAAGCGCCACCGCCGTGGGCATCGTCATGGCCCTGCAGTTCGGCCCTTACCTGTTGCTGATGCCCTTCACCGGCCTTGCCGCCGACCATTTCGACCGCCGCAAGCTGGTGATGACCACCCAGGCGCTGTCCGGCGCCCTGGCGTTGGCGTTGGGGATACTCACCCTGACTGGCGTCGTGCAGTTGTGGCACGTGTACGTCTTCGCCTTCCTGTTTGGCTGCGTCAGCGCCTTCGACTCCACCGCCCGCCAGACCTTCGTCGCTGAGCTTGTGGGCGACAAGGAGCTGTCCAACGCCGTGGCGCTCAATTCCACCTCCTTCAACGCCGCACGGATGATCGGCCCGGCCGTGGCCGGGGTGCTCATCGCCGCCATCGGCAGCGGCTGGGTATTCCTGCTTAACGCCGCCTCGTTCGGCGCCGTGCTGGTGTCGCTGCGCTGGCTGCGGGTGGCCGACCTGCGCCCGCTGGAACGCACCAAGAGCAGCCGCGCCGGCCTGGCCGAGGGCTTCGCCTACGTGTGGCGGCGGCCCGACCTGCTGGCGATCCTGTGGATGTACTTCCTGATCGGCACCTTCGGCCTGAACTTCCCGATCTTCATTTCCACCATGTCGGTCACGGTGTTCCACCAGGGCGCCAGCGAATACGGCGTGCTCACCTCGTGCATGGCCGTGGGCTCGGTGCTCGGCGCCCTGCTCTCGGCCAGCCGCGCCACGCCGCGCATGGGCGCGCTGCTGGCCGGCGCCCTGTTGTTTGGCCTGGGCACGGGCCTGGCGGCGCTGATGCCCGGCTACTGGTGGTTCGGCCTGACCCTGACGGCCGTGGGTATTTCTGCACAAACCTTCACCACCACCGCCAACAGCGCCGTGCAGCTGTCCACCGAGCCGGCCATGCGCGGGCGGGTGATGGCCATCCTGCTGGCCATCGCCGTGGGCGGTACTCCGTTGGGCGCACCCGTGGTCGGCTGGGTGGCCGACGTCTGCGGCCCTCGCTGGGCCCTGGGCATCGGCGCGGCCTCGGGCCTGCTGGCGGCGGCGGTGGCCCTGGGTTACTTGGTGAAACACAAAGGCCTGCGCGTGCGTTGGGAAAACGGCCGGCTTCGGCATAGGCTGGACATGCCCTGAGCAACCTTGCCGGGGCGCATTATTTTCAGGACGAAGGAATAGCCCATGCCCCACTTCATCATCGACGGCCAGCCGCTGCACTACACCGACCAGGGAACGGGTGAAGTCATCCTGCTGGCCCACAGCTACCTGTGGGACCAGCACATGTGGGCGCCCCAGGTGCAGGCCCTGCAGGACCACTACCGGGTCATCGTGCCCGAGCTCTGGGGCCATGGTGCCTCCGGGCCGCTGCCCGCCAGCACCCGCTCGCTCACCGACCTGGCCCGCCAGGTCATGGCACTGCTAGACCACCTGACCATCGAGCGCTGCAACCTGGTGGGCCTGTCGGTAGGCGGCATGTGGGGCGCGAAGCTGGCCATGGACGCGCCCGAACGCATCGACCGGGTGGTGCTGATGGACACCTACGTGGGCGCCGAGGACGAACCCAAGCGCCAGTATTATTTCTCGCTGCTGCGCCAGCTGGAGGATGAAGACGGCATGAGCCCGGCGCTGCTGGACATCGTCGTGCCCATGTACTTCCACCCCGACGCCGACCTGCAGTCGCCGCTGTGCCGGGCGTTCCGTGCCGCGCTGGCGGCAATGCCCGCCGAGGTGGCACGCCAGAGCATCGCGCCCCTGGGGCGCATCATCTTCGGCCGCGAAGACCTGCGCGACCGCCTGCATGAGCTGGACCCGCGCAAGACCCTGGTGATGTGCGGCGACCGCGACATCCCCCGGCCACCCCACGAAACGGTGGAAATGGCCCGGCTGATTGGCTGCGCGCAGGTGCTGGTGCCCGACGCAGGGCATATCTCCAACCTGGAGAACCCCGGGTTCGTCACCGACACCCTGCTGAGCTTCCTCGCCAGCCGCTGATGACAGCCATACCGCGGCGACGCCGGACGCATGCCCGTAGCAGCGGCCGCCGGCCGCGTCATGGCCTACGCGGTGCAACAGGCATGTCGTGGCGCGGCCGGACGCAGCCTGCGGCAGCTGCTACGGTGAAGGGTGTCCTCGTTGCCGAGTCGCTGCCATGAGCCAAGCCATCGCCGCCTACCTGCATTACCTGTCGATTTTCGCGCTGTTCGCCCTGCTGTCGCTGGAGCATGTGCTGCTCAAGCCCGAGCCGACACTGGCCCAGGCACGCAGCCTGATTCGCGTGGACATGCTGTTCGGGATTGCTGCCGGGCTGGTGCTGCTGACGGGGCTGGCGCGCCTGCTGTGGTTCGCCAAGGGGCCGACGTACTACCTGCACAATGGCTTCTTCCACGCCAAGGTGGCGCTGTTCGTGCTGATCGGCCTGTTGTCGATCCTGCCCACCGTGCGCTTCCTGGGTTGGCGCGCAGCGGTCAAGGCCGGCAGGGCACCGGCCGTGAGCGCGGCCAGTGTGCGGCAGATGACGATGGTCATCCGGCTGGAACTGGCGCTGCTGGTGCTGGTGCCGTTGATGGCCACGCTGATGGCGCGTGGCTTCGGCACCTTCTGACTCAACCGTGGGTGTAGGTCACGCCCAGCGAAGCCAGGGCGTCCCAGTAGCGCGGGTAGGTCTTGCCCACGCACAGCGGGTCCTGGATACAGATACCCGCCACCTTCAAGCCGGCCAGGGCAAAGCACATGGCAATGCGGTGGTCGGAATGGGTGTCGATCAGCGCGTCACAGGTGGTGCCGGCCAGGGCCGGGTCGGCGTGCACCAGCAAGTCGTCGCCTTCCACCGTCGACAGGCCCGGGCGAATGGCGTTCAGGCCGTCGTCCAGCGCCGCCACGCGGTCGCATTCCTTGACGCGCAGGTTGGCCAGTTCCACGAAGCGCACCGGCGTGGCGTTGAACGCCGCCAGCACTGCCAGGGTCGGAATGGCGTCCTGCATCTGCGAGCCGTTGATCACTGCCGGCATGTGCGGGAACTGGGCGATGTAGTCCTGGGCCTTGGCGTCCGGCTGGGTGAAGGCGTCGTCGGCCACGCCCAGGTCGATGCGCCCGCCGGTCAGGGCCTGGGCCGCCCACAGGTAGGTGGCCGCCGAGGCGTCGGGCTCGATGAAGTAGTCACCAGCCACGTAGCCGGTGGGCTGCACGCGCCAAGTGACGTCGTCCAGCTGCTCCACCTGGGCACCGAAGGCGCGCATGCAGGCCAGGGTCAGGTCCACGTAGCCGCGGGCGCCGATGTCCTTGCCGGTCAGGGCCACGTCGATGGGCGCGGTGCCGCAGGCGGCGACCATCAGCAGGGCCGAGACGTACTGGCTGGACAGGCCGCCATCGATCTCGAAACGCTGGGCCTGCAGGCGGCCGGTGCCCTTGACCTGCACCGGCGGGCAGCCGGTGGCGCTGTGCACGTCGACGCCGCCGGCGCGCAACGAAGCCAGCAGCGGGCCAATCGGGCGCTTCTGCATGTAGTGGTCGCCGTCCAGGGTGACGTCGCCGTTGACCGTGGCCACGGCGGCGGTCAGGAAGCGCACGGCGGTGCCGGCGTTGCCCAGGAACAGTGGCTCGGCCGGCACCTGCAGCTGGCCGCTGCTGGTGACCACGAAGGTGGTGTCGTCCGGCTCTTCGATGACCACGCCCATCTGCCGCAGGGCATTGGACATGTGCCGTGTGTCGTCGCTTTTCAGCGCGCCGTCCAGGCGGCTGGTGCCCTTGGCCAGGGCGGCCAGCAGCAGCGCACGGTTGGTGATCGATTTCGACCCGGGTGGCGAAACCTGTCCGTTCAGGGCAAAGCCAGGCGGGATCACCGTGATTGTTTGTTGCGCAGCCATTTGTTCAACACTCCCCACTCGAAAACCTTGCCGACGGTACAACCCCAGCAATAAAGATTCCCATCATGCCATTTATGCGCCGCCAGTTGCACCCCGGCGGGGCCCGGGACTAGGCTGGAGACGCAAAATGGACCATTTCGACCACAGGAGCGCTGCATGAAGACCGTCAACCTGGGCAGCACGGGCCTCAAGGTTTCCCCCCTGGCCCTGGGCTGCATGACCTACGGGGTGCCCAACCGCGGCAAACACCCCTGGACCCTGGACGAACAGGCCAGCCGCCCGCTGATCAAGCAGGCGCTGGAACTGGGCATCAACTTCTTCGACACCGCCAACAGTTACTCCGACGGCACCAGCGAGGAGATCGTCGGCCGCGCCTTGCGCGACTACGCCCGGCGCGACGAGATCGTCATCGCCACCAAGGTGTACTTCCCGATGCGCGCGGCGCCCAACGTCGGCGGCCTGTCGCGCAAGGCCATTTTCACCGAGATCGATAACAGCCTGCGCCGCCTGGGCACCGACTACGTCGACCTGTACCAGATCCACCGCTGGGACTACGACACGCCCATCGAGGAAACCCTGGAAGCGCTGCACGACGTGGTCAAGGCCGGCAAGGCCCTGCACATCGGCGCCTCGTCCATGCACGCCTGGCAGTTCGCCAAGGCCCTGGCCACCTCGGAGCGCCACGGCTGGACGAAGTTTGTATCGATGCAGGACCACCTCAACCTGATCAACCGCGAGGAAGAGCGCGAAATGCTGCCGCTATGCCGCGACGCCGGCATCGCCGTGCTGCCCTGGAGCCCGCTGGCCCGCGGCCGCCTGACCCGCGACTGGCACCAGGGCACCGCGCGCACCGAGACCGACGACTACGGCAAGAGCCTGTACCAGCCCCACACCGAGGACAGCGACCGGCAGATCGTCGAGGCCGTGGCAAGGGTGGCCGCGGCCCGTGGCGTGCCACGCGCGCAGGTGGCGCTGGCGTGGGTGATGCAGACCCCGGGCGTGACCGCGCCGCTGGTGGGCGCCTCGAAGGCCGAGCACCTGACCGACGCCGTGGCAGCATTGGCGCTGAAGCTTGAGCCCGAGGAGATCGACCAACTGCAGGCGCCGTATATTCCCCACACGGTGGTTGGCTTTACGTAAACCCCAGGACGCGGCCTGTAGCAGCGGCCACAGGCCGCGTCCAGGGCAAATGAATATTGACAAATGTCATACGACGTCTGATAACCTCAAGGCACAATAACAAGGAGTCGTGCCCATGCCCTCCCCGCTTCCACGCCTGGCCCGCCGGGCCATCCCCTTCCTTTTCGCCACCCTAGCCAGTCAGGTAACCATGGCCTCTACCTTCGTCTACGTCTCCAACGCCGCCGATGGCACTGTGTCCACCTACCAGCTGGACGCCGCCAACGGCACGCTCACCCCCGGCCAGGTCGCCAAGGCCGGCGCCAACGTCATGCCCATGGCCGTGAGCCCCGACCGCAGCCGCCTGTACGCCGCCGTGCGCTCGCAGCCCTACCGCGTGCAGACCTTCAGCATCGCCCCGGGCGACGGCCACCTGACCCAGGTCAGCGAAAGCCCGGCCCCGGACAGCTACGCCTATATTTCCCTGGACCAGACCGGCCACTACCTGTTTGGCGCCTCCTACGACAACGACATCATGACCGTCACCCGCGTCGACCAGGCCAAGGTCGCCGACGCCCCGCTGCACACCCTCAAGACCGCGCAGAACGCCCACTCGGTGCGCATCGACAAGGCCAACCGCACCCTGCTGGTGGCCAACCTGGGCGGCGAGCGCGTGCTGCAGTACCACTTCGACAGCCATACCGGCGCCGTCACCCCCTACGCCCCCGCCCACCTGGCCGCACCCGAGGGCCTGGGGCCGCGCCACCTGGCGTTCGCGCCGGACAACCGCTTCGTCTACGTGCTGGACGAGCTGCAGGACAAGGTCATCAGCTACGCCCTGGACGCCAATAGCGGCCAGCTCACCCAAGTGGCCGTCAGCAGCAGCCTGCCCGCCGACCACGGCTTGAAGCCGGGCGCGCCGCGTGGCCCGTCGCGGGTAGGCACGCCCGCCATGCAGGCCCACGCCGACAACAGCCAGGACATCTGGGCCGCCGACATCCACGTCACGCCCGACGGCAACTACCTGTACACCAGCGAGCGCACCAGCAGCGTGCTGTCGGCGTTCAAGGTGGACAAGGCCCACGGCACCCTCAGCCTGATCGGCACCTTTGCCACCGAGAAGCAGCCGCGCGGCTTTGCCATCAGCGCCGACAGCCGCCACCTGATCTGCACCGGGGAAAAATCCACGCAACTGTCGGTGTTCGACATCGACCCGGCCACCGGCCGCCTCAGCCTCAACGGCCGCTACCCCACCGGCAACGGCGCCAACTGGGTCGAAATCGTCACCCTCTAACCCGTAGCAGCGGCCGCAAGGCCGCGTCCGCAGCCTTATTCCAACAACCCAGCCAAACAGCGAAAAATATTCTACGCACAGGCAATATTGACGCGCATAAATCAATAATTTTCCCCCTTCCTGCGGGTAAGCTTTCTCCATCACTGACCCGCAGGAAGAAAGGGACGCCCCATGCCCAGCACCCCGTTGTATTTCGACTACGCCGCCACCACCCCCGTCGACGACCGCGTGATCGCCGCCATGGTCGAGTGCCTGGGCCAGGCCGGCAACTTCGGCAACCCAGCCTCCAGCTCCCATGCCTTCGGCCAGCGCGCCAAACTGGCCGTGGAGTCGGCCCGCCGCCAGGTGGGCGAACTGATCGGCGCACCCGCCGACAGCCTGGTCTGGACCAGCGGCGCGACCGAATCCAACAATCTGGCGCTCAAGGGCGTGGCCGCCGCAGCCAGCCCCACGCACCGGCACATCATCACCAGCGTGCTGGAACACAAGGCCATCCTCGACACCGCCAATGAACTGGAACAGCAGGGCTTCGAGATCACCCGCCTGCAGCCCGACGCCCAGGGCCTGATCCAGCCCGAAGCGGTGCGCGCCGCCTTGCGCGACGACACCCTGCTGGTCTCGCTGATGCTGGTGAACAACGAACTGGGCACGCTCACCGACGTCGCCGCCATCGGCCAGCTCGTCCGCGACCACGGCGCGCTGATGCACGTGGACGCCGCCCAGGGCACCGGCAAGGTGGCCATCGACCTCAACCAATGGCCGGTGGACCTGCTGTCCATCTCGGCGCACAAAAGCTACGGCCCCAAGGGCATCGGCGCCCTGTACGTGGGCGAACGCGCCCGCCCTGCCCTGCGCGCGCAGATTCACGGCGGCGGCCACGAACAGGGCCTGCGCTCGGGCACCCTGGCCACCCACCAGATCGTCGGCATGGGCAGCGCCTACGCCTTGGCCAGCGCCCACCTGGAAGAAGAACAGCAACGCATCCAGGCCCTCTCGGCGCGCCTGCGCGACGGCCTGCTGCAACTGCCAGGCGTCAGCCTGAACGGTTGTCCACGCCAACGCATCCCCCACACCCTGAACCTGTGCATCGACGTGCCCGGCTTCAACAGCGCCCGCCTGGCCAACGACCTGGCGCTATCGTCCACCTCCGCCTGCAACTCCGCCAGCGCCGGCCCCTCCCACGTGCTGCTGGCCCTAGGCCTGAGCCCCGAGCAAGCCCTGCGCAGCGTACGCCTGAGCCTAGGCCGCTACACCAGCGAAGCCGACGTGGAGCGTGCCATCGAAGTGATTGGCCAGGCCGTGAGCGCACCGCCGCCGTTGTGGTAGGCGGGTATATGATGCAGGTGGACCATGGATAGCATCGGCGAAATCCTCAAGCAATTGCGCAAAGCCAGCGGCCTCACGCAGGAAACCCTGGGGCGGAAATACGGTATGAGCCGCTCCACCATTTCCGGCCTGGAAAATGGCACCCTCACCGAGATCGGCCTGCGCAAGGTGGAAGCGTTGCTCGCCGGTTTTGGTTACGAACTGCTGGCCGTCCCGAAACGACGCGGCCGCCCTACCCTCGACGACCTCAAGCAAGGCGGCTTCCATGACTGAAAGCAATGCCGTGTTGCATGTGAATGTACTGGCACATCGCGAAGGTGAACGGTGTTGCCGAAACGGTGAGCACTCGGTAATCGCCTATACCCCCGGCACCGGTACGAGCCAGTCGGGTTCCTTGCCCATACCTGCCCGTCTGGAAAGCTATAAATGGGAACGGAGGGTAGCGCCGATTTTCGAGATGAACCATGGAATGGAGCAGGCAATGGATGAGATGCAGCTTTATTTGGCGGAACATGGGCATTTCGAGGCGATTGGCACTGCCATGCTGGATGAGTGGAAAACAGGCATGCGCCGAAGCCTCACAGCCTAACAAATTGCATCAAATACAATGCATATCCGCCTTAATCTACAAAACGCATTGTATTTGATGCAAACCCATCAAAGCTTCAACAACCGCTCCGCCGCCACCGGCTTCAGCCGTGGCGTCAGCACATGAATCACCACGATCGCCACCAAATACGCGCTGCCCGCCACGATGAAGATCGGCTGGTAGGACTTGAACACGTCAAGGATATAGCCGTTGTAGGTGGTCATCAGCATGCCGCCCATGGCGCCGGCGGTGCCGCCGATGCCGATCACCGAGGCCACGGCCTGTTTGGGGAACAGGTCGGATGGCAGGGTCATCAGGTTGGCCGACCAGGCCTGGTGCGCTGCAGCGGCCAGGCCGATGATGGCCACCACCAGCCACAGGTGGGAGACGAACTGCGCGGTGACGATGGGGATGACCGCCAGGGCGCAGATCAGCATGGTGGTCTTGCGCGCGGCGTTGGCGCCGCGGCCGTTCTTCAGCTGCCGCGACGAGCCCCAGCCACCCAGCACCGAACCCACGTCAGCCAACAGGTACACGGCAATCAGCGGTGGGCCGAAGGACTTCAGGTCCAGGCCGTAGGTCTTGCCGAGGAAGTCCGGCAGCCAGAACAGGTACAGCCACCAGATCGGGTCGGTGAGGAACTTGCCGGCGGCGTAGGCCCAGGTTTCGCGGAAGGTCAGCAGCTTGAACCAGGAGAACTTGGCGGGGGTGGCGTCCACTGGCAGCGACGGGTCGGTGTCGGATTGAATGTACTCAAGCTCCGAGGCGCTGACGCGCTTGTGTTCCTGCGGGCTGCGGTACATCAGCAGCCAGGCGATCAGCCACAGGGCGGTGACGATGCCGATGGAAATGAACGCCGCGCGCCAGCCCCAGGCCAGGGTGATGGCCGGCACCAGCAGTGGCGTGACGATGGGCCCGAAGGCGGTGCCGGCGTTGAAGATACCGGTGGCCTGGGCCCGCTCCTTCTGCGGGAACCATTCCGACACGGCCTTGAGGCTGGCCGGGAAGCTGCCTGACTCACCGAAGCCCAGGGCAAAGCGCGCCATGGCGAACTGCGTCACGCCGTTCACCAGGCCGTGGCAGACGCTGGCGATGGTCCACAGGGTGAAGGCCAGGGCGTAGCCGATGCGCACGCCGACCTTGTCGATCACCCGCCCGAACGTCAGGAAGCCGATGGCATAGGCGCACTGGAACCAGAACACGATGGAGGCGTAGTCGCTCTCCGACCACTTCAATTCGGCGGCCAGGGTGGGCTTGAGGATGCCGATCATCTGGCGGTCGATGTAGTTGATGCCGATGGCCACGAACAACAGCGCGCAGATGGTCCAGCGGTAGCGGCTGGTGAGGGTGCGGGGGACGGCGGCGGCTTGCGGGGGAACGGCGCGGCCCCGGGGAGCGGGCCCGATATCGATAGTCATGCTGTGGCTTCCTTTTTGTTTTTATTGAACCCAGTCGACAGCGGCACGATGGATTTGTAGGACATCGTATGACGTGTTTTGGGAGGTGTCAAATGCCCTCCCGGAGGTGGTGTGCGGGCGAATTTCGCTGTGAAGAATGTTTTTCGCACTGTTCAATATAATGCTCACAGGGTAAATTCAGCACCGTCCCCTGAGGCGACGCAACGAGAACCCTATGAACACCTCCACGACGAGAAGTGATACCCCTGGCGCGCCAGGTTACAGTCACCCCATTTCCCTCTCTATTTACCTTCAGCCATTGGCGGTAGCAGCATGATCGAGGTCACCGAAGTTTCCATTGCCCAGCTGCGTGCTGCGCTTGAATCAGGCCAGACCACTGCCGTGGAACTGGTGCAGGCCTACCTGGCGCGCATCGACGCCTACGACGGCCCGGCCACGGCCACCGCGCTCAACGCGGTGGTGGCGCGCAACCCCCAGGCGCTGGAAGAAGCCCGTGCCTCCGACGCCCGTCGCGCCCGTGGTGAAACCCTGGGCCCGCTGGATGGCATCCCCTACACCGCCAAGGACAGCTACCTGGTCAAGGGCCTGACGGCCGCCTCCGGCAGCCCGGCGTTCGCCAAGCTGGTGGCCCAGCGCGACGCCTTCACCATCGAGCGCCTGCGCGCCGGCGGCGCCATCTGCCTGGGCAAGACCAACATGCCGCCCATGGCCAACGGTGGCATGCAGCGCGGCGTCTACGGCCGTGCCGAAAGCCCCTACAACGCCAACTACCTCACCGCGCCGTTCGCCTCGGGCTCGTCCAACGGTGCCGGCACCGCCACCGCTGCCAGCTACTCGGCGTTCGGCCTGGCCGAAGAAACCTGGTCCAGCGGCCGTGGCCCTGCTTCCAACAACGGCCTGTGCGCCTACACGCCGTCGCGCGGGGTGATCTCGGTGCGCGGCAACTGGCCGCTGACACCGACCATGGACGTGGTGGTGCCCTACGCGCGCACCATGGCCGACCTGCTGGAAGTGCTGGACGTGGTGGTGGCCGAAGACCCCGACACCCGCGGCGACCTGTGGCGCCTGCAACCCTGGGTGCCGATCCCCAGCGTCGCCTCGGTGCGCCCGGCCTCCTACCTGGAACTGGCCGCCAGCAGCACCGCCCTGGCCGGCAAGCGCCTGGGCGTGCCGCGCATGTACATCAATGCCGACGACGAAGCCGGCACCGCCGAAGCCCCGGGCATCGGCGGCCCGACCGGCCAGCGTATCAACACCCGTGACAGCGTCATCGAGCTGTGGCAGCAAGCGCGCAAGGCCCTGGAAGCCGCCGGCGCCGAAGTGGTCGAGGTGGACTTCCCGCTGGTGTCCAACTGCGAGGGCGACCGCCCGGGCGCGCCAACGGTGTTCAACCGCGGCCTGGTGTCCAAGGAATTCATGCACCATGAACTGTGGGACCTGAGCGCCTGGGCGTTCGACGACTTCCTGCAGGCCAACGGCGACCCGCAGCTCAACCGCCTGGTGGACGTCGACGGCCCGCAGATCTTCCCCCACGACCCGGGCACCCTGCCTAACCGCGAGGGCGACCTGGCGGCCGGCATGGACGAGTACGTGCGCATGGCCGAGCGCGGCATCACCCCTTGGGACCAGATCAGCACCCTGCCCGATGGCCTGCGCGGCCTGGAGCAGACTCGCCGGCTGGACCTGGAAGACTGGATGGACCGCCTCAAGCTCGACGCCGTGCTGTTCCCCACCGTGGCCGACGTGGGCCCGGCGGACGCCGACGTCAACCCGGCCTCGGCGGACATCGCCTGGAGCAACGGCGTGTGGGTGGCCAACGGCAACCTCGCCATCCGCCACCTGGGCGTGCCGACCGTCACCGTGCCCATGGGCGTGATGGCCGACATCGGCATGCCCGCGGGCCTGACCTTCGCTGGCCGTGCCTATGACGACTCGAGCCTGCTGCAACTGGCGGCGGCGTTCGAGGCCACCGGCAACCTGCGGCAGATCCCGCCGCGCACCCCGCCGTTGAAGTGATCGTGCCCTGACGCGGCCTGCGGCCGCTGCTACCCCCGTAGCAGCGGCCGCAGGCCGCGTCCCACTCACCTCACCCCGCCAACATCACCCGGTCCCGCCCCGCCTGCTTGCCCTGGTACAACAGCTGGTCCGCGCGGTTCAGCGCATCGCGAAACGCCTCGTCCGGGGCAATCACCGTCACCGCCAGCGTGGCCGTCACCACCAACGCCCTGCCCTCTATCAAGCCCGCCTGCGCGCGTATGTGCGCCAGCACCCGGTCCGCCACCTGCTGGGCTTCAACCAACGCAGTGTTGGGCATCAGCACCAGGAACTCCTCGCCACCCCAGCGCGCGGCAATGTCGGTCGCGCGCACGCAGCCGGCAATGCTGTCGGCCACCCGTTGCAGCACCAGGTCGCCCAGGTCGTGGCCGTGCTGGTCGTTGAACAGTTTGAAGTGGTCCACGTCCAGCAGCACGATCGCCGTGGGCTGTTCCTGGCGCGCCGGGCCCATCTGCCGCAGGCGCTGCAGCACCCGGCGGCGGGTGTACAGGCTGGTGAGGCTGTCGCGGTGGGCGGTGTGGAACAGGTGCAGCTGCATCGACAGGGTAAAGCGCACCGACAAGGCCGTGGCGTACATCAGCAACGCCGTGGCCGTCAGGGCGTTGATAATCCCGAACACGTCGATCAGCTCATCGCTGATACCCGGCGCCACCGTGATCAGGTGGCGCAGCGCATAGCCGCCCACCGCCACCACCGCAATCGCCAGGCTCAGGCCCAGGCGCCGCCAGGGTGCGGTCTGGAAGCAGAAGGCGATGATCGGAATCGGGCAGAACAGGTAGAAGTGGAAGTTGCTGTCCCAGCCCAGCATGGAGGTGGCAATGATGGCGTGGGCAATGATCTCCACGCTGAACAACAGCCCGGCCAGGTGGTAGCGCTGGTGGCGAATGGCGAACAGGCAGCCCACGTACATCAGCACGCTCACCGCGTTGGCGGCCCACAGCGCCGGGATGCGCAGGGCCACGAACAGCGCGAACAGCACGATGTGGATACCGAAGGCTATCCAGACAATGGCAATGATATGTCGCCAGAATTGTACGGTTGCGTCCTGCAATACCTGGGCGCGGTCATCCGCAGAAAGGCTGGTCATCAAGGGGGCTCGCAGGGGGTGGGAAATCGGTCTTGTAATGAGACTGATGTCGGCTGCGCCAAGCCACGCTTGATGCTGCCTGTCGGCAAGTTTAATTCGTTGCTCGCTGGCTGAACGAACGCTGTCCGGGCGGCGGATTTTCATCCGTTCTTCATCGCCAGCGCCTAGCATGGGGAGGTTGCTTCCCTGGGTGCACTGTCAAAGGAATCGAACATGAAATCGACCGTCTGCACACTGCTGGTCATCGCCGGCGCGCTGTTGCTGGGCGCCTGCTCCGGGGTGTCGAGCCTGGAAACCGACACCTGCTATTCCGATGCTTGCCAGTCGTACGATGGGCACACCCACAACACCCTCAACCTGGGCAGTGGCAGCGGCCTGGGCAGCAGCTTCAACAGCTACAGCACCAGCCTGCTGCACGATTGACCGCAACCCGGTAGCGCGGTTTTTCGCCCTCGTGCGATGCTTGGTTTTTTGACCGGGAGCATTGCCATGAACATCGCTTTTCTGGGGCTGGGCACCATGGGCCTGCCCATGGCCGCGAATCTGCTGAAGGCCGGTTACACGGTGCGCGGCTGGAACCGTTCGCCGGAGCCGGTGGCCCGGCTTGCCGCCCTGGGCGCCCAGGCCGCCAGCACCCCGCGCGAAGCCGCCGAGGGCGCCGACGTGCTGATTTCCATGCTGGCCGATGACGCCGCCACCCACGCCACGCTGGTCGACGGCCAGGCGCTGGACGCCCTCAAGCCCGGCGCCATCCACATCAACATGGCGACCATCTCGGTGGCCCTGGCCAACCAGCTGCTGGCGTTGCACCAGGCGCGCGGCGTCGGCTACCTGGCGGCGCCGGTGCTGGGCCGGGTGAACGTCGCGGAGGCCGGGCAACTGCAAATCCTGGCCGCCGGCGATGCGCAGGCGCTGGCCACCGTGCAGCCGTTGTTCGACGTGCTGGGGCAGAAAACCTGGCACTTCGGCGACCGGCCCGAGCAGGCCAACGCGGTGAAGCTGTCGGTGAACTTCATGATCGCCAGCGCCATCGGCACCATGGGTGAGGCCGTGGCCCTGGCTCAGGGCTATGGGGTAGACAAGGGCAGCGTGCTCGACCTGGTCACCTCTACCCTGTTCAACGCGCCGGTGTACAAGGGCTACGGCAGTGCCATTGCCGAAGAACGCTTCGAGCCGGCAGGCTTCAAGCTGGCGCTGGGGCTCAAGGACGTGCGCCTGGCCATGGACGCGGCGGAAAAGGTCAACGTGCCGTTGCCCCTGGCCAGCACCCTGCGCGACACCCATATCGAAGCGCTGGCCCACGGCGAAGGCCACCTGGACTGGGCAGCCCTGTCGCGCACCAGCGCCCGTCGCGCCGGGCAGGTGTAGGCCACCTCCCCGTAGCAGCGGCCAAAGGCCGCGTCCGCAGGCCCCGCGGGACGCCATCCCGACCGTGCCGGGGCCGGCCGCCTCAGTTGGCGCACACGCCCAGGCGGGTGCCGGGGCCGTAGGCGGCGGCGAAGGCCGGGCGGTCCTGCAGGCGGGCGTACCACTGGGCGACGTTGGGGCGCTGGTCCCACAGGCGGGCCAGGCCCAGGTCCTCCAGGCGCACGATGCTTGGCATCATGGCAATGTCGGCCAGGGTCAGCTGTTCATGGGCGATCCACGGCGTGTCGGCCAGCGCCTGTTCCATGCGGTCCAGGGACTGCACGATACGCTCCATGGCGGCGTCCAGCTTCTCCTGGGCAAAACCGTCAGGCCCCACTTCCAGGGCAAAATGCTTGCGCAGCGGCAGGCGGTTGGCGAAGCCCTGGCGCTGCTCGGCGCTCATGTTGCGCAAGCCACCGCCAAAGAACTGCTGGAACGAGGGGTAGCGAATGGCCGGGGTCATCACCTCGTCCAGGTACTGCACCCAGGCGCGCATGTGCGCCCGTTGCAGCGGGTTGGCGGGCACCAGCCGCGGCGCGGGAAACACCTCGTCGAGGTATTCGTTGATCACGCTGGAGTCCACCACCACCTGGCCGTCGTGGGTCAGCGCCGGCAGCAGGCCGTTGGGGTTGATGGCCAGGTATTCAGGGGTCAGGTGCTGGCCCTGGTCCAGGCGCAGGCGCTGGTCGGTGTAGGCCAGGCCCTTCTCCGCCAGCACGAAGCGCACGCGCTGGCTGCAGGTGGACACGCCGGCGTTGAACAGTACGAGTTCAGTCATGGGAAATACTCAGTCAGTGATAATGGCCACGGCGCGGACGAAACCGGCCGAAGCGTGTTTGATCTTGTAGGGGAAGCACGACACCTCGAAGCCGCTGGCCGGCAGCTGCTCAAGGTTCGCCAGCTTTTCCATCTGCCCGTAGCCGATGTCGCGGCCCGCCTTGTGCCCTTCCCAGATCAGCGCCGCATCGCCGGTGGCGGCGAAGCGCTCGCGGGTGTACTTGAACGGCGCGTCCCAGCTCCAGGCATCGGTGCCTACCACGCGCACGCCGCGGTCCAGCAGGTACAGGGTGGCCTCGCGGCCCATGCCCACGCCGGCGTCCAGGTAGCCGGGCTGGCCGAACAGGCTGCCGGCGCGGGTGTTCACCAGCACGATGTCCAGCGGTTGCAGCACATGGCCGATGCGCGCCAGCTCGGCCTCGACCTCGGCGGCGGTGATCACGTGGCCGTCAGCAAAACCGCGAAAGTCCAGCTTCACCCCCGGCCGCAGGCACCATTCCAGCGGCAGCTCGTCAATGCCCCACGCCGGCTTGCCGCCGTCGGTGGTGGAGGCGTAGTGCCAGGGCGCGTCCATGTGCGTGCCGCTGTGGGTGGTGATAAACAGCCGCTCGGCGGCCCAGGCCTCCTGGCCGGGCATGTCCTCAAGCGTCAGCCCCGGGAACATCGCGGCCATTTCCGGCCAGCCCTGCTGGTGGTCGGTGTATTCGATGCGCGGCAGCAACGGCGGCGGGTCGGAGTAGGGGTTGTTTTCCAGGGTCACGGACAGGTCGATCAGCCGACGTTCAAGCTTCATGGCAAGGGCTTCCTTGTGCGGGGCGGCGCACCGCAGTGGTCAGTTCGAGGGCGTTGCGCACCAGGGCGGTGGCGCTGCCGTCATGGCGCAGGCCCAGGGCCCGCGCCTGTGGGGTTTTAAGCGGTGGCTGGCGGCCGAACTGGGCCTCCAACTGAGGGTCGGGGTGGTAGCTGACCAGCGCGCGGCTGGCTTCGCCGAAGCGCTCGGCCAGGGCATCCACCACCTGGCCGATGGACAGGTGCAGCACCGGCAGCTGCCACACCCGCGGCGCGTCAGGGGCCAGCGGCAGCTCGGCGGCGCGCAGCAGGTTGTTGACGCAGCAGCGCGCCGACATCCACCAGGCCGTGGCCGCCGCCGACACCGGGCATTGGTACGGCTGGCCGGCCGCCACGCAGCGCATCAGCTCGCTCATGAACGCCGAGCGCAGGCCCTGGCCCGCCTGGGGCCGGGCGACAATGCCGGGCAGGCGCAGCGCGCGGCCGTCCACCTCGCCACGGCGGGCCAGGTCGCTCAGGGCAATCTCGACCATGCGCTTGTGCGCGCCGTAGGACAGCTGCGGCTGCGCGGGCGCCTGCTCGTCCAGCCGCGGCGGCAGGTCCGCGCCGTACACCGCCACGCTGCTGGCGAACACCAGCACCGGCGGCCGCGCGCGGTTGCGCAGTTGCTGCAACAATTCCAGGCTGGCTTGCAGGTTCACCTCGTAGCCCAGCTCGTATTGGCGCTCGGCGGCGCCCCCGGCGATGCTCACCAGGTGGAACACCACGTCGATGCCATCGGCCAGCACCCGCCGCAGCAGCGCCGGGTCAGTGACACTGCCGGGGTGCAGGCGCAGGCGCGGATCCGCGGCGATGCCCTCCAGGTTCATGTCCAGCAACAGCAAGGTGCCGATGGCCTGCCCGCGCAGGCTACCCGCCGCCAGCAGGCGCTTGACCAGCAGTTGCCCCAGGAAGCCATTGGCGCCGGTGACCAGCACGCGCAGGCCGTTGCCGTCACTCATGGGCCGCTACCACGCGCTGGTCGATGGCGCCGAACACCGAGTGGCCATCCAGGCCGACGACGTCCATGCGCACCCGCTCACCAAAGTGCAGGAAACCGGTGCGGGGGCTGCCGTGCTCGATCATCTCGATGGCCCGGCGCTCGGCGATGCAGGCCGAACCGACCGATCGGTCTTTATTCGACACGGTGCCCGAGCCCACCAGGGTGCCCGCCCCCAGCCGGCGGGTCAGCGCAGCATGGGCGACCAATTGGCCGAAGCTGAAATTCATCTCGCCGCCGTGGGGGTGGCCGAACCACTCGCCGTTGCGCTGCACCTGCAACGGCAGCTGCACCCGCCCCTCGGCCCAGGCGTCACCCAGTTCATCGGGGGTGACCGCCACCGGGGCGAAGCTGGAGGATGGCTTGGCCTGCAGGAAACCAAAACCGGTGAGCATCTCCCGTGGCGCCAACGCCCGCAGGCTGACGTCGTTGACCTGCAGCACCAGCTTGATGTGCGCGTCTGCCTGCTCGGCCGGGCAGCCCAGCGGCACGTCGTCCACCAGCACCACGAACTCGCCTTCGAAGTCGATGCCCTGGGCTTCAGTGGGCAGGCGCAGGTCATCGCGCGCGCCGTGGAAGTCGTCCCCGGAACCTTGGTACATCAAGGGGATATGCTCCACACCTTCGATGGGGTCGAGGTTGAACGCTTTCTGCATCAGCGTGCCGTGGTTGAGGAACGCCGAGGCGTCGCACCACTGATACGCACGTGGCAACGGCGCCATGGCCTGGCCCGGGTCGAACGGCTGCGCGCCAGGCGCGCGGCCTTCCTCCAGCAGCCAGGCCAGCGCTTGCAGCTGCGGCGCGCAGCTGGCCCAGGCGTCCACCGCCTGTTGCAGGGTGGCGGCAATGGCGCTGGCGCACACATAGCGGCGCAGGTCGCGGGACACCACCACCAGGCGGCCGTCGCGGCTGCCATCTTTCAGGGTTGCCAGCTTCATGGGGCGATTCCTTGTGCAAATTGCCCGTCCAACAGGATGAAGACCATGCGCGCCATCTGCTCGGTGCGGTTGCTCCAGGCGTGGTTCGTGCCGCGCTGCACCACCACGTCGCCGCGGCTCAAGCGCACGTCCTGGTCATCGAGCACCAGCCACACCTCGCCCTCGGTGACGATGCCGTAGTCGACGGTTTCAGTGCGGTGCATCAGCCGGTGGCGGCTGTCGCCGTTGCCGGTACCCGCGTGGGCCTGGCCGATCTCGGCGAAGGCCTGGGCGGCGGCTTCGGCCGTCACGGCGTTCTGCACGCTGTCGGGCGGGATATCCACCACCCGGATCAGGCTGCCCAGGGCGCGGGGGCTCAGCTGCAGGGGTTTGAGCGTGGCGTCGTCGCCGTTGTCGATCGGCGCGGGCGCAGCGCCGGTGTTCCAGATCTCATGGAACACCGTGCCGGGCACCGCCTGCAGCGCGAACACACTGGGCGTAGGGCCGCTGATGGCCACGGTGGCCTTGCCGCTGGCGTCGTGGCCGGTGACCACGCGCTTGAAGCTGGGAAGCGTCTGCATGCACAAATTCCTTGTTCAGTTGCCGTCGCCGATGGTGGTGCCACCGTCGACAATCAGGTTCTGGCCGGTGATAAAGGCGCCGCCGGGGGCGGCCAGCAGCAGCGCCACGGCGGCAATTTCCTCGGGCCGGCCCACGCGGCGCAGGGGCGTCAGCGCCAGGCGCTTGTCCATCACCGCCGGTTGGTCAGTGAGCGGGCGGGCAAACGCGGTCTGCACCACCCCGGGGCTAATGGCGTTGACCCGCACGTTGCTTGGCCCCCACTCCACCGCCAGGTTGCGCGCCAGCTGCGCCAGCGCTGCCTTCGACAGGCCATACAGGCCCAGGCCACGGTTGCCGCGCACGCCGGCGATGCTGGCCATCAGCACCACGCTGCCACCGCCACGGGCCACCAGCGCCGGGATCAGCGCCGAGGTGAGCCACACGGCGCTCTGCAGGTTCACCGTCAGGGTGGCCTGCCATTGGGCTTCGCTGGCACTGGCCAGCGGCCCCATGTGCGGGGCGATGCCGGCGTTGCACACGAGGATGTCCAACTGGCCGAAATGCTCCAGCACCCCCTCGGCCAACGCCTGCACTTGGGCCTGTTGGCCCATGTCGGCGGGCAGGGGCCAGGCGTCGATGCCCTCCTCGGCCAGTTGCGCCGCCACCTGGCGGCAGTCCTCGGGGTTTTCACTGCTGATGGCCAGCCGCGCGCCCGCCTGCCCATAGGCGCGGGCAATGGCCAGGCCAATGCCACGGGTGGCGCCGGTGATCAGGGCCACCTGGCCGCTGAGGTCAAACAACTTCATGCATGTTCTCCTTGCAAACACGCGCCACTGAACCGCGGCACCGCCAGGCAGCCCAACGCCACCAATCCCTGTAACACCCCCACCAGCAACACCGCATGGGGCACCGCCGCCAGGTTGCCGCCACTGATGGCCAGCACCAGCAAGGGGCTGACGAACTCGCCGGCGAAGATCGCCGCCGTGAACAAGCCGGTCGCCCGCCCGCGTTGGCTGAAGCCCACCTGGGCCATGATCCAGGTGATCAGGGTGGGCAGCATCAGGCCGATGCCCAGGCCATTAATGACCACCGCCACCACCACGTGCAGGTGGCTGTTGGCGCTGCCCATCAACACGCCGCCGCAGCCGGCCAGCACGAACGCCAGCAGCAACAGCCGCGCCGGGGCAATACGACCGATCAGTCGGAAACTCAAGGCGCCGGCCACCACGCCCAGCTGGTTGCCGCCCATGGTCAGGCCGATCTGCTGCGGCGCGTCGATGCCCAGCAGGCTGAGGATGAAGCCGGCCTGCACCGGCACGATGAACAGGCTGGCGCCGGCCAGCAGCGCCAGCAGGTACAGCGGGCCCAGGGCGCGCCACGGCAGGCGCGCGGCGGTGCGCTGGGCCTGCGCCGGGGCCACGGGCTCCCAGAGCTGCTGGGCCATCAGCGGCAGGAACACCAGCCCCACCGCGTACAGGGCGAACGGCGCGCGCCAGTTGTCCTGGCCCAACTGCCCGCCCAGGCCCATGAACAGCGCTGCGGACAGCGAGGTGGCGACCATCTGCAGGGCAAACAGCCGCTCGCGGCGGGCGCCGCTGTAGTAGTCGCCCATCAGCGTGGTGCAGCCGGTCATGATCGCCGCCTCGGCGAGGCCGATGCCGGCGCGGCTGGCGACGATGGCCGGCAGCGACTGCAGCCACAGCGGCAGCGTGCCGCACAGCGTGTACAGGGCCATGGCCCACAGCAGCAGCGGCTTGCGCCCTACCCGGTCGGCAATAATGCCGGCGAACGGCGCCAGCAGCGCCACCACCAGCGCCGGCAGGGTCAAGGCGATGGGCACCAGCACCGCAACCCCCGGGGTGTTGACGAAATGCGCCTGCATGCGCGGCAGCACCGGCGCCAGCAGCACCGCGCCCAGCACCGGCAGGCAACTGCCCAGCAGCAACAACAACGACTGCGGCAAACGCGGTTGGCGATCAGCGTTCATGCACCACCTCCAGGCTCAACGGGCGAGGTTTCTCGGCGCTTTCCGCCACCGGGCGGGCCGCGACCAGGGCTTGTGGCTGGCGCTTGTGGGGCAACAGGAAGTAGGCCAGCGCCGGCAGCAAAATCAACGCACCGACCATGTTCCAGACGAACATGAACGCCAGCAGCACGCCCATATCGGCCTGGAACTTGATGGGCGAGAACATCCAGGTACCCACGCCAATGGCCAGGGTCACGCCCGTGAGCATCACCACCTTGCCGGTGAACTGCAGGGCCTGGTAATAGGCCTGGGACAGGCTGGCGCCGGCGCGCATCTGCGCCAGCACGATGCTCATCACGTACAGCGCGTAGTCGACGCCGATGCCCACGCCCAGGGCAATCACCGGCAAGGTCGCGACCTTGACGCCGATGCCCAGGGCCACCATCAGCGCCTCGCACAGGATCGAGGTCAGCATCAGCGGCAGCACCGCACAGAGCACCGCGCGCCAGGAACGGAAGGTGATCAGGCACAACAGCACCACGGCGCCGTACACCCACCAGAGCATTTCATGGCTGGCCTGCTTGACGACGATGTTGGTGGCCGCCTCGATACCGGCGCTGCCGGCCGCCAGCAGGAACTGCGCCTGGTCGCTGTCGTTGGCCTTGGCGAAGGCCTGCACGCTGTCCACCACGCGGCCCAGGGTGTCGGCCTTGTGGTCGGTGAGGTAGGCGTACACGGTCAGCAGGCTGCAGTCTTCGTTATACAGCCCGCGCGGCGCGCCGGCGGTGACCATGTTCAGGGTGGCCTGGTTGTGCAGCAGCTCGTACCAGCGCGGGTTGCCTTCCGACAGACCCACCAGCACCCGGCGGTTGAGCAACGCCAGCGAGTTGGTCGAGTCCACGCCCGCCAGGCCGCGCAGCTGCCAGTCGAGGTTGTCCACGCGGTGCAAGGTGTCGTAGCTGGAGCAGCCGCCCGGCGGGGTCTTGACCATTACCGCGAACACGTCGCTGCTGGCGCCGTAGTGCGCCGTCAGGTAGGCGTTGTCCTGGTTGTAGCGCGAGTCGGCGCGCAGCTCCGGCGCGCCGGCATCCAGGTCGCCGACCTTCAGGTGCAGGCTGACCAGGTAGCCGCCCACCGCCAGCACTGCGGCCACCAGCACGCAGGCGCTGGCCCAGCGGCGCTGGGTGAACAAATCGAGGAAACGCCAGGCCGGGTGGCGCACCGCCCCCGCCGCATCGGCGGCTTCACCGCGCAGGCTGCGCGTGGCCGCCGTAGCGCTGACGCCGACGTACGAGAGCAGCACCGGCAACAGGATCAGGTTGGTGAAGATCAGCACCGCCACGCCCAGGCTGGCGATCAGCGCCAGGTCCTGGATGACCTGGATCTTGATGATCATCAGCACCGCAAAGCCCACCGCGTCGCACAGCAGCGCCGTCAGCCCGGCCATGAACAGCCGGCGGAAGGTGAAGCGCGCCGCCACCAGGCGGTGCATGCCGCGGCCGATGTCCTGCATGATGCCGTTCATCTTCTGCGCGCCGTGGCTCATGCCGATGGCGAACACCAGGAACGGCACCAGCACCGAGTACGGGTCCAGCTCGAAGCCCAGCAGCGGCAGCAGCCCCAGCTGCCACACCACCGCCACCAGCGAACAGCTCATCACCAGCGCGGTGCTGCGCAGGCAGCGGGTGTAGCCATAGAGCACCACGGCGGTGATGGCGATGGCGGCGGCGAAGAACAGCAGGATCTGGCGCAGGCCGTCGATCAGGTCACCCACCACCTTGGCAAAACCGGTGATGCGAATCTCGATGCCCTGGCCCTGGTACTTGGCGCGCAGGGCCTCCAGGCGCTTGGCCAGGGCGCTGTAGTCCAGGGCCTTGCCGTCGGCGGTGGTGGCCAGCAGCGGCACATAAAGGATGCTCGACTGCTGGTCGAACGCCACCAGCTGGCCGATCTCGTTGCTGCGCTCGACGTTGCGCTTCAGCGCCTCGAGGCTGGCGGCGCTGCCGTCATAGTTGTCGGGAATCACCGGGCCGCCTTCCAGGCCTTCCTCGGTGACGCCCACCCAGCGCGTGGCCGGGGTCCACAGCGACTTCATGTAGGCGCGGTCGACGCCGGGCAGCAGGTACACCTCGTCGTTGAGCTGCTGCAGGGTGTGCAGGTAGTCCTTGTCGTACACACTGCCGCGGCGGTTGATCACCGCGATGCGCACGGCGTTGCCCAGCCCCGACAGCTCCTGGCGGTGGGCCAGGTAGTTGGCAATGAAAGGCTGGTCACTGGGGATCATTTTCTCGAAGCTGGCGTTCAGGGTCAGGCGCGTGGCCTGCCAGCCCAGCACAACAGTGGCCAGCAGGCACAGCAGCAGCACGATGCGCCGGTGGTTGAACAGCGCGCGTTCCAGCAGCGAGCCGGAACGGCTGTCGAAATCGGCCAGGCGCCCGCTGTGCGGCGCCGCCTGGGAAGAGCTGGGGGCATGCATGGGCTTACTCCGCTAAAGACTGGGTGGGCGCTGCGCTCAGGCGCAACGGGCCGGCAAAACCAACGCCCACCAGGCTGCCGTCGCTGGCCTCGGCCACTGCCGCCAACGGCGCGCCGGCCGCCAGTGGCAAGGGCGCAAGGCCGCTGCCGTCGAGCTGGCCCTGCAGCACCGCGCCGGCCTGGTTGACCAGCAGCAGGCGCCGGTCACTGACCCAGGCAGCGTTGATGGACACCGGCAGCGGGTTGCTGATTGCGCTGAAGCTGTCGCCCTTGAGGCTGAACAAGTGACCGCGCAGGCCGCCCAGCAACACCTCGCCACCGGGCAACAGCGCCAGGCTGAAGAAGCTGCCGTCGTAGGGGCTGGGCAGCGCCGCGAAGCGCTCGCCGCCGTCGCCCGAGTGCAGCACCAGGCCCTGCTCGCCGGCCAGCCACAGCTCGCCGCCGCGCTGGGCCACGGCGTACAGGTGCAGCCCTTGCGGGTTGGGCAAGCGCCCGGCCCAACTGCTCCAGGTGGCGCCGCCGTCATCGGTGGCCAGGGCCAGGCCGTAGGCACCGACCACCAGGCCATGGCGCGCGTCACTGAAGCTCAAGGCCAGCAGCGGCTTGTCGGCGCCGTCGGCCACCAGCCGTTGCGCGGCGGCCAGGCGCTGGGGATTGCCGTCCTGCTGCGCCGCGGCCAGTTCCAGCGCCGCGGCCTTGTGGCCATCGAGTTGCAACTGCCAGTGCTCGCCGCCGTCCTGGCTGTGCAGCACCACGCCGCCGTGGCCCACGGCCCAGCCCTGCTGGCCGTCGACAAACTGCACGGCAGCCAGGCTGGTGCTCACCGGCACCTGGGCCTGGCGCCAGCTGGCGCCGTTGTTGTCCGACAGCAGCACGGTGCCGCGTTCGCCTACCGCCACCAGCCGCGCACCGGCCCGGGCGATGCCCAGCAGCACCGCGTGCAGCGCCTGGGCCGACTGCACGGCCGGCTGGGCCAGCACGTCGGCGGCGTGGGCGCCCTGCCCGGCCAGCGCCAGGCACATTGCGCTGATCAACAAGGTGCGGTTCATCTCAGCGCACACCTTCGCCGGCCAGGGCATCGGGGGTGAACACCGAGTCCTTGTAGGCCTGCACCACGCGGTACTGCTCGTTCTTGCCGGCGAAGATGTCACCGGTGAACCAGGCCCCGGACAGCAGGTCGTAGAAGCCGTTGGTCAGGGTCACCACGCCGGGCATGTCGGGCAGCACCACCGGGGTCGTCCACAGGGCCTTGGCCAGCTGGTTCTGGGCGTCGTAGCGCTCGCCGAGCACGGCGGCCCAGGTGTCCTCGTCCAGGTAGTAGGTGCTGCGTGGCATCACGTGGCGCTTGCCGGGCTTGAGCGTGGCTTCCACCACCCACACGCGGTGCAGTTCCCAGCGGATGTCCGCCGGGTTGAGGTGGTGCTCGCCCAGCAGGTCAGTGGGCTTGGCGGCGGTGAACACCTTGTTCGAGTTGTAGGGGATGTACAGCTCCTTCTTGCCCACCAGTTTCCAGTCGAAACCGTCGATGCGGCCGTTGAACACATACAGTTCGTCAAAACTCATGACGCCAGCGGTGGCCGGCGTCGGCGTGTCGCAGCAGGCGTTGGGCAGGCGCCGTACCCGGCGCTGGCCCGGCAGGTAGGTCCACACGCCGGCGTTGTTGGCATTGAGGTTCTCGCGGCCGGTGATGGCCTCGCCGGCGCGCAGGGGTGGGCCGTCGTTGGTCATGCGGATGGTCCAGAACACCCCGTCCTTCTGGCCGCCGTCAGGCAGGTACCAGGGCATCTGCAGGTCGGCCTTGGAATCGTTGGTGAGCACATGCTTGCCGTCGGCGGTGGTCAGGTACTGGGTGAAGTCGGCGTGCCAGGACGCCCCGCGCCAGCGCAGCAGGTGGTTCCAGATGGCCTCGGCGCCGTTCTTGGGAATCGGGAACGGAATGCCGCCCGAGGCGTCCTGGGGCATGGGCCCGGCAGCGCCGTCCACCAGCTTGCCGTTGATGGCGTTCTTGTAGGTGGCGTCGTACACCGCTTGCGGCGCGGCGGCGGTGCGGTGGGTGGGGTACACGTCGAGGTGGTAGCTGTCAGGGTACTTCTTCAACATCGCCAGGGTGCCGGCCGAGAGCTTGTCGGCGTATTGGGCGGCGTTCTGCGCGGTGATGGTGAACAGCGGCTTTTCGGTGGCAAAGGGGTCGCCGCGCTTGCCGCCGTCCTTGTAGGCCGGGTCGGCCTGGGTCAGGCCGCCGTTCCAGGCCGGAATGCTGTTGTCGGCGTTGCCGGCACGGGTGGCGCCCAGGGGCGTGAGGGTGGTCTTCAGGGTGTCGGCTTCGCTGGCGGGAACGGCGGCCATCACGCCCTGGGCCAGCAGCAACGACGACGCCAGGGCAGTAAGCAGCAAGGTCATGGGTTTCATCGACTGATCCTCGGTTCAGAAAGTACGGCTGACGCTGAAGGCCACGAAATCCCGGTCCTTGAGCGACTGTTCGAAGGTGTAGTTGTTGTTTTCATCGAGAAAGGTGTTGGCCGGCCCGTAGTAGTGGGTGTAGGTCAGGCCCAGGTTCCAGGTGTTGAGGTAGTTGCCCTTGATGCCGATGTTCATGTCGCCACCGCGGTTGGTCCCGAATTGCGTGCCCAGGGCCTCGGAGGCGCCGTGGGTGTAGCTGATACCCACGGGGATGCTCACGTCCATGCCGGGGAAGAACTGCCGGTACATGGGCTCGTACACGGTGCGCAGGCTCCAGGCGTCGCGGGTGGCGTTGGGGTCCACGGCGTCGGGGTTGCGGGTGACGCTCAGGGTGCGGTTCCACGCCAGCTCGCCGATGAAGCTCGACTCCTGGGCCACCACGGTGGGCCCGAAGCTGGCCAACCACGACAGGTTGGCGTGCAGGGTGTGGCCGGTGGCGTACAGGGCGTCGTCGGCGTCGTTGGAGATGCTTTCGCCCGCCAGCAGCGTGCGCTGGTTGGTGGACGCCAGCGGTTGGTGCCAGCGGGTGGACAGTTCGCCGGCGATGTTGAACTGCTCGACGGTGGTGGAGAAGCTCGCGCCCAACGCCTCGATGCCTTCGGGGTACACCCAGTAGTACTCGCCGGCCTGGCCGGTGACCGGGTTGAGGTTGGCGAAGTCCGGGCGCACCAGCAGCTGCGGGCTCTTGTCGTGGTAACGGATGGCATACACGCCGTAGTCCACGGTCTCGGTGCGCCACTTGATCTGCACGCCGCCCTGCCCCGAGTCCTGGGCGTTCTTGTTGCCGCCGCTGTAGAACGCCAGCGGCTGGCCGCCAGGGATCACCGCATCGCCTGCGAACAGGCGCTCGTTGCCGTTGCCGATGCTGTCGAAGCTGGAGAAGTAGCTACCGGCCGCCGGCAGGCGGTTGGCCTCCCACTCGAACTGGTAGTAGGCGCCCACCGACACGTCCGGGGTCAGCTGGAACTGCCCGGACATTTGCCGCACCGGGCGGATCAGCTCCTTGAACTGGGTGTTGGGCACCGACAGGCCCTTGACCACGTCGATGGGCGCCATGCCACCGGCGATGCCGTTCATGCCGTAGAACAGGCTTTCGCCCCACTGCATGGCGTACTGGCCGATGCGCCCGGACACCGGCATGTCGCCCCAGTCGGCCTTGCCGTAGATGAAGGCGTCGAGAATCTCGCCCTCGCGGCCGTGCAGCTTGCGGGTCTGGTCGGTGAAGTGGTCGTAGTCCACCGAGGTGCTGTTGTTGGTGCCCGGCGAGTTGTTGTCGTTGCTCTTGTTGTAGACGTCGTCGTACCAGGCCGCGCCGCTGACCCGAGCGCCGACGTTCTGGTAGCTGATGTCGAACTCGGACAGCAGGTCCAGGCGGTCGGAGATCATGCCGCCGCTGAAGTTGCGGTCGCCGTCGTCACCGTTCACCGCGGCGGTGCCGGTGGTGAGGCGGTCGCTGCGGCCCTCGGTGCGCCAGGCGGCGCTGTATTTGAGGGTGTTGTCCCAGCGGGTGGTGATGTCGGGGTTGCCGGTGTCGAACTGAAAGGCCTGGGCGTTGCCCGCCAGCAGGCCGAACATCATCAGGCTCAAGGCGAACGGCGGGTGCGCGCCGCGCGGCACGGTGAAGTGCAGACGTACCATGGGAAAACCTCATCTGTTGTTCTTGTTATCAGGTTCGCCGCGCCCAGCGTGGGGCGCGGTCGTGTCACAAGGCGGCGCTCAGATCTCTTCGGCGGTCAACGCCAGCATCGTGCGCACCAGGCCCACGCGGTCGAAGCCGTGGTCGTGCTCGATTTCCTTGTCCCCCGCCAGAATCGAGCTCTCGCTGATGAACTTGCAGCGCTCGTAGCGGCGTTCCATGAACTGCTGCAGCAAGGCCTCGACGCCCTGCCCGCCCTGGGCGCCCATCAGCTCGCCCAGCACCACGGCGTCCTCGATGGCCATGCCAGCGCCCTGGCCCAGGTGCGGCGTGGTGGCGTGGGCGGCGTCGCCGATCAGCAGCACGCGGCCGCGGTACCAGGGCTCGCTGACGAACACCACCTCCATGGGCTTGTACACCACCTGGCTGCTGTCGGTGATCTGCTCGCGCAGCTCGCCGATCAGGCCATTGAAGCCGGCCAGGCGCTTGCGCATCTCGGCGGCCAGGGTGGCGTTGTCCATCCACGGGTTGCCCGGCTCGTAGCTGGTCAGGTACAGGTACATCAGGTCATCGGCCAGCGGGCACAGGCCGGCGTTGCCGTCCGGGCCCAGGTAGTTGGCCAGGTGGTCGATGGCCGGGTCGCGCTTGAAGTTGTGGCGCCAGACCGACTGGCCGGTGTGGCGCGGCGTGTAGGTGTCGCCGAACAGCAGGGTACGCACCTTGGAGAATAGGCCGTCGGCGCCCACCACCAGGTCGTAGCGGCCCTGGCTTGCATCGGTGAAGGCCACGTCGACGCCGCTGGCGTCCTGCACCAGCGCCTCGACGCTGGTGCCCAGGCGAATGCGCGTGCCCAGCTCCAGCGCGGTGCTGCTCAGCACCTGGTGCAGGGCCAGGCGCGAGATGCCGACGTTGGCCGGGTACTGGGGGCCCGCCAGGCGCTGGCCGGGAATGCGCGCCAGGGTGTGGCCGTCGGCGTTGTACAGGGCCACGTCCTCGAACGGGAACGCCGCGCCCAGGTAGCCGTCGAGCACGCCCAGGCGGGCCATCTCGCGCACCACGTTGCACTGCTGGATGATGCCCACGCCGTACACCGTCCACTCGCCCTTCAGCTCCACCAGGTCGACGTCGATGCCCTTGCGGCGCAGGGCGATGGCTGCGCACAGGCCGCCGATGCCACCGCCCACTATCAGGACCTTGCTCACTGCTGTCATGGTTATGCTCCGTCTTGTTCTTATTGGGGGTATCAGCGTTCGTCAACGCAGGGGTTGCGCTGGGTGCCCAGCTTGGCGATGGTGCCTTCCATCAGGTCGCCGGCTTGCAGGAAGCGGTTGTAGTGGGTGCCGTTGCCCGAGGGCGAGCCGCTGCAGATCAGGTCGCCGGGCAGCAGTTGCACGCTCTGGGAGATGAATTCGATGATGCGTGCCACGTCGAAGATCATGTCGGCGGTGCTTTCGTCCTGCATCACCTGGCCGTTCAGGCGCAGGGTCAGTTGCAGCTCCTGGGGGTTGCCGACGTAGGCGGCGGGTACCAGGTACGGGCCCATGGGCAGGAAGGTCGGCGCGTTCTTGCTGCTCAGCCAGTCCATGCCCATCTGCGGGATGTCGGGGCGGAACACCTTGGTGCGCTCGGTGAGGTCGTTGACCACCACGTAGCCAGCCACGTGGTCCAGGGCGTTTTCGCGGCTGACGCGGCGCGCCGGCTTGCCGATGACCACGCCCAGCTCCAGCTCCCAGTCAGGCTTCTTGCTGCCGGCCGGAATGATGATCGGGTCGAACGGCCCGGTGACGCTGGAGGCCACCTTGTTGAACACGAACGGCTTGCCTTCGCGGGCACGCTTGTTCATCAGCTCCACGGCGTAGGCGCGGCGCTGGGTGTTGTCCATGCCGTCGGTTTCGAACTGCGGGTCGTCGACGATCAGGTCCACCACGTGCTTGTGGTAGTTGGCACCCGAGCAGAAGATCTGCCGCGGCAGGTCCACCGGCGCGTGGTAGTGCACCTGGTCGAGCCCCAGGAATGGCAGGCCCTGCTTGTCCGCCGCCAGCTGGCGCGCCAGGCGGTCAAGCTGGGCGAAGTTGTGCTCCCAGTGTTCCAGCAGGCCCAGCACGCTGTGGGCGCCGTGCAGTTCGGCCAGGTGTGCCAGGGCAGCCACGGCAACCACCTGGTCGGCGACCACCAGGCCTGCGAAGCGCGGGCTGCCGGCAGCGGAAAAGGTGCCCAGGGCAAACGGTGTTTCGATCGATGGATGAGTCATTATTGTCTCCAAGGTCGTGCAATCAGGTTCGGGGCTGGGCAGGGATTTGACTAATCGCATGTTCGGATGCGATGTATCGCCAATCGCGATACCTGGCCGCCCACGTTTTCAAAACTGTTCAAGCACCAGCCAGCCGTCTTCGATGCGGTGTGCCAGGGCCTCCAGGTGCTCGCCACGGCACGGCCCGTATAGACATTCGCCGCTGTGCGGGGCGAACTGCGCGCCGTGGGCGTAGCAGATGATTCGCTGGCCATCGGCGGACAGGTAACGGTCCTTGCGGTACTCCAGCGGCACGTCCAGGTGCGGGCAGCTATTGCGGTACACCCACACCTGGCCTGCGTGGCGCAGGGCGAACACGGTGTCGCTGCCCACCCCGTGGGGGTCGAAGCCGCGGGCCTGGCCCTCCAGCAACTGGCCGGCCGGGCACAGGGCGATGGCCATGGCTCAGCCCTGCTTGGCCGGCGGGCCGCCGGGCGCCCACTTTTCGCGGCCGGCAAACAGGAACAGCTGCGAGTTGTCGGCCGACATCGGCGCCTGGCGCGCGGCCCACGCGTCGTCGTGCTTGTCCATGTCGGCGTCGTACTCGATGTGGCAGCCCAGCGGGCTGTTGAAGTACCAGAACCAGTTGGAGCCCAGCAGGTGGCGGCCCGGGCCCCAGAAGCTGGTCCAACCCTTGGCCGCGAAGCGGGTGCCCGCCAGCAGCACTTCGGTGCCGCTGCCCAGGTGGAAGGTGAAGTGCTCGCAGCCCTTCATGTGCGGCGGGGTCTGGATCATGAACAGGCTGTGGTGGTCGTCCGAGCCTGCCGGGCGCATGAACGGTCCTACGCCGACGAAGCGGTCGGTGGTGCGGAAGCCCAGGCGCTGGTAGAACGCCTCGGCCTTGGCGGAATCGGGCACGAAGTACACCACGTGGGACAGGCTGCGCGGCACGGCGGGCATGTCCGGGCTGATGCCGATCTGGTTCAGCGGCCGCTGCGGCGCGCTGCCGGGGGCGTTGGTGAGGTCGGCGCTGGCGCTGTAGGGGCGGCGCACGCTGAGCTGGAAGGCGATGGCAAAGCCCATGTCGTCGACGCTGTGCAGGGTGCCATCGGCGTCCTTGTGCACCGCGCGGTCGCGGCCCAGCTCGTCCTCGATGGCATCCAGGTCGGCGGCGCTGGCCACCCCGTACACGGTTTCGCGCAACGACGGCGCCGGGCCGATGGCCGCCGGCAGCGTCGGGTCGTCAAAGCGGCGGATCACCACCGCCGTGCCGTCCAGCGCTTCAAAGCGCCCGCCCTGCTCGCTGACGCCTACCGGCGCCAGGCCGTAGTCGGTGAGGCAAGCGGTGCAGGCGGGCACGTCGTCGACGCCAAAAACCACGGCATCAAGGCCAAGGATATTCATGCAGACCACTCCATTGAAATTATGATTGGGCCGCGCTCGGCGGCCGGTGGCATGCCCGGCAGACCGGGATGCGGCACAGAGTGGCGCCCGTCTTGGCAGCTGACTAATCGTGTGTGGGGATGGCATGTATCGGCGTTCGCGATACCTGTGGCCAGGCTTGACGCGCTGATGGTTTGCCGCGAAGGTATCGAGAAAACAACTACAAGAAACCGTGAGCACTCGCCATGCGCTTCAACCACCTGGACTTGAACCTGTTGGTCGCCCTCGACATCCTGCTCGAGGAGCAGAACATCACCCGCGCCGCCGAGCGCCTGCACATGACCCAGTCCGCCACCAGCGGCGTGCTGGGGCGCCTGCGCAGCTATTTCGAGGACGAACTGCTGGTGCAGGTGGGGCGCAAGATGCAGCCCACGCCCTATGCCCTGGAGTTGATGGAGCCGGTGCGCGACGTGCTGCTGAAAATTCGCTCGTCCATCACCAGCAAACCGGCGTTCGACCCCTCCACCAGCAAGCGCCACTTCCGCCTGGTGACCTCCGACTACCTGATCAGCGTGCTGCTGGCCCAGGTGATCGAGAAGATCAGCCAGGAAGCGCCGTTCATCACCTTCGAAATGCTCGGTCCGGGTGACAACTCCAGCGAGCTGCTGGTACGCGGCGAAGTGGACCTGATGATCGTGCCCGAGCGCTACGTGCTCGAGGACCACCCTTCCCAGCTGCTGTTCGAGGAAGAACACGTGTGCGCCGTGTGGAACGGCAACACCCAGGTCGGCGACAGCCTGACCCTGGAGCAGTACATCAACCTGGGCCACGTGTCGGTGGGCTTCGGCCGCACCCGGCACATGAGCATCGAGGAGTGGTTCATGAACCAGTACGGCGTCAGCCGCCGCCTGGAAGTCATCACCAACGACTTCAACACCCTGCCCCAGCTGATCATCGGTACCCAGCGCGTGGCCACCATGCACGGCCGGCTGGCGCGGCTGTACGCCAAGCACCTGCCGCTGCGCATCTTGCCCACGCCGGTGAAAATCCCGCTGATGCGCGAGTTCATGCTGTGGCACCGCACCATGGACGGCGACCCGATGCACCGCTGGTTGCGCGAGCAGATCGGCGGGATTATCCAGGGCCTGGAGCAGCCGCTGGCGGCGTGAGTCAACGCGACAAAATAATGCGCACCCCGCCCCCGTAGCAGCGGCCCAAGGCCGCGTCCAGCAACCCACGCCAACCCAGGTATTGAACCGCTCAATACCTGGCCATCAACCCAATCTGTTTCCCCACGCCCCCCAGGCTCGCTAGCCTCGCCCCATACTCATAACAACAGCGAGCCGCCCCGATGAGCGCCCTTCACCTGCACTGCAAGACCCTGTTCGACAGCACCAGCCTGGCCCCACGTACGCAGCAGACGCTGATCGCCAAAGACGGCGTGCTGACCTACGTCGGCCCCACCAGCCAGGCCCCCGCGCCGCAACCGGGCGATACCCTGGTGGACGCCGGCACGCACTTCGTCATGCCGGGGCTGGTGGACGTGCACACTCACCTTGCGTTCGGCAACGCGCAAAGCGAGGAAGACATCGACCTGTGGACCAGCGACGAATTCCGCGCCCTGCGCGGCATGTTCTTCGCCCAGCACGTGCTGGCCGCCGGCGTCACCAGCATGGTCTGCCCCGGTGACAGCGGCCAGTTGAGCATCTCGGTGCGCAACGCCATCAACGCCGGGTTGTTCGAAGGCCCGCGCGTGGCCGCCAGCAGCCGGGTGATCACCAACCGCCAGAGCCTCAACGACTGGTTCCCCAGCCGCGTCGGCGCCCCGGAGTTCTTCACCGCGCGCCTGGTCACCAGCCGCAGCGAAGCCATCGCCGAGATCCGCACCCAGGCCAAGGACGGCGTCGACCTGATCAAGATCGCCATGGACGGCACCCATCGCCGCCCCGACGGCTCGATCATCGCCGCCTTCACCGCCGATGAAACCCGGGAAATGGTCGACGAAGCCCACCGCCTGGGCTGCAAGGTGGCCACCCACGCCTACGGCCGCGAAGCCGTGCTGTACGCCGCCAAGGCCGGGGTGGACCTGGTGTTCCACGCCTTCTACATGGACGACGACTGCATCGAGGCGCTGCTGCAATCGGGCAGCATCCTGGCGCCGACCATGACCTTCCCGCAGAACACCGTGGACTTCTGCCAGCCCCACGACCCGGCCATCACCACCGGTTACGCCGGCTACTGCGCGCGCACCCTGGAGGTGGGCTCGGCGGTGCTCAAGCGCGCCAAGGCGGCGGGCATTCCGTTCGCCTGCGGCAGCGATTCGGGCTTTGCCGTCACGCCTTATGGCGAGTGGCACGCGCGCGAGCTGGAGCTGCTGGTCACGCGCCTGGGCTTCACCCCCGCCGAGGCGCTGTTCGCCGCCACCAACGTGGGTTCGCGCTGCATGCCCAAGGGCAACACCCTCGGCACCCTCGAGGTGGGCAAGCAGGCCGACTTCCTGATGCTGGACGGCTCGCCGCTGGACGACATTCGCCTGCTGCAGGACCGCAGCCGCTTCAAGGCCGTGTACAAGGGTGGCCAGCCGGTAAACCTCTCGCGCAGCCCCTACAACCCCAAACAGGTCTCGGACTTCAACTCGCTGAAGTGGACCGACCTGTACACCCGTGACCGCGTCGCCCAACTGGGGAAATGGACCGTATGAACCACCTCGACCTGCACACCGCCACCCTCATTGCCAGCCAGGCCATTGCCAGCGGCCGCGAGCTGGGCTTGCGTCCACTCGCCGCCGCCGTGCTGGACGCCGCCGGCCACCCGCTGGCCGTGCTGCGCCACGAACAGGCGAGCTTCCTGCGCCCGCAAATCGCCACCGGCAAGGCCCGCGGCTGCCTGGGCATGGGCCTGGGCGGGCGCGAACTGGCGCGCCGCGCCCAGGCCATGCCGGCGTTCTTCGACGCCATCAACAGCCTCACCGACGGCCAGGTGATTCCAGTGCCCGGCGGCGTGCTGATCCGCAACGCCCAGGGCGTGCTGCTGGGCGCCATCGGCATCAGCGGCGACACCTCCGACAACGACGAACGCTGCGCCCTGGCCGCCATCGACAGCGCGGGCCTTGCGGCCGACACCGGCGACGCTCAGGCCTGACCCAGCGCCGCGGCCTGCGCCACCAGCAGGCCGCGGAACCAGGCCAGCGCCGGGTCGTCCTGCTGGTAAGGGTGCCACTGCAGCACCTGCAACGCCTGGGGAAACGCCAGCGGCGCCGGCACCACCTTCACCCCGTGGGCAGCGGCAAACGGCTCGGCCTGGCGCCGGAACAGCGTGGCCACCCGCTGGCTGCCGGCCACGAACGCGGGTACCAATGCAAAGCTTTCCACGGTGACGCCCACCTTGCGCTCGATACCCTGCTCGGCCAGGAACGCCGCGTCCATGCCCAGGGTGCGGCCGTCGGCGAACTCGCGCACCACGTGCTCCGCCTGGCGGTAGGCGGCAAGGCTCAGGCCCTGGGCATGCACCGACCGGGCACAGACAATGCAGCACCACTGGTCCACCAGCAGCGGCGCATGGGGGTAGTCACTGTTGAGCCGGCGCTGGGGCACGATCACGCAATCGCTGCGGCGGTAGTCCAGCGCCTCGCTGACCACGTCGCCGCCGCGCGGCAGCGGCAGGTCGCGCAGGGCCAGGCGCACCTGCGGCGCCACCTGCGCCAGCACCCGGCTGACCGCCGGCATCAGCACCGCCGCCACGTAATCCGAGGCAACCACGGTAAAGCGCCGCTGGCAGCTGCCGGGGTCGAACGCGGCCGGCGCTTCGATCACCTCGCGCGTCAGCGCCAGCGCCTCGCGCACCTTGGGCAACAAGGCCTGCGCCCGCGCCGTGGGCTCCAGCCGCCGGCCCACGGCCACCAGCAGCGGGTCGTTGAAGTGTTCACGCAACCGCCCCAGCGCCGAACTGGTGGCCGACTGCCCCAGGTTCAGGCGCTCGGCCGCGCGGGTGACGTTGCATTCGCTGAGCAGGGCTTCGAGGGCCACCAGCAGGTTGAGGTCGAGACGTTGGTAACGCATGGGGCATCCTGGGTTTTAGGCCAGTGGATACCTTAGCGAAGGGGTGTGGTAGCGAACCAATCGAGATAGGCGCAGGCCAGGTATTGCCAACATCGATACCCCATTGCCCCACACGCCCCGTAGCCGCTGCCGCCAGGCTGCGCTGGCCCCTGAGTACACTGATGAAGATCTTCAGCGTGGCTCAAGGCCAGCGCAGCCTTCGGCAGCGGCTACGAGAATGGCGCATGGCCGGGAGAATGGGGTCAGGCCCACACCCGCCACCACGGTGCTTTCTGCGGGCGGTTGATGGGCAGCACCTCCGGCATATCACGCAGGCGAATCCACGGTTCATCCTGCCAATACAGCACCTTCACCTGCCCGCCGTGGGCGCACATGGCCGTTACCGCCGGCACCTCGCCGGGGCCCATGCGCCGCAGCGTCGGCACCACTTCCAGCGTCAGCCACTGGCGCAACGCGCGGTTTTCCGGCATTTGGCTGTGCATGATCAAGGTCACCGCGCCGGTCTCGCTCACCAGCAAGTGCCGGCCCCACTCGCCGTCCAGCTGCACCCACGCCTCGCGGTGCTGGTCGGCGTCCAGGCTGCGGATGCGCCGTTCCACGAAGTGCACGCCCATCAGCCGGCCCAGGTCGTGCAGGCACAGCCAGGCCTGGTCCTCGATCATCAGCGCGCGCAGGGGCAGTTGGTGGCGGAAAAAGGTGGTAGCGACGAAGGTGGCCATGGCGGAAGCTCCTTGCGGGTGAAGGGCTGCCACGGTGGTTGGAATTTGGGTGGCAGCTGCGTGCAGGTTAGCGAACCGGCTAAGCCCGGCAGGCCCGAAGGCCTCCCACACGCAGCTGCCATAACACTTATCTCAGGCATGAAGCCCTGAAACAAGCGGTATGGTGCTGCGGGTTTCTTAGAACAGGTCGCTAAACCTGATCCCCGAGGCTTCGGAGACGGTGCGCAGGGTAAGGGCGCACCGGGCAAGGTGGCAATCAAAGGAGTGTTAGGGGTTGTGTCGGAATTGCCGTGGTTGTGAAGAATCAGTACGTGTTCAAGACCTATTGCCGCAACCTGCTGGCTGCGACCATAGGGCCTGCTACTGATGGCGGGCGCTCGAAGTAGCGCCGGGTTCTGTACAAAATCATCCCAGCGCGGGCATGCTGCGTTGAGATCAGGCTCGGATGCTCACTTACAACCCGTAAAGTCGGGCTCAACCCCGGCCGTTCCTCGCCTGTTATCACCTTGCCTGACCTTTGTTGGAATACATTTCATACTGCCCCTAGGTCTCGCCATGTGACAATTAAACCTCAACCAACAAGCTCCAGCAAAATGTCATCAAGATACACCCACACTTCAGCAACAAGTTCGGATATTGCCACCAACTCCAATCGCACAGGACCAGCAACACCCACAAATGTGCCTGAGAATAATGCAAACTCTTCTTCCACGGTAGAGCGCCAGATAGCTGATTGCCTTCCATCCGGATAATAAACGGTAGCCTGGAGCTCACCTCTTCCTGCCATTCTAGCCGCAGCGTTTAAGGTTAACCGATAGGTGCCCCCCTCCTTTAGCGTCGAGAACTCCTTGGCAGCCCCAGCTCTAGAGCCTTCGCGTCGGCCAATCCCTGCTGCTAAAGCATACGACCCGCCAAACTGTTCAATCTTGATATCCTGATGAAAACCGGGCGGACTGGCCCAACCGTGCATTTCACGATCCTCAAAATCGTAAAACTCACGCACCAGATAAGTTTGGTTTTTCACCGTGTACTGCTTCACCGGGAACGTGACCGCCGCCCCCTCCAACGTGGCACCGTCAAACGCCACCTTTAAGGTCACCGTGATCCTGGCATTGTCCGCCAAGCCCGCCAACTGTGCTTTCGCGACCGTTACGCTCAATCCGTTTTGAGCCTCTGCTGCCGTCACCTGGTGCCCTTCAAGCAACTGCAGGCTCAAGTCTGGGCCCGTCAGGGTAAGCCATGCCCGCTGCCCCGCCGCGATAAACGGCCAGCGTCCAACGGTAACGTGCGCATCACCTACCAGGTTGGGGATGTCCAGCTCGTCATTGCTGTTGGCTTCGGTAATCCGCGGCACCGGCAACGCCCCCTGCGCAATCGCCGATACCATCAACGTCATCGGCACGGAAGTACCAATCGCCTCCCCGCCGTCATCACCAAACACCACATACTCCACCACCACCTGCTTGCCCACTGCCGCCGCAATTAACTCGAGTGGCACCGGCGCCTCCACCTGGCCATCGGTGGTTACCGTCACCCAGGGCACATACGAGGCCTGTGCACCCGCCACCGTCCACAAGCCGGCCAGCACATTGCCCGCCTTGAGGCGCGCATCGGTCACCGTCAGCGTGGCGGTGTTTTCCTCGTTACTGGTATTTGGCTTGATCGGGTTCAGCGTGGTCACCGACGCCCCCGTCGCATCGCGCACCAGCGGCGCCGGCCACGGCTCGCCAACCGCCTGGCCGATGACGTCAATGCGCAGGTACTTGGACGGCTTGGGCGGCGTGATCGCCCCCGCATCCTGCAGCACGTACGAAACATCCGCATACCCCCCGCCAATGGCCGCCGCCTTGGCGTTGGGCACGGTAAACAGCAACAATCCCGGCACGCTCCCTACCGTCAAGGTCTGTTCGAATGCCTCCGGCTGGCCCGTCGAGGTTTTCCCATCCCAGCGAACCGTTACCTGGTCGCCCTGCACAAAGGCTGGCGGGTAGGGAAACACGTGCACGTGCACGTCATTGAGGCCCAACTGGTCCAGCCGCAACACGCCATTGGGGGCTTCCGGTACCTCTGGCGCTGGCAGTGCATTCGGGTTGGCGTGCACGAATACCAGCGTAATCATCGACCACGGTTGGCCCACGCTGTCCTCCGAGACGTTGTTGACCTGGTCGTACGCCCGGTAAAAAACCATTAAATCTCGGCCATCGCCTCCCAGCGAGATGACCGCGGCGGTGATGTCGATGTCGATGTTGGCTCCCACCTCGTTTGGGAGCACTGTGCGAGGCGGCAGCGCAACACCGTTCCAGCGCAGATCGATGACGTCGAAGCTGGCCATGTAGGGGTATGGCCTGATGGTCACCTTGAAGCCCGCCTGGGCGTCCGCCTCGCTGACGCCGTTGGCAATGATGTGCGGCGGCAACACGGGGGCCGGGAGGTTCTGGTGTTGCGGGTCTGAGCTGGGGTCGACGCCGCCGGGGCGGGTCAGCTTGATGCGATAAAGGTGCGGCACCGAGGTTTCCACTGTGCCCGCGACACGGGTCACGGTGTAGTGGATGGAGACGGTCTGGTCGGTACCCGGCATGAACGCGCCGTAGGGAATGTACAAGTTGACCGCGACATTGGGAATGGCCACGGGGTAAATGTGCACCAGGACGTTGTCGAAAAACACCCTGATTTCATCATTGGAGCTCATGATGACGTAGGGATCGACCACTACGTGCAAGCCGCTGATCGAGTTGACCAAGCCCAAGCCGATGCCGCCCAGGGTGGGGCTGATGTCGACCGAGGCGGGAATCCGCAAGTCGGGCACTGCCCGGGGGCTATTGGCAGCGGCAGGCAGGGCCGTGCCGACCACGGCCGGTTGGCCGGGGACGATGGGGTGGATCAAGGGCCGGTTTTTCTGTAGCAATGGATTGAGGGGCATAATCTGCGCTCCACGAATGGTTGGAGCGATGATTGGGCGCTTTTGGTGGATGGCCCACAACTGTAAGAACTGACAGGTGCGGCTGAAACCCCGCCCCGTAGCAGCTGCCGAAGGCTGCGTCAGCGGTGTATCAGGTGGAGCGCAGGGCCCCGGACGCGGCCGGCGGCCGCTGCTACGGGTTTTGCGGTGGACCCAATTGGGCTGCGAGCGTGCATAATGGGCGCCCCGACCCACCGCCCTACACGGACCCCCATGAAGGCACTGCGCCCCAGCCGCTTACCGTTCCTGCGCCCCCTGCTCGACCCGCACCGCCGCTACCTCTACGCCCGCTACATCCACGCCGGCCGGGTGGCCGTTGGCCTCCTGGCGTCCATCTTGCTGACCACAGGGCTGAGCCTGCCCCATGGCGAATGGGCGTCGGTGACGCTGCTGATCGTGATCGGCGGCCTGCAGCACCAGGGCAACATCGGCCGCAAGTCGCTGGAACGCGCCTACGGCACGCTGATCGGCGCGGCCATTGGCCTGGCGCTGGTGTTGCAGCAAAGCTACCTGCACGAGCAGTGGCTGACGTACGTGGCCATGTCCACGGTGTGCGGGTTCTTTGCCTACCACGCCATCGGCAAGGGCGGCTATATCGCGCTGCTGTCGGCGATCACCGTGTTCATCGTCGCCGGGCACGGCGACAACCCCATCAGCGATGGCCTGTGGCGGCTGGTGGACATTTTGATCGGCATCGCCCTGGCGCTGGCGTTTTCCTTCGCCATCCCGCTGTACGCGGTGTACTCGTGGCGCTTCAGTTTGGCCAAGGGCTTGCGCGGCTGCGCCAAGGCGTACGGGCGTATTCTCAACGGCAACTCGGTGACCGACGACGAGCACCTGAAGCTGGCCGCACAACTCAACGGCATCATGGTGCAACTGCGCTCGTTGATGCCGTCGGTGTCCAAGGAGGTGCGCATTCCGCTCACCGAGCTTGAGGTGATCCAGGGCCAATTCCGCCTGTGCCTGAGCACCCTGGAGCTGCTGTCCAACCTGCGCCCCAAGGACCACGGCGACTGGCACGCCTGGCTGCACCCCGAGCACCGGCAGATCAACCGCCAGCTGATTGCCATGGCCCGCGCCCTGGAGACCGGCGCCACCGACCGCCTGGCGCGCCAGGCCGAGCGCGGCGCCGAGATCGAGCACGCCGTGGTGCCGGCCAGCCAGGACGCCCAGGGCTTCCGCCTGCTGACCCTGCAACTGGCCAGCAACCTGGAAGCCATGCGCCTGCGCCTGCACAAGACATCCAAGCGCTGGAACCTTTGACTCAGGCCTGCTGAGGCACCCGGGCCGGCGCGCGGAAGTGGCCATAGCCCACCAGCACCAGCCCCGCCAGCGCCAGCACGCCACCCGCCGGGGCTACCCATTGGTAGCCCAGGCCCAGGGCCAACACGCCGCCACCCAAGGCAGCCCCCAGGCCATTGCCGAGGTTGAAGGCGCCAATGTTGACCGACGACGCCAGCCCTGGCGCGTCGTGGGCGGACTGCATCACCCGCGCCTGCACCAGCGGCACCAGCCCGAAGGCCGACGCGCCCCACACCACCATCACCAGCACCGCACTGACCTGCCCTTGCAGCAGCGCGGGCATGCCCAGCATCAGCGCCGCCATCACCAGCAGAACGCCGATCAGCGTGCCTTCCAGCGAACGGTGGGCGAGCTTGCCGGCGATATAATTGCCAGCGGTGAAACCGATCCCAATCATGACCAGCAACAAGGTCACGAAGGTCGGCGTGGCGTGGATCAGGTCCTGCATCACCGCGGCGATGTAGGTGTACAGGGTGAACATGGCGCCGGCGCCCAGCACCGTGGTCAGCAAGGCCCGCAGCACGTCGCCACGCACCAGCACCTGCAGCTCGCGGCGCACGTCGGGCTTCTGCCCGCTCTCACCGCGTGGCAGCCACAGCGCCAGGCCCAGCATGGACAAGGCGCCGAGCCCTGCGGTAGCAGCGAACGCCATGCGCCAGCCAATGTTCTGCCCCAGCCAGGTGGCCGCCGGCACCCCGCCGATGTTGGCGATGGTCAGGCCCAGGAACATGGTAGCCACGGCACTGGCGCGCTTCTCGGCCGGCACCAGGCTGGCCGCCACCACCGAACCAATACCGAAGAACGCGCCGTGGGCAAGGCTGGTGACCACCCGCGACAGCACCAGGGTGTCGTAGCCCGGCGCCAGCGCCGACAGCAGGTTGCCGACGGTGAAAATCGCCATCAGCAGCAACAGCGCGGCCTTGCGCCGGTACGGCGCCAACAGCAGGGTCATCAGCGGCGCCCCCACCATCACGCCAATGGCGTAGGCGCTGATCAGCAGCCCGGCGGTGGGGATAGACACGTGCACGCCATCGGCGATCACCGGCAGCAGGCCCATGGGCGCAAACTCCGTGGTGCCGATGGCGAAGGCCGCCAGGGCCAGGGCGAACAGAATCAACTTCATGAGTGGACCTCCAGGTCACAGGGGCGAAAACATACTCGCCAGTAGCATTTGATCAAAAAGGCTACTCTTGAGTAACATTACTCACAAGTAAAATTTCCCTGCCGGAACCGCCATGTCCACCCCTACCCTCACCAAGGGCGAACAGACCCACGCCCGCCTGCGCAGCGCCGCCGCCGCCGAGTTCGCCCGGCGGGGCTTCCACGAGACCAAGGTCAGCGACATCGTCAAGGCCAGCGGCCTGACCCAGCCCACCTTCTATAGCTACTTCGACAGCAAGGAAGCCGCCTACGAAGAACTGGTGGGCGAGTTTCGCCGCCGCCTGGAGGCGCTGATCAGCACCCTGCTGATCAAGACCGCCCTGCACCCCGCCGAGCTGCTGGACAGCGTGGCCACCAGCTTCCTGCGCTTCTTCGACTTCCTGGCCCAGGACCCGGACCTGACCCAGATAGGCTTCTTCCAGCCGCCCGGCTGCACCCAGACCAAGGCCGGCATGGCCAGCTGGATCGGCAGCAACATTGCCAAGGAGCAGCAGATAGGCCTGTTCCGTACCGATATTCCGGCGGACATGATCGGCAAATGTTTTGTCGGCATGGTCGACCAGATGGCGCGGGAGACGGTGGATGCCGAAACGCGCCGGGCGAATGCGCGGTATTGCGCGGGGTTGTTGTGCGAGGGGTTGTGGGTGAAGGGTTAACGCCTATTCATCAGGCCAAGCCACGGTGCAAAAATGTAGCACCGGCCGCAGGCCGGGTCGCGCCGCGCCGAACCCATCGAATTCACCCCTCAATCCCCGTAGCCGCTGCCGCAAGGCTGCGCTGGCCCGGGTGTGCGCTGGAGATCCTCGGTGTGGATGCGAGGTGCACGGCCGGGGATTGTGAGGGTGGCTTGCAGGTGCAGGTCGGGCGTTTTTCGGCGCGTCCGAAATCGAGCGCCGCCCGCGCGGCGCGACCCGGCCTATGGGCCGGTGCTACATCGGTTGCAACGTGCCATCGCCTGAGGGATTCGCATCGCCTGCTCAGAGGCACGGCAGCAACATGCTGTATATCCATACAGATTTTGCTTGCCTGGCGCGCAGGGTTTCCTCATCCTATGCAACTCGACCACCACTGAAGACACCCACGGCCATGCGCCTCTACCTCTGCGAAAAACCCTCCCAGGCCAAGGATATCGCCAAGGTGCTCGGCGCCAACCGGCGCGGGGATGGCTGCTGGGTGGGCACGGACGTGACGGTGACCTGGTGCATCGGCCACCTGCTTGAAACCGCGCCGCCCGACGCCTACGACGAGCGCTACAAGCGCTGGGTGCTGGCCGACCTGCCCATCGTGCCGGAAAAGTGGAAGATGCTGGTCAAGCCCAAGACCGCCAGCCAGTTCAAGGCGGTCAAGCGCCTGCTGGGCGAGGCGCGCGAGCTGGTCATTGCCACCGACGCCGACCGCGAGGGCGAGATGATTGCCCGTGAGCTGCTGGAGCACTGCCGCTACCGCGGCCCGGTGCAGCGCCTGTGGCTGTCGGCGCTGGACGACGCGTCCATTCGCAAGGCCCTGGCGGCGCTGAAGCCGGGCGCAGAAACCTTCAGCCTGTACCATTCGGCCCTGGGCCGTTCGCGTGCCGACTGGCTGATCGGCATGAACATGAGCCGGCTGTTCACCTTGCTCGGCCGGCAGTCCGGCTACCAGGGCGTGCTGCCCGTGGGCCGGGTGCAAACGCCTACGTTACGCCTGGTGGTGGACCGCGACCGCAGCATCGCCGCGTTCGTGCCGGCGCCGTTCTGGGCCATCGACGTGCAGCTCGACCCACGCGGCCTGCCCTTCACCGCCCAGTGGTGCCCGCCTGAAGACGCCTGCGACGACCAGGGCCGCTGCCTGCAACAGCCCCTGGCCCAGGCGGCGGCCGAGGCGCTGCGCAGTGGTGCCCCGGCGCGGCTGGTCAAGCTGCGCACCGAGCGCATGCGCGAGGTGGCGCCCCTGCCCTTCGACCTCGGCACGCTGCAGGAGGTGTGTTCGAAAAAGCTCGGCCTGGGCGCCCAGGAAACCCTGGACATCGCCCAGGCGCTGTATGAGCAGTACAAGGTCATCACCTACCCGCGCAGCGACTGCGGGTACCTGCCCAACAGCCAGCACGGCGAGGCGCCGGGCATCATCGCCGCCCTGGGCCGCGCCGACCCGGCCCTGGCCGAGCTGATACCGCACATAGACCCCAGCCGCCGCTCGCGGGCCTGGAACGACGCCAAGGTCAGCGCCCACCACGGCATCATCCCCACGGCCGCCGGCACCGACCTGGGCCGCCTGGCCGGCAAGCAGCGCGCGGTGTACACGCTGATTCGTGCGCGCTACCTGGCGCAGTTCCTGCCCAACCACGAATTCGACCGCACCCAGGCCGACTTCGACTGCGCCGGCCAGCGCCTGCGCGCGGTGGGCAAGCGCATCGTCGAGCCGGGCTGGCGCCGCGCCCTGCCCGAGGCCCTCACGCCCGCCAAAGGCCGCGAGGCGCCAGCCCCCCAGGCCTTGCCGGCGCTGCGCGAAGGCGCCGACTACGAGGTGGGCGACGTCAACCTCAAGGACCTGTGGACCCAGCCGCCCAAGCCGTTCACCGAAGGCGACCTGATCAAGGCCATGAAGAACGTCGCCAAGCTGGTGGAAGACCCGCGCCTGAAGCAGAAGCTCAAGGACACCACCGGCATCGGCACCGAGGCCACCCGTGCCGGCATCATCCAGGGCCTGATCGACCGTGGTTACCTGAACAAGAACGGCAAGGCGCTGAACGCCACGCCCGCCGCTTTCAGCCTGATCGACGCGGTGCCGCGGGCCATCGCCGACCCCGGCACCACGGCCATCTGGGAGCAGGCGCTGGACATGGTGCAAAGCGGCGAGATGAGCCTGGAGGAGTTCGTGGCCAAGCAGTCGGCCTGGATGAGCCGCCAGGTAGAGCGCTGCGCCGGGTTGAGCCTGACCATCAGCGGCCCCGCCAGCCCACCGGGGCGCGGCGCGCCATGGAAGAAAAAACGCAAGGGCGCACCGCGCAAGCCAGCCGCCCAGGGCGCGGCGCCGCGTGCGCGCAAACCCAAGGCCGCAGCCACCTGAAACGGTGCAAAACTGCTATTGTCGCAAGCCTTCGACTCTTGGAAAGGATACCCCCAGATGCTCGCTTTTCTCGCGCTGTCGGTGGTCATCGGCGCCGGCGCCACCGCCCTGCTGGACCTGTGGAACCTGCTGCTGAACAGAACCCTGGGCCTGCCGATTCCGGCCTGGCATTTCGTGGGCCGCTGGTTCGCCGGCCTGCCGCGCGGCCACTTCGTGCACCGCCAGGGCATCGGCAAATCCGCGCCCGTGCCCAATGAACTGGCCATCGGCTGGGCCATGCACTACGTCACCGGCATGGTCTTCGCCGCCGCGCTGCTGCTGATCTGGGGCCTGGACTGGGCGGCGCAACCACGCTTCGCCCCGGCGCTGATCGTCGGCCTGGTCACCGTGGGCGCCGGCTGGTTCATCCTGCAACCGGGCATGGGCGTGGGCATCGCCTGCTCCGGCGCGCCGAAGCCGGCGCTGGCGCGCTTGCTGAACGTGGTGGGGCATGTGGTGTTCGCCATCGGCCTGTATGGCACGGCGCTGATACTGGCCTGAAGCCCCACTCCGTAGCCGCTGCCGCCAGGCTGCGCTGGCCCTAATTCACGCTGAAGATCCAAGGTGTGCTTCAGGGCCAGCGCAGCCTAGCGGCAGCGGCTACACGACCGAGTCAGCTGCAGGAAACCCCATGAAAACCACCGTGCTCGCCTGCCCTCCGCCCCCCGCTTCCGCTATCAGTCAGTACGTGCCCGGCGCCGATTTCATCGATTGCCACCAGGTGCAGGTGCGCGACACCGAGCGCACCGCCCTGCGCCACTTCCTCACGCTGATGGCCGCCACGCCTGGGTGGCTGGACAACCTGATGAAGCTGCGCAACACGCTGGTGCAAAGCGTGGGTTTGAAAGACCTGGGCGCCTTGGCCCGGGTGGACCTGGCCACGCCGGATGATGCCTACCAGCCCGGCGACCGGGTGGGGATCTTCACCCTGTTGGGCAACCACCCCGACGAGGTGCTGGTGGCCGACCAGGACAAGCATCTGGACGTGTTCCTGGCCCTCACCCGCCTGCCGCTGGCGGCCGACGGCACGCGCACCGTGGTGCTGTCCACCGTGGTGCGCACGCACAACGCGCTGGGCAAGCTGTACATGCTGCCGGTGGCACCTTTCCACCGGCGCATCGCGCCGATGACCCTGCGCGGCATCAATCGTCGTTAGACGCTTAAAGCCACCAACGCAATGCAAAGAAGAACGCCATGCTGAGGATCATGCTCAGCAAGGTGTTGCGGGTAAACAACACCAGCCCTACCGCCACCACCGAGCTGATCAGGTAGGGGTTGTCCCAGTGCAGGTTCAGCTGCTTGTCGGGCATGAACACGATCGGCCCGCAGATGGCCGTGAGCATGCCCGGCACCGCAAAACCGAGGAACTGCCGCGCGTTGCTGCTCAGGCGCACCGGCAGGCGCGGCTCCAGGAACACGTAGCGGTTGAGAAACACCAGCACGCCCATGCCGATAATGACGACCCAGATCATGAACGGCTCCCCCACAGTTTATTGCAGACAAAGCCGGCGCTCATGCCTGCCAGCCCCGACAGCACCAGCGCCGAGCCCCAGTGCCAGTAGCTGAACAGCACCGAGCAACACAGCGAGACGGCTACGCACACCAGCGTCGGCACGTTGCGCACCACCGGGGTGATCAGGGCGATGAAGGTGGCGGCGATGGAGAAGTCCAGGCCCAGGTGCTCGATGCCCGGAATGCTGCTGCCCAGCAGGATGCCGGCCAGGGTAAACAGGTTCCACGCGACGTAGAAGGTCAGGCCCACGCCCAGGGCGTACCAGCGGCTGAAGGTCTGCTGGTCGTAGCGGCTGGTCAGGGCGAACAGTTCGTCGGTGAGCAGGAAGCCCAGGCCCACGCGCCAGCGCCCGGGCAGGCCGGCGATCATCGGGCGCATGCTCATGCCGTACAGCAGGTGCTGGGAGGTCAGCAGCAAGGTGGTCAGCAGGATCGACACCACCCCGGCGCCGCCCTTGAGCATGCCGATGGCCACCAGTTGCGCGGCGCCGGCGAAGACGATGGTCGACAGGCCCTGGCCTTGCCAGGGAGTGAGGTTGGCCTCGATGGCCATGGAACCGGCCAGCAGCCCCCAGGGCGCGGTGGCCAGGGACAGCGGCATGATGGCAGCGGCGCCGCGGAGGAACGCCTGGCGCGGCAAAAGGGTATTGGGCATGTTCTTATTGAAGGCTTGCGGAAACGGACAGCGACTGTGCCAGAGCGCGGCGCGCGTGTCTTGAACGATATTGCGCAGTTGCCATCGCCTCACCCCCGTAGCAGCGGCCGACGGCCGCGTCCAAACGCAACGCGGATCCCCAGCCATACCGCGCCGGGTCCGGAATCGGTGTGTATACATGTTTCTTTGCACTGTGTTTGGGCGGGTATGCACTCATGCGTGGCATTGCACTCCCGCCAAAGCCCTGAACCCCGCAATCCAGAGCCATAAACCGCTTTGGCACACATTCTGCCTTCAACCTCGTATACAAAAAACCAGAACGAGGGAGACAAGGCATGTCGGACAACCACCCTACCCACTACAGCCCCCGGCTTTACAACCACGACCTGGGCCCCACGGCGCAAACCTGGAGCTGGTACAACATTTTCGCGTTCTGGATGAGCGACGTGCACAGCGTCGGCGGCTATGTGTTCGCCGCCAGCCTGTTCGCCCTGGGGCTGGCCAGCTGGCAGGTGCTGATCGCGCTGCTGGCGGGCATCTGCATCGTCCAGGTGATCGCCAACCTGGTGGCCCGGCCCAGCCAGCAGGCCGCCGTGCCCTACCCGGTGATCTGCCGCCTGGCGTTCGGCGTGTTCGGCGCCAACATTCCCGCGGTGATTCGCGGGTTGATCGCCGTGGCCTGGTACGGGGTGCAGACGTACCTGGCGTCCAGTGCGCTGGTCATCGTGGTGCTGCGCTTCTTCCCTGAACTGGCCCCTTACCAGCAAGTGACCTTCGCCGGCCTGTCGTACCTGGGCTGGTTCGGTTTCCTCGCGTTGTGGGTGGTGCAGGCGCTGGTGTTCTGGACCGGCATGGAGTCCATCCGCCGCTTCATCGACTGGGCCGGCCCCGCCGTCTACGCGGTGATGTTCGCCCTGGCCGGCTGGATCGTCTGGCGCGCCGGTTGGAGCAACATCAGCTTCACCCTGGCCGAGAAACACCTGGCCGGCTGGGAGGCCGTGGGCCAGGTGATCATGGCCACGGCCCTGGTGGTCTCGTATTTCTCTGGCCCAACATTGAATTTCGGTGACTTCAGCCGCTACTGCCGCAGCATGGCCGATGTACGGCGCGGCAACTTCTGGGGCCTGCCGATCAACTTCCTGGCGTTCTCCCTGGTGACCGTGGTGATTGTCTCGGGCACCCTGCCGATCTTCGGCGAAATGATCCACGACCCCATCGCCACCGTGGCGCGCATCGACAACACCACTGCCGTGCTGCTGGGGGCCTTTACCTTTGTCACCGCCACCGTGGGCATCAACATCGTCGCCAACTTCGTCTCGCCGGCCTTCGACTTCGCCAACGTCTCGCCCAGCCGCATCAGCTGGCGCATGGGCGGCATGATCGCCGCGGTGCTGTCGGTGTTCATCACCCCCTGGAACCTGTTCAACAACCCCCAGGTCATCCACTACACCCTGGACGTGCTGGCCGCCTGCATCGGGCCGCTGTTCGGCATCCTGCTGGTGGATTACTACCTGATCAAGCGCCAGCAGATCGACGTCGACGCGCTGTTCAACGACGGCCCCAGCGGCCGTTACTGGTACAGCAACGGCGTCAACTGGGTGGCGGTGAAAGCCCTGGTGCTGGCGGCCGGCGCGGGCCTGTGCATCACCTTCGTGCCGTGGCTGCAGCCCATGGCCAACTTCGCCTGGTTCACCGGCTGCGCGCTGGGCGGCGCGGTGTTCTATGGCCTGAGCCTGGCGGCCCGCCGCACGCCGGCCAGCGCTGCCCAGCCCGCGCCGCTGTAAGGCGCACACGGCTCAGCGGAAATCGCGGCTGCGAATGTCCAGCCCCGCCAGCATCGGGGTGAGGTCGGTGAGTTTGCCGGCGATCAGGTGGCGCACGCCGCTTTCGGACTCCAGCCGCCCATGCACCTGCAGCAGCCGCGCGCTCACCAGCGGCTTGCGCTGGCGCTCGGCCAGGTCGTTCCAGACCACCACGTTGATCATGCCGAACTCATCTTCCAGGGTGACGAAGATCACCCCGCTGGCGGTCTGCGGGCGCTGGCGACCGGTGACCAGGCCGGCGACGCTGATGTGCCGGCCATGGTCGATGCCAGCCAGCTCCCGCGAGCTGCGACAGCGCAGGCGCTGCAAGCCGGGGCGCAGCAGGGTCAGGGGGTGCGGGCCCAGGGTGGTGCCGACGGTGGCGTAGTCGGCCACCAGGTTTTCGCCAACGCTGGGCACCGGCAACGCCACCGGCGTGTCGCGGCGGCTGGGCAAGTCGGCGAACAGCGGCAGTTGCGCCTCGACGCTGGCCACCTCCCAGCGCGCGCGGAAGCGGTCCCCCGCCAGCCCCTGCAAGGCATCGGCGTCGGCCAGCAGTGCGCGGGCGCGGTTGTCGAGGCCGGCGCGCAGGCACAGGTCGCTGACGTCGGCGAAGGGCTGCCGGGCGCGCACCTGTTCAATGCGCAGGGCGTCTTCCTGGCGAAAGCCGCGAATCATCCGCAGGCCCAGGCGAATGGCCGGCTGCCCTGCCCCGCACGGCTCCAGGGTGCAGTCCCAGTCGCTGTGGCGCACGTCCACCGCGCGGGTCTGCAGTTGGTGCCGGCGGGCGTCCTGCAGCAGTTGGTCGGGGCTGTAGAAGCCCATGGGCCAGCTGTTGATCAGCGCGCAGGTGAAGGCCGCCGGCTCATGGCACTTGAGCCAGCAGCTGGCGTAGGTCAGCAGCGCGAAGCTGGCCGCGTGGGACTCGGGAAAGCCGTAGCTGCCAAAGCCCTTGATCTGCTCGAAGATCTTCTGCGCGAACTCCAGGCTGTAGCCGTTGCGCAGCATGCCTTCGGTGAGGCGCAGCTGGTGCGGTTCCAGGCCGCCGTGGCGCTTCCAGGCGGCCATGGAGCGGCGCAGCTGGTCGGCCTCGCCGGGGCTGTAGTCGGCGGCGACGATGGCCAGTTCCATCACCTGTTCCTGGAACAGCGGCACGCCCAGGGTGCGCTCGAACACCTTCTTCAGCGCCTCGGACGGGTACACCACCGGCTCTTCCTTGTTGCGCCGGCGCAGGTAGGGATGAACCATGTCGCCCTGGATGGGCCCCGGGCGCACGATGGCCACCTGGATGACCAGGTCATAGAACTTCGTCGGCCGCAGGCGCGGCAGCATGGCCATCTGCGCGCGCGATTCGATCTGGAACACGCCCACGGTGTCGGCGCGGCTGATCATTTCATAGGTGCGCACGCACTCCGCCGGAATGCTCGCCAGGGTCAGGTCGCGGCCCCGATAACGGCGCAGCAGGTCGAAGCTGCGGCGCAAGGCGCTGAGCATGCCCAGGGCCAGCACGTCGACTTTCAGCAGCCCCACTGCGTCGAGGTCGTCCTTGTCCCACTGGATGATGGTGCGCTCGGCCATGGCCGCGTTTTCCACCGGCACCAGGGTGTCCAGCGGGTGCTCGCTGATGACGAAGCCGCCGGGGTGCTGGGACAGGTGCCGGGGGAAGCCCATCAGTTCGGCGGTGAGCGTCAGCACCCGGCGCAGCACCGGGCTGTCGACGTCGAAGCCGGCCTCGCCCAGGCGCCCCACCGGCGGCACGCGGTCGCTGTAGCGGCCCACGCAGTCGGCCAGGCTGTTGACCTGGTCCGGCGGCAGGCCCAGGGCCTTGGCCACGTCGCGTATGGCGCCGGCGCCACGGTAGCTGCTGGCCACGGCGGTGAGCGCGGCGCGGCGGCGGCCGTAGCGGTTGAACACGTATTGCAGCACCTCTTCGCGGCGGTCGTGCTCGAAGTCGACGTCGATGTCCGGCGGCTCGTTGCGTTCCTTGGAGATGAAGCGCTCGAACAGCATGTTCATGCGCCCCGGGTCCAGCTCGGTGATGCCCAGGGCGAAGCACACGGCGGAGTTGGCCGCCGAGCCGCGGCCCTGGCACAAAATGCCCTGGTCACGGGCGAAGCGAACGATGTCGTGCACGGTGAGGAAATAGCTTTCGTAGCCCAGCTCGCTGATCAGCGCCAGTTCCTTGTCGATCTGCGCCCGCGCCGCGGGCGTGGCGCCCTGGGGCCAGCGCCAGTGCATGCCCTGCTCGGTGAGCGTGCGCAGCCACTGACTGGCCGTGTGGCCCTCGGGCACCAGCTCGCGGGGGTACTGGTATTGCAGCTGGTCGAGGCTGAAGGTGCAGCGCCGGGCAATATAGACCGTTTCGTCCAGCAACGCCTGGGGGTAGAGCTCGGCCAGCATCGGCAAGGGCCGCAGGTGCCGCTCGCCGTTGGCGAACAGGTGGTGGCCGGCGTCGGCCACGGTGGTGTGGTGGCGGATGGCGGTCATGGTGTCCTGCAGCGCCCGGCGCCCACGGGCGTGCATGTGCACGTCGCCGCTGGCCACGGCGCGCAGGCCCAGTTGCGCGGCCAGGGCCTGCAGCTGCGCCAGCCGCGCGTGGTCGTCGGCGCCCCGGTGCAGCTGCACCGCCAGCCACAGCTGCTGGCTGCCGAACACCCCGCGCAGCCAGTGGCCAGGGGCCAGGTCGTGGGTATTGTCGGGCACCCACAGGGCCACCAGGCCATGCAACGGCACCTGGGCGAAATCCTCGCGCAGCACCTGGTAGTCGCCCTTGGCGGCCCGGCGCCGGGCCAGGGTAATCAGCTGGCAGAGGCTCTGGTAGCCGGCCAGGCTCTCCACCAACAGCACCACCTTGGGGCCGTCATGGATGCGCATCTCGCTACCGACGATCAGCGGCAACTCGCAGGCCTTGGCGGCCTGCCAGGCGCGGACGATGCCGGCCAGGGTGCATTCGTCGGTGATCGCCAGGGCCTGGTAGCCATGGCGCCTGGCGCGTTCGAACAATTCCTGGGCGCTGGAGGCGCCGCGCTGGAAGCTGAAGTTGGACAGGCAGTGCAGCTCGGCGTAGCCGTTCATGCGAACCAGCCCTGCAGCCACAGCCGCCCCTGCTCGCCCACCGTTTCGTAGGCCCAGGCGCGCTGGCCGCTGGTGGTTTCCACCAGGTAGTAGTCGCGGCGGATGTCACCACCGTCCCACCAGCCCGACTCGATGCGTTCGGGCCCGGCCAGCACGCGCAGGTCGCAGTCGGTCCAGGCCTGGGGCTCGGCCAGCAGCCAGCCGGGGCGCGGCGCCAGGCCGGGCGCCAGCAGCGCCTTGGGCACGCTGGCCGCCAGCCAGGCGCGCTCGGGGCGGTGGTCGGCGCGGGCGGCGATGCCGCTGATGGCGTCGTCGCCCAGGCGCGCACGCAGGCGTTCGCGCAGCTGTTCCCAGGGCTGGGACTGCTGCGGGCGCTGGTCGAACAACGTCTGGTGGGTGGGCACGAAGCGCGGCAGGTCGCGCGCCACCAGGCGCACGTTGCGCACCGGGCGCTTGACCTGCACCGGCTCCAGGCGCCCGCGGGCCAGCTCGAAGAGCATGCCGGCGTCGCGCTCGGCGCCCAGCAGGCCCACCGGCACCAGGGTGTCCTCGCCTTCGGCATGTTCCAGGTGCAGGGTGAAGCGCTGCACGCCGCTGTCGCGCCCGCCCAGGTAGGCGGCCAGGTCGTTGATCAGCCGGCGCAGGGGGAACAGCAGGGCCTGGTGCGACTCGACGTCGAAGTTCAGCTCGATGCGCTGCTCGAAGAAGTCCGGCGGCAGGTAGAACGACAGGGCCAACGGGCGCAGGCCGGCGAGCGTGTCCAGGTGCTGCAGGTCGCTGGCGGCGAAGCGCCGGGCCACGGTGTCGCGCGGCAGCGCCTGTACCTGGCCCAGCTGGCGCAGGCCCATGCGCGCGAACGCGGTGGCGGTTTCCCGTGGCAGGCCCACCCGCTCGATGGACAGCGGCGCCAGGGCCGCCGGCAGCTGCGCAGGCGCCAGCACCGCCAGGCCGTCGTGGGCGTTGGCGAGCATGCGCGCGGCCGCCGGGTTGGGCGCCAGGGTGATGCGGTGGCTGAAGCCCAGGCCTTGCAGCTCGGCGCGCAACCGCGCCTCGAACTGCGGCCAGGGGCCGAACAGGCCCAGGCTTGATTGCACCTCCAGCAGCAGCGCGCGGGGGTAATGCAGGCTGACCTGGGAGCTGAAGCGGTAGGCCCAGGCGGCGAGGAATTGCTGGCATTGCTCGATGTCGGCCGGGTCGTGCTCCTGGGTGGCGAAGTCGTGCGTCAGGGCATGGGCGGCGGTCAGGGTCTGGCCGGGGCGCAGGCCCAGGGCCTTTGCAGCCGGGTTGACCGCCTGCAGCACGCGGCGCTGGGTGGGGCCGCTGATCAGCGCCAGGGGCGCGTCGGGGTCTTCGCGACGACGGCGGGCGCTGTCCAGCGCCAGTTGCGGGAATAGGATGCAGGCCCAGAGCATGACAACCTCAGGCGCTCTCGCTGAAGGCCAGCGGCGCGGCCGGGGCCAGACCACCACGGCACTTGAGCACGCGCACCTGGGCCGGGCGCAGGTCGATGGCCAGGCGCAGGGCCGCCGGCGACGGATTGTGCGCAGCCTGCTGCGGGCGGCAGGCGAACGCCAGGGTCTGGCCGGTTTCGGCGGCCACCTGCAGGCGCCGCAGGGCGCGGTCGTCAGCGCTCTGCGGCCAGCACAGCACCGCCGCGCAACTGCCCGAGCGCAGGCACTGTTCGGCGGCCCACAGGGCTTCGGTGCCCTGGGCGTCGACCAGCGCCAGCTGGCGCAAATCGACGCCTGCCGCCTCCCAGGCCGCCGGGTACGGAATGAACGGCGGCGCCACCAGTACCACGCGCTCGCCGGCCTGGGTCAGGCGTGCCAGGGTGGGCCACAGCAGGCGCAGCTCGCCACTGCCGGCACAGGGAATGAGGATTTCGCTGAGCGCCGACGGCGGCCAGCCGCCAGTGGGCAAGGCACGGTCGAGCCAGCCATGGCCGGTGGGCTGGGCGGCCACGGGTTGGGCCTGGGCACGGCCCTTCCACACCCGTCGCTCGTCGAGCAGGCCTTCGAGGCTGACCACCGCGCCCATCAGCGGCGTACCAGGCCGCAGAAGATGCCTTCGATCACCAGTTCCTGCTCGGCGTCCACCACGATGGGATCATAGTCGGGGTTGCGCGGCATCAGGCGCACGCCGGTGCTCTTGAGTTCCAGGCGCTTGATGGTGACCTCGCCGTCCAGGCGCGCCACCACGATCTGGCCGTTGCGCGCGTCGTGCTGGCGCTTGACGCCCACCAGGTCGCCGTCGAGGATGCCGTCGCCGATCATCGAGTCACCGGCCACCTGCAGCAGGAAGTCGGGCGTGCGGGCGAACATGCGCGCGTCGAACACCATGTGGTCGTGCACGCCCACGTCAGGGTCGATGGGCCGCCCCGCCGCCACCCGGCCCAGCACCGGTATTTCCAGCAGCTCGGGCCGCCGCTGGCTGCGCGCCAGGCGAATGCCGCGCGCCTGGTTTGGCGTGACTTCAATGAAACCGGCCTCGGTCAAGGCCACGATATGCTTGCGCGCCACGCTGCGCGAGGCAAACCCGAAGGCCTCGCTGATTTCCGCCAGGCTCGGCGGCTGGCCGTGATCGGCAATGCGATCGCGGATAAAGGTGAGGATGGCGCTGCGTTTGGGAGATAGAGTAGTCATGGAGTACATTTGTACTCTATGCGCAGGGTGGCTGCAAGCGTGGGCCGGCGAATGGTGGGGGGGGTGCGACGCCTATCCACCAGGCGAACGCACAACGGCTGGCAACGCCTATCTATCAGGCCATGGCACAAAGGCTGGCAACCCCAACCCATCAGGCAAACGCACAAAGGCTGGCAACGCCTATCTATCAGGCCATGGCACGGTGCAACAAATGTAGCACCGGCCGTTAGGCCGGGTCGCGCCGCGCGGGCGGCGCTCGATTTTGGAAGCGCTGCAAGGCTTCAGGCATGCACCTGCAAGCCACGCCGAAGATCTTCAGCGCACGTTTGGGCCAGCGCAGCCTGGCGGCAGCGGCTACGCGGGTTGCGGGTTGCGGGTTGCGGGTTGCGGGTTGGATTCGGTGGGTTCGTCGGAAGATTGCGTCACGGCGCGCAGGTACATGTCGGGAGAGGTGTGGCGCTCTTGAGATCGAGCGCCGTCCGCACGGCGCGACCCGGCCTAACGGCCGGTGCTACATTTGTTGCACCGTGCCATGGCCTGATGGAGAGGCGTTGCCGGCCTTTGTGCGTTGGCCTGATGGATTGGCGTTGCCGGCCTTTGTGCGTTGGCCTGATGGATTGGCGTTGCCAGCCTTTGTGCGTTTGCCTGATGGATTGGTGTTGCCGGCCTTTGTGCGTTGGCTTGATGGATTTGAGTGGCCGGGGTAGGTCATACCCCCACGCACACCCTGTTCCGCCCTTCCCTCTTGGCCTTGTACATCGCCTGGTCCGCGCGCTGGTACAGCTCGTCCGGGTCGCAGCCGGGGATGCCCAGGGCCACGCCGACGCTGACGGTCAGTGGCGTGCCGTCGTTGTCGATGGCGATGCCCAGGGCCTGGACGGCGGCGCGGACTTCGTCGCCGATGCGCGCGGCGAAGTCGCGGTCGACGCCGGCGAACAGCAGCACGAATTCCTCGCCACCCAGGCGCGCGGCCAGGTCCAGCGGCCGGCGCGGGAAACGCCCCAGGCGGCTGGCGATGGCCTGTAGCGCGCGGTCGCCGGCCGGGTGGCCGTGCAGGTCGTTGTAGCGCTTGAAGTGGTCGACATCCACCAGCATCAGCGCGCACAGCTGCGCCTCGCGGGTGGCCTGGGCCAGGGCGCGGCGGCCGAGCATCTCGAAGGCGCGGCGGTTGTAGAGGCCGGTCAGGGCGTCGGTGCTGGCCATGGCGTGCAGCGAGCCGCGCAGCAGGAACAGCGTGCGGAACGAACGCTCGTGGTAGTAACGCAACGCCAACAACGCCACCAGCGACGACACCTGGAACGGCATAAACGCGGCGAACTGCTGGTCCAGCAGGTCACCCGCCACCCAGGGCGTCAGGCTCCAGCTGGCCAGGGCAATCAGCAGCGCCATGGCCATGGCCACGTGCACGCTGAGCCCCACCGGGAACAGCACGGTGATGAACAGCAGGATCACCGCGTCCAGCAGCAACGGCAGCTGAAACTCGCTGTGGTAGCGGGCATACAGCAGCATCATGGTAATGGAGCTGACACAGGTCACGCCCAGCACCGCCACCACCCAGCGCTGCCCCGCCGCCACCTGGGACTGCTGGCGCACCTTGCGGTAGCCCAGGCAGGTGAACAGCACCGTGGCCAGCCGCGCGCCAATGGCGAAGAACGACGCGGGCGGGAAATGCGCAGTGTAGCCGTACCATACGTCCAGGGCCAGGAAGCCCAGCAACGCCACCATCAGCAGCAGCGCCGAGCCGTTGCGGGTGCGCTGGAAGCCCTGGTAGTTGAGCTCGCGGTATTCCTGCTCCAGCGCCGGCTCGAAGCGCAACCAGGGAAACCCGCGCAGCCGTTGCCGGGTGTAGACGTTGTCATTATTGTCGACCAGTTGGGTCAAGCTTTCAAACCGGTTCACACGTACCTCGATGGGGATCCCTCACCGACAGATAGCAAGAAGCCATCACGCTTGCAAGCACTTAGCTAACTGTAGCCGCTGCCGCCAGGCTGCGCTGGCCGGATATTCAGTGCGGCGCAGGTCCAGCGCAGCCTGCGGCAGCGGCTACACCGCAGGATCAGGCAAAAGCGCAGGAGTTTTGGCGCTACGCAGGCCGCCCGCGTAGGGCTAGGCTGTTGCAACCCCCTGAAGGAGCCTTGCCATGAGCCATAAAACCTTTCTGATCACCGGCGTCAGTTCCGGCTTCGGCCGTGCCTTCGCCCAGGCCGCGCTGGCCGCCGGGCACACCGTGATCGGCACCTTGCGCCGCGCCGACGCGGTGGCCGATTTCGAGCGCCTGCATGCGCACAACGCCCACGGCGTAGTGCTGGACGTGAGCGATTTCGCCGCCATCGAGCCCACCGTCAGCGGCCTGCTGGCCCGCCACGGCGCCATCGACGTGCTGGTCAACAACGCCGGCTACGGCCACGAGGGCACGCTGGAGGAATCGCCGCTGAGCGAGCTGCAACGCCAGTTCGACGTCAACGTCTACGGCGCGGTGGCGATGATCAAGGCGGTGCTGCCGGGCATGCGCGAGCGGCGCAGCGGGCACATCATCAACATCACGTCCATGGGCGGCATGATGACCCTGCCGGGCATCTCCTATTACCACGGCAGCAAGTTCGCCCTGGAGGGCATCTCCGAATCCCTGGCCCAGGAGGTTGAGCCACTGGGGGTGAAGGTGACGGCCGTGGCGCCGGGCTCGTTCCGTACCGACTGGGCGGGCCGGTCCATGGTGCGCACGCACCGCAGCATCAAAGACTATGACGCCCTGTTCGACCCCATCCGCCAGACCCGCGAAGCGCGCAGCGGCCACCAGCCGGGCGACCCGGACAAGGCCGCGCAGGCGCTGTTGGCCTTGGTGAACGCCGACAAGCCGCCGCGCCACCTGCTACTGGGTGCAGACGCCCTGCAACTGGTGCGCGCCAAGCTCAAGGCGTTGCAGGCGGAGATCGATGAGTGGGAAAGCCTGTCAGCCAGCACCGGCTACTGAGGCAACTGCTGGAAGGCCTTGACCGCCTGCGCCACCACCGGCAGGCGGTCGCGCTCGGCCAGCCAGGCCAGCACCAGGCGCTCGTCGCTGGCAAGACCACTGACCCGCCGCTGGCGCAGCCCTTCCAGCGCCTGGTCGCCCGGCCACACCGGCAGCAGCGCCACCCCTGCCCCGGCCTTGGCCAGCGCCAAAGCGGCGGAAATGTCGGAGCATTCGAAGGCCACCTCGGGGCGCAGCTGCGCCTCGCTGAACGCCTGCTGCACGCGCTCGTAGAAACCGTGGCCCTGGCGCCGACGCACCACGATCAGCGGCACCTTGGCCAGGTCTGCAAGGGTGCAGGCGTCGGCGTCCGGCAACAGGCCCGGCGTGGCTTCCACGGCGGCCAGGGTCAGGGCCTGCAAGGCTTCGGTGTGCAGCAACGGGTTGGTCACTGGCCATTGGCTGAGGGCGAAGTCCAGCTGGCGGGTCTGCAGCATGTCCTCCAGCACCGCAGGCTCAGCGTGGTAAATCGAGAACAGCACGCCCGGCAGTTGCACCCGCAACTGGCCCACCACCCATGCCAGGAAGGCAGCGCCCGAGGTCACCGTGCCGATGCTGACCTTGCCGCTGACGCCCTGGGCCAGGCCGCGCATTTCGCCGTCGATCTCATCCGCCAGGTTCAGCAGCTCGCAGGCGCGCCGGTACAGGTGTTGCCCCGCCTCGGTCACCAGCAGCCCGCGCCCCTGGCGCTCGAACAGTTGCAGGCCGTAGTCGGCCTCCAGGGCCTTGAGGTGTTGGCTGAGCGGCGGTTGGGCGATGTGCAGCGCCTCGGAAGCGGCGGCAATGGATTTACGCTCGACGATGGTCTTGAAATACAGCAGGTGGCGTAAATTCATGCAGGGCTCGGCGCTAGGGGAATGCGCCAAGAATAACGGAAGCGCTGGCTTAGTTGGAGCAGCCTTTGCCCATCACGCGGTACACCAGCGAGTGGCGTTGGCCCTGGCTGTCTTCGTAGGTCATGGTCACCGGCACCACGGCGCACACGTCGGGAATGTCACCGGCATCGATGACCTTGGCGATGTCCAGGTGTTGGCCATAACGGTAGGTTTGCGCGGGGTCGGCGTGGGCAGCGGTGGCGGCGAAGCCCAGGGTCAGGGCAGCGAGGGTCAGCAGCTTGTTCATGATTGTTCTCCAAGTGATTTTTCCTTGGAGACAGAGTAAGCAGCGGGCCAGGCTGCGAATATGACCGAAAAAGTCATGACCCATACACAAACCCCGTAGCAGCAACTTTGCTGTGTGGGAGCTGGCTTGCCAGCGAGCTTTTCGGGCCTCAACAGCTCGCTGGCAAGCCAGCTCCCACAGGACAGTTGTTGCTACGGGATGGTGGGTTACTTCGGCAGCGCGTACGCCATCACGTAGTCACCCTGTTTGGTGCCCAGCGAGCCATGGCCGCCGGCGACCACCAGCACGTACTGGCGGCCATCCTTGCCGGTGTAGGTCATGGGCGTGGTCTGGGCGCCGGCGGGCAGGCGCGCTTCCCACAGTTGCCGGCCGTTGCGCACGTCATAGGCGCGCAGGTACTGGTCCAGGGTGGCGCTCAGGAACGCCACGCCGCCCTTGGTCATGAAGGTGCCGCCCAGCGCGGGCACGCCCATGGTCAACGGCAGCGGCACTGGCGAATTGTCACGCACGGTGCCGTTCTTGTGTTTCCAGATCACCTGGTGGGTGGTCATGTCTACCGCTGCCACGTAGCCCCAGGCAGGTGCCTGGCACGGCAGGCCCATGGGCGACAGGAAGGCGTTCATGATCACGCCATAGGGCGCGCCCTTGTTGGCCTGGATGCCCTCGGTCTCGCTCTTGCGCGCGGGCATGGCGGCCACGTCCGCGGCCGGTACCAGCTTGTCGACGAAGGCCATGTAGTTGGGGTTGACGAACATGATCTGGCGCTCGGGGTCCACCGACACACCGCCCCAGTCGAACACGCCGAAGTTGCCCGGGTACACCAGCGAGCCCTGCAGCGACGGCGGCGTGAACGGGCCGTCGTAGCGCAGCTTCTTGAAGTCGATGCGGCACAGCATCTGGTCGAACGGGGTCACGCCCCACATGTCACGCTCGGTCATCACCGGCGGCATGAAGTTGAGCTGCGACTTGGGCTGGGTCGGCGCGGCGTGGTCATCCGGCACGGTGCCGCCCGGTACCGGCAGCTCGTCGATAGGCACGATGGGCTGGCCGTTGGTGCGGTCCAGCACGTAGACGCTGCCCTGCTTGGTGGACGCGATCACCGCAGGCTTGAGGCCGTCGGCGGTCTTGATGTCCATCAGGCTCGGCTGGCCACCCACGTCCATGTCCCACAGGTCGTGGTGGGTGAACTGGTAGGTCCAGCGCACGTGGCCGGTGGCGATGTCCAGCGCGGTGACGCCGGCACTGTATTTCTCCGCGGCCGCGCTGCGGTTGCCACCCCACTGGTCAGGCATCTGGTTGCCCATGGGCAGGTACATCAGGCCCAGCTTCTCGTCGACGCTGATCAGCGACCACATGTTCGGCGAGTTGCGCGTGTAGGTCTTGCCCGGGGCGATGGGCGTGGTGTCGTCGGGGTTGCCGCTGTCCCAGTTCCACACCAGGTGGCCGTCGTGCACGTCATAGGCACGCACCACGCCCGACGGCTCGTCGGTGGAGACGTTGTCGGTGACGTGGCCGCCGATCACCACCAGGTCCTTGGTGACCGCGGGTGGCGAGGTGGAGTAGTAACCACCGGCGGTGAAGCTGCCGATGTTGGCGCGCAGGTCGACCTGGCCCTTGTCGCCGAAGCCTTCGCAGACCTTGCCGGTGTCGGCGTTCAGGGCGATCAGGCGGGTGTCGGCGGTGGGCAGGAACAGCCGGCGCGGGCAGGCGTTCGGCGCGGCGGCCGGGCTTTGCTCGCTGGCAGCATAGGCGGCGTCATCGTGGTACGACACGCCACGGCAGGTCATGTGCGCCCAGCCCTTGAAGTTGGCAGCGTTCTGGGTGCTGATCTGCGGGTCGTAGCGCCAGATTTCCTTGCCGGTGTCGGGGTCCAGGGCAATGACCTTGCTGTGCGGGGTGCACACGTAGAGCATGCCGTTGACCTTCAGCGGGGTGTTCTCCGCGGTGGTCTCGCCCGGGTCGTTCGGGCCGGGAATGTCACCGGTGCGGTAGCTCCAGGCCGGCTGCAGCTTGGCGACGTTGGCCGGGGTGATCTGCGCCAGCGGCGAATAGCGGTCGCCAAACGCGGTGCGGCCATAGGCCTGCCAGTCGCCGTCGGGCATGGCCGGGGCGGCGCTGGTGGTGCCGGCGGTTTCGCGGTTCAACTCGCCCTTGATCTCGCCGGGGCTGGTGAACTGGCTGGCCACGGCGGCAGCGCCGGCCAGCACCACGGCCACGGTCAAGCTGCCATTGCCCAAGGCATACGGCGCGCCTTGCAGCAGCGGGCGGCGGAACCAGGGCAGCAACAGCACCAGGCCCAGCACGAACCACAGGGCCAGGCGTGGCACCAGTTGCCACCAGTCCAGGCCCACTTCCCACAACGACCACAGGGTGCTGGCGAACAGCACCAGCGCGTACAGCGGCAAGGCGGCGCGGCGGCCGGCCAGCAGCAACAGGCCCGTGAAGGCGATGCCGATGCCGCTCAACAGGTAATACAACGACCCGCCCAGGCTGGCCAGCTTGACGCCGCCCGCCAGCAGGGCCAGGCCCATCAGCAGCATCACCACGCCGAGCAGGCTCGGCAGCAGGCGCCGCGTGGTGGAAGCACGTGCAGTGCTCATAGTGCGTTTTCTCCAGAATGATGATGGCCCGCGACCACGCCCACGGGGGCGCCGCGACGACCTGATGTTTTTATCGGAACGATGTCAGCGCAGGGGCTGACCGAGAGATGACGCAAGGGGTGCAGCGGTATCAACGCTCATACGATGTCATACATTGGTGCGACATTGCATCGCACCAAAGTCTAATAAATTGGCCTGCGGGGTGTCTGGGACGCGGCCTGTGGCCGCTGCTACGGGTCAGGCGCGCCCCAGCGCCCACACCTGCGCAATATCCCGCGCGCGGTCGCGCAGCAGCAGCGCGGCGTGGCGGCAGGCGTGGTCCAGGGTCATGGGGCCGCTGGTGACGGCGAAGGCGGCGGTGACGCCGTGGGCATACATCTGCTCGTAGCCTTCGCCCAGGGTGCCGGCGATCACCAGCACCGGTACCTGGTGCGCCGCCGCCACGCGGGCAACGCCGAAGGGAGTCTTGCCGCGCAGGGTCTGGGCGTCGAAGCGCCCTTCCCCGGTGATCACCAGGTCGGCGCCAATCACCGCCTGCTCAAGGCCGGTCAATTCGGCCACCACTTCCACGCCCGGGCGGAAGGTAGCGCCCAGGTACGCCTTGGCGGCGAAGCCCATGCCGCCGGCTGCACCCGCGCCCGGGGATTCGCGCAGGTCCTGGCCCAGCACTGCCGCGCTGTGCTCGGCGAAGTGGCCCAGGGCGGCGTCCAGTTGCAGCACCTGTGCGGGGCTGGCGCCCTTCTGCGGGCCAAAGATGTGCGAGGCGCCATGGGGGCCGCACAGGGGGTTGTCGACATCGGCCGCCACCTCGAAGCGCACCTGGGCCAGGCGCGGGTCCAGGCCGTGCAACGACAGCCGCGCCAACTGCGCCAGGGCCAGGCCGCCCTTGGCCAGCGGTTGCTCGTCGGCGCCGAACAGTTGCAGGCCCAGGGCGCGCAGCATGCCGGTGCCGGCGTCGTTGGTGGCGCTGCCGCCGATGGCCAGGATCACCCGGCGGGCGCCGGCGTCCAGCGCCGCGCCAATCAGCTGGCCGGTGCCGTAGGTGCTGCTGGTGCAGGCGTCGCGCTGGTCCACCGGCACCAACTGCAGGCCGCTGGCCTCGGCCATTTCGATGATGGCCGTGGCGCTGTCGGCCAGCCAGCCCCAGCGGGCCTGCACCGGGCTGCCCAGCGGGCCTTCGACGGTGAGGCTGCGCAACTCGCCGGCGCACGCCGCCAGGATCGCCTCCATGGTGCCCTCGCCGCCATCGGCCATGGGGCACTGCACCAGTTCGGCCTGGGGCAAGGCCTGGGCCAGGCCTTCGGCGATGGCGGCGGCGACGCCGGCAGCGCTGAGGCTGTCCTTGAACGAGTCGGGGGCAATGACGATTTTCATGACGGCTACTCCGGTTTTCTTGTAGGGCCCATGCTGCCAGTTGCCCGAGGCGCCTGCGCCGGGCTGCTGCACAAGCGCAGGCGACCGTTGTTGTTCAAATGGACAAATCGCCGGGCAACAGCTGCACCCCCAGGTACAGGGTGAGCATGCCTTCCAGGCGGTTGGGGTCGATGCCGCTCAGCTCGGCGATGCGCTCCATGCGGTAGCGCAGGCTGTTGCGGTGGATGCCCAGGGCGTCGGCGCAGGCCTGGCTCTGGCCGTCGTGCTCGCACCAGGCGCGCAGGGTCGCCAACAGCTGGCCGCTGGCGTCCTTGGCCATGACCTTGTGCAGCGGCCCTAGCCATTCGTCCAGGCTGTCGTCGCTGCGGTGGCGCCACAGCATCGCCGGCAGGCGGTAGCGCGCCAGCGGCAGGCTGCGGCGCTGGGGCACGATGTCGCGGCCGTAGGCCAGCAGGTCGCGCACCCAGCGGTAGCCACGGCGCAAGCCGGCCAGGTCGTCGGCCGGCTCACCCAGCGCCAGGCGCTGCACCGGCCAGCCCTGGGCCTCGAACTTGTCGAGCAGCCGCGCCTCATCCAGGCTGACGCTGGCCGGGCGGCACCACAGCAACGAGCCGGCCGCGGGGCTCACGCACCAGCTGTCCGGGTAGCGGCTCTGCAGCCACGCCGCCAGCGCCTCGGTGCTTTGCGCCGCCTTGAGCTCGAACAGGCAGGGGGTGCGCGGCAGCTGCGGCTTGAGGCCCATCTGCCGGGCCTCGTCCAGCAGCCGCGGCGACTCGCCCGTGCCGCCCAGCAGCAAGGCCAGCAGGTCGTCGCAGCGCTGGCGGCGCCAGTGCTGTTCCACCTGCAGGCGGCGCTGGCCCAGGAGCATTTCAGCGGTCATGCGCACCAGCTCGCCGAAGGTGCGCAGCTGCGCCGGGTCGCCGGTCAGGCCCAGCACGCCGATCAGCCGGCCGTCCAGCAGCAGCGGCAGGTTCACCCCCGGCTGCACGCCCTTGAGGCACTGCGCCGCCTGGGCGTCCAGCTCCACCACGCGGCCGTTGGCCAACACCAGTTGCGCGCCCTCGTGGCGGGTGTTGATGCGCTCGGGCTCGCCGCTGCCCAAAATCAGCCCCTGGCTGTCCATGACGTTGACGTTGCACGGCAGAATGGCCATCGCGCGGTCGACAATGTCTTGCGCCAGGTCATGATCAAGTTCGAACATAGGGAAAAAAGTCCTGTTCACATCTGTAGAGTCGCACAGCCCGGGCGGCGCGGCGCTGTGCAAACGCACAAAGACACTGCCACGCGCCTCGCCGACACTCAAGGGTGGCTCACGATAGCCGCAAATAACATAAAAACAGAGAGAAACCCCATGTCTACAACCATCGCCCTTGACCAAGGCACCCCAGGCGTCAGGGACGCTGTGTACCGGCGCATCACCCTGCGGCTGATCCCCTTCATCTTCATCTGCTACCTGTTCAACTACCTGGACCGGGTCAACGTCGGCTTCGCCAAGTTGCAGATGCTCGATGCCCTGAAGTTCAGTGAAACCATCTACGGCCTCGGCGCCGGCATCTTCTTCATCGGCTACGTGCTGTGCGGCCTGCCGAGCAACCTGGCCCTCACCCGCTTCGGCCCGCGGCGCTGGATCGCGCTGATGATGCTGGCCTGGGGCGGCCTGTCGACCTGCCTGCTGTTCGTCACCACGCCAATGGAGTTCTACGTGCTGCGCCTGTTCACCGGCGCCGCCGAGGCCGGGTTCTTCCCCGGTATCGTGCTGTACCTCTCGCAGTGGTTCCCGGACGCGCGCCGCGGGCGGATCATGGCGCTGTTCATGTCGGCCATCCCGGTGTCGGGCCTGCTGGGCAGCCCGTTCTCGGGCTGGATTCTCAACCACTTCGCCGTCGGCCAGCAGGGCCTGGCCGCCTGGCAGTGGATGTTCCTGATCCAGGGCATCCCGACCATGGTGCTGGGCGCCATGGCCTATTTCCTGCTCAGCGACAGCTTCGCCAAGGCCACCTGGCTCACGCCCCAGCAGCGCGCGGTGGTGGAAGCCGACCTCGCCGAGGACGCCCGCAGCAAGCCGGCGCAGCAGCGTGAGTCCCTGGGCGCGGTGTTCGCCACGCCGTTGATCTGGGTGCTGGGTTTCATCTACTTCTGCATCCAGAGCGGCGTGTATGCGATCAACTTCTGGTTGCCGTCGATCATCAAGAACCTGGGCTTCAGCGACGCCTTGGTGATTGGCTGGCTGAGCGCCATTCCGTACCTGCTGGCGGGTATCTTCATGCTGCTGGTGGGCCGCTCGGCCGACCTGCGCAACGAGCGCCGCTGGCATTTGGTGGTGCCGATGCTGATGGGCGCCATCGGCCTGGTCATCGCCGTGAACTTCGCCGCCACCCCGGCCATCGCCATCGTCGGCCTGAGCCTGGCCACCATGGGCGCCCTCACCGGCCTGCCGATGTTCTGGCCGCTGCCCACCGCCTTCCTCAGCGCCGGCGTGGCCGCCGGTGGCCTGGCGATCATCAACTCCGTGGGCCAGATGGCCGGGTTCCTCAGCCCCTACATCGTCGGCTTCATCAAGGACCAGACCGGTTCGACCGACGCGGCGCTGTATGCGCTGGCGGGGTTGATCGTGGTGGGTAGCGCGGTGGCGTGGAAGGTGGCGGGCAAGCGGTGAGAATCCTGTAGCAGCGGCCGCAGGCCGCGTCCAAGGCACCAACCGCAGCGAGCCCGGACGCCGCCTGCGGCAGCTGCCTACAGGCACGCGCGCAACCCGCCGATCGCGTCGTTTGCATCGCGGCCAAGGCCGGCTCCTACCACGCACGCTGTAGGAGCCGACCTTGGTCGCGATGCAGGCAACGCGGTTTCTGTAGCAGCGGCGGGGCGGCCGTCCGCCGCAGGCCGCGTCCAAGGCACCGACCGCAGCGAACCCGGACGCCGCCTGCGGCAGCTGCTACAGATCGCGGAACGTCTGTAGCAGTGGCCACTAACACAGGTTTCAGGTGCGCACCCTCCCCCCTTGCAGTACCTTTGCCCTCACACCATCGCAAAGGGATGCCACCGATGATTTACCGCGCACTGGGCCACAGTGGCCTGAAAGTCTCCGCCCTGACCCTGGGCACCATGATGTTCGGCGAGCAGACGGCCACCGAGGACGCCCTGCCTATCATCGACAAAGCCTGGGACCAGGGCATCAATTTCATCGACAGCGCCGACGTCTACAACAACGGCCGCAGCGAGGAGATCGTCGGCGAGGCGATTGCCCGCAACCGTCACGATTGGGTGCTGGCCACCAAGGTCGGCTTCGGCCCGGCCGATGGCGTGCCGAACCGCAGCGGCCTGAGCCGCAAGCATATCTTCAACGGCGTGGAAGCCAGCCTGACCCGCCTGGGCACCGACTACATCGACCTCTACTACCTGCATCGCGATGACCTGAACACGCCGTTGGAGGTGACAGTCAGCGCCATCGGCGACCTGCTGCGCCAGGGCAAGATCCGCCACTGGGGCGTGTCCAACTTCCGTGGCTGGCGCCTGGCCGAGATCGTCAACGTGGCCCAGCGCCTGGGCGTGGACAAACCGGTAGCCAGCCAGCCGCTGTACAACATCGTCAACCGCCAGGTGGAAACCGAGCAGCTCACCGCCGCGGCTTACCACGGCCTGGGCGTGGTGCCGTTCAGCCCCCTGGCCCGTGGCGTGCTCAGTGGCAAATACACGCCAGGCAAGGCGCCCGAGGCCGGCAGCCGCGCCGCGCGCCAGGACAAGCGCATCCTGGAGACCGAATGGCGCGACGAGTCGCTGCACATTGCCCGCACCATTCAGGAATACACGGCCGCCAAGGGCGTGGGGATTGTCGAGTTTGCGATTGCCTGGGTGCTGAACAACCAGCTGGTCAGCTCGGCCATCGTCGGGCCGCGCACCGAGGCGCAGTGGGATACCTACAGCGGCGCGCTGGAGGTGAAGATCACGGCGGAAGATGAAGCGTTCATCGACAGCCTGGTCACGCCGGGGCATCCGTCGACGCCGGGCTACAACGACCCCGGCCATTTCGTCACCGGCCGGGTGACAGCATAACCCCGTAGCAGCGGCCGCCAGGCCGCGTCCGGCGCCAGCGCAAAGTTGGCCCCGGACGCGGCCTGGGGCCGCTGCTACGGGTTTACATCAGGCCTTGACGATCCAGCCCGCTGGGGCTTCAACGTCGCCGTGCTGGATGCCGGTCAGCTCGTTGTAGAGCTTGACGGTCACCGGGCCCACGCTTTCCAGGCTGTGGAACACGTGCAGCTTGTCGTTGTACTGGATGCCGCCGATCGGCGAGATGACCGCGGCGGTACCGCAGGCGCCGGCTTCCTTGAACTGGGCCAGCTGGTCGACGAACACGTCGCCTTCCACCACTTTCAGGCCCAGGCGGGTTTCAGCCAGTTCCATCAGCGACAGGCGGGTGATGCCTGGCAGTACCGACGGCGACTTGGGCGTGACGAACTCGTTGTGCTCGGTGATGGCGAAGAAGTTGGCCGAACCGACTTCCTCGATTTTCGAGTGGGTCAGCGGGTCCAGGTAGATGCAGTCGGCGAAGTTGTGCTTCTTGGCATCGGCACCCGGCAACAGGCTGGCGGCGTAGTTGCCACCCACCTTGGCGGCGCCGGTGCCTTGTGGGGCGGCGCGGTCGTAGGTGGAGATGGAGAAGTTGTGCGGCTTCAGGCCGCCCTTGAAGTAGGCACCTACCGGCACGGCGAACACCGAGAAGATGAACTCGGGGGCGGTGCGCACGCCGATGTTGTCACCCACGCCGATGACGAACGGACGCAGGTACAGGGCGCCGCCCGAACCGTACGGCGGGATGAACTTCTCGTTGGCACGCACGACCTGCTTGCAGGCCTCGATGAACATGTCGGTAGGCACGTGCGGCATCAGCAGGCGCGAGCAGCTGCGCTGCATGCGGGCGGCGTTCTGGTCCGGGCGGAACAGGTTGATCGAGCCGTCCTTGCAGCGGTAGGCCTTGAGGCCCTCGAAGCACTGCTGGCCGTAGTGAATGGCGGTCGAACCTTCGGCAATGTGCAGGACGTTGTCTTCGGTCAGGGTGCCTTCCTGCCAGGCGCCGTCGCGCCAGGTGGCCAGGAAGCGCAGATCAGTCTTGATGTAGTCGAAACCCAGGGTGTCCCAGTTTATGCCAGCGCCGCTCATGATGCCCTCTACAGATGATCGCAAGGATTCAATTCGTTGATCAGGCGACAAAGATACGGCGCCAGATGGCCTGCGGCAAGCGTGTCTTGGCGCCTTTGCTCGAGTGCTCCTCCGTACCCGGGTGTAAAGGCGGGATAAGCTATCAGAACGTACCCCCATTCACCCTACGCACTTTGCGGAAATGGAACGACACAACCGCCTTCGGACCCACATTGGCTCAAGGTAATGTTATGGAGTAAGATAAAAGCATTCAAAATGACCGGATTATCCAAACGTCCATGATCAAGCAATTTAGCCTGACAAACTTCGGCCCTTTGAGCCAAGTAACCTCTAACACGCTCGGCCCTATAAACCTTATAATCGGGAGCAACAGCGCGGGCAAAACCTTTCTCCTCAAAGCGCTTTACGCTGCATGCAGAGCGCAGGAAGAGACAGGCAAGGGCGATGACCCTCGAGACTTCATTGAGGTTCTCAGCGACAAACTATACTGGACCTTTCAAGTAGACAAACTAGGCGAACTCGTTACCAAAGGATCGCAAAATCGCCTGCAAGCGAATATCACACTAAAGGACAATGGCTCACTTGTATACGGCCTAGGCCAAGACACCACCAAGAAAATATCACTCATCCACAACAACCTGTCCCCGCGAACTGCCAATTCAATATTCCTCCCCCCCAAAGAAGTACTCGGACTGAGCAAGACAATTATAAAATCAGCACTTCAGGACAGAGCATTTGGCTTTGACGCCACGTATGTGGACTTGGTGGTCGCCCTGCAAACACCTGTAGGCAAGGGAAGGCCCCGCGAGGCCTTCCAGCAATCAAAAAGCAAATTAGAAAACATGTTTCAGGGAAAAATGGAATACGATGCCAGTAAAGAGGGTTGGATTTATAAAAAAGGGAATAGTAAATTCTCGGTGAACATTACGGCGGAGGGTATCAAAAAAATTGCGATCCTTGATACTTTGCTTAGCAATCGCTACATTTCACCAGACTCGATCATTTTCATTGACGAACCTGAATCGGCATTACACCCGACTGCGATCAGCCAGCTCATGGAAATTGTTGCAATACTGGCTAAACAAGGCATCCAGTTTTTTATGGCCACACACTCCTACTTTGTCGTAAAAAAACTTTTCAACCTGGCAATCAAGGAGAACATTCAGATCCCGGTCCTCATGCCCGGTGAAGACGGCATGTGGTCGCAATCAGATCTGAAAGATGGAATGCCAAAAAATCCGATAATCGAAGAATCAGTCAGACTATTCGACGAAGAGCTGGAGATTTCGATATCGTGACCTCTTTGGTGCATGAATCCGGTGTAGCCTTTGGCCCGTTCGACGCAGAGAATCTATTTCTCCCTGAGAGTTCTATCGCCGTCCACAATCTTGGCGACCATTTAAAAAAAGTAGAGTTTGCACTCTATATAGCAACACCTGCCAACAGTACCAAAGTTGTTTTCCTAGAAGCCAAGTCCTCTATCCCTCGAAAAGAATTGGAGCGAGACCTCTTCTTCCAAGACATCCGAGATAAAATGCTTCATTCAATGACTGTTTGGTTTTTAGGCTCTGCTGGAAGGCATCAAACGGTCCGCGACGAGCTTCATTCGTGCTTGAAATCAGAAGCTGCGATGGTCGGCCAAATAGACTTGATCTTGGTAATCCCACTGGTTCCTGATCAGCATTTAAGCGCGATGACTGATAAATTCAGGAGTACCATGACCGGGGACATGCGTGCCTGGGGCATAAAAACAAAAGACGTTCGAGTCCTTAACGAACGCACCGCCCGCCTATATGGCGTCCTCTCAAATGCGAATTAAGCTGAGCTTGACGGCTAATTCAGGTGACCGGCTTCACCTGCTGCTCCCGTTGGTTTAATCCTAGCCTTCATAGCTACACCGCAAGGAAGGCGCATTACGAGGCCGAAGGTGCGGCAAGCCGCCGCAGGATCGGCTCGAATTCCGCGGTGGGCTGGCGTGGCAGCGGGTCGGGTTCGCCCTTGTCGATGGCCTGCCAGTAGCGCCACGGTACCTTGGCGCTGCCCAGCTCGTAGTCCATGCCGTCCCAGCTGTCCTCGCGGAAGCTGTAGAAGGCCCAGTGCACCTGCTGGCGGTCGAGCACCGTGAGCACGTCCTCCAGGTACTGGCGGCAGCCGGGCAGCTGGCGCATGCAGCCGAACTCGCCCACCACCAGGCGCTGGCGCGGCACCCCTGCCCGCTCGGCCCAGGCCAGCGGGCGCTGCAGGTAGCTGGCGACGCGCTGGGCGTTCCAGGTCAGGGACTGGCCGGCGAACGGCGCTGGGCCAGGATAGGCATAGGGCGTGGCGCGCTTGATGTTCGGCGCGCTGGTGGCCTCGTAGGGCTCGTACATGTGCACGCTGTACAGCAGCCGGCTGTCGTTCAGGGCCTTGGGCCAGTACTCGAAGCTGTCGGCGGCGGCGTACCAGCCGGCGTCGAGCATGATCGGCGTGTGCGGGTCGACCTCGCGCACGGCGGCCACCAACTGTTCATAGAACGCCGGCAGGTCGCGGGCGGTGCCTTGGGCCTTGGCGTACCAGGCGTGCATGGCAGGGGCGCCGGCGTGCTCCAGCAGGCCGCCGCGTTTTTCCGGGGCCGGCTCGTTGATCAGGTTGTAGCCGGCTACCGCCGGGTGGTCCTTGAGGGCGGCGGCCAGGTCGCGCCAGTAGGCGGCGCTTTGCGCCCACCAGGCCTTGTCCTGCCACAGGCGGTCGTCGAAACGGTCGCCGTTGTTCTGCGACCAGCGCATGCCTGGCAGGGACAGCGGCGTGATCACCACCTTGAGGCCCGCCGCGTGGGCACGGTCGAGGCTGATGATAAGGGTGCGCAGGTCATTTTCAACCAGGCCGTCGTAATGGTCGGCGCTGCCCAGCAGGAAGTCGCGCTGGGCGGTCTGCCATTTGTCCCACGACAGCCGCACCCAGCCGGCGCCATAGCCGCTCAGGGCCTGGTAATACTCGGGGGTGGGCGGCAGGCGGTTGAAGCTGTTGCCGCCATGGCGGGGGGCGGTGTCCCAGAAGCCGATCAGGTCGGCGGCGCTGGCAGGCAACGCCAGGCCAGCCAGCAGCCCGGCGATCAAGGGGAAGATTCTCACAAGTGCTTACCTTTGTTCTTATGTGCAAAGAACCGCAAGCCTACGTGAACCGTCCCCTCCAGACCGCTGGCAAAGTGTGACCTGAATTGTCAGGAGCAGTAGGACGCGCGCTGGTCTTCGATCAGGGTCAACGCCGCCGCCCATGCCATGTCGATGATCTGCTCGACGCCGTCGCTTTCGAATTGTTTCGCCGTGTGTGCGCACACCTCCGGCGCCGGATAGATCAGCTTGCTGCCGCCCGCCAAGGCCTGCACCTGGGCCTGGCAAGCGCGCTCCAGGAAGTGAATTTCGTGGAACGCCTCGGCAACGCTGCCACCACCGGCCAGCAGGCCATGGTTGCGCAGAATCATGGCGCGGTGCGGGCCCAGGTCGGCGATCAGCCGCTCGCGCTCGTCCAGGGACAGGGCAATGCCTTCGTAGGTGTGGTAGGCCAGCTTGCCGTAGAACTTCAGCGCGTGCTGGCTGATGGGCAGCAGACCCTGCTCCTGGGCCGACACGGCGATGCCGGCGGCGGTGTGGGTGTGGATCACGCAGGCCAGGTCCGGCCGCGCCATGTGAATAGCCGAATGGATGACGAAGCCTGCGGCGTTCACCGGCACCTGCGCGCAGGCCGGGTCCACGGCCTTGCCGTGCTGGTCGATGAGCACCAGGTCGCTGGCGCGCATGCGGTCGAACAGCACGCCGTAGCGGTTGATCAGGAAATGATGCTCGGGGCCTGGCACGCGCAACGTCAAGTGCGTGTCGATCAGGTCGGTCATGCGGAAGTGGGCGATCATGCGGTACAGCGCGGCAAGCTCGCAGCGGGCGTGCCATTCGGTGTCGCTGACGGTGAGGGGCTGGGCCATGGGAGTCCTCCTGGGGCGGTGACATTTCCCATAGTAACGCCGTTTGCCGGGGGTGCCAGGAGGATTGATGCCGCTGTTGATGCCCCATACGCCATCCACGTAGCCGCTGCCGACAGGCTGCGCTGGCCCTGATCGTCGCTGGAGATCTCCAGTGTGGCTCAGGCCCAGCGCAGCCTGCGGCAGCGGCTACAAGATTGGCGGGGAATTAGCGGGGGTTGCGGGGGATGGTCAGGCCCAGGTTCTCGCGCAGGGTGGTGCCGGGGTATTCGCGCCGGTACACCCCGCGTTCCTGCAGCAATGGCACCACCTCCTGGGTAAAGCGGCGGAACTGGCCGGGATGGCCGATGTAGATATTGAAGCCATCCACCGCCCGGGCCTCGAACCATTCGGCCATTGTCGCCGCAACGGTCTCGGCGCTGCCCACGAAAGCGCCGGGGCGCAGTTGGCGCGAGGCCTGCACCGCCTGGCGCAGGGTGAGGTTGGCGGCCACGGCGTTGTCGGTGATGCGCTTGGCCACGGTGAAGAAGCTGCTGCGGGCAAACTCCAGGGCCTGGGCCGGGAACGGCGCGTCGAGGTCGTACTGGCTGAAGTCATGCCAGCCGAACGAACGGCCGAACTCCAGCAGCGCCTGCTCGAAACTGTGGTCGCTCTCGTGGTAGTGGCGCTCCAGGGCCCGCGCCTGCTCGTCGGTGTCGCCGACGAACACCTCGGCGCCCGGCAGCACCAGCACCTGCTCGGGGTCGCGGCCCTGGCGCACGGCGCGTTCCTTGATCTCGCGGTAAAACGCCTGGCCTTGTTCCAGGCTGGGCGCGTGGGTGAACACCACGTCGGCAATGGCCGCGCCCAACTCCCTGCCCTGCTCCGAGTCGCCGGCCTGGAAAATCACCGGCTGGCCCTGGGGCGAACGCTGCAGGTTGAGCGGCCCGACCACGGCAAAATGCTCGCCCTTGTGGTTCAGCGCGTGCAGCTTGGCCGGGTCGAAATAGCGGCCGGTGCCGCGGTCGCGCACGAAGGCGTCGTCTTCCCAGCTTTGCCACAGGCCCTGCACCACCTGCACATGCTCCTTGGCGCGGCTGTAGCGGGTGTCGTAGTCGTAGTGCTCGTCGCGGCCATAGTTACCGGCCGTGCCGGCGTCGCCGCTGGTGACCACGTTCCAGCCGGCGCGGCCCTTGCTGATCAAGTCCAACGAAGCCAGGCGCCGGGCCACGTTGAACGGCTCGTTGTACGAGGTGGTGAGGGTGCCCACCAGGCCGATATGGCGGGTGGTCACGGCCAGCGCCGACAGCAGCGTCAGCGGCTCCAGGCGGTTGAGGTAATGGGGCGGCGAGCCGGGGGTGATGAACTGGCTGTCGACGATGAAAATCAGGTCGAACAGCGCGGCTTCCGCCTGGCGGGCGATGTCGATGTACCAGTCGATGTTGACGCTGGCGTCGGCCGGCAGCTCGGGGTCCAGCCACAGGTTGTGGCGGCCGGGGCCGCCGACGCCCATGGTCAGGGCGCCGAGTTTCAGGGTGCGGGTGCTCATGGCAACGATCCTTGCAGGGTTATGGCGCGGCCTGGGCCGTGGCGGGTGGCTGCACGGCAGCGTTGAAGGAGCTGTCGAACAGGCTGGCGGCCGGGTAGGACTTGATCAGCCCCAGGCCGCTGAAGAATTCGATGGTCTGCTGGGCGGCGGCGATGTTCTGCGCGGTTACGGGGCCGACGTCGGTCTTGGCGCGGCCGAACCAGGCACGGGCAATGTCCTTGTCGGCACGGGTGCGCTCGGCCCAGGCGTCGGCGTAGGCCTCGTTGTGGGCCGGGTCGCTGACGCTCCATTCCCGGGCCTTTTTCAAGCGTTGCAGGAAGTCGTTGATGGCGGCGCGTTTCTCTTCGCGGGAATGCTCGTTGGCGACCACGAAGCTCTGGGCCGGGATCAACCCCTGGGCGGTGGCGATCACGCGGCCACCGGCACGCTCCTGCTGGGTGACGTAGGGTTCCCAGGTGGCGATGACGTCGACGCTGCCGCCGTCCAGCGCGTGGGAGGCGTCGAGGGCGCTGAGGTAGCGGATGTCGACGGCGTCACGCGACACGCCGGCCTTGTCCAGGGCGCTGAGCAGCAGTTGCTGGCTCCACGAGCCCTTCCAGATGGCCACGCGCTTGCCGCGAATGTCGGCGATGGTCTTGATGGGCGAATTTTTGCCGACCACGATGGCCACGCCGTCGAGGCTCTGCTGGGTCACCGCAATCACCTTGATGGGCGCGCCCAGGGCGCCGAGGAACAGCGGCGGCGCGTCGCCCAGCAGGCCCAGGTCCAGGCTGCCGGCGTTCAACGCTTCGGCCACCGGCGAGCCGGCGGTGAACTGCTTCCACTCCAGGGTATAGGGCAGGTCGTTGAGCACGCCGGCGGCGTCCATCACGGCGCGGGTGTTATAGCTCTGGTCACCCACGGTCAGGGTCAGGGCCGAGGCGCCCAAGCTGATGGACGCAGCCAGCGCGGCGGCGGCCAGTTTGACGAATGTGCGCAAGGCAATCTCCTGGGCAGCGGTTATATGGAAAGGCTCTGTAGAAACCAATGCTTATAAGCTAGCCATCTGGAAGTCATTTGTGAAATTCATTTTAGACATAACCTAATATGATTATTTTGCAGCTAATGCTAGCCATCCCCGGGGCTGCTCTACACTGAAGAGGTTGTTCCTGCTCATTCACTGCCGCGCCATGGGCCGGCACAGGAGGAAGGAAATGGCCGTCAAAGCAATCCCCGATGGACAACACAGCATCACCGCCTACCTCGCCCTGGACGGCGCGGCCAAGGCCATCGCGTTCTATCAAAAGGCCTTCGGCGCCACCGAGGTGTTCCGCCTGGAGGCCCCCGGCGGCCGCGTGGGCCATGCCGAGCTGCGCATCGGCGACTGCGCGCTGATGCTGGCCGACACCTGCGACCAGGGTCCGCTGGGGCCGATTGCCGGCGAACACAAGGCGCCAGTGGGCCTGCACTTGTACGTCGAGGACGCCGACGCGGTGTTCGCCCAGGCCCTGGCGGCAGGCGCTACCCAGGTGTATGAGGTGAAGGATCAGTTCTATGGCGACCGCTCAGGTACACTGCGCGATCCGTTCGGCAATGTCTGGTTCGTGGCCACCCACAAGGAAGACCTGACGCCCGAGCAAATCCATCAACGTGCAGCGGCCATGTTCGGCCAGGGACCTGCCTGACCCGTTATGCGAATCATTGAAAAAAACGGCGCACTGGTGCGCACCCTCACCCCCGCCGAGCAGGTATTGGTAGAAGGTTTCGTGCAAGGCAGCCTCGACGGGCACCGCCTGTTGCAGGCCAACCAGTGGCTGATGAAGGTGCGCGGCCAGGGCCAATGGCTGGCCTGCGATTGCCGCCAGGACGCGATGCCGGTGATGAACGTGACCCTCAACAGCAGCACCGGCACGCTGTTCCTGAAGAACAACCCCGGCACCCCGGAGCATCATCCCGAGTGCCCGTTCATCAAGGATGACCGCGAGCCAGGCACCAGCGCCGAGCGCGACGAGCCGCCAGCGGCCTGGCTGGCACCGGACGTGCCGCTGCGGCTGATCGGCGAGTTCCGCCCCGCCGGCAGTGCCGAAACCGCCGGCACGGCCAACGGCGCCAGCAGCCGCAAGGAGCAGCACCGCCTGCTGTCGCTGCTGGTGACGCTGATCGAGGCCTCGGGCCTCAACGTCTACGCCACCCACCTGAAGAAGGATTTGACCCAGCAGTTCGCCGACCTGCGCGGGGTGGCGGCGCGCTACCCGCTGGTGGAGCGGGTGCCGGCCAGCAACTACCTGGAAACGCGCATCGACATGAAGCACATGATGATGCTCAAGGCGCGCCTCAAGGAGTCCTCGGCGTTTGGCAGCCAGCGCCGCTACGGGCTGCTGCTGGACTGCGTCAACGAGGTGCGCACGCGCAAGGTGTTCAACGGCCGTAGTGATAATGGCTTCGACTTCCAGGGCCACCATTGGCTGTGGGGTGGCGAACGCACCAGCGGGCCGTTGCTGGCCCTGGCGCTGTACTCGCCCACCACGGCGGGCAGCCAGTATTACGAGATGATCCACGTGGCCACGGTGCCGGTGCTGTCGCGGGCGCAGCTGTTCCCGGTGCTGCGCGAGGAAGAGCGCGAGCCGTTGAAGCTGCTGGTGGGGCTGATCGACTGGATGGCCGGCAAGGGTGTGCAGGTCATCATGCGCCGGCCGGTGATCGGCGGCGACGTGATGGATGAGCTGGTGCTGACCTCGGACCTGGACCGGGTGCTGTCGGTGTCGCTGATGAAACAGCCGCTGGGCCCGGAGCCCAGCAGCGAGACCTTCAAGCGCCTGGCCGATTTCAAGAGCCTGGACACCTTCCGCAAGTACGTGGCCGGCTTCTTCATGCGCGACCGCCCGTAGCAGCAACTGTCTTGTGGGAGCTGGCTTGCCAGCGAGCTTTTATGGCCCCAACAACTCGCTGGCAAGCCAGCTCCCACAGGATGTCGCTGCTACAGGGCTGCTTCGGGGGTGCGTACGCCCAGGTGCAGCTGAGCCAGCAGGTCTGCCAGCAACGCTGGCACCTCGGCCACCTGCGCCACCGCGCCGAACAGGTAGAAGTCCGGGCGCACCAGCATCGCCGTCACCCCGTTTTCCTGCATGAAGCGGTGGTACTTGCCGCTGTGGTCGACGTAACCGCCCTGCCCTTGCGGCGCCAGGCGAATCACCCGCAAGCCGAGGGCCGCCAGGGCGTCGCGCTGTTCACGATTGATCAGCGCCAGCGGGTCGCGGTCGCCAATCACCACCAGGTGGAAACCACGGCCGAACAGCTCGTCATAGCGCGCCACCACGCCGTCCACCTCGATGCTGCCATGCACCCCCAGGCTGCCGGCCAGGCCCAGCGGGCTGCCGTCGGCGGCCTTGTGGATCAGGCCACCGGTGAGGCCCGGGAACGGCGCCAGCGGCGGCACTTCGCCGGCCAGGAAAGCCCGGTCACGCTCGGCGGCGGCCTGGGGGTCGGACACGCACACCACCTTGCCCATGGCCACCGAGGCGTCGATCACCGCGCGAATCTGCGGCTTGCGCTCGGGGGTGTAGCTGTCCAGCAGGCGCTCGTCGCAGGCGCCGCGCAGCACCAGGTCCAGGCGCCACGACAGGTTCCACGCGTCACGAATGCCCGAGCACATGCCCTGCCCCATGAACGGCGGCATCAGGTGCGCGGCGTCGCCGGCCAGCAGCACCCGGCCGTTGCGCCATTTCTCGGCGATGCGCGAGCGGAACTGGTACACCGCATGGCGCACCAGGGTCGCGGTACCCGGGTTCACCCAGGGTGCCAGCAGCTCCCAGACCTTGGCGGTGTCCTGCAGGTCCTCAAGGCTTTCGTGGGGCAGGCGCATGAACTCCCAGCGCCGGTAGCCCGGGCCGCCCGGCACCATGGTGGTGGGCCGCGCGGGGTTGCACCACTGGCCGATGTCCGGCACGTCCAGGGTGACCCCGGGGTTGGGCTGCAGGTCCACCACCAGCCAGTCTTCCTCGAAGCCCAGATCATGCCAGGCAATGCCCTGCTCGCGGCGCACGAAACTATTGGCGCCGTCGGCACCGATCACGTAGCGGGCCCGCACCTGGCAGGTCGCCTCGGGGTGTTCGGCACGCGCCGCGCGCTGCATCGACAGCTCGCAGCCGCCGTCGAACTGGCGCAGCCCCACCGCCTCCCAGCCCTGGTGCACCTGCACGTTGGGCAGGGCCTTGGCACGAGCGTCGAGCACCGCTTCCAGCGCCGGCTGGTTAAACAGGTAGCCGAACGGCCCGTCGCTGATCGACTCGGCCGACCAGTCGATCTCCACCAGGGTCTGCCAGTCGGCGTTGAACCACTGGTAGCAGGCCGACGGCTGGGAGATGGGTTGCAGGTCCTGCTCCAGCCCCATCAGGCGGAAAACCCGGCGAATCTCGTGGTCGTGGAACACCGCGCGCGGCAATGGGTACAGCGAGGTCCAGCGGTCATACACGGCCACGCTGTAGCCCATATTGCCCAGCAGGATCGCCAGGGTCTGGCCCACCGGGCCGTAGCCGACAATGGCCACATCAACAGTCTGGGTCATTGGCCAGCTCCTGCTTCGGTGTTGAAGATGAAGTGTTCGGGCACGTCCGGCCCCCACAGGTACAGGGAGTTTTCCGGGTGGAAATCGCCGCTCGGCCAGGTCACGCCTTCGGCGATGAAGTCCATGTCGGCCGAGTACTCGCAGAACGAGCCCCAGGGGTCGCGCACGTAGTGGAAGTAATTCGAGCCCAGGGCGTGGCGGCCGGTGCCCCAGCCGTCGTGGTAGCCGGCGCTGGCCATCTGCGCGGCGCCGACGCCCACCTGGTCGATGCTGCCCACTTCCCAGGCGGCGTGGTGCCAGCCCTTGGCGCTGCTCTTGGCGAAGGCCACCAGGTGGTGGTCGCAGCCGTGGGTGGCGTGCATGAAGGCAATGATGTCCTGGGACTTGTCCGACAGCCGCAGGCCCAGGGCCTGCTCATAGAAGTCGATGGACGCCAGCACATCAGGGGAAAACAGCAGCACGTGGGACAACCGCGCCGGGGTGATGCGCGGCAGCTGGTCACGGGTGCCCACGCCGCGCACGCGGCCGTAGGCGCTGGTGTGCAGGGCCGTGGCCTTGCAGTTGGGCATGGTCTTGTCGCCCACCTTGATCTGCAGCAGGTTGCCATGGGGGTCGCGGAACCAGCAGCCCACGCCGTCGCCGTCCTCGAACGTGGCGCCGGCGGCCTCGACCTGGCGGCGCAGGGCCAGGTAGTCGTGCTCATGGCAGTTGAAGCTCAGCCAGGCCAGGGCCTTGGCCGGCCCTGGCAGGATGCGTGCCCAGGTGCGGCCATCGCCGGCGCGCAGCAGCAACTGGCCGTCGCTGGCCTGCACGTCAAGGCCGAAGTTTTCGAAGAAATGCTGTGCCTGGGGTAAGGACGGCACATACAGCGCGTAGTGATCGATCGAATGCACGCCACGGGTTTCGCGGGTCATGATCGCCTCCGTTTATTGTTGTTTTTCGTGGCGCGGCCCTGGGTGTGGGCCGCGCCCCTGTAGCTGGGCCGGGGCCTGGGTTCAGGCCTCGTCGACCACCGGGTTGACCAGGCTGCCGATGCCTTCGATGGACACTTCCACCACGTCACCCGCCTTCAGGTACACCTTGGGGTTCATGCCGAAGCCGACGCCGGCCGGGGTGCCGCTGACGATCACGTCGCCGGCGCCCAGGGTCACGGCCTGGCTGAGGGTGGAGATGATGGTGGCGACGTCGAACAGCATGTCGCTGGTGTTCACCGACTGCACCACCTTGCCGTTGACCTTGGTCTGCAGCAGCAGGCCCTTGCCGCCTTCGGGCAGTTCGTCGGCGGTGACCAGGTCGGGGCCGAAGGCGCCGGTGTCATCAAAATTCTTGCCCACGGTCCACTGCGGCGACTTGAACTGGTACTCGCGCACCGAGCCTTCGTTGAACAGCGCGTAGCCGGCCACGTGCTTGAGCGCGTCGGCCTTGGCGATGTGGCGGCCGCCGCTTTTCAGCACCACGGCCATCTCGCCTTCGTAGTCCAGGGTGTCGGACACCTTAGGCCGTACCAGCGGCTGGTTGTGGCCGATCAGGCTGGAATTGAAGCGCGGGAACAGGGTTGGGTAGTCGGGTTGGGCGTAGGGCGATTCCTTGGTGTGGTCGGCGTAGTTCAGGCCCACGCAGACGATCTTGCCGGGTTCGCGCAGCAGCGGCAGGTAGTCGTGTTCACCCACCTCCACTACCGGGCCAGCCGCTTCGGCGCCGTAGGTGGAAAGGTCCACGCCGCGCTTGAGCAGGGCCTCCAGGGGTTCATGGCCCAGCACCCGCACGCCTGCTTCGGTGCGCACACCCAGGGTGGCCTGGCCTTGATACATGAAATGAACGTAGCGCATGGAAAAACACCTCTTGTTGTGGGTCGGCGGCCCGACCTTCGGGCGCCTGCCGATGGGGCCAAGGTAGGCCTGAAAAAATATACGGTCAACGATAATTTATATTTTTTAAGACCAAAGTCGACCAAACGCACGCTTCGACAAGCAACAGATATACATTCATGCGCAGGAATATATATTTTATGGGCGATGGGGTATGCTGTCGGCTCAGGCGACCCACACAGGAACTGGCGCACCGTGAACCTTCCCCTCCCCTGGCCCCCGGCTGCTGACAACGGCGACAAGCGCACCATGGCCTCGCAGCTCGAAGTGCGCGTGCGCCAGGACATCATCAACGGCCGGTTGGCGCCGGGCAGCAAGCTGCGGCTCAAGGAACTGGCCGAGTCCTATGACGCCGGGGTCATCCCGCTGCGCGAGGCGCTGTCGCGGCTGGCGGCGATTGGTTTCATCACCGTGGAAGACCAGAAGGGTTTTCGCGTGGGGCAGATCTCTGCCGAAGAGATCCGCGACATCACCAACGCGCGGCTGCACATCGAGACCAAGGCCCTGGCCGAGTCGATTCTGCAGGGCGATGTGGAATGGGAAACCCAGCTGATCGCCGCCCACCACCGCCTGGACCGGCTGGAACTGGTGGAAGGCCCCGAGCGCGCCATGCGCCCGGAATGGGAAGAGGCGCACAACGCCTTTCACAGCGCGCTGATTGCCGGCTGCCGCTCGGCCTGGCTGCAACGCTTCGCCACCACCCTGCGCGACCAGACCGCGCGCTACCGCCTGCTGGCGGTGCACTACCCTGACGCGGCCAAGCGCGACATCCCCGGTGAACACCGGCAGCTGCTGCACGCCTGCCTGAGCAAGGATGTGGGCCGCGCCTGCGAGCTGCTGCGCGCCCACTACGAAGCCACCACCCAGAGCGTGCTGGACCACGAGCGCCTGGCACGCCGCTAGCCGCCCACCCCTGGCATTACGCCCGTAGCAGCGGCCGAAGGCCGCGTCCGCAGGCGCCGCGTATTTTCAGGCAGACCGCGCTGCGGCCGGACGCCGCCTGCGGCAGCTGCTACGGGGCGCTGTGGATGGGCTGGTTGGCCTGCCACGCAGTGTCGTAGCCTTGGGCGTGGCCGGCCGGGCTTGCCTTCGGCATCGATCGAATATTAGCGTCAGCCCGGGAAAATGAAGATTTCATCATGGACAACAGCGAACTTGATCCTCTCGCCAGGCCAGGGTAACCCTGACCTGGATCACAGTCAGGTGAAATTGCACCCCAGACTTTCGCCCACTACTTCCCCCGACATAAGGTTCGGTTATACTGGGCGGCGACTTCCACGCGTTGAATTCCACTTCTCCTACATTAATGTGGCCAGATCCCTGGTATCGGTCCCACTTAAAACGATCAGTCATGAAATTTATCATTCTCGCTTTATTCGTTTGCTCCATCGCCTTCGTGCACTTTCGCGGGCGCGTGCGGCACAAGTTCACGCGGCAACTGAGCGACCATTCCAGTTTCCTGGCCCCGGTCAATGCGTTCCTCTACCTGTTCTCCAAGTTGCCGGCACGCCCGTACCTGGATACCCGTGACTTCCCCGACCTTGCGCCACTGCAGCAACACTGGGAAGAAATTCGCGAAGAAGGCGTGCGGCTGATGGAAATGGGCGAGATCAAGCGCTCCGCCGGCCACGACGACGTGGGTTTCAACTCGTTCTTCAAGACCGGCTGGAAACGTTTCTACTTGAAGTGGTATGGCGAGAGCCACCCTTCGGCCAGCGAGCTGTGCCCGCGCACCACCGAGCTGCTGGCCGGCATCGGCTCGGTCAAGGCCGCCATGTTCGCCGCCCTGCCGCCCGGCTCGCGCCTGGTACGCCACCGCGACCCCTACGCGGGCTCGTACCGCTACCACCTGGGCCTGGACACCCCCAACGACCCGGCCTGCTACATCAACGTGGACGGCGAGAACTACTACTGGCGCGACGGCGAGCCGGTGATGTTCGACGAGACCTACATCCACTACGCAGAAAACAAGACCGAGCAGAACCGCATCATCCTGTTCTGCGACATCGAGCGGCCGCTGAAATACCGCTGGGCCACGGCGTTCAACCGCTGGTTCAGCTTCAACGTGATGGCGGCCGCAGCGGCCCCCAACAGCGAAGGTGACAAGACCGGCGGCATCAACCGCCTGTTCAGCCGCATCTACAAGGTGCGCGAGCGCGGCAAGGCACTGAAAAAGCGCAACCGTGCCCGTTACTACGCCGAGAAATGGGCAGTGGTGGCGCTGTTCGTGCTGCTGTTCATCTATATCTGATCGCCCATGGCGCCCTTTGCAATAAAGGGCGCCGCGCAACTACTTGCAATTCACGTAACAGTCTTTTCCAACTTCAGGCCTGCACTGCACGCACCCCATCGTGTACTGTGCACCTCGATCTGATTTACCCCGCTTGTTCCGCTTAGTTGCACTTCCCTCATAATTAAAAGCCTGCTGCGCCGTGGCGGTGTGAGTGTGCCTGCCCCACTGTTTCATGGCCGCCTGATGGAGCTCCTGATGAAACCGTCGCTACTTGGCCGATATGCGCTATTCGTCTTTTGCCTGCTGTTTACCATTGCCTGCCTGCCGTTTCTGGGCGCCGGCGGCTGGCTGCTTGCCGCGTTCGCCGTGACCGCCGTGTTGAGCCTGGTGGGTATCAATGACCTGCTGCAAAGCCACCATGCCGTGCGCCGCAACTACCCCATCCTCGGCAATGTACGTTATTTGGTGGAAACCATCCGCCCGGAGATCCGCCAGTACCTGCTGGAAGGCGATGATGAACGCCTGCCCTTCTCCCGCAGCCAGCGTTCGCTGGTGTACGCACGCTCGAAAAACCAGGTGTCGGAGAAGGCCTTCGGCACCCTGACCGACGTGTACCAACCCGGTTTCGAGTTCATCAGCCACTCCATGCTGCCCAGCGACGCCTGTGACCCGGAGCAGTTCCGCGTGGTAGTCGGCGGCCCAGCCTGCCTGCAGCCCTACAGCGCCTCGGTGTTCAATATTTCCGCCATGAGCTTCGGCGCCCTGAGCGCCAACGCCATCCGCGCGCTGAACAAGGGCGCGCGCCTGGGCAACTTCGCCCACGACACCGGCGAAGGCAGCATCAGCCCCTACCACCGCGAGTTCGAGGGCGACCTGATCTGGGAAATCGGCAGCGGCTACTTCGGCTGCCGTACCCTGGACGGCCGCTTCGACCCGGTGCGCTTCGCCGACCAGGCGCGCCAGCCCCAGGTGAAGATGATCGAAATCAAGCTCAGCCAAGGCGCCAAGCCCGGCCACGGCGGCATCCTGCCGCAACACAAGGTGACCGCGGAAATTGCCCAGACCCGCGGCGTGGGCATGGACGCCGACTGCGTATCGCCGTCGCGCCACAGCGAGTTCAGCACCCCCACCGAACTGCTGGCGTTCATCGCCACCCTGCGCAAGCTGTCGGGCGGCAAGCCGGTGGGCTTCAAGTTCTGCCTGGGCCACCCCTGGGAGTTCATGGCCATCGTCAAGGCCATGCTCAAGACCGGCATCCAGCCCGACTTCATCGTCATCGACGGCAAGGAAGGCGGCACCGGCGCCGCGCCGCGCGAGTTCACCGACAACATCGGCATGCCCCTGCGCGAAGGCCTGTTGTTCGTGCACAACACCCTGGTGGGCGCAGGCTTGCGCCAGAGCATCAAGCTGGGCGCCAGCGGCAAGATCGTCAGCGCCTTCGACATCGCCAGCGTGCTGGCCATCGGCGCCGACTGGGTGAACGCCGCCCGCGGCTTCATGTTCGCCATTGGCTGCATTCAGTCGCAGAGCTGCCACACCAACAAATGCCCCACCGGAGTGGCCACCCAGGACCCGCTGCGCCAGCGCGCCCTGCACGTGGCGGACAAGGCCGAGCGGGTGCACAACTTCCACCGCAACACCCTGGCGGCGCTGGGTGAAATGCTCAGCGCGGCGGGGCTCAGCCACCCGGCGCAGTTGCAGGCCAAGCACCTGGTGCGCAGGACCACCACCACCGAGGTGCGGTTGTTCTCGCAGATTCATGTGTTCCTGGCGCCGGGGGAGTTGCTGGGGGACAGCATCAGCGCGGAGTTTTATGCGCGGATGTGGCGCATGGCCAATCCGGAAAGCTTCGCGCCGGTTGTGGTTGAGGCGCCGGGCAAGGCAGAGGCGTTGCATGTCGAGGCACTGGAAGAAGCCTGACGGCGCACCCCGCGCCCCGCGCGACGGCGGTTGATTGCCTGTGACCTGCTTTTGATCTGGCTTGTGATCTGGCTTGTGATCTGGCTTGTGATCTGGCTTTTGATCTGGCTCTTGATCTTGATTGTATGCCCCGTAAAGCGCCCGGGCCGACTGGAGGCGTCGCTCAACGGGCTGCCCGAAGGGCCGAGGCCGCAGGCCGAAGAGACGGTAACCCGCAGGCTTCTATAGCGGGTGCCGTCTGCCCGTTGAGCGGCGCCGGAAGGAGGGGACCCGTAGCGAAGCGTAGGGCCCAAGCAGGGGCAAGCGTTTTTTGCTTACTTTTTTTGGCGTTTGAAAAAAAGTGAGTCGCCGTAAGGGCGAAACGGTCGGTGGTCGCACCACGAAAATGGATATGTTCGGAATCGCCGAAGCGGGATACCAAATCTGTGACCATATCCATTACCGAGGGTGATGCAGAATCACCTTTCCGGCCTTACGGCGGCTCACTTTTTGTCAAACGCCACAAAAAGTAAGCAAAAAAGGCTTGCCCCTGCTTGGTCCCTACGCTTCGCTGCGGGTCCCCTCCTTCCGGCGTCGCCCAAGCGGCCGACGGCCCGGAATAGAAGCGCCTCCGGTTCCGTCTTCCCCGGCTACGCCGTGGACCGCTCGGCCGACGCCTCCAGTCGGCCCTGGCGCTTAATGGGGCACACAATCAAGATCAAAGGCCGCACGGGATCAAGATCAACAGCGGGCTGCGGGGTGGCGACAAACTTTGTCCATCACACCATCGCCGCAACCTCCACCTCCCTACTCCGCCGTGCCACCATCCCCAGGCTAAACGCCACCAACCCCAGCAACGCCGCCGTACTGAGCACCACCGCCGCCGCCAACGCCGGGTCCCGGCCAAAGCCCACGGCATAGGTACACAACGCCCCCACCGCCATCTGCCCAAACCCGTACAACCCCGCCGCCGAACCCACCAGGTGCGCATCCACCCCCAGCGCCCGGCTCATGGCCGCCGGGCTGGCCAGGCCGGCGCCCACGGCGAACAGGCTGACCAGGCCGACAATCCAGGCTACCGACACCGCACCGCTGGCCACCACCAGCAACAGGCTCGCGGCACTGCCCAGGCTCAACCAGGCCCCGGCCATCAGCAACCGGTCCGCCGACACGCTGCGGATCAACCGCCGCGTCAACGCATTGCCCACCGACATGCCGACGATCAACAGGCCCAGGTAAATCCCCACCTCGCTCAACGGCCGGTGCAGCTCGGTACCAATGATGAACGGCGCGGCAGCGATAAAGGCGTAGATGGCGGTGGTCATGCACGCGCCACCGATGGCGAAGCCCAGGAACACCGGCGAACGCAGCAGTTGCGTGTAGTCGCGGGCCAGGGCCCGGGCGCTGACCTGGCCGGTGGGCGAACCGGTTTCGGGCAGCAGCCGCCAGGTGCACAGCAGGGTGACGGCGCCCAGGCTGGCCAGTACCACGAAGATCGCCCGCCAGCCCAGGTGCTCGCTGATCAGCGAGCCAATCAGCGGCGCAAAGCCGGGCCCTACCATCATCATCAGGTTGAGCATGGCCAGGTCGCGCACCGCGTCGTCCAGCTTGGCGCCGTCGCGCACGATGGCACGGCCCAGGGCCAGGCCGGCGCAGCCGCCCAGGGCCTGCACCAGGCGCGCCAGCACCAGGGTGTGGACGTCGCCGGCAAATATCGCGCAGAACCCGGCCATCGTGTACAGGGCCAGCCCCACCAGCAGCAAGGGCCGACGGCCGAGGCCGTCGGACAGCGGCCCATAGGCCAACTGCCCGAACGCCAGGCCCAGGATATAGATGCTGATGGTGCGTTGCATGGCAGCACTGTCCACCCCCAACGCCGCGGCTGCGGCCGGCAGTGCCGGGACGAACATGTGCATGGCCAGGGTGCCGCTGATGGTGATCAGCACCAACAGCCACAAGGGGGCGCGGGGGACGAGCGGCGAAGCGGACGTGGGCATATAGATAGCAGCCTAACTAGTAGGCTGCCAACTATAGAGAACCGCCCTCCTCCTTGTCTACGTGTCGCTTGTCGCCACTGTCACGCAGCAGGTCATAGAGGACGGTCGCGGGGCCCAGTATCGCAATCACGACCAGCGCGATCAGGCCGATAGTCGAATGGTTCATGGTCAATCCCTGCCAGGCTGGGTGAATAGGGCAAGAATCCTCCCAACCACACGGCCCTGGCAACCGCTTTTACCGAGTCTTTACGCCTGTTCGTCCGCCGTTCAGCTGCGGTTCACTCGCCCAGGTTGCAGACTTCGGCCATGCGGCGGTAGTTGAGCACGTGTTCCTGGTTGTGCGAGTCCAGGTAGGTCATGTGTGCGCCCACCACCTGACAGGTCTGGGAATTGTCGGCGTTGTCGGCCAACACTTTCTGGATGTCCATGTGCTGGCCGTAGTGGTAGGTGTCCTGGATCGGGGCGGTGGCGGCCTGGGCGGCAACGGCGCCGAAGCTGGCGGCGGCGAACACGGCGATGGCGCTGATGGTTTTGATGTACAGGTTCATGGTGGTGCCCTCAATCATTCAATTCGCTAGTAAGGTGGCCACTGCTGTTGGGTGGCCGTGGTGCTATTGAATGCCTTGGGGGTATCTGCAATGTGTCACGCAACGCCCCGAAAACAGGGGTTTTGCACCACTGTGTGTCTGGCGTGGCGGCAGATACACTGCAATACAAAGCCGGACAAGCAAAGGCCGTTGCGCTGGGTAGAATGCCGGCAACCGCCCAACGAGGAGCTGTCATGGAGCATGTGGACCACATTCTGATCGTCGATGACGATCGCGAGATCCGTGAGCTGGTGGGCAACTACCTGCAGAAGAACGGCCTGCGCACCAGCGTCGCCGGTGACGGCCGGCAGATGCGCGGCGTGCTGGACGACACCCCGGTGGACCTGATCGTGCTGGACATCATGATGCCGGGCGACGACGGCCTGCTGCTGTGCCGGGAGCTGCGCGCCGGCAAGCACAAGGCCATCCCGGTGCTGATGCTGACCGCCCGCAACGACGAGACCGACCGCATCATCGGCCTGGAGATGGGCGCCGACGACTACCTGACCAAGCCCTTCGCCGCCCGCGAACTGCTGGCGCGCATCAACGCCGTGCTGCGCCGCACACGCATGCTGCCGCCCAACCTGCAGGTCACCGAGGCCGGCCGGTTGCTGGCGTTCGGCCAATGGCGGCTGGACACCAGCGCCCGCCACCTGCTGGACGCCGAGGGCACCCTGGTGGCGCTGAGCGGCGCCGAATACCGGCTGCTGCGGGTGTTTCTCGACCACCCGCAGCGGGTGCTCAACCGCGACCAGCTGCTGAACCTGACCCAGGGCCGCGACGCCGACCTGTTCGACCGCTCCATCGACCTGCTGGTCAGCCGCCTGCGCCAGCGCCTGCTGGATGATGCCCGCGAGCCGGCCTATATCAAGACCGTGCGCAGCGAAGGCTACGTGTTCTCCATGCCGGTGCAAGTGCTCGGGGCGCCGGCATGAGGACCTGGTTCCCGTGGCCGCGCACCCTGGCCTCGCGGCTGTCGCTGATTTTCCTCGCCGGGCTGGTGCTGGCCTATGGGCTGTCGTTCGGCGCCCAGTACTGGGAGCGCTACCTGAGCTCCGAGTCGATGATGCACAAGACCATGGAGCGCGACGTGGCCACCGGCGTGGCGATCCTCGACCACCTACCCGCCGACCAGCGGGCCGAGTGGATACCGCGCCTGGAGCGCCAGGTGTACCGCTTCGAGCTGGGCGACGGCAGCGGCGGCCAGCCGTTGCCCGTGCAGCACCTGCCCCACGCCGGCCAGGCCATTCTCACCGGGCTGAACAACAGCCACGGCCTGCGCTTCACCCACACGGTGGACCCGCGCGAAACCTTCCAGGCCCACCTGCGCCTGAACGACGGCACGCCGGTGACCATCGACGTACACCCCTCCTCCATGCCCATTCCCCAGTGGCTGCCGATCATGCTGCTGATCCAGCTGGCCGTGGTGTGGGCCTGCACCTGGGCCGCGGTGCGCATGGCCACCCGGCCGTTGACCCGCCTGGCCAGCGCCGCCGAGGCCCTGGACCCCAACAGCAGCGGCCAGCGCCTGGACGAAAGCGGCCCCATGGAAGTCACCCACGCGGCCTCGGCGTTCAACGCCATGCAGGACCGCATCGCCGCCTACCTCAAGGAACGCATGCAGCTGCTGGGCGCCATCAGCCACGACCTGCAGACACCACTGACGCGCATGAAGCTGCGGGCCGAATTCATGGACGACGGCGTGGAGAAGGACAAGCTGTGGCACGACCTGAGTGAAATGGAGCACCTGGTGCGCGAGGGCGTCGCCTACGCCCGCACCCTTCATGGCGCTACCGAGGCCAGCTGCCGCATCGACGTCGACGCCTTCCTGCAAAGCCTGGTGTTCGACTACCAGGACGTCAACCAACCGGTGACCCTGGCGGGCAACAGCCTGGCGCAGATCGACACCCGGCCCCAGGCGTTGCGGCGCATCCTCTCGAACCTGGTGGACAACGCCTTGAAATTTGCCGGCGACGTCAGCCTGGGCAGCGTCCGCGCCGCCGATGGCAGCGTGACCATCGACGTGCTGGACAACGGCCCCGGCATTGCCGAGGAGCAGCTGCAGGAGGTGTTCAAGCCCTTCTACCGCCTGGAAAACTCGCGCAACCGCGACACCGGCGGCACCGGCCTGGGCCTGGCCATCGCCCACCAGCTGACCCTGGCCATTGGCGGCACCCTGACCCTGAGCAACCGCACCAGCGGCGGGTTGTGCGCGCAGTTGCATTTGCCGGCGTAGGTGCCGGGACGCAGCCTGCGGCAGCTGCTACGGGGTGAATTCCCGCAGGCCGCGTCCCGGAGGCCGCACAGGTCAATCGCTCAACTGCGCCGCCAGCGCCTTGACCTTGGCCAGGTCACCGCCCGCCACCTTCGCCACGCCCGTGCCATAGGCCGGATCGGCCTTGTACAGGTACGACAGCATGATGTCCTTGCTTTCGGCATCGGCACCCGCCAGCGACTCACCAAAGCTTTGAATCAGGTCGTGCTGCTCCTTGGCGCTGTAGGAACGGTACAACTCGCCGGTCTGCTTGAAGTTCTGCTCGCGCTGGATCTTCGCCTGCTGGGTGCTGCCGCCCAGAGGCGTCTGGCTGTAGCGCGCGTTCGGGTCGGCCGGGCGTGGATTCAGGCGGCTGGGCTCGTAATTCACCCCGCCCAGCGTGCGGCCGCTGTTCATGGCGCCGTCCTGGTTGCCGTTGTTGACCGGGTTGCGCGGCTGGTTCACCGGCAGGCTCAGGCCATTAGCGCCCAGACGGTGCATCTGCGTATCGGCGTAGGAGAACAGGCGGCCTTGCAGCAGGCGGTCCTCGGAGGGCTCGATGCCGGGCACCAGGTTCGACGGTGCCATGGCCACCTGCTCGGTCTCCTGGAAGTAGTTGTCGACGTTTTTGTTCAAGGTCATCTGGCCGATCTTCTGCTCGGGCACGTCGGGCCAGATCTTGGTGGCGTCCAACGGGTCGAAGTCGTACTTGGCCAGGTCCTGGGGCTTGAGCACCTGGATATACAGGTCCCACTTGGGGAAATCGCCCTGGTTGATGGCACTCACCAAGTCGTGGGTCATGTGCGCGTAGTCCTTGGCCTGCACCTGCGCCACTTGGGCCGGGTCGAGGTTCTTGATGCCCTGCAGGCTCTTCCAGTGGAACTTCACGTAGTGCACCTCGCCCTTGGCGTTCACCAGTTTGTAGGCGTGCACGCTGTTGCCGTCCATGAAGCGGTAGCCGGCCGGGGTGCCTTCGTTGGAGTACAGCAGGGTCAGGGTGCGGGTGGCCTCGGGCACGTGGGAGAAGAAATCGAAGCGGCGCGAGTCATCGTCCAGGTTGGTGCGCGGGTCGGGCTTGAAGGCGTGAACCATGTCCGGGAATTTGATGGCGTCGCGGATGAAGAAGGTCGGGAAGTTGTTACCCACCAGGTCCCAGTTGCCGTCGGCGGTGTAGAACTTGGTGGCGAAACCGCGGGGGTCGCGCAGGGTTTCGGGCGAGTGGTTGCCGTGCACCACCGACGAGAAACGCACGAACACCGGGGTGTGTTCGCCCTGGCGGAACACCGTGGCCTTGCTCAGCGCGCTGATGTTGCTGGTGGCGACGAACTCACCGTGCACCCCGGTGCCACGGGCATGCACCACGCGCTCGGGAATGCGCTCGCGGTCAAAGCGCTGGAGTTTCTGCAGCAGCTGCACGTCCTGCAGCAGCGTCGGGCCGTTGGGGCCGGCGGTCTGGGAGTTCTGGTTGTCGCCCACGGCGGCGCCGTTGTCGCGGGTCAGGGTGTCGGCGAACGCCGGTGAACAGGCCAGTACGGCCCAGGCGGTCATGCTCAGGGCATGGCCAGATAAGGTCTTGATTTTCATGGTTAATCCCTCATGGATCTTATGATGTGAAGAGCCAGTAGAGCCTAGAGAGGGAGTAACCGGATGCGTAAATTGTAAGAGCCTATGGGCCTCATTGAGAAAAATTTCCTAGCCCTGTGGGAGCTGGCTTGCCAGCGAGTTTTTGCGGCGCAGCCAACAAACCCGCTGGCAAGCCAGCCCCCACAGACCAAGCGGTCTATTTACCGGCGGTGTAGGCCGTCGAGTACTTTTGCAACAGTTTAAGGGTCACGCCGTTGGTCCAACCGAAGCCGTCCTGCAGCGCGTATTCACCCCCGCCGCCGCCCTGCCCCAACCCCGACAAGTCATACTTTTCCACCAGCTTGGACTGCACGCTGTACAGGTCCTGCACCTGGTGCAGGAAGCGCGTGCCGATCTGCGTGGCCAGGCCGGTTTCCTGGTAACGGCTTAGGCCCTGCACGGCCACCCATTGCAGCGGCGCCCAGCCGTTGGGCTCATCCCACTGCTGGCCGTTGCTGACCTGGGTAGTGGCTATGCCGCCGGGGCGCAGCAGGCCGTTGCGCACCGCCGCGGCGGTGGCCTTGGCGTGGGCGTCGGAGGCAAGGCCGGTGTACAGCGGAAACAGCGCCGCCGCGGTCAGGGCCGGACGCGGCTGCTGGGCGCGCCAGTCGTAGTCCACGTAGTAGCCGCCGGCGCTGTTCCACAGGTGCGCCTCAATGGCCACCTGGCGCTGCTGGGCGCGCTGCTCGAAGCTTTGCGTGCAGGCGCTGTCGGCGGTGGTCTGGCAGGCCTTGGCGATGGTTTTTTCCAGGTGGTACATCAGGCTGTTGAGGTCCACCGGCACAATCGAGGTGGTGCGGATGGTGGCCAGGCTCTTGCCGTCGCCCAGCCAGCGCGAGCTGAAGTCCCAGCCGCTTTCGGCGCCAGCGCGCAGGTCACGCCACACCTGCTCCTTGGGCTGGCCGGCGGCCTGCTCGGCGGTCTTCACGTCCTGCAGCCACGATTCCTGGCGCGGCGTGGCGCTGGCGTCCCAGTAGCGGTTGAACAGGCTGCCGTCCGGCAGCTTCACCACGTGCTCGATGGCCTGGCCGGGCTTGAGCGCCTGGGCGCCCTGCATCCAGTAGGCGTATTCCTTCTGCAGTTGTGGCAGGTAGCGACCGTAGGCCTGGTCGCCTTCGATACGCGCTTCCAGGTCCACCATGTAGGCGAAGAACGGCGGCTGCGAGCGGCTCAGGTAGTAGGTGCGGTTGCCGTTGGGAATGTGGCCGTAGGTGTCGATCATGTAGGCGAAGTTGTCGACCATCTGCCGCACCTGGGCCTTGTCGCCGCTCTGCTCCAGGCCCAGCATGGTGAAGTACGAGTCCCAGTAATACATCTCGCGGAAGCGCCCGCCGGGCACCACGTAGGGCTGCGGCAGCGGCAGCAGGCTGCTGTACTGCGGCACCTCGCTGTAGCTGCGGCTGAGCACCGGCCACAGCTTGTCGATGTGTTCCTTGATTGGCGCGCCGGGTTTCGGCGCTGGGCTGTCGGCTTCGCCGGACTCGATGAAATTGGCGCTGACGAAGGCCTTCAGGTCGAAGCCCGAGCGCTCGCGCTGGGCCAGGTAGTCAGCGCGGATACGCGCCGGGTCACGCTTGGGCAGGGCATCGACGAAGTGCTTCTGGTCGGTGAACACCTGGCCGCGCTGCACCGCTTCGAACAGTTCCGGGTAGGCCTGGTCGGGCGGCAACGCCTGGCGGTTGGCGGCATCGTTGGCGCCCCACATGGCGCCGGGCTGGGTGGAACAGGCGGCCACCAGCAGGGCGGCGCAGGTCAGGCTGGTAAAGTGCAGAGGTCGCATGGGCAGACTCCTTGTCGGGTCGTTGGCAACATGCAAGTGACCGCCCGGCGCGCGCGCAGGTTCAGTCGGATTCGACAGCCACGGCCTTGGTTGCGCCCAGCCGCTGGCGTTCACCCAGGAACAGCAGCACCACTGCAGCCGACACCAGGGTGATGGCCATCAGCACCCAGGTCAGCTCGGTGAAGGCGCTGGCCGCCGCCTGCACCAGCGCCGCCCGGGGCACCTGGGGCATGGCCAGCACGGCCTGGCGCAGGTCGCCGGCGCCCAGGTATTGCGCGGCGCGGGTCAGCGCCTCAGGCTGCGCCGGCGGCAACTGCCGGGCAATCAAGCCGCTGTTCACCGCCGTCACTACCGCCAGTGCAATGCCCTCGCCTGCTACCCGCGTGGTGCTGAAGATGCCCGTGGCCATGCCAGCGCGTTCCTTGGGCACCACGCTCACCGACAGGCCGTCCATCAGCCCCCACGGCAGGCCCGTACCGACACCGATCACCAGCATCGGCACCACCCAGGCACCGGCGCCCTGCCCTGGCGCGATGCGCCCCAGCCACCACAGGCCTGCCGCGGCAATGGCCAGCCCCAGGGCGCAGATCACTCCGGCGGAGGCAAAGCGGGTCAACCACGCCGCCACGCCCGGCACCACCAGCATCGGCGCGCACAGGGCCAGCATGGCCAGGCCGGCGTCGAGTTCGCTGCGGCCCTCGATGCCGACGAAACGCAGGGGCAGCGCCACCAGCAGCACCACGAAGCAGTAGCAGGTGGCGATGGGCAGCAGCTGCACGCCGAGGAAGCGTGGGTAGCGAAACAGCGTCAGGTCCAGCATCGGCCGCGTGGCGCGGCGCTGGCCGGCAACGAACGCCGCCAGCAGCAACCCGGCCGCCGCCAGCTTCGCCAGCACCGGCGTGCTGGCCCAGCCGCTGACCGGCACCTGCATGATCGCCCAGGTCAACAGCCCCAGGGCGCTGCTGAACAGCAGCGTGGCCAGCCCATCCAGGCGCCCGGCCGCCGGGTCGCGGGACTCGCGCAAATAGCGGCGGCCCAGCATCAGGGCCAGCGCGCCGATCAGCGCGGCGCTGAAGAATACCGCGCGCCAGCCCCACTGGCTGATGAGCCAGCCCGACAGCATCGGCCCCAGCGCCAGGCCTACGCCGAAGCTGGTGCCCAGCGCGCTGTAGGCACGGGTGCGCGCCGGGCCGTCGAACAGGTCCGCCAGCGCGGCCGAGCCACCTGCCAGCGCTGCGGCCGCCGCCACCCCCTGCAGGCCGCGCAGCACATCCAGCACGGCCACGCTGGGCGCCGCGCCCAGGGCCAGCGACACCAGCACATACAGGGCCACGCCGCCGACGAACAGACGCCGGCGGCCGTAGGTATCGGCCAAGGTACCGGCCGCCAGCAGCAGGCTGCCGAAGGTCAGCATGAAGGCGTTGGTGATCCACGCCAGGGCCAGCGGGCTGCCGCCCAGGTCGTGGCCGATGGCCGGGGTGGCGATGGCCCCGGCGGAGAAGCTCAGCGGCAAGATTATCCCGGCCAGGCACACGGCCAGCAGGCCGTAACGCGCAGTCGAGGGGTGCGGAGCAGTCATGGGAAACATCCTGTAGCCATTAGCGAAGGCCCGAGGATAGGATGGCGGGGATCCTGGGAAAAACAGGCCAACCGTCCCGTCTAACCGGACAAAATGTCCGCAAAGGGTGCTTATGGAAAGCCTCAGCGGCCTGACCGCTTTCGTCCGCGCCGCCGAGCTGCGCAGCTTCGTCGCTGCCGCCCAGCGCCTGGAAATCTCCGCCTCGGCAGTGGGCAAGAGCATTGCCCGGCTGGAAGAGAGCCTGGGCGTGCGCCTGCTTAACCGCAGCACCCGGCACATCAGCCTCACCGAGGCCGGCGAGCTGTTCTACGCCCGCTGCAGCCGCGTGGTGGCAGAACTGGAGGAGGCCCAGGCCGAGCTGTCACGGCAACGCGAAGTGCCCCGCGGCCGGCTGCGCATCAGCCTGCCAGCGCTGGGCTATCGCATGCTATTGCCGATCCTGCCCGAGTTCACCCGCCGCTACCCCGAGATCGAGCTGGACCTGGACTTCAGCGACCGCATGGTCGACGTCATCGCCGAGGGCATGGACGCCGTGATCCGCAGCGGCGACGTCCTCGACTCGCGCCTGAGGGCTCGCACCCTGGGGGCCTTCCGCCTGATCCTGGTGGGCGCGCCCGGCTATTTCGCCACGCGCGGCATCCCCACCACGCCGGAACAACTGCGCGACCATGCCTGCCTGTTCTACCGCTTCCACAGCAACGGCCAGCTGCAGCCCTGGACCTTCGAGGGCCGCGCAGGCCTGCCGCCACTGGAGCTGCCGGGCACCTTGACCTTCAACAACGTCGAGGCGCTGATCGGCGCGGCCGTGGGCGGCTTGGGGGTGGCCTACCTGCCGGACTTCGCCGTGGGGCAGTACCTGCGCGACGGCAGCCTGGTGAGCATTCTCGATGAGCGCCTGGTGGCCGGCGGCACGTTTTCGCTGCTGTGGCCGGGCAGCCGGCAGCCGTTGCCCAAGCTGCGCGTTTTCATCGATTTTCTCGCCGAGCATCTGGTACTGGGCCCCTAACCGCAGCCCCGTAGCAGCTGCCGAAGGCTGCGTCCGGCGGCGTGCCTGTTGAATCGCGCTGGCCAGGACGCAGCCTGCGGCAGCTGCTACGGGCGTCAGTGGGGTTCCTGCGCCACCCGGCAGCCCTTGCGGTTGCGAATTTCCTCGTCGGTGGGCCGCACCGGGTCAAAGCGGAACGTGCGGTCGGAGTACACCTCCAGCCAGCCCCAGTCGCAGGTGCTCTCGTCCTGCCCGGGCGCAGGCGGCCGTGCCCACCAGGGTTCGCGGCTGATCAGGGTGCGAGGGGCAGGCTTCATGGTCGATTCCTCGTGCAGATGCGTACCTGCAAGCATAGACCTCGCACATCGCCCGCAAATTCGCCACTGAAACCGGTTACAAAAAGTCTGACCAGTGGCCTTCAGTCCTGCCTGGGGATGCCGATAGCTTCCTAACGAACCCCTGAATGCGCTTCGCGTTCACGTTCGCACTGCCAAGCAAGGTGCTCTATGAAGTTGACCCTAGGAAAAAAACTGGCCCTGTCGGCCAGCGTCGCGCTGCTGTTGGTCGGCTGCAGCCTGACCGCACTGCACTACGTGGAAAGCCGCGACAACATTGAAACCGGCATTGCCCAACAGGTGAGCAACACCGGCAAGGTGTTCGCCGCCAACGTCAATTACTGGCTGACCAGCAAGCAGATGGCCATGGCCTCGGTGGTGGCCGGCGCCAGTGACGACACGCTGCTGGCACAGCTGCAGCAGGCCAAGGTCTCCGGCGGTTTCGACAACGTGTTCCTGGCCCGCCCCGACGGCAGCCAGATCAACGCCAACGGCGCCACCCTGCCACCCGACAACAACGACCCGCGCAAGTGGAAGTGGTACCAACAGGCCCTGCTGGCACCGGGCGAGGTGTACTTCTCGACGCCGTCGGTGGCCGCCGCCACGCAAAGCTACGTGCTGTCCCTGGGCAAGGTGCTGGCGCGCAACGGCAGCACCCTGGGGGTGCTGGGCGCCGACGTCAGCATGGGCGAGATCCTCGGCCAGCTGAAACAGATCAAGCTGCCGGGCAACGGCTCGGCGTTCTTCGTCGACCACGACGGCATCATCCTCGGCCATAACGATAAAAACGCCCTGGACAAGCCGGTCGACAGCCTATACCCCGCCCTCACCAGCACGACCCTGCAGTCGCTGGCGGCCAGCGATGGCGAGAAGTTCCTGATCGATGACAAGGGCGAGCGCCTGTACGTGATGCCTATCGAACACCAGCACGAAAAGCTGGTGCTGGTGCTGGACAACGACGTGCTGCTGGCCCCGCTGCACCGCAGCCTGTGGGTGGCCCTGGGCACCCTGGTGGTGATCCTGGTGCTGTCGCTGTTGGTGGTCAACGCCCTGTGCGTGTGGCTGCTGCGCCCGCTGGGCGCCATGTCCCGTGGCCTGCAGGTGATCGCCAGCGGCGACGGCGACCTGACCCAGCGCATCGCCCAACAGTCCGACGACGAGGTGGGCGACCTGGGCCGGCACTTCAACCAGTTCGTCGGCAGCCTGCACACCCTGATCGGCCACGTGCGCCACCAGGCGGTGGAGATCGGCCAGGAGTCCACCAGCGTGCTCAACCGCAGCAGCGACGCGGCCCAGAGCCTGGAGCGCCTGCAACAGGAACTGACCCTGGTGGCCACCGCCGTCACCGAAATGGCTTCTGCCACCCAGGAAATCGCCGGCAACGCCGAACGCACCGCGGTGTCGGCACAGCAGTCGTCGGTCAGCAGCCTGAAAGGCCTGGAACTGGTGCGCAAGACCCAGGGCTCGATCGTCGACCTGTCCAGCGAAATCAGCGCTGCCACCCGGGTGGTCAACGAGCTGAGCGAGTACTCGCAGTCCATCACCAGCGTGCTCACCAGCATCCAGAGCGTGGCCGAGCAGACCAACCTGCTGGCCCTCAACGCGGCCATCGAAGCGGCCCGCGCCGGCGAGCACGGCCGTGGCTTCGCGGTGGTGGCCGACGAGGTGCGCATGCTGTCCCAGCGTACCCAGGAGTCGACCAAGTCGATCCAGGCCACGGTCAGCAACATCCAGCGCATCACCGACGACGCCGTGGAACGCATGGCCAACAGCACCGGCCTGGCCGAACGCAGCGTCGCCGACGCCCAGCAGGCCTACGCTTCGCTCGAGGAGATCACCGAGGCGGCCAGCGAGATCTCCGGCATGTCCCAGCAGATCGCCTCCGCCGCCGAGGAACAGTCCTCGGTGACTGAGGAAATCACCCGCAACGTGGTCACCATCAAGACCCTGGGCGAGGACCTGGTGGAAGGCTCGCTGGACGCCGAGAAACAGTCGCGGTCGCTGCAGGAACATGCCAGCGACCTGAACGGCAAGGTGGCGCGGTTTATTCTTTGACCGCGGCGCCTGGGGACGCGGCCTGCGGCCGCTGCTACACCCGCTTTGGGTAGCAGCTGCCGCAGGCTGCGTCCGGCCCCGACGCAATCTTTACCGCACGCAGCGCCCTTCCACCGGGTAATTAGGGTCGGTAAAGCCATGGGTCGACGCATGCCCTGGCACCACCAGGCTGTCCACCAATTGCTCGTCGTCCGGCCCCAATTCAAGCGCCAGCGCCTGCATGTAGCTGTCCCAATGGGCCTCGGTCCGCGGCCCGGCGATGGCGGCGCTGACCAGCTGATTTTTCAACACCCAGGCAATCGCAAAGGCAATCGAGGTGGTGCCCCGCGCCGCCGCGTGGTCGGCGATGGCCTGGGCCACGCGCAACGACTCGGGGCGCCATTCGGTCTGCTGGATGCGCTTGTCGCCACGGCCCGCGCGGGAATCGGCGGCCGGCGGCGTATCAACGCCATATTTACCGCTTAATACGCCACGGGCCAGCGGGCTGTAGGGCACCACGCCAATGCCGTAGTTGCCGGCCACCGGCAACTGCTCGACCTCGGCGCCACGGGTGACGATGTTGTACACCGGCTGGCTCACGGTAGGCCGCTGGATGCCCAGGGCATCAGCGATACGCACCATCTCGGCAATGCGCCAGGCGTGGAAGTTGGACACGCCGTAGTAGCGGATCTTGCCCTGGCGAATCAGGTCCTCTACCGCGCGCAGCCCCTCCTCCATCGGCGCATCGGTGAGGGTGCGGTGGAAGTACAGGATGTCGATGAAGTCGGTGCCCATGCGCTTCAGCACGCCTTCCACGTTCTGCATGATCCACTTGCGCGACTGGCCCTGCTCGTTGGGCCCGGCGGTGGCGGACGACGGGTAGCCGAACTTGGTGGCCACCACCCAGCGGTCGCGCTGTTCGGCGATGGCCCGGCCGATGATCTGCTCGGAGCGGCCGGCGTGGTAGGCGTCAGCGGTGTCGATAAAGTTCACCCCGGCGGCAGCGGCCTTGTCGATGATGCGGCGTGAGGTGGGCTCGTCGGTCTCGCCGCCGAACATCATGGCGCCCAGGCACAGGGGCGAGACTTTCAGGGCGCTGCGGCCCAGGTAGCGGTAATTCATGAATAGACGTCCTCAAGCGTTGAAACGGTGCGCCACGCAAGCCGTGGCGCGTTTGATAGCATGCTAACCAAACAGCTGGTCATGATTAAGGTGGGACAACGGGATGCAGTCATGAGCCCTTCTCATGAGTCCCCGTGGGCTGGCTGCCGGCTGGCAAACACGCCGTTGACCACCGGCACCGCCGTGAACACGTTCGGCCACCCGGCGTAGAACGCCAGCTGCGTGAGCATTTCCGCGGCCTGCAGCTGGGTCAGGCCGTTGTCCATGGCGCGGTTCAGGTGGGCCGCCAATTGCCCCATCTGACCGTTGGCGATCAACGCACTGACAGTGACCAGGCTCCGATCCCGGGGGGCCAGCCCGGGCCGCAGCCACAGGTCATGGAACAGCGCCGAACCGGTGTACTGCACCAGGCCAGGCGACACCGGCCCTGCCAGCTTGTCGACATAGGCGGCCCGAGCCTGTTCAGCAGCCTGGTCCAGCGGCAGCAACGGCGGTGACACCGGCGGCAGTTGCGCAGCAGTGATCCCGCGGCTGGCGAACACCTGCCGGGCGACCGGGATCGCCGCCGTGGCGGTGCCCCAACCGCTGTAGAACGCCAGGTGGTTGATGGTCTCCGACAACTCGGCAGGGGTGACGCCGTTGTCCAGCGCCAGGTTCAACTGCACAGCCAGCTCCGCCGGCTGGTTGCGCGCAATCAGCGCCGCCACGGTCACCAGGCTGCGGTCGCGGGGCGACAGGCCGGGGCGCCGCCACACCTCGCCCAGCAGCGCCTGGGTGTTGTGGGCGAGCGCCGGTGATACGGCGCGTACATCGTCCAGGCTGGGGCCTTGGGGCTTGTCGTGAGCGGCACAGGCCGACAGCAACAGTGACAGGGCGGTGGCGGCCACCTTCAAGCGCTTCATCGCGAGGCCTCGTATTGCGCGTCCGTCACCGGCTCCAGCCACTCCACGCTCTTGCCGCCCTGGGCCTCCTGGACGGCGATGTGGGTCATGCCGGTAGTCGCCGTGGCGCCGTGCCAATGCTTAACGCCGGGCGGCGTCCAGATCACGTCGCCGGGCTTGATCACCTGCTTCAGCCCGCCCTCCTGTTGAATCCAGCCAGTGCCGGCGGTGACCACAAGGGTCTGCCCCATGGGGTGGGTGTGCCAGGCTGAGCGGGCACCCGGCTGGAACGTCACCGCCCCCGCCGACACCGTGGACGGCGCGCGCGCCGCGAACAGCGGGTCGATGCGCGCGTTGCCGACGAAATTGCCCGGCGCGCCCATGATCGCAGGCTGCTCGCCGTTCCTGACGATGCTCATGTTCTGCTCATCGGAGCTTTCAGCGGCCAGGGCCGCCGTGCAGGTCATCATCGCGGTCAGTAACGTCAGTGCTCTCATGATTCACTCCTGCGGTCTCAGTGGCGGCTGGCAAACACATCCTTGAACACCGGCATGGCCGAGAACACGTTCGGCCAGCCGGCGTGGAACGCCAGTTGGGTCAGCAGTTCGCCCGCCTGGGCCTGGGTCAGGCCGTTGTCCATGGCGCGGTTGAGGTGGTAGGTCACCTGGGCCACCTGCCCGGCGCACACCAGCGCCGTCACCGTCACCAGGCTGCGGTCGCGCGGCGCCAGGGCCGGGCGCAACCACAGGTCGAGGAACAGGCAGTCGGTGGTGTGCTTGACCACGCCTGGGGCTACCTCGCCGAAGTTGGCGTTGACGGCGGTGGCGCGCTGGCGCTCGGCGGCTTCGTCCAGCGGCAGCGGCTCGCAGGCCACCGGCGGCAGGTCGGCGGCAGCCACCCCGTGCCGGGCGAACACTGCCTTGGCCGGGAGTACCGCCGCCAGGGCATTGCCCCAGCCTGCATAGAACGCCAGGTGGGTGATGACCTCGGAGATCTCCGCCGGCTTGACGCCATGCTGCAAGGCCTGTTCAAGGGCCGGTTGCAGCTGCACCGCATGGTTGCGGGCAATGGCGGCGGCCAGGGTGACCAGGCTGCGGTCGCGCGGGTTGAGGTCGGTGTTGCGCCAGAGCGTGCCCTGCACCAGGGTCGCGGTGAAATGGCGCAGCGCAGGCGCCACGCTTTCGAGGTCGTCCAGCGATGGCTGGCAATCGGTGTGTTGCGGGTTCATGTTCACTGCCTCTGATCAACGCATGATGAAGCCGCCGTCCACCGAGATGGACTGGCCGGTGACGTAGCTGGCACGGCGACTGCTGAGCCACAGCACCGCGTCGGCGATTTCTTCGGGGCGGCCGTGGCGGGCCATGGGGATGCTCTTGACCATCCCTTCCAGGGCTTCGCCCTGCCCGCTCGCCACCATCTGGTCGGCCATGGGCGTCCAGATCAGGCCCGGGCACACGGCGTTCACGCGGATGTTGCGCGCCGCGTATTCCAGCGCCGCGCTCTTGGTCAGGCCGAGCACGCCGTGCTTGGCCGCGTGGTAGTTGGCGCGCTCGGCGCCGCCCACCAGGCCGCCCAGGGACGAGCAGTTGACGATGCTGCCGCTGCCCTGCGCGCGCATGTGCTGCAGCTGGAACTTCATGCAGGCCCACACGCCGCGCAGGTTCACCGCCATCACCCGGTCGTAGTCCTCGACGCTGGCGTCGGCGGTTTCGGCGAGCAGGTTCTGGATGCCGGCGTTGTTGAACGCAGCGTCCAGCCGGCCCAGTTCGGCGACGGTCTGCTGGACCATCGCCTCGACCTGGGCGATGTCGGCCACGTCGCACTCGATGGCGATGGCCTTGTGGCCCGCGGCGTTCAGCTGCTCGGCGACGGCGCGGGCGGCCTCGCCGTGCCTGTCGGCCAGGGCCACGGCGGCGCCTGCCGCGGCAAACGCCTTGGCGGTGGCCAGGCCAATGCCGGAGGCCGCGCCGGTGACCAGGGCCACCTGATTGTCAAAGTCGAGCGTCATGGAAGTTACCTCTGTTGGAGTGGATCAATGAGTTGTGGCGGTGCGCAAGACCCAGGCCGCGCTGGCCACGCAGCCCACGCCGCACAGCGCCAGCACCGCGCCCATGGGCCATGGCGTGCCGTCGGCGAACAGCGCCACCAGGGCCGAGCCGAGGATGCCCGCGCCGTATTGCATGGCCCCGGCCAGGGCCGAGGCGGAGCCGGCGAACTGGCCGGCGCCATTCAGCGCACCCGCCACCGAGTTGGCCACCACGAAGCCGGTGGACGAGGCGAACAGGAAGCAGCCCAGCACCAGCAGCGGCAGCCCGCCGAAGCCCGCCCAGGTGTTGATGGCGACCAGCAGCCCGGCCGCACCAGCCATCAACGCGCCCACCATCAGCAAGTGGTCGCTGTGGTAGTGCGCAAGCAGCCGGGCGTTGGCCAGGTTGGTGGCCATGACGCCGACGATGCCGGCGGCGAACAGCAGCCCGTAGAGCTGCGCGGGCACGTGGTGGTAGCCGATGTAGGCAAACGGCGAGCCGGCGATGTAGGCGAAGGTGCCGGCGTAGAAGAACCCGCCGGTGGCGGCGTAGGCGAGAAAGCGCGGGTTGCGCAGCAGCGCGCCGTAGCGGGCGACGATCGTCCCCAGCGAGGCCGGGGCGCGGCGCAACGCCGGCAGGGTCTCGGGCAACAGCAGCAGGCTGGCCAACGTCAGCAGGCCGACCAGCACCAGCACCCAGAAAATCGCCTGCCACGAGGCCAGGTGCAGGATCTGCCCGCCCAGCGTTGGGCCGGCCAGCGGCGCGATGGCCATGATGGTCATCAGTGTCGACATCTTCTGCGCCGCCGCGCGCCCCTGGTACAGGTCGCGCACCATGGCACGGGCCAGCACCACGTTGGCACAGGCGCCCACGGCCTGCACCACGCGCCAGCCGATCATGGCGTGGCCGTCGGCGGCCAGGGCGCAGCCGGCCGAGCCGGTGATGAACAGCACCAGGCCCAGCGCCACCGGCAGGCGCCGGCCGAAACGGTCGCTGAACGGCCCCCAGAACAACTGGCCCAGGCTGAAGCCGATCAGGTAGCCACTCACGGTCAATTCCAGGGTGCCACTGTCGGCGTGCAGCGCCTGGGCCATCACCGGCATGGCCGGCAGGTAGAGGTCGGTGGAAATCGAGGCGAAGGCCAGCAGCGCACTGAGGATCAGCAGCGTGCGCAAGCCGTGGTTGGCTGAGTCGGCAGTGGCGATGGCGGCCAATGGGCGCATGGGGGCTCCGTGGTGGTGTGGGTGCCGTGAATGCGGCTCACACTACGCAACGGACGAAGGCCTGAGTACCGGGGGAAAACGGGATGATCTGATGAGTGATACTCATCAATGCAGGCGCCGGGGCACCTGGCCGGGGTAGCCGCTGCCCGGGGCAGCGGCTACTTCGTGGGCTCAGCGGCGCTTGTACTGGCGGTACACCGGCCGCCAGAACTGCGCCTCGATGGCCGCCTTCAGGCTCGCGTCATCCTGCGGCACGGCCACGCCATCGGCCTGCGCCGCCTTGGCCACGGCGAAGGCGATGCGCTGGCTGACCGTCTGCACTTCGCGCAGCGCCGGCAACATCTGCCCTTCCCGCGCGCAATCGGCCAGCGCCTGGGCCGAGGCCATCAGCATGCCGTCGGTGATGCGCGTGGCCTGGCTGACGATGGCGCCCAGGCCGACGCCGGGGAAGATGTAGGAGTTGTTGCACTGAGCAATGGGGAACACCTTGCCCAGCACCTCCACCGGCAGGAACGGGCTGCCGGTGGCCACCAGCGCCTGGCCGTGGGTCCATTGCAGGATGTCCTTGGGGTGCGCCTCGATCTGCGAGGTGGGGTTGGACAGCGGCATGACGATGGGCTGCGGGCAGCCCTGGTGCAGGGTTTCGATGATCTGCTGGGTGAACAGGCCGGCCTTGCCCGACACGCCAATCAGCACGCTGGGGCGGGCATTGCTGACCACCTCCTGCAACGACGGCCAGTCACCGGCGTACTGCCAGCCCGCCAGGCTGTCGCTGTGGTGGGCCAGCCGCGCCTGGAAGTCGTAGAGGCCGGCCTGGCGGTCGGTGAGCAGGCCCTTGCTGTTGATCAGGAACACCTGCCGCCGGGCCTGGGCCTCGCTCACCCCTTCCAGCTGCATGGCGGCGATGATCTGCTCGGCAATGCCGCAGCCGGCGGAGCCGGCGCCGACGAACGCCACCACCTGGTCCGCCAGGCGCTGGCCCTTGACCTTGCACGCTGCCAGCAGGGTGCCGACGGTGACGGCGGCGGTGCCCTGGATGTCATCGTTGAAACAGCACAGCTGGTCGCGGAAACGGTCCAGCAGCGGCATGGCCTGGGCCAGCGCGAAGTCCTCGAACTGCACGATCGCCTTGGGCCAGCGGCGCTTCACGCCGTCGATGAAGGCCTGGACGAAATCGTCGTAGGCCTGGCCGCGCACCCGCTCGTGGCGCAGGCCGAAGTACAGCGGGTCGGCCAGGCGCTCGGGGTTGTTGGTGCCCACATCCAGCACCACCGGCAGGGTGTGCGCCGGGCTGATGCCACCGCAGGCGGTGTACAGCGACAGCTTGCCGATGGGAATGCCCATGCCGCCGACGCCCTGGTCACCCAGGCCGAGGATGCGCTCGCAGTCGCTGACGACGATGACCTTGACGTTGTCCTTGGTGACGTTGTTGAGGATCTCATCGATGCGCTGGGCGTCGTCGATGCTGATGAACAGGCCGCGGTGGCTGCGGTAGATGCGCGAGAACTCCTGGCACGCCTTGCCCACCGTGGGCGTGTAGATGATCGGCAGCATGCGGTCCAGGTGGTCGTCTACCAGCTTGTAGAACAGGGTCTCGTTGAAGTCCTGGATGGAGCGCAGCAGCACGTGCTTTTCAAGGTCGGTGGAGCACCCCTCGAACTGCGCGAAGGCGCGGCGCGCCTGCTCGTCGATGGTCTCTACCTGGGCGGGCAGCAGGCCCTGCAAGCCCAGTTCGGCGCGCTCCTGTGCGGTGAAGGCGGTGCCCTTGTTGAGCAGCGGCGTACCCAAAAGCGTGGGGCCGGCGAACGGCACCAGCAAGGGGCGTCTGGCTTGATCGGTCATGGTGAGCACTCCTTCTAAGGCAGGTGTGAAAAATGGCTGTGCAGCACCATAAGGTAGTCGATCTGGCGAACGCTGCTACCCAACCCCCCGTAGCAGCTGCCGCAGGCGGCGTCCGGGCCCACCGCGGTGTGCCAGGAAAAGCGCGGCGCCCTGGACGCGGCCTACGACCGCTGCTACAGAAGCCCTCAGCTGCCGCAGGCGGCGTCATTGCGCTACAGTCAAACCTCGCCCCTGCGGACACCTGCGCATGTACAGTTCCTTCCTCGCCGTCGCCATCGGCGGCGCCATTGGCTGCCTGGGCCGATGGCTGCTGGCAATCAAGCTCAACGGGCTGTTCCCCAACCTGCCCCTGGGCACCTTGCTGGTAAACCTTGTCGGCGGCTTCATCATCGGCATGGCCATGGCCTTGTTCATGCGCGCCCCCAACCTCGACCCTGCGTTGAAACTGCTGATCACCACAGGCTTTTGCGGCGGCCTGACGACCTTTTCAACCTTCTCGGCCGAAGTGCTGTTCATGCTCCAGGAAGGCCGCCTGGGGTGGGCGGCGGCGACCGTCAGCGCCCACGTGCTGGGGTCGCTGTTGATGACGTTCCTGGGCTACGGGCTGGTGGCACGGTTGGCCTAGCTTGCCTGCCTAGCTGCAACGGCTCACCCTGCACCTGGGCGTGCGAACGCCATCCCACCTGTCAAATTGTTTAGGCGCCGGCGAAATCGTTGAAAGGCCCCTGGCCGCATTCTCTCTTCACCGGGCCACAACGGCCCGCCAAATACAGTGGAGAGAATCATGAAAATCTTGAAAATGCTGGTACTGGCAGGTCTGATGGGCAGTTCGGTTGCAGCCATGGCCGAAGGCGGCGGTGACATCGTCGCGGCCCGCATGGATGCCGCGCGTGACCACGCCATGGCGCACTACGAGCAGGTGCAGGACCAACAGCGCGCCGTGGCCGCGGCCCACGACCAGGCGCAACAGCAACAGGCGCCGCAATCGGCCAAGTCGGGCAGCTGATGGTGCCTGCCCGCACTGCAACGCCCCCTGGGGCCAGTACGTTCCAGGGGGCGGACGTCGTCCGGTCAGGCGGCCGGCTTGAGCACTACCTTGGTCCAGCCCTGGTCCCGCGCATCGAAATGCCCATAGGCGGCAGGCCCATCGGCCAAGGGGAGCCGATGCGAAATGATCTGCGACGGTGATGCGCGGCCATGGTGGATCAGCTCCGCCAACCGACGGTTGTAGGCCTTGACGTTGGCCTGGCCCGTGCGAATCTGCTGCCCCTTGAACCAGAACGCGCCGAAGTCGAAGGCCATCTTGCCTTCCTTCGCCAATTCGCTCTTGGCGCCGGGGTCCTGCGGCACGAACACCCCTACCACGCCGATGCCGCCCGTGGCTTTGGTGGAGGCCACCAGGTTGTTCATGGTCAAGTGGTTGGCCTCGTGGCCGTGACGATCACAACACTGGTAGCCCACGCATTCGCAACCGCGGTCGGTGCCTTTGCCATGGGTGAGGTTGAGAATCTGGTCGACCGCTGCCTGTTCCAGCGCATTGATGGGGGTGGCGCCCATCTGCGCGGCCAACTGCAGGCGGTCGGGGTGGCTGTCGACCACGAACACCTGGGATGCGCCCTTGATCAACGCCGAATGGGCGGCCATCAATCCCACCGGGCCGGCGCCGTAAATGGCGATGCTTTCGCCCGGCAGCAGGCCGGCCAATTCGGTGGCGTGCCAGCCAGTGGGAAAGATGTCCGACAGCATCACATAGTCGTCCTCACGCTCCTGGGCGTCCTCGGGCAGCACCAGGCAGTTGAAGTCGGCGTACGGCACGCGCAGCAGCTCGGCCTGGCCACCCTGGTACGGGCCCATCTCGGCAAAGCCGTACGCTGCGCCGGCGTTGCCGGGGTTGGCAGTGAGGCAGAAGCCGGTGAGGCCTTTCTCGCAGTTCTCGCAGAAGCCGCAGCCGATGTTGAACGGCAGGCACACGCGGTCGCCAACCTTGATGCGGTCCACGCCCTGCCCCACCTCGATCACTTCGCCGAGGTTCTCGTGGCCGAACACCCGGCCGGTCTCGAACGAGGTGCGGCCTTCGTACATGTGCAGGTCAGAGCCGCAGATGTTGGTGGTGGTGATACGCACCAGGGCGTCGGTGGGTTTCTCGATACGGGCATCAGGGACGTTTTGCACGCTGACGTCGCGTGGGCCGTTGTAGACGATGGCTTTCATGGTGTTCTCCGTTGGCATGGCTGAACAATTGACTCGCTTACGGGAATCAGGCCAACGCGGCACGGCCATCGTTTCAATGGATCACGCCAGCAGCAGACGAAAGGCGGCGTCCGGCAGCCCCGCCTATCCCAGTCACACCGCTCGTCGCGCCAATCCACGATCCAACTCAACCTTCACCTTCGCGCCGGTATCTCAACCACAGGCCTGTTCAATCATCAGGAGAGCCGAACATGCGCGACTACCCCAGACCGCCCTTCCCCCGCCAACCCCAGGCCGTGCCCGGTTCACAACGGCAGATGGACCCCACGCCCGACTGCGGCGAGCAGAGCTACAAGGGCAGCGGCAGGCTGGTGGGCAAGATCGCCCTGGTGACCGGTGCCGACAGCGGCATCGGCCGCGCCGTGGCCATCGCTTTTGCCCGGGAAGGCGCAGACGTCGCCGTGGCCTATCTGGATGAACACGAAGACGCCCACGAGACTGCGCGCTGGGTCGAAGCCGCAGGCCGGCAATGCCTGCTGCTGCCCGGTGACCTGGCGCAGAAAAGCGTGTGCCGGCAATTGGTCGATGACACCGTGGCGCGCTTCGGCCGCATCGACGTGCTGGTGAACAACGCGGCCTTCCAGATGACCCACGAGCGCTTCGAAGACATCACCGACGACGAATGGCTGAAGACCTTCGATATCAACATCACCGCCATGTTTCGCCTGTGCCAGGCCGCCGTGCCACACATGGCGGCGGGCAGCGCGATCATCAACACCAGCTCGGTGAATTCCGACACGCCCAAGCCCACCCTGCTGGCCTACGCGACCACCAAGGGCGCCATCGCCAACTTCAGCGCCGGCCTGGCGCAACTGCTGGGCGAACGCGGGATACGGGTCAACAGCGTGGCACCGGGGCCGATCTGGACACCGCTGATCGTCGCCACCATGCCCGATGAGGAAGTCACCCAATTCGGTGCGCAGACGCCGCTGGGCCGCCCTGGCCAGCCGGTGGAAGTGGCGCCGATCTACGTGCTGCTGGCCTCGGACGAGGGCAGCTACATCTCCGGCACCCGCTATGGGGTTACCGGCGGTAAGCCGATTCTGTGACCCCCTGTTCACAAAGGAGCAAACCTGATGAGCCAGCCCAAAGACACCCGACCTGACGCCACCGCCACGCAACCGCCCGGCGAAGTGGAGCGCGACAACGACGCCCACCGCTCCAGCAAGCCTGGCCAGCCCAACCGCGAGTCCACGGCCCAGTCCACGGCGCAGAAGGCCCAGCCGAAACCGCGCCCGTAACCGCGTGGGCCGCTGACGCCACGGTGCCCGTAGCAGCGGCCGCAGGCCGCGTCCGAGTACGCCGCGCTTGTCCCGTCAGGCGCTTCGACACATCAGTTGATACCCCACGCCATGCAGGGTGTGGATCAGCGGCGTATAGCACGGCTTGTCCACCGCACGGCGCAGCAGGTGGACATTGCTTCTCAACGTATCACTGCTGCGCGGCGCGCCTTCCCAGACCGCGTCCAGCATTTCCTGCCGGGACACCACGGCGGGGCTCTTGCGCATCAACAGCTCCAGCAGGTGCAGCGAGGTGGGGTTGAGGTCTATGGCCTGCTCGCCGCGCCTGACGTGCAGGGTGTCCAGGTCGTACGTCAGGTCGTGGACCTCCAGCACCCGGGTGTGCAGGCGCGCCATGCGCCGGGTGATGGCTGTCAGGCGCGCCACCAGCTCGCTGGGCTCCAGTGGCCCGGCCAGGTAATCGTCCGCGCCCAGCTTGAAGCCGCGCAGCACTTCGCCCAGGTCCCGGGCCTGGGCAACGATGACGAACGGCAGATGCGCGCGCCCCGCCCCGCGCAGCCGCTCGCAGGCCTGGTAGCCATCTATGCCGGGCAATTGCGCGTTGAATACGAGCGCATCGTACGGCTGGGTCACCGCCAGGTGCAGCCCGGTCAGCCCGTCGCCCACGCAGGTGGCCTGGTGGCCGTGCAGGCGCAGGTAATTACTGATGATGAGTCGTGTCTGTGTGTCGTGTTCTGCAACCAATACGTGCATCCGTGCCCCTCCCTTGATCACCCCCGCAGGCTTTGAACAATCCCTCCTGCGATCGGTTTGTCGACAAAACATTGCCGTTCCTGACTACCTTCGAAGCCTAGCACAACGCCACTGACGCTTTGCACCCTGCCACCGCTGCCCCTACGCAAATAAAAAACCGCGCAGCGACAAGTACTTATCACCTGTCAAAAAGTTTACCCAGCGGCGAACTCGGCGCCATTGACGCTCGTTCAGGATGCCCGGCAGCGATCCCAATAAAGCGAACGACACCTTATGCATCGGACCCTGCCCGCCCTCACCCGCGCGGCCCTGCTCACCGCGGCGGGCTGCCTGCTGTCGGCCTGCGCCGTGTACCACGCAAGTCCCCTGGGGGCCGGCGACGACCACCCCACCCTGCCCGCCAGCGCCACCCGCGTGGAGGTCGACGCCCACGCCCTGGGCCTGCCACCCCTGCCCGCGCACCGTTTCGCCGCTGCCCAGGGCCTGGACATGACCGACATCGCCACCCTGGCCGTGCTCAACAACCCGGACCTGAAGCTGGCCCGCAGCGACCTGGCCATCGCCAAGGCCCAGGCGTTCGACGCCGGCCTGCTGCCCGACCCGCAGCTCACGGCAATCCAGGACTGGACCCGGCCGCACATCAGCGGCGCCTCCTCGGACTACACCGCCGGCCTGAGCATCGACGTGATGAAGATCATCACCCGCGGCGCCAACAAGGCCGCCGCCGACGCCACGGTGCGCAAGACCGACCTGGGCATGCTGTGGCAGGAATGGCAGCTGGTGGCCCAGGCGCGCATCCTGTTCCTCAAGGCGCAGCTGCAGGACACCACCGTACCGCTGCTGACCCGCCAGCGTGACCTGAACCTGGCCCGCTTGCAGGCCATGAGCCAGGGCGCCCGTCAGCGCGACATCACCGGCGACGCCCTGGGCGTGGCGCAGCTGGCGTACCAGGACAGCCAGACCGCCCTGGCCGACGCCCAGCGCGCCGCCTCCCAGACCCGCCACGACCTCAACGCCCTGCTGGGCCTGGCGCCCGACGTCCAGCTCAAGCTGCTGCCCCGCGAGCCCCTGGGCGACGCCGCCTTTGCCCAGGCGATCGCCGCCAGCATCGCCCTGACCCACCAGGACCTGGGCCAACTGGCCAGCCGCCGGCCCGACCTGCTGGCCCTGAAACAGGGCTACCTGGCCCAGGAAAACAAGTACCGCGCCGCCGTGCTCAACCAGTTCCCCACCTTCCAGTTCGGCGTGCAGCAGGCCCGCGACACCTCCTACGTGAAGACCCAGGGCTACACCCTGACCCTGTCGCTGCCGGTGTTCAACCGCAACCGCGGGGTGATTGCCATCGAGAAGGCCACCCGCGAGCGCCTGCACGTGGAGTACTTCAACCGGGTCAACAGCGCCTACGCCGACGTCGACCGCCTGCGCGCCGATATCCAGCTGCTGGCTGCGCAGGTCGACACCCTGCAACACGCCCTGCCCGACTTCGACAGCCTGGCGGCCGCCACCGAGCGGGCCTATGCCCTGCACGCAGTGACCATCGGCACCTACACCGACACGCAGAACTCGCTGCTGGCCCGCGACATCGCCGTGGCCACCACCCAGGAGGCCCTGGCCGAACAGCGCGTGGCCCTGCAGGCGCTGATGGGCGCCGACATTCCTCAACCCTATGCCAGCAAGCCCCTGGCCGTTGGAGTAACCGCACCATGACGCTTCGCCCCCTCGGCCCCCTGACCGTGGCCGTGCTGTCGCTGGCCATCCTGCAAGCCCGCGCCGCTGATGAACCGGTGGCCACGGTGCAGGCCGTGCGTACCCAGCAAGGGCCGGTCAGCTCGCTGCTGCGCGGCTACGGCGTGGTCGGCACCACCGCCTCGCTCACCCAGTCCATCAGCCTGCCTTACCTGGCCCGCGTCACCCGCCTGCGGGTCAGCCCCGGCCAGGTGGTGCACCAGCACGACCCGCTGCTGGAAATAAGCGCCGACCCCGCTGCCGTACTGGCCTCGGCCCAGGCGCGCACCGCGGTGAATGACGCCCGCGCCGAACAGGCGCGGGTCAAGGCGCAGTTCGACCTGCGCCTGGCCACCGCCTCGCAACTGGCGGTGGCGCAGAAGGCCGTGGCCGATGCCCAGCAGGCGCTGGACGCACAACAGGCCACCGGCGCCCGCCCCGGCACCCAGGTGATCACCGCGCCCCGCGACGGCACCGTGCTGCAGATCAGCGCCGCCCAGGGCGACCAGGTGGCCGCCGGCACCGCGCTGATGCTGCTCAGCCAGCCGTCCGGGCCCGCCGCCCAGGCCAACTTCTATTTCGGCATCGAGCCGGCCGACGCCGCGCAGCTGCACAAGGGCGACGCCCTTACCGTCACGGCCGTGGCCAGCAACCTGGCCGCCAGCGCCCAGGGTTCGGTGACCAGCCTGGGGCACTCGATCGACGCCACCAGCCAGCTGGTGACGATAGGCGCCAACGTCGCCCTGCAGAACGCCAGCCTGATGCCCGGCATGCACGTCAGCGTCGAGGTGCGCACCCAGCCCAAAATTTTGTGGCAAGTGCCCGCCGCCGCCCTGCTGGGCCAGCCGGACACCTACCTGTTCCAGGTCGCCCAGGGCCATGCCCGGCGGGTGGCGGTCAAGGTGCTGGCCGACGACGGCCAGCAGCTGGGCGTCGACGGTGCGCTGGACGCCAGCCAACCGGTGGTCACCGTCGGCAGCGCGCAGCTGGCCGATGGCATGGCCGTGCAGCTGGAGACCGGCGCCGCCACCTCGTCCACCTCCGCCACGGGGGCAGCCGCGCAGTGACCTCGCCTATCGATAACCCGCGCCAACCCTGGATGCAACGGCACACCCGCTCGCTGTTGTTCATGATCGCCCTGCTGGTGGTGGTGGGCGTGCTCAGCGCCCTGCAGCTGCCGACGTCACTGTTCCCCGACATCCAGTTCCCCCGGGCCCAGGTGTCGCTGGACAACGGCGACCGCCCCGCCGAGCAGATGGCCACCCTGGTGACCATGCCCGCCGAGGAAGCCCTGCGCAAAGTGCCCAACGTGCGCGGGGTGGAGTCCACCACCAGCCGTGGCGCCGCCGATATCTCGGTGAACTTCGACTGGGGCACCGACATGTACCAGGCCACCTTGCAGTTGCAGACGGCCTTGACCGAGGCCGCCTCGCAGCTGCCGCCGGGTACCAACTTCACCGTGCGGCGCATGGACCCCACGGTGTTCCCGGTGATCGCCTACAGCCTGACCTCGAAAAACCAGTCGCTGGCCGCCTTGCACGACCTGGCCCAACTGCAACTGCGGCCGCTGTTGTCGTCCATCGAGGGCGTGGCCAAGGTGGATGTGGCCGGCGGCGAGCAGGATGAAATCGAAGTAGAGATCGACCCGCTCGCCCTGGCGGCCCACCACCTGAGCCCGGCGGACGTTACCAGGGCCATTGCCGCCAGCAACACCCTGACAGCCGCCGGCCGCATCGAAAGCCGCTACAAGCTGTACCTGCTGGTGGCCAACGCGCAGCTGACCAACCTTGCCGCCGTACAGAACGTGATTGTTGCCGGCGCCGGCACGCCGACGCCCATTCGCCTGGGCCAGGTGGCCAAGGTCAGCCTGGGCGCCACCCCGCAATGGGTGCGGGTGACCGCGGACGGCACCGACGCGGTGCTGATCAACGTCTACCAGCAGCCCGGCGCCAACAGCGTGACCATGGCCCGGCAGGTGCGCGACACCCTCGACGCGGCCAAGGCCCAGCTGCCGCCCGGGGTCACCATCGCCAACTGGTACGACCAGAGCGAGCTGGTGGTGGCGTCCCAGGGCAGCGTGCGCGATGCCATCCTGATCGGCGTGGTGCTGGCGGCGCTGACCCTGCTGGTGTTCCTGCGCAACTGGAAAATCACCGTCATCGCCATCGCCCTGGTGCCCACGGTGATGGCGCCGGTGATTCTGCTGCTGAAGCTGTTCGGCATGGGCTTCAACATCATGACCCTGGGCGGCATGGCGGCCGCAGTGGGCCTGGTGATCGACGATGGCATCGTGATGATCGAGCACATCATGCGTCGGGTGCGCGAAGGTGGCCGCAACGCGTTCGAGGGCAGCGTGATGCGCGCCGCCCAGGAGTTCACCCGGCCGCTGGTGGGCTCGTCCAGCGCCACCATCGTGATTTTCATTCCGCTGGCGTTCCTCAGCGGGGTCACCGGGGCGTTCTTCAAGGCGCTGTCGATCACCATGGCCAGCGCCCTGCTGATCTCCTTCCTGTTCACCTGGCTGGCGGTGCCGCTGGTGTGCAACAAATGGCTCACGGCCAGGGACGCCGAAGAGAAGGAAGGCCGCCTGGCCCATGCCGTGCAGCAGCGCTACCAGCGCCTGCTGGCGCGGGTGTCGGCGCGGCCGTGGTGGCTGCTGGTGGGTATCGTGCCGCTGGTGCTGGTGTCGCTGCTGGCGTTCTCGCGGGTGGGCAGTGGTTTCATGCCGGCCATGGACGAAGGCGGCTTCGTCCTCGACTACCACTCCACCCCCGGCACCTCGGTGTCGGAAACCGACCGCATGGTGCGCCAGGTGGAGACCATCCTGCGCCACAACCCCAACGTACTGACCTGGTCGCGGCGCACCGGCGCCGGCCTGGGTGGCGGCCTCAGCGAGCCGAACAAGGGCGATTTCTTCGTGCGGCTGAAGGCCGGCGATCGCCAGCCGATCGACGCGGTGATGACCCAGGTGCGCGCCGAGGTCGAACACAGCGTGCCGGGGCTGACCATTGAGCTGGCGCAGTTGATGGAAGACCTGATCGGCGACCTGACTGCCGTGCCACAGCCCATCCAGGTCAAGCTGTACGGCGACGACCCCGACCAGCTGGCGCACACCGCCCAGGCGGTGGCCCAGGCCATGGCCAAGGTGCAGGGTGTGGTGGACGTCAACGACGGCCTCAACCCGGCCGGCGACTCGCTGGAGTTGCAGGTGTCGCCCCAGGCCGCAGCGGCCGAGGGCGTCGACCCGCAGTTCGTCTCCCAGGCCGTGACCGAACTGGTGCAGGGCGTGGTCGCCACCAGCTTTACCCAGGGCAGCAAGACCGTGGGCATCCGCGTGCGCACCGCTGGCGCCATGGCCCTGGACGAGCAGCAACTGGCCAACCTGCAACTGCGCGCCCCGGACGGCCACCTGTTCCCGCTCAAGCGCGTGGCGCAGTTGGTGCCGGTGGTGGGTGAAAAGGAGATCTCGCGGGACAACCTGCGCCGGGTGGTCAGCGTGACTGCGCGCCTGGAGAACCGCGACCTGGGCTCCACCGTGGCCGACGTGCAGAAGCTGCTGGGCCAGCAGCACACCCTGCCCCGTGGCGTGACCTATGAGATGGGCGGCCTGTTCCAACAGCAGCAGATCGCCTTCCACGGCCTGATGCTGGTGTTCGGCGCCGCCACCGCGCTGGTGTTCGCCTTGCTGCTGTGGCTGTATGAGAGCTTCCTGATTGCCCTGGCGGTGATGCTGATGCCGCTGCTGGCCGCCGGCGCGGTGTTCATCGGCCTGTGGCTGACCGGCATCGAGCTGAACATCTCGGCGATGATGGGCATGACCATGATCATCGGCATCGTCACCGAGGTGGCCATCTTCTATATCTCGGAGCTGCAGACGCTGATGAAGGACGAAGGCCTGCCGCTGCACCAGGCGCTGCTGGAAGCCGGCGCCAACCGCCTGCGGCCGATCGCCATGACCACCATCGCCGCGACCCTGGCCCTGCTGCCGCTGGCAATTGCCCTGGGGGCTGGCTCGGCCATGCAGCAGCCGCTGGCCATCGCCATCATTTCAGGGCTGGTGGTGCAGATGCCGCTGGTGCTGGTGGCATTGCCGGCGTTGCTGCGGTTGTTGCTGCCGCCCGAGCAACGCCTGTAACGCAACCCCCGTAGCAGCGGCCGCTGGCCGCGTCATTAACGCCGCGGTGAACCTGACACACCGCGTGGGCCAGACGCAGCCTGCGGCAGCTGCTACGCAATCACCGTGGGGGTTACACGCCGTTCTTGACCTTGCTCCAGATGCGCGTGCGCAGGCGGTCGATGTTCAACGGCATGGCTTCGAGGATGAACATCTTGTCCATCACTTCCTGCGGCGGATAGGCCGCAGGGTCAGCCGCCAGTTTCGGGTCCACCAGGCTGTCCGCCGCCGCGTTGCCGTTGGCGTAACGCACCGCGTTGCTGATGCTGGCCGCCACCTTGGGCTCCATCATATAGTTGATGAAGGCATAGCCGGCCGCCTCGTTGGGGGCGTCCACGGGCATGGTCATCAGGTCGATCCAGAACGGCGCGCCCTCCTTGGGAATCTCGTACTTGACCTTCACGCCGTTGCCCGCCTCGGTGGCGCGGTTGGCGGCCTGCATCACGTCGCCCGACCAGCCCACGGCCAGGCAGATATCACCGTTGGCCAGGTCACCGATGTACTTGGCGCTGTGGAAGTAGGTGACGTTCTTGCGCATCTGCAACAGCAGCGCCTCGGCCTTCTTGTAGTCCGCCGGGTCCTTGCTGTGCGGCGGCAGGCCCAGGTAGCGCAAGGCGATGGGCAGCAGCTCGGGGCCGTTGTCGAGCACCGCCACGCCGCAGCCATGCAATTTGGCGAGGACCTCGGGCTTGAACAGCACGTCCCAGGTGTTCATGGGAATGTCCTTGCCCAGCGCGGCACGCACCTTGTCGACGTTGTAGCCGATGCCGGTGGTGCCCCACAGGTACGGCACGCCATGCAGGTTGCCCGGGTCGTCGGCCTCCAGGGCCTTCATCAGCATGGGGTTGAGGTTTTTCCAGTTCGGCAGCTTGCTGCGGTCCAGGGTTTTCAGGGCGCCGCTCTGGATCTGGTGGGCCATGAAGTGCGCCGAGGGGAACACCACGTCGTAGCCCGAATGGCCGGCCGCAAGCTTGGCGTCCAGGGTCTCGTTGCTGTCGTACACGTCATACTGGGTGCCGAACCCGGTGGCGTTCTGGAAGTTCTGCAAGGTATCGGGGGCAATGTACTCGCCCCAGTTGTAGATGTGCACGACTTCAGCGGCTTGGGTGGTACAGGCCACGAACATCAGCGGCAACAGTTTCTTGAGCATGAGCACCTCGATTACCAGACCTAAGGGGGGCGGCAGTTCAGAAGACCAGCACGTAGGTTTTTCTTGTTGTCTCTTGTACATCCCAGATGCCGTGGGTGTTGGCGGGCAACATCAGGGCGTCGCCGGCGACGATTTCCAGCGCCTCGCCGCCGTCCGGGGTAAAGGTGCAGCGGCCCGTGGTGAAGTGGCAGAACTCCTGTTGGGCGATCTGCCGGCGCCAGCGGCCGGGGGTGCATTCCCACACCCCGGTCTCGACGCCGTCGGTGCGTTCCACGCTGGTAACCGACACCGTGGCCACCGGCTCGCCCATGGGCACGGCCACCGGGAAGGTTTCCGCCAGGGCCATGGTGTGGCTGCCTTTCAAATGCGTGATGTTCATGTTGCGCTCCGTGTTGTTATTGAGGGTTCAGCCGACTTTCCAGGCCATCAGGCCTTCCATGCGGTTGGCCAGGACTTGCGCCAGGCGGCGCCGCCACGCCGGGGTCTGGGGGTTGGCCAGCAGCGCGTCTTCGCTGCTGAAGCTGCGGATGATGGCGTTGTAGCCCAGCCAGCGGCAGGGTTCGGGCTCCCAGCTGCGCAGGCTGCTCACCGGGCTGTCGGTGAACACCCAGGGCTGCTGCAGCAAGGCGCTGTCCTGGCCCAGGATCAGGTCGGCCAGGGTGCGCCCGGCCAGGTTGCTGGCGCCTACACCTTCGCCGCCATAGCCGCCGGCCAGGGCAATGCGCTGCTGGGTGTCGCGCAGCATGTGCGGGCGGAAGCGCCGGGCCATGCCCAGGTTGCCGCCCCAGGCGTGGGTCAGGCGCACGCTGCGCAGCGCCGGGAACAGCTCGCCCATCAGCGCCTGGCGCAGGCCGCGCTCGTCGGCGTTCAAGGTGAAGTCGCTGCGCAGGCGGCCGCCGAAGCGGTAGCCGCCACGGGCGCCGAACACCAGGCGGTCATCAAAGGTGCGCTGGCCATAGGTGACCTGGCGGCTGAACTCGCTGAAGGCCTGGCCACGGTTCAGGCCGATCTGCTCCCACACCGAGGCTGGCAGCGGCTCGGTGGCCACCATCAGGCTCTGCACCGGCAGCTGGTGGCGGCCCAGGGGCGGCAGTTCGGCGGCGTAGCCTTCCACGGCCGGCACTACCCAGTCGGCGTCCACGCTGCCGTGGGCGGTGGTGACCCGGCCCGGCTGCCAGTCCAGTACCCGGCTGTCTTCATAGATCTCCACGCCCAGGGCCTCGACCGCGCGGGCCAGGCCACGGGCCAGCCGGGCCGGGTGAATGGTCGCGCAGTGTGGGCTATAGACGGCGCCATAGGCGTTGGTCATGCGCACCTGGCCGGCCAGCTCGGCAGGCTCCAGCCAACGGTAGTCGTCCTCGCCCAGGCCCAGCTCGCGCAGATGCTGCAGGTAGCTGCGCAGGCTGGCCAGTTGCTCGGGGTAACGGGCGGCGCAGTACAGCACCCCGCCCTTGCGCAGGTTGCAGTCGATGCCTTCGCGGGCCACCACCTGGGCCACTTCGTCCGGGATGCCGTGCAGCAGGTCGAAGGCCTGGCGGCGTTGCGCGGCGGGCAGCGGCGCCAGCATGCGGTCCTCGCCCAGCAGGTTGCCCATCAGCCAGCCGCCGTTGCGCCCCGAGGCGCCAAAGCCGGCCACCTGGGCCTCGAGCACCACCACGCGCAAGTGCGGCGCCTGGCGCTTGAGGTAATAGGCCGTCCACAGCCCGGTGTAGCCTGCGCCGATAATCGCCACGTCGGCCTGCACCTGGGCGCCCAGCGCCGGGCGCGCGGTGCGCGGCTCCTCGAGCTGGTCCATCCACAGACTGATCTCACCCCACGACTTCATCGAAGCCTCCTGTCATCAAACGATGAGCGCAGGCTAATGAAGTGCAGGGGCCGTCGTCGTTCGTGCGTGCACGCGTGGAAAAAATCGGCGCGGCCCCCGGACGCAGCAGGCCGCAGCCACCGGCCAGGCGGAGGATGCAATCCGGCCCCTCAGGTGCTAGCGTTACCCTGCCCAGTGTGACTCAGCCCCGATCAAGGTGACCCCATGCCGCGCCCGAACAACGAATACCGCTCGCTCAGCAACCTGGCCCACGAGGCCAGGCGCGCGCTGGAGTCGCCGGAAGGCGTCGACCGCGCCAACCTGATGATGCGCATCCTGTGCGCCAAGTTCAGGGAGGAAAACCGCGAGGCGCTCAAGCGCCCCAAGGCCGAGTGAACGCACCACGCACCGCTTTAGAAAACCGCCGGGCCGCCGTTAACACAGTGAGTGGGTTCCGCACAGGGAGCGCCAATGTACGCAAGCAGCTACAACAACCTGTACGTCCTGTTTTCCCTGGTCGTTGCCATCCTGGCCTCCTATACCGCGCTAAACATGACCGGCCGGGTCAACCGCGCCAGGGGCCGCGCCGCGGCGCTGTGGCTGGCCGGCGGCTCGTTCGCCATGGGCACGGGCGTCTGGTCGATGCACTTCATCGGCATGCTGGCCTTCCAGCTGCCGATCCAGCTGGGCTACGACCCGGTCCTGACCGGCCTGTCGCTGCTGATCGCCGTGGCCTCCTCGGCCTTTGCCCTGTGGCTCGCGTGCCAGAAGGAAATGCCGCTGCCGCGCCTGCTGCTGGGGGCGGTGCTGATGGGCATCGGCATTGCCGCCATGCATTACACCGGCATGGCGGCGCTGCTGATGAACCCCGACGTGCACTACATCCCCTGGCTGTTCGCGCTGTCGGTGGTCATCGCCATTCTGGCATCGGGGGCGGCGCTGTGGATCGCCTTCCGCCTGCGCAACGAAGGCCGGTTCATCCGCCGGGCACGCCTGGGCGCCTCGCTGGTGATGGGCTGCGCCATCGTCGGCATGCACTACACCGGCATGGCGGCGGCGCAGTTCCCCGTGGGCAGCGTCTGCGGCGCCGCCAACGGCGGGCTGGACAGCAAATGGCTGGTGGTGGTGGTCATCGTCGTCACCCTGGCGGTGTGCGCCATCGCCCTGGTGATCTCGATGCTCGACATCCGCACCAGCCTGCTCGCCAACTCCCTGGACCGCGCCAACAGCGAGCTGCTGAAGCTGGCCCTGCACGATAGCCTGACCCACCTGCCCAACCGCACCCTGCTCAACGACCGCCTGGAACAGGCGATCCACAAGGCCAACCGGCAGAAAACCCGCTTCGCCATGCTGTTCATGGACCTGGACGGTTTCAAGGCGATCAACGACACCTACGGCCACCACGTCGGCGACCAGTTGCTGATCGAGGTGGCGCGGCGCATCAGCCTCGACCAGCATGACGAAGGCACCGTGGCGCGGCTGGGCGGCGACGAGTTCGTGCTGCTGACCGACAGCTGCGAGCCTGACGACGCCGCCGCGCTGGCCCAGCACCTGGTGGAAACCATCAGGCAACCCTACGTGCTGGGCCAGCACACCGTGCACGTGTCGGTCAGCATCGGCGTGGCGGTGTACCCGGCCGACGGCGCCAACGACCATGAACTGATGGTCAACGCCGACGCCGCCATGTACCACGCCAAGGAACAGGGGCGCGACGGCTACTGCTTCTTCGAACGCGCCATGAACATCAACGCCCACCAGCAACTGCAGCTGCAACACGACCTGCGCCAGGCGCTGGAGGGCAATGAGTTCGTGCTGTTCTACCAACCCAAGATCCTCGCGCCTGCCGGCCCCATGACCGGCGTCGAGGCGCTGCTGCGCTGGAACAAGCCGGACATGGGCCTGGTGCCGCCCGACCGCTTCCTGCCCCTGGCCGAGCGCAGCGGGCTGATCGTGCCGATCGGCAACTGGGTGATCAACGAGGCCTGCCGGCAGATGGCCCAATGGCACGCCCAGGGCCAGCGTGACTGGACCATCGCGGTCAACCTTTCCACCGTGCAATTGGCCAACGCCCACCTGGTGGAGGTGGTGCGCTCGGCGTTGCAGCGCACCGGCCTGCCGCCGCGCTGCCTGACCCTGGAGATCACCGAGACCACCGCCATGCGCGACGCCGAGGCGGCGCTGGTGGTGCTCGACCAGCTGGCGGCCCTGGGCGTGGGCATTTCCATCGACGACTTCGGCACCGGCTACTCCAGCCTGCTGTACCTCAAGCGCCTGCCGGCCAACGAGTTGAAGATCGACCGCGGCTTCATCACCGAACTGGCCCAGGGCAACGAAGACGAAGCCATCGTCTCGGCCATCGTCGCGCTGGGCAAGACCCTGGGCCTCAAGGTGGTGGCCGAGGGGGTGGAGACGGCCGAGCAGCGGGAAATGCTCACGGAGCTGGGCTGCGACATCCTGCAGGGCTACCTGTTGGGCAAGCCCATGAGCGCGGTGAAGCTGGCGGAGCAGTTCAGCGCCGAGGCAGCGCGGGCTTGAGGCGGTGTGCCTGGAACACCGCGTTGGCCGGGACGCGGCCTGCGGCCGCTGCTACGCGAAGGCAATCGCGTCGCGATAGGGAGTATATGCATTTCCCGTAGCAGCTGCCGCAGGCGGCGCCCCAGGCCACGCGGTGTATCAGGCGTGGCGGCGCTCGGCGGCCGGTACCGGGCGGCCGAAGTAGTAGCCCTGGAAGTGCGAGCAGCCTTCGCTGATCAGTTGCTGCATCTGCTCGGCGGTCTCCACTCCTTCGGCGGTGGTCTTGATCAGCAGGCTGTTGCTCATGCCGGTAATGGCCCGGATGATCGCCAGGGCCTCCTTGCTGTCCGCCATCTCGCGCACGAACGACATGTCGATCTTGATCCGGTCGAACGGGAATGAGCGCAGGTAGCCCAGCGACGAGTACCCGGTGCCGAAGTCATCCAGGGAAATCGCCACGCCCAGCGCCTTCAGCGCCCTGAGCGTGGCGACGTTGCCCTCGCTGTCCTCCAGCAGCACCGACTCGGTGATCTCCAGCTCCAGGCGCTCGGGTTCCAGCCCCGAATCGCTCAGCGCCAGCGCCACCGAATCCACCAGCCCGGGGTTCTTGAACTGCACCGCCGACAGGTTCACCGCCACGGTCTGGCGGGTGCCCCAGCTGGCCGCCTCCTGGCAGGCCAGGTTCAGCGCGCGGTTGCCCACCTCGTGGATCAACCCGGTTTCCTCGGCCATGGTGATGAAATCCATGGGCATAATGGTGCCCTTGGTGGGGTGCCGCCAGCGCAGCAGCGCCTCGTACCCGGAGATCTCGTCGCCGGCGTGGGTGACGATGGGCTGGTAGTGCAGTTGCAGATGGCCCAGGTGCAGCGCCGTGCGCAGGTCGGTCTCCATGGTGCGGCGGTGGCGCGCCGCTTCGTCGAGCTGGAACTTGAAGCGCTCGAAGCGGTTGCGGCCGTTGCGCTTGGCCTCGTACAGGGCCATGTCGGCGTAGCCCATCAGCTGCTCGGGGCTGTCGTGGTCATGGGGCGACAGGGCAATGCCGATGCTCACGCCCACCGAGCAGCTGTGCCCCTCGATCAGGAACGGCGGCCGCACGGCCTGGATCAGGCGCTGGGCCGACAGCTCGGCGGCCTCGGCGGTTTCCAGCTCCGGCAGGATCACCGCGTACTCATCGCCGCCCAGCCGCGCCAGGGTGTCGACCTCGCGCAGTTCCACCTTCAAGCGGCTGCTGAGCGCCCGCAGCAGCTTGTCGCCGATGCCGTGGCCCAGGGAATCGTTGACGTTCTTGAAGTCGTCCAGGTCCAGGCACAGGGTGCCGGTGATTTTCCCGCTGCCGTCGGCCAGTTGCAGCGCCTCCTTGAGCTTCTCGTGGAACAGCACGCGGTTGGGCAGCCCGGTCAGCGCGTCATGGTGGGCCATGTGGTGGATGCGGGCGTTGGCTGCCAGCTCGACGGTGACGTCCTCGGCCACGAACAGCACGTATTCCGAGGCGTTGCCCGGGTCCTGGTTGAGCACCGTGCGGCTGCGCAGCGTGCGCGGGCCACGGTTGGTGGCCACCAGGGTTTCCACGGTCTTGATCGCGCCGATGTTGAGGTCCTGGCCCATCTGCTGCTCGATGTAGGCTGCGGTCTCCGGCGCCAGCGCCTCGCTCATCAACTGGCCGACCATGCTCGCGCCGTTGGGCACGAACAGCGCCTCGGCCTGATGGTTGGCCAGCAGGATGCGCTCGGTCTGCACGTCCTTGACGATCACACTGGCGGGAATGTTGGAGATCACCGAGTCGAGGAACTGTGACAGCGAGCTCATCTCGGCGCTGTACTGCTCGGCCAGCACCTTGGCCTCCAGCAGTGCCAGTTCGGTCTGGCGCCGCTCGCTGATGTCACGCGTCACCTTGGCGAAGCCGATCATCCGCCCCTGGTCATCATGCACGGCGTCGATCACCACGCTGGTCCAGAACGGCGAGCCGTCCTTGCGCAGCCGCACGCCTTCGGCATGGAAGCGCCCTTCCCGCCGCGCGGTTTCCAGGCTGTGGGCAGGCAGCCCGGCGGCGCGGTCCTCATCGGTGTAGAACACCGAGAAATGCCGGCCGACGATTTCAGCTTCCGTGTAGCCTTTCGCCCGCTCCGCCCCGGGGTTCCAATGGGTGACGATGCCCTCGGGCGAGAGCATGTAGATGGCGTAGTCCACCACGCTCTGCACCAGCAGGCGGTACATGGCATCCGAGTCGGCGTTGAACTGCATGCGTTGCGAACCTCAGGCGGGGGGCGAAGAAAAGCGGGATGGCATTATGCCTTCTTCGTAATAGCGAGGGATACTGCCCGAAAGGAGGAGGAATGTTGTGGAATGGGTATGTTAGGGCGCGGTGGCTTGGGACGCGGCCTTTGGCCGCTGCTACGAGACATCGGCGGCGCCCCCCTGCCCATCAGAAGTAATACAGCGCCTCCACCATCGCCGTCAGCTGCGTGCGGTTACGGCCGTTGCCGAAGGGGCGCTGGTCGTCGCCGCCCTTGAACCAGTCGTAGCGCAGCTCGGGGCGCAGCGACAGGTGCTTGTTCATGTCATAGCGCACGCCGCTGGTCAGCGCATTGAAGGCGCCGCGGGCGGTGGTGGTGGGGAACAGCGCAAAGCCCTCGGGGTCGCTGAAGTGCTCGCCGCGCAGCGACCACGCCAGGTCCTTGCGCAGCTGATAGGTGACCACCGCATTGGCGCCCCACCAGGACGCGCCGTCGAACCCGGGGCCGGTCAGCACGTCCACCGTGGAGGCCTTGCCGTCCCCCGCCTGATGGCCGTAGACCAGCTCCGCGCCCATGGACCAGCGCGCATTGAACTGATGCCAGCCGTTGAGCGAATGCTGCTGCTTGAGCTGCCCCGACGCGGCAATGACCCGCGACGGCGGCGCCTGCACGTCGCCCAGGCTGTCGTCCTGCTCGTTGCCGACCATGAACTCGTAGTCCACCCAGGTGTTCATGTCCGCCGAGCGCCAGCGCAAGGCGCCGGTCAGCGACTTGTCGTTGTTGTTGTCACGCAGGTTGTTCCAGCCCTGCACCACCCCCAGCTCCAGCCCCAGCAGGCCGGCGTCGCCGTTGTACACGCGGCTGCTGGCCAGCACCCCGGCGACGGTGCCCGGCTCGCTGACGAAGGCGTAGGTCTTGCTGGCGAACGGGTTGCGCGCCAGGCGAATGTTGGGCGGGATTTCATAGCCCATGGCCGGGCCGAACACCCCGGCCATGAAGCTGACGCCCGGCCCGTACGGCAAGTAAAGGGTCAGCGCGGCGTTGGGCACCGCCAGGAAATAGTCCTTGTCGCGCTGGGCGCGCAGGTTGTCCTGCTGGTTCATGTGCAGGCTCTGGTCCCAGCCGTAGGTGCGGGCGAACTGGGCGTTGCGGCCGTAGTTGAATTCCAGGGTGAAGCCCCAGGCCACCGCGTCGGGCCGCGGGCCCGGCAATGGCGTGATGCGTGGCACGAAGTTGCCCGCCAGCGGCTTGTCGATGAACAGGTGCAGGCTGCCCAGCTCCAGGCCTTCGTCGGACATGCCGGTGATGGGCAGGTTGCTCAGGCCGTCCTTGCGTTCGGCCCGGGTGGAGCGGTTGTTGCGGGTGTAGGCGACGTCCAGCAGGTTGGACACGGTAATGCCATGGTCGCGTTCGAGGGCGTCGCCGAACAGGCTGCGAAACAGCGTGCCCTCGGCGGGTTCTTCGCTTTCATCGGCATGGCAGTTGACGATCGCCAGGGCGGCCAGCACCGCGCCAAGCGCTTTCACTTTGACGTTGATCATGGTCTGTCTCTTGTTGTTATTGTCAGCGACCCACCCGCGCGGGTGGGCCGGGAAAAACGTCTGTCAGAGATTGGTGGCCTGGAAACTCACCAGGCGCCAGCCGGCGGCCTCGCGCGCCCACACCTGGATGGTCATCACGTCCATGGCGCGGCGCTCGCCGCTGCTGCGAAACTCGATGTGCTGCAACAGCCGCCCGCTGGCCACTGCCACGTCCCCCAGCACGCGCACCTGCAGCGCCTTGCGTTCCACCTTGAGAAAGCGGATGGCGCTGCGCACCAGTTGCAGGTACTGCTGCTTGCCGTCGACCTGGCCGGTGGCGTGGACGTGCACCAGCTGCTCGTCGAGCAGCTCGGCCAGGCCGTCCAGGTCGTTGGCCACCAGCGCCCGGCAACGCAGCGCCTCCAGTTCGTTGATGGTGTCGATGATGGCGGGTTCACTCATTACGCTTGCTCCTTGAAGAAAGGGGGGACACAGGCCATCAGGCTTCGGCACGCACGGTGTTCTCCAGCATGCCCAGGCCGTCGATCTCGACCCGCACCCGGTCGCCCACACGCAGCCAGCGCGGCGGCTTGAAGCCGCCACCGATGCCGCCCGGAGTGCCGGTGAAGATCACGTCGCCCGGCTCAAGGGTCATGACTTTCGACAGGTGCGCCACCTGCTGGTAGCAGTCGAAGATCAGCTGGTCGGTGTTCGAGGCCTGGCGCTGCTCGCCATTGACGAAGCAGCGGATACCCAGCGTGTGCGGGTCGCCGACCTCATCGGCGGTGACGATCCAGGGGCCGAACGGCGCATGGCTGTCAAAGCTCTTGCCCAGCAGGAACTGCGAGGTGCGCAGCTGCCAGTCGCGCACGCTGACGTCGTTACCCACGCAGTAGCCGAAAATCGCCTGCCGCGCCTGCTCGGGCGAAAGGTGACGGGCGCGCCGGCCGACGATGAAGACCATCTCCGCCTCGTAGTCCAGCGCCTCCGACACCCGCGGCAGGTCCACCGGCGCATACGGGCCGTTGGCGGCCGTGTTCATCATGGCGAACCACAGCTGGTCGGCGGGCATGTCCATGCCCGACTCGGCCACGTGGTCGGCGTAATTCAGGCCGATGCCCAGCAGCTTGCCGGGGCGCGGCACCGGTGCCAGCAGCGTGACCTGGGCCAGCGGCGTACCGGTGACTGCGCTGGCGGCCAGTTCGGCCAACTGCGGCTGCCACAGCGCCCACTCGCGGATCAGCTCGATCATGCTGGCCGGCGCGTCGTTGAAATGGTCGCGCAGGGCCACCACCTGTTCGCCCATCACCAGCCCGACACGGGCCGCACGGCTGGGTGTTTCAAAGGTGCAGAGTTTCATGGTGCTGACCTGTATTGGGGGCCAAGGCTCTGGCCGGTGGCGCAGGTGCCCAGGGCGCACAGCTGTGCGTCACTGGCCCCGGCGCGCCAGTGCGCTACCAGGGCGTCGGCGTCGAATTCCACGCCGATGGGGTTCTGCCGGAAGATCTCCGACTGGAACACCGCCGCGGCGTCGGCTGGGTCGGTGAAATTGTCGACTTGCAGTTCGATGTCGTTGCCCTCGGGGTCGCGGTAGTACAACGAGGTGGTGGGCCCGTGGTTGATGGTCCACGACGGCAGGATGCCCACGCCCTTCAGGCGCTCGTAGGTGGCCAGCACCTGGGCGATGGTCTGGTAGCTGTAGGCGACGTGGTGCACGCCGACCATGTGGTCGGTTTTCGCCGGCAGTTCGGGCATGTTGAAGAAGGCCAGGCGGTGGTGTTCGTCATCGAAGCTGATGAACGCCAGCACCTCGTCCTGAAACACCAGCCGGGCCTGGAACACCTGGCGGTACCAGTCGACCATGGCCTGGCGGTTGGCGCAGCGGTACACCAGGTGCGCCATCTTCACCGGCACGATGGGCTGGGTAGCCGCCGCGGGTGAGCTTGCTTGCAGTGCAGTCATCTCGGTTCTCCTTGTTCTTGTTCTACGGGTCAGATCGACACTCGACGAAAATCCGTCAGCAACGCCACCAGGCAGGCAAGGAAGCGCCCGGCCTCGGCGCCATCCACGGCGCGGTGGTCCCAGGACAGCGACAGCGGCAGTTGCAGGCGCGGCTGGAAGGCCGTGCCATCCCAGCTCGGCGCCATGGCCGCCCTGCCCACGCCGAGGATCGCCACCTCTGGCGCGTTGATGATCGGCGTGAAGTGCCCGCCACCGATGCCGCCCAGGGACGACACCGTGAAGCAGCCGCCGCGCATCTGCGCCGCGCCCAGCTTGCCGCTGCGCGCCAGCTGCGACAGCTCGGCCATTTCCGCGGCGATGGCGGCGATGCCCTTGCGGTCGACGTCGCGAATCACCGGCACCACCAGGCCGTCCGGGGTGTCGGCGGCGAAACCGAGGTGGCAGTACTGCTTGTGCACCACCTCCTCGCCCTGCAGGCTGACGTTGAACTGCGGATAGCGCTGCAGCGCCACCGCGCAGGCCTTGAGCAGGAACGCCAGCAGGGTGACCTTCGCCCCGCCCTCCTGCGCCTCGCGGTTGAGTTGCACGCGCAGCGCTTCCAGCTCGGTGATGTCGGCCTGGCTGTGGTTGGTGACGTGGGGAATGCTCACCCAGTTGCGGTGCAGGTTGGCCGCCGACAGGCGCTTGATGCGTGGCCTGGCGCTGCGCTGGATGGCGCCGAACTGGGCGAAGTCGACCTCCGGCCAGGGCAGCACCTCCAGCCCGCCGCCTTTGCCGGCGGGCGACGGTTGCTGCGCCTGGGCCTTGACGTACGCCTTGACGTCCTCGCGCTGGATGCGCCCGCGCGGGTCGCTGGCGGTGACCTTGGCCAGGTCCACGCCCAGCTCGCGAGCCAGTTTGCGCACCGCCGGGCCGGCCAGGGCCAGTGCAACCGGCGCGGGCGGCGAAGACGGTGCAGGCGCCGGCACCGGGGCTGGCTTGACGGCCGCCGGCGCGCTGGCCACCGCCTCGGCGTACTGCACATGGGCGATCAGGCTGCCCTTGGAGACCACGTCGCCGGGCTTGATCAGCACCTCGCGGATGGTGCAAGCGACGGTACTGGGCACGTCCATCACCGCCTTGTCGGACTCCAGGGTGATCAGCGATTGCTCCACCGTCACCCTGTCGCCCGCCTTGATAAACACTTCGATCACCGGCAAATCGTGAAAATCGCCGATGTCAGGCACCATGAGTTGTTGCATTGGGCAGTCCTCCTTTTTCTCGGCTCAACGGTTCCACGGCGCGTCGAGGGCGACGTCGATGGCGTAGCGTTCACGGGCTTGCGCGGCCAGGCGCGGGTCGATGGCGGCCAGTGCGGCCACGGCGATGTGCTGACGGTCCATCTCGAAGAAGCGCCGCAGCGCCGGCCGCGTGTCGCTGCGGCCGAAGCCGTCGGTGCCCAGCGCGGTGTATGGCGCCTGCACGTAGGGCGCGATCAGCTCGGCATAGCTGCGCACGTAGTCGCTGGCCGCCAACACCGGGCAGCTGCCGGCCAGGCACTGCTGCACGTGGCTGGGCGCAGGCGCCTCGGCGCCGAACAGCGTGGCGCGCTGCACCTCGCGGGCCTCGCGGGCCAGCTCGGAGAAGCTGGTGACGCTCCAGATCTCGCTGGCGATGCCCCAGTCCGCGGCCAGCAGGTCGGCGGCGGCGATCACCTCGCGCAGGATCGAGCCCGAACCCAGCAGGCGCACCTGGCTGGCGGCGTCCTCCGCGCCACGGCGGCCGAAGCGGCGCATGCCCTTGATCACAGCGGCATGGTCGGCAGCGTCCAGCGGCGCCTGGGGGTAGTTCTCGTTGGTCACGGTGAGGTAGTAGAACTCGTCGTGCTGCTGTTCCAGCATGCGCCGGCTGCCGTGGTCGATGATCACCGCCACCTCGCTGGCGAACGCCGGGTCATAGGCGCGGCAGTTGGGCACCGTCGAGGCCACCAACTGGCTGCTGCCGTCCTGGTGCTGCAGGCCTTCGCCGGCCAGGGTAGTTCTTCCTGCGGTAGCACCGATCAGGAAACCGCGGGCACGCTGGTCGGCAGCCGCCCAGATCAGGTCGCCGATGCGCTGGAAGCCGAACATCGAGTAGTAGATGTAGAACGGCAGCATGGCCACGCCGTTGACGCTGTAGGAGGTTGCAGCGGCCACCCAGGACGAGATGGCGCCGGCCTCGGTGATGCCTTCTTCCAGCAACTGGCCGTCACGCGACTCCTTGTAGTACAGCATCGCGCCGGCGTCCTCGGGCTCGTACAGCTGGCCCACCGGCGAGTAGATGCCGATCTGCCGGAACAGGTTGGCCATGCCGAAGGTGCGCGCCTCGTCCGCCACAATCGGCACGATGCGCGGTCCCAGTGTTTGATCTTTGAGCAGGTGGGTGAACAGCCGTACCACGGCGGTGGTGGTCGAGGTCTCGCGCTCGTCCGGGGCCAGGGCGAACTGCGCGTAGCTGGCCAGCGCCGGCACCGGCAGCGCTTCGGCGCGGCTCTGGCGACGTGGCAGGTAGCCGCCCAGCGCCGCACGGCGGGCGTGCAGGTAGCGCATCTCGGCGCTGTCGGCGGCGGGCTTGTAGAAGCGCATTTCCTCCAGCGCGGTGTCGTCCAGGGGAATGGCGAAGCGGTCGCGGAAGGCCTTCAGGGCGTCGACGTCCAGCTTTTTCTGCAGGTGCGTGGTGTTGCGCGACTCACCCGCCAAGCCCATGCCGTAGCCTTTCTTGGTCTTGGCCAGGATCACCGTGGGCTGGCCGTTGTGGGCCTTGGCGGCGGCAAACGCGGCGTACAGCTTGCGGAAATCGTGGCCGCCACGGCGCAGGCCGTCGATCTCCTGCGGGGTCATGTGCGCCACCAGCGCCTGCAACTCAGGGTCCTGGTCGAAGAAATGCTCCAGGTTGTAGGCGCCATCGTTGGCCCCCAGGGTCTGGTACTGGCCGTCGACTGTGTGGGCGAAACGGCGCAGTAGCACGTGGTTGTGGTCGCGGGCGAACAGCGCGTCCCAGTCCGAGCCCCACACCACCTTGATCACGTTCCAGCCGGCGCCGCTGAACAGCGCTTCCAGCTCCTGGATGATCTGGCCGTTGCCGCGCACCGGGCCGTCCAGGCGTTGCAGGTTGCAGTTGACGATGAAGGTCAGGTTGTCGAGGTTTTCCCGCGCCGCCAGCGACAGCGCGGCGATGGATTCGGGTTCGTCCATTTCGCCGTCGCCGAACACGCCCCAGACATGGCGGTGTGAGGTGTCGGCGATGCCGCGGTGTTCCAGGTAGCGCAGGAAGCGCGCCTGGTAGATTGAACTGATCGGTCCAATGCCCATGGAGCCAGTGGGGAACTGCCAGAAGTCGGGCATCAGCCAGGGGTGCGGGTAGGAACACAGGCCGCCGCCGTCCACTTCCTGGCGGTAACGGGCCAGCTGCGCTTCGTCCAGGTGGCCTTCGAGGAAGGCCCGGGCGTACACCCCGGGCGCCGAGTGCGGCTGGAAGTACACCAGGTCGCCCTTCCCTTCGGCGTTGTCGGCGCGGAAGAAATGGTTGAAGCCGATCTCGAAAATTTCTGCCGCCGAGGCGTAGCTGGAGATGTGCCCGCCCAGCTCGCCGTAGGCCTTGTTGGCCCGGGCCACCATGGCCAGGGCGTTCCAGCGGATGATCGAGGTCAGGCGTTCTTCCATGGCCAGGTCGCCGGGAAACGCCGGCTGTTGCTCCAGGGCAATGCTGTTCTGGTACTGCGAATAAGGGTGCGCGCTGCGGCGCACGCCCAGGTGGCTGGCGTGCTCGTCCAGGCGCCGCAGCAGGTATTCGCCGCGCTGGCTGCCGTCGCTGCGCACCACGGCTTCCAGGGCGTCCAGCCAGTCGCGGGTTTCCTGGTGATCAATATCGCTGTCGGTCTTTATCGACCCTTCGCGGGTAAAGGAGGTCATGGCAAACACACTCGATTCAGGTTTATCAGGCATGAGCGGGCCCTGGCACGCCGGCGTCGGGTGTGCCTGGGGAGCGTTCATGGGGCTGTTGGGGTGAGCTGCGGCGGGTTACCAGCCGTCGATGCAGCCGCTCCATTCGCTGCCGGGCGAGCGGGCGTGCATCTGGTGGTAGCGGCCGCTGAAGAACAGCAAGGGCTTGCGCTGGGCGCCGATGCGCAGGTGTTCGATTTCGCCGATGTACAGCAGGTGGTCGCCTGCCGGGTGCACGTCGACCGTGCGCGCCACCAGCTGCACCAGGCTGCCATCCAGCAACGGCGTGCCTTCATGGTCGATGAAGGGCAGCTCGGCGCCCTGCTCCGGGCGGCCGCCGAAGTGGCCGCTGAGCCAGCGCTGGCTTTCGGCGAGGAAGTTGACGCCGTAGCGCACGCCCACGTCGACGAAGCGGTTGAAACTGGAGGCGTTGCGGATCGACACCAGGATCAGCGGTGGCTCAAGGGACACCGACATGAAGGCGTTGGCGGTCATGCCGGCGGGCTCGCCGTCGGCGTTGAAGGTGACCACGGTGACGCCCGTGGCGAACTGGCCCATCACTGAGCGCAGGAGTTTGGTGTCCATGGGACAGTCCTCGGTCAGGGGGCGATCAAACCAGCGGCGTGACGGTGTTTTCCACACCCAGCAGCGCCTTGCCATACAGCTCATTGCCCACCGCCGGCAACGCCACCGCGTGCCGCGCCGCGGTGTTGGAGTCGCGCCACCAGCGCTGCATCGGGCTGGCCTCGGAGAAGCTGCCGGCGCCGTGGGCCGAGAGCAGGATGTTGATGGCCTCGGTGATGTGGGTGTTGACCAGGCCGACATCGGCGCGGATGCGCGCGCGGGTCAGCGCGTCCAGCTTGATGCCCTGGCGCGCCGCGGCGTCCATCTCGTCGGCGGCGCGGAAGGCACGCAGGTGCGCGGTGTCGATTTTCAGCGCGGCCTCGGCGACCTGCACCTGGAACACCACCGAGTCGGGCTGTTTTTCGAACGAGGTGTAGGCGATGGCCCGCCGCGGTGCGTTGTCGATCACGTACTGCAACGCGGCGCGGCCCAGGCCCAGTTGCGGGCCATTGAGGATCAACGCCGCGAACGGCACGAACAGGCCGCGGTAGGCGGCTTCGTCCTTGAACTCGGTAGCGTACTCGCCTTCGATGGCGCCGCCCATGTGCAGCAGGCGGTGGTTGGGCACGAACACCTCCTCGGCGACCACGCAGTTGCTGCCCGAGGCGCGCATGCCGGCGGTGAACCAGGTGTCTTCGATGCGGTAGTCGGCCTTGGGCATCAGCGCCAGGTACTGGCCGATCACCGCGCCGTTGGCGTCGCGCTCCTCGGCACCCACCACGGCCCAGTCAGCGTGCAGGCTGCCCGACGAGGAGTACCACTTGCCGCTGACGATCAGCCCGCCCTCCACTCGCCGGGTGTTGGGCGAGGCGTTGAACACCCCGGCCACCCGCGCGTCGGGGTTGGCGCCGAACACTTCGTTCTGCGCCTGCTCGCAGAATAGCCCGGTGAACCAGGCGCAGACGTTGGTCAGCGCCACCACCCAGGCGGTGCCGCCGCAGGCTTCGCCCAGGGCGGCGGAGACCTCCATGTGCGCCCGCAGCGTGCCTTCGTGGCCGCCAAAGCGCTTGGGCACCATCAGCCGGAACAGGCCGGCGTCCTGGATGGCCTGGATATTTTCCTCGCAGGTGCGGCGGTTCTTTTCGTTTTCGACGGTGTTCTTGCGCAGCAACGGCTGCAGGGCACGGGCCCGTTCGACCAGCTCGGCGAGGGTGGGCTGGGCGGCGAATTCAGTGAAGGCGCGTGCGGTGTTCAGGTCTGCGTTCATACCAACCTCGGCTATCATAATGAACAAAAATGTCATTTATAACGTTCAGGTGCATGCAAGCCGCCCGGGGCAGTGGGCAGGCAATCATTCAACCAGGTGCAGGTGCGGTGCGGTCAGGTGCGGCGGTGCAGTTTGAAGACGCAGACGTGCCAGTTCGAACGGGCGCTGGGCGAGGTGGGATGCGGGCGTGACGCGGGGTGGGAAGGGATCAACATGCTCGTCTCCTATTATTTTTATGACGATATTGTCATTCCGACAATTGAGTTGAATGTAGGCCAGCCTTGAAGGCGGCGCAAGGGGTATTTTGAACAAATTTGTCATTCTGATAAGCGGCGCCTAGACTGTCATTCTGACGATCTGTCACTTGAACGAGGTTTTGCAGTGTCCAAGCCCGCGCCTGCCACCCCGGTGGTCGACCACCGCCCGCACGTTGCCCTGAAAAAACGCCAGCTGATGCGCGCCAAGCTGCTGGACGCGGCCATGCGCGTGTTCGCCGCCAGCGGCGCCAGCGCCCCGGTCATCGATGATGTGATCCGCGAGGCGGAGGTGTCGCGCGGCACTTTCTACAACTACTTCACCTCGCTGGACGAGGTGCTGGTGGCCATCGGGCAGGCGCTGAACAACCAGATGACCACCGATATCCTGCCCGTGTACGACGTACTCACCGAGCCGCGCCAGCGAGTGGCCACGGCGTTCCGGCTGTTCATGCTGCGCGCCCTGCTCGACCCGCTGTGGGCAGGTTTCGTGACCCGCGTGGATGCCTGGCAGCACACCTCGCTGGTGGCCGAGTACATGTCCCGCGACCTTGAGCACGGCCAGGCCAGCGGCGCCTTCCAGCTGCCGCGCATCGACGTCGCCACCGACTTCCTGATGGGCGCCTCGGCCCATGCCATCCAGGCCCTGCGCCAGGGGGTGGAGGCGCCGGATGCGTACATGGACGAGGCCGTGCGCATGGCCTTGCGCAGCCTGGGCTGCAGCGCCGAGGAATGCGAGGCCGGCATGGTATTCGCACGCGACTACCTCAAGGCCTGGGCCAACGGCGAAGTCACCGCCACCCGCCCCGCCTGGGCATTGGGCACCCCGTAGCAGCTGCCGAAGGCGGCGTCCGGCGGCGAACCTGCCCAACCGCGGCGCCTGGGACGCGGCCTTTGGCCGCTGCTACAGACTGTGGGAGCTGGCTTGCCAGCGAGCTTTTATGGCCCCAACAGCTCGCTGGCAAGCCAGCTCCCACAACGACTGTTGCTGCTACGGGGTTATACCGTCATTAACTTTTCCTTGGTGATGGGCAGGCTGCGGATGCGTTTGCCGGTGGCGTGGTACACGGCGTTGGCCACGGCGGCCGCCAGGCCGGTGACGCCGATCTCGCCGATGCCGCGGGCGCCGAACTCGCTGAGGTTCAGGTCGGGGAAATCCAGCAGGGTCACGTCGATGTCCGGCTGGTCGGCGTGCACCGGCACCACGTACTCGGCGTAGTTGTTGTTGGCCGGCAGGCCGGTGCGCGGGTCGAACTCGCCGGCTTCGAACAGGGCCATGCCGATGGCCATGACAATCGCCCCCTCCACCTGGTTGCGCGCTGCCAGCGGGTTGACCACCTTGCCGACGTCAATGGCGCTGACCACTCGCGCCACCCGCAGGCGCGAGATGCCCGGGTCCCAGCGCACCTCGACGAAATGCGCGCCAAAGGAGCGGAAGGAAAACTCTCCCGACTTGGCGCCGCTGTGGAAGAAGCCCTCGGCCCGCGCCAGCCGCTGGCGGTCCAGCACCTGGGCGAAGCTGGCGCGCTGGTCGCCGTTGACCAGCTGCCCGCCGTCCACCTGCAAGTGCTCGGCATCGGCGCCGGCGAACACCCCGCCCGGCGCCACGGCGTATTCACGCAGTTGCGTCAGGGCCTGGCGCGTGGCACCGGCCAGTGCCGGCATCAAGCTGGCGGTGAGCCAGGAGCCACCCGACAAGGCCCCCGGCGGCAACGCCGAGCTGCCAAGTTCCACTTCAATGCGCTCCACCGGCAGCCCGGTCAGCTGCGCCACGGTCTGCGCAGCCACGGTGTAGGTGCCGGTACCAATGTCCTGCACGCCCGACTGCACCAGCGCGCTACCATCGGCGCGCAGGATCACCCGCGCTTCGGTGGGCATCTGGAACGCCTCCCAGTTGCAGGCGCCCACGCCGTAGCCAATGATCTCATCGCCTTCGCGCATGGAGCCGATTTCGCCATTGCGCCGTTCCCAACCAAAACGCTGCGCCGCCTGCGCCAGCGCTTCGGGCAGGTGGTTGCCGGAAAACGGCAGGTTCAGCGCTTCATCGCGGGTGGCCAGGTTCAGCTTGCGGAACGCCACCGGATCCATGCCCTGCAGCAAGGCCATCTCGTCAATCGCCGACTCCAGGGCAAACAACCCAGGGGCGGCGCCCGGCGCGCGCATGGAGGTGGGCGTGCCGCGGTTCAGCGGGCTGTGCTTGTGCGACACCAGCACGTTGGGGCAAGAATACAAGCTGCTGGTGACGCCACCGCAGGCCTCGGTGTAGGCGTCCAGGGTGGAGGTGCTGTTGACCGACTCATGCCGGATCGACAGCAGTTTGCCGCTGGCATCGGTGGCCAGGCGAATACGCTGCTGCGTCTCGGGCCGGTGGCCGACGGTGGTGAACATCTGCGCCCGCGGCAGCATCAGTTGCACCGGCCGCTGGGTGGCCTTGGCCGCCATGCAGGCGGCCACCGAATGTGGCCAGGGCCACAGCTTGCCGCCGAACCCCGAGCCAATGAACGGCGCGCGCACCTCGACCTTGTCCGGCGGCAGGTCGAAGACGTTGGCGAGCATGTTGCGGTGGTTGACCACGCCCTGGGTGGCCTCGTAGACGTACAGCCGGCCGTCCTGCCACCAGGCGGTGGTGGCGTGCATTTCCATCGGGTTGTGCACCTCCACCGGCGTCGTGTAGGTCTGGTCCAGCTGGTGCGCCGCACCCTCGTAGCCAGCCTGGGGGTCACCACGGCTGTGGCCGCGGCCGCCGTCCGTGGCACCGTGCAGGCGCAAGGCGTCGGCCAGGGTCCTGGTCGGCTCGCTCGCCTCATAGTCGACCTTCACCTGGTAGGCCGCGGCGCGCGCATGTTCGAAGGTGTCGGCCACCACCAGCGCCACGAACTGGCCCGGGTAGTAGACGCCGTCGTCCTCGAACGGCAGCCGGTGCTCATCGGCCTTGCTGGCGGTCAGCACGTCCTTGAGCGGCGTGTTGGGCGTGCGGTGCAACGGCCCGACGTTGCCGTGGTGCAGCACACTGACCACGCCAGGCATGGCTCTGGCCCGGGCGTCGTCGATGGCCCGTACGCGGCCACTGGCAACGCTGCTGTACACGCCATAGGCGAACAGCAGGCCGGGCATGGGGTGGTCGGCGGCGTAGCGCGCCGCGCCAGTGACTTTCTGGCGGCCGTCCACGCGGGGCGTGGGGGTGCCGATAATGCTCTGGTTCATGGGCAGCTCCTAGGCGGTCAGGTCTCGCAGGTTGCGGATGATGGCCTGCTGCCCCAGCGGGATCTTGAAGGCGTTGTGCTCAAAGGCGTGGGCGTCCTGCATGGCGAGTTGCGCCACGCGGGTGAAGCTGTCCAGCGTTGCCGGCTGCCCCACCAGCGCCTGCTCGGCTTCGCGCGCGCGCCAGGGCTTGGTGCCCACCCCGCCCAGGGCGATGCGTGCCTGGGTAATGCGCGGGCCATCGAGCACCAGCACCACCGCGCTGGACGCCAGGGCGAACTGGTACGAGGTACGGTCGCGCAGCTTCAGGTAGCCCGAGCGGCTGTTGGCCAGGGGTGCATCCAGGGTCAGGTGGGTGATCAGCTCGTGGGGCTGCAGCGCGTGTTCCTGCCAGGGCGTGTCGCCGGGCAGCAGGTGGAAGTCGGCAAAGTCGATCTCCCGCGAGCCGGCTGCGCCCTGCACGGTGACGCGCGCGCCGATGGCCGCCACCGCCACGCACATGTCCGAGGGGTGGCTGGCAATGCAGTGCTCGCTGGTGCCCAGCACCGCGTGCACGCTGCGGTTCAGCCCGCCGATAGCCGCGCAGCCGCTGCCCGGCTGGCGCTTGTTGCAGGGCGAAACGCCGTCGCGGAAGTAATTGCAGCGCACCCGCTGCATGATGTTGCCGGCGGTGGTGGCCTTGTTGCGCAACTGCGTCGAGGCACCGGCCAGCAGCGCCTGGGACAGCACCGGGTAGTGCAGGCGCACCCAGGGGTGCCGCGCCAGGTCGGTGTTGCTGACCAGCGCGCCAACCCGCAGGCGGCCGTCGGGCAAAGGCTCGATCTGCTTGAGCGCCAGGCGGTTGATATCGACCAACTGGTCGGGCTGCATCACGTCCAGCTTCACCAGGTCAAGCAAGCTGGTGCCGCCGGCCAGGTACAGGCGCTGGCCCGTGCCGGACGCGGTGCGTACGGCGTTGGCGGCCGAGTCGGCGCGCGAATAATCGAAGGTACGCATCAGACCGCCCTCCCCATCTTCGCCCGCGCCGCCTGCACGGCCGCGAGGATGTTCTTGTAGGCGCCGCAGCGGCAGATATTGCCACTCATGGCCTCGCGCACGCTGGCGTCATCGGCGGGTACGTTCGGGTCGTTGAGAATGGCCACCGCGCTCATGATCTGCCCCGAGGTGCAGTAGCCGCACTGGTAGGCGTCGTGCTCCCAGAACGCCTGCTGCACCGGGTGCAGCGCGCCGTCCTTGGCCAGCCCTTCGATGGTGGTGATGCTCTCGCCGTCGTGCTGCACGGCAATGGACAGGCACGAATTGATCGCCACGCCGTTCACCAGCAAGGTGCAGGCGCCACATTGGCCGTGGTCGCAGCCCTTCTTGCTGCCGGTCAGTTGCAGGCGGTCGCGCAGCACGTCCAGCAGGATGGCGTTGGCCGGCACGTTGAGGCTGTGCCACTGGCCATTCACCTGCAGCTTGATGCGCTGCTCGCCAGCGGCGGGCGCGTCCGGATCGTTGACCTCGGCCGCCGGCGCCACGCCATGGGCCAACGCTGGCGGTATCCAGTGGGACACGGTAGCGGCGGCGATGCCCGAGGCACCGAACTTTAGGAAATTGCGCCGCGACGCCTGGGGCGCCGCCGCATCATGGGCATCGGCCGGTGGCCTGTTCTTCTGGTCAGTCATCAGGTTCACCCTCACGTGGGTTGCATCACATTGCAGCTGACTACTGAAGGGCCACCGGGTTCGATCCAGTGGCCCAGCGGTGCTTCAGAGCTCCTGGCGGGTCGGCCGGAAGAGGATTTCGTTGATGTCGACCTCCGGCGGCTGGCTGATGGCGAACGCCACGGCGCGGGCGAACGACTCTGCAGGAATCGCGTACTCGTTGTAGAAGTTCTGGATGTGCCCGGCGATATCGGCCTCGGTGGTGCTGGCCGGCAGGTCGGTGTCAATCGCGCCCGGGGAGATTACCGTGGTGCGGATGTCGTAGGGCTTGACCTCCTGGCGCAGGCCTTCGGAGATCATCAGCACGGCGCTCTTGGTCGCCGCGTACACGGCGCTGCCCGGGCGCACCTTGTGGCCGGCCACCGAGGAGACGTTGATGATCTGCCCGGCGTTCTGCTGGATCATGTGCGGCAAGGCGGCGGCAATGCCGTGCAGCACGCCCTTGATGTTGACGTCGATGGTCTGGTGCCAGTCCTCGATTTTCAGGCGCTCGAGCGGCGAGTGGGGCATGATCCCGGCGTTGTTGATCATCACGTCGATGCGGCCGAAGGCGCTCACGGCCTGGTCCACCAGGGCCTTCACGGCCACGGCGTCGGTGACGTCGGTGGCCACGGCCAGGGCTTCTGCGCCGCTGGCCCGCAGCGCCTGGGCCACGGCTTCGATACGCTCCAGGCGGCGCGCTGCCAGCACCACCCGCGCGCCCTGGGCGGCCAGGTGGCGTGCGGTGGCTTCGCCCAGGCCGCTGCTGGCGCCGGTGATGACCACGACCTTGGCGGAGATGTTATTGCTCATGGAGTTGCCTCTGCGTGAGTGACGGTAGGATGGTCATCAGCATAGGTTGATGGTAAAACCTCAACAATCTGTGCCATTGCGCACGATGTAATGAGGATTTTTCATCAATGCAACGCGCCGGCCTGTCCGAACTCAACGCCTTCGCGGCGATCGCCGAATTGAAGAGCTTCCGCGCCGCCGCCGCCAGGCTGGGCGTGTCGCCCTCGGCGCTGAGCCACACCATGCGCAACCTGGAGGCACGCCTGGGCCTGCGCCTGCTGAACCGCACCACCCGCTCGGTGGCGCTGACCGAGGTGGGCGAGCGCCTGCTGCGGCGGATCATGCCGGCGCTGGCCGACCTGGATGAAGCGGTGACCGAAGTGGTGTCGACCAGCAACCGCCCCTCGGGCTCGGTGCGCATCAGCGCCGCCGAAGCCGGCGCGCGCCCGATCATCCGCGAGGTGCTGCCCGCGTTCCTGGCCACCTACCCGGACATCCACGTCGAGTTCGTCATCGACACCCGCTTCGTCGACATCGTCGCCGATGGCTTCGACGCCGGCATCCGCGTGCACGAGGACATCCCCCTGGACATGGTCGCGGTGCCGTTCGGCGAGCCCCTGCGCTTCGCCGCCGTGGCCTCGCCCGCCTACGTGGCGCAGTACGGCACGCCACGCGCGCCCCACGACCTCAAGCAGCACCGCTGCATTCGCTACCGCTTCGCCAGCGGCGCGATGTACCACTGGGGCATGGAGCGCGGCGGCGAGGTGGCGGTCATCGACGTGGACGGGCCGATGACCCTGGGCAACACCAACCTGATGGTGGACGCCGCCCTGGCCGGCATCGGCGTGGCCTGGATACCCCACTACCACATCGAGGCCCACGTGCAGGCCGGGCGGCTGCTGCACCTGCTGCCCGAATGGAGCCCGACGCTGCCGGGGCTGTGCTTCTATTACCCGGCCAACCGCCACCCGCCGATTGCCCTGAGGCTGTTCATGGACGCGGTGCGCGAGTGGGAGCATCGGCGCCGGCTCGACTCACGCTGAAAACGACCCCCCCGCGCCGCCCATGTCGTTCCCTGAAAGCCTCGTGGCGCAACTGAAACAGCCCGCCGCTTGCACCCGGTTTAAGCTAGCGCCCCAGGAACGCCTGACAAAACAATAACATGCAAAGCGGCGTGGCCCAGGATTGGCGCTGTCGAGCTTCACCTGCCTCTTCGTGTCACTGCCCTTCTCTGCCCCCTAAAACCCTCGAACAAGAGCAGAGTATGACGAGCCTGAACGATCAAAGCGGCGGCCAGCTGTCCAATGGCTTCAAACCGCGCCACGTAACCATGCTGTCCATTGCCGGGATCATTGGCGCGGGGCTGTTCGTCGGCTCCGGCCATGCGATTGCCGCCGCCGGCCCCGCCGTCATCCTCGCCTACCTCGCCGCCGGCACCCTGGTGGTGCTGGTGATGCGCATGCTTGGCGAGATGGCCGTCGCCAACCCCGACACCGGTTCCTTTTCCACCTACGCCGAAAAAGCCATCGGGCCCTGGGCCGGCTTTACCATCGGCTGGCTGTACTGGTGGTTCTGGGTGCTGGTGGTGCCCATCGAGGCGCTGGCCGCCGGGCACATCCTCAACCAGTGGTTTCCCTGGTGCGACACCTGGATCTACGCCCTGGCGTCGGTGGTGCTGCTGAGCATCACCAACCTGTTCGGGGTCGACAAATACGGCGAGTTCGAGTTCTGGTTCGCCCTGCTCAAGGTCACCGCCATCATCGGCTTCATCGGCTTCGGCGCCGCCGCCCTGCTGGGCTGGCTGCCGTTGCATGAAGGCCCCGGCATCGTCAGCCTGATGCGCGAGCACGGCGGCTTCGCCCCCAACGGCCTGACCGCGGTGGTCGGTGCGTTCATCACCATCATGTTCAGCTTCATCGGCACCGAGTCGGTGACCATCGCCGCCGCCGAGTCGGGCGAGCCATCGCGCAACATCGCCAAGGCGACCCGCTCGGTGATCTGGCGCATCGGCGTGTTCTACCTGCTGTCGATCATGGTGGTGATTTCCGTGGTGCCCTGGAGCGACCCGGCACTGGCCAGCGTCGGCTCCTACCAGCGCGCCCTGGAGCTGCTGCAGGTACCCCACGCCAAGCTGATCGTTGACCTGGTGGTACTGGTGGCCGTGACCAGTTGCATGAACTCTTCGATCTACATCGCCTCGCGCATGCTCTACTCCCTGGCCCGCCGCGGCGATGCGCCCGCCGCAGCGGCCAAGACCTCAGGCAACGGCGTGCCGCGCCGCGCCGTGCTGGGCACCGCCGCCGTCGGCGCCTTCATCGCCGCCCTCAACCATTTCGCCCCCGCCAGCCTGTTCGACTTCCTGCTGTCCAGCTCCGGCGCCGTGGCGCTGCTGGTGTACCTGGCGATCGCCGTGTCGCAGCTGCGCATGCGCCGCACCCAGGGCGACGCCCTGACGTTCAAGATGTGGCTGTTTCCCTGGGCGACCTATGGGGTGATCCTGTTCATCCTGGCGGCGATCGCCGTGCTGCTGTTCACCCCCGACCACCGGGCCGAGGCCACCAGCACGCTGATCCTGGCGCTGGCGGTGTCGTTCGTGGGCATCATCACCTGCCGGCGGCGCACGGCCACGGCGGGCGCGGCGGTGAAAGCGCCGGCCTGAGTTTCACGCCGCCCCGGTGGCTGCGCACGCCATGTATCGGTTTGTATCTGGCGCCGCCAGCGATACGCAGTGCTACCGGGGCGGCCACTGGCGACACATCGGCAACACATCAAGCGGGCCCAATGGCCACGTCGACACCGGTCGACCCCACGCCCACTTGATAGGACATCCGCCATGCCCACTGCCGCCAACCACAGCCTCCTCGCCCTCGCCCTGCTCATGAGCCTGGCCGGCCCTGCTGCCGCCGACACCGCCGCGGACGCCATCCGCCCGTACCACGTGCACGTGGACGAGCAACAACTCACCGACCTGCGCCAACGCCTCGCCGCCACCCGCTGGCCGGACAAGGAAACCGTCCCCGACACCTCCCAGGGCGTGCAACTGGCCCAGGTGCAGGCGCTGGTGAAGTACTGGGGCGACGGCTATGACTGGCGCAAGGCCGAGGCCCGCCTCAATGCCCTGCCCGAGTTCATCACCACCATCGACGGCGTCGACATCCAGTTCATCCACGTGCGCTCGCGCAACCCCCATGCCATGCCGCTGATCCTGACCCACGGCTGGCCGGGCTCGCAGTTCGAGTTCCTCAAGGCCATCGGCCCGCTGACCGACCCGGTGGCCTACGGCGGCCGCGTGGAGGACTCGTTCGACGTGGTGATCCCGTCCATTCCCGGCTACGGTTTTTCCGGCAAGCCCACTGAACTGGGCTGGGGCCCCGAGCGCGTGGCCAAGGCCTGGGACGTGCTGATGAAACGCCTGGGCTATAGCCATTACGTGTCCCAGGGCGGCGACCACGGCTCGGTGATTTCCGACGCCCTGGGCCGCCTGGCGCCGCCCGGGCTGCTGGGCATCCACCTGAACATGCCGGCCACGGTGCCACCGGAGTTGGTCAAGCCAATCAACAGCGGCGACGCCCCGCCCGCCAGCCTGGGCGGCGCCGAGCGCGACGCCTACAACGCACTGAGCACCTTCTTCGGCCGCAATGCCGCCTACGGCGCCCTGATGGTCACCCGGCCGCAGACCATCGGCTACCTGCTGTCGGACTCGCCGGCCGGCACCGCGGCGTGGATGTACGAGAAGTTCGCGGCCTGGAGCGACAGCGACGGCCACCCCGAGCGCGTGCTGAGCCGTGACGAGATGCTCGATGACATCAGCCTGTACTGGCTGACCAACACCGGCGCCTCGGCCTCGCGGTTCTATTGGGAGAACAACAATAACAACTTCAGCGCCACGGCGCAGAAGACCGCCGACATCAAGGTGCCGGTAGCGATCAGCGTGTTCCCCCACGAAATCTACCGCGCGCCCAAGCGCTGGGCACAGCGCGCCTACCCATCGCTGAGCTACTTCCACGAAGTGGCCAAGGGCGGCCACTTCGCCGCCTGGGAGCAGCCACAGCTGTTCAGCGAGGAGTTGCGCGAGGCATTCCGCCCGCTGCGCAAATAATGGCCGCCCGTAGCAGCTGCCGCCAGGCGGCGTCCGCCTCGCGCGGTGAGCCAGGTTTACCGCAGCGCCCGTGACTCGGCCTGGGGCCGCTGCTACGGGAGACCGGCGTTCACGCGGTGGGCCCGGTTTACCCGTGGTTTCAGTGCAGGCCGGCCTTGCGCAGTTCCGCTACGTCCGCGGCCTTGAGGCCATAGTCGGCGCCACCGAACTGCTTGCCCACGTAGTTGGCCAAGGTCGCGATCTGCTCGTCCGTCAATGAACGACCAAACGCCGGCATCACCACCTTGTCGTTGCCCATGTCACGCTGCACACCCTGCAGCATCACCAGCACCAGGTTGTTGGCGTTGTCGGCGCCCACCACACTGTTCTTGTACAGCGACGGGTAATAACCCTTGCCGATGCCGCCGCCCGACCATTGGTGGCAGCTGGCGCAGTTGCCGCTGTACAGGTTGGCGCCCTCGGCCTTGATTGGCGCACCACGCACCGCCGCCAGGGAGGCAATCGGGGTGCCCTGCTCGCTGCGCGCCTTGTCGATGTCGTTGGCCTGGGCCGGCACGCTGCGCAGGTAGGTGACCATGGCCTTGAGGTCGGCCTCGCTCAGGTGGCGGGTGCTTTTCTCGATCACTTCGGCCATGGGGCCACCGGCTTGGGCGCGGCCCGGCACGTTGCCGGTGCCCAGGTAGCGGATGATCTCGTCATCGCTCCAGCTGCCGATGCCGTCCTGCTGGTGGCTGCTGATATTGAAGGCCTTCCAGCCGGCAAGGTCGGCGCCGGCGAATTTCTTCGAGTCCTTGAGGCCCATGGTGATGTCGCGCGGGGTGTGGCACTGGCCGCAGTGGCCCAGGGCGTCGACCAGGTAGGCGCCGCGGTTCCACGCCTCGCTCTGCTGGGGCTGCGGCTTGAAGCGGCCTTCCTTGAAGTTGATGAGGTTCCAGAACATCAGCGACCAGCGCTGGTTGAACGGGAACGGCATCTGGTTCTCCGGCACCACGTTGTGCACGGGCGGCGTGCTCATCAGGTAAGCCTTGATGGCCAGCACATCGTCGTCGGTCAGCGCGGTGTAGTCGGTGTAGGGGAACGCCGGGTACAGGTTCTCGCCGTCCTTGCCCTTGCCTTCGTGCACGGCGCGCAGGAACTGGGCGTCGGTCCAGTTGCCGATACCGGTGTCCTTGTCCGGGGTGATGTTGGGCGAGAACAACGTGCCCATGGGCGTCTTGAATGGCGTGCCGCCAGCGAACGGCTGGCCGCCCGCCGTGGTGTGGCAGGCCTCGCAGTCGGCGGCGCGGGTCAGGTACTCGCCCTTCTTGATCAGCGCGTCGTCAGCCTTGGCGCCCAGGCTTGCCAGGGACAATGCGGCGACCAGCAAGGTGATGCAGTGTTTAGTGGCTTTCATCACAGGGCTCCTCAGGCGCGCACTTCGGCAAGCAGCTTGTCGCCCAGGCGCACGGCCAGCGCCACCAGGGTCAAGGTGCAATTGACGTTGCCGGCGCTGGCCATCACGCCGCTGGAGGCGATGAACAGGTTGGGATGGTCATGGCTGCGCAGGTCGGCGTCCACCACCGAGTCCTTGGGGTCGTTGCCCATGATCAAGGTGCCCATGATGTGGTTGTTGTTGAAGTAGGTGTCGAAGTAAGTCACGTCGGTGCCGCCGAACAGCTCGGCGATCCTGGCGAAGTGCTCGCGGCAGACCACGGCGGCCTTGTCCACGTACTCGTCGACGAAGTAATGCACCTCGGGCTTGGGGATACCCAGGGCGTCGGTTTCAGTGTCGCTGGCACGGATGCGGTTGTTGGGGTTGGGCAGGATGTCGAAGAAGCTGTTGACCATCATCCAGCGCGAGGCCACGTCGCGAATCTGCTCGTTCAGCTCCTCACCCACCAGGCCCTTGCCCACCAGGTATTCGGCCACCGGCCGCACCGGCGAGTAGTTGCCGACGTTGATCTTCATCGACGAGCGCTCGTTGCGGAAATCACCGTCGCGCAGGTTGTTGATGCACGACAGCCGCATGGGCCCGCGGCCTGGCCACAGCGGTTCGTTGGCCAGGAAACGGACGCTGGTGCCGGGGTGGTCCATCAGGTTGCGGCCCACCTGGTCGGAGCTGTTGCCGATGCCATTGGGGTTTTTCTCGCTTTTGCTGATCAGCATCAGCTTGGGCGTTTCAATGGCGTTGGCGGCCAGCACGAAATGCTTGCCGGTGACGCGCACGCTGGTCTTGTCCGGGTTGTAGTAATGCACGGCGACGATGCGGTTGGCGTCATCGTGCTCGATGCGGTAGACCACGGCGTTGACGATCAGCTTGGCACCGGCCGCTTCCGCGCGGCGCAAAGCAGTACCGCCGTCGTACTGGGCTTCGATCGGACAGATCGGCATGCAGTTGCTGTTGCCGCAGCACGCCGGGCGGTCCTCGAAGGCCACGCTGTTGCGGCCGGCCGGTTCCAGCACGGCTTCGTAGCCGGCGGGCGCCACCACGTCCTTGAAGCGCTGGTCCAGGTAGGACATTTTCAGCGGCGGCAACGGGTACGGCTTGCTGCGCGGCGAGCCCAGGTCTTCGGCCGGGCCGGACACGCCCAGCTCCTGCTCGGCTTCGCAGTAGAACGGCTCCAGCTGGTCGTAGCTAATGGCCCAGTCGCGGCCCACGCCATACTTGGTCTTCATACGGAAGTCGTTGGGCAGCAGGCGCCAGGCCTGGGCCGACCAGTGCCAGGTGGTGCCACCGGCGACGCGCAGGTAACCGGCCTTGTAGGGGGTGGGGCCTTTCTGGATGAAGTAGCCGTTGTCCTCAGGCGAGTACTGCGGGTGTGGGGCGTGCTCGGTGGGTTTGTACGGGCTTTGCAGGTCGCCCTTGAAGGCGGAGTTGCGGTAGCTCTCGACGATTTCCCAGCGCTGGATGCGTGGGCCGGCTTCGAGCATCAGCACATCGATGCCGGCGTTGGCGAGTTTGCGGGCGATCTGGCAGGCGGCAATGCCCGAACCGACGATCACCACGTCAGCGGAAGTAGGTGTGGTCATGATGGCTCTCGGGTCAGTTGGCAGGCAGCGGGTACGGCTTGGCTTCCCAATACCCCGGCGCACCGCGGGCATAGGTGGGCAGCACCACCATGTCTTTGATCGGCGGGTACATCAGCGCCTGTTCATAGGCATACGCCTGGTTGCCAACCACTCCGAGGTACCAGGCACGGGTAATCAGGGCCGGCACGAGTGCCAGGTCCTTGTGCTGGGCGGTGATATCGGCGGTGAGGTTGCGGGTGGCCTGGCCACGCTCGGCCAGCCACTGCTTGAAGGGCGCCAGCAGGCGGGTGAAGTCAGGGTTGCCCTGGCTCAAGGCCGCGAACAACACACGGCCCAGCGCTGGGTCCAGCACCTGCTGGCCACACAGCGGCTGGGAGATCGCCATGAACAGGGCGAAATCATCCTGCGCCAAGGTGTCGGCCAGCACGCGGCCCAGCGGTGACAGGCTGAAGGCGGCCGAGGCCGCCATGGCCACGGCACCCGCCCTCAGCACGGCACGCCGGCTGAATACATCGGAGTCTGATAAGGAGGTCATGTTTTTTTTCTCAGGCACACGGCAAGGTAAATCTAGTTCTTCTGGGGAGACTGGTCAGGTAGCCCACGGGAAATGCCCGCATTGTTTAGGTAACTACCTGGTTCGTCTAACGCGTAACGGGTATCCAGCCATGCGTTTTGTTTATGCCGTGAAACAATGCCTGGTTAAAGATTCATGCTGTGCCGCTGGGTTTGCGCATGTTCGCGCAGCAGCATTTCAACCCGCGTGGCTTCCTTGCGCTGGATGGCATCGACAATCGCCCCATGCTGGCGGTGCGCGTAGGCCAGGTCCTGCTTGATGAAGTCGATGTTCTTGCTCTTGAACGTCACCCGCTGCGGCGCCACGAAGGGCACCGCCGAACAGCGTTCCACCAGGTCGCGCAACAAGGGGTTGCCCGCATTGTCCAGCAGTAACTGGTGAAAGCGCTGGTTCATTTCGCCGTAGGCGTGCTCCAGCTCATCCATGGTCAGCTCGGCCTGCAGCAGCGCATCGCCCTCGTCCAGGCACGACTGGAACGCCGCCAACGCCTCGCTGGAAATGCCGCGCTGGGCACATTCGCGCGCCGCCACGCCTTCCAGGGTGGCACGCAGCTCCAGCGCCGCGAGCGCCTCCTGGGTGGTGAACGTCTTGACTGCATAGCCACGCTTGCCCACCGCCACCAGGTAGCCCTCCTGGGCCAGGGTGGGCAGCGCCTGGCGGACCGGCGTGCGCGAGACGTCGAGCATTTGCGCCAACGCGGCTTCAGTCACGCGCTGCCCCGGCGCCAGGTCGCCACGCAGGATCAACTGGCGAATCTCCAGGGCAACGAGCAGGTGCTGCTTTTGTAGCGAACTCACGGTGGCCTCCCAGGCAGTGTCATCCCCTTCAAGCCGGGGCCAGGTGCGAATACTACCGCCCTGCGCCCCTGGCGGCCATGGCATTCGGGATCCCAACGGTGCCGTCAACGCCTGCAGCGCATTGACGGATGTCGCAGGGCGGCGCTAGCATGGGATCCCTAAAGAGCACAAATTCCCTATTTAATCGCTATTTTGATCAATTAGGGATCCCAATTATCTTCACAGGTTACAGGTGACCCACCGCATGGCCAGGATCCTCGGCGCAATCGGTACCTCCCACGTCCCCACCATCGGCTTGGCCTACGACCGCAAGAAACAGCAGGACCCGGCCTGGGCGCCGCTGTTCAAGGGCTATGAACCCATCGCCGCCTGGCTGAAGGAGAAGCAGGTGGACGCGTTGGTGTTCTTCTACAACGACCACTGCACCACGTTCTTTTTCGACCTGTACCCCATGTTCGCCCTGGGCGTGGGCGAGCGCTTCACGGTCGCCGATGAAGGCGCCGGCCCGCGCGACCTGCCGCCCATCCGCGGCGACGTGGCCTTGCAGGCGCACATCCTCGAGTCGCTGGTGAACGATGAATTCGACATCACCGTGTTCCAGGACAAACCCATCGACCACGGCTGTGCGTCGCCGCTGCCGCTGCTGTGGCCCCACGAACCCGATTGGCCGGGCGTGGTGGTGCCGATCGCAATCAACGTGCTGCAGTACCCCCTGCCCACGCCGCAGCGCTGCTACCGCCTGGGCCAGGCGGTGAAGCGCGCCGTCGAGTCCTACCCCCGGGACCTGAACGTGGTGATCGTCGGCACTGGCGGCCTGTCCCACCAGATCCACGGCGAGCGCACCGGCTTCAACAACACCGAATGGGACCTTGAGTTCCTGGAGCTGCTGGAACACGACCCGGCCGCCCTGACCCGCCTGACCCACGCCGACTACGTGCGCCTGGGTGGCGCGGAGAGCGTGGAGCAGATCATGTGGCTGTCCATGCGCGGCGCGGTGGAAGGCCCCTTGAAAAAGGTCCATCAGAACTACTACCTGGCCACCACCACCGCCATGACCGCGGTGCTCTACGAAACCGTCCCTGGCCAGGCGTCGGAGCAGCCATCATGAACCCGCAACTGCAAGGCATCGAGGACATTCCCGGCACCTACGTCTTCGACGTGCGCGCCAGCAACCGCACCCTCAACCTCAACCGCTTCCTGTGGCTGATGATCCGCGCCGATTGGCGCCTGCGCTACCGGCAGGATCCGCAGGCGCTGATGGCCGAGGCCGGCCTCACCGAGCAGGAACAAGCCATGGTCCGCGAGCAGGACTGGCTGGGGCTGGTGCAGCACGGCGCGAACTTCTTCGTGGTGGAGAAGTTCGTGCGCGTGGCCCAGCTCAGCAACATGCAGGTCTACGCCATGATGCGCGGCGAAAGCTACGAGGACTTCCTGAAAACCCGGCGCGTGCCGGAACTACGCTGACCGTTGCCGGAGGAACCCCCACGTGACGCAACAACACCTTCTACTGCTGTCCGGGCTGCTGTGCGATGCCACCGTCTGGTCGCGCATCAGCCCCGGCCTGCGCGAACAGGCCAGCGTGCAGACCCTGGACTTCCGTGGTTTCGATGACATTGGCGCGATGGCGCGCCATGTCCTCGACCAGGCGCCGCCGCGCTTTGCCCTGGCCGGCCATTCCATGGGCGCGCGGGTGGCCCTGGAGGTCTGCCGCCTGGCACCCGGGCGGGTGCAGCGCCTGGCGCTGCTGGACACTGGCGTGCATCCGGCCCGGCCCGGCGAGCAGGAGTCCCGGCAACGCCTGGTCGACCTGGCCGCCACGGCCGGCATGCGCGCCCTGGCCGAACAGTGGCTGCCACCGATGATGCGCGCCGAGCACACGACCGAACGCGCCTTGATGGACCCGCTCATGCACATGGTCGAGGGCATGGACGCCGAGGTGTTCGCCGGCCAGGTGCGTGCCCTGCTCAACCGCCCCGATGCCAGCGCGCAGCTGGCCCACATTCACTGCCCGACGCTGGTGGGCGTGGGGCGCCAGGACCGCTGGAGCCCGGTGGAGCAGCACCAGGGCATCGCCCGGGCGATCGCCCACGCCACCCTGGCGATTTTCGAAGACAGCGGCCACATGGCGCCCTTCGAGAACCCACCCGCAGTGCTGGTGGCGCTGCAGCACTGGCTGCATCTACCCAGCGAGGTCCCGTGCCATGCTCACTGAACTGGAACGCCTACTGATCGAACAGGCCTGCACCCGCCAGATCAACCGCTTCGCCTACCATAACGATCGCGGCGAACATGAGGCGCTGGCGCAGATGTTCGCGCCCGACGGCACCTTCGCCCGCCCATCAAAACCCAACGAAGTGCTGGTGGGCCGCGAAGCGATCCTGGCGGCGTTCACCCAGCGCCCACCGCGCAAGGCGGTGCACCTGGTCAGCAACGTCGTGGTGGACATTGCCAGCGCGACCTCGGCCAGGGCCACGAGCCGGATTGTGCTGTACGCCGCCGGCCTGGCTGCCAGCATCCCCGAGGCACCGTGGTTGATCGGGCATTTCGAGGATGAACTGGTGCTGGCCGGCGGCGAGTGGCTGTTCGCCTCGCGCCGGGGCGGCATCGACTTCACCGTCGGCTAGGGGCACACCCACCCCCGTTGGATGGCCGGCGCGAACAGGCGCCGGTACAGCGCTTCCAGGCCATCGAGCAACCGCCGTTGCAGCGTGGCCGCGTGCAGCACCGCCACCACCAGCCAGTAGCAGGCCACCGCCACCACCAGCGAGCCGGCGATGTCGAAGGGGAAATGCACGCCCAGGTAGATACGCGCCAGCCCTACCAGCGCGCCCAGCGTCAGTAGCAGCCCGCCCAAGGCCTTGCGCCAGGTACAGAGCCCCAGGCCCACGGCAAAGAACACCACGGCGTGGTCGCTGGGGAAGGAGGTCTCGGCGGCGTGTGCCAGGTAGGTGTGGCCCAGGGGGATCATGAACGGTCGCGGGTGCATGAAACACAACCCGATCAGCACATTGCAGCACAGCGCCAGGCCGGCGGTCTGCGCCGCCATCAGCACCGCCGCGCGGCAGGCGCGCGAGCCCCACAACCACAGCGCCAATAGCAACAGCGCTACCCCACCGATCAACCACTGGGCGACGGCCGTGGCCAGGAACAGCATGATTTGCGGAGGGTGTTCGCCGGCATTGAGCCACATGAACAGCGTGCGGTTGAAGGCTTCCATCGGTACGGCTCCAGCGAAGACGAAATGAGATAACACTTCGCCAGCATGCGCACTGGGCGGTCAAAAGCAGGTGAAAGGCTGGTCACAAACCCGTAGCAGCGGCCGCTGCGGTAAACCTGGCGCACCGCACCTGGCGGCAGCTGCTACGCCGCCCTCCCGTAGCAGCGGCCGCAGGCCGCGTCAGTGCCTGCTCAACTGAAGACGATGCGCGCCACCAGGCCGTGGGGCAGGCGGTTGAACAGGGTCAGGGTGCCGTTGTGCGCCTGCACGATGTCGTTGACGATGGACAGGCCCAGGCCGACGCTGCCGGGGCGGTCGCCGCGCGAAGGGTCGAGGCGGAAGAAGGGTTCGATGACGTCCTTGAGCCGCTCCGGGGCAATGCCCGGGCCGTTATCGGCGACCTCGACGGTGATCACCCCGTCCACCACCGTGGCACTGACGGCCACCTGGGTGGCGAAGCCCAGGGCGTTGTCGATGAGGTTGCACATCACCCGCTGGATGGCGTCCGGACGACATTGAAAACGCAGCTGCAGCGGGCCGTCGTAGGCAATGTGCGCGCCGGCGTCCTCGTAGTCGTCGCACAGCGTGGACAGCAGCGCGCCCAGGTCCAGCCACTCCTTTTTCTCGGCATGCGAGCTGCTGCTCAGGTACGCCAGTGCCGAGGAGACCATGGTTTGCAGCAGGCTGATGTCGCGGATCAGCTTGTCCCGGGAGATCTCCTTGCGGTCGGTTTCCAGTTGCAGGCGCATGCGCGTCAGCGGCGTGCGCAAGTCGTGGCTGACCGCCGCGAGCATGCGCGTGCGGCCCTCGATGGACGCGGTGATGCGCTGCTGCATCAGGTTGAAGGCATGGGCAGCGCGGCGAATCTCCAGCGGCCCTTCCTCGACAATGGGCGCCACCACGATGTCGCGGCCGAAAGCCTCGGCCTGGTCGGACAAGCGCCGCAGCGGGCGCACCACGCGCCACGCGGCCCAGGCCGACAGCGCGGTCACGCCCACGCACAGGAACAGCAAGGCACCGAAGAACGGAAAGGAAAACCGTGGTGGCTCGCGCTCGATGCGCATGGTGCGCACCTCCAGGGTCTGCTCGCCCAGGGGCACCAGGATCTGGATATTGGCCTGGTCGGCGTCGGGGTTGCAGGCGTGGGCGCTCACCGGTTGCCCAGGCCCCAGTTCGTCGCGCAGGGCCTTTTGCAGGTCGCGGGAGTTGAGGTTGGTGTCCGGGCACGGGGTAATCGACGGCTGCAGGGTCATCTTCAGGCCCAGCGCCTGGGCCGAGGCCTGCACGTACTGACGCTGTTCGGGCGGGGTGGTGCGCAACATCTGCACCAGGTTCGACACCCGGTAGGTGGTCTGCCAGGGCCAGGGCGGGCTTGGCGGCCCGCCGGGCAGAAACAGCAGGCCCAGGAAGACCAGGAAGGTGACCACGGACGAGCCGGTCACGATCGCCAGGATCTGGCCACGAATGGTGCCGAAGTGGCGCAGTATCATGAGTCCGTCATGGAAGGCTGGTTCAAGGGGCGGCTACCGTGATGGGGGTGGTTTAACGTCGGTAGGTGGAGTGTGCGCCACCCTGGCGGTGCCGCGCACCGCCATTGCATGTCAGGGTGGATACGTTGCGTGATGAACAGCACTGCACCTGTAAGTTCTGACAGTATCGCCGCCTGGGTAACCGGCATATCGTCCGGCTTTTCCCCAAACGAGTGCACAATCATGTCGATTAATCATAGCAACCTTGCTCACCCTGGCGAACTGGACCTTGAGTTTGGTGACAATGGCAGAAGCGTGCTGCCGGCCTTTGCTGACCAGGACAGGATGACAGGTGGCCTGTGCTTGGCGGCCGGTGAACATTTTTTTGTGGCCGCGCATGCCAGCGAACGACTCATCGCCAAATACGCCCTGTGCAAGTTCCGGCCCGACGGGGCATTGGAAACTTCCTTTGGCGGAAACAGCGGCTTTATCCTGGGGGAATATCCCTCTGAGAGAAACGCCCAAGGCGAAGCGGTACGCACTCAAGCCCATGGCGGTCAGGAAAAAATTGTGTTGGTGGGTAGCGCCTTTCCTCCGCAAGTGGAGTTTGGCGTGCCCGTTACACTCTGGGTCAGCCGTTTCAGCGCCGATGGCCTCCTCGACCCCGGGTTCGCCGACCAGGGGCATCGACGCCTCGATGTCGCGGGCCATGCCTATACCCAGGGCTCCGCTGCGCTCTTCTGTGACGACCAATACACTTATGTCAGTGCCACTTTCCAATCGTTGACGCAGGCGGCCTCGTTTGTCAGCCGGGTGTTCCGCCTTGACCTCGAGGGCAACCTGGACCCTGCTTTCAACGGCACCGGCTTTGCCCACATCCAGCACTCCGGTTCCCCCACGCGCATCAGTGCCATGGCCGTACTCCCCCGCGCACGGATCTTGCTGGCGGGAAGTGCCAGCATGGCGAATGGGGAACACGGCCTGTTTGCAAGCCTGAACAACGACGGTACACCGGACCGCTCCTTCGGTGACGGCGGCTATGCGGCGTTCCAGGCAATAGGCCTGCACACAGAACTGCATGGGTTGGTCATTACCCCGGACGGCAAGCCCTTGGCCGTGGGCCGTACGCGGTCAGAGAACTCGACGAGCGATAATCTGGGCCTGGTGTACCGGCTTAGCCAAGAGGGCCAGCCAGATATCGGCTTCAACCAGGGAAACCCAGTCCTCACCAGCCTGGGCCATACCGTACCGGGTGGTCGTTGGCTGGCGGCGATCCTCGACTCCTCCAGTTTGCTGGTGACGTTGGGCGCGGCGCCTAACGTTCATGGTGGAGAGTCGTTCGTGCTCGGACGCTATTCCATTGATGGAGCCCTGGACCCGAGCTTCGGTGTGGAGGGCCTTGCCTACGTGGACCAGGACAATATAAGCACCATCGCGCCTTATTCGCTCATCCAGCAAGCTGCGTCACGACGCCTGGTCGTTGGGTTGAACTACTTGAGCCCCCAGGGCTTCACCGGCCATGTGGTTGGCGTGCACGGCATGAGTGGTGCGGACCTGCCTACCAGGTAGTCAATCATGCCGCCGTCCGTGGCGGGGTGGCGATGGCTGCAAACCGCCCCACCACAGGCTACGCTACACCCGTGCCCCTGCCAGAAAGGAAAACCACATGCCAAGCACCTCTATCGCCCTGAAAACGGCGCTCCCCGCACTCGCGTTGTTGCTGGCAGCCTGCGCCGCACCGCCGCCACCGCCCGGCCCGGACTTTTCGGTAGTGCGCTTCAGCCACGACAACCCCGACGAAATCGTCGGGCAGAAACTCGATGGCAAGAACACCGAGGACGGCAAGTCGTTCAAGGTGAAGGCCGGCTCCCACGACCTGGTCGTGGTGGTGCAGCGCCAGGACACCAACGGCAAGATGCAGTACTGCTTCGCGACCTTGCAGTACGCCAATTTCAAGGATGACGAGGTCTACAACATTCACGAGGACCGCCTGGGCCGCAAGGTGTTCCTCCAGCTTCGCCGCCACACCGAGGTGCTGGCGACGAACGAAGGGCCGTTGAACTGCTCACCCGGTAGCTGATGCCCCGCAGGGCTCAGCGCATGTCGGCGTACGGCGAGATCGGCTCCACCGGCAGCGGCAGGTTGCCCTGCCAGGGGTCGAAGCTGTAGCGCAGGTACAACAACGCACGGCTGGGGGCATAGCCCTCGCTGTGCTGCCAGGTGATGCCGCCGCCCAGCACCAGGTTGTCCGACAGGCGCCGCTCCAGCAGGCCCTGCACGCGGAAGTTGACGCCGTTGCTGCTACTGCCGGCCTTGGTCAGCGTCGGGTCATCCACCAGGGTATGGCCCGACTGCGCCAACAGGTTCTCCAGGTCGCTGGCGCTGCTGGCCTTGGGGTACAGGTCGCTGCTGTCGATCTTGGCGAACGACCAGCCCACCGAACTTTCCAGGAACGCCGACCAGTTGGCGTCGCGCCAGGCGAAGTTCACCGGCACGCTCACCGAATAGTACTGCTGCGGGCTGTAGTAGCCGCCCTGCCCCAGTGTCGACTCGCTCAGGTCCTTGTCGTAGCCCATGTACATCAGGGTCAGGCCGGTGCGCACGCGCTCGTCGGCGCGCTCCACCAGGCGGTAGTAGTAGCCGCCCATGGCGCTGCGGCGCTGGTTGTTCTCGACGTTCTCGCCCACCAGCCAATGGCTGCTCAGGCTCGCCCACACGCCGTCCTTGCCGCCTTCGTCGTGGCTCAGGCCCAGGGTGAAACCGTTGGCGGTGACGCCGCCGAACTTGGTGCCGGTGACGGGATCGGTGGCGCCCGCGTAGGACACCAGCGAGTTGCTCAACGGCCGGCGCGAGGCGGTCAGGCGGTAGCCGATGCTGTCCCAGTCGCCGCTGTAGGTCACCCCGCCCACCCAGTTGGAGACGGTGAATTCCTGCGGCGTATGGCCAAGGTCAAAGGCCCAGGTGTCGTCGTGCCAACCCACGCCCAGCATGGTGCCGTTAACACTTTGCGCGCCCTTGGCGCAGCCGCCCTGCACCACCGCGCACAGGCCGAACTGGTCGTTGCTGGCGAAGCTGCTGACGTCCAGCTGCACCTGTTCAGCCTGCACGAACCCCTGGCCCTGGGCCACCGGCGCGTCGATGCGCAGGATGGTGGTCTGGGTGCTCAGGTCGGACACGCCGGAGGCGCTGTTGTCGGTGCGCCAGGCGAAGTCGTGGTACAGGTTCACCGTGGGGTTCTGCTTCTGGTACAGCGCGTCGACGTCGCTGCGGATGCTGCGCGGCAGCCACTCGTCGCTGTCCTTGGCGCGGCTGGCCGCGGTCATGGCGACGTTGTCGCGCGGCGCCGCCTGCTGCGGGCTGATCAGCTTGGCCGCGGCCATGCTCTGGGCGTAGTAGTCCAGCGCCCGCTGCGGCTCGTCGCGGGACAGCAGGCGCGCGGCGTCGCGGTAGGCCAGCGGGTCGGCCGGGCGGCTTTTGAGCAGCTCGGCGAACTGCTGGTTGGCGCGGGCCTTGTCACCCACTGCCGCCCAGGCGTTGGCCAGGCGGCGCTGGAACGAGACGGTGACCGGCACCGGCGCCACCACCGCGGCGAGGTCGGCCTTGGCAGCCTGGGGCTGGCCGCGGGCGATCAGCACCTCGGCCAGGCCCAGCTGCGCGTCGGGGTTCTTCGGCTCGCTGGCCAGCACCTTGCGGTAACGGCCTTCGGCCTGGCCCAGGTCGTTGCGCTGCTGCGCCCAGTCGGCCAGGGTCAGGTAGTCATCGGTGGTGGGCGCACGCAACAGCAGCGCCTCGGCCTGGCTTTCGTGCCCGGCGGTGCGCAGGGCCTCGGCCTTGGCCAGCAGCTGGCGGCGTTGCAGGCGCGCCCACAGCTGCTGCATGTTGTCGCTCCAGGCCGCGCGCGCAATCTGCTGCAGGCTGCCCATGGCGTCGCCGTCGCGGTCGGCGTCGGCCAGGTACAGGCCGTGGGCGTAGCGCGCCTCGGGGTTCTGGCCCTGGCGCTGCAACAGCAGGCTGAAGCTGTTGTCCGCCTGGGCAACCTGGCCCAGGCTGCGCTGGGCGTTGGCCAGGCGGTACACCAGCCAGGGGTTGTCGGGGTCCAGGTCGCGGGCCTGGGCCAGCGTCCGGGCGACTTGCGCCCAGTCACCGCGGCGGGTGGCGTCGTCGGCCTGGGCGTTGAGGCGGTCCAGGGCCAGGCCACGGCGCACGCTGAGGAATTCCTGCTGTTCGCGCGGCGTCAGGCTGTCCAGGTACTGCTCGGCCTTTTCCGGCGACTGCGACTGGTACAGTCGCACCAGGCCGCGCACCACGCTGGCGTTGCTGGGGTCAAGTTTGCGCGCCTGCAACAGCAGCGCCTCGGCGCTGATGTCGTCGGCCTCGCCCCGGGCCACGTACGACAGGCCGATCAGGGGCGCGGCATCCTTGGGCTGGGCCTGGCGCGCCTGCTGGTAGAAGCGCTTGGCCTGCGGGTACTGCTTGCGGTCCAGGGCCTCGTCGCCCTTTTGCAGCAGCATCCACTGGTAGTTGGCCACCTTGAGGTCCTGCCACTTGGTCATCCAGTAGGTGTCCTGCTCGATGGCCGAGGCCTTGACGAAGGCGTTGTAGGCGCCTTCGTGCTTGCTCTGGCGCATCAGCGCCACGCCCAGCGAGCCCAGCAGGCTGGAGTCCTGGGGGTAGCGCTTGAGGGCGATGCGCAGCTGCGCCTCGGCCGCCGGGTTGTTGCCGGCGTCGAGCAGCGCCTTGCCGCGCACGCCCGCCTGCCAGGCCGGGTCGGCCAGCAGGTGCTGCTGGTCGTGCAACTGCTTGATGGCGTCGGCGCGGTAGGTGGTGTCGGGGTAGACGTCGAGGAAGGTCTGCCAGGCCTGGGCGGTGTCGTGGCCCACCGGCTGCTTGAGCAGGTAGTTGTACTCGCGCTCGGCGGCATTGGCCGCGGCGTTCGGGTCGCCGCCCAGCTGGTGCAGCACCGCCAGCGCCTCGGCGTCGCGCTTCTCGGCGAACAGCAGGCCCACCAGGGTCTGGCGCAGGCCGGCGTTGCCGGGGTACTGGCGATCCAGCTCGCGCAGCTGGTCGATGACCGTGGCGCGCTGGGGCTTGGTGCCCGCGCGCACGGTGAGGAATTCCAGGGTGATGGCAAAGTCCGGCATGTCGTTGCCGAACAGCTGCAGGTAGGCCTGCTCGGCGTCTTCGTAACGGCCGGCGGTGGCCAGCAGGCGCGCCTGCTGCAGGTCTTTCTGGCCGTCGCTGCTTTGCAGCTTGAGCAGGTTCTCGGCACGGTGCAGCGCCGCGGTGCCGGGGATCTGCTGGCGCAGCCGCGCCACCAGGCGCTCGGCGCCGGCCTGGTCCTTGTTGAGCAGCGCCTGGCGCACCTCGGCTACCTGCACCTGGGGGTTGTCCGGGGCGATCAGTTCCAGGCGCGCCAGCGAGTCGTGCACCAGGTCTTCGCGGTACAGCGCCTCGCCCAGGCGGATCTGCTCCAGCAACCACTGCTGCTGGTCAGGCGGGCTCAGCGGTTGGGCCAGGGCGACCCCGTAGACGCTACTGAGCAGCAGCCCCAAACCCGTCATTTTTTGCATGCGGCAGTCCAGTTCGGCACGAGGTGTCCGTCTTTGTCAAAGCGATAGCGTTGTTGGTCCCAACCCTGGCCGAACAGCGCCAGCGACTGGTTGTAATAAGCGTCCGCCAGGGGCGGCTGTTGCTCCAGACGCTGGCGCTGGGTAGCCAGCGCCGCAGCCTGGGCCGGGCTGGCGGCCAGCAGCGGCAGCAAGGCGGCGCTGAAACCCACCGGGCCGGTGCCACTGGCGGTGCCGGTGGCGCTGTCGACCTTTTCCGGCACGAAGCCCTGGGCCGCGGTGAGCTGGGCCATGGGCTGCAAGTGTTCGAGCAGCGACGCCCGCCCCGGTGCGTCGTTGGCCAGCATGCCGGCCCACAGGTACACGCGGATCGCGTCGTAGCTGCCCACCGCGCCTTTCTGGCCATCGACGCCCCAGCCCTGGCCGGCCTTCCACAGCTGCCAGTCGGGCACCAGGCCCTTGGGCGAGCCTTCCAGCAGCAGGCGCTGGGTATTGCTGGCCAGCTCGGCCCAGATCGGCGCCTCGGCGGCGAAGCGCGCCAGCAGCTGCGGCGGCAGGTAGCTGGCGTTCAGGCGCCAGCCGTCGGCGCTGTCGAAGCCCAGGGTGCCGGGCAGCAGCATCAGGCCCAGGCCCGGCAGCGTGCGCAGGCTCTGGGCGGCGGTGCGCCACAGCAGGTTGCGGCCCAGCACCTGGTAGTCGTCGCGGTGCCACAGGCGCCCGGCTTCGAGCAGGCTGTAGGCGATCCACAGGTCGGCGTCCGAGGCGTTGTTGGCGTCGAGCACGCGCCACTGGCCGTCCTTGTCCCGGCCCCACTGCCAGGCCGGCAGCTGGCGGTTGAGGTCGCCGCCGGCGAGGTTGTCCTGGGTCCAGCGCAGCACCTTGGCGAAGCTGGCCGGGTCGTTGCCCAGCAGGGCGAAGAACAGGCCGTAGCTCTGCCCTTCCGAGGTGCTGACCAGTTGCGCGCTGGAATGGTCGATCACCCGGCCATCCGGGCTGAGCATGGCCTGCCGGTACTGCTCCCAGGCCGGCCAGGCGCAGGCCCCGGCGCTGGCAGCGCCGGGGGCCAGCAGGAATCCGGCCAGGGCCAGGGCGGCGAAGGCTTTCACCGGCTTACTCCTGGCCAGCCAGGCGGCGACGTGCCATCCAGCGCAGGCCACGCCACAGCAGGAAGGCGGTCAGCAGCACGCTGAGGGTGGCCATGGCCGCCAGCAGGATCGGGTGCTCGGACAGCTGGTACCACAGCAGCAGCCACCACGGCAGGTGGCCGACGAAGTACTGCTGCCCTACCCAGCTGCTGCTCACGCCGCTGCTGCGGATCAGTGCCACGGAGCCGGCCACCGCTTCCATCTTGCCGCTGTCGGCGAGGGTGTCGCGCAGCAGTTGGTAGTCGGCGTCATCGCTGGCCAGCAGGGCAACGATGCTGCGCTGTTCGTGGTACGGCGACTGCAGGCCGACGATGGCGGCGATCGGCGCCTGGGCGCTGACCTCGACACGGTTGGCGCCCAGGTCGCGGGCATCGCTGAACTGGCCGGCGCGGGCCGACTTGCCGCTGTCTTCGTTGGCCGGGGTCAGCAGCCAGTCGCGGGTCTTGGACAGCACCAGGTTGGCGTCGTCGCCGTTGCCGACGTTGGCGGCCAGGGTGCCGAACACCAGCAGGTCGGTGTCGGCCTTGGCGTCGTTCCAGTCATCGGACAGGCGCAGGCCGAAGGCCGGCAGGCCCGAGCGCGCGGAAATACCGGCGATGGCCTCGAACAGCGTGCTCAGCTGCACGGCGCTGCCGTGGCTGGGCACCATCACCAGGGTCTGCGACAGGTCGGCCATGCGGCTGAACGGGAAGCCGCCGCGGGTGAACGCGCGCAGGTCGGGCATGGCGATGTAGTGGTAGTAGCCGGACAGGTCGATGGTCGACTCTTCGTCGATCACCGCCTGGTTGTTCACCGGCAGCGAGGTCTGGCAGTGGTCGCGCTGGGCGCTGGCGAAGGTGGTGGCGAAGTTGAAGTCGAAGCGCAGGGTGTTGCGGTCGCCGATCTTCAGCGCCGGCACTAGCAGTTTGTCAGTGACGTTGGCCGATTCGTTGGACAGCACCGCCAGGCGCAGTTGCTCCAGCTGGCTGTTGCTCTTGCTCTGCAGCGCCAGGCTGGTGATGAACTGGTTGTTGAGGCTGATGGTCAGGCGCGAGGCGTCGTTGACCGCCGGCGGCGTGTAGCGGAACTTGGTCTGCAGGGGGATGCCCTGGTTGCGCCACACGAACAGGTCCGGCGGCAGGTTCACGTCCACGGTAATGGAGCGCGGCTGCAAGCCGTTGGCCTGCAGTTGCTCGGGGTACTTGATCAGCTCGGCGAAACGCACCGGGCGGTCGGTGCGCATCCAGTTCGGCGCGTCATAGGGCACGCGCGGCTTGAGCTGCTGCACCTTGTCCACGGTTACCCGCGAGCCACGGAACAGGTCGCCGCCCAGGGCCAGTGCGCGGGCGGCCTGGGCCAGGTCGTCGTCGTTGCGGCCCAGCACCAGCAGCACCTTGCTGTAGGGGTCCTGGGGGTTGTCGATCATCTGCACCACGGGCGCGTCAACGGCCGGGAAGCGCTGCAGGTCGGCGAGGAACGCCGGGCGGTGGTCGTTGGTGGCGAAGACGATCGCAGGCTTGGCGCGGTGTTGCTCGTCCAGCGCCGGCAGTTGGTCGAACAGCACCGGGAACTGGGTGCCGCGCCAGCCGGCCTGGCTGCCGAAGTACGAAGCCAGGATGCCGGCCGCGCGTTCTTCGCCCAGGGTCGGCGCGTTGGCGAACACCAGGTTGATCGACGGCTTGTCCTGGCCACGCGGGTCGAAGAACGGCATGGGGAAGTACGCCAGGTCATTCTTCAGGCTCAAGGCCTGTTCCTGCAGCTGGATCTGGCTGTCGCGGCCCACGTTCAGCCACAGGGTGCTGTTGGCTGGGTCTTCGCAGATGTCGGTGTAGTGGCCGACGAACTCCAGGCGCACGCGGTTGTAGTCGGCAATCAGGTGCGGGTCCAGGGCCACGGTCTGGGTGACCTTCTTGCCCAGCTGGTCCTTCTCGATCGGCACCACGCTCATCAGTACGTCATTGAGGTACACGCGCAGGTGCGAGACCTGGGGCAGCAGCGACGGCGACGGGGTGTACGACAGTTGCAGCTTGGCATCGCTGGCGATGCGGTCGCGGCGCAGGCTGAATTCCACCTGGTCGCTGGTGTGGATGCCCAGCAACAGGCTGTCGCTGGCGCGGCCCAGCTGCTCGAAGCTGTGGGCGCTGCTCCAGTTGGGAATGGCCGGGACAGCCGCCGGGGCCGCGGCAGGCGCCGGGGCGGTGACGGGGGCGGCGGCCTGGGCACAGGCGACGGCCAGCAGCGCCAGGCTGGCAACGATGGTTTTGTTGAAGAAGCGGCTCATTTTGCGCTCACTGGTCGAGAAGTGGAAAGAGGTGCGGCCGCGGGCATGCGCGGCAGGAAACTGGCCAGCCAGCGCAGCAGGCGCAACGGCGGCCCGGCGATGTGGCGTACCCAGGCGGGCAGGTATTCGTAGAGGCGGTAGTAGCCGGTGCCGCCCAGCTTGAGAATGTCGACGAAGCTGTGCAGCGGGCGGTCCGGGGCAAAGTTGTCGCCCCAGTTGAGCCAGGCGTCGGCACGGGCGAAGGTGCACTGCACGAAGTCGATCTTCTGCTGGGCGCTGAGGCTGTTGAAGCTGATGCCCACGAAGGTCTTGTGGCTGCGGCTGACGAAGCCGGGGAACAGGAACTCGCGGTTGCCGCGCTTCATCAGCAGCGACACACGCCCGCCCACCGGCAGCGCCAGGGTGGTGTCGAGCTCGATGCCCGCGCCGCCGTCGGAATAGTCCTGCAGCATGCCCGGGTAGCAGTGGCCGCTGTCCAGGCGCAGCGCGGCCGGCAGTTGCACCTGCACGCGGTGGGTCTGGCGCACCTGGCGCACTTCCGCGGCCACGGCCACGGCGGCGCCGACGATCAGCAGGTTGTAGACCACCCACAGGCTGCTCACCAGCACGGTGACGATCTCGGTGGCCGGCCCGCACAGCAGGCGCCACACGGCGAAGCCCAGGCCGGCGATGTTCAGCAGCGCCAGCAGCAGGTACGGCTGGGCGATCTTCCAGTCGAACTGGTTGTGCTCCATCAGGCCGCCCTTGGCGGTGACGTTGAACTTGCCCTTCTTGGGGTTGAACAGCGCCACGGTGGTGGGCCGGGCGATGTACCAGGCCAGCACCGTCTCGTACACCTCGCCCCAGAACGTCTGCCGGTAGGCGCCCTGCATGCGCGAGTTGGTCAGGCTGGCGTGGATCATGTGCGGCAGCACGTACAGCAGGATCATCACCGCCGGGGCGTAGATGATGTAGGCGTGCAGGAACAGGAACGCCAGCGGCGCGGTGAGGAACACCAGGCGCGGCAGGCCGGCCAGGAAGTGGATCATGGCGTTGGCGTAGCAGATGCGCTGGAAGATCGTCAGGCCGCGCCCCAGCAACGGGTTGTCGGTGCGGAAGATCTGCGCCATGCCCCGTGCCCAGCGGATGCGCTGGCCGATGTGCGCCGACAGGCTCTCGGTGGCAAGGCCGGCGGCCTGGGGGATCTTGATGTAGGCCGAGTTCCAGCCGTTGCGGTGCAGGCGCAGCGCGGTGTGGGCGTCCTCGGTCACGGTTTCCACGGCGAAGCCGCCGATGGCGTCGATGGCCGTGCGCCGCAGCACGGCGCACGAGCCGCAGAAGAACGCCGCGTTCCACATGTCGTTGCCGTCCTGCACCAGGCCGTAGAACAGCTCGCCCTCGTTGGGGCGCTGGCGGAACACGTCAAGGTTGCGCTCGAACGGGTCGGGCGAGAGGAAATGGTGCGGGGTCTGCACCAGCGCCAGTTTCGGGTCGCTGAGGAAGCCGCCGGTGGTCAGCTGCAGGAACGAGCGCACGGGCACGTGGTCGCAGTCGAAAATCGCCACCAGCTCGCTGTCGATCAGGGTCAGCGCATGGTTGAGGTTGCCCGCCTTGGCGTGGCGGTTGTCAGTGCGGGCGATGTAGCCCACGCCCACTTCGGCGGCGAACTGGCGGAAGCTCTCGCGCTTGCCGTCGTCGAGGATATAGATGTTCAGCTTCTCCGCCGGCCAGTCCAGGCCCAGCGCCGCGTACACGGTGCCGCGGACGATGGACAGGTCCTCGTTGTAGGTGGGGATCAGCAGGTCGACGCTGGGCCACAGGCTCAGGTCGCGCGGCAGCGGCTTGGGCTTGCGGTCCAGCGGCCAGCAGGTCTGGATGTAACCCAGGATCAGCACCACCCAGGAATAGGTCTCGGCCACCAGCAGGATCGAGCCGCACACCAGGTCCAGCGGCTGGTTCCAGTTCAGCGTCGAGGTGTAGCGCCACCACAGGTAGCGGCACGAGACGATCACCGACAGCACCACCATCAGCAGGGTCGGGAAGCGCCCCGGCACCTTGCGCACCAGCATGGCCAGGCCCCACAGCAGCAGGACGAACACCAGCTGGGCGAGGTAGCTGAACGGCTCGGTGATGCACAGCAGGGTCAGCAGGAACGCCACGCTGGCGATGACCCCGTTGAACAGGCGCTGGCGGCGGCGGTCCAGGCCTTTCCACCAATGGCTGCCCTGGCGGATCTGCGCGCTGCTTTCGGCGCGCTGGGGCAATTCTTCCAGGGCCGCCCCTACCCTCGCCCACAGGCGCAGGTACAGGCTGCCCAGGGCCTTGAGCCACTGCGGGGTGCGCAGCGACCAGGTGCGCGCCGGCGCCGGCTTGACCAGCAGCAGCCACAGGCTCTGCACCGCGTAGCGCAGCGGGTCGCCCAGGCTCGGCGCCTTGCCGGCCACCTGCGGGTACCAGCGCCGCGGCTGCTCGAGCACGGCGCGCCACTGCGCCGACTCCAGGCGCAGGCACAGCCAGGCCAGGGCGCAGAGGCTGGCCAGCAACAGGGCGATGGGCGGCGCGCAGTCGTGGCGCTGGCGCAGCCGGGTGTAGGGAAACACCTGGGCGATCATAGGGTCTCCAGGCGACGGGTCAGGCACCAGGTGGCCAGGCTCTGCACGTCCTGGGCCGCCAGGCTGGCCTCGGCGTAGGCGCCTACCGGTTTCTTGAACGCCAGGGCCTCGCGCATGGCTTCGTCCTGGTGAATGTTAAGCGGCAGCAGGCGCTCGCCGAACTGCTTGCGCCAGATCAGCAGCAGGTCGCGTTGCAACTGGCTGGCCGGGTCGAAGCGGTTGATCAGCAGCTGCTCACCCTCTTCTTCCTGCTGTTGCAGCAGCACCTGGCAGGCGGCATCCGCTTCCACGATCAGCAGGCGCATGGCGCACGGGCCGACGCGGGCGTGGCCCGGCAGGCGCAGCGGCACGTCGAACAGAATCCAGTCGAACTGCGCGGCCAGCGCCGCCTGGCGCCGGCGCCACAGCTCGGGTTCGTGGCGCAGGCGCTGTTCCACCTGGTCCTGCTCGGCCCATTTCAGCCGGCCATAAGGCAGCAGGCTCAGGCCCGGCTCCACGGTCCAGGCCTGGGTGTTCCAGTCCAGGCCGTCGACCATGGCCCGGGCCCAGCCGGCGCGCTCGTTGACGCCGACGTTGAAGTGCAGGCGCAACAGGTTCTCGGGGCACATGTCCACCAGCAGCACGCGCTCGCCCAGGCTGTGCAGGGCCTGGCCGGTGGCGGCCAGCAAGGAAGTGCTGCCGACGCCACCGCGCAGGCCACGCAGGCTCAGGGCGGTCACGACAGCAGCTCCAGTTCGGATTTGCGCGCAGGCGGCAGCACCCGCGGTTGCAGGCGCTCCATTTCCGCCAGCAGCGGCCAGCGGTGCAGGGCTTTCTGCAGCTCCAGCTGGGCGGAAATGTCGACGTAGTCCAGCTCCGGCAGTTCAAGTTCCTGCTTGAGGCGGGCGATGTCGTCGGCGCGGGCGGCCCGCGACTGCACGTTGGCCTTTACTTGAAGCGCTGAGGGTACGGCAGCCACTGGCCTTTCTCCTTGATGCGAACGTAGGGTTTGCCGGCGTAGTCGACGACCACGGTGCCAGCGTTCTCGGAGACCGCCGCGGTTTGCGGCAGGTCGGTCAACAGCGCCTGCCAGCTCGGCGCCAGGCCTTCGCCCTGGGGCTGGGCGGTGTACAGCCGGCTGATGATTTCCGACAGGGCCAGGAAGCTGCTGGGCGCGGTGACGTGGATCGGCGCGGTGGCCGAGGTGCTGCCCATGTTCACCAGCTTGATGCCCACCGGCACGTGGGTGATGGACGGGCTGGGGATCTCGCGCATGCCGGAAATCTGCATGCGGTCGCCGTGCAGCGCGGCGCCGTGCTCGGGCACGATCACCACCACCACGCGGCGGCCGCTGGCCTGCAGCTGGGCGATGAAGCCGTTGAGGTCGTCGATCAGGCCCTGGGCGCGCGGCTTGTAGTCGGCGCTCTTGGTGCCGCCGTCGGCGGTCAGGGCGCGGTTGCCGTCGTGCAGGGTGGTGGTGTTGTAGAACAGCGCCACGCGGTCGCCCTTCTCGTCCATGCGGTGTTTCCACCAACTGGACAGCACCTGCCCATCACGCAGGATCGGCGTGCCGTCGAAGCCCACCAGCGCCCGTGGCAGGTTGCTGGTGCTGATGGCCGGTGGCGGCAGCGCGCCCTGGGAGCGCACCTCGTCGAGGAAGCCTTCGAACTGGCCGGTGTGGTTGAGCATGACTTCGTCGGCGAAGCCCAGCTTCTTCAGGTCGTCCATCAGCAGGCACTGCTCGGGCGCGGTGCCGTAGAGCTTGCTGTGCGGGGTCTGGCCGCACGAGGCGCGCAGCAGGCGGATGGCCGCCGGGCCGCTGTAGGAGGTGGCCGAGTTGAAGTTGTCGAACACCACGTCCATCTGCTGGAACAGCGTGTTGTCGCGCAGGCCCACGGTTTCCAGGTCGTCCCAGGCCATGGAGCAGATGTTGATCAGCAGCAGGTCGAACGGCTGCGCCGGCGAGGTCGAGGGCTTGAACTCGACCTGGCGGGTGGCCTCGGTGCTGTAGAACTTCTGCAGGTAGCTTTCCAGGGTGGCGTTGTCCGGCTCGCCGGCGCTGGCCACGGCGGGCGCGCCTGGCGTTGCGGCCTGGGCCGGGGCGGCGCTGGGGTGCATGGCCAGCACGTTGGCGCTGGCCAGCCAGGCCAGGCCCAGCACGCTGACGGTGGTCAGGCGCAGCCAGTGGCGCACGAAGGCGTAGACCACCACCAGCACGCAGAGCAAGGCGCACAGGTTCAGGTCAATGAAGCGCGACACCAGGTCCAGCAGGTAGGCGCCAGTGAAGTCGAGCACGCCGGGCTGGGCCAGCAGGCGGCTGAACGGCGGCAGCCAGGTGTCCTGGTACAGCAGCGCCACGCCCACCGGAACGGCGATGACGGTGCGCAGCAGGCGCAGGTGGCGGTGGCGCAGCGGCAGCAGCAAGGCGGCAGCGAACACCACGTTGGGCAGCACCTGGAAGTTCAGGTAGCCGGTCCACACCAGGGCGAACTTGATGATGAAATACAGGTTCCACAGGCCCAGGCCCGACCAGCTGCGCACGCGCCGTTGGGGGATGACTTCAAACTGGCTCATGGGGCTCGCTCTTGGCAGGGGCGCGGCGACGCACGCCACGGGATTTCAAATAACGGGCCGGCAGCACGGCCTGGACGATGGCGGCCAGGTGGCGGCCGAAACGCGTCAGGGCGACCACCAGGGCCAGGGTCAGCAGGCTGCTCAGGGCAATGACCTGGATCAGCTCGAAATAACTCATAAGCAGGCGTCCGTAAGGGGCAGCGTGGTGCGTTTGGGCGCGTAGGCACCCCGCTCGGCGACGGCCGCCGAGCTGCCGGCGGTGCGTTCCTCGGCCAGGTGGAAGGTGGCCGGCAGTTCCGCGGCGCTGAGGAAGGTGGACTGGGGCAAGGCGTCCACCCCCGGCAGAATCTGGAAGGCGCTGAACAGGTCGCGCCAGGCCAGCCGGCAGATGTTGCCCAGGGCCGGTTCCAGGCCGTCGGCGCGGCAGGCGAACAGGAACAGGTAGAAGTCACCGTCGACCACGCAGGCGATGTCGCCGAAGCGGCGCAGGCTGATCTGGTTCAGGTACTGCTCGATGTCCAGGCCACCGCGCGGGGTGAGCTTGAGCAACTGGTGGCTGATCTCGCCGGCGGCGCCGCCGTAGATGCGCGTGACCGTGGCCAGGAACTCCGAGGGCATCATCAGGCCGCGCTCGGCCGGCGGCCGCAGGCGCTCGAACAGCGACTGGAAGTCGGTGTTGCGGCTGTGCCGCCAGGTCTGCCCCTGCACGCTGTCGATGATGCTGAAGAAGTACGCCAGGGTGGTGCCGTAGGGCACGGTGATGTTGGCGCCGCAGGACACCAGCAGGCGTTCGTCGCGGTAGCGCAGGCAGGGTTCGATCTCGCGCACGATGATCTTCAGGCTGCTGCCGCACCGCTCGCGCAGGGCGTGCAGTTGCCGGGCCAGGCCTTCGACCTCCTGGTTGCTGTCGATGGCGACGATGACGCTGGCGGCGCGCGCCTGGCGCGCCTGCAGCAGCAGGTCGTCGCGGTCTTCGAACAGGCGCCACTGGTCCGACAGCGCCGGCGAGCCTTCCAGCACCGAGCGCTGGGTCAGGTAGATGCGCTGGTCGTCGGTGTGGGTCAGTTGCGGGCTGGCCTGCTCGCTGGCCGACAAGGCGAAGCCCTGCTCGCCCAGTTCCAGTTCCAGCTCCTGGCCGCTGCACACGCCCAGCGCGCTGTGCCAATAGTGCAGCTGGTAGCGGATGCCACCGTCGCGGCGGTACAGCTGCGCCAGGCCCGACAGGGTTTCGTTCAGGCGCAGCAGGCGCTCGTGCAGCTGCGGCGCCTGGCCGTGGCTGATCACCAGCAGGGTCGATTGGCGCCGCGCCAGCCACTGGCCCAGGGTTTCGCACCAGTGGCGCAGGCCGGGGGCGATGTCGCTCAGCCAGGCGCTGGCCGGCTGCATCAGCACAATGACGCTGCCCGGCGCCTTCACAGTGCGGGTCAGCTCACCCACCAGCGCCTTCAGCGCCAGGCCGATGTCGCCTTCGTCAATGTCGAACAGCGCCAGCTCACCCGGCCCGGCATCGGCGGCCAGGGTGGCGGCCAGCGCCTGGCTCTGGTGGCCACAGCAGGCCAGCGTCGCCCGTGCCTGTGCGGGCATGGCCGCCAGGCACTGGCTGGCCAGCGCTGCGGCGTCGCCGGCCTGGTCGGCGGCGATCCAATACAGGCCGCCCTGGCGCAACACCATTTGTTCATCGCGCAGATGACCGATAGCTAAGCTGACTTGACTCAAATGTTCCCCGCACTCAACAGCCACGCGCGCGGGCAAACCCCGCGTGCAATTTAAAGAGGGAGTCATTTTCCGCGGCATGCACAATCGCCCGCACAGGAGCGGGGACGGTCAGGCGACAGAGAAAACAGGTGATTGCACTGCGGGCCGAATCCCCAAGGGCTTGGGGCGGGGGGCGTATCAATGCGAGATAGAGCCGCGGACAAGTGGCGTGCCGTGCTCAGTCATTGCCGGACTCTCTTGTTCCTCGGCAATGGGGCGCCATTATTGGCGTGCGGAAAAGTGCAGTCAATTAGATAGAGACGATATGCAAAAAAATAGATGGCTCAAAGCCAGTTTTATTGTATCGCATTGAATACAATGACAAAAAACGTTATCGCCACGGATAACAACGCGCTACAGAAACACCCTGCCGGTGCCAGGCGGCGAGCGCCCGGCAGCGGCTGGCGGTCAGCCGCCGAGCACCTGGCGCATCTTGCGCAACCCCGCCTCGGCGCGCTCGAAACCGTTCAGCGCCGGCACCTGTTGCGTCGGCGCCTCGATACTGATGGGCACCTGGCGCGGCAAGGCCTGGAGCAGGCCGTGCAGGTCGCAGTCACCGTCACCGGGGAAACGTCGCTCGTTGCGCGCCTGGCGCAGGATCTCGTCCATGCTGTCGGGCACCGGGCCTGCCACGTCGCACATCTGCGCATAGCGAAAGCGCTGCGGGCTGGCCTGCACGGCCGCGACCAGTTGCGCCAGGGACGAGCGCGAGCGATTGAAGTGGAAGGCGTCCACCAGCACGCAGCCGTTGTCGCGGCCGGCGTTGTCGACGATGCGCAGCGCCTTGGCCAGGTCCGGCGCGTCGGTCCAGGGCATGAACTCCAGGTGCGGGTAGATGCCGTAGGGCCGCGCCAGGTCGCACAGTTGGGCGAAGTTATCGGTCAGGCGCGCCTCGTCCGGGTCATTGCCGGCCACCAGCAGTTCGCTGGCGCCGAACTCGGCGCCCACCTCCAGGAAGATCTCGAAGTCAGGCACATGGGTGGCCGGTTTCAGCCGCAGGATCTCGATGTCCAGTACCTTTATTCCGGTGTCGCTCAGGGCCTTGGCCGTCTGCCGGCGCAGGCCGAGGTCGGCCACCAGCGGGTAGTGGTATTCCTGCGGCGTGGCGGGTTCCAGGCGCAGGCCCACGTGGCTGTAGCCGGCGCGGGCGGCCACCTCGACCATCTCGGGTGGGGACAGCTCCAGCACGGTCAGGGCTGCCAGGGAAAAAATCTGTTCGCTCATGAAAGACACTCGTTCGGCATGGGTGACGGACCAATTGGCATATTTAGAACCCAGTTCCAGTTTTATGCAAGTCGACTTTAGGCCACTGGGCGGGAGGCGTGTTGGCCAGCGCCCGAGCACCGTTGACAATGTCAATCATAAATGGAACCCTGTTCCAAAATAATTCGTCCCGGCCTCCAGGTATCCACTCATGACCGCACCCCTGCCCTCTCACTCTCGCCACATCGACTGCGATCTGCTGGTCATCGGCTCCGGCGCCTCGGGCCTGGCCGCCGCCGTGACCGCCGCCTGGCACGGCTTGCGCGTGGTGGTGGTGGAAAAGCACGAGGCCTTTGGCGGCGCCACGGCCTGGTCCGGTGGCTGGGCGTGGGTGCCGGGCAACCCGCTGGCCAAGCGTGCCGGCATTCACGAAGACCCGCAGCAACCGCGCACCTACCTCAAGCACGAGTTGGGCGAGCGCTACGACGCCGCCCGCGTGGACGCCTTCCTCGACAACGCCCCGCACATGGTGGCGTTCTTCGAGCAGCACACCTCGCTGCAGTGGGTGGACGGCAACGGCATTCCCGACGTGCACGGCCACGTGGCGGGCGCCGCCACCCAGGGCCACCAGGTGATCGCCGCGCCGTACAACGCCCGGCAGATGGGCAAGCTGATCAAGCGCATGCGCAAGACCATGCGCGAGACCTCGTTCCTGGGCATGCCGATCATGGCCGGCGCCGACCTGGGCGCCTTCCTGACCATGACCCGTTCGCTAAAGTCATTCCTGCACGTAAGCAAGCGCTTCATCGCCCACCTGCGCGACCTGGCGCTGCACGGCCGGGCCATGCACCTGGTCAACGGCGTGGCCCTGGCAGGCCGCCTGGCCAAATCGGCCGAAGACCTGGGCGTGCTGCTGATCGAATCGGCCCCGGCGCGCGAACTCCTGCGCGAGGACGGCAAGGTGCTGGGCGCGCGGGTCGACACCCCGCAGGGCCCCATGACCATCCGCGCCAGCAAGGGCGTGGTCCTGGCGGCCGGCGGCTTCCCCAACGACCTGGCCCGGCGCAAGGCGCTGTTCCCGCGCACCCCCACCGGCGCCGAGCACCTGGCGCTGCCGCCGCTGGCCTGCGCCGGGGACGGCATCAGCCTGGGCGAATCGGCCGGCGGCGTGCTCGACACCAGCGTCGCCTCCCCTGCCGCCTGGGCGCCGGTGTCCCAGGTGCGGCACCGCGACGGCACGGTCGGGCACTTCCCGCACATCATCGAGCGCGGCAAGCCGGGCATCATTGGCGTGCTGTCCACCGGCAAGCGTTTCTGCAACGAGGCCGACGGCTATTACGACTACACCGCCGCCATGGTCGCCGGCGCCCCGGCCGGCGAGGAAGTGGCCTCGTGGCTGATCTGCGACCACCGCTTCCAGCGCCGTTTCGGCCTGGGCTACTCGCGCCCGTTCCCGCTGCCGGTGGGCCCGGCGGTGCGCAGTGGCTACCTGCAGCGCGCCGACACCCTGCACGCCCTGGCCGCCCAGTGCGGCATCGACGGCGATGCGCTGGCGCAGACGGTCAGGCAGTTCAACGAACACGCCCGCCGCGGTGAAGACCCGGAGTTCGGCCGCGGCTCCACCGCCTACAACCGCAAAATGGGTGACCCGCTGATCACCGACGGCAACCCGTGCGTGGCGCCCATCGAGACCGGTCCGTTCTATGCGGTGAAGGTGCGGCCGGGCAGCTTCGGCACCTTTGCCGGGCTCAAGACCAACGGCGACGCCCAGGTGCTCGACCAGGCAGGGGCGCCGATCAGTGGGTTGTATGCGGTGGGTACCGACATGGCCAGTGTGATGGGTGGTTTCTACCCTTCGGGTGGCATCAACCTGGGGCCGGCGTTGACCTTTGGGTATATTGCCGGGCGGCATGCGGCGGGGGTGACGGCGTATGAGGCGAACGCGTAGCGCCAGATCAAGCTTGTGATCTTGATCTTGATCTTGATCTTGATCTTGATCTTGATCTTGATCTTGATCTTGATCTTGATCTTGATCCTGATCTTGATCTCAGGCCCCGTAAAGCGCCAGGGCCGACTGGAGGCGTCGTCCAGGCGGCAGCCCGCAGGGCCCTTCGGCGCAGCCGAAGGAAACGGCAGCCCGCCCGCTTTGTTAGCGGGGGCCGTTTTGCCGCCTGGGCGACGCCGGAGGGAGGGGACCCGTAGCGCAGCGGAGGGCCCAAGCAGGGGCGAGACCTTTTTGGTGACTTTTTGGGGCGACTGCCAAAAAGTTACTCGGCGTAAGGCCGAAACGGTCGGTGATCGCACCGCGAAAATGGATATATCCAGAATCGCCAGAAGCAGGATCCGACCATCGTGAACATATCCATTACCGAGGTGATGCAAAATCACCTTTCCGCCCTTACGGCGGGTCACTTTTTTCAAACGCCAAAAAAAGTAACCAAAAAACGCTTGCCCCTGCTTGGGCCCTCCGCTGCGCTACGGGTCCCCTCCTTCCGGCGCCGCTCAACGGGCAGACGGCACCCGCTATAGAAGCCTGCGGGTTACCGTCTCTTCGGCCTGCGGCCTCGGCCCTTCGGGCAGCCCGTTGATCGACGCCTCCAGTCGGCCCGGGCGCTTTACGGGGCATACAATCAAGATCAAAAGCCAGATCAAAAGCCAGATCAAGATCACAAGCCAAATCAACGGCAACAGCAACAGCGCTTTACCAAGGCGCAGGTTCCAGCGGGCCTACGCCCGTCGGCGTGCTAGCGCCTTCACCATTACGAATGAAAGGCAGGTGCCAGAAATCATTAGGCACCACCGGATCACCCGGCTTGACACCTTCCGGGAAAATAAACTCAAACACCGGCGCCGTGTACTGCCCCGCCACCAACCCATTGGCTACGGTCTGCCGCCCCGCATTCTGCAGGCAGGCGTCCACCGCTGGCTGGGCGAGCGAGGTCGATTGCGGCACGCACAGGGAACGGGCGATGACCCGCAGGTTACGCGTCGGCTGACTCAGCAAACCGGCCGGCGCCTTGGTAGCGCGCAACCGCGCACGTTGGGGTTGGGGGCCAACGTTTTGCGTGGTGATGCCCCCCGACACTCCGAAGCAATTGGCTGCCAACGTGGCCGACGGATCGCATTCCCCGGTCATTTCGAACGGCGTGACCCAGCGGTTCGTCTGCGCCCCCGTATTGCCGTCGACGTCGATCAGATAGATGTCCACCGGTATCTTGATATCAGTCGTCAGCGCTTCAAGGAACAAACGGTCCTGGGTCTCCTGGGCCACGCCGCTCACGGCAGTGGCCGCCGGATCCGCGGTGCCGATGCCGAAATCACCGATGGACACGTAGCTGGGCTGGCTGCCTGGCTGGGTGTAGATACCGACATTGGCCTCGATGGTGTGCGCGGAGATGAAATCCGGGCCGCCGTTGTTGGTCGACTTGAACAGGGTGCCGGCGTACGTGATGAAGTCACCTACCTCGAACGGCGCCTGTTGGGTGGGATCTGGGTCGGTGGCGGTGCGGGCTGGGTCACCGAAGCGCTTCATGACGTACTGGCTGCAGTAACGCTGGCTGGCCAACGGCGGCGACAACTCCCCACTGACCGGTGGCGTGACCCCTGCCTGGGCAAAGTTGCGGCAGTTGTTGGTGGTGGTCGGGGTGACCACCCTGGGCCGGTTCTTTTCCGGGCACAGTGCATCGTCCCCGGCAGTGCGCGGCACGCACATGGGGTAACCCGTGGCGGCATGGATGGTGGGGTTGGCGTCATCCACCGAGAAGCGCGGGTCAGGGCTTTGCGGGCGGCCGAATCGCCCGTTGGGGTCGTTGATCTGGATCACCGTGGGTTGCATTGGATTGCCGCTGTCCACTTCGATGTTGCCGGTGGCATAGTCGATGCGGCTGATGAAGCCGCTGCCAAGCGTAGCGGCCTGCTGGGCGACGGTGATCAGCCCGGCGATACGGCGGGTACCGACCAGGTTACCCACCACATGGATCTCGAAGGATGGATAGCTGCCGGGCTTGTCCAGCGCCAACTGGCCGCCCTGGACAAACTGTGCCCAGGTCAAGGTATTGGCGGGCATCTGCAACACCGTATTGCACGGCACGATCATGAGGTTGCCATTGACCTTGACGGTGCCCCCGAACCGGCCGGGATCGTTGGTATTGGGACAGCCGGTATTGGCGTTGTCCAGGGTCATGGATTGAATGAAGCCGGTGTCAGAAAAGCCGTGGATGGCCGTAGGATCGGCAAACACCGGGTCAGGCAAGGTGGGGGTGGCGAACGGCGCTGTCGCACCCTTGGCCGGTGGCTTGGCGGTACCGCCCTTGGCCAGGGCAGTGCCGGTGCCGGCCACCGCCAGCGTGAAGGCGACTGCCAGGGCGATGAGGGAGGCGCGTGGCGTGTGCGGGTAGAACAGCGGCTGGTTTGAAGCGTATCCGAATAACCTCATGATGGACTCCACAGTCAAATGCATGGCCGGAAACATGCCGGATCACAGGCCCTGACACACAGTGAAAGTGGGCAGCGAAGTTAATCTTCCATGCATAACCAATCAAAACCTGCACCGATGCCACCGTGTTCTTTCAACTTAATCTCGTTAGGCCTGATACCGCCCAAGCAGGTGCCGTGCCGAGGTTATCCCATCAGGCAAAGTTGATATATTTCCCTTGCAACAACAGCGTTCAACCCTCCTATGCGCCCGCCTGGCAACACCCAACTTGGGGAACTCGCCCTCGTTATCGGGTCATGCGCCCCTACTCTGAGTACAGAGCAACTTCCGAGCAGAAGTTTTATATTAAAAAGCAAAAAGCCCGCCATATAGCGAGCCTTTCTCTTTTACACCTTAAGTTACACAGGCACGTTATGGGACCGGCGCCACACCCAAGCGTTGGCTAACGCCCATAAAGCGGCACAGCGCCGGACGGCACTAGCCAAACCGCGGAAAATGCATAAAATCTGCGCGCCGCATTCCCTGGCGGCCCTGTTCCAAGGCCTTTGCGGCGCATTTGCAGGTTCACTTCCGAGGTTTCAATGTCTCCACAATTACTGGCCATGGCGCTGGCGCCCCTGCTCGGGCTGTTCATCGTCAGCATGGGCAATGGCCTGATGTCGTCCATCACCACGCTGCGCCTGGACGCCGCCGGTGCGTCCGCCCTGCAGATCGGCCTGGTGTCGTCGGCCTATTTCATCGGCCTGGCACTGGGCTCGTTCTTCAATGACCGACTGATCCTGCGCATCGGCCACATCCGCGCCTACAGCTGCTTCGCCTCGATGATCGCCGCCACCGTGCTGCTGCAAGGCCTGGGCAACGACACCACGGCCTGGTTCGTGCTGCGCCTGATCAACGGCTGGGCCTGCGTGGGTGTGTACCTGGTGATCGAGAGCTGGCTGCTGCTGGCCTCCGACCCGAAGGCCCGTGGCCGGGTGCTGGCGGTGTACATGATTGCCCTGTACGGCTCGGGCATGTTCGGCCAGGCGGCCATCGGCCTGGTGTCGGGCCTGGGCGACAGCGCGCCGTTCCTGATCACCGGCATGCTGGCATCGCTGTCGGTGATGCCGGTGGTGATGATCCCCCGCGTCACGCCGCTGGTGGAGCGCGTCGAAGCCCTGAGCCCGCGGCAGCTGCTGCGCGTGACCCCGACCGGGGTGATGGGTTGCTTTGGCTCGGGGGTTGCCATCGCCGCGGTCTATACCCTGCTGCCGCTGTACCTGCAGCACCGCGGCATGGACCTGAGCCAGGTAGGGCAGATGATGGCCTGCGTGATCCTCGGCGCCATGCTGTTGCAATACCCGGTGGGCCGCTGGTCCGACCGCCAGGACCGCCAGTGGGTGCTGATGGTGCTGTGCGCCGCCTGCCTGGTGCTGTCCCTGGCGATCATGGCGTTGCCGGCGTCCAGCCTGCTGCTGGGCGGGGCGCTGTTCCTGCTGGGCGGGGGAATTTTCGCCATCTACCCGGTGGCGGTCAGCCATTCCGCCGACCGCGCGCCGGCCGGCGCCGTGGTGCCGATGATCCAGGGCCTGCTGCTGATCAACTCGATCGGCTCGGCGCTCAGCCCCATGACCGTCGGCCAGCTGATGGCCAAGATGGGCGACAACGGCCTGTTCTGGGCCTTCGCCCTGCTGAACCTGGTGATGGTGGTGTACTTCGCCTGGCGCCGCACCCGCCGCGCCGCGCCGGAGAGCGCCGCGCCCTTCGCCGCGGCCGCGCAGATGTCGCCCACCGGCGTGGAGCTGCGGGTGACCGAAGACCTGCAAGCGGCCATGGACGAAGCCACCGAGGCCGCCGAGGCAGACGCCCGGGCGGCCTGACGCTACGCGCTCAGAACGTGGACTGCACCTGCAGGCCGGCGACTACGGCGTTCTGCACCTGGCGCACGCCACCGGGGTTGACCACGTACTGCAGGTTGGGCCGCACGTTCAACCACGGCGTCACCTGCACGCCGTAGTTCAGCTCCACGTCGTACTCGGTGTGTTGCAGGGGCACGAAGTCGGCGTCCGCATAGCTTGCGCCGCTGGCCAGGTTGGCCGCCTTGGCGTTGCGCAGGAACTGCTCGCTGGCGTGCAGGCGGGCCACGCCCAGGCCCAGGGTGTCGTTGGGCCGCGCGTCGAACGGGCCTTTGAACACCAGCGCCAGCTTCTGGTAGCTGTCCACCGCCGTGGTGGCGGCGTCGAAGGCGCTGACGTTACCGTACAGCACCAGGCCACGGGCGGCGTCGCCGTTTACCGTGGTCAGCTGCTGCTTGCCGGTCAGCCACCAGCCATGCTGGCTGTCGTCGCGGCGGTAGTCGTCACCGGTCAGCGCGGCCGGCTGGTCGTTGGCGTCCTTGTACAGGTCGCTGGCCTTGGCGGTGCTGTAGTAGTAGCCGACTCGGTACTCGCCGGGCAACTGGCCCAGGGTCGGCGTCCACACCACTTCCACCGGGATCATCGCCCCCGTGGTGCCGGCGCCGTTGAGCTTGAAGCCGTTGCCGTTGTCGCCGTAGGAATCGTTGACGTCGAACACCCCCGCCTGGGCGTAGACCTGGTCATTGAGCTTGTACTTGACCCGCGCCGCCCAGGTGCTGACCGGGCCCTGGGTAATGCTGTCGACGTAGTTGCCCGGCTGCGAACCACAGAACGCCAGGTTCTGGAACAGGCAGTCTTCCACGGCGAAGTCGTCGCCGAACGAGAAGCGACCGGCCTTGATGTTCAGGGCGTTGTCGAGGAAGCCCTTGCTGAACCACAGTTCGGCCAGGCGCGTGGTGCTGCCGTTGCCGGAAATTTCCTGCACCGCCGACAGGCTGCCGGCGCGCGGGTCGCTGATGCGGTCGTCGTTGAGGCTGCTGCCGTTGGTGTTGGACAGCTGCACCATGAACTGCGCGTCCTGCCAGCCCAGCAGCTTCTGCAGGTCGATGGCCGCGCCCAGGGTGAACTGGTCGGCGTAACGGGTGGCGTGGCTGTGGTTATAGCCGCCGTGCACGTTGCTGGCCGCCTCGCCCAGGTAGGCCATCTGGATGTCGATGCCCTTGTTGAGCAGCGCCGTGCGGGTGCCGCCCCAGTCGCCGGTCATCCATTGCGAGTCGGCGCCGAAGGCCCCGTCGGCGTGGGCGCCGAGGCTCCAGGTGCAGGTGGCGGCAAGGGTGAACAGCAGGGTTGAAGGGCGGGCAAGCGAGTTCTTGTTGAATCGAGGCATGCTGGAAATCCGTTCATGATGACGTGTCGTTGCGCACGTTGCGAATGCGAATCTAACTCACCCATGTAGTGTTAGTTAAGCAAACTAAACTAACTTTCACCGTGTGGTAAGCAATTGAATTGCAACAACTAACAGACATCAAAAAGATGTAAAAGAGCCGTCAATGAACCGATAAAATTATGAAAGATGTGCGCTGGCTTTGGACGCGGCCTGCGGCCGCTGCTACGGAGCGCCAAGGGTCGAGAACACCGAGGGCGTAGCAGCTGCCGCCAGGCGGCGTCTGGGCGTTAGAACACCTGGATGGGGTAGTCCAGCACCAGCCGGAACTCGTTGGCATCGCCGTCCGGATCGCCCGCCGTGGCGCTGTGCCAGGCCTGGCGCACGCGGATGGACAAATCCCGCGCCGGCCCGGACTGAATCACGTACTTGGCCTCGATGTTGGTTTCATGGTGGCGCTCGTCGGCGCCATACATGCCGTAATAGGCGCTGGATGGCGACAGGTGCGTGCCGTCGATGTCGTAGCCATAGACATAGCGCGTCATCAAGGTCAGCCCCGGCAGGCCGAAGGCCGCCATGTTCAGGTCATATTGCAACTTCCAGGACTTTTCCCCCGGGCCATTGAAGTCGGAATATTGCACCGAGTTGGCGATGAAACAGGAATCGCCGGGTTTGTTGTCGTCGCCGGTGCCCACGTAGTCGAACGGTGTATCGCCGTTGACCTTCTGAAAACTCAAGGTCAGGGTGTGGGCGGAGGCGAAAGTGTAGCCGGCGGCGATGGAGAAGGTGTTGTTGTCGATCGTGCCAGCCTTGGCCGCGCCTTGGTCGCGGGTGTAGTAGTAGTTGACATCCAGCGCCAGCGCCTGGCTGTCCGATAGTGCCCGGGTGTAGTTGAGGTTGCCGTAGTACTGGTCCCAGATATCCTGCAGGCGGCCGCCGTACAGCTCCAGGCTCCACGGTGTGTCAGCCAGGGCATAGCGGCCGCCGGCAAAGTCCATGGCGTTGGACGGCCGGTTGGCGTACGCGGCCCACAGGCTGCCGTTGCGGTTGGTCTGGTCCTGGCTGGTGGCCGAGTAGAAATGCCCGGCCTCGAGGTCCAGGTTGGTGATCTCGCTACTCATCAACTGGATGCCACTGGCGGTGACGGGCGTCAGGCGGCTGCCGCCCACGGCGAACACCGGGCTGGTGGCGGGCTGCATGTCGCCGATTTTCAGCAGGGTTTTCGACACCCGCAGCTTCAGCGCCGCACCGGCCTTGCCGTAGCTGTCATCAGGCTGCCCGTCGGCGCCCTCGGTGAGGTTGCCCGAGGTGTACCCCGGCACCGCGTATTTGTCCGGCGCCCACAGCTTCAGGCCCAGGTAGCCGAACGCGTCCACCCCTACCCCTACCGTGCCCTGGGTGAACCCTGAGGTGAACACCCCCTGCACGCCTTGGGTCCAGTCGCGGGCGTCGGGGGCGCCATTCTGGTTGTCACGGTTCCAGTAATAGTTGCGCAACAGGAGGTTCAGCGAGCCATCCTCGACAAAACCCTTGGCTGCTGCCTGGTCGCTGACAAACGCCGCACCCATCACCGCGGGGGTGTTTACCAAGCCCATGCCCACGGCCACCATCGTCCACTTGAATAAAGCCATCGCCCACACCTCTGCCTGGCCTGCGGCGCGCCGCAGGCCCAATAATTGATTTGATCCGGTTTGAATGGAGAACGCGGTGACACTCAGGGCTGTTGCGTTGGCAGCGCCCCGATGAAGCGGTTGGTGAAATAGTCATCGGTGGGCAGCGTGGCCTTGACGATGCCTTCGCTGCTGAAGAAATCCACCGCCTGGGCGACCCGCGCAGGCTCGATCTCGCCGAGCTGCTGCTGGTGGCCGTAGACGTACTGGGTGTACAGCGCCAGGATCTGCTCGACCTTGTGCTCCTTGCCCTGGTAGGCCGGCACCGCTGCGGCGAAGGTTTTCGCCGCCTCGGCCGGGTCCTGGAGAATGTCGCGCAGGCCCATCAAGGTGGCGGTGACCATCTTCTGTACCAGCTCGGGGTGGTGGGCGATGGCGTCATCGGAGGCCAGGATCGACTGAGCCATGCCGTCGAACATCTGCGCCTGGGGAATCAGCTGCAGCGTGCGCCCGGCCTCCTCGGCGTTTACCACCCAGTCGGGCGAGCCGGCCATGGCATCGGCCTTGCCTTCGGCCAGCAACTGCCACACCCCCGCCGGCCCCGCAGCCTGGATATTGACCTCTTCCTTGTTGATGCCAGCCTTGCGCAGCGACGCCAGCAAGGCGTAGTACAGCGAGTCGGAATAGGACATCACTGTGACCGTCTTGCCGCGCAGCTGCTCAATGCCGCCGATGTGCTGCCCGGCATCGGTGGCCAGCAGGGTGTAGCCGTGGGTGCCCAGCACCGCGACGTTGCGCACTGGCACGCCGTTGGCGCGCACCACGATTGGCACGTCCCCACTGGCAGCACCGAACAGGGCGTTGCCGGCGCCTACCTGCTTGGCCACGTCGACGCCGCCCTTGGCGGTCACCCAGTTGACCCGCAGGCCAAGCTGGGCGTAGTAGCCCTTCTGTTGGGCGATGATCCATGGCGCGAAACCGGGCAGGTTCGGCGGCGCGGGCATCAGGAAGGTGACGTCCTGCACCTCGGCCTGGGCCATGGGCAAGAGCACAGGGAATATAAATAACGCAGACAGCCACCAACGCATCAGACGCTTCATGAAGTACACCTTTGGTTGAGGAGGTTGGAGGGTTCCCGGGGACGGCCCGGGAACCTGCGGTCGCTAGCGACGGCTGCCGTGCACGACAAAGAATTCCGCACCTTGCATGGCCTGCCCCACCGCCGCTTCATAGGCGGCGCGCACGTGCGGCGGCTGGCCGGCCTGGCCGAAGAAGTCCTTGAGGTATGGCCCCAGCAGCGGGTGCGCGGCCAGCTGCTCGCGGGGCAGGCCCTGAATCAGTTCGTCGCGGCAGGCCGAGGGCAGGAACACGTCGCGGTTCTGTTCGGGGTCGAGGATCAAGCCCTTGGGCACGTGCGTGGGGTCTTCGCGCAGCGCGTCCAGTTCCTCGAAGAAGCGCCGGCGCATCATCACGATGCCGCGGTCGCTCTGGCCCAGGTGTTCGCGAGTGCGGTCGGTGACCTCGCCCTGCCCCACCCACACCACGAAGTCCTGGTTGGCCACGTGGCTGGTGATCCAGCGGCCGGTGACCGGGTCCTTGATGGGCCCGTACCAGGTGGGGATTTTTTCCTGGACGTAGGGTTCCTGTTCGCTGGGCACGCGGCTGAACACCCACAGGATGCTGAGGGTGCGGTAGTCATCGATAGGCACGCGCCATTCGAAGTGGTGGCCCAGGTAAAAGCCGTTGGGCCACAGGGTCACGCGGCCGACGTTCCACATCACGTCGTCCTGGGCTTCGCCCTCGCGCAGGCGGCGGTAGACGAAACCGTGCTCGAATTCGTCGAAGGCCAGTTGCAGGTGGGTGGGCACGTAGTCGACGTCATCGCTCTGCTGGCGCAGAGTCCAGTTGTTGTGGGTCCATTCGAAGTGCACCGGGTCGATGGAGTTTTCCTGGCACTGGAACCAGTTGCACGGGATCTCGGCACAGACGACCTGCGCGAAGCCGTTCTTGTAGTTGAACAGCTCCCAATCCGGCAGCTGCGGCGCCGGTGCCGGGCCCAGGTAGGCCCACAACAGGCCGGCCTTGGCCACCACCGGGTAGGCCTTGATTCTGGTCTTGTTGCGCATGCGCCCGCTGGGGTCGCAGGTGTCCTCGTAGGGCTGGTGCAGGCAGCCGCCGCCCTGGTCGAACTGCCAGCCGTGGTAGCTGCAGCGCAGGCCAGTCTGCTCCACGTAGCCGTAGGACATGTCGGCGTTGCGGTGCGGGCAGCGGCGTTCCATCAGGCCGTAGGTGCCGCTCAAGTCCTTGTACAGCACCAGGTCTTCGCCCATCAGGGTCAGGGTCTTGATGGCCTTGTCGTCGAACTCGCTTTCGCCGGCGATGGGTTGCCAGTAGCGGCGCAGGTAGTCGCCCATGGGGGTGCCCGGGCCGACCTGGGTCAGGGTCTTGTTCTTTTCTTCACTGAGCATGGGAATGCCTCATCAGGTGTGTGCAGGGGGGTGGCAGCGGTTCAGCCCAGCGCGACGTTCCAGGCGTCGTAGCCGTAGACCCAGTCGGCGTTGCCGCCGGCCTTGAGCCACTGGTTACCGCGTGAGCCGACCTGGATCTGGCTGGCGCGTTGCAGCCGCGCCTGCTGGTAGGTGTGCAGCGCGCTGGCAAGGTCTGTATCCGGCAGGCTCAAGGCGCGGGCCAGCACTACCGCATCCTCGATGGCCTGCCCGGCGCCCTGGGCCATGAACGGCATCATCGGGTGGCAGGCGTCGCCCAGCAGCGCCAGGCGGCCCAGGGTCCAGTGCGGTAGCGGGTCGCGCTCATACAGGGCGGTCTTGAGCACTTCGTCGCAGGCGGTGAGCAAGGCCACGGCATCGGGGTGGAAGCCTGCGTAGGCGCGCTGCAGTTCGCTGACGCTGCCGCGGGTGGTCCAGCTTTCCAGGTGCCAGGTGGCCTGGGCGGTGGTGGCGAAGATGAAGATGTCGCGCCCACGGTTCAGCGGGAAGGTGACGATCTGGCTTTCAGGGTTGGGGCCCCACCATTTGGTGAAGGCCTGCAGGTCCGGCACATGGGCCAGCTTGTGCGCGGGCACCACGGCGCGGTAGGCCACCACGCCGGTAAAGCGCGGCTGCTCGGCGCCGAACATCGCGGTGCGCACGGCGGAATGGATGCCGTCGGCGCCAATCACCAGGTCAGCCTGGGCCTGGGCGCCGTCGACAAAGGTCAGGGTCACCCCGGCTGCATCCTGGGCGATGGTTTCGCAGCGCTTGGCGAACTGCACGTGCTCAAGTGGAAAGGCACCGGCCAGGGCGGCCAGCAGGTCGGCGCGGTGGATGGTCAGTTGCGGTGCGCCGTACTGCTGCTCGGCGCTGTCGCCCATGGCCAGGCGCGAGGTTTCCTCGCCGCTGTCCCACAGGCGGCTGATACGGTGACTGGGGCGCGCGGCCGGTTCACGCACGGCGGCGCCTACACCCAGGCCGTCGAGGGCGCGCACGGCATTGGGGGTCAGGTTGATGTCGGCGCCCATGCGCATGAAGGCCTGGGCCTGTTCGTAGACGCTGACGTGGTGGCCGGCGCGCTGCAGGGCTCTGGCAGCGCACAGGCCACCGATGCCGGCACCGATGATGGCAATTTTCATGGGTACTGCTCCTTTCTGGTTGACGGGAGCAGCAATGCAGAATGAATGCCATTAATTCCTTTTTTAAGGAATTAATGTAAATGCGTTATTTTTCAATCGATTAACAGGTTCCACGGGCGAAACATCCACCGGTGAAACACGGCATGCACCACCATGCTGCGCGTTGTCACTGCGCTACCCAAAAAGGTGTTCACACGGGGTATGATTGCCGCCCATGGACACTTCACCTGAAAAGAAACGACGCGGGCGCCCTGCCCACACCGCCGCCATCGGCCGGGAAGGCCTGATCGAAGCCACCCTTGGCCTGTTGCGCACTATCGCCCCCACCGACCTGACACTGCTGGACATTGCCCGGCAGGTTAATGTCGACCCGGCGCTGATCCGCTACTACTTCGGTGGCAAGGACGGCCTGCTGCGCGCCGCCACCCTGCACCTGATGGACGTGACGCAGCTGGGCGCCCAGGCGTTGGCCGAAGGCCAGGGCATCGAGACCATGCTGTACGGGCGCATTCGGCTGATCATCGACATCGGCCAACAGAACCCGCACTTCGTGCAGATGGTGCTGCGCGAGATCTACCAGGGCGACGACCCCGAGCCCGGCGCGGTGCTGGACCTGATTGCCCAGCGCGGTGTGGCGCTGAGCGCAGCCATCCTTGAGGCCCGCCCGCCTGCACCGGGCTTGCCGCTGATTGACGCGCGCATGCTGCACGTCGCGCTGGTGGGGGCGTGCACCTTCTTCGCCACGGCCCAGCCGTTGTTCGGGGTGCTGTTCAACGGCAGCAGCGATGAAGCGTTGGCCGAGCAGTATTCACGGTTTCTGACGGGGTTGTTGTTGCGCGGTATCGGCGCAGGCCCGTAGCACTTGTGGGAGCTGGCTTGGCAGAGCTGTTGGGGCCATAAAAGCTCGCTGGCAAGCCAGCTCCCACAAGAAGCAAAAAAAGGGAGGCGACCTTGCGGCGCCTCCCTTTTTGTTGCTTGCAACTGTAAGGGTTACTGCCCTTTCACCGCCCCCGGCAACGCGTAGGCAATAATGTAGTCGCCACGGTTGTCGTTAGTGCCGGTACGCGTGGCGCCGCCGACGGTGATTACCACGTACTGCTTGCCGTCACGTGCCACATAGGACATCGGTGCGCCCTGCCCGCCTACGGGCAGGCGGCCGCGCCACAGTTCCTTGCCGCTGTCGTTATCCAGCGCGCGGATGTAGTAGTCCAGGGTGCCGTGGAAGAAGGTCAGGCCGCCCTTGGTCACCAGCGGGCCACCCATGGTCGGCATGCCCAGCGGCATGTTCACGCCCGGCACGATGCCGTGCACCGGCGCGTCCTGGATGCTGCCCATCGGCACTTGCCACTTGGTCTTGCCGGTGGTGAGGTCGATGGCGGTCATGGTGCCGAACGGCGGCTTGAAGCACGGCACGCCCAGGGGCGAGACGAACATCGAGCGCTCGACGCCCCATGGCGTGCCCAGCTGTTCGGAATACTCACCCTCGGTGCTCGGCTTCAGGCCGACGCGGGCGGCTTCTTCACGCTTGATGAAGCGGCCCCACTGCGCCATGCGGATGTCGTTGACGATCAGCGTGCCGGTGGAGGCGTCGATGGCGCCGCCGCCCCAGTTGATGCCACCGTAGTAGCCTGGGTAGATCAGCGTGCGCTGGCCGTCGGTGATCGGCGTGAACTCGCCTTCCCAACGCATTTCCTTGAAGTCGATGCGGCACATCAACTGGTCAAACACGGTGGCGCCCCACATGTCCGACTCTTTCAGGCGCTCGGCGCCTACCGACAGTTGCGAGTACGGCTGGGTGGGCGAGATGTGCATGCCCGGCATGCCATCGGTGGCCACCGCGCGCTCTTCCACCGGGAACACCGGTTTGCCGTCGCGGCGGTCGAGCACGAAGATCTGCCCGCGCTTGGTCATGGCGATGATCACCGGCGTGGTGCTGCCATCCTTGCCCGGCAGATCGTAGAGGATCGGTTGCGCCGACACGTCGTAGTCGAACATGTCGTGGTTGGCGGTGCGGAAGTGCCACTTGTCGACGCCGGTTTTCACGTCGATGGCCACGATGGAATCGTTGTATTCGTCGGAGCCTTCGTGGCGGTTGCCGTTCCAGAAGTCCGGGGTCTGGTTGCCGGTGGGGATGTACACCAGGCCCAGCTTGTCGTCATAGGCGGCGGTGCCCCAGAAGTTCGGCGACTCCTTGGGGTACAGCTCGCCCTCAGGCAGCGGCACGCCACGCTTGGGGTTGCGTGCGTCCCAGGCCCACAGCAGCTCGCCGGTGCGCACGTCGAAGCCACGGGTCACGCCCGAAGGCTCGTCGGTCTTCAGGTTGTCGTTGATCTTGCCGCCCACCACTACCACATCACCGGCCACCAGCGGCGCCGAAGTCAGGTAATAGGAACCGTCGGTGTTGGGGCCGATGCCTTTCAACAGGTCGACCACGCCGTGGTCACCAAAGCTGTCGCACAGCTTGCCGGTGTCGGCGTCCAGCTCCAGCAGGCGCGCGTCGACGGTGGTGGTGACGATGCGGCGGCGGCATTCGGCGGGCTGCGCGGGGGCCGCGGCAGGCGCGATCTGGGCAGCGCTGGCGGTGGCCTTGTCGGCGTCGTAGTAACCTACGCCGCGGCAGCGTTTCCACCCCTTGTTGGACGGGGTTTCCTTGATGTGGGCGTCGAACTTCCACTTCTGCTGGCCGGTGACCGGGTCCAGCGCGAACACGTTGTTCAGCGGCGAGCACAGGTACACGGTGTCGTCGACCTTCAGCGGCGTACCCTGGTACTCGGCGCCGTTGATGGCCATGTCGCCGGTGTGGAAGGTCCAGGCCACCTGCAGGTCCTTGACGTTGGCCTTGTTGATCTGCTCGAACGGGGCAAAGCGCTCGCCATGGGTGTTGCGCCCGTAGGCGGTCCAGTCATTGCCGTCGGCCTTGCCGGCGTCCGGGGCGATGACCTTGGCGGTGGCGCCAGGCTCGGCCACCACGGTGGGGTGCGGCTGGAACATGCCGTAGGCGATACCGGCGACGCTGGCGAACAGTGCCAGGCAGATGCCAGTGCGCGGGCCAGCGGTAAGCAGGCGGCGGTTGCCGTCCAGCAGTGGCACCAGCAGGGTAACCACCAGGGCGATGACGATGAAGGTCATCAGCCGCGGCACCAGCTGCCAGAAGTCGAAGCCCACTTCCCACAGCGACCACACCAGGGTCACGGCCAGCAACGCCAGGCCCAGCCAAGCGGCCACCACCTTGCGGCGTACCAGTGCCACGCCGCACGCCACCATCAGCGCACCCGCCAGCAGGTAGTACCAACTGCCGCCCAGGGACGCCAGCTTGCCGCCGCCTGCCAACACCGCCAGCCCCAGCACCGCCAATATCAGGCCGATGGCGATGGGCACGATTTGTCTCGCTCGCATAAATATTCCCGTTTCGAGGTTCAAGAGGCGCAGCCGCGCCCACGGCGCCTGCGGACAACCCCGCCGCACCCTTGAAGAATTGATTTTCCCGAAGGCCCTGAACCAAGCAACTCAAGGCCGAAATTTATGGAAGCGCTTCCATTTTTGTTGCAAAAAAATCAGCTCGCTGGCGATAACCACATGAAAAATATGGCTGTTTGCCAGCTGCTGAATGGCGGCGAGTCTATGGGCGGGCATTCACTGCGTCAATACGCCACATGACAAAAGAGAACAATTATCATCATTCATGAATCCTGCTTCGCCCTGCCCTGGCATCCGCAGAGCCCGTGGAAATAGGTATCATGCCCGCGACAATGACCGTGAAGCCCCCTGCCCCATGAGTAAGAATTTCGTCACCCTGGACGACGTCGCCGCCGCTGCCGGCCTGAGCCGCGCGCAAGTGTCCCGGGCCCTGAGCGGCGGCCAGGGCGTGCGCGCCGAAACCCGCAAGCACGTCGACGCCATCGCCGCCCAGCTCAACTACCAGCCTAACCTGGCGGCGCGCAGCCTGGCCTCGGCGCGCTCCTCCATCGTCGGCCTGGTGATTGGCGACCTGAAGAATCCCTTCCACATCCAGCTGGCCGAAGCCGTGGACCGCGAATTGACCGACGCCGGTTTTGACCCGGTGACGTCCCTGCGCGCCGCCGAAAACCCCAAAGTCATCGCCGACCGCCTGCTGCGCCTGCGCGCCACCGGCGTGGTGATGATCGGCACGCACCACACCACCAGGGCCATCGCCGACATTGCCGAGCAGATGCCCTGCGTGTACATCGGCAGCAAGCGCATCAACCACCCCCGCGTCACCGCCATTGCCGTGGACGACGAGTCCGGCGTGCGCCAGGCCATGGCGCACCTGTTGGCGCTGGGGCACCGGCGTATCGTCAACCTGGGCGGCAGCAGCATCGAAGCCTCGGCGCGCCAGCGCACCAAGGTCTACAGCGAAGTAATGGAAGCTGCCGGGCTGCTGCCGGTGTCGTTTCCCGGCTTCCATGACGCCGCCTCCGGGCGACGCGGCGTGGACCTGGCGTTCGCCGACGGCCAGCGGCCCACGGCTATTTTCGCCTCCAACGACTGCATCGCCCTGGGCGCCATCGACCGCCTGAAAAGCATGGGGCTGTCGGTGCCGGAGGACGTGTCGGTAATCGGTTTCGATGATATTCCCGATGCCGGGACAGAGGTGTTCTCGCTGTCCACCATCCGCCAGGACTGCGACCAGCAGGCCAAGGCCTCGGTGGCGGCGCTGAAGGCCATCCTGGAAGGCGGAAAGGAGGTGGTGCGCCAACGCATCATGCCGGTGACCATGGTGGTGCGCAGGTCCACCACGGCCCCGGCCGCTTGACGCTAGTGGCTCATTTGGAGACGGGCATGGCGAACTCGGCGCCCTGCTCGATGCTTTCCGACCAGCGCTGCATGATCGACTTCTGCTTGGTGTAGAAGCGCACGCCTTCGGTGCCGTAGGCATGCATGTCGCCGAACAGGCTCTTCTTCCAGCCACCGAAGCCGTGCCAGGCCATGGGCACTGGGATCGGCACGTTGATGCCGACCATGCCCACCTCGATGCGCCGGGCGAACTCGCGGGCGATGTTGCCGTCACGGGTGAAGCAGCTGACGCCGTTGCCGAACTCGTGGGCGTTGACCAGTTGCAGCGCTTCGGCGAAATCGCGCACGCGCACGCAGGCCAGCACCGGGCCGAAGATTTCCTCGCGGTAGATGCTCATCTCCGGGGTCACGTGGTCGAACAGCGTGGCGCCCAGCCAGAAGCCGTTTTCCAGCCCCGACTCGCCAGGCCTGTAGTCGCGGCCATCGAGCAACAGCTGTGCGCCCGCCTCCACGCCCTGGCCGATGTAGCCCTTGATGCGCTCCAGCGCGGCGCGGGAAACGATGGGGCCCATCTCGGCCTTGAGGTCGCGGCCGTCGGTGATGCGCAGTTCACGGGCGCGCTGGGTCAGGGCGGCGACCACCTTGTCACCGACGTCACCCACCAGCACCGCCACTGAGATGGCCATGCAACGCTCGCCGGCACTGCCGTAGGCGGCGCCCATCAGCGCATCGACTGTGCGGTCTATATCGGCGTCAGGCATCACCACCATGTGGTTCTTGGCCCCGCCCAGGCCCTGCACGCGCTTGCCGTGGCGGGCGCCGGTCTCGTAGATGTACTGGGCGATGGGCGTCGAGCCGACGAAGCTGATGGCGCGCACGTCGGGGTTTTCCAGCAGCGCGTCGACCGCTTCCTTGTCGCCCTGCACCACGTTGAACACGCCCTTGGGCAGGCCGGCTTCACGCAGCAGCTCGGCCATGAACAGCGAGGCGCTCGGGTCGGTGGGGCTGGGCTTGAGGATGAAGGTGTTGCCGGCGGCGATGGCGATCGGGTACATCCACATGGGCACCATCACCGGGAAGTTGAACGGCGTGATGCCGGCCACCACGCCCAGGGCCTGGCGCATGGTCCAGTTGTCCATGCCGCGCGAGACCTGGTCGGAGTGCTCGCCCTTGAGCAGGTGTGGGATGCCGCAGGCAAACTCGAGGATGTCGATGCCGCGGTCCACTTCGCCCTGGGCGTCGGTAAACACCTTGCCGTGCTCGGCGACGATGATGTGCGCCAGTTCGTCCTTGCGCTCGCGCAGCAGGTGCAAGTACTGGAACAGCACGCGGGCACGGCGGATGGGCGCGGTCTCGCTCCAGTCGCTGAAGGCGGCCTGGGCGGCGGCGACGGCTTCGTCGACGGTCTGCCGGCTGGCCAGCGCCACGCGGCCGGTGACGGCGCCGGTGGCCGGGTTGTAGACGTCCTGGTAGCGGTCATCGCGCGACACGCGCTGGTCGTTGATGTAGTGCTCGATGGTGGTGGTCATGGCAGGTGATCCTGGGTGAGGGACAAGGCTGGCAGCCCGCGTTGAATACACCTTAGGCTTTCACTTTGTTCCAGACCAGAGCAGAATCCAGAACTGATTGTCCACACAGGCGAACAATACCCTCATGGAAAAGTCCGAGATCGAAGGCTTGTGGACGCACATCCACTGGCTGTCGGTGCTGGAGGAACACGGCACCTACACCGCCGCCGCAGCGCGCCTGGGGGTGAGCAAATCGGCGGTGAGCCAGCGTATCAGCGACCTGGAAAAGGCCACCGGCACGCGCCTGGTCACCCGCACCACGCGCAGCGTGCGCCTGACCGACGCCGGCCAGTCGCTGACCCGCGAGGTGCGCAGCGCCTACGAGCACATTGCCCGCAGTTTTTCCTCGGTGCGTGATTCGGCCGGCGAGATTCGCGGCCTGGTGCGCCTGACCGCGCCGGTGGCGTTCGCCCGCCAGCAGCTGGTGCCGCACCTGTCGGGGTTCCTGCGCCAGTACCCGCAGGTGCGCATCCAGCTGGACGTGTCCGACGCCCTGAGTTCGCTGGCCGCCGAGGGTTACGACCTGGCCGTGCGCCACGGCTTCCAGGTGCCCGAAACCCATGTGGCGTGGAAGCTGTGCGACACCCATTCGGTGCTGGTGGCCACCCGCGATTACCTGCAACGCGAGGGCCAGCCCCATGACCCCGCGGCGCTGGCCGGGCACAACTGCCTGTACTACCCGCGCGGGGCCGACCAGCCGGCCTGGACCTTCGAACACGCCAGGGGCGGCGAGCGCGTCACCGTGCCGATCGCCGGCAGCTTCGCCACCAACAACAGCGAAGCCCTGCGCGACGCCGCCCTCAACCACCTGGGCATCGCCCTGCTGCCGGACTTCAGCGCCCAGGCGGCGTTGAACGCCGGCACGCTGATACACGTGCTCAAGGACTGGACGCTGAAAGGCGCCTTCGCCGACGAAATCTACCTGATACGCCCGTATTCGCCCCACGTGCCGAAGTCGGTGACGGCGTTGGTGGCGTACCTCAAGGCGCGGCTGGCGGGCGGCTTCACCGCCAGGGCGTAGCAGCGGCGGGGCGGCCATCCGCCGTGGGCCTGATGCACTGCGGTCGCAAGACGCAGCCTGCGGCAGCTGCTACGCGGGTTCGGTGTAGCCCTTATTCGGTGCACACCGGAGCCTGTAGCAGCGGCCGCAGGCCGCGTCCGAACACACCGCATATCCCCCGGCACGCAGCCTGGCGGCAGCTACGCGAATGCGTATACCCCTTAGATCGCGTCGACTGCATCGCGGCCAAGGCCGGCTCCTACCACGAACGGTGTAGGAGCCGACTTTAGTCGCGATGCAGGCAACGCAGTTTCAAGACCTGAGAACGCGTCACAGACGCCACGCTTCGAGAGGCACGGCGCAGGCATTCAGGGCCGCTTGCCGACCTCCACCTGCTGGGCGGTCCAGGCTTTGACCTGCTCGCTCAGGCTCAGCCCCAGGCCGGGGCGCTTGGGCACCAGCATGCGGCCGTCGCGGGTTTCCAGGCGTTCGTTGAACAGCGGCTCCAGCCACTCGAAGTGCTCCACCCAAGGCTCGGTCGGGTAAGCAGCGGCCAGGTGCACGTGCAGCTCCATGGCGAAATGCGGCGCCAGCATCAGCCCGGCCTGCTCGGCCATGGCCGCCACCTTCAGGTAGGGGGTGATGCCGCCCACGCGCGGCGCGTCGGGCATCAGGAAGTCGGCGCCGCGCAGCTTGATGAACTCGGCGTGCTCGGCAACGCTGGTGAGCATCTCGCCGGTGGCGATGGGCGTGTCGAACTGCTGCGCCAGGGCGGCGTGGCCTTCGGCGTCGTAGCAGTCCAGCGGCTCCTCGATCCAGACCAGGTTGTAGGGCTCGAACTGCCGGCACATGCGCTGGGCGGTGGGCCGGTCCCACTGCTGGTTGGCGTCGACCATCAGCGGGAATTTGTCACCCAGGTGGCGGCGCACGGTGCTGACGCGTTCGATGTCGATGGCGCAGTCCGGCTGGCCGACCTTGAGCTTGATGCCGCCGATGCCCTTTTCGCGGGACAGGTCGGTGTTCTTCAGCAACTGGTCCAGCGGCGTGTGCAGGAAGCCGCCGGAGGTGTTGTAGCAGCGCACGCTGTCGCGTTGGGCACCCAGCAGGCGCGCCAGCGACAGGTTGGCCCGCTTGGCCTTGAGGTCCCACAGGGCCACGTCAAAGGCGCCGATGGCCTGGGTGGACAAGCCGCTGCGGCCCACCGAGGCACCGGCCCAGCACAGCTTGGTCCACAGCTTGGCGATGTCACTGGGGTTTTCGCCGAGTAGCGCCGGGGCGATCTCCTGGGCGTGGGCGAACTGCCCCGGCCCCCCTGCCCGCTTCGAATAGCTGAAACCCAGGCCGCGGTGGCCATCCTTGGTCTCGATCTCGGCGAACAGCATGGCGATCTCGGTCATCGGCTTCTGCCGCCCGGTGAGCACCTTGGCGTCACTGATGGGGTTGGCCAGCGGCAGGAACACCGAGGACACGCGCACCCAGGCAATGGCGTCGTCGTCACCGGTGGGCAAAGCTTGTTGTTGTGTGAGCATGAGCGCTCTCCTTGTTAACGGGACAGGGAAGAATCGGGGGTGGCCGCAGGCGTGGCCCGGGGCTGCGGTTCGGCGAAGTCATCGAGGTCCAGGCGCTTGAGCGGCCCGACGATGAACAGGTAGGCGAAGGCGCCCAACAGGCCCATGGCGGCCACGTACATCAGCGCCACGTCGAAGGAGCCCAGTTGGTTGATCATCACGCCGATGGCGATGGGCGTGACGATGCTGGCCAGGTTGCCGCAGAAGTTGAACATGGCGCCGCTGATGCCCATGGCCCGGGCCGGTGACACGTCGCCGACGATGCACCAGCCCAGGTTGCCGACGCCCTTGGCGAAGAACGCCAGGGACATCACCGCGATCACCACGGTGAGCGAGGCGCTGTAGTTGGCGACGACGATGCTGCTGGACAGCAGCAGGCCGCAGATGATCGGGGTCTTGCGCGCGGCGGTGAGGCTGAAGCCCTTGCGCAGCATCCAGTCCGACCACACGCCGCCCACTACCCCGCCCAGGCAGCCGGCGACGGGCGGGATGGCCGCTACCAGGCCGACCTTGAGCAGGGTCATGCCCTTGGCTTCGATCAGGTAGGTGGGGAACCAGGTCAGGAAGAACCAGGTGATGGAGGTGAGGCAGAACTGGCCCAGGTAGATCCCGGCCATCATGCGGTTGGCGCCGATGGCCTTGACGCGCTGCCAGCTGAACGGGGTCTTCACGTCGCCGATGGTGGGCAGGCCGCCACCGGCCTCGATGTAGTCGATCTCGGCCTGGTTGACGCGGTGGTCCTTGCGCGGCTCGCGCACCAGGCGGAACCAGGCCAGGCCAATGGCGATGCCGGCAAGGCCGGTGACCCAGAACACATGCTGCCAGCCCCAGGTGCTGACCAGCCACACCATCAGCGGCGTGAACGCCGCCAGGGCGAAATACTGCGCCGACTGGAACACCGCCGTGGCCAGGCCACGCTCCTGGCGCGGGAACCACATCACCGTCAGGCGGTTGTTGGCCGGGAACGCCGGGGCCTCGGCCACGCCCATCAAGAAGCGCAGGCCGAACAGCACCAGGAACGCCGAGGTGAAGTAGTCGACGTAGCCCTGCAGGAAGGTCAGCGTCGACCACAGGATCAGGCTGGCGCCCAGCACCACCCGCGAACCATAGCGATCGAGGATCACCCCGCCCGGCAACTGCATGGCGGTGTAGGCCCACCCGAAGGCGGAAAAGGCGATGCCCATGGTCATGGCGTCGAAGCCCAGGTCGCCGCGCATGCTCGGGGCGGCGATGGACAGCGTGGCGCGGTCGACGTAGTTGAACACTGTGACGATGAAAATCAGCGTCAGGATCAGGTAGCGGACGCGGGTCCTGGCGACGGGGGGCGTGGCTGGGTTCACTTGTTATTTTCCTTGTTGTGAGTGGTGCGGTGGATCGGTGCGAGCTCCTTTGATACAAAAATGATTGCGCAATCATCTGCACTTATAAAATACACTGATTGCGCAATCATGCAACGGCTATCCGTCAGGCACAGGTACGTTGCAACCAACGTAGGAGCCGACCTTGGTCGCGATCAACAAACGCCGACCTGTAGCCGCAGCCGTCAGGCTGCGCTGGCCGGTGTGAACCCCGCAAGTCTTCAGGCCAGCGCAGCCTACGGCAGCGGCTACGCGAGGTTTGGTGTGACCCCGGGGGTGCACGTCGTGATTGCTGGGGCGGCCTTTAGATCGAGCGCCGCCCGCGCGGCGCATCGCGACCAAGGTCGGCTCCTACATCGATTGCAACGTGCCATGGCCTGTGGGGTTGGTGTTGGCAGCCGTTGTGTAAGCGACATCAAAGGTGTGTGGGTTAAGATATCTCCCCCTCCCCACCGTAGACCCGCCCCCCTGATGGCCAAGAAGTCGAACAAGGACCTTTCACTTTCCGCCAGCGGCGCCGCCGGCGTACCCGGCTACACGTTGATCGACGTGGCACGCGTGGCCGGCGTCTCGCCCATTACCGTGTCGCGCGCCCTGCACCGCCCCGAGCTGGTCAGCGAGCGCACCCGCGACAAGGTGCGCGAGGCCGCGCGGGCCATGGGCTACGTGCCGAACATGCTGGCCGGCGGGCTGGCCACCAACAAAAGCCGGCTGGTGGCGATTTTCCTGCCCACCATTGCCAACTCGATCTTCGCCGACACCGTGCAGGCGGTGATGGACCGCCTCACCGCCGCCGGTTATCAGACCCTGATCGGCCTCACCGGCTACAGCGCCGAGCAGGAAGAAGCGCTGCTGGAAGCCGTGCTGGGCCGGCGCCCCGACGGCATCGTGCTGACCGGCACCCTGCACACCGAGGCCAGCCGCCAGCGCCTGGCGTCGGCGCGCATTCCGGTGGTGGAAGCCTGGGATTTGAGCGAGGCGCCCATCGACATGCTGGTGGGCTTTTCCCACGAACAGGTGGGCGTGGGCATCGCCCGCAACCTGCTGGGCAAAGGCTACCGGCGCTTCGCCGTGGTGACCCTCGACGACCCGCGTGGGCTGCGCCGCGTGGCCAGCCTGAAAGCCGAGCTGCAGGCCCACGGCATCACCGACACGCCCACCGAAATACTCCCCGCTCCCGCCACCCTGGCCTCCGGCCGCCTGGGCCTGCAGGGCCTGCTGGACAAGGGCCATGACCCGCAGGTGGTGGTGTGCAGCTCGGACACCATTGCCCAGGGCGTGCTGGCGGAGGCGGCCAGCCGCGGCCTTCGCGTGCCGGAAGACCTGGCGGTGATGGGCTTCGGCGACCTGAGCAGTGCTGCCCACGTGCACCCGCCGCTGTCCACCGTACAGGTGAACGGCGCGTTGATCGGCCAACAGGTGGCCGAGGCGTTGCTGGCACGGTTGCGCGCCACGCCAGGCACCGAGGCGGCGGCGCCGGTGTGCATTGATACGGGGTTCAGCATCATTGACCGGCAGAGCACGCGCGAGATCGGTTAGCCGCCATTTGCGTCTAAGCATAATGCTATTGGGTATTTGGTATATACCAAATACCCGATTATAAAGGGCCATCACTTCACAGCGAACAAGGCCTACCCCTCCATGCTGCCACTGCGGATCATGCTCGAATACTTCCACCCCTGGCCCAACTCGGCCGGCTTCTACCTGGCGCGTGAACGCGGCTGGTACGCCGACGCCGGCCTTAACGTGGAGTTGTGCGTGCCCGACCCCGAGCGTGGCGACAGCCTGCAGCACCTGCTGGACGGCGCGGTACAGTTGAGCGTGTTCCCCAGCAACCGCCTGCTGGTGCGCCGCGACCAGGGCCAGCCGCTGAAGGGCGTGGCGGCCATCAACCATGACGGCCTGGAGGCCTTCCAGACCCTGCGCGAATTTGACATCCAGCGCCCCCGCGACCTGATGGGCAAGCGCCTGGCCATGAACCCCACCCCGCGCGGGCTGGCCATGGTGCGCGACCTGGTGCGCCAGGACGGTGGCGACCCGGACGCGGTGATCATCGTCGATGCCGGCGCCCGCGAGCTGCGCCCCGAGGAGCTGGCCGCCGGCGTGGCCGATGCCAGCTTCGGTGGCTACTGGGCCTGGGAGGCGCTGATGGACAGCCCGGTGGCGGCCGAACGCCGGGTGGTGCACCGCGTCAGCCAGTGGGGTGCGCCGGCCTACCACAGCTACCTGCTGGGTGCCCGCGAAGACTGGATTGCCGCTAACCCGCAGGTGCTGCGCGCTTTCCTTGCCGCCACTACGCGCGGCTTTGAAAGCGTCGCTGCCGAACCGCAACTGGCGCGCCAGGCGTACGAGCGGGTGATTCCCTATTTCCCCGGCGCCCTGATCGAGCAGTCGCTGAGCCACATCGCCCCCACCTGGCTGCACCAGGGCCGCTTTGGCCAGCAGCGCCAGGCGCTGCTGGAACCCTATGCCCACTGGCTGCACCAGCATGGCATCCTGACGCAGCCCGATGCCTGGGCCAACGCCACCACCAACGAGTACCTGCCCGGGGAGGCGCGATGAGCCAACTGCTGCACAGCCATGGCCTGGCCGGCGAAATAGTCGCGCCGGTATGGGCGCCGCTGACCGAGGCCGAGTTGCAACCGCTGCTGGCCCACTACCCGCAACTGGGCACCCTGCAGCGCATCGACTGGCACAGCCCGCGGCCCTTCTCCGCCGCCGCGCTGGTCAGCACCGCCCAGGGCCAGTGGTTCGTCAAACGCCATTGCCATCAGGTGCGTTCGCAGCCTTGGCTGGCGGAAGAACACCGTTTCATCCAGCACCTGCGCCGCCATGGCGTACCCGCCCCGGACGTGCAGGTGAACAGCCAAGGCGCCACGACCATCGGCCACGGGCCGTGGACCTATGAGGTGCACGCGCGCTCGGCGGGTGACGACCTGTACCGCGACGCGCAATCCTGGTCGCCGTTCCACAGCCCAGCCCATGCCCACGCAGCCGGCACGGCGCTGGCCCGCCTGCACCTGGCCGCAGCAGGTTTCGACGCCGCGCCACGCCAGGCCAGCGTGCTCACCAGCCGCTGCCACGCCTTCACCCAGCCCGACCCGCTGGCCGTGCTGGCCGGGCAAATAGCCAACAGCCCGGCGCTGAGCCGCTACCTGGCCCACCGCGACTGGCGCAGCGAACTGGCCGACGCCCTGCTGCCCGCCCATGCCGCGCTGCTGCCGCACCTGGCCAGCCAGGCGCCCCTGTGGACCCACAACGACTGGCACGCCTCGAACCTGCTGTGGGCTAACGGCGAGGTGCGCAGCGTGCTCGACTTCGGCCTGTGCGACCGCACCTTCGCCCTCTACGACCTGGCCACCGCGCTGGAGCGCAACGCCATTCCCTGGCTGGACCTGGACGCAGGCGGCGTGGCCCGCGCCGACCTGGCCACGGTGGACGCCCTGCTGGGCGGCTACACCAGCGTGCGCCCGCTGTCACCGGCCGACCTGCAGGCGTTGGCCGCCTGGCTGCCGCTGGTGCACGCCGATTTCGCCGTGTCCGAAACCGAATACTTCGCCGGCATCCTCGACGACCGCGCCAGCGCCGACATCGCCTGGGACGACTACCTGTTGCGCCATGCGGTGTGGTTCCAGGGCAGCGAAGGCCAGCGCCTGATCGAACACCTGCGAGGCGGCTCATGAACCGCTTGCTGGTAGACCCGACCTGGCTGGCAGAACAGTTGAACGCCGGCGACCTGGTGCTGCTGGACGCCACCGTGGACCTGCGCGCGCCGCGCTTCGACGGTGACTACCAGGCCTTCAGCGGCGAACCCGGCTGGCGCGCCGCGCACATTCCCGGCGCCCGCCACGCCGACCTGCTCGAGCGCCTGCACGACGCCCAGGCCCACTACAGCTTCGCCATGCCACCGCTGCCGCAGCTGGCTAGCGAGTTACAGGCCCTGGGCGTCGGCCAGCACAGCCGCGTGGTGATCTACGACCGCAGCGACGGCTTCTGGGCGGCGCGGTTGTGGTGGATGCTGCGCAGCGTCGGCCTGGCAGCGGCGATTCTGGACGGTGGCCTGAACGCCTGGCGCCAGGCCAGCCTGCCGCTGGCCAGCGGCGCCGCCAACACCCCCGGGGCTGCAACGCCAGCGACCTTGCACATGCAGCCCGGCCACTGGGCCAGCCTGGAACAGGTGCAGGCGGTGAGCGAGGGCCGCAGCCCTGGCCACCTGATCTGCGCCCTGGGCCAGGCCGTGTTCGACGGCAGCGCCGCCACCCGCTACAGCCGCCGCGGGCACATTCCCAACAGCCGCAACCGCCCGGCGCGGCAGCTGTTCGACGCCAGCGGGCGCTACCACCCTGCCCCCCTGCTGCGCCAAGCCCTGGCGGTGGACGCCTTGCCCGAACGGCTGCTGCTGTACTGCGGTGGCGGCATCTCCGCTGCCGCCACGGCCTTCGCCCTGGCGTTGCTGGGGCGCCACGACGTCACCCTGTTTGACGGCTCGCTGCAGCAATGGAGCGCCGACCCTGCCTTGCCAATGACCACCGGAGCAGCTCCGGCCTGAAAAACCAATAGGTCAGGTAATGACCCGTGCGCGTGGCTTTACCGCCCCGCGCAGGGTAGCCTGCACCCAAAAAAATCATGCGCGACAAGGAGCTGCCCCATGTTTCCCCCTATTCCCTTCCGGGCCCGTGTGCTGGCGACGAGCATTGCCCTCGCCTCGCCGTGGGTGGCCGCGGAAGAACCGACGACGCTGAGCGCCGTCACCGTCACCGGTGACGCGCCCGACAGCTACCGGGCCGATCATGCCTCGGTCACCGGCCTCAGCGATACGCCGCTGCTGGACACCCCTGCCGCCGTGTCGGTGTTCAACGCGCAACTGCTGCAAGACCAGCAGGTGCGCCTGCTCAGCGAAGTGCTGCGCAACGACGCCGCCGTGGGCGACAGCTACGCGCCCATTGGCTACTACGAGAACTTCGTGGTGCGCGGCTTTTCCCTGAACGCCGCCAGCAGCTACAAGATCAACGGCCGCACCATCACTGGCGAGCAGAACGTGGCGCTGGAGAACAAGGAGCAGGTGGAAGTGCTCAAGGGCCTGGCCGGCCTGCAAAGCGGCGTCAGCGAACCGGGCGGGGTCATCAATTACCAGACCAAGCGCCCCACCGACGTGCGCTCGGTGACCGTTTCCACCGACGAGCACGGCGGCCGCTACCTGGCCACCGACCTGGGCACCTGGTTCGGCAGCGAGCAGCAGTTCGGCATCCGGACCAACCTGGCCCACGAGGACATTCGTTCCTACGTCGACCACGCCGACGGCAGCCGCGACTTCGGCTCGGTGGCCTTCGACTGGAACATCGACCCACGCTCCAGCCTGCAGCTGGACGTTGAATACCAGCACCGCGAACAACGCTCGGTGCCCGGCTACCAGTTGCTGGGCGGCACCGAGGTGCCCCACCACGCCGACCCGCACGACCTGCTGGGCTACCAGAGCTGGTCGAACCCGGTGGGCATCACGTCGCTGAACATGGAAGGCCGCTACCGCTACCAGCTGACCGATGACTGGAGCACGCAACTGAGCCTGTCGCGCAGCCGGGTGATCATCGACGACTACAGCGCCTTCCCCTATGGCTGCTACTACGGCGCCGGCTGCACGGCCACCACCAGTTCGTTCAGCAGCAGCGGCGATTACGACATCTACGACTACCGCAACCCCGACGACACCCGCCGCAACGACGAGGCCGAGGCCTCGCTGAGCGGCGCGTTCAACGCCTTCGGCCTGCGCAACGAACTGGACCTGGGCGTCAGCGCGTTCCGCCGTACGGTGGACCAGCGCGACGCCATCAACGAGTACGTGGGCAGCGGCAACATCGGCGCCACGCCGCCCACCTACGCACCCTACGACGGCAGCCTGAACCACACCTACCGTCACCTCGACAGCCGCCAGTACGGCCTGTTCATCAACGACCGCCTGCACCTCAACGAACAGTGGCAGCTGGTGCTGGGCGGCCGCGAGGTGCGCCTGGACGAAAAGGCCTTCGACGCCGACGGCACCACCACGCGCCATACGCAGATGTGGGAGTTCCTGCCCAACCTGGCGGTGGTCTACAAGCCCACCGACGACCTGTCGCTGTACACCCGCTACAGCAAGGGCCTGTCCCTGGGCAGCGAGGCGTCGTGGTTCGCCAGCAACGCCGGCGAGACCCTGGCGCCGACGATCTCGCGGCAGCTGGAAGTGGGCATCAAGCAGGACTGGCAACGCCTGAGCCTGGGCGCGGCGCTGTTCCAGATCACCCAGGCCTACCAGTTCCCGCGGCCCAACGGCGACGGCACCTTCACCTACGTGCAACAGGGCAAGCAGAAGAACATCGGCCTGGAGCTGACCGCCAGCGGCCGCGCCACCGAGCGCCTGCAGCTCAACGCCAGCGTCGCCGCCACCCGCGCGCGGGTCACCGACAGCGGCGTGGACGCCTACGAAGGCCACCAGGCCATCAACGTGCCCACCCTGCGCGCCAGCTTCTACGGCGACTACAGCGTGCCAGGCATCGACGGCCTGGCGCTGCTGGGCGGCGTGCAGTACAGCGGCAAGAAATACGCGAACCGCGAAGGCACGGTGCAGGTCGGCGATTACGCGGTGTTCAACGCCGGCAGCCGCTACACCACGCGCATCGAAGGGTACGATACGGTGTTTCGCCTGAGCGTCGACAACCTGTTCGACAAGCGCTACTGGCGCGACGTGGGCGAATACGCCGGCGACGACTACCTGTTCCTGGGCGCCCCGCGTACCGCGCGGCTGTCCGCCACCGTCAACTTCTAAGGGCTGCAACCATGTCGAACCTGGAAATACTCGCGGTCATCGTCAACGTCCTCGGCGTCTGGCTGACCGCCCGCCGCACTCCCTGGTGCTGGCCCGTGGGCGTAGTGGCGGTGCTGCTTTACGTGTGGATTTTCTATGACGTGAAGCTGTACTCGGACATGCTGCTGCAGGTGCTGTTCGCCGGCCTGCAGGGCTACGGCTGGTGGCGCTGGCGCACTGGGCGCCTGGCCCAGGGCAAGGTGCGCATCGAGCCGCTGCCGGCGCGCGTGGCGCTGTTGAGCCTGGTGGCCGGCGCCGTGCTGTCGGTGCTGCTGGGCACGGCCATGGCGCACTTCACCGACGCCGCCGTGCCGTGGCTGGACGCCACCCTCACCGGCTACAGCCTGGTGGCCAGCTACTGGGCGGCGCGCAAGTTCGTCGCCAATTGGTGGCTGTGGATCGTCCTGGATGCGGTGTACACCGGCCTGTACTACTACAAGGAACTGCCGCTGACCGCGGTGCTGTACGCCGGCTTCATCGTGCTGGCGGTGTATGGCCTGCGCGCCTGGCAGCGTGACCTGGCGCAGCAGCCGCGCGAAGCGGCGCAGCAGGCCCTGGCATGAGCATCCGCCCCGCCCAGGCCCAGTACCTGCGCATTGGCGAGCAGCTGGCCGAGGACATCGCCAACGGCCGCCTGGCGCCGGGCGCGCGCCTGGCCACCGAACGCGACATGGCCGCGCAGTTCGGCTGCACCCGCGTCACCCTGCGCCAGGCACTGCAGCGCCTGGAGGCCCAGGGCGCGTTGTACCGCGGCCACCGGCGCGGCTGGTTCGTGTCGCCGGTGCCCATCCGCTACGACCCCACGCGCATCACCGGCTTCATGGATTACGTCAGCGCCCAGGGCCGCGAGCCGCGCACCGAGTGCCTGCTGGCCGAGCTGCGTGCGGCCGATGCCTGGCTGGCCCAGCGCATGCAGGTAGCCGTCGGTGAGCCGTTGTACCAGCTGCAGCGGCGGCGCTGGGTGGACGGCCGCCCGGTGCTGCTGGAGACCAACGTGCTGAACCCCAGCGCCTGCCCTGGCCTGCTCGACCAGCGCCTGGACGGTTCGCTGACCGCCCTGCTGCGCGACCATTACGGCCGCCAGCAGGCACGCAGCCAGATCAGCCTCAAGCCGTGCCTGCTGGACGAGGAACAGAGCGAACGGCTGGAGATTGCCAGCGGCTCCAGCGGGTTGTACCTGGAGCGGCTGTGCTTTGACGAGGACAGCAACGTGGTGGAACTGGACCTGGAATTCTGGCGCCCGGATGCAGTGGAAGTGACGCTGGCGGTGGGGGGGTGATCCCACCGGACGCGGCCTGCGGCCGCTGCTACGGGTTCGGGGCGCGCCACAACCTTGTGTCCGGGCCCCGTGCGGTAATCAGTGGCTCAACTGACTGCTGAACTGCCCCACCGCGTCCACCACCTTGCGCGCGCCGTCCTGGATTTCGGCGATCACCTCGCCGGACTGCGCCGCCAGCGCCAGCCCCTGTTCGGCCTGGCGCTTGCCCTGCTCGATGACCTGCACCGCGTCCGCTGCCAGCTTCTGGTTCTGCAGCACCACCGTGACGATCTCGTCGGTGGCGGTGCTGGTGCGCGAGGCCAGCTGGCGCACTTCGTCGGCCACCACGGCAAAGCCACGGCCCTGCTCGCCCGCCCGCGCCGCCTCGATGGCCGCGTTCAGCGCCAGCAGGTTGGTCTGGTCGGCAATGCTGCTGATGCTCTTGATGATGGTGCCGATCACCTGGGACTGCTGGTCCAGGGCGGCGATGCCATCGGCGGCGGCCTGCATCTGCGCCGCCAGCTGGCGCATCACCTCGACGGTGTCCTGCACCACGCCGCTGCCCCGGCGCGCGGCGGCGTCGGTGTCTTCCGAGGTGGTGTAGGCGATGTCCGCCGCCTGGGCCACGGCCTGTTCGCGGTTGACCAGGTCGGTGATCACCGTGGCGAACTTCACCACTTTGTACAGGCGGCCCTGTACGTCGGCGATGGGGTTGTAGGAGGCTTCCAGCCACACCACGCGGCCGGCGCTGTCCAGGCGCTTGAAGCGGTCGGCGACGAATTCACCCCGGCGCAGGGTGTCCCAGAACGCCTGGTACTGGGCCGAATTGGCTTCCTCGGCCGAGCAGAACATACGGTGGTGCTTGCCCTGCACCTGTTCCAGGCGGTAGCCCATGCCGCTGAGGAAGCGGCTGTTGGCCGTCTGCACGTTGCCGTCCAGGTCGAACTCGATCACGGCGGTGGAGCGCTGCAGGGCGTCGATCAGGTTCTGGTGCTCGCGGGAGGTCTCGATGGTGCGCGTCAGGTCGTTGGCATACACCGAGCAATGAATGACCTTGCCGTCGCTGTCGCGCACCGGCTGCACGATGGCGCGCAACCAGGCCTCGCCGCCGTCGCCACGCATCAGCTGCAAGGCCCCGGCCCAATGGGCGCCGGCCTGGATGGCGGCCTTCATGCGGTTGAAATGGTCGGTGGCGCGGGCGTCACTGGGCACCAGGTCCACCAGGGCGCGGCCGGTGAGTTGTTCGCTGCGGTGGCCCAGCTCCTTGTCGAAGTTGGCGTTGGTGTACAGGATCCGGCCCTGGGGGTCGAGCGTCAGCACCAGCATCTCGCTGTCCAGGCTACGCTGCACCTGCTCCATGGAGGACAGCTTCTCGCGCAGGCGCGCCGACTCTTCTTTCAACCGCTTGTTAAACATGACCACATCTCAAGGCTCATAGGCTGGTGGCATCACTATCGGCTTGGAAATGAGGGGCTTGAGTGCAAAAACTGTTATTGTCCTACAATATTTTTCCTGCCGTTTGCGCCGCTATTCCCACAGGAGTGCCCCCATGCCCGAACTCACCCATTGGCTGGCCTTCGCCCTGATTTCGCTGGGCATGGTGCTCACCCCGGGCCCGAACATGGTCTACCTGATTTCACGCTCCATCTGCCAGGGCCGCAAAGCCGGGCTGATCTCCCTGGGCGGCGTGGCGCTGGGCTTCGTGGTGTACATGCTGTGCGCGGCGCTGGGCATCACCGCCCTGCTGATGGCCGTGCCGTTCGCCTACGACACCCTGCGCCTGGGCGGCGCCCTGTACCTGCTGTACCTGGCCTGGCAGGCGGTGAAGCCGGGTGGCCGCTCGCCGTTCCAGGTGCGCGACCTGCCCGCCGACAGCCCGCGCCGGCTGTTCGCCATGGGCTTCTTGACCAACCTGCTCAACCCCAAGATTGCGGTCATGTACCTGTCGCTGTTGCCCCAGTTCATCAGCCCCGCCGGCCATGGCAGCGTGCTGGGGCAGTCGCTGGTGCTGGGCGCCACGCAGATCGTCATCAGCGTCAGCGTCAACGGCCTGATCGCCCTGACGGCGGGCAGCATTGCCGTGTTCCTCGGTGGCCGGCCGCTGTGGCAGACCGTGCAGCGCTGGTTGATGGGCACCGTGCTGGCGGGCCTGGCGGTGCGCATGGCACTGGAAAGCCGGCGTTGAGAGGTTTACGTAACCTTTACGAAATGTAGACGTCTGCTGACACGAATCCGTTGTTTCATAGCTCCATGGCGAACCCATATCCGCCTGAGGAGACACCCATGATTTCGAAGATGACCCAAGCCCTGATCCTGTCCGGTTGCCTGATTGCCGCCGGCACCGCCAGCGCAGGCGAACGCAACGTGGTCGTGCCTGTCATCGCTGGAGCCGTGGTAGGCGCAGTCGTCGCTGGCGCGCTGAGTGGCCCGTCGTACCATGAACACTACTACCGCCCGGCGTACCAGCAGGGTTACTACCAGCCGGTGTACCAGCCTGTGACATATGTGCCGGTGGCCCCGCGCCCTTACTACTATGGTTATGGCGGCCACTACCATCATGACGGTTACGGCCACGGTTACGGTTATGACCATGGCCGGGGTTATGGCCGCTGGTAGGTGGTGCGCCTGACGCGGCCTGCGGCCGCTGCTACGGCTGTAGCAGCGGCCGCAGGCCGCGTCCGGCCCCAACACAGACACATCACGCACGCCACGGACACATCGCGCCGCCATTCACCCTGTACCTGAACTTGTCACAATCGCGTCCCCGACGATACCGATAGTAGCCACCTTGACTTGTATCCAAGGAGCTACACCGTGTTGCACCGCATTGTGTTTTCGCTGTCTGTGTTGAGTCTGTCCATCTCCGCCGCGCAGGCCGCCGAGACCTACGCCCTCGATACGCCGATCCTGTCGACCATCGACAACTTCCGCGACATCGCCGGCACCACCACCGCCTACACCACCGCCAACGACGGCACCATGCGCTCGGGGGTGTTCTACCGCTCCAACGCGCTGTCGGGCTCGGCCGCCGACATCGCCACCCTCAACACCCTGGGCATTACCGCGGTGTATGACCTGCGCACCGCCAGCGAGATCGCCGCCACCCCGGACAGCCCGCTGACCGGCGCCACCTACACCAACATCGACATCATCGGCAACGCCTCTTCCGGCGCCAACATCACTTCGATTTCGGTCAGCAGCGCCGCCGACGCCGTGGCCATGATGCAGGAGACCAACCGCGAGTTCGTCAGCGACGCCGGCATGCGCAGCCAGTTCGCTACCCTGTTCAACGACCTGGCGTCCACCGACGGCGCCGCGCTGTTCAACTGCACCGCCGGCAAGGACCGCACCGGCTGGACCGCCGCCGTGCTGCTGAGCATAGCCGGGGTGGACAGCGCCACCATCATGGCCAACTACCTGGCCACCAACGACTACACCGCCACCCGCGTGGCCGCGACCCTGGCGGCGCTGCCCTCGAGCATGGCGGCCATCTACGAGCCGCTGCTGACCGTGGACGCCAGCTACCTGCAGGCCGGCCTCGACGAGATCACCGCGCTGTACGGCAGCATGGATAACTACCTCAAGGAAGGCCTGGGCCTATCGCAAGCCACCATCTACGTGCTGCGCGGCAAGATGGTCTACTACAACAGCCTGCCCGGCCAGGACGCCATGGTGGGCAACGCCGCCGCCGGCGCGCTGTTGCTGCAACGCCTGCAGAACAGCAGCCTGTCGGGCGCCTACACCGACTACAACTACTACCTGCAATCGGCCATCGACGCCGGCACCCTGGGCGGCGTGCAGAACACCATCGGCGGCCAGGTGCACGCTGACGCCGCCGCCTTCCTGCTGCGCCAGAACGCCCTGATCGACGCCGCCGCGGCGCCCTACACCAGCGGCACCGACCTCAAGGTCGGCCAGCGCAGCCTGTGGACCGCAGGCCTCGCCGGCTACCTGGGCACCGACGGCTCGGCCCACGCCGAGAGCAGCAACGAGCACACCCAGGGCACCATGGTCGGCCTCACCCAGCGCTTCAGCGAGCAGCTCAGCGGCCACGCCAGCTTCGGCTACAGCCACGGCAGCGTGGGTGGCGCCGGCGGTGAAGTGACCACCGACTACACCTTCCTGTCCGCCGGCGCGCGCCTGGCCCTCGACAGCCTGGACCGCGGTCTGTTCGTGGCCGCCGACGCCAGCACCGGCTACGTCGACTACGACAGCAAGCGCCAACTGGGCGGCGGCTTGGGTTCGACCAAGGGCGACACACACGGCACCCTCAGCGCCGCCAGCCTGGCCCTGGGCTACCGCCTGCCGATCAGCGCAGTCACCCTGGAGCCCAGCGCCGGCGTGCGCATCAGCCACCTGAACCTGGCCGGTTTCGACGAGAAAGGCAGCGACCTGGCGCTGGACGTCGACAGCAACCAGCAGACCCGCCGCAGCGCCTTCGCCAACCTCAAGGCAGCGCTGGCGCCGATCGGCATCAGCGGTGGCTGGAGCCTGGTGCCGGGCGTGCAGGTAGGCTACGAGCACGTGCTGGGCAACGCCCACGTCGACAGTTCGGCGAGCATCCTGGGCTTCGACGTGGACCAGCGCGCCGCCTTCGCCACTCGCGACCTGTACAGCGGCGCGGTGAACCTGACCGCCAGCCTGGGCAACGTCAGCGTCGGCGCCGAGGTGGGCGCCGTCAGCGGTGGCGACAGCCAGGGTGCCAGCGGCAGCCTGAAGGCCAGCTATCGCTTCTGATCAGGGAGGGTCCGGTAGCCCGCGCTACCGGCCCTTGCGCACGTCCTGGGGGGTGACGCCGTAGGCGCTCTGGAAGTACTGGCAGAAGCGCCCGACGTTGGAGAAGCCCAGCCCCAGGGCGACGTCCGTCACCGACACCACCGGCCCCTGGCGCAACGCCTGGTAGGCCCGCTCCAACCGCACCTGACGCTGATAGGCGACGATCGAGGTGCCCATGAACCGCCGAAACCCTTCCTGCAAGGCGCGCAGGCTGACGTTGCTCAGCTGCGCCAGTTCGGTGCCGCTGACCAGGCAATGAGGGTGCGCCTGAATGTAATCCATGGCCAGGCGCACATGGCGCGGCGCAATGCTCGGCCCGGGGCGCTGCAAGGCTTCACTGTAGCTGTGCGGCCAGCCTTCCAGCAGCGCGTCCACCAGCATCTCCTGCAAGCGCGTGGGCATCAGCACGCTGGCGTTCATCAGCGCATCCAGCTCGGCGCCGGTGGCGAAATCCACCAGCGCACGAATGGCCTTGAAGGCCGGGCGGTTGAGGTCCACCACCGGTTCGAAGTGGATTTTCTTCACCACCGGCCGCCCCAGCAGCGTGGCCAGGCGCTGGGTAAACAGCCCGCGGCGCACGGAAATGCCGTGCTGGCCGTGGCCGTCGACGAAGGTCACCGAGCGCACCGCGCTTTTCTCCACCGCCAGGCCCACGTCGGGCCGGCCCACGGCCTCGTCGCCGATGTTGAAGATGATCTGCCCCGCGGTGGGAATCACGAACGTGATCTCGTCGTTCAAGTCGGGGATCTGCACGGTGAAGTTGCCGCGGTAGCTCATGCGCCGGAAGCTCACGCCCTCATAACGGCCATACACCCCGGCCACGCCCATCAGCTGGCCGAAGCGCGGCACGTCGGCGTAAAGATCACCGAACACCCGGCTGAACAGCGCGCCGAATTCGTCCGCGCCCATGGCGTCGGAACGGATGATGAACGGCTTGCGCGCAGAGGTAGGGAGCATGGCGAACGTCCTGATGTTTCATTGTTGTATGGGCGGCGGTACAGACGACCGCGCGCAACGCTAGCAATGAAACATGACAGGTACATGACCGGCATTGGGGCCAGGACGCGGCCTGGGGGCCGCTGCTACAGGGCGTGGGCGCTGGCATTTGTTGGGCGGGGCGGATACCATATGTTCCATATACATTTCATATACGGACCCTACTCCATGGGCATCGTGAAAATCTCCGATGTGATGCACGAGAACCTGCGCATCACCTCCAACGCCCTGAGCCGTTCCATCAACGCCCAGGCCGAACACTGGATGCGCATCGGCATGCTGGCCGAGCTGCACCCGCACCTGCCCCACAATGAACTCACGCAATTGCTGATCCGCGCCGAACAGGCCGGCGGCTTCGACCTGCAGACGGTCGCCACCTGCATGGACCAACGCCAACTGGCCGGGAACGTACAATGAGCAAGAAAGTCACGATCAACAGCGCCGCCGATATCGAGCAGTCGCGCATTGCCGGCAAGCTGGCCGCCGATGTGCTGCACATGATCGCCCCCTATGTGAAGCCCGGGGTGACCACCGACGAGCTGGATCGCATCTGCCACGACTACATCGTCAACGTGCAGAAGGCCAAGCCGGCCAACATCGGTTACCACGGGTTCCCCAAGACCATCTGCGCCTCGCCCAACGAGGTGATCTGCCACGGCATCCCCAACGGCAAGCCGCTGGCCGATGGCGACATCCTCAACATCGACGTGGCGGTGATCAAGGACGGCTGGTTCGGCGACACCAGCCGCATGTACCAGGTGGGCACGGTCAACGACGAAGCCCAGCGGCTGATACGTATTACGTACGAAGCCATGTGCGCCGGCATCCGCCAGGTGCGCCCGGGCGCGCACTTGGGTGACATTGGCCATGCCATCCAGACGGTGGCCGAGGGCGCCGGCTTCAGCGTGGTGCGCGAGTACTGCGGGCACGGCATCGGCAAGGTCTACCATGACGAGCCGCAAGTTCTGCACTACGGCATGAAGGGCCAGGGCATGAAGCTGGTGAAGGGCATGATCTTCACCGTGGAGCCGATGCTCAACGCCGGCAAGCGCGGCACCCAGACCCTGGCCGATGGCTGGACGGTGCTGACCCGCGACCGCTCGTGGTCGGCGCAGTGGGAGCACATGGTGGCGGTGACCGATGACGGCTTCGAGATCCTGACGCCGTGGCCGCAACCCTTCGCCGGGCTCGAGCCCATCGTCTGATCTGCTGTTTTGCGCCGAATCTGCCGCTGGTATGCAGGCAGATTTGGCGCCATGCTGGTGCCCCCTCCCCCGCACCGGCCCGCCATGAAACGCTACGAACAGCTTGCTGACGACATTGCCCTGATGATCCGCAACGGGGTGCTCAAGGCCGGTGAAAAAGTGCCGTCGGTGCGCACCGCCAGCCGTACCTTCGTGGTCAGCCCTTCTACCGTGTTCCAGGCCTATTACCTGCTGGAGGACCGCGGCCTGATCCAGGCGCGGCCGCGCTCGGGGTACTTCGTGCGCGAGCAGCAGGCACGCCCGCTGGACGAGCCGGCCATCACCGACCGGCAGGCCGAGAGCACCGACGTGGACGTCAGCGAGCTGGTGTTTTCCGTGCTCGGTTCGCTCAAGGACCCGGGCACCGTGCCGTTCGGCTCGGCCTTCCCCAGCCCCGACCTGTACCCCTTGCAGCGCCTGGCCCGGTCCATGGCCCGCACGGTGCGCGACATGGCACCCCAGGCGGTGATCGCCGACATGACCGCCGGCAACCCCGACCTGCGCCGGCAGATCGCCCTGCGCTACATGATCAGTGGCGTGCACCTGGCCATGGACGAGCTGGTGATCACCAACGGCGCCATGGAAGCGCTGAACCTGTGCCTGCAATCGGTGACCCAGCCCGGCGACCTGGTGGCCATCGAGTCGCCGGCCTTCTACGCCACCTTGCAGGTGCTGGAACGCTTGAAGCTCAAGGCGGTGGAGATCCCGGTGCACCCGCGCGAAGGCGTCAACCTGAGCGTGCTGGAAGACCGCCTGCAACGCCTGCCGATCAAGGCCTGCTGGTTCATGAGCAGCCTGCAGAACCCGCTGGGCGCCAGCCTGCCGGGGCCGGCCAAAGAAGCGCTGTACGGCCTGCTGCAGCGCCACCAGGTGCCGCTGATCGAGGACGACGTCTACAGCGAGCTGCATTACGGCCCGCAACCCCAGCAGCCGGTGAAGCGCCTGGACCGCGACGGGCTGGTGATGCACTGCGGTTCGTTTTCCAAGAGCCTGGCGCCTGGCTACCGGGTGGGCTGGGTGGCCGGCGGGCGCTTTGCCCAGGCGATCAGCCGGCTGAAGCTGATGACTACTATTTCGCCCTCGGTGCCGGCCCAGGCTGCCATTGCCGATTACCTGCAGCATGGCGGCTACGACCGCCACCTGCGCAAGCTGCGGCACAACCTGGAAATGCAGCAGAGCGCCATGCTGGCCTCGGCGGCGCGGCATTTCCCCGAGCGCACGCGGGTGACCCGCCCCGACGGCGGCTATTTCCTGTGGTTCGAGTTTCCCGAGAAAGTGGACGCGCTGCAGCTGTTCCAACTGGCGCTGGCCCAGGGCATCAGCATTGCGCCGGGGCCGATCTTTTCCGCCACACGCGGGTTCAGCCATTGCGCGCGGCTGAACCATGGGCACCCGTGGGACAAGCGCAACGAGGACGCGATGGCGATGCTGGGGCGGATCGTAGCGTCCTTCTGAGGCCCCAGACGCGGCCTTCGGCCGCTGCTACGACGATCTCTAGGGCCCCAACGACGATCTTTGTAGCAGCGGCCAAAGGCCGCGTCCCGACCCCCACGACGCATCAGGCAAACAACTCACGGTCCTGGACCTTGCGCGCATCGCTGTAATCCTCCTGCCACCACGCGCTTTCGCCGGCCTGCCGGGGCGGGCGCTGCAAGGTCAGCGCCTTGCGCGTGCCGGCGTTGGCGCTTTCCTGGGCCACGCGGAAGTGGTAGTGGTCCAGCAACCGCACGGCCTCCACCATGTAGGCCACGGCCACGCGGCGGTCGCGGATCAGCAGCAGGTTCTCACCATTGCTGCGGTCGGCCGCATCGGCAAAGTTGTAGGAGCCCATGTACACCCGCGCGCTGGGCTTGTCGAAATCGATGACCACGAACTTGTGGTGCAGGCGCACCCCGGCGCCACCGATCAGCCCGGTGGGCTCGGCCTGGAACGGCGCCGGGATGTTCTTGTTCAGCGCCGCCGCGTGCAATATCGCGCTCTCACCGCCCGGCAGCAGCACGTCCAGGCCCTGCTGCATCTGCCGGTCGGAGATACCGTAGACGAACACCTGGGGATTGCCCGCCACCTGCTTGATCGCCGCCTGGATCGGCCCATTGGTCTGGTACAGGAAGGCCAGGGAGAACAGCAGGCTGGAAGAGGTGGTGGCGATGTCGCTGCCCACCCCGGCCAGGGCGGCGTTGTCCAGGGCGTGGGGCGAGAACGTCACCTGGGCGTCGATGTTGTCCAGGCCCAGGCTGTGCCACTGGGCCGGCGGCTGGGCGCCGAACGCCTTGGCGGCGCTGCTGGCCCAGTATTGCGCGAACGCAGCCTGGAACAGGCCCAGCGCGGTCTGGCCCTGCAGCACCAGGGCGTTGTTGGCCTGCACGTACAAGCCGCGCCAGCTGAAGTTGGTGGAGCCGCACACCACGGTTTTCACGGCAGTACCGTCCAGCAGGATGACCTTGTTGTGCTGCAGGCTGGCCATGTGCTGGCGCTTTACCGTGGCGCCGCCCTGGGCCAGCCGTGTGGCCGCCAGGGTTTCGGCAGAGTCGGCGGCGCCGTGGTCGCTGCTGTCGTCGATGATGATCTGCAGGCGGCTGCCCAGTTTTTCCAGGCGCCCGACCACGTTGGGCTCGTTGAGGTCATAGGCAATCACCTGCACCTTGGCACCGCTGTCGGCCACGGCCTGGTCGAGCACCGCCAGGATCGCCTCGCGGGCCTCGAAGCCCATCCATTCGAGCGCGGCGCTGGCGTCGGGGTTGCTGGGTACGAAGTCCAGGCCGTCGTCGGCCTTGCGTGGCAGCAGCGTGGCCAGGTTGCGGTCGTCCTTGCCGTAGCGCTCCACGAACGCCTGGGACGACACGTAGCCGCGGGTGAAGGTGACGTTGAGCTGGCCCGGCCAGGTGTCGCGCTGCAGTTCGATGTCGCCACTCTGGGCCTCGCCGTAGCTGAGCTGGTCCTGGGCGTTCATGAACACCGGGGTGACCCGGTAGGTGAAGGCGCCGGGCAGTTCGGCATTGCACGGGAAGTGTACCCAGCGAAATTTCTGGATCGGCGACAGCAGGCTGGACAGCGCCGTGGTGGGCACGCTGCCGTCGGCGGTGGGGAACGTCAGGCGGTTGTTGAGGGCGTAGAAGCGGTCGCCGCCCGGCTCCTTGTACTCGATGCCGAAGCCGACGAAATCCGCCGGTGGCGGGCCGTTTTTCCAATTCATCGCCAACAACAGCATACCTTCGCTGCGATGCAGCTTGAGGCTGAACAGAGCGGCGTCATTGGCGCCGCTGACTTGAAAATCCGTGGGCATGGCCTGCGTTCCTTCGGCTGCGGGGCCTGAAGAGTGCCAGATTCATCTGGCGCGGCATAGCCAAGTGGTAATCTGCCGCTACCCCTCGACGAGTACCCCGCCATGCGCCACTGGCTCGCCCTGCTGTTCGCCTTGCCCGCCTTCGCCCACGCCAGCCAGTGGCTGGCGGTGACGCCCGTGCCCGGCCAGGGCCAGCTGCATTACTACGCCTCGCAGGCGGCCAACCGCCAGGCGCGCTCGGCGCTGATCGTAGTGCATGGCTTTCATCATGATGCCAAGGCTACGTTCGACGCCGGCACCGCAGCGAGCCCGGATGGGCTGGTGATTGCACCGCTGTTTGCGGCACGTTCAGGCAAATGCCGGGGCGAGGAGCCGGAGCCCCAGCCTGGCGACCTGGTGTGGAGCTGCGGTGGCTGGGCCCAGGGCGAGCCGGCGCTGAACGCACCGCAGGTCACCTCGTTCAAGGCCATGGACGCGCTGATCGCGCAGGTGCGCAGGCAGTGGCCGCAGGTGCAGTCCATTACGGTGGCAGGTTTTTCCGCAGGGGCGCAGCTGGTGCAGCATTACATCGGCTTCGCCGCGCCGCAGCCGGGCCTGCGCTTCGTAGTGGCGGACCCAGGCAGTTGGCTTTACTTCAGCACCGAACGCCCTTCCCCGACCAAGGACTGCCCGACGATGAACCAGTGGAAGTATGGCACTGACTCGTTGCCCGCCTGGCTGCCCGGGGATGCTGCCAGCGCGCAACGGCGATACGCGGCGGCCGAGGTGCATTACCTGGCCGGCGGCCTGGACACCAGCACCGGCAAAGGCACCGCCTATTCAGTGCTGGACCGCTCCTGCGCCGCCCAGGCCCAGGGCCAGTACCGCCTGGAGCGCGCCCAGGCCTATGCCCGCAGCCAGCAGGCACCGTTGGTGATAGTGCCTAGCTGCGGGCATGACGTAAGTTGCGTATTCGGGGCGGAACAGGCGCGACGGGTGCTGGTGCCATAGCCCTACGCTAGCACCTCAAGCGTCTGGCGGGCTTGCCGGCGCACTTCGCGCCACAGGTTCAGCACCTCCTCAAGACACAGAATCGACTCCAGTAGCTTGACCTTATCCTGAATCGCAGCCAGTCGTTCGGCGGCGGCCTGGATATAGTCATGCAGTAGTGCGCACACATCCAACAAGGCGCTGGCGCCAACGTCGACGGTATCGTCCTGCTGGAACCGCCACAACAACGCTCGAAACTCTTCGAAGGTCTTGCCTGGAAACCACGACTCGTCACAGTCAAGGTTCGTCGCGACCAACAATTTGCGCAACGAGGGCAACGCCTGGGTGCGCAGGTCGTGGGTAAACCGATGGGCCTGGTCGCGAACGCCGTTGGCCAACACGACGCCGCGATTGGCGTGGGCCGTGAACAACGCCAGGCGCTGCAGAGCACTCCCACACGCCGGCCGCTCAATAGCCGTCAACGCGCTGTCGTCGTCTTCCTCGAGCGCCAACGCCCGCTCCAGGGTTTCCAGCAAGTCCGTTCCCAACGGCTCCAACTGGTCGCCAATCAGTTCGATCTTGCTGACCAGCAACTTCAGCTCGGCGCGCAAGGGCGGCCAGGCCTTGCCCGCGCCGGTGATATCGGCGCAGTTGATGAGGCGCGGTGTACGCCACAGCCACCTGGTCAAGTGTTCGTTGCCGTCGACTACTTCATTCAGTTGAACGTTGTTACTTGGCAGCTCCTCGACCAAGCGTGCAAATGCACACAAGGCGCGGACATCCTCGAGAGTAAAAAAGCCGACCACTGGATTGGTATGCATAGTGACTCCTGTCTTGCCATGGATTGCGCGATGGCCTCGAACACGCACTCGGCCACCGCGCACAGTACCGTCAGCGCACCTGCATATAGGCGCCATCAACGAACGTCGCACATTCGTCTACCTGCTTGAGCAGCCCGGCAAAATCACGTGCCTCATGCTTCATCATCAGGGTCAGGTCGTAATGCCCCAGTACCGGGGCCACACGTAGCAGTTCCTGCTGTAACGACTGTTTCTGGTCGTGCAACGCCAACACCGTACCCAGGGCCTCTTCGCGATGCGTGTATTCGAGCAGTGTCGCGTTCGACAGTCGAAGGCCTTCGCGGGCGCGCTCCTGCTCTGCGCGAAGCTCATCGCGAAGGCGGATGGCGTCTCGGAAGGTGATGGCGCCCGCCACGTTCCCTATCAGTTTTTTCACGCGGTCAAGGCCCACTTGAATCGACGCCGTCTTGGTCGGGTCGGCCTTCAGCATTTCCACTTCTTCGGCAGTGGGCAGCAACTCGCTCAGGTCCTTCCAGTCCAGCTTGTCCAGCGCTGCGATCGTGTCATCCAGCAGTTGCCGATCCTCAAGCAACTGCCCATGACGCTCAGTCGTCTTTACCAATTCGACCCTGCGTTGCTGCGTATCCATTTTCAGCCGGGCAAGCAACTTTTCGGGCCGCGCGCTCAGGTTTATCTGCTCCATGTTCAGCGCCGCCTGGGTGAGCGAGTCGGCCACTTGTTCCATCGAACCGCGCAGCTCATTGACCTCCCGCCCAATGTATTGCCAGACGAGGGTCACCGCGTTTTCGCGCTTATCCAGGGTGTCGCGGGCCTCGGCCTTTTCCAACCTGGCCTGCAGCGTGGCTTTAAGGTTGTTGGCCATCAACAGGGCACGCAACCGCACCAGCCCCGAGCGGATTTCATCGCTAGCCGACAGCGACGTAATGAACAATGCCTCCACGTTTTCGTGCACGTTCAAGTCAAACGCCAGATCAAGCGAGCCCGACGCTTCACGGATAGACTTGAACAACCCCTTGATTTTCGCAGCATCGATAGCAGGTACTGTTTCGATGCCCCTAATTAAAGAGATACTCATATTTTCACCCCACTATTCCAGTCATTGATGGCGCGGTTAAAGGTAGCGGCTAACGTATTGGATTGTTCTTTGATCTGTTTCCATGGTTCCAGCACCAACTTAAACTCCAGGGCAAACTCTGCCATGGATAATTGATCCGTGATGGCTTTCAGTTTATTTTCGGAATTATCAACCCAGGCGTGCAATACATCCCACACGCTGCGCAAATTCTGCGCGCCCGCCAACGCATCGGTCATGGTAATTTCAATGTGTTCGAGGTAGCCGACCAGACTGCTCACAGCCTCGATGAGCGGCGCTTTGCTTTTACTTTCCTGGATTTTCCGGTCACGCTCTTCAATCAGACTGTTGCGCTCCTGGCGAACTCGTTCGGCGTCTTCGCCGAAGATATTGACCATGATCAAACCGCCGACCAGGCCGAACACCAGCCCGATTAAAATACTCTTGACCAATTGATCGTATTCTTCCCGCTTCACCTTTATTTCATCCGCCAGGCGCACGATTTCCTCATCGAGCGTGGCGATACTGTCGGTCAGCCGGTGCCGGCGCCCCAGGTGGATCTTGCGGTTGACCCTAGGTAGCAATTGCTGGCTCAACACTTCGGCAAAAACACTTATTTTTGCCCGCACGTCCTCCACCGCGTTTTTCTGTTCAGTGATAGAGCGGCGCATCCGCTGCAAAATAACCTGCAAGTTATTCTTCTTCTTCAAATCCCCTTCGGACAGCAACTCGGGCAGCAAGCCCGCGATATCCTCCGGTTTCAAATCGCTGATGCTGGTTTCGAACGGGTCCAGCCAATCCATGGCGTCCACGTACTTGACCAACCGTTCCCCGCTGGTGAGGAAGTCCGATGCAAAGCTGCCCAGCTTGGTGTTGACCAGCTTTACCTGTTGCTCAATACCGGACCAACCGACGGCATGCTCATGGATGATGCTGTACAGGATCACGAAGTCGGCCGGCTCGAAGCCGCCCACGTAACTTGTCCCATACCCCAGCGCCGCTTCGACCTGGCCCGTCGTGGTCGGCAGGCTCAAGCCCAGGCGCTCATAGCGCTTGATCTTGAATATGTCCCCACGGGTTACCAGCAACCCAGTATCGCGGCCGCCTGGCTGCGCCGTCGCAGCAAGCCCCAGAAGCTTTGCCGGCAACTGTTGCGCGGCCCCGGCCAACTCATCAGTTTGTTGTTTGACCCATTCCATAGGTTCACCTCACTCCGTATCCAGGTTATGTCACTGCAGCGACAAACCTACCTTACGGGTTCAGGTGAAGTGCGATAACCGGGAACCTGTGCAGCCGGCGAAACAGCCCCGTGCTGGCCCGATGCACCGGCTCAGCGAATCCCCGGCACCGTGACCTCATCCTGCGCGCATTGCATCTTTACGCCGCGCCCACAGGCAACGAAGCCAAGGTCCTTGCCCAGGCAGACTTTCACCTCGGCCAATTGCGCGCCACTGCAGCGCACCACCACGCCGTCGGCCGGCAGGCCCGGGTTGGCCTGGCGGAACAGCTCGACGATCTGCCGCGGCGCAAAGGTCTGGGCACTTTCGGAGGGTTGCAACGCGGCCGGTACCTTGACCCGGCCCAGGGCCTTGTCGGCCGTTGCCAGGTAGGCCGAGGCGTCCAGCCCGCTGCAGGTACCGTGACGCTCCCATTCATGGGTCAGTAGTTGGCGGCTGGGGAACAAGGTGGCGCCTTGATCGCGCTGCGCCGTCGTCAAGGGCGTGACTGGCGCACAGCGCTGTGGCCAGCCACCAGCCTGGTACTGCGGCCACAGGCCATGGAGGACGAAGCCGTAGCCCTTGCCGCTGCACTGGGGGTTGTTGCCGTGGGTGAGACAGAAGGTCGGCGACCAGGACAGGCTGAGCAGGTAGTAGTCGAACACGCCTGCCTCGCCCCTTGGCTGGGCGTTCTGGCGGGCCTGTGCGGTGCCCAGGCTGCAGAGCAGTATCAAGGCTAGTGCGGCGATCCTGGTCATGGGATGGTTCTCCGTTGGGGTGCGCGATCAAGGTTAGGGTATATGGCGGTGGTAGATAATTAGGAACGTGTACCGCGAGGCAACGTTAGAACAACCCCATCTGCCCGCCAACCAAGGTGGCGAAATCGTCGTTCACGAACGGCAGGATGCCGTCCGCCACCGGCTGCAGCTGGCGGCTGATGTAATGGTCGTAGTCGATGGCCGCGTCGATGGCTTCCAGCGGCTGCGGCCCCGCCAGGGTGATGACGTAGCTGATCCAGCCGCCACGCTGGTACTGCAGCGGCCGGCCGTGGCGGGCGTTGTACTCGTCGGCCAGGCGCGCGGCGCGCACGTGGGGCGGCACGTTGCGTTCGTAGTCGTCCAGCGGCCGGCGCAGGCGCTTGCGGTACACCAGTTGGGCATCCAGCTCGCCGGCCAGGGTGCGCTGCACCAGGTCGCGCACGTAGGCCTGGTAGGGCCGGTGATGAAAGATGCGCTCGTACAGTTCCTGCTGGAACGCCCGGGCCAGCGGCGACCAGTCGGTGCGCACCACCTCCAGGCCCTTGTAGATCATTTCGTCGCTGCCGTCGGCGCGCCGCACCAGGCCGGCGTAGCGTTTCTTGCTGCCCTCCTCGGCGCCGCGAATGGTGGGCATCAGGAAGCGGCTGTAATGGGTTTCGAACTGCAGCTCCAGGGCGCTTTCCAGGCCGTACTCGGCCTGCAGGTGGCTACGCCAGTACGCGTTGACGTGGGCCACCAGCGCCTGGCCGATATCCGCCGCCTCTTGCTGGCCGTGGGCGCGCTTGAGCCAGACGAAGGTCGAGTCGGTGTCGCCATAGATCACTTCATAGCCCTGGGCTTCGACCAGCTGGCGGGTGCGCTGCATGATCTGGTGGCCGCGCAGGGTGATGGACGACGCCAGGCGCGGGTCGAAGAAGCGGCAGCCGCTGGAGCCGAGCACGCCGTAGAAGGCGTTCATGATGATCTTCAGTGCCTGGGACAACGGCTGGTTGCCCTGGGCTTTCGCCGCCTCACGGCCCTGCCACACGGTGCGCACGATAGACGGCAGGCAATGGCGCGTGCGCGAGAAGCGCGCGCCGAGGAAGCCGGGCACCGAGTGCGCATCGTCAGGCAGGCGCAGGCCTTCGACCAGGCCGATGGGGTCGATCAGGAAGCTGCGGATGATCGACGGGTACAGGCTCTTGTAGTCCAGCACCAGCACCGATTCGTACAGGCCCGGCCGCGAGTCCATGACGAAGCCGCCGGGGCTGGCCTGGGGCGGGCGCTCGCCCAGGTTGGGGGCGACGAAGCCCTGGCGGTGCATCAGCGGCAGGTACAGGTGGGTGAACGCCGCCACCGAGCCGCCGCTCTGGTCGGCGGGCAGGCCGGTGACGGTCGCGCGCTCGAGCAGGAAGTCCATGATGCGGGTCTTGTCGAAGATGCCCAGCACCAGCTCGCAGTCCTTGAGGTTGTAGCGCGCCAGGGCCGGCTTGTCCTCGGCGAACAGGCGGTTGATCTCGTCCATGCGCTGGTACGGCGTGGAAATATCCTTGCCCTCGCCGAGCAGCGTCTGGGCGACGTTTTCCAGGCTGAACGAGGGGAAGCTCCAGGTGGCCTGGCGCAGCGCCTCGATGCCGTCGATGATCAGCCGCCCGGCGGCGCTGGCGAAGTAGTGCCCGTTGCCGCTGCCGTGTTCGCGCCACAGCAGCTCGCCGCCATTGCGCCCCAGGCGCAGTTGCACGCCGTGGCGCCGGGCTTGTTCGTGCAGCACGCGCAGGTCGAACTGCACCACGTTCCAGCCGATGATGGCGTCGGGGTCATGCTCGGCCATCCACTGGTTCAGGCATTCCAGCAGCTCGACCCGCGACGGGCAGTACTGCAGGTCGAAGTCCAGCCCGCTCGCGTCGCCGTTGGCCGGGCCCAGCATGTACACCTGGCGCTGGCCGCAGCCCTGCAGGCCGATGCAATACAGCTCGCCATGCTCGGTGGTCTCGATGTCCAGCGACAGCAGCTTGAGGTTGGGGCGGTAGCCCGGCGCCGGCTTGAGCTGGGCGTCCAGCAGCAGGCCGCTGCCGTCGTCGCGCCCGGCGATGCTGGCCGGGGCATTGATAAAGCGCTCCATCAGGTAGCGCTCGGGCGGGCGAATGTCGGCCTCGTAGACGTCGATGCCGTTGCGCCGCAGGCTCTTTTCCAGGTCCAGCAGGTGCCGGTACTGCTGGCAGTACAGGCCCTGCACCGGCCGGTGGTGGAAGTCCTGCAGCGCCAGCGGCCGCAGCTCGGCACCCGCCTGCGGCGCCACCAGAGCCTGGGCCTGCGCGGCCTGCTCGGCCGGCACGAAGGCCACCGCCGGCTGCACGGGCAGGCGCACCTGGCGGGGCCCAGCGTCGGTGGCGAGCCAGAACTCGACCTCCGTTCCCGCCGGCGTGTCGCGCCAATGGCGGGTCAGGATAAAACCTTGCTGGACATCCACTGCACTGACCTCGTCGAACCGCTGGATAAACATCCATTATACCTGCTTGCCCGACGATTTGACGCCGCGCCCGCCTTTGCCCAAGCTACGCCCCTTTCCACTCGTATTGCGGACACCCCCTGAGTGAAGACTTCAGCGATCAAATGGCCACGCCTGCTGCTGGCCGCCACCGGTGTGCTGGCGCTGCTGGCCGGCTGCGACTTCGGCAAGCCCAAGCCACCGCCACCCACCACCTACATCAGTGTTGACTGGAGCGCCCTGCCGGCGGTCAGCGACGCCGACCTGATGGCCGGCTATACCGCCTGGAACTCGGCCTGCCAGCGCCTGGCCAAGGACGCCACCTGGGGCGCCACCTGCGCGGCGGCCGCCCAGGTACCGGCGCAACCGGCCGCCGTGCGCGCCTTCCTGCAAAACCAATTGCAGGTGTACAGCCTGCGCTCGGGCCAGGACCAGGACCGCGGCCTGATCACCGGCTACTACGAGCCGGTGTACCCTGGCAGCCTGGCCCGCGACGACCAGCACACCGTGCCGGTGCTGGGCGTGCCCGACGACCTCATCGTGGTAGCGCTGGACAGCGTCTACCCCGAACTCAAGGGCAAGCGCCTGCGCGGGCGCCTGGACGGCCATGTGCTGCGCCCCTATGACGACGCTTCCGCCATTAACCAGAAACCAGTCAACGCGCCCACCCTGGCCTGGCTGACCAACCCCATGGACCTGCAATTCCTGCAGATCCAGGGCTCGGGGCGCATCCAGCTGGACAGCGGCCGCCAGCTGCGCATCGGTTATGCCGACCAGAACGGCTGGCCCTATAAGCCGGTAGGCCGTTGGCTGGTGGAACAGGGCCTGCTGAAGAAGGAGGAAGTCAGCATGGGCAAGATCCGCGACTGGGCCACCGCCAACCCGGCACAGGTGCCGGAGCTGCTTGCCAGCAACCCCAGCTACGTGTTCTTCTCCACCCGCCCGGACAGCAACGAGGGCCCGCGCGGCTCGCTGAACGTGCCGCTGACCGCCGGCTACAGCGTGGCCATCGACCGCAAGGTCATCCCGCTGGGCAGCCTGCTGTGGCTGAACACCACCAGCCCCGACGGCAAGACCATCGTGCGCCCGGTGGCCGCCCAGGACACCGGCGGCGCCATCGCCGGCGAAGTGCGCGCGGACCTGTTCTGGGGCACTGGCGACAAGGCCGGCGAACTGGCGGGCAACATGAAGCAGCAGGGGCAGATCTGGCTGCTGTGGCCCAAGGGCGCACAGCCGCCGAAGGTGCAGTAACGCGCGCCCGAACGCAGCCTTCGGCTGCTGCATCCTGTGGGAGCTGGCTTGCCAGCGAGCTGTTGGGGCCATAAAAGCTCGCTGGCAAGCCAGCTCCCACAAGTCAGTTGCTGCTACGCTGTGCGTATAACCAGAACCGCAGAGGCTGTGATGAAGACCGTTGCCGAATTACTCAAGCTCAAGGCCCAGCACAATCAGCAGGTGCACACCATCGGCCCCGACCAGATGGTGGTCGAGGCCCTGCGCCTGATGGCCGAGAAAAACGTCGGCGCCCTGCCGGTGGTCAAGGATGGCGCCGTAGTGGGCATCGTCAGTGAACGCGACTACGCCCGCAAGGTGGTGCTGGAGGGGCGTTCGTCAGTCGGCACGCCGGTGCGCGACATCATGAGCGCCAAGGTGGTGACCGTGGACACCCACCAGAACATCGACGCCTGCATGAACATGATGACCGACGGCCACCTGCGCCACCTGCCGGTGGTGGTGGATGGCCAATTGGTGGGGCTGCTGTCCATCGGTGACCTGGTCAAGGAGGCCATTGCCGAGCAGGCCGACCTGATCCGCCAGCTGGAGCAATATATTCGCGGCGAGTAGGCGCGCCCGCGCAGCCGCGCAGGTATACTGCGCGGCTCCCGGGGACGGCCCCGGACACTACCCTGCACGCCCCGGAGTTCCCGCATGTCTGTCGACCAACAAGCCCCTGCCCAAGCCCTGCCCGAAGACACCGGCAGCGACAGCCAGGCCGCCGTGCCGGCGTTCAGCTTCCCGTTCAAGCCCGGCGCCTTCGCCGCGGCGAAAAAAGCCGCCACCTACCCCGGCGCCGGCAAGTCCAACCACGACAAGACCCCGGGCCGCGCGCCCAACGGCACTCGCCGTTCGATGGGCAAGCGCTGACCGTCAGCGGTTGACGTCCACCACCACGCGCCCGCGCACGGTGCCGGCCATCAATTGATTGGCCACTTCCACCGCTTCACTCAAGCCGATTTCACGGCTGATCAGCGGCAACAGCGCGCGATCCAGGTCGCGGGCCAGGCGGTCCCAGGCCTCGACACGGTCAGCCTTGGGCCGCTTGACGCTGTCGATACCCAGCAACGCCACCCCTCGCAGAATGAACGGCGCCACCGAGCCTGGGAAATCCATGCCCTGGGCCAAGCCGCAGGCCGCCACCGCGCCGTGGTAGCGGGTGCTGGCGCAGACGTTGGCCAGGGTGTGGCTGCCCACCGAGTCCACCGCCCCCGCCCAACGTTCCTTCGCCAGCGGTTTGCCCGGCGCCGACAGGCTGGCGCGGTCGATCACCTCGCTGGCACCCAGGCGCTTGAGGTAGTCGTGCTCGCTGGCGCGGCCGGTGGACGCCACCACCCGGTAGCCGAGCCTGGCCAGCAGGGCGATGGCGAAGCTGCCGACCCCACCGTTGGCGCCGGTCACCAGCACCTCACCCTGCTCTGGCGTCACGCCATGGCGCTCCAGGGCCATCACGCACAGCATCGCCGTGTAACCGGCGGTGCCGATGGCCATGGCTTCGGCCGGCGTGAAGCCCTTGGGCAACGGAATCAGCCAGTCGCCGTCCAACCGCGCCTGCTGCGCCAGCCCGCCCCAATGCCCCTCGCCCACGCCCCAGCCGTTAAGCAGCACCGCGTCACCCGGCTTGAAATCGGCATGCTGGCTGCTTTGCACGGTGCCCACCAGGTCGATGCCCGGCACCATGGGGAAACTGCGCACCACCGGGCCGTGGCCGGTAATGGCCAGGCCGTCCTTGTAGTTGAGGGTGCTGTAGGCCACCGCGACGGTGACGTTGCCCGCAGGCAGCTGCGCCTCATCCAGCGCCTGCACGGCGGCGCGCTGGCCCTGCTCATCCTTCTCGATCACGATAGCGTTGAACATGGAGCTCTCCCTTATATAGACCGATTGTCTTTTAATGGCGCTGAAAAGCCGGCAGCGCCGGCTTGATCAACCTCAGATCTGGAAAAACGCCGAGCGCAGGAAGCCGCTGACGAACACGCGCATGGGCTGCGCGCTGCGTACCAGCCGGGCGCGCAACACCGCGCCTTCCCAACCGGTCCAGAAAAACGCCGCCAGCTCGTCGCAGTCGGCTTCCTTGGGCAGGTCGCCGGCGGCCTGGGCGGCCTTGAGGCAAGTGCTCAGGCGCTGCTGCCAATCCCGGAACACCGCGTCGATGGCCTCGCGGTAGCCCTCGGGCAGCACCGAGATTTCCTGGCCCAGGTTGCCCACCAGGCAACCACGGCGATATTCGTGCTTGGCCATGCCCTTCTGCGCGTCCTCGGCAAACGCCAGCACGCGCTCCAGCGGCGCTACCGACTCGTCCAGCAGCCAGCGGTCGAGCTTGGCGGCGAAGTACTGCGCGTAGTTGTCGAGCAAGGCCCGGCCGAAGGCGTCCTTGCTGGCGAAGTAGTGATAGAACGAGCCCTTGGGCACCCCGACACGCTTGAGGATCATGTCGATGCCGGTGGCGCTGAAGCCTTGCTCGGTGAGGATTTCAGTACCGCAACGGACCAGCAGCTCGCGGGTGTCGTAATGCTCGCGAGGCACCTTGGGGGGGCGGCCGGGTCTGCGGGGGACGGGTGCTTGGGTTGGCGTAGTCATGAACACCGATATTAGACTGGCCGTCTCGATTGTCAACCATTGTCGAACGCGCCCCCGTAGCAGCTGCCGATGGCTGCGTCACCGCCATCACCGTAGGGGGTAGGCACTTATGGCGCTTCGCTATATATTCGCGAACATAACGAAAAATTCAAAAAAGGAGTTTCAGCATGTCCGTCAGCCCCCCTCGCCTCGCCCTCCTCGGCCTGTTTGCCGCCCTGGCCTTCAACGCCCACGCCGATGAAGTGCAGGTGGCCGTAGCCGCCAACTTCACCGCGCCCATCCAGGCCATCGCCAAGGGCTTCGAGGCCGACACCGGCCACAAGCTGGTCGCGGCCTACGGCGCCACCGGCCAGTTCTACACCCAGATCAAGAACGGCGCGCCGTTCGAGGTGTTCCTGGCCGCCGACGACACCACCCCCGCCAAGCTTGAAAGCGAAGGCGACACCGTCAAGGGCTCGCGCTTCACCTATGCCGTGGGCACCCTGGCGCTGTGGTCGGCCAAGGACGGCTACGTCGACGGCAAGGGCGAGGTACTCAAGGCCAATCAGTACCAGCACCTGTCCATCGCCAACCCGAAAGCCGCGCCCTACGGCCTGGCCGCCACCCAGGTGCTGGACAAACTCAAACTCACCGAAGCCACCAAGGCCAAGATCGTCGAAGGCCAGAACATCACCCAGGCCTACCAGTTCGTCTCCACCGGCAACGCCGAGCTGGGCTTCGTGGCGCTGTCGCAGATCTACAAGGACGGCAAGGTCACCAGCGGCTCGGCGTGGATCGTGCCGGCCAACCTGCATGACCCGATCAAGCAGGACGCGGTCATCCTCAACAAGGGCAAGGACAGCGCCGCCGCCAAGGCCCTGGTGCAGTACCTGAAAGGCCCGAAAGCCGCCGCCATCATCAAGTCCTACGGCTATGAGCTCTGATGCCACTGGATGCAAGTGACCTGTCGGCCATCTGGCTGACGGTCAAGCTGGCGTCGCTGACGACCCTGTTGCTGCTGGTGATCGGCACCCCGATCGCCTGGTGGCTGGCCCGCACCCGCTCGCGCCTGCGCGGGCCGGTGGGGGCCGTGGTGGCGCTGCCGCTGGTGCTGCCACCCACGGTCATCGGTTTCTACCTGCTACTGGCCATGGGGCCCAACGGTTTCATCGGCCATGCCACCCAGGCCCTGGGCCTGGGCACCCTGACCTTCAGCTTCGCGGGCCTGGTGATCGGCTCGGCCATCTATTCCCTGCCGTTCGTGGTGCAGCCGTTGCAAAACGCCTTCACCGCCATCGGCGACCGCCCCCTGGAGGTGGCCGCGACCCTGCGCGCCAGCCCCTGGGACTGCTTCTTCAGCGTGGTGGTGCCGCTGGCCCGCCCCGGCTTCGTCACCGCCAGCATCCTGGGCTTTGCCCATACCGTGGGTGAGTTCGGCGTGGTGCTGATGATCGGCGGCAACATCCCCGACAAGACCCGCGTGGTCTCGGTGCAGATCTACGACCATGTGGAAGCCATGGAGTACGCCCAGGCCCACTGGCTGGCCGGTGCCATGCTGGTCTTTTCGTTCCTGGTGCTGCTGGCCTTGTACGCCCGCGGCCACGCCAAAGCCCGCTGGAGTTGACCCGTGGCTGCCACCCTGACCGCGCGCATCCGCCAGCGCTTCCCCGCTTTTACCCTGGACGTCGACCTGCAACTGCCGGGCCGCGGCGTCACCGCGCTGTTCGGCCAGTCCGGCTCGGGCAAGACCACCTGCCTGCGCTGCCTGGCCGGCCTTGAGCGCGCCGGCGACGCCTACATCGAGATCAACGGCCAGGTCTGGCAGGACAGCCAGCGCGGCCTGTTCCTGCCGCCGCACCAGCGCCCCCTGGGCTACGTGTTCCAGGAAGCCAGCCTGTTCGCCCACCTCAACGTGCGGCGCAACCTGGAGTTTGGCTGGAAACGCATCGCCGCCAGCCAGCGCAAGGTCGAACTTGAGCACGCCTGCGAGCTGCTGGGCATCGGCCACCTGCTGACACGCATGCCTACCCACCTGTCCGGCGGCGAACGCCAGCGCGTGGGCATCGCTCGCGCCCTGCTGGCCAGCCCCGGCCTGCTGCTGATGGACGAGCCGCTGGCGGCGCTGGACAGCCAGCGCAAGGCCGAGATCCTGCCGTACCTGGAGCGCCTGCACGACGAACTGGACATCCCGGTGGTGTACGTCAGCCACGCCCAGGACGAAGTGGCGCGCCTGGCCGACCACCTGGTGCTGCTGGACGCCGGCCAGGTGCTGGCCAGCGGCCCCATCGCCCAGACCCTGGCGCGCCTGGATTTGCCGCTGGCCCTAGGCGACGACGCCGGCGTCATCATCCACGGCCAGGTCCAGGCCCATGACCCCGCCTACCAACTGCTCAGCCTGGCCCTGCCCAACACCGACCTGCACATCCGCGTGGCCCACGGCCCGCTGCCCCTGGGCAGCCCGCTGCGGTTCAAAGTGCAAGCCCGCGACGTCAGCCTGAGCCTGGACGGCCAGGGCCAGAGCAGCATCCTCAACCGCCTGCCGGTGACCGTCACCGGCCAGCGGGTGGCGGACAACAGCGCCCACGTGCTGGTGAGCCTGGACGCGGCGGGCACGCCGTTGCTGGCGCGGGTAACACGCTATTCGTGGGACCAGCTGGGGCTGGGCGTGGGCAGCGCGGTGTGGGCGCAGATCAAGGCGGTGGCGGTGTTGGCGTGAGTGGCGCCATCCCCGTAGCAGCGGCCGCAGGCCGCGTCCAATGGCGCTGCGTATCCCCCAAGGTGTACCGCGCCGTGGCCGGACGTCGCGGTTTCGTTACGTGAGGCCATCCAACCCCCTCAGATGACGAACCAGCACCCTGCCCTCCGGCCCCAGATGCAGGCCGAAGCGGGTCTGGGTGCCGCCCTTGAGTTGCACGCTCAGCCCGTACTCGAGATGACCCGGAAGGCGTTGGGGTAACAACTGGATATCGATGGCCGCCAGGCGTGGCTCGTACTTGAGCAGGGTTGCGGCCATGTTGCCGATTAGCCCATGGGCGGTGGCAGGCAGGCCTTGAAGAACAAGGCCCATGTCCGGCAGGCCATAATCGGGCAAGTGGCTGAGTGCCCCCGCACGGCTATTGAGGATGCGCTGCAGGTTGTCGAGCACTGACAGCGTCACCTGGTCCGGCTCGGCGACAGCGTGCAGGTCCAATTCACCGTCGAAGTTCTGCAGCAGTCGTTCATAAAGCGAAGCGCCCGAATCGCCCATGGGCTACTCCTTGTCCAGCGCGCGCAATCTCAAGCGGTTATCCCCCAGCTCGACCACGCGAGCCTGGTCGGGCAGCAACTGGTCACGGCGCAGCGTGAGGCGCCAGGTGTGAAGGCGGTCGTCTGGCTCACGGAACAGCGCCACCAGCGCGACAAACTGCGTCTCCTTGGCCAAGGGCACATTCAGCTGCGCACCGCTGCCGGGCTTGAGCACCAGCGCGTGCTCATCCAGCAGATCGTCACGCAGCAGCGCCTCACTGTCGGCCGCGATCGCATCGTAGCTGGCCTTTTCCAGCGCCATGCGATCGCGCAGTTGATACACACGTACCTGGGTCGGCACCGACAGGGCGCGCATGTCGTGCCCCTCGGGGTTCATCGCCGTGCGGGCGTCGAGGTCCAGGCGCAGGGTCTTCACCTGTTTGTGGAAGATCGCCCGGGCGGTGGACGCCGTACCGTCGCTGACCGCCTGGGTCAGGCCACAGCCGCCCAGCAGCGTGAAGCAGCTGGCCACCAGCAAAAGGTTAAAAAGTGTACGCGACATGTTCGGTTGTCCTGTGGTGCGGGTTGGAGGGCAGGCCGTGGTAGCGGCCCAGGTTGATGGTCACGGGGGCTGGGTTGACGCTGCCCAGCACGCAGGTCATGCCGAGCAACACGCCAGCACCGCCCAACGATGGCGAGGGCAACAACGGCGGCGTGAGGGTCAGGCACAGCCGGGCGGTACAGCGCCAGCCCAAGTACACCCGCAGCAGCACCAGCACGTCGGTGTGCAGCGGTGCGCCTGGCAACCAGCCGCGCGCCTCCTCCGGGTCTGGTGTGCACAGGGTCAGCAGCAGCTGGCTATTGCCATCGAGGCCGGTGCCACCCAGTGGCGTGCCGTCGGCCAGGCTCACCGGCTGGCTGCGAGCAAGCCGCCCAGGCCTTGCCAGCGCCACTTTCAAGGGCCAATGCGGCGTGACGGACACCTGCGTCCGCGGCGCCAGCAGCGTCACCAGTGCGCGAATGCCTTCGGCGTTGCGGGTGGGCAGGCGCATCACCCCCAGCAGCGCCAGGAAGCGCGACACCGGCGTGGCGATGTGCCGGGCCGTGCCCGGAATGCCCAGCCCGACCAGGCCCAGCAGGCATTGCGAGGTGGCATCGCTGCCGCCCGGCTCGAACGTGGCGGGGTACGAATACTTGCGCCAGATGCGGTAGAACTGGGTGAAGACCCGGTGGTTGAAGATATCCAGGAAGCCTTCCAGCGCTTCATGCCCTTCGCGCCGCTGGGCGATGTCATCCAGGTAGGCCGTGGGCAGTGGCGAGTCCACGCCATACAGCCCCAACACCCGGGTGCGTACCGTGGCCGGGTGTTGGCCGCCGGCCTCGATGGCCTTCAGTTCGCCGGCCGGGAACCCCATGCCGGGGTCAGGGCGAAAACGCACCGGGTCATCGCCAGGCCGCACCGTGCTGCCCAGCGGCGGCCGCCCAGGCGCCGCGTGTTCCAGCCACTGGCAGAAGCGGTAGACGCTGGCTTCCGATACCCGCTCGCGCAGGACGTCAAGCAGCGCCTCGACGCTCAACCGGGTATCCGCTGGCTGTGGTTTTCGCTCCATCGCAGGCACTCCCCGGTAGGTTGCAGGACCAGCGTCAGCTGGATGAACAGATGGATATCGGCGTACAGCGCAAAGAAACGGTTGAGCATTTCGCCGAACAGGCTGATATCGCCTTCACCGCAAAAACCGTTGCTGTCCAGGGTCACTTCGATGTCCACGCCGCGGCGTAGGAAGCCCTTTTCAAACCGCTGGATCAAGCGGTGCCGCACCTCGACGATGGCTTCCAGACGCCGCCGATTCAATTCGCTGCCGGTCCATTCGTACAACGCCAGGGTGCCGCGCAGCACCTCGGCGCTATCGAGCATCGGCAGGAAGTTGGAACCCAGGTGGCTGAGCACCCGCCAATGAAAGCGGTCGCGGTTGGGCGGATAGCACGGCAAGGTCGGCGCGCACAGGTTGCGCACCTTGAACCCCGCGTGGGGAGCATGCACGGCGGTATCGAGCAAGGTGCTCTGCAAGGCCTTGCGCGGCAGCTGGCCGTGGGTGCCGGTCAGGCGCAGGGACAGGCTTTCATTGTGGCTTAACCGCGCCTGCTCGAAGTCTTCGCCGCCCAGCACCAGCCAGGTGTCGTGGAGGCCGTTGGCACCGCGTTTCAACCGCGTGTGGAAGTAGCGTTCCGGCGCCTGCTCGCGCAGCATGCCGCCCTTGTGGCGAAAGCTGCTGAAGGGCACGAACGCCTGGCGCTCGCCGTCCACCGTACTGCTCACCTCGTCCACCGAATAGATCTCGGTATGGCCGTCCTGCAAGCGCTTGGCACGCAGCAGGTAATCGGTCTGCAAGGGGTCCACCAGCAATGGGTCCGACTCCAGTTCGAACAGGTTGATCACGGGGACCGCGTGCAACCGCAGGTGTTCGCGGCTCAACGCCAGATGCGGGGGCCAGGCCTGCTTGAGCTCCACCTCCAGCTCGAACCACGGCGCCTCCGGGGGCAAGCGCACGTGCTGCAAGCCGCGCAGGGTGACGAACATGAACTTCTCGCGGAAGGTGAAATACTCCAGCAGCAGTTGGTAGCCACTGAAGGCGCTGTCCCCTTTGGGCCACAGGCGATCGTCCTCGGCGAAGCCCTTGGCGGCGAACGTCATCGCCACCGCCTGCCGCGTCGGCTCGCCAGGCAAGCGCAGGTAGACGTCCCGGGCATTGAGGGTCAGGGCGTGGTGCAGGGCGGTGGCCAGTGCGGCATCGGCGTTCAGGTACAACGGCAGCTCCGCCAGGTCCATGGCTGCCCAGGCGGCCATGGCCCCGCGGGCAAACCGCAGGCACACCATCGAACGACCATCAGCGACCTGGGCCACCCGCAAGGCTTCCAGCGCCAAGGGCCGCAAGGTCAGCGCCTGGGTGGTGGTGTAGCGACAACGCGTGCGCTGTGGCCCCACGGGCTGCGACAGTACTTCGAAGCCCGTGGCGAGTGGCTCGCTGCGGCTCAGCTGACCCAGGTCGGGCGCCAATTCCACGATCGAGAGCGAAGGAATGGTCCGCAGGTAATGGGGCCAGAGCAGGCTGACCAGCCCCTCGGTCAATTCCGGCAGGTCATCGTCGAGCTTCTCGCGCAGGCGCCCCATCAGGAACGCGAAGCCTTCGAACAAGCGCTCCACGTACGGGTCCTGCGCGCCTGGCTTGTCCAGATTCAGGTGGGCGGCGCGGTCCGGGAACGCGTCGGCGAACTCCTTGCCCGCCTCGCGCAGGTAGCGCATCTCGGCGTCAAAGTAATGCAGGGTCAGGTTGTCCAGGCTCATGGCACGTCTCGTGTGTAAAGGGTCAACCGCACAGCACCGCGGCGCGGACGGGGTCGATGGCCACCAGCGAGGCCAGCAAGGCCTCCATGCGTCGCGCCAGGGCGGGCTTGTCGACGTCACTGCGCTGGGCTTTCATGCGCAGCAGCTTGAGCAACCGCGCCTTGGTCTCGAACACCAACTGCGGCTCCCATTGCACCAGGAGCTGGCGCTGCGCGACCTGTTCCAGTTCGCCCAACAGGTGCACGGCCAGTTCGTGCTTGCCGTACTGCTCGGCTACCCGCGCCATCAGCAGGCGCAGCAACCAGCGCTCGCGCCCGCCGTGCGCCTCTGGCCGCGCGGCCAGCCACGCCAGGGCCAGTTCTACCCCCTGGCTTTCGGCCTGGGCCAAGGCTTCGTCCTGCAGGGCCAGGATGTCGTCCTGTTCCGCGACGGGCGCCGCCGCCAGCCACTGGGCCGGACGGTTGCCGCTGACCTGCTGGCTGATCCACTCGCGGGTGGTCTCATCGGCAAACGCGCTGCCGTCGCTCCAGCGCAGTTGCTCCAGGCCCGGCAGGCGCTCGAGCAGCATGCCCAGGTCACGCTGGACGATCTGCGCCCAGGCGTCCCGGGGCGCCGGCTGCCTGGCCAGCGCCTGGCACAGGTACCATTGCAGGTCCAGCCAGAAGTGGTTGACGGCTTCGGCGTACACCCGCTCCACCAGTTCCAGTAGTTCGTCCCAGCGCTGCTGCACATACAGGCGCTTGAGTTGCACGCGATAATCGCCACGCGGGGCGGCCAGGCGCGTATTGCCATGGGTGTCTTCGGGGGGAGTCTGGTGCACGGTGTCCCAGCGCACGCTTTTCATCAGGCGGTGCGCCGCCAGCCAGCCCTGGGGTTGGTCACGCAGGTAGGTGGCCAAAGCGCGGGCGCTGTCCAGCAGGTCGCGGCCGGACTTTATCGCCACGGGCGCTGCCAACCCTCCTGCCCCGCCGGCCCCGGCGCTGTGCTGCGGCACCACGGCATCGACACCCCCGGAGCGCGCCAGGCGCGCCGACAGCGCGTCGTACAGCACGCCCAACTGCGGGCGCTCATCTTCCGGCCAAGCCTGCAGGCCATGTTCAAGCCACACCAACGCGGCCACCGTGCGCTCAGCCTCGGCCCTGACTACCTCGGGGTACAGGAACAAGCTGCCCAGCAGCTTGTCTGCCGTCAGCCACTCCAGGGCCAGCTTGCGGCTGGTGGGCCGCGCCGGGAGCAGCGCCGTGCCAAAGCGCGCCACCATGGCCGCCAGCAAGGCCAGGCCATCGGCCAGCCCCGCTTCGCCGTCGCGCTGCAGGCGCGCCCACAGGTAATAGGTGGCCACCCGCAGGTCCTTGCACCTATGGGTCAAGAGCTTTTCCCCCAGGCAGATCACCTGCTCGGTGTCGGCGCCGGACAGTTTGTTGACCTCCTCGCGCAGGCACTGGAAATCATCGTCGTAACTGGGGTCGTCGCCAGTCGGCAACTGCTGGCTGACAGGCTGTAGCCAGGCGTGCCAACGGCCGGCCTGTTCGCGCCCCAGGGTCAGCGCATCGCGGTCCCCCAGGCAAGTGGTACGCAATCCTTGCAGACTCATTCAACACCTCCAGTGGATGCCTGGCCGTTGTCCGCCAGGAAAATTCGCGGCGGCAAACTGAAGCCGCGCAGCGTGAGCAGCGCCAGTGGCCCTGCGCCCAGTTCCGTGCGCAAATGCCAGGTCAGCGGGATGCCGTCCGGGGCCTTCAGCACCAGGCGAAAGCGCGTGTCGCTGTCGTCCAGCGCCGTCACCTGGGCCTGCTCCAGCAGGCGGATCAGGCCCCAGGCGCCGTCGTAGGCACCGAACAGCCGTTCGCCGGTGGCAACGCTGGTCCAGCTAAGGCTGGCGCCGGGGTAGTCGCTGGCGCCAGGCCAATGAAAGCGTTTCCAGCTTGGCTTCTGGTTGAAGTAATGCAGGCGTTCGCCGTTGAGGATGAAGGTGGTCTGCACCAGCTCGGGCAGCGCCTTGGCCTGCAGCTCGAAGCCCAGGCCCATGCCGCCGTCGGTGTACAGCACGTCCGCCAGGTGGCCCAGGCGGTTGACCGCCGCCAGGAACGCCGGATTCACCCGCAGGCCCTGGCTGTGCCGCGGGTCGACGACCCAGCGGTTGCCCTCCTTGCGCAGCACGCCGCCCAGTTCCTGCTGCAGGAACTGGTCGATGCGCCCGGTGCCGGCGCGGATCATCTGCCCCAGCATCGGCAAGGAGGCGTCGCTGCCGGTGGCGGCGAACGGGTAGCGGCCGCTGAAGGCGCCGTCCCAGTGCTCGACGATCGCCCGCTGCCACTGCGCGTTCAGCGCTGCGGCGGAGGGTTGCAGCACCTGCTGCCAGGCCTGGGCCAGGGGTTTGACGAACAGGTTCTGGCCAAAGCCGCTCCATTGCCCGCCCAGGCTGGCGGCGATCAGGCTGCCGTACTCGCGGCTGTCGCCAAGGTCCAGGGTGCGGCCCTGGAACACTGACTGGGCCAGGGCCTGGGACATCGCCTGGGGGTCGCTGGCGTCGTCGATCTGCTGGAGCTGCAGGCGCACGCGGGTGACGCGGGTCAGGTAGCTGTGCAGGCTCAGCGGGCTGTTGTCCTTGGCCAGCAGTTGCAGCAACGGGGCGAAGGTGGCGTCCAGCGGGACTTGTGGCATGGGCGTATCGATGGTTTGCTGCGCCGTGTTGATCAGCGTTTTGCCGCCGGTTCCGGCCTGGTAGGCTACGGTGGTGATCAGGGCCAGCAGCGGCGATTGCTGCGGGTCACTCATCAGCGCCAGCTGATCGACCGCCTCGCCCAGGTCCTTGGCCTGGCGCCAGCGCACGCTGTTGAGGAAGCTCAGCCAGGCGCTGCCGAAGTCCTTGAAGTAGCGGGCGGTGAGCCTGGCCTTGAGGGTTTCAGGGGACAGCTCGCTATCGACGTTTGCTGCCTTGTCTGTGAGCACCCAATCGATTTTCGCCCTACGCGCCTCGGCAATGTCGTCGATGGCAGCCCGTATCTGCCCGTCCCACGCCTGGCGAGTGAAGATCCCCGGCACGCTGCGGGTCGCGCCAAACAGCGCCGACGCCTGGGTGTCGCCAAGCATCTGCGCCAGCGCCATCGACGGAAAATGGTTGCCCGCGCGGTCCAGCACCTGCTGGTACAGGCTGGCCTCGGCGTTGCGCTGGCCCAGCTCGCCAAGCAGGACCTGCCGCACCTGGGCGATCAGGCGCGGGTTGGCGTCGATGCGCCACTCGGGATGGCTGGGGAGTTGTTGGAGGTAGAACGACCATTGGCCGGGTAGATCAGGCACGCGCTCAAGCAGCAGTTTTTCCAGGAACGCCGGATCGGCTTTTTCCGGGTGCGCGAGCATCAGGTAGGCCTTGAGCGGCTCGTAGGCGCCACCGGCCATCTCCGTGCGCGCCTTGCTGCCGGCGGGCTGCGCCACCAGAGTCCACAGCGTCTGCTCCAGGCTGGCCACGGCCTTGTCACGCAGCAGCGCATGGGTGGCCTGCACGTAGCGCGGCCAGAGCGAGTCGAGCAGCGCCTGGCTGTGGCTCAGGCCAAAGCCCAGATACCAGGGCTCGCCGTGGACACGGCGGTACTCCAGGCGGTCTACCTCGCGGGTCAGGTCGCTGAGGGTGGTGAGAGTGGTGATCGGCTGTTCGGCGACCTGCGCCAGGTGGAGCGCTTGGTTGCGGTTGGCCACGAAGGACAGCAACACACCAGCCGTCAGCACGCCTGTGGCGGCCAACGTGGCCACGTACAGCACGCGCCGCACATGCCAGCCGCGCCGCCGCGGACGAGTCTTGCGGTCCGCCAGCAGCGCCGTCCAGGCGCCGTCGAGCTGCAGCAGGTGCTCGGTGCCCGGCACCGGGCCGTCGGTGCGCGCCAGGCTGAAGTGCAAGCCGCGCAGCGGCGTGCTGCGGGCAAACTCGGGCAGCAGCGGCGCCAGCGCCTGGGGCCAGTGGGCGGCGCCATGGGTGTGCAGGTGGTGGCCGAGGTAGAAGAGAAAACAGTGGGTGCGGTGCACCTGGATATGGGCCATGCCCCGCTGGTTCAGGGGTTCGATCAGCTGTTGCAGGGCGGCGCCCAGGTCATCGTCCGGGGCGAGCAGGCAGCCTACCGACTGGGCGGGTTCGAAAGGTTTGATCCAGGCTTGGGGGCAGACTTCCCAAAGGTACAGGGGCAGCTGCCAGCCGAGGGCCTGGGACAGGTCGCGCAGGTAGCGGCTGCCGGCGGCCATGGCTTTGGGGTCGTGGCTTTGGGGGGTGGTGAGGGTCCAGAGGATGGCGTCGAGGGGGCGGGCGTGCAGCGTTTTCAGCAGTTTGATCTGCTCGTCGGGCTGGGTGCCGATCAGGCTACCACCGCAGATCAGCACCGTGCCGTGGCCTTCCAGCCAGTGCTGGGTGGTGAGGCCGGGGGCGATGGCTTCGATCTGCTCGGGTTCGCCGACGACCAGGATCAGGCGGGCCTTGTGGCGCCAGAGGAGGCCGTAGTGGGTGCGTAGATGAACCCGCAGTTCACCGGGCCACGCGGGAATCGTCGCCACAGGGCGTGCGAGCGGCGAATTCGGCAGCGCCACAATGTCAACCGTCAGCGCCTGGGCCTGGGTAACGGCCAAACGCTGCCACGCCCACAAAATCATCGGGCACAACCACAATAATGCTGCCCACACACCAGCGCCCCCTAAGCTCAGCTGCCTGACAGCAAGCGGCGGCCAACCGAAACGGTCACCCAATAGGCCGTACACCAACCCAGCCAACACCACTAGCACCGTGACCAGTAGCAGGTAAACCCCTGCTACCCGTACCAGCGCGCCCTTGCCTACATCCTTAATTATCGCCATGCGCCGTAGCCACTCCCATTGCCAATCGTAGGTCCGTGGCCTGGCTCAGCCAGCCACAGGGTTGCCCAGTCTCTTGCGCCTGCAAAAGCGCCAGTGACATGCCAATAAACGGCCCCAGATACCCCACGTCCCCCCAGTGCTGGGCCAACTGGCGCGCAGACGCCGGCCAGCCACCCGCCACACCTGCCGCGTGGCTGGTGGCATCCAGGGCCAGACAGTAGCTGGGGGGCTCGGCGAGGCCCGCGTAACGCTGCACCTGCTGGCAAAGCTGCACAGGTGAATCCCCCACCGCTTCCACCAGGTACTCCCCTCGGTGCAACACCGCCCTCGCCTGCCAGCCGACCTGCCAGGCAAAGCCGGCCTCCCCAGGTAAGGCCGAGCCTGCCGCCGCCGGCGCCGACGCGATGCCGGCGCACAGCAACCAATCGTCGATTTCGCAGCACCCCTGGTGAAACGCATCGATCACGTCGTCCAGCTCATTCAGGTCGTGCAGGGGCAGATGCGTTTGTGGCGGTACTACGCCCGCAGCCGCCAATGCTTCGACAAAGGCCGTCAGGCTGGTGCTGTCACCTGCCCAGGCGATGCCGCGCACGTGAGGCCAACAATCCTTCAGTTCAGGGTTCCGCACCAACGCGCCGGCCAGGTGCCGCGCCAACGCGGGTGCACGTTCGTCACCCGAGGCCAGAGTGACGGGGCATGGCAGACCAGGCGCCATCGCCCCCTCGGTCAGCCTCGGTTGAGGCAACGGTGCACGGGCCATCAACTGCTCGAAGTGACACTGCTCATCGCCCACCGGGCCGAGCAACAGCACTTGCCGCACCGGCAAACCGAGTGAACGACGTTGCCACCAGTGCCGCACCGCCTGATTGATTTGGCGGTGATACACCGCCTGGTTGAACAGCCCCAGCTCCCTCACCAGCAACCGCAGACCCAGTGCCAACGCCCAACCCAGCGGCAGTATTGCGCTCCATAACCACCACTGCAGGCGTGCCTGCCCAGGCGGCCACCACAGCAGCAGCGCCGCGCATTGCACCCCCCACAGCCCCGCCAGCACTAGCCACCAACGCCGCCAATGGAACGCCGCTGGCGCGGGAAAATTCGGGTAAACCGGCGCCAGGTTCATGGCACCACCGCCATCAAGCCGACCGCCAAGGTGCTGACCAGCTGGCACCCGCAGGCACACCGATGGCCGTGAAGCGCCACTGCCTTGCCATCCATGGTGGAACCCTGCGTCCCCTCGGTGATGTGCGTCATGCCATGCCTGTTGCAACGCACCTTGTCATCCACACAGGCCGCCGGCTTGCCAAATGCGTCGTAGTGGCCCTCCAGCACCTCGCCACCATAGGGGTGCAGCGGGTCACCGACCCGCACTATCGGGATCATGACAACTGCTCCTTCACCGTTTTCGCTGTCTCGGCCAAGCTACCCACGCCCTTCAGGTACGCGAGCATGTTCTGCATGCGCAGCTCATCCTCTGCCGCCTGCATGGCCTGGCGTTGCTTCGCCACCACTTCGCCAATGGCGTTGGTGGGTTTCAGCAACTCGGCAGCACCCGGCAGGAACGGGACTACCAGGTCAGTACCACGGTTGACCACCTCATAACCGATGCTGGCGGCGCCCAACGTACCGGCCAAACCCATCCAGCCATGGCGACGGATGCTGTACACACCGCCCACCACCAGGCCAATGCCGACTACACGCCCCGCCACCACCGCAGGCGTCAGGCGTTTGTTGCTATGAGTTCCGAAATACACCATGCGATAACGCATGTACTCGCCCCAAGCCTCCCGCGACTTCAGCGAGTCGTGCAGGAACCAGGCGCGTGAGTCGTGCACCTGGTCGTCGAACAAGGCCACCACGGCGGCAAGCTCCGGCCTGGTCGACACGTGATACGTGCCACTGTTGGCAGGGTGCTCGTAAAACATCTGGGCGGCATAGCGTTCGCCTGCAACCTTGAGCTGGCGGTACTCCTCCTGCTCGTCATCGTCGTTGAGCAGGTACACCATGCCTTTGAGCGGCACATCCAGCACCCAACCGCCCCACCCCGTCTGTGGGCGCCACTTGCCCAGGTAGTCGTGCTCGAACTCTACCGCCGCTTCGCGGAGCTGCTGCTGGTCGATGGCAGGCTCGTAGCCTGGCGAGCCGGTCAGGGCAAGCATCCTTTCGGTCGCGTTTTCCTGACCAAGCAGCGCCTTGCGTAGGTCGTTGAGCGCGTCTTTTGCCTCTTTATTCGCCGCTTTTTCTTTCTCTGCCGTAGCAGCGTTGGTCTGCTTCGCTTGGCCGTAGAACGGCTGATTGGCGTAGGTGCCGCGGGCGAACCGGTCGATGCGCCAGCCGGTGAGCCAGGCCATCTGGTCGGCCATTACAGTTTCAAGGGGGTGGGATAGGCGTAAGGGGCCGGTGTTGGCCTGGGGTTCGGCGGTGGGTGGAGTGTCGAGGCCCAGGGTTGTGCGCCAGTGGTTGAAGCGGGTGACCAATTGCTCGGAGATATCAAACTCTTCTTTCGTATCAAGCGACATATGCCGTGCAGGCGCCATCTGCAGCAACTCCCTTGGCACTGCTTTCTCGGGCACAGCCAACGGTGCTCCCGCAGCAAAGGCGGCCGCGTACATGTCATGCAGCACAATCTGAGAAAGTAGCTCTTCCGCGCCACCACGTGCTCTACCCTGCTCCCCTTGCGGGTAGCCACCACCAACATCGGAGTGCACGCCTGGGTAGACCACCTCTGTCGCATACGGTGGATATCGTCCATCGGCATAGCGGATGGAATCTAGCGGAAAGCACAAACGCTGCTCGTGGGCGGCTACACCGTGCAAGGCCCGCTTCACCCAACCAGGGAAACGCGCTTCGTCGGGGAGCACCTGGGTACCATCGGCCCAATCCATATGCCCCTCGGCCATTGGCATTACTCGGGCAATGCCTACCGAAGCAACAGTATCAAGCACACCAAGAAACTCGATGCTTAAGGGAATGCCCAACAGGGCTTGCTCAGGCAACTCACCATCTGTTGGAGTATCGAATAGCTCACTCAACCAAGTAACAAACGTGCGCGCTTCGGCGGCCCCACGGGAGAACCCGTAAATAAACAGCTTGATGGCGAGTACCTTGGGCTGTGCAATTGTTACTTTTTGACGCAGCGGGGCTAACAAGGAGGCCATCGCTTTGCGACGACTGTTACGGCCTAATGTCGTCATCGGCCATAAAGTTGACATTTCGCGAAGCTTGGTGCGGGCGTCTGACATCTTTAGGCGCTGTTTATCGTTCAATGCGTAAGACAGGGCATCAAATAGCTGCAGTAGCCCCCAATTTATTCGGTCCTCTCCCCCATGCCCAGTTGCCATACCAAGACTGCCGTAGTCCATCTCGCCAATTTCCGGGAAAGGAGTACCCACACCTGGTATATAATAACGATAGTAGCCGCTAGTCAGATCTTCCAAACTAGCGTGATAAAGTCGCGCAATATTGGTCGGATGCGATGGCGTAGCTTTTTTTGTGTCATAGGGCTCATTATTATTGGTTCCATCAAAAAACAAACTAATATGTAGAGCCCGCACGCACGTGGATGCACCGCGAAAACCGCGCGCAGCGTTGAGTTGTTGGCGATAGCCGTTCTCCTCCGCCAACTGCTTATCATAATTATCTCGAACTATTTGCGTATCAAGGGGCAGACGACCCTCCAGTGGGAATAGGGCAGGCGAATGGACCTGGCCATTGCTAGCTATTTCGGGCATACGGCAGACTCCTTCATCTTCAAGGGTTCTTTTATCGGGCTACGAGGGGATGGATAGGCCCAGCAGGAAGTGGAAACTTTTATTTGATTACAAGGTAAAAAATGAATCTCTGGAGAACATAGGCTCTCGTCATACCTAGGAACTTCCACAACAGCAACATGACGTTGGTATTTAGCCTTATGCTTAGCCATGAATTTTCGAAACTCATCGGTACCTAGCGGAGGGGAGTCCGCATACGGGTCCGGATCCGACTCCCACTCGACAACCATTTTCAAACCCGGCCTCCATAAGCGAGGCAGCATTACACAGCATGCCCCCCCGCCGTATCCAAATGGCGCAACATTGGGACCTCCATAGCCATTCACAGAAAAATGATTGATTCCTGCTGACGTATGATTCACTCCATTTATGTTTCCCGCCAAATAATCAGGCTGCCCGACCGCACAACCCGCCACCCCTAGAAACAAGCATCCACTTATCCATACCCCTAAAGTCCCGAATGAAACATTCATCCCTTTACCCCGCTGATTCTTGTTAGGTCCTGCACCAAAGCCGCCTGTAGCAAGCAGCCTGGGCGCGGGACCTTTGGCACCATTAGAAATAGGCTGCCAGGTAGAATCTGCGCAGAGGTAAATACACCGCGAAGGCCACGAGCGGCATTGAGTTGCTGGCGATATTTTTCGTGCTCAGCGGTCTGCTTATAATAATTCTCCCACACTGCCTGCTCATCGATGGGTAGGCGCCCCTCTTCAGGAAACAGTGGAGGTGCGCACACAGGATCATTGCTGGTCATTTCGGGCATACGGCAGACTCCTTCATTTTAAGAGGTTTTTCTATCGGGCTATTAGGCGACGGACAAGCCCAGCAAAGAGTAGATATTTTTATCTGACTACAAGGCAGAAAATGAATTTCCGGAGAGCATAATTTCTCTTCATAGGGCACCACATTCACGACCACGCTATGCTTCTGATATTTAGTCTTGTGAACTGCGCAGGCCTCCTCATCAAAACCATAACCAGCTTTTAATCTGTTAATTTTTGCATATGACTCTAGATCCAACTCCCACTCAATCGACACCTTTAAACCAGGCCTCCACACGCGCGGCAACATCACACAGCACGATCCGCCCCCATATCCATATGGGGCAATATTTGCACCGCCATATCCATTAACGGAAAAATGATTGATACCTCCGAAAGTATGATTCACCCCGTTCAAAATTCCCTCCAAGTACTCAGACTGCCCCACCGAGCAGCCTGCCAACCCCCGAAACAGAAAACCATTTACCCATAGACTGAAAGGCCTTAACAAAATATTCACCCTTTCACTCCACCAACAAAAAGCCCATGTGTAAAACCTCATAAATGCAACCTCACATTAGGCACCATGACCCCGCGGAATATACCCTGGGCTCGTTACTAGCCGAACACCCTTCACCTTTAGGAAAGAAGTGATCACCACTTGAGTCTTCGGCCTATAAAAATTCCTATCATCACTTTCATAAGTCACCACATGCTGATCCTCATCATCCCTTGCAACAAATTCCGCAAGCGACTCTCGCCCCCACGCACCACCGACCAAGGAAACATCCACCTCAAAGGAATATCCATCACCATAAGTCACGCTCACCGACGTCGGAACATAACCTTTAACAAACGGCACATATATTTTCGCCCCAGCCCCTTTTAACGGCACATCACGCACAAAAAGATAATATTTACGCTCACCTTTTCTATAGTCAACGCTGTAGCCGATAGGTCGCTCAAAGTGAACCCTGCTGTCGGGCGCACTAAATTGCAGCCCAAGAAATCCATACGACTGCTGGCCAACCACACTTTGATATTCAAATGACTCATAATTACTAGCCCGAGAAAAATCGTGCGGCACCAGCAGGGTATCGACAACAATATCAACGGGCAGACTGAGCAGCGCAACGACCGGACAGATGACGTCCACATAGCAAACCAGCGCCTTATACCCAAAATCGTGAAGACCCAGCCGGGTGAGATCGGTCATCACCCCTCTGTAGTAATCACTGCTACTCCCACGCCCCTTTTCACTTATCCGGGTTGTCCAGGTGCCACCCTCCCCCAACCACGACACAATGATCAGAACCGCCACTACTGCTACAAACTTTCGACTCATTTTCAATACTCACTCATTTTAATTAGCCTTCCCGAATTAGCCGCCACATACGCCTTCAAATCCCCAAAGTAATTTTCCTCACTCGCCTGCAGCACCCACCGATATGCACATCCAAAACACACTTCCTGCAATAACCCAGGCATCAGCCTTTCCACCGTTGTCATCAGCCCTTGGGCGTCGCTGATGCAGCCCAGCCGATCAAACTGGGCATCGGTGAGAGCGATGGGGGCGGCGCTGTCCGGTGCTTGCTGGTCGCATCGGTAGGTGCCTGGGTGCCAGACGGGGGATTGGTCGCGGTCGAGCCAGCCCCAGAACAGCGCCAGTTGCAGGAAGCGTTGGCGCTGCTCGGAGTCGAGGACGTTTGTCAGCAGCTGCGGCAGCACCCGAGGGTCGTAGAAGCGCAGCATGCCGTTCTGCCCGCCCCATTCGAGTTGCGACAAGGCTTGTAGCGCCGTGGTCAGGACATCGAACGGCATCGGTGTAACAAGCACCGTGAGCCGCGGCGTGGAGGCGAGGTAGCTGAGCAACTCGGCGAGCCAGGCTCTGTGCCGCCACGCATCGAAGGTTATACGCATCAGCAGCGGCGCTTGCTCCAGTAGCGGCTCTTCAGGTGTGCCACTGAACAGTGAGGACCATGGAATGGGCGGCTGTAGTGCGTGCAGCCCAGGCAGCAGCGCCATTTTCAGGGCCATCTGATCAACGATGACGTCGATGTGGTCAATCGGCGCCGCAGCGCACAGGCTTTCTATCTGGGCGAGCCAGGCATGCTCGCTGGGTTGCTGGATCATGGCTTACGCTCCTGTACGCATGACGGCGCCCGCTGCTTGTCCTTGTGCGATTTTCAAGCACTCTTCACATACCGATTGCGGCAGTTGCGGCAACGCGAAGCTCTGGCCGGCGGGCCCCTCCCAGACGTGACGCCCCTTGAGGTTCAACGTGCCTGCGGTGTGGACATCTATGGCGCCATCCGCAGCAATGCGGATATACCCACCCCCACACCCCAACGTAATGCCGTTCTTCGCCGTCAACTGCACATGCCCCTGCACCGACTGCACGGTGATGTCCTGCTGGGCGATCAGCTTGAGCACATCGCCGTGGGACTCGATTTCCAGCGGCCCCTTGCCCGACACCAGGCGCATGCCCTGCTGCTGCGCCAGCAGCGACGTGCCTTGGGTCGAGTGAAGATTGAGGTGCTGCTCGGCAGCCAGGTTGATGCCGGCGTTGCTCTGCAGATGCAGGTCGTCGCCGCTCTTGAGCAGCAGGCTGGCGGGCGTCACCGCGCCGATGCCGTTGGGTGCGCTGAGCACGATGGCCGGGGCCTGCAGGCCCTTGGCGTCGGCCTGCAACTGGCGCAGGCCGTCGCTGCTGGGCGGTGGGCTATGGTGGGCCTGGGCGGTGGCCTGGGCGTCGGTGATCTGTTGCAGAGCGCTGCGCAGCAGGCCGTTGGCAGACTCCATCTCCAACACCTCCCCCTGCGCCTTCCCCTGCTCATCCGCACTGATCAACACCCCCTTCCCCGCCCGCAACGCCCCATGCGCGTCGGTGCGCAGCTCGAAGCCGCCGCCACGCACCTTGTTCTGCGCGTCCACCACATGCCCCAGGTTCAGCTGGCTCTTGCCGCCAAACTCGCTGGCCAGCTTCACGTGCTCCTGGCCGCGGGTGTCGTCCATGCGCAGTTTGTTGTTGGCCGGGGTGCGCAGCACGTTGCGTTTGTGGTTGCGCAGGGTGACCGGGTCGGGGTGTTCGCTGTCGTGCAGGGCGTGGGCGATGTAGGGGCGGTCGGGGTCGCCGTGTTCGAAGGCGATGGCCACTTCGGTGCCGGGTATCAGCGGCAGGTGCAGGCCGTGGGTAGCGCCGGCGTAGGGCCGGGCCAGGCGCAGCCACAGGCTTTCCCGGCCCAGGGGCCAGGTGTGGCGGTCGAAGAGGAAGGTGACGCTGTAGCGGCCCTCGAGGTCGATGTGGCTGTAGGGGTCGTTGGCCTTGTAGCTGGTGACGCGCGCGGCGACGGTGCCGGCCATGATGGGCTTGGGCGGAAGCGGCGGGCGGAAGCTGCCGGCCTCGATGTAGGGGATGGCCTGGAAGTGGGCGATGTAGCTGCTGTCGCGGGCGGCGCTGGCGCGCAGTTCGGTGATGACGATGCGCGGCTTGAACGCCTGCGGCGCGTCGCCGTTGATGGTCAGCACCTGCCGGGGCGCCAGGGTCGGGCTGCTGGTGGTGCCGCTCAGGCAGGCCTGCTGGGTGAGGTAGCGCTCGTGGTGCATGCGCGCGTAGAAGATGCCGGTTTCGGCGGGCAGGTCGTCGTCGTAGACGTGGCGGTTGCCGAGGGTGTCGTAGGGGTCGCCGAAGTGGTAGGCCTCGCCGTAGGTGGTGCGGGTGGTGGCGCGGGTCTGGTCGACCTCGGCGTCGAGCAAGGCGCGGACGTCGCGGTGGCGGTAGGTGCGCACGTCGATGTGCTGTTCCACCACCTGGTGGCGGCTTTGCAGGGCCCAGACGCTGTCCTGGCCACTGTTGGCCAGGCCGGACGGCGGGGTGTACGGCAGTTCGACGCCGAACTGGTAGCCGCGGCGGTGGTCGTGGAACTCCAGCACGGTGATGTCGACGCGCACGTCGTCGAAGAAGCAGTACCAGATGCCCACTTCGGCCAGCAGCCGCTCGATGAACGCCAGGTCGCTTTCGCCGAACTGCATGACCTGCTCGCGGCGGGGAAACTCGCGCACCATCTGGGTGTGGAATTCATAGCCTTCAAAGTCGTGGCGACGCAGGACGCTCTCGACGATCTCCGGCACGCTCTGCTGCTGGTAGATGCGGTACTGCTTGCCGCGCGCCAGCAGCGCCAGCTTGGGTTGCAGGGTGATTTCGTAGCGGGCCTCGTCGCGCGAGCCGGACAGGCGCCGGAAGCTGGTGACCACCCCGCGCAGGCTGCGCAGCGGCTTGGCCGGCGGCACCACGTGGCCGCGGTACAGGGGCTTGGTCGGCAGCGGGAACAGGCGGAAGGTGGCGCCGCGGCGCAGCACCTGCTCGGCGGTGATGTCCTGGGCCATGCTGGTGAATTCGATGCGGTAGGTGAAGCACTGGCTCAGGCGCTCTTCGCCTTCGAAGGCCAGCACGTCGAGGGGCGCCTCCAGTTGGCTGATGCTGAGGCGGTGGCGGGTGTGGTCGAAGAGGATGCGGGGGGCTTCAGCCATGGTCAGGCCTCCTGGGGGGCAGCGTCGTGGAACTGCAGGGTGATGCCGTCGGCGTCGCAGTAGCCCAGGGTGACGGCGCGGGGAAGTTGACCAACGGCCTGGCGTTGCAACAGTTGCTGGCTGAGCACCGGCAGGATCTGTTGGTGCAACAGGCTGTCGATGTTGCGGGCGCCGCTGTCGGGCAGCAGGCAGGCGGCGACCAGGGCGTTGACCAGGGCGGGTTCGGTCTGGCAGGCAAGGCCATAGTGGCGATGCAGGCGCTTGGCGACCTTGGCCAGCTTGAGGCTGACGATGCGCGCCAGCGCCGGGGCTGCCAGCGGCCGGTACACCAGGGTCTGGAAACGAGCCAGCAGCGCCGGCTGGAAGTGCTCCCGCAGGCAGGAGCGCAGCAGGGCCTGCAGGTTGCTGTCGTCGGCGTCGGGCTGCTGCTCCAGCGCCGCTTGCAAGCGGTCGCTGCCCAGGTTGGAGGTCATGACGATGACCGTGTTGCGAAAGTCGATTTCGCGGCCTTCACCGTCGCGCATGAAGCCGCGGTCGAACACCTGGTAGAACAGATTGATCACGTCGCGATGAGCCTTCTCCACCTCGTCGAGCAGCACTACGCTGTAGGGACGCTGGCGCACGGCTTCGGTCAGCACCCCGCCCTGGCCATAGCCGACATAGCCAGGCGGCGCGCCCTTGAGCTGGCTGACGGTGTGGGCTTCCTGGTACTCGGAGAGATTGAGGGTGACCAGCGATCTTTCGCCCCCAAACAGGCAGTCCGCCAATGCCAGGGCCGTCTCGGTCTTGCCCACGCCACTGCCGCCCACCAGCAGGAACACGCCCAGCGGCGCGTGCTCTGAAGCAAGGCCGGTCCGGGCGGCGCGCAGGCGTTGAGCCAGGGCGGCCAGGGCCCGGTCCTGGCCAATGACGCGTTCGGCCAGCTGTTGTTCCAGCGCCAGCAAGCTTGCCTGCTCGTCCTTGAGCAGGCTGCCCAGGGGAATGCCGGTCCAGTCAGCGATGACTTCGGCGACGTTGCGGGCGCCGACGTCCAGTGACACCAGCGGCTGCTGCCCCTGGGCTGCCTGTAACTGCCCGAGCAAGGCGGCGCAACCACCGGCGCTCGCGGGGTGCTGGCGGGCGGCAAGCAGTTGCGTGGCCAGGGCACGCTCGTGGCGATACTGGTCTTCCAGCGCCTGCAACCTGTGCAGCAACTCGGCATCGCGGGTGTCCAAGGCGGCCAGCGGTGCGGCAATGCACAGGCCCTGTAATTGCGCATCCTCCTCCAGGGCCTGACGCTCCAGCGCCAACGCCTGGCGCTGCGCCTTGAGGCACAGCAATGCCGGGGGCTGGCAGTCCAGGCTCATGCGCACCCGGGCACTGGCGGTGTCGAGCAGGTCGACTGCCTTGTCCGGTAGCTGCCGCCCGGCAAGGTAGCGACGTGACAGTGCGACTGCAGCCTGCACCGCCTCGTCGAGGATATGCACGCCGTGGTACTGCGCGTAGCGCGCCTTGAGGCCACGCAGCATCAGGTTTGCGCCTGCGTCATCGGGCTCATCGACGGACACCCGCTGGAAGCGCCGTTCCAGCGCTGCATCGCGCTCCAAGTACTGTTTGTACTCCGACCAGGTGGTGGCAGCGATGGTGCGCAGCTCGCCGCGAGCCAGGGCGGGCTTCAATAAATTGGCGGCATCGGCGCCACCAGCCTGGTTGCCGGCGCCGATCAGGGTGTGTGCTTCATCGATGAACAGCAGCGTCGGCGGCACTGATTGTTTGACGGCCGCGATGATGTCCTTCAAGCGCTGCTCGAACGCCCCCTTCACCCCTGCCCCGGCCTGCAGCAGGCCAAGGTCGAGGCTGCGGATGCTGACCGCTTTCAGCGCATCGGGCACGTTGCCCTCGGCGATACGCAAGGCCAGCCCTTCGACCAGGGCGGTCTTGCCGACACCGGGCTCGCCTACCAGCAGTGGGTTGTTCTTGCGCCGACGGCTGAGAATGTCGATGACCTGGCGAATTTCACTGTCACGGCCCAGCACCGGGTCGATCCTGCCCGCGCGTGCGTCGGCCGTCAGGTCGTGGGTGAAACGCTCGAGGGCGTCCTGCGACGTTGTGTCGGCGGGCAACGAGGTCATGGTCTCGACGGGCGGCGCCTGGCGTTCCTCCGACTGATCCAGCAGTGAACCCAAGCGTTCCAATTGCGCTTCGCTGAGGCTTAGCAACGGCCAGGTCGCGTCGCAGGCCAGCAGTTCCGGGCGCTGCAACAGCGCACCCAGCAGGTGCACTGACCGCACGCATTCGCTGCCTGCCTCCAGCGACGCGCGCAGCCAGGCCTGCTCGATGAGCTGCTCGAGCCTGTGACACAGCTGCGGCTTGCCACGCAAACTGCGGGGCAGGCTGTCGAAATGATCGAGCAAGCCACGCCACAGCACGTCCATGTCCCAGTCATGGCGCCGGACGATCAAGGGCAGGTCGCCCTCCCCCTGTTCCAGCAGTTTGAGCAACCAGTGCTCGATACTGATATGCCCATGGCCGCGGCTCTGGCACAGCGATGCCGCCGAACTCAGGGCCTGGGCGCAATACGGGTTGAGGCGGCGAAGCAAACGGCTGGTGGTCGGTACCATGGGTACGTCCTTGTCGAGAAGTTTGGCGAGACACGATGTGCTTGGCTGAGCGCCCGCGAACGGACGCTCAACCCTGCACACCAGGGGCTGCTGCAGGTCAGCCGGTCTGACGCTCACTCCAGGCATCGGCGTGGATGATGTTGCCGTCCACGTAGGTCCAGGTGATCTTCTCGTACCGCAACTCGATCTGTTCCAGGTGGTTGTGCTTCTCCTTGGCGGGGTCCTTCACGTCGTGCATCTTGGGCGCCACCTGCACCACCTTGACGTTCTCCAGGGTGGCGTTGAAGTACTCCACTTCCTGGCCGGCATCGTCGATGCGGTACCACTTGAACTCGGCACTTTTCAGGGTCTGGCCGGTGCTGACCGCCTTGTAGAGGTACGGGCTGCTGGCATCGATTTCCTTGGTGAACAGGAAGGGCGTGTGGATACGCGCGCCCGTCAGCTTGCCGGTGTTGTTGTCGGTGGGGATGTAGACCTTGTGGTCCTGGGCGATCACTTCGATGCTGCCTTCGCGATCCTTTACATCCACCGAACCCTTGAGGTCCGCGCCGCCGTCATCTTTCAGCCACAGGTAAACGGGAATTGCCATGTGAAGCTCCTTCTCAAAATGTCGCGACATGCGACTGGGTTTGCAGGCCTGATGTGGATGCCAGCCGGGCACATGCCCCGGCTTCCGGCACCAGGCGAATATCGACGCGCCGGTTGGCGGAGCGTCCGTGTTCGGTGTCATTGCTGGCGATGGGCTGGCTGGCGCCGAAGCCCTGTATGGCGAAACAACTGTCAGGCAGGCTGCCCATGGCCTTCATCCAGTCGCGCACCGCTGCCGCTCGCGCCCGGGACAGCGACAGGTTGGTGTCCGCGCTGCCCGAGGCGTCGGTGTGCCCGGCGATGACGATCAGCCAGCCGGGCTGGGCCTTGATGCCCAGCAGGGCATTGACCAGCACCTGGGTTGAGTCGGGCTTGAGCTGGGCGCTACCGCTGCTGAACAACGACAGGCTGTCCAGCCGCACCGGGCCAACGGCAAGCTGCGGGTGCTGGCCATTGACCACGGCATGCACCGGCAGGCGCAGGGGTTCGCCGTGATACAGGCCCAGCCCCAGCGCCCAGGGCGCGCCGTGACGGAAATAGCGGTCCAGCCGCGCAGCATCCTGGCGCAAGGCAGCCAGCGCCTGTTCCTGGGCCTGACTCGCCGGTTTGCCTGGCTGGGTATGCGCGGCCGCGTCGTAGCGCCGCAGGTCGTCGGTGACCTGCCTTGCCAGCAGGCTGTTCTGCCAGGCCGAACTGCCCAGCGCGACAGCGCTGGCGAGGGTGAACATCCATACAGCCAGGGCCGCTGCGCGATGCTGCGCAGCGGTTGACGAGGTGACAGGTAGCAGGTGCAACAATGGATCGGGAAACGGCAGGGCCAGCCCTTCGGTTTGCGGCGCACCATTCTTCAGCCCCGCCCTGGCCTGCAGCCACTGCTGCCAGAGGTTCGCGGGCAGCCGTGGCGCAGTGGGCGCCAGCGCGATGGCGCAGGCCAACGGTTGTACCGAGGCAGCAGCGCCTGCGCCCGCGTTCAGATACGCCAGCACCCGGCCGTGCAGCCACACCGCGGCGCTGTTGAGCTGCACGCTGGCATGCAGCCGCGCCGCCCGTTGCGCGGTAGTCGCAGCCTGCCCTTGCCAGGCCCCCAGGTCGCTGCAAGCGCCGTTCTCGCGCACTAGCGTGCTGGCCTGACCCGCCTCCCAACTGAACCAGGCACCCGCCCCCTGGCCGGCCGGCACGTAACTGAGCAACAGCAGCGGCAGGCCGTGGCCAGCCCTGCGTGCCAGCACCAGTTGGTGACCGAAGGCCCGGACCCGGCAGGCCAAGCCGCTGTCGTCCTGATGCTCGCCGGGGTTGACGACGAACATCACGCTCAGTTGCCCGCCCCACTCCGGGCGTACCGCCAGCAGGTCACCCACAACCCTGGGCAACTGTTCAACGTCGGCGACCTGGACGTAGGTGCCCTGCTCGCTAGCGTGCTGGGACCGGCCCGCAAACAGCTCGGTCAAACCATCGCCGCACACCAGCACCACCGGAAGGCCGTACTCCGCAGGTGGCAACGCGGACTCGGAAACCATCAGCCCCTTGGCCACGATCGGTTGCCCTGCTCGCCGCCAGGCCCACCCTACCCCCACCACCGTGACCAACGCCGCCCCCGCGGCGGCGGCCGTACCCAGCGGCAAAACCATCAACAACAGGAGGATGAGTGCAGTCGCCCACAGCCACAGCGCACGGTTCAATGTCTGCGTCATCGCCCCCACCTCAGGCCGCGCCGACCAGCAGCGCGGCGACCTGTTTGCCGAGCAACTGCGTCAATGCCCACCACGCGCCCGCCAGCAAAAGCCCCGCGACCATGCAATGCACCAGCGGCGAAGCGCCGAGCGGCCAGCCGGACCTGGAAGTAGCGCCGGCCTGGGTGGGCAGCACCGTGTGCAGGTCCAGCGGTGGCACCTGTGCGTTCAATGCCGCCACTAACTGCGCACGTTCGGGGGCCTCCACATCGCGATAACGACCGCGGAAGCCCAGCGTCAACACCCGCTGGTAGACCGTGAGCACCAATGGGTCGGGGTTGGGCTGGCGCAGCAACTCGCGCAGCGTTTCGTACAGGTAGTCCCCGGCCTGGTGGCGGCTGAAGAAGCGCGCCTGCAAGGGTTCGCTGGCCCAGGTGGCATGGTCCTCGCCCTTGGCAACGTTGAGGACTGTTTCATCCAGCAAGGCGCAATGGGCCAGGCAGACATGATCGATGCTGGCTTCGCTGACGCTGGCGCTTGCCAACTCGCGGCGTACTCGCTCGATCTGTGCGACACAGCGGTCGCGCAGTGGCGCGGCCTCCTGCAACGGCGTGTGTTGCTGCAGTTCGACCACCAGCAGGTAGCTGTCCTGCAGCAATTGATCGATAACCACCGCAGTGTCCAAATGCTTTTTCATAGGTAGAAGGCTCATGTGCGTAGCACCGCGAACAACTCAAGCTTCACGTCTGCCAGGGTGCTGGGTACGTAGAAGGCGCAGACGCCTGCGGCCAGCACTGCCTGGCCCTTGATGTGGCTGAAGTCCAGGGCGAAGTACTGGTTTTCGAGGCGCAGTGGAATGGCTGCGGGTACGTGCGCCAGTGGCTGCAGCGGCACCCCGTCGAGCGCGGCATTGACCAGATGGTCGACGTCGTCGGGCGTGCCGGCCTTGCACAGCCGTGGGAACTGGCTCTGCAACTGCGCTGCGGGCAGGCGACAACACACCGACAGGTAGAAGTCCGCGCCACCGGGCTCACGCAGGCGCGGATCGTTGAGCGCCACCTGCCAGCGGTTGGCCGCCGCTGGCTGCAACTGCAGCGCGATCACCCGCGACGGCAGGCTGGCTTCCAGCAACGTCGAGATGGTCGCCATCAGCGGCGGGAACACTTCGCCCAGGTCATCGTGGCGATAAGCAGGCAGCTGATCGACGTCATGGTCCAGGGAGAACGTCAGCAGCGCGCCCGCCAGCTTGACCAGCTCCAGGTACACCTGTTCAGGATGACGCGCCGGGTGTGCCCGCAGGTCGGCCAGCACCGGCTGATAGGTGTTCAACGCGTTGAGCAACCAGAACAGCGAGACGTCGGCCACCGCGAAGTCGGCCATGCGCTGGTTGCTTTCGCGACGCATGCCCATCAGGCGCAGGCGCTTGGCGGACAACTGGGTCAGCAGGTTGTCCAGCTGGGTCAACAACCCCGGGTGGCCGGCGAAACTCAATAGCGGAGGTACGTAGCCGGGGTCAAGCAACCAGCCCTGCTGGCCGTCGCGCACCAGCCTGGCAACCGGGGCGACGACGTAGTCGGCGTTGTCGTCGGTGGCCAGGCGCAGGCTCAGGGCATGCTCCAGCAGGCCCACGGACTGGACATCATCGCCGTACAGATCCTGCACCGCTCGCCAGCCCTGCACATAGCGCATGGGGCGGTCCACCCGGGTGCCTTCAAATACGCAGTTGTTGCCGTTGGCTTGCTCCAGTGGCAAGGCAACCACAATGACGCTGTGGTCGATGGCCGCAGGCAGCAGCCGCTCCAGTTCCAGCGCGGGAGGCAACAGGTCCACCGCATCGGAGTCGATCAGCGTGCCGTCCGGCAGGCGCAGGCGCAGCTGGCTGGCCTTGAGCCTGCCAAGGCGCAACGCGTCCAGATCGAAGCCCACCGAGCCGACGCCCCAGGGGTGCACCAGGGTCAGGTGAGCGATGCATTCGTTGGTCCAGGCTTCCCAGCGGGCCTGTTGCTGGAATTGCTGGGGGCATAGCAAGGCCCCGGCGGCCCACAGCGGGCGGTCGATTTTCATGGCGTCATCCCCTGGGCCGGTTCAGGCCTTGGCCTTTGGCATTTGCGAAACCAGGGACAAGTTGACGTCCATGCCCTCGACCTGGAAGTGCGGCACGGCATACAACTTGACCCGGAAAAAACCCGGGTTGTCGTCGATGTCCTCGACCGTCACCCGCGCCTCCCGCAGTGGGTGGGACGCCTGCAGGTCATCGCTGGGGTCGGTCATTTCGGTGACCAGGCCACTGACCCAGCGGTTCAGCTCCAGCTCCAGGACGCGACGGTCCTTGGTGGTGCCGATGTTCTCGCGCTGAATGAGCTTGAGGTAATGAGCAATGCGCGACAGCAGGAAGATGTAGGGCAGGCGCGCGTTAATGCGGCTATTGGCCGTGGCATCAGGGGTATCGAACAAGGCCGGCTTCTGCGCGGAGTTAGCCGAGAAAAAGCAGGCGTAATCGCGATTCTTGTAGTAGGAAAGCGGGATGAACCCGAGGTTGGCGAACTCGAATTCACGGGTTTCCGGGATCATCACTTCAGAGGGAATCTTCACCTGGTTCCCGGTGCCCAGGTCGTACAGGTGGATGGGCAGGTCGGCCACCGCCCCGCCCGACTGCGGGCCGCGTATCTGCACGCACCAACCGTTGGCGATGAAGCTCTTGACCATGTTGGCGGCGAAGGCAAACGCCGCGTTGGTCCACAGGTACTTGTGGTGGTCCGGGCCCTTGACGCTTTCCACGTAGTTGAAGCTGCGCACCGGGACGGTGTCCGGCCCATAGGGCAGCCGCCCCAAAACCCGCGGCATGGTCAGGCCGACATAGCGGGCATCGTCGCTGTCACGAAAGGCTTTCCACTTCAGGTACTCGGCGCGATCGAAGTAGTTGCCGATGTCCTTGATGGCAGCCACCTCCTCCATGGTCTGCTTGCCGAAGAACGCCGGGCCGACGGCACCAATGAACGGCATGTGCGCGGCAGCGGCGACCTTGGAGATATTGCGCAGCAAGGCAATGTCCTGCGGCCCGCGACCGAACTCGTAGTTGGAGATGGCCGCGGCAATCGGCTCCCCTCCCGGGGTGTCGTATTCCTGGATGTAGGTGTGCTGGTACAGGCCGCTCTGGGCAATCTCGGGCGCGTCGTCGAAATCCTCTACCAGGTGTGCCTTGCTGATATCCAGCAGCTCGATGCGCACGTTCTGGCGAAAATCGGTCTGGTCCACCAGTGACTTCACCCCGCGCCAGGTGGATTCCACGCGCTGGAAATCGGGATGGTGCATCACCGCATCGAGTTGGCGGCTGATTTGCTGGTCCAGCAAAGCGATATGTTCATCCAGCAAGCTCTTGTCCAGGCGCTCGACCTTGCGCGACGACTGTTTCAACAGCTCGAGGAATACGCTGACGGCTGCGGTCACGCGCTCGTCGGGCGAGGCTTCCGCCATGCCCTCGGCATGTTGGAATACTTCAAGGTCCGCGAGGGTGGCGACCGGGTTCAGATTGATTTTCGCGAACAACCCGCCATAGACACTTTGGCTTCCTTCAGGCAACACTTCAGCGTCACGGCCCGAGGCCGTGTTGGGGCTTGCAGACATGATGAAATTCCCTATAAAACAGAAGCGACGGATTAACGAGGCGTTTGCGAACCCAACAGCAACAGCTCGGCACGCAATTCATTACTTAATGTTTCATCCCTGAGAATGCGCTCGAACTCCTGGCGAAACGTACTGTTATCCAACAGATTGGACTTGAGATCCCGTAACAGATTGCGCATTGCAAGGAGTGAACGTAACTGGGGAATTTGCCTGGCGACCTGTTCAGGCTCGAAATCCTTCATGGCCCGAAAACTCAATGCGGCAACTGTCTCGCCTGCTTCATCCAGCAGGGTATTCTCTACGCTGACCTTAAGGGTAGGTGCAAACTCCGCCAGCACGCTGTCGAAATTGTTCTTGTTGATGTCCAGCTTGCTGCGCGCCGATAGCGGACGGGCCTCCCGGCCGTTGCTGTAATCGCCCATTACCATGAGTTTGAGCGGCAGTTCGACCTTGCGCTGGGCGCCGCCGGTATGCAAATCGAGCCTGATATTGACGCGAGCCTTTGGTACTTCATTCTGGAAGCTGTTCGATGCCATCGGTTTCCCCTTCGTAACAAAAAGCAACTAACGCAAGACGGCTACGACGTTGCAGAGTTTCAATCGTTCGGGCACAGCCATATTGCTGCGCAAGAAGGCAGCACGACAGGGTCAAAAGCTGACATGCCGTAATGGTTGCGATGGCGAAAACGTAAGTCATTGCTCGAAGCAATGCTACCCCTGGAAGGTATTCAAGAGGCGTCCCACAGGGCAAAGTAATATTTCCTACAAATCGACCTAAAAACCCCTACAGATACAATGCACTTTTAATACACAGAGCAGCGATAACCTTCTGTATAGTCAAGAGTACACTTCGAATAATTGCACGGCTGAGTGAGGAGACTCACGCTTTATCTGCTGGTTTGGCAGCTAAAATAGTTTCAGGTCGTATATAAGCGTTGAAGCCGGGGGTGATGGCCGCGCGGGACATGGCGCGACACCCCCTGACGCGGCCTGCGGCCGCTGCTACGGAAACATTAGCGAAACCCGCCGCCCACCTGCCACACCCGCGCGCCGCTGGCGACGCTGCCCGCCACGGCAAAGGCGCAGCCCAGCCACAACGCCCACTCGGGCCCGCTGCTGGGCGATGCATGGAAGCACAGCGCTACCAGCGAGGCGCCGAGGGTCTGCCCCAGCAGCCGCGAGGTGGCGACGATGCCGCTGGCGCCGCCGCTGCGGTTGGCCGGGGCGCTGGTCATCAGGGCCTTGAGGTTAGGCGATTGGAAGAAGCCGAAGCCGGCGCCGCACAGGGCCATGCGCCAGCCGATGTCGACGGCGCTGGCACCTGGGCCCAACAAGGCCAGGGCGGCCATGCCCAGGCCCAGGGCCAGCAGGCCGATGCCGCCCAGCAGGCCCGGCGAGAAGCGGTCGGCCAGGCGCCCGGCCACCAGGGCGGTGAGCGCTACCACGGCCGGCCAGGGGGTCATGAGGAAACCGGTGGCCACCTGGCTGTGGCCCAGCACGCTTTGCAGCAGGAACGGCAAGGCGACGAAGGCCAGGCCCTGGCTGGTAAAGGCGCAGATGGCGGTGGCCGAGGACAGGGCGAACAGCGGCCGCTTGAACAGGTCCAGGGCCAGCATGGGCGCCGGGTGGCCGGCCTGGCGGCGCAGCAGCAAGGCGCCGCAGGCCAGGGCCACGGCCAGCTCGGCGCCGGTGAGCAGGCCGTTGGCGCCGTGCACGGTGGTGCCCAGGCCCAGCACCAGGCAGCCGAACAAACCGGCGCAGAGCACGGCGGCCAGGCGGTCGAAGTCGTGGCCGGCGGGTGCGATGTCCGGCAGGTGGCGCTGGGCTAACAACGCTGCCAGCACGCCCAGGGGCACGTTGATCAGGAACAGCCAGTGCCAGCTGGCCACCGAGAGGATCGCCGAGGCCGCGGTAGGCCCGAGGGTGAACGCCAGGCCTACCACCAGGGAGTTGTAGCCCATGCCGCGGCCAAGCATTTTCGACGGGTAGATGAAGCGCAACAACGCGGTGTTGACGCTCATGATCGCTGCCGCGCCCAGGCCCTGCACTACCCGGGCGATGGCCAGGGATGGCAGCGACCAGGCCAGGCCGCACACCAGCGACGACAGCAGGAATACCAGCAGCCCGCCCAAGTACACGCGGCGGTGGCCGAGCACTTCGCCCAGCGAGGCGAACGGCAGGATGGTGGCGACCATGGCCAGCTGATAGGCGTTGACCACCCAAATGACCGAGGCGGAATCGGTGCCGATACCGCTGGCCAGGGTCGGCAGCGCGGTGTTGACGATGGCCGTGTCGAGGGTAGCCATGCCGACGGCCAGGGAGATGGCGATGACGGCGGGGGTACGGTGCTGCCGGGGCAGGCCGTCGGTGGGGGCAAGCATGGGCGAAGGTATCCAGAATCAGGCAATGAAGTTCTGGAGAGTAGCGCCGCACGGGGCGGAATTCACCGCACCGCGCTCAAGCTGTCAGAGCTTTCATGTTGCTGTCATTCAATTGACGAGCGAACGGTGGTAGCGCAAGGCGCCGCAGCGTTCGCAGCGCTCGCAGGTCATCAGCGCCGAACCCAGTTGTTGTGCGGGATAAGTGGCCCATTCGCAGCCTTTGATCAAACAGATGATACTCACGGCAACCTCCTCGGGGTGACGCCCCGATTGTTCTTGCCATGACCGTTGCAGGGTTCGGGCCAACTACCCAGGGGTAGTAAAAACCGCGTTATTGCAGGCCGAACCTCATGCATTTTGCACGGTGCCCGTTCCATGGCCGTGCAGACCGCCCTGCAGTTCGTCAGGTGGCCCTGCCCGCCCCTCAACTTTGCCCGGTTTTATCCGATACCCGGTTCAAACGCCATGTTGGCGTTGCGCAAGACAGGACGTCGACGCTCATGATTCGGCAGGCATCGATGACCCAGAAAACCCTCAATGACTTCCTGCGTTGCCCTGGCACCCGCTACCTGGCGCTGACCGCAGCCCTGCTGGCCGGCCTGCTGGCCATGACCGGCCGCGCGCAATGGCAGCAGGCCTGGCAGGCCCCGCTGACCTGGCTGTGCCTGGCGGCCATCGTGCTGCTGGGCGTGCTGGCCGTGCAGGTGGGCATCAGCCAGCGCCTGATTCGCCGGCGCAACCTGGAGCTCAAGCGCCAGATCGAAGACCATGCCCGGGTACGCGCTTCCCTGGCGCTGAGCGAGGACCGTTTCCGGCGCCTGTTCGAGTGCTCGCCGGACGCGGTGTGGATCCTCGACCAGCATGGCTTCAGCAGCCAGGCCAACGCCGCCATGCTCGCCACCTTCGGCTTCAGCGACGCTGCAGCGTTTCGCAACATCAGCCCCTTGGACCTGTCACCGCCGTTGCAGGAGGACGGCACGCCGTCGGTGGAGCGCGCCGACGCGGTGCTGGCCGCCGCCACCGCCAAGGGCGTGCAACGCTTCGAATGGACACACCGGCGCCTGGACGGCAGCCTGTTCCCCGCCGAGGTAACCCTGAGCGTGTTGGACCTGGACGGTGAACCGGTGACCTTCGCCGTGGTGCGCGACATTTCCCAGCGGCGCCAGGCGGAAGCCGAGCTGCTGCGGCAGAAAACCCTGTTGCAGGCGATTGTCGACAACGCGCCATCGTTGATCTACATGTTCGACAGCCAAGGCCGCCTGGTGCTGTGCAACCAGCTGTACGAAGACGCCGTGGACCACCAGGAGGCCGAACTGGTGGGCCGCCGCCGCGACGATTTCATGGTGCCCAGCGACGCCCGCCAGCAGAACCTGGACGACGCCACGGTGCTGTTCAGCGGCCAGGCGCAACGCTTCGAGGACATCCACCACAAGCGCGGCGAACCGCGCACCTACCTGACCACCAAGTGCCCGCTGCGCACCCCCGACGGCCAGTTGCTGGGGGTGCTGGGCATCTCCAACGACATCACCCGCCTCAAGCAGACCCAGGAAGCCCTGGAGCGCCTGGCGCATTTCGACGTCACCACCGGGCTGGCCAACCGCGTGCTGTTCCATGAACGGCTGGGCGAGGGCATTCGCCAGGCCGCCAGCCGCGGGCGCCAGCTGGCCGTGCTGGTGCTGGACCTGGACGGCTTCAAGACCGTCAACGACACCCTCGGCCACCCCACTGGCGACCGCCTGCTGCACGAAGCCACCCTGCGCTTCCAGCGCGCCCTGCGCCCCGGCGACCTGGTGGCACGGCTGGGCGGCGACGAGTTCGCCTTTGTGCTGCCGGTCGAGCGCCAGGAGGAAGAAGTGATCGGCCGCCTGCAGGCCCTGCTCGACAGCCTGCGCCCACCGTTCGACCTGGACGGCAGCACCGCGCTGATCACCGCCAGCATCGGCGTGGCGCTGTACCCGGCAGACGGCAGCTGCGCCGATACCCTGCTGCGCCACGCCGACACCGCCATGTACGCGGCCAAGGAAGCCGGGCGCAACGACTACCGCTTCTACCAGCGGCACATGACCCAGCACATGCAGGAGCGCGTGAGCCTGGAGCATGCCTTGCGCCGGGCGCTGGAGAACAGCGAGCTGGAGGTGTGGTACCAGCCCAAGCTGAGCCTGGCCGATGGCCAGGTGATGGGCGCCGAGGCCCTGATGCGCTGGCGCGACCCGGTGGCCGGCCTGGTCGCCCCCGCCGATTTCATCCCCCTGGCCGAGCGCACCGGGCTGATCGTGCCCATGGGCGAGTGGCTGCTGGACCAGGTGTGCGCGCACCTGCGCCAGTGGCGCGACGAGGGTTGTTTCAACGGCCACGTCGCCGTCAACGTGGCGGTGCCGCAGATCGAGCGCAGCGATTTTGTCGACACCGTCAGCCGCGCCCTGCAGCGTTATCAACTGCCCGCGCGGCTGCTGGAAGTGGAGGTCACCGAGAGCCTGTTCCTGGAAAGCCGCCAGCTGGCGCGCAGCGTGCTGGGGCGCCTGCAGGGCATGGGCGTGACCACCGCGGTGGACGACTTCGGCACCGGCTATTCCTCGCTGGCATACCTGCATCTGCTGCCGGTGGACAACCTCAAGATCGACCGCGCCTTTATCCAGGAACTGCCCCACTCCGCCACCCACGTGGCCATTACCCGCGCGATCATCCAGCTGGGCCACGCGCTGAAGTTCAGCGTGACCGCCGAAGGCATCGAGACTCCGGAGCAGTACGATTTCGTCCGCCAAGCCGGCTGCGACGTGGGCCAGGGCTACCTGATCGCCCGGCCCATGCCCGCCGCCGAGTTCGAAGCCTGGCTTTACCAGAACCCGTAACGATAAACGTATCCGTGGGAGCTGGCTTGCCAGCGAGCTGTTGGGCCCCTAAAGCTCGCTGGCAAGCCAGCTCCCACAAAAACGGTCAATGATGGCATTTACGCCATTTCATGAAACATTTTTCATACGACTAAGGTATTATCCCCCCGCGACGAAGTGCCGCAACCGCGAAAAACTTCTAGCAATCTAGATAGCAATACAGGTGCCTTCAGGCACCCCCATAAAGAATGCCCCCTAGTAGCTGTCGCCAATAATTAACAAGAAATCGGCTCCGGAGGGACATGACTACGGAAAAGATAGCTCCCTATCTTTTTCAGTACTCACTGCCCCCGTTATTTCGCCAAAAAGAGCGGGACGCGGATTGAGTTTTTTAAATCAGGGGTTATTGATGTTGAAGAAAATGAACAGGACCCTCCTGGGTCTGGCGTTGTCCATGACGCTGCTGCCGGCCCATGGCGCCGAGCCGAAGAAAGTTGATGTGCTGCTGGTAGGCGGCGGCATCATGAGTTCCACGCTGGGTATCTGGCTCAATGAACTGGAGCCGGGCTGGTCGATGGAAATGGTCGAACGCCTGGACGGCGTCGCCGAGGAAAGCTCCAACGGCTGGAACAACGCCGGTACCGGTCACTCGGCTCTGGCTGAATTGAACTACACCCCGGAAGGCAAGGACGGCAAGATCGATATCTCCAAGGCCGTTGAAATCAACGAATCCTTCCAGGTATCGCGCCAGTTCTGGTCGTGGCAGGTCAAGAATGACGTGCTGAAGAACCCGCACTCGTTCATCAACTCCACCCCACACATGAGCTTCCTGTGGGGCGACGACAACATCAAGTACCTGAAGAAGCGCTACGACGCCCTGCAGGCCAGCCCGCTGTTCCGCCCGATGCAGTATTCGGAAGACCCGGAGCAGATCAAGCAGTGGGTGCCGTTGATGATGGACGGCCGCGACCCGAAACAGAAAGTCGCCGCTACCTGGACCCCGATTGGTACTGACGTGAACTTTGGTGAAATCACTCGCCAGTTCGTCGGCTACTTGCAGACCAAGTCCAACTTCGACTTGAAGCTATCCAGCGAAGTTGAAGACATTTCCCGCAACGACGACGGTTCGTGGCGCGTGACCTACAAGAACTTGAAAGACGGCACCGAATCGGTCACCGACGCCAAGTTCCTGTTCATCGGCGCCGGCGGCGGTGCCCTGCACCTGCTGCAGAGATCGGGCATCCCCGAAGCGCGTGAATACGCCGGCTTCCCGGTGGGCGGCTCGTTCCTGGTCACCGACAACGCCAGCGTTGCCGAGCAGCACATGGCCAAGGCCTACGGCATTGCCTCGGTGGGCGCACCGCCCATGTCAGTACCGCACCTGGACACCCGCGTGCTGGACGGCAAGCGCGTGATCCTGTTTGGCCCGTTCGCCACCTTCTCCACCAAGTTCCTCAAGAACGGCTCGTACTTCGACCTGCTGACCAGCACTACCACGCACAACGTGTGGCCGATGACCAAGGTCGGTATCGAACAGTACCCGCTGGTGGAATACCTGGCCGGCCAACTGATGCTGTCGGATGACGACCGCTTCAACGCCCTGAAGGAATACTTCCCGAAAGCGAAGAAAGAAGACTGGCGCCTGTGGCAAGCCGGCCAGCGCGTGCAGATCATCAAGCGTGATGCCGACAAGGGCGGCGTGCTGAAACTGGGCACCGAGATCGTCGCGTCCCAGGACGGCACCATCGCCGGCCTGCTGGGCGCCTCGCCAGGTGCCTCGACCGCCGCGCCAATCATGCTCAGCGTGCTGGAGAAGGTGTTCAAGGACAAGGTCGCCACCCCGGCCTGGCAGGACAAACTGCGTCAGATCGTGCCCAGCTACGGCACCAAGCTGAACGACCATCCTGAAGCCGTGATGCAGGAATGGACCTATACCAGCCAAGTGCTGCAGCTGAACCCGCCACCGGCCATCGACCTGACTGCGGCCCCGCAGCCACAGGCCGCGCCGGCTAAAGCGGCGAGCAACCCAGCGGCCGACATGGCGCTGTAAGGCTCGACGGCAGCCGGCCCCGCAGGGCCGGCTGCCTTGGCTTACCGGATCAAACCACCTGCAACACAATCTTGCCGATGTGATCCCCGCCTTCCATGCGCCGGTGGGCACCCGCGGCGTCGGCCAGGGGAAACACCTGGTCCAGCACCGGCAGCGACTTGCCTTCGGCCAGCAACGGCCACACGTGACGCTCCAACCCGGCGGCGATCACCGCCTTCTCTTCCGTGCTGCGCGAGCGTAGCAGCGACCCGGTGACCACGGCCTGCTTGGCCATGATCGCCAGCAAGTTCACCTCCTTGACCTTGGCGCCCCCCAGGAAACCAATCACCACCAGGCGCCCGCGACGGGCCAGGGCGGCAATGTTCTGCTCGAAATACGCGCCGCCCATGATGTCCAGGATCACGTCCACGCCCTTGCCTGCGGTGCGCTCGGCAATCACCTGGGCGAAATCCTGCTCGCGGTAATTGATCGGTTCGCCGCCCAGGGCCTGCACCTGCGCGCATTTCTCTGCCGTGCCGGCGGTGGCAAACGCCTTGATGCCCAGCGCCTTGCACAGGGCCAGCGCGGTGGTGCCAATGCCGCTGGTGCCGCCGTGAATCAGCACGCTCTGGGTGGCGTCCAGGTGGGCCATGTCGAACAGGTTGGCCCACACGGTGAAGAAGGTTTCCGGAATCGCCGCGGCGGTGATCATGTCCATGCCGGGCGGCACCGCCAGTGCCTGGGTGGCGGGCACGGTGCAGTACTCGGCGTAGCCGCCGCCGTTGGTCAGCGCGCAGACCTTGTCACCCAGGGCAAAGCCCTGCACGTCCGCGCCCAGGCCCACCACCTCGCCGGCCACTTCCAGGCCCGGCAGCGGGTTCATGCCCGGCTGCATGGGGTACTGGCCAGCACGCTGCAGGGCGTCGGGGCGGTTGACGCCAGCGGCGTGCACCTTGATCAGCAACTCATGGGGCTGGGCCACGGGCAGCGGGCCCTGGCGCGGTTGCAGCACTTCGGGGCCACCGGGCTGGGTGATCTCGATGTAGGTCATGGTGGACGGCAGTTGGATGGCAGGCATGGTCGCGCTCCGATGAAGTGGGCTATTGGCAGTGACAACCACCAACGGCAAGGCGTTCATCATAGCGCCCCAGGAAGATGCAATAATGCAGCGATTACCCATCCATCAAATGCAGAAATGCATCAGCGGAGTGAGCATGAACTGGGACGACACGCGCTTCTTCCTGGCCCTGTGCCGCGAGCGCACCCTGCGCGGTGCCGCGCGCCAGCTGGGCGTGGACCAGGCCACCGTGGGCCGGCGCATCGCCGCCCTGGAGGAGGCCCTGGCCGCAACCTTGTTCCTGCGCAGCTCCGACGGTTACCGGCTGACCTCGCCTGGTGAGGCGGCCTACAGCGCGGCAGTGCAGATGGAGCACTCCGCCCACGACCTGCAGCGGCGCATCCAGGGCCTGGACGACCTGCCCAGCGGCCAGGTGCGCCTGGCCACCACCGACTCGCTGGCGGTGGACTTTGTCATCCCTGCCCTCGCCCGCCTGCGCCTGCAGCACCCGCAGGTGCAGGTGGACGTCAAGGCCTCGACGCAGATGCTCAACCTGGCGCGGCGCGAGGCCGACCTGGCCATCCGCACGGTCAAGCCGGACAACCCCGACCTGCTGGTGCGGCGCCTGGCGGCCTGGCCGGTGGGGTTGTTCGCCTCGGCCGACTACGTGGAGCGCCACGGCCTGCCGGAGCCGGGCAACGGTTTTGCCGGCCACGCCCAGGTGGCTTGGCAGCCCTATGTGGAAGCCGGCCGCGCCAGCACCCTGCTGGACGAGCCGGCCCATGGCGCGCAGATCAGTTGCAGCGCCAGCACCAGCCTGCTGGTGCGCCAGGCCGTGGCGGCCGGGCTGGGCCTGAGCGAACTGCCGGTGCTGGCCGGCGAGCGCGACGGGCTGGTACGGGTGTGGCCGCAGCGCGTGCGCGCGCAGCCTTATGAAGTATGGCTGGTGAGCCACGCCGACCTGCGCCACACGGCGCGGGTCAACGTGGTGGTGGAGGCGCTGGTGGCAGCCTTCAGCACACCGACAGCAGGTCCCGACGCTCCAGGTTGAGCAGGAACTGCTTGGCCGGCAAGCCGCCGGCAAAACCAGTGAGGCTGCCCGAGCTGCCGATGACCCGGTGGCACGGCGCGACGATGGAAATGGGGTTGCGGCCATTGGCAGCGCCCACAGCGCGCACGGCCTTGGGGTTGCCCAGTTGGGTGGCGATGTCCAGGTAGCTGCGGGTCTCGCCGAACGGAATGGCCAGCAGCGCGTGCCACACTTGCACCTGGAAGTCGGTGCCGGCAAAGTCCAGCGCCAGGTCGAACTGCTGGCGCTCGCCGGCGAAATATTCCTGCAACTGCGTGGCGGTGCGCACCAGCATCGGGTGGTCACCCTGCTCCTGCAACTCGCCCAGGCGCACGCGGTTGGGGCGGTCGTCTTCCCACAGAATGGCCGCCAGCTTGGGGCCACGGGCGACCAGGGTCAGCAGGCCCACGGGGGATTCGAGGAATTTGCAGGCGTAGTGCATGGCGGCGGTTCCAATCGGTCGAGCGGCCATTCTAAGCGCCCCGCCCCTGGAAAAAACCCCATTTCTTGCGCAGCCCAGCCCCCCTGTAGCAGCTGCCGCAGGCGGCGTCAGCCTTCACCGCGCCAATGCAGGCATTACCGGGTGCGGCCGGACGCCGCCTCGCGGCAGCTGCTACAGACATCGAGCTATTGGACCATTGTCGACAATAACTGTTTTTTCTTTGACTTGATCCGCGCATATGGCTATTTTCGACCCTATCAAAACACAGTGTGTCGACAATATGCCTACCACCCTCGCCACCGAAGACTCCGAAACGCTGTCCGAAAACGTCTTCCGGCGTATCCAGGCCGCCATCGTCAAGGGCGACATCGCCCCCGGCAGCAAGATCTCCGAGCCGGAGCTGGCGCGCACCTACGGCATCAGCCGCGGGCCACTGCGCGAGGCCATCCACCGCCTGGAAGGCCAGCGGCTGCTGGTGCGCATTCCCCACGTGGGTGCGCGGGTGGTGTCGCTCAGCCATGCCGAGCTGATCGAACTGTACGAAATTCGCGAATCGCTGGAAGGCATGGCCTGCCGCCTGGCCGCCGAGCGCATGACCGAGGCCGAAATCGAAGAGCTGCGCCAGGTGCTGCACACCCACGAGCGCGACGCCGCGTTTCAGGCCGGCGTGGGCTACTACCAGCAGGAAGGCGACTTCGACTTCCACTACCGCATCATCCAGGGCAGCGGCAACCGCACCCTGGTGCAGATGCTCTGTGGCGAGCTGTACCAGCTGGTGCGCATGTACCGCATTCAGTTCTCGGCCACGCCCAACCGCCCGCGCCAGGCGTTTGCCGAGCACCACCGCATTCTTGATGCCATCGCCGACCGCGATGGCGAATTGGCCGAATTGCTGATGCGCCGGCACATCGGCGCATCGCGGCGCAATATCGAGCGTCACTACGCGGACGCATCCACCCAGCCTGAGAGGTGAGTCATGAACAATAAGAACAGTCCCGGCCAACGCTTCCGCGACGCCGTGGCCAGCGAACATCCGCTGCAAGTGGTGGGCGCCATCAACGCCAACCACGCCCTGCTGGCCAAGCGCGCCGGCTTCAAGGCCATCTACCTGTCCGGTGGCGGCGTGGCAGCGGGCTCCCTGGGCCTGCCGGACCTGGGCATCAGCGGCCTGGACGACGTGCTCACCGACGTGCGCCGCATCACCGACGTCTGCGACCTGCCGCTGCTGGTGGACGTCGACACCGGCTTCGGTTCCTCGGCGTTCAACGTGGCGCGCACGGTCAAGTCGATGATCAAGTTCGGCGCCGCCGCCATCCACATCGAAGACCAGGTGGGCGCCAAGCGCTGCGGCCACCGGCCCAATAAAGAGATCGTCAGCCAGCAGGAGATGGTCGACCGCATCAAGGCGGCCGTGGACGCCCGCACCGACGACAGCTTCGTGATCATGGCGCGCACCGACGCCCTGGCCGTGGAAGGCCTGGACGCGGCCCTTGAGCGCGCCGAAGCCTGCATCGAGGCGGGCGCCGACATGATCTTCCCCGAGGCCATCACCGAACTGGCCATGTACAAGCAATTCGCCGACCGCGTCCGGGCGCCGATCCTGGCCAACATCACCGAATTCGGTGCCACGCCGCTGTACACCACCGAGCAGCTGGCGTCGGTGGACGTGTCGCTGGTGCTGTACCCACTGTCGGCGTTCCGCGCCATGAACAAGGCCGCCGAGCACGTCTACGGCGCCATTCGCCGCGACGGCACGCAGCAAAATGTCATCGACACCATGCAGACTCGCATGGAGCTGTACGACGCCATCGACTACCACGTGTTCGAGCAGAAGCTGGACGCCCTGTTCGCCCAGAAAAAAGGTTAAGAAACACCTGTGGGAGCTGGCTTGCCAGCGAGCTTTTCGGGGCCCCACAAACTCGCTGGCAAGCCAGCTCCCACATTCCAGACAATAAATTCAAGAATGGAGACAACCATGGCCGAAGCAAAAGTATTGAGTGGTGCCGGCCTGCGTGGCCAGGTGGCCGGGCAGACCGCCCTGTCCACCGTGGGCCAGGCCGGCGCCGGCCTGACCTACCGTGGCTACGACGTGCGCGAACTGGCCGAGCACGCCACCTTCGAGGAAGTGGCCTACCTGCTGCTGTACGGCGAGCTGCCCAACCACCAGGACCTGGACCACTACCAGCACAAGCTCAGCACCCTGCGCGACCTGCCCAAGGCGCTGAAGGAAGTGCTGGAACGCATCCCCGCCAACGCCCACCCCATGGACGTGATGCGCACCGGCTGCTCGTTCCTGGGCAACCTGGAACCGGAGAAAACCTTCGACCAGCAGCACGACGCCACTGACCGCCTGCTGGCCGCGTTCCCGGCGATCATGTGCTACTGGTACCGCTTCAGCCACCACGGCGTGCGCATCAACTGCACCAGCGACGAACCGGACGTGGCCGGGCACTTCCTGCACCTGCTGCACGGCAAGGCGCCCAGCGAGCTGCACCGCAAGGTCATGAACGTGTCGCTGATCCTCTACGCCGAGCATGAATTCAACGCCTCGACCTTCACCGCGCGGGTGTGTGCCTCCACCCTCTCGGACCTGCATTCCTGCGTGACCGCCGCCATCGGCAGCCTGCGCGGCCCGCTGCACGGCGGCGCCAACGAGGCGGCCATGGCCATGATCGAGAAGTTCAAGAACCCCGAGGAAGCCGTGCGCGGCACCCTGGGCATGCTGGAGCGCAAGGACAAGATCATGGGCTTCGGCCATGCCATCTACAAGGACAGCGACCCGCGCAACGAAGTGATCAAGGGCTGGTCGCAAAAGCTGGCGGCCGAGGTTGGCGACACGGTGATCTACCCGGTGTCCGAAGCCATCGACAAGACCATGTGGGAACAGAAGAAGCTGTTCCCCAACGCCGACTTCTACCACGCCTCGGCGTACCACTTCATGGGCATTCCCACCGAACTGTTCACGCCGATTTTCGTCTGTTCGCGGCTGACCGGCTGGGCGGCGCATGTGTTCGAGCAGCGTGCCAACAACCGCATCATTCGGCCCAGCGCCGAGTATGTGGGCGTGGAACAGCGCGCGTACGTGCCAATAGAGCAACGCTGAGCGCACTGACGCGGCCTGCGGCCGCTGCTACGCCTGTAGCAGTGGCCGCAGGCCGCGTCAAAGCCCTGAGACTTAACCGTGATCGAGTCCAGCACCATGAACACTCAATACCGCAAGAACCTGCCAGGCACCGCCCTAGACTATTTCGACACCCGCGCCGCCATCGACGCGATCAAGCCCGGCGCCTACGCCACCCTGCCCTACGTGTCCCGCGTGCTGGCGGAAAACCTGGTGCGCCGCTGCGAGCCGGCCAGCCTCAGCGCCTCCCTGAGCCAACTGATCAACCGCCAGCGTGACCTCGACTTCCCCTGGTTCCCGGCCCGCGTGGTGTGCCACGACATCCTCGGCCAGACCGCGCTGGTGGACCTCGCCGGCCTGCGCGACGCCATTGCCAGCCAGGGCGGCGACCCGGCGCAGGTCAACCCGGTGGTGCCCACCCAACTGATCGTCGACCACTCCCTGGCCGTGGAGCGCGCAGGCTTCGACCCGCAGGCCTTCGAGCAGAACCGCGCCATCGAGGACCGCCGCAACGAAGACCGCTTCCACTTCATCGACTGGACCAAGAAGGCCTTCAAGAACGTCGACGTGATCCCGCCCGGCAACGGCATCATGCACCAGATCAACCTGGAGAAAATGTCGCCGGTGATCCAGGTGCGTGACGGCGTGGCCTTCCCCGACACCTGCGTGGGCACCGACAGCCACACCCCCCACGTCGACGCGCTGGGCGTGATCGCCATCGGCGTCGGCGGCCTGGAAGCCGAGAGCGTGATGCTCGGGCGCGCCTCGTGGATGCGCCTGCCGGACATCATCGGCGTCGAACTCACCGGCCAACTGCAACCGGGCATCACCGCCACCGACATGGTGCTGGCCCTGACCCAGTTCCTGCGCCAGCAGAAAGTGGTGGGCGCCTGGCTGGAATTCCACGGTGAAGGCGCGGCGAAGCTGACCCTGGGCGACCGCGCCACCATCTCCAACATGGCCCCAGAATACGGCGCCACCGCGGCGATGTTCTACATCGACCAGCAGACCATCGACTACCTGAAACTCACCGGCCGCGAAGACCAGCAGGTGCAGCTGGTTGAAGATTACGCCAAGCTGACCGGCCTATGGGCCGACAGCCTGGCCACTGCCGAATACGAGCGTACCTTGAGCTTCGACCTGAGCACCGTGGTGCGCAACATGGCCGGCCCCAGCAACCCCCACGCGCGCCTGGCCACCAGCGACCTGGCCGCCAAAGGCATCGCCGCCCCCTGGACCGAGACGCCGGGGCAGATGCCCGACGGCGCGGTGATCATCGCCGCCATCACCAGCTGCACCAACACCAGCAACCCGCGCAACGTGATCGCCGCAGGCCTGCTGGCGCGCAACGCCAACCGCCTGGGCCTGACCCGCAAGCCGTGGGTGAAGACCTCGCTGGCGCCCGGCTCGAAAACCGTCAAGCTGTACCTGGAAGAAGGCGGCCTGCTGCCGGAACTGGAACAGCTGGGCTTCGGCGTGGTGGCGTTCGCCTGCACCACCTGCAACGGCATGTCCGGCGCCCTGGACCCGGCCATCCAGCAGGAGATCATCGACCGCGACCTGTACGCCACCGCCGTGCTCTCGGGCAACCGCAATTTCGACGGGCGCATCCACCCCTACGCCAAGCAGGCGTTCCTGGCCTCGCCGCCGCTGGTGGTGGCCTACGCCATCGCCGGTACCATCCGCTTCGACATCGAGAAAGACGTGCTGGGCCACGGCCCTGACGGCGCGGAAATCCGCCTCAAGGACATCTGGCCCAGCGACGCCGAAATAGACGCCCTGGTCAAATCCTCGGTCAAACCCGAGCAGTTCCGCCAGGTGTACATCCCTATGTTCGCCATCCACGAGGACACCGGGCCCAAGGTCAGCCCGCTGTACGACTGGCGCCCCATGAGCACCTACATTCGTCGCCCGCCCTACTGGGAAGGCGCCCTGGCCGGGGCCCGGCCGCTCAAGGGCATGCGCCCGCTGGCGGTGCTGCCGGACAACATCACCACCGACCACCTGTCGCCGTCCAACGCCATCATGCTCGACAGCGCCGCCGGCGAGTACCTGGCGAAAATGGGCTTGCCCGAGGAAGACTTCAACAGCTACGCCACCCACCGCGGCGACCACCTGACCGCCCAGCGCGCCACCTTCGCCAACCCCAAACTGTTCAATGAAATGGTCAAGGAAAACGGCCAGGTCAAGCAGGGCTCCCTGGCCCGCGTGGAACCCGAGGGCCAGGTGATGCGCATGTGGGAAGCCATCGAGACCTACATGAACCGCAAGCAGCCGCTGATCATCATCGCCGGCGCCGACTACGGCCAGGGCTCGTCACGCGACTGGGCCGCCAAAGGCGTGCGCCTGGCGGGCGTGGAAGCGATTGCCGCCGAAGGCTTCGAGCGCATCCACCGCACCAACCTGGTGGGCATGGGCGTGCTGCCGCTGGAGTTCCTGCCGGGCACCAACCGCCACACCCTGGCCATCGACGGCAGCGAGACCTATGACGTGGTCGGCGCACGCACCCCACGCGCCACCTTGACCCTGGTGATCCACCGCGCCAACGGCGAACGCCTGGAGGTGCCGGTAACGTGCCGCCTGGACACCGCCGAAGAAGTGTCCATCTACGAAGCCGGGGGCGTGCTGCAACGCTTCGCCCAGGACTTCCTCGAACAAGCCCCTGCGGCCTGAGGAGCGATGCCATGAGCTACCCCGCACAAATCCGCATTCCCGCCACCTACATGCGTGGCGGCACCAGCAAGGGCGTGTTCTTCAAGCTTGATGACCTGCCCGCAGATGCCCGCCAACCGGGCCCGGCCCGCGACGCGCTGCTGCTGCGCGTGATCGGCAGCCCCGACCCCTACGGCAAGCAGATCGACGGCATGGGCGGCGCCACCTCCAGCACCAGCAAGACGGTGATCCTCAGCCAGAGCACGCGGCCTGGGCACGATGTGGACTACCTGTTCGGCCAGGTGGCCATAGACGCGGCGTTCATTGACTGGACCGGCAACTGCGGCAACCTCTCGGCCGCCGTCGGCTCGTTCGCCATCAGCAACGGCCTGGTCGCCGCCGAGCGCATCCCGCGCAACGGCGTGGCCACCGTGCGCATCTGGCAGGCCAACATCGCCAAGACCATCATCGCCCACGTGCCCATCACCGACGGCGCGGTGCAGGAAACCGGCGACTTCGAGCTGGACGGCGTGACCTTCCCCGCCGCCGAGGTGCAGCTGGAGTTCATGGACCCGGCCGCCGAGGAAGAAGGCGGCGCAGGCGCCATGTTCCCCACCGGCCAGCTGGTGGACGACCTGGAGGTGCCCGGCATCGGCACCTTCAAGGCAACGCTGATCAACGCCGGCATCCCCACCATCTTCCTCAACGCCACCGACATCGGCTACACCGGCACCGAACTGCAGGACGCCATCAACGGTGACACCAAGGCCTTGGCACGCTTCGAGACCATCCGCGCCCACGGCGCCCTGCGCATGGGCCTGATTTCGCACCTGGACGAGGCCGCCACGCGCCAGCACACGCCCAAGGTGGCCTTCGTCGCCGGGCCCGCCGCCTACACCGCCTCCAGCGGCAAGGCGGTAGGTGCAGGTGACGTCGACCTGCTGGTGCGCGCGCTGTCCATGGGCAAGCTGCACCATGCCATGATGGGCACCGCGGCCGTGGCCATCGGCACCGCTGCGGCCATCCCCGGCACCCTGGTGAACCTCGCCGCCGGCGGTGGCGCGCGCCAGAGCGTGCGCTTCGGCCACCCCTCCGGCACCTTGCGGGTGGGCGCCCAGGCCGAGCGGGTCAATGGCGAATGGAAGGTACTCAAGGCCATCATGAGCCGCAGCGCGCGGGTGCTGATGGAGGGCTGGGTGCGCGTGCCGCGCTGATTTCCAAACGCGGCCGTTGCTACGCACACCCGTAGCAGCTGCCGCAGGCTGCGTCCCCCCCCACCCCTACAACCAAAGAGGCCCCCTGTCGCCCCCCTGAACAACCCGCAAAAATCCCCCCATATCGGATTTCCTCGATATAATTGACCGTTGCGTGCCTGCCAGCACGCCACCCCGCGGCCACGTCCGTGTTCCAGGATAACGTTCAATGCGCCTACCTTTACTGTCTCTCTTCGCCGTTGTGTGCGTGGCCGGCTGCGCCACCCCCAACTCCCCCAACAAGACCTTCACCAGCCTCAAGTCGCCACAGGAAGTGGGTGAATGCATCGCCCCCAAATGGCAGGCGCTGCGCCCCGACACCGAATCCTCGGGCAACAGCCGCCACTACCGCCTGGTGGTGAGCAGCAAGCTGGCCGCCGACGAGATCCTGGAGATCTACAAGACCTCCAACGGCAGCGAAGTCTCCTGGTACCAGCGCGAGCCCCTGACCCTGGGCCGTGGCGCGCTGAACAAAGCCGTGCGCGATTGCCTGTAAGCGACGTCGCAAACACACCCCCACCCTGCATATTGGGCAAGGCCTTGACCCGCGTTCAAGGCCGCCGCCGCGCCCGGCCTTGACCTGCCCCGCACTTGCCAGCGTGCACCAGGGCACTGCACGCAATGGTGCAAAATGGCGCGCCCACCCGCTTGACGGCCAGCCCCTTGCAGCCTGCGCTGCCCTGGTCGGGGCACCCTGCCCGCACATTTGCGTGCCCGCCGCGTGGCCCTTGAGCAAAGCGCATGGCCTGAACCAATAAACCATTCCCGCCCCGGCCCGCCTTCATCGACCCTGCAGTTCCCCGGTCTTCCCAAGGAGCTGTCGATGAACAAAGGTTATGCTACCGCCGCGTCCCTGGCCGTCTTTGCCCAAGGCCTGGCCTTGGCGCCACAGGCCCAGGCAGACGGTTTTCCCGGTATCGCCATGATCGCCCCCGGCTTTGGCTACTACGCCATCGACAGCGGGTTCGACAGCAAGCTCAAGGCCTACGGCACCCTGGACGCCTTCGCCAGCTACCACGATTCCGGCCACTCCACCGGCACCCAGCTGGGCGGCGGTGGCGCCTGGACCAACAAGCTGGGGGTGTACGCGCGCACCCCGGTGGCCACCGACACCGTGCTGGAAATGGACGTGGAGGAAGGCTTCAACGTCAACGGCAACACCGTGGGCCAGGACTGGAGCAGCATCGGCACCCTGCGCCTGGCCGTGGCGGCGCTGCGCAGCAAGGCCTACGGCAAGCTGGAAATCGGCAAGACCTACGGCATGGGCACGCCCACCTACGCCGACCCGTTCCTGGCCAGCTACGGCTCGCCCTACACCTACCTGGCGGTGCCCGCCGCCGGCAAGGGCGCCTACTACCTGGACCTGCGGCCCAAGCACACCGTGGCCTATACCACCCCCACCTTCCATGGCTGGAGCATCGGCACCGCCGCCAGCCTGGGCCTGGACGACCACGCCAGCGCGGGGCGCACCCTGCGTGGTGGCGGCGCCAAGCTGCAGTACACCGACAAGCGCCTGATCCTGCTGGCCTCGTTCAACCGCTACCTCAGCGACCCCTGGGAAGACAACGGCAGCCTCCGCCAGACCGCCAACTACTACAAGAGCCTGTCGGCGTTCTACGACTTCGGACCCTTCTCCAGCAGCCTCACCTGGCAGCGCCAGGACGTGGATGAAAGCGGCACGCCGAGCACCACGGTGCTCACCGCAGGGTTCATCAAGCCCCTGGGCAAGCGCGACCTGGGCCGCCTGCTGCTGGTCAAGCGCACGGTGGAGTTCGGCGCCAAGGATGCCTATGGCGCGATGATCGGCTGGGACCACTTCTTCACCCCGCGTTTCGCCAGCTACGTGCACGTGGGCATGATCAGCAACCAGCGCAACGCCTCGGTGACCTACGAGGGGACGCCGGTGGAGCAGGCAGGGGACGACCCGCAGAACCTGACCGTGGGGGTGTATTACCACTTCTGATGCGGTGGTGTGGCGGGACGCGGCCTGGCGGCCACTGCTACGGGGCGTGCGACGTTCGTCTAACCACGGAACCTGCACAAAACCGTCAGGTCATTTATCATCCTAGGCCACCGCCGGCGTTCAGGGAGTAGGACGGATGAGGATTGAGCCCTTCAAGATTGCCATCGAGCAGACGGCACTTGATGATTTGCACCAGCGCCTGGGGGCCACCCGCTGGGCTGCCGGCGTGGAAGGCAATGGCTGGAGCGAAGGTACCGACAGCGCCACCCTGCACCGCCTGGTAGAGTACTGGCGCGACGGTTTCGACTGGCGCGCCCAGGAGGCGCGGCTCAACCGCCTGCCGCAGTTCATGGCGCACATGCCTGGGCAACGCATTCATTTCCTGCACCAGCGCGGCCAGGGCCCGGCGCCGTTGCCGCTGGTGCTGACCCACGGCTGGCCCGGCTCGTTCGTGGAAATGGAAGCCATCCTGCCGCTGCTGGCCGACCCCGCCAGCCATGGCGGCGACGCCGCCGACGCCTTCCACGTGGTGGTGCCCTCACTGCCCGGCTACGGCTTCTCGCCCGCGCCCAGCGCCAAGGGCACCGGCCCGTTCGAGATCGCCGGCCTGTGGGCACAACTGATGACCGCCCTGGGCTACGACACCTTTGGCGCCCAGGGCGGCGACTGGGGCGCCAGCGTCTCCACCTGGCTGGCCTACCGCTACCCGGTGCGGGTCAAGGGCCTGCACCTGAACTTCATCCCCGGCTCCTACCGCCCGCCCCTGGGCCCAGACCAGCCGCCCGCCAGCGACGAGGAACGGCGCTTTCTCGACCAGGCCAGCGCCTGGGCGCAGATGCACGGCGCCTATGGGCAAATCCAGGGCACCCGCCCGCAAAGCCTGGCGGTGGGCCTCAACGACTCGCCCGCAGGCCTTGCGGCGTGGATACTGGAAAAATTCCAGGCCTGGAGCGACTGCCAGGGCGACGTGGAACGGGCCTTCGGCCTGGACGCGCTGCTGACCAACATCGCCCTGTACTGGTTTACCGGCGGCATCGGCGCCACCTTCCGCCTGTACCTGGAAAGCCGGCGCAAACCGCTGCAGTTCAGCCCCGGCCAGCGCGTGCTGCCACCCCTGGGCGTGGCGCAGTTCCCGGCGGAACTGCCCATGCCGCCGCGCAGCTGGGTGCAGCGCTGCTACAACGTGCAACGTTGGACGCACCTGCACCGCGGCGGGCATTTCGCCGCCATGGAGTGCCCTTATGCGCTGGCCGAGGACATCCGCGCGTTCTTCCGGCCGCTGCGCTGACCCCCTAGGGCACCAGCAGGGCCTCGTCAATCTCCACGCTAGGCACCTCGCACTGGTGCCGGCGGTCCTGCAGCCAGGCCCGCATCTTGTGCACGTCGAATATCTGGCCCTGCTCCATCAGGGTCAGCACCAGCTCATGTGACATGCGATAGCGCCCGCATTCGGGGCAATGACGTTCTTCCCACGCGCCTTCGCACTGCAGATCTTCTGCGCTTCCCGCGCATATCAAGCAGCTCATGGGCAGCCTCCTTATTGTTGTTTTTCTACACTTTACCGGGCAATGCCTGCAATTTATGTGACAGGCGCCGACCGGCAAGTTCTTTTCCCTGGCAGGCGCACCGTAAATCAATGGAATATTTGTTGTCCAGCCGTCGGAACCTGCGGCGGGCGAACGAATCAATGTCACATTGGGTTGGCATTGTTAATGCTTGCGTCAAGGACATGACATTTTTGTGACAGCGTAGATGCCTGTTCCAGCGCATCGCGTTGCAGTATCGCGGAAACCTGCACCATGAAAGAGCGCGCTACCTTGATTTGCCGCCGTGAAGACCGGATTCTTTACGTGCGCAAGGCCAAATCCCGCTGGAACCTGCCCGGCGGCAAGATTGAAAAAGACGAGAGCCCCGCCGCGGCGGCCGTGCGCGAGTTGCGCGAGGAAACCGGCTTGCAGGTGGTGGACCTGGTGTTCCTGGGCGCTTACGAAAGCGACGACACCCTGCATCACCTGTTCGAGGCGCGTATCGCCGACAGCGCCGTAGCCACGCCGCAGAACGAAATCGCCGAATGCCGCTGGCAGAACCGCCAGCAGCTGGGCGAACTGCGCCTGACCGCCAACGCCCAGGCCATCGTCAAGACGTTGCGCGCCGCTTAAGGCTTGCGGAAAAACAACGACACCTGGCCCAGCTCGATACCCAGCTTGCTCATGGTGGAGCGGTTGGCCAGGGTGTGCGCGTCCAGCAGGTACATCCAGTCATCGAAATGCACCTGCCAGGTCTTGCCGTCCACCACCAGGTTGAGGTCGTACTGCCAGTGCAGGGTGTTGCCCGAGACCTCCCCCGTGGCCTCGCCGATCACATCGCCAGCGGTGCCGCGCCAGCGCCCGAGGCCGTCGGGGCGCAGGGTCCATTCACGCACCTGCCGGGTGCCGTCGCTGTAGGTGAACGCCTCATGCAGTATCAGCGCGTCGCCCTGCAGGCGGCCGTCGACCACCACGTGCATGCGCTTGGCCACCTCGCCGGAGCGCTTCTGGAAAATGCCCCAGGCCTCGGTGCGGCCAGCGAAAAAACTCGCAAGGTCCAGCGTCGGCTGCTGGTCGCGGTAGGTGTGTACGTCCACGCCGCTGCAACTGGCCAGTGCCAGGCAGCACAGCAACATCAGGGTTTTCATGGCGGCGGCGCTCGGCGAGATTTCCCTTGAGCGTAGCTGGCGGGCCATTAGAATCCATGCTTTCGCCCACTCCAAGGACCGGCCATGGCCCAGATCATCACCTACGACGACAACCTGCACCGCGACGCCGTGATAGCCCTGTGGCGCGACGTGTTCGCCTACCCCACGGCCCACAACCGCCCTGAGCTTGCGCTGGAACGCAAGCTGGCGGTGGATGACCTGCTGTTCGTGGCGGTGCAGGATGGCCGGGTGGTGGGCACCACCATGGCCGGCTACGACGGCCACCGCGGCTGGCTGTACTCAGTGGCGGTACACCCGGCCTGGCAGCAGCACGGCATCGGCGCCGCCCTGGTGCGCCACGCCGAAACCGCCCTGGTCGCGTTGGGCTGCTTGAAGATCAACCTGCAAATCACGGCCGGCAATGACGTGGTGGCCGGCTTCTACGAGCGTTTGGGCTATGTGGTGGAGCCGCGCATCAGCATGGGCAAGGTGCTGCCACTCGAAACGGGGCTGGTACCTGCGGATGAAAACGCATAGACTTCATTTGACTGATTAATTTCATCAAATGAAGGATCTACCATGCTGTCGCGTAGCAAGGGTAGCCCGCGCGAGCAGGTTACCGAGCAATTCTGGGCCTTCAGCAATGCTCGCGCCTCGCTGCTGGACGCCCAGCGCCTGGTACAGATCAAAGAGGGCTTTGCCGCCGAGTTTTCCCAGGCTATCCGCGTGACCTTCGACCTTGCGGAACGCCAGCTGGAAATACTGATGAACGCCTCGATATCGACCCTGGAGCGCCGCCGCCGCGAGCACAAGCCCCTGGACCCAGTGGCCTCTGAACGGCTGGACCGCATTGCCGCAGTCTCGCAGCTGGCCCAGGAAGTGTTTGAAGCCCGGGCAGCCGCCGCACAATGGATGGCCACCCCCAACAAGGCCCTCGGCAATGAAGCCCCGGTGATGCTGTGCGAAACCGAAATCGGTGCCCGCCAGGTGCTGCGCGTGCTGCACGCCCTTGAGTGGGGGGGCGTGGCCTGATGCGCGGCTGGCGCATCGCCAAGGCCCGTCGTGCAACTGATCTGTCCGGCCAGGGTGCTGCCATCGCTGGCGGCCGCTGGAACGACCAGGACCTGCCCGCGGTGTACATGGGCCTGACACCTGGCATTTGTTGCCTGGAAACCTTCGTGCACGCCAACGGCGAGCCGGGCATGGCCATGAAGATTACCTGCTTCGAACTGCCGGATGACCCCGCCCTCTACCTCGAGCCTGGCGGCCATGAGCTGCCCGCTGGCTGGAATGCCCTGCCCGCCGACCGGCCGAGCATGGCGTTCGGCAGCGCCTGGCTGCGCGAGGGCAAGTACCTGGGGCTGATCGTGCCCTCGGCCGTGCTGGCACTGGAACGCAATGTGCTGCTCAACCCCAGGCACCCCGCCATCAGCCAGGTGCAGGTCGTCCAGGTCTATGACTTCATGTACGACCCACGGATGTTCGAGCGCTAGCCCCGTAGCAGCGGCCCTAGGCCGCGTCCGCCGACAACGCGGCGCGCCATCAGGTCTTCGAGGCCCCCTCGATGGCCTCGGCCAAATCCTGGTACTCCTCGCACGTAGTGCTGCAAATGGACTTGATGGTCGCCAACTGCTCCTTGGCCAGGTCCAGCCGCCCCTTGATCACGTAGGCCTCGCCCAGGTACTCACGCACCTGGGCATAACGCGGGTCGAGCTTCACCGACTGCAGGTAGTAACCAATACCCTCGTCGGTGCGCCCCAGCTTGCGCGTGGCATAGCCGCGGTAGTTGAGCGCCTTGGCGGTGTTGGGCTGCTTGAGCGTGTCGAGCAAGGCGATGGCTTCGTCGTAGCGCCCGTCCTTGGCCAGGCGGTAGGCGTAGTCGGTGCGGTCTGCGTCGCTGGCGGCGCTACTCTGTTGCATCACGCAGCTTTTGCTTTTGCTGTCCCAGACCTTGCCCTTGGGGCAATTGGGCTTGGGCGGCGAGTCGTCGCCGCCACTGGCCCACAGCGGGGCGCTGGCCAGGGCGGCGCTGAGCAGGGCAATGGGCAACAGGCAGGTGCGCAGGTTCATGGCGTGACTCCTGAGAGGAACACGGGAAGGGAATTGCAGTATAGGCGGAACGCCGGCTGGCACAGCCGGTCTCGATACTTGCACCTATGCTGTCTGACTCATCCAACGGGAGACCCGCCATGCATATCGATTTGAACGGCAAGACCGCGCTTGTCACCGGCTCCACCCAAGGCATCGGCTTCGCCATTGCCAAGGGCCTGGCCCAGGCCGGCGCCCACGTGATTATCAACGGCCGCAAGGCCGACGTAGTGGACGCTGCAGTGGCCAAGCTGCAGCAGGCCGTCAGCGGCGCCAAGGTGCAGGGCCTCGCTGGCGACCTGGCCACGGCCGAAGGCTGCAGGCAGGCGGTGGCCAGCGTGCCCCAGGTCGACATCCTGGTGAACAACCTGGGCGTGTTTGCGCTGCAGGACTTCTTCGACACCCCCGACGAGGAATGGGAACGCTTCTTCCAGGTCAACGTGATGTCCGGCGTGCGCCTGTCGCGGGCCTACGCGCCGAAGATGGCCGAGCGCGGCTGGGGCCGGATCATCTTCATCTCGTCCGAATCGGGGCTGAACATCCCGGCGGACATGATCCACTACGGCTTCACCAAGACCTCCAACCTGTCGATCTCCCGGGGGCTGGCCAAGCGCATGGCCGGCACCGGGGTGACGGTGAACGCCATCCTGCCCGGCCCTACCCTGTCCGAAGGCCTGCAGGAAATGCTCAAGGATGACCAGGCGGCCAGCGGCGCCTCGCTGGAAGAAACGGCAGCAGCGTTCGTGATGAAAAACCGCCCCACCTCGATCATCCAGCGCGCAGCGAGCATGGAAGAAGTCGCGAACATGGCGGTGTACATCGCCTCGCCCCAGGCATCGGCCACCACGGGGGCTGCGTTGCGCGTGGATGGCGGGGTGGTGGATACCATTGCTTGATGACGCAGGAATGCCCGTAGCAGCGGCCGTAAGGCCGCGTCCGGGCCGCACCATCTGATCCGGTTTTTTCTCGCGTTTCTGAATCTGGTGTCCTTCGCCCCCTGCAGCGCATAGTTCAGCCATCAGAACAGCGATGCAGGAGTCGAGACAATGGAAGAGTTCGGAGTCAAGGAGCTGGTCAGGTTTTCACTTTACGTGGTAGTGGCCTGCGGGGTGTTCTTCGCCGTCGCCATGTCCTTCTGACGCCTGCGGCCGCGGGCGCGCCAGGGCGGTCACCACCGCCCCCACCGCCATCAGCACGCAGGTCACCACGAACACCACGCGCATGCCCACGTGGCCACCCAGGTAGCCACCGGCCAACGGCCCCAACACCTGCCCCACGTACTGGCTGGAGGTGGAATAGCCGAGCATGCGCCCCGCAATGCCTTCGGGCACCGAGTGGCGGATGATGGCGGCAATGCACGGCAACAAGCCGCCCAACGCCAGGCCCATCAACAAGCGCAACACCACCAACTGCCACGGCTCGGTGACCAGGGCCTGGGGAATCAGCAGCACTGCGGCCGCCACCAGGCAGCCGATCACTACCTTCCAGTGCCCTACCCGGTCCGCCAGCTTGCCCAGGCGCGACGCCGAGAGAATGCTGCCCAGCGCCGCCGCCGACATCACCACCCCGGCCACCAGCGTCACGTTGGCCGCGCCCAATTGCATCAGGTACACGGTGATGATCGGTTCGATGGACATGTTCGAGAACATCACCAGGCACGCCACCACGAACATCGCCCACACCGGCTTCATGTTCACCCCGGCCGTGGCCTTCGGCGCGCCCTTGGCCACCGGCGCCCGCTTGGGCCGTGGCGCTTCCTTGAGCAGGAAGGCGGTGCCCAGGAAGGTCACGAAAATCACCGCACCGGCGAGGAAGAAGGTGTTGCGGATGCCCACCAGCGGCGGCAACAATCCACCAATCAACGGCCCCGCCAGGCTGCCAGCCATGATGCCCGACGACAGGATGCCCAACGCCCAGCCCGAGCGCGCCTTGGGGGTTTGCGTGGCCACCAGGATGGTCGCGCCCGAGGCGTAGCCGCCCAACAACCCCGCCAACAACCGCAGCAGCACCAACTGCCAGATATTCTCCGCCAGGCCGATCAGCGACATGGCAATGGCCATGCCCAGGCTGGCGCGAATCAGCATCAGCTTGCGCCCGTAGCGGTCGCCCAGGCGGCCCCACAACGGCGCGGTGAGCGCTGCCGAGAGGAAGGTGGCGCCGAAGGCAATGCCCGACCATTGCACCACGGCGGCCGGGTCGCTGACGCCCAGGCGCTCTACGTAGATGGGCAGGAACGGCAACAGCAGGGTCATGGCAACAATGGTGGTGAAGGCGCCGAAGACGCACACGGCAAGGTTACGTTGCCAGTGCTGTTCGTGGGTGGGGGTGTCCATGGTGGTATCTCCTTTCAGGTGCAGATAAAAATAACCCCAGCCAACCCATAAATAAAATTCATGTTTTTTATGCGGCCGATTCCACTGAGGAATACCTGTGCGCCCGCACCATCTCATGTTGGATCACCTGCTCCAGCTGGATGAAGCTGAACAGGTACAACACGCTGGAATGCGCCGCCCGATGGCGAATGGAAATGCCCAGGCTGTAGCGCGGCAACCCCGCCACCTTGATGGCCTCGAACACATGCACCAGGTAGTCCTGCCACAAGAAATTGGCGCCGCTGCTGATGGCCAGTCGCTTGTTGGCCGAATACACCAGGCTGCGCCGTGATTCGCGCGAGGCCCTGATCAGCCCGTCGTCGATGTGCACGCCGCTCACTTCCAGCTCGGTGCCGCCCTGCACCACGTAGGGTTTGTAGACCTTGTCGGCAGGGTCCAGCTGACGAAAATGCACGCGCACCTCTTCCATGCCCACCTCCACGGCCTGGCCAAACAGGTGGGTGGCCAGGTGCCCGGCGATCGCCAGCAGGTAGGTGTCGAAGCCGCCCCGGCCACCGGCCAGGAAACGGGCGGTCTCCGCGAGCAAGGCATGGTGGAAGCGGCACACCTTGAACACCTGCCGGGGCAACAGTTCGAAGAAATCGGGGTAGATCAGCTGCTTGTGCTGCAACGGCAACGGCATGGCCAGGCGCCCCTTGGCCACGCCGTCGCGGGCCTGCAGCAGCACTTGCGCCTCTTCAAGCTCGACGGCCAGCAACCGCTGTTGCACGTCCAGCTGCGCCTGGCGCTGGTCGAGCAGCGCACGCTCGGCCGCCAGCGCCTCGATATTGAGTTCACGCTTGAGCAGCGTCTCCAATTCGTGACGCTTGGCGTCGTGGTAGGCATCCAGCGCCTTGTTGTTGCCAAACACCACGTCGATCAGGGTGATGCGGTACCGAGAGTCTTGCTTGAGCAGTAGTTGGGTCAACAGCGCGATGGTGGCGAAGAAACCCACCACGTAGGCACCGCCAAGGGTGAACACCAGCTCGCCCGATTCGTGCCCATAGCCCATGAAACCCTGCAAGGCCGAGTCCGTCTCCAGGGCCACCGCGCCCAGGCTGGCGGAGCCGGCGATCACCTTGCCGGTCTTGGTGCCGAAGGTGAAGGCGGCCCAGCCGCCCATGGCGCCAGTGAACAGGCCCACGAGAATGAAAGTGATGATGTCCATGTTGAAGATGTTCCGGGTAGCGGTCGTTGGCCGCCATTGAACGCCGGAACACCGGTGCGCGTTACTGGTAGAAAGCGCAATGCCTCAACGAGGCAACTCGGGCTTGGGTTCACCGCCCGGGCACTGTGGGCCGGGTTGGCGGTCAAACACTGCATCGTTGCAGGGCCGCCGTTGCACCCGGGTATGCCGCATCAGGCGCGTTTGGCTCATCATGCCTTGCAGCAGCACAGGCTCGTTGGGAGCGTCTATGGTCATCGCGCACTTTCCTTGTAGGACTGGTCCTACATTGAACCGGTTAAATGAAACCTTGACTACTGGTAGTTCTGACAGGTGACAATGCTTGAAAAAAAGTGTATGGCGAACCGCGTTTTGCCCAACTCCTTACTGCCTCCACACCGTGTAGCCGCTGCCGCAGGCCGCGGCTACAGTCCATGTACCACTCATTCAAAGGATTGCCATGGCCCTGCCCAGCCTGCCCCGCACCCACCCGCGCCTGTCGTCCTCCGCCGCCCTGGGCATTGCCGCCGGCCTGCTGGCCCCCGCCGACCCGGTGATGCGGGTGATCATCGGCTGGAACTGCGGCGTGTGGTGCTACCTGCTACTGATGACCTGGCTGGCCACCCACGCCGACGCACAGAAAGTCCAGCAAACCGCCCAGCAGGAGGACGAAAACGCCGGGCTGGTGCTGGTGACCGTGTGCATCGCCGCGATTGCAAGCCTGGCGGCCATCGGCTTTCTGCTGGCCGGTGGCAAGCAACTGACCACCGGCGTGCGCGGGCTGCATTACGCACTGACGGCGCTGACTGTGATCGGCTCGTGGCTGATGACCGGCATCATCTTCGCGCTGCACTATGCGCGGCTGTTCTACCTCACCAAGGCCCAGGAGGCCCCCCTGCGCTTTGCCGATGGCGAGACCGACCCCGACTATTGGGACTTTCTGTACTTCTCCTTCACCATCAGCGTGGCCGTGCAGACCTCCGACGTCGGGGTAGCCACCCGCGCGTTGCGACGGGTGGTGCTGGGGCATTCGTTGATCGGGTTTCTGTTCAACACGGCGATACTGGGGTTTTCCATCAATATCGCCGCAGGGCTGCTCAACTGAAACCCGCGCCGCTCAAGGTTGCGGCGCACACGCCCCGTCGGTAATGGGGTCACAGTCCAGGCACCAATCCTCCTCTTCGGTAGGGTAGCCGTCCCAACTGCAAGGGCAATTGGCCCCTGGCCGTATCAGGTCAATGCGGCAATAGGATTGCTTATGCTCGTTGTGCACGGCGGGCAGGCCCGGTGAGTACAGTGTGTAGAAAGCGTAGCCGGAGCCCGGGGTGCGCTGGCCCTCGCCCTGCCCCCGGTAGCTGGTAGGCAGGATGCAACGACGAAAATCTGCTGGCGCAATCGTAAAGGAAACTTCCTGTTTTTCCGTTGCTGCGGTGATAATGCGCTCCTCCTGATACAGGGTTCCAGGCAGGAACGAGCTGTCGACCAGGTTTGAGGTGGAATAGCCCTTCCATTCCAGCACAATCCGACTGTTAGCGACGAAACGGTCACTGGCCGGAATCTTGATGACCAAGCCGCGCCATGGGTGGGCCGCGCAATTGTAATTGGCGATGATCGGATTCCACGTCTCCTCGGGGCCCGCAGTGAACTTGGGAGCATTGGGGTCCGGGTAGAACGGCACCGGCAAGGCACGGTCCTCCACGGCAACCTCCACGCGGCACAAGGTGTCCTGGCACTGCTGGCCGTTGATGCCGTTGAAGGTGGTGTAACGCACCGGCACCCCCAGGCCGCCGCCACCCGCCAGCACGTCGGCCCAAAGCACCGCGAAGACGACCAGCTTGCCCGCCACGTCGCCGTCTTGCACGGTGTAGGTCGCCACCGGTGCGTCGCCTACCAGTCCGCCCCAGAACAGGTCAAGCTTCTCGCCGGGCTGCGGGTTTGCGTACAGCAGCACTTCCACGCGCACCGGCTGGTTGGCGTCGGCAAGGGTGATGACGTTGTCGCCAGTGACGCCTTTCACCGTCACCACGGGCAAGGCCGGGTTGATCGGATTGATGCTCGGGTTGGGCGGGCCGGCGACGGTCATGTCCACGGTGACCGTCAAGGGTCGCGAAAGCCAGGCGTTGCTGCCGCGCTCAAGGGTGTAGGTAACGATCACGTCGTGCCGCACTTTGTAGTTGTCCCCTACGGTCAGCACTTCCCACGCCACCGCCAGGTCCAGCGGGAACACCGGCACTGCCGGCACCGGGTAGCGGATGTCGACGGCGCCCCAGTGGATGATCAGCACATCGCCGGGCTCCCAGACAAAGTTGTTGACCCGCACGTTTACCCCCCTATAGGCGTCGGCGCGGTTGATGACGCCATCGGCAAAGGCTGGCACTTCAGGAACTGGCAACACGGGAGCCGCAGGCAACCTGACGTCGATCACGACGGGGTGCGATGAGTTACTGGTATTCCCGGCACGGTCCTTGAGCTCGTACCACAGCCCCTTGAAGCCGTTGCCACGCCCCTGGATAAGCACCTCGGGCAACACCACGGGTATTTCCGCAGTAGTATCGCCCTGGGCATTTTCAGCCTCTTGCCGGGTAACAATGCGGGTAAAAATAGGCCTGTCGTCCCCCGGCTCTGTCGGCGATGAGTCCCAATACAGCAAGACCTGGTCGCCCTCGCGGGTACCGGTGTAATGGGGAATGCTCACCGTCAATTCATTGTTGTGGCTGTCCATCCAGGCCTGGGTCAGCCCGCCATCCAGGACGTCATTAGGCACCTGAACATCGCCCGGCCTCAGGTTGAACGAAGGGGGCAGCAAGTCGATCATCACTGTTGTCTTGAATGAGTTGTCGCCATAGCCGACTCCGTCAATGCGGTAGTACAGTTCATGGACGCCACTCACCATCAGGTACTGGGTAGGAACCTCCAGGAACAGCTGGTCCGGGTCAAAGGTAGCCGCTTCGTAGAGCTTGGTGTCCACCAGATTTCCAACCCAATATAACCTCGCCGTCGAGGAAAAACCGGGGGGGTGGGCAGGTGATGCACTCCAATCGTCAAACTCCACCCGCAACGGCCTGTCAAGCAGCTCGATGGGTATGAGGTTAACCTCGCCCGGCAGGTCGGGCAGTGCATCCGGAATGCGCGGGGCGGGAAAGATGTCGTCTTTATTGGGAACAGGATCGCGGGTCATGGCGCACCTCGGGGAACAATGCAGCACGGCAGAAGGCCGTGCAATCAAAGCCCGATTGGACCGCGCCGGGAGAAAACGCGCTACTGTCAGAACTAACAGGTGGCAGGTGGCAACAGGGATGCCAGGGGCGGCGTTGCCCCCCTGGCTGACTGCTTACCAGTTGTAGCGCACACCCACGTTGGCGCCCCAGGGCTGCTCGATATGCGTGCCGTTGCTGTAATCCAGGTCGACGTGCACCTGCAGGCCCTTGCTCAAGGACAGCGCGACGCCGGTACCCAGCTCACCGCGCGAGCCCGAGAGGTCATTGTTGAAGCCGTTGCCGTTGACCGCCACGCGGTTGTTGTTGGCGAACTCATGGGCAACGGCCGCACGCACGTAAGGCTGCACGAATTTTCCGCCGCCCAGGTCAAAAGTGCGCCCGGCGGTGGTGCCAAGCTTGCCCAGCAGCGAATGCGTGCGGTCGCCATCAGCTTGCATGCCATTGTCCAGCTGGTAATCGGCACCCCCAATCACTACGCCCGCCAGCTGCGTATACGGTTCGATGAAATAGCCGTGGCCCACGTCCAGATGACGCCCCACCTCCACGGAGGCGCCCACACCGGAGTTGGTGTAGTTACCCTTGCTGCGCGTACCGTCGCTCATGGCGACTTTGGAGGAATTCTGGAAGCGGTTGAATTTCACCACGCTGTCCACGTAGTAACCGCTGGCCTGGTCCATCCAGGTGCCGTAGGCGCCCAGGTAATAACTGTCTACCGTGGCCTGCGTGCCGCCAGCCAGGTTCAGGCTGGAGTCACTGTAGCCGCCCATCACGCCCACCAGCCATTGCCCATCACCAAAGGGCAAAGGTGCGTCGGCACCAAAGGCCAGGCCCTGCTGATTCTGCCGGTAGCCAACCCCGCTGCTGGTGCTGACGTTGTACTGGTTGCCGTAGGCACGCATCCAGCCGCCCGTTGCACTGCCCCCGTAGCGCAGCTCACCCATCCGCGAACGCAAGGTGGTGAGTTCGCCGTACCAGACAGTAGGCGCAGTATTGAACAGCGCCAGCACTGAAGCGGTGCCCGGGCTGATGGTTTCGGTGCCTGGGTCCAGGAACCAATCAGTGCCGTGCTTGATCAGCTCATACGAATAAGTACCCTGGTTCACCGGCCCGCCCAGCAGGCTGAACTCAGCCGTGGAGCCCGCACCGGTGTGCACCACCTGCATGGGGTTGCCGGTGGCCGGGTCAGTACCGCTGGCACTGAGCAACAGTTGGTGCTGGCCGCTTGCCTGGCCGCTCACATCAATGAAGCCTGACTTGTCCTGGCCAAAGTCCACGTTCATTTTGAACGTCCCCGTGCCGGCCAAAGACCCCAGGCTAAGGCGGTAGAACTGCCCTGCAGTGCCCAGCGCCACGGTACTGTCGCCCAGCGTCAGCGACTGGACGCTACTGTCGCCGGTGGCCACCCAGGTAGAGTCAGCCAGGGTGGCATTGCCGACCTGGGTCAAGGTGCCCGTCAACAAGGACTGGCCGCTGAGGGCCAGGCTATTGACGTTGACCACATTGCCGGTGAGCTGCGAATCCTGCAGCGTCACTGCGGTGCTGCCGACGCCATCATTGCTCACTGTGCCGTTCATCACGCTGCCGGCCAGGTGCAGAGTGCTGACGTTGCGCGCATCGCCTGTAAGTTGCGAGTCCTGAAGGGTCACCGCAGTGCTGCCGACGCCATCATTGCTGACCGTGCCGTTCATCACGCTGCCGGCCAGGTCCAGGGTGCTGACGTTGCGCGCATCACCCGTAAGCTGCGAGTCCTGAAGGGTCACTGCGGTGCTGCCGACGCCATCATTGCTGACCGTGCCGTTCATCACGCTGCCGCCCGCAAGGCTCAGGGTGCCCACGTTGAGGACGTTGCCGTTGAGTTGAGAACCTTGCAGCGTCACTGGCAGGGTGGCGGCATCCGTGCTGACGTTGCCGTTCATCACGCTGCCGGTCAGGTTCAGGCTACTGACGTTGTGCACGTCGCCGTTCAGCTGGGAGGCCTGCAGGCTCACCGTGGTGCTGCCACCGACGTCGTTGCTGACATTACCCGTCATGACACTACCAGCAGCCAGGCTCAGGCTATCAACGTTGAGTACACCGCCATTCAGGTGTGAGCCTTCCAGGGCGACCGTGGTGCTGCCGGTGCCATCGCTACTGACACCGCCCTCAAGCGTGCTGCCGGTTAGCTTCAGGTCCAGCGTGCTGCCGGCACCGACGGTGGTGTTGCCGGTGAGAGTGGTGTTGGCCAGGTTCAAGCCCAAGGTGCTGCCCGCGTCCACACGGACATCGCCCGTGACTACGCTGCCTGCCGCTTGTACAGCCACCGTACTGTTGCTGTCGGCGATGATGCCGCCGTTGACGACGGTGCGCGTCAGGCCAATGGTGGCCTGGCTGTCCGTCACCGCCAGCGAGCCGTCAAAGGTAGAGTCGCTGGCCTGCACGTTGGCTTGTGAACGGTCCACCACATTCAGTGCCAAGCCGCTGCCACCGCGTATCAGTGAGCCGTTGGTGACTGAAACGTTGCCGATACTGGAATAACCCAGGCCGCCTATTTGAATGCCTGTCACGGCACCCGTCACTGATGAGGCGTCCACCGTCAGGGTACTGCCATAAACGCCTCGGTACTCTTGAATATAAGCACCGTAGGCTTCGCTGGTTATCTGCGAGCCATTCCTGATGTTGATTTGCCCCGCGTACATCACCACGCCTCCAGGTATTATCGTAGGCGTTATGGCATCCCCGTAGCCATGAACAACACTGTTATCAAGGTTGATAATTCCGCCCACGTCAACAGCAGCGCCCGCGATCCCGGTCAGCTGGCTATCAACTATCGTGGCGCTCCCGCCTCGTAGTGACACCGCGTCGGCACCACTGCCACCAGTAATAGTGCTGTTGTGAACTACGGCAGTGGCGGTGTTAATAGCAAGCCCCGCTACCCCTAGGGCGCCGGTGAGCGTAGACGAATCGACATTCGCATGGCCACCAGATTGAGCGCGGAGGCCCCTGGTGACGGTGGTCCCGCCGGAAACATTGGCAACGCCGCCCAAAGCCACCACAATGCTCGCGACTTCGAAGCCGTTGGTATTCAGTAGCCCCCCCTGGTTAATTACCGTGAAATCATCACCGATCTGAGGCAAGATCATATCAAAGACGACCCCGTCCACCGTCACCGCGGCCGCAGTGCCCACCGGCACCCAGCCGATAAACAAAGCCACGCCCAGCGAGGCGGCGCCCAAGGAGAAGCCCGCACAAATGGGGGGAGGCTGAAATGCACTACTCCCGTTTTGCACCTTATATATTTCAACCATGGAAACTTACTCCTAACCAATGAATGCAGCACATCCGAAAGGTCGTGAACTTACACTTTTTGCCAGGAGTAGCCGTTAGGATGCTTCCACATTTGCTGTAGGAATTTTCCTCACACAAGAAAGATTAAACACTCAGGAGGAAATATCCCTCCTGAGTATTATCGGCCTTGGCAACCACGACCACTCACATTACCGAGCGCTGTCGATCAAGGCGCTGGAGGGCATGGACTGCCATCACCGTACGCGCGGCGGATGTACAAGTTGATGACGTCGCTGTCACCTTGCTTGCCGAGTGGTGTGGTGATGTTATATCTAACTTCAGCGCGTTTTAGATGCACTGCCGCGACTAAAGCGGTATTGGGGATAGTAAATTCAACACCTCGGTCAATGTCCGTTCCGTTCATGGTATAGGGTGGACAATCTTCTTCGCCCACCGACCCGGAGCCTGGCTCATAACCGTCAAACGCTTCAAATGTAACTGTCGCGACAGAATCCACCGGGAATCGTCCTTCAGCCGGCGGAATAAATACTTTAATCCCGTTCCATGGCTCATCACCGCAGTCAATGACGTACGCGTCATAGGGCGGAGTGGTCGGCATTTCAATCGTTTGCTTGCCCGGAACTGTCAACACTTCCAGATTGATAATACCGCCTATTTGTGCGTCCACCAGCGTATCGATAGACTGTTGGTACTGCCCGTCCAGCTCGGCGGTTTTTACTACCTTGTAGTACACCTTTACGGCAGGCCCATATGCCCCTGCCTCTATGTTTACCCACGCGACCGTGCCCGTCACAGTGGCCCCTACGGCGGCGCCACCTGCCAACGATGCATTGGCCACTGGAGTATCATTACCTTCCCAGTAGAACAGCAATGTTTCATCGACGGCGAAGCCAGCGGTCAATATCACTTCAACCGTCGCGGGCTGATTGACATCGGCCGCCACCAGTTTGTTGTTATTGGCCGGGTTACCACCATGATTGGCGCCCTTGACCACTGCTACAGGCAAAGCATCGTTTATGGGGCCCGGTTTGTCAGGGTCTGGCGCGGGGCCAGGGGCGGAAAGGTCGACCGCTACCTGCAGTACAGCGCTTTCCACGCCAATCTGGGTATTACGCCGGCAGATTTTTACCCGTACATCAATACCGGTGCCCTCGCCTTCGGTAAGGATCGGTAACCACGGCACCAGAATGTCGAAAACCTCACCAGGTGCGTCAACAGAGTACGCTGGGGCAGTCGCCGCCCCCCAGTACAGGTCGGCGCGGTCGCCCAGCTTCCAGTCTTCATGCTTTGGCACACGAATTAACACACCAGCCTGGATATCCAGGCGGGTAATCGTAGCTCCTGGTGTGAAGGTAACCAACGTCAGCACATCATTGGGCACGAATACCGGCAGCGGCGAAAGCACCACGGGGAACGGTACACGGAAGGTATCGGGGTCAAGTATATTGTTGCCGGCACGGTCGTATACCCGGTACGCCACTACCACGATTCCTTCCGTGACCAGCTGAAACTGCGCCAAGGAAATAGTCACTTCAACGGGGTCGTTAGGATCGTTGATGTCAAAGTCGGCCACGACTAAATCAGCGGCTGTGACCAGGTCCGATTTTTTGATCAGGGTCACCACTACACGATCGCCTCGGGCGATGTCCGACCATTTCGGAATAGTCACCTTGAGGCCATTGTTCGCCGTGAGGTATTCAAGCGTCACGCCTTCCAGCACAGCAGTAGGATAAACAATCGGATCCAGAGTACTGCCATTGTTGGGCACGTCCAGGTCGACGGTGAGGGTGAAAGGGTCCGAACTCTCGTCGGAGCCTTGGGAGTTCAAGTGCCAAACCAGTATATTGGCGTTACTGCGGGTCAGTTGATTGTGCGGGATGATAATTTTTCTGTCAGCCGGGGGCGTGTTCGCTGGGAAGTCGACCGTCGCAATGACTCCTTGGATGCCATTCCATGTAGCGCTGACTCGCGCAGACAGTACTGGGTCCCCCACATAGGTGACCAATACCGGGAGGTCGGCGGATGTGCGTTCACGGCGCAGCAAGTTTATTTGGTCACCTGGCAGCGGTGGGTCCAGGTTAGGCAGCAGCCCTTCGGGTTCCGGGGGGAACAGCGCCTGGATGCCTGGGCCTGCTACTTTGGCCGCTGGCTTGTGGGTGGAAAATTGCGCCCGCCATGCCTTGAGTCTTTGGGCAAGGGTGGAAGTATTCGAAGCCATGATGATGTCCTTCAGCAGTAGATTGCGTAGCGCCGGCAGGGCTGCCCCTGCGGCATTCGCAAGGCGTGGCAACGGCCAACACCTGCTGATACCCATTGAATGCCTGATCCACCGGCCCGCCTACTGACAGAACTGACAGGTACCCCCCACCAGCCGACAAGCGGTACACTTGGCGCCCTTGGGCGAAGGATGGTCACTGCCACAGGCTGAAACCGATCCCAGCCCACCCCGCCGCCTGGCGAAAAACAATGTCAACAAGGACCACAGGCCCGTGAGCAGCCCCACCACCCCGCCCCGCCACCGCGTCACCATGCTCGACGTTGCCCGCCGCGCCGGGGTGTCGAAAGCCAGCGTGTCGCGCTTCATCGGCGACGACAAAGCCCTGCTCTCGGACGCTATCGCCCTGCGCATCGAAAAAGCCATCGGCGAGTTGGGCTACCGCCCGAACCAGATGGCGCGGGGCCTCAAGCGTGGGCGCACGCGCCTGATCGGCATGCTCATGGCCGACATCCGCAACCCCTACTCCATCGCCGTGATGCACGGCGTGGAAACCGCCTGCCGCCGCCATGGCTACAGCCTGGTGGTGTGCAACACCGACCGCGATGGCGAACAGGAACTGCAGCAGCTGCAGGCGCTGCGCAGCTACAACATCGAGGGGCTGATCGTGAACACCCTGGGCAAGCACATGGACGAGCTGCGCGAACTGCAGAGCGAGCTGCCCATGGTGCTGGTGGACCGCAAGCTGGAAGACTTCCACAGCGACATGACCGGCCTGGACAACGCTGGCGCCATGCGCATGGGCCTGGTGCACCTGAAGGCCCGCGGCTACCGCGACCTGGCGTTGGTCAGCGAGCCCCAGGACGGCACCAGCTCGCGCAACGAGCGTATCAGCGCGTTCGATGCGCTGGTGGCGCAGGACAAGCAACTGCGTGGCTCCAGGCTGCAGACCGGCGAAGCGCTTGAAGTCCGCCTGCGCGAGTTTCTTGCCAGCAACGACCACGGCCCCAAGGCGCTGTTCTGTGCCAACGGCCTGGCAGCGCTGGCCGCCGCCCAGGCGTTGCGCACGCTGGGCTGCAACCTGTTCGACGACGTCGGCCTGATTGCCCTGGACGACCTGGACTGGTACCCGCTGGTGGGCAGCGGTATCACTGCCCTGGCGCAGCCCACCCATGCCATTGGCGTGCGTGCGTTCGAGTGTCTGCTGGAGCGGTTGCGCGGCGATGCGGGGCCGGCGCAGCGCTTTGATTTCGCCGCCGAGCTGGTGGTGCGCGGTTCTACCCCGCAAAAGCAAGTCCCGACCGCGTAACGGCCAAACGCCGCCTGACGGCAGCTGCTACGCGATCGCGTGTGCCTCCCCTTCGTAGCAGCGGCCGCAGGCCGCGTCCCAGCCCCCAGGCGTATTGCAGCGTGCGCGGCGGCGCGCAGGGGCTTGACGTGCGCGCGTGGAAGGTGTTTTCTAATCACCACTGAAACCGATTTCAGTGCTGCTAAAACAACAACAATATCAAAGAAGGAAACCAGGCCATGTGCCGTCTCTTTATTTTCAATATCGCGCCAATTCCCACGAAAAACTGAACCACCGGCCCCACGCCGGGGTCTTCCGCATACCTTTTTATTGATTGAAATGTAACCGGTTTCAGAGGCCCAATAACAATGAATCTCTACCCCGTGTCCATCAGCCTGTCCAGCTACGGCGCCACCCTGGTTCGCGAACAGGGCCAGGTGCCCTTCGCCGCCCTGCTCAAGCAGGCCGGCGCCAACGTCATCGAATGGCGTGAAGAACTGTTCACCACCCTCGAAGCCGACCAGTTGCGCCAGGCCGCCGAAGCCCAGGGCCTTGCCAGCGTGTATTCGTGCCCCATGGAGCTGTGGCAGGCAGGCCGCACCGAGCCGGACCCGGCGCTGGTCACCGCCCTGGCCAACGCCGCGGCCTGCGGCTCGAAGTGGCTGAAGGTGTCGCTGGGCTTCTTCGCCCCGCACAACGACTTCACTGCCCTCAAGCAACTGCTGGCCGACCAGCCGGTGCGCCTGCTGGTGGAGAACGACCAGACCACCCAGGGCGGGCGCATCGACCCGCTGGCGCGTTTCTTCACCCGCGCCCGCGAGCATATGGTGCCGGTGGGCATGACCTTCGACATCGGCAACTGGCAGTGGCAGGACCAATCGGTGTTCAGCGCCGCCGTGCAGCTGGCGCAGTACGTGGAGTACGTGCACTGCAAGGCCGTGGAGCGCACCAGCGCCGGCAAGCTGGTGGCCATACCGCCGCACCCGCGTGACCTGGAGCTGTGGGAGCAATTGTTGCGGCGCATGACCCCCGGGGTGATGCGCGCTGCGGAATTTCCGCTGCAAGGCGAGGATCTACTGCAGGTAACCCGTGGCCACGTGGCCACCCTCGCCCACTTGGGCCAACCGCAGGCAGGGAGCGTCGCCCATGGCTGATATCCTGTGTTTTGGTGAAACCATGGCCATGCTGGTGGCCGAACAGACCGGCGACCTGGCCGCCGTCTCGCACTTCCACAAGCGCATTGCCGGCGCCGACAGCAACGTTGCCATCGGCCTGTCGCGCCTGGGTTTCAAGGTCAGCTGGCTGAGCCGCGTGGGCAATGACTCCCTGGGCCGCTTCGTGGTCGACACCCTGCAGCGCGAAGGCCTGGACTGCCGCCACGTGGCCGTGGACAATGCGCACCCCACCGGTTTCCAGTTCAAGTCCCGCGAGGACGACGGCCAGGACCCGGTGGTGGAGTATTTCCGCCGCGGCTCTGCCGCCAGCCACCTCAGCATCGCCGACCTCAACGATGACCTGCTCGGCGCCCGCCACCTGCACGCCACCGGTATCCCGCCGGCGTTGTCGGCCAGCGCCCAGGAGCTGTCCAGCCACCTGATGCAGACCATGCGCGGTGCCGGCCGCAGCGTGTCGTTCGACCCCAACCTGCGGCCGTCGTTGTGGCCCAGCCAGACGCGCATGATCAGCGAGGTCAACGCCCTGGCCAGTCATGCCGACTGGGTGTTGCCGGGCCTGGCCGAAGGGCGCCTGCTGACCGGCTATGAAACCCCGGGTGACATCGCCGCGTTCTACCTGGACCACGGCGCGGAAGCGGTGGCCATCAAGCTGGGCGCGGAAGGCGCCTATTACCGCACTGCCCTGGGCGAAGGCTTCGTGGCCGCGCACAAGGTGGCCAAGGTGGTGGACACCGTGGGCGCCGGCGACGGCTTCGCGGTGGGCGTGATCAGCGCGCTGCTGGAAGGCCTGCCCCTCGAGCAGGCCACCGACCGCGGCAACTGGATCGGCAGCCGCGCCGTGCAAAGCCAGGGCGACATGGAGGGCCTGCCCAGCCGCGACCAATTGCTGGAAGCCGCGGCCCTGCGCCGCGCCTGATCCACTCGAACAACCCTGTTGCGACAACAACAAAATGCTCAGGAGCCTTGCCATGCAACCGCTGAAACTGGCGCCGCGCCGTTGGTGGGTGATCATGCCCATCGTGTTCATCACCTACAGCCTGGCCTACCTGGACCGGGCCAACTATGGCTTTGCCGCTGCCTCCGGCATGGCCAAGGACCTGGCCATGACGCCGGGGCTGTCGTCCCTGCTGGGCGCGCTGTTCTTCCTCGGCTATTTCTTCTTCCAGGTGCCTGGGGCCATCTACGCAGAAAAGCGCAGCGTGAAGAAGTTGATCTTCGCCAGCCTGATCGCCTGGGGCGCCCTGGCCAGCCTCACCGGCATGGTGGAAAACGCCTATTGGCTGATTGCAATCCGCTTCATGCTCGGCGTGGTCGAGGCCGTGGTGATGCCGGCCATGCTGGTGTACCTGTGTTACTGGTTCACCCGCGCCGAACGCTCGCGCGCCAACACCTTCCTGATCCTCGGCAACCCGGTGACCATGCTGTGGATGTCGGTGGTGTCCGGCTACCTGGTGCAGCACTACAGTTGGCGCTGGATGTTTATCGTCGAAGGCCTGCCGGCCATCGCCTGGGCGTTCATCTGGTGGCGCCTGGCCGATGAAAAACCGGCCGACGCCACCTGGCTCAGCGGCCAGCAGAAGCAGGACCTGCAGCAGACCCTGGCCGCCGAGCAGCAAGGCATCAAGCCCGTAAAAAACTACGCCGAGGCGTTCCGCTCACCCAAGGTCATCATCCTTTCGGTGCAGTTCTTCTGCTGGAGCATTGGTGTGTACGGCTTCGTGCTGTGGCTGCCGTCTATCCTCAAGCAGGGCCAGGAAATGGACATGGTCGAGGCCGGCTGGCTGTCGGCGCTGCCGTACCTGGCCGCGGTCATCGCCATGCTGGCGGTGAGCTGGGGCTCGGACCGCATCCAGCGGCGCAAGCGCTTCGTGTGGCCGCCGCTGCTGCTGGCGGCCCTGGCGTTCTATGGCTCCTATGCCCTGGGCAGCGAGCACTTCTGGTGGTCCTACGGCCTGCTGGTGCTGGCCGGCGCCTGCATGTATGCGCCGTACGGGCCGTTCTTCGCCATCGTCCCCGAGGTGCTGCCCGCCAACGTCGCCGGCGGCGCCATGGCGCTGATCAACAGCATGGGCGCCCTGGGCTCGTTCGCCGGTTCCTACCTTGTGGGCTACCTCAACAGCGAGACCGGCAACCCCGGTGCCTCGTACCTGCTGATGAGCGGCGCGCTGGTGCTGTCGGCGCTGCTGACGATATTGCTGGCCCCCGGCGGCTGCGACAAAGTCGCGGCGCGCACCCGCCCCCTCACTGCCCACCATTCCTGACGTCGAGAGTTCCTGATGAAAAAGCACGTGGTGCTGTACAAGAAACTGTCCCCCGCCCTGCTCGCCCGCCTCGGCGACCAGGTGGACGTGACCTACATCGAAGACCCGGCCAGCGACGGCCTGGCGCGCCTGCGCGAAGCCCTGCCCCAGGCCCACGGCCTGCTGGGCGCCAGCCTGAAACTGGACGCTGCCTTGCTGGACCTGGCGCCCAATCTCGAAGCCGTCTCCAGCGTATCTGTGGGCGTCGACAACTACGACATCGCCGACCTCAGCCGCCGTGGTGTGAAGCTCACCAATACCCCCGACGTGCTCACCGAGACCACCGCCGACACCGGCTTTGCGCTGATACTGGCCACCGCCCGCCGTGTGGTGGAACTGGCCAGCGTGGTGCGCAACGGCCAGTGGGCCGCCAGCGTCGGCCCCAGGCAGTTCGGCACCGACGTGCACGGCAAGACCCTGGGCATCGTTGGCATGGGCCGGATCGGCGAGGCGTTGGCCCAGCGCGGGCACTTCGGTTTCAACATGCCGGTGATCTACCACAGCCACTCGCCCAAGCCCGCCGTGGACCAGCGCTTCGGCGCCCGCCATTGCAGCCTCGACGAGCTGCTGCGCGAGGCCGACTTCATCTGCCTGACCCTGCCGCTGACCGCCGAGACCACGGGCCTGATCGGCGCCCGCGAGTTCGAGCTGATGGGGCCCGACAGCATCTTCGTCAACATCTCGCGCGGCAAGGTGGTGGATGAGCAGGCCATGATCCACGCCCTGCAAACCGGCCAGATCCGCGCCGCCGGCCTGGACGTGTTCGAGCGCGAGCCGGTGGACCCGAATTCGCCGCTGCTGCAACTGGACAACGTGGTGGCTACCCCGCATATCGGTTCGGCTACCCATGAGACGCGGGAGGCGATGGCGCGGTGTGCGGTGGATAATCTGCTGGCGGCGTTGAACGGGGAGCGGCCGCAAAATTGGGTTAATCCGTAAGGGACGCGGTTAGCAGGGACTGCTTTTTGTGGGAGCTGGCTTGCCAGCGATCTTTTAGGGCCTCAACAGCTCGCTGGCAAGCCAGCTCCCACAAAAGCTCCGCGTCATCAGGCCACTGCGCAGCGGTTACGCCCCTCTTGCTTGGCCTGATACAGCAACCGGTCACACAACGCGAACAGATCCTGGGGCTGCACCGCCTCGGGATTCTCGCTCAGCGCCGCGCCGATGCTCACCGTCAGCACCCCATGGCCGTCAGGCCGATGCTGGTGCAGTATCTTCAAGCCCCGCACCTCATTGGCCAGTCGCTCGGCAGCCAGCAGCAACTGCGGCTGCCCTTCCAGCGGCAGCAGAATCGCGAACTCCTCGCCGCCATAGCGGAACAGCTGCCCCTGCCCCACGCTCGCCGCCATCACCCGCGCCACTTCTGCCAGGCAGCGGTCGCCGGCCTGGTGGCCGTAGTGGTCGTTGAAGGGCTTGAAATAGTCGATGTCCACCAGCAGCAACCCGAACCGTTGCCCCACCTGTTCCATCAGCGCCCAGCGTTCGCTCAGGTGCTGGTCGAAGGCACGGCGGTTGCCCACCCGCGTCAGCGCGTCGGTGATGGCCAGGGCCTGCAGGCGCTGGTTGAGGTCGTAGAGTTGCGCCTGCTGCCAGCGCTCTTCCTGGTCGGCCAGGAAGGCCCGGCGCACGCTGGTGATGTTGGTCCAGGCAATGAACAGGCTAAACAGCAACACCGGCAGGTACACCACCACGAACACCAGCAGCGCCTTGGGGTCGCCGGGGTGCAGCAGGGCCACGTTGCCCACCACCACCGCGCTGATGGCCAGGGAAATCCACAGCGTGCCCTTGAACGACACGCGCACGCCCAGGTTGCACAGCAGCACGAAGATCACCGAGGCATACAGGAACGTCGGCACGTCGGGAGAATGGCTGCGCTTGAGCAGCTCGAACCAGGCCACCGCGCAGATCAGGTCGTGCACCGGCATCAGCAGGTCGAGCAGCAACAGGTTCCGGCTGAAACGGAACACCAGGAAGATGTTCACCAGGCCCACCGCCACCAGCGTGGTGCGCGTGACCACCGAGGCCCAGGCCATGTCCGGGATCAGGATAGCGTCGGCGAACACGTAGGAATAATAGGCGCCAGCGGCGATCAGGTTGATGGCTAGCAGAAAGCTGCGGTAATGCTCCAGCACGTAGGCTTCGAACGCCGGGCGCAGGTGCGCCGGAATGGGCTGGACGGAATCACGGAAACGCCGGCGCGCGGGCTGTTCGGGCATGGTCATGGCGTGCGCCTGTGGCTACCAAGGGGGGCTGGCGCAGTGTAAGAGCGCCAGTACCCGGGCGTCCAGTTGCACCGGCGCGGGGCACGCCGAAACATTATGTAACCGTGAACTGTTTGGTTTTAGCGCAGGCCACGGGTTCCAATGGGATCTTTTCCAAGGGAGATTCACATGCCGACCAGCCAACTTGTCCTGCTACTGCTCATCGGCGTCGCCGTGATGGCCTGGGGCGCGCGCCTGGACCTGAAAAACCACCGCAAGGAAAAGGCCGAGCGCCAGGCCCGCGAACAGCGCGAGGCGTGAGCCATTGGGCGGGGTTCATTGCCCCGCCAACCGCCCCAACAACCCCGCCAACTCCTGCCACGGGCCCTGCTCGCGGCGCGCCCCGCACCCGGGTCGATGGTTGAATGCCTCGCACGGGTGGTTCGCCGACTGCGACGCCTGGCACTGGCTGCAGGTGATGCGCCCATCCTGTACCGTCCAGCGGAAGGTCCAGCCGGCCAGCCGGTCACTGGGGCTCATGCTGTCGCGCAGCGCCTGCGCGATCTCATCCATTACCCCCATGTCGCCCATGCCCGCCTCCCGCGCGTTGTGTACTGGTTGGGTAGTATCTTGGCAGGCATTGCCGACAGTGGTACGACGACAAGGGGCGCAGGACGGTCATTCGGGTGCCCTATCCGGCCATCCGAGTGTTAGTTGAACTGCGCGCGGTACTCCGCCGGGCTGCGCCCCAACCGCTCGCTGAACAGCAGGCGCATGTGCCGCACGCTGCCAAAGCCGCTCTTGAACGCCACAGTCTTGAGGGGCAACTCGGTGCTTTCCAGCAGGTTGCGCGCACGGTCGATGCGCGCGTTCTGGATGAACGCCATGGGCGTCATGCCCACGTCGCGGGTGAACACCCGGCTCAGGTGGCGCGGGCTCAACGCGGCCGCCTCGGCCAGGCGTTCGAGGGTCAGCGGCTGCTCCAGGTGGTCGAGGATGTAGTGCTGCACGCGGGTCACCGGCGAGTCCTGGGCGGCCACCTCGGCCACCAACGGGCTGAACTGCGCCTGGTCGCCCTGGCGACGCATCAGCACCAGCAGCACCTTGGCCACGTCCAGCGCCACCTTGCGCCCGTGGTCATGGGCCACCACCGACAACGCCAGGTCGATGCCCGCGGTCACCCCGCCGGAGGAGATCAGCTTGCGGTCGTGGATGTAGATGTCCTCGGTGCCCACCTGCGCCTTGGGGAAGGCCTTGATCAGCCGTTCGGTGTAGTGCCAGTGGGTGGTGACGCGGTGGTCGTCGAGCAGGCCGGCGTGGCCGAGAATGAACGCGCCGGTGCAGATCGAGCCATAGCCCTGCACCGTCTGTGCGGCGGCGCGCAGCCAGGCCACCAGTTCGGGGTGCTGAGCGTTGTAGGCGCCGGGGCCGCCGGGCACCAGCAGCAGGTCGACGTCGGCGCAGGCCTGCTCGACCAGGTGGTCGGCCTGTACGGTGATGCCACTGGACGAGCGCACGCTGCGCTGCTGGGTGGCGAAGGTGGAAATGCGGTAGTGCTGGCAAGGCGCCAGGTAGCGGTTGGCGATGGAGAACACCTCCACCGGGCCGGCCATGTCCAGCAGCAGGAAGTCGGGGTACAGCGCGATTGCAACGTGTTTCATGTCCAGGGGCCAATTGCCTGTGCTCAAGCAGGCGACAGTACCCTGTCCAGCGATAATGGCAAGCGCAACCCTGTAGCAGCGGCCGCAGGCCGCGTCCCAGGTGGGGGCTGGGACGCGGCCTAGGGGCCGCTGCTACGGGTTTTGTGTTACTTCTTGGCGGTCAGCGCCACGTAGCTGTTCATCAGGTTGCGGTAGTTGGGCAGGCGCTGGGACAGCAGGTTGCCCAGGCCTTCGATGTCGTTGCGCCAGTCGCGGTGCAGCTCGCAGGCCACGGCGAACCAGTTCATCAGCTGCGCACCGGCGGCGCTCATGCGTGCCCAGGCGGCCTGTTGCACGGTGTCGTTGAAGGTACCCGAGGCGTCGGTCACCACGAACACGTCAAAGCCTTCGGCCAGTGCCGACAGGGTCGGGAACGCCACGCACACGTCAGTCACCACACCGGCGATGATCAGCTGCTTGCGGCCGGTGGCCTTGATGGCCTGGACGAAGTCGGCGTTGTCCCAGGCGTTGATCTGGCCAGGGCGCGGGATGTACGGCGCGTCCGGGAACATCTCTTTCAGCTCGGGCACCAGCGGGCCGTTGGGGCCGTTTTCGAAGCTGGTGGTGAGGATGGTCGGCAGGTTGAAGAACTTGGCGCAGTCGGCCAGGGCCAGCACGTTGTTCTTGAACTCGTTGGGCGAGAAATCCTGCACCAACGAGATCAGGCCGGTCTGGTGGTCGACCAGCAGTACTACCGCGTCATCTTTGTTCAGGCGGTTGTAGACAGGGGCGTTGCTCATGACGAACTCCTAACGTGTGGTTTGACGGATTCAGAACGAGAAGCAGGAACAGCCCAGCGCACCCCAGAAGCCCTGGAAGTCGCTGATTGGCGCGTTGGACTGGCGCGCCCGGTCGTGGCCATGGGCGTGCACCGCGCACGGGCCGCTGCAGTGGTGCACCTGTTGCGCCATGGGTGCTTGCGGGCGCCAGTGGCCCGGCACCTTGACCACCGGCGACCACTCGGGCACCACTGGCAGGCGCGGTGGCGCCAGGTCGCAGAATTCGGCGTCGGCGTGCACGACCTTGCCGCCGACCACGGTCAGCACCGACTCCAGCCATTTGATCGCCTCCTCTTCTACCGCGAAGAAGTCGGCCGACAGCGCCGCCAGGTCGGCCAGCTGGCCGATCTTGATCTGGCCCTTGTTGCCCTGTTCGGACGAGAACCAGGCGCTGCCGTGGGTGAACAGCTCCAGCGCGGTCTCACGTGGCAGGCCCTCAGGCTGCAAGGCCAGGCCGCCGACGGTGCGGCCGCTGACCATCCAGTACAGCGAAGTCCAAGGATTGTAGCTGGACACCCGCGTGGCATCGGTGCCGGCGCCCACCGGCACGCCCTCGGCCAGCATGCGCTTGATCGGTGGCGTGGCTTCGGCGGCCTGCTGGCCATAGCGGTCGACGAAATACTCGCCCTGGAACGCCATGCGGTCCTGAATGGCGATGCCGCCGTTGAGGGCGCGCACCCGCTCGATGTTCTTCGGCGAGATGGTCTCGGCGTGGTCGAAGAACCACGGCAGGCCGTTGAACGGGATGTCGCGGTTGACCTTCTCGAAAACGTCGAGCATGCGCGAGATCGACTCGTCATAGGTGGCGTGCAGGCGGAACGGCCAGCGCTGTTCCACCAGGTGGCGCACCACCGGTTCCAGCTCTTCTTCCATGGTTTGCGGCAGGTCCGGGCGCGGCTCCAGGAAGTCCTCGAAGTCGGCGGCGGAGAACACCAGCATCTCGCCGGCGCCGTTGTGGCGCAGGTAGTCGTCGCCCTGGTGCAGCTTGACGCTGGAGGTCCAGTTCTTGAAGTCGGTGAGCTCTTCCTTGGGCTTCTGGGTGAACAGGTTGTAGGCGATGCGCACGGTTAGCTGGTCGTCCTTGGCCAGTTGCTCGATCACCTGGTAGTCATCGGGGTAGTTCTGGAAACCGCCGCCGGCGTCGATCACGCTGGTCAGGCCCAGGCGGTTCAGCTCGCGCATGAACTGGCGGGTGGAGTTCACCTGGTATTCCAGCGGCAGCTTCGGCCCCTTGGCCAGGGTGGCGTAGAGGATCATGGCGTTGGGCCGGGCAATCAGCATGCCGGTAGGGTCGCCGTTGGCGTCGCGCTGGATCTCGCCACCGGGCGGGTTCGGCGTGTCGCGGGTGTAGCCCACCACGCGCAGGGCCGCGCGGTTGAGCAAGGCGCGGTCGTACAGGTGCAGCACGAACACCGGGGTGTCGGGCGCGGCCTGGTTCAGCTCCTGCAGGGTGGGCATGCGTTTTTCAGCGAACTGGAATTCGTTCCAGCCGCCCACCACACGCACCCATTGCGGCGTGGGCGTGCGGTCGGCCTGCTCCTTGAGCATGCGCAGGGCGTCGGCCACCGACGGCACGCCTTCCCAGCGCAGTTCCAGGTTGTAGTTCAGGCCGCCGCGAATCAGGTGCAGGTGCGAGTCGTTGAGGCCCGGAATGACGGTGCGGCCTTTAAGGTCGATGACCTGGGTGCCCGCGCCGCGGAAGGCCATGGCCTGGGCGTCGCTGCCCACGGCCACGAAGCGCCCGTCCTTGATGGCCACGGCGCTGGCCGTGGGGTTCTGGCGGTCGACGGTGTGGAACTTGCCATTGAGAAGAATCAGCTCGGCGTTCATTGCAGCTCCTGGAAAGGAAGAAAAATCAGGCGTAGCGCAGCGGTGCGGGCAGGCGCAGGCCCAGCGCCAGCCGGCCGGGGCCGCCAATCAGAATCGTGGTAAACAGAATCAGCAGCAGCCAGGCGAACTGGCCCTGTTCAAGGGTCCATTCGGGGTGCACGAACACCAGCGCCACCAGCAGCACCGCCAGCACCGGCAGGCAGGCCAGGCGGGTCAGCACGCCGGCAATGATCAGCAGCGGGCACAGCACCTCGGCGAAAATGGCCAGGCACAGGGTGGGCACGGCGCCCAGGTGGAACGGGTCTTCGATCAGCTGCAGTTGCGCGTGGAAGTCGAGCAGCTTGGGCAGGCCATGCACCTTGAGCAAAAACACCGCGGCGCACACGCGCAGCCACAGCAGTGCAAGGTCGGTGGGGTCATGGCGGCGCTGGCTCATCGAGGGTCCTTGGCGGGTGATCAGGAGCGCCTATAGTGAGCGCCCTGCCGCCGGACCGATTGCACGGACGTGCTGTGTTTTGAACGGGTGTGCCCTTCGCGTAGCCGCTGCCGCCAGGCTGCGCTGGCCCCGTGCCCCACTGGAGATTTCCTGGGTTCATACCTGCCAGCGCAGCCTTCGGCAGCGGCTACGGTACGGGGTGCTTCATGGCAACGGCGCCGCCATTACTCGGCTGATGTGGGCGCGCAACCAGCGCTCGGCAGGGTCGTTGTCGTGCACCCCGCTCCACACCATCGACAGCTCCGCCGGCACGATCGGGAACGGCGGTTCGTCGGCGCGCAGCACGCCGTCTTCCACCAGCGCGCAGGCGGCGTAGTCAGGCACCGTGGCAATCAGGTCGCTGCCTTTGAGCAGCGCCCGCAGGCCATGGAACTGCGGCACCCCCAGCACCACCCGGCGGCTGCGCCCCACCTTGGCCAAGTCCATGTCGATGTTGCCGCTCAGGTCGCCCGAGAACGACACCATGGCGTGGGGCCGCTGGCAGTAATCGTCCAGGGTCAAGGGCCCTGGCGCGCTGTCGCCACGCAGCACCTTGCAGCCGATATCGCGCAGCTTGCGGCGCTTGGCGTTGGCCGGCAGGTCGGTGGTGTAGCTCACCCCCACCGAGATTTCGCCGCTGGCGAGCATGGCCGGCAGCAGCAGGTAATTGGCCCGGCGCACGACAATAATGATCCCCGGCGCCTCTTCGCGCAGCTGCGCCAGCAACGGCGGGAACAGGCCAAACTCGGCGTCGTCCGACAGGCCGATGCGGAAGGTGGCGCAGCTGGTGCTGGGGTCGAAATCCTTGGCACGGCTGACCGCGCCGGAAATGGTGTCCAGCGCCGGCCGCAACTCTTCCAGAATCGCCAGCGCGCGCAGCGTCGGCTCCATGCTGCGGCCGTTGCGAATCAGCAGCGGGTCATCGAACAGGTCCCGCAGCCGACCCAACGCGGCGCTCACCGCCGGCTGGCCAATGAAATGCTTTTCGGCCACGCGCGTCAGGTTGCGTTCGAACATCAAGGCTTCGAACAGCACCAGCAGGTTCATGTCGACGTGGCGCAGGTCGTTGCGGTTCATGGGCGGAGGGCTCCTGACGGGCTGGGGGTGGGCGACCCGATAGTGAAGCATAACTGCGGGCCGGCGTTTTGAATGATTGTGCTATTCGCGTGCCCGAGGGGTCATATAACCAGGCCCAGCAGTATCTGGAGAACAGACGATGAAAGCATTCAAGGCAGGCGACGCCGTACGCTGGAACGCCGAAGCCGGTGAAATTCACGGCAAGGTGGTCAAAGTGCACGTTCGCGACGTGGAGTTCATGGGCAAACACCGCCCCGCCTCCAAGGACGAACCGCAATACGAAGTCAAAAGCGACAAGACCGGCCACCTGGCCATGCACCACGCCCAAGCCCTACACCCCCTGTAGCAGCGGCCGAAGGCCGCGTCCCGGCCCCACATCGTACGCGTCGGCTTCGGACGCAGCCTGCGGCAGCTGCTACGGGTCAGGGTTGTTTTGGCAAGCCGGTTATCGAGGCCTCAACCAGCGCCCGGGCGATTTCCGCCAGGTGCTCGATGTTGCGTGCCAAGGGGCGCAGGTGCTGTGGGCAGTTCTCGACCATTTCGGCGGCGCCTGCGCTGGCGCTGCGGAGGTAGCCGGAGGCGTGGATGAGCACCTCTTCCAGGGGCATGCCTTCGCGCACGGCGAGAATGGGCATTTCGCCCTCGCTGGGGGCAAAGGGGTGGAAGGCGGTGGTGAGGTCGGGTGGGTCGGGGGTAACTGGGGTCATGGTACAGCTCCTGGGTTGCTGGGAGCCGGCAGCCTTCGCTACTAAACGAAGGGTGGCGGCTGTGACGACAGGTTAGTAGACCGGGAACCCAGGGACCCAGCGCACCGAAGTGCCCTGTGCACAGCCGCCATGAAAAGGCCTGCAACCGCAGGCTGGCAGCGTGAAAAACTGGATTGACGGGCTACTAAACCCGACCGCTGATAAGCAACGGCGGAGCGAGATTAGCCACTCAAACCCAGCACGGCAAGCGCCATTTTTCGAGCTGTAGGACGATTATCGCTGAAGTTGTAGGGCATTTCCTACGATTTTTTAGTAACCAAACACGGATTTCCGTAGCAGAAACTGTCTTTGTGGGAGCTGGCTTGCCAGCGAGTTTTTAGGGCCTCAACAGCTCGCTGGCAAGCCAGCTCCCACAACAACGTATCGGACGCGGCCTGGGGCCGCTGCTACAGGTTGCAGCGCCACAAAAGCACACCCATTCAATTATTCATCTACCCCACCCGCCACCCTGACGCCATCCGCTTACCCCTCTCTGGAGTTTGTCATGCGTCATACCCTGCTCATGCTCGCCATCGCCACGCCGCTGTCGGCGCTGGCCGCCACCGGCCCTGCGGTCGGGCCGCAGTACGACACCAGCCACGTGTACGTGGCGCCCGCCGACGTCGATGCTTTCGTGCAAAGCTTCACCGCCACCTTTGGCGGCAAGAGCACCCCGCAGGTGGTGGCCGACGTCACGCCCACGCCCAGTAGCACCACCTCGCAGCTGCTGCAGACGCCGTCCGGCACGGTGTCGCTGTTCGGCTTCAAGACGCCCATCCCGCACCCGTTCGGCGATGAGCGCAACGGCTACCTGGTCAAGGACATGGACCAGGCCGTCAAGCTGGCGCGCCAGGCCGGCGCCGACGTGATTGTCGCGCCGTTTCCCGACCCCATCGGCCGCGACGCCGTGGTGCAGTGGCCGGGCGGCGTGAACATGCAGCTCTACTGGCACAACACCGCGCCCAACTACACGGCGTTCCAGTACGTACCGGAAAACCGCGTGTACGTATCAGCCGACCGCGCCCCTGCCTTCATCAAGGCCTTCACCACCTTCTCCCACGGCACAGTGGTGGCGGACGACAAGCACGCCCCGGGCGCCGAGATCGGCCGCGACAAGGGCACCTACGAGCGCGTGCGCATCACCTCGGACTTCGGCCGCATGACCGTGCTGGTCACCGACGGTCACCTGCCCTTCCCGTACGGCCACGAAACCACCGGCTACGAAGTCGCCGACCTCAACGCCACCCTGCAGAAGGCCACCGGCAGCGGCGCCAGCGTGCTGGTGCAACCGGCCAGCAGCGACGGCCGCCAGGCGGCCATGGTGCAGTTCCCGGGCGGCTACGTGGCTGAAATCCACCAAGCCCTGGCCAAGCAGTGAGGCGGCCAATCGTCGGCCTGTCGCTGGCGCTGCTGCCGCTGCTGGCTGCCGCCGACGACACGCGCCCCGCCATCAAGGCCAACCGCTGGCAGGAGGACTGGTCGGCGCTGGCCTCGCCGGCCCTGCGCACCCAGCCGCTGGATGACCTCAAGTACATTGCCCTGGGGGACAGCGCCTGGCTGTCCCTGGGGGCCACCCTGCGCGAACGCCTGGAAATGAACGATGCCAACGGCTTCGGCACCAAGGGCGTGAAGCGCGACAACTACCTGCTGCAGCGCTTCCAGGTGCACGCCGACCTGCACTTCAACGAGCACTGGCGGCTGTTCACCCAGCTCGAAGACGTGCGCGCCTACGACAAGACCACCCTGGGCGGCGCCGACCAGAACCGCCTGGACCTGCGCCTGGCGTTCCTGGAATACATCAACGCCTACGACAGCGGCACCCTGAAGACCCGCGTCGGCCGCCAGGATTTCGCCTTCGACCTGCAGCGTTTCGTCTCCTCGCGCGACGGCCCCAACGTGCGCCAGTCGTTCGACGCCCTGTGGGCCGACTGGGAAACCGCGCAGTGGCGTTTCATCGGCATCGCCAGCCACCCGGTGCAGTACCGCGACGACCAGGACTTCGACGACACCTCCAGCCAGGCCGTGCGCTTCGACATGCTGCGGGTGGAGCGGCTGGTCAACGGCAACCAGGAACTGTCCGCCTACTACGCGCTGTACCAGCGCGACGAAGCCCAGTACCTGGACGCGTCGGGCCATGAAAACCGTTCCATCCTCGACGCCCGCTACGCCGGCACCGCCGCGCAGGTGGACTGGGACCTGGAGGGCATGTACCAGGGTGGCAGCGTGGGCGGCAAGGACATCCGCGCCTGGGCAGGCGGCAGCCGCGTGGGCTACACCTTCGCCAGCACGCCCTGGACGCCGCGCCTGGGCCTGCAACTGGACGTTGCCTCGGGTGACAGCCACCCCGGCGACGGCCGCGTGGGCACCTTCAACCCGCTGTTCCCCAATGGCTACTACTTCACCTTGGCGGGCTACACCGGCTACAGCAACCTGATCCACGTCAAGCCATCGTTGACGGTCAAGCCGCTACCGGGCCTGAGCGTGCAGACCGCCATCGGCCTGTTGTGGCGCCAGACCACCGAGGATGCGGTGTACACCCAGCCCACTATTGCCGTAGCCAACACCGCCGGCACCGGCCAGCGCTGGACTGGCGCCTATGCCCAGCTGCGCACCGACTACGCCTTCACCGCCAACCTCGCCGGTGCGGTGGAAGCGGTGCACTACGACGCCGGGCAGACCCTGCGCGACGCCGGTGGGCATAACAGCAACTACCTGGGCGTGGAACTCAAGTTCAGTTGGTAAGCGCCTGACGCGGCAGCGCCCGGCGCCACGCGAACGGCGTGGTGCCGGTCGCCCGGGTGAACACCCGGGTGAAGTGCGACTGGTCGGCAAAGCCGCAGTCCAGGCCCACCTGGGCGATGGACAGGGCCTTGTCGGCCAGCAACGCTTTGGCCCGCTCCAGCCGCGCCTGTTGCAGCCAGTCCCGGGGCGACTGCCCGGTGGTCTTCTTGAACGCGCGGGAAAAATGGCTGCGCGACAGCGAGCAAGCGCTGGCAATGTCGGCGATCGACGGGCTGCCGCCCAGCTGCTCCAGCATCAGCTGCTTGGCGCGCCGCGCCTGCCAGGGCGACAGCGCCAGGCGCTGGGGCTCGGGGGCGCTGTCGCCGTAGTGCACCAGCAGGTGCGCGCACAGGGCGCTGGAGTGCTGGTGCAGGGCTTCGGGCTGCGGCGTATCGGCGTCGGCCAGGGTGGCCGCCAGGGTCAACAGCAGGTCGAGGGTCACCGGGTCCAGCGGGCCACCAGGGATGTGGGTACGGGCGTTCATGGGCAAGAATTCCTTCTACGGTCCAGGCTGCCAGTCTCCCCGCGCGTACGCGCAACGTCCTTGCCGCCACCTTAAATGTTCTGAATTAAGAACGATTAAGGTTCGGCCAAGGAATTACCCCGGCATACCCGTTAGCGTTGGCCATTCCATACCCTACCGAGGCGTTCGCACATGGCTTACTTGACCACCACCGACGGCACGCAGCTCTACTACAAGGATTGGGGCACCGGGCAACCGATCGTGCTCAGCCACGGCTGGCCGCTGAACGCCGACATGTGGGACTACCAGATGAACTTCCTGGCGGCCAACGGCTTCCGCGTCATCGCCCACGACCGTCGTGGTTTCGGCCGTTCCAGCCAGCCGTGGACCGGCTACGACTACGACACCTTTGCCGATGACCTGGAGCAGTTGCTGGACGAGCTGGACATCAGCAACGCCATCCTGGTGGGCTTCTCCATGGGCGGCGGCGAAGTGGCGCGCTACCTGGGCCGCCACGGCAGCCAGCGCATCGCCAAGGCGGTGCTGGTGAGCGCGGTGACGCCGCTGATGAGCCGCCGCGATGACCACCCCGAGGGCATGGACCCGGCCATTTTCGACGGTATCCGTGCTGGCCTGCTCAACGACCGCGCAGGCTTCCTCGACGCCTTCGGCCCGGTGTTCACCGGCAGCGACAAGCCCGCCAACAAGGTCGGCAAGCCGATGCTCGACTGGACCCAGTTCCTGGCCCTGCAGGCCGGTTTCAAGGGCACCTATGACTGCGTGGCAGCGTTCTCCGAGACCGACTTCCGCGCTGACCTGCGCAGCATCACCATCCCCACCCTGGTCATCCATGGCGACGGCGACGCAGTGGTGAGCTTCGAGGTGACCGGCAAGGCGGCGGCCGAGCTGGTGCGTGGCGCGCAGTTGAAGGTCTACCCCGGCGCCCCGCATGCGGTGTATTTCACCCACAAGGACCAGCTGAACCAGGACCTGCTGGCGTTCGCCCGCGGGTAACGCAGCGCCTGCATCGCGACCAAGGTCGGCTCCTACCCCTGTCCGGCGTAGGAGCCGACCTTGGTCGCGATGGGCTCCACGCCGCCATCACGCCAGGCCGGCACACGGCAAGGTAAACACGAACACCGTCTGCCCCTGCCGCCCCCGGTGCAGGTGCAGGGTGCCGCCCTGGGCGTCCATGATCGAACGGCAAATGGCCAACCCCATGCCCATGCCGTTGGCCTTGGTGCTGAAGAAGGCGTTGAACACCTTGCCCTCATCTTCGACGCCGATGCCCGGCCCGCTGTCCTCTACCATGACCACCAACTGCCCGGCCACCGGCACGTTGGACGTCACCTGCAGGCGCCGCGCGGCAGCCGGCACGCTGGCCATGGCCTCCACGGCGTTGGCCACCAGGTTGTAGAGCACCTGCTGCAACTGCACGCCATCCACCTGCACCTGCACCCCGGCCGCCTGCAAGGCAGTGTGCACCGTGACCTGCTGGGCGTCGGTTTCCACCGCCAGCAGGCGCAACACCTGGGTGATCAGCTCGTCAATCAGCAGCCAACTGCGGCTGGCCGGTTCCTGGCGCGCCAACGCCTGCAAGGCACGGATGATATCGGCAGCGCGGCGGCCGTCACGGGCGATGTCGCGCAGGCCTTCCAGGGCCTCGCCCACCTGCGGCACCTCGCGCTGCAGCCAGCGCACGCTGGCGCTGGCGTTGGTGACGATAGACGCCAGCGGCTGGTTGATCTCGTGGGCGATGCTGGCGGCCAGCTCGCCCATCACCGTGCTCTGGCGCACCTGGGCCAGCTCGGCGCGGGCGCTGCGCAGCGCTGCCTCGGTGGCGCGGCGCTCGCTGACGTCGGTGGTCACGCCCACGTACACGCCGTCCTCGGCAGGCTCGGCGTGGGCTTCCAGGTGGCGCACGGCGCCATCGTCCAGGGTGATGCGGAAGGCCATGCGCAGCGGCAGGCGCGTCTGCCGCGCCCACAGCAACTGGGCGTTGAAACGCTCGGCGTCGTCCGCGTGCACCCGGCGCGCCAGCACCTCGGGCGCCGGGGCCGTGGGCGCTACCGGCAGGCCCCACACGGCGAACAGTTCATCCGACCATTGCGATTGGTCGCTGGTAACGTCCCAGCGGAACGAGCCGGAACGAATGATTTTCTGGCCGATGGCCAGCAGGGCCTGGCTGGTGCGCAACTGCGCCTCGGTGTCACGGCGCCGGGCGTTCTCCTCCAGCACCTGGGCATACAGGCGCGCGGTTTCCAGCGAGATGGCCGCCTGCGCCGCCAGCAGCTCGATCATCGCCACCCGCGGGTGGCTGAACACGCCGCAGGCCAGGGCGTTCTCCAGGTACAGCAGGCCAATCACCTCACCCTGCTTGAGCAGCGGCAGGCACAACACGGCGCCGGCGGCCTGCACGGCGAAGTACGGGTCGTCGGCGAACTCGGCGTCGCCGCCGGCCTGCTCCAGCGCCACCGTACGGCCGGTGCGCATCACCGTGTACAGCAACGACAGCGGCAGGCTGCGCGGCTGCACCGGCTGCTGGCGCAGGGTCACGCGCACGCCGGCCTCGGCGGTTGCGCCGCTGGCGACGCTGAGCAGGTCGCCGCCTTCCACCAGGATCAACGCGCCATTGCGCGCGCCGGCGTGGACGATGGTGTTGGCCAGCAGGGTCTCCACCAGGCGCTCGAAGACGATTTCCCGCGACAGCGCCTGGGACGCCTTGGTCACCGAGACCAGGTCCAGGTACTGCTGGCCGTTGAGCATGTCGATGGACGCGCGAGCGTCCAGCGGCTTGTTGTTGAGGTACAGGTGCGCGGCCTCCAGGGCCGCGACCTTGCCTGACGCACCCCAGCGCTGGTAGGCCTCACGGGCGCTGAAACGGTGGCTGCGGGCAGCGCTGGCCAGGCCCAGCGCCTGATGGCAGTTGGCGGCGCGCTCGTGCGCCAGGGCCAGCACCGGCACGCAGCCACTGGCGGCCGCCTGCTCGATGGCGGCTTCCAGCAGCTGCAGGGCGCGCAGCAGGTCGCCCTGCAGGCGGGCGATCTCGGCTTCCACCAGCAGTTCGCGGCCCAGGAACGCCTGGGGGTTGAGCTGCGCCCAGCGCCGCAGCTCGTGCAACTGCGGCTGCAGGCCCTGGATGGCCGCCAGCGGGCTGTGGGCACTGGCCGCCAGGGCGGCGTGGTTGAGCGCCGAGTAGCACGCCAGGTCCACCAGGTGCACATGGGCGGCCATGCAGCCCTTGAGCTGGGCCGCGCGCGCCAGGTCGTCGCGGGCGGCTTCATGGCGGCCCTGGGTGAAGGCCAGCAGGCCCCGGTACAGCCAGTAGAAGAAGCCGATGGGCAGCATGCGGCTGGCCTCCGCCCGGGCCTGCCAGGGCAGCAGCGGGTCGCCGTGCGCCGGGCTGTCGGCGTCCCGCAGGCCGCGCACGTAGGCCTGCTGGATTTCCAGCAGCAGGCGGCTGTCGGCGAAACCGGCGGCGTCGGCCACGCCCAGGGCCGCGTCCAGGCGCTGGGCCACGCGCGCAAGCGGGCCGCCCATCACCAGCAGGATGCTGACCATGTGATGGCAGGCATAACAGCTCAGCGCCGCCCGCCCCTCGCGGCGGCCAGCGGCGAACGCCTGCTCGCCGCACTCCAACGAGAACGCCAGCGAGCGTGTCCAGGCGCTGGTGCGGCCCAGGGCCAGCTGCGTGGAGACTTGCCCGCTGCCCAGGCCCAGGGCCTGCTCCAGGCGCACCGCCACCTCGACGTAGTGCTGGCCCTCTGCATAGGCGCCGTATTCATCGGCCAGCAGCACGCCGAACCAGGCCAGGCCCGGCACCGACGCTGGGCTGACGCCGTGGCGCACGGTCATCTGCAGCATGCGCGCCAGCAGCGGCAGGGCCAGCTCGCGCTCGACGTGAATGGCCGGGATGATCATCGCCGCCATCAGCTCCAGGGCGGCGGCGATGAAGGAATTGTTCACCGCCTGGTGCGCGAGCAAGGCGTCGATCGGCCGGTCGCCCAAGGCCTGGCTGACCTGCAGGCGCAGCTGGTCGCGGTCATGGCCGCTGAATTCGATGCCGAACAGCGCCAGGCCGGCGCGCCCGGTGTGCAGGCTGGCGGCGTAGTTGTCGGCCAGCGACAGCGCCTCGATCTTCAGCACATACAGGGCCGACACCTGGGTCAGCGAGTCGGCGCGATCGAGAATCTGGTCGATGCAGGCGTGGGCGCCGGCGTAATCGGCGCTGTTCATCAGGCACTGGGCGTACAGCATGTCCATGGCGTCGCGCTGCTGCGGGGCCTGCACCCAGCGCGGGCAGCCAGCCAGCTCGCGAGCCAGGCGCAGGTACTGCAGGGCGAAGGGCAAGGTCGAGCTGTCGCGTGCCCGCTGCGCGGCACGCAGCAGGGCGTCGACGAACACCCGCAGGTCGGCTTCCTGCAGCTGTTCGTGGGCGCACTGCTGGATATGCAGGGCGATGCGGAACAGGTAGCCCGGCGCGCGGCTGTCGTCCATGGCCTGGATCAGCAGGTGCGCCAGGCGCGTGTGTTGCAAGGCGCGCAGGCGCGGGGCGATAGCGTGGTAGGCGGTGTCGCGCACGCGGTCGTGGCTAAAGCACCAGCCCTCGCCGTCGCCCAGCAACAGCCCGGCCTGCAGCGCCGGGGCCAGCGCCAGCCGCGTGCGCGCCGGCGCCAGGCGGCCCAGGTGGGCGATGTGCGCCAGGTCGGCGCGGGTGCCGATCAGCGCCAGCAGCCCCAGCAGCCAACGGCTGCGGCGCGGCAGGCGGGCCATGCGCGTGAGCAGCAGGTCGACGACGTTGTCGGCCAGCGGGCAGGCCTCCAGCGCCTGCTGGTCCCAAGCCCAGCCGAGCCCGCCAGGCCGGGGCACCAGGCGTTTTTCTTCCAGCAAGGTGCGCACCAGCTGCTGGATGAACAGCGGGTTGCCGCCACTCTTGGCGTGGATGACCTCGGCCAGCGGCAGCAGGGCCGGCCCCTCGCTGCCCAGCAAGCCGTTGACCATGGCCAGCACGCCATCGGGTTCCAGCGGCAACAGCGCCAGCTCGGTGCAATGGCCGCCACCGCCTTTCACGGCCTGGGCCAGGCTGCCTGGCATGCTGTCGCGGCTGGCCAGCACCAGCACCACGTGGGCCAGGGGTGCCTCGACCAGGTTGTGCAGCAGCGCCAGGCTGTGGCTGTCCAGGCCCTGGGTGTTGTCGAAAAACAGCAGCAGCGGCGTGCCGGGCCGGCCAAACACGGCAAGGCAGGCGCGCAGCAGCGACTGCAGGCGGTCACTGCCGTCGGCACGGGCGGGCTCGGGCACTGGCGCGTGTTGCCCCAGCACCAGCGCAAGTTCGGGTACCAGCGCCAGCAGCGGCGCCACGCCGTCGCCCAAGGCCAGCAGCAGGCGGCTGCGCCACTGCGCCAGGCCCTCGGGGTGCTCGCCCAGCACCCGCAGCACCAGGCTGCGCAGGGCCGTGGACACCGCCGCATAAGGCGTGGTCAGGCCGGCGTGGTCAAAGCGGCCAACGGCAAACAGAATGCTGCCGGCCACCAGGTCCTGGTGCACCTGGCGCACCAGCGCGGTCTTGCCGCTGCCCAGCGGGCCGCTGAGCAGCACCCGCTCGCCTTCGCCGGTGACCGCGCAGCGCAGCACCCGGTCATGCAGCACCGCGCACTCGCGCTGGCGCCCCGGCAGCGTGGCGCTGATCACCCCGTGGGCGCGGCTGCCGCGGGCGCCGGGTTCGAAGGGATGAATGCCCTGGAATTCGGTCCATTGCGCCAGGCACAGGCGCAGGTCGGCAGCCAGTTCGTCGGTGTCGGCATAGCGTTCATCCGCGCGCTTGGCCAGCAGCTTGAACACCAGCCCGGTCAGCGCCGCTGGCACTGCGGGGCGCAGGCTTTCCAGCGGCGCCGGCTGCAGCGCCAGGTGCTGGTGCAGCCACTCCACGGGGTCGTTGCCCTCGAACGGCAACTGGCCGGTGAGCATTTCGTAGAAGCTAACGCCCAGCGCGTACAGGTCGCTGCGCTCGTCCACCTCATGGCCCACGCGGCCGCCCTGCTCGGGCGACATGTAGGCGAAACTGCCACAGATGGCGTCGGCGGCCGCTGCGGGTGCATCACGCTGGCAGGCCAGGGAAAACGCCATCAGGCGCACGTGGCCATCGGCGCCCTCGACCAGGTTGCAGGGCTTGATGTCACGGTGCAGGATGCCCGCCCGGTGCGCCTGGCCTAGGGCATGGGTGGCGCCCAGCGCCAGGCGCAGGAAACGCAGGATAGACAGGTGGTCGCCCATCACCTCGTGCAGGCCGCGGCCCTGGCTGTCGTCCAGCACCAGCAGCGGGCCATCCACGGCGCTGATCAGCGCGACCGGCACAATGGCCCAGGCGGGATGCAGGTGCTGGCGGAAATCGAACTCCTGGTGCAGGCGCCGGAAACCGCCTTCGGAAGGCAACGCCGCCGGGCGCGCTATCAGCCAGTCGCGGGCGGAAATGGGTGAGCGCACCCGGTAGCGGGCCACCTCGCCGTCCACCAGTAGCAGGCGCCAGGTGAGGTGTTTGAGCCATTGTTCGTTGAAACCGCCCAGTTGCTGGCGGTAGTCGACCCGCTCAGCCGGCATGGGCGTCGACCCTGGCCGGGTCTACACCGATCTGTTCGCACAGGCGCACCAGTTCAACCAGGGTGGCGGCGCGCATCTTGGCCATGACGTGTTTCTTGTGCACCTTGGCCGTGACCTCGCGGGTGCCCAGGGCGGCGGCAATCTGCTTGTTGACCTTGCCCTCGATCAGCAGCCCCAGCACTTGCCGTTCACGTGGGGTAAGAGTGTGGTAGCGGCCGCGTACCTCGCGGGCCTGGGCCTGGGCGGCGAAACGCTGGCGGGCGCCGGCCAGGGCGCGGTCGATGGCGCCCAGCAGTTCGCCCTCGTCGAACGGCTTGGTGAGGAACTCCTGGGCCCCGGCCTTCATGGCCTTGACCGACATGGGAATGGTGCCGTAGCCGGTCATGAAGATGATCGGCAGCTGGCTGCCGCGCCGCTGCAGGTCGGCCTGCAGGTCGAAGCCGGTGCCCGCCTGCAGGTTCACGTCCAGCACCAGGCAGGCCAGGCGTTGCTCGAACCCGCAGGCAAGGAAGTCTTCGGCGCAGGCAAAGGTTTGTACCGCGATGTCCGCTGACCGCAGCAGCCGCGCCAGGGCGTCACGCACGCTGGCTTCGTCGTCCACCACATAGACAATCGGCGCGCCGGGCAGCACCGCAGGCGGCAGCTCGGGCAGGCTGGGCACGGGCGCCTCGAGCATGTCGTGCAGGCCCAGGCGCTCCAGCAGGGCAATCAGCAGGCCGTCGCGCGCCCCGCTGGCCGGCGCCGCGGGCGCAGGTTCCGGGTCGAGCACCAGCCGGTAACCGCGCCCCGCCACCGTGCGGATGCGCTCGCGCGAGTCGCCCAGGGCCTTGCGCAAGGCCGAGATGTGCACCTGCAGGTTGTTCTCTTCCACCACCGCGTCGGGCCACACCCGCGCCAGCAGCTCATCCTTGCTGACCAGCTGGCCTTGCGCGGCGATCAGCATTTCGAGGATGTCGAACGCGCGGCTGCCCAGTTTGACCGGCACCGCGCCCTGGCGAATTTCGCGCAGGGCCAACGAGACTGTGACGTTTCCAATACGAATCATGAGGGGCTCACCCAGCCATCCAAGCGCCTGTCCATCGTGAGTCTGGCGATGGTGCCAAGACTAGAGACAGATGCAGGGGTTGGCAATTATCCGCTTGGATACGTTGCGATGGGGGTGAGTGTGCATAAATCAGGAGTCGTCATTGATAATGATTCGCATTGCATCTAGAATCACCCTGTCTTCCCCCACGACCGGTGACTGATCGTGAACCCTTGCACGGCAAAGCTCGACCTCTACCTGACCCAGCGCAAGGCGCTGATCAACTACGCCGCCGCCATTGTCGGCTGCCGCGACCAGGCTGAACGCCTGGTGCAGGAGGCGTGGCTGCGCTTTGGCGTGCAGCAGGGGGAAGTGCGGCCCAGCGGGCTGTTCCGCATCGTGCGCAACCTGGCGCGGGCGCGGGTGCGGCCGCCGGTGCTGGCGGTGGTGGAACCTGCACCGGCTTCGCCGCGCGCCAGCGTGTTGCACGGCCTGGTAGCCGCTGCCGCCAGGCTGCGGTGGCCCGCGCGTACGCTTGAGGTCGTTGGCGGGTGGAATAGCCTGCGCCAACGGCTACAGGCGTAACCTCAGCCCAGGTCGCCACCGCCCACCGGCAAGGTCACCCCGGTAATGTACGAGGCCTCGTCCGAGGCCAGGAACAGAATCGCCCCCACCTGCTCGTCCACCGTGCCGTACCGATGCATCAGGCTGCTGTCCAGGGTCTGGTCGACGATCTGCTGGTACCAGCCTTTTTCCTGTTCAGTTTGCTCGGCGCTGTTGCGCGGTATGCGCCGTGGCGGCGCCTCAGTGCCGCCCGGCGCCGTGGCGTTGACCCGCACGCCGCGCCCGGCGGTCTCGAACGCCAGGCAGGCGGTCAGCGCATTCACCCCGCCCTTGGCCGCGCCGTAGGGCACGCGGTTGAGGCTGCGGGTGGCGATGGACGAGACGTTGACGATGGCGCCACTGCCCTGCCCCAGCATCACCGGCAGCGCCGCGTGGCAGCACCACAGGGTGGGGAACAGCGAGCGGCGCACTTCGGCCTCGATCTGCTGCGCTTCGTAGTGCTCGAACGGCTTGGCCCAGATCGTGCCGCCGACGTTGTTGATCAGGATGTCCAGGCGGCCGAAATGCTTGACCGCCGCTGCCACCACCCGCGCGCATTCGTCGTATTGCTCAAGGTCGGCGGTCAGCACCAGCGGCTGGTTGGGCAGCGCCTCCAGTTCGTAGACCAGCTCGGAGCGGTCCACCAACACCAACCGCGCGCCTTCGGAGGCCAGGCGCTGGGCCACACCCAGGCCGATGCCCTGGGCGGCGCCGGTGACCAAGGCAATTTTGTTCTCGAATCGATTCATGAGGTGTCCTCTGTAGCCGCTGCCGCCAGGCTGCGCTGGCCGGGGTGAACCCTGAAGATTTCCAGCGGGGCTCAAGGCCAGCGCAGCCTTCGGCAGCGGCTACGGTGATGGGGGCATCAAGCCGCAGCGAATTTTTCGAAGTAAAAGTTGGCGGGCACGATGGCCTGGTCACGCAGGTAAGCGCTCACCGCCTCAACCATCGGCGGCGGGCCGCACAGGTACAGGTCCACGTCACCGTCGTTGAGGTGCACAGGCTCGATATGCTGGGTCACGTAGCCTTTGCGCGGGTAGGTGCTATCAGGGCTGGCCACGCAGGCGTTGTAGGTGAAGTTCGGAATGCGCGCCGCCAGGGCTTCCAGCCGCGCGGTTTCCACCAGGTCGATGTCGTGGGTTACGCCATAGATCAAGTGCATCGGGTACTCGCTGCCCTGCTCGGCAATGCGTTCGAGCATGGCGGTGAACGGCGCCAGGCCCGTGCCGCCCGCCAGCAATAGCAGCGGCCGACGTATATCGCGCAGGTAGAAGCTGCCCAACGGGCCTGCCAGGGTCATGCTGTCCCCGGCCTTCGCCAAGCTAGTCAGGAAGCTGCTCATCAGGCCGCCCGGCACGTTGCGGATCAGGAAGCTGACCTCGCCATTGCGTTGCAGCGAGCTGAAGGAATAGGCACGGCTGTGCTCGCTGCCCGGCACCTGCAGGTTCACGTACTGCCCCGGCAGGAAGGCCAGCTGGCTCAGGGCCTCACCCTTGATCTTCAGCGCAATGGTGCTGTCGGACAACTGCTCCACGGCGCTGATGGTGGCCTCGTACCTGGCCTGCCTGGTCTTGCACACGTCCGAGGACGCCGGCACGCGCACCACGCAGTCGCTTTGTGCGCGCATCTGGCAGGTCAGCACAAAGCCTTGGGCCGCTTCCTCTTCGGTCAGGGCGTCTTCGATGTATTCCTCGCCCAGCTCGTATCGGCCCGCCTCGGCGAAGCATTTGCAGGTGCCGCAGGCGCCGTCGCGGCAGTCCAGGGGGATGTTGATGCCCTGGCGGTAGGCGGCGTCGGCCACAGTCTCGGTGGCGCTGCTGTCGATGAAACGGGTGACGCCATCTTCGAAATTCAGTGCGATCTTGTAGGTCATGCTGGCCGCCTCAGATGTGGTAGATGTCGATCAGCTGGCGCACGTAGTCATTCTTCAGTACCACCTTCTTGGCCTTGATCAATAGCCGCTCGCCACGGGTATCGAGGGTGTAGAAGCTGGTACCGAAGTAGCTGTCCACGGTCTTGTAGCGAAAGCTCAGGGTGTGCCAGTTAAAGCGCACCTGGGCCACGCCGTCGCGCTGTTCCAGCAGCTCGATGTTGCTGAGGTTGTGCGAGGTGCGGGTGTCGGGAATGCTGGCGCTGGAGCGCTCGGTCTTGATGCGGAACACACGGTCTTCCAGGCCGTCGCGGCGGCCGTACCAGATCAGCGAAATCTCCCGTTGCGGGTCCTGGGTCAGTTCGTCGTTGTCGTCCCAGCTGGGCATCCAGAAGGTCGCGTCCGGGGCGTACAGTTCCAGCCAGTCGTCCCAGGCCTTGTCGTCCAGGTAACGGGCTTCGCGGTAGAGGAAATCGCGCACGGCGTCATGGCTGATCATTGCACCACCTCCACGGCGATGCGCTCGGCCTGCAGGGCCTGGATCATGGTCTGCTGCCAGTACTTGTGCTGCATCACGAACAGGCCTTCGTCCTCGGTGCGCACGCCGCTGAGCTGCGGGTGCAGGTCGATTTCCACCGCGGCGACGTCGGCGCCTTCCACCCAGTGGGCGGCGCCGCGGGACATGTCGTTCCAGGCGGTGGTGCTGCCCTGGTAGCCCAGCTGGCAGGAGCGGAACTCCTCCAGGTCGTCGGGGGTGGCCATGCCGCTGACGTTGAAGAAGTCCTCGTACTGGCGAATGCGCTGGGCGCGCGCGGCGTCGCTCTCGCCCTTGGGCGCGATGCAGTAGATGGTGATTTCGGTGCGGTTGACGTCGATGGGCCGGGCGATGCGGATCTGCGAGCTGAACTGGTCCATCAGGTAGACGTTGGGGTACAGGCACAGGTTGCGCGAGTTCTGGATCATCCAGTCGGCGCGGGCGCTGCCGAACTGCTGCGCCAGCTCGTCGCGGCGCTCGTACAGCGGGCGGTCCTGGGGATTAGACCAGCGGGTCCACAGCAGCATGTGACCCTTGTCGAAGGAGTAGAAGCCCCCACCCTGCTTGGCCCAGCCGCCGGCGCTCATGGTCTTGGCGGTTGCATCGGCCTCGCGCTGCTGGCGCTGCTGCTGGGTGGCAGCGTAGTTCCAATGCACGGCGCTGACGTGGTAGCCGTCGGCGCCGTTCTCGGCGGTGAGTTTCCAGTTGCCTTCGTAAACGTAGCTGCTGGAGCCGCGCAGTACTTCCAGGCCTTCGGGGGACTGGTCGACGATCATGTCGATGATCTTCGCCGACTCGCCCAGGTGCTCCACCAGCGGTGGCACGTCGGGGTTCAGGGAACCGAACAGGAAGCCACGGTAGGACTCGAAGCGCGCCACCCGGGTCAGGTCGTGGGAGCCTTCGCAGTTGAAGCTTGACGGGTAGCCGGCCTCGGCCGGGTCTTTCACCTTCAGTAGCTTGCCGGAGTTGTTGAAAGTCCAGCCGTGGAAGGGGCAGGTGTAGGAGCTGCGGTTGCCGGTCTTATGCCGGCACAGCATGGCGCCGCGGTGGCTGCAGGCGTTGAGGAAGGCGTTGAGTTCGCCGGCCTTGTTGCGGGCAATGAAGATGGGCTGGCGGCCCATCTGGGTGGTGTAGTAGTCGTTGACGTTGGGAACCTGGCTTTCGTGGGCCAGGTACAGCCAGTTGCCCTCGAAGATGTGCTTCATCTCCAGGTCGAACAGCCGCGGGTCGGTGAACATCTCGCGCTTGCAGCGGTAGATGCCCTGCGCGCGGTCTTCCTGCAGCAGGGCATTGAGGTAATCGATTCCCAGGGTCATGGCCGGGGCCTCCGTTGTTATTGTTCAGGCACCTCCAGCGTACGAATGGGTGGGTATGGCCGATAGCCGATCCGTGCAGACCGCTATCCGTTGCGTGCAAGGCCGTCGCGGCGGCGCTTCATGGTCTCGGACGGCAGCTCGCCGAACTGCTTGCGGTACTGCTCGGCAAAGCGCCCCAGGTGCATGAAGCCATGGTCCATGGCCAGCTCGGACAGGCTGCGGACCTTGCAGGTGGGGTCGCCCAGGCAGGCATGGATACGCGCCAGCCGGCGGTGGCGAATGTACTGCGCGGGCGTGGTGCTGGCGTTGCGCTCGAACAGGCCATACAGGCTGCGCACGCTCACCTGCGCCACCCGGGCCAGGGCTTCCGGGGCCAGGTCCTGGCCCAGGTGGCGGTCGATGTGCTCCACCACCCGTTCGAAGTTCATGGGCGGCTCGTCGCCGGTCAGGGGCACCACGTTGGTCAGCTCCAGCAGTTTGCTGGCGATGATCTGCGTGTAGTGGGCCTGCACCCGCGGCGGCGTGCAGGCCTCTTCCGCCTCCTGGCAGACCATGCCCAGCAGGCTCACCAGGCTGGGCAGCTGGTCGAGCCGGTAGCGCTGCTGGCCGAAGCGCACGCCAGCCGCCGGCAGTGCCCAGCGCTGCTGCTGGCACAGACCATCGAGCAGGCGCACCGGCACCTTGACGATGAATTTCTCGCAGTCGGCCGAATAGGTCAGGTCCACCGGCTCGTCGGGGTTGATCAGCAGCAGTTCGCCCGGCGCCAGGTAATGGGCTTCGCGGCCATGGCGCCACAGGCAATGGCCGTGCAGCAGCACCTGCAGGTGGAAAAAGCGCTCCAGCGCCGGCGACACCACGCGCACGGCGGCGCCGTAGCCCAGGCGGCACAGGTCCAGCTCGGCGAACGAGCGATGGCTGAGGTGGGCCAGCGGACGGCTGGCGCGCGGCAGCTGGATGCAATGGTTGCCCACGTGCTGGTTGACGTACTGCGACACCGCGTGGGGGTCGGCCAGGTGAAAGACTTCGCTGCGCTGGCCCAGTAAAGGCGTGTGCATGGCGGGGGTACTCTGATTGTTTTTATTGGTGGCTACATCTTCACCCTTTGCGGGCGCGGGCGCCAATAGGCGCAAGGTCTGGTGCGATACCCTGCGGGTATGGGGCAAAGGCCCCGTCCCTGGGGATTTGCCCCGTTCATGGGGCTAGTGTTGCGCCAATATCAGCTGCCGCCGCGATCATCGCCTGGCTCGCCCGCGGCGTGCACGCCATGGTCGTCGCCCACTTCACCGGCAGCGTGCACGCCGTGGTTGTCGCCCGCTTCGGCGTGGGTGCCGCTGCGGCCGGAGGTCGAGGCGCCTGCGTGGCCGTCGCCATGGGTGCCGCCGCTGCTGGCGGAACCACCGTGGCTGCCACCACTGCCACTGTTGCCGCCGCCTCCGCTGCCACCACCACTGCCTCCGCCTCCGCCGCTACCTCCACCTCCGCTACCGCCACCATGGCCACCGCTGCCGCCCTCCTTGGCATGGACACTGGAAAAACCGCCGAGTGAATCGGGTATCAGCACCACGGACGCCGACAACACCACGCCCATGGCCACCGCCAACAACGATTTCGTGATCAACATGCCTACCTCCACCAAACGCTAGGGATGGGTCTTGCACCAGCAGCCGTAGCAAGGGGCAGGCCACCCGTTGATTGTCCCCAATTAAGAATCAATATTTCTCAAATAAGGCTAATTGTCCCTCCATGTCATCCTCCGTAAAGTGGCCCCCATACCAACCACACAACGTTTGAAGGAACAACCTCATGACCATTCGCAAAGCCCTCACCGCTTCCCTGCTGGCCCTGTCCATCAACAACGCCTTCGCCGCCGACACCGGCGCCGAGCACCACACCCAGGCGTTCCTCGACGCGCTCAATGCCGGCGGTGGCAAGCCCCTCGAACAGCTGAGCCCCAAGGACGCCCGTGCGGTGCTGACCGGCGCGCAGAACTCGGTGAAGGTTGACCTCAGCGGCACCGAAGTCAGCAACAAGACCATCCAGGCCGACGGCCAGGCCATCAAGCTGACCATCGTGCGGCCGGCCAAGGTGAAGGGTGAGCTGCCGGTGTTCATGTTCTTCCACGGCGGCGGCTGGGTGCTGGGCGACTACCCGACCCATGCCCGCCTGATCCATGACCTGGTGGTGAATTCCGGCGCCGTGGCGGTGTACGTCGACTACACGCCGTCGCCGGAAGCGCACTACCCCACCGCCATCAACCAGGCCTACGCCGCGACCCGCTGGGTGGCCGAGCATGGCCAGCAGATTGGCGTGGACGGCAAGCGCCTGGCGGTAGCGGGCAACAGCGTGGGCGGCAACATGGCCGCGGTGGTGGCGCTGATGGCCAAGGAACAGGGCGCCCCGCAACTGAAGTTCCAGCTGCTGCTGTGGCCGGTGACCGACGCGCACTTTGACAATGGCTCGTACCAGCAGTACGCCGAGGGGCACTTCCTGACCAAGAACATGATGACCTGGTTCTGGGACAGCTACACCACGGACGCCGCCCAGCGCGCCGAGATCCATGCCTCACCGTTGCAAGCCAGCCCCGAGCAGCTCAAGGGCCTGCCACCGGCCCTGGTGCAGACCGCCGGCCTGGACGTGCTGCGCGACGAAGGCGAGGCCTACGCCCGCAAGCTGGACGCCGCCGGCGTGGACGTGACCGCCGTGCGCTATAACGGCATGATCCATGACTACGGGCTGCTCAACCCGCTGAGCAACATCCCCGAGGTCAAGGCAGCCATGCGCCAGGCCGGCCTGGAACTCAAGGCACACCTCAACTGACGCAGCCTGGCGGCAGCTGCTACGCCCCCGTAGCAGCGGCCGCAGGCCGCGTCAGCTCATGGCCTGCTCACGATGCCGCCCCCGCAAACACCACAGCGGAAACGGCAAGGTCACCAGCAGCAACAGCCACAGCAACGCATACACCGCGTCCACCCCCTCGTTCTGCAGGTTGACGAACAACTTCACCGGGATGCCCTGGGGGAAGTAGGCGAAGACCATCACTATCCCGAACTCACCGATCACCCGCGCCCAGGTAATGGCCAGGCCGTTGGCCAGGCTGCGTCTCGCCAGCGGCACCGTCACCCGCCAGAACACCTCACCCGCCGTGCTGCCCAGGCTGCGCGCCGCCTCTTCCAGGCTGCGCGGCACCTGCTCGAAGGCATTGCGCGCGCACAGCACGTAGTACGCCAGCCCTCCATACACCTGCGCCAGCACGAAGGCCGGCGGGTTGTTGTTCAGGCTCAGGCCCAGGTGCTGCAGCCCTTCGCCGAAATAGCCGTAGGGTCCATAGGCCGTCACCAATACGATGCCCATGGCCAGCGGCGGGGTCAGCAGGTTGAGCAGCACCGCGCCTTCCACCAGCCCGCGCCAGCGTGCCTGGGTGCGCGCCAGCCAGAACGCCAGCGGCGTGCCCAGCAGCACGATCAGCAGCATCGACAGGGCCGTCAGCCCCAGCGACACCGCCACCGCGTTCCAGTCACCGTACGCCAGTTGCAGATGCGCCCAACCGGTAGCGGCCACCTGGGCCAGCAACGGCGCCACCAGCACCAGCAGCGCCGGCAGCCCCAGCCACGCCGAGCCTGCGCGCCTCATGCGGTCACAGCGCCGGGCCCTTGGGCTGGCCGTAGCCGTTGGCCTGGAACAGCTGCTGGCCTGCCGCCGATTGCAGGTAGCTGACAAACGCCTTGGCGCGCGCCGGGTCCGGCGCGTTCTTCAGCACGGCGGCGTAGAACACCAGCGGCTGCGGGGTGACCACCTGGGCGCTGCCGTCCTTGCCGGGCAGGCTGAGGCTGACGGTGTCGTACCAGTCGTGGCTGAAGGTGGGGTTGCTCAGGTTGATCTCATCGGGCAGAGCAATGTAGGGCAGCTTGGCCGACAGGGTTGCGCTTTCATAACCGGACGCTGCGTCCACCTGCCCCGACTCCAGGCGCGTCAGCAGGCCGCCCTCGCCGAACACCTGCTCGGGGTTCTGGTCATTACCCAACACGGCCTTGGCCAGGCCCGGCTGCTGGTAATACTTCTCCGCCAGCTTGAAAGTGAAGATGATGTTCTGGCCCTGGGGGTCGGTGGCCGCATCGGTGCGGCCAAAGCGCAGGCCGGGGCGCTGCAGCACCTGCCACCACGGCTGGGTGCCTTGGCTGGCGGCCTGCAACTGGCTGGCGAACCGGCTCTTGGGGTTGTAGGCGATGACCATGCGCGTGCTGGCCACCGGCACCGCCTGGTCCACCAGCCCCGCCTGCTTGAGCACCTCGATGGGCCCGGGGGTGATGGACACGAACACATCCGCCACCACCTTCTTCGACGCCAGCAACCGCGCCATGCCATAGGCGCCCTGCCCCTGGCCCTGGTACGCCACGTGCTCGCGCTGGGCAAACGCGGGGCCCAGTGCCTTGTCCATCACCACACCCATGGAACCGGCGTAGGTGACCTGGATCGTGTCCTGGGCGTGAGCGGCCACGGCGCTGGCCATGGCCAGGCCGGCCAGCAGCCCCTGAACGGTTGTCTTCGACATGCGTGTGCGCCCCTCGGTCGCTATTTACCTGGTTATATAGCGCCAATGATAACGGATCCCCCGTCGCAGCGGCCACCAGGCCGCGTCCATGGGCGCGGCGTTGTGCCAGGCATGCTGTGGCGCGTCCGGACGCAGCCTTCGGCAGCTGCTACGGGGGGGTGGGGAACCGGACTGATGCGCACAGGCCGGTGCCGGAGGGGTTGGTGGCGAGGCTGACGCGTGCGCCGTGGCGCACGGCGATGGCCTGGACGATGGACAGGCCCAGGCCCGAGCCGCTTTCGCGGGTGCCCAGGCTGCGGTAGAAGGGATCGAACACGCGCTCGCGCTCGGCCTCGGCGATGCCCGGGCCGCTGTCGCGCACCTGGATCAGCGCCCCGCCGTCGGCCAGCGCCACGGCCAGGTCGACGCGGCCGCCGGGCGGCGTGTAGCGGATGGCGTTGTCCAGCAGGTTGCGCACCAAGGTGTGCAGCGCCAACGGGCTGAGCGGCAGGGTCAGCGCCGGCCCGGGTTCCACGCCCAGGTCGATGCCCTTGGCTTCGGCCAGCGGCCACAGGGCTTCCAGCACCTGGCGAAAGACCTCATGCACCACCGCCGTCTCGGCCGAGGCGCCGCCCTCCTGGGCCGCGGCCAACGCCAGCAGTTGCTCCACCAGTTGCTTGCCCCGTTCGATGCCCAGCTGCAGGGTGGCCAGCCGCTGCTGAGCCAGCGCCGGCATGGGCGCCGCCGCCAGCCGTTCGGCCTGCAGCGACAACGCGGCCAACGGCGAGCGCAGCTCGTGGGCGGCGTCGGCGACGAAGCGGCGCTGCTCATCCATGGCCCCGGCCACCCGCCCCAGCAGGCCGTTGATGGCCAGCACGAAGGCGCGGATCTCGCTGGGCAGGTGCTGCTCGTCCATGGGGTGCAGTTGCTGGTCGTCGCGTTGCTCCACCTCGCTGGCCAGCTGGGCGATGGGGCGGAACACCTTGCGCACCAGGTCAGCCACCACCATCAGCAGCACCGGGAACAGAATCAAAAACGGCAACAGCCCGCGCCAGGCGCTTTCCCGTGCCTCGCGGTCGCGGGGGCCGGTCTCCTGGGCCACGGCAATGCGCTGGCCGCTGGCGGTGGTGTGCACCAGCACGCGAAACGGCTCGCCGCCGACCCGTTGGGTAGAGAGGCCATCGGCCAAATCAGTGGGCAGCGGCAACGGCAGCGCGGCATCATCCTGCCCCAGGGCCTGGCTGCCATCGGCCAGGTACTGGACGATGATGCGCGACTCTTCATCGTCGCCCTTGATGGCCTGGCCTTCCGCAGGGTATGCCAGGGTCATGTGCTGGCGGTCGAACAGCGTGGCCATCTGGCGCAGGGTGTTGTCCTGCATCTCTAGTGCCTCATCGAAGGCGGAGACAAAGGCAAACACCCCGGCGACGATGGCCACCACCAGGATGGCCGCCGACAGGGTTACCGACAGGCGAAGCTGGATGGACTCGTTCAGGCGTTTTTTGCAACCAGCCATCCCATCCCCCTGACGTTCTTGATCACCTGGCTGCCCAGCTTGCGGCGCAACGAGTGGATCAGGAACTCCACGGCGTTGCTCTCCACCTCGTTGCCCCAGGCGTAGATGCGGTCCTCCAGTTCGCTGCGCGACAGGATCGCGCCGGGGCGCAGCAGCAGCGCCTGCAACAGCGCGAACTCGCGGTTGGACAGTTGCACGTCACTGGCCTCGGGGCTGCTGGCCAGCTTGGTCACCGGGTCGAGGCTGACCACGCCGTTGCCCAGCAGCGGTTGCGCGCTGCCGCCGCGGCGGCGCACCACCGCGCGCATGCGCGCCAGCAGTTCGGCCATGTGGAAGGGTTTGAGCAGGTAGTCATCGGCGCCGCCGTCCAGGCCGCGCAGGCGGTCGTCGAGGCTGTCACGGGCGGTGATGATCAGCAGCGGCGCGGTGTGCCGGGCAGCCCGCAGGCTGTCGAGCACGCCCAGGCCGTCCTTGCCGGGCAGGCCCAGGTCCAGCAGCACCAGGTCGTAGTGCTGGGTGCGCAGGGTGGCCAGCGCCGCGAGGCCATCGGTGACCCAGTCCACGGCGTCGCCGTTGTCGGTGAGCGCGCCCTGCACTGCGTCGCCGATCATGGGGTCGTCTTCCACCAGCAGGATTCGCATCGTTGGCCCTTTCCTCGATCGGCGCGCGCCGGGGTTATTTGCCGCCTTGCAGCGACGTGAAGGTCGCCAGCAGCGCGGTCATCGCCGCCTGGCAATCCTGCTGCACCGGGGTGCCGGCGCGCAAGGCCTCCAGCGCCTTGTCGATGGCATCGTCGAGTTTATGCCAGTCGCTGGCGGCGCGTGGCTTGAGGCCCGCCTCGGCACCGTCCCAGGCCAGTTCCAGGTCCTTGATGCGGGTCTTCGCCGCAGGCAGCTGGTTCTTGTCCACCAGGCCCGCCACGTCGCTGGCGATGGCCTGGAACGCCGACAGGTCGCCCAGCCGCGTGGCCGCGGCCTGGGTGCTGCCGGCGGCGGCCGGCTTGGCGGCCTCCGGCGGTTTCGAGCAGCCGGTGGCCACGCCCAGCAGGGCGATGGCGGTGAGGATAGCGGTCTTGCGTATCAGGTGTTTGACGTAATGCATGGGAAGTTCCTTGAGTCAGGGTGAAGGAGTATTCAGTGGGCAAGGCGCTGGCGGCTGACGCTCCATTGCGCCACGCTGACCAGCATCAGGATCACGCAGAGGAAGATCGCGCTGGTCCAGGCGGCGCCCATGCCCAGGCCGCCGTAGGTCTTGGCCTGGGTGAGCAGGTCGCCCAGGGAGGCGCCGAAGGGTCGGGTGAGGATGTAGGCGATCCAGAAGGTCAGCACGGCGTTGGCGCCCAGGCGCCAGGCCACCAGGGTGGCGGCGATCAGCGCGCCGAAGATCACCGCGCCCAGGGTGAAGCCCAGGCCCAGCGCCTCGGTGGCCAGGTCGCCGGCGGCAGTGCCCAGGGCGAAGGTGCAGAGCACCGTGGCCCAATAGAACAGCTCGCGCCGCGGGGTGACGATGGCCTGGATGGACAGGCTGCGCTCCACCGCGAACCAGGCCGCGAACAGCAGCGCCAGCAGCACCGAGAACACCGCCGTGCTGGCGTACAGGCTGACGCCAAGTTTGTCAGTGAGCACGTCGGTGATCTGCGTGCCGACGATGCTCACCAGCACCACCGACAGCCAATACACCCACGGGGTGTAGGCCCGGGTGCGCAGCTGGGTGGCCAGGGCGATGGCCAGCAGCACGGCCATGCCGATGCTGGTCACCGCCTGGCCGAGGCCGACGTCGACCGCCAGGTAGTCCGCGCAGGTTTCGCCCACGGTGGTGGACATGATCTTGATCACCCAGAAGGACAGCGTCACTTCGGGGACCTTGTTCAGCCAGTCGGCTGCGGTGAGAGGTTTCATGCGGGGCTGCTCCGTTTCACGATAAGCAGCAGCCTACGCAACGAAACTTAGCCCAGCCTGAGCCCCCAAACCCCGTAGCAGCGGCCGACGGCCGCGTCCCTGGACACCGCGGTGCCTGGGGACGCGGCCTTTGGCCGCTGCTACGAGGTGGAGTGTCAGGCGATCGGGACCAGGGGGTCGGCGGCGGCCCAGGCGGCGTAGCGGTCGGCGGCTGGCGGGTAGATCCATACGGTGTTGATCTGGGTCTTCAGCGCCTTGGCTTCCTCGCGCACCAGTTTCACCTGGCGGTCCCAGCCCTCGGTGTACACCGCGCCCCAGGCGCCCAGGTCCAGGCAGGTGACGTACTTGGGCTGGCGGTACGGCAGCGGCTCAAGGCCCAGCACCTGGGCGGCGACGTTATAGCCGCTGAAACGGCCCAGCATGATCGCGTGCTGGCAGGTCATCAGGGCGTGGTTGCCCAGGTCGTCGGTGGCGGCGTGGGCGACGTCGCCGGTGGCGAAGATGTCGTCCTGGCCAATCACCTTGAGGCTGCTGTCCACGTGCAGGCGGCCCAGGGCATCACGCTCGCCGGGGACCTGGGTGGTCAGGCCGTGGGCGCGCACGCCGGTGGTCCAGATCACCGTGCTGGCCTCGATGCGCTGGCCGTCGTCGAGGGTCACGCCCTGCTCGTCCACCGCCACCACCGACGCCTGCAGGCGCCAGCTCACGCCCAGCTCGTCGCTGGCCTGGGCGATGGATTCGGCGATCTGCGCGCCCATGCTGCCGCCCACCTGCGCGCCGCGGTCAACGATGATCACCTCCACCGCAGCGTCGGCGCCGAGGATTTCACGCAAGCGCGCCGGCATTTCCGCAGCGGTCTCGATGCCGGTGAAACCACCGCCGGCCACCACCACAGTGTTGCGCGCACGGCTGGCAGGCTGGCTGGCCAGGCCCTTGAGGTGCGCTTCCAGGCGCATGGCCTGCTCGATCTGGTCGACGTCAAACGCATGGGCCGCCACGCCGGGGGTGTCGGGCAGCGCCAGGCCGCTGCCGGTGGCCAGCACCAGCTTGTCGTAGCTCACCGCCTGGATGGCACCGTGGGCGTCGGTGTAGCGCACCAGCTTGTGCGCCACGTCGATGGACTGCGCCGCGCCCTGGATGAACTCCACGCCCACGGTGTACAGCAGTTCACCAATGGGTGCCGCCAGGCGGTGGGCGTTGGGCTCGTAGAAGCGCGGGCGGATGCGCAGCTCGGGCTGCGGCGCCAGCAGGCTGACGCGGGTGTCGTGGTGGCCGTGCTGGTTGAACAGGCGGGTGGCGCCCAGGGCAGTCCATACACCGCCGAAACCGGCACCAAGGATAAGGATGTGCTGTTGCATGCTGCGCTCCAGAGGGGCAAGGGAGGCGGCTGGGTGCGCCTCGATAACTGCGACTATATTTGTCGTAGTTTAATTTGGCAATCCCCCGTCCATCGGACAGGCTGCGTTGCCGGGCTGCATGAGCATTGCTAGAATGGCGACTCATTCAGTCGGAGATCCACCATGTCGCTCTACAGCGCGGGCGTTGAATACGGCATCCATTGCCTGATTTTCCTGGTGGGCCCCGGTGGCGACAGCCGCGAAGCCAGCGTGCGCGACCTGGCCGACCTGCAGGGCGTGCCCCAGGACTACCTGGCAAAGATCTTTACCAAGCTGGCGAAGGCAAAACTGGTGGCCGCCACCGAAGGCGTGCGCGGCGGTTTCCGCCTGGCGCGGCCGGCGGACGAGATCAGCCTGCTGGACGTGGTCAACGCCATCGACGGGCGCAAGCTGATTTTCGACTGCCGAGAAATCCGCGGCCGCTGCGCGCTGTTCGACGGCGAACCGCCGGCCTGGGCGCTGGAAGGTGGCTGCGCGGTACACGGGGCGATGCTCACGGCGCAGCAGCGCATGGAAGAGGCGCTGGCGCAGCAGACCATCCTGGACATGGCCCGCAAGGTGGGGCGCAAGGCCCCGGCGGAATTTGGCGGGCAGGTGGATGAGTGGATCAATGAGCGGCGCGACCGCAAGATTCAGGTCACATCAGTGCCCTGAACCTGTGGGAGCTGGCTTGCCAGCGAGCTTTTGAGGCCCGAAAAACTCGCTGGCAAGCCAGCTCCCACAGGTATTACACGCGGAACCGGCGCAGCACGTTGTCCAGCTGCTGGCTCAGGGTTTTCAGTTGCGCGCTGGCGCCGTTGGATTGCTCCGCCGCCTGCGCCGCGTGGCGGGACAGTTCGGCGGCCTGGGTGACGTTCTGGTTGATGTCTTCCACCACGTGGGACTGCTGCAGCGTGGCGCTGGCGATGGAGGCATTCAGGCCGTTGAGTTTGTTCAGCGCCTGGCTGATGGACGCCAGGCTCTGGCCGGCCAGGTTGGCCTGTTCGATGGTGAGCTGGGAGGCACGGCTGCTGTCGCCGATCACCTTCACCGCAGCGTCGGAATGACGCTGCAGGCGCTCGATCATCGCCTGGATTTCCGCCGTTGATTTCTGCGTGCGCTGGGCCAGCAGCCGCACCTCGTCCGCCACCACCGCAAAGCCCCTGCCCTGTTCCCCGGCCCGCGCTGCTTCAATGGCCGCGTTCAGCGCCAGCAGGTTGGTCTGCTCGGCAATGGCGCTGATGACCTCCAGCACGCTGCCAATCTGCGTGCTTTCGCTGGCCAGGGTGCGAATCACCTCCACCGCCTGGCCGATGGTGCCCGACAACTGGTCGATCTGCCGCAGGCTGCTGTCGATATTGGCCTGGCCGCGCTGGGCCTCGGATTCGGCGTCGCGCATCTCGCTGGCCGCATGCTCGGCGTTCTTGGCCACGTCCTGCACGCCATAGGTCACCTGGTTCACCGCGGTGGCCACCAGTTCCATCTGCTGCGACTGCTGCTGGCTGCGCACCTGCGCCTGGTCGGCGTCCACCTCCAGCTCACCGGAGGCTTGGCCCAGGCGCGTGGCCGATTGCTGCAGGTCGCTGACCACCTGGCGCAAGGTGGCGACGAAGGCGTTGAAGTGATGGGCCAGCTGGGTGACCTCGTCGTTGCCCTGCTCTTCCAGGCGCCGGGTCAGGTCGCTGTCGCCGCTGGCGATACTGGCCATGGCCTGCACCGCGGTGTTCAGCGGGCGGACGATGCTGCGCGCGATCAGAATCACCAGCAGCGCCATGATCAGGATGATGCCCAGGCTGATGGCCGCGGCCTTCAGCACCTGCTGATGGAACTCGGCCTCGACGTCGTCCACGTACACGCCCGAACCGATGATCCAGCCCCAGGGCGCGAACAGGCTGATGTACGAGGTTTTCTCCACCGGCGCGCTGGCGCCCGGCTTGGGCCAGCGATAATTCACCACCCCGGCGCCCTGGGCCTTGGCCAGCGCGACCATGGCATTGAACACCTCGACGCCGTCCGGGTCCTTGATGGCCGACAGGTCCTGGCCGTTCAGCTTGGGGTTGGCCGGGTGCATGATCATCACCGGGCGCAGGTCGTTGATCCAGAAGTAATCGGTCTGGTTGTAGCGCAGCCCGCCCACTGCCACCATGGCCTGCGCCTGGGCCTGCTCGCGGGTCAGGGTGCCGGCGGTTTCCAGGCCGTGGTAGTAATCCAGCAGGCCGCTGGCCGTCTGCACCACGTGCATGGTCTTCTGCGCCTTGGCGTCGTACAGGTCATCGTGGATCTGCCTGACCATCGCCACTGCCATGGCGCACAGCATCAACGCCGCCACCAGCAGGATCAGCCACAAACGGCGGCTGATGGAAAGATTGCGCATGTTCATGTCCGCTACTCCGTGCATTGTTTTTGTTATGGCCTTTGAGAGGCCATCGGCGCGGGGGACGGGAAATGAAGGGGCCAGGTGCCGGTGTCCGGTATTAGGCATAAATGCCGTGCAGCGAAGCTGCACATGAAGTGCACTCGTTCAAGCGCGTGATCTGGCTTGTGATCTGCTTGTGATCTGCTTGTGATCTGCTGTTGATCTGGCTTTTGATCTTGATTGTATGCCCCGTAAAGCGCCCGGGCCGACTGGAGGCGTCGATCAACGGGCTGCCCGAAGGGCCGAGGCCGCAGGCCGAAGAGACGGTAACCCGCAGGCTTCTATAGCGGGTGCCGTCTGCCCGTTGAGCGGCGCCGGAAGGAGGGGACCCGTAGCGCAGCGGAGGGCCCAAGCAGGGGCAAGCCCTTTTTGCTTATTTTTTGGCTGGGCCGGCACACCGGGCGACTGCCAAAAAGTGAGTCGGCGTAAGGCCGAAACGGTCGGTGGTCGCCCCGCGAAAATGGATATATCCAGAAACGTCAGAAGCGAGATTCGAAGGCCGTGAACATATCCATTACCGGAGTTGATGCACAATCACCTTTCCGCCCTTACGGCGGGTCACTTTTTGACAAACGCCTCAAAAAGTAACCAAAAAAGGCTTGCCCCTGCTTGGTCCCTCCGCTTCGCTGCGGGTCCCCTCCCTCCGGCGTCGCCCAAGCGGCCGACGGCCCGGAATAGAAGCGCCTCCGGTTCCGTCTTCCCTGGCTACGCCAGGGACCGCTTGGCCAACGCCTCCAGTCGGCCCTGGCGCTTTACGGGGCACACAATCAAGATCAACGGCCTCACGGGATCAAGATCAAGGGCGCGATTGCGTTGGTTGAAATAGCGCGTTTTACGCGTTTTCCGCCGCGATTTGCTCGGAGGCTGCAACGTAGTCGGCCTGGAACTGCGGCGATTCAATCCACGCCAACGCCTGCGCCTCATCGGCGCCGGCCGACCATTGGCGGTATTCCAACAAGGCGGCGAGGATAAAGTCCATGGCGCCCTCCTCGCCTTCCTGCTCGAACACCAGCACCAGCAGCGGGTGCGACAGGAACGCCTTGCACAGCGCCAGCTGGCTGCTGGCCTCGGCATCACGCATCAGCTTGAACAGCTCGGTGAGGTCCACCGATTCGAAGTCGATGCGCTGGTCGTTGGGGTCCAGTTCCACATCGGGGGCGGCGGCGCGCTTGACGCGGTTCTGCTTGGCCTTGGTCTTGGCGCGGGCGGCGCGTTTGTCTTGCTTGTGGGTGGCGGCCATGGGGCGCAGTTCCGTATTGCTGGAAAAACGCCCATGTTACCGCAACCAGGGCCCCGCGGTCAGAACAGCGACAATGGGTAGCTGACAATCAGGCGGTTTTCGTCGAACTCGTTGGTGCTGTAGTCGCGGCGAATGCTGGAGTTGCGCAACCGCACGTTGAGGTCCTTGAAGGTGCCGCTTTGCAGGGTGTAGGCAATCTCGCTCTCGCGTCCCCATTCCTTGCCGTCAGTGATGGTGCCGCTGTGCACGTTGCTGCCGCTGATGTAGCGGTTCATCAGGGTCAGGCCGGGAATGCCCAGGGCGGCGAAGTTGTAGTCGTAACGCAGCTGCCAGGAATGCTCCTGGGCACTGTCGAAGCTGGAGTTGTAGCTGTCGTTGGCCAGGGTGCCGCCGCTGGTGCCGTTGACGCGCATCCAGGCGTTCTTGCCGGTCAGTTTCTGCAGGCCCACCCACAGCGTGCCGCCGCCGTAGCGGGCGGAGAACATGCCGGACAGGGTGCGGTTGTCGAGGTCGCCGTCCAGCGCCGCGCCATCTTCCTTGCCCCAGAAGTAGCCCAGGTTGGCGCCCAGGGTCCAGGCGCCGACGTTTTGGCTGTGCAGCAGTTGCACGTACTGCTGCTGGTAGATGTCTTTCAACTGCGCATTCCACACGCCCACCAGGGTGTGCTTGTCGTTGAAGGTGTACTCGCCGCCGGCGAAGTTGAAGCGGTCGGAGGTGCCGGTGGTGTTCCCCTGCATGTTCATGTCGGTCATGCTCGAGTCGTTGCGCGGGCTGTTCTGGCGGAACTGGCCGCCGTACAGGGTCAGGCCCTCAATTTCCTTGGAGGTGACCTGCCCGCCCTGGAAGGTCTGCGGCAGCGAGCGGCCGTCGTCCGAGCGCAGGATCGGCAGCACCGGCATCCACTCGCCGACCTTCAGCTCGGTCTGGCTGATCTTCATCTTGCCCGCCACCCCCAGGCGGCCGAAGGTGGACGCCGGGTCGCCGTCATGATCGACCGGCAACAGCTGCGACCCACCGGTGCCGCCACCGCCGTTGAGCTTGACCGAGTACAGGCCCAGCACGTCGACGCCAAAGCCGACCACACCCTGGGTGAAGCCGGAGCGGGCGTCGAGGATAAAGCTCTGGGTCCACTCCTCCGCCTGGTTCTGGCCGTAGCCTGGGTTGGTGAAGTTGCGGTTGAGGTAGAAGTTGCGCAGGTTGAGGTTGGCGGTAGCGTCATCGAGGAAGCCCTCGGCCATGCCGTCCAGGGGCAACGCGGCCATCAGGGCCAGGGTGCTGACGAAACGCGGGTTGAAGGTCATTTTCATTGTTATTGTTTTCCATTTTCTTCGGGCAAGGGGGCTCCGCACGCCCTGAGCTGTCAGGGCGCCGGAGGTGAAGCAGAAAAGGTTGCGGGGGTGTCAGGCGGCGGGGCTGGTAGCCAGTGCCTGGCTGGCGCGGCGCTTGGCCACGCCGTTGAGCAGGATGGCCACGGCGGCGAAGAACGCCGGCACGCCGAGCATGGCGAACAGGGCCGGCAGGCTCAGGCCCATGCTCAGCACGGCGCCGCCGATCAACGAGCCGAAGATGGCGCCGAAGCGGCCGATGCCCAGCATCCAGCTGACGCCGGTGGCGCGGAAGTCGGTGGGGTAGTAGCCGGGGGCGAAGGCGTTGAGGCCAGTCTGCGCACCGCTCATGAAGAAGCCGGCGGCGATCACGCCCACGGCCAGCAGGCTGGATTCCAGGCTGAACGCACCCAGCAGCAGGATGCAGGCACCGCCCAGGGCATAGGAGGTGGCGATGACGCGGTTGGGGTTGCGACGGTCCATGATCCAGCCGACGACAATGGCGCCCACGGTGCCGCCGATCTGGAACAGGCCGGTGATGGTGGCGGCGCGCTCGATGGGCAGGCCACCGTCACGCAGCAGGGTCGGCAGCCAGCCCATGGTCAGGTAAATCACCATCAGGCCCATGAAGTAGGTGGTCCACAGGGCCAGGGTGCCGGCACGGTAGGTGTCGGTGAACAGCTTGCTGACCGGCGCCTTGTCCTGCGCCGGCGGCTCGCTGAGGGTGAAGCGGGTGTTGCCGTCGAAGGTGCCGCCCAGCTTGTTCAGCACCCGCGCGATGTCACCGGCCGGCGCCTTGCGGCTGGCCAGGAAGCGCGGCGACTCGGGCAGCAGCAGCCACAGGAACGGCAGCAGCGCCAGGGGCAGCAGGCCGCCCACCAGCAGCACCGACTGCCAGCCGTGCAGCGGGATCAGCCAGGCGGCCACCAGGCCACCGCCACCCGAGCCCAGGTTGAAGCCGGTGAACATCACGGTGATGAACAGCGAGCGGTTGCGCTGGGGCAGGAACTCGCTGAGCAGCGTGGTGGTGTTGGGCATGGCGGCGCCCAGGGCCACGCCGGACAGCAGGCGCAGGCCGGCCAGTTCCCAGGGGTTGCGGGCAAAGGCGCAGGCCAGGCTGAGCACGGCGAAGCCGGTGACGGCAATCAGCAGGATTCGCTTGCGCCCCAGGCGGTCGGCGTAGGGGCCGGCGGTCAGCGCGCCGATGGCCAGGCCGATCATACCGGCGCTCATCACCGGGCCGAAGGCAGCCTTGGTCAGGCCCCATTCCTGAGTGAGCGAGGGGGCGATAAAGCCCATCACCGCCACGTCGAGGCCATCGAACACCACCACCAGAAAGCACAGCGCCATGATCAGCCACTGGTAGCGGCCCACGGGCCGTGAGTCGATCCACCCTTTGATGTCGACGGAGTCGTTGCGCATGTTGTTTCACCTTGTTGTTTTTGTAAGGTTGCCGTGGCCTCTGCGGGCCAGCGGGTGTTGCAGTGGCTGCGACTGTACGTCGACTGGGGGGCGGCGCGCCTGCGGGTTCTGGTTAAGCAGGTATGTGATTTGTTTATCGGGCTGGCACGGCCGTGCCGCTTTCAGTCCTTGGCGAACTGGAAGCGGCGTTCCTGGGAAGTGAGCCGGCGGGCGGCATCCTTGAGGGGCTCGGGGCATGGCAGGTCGGTGATCCGCGCGATCAGCCGGACGTTGCTGCCCAGGCTGTGCGGCTGGGGCTGCACCAGGGTCTTCATCTGGTGGGCGACCTTGAAAATGTCTTCGGCGCAGCGGCCGTCGAAGTCGCCGTGCAGCTCCAGGAACTGGCCACTCTTGTCGTGGTGGATCTGCAGGTGGTAGCGCTGGGAGCCGTCACGGCCGCCGCTGCCCAGCAGCACTGGGGTGAAACCGGGGCCCAGGTAGGCACGCAGCTGGTCCTGCAGGGCGTCCTGGATGGCCACCGGCACTTCTTCGACCAGGGGTTTGGGCCGGGCCTTGAGTTTGCGCTTGAGCTTCACAGCGCGCCCTCCACCGCCTGCCACGGCAGCTGCACGGCCACCGGGTGCTGGAACGCAAAGGCGTAGCTGGCCACCTGGGCCTGCACCACGTTGAAGTCGCAATAGCTGGTGAACGCCGGGAAGATCACTTCGGCCACGTAGGGGCCGCGCACGCGTTTGTCCAGTAGCAGGGTCAAGCCGACAGAGCGTATCAAGTCTTTCATCATTACCTCGAAAGCAGAAAACTGCGTCGCGCCTGGCGCTTCATGCGCAACTGGCGCCTCGGGGCAAAGCTTATGCGGGGCGTGGGTGAAAGGCGGTCAAGGGGATGTAATATTGGGTAAAGATGCGCCTCACGCCCGGCGTGGCAGGTGGATGGCCACGCTCAGGCCACCTTCGGCCAGGTTGCTGGCGCTGATGCGCCCGCCGTGCAGCTCCACGGCGCGCTGGGCGATGGCCAGGCCCAGGCCGAAGCCCGCCTGGTCGCTGCCGCGCTCGAAGGGGTTGAAGATACGCTGCAGGCGGTGGGCTTCCACGCCCGGGCCCTGGTCGGTGATGCGCACCTTCAGGCAGTCCGCTTCCACCGAGGCCACCACCCGCACGGTGCTGCCCTGCGCAGTGAAGCGCACGGCATTGCGCACCACGTTCTCGAAGCAGCGGTACAACAGCTCGCCACTGACCCGGCTGACAAACGCCGTGGGAGCTTCCAGCTGCACCTGGCAATCTTTCATGCCGGCTTCGAACTGCGCATCCTCGACGATATCGGCCAGCAGTTCGGTGACGTCCAGGCGCTCGCTGTCCAGGCTCTCCGGGCGGCCCTGGACGCGGGCCAGGGTCAGCAGTTCCTCGATGAGGATGTCGATGCGTTCCGACTCGCGCTCGATGCGCCCGAGCATTTCCAGGCGCTCGGGGCTCTGCAGCAGCAGGCCGATGGCGGCGCGCATGCGCGTCAGCGGCGAGCGCAGCTCGTGGGAAATGTCGTGCAGCAGGTGCTGCTGGGCGTCCACCAGCAGCTTGAGCTGGGTGGCCATGCGGTCGCAGTCCTCGGCCAGGTCCACCAGCTCGTCGCGGCGCCGGCCCATCTTCGGTTTCACCCGGGTGTCGAAGCGGCCCTGGGCGACGCTGCGCATGGCCCGGCGCAGGTGCACCAGCGGCCACACCAGGTAATAGGCCAGGTACCAGCTGAACAGCGCGCTCATGATGGTGCCCACCACCAGCGGGATGGCGTGGCTGGGGCCCTTGCCTTCCGGCGAACCGGGGTTTTCCGGGGCGCGCAGGGTCACCACCTGGCCGTCGCGGGCGGTGACGGCCAGGCTGTAGGCGTCGGCCGGCACCGGGCTGCCGGCCAGCAACCGGCCCTGCGGGTCGTACAGGCCGACGCGCTTGCCGTGCAGGTCATCAGCCCACACCGTCAGCAACGGCTTGCCGGCGTCGACGCCGAAGCGTTCGATGACGTGCTGGGTGTTGAAGAACACCGTGCCGATCTGCGGGTCACCGGGAAAGAAGCGCCCCAGCAGCAGGATGGCCAAGCCCACCACGAAGGTCAGGGTGGTGGCCAGCCAGAACGCCAGGAACAGCTTCCAGAACAGCCGGCTGGGCCTGATCATTCGGCGATCAACAGGTAGCCCAGGCCGCGCACGCTCTGTATCCAGGCCTTGGCGTCGGGCCGCGGGCCCAGTTTCTGGCGGATGCTGCTGATGTGCACGTCGATACGCCGGTCATAGCGGGTCAGGGGTCGGCCCAGGGCGTTGAGCGACAGGTTCTGCTTGCTCACCACTTGGCCGGCGTGGCGCGCCAGCTCTTCCAGCAGGCTGAACTCGGTGCTGGTCAGGTCCAGCGCGGCGCCCTGCCAGCTGGCCTGGCGCTTGCCCGGCCAGAGTACCAGCGGGCCGGAGCGCAGGGTGTCGCTGGGCGGCGCGTCCTGGGGCTGCACGCGGCGCATGATGGCGCGCAGGCGCGCCACCAGTTCGCCCGGCGAGCTGGGCTTGGGCACGTAGTCGTCGGCACCCAGTTCAAGGCCGGTGATCTTGTCGATGTTGTCGCCGCGGGCGGTCAGTAGCAGCACCGGCACCTGGCTGCTGGCGCGAATGCGCCGCAGCACCTCGATGCCCGACAGCCGCGGCAGCATCACGTCGAGCACGACGATGCTGTAGCGCCCCGACAGCGCCTGCACCTCGCCCTCCTCGCCGGTGTGCACCGCGGTGGCGTGGAAGCCTTCACGCTCCAGATACTCGGCGAGCATCTCGGTCAGCTCCTCGTCATCGTCGACCAGCAATACGGAAATCATGGCGCACTCTTGAATGGGTATCGGTCGATTATCACCGTAGACCCCTTTGCCGTCACCGCAACTTGCGCAACCTTTACCTAACTTGACATTGGGTTAACCGCACCGAACTTCCCGGCCTTTTATGCTTCACCCCCCAAGCCAAGCGACCGCGTGGCGCCTTGCCTCACCGCGAGCCCCGGCGGTGCGCCTGGGCTGTCTGTCGAAGCGTCCTGGAACCTGTCCTGATGAATTTGTCGCGCCTGCTCTGCTCGGTTGTACTGGTGGCCAACGCCACGCTGGTGCATGCCGAAGCGTTCAAGATTTCCGATATTCGTGTCAACGGCCTGCAACGGGTGTCTGCCGGCAGCGTTTTCGGTGCCCTGCCCTTGAACGTCGGCGATGACGCCGATGACCGCCGCCTGGTGGAGTCCACCCGCGCGCTGTTCAAGACCGGCTTCTTCCAGGACATCAACCTGAGCCGCGATGGCACCATCCTGATCATCAACGTGGTGGAGCGCCCGTCCATCTCGTCCATCGAGATCGAAGGCAACAAGGCCATCAGCACCGAGGACCTGATGAAGGGCCTCAAGCAGTCGGGCCTGGCCGAAGGCGAGATCTTCCAGCGCGCCACCCTGGAGGGCGTGCGCAACGAGCTGCAGCGCCAGTACGTGGCCCAGGGCCGCTACACGGCCACGGTCGACGCCCAGGTAGTGCCGCAGCCGCGCAACCGCGTGAGCCTGAAGATCAAGATCGACGAAGGCAGCGTGGCCGCCATCAAGCACATCAACGTGGTGGGCAACACGGTGTTCTCCGAGCAGGACCTGACCGACCAGTTCACGCTCAAGACCACCAACTGGCTGTCGTTCTTCAAGAACGACGACAAGTACGCCCGCGAAAAACTCTCCGGCGACCTTGAGAAGCTACGCTCGTACTACCTGGACCGCGGCTACATCAACATGGACATCACCTCCACCCAGGTGTCCATCAGCCCGGACAAGAAAAGCGTGTTTATCACCGTCAACATCAACGAAGGCCAGCGCTACACCGTGCGCGACGTGAAGCTGTCGGGCGAGCTGAAGGCCCCCGAAGACCAGGTCAAGGCGCTGCTGCTGGTGCAGAAAGGCCAGGTGTTCTCGCGCAAGCTGATGACCACCACCAGTGAGCTGATCACCCGCCGCCTGGGCAACGAGGGCTATACCTTCGCCAACGTCAACGGCGTGCCGGAAACCCACGATGACGACCACACGGTCGATATCACCTTCATGGTCGCCCCCGGCAAGCGTGCCTACGTCGACCGCATCAACTTCGTCGGCAACACCAAGACCGACGACAAGGTGCTGCGCCGCGAGATGCGCCAGATGGAAGGCGGCTGGGCCTCGACCTACCTGATCGACCAGTCCAAGACGCGCCTGGAGCGCCTGGGCTACTTCAAGACCGTGAACGTGGAAACCCCTGCCGTGCCCGGCAAGGACGACCAGGTCGACGTCAATTACAGCGTGGAAGAACAGGCCTCGGGCTCGATCACCGCCAGCGTCGGCTTCGCCCAGAGCGCCGGCCTGATCCTGGGCGGCTCCATCACCCAGAGCAACTTCCTGGGCACCGGCAACTACGCCAGCATCGGCCTGACCAAGTCCGAGTACCAGACCAAGTACAACCTGGCCTACACCAACCCCTACTTCACGCCCGACGGCGTCAGCCTGGGCTACAACCTGTTCTACAACAAGACCGACTACAACGACTACTACAGCGATGGCGTGTCGTACTACTCGATCAACAGCTACGGCGCCGGCATGACCTTCGGCTACCCGATCAGCGAAACCACGCGCCTGACCTACGGCCTGACGCTGCAGCACGACGACATCAGCCCGGGCACCTACAGCGCCGACGAAATCTACGACTTCATCCAGCGCAACGGCGAGAGCTTCACCAACCTCAAGGCCAGCGTGGGCTGGTCGGAGTCGACCCTCAACCGCGGCGTGCTGGCCAACCGCGGCCACTCCCAGAGCCTGAGCCTGATGGCCACGGTGCCGGGCAGTGACCTGGCCTTCTACAAGGTCGACTACAACGGGCAGACGTTCCTGCCCATGAGCAACACCACCTCGATTCGCCTGCACACCAAGCTGGGCTACGGCAACGGCTACGGTTCCACCGACGGCCTGCCGTTCTACGAGAACTACACCGCCGGCGGCGAAGGCAGCGTGCGCGGCTTCAAGAGCGGCACCCTGGGCCCGCGCAGCACCCCGGCCACCGGCGCCTACTCGTCCATGGGCCAGGAGTACTACTCGGACCGCAGCACCGACTCCCTGGGCGGCAACATCCTCATCACCGGTGGCGCCGAGTACCTGTTCCCGATGCCGTTCATCAAGGACCAGAAGTCATTGCAGACCTCTATTTTCTGGGACTTCGGCACCGTGTACTCGGACAAGTGCTACCTTTCCACCACACAGAACTGCGGCAACGTGAGCCTCAGCGAAATGGCCGCCTCGCTCGGCGTCGGCGCTACCTGGTACTCGCCGCTGGGCCCGCTGACCTTCAGCCTGGCGCTGCCGGTGCGCAGCCCGAGCGGCTCCGAGGCGCAGGTGTTCCAGTTCTCCCTGGGCCAGACGTTCTAAGCCCTTCATGACGCGGCCTGCGGATTCGCCGTAGCAGCGGCCGCAGGCCGCGTCCGCCACTTTCCAGGACCCTGTCATGAAGACGTTCCCGATCGCCGCCCTGCTGGCGCTGCTACTGACCGGCAGCGCCCACGCCGCCCAAGCCATCGCCACCCTCCCCGTGGTGCCACCCACCCAGACCTGCGCCGCCCTGCAAACCCAGGACCTCACCGCCCTGGGTGGCGCCGGCAGCCACATCACCAGCGCCCGCGAAACCACCGACAACGGCATCAGCCATTGCGTGGTAGAAGGCACCCTGGCCCCCAGCATCGGTTTCCGTGTCAGCCTGCCCACCCGCACCTGGACCCAGCGCTACCTGCAGGTAGGCTGCGGCGGCCTGTGCGGCAACATCGCCACCCAGATAGGCGCCGCCCAAGGCTGCCTGCCGCTGGACAGCGGCGGCTTCGTCACCGCCGCCACCGACATGGGCCACGAGGGCAACAGCAGCGCGTTCGGCCAGGACCCGCAGAAGCGCGTCGACTTCGCCTACCGCAGCCAGCACCTCACCGCCCTGGTGGCGAAACAGCTGATCAAGGCCTTCTACGGCCAACCCCAGCAGTACGCCTATTTCAACGGCTGCTCGGACGGCGGCCGCGAGGCGCTGATGGAGGCGCAGCGCTACCCCGAGGACTTCGACGGCATCATTGCCGGCGCCGCCGCGCTGAACTTCCAGGTGCAGAACGCGCTGTACCACGCCTGGCAGGCCCGGGCCAACGAAGGCGCGGACGGCAAGGCGATCCTGGTGGCCAGCCGCCTGAACCTGCTGCATGAAGCGGTGTTGGCGCAGTGCGACGCCCAGGACGGCCAGGTGGACCGGCTGATCAGCGACCCACGCAGCTGCCACTTCGACCCCGCCAGCATCCAGTGCAAGGCCGGGCAAGCGCCCGACACCTGCCTGACCGCCGCCGAAGTGGGCGCCGTGCGCAAGCTCTACGACGGCCCCCGCGACCCCGCCACTGGCCAGCGCCTGACCATTGGCGGCCCGCAGCCGGGCTCGGAACTGGCCTGGGCCGGGGTGTTCGTGCCGATGTCGGCCGACCAGCCGATCTTCAGCCAGAAAATTGCCCTGGACGCGCTGCAGAACGTCAGCTTCGCCAGCAACCCCACGCGCACCCTGACGCTCGCCGATGCCCGCTTCGACACGGCCACCTTCGAGCAACTGCGCGCCCTGCACCCGCTGTACGACGCCACCAACCCCGACCTGTCGGCGTTCGCCCAGCGTGGCGGCAAGCTGATCATCTGGCACGGCTGGGCCGACCCGCACATCTCGCCGCTCAACAGCCTGGCCTACCACCAGGCCCTGCGTAAACAGATGGGCGAGGCCCGCAGCGAAGCGTTCGAGCGCCTGTACCTGCTGCCCGGCGTGCACCACTGCAGCGGCGGCGAAGGCCCCAGCCAGCTGGACCTGCTGACGCCGATGATGAGTTGGGTGGAGCGCCAGCAGGCGCCGGAGATGATCCTCACCACCCAGGCCACGCCCAAGGCCCAGGGCTTCGGCGCGCCCATGGCGCCGCCGCCCGGCGCACTGAAAGGCCAGCGGCCGCCCATGGGCCCGATGAGCCTGACGGCAACCGCCGCCGACCAGGCCAACGCCGGCCGCACTCGGCCGCTGTACCCCTTCCCCTACGTGGCGGTGTACAACGGCAGCGGCGACCCGCGGCTGGCGGCCAGCTACCACCGTGGCGGCCCAATCGACAGCACGCCGACGCCGGCCTGGCTGGGCGCTGATTTCTTCACCCCATACAAACCGATGTAACACCAGCTCCCACAGGCCGCGTCACGGCCCGTTCGCCGCCAGCCGCGCGCCCTCCAGCGCCTGGGCGAACCGCTCGGCCTCGTCGGGGGCGAACTGGCTCAGGAACAGCGCCTTCACCGCCCCCTCGTACACCCTCCACATGCGCTGGCGCAGCGCCCGGCCCTTGTCGGTGATGCCCACCGTGGCGCCACGGCCATCGCCTTCGGCGCGGCGCCGCTGCACCAGGCCCTCGGCCTCCAGGCGGTCCACCAGCCGTGTCAGGTTGTAGCGCTCTATCACCATCACATCGGCCAGCTCATGCATGCGCCGCTGCCCTTCGGGGCCGCTTTCTATCCCCCACAGCGCGTCGTACCAGGCGTAGGCCGGCAGCTGCTCGGCGGCCAGGCGCCGCTCTATCTCGCGGATCAGCGAGCGGTGCGCACGCACGAAGTTGAACCAAAGATCTGCTTGGCCCTGGGCCATGGCGACTCCTGAAGCAGGGGAAATGTAGTTGCAATTGTACGCTAGCCGGCGCTAGATTGAATGTAATTGCATTTGCAATCAAAACACCAGGAGGCGTGATGAGCGAGCAATCGAGGTTTCTGGACAAGGACCCCCAGCAGACCCGTGAGTGGCTGGAATCGATGGAGTCGGTGCTGGACGTGGAGGGCCGCCCCCGCGCCCATTACCTGATCGACCAACTGCTGGATTTCGACGTGGCGCGCCACGGCGACTTTCATGGCCGGGTGGCCACGCCCTATGTCAACACCATCGCCCCCGACCGCGAGCGGCCCTACCCCGGCGACCTGGGCATCGAAAAACGCCTTAACGCGCTGATCCGCTGGAACGCGCTGACCATGGTGCTGCGCGCCGGCAAGCACTCGGGAGTGGGCGGCCACATTGCCAGCTACGCCTCGGCCGCGGTGCTGTACGACGTGGGTTTCGACCACTTTTTCCGCGGCCGCACCGCCACGTTTGGCGGCGACCTTGTGTACATCCAGGGCCACTCCTCGCCCGGTATCTACGGCCGCGCCTTTCTGGAAGGCCGCCTCAGCGAGGCACAGCTGGACAATTTCCGCCGCGAAAGCGACCGCGACGGCATCAGCTCCTACCCCCACCCACGGCTGATGCCCGACTTCTGGCAGTTTCCCACGGTGTCCATGGGCCTGGGGCCGATCACCGCCGCCTACCAGGCGCGCTTCATGCGTTACCTGGAAAACCGCGCGCTCAGCCAGCACCAGGGCCGCAAGGTGTGGGCGTTCCTGGGCGACGGCGAGATGGACCAGCCCGAGTCGCTGGCGGCCATTTCCCTGGCCGGCCGCGAGAAGCTCGACAACCTGATCTTCGTCGTCAACTGCAACCTGCAACGCCTGGACGGCCCGGTGCGCGGCAACGCCAAGGTGATCCAGGAGTTCGAAAGCCTGTACCGCGCCGCTGGCTGGAACGTGATCAAGGTGATCTGGGGCAGCGGCTGGGACCGCCTGCTGGACAAGGACCGCAGCGGCCTGCTGCGCCAGCGCATGATGGAGTGCGTGGACGGCGACTACCAGAACTACAAATCGCAGAACGGCGCCTACGTGCGCGAGCATTTCTTCGGCAAGTACCCCGAGCTGCTGGCGCTGGTGGCGGACATGTCCGACGACGAGATCTGGAAGCTGTCGCGCGGTGGCCACGACCCGCACAAGGTCTACAACGCCTACGCCGCGGCCATGCGCCACACGGGCGCGCCCACGGTGGTCCTGGCCAAGACCGTCAAGGGCTTCGGCATGGGCGAGGCCGGCGAAGGGCAGAACATCAACCACCAGCAGAAGAAAATGGGCCTGGAGGCGCTGAAGGCGTTCCGCGACCGCTTCCAGCTCAGCCTGTCGGATGAACAGGTGGCGGCGCTGCCCTACCTCAAGCCCGAGCCCGACAGCCAGGAAGCCCGTTACCTGCAGGCGCGCCGCAGCGAGCTGGGCGGCCACGTGCCCGCCCGCCACGCCCAGGTCGAACCGCTGGCGATCCCGCCCCTGGCCAGCTTCGGCGCGCAGCTCAAGGGCACCGGCGAACGGGAAATCTCCACCACCATGGCCTTCGTGCGCCTGCTCGGCACCCTGCTCAAGGACCCGCAGGTGGGCCCGCGCGTGGTGCCCATCGTGCCCGACGAGTCACGCACCTTCGGCATGGAGAGCCTGTTCCGCCAGATCGGCATTCACTCCCACGTGGGCCAGTTGTACACGCCCCAGGACGCCGGCCAGCTGAGCTATTACAAGGAGAGCAAGGACGGCCAGATCATGCAGGAGGGCCTAAACGAGTCTGGCGCCATGTCGTCATGGATCGCCGCCAGCACCGCCTACGCCAACCACGGCGTGGCCACCCTGCCCTTCTACATCTACTACTCGATGTTCGGTTTCCAGCGCATCGGCGACCTGGCCTGGGCCGCGGGTGACGCCCGCGCACGCGGCTTCCTGCTGGGCGCCACCTCGGGGCGCACCACGCTGATGGGCGAAGGCCTGCAGCACGACGACGGCCACAGCCACGTGCTGGCCGCCACCATTCCTTGCTGCGTGGCCTACGACCCTACCTATGCCTACGAGCTGGCGGTGATCATCCACGCCGGCATGCGCCGCATGTTCGTCGACCACGAGGACGTGTACTACTACATCACCCTGCTCAACGAAAACTACGCCCACCCCGACCTGCCCGAGGGCGCGGAGGACGGCATTCTCAAGGGCCTGTACAACCTGTCCAGCACCCCGCCCGCCACCGGCACGCCCCATGTGCAACTGATGGGTTGCGGCGCCATCCTGCGCGAGGTGCTGGCGGCCGGCGAGATATTGGCCCGCGACTACGGCGTGGCCAGCGACGTGTGGAGCGCCACCAGCCTCACCGAGCTGCGCCGCGAGGGCCAGGCGGTGGAACGCTGGAACCTGCTGCACCCCGAAGCTGCGCCGCGCAGCTGCCACGTGCAGGCCTGCCTGGCGGGCCGGCAAGGGCCGGTGGTGGTGGCCACTGACTACATGAAGATCTTCGCCGACCAGATCCGCCCCTTCGTCGACGGGCGTCGGTTCGTGGCGCTGGGCACCGATGGCTTCGGCCAGTCGGACACCCGCGAGGCGTTGCGCCGGCACTTCGAGGTGGACCGTCAGTTCGTGGTGCTGGCGGCGTTGAAGGCGTTGGCGGATGAGGGAATGGTGGCGCGCGCAGTGGTGGCGCAGGCGCTGGCGGCGTTGCGGATCGATCCCGAGAAGACCGACCCCGCCAGTGTTTGATTGCGGCAGTTGCTACAACACCCTGTAGCCGCTGCCGAAGGCTGCGCTGGCCCACCTCCACACTGAAGATCTTCAGTGTACCCAAGGGCCAGCGCAGCCTGACGGCAGCGGCTACGGGTATTCCTGTGCCGCTAAGGGCTTGCTGGATCAGAAATCGACGGTCGCCGACAACTTCATCACCCGCGGCTCGCCCTGGGTCAGGTAGCCGCCCTGGGCCGAGGCCCAGTAGTCCTTGTTGAACACGTTTTCCATCGTGGCCCGCAAGGTCACGTCACGCTCGTCCACCTTGAAGCCGTACCGCGCGCCGGCGTCGAAGCGGTTCCAGGTCGGCAGGCTGATGGTGTTCGCCGCGTCGGCGTACTGGCCGCCGGTGCGCAGCATGCGCCCGTTCAGCGACACGCCTTCCAGGCCCGGCACGTCCCAGTCGATGCCGGCGTTGAGCTGGAAGGTCGGCACGCCGATGGCGCGGTTGCCGTCGTTGGTGCCGTTCTGAGTGTCCTCGACACGGGTCTTCATCACCGTCACGCCGCCCAGGATGCGCAAGCCCTGCACCGGCTCGCCGAAGGCATTGAACTCCACGCCCTTGTTGATCTGGGTACCGTCCTGCACGTACAGCAAGGCGCTGTTGGTGTAGCCGGCGGTAGGCTCCTCGATGCGGTACACGCCCAGGGTGGCGCCGTAGGTGCCCATGTCCACCTTGACGCCCGCCTCCACCTGCTTGGTGCGGCCGGGCGCGAAGGTCTGGCCGCGGTTGCTGGCGGTATCTGGCGCGGTGTCGCCCGCAGCCAGGCCTTCAATGCGGTTGGCGTAGAACGACACGTGCTCCCACGGCTTGATGACCAGGCCGAACACCGGGGTGGTAATTTCCTTGTCGTAGTTGGCGTCGCGCGCGCCGCTGTTGTAGTCGTAGCCCTCGACCACCAGCTGCTGGCGACGCAGCCCGGCGGTGACCAGCACGCGGTCGTCGAGCAAGCCGACGGTGTCAGAGGCGGCCAGGCTGCGGTTGAAGGTCTTGCCGGTGATGCCCGGGTCGCTGAGGTCGCCGCCGGGGTAGTCGTAGGAAGGCTTGGCGGTGGCCACCGGGTGGTAGATGTTCGAGGCTTCGCCGATCAGGTCGAAATCGTAGGCGCTGCGTTGCTGGGCCCAGATATCGGCCATGCCGAGGTTCAGGCGGTGGCTGACTGCGCCGGTCTGGAACGTGCCGTTCAGGCCCGCCGAGAAGCTGGTGTTGTCTTCGTCGTGGGGAATGGTGGAACCGGTGACGTTGGCGTCGCCGACGTTGTCGGTCAGGGTCACCGAGGAATAGCGGCCGTTCTCGCGGGTGTGCTTGTAGCCACCGGCGGCGTAGGCGGTCCAGTTGTCGTTGAGGTCGTACTCGCCACGCAGCATGCCGTAGGTGTCTTCCAGCGTGGTATTGGCCCACTTGGCGTTGGCGTTGCTGGTGGACGATGGCGCCTTGGGGGCCTTGGTGGCACTGCCCAGGAACACCGAGTTGCGGCCGCCGTCGATGGCTTCCTTCTGGTAGCCGAAGTCGGCGGACAGGCGCAGCTTGTCGCCGCGGTAGTCCAGGCCTGCGGTGAACACCTGCTCGCTCTGGCTTTCGTGATCGACGCCGGTGTTGCCGCTGCGCTGGGCCAGGTTCACGCGGGCGCCGAACTGGTTGTCCTCGCCAAAGCGCTGGCCCAGGTCCAGGTGCTCGCCCACGCGGCCGTTGTCGCTGATGTCGGTGGTCAGGCGGCGCAGCGGAGTATCGTCGGCACGCTTGGGCTGCAGGTTGACCGAACCGCCCAGGCCAGTGCCGGTGGGGGTGATGCCGTTGGTGAAGGCGCTGGGGCCACGGAACACTTCCACGCGCTCGATGCCGTCGGTGGAAATGATCTGCCGCGGCAGCATGCCGTACAGGCCGTTGAAGGAGATGTCATCGGTGGCCAGCGGCAGGCCGCGGATCATGAACACCTGGGACTGGTTGCCATAGCCCGAGGCCTGGCGCACGGAGGAATCGTTGAGCAGCACGTCGCCGATGTTCTCGGCCTGCTGGTTCTCGATCAGCTCCGAGGTGTAGGCGGTGCTGGTGAACGGCGTGTCCATGATGTCCTGGTTGCCCAGCACGCCCATCTGCGCGCCCCGTGCCACCTGGCCGCCGGCGTACACCGGGGGCAGCGAAGGCGCGGCAGTCAGCGACTGCGCAGCGATGTTGACGTCGCTCAACTGCAGGGTGCCATCACCCTGCTTGGCGGTCGCATCCTGCGAGTTGGTGACAGTGGCCGCCTGCGCCGTCATGGCCAGCGAGCACAGCAGTGCGAGCATCGTGGGCCGGAACGGAACGCCTTGGCAAACAGGTGGGAGCATGATCAGTCCTGCGGAGGGGAATGGTGACGAGCGCGGGGCAGAGCTTCGGGTGCGCTGGGTAGAGGCAATGTGCCTCACACGTTAATGATATTACTTATCAATTAGATATACATCTCATTTGCGGATGACATTTGGTCACAGATGCGTTACACAGTTGGCTCACCGGGGGTTACAAAGTAGCCCGGCGCAGCGCTGGACTCCTGAAGCGGGCGGCGGATAATGGACCGCTCACAAGGAGTTATTCCGGGGAACCCTCACGATGAGCGCGGTATCACGAGACGTATTCGACGCGAAAATCGAGGCCATCGAGGCGCGCATGGACGCCCGCGTCAATGCCTCCATTGCCAAGGCCGACGCCACCCATGCCCGGTTCGACAATTTCCTGCTGCTGCAGGCCGAGCGCGACCAGCGCTATTACGAAGGCCAGGCAATTCGCGACAAGCAACTGGAAGCCCTGACCGGCGAGGTGCGCGACATGGCCGTGGAAATGCGCACCGGCTTCAGCTCGCTGCGCACCACCATCCTGGTGACCGCCGTCACCGCAACCATTGCGATCGTGCTGGGGGTCGCCTCGTTCAACGCCTCACTGACCTCCAACATGCTGGCCGCTTTCCAACTGGGAAAATCGGTCCACCCCATGCCTCCGCTCCCGCTTCTGCCGGCCCCGGCTACAGTGGCCCCTGCCCCACAACCTGCTGACTGATCAGTCATTTCCAAGCCACCAAGTCGCCTTTTCGGCTCAACCCCTTATAAACAAAGGCCCCCGCCAACAATCATGTAGTGCCAGTAAAAAATCACTACAAAAGGTGTTGACGCCCTGCACGGCGCCTTGCATAGTGAAGCTGTCTCCCCGATCGGGAGCCAAGGCAAAGGGTGTCAAAGCCTGGCGACAAGCCGTCGTCCGGTTGCGTGATGTGTACTGCCCACAAGGCAGATTGATGAAAAGCTGACCGGCAGGTCGCCCGTATGGGGCACCAGGCCGGCGAGACGATCTCAAGATGCTTGTGGCTGACTGCAGTACTGTCGTCCGTGATCTTCCTGATTCGTCGCGCCTTCCTCCCTGCTGTAGCCACTTTCCATCAACGCTACACACATCAACCCCGCGCCATTTGCAACCGGCTTGTTTGCCTTGCAGCACCGTGGAGTGGCCGATTGGGGGCCATGTTTGAACTCAACACAGACAATAGAAATAACAGTCGAGGGGACTTACATCATGAACTTGAACAATCAACCGACCATTGAAGAACTGGCTCAATTGTTCGCATCGCGCAAAGACACGCTGGACAGCCACATCCTGTGGGTCTGCGCATCGGGCGAAGTTCATATCGACGCAATGGCCCGCCATGCCGGCGAAGCCGAATTCGAACAGAGCAAGCCGAGCATGCGCGCCCGCCTGCGCACCTACCGCCGCGGCCAGGGCTACATCGGCCGCAAGGCAGCGGCCGACCGCGAGTTCCTGGGGCGCGTGCTGCACACCCTTGAGGCCCAATGGCCCGAGGCGCGGCAAGCGGCGCAGGTCCAGGTGATCGACCGCTACTGCTAAGCAGGACACCGCCCTGTAGCCGCTGCCGCCAGGCTGCGCTGGGCCTTGAGTACACTGGAGATCTCCAGCGTGGTTCGAGGCCAGCGCAGCCTGCGGCAGCGGCTACGGTGATTATTCGCCAGGCGGCGTCACGGCTTTACGCCTGCCACCCCTGCTGCCGCTCGCGGCGCAGCGCCTGCCACTCGCCATACCCCCACACCCCGGTGGCCAGCAGCGCCCCCACCACCGCCAGGCCCCAGTGATGGCGTTCGCACACACTGCACAGCACCTGCAACGTCAGCAGGAAGATCCCCGCGCCCAGAAAGGGCCGCGCCGCCCGGGGCGGTTCTGGCTTGTGCTGTTCTCTCATCCGTGTGATTCCCTTTGTTCTTGTGTTCAGGATTTTCCACACGTTAACCACGCGCCCGGCGTTCGTCCAGCAGCCGAAGGTCGAAACAGGTGCAGCCACGCCACCTTTTGAGGCACGATGCACACCACCCGTACAATAAAACCAACAAGACTGTGCACAGTGAACACTTACCACCAGCACCTCTGCCCTGCTTTGCGCAGTGGCCCGCAACTTGCTCCGCCCAGGCCCATCCCTTCACTGCCTGCCTGCGGAGCACAACAATGAGCGCAACCGATTTCCCCTTGAGCGAAGCCCCGCCCCAGGGGCGCAAGGGCCTGCTGTCCATCGCCATGGTGCTGTTCAGCTTCACCTTCTTCACCGGCACCATGTTCGCCGGCGGCAAGCTGGGGATGGCCTTCGGCGTCAGCGACATGCTGTGGATCGCCTTCATCGGCAACAGCCTGCTGGCAATCTACGCCGCGGCCCTGGCGTTGATCGCCGCGCGCAGCGGGCTGAACACCGTGCTGATGGGGCGCTTCTGCTTTGGCGAGGCCGGCAGCCGGCTTTCCGATGTGCTGCTGGGCTTCGCCGAGCTGGGCTGGTACGCCTGGGGCACCGCCACGGTGGCCATCGTGCTGGTGAAACTGCTGGGCCTGAGCCAGGGGCTGACCACGCCGCTGATGGTGCTGTTCGGCTTCGGCTTCTGCCTCACGGCGCTGGTGGGCTACAAGGGCCTGGACGTGCTGTCGCGGCTGTCGGTGCCGCTGATGTTCATTCTGCTGGTGGTGTCGATGGTCATTGCCACGCGCACCATCGGCGGCTGGCAGGGCCTGAGCGCGGTGCTGCCGCAGCAAGCCATGAGCGTCTCGGCCGCCATCACCATGGTCTTCGGCACCTTCGCCAGCGGCGCCACCCAGGCCACCAACTGGACGCGCCTGGCGCGCAGCGGGCGCATTGCGGTGGTCGCCAGCGTGCTCAGCTTCCTGGTGGGCAACGGCCTGATGATCGTCGCCGGGGCCTGGTGCGCCATCGTCTACCAGCAGGCCGACATCGTCGAGGTGATGATGCTGCAGGGCCTGTCGTTCGCCGCCGTGGTGATGCTGTGCCTGAACCTGTGGACCATCCAGGGCCCGACCATCTACAACGTCGCCGCCGCCAGCTGCCACCTGCTGCGCAGCGAACGCCGGCGCACCATGACCCTGGTGGCCGCCGCCGTCGGCGTGGTGCTGGCAATCGGGGGCATGTATGAGCTGCTGATCCCCTTCCTGATCCTGCTGGGCTCGATTATCCCGCCCATTGGCGGGGTGATCATGGCCGACTTCTGGTGCCGCCACCGTGGCCGCTACCCGCGGCTGGCGGACGCCCGCCTGCCGCGCTATAACCTGGCTGGGCTGGGCGCCTACGCCGTGGGGGCGGTAGCTGCATACGCATCACCCTGGATCGCGCCGTTGGTGGGCATTGCCGCTTCGGCCGGCTGCTACTGGCTGCTGTTGCAACTGGGCGGCCAGCGCCGCCCCTACCTGCAGGAGGAAACGTGAGCCTTACCGTTGAACAGATTCTGGCGCTGCCGGGCCTGGAGGCCATGGCCCTGCGCGCCGGCGCCCGCCAGTGCCACCGCAGCGTGCGCTGGTCGTACGTGGCCGAGAACGAAGGCATCGCCGACTGGGTGATGGGCGGCGAGCTGGTATTCGTCACCGGCATCAACCTGCCCCGCGATGAGGCCAACCTGCTGCGCCTGGTGCGCGAGGGCGAGCGCTGCGCCATCGCCGGGCTGGTGATTCTCACCGGCGAGGCGTTCATCCGCCGCATTCCGGCGTCGGTGGTGGCACTGGCCGAGGCGCTGGGGGTGCCACTGATCGAACAGCCGTACGCGCTGAAGATGGTCATCGTCACGCACTTGATCGGCACGTCGCTGGTGCAGATGGCCCAGGTGCGCCGCTCGCGCCACGACATCCTCGGCCAGCTGCTGAGCGGCGACTACCCGGGCCTTGCCATCGTACGCCAGCGCGCCGCCCACCTGCAGGTGCCCCTGGACGGCCCACGGCGGGTGCTGGTGATGCGCCTGTCGAACCAGGCCGCGGTGTTCGCCCACAGCCCGCCGCCCGAGGCCGAGCGCCAGCTGCAGCACTGCCGCCAGGCGCTGGAGGACCAGCTGGAGGCCTGGAACAACGCGCACCCGCTACCGTTGCCGGTGGTCAGCCAGGGTGACTTGCTGGTGCTGCTGTTGGCCGGCGACCTCGACCCGCGCAGCCAGCTGGCGCCCCTGTACCGCGACCTGCTGGGCATGAGCGCGCCCATGACACTGTTCATGGGCCTGTCCACCGTGGTCCACGACCCCGGCCAGTACCGCCAGGCCCTGGGCGAAGCGCGCCAGGCGCTGGAGGTGGCCGAGCAGCTGCGCCCGGCCCACGGCCTCTGCGACTTCAACGAACTGGGGGTGCTGCGCCTGCTGCAGGCCATCCCCGACCGGCGCATCATCGACACCTTCGTGCGCCAGACCCTGGGCCCGCTGCAAGAGCCCGGACGCAAGCAACCGCAGACCCTGCTGCACACCCTGGACGCGCTGTTGCAGGAAAACGGCAACGCCCTCAAGGCCGCCCAACGCCTGGGCATCCACCGCAACACCCTCAACCAACGGCTGCAACGCATCGAACAGCTCAGCGAGCAGTCGCTCGACGATCCCCTTTTCCGCATGAACGCTTCGGTCGCGCTGCTGGTATGGCGCATGGCCGAGGCCCAGCTACAGGACCGCCCATGAACATCATCAATGCCACCCTGCGCAAACGCCAGGGCCTGTTTACCGTGACCTGCGACGGCGCGCGCATCAGCGCCATCAGCGCACAACCCGGCCTGCGCGCCGCCAGCGGCGACGACATCGACGCCCGCGGCCAGCTGCTGATCGCGCCGCTGGTGGAGCCGCACATTCACCTGGACGCCACCCTCACCGCCGGCGAGCCGGAATGGAACATGAGCGGCACCCTGTTCGAAGGCATCGAGCGCTGGGGCCAACGCAAGGCCACCATCACCCACGAAGACACCAAGCAGCGCGCCCACACCACCATTCGCATGCTCGCCGAGCACGGCATCCAGCACGTGCGCACCCACATCGACGTCACCGACCCTACCCTGGGCGCGCTCAAAGCCATGCTTGAAGTGCGCGAGGAAGCCCGCCACCTGATCGACCTGCAGATCGTCGCCTTCCCCCAGGAAGGCATCGAGTCGTTCGCCAACGGCCGCGCGCTGATGGAGCAGGCCATCGAGATGGGCGCCGACGTGGTCGGCGGCATCCCGCACTTCGAGAACACCCGCGACCAGGGCGTCAGCTCGATCAAGTTCCTCATGGACCTGGCCGAGCGCACCGGCTGCCTGGTGGACGTGCACTGCGACGAGACCGACGACCCGCACTCGCGCTTCCTCGAAGTGCTGGCCGAAGAAGCCCGGGTGCGCGGCATGGGCAGCCGGGTCACCGCCAGCCACACCACGGCCATGGGTTCCTACGACAACGCCTACTGCTCCAAGCTGTTCCGCCTGCTCAAGCTGTCGGGCCTCAACTTCGTCTCCTGCCCCACCGAAAGCATCCACCTGCAGGGCCGCTTCGACACCTTCCCCAAGCGCCGCGGCGTCACCCGCGTGGCCGAGCTGGACCGCGCCGGCCTGAACGTGTGCTTCGGCCAGGACTCGATCAAGGACCCCTGGTACCCGCTGGGCAACGGCAACATCCTGCGCGTGCTGGATGCCGGCCTGCACATCTGCCACATGATGGGCTTCGAGGACCTGGCCCGCAGCCTGGACCTGGTGACCGACAACAGCGCCCGCGCCATGCACCTGGGCGAGCGCTACGGCATCGAGGTGGGGCGCCCGGCGAACCTGGTGATCCTGGACGCGGAAAGTGATTACGAGGCAGTGCGGCGCCAGGCCAAGGCGCGGGTGTCGATTCGCGCAGGCAAAGTGTTGATGACACGGGTGCCCGAACGCGTCGAGTTCAATGTTGCCTGACCGACCACGACGCCGCTGACGCGGCCTTGCTTGTTGTGGGAGCTGGCTTGCCAGCGAGCTGTTGAAGCCCGAAAAGCTCGCTGGCAAGCCAGCTCCCACCGAAGACGGTTGTGTATTCCCAGTTTCATCTGGTAGCGATGAAAATTGGTGTTACAAAAGGTTTCCCCGAAGGCAGAATGAAACGCGGACTCACCTGTTCGTACGTCGTTCGGCAACACAAGGAACCCCACAGTGCCCGACAACCGCCCCACGCCCGCCACCTGGATCGCCCTGCTGGTGGCCGTCACCTTCTTCATGGAGAACCTCGACGCCACGGTGATCAGCACCGCCCTGCCGCAGATTGCCCAGCAATTCGGCAAGGCCCCCGTGGACCTCAACATCGGCATCAGCGCCTACCTGCTGGCGGTGGCGATCTTCATTCCGCTGTCGGGCTGGGTGGCCGACCGCTTCGGCACCCGCCGGGTGTTTTCCTGCGCCATCAGCCTGTTCACCCTGGCCTCGCTGTGGTGCGGCCTGAGCCAGAGCCTGGAAAGCTTCGTCGCGGCCCGCGTGCTGCAGGGCATCGGCGGCGCGATGATGGTGCCGGTGGGGCGCCTGGCGGTGCTGCGCACCACCGAGAAGAAGGACCTGGTGAAGATGATCGCGGTCATCACCTGGCCCGGCCTGGTGGCGCCGATCCTTGGCCCGCCGCTGGGCGGGCTGATCGTCACCCACGCCTCCTGGCCGTGGATTTTCTTCGTCAACCTGCCGCTGGGCGCCATCGCCCTGGGCTGCGCGCTGTGGCTGGTGCCCAAGGGCCATGCTGAAAACACCCGGCCGTTCGACAGCCTCGGTTTCCTGCTGCTGGCCGGTGCCTGCGCGGCGTTGATGCTGGGCCTGGAGTGGCTGGGCGGCGCCGAGCACGTGGGCACCGGCCTCGGCTTGCTGGTGGCCGGTGCGGTGCTGGCGGTGCTGGCCATCCGCCATTGCCGCCGTCACCCCTCGCCGCTGCTGCCCCTGGGGCCGGTGGCCATCGACACCTTCCGCGTCAGCATCTTCGGCGGCTCGCTGTTCCGCGTGGCCATCAGCGCCCTGCCGTTCCTGCTGCCGCTGCTGTTCCAGGTGGGCTTCGGCTTCTCCCCGGTGTATGCCGGCAGCCTGGTGCTGGCGGTGTTCGCCGGCAACCTGGCGATGAAACCCTTCACCACCGCCACCATGCGCCGCTTCGGCTTCCGCCGGGTGCTGCTGGTGAACGGCCTGATCGGGGTGGCGTCGATCGCTGCCTGCGCGCTGTTCAGCGCCAGCACGCCGTGGCCATTGGTGGTGCTGGTGCTGTTCATTGGTGGCCTGTCGCGCTCGATGCAGTTCACCTGCTACAACTCCATCGGCTTTGCCGACGTGCCCAAGGACCGCATGAGCGAGGCCTCGACCCTGTTCAGCATGTTCTTCCAGCTGGGCATGGGCGTCGGCGTGGCTGCCGCGGCGCTGTTGCTGCGCCTGTCCATGAGCGTCCAGGGCCACGCCGCCCAGGCCCAGCCCAGCGACTTCCGCGTGGCCTTCCTGGGCATCGCGGTGCTGGGCCTGATTGCCCTGGTGGACGCCATCAAGCTGCCGCGCCAGGCCGGCGCGCAAGTGTTGCAGGGCTGAGTGCTCAGCGCGGCATGATGCGCAATTCGAGGTACTGCAGCAGCATGATGGTCTTGCCATCGACGATCTGGCCATTGCTGACCATGGCCAGCGCTGCGTCGAAGCCCAGCTCCAGCACCTCGATGTCCTCGCCCTCGGCTTCCAGGCCGCCGCCGGCGTTCACGCGGTCGCCGTCCTCGTATTCACCGATGAAGAAGTGAATGCGCTCGGTCACCGCGCCGGGGCTCATGAAGGCCTCGAAGATCTTCTCGATGGCCTTGACCCGGTAGCCGGTCTCCTCCTCCACTTCCAGGCGAATGCGTTCCTCGGGGCTGGCGTTGTCCAGCAGCCCGGCGGCGGTCTCGATCAGGAAACCGTCGTGGCCGTTGAGGAAGGTGGGCAGGCGGAACTGGCGGATCAGCACCACGGTGCGCTTGGCCAGGTTGTACAGCAGGATGGTGGCGCCGTTGCCGCGGTCGTACACCTCGCGGGTCTGGGTCTGCCAGCTGCCGTCGCGGCGGCGCAGGTCGAAGGTGTATTTGTTCAGCAGGTACCAGTTGTCAGAGAGCAGTACCTTGCCGGTAATGCGAATGGGGCTGTCGGCCATGGAAAATCCTTGAGGGTAAAACGCCAAGGGCGCAGGGTTACCCGCCGGCCTTGCTGGCGTCAAGCACCGGCGCCAGCGGGCACACCGCCTGCGCCCGCGCACTCAGGGTCTGGCGCAAGCCCTGCAACTGGGCGATGCGCGCGTCGATGGCCGCCAGTTTCTGCGCGAACACCGCCGCCAGCCGCTCGGCCGGCTCGTCGCTGGCCTGCCACAGCGCCGGCAGGTTCTCACCCACCTCGGCCAGGCTGAAACCCAGCTGCTGGGCGGTGCGAATGTACTGCACCAGCTGCACCGTGTCCGGGTGATAGTGCCGGTACCCGTTGGCGCTGCGGGTGCAATGGATCAGCCCGCGCTCCTCGTAGAAGCGCAGCGCGTCACAGCTCACCCCGGCCAGCGCGGCCACCTGCCCTATTTTCATCCTGCCCCCTTGACCCTGGACCAAGCACCAGGGTTTAGCCTGGCGATCCTATCACTAAGGAAGCCTGTCACAATGGATACCCCCCGCTATTTGCGCCTGGTGCGCACCAGTGCCTGGTACGACCTGTTCGCCACGGCGGCGTTCATGACGCCCTGGAGCATGCACTGGCTGTTCGGCCAGCTGGCCGGTCTATCGACAACCTTGGGCCTGGGTGCGCCGCAGCCGCTCACCGACCCTGCGCACATGCTGCTGGCCAACCTGCTGGGCAGCGTGGTGATTGTCTGGGCGCTGCTGCGCCTGCGGCACACCCGGCCCGAACACGGGCTGTACGACGCCGCGGCGCGGGGGTTGTTCGCGTTGTGGCAGGTGGTGGCGGTGCTCAGCGGCGCCAGCCCGATCATCCTCGCCTTCACGCTGATGGAGCTCACCTTCGGGGCATTGCAATTGTCGCCTAATCGCGACCAAGGTCGGCTCCTACCACGGACGATGTAGGAGCCGACCTTGGTCGCGATGCAGACGACGCGGTGTTTGTCAGGAAGACAGTGGCTGGGTGGCATTCAAGTCACTTTCCTCATCCGCCAGCGCCTGCGGCAACGACGCTCGCAAGTGCTCCACCCAGGTTCGAATCTTCGCGTCCAGGAACAGCCGCGACGGGTAGATGGCGTACAGGTTCAGGCGCTGCAGGCGGTAGCCGGGCAGCACCCGCACCAGCTCGCCGCTGCGCAGGCCGTCGATGGCCGAGTAGCTGGGCAGCACGCCGATGCCCATGCCGCTGCGGATGGCCACGCGCATGGCGTCGATGGCGTTGACCTGGAACGGCGTGGCGCGCAGCGAGGCCACTTCCGGGCCGTCGGGGCCTTCGAACTGCCAGCGGTTGTCCGGGTAGGCGACGCTGCTCATCAGCAGGCAGTCGTGCTCTTCCAGCTCGGCCGGGGTGCGCGGGCCGCCGCCGCGGCGCTCCAGGTAGCGCGGCGCGGCGCACAGCACGCTGTAGATAGTGCCCAGGCGCTGGGAGATGTAGCCCGAGTCGGGCAGCTGCGCGGCCAGCACGATGGAGACGTCGAAGCCATCCTCGATCAGGTCGGGCACGCGGTTGCTCAGGTGCAGGTCGAAGCTCACCTCGGAGTAGCGCTCGCGGTAGTCGGCCATGGCCTCGATCACGTAGTGCATGCCGATGCCCGCCATGGCGTGCACCTTGAGGCTGCCGGCGGCGTAGTCCTGGGTGGCTTCGGCCTCGGCTTCGGCTTCGGCCACCGAGGCCAGGATGCTCTCGCAGCGGTGGTAGTAGCGCTTGCCCGCCTCGGTCATGGCGATGCGCCGGGTGGTGCGGTTGAGCAGCCGGGTGCGCAGGTGGCTTTCCAGGTTCGACACCGCGCGCGACAGGTTGGCGGTGGTGGTGTTCATCTGCTCGGCGGCCAGGGTGAAGCTGCCGGTTTGCGCCACGCAGACGAAGGCGCGCATGTATTGGAGGATGTTCATCTGACGTTTCCCCGAGTGACCGGGTGATTATAAAATTAATTACAACAAACAATCATGTGTTGTTGCGTTTATTGCATCAGCCGCCAGCCGGTAAAATCCTCCCCATCCATAATCAACGGGCACATCAGGGGAACGACCAGCGGTGAATACACGCATGACCAGACACGCCTTACCCCTGATGTTACTCACATTAACGTTAACAATCAGTGGTTGCATCAGCACCCACGGCATCGGCCCGACTAGCCAGCCCATGGCCGCCAACCAGTTGCAGCTCGACGCCGCCATTGCCCAGGCCCGCAACGACGCCCACTGGCCCGACAGCCGCTGGTGGATGGCCTACGGCGACGCCCAGCTCAACCGCTGGATCGACGACGCCCAGCGCAATAGCCCAACCCTGGCTGAAGCCGCCGCGCGGGTGCGCCAGGCCAAGGCCATGGCCGGGGTGACCGCCGCCAATGAGGCGCCGCAGGTCAACGGCAAGGCCTCGATCACCCGCCACAAATGGCCCACCGACAACTTCTACGGCCCCGGCGAGCTGGCCGATGTCACCGACTTCGACAACAGCGCCGCCCTGGGCCTGAGCTATTCCCTGGACCTGTGGGGCCGCGAGCAGAGCGCCACTGAACAGGCCCTGGACAGCGCCCACGCCGCGGCCGCCCAGGGGCGCGCCGCGCAGCTGGAACTGCAGGGCAACATCGTCCGCGCCTATATCCAGCTGTCGGAACAGTACGCCCAACGCGACATTCTCCAGGCCCTGCTCAAGCAACAGCAGCAGGTGCTGGACCTGGCCCAGAAGCGTTTTGACCACGGTATCGGCACCCAGCTGGAGGTCAGCCAGGCGCAGACCTCGCTGCCCGAAACCCTGCGCCAGATCGACAGCCTGGATGAAAGCATTGCCCTGAGCGGCAACCAGCTGGCCGCCCTGGCCGGCAAGGGCCCGGGCGCTGCGCAGAGCCTGCAACGCCCGACCCTGGCCCTGGGCGCCGCGCTGGCCCTGCCAGCCCGCCTGCCCGCGCAACTGCTGGGCCAGCGCCCGGACGTGGTCGCCAGCCGCTGGCGCGTCAACGCCCAGGCACGCGGCATCGAAGTGGCGCGCGCCGGGTTCTATCCTGACGTGGACCTGGCCGCCAGCCTCGGCTTCAGCGCCACCGGCGGTGGCGTGCTGGAGTTCCTCAACGCCAGCAAGCAGACCTGGACCGTGGGCCCGGCCCTGAGCCTGCCGATCTTCGACGGCGGCCGCCTGCGCGCCCAGCTGGGCGCCGCCTCGGCCGGCTACGACCTGGCCGTCGCCCAGTACAACCAGACCCTGGTGCAGGCGCTGAAGGACATCAGCGACCAGCTGATCCGCCGCCACTCCATGGACCAGCAATTCACCCTGGCCAGCCAGGGCGTGGCCAACGCCCAGCGCAGCTATGACATTGCGCGCATCGCCTTCCAGCGCGGCCTGACCGGCTACCTGGAGGTGCTCAACGCCCAGACCCAGCTGTTCCGCGAACAGCAGACCCTGCAGCAGGTGCAGGCCGCACGCCTGCAAACCCAGGCCTCGCTGGTGATTGCCCTGGGCGGCGGTGTGCGCGCCGGCAACGACAGCCCCGATCCAGCCCGCGCCACCCCGGCCAAGCCCGGCCTGGCGCTGCTGCGCGGCGAGCAGCAACCATGAGCCTGGGCAACGGCTGGCGCGCCGCCCTGCGCGCCTGGGCCGAACGTGACGGCGTGACCTGGATCTACCTGTTCAAGCTGCTCACTGCCACCTTCCTCACCTATTGGCTGGCCTTGCGCCTGGAGCTGCCGCAACCGACCACGGCACTGGCCACGGTGTTCATCGTCATGCAGCCGCAAAGCGGCCAGGTCATTGCCAAGAGCGCCTGGCGCTTGCTGGGCACCTTGCTGGGCGCGGTGGTGGTGGTCACCCTGATCGCCCTGTTCGGCCAGCACAGCGACCTGTTCCTGGGCTGCCTGGCACTGTGGGTGGGGCTGTGCTGCGGGCTGTCGGCGCGCTACCGCAACTTCCAGGCCTATGCCTTCGTGCTCACCGGCTACACCGCCGCCATCGTCGGCGTGCCGGCCCTCACCCACCCCGAAGGCGTGTACCTGTCGGCGGTATGGCGGGCCATCGAGATCGGCCTGGCGGTGATCTGCAGCGGCGTGGTCTCGGCGGTGATCTTCCCGCAGAACAGCCGCACGGCGCTGCGCGCTACCATCGGCAAGCGCCTGGGGCTGTTCGCCGCTTTTGCCGCCGACAGCCTGCAAGGCCGCCTGGCCGAAGGCGCCTTCGCCCAGCACAACCGCCGCCTGGTGGCCGAGGCCGTGGGCCTGGAGAACCTGCGCAGCGTGACCGTGTTCGAAGACCCGCTGACGCACATGCGCAGCGGCCGCCTGAGCCGCCTCAACAGCGAATTCATGCAGTGCACCACGCGCTTCAACGCCCTGCACCAGCAGCTTCAGCGCCTGCGCCACGAAGCGCCAGGCGCCTGGCAAGACCTGCAACCGGCGCTGGCCGGGCTGGTGACGCTGCTGGAAGATTATCGCGACCAGCCGCTGGACAGCGCCGGCGCCGCGCCCCTGGCCGAGCGCCTGCAGCGCCTGCACGCCGACACTGCCGTGCGCCTCCGGCACCTGCCGGCCACCGCCTGCCAGCAAGACCTGGACACCGCCGGCGAGCTGCTGCTGGGGCTGATCGACGAACTGCACGACTACGCCCAGACCCACGCCTCGCTGGCCAGCCACCGCCACCCGCGCGAACGATGGGCCGCCGGCTACACGCCGCGCACCAACCTGTGGCTGTGCGCCGCCTCGGGCGTGCGCGGTTTCCTGACCGTGGCCCTGGCCGCCAGCTTCTGGCTCGCCACCGCCTGGCCCAGCGGCATCAGCCTGATGATCTCGGCGGCCGCCGGCATCAGCCTCACCGCCAGCACCCCGAACCCGTGGCGCGCAGGCGTGCAGATGGGCCTGGGCGTGGTGCTCAGCAGCCTGTTCGGCTTCGTCGAATACTTCCTGCTGTACCCGCACATCGACGGTTTTCCCCTGCTGTGCTTCGTGCTGTCCCCGGCGCTGCTGTTCGGCGGCTTCCTGACCACCCGTATGTCCACCATGGGCATCGGCCTGGGCTTCCTGATCACCTTCGCCACCGGCGCCATTCCGGCCAACCTGACGGTCTATAACCCCAGCGGTTTCCTCAACGACTGCATCGCCAACATCATCGCCTTCGGCCTGTGTGCCATCGCCGGTGCGGTGATTTTGCCCAGCAACGCGCCCTGGGCCTGGCGCCACTTGCAACGCGACCTGCGCCGCCAGGTGGGCTTCGCCGCCCATGGCAGCCTGAAGCACCTGCGCCAGCGTTTCGACAGCCGCAGCCGCGACGTGCTGCAGCACGCCACCTCGCTGTCGGCGGCACGCCCGGCGGTGCAGGACGAACTGCTGCAATGGGCGCTGAGCGTGCAGGACGTGGGCCACGCCCTGGTGCGCCTGCGCGAGCTGGGCCAGGCGCCGGCGACGGTCAGCGCGGCCCTGGCACGGCTGTTCGACCGCCCCGGCGCGGCCCATCGCGAACAGGCGCTGCTGGCCCTGGACGACGCCCTGGCGGCACACCCGGCGCAGCCCCAGGCGGCGTACCTGCACTTTATCCGCAGCGCCCTGCTCAACCCCCGCTCGCCGCTGGCCAGCGCCTGACCCGGACCTGACCGACCATGCCCCGCGAACTGTTTTTCCTCGAACTGTACCTGCCGACCCTGCTGCTGGTGCTCGGCGCCAGCGCCCTGCTGGCCTGGCTGCTGGACCGCGCGCTGATCGCGCTGAACCTGTACCGCTTCTTCTGGCACGCCCCGCTGGTGCGCCTGAGCCTGTTCATCTGCCTGTTCAGCGCCCTGGCGCTGACCATCTACCGTTGAGACGCCAACCATGAAAAAACTCTTCAGCGTAGTGGCGACCCTGCTGGTGGTGGCCGTGGCCGCCCAGCTGGGTTCGACCCTGTGGAACCACTACATGGCCCAGCCGTGGACCCGTGACGGCCGCGTGCGCGCCGACATCATCAACGTCGCCCCGGACGTCAGCGGCGTGGTGGTGGAGGTGCCGGTGCACGACAACCAGCTGGTGAAAAAGGGCGACGTGCTGATGCGCATCGACCCGGCCCACTACCAGGTGGCCGTGGACCAGGCCAAGGCCCTGGTGGCCTCGCGCAAGGCCACCTGGCAGATGCGCGAAGTCAACGCCAAGCGCCGCGCCGACATGGACAACCTGGTGGTGTCCAAGGAAAGCCGCGAAGACGCCGGCAACACCGCCAGCGCCGCCCAGGCCGACTACCAGCAGGCCGTGGCCGCGCTGGACGCCGCGCAGCTGAACCTGGCCCGCACCCAGGTGGTGGCCAGCGTCGACGGCTACGTCACCAACCTCAACGTGCACCCGGGCGACTACGCCAAGGTGGGCGAGGCGAAGATGGCCGTGGTCGACCGCCATTCGTTCTGGGTGTACGGTTATTTCGAGGAATCGAAGCTGCCCAACGTAAAAGTGGGCGACAAGGCACAGTTGCAGATGATGAGCGGCGAAGTGCTCAAGGGCCACGTCGAAAGCATCTCGCGCGGCATCTACGACCGCGACAACCCCGAGAGCCGCGAGCTGGTGGCCGATGTGAACCCGACGTTCAACTGGGTGCGCCTGGCCCAGCGCGTGCCGGTGCGTATTCAGTTGGATGACGTGCCTGAGGACATGGTGTTGGCGGCGGGTACGACCTGCACAGTGGTCATCAGCCCCGGCGCTTGAACCGCGGCGCGGCCGGACGCAGCCTGCGGCAGCTACCACGCGATGTAGCCGCTGCCGAAGGCTGCGCTGGCCCTGATCCACGCTGAAGATCTGCGGCGTACGCCCGGGCCAGCGCAGCCTGGCGGCAGCGGCTACGCCATTCGCGGCGTCACCTTTTCCAACTGCGGCAGCTACAGGCGATGTAGCCGCTGCCGAAGGCTGCGCTGGCCCTGGTCCACGCTGAAGATCTGCGGCGTACGCCAGGGCCAGCGCAGCCTGGCGGCAGCGGCTACGCCATTCGCGGCGTCACCTTTTCCAACTGCGGCAGCTACACGCGATGTAGCCGCTGCCGAAGGCTGCGCTGGCCCTGGTCCACGCTGAAGATCTGCGGCGTACGCCCGGGCCAGCGCAGCCTGGCGGCAGCGGCTACGCCATTCGCGGCGTACGCTTTTCCAACTGCGGCCGCTACCACGCGATGTAGCCGCTGCCGAAGGCTGCGCTGGCCCTGGTCCACGCTGAAGATCTGCGGCGTACGCCCGGGCCAGCGCAGCCTGGCGGCAGCGGCTACGCCATTCGCGGCGTCACCTTTTCCAACTGCGGCAGCTACAGGCGATGTAGCCGCTGCCGAAGGCTGCGCTGGCCCTGATCCACGCTGAAGATCTGCGGCGTACGCCAGGGCCAGCGCAGCCTGGCGCGGCGTCCCCTTTTCCAACTGCGGCCGCTACCACGCGATGTAGCCGCTGCCGAAGGCTGCGCTGGCTCTGAGCCACGCTGAAGATCTGCGGCGTACACCCGGGCCAGCGCAGCCTGGCGGCAGCGGCTACGCCATTCGCGGCGTCACCTTTTCAGTAGCGTCCGCCATCACCAAAATCGATAGCAAGCTTACGAAATCCCCGTCCCAGAGCCTTGGGGGCACTCTAATATCATTGTGAATGATATATACCTTCGCCCCATTCGATTCGTCGATAACCCGCCCAAGCGAACACACTCCGCCCATTCTCAATACAGTGGTGGACGTGCCCCATGGAACAGTCAATCAAACATCTACGCTTCCCTCTGGCCGCCCTCGCGGTCGTGGTGATGAGTGCTTGCGGGCGTGCCCCCGAAGTGGCCCAGGCGCCAGCGGCGCCGAAAGTCACCGTGGCCAAGGTGCTGGAGCAGCCCATCAACGAGTGGGACGAGTTCACCGGGCGCCTGGAGGCGCCGCAAACCGTTGAAGTGCGCCCACGGGTGTCCGGGCAGATCGACCAGGTAGCCTTCACCGAAGGCGCCCTGGTGAAGAAAGGCGACCTGCTGTTCCAGATCGACCCACGTCCCTTCGAAGCCGAAGTACGCCGCCTGGAAGCGCAACTGCAACAGGCCCGCGCCACCGCCACCCGTACCGAAAGCGAATCCCAGCGCGGCGAGCGCCTGCGCGCCAGCAACGCCATCTCCACCGAGCTTGCCGAAACCCGCACCAGCACCGCCCAGGAATCGCGCGCCGCCGTGGCCGCCATCCAGGCCCAGCTGGACCTGGCCCGCCTGAACCTGAGCTTCACCCGCGTCACCGCGCCCATCAGCGGCCGCGTCAGCCGCGCCGAGATCACCGCCGGCAACATCGTCACCGCCGATGTCACGCCGCTGACCAGCCTGGTGTCCACCGACAAGGTGTACGCCTACTTCGACGCCGACGAGCGCGTGTACCTCAAGTACAGCCAGCTGGCGCGCAAGGGCGAGCGCGGCGCCACCACCCCGGTGTACCTGGGCCTGTCCAACGAGGACGGCAACCCGCACCTGGGCCAGATGGACTTCGTCGACAACCAGGTCAACCCCAAGACCGGCACCATCCGCGGCCGCGCCGTGTTCGACAACAGCGACGGCAGCTACACCCCCGGCCTGTACGCCCGCCTGAAACTGGTGGGCAGCGCCACCTACGAGGCCGTGCTGATCAAGGACGAGGCCGTGGCCAGCGACCTGGGCAAGAAGTACGTGCTGGTGGTGGACAAGGACCACAAGGCCGCCTACCGCACCGTGGAGCTGGGGCCGAAACTCGAAGGCCTGCGCATCGTCCGTTCGGGCCTGGCCAAGGACGACACCATCGTCATCAACGGCCTGCAGCGCGTGCACCCCGGCGCCCAGGTCGACCCGCAGGACGCGCCCATGGCCAGCCCCGCCACCCTCGCCGCCCTGGCCGAGCAACTGCGGGCGCTGCAAGCCAGCAACAAGCCCGCCGCCGCTGCCAGCGTGAACCTGGCCAGCGCCGCCACGCCACGCGGCTAACAGGAACAGACCGATGAAATTTTCCCAGTTCTTTATCCAGCGGCCGATCTTCGCCGCCGTGCTCTCGCTGCTGATCCTGATCGGCGGCGCGATCTCGCTGTTCCAGTTGCCCATCAGCGAATACCCCGAAGTGGTGCCGCCCACCGTGGTGGTGCGCGCCAACTTCCCCGGCGCCAACCCCAAGGTCATCGGTGAAACCGTGGCCGCGCCGCTGGAGCAGGCCATCACCGGCGTGGAGAACATGCTGTACATGTCCTCCCAGTCCACCGCCGACGGCAAGCTGACCCTGACCATCACCTTCGCCCTGGGCACGGATCTTGACAACGCCCAGGTGCAGGTGCAGAACCGCGTGACGCGCACCGAGCCCAAGCTGCCTGAGGAAGTGACGCGCATCGGTATCACTGTGGACAAGGCCTCCCCCGACCTGACCATGGTGGTGCACCTGACCTCGCCGGACAAACGCTACGACATGCTCTACCTGTCCAACTACGCCATCCTCAACATCAAGGATGAGTTGGCGCGGCTGGGTGGCGTCGGCGATGTGCAGCTGTTCGGCATGGGCGACTACTCCCTGCGCGTGTGGCTGGACCCGAACAAGACCGCGTCGCGCAACCTGACCGCCACCGACGTGGTCACCGCCATTCGCGAGCAGAACCGCCAGGTGGCCGCCGGCCAATTGGGCTCGCCGCCCTCGCCCAGCGCCACCAGCTTCCAGATGTCGATCAACACCCAGGGCCGCCTGGTCACCGAGGATGAGTTCGAGAACATCATCATCCGCACCGGCGCCGACGGCGAGATCACTCGCCTGAAAGACATCGCCCGCGTCGAGCTGGGCTCCAGCCAGTACGCCCTGCGCTCGCTGCTCAACAACCAGCCGGCGGTGGCCATCCCGATCTTCCAGCGCCCTGGCTCCAACGCCATCGACATCTCCAATGAAGTGCGGGCCAAGATGGCCGAACTGAAGAAGAGCTTCCCCGAAGGCATGGACTACAGCATCGTCTATGACCCGACCATCTTCGTCCGTGGCTCCATCGAGGCGGTGATCCACACCCTGTTCGAGGCACTGATTCTGGTGGTGCTGGTGGTGATCCTGTTCCTGCAGACCTGGCGCGCCTCGATCATCCCGTTGGTGGCGGTACCGGTGTCGCTGATCGGTACCTTCGCGGTCATGCACCTGTTCGGCTTCTCGCTCAACGCCCTGTCGCTGTTCGGCCTGGTGCTGGCCATCGGCATCGTGGTGGACGACGCCATCGTGGTGGTGGAGAACGTCGAGCGCAACATCGAGCTGGGCTTGAACCCCGTGGACGCCACCAAGCGCGCCATGGGCGAAGTGACCGGGCCTATCATCGCCACGGCGCTGGTGCTGTGCGCGGTGTTCGTGCCGGCCGCCTTCATCAGTGGCTTGACCGGGCAGTTCTACAAGCAGTTCGCCCTCACCATCGCGATCTCCACGGTGATCTCGGCGTTCAACTCGCTGACCCTGTCGCCGGCCCTCGCCGCGGTGTTGCTCAAAGGCCACGACGCGCCCAAGGACCGCTTCTCGCGGGTGCTGGAAAAGCTGCTGGGCGGCTGGCTGTTCGCGCCGTTCAACCGCTTCTTCGTCAAGGCCAGCCATGGCTACGTAGGCACCGTGCGCCGGGTGATCCGCCGCAGCGGCGTGGCCCTGGTGGTGTACGCCGGCCTCATCGGCCTGACCTGGCTGGGCTTCTCCAGCACCCCCACCGGCTTCGTCCCGGCCCAGGACAAGCAGTACCTGGTGGCCTTCGCGCAACTGCCCGATGCCGCCAGCCTGGACCGCACCGAAGACGTCATCAAGCAGATGTCGGAGATCGCCATGAAGCAGCCGGGGGTGGCCAACGCCATCGCTTTCCCGGGCCTGTCGATCAACGGCTTCACCAACAGCCCCAACAACGGCATCGTCTTCGTGGCCCTGAAGGACTTCGACGAGCGCCGTGACCCCAGCGAGTCGGCCGCGGCCATCGCCGGCGCCCTGAACGGCAAGTACGCCGCCATCCAGGACGCCTACATGGCGATCTTCCCGCCACCGCCCGTGCAGGGCCTGGGCACCATCGGCGGCTTCCGCCTGCAGATCGAGGACCGTGGCAACCTGGGCTACGACGCGCTGTACACCGAAACCCAGAACATCATCGCCAAGAGCCGCAGCGTGCCGGAACTGGCCGGGCTGTTCACCAGCTACACCGTGAACGTGCCGCAGGTGGACGCCGCCATCGACCGCGAGAAAGCCAAGACCCACGGCGTGGCCATCAGCGACATCTTCGACACCCTGCAGATCTACCTGGGCTCGCTGTACGCCAACGACTTCAACCGCTTTGGCCGCACCTACCAGGTCAACGTCCAGGCCGAGCAGCAGTTCCGCCTCGAGCCCGAGCAGATCGGCCAGCTGAAGGTGCGCAACAACCTGGGCGAGATGATCCCGCTGGCGACCTTCATCAAGGTCAACAACACCTCGGGCCCGGACCGGGTGATGCACTACAACGGCTTCGTCACCGCCGAAATCAGCGGCAACGCCGCCCCCGGCTACAGCTCGGGCCAGGCCCAGGCGGCGGTGGAGAAACTGCTGAAACAGGAGCTGCCCAACGGCATGACCTACGAGTGGACCGAGCTGACCTACCAGCAGATCCTCTCGGGCAACACCGCGCTGTTCGTGTTCCCGCTGTGCGTGCTGCTGGCCTTCCTGGTGCTGGCCGCCCAGTACGAAAGCTGGAGCCTGCCGCTGGCGGTGATCCTGATCGTGCCCATGACGCTGTTGTCGGCCATCGCTGGCGTGATCATCGCCGGTAGCGACAACAACATCTTCACCCAGATCGGCCTGATCGTGCTGGTGGGGCTGGCGTGCAAGAACGCGATCCTGATCGTCGAGTTTGCCAAGGACAAGCAGGAAGAAGGCCTGGACCCATTAGCCGCCGTGCTGGAAGCCTGCCGCATGCGCCTGCGGCCGATCCTGATGACCTCGTTCGCGTTCATCATGGGCGTGGTGCCGCTGGTGCTGTCCCACGGCGCCGGTGCCGAGATGCGCCATGCCATGGGCGTGGCGGTGTTCTCCGGCATGCTGGGGGTGACCTTCTTCGGCCTGCTGCTGACCCCGGTGTTCTTCGTGCTGATCCGCAACCGCGTGGAAAAGAAAAAGGCCCGCAAGGCCGCCCAGCTTCTGACCCTGGAGAACCCAGCATGAGCCTGAAACTCTTCATGCCCAGCCTGCTGGTGCTGGCCCTGGCGGCCTGCGCCGTGGGCCCCGACTACAAGACCCCGGACACGGCGGCGGCCAACGTCGTCGCTGCCAAGGACGGCCAGTACGACCGCGGTCATTTCGACGCGGTGTGGTGGCAGCAGTTCGACGACCCTGTCCTGAACCAGCTGGTGCAGACCTCGCTGGCCGGCAACCGCGACCTGCGCGTGGCCTTCGCCCGCCTGAAGGCGGCCCGCGCCATCCGCGACGACGTCAACACCGAGCGCTTCCCGGTGGTGACCAGCCGCGTCAGCAGCGAAGTCGGCAAGGGCCAGGTGCCCGGCCAGACCACCGACCGGGTCAACCAGGAGCGCTATGACCTGGGCCTGGACATGGCCTGGGAAGTCGACCTGTTCGGCCGCATCCAGCGCAGCCTGGAAGCCAGCGATGCCCAGGAAGACGCCGCCCGCGCCGACCTGCAGCAGCTGCAGGTGACCATGATCGCCGACCTGGTGGACGCCTACGGTGACCTGCGCGGCGCGCAACTGCGCGAAGACATTGCCCGGGCCAACCTGAAGACCCAGCAGGAGTCGCGCACCATCACCGTCAGCCTGCGTGACGCCGGCGTGGGCAACGAACTGGACGTGGTGCGCGCCGACGCGCGCCTGGCCGGGGTCGAAGCCACCGTGCCGCAACTGCAGGCCGAACAGGTACGGGCGCGCAACCGCATCGCCACCCTGCTGGGCCAGCGCCCGGACCAGTTGAGCGTGGACCTGAGCCCGGCGAAGCTGCCGGCCATCTCCAAGGCCCTGCCCATTGGTGACCCTGGCGAGCTGCTGCGCCGCCGCCCCGACGTGCGCAGCGCCGAACGCAAGCTGGCCGCAGCCACCGCCAACGTCGGCGTGGCCACCGCCGACCTGTTCCCACGGGTCAGCCTGTCCGGCTTCCTGGGCTTCACCGCCGCCCGCGGTTCGCAGATCGGCTCGGCCGCCGCCAACGCCTGGTCCCTGGGCCCGAGCATCACCTGGGCGGCGTTCAACCTGGGCAGCGTGAAAGCGCGCATCCGTGGCGCCAACGCCGAAGCCGAAGGCGCCCTGGCCACCTACGAACAGCAGGTGCTGCTGGCCCTGGAAGAATCGGAAAACGCCTTCAGCGACTACGGCAAGATCCAGCAGCGCCTGGCCTCGCTGAACAAACAGAGCCAGGCCAGCCGCGCCGCCGCCGACCTGGCCTCGATCCAGTACCGCGAAGGCACCGTCGACTACCTGGTGCTGCTGGACGCCGAACGCGAACGCCTGAGCGCCGAAGACGCCCAGGCCCAGGCCGAGATCGAGCAGTACCGCGGCATCGTCGCCATCTACAAGGCCTTGGGCGGCGGCTGGCAGGTGCCGGACAAAGGCCAGGCAGTGGCCTCGGCCAAGTGATTTAACCGAGCTCCTTTGGTTGGTTTTTGACTGACCTTTTTGCCCCGCCCTCGTGCGGGGCTTTTTTGTGCCTGGCGCAAACCCTGAGACGAACAAACAAAGACCGGCAACTCGATGGATCAGGCCTTGGCACGTTGCAACAAACGTGGGAGGGGGGTTCTACCCCCGAAGCGCCGCGCGGGCGGCGCTCGATCTCAAGGGCGCCGGAAAAACACCGGCTGGCACCTGGCGGTCACAACGCGATCGCGTAGCCGCTGCCGAAGGCTGCGCTGGCCCTGTGCCTCACTCAAAATCTTCAGGGCTCACACCGGCCAGCGCAGCCTGGCGGCAGCGGCTACAGGATTGCGGTGGGTTTTAGGGGTCCATGCCTTGGAATTTGTTGCATCGTGCCATGGCCTGACAGGCCGAGTTGCCCGCCTTGTTGGCCCGGCTTCAGGTTCAGGTGGCCTGTGGGCGTAGCCCCATCAATTCAGCGAAGCGCCGCGAATCAACGCATCCGTCAGCGCCTTCGCGGCTTCGATCTGATGCAGCGCCGACCACAGCAGGCCGCGCTCCTGCAATTGGCAATCGCACAATTCATACGCCGATTCGCCAGCACCTTTCAGCAACAGCGATATCTGGCCCAAGGCATGCTCCATGGGGATGCCGGCCCTTACAGTGTAGAACGGCTCACCCGAGTCGTCGGTGGTGCCGAAAGCCAGGGTGGCGGTGGAAGGTGGATCAGCGGGAATTTCGATTGTCATGGGGAACCTTTTACTTTTGGATGAACGTCGCTGCATCGCTACCAAACGATGGGAGGCGGCGGTACGCAGGTTGGTAGACCGGGAAAAGTAAGTAAAACCGGCGCACACGACGGTGCCCTGCGTACAGCCACCACAGGAGCCGATACGCAATTACTTTAGAACCCGGGCTACCAAACCCGACCACTGGAAGCAGTGGCACGAGGGAGGTTATTGCCATGACCCGGGCCAAACAAGCCTACCCGAGCAAATCAGAATTGTCCTACGTTTGGTCCTACGGAAACGGTGCCACCAGGGCCGGCACTACTGCCCCAACACGCGGAACACCGTAATACCCCAGCTCGCCAGCATTTTTGCATCGACATCATGCGCCACCGCACCACCCGTGGCGTTACCCATCCCGCCACCCACCGCGAGCCCTACACGCCCCATGGCTTCATCCATTTGCCCAGTGCCGTCAAGCGCGGCCATGATGATTTGCTGGCTGTTGAAATATTTCAGGCACGCCAGACGGTAGCCGCCAGCCAGCTCGCTGGAACTGAAAAAGACTGGCGTAGGGGGTGCATTAGTGCCAGCGAATGTTTCCAACAGCGCGAGTCCATCATTGAAAGAGCGATCCACCGCGCCTTCGGTGTTCCAGGCGATGGCCACCTCACGGGTGCGCGGTGGCGCTTCGCGATCCTTGAGCGAGCCGCACAATTTCAAGGTATCCGCCGGGTCGACAATCAACTGCATGTAGCTGTACTGGTCAGCAGCCACCCAGGCAAAGCCGCGCTCGCCAAACGCCGAATCAGGCTCGCCGTTGGTGTTCAGGCGCGTCACGTAAAGCCCCTCGTCCGCCGCGCCAGCCGCCCAACCGCCCAACCGCCGGCGAGCACTACCTTGCCGGCATTGGCGCCGTGTCGCTGCACCGCCAGGCCACGCAAGCCGCTGGTACGGGTGACGGTATCGGGCAGGTGAATCAACTGCACGCCGGTACCGTTGAACGCCGGGTTCAACGCGCCGGCAGCCGTAATGCACATCACGGCAACCAGTGTGTCGGCGTTTAGCAGCGTGACGGTGAACGCAACGTACAGCAGCTCACCGTCCGCCGCGCTGCGCATCGGCCCTTCGGCAACAGCGCCGGTAGGCAGCGCGCTGAAGTCGACCAGGTGCCGGGCTTGCGGCAGGCCAGCTGCGTTGTACCGTGCCATATGCACCCCTTCACGCTGGAAGCTCAGCACGTGGAAGTCGCCGCTTTGGTAGGCGTGCAGCTGGGGGATGGGGCGCGCTGAACTGAAGCTGTCCAGCAAATAGCCATGCCCACGGGAGCTGACCGAATTGCCGAAGGCTTCAGGGGACGGCAGGCTGCCATCGGCGTTGAACAGGTTGACCGCAAATGCGCTGGTGGGCTCGCCAGACGAGGCGACCAGCATAGAGCCGTCCGCCAACGGCAGCAGCGAATGGATCTTGCTCGCCAGGCCACTGGGCGTGATGGTTTGCCGGGCGCCTGCGTTGAATCCAGGGTCCAGGGCGCCGGGTGCGGTGAAATGGGTCATGGTGGGCTTCTTGTCTTGAGTAAGGAGGTTCAGGGTTGCAGACTGGCCCCCTCCTGTGACCTGTCAGAAATAACAGGTCCCCCGTAGCAGCTGCCGCAGGCGGCGTCCGGGGCACTTACCCAGTTAAGCCAGGTATTGCGCGGTGGCCCGGACGCAGCCTGCGGCAGCTGCTACGGGGGAGGTGATTGCCACCCAGGAACGGCCGCTCCCCATTTCCCAGCCATGCACCAAAGGCTGCCAACGCAGGTCTATCAGGCCATGGCACGCTGCAACAAACGTGGGAGGGGGTTCTACCCCCGAAGCGCCGCGCGGGCGGCGCTCGATCTCAAGGGCGCCGGTAAAACATCGCCTAGCACCTGGCAGCCATGCCCCGATCGCGTAGCAGCTGCCGAAGGCTGCGTCCGGGGCACCCAGTCAAGCCAGGTACTGCGCGGTGGCCATGACGCAGCCTGCGGCAGCTGCTACGGGGGTTGGTGTTAACTCGAAGTGCCGGTGATTCACCCCACGTTTGACTCCCACCCCCCACCTGTCCCAAGCTGACCACCCTGCAAAAGCCCGCTGCGCTACGGACTGCTCAATGCCCAAGCTTTTCCGCAACCTGTCCCTGCTGTTCACCCTGTTCATCGTGCTGGGCGCCGCCTGGTACCTGACACGGCCGGCGCCTGCGCCCAGCGAGCCGGAGCTGCGGCACAGTTATTCCAGGGCGCTTGCGCAGGCGCACAACGGCCAGCCGGGCGCGGCGCGGGTGTTGTACCAGCAGCTGGCGCGCAAGGACCTGTCGCCCATCCGCCGTATCAGCCTGCTGGCCGAGCTGCCCAACTACCCCAGCCCGCAGGCGCTGAAGCTGGTCAAGGCGGACCTCGCCGACGGCCAGAACCTGCTGGTGCGCCATGGCGCCATCGACGCGGTGACGCGCCTGGTGCCCGACGCCCAGCGCAGCCTGCTGCTGGGGCCGCTGCTGGATGACGATGACCAGGAGATTCGCTTCCACGCCGCCCGCGCGCTGCTTGGCCTGTCCCCCGACGACCTGGGGCTGTACTTCGCGCGGCTGGACGCGGTGCTGGACGAATACGTGCAAGCCCTGCTCAGCACCCCGGACGACGCCGATGGGCAACTGCAATTGGCGCGCATCTACCTGTACAACGACGACTACACCCAGGCCCTGGCCACCCTCAAGCACGCCCATGAACTGGCCCCCGGCGACCTGGAGACCGTGGCGGTGCAGGTGCGGGTGCTGGAAAAACAGGGCCAGAACGACGCCTCGCGCCAGTTGCTGGCCGAGCAGCTGATCGCCCACCCCGACTCGGCGTTGCTGCAGCATGAACTGGGGCAATGGCTGATCCGCCACGGCCAGGGCGAATACGCGCTGCTGGCCCTGGCCCGCGCCTCCGAGCTGGAATCGGACAACAGCGACTACCGCTACAGCCTGGCCGTGACCCTGCACCAGATGGACCAGGTGGAAGCCGCCCAGCGCCAGCTGGACGAGATCCTGCGCAGGCAGCCGGCCAACCGCAAGGCGCGGGTGCTGTTGATCGAGTATTGGAAGCAGACCGGCCAGCTGCAAAACGTGCAGGTGCTGCTGGCGGAACTGGAGCAGCAGAACCCTGATGACCCGGCCCTGCAGCAAGGCCTGTAGCCCCCTGAATAATCGGAACTTGCCGTTGCCCGCCGCTGTCCAGTGTAGGTGCAGCGGCCCTTTGCAAGGCCCCTGTGCGCCCTGATCGCCACATGAGGACTGAGCATTGATGACGTCGAAAGCTGCCACCGGCATTGCCGGTCTCGATGACATTCTGTGCGGCGGCTTGAGCCGCGGCCATATATTTCTGCTCGAAGGCCAACCTGGCGCGGGCAAGACCACCGTTGCCCTGCAATTTCTGCTCGACGGCGCCGCCGCCGGCGAGCGTTGCCTGTACATCACCCTGTCGGAAACCGAGCGCGAGCTGCGCGAAGGCGCCCGTTCCCACGGCTGGGAGCTGGACGAGCAGATCAAGGTGTTCGAACTGACCCCACCGGAGATGCTCCTCGACGCCCAGCAGCAACAGAGCCTGCTGTACTCCAGCGACCTGGAACTGGGCGAGGCTACCCGGCAGATCTTCGCCATCGTCGAACAGCACCAACCCGACCGCGTGGTGCTCGACAGCCTTTCCGAAGTGCGCCTGCTGGCCCAGAGTTCGCTGCGCTACCGCCGGCAGATCCTGGCCATCAAGCACCATTTCGCGCGCTACAACGCCACCGTGCTGCTGCTCGATGACATGACCAGCGAACCGTTGGACAAGACCCTGCACAGCATCGCCCACGGCGTCATTCGCCTGGAAGAAAAGGCCCCCGACTACGGCGCCGAGCGCCGCCGCCTGCGCATCGTCAAATACCGCGGGCAGCAATACCGCGGTGGCTACCACGACTTCACCATCCACCAGGACGGCGTGCAGGTGTTCCCGCGCCTGGTGGCCGCCGAGCACCGCGCCCGCTACGAGCGCAACCAGTTGAGCAGCGGCATCGCCGGCCTCGACGCGCTGCTGGGCGGCGGCATCGAGAACGGCTCCAGCACCCTCATCCTGGGCCCCGCTGGCACCGGCAAGTCGCTGATCGCCATGGTCTTCGCCGCAGCGGCGGTAGCCCGTGGCGAGAAGGTCGCGCTGTTCATTTTCGACGAAGAGCTGGGGCTGCTGTTCGAGCGCATGCGTTGCCTGGGCATCGACCTTGAGGGCATGCAGGCCAGCGGCGCCATGATCGTCGAACAGGTGGACGCGGCCGAGTTGTCGCCGGGCGAATTCGCTCACCGGGTGCGCAGCAAGGTCGACGAGCACCAGATCAAGACCGTGGTCATCGACAGCATCAACGGCTACCAGGCGGCGATGATCGACGAGGGCTCGCCGGTGATGCACATCCACGAGCTGCTGCTGTTCCTCAACCGCCGCGGCGCCGCCACCTTCATGACCGTGGCCCAGCAAGGCCTGGTGGGCGACATGAAGGCGCCGGTGGACCTGACCTACCTGGCCGACACGGTGATCCTGCTGCGCTACTTCGAGGCCGTGGGCCAGGTGCGCCGGGCCATGTCGGTGATCAAGAAACGCTACGGCGGCCACGAGGCGACCATTCGTGAATACAAGATCGGCAGCCAGGGCATGACCATCGGCGAGCCCCTGCATGACTTCCAGGGCGTGCTGCGCGGCGTGCCCACCTACGTCGGCGCCAGCAACCCGCTGCTGCAGGACCCACCGCGATGAGCCCACAGGCCCCGGCCCCCGAGCGCGCCATCGTGCTCGCCCCCCTGGGGCGCGACAGCCAGGTGGCGCTGACGATCCTGCAGGAGGCGGGCTTCAGCGGCTCGCCGGCCAGCGACCTGGGCGACCTGTGTAGCCAGTTACACCAAGGCGCCGGCATGGCGCTGATCGCCGAGGAAGCCCTCAATGGCCTGAACCTGGCGCCGCTGCTGGACTTCCTGAAGCAGCAGCCCGCCTGGTCCGACCTGCCCATCGTGCTGATGACCTACCATGGCGGCCCCGACCACCCACCGTCCATGCGCCTGGGCGCGCAGTTGGGCAACGTCAGCTTCCTGGAGCGGCCGTTCCACCCGGTGGCGCTGGTCAGCCTGATCAACACCGCCATCCGGGGCCGGCGCCGCCAGTACGAGGCGCGCGACCGCCTCAACGACCTCAGCGACAGCCAGCAACGCCTGCAAAGCGCGCTCACCGCCGGGCGCCTGGGCGAGGAGCGCCTGCGCCAGCTCAACGAAACCCTGGAACAACAGGTTGAAGAACGCACCGCGCAGATCAACCAGAACGAGGAAGCCCTGCGCCAGGCGCAGAAAATGGAAGCCGTGGGCCAGTTGACCGGCGGCATCGCCCACGACTTCAACAACATGCTCACCGGCATCATCGGCAGCCTGGAGCTGATGCGCCGGCGCATCGCCCGTGGCCGCACCGAGGACCTGGACAACCTTATCGACCTGGGCGTGACCTCGGCCAACCGCGCCGCCGGCCTCACCCACCGGCTGCTGGCGTTCTCGCGCCGGCAGTCACTGGACAGCCAGCCGGTGCAGATGAACCGCCTGGTGGTGGCCATGGACGAGCTGCTGCAACGCAGCCTGGATGAAAGCATTCGCCTGCACATGAACCTGGGCGAAGAACTGTGGGTGGCCGAGGCCGACCCGCACCAGCTGGAAAGCGCCCTGCTCAACCTGGTGATCAACGCCCGCGACGCCATGCCCAACGGCGGCGAGCTGATGGTGCAAACCCGCAACTGCCACCTGGACGCCGCCTTCACCCGTGGCCAGAGCAACCTGGCCGTGGGCGACTACGTGTGCCTGAGCGTGCGCGACAACGGCTGCGGCATGCCCCAGAGCGTGATCAACCGCGCCTTCGACCCCTTCTTCACCACCAAGCCCATCGGCCAGGGCACCGGCCTGGGCCTGTCGATGATCTATGGCTTCAGCAAGCAGTCCCAGGGCCATGTGGCCATCGACAGCGAAATCGGCAAGGGCACCACGGTGAGCCTGTACCTGCCGCGTTTCCGCGGCGAGCTGCCCGGCCAGGCCGACGCCCCCGTGGCCCGCGCACGGAGGGCGCGCAGCGGCGAGACGGTGCTGATCGTCGAGGACGACAGCGCCGTGCGGGTGCTGGTGGGCGAGGTACTGCGCGAGCTGGGTTACACCTGGATGGAGGCTGCCGATTCGGCGGGCGCCCTGCCCATCCTCAACTCGCCCCAGCGCATTGACCTGCTGATCAGCGACGTAGGGTTGCCCGGCGGCATGAACGGTCGGCAGTTGGCCGAGATTGGCCGCCAGCTGCGGCCTGGGCTCAAGGTGCTGTTCATCACCGGCTATGCCGAACACGCGGCCGTGCGCGGCGGCTTCCTGGACCCGGGCATGCAGATGATCACCAAGCCGTTTGCGTTTGATTTGCTGACGGCGAAGGTGCGGGAGATGATCGAGGTGTGACGCGGCCTGCGCCAAACACGCGTAGCCGCTGCCGCCAGGCTGCGCTGGCCCTGTGCCTCGCTGAAGATCTTCAGGGTTCACAATGGCCAGCGCAGCCTGGCGGCAGCGGCTACGCAATTGACGCTCTATTGCGTCGTTACACCAGCAATTGCTGGATCTTTTCCCCCAGGGTATCGAGGTCGAACGGCTTGGCCAGAATCGGCGCGTTGCGGGTGATGGGGCTGCCGGACTCGATGATTTCCTGCGGGTAGCCGCTGATGAAAATCACCTTCAGCTCCGGGCGCAGCTTCAGCGCCGGCTCGGCGATCTGCACGCCCGAAATGCCGCCTGGCAAGCGATAATCGGTGACCATCAGGTCCAGGTGCGGCTTGCGCGCCAGGATCTCGAACGCCTGGGCGCCGTTCTCGGCCTCCAGCACGTGGTACCCCTCGCCTTTCAGGTAGTCGGACAACACCATCAGAATCGAGGGTTCATCCTCGACAATGAGGACAACGTCTTGTGCATCTTCACTCATGGTAACGCCTATGTACTTTTAGGTTGGCTGCCTATGTGACCGTGGCCGCCCGTAGAGGTTGCGTGCCGCCTGGCGCTTGTTACAACGGCAGGCTGACGATGAACGTCGAACCCTCGCCCAGCGCGCTCTGCACCGTGATGGAGCCGCCATGGGCCACCACGATCTGCTCGGAAATGAACAGCCCCAGGCCCAGCCCCGCCACTACGTGGGTGGCCGACACCCGCTCGAACTGCTGGAAGATGCGCGCCTGGTTCTCCTTGCTGATGCCGATGCCGTGGTCGCGCACTTCCACCAGCGCCGCGCCCTTGTGCGCATACACGCTGACCTCGATGGGGCCGCGGCCGCCGTAGCGCAGGGCGTTGGACACTAGGTTGGAGATCACCTGCTCCACGCGGAACTCGTCCCAGGTGCCCACCACCGGTTCGCTGGCGTGCAAGCTGATGCTGCACTCGGCGGCGGCGACCTGTGGGGCGAAGTTGTCCAGCAGGTTGGCCACCAGTTGCGTCAGGTCGAACTCGCTGGGGCGGATGGACAGCTTGCCGGTGCGGATGCGCGACACGTCGAGCATGTCCTCGATCAGGCGGATCAGGCTCTGGATCTGGCGCTCGTCGCGCTCGACCATGCCGCGCATTTTCTCCAGGGTGAAGGCATCGGCGTTGTCCCGGGCCAGGTGCAGCTTGCGCAACTGGGTTTCCAGGATCAGGCCGTTGAGCGGCGTGCGCACCTCGTGGCTGACAATCGACATGAAGTCGTCGCGCATGCGCACCGCGTGCTGCAGTTCGTTCTGGGTGGCCTGCAGTTTCTTCAGCAGCACCTCCTGTTCCTGGCGGCTGCGCTCCAGGGCGTCGAGCTGCTCCTTGAGGATCTTGCGCTGGCAGTACAGGTCGACGAACACGCTGACCTTGCTTTTCACCGCATGGATCTCCAGCGGCTTGTGCAGGAAGTCCACCGCGCCGCTCTCGTAGCCCTTGAAGGCATAGTTGAGCTCGCGCCCGGCGGCGCTGACGAAGACAATGGGAATGCTCTTGGTTTTCTCGGTGCCGCGCATCAGCTCGGCCAGCTCGAAACCGTTCATGCCCGGCATCTGCACATCGAGGATGGCCAGGGCGAATTCATGTTGCAGCAACAGCGACAAGGCTTCGTCGGCCGACAGCGCCTTGTGTACCTCGCGGTCGTCGGCCTTGATCAGCGCTTCCAGGGCCAGCAGGTTCTCCGGCAGGTCGTCGACGATCAGCAGTTTTGCTTTTATTGGGCTTGGCATGCGCTTTGTTCCAGCTCGGCGAGCAATAAGCCTATGCCGTTCAATGGGAGTATATGGTCGGGCCGGCGCAGCTTCAGCGCAGCTTCGGGCATGATTGCCACGCGCGCCTCGGCCGGGTCCTGGACAATGGTCAGACCGCCGCGCTCGCCAATGGTTGCCAGGCCACGCGCACCGTCTTCATTGGCGCCGGTGAGCAGCACCCCGATCAGTTGCGGGCCGTAGGCATCGGCGGCCGATTCGAACAACAGGTCGATAGCCGGGCGCGAATAATGCACCCGCTCTTCCTGGCTCAACGACAGGCTGCGGTCCTGCTCCACCGACAGGTGGTAGCCGGGGCCGGCGAAATAGAACATCCCTGGTTGTATGTCTTCCTTGTCCACTGCCTCCTTGGCAGCGCGTTGCATGCGCCGGGCGAACACTTCGGCCAGCTGGCTGTGGCGGTCATCGGGCAGGTGCAGCACGGTCAGCACCGGCAGCGCGAACGTTGGCGGCAGCATGCCGTACACGCGCAGCAGCGCCTCCACGCCGCCGGCCGAGGCGCCTACCACCACCGCTGCGTACCCGGCGCCTGCTTTCATGTCTTGCGGTAGATCCGTTCGGGTTTGGCCAGGGCTTCGAACTTGTGGCTGTAGGCAGAGAAGTCGAGGGTCTCCTTGCTGCCCAGCACCAGGAAGCCGCGGTGGCACAAGGACTCGTGGAACAGCCCGAAGGCGCGGTCCTGGAGCTTCTTGTTGAAGTAGATCAGCACGTTGCGGCACGACACCAACTGGGTTTCGGAGAACACGCTGTCGGTGGCCAGGCTGTGGTCGGCGAAGGTCACGTTCTCGCGCAGGCTGCCGTCGAAGATGGCGTTGCCGTAGGCCGCCGTGTAGTAGTTGGAAAACGCCTGCTGGCCACCCGCGCGCTGGTAGTTCTCGGTGTAGGTGCGCACGTTTTCCATGGAGTAGATGCCTTGCTTGGCCTTGTCCAGGGACTGCGGGTTGATGTCGGTGGCGTAGATGATGGTGCGTTCCAGCAGGCCTTCCTCGCGCAGCAGGATGGCCATGGAGTACACCTCCTCGCCCGTGCTGCAGCCAGCGATCCAGATCTTGATCGAGGGGTAGGTGCGCAGCAGTGGCACCACTTCGCGGCGGATGGCCAGGAAGTGCTCGGGGTCGCGAAACATCTCGCTCACCGGGATGGTCAGGTACTGCAGCAGCTGCATGAACGCGGTGGGGTCGTGCAGCACCCGCTCCTGCAGCGCCGAGATGGTGTTGCACTCCAGCTGGCGCAGGGCGTGGTGTATCCGGCGCTTGATGGAAGCGCCGGAGTAGTCGCGGAAATCATAGCTGTACTTGAGGTAGATAGCCTCGATCAGCAAGCGGATCTCGATATCGGTATTGCGCTCCACCGTCATCAACGGCGGCCTCGCAGGTTAACGGTTCGTGGCACTAAATGCGCTCCAGCTGTGGCAACCACACGCGTATCAGGGAAAACAGCCGGTCCAGGTCGATGGGCTTGGCCAGGTAGTCGTTGGCGCCGGCCTGCAGGCAGCGCTCCTGGTCGTCCTTCATGGCCTTGGCGGTCACGGCGATGATCGGCAGCTTGCGCCAGCGCGTGTCCTTGCGGATCTCGCGGGTGGCCTCGTAGCCGTCCATCTCCGGCATCATCACGTCCATCAGCACCAGGTCGATGTCTTCCACGTCATTGAGTTTGTCGATGGCCTCGCGGCCGTTGCGACCGATTTCGACGATCGCACCCTTGTGCTCCAGGGCACTGGTGAGGGCGAAAATGTTGCGCACGTCGTCGTCCACCACCAGTATCTTGCGGCCCTCGAAGACCTTGTCGCGGCTGCGCGCGGTCTTGAGCATCTTCTGTCTTTCCTGGGACAGCTGGGATTCGACTTTGTGCAGAAATAATGTCACTTCGTCCAGCAACCGCTCTGGCGAGCGCGCGCCCTTGATGATGATGGAGCGCGAGTACTTGAGCAGCTCGGCCTCTTCGTCGCGGGTCATGTTGCGGCCGGTGTAGACGATCACCGGCGGGAAGGCGCAGATTTCCTCGGTGGACATGCGCTTGAGCAGGTCGTTGCCGAGCATGTCCGGCAGCTTGAGGTCGATGATCATGCAGTCGTAGACGTTGTCGCGCAGCAGGTCCAGGGCCTCTTGGGCAAAGCCCACGGCGGTAATCTCGATGTCCTCGTCGCCGATCAGGCGGGCGATGCTCTCGCGCTGCAGGTCGTCGTCTTCCACCAGCAGGATGCGCTTGAGCTTCTGGGTGAGCTTGGCTTCCAGGCGGGCGAACACGTCCTTGAGTTCGTCGCGGGTGGTGGGTTTCACCGCGTAGCCCACGGCGCCCATGTGCATGGCCGCCTCTACGCGGTCTTCCACGGAGATCACGTGCACCGGGATGTGGCGGGTCGCCGGCAGTTCCTTGAGGCGCTGCAGCACGGTCAGGCCGGAATGGTCGGGCAGGCGCATATCCAGCAGGATGGCGTCGGGCACGAACTGCGCCGCCAGGTTGAAGCCCTCGTCGGCGCCGTGGGCCACCAGGCAGTGGTAGTTCAGTTCATGGGCCAGGTCGAAGAGGATGCGCGCAAAGTTCGGCTCGTCCTCGATCACCAGGATGCAGCGGCGCTCGAACGGGCCTTTCTCGCGGTCGTCGGGGAAGCGCGCGATCACCACGTCCGGCACCAGCACCGGTGCAGGCTCGCTGGCGGCGCCCTGGGGCGCAGGAATGACGGTAGGCGCGGGGTGCACCTCGTCGCGCTCCATTTCCTCGTAGCGTTGCGGCAGCACCAGGGTGAACTCGCTGCCCTTGCCCAGGGTGCTGCTGACGCTGATGTAGCCGCCCAACAGGTTGGCCAGGTCGCGGGAAATCGACAGGCCCAGGCCAGTGCCGCCGTAGCGGCGGTTGGTGGTGCCGTCGGCCTGGCGGAAGGCCTCGAAAATGGCCTGCTGCTGGTCGGTGGCCACGCCAATGCCGGTGTCGCGCACGTGGAAGGCAATGCCGTTGTCCGGCTGCGGCGCCACGGTGAGGGTCACCTGGCCCTGCTCGGTGAATTTCAGGGCGTTGGACAGCAGGTTCTTGAGGATCTGCTCCACGCGCTGGCGGTCGGTGAACAGCATGGGCGGCGCGCCGTCCAGCAGCTCCACCGAGAAGTCCAGGCGCTTGTCGGCGGCCAGCGGTTCGAACATCGTCCGCAGGCCGTCCACCAGGCGTGCGGTGCTGGTGTTCTCCGGGCGCACGTCGAGCTTGCCGGCTTCCACCTTGGAAATGTCGAGGATGTCGTTGATCAGGTTCAGCAGGTCGTTGCCTGCGGAATAGATCGACTCGGCGAACTTGACCTGCTCCCCGGTGAGGTTCTCCTCGGCGTTCTCCGACAGCAGCTTGGCCAGGATCAGCGAGCTGTTGAGCGGCGTGCGCAGCTCGTGGGACATGTTGGCGAGGAATTCGGATTTGTACTTGCTGGAGCGCTGCAGCTCCTCGGCGCGCTCTTCCAGCTCCACCTGCGCGCGGTTGAGCTCCAGGTTCTTGGCGTCCAGGGCGTCGCGCTGCTCGGCCAGGGCGTCGGTGCGCTCGGCCAGCTGTTCGTTGGTCTGCTCCAGTTCCGCCTGCTGGGTCTCCAGGTGCGCCTGGGACTCCTTGAGCACCCGCGACTGTTCCTCCAGCTCTTCGTTGGCGGTTTTCAGCTCTTCCTGCTGCACTTGCAGCTCTTCGTTGAGCTGCTGGGTCTCGGCCAGCACTTCCTGCAGGCGCTGGCGGTAGCGCGCAGCCTCGATGGAGGTGCCCATGTTGCTGGCCAGCAGCTCCAGCAGTTCCACGTCGCGGTCGCTCAGGGGGCGCAGGAAGCCCAGCTCCACCACGCCATTGATACCGTCGTCATTGTGGGTGGGCACGATCAGCACGCTGTGCGGCAGGCCCTCGCCCAGGCCGGAGGTGAACTTGAAGTAGTCCTGGGGCACCTCGTCCAGGCGCATCAGGCGCCCGGTCTGGGCCACCTGGCCGATCACGCCCTCGCCGTTGATGATGACCTGGTCGCGGTTCTCCTGCTCGCGGGAGAAGCCATAGCTGGCCACGCGGCGCAGGCTGCCGTGCTCCTCGCGCACGTACACCGCGGCCACCACGCTGCCCAGGTAGTTGGCGAAGAACTGCAGCACATTGCGCCCCAGCATTTGCAGGGTCAGTTGCCCCAGCACCTGCTCGGCCAGTTGGGTCTGCCCGGTGCGCAGCCAGGCCTGGCCTTCCAGGCGTTCGGCGCTGCGGCGCTGGGCGTCGAGGTTTTCCGCGTAGGTGGTGGACAGGGTGAGCATGTCGCGGCGGCCAAAATAGGCCAGCACGGCGCTGATCAGCACCAGGAACACGATGTAGAGGGTGATCGACATCGTGATGGTGTGCGACACGTCCTCGCTGCGCTGCTGGCGCAGGTTGTGCTCCATGGCCAGGAAGTCGTCGAACTCACCGCGCACCGCATCGGTCAGGCGCTTGCCGCGGCCAGTCTGCACCACCGAGGAGTAGTCGCCGGTGCTGCGCTTCATGTCGATCATGGATTGGGAGTAGTTCATCCACTCCTTCTGCAGCGCCGCGACGCGGGTCAGGCGGTCGACCTGGGCGGAGTTGTCGGCCACCAGTTCCTTGAGCGCCGGCACTTCGGCGGCAAGGCGCGGCTTGGCCAGCTCGAAGGGGTCCAGGTAGTCTTCCTTGCCGGTCAACAGGTAGCCGCGCATGCCGGTTTCCATGTCGATGGACAGCTTGGCGATTTCGTTGGCGTTGTTGATGACCCGGTCGGTGTGTTCCACCCAATCGATGGTGTTCATCAGGTAGCCGATGATGCTGACGAACACCACGCCGCTCAGCAGGCCCACGCCCAGGGGCAGGCTGACGTTGCGGGTCAGCAGCTTGCGAAAGCTCTGCTCATCGATGCTGGAGGGTTTGCTCATGTCCCTTGCGTCCCTGGTGAGGTGGTAAAACGGCAGAGTTTGCCGGAATTCCACGTAGAAGATCCAAATATTCCCGCATCAACATGAGAAATTTCGCACGGAACTTTCCATGTTCTCTTACGCTTTCTAGAAGGCGACAGCGGTTTTGGCCAGCAAATACGGGATTATTTTGCATATGAGTGGCACGCCGGTATCCTTGTGCCACTGTTTTTGCGTTTTGGTAACCGTTGCACGGAACTTGCCGGCGCCCCTGCTTACTCATTAAAGACTGGCGGCGCCTGCCGCGCCCTGCCTTTTCCGTCACCGCCCAGGACTGCTCCAATGTCAAACGCCGCCGCCCCAACCATTCTTGTCGTCGAGGACGACGACATCGTGCGCATGCTGATCGTCGATGTGCTGGAGGAGCTGGAGTACCAGGTGCTCGAGGCCGCCGATGCCGAGGCGGCGCTGACGATTTTGCGCCAGGACAACGTCATTCACCTGATGATGACCGACCAGGGCCTGCCGGACATGGAAGGCACGGCGCTGGCCAAACAAGCCCGCGAGCTGCGCACCGCCCTGCCCGTGTTGTTCGCCAGCGGCTACGCCGAAAACATCGACCTGCCCGCTGGCATGCACATGATCGGCAAGCCCTTCTCCATCGACCAGCTGCGCGACAAGGTCAAGGCCGTGCTCGCCCAGCCCTGAGTTGATCTGCCGGCAGCGTCTAAAAGGGTAATCGGCACGCAAACGATTTTCTTGAAAGTTGGATCCGAGTTTTCAAAACCCGCCTACACTTTCGGAATAATCCAAAACGCCTGTCGCTCCTCCTACCCCCAGGGACGCTGCCACCATGACGGACATCAACCCACCCGACCTGTCGCACAAGGTCTACAACACCCCTTTCATGCAACAGGTCATCCTGGTGGCGGAGCAGTTGCGACACCGCGGTGGCGCCAGCGGGGAAAAACAGACCGCGTTGTTCAAGGTTGCGTATTTCATTTTGCAGAACCCCTGGCTGTCGCCGACCCTGAACATCGAGCGCATGGCCGAAGGCGCCCATACCTCCACCGCCGCGGTCAACCGCCTGGCCAACCACATGGGCTACAACGGCTTCACCGGCCTGCGCGAGGCGCTGGTGCGACATTTGCTGGAACTGGTGTCGCCGGCCGACCTGGTGCAGCACGAGGTGGCCCACCACCCCGAGCGCGGCTTTGACCTGAGCCAGCAGGTGCGCCTGAGCAACGGCAACCTGGAGGCCGTGCTCAACGCCAACGACGACGCGCAGTTCGAGGCCCTGGTGACGGCCATCGGCCAGGCCACCAACCTGTATATCCTGGGCTTCGGCAACAGCCACTACCTGGCCGGGCTGGCCGCCAGTTGCCTGATTCCCCATTGCGCCCACGTGATCACCCTGAACATGGAAGGCGGCAGCGAAAACGCCACCTACCGCCTGGCGACCATCAGCGAAGGCGACGTGCTGCTGACCCTGGCCTTGCCGCCCTATACCCGCGACACGCTGCGCATGGCCCAGTACGCCGTGGGCCGCGGCGCCACGGTGCTGGCCATTACCGACTCGCCCGCCTCGCCCCTGGTGGACATCGCCGACCACTGCCTGTACGCCTCGCCCCAGCACCCGGTGCTGCGCAACTCCAAGGTGGCCCTGGTGGCGGTCATCGAGGCGCTGGCCACCGCCGTGCGCCTGCGCAACCACGAGCCGGTGAACGAGTCCATTCGCCTGGCCGAGGACGCCCTGGCCTATATCCAGCGCACCGGCAGCGACCCGGCCGGCTGACCGGCCATTGCGCCGCCCGCCGCGGTTTGATTACTCTGGCAGCCCCTGGCAAACAACAATAAGCGGCCAAGGCATGACCCGACCCAGCAGAATCACCGATCCGTCCTACGAGCTGATGGACGATCACGAAGGCCTGTCGATCATCTACCGCCAGCACGGCTTTCCCTGCCCGCTGGTGCGCTGGCACTTCCACAAGGAATACGAGCTGCACCTGATCGTCGCCAGCGCCGGCAAGGTGTTCATCGGCGACTACATCGGCAATTTCACCGCCAATAGCCTGTTTCTCACCGGCCCCAACCTGCCCCACAACTGGATCAGCCAGGTGGAGCCCGACCAGGTGGTGGAAAAGCGCGACATGCTGGTGAATTTCACCGATGAGCTGTTCGACAGTGCCCTGCCGGTGTTCAGCGAGCTGAAAACCCTGGGCCCGCTGCTGGAGCGCGCCCGCCACGGCATCGAGTTCCGTTGCCCGCACACCCTGGCCCAGGCCACCGAATTGATGCAGCGCATCGCCGACAGCCGTGGCGTGAGCCGCCTGGGGCACTTCCTGATCCTGATGGAGCTGCTGGCCGCCTGCGAGGACTACCAGCTGCTGTCGGACGGCAACTCGCCGCAGCTGGCCGACGAACACAGCATCGACCGCACCAACCGCGCGGTTGACTATATCTTCAGCCACTACGGCCGCGAGCTGCCGCTGGAGGAAGTGGCGCAGTACCTGGGCATGAAGCCCACGTATTTCTCCCGGGTGTTCAAGCAGGCCACCGGGCGCTGCTTCGTGGAATTCGTCAACCGCCTGCGCATCAGCAAGTCCTGCGAGCTGCTGGCCGATGGCGACAAGCCGGTGACCGACGTGTGCTTCGAGTCGGGCTTCAACAACATCTCCAACTTCAACCGCCGCTTCCAGCAGCTCAAGGGCATGACCCCCAGCCATTACCGGCGCCTGGCAGTGCAGCGCCTGACCGAGCAGAACCTGGGGGCTTGAGAGCGTGTTGGTTTCGATGGGCATGCCTTGGGTTTTTTCGCGCTCATGAAATCGAGCGCCGCCCGCGCGGCGCTCGATCTCAAGAACCCAACAAACCTCGCGCCAAGTGCAAAATAGTACAGACGCCACTGCCTCCAAGGATTTGTAACCAACCCATTTTGGGTCTGTAATCAATCCCAGCTGCTTCCCACGCTTCAGGAAGACACAACAACAATAACCAGGCTTCGTGCCCACCGGGCACCGAAGAGGAGTGTGTAATGTCGACGCCCAGAATCCTGCTTGCCCGCGCCAGCCTCGCCGCCCTGCTGGGGCTCTGCGTCACGGCCCACGCCGACCAGACGCTGACCATCGCCACCGTCAACAACAGCGACATGATCCGCATGCAGCGGCTGTCGAAAACCTTCGAGGAACAGCACCCCGACATCAAGCTCAAATGGGTGGTGCTGGAAGAAAATGTGCTGCGCCAACGCCTGACCACTGACATTGCCACCCAGGGTGGCCAGTTCGACGTGCTGACCATTGGCATGTACGAAGCGGCACTGTGGGGCGCCAAGGGCTGGCTGGAACCGATGAAGGACCTGCCTGCCGACTACAACCTGGACGACGTGTTCCCCTCGGTGCGCGACGGCCTCTCGGTGAAGGGCACGCTGTACGCCCTGCCCTTCTACGCCGAAAGCTCGATGACCTACTACCGCACCGACCTGTTCAAGGCCGCCGGGCTGACCATGCCCGAGCACCCCACCTGGACGCAGATGGGCGAGTTTGCCGCCAAGCTCAACAAGCCCGACCAGGGCCAGTACGGCATCTGCCTGCGCGGCAAGGCCGGCTGGGGCGAGAACATGGCGCTGATCACCACCCTGGCCAACAGTTGGGGCGGGCGCTGGTTCGACGAGAAATGGCAGCCTGAATTCACCGGCCCGGAATGGACCGGCGCGCTGACCTTCTACGTCGACACCATGAAGAAGTACGGGCCGCCCGGCGCCTCCAGCAACGGCTTCAACGAGAACCTGGCGCTGTTCAACAGCGGCAAGTGCGCCATGTGGGTCGACGCCACCGTGGCCGGCTCGTTCGTCACCGACAAGAGCCAGAGCAAGGTCGCCGACAACGTCGGCTTCACCTACGCACCGCACGAGAAAACCGACAAGGGTTCGGCCTGGCTGTATTCCTGGGCGCTGGCCATTCCCACCAGCTCCAAGGCCAAGGACGCCGCCAGCACCTTCACCCAGTGGGCCACCTCCCAGGCCTACGCCAAGCTTGTGGCCGACAAGGACGGCATCAGCAACGTGCCGCCAGGCACCCGCGCCTCCACCTACAGCGATGCCTACATGAAGGCTGCGCCGTTCGCGAAGATCACCCTGGAATCGCTGAAGACCGTGGACCCGAAAAGCCCGTCGGCCAAGCCCGTGCCCTACGTGGGCATCCAGCTGGTGACCATCCCTGAATTCCAGGGCATCGGCACCCAGGTGGGCAAGCTGTTCGCCGGCGCCCTGGTGGGCACCAGCACGGTGGAGAAGGCCCTGGCCGACGCACAGTCGACCACCGAGCGTGAAATGAAGCGCGCGGGCTATCCCAAGTAGCGCCCCCAGCCACCGGCCTGCGATGGCCAGCCCTGCCCCGGGGCTGGCCAGCCTTTGAAGGTACCTATCATGAGCACGTCCACTGCCAAGGCGCAGTCCCAGGCCCATCAAGACCTGGGCAAGCGCCGCCTGAACAACCCCGGCTGGTTCCTGGTCACCCCTTCGGTAGCGCTGCTGCTGTTGTGGATGATCGTGCCGCTGGCCATGACCGTCTACTTCTCGCTGATGCGCTATAACCTGCTGGACGGCGGCGAGAAGACCTTCACCGGCCTGGGCAACTTCCAGTTCTTCTTCACCGACGAGGGCTTTATCCCCGGCATGACCAACACCCTGTTGCTGGTAGGCAGCGTGCTGCTGATCAGCGTGGTGCTGGGCGTGCTGATTGCCGCGCTGCTGGAGGCCAGCGAGTTTTTCGGCCGCGGCATCGTGCGCGTGCTGTTGATCTCGCCGTTCTTCATCATGCCCACGGTGGGCGCGCTGGTGTTCAAGAACCTGATCTTCCACCCGGTGTCGGGCATCCTCGCCGACCTGTGGCGGTACTTCGGCGCGCAGCCCATCGACTGGCTGGCCAATTACCCGCTGCTGTCGATCATCATCATTGTCAGCTGGCAGTGGCTGCCGTTCGCCATCCTGCTGCTGATGACCGCCATGCAGTCCCTGGACCAGGAACAGAAAGAGGCCGCGCGCCTGGACGGTGCCGGGCCGATCGCGATTTTCTGGCACCTGACTCTGCCGCACCTGGCCCGGCCGATTGCCGTGGTGGTGATGATCGAGACCATCTTCCTGCTGTCGGTGTTCGCCGAGATCTTCACCACCACCAACGGCGGCCCGGGCTTTGCCTCCACCAACCTCGCCTACTTGATCTACAACCAGGCCCTGGTGCAGTTCGACGTGGGCATGGCCTCGGCCGGTGGCCTGATTGCCGTGGTGATCGCCAACATCGCCGCCATCATCCTGGTGCGGATGATCGGCAAAAATCTTACCGACCAGCCTTGAGGCCCGCGCCATGACCCTCACACTCAAGCAACACCGGCGCCTGCAAAGCGTGCTGCTGGGCCTGCTGGCCTGGGCCATCGCCCTGCTGCTGTTCTTTCCCATTTTCTGGATGGTGCTGACCAGCTTCAAGACCGAGATCGACGCCTTCGCCACGCCGCCGCAGTTCATCTTCACGCCGACGCTGGAGAACTACATCCACATCCAGGAGCGCAGTGACTACTTCCACTTCGCCGGGAACTCGGTGCTGATTTCCTTCAGCGCCACCCTGTTGTGCATGCTGATCGCGGTGCCGGCGGCCTACTCCATGGCCTTCTACGAGACCAAGCGCACCAAGCAGACGCTGCTGTGGATGCTGTCCACCAAGATGCTGCCGCCGGTGGGCGTGCTGATGCCCATCTACCTGCTGGCCAAGGGTTTCGGCCTACTGGACAGCAAGCTGGTGCTGATCGTGATCTACACCCTGATCAACCTGCCGATCGTGGTGTGGATGGTGTACACCTACTTCAAGGACATTCCCCGCGACATCCTCGAAGCGGCGCGGCTGGACGGCGCCACGCTGCTGCAGGAAATGGTGCGGGTGCTGCTGCCCATCAGTAAGGGCGGGCTGGCCTCGACCCTGCTGCTGTCGTTGATTTTGTGCTGGAACGAGGCGTTCTGGTCGTTGAACCTGACCAGTTCGAACGCCGCGCCCTTGACGGCGCTGATTGCCTCGTACTCAAGCCCCGAAGGGCTGTTCTGGGCCAAGTTGTCGGCGGTGTCGACGCTTGCGTGTGCGCCGATCCTGATATTTGGCTGGATCAGCCAGAAGCAGCTGGTGCGCGGCCTGTCGTTCGGTGCCGTCAAATGATGTTCCGACTATTGCTGGAATTCTCTGTGGGAGCTGGCTTGCCAGCGAGCCTTTCAGGCCCCAAACAGCTCGCTGGCAAGCCAGCTCCCACACATTCAGACTGCCAGGAGTAATGTCATGGCCACATTGAAAATAAAAAACCTGCAAAAGGGCTTCGAGGGCCTGTCCATCATCAAGGGCATCGACCTGCAGGTGAACGACAAGGAATTCGTGGTGTTCGTCGGCCCCTCGGGCTGCGGCAAGTCCACGCTGCTGCGCCTGATCGCCGGCCTTGAAGAAGTCACCAGCGGCACCATCGAGCTGGACGGCCGCGACATCACCCAGGTCAGCCCGGCCAAGCGCGACCTGGCCATGGTGTTCCAGACCTACGCCCTGTACCCGCACATGACCGTGCGCAAGAACATGTCGTTCGCCCTCGACCTGGCCGGCGCCGACAAGGCCGAGGTGCAGCGCAAGGTCGACGAGGCTGCGCGCATCCTCGAACTGGCGCCGCTGCTGGAGCGCAAGCCCAAGCAGCTGTCGGGCGGCCAGCGCCAGCGCGTGGCCATCGGCCGGGCCATCGTGCGCAACCCGCGGATCTTCCTGTTCGACGAACCGCTGTCCAACCTCGACGCCGCCCTGCGCGTGCAGATGCGCCTGGAACTGGCGCGGCTGCACAAGGAACTGCAGGCCACCATGATCTACGTTACCCACGACCAGGTGGAGGCCATGACCCTGGCCGACAAGGTGGTGGTGCTCAGCGCCGGGCGCATCGAGCAGGTGGGCTCGCCGCTGGAGCTGTACCACCATCCGGCCAACCTGTTCGTGGCCGGCTTCCTCGGCACGCCGAAGATGGGCTTCCTCAAGGGCCGCGTCAGCCGCGTCGACAGCCAGGGCTGCGAAGTGGAACTGGCCGCCGGCACGCGTATCAGCCTGCCGCGCAGCAGCGCCAGCCTCAGCGTGGGCAGCGAGGTAACCCTGGGCATCCGCCCCGAACACCTGGAACTGGCGCAGCCCGGCCAGCCCGGCCTGGCGGTGACCGCCGACGTCGGCGAGCGCCTGGGCAGCGACACCTTCTGCCACGTGGTCACCGACTCCGGCGAGCCGCTGACCCTGCGCATTCGCGGCGACCTGGCCAGCCAGTACGGCGAGCGCCTGAACCTGTACCTCAACCCCACCCATTGCCACCTGTTCGATGCCCAGGGCATCGCCGTGGCCAAGCCGCTGCTGGCCGCGGCCTGACGAGGACCCGTACCGATGAAACTGACCCGCGACAACCTCGACAAACTGGCCGCGCACATCAAGCGCCCCGCCTACGCCCAGGCCACCACCCGCCAGGGCATCGTCCACATCGGCGTGGGCGGTTTCCACCGCGCCCACCAGGCGTTCTATACCGACGCGCTGATGAACACCGGCGAAGGCCTGGACTGGGCCATCTGCGGCGCCGGGCTGCGCAGCGACGACCGCGCCATGCACGACGCGCTCAAGGCCCAGGACTCGCTCTACACCCTGGTGGAACTGGGCGACGGCACTGGCCATGAAGTGCGGGTGATCGCCGCCATCAGCGGCATGCTGCTGGGCGAGGACAGCCCCCAGGCGCTGATCGACAAGCTGGCCGACCCGGCCATTCGCATCGTCTCGCTGACCATCACCGAAGGCGGCTACTGCATCGACGACAGCACCGGCGAGTTCATGGCCCACCTGCCGGCCATCCAGCACGACCTGGCCCACCCCGACGCGCCCCGCACGGTGTTCGGTTTCCTCTGCGCGGCCCTGGCCCGGCGCCGCGACGCCGGCACCCCGGCCTTCACGGTGATGTCCTGCGATAACCTGCCGCACAACGGCGCCGTGGCGCGCAAGACCCTGCTGGCCTTCGCCGACCTGCGCGAGCCGGCCCTGCGTGACTGGATCGACCGCCACGTGAGTTTCCCCAACGCCATGGTCGACCGCATCACGCCCATGACCAGCGCCGCCCACAAGCGCCAGTTGCTGGAGCAGCATGGTGTCGACGACGCCTGGCCGGTGGTGTGCGAGCCCTTCGTGCAGTGGGTGCTGGAAGACAAGTTCGGCAACGGTCGGCCGGCCTGGGAAAAGGTCGGCGTGCAATTCACCGACGACGTCACCCCCTACGAGGAAATGAAGATCAAGCTGCTCAACGGCAGCCACCTGGCGCTGACCTACCTGGGCTTCCTGAAAGGCTACCGCTTCGTCCACGAGACGATGAACGATCCACTGTTTGTGCGCTACATCCGCGCCTACATGGACCGCGACGTGACCCCGCAACTGGCCTCGGTGCCCGGCATCGACCTGGAGGGCTACAAGGACACGCTGATCGAGCGCTTCAGCAACCAGGCCATCGCCGACCAACTGGAGCGAGTGTGCTCGGACGGCTCGTCGAAGTTCCCCAAGTTCACCGTGCCCACCATCAACAAGCTCATCGAGGCAGGCGCCGGGCTGGACCGCGCCGCCCTGGTGGTGGCCGCCTGGGCCCTGTACCTCAAGGGCGTGGATGAAAACGGCACGCACTTCAAGATCCCTGACCCGCGCGCCGAGTTCTGCCAGGCGCTGGTGGCCGACGACGTGATGCTGACCCAGCGCCTGCTGGGCGTGGAGGAGATTTTCGGCAAGGCCATTCCGCAGTCGGCGGCCTTCGTCGCGGCCTTCGAGAACCAGCTCAAGCACCTGCGCCAACTGGGGGTCGACAAGACCCTGGAACGCCTGCTCAGCTACGAGGAGTAAGCCTATGTACCTGGGCATCGACTGCGGCACCCAAGGCACCAAGGCGCTGTTGCTGGACCCGGCCAGCGGCCAGGTGCTGGGCCAGGGCAGCGCGCACCACGACATGATCAGCGCCGCCAACGGCCGCCGCGAACAAGACCCGGCGCAGTGGGTGGACGCCCTGTGCACGGCGGTGGCCCAGGCCCTGGCCGAGGCCGGCGTCGACGGCCAGCAGGTGCGCGGCCTGGGCGTGTCCGGGCAACAGCATGGCCTGGTGCTGCTGGACGCCAGCGGCCAGGTGCTGCGCCCGGCCAAGCTGTGGTGCGACACCGAATCCACCGTGCAGAACCAGCGCCTGCTCGACCACCTAGGCGGCCTCCAGGGCTCGCTCGACCGCCTGGGCGTGGCCATCGCCCCCGGCTACACGGTGTCCAAGCTGCTGTGGACCCGTGAGGAACACCCCGAGGTGTTCCGCCGCATCGCGCGCATCCTGCTGCCCCATGACTATTTGAACTTCTGGCTCACCGGCCGCGCCTGCGCCGAATACGGCGACGCCTCCGGTACCGGCTATTTCGACGTGCGCAACCGCCAGTGGGACCTGCAACTGCTGCGCGACATCGACCCCGACGGCCGCCTGCAGCAGGCGCTGCCGGAACTGATCGGCCCGCGCGACAGCGTCGGCACGCTGCTGCCCGAGGTGGCGCGGCGCCTGGGCCTGAGCCCCCAGGTGCGGGTGGCCAGTGGCGGCGGCGACAACATGATGGGCGCCCTGGGCACCGGCAACATCCAGCCGGGCGTGGTGACCATGAGCCTGGGGTCCTCCGGCACCGTGTACGCCTACAGCGCCGAGCCCACGGTGAGCCCCGAGCCCGAGGTGGCGACCTTCTGTTCCTCAAGCGGTGGCTGGCTGCCGCTGATCTGCACCATGAACCTGACCAACGTCACCAGCGCCGTGCGCGAGCTGTTCGCGCTGAGCATCGAGGCCTTCAACCGCCAGGTCGAGATGGCCCCCATCGGCGCCGACGGCGTGCTGATGCTGCCCTTCCTCAACGGCGAGCGCGTGCCCGCCCTGCCCCTGGCCACCGGCAGCCTGCAGGGCCTGACCGCGGCCAACCTGAACGCCGCCAACCTGTGCCGGGCGGCGGTGGAAGGCACCACCTTCGGCCTGCGCTATGGCTTGGACCTGTTGCGCGCAGGGGGCCTGGCCAGCCACAGTATCCGCCTGATCGGCGGCGGCGCACGCAGCGCGGTGTGGCGGCAGATGGTGGCCGACATCATGAACACCGAGGTCACCTGCCCCCGGCACACCGAGGCCGCCGCCCTGGGCGCGGCCATCCAGGCCGCCTGGTGCGACGGCGCCGGCGAGCTGGCCAGCCTGTGCCAGCGCTGCGTGCAACTGGACCCTGCCCAAGGCGCGCAGCCCATTGCCGCCAACGTGCAGGCCTACGAGCAGGTGTACCGGCACTATCGTCAGCGCCTCGAAGCGCTGTGAATTCATAGGGAGGCATCATGTATCTGGTATGTGGCGAAGCGCTGTTCGATTTTTTCTGCGAGCCGGACCGTTTCGGCCAGGCCGCGCGCCTGGGCTACGAGGCGGTGGCCGGTGGTTCGCCGTTCAACGTGGCGGTGGGCCTGGCGCGCCTGGGCGTGCCGGCGGCGCTGTTGGCGGGGGTGTCCCAGGACTTCCTGGGGCAACGGCTGCGCACGGTGCTGGCCGGCGAAGGCGTGGCCGACGGCTACCTGCACGACTTTGACGCGCCCACCACCCTGGCCATGGTCGCCGTGGGCAGTGACGGCACGCCGCAGTACAGCTTCCGCGGCCAGGGCTGCGCCGACCGGCTGCTGACCCTGGCGCACCTGCCCACCCTGGATGACAGCGTGCATGGCCTGCACTTCGGCTCGTTCTCGCTGGTGGTGGAACCGGTGGGCAGCACCCTGCTGGCCCTGGCCCGGCGCGAGCATGACCAGCGCCTGATCAGCCTGGACCCCAACGTGCGCCTCAACCCGGCACCCGACATCGGCCTGTGGCGGCGACGCATCGGCGAATTTGCCAGCCTGGCGCACCTGATCAAGGTCAGCGCCGAGGACCTGGCGCTGCTGTATCCGGACCAGGCACCCGACGAGACTGCCGCTCAATGGCTCAACGAACGCTGCCAACTGGTGTTCGTCACCCGCGGCGCCGACGGCGCCAGCCTTTACAGCCGCCAGCACGGCGAATTGAGCGTGCCAGCGCAAAACGTGGCAATGGCCGACACCGTGGGCGCCGGCGACACCTTCCAGGCCGCCCTGCTGGCCTGGCTGGCCGAACACCGGCTGGATTCGCCCCAGGGCCTTGCCCAACTCAGCCGCGAACAATTAAACGCCATCCTGCAGTTCGCCACCCAGGCTGCGGCGCTCACCTGCGCCAAGGTCGGGCCGGACTTGCCTTATCGCCGCCAGCTGCCCTGACCTGCCCACGCCCCGGGGGCTCCCGTCCCCCGGGCAACCCCATGTTTCATGTTGCGCATGTACTTATTGATTAACACCTTCTTGCGAACTTTCCGAAAGCCTTAGGAAAGTTCTTACAAAGTTATCGGAAACTTCAAAACTTGACGTCCTACATTTGCACCAAAATGAACCCTTCGCCCTCTCCCGCAGCACACTAAATCAATTCGCTATTCGCACAAAACATTGAAGCAGGCCATTTACAGCGGCACGGCCTGCCACTATTCTCTGTTTCCGCAGAGCCAGCGACTTATCAATTTCCTGATAGTGAAAGTTACCCCCGGGCAGCGTGGCAAGGCCAGTGGCGCCCGAGCGGTTCAAATAGATGATTGGAGAATAAAAAAGTGTCCAGACTCGCCGAGTTCCGCGCCGCCGAAAGAGCCCTTCAGGCCCAGCTGGCCCAGCTGGAAACCCTGAAGAACGATGCAGGCCTGAAAAAGGAGATTGAATTCGAGCACAAGTTGCAGGAGTTGATGCTCGAGTACGGCAAGGGGCTGCGTGACGTCATCGCCATTCTCGACCCTACTCGCAACGAGCCACGCCTGCCGTTCCAGCACGTGCGCGCCCATCGCCGGCCACGCGCGGTCAAGGTCTACGAGAACCCCCATACCGGCGAACTGATCGAGACCAAGGGCGGCAACCACCGTGGCCTCAAGGCGTGGAAATTGCAGTACGGGCGTGACACGGTGGAAGGCTGGCTGCGCGGCTGACGAAAGGTGAGCCGGGGCATTTTTTTTCACAGGATTTTCACAGCGGATCTTCCACGATGGAATCTGCTAATGGACTAGCGCCCCAATGCCCGCTTCGGCGGGCTTCTTATTGCCTGCGATTTGCTATTTCCCCACCTGGCATTTGGCCTGGGCGCGACAGTTGCGTATCATGGCAGGTCTTACAAGAACTCTTATCTCCCCACGGCGGCACAATCGGGTTGTGGCGCCGTTATTCATATTCCCTGTTCTGGAGTTCCCATGAGCCTGCACGACTTGAACACCTTCCCCGGCGTTACCGCCGAACCGGATGCCGCCACCCGCAACTTCGTCTTCAACCACACCATGCTGCGCGTGAAGAACATCGAGAAGTCGCTGGACTTCTACACCCGCGTGCTGGGCTTCAGCCTGGTGGAAAAACGCGACTTCCCGGAAGCCGAATTCAGCCTGTACTTCCTGGCCCTGGTGGACAAGGCCCAGATCCCCGCCGACGACGCCCAGCGCCACACTTGGATGAAGTCGATGCCTGGCATCCTGGAACTGACCCACAACCACGGCACCGAAAACGACGCCGACTTCGCCTACCACAACGGCAACACCGACCCGCGTGGGTTTGGTCACATCTGCGTGTCGGTGCCTGACATTCAGGCGGCCTGCGAGCGCTTTGAAGCGCTGGGCGTGGACTTCCAGAAGCGTTTGACTGATGGGCGCATGAAAAACATTGCGTTCATCAAGGACCCGGATGCGTACTGGGTCGAGATCATCCAGCCGAACTTCTAAGCCCTGCCCAGCGCAGCGCAGCCGCGTTTGATCTGCTTGTGATCTGCTTGTGATCTTGATCTGGCTTTTGATCTTGATCTTGCTTGTGATCTTGATTGTATGCCCCGTAAAGCGCCAGGGCCGACTGGAGGCGTCGATCAACGGGCTGCCCGAAGGGCCGAGGCCGCAGGCCGAAGAGACGGTAACCCGCAGGCTTCTATAGCGGGTGCCGTCTGCCCGTTGAGCGACGCCGGAAGGAGGGGACCCGTAGCGCAGCGGAGGGCCCAAGCAGGGGCAAGCGTTTTTTGCTTACTTTTTTTGGCGTTTGAAAAAAAGTGAGTCGCCGTAAGGGCGAAACGGTCGGTAGTCGCACCACGAAAATGGATATGTTCGAAACCCTCAAAAGCGGGATCCACATATCGTGAACATATCCATTACCAAGGGTGATGCAGAATCACCTTTCCGGCCTTACGCCGGCTCACTTTTTGTCAAACGCCACAAAAAGTAAGCAAAAAAGGCTTGCCCCTGCTTGGTCCCTCCGCTTCGCTGCGGGTCCCCTCCTTCCGGCGTCGCCCAAGCGGCCGACGGCCCGGAATAGAAGCGCCTCCGGTTCCGTCTTCTTCGGCTACGCCTCAGCCCGCTTGGCCAACGCCTCCAGTCGGCCCTGGCGCTTTATGGGGCACACAATCAAGATCAAAGGCCTCACGGGATCAAGATCAAACGCAGTTGGCGGCGTTTTCGAGTTCTGCGGGGATTAAAAAAGCCCGCAGACCTTACGGTCAGCGGGCTTTTTTTTGGCCAGAAAAATCAGGCCGGCGCAGAAGTCCGAATCAGGTGATCAAACGCCGCCAACGACGCCTTGGCCCCCTCACCCAACGCAATCACGATCTGCTTGAACGGCACAGTGGTCACGTCACCCGCCGCAAAGATACCCGGCAGGTCGGTCTCCCCACGCGCATCCACCATGATCTCACCACGCGGCGACAGCTCGATGGTGCCCTTGAGCCAATCGGTGTTGGGCAACAGGCCGATCTGCACGAAGATACCTTCCAGCTCCACGGTGTGGGTCTCGCTGGTCTGGCGATCCTTATAGCGCAGGCCATTGACCTTCTGGCCATCGCCGGTCACTTCGCTGGTCAAGGCGCTGGTGATCACGGTGACGTTGGGCAGGCTGTGCAGCTTGCGTTGCAACACGGCGTCGGCGCGCAGCTGGCCGTCGTATTCCAACAGGGTCACGTGGGCAACGATGCCCGCCAGGTCGATGGCCGCCTCGACACCGGAGTTGCCGCCACCGATCACCGCCACGCGCTTGCCCTTGAACAGCGGACCGTCGCAGTGCGGGCAGTAGGCCACGCCGCGGTTGCGGTACTCTTGCTCGCCCGGCACGTTCATTTCGCGCCAGCGCGCGCCGGTGGCCAGGATCACGGTCTTGGCCTTGAGGCTCGCGCCGCTGGCGAAGCGTACTTCATGCAGCTGGCCGTCCTTGCCCGGGATCAGGGCTTCGGCGCGTTGCAGGTTCATGATGTCCACGTCGTATTCCTTGACGTGCTCTTCCAGCGCCACGGCCAGTTTCGGGCCTTCGGTGTGCTGCACCGAGATAAAGTTCTCGATGGCCATGGTGTCTAGCACCTGGCCACCAAAGCGCTCGGCAGCAACACCGGTGCGGATGCCCTTGCGCGCAGCGTAGATGGCCGCTGCGGAGCCGGCTGGGCCACCGCCCACGACCAGCACGTCGAAGGCGTCCTTGGCGTTGAGCTTCTCGGCCGCCTTGTCGCCGGCGCTGGTGTCGATCTTGGCGAGGATTTCTTCCAGGCCCATGCGGCCCTGGCCGAACACTTCACCGTTGAGGTACAGGCTGGGCACCGCCATCACCTGGCGGGCGTCGACTTCGGCCTGGAACAGCGCGCCGTCGATGGCCACGTGGCGCACGTTGGGGTTGAGCACGGCCATCAGGTTCAGGGCCTGGACCACGTCCGGGCAGTTTTGGCAGGACAGCGAGAAATAGGTTTCAAAGTTGAATTCACCCTTGAGCCCGGCGATCTGTTCGATGACCTCGGCGCTCGCTTTCGAAGGGTGGCCACCCACTTGCAGCAGGGCCAGCACCAACGAGGTGAATTCGTGGCCCATGGGGATACCAGCGAAACGCAGGCTGATATCCGCGCCAGGGCGGTTGATCGAGAACGACGGCTTGCGGGCGTCGTTGCCGTTGTCCAGCAGCGTGATCTTGTCCGACAGGGCCTGGATGTCACGCAGCAGGTTGAGCAATTCCTGGGATTTCGCGCCGTCATCAAGGGACGCGACGATCTCGATCGGTTGGGTGACCCGTTCCAGGTACGACTTCAACTGGGCTTTAAGATTGGCGTCCAACATGCGGGCGATTCCTTTTCAATACGGTATAAAAAACAACGCCCGGGCGAATTCGCCCGGGCGCTTTCAGGGCGATGATGGTGTTACGCGATGACGCCACTCATCATCGTCATGAGGTCTTAGATCTTGCCGACCAGGTCCAGCGATGGAGCCAGGGTGGCTTCGCCTTCTTTCCACTTGGCTGGGCAGACTTCGCCTGGGTGGGCAGCGACGTACTGAGCGGCCTTGACCTTGCGCAGCAGCTCGGAAGCGTCACGGCCAACGCCGCCGTCGTTCAGCTCGACGATTTTGATCTGGCCTTCTGGGTTGATCACGAAGGTGCCACGGTCAGCGATACCGGCTTCTTCGATCAGCACGTCGAAGTTGCGCGAGATGACGTGGGTCGGGTCGCCGATCAGTGGGTACTGGATCTTGGCGATGGTTTCCGAGGTGTCGTGCCAGGCTTTATGGGTGAAGTGGGTGTCGGTCGACACGCCGTAGATCTCGACGCCCAGGTCTTTGAATTGAGCGTAGTTGTCAGCCAGGTCGCCCAGTTCGGTTGGGCAGACGAAGGTGAAGTCGGCTGGGTAGAAGAACACGACAGACCATTTGCCTTTCAGATCGGCTTCGGTGACTTCTACGAACTTGCCGCCGTGGTAAGCCTGGGCTTTGAAAGGTTTGACTTGGCTGTTGATGATCGGCATCAGTAAATCTCCATGGGTTGTCGAAGGGGGTGAAAACTTTGTAGGGCTCATCCTAGCCAAGTGAGCGCTGGAGCGCTCATTGGCAAAGCTGATGTGCGTGATTGGTTTTACCTATCAGCGCGCCTAATATATAGAAGAATTGCATGAAGATCAGTCGTAGGCGAAGGTGAATGTCGCCAACGCCCCTGCACTGCCGGCAGTGATGGTGTTTTCGGTCTGCAGGTAGCGCGCCTGCAGCGGCACCTCGAACGTCACCTGGCCATGGGACACGCTGCCCGCAGGCCAACGGGCAGGACTGCCGGCGCCGGAAGCTTCAGGGCCAAACTCCACAGGACGGCCCTCGAACTGGATTTCCACGCCCACGCCCCGCGCGTCGGCGTCCTGGCGCAAGCCCAGGACCTTGCTGCGGTTCGAGGGGTTGGTGGCGTCGGTCAGAATCACCGACACGTACAACCTGTCCCCGCCCCCTCCGCCATGGCAGGCCAGGCGCAGGTTGAAGGGCACCAGCCTTGAGCCACTGCCCGGTCCGTTGAAGTCACGCATCAGCGGGGCGCCCAGGTCCACCAAGATGTGCTGGCTGCCTGGGGCCACGCTGCAGGTGGGCTGGCGCAGCACGATGTCAACGTCGCGATCGAACTGCAGACGGATCGCCTCCAACGCGCCATAGCGCCGGGAAGCGCCAGCGCTGGACAGACGCAGGCGATCCTCGTGGATATCGCCGGTCTTGACCAGTGTGATGAAATAGGCTGGCGTTGCAGTGAAAACGCCAGCGTCGATGGCGCTGCGCAGGCGCGGCCAGTGCAGCGGCTGCCTCGAACTTTCCTCCTCGATACGCATGCCCACCCCCGCCACATTGGTCGGGTAGACCCCATCAGGGCCTTGCTGTGGCCCGGGGTCGGCAAGCAAGCCATTGTCCAGCTCATCTGGCTGGGTGCATTCGACCCTCGCCGAATTACCCTTGGCGGTGCCTTGCCAGAGGATGTCGCCCACGGCCGCCATCGACGAGACGATCACTTGAGCGCCAAGGTCCGCCGACACCATCTGGTGCCCGCTGCCCGGGTAAAACGCACAGGCGCCATGGGCGGCGCTGCCTGCAGCCAGCAGGCAGGCCAAAGCCATCGCGTGTAGTGCCTTCATGGTGTATTCCCCTGTTCAGCCGCGCAGGTCGCCTTCATTACCTGAAGCGCCTTGCCAGCCGTCTCCATTTCGTAGTCGGCGACGCAGCGCTGCGCCTGCTGGTCACCCCATTGCACCTGCAACTGCCCCTTGCCTTGCAGCCCCCTGGCCAACACCCGGCTGCCCTGCCCTACCACGCCCAATGCTGCGCCACTGCCGTCGCTGACCTGGGCGCCGAAGGGCAAAGGACCGCCCGCCGCAAGGCGCAGTTCGATCAATGCCGTGCGCCCCGTGCGGGTCGGGTAGCGCAACAACGGCACTGCCCCGGCACGCGGCGCCACCTGCTGGCTGTTGGTGGCCAACTCCACGTCCAGCGGCAAGCCCGTGGGGTCCACGTCGACCCGGTTCAGCTGGTAAGGCACCAGTTGCGGGACAATGGCGTGGCCACGACCATCGACGCGCACCTGGCTGCCGTTGACCACCCGGGCGCCCTTGGCCTCGGGCACCTCGACGATGGCGAAGGTTTCAGCCAGCGGTTGCGCAAAGGTCACGCCGCCGGGGTGGGCAACCACCGCGCCACGGGCCCCCGCCGACACTTGGCGGCTGCGATCCCCCTGCCCCAGCGAGGCGCTGAGTTCACCATAGGGTGCCCGCCAGCCGCCGAAGCCATTGAATTGCGCCGTGCCCCGGCCTTCGCTGACGCTGACGCCGTAGTTGTAGCGGTCGGTGCCATTGCGGTACCCGGCCTGCGCCTGGTGGCCCTGGCTACCCTGGTTGAGGCCCGCAGTCAGGTTCCCGCGGCCGCCCCCCAGGGGCAGGCTCAGGTTCAGCTGCCACACCGTTTCATCGCGGCCATGCAGGTCCCGCTCGCGGCTGGCGGTCAGCACATACCCCAGGTCGGCAAAGCGGTTGGCGTAGCCCAGCGAATAGCCCAGGCGAGCGCCGCCGCCCTCCCAGCTGCTGGAATGCCAGGCGCTGCCATTGAGCTGCCCCCAGGCGCTGCCCAGCGGCTGATTGATGCTGGCGGTGGTGCGCGCGCGCTCACGCAAGCTCAATGCACGGTGGTCGTACGCTTGGGCCAGGGTGCGGTAACCGGGCCCGGTGGCCTGCTGGTAACTCAGGCCCAGGCGGGTGTCGCTGGCCATCAACAAGGTGCCGTAGGACAGGCGAAGTCGGCCACCCTGCTCGCCATTGGCCTGGGCACGCGCGACGTCCAGGCCCACCGCGCCCAGCGGCGTGTTGAGCGCCGAGCCCAGCAGCCATTGTTGATATTCCGCGGCCAGGGTGGTGCCCAGATAACCGGTAAAACTATCGCTCAGGCCCTGCTGCCAGGTGCCTTGGGCGAACCACGGCGCCGGTGCCTGCACCTGTTCCTGCAATTGACCCACGCTGATGCCGAAGCGCGACCGCCCCTCGCGCAACGCCAGCGGGGCGGCGGCGTTGGTCACGGTAAAGCGCTGCTCGCTGCCGTCGGCCTCGCTGACCGTGACCTGCAGGTCGCCGCCCACGCTGGCCGCGTAGAGGTCGTCGATCACGAAGGCGCCCGGGGGGACCACCACCTCACGCAGCAGCCGTTCGCCCTGGCGGATGGCCACCCGTGCGTTGCCCCGTGCCACGCCGCGCACCACCGGCGCGTAGCCGCGCTGGGAGGCCGGCAGCATGCGGTCATCACTGAACAGGTGGGTGCCACGCAGCTGCTGCGCATCGAGCAGATCGCCCTGGGCGGTGACCTGCCCCAGGCGCAGTTGCGCGCCCCACGGCGCAACCTCCCGTTGCAGGTAGTGGCTCAGGGTCTGGTAGCCACCGTCGCTCGAGAGGCTGCCTTGGTGCCGCCAGTGCCAGCGCCCCAGGTTCAGGCCGCTGGACAGGCCGGCATAGGTTTGCGTATGGGCGCTTCCCTGGCCGCTGTCAACGTCGAACACCGACAGGTCGTAGCCGCTGAAGGCGCTGGTCACGCCCCAGTCCCATGACTCGGCATCCACGAAGCCATCGGGCTCGCGCACCTGCCAGGCCTGGGGAATGTCCAGCGCCAGGCGCTGCTGGGGAAAATCCAGGTGTTCGGCGGCCCCGGGCAGCCATTGCTCAAGGCGACGACAGCTATCGCCGCCCTTGGGCAACGCGTCCACCGCCACCCCCAGCCGGTGCAGCAGCGGCCGGTCGAAACAGCCATGGGCGCCGGCTTCACCCGCACCCTGGCGATAAGGGATCAACAAACGCCCCAAAGGCCGCTGGTTGACTTGCACCTGCAGCCAATAGTCGCCTGGCATCACCCGCGCCGGTTGCGAGAACACGCTCAGGTCCACGTTGCCGGCAGCACCGGGCCGCAGGAAACGCTGCTCGAATTCGATCGGCTCGGGCACCTGCGCCGCCACGGCCAGCTGCAGCCCGCCACCGGCCAGCAGCCCGGAGAACCGCAGGCGCTTCATGGCAACGCTACCTGGGCTTCGCCTGGGCGCCCGGCCCCGTAGTCATCCAGGGCAATGTAGTTAACCTGCGCGGTCGCGCCTGGCGCTGCCGTCCCTTGCAGGGGAAAACGCGCGCTACCGAACGGTGGGATGTGCCCAGCCCCCGCCTCCAGGACCTGGCCGGCGACGCGCAGTTCGACCGCGCCGAGGTTGACCACGAACGGCCCTGGGTTGTGACCTTCGACAACCCACTGTTGCTGCTCACGGCGCACGCTCCAGCGCACAGCCGCAGGTGCATCGGCCGCACGGCCTTGCAGGCCCTGGGGCCGAAACATCAGTTTGATTCGCGTGCGAATCGCCATCTGCAATTGGTTGTTGCCCGCCTCGCCCCGAGGCGGGATCTGCAAGACGTTGAGCCAGAACAGGCTCTCGCGGTCGGCCGCAAGGGGCTCGCCGGTGTGCATCACCCGTAGCGCCTGGCCTTGGCTGGCCTCGATGCGCACCATTGCCGGGCTGACGATAAAGGGGACGGCCAGGGTCTGCGGGCTGGCCCCCGCGTCGCCGTCGTCCAGCCACGCCTGCACAAGTGCGGGCGCGGCGTCGGGGTTAAGCAGTTGCACGGTGACTTCGGGCGCGCCGGCCGGGTAAATGACCCGGGTAGCGCCGATGATCACGCTGGCATGGCCAGGCGCTGCCAGCAGCAACGCCGTCAGCAGGGCAAAAACAGGCTTGAACATGGAGAGAATCCCTTCGCTACAACAACGGCGCATGGCCTGCCTAAAGGCAGTCCATGCGCGGCCCCGTCATGGATAGACGAGGGAGTACATCACCCGTGTGTTCACCTCACCCGCCGTCACCACACCGGTGGCAACGTATTCGGCGTAGTACTCGAGGTTGGCGTTGCCTGCGACGATGTCCACGGCCTGGGACTTCTGGCCTGGGAAGGCCTGGTTCAGCTCCATCTGCTGGAAGCCGTCGTTGAGCAGTGCCACTTCGACGAAGTCGGCCTGGCCGGCGCCGGTGTCGGTGACCAGCCGGCCACTGGTGGGGCTGATGGTGGGACCGGCCTCGAAATAGGTGGCGACCTTGCCGGTATCAGGCATGCATTCGGTGAGCTGCAAGTCAAAACGCGTGCGGCCTGCGCTTTGCCCGACCGTGGCCAGTGCGGTGCGCGACACCGCTGGCAGATCGACCTGGAAGTTCGGTTGCCCGCCGTTGATCTTGCACGTGTTGCCCTTGATCTCGCCGACGAAATCGATCTGGCCGTCCGCGGCAAATGCAGCTGGCATCGACAGCGCGGCACATAAGGCGGTTACCGCCGTGGCTAATTTCATTTTCATGGAGAAATTCCTTATCCCTACCCAGTGAACGACAGCGCTCATCGCTACCGCAGCGCTTGATTGCGCCGGCCCAGTATGTAATTGGCTCACTTAAAAAGAACGTCGGAGGGATTTGCCGAGCGTGTAGGACCTAGGCGCCAGAGCTATAGGACACTCGTAGAAGCCACGTACAGAAAGGCTTTAGGACGGGGTTTTTGGAGATGTAACAAGGAGAGTAATGGGCTAAAAAAGGTTACGGTGGATACCACAAAATGGATCCACCGAAACCTGTTGAAAACAACAGCTAGTACATTTTGATACGTACTTAACGCACCGATGACCGCATAGTCACAAATTCTTCGGCCGCCGTCGGATGGACCCCGATGGTTTCATCGAACACCTGCTTGGTCGCGCCGGCCTTAAGCGCCACCGCCAACCCCTGGATGATTTCCCCAGCCTCCGGGCCGACCATGTGCACGCCCAGGACGCGATCGGTGCTGGCATCCACCACCAATTTCATCAAGGTACGCTCCTGGCACTCGGTGAGGGTCAGCTTCATGGGCCGGAAGCGGCTTTCGAAGATTTTCACCTCATGGCCTTGCTCCAGCGCCTGCTCCTCGGTGAGGCCCACGGTGCCAATGTTCGGCAGGCTGAATACAGCAGTGGGGATGTAGGCATAGTCCACCGGGCGATATTGCTCGGGCTTGAACAGCCGGCGGGCCACGGCCATGCCTTCGGCCAGGGCTACGGGGGTCAGCTGCACGCGGCCGATCACGTCGCCCAGGGCCAGGATCGACGGCTCGCTGGTCTGGAACTGCTCGTCCACGGCGATGAAGCCCTTGTCGTCGAGCTTCACCGATACGTTTTCAAGGCCCAGGTTGTCGAGCATCGGGCGGCGGCCGGTGGCGTAGAAGATGCAATCGGCCTCCAACACGCGGCCGTCCTTGAGCGTGGCGGCCAGGGTGCCGTCGGCCTGTTTGTCGATGCGCTGGATGTCGCTGTTGAACTGCAGGTTCAGGCCGCGCTTGGTCAGCTCTTCGCTCAAGTGCTCGCGCACCGAGCGGTCGAAACCACGCAGGAACAGGTCCTTGCGGTACAGCAGCGTGGTGTCGGCGCCCAGGCCGTGGAAGATGCCGGCGAACTCCACGGCGATGTAGCCGCCGCCCACCACCAGCACGCGCTTGGGCAACTGCGGCAGGAAGAACGCCTCGTTGGAAGTAATGGCGTGCTCGCGGCCCGGAATGTCCGGGATCTGCGGCCAGCCACCGGTGGCGATCAGAATGCGTTCGGTGCTGAAACGCTGGCCATCGACTTCCACGTGGTGGGCGTCGACGATGCGCGCATGACCTTCGAGCAGCGTCACGCCGCTGTTGACCAGCAGGTTGCGATAGATGCCGTTGAGGCGCTGGATCTCGCGGTTCTTGTTGCCGATCAGGGTCTGCCAGTTGAAATCGGCCTCGCCCAAGGTCCAGCCGAAGCCTTGGGCCTGCTCGAAGTCCTCGGCGAAGTGGGCGCCGTACACCAGCAGTTTCTTCGGCACGCAGCCGACGTTGACACAGGTGCCGCCCAGGTAGCGGCTTTCCGCCACGGCCACCTTGGCGCCGAAACCGGCGGCAAAGCGCGCCGCGCGAACACCGCCGGAACCGGCGCCTATTACAAACAGATCAAAATCGTGGGCCATTGCTTAAGTCTCCTTGGCAGGCAACCAATACTACCCTACCCAACCGGGCCACGCGCCCCCGTAACAGCGGCCGCCAGGCCGCGTCTTATTTTCGATGGCACCGTGGCGCATTCGGACGCCGCCTGCGGCACCTGCTACGGGATTGCCATAAACCCGTAGCAGCGGCCGACAGGCCGCGTCAGGAGGCCAGGGGCGCAGAAACGAAAACGCCGCGGCTTTCAAGGCCGCGGCGTCGGATGTCGCATCAACCAGCCTGGCGTCAGAACGCCTTGCCAGTCTTGTAGAAGTTCTCGAAGCAGAAGTTGGTGGCGTCGATGTAGCCTTCGGCGCCGCCGCAGTCGAAACGCTGGCCCTTGAACTTGTACGCCAGCACGCAACCGGCCTGGGCCTGTTTCATCAGGGCGTCGGTGATCTGGATCTCGCCACCCTTGCCTGGCTCGGTCTGCTCGATCAGATCGAAAATGTCCGGAGTCAGGATGTAACGGCCGATGATGGCCAGGTTCGACGGCGCATCTTCAGGCTTTGGCTTCTCGACCATGCTGTTGACGCGGTAGATGTCGTCGCGAATCATCTCGCCGGCGATGACGCCGTACTTGTTGGTTTCCGACGGGTCGACTTCCTGGATGGCCACGATCGAGCAACGGAACTGGTTGTACAGCTTGACCATCTGGGCCAGCACGCCGTCGCCTTCCAGGTTCACGCACAGGTCGTCCGCCAGGACCACGGCGAAGGGTTCGTCGCCGATCAGCGGGCGGCCAGTAAGAATGGCGTGGCCCAGGCCTTTCATTTCGGTCTGACGGGTGTACGAGAAGGTGCACTCGTCCAACAGCTTGCGAATACCGACCAGGTATTTTTCCTTGTCGGTGCCCTTGATCTGGTTTTCCAGCTCGTAGCTGATGTCGAAGTGGTCTTCCAGGGCGCGCTTGCCGCGGCCGGTGACGATCGAGATCTGGTTCAGGCCAGCTTCCAATGCCTCTTCGACACCGTATTGGATCAGTGGCTTGTTGACCACCGGCAGCATTTCCTTGGGCATGGCTTTGGTCGCTGGCAGGAAGCGAGTGCCGTAACCGGCTGCTGGGAACAAGCATTTCTTGATCATATGAGTCCTTACAAAGGGCTGTGCTTTACGAGTTTCGGCGCAGTCTAATCAGGCAGAGGCCACCTTACAATGCCCTGCCCCCGGCCAACCAATGGAGAAATAGAGAAAACCTGTTACAGATAGTTCCGCGCGCGACACAAATTTACGCCACCGTATTGGTTTTAGCAGCAATCGCGCCAAGGGCAAGGCAGAATTTCACTGCGGGGCTGTTCGCCGCCCGCCGCGTTGTATAGCATCAGACGTCCCCCGTTGGCGCACCCCGCGCCCCGGCAGGATGGCCGCCGTTCGTGCCGCCGCCCTTCCACCCTTGCCTATGATGAAACATTCGATGAACAGATTCCTGGTACTTTTCGCGGTCCTGGCCCTGGGCGGCTGCGCGTCTGCCACGCCCACGGTGCTGAAGAACGGCAAGCAGGGCGTGAGCATCGACTGCTCGGGCGCCGCAGCGTCCTGGGACGCCTGCTACCAGAAAGCCACCGACGCCTGCAGCAACGGCCGCTATGACATCGTCGGCACCGCCGGCGCCGGCCCCAAGGACAGCGACAAGACCCTGGGCGCCGACATTGGCAACTACACCAGCCGCACCCTGACCATCATGTGCAAGTAACCACGCCGCCCTGCGGTCACTCGCCGGAGATACAGGCCGTGACCGCGCGCTGCACGTCATGCGGGCGGATCGGCACGTTGGAGATGCGCTCATGCAGCTTGATGCTGCTGCCGTCGTTGGAGCGCTTGTCGATGTCGATCACCGCCGCCGGGGCCGAGGACAGTTTCTGCGGCACGATCACCCGGTAGCCTTCGCGCCAGGGTTCGACGGTTGACGGCTTGCGGCTGTCGGCCAGGTGCTTGACCACGCAATCGCTGAACTCCTTGGGCGACTTGCCGGAAATCACCCCCATGGTCTCGGGGCTTTTCTCGATGTCCGAGACACTGGCGCACCCACCCAGCAAAGCCACCACCGCAACCCACGCCCATTTCATAAACGAACTCCCTTGCAAAAGACTCTGTGACCGCCCAAGTGGCCATTTGCTCCACCTGGTCGCAAATTTTCCTGCGCAGTGCAGGAAACGCGGCGCCATGAAGCCTGCCATGGTATCGTTTTGGTTTGCCAAAAGATGCATCCCGGAGATTCACATGAAATTCGTACACCAGCGCGAGCACCTCAACGAAGATGACCTGGTGGTCATCGAGTGCTCCCAGCGCTGCAACATCCGCCTGATGAGCGACGCCAACTTCCGCAGTTTCAAGAACGGCGGGCGTCACACCTACCATGGCGGCCAGTTCGATACCTTCCCGGCCAAGATCACCGCGCCCAGCACCGGTTTCTGGAACATCACCATCGACACCACCGGCGCCAAGCTGGCCATGGGCGCACACCGCAAGGCGTTCACCCACAAGATCAAGATCGTGCGCCGTTCGGCCTCCAAGTTCAGCTGATTCCCTTTCGCAGGTAACTTTTCGTGACCAAGTACGTGATCCACTACAAAATCAACGGCGAGCGCCGTTGGGACTTCGCTCATCTGGCCACCGGCTCGCTGGAAGAGGCCAAGGCTGCCCTGGCCGCCATCCATGGCGACAGCGACGAGCCGATCACCGAGATCCGCGTCAGCAAGGCGCTGTAAGCGCCCTGCCCCGCCTGCCGTGCCATGAACCTGGACCTGTTCGACGAGGCGGCCAGCCGCCAGCCGCCGCGGGTCGAGCAGCTTGGCCCGCAGACCTTCGTGCTGCGCGCCTTCGCCCTGCCCTTCGTCGATGAGCTGCTGCCACCGTTGCGCAGCGTGCTCAAGGCCGCGCCGTTTCGGCGCATGGTCACCCCCGGTGGCCAGACGATGTCGGTGGCGCTGAGCAATTGCGGCCCCCTGGGCTGGACCACCGACGCCCATGGCTACCGCTACACCCCGCTCGACCCGCGCACCGGCCAGCCCTGGCCTGGCCTGCCCGAGGTGTTCTGCCGCCTGGCCAGTGAAGCCGCCGCGGTGGCGGGGTTTGCCGATTTCGTGCCCGACGCCTGCCTGATCAACCGCTACGTGCCCGGCGCGCGCATGTCGTTGCACCAGGACAAAAACGAGCGCGACTACGATGCGCCCATCGTCTCGGTGTCCCTGGGCCTGCCGGCGATGTTCCAGATGGGCGGCCTGGCCCGCAGCGACCGCCCGCTACGGGTGCCGCTGCTGCACGGCGACGTGATGGTGTGGGGCGGCGTCGACCGCCTGCGCTTCCACGGCGTGCTGCCGCTCAAGGAAGGCACGCACGCCGTGATGGGCCCCCAGCGCATCAACTTCACCCTGCGCAAAGCCGGTTGAGCGCCGGACGCGGCCATGCGGCCGCTGCTACGGGAAATCTGCGTAGCAGCAACTGTCTTGAGATGGCGTCGTCTGCATCGCGACTAAAGTCGGCTCCTACACTATTCGTGGTAGGAGCCGGCCTTGGCCGCGATGCAGGCGACGCGGTCCATGGGGTATCCGCATTCGCGTAGCAGCTGCCGAAGGCTGCGTCAGGGTGCGCCCAGCAGCTCGCTGATCCACGCCACCTGCTGGTTCACCTCGGCCAATTTCGCCGCCGGCACCGCCTGCCGCGCCCGGGCGAACTGCGCCAGGGTCTTGCGCCGCTGGCGCAGCACGTGCTGCCACTTGAGCAGGAACGCCGGGCTGCGCGCCTGCAGCTGCAACGGGCCAAAGTACAGCTCGCGGTCGCTGTAACTCACCGGCCCGCTGCGCTCGGCGACGATGATCTCGTAGTCGAAGCGGTGCTCGCGCAGCACTTCCTCGTGAATGATGCGGTAGTGGTTGGCCATCAGCCATTGGCGCAACGGCGGCTCGCCGCCGTTGGGCTGCAGGATCAAACGTTCCTGCCCGCTAAGGCGCCCAGCGCCGGCCAGCAGGATGTCGCGAATGGTCTCGCCGCCCATGCCGCACATTGTGATGGCGGTGATGCCATCGCCTGGCTCGATGGCCGCCAGGCCGTTGGCCAGGCGCACGGTCACCACAGCCTCCAGGCCGTTGTCGCGCACCGTGCGCTCGGCGGCCTGGAACGGTGTCACCGCCACCTCGCCGGCCACCGCCGTGGCAATCGCGCCACGGCGCAGCAGCGCCACCGGCAGGTAGGCGTGGTCGGAGCCGATATCGGCCAGGCGCGCCCCGGCCGGCACCTGCGCGGCCACGCGCGCCAGGCGCATGGACAATGTCTGTTGGTTCAACGGCAACCCCTCGTGGCCACGGACGTCCGGCCTCAGCGGCCGGATCGGGCGGCGATTCTGTCGGGGACGACGGTGAATTTCAACCGCTGGGCCGACGAATTTGCACCTATAGTGTCTTGTTCCCAACCCTACCGTGGAACTGCCCCATGACCTCCATCGCCATCGTTTACTTCAGCGGCTACGGCCACACCGCCAAGCAGGCCGAAGCCGTGCACGCCGGCGCCGCCGCAGCACCGGGCGCCCAGGCCACGCTGTACCGCATCGACGCCAACGGCGACCTCGGCGACGCCGACTGGGAAGCCATCAGCGCCGCCGACGCCATCATCTACGGCAGCCCCACCTACATGGGCGGCCCGGCCTGGCAGTTCAAGAAGTTCGCCGACACCTCGTCCAAGCCCTGGTTTGGCCAGGCCTGGAAAGACAAGGTAGCCGCCGGCTTCACAAACTCGGCCTCGGTGAACGGTGACAAGTTCTCCACCATCACCTACTTCTGGACCCTGTCCCAGCAGCACGGCCAGGTGTGGATCGGCACCGGCCTGATGCCCGCCAACACCAAGGCCCACGGCCCCAATGACATCAACTGGACCGCAGGCTTCGGCGGCGCGCTGGCGGTGTCGCCGTCGGACGCCTCGCCGGACGAAGCACCACGCGGCGGCGACCTGGAGACCGCCAAGCTACTGGGCCAGCGCGTGGCCGAGTTCGCCGCACGGCTGAAACGCTGAAGCCTGCGCATGCACAGCGCATCCTCTCGCCGTGACGGGGCGGCGCTGGATGCGCTGAACTTCTTCCTGGCCGACGTCCGCGATGGGCTGGGCCCTTACCTGGCCATCTACCTGCTGGCCGAGCACCACTGGGACGCCGCGCAGATCGGCCTGGTGATGACCCTGGCCGGCCTCGCCGCCCTGGTGGCGCAGACGCCCGCCGGGGCGCTGATCGACGGCACACAGCGCAAGCGCGGCACGGTGATCATCGCCGCGCTGCTGGTGACGGCCAGTTGCCTGGCACTGCCCTGGACCGCCGCCTTTACCTGGGTAGCCATCACCCAGTCGCTCAGCGCCGTCGCCGCGTCGGTGTTCGCCCCGGCCATTGCCGCGCTGTCCCTGGGCATCGTCGGGCCACGGGCGTTCACCCGCCGCACCGGCCGCAACGAAGGTTTCAACCACGCCGGCAACGCCGTGGCAGCGCTGCTGGCCGGCGCCCTGGCCCTGTGGCTGGGGCCCACGGCGGTGTTCTACCTGATGGCGTTCATGGCCCTGGCCAGCGTCGCGGCCACCTGGGCTATCGACCCGCGCACCATCGACCACCAGCAGGCCCGGGGCCTGGGCGCAACGACACCCGCCGCGAGCGCCCCGGCCCTGGGCGTGCTGCTGGCCAACCGCCCACTGCTGACCCTGGCGCTGTGCTGCGCGCTGTTCCACCTGGCCAACGCGGCCATGTTGCCCCTGGTCAGCCAGAAGCTGGCGTTGCATGACCTGGCCCTGGCCACGCCGCTGACCTCGGCCTGCATCATCGCCGCCCAGCTGGTGATGGTGCCCATGGCCTGGCTGGTGGGTGCCCGCGCCGACCAGTGGGGGCGCAAGCCGCTGTTGCTGGCCGGCTTCCTGATTCTGCCGCTGCGCGGCTTGCTCTACACCCTGTCCGATGACGCCGCCTGGCTGGTGGCCATCCAGACCCTCGACGGCATCGGCGCCGGCCTGTTCGGCGCGCTGCTGCCGCTGATGGTCAAAGACCTGACCCAAGGCACCGGCCACTTCAACGTGGCCCTGGGCGCAGTGACCACCGTCTTCGGCCTGGGCGCCGCACTGAGCGCCGGGCTGGCCGGGCTGATGGTGCACTGGGGCGGCTACAGCGCCGGCTTCCTGACCCTGGCCGCAGTGGCCTGCGTGGCGTTGCTGTTGCTGTGGGTGAAAATGCCGGAGACACTGCCCGCCACAGACACCTCCCCTACCCTTGCCCGAGCCCGTTGAATGCCCTTCACCCCCACGCAACTGCTGATCTGGGCCGTCGCCCTGCTGGCCACCCTGGGTATCCTGCTGCGCCCCTGGCGCTCGCCCGAATACGCCTGGGCTGCAGGCGCTGCGCTGCTGTTGACCGGTACCGGGCTGATCCCGCTGCCCAGCGCCCTGGCAGCGGTGGCCAAGGGCACCGACGTGTACCTGTTCCTGATCGGCATGATGGCGCTGGCGGAACTGGCGCGGCAAAAAGGCCTGTTCGACTGGCTGGCCATGGTCGCCGCCGGCCATGCCAAGGGCTCGGCAACGCGGCTATTCGACCTGGTGTTTCTGGTCGGCACGCTGGTGACGGTGCTGCTGTCCAACGACGCCACCGCCGTGGTGCTGACGCCGGCGGTGTACGCCGCCGCCCGTGCGGCACGCGCCGAGCCGCTGCCGTACCTGTTCGTGTGCGCGTTCATCGCCAACGCCGCCAGCTTCGTGCTGCCCATCTCCAACCCCGCCAACCTGGTGGTGTTCGGCAGCCACATGCCGCCGCTGCCCACCTGGCTGGCGCACTTCGGCCTGCCATCGCTGGCGGCCATCGTGCTGACCTACGCGGTGCTGCGCTTCAGCCAGCGCCACGCCTTGCGCGCGCCGCTGGCCACCGAGTTCACGCCCCAGCCGCTGACCACCAGCGCGCGCCTGACCGCCTGGGGCATCGGCCTGACGGCGGCGGTGCTGCTGCTGGCCTCGGCGCTGGACTGGCAACTGGGCCTGCCAACCTTCTGCGCCGGCCTGGCGACGGTGCTGGGCGTGCACCTGCTGGAGCGCGCCAGCCCGTTGCCGGTGCTGCGCCATGTGGCCTGGGGGGTGTTGCCGCTGGTGGCAGGGTTGTTCGTGCTGGTGGCGGGGCTGACCCAGACCGGGCTCACCACCTGGCTGGCGCGAGAACTGGCGGCGCTGGCCGCACAGTCACCCACCCAGGCCGGGTGGCTGGGCGGCGTGGTGATTGGCGTGGCCAGCAACCTGATCAACAACCTGCCGGCGGGGCTGATCGCCGGCTCCATGAACCAGATTGCGCCGCTGCCCACGGCCACCACCGCCGCGTTGCTGATTGGCGTGGACCTGGGCCCGAACCTGTCGGTGACCGGCTCGCTGGCGACCCTGCTGTGGCTGATTGCAGTGCGCCGCGAGGGCGGCCATGTCAGCGCCCTGGGGTTCCTGCGGCTGGGCGCGCTGGTGATGCCGCCGGCCTTGCTGGCGGCGTTGGCGCTGATATGACGCAATCCGCGGGTTGCGCGCGCGAACGCGTATACCCCATGAATCGCGTCGCCTGCATCGCGGTCAATGCCCGGCCTTCATCGCCGCCACCAACTTGTCGACGTTGTAATGGAACATCTTCGCGTAGGTGGAGGCCGGGCCGTCCGCCGGGCTCAGGGCCTCCACGTACAGCTCGCCGCCCGGTTGCGCGCCGGTGGCCGCGGCAATCTGCTTGACCAGCCGCGGGTCGCCGGAGTTCTCGAAGAAGTAGGCGCTGACGTGCTCGCCCTTGATCTGCCGGATCAACTTCGACACGTCCGCCGCCGACGCCTCGTTCTCGGTGGAGAAGCCCAGCGGCGACAGGAACGTCACGCCATAGGCGTCTCCGAAGTAGCCGAAGGCGTCGTGGGAGGTCAGCACCTTGCGCTGGGCCTTGGGGATGCTGGCAATCTCACTGCGGGCGTAGCGGTCCAGCGCCTGCAACTGGTCGATGTAACGGTCGCCATTAGCCTGGAATTCGGCAGCGTCGGCGGGATCGGCCTGCTTCAGCGCGGCGACGATGTTACGCACATACACCACGCCATTGGCGGCGCTGTTCCAGGCGTGGGGGTCGGTGATCTGCTGGCCGTCCTCCTCCATGCTGCGGGTCTTGATGCCCGTGGACAGCACCACCGGCGTGCCCTGGTAGCCCGACGCGGTGATCAGCCGGTCCATCCAGCCTTCCAGGTGCAGGCCGCTGACGAAGGTGATGTCGGCGTGGCGCAGGGCCTGGGCATCGGCCGGGGTCGGCTCGTACACATGGGGGTCGCCGTTTGGGCCGATCAGCGAGGTCACGTGCACGTGCTCGCCGCCCACGGTGTGCACCATGTCGGCAATCACGGTGAACGAGGCCACCGCTTCCAGGGGCTTGGCCTGGGCCAGGGCGCTAAACGCGGACAGAGTAAGCACAGCAGCAGCCACAAGGGGTGTGCGTTTCATGGTGGTCCTTCAGTTTGACAGGTGGGGTTGGGGGAAGAAACGCCGCAGCACGCCGCTGCGGCCAAACAGCACCGACACGCCGTAGAAGGCACTGGCGGTGAGCACGATGGCGGGACCGGAAGCCACGCCCAGGTGATAAGAGACGATCAGTCCAATCAACCCGGACAGCGTCGCGATCAGGGTCGAAACCAGCATCAGCGCGGTCAGCGAAGTGGCCCAGAAACGCGCGGCGGTGGCCGGCAGCATCATCATGCCCACCGCCATCAGCGTGCCCAGCGCCTGGAACCCGGACACCAGGTTAAGCACCACCAGCAGCAAGAACAGCACGTGGTACAGCGAGCCGCGGCCGCCCACGGCGCGCAGGAAACCGGGGTCGAAGCACTCCAGCACCAGGGGCCGGAAGATCAGCGCCAGCAGCATCAGGGTGAACGAGGCGATGCCGGCGACCATGTAGATGGCCTGGTCGTCGATGGCCAGGATGGTGCCGAACAGCACGTGCAACAGGTCGATGTTGGAGCCGTGCAGCGAGACGATCATCACCCCGGCCGCCAGCGAGGTCAGGTAGAAACTGGCGAAGCTGGCGTCTTCCTTCAGCGTGGTCAGGCGGCTGACCAGCCCGGCCAGCAGCGCCACGGTGAGCCCGGCGATCAGCCCGCCCAGGCCCATGGCCGGCAGCGACAGGCCAGCCACCAGGAAGCCCAGCGCCGCCCCCGGCAACACCGCATGGCTCATGGCGTCGCCCACCAGGCTCATGCGCCGCAGCATCAGCAGCACGCCAACCGGCCCCGAGCCGATGCCCAGCGCCAGGCACGCCACCAGCGCGCGGCGCATGAAACCGAACTCCACGAACGGCTGTACCAGGTTGGTGTAGAGCATCATGGCCGCGCTCCCGTGTCGGCCTGGCACAACGCGGCGTCGGCGCTCCAGAACTCGGCCATGTTGCGCGCCTGGCGCAGGTTGGCGCTGCACAGCACCTCACCCGTGGCGCCCCAGCCGATGCGCTCGCGGGCCAGCAGCAGGGTCTGCGGGAAATGCTCGCGCACCTGTTCCAGGTCGTGCAGCACGGCAATCACCGTGCGGCCCTGGCCGTGCCAGGTGCGCACCAGCTGCAGCAGGTCGTGGGTGGTGCGCGCGTCGATGGCGGTGAAGGGTTCGTCCAGCACGATCAGTTGGGCGTCCTGCACCAGCAGGCGGGCGAACAGCACCCGCTGCAGTTGCCCGGAGGACAGTGAGCCGATGGCACGCGCCTCGAAACCTTCCAGCCCTACCGCCACCAACGCCTCGCGGGCACGCCGGGCCAGGCCGCCGGTGAGCGCGCGCCAGGCGCCGATCTGGCCCCAGGCGCCCATGGCCACGGTGTCGGCAACACTGATGGGGAAGCTGCGGTCGATCTCCGCCGCCTGCGGCAGGTAGCCGATGGCGCGGGCGCTGAGACCGCCCAGGCGCACCTGGCCCTGGGCCGGTTGCAGCACGCCGACGATGGCCTTGATCAGCGTCGACTTGCCGGCGCCATTGGGGCCGACCACGGCGGTGAGGCTGCCGGCGTCGAAGCGGCCGCTGACGTGGTGCACGGCGGCGCGGCGTTCGTAGGTGACGGTCAGGTCTTCGAGAATGACGGCGGCGCTCATGGAATAGCCACCGCCCAGGCGACAGCGGCCCATAGCAGGGCCAGGGGCAGCAACGCCAGCGCCAGGCGCTGGAGCGCCGAGCGGGTCAGGGTGGAGAGTGGGTGGGGGATCACGGAGGTTACTCGAAAAGATTTGTTACACTATAACATTGCAATATTGAGATCTGTCCAGTGGCGTTTGATGAAATCGTGGGGGGATGGGACGCGGCCTGCGGCCGCTGCTACGGGGCGGTGGGGTCAGGGCCTGGCCGCCCAGGCCACGGCATCGTGGGGGTGCAGGCTTTCGCGGTGGGAGACGAACACCTGCACCTGGTCATGGGTGGTCTGTAGCGCCTGGGTCAGCTTGCGCGCGGCGTCCTCGACGTACATCAGGTGTTCGCCGTTGAGCTGCGCGAAAGCCTGCTCGTCGGCGCGCTTGACCGCGGTCTGCAGCGGCGTGCCCAAGGCGGCCTCGGCCTGGTCGATCAGCGCCATCAGGCCCAGGGTGCCGGCGTGCCCGGCAATGCCCACCTCGATACTGGCCACGCTGCGCTGGCTGTGGGGCGTGGCGGCGCTGGCGTTGGCGCGCAGCCAGGCCGCCACCTCCTGCGCGCCAAGGCCTCCGCGCTGGCCGAACTGGTCGAGGAAACGTTGCTCCACCACCTGCCTGGCCAGCGCCGCCGAGCACGGGCAGGTCGACGAATACCCCACCTCGACCCGCGCCCGCAGCTGCAGCACGCCGGCGTGCCAATGGGCGCGCAGGCGCACCGGGTAGCCCTTCCAGCCGCTGAGCCCGCTGCTGACCAGCGCCGGGCGCCGGCACAACAGGGTGAACGCCAGTTGCAGGCGCGCCTGGCGGGACTGGCAGTCGGCATGGCTTTCCACCATCTGCGCCAGCACCCGGGCCAGGCTGGCCGGGGTCAGCGCCTGCCCTTCCAGCAAATCAAGCAAGCGATACAGGCGCGACATGTGGATGCCCTTGGTGGCGGCGTCGGGCAGGTCGACCTGCACATCGGCCCGGGCTGCTACCGTGGCCAGGCAGCCAGGCTCGGCCACTTGCACCGGCAGCTCGATGTGCTGCATGCCGACCCAGTCCAGTGGGCCATGGGCAGGCGGCAGGTCGGTAAGGGCGACGTCGGGAAGCGCAGCAACGAGGGGCATCGGCAAGTGTCCATGGCAACAATAATAATTGCTACACTATAACATTGCAGACATAGAAACCAGCGTAGCCGCTGCCGAAGGCTGCGCTGGCCCTAATCCCCGCCGAAGATTTCCAGTGCACCCAGAGGCCAGCGCAGCCTGGCGGCAGCGGCTACGGCGGCCGGGCCGAGCCCGTCAGCGATCCCCGAGGACCTCCCGCGCCTTCAGGTTGGTGCGGGCGTTGGCCACCTGGTCGATGGTCACTGGCGCCGCGGCGTTGCCCCAGCTGTTGCGGATGTAGGTCAACACCGCCGCCGTCTGCGCGTCCGACAGCTTCCAGCTGAAGTTGGGCATGGCCGCCGCCGTCGGGTTGGCCTGGGTGGCCGCGCCACGGCTGCCCAGCAACACCGTGCGGATCAGGCTGGAGGCGTCCGGCGCCTGGATGCCCGCCGCGCCCTTGAACGAGGTGACCATGCCGTCCACGCCCTGCCCCGTGGAAATATGGCAGGCCGCACAGTTCGCCGCGTAGATCTGCTTGCCCAGCACCATGGCCTGGTCATCGGCCTGCAACGCGTCGGGGCGCTTGTGGTCCGAGCCGGGCAGGCTCTTCAGGTACACGGCCATGGCCTTGAGGTCGGCGTCGTTGAAGTGCTGGGTGGAGTTGTACACCGCCTCGGCCATGGGCCCGGACGCCACGCTGTGAACGTTGCCGCCGGTCTTCAAATAGCCCACCAGCTCTTCCACCGACCACTGGCCCAGCCCCTGGTAAGGGTTATTGGACAGCTCAGGCGCGTACCAGCCCTGCAGCTGGAAGCCTTGCAGCGGCTGGCCGCCCTTGTCGCCGCCGATGAAGTTCTTCGGCGTGTGGCAGGCGGTGCAGTGGCCCAGGCCCTGCACCAGGTAGGCGCCGCGGTTCCACTCGGCGGACTGGCCGCTATCGGCCACGTAGGTGTGGTTGCGGAAGAACAGCAGGTTCCAGCCCCACATCATCTGGCGGATGTCGAAGGGGAACGGCATGTGCGGCGCCGGCACCTTGTTGTTCACCGCCGGCACCGTCGCCAGGTACGCCTTGATGGCCAGCAGGTCCTGGTCGCTGACCAGCGCGTAGTCGTTGTAGGGCATGGCCGGGTACAGCGGCGCGCCGTGGCGGCCGACGCCGTCGCGCACCGCGTGCAGGTATTCCTGGTCGGTCCAGCCGCCGATGCCGGTGTCCTTGTCGGGGGTGATGTTGCTGGCGTAGACAATGCCAAAGCCGGTGTCCAGCGCCAGGCCGCCGGCGAACGGCTTGCCGCCGGGCGCGGTGTGGCAGGCCACGCAGTCGCCCTGTTGCGCCAGGTACAGGCCGCGCTTGACCGGGTCGACGCTGGTGGCCAGCGAGCCGGGCGTGGTGTCGGCCGAGCCGGTGAAGTCGGGTTCGGCAGGGTCGATGGCCCGCGGCCCGCGCAGGTTCCAGGCGACGAAGGCGACCCCGGCAATGACCACCACGACCAGGCCACGCAGCAGCCACGTACGCGTGCGCACGCTCATGTTCTCACCAATGGGCCAGGGGCCTTGAGGTAATGGTCCTTGATGGCCTGCGCCGCCCACAGGGTCAGCGCGCCCACGGTGCCGGTGGGGTTGTAGCCACCGTTGTTGGCGAACGCCGAGGCGCCGACGACGAAGGTGTTGTGCACGTCCCAGCACTGCAGGTAACGGTTCAGGGCGCTGGTTTTCGGGTTGTCGCCCATCACCGCGCCACCGGTGGTGTGCGACGACAGCTGGTCCATGGGCGAGAACGGCTTGGCCGTGGGCTCGGAGCGCACCACGGTCCGGGCGCCGATGGCGTGGCCGATCTCTACCGAGCGGTCAGCCATGAAATGCGCCGAGCGGCGGTCGTTCTCGTTCCAGTCGAAGGTCACCCGCAGCAACGGCTGGCCGTGGCGGTCCTTGTACAGCGGGTCCAGGTCCAGGAACACGTCGCGGTGCGGGTAGCTGTTGCCCATGCAGTACACCGAATTGGCGTTCTGGTAGCTCTGTTTGTAGGCGGCCTTCCAGCCCTTGCCCCAGCGCGGCGCGTCCGGCGGCAGGTTGCCCGCCAGGCCAATGGGCCGGCCATTGGTGGAGTGCACCAAGGCCACGCCACCGCCGATGAAATCGTGCTGGCTGTGGTCGAAGTTATCGCCGTTGAAATCGTCCACCGCCTGGGCCAGCGCACCGGCGCCGATGAAGGGGTTGAGGGTCTCGTTCTCGAAGAAAATGCCGGCGCCGGCGATGGTCTGGTAGGCGTAGTTGCGCCCCACCACGCCCTCCCCGGTCTGGTGGTTGTAGGGCTTGCCGATTTTCGACAGCAGCATCAGCCGCACGTTGTCCATCTGGTACGCGGCGATCACCACGATGTCGGCGCGCTGCTCGTGCTGCTGGCCGGCGCGGTCCACGTAGGTGACGCCGGTGGCGGTCTTGCCGTCGGCCGCCAGGTTCACCCGCAGTACCTCGCACTCGGTGATCACCGTGAAGTTTTCGCGAGCCACCACGGCCGGCAGGATGCACGCCTGGGGGCTGCTCTTGGACCAGTTGCCACAGCCGAAGAACTCGCAGTAGCCGCAGTAGGTGCACGGCGCCATGTGCACGCCCAGGGGGTTGACGTAGGCGCCGGAAGTGTTGCCGGCCGGCACCGCAAACGGGTGCAGGCCCATGGCCTCGGTGCCTTTGGTGAAGATCTCGGCCAGGCGCGTGCGCGCCAGCGGCGGCAGGGGGTAGTCACGGCTGCGCGGGCCTTCGAAGACGTTGCCGCCCGGCTGCTTGACGCCGTTGATGTTGCCGGCCTTGCCGGAGGTCCCGGCCAGGCGCTCGAACTTGTCGTAGAAGGGTTCCAGGTCGGCGTAGGTCACGCCCCAGTCCTGCACCTGCAAGCCGTCGAGCAGCTTGCCCTTGCCGTAGCGCTCCACGGTCTGGCTGTAGCTCTGGAAGTCGTAGGGCAGGAAGCGCCAGGTCATGCCGTTCCAGTGGGTGCCGGCGCCGCCTACGTCCCAGCCGAACTGGTAGCAGTTCCAGTCACGCAGGGGCAGCGCCTGCTGCAGCGGCGTGTTGCGGAAGGTCAGGGTTTCCACCGCCTGGGGCTGCAGCATACCGCGGCGGCTGGCGAAGCGCAGCTCGTCGGTGTCGATGCTGGTGGGGTACTGCGAACTGGTGTCGCGCCACGCGCCGCGTTCAATGGCCACCACGTTGAGGCCGGCCAGGGTCAGTTCGTTGGCCATCAACGAACCGGCCCAACCCAGCCCGACGATGACCACGTCGGCTTTGGGAAGAGAATTTGCCATCGGGCGATACTCCTTGCACAAAAGCAGAAGCAGAAGCAGACCAGCAGGGACAACCGGCAAGCGGCGTCAGGTGTCGCGCTGCACCATACTTACCGGAATGATGTCCAGCTTCTGGCCGCGTTGCTCGATGACGTCGCGAAAGTCGTACTGCGCGCCCGGGAAACCCACCAGCTTCCAGCCCACCATGTCCTTGTTGCCGCCGTAGATCGGGTCGGCGAAATAGCCTTCGCGCACGTTCTGCAGCACCAGGTTGAAGAAGCCGGCAACGGCGGCCGGGTTCATGCCGGGCAGCGGCAAGGTGCCGGCTTCGAGCAGGGTCAGCAAGGTGTCCTGGCGCTCGGGCGCCAGGTCGCTGAAAGCCTTTTGCTCCTGGGCGCTGCAGTACTGCTCCAGCGCGGCCAGGGCGCTGCGGTAGCGCTCGGCGGGGGTCTGCTTGAACTGTGGCCCCTGCTGCGCAGTGCCTTCCAGGAACGGCCCCTCGCGGTATTGGGTGCCGGCGTTGCCGAACGGCCCGGCCAGTTGGCGATCGATGAATTGCACGCAGCCGGCCTCGGTGGCGCCCATGCCCAGCTCATCCGCCGGAATCAGGCGGTCGGCGATGGCGCTCAGGGTCTTGGCTTCGGCGGCGGCGAGAAAGGTCAGCCCGCCCGCCTTGAACGGCTCGGGTGGCTGGGTGGACTCGGGGGCCCAGGGCGCTTCGCCACGAATGATGGCGGCCTTGGCCGGAGGAAGCGTGCCGGCGGCGGCGAGCACGACGATGGACGTAAGTACCTCTCGACGTTGCATGAAGCGTTCTCCACTCAGGCTGTGCAGGCTCTTCTAGGGGCCTTTGAGTGAAGCAAATCAGGTATCCAAAGCTTGTCAAACCCGCTTGGATGAAGAAAGACCACCGGGCAGGTTCAGGCGCGTTTCACCTGGGTGCCCTGCACCTCGTCACGGGCCAGGCGCAGTTCTTCGGCGTCCTGGTTGAGGCGGTGGATCACGCCCAGCAGGCGCTGGCGCAGCACCTCGTCGCCCAGTTGGTCGAGGGCGCGCATCACGTCCAGGGCCGCCGACTGGTTGTTGGCTGCCACGGCGTCCAGGGTCTTGCGCAGGTGTCTTGCAGGTCGGTTCACAGAGTCTGTCCTCGTTATGTCGGCGTGGACTGTAGGACAACAATGTTTCGGTTTGATTTCAGCCATTTACCGGGTCAAGTGATGTGTATCAAGCAAGCACGTATTTACCCGGGCAATGCGTGGCATGCGCACATTGAGTTGGTGGCGCCGGCGGCTGGCGGTTTACCGTGCTGGCAACCCGGTACCTGCGGGCCGGGCCACCCATAATGACAATACAAGGACTTTGCCCATGCCACATTTCCCGCGCCTGAGTTTCTCCCTTACCCAGGGCCTGAGCGCTCTGGCCCTGGCCTTTGGCGCCAGCCACCTGGTGTACGCCGCCGTCGCCGCGCCGGTGCCCGCGTTGTTCGGCGATGCCGCAATCAACCAGCAACTGAGCATGGAACAACGCCTGGAACGGGCCGAGGCGGTAACCGCCGTCAGCAACGTGATGGGCCGCTATTCGTTCCTGCATACCGCTGGTCGGCACACCGAATCGGAGTCGCTGTTCGCCCTCGACACCCCTGGCGTGCGGGTGGAAATGATGTGGGGCGTGTACGAAGGCGCCCACAGCATCCATCGCCTGTACAGCGGCATGCACGTGGACACCGAGGGCGTGAACCAGCGCAAGGGCCAGATGCACATCCACACCCTCAGTACCCCGGTGATCGAGGTGGCGGGCGACCTCAAGACCGCCAAGGCGGTGTGGGTGTCGCCGGGGGTGGAAACCGGCTTCTTCGGCAGCGACAAGGTCACCGCCAACTGGGGCTGGGCCAAGTACGGCGCCGACTTCATCAAGGAGAACGGCGAATGGAAGATCTGGCACCTGCACGTCTACGGCCTGTTCCTGTCGCCCTATGACAAGAGCTGGGTACAGCAGCCCAACGACCACCAGATGCCGCCGCTGCCCGACGCCTTCAAGCCCGACCGCCCCGCCACTACCCACTGGATGTACAGCGCCGACAAGCCCACCGAACTGGTGCCTGCACCGCCTGCGCCGTACATGAGCTTCGACGACAAGACCGCCTACTGAGGCACCCGCGGCCCGGCACCTGGCCGGGCCCACCGCCCTGCTCCCATCACAACAACAATTTGGAGTGTGCCCATGCCCCGCGTCCCTGCGCTCGCGGGCAGCGCCCTGCTGCTCGCCGTCCACAGCCACGCCTTCGCCGCCGACGCCGACATCCCCGCCGGCACCGTGCTGCAGAACATCAGCCTGCCGACCCAGGCCGCCACCACGCCCGGCAGCGCCGACCAGGGCTGGCTGGCCGAGCACGGTATTTTCCCCACCGCCAAGCTGCAGGAGTCGCTGTTCACCAGCCACAGCCTGGGTGTACAGACCGGCACGACCGAGCTGATTTCATCCTACTCCCTGGGCCTGGAACTGGACCTGGGCAAGCTGCTGGATATACCCGGTGGCGCCCTGCATATCGAGACCGTGCGCAACTACGGGCGCAGCAACAACGCCGTGGGCGGCACCGTGGGCGCCTACCCGCTGGCGCAGATCCCGCAGAACGCGCCCAAGCGCGACGTGCCGGTGTTCACTTACGAACAGCGGCTGCTGGGCAACCGCCTGGACCTGGAAGTGGGCCGCAAGAACGTGGTGTGGTTCTTCATCGACGAGTTTTCGCTGTGGGAGAACTTCAGCCGCCTCACCCAGTACACCTGGCTGGTGCTGCCGCCGCCCTACGCCACCTGGAGCGCCCGCGCCAAATACCGCTTCGGCGAGCACGGCTACCTGCAGGCCGGCGCCTGGGAATACAACACCGGGCTGTGGGGCATGGACGGCTGGAACTGGCGCACCACCCAGGCCACCGGCGTCACCTCGCTGCTGACCCTGGGCTACGCCGACCGCCAGGGCGCGCTGCCGGCCCACGCCGAGCTGACCGGCTATTACCTCAACGCGCCGGAGGACGACCCCTACTACACCGTGGCCGGCACCTCGCAGGTGCTCGACAGCAGCCAGGCGGCGCAAAGCCACAAGGGTGCCAACGGCCTGATCGCCAGCGCCGGCAAGGTGGTGCAGCGCTTCGACGCCGAACAGGCGCTGTACCTGTTCGCCAGCGCCGGGGCCAACAATTCCACCTGGATCAACAGCGGCGTCAGCGCCGATGCCTACGCCGGTGCCTCCTGGCTCAACCCCTTCGGCCGCCACGACGACGTGCTGGGCGTGAAGGTGGAATACAACCGCCTCAGCGCCCGCAAGCAAAAGCTGCTGGAAGACGCCAACCTGGCCAGCGGCGGCAGCGGCTACAGCGGTGGGCGCGACAGCCAGTTCGTCGAGCTGTTCGCCCACCTCAACCTGGGCCGCTACCTCAGTGTCGACCCGTATGTGGCCTACGGCTTCAACGCTAACACCGCCTTCGACCCCTACACCGCGCAAACCTCACATGACGGTTGGGTGTTCGGCACCGTGCTCACCGTCAACCTCGGTGCACTGGCCGGGTTGCCCGCGCCGCGCATGGACTGAGCCTGGCGGCTGTGATTTCATCGGCGCACGCCTACAACAAGAGAGCCACCGATGAAGCGTCTGCACGCCCCCGTTCTACTGGCCGCCCTGCTGCCTGCACTGGCCCTGGCCGACACCCCGCCCTCGCGCCTGGAACAGATCCAACAGCGCGGCCAGTTGAACGTCTGCACCACCGGCGACTACAAGCCCTACACCTTCAGAAAGGCCGATGGCAGCTACGAAGGCATCGACGTCACCCTGGCGCAAAACCTGGCCCAGAGCCTGGGCGCCACGGTGCAGTGGGTGCCCACCACCTGGAAAACCCTGATGCCCGATTTTCTCGCCGGCCAGTGCGACCTCGCCCTGGGCGGCATCTCGGTGACCCTGGCGCGGCAGAAGCAGGCGTGGTTCAGCAGCACCCTGGACGTGGACGGCAAGGTGCCGCTGGTGCGTTGCGAAGACCAGGCCAAGTACCAGCGCATCGAGCAGATCAACCGCCCCCAGGTGCGGGTGATCGAACCGGCCGGTGGCACCAACGAAGCCTTCGTCCACGCCTACCTGCCCAAGGCGCAGCTGAGCCTGCACGACAACGTGACGATCTTTGAAGAATTGCGCCAGCACAAGGCCGACGTGATGATCACCGACGCCTCCGAGGCGCTGTACCACCAGAAACTGCAGCCGGGGCTGTGCGCGGTGAACCCGGCGCAATACATGCAATACGGTGAAAAAGCCTACCTGCTGCCCCAGGGCGACCTCACCTGGAAGCTGTACGTGGACCAATGGCTGCACCTGGCCAAGGCCACCGGCACCTACCGCCAGGCCCAAACCCAATGGCTCCCCACCGCGCCGTAACCGCGGCGCCTGGGACGCGGCCTGCGGCCGCTACATCCTGTGGGAGCTGGCTTGCCAGCGAGCTGTTGGGGCCTAAAAGCTCGCTGGCAAGCCAGCTCCCACAAGACAGTTGCTGCTACGGGGTTATGCCCATACGCGCCACCACGGCGCTTTCTGCGGGCGGCTGATGGGCAGCACCTCGGGCATATCACGCAAACGAATCCACGGTTCATCCTGCCAATACAGCACCTTCACCTGCCCGCCATGGGCGCACATGGCCGTCACCGCCGGCACCTCGCCGGGGGCCATGCGCCGCAGCGTCGGCACCACTTCCAGCGTCAGCCACTGGCGCAACGCGCGGTTTTCCGGCATCTGGCTGTGCATGATCAAGGTCACCGCGCCGGTCTCGCTTACCAGCAGGTGCCGGCCCCACTCGCCGTCCAGCTGCACCCACGCCTCGCGGTGCTGGTCGGCGTCCAGGCTGCGGATGCGCCGCTCCACGAAGTGCACGCCCATCAGCCGGCCCAGGTCGTGCAGGCACAGCCAGGCCTGGTCCTCGATCATCAGCGCGCGCAAGGGCAGTTGGTGGCGGAAAAAGGTGGTGGCGACGAAGGTGGCCATGGCGGAAGCTCCTTGCGGGTGAAGGGCTGCCACGGTGGTTGGGGATTGGGGTGGCAGCTGCGTGCAGGTTAGCGAACCGGGCGGTACCGGCAGACTCGAAAGTCTCCCACACGCAGCTGCCATAACACTTATCGCAGGCGTGGGAGCCTGAAACAAGCGGTATGGTGCTGCAGTGTTCCGCGCAGGTCGCTAAACCTGATCCCCGAGGCTTCGGAGACGGTGCGCAGGGTAAGGGCGCACCGGGCAAGGTGGCAATCGAAGGAGTGTTAAGGGTTGTGTCGATCCCCGTGCGCGTTGCCTCAATCAATCAACTCCGCATGCTGCGCCTGGCGCTGCATCGACTCCAGGTTCTTTTCGATGGTCTCGCAGATGGCGTCCATCTTGATCTGGTGCTCGCTGGGCTTGAACGGGCTTTGCAGGTCGGTGCCGATGCGCTCGATGGCCAGCAGCATGAAGCCCACCACGGTGGAGGCCAGGGGCGTGTACCACTCCAGCGACTCCACCAGGCCCACCGGCACGATCAGGCAGAACACCGAGATGAACAGCCGCGGGAAGTACACGTAGGGGTACGGCAGCGGCGTGTTGCCGATGCGCTCCAGGCCGCCCTGGCTGTTCGATAAATCCACCAGGGTCGACTCCAGCCGCGCCAGACGGATGCTGTCCAGGCGCCCGGCCTTGTACTCGCGGGCCAGCAGGTTGGCCGAGCCGTTGAGAATGTCGTTGGCGAAGTTGTTGGAGCTGGCGCTGCGCTCGAACTCGTCGGCGCGCACGAAGGCCTTCAGCTCCGGCGGGCACTGGCTGCCCTTGAGCGCAGCGGCCAGGCTGTTGACGTAGGCCACGTGGCGGCGCAGCAGCGTGGCTTTCACCGGGTTGGCGTCGCCGTTCTCGTCGTCGATCAGGGTCAGCACCTGCCGGGCGAAGCTGCGCGAGCTGTTTACCAGCCCGCCCCACAGGGTGCGCGCCTCCCACCAGCGGTTGTAGGCGCTGCTGTTGCGAAAACTGATCAGCACCACCAGCGCCGAACCGAGCAGGGTCAGGGGCATCAGCGGCAGGGTGACCTTGCTGTTGAGGTAGAGCATGAAGTCCACGGTCACCAGGATGTCCCAGATCAGCAGCCAGAACAGCGCCCAGCCCACGTAGCCCAGGGTCTTGATGATCAGGCGGTACTTCTTGATGATGGCGTCTTTCAAAAGCGTTAACCTCCCAGAGTCCACACCTTCGGACGCCCATTCCCGGCGAAGGTTCGCCGCAAGGTCCCGCCCCATGCGCATCGTCACCCCTGAACAATGGTTCGAAGTACAGCCGCTGGCCGACGGCGTGAAGCTGATTCACGAGCCGTTCATCAAGCCGTTCTACCGCTGCAACCTGTGGCACATCAGCGGCCGCGACCGCGACGTGCTGGTGGACACCGGCTCAGGGCTGGTGAGCCTGCGCCAGCAGTTGCCCTGGCTGACCGAGCGGCCGCTGCTGGCGGTGGCCAGCCACAGCCACTTCGACCACATCGCCGGCCACCACGAGTTCAGTGACCGCCTGGCGCACCCGGCCGAAGCCGATATCATGGCCGCCCCGCGCAACGACCTGACCCTGGCCGACCTGTGCATCGGCGACCCAATGTTCGACGCCCACCCCGGCTGCCCGCTGTGCTACGAGGAATACCGGGTGAAGGCGGCGCCGGTCACCCGCCTGATCGACGAAGGCGACGTGCTGGACCTTGGCGACCGGGTGCTGGAAGTGCTGCACACCCCCGGCCATTCGCCGGGCGGCATCTGCCTGTGGGAGGCGGCCAGCGGCACGCTGTTCTCCGGCGACATCATCTACGACGGCCCGCTGATCGAGGACGCCTACCACTCCAACCTCGAGCAGTACCGCGCCAGCCTCGAGCGGCTGCAAAACCTGCCGGTGCGTACCGTGCACGGCGGCCACTTCCCGAGTTTTTCCGGGGAGCGCCTGCGCGCAATGATCCACGACTGGCTGGCCGCTCACCCCTGAGCGCGGGCCAGGGCCAGGTACGCCTGCACCGCACCACTGGTTTCATCCGGGCGGCTGAGCATGCTCAGTTCGGTGTGCATGCCGGCGATGGCCAGCGGCTTGTACACCAGCTGCGCCAGGGCCACCTGCACCAGCGGTTCGGGCACCAGCGCCAGGCCCAGGCCCGCGGCGGCCAGGGCCAATACGGTGAGGCTGTTGCCGGCGCGGTGGGCCACCTTGAGGCTGCCGCCCAGGGCCTCGCGCAGGCTGGCTTCCAGACTGCGGTCGTGGGGGTCGGCGGCGTACAGAATCATCGGCTCATCGTGCAGCATCGCTGCGGTCAGCAGCGGCTCGCCGGCCAACCGGTGGCTGCGCTCCATGGCCATCAGCAAGGGCCAGCGGCCTACCGCGTCCAGGCGCAGCGGCACGGCCTCGCCCACCACCTGCGCCGGGGTGTAGCCGATGTCCAGCTGGCCGGCCAGCAGCGCCTCGCCCTGGCGTGACGGCGCCACCTCTTCCACCACCAACTCGGCGTCCGGGTAGGCGGCGTGGAAGGCGCGCAGGTCGCTCATCAGCTTGCCGCTGAACACCGCGTTGCCGGCAAAGCCCACCCGCACCCGTCCGGTCTCGCCACGCAGCGAGCGCTGCACGGTCAACCGCGCATGCTCGGCCTGCTCCAGGGTGCGCCGGGCCTGCTCGCGAAAGGCCTCGCCGGCCTCGGTCAGGCGCACCTGGCGGCTGGTGCGCACGAACAGCGGGCCGCCCAGTTCCTCCTCCAGCGCGCGAATCTGCATGCTCAGCGCCGACTGCACGATGTGCACGCGCTCGGCGGCACGGCCGAAATGGCCCTCTTCCGCCACGGCGAGAAAGTACCGCAAGTGCCGCAGTTCCATGGTCGCCCTCAATCAATCATTTAAAGTGATGGATCTGTCAGATCTATCTATTTGAGGTTAACCGCAAACCGGCAGAAGCTGAAGCCCTCACCCACTGAACCGGAACACACCATGAGCCACACCCTGGAAGACCGCCAACAGATCACCGACCTGATTACCGGCTGGATGCACCGCGACCTCGGCAACTGGGACGAGTTGCGCAACCTGTTCCACCCCGACGGCACCGTCGCCGTGACCTGGTTCGAAGGCCTGGCCAGCGACTTCATCGACGGCTCCATCCGCATGGGCGCCTCGACCCTGCGCAACAAGCACTTCATCGCCACGCCCATGGTGACTTTCCACGGCGACAAGGCCATCGCCGAGACCAACTCGATGATCATCGGCGAAGACACCCGCCTGAACCTGGGCTGCAACACCCACGCACGCTTCTACGACCTGGTGGAAAAACGCGACGGCCAGTGGAAGCTGTTCAAGCGCCAGGCCGTCTATGACATGGGCTACTTCACCTTCCCCCTGGGCCCGGTCGAGATCGACAGCGCCGTGGTGGCCAAGTACCCGCGTGAATACGCCAGCCTGGCGTACCTGCTGGAGAAGGCCGGCTTCCCGTTGGGCCGGGTGTTCGCCACCCGTGGCAGTGAGTTGGAACAACAGATGCGCGAACACGCCAAGGCCTGGCTGCACGCGTAAGGCGACGGCGGGCGCAAGCCCGCCGTATCAGAAGGCCAGCTTGTAGCCGATGGACAGCAGCATGAACGCCAGGCACGGGCGCAGCACCGCATCGGGAATGCGCCCGGTGAGCTGGCTGCCCAGGTAGATGCCGGGCAGCGAGCCCATCAGCAGGAAGCCCAGCAGTTCCCAGTTCATGTTGCCCATGCTGGCGTGGCCCAGGCCCGCCACCAGGGTCAGCGGCACGGCGTGGGCAATCTCGGTGCCTACAAGGCGCCGGGTAGGCAGCAGCGGGTAAAGGATAAACAGCGCCACGGTGCCCAGGGCGCCGGCGCCGATGGAAGTCAGGGCCACCATGGTGCCCAGCACCAGGCCCGTGATCACCGTCAGCACGTTCAGGCGCGTGCCGCTGAACAGCGACTTGTCCCCGCCACGGCGGTGGGCGAACGCCAGCAGCTTGTGCTTGAACAGCACCGCCGCCGAGGTCAGCAGCAGCACATAGCCCAACGCCTGGGTGATCAGGCCGTTGAGGGCCTTGGGGTTGGTGTCGAAGCTCTTCAGGAACCACAGCGTCAGCGCCACCGCCGGCACGCTGCCCAGGGTCAACCAGCCGGTCACGCCCCAGTCGATGTTCTTGTTCTTGCGGTGCACCAGCACGCCACCGGACTTGGTGATGGCCGCATACAGCAGGTCAGTGCCCACGGCCGTGGCCGGGTTGATGCCGAACCACAACAGGATAGGGGTCATCAGCGAACCGCCGCCGACACCGGTCATCCCTACTACAAAGCCGACGATAAGGCCTGCAACCACAAAACCGAAATTACCGACATCCATTGCTGAGCCTTAAACACGCGCAAAAACTGGCGGGCAGGATAGCCGCTTCCGTTATTAACGTTTAGATCGTTATTGACTATGGTTATAACCAAGCTGCGCGCCAAGCGCAGGCTGTCAGCGCATCGGCTCCCAAGGATTGATGAGTTCGATGGGCAGATGCTGAAAATCCTTTGTGTTGCGAGTGGCCAGGGTCACCTTGCGCGACGCGCAAATCGCCGCAATCTGCCCGTCTGCCATTGAAACAGCGCGCCCAGCCGCCCTGCTGTTGGCGATCAGCGCGGCGTACGCCATGGCGGCGTCGGCATCGAAGCTCAGAATGGCATCCGCGAAGTCGTCATTGAACATGGCGATGGCCTGGGTCTGCAGCCGGACCTTGCGCTGCCCGCTTGGCAGGCAGGCAAGCCCGAAGAGCACTTCTGCCACGGTGATGGAGGTGGTTGCCAAGTCACCGGCGTCCTGGTTGTCCAGCCATTCGAGGACATTGGCAGCCGGCGCCGGCCGCATGAGCTCCGAAAGCACGTTGGTGTCGAGGACAATCACCGGAAAAGATCTTCGCCCCGAGGCGCCTCCGAGCGATCCGGCAGCTCTAGCTCGATGGCGTCCTCGGCGAAGCGTGCGTGAATGCGGCTGCCGAACCCGCTTTTCGCGGGGGGTTTCACCAGCGCGCGACGGAGAAGCACCCGAGCTTCCTCCTCCATTGACCGATTATTGTTGGCGGCTTCGATGCGCAGCAACGCCTTCAGGCTGTCTTCGATGTTTCTGATGGTAATACTGGCCATGAGCGCCTCCACATTGCAATCAATGACATCATTGCAATCATAGCAGATGTCGGTGGCAACATTTGTCTTTGTGGGAGCTGGCTTGCCAGCGAGTTTTCAGGGCCTCAACAGCTCGCTGGCAAGCCAGCTCCCACAATACGTAGCAGCAACTATCTTGAACCAGCGTCGTCTGCGTCGCGATCGACGACGGTACACGCGCCCCGTAGTAGCGGCCTCCATGACGCAGCCTGGCGGCAGCTGCTACGGGTCAGTTGTTGCGCAGCGCCTTGTGGTTTTGCACCACTTCGTCGATGACCACGCGGAACACCCGTTGCACCACGTCTTCGCTAACGCCGTGCTGCGCCGCCAGCGCTGCGTAGCGCTCGGCCTGGCGGGCTTCGCGGGCCGGGTCCACGGCGTCGAGTTGTTGGCTGGCCTTGAGCTCGCCGACCTTTTGCGTGGCCACGAAGCGCTGGCCCAGCAGGCGGATCACCGCCTCGTCCAACGCGTCGATTTCCGCGCGAAGGGTGTTCAATTCATTGTCTTGCATGGTTCGTGTCCTGTTCAGCGGCGTCCCTGCCAAGGGTTATTTCTGCGCCTTGGGCGAGGCAAACATGTCCCAGGCCAGCGCCAGGGCGCCGGCGGTTATAGCGATGTCAGCGAGGTTGAACACGCCAGTGTGGGCGGCACCGACGTTGATAATCAGGTAATCCACCACGTGGCCGTCGCGGAACACGCGGTCGATCAGGTTGCCGGCGCCGCCCAGGGCGATGGCGTAGACGGCCAGCGCCTTGCCGGTGGCGGTGGCCCAGTGCTTCAGCGCCCAATAGCCCGCCCAACCGACCACTACGGCCACGCCGATGATGAAGATCAGTTGCTTGACCAACGGCGGCAGCGCGGCGCCTACGCTGAGGAACGCACCGGGGTTGAGGCTCAACGCCAGCGCCAGGTTGACGGGGTCGCTGCCAAATTTGAAGCTCTGGGTCTGCAAGGCTGCCAGGGCCAACAGCTTGACCAATTGATCGGCGACGATGAACGCCACCCCGACCAGCAGCACCCACGCGCGGTTCTTCATCCAGCCTTGCATGCACCACTCCCTGTAGAAAAAGCTGCCACCCGAGCGGGCCCAGCGCGGGCGCGACGATAGCGCAGGGGCAGCGGCGCGTCCATCCTACGGCGCCGTGGCGCAATGTCGCCATGCGAGCATTGGGCAGCTAGACGACAGGTCTGTTTCATGCATAATGGCTGGCATGACATTGACCAAGAAAGCCGAAGCCACCCGCCAGCACATCCTCGACACCGGCCAGCAGCTGGTGCTGCGCAAGGGATTCGTGGGCGTCGGGTTGCTGGAAATCCTCAAGGCCTGCGGGGTACCCAAGGGCTCGTTCTATCATTACTTCCCGTCCAAGGAAGCCTTCGGCTGCGCGCTGTTGCAGCAGTACGTGGCCCAGTACGGCCAGCGCTTGAACGCACTCCTGGCGGCCGACGGCAGCAGCGGCCGCGAGCGGCTGATGCGCTACTGGCAGGCGTGGCTCGCCGAGGCCGGGGAAGACGGCTGGGCTGAAGACTGCCTGGTGGTGAAACTGGCCGCCGAGGTGGCCGACCTCTCCGAAGACATGCGCCAGGTGCTGGACGCCGGCGTCGCCGCGCTGGTAGCGCGCCTGGCTGCGCTGATTCGCGAAGGCCGCGCCGACGGTTCGCTACCGGCAGGCGCCGAGCCCCTGGCGCTGGCCCAGGTGCTGTACCAGATGTGGCTGGGCGCCGCGCTGCTGGCCAAGCTGGGCCGCGACAAGACGCCTTTGCACCAGGCCCTGGCCGCCACCGGCGCGCTGCTGGCTTGCCACCCTACCCCTTCCCCCTCGCTGCCCATCCAACAACAAGGAGCTCCACATGCACAGTGCCCTGCACCCCACCTTTGGTGAGCCCGCCGACGTTCTCTGCCTGGGCGACAGCCCGCTGCCCGAGCCAGGCCCCGGCCAGGTCCGGATCAAGACGTTGCTGGCGCCGATCCACAACCACGACCTGTGGACCATCCGCGGCCAGTACGGCTACAAGCCGACGTTGCCGGCCATTGGCGGCAGCGAGGCGGTGGGCGTGATCGACGCCTTGGGCGCAGGCGTGGAAGGCATCGCCCTGGGCCAGCGCTTTGCCGTGGCCGCCGTGCATGGCACCTGGGCCGAGTATTTCCTTGCCCCCGCCAAGCTGCTGGTACCGCTGCCCCCGGCGATCGCCGACGAGGCTGCGGCGCAGCTGATTGCCATGCCCCTGAGCGCGCTGATGCTGCTGGAATTCCTTGAAGTGCAACCGGGCGATTTCATCCTGCAGAACACCGCCAACGGCGCGGTGGGCAAGACCCTGGCGATGCTGGCTGCCGCGCGCGGCATCAATACCATCAACCTGGTGCGCCGCGACGCCGGCGTGGCCGAGCTGACCGAACTGGGCATCGGCAACGCCGTGTCCACCGCCCAGGCCGGCTGGCAGGACAAGGTCCGCGCCATTGCCGGTGACGCGCCGATTCGTGCGGCCGTGGATTCGGTGGGCGGCAGCGCCGCCGGCGACCTGCTGGGGCTGCTGGCGGAGAACGGCCTGTTGGTGTCGTTCGGCTCCATGACCGGCGAGCCGATGCAGATCTCTTCCGGCGACCTGATCTTCAAGCAGGCCACGGTCAAGGGGTTCTGGGGCAGCACCGTGGGTGCGAAGTTGTCGGTGGACGAAAAGCGCCGGCTGATCGGCGAACTGCTGCGCCTGGCGGCCAGTGGCGAGCTGAAATTGCCGGTGGAAGCGATCTACGACCTGTCCGACGTGGCCCAGGCCGCAGCCGCCAGCCTGCAGCCCGGCCGCAAGGGCAAGATCCTGCTGCGCCCCTGATACCCCGAACTACAGGATTTCCGTAGCAGCGGCCGCAGGCCGCGTCCAAGGCACCGCGGTCTTGCAGGAAAACCGCATCAGGGCCGGACGCGGCCTGCGGCCGCTGCTACGCCCCTTGGGCCGCGGCGCGCTTGCGCAGTACCGGTATCGACAGCGCAATCAACGACGCCAGCACGCACAACATCCCGGCCACGAAGAACGCCGGGATGTAGCTGGCCATCAAGGTACGGGTCAGCCCTGCCCCGTACGCCGCGAACGCCGCCCCCAGCTGGTGGCCGGCAAACACCCAGCCAAAGACGATGTTGGCGCGCTCGCTGCCGAAGGTCTGCGCCACCAGCTTGACCGTGGGCGGCACCGTGGCGATCCAGTCCAGGCCATACAGCACCGCAAACAGCGACAACCCCCACACAGTGAAGTCGGTGAACGGCAGCATCATCAGCGCCACCCCGCGCAACCCGTAGTACCAGAACAGCAGCCAGCGGTTGTCGAAACGGTCGGACAGCCAGCCCGAGCCCACGGTGCCGAAGAAGTCGCAGATGCCCATCATCGCCAGGATGCCCGCCGCGCTGGTGGCCACCAGGCCATAGTCGCCGCACAGGCTGATGAAGTGGGTCTGCACCAGGCCGTTGGTACTGGCGCCGCAGACGAAGAAGGTCAGGAACAGCACCCAGAAGGTCCAGCTGCCACTGACGTCGCGCAGCACCCGCCAGGGGCTGATCAGCATCGCCAGCAAGCTCGCGGCGCCGGCAGGTGCGGGCGCCACCGCACTGTCGCCGTACGCCGGCAGGTTCATGTCCGCCGGGCGGTCACGCAGCAGCATCACCACCGCCACGGCCGCCACCGCCATGGCGCAGCAGATGAACGACAGCCCCACCCGCCAGCCATGATGCTCGGTGAGCGACGCCAGCAACGGCATGAACACCAGCTGCCCGGTGGCGGTGCTGGCCGATAGCAGCCCCACCACCAGGCCGCGGCGCTGGCTGAACCAGCGCGTGGCCACGGTGGCGCCCAGCACCATGGCGGTGAGCCCGGTGCCCACGCCGATGACCACGCCCCACAGCAGCACCAGCTGCCAGAATTGCGTCATGACCATCGACCCCAATAGCCCGCACAACACCACCGCCACGGCCACCAGCACCACCCGGCGCAGGCCGAAGTAGTTCATGAAGGCCGCGGCGAACGGCCCCATCAGGCCAAACAGGGCGAAGCGCACGGCCAGCGCCGAGGAGATCTGCGCGCTGCTCCAGCCGAACTCGCGCTCCAGCGGCACGATGAACACGCCCGGCGCGCCCATGGCGCCGGCCATCACCAGCATGGTCAAAAAGGTCACGGCCGCCACGACCCAGCCGTAGTGGACGTTGCGCGGCGCCAGGCGGCTGGCGACAAAGGTGGAAAGCATGCTCGTTCCTTCAGGGGCCGTGGCCGTCAATGAGTCGGTGCGTACTGCATCTCGCCCTGGCCGAACGACCAGTCTTCGCGGTTGACCTCCACCAGGCTGATCCACACGTCGTCCTTGCGAATGCCGGTGCGCTCGTGGATACCGCTGGCCACCGCCTGGTAGAAGGCTTTTTTAACTTCGGTGCTGCGCCCGGTGTTCCAGGTCACCTGGATGAACACGATGCCGGGTGTGTAGCTGACGCCCAGGTAGCCTTCGGCCGGGTACACCAACTCGTCGCTGGCATGGCGGCTGATGATCTGGAACTTGTCATGGGCCGGCACGTTGGCGGTGCGGGTCATGGCCTCGTAGACCACATCGCTGATGGCCTTGAGGGTGTCGGTGGAGGTGTCCTTGGCTACATCGATGCGCACGAGCGGCATGGCGGCGTTCCTTTTGTCATTGTTAAATAGATGATGAACAACCTTTATACGAGCAATGTTTTACAACATGTTGCCATAACCTGCAAGCACGCTCAGTCGTCGTTCACGCACACCTGTTCATGCCACACCTTGAAGCTCGACCAGCGCGGTTGCGGCGGCCCCTGGCGCGACCAGTACAGCACCTGGCCGCGGGCATTGACGCAGAAATAGTCGCCATCGGCTTCGATGAAGGGCAGCAGGTCGCGAGGCACGCCCTGGTGCTTCCAGGCCGTGTGGGCGATATCGATCAGGTCCAGCTCAGCCGAACCCGGCAACACCACGGCAGGCTCGAAGGCGGCGTTGGCGACATCACTGCCGCCCTTGAGGAAGGCCCGGTAGGCCTCGGGGAAGTCCATGCCCAGGCGCTGTTCGGCAGCGTCTATCTCGGCATCGGTGGGAATACGGAACGGGTCGTGACGCATAGGCAAGTGTCCTCATGGCGCATGAGGACACTAAAGCACGGATCCACGCCCGTGGGAAACCGCCGCGGCTCAGGCCTCGCGGGGCTGCCCCACCGGCACCGGGGCCTTGGGCAGGCCATAGCGGTGGGTGATGATGCCGCACCACACCAGCCCGGCCAACGCCAGCACGCCGCCCACCACGCCGACGTTGGCCACGCCCATGTGGCTGCTGACCACGCTGCCCAGCAGCGCGCCGCCGCCGATGCCGACGTTGTAGATGCCCGAATGCAGGGCCATGGCCACGTCGGTGGCGTCCGGCGCCAGGGACAGCACCTTGGCCTGCAGGATCAGGCCGAAGCACATGATCGACATGCCCCACACCACGCTCATGCTGCCCAACCCGGCAGGGTGCCCGGCCAGCGGCAACAGCAGCGCCAGGCACAGGGCCAGGGCGGCGATGGCGAAGACCAGCAGGCCACGGGGGAAGCGGTTGTTGAACAGGCTGAAGACGATCGAACCAATCACCCCGGCGCCGCCGAACAGCAGCAACAGCACGGTGGTCATCTCGCCACTCAGGTGCGCCACCAGCTGGGCGAACGGCTCGATGTAGCTGTAGGCGGTGAACTGCGCGGTCACCACCACGGCGGTCAGCAGGTACAGCGACATCAGCGCCGGGCGCTTGAAGATGATCGGCAGGCTCTGCAGCGAGCCGGAGTTCTGGCTGGGCAGCAACGGCAGCGACCGCGCCAGGATCAACACGGTCACCGCCGACACGCCGGCGATGGCCATGAAGGTCATGCGCCAGCCCAGCCACTCGCCCACCACCCGGCCCAGGGGAATGCCCAGCACCATGGCCAGCGAAGTACCAGTGGCCAACAGGCCCAGCGCCTGCACCTGCTTGCCCGCCGGCGCCACGCGCACTGCCAGCGACGCGGTGATCGACCAGAACACCGCGTGCGCCACGGCAATGCCGATACGGCTCACCAGCAGCACCGCAAAGCTGGGCGCCAGGCCCGACAGCACGTGGCTGGCGATGAACATCGCGAACACGAACATCAGCAGCTTGCGGCGCTCGATGTTGCGGGTCAGCAGCATCATCGGCAGCGACATCAACGACACCACCCAGGCATACACCGTCAACATCAGGCCGACCTGGGCCGTGGTCATCTGGAAACTGCCGCCGATGGCGCTCAACAGCCCCACCGGGACGAACTCCGTGGTGTTGAAGATAAAGGCGGCCAGCGCCAGGGCGATCACGCTCAGCCAGCTGCCGTTGCGGGTATCGGTGATGTTCATGGGTGCCGTCATTGCCTCCGCTGGATAAAGGCCTGCCCCCCGAAAAATCCACGCACGAACGCCCTGCCCGGGTGATGAATGCCCGGGCAGAGCGCTAGGTCAGATTCTTATGGGTATTGGGGGGTAAAGCCTGATGGGCGTGATTCTACGCTTCGGGCGGTGGGCTCACAACGGGGGGAGGCTTGATGTTGAGCGGTTGGCGACGACTGGGAGGGGGAAACCGTACAGCGCAGCACCGCCCCGCTCTTGCTCCTGCTCTTGCTCTTGCTCCTGCTCTTGCTCTTGCTCCTGCTCTTGCTCTTGCTCTTGCTCTTGCTCTTGCTCTTGCTCCTGCTCTTGCTTTGGCTTTGGCTTTGGCTTTGGCTTTGGCTTTTGATCTTGCTTTTGATCTTGGCCCCGTAAAGCGCCAGGGCCGACTGGAGGCGTCGATCAAGCGGTCCACGGCGTAGCCGGGGAAGACGGAACCGGAGGCGCTTCTATTCCGGGCCGTCGTCCGCTTGAGCGACGCCGGAGGGAGGGGACCCGTAGCGCAGCGAAGGGCCCAAGCAGGGGCAAGCCCTTTTTGGTGACTTTTTGGGGCGACTGCCAAAAAGTTACTCGGCGTAAGGCCGAAACGGTCGGTGGTCGCACCGCGAAAATGGATATGTCCAGAACCGTCAGAAGCAGGATCCGACAATCATGAACATATCCATTATCACGGGTGATGCAGAATCACCTTTCCGCCCTTACGGCGGCTCACTTTTTGTCAAACTGTAGTGGTCTAATGAAACCGGACACCCATTTAGGCGAGAATGCTCGCCACAGAGAGGTGTCTGATGACCAAGCAACGTCGTACCTTTACCCCTGAGTTCAAGCGCGAGGCTGCGTGCCTGGTGCTCGATCAAGGCTACAGCCATACCGAGGCAGCCCGTTCGCTTGGGCTGGTTGAGTCGGCCTTGCGTCGTTGGGTGAACCAGCTCCAGCAAGAACGTGGCGGTGTCACCCCGACCAGCAAGGCGTTAACACCTGAGCAGCAAAAAATCCAAGAATTGGAAGCCCGAATCAATCGTCTGGAACGGGAAAAATCGATCCTAAAAAAGGCTACCGCGCTCTTGATGGCCGAGGAACACGAGCGCTCGCGTTAGTCGATCGGCTTCGCTCCGAGGAGCCGGTTGATCTATTGTGCTCGGTATTTGAAGTCACCCGATCTTGCTACTACGCATACCTTCGAAAACGCCGATCCCCTGATGCCGAACGGGTGATTTTGCGCAGCCGCGTCAACGAACTGTTTACCCAAAGCCGAAGCGCTGCGGGCAGTCGAAGCATCATGCTGATGATGAAAGAGGACGGCATGCAAATCGGGCGATTCAAGGTACGTAAGTTGATGCGCGAGATGAACCTGATCAGCAAACAACCGGGCTCTCATGCCTACAAAAAGGCCACCGTGGAGCGACCCGATATCCCGAACGTACTTGATCGAGAGTTCAGCGTGGCATCCCCCAACAAGGTCTGGTGCGGTGACATCACGTACGTTTGGGCCGAAGGTCGATGGCACTATCTGGCAGCGGTGATCGATCTTTATGCCCGCCGGGTCGTAGGCTGGGCGTTCTCAGTCAAGCCTGACGCTGAGCTGGTGATCAAGGCATTGGATATGGCCTATGAGCAGCGTGGCCGGCCTCAGAATGTGCTATTTCACAGCGATCAGGGCAGCCAATACGGCAGCCGGAGTTTCCGCCAAAGACTATGGAGATACCGCTTCACGCAGAGCATGAGTCGGCGCGGCAACTGCCACGACAACGCGCCGATGGAGCGGCTATTTCGCAGCCTGAAAACTGAATGGATACCGACGGTGGGCTACATGAGCGCCGCGTTGGCTAAACAAGATATCGGTCGTTTTCTGATGGAACGGTACAACTGGCGGCGACCGCATCAATTCAACGAAGGATTAGCGCCTGCCGTTGCCGAGGAAAAACTTAACGCAGTGTCCGGGATCAGTTGACCACTACAAACGCCACAAAAAGTAAGCATGGGCCTGTCCCCCGTTAACGGACGCCAAGAAGCTGTTCATCACGCCGTCCGTCTCAACCCTTTCGCGTAGTCGTTCGGTGAACGATACCCCAGTGCCGAGTGCAGTCGGACGGCATTGTAAAACCCATGGATGTAGCTGGCGATCGATACATACGCCTGCTGTTTGCTGGGATAGGTCCCGCAAGCCTCCTCTCGTTTGAGTGTAGCGAAGAAGCTTTCGGCCACCGCGTTGTCCCAGCAGTTTCCCTTGCGACTCATGCTCTGCGTCACGCCTTTCGCAGCCAAGGTCTGGCGGAACCTTCCGCTGGCGTATTGACGTCCCTGATCAGAATGAAAAATCACTCCGCAAGCCCCCAGGCAGGCGTTCCAGGCGTTGATAAAAGCCCGTTCAACGAGTTCGTCTGGCATCCGGTCAGCGAAGCTGTAACCCAGTACCTGACGGGTTTGGATGCTCAACACCACTGCCAAATACATCCAGCCCTCTTTAGTTGGGATGTAGGTAATATCACTGACCCAGGCGGGCACGGCGCCATGCACCGAAAACTGACGATCAAGCAGATTGTTTGCCACAGGCTGAAAGTGATGACTATCGGTGGTGCACGGCACGTACCTGGCTCTGCCTTTGCTCTGGATGCCCTCTTCATGCATGAGGCGGCTAACCCGTTTAGGGCCCACGGCGTAAGCCTTCTGGCGTAGCGCTTGAACCAGTCGGGGCCGTCCGTAGGTTCCACGGCTGGCAGTGAAGACCTTATGCAGTTCAAGACGTAACTCTGCATCAGGGTCAGGACGGTTGCGCCGATGCCGGTAGTCGTAAAACCCTGAAACGGAGACACCCATGACCCGACACAGTGTGCGGACAGGGAATTGAGCCCGTTCTGCAGCGACGAAGGCGTATCTCACCTGGACTCTTTGGCGAAGAATACTGCCGCCTTTTTTAGGATTTCGCGCTCCAATTTGAGCTCGGCATTTTCGGCCCGGAGCCGTGCCAGTTCGCTGCTTTCCTTGGAGATGGGGCGACGATTGGGGGAGCTTGGCGCAAGCCCCTTTCGTGCTGCATCAACCCAGTTGTCCAACGTCTTGACGGAGATGTCGAGCTGACGGGCAGCTTCGGTTCGGCCCACCGATTCCGCGAGGGCTACAGCCTGCATTTTGAATTCATCGGTATAGTTACGGCGAGTACTTGGGTACATGGCAACCTCCAGGATGGCAATGTAAGTATCGCTTCTTGGCGTCCGTTGTCATGGGACAGGCCCAAAGTTACTCGGCGTAAGGCCGAAACGGTCGGTGGTCGCACCGCGAAAATGGATATGTCCAGAACCGTCAGAAGCAGGATCCGACAATCATGAACATATCCATTATCACGGGTGATGCAGAATCACCTTTCCGCCCTTACGGCGGCTCACTTTTTGTCAAACGCCACAAAAAGTAAGCAAAAAAGGCTTGCCCCTGCTTGGGCCCTACGCTGCGCTACGGGTCCCCTCCTTCCGGCGCCGCTCAACGGGCAGACGGCACCCGCTATAGAAGCCTGCGGGTTACCGTCTCTTCGGCCTGCGGCCTCGGCCCTTCGGGCAGCCCGTTGATCGACGCCTCCAGTCGGCCCGGGCGCTTTACGGGGCATACAATCAAGATCAAGAGCCAGATCAAAAGCAAAATCACAAGCCAGATCACAAGCCAAAGCAAAGGCGCTGCATTCCATTATCCTGAACACCCATGACGATTCCAGGCATAAAAAATTTAAAACATAGGGCGCCAAAACCGATAAAAACCCGAAAAACAAGGGCTTTCACGGCTAGAAACGAAAAATATTTTGGACGCAAATCACCGGGAAGTGTTTGACATAATAAACGGCTGTGGCAGGCTATCACCCAGGCTACCGACCGGCGTGGACATTTTGTCGCACAGCCGGCAGTGCTCGGAGCCTCAGGTAGCGCCTGTTTCATCCGCGGCGCGCCTGCACAAAAACGATAGGCCGTGCCTGTCCCAAGGTGATATATGTCCAACAGCAACATTGGCAATAACAAACAAAAATTCCGCAAACCCGTCGTCCTCATGTCCATGGGTGCCCAGGAACGCAAAGGGCACGACTACCAGGTCATGACCCACAAATACATCGTCCCTATCGTCGACCACGCCGGCTGCGTGCCCGTGCTGGTGCCCACCTGCTGCGGCACCGACGACCTGGAGCAGTACCTGGACATGGCCGACGGCGTGTACCTGACCGGCGCCGGCAGCAACATCGACCCGTCGCTGTACGGCCAGGACAACCAGACCCCCGGCAAGGCCCAGGACCGCGACCGCGACCTGTTCGACCTGCCGCTGGTGCGTGCCGCCCTGGCCCGTGGCCTGCCGATCTTCGGCATCTGCCGCGGCATGCAGGAGATCAACGTGGCGCTGGGCGGCGACATGTACCAGAAGGTCTATGCCGAGCCCGGCTTCAACGACCACCGCGAAAACAGCGAAGACCCGGTCGAGGTGCAGTACGCCCCGGCGCACAGCGTGCAGGTCACCGCCAACAGCTGGCTGCACTCGCTGCTGGGCACCGACTCGATCCGCGTCAACTCGCTGCACGGCCAGGGCCTGAAAACCCTGGGCAAGGGCCTGGAAGCCATCGCCCGCGCCGAAGACGGCCTGGTGGAAGCCATTCACGGCCCGAGCCTGTCGTCGTTCCTGTTCGCGGTGCAATGGCACCCCGAGTGGCAAGCCGCGAAGAACCCCGATTCGGTGAAAATCTTCGAAGCCTTCGGCCAGGCCTGCCGCCGCCAGGTGCAGAAGAAGGCCGGCGCCTACGGCAGCGCCGCCTGATCAAGGGCAACACCACCCCGCAGGAGCCGGCCTTGGCCGCGATGCAAGCGCCGCGGCGTACCAGACGCGGCGCCATCGCGCCCAAGGCCGCTGCTGCGGGGCCTCACGCAATACCGTTTTCCTCCTCGCCCGGCCTCTGCGTCGGGCTTTTTTCATCTGCGGCGCTTTGACGCACCCCCTCCCCGCCCGGTACATTTGCCTGCATTCGCGACGTGGAGCTCGACATGCCTGGTTCAGCAAGAAACACCGCGCTACTGTGGATCGTGGCCTCGGGTTTCTTCATGCAGACCCTCGACACCACCATCGTCAACACCGCCCTGCCCTCCATGGCCAACGCCCTGGGTGAACAGCCGCTGGACATGCTGCCGGTGGTGGTGGCGTATTCGCTGACCATGGCCATGCTCACCCCCGCCTCCGGCTGGCTGGCCGACCGTTTCGGCACGCGGCGCATCTACTTCCTGGCCATCCTGCTGTTCGTCATCGGCTCGGTGCTGTGCGCCGCCTCGCAAAGCCTTCCCGAACTGGTCACCGCCCGCGTGGTGCAAGGCATCGGCGGCTCCATGCTGCTGCCCATCGGCCGCCTGGCGGTGCTGCGCAGTGTCACCGGCGAGCAGTACATCGCCGCCCTGGCCATGGTTTCGGTGGCCGGCCAGGTGGGCCCGCTGATCGGCCCGGTGCTGGGCGGCTGGATCTCCCAGAGCCTGGCCTGGAACTGGATTTTCCTGATCAACATACCCATCGGCGTGCTGGGCATGGTGGCGGTACGGCGCTTCCTCACGGATGACGCCCTGACCCAGCCGCCGCCCTTCGACTTCGTCGGCTGCGGCCTGCTGTCGTTATGCATGGCGGCGTTCTCGCTGGCCCTGGACGTGCCCGGCGACCGTCACCAGGGCCTGCTCAGCGCCGTGCTGTTTGGCGTCGCCCTGGCCGCGGCGCTGTGCTACATCCCCCACGCCCGCAGGCGGCAGAACCCGCTGTTCTCCCTGGCGCTGTTCGGCCAGCGCAATTTCAGCGTCGGCCTGGTCGGTAACCTGTTGTGCCGCATCGGCTCCGGCGCCGTGCCTTTCCTGCTGCCGCTGCTGATGCAACTGCAACTGGGCTATTCGCCGCTGCACTCGGGCCTGATGCTGCTGCCGGCGGCGGTGGGCGGCATTCTTTCCAAGCGCTACGTGGTGCCGCTGGTGCAGCATTTCGGCTACAACCGCTTCCTGCTGGTGAACACCGTGCTGGTGGGCGCCAGCATCGCCTCGTTCGGGCTGATCTCCCCCGGCTGGCCGCTGGCCCTGGAAATTCTGCAGATCGGCATATTCGGCGCCAGCAACTCCATGCAGTTCGCCGCCATGAACAGCGTCACCCTCAAGGGCCTGGGCGCCCGCGACGCCGGCAGCGGCAACAGCCTGTTCTCCATGGTGCAGATCTTGGCCATCGGCCTGGGGGTGATCATCGGCGGTGGGGTGGTCAACCTGCTGTCGGCCAGCGCCGGCGAGGCAGCCATGGCTTACCGCTGGGCGTTCATCGTCACCGGGCTGTTCACCCTGGCCTCCGGGCTGATTTTCCGCGCGCTGGAAACCGAGCGACAGCTGGCACCCTCGCGGTAACCGCCCCGTCGTGTTTATTGCGTAGACTCAGGAGACCCGCCCACGCCCCCGAGGGTCGCCGCCCATGCCCAAGACCCGCGTCCCCGCCCTGTTGCTGCGCATCGAACTGGCCGACATAGAACCGGTGATCTGGCGCCACCTGCTGGTGCCCCCCGGCATTACCCTGCCGCACCTGCACCAGGCGCTGCAGGCCGCCCTGGGCTGGCACGACATGCACCTGCACGAGTTCCACATCCAGGGCGCCACCTACGGCGTGCCGGACACTGACGGCCCGCCGCTGAACGACGAAGCCGGCGTGACGCTGGCCCATGCCTTGGGCACCGCCAGCACCTTCAGCTACGTGTATGACATGGGCGACGAATGGGAACACCAGATCAGCGTCATGCCGTACCTGCCCAGCAACCCACCGGCCGAACTGCCGCGCTGCCTGGACGGCGCCAACGCCGGGCCTCCCGAGGACGCCGGCGGCCCCGGCGGCTACAGCCAGTTCGTCGAGGCCATGGCCGACCCGCTGCACCCCGAGCACGAGGCCATGCTGGACTGGCACGGCCAGCCCTTCGATGCCAGCACCTGGGACATCGACCGGGTCAACAAGCGCCTCAAGCGCCTGCGCCACACCTGGGACCGCGATGACTTGAACGAACGCTGAACAGAGCAACACTTTCATGCCACGACCACCCCGCCACGACACTCCTTTCACAACTACGTAAAAGGAAATGGCTAGCATCGCCGGGACTTGATCGAGCGTATGGATTAAAGATGGATCACGCCCCCCGCATTCGGCTGCACGCACTACTGATTTTCTTCGTTGCCCTGGCGCTGTTCAGCCTGGGCATCTGGAACGAGCAACCCCAGGGCTTCGACGGCCGCTGGGCGCTGTTCCTGCAGGAGATGTTCCGCCACGGGCCCAGCCTGTTCCCCACCACCTACGGCCAGCCCTACGCCGACTACCCCGGCACGGCCACCTTCATGAGCTACCTGTGCGCGCGGCTGTTCGGCGCACCCAACCACCTGGCCAACGTGCTGCCCACCGCCATTGCCTCGGCCGGCGTGTTGGCCCTGCTGTACCGCCTGCTGGCGCCGTCCAGCCGTGCCTGGGGCCTGCTGGCGGTGCTGCTGACCGCGCTCACCACCCAGTGGCTGGAGAAGTCGCGCTCGGTGTGCCTGGACCAGATGAGCGCACTGCTGTGCCTGGCCTGCTTCTACCTGCTGCACCGCAGCGAGGCGCTCGGCTCGCGGGTGCTGCGCTGGTCGGTGTTCCCGTTGTTCGCACTGGGCTTCGCCATTCGCGGGCCCCTGGGGCTAGTGGAAGTGTGCGGCGTGGCCTGCACCTATTGGGCCCTGGGCGTGGCGCCCGACCGTGCCGCAGCCGTGCTGCGCATCAAGCGCGTGCTCGGCTATGGCGTGGTCGGCCTGCTGCTGATGGGCGGTGGCTGGTGGCTGCTGATGGAACTGGCGCGCATCGCCGGCGGCGACAGCTTCGCCCAGGACGTGCGCAACATGCAGGTGGGCGGCCGCCTGGATGAAAGCGGCAAGCCGTTCTTCTTCTACTTCCAGCTGAGCCTGTACCGCTACTTCCCGGTGGTGCCACTGGCCCTGGCCACGCTGATTGCCCTGCGCCACCGCTGGAGCACCCGCGGCCAGGACGCCGACGTGCAACTGGCCATCCGCCTGGGCGCCTGCGGCCTGATGATTCTGCTGGGGCTGTCGGTGCCGCACTTCAAGCGCGCCTACTACGTGCTGCCGATGGTGCCGCTGTTCGCCGCCGTCGCCGCCTACGGCCTGCTCAATGCCCAGGGCTGGCTGGCGCGGGTGGGTCGCGCCTACCAGTGGCTGGTGGCCGTGCTGCCGGGGCTGGGCATCATCATCGTGTTCACCTGCCACCACCTGTGGCGCAAGCATGACTACTGGCCGGACGTGTCGCTGTTCCTGCTGGTCGGCGGCCTGGTGCTGCTGCAGTTCGCCGCCCTGTGGGCCTGGTGCAGCAGTGCCGAACGCGCGCGGCGCCTGGTGCTGCTGAGCCTGGTGGCACTGGCTGCGCAATGGTGGCTGCTGGTGAAGATGGTGGAGCCCGAGCAGGACCGCCAGTTCGACACGCAAACCTTCGTGCAGCACGTGGAAGGCCTGCGCGCGGCCAACCCGGGCACCCTGGTGTTCGTCAACCTGGGCCGCGACACCTGGGCGGTGCGCTACATGATGAACCTGGACCATGACGAGGTGCCGACGCCGCTGTTCGTCGACGCCGTGGACCCGGCCAAACTGCCGCACCCGGCCTGGGTGATCGTGGCGCGCAGCGAGCGTAATTTGGTGCCGGGCCTTGAGCCTGTGTACAGCGGCAAGCTCAACGGCAATGCGCTGCTGGTGTTCCAGGTCCCATAAACACCAAAATCCCCCCATAAAAAAACGGGGCGCTTCAAGCGCCCCGTTTTTTCATTCCATCAACCCTGGATCAGGTTGGGAATATCGACCTTCGGGTTCACGTCGGCGTCGTAGTCGACACCGGCGATCTCGAAGCCGAACAAGCGCAGGAACTCATGCTTGTAACCGGCGAAGTCGGTCAGGTCGCTGAGGTTCTCGGTGGTCACTTCGTTCCACAGCGCCTCAACCTTGGCCTGTACTTCCGGGGCCAGCTCCTTGTAGTCGGCGCGCAGGCGGCCGTCGGCGTCCAGGATAGGCTGGGCGTTGTACAGGCTGTCCTTGAACAGGCCGTAGACCTGCTCGATGCAGCCTTCGTGGGTGCCCTGCTCTTTCATCACCTTGAACAGCAGCGACAGGTACAGCGGCATGATCGGGATGGCCGAGCTGGCCTGGGTAACCACGGCCTTGAGCACCGACACGCGCGCGTCGCCGCCCAGCGGGGCGAGGTTCTCGCGGATGTTCAGGACTTTCTTGTCCAGGTCCTTCTTGGCTTCGCCAATCGAACCGTTCCAGTAGATGTCGTGGGTCAGCTTCTCGCCCAGGTAGGTGAACGCGGTGGTCTTGGCGCCTTCGGCCAGTACACCGGCTTCCTGCAGCGCGTCCATCCACATCTTCCAGTCTTCACCGCCCATGACGGCCACGGTGCCGTCGATCTCGGCCTGGGAAGCGGGTTCCAGGGTGGTCTCTTCGACGGTGCCCTTGTCAGTGTTGACGCCGCGCTGGGTCACGGACTTGCCCAGTGGCTTGAGGGTCGAGCTCAGCAGTTCGCCGGTCTTGGGGTGCAGGCGGCGCGGGGCAGCCAGGCTGTAGACCACCAGGTCGATCTTGCCCAGGTCCTGCTTGATGGCCTCGATGGTCTGGCGCTTGATCTCGTCGGAGAACGCGTCGCCGTTGATGCTCTTGGCGTACAGGCCTTCGGCCTCGGCAAACTTGTGGAAGGCCGCGGTGTTGTACCAGCCGGCGGTGCCAGCCTTCTTCTCGTCACCTTCGCGCTCGAAGAACACGCCCAGGGTCTTGGCACCGCAACCGAAGGCGGCGCTGATGCGCGCGGCCAGGCCGTAGCCGGTGGAAGCACCCAGCACCAGCACATTCTTCGGGCCATCGCTGATGGCGCCGTGCTGCTTCACGTAGTCGATCTGTTCCTTGACGTTCGCTTCGCAGCCAGTGGGATGTGTGGTCACGCAGACGAAGCCGCGAACGCGTGGTTTGATGATCATGTATAGAGCTCCCTATGCGGTGTGCTGTGGGCCAGTGTCGCGCCCATGTCTGTTTCATAGACGCCCGTAACGGCTGCGCGTCACGGGCAATGACGACAAATATGAAGTGGGCGCATTGTAAACGGATTTTCCTGCCGTGCGCGCCACCCTCCACAACCGCCACGACGATCGCCGTAGCCGCTGCCGCCAGGCTGCGCTGGCCAGCCAGTACACGGAACATCTTCAGCGTGGTTCAGGGCCAGCGCAGCCTTCGGCAGCGGCTACGGTCCGTGTCGCCACGGGGGAATACAGCAGCGCCGGAAGGAAGGCGAACGTCGACACCAGCACCGCCGCCAGGCTCAGCAACAGCAGCAGGCCCATGCTGGCCGTGCCCGGGTGCCGGGCGATGGCCAGGCTGCCGAAGGCGGTGCCGGTGGTCAGCGCCGAGAACAGCACCGCCCGCGCCGTGGGCGAGCCCAGGCACTGGCGCTGGCCGGCGCGGGCGTTCATCACGAAGTAGATGTTGAACGACACGCCCACCCCCAGCAGCAACGGCAGGGCAATGATGTTGGCGAAGTTCAGCGACATGCCCAGCAGCCGCGCGAACAGCGCCGTGAGCAGCGCCGACATCAGCAGCGTGGCCAGCACCAGCACCATGTCGCGCAGCCGCCGCAACACCAGCACCAGCACCACGGCGATGGCCAGGGTGGCGTACAGCGCCGCCTGTTCGAACGCCTGCAGAATCGTGTCGGCGGCCTGCACCGTGTCCAGCGCGGCCCCCACCGCCTGCGGCGCGACCTTCTGCACGCTGGCCACAAAGCGCCGCAAGCCCTCGGTGCTCTGGGCCTGGGCGCCGGGGGTGACCTGCACGCGCACCTGGCCATCGGCGGTGAACCAGTCGCGCCGCAACCCTTCGGGCAGGCCCTCGGCGCTGATGGGCTGCGCCGCCAGCGAATCGGCCAGGCGCTTGAAGGTCACCGGCAGGAACTGCGCCAGCGCCTGGTTGGCCAGCAGCAAGGCACTGTCCGGGCCCCGGGCCAGGCCGTCGAGCGCCGCGCTGATGCGCGCCAGCGGCGTGCCGGGTGGCACCTGGGCGCCAAGGCCGGCAATGGCCGCATGGGTGTACGCCGCCGCCTCGCGCAGTTGCGCCGCAGTGGGTGCAGGCAGGGCCTGGCGCGGTTCGAGCACGCCGTACATCAGGTCCAGCGCCTGGCGAATCTGGTCCAGTTGCTGGGTCTGGTTCAAGGGCACGAAATCGGCCCCCGAGACCACCTGCGCCACGTCGGGCAAGGCGTTCAGGCGGGCACTGAGGATGCGCGCGCTGTCCAGGTCCGGGGCCAGCACGTTGAGGGTGAAGGGGTTGGTGTTGGGGTCGTCCATCAGGCCGGTGAGCGTCAGCATGGCCTCGGTGTCGGCGCGCTTGGTGTGCAGCGGGTTGGCGTCGAAGGGCAGGCTGAGGGCGCTGTACAGGCCGGCCACGGCCAGCAGCCCGAACACCCCCAGCACCGGCCAGCGCCGCCGCGCCAGCCAGGCATCACCGCGGTGCCCGCCGGGCAGGCCGGTTTCGCCGGCGCTGGCACGGCGGCTGCGCGGCAGCAGGCCGAGCAACGCCGGCAGCACGGTCAGGGTGCAGGCCAGGGCCAGCAGCATGCCGACCCCGGCGATGCTGCCCAGCTCGGCCATGCCGCTGAACGAAGTGGGCGCGAACGCCAGGAAGCCGCAGGCGGTGGCCAGGGCCGCCAGGCCGATCTGCCCACCCACCTCCAGCCCGGTCAGCCGCAGGCTGGCCGCAAGGCTTTGCCCGGGCTGCTCCAGCGCCCGCAGGCGCACGCCGAACTGGATGCCGAAATCCACCGCCAGGCCAATGAACAGCACCGCAAAGGCCACCGACACCAGGTTCAAACGCCCCACCGCCAACGCCGCGTAGCCCAGGGTGTAGACCAGCCCCAGCACCAGGGTCAACAGCACCGCCAGCACGGTCTGCCAGGTGCGCAGCGCCAGCACCAGCAGCACGATCACCAGCAGGCCACCGCCCAAGGCGATGGGCACTGCGCGGTCGCTCAGCGACTCGAATTCCTCGTCCGCCAGCGGCACCGAGCCGGTGTAGTTGACCTGCACCCGCCCGGCCTTGACCTCGGGCAGCGCGGCGGCCAGTTGCAGCAATGCGGCCGTGGCCGCCTGCCCGGGCTCCAGCGCCTCGTGGTCAAGCACCGGTTGCAGCAGAATCAGTTGCAGCCCACCGCTGCGCCCGGCCAGCTGCGGGGTGAGCAGCGCCTGCCAGGACAACGGCGCCGGGCGCCCGGCCTGGGCCTGCTCGAAGGTGTCGGCGACCCGGCCCAGGGCAACGTTGTAGGGCACCAGGTCCATACCCATGCTCACGCCCTCCACCAGCCGGTCCAGGGCCTTGAGCAGCCCGCGGGCGCTGGGGTCGGCGGCCAGCGGGTCGAGCAGCTGGCCGCCCTGGGTCATGCTGTCGATGACGCTGTAGAGCTCGTCGGGGGGCAGCAGCATCAGCCCCTCGCGGTCGAAGAAGGTGCTGATGCCCGGCGTCGACACCTCGCGGAAATGCGCGTTGTCCGCCGCCAGTTGCCCCGCCAGGGTGACCGCCGCGTCGTGGGCCTCCTCGTCGCTGGGCGCGCAGATGACCACCACCAGAGTGTCGCTGAACTGCGGAAACTGCCGGGCGAACGCCTGGCTCTGCTGGCGCCAGGGCAGGTCATCGGCAAACAGGTGGTCGGCGTCGGTGTCCATGCTCAGCCGGTGGCTGGCGGCCTGCAGGCTCAGCAGCGCCAACAGCGCGGCGACCACCAACACCGTCCAGGGCCGGCGGGCGCAGTGGTGGACCAGGGTGGCGATGAGCTGATGCACGCCCCTCATGAGACCCGCGGCCGCTGGCCCTGGCCCACCACCGCCCCCAGGCAGGGGGCGGCGCGGGCGGCAGTGCGCAGCGCCTTCAAGGCCTTGCCCATGCGCCGCGCCAGGCCCGGCAGGCGCAGCAGCAACCAGGGCCGGCGCAGCAACGCCCGCACCAACGCCAGCGGCCGCGCCTGGCCCCAGGGGTCGATGGCCCCTTGCAGCGCCGGCGGCAGGCGGTCGTCGACTTCATCGACAATGGCCCGCAGCGCCAGGAACGGCAAGCCACGCTCGCGGGCCACGGCGGCCACGGCGGCGCTCTCAAGGTCCACCGCGGCGCACAGGTACAGCTGCCCGGCGGCGCGCTTGGCGGCGCCGTCGCTCAAGGTCTGGCCGAGGCTGGCCAGGGCCTGGTCGTAGCGCACCGCCACCCCGGCCGTGGTCAGGCGCTGGCACAGACGCTCGCTCCACGACGGGTCGCAGGCAAACAGGTAGCCCTGTTCGTCCACCACGTGCGAGGGGCACAGCAACACGCCGCTGCGCAACGAGTCGTCCAGCGCCCCGGCCACGCCGAAACTGGCCAGGGCCTGCACGCCGCTGTCGGCCAGGGCACGGGCGCCCTGCCCGGCCGCTGCCTGGCCCATGCCGGCCAGCCACAGGCGGCCGCCATCGGGTAGATCCAGCACGCGCCCCGGCAGCGTCGCGGCGTTGGCCAAGGCCTGGGCCTCGGCTTGCAAGGCCACCACTATGCCAACGGCGCTGGGCCTCACACTGCCACCCTAGAGCGTGCCACCCTCGGGCGCGCGCGCAGTTCACGGTAGCGGGCCAGGGCATACAGCGGGAAGTACGCCGCGTAACCGTGGTATTTCAGGTAATACACCCGCGGGAAGCCGGGCGCGTTGTGCGCCGGGTCCGACCACAGGCCGTCGGCCTGCTGGTGCGCCTGCAGCCAGGCGACGCCCCGCTGCGCCGCTGCCCCGTCCACCTCGCCCAGGGCCAGCAGCGCCAGCACCGCCCAGGCGGTGGAATGCGGCGTGCTGAGGCCGCCGTTGGTGCCGGCCAGCATCGGGTCGATGTAGCTGTCATTGGTTTCGCCCCAGCCACCGTCGCGGTGCTGGCGGCTGCGCAGCCATTCCACCGCCCGGCGCAGGTACGGCTGCTGCGGGTCTTCGCCGGCCAGCACCAGCCCCGACACGGTGCTCCAGGTGCCATAGATGTAGTTGCTGCCCCAGCGCCCCCACCAGCTGCCGTCCGCGCGCTGGGCGTCGCGCAGGTAGGCCACGCAGCGGCGCGTGGCGGCGCCGTGGTCGCCCAGCACGCCCAGGCAGGCGGCCACGCGGCCACTGACGTCCTCGGTGGGCGGGTCGAGCAAGGCGCCGTGGTCGGCGAAGGGAATGGCGTTGAGGTAGTAGCAGGTGTTGTCGGCGTCGAAGGCGCCAAAGCCGCCGTTGCGCGACTGCAGCGCCAGCATCCACTCACGGGCGCGCTGCACGCTGGGGCCATGGGCGCCGGGGCTGTCGAAGCGCCGGTCGAGCAGCTGCAACAGCGCTGCCACCAGCGCAGTGTCATCGATGTCCGGGTAATAGGCATTGAGGTACTGGAACGCCCAGCCACCGGGCCGGACGTGGGCGGCGTTCACCGCCCAGTCGCCCTTGAACTCAAGCTCCTGGCGCGCCACCAGCCAGTCGCGGGCCTGCTGCAACGCCGGGTCGACCTTGCCCGGGTCGCCGCTGTGCAGCAGGGCCATCATGCTCCAGCCGGTGTCCCACACCGGCGACATGCACGGCTGGCAGTAGGTGCTGCCGTCGTCGCGCTCCACCAGCAGGCGGTCCAGCGCGCGCTTGCAGGTCAGCCGCAACGGGTGGTCCTTGGCGTAGCCCAGCAGGCCCAGGGCCTCGTAGGCGTTGACCATGGGCGGGAAAATCGCGCCCATGCCGTCCTCGCCGTTCAGGCGCGCCACGAACCAATCCCTGGCGCGGTCCAGTGCGCGTTGGCGCAAACCTCGCGGAATCAGCCGCTCAAGGCCACGGCCGACCTTGTCCAGGCCCAGGAACAGCACCTTGAGCAGGCTGTCGCGCAGGAAGTAATCGCGCTCCTGCTCGGGCGGCGTGACGAACAGCTCGCGAATATCCACCTGGTGCGGGTTGGCCGCCCTGGCCTTCAGCGAGCACAGCACGGTGAGCGGCACCAGGGTGGTGCGCGCCCAGTAGGCGATCTTGTCGATATGGATCGGCGCCCAGCGCGGCAGCAGGATCAGCTCCACCGGCACCCAGGGCACGGCGCGCCACGGCACCTGCTCGAACATGGCCAGCAGGATGCGCGTGAACACGTTGCTCTTCGCCGCGCCGCCCAGCGCCAGCAGCGCCTCGCGGGCCTGGCGCATGTGCGGTGCCTGGGGCGAATCACCGGCGGCCTTCAGGGCGTAATAGGCCTTCACCGTGCAGGAAATGTCCAGCGCGCCACCGGTGTACTGGGCCCAGCCACCGTGGCCGTCGCGCACCTGGATCTGCCGCAGGTACACCGCCATGCGCGCCTGCAGGGCCGTGTCGATGTCGTCGGTGAAGTGCATCATCAGGATGTATTCGGCGGTGATGGTGCAGTCCGATTCCAGCTCGAAGCACCAGTGGCCGTCGGCCCGCTGGCGCTTGAGCAGGGCCTCGCGGGCGCGCTCGATGGCCGGGTCCAGCGCCAGGGTCGGCTCGGGGGCCAGGCCGGCGCCCAGCAGCATGCTGTCGTCCATCATGGGCGCAGGTCCACCTGTTCGGCCACCAGCACCGGTTCCATGGAATAGGCGATGGCGCTCTTGGGCCACAGCGGTGCGCTCCACTCACTGGCCAGCGGCGTCAACGGCAGGCCGCGCGCCGCCGTGGCGAACAGCCAGCCAAGGCCGGCATTGGAGTTGCCGCTCAGGCGCGTCAGGGTCAGGGTGCAGGCCACCGCGCGACGGGAAATCTTCACCTGGGCGCCGTGGCAGAAGTCCAGGTTCTGCTGCAGCTTGCGCAAGGTCAGCACCGCCAGGCCAATGCTCCACAGGCAGAAGCGCCGGAAGCCACCATGGCGCACCGGGATCATCAGCGTGTACTCCAGCGCCCGCCGCAGGTGCGCGTGGGCCACCCCGATCAACTCGGCCATGGCCCCGGCGTAGTTGCCCTCGTGGGCGCCGGCGTGCAGGGACTGTAATTGCACCTGGTAGCGGCTGAACACGTCCTGGGGCAACCAGCACACGCCGTGCTCGTGGTCTTCCCATTGGTCCTTGAGGATGTTGGTCATCTGCAGCCCCTGGCCGAACGACACCGCCAGGCGCATCAGGTTGTCGCGCTGGGCGCGCAACTGCGGGTCGTGGTCCAGCAGCAGCTCGGTGAGCATCTCGCCCACCACGCCGGCCACGCAGTAGCAGTAGCAATCCAGGTCACGCAGGGTGTCCAGGCCATGGCGGCCCACCGTGCGCTGAAAGTCGTGCATGCCGTGGGACATGATGGTCAGGCACTTGAGGATGGCCTCGCGTTGCGGCGACGTGAGGCTGTGGGTCACCTGCAGCACCAGCGGCAACTGCCCCACCAGTTCGCGCTCGGCCGCCGAGGTCTCCTGGGAGAACAACGGCGCCACTTCGGCGGCGAACGCCTTGGGGTCGATGCGCCCGGTCACCGCATCGATGAAGCCGTCCTCGAAGCGGCGCTTCTGCTGGGCGTCGAACACCGGCTCGTCTTCGATGGTGTCGGCCACCCGGCACAGCAGGTAGGCATTGGTCACAGCCCGGCGCAAGCTGGGCGGCAACTGCGGAATGGTCAACGCAAAGGTGCGCGACACCTTGGGCAGTATCGCGTCCTGGTATTCATCGGCGGTGGGGGTCACGGAACCCTCAACCTCACGCGGCTCGAACATGGGCATGCCGGGGCCTTCCTTTTTTGGGGACGGTCAGAAATGGCTCAGTGTTCGGGGTGGCACGGCAGGGCTGCGTCTGTCGCGCGGCACCTGGGCTCAACCCTCGGGGAAAATCATAGTAGAAAAAACAAGGGTATCCATGGAACTTATGGATTGGATGGAATAGTTCATGAAGGGCTGGGAATGGTTTGCAGATGGCACCGAGGACGCGCGTTGCCAGCGCCTACAAAAAAGCCGCTGCCCAGGGGGCAGCGGCTTTGGTGTTACCCGCGCATCAGGGATCAGGCTAGCTGATCCCACGGGCGGTCGCCCTTGGCGTCCTTGATGCGGGTCGGCAGGCCCATCACGTCCAGCGCCTTGAGGAACGGCTCGGCTGGCAGCTCCTCGACGTTGACCATGCGCTGCGCGTCCCACTCGCCACGGGCGACCAGCAAGGCAGCGGCCACCGGTGGCACGCCAGCGGTGTAGGAGATGCCCTGGCTGTCGGTCTCGGCGTAGGCTTCCTCGTGGTCGGCCACGTTGTAGATGAACAGCTCGTGCGGCTGGCCATCTTTAGTGCCCTTGACCAGGTCGCCGATGCAGGTCTTGCCGGTGTAGCCCGGTGCCAGGGACGAGGGGTCCGGCAGCACGGCCTTGACCACTTTCAACGGCACCACTTCCAGGCCTTCGGCAGTCTTGACCGGCTGTTCGGACAGCAGGCCCAGGTTTTTCAGCACGGTGAAGACGTTGATGTAGTGCTCGCCGAAGCTCATCCAGAAGCGCACGTTCGGCACGTCGAGGTTCTTGGAGATCGAGTGCACTTCGTCGTGACCGGTGAGGTACAGGTTCTGCGAACCCACTACCGGCAGGTCGTCGGTGCGCTTGACTTCGAACATGGTGTTGCTGGTCCACTGGCTGTTCTGCCAGCTCCAGACTTGCCCGGTAAATTCGCGGAAGTTGATTTCCGGGTCGAAATTGGTGGCAAAGTATTTGCCATGGGAGCCAGCATTGACGTCGAGGATGTCGATGGAGTCAATGCGGTCGAAATGCTGTTGTTTCGCCAGTGCGGCATAGGCGTTCACGACGCCCGGGTCGAAGCCCACGCCCAGGATGGCGGTAATGTTCTTCTGCTGGCATTCCTCGAGGTGTTTCCACTCGTAGTTGCCGTACCAGGGTGGCGTCTCGCAGATTTTGCCCGGTTCTTCGTGAATCGCGGTGTCCAGGTACGCCACACCGGTATCGATGCAGGCACGCAGCACCGACATGTTCAGGAACGCGGAGCCGACGTTGATGACGATCTGCGATTCGGTCTCGCGGATCAACGCCTTGGTTGCTTCGACATCCAGTGCATTCAACGCGAACGCCTTGATGTCAGCGGGCTGTTTGAGGCTGCCCTTGGCCTTGACGCTGTCGATGATGGCCTGGCATTTGGAGATGTTACGCGACGCGATGGCAATACGACCGAGTTCGTCGTTGTGCTGCGCGCACTTGTGGGCCACCACCTTGGCGACACCTCCTGCACCAATGATAAGAACGTTCTTCTTCAATTTCTTTACTTCTCCTTAAGCCGCCAGCTTACGAAAGGCTGGACAGGTAATCGTCAAAACCAAATTCACGAACCACCTCGACGGTACCGTCGAGTTGTTTCACTACGATGGACGGCATTTTCAGGCCGTTGAACCAGTTTTTCTTGACCATGGTGTAGCCGGCCGCGTCGACGAACGACAGGCGGTCGCCAATGGCCAGGGGACGGTCGAATTGGTACTCGCCGAAGATGTCGCCGGCCAGGCACGATTTGCCGCAGACCATGTAGGTGTGCTCGCCTTCGCTTGGCGCCAGCTTGGCGTTCAGGCGGTAGATCAGCAGGTCGAGCATGTGCGCTTCGATGGAGCTGTCGACCACGGCCAGGTGCTTGCCGTTGTACAGGGTGTCGAGCACGGTCACTTCCAGCGAGGCGCTCTGGGTGATGGCGGCTTCGCCCGGCTCCAGGTACACCTGCACGCCGTACTTCTGCGAGAACGCCTTCAGGCGCGCGCAGAACTCATCCAAAGCATAGCCTTCGCCGGTGAAATGGATACCGCCGCCCAGGCTCACCCACTCGACCTTGTGCAGCAGGTGGCCGAAGCGCTCTTCGATGGTGCCCAGCATCTGGTCGAACAGGCCGAAGTCGCCGTTCTCGCAGTTGTTGTGGAACATGAAGCCACTGATCTGCTCGATCACGCCTTCGACCTTCACCGGGTCCCACTCGCCCAGGCGGCTGAACGGGCGCGCCGGGTCGGCCAGCAGGTAGTCGGAGCTGCTGACTTGCGGGTTCACGCGCAGGCCCCGGACCTTGCCTTCGCTCGCCTGCGCGAAGCGTTGCAGCTGGCCGATGGAGTTGAAGATGATCTTGTCGCAGTTCTCCAGCATCTCGCCGATTTCGTCATCGGCCCAGGCAACGCTGTAGGCGTGGGTCTCGCCGGCGAATTTCTGGCGGCCCAGCTTCAGCTCGTAGAGCGAAGACGAGGTGGTGCCGTCCATGTACTGCTGCATCAGGTCGAACACCGACCAGGTGGCGAAGCACTTGAGTGCCAGCAGGGCCTTGGCGCCAGAGTGTTCGCGCACGTAGGCGATCTTCTGCATGTTGGCCAAGAGCTTGGTTTTGTCGATGAGGTAATACGGGGTCTGGATCATGTCGAAGCCTCCGGCAAGGCCAGCCAAAAAAATGGACGCGAATTGTGCCTTCTCTCAGGGCGGGGGGAAAGGGCAGATTGCGCATTTTGCTGCGTCAATGTTTCACATTGGCAGGCTGGCGGTGATTTGCGGGAGGAAATCGACGACTGGAGACTGCGTAGCCGCTGCCGCAGGCTGCGCTGGCCGTCCGCTTCACTGGAGATCTCCAGCGAGGCACAGGGCCAGCGCAGCCTGCGGCAGCGGCTACGGGTGCAGGCGCGGGACGGCGGGTATCAGCCAGCAGCGCAGGTGAACTGGTCGGTGTGCGCCACCGTGCGGCCGCGGTCGTTCACCAGGTCCACGCCCAGCGCCAGGCCCATGCTCATGCCGGTGCTGGTCTCGCGCAGCTGGTAGTGCTCGTCAGGCTTGAAGTGGGCATAGGCCAGGGTGCCGTGGCAGGTCTTGTCGTCGACGTACACGCTGCTGGCGGCGTACACCACCACCTGCATGCTGTGCTTGCCCGGCGCCACCTGGAAGTAGCGGCCGTCCTTGAGCGGGTGGCCGTCCAGCTGCTCGGCCAGCATGTTGTCGCGCGCCTCTTCCTGCAGGCCTACCCAGGCGTCGTGCGGGTCGGGCTTGGGCATCGTGCCGGCACAGGCCGAGAGCAAGGCGGCAAGGCCCAGGACAGGGATCAGCGTCAGTGCTTTCAGGTTCATGGGGTTCCTCCCGAAAAGGGTCGTTGGAGCGTTGCGCGGCAGGCTGCCGGCGATGGGCCAATCTTCGCCGAGCGCCCCTGCCCTGCCCAATGAATCCCCATGAAACGAATTTCAGACCGTTTACAGAAAAACCCGCTACGCGCCTTCCACGCGGTTGCGCCCGGCGCGCTTGGCGCGGTACAGCGCAGCGTCCGCGCTGCCGTAGGCCAGGTCGAAGCCGGTGCCCGCCGGGTGGGCGCTGACGCCGAAGCTGGCGGTGACCGGGCGGTTCACCGGGTGCATGAACACGTGGCCGGCGATGGCCGCGCGCATGGCCTCGGCCACGCCCAGGCCGTCATCGAGGTTGCCGCCGGGCAGCAGCACGGTGAACTCCTCGCCACCCACGCGGCCGATCAGCCCGCGCTCGCCGACGATCTGCCGCAGGCAGCCGACGATGCCCTGGATCACGCCGTCGCCGGCGGGGTGGCCGTACTCGTCGTTGACCTTCTTGAAGTGGTCGATGTCCAGCACGATCATCGCCACGCCAATACGTGACAGGGTGCTGCTGGTCTGCTCGATGATCGCGCCGCGGTTCAGCACCCCGGTCAGGGCGTCGTGGGTGGCGCGGTGTTCCAGCTGCCGGGCCAGTATCTGCAGCTGCGCGTTGAGGGTGTTCATCTCGCGCTCGGCGCGGTCGCTGCGGCCGATCAGCCGGCGCGTCTCGCGGATCAGGCGCTCGAAATGCAGGGCCATGTCCACCAGCGACTGGCGGTACAGGTCGGCATCGGCCTGGGGCAAGGCCAGCACGCCGCGCGCGTGTTGCAGGGCGTCGAACTCGCTCTTGAACAGGTCGGGCACCCCTTCGGTCAACGCTACCGGCATCACGGAACTCCTCATCAACTGGCCACGGGCTGGTCGTTGAACTGGATGGCGGTGAAGTCCGCCTGCAGCTCTTCGCCGAATTCGAAAATCGTCTCGTCTTCTTCGTCGTGGTACCAGTTGACGATGACTTCATTGCCGGCCTGGGCGGCCTGGTCCAGGGCGTCGAAAATGCTGAAGAGCATCTTCGTGCTGGAGCTGTTGAAGTAGGCCAGGGCGATGTTGGCGGTGATGCACTCGCCGCTGCAGGCCTCCAGGTAGCTGCGCAGGTGCTGCACCACGGGGGCGTAGAACGCCGCGGCGTTTTCCGGGTAGGACTCGCCCTTGAGGGTCAGCAGGTGCTGGTCGAATCGGAAGTCGACTTCCGGCGATGTGGCACTGGCTTCAACGTAGAAATTATCCATTTTCAGTGTGTCTCTACTCAGATCGTGGCTTTGAGGCAGAACAGCGAGGTGCCCGGTTCGTCCGCACGCGGATGGAAGCTGAATTCCAGTGGCGCGCTGGCGTCGCGGGCCATGGTCAGGAAGCCCAGGCCGGCGCCCTTGCTGTCCTCGGGGGTTTCGGCGCGCAGGACCACCTTGTAGGCCTGCTTGATTTCATCGATGGACATCTTGCACAGCGCCAGCAGCTTTTCGCGCAGGCGCTCGACGTCGTCGGTGGCGATGGGGTTGGCGCATTGCATCAGGTAGCGGTCGCCCTCGGCGCTGATGCACACCGCACCCTGGCGCACCGAGGCGTCCTCGGCCACCGGCGTGCGCAGGCAGTCGGAGGAATAGTGGATGATGTTCTGGGACTGCTCCACGAACGACGAGAACAGCTTGCGCCGGGTGGGGCCGCTGACGCCGGCTACTTCCAGCTGCAACTTCATCACCTCGGCCATGGTGGTGATGATGCTGTGGCTGAAATAGCCCATGTGATAGAAGATCACGTTGCGCTGCTGGGCAAGGTCGAAAAAGGTGCAGTCCTGTGTAGTGTGTGGGTTAGCCATGGTCGTTCCTGAGCCGGGCGCAAAATAGGGTGAGGTCGTCACGTCGTGTTTGCGTTCCCTGCCAACCCGCCAGTGCACGTTGCAATTCATTGCAGATGGCAGCCGCCGGCGCCTGGCGGTGGGCCAGGAGCGTGTCGAATGCCTTGCGTTTTCCAAACGCAATTCGTTTTGGTCCGCCAATCTGGTCGGTCAGGCCGTCGGTGGCGATGAACATCAGGCTGCCCGGCTGCATCGGCACTTCCTCGCAGCGCCATGCGTAATCCAGCTCGCTGGCCACGTAGCCGACGCCCATGCGCTGGCCGGCCAGGGTCTCGACCTGGGCGGCGCCGGGGTGCAGCACCGACAGGCCCAGGCGCGCGCCGGCGAAGCTGAGCACCTGGCGGGCGCTGTCGAACCAGAAGAACGCGGCGTCCAGGCCGTCGTCCGACTCGGGGTGTTCCTGGCCGCCTTCCACCTGCCCCAGCAGTTCCTTGACGCTGCGGTTCACTGCCGACAGCAGCCGTGCCGGGTCGCGCGGGCCACACTGGGCCAGCGCGCGGGTCAGCGACGATGAAGCAATCAAGGTCATGAAGGCGCCGGGCACGCCGTGGCCGGTGCAGTCGGCGATGGCGCCGAACCAGCCGTCGTCGTAGGCGCCAAAATGGTAGAAGTCGCCACCCACCACGTCGCGCGGTTCCCACAGCAGCGCGGCGTCATCGAGCATCGACTTCAGCGCATCGCGCGAGGCGCGCAGCATGGCGCGCTGGATCACGCTGGCGTACTCGATGCTCTGCATCATCTGCCGGTTCTTTTCCGCCTGCATGGCGGCCACCACGCCCATCAACTGCAGGCCGTTGCCCAGGCCGGCGAAGTCGCCACCACGGGTGACGATGAAACCGTCGGACAGGGCCTTCTCGCCGTACTCCACGGTCTTGAAGGTCAGCGCCTCGATGCTCATCTGCGCATCGACAATCAGCGGTTCCTTGTCCATGAAGGCGATGCAGCTTTTCTTGTCATACAGCTCGCGGTGGAACGGCCGGCTCATCTGCGACAGGAAGATATTGCGGTTGATCAGGCCGATGGGCCGGCGCCCTTCCACCACCGCCAGGCAGGTCATCTCTTTTTGCGAAGTAAAAATATCCATGACCAGCGCGTTGGTGGCGCTGGATTCAATGGCGGGCACTTCCTTGCACAGGTCACCGGCACAGCGGTGATCGCGGGGAAGTTTCGGACGCATGAAGGGGAAGGTTTCTGCGTGCATGGTGTATGGCCGACCCGAAGTGAAGGCGCGATGCTAGCCATACAATGTTAAAATGATATTACAACCCCAAATTCCCCTCCCCCGTAGCAGCTGCCGAAGGCGGCGTCCGGGTGCCCCGCGGTATGCCGGAAACAGCGCGGCGCCTTGGACGCGGCCTGTGGCCGCTGCTACAACCGCGATGCAGACGATGCCCGCCCCTGTAGCAGCTGCCGCAGGCTGCGTCCTCGCCCCCACGCCGTGTCAGGCCCGGGACGCAGCCTTGCGGCAGCTGCTACGCGAATGCCTATACCGTATAAATCGCGTCGCCTGCATCGCGGCCAAGGCCGGCTCCTACCACGAACGGTGTAGGAGCCGACTTTAGTCGCGATGCAGACGACGCCATTTCGAGACAGCCGCCATCTCGACGCCCGGGCCTACTTATGCCGGTACAGCGCATCCCGGCGCTTGTCCAGGCTGGCCTGGCGCTTGGCGATGTCGGCTTCAAGCTCGGCCAGGCGGTCTTCGCCGCAGGCAATGGCCGCCAGCTTGCTGGGGTACAGCTCGTCCACGTGGTAGTTGCGGCCCGACTCGGTGCGGTCGTAGCCGCTGGCCGCGTAGCCGGGGCCGATCAGCTCGATTTCCAGGGGCTGGAAGCTGCGGGTCAGCAGCCAGGCCGTGTAGGGATAGATTCTTTCGCGCATTGCAGCGTTCCAGGGGCCAAAATGAACGGGTAGGATGCACCAGCGGGCCATTCGCTATATACCAAATGATATAGCGCTTGGGCCGCCCACGGCAAATCCCCTTTCCCGCCCCGCAGGAGCCCGATGCGCGCATGATCATCCGCCCCCACAACCCCTCCGCCCTGACGCTGCTGTTTTCGTTGAAGGGTTCGATCATCCCGGCCATCTGGCGCAAGGTGCTGTTCACGGTGCTGATCAGCTCGGCGGTGGTGGCCATCCACGGCACCCTGTTCCACTTCAAGGTGGTGCTCACGGCCACGCCGTTCACCCTGTGGGGCCTGACCCTGGCGATCTTCCTCGGCTTTCGCAATACCGTGGCCTACCAGCGTTTCTGGGAAGCCCGGACCTTGTGGGGGGAGTTGTTGATCGTCAGCCGCAACCTCACGCGCCAGACCCTGAGCCTGCTGCCCAGCCTGGCCGCGGAGCAGCGCGAACAGCTGGGCCACAGCCTGGTGGCGTTCGCCTATGTGCTCAAGCATTTCCTGCGCCGCGAGGCGGTGGCGCCGCAGACCCTGGAGCGCCTGGACGAACACGCGCGGCACGTGGTGCTGGGCCACCAGAACCCGCCCAGCGCGCTGCTGGGCCTGCTGGGCAAGCGCTACCAGGACGCCGCGCGCCAGGCCGGCGCCGGCGAGCAAGTGCAGATGGGCATCGACCAGCAGCTGACGCGGCTGTCCTACGTGCTGGGCGGTTGCGAGCGCATCAAGAACACGCCCATCCCCTACCCCTACATCCTGCTGCTGCACCGCACCGTGCACATCTACTGCTTCCTGCTGCCGTTCTGCCTGATCGACAGCATCGGCTGGTTCACCCCGGTGGCAGTGTGCATCCTGGCGTACACCTTCTTCGGCCTGGACGCCCTGGGCGACCAGATCGCCGACCCGTTCGACCTGCAACCCAACGACCTGCCGCTGAACGCCATGTGCCGGCACATCGAGATTGCCGTGCAGGAACTGCTGGAGGTGCCCGCCGCCCTGCCCGAAGAGCCCGAGGACGGCGTGCTGATGTAATCAGTCGGCCACGCCGAGGATGATGTGCGACGCCTTGATCAGCGCCGTGGCCGTCACGCCCGGGGCCAGGCCCAGCTCCTGCACGGCCTCGCGGGTGACGATGGAAAACACCTCGGTGCCGCCGGCCAGGCGCAGCACCACTTCGGCGTTCACCGCGCCGTCGCCGACGCGCACCACCTGGCCCTGCAGGCTGTTGCGCGCCGAGAAGCGGTAGCCGCCGGTGTCGGTCACCAGCACCACCCACGGCGCCTTGACCAGCGCCACCGCTTCCTTGCCCACCGCCAGGCCCAGGCTGTTGACGCTGGCCAGGGTCACCACCGCCACCAGCGTCTCGCCGCCGGGCAGGGCCAGCGCCACCTCGGCGTTCACCGCCCCCGGGTTGACCTGGCTGACGGTGCCCTTGAATACGTTGCGTGCGCTGACTTTCATGCGGTGCTTCCCTGTGAGTGGCAATCGAGGCGCCATCATCGGTATTGGCGCTATGTGCTTACAACCATAGCGCTACACCAGCAGGTCTTCGTAGAAGGCGCCGTACGGCAGGCTCGGGTGCGCCAGCTGGATCTCCAAAATCCACAGCCCGGCGTTGGGCGCCTGCTCGAAATCGCCCAGGTCGCCGCCGCGGTAGATGGCGTGGGGGAAGTCGCTGACGCGGTGGCCCTTGATGTTCAGGTTCAGCACCCAGCCCATCTCCCGCGCCTGGGCGTCGGCGTAGTCGTACAGCGCCTGGCCGGTGACCTGCTCGGCGCGCCAGAAGGCTTCGACGCGGTCGAACAGGGCCTTGGCCGCGGCGGCGCAGGCGATTTTCTGCGGGTCGCTGCCGGTGGTGAACGTGGCGCCGGCGTCGCCTTCATGGCCTTGCCACACGGCGCCCATGTCGATGAAGTAGATGTCGTCCTCGCCCAGCACCGGGTCGCCCTCGGAGCGCTGCTTGAAGGTCTTCAGGGTGTTGGCGCCAAAGCGCACCAGCAGCGGGTGCCAGATACGCTGCATGTCCAGCTCCTGCAGCACCTGCTTGCCCAGCTCGCGGGCCTGGGATTCGAGCATGCCTGGCGCGATGCGCCGGGACAGCAGCTCGATGGCCTGCCAGGTCATGGCCTGGGCGTGCTGCATCGAGGCCAGGCTGTAGGACGGGCCGACGGCCTCTTTGGAGAAAGCATTCATCACGGTGACTCCTGTTATCGTTCCATTAGCGCTATACAGCCAACTATATAGCGATACCTTGCGCAGCAGATATCACAAAATGTTTAACTGGCCGTGAGGATTCCACGAGCGCGGGATGGTTAGCATTCCCACAACGCCATTCACCCCGCCTGAAAAGGACAAGTTCATGCTGCTACTACTGATCGTCTACCTGGGGGGCGTGTTGACCATCGTCAGCCCCTGCATCTTGCCGGTGCTGCCGTTCGTGTTCGCCCGCACCGGCCAGCCCTTCGTCAAGAGCGGCCTGCCGCTGCTGGCCGGCATGGCCGTGACCTTCGCCCTGGTGGCTTCCCTGGCCGCGGTGGGCGGTGCCTGGGTGGTGCAGTTGAACCAGTATGGCCGCTGGCTGGCGCTGGTGTTCGTGGCGCTGTTCGGCCTGACCCTGCTGCTGCCGCAGCTGGCCGAGCGCCTGACCCGGCCGTTGGTGGCCGCCGGTAGCCGACTGTCGGAAGCCGCTGGCACCACCAACCAGCCGCGCCCCGGCGCCTCGTTCCTGATCGGCGTGGCAACCGGCCTGCTATGGGCGCCTTGCGCCGGCCCCATCCTTGGCCTGGTGCTGACCGGCGCCGCCCTGCAGGGCGCCAGCGTCGGCACCACGTTGTTGCTGCTGGCCTACGCCGCCGGCGCCGCCACCTCGCTGGCCGCCGCGCTGCTGGTGGGCGGCAAGCTGTTCGCCGCCATGAAACGCGCCCTGGGCGTGGGCGAGTGGATCCGCCGCGGCCTGGGCGCCTTGATGCTGGCCGGCGTCGCCGCCATTGCCCTGGGCCTGGACACCGGCGTGCTGGCGCAGCTATCCACTGCCAGCACCGGCGGCCTGGAACAGCACCTGGTGGACCGCGTGCTGGGCGAGAAAAACCGCCCCGTGCAGGCCGCCGCCGTTACCGTCAGCGACACCCAGCCACTGCCGGTGGAAGGCGACCTGCCGGCGCTGGACGGCGCCGTGCAATGGCTGAACTCGCCACCGCTGACCGCCGAGGCGCTGAAGGGCAAGGTGGTGTTGGTGGACTTCTGGACCTACTCCTGCATCAACTGCCTGCGCACCCTGCCCTACCTCAAGGCCTGGGCCGCCAAGTACCACGACCAGGGCCTGGTGGTGATCGGCGTGCACGCCCCCGAATTCGCCTTCGAGCGCGACGTGGGCAACGTCACCGCGGCCATGAAGAAGCTCGGCATCACCTACCCTGTGGCCATCGACAACGACTACAAGATCTGGCGCGCCTTCGACAACGAATACTGGCCCGCCCACTACTTCGTCGACGCCCAGGGCAAGATCCGCTTCCACCACTTCGGCGAAGGCGAATACGAGCAGTCCGAACGGGTCATCCAGCAACTGTTGCGCGAAGCCGGCCACGGCCAGTTCAACAGCGACCTGGTGAACATCGACGCCCAAGGGGTGCAGCAGGCCGCCGACAACCAGGACATGCGCTCGCCAGAAACCTACGTGGGCTACCGCCGCTCGGAAAACTTCGCCTCCACCCCGGCGCTGGCCGCCGACAAGGACGCCCACTATCAATTGCCCGCCCAGCCGCAGCTGAACCAGTGGGGCGTGGAAGGCCAATGGCGAATCGGCGCCGAACAGGCCACCCTCAGCCAGGCCAACGGCCGCATCGCCTACCGCTTCCAGGCCCGCGACCTGCACCTGGTGCTGGGCCCCGGCACCAACGGCCAGCCTGTGCGCTTCAAGGTGCTGATCGACGGCAAGGCGCCGGGCGACGCCCACGGCACCGACGTTGCGCCGGACGGCAGCGGCCAGGTCACCGAGCAGCGCCTGTACCAGCTGGTGCGCCAGCCCGGGGACATCAGCCAGCACACCTTCAGCATCGAGTTCCTTGACCCGGGTGTCTCGGCCTATGCCTTCACCTTTGGCTGACCGCCGCCATGGGCTGGGCGAACGTGCAGGGTTGCTCGACCCGGGCGCCTGAATCAACCCCGACCATGGCCGCAGGCGCCTGTGCGCCCTGCGCCAACCGGCGCCCTAGAGGCGCCGATGGCGGTAATCATCGAAATCGATAGTCACTATGCCCGCAGGTGGTTTTTCCTGCGCGGCGGCCGGTCGTAAAGTTGGCTCCATCTTCTCCACCACCTAATCTGGAGCCTCACCATGAAACCTGTAATCACCTTCAGCCTTGCCCTGTCACTGATGGCCACCGGCAGCGCTTTCGCCACCCCGCAAACTGTCACCAGCCACCCCCAGGCCACCGTGGCCCAGGACGGCGCCGAACACGCCCGCGACCGCAACATGCGCATGGCCGAGAACGGCAGCGAACATGTGCTGCCGCACCAGCATGCGGAGCAACAGGCGCCGATTTATGTGGCGGAAGTGCGTCGTGAGTTTGGTTCTGACTATCAGCGTTATTGAGATGCTGCGCGGCAAACAGGCCCGGTTCATTGAACCGGGCTTTTTTATGCCCGAACAAACCCGGAGAGCCGCCGGCTCGAGCTTTTGATCCGGCCTTTGCTTTTGATCTGGCTTTTGATCTGGCTTTTGATCTTGATCTTGATCTTGGCCCCGTTAAGCGCCCGGGCCGACCGGAGGCGTTGATCAAGCGGGCCTCGGCGGAGCCGAGGAAGACGGAACCGGAGGCGCTTCTATTCCGGGCCGTCGTCCGCTTGAGCGACGCCGGAGGGAGGGGACCCGTAGCGCAGCGGAGGGCCCAAGCAGGGGCGAGAATTTTTGGTTACTTTTTTTTCGACTGAAAAAAGTGACCCGGCGTAAGGCCGGAACGGTCGGTGGTCGCACCACGAAAATGGATATGTCCGAAACCCTAAAAAGCGGGATCCACATATCGTGAACATATCCATTACCTAGGGTGATGCACAATCACCTTTCCGCCCTTACGGCGGGTCACTTTTTGACAAACGCCTCAAAAAGTAACCAAAAAAGGCTTGCCCCTGCTTGGGCCCTCCGCTGCGCTACGGGTCCCCTCCTTCCGGCGCCGCTCAACGGGCAGACGGCACCCGCTATAGAAGCCTGCGGGTTACCGTCTCTTCGGTCTGCGGCCTCGGCCCTTCGGGCAGCCCGTTGAGCGACGCCTCCAGTCGGCCCGGGCGCTTTACGGGGCATACAATCAAGATCAAGAGCAAGATCAAAAACCACATCAAAAACCAGATCAAAAGCCGGATCAAAAGCCGGATCAAAAGCCGGATCAAAAGCCGGATCAAAAGCAGATCAAGTTACGCCCTGCCATACTGGAATCTACCCCGTCCACGAGGTAACCACCATGCAACGCTGCGACGTGCTCATCGTCGGTGCCGGCCCCACCGGCCTTGCCCTGGCCCTGTGGCTAAGCGCCCAGGGCATCCAGCCGCGCATCATCGACCAGGCCCTGGAACCCGGCACCACCTCCCGCGCCCTGGCGGTACAAGCCCGCACCCTGGAGCTCTACCAGCAACTGGACCTCAGCGACCATATCCTGCGCCACGGTCACACCGTGGCCGCCATCAACCTGTGGGTCAAGGGCACGGCGGTCGCGCACCTGCCGTTCTCCAACATCGGCGAAGGCCTGACGCCCTACAGCTTCCTGGAGATATTCCCCCAGGACGAACACGAACGCCTGCTGATCGAACGCCTGCAAGCCCAGGGCATCAGCGTGGAGCGCGGCGTGACCCTGCGCGGCCTCGTCGACCAGGGCGAGCAGGTGCTGGCGCAGCTGCAACACCCTGACGGGCACCTGGAGTCCTGCGTGGCCAGCTACCTGGCCGGCTGCGACGGCGCCCGCTCCACCACCCGCAACGCCCTGGGCAGCGGTTTTCCCGGTGGCACCTACCAGCAGGTGTTCTACGTCGCCGACGTGGTCGGCCAGGGCCCGGCGTTCAATGGCGAGCTGCACGTGGACCTCGACGAAGCCGACTTCCTGGCCGTGTTCCCACTGGCCGGCACCGGCCGCGCGCGGCTGATCGGCACCGTGCGCGACGAGCGTGCCGCCCGCGCCGACAGCCTGCAGTTCGAAGACATCAGCCGCCGCGCCATCGACCACCTCAAGGTGCAGGTGGACCAGCTGAACTGGTTCTCCACCTACCACGTACACCACCGGGTCACCGAACAGTTCCGCCATGGCCGGGTGTTCCTGCTCGGTGACGCAGCGCACATCCACAGCCCGGCCGGCGGCCAAGGCATGAACACCGGCATCGGCGACGCCATCAACCTGGCGTGGAAACTGGCCAGCGTGCTCAAGGGCAACGCCGACGACAGCCTGCTGGACAGCTACGAGCAGGAACGCATCGGCTTCGCCCGGCAGCTGGTGGCCACCACCGACCGCGTGTTCACCTTCGCCACCGCCCAGGGGCCCATGGCCGACCTGCTGCGCACCCGCCTGGCGCCGCTGCTGATTCCCAGGGCGCTGGCCCTGGGCCCGGTGCGCGACTGGCTGTTCCGCACCGTGGCGCAACTCACCCTGCACTACCGCCACAGCGCCCTCAGCGACGGCGTCGCCGGCCACGTGCACGGCGGCGATCGGCTGCCCTGGGTGGCCTTCGACGGCACCGACAACTTCGCCCCGCTGAAAGCCATCGAGTGGCAGGTGCACGTGTACGGCGACGCCGATGAAAAGCTGCGCGCCGTGTGCGAAGCCGAGGGCCTGCCCCTGCACGTCTTCCCCTGGCAAGCCGCCTTCGACCACACCGGCTTCGCCCGCAACGCCCTGTACCTGATACGCCCGGACGGCTACGTGGCCCTGGCCACCGGCGACCACCTGGCCATCACCCTCACCGACTACCTGGCCCGCAGCGCCCGCCGCCCACCGGCACTGTAGCGGCCCCGCGAAGGCGGAGCCGCTGCCGCAGGCTGCGCTGGCCCTTTGTGCCACTGAAGATCTCCCGGGTGTACACCGGCCAGCGCAGCCTGGCGGCAACGGCTACGGGAAATTGCGATGCATTCACGTGGCTGATCCTGCCCCGGCAACAGGATAGACATGGCTAAGCTGACCCCACCCGCCCCCGCCGAGGCCACTCCATGGACGAAGCAACCTACCTGGCACAGCTACAGCAACGCTGGGCCCAGGCCTGGCCCGCCGACGTGCCCCGCACCGCCCAATACCCCCTGGGCGAACGGCCGCTCACCGAGTACCTGCGTCATTGGGCAACGGTCCAGCCTGACCACCCGGCCCTGCACTTCTACGGCCACAGCCTGACCTACCGCGAGCTGGACCAGCTCAGCGACCGCTGCGCCGCGCTGCTGAGCAGCCTGGGCGTGGCGGCGGGCGACCGGGTCGCCGTGCTGCTGCCCAATTGCCCGCAAATGCACATTGCCTTCCTCGGCATTCTCAAATGCGGCGCCGTGCACGCCCCGGTCAGCCCGCTGTCCCAGCACCTGGAGCTGGCCCACCAGCTTGGCGATTGCGGTGCCACCGTGCTGATCGGCCTCGACCAACTGCTGCCGCTGGTGCAGCAGGTACGCGACCGCACGGCCCTGCACACCTTGATCGCCACCAGCCTCAGCGAACTGCGCCCGGCGCGACCCACGCTGCCCGTCCCCGACCTGTTGAAGGCGCCGAAACGGCCAGTGGCCGACGCCCTGGACTTCTACCCGGCGCTCGCCGCCTGCCAGGCCGCCGTGCCCGAACACCCGGTGCAGCTCGACGACATCGCCGCGCTCAACTACACCGGCGGCACCACCGGCCTGCCCAAGGGCTGCATCCACACCCACCGCGACATGCTCTACACCTGCGCCAGCTTCGTGCCCACCGCCCTGGGCTGCGACCGCCACGCGGTGAGCCTGAACTTCCTGCCGCAGTTCTGGATCGCCGGGGAAAACGCCGGCTTGCTGTTCCCCCTCTACAGCGGCTGCAGCCTGGTGCTGCTGGCGCGCTGGGAGCCGCTGGCGTTCATGGCCGCCGTGGCCCATTACCGCGTGACCCACACCGGCATGCTGGTGGACAACCTCGCCGAGGTGCTGGACCACCCGCAGGCGGGGGACCACGACCTGGGTTCGCTGCAACGGGTGGGCGCGATTTCGTTCATCAAGAAGCTGACCCTGGACTACCGCCGGCGCTGGCACGCGCTGACCGGCTGCACGCTGTTCGAGTTCAGCTTCGGCATGACCGAGACCCACACCTGCGACACCTTCACCTATGGCCTGCAGGCCGATGACCTCGACCTGCGCGAAGCCCCCACGTTCGTCGGCCTGCCGGTGCCCGGCACGCAGTTCAAGGTGTGTGACTTCGACAGCGGCGCGCTGCTGCCCCTGGGCAGCACCGGTGAGCTGTGCGTGCGTTCGCCGGCGCTGTTCAAAGGCTACTGGCAGCGCCCCGACGCCAGCGCCCAGGCCCTGCGCGATGGCTGGCTGCACACCGGCGACCTTGGCCAGATCAGCGAACAAGGCTTTATCCGCTACCTGGGCCGGCGCCGGGAAATGCTCAAGGTCAACGGCATGAGCGTGTTCCCCAGCGAGCTGGAGGCGCTGCTGGGCCAGCACCCCGCCGTGCTGGCCAGCGCGGTGCTGGGGCGCGCCCACGCGGTGCGCGGCCAGGAGCCGGTAGCCTTCATCGTGCTCAAGCCTGGCAGCGAGGAAACCGCCGACAGCCTGGTGCAGTGGTGCCTGGGCGCCATGGCCCGCTACAAAGTCCCGCAGGTGCGCCTGGTCGAGGGCCTGCCCATGACCGCCACCGGCAAAGTCAAGAAACAGGAATTGGAAGCCCTACTGTGACCCCAGCCATCACCCGCCTGCTGATCGCCAACCGTGGCGAAATCGCCATCCGCATCGCCCGCGCCGCCGCCGAACTGGGCATCACCAGCGTGGCCGTCTTCAGCGAGGACGACGGCGACGCCCTGCACCGGCGCAAGGCCGACGAACAGGTGGCCCTGCGCGGCCGCGGCGCCCCGGCCTACCTGGACCGGGCGCAGCTGGTCGCCATTGCCCGTGACCACGGCTGCCAGGCCATACACCCCGGCTACGGTTTTCTCAGCGAAAACGCCGACTTCGCCCGCGACTGCGCGGCAGCCGGGCTGATCTTCGTCGGGCCGTCGCCCCAGGCCCTGGCGCTGCTGGGCGACAAGGCCCAGGCCCGCGCCCTCGCCGCGCGCTGCGGCGTGCCGATCGCCACCGGCAGCGCTGGTGCCATCGACCTGGCCACGGCGCGCCAGCTGCTGCAACACGGCCCCATCATGCTCAAGGCCCTGGCGGGCGGCGGTGGCCGTGGCATGCGCGCGGTGCGCAGCGAGGCCGAACTGCTGGCCGCCTTCCCCCTGTGCCAGGCCGAGGCCCTGGCCGCCTTCGGCCAGGACGCGCTGTACGCCGAGCGCCTGATCGAAGCCGCGCGGCATATCGAAGTGCAGGTGGTGGGCGACGGCCACGCCGTCAGCCACCTGTGGGAGCGCGACTGCAGCCTGCAACGCCAGCACCAGAAGCTGCTGGAGATCGCCCCCGCGCCCTTCCTCGCCCCAGCCCTGCGCCAGGCGCTGCTGGACGCCGCCCTGAGCCTGGCCCGCGCCTGCGAATACCAGGGCATCGGCACCTTCGAGTTTCTCGTCGACGAGGCCGCCGGCCAGTTCGTGTTCATGGAGGCCAACCCGCGCCTGCAGGTGGAACACACCATCACCGAGGCCATCACCGGCGTCGACCTGGTGCAGGCCCAACTGCGCCTGGCCCAGGGCCACAACCTGGCCGAGCTGGGCCTGGCAGAGCCGCCGCGTGCCCAGGGCGTGGCCGTGCAGGCGCGGATCAACCTGGAGCGCATGCAGGCCGACGGCAGCGCGCGCGCCAGCGGCGGCCTGATCAGCGCCTATGAACCGCCCAGCGGCAGCGGCCTGCGCGTGGACGGCTGCGGTTACGCCGGCCTGCACAGCCACCCCGGCTTCGACTCGCTGCTGGCCAAGCTGGTGGTCCACGCCGAGGACCTGCCCACCGCGCTGCGCCGCGCCTACCGGGCGCTGTGCGAGTTCCGCCTGGAGGGCGTGGCCAGCAACCTCGGTTTCCTGCAGAACCTGCTGTTGCGCCCGGAGCTGGCCCGACAGGCGCTGACCACCGGTTTCATCGGCGCCCAGTTGCCGGCGTTGCTGGCAGCGCCCGCAGTGCCGCACCCCAGCCTGTTCGCCGCGGCCGCCGTGGCGCCATCCGGGCCCAGTCAGGCGCCGTTACAACTGCCGCCCGGCAGCGTGGCGGCGACCGCACCGGGCCAGGGCGTGCTGATCAGCCATGAAGTAGCGCCCGGCGACCACGTACGCCAGGGCCAGGAGCTGGCCGTGCTGGAAGCCATGAAGATGCACTTCGTGCTCAAGGCCGACCGCGACGCCATCGTCCAGCAACTGCTGGGCAGCCCCGGCGACACCATCAGCGAGGGCCAGCCTTTGTTGATTCTGCAGCCAGCGGACCTGGCCACCGGCGAGGACCACAGCGAACAGGCCGTGGACCTTGACGAAATGCGCGCCGACCTCGCCGAGGCCCTGGAACGGCACGCGCTGACGCTGGATGAACGCCGCCCCGAGGCCGTCGCCAAGCGCCACGCCAAGGGCCTGCGCACTACCCGGGAAAACCTCGCCGACCTGCTCGACCCGGGCAGTTTCAGCGAATACGGCAACCTGGCGCTGGCCGCCCAGCGCCGCCGGCGCAGTCTCGAAGAGTTGATCGCCCAGAGCCCGGCAGACGGCCTGGTGGCCGGCACCGGCACGGTCAACGCCGCGCTGTTCGGCGCCCAGGCCGCGCGCTGCCTGGTGCTGGCCTACGACTACAGCGTGTTCGCCGGCACCCAGGGCATGATGAACCACAAGAAAACCGACCGCCTGCTGGGCCTGGCGCGCGAGTGGCAGCTGCCGGTGGTGCTGTTTGCCGAAGGCGGCGGTGGCCGCCCCGGCGACACCGATTTCGTTGGCGTGGCGGGCCTGGACTGCCACACCTTCGTGGCCATGGCCGGGCTGTCGGCGCAGGTGCCGTTGGTGGGCGTGGTCTCGGGCCGCTGCTTTGCCGGCAACGCCGCGCTGCTGGGCTGCTGCCACGTGATCATCGCCACCCGCGACGCCAGCATCGGCATGGCCGGCCCGGCGATGATCGAGGGCGGTGGCCTGGGCCGTTTCAGCGCCGAAGAAGTCGGCCCCAGCCACGTGCAGAGCGCCAATGGCGTAATCGACGTGCTGGTCGACGACCAGGCGCAGGCGGTGGCGATGGCCAAGCGTTACCTGGCCTACTTCCAGGGCCCGCTGAACGACTGGCAGTGCGCCGACCAGCGCCTGCTGCGCCAGGCCATCCCGGCGAACCGCCTGCGTGGCTACGACATTCGCACGCTGATCGACACCTTGGTGGACGAGGCGTCCTGCCTGGAGCTGCGCCGCGACTTCGCCCCCGGGCTGATCACCGCTCTGGTGCGCATCGAAGGCCGGCCGTTTGGCCTGCTGGCCAACAATCCGCTGCACCTGGGCGGCGCCATCGACGCTGTGGCCGGCGACAAGGCCGCGCGCTTCATGCAGCTGTGCGAGCGCTTCGGCCTGCCGCTGCTGTCGTTGTGCGACACCCCAGGCTTCATGGTCGGCCCGGCGGCGGAACAGCAGGCCACGGTGCGCCATGTGTCACGGCTGTTCGTCACCGCTGCCAGCCTCAGCGTGCCGTTCTTCACCGTGGTGCTGCGCAAGGGCTACGGCCTGGGCGCCCAGGCCATGGCCGCCGGCAGCTTCCACAGCCCAGTGTTCACCATCGCCTGGCCCAGCGCCGAGTTCGGCGCCATGGGCCTGGAGGGCGCGGTGCAGCTGGGCTTCGCCAAGGAACTGGCGGCGCAACCGAGCCCCGAGGCGCGCCAGGCGCTGTACGACAAGCTGGTGGCCAAGGCCTACCAGAACGGCAAGGCCATCAACATGGCGAGCTTCCTCGAGATTGATGCCGTGATCGACCCGCAGGACACCCGCGCCTGGCTGATCCGCGGCCTGAACGCCCTGCCGCCCCGCAAGCACGGCAGCGCGCCGGGGTTCGTCGATACCTGGTAAGGCGCCTAGGGTGACGGGAAACGCAGCGGCCGCGCCGGCTCGCGCAGGGTGGCCGGGTCGCGGTAGCGGGCGCCGAAGTGGTCGCTGGGCAGCCGCGCGTTGCCGGCGCCGAACAGCCGTTCGCGCAGGGTTTCGCCGTCGTTGTAGCACTCGCGGAACCGGCCGCGGCGGCGCAGCTCCGGCACCACCAGTTCGATGAAGTCGCGGGCGGTCTCGAAGGTCAGGTACTGGCGCAGGTTGATGCCGTCGATGCCGTCCTCGTCCAGCCACTTCTCGATCTGGTCGGCCACCACCGTCGGCGTGCCGGCGACGAAGAAGCGCTCGCGGTTGAAGCCCTCCAGCCGCGCCAGCACCGCGCCCACCGTGGTCGACGGCACGTAGCGCTGCAGGCTTTCCCAGCCCTTGACCTGGCGCTCGATCAAATCGCTGATCAAGGTGTCGCGCGGGTACGCGGTCAGGTCCACGGCGGCCTGGGCGTGCACCAGCGACGCCTCGACGCTCATCAACTGGCGATAGCTATCCAACTTGCGGCTGACCTCCTCGTCCGTGCGCCCGACGATCACCCCGGCCATGACGATGAACTTCAGCCCCGCCGGGTCGCGCCCGTGGGCAATGGCCTGCTGGCGCATGGCGTGGATGTTGGCGCGCACTGCCGCGGTGTCCTCGCCGCCGGTGAACACCACCTCGGCATGGCGCCCGGCGAACTCGATACCGGCCGGCGAGCCGGTGGCCTGGAACAGCACGGGGGTGCGCTGGCGCGAGGGCTGGCACAGGTGCGGGCCGGCCACCTTGAAGTGCTCGCCGACGTGGTCGATGTAGCGCACCTTGCTGGGGTCGGTGTACACCCGGCGCTCGCGGTCCTGCACCACGGCGTCGTCGTCCCACGAGCCTTCCCACAGCTTGTACAGCACATCCAGGTACTCGTCGGCGATCTCGTAGCGGTGGTCGTGCACCACCTCGGTGGCATGGCCGAAGTTGCGCGCCGCGTTGGGCAGGTACGAGGTGACGATGTTCCACCCCACCCGGCCCTTGGTCAGGTGGTCGAGGGTGCTCATGCGCCGGGCGAAGGCGAACGGCGGTTCGTAGGTGGTGGAGAAGGTGGCGCCGAAGCCCAGGTTGCGGGTCACCGCGGCCATGGCCGGAATCACCAGCAGCGGGTCGTTGCTGGGGATCTGCATGGCTTCGCGCAGCGCGGTTTCCGGGCCGTCGCGGAAGCGGTCGTAGGTGCCGATCACATCGGCCAGGAACACGCCGTCGAAGGTGCCGTGTTCCAGCAACTGCGCCAGTTCGGTCCAGTAGTCGAGGTCGTTGAAGCGGTGGCGGTTGTTCTCCGGGTGCACCCACAGGCCATGGACGATGTGGCTGACGCAATTCATTTCGAACAGGTTGACGTGCAGTTGCTTGGGCACTGCCTTTACTCCTTTGCTCAGGGGGCCGGATTGGGGAGGCGCTGGTGAATGGCCTGCACCTGCGCCTTGACCTCGGCGCTCAGCACCACGTCCAGTGCACCGAGGTTGTCACGCAGCTGCGCCAGGCTGGTCTGGCCGGTGAGTGCGCTGGCCACGAACGGCTTGTCCAGCAGGTAGGCCAGGGCCAGTTGCGCCGGGGTCAGGCCGTGCTCCAGGGCCACGCCGACGTAGCCGGCGATGGCCTCCTGGGCTGCGGCGCTGTCATAACGGTTGAAGGTGCGGTACACCGCCGACAGCCGCGACCCCTCGGGCCGCGCGCCGCCCAGGTACTTGCCGGTGAGCGCGCCGAAGGCCAGCGGCGAATAGGCCAGCAGGCTCACGCCCTCGCGGTGGCTGAACTCCGACAGGCCGCCCTCGTACAGGCGGTTGAGCAGGCTGTAGGGGTTCTGGATGCTGACGATGCGCGGCAGGCCCAGGCGCTCGCTGTGCTTGAGGAACTGGGCCACGCCCCACGGGGTTTCGTTGGACACGCCGATGTGGCGGATCTTGCCGGCCTGCACCTGCTCGGCCAGCACCGCCAGGGTTTCCTCGATGGCCACGCTGTGGCTGTCGTCGACGTAGGGGTATTCGCGCTGGCCGAAGATATTGGTGGTGCGGTCCGGCCAGTGCAGCTGGTACAGGTCCAGGTAGTCGGTGTTCAAACGCTTGAGGCTGCCGTCCAGGGCTTCGACGATGTTGCGCCGGTCGTGGCGGCTCAGGCCGTCGCGAATGTGCACCTGGCCGTCACGCGAGGGCCCGGCCACCTTGCTGGCCAGCACCACGTCGGCGCGCCGGCCGCTGGCGGCCAGCCAGGTGCCGATGTAGCGCTCGGTGGTGCGCCAGGTCTCGGCGCGGGTGGGCGTGGGGTACATCTCGGCGGTGTCGATCAGGTTGATGCCTTCGGCCAGGGCCAGGTCGATCTGCTGGTGGGCGTCGGCCTCGCTGTTCTGATGGCCCCAGGTCATGGTGCCCAGGCCCAGCACGCTGACCTTGATGTCGCTGTTGCCCAATTGGCGGTAACGCATGGGTGATCCTTTTTGCAGTCAATGAAAGGCGCAGTTCACACCGCGCTGGCTTCGTCGTGCACGGCTTCGTCGGCCTGCAGGCTGCGCCAGGCGGCATGGGGGGTGACGCCGTTGAGGTAGTAGTTGCCCAGTGCCCGCTCGCGGTAGATGGCCGGGTTGTGCGAGGCCAGGGTGCGGGCGTTGCGCCAGTGGCGGTCGAAGCGCCGGCTGGTGCTGGTGGCCGAGGCGCCGCCCACCTCGAACAGCAGCGTGGTGGCTTCCAGCACCTGCTCCAGCACGATCTGCTGGGCCTGGTAGGCGCGGATCTCGGCCTCGGTGTAATGCGCCTCGGTTGCCCGCGCGCCCTGCTCCGCCTCGTGCACGTCCTGCAGCACCTGGGCCACGGCCAGCACTTGGGTGCGCGCGGCGTAGGCCAGGCTCGACAGGCGGCCGATCACCCGCTGCACCAGCGGGTCGTCCTTGGGGCTGGACTGGCCGGGAATGCCGAAGCCGCGGGTGCGGCCGCGGACGAAGTCGCTGGCGTCGCGCAGCACCGCGTCGGCGATGCCGGCCAGGGTGGCCAGGTGGAACAGCTGGTAGAAGGCGCTGAGGTAGGACTCGTTGCGCAGCTCGTCCTTCTTGAAGCGCCGCACCACGTGCTGCTCGGGCACCTTCACCGCCGTGAAGCGCGTGGTGCCGCTGCCGGTGAGGCGCTGGCCGAAGCCGTCCCAGTCATCTTCCACGGTGACGCCGGGGGCATCGGTGGGCACCGAGACGCTGACAAAGTCGTCGCCGTCCACGGCAATGGCGGCAATCCAGTCGGCGTACAGGGTGCCGGTGCAGTAATACTTCTCGCCGTCCAGCAGCCAGCCGGCGGCGCGGTTGCCGGGTTCTGCGGCGCTCAGGCTCACCGCGTTGCGCGAGGTGTCGCTGCGCTCGGCCATGGCCGCGCCCCACAGCTGGCCGTCGGCGGCCTTGGGCAGCCAGTAGGCCTGGGACGCGGCGTCGCGGCTCGACAGCCGGCCTTCGACGAAGCCGAAGTGCGCGCGCACGATCTGCGGCAGGTTGGAGTCGGCGGCGCCCAGCTCGATCAGCAGTTGGAACAGCTGCGGCAGGCTAGCCCCCAGGCCGCCGTGGGCCACCGGCACGCGCAAGGCACCGAAGCCTGCCGCGCGCAGCCAGGCCACGGCGTCGTGGGCCAGCTCGCGCTGCTGTTCGCGGGCCACGGCGGTGGCCTGGATGCGGGTGAAGACGTCGGCGAAGCGCCGGTGCAGGTGTTCGTAGGTCGGGGCAGTCATGAGGCTTCCTTGTGCGGGGTGGGACGCGCCGGGAAGCTCATTGCAGCGAGCGTGCCAAGGCTCTGGGCCCGTATTTTCAGGGGGCCTGCGGCAGGTGGCTTGTTGGCTGGCTGGCAGAGTGTGGGAACGCTGTTGCAGGGCGTACACCTGGCCTTGACCTTCCCCCCATGGCAAGGTCTACCCTGCACCTTTTCGACCAGCAGGAGCACACCGTGATCAAACTCTTGAGTTTCATGCTCGCCACCACCTTGTGCGGCGCTGCCTACGCCGATGACAACGCCGCCATGAAGGCCGAGTACCAGCACGCCGCCCACGGCATGTCGGCGGACATGAACATGAACGCCACCAGCGACAACCCCGACGTGCTGTTCGTGCAGGGCATGCTGCCCCACCACCAGGGCGCGGTGGACATGGCCAAGACCGAACTCAAGTACGGCAAGGACCCGGAGATCCGCAAGCTGGCCGAAGGCATCATCAAGGCCCAGGACGCCGAGATCGCGCAGATGAAGGCCTGGCTGGCCAAGCAACCCAAATAATTCCCGTGGCTGCGGCTACCTTGTGGGAGCTGGCTTGCCAGCGAGCTTTTTAGGCCCCAACAGCTCGCTGGCAAGCCAGCTCCCACAGGCAAGCAGCTGCTACAAGTCCTTGATCCCGCACTGTATAATCGCCGATCAGTGGTGGGATTGTTCATACCTGAAACGTTTAAGCTGTTGATAACGCCCACGCATCGAATGATGCGAAAACGACATCAACGGTACTATTGCGTGTGATAGTCTCCCACCATTTCATCTTGGCCCGGACGGTAAAACCGATTGATGCCACACTGAGGAGCGCTCATGCCCAGAATTTCCCACCAAGGTTTGCGTCGCGCATTCCGCCAGCTGCTCGCTTCCAACGCCTGCTTCCACACCGCCTCCGTGTTCGACCCGATGTCGGCGCGCATCGCCGCCGACCTGGGCTTTGAAGTCGGCATCCTCGGCGGCTCGGTGGCCTCCCTGCAAGTGCTGGGCGCCCCGGACTTCGCGCTGATCACCCTGAGTGAATTCGTCGAACAGGCCACCCGCATCGGCCGCGTGGCCCAGCTGCCGTTCATCGCCGACGCCGACCACGGCTACGGCAACGCCCTCAACGTGATGCGCACCGTGGCCGAGCTGGAGCGCGCCGGCGTCGCCGCGCTGACCATCGAAGACACCCTGCTGCCCGCCCAGTTCGGCCGCAAGTCCACCGACCTGATCTCGGTGGCCGAAGGCATCGGCAAGATCAAGGCCGCCCTGGAAGCGCGTATCGACCCGGAGCTGACCATCATCGCCCGCACCCACGCCGGCGTGCTGAGCACCGAAGACGTGATCGCCCGCACCAAGGCCTACCAGGAAGCCGGCGCCGATGGCATCTGCATGGTGGGCGTGCGTGATTTCGACCACCTGGAAGAGATCGCCCAGCACCTCAGCGTGCCGCTGATGCTGGTGACCTACGGCAACCCGGCGCTGCAGGACGACGACCGCCTGGCGAAACTGGGCGTGCGCATCAGCGTCGATGGCCACGGCGCCTACTTCGCCGCCATCAAGGCCACCTACGACTCCCTGCGCGAACAGCGCAAGCTCACCCGCAGCACCCAGAACCTGAGTGCCACCGAGCTGACCCACACCTACACCCTGCCTGAGAGCTACGTGGCCTGGGCCCGCGAGTTCATGGACGTCAAGGAATAGGCCGCAACGCTTCACCACGCCACCGGCGGCACAACCGCCAGTAGACCGTGCCATTGATCAGCAGCACCACGCTGCCCAGCACCAGCTGGATACCCGCCGTCAGCCCGGCCGGGTAGATCACTGGCAGCAGGTAGTGCTCCACATACCCCCCCGCATAGCCCTGCTGCCCCGCCTGCAGGCGCATCAGGTTCTCCCAGTACGTCAGCGGACAGGTCAGGTGAAACACCTCCACCGCCACGCCCCAGGCCGCCGCCGGCAGGTGCAGCCAGATCAGCCGCCGCCACTTGAGCAGCAACAGCCCGCCCAGCAGTACAAAAATAATGAACAGGCCGTGAAACACCACCAGTCCGTTGGCTGCCATGGAATAGAACATGGGAATCCTTGCACGTTGTTTTCACCATTGTCGGCCCCGGCGCGGCGAGGATCAAGGGCGGCACAGGTCCAGAATTATTGACAAGCCGACCAAAATATCTGGCAATTTAATTCGTTATTAATCATATAGTTATGTTGTTTTTAGCAAAAACGACGTCGCTAATTTTCCGCTAGCACGCTGTAAACGTTTGACATATTTGACGCGTTTGGCACACTGCCGACCCGTTGTACCGGACATCACCGGGCGAGCACCGCCAGCCCCTGGCCACCCTCACCCGCCTGAGACCCCGTACGCGTCCAAAAAAAACAATTTTGTCTAGCGCCTCGCCAGCGTGTGCCCAGGTTTTCGCCCTGGCCAGGCTGCGCGTGCGAACGGGAAGAACACATGCTGATCTGGTTTGTCGCGGTTTACCTGCTGATCACTGTGAGTGTCGGCTTCTACGCCTCCACTCGTGTCAAGAACTCCAAGGACTTTGCGGCGGCTGGCCGCAGCATGTCCTTCCCCGTGGTAACCGCCATGGTGTTCGCCACCTGGTTTGGTTCCGAAGCGGTGCTGGGTATTCCCGCCGCGTTCATGAAAAACGGCTTCTCGGGCATCATCGAAGACCCCTTCGGCTCGTTCGGCTGCCTGATGCTGGTGGGCCTGGTGTTCTGCCGCCCGCTGTACCGCCTGAACATGCTCACCATCGGTGACTTCTTCCGCAAACGCTACGGGCCGAAGGTGGAGCTGTTCGTCAGCCTGGTGATCATCGGTTCGTACCTGGGCTGGATCGCCGCGCAGCTGACCGCCCTGGGCGTGGTGTTCAACGTGCTCTCCGACGGCGCCATCAGCACCACCGAAGGCATGCTGCTGGGCACCGGCATCGTGCTGGTGTACACCCTGTTCGGCGGCATGTGGTCGGTGGCCATGAACGACTCCATGCAGATGCTGATCATCGTCTGCGGCCTGGTCTACCTCACCTACCTGCTGGGCAGCATGGCCGGCGGCGCAGGCCACGTGATCGAGCATGCGGCGGCAGCCGGCAAATTCACCATGGTGCACAGCACCTCGGCCAAGGACATCCTGGGCTTCCTGGGCGCCGCGGTGACCATGATGTTCGGCTCCATTCCCCAGCAGGACGTGTACGCCCGGGTGATGTCGGCCAAGACCGAGAAAATCGCCTCGCGCGCCTCCATCGCCGGTGCCTGCTGCTACCTGACCTTCTGCATGCTGCCGATCTTCCTGACCTACGCCGCCTCCATGATCGACCCGCAAATGGTCAGCGACCTGCTGGACACCGACGCGCAGATGATCCTGCCGCGCCTGATCATGGAACGCACCCCGCTGTTCGCGCAGATCATGTTCTTCGGCGCGCTGCTGTCGGCGATCATGTCCACCGCCTCGGGCACCCTGTTGGCGCCGTCGGTGACCTTCACCGAGAACGTGCTCAAGCGCATGCGCCCGAACATGACCGACCGCCAGTTCCTGCTGGCCATGCGCATCACCATCGCCGTGGGCGCCGCCCTCACCTGCCTGTTCGCGCTGTACTCCAACTCCAGCATCTACGAGATGGTCGGCAACGCCTACAAGGTGACCCTGGTAGCCGCCGTGGTGCCGCTGTTCTTCGGCCTGTTCTGGAAACGCGCCACCAACCAGGGCGCGATCATCGCGATCATCTTCGGCCTGAGCTCCTGGGGCCTGCTGGAAATGACCCACCAGGACGGCGACCTGTGGCCGCCGCAACTGGCCGGCCTGCTGATCAGCGCCCTGGGCATGATCATCGGCTCGCTGCTGCCGCCGCTGAACAAGCGCGACAGCGAACAGGATTTCGACGGCGCCGTGGCCAGCAACTGACCCGCTCCCTAGGGCCCGGCATGACGATTGCCGGGCCGCGCCAGCCCCAAGTGCTGGCGCAGGGTGGTGCCACTGTACTCGCGGCGAAACAGCCCGCGCTGCTGCAGGATCGGCACCACCTGCTGGACGAAATCGTCCAGCCCGCCCGGCAGTATCGGCGGCATGATGTTGAAGCCGTCGCCCGCCCCTTCCACAAACCACTGTTCCAGGGTATCGGCCACCGCCTGCGGCGTGCCGATCACGGTGTGGTGCCCACGGGCGCCCGCCACCTTCAGGTACAGCTGGCGAATGCTCAGGTTTTCCCGCCGCGCCAGGTCGATGAACAACGCCTGGCGGCTCTGCATGGCGTTGCTCACCGGCAGCTCCGGCAACGGGCCGTCCAGGTCATGCCCTGACAGGTCAACGCCACCGGCCATCCCGGCCAGCAGCCCCAGCCCTACCCGCGGATCAAGGCGCGCCTGCAGCTCGCCGAAAATATCCTCGGCCTCGCCCTGGCTGCGGCCGATCACCGGCGAGATGCCCGGCATGATCTTCAGTTCGTCGCGGCCACGGCCATGGGCCGCCAGCCGCCCCTTGAGGTCGGCATAGAACGCCTGGGCGTTGCCCAGGGTCTGCTGCGCGGTGAACACCACCTCGGCAGTGCGCGCCGCCAACGCCTTGCCTGGCTCGGAGGAACCGGCCTGGACCAACACCGGGTGGCCTTGCGGCGTGCGCGGAATGTTCAGCGGCCCGCGCACCTGGTAGTAGTCGCCCCTGTGCCCCAGGGTGTGCAGCTTGTGCGGCTGGAAGTACACGCCGCTGGCCTTGTCGTGCACGAAGGCGTCGTCCTCGAAGCTGTCCCACAGGCCGGTGACCACGTCGATGAATTCCTCGGCGCGCTGGTAGCGGTCGCCGTGTTCGAAATGCTCCTCGCGGCCAAAGTTCAGGGCCTCGAGGTCGGTGGCCGAGGTCACCAGGTTCCAGGCGCTGCGGCCGTTGCTCAGGTGGTCCAGGGAGGCGAACTTGCGCGCCAGCAGGTACGGCGCGTTGTAGCTGGTGGACACGGTGGACACCAGGCCGATGCGCTCGGTGACCGTGGCCAGCCCCGACAGCAGCACCAGCGGGTCGAAGACATCGCCGGCGGTGGTGTACTGGCCCAGCTCCGGCGAGCCCATCAGGGCCAGGTTGTCGGCGAAAAAAATCGCGTCGAACTTGCCGCGCTCGGCAGTTTGCGCCAGGCGCTTGAAGTGCGCGAAGTCCAGGTTGCCGCCGGCCCAGGCGCGCGGGTGGCGCCAGGCGGCGACGTGGTGGCCGCTGCCCATCAGGAACGCGCCCAGGCTCATTTGTCTGTTGCTCATGTGCACCTCAGAAGTCGTAGCGCAGGGTGATGCCAGCCGTGCGCGGCTGGCCCGGGGAGGCGGTGTACAGGCCATTGGAGCCGTTGCCCACGGCCAGGTAGTACTCGCGATCGAAGGCGTTCTTGACCCACAGCGAGGCGTCGATCAGGCCGTCGCCGTAGCCCACCCGCGCGCCCACCGAGAAGTTCGCCAGGCCGTAGCCGTCGATCCGCGCCAGCTCGGAGTTGTCGAGGGTGCCCTGGCTGGCGGAGCGGTAGGCGTAGCTGGCGGTGGCGTAGGGTTCGATGCCGTTGATACGCAGCCACTTGTATTCACCATTGAGGTTGCCGATCCAGCGCGAGGCGCCGGCCACGCGCTGGCCGCTGAGGTCGCAGGTGGCTGCGGTGGTGTTTTCCGCCGGGCATGGCGCGTCCTTGAACGACAGGTAGGTGACGTCGTTGAACGAGCCGTTGAAGTTCAAGGTCAGGCCGCGCACCGGCACCGCCGTGGCCTCGAACTCCAGCCCGCGCGAGCGCACGCTGCCGGCGTTGGTCAGCAGCTGGTAGCCGGTGAGCGCACCCAGCGGCTGGTAGTAGGTGGTGGCCTGGTAGCCGTTGACGCCGGTCCAGAACAGGTTGGCGTTGAGCTGCAGGCGGTGGTCGAACAGCTGGCTCTTGATGCCCAGCTCGGCGTCGTTGGCGCGTTCGGGCCCTACCAGCAAGGACTCGGCGCCGGCGCTGGGCGCCGAGGCCACGGCCAGGTTCACCCCGCCCGACTTCTCGCCGTGGGACAGCGAAGTGTAGCCCAGCACATCATCGGTGAAGCGGTAGCTGAGGCTGGCCAGCATCGATGGCGCGGCGTTGTGCAGGTGCAGGTTGCCGCTGTCATAGGCACCCACCTGGCTGGCGCGGATGGCGTTGCCGTCGACCACGCCGGGAATCACCACCGCCGCGCCGCCACCGGTGGGCGCGTAGCGCTGCACGTTGGCGTCCTTCTCTTCATAGGTGCCGCGCAGCCCGGCGCTGAAGTCCAGGCGCGGGGTGAGGTGCCAGGTGCCTTGGGCAAACAGCGCATAACTTTCGGTGTCGACCTTGCCGTTGACCTTGCTGTCGAGGTTGTTCAGCGCATTGAGGTTGGCGCCGATCAGGTCCAGGTCGGCCAGCGGGCCGAAGTCGGTGAAGATGCGGTTGCCCAGGTTCTGCTTGAACGCGTAGGCGCCCAGCACGTAGTCGAAGTGCTCGCCCTTGGGCGAGGCCAGGCGGATCTCCTGGGAGAACTGGCGGTCGTGCACCTCGTAGCCGAAGTCGCGAAGCACCGGCACGTCGAGCTGGTCGGCGTCGTTGGCCGGGTTGAAGTGCCAGTAGCGGTAGGCGCTGATGGAGGTCAACGTGTAGCCGCCGGCCAGGTTCCAGTTGGCTTCAAGCGAACTGGCGTTCTGGTGCACGCTGACGTTCTGGCGGCCGTCGATGTTGCTGTGGCCCAGTATCGGGTTGGCGCCCACCAGGGTGGCGCGGCGCCAGAACAGCGGGCCGGCGCCGTAGATCACGCTGCTGCCGCTGCTGGAGTTCTCGCTGTTGTACTCGTTGATCCAGCGCAGGCTGAAATCGTCGTCGGGCTTGAACAGCAGCTGCCCGCGCAGGCCTTCACGCTCGCCGCCCAGCAGCGTGCGGCTATCGTGCTTGTTGTCCAGGTAACCATCGTCGCGGGTGCGGTAGAACGACAGGCGCCCGGCCAGGGTGTCGGTCAGTGGCCCGGACACCGTGCCCTTGCCCTGGAAATAGCCGTCCTGGCCGCCCGACACTTCCACGCTGCGCTCGGGAGTGAAGGTGGGCCCCTTGGTGGTGATGTTGAGCACCCCGGCCGTGGTGTTTTTGCCAAACAGCGTGCCCTGGGGCCCGCGCAGCAGCTCCAGCTGGTCGACGTCGAGCATGTCGAAGGCGGCCATGCCCGGGCGGCCCAGGTAGACGTTGTCCAGGTAGATGCCGGCGCTGCCTTCCAGGCCGTCGCTGGCCGGGTTGTTGCCGATGCCGCGCACCGCGAAGCTCGACACCCGGGCGTGCACATAGGCGACGTTGACGCTGGGCAGGGTCTGCTGCAGGTCCTGGATCTTGTACAGGCGCTGGCTTTCCAGCTGCTCGCCGCTGAGGGTGGTGATGGGCGTGGGCACGTCCTGGGAGGCCTCGGCGCGGCGCCGCGCGGTGACGGTCACCGGCGCCAGGCGCGGGCTGCCGGTGCTGTCGGCCTGGGCGCTGTCGGGCGTTGCCGGGGTGTCATCGGCCGCCTGAGCGGCGCCGTGCCACAGCGCCCCCGGCAAGGCGATGGCCAGCGACAGGCTCAGGGGTTTGAGGCGGTGGGCCGTGGTGGCCGCGTAACGTGACAGCATGGGCGAAGGCTCCTTGGTGGCGTGCGGCGACGTAGGCCAAATGCACGTTCAGGGTGCCCATGCTAGGCAGCGGTACAGGAAGATTTGGGGCCTGGGCGGACAAACCATGGTCCGCCTCGGCCACCGGGTCAGACGGCGATGGACAGGTGCTGCGCAGGCGCTGGCAGCGGCGCCGTACCCTGGTCATGGCGGCGCCATTGGCCGGGGCTGGCACCGGTCCAGCGGCGGAACGCGCGGTTGAAACTGCTGGGTTCGTTGAAGCCCAGGCGGTAGCAGATCTCGTTGATGGAGCAGTCGGTGCGGCGCAGGTAACTGAAGGCCAGCTGGCGCCGGCAGTCGTCGAGCAGCGCCTTGAAGCTGGTGGCGTGCTTGAGCAGGTGGCGGTGCAGGTTGCGCACGCTCATGCCCAGCGCGTCGGCCACCCGGCTCTGCTGCACCTCGCCCAGGGGCAGGTCGCGGAGGATGGCGGCGCGCACCCGTTCGGGCAGGTTCAGGCTGCGCTGGCGTTCCAGGTAGCCATCCAGCACCGCGTCGAGGCCCTGGGCAACGTCGAGGTTGGCGGTGTTGAGCGGCGTGTGCAGCCAGCGGTTGTTGTAGTCGATGGCATTGTCGGCGGCGTTGAACTGGATGGGGCAGCCCAGCAGCTCCTCCCAGCGCTGGGGGTCGGCCGGGGTGGGCCGGGCCAGGTGCACGCCTTGCACGATGGGCATGCCCGGCCAGGTCTGGCGGGTGAAGCGCACCGAGCAGGCGATCGACGCCTCGCTGGCCACCTGCTCCACCCGCGCACCGTCGGGCACGCCGTAGATCAGCCGCGTCACCTGCGGGCCGCGCACCAGGGTCAGCAGCGCCGCCGTGGTGATCACCGGCGCGAACCGCACACCGCGCTCCAGCGCCTCGATGAAGGTGGCACTGCTTTGCGCGGCGAAGTACAGGCCGTGGAAGTCGGTGGGGTAGCTGCACGCCGCCACGCCCAGGCCAAAGCATTCGTCGGCGCTGGCCCGTTGCGCCGCACGCCAGAACGCACTCATGGATGCCAGGGCGATGCGCTGGTTGGGGTCGTGCAGGTTGCAGGGGCCGATGCCAGCCTCGCGCAGCAGCGGCGCGCTGGCGATGCCGCGCGCCTCCAGCGTGCGGGCGATCACCTGGGCCCAGGTAGCGATGGTGTGCAGCGTCGACATCGGCAGCTCCTCAGGCCAGCCCTTCGGCGGCCAGGGTGCGCGCCACGGCTTCACGGGCGCGGTAGCGGCCCAGGAACGCCTGCAGCGCCGGGAACGCCTGCAGCAGCGTGCCGGCACGGGCGCTCCAGCCCACGAACACGCCCAAATGGGCATCGGCAATGGTAAAGCGGTTACCCACCAGCCAGTCCTGGCCCGAAAGGCGCGCCTCGATGGGTTTCAGCGCCTCGGCCAGGCGCTCCAGGCCCTTGCTGCGGATGCCGGCGTAGGCCTGCTCGTCCGGGGTGAAGCGCTCGGGGCGGTTGATGCTGCGGAAGGCGCCGGTGTGCACCTCGGTGGCCAGGTAGCCCAGCCAGCCCTGGATCTGCGCCCGCTCCACGCTGCCGGCAGGTGCGAACAGCGGCGTGCCGGGGCGCAGGTCGGCCAGGTACGGCAGCAGCGCGGTGTTCTCGGTCAGCAGGGTCTGGTCGTCCAGCCGCAGCGCCGGCACGCGGCCCTGGGGGTTGACCTGGCGGTACGGTGAGTCGGGGGTCAGGCTGACTTGCTCGACCTCGATCGGCAAGCCCAGCTCCTCGATGACGACGTGGGCGGCGAGTGAGCAGGCGCCCGGGTAGATGAACAGGGTGGTCATGGCAGGTCCTCGGCTTAGCGGCTGGCTTGGGTGGCGTCCGGCGCGGCTTGCAGCGCCGCGTTCAGGTACTGCGGCTGGGCCCAGCTGCTGACCTGGAAGCCCTTGCGGATCAGCCGTGCCTGCAAGGCCAGGTCGACGCTGTGCTGCAGGTTGCCGGTGAAGCTGCTGTCCAGCTGCGGGTCAAAGATGCGCGCGAACGACTGGTCGGCGGCGTCAGTGGCAAGGATAGCCGCTGGGTAGCTGGCCAGGCGCGACACCAGATCGACGTAGGCCTGCTTGTGCGCCTCGTCACGCAGCCACGCTACGGCCGGTTGCTGGGCCTTGAGCAGGCGCGCAGTGAGGTCCGGGTGCGCATCGACAAAGGCGCCGCGGCCGAGCAGCACGGTCTGCACGCTGCCGGCACCGCCCAGGTCGACGGTGGTCAGCGGCAGTTCGGCGAGGCCCTTGGCCTTCAGCGCGATCAGCCCGGCGCCGGCCCAGGTGGCGTCGATCTGCTTGGCCACCAGGGCGGTGTTGGCGGCGTTGTAGTCGAGATTGATGACCTTGTAGTCGCTCTCCTTCAGGCCGCGGCTGGCCAGGGCCGAGGCGAACGACAGCTGCGTGGCGGTGCCACGGAAAATCGCCACGCGCTTGCCCTTCAACGCTTCCAGCGAGGTGATGCCGCTGCCTGGCTGCACCGCCAGGTACAGCTTGATGTCGCGGGCGGTGGCGCTCAACAGGCGGGTGTCGAGGCCGCTGGCCTTGCCGACGATGGCCGGCAGGTCGCCCAGGTAGGCGAAGTCTTCCTGGCCGTTGGCCAACGCCTCGTTGATCGCAGGCCCTGCGCCCTTGAAGAAGTCCCAGCGCACCTTGATGCCGTCCTTGGCGAATTCCTTCTCCAGGCTCTGCTGGTCGCGCAGCACATCAGTGATACCGGCGCCGCTGGGCGTGGGGCCGGCGCTGATGTCCGGCACCGCGATGCGGATCTCCTTGACGTCATCGGCCCAGGCGCTGCCGGACACCAGGGCGGCAGCGAGGGAAAGCGCGAACAGCGGACGGAAGAAACGGGACGATGGCATGGCGGTGCTCCTGCAGGTTCCAGCGGAAAGGTGGAAGTGAGGCGCACGATAGGTTTGTGTGGGGGTAAAAATAAAATAATAAAAAATCTGGTGGTTAGGCGATTAATGCATATGCCGCACCCGCCTTGAGTGCCGCCGCCCATGCCTGAAAAGCATAACCACCATGCCGCGTCCGGGACCCAGCGGCGTTCCCGTGACGCGGCCTGCGGCCGCGGCTACGGGGGCGCGTGTACCTTCATCGATCGCGTCGCCTGCATCGCGGCCAAGGCCGGCTCCTACCACGCACGGCGTAGGAGCCGACTTTAGTCGCGATGCAGACGACGTTGCTGCTACAAGAATCAGCGCACACCACCCTGTAGCAGCGGCCCCAGGCCGCGTCCAAAACCACCGCGCACTACCGTGGAAACCTCTCCCGTAGCCGCTGCCGCCAGGTTGCGCTGGCCCTATTCCACGCCGAAGATCTTCAGCGCACTCAGGAGGCAGGACGCGGCCTGCGGCCGCTGCTACGCGGGTTCCGCGCTCGCCCGTTCCAACCCCGCCACCGACGCCTCCACCAACGCCCGGGCGATTTCGCTTGCGTGCTCCACCTGACGCGCCAGCGCGCGTAGATGTGCAGGACAATTCTCGACCAGCTCCGCAGCGCCGGCGCTCACGCCCTTCATGTACTCGCACGCCTGAGTCAGCACTTCGGTTACCGGCATACCGTCGCGCACCGCCAGGATCGGCAGGTCCCCCGCGCAGGGGCCAAAGGCATGGTAAGTGGTGAATGAATCGGTCATGAGGTGGATGCTCCTGCGCAGTGGCTCAGGGCGGAGTCAGTCAGCACATGGCTCAACAGCAACTGGCCGCGCACGGCATCCAGCGCTTCCTGGATGAAGGGCTCTTCAGCGACGACTGCATCGACGATAGGCAGGCGCTGTTCCAGCAGATCCAGCGATTGATGAGCGCGGTCCAGGGTGCGCTTGAGTGCATGCAGGTAATGCGGGACTCGTGGCAGGTTGGTGGGCAGGCCTTGCAGCAGCGCCAGGCTGAGCAGGTCCTTGAGGTCCATGTCTATGCCACTGAGCGGGATATCGGGTGGGTCGGGGGTTATTTTCACCATCGTCAGACTCCTTGATCATGGAGCCGCCACGTTCGTGGCCAAACGAAGGGGTGGCGGCTGTAACGCAGGTTGGCCAACCGGGGATCAAGGAACCCGGCAGGGCCGAAGCCCTCCCGCGCACAGCCGCCATAGAGCCTCACGCAGACATGCAACTGCCGCGTACTCATGGAAGCGCTGGTGCGCCTTGATTCCTCAGGTGGCCAAACCCGGCCGTTGAATTGGCAACGGCGGGCGGAGAGTAGACGTCCTGAAATCAAGGCGCAAGCAAAAACCACGAACAGCGAAGATAGAAACATTTTGTCATCATTTGCTGCACGTAGGATGATTATTTCAGATTTTGTGTGAAATTTCCTAGGAAATTTCCGAAGCCCGCATCTGGCCTTATTGGCACAACGCTGTAGCAGCGGCCAAAGGCCGCGTCCGAAAACACCGCACACTCCGGTGGAATCCGCTCCCCGTAGCCGCTGCCGCCAGGCTGCGCTGGCCCTATTCCACGCCGAAGATATTCAGCGCACTCAGGGGCCAGGACGCGGCCTGCGGCCGCTGCTACAAGAATCAGCGCACCCCAGGCAGCGTCCGGGTGCGCCGCGTGCCGCCTCGTCTACGCTTCACTCCACTCCCATCCCCGAGCCCCCCCCCCCATGCGCAGAAGGACCTTGCGAAAACTGGCCGCCGCCACCGCGGTCGGCATCTTTATCGGCGCCGTGGCGCTGTCGGCCTACCTGGCCGTGCAAAGCGGCCACGACGTGGCGCGCGGTTATCTGGCCGACATTACTGCCGACGTGATTCACCGCTCCGCCAGCACCCAGGCGCAGGTCGACAAGGCGGTGGCAGCCCAGCAACACGCCGGCCTGGCGCCCTGCTCGCCGGACCACCTGGCGCTGATGGAGCACCTGCTGCTGGAGGCCAGTTACCTGCAAGGGCTGGCGTACATCCAGGGCGACCGCCTGCTGTGTTCCACCCTGCCCTCGGCGCGCCAGCAGGTGGACCTGGGGCCAGCCAGCCATGTGACCGCCAGCAGCGGCCGGCGCTGGAGCCGGGTGGTGCTACCGGACGCGCCGGGCGAAATGTTCGCGATCAACGAGCACGACGGCTACGCGGGGATTATCGTGCCCAGCCTGGTGCTGGACGTGGTGGGCGAACAGACCGACATCGACATCACCCATTTCCGCAACAGCGACCAGGTGGTGGTGCGCTCGCGCGGCGAGTTCAAGCCGCAATGGCTGGCACAGTACCAACGGCAACCCGTGGCCTTCTTCGCCGATGGCAAATACGTGTTCATCCAGCCCTCCACCGATCGCGACTCCTCGGTGCTGGCTGCCATGCCCAAGGCGCGGGTCGCGCAGAGGGTGTGGGCCGTGCTGCCCGGTTACCTGGCGGTGGGCGGCCTGTCGGGGCTGATCGTTGGCGTGCTGCTGTACCTGGGCGTACGCCATCGGCTGTCGTTCAAGTCGCAACTGCTGCGGGCGCTGCGCCGGCGCGAGTTTTTCCTGCTGTACCAGCCGGTGATGGACCTGCGCAGCGGCAGGTGCGTGGGCGCCGAGGCGCTGATTCGCTGGAAGCAGCCGGAGCGCGGCTTGATCAGCCCGATGGAGTTCATTCCCGCCGCCGAAGCCAACGGCCTGATCCAGCAGGTGACCGCGCAGGTGATGGAGATGGTCGCCAACGATTCAGTGCAGTTGATCAAGGACAACCCCGACACCCACATCGCCATCAACTTCTCCGCCGAGGACCTGCACTCCGAGCAGACCGAGCAACGCCTGCAGGCGCTGATCCGCGCCTCGGGCGGCACCTCGGAAAACATCCTGATCGAGGCCACCGAGCGCGGCCTGATGGTGCCGGACAAGGCCAGGGAAGTGCTGCTGTCGATTCGCGCGAAAGGCTTCAAGGTGGCGATCGACGACTTCGGCACCGGCAATTCGAGCCTGTCGTACCTGGCCACCTACGACCTGGACTACCTGAAGATCGACAAGGCGTTCGTCGACGAGATCGGCGAGGCGCGCAGCAGCAGCCCGCTGCTGTTCCACATCATCGAGATAGCCCGTTCGTTGAAGCTGAAGATGATTGCCGAAGGGGTGGAGACCGAGCACCAGCGCAACGTGCTGCGCGATGCCGGGGTGCAGCTGGCCCAGGGCTGGTTCTTCGGCAAGCCGATGCCGATTGATGAACTGGGACAGTTCATCCAGCGCTGCAAAGCGGTTGCCTGACCCCGTAGCAGCTGCCGCCAGGCTGCGTCACACGGCGCATGCGGTAATCCTGGAAAACCGCGGTGCCGGTGACGCCGCCTGGCGGCAGCTGCTACGGGGTGGGGCGCGCGCTTAATACTTCCAGGTCACCGACGCCGTCACGTTGCGGGTGGCGCCGTAGCTGGCGGTGGTGGCGCTGTTGTACAGCGACAGCAGGTATTTGCGGTCGAAGACGTTGTTGAGGTTCAGCGACGTGCTCCAGTTGCTGTTGAAGTCGTAGCTGGCCATCAGGTCCACCAGGGCGTAGGCGTTCTGGCGGATGGCGCTGGTGTCGTCGTTCTGCACCGCGCTCTGCCAGCTCACGCGGGTACCCACCTTGGCCTGTTCCATGAACGGCAGGCGGTAGGTGGCCATGCCGCGCACGCTGTGGGTGGGCACGTATTTGCGCGCACGGTCGCCGTCGTCGTTCTCGATGTGCACGTAGGTGTAGCCGGCCAGCAGGTCCAGGCCCGGCAGCGCTTCACCCGAGGCCTGCAGCTCGACGCCGCGGCTCTTGTAGTCCACCGGGTTGTAGACTTCCTGCACGCCGTTGTAGCCGGCGTCCTCGGCGACGTTGCGCTGGTCGGCCTTGAACAGCGCGGCGGTGACGTTGAGGCGGCTGTCCATCAGGCTGCCCTTGACCCCCACTTCGGTGCTCTTGCCTTCCAGCGGCGCCAGCAGTTTGTTGTCGGCGCCGACGTTGTACTGCGGGGTGTAGATCTCGGTCCAGCTGCCGTACACGCTCCACTGCGGGGTCAGGTCGTAGACCAGGCCGGTGTACGGGGTCACCTTGCCGTGGGCGCGGGTGTAGTAGTCGGCGCCATAGCTGCTGCCCGAGGCATCGGCGCTGAGCATGCGCGCGCCGGCGATCCAGTGCAGGTCGTCAGTGAGGCTGAAGCGTGCGCCGGCGTAGACGCTGCGCTGGGTGTCGACGAAGTTCTGGGTCAGCGCGTCGCTGGTGTAGTTGAACGCAGGCAACGCGGCATTGCCCGCCAGTATGCCGGCGAACGAGGTCTCATACGAGCCATCGGCGCTCACATCGTACTCGCGGCCTTGTTGGTGGGTGCGGCCGTAGGCGGTGCCGATGGTCAGCTCATGCTCGCGGCCAAACAGGGTGAACGGGCCCGACAGCTTGGCCTCGCCCAGCAACTGGTGCGCCTCGCTGCTGGTGTGGTTGGCGTACACCGTGGCGTCGTCACCGGTCACCTGGTAGACGTAGAGCATGTTGGTGTCTTGCTTTTCCTTGACCGCGGTGGCGGTCAGGGTGGCGTTCCAGCCGTTGCCGAAATCATGCTTGAGTTCGGCGAAAGCACGCTGGGTGTTGAGGTTCCAGTACGTCCACGGCTGGCCGATGTTGGCGCCGCGGCTGCTGTAGTGGATGGCGTTGCCGCTGCTGTCCACCAACGGCAGGTTGCCCCAGGTGCTGGCGTTGGAATCACTGTTGTGCTGGGAAAAGCCCACGGTCAGGGTGTCGGCCTCGGACAGGTCGAAGGCCAGCAGGCCGGCGGCGACGTTGCGCTCGTGGCCATAGCGGTCCATCCACGAATCGCCCTTGTCGTGGGTGTAGATGAAGCGGCCGCGCACGTTGCCGGTCGGCGTCAGCGGGCCCGAGACGTCGACGTCCACCCGGCGGTTGTCCCACGAACCGACGCTGGTGTTGATCTGCGCCTGGAAGGTGTCGGTGGGGCGCTTGCGCACGAAGTTGACCGTGGCCGAGGGGTTGCCCGCCCCGCTCATCAGGCCGTTGGCGCCATGCAGCACGTCGATCTGCTCGTACTCGGCCAGGTCCTGCTCGCCCACCAGCACGGTGCCCACGAAGGGCATGCCCATGCCGTCGTATTCGAAGGTGTTGATGTCGAAGCCGCGCGAGGTGAATTCGGTGCGGTCGGTCTCGGTCTGCTCCACGGTCACCGACGGCGCCGCGCGCAGGGCGTCCTTGATGCCGGTGATCTTGAAGTCCTTCAGCTCCTGCTGGGTGATGGTGGTCACGCCTTGCGGGGTCTCCTTGTCGGTCAGGCCCAGGCGCGTGGTGCTGGACACCGGCTCGCCCTGATACCCCACGCTCTGCCCTTGGCTACTGTCACTGCTGCTTTCGATCTGGGTGGCCGGCAGGGTCATGTCGTCTGCGTAGGCCAGGGGCATGGCACTGCAGGCACCGGCGAGCAACAAACTGGCAGGGAGGCGATGTTTCAAGGCGAGACTTCCTGTAACGGTTTAGGTGAGAATGAGATTCTGTTTCAAAGTGTGAATGAGAATCTAACCCAGTTACCAATGAAATTTCGACAATTTTTTCACATTTCGTAATATTGCTTGGCCAGCAGGCAAATTTTCCTGTGCTCCGCTCGTCTCCCAGTGCGTCGCACCACTCTCTTGTCCCCCCGTTGGAGCCACCACCATGCGTTCGCCGAAAACCCTGCCCACCGCCCTGCTGGGCCTTGCCCTGTGCTGCCCGGGGCTGGCCGATGCCCAGGACATGGAACTGGGCCAGGTGCTGATCAAGGGCCAGGACGGCAGCGGCGACGACCAAGGGGCCGAAGACGCCAACGCGCGCCTGGCCCAGGTGCCGGGCGGCACCAACGTGGTGGACATGAAAAAAACCCTGCAGGGCCGGGTGGCCAGCAACCAGGACGTGCTGGCCTACCAGCCGGGCGTGTACGCGCAGTCGGCCGGCAACGAAGGCGTGAAGATTTCCATTCGCGGCTCGGGCATCAACCGCGCGCCGGGCGCCCATGCCTCGGGCATCTACGCCATGCTCGACGGCCTGCCGCTGACCGGCCCCGGCGGCACACCCTATGAGTTGCTGGAACCGCTGTGGCTGGACCATGTGGAGGTGCTGCGCGGCGCCAACGGCTTCGACTACGGCGGCCTGGCGCTGGGCGGCGCCATCAATTACGTCAGCCACAGCGGCTACGACGCGCCGCTGCTGCAAGTGCGCTACGCCATGGGCAGCCACGGCTACCGCCAGCGCCAGGTCAGCTCGGGCCAGGTGCTGGGCGACTTCGACTACTACGTGGCGGTGACCGACGCGCAGTCGGACGGCTACCAGGACCACACCGCCAGCACCAGCCAGGGGGTGATCGCCAACGTCGGCTACTGCTTCAACCCGAACCTGGAAACGCGTTTCTACATCCGCCACCGCGAGACTGACAACGAGCTGGCCGGGCGTGTGACCAAGGACTCCATCGAGCACCACGCCCAGGCGGCCAACCCCACGTACGAGGCGCGCGACTACCAGCGCGACGAGCCGGGCAGCACCTTCATCGGCAACAAGACCACCTACTACATCGACGACGATTCCAGCATTCAGACCGGGCTGGTGTACCACGACTACCCCATGGACCTGCGCGAAGGCCCCAACCGCCTGAAGGTGGCCTACACCGACGTCAGCGGCACCTTCGACTACAAGCGCCGCGACACCCTGTGGGGCCTGGAAAGCAACAGCACCTTGGGCCTGCGCGTGACCAAGCACCTGCCCAATGACGGCGCCAGCGAGTTCGTGCGCATCCCCACCGGCAACACCGCGGGCTACGCGCCGGGCACGCGCATCCGCAATTTCACCTACCAGGGTTCGGACACGGTGCTGCATTTCAGCAACGACCTGGAGATTGCCGACGACCTGTGGCTGACCACCGGCATCGCCGCCATCTACACCCGCCGCGAGAGCGCGGTCACCTACCCCGCCGACGGCGGCAAGGTCAGCCTGCATGACTGGGACTATGCGCCGCGCCTGGGCCTGCGCTACCAGCTGACGCCCGGCGTGCAACTGTTCGGCAACCTCAGCCGCTCGGTGGAAGCGCCGCACCCTTGGTCGCTGATCTACAGCTCCAACCAGCTATTCCCCGCCGGCAGCGGCGTGGCCACCGGCGCCCAGCGCGTGCCCGTCGCGCTGCGCAACCAGACCGCCACCACCGTGGAAATCGGCGGCCGTGGCGACAGCGTCGCTGGCCAGTGGAGCCTGGCCTGGTACTACGCCCAGGTGCGCCACGAACTGCTGTCGGTGCTGCCGGATGCCAGCGCCACCACGCCTTACGAGCTGAACGCCAGCCCCACCGTGCACCAGGGCGTGGAAGCCAGCCTGCAAAGCACCCTGTGGTCGCGCGACGGCGTGGGCGCCCTGAGCCTGCGCCAGGCCTACACCTTCAGCGACTTCCACTACCGCAACGACGACCAGTTCGGCAGCAACCGCCTGCCCGGCCTGCCCATGCATTACTACCAGGCGGAGCTGCGCTACGACTGGCCGCAAGGCTTCTTCGCGGCAGCCAACACCCAGCTGATGTCGAAAGTGGCGGTGGATTACGCCGACAGCTACTACGCCGATGCCTATGCGCTGTTCGGCGCCACCCTGGGCTACAACGCGCCCAAGGGCGACTGGCAGGCCTGGGTGGACATGCGCAACCTGACCAACCAGCACTACGCCGCCACCGTGACCCCAGGCTACGACGACAAGGGCGTGGACGCCGCGCGCTCCACGCCCGGCGAAGGGATGGGCGTGTACCTGGGCGTATCCTGGAGCCTGCGCTGACCCCGGACGCAGCCTGCGGCAGCTGCTACGCAAACCCGTAGCAGCGGCCGCAGGCCGCGTCCCATACGCGAGGCATCGCCCGGGGGCGTCACTGCAATAACTTCAACGCCTGCGCCACCGCCTGCAACAACGCCGCCGCCGGCACCCCGTCGCGGGCCTGCACCGACAACCCGTGCAGGAACGTCGCGTAGAAGTCCCCCAATGCCTGCACGTCGGCCGTCGCCGACAGCTGCCCCTGTGCCTGGGCCACCTGCAGGCGCTCGATGACCGACCGGGTGCGCTGCTGGCGGTGGCCCGCCAGCCAGTTCAGCACGCCGATGTTTTCCGCCGCCACGCCGTTCGCCGCGCTCACCACCAGGCAGCCACGCGGGTGGTCGGCACGGGTGTAGGTAGCCACCGCGTCGCGCAGCAGCTGGCCGATGGCCGCGCCGATATCTGCCTGGGCCAGCGCCCGTTCGGCAAAACCGCCCTCGCCGCTTTCGTACAGCGCCACCGCCTCCTCGAACAGCTGCTGCTTGCTGCCGAACGCTGCGTAGATGCGCGCCGAGGCAAGGCCCAGCGCCTCCACCAGCGCCGACATCGACGTGCCTTCGTAGCCGTGTTCCCAGAACACCCGCATCGCCTGTGCCAGTGCCTGCTGCTTGTCGAACTGCCGTGGTCGCCCTGCCATGTGGTTCCGCCTGGAAATCGAGAGCGCGCAGTTTAACGCAGTTGCGCTTGACGCTTGTCATCGCCGAACCCTATTCTTTGTCGATCGACAAAGAATAGGATGGACCCATGCGAACCCTCAAAGGCCCGAGCCTGCACCTGGCCCAATTCAGCAGCGCGCAACCGCCCTACGACAACCTGCCAAACCTGGCGGCCTGGGCCGCCGCCCAAGGCTTCAAGGCCCTGCAGATTCCCACCTGGGACGCACGCCTGTTCGACCTGGCGCAAGCGGCGCAGAGCCAGGCGTACTGCGACGACATCAAGGGCCTGCTGGCCGAACATGGCTTGCAGGTCAGCGAGCTGACCAGCCACCTGCACGGCCAGCTGGTGGCGGTGCACCCCGCCTACGAGGCCATGTGGGACGGCTTCATTCCGGCGCACCTGCGCGGCCGCCCCGAGGCGCGCACGGCCTGGGCCATCGACCAGGTGAAGCTGGCAGCCCGGGCGTCGGCGCGCCTGGGCCTGACCGAGCTGGGCACCTTTTCCGGCTCGCTCGCGTGGCCGTACCTGTTCCCCTTCCCCCAGCGCCCGGACGGTTTGATTGACGCGGCGTTCGACGAACTGGCGCGGCGCTGGCGGCCGATCCTCGATGAGTGCGAGGCGGCCGGAGTCAACCTCTGCTTCGAAATCCACCCAGCCGAAGACCTCCACGACGGCACCAGTTTCGAACACTTTCTCGACCGGGTGGGCCAGCACCCACGCTGCAACCTGCTGTTCGACCCCAGCCATTTCGTGCTGCAGCAACTGGACTACCTCAGCTACCTGGACATCTACCACGCGCGCATCCGCATGTTTCACGTCAAGGACGCCGAGTTCAACCCCACCGGCCGCCAGGGCATCTACGGCGGCTACAGCGACTGGGCCGAGCGCGCCGGCCGCTTCCGCTCGCTGGGCGACGGCCAGGTCAACTTCAAGGCGATCTTCGCCAAGCTGGCCGAGTACGACTACCCCGGCTGGGCCACCCTGGAGTGGGAGTGCTGCCTGAAAAACCAGGAAGACGGCGCCCGCGAAGGCGTGGCCTTCATCAACCATCACATCATCCGCGTCACCGACCGGGTGTTCGATGACTTCGCCGGCGCGCACCTGGCCAGCGCGCAAATCCAACAACTGCTTGGCATCACCCCACCCGCACGGAACGCCCGCCCATGAACCTGCCGGTTGACCCTGCCGCCCCCTGCGACAGCACTTTCACCCACCGCTACGTGCGCGTGCAGGGCCTGCGCCTGCACTGCGTGACCGCCGGCAACGGCACGCCGGTGCTGCTGGTGCCCGGCTGGCCACAGACCTGGTACGCCTGGCGCCACGTGATGCAGGCCCTGGCGGCGGCCGGCTACCTGGCGATTGCCGTGGACCCGCCGGGCCTGGGCGACTCCGACCGCCCCGAACAGGGCTACGACACCGGCAGCGTCGCCAGCCTGCTGCGGCAGGCCATGGCACAACTGGGCCACGAGCGCTTCCACCTGGTGGGCCACGACGTGGGCATGTGGATCGCCTACGCCCTGACCAGTGATTACCCCGAGGCGGTGCGCAGCGTGGTGATGACGGAGGCGGTGATACCCGGCCTGGCCGAGGCACCGCCGATATTCGTGGCGCCGGAGCAGAACATCTTCCTGTGGCACTTCCTGTTCAACCAGGTGCGCGACCTGCCGGAGCTGCTGATCACGGGCCGGGAAGCGGCGTACCTGACGTTCATGTTCGACCGCTGGGCGTTCCGCCGTCATGCCGTGGCGGCCGACACCTACATCCGCGCCTATTCAGCGCCCGGCGGGCTGCGCGGCGGTTTCGCCTATTACCGCGCCATTCCCGAGACCATCCGCCAGAACCAGCTGCGCGCGCAACGGCCGCTGGCCATGCCGGTGCTGGCGATTGGCGCCGAGCACGCCACGGGCGACGCGCCGTTGCGCACCTTGGAAGGCCATGCGCGGCAGGTGCAAAGGGTGATCATCGAAGGGTGCGGGCATTTCGTGATGGAGGAAGCGCCGGATGAGTTCATCCGGCATGTGTTGGCGTTCTTGCACCGAGCCCCGTAATGCTGCGGACAGGCAGCGGCTACGGGACCAAGCGCATCAGAGGTCCAACACCAGCAACGCCGACCTGGCCCGCGAACAGCACGGCGTGAACTGGTCGTTGGCGGCTTGTTCTTCCTCGGTGAGGAACAGGTCGCGGTGCTCCGGCACGCCCTCCAGCACGCGGGTCAGGCAGGTGCCGCAGACGCCCTGCTCGCAGGAGATCGGCACCTCCACCCCATGGCTTTCCAGCACCTGCACCACGGTCTTGTCCGCCGGGACCTGGAAGGTGCGCCCGCAACGGTTGAGCTTCACCGCGAAGCTGCCGTCCGCCGAGGTGTCCACCGCCAGCGGCGCGAAGTATTCGCGGTGCAGGTGGTCGTCCGCCCAGCCCTGGGCCTTGGCGGTGTCCAGCACGTGAGCCATGAACCCGGCCGGGCCACACACGTACAGGTGCTGGCCGGGCTGGGGGCTTGCCAGCACCTGGGCGGCGTCGAGACGAGTCTCGGGCTGTTCGTCGAAATGCACCTGCACGCGGTCGGCAAAGGGCGCGGCCCGCAGCCGGGCGAGGAACGCCGCGCGTTCGCTGGAACGCGCGCAGTAGTGCAGTTCGAACGGTGCGCCGTCGCGGGCCAGGGCCTCGGCCATGGCCAGGATCGGTGTGATGCCGATGCCACCGGCGAACAGCAGGCTGCGCTCGGCGCCTTCGTGCAGGGCGAACAGGTTGCGCGGCGCGCTGATGCGCAACCGGTCGCCCTGCCGGACCTGCTCGTGCAAGGCCTGGGAACCGCCGCGCGAGGCGGCGTCCTTGAGCACGCCGATCAGGTAGCGGTGGCGCTCCTGGGGGTGGTTGCACAGTGAGTACTGGCGCACCAGGCCATCGGCCAGGTGCACGTCGATGTGCGCGCCGGCGCTGAACGCCGGCAACGCCTGGCCGTCGGCTGCGGCCAGCTCGTAGCTGCAGATATCCACGGCTTCATCGTGACGCGCGGTCACCACCACCTCGATCATGAGGCTTCTCCCACGGGCGCGCGCTCACGGCTGATGAGGCGGTCCAGCACGCGCCGCGACTGCACGCCACCGGCGTCGATGTTGAGCTTGAGCAGGTTGCGCAGCGGGTTCGCCAGCAGGTTCTGCTGCTGGCGCTCGAGCATCTCCAGGTCTTCGCTGAAGATCTTGCCCTGCCCGTCGCGGATGCTGGCGGTCAGCGCCTCATCCTGCGGGTTGAAGTTGCGCGCCATGCCCCAGAAGTACCAGATCGAGGTCTCGGTTTCCGGGGTGATGAAGTCCACCACGATGCTCGACGCCTTGTGCTCGGCCGGCGCGTCATAGCCGCCCTTGCCGGCGTGGGCCACGCCCACCTCGATCAGCACGTGGCTGGGCGGGGTGAAACGGCAGATCTGCCAGCGGTCCACCGGCACGTCGTCGGCCAGGTTGTTGCCGCGCAGGGCCATGCGCCAGAACGGCGGCGGCAGGATGTTTTCCATGTGCCGGGCGGTCACCACCTCGTCGCCTTCCACCGTGGTGACCGGTGGCGCTTCGTCGATTTCCTTCTGGCCGATGCTGGACGCGTGCACGTAGGTCTCGTGGGTCAGGTCCATGAGGTTGTCGATCATCAGCCGGTAGTCGCAGTTGATGTGGAACAGCCCGCCACCGTAGGCCCACTCGTCGCTGACGGCCCATTCCAGGTGGTGGATCAGCGCCGGGTCGGCCTGTTCCTGGTCGCCTGGCCACACCCAGATGAAGCCGTAGCGCTCCACCACCGCGTAGGTCTTGTTGCAGGGGAAGCCGCGCACGCGCTGGCCGGGCATGGCCACGGTCTTGCCGTCGCAGCCCATCACCAGGCCGTGGTAGCCGCACACCAGGTTGCCGTCCTCGACGTAGCCCAGGGACAACGGCGCACCACGGTGCGGGCAGAAGTTTTCGACGGCGGCTACCTGGCCCTGGGCGCCGCGGTAGAAGGCGATGTGCTCGCCACAGATCTGCCGGCCCAGGGGCTTGTCGGCGATTTCATCGGGGGTGCAGGCGACGTACCAGGTGTTTTTTGGATACATGGGGAGACCTCTCAGGTTTTGTTTTTATGGATCCATGGAATCCTAAAAACCCTGAACAGGTCAACAAAAATAACAACCAATGGATCCATTAAACCCAAAACCATCCATCAAACCAGCTGCAGGCCCGCCAACGCCCGGGCCAGGCTCTGCTGGTCAAACGGCTTGGCCAGCCGCGCAAAGGCCGTGGCGGCGCTGTCCACCTCGCCAAAGCCGCTGACGATCAACACCTGCAGCCCCGGGCACAGCGCCAGGGCGCGGGCGGCCAGTTGCGGGCCGGACATATGCGGCATCATGTGGTCGGTGATCAGCAGGTCGAAGCCGTCGCTGCCTTGCTCCAGCAGCGCCAGCGCCTGCTCGCCGGAGGCCGCGGTGTGCACGCGGCAGCCCAGGTCTTCGAGCATGGCTTCGGCGCTGACCAGAATCAGCGGGTCGTCGTCCACCAGCAGCACGCTCAGGCCCTTGGCCGTGCTGACCTGGCTGCTGGCGCTGGCCACCGGGGCCGCGACGGTCGCGCCTTCGTCCACCGGCAACCACAGCTCGGCGGTGGTGCCGCCCGGCCGGGCGCTGCGCACCACCAGCTTGCCGCCCACCTGGGCGGCCACGCCGTCGACCATCGACAGCCCCAGGCCGGTGCCCTTGCCCACGCCCTTGGTGGTGAAGAACGGCTCGGTGGCCCGTGCCAGGGTCAATGGATCCATGCCCTCGCCCGTGTCGGTCAGCGACAGGCACACGTAATTGCCCGCCGCCACGCCCTCCCGCGGCTCGGTGAGCTGGCATTCACGGGCCTCGATCACCAGCACGCCGCCATCGGGCATCGCGTCCCGGGCGTTCACCGCCAGGTTCAGCACCGCCAATTCCAGCTGGTTGCCGTCGGCGCGCACCGGGCGTACGAACAGCGGAAAGCGCGTTTCGATCTGGATGCGCGAACCCAGCGAGCTTTGCAGCAGGTCGGCCATGCCCCGCACCATCACTCCCAGGTCCACCGCTTCCAGCACCAACTGCTGGCGCCGGGCGAAGGCCAGCATGCGCCGGGTCAGCGAGGCGCCGCGCTGGGCGCCCTGCACGGCATTGTTGAGCAGCGGCGTGATGCGCGGGTCCGGCGGCAGGCGCCGGCGCACGATCTCCAGGCTGCTGAGAATCACCATCAGCAGGTTGTTGAAGTCGTGGGCGATACCCCCGGTCAACTGGCCCAGGGCTTCCATTTTCTGTGACTGGAACAGCGCCTCGCGGGCCTCGTCGAGGGCGCGCTGGGTCTCCACGCTTTCGGTGATGTCGCGGGTGATCTTGGCGAAGCCCAGCAGCGTGCCGCTGTCGTCGCGAATGGCGTCGATGACGATGTTGGCGAAGAACCGCGTGCCGTCCTTGCGCACCCGCCAGGCGCGGTTCTCGAAGCGCCCTTCGGCCAGCGCCGTGGCCAGGCTGCGCTGGGGCTCGCCGGCGTTGCGCGCCGCCTCTTCGAAGAACATCGAGAAGTGCCGGCCGATCACCTCGTCGGGGCGGTAGCCCTTGATGCGCTCGGCGCCGGCGTTCCAGTTGGTGATGATGCCGTCGGGGTCGAGCATGTAGATGGCGTAGTCGGTGACGCCCAGCACCAGCAGGCGAAACTGCTCCTGGGACTGGCGTAGCGCCTCCTGGGCCTGGCGCTGCTGGGTCAGGTCGCGGGTCACCTTGGCGAAGCCGATCACGCTGCCGTCGGGCGTACGCACGGGGTCGATGATCACGTGGCACCAGAACTGCGAGCCGTCCTTGCGCACCCGCCAGCCCTCGCTCTCGAACCGCCCCTGCTGCGCCGCGCAGGCCAGCGCCAGGCCGGGCTTGCCGGCGGCGCGGTCCTCGTCGGTGTAGAACCGGGAGAAATGCTGGCCCAGGATCTCCTGCTCGTCATAGCCCTTGAAGCGCCTGGCGCCGGCGTTCCAGCTGATGATTTCGCCGTCCAGGTTGAGCATGTAGATGGCGTAGTCGGTGATTGAGTCGATCAGCAGCCGGAAGCGATCTTCGGCGACATAAGGGGGCTGAACCAGTTCTAGGGTCATGGGAGGTTGGCCGGGCAGGAAGGCTGGGAACGATACTGTAACGAGCATAGTGCCATCGACGAAAGCTGCCGATGCCCCTCCCACCCCGTAGCAGCTGCCGCAGGCTGCGTCCCCCCGCCCCCCGCACTGCGCCAATTGCCCCGGACCAGTGTCGGCAGCGCAACAGCACATCTGCAATTTGCCCTCCCGGCTACCCCGTGCTTGCCACGCAATGCCCCGAAAACCGCTCTAGCCCGGGTGGTACGGCATTTGCTCCTGCACCCGCGGGCCAGACTATTCACATAGATGCTCCTCACAGACATTGGACTCTCAGGGGTATTGCACTTGACCATGAATCACCGGGCGCCCACGCGCGTCTTCACCCAGCTTTCCCTGGCCACCGCACTGGCCATCCTCGCCACCACCGCCCACGCCGACGACACCACGCCAAGCCTGGGCACCGTGGAAGTCACCGGCCACGCCCAGACCGACGCCCAGGCTGACAAGGCGCGCCTGGACAAGGTGGCCGGCGCCACCAGCGTGGTCGACAACAAGGAGGTGGAAAAAGGCCGCGCCGCCACCGCCGAAGACGTGCTGGCCTACCAGCCGGGCGTCTACGCGCAGGCCACCAGCGGCCAGAGTGCGGCGAAGATTTCCATTCGCGGCTCGGGCCTCGACAGTTTCTACGGCGGCTACGCGCTGGGCATCAAGTACCTGTACGACGGCATTCCCATCACCGGCCCCGGCGGCACCCAGGAGGACCTGCTGGACATGGCGGCCGTCGACCACACCGAAGTGCTCTCGGGCGCCAACGCCTTCGAGTACAGCGCGCTGAACCTGGGCGGCGCCATCAACATGGTGACCCACACCGGCTACACCTCGCCGGGCAACTACGTGCGCCTGGAGGGCGGCAGCTTCGGCTACAAGAAGGAACAGCTGAGCACCGGCGGCGTGGTCGGCGACAGCGACTATTACCTGTCGGTGCTGCACAACGAGCGGCGCGGCTACCAGGACGACTCGCCCAACCACGGCAACGACGTGATCGCCAACTTCGGCCACGTGTTCAACGACAAGCTGGAGACCCGCGTGACCTTCCGCTACCGCGACGAGGTCAACACCAACGCCAGCCCGCTGACCCTGTACCAGATCAAGCATGACCCCACCGCCAACAACTACCGCTGGGTGCGCAAGAAACCCGGCACCACCCTGCTGGGCAGCACCACCACCTACACCTTTGACGACAACGCCAAGCTGGAAGTGGGCCTGGGCTACCACCACTACACCCTCACTGACGGCCTGCATTACTACGCCAACCCCGGCCAGTGGAACTCCACCGATTTCTCCACCTCGGTGCGCTACCTGCGCAAGGGCGACAGCCTGTTCGGCCTGCCCAGCGACACCACCCTGAGCTTCAGCAGCACCATCCTTGAGCCGGGCAACGAGAAGGTCCGCGACCCCAACACCTGGGCACTGGTGCAGAAGTACAACTTCGCCAGCTCGCGCGACACGGTGTTCTCCCTGGGCAACGAACTGCAGCTCACCGACCGCACCTGGCTGACCACCGGCCTGTCCCTGGCCAACACCAGGCGCGACGTGCGCAGCACCTACGCCACCAACGCCAACACCAGCGAGTTCCCCAGCGCGGTGGACTACGACGACTGGAACCTGGCCCCGCGCCTCGGCTTCCGCTACGCGCTCACACCGGGCCTGCAGCTGTACGGCAACGTCAGCCGCTCCATCGACCCGCCGGTGACCTGGTACTACTCCACCGGCCCCGTGTCCAACCCCTACGTCACCCCGCTGCAGGCGCAGAAGGCCAACACCGTGGAGTTGGGCATCCGCGGTAGCCAGGGCATCTTCGATGGCAGCCTGACGGTGTACCGCTCCTGGGTACAGGGCGAGCTGCTGTCGGCGGTGATCGCCGAAGCCACCGCCACCTCCAACCAGGTGATTTCCGACACCAACGCCTCGGGCACCATCCACCAGGGCGTCGAACTGGGGCTGAACACCCGGTTGTGGACCGGCAGCCACGGCGCCAGCGTCAACTGGCGCCAGGCGTTCACGGTGAACGACTTCTACTTCCGCAACGACCCCACCTTCGGCCACAACCAACTGCCCGGCCTGCCCCGCCAGGTGTACCAGGCCGCCCTGCAGTACCAACACCCCAGCGGCTTCTACGGCGAGATCAACATGAACCACGCCTCCAGCTACTACGCCGACTTCGCCAACACCGTGAAGGCGCCCGAATACACCATTTTCGGCGCCAAAGTCGGCTACCAGGCCCCGGGTCAGCGCTGGAACGTGTTCCTCGACGCCCGCAACCTCACCGACAAGCACTACGTCACCGCTACCCAGACCACCTACGACCTCAAGGGCGTGGACTCGGCGAACTTCTACGTGGGCGACGGCTTCGGCGTGACCACTGGCGTCTCCTACCGGTTCTGACCCCACAACTCCGCGCTAACAGGCCATGGCACGTTGCAACAGATGTAGGAGCCGGCCTTGGCCGCGATAGGCCGCGCGGGCGGCCGGTGGTGGCCATGATTGAGTCCCGAAATAGGCGCATGAGGTTTAATGCACTCTGGTTCTAAGCAAGTAGCGCAATATGATTATTCGCGCATAACCAGACTTGCTAAGGTGCCGCCATCAGCACCACCGGTCGCCCCTTATGCCTGCCTACCTCGACGCCGCCCACCAGCGGCACATCAACCACCTGCTCGGCACCTGGACCGCCCGCAGCGACTGGCCCACCTGGCTGCTGTTACTGGGCACCTACGCCGGTTGGCTGGGCCTGGTGCACGCCAGCCCACACCTGGGCCAGGGCCTGACGCTGCTGGTGCTGGTGCCACTGATCACCCTGTGGATGTCGTTGCAGCACGAGCTGCTGCACGGCCACCCTACCCGCTGGCCATGGCTGAACAAAGGGTTGGGCTACGCGCCCATCGCCCTCTGGTACCCCTACACCCTGTACCGCGACGACCACCTGCGCCACCACCGCGACAGCGAACTGACCCGCCCGGCACGGGACCCTGAGAGCCGCTACCTGGACGACCACGCCTGGGACCGCAGCAGCCCTGCCGAACGCGGCCTGCACTGGCTGAACAAGACCTTGTACGGCCGCCTGCTGGTCGGCCCGGCGCTGGCCCTGGGCGGCCTTTGCGGTGGCCAGCTGGCGCGCCTGCGCCGTGGCGAAGCCTGGGGCATGTGGCTGTGCCACGGCGCCTGGGTGGCGGTGCTGCTGGCCTACGTGCAGGCCCAGGGCCTGGCTATCGGCACCTACCTGCTGGCCAGCGTGCTGGCGTTGGCGCTGTCCATGGTGCGCTCGTACCACGAACACCGCCCCGCCACCTCGCCGGAACAACGCTCGGTGCTCAACGAAGCCGGCTGGCCGTGGCGCTGGCTGTTCCTCAACCTCAACCTGCACCTGGTGCACCACGACCTGCCGGGGCTGCCCTGGTACTACCTGCCCCGGGTGTACGCGGCGCGCCGCGATGACTGGCTGCGCCGCAGTGGCCAGTTCCGGGTGGGCGGCTATGGTGAACTGTTCCGCCGCCACGGCTGGCGCCCCATCGACAGCCCGCGGCACCCCTGGCATTCAGGAGCCCGGCCGTGACCGCCGCACAGATCGCCGAACTGCCCATGTACGTGGCCCCCAGCGCCGTGCGCGAAGCCAGCGAGCAGTGGTTGGCGCTGACCCTGCAACTGCTGGGGGTTGCCGCGCGCGAGCGCTTTGCCGGCGACCTGTACGACCTGTGGCTGCACCCGCGATTGCTGTTGGCGCAAACCTGCGGCTACCCGTTGCGCACCCGCCTGGGCGAACAGGTGCAGCTCGTCGGGCGCCCGCGCTTCGACCTGCCTGACGCCCAAAACGGCGCACATTGCAGCCTGCTGGTGGTGCGCCGCGACGACCCGCGCCAGGCGCTGGAACAGTGGCGCGGCAGCCATGTGGCGCTGAACAGCCGCGACTCCAACAGCGGCACGCACCTGCTCTACGACACCCTGGAAGCCCTGGCCCCGCGCGGGCAGTTTTTCGGGCGTGAAAGCCTCAGCGGCAGCCACCGCCAGAGCCTGGCCTGGGTCGCCACCGGCAAGGCTGACCTGGCGGCCATCGACAGCGTTACCTTCGCCTACCTGCCGGCGGAAGAAACTGCCGGCGTGCGCATCCTCGGGCGCACCGGCCAGAGCCCGACCCTGCCCTACATCACCCGCGCCACCGGCACCGCCCCCGAGGCGATACGCGCCGCCATGAACCAGGCCCTGCCGCCGTTCCGCGACACCCTGCGCATCACCCAAATCCTCCCCGCCACCCTCACCGACTACCACCCGTAGCAGCTGCCGCAGGCTGCGTCCCCAGGCGCCGCAATCGGCAAAGGAACACACTGGCCTCGGACGCAGCCTGCGGCAGCTGCTACGGGTATGATGGGGGCCTGTCCCGCCTGTTTCGGTTTTTGCCATGAACATCAGCATCCTCTACGCCCTGGCCGCCGCCGCGCTGTTCGGCGCCAGCACGCCGCTGGCCAAGTACCTCGGCCTGTCCATTCACCCGGTGCTGCTGGCTGGCCTGCTGTACCTGGGCAGCGGCGTCGGCCTGCTGGCCGTGCGGCTGCTGCGCGACAAGGGCTGGCAGCGCCCACGCCTGGCGCCCGGCGAGTGGCCGTGGCTGCTGGGCGCCATCGGCTTTGGCGGGGTGCTGGGGCCGGTGGCGCTGATGCTGGCGCTGACGCGCACCCCGGCGGCCAGCGCCTCGCTGCTGCTGAACCTGGAGTCGGTGCTGACCGCGCTGCTGGCCTGGGTGGTGTTCAAGGAAAACGCCGACCGCCGCATCGTCCTGGGCATGGCGGTGATCGTCGCCGGCGGCGTGGTGCTGGCGTGGCCCGGCGCCGGCCTGCAGCTGCACAGCCTGCTGGGCCCGCTGGGCGTGGCGGCGGCGTGCCTGTGCTGGGCCATCGACAACAACCTGACGCGCAAGGTATCCGCCTCGGACGCGCTGTTTTTGGCCGGCATCAAGGGCCTGGTGGCCGGCGCGGTGAACACCGCCCTGGCGCTGCTGCTGGGCGCGCAGCTACCGGGCCTGGCGTTGCTGGCGCCCACTTTGCTGGTGGGCCTGCTGGGCTATGGCGTCAGCCTGGTGCTGTTCGTGCTGGCGCTGCGCGGGCTGGGCTCGGCGCGCACCGGGGCGTATTTCTCCACGGCGCCGTTCCTGGGCGCGGCCATCGCCCTGCTGTTGCTCGGTGAGCCGGTCACTGCCAGTTTCTGGCTGGCGGCGGCGCTGATGGCCGTGGGCGTGTGGATTCACCTCACCGAACACCACGCCCACGAACACCAGCACGAGCCGATGGCCCATACCCACCCCCACGTGCATGACGAGCACCACCAACACAGCCATGATTTCGCCTGGGACGGCGTCGAGCCCCATGTGCACCCGCACCAGCATCAGCCGCTGCGCCACAGCCACGCGCACTTCCCCGACATCCACCACCGCCACGATCACCCGTAGCAGCCGCCCACCCGTTTGTGGAAGATCGTGGTGGCGCACAGGCCGCCCGCCGGCCACAGGGCGTAGGCTGGCACCTGCCCGGTCACCTGCCAGCCCAGCCGTTGGTACAGGCGCTCGGCGTCGCCGCCGGAGGCGGTGTCCAGCACCAGGACGCTCTTGCCTTCGTCGATGGCTGCACGCTCCGCCGCCTCCATCAGCGCCTGCCCCACGCCCAGCCGGCGGCCACGGCGGTGCACCAGCAGCTTGGCGATGTCGGCGCGGTGCGGCTGGTTCTCCGGCTGGGCCAGCACCACCTGCACCGTGCCCAGCAGCTGCCCGCCTGCGTCCTCAGCCACCAGCAAGGCCCGCTCGCCCGCTTCGACGCTGGCGCGCAGGCCCTGCCAGAACGCCTCGGCACGCGCCTGCGACAAGGGCAACATGAAGCTCACAGAGGCGCCGCCTTCGACGCAGTCAATGAGGATGTCGGCGAGCTGCGCGCAGGCGGCGTCGTCGAGACGGGTGAGGCGTTTGATGTGCATGGGGCTGTCCTTAGCGGCGGCTGTCAGTGACGATGATCACGGCGTAGCGCGCCGGCTCGCCGTGGGGGTTGTGAAAACGGGTAGGCTTGTCCAGGGGAAACGCCAGGCAGTCGCCGGTTTCAAGCTGGTAGAGCTGCTCGCCCACCTGGATGTCCATGCGCCCGGCCAGCAGCCACACCTGCTGGTCCACCCGCACATCACGGGTGGAGGTTTCATAGGCCACCGACGCGCCGGCCGGAAACTCCACTTCCACCAGCTGGATGGGTGACTGCGCGCCGCTGGGCGAGACGTTGCGGCGGATGTAGCCTGATTGCGGGTCGCGCCATTGCAGTTGGTCGGCGGCGCGCAGCAGTTGCCCTGCCTCTTCGGCAGGTGCTTCGAACAAGGCTGACAGCGGGACGCCCAAGGCGGTGGCGAGCTTTTCCAGGACCACGGCGGTAGGGCTGCTCTGGCCGCGCTCAATGAGGGAAATCATCGAGCGGCTGACGGCGCTTTTTTCCGCCAGGGCTTCCAGCGACAGGTGCAAGGATTTGCGCAGGGTGCTGATACGGGTGGCGATGCGGGTGTTGATGTCCATGCAGAAGGCCGTAACGGTGGTGTCACCACATCATCCATCATGATGGATTTATTAGTCAATATACTGGATAAAATCCCACAAACGTCGGACGCCGCGTGGAAACCGGCTACGCTGAATCTCTCGCCCTGTCGCGTGTTCGAGGTGTGTCATGGCACGTATTTACCCGCTCCCCCTCCTCGCCCTGGTGCTGCTGACGGCCTGCGCCGGCCCCGGGCAACCGCCCATCAAACCTGTCTCCGCTGCCGCCACGCCGCTGACTGACGCGCAAGTGCGCCAGACCCTGATCGGCAACAAGCTGACCAACATCGGCACCTCCGGGCGCCCGTACTCGTTGAGCTTCCGCGGCGATGGCACGGAGATCTTCCAGATGGGCGGCGACACCCCGGTCACCGAACACTGGACCGTGCAGGACGGGGTGATCACCTTCACCTCTCCCAACCAGCCGGTGGAACGCTACCGCCTGCTGCAGGACAAGGATGACTACTGGCTGGTGGACCCGCAGACCGGTGCAGTGCATTACCACTACTCGCTGGCCCCGCAGTAACGCGGCGTCAACCGTTCGGCGCAATGGATCCCAGATGTGCACGGGCTCATCTAGGCTTTGATTTGTCCCGAAAAAATGGTTTTCGGGCTATCGAAGAGGGTGTGCCATGAACAACAGGACTCTCGCCGCCGCCTCACTGCTTGCCCTGCTGGCCGGTTGCGCCAGCACCTCCAACCACGAACCGCCCCCCGTGCCGCCGGGCGCGGTGACCCTCAACGATGGGCAGGTGCGCGATACCCTGGTAGGCAAGAAGTTCTATGGCACCACCCGCATGGGCTACCCCTACTCGCTGGCCTTCGCCGCCGATGGCACCGACGTGTTCAGCATGAGCACCGAGCAACCCGTGGCCGAAAAATGGACGCTGAACAACGGCACCGTGTGCCTGATCATGAAGGACTACCCCACCGAATGCAGCCAGGTGAAAATGGCCGATGGCGCCTACTGGTTCGTCGACCCGAACACCGGCAAGGTCAATTCCTGGCTGAGGCTGAACCCGTAGCCTGGCGACACTTGCACTGACGTCATCGCGACTAAAGTCGGCTCCTACACCGTCCGTGGTAGGAGCCGACTTTAGTCGCGATGCAGACGACGCGATTCTACGAGGGAACTGCCACCATCAGCGAACACTCCCATTACTCTCGACTAACGCAGCGCAAACATAGGTGTGGACCTGGTGCAGGGTAGCCAGGATTTTCTCGCGGTTGCCTAAGCGTCGGTTCACGTACAAGGGGCTTGGATGGCCGCAGCTGAATACTTTAAGATCAGGCCGGACCGTAGCGATCAACGCCGCCGCCTTCTCTGCTTTCCTGCCCAGTAATACGACAGCTCGCAGCGCTGGCAGCAAGGCCAGTAAACGCGGCAATGGTCGAAGCCCTGCTACAAGATCTTTCGGCGTAGCAGGGCGAATTCTTGTGCCGCTACCGATGTACCAGGGCACCACGTTCCAGAGCACCGTCTGCTTGCGCTCAAGGCCGGCAACAGCACTAAGCTCAAAGATGTTTTTTGCGGTTTCATCCGGGTTGTTGCGGGAGATGAAGCCCGAGGCGACCGCCTTGGCGCCAGGTGCCTCAAGCAGGAACAGCACCTGGGCCGCAATGCCTGCATCCCACGGGTCGAAGTAGGGAATGTGGGCATCAGGCCCGGCTTCGTCCCGAAGCTCCTGAACGAACGCATTCAGCGTGGTGACATGGCTTGCGTGAATCTGGCTCAGGCGCATGGCCTTGTGGTCCGGATCCTTCAGGGTCTTGGGTCCGTCAAGTATCATTGTGGATGCTGCGGCAATGGATGAGTGCAGATCATAACTCCCCAATGAAACCAATGGCTTGCCATTCAGGTTCCGCACGCAGCCCCCGCAAGCCCCATCAAGGAGAACCCGTTGAAGAAAAGCGAACTCCCGGTCAAGACCTGTGTGGTCTGCGGGCGGCCGTTCAACTGGCGCAAGAAGTGGGCGCGCTGCTGGGACGAGGTGCGCTACTGCTCGGAGCGCTGCCGCCGCCACACACCACCGCCCCCGTAGCAGCGGCCGCCAGGTCGCGTCCCGGCCGCCGCTACTCCTCCATCAGGTCTCTGGATTCAATGTCGCGCTGTCGATGACGAAACGGTACTTCACATCACCCTTGAGCATGCGCTCGTAGGCCTGGTTGATCTCGTCGGCGCGGATCAGTTCGATGTCGGCGGTGATGCCGTGCTCGGCGCAGAAATCGAGCATCTCCTGGGTCTCGGGAATACCGCCGATCATCGAGCCGGCCAGGGTGCGGCGCTTCATGATCATGTTGAACACGTTGGGCGAGGCATGCGGCGAGGCCGGGGCGCCCACCAGGGTCATGGCGCCGTCACGCTTGAGCAGCACCAGGAAGGCGTCGAGGTCATGTGGCGCGGCCACGGTGTTGATGATCAGGTCGAAGCTCTTGGCGTGGGCGGCCATCTGCGCGGCGTCGCGCGACACCACTACTTCGTCGGCGCCCAGGGCCTTGGCAGCCTCGCGCTTGGACTCGGACCTGGTGAAGGCCACCACGTGGGCGCCCATGGCGTGGGCCAGCTTGATGCCCATGTGACCCAGGCCGCCAATACCGACGATGCCGACCTTCTTGCCAGGGCCGGCCTGCCAGTGGCGCAGCGGCGAATAGGTGGTGATGCCGGCGCACAGCAGCGGCGCGACGGCGGCCAGTTGGCTGGCCGGGTGGCGCACGTGCAGCACGTAGCGCTCATGCACGACGATGCTTTCCGAGTAACCGCCCAGGGTCCAGCCCGGCGCGTCGGGGGTGGGGAAGTTGTAGGTGCCGATCATGCCGTCGCAGTAGTTTTCCAGGCCTTCCTCGCAGTCCTGGCAGTGCCGGCAGCTGTCCACCAGGCAGCCGACGCCCACCAGGTCACCGACCTTGAAGCCGCTGACGTGGCCGCCCACGGCGCGCACGCGGCCGACGATCTCGTGGCCGGGCACGCAAGGGAATTGGGTGCCTTCCCACTCCGCGCGGGCCTGGTGCAGGTCCGAATGGCAGACGCCGCAGAAGGCGATGTCGATGGCGACGTCGTGGGCGCCAGGCTCGCGACGGTGGATTTGCAGGGGTTCAAGCGGCTTGTCGCCCGCGTGGGCGCCGTAGGCGTGTACTGGCATAACAGGGTTCCATGGATAGTGGCTGGCGGTGGCCAGCGCTCGCCCCCATGTTCAACGTTGGTGCCGGTGCACCGTTAGAGCAATCCGGTTGAATGCTTGCCTGATCCTGCGAGCGGCCGCCGCGCGTGGAACTCCAGCGTGAAACCCTGTTCTAGACGCTGCTGAAACCATTTCGCTATCATTGGCGGTTTTCCCTGTTGCCAGCCCTGAAGAACGGAGCGACGCATGACCATCCAGCAATCACCGGGGCTTGTGCTGCCCGCGCGCGCCGCCGCCAAAATGGAAGCCGCCATGGCGGTGGGCAGTTTCGCCATCGGCACCGGCGAGTTCGCCATCATGGGCCTGATGCCCGACATCGCCACCAACCTGCACCTGAGTGAACCGCAGGTGGGCCACGCCATCAGCGCCTACGCTCTGGGCGTAATGGTGGGCGCGCCGCTGCTGGCGATCCTTGGCGCCAAGCTGTTGCGCAAGCACCTGCTGATGCTGCTGATGGTGTTGTACGCCGTCGGCAACCTGGCCACGGCCTTCACCCCCACGTTCGCCAGCCTGGTGGCGTTCCGCTTCATCAGCGGCCTGCCCCACGGCGCCTATTTCGGCATTGCCGCGGTAGTGGCCTCGAGCATGGTGCCGGCCAACAAGCGCGCCGGCGCCGTGGCGCGGGTGATGATGGGCCTGACCCTGGCCATGCTGCTGGGCAACCCCATCGCCACCTTCCTGGGGCAGTTCTTCGGCTGGCGCTCGGCGTTCGCCCTGGTGGGCGCCATTGCCATCACCACCATCGCCCTGATCTGGCGCTTCGTGCCGGACCGCCATGACGAGCCGCGCAGCGACCCGCGCAAGGAAATGCGCGCGTTCAAGCAGCCGCAGATCTGGATGGCCCTGAGCATCGGTGCCATCGGTTTCGCCGGCATGTTCTGCGTGTTCAGCTACCTGGCGCCGACCATGCTCGACGTCACCCGCGTGAAGCCGGAATGGATCCCCTTCGGCCTGGCGGCGTTCGGCGTGGGCGGCATCATCGGCAACATTGCCGGCGGCAAGCTGTTCGATCGCCTGGGCTTCCGCGCCGTGGGGCTGCTGCTGGTGTGGTCGATGGCCGTGCTGCTGTTGTTCCCCGTGGCCGCCGGCTCCCTGGCCGGGGTGATGCTGGGCATCGGCCTGGTGGGAACCATGGTGGCCCTGGCGTCGCCGCTGCAGATCCGCCTGATGGACATCGCCCACGAGGCCCCGAGCCTTGCCGCGGCCTCCAACCACGCTGCCTTCAACCTGGCCAACGCCCTGGGCCCATGGCTGGGCGGCATGGCCATTACCGCAGGGCTGGGCTGGACCAGCACCGGCTACATCGGCGCGGCGACGGCGCTGGTCGGGTTGGGGCTGTACCTGGTGGCGCGGCGGATGAAGGGTGGGGAGTGATCTGCGCGTCGCCTGCATCGCGGCCAAGGCCGGCTCCTACCACGAACGGGGTAGGAGCCGACTTTAGTCGCGATGCAGGCGACGCCATTTCAAGACAGTTGCTGGTACGGTTGGTTTTTCTTTGCAGGTAGGCCGCTGACTCACCATGCTGGACGACTACGCGCACATGGAAGCCGCCCCGGCCTGGATCCGCCGGTATCGGACGCTGATCCGCGTGGCGTTCGTGCTGTGCGTGCTGCCGGCAGGCGTGGTGGCGCTGGTACTGGCCCTGCTGCACCGCCGCCGATCCCCCCCCGTAGCAGCGGCCGTCAGGCCGCGTCAAAGCCTGGCACACCGCGGTGTGCCGTGACGCGGCCTAATTGCCGCTGCTACAGTGGGGCGCGTTTTTCTCCTGGGAACCGTTTCTGGCATGCCTGTGGTTGCTCGCTTCACCGCTTTTCTCGACCAGGCCCGCCGCGCCGTAGCGCTGGTGTGGAGCACTTCGCGCCCGCTGTTTGCCGGGCTGGTGCTGGCCACGCTAGCGGCGGGCATGCTGCCGGCGCTGGCGGCGTGGATCGGCCAGCGCATCGTCGATGCCGTGCTGGCGGCCATGCAGTTGCACGCCAGCAGCGGCCAGGCGCCGCTCTGGCCGGTGCTGCGCTATGTGCTGGCCGAGGCCGGCGTGCTTGGCCTGCTGGCGGCGGCGCAGCGTGGGCTGTCGGTGCAGCAGGCGCTGCTGCGGGTGCAACTGGGGCAGAAGGTCAACCTGCTGATTCTGGAAAAGGCCCAGACCCTGTCGCTGCTGCAGTTCGAGGACTCGGCCTTCTACGACAAGCTGGTGCGCGTGCGCCGCGACGCCTCCACGCGGCCGCTGGGGCTGGTGACCAAGGGCCTGGGGCTGGTGCAGAACCTGATCTCGCTGATCAGCTTCGCGGTGCTGCTGGTGCACTTCTCGCCCTGGGCGCTGGCGATCCTGGTGCTGGGCGCGCTGCCGGTGTTCTTTGCCGAGGCGCATTTTTCCGGCGACGCGTTCCGGCTGTTCAAGCGCCGCGCGCCCGAAACCCGCCAGCAAGGCTACCTGGAGGCGCTGCTGTCCCAGGAGGCGCACACCAAGGAGGTCAAGCTGTTCGGCCTGGCGCCGCTGCTACTGCAGCGCTACCGCGACAACTTCACCCGCCTGTACGCCGAGGACCGGCGCCTGACCCTGCGCCGCGACGGCTGGGGCTTCGCCCTGGGCCTGCTGGGCACCGCGGCCTTCTACCTGGCCTACGCCTGGGTGGTGCTGGACACGGTCAACGGCCAGACCACCCTGGGCCAGATGACCATGTACCTGGTGCTGTTCAAGCAGGGTCAAAGCGCCATCAGCGCCAGCCTGGGCGCCATCGCCGGCCTGTACGAGGACGGCCTGTACCTGTCCGACCTGTACGAATACCTGGGCCACCCGGTTACCCCCGCGCGCGGCACCCTCACCCACGGCATCAAGCCCGGCGACGGCCTGCGCTGCGAACAGCTGGGCTTCCGCTACCCCGGCGCCAGCCGCGATACGCTCAGCGGCATCAACCTGCACCTGGCGCCGGGCCGCAGCCTGGCGCTGGTGGGCGAGAACGGCTCGGGCAAGACCACCCTGATCAAGCTGCTGACCCGCCTCTACACCCCGGACCACGGCCGTATCCTGCTGGACGGCAGCGACCTGCAGGACTGGGACGAACACGCCCTGCACCAGCGCATCGGGGTGATTTTCCAGGACTACATCCGCTACCAGATGACCGTGGGCGAGAACCTCGGCGTGGGCGACGTGCGCGCCTTCGGTGACCAGGGCCGCTGGCGCGATGCCGCGGCGCAGGGCATTGCCGCTGATTTCATCGAACAGCTGCAGCACGGCTATGCCACCCAGTTGGGCCGCTGGTTCGTTGGCGGCCAGGAGCTGTCGGGCGGGCAATGGCAGAAGGTCGCGCTGTCGCGCGCCTACATGCGCCGGGACGCCGATATCCTGATTCTCGACGAACCCACCGCCGCCCTGGATGCCGGCGCCGAGGCCGCGGTGTTCGAGCATTTTCGCGAGTACGCGCGCGGGCGCATGACGCTGCTGATCTCGCACCGCTTCTCCAGCGTGCGCAGCGCCGACCACATCGTGGTGCTGGACCAGGGCCGGGTGCTGGAAGAAGGCAACCACCCGCAGCTGATGGCCGCCGGTGGGCGCTATGCGCAGCTGTTCGACCTGCAGGCCCAGGGCTACCGCTAGCCCCCGTTGCAATAAGGCGGCGTGATTGCTTCAATGACGCCCCCGCCCTTCGCTAAGGCTTGTCATGATCGAACTGAACCAGGTCACCGCCTACCAACAGGAAAACCGCGTCTTCGACCAGCTGTCGCTGCACATCGGCGACCGCGAGCGCGTGGCCATCCTGGGCCCCAACGGCGCCGGCAAGAGCACGCTGCTCAAGCTGATCAACCGCGAGATCTACCCGGTGGAGCGCCCTGGCAGCTTCCTGCGCCTGTTCGGTCACGAGACCTTCAACCTGTGGGACCTGCGCGCCAAGATCGGCTTCGTGTCCCAGGACATGCAGGAAGACTACACCCCCTACACCTCGGCGCTGGACGTGGTGATTTCCGGCTTCTTCGGCGCCATGGGCACCCACGCCCACCTGCAACCCAACGCCGAGCAAATCGCCCACGCCCGCGAACTGCTGGGCCAGCTGGGCATGCAGATCGACGAACAGCGCATGTTCCAGCGCCTGTCCACCGGGCAGAAACGCCGCCTGCTGCTGGCCCGCGCCCTGGTGCACAACCCGCGCGCCTTGATCCTCGACGAACCCACCGCCGGCCTCGACATGGGCGCCAGCCTCAGCCTGCTGAGCCTGATGCGCGAGTTCTGCCACGACGACCGGGCGATGATCATCACCACCCACCACATCGACGAGATCATCCCCGAGATCGAGCGCGTGGTGCTGATCAGCCAGGGGCGCATCATCGCCGACGGGCCCAAGGCCCAGGTGCTGACCAGCGAGCAGCTGTCGAACCTGTACCAGACCCAATTGCAGGTCAGCGAGCACGACGGCTGGTACCGCTGCTGGCACGGCTGAACCCTGTCACCTATTCAAGGAGTTGCAATGCACACATTGCCCATCACCGCCGTGCCGGAGCTGGATTTCGACCTGGAGGCCGCGACCCGGCTGGGCCAGGCGCTGGCCGATGACTACCGCGCAGCCACGCCGTTCGCGCACATCGTGCTCGATGATTTCCTGCCCCAGGACCTGATCCAGCGCATCTGCGAGACCTTCCCCGTGGAGGCCACCGCCAACGAGACCCTGTACGAGCGCGGCTACAAGGGCCAGCTCAAACGCCAGATCAGCCCCAACGAATGCCCGCCGTACCTGCGCTCGGTGTTCGCGGTGTTCAACTCGGCGCCCATGCTCAGCTTCCTCGAACAGATGACCGGCATCGAAGGGCTGATCCCCGACCCGTACTTCGTCGGCGGCGGCCTGCACGAGACCAAGGCAGGCGGTTTCCTGGGCGTGCACTCGGACTTCCGCCTGAACAAGAAGCTCAAGGTGCAGCGGCGCATCAACGCCATCATCTACCTCAACCCCGAGTGGGAAGAGGCCTACGGTGGCCACCTGGAGCTGTGGGACAAGCCCATGCGCACCTGCCTGAAGAAGGTGTTGCCGGTGTACAACCGCTGCGTGATCTTCAACACCGACCCCGACAGCAACCACGGCCACCCCGAGCCGCTGACCTGCCCGCCGGACCGCTCGCGGCGCTCCATCGCCCTGTACTACTACACCGCCGACCTGCCCGAGGCCGACCCCAACCAGCGCCACAAGACCCACTACAAGCCCCGCCCCAAGGACCTGGTGAGCCCGGGCTACTACATCAACAAGTTCTTCAAGAAAAAACGCTGAGCCGTGTCCAACCCTGTTGCGTAGCCGCCGCCGAAGGCTGCGCTGGCCCTGCGCCCCACTGAAGGTCTCAAGGGTTCACACCGACCAGCGCAGCCTGACGGCAGCGGCTACGCTACTGGCATCACAACAACAAGATGCCCGGCCATGAACATCCTCCACGACGAGCGCCTGGACGGTGCCCTGCCGCAGGTCGACAAGCAGGGCCTGATCAACGCGCTGATCGGCGCCCTGCCCGACCTCGACCTGCTGTACCGCAGCGAAGACCTCAAGCCCTACGAATGCGACGGCCTCTCGGCCTACCGCACCACGCCGCTGCTGGTGGCCCTGCCCCGGCACCTTGAGGAAGTTCAGACTATCCTGCGCATCTGCCACCAGCGCCACGTGCCGGTGGTGCCCCGTGGCGCCGGCACCGGCCTGTCGGGCGGCGCGCTGCCCCTGGCCCAGGGCGTTCTGCTGGTGCTGGCGCGCTTCAACCAGATCCTCCACATCGACCCGCAGGCACGCACCGCCCGGGTGCAGCCGGGGGTGCGCAACCTGGCCATTTCCCAGGCCGCGGCGCCTCATGGCCTGTACTACGCCCCCGACCCGTCGTCGCAAATCGCCTGTTCCATCGGCGGCAACGTCGCCGAAAACGCCGGCGGCGTGCACTGCCTCAAGTACGGCCTGACCGTGCACAACCTGGTCAAGCTTGAGGTGCTGACCGTGGAGGGCCAGCCCCTGACCCTGGGCAGCGACGCCCTGGACAGCCCCGGCTTCGACCTGCTGGCGCTGTTCACCGGCTCCGAAGGCATGCTCGGCGTGGTCACCGAGGTCACCGTGCGCCTGCTGCCCAAACCCCAGGTGGCCAAGGTGCTGCTGGCCGCCTTCGACTCGGTGGAAAACGCCGGGCGCGCCGTGGCCGATATCATCGCCGCCGGCATCATCCCCGGCGGCCTGGAGATGATGGACAACCTGGCCATCCGCGCCGCCGAGGACTTCATCCACGCCGGCTACCCGGTGGACGCCGAGGCGATCCTGCTGTGCGAACTGGACGGCGTCGTAGCCGACGTGCACGAAGACTGCGCGCGCGTGCGCCAGCTGCTGGAAGCGGCCGGCGCCACCGAAGTACGCCAGGCCCTGGACGAGGCCGAGCGCGTGCGCTTCTGGGCCGGGCGCAAGAACGCCTTCCCCGCCGTGGGGCGGCTGTCGCCGGACTACTACTGCATGGACGGCACCATCCCGCGGCGCGAGCTGCCCGCCGTGCTCAAGGGCATCGCCGCGCTGGCGGCCGAGTACCAGCTGCGCGTGGCCAACGTCTTCCACGCCGGCGACGGCAACATGCACCCATTGATTCTGTTCGACGCCAACCAGCCCGGCGAGCTGGAACGCGCCGAGGCCCTGGGCGGCAGGATCCTGGAGATGTGCGTGGCGGTGGGCGGCAGCATCACCGGCGAACACGGCGTGGGCCGCGAGAAAATCAACCAGATGTGCGCCCAGTTCAACGCCGACGAACTCACCGTGTTTCACGCCATCAAGGCCGCCTTCGACCCCAGCGGCCTGCTCAACCCCGGCAAGAACATCCCCACCCTGCACCGCTGCGCCGAGTTCGGCGCCATGCACATCCACCACGGCCAGTTGCCGTTCCCTGAACTGGAGCGCTTCTGATGAGCCTGGACACGTTGCTGGACGCCGTGCACCAGGCCATCGCCAGCGCCACGCCGCTGCGCATCCGCGGTGGCGACAGCAAGGCGTTCCTGGGCCGCCCCACCCCGGGCACCCCGCTGGACACCCGCGGGCACCGGGGCATTGTCAGCTACGACCCCACCGAACTGGTGGTCAGCGTGCGCGCCGGCACGCCGCTGCGCGAACTCAACGCCGCGCTGGCGGAGGCCGGGCAGATGCTGCCCTGCGAACCGCCGGACTTCGACGGCCAGGCCACGGTGGGCGGCATGGTCGCTGCCGGCCTCGCCGGGCCACGGCGGCCATGGAGCGGCGCGGTGCGTGATTTCGTCCTCGGCACGCGGGTGATCACTGGCACCGGCAAGCACCTGCGCTTTGGCGGCGAAGTCATGAAAAACGTCGCCGGCTACGACCTGTCGCGCCTGCTGGCCGGCAGTTTCGGCAGCCTGGGGCTGCTCACCGAAGTGTCGCTGAAGGTGCTGCCCAGCCCGCGCTGCAGCGCCAGCCTGACCCTCGACCTGGGCCCCGCCGAAGCCCTGCGCCGGCTGACCGAATGGGGCCAGCAGGCGCTGCCCATCAGCGGCGCCTGCTACCACGGCGAGGTGCTGCACCTGCGCCTGGAGGGCGGCGAAGGCTCGGTGGCGGCGGCCCGCGAACGGCTGGGTTGCCGCGCCGCCGACGCGCAGTTCTGGGCGGACCTGCGCGAGCAGCGGCTGCCATTTTTCCGTGACCCACGACCGCTGTGGCGGCTGTCGTTGCCGTTCAACGTCGGCCTGCTGGAGCTGCCGGGCACGCAGCTGCTCGATTGGGCCGGCGCCCAGCGCTGGCTGAAATCCGACGCCGAGGCCGCGCAGATTCGCGCGGCGGCCAGCGCCCTGGGCGGCCACGCCAGTTGCTTCAGCAGCGGCGCCTGCGACACACCGTTCCAGCCGCTGGCCCCGGCCCTGTTGCGCTACCACCAGCAGCTCAAGGCGCAGCTCGACCCCCACGGCATTTTCAACCCTGGCCGCCTGTACCCGGAGCTCTGACATGCAAACCCACCTCAGCGAACAGGCGCGCCAGCTGCCGCGCGCCGCCGAAGCGGAAAAGGTGCTGCGCAGCTGCGTGCACTGCGGCTTCTGCAACGCCACCTGCCCCACCTACCAGCTGCTGGGCGACGAACTGGACGGCCCGCGCGGGCGCATCTACCTGATGAAGGAAATGCTCGAAGGCGCGCCCATCACCGCCGCCACCCAGACCCACCTGGACCGCTGCCTGAGCTGCCGCAACTGCGAAAGCACCTGCCCGTCGGGCGTCGAATACCACACCCTGCTGGACATCGGCCGCGACTTCATCGAGCAGCAGGTGCCGCGCCCCCTGGGCGAACGCCTGCTGCGCGGCGGCCTGCGCGCGGTGGTGCCGCGCCCGGCGCTGTTCACTGCGCTGACCCGCGCCGGCCAGGTGCTGCGGCCATGGCTGCCCGGCGGCCTGCAGGCCAAGCTGCCGCGCCAGGCTCGGCCGGCCGGGGTGCGCCCGCCCATCCGCCACCCACGGCGCATGCTGATCCTGGAAGGCTGCGTGCAGCCGGGTTTCTCGCCCAACACCAACGCCGCCACCGCGCGGGTGCTCGACCGCCTGGGCATCAGCCTGCTGCCAACACCCCACGCCGGCTGCTGCGGCGCCGTGGACTTCCACGGCAACGCCCAGCACCGCGGCCTGGACCGCGCCCGGCGCAACATCGACGCCTGGTGGCCGGCGGTGCAGGCCGGGGTCGAAGCCATCGTGCAGACGGCCAGCGGCTGCGGCGCCTTCGTCAAGGAATACGGCGTGCTGCTCAAGGACGATGCGCATTACGCCGACAAGGCCCGCCGCGTCAGCGCCCTGGCCCGGGATTTGGTCGAGGTGCTGCGCGACGAACCGCTGGCTGCATTGAACGTGCACGGCGAGCTGCGCCTGGCCTTCCACTGCCCCTGCACCCTGCAACATGCGCAAAAACTGGGTGGCGCCGTGGAAGGCGTGCTGACGCGCCTGGGCTTCAGCCTCAGCGCGGTGCCCGATGGCCACCTGTGCTGCGGCTCGGCGGGCACCTATTCGCTGACCCAGCCGGCGCTGGCCCGGCAGCTGCGCGACAACCGCCTGGGCGCGCTGGAAAGCGGCCACCCGGACGTCATCGTCACCGCCAACATCGGCTGCCAGACCCACCTCGACGGCGCCGGCCGCACCCCGGTGCGGCACTGGATAGAAATCATCGACGAGTCCCTACCACCCCCGTAGCAGCTGCCGCAGGCGGCGTCCTCCACCCGCGGTGCATCAGGTACACCTCAGCGCCCAGGACGCGGCCTGCGGCCGCTGTTACGGGGTGGGGGTCGACAATTGCTGGTGGATCATGGCCAACGCTTCGGCAACCGAGAGCCGGGCGGTATCGACGGTGAACGGCGCGGGCAGCCAGGGCTCGTACTCGTGGGCCAGCACCGAGGCCCAGCTGGGCGGCACCAGGCCGGGCACATCGACAGTGCGAGACTGAGTGCGGCGCTGGTGTTCGGCAAGGTCCGAACACACCACCTGCACATCCAGCAGCACCACCCGTGCGGTCGCCGCCACGTCGCGCCATGCCTGGCGGCTCTCGGCCACCGGGTTGACACAGTCCACCACCACCCGGTTGCCCAGCTGCAGGTTGCCCAGCGCCACGGCATTGGCCACCCGATAACCATTGGCCCCCACCTCGCAGCCGCCGTCGCGCAGCGCCTGTTCGATGCTGTCGAGGCGCACATACAGCGCGCCCATGTGCCGGGCAAGGGCCTTGGCCAGGGTGGTCTTGCCGGTGGCGGGCAGGCCGCTGAAGACGATGAGCATGGCTTCTCCTTGGTTACCCGGCCGATGCTGCCCGCATACCCGGCCCGCCGCAAGCACGACCGACGCCCCTTGCATAGGTATAGGGGGTATACCTATACTGCGCGCATTCACATTTCAGGTACCTCCCATGGGCCACATTGCTTCCAACCGCGACGACCTGCTCAAGCGCGTCAAGCGCATCGCCGGGCAGATCCAGGCCATCGAGCGCGCCCTGGAGGGCGACCACGACTGCGCCAAGACCCTGCACCTGGTAGCCGCCACCCGTGGCGCCATCAACGGCTTGATGGACGAGATCATCGAAGACCACGCCCGCGAGCACGTCGCCAACCCGGCCCTCACCGACGCCCAGCGCAACCAGGGCGTGGAAGAGCTGCTGGAAGCCATCCGCCGGTACTCCAAATGAGCGCCGCCCTGCACGGTCACAGCCACGTGTTCCTGGGCTCGGCCCACGCCGAGAACGCCCGCCGCACCCTGTGGGTGGTGGTGCTGACAGTGGTGATGATGGTCGGCGAGATCGCCGCCGGCTATTTCACCGGCTCCATGGCGCTGCTGGCCGACGGCTTTCACATGGCCACCCACGCGGTGGCGCTGGGCATTACCGCGGCGGCCTATGCCTACGCCCAACGTCACGCGCAGAACGCCCACTTCAGTTTCGGCACCGGCAAGGTCGGCGACCTGGGCGGCTTCGCCTCGGCGCTGATCCTGGGGCTGGTGTCGCTGGGCGTGGCGATCGAGTCGGTGCAGCGCCTGCTGCACCCGGCGGACGTGCAGTTCGGCACCGCCACGCTGATCGCCATTGTCGGCCTGCTGGTGAACATCGCCAGCGCCCTGCTGCTGGGGCATGGCCACAGCCACGGCCATCACGACCATGATCATGATGACCATCACCACGACCACCATGGCCATGACAACAACCTCAAGTCCGCCTATGTGCACGTGATCGCCGACGCCTTCACCTCGGTGCTGGCCATCGCCGCCTTGCTGGCCGGCCGCTACCTGGGCTGGGTGTGGCTGGACCCGGTGATCGGCATCGTCGGCGCGCTGGTGATTGCCCGCTGGGCCTGGACCCTGATGGGCGCCACCGCCGCCGTGCTGCTGGACCACACCGACGACCACGTGGCGGAAGAAATCCGCGCACTGGTGGAGGCACCCGGTGACGCCACCATCACCGACCTGCACGTGTGGCGCGTCGGCCCTGAAGCGCGCGCGGCGATTGTCAGCGTGGTGGGCCAGGCGGGCGTTTCGGCCGAGGCCATCCGCGAGCGCCTGGCGCCGGTGCATGAGGTCAGCCACCTGACCGTGGAAGTCCAGCGACGGGGTCAGGGTTGATGGCCAAGGAAATCGAAAACCCCTGCACGGCGCTGTGCCAGCTCAGCGGCGACCTGTGCGTGAGCTGCGGGCGCAGCAAGGACGACATCCGCAAATGGAAGCGCATGAAGCGCCCGGAAAAGATGGCCGCCGTGCAACGCGCCACCGCACGCCTCAAGGCCCTGAAAAAGAAATAGCCCCGTAGCAGCGGCCAAAGGCCGCGTCCGCACTCCTCCTGATACACCGCGCTGGCTGGGACGCGGCCTATGGGCCGCTGCTACGCTGTGTGCGTGGTTTCATCAAAGGAGGCAGCCCTTGAGTACTCTGGTTACCGGTGCCACCGGTTTCGTCGGCTCCGCCGTGGCGCGCCGGCTGTTGCAGCAGGGCCATGCCGTGCGGGCGCTGGTGCGGCCGGGGGCCGACCGCAGCAACCTGGCGGGCCTGCCCATCGAGGTAGTGGAAGGCGACCTCACCCGCCCCGACACCCTGGCCCGCGCCTGTGCCGGCTGCGCGGCGCTGTTCCATGTGGCCGCCGACTACCGCCTGTGGGCACCCGACCCCAATGACCTGTACCGCACCAACGTGCAGGGCACCGAGGCGCTGCTGCAGGCCGCCGGCGACGCTGGCGTGGCGCGCATCGTCTACACCAGCAGCGTCGCCACCCTGGGCATCCCGCCCGGCGGCGCCGAGGGCGACGAAAGCACCCCGGTGGCGCTGGCCGACATGATCGGCCACTACAAGCGCTCCAAATTCCTCGCCGAGCAACGAGTGCGCGAACTGGCGGCCGGCGGCCTGCCGGTGGTCATCGTCAACCCGTCCACGCCCCTGGGCCCGCGGGACATCAAGCCCACCCCCACTGGCCGCATCGTCCGCGACGCCCTGGCCGGGCGGCTGCCCGCCTACGTCGACACCGGCCTGAACCTGGTGCACGTCGACGACGTCGCCCTGGGCCACTGGCTGGCCTTCGAGCACGGCCAGGTGGGCGAGCGCTACGTGCTGGGCGGCAGCAACCTGAGCCTGCGTGAAATGCTCGAACAACTGGCCGCCCTGTGCGGCCGCCAGCCGCCACGCTGGCGCCTGCCCCACGGCGTGGTGCTGCCCATCGCCCACCTGGCGCAGGGCTGGGCGCGGCTCACCGGCACCCAGCCCCTGGCCACCGTGGAAGAGGTGCGCATGGCGCGCAAGCTGATGTACTTCTCCAGCGCCAGGGCCCGCCGCGAACTGGGCTACGCCCCACGGCCGGTGCAGCAGGCGCTGGAAGACGCGGTGTGCTGGTTCAGCCGCGCATGAAACGCCGCGCCAGGCGCGCCAGTTTCGGCACGAAGGTGGGCCGCAGCAGCCGCTGGTCGTAGCCGCCCATGCGCCGCCGGTCCTCGGCCAGGCACAGGTCCAGCAAGGCGCCCACGCTCAGGTCCAGGCCGATCTGCTGGTTGCCGGTGAGGGCGAAATTGGCGTCCTGCATCTGCCCGGCGCCATCCAGCCCTCGGGCGATGCCAATGCGTTCCCACACCAGGAACGCCCACACCCGCGCCACCTTGAACTCGAACGCCAGCCGCTGCCACCACGACAACTGCCGCCGGTACCAGGCCACCCAGTTGGCGAAGAACAGAATATGCCGGGCCTCCTCCTGCACCACCGGCTCGAAGGTATCCACCAGCTCGGCGGGGAAATAGCCGGTGCGCTTGGCCGACTCGAACAGGCCGAAGGCGAAGAAACTGTCGATACATTCGCTGTAGCCGGTCACCAGCCAACCCCACTGCGGGTCCTTGGGCACCAGGTATTCCGGCTCCGGCGCCAGGGCGATGCCGTAGGCTTCCACCAGTTTGCTCAACACCACCTTGTGCCGCGCCTCCTCGCCGCCATCCATCACCAACGCCTCGTGCAGCAGCGGGTCGCGAACGGTGTGGGCGTAGGTGTGCACCTGCAACTGCGCGCGGCCTTCGGTTTGCACGGCGATGTCCCAGATGGGCAACGAGGTGATACGGCCCAGGGCTTCGTCGTCCAGCGTTGGCCAGAGCATGACGGCGGGTTTGTAGGGGTTGTGGGTGTCAAGCAGCATGCGGCAGAACAGGCGCTTGTGCGCCTCGGAGCCCACCTTGATCTGCCCAGGCTCACTGCTGCGCCAGTGGCGCATGGCGTGGTCGGCTGCGTCGATGACGGCGTCACTGCACATGGTGTCTCCTTCTACGAAGTTCAGGTTTGAAGTCATGAACCATCTGTTGTTGCTGTTGATCTGGCTTTTGATCTCGCTCTTGATCTGGCTTTTGATCTGGCTTTTGATCTGGCTTTTGATCTTGATCTGGCTCTTGATCTGGCTTTTGATCTGGCTTTTGATCTTGATCTGGCTCTTGATCTGGCTCTTGATCTTGGCCCCGTTAAGCGCCCGGGCCGACCGGAGGCGTTGATCAAGCGGGCCTCGGCGGAGCCGAGGGAGACGGAACCGGAGGCGCTTCTATTCCGGGCCGTCGTCCGCTTGAGCGACGCCGAAGGGAGGGGACCCGTAGCACAGCGGAGGGCCCAAGCAGGGGCGAGCCCTTTTTGCTTCCTTTTTGGGGCGACTGCCAAAAAGGGAGTCGCCGTAAGGGCGAAACGGTCGGTGGTATCCCCGCGAAAATGGATATGTTCGAAATCGCCGAAGCGGGATTCGAAAGCCCTATGTATATCCAGCATTTAGGGTGATGCCACTTCACCTTTCCGGCCTTACGCCGGCTCACTTTTTGTCAAACGCCACAAAAAGTAAGCAAAAAAGGCTTGCCCCTGCTTGGTCCCTACGCTTTGCTACGGGTCCCCTCCCTCCGGCGCCGATCAAGCGGACGACGGCCCGGAATAGAAGCGCCTCCGGTTCCGTCTTCCTCGGCTCCGCCTCGGACCGCTTGCTCGACGCCTCCAGTCGGCCCTGGCGCTTTACGGGGCATACAATCAAGATCAAAGGCCTCACGGAAGCAAAAGCAGTCTGCGGTGTCACGGCTGTTGCTGTTGCTGTGGCTTTTGCTGTGGCTATTGCTGTTGCTGTTGCTGTTGCTGTTGCTGTTGCTGTTGCTGTTGGCGTTGCGGCCGCGGCCGCTGCCGCACCTGCCGCACCTCCACCCAATACCAGGAAACCAACGCCGGCACCCCAAACCCAATCTCCCGCAACCGCTTCACCAACGACAACGCCAGGCTCGCCTCCACCGGCACGCCAATCAAACTGCCAAACAACACCAACCCACCCTCCTGCACCCCCAGCCCCGCCGGCACGATGAAGATCAGGTGGCGCAGCGCCTGGGTCACCGCCTCGATGGCGATGGCGTCCCAGACGCTCACCTCGAACCCCAGCAACCGCAACGCCAACCACGTCTCCAGGCTGCCCACCACGAACCCCGCCAGCTGCCAGCCGCCGGCCGCCAAAAGCCGCCAGCGCGGGGTGCTAAGGGCACGGATGTCCTGGTCCAGGCGCTGGCCGTTGATCAGTTCGGTGAGCCGCGTGCGGCCACCCAGGATGCGTTCGGCCACGCTTTCCAGGCGCGCGAACAGTTGCCCGTGACGCACCAGCCAGAACAGCCCCAGGGGCAACGGCAGGCTGGCGAGCAAGGCGAATAACAGCGAATCCAACGCCCCCACCTGACGGGTGATGGCGATCAGCAACACCACCCCCAGGGCGGTGAACAGGTACTGATTGACCAGGGTCAGCAGCACTTCAAGGACGATGCTGGCGGTGGCCGCTGCGCCGTCGACGCCGCGCCACTTCACCAGGCGGATGCCGACGATCTCACCGCCAATATTGGCCACCGGCAGCAGCCGGTTGAAGGCCTCGCGGATGGCCGCGATCCACAGCAGCACCGCCACCCCGGCGCGGCCCTCGGGGTCGCGCGGGGCCAGCAACACCCGCCAGCCGAGCACGTCCAGCCACAGCGGCACGAGGTGAAACGGCAGCAGCCACAGCAGCGCCCAGCCGGCGTGCTGGACGGCGGCGAGGATGGCGCCCACGTCCTGGTGCAGCACCAGGGCGATCACCGCGATCAGCCCCAGCAGCCCGGCCAGCCAGGTCCAGCGGTTCATGGTTGCAGGGCCGCCGGGTCGCCGAAGCCGTTGCACAGCCGGCAGTGGTGATCAACGGCCTGGCGTACCCGCGGCGACAGCAGCGCGGCCAGTTCGTCGGCGTGGCGGTAGCTGCCCATGGCCGGGGTCAGGCCGCCATGCACCGCCGGGTGCAGGTACAGCTCGGACAGGCCGCCAGGCAGCCGAGCCAGGGCGTCCAGCAGCACGCCTTCGTCCATGGCGCCGCTGTGGCGCAGGCCGAACACGTGGTCGTTGCAGGCCACCCCGGCACGCCCCAGGCGCCAGCGCATCAGCGCCAGCCACGGCCGCAGCCAGGGGCCCATGCCCGGCTCGGCCGGCACGCGCACGGCGCGCAGGCCGAAGTCGCGGCCGATGCGCAGGATCAGCGTCAGCACCGTGGGGTGCAGGTGGAAGTGCTTGTGGGCGTTGACGTGGTCCAGGCGCAGGCCGGTGGCGGCGAACGCCTGGAACTGCGCACGGATCTCCGCCGCCAGCTGCCGGCGCACCCTGGGCAGGAAGAAAAAGCGCACGCCGGCGCCGACCATGTTGCTGCCGAACTGGCCGCTGGCGTCTACAAGGTCGGGGATCTGCGCGGGCGCCAGCACCGCCCTGCCCTCGGCCAGCACCAGGTGCAGGCCCACGGCCAGGCCAGGCAGGCGCCGGGCCCGGGCCACCGCATCGGCCGCCGCCGGCGCGGCCACCATCAGGCTGGCGGCGCGCAGCACGCCCTGGCTGAAACCCTGCTCCACCGCCTGGTTCACCGCCGGGTGCAGGCCGAAATCATCGGCGGTGACGATCAGCCGCGGCCGGGTGTCGGCTGCCATCAAGCCTGGTGCTCACGCAGGAAGCGGAAAAACTCCACGCCCTCGCGCAGGCGGCGCTTGGTCATTTCCCAGCTGCCGAGCATCTCGCGCACGATTTCCCAGATCTTTGAGGGGCGGAAATAGAAACTGCGGTAGAAGGTCTCGATGCCGTGGAATATGTCTTCGCGCGACAGGTGCGGGTAGCTGATGGACGCCAGTTGCACGCCCTTGTCGTTGACCAGGTGGCCGCCCTCCTCGGGCTGCAGCCAGCCGTTCTCCACGGCCTGGCGGTACAGGGTGGTGCCGGGGTACGGCGCCGCCAGCGACACCTGCACGGTGTGCGGGTTGATCTCCTTGGCGAAGGCGATGGTCTTGGCGATGGTCTCGCGGGTCTCGCCGGGCAGGCCGAGGATGAAGGTGCCGTGCACCTGAATGCCCAACTGCCGGCAGTTCTCGCTGAAGCGCCGGGCGATGTCCACGCGCAGGCCCTTCTTGATGTTGTGCAGGATCTGGTCGTCGCCCGACTCGAAGCCCACCAGCAGCAGGCGCAGGCCGTTGTCCTTCATGATTTTCAGCGACTCGTAGGGCACGTTGGCCTTGGCGTTGCAGCTCCAGGTCCAGCCCAGCTCATGCAGGCCGCGGGCAATGTCGTGCACCCGGGGCAGGTTGCTGCTGTCGGTGAAGGTGTCGTCGTCGAACATCAGCTCCTTGACCTGGGGCATGTTCTCCTTGATCCACTTCGCCTCGGCGATCACGTTGGCCGCCGAGCGCACCCGGTAGCGGTGGCCGCCGACGGTCTGCGGCCACAGGCAGAAGGTGCATTTGGAGCGGCAGCCACGGCCGGTGTAGATCGATACGTAGGGGTGCTTGAGGTAGCCGATGAAATAGCGCTCGATCTTCAGGTCGCGCTGGTACACCGGGGCCACGAACGGCAGTTCGTCCATGTCCTCGATCATCGCCCGGGGCGGGTTGTGCACCAGCTTGCCGTCGGCGTCGCGCCAGGTGATGCCCGCCACCTGGGCCAGGGGCCGGCCAGCGGCGATTTCCTTGCAGGTGTAGTCGAATTCCTCGCGCGCGACGAAATCGATGGCGCTGCTGGCGGCCAGGGAATCGGCGGGGTCCACCGCCACCTTGGCGCCCACCAGGCCGATCAGCATGGCCGGGCAGCGTGCTTTGAGCAGCTCGACAAAACGCACGTCGGTGGGAAAGGACGGCGTGCTGGTGTGGATGATCACCAGCTCGAAGGCGGCGGCAATGTCGAGGGTGGCCTCCACCGACAGCTCTTCAACCGGCGCGTCCAGCAGCCGCGCGCCGGGCACCATGGCCGCGGGCTGGGCCAGCCAGGTGGGGTACCAGAAGCTCTTGATTTCACGCCGGGCCTGGTACCGCGAGCCCGCCCCGCCATCGAACCCGTCGAACGACGGTGCCTGCAGAAAAAGCGTCTTCATGGGATTCTCAGCTCCAACGGCCCTTGGCCGGGTTTGCCTGACATTCACCTGCGCCGATCAAGAATAGCGTATCGGCCCGTCCTTACGCGCATGCATCACCTGCCCGCGCCATTTCACCCGCCAGCCGGTCAGCGCCACGGCCCATTCCAGCAGCAACAGCACATCGCGCACCGGCATCAACCAGGCGCTTTGCGCCCCCGCCCCGCGCCGCCAGCGCAGCACCCGCGCGCCCAGGGCCAGCACTGCCAACGCCAGGTTCAGAGCAGTGGGCGCCAGGGTCAGGCCCAGCAGCGCCAGCGGCCAGGTGAAGCACACCACACTGGCAAAGAAGCCCGCCGGGGCGATGGCGCGAATGGTGCGCAGCCAGCGCAGCTCGTGGCTGACCAGCGTAGCAAAGCGGGTTTCGCTGACCTCGGTGCCCACCCACACCGGCGACAGCACCGTGCGCAAGCCGGCGCGCCGGGTCAGCTCGCCCAGCCAGAAGTCGTCGGCCAGGGTGTCGGCCAGCGTTGCCAGGCCGCCGATGGCCGCCAGGCTGTCGGCGCGCAGGGCGATGGTCGAGCCGAAGGCAAAGCGCCGCGAGCCCAGGGCGTGGGACAGGCGCACAGAGGGCGCGAACCAGTCGTCGATGAACAGGCAGCCCAGCCGCGACCAGAAGCTGGCCTGGGCCACGCCGTGGTACAGGCAGGTGACCACGCCCACGCCCGGGTCGGCCAGCGGTGCCACCACCGCGTCCAGGTAACCGGGGGGCACGCTGATGTCGCTGTCGGCCAGCACCAGCCAGTCGTGGCGGGCCTGCGCCAGGAGGTTGAGCAAGTTGCTGACCTTGAGGTTGCTGCCGTGCACGCGCGGCTCCAGCACCAGCTGGATGTCACGGCCCGGCAGCGCCGCCTGCAGCGCCTGCACCACGGCGATGGCCGGGTCGTGGGCCTCGCGCACGCCGCAAAGCAATTGGTCGCCCTCGCGCAGCTGGCTGGCCACCGTGAATAAATTTTCATACAGCCGCGGCTCGGCGCCATGCAGGGGCTTGAGCACCGACACCGCGGGCCGGCCGGCCGTGGCCTGGGCCGGCAACGGCTTGCGTACCGCCCACAGGCTCGCCAGCGCGTAGCCTGCGGCTGCCAGCAGCAAACCGCTGCCCAGCCACTGCCCTGCATGATTGAGAACCTCTGCCAAGCCCATCGCAGCCTCGCCTGTTCGCCCGTGCCAGTCTGACACCTTAGCCGCTGTTCACGCAGCTTGCCGATGATCGAACACATCCACAAACCGGGTCGCACACTGAAAATTGTGCACTATAGTGATGAGCGTTGACTGGGCCCAGGAGGTAGACCCTTGACCACTCCGGAACTGGAAAGTCGCCCTTGGCGGCATTCACGCAGTGTCGTGTCGTTCAACGACGAACCGCTGGTATTGGTAGACGAACAGGACCGCGAAGTCGGTTTCCTCGACAAGGCCTCGGCCCACCAGGGCCAGGGCGTGCTGCACCGTGCCTTCTCGCTGCTGGTGTTCAACCACAAGGGCGAGTTGCTGCTGCAACAGCGCGCCGCGGGCAAGCGCCTGTGGCCCGGCTACTGGTCCAACACCTGCTGCAGCCACCCGCGCCGTGACGAAAGCATGGAGGTGGCCATCGAGCGCCGCCTGGAAGAAGAACTGGGCATGCGCTGTGATTTCCGCTTCCTGTTCAAATTCCAGTACCAGGCCCAGTTCGACGCCCAGGGTGCCGAGAACGAATTGTGCTGGGTGTACGCCGGGCGCACCGACGCAGCCCCGGTGCTCAACCTCAACGAGGTATCGGCCCTGCGCTATATCGCCCCCGAGGCGCTGGACCAGGAAATAGCCGAGCGGCCGCACACCTTCACCCCCTGGTTCAAGAGCGAATGGCAACGGCTGCGCCGTGACCACGCCGAGGTGTTCGCCCCGTTGGCTTGATGACGCGAAGGAGACTGTGGTGGGTATTCCAATTATTCAGCAGGTCAAGATCGCCGGGTACATCCTGGGCAAGAAGCTCACCGGCCAGCGCCGCTATCCGTTGGCGATGATGCTCGAGCCCCTGTTCCAGTGCAACCTGGCCTGCGCCGGCTGCGGCAAGATCGACCACCCCAAGGACATCCTCCAGCGGCGCATGAGCATCGACGATGCCCTGCGCGCGGTGGACGAATGCGGCGCCCCGGTGGTGTCGATTCCCGGCGGCGAGCCGCTGATCCACAAGGAGCTGCCGCAGATCGTGCAGGGCATCATCGCCCGCAAGAAGTTCGTCTACCTGTGCACCAATGCCATCCTGCTGGCCAAGCACATCGACGAGTACCAGCCCTCCCCCTACTTCACCTGGTCGATCCACCTGGATGGCCTGCGCGAACGCCATGACCAATCGGTGTGCATGGACGGCGTGTTCGACAAGGCGGTGGCGGCGATCAAGCTGGCGCTGTCACGCGGCTACCGGGTCACGGTCAACTGCACCTTGTTCAACGAGGAACCGCCGGACGACATCGCCGCCTTCTTCGACTACGCCATGGAACTGGGCGTGGAAGGCATCACCGTGTCCCCCGGTTTCAGCTACGACCACGCGCCGCGCCACGACGTGTTCCTGGGCCGCACCGAAAGCAGCCAGCTGTTCCGCGAGGTGTTCAAGCGCGGCAAGGGCCGCTCGCGCAAATGGGTGTTCAACCAGTCGTCGATGTTCCTCGACTTCCTGGCCGGCAACCAGCGCTACCAGTGCACGCCCTGGTCCAACCCCACCTACAACATTTTTGGCTGGCAGAAGCCCTGCTACCTGCTGGTGGACGAAGGCTACGCGCCCAGCTACCAGGCGCTGATGGACAGCACCGAATGGGAACGCTACGGCGTGGGCATCAACCCCAAGTGCGACAACTGCATGGCCCACTGCGGGTTCGAGGGCACCGCCGTCGACGACACCTTCGCCCACCCGCTCAAGGCCTTGCGCGTGGCGCTGCTGGGGCCGCGTACTGAAGGCGCGATGGCCGAGGCGCTGCCGGTGCGCTATGCCCAGCCGATACCGGTGAAGCTGATCGACACACCGTGACCGCCGCCGGCCGCGCGCTGGCGGCCACGGCACATAACTAGAAAAGGACCACCGATGATTATCGCCTACCAGAAACAGTGCCAGGCGTGGGTCGACGCTGGCCTGCAGGAGTTGCTGCAGACGCCCAGCGCGCCCTTGCAGCATTTGTACGACGCCATGCGCTACAGCGTGCTCAACGGCGGCAAGCGCGTGCGCCCGTTGCTGGTGCACGGCGCCTGCCAGGCCCTGGAGGGCGACCCGCGCCAGGCCCTGGGTGCCGCCTGCGCCGTGGAGCTGATACACGCCTATTCACTGGTGCACGACGACCTGCCGGCCATGGACGACGATGACTTGCGCCGCGGCCAGCCCACCACCCACAAGGCCTTCGACGAGGCCACCGCGATCCTTGCCGGTGACGGGTTGCAGACCCTCGCCTTCGAAACCCTGTGCAGCGAGCGCCACAACCCCGCCGACCCGGGCCTGCGCCTGCGCATGCTGCGCACCCTGGCCCAGGCTTCCGGCCCGGCGGGCATGGCTGGCGGCCAGGCCATCGACCTGGCGGCGGTGGGCAAGCAGCTGGACCAGCCGGCGCTGGAAACCATGCACCGGCACAAGACTGGCGCGCTGATCAGCGCCAGCGTGCGCATGGGCGCCCTGGCCAGCGGCCGTGCCGACGAGGCCGCGCTCAAGGCCCTGGCTGACTACGCCCGGGCCGTGGGCCTGGCGTTCCAGGTGCAGGACGACATTCTCGACGTGGAAAGCGACACCGCCACCCTGGGCAAGCGCCAGGGCGCCGACCAAGCCCACCACAAGCCCACCTACCCTGCCCTGCTGGGGCTGGCGGCGGCCAAGGACTATGCCCGGCATCTGCTGGACGAAGCCCTAGGCGCGCTGAACCCGCTGGACCATCACGCCGACGCGCTGCGGGCGCTGGCGCGGTTCATTGTCGAGCGTCATCACTGAGGCCGCCCCGGCGTTCGCCAGCCGGGCCACGTGGGGAGAAGACCATGCAGAAAACCTTCCTGGAAATACCCCGCACCGCGCCGGCCACGCCGCTGCTCGACCACACGCCCACGCCGCTGCAATTGCGCCGCCTCAACGAGGCGCAGTTGCAGGCCCTGGCCGATGAGCTGCGCCAGGAACTGCTGTACACCGTGGGCCGCACGGGCGGCCACTTCGGCGCCGGCCTTGGGGTGATCGAACTGACCATCGCCCTGCACTACGTGTTCGACACCCCGGTGGACCGCCTGGTGTGGGACGTGGGCCACCAGGCCTACCCGCACAAGATCCTCACCGGGCGCCGCGGCCTGATGCACACCCTGCGCCAGCAGCACGGCCTGGCGGCGTTTCCGCGGCGCTGCGAAAGCGCCTACGACACCTTTGGCGTTGGCCATTCCAGCACCTCCATCAGCACGGCCCTGGGCATGGCCATCGCTGCCCGCCTGCGCGGCCTGCCACACAAGACCGTGGCGGTGATCGGCGACGGCGCGATGACCGCCGGCATGGCTTTCGAGGCCCTGAACCATGCCCCGGAGGTAGGCGCCGACCTGCTGGTGGTGCTCAACGACAACGACATGTCGATTTCCCGCAACCTGGGTGGGCTGTCCAATTACCTGGCGCGGGTGCTGTCCAGCCGCACCTACAGCTGCATGCGCGAGGGCGGCAAGCGCATCCTCGCGCGCCTGCCCGGCGCCTGGGAGCTGGGCCGGCGCACCGAGGAGTACGCCAAGGGCATGCTCGCCCCCGGCATGCTGTTCGAAGAGCTGGGCTGGAACTACATCGGCCCCATCGACGGCCACGACCTGCCCACCCTGGTGGCCACCCTGGGCAACATGCGCGACCTCAAGGGCCCGCAGTTCCTCCACGTCGCCACCCGCAAGGGCAAGGGCTTCGCCCCCGCCGAGGCCGACCCCATCACCTGGCACGCCATCGGCAAGCTGCCGGCCCCCGAGGCCGCGCCGGTGCCCAAGGCGACCAGTGGGCCGAAGTATTCCAGCGTGTTCGGCCAGTGGCTGTGCGACATGGCGGCCGCCGACCCGCGCCTGACCGGCATTACCCCGGCCATGAAGGAAGGCTCGGACCTGGTGGCCTTCAGCGAACGCTACCCCCAGCGCTACTTCGACGTGGCCATCGCCGAACAGCACGCCGTGACCCTGGCCGCCGGCATGGCCTGCGAGGGCCTGAAGCCGGTGGTGGCGATCTACTCGACGTTCCTGCAGCGCGCCTATGACCAGCTGATCCACGACGTGGCCCTGCAGAACCTCGACGTGCTGTTCGCCATCGACCGCGCGGGGCTGGTGGGCGAGGATGGCCCGACCCACGCCGGCAGCTTCGACCTGTGCTACCTGCGCTGCGTGCCGGGCATGGTGATCATGGCGCCCAGCGACGAGAACGAACTGCGCCGGCTGCTGAGCACCGGCTTCCAGTATTCAGGCCCCGCCGCCGTGCGTTACCCGCGCGGCACCGGGCCCAACGCGCGCATCGAGCCGGGGCTGCAGCCGCTGGAGATCGGCAAGGGCGTGCTACGCCGGCGCGGCCGCCAGGTGGCGCTGCTGGTGTTCGGCACCCTGCTGCCGGCGGCGCTGCAGGTGGCAGAGGCGCTGGACCTGAGCGTGGCCGACATGCGCTTCGTCAAACCACTGGACGAGGCGCTGATTCGCCAGCTGGCGGCCGAGCATGAGTTGTTGGTGACGGTGGAGGAAAACAGCCTGATGGGCGGCGCTGGCAGCGCCGTGGGCGAATACCTGGCCGCCCAGGGCATCATCATGCCGCTGCTGCAGCTGGGCTTGCCGGACCGCTACATCGAGCACGCCACCCCGGCGCAGATGCTGGCCGAGTGCGGGCTGGACGCGGCGGGCATCGAGGCCGCCATCCGCCAGCGCCTGGCGCCAGCCGTAAAGGTAGCCTCACGCTCAGCCTGACACCCCGTAGCAGCTGCCGCAGGCTGCGTCCGGGCACACCGCGGTCACCCGCTCTTCTTGCCCATCAACCCGCGCACGGTTTCCTGCAGGTCGGCGGGCAACACCACCACCTTGGCGTTGTTGCTGGCCGCCAGCGACTGCATGGCGTCGATGTAGCGCTCGCCCAGCAGGTACATGGCCGGCACCATGTCATCGCCGATCGCCTGCTTGATCTTGACGATGGACGTCGCCGAGGCCTCGGCCAGCTTCACCGTGGCCGCGGCATCCTTGGTGGCCGCTTCTTCGCGGGCGGTAGCTGCCAGCACCGCCGCCTGGCGTTCGCCCTCGGCGCGGGTCACGGCGGCCTTGCGCTCACGCTCGGCTGCGGCCTGGCGTTCCATGGCGCCCTGCATGGACGCCGACGGTTTGATGTCCTGGATCTCCACCGAACGCACGGCAATGCCCCAGTCGTCGGTCTGGGTGCTCATCGCCTCGGCCAGCTTGGCCTTGATGGCCTCGCGGCTGGACAGCGCCTCGTCCAGGTCCAGTGTGCCGATGATGGCCCGCAACGCAGTCATGGTCAGGCTGGACACCGCGTATTGGTAATCCTGCACGCCATAGGCGGCCTTCTGCGGGTCGATCACCTTGAGGAAGCACAGGGCGTTGGCAACGATGATGGCGTTGTCCTTGGTGATGATTTCCTGCTGCTGGATGTCGAGGATAATGTCCTTGGTGGGCAGGTTGTACTGCACCCGGTCCATGTACGGAATGACGAAGTTGAGCCCCGGCTTGAGGGTGGTGTGGTAGCGCCCCAGGCGCTCCACTATCCATTCCTCGCCCTGGGGCACGATGCGCACGCCCTTGGCCAGGGTGACCAGGGCGAAAGCGGTGAGCAACAACGGGATGATCAAGCTGCTGAAGAGCATGGTGTCGGTCCTTGAGAATAGTGAGCAGGAAAATCAGGCGACGGTGACGCGCACCGTGCCACCTTCCACCTTCACTAGGCGCACGCGGGTGCCGGCGCTGATGGCTTCGTCGGCCACGCAGGCCCACTCCTCGGCGCCGAGGATGGGCTTCTGGAAGCGCACCCGGCCCTTCTGGAACGGCGCCACGGCTACGGTCAGCAGGCCCACCTCGCCCAGCACCTCGTCCACGCTCCAGCGGGTTTCGGGGCGGCGCTTGCGAAAGAACTTCAGCCACACCAGGGCGATCAGCGACGACAGCAGCACCCAACTGACGATCTGCGTGCCCAGGGCGACAGCCGGCACGACCAAGGCCACCACGCCGATGAGCACGGCGCCCACGGCGAACCAGAGGATGAAGAACGTCGCGGTGAAGAGCTCCAGCACCGCCAGGGCCACGCCCAGGGCGATCCAGATCTGCCAGTCAAAATCCATGTCGGCTCGCTTGTGTGTATCGGGGAAGGAGGTACGGGCGAGAGTGTGCCAGAGAACCCGGCAGCGGATCGAGAAGAGGATGTAACAAGACAGGAATGCCACAGCCTTGTAGCCGCTGCCGACAGGCTGCGCTGGCCCTTGGGTACACTGGAAATTTCCAGTGTATTTGAGGGCCAGCGCAGCCTTCGGCAGCGGCTACGAGGGCGCGTGGCTAGGCGATATCAGCGGGTACCCGCGCTGCGCAGCGCGTTGGGGGTGTAGTCGGCAGGGGTCATCTTCAGGTCGAACTGCACGAAGTTGCGCTCTTCGTTGCTCATGCCGGTGACGATGTAGCGGCCGCCCAGCAGGTCATACAGCCCCTCGAACGCCTCGGCCTGGACCTGACGGTGGTAGTACGGCATCAGCATCGCCTGCCCTACGCGCCACAGCTGGCCGCGGCCGTCGTACAGGTCGGACATGGCGATGTTCCAGCTGTCCTCGTCCACATAGAAGGTGCGCTTGCCGTAGATATTGCGGGCGCTGGGCTTGAGCGTGGCTTCCACCACCCACACCCGGTGCAGCTCATAGCGGGCCAGGGTCTGGTTGGTGTGGCCGGCCTGCAGGATGTCGGCGTATTTCACTGTCGGCAGCGCCAGGCGGAAGTTGTTGTAGGGGATGTACATCTCCTGCTTGCCCACCAGCTTCCAGTCGTAGCGGTCCGGGGCGCCGTTGAACATGTCGAAGTTGTCCGAGGTGCGCATGCCGTCCGAGGCGGTGCCCGGGCCGTCGTAGGCTACCTGCGGAGCTCGCCGCACGCGGCGCTGGCCAGCGCTGTAGACCCAGGCTTCGCGCGGCTGCTTGATCTGGTTCAGCGAGTCGTGCACCAACAGCACGTCACCGGCCAGGCGCGCCGGCGCGGTGACTTCCTGCTTGAAGTACAGCAGCGCGTTCTGCGCCTCCTGGGGGTCGATGCCGGGCATCTGGTCAGGGAAACCGACCTGGTCACGCAGCTGCACGATGTTGTAGGAGCCGTTGGCCTGTGGCGCGGCCTGGGTGTACACGCGGCTGAGGTTGCCACCGCGGTAGCGGGTGATGTGGTTCCAGATCACCTCCAGGCCGTTCTGCGGGATCGGGAAGGCGTAGAAGCGGCTCTGGTCGAAGTTTTCCAGGCCGTTGCCGTCCGCCACCAGGTTGACCTTGGCAGCGCTGATTTTCGCCGCTGCGGCCACGTTGGCCGGCACCGCGACGCTGCGGTGGGTGGTGTACACCGGGATCACGAACGTATCGGGATAGCGCTTGAACAGGGCGATCTGCCCGGCCGAGAGCTTGCCCTGGTACTGGTCGAGGTTCTTCGCGGTAATGGTGAACAAGGGTTTTTCGCCGGCGTAGGGGTCGCCCAGGAAGCCGTTGCTGTCCACCGGCGCGGCGTTGGTTTTCAGGCCGCCGTCGTAGGCCGGGATGCTGCCGTCCTTGTTGCCGGCCTTCTCGCCTCCCAGCGGGGTCAGGGTGGTGCCGAGCTTGGCCACCTGGTCGGGGCTGACCGCCGCCATCACGTTCACTGCCACCAGGCTCAGGGCCAGGGCGGCGCATTGCATTGCCTGCTTGCCAATCATCATGAGTTCCCCACCTTAGAAGTTCACGCCGAAGCTGAGGGCGACGAAGTCGCGGTCAGACACGGTGTTGTAATCGCCACCAAAGAAGTTGGTGTAGTTGAGGCTGGCGGTGTAGGTGTTCTGGTAGTCGGCATCCAGCCCCAGGCTGACGGCCTTGACCCCTTCGTTGAACACCGGCCCATAGCCGTGCACGTCATGTGACCAGGCAATGTTGGGCTTGAGGTTGATGCCGGCGATGGCGTTGGCATAGTCCCAGATGGCCCGGGCGCGGTAGCCCCACGAGGTGGTGGTGTAGAAGCCGCCCGAGCCGTACTCGGCGTCGGCCGCGGCGTTTTCCGGAATGCCGAACACGGCGTCGCGGCCAAAGCGGTTGCCGGCGATGTCGCTGACCCCGGACACGTGGTCCATGCCCACCTCGCCCACCAGCGTCAGGCGCTGGGCGCCCATCACCTGGTCGAAGAAGTGGGTGAAGGTGGTCTGCACCTGGGTGACCGGCTTGCGCACGTAGCCGCTGTCCACCTGGTTGGCCTGGGCCAGCGCCGCGGCCGCGCCGCCGGTGGCCGCGGCGGTGGCCACGGAACTGGCGAGCATGGTCGTGACGTCGGTGGTGTTGAGCTGCAGCGGCATGTTCGGCCGGTAGCTGACCTCGCCGCTCCAGGCGGTGCCGGTGGGCAACGTGGTAGCGAAGCTCAGGCCGTACAGGCGAATGTCCTCGGGGTATTCGAGGAAGTAGCTGCCGCGCCCCAGCAGAATCGGCTGGGCCAGCGCCGGGGTGGTCAGCGCGCGGCGGATGTCGGCGGCGCTGGCGTTCTGCACGCTCACGTACGGGGTGCGGCTGTGATAGTTCATCACGTAGGCGCCGTACTCGGTGTCGTCGCCCAGCCAGCGCAAGGCCAGGCCCCACTGGCCGGAGTCGCGCGCATCGTTGTCGGAGCCGCGCGGTACGATCAGGCCTTCAGGCGTCACGTTCACGCCCAGCGAATTCAGCGCGGCCTTGGTGCCCGGCTGGTTCAGCGCGTTGACGGTGGTGGCGTCGAGGATGGTGTAGTTGTTGCGGCAGCCCTTGGCGGCCACGTCGGTGGACGAGAAGAAGGTGCCGCAGTTGTCGAGGATGGTGTTGTCCCAACCCAGTTGGTAGAACGCCTCGGCGGACAGTTTGTCGGTCAGCCCCTGGGACACGTACAACATGTTCACCGGGATCAGGCCTTCCTTGATTTCCGCACCGGGGCGGCGGAACGCCGACACGTCGATGGGGTTGATGGAGTTGATACCCCCGCCAATGAAAGTACTTTCACCCCAACTCACCACTTGCTTGCCCAGGCGCACGCTGCCGGGCTTTTCCGCGAGTTGGTAGTTGTAATAAGCGAAGGCGTCAAGTAATTCGATGCCGGAAGATTTGGCCGCTTCCTGGCGATGGTCATTACTGACGTTCTTGAAGTCCTGGTTCTCGTCCTGAAGTTCGAAGTCATACCAATACTTGGCACGGGTAAACACGCCAAAATTATTGTACTTCAACTCCAGGTCATGGATGCCCTTGAAAATCTTGGAGAAAGTCTCGCCCTTCTCGAAGTTCAAGCGCCCGTCATCGTTGGTCTGGGTAAAGCCATGGCCGCCGTTGGCCGAGCCGATCAGCGACTGCTTGGGGCTCTGGGTGCTCCAGCTGGCGCCGATGGAGAGGGACGAGTCGAACTGCCCCTCGATTTCCCCAATGTTGAAATTCACCGCCTGTGCCTCGAAGCTGACGGCACACCCCGCGACGACGGCCACAATGGTTGATGAAAAGCCCGCGAACCTTATTTTTGTTATCATTTGGCGCTCCCTGGTGAATCCCCACATTATTGTTGCACCGCCCGCGCGAACGCCCGGTCATGCCTTTTTTTATTCCGTGAAGACAGCTAAAGATGCGGAAGGTTAATTCAACTGTACGCATTTGAAACAACCTGCCAACAATCTATGTGCCATCCCTGATACTGTCAAATTGACCAAAACGCGTGCAGGCCCATGGCGCCGGGCCTGGGTACGATTGTTGCTTGGGCAGTTAAAACCTTTCAGCCCCGCCAAACTCGCGGGCTGCACCGGGTATATGCGGGGGCGTTATAGGGGCCCATAAACAAAAGCCCGCGATGAGCGGGCGGTGTTATTCATGGCGCAATGTGAGCTGTATCACCAAACAACATGTGTGACACATTGTTTCGCGCCCGTGGGAGCTGGCTTGCCAGCGAGTTGTTGAAGCATCCAAAAAGCTCGCTGGCAAGCCAGCTCCTACAAGCGCGGTGCCTCAGATCAGGGCCTGCCGCAAACTCGCGATCACCATCTCGCCCATGCGCGTGCGCGTCTGCACGGTGGCGCTGGCGCGGTGCGGTTGCAGCACCACGTCTTCGCGGGCGAACAGCGCCGGCGGCACGTTGGGCTCGTCGACGAACACGTCCAGCCCGGCCCCGGCAATGTGCCCCGCTTCCAGCGCGGCCACCAGGTCCGGCTCGTTCACCAGCTTGCCGCGCGCCACGTTGATCAGGTAGCCACCGCTGCCCAGGGCCTGCAACACCCTGGCGTCGATGATGCCCTCGGCCTTGTCTGCTGCCGCCGCCACGATAAGCGCGTCGCTGTGGCGCGCCAGTTCCACCAGGTCGGCGACGAAGGTGTAGGGCACGTCGCCCATGGGCTGCAGGTCGGTGTAGCTGATGGGGCAGCCAAACGCGGTGGCGCGGGTGGCGACAGCGCGCCCTACCCGGCCCAGGCCGACGATGCCCACGCGCAGGCCACTCACCTGGCGCGCCAGCGGCAGCGGCGCCAGTGGCGTGGCGCTGGCCGGCCACTGGCCGCTGCGCACGTAGCGGTCGCTGGTGCACAGGCCGCGACAGGCGGCGATCAGCAGGCCCATGGCAAGGTCGGCAACGTCCTCGGTCAGCGCGCCCACGGTGGCGCTGACGGTGATGCCGTTGTCGCGGGCATAGGCCAGGTCCACGGCGTCGGTGCCCACGCCGTTCACGGCCACCACTTCCAGGTGGGGCAGTTGTTCCATCACCTGGCGGGTGATGCCGGTGTGGCCGCCGGTGATCACTCCACGGATCTGCCCGCCCACTTCACGCAGGTACGCGGCCTTGTCGGCCTGTTGGTAATAGGGGTGCACGGTGAACAGCGTGGCCAGCTGCTCGCGAATCTCGGGGATGAGGATGGGGCTCAGTTGCAGGATGTGCGGCTTCATGGTGACCTCGAAGACAAAGGGGAACGGCGCGGCTCAGCCACGGCCCACGAACGGCATGTTGGTGGCCATCACGGTCATGTTCAGCACGTTGGCCGACAGGGGCAGCCCGGCGATGTAGCGCACCGCGTCGGCGATGTGCTGCACGTCGACCATGGGCTCCACGGCGATCTCGCCGTTGGCCTGGCGCACGCCCTTGGTCATGCGCACCGACAGCTCGGTGAGGGCGTTGCCGATGTCGATCTGGCTGCAGGCGATGTTGAACTCGCGGCCGTCCAGCGCCAGGCTCTTGGTCAGGCCCAGCACCGCGTGCTTGCTGGCGGTGTAGGGCGCGCTGAACGGCCGTGGCGCGTGGGCCGAGATCGAGCCGTTGTTGATGATGCGCCCGCCCTGGGGCTGCTGGCGGCGCATCAGGCCGAAGGCGCCACGGCTGCACAGGAACACCCCGGTAAGGTTGGTGTTGATCACGTTCAGCCACTGGTCCACGGCCAGTTCGTCGATGGGCACTGCAGGGGTGTTGACCCCGGCGTTGTTGAAAATCACGTCCAGGCGGCCGTACACCTCCTCCACCGTGGCGAACAGCGCGTCGACGCTGGCCGGGTCACGCACGTCGGTGGGCACTGCCAGCGCCTCGCCGCCTTCGGCACGGGCCTTTTCCACCAATTCCTGCAGGGGCTCGGCGCGGCGGCCGGCCAGCACCAGGGTGAAGCCGTCGGCCAGCAGGCCCAGGGCCACGGCGCGGCCGATGCCACTGCCGGCGCCGGTTACCAGGGCCACTTTGCGCGTTGTCGTTGTCATGTCGCTCACTCCTTGATGATTGGATTAACGGCGCGCGCCCACGCGCACGCTCAGTTCGCCGATGCCGTCGATACCGGCGCTGATTACGTCGCCCGGCTCCAGCGCGGCCACCCCCGGCGGCGTGCCGGTCATGATCAGGTCGCCGGGGCGCAAGGCGATGGACTGGGACAGGCGGCTGATGATCTCGCTCACCGACCAGATCTGCTGTTCCAGGCTGGAGCGCTGGCGCTCCACGCCGTTGACCTGCAGCCACACTGCGCCGCGGTCGGGGTGGCCGATGCGGCTCACCGGCACCACCGCGCCGATGGGCGCCGAGCCGTCGAAGGCCTTGGCCGCCTCCCAGGGCTGGCCGGCGGCCTTGGCGGCCATCTGCAGGTCGCGGCGGGTCAGGTCCAGCCCTGCAGCGTAGCCCCAGACATGCTCCAGGGCGCGGCTTTCAGGAATGTCGCCGCCACCACTGCCGATGGCCACCACCAGTTCGATCTCGTGGCAGAACTCGCGGGTCAGCGGCGGGTACGCCAGCTCGCCGCCGGCCTGCACCACGGCGCTGGCCGGTTTCATGAAGAACATCGGCGCCTGGCGCACGGCGTCCTGGGCGTCGCCCCAGGGGTAGTTGCGGCCCAGGCAGAACACCCGGTTCACCGGGAAACGCGCGTCACTGCCCTGCACGTCCAGGGTCACGCCCGCGTCGGGGGCAAATACGAAAGGGCTCATGGTCTACCTCGTGGCCTGTGTGTCGTTGGCCCACAGCGTACGGCGCCGTGGGCGGTAAAAGTTGGAGAAAACCGTGGCTGTCCTGGAGTAAACCGGGCTCAGCGGGCACGCAGTTGAATGCGGTACAGGCGCCCCAGCAGCAGCGAGTACGACAGCGTGCCGCACAGCGCCACCGCGCCGATGAACCAGAAGGCGTAGGCGAACGAGCCGGTGGCATGGACGATGCCGCCGATGACGATGGGGGTGACGATGCCGCCGATGTTCGCCGCCAGGCTGGTGATGCCACCGGTCAGGCCCACCAGCTCCTTGGGCGCCACCTCCGACACCGCGGCCCACGACGCCGAGGCAATGCCCTGGGCGAAGAACGCGGTGGTAAGGATGGCGATGCACACCACGTTGGAGTCGGTGAAGTTCACCAGCACGATGGACATGCCCAGCATCGAGCCCACCACCAGCGGCAGCTTGCGTGCAAAGGACATGGAGTAGCCGCGGCGGATCATCCAGTCCGAGAGGATCCCGGCCAGGAGGATGCCCACCGTGGCGCCGAGGAACGGCATCACCGCGAAGATGCCGACCTTGATCATGGTCAGGTGGCGCTCTTCGATCAGGTAGGTGGGGAACCAGGTGAGGAAGAAATACAGCGCCGAGGTGCTGGCGAACTTGCCGATGCAGATCGCCCAGATCTGCCGGTAGCTGAGCAACTCGCCGATCTGCCGCCAGCTGAAGCGGGTGCGCTGGGCGCTGGCTTTCACCAGGCCGCCGCCATCCTCGATGTACTGCAGTTCCTGGGCGCTGACCTTCTTGCAGGCCAGCGGGTCGCGGTACAGGTACAGCCAGGCCACGCCGAAGGCGATGCCCACCAGGCCGGTGGTGTAGAACACGTGGCGCCAGTCGTAGGTGGTGGCCAGCCACAGCAGCGCGCCGGTGAACAGCGCCGTGCCCAGGTACTGGCCGCACACGTAGATGCTGCTCGCCAGGCCGCGCTCGCGGGCCGGGAACCACACCGCCACCGCACGGCTGTTGGCCGGGAACGCCGGGGCTTCCAGGGCGCCGACGGCCAGGCGCAGGCCGAACAGCGAGGCAAAGCCACCGGCCAGGCCCTGGCCGACGGTGACCGCCGACCAGGTGATCAGCGACAGGCCGTAGGTGAAGCGCGAGCCAAAGCGGTCGGCGACGAAGCCGGCCGGCACCAGCGCCAGCGCGTAGGTCCAGGCGAAGCCGGAGAAAATCAGGCCCATCTGGATTTTGTCCAGGCCCAGGTCCTTGGCCATGAATGGCGCGGCGATGGAGATGTTCACCCGGTCGACGTAGTTGATGATGGTGGCGATCAGCAGCAGCGACAGCATGAACCAGCGTCGCCGGGTGGGCAGGCGCGCGGCGCTGGTGCTGTGGTCGAAGGTTTCGGCGGGGGCGGCCACCAGGTCGGCGTCGACGTTGGGCATCTGCCGGTTGCTGGGGGCCAGGTACTCGTGGGGAGTCGTCTGCATGGTACGAACACCTTCTAATTATTGTTGATAGGTATCGAGTCGGACGCCTCCAAAGTGATCGTACAACCATTGAAAATCAACGGGCCGGTTAGAACGTTTTTGCACAGCGAAACCGGCTAGAGGTCAAAAGTCCAAAAACAAAAAGCGCTGAAAACAGGCTGGCAAAACGCCAATTAATCGCCAGGATTATTGGTTTAGAGCGGTTACCATCGGCCAGGCGCGCAGCAGCGTTTTTGCACTTGGCAAAAACCACAAAGCCACGCAAAGTGTGCAAAGTGATCGTACAATCACCCAAAACAACACGCCTGACAGCCGCCCCCAGCGGCTGAACAACAGGAGAGACACCATGCAGTCTTCCAGCCGCGTGCCCACCTTCGGCATGCAGCAACGCAGCGAACGCCCCGACTTCTACATCCGCGACGAAAGCGTGCGCAAACCCGAGACCGCCCCGCACCGCCACGAGTATTTCCAGATCCAGGTGAACCTGGGCGGCGACACCGTGCAGCACATCGGCAACGTGCAGCGGCCCTTCCCCAGCCGCGCCCTGGCGTTCATCCTGCCGCACCGGGTGCACATGATCCCGCACCCTGCGCACGCGCATTTCCAGTTGATCAACTTCTCCCAGGCCTTCCTGCTGCCGCACCTGAGCTGCGACCCGCTGGACCTGGAAGACGTGTCGATTGCCCTGGCCCCGGAGCTGGCGCCGTTTCGCTTCCAGGAGCACCTGGACTTCATCCTCGAGCCCGCGCCCTTCGCCCAGGTGTGCGGCTTGCTAGAGCAGATGCACGCGCTGGACCGCGACCGCCAGTTCGGCATGCGCGAGTCGCTCAAGGGGCTGCTGCTGCAGCTGATCGGCGGCGTCTGCAGCCAATACGCCGAGCCGCTCAAGGCCCTGGCCAGCGGCAATGCCGCCCAGCTCAGCCGGCGCGATGCGCTCAAGCGCATGTCCACCTACGTGCGCACGCACCTGGCCGACCCGGAGCTGGACCTGAAGAAGGTGGCGGCCGCCACCTACCTGTCGCCCCACTACCTGACCCACTGGCTGAAGAAGGAGATTGGCAAGAGCTTCAGCGAGCTGGTGCTGGAGCGGCGCATGCACCTGGCCCGGCAGCTGCTGCTGGACAGCCTCAAGCCGGTGGGCGAGATCGCGCGACTGTGCGGGTTCGCCGACGAGGCCTATTTTTCCCGGCGCTTCCGCCATATCCACGGCCTGCCGCCGGGGCAGTACCGGCGCCAGCAGCAGGCGGTTACCGGCCAGGCCGGCTAGCCCCTATACTGGCGGGCATCGCCCTAGCATCAAGGACAGTACATGCGCGTGATCGTCATCGGCGGGTTGGGCAACTTCGGCGCCCGCATCTGCCGCCGCCTGGCCATGGAGCCGGGCCTGGAACTGGTGGCCACCGGCCGCAACCCGGTCAGCGGCAGCGTCTTCTTCGGGCCGCTCAGCACCATCACGACGGCGCCCCTGGACATCGACAGCCCGCGGTTGCAAAGCCAACTGGCCGACCTGCGGCCACAACTGGTGATCCACTGCGCCGGCCCCTACCAGGGCCAGGACTACCGCGTGGCGCTGGCCGCCTGCGCGGTCGGCGCGCATTACCTGGACCTGTCCGACGGCCGCGATTTCGTCGCCGACTTCCGCGCCAACGTGCACACCGCTGCCAGCGCCGCCGGGGTGCTGGCGGTCAGCGGCGCCAGCACCCTGCCCGGCCTGTCCACCGCCGTGGTCGACCAGCTGAGCGCCGGCTGGACACGCCTGGACAGCGTGCAGGTGGCCATCGCCCCTGGCCAGCAGGCGCCACGCGGCGAAGCGACGATCAAGGCGGTGTTCGGCTACGCCGGCCAGGGCTTCAAGCGCTGGCACAACGGCCGCTGGGCCACCGTCCACGGCTGGCAGAACCTGCGCCGCTTCAGCTTCGAAGGCATCGGCCAGCGCTGGGGCGCAGCCTGCGACGTGCCCGACCTGGAACTGTTCCCGGCGCGCTACCCCGGCGTGCGCGAGGTGAGCTTCCATGCTGCCCTGGAGCTGCGCATCCAGCACCTGGGCTTGTGGCTGGTGGCGGCGTTGCGGCGGGTGGGCCTACCGCTGCCGATTGCCCAGCACGCCGCGCGCTTGAACCGCTGGGCCAATGTGCTGCTGGACCGCTTTGGCAGTGACCTGGGCGGCATGCGCGTGCGGCTCAAGGGCGTGGGCGCCGACGGCCGTGGCGTGGAGTGCACCTGGCAGCTGACTGCGCCGGGGGGCAATGGCCCGGAGATTCCGTGCATGGCCACGGTGTTGCTGGCGTGCAAATTGGCCCGCGGCCAATTGCATCAGACCGGCGCCATGGCGTGCATGGGGTTGCTGACGCTGGATGAGTTCGCACCGGAGTTTGCGCGGTGGGGGTTTGCGCAGAGGGTGGAGCACACGGTGACGTGATGCAACGAGGTGAAGCTGGTTTGTGAGTTGCTGTTGATCTTGCTTTTGATCTTGCTTGTGATCTTGATTGTATGCCCCGTAAAGCGCCCGGGCCGACTGGAGGCGTTGATCAAGCGGTCCCTGGCGTAGCCGGAGAAGACGGAACCGGAGGCGCTTCTATTCCGGGCCGTCGTCCGCTTGAGCGACGCCGGAGGGAGGGGACCCGTAGCGCAGCGGAGGGCCCAAGCAGGGGCGAGCCCTTTTTGCTTCCTTTTTGGGGCGACTGCCAAAAAGGGAGTCGCCGTAAGGGCGAAACGGTCGGTGATCGCACCGCGAAAATGGATATATCCAGAAACGTCAGAAGCGGGATCCGACCATCGTGAACATATCCATTTCCTAGGGCGATGCCACTTCACCTTTCCGCCCTTACGGCGGCTCACTTTTTGTCAAACGCCACAAAAAGTAAGCAAAAAAGGCTTGCCCCTGCTTGGTCCCTACGCTTCGCTGCGGGTCCCCTCCCTCCGGCGTCGCCCAAGCGGCCGACGGCCCGGAATAGAAGCGCCTCCGGTTCCGTCTTCCCCGGCTACGCCGTGGACCGCTCGGCCAACGCCTCCAGTCGGCCCTGGCGCTTTACGGGGCACACAATCAAGATCAAAGGCCTCACGGGATCAAGATCACAAGCGGTTCGCGGGGGACGCAGGTTACGCGCGCACAAGCGCGCAGTGTCACCGCGTACCCAACATCCGCAGCCACCTCCCCGGCGCCACCCCATACGCCTGCTTGAACAACCGGCTCATATGCGCCTGGTCATGAAACCCCGCCACCGCCGCCGCCTCCACCAGCGAACATCCCGCCAGCATCGCCCGCCGCACACCCTCCAGCCGCCGCTGCACGCTGTAACGGTAAGGGCTGGTGCCAAACAACGCACGAAAATCCCGCGACAGCCCCCAGCGATCACGCCCGCTGGCCCGCTCAAGGTCGGCCAGGCAGATGGCCTCGCCCAAGGTGGCATGGATGAACTGCCGCGCGCGCTCCGCCGCGACGAAATCCAGGGCGCCACGCGGGCGCTTCTGCCCGGCGGCGGCCGCCAGGGCCTGGGCCACGTCGAACAGGGCGTCGTCCTCGGCCAGCGGGTCGATGGCGCTGTGCATGTCGCCCAGCAGCACCTGGGTGGCCGCGAACAGCCGTGGGTCATTGCTCAGGCCGCCCTCGATGAAGGGCAGCGGCTGGCCACCCAGCACCTGCTGGATCAACGCCGGCTCCAGGTAGATCATGCGGTACTGGAACCCCGCCTCGGTGCCGGCCTGGCCGTCGTGCACCTCGTCCGGGTGCAACACCAGGGTGCCGCCCGGCAGGCTGTGGCGCAGGGCGCGGCGGTAGTTGAAGCTCTGCACCCCGGCCAGGGTGCGGCCGATGGCGTAGGTGTCGTGGCGGTGCGGGGTGAAGCCGTGGCCGGCGAAGCGCGCTTCCAGGCGCTCGAAACGCGTGGGGTGCGCGGCAGGCAGTACCCAGTCGGTGGTGGTCATGCTTCAGCTTCCTGCGGGTGATTCGCAACACTGCACGATCATACAAGACCCTGCCTGATGCCGCCCGCTAAGGTTCGCCCATCCACCACCAGAGCGAATCCAAGCATGCCAGCATCCATCAATTTCCAGCAGAAATTCAGCCTGTTCAGCGAGCAGTGGCAGCCCAAGGTGATTGCCGAGATGAACGACTACCAGTTCAAGATCGCCCGCCTGCACGGCGAATTCGTGTGGCACAGCCACGCCGACACCGATGAGACGTTCATCGTGGTCGAGGGCTGCCTGCGTATCGAACTGCGCGACGGCGCGGTCACCGTCAATGCCGGGGAGATGTACGTGGTGCCCAAGGGCGTCGAGCACAAACCCTGCGCTGCGCAGGAGGTAAAGCTGCTGCTGATCGAGCCGCGCGGCGTGCTCAACACCGGCGACCAGGGCGGCGACCGCACGGCCAGCAACGACGTGTGGGTGTAACCCGTAGCAGCTGCCGCAGGCTGCGTCCGCCGACACCGCGTTCTCCCAAGGCGACCGCGGTGGGGTGGGACGCGGCCTGCGGCCGCTGCTACGCGGAATTGTGATATTGAGATATATGAATATCTAGTTTACCCTATTGCCACTTTATCGCTGAACCACAGGCTCCCCCTTGAAAGACTCCGCGCTGTTCCGCCCCGCCACCCTCGGCCCGTTCACCCTGAAAAACAGCATCGTGCTGCCGCCCCTGACGCGCTCGCGCAGCAGCCAGCCGGGCAACGTCGCCAACGCGCTGATGGCCACCTATTACCGCCAGCGCAGCAGCGCCGGGTTCATGGTCACCGAGGGCACGCAGATCGAGCCCCGTGGCCAGGGCTATGCCTGGACGCCCGGCATTCACAGCGCCGAGCAGGTCGCCGGCTGGCGCCTGGTGACCGAGGCCGTGCACGCTGAAGGCGGGGTGATCTTTGCCCAGCTGTGGCACGTGGGCCGGGTGTCGCATACCTCGCTGCAACCCAATGGCGACGCGCCGGTAGCGCCGTCGGCCATTGCCGCGACAGGCGTCAGCGTGTTCGTGGAAACCGGCCCGGGCACCGGCGCCCTGTGCCCACCCTCGACGCCGCGGGCGCTGAGCCGCGAGGAAATTGCCGAGCTGGTGCAGCTGTACGCCAGCGCCGCGCGCAATGCCCTGGACGCCGGCTTCGACGGCGTGGAGATTCACTGCGCCAACGGCTACCTGATCAACCAGTTCATCTCCGCCCACAGCAACCAGCGCGACGACGAATACGGCGGCAGCCTGGCCAACCGCCTGCGTTTCCTGCGCGAAGTCACCCAGGCCGTCGCTGCGGTGGTGGGCAAGGAGCGCCTGGGCGTGCGCTTCTCGCCGCTGTTCGAAAGCACCGACGAGGCGCGGGTATACCTGGGGCTGGTGGAACAAGACCCGCGTGCCACCTACCTGCAGGCCATCCAGGTGCTGGAAGACATCGGCATCGCCTACCTGTCGCTTGCCGAGGCGGACTGGGACAACGCCCCGGAGCTGCCGGCGGACTTCCGCCAGGTGGTGCGCGACACCTTCAGCGGCGCCATCATCTACGCCGGCAAGTACACCGCCGAGCGCGGCAACCGCGTGCTGGACGCAGGCCTGGCCGACCTGATCGCCTTCGGCCGGCCCTTCATCGCCAACCCCGACCTGCCGCGCCGCCTGGCCTACGGCCTGGCGCTGAACCCGCTGGATGCGGCGAGCATGTACGGTGGCACTGAACGCGGCTATATAGACTATCCGGTCCATAGCGAGTAAACCCCTGACGCGCCAGGCACAAGTGTCGTAAAATCACGGGATTACCCGACTGTGTGATTTATGAGCATCGATATCAACGAAGCCCTCAAGGCGCTCGACAACCCGACCCGCCTGGCGATTCTTGGCTGGCTGAAAGAGCCGAGCAAGCATTTCCCCGAGCAACAGGTGAACCCCGACGAGGTGGGCGTGTGCGTGAGCATCATCCAGGCGCGCGCCAACCTTTCGCAGTCCACCGTGTCGCTGTACCTGGCGGCGCTGCAACGCGCGCAGCTGGTGACCTCGCAACGCATCGGGCCGTGGACCTACTACAAACGCCACGAACAGAACATCGAGGCGTTCCAGCAGGCGCTGCGGGCGTTGATCTGAATGGACGCGGCCGTCGTGTAGCAGCGGCCGCAGGCCGCGTCCCCAACCATCACCGCATCCGATACACCTTCACCAGCACCGCGTCCTTCGCCGGTTTGAGGCTAGTCAGGCTGCCCACGTACACCGCCTGGTTCAGCCACCCATACGGCCCGTCCGGCGCCTGGATATTCACCGTCGAATACGCATAGCGCCCGGCGCCACTGCCATGCACCAGCACCTGGTTGCGCACGGTCAGCACCGCGCCGTCGTCGGTCTGCATCTCATACAGCGCGTCCAGCTGCTTGACGCCATCGGCGCGCAGCAGCTGGCGGTCGGCGCCGCCGGCCAGGATCCTGCCCTTGAGCCCCGCGCCGTGGAACTCCCCGCCGGTGATCGGCACCCGAAAGCGCTCGCCCAACGGGCCCTTGCCCAGGGTTTCGCCCGGGGCGATGTCGATGACGGCCTCGTACACCGGTTCCAGCACCGGCGCGGTATCGGCGGCGTGGGCCAGGGTAACGGGCAGCAGCAGGCTTAAGGCGAGTAACAGCGAGTGACGGCGCATGAGTGCATCCTTTCGAGTTGTTGTAGGGAAGCGGCTTGACCAGCAAAGTAGTTAATAGTATTAACCATATTGCTCATTCCGCCACAACAACAAAAAGGATTTGCTCGTGAAACGACCTTTTGCCCCGACCCTACTGAGCCTGTGCGTGGTGGCTGGTGCTGCCCTGGCCGACGACGATGCCCAGCGCTGCGCGGCGCTCACCAGCAGCAGCGCCGACGTCACCCTGAGCCTGCACCAGTGGGTGGCCGCCGGCCAGCTACCCCAGGCCAACCCCGGCCGCGCGGCGCTGACCGGCGCCGCCCTGAGCAAGGCCGCGATGCCGGCCCACTGCCTGGTGCAAGGCGTGATCGGCGCGCGCACCGGTGCCGACGGCCAGGCCTACGGCAGCCACTTCGAACTGCGCCTGCCCAGCCCGTGGAACGGCCGCTTCCTGTTCCAGGGCGGCGGCGGCATGGACGGCGTGGTCGGCCAGGCCCTGGGCGCCATTCCGTTCCGCGGCGCCAGCGCCCTGCCCGCCCTGGACCGCGGCTACGCGGTGGTCAGCACCGACTCCGGGCACACCGGCAAGGACAACAGCGACTCGCGCTTCGGCGTCGACCAGCAGGCCCGCCTGGACTACGCCTACGCGGCCATCGGCAGCGTCACTGCCCAGGCCAAGGCGCTGATCCTCGCCTACTACGGCAAGGCCCCGGCGCACAGCGTGTTCATGGGCTGCTCCAACGGTGGCCGCGCGGCGCTGGTGGCCGCCCAGCGCTTCCCCACCCAGTTCGACGGCATCATCGCCGGCAACCCCGGCCTGCGCCTGAGCCGCGCCGCCGTGGCCCAGGCCTGGGACACCCAGGCCTTCAGCCGCGCGGCGCCGCGCACCGCCGACGGCCAGCCGATCCTGGCCCAGGCCCTGACCCAGGCCGACCAGGACCTGCTGGCCAAGGCCGTGCTGGACCGCTGCGACGCCCTGGACGGGCTCAAGGACGGCAGCATCGACGCCATGAGCCACTGCCAGTTCGACCCCGCCGTGCTCACCTGCAAGGCCGGCCAGGCCAGCGGCTGCCTCAGCCAGGCCAAGGTCGAGGCCCTGCACGCGGTGTTCAACGGCGCCCACGACAGTCACGGCCAGGCGCTGTACAGCGACTGGCCGTGGGACGCCGGCATCGCCTCCGACGGCTGGCGCGTGTGGAAACTGGGGCAGTCCACCACCGGCAAGGCCGACGCCCGCAACGCCACCCTCACCCCCGGCTCGCTGGGGCTGTACTTCATGACCCCGGCGCAGGCCAACCTCGACCTGGCCCACTTCAATTTCGACCAGGCGGTCGCAACCACCGCGCAGACGGCGGCGATCAACGACGCGGTCGCCACCCAGTACTCCAGCTTCACCCAGCGCGGCGGCAAGCTGCTGGTGGTGCAGGGCAACAGCGACCCGGTGTTCTCCGCCAACGACCTGCGCCGCTACTGGGCGCGCCTGACCAGCGACAACGGCGGCCGCCAGCAGGCCGAGCAATGGGCGCGGCTGTTCGTGGTGCCCGGCATGACCCACTGCGGCGACGGCCCGGCGCTGGATGACTTCGACCCGCTGACCGCCATGGAAACCTGGCAGGACAAGCAGCAGCCGCCGGCGCAACTGCTGGCCCGCGGCAGCGCGTTCCCCGGGCGCACGCGGCCGTTGTGCGCCTACCCGCAGGAGGCGCATTACCAGGGCCAGGGGGATGTGTTTGCTTGTCAGGAGCCTTGATGAGTGGGACGCGGCCGTTGGCCGCTGCTACAGGGGCGTAGCAGCGGCCAAAGGCCGCGTCTGCATTCAAAACAACTTGATCGGATACCCCACCGTAAACCGCGTCTCATCCAGGCTGCTCTGGAACGTCGACCGCAGGCTGTACAGGCTCAACGACAGGCTCAGATCCTTCCACTGCCCTGACTGAATCACATAGCGCACGTTGAAGTCGCGTTCCCACTCATGCCCGTCCACCGCGTTGCTGCGTTGCACGCCCCAGCCGTGCACGTACTTGGCCCCGGCCACCAGCCCCGGCACGCCGCTGGCGGCGAAGTCGTAGTCGTAGCGCAACTGCCAGGAGCGCTCGTGGGCGTAGCCGAAGATGTTGTTGACGTGGTTGGTCATCACCGTGGGGCTGTCCTGCAGGCCCACGAAGTCGTCCTTGCCGAACATTTTCTGCAGCCCCAGCAGGAAGGTATGGCCGCTCTGCCGCCAGCTAAGCCCGGCGTAGGCGGCGCGGTTATCGAGGTCGCCAGCCTTGGCCGCGCCCTGCTCGGTGCTCACGTACAGGCCGGTGTCCAGGCGCAGGATCCCGGTGCCCATGGGCTGGTCGTAGGTGAAGCGGTAGAGGTCCTGGGCGTAGATGTCCTTCAGCTCGGCGTGCCAGTAGGCCAGTTGCAGGCGGCCGTCCACCAGGCGGAATTCGCCGCCCAGATAATCGAAGTAATCACCGTCAATGCTGCTGCCGTGCATGTGCAGCTTTTCCTGGTTGGTGGAATCGCGGTTGCTGAAGCTGTCCAGCCGGCCGCCGTACAGCGTCGCCCATTTCACCGGGTCGGACACCAGGGTGGCGCCCACGTAGGTCTGCGGCAGCAGGCGCGCGTCGTTGGTGCGCACCACCGGCAGGCTGGGCATCTGCTCGCCCACCTTGACCAGGGTGTTGAAGCCCTTGAACTTCACCGCCCCGCCCAGCCGCCCGTATTCGCCGGGGGCGCCGCTGGCGGTCTTGGGCAACAGCCCGGAACCGGCGGTGCCGGGGCCGCTGTCCAGGCGTACCCCCCACTTGCCGATGACCTCGACACCAACGCCGACCACGCCGGGGGTAAACCCCGACGTGCCCTGCAGGATAAAGCCCTGGGCCCATTCCTGGCGCTTGTTCTGGGTGGCGTCGCTGTTCTTGAAATTGCCCTGGTAGAAGGCGTTGCGGGTGTTGAGGGTGGCGCTGGCGTCGTCGAAGAATCCTTCGGCCTGCACCCCGCTGGCCTGGGCCAGGCAGCCGGCACTCAAGGTGACGGCCAGGGTGCAGGCGCGACGCGGCCTGCGCGGCATGAAAGGCTGTGCCATGGGCAATCTGACTCCGTTTATTGTTTTTGTCGGAACACGTGCCGATATCCTTCGGCACACCCGGAGTATGACCAACCGGATAATATTATTAACCATTAAGAACATTAACTGTTCAATCATCGCCCGCTATGTGTTCGGCGCCTGCGAACCGGGCTGGTACACTGCCTCATCGTTTTTGCCCAAGGACCGCCATGATCCACATCCGCCCCATGACCGACGCCGATTTCGACGCGTTCTGGCCCACCTTCCAGGCCGTGGTCGCCGCCCAGGAGACCTACGCCTACGACCCCGCGGTAACCGCCGAGCAAGCCCGCCAGCTGTGGCTGGGCCTGCCGCAGCACACCCTGGTGGCCGAGGAAGACGGCGTGCTGCTGGGCAGCTACTACCTCAAGGCCAACGCCGCCGGGCCCGGCAGCCACGTGTGCAACTGCGGCTACATGGTCACCGAGGCCGCCCGCGGCCGTGGCGTGGCGCGGCTTATGTGCGAGCACTCCCAGCGCCTGGCCCGCGACAGCGGCTTCCTGGCCATGCAGTTCAATTCGGTGGTGGCCAGCAACGAAGTGGCCGTGGCGCTGTGGACCAAGCTGGGCTTCGACACCGTGGGGCGCCTGCCAAAAGCCTACCGTCACGCCCGCCTTGGGCTGGTGGATTGCCTGGTGATGTACAAATGGCTCGAGCCACAAAACCCGCAGGCCATGCTGATTGGCCGCAAGAACATCGAATCGGTGGTGTCGCGCCCGCGTCGCAAGCCTTCGGCCCGGTAAAAAACCACAAATTTGATAATCCACGGCATTGATGCCACTCTCGGGTTATCCGGTTTTTTCCATCATCGTCATCCGGTTCAAAGAGGAGGCTTTCTTCTGTCGTGCAGCAGTTCCGGCCCGTGCCAGGCCGGATTCACAACGTTTGAATGAAGCCAGCCGCGGGTTGGCTCCATTGCTCTCAAGGAATGTGCAATGACTCAACAACGACACGTAATCAATGCATCCGTCAGCCCCAAGGGCAGCCTGGAGACCCTGTCGCAACGCGAAGTACAGCAACTGAGCGAAGCCGGTTCCGGCAGCATCTATACCCTGTTCCGCCAGTGCGCCCTGGCCATCCTCAACACCGGCGCGCATATCGACAACGCCAAGACCATCCTGGACGCCTACCAGGACTTCGAAGTGCGCATTCACCAACAGGATCGTGGTGTGCGCCTGGAGTTGCTCAACGCCCCCGCCGACGCCTTCGTCGACGGCGAGATGATCGCCAGCACCCGGGAAATGCTGTTCAGCGCCCTGCGCGACATCGTCTACACCGAGAACGAGCTGGACAGCACGCGCATCGACCTGAGCACCTCCCAGGGCATCACCGACTACGTCTTCCACCTGCTGCGCAACGCCCGCACCCTGCGTGCCGGCGTCGAACCGAAGATGGTGGTGTGCTGGGGCGGCCACTCCATCAACAGCGACGAATACAAGTACACCAAGAAGGTCGGCCACGAGCTGGGCCTGCGTAAGCTGGACGTCTGCACCGGCTGTGGCCCGGGCGTGATGAAGGGCCCGATGAAGGGCGCCACCATCGCCCACGCCAAGCAGCGCATGAGCGGCGGCCGCTACCTGGGCCTCACCGAGCCGGGCATCATCGCCGCCGAGGCGCCGAACCCCATCGTCAACGAGCTGGTGATCCTGCCCGACATCGAGAAGCGCCTCGAAGCCTTCGTGCGCGTGGGCCACGGGATCATCATCTTCCCCGGCGGCGCCGGCACGGCCGAGGAGTTCCTGTACCTGCTGGGCATCCTCATGCACCCGGACAACGCCGGCCTGCCCTTCCCCGTGGTGCTCACCGGGCCGAAAAGCGCGGCGCCGTACCTGGAGCAGCTGCACGCCTTCGTCGGTGCCACCCTGGGCGAAGCCGCCCAGCGCCACTACCAGATCATCATCGACGACCCGGCCGAAGTGGCGCGGCAGATGACCCAGGGCCTCAAGGACGTGAAACTGTTCCGCCGCGAGCGCAACGATGCCTTCCACTTCAACTGGCTGCTGAAGATCGAGGAAGGCTTCCAGCGCCCCTTCGACCCCACCCACGCGAACATGGCCAGCCTGCAGTTGAGCCGCGCGTTGCCGCCCCACGAACTGGCGGCCAACCTGCGCCGGGCGTTCTCCGGCATCGTCGCCGGCAACGTCAAGGACAAGGGCATCCGCCTGATCGAGCAGCACGGCCCGTACGAGATCCACGGTGACCCGGCCATCATGCAGCCGCTGGACAAGCTGCTGAACGCCTTCGTCGAACAGCACCGCATGAAGCTGCCTGGCGGCGCGGCATACGTGCCGTGCTACCGGGTGGTGCAGTAAGCCCCGGACGCGGCCTGCAGCCGCTGCTACGCCCTGTAGCAGCGGCCGCAGGCCGCGTCACCCACCACCATCAATTCCATCGATAACCACCATCGCGCGCTTCGTCTTCCGCCTTTCCCCCAGCGGCGTAACATCCCCTGCATACACCACGTATCGGGAGGAACCGCCCCATGCTTATCCATCTGCTCACCTGCCTGGCCTTGACCGCCGTCACCCTGCACCTGTTCGTCCTCCCGGCCGTGGACATGGCGCGCGCCGCCGTTAGTAGCCAATAGCCATCAGCTTGTACATGCACAAACGTTCACTTGAGTTTCACCCGCCTGCGTTCGAAGCTCAGCCCAACGAATATCAACCACGTTGATGATTCCTACTGCCCCGGAGCCTGCCCCATGATCCGACCCGTGACCCTGAACGTCCGCTTCCCCCGTTTTGGCAAGAACTACTACGTGCAAGACGTGGTGTCGCTGAAAGCGCCGCTGCAACTGATCACCAACAACGGTTTCGACTCGGTGCTGATGCCCCAGGCCAGCCAGCACTTCAGCAACGAGGTGGTGGGCCTGAACGACCAGTTCCGTTTCCTCAACAACATCCTTGCCGCTCATCTGCTCGACGCGCCGCAGCCCCGTGGCAACGCCCGGTCTTGAGCCCTTGCCAGCATTTGTAGCATTCCAGATACCTTGATTAGCTTGCTATCTAACTAGTGGGTTCGCAGAATTGCGACTCTTTTCAACGAGTTAACGAAATGCGCATTCTTTCCGCCCTGGTACTTTCCCTGAGCCTCTGCAGCACCGCCGCCATGGCCAACGACGTCGTTGGCGCCGTGGTCGGTGCCGCCGGTGGCGCGGTCGTCGGCAATCAGGTTGGCGGCACCCAGGGCGCGGTCATCGGTGGTGTAGCCGGTGGCGTGCTGGGCGTGGCCGTTTCCAACCTGCTGGAGCATGATCACGGTGGCCACCACCACGATCACGGCGGCCCGGCCCCAGCGCCGATGCATGGCGGCCCAGGCCCAGGCCATGGCCCCGAGCACTTCCACCACGAAGGCGAAGGCGGCCCACGCCCTTGACGAAAAAACCCGGCGAATGCCGGGTTTTTTTATCGCTGCGCGGTAGCTTTTGACCTGGCTTTTGATCTGGCTTTTGCTTTTGATCTCGCTTTTGACCTGGCTTTTGATCTTGGCCCCGTTAAGCGCCAGGGCCGACCGGAGGCGTTGATCAAGCGGTCCCTGGCGTAGCCGGGGAAGACGGAACCGGAGGCGCTTCTATTCCGGGCCGTCGTCCGCTTGAGCGACGCCGGAGGGAGGGGACCCGTAGCGCAGCGGAGGGCCCAAGCAGGGGCGAGCCCTTTTTGCTTACTTTTTGGGGCGACTGCCAAAAAGTGAGTCGCCGTAAGGGCGAAACGGTCGGTGGTCGCGCCACGAAAATGGATATGTTCGAAATCGCCGAAGCGGGATTCGAAAGCCCTATGAATATCCAGCATTCAGGGTGATGCCACTTCACCTTTCCGCCCTTACGGCGGGTCACTTTTTTTCAAACGCCAAAAAAAGTAACCAAAAAACGCTTGCCCCTGCTTGGGCCCTCCGCTGCGCTACGGGTCCCCTCCTTCCGGCGCCGATCAACGGGCAGACGGCACCCGCTATAGAAGCCTGCGGGTTACCGTCTCTTCGGCCTGCGGCCTCGGCCCTTCGGGCAGCCCGTTGATCGACGCCTCCAGTCGGCCCGGGCGCTTTACGGGGCATACAATCAAGATCAAAAGCCAGATCAAGATCACAAACCAGAGCAAAAGCCAGAGCAAAAGCCAGAGCAAAAGCCAGAGCAAAAGCCAGAGCAAAAGCCAGAGCAAAAGCCAAGGCTAGCTGGGCCTTCCCCCCCCCGCGCAACTGCTGGGCAACCGCTGAAATCAGCGTTGCTGCGCAGGGCCCGCGCAGCCTTCAGCAGCGACCACGGGCCGGTCGCGCAGCTGTTTTTCCAGGGTGGCGATGGGCGGCGCGTAGAGGAAGCCGAACGACACGCTGTTGTGCCGGCCCTTGACCTTGTGGTGCATCAGGTGGGCCTGGTACAGGCGCTGCAGGTACGGATGCCGCGGGCTGGGGCGCACCGGCCAGTGGCGGTGGACGATGCCGTCGTGGAAGAACACGTAGACCAGCCCGTACCCCGCCACCCCGGCGCCAATGCACTGCACCGTGGCGCCGCCCAGCACCAGCAGGCCCACCGCCACCAGCGCCAGCACCAGCAGGAACAGGTCGTTGTGCTCCAGCGCGCCCAGTTGTGCCTCGTGATGGGAGCGGTGCAGCCACCAGCCGGGGCCGTGCATGATGTACTTGTGCGCCAGGGTGCCGACGGCCTCCATGGCGCACAGGGTACTGAGGAAGATGAGGAAGTGGGTGATCATGGGGTGGAAGAATACCTGTGCGCCAGGTAAATGTCCCGTGGGCGGCGCCCAGGAAGCAGCCTGCGGCAGCTGCTACGCATGACCTGTAGCAGCGGCGGCAGGCCGCGTCAGACGCGCCACCCCAGCCCCAGCGCCTTGTGCAACGCCGCGAAGTCCTTGAGCAGCTGCGCATCGCCGCTGATGCGGTTCTGCTCGGCATCGAAGCGCGTGCGCTCGGCGTCCAGCCAGTCCAGGGTGCTGGCGGTGCCGGCCTTGTAGCGCTCGCGGGTGAGGCTGGCGGCGCGGCCCGAGGAGGCTTCGATATCGCGCAGCAGCACCACGTTCTGGCGCTGGTGGCCGTAGCGCGCCAGGGCGGTGTCGGCGTCCTTGAGGGCTTGCAGCACCACGCTGCGGTAATGCGCCTGGGCTTCGTCGCGGCCGGCGGTGGCGCTGTCGACGCTGGCGGCCACGCGGCCGAAGTCCAGGGCGTTCCAGGTCAGGCGCGGCAGCAGCAGCCAGGTGCCGTTGTCCTTGCGCAATAGGTGCGAGGGTTCGGCGGCGCTGAAGCCCAGGTCGCCCATCAGCGACAGTTTGGGGAACCAGTCAGCCTTCTTCTCGCCGATCTGCGCGTTGGCCGAGGCCAGCTGGCGCTCGGCGGTGCGGATGTCCGGACGCGCCTTGAGCAGGGCCGCCGGATCCGCCACCGGCACCTGCGCCGGCACCTTGGGCAAGTCCTTGGGCTGTCCCAGTTGGGCGTCGAGCTGGCCCGGCTCCTGGCCACACAGCACCGCCAGTTCATCCAGCGACTCGACGATCTGCGCCTGCAATGGCAAGCGCTGGGCCTGAGTGGTCTGCAGCTGGGTGGTCACCTGCTCCAGCTGCAACTGCGAGGCCACGCCGCGGGCGCGGCGCTGCTGGGTGAGGTCGAGCACCTGGCTTTCGAGGTCGGCGGTGGCGTCCACCAGGGCCAGGCGCGCCTGGCGGTCGCGCAGGTCGACGTAGGCCTGCACCACTTCGGCGGCCAACTGCACCTGGGCGTCGGCGAGGTCGGCCATGGACGCGTCGGCGCTGGCCGACGCCGCCTCGATGGCGCGGCGGGTGCCGCCGAACAAGTCGACCTCCCAGCTGGCGTCGAAGTCGGCCAGGTAGAACTGCACCGGCCCACGGCCGCCGCCGCTGTCGCCACCGGTCAGCGACGACAGGTCCGGCGAGCGCATGCGCAGGCTGGTGGCGTTGGCGCTGAGCTTGGGCATGGCGTCGGCCTGCTGGCTGTGCAGGCCGGCACGCGATTCACGCAAGCGCGCCTCGGCCGAGGCGATATCGGGGCTGCCCTTCAGCGCGGCGTCCACCAGCGCGTCCAGCTGCGGGTCGCCCAGGCCGCGCCACCAGTCGGCGGCGGCAGGCATCGTCGCGGCACCGGCGTCGGCGTGGGGCAGCTTGCCGGCGGCCAGGGTCTTGTCGGCCACCGTGGGTGCGCCGTGGTAATCGGGGCCCACCGTGCAGCCGGCCAGCAGGGCCAGCGCCAGGGCGCCAATCAGGGTCTTGTCGAACTTGCCGCTGTCGCTCATGGATGGCTCGCCGGTTTTTTCAGAAGAAGCGCCAAGGGCACGCAGACCACCAGGGCAATGCCCAGCAGGTAGAAGCATTCGTTGAAGGTCATCACCGTCGCCTGGGTGGCGATGTTGCTGGCCAGCTGCGCCGAGGCCTTGAGCTGCGCCAGCGCCTGGTCGCCGGTCTGCGCCAGGAACGAGGCGGTCTGGCTGGCCATGTAGTCCTGGCCCTGCGCACTGTTGGCGGTCAGCGACTCGCGGATGACGTCGTCGTGGTAGGTGTTGCGGCGGTCAATCATCACCCCCATCAGCGCCAGGCCGATGGAGCCCCCCAGGTTGCGCGACATGTTGTACAGCCCCGCCGCATCCCCTGCCTCGTGGGTGGCCACCGCCGCCATGGACGCCTGGTTCAACGGCATCATTGCCAGAATCTGCGCGAAGCCGCGCAGCAGCTGTGAGCCGTAGAAGTCGTGGCCGACGCTGAGCGCCGTGAGGCCGACGTCCATGGCGCAACTGATGGCGAACATCACCAGGCCGATGCTCACCAGCCAGCGACTGTCATAACGCTGCAGCAGCGCCGGCAGCACCGGCATCAGCAGGAACGCCGGCAGCCCCGACAGCAGCATGATCGAGCCCGCCTGCTGGGCGTTGTAGCCGGCCACGGTGCCAAGGAACTGCGGCAGCAGGTAGGAGATACTGTAGATCGCCGCGCCCACCGTCGAAACGATGAGAATGACGCTGGCGTAGCGCGGGTTGCGCAGCAGATTCAAGCGCACGATGGGCTTGCTGGCCGTGACCTGCCCCACCGCCACCAGGCAGAAGCCCAGGAACGACAGCAGGCTCAGCCACACGATCATGTGCGACTCGAACCAGTGCTCGCGCTGGCCCTCCTCCAGCACCACGGTCAGGGTGCTCAGGCCCAGCGCCAGGCCGAGGATGCCGATCCAGTCAGCCTTGATGAATTGCTGCAGGTCGGCCTTTTCCGGACGCAGGCCGCTCCACAGCAGCGCCACCAGCGCCAGGCTGATGGGCAGGTTGAGGAAGAAGCACCAGCGCCAGCTGGCGTTTTCGGTCAGCCAGCCGCCCACCACCGGCCCCATCAGCGGCCCCAGCAGCACAGTCAGGCCGAAGATCGCCATGCCCGCCGACATCTGGTGCTTGGGCAGCCGGGTGCGGATGATGGTCTGCGCCGTGGGGATCATCGCGCCGCCGGCAAAGCCCTGGCCGATGCGCCCCAGCACCATGGCCAACAGGCTGGTGGACAGGCCGCAGTACATGGAAAACAGGGTGAAGATGATGGCGTTGCCCATCAGGAAGCGGCGCAGGCCGAACACCCGGGTCAGCCAGGCTGCCAGCGGGATCATGACGATCTCGGACATCAGGTAGCCGGTGGAAATCCACGTGCCTTCGGTGCCCGAGGCGCCGATCTGGCCCTGGATCTGCGGCAGCGCCGAGTTGGTGATCGAAATGTCCAGCGTCGCCAGCAGCGCGCCCAGGGAGCCGGCGGCCACGGCCACCCAGTCACTGAGCGAGGCGTTGGCCTCGCGCGGCGCCGCGGCCGGTGCAGCCAGTGCCTCAGCCATGGGTGCGCACGTCCACGTCGACGGTCACCGACAGGCCTGGCACCAGCACCTTGCGCACGTCATCGGGCACGTCCATCTGGATGCGCACCGGCACCCGCTGGACGATCTTGGTGAAGTTGCCGGTGGCGTTCTGCGACGGCAACAAGGCGAACTGCGAACCGGTGCCCGGCGACAGGCTGTCGATGTGCCCGGCCAGGTCCTGGCCCGGCAGCGCGTCGACGTGCACGGTGACCTTCTGCCCAGGGCGCATGTCGCCGATCTGGGTTTCCTTGAAGTTGGCGGTCAGGTACAGCGCCTGCACCGGCACCACGGTCAGCAGCCGCGTGCCCGGCTGGGTGAACTGCCCGACCCGCACGCTGCGGTCGGCCACGCGGCCGGCCAGGGTGCTGACCACGGTGGTGTCGTCCAGGTCCAGCTGCGACTGGCGGGCGCTGGCCTGGGCCACCACCAGTTGCGCACGGGCCTGCTGCAGCTGCGCCTTGAGAATGCCGGTGCGCGTCTGCGCCGACTCCAGCGCTGCCTGGCGCGCGGCCTGGCTGGTGCTGGCCTGGGCCAGTTTGTTGGTCAGCTCGGCCAGGCGTTCTTCGGTCTCGGCGCCGGACTTGGCCAGCGGCGCGTAGCGGTTGACCTCGGCGCGGGCGTGCTGGGTGTCGGCCCCGGCCCCGGCCAATTCGGCACGGGCCTGGGCGATGCTGGCGTCCTGCTGCACCAGGTCGGCCTGGGCCTTGGCCACGTCAGCCTCGCGCGAGGCCACGGTGGCCAGCGCCTCGTCCAGGGCCGCCTGGTATTTGCGCGCGTCCAGGCGCACCAGCGGCTGGCCCACGTCGACGGTCTGGTTGTCGGCCACCAGCACCTCGGTCACGTAGCCGCCCACCTTGGGCGCCACGGTCATGCTGTCGGCGGCCAGGTAGGCGTCATCGGTGCTTTCGATGAAGCGCCCGTGCAGCCACCAGTAGCCGCCCCACACCAGCGCGGCCAGCACAATCAGTAGCCCCAGGCCCAGCAGCACCTTGCGCGGGCCGGCGCGCTGGGGCTCCTTGGGGTCTTCGGCCACGGGGGAAAGTTGCTCTTGCGGACCGAGAGGGCGATCGACGGACATGCCAGGGGCTCCAAAATATTCCAGTCGATACAAAATGTGACGGTAGCGAATTTATGTCAAGTGATATATTTTGCACCTGACTCACTCAAGGCACTTCGACATGGCACGACATCGACCGGCTAAGGAAGGCGGCTACCAACGCGGCGAAGAGACGCGCTCGCGCATCATCGACGCCGCCCTCGGGCTGTTCGCCGAACGCGGCTTCGACGGCGCCTCCACCCGCGACATCGCCACCGCCGCCGGGGTCAACGCCCCGGCGCTGCAGTACTACTTCGACAACAAGGAAGGCGTGTACGTGGCCTGCGTGGACCACATCCTCACGCACATCTGGGAACAGCTGAGCGGCGTGGTGCTGCACGCCGAGGCGCTGCTGGAAGACGCCGACGCCAGCGATGAGGCGTTGATCGACGCCTACCTGGAGGTGCTGGGCGGCTTCGTCAGCTTCATCCACGACACCCCGCAAAGCAGCGACTGGCGCCGTTTCATGGCGCGCGAGCAGGCCGGCCTTGGCCCGCCGGCGGCGTTCGAGATGATGAACCAGGGCTTCAACCAGCGCCTCAGCGCGGTGACCCGCGGCATCCTCGGCCGCCTGACCGGGCGCAGCGCCGACGACGAGGTGACGATCATTCGGGCGATGGCCTTCAACAGCCAGGGCATGGCCTTCCGCGTGCTGCGCCGGCCAGTGCTGCGGGCGCTGAACTGGGACACCATCGACCGGGCGCGCATGGAGACCGTGCGCGACACACTGCTCTCGCAGAACCGCCTGACCCTGGAAGCGCTGGTGCGCGAGCGCAACGCTAGCCGATGACCACCTGGTTGCGGCCCTGGGCCTTGGCCTGGTACAGCGCCTGGTCGGCGACAGTGAAACTGTCCCGGGGCACGCTGGCCGGGGTGGCGAAGGCGGCGCCGATGCTGACCGTGACGTGGCCGAAACTTGAGCGCCGGTGTTCGATGCCCAGCTGCTGGATGCCCTTGCGCAGGGCCTCCAGCGCCTCCCGCAACGCGTCCGGCTGGGCGCTGCTGGCCAGCAAGCCGAATTCCTCACCGCCCAGGCGCCCGGCGATCATATGGTGCGCGTCAGCCACCGCCTGGATCACCGCCGCCACCTGGCGCAGGCAATCGTCGCCGGCCGGGTGGCCGTAGGTGTCGTTGTACTGCTTGAAGTAATCGATATCCACCATCACTGCGGCCAGGGGCTGGCCCGCCGGGGCTTCCTGCCATTTGCGCTGGATGCTCTCGAGCATGAAGCGGCGGTTGAACAGCTGGGTCAGCGGGTCGATGGCGGTGGCCGTGCGCAGGGTCAGGTCGTTCTCGATCATCGCGCGCAGGTGGCGGAACACCTCGCGGCGCGGCTCGTCCAACTCGCCCGGCTGCGGGTCCATGGCACACAGCGCACCCACCAGCTCACCGCCGGGGGCGCGCAGGGGAATGGCGGCGTAAAAGCGCACGAAAGGCGCGCCGCTGACCAGCTGGCACTCGGCGTAGCGGGCGTCCTCGCGGGCGTCTTCCACCACGAACACATCCTGCTGGCGCACCACGTGGTCGGCCAGGGAGCGCCCGCGGGGAATGCTGTCCAGCACCACCCCGGCTTCGGCGCGGTAATGCTGATGCTCGGCGTCCAGCAGAATCACCGCGCTGTAGGCAGTGCCCAGCACCGTCTTCAAAATCGCCACGGCGTGGCGGAAGCATTCGCGCATCACCTGGTCGTCGTGCAGCAGCCATTCGATGACCCCGTGCTCGGGCTCGGGCGGCGCGCTGGCGGCGGTGTGCACACGGCTGGCGGGGCGATCCAGGGAGGAGATGAGACTCACGACATGCCTCTGAACGGATGGGGATGTGATCGTATCGACATGCGTTCGACAAGCTTGAGTCCGGTGGTCGGGTATGGCGATGACGATACCGTCGAATCAACCACCCTGATCGCCTCTCCAAAAGGCAGACACATCGTGAAAATATAACGCGAAACAGCATATGCTGCGAAACGTTATAGTGCTACCGTATTCAATCAGGCACGGACCGATGATCAAGACTTTCAGGGACAAGCAAACCGAAGCGGTCGCCAGCGGATTGGTCGCCAGAAGATTGCCCCGGGACATTCAGCGCGTTGCCTTGCGCAAACTTCGCCAGCTGGAAGCCGCCAAGGCACTGGACGATTTGCGTGTACCACCGGGTAATAAGCTGGAGCCGCTGCATGATGATCGGGCGGGTCAACACAGCATCCGAATCAACGCTCAATGGCGCGTCTGTTTCCGCTGGATCGACGGCGATGCTTACGACGTGCAAATCGTGGACTACCACTGAGGACATAACATGACAATCCGCCCAGACCTGCTGGCCGAAACCTCTGGCGAGCAATTGCCCAACATTCACCCTGGTGAAATCCTGATGGAGGAATTCATCACGCCTCTGGGCCTTACCAAAAATGCAGTAGCTACCGCCATCGGCGTACCCGCCACTCGCATTGGCGAAATCGTTCGCGGCACCCGTGCCATCAGCGCCGACACTGATCTTCGGCTTTCACGGTTCTTTGGCACCTCGGAAGGCTACTGGCTGGCGCTGCAGTGCACCCATGACCTGGAGGCTGCCAAACGTGCGGGGCACTATGAAAACATTCCTCGCTATGCTGCGTAGGAGCGCACCTGATCGAATTCATTGCGACCCTGACGCAGCCTGCGGCAGCTGCTACGCCGACTTGTAGCAGCGGCCGCAGGCCGCGTCACGGCGTCAGCTCTCCCCTTCCACATCCTCAAGGCTGAACGTTTCGGTGTGGTCGTCGTAGGAGAAGATCTCCGCGTACCGCCCCCAGCTGATCACGCTTTCCAGGGTCTGCTCGACGAAGGCTTCGGTCAACGAATCTTCCAGCTCCTGCTCGAAACGCACGCGCGGGGCGTGGTGGCCGCGGCGTTCCTGCAGGATCAGGCGGATGCGCGCCGCCAGGGGTACGTTGCGCACCAGGTGCTCGGCGAACAGGGTCTTGCGCTCCTGGGTGCCGAAGTCGGCGAACAGCTTGCCCGGCTCGGTCAGGGTGATGTCCGCGCCCTTGAGCTCGACGAAGCCCAGGTGCTCGAGCATTTCCGCCACCGGGAACAGGTCGTCCACCTCCAGCAGCAAACGCTCGGCCACCATGGGCATGCCGGCGTGGCCGTGGTACGGCTCGGCAGCCAGGGCTTCCATCAAACCGGCCATGAGGTTGGTGGACACGTCGGGCAGCGGGCTGCCGACTTTCAGCTCGGCCCTGCCCTTGCTGGCGTCGGCGCTGCGGCGGTCGGTCATCAGCGCGTAGATGTCGTCGATCATATTGCGGAAGGTGGGGTCCAGGCGGTTGCGCGGGTGCGCGAACGGCACGCGGATCTGCGCCACCACGCGCCCGGGGTTGGACGACAGCACCAGGATGCGGTCGCACATCAGCACCGCTTCCTCGATGTTGTGGGTGACGATCAGGATCGACTTGATCGGCAGCTGCTTGTCGCTCCACAAGTCCAGCAGGTCGGTGCGCAGGGTCTCTGCGGTGAGCACGTCCAGCGCCGAGAACGGCTCGTCCATCAGCAGCAGCGTGGGGTTCACCACCAGCCCCCGGGCGAAGCCCACGCGCTGGCGCATGCCGCCGGACAGCTCGCGCGGGTAGGCGTTCTCGAAACCGTCCAGGCCGATCAGGTCGATGGCCGCCAGGGCCCGCTGGCGGGCTTCCTTGCGCGGCACCTTGAGCGCATGCAGGCCGGCTTCCACGTTCTCAAGCACCGTCAGCCAGGGGAACAGCGCAAAGGTCTGGAACACCATGGCCACGCCCTCGGCCGGGCCGGTCAGCGGCTCGCCGCGGTACAGCACCTCGCCCGCGCTGGGCTCGATAAGGCCGGCGATGATGCGCAGCAGGGTCGACTTGCCCGAGCCGGAACGCCCCAGCAAGCCAACGATTTCACCCTCGCGCAGGGTCAGGTCGACGTCGCTGAGCACCTGCAGGGTCTCCTTGCCCTTGCCGAAGCCGCGGCTGACGTTGCTCAGCGAGAAAATCTGCGCGGTGTTGCCCGGGTGTTGGTTCAAGGTATTCATCCACGGTTCCCCATTCAATTCATGCGCAGCTTGTTTTCAGCCATGGCGTACATCGGGCGCCACACCACCCGGTTGAACAGCACCACGAACAGCGACATCACCACCACCCCCAGGGTGATCTTGGGGAAGTCGCCGTCTGCCGTGGTTTGCGCGATATAGGCGCCCAGCCCGTGGGCCACGACCTTGTCCTGGCCCCAGGCGACGAATTCGGAAACGATGCTGGCGTTCCAGGCACCGCCCGACGCAGTGATCGCACCCGTCACGTAATACGGGAAAATCCCCGGCAGCATCACCGTGCGCCACCACTGCCAGCCGCGGATGCGGAAGTTCGCCGCCGCCTCGCGGAAATCGTTGGGGAAGGCACTGGCGCCGGCGATCACGTTGAACAGGATGTACCACTGGGTGCCCAGCACGATCAGCGGGCTCAGCCACACGTCCGGGTTCAGCTGGTAGCGCAAAATGACGATGACGAACACCGGGAACAGCAGGTTGGCCGGGAACGCCGCGAGGAACTGCGCCAGCGGCTGGACCTTCTCCGCCCACTTGGGCCGCAGGCCGATCATCACCCCCAGCGGCACCCAGATCAGCGACGCCACGACGATCAGCAACAGCACCCGCAGCAAGGTGATCAGGCCCAGGCCCACCACGTGCAGGCATTCATCCAGGCCCACTTCACTGCCCACGTACTCGACGATGTGCCACAGCGCATACAAGGTCAGCGCACCGATGGCCAGGTTCCACACCCAGTCCACCAGCCGCGACGCCGCCGGGTTGACGCTGGCCCGGCGTTGACGGCGTGGCAGGCTGAAGCGGCGGTTGCCCAGGCGGCCGATGGTGCGGGTGACGGGCCGCAGCATGCGCTGTACCAGGCGCGTGCGCTGGATCAGGTTGAGCACCCAGGACTCCGGCGCGCCGGCCTGGGAGGCGGTGTTTTCCATGCGGAACTTGTCGGCCCAGGCCACCAGCGGGCGGAACAGGAACTGGTCGTACAGCAGGATCACCACCACCATGGCCAAAATCACGTAGCCCACGGCCTTGAGGTCCTGCTGCAGGATGGCGGTGGCCAGGTACGCGCCCACGCCCGGCAGGGTGATGGTCTTGTCGCCCACGGTGATCGCCTCGGACGCCACCACGAAGAACCAGCCGCCGGACATGCTCATCATCATGTTCCACACCAGGCCCGGAATGGCGAACGGCACGTCCAGCTTCCAGAAGCGCTGCCAGGCCGACAGCTGCATGTTGCTGGCCACCTCGGCCAGGTCGTTGGGCACCATGCGCAGCGACTGGTAGAAGCTGAACGTCATGTTCCACGCCTGGCTGGTGAAGATGGCGAAGATGGCCGCGCACTCGGCGCCCAGCACCCGGCCGGGGAATAGCAACAGGAAGAAGGTCACGGTGAACGAGATATAGCCCAGCACCGGCACCGACTGGAGAATGTCCAGCACCGGCACCAGCAGCTTCTCCGCACGCCGGCTCTTGGCCGCCAGGGTGCCATAAATCAAGGTGAACACCAGCGACGCGGCCATGGCCGCAAGCATGCGCAAGGTAGTGCGCACGGCGTACTCGGGCAGGTCGGCCGGGTCCAGGGAAATCACCTGGGTCTGCAGGGTGGAGATCGGTGCCCAGGTCTGGTGGGCGCCAATGGAGAAGAACAGCAGGAAGCCCACCACCAGTGGCAGGGCCATGAGGTCCCAGCGGTTGGGCAGCAACCGTAGCGTCGACGCCGGAATGTAGTGACGCAGTACCTTGTTCATAGGGCAAGTTCCGGCATTAACCTGCGCGCACGCCGCACGGCCACGCGGACCGTTACAGCACAGCACAAGATCAGGGGTTGGTAAAATAATGTCGGCGCGGCGCCGGGTGGGCGCCGTCGCCGCGGAGTATAGGTAGGTGATTGTTACAATGGCGTAAAATAAGCGTCACGTTTGCCGTTCGTTCAGGTTCGGCGCTACCCCTGCCCTGCCAGGCTCGCCGCCAGCACCTCGACAATGCGCGCGGCGCTGTGGCCATCACCGTAGGGCGACACGCCACGGGCCATGGCGGCGTAGGCCTGGTGGTCGTCCAGCAACAGCTGCACCTGCTCCACCAGGTGCTGGGTGTCGGTGCCCACCAGTTTCACCACGCCACAGGCCACCGCCTCCGGCCGCTCGGTGTCCTCGCGCAGCACCAGCACCGGCCGGCCCAGCGCCGGCGCCTCCTCCTGCACGCCGCCCGAGTCACTGATGATCAGGTAGGCGCGCTGCATGGCGGCCACGAACGAGGCGTAGTCGAGCGGGTCGCACAGCACAATGTTCGGGCAGTCGGCGAGCATGCCATAGGCCACTTCGCGCACGTTGGGGTTGGGGTGCACCGGGTACAGGAACTGCAGGTCGGCATTGCGCTCGGCCAGCAGTTTGAGCGCCGTGCAGATCGCCACGATGGGCGCACCGAAGTTTTCCCGGCGGTGGGCCGTTACCAAAATCATCCGCGCCCCCGGCGCCAGCTTGACGTCGAGGGTTGGTTGACGAGCGCTGACGGCCAGCAAGGCGTCGATCACCGTGTTGCCGGTCAGGGTGATGGCCGCCCGGTCCACCCCCTCGGCCACAAGGTTAGCCACTGCCCCGTCGGTGGGCGCGAAGTGCCAGCGCGCCAGGCGGCTGGCCATCAGCCGGTTGGCCTCCTCGGGAAACGGGCTGTCGAGGTCGAAGGTGCGCAGCCCAGCCTCGATGTGGCCGAACGCAATGCGCTGGTAGAAGCTGGCCATGGCGGCGCTCAACACCGTGGTGGTGTCACCCTGGGCCAGCACCACGTCGGGGGCTTCGTCGCGCAACACCCGGTCCAGCTCCAGCAGCAGCCGGGCGTTGAGGCTGGCCAGGGTCTGGTTGGGCTGCATGATGTCCAGGTCGATATCGGGCTGGATGTCGAACAACGCCAGCACCTGGTCCAGTAGCCCGCGGTGCTGGGCGGTGGCCACCACGCGGCAGTCGAACCGTGGATGTTGCTTCAATTGATTGATCACCGGCGCCATCTTGATGGCCTCCGGGCGCGTGCCGATGACGCAGACTACCTTGTGCCGAATCCTGTCCACTGTCATATCCCTATGCCATCTGCACCGCGCAGGATGCCAGAGCGGGCAAGCGCGTCAATTGCCCCGCCGCAGCCAGGGCCGGCCGCCAATGGCTTGCCACCCTGCAACGTCCTGCACAACCCGTTGAATTTTATGCAAAATATTTCAAAAAAAGCTTCTTCGGCGAATATGTCGTCATTTGGCTAAACTTAGTAGCAAAATGGATACATTCAAGTATTTATTCTATTGTTGATCCAACGCACTTGCGCAGCCTCGCGGCTCGGCTAACATGGCGGCCATGTGTGCGGGACGCATGCTCCAAAGGGTCGGCTTCAATGATTGAAGAGTTGCAGGCAGGGATGTTCAGCAGCCCATGGCGGCACCGCGAATTGCTGGTGGCGATGATCAGGCGCCAGGTCAGCGGCCGCTATCGCGGCTCCATCGCCGGCACCTTGTGGTCGCTGCTCCACCCCATCTTCCTGTTGTCTATCTACACGCTGGTGTTCAGCGCCCTGTTCAAGGCGCGCTGGCAGGGCAGCGACTCCAACGCCAGCTTCGCCCTGATCGTGTTCGCCGGCTTCCTGGTGTTCAACCTGTTTGCCGAGTGCGTCAACGCCGCCCCCGGGCTGGTGGTGGGCAACGCCAACTACGTGAAGAAAGTGCTGTTCCCGCTGGAGATCCTGCCGTGGGTCAGCCTCGGCGCGGCGCTGTTCCATACCGTCGCGGGCCTTGCGGTGTGGCTGCTGTTCCACCTGTGCGTGGCCGGTTGGCCACCGCTGACGGTGCTGGCCCTGCCGGTGCTGTTGCTGCCGCTGGTGCTGTTTACCCAAGGCCTGTGCTGGGCCCTCAGCTCGCTGGGGGTGTTCCTGCGCGACATTGGCCAACTGACCGGGGTGCTGACCACCGCGCTGATGTTCGTCTCGGCGATCTTCTACCCGCCTTCTGCCCTGCCCGGCAGCTGGCAGCACTGGCTGTTCCTCAACCCCATGGCGCTGTTCATCGACCAGGCACGGGCCGTGCTGATCCAGGGCCAGCTGCCCAGCCTGCAAAGCTGGTGCATTGAACTGCTGGCGTGCACGGCCGTGGCCTGGCTGGGCTTCCTGTGGTTCCAGAAAACCCGCAAGGCGTTTGCCGATGTCCTCTGAACTGCTGATCGACGCCCAGGCACTGAGCAAGTGCTACCAGATCTACGACCGCCCCAGCCATCGCCTGCTGCAATTGCTGCTGCGCAACCGCAAGCGCTTCTACCGCGAGTTCCATGCGCTGCACCAGGTGTCGCTGCAGATTCGTCGCGGCGAGACGGTGGGCATCATTGGCCGCAACGGCAGCGGCAAGTCGACCCTGCTGCAGCTGCTGTGCGGCACCCTCACGGCCACCAGCGGCAGCGTGCGCCGCCAGGGCCGGGTGGCGGCGCTGCTGGAGCTGGGCTCGGGCTTCAACCCCGAGTTCACCGGCCGCGAGAACGTCTACATGAACGCTGCGGTGCTGGGCCTCAGCCGTGCGCAGATCGACGCGCGCTACGAGGAAATCTGCGCCTTCGCCAACATTGGCGAGTTTATCCACCAGCCCACCAAGACCTACTCCAGCGGCATGCTGGTGCGCCTGGCCTTCGCCGTGTCGGTGTGCGTGGAGCCCGACATCCTGATCATCGACGAGGCCTTGTCGGTGGGTGACGCCTCCTTCCAGTTCAAATGCCTCAACCGCCTGGAAAGCCTGACCGCCAGCGGCGCCACCCTGCTGTTCGTGTCCCACGACATGAGCATGGTCAAGCGCTTCTGCCAGCGCGTGTATTACCTGCGCGACGGCCAGTTGCTGGCCAGCGGGCCGGCGGAGGAAATGGCCGAGCTGTACCTGCTGGACATGCGCGACGAGCAACGGCGCTGGGCCAGCGGTGGGGGCACGCCGGTCACGCGCAAGGCCTTTCTCGACACCCGCGACGGCATGGCCTTCGGCACCGACGAGGGCCACATCAGCGCGGCCTGTTTCACCGTGACCGGGCAGTTGTTCTGCAGTTACCGCCACGGCGACGAGATCGAGCTCCAGGTGCAGGCGCGGCTGCGCGCCAGCGTGGCACGGCCCAACCTCAGCGTGACCATCCAGGAAGCGCGCCTGCTGGTGATCGGCGGCGCCAATTTCGCCCTGCGCCCTGGCCCCGAGGAAGACGGCTGGTACCCGGCCAGCCTGACCGTGCGCTTCCCGGCGCGCCTGGGGCCGGGGCGCTACCACATCACCCTGAAACTGATGAACGGCTTCACCGAAGACAGCTCGCAACTGATCGAAAAACAGGTCGGCCTGCTGGCCTTCGACGTGCTGCCCAACGACAAGCATTTTCTCGGCGTGGTCGACCTGGGGCTGCAAGGCCACGACGGCGCGAGCACCGGCAGTAAACGCCTGGACGAGGTAACCCCCCTGTGACTGAAGCGACCCGCCACATCGCCATCGTCGGCACCTTCGACGTGCAGAATTACGGCGACCTGCTGTTCCCGCTGCTGGCCGAGGCCGAGCTGCGCCGGCGCCTGGGGCCGATCCAGCTGCACCGGCTGTCCTACCACGCACGTGATGCGCAAACCTGGCCCTTTGCCGTGACCCCGCTCAGCGACCTGCCGGCGCTGGCCAGCTCGTTGGACGGGCTGCTGATTGGTGGCGGCTTCCTGATTCGCTTCGACAAGCTGGTGGCCCCCGACTACCTGCCGCCCCACCCCGGCATCCACCACCCCACCGGCTACTGGCTGACCCCGGCGTTGATTGCGCTGCAACAGGGTATCCCGGTGGTGTGGAACGCCCCGGGCATGCACTGCAACCCCATCCCGGACTGGGCCGCACCGCTGCTGCGCGTGGCCTTGGCGCACAGCGCCTGCGTGCGGGTACGTGATGCGCTGTCGCGCGATGCACTGCAGGCCGTATGCCCCGATGCCGCCATCGAGGTGCTGCCCGACACCGCGTTCGCCCTGCCCCGGGCGCTGGACATCGAGCAGCCCAGCGCCGCCTTCCGCCAGCTATGCGCCGAGGTGGGCCTGGGCCCGCGCTACATCGTCATCCACGCACTGACGCTGGCCGAGCCCTACGTTCGCCTGCTGGAAAGCGCCCCCCAGGCCTTCGCCCACCTGCAGGTCGTGCTGATTCCCATCGGCCCGGTGCTGGACGATGACTCGGCCCTGCTGGCCGCGCGGCTGCCCCAGGCCATTCGCCTGCCGTACTGGCCCGAACCGCTGCTGCTGGCCGAGATACTGGGCAACGCCCAGGCGCTGATCGGCTACAGCTACCACCTGGCGATCACCGGCCTGGCCTTTGGCGTGCCGGTGTTCTGCCTGGCCGACCTTGCCGGCGGCAAGTACACCGCCCTGGCCCCCTACTCGGGCCTGCATGCGCTGGCGCCCGGGCAGGCAGCGACGACGGCCTGGTTCCTGGCGCGCTGTGGCAAAACCCGCCCCAGCGCCCAGGCCCAGGCGGCCATGCAGGCGCTGGACCGCTACTGGGACCACGTCGCGCACCTGCTGCGCCAGGGCCGCAGCCGCCCGGCGCCGGCCCTTGGCGCGCTGTGGCAGGACCTGCCCAACCTACTCGAAGACCCGAGCCAGGCCACCGTGGCCAGCTTGCGAGCACAGCTGGCCCACAGTGAAGCCAGGGTCCGCCACCTGCAGGGGTCCAGGTCGTTGCGCCTGACCGCGCCCCTGCGCGCCATTGCCCGTGCACTCAGACACCTACGGAAAAATCGGGGGACCCATGCTCAATATTGACCGCATCCGCACTGCCGAACTCAACGCCCAGCCCTACGCCTGGGCGCAGATCGACCGCCTGTTTGCCGTGCACGACGCCGAGGGCCTGGCCCTGACCTTCCCGCGCGACCACTTCAAGACCGTGAAAGGTTACGGCGGTGAGAAAGACTACGAATACGAGGCCCGGGCGCTCAAGCCCATGGGCAGCGACGCCATCGCCCACGCCGAGCACTTGAGCGAGGCCTGGCGGGCGCTGGCCCGCGACCTGGGCTCACCCGCCTACCGCGCGGCGCTGTCGCACCTGACCGGCCGCGACCTGAGCAACGCGCCCATGGAGGTCAACGTCTTCCACTATGGGCCCGGCGCCAGCCTGGGCGCCCACCCCGACCTGGGCGACAAGGTGGTTACCCACATTCTCTACTTCAACGCCACCTGGGAACGTGCCGACGGCGGCTGCCTGAACATTCTGCACAGCAAGGACATCAACGCGGTAAGCGCTGTCATCGAGCCACGGGTGGGCAACTCGGCGGTGCTGGTGCGCTCCGATGACTCCTGGCATGCCGTGTCGCCCGTGGTGGAGGGCTGCAGCCATTCCCGGCGCAGCATGACCGTGACCTTCTACCGGCCCGGCTCGCTGAGCTCCATGTGGCCGGAAAACGACCCAAGCCCCCTGCACGAGTACCACCATGGCTGAGCAACACCCGCCTGTTTCCCTGGAAATCCTCGAGGCCGAACTCGCGTTGGCGCGCAGCGAGCGCGATGCCGCCCGCGCCCAGGTCGAGGACCTGCTGGGCAGCCACACCTGGCGCCTGGGCGAACCGCTGCGCAGGGTGTCTCGACGGGTGCGCCATGGTGTCTGGCGGTACCCTGAGCTACCCGTACGCAACCCGTTGACGGCCGCTGCCAGCCAACGCCTCGCCAACCACCCCGGGCGCGCGGCCCAACCGACCCTGCTGTGCTTCGCCAACATCCGCTGGGAGGCGCGCTACCAACGCCCCCAGCAGTTGATGGCGCAATTTGCCGACAACGGCTGGCGGGTGTTCTACATCGTGCCCTCAACCGAAGACCTGCGGGGCCAGCCCTACGAACTCGAACACCCGCGCACCAACGTGACGCAGGTGCGCCTGGACTGCCCCGTGCCCCACGACTACTACACCCAACTGCCAGACGCGGCGCTGTGTGGCCACTTCCACGACACCCTGCAAGCGCTGTACGCCGACCAGCAGATCAGCCACGCCTGGGCGGTGGTGCACCTGGCCTACTGGACGCCCCTGGTGCTGGGCCTCGGTTGGCCGGTGGCCTATGACTGCATGGACGACTGGGATGGCTTCCCCAATATCGGCCCGCAACTGCTGGCCGCCGAGCAACAACTGGTCACGGCTGCCGAGCTGACCAGCGTCTCGGCACGCCTGCTGCTGGAAAAGTGGCAGGGCCGCGCCCAGGCCTGCACCGTGGTGCGCAACGGCGTGGACTTCGGCTTCTTCCAGCAGCACTGCCAGCCCAACACCCTGCTGCCGGCCTTCCCCGGCCCGGTGATCGGCTATTACGGCGCGCTCGCGGCCTGGTTCGACTTCGGCCTGCTGGCCGAGGTAGCGCGCCAGCGCCCCGACTGGACCTTCGTGCTGGTGGGCGATGTGTTCGTCGATGACCTGGGCGGCCTCGACCAACTGCCCAACGTCAGGCTGGAAGGCCCCCGGCCCTACGCGCAGATGCCGCTGTACCTGCACCACTTCGACGTGTGCCTGATTCCCTTCCGGCTCTACAACGTGACCCACGCGGTGGACCCGGTGAAGCTGTACGAATACCTCAGCGCCGGCAAGCCGGTGGTCAGTGTGCCGCTGGAGGAGATTCGCCATTATGGCGAGCACGTCTATTTCGCCAGCGACGCCCCGGCCTTCGTCGAACAGATCGCCCGCGCCCTGGAAGAACCCGCCAGCCATCGCGCCGCCCGGGTGGCCCTGGCGCGGGACAACACCTGGCAGCAGCGCCGCCTGGCGTGCGAACAGGCCATGCAGGTGCAGGCGCCGAAGGTGTCGATCATCATCGTCACCCACGGCAACCTGGCCCTGACCGCCCAGTGCCTGGACAGCGTGGCGCGCAACAGCCACTGGCCGGCGTTGCAGGTGATCGTGGTCGACAATGGCTCCCAGGATGCCACCCCCACCTACCTGGCGGCCCTGCGCGAGCGCATGCCGGGCCTGGAGGTGATCCTCAACCCTGACAATCGTGGCTTCGCCGCTGCCAACAACCAGGGCTTGCGCCGAGCCGACGGCCAGGTCCTGTTGTTGCTCAACAACGACACCGTGGTGCCGCGCGGCTGGCTCAAGCCGCTGCTGCGGCGCCTGCAGGACCCCACCGTGGGCCTGGTGGGGCCGGTCACCAACAACGTCGGCAATGAAGCCAGGGTCGCGGTGGACTACACCGACATCGCCCAGCTACAAGGTTTCGCCGACCGCCACCAGGCCGCCCAGGCCAACGCCAGTTTCGACATTCCCATGCTGGCGATGTTCTGCGTGGCCATGCGCCGCGAGGTGTTCGAGCAGGTAGGCGAACTGGACGAGCAGTTCGGCATCGGGCTGTTCGAGGACGACGACTACAGCCGCCGCGTGCAGGCCGCCGGGTTGCGCACGGTGTGCGTGGAGAACGCCTACATCCACCATTACGGCCAGGCCACCTTCAAGCAGCTGATCGCCACCGGCGAATACCAGGCCTTGTGGGACCGCAACCAGGCCTACTTCGAAAGCAAATGGGGCGCCTGGCAGGCGCACCGGCCGCGTGGCGCCGAGCCCGCCGGCCCGTCGGCGGCCGAGCCCCTGCTACCGCCTCCGCCGCCCCGGCAACTGTTGCGCCAGCTCTATTACCGCTTGCCACTCTCGCCCAGCGCCCGCTATCACCTCGGCACCCTCTACCGGCGCCTGGTAAAGCCCGCGTTGCGCCCGGTGCGCCAGGTGCTGGAAGCCCGCACGCCGCCGGCCGACCTGCCCGCGCTGGCCCCGGCCGTGGCGGGCAGCCCCGACTACTTCTTGTGGGGCGTGATCGACTGGCACTTCCGCCACCAGCGCCCCCAGCAGCTGGCCAAGGTGCTGGCCAGCCAGGGCCACCGGGTATTCTACGTGTCCAGCGAGCTGCTGGACCGCGACGAGCCCGGCTTCCAGGCCGAGGCCCTGGACACCCAGGGCCGCCTCGTGCAGATCAAGCTCTTTGCCCGCCGCGCGCCGAACATCTACCGCGACGCCGCCAGCGCGGCGCACCTGCGGCAACTGCACCAGGGCCTGGGGCAATTGCTGCAATGGGCCGACGGCCAGGCCTGCGTATCGCTGGTCAACCACCCCTTCTGGACCGGGGTGGCCCAGGCCCTGCCCGACCATTGCCTGGTCTATGACTGCATGGACAACCACGAAGGCTTCGGCAACGACAACGCCCACCTGCTGGCCATGGAAAAAGCGCTGCTGGCCAGCGCCGACCTGACGCTGTTCACCTCGACCTGGCTGGAGCAGGCCTGGGCCGGCCAGGCCCGGCAAACGTGCGTGGTGCGCAACGCCGCCGACTATGATTACTTCGCCCAGGTACCCGCCCAGCGCTACCAGGACCCCGGCCAGCGGCGCATCATCGGCTACTACGGTGCCATCGCCGAGTGGTTCGACCTGACGGTGGTGGCGGCCATCGCCGAGCATTTCCACGACTGCTGCATCCTGCTGGTGGGCGCCGACACCGTGAACGCCGCGGCGCACCTGCGCGGCCACGCCAACGTGGTGTTCACCGGCGAGGTGCCGTACGCGCAGTTGCCCTATTACCTGCATGCCTTCGACGTGTGCCTGCTGCCGTTCCAGGTCATCCCGCTGACGCTGGCCACCAACCCGGTAAAAGTCTACGAATACCTGAGCGCCGGCAAGCCGGTGGTGGCCACCGACCTGCCCGAGCTGCAGCAGTTTGCCGGCCACGTCAGCACTGCACGGCAAATTCCCGAGTATCTGGCGGCCATCCACGCCGTGCTGGGCACCCCCGACCTGCCCCAGGCCCAGGCCGCGCGCCAGGCTTTTGCCCGCCAGCAGACCTGGGGCCATCGCGCCCAGACGCTGGTGCAGGCAGTGCAGGCTGCCACCCACCAGCCCAGCCTGAGCGTGATCGTGGTGACCTACAACAACCTGGCGCTCACCCGCCAGTGCCTGGCCAGCCTGGAAGGCGACGACGCGGTGCTGGAGGTGATAGTGGTGGACAACGCCTCCAGCGACGGCACACCGGCCTACCTCAGCCAATGGGCCGGCCAGGGCCAGGGCCGGCACATCGTGCTCAACGCCGACAACCGCGGCTTCTCTGCCGCCAACAACCAGGGCCTGGCCCTGGCCCGGGGCGCCTACCTGATGCTGCTCAACAATGACACCCAGGTGATGCCCGGCGCCCTGCGCACGTTGCAACAGCACCTGCGCCGCGACCCGGGCATCGGCCTGATCGGGCCGGTGACCGACAACATCGGCAACGAGGCCAGAGTCACCCTGCCCATGGCCCCCGGCGATGACCTGCGGCAAGCGGCGGCGCGCTACACCCGTGGCCACTGTGGGCAGCACTTTGACCTGCGCACCCTGGCCTTCTTCGCCGTGATGATGCCGCGCAGCACCTACGACACCCTCGGCCCGTTGGACGAAATCTTCGGCCTGGGTTTTTTCGAGGACGATGACTACTGCCGCCGGGTGGAACAGGCCGGGCTCAGGTGCGTGTGCGCCGAAGACGCCTTCATCCACCACCACCTGTCCGCCTCGTTCGACGCCATGCAGGCGCCCGCGCGCCAGGCGCTGTTCGAGCGCAACCGCAAACACTACGAAACCAAGTGGGGCCCATGGCAACCGCACACCTACCGCCCCTGAAACCAGAGCAACCGCACCCTGCGGGGCTGCACGAGCGCATGGTCTACCTGGCGCCCATCGCCTGGCAGAGCGTCACCCAGCGGCCCCACGAGATGGTCGCCTGCTTCCACCGGCAAACCGGCGGGCAGGTGCTGTGGGTAGACCCCTACCCCACCCGCCTGCCCAACCTGGACGACGTGCTCGGCCCGCCCCAAGCCGCCCTGCCACACGTGCCCGTGCCGCCCTGGCTAAAGGTGATCAAGCCGCTGGCGTTGCCCATCGAACCCCTGCCACTGTCCGCCTGGCTGAACCGCTGGCTGTGGCGAGGCACAGTGCGCGCCGTGCAGGCCTTCGCCCGCCAGCCTGCCTTGCTGGTAGTGGGCAAGCCCTCGCATCTGGCCCTGCAACTGATGGCCTGCCCGCTGCTGAGCGACAACTGCTACGACGCCATGGATGACGTGTCGCTGTTCTACAAAGGCTGGTCACGATGGGCCATGGCCCGCCGCGAGCAGCAGACGGTGCTAGCGGCGCGCAGGGTCTGGTGCTCGTCCAGCGCCCTGATGCAGCGCGTCCAGCAGTTGGGGGCAACGCCACAGTGGGTGGCCAATGCCTGTGCTGCGGAGCGCCTGCTGGCACCTTCCAGGTCAGCGCGGGCCGCGGGCACCGCACCGCTCATCGGTTACGTGGGGGCTATCGCCAAGTGGTTCGACTGGTCGTTGGTCATTGCCTTGGCCCAGGCGCGCCCCGACGCCTGCGTGCGCCTGATAGGCCCGGTGTTTGGGCAGGTGCCGGCACATTTGCCCGCCAACATTCACCTGCGCCCGCAGTGCAGCCACACCGACGCCATGCGCGCCATGCGCGACTTCGACGTGGGGCTGATCCCGTTCAAGATCGACACGCTGACCGAGTCGGTCGACCCGATCAAATATTACGAATACCGGGCCTTGGGCATTCCGGTCATCAGTTCGGCGTTTGGTGAAATGCGCCAGCACGCCAAGGCCGATGGTGTGTTTCTGGCCGACCCTGGCCAGCCATTGGGGCCGACGCTTGCGCGCGCCCTGGGCTACCGCGAGCCGCTGGCCAGCGTGCAGCGCTTTCGCGCCGCCAACGCCTGGTCGACGCGCTTTGCCCAGGCGCGGTTGTTCGTGCGGGCGCCCGCTACGGCTGACGCTTGCGCGCCTCGGCCTGCGTCGCTCGATACTGTTTGAGCTCGCCCAGGCGCAAGTCCTCGGGCAGTTCGCCGGCACGCCGCTTGCTGTGGCCCACGCGCTGGGCGTTGTAGATCCCGGTGTGCCCCGACACCAGGTAGCTGGCGATGCACGCCACCGCTGCCAGCGGCCCGATGTCGGCGCCGAACAGCTCCATGGCCATGATGATGGTCGCCAGCGGCGTGTTGGCGGCGCCGGCGAACACGGCGACGAAACCGATGCCCGCCAGCATCGCGAACGGCAGGTGCAGCAGCGGTGCCAGGGCGTTGCCCAGGGTGGCGCCGATGTAGAACAGTGGCGTCACTTCGCCGCCCTTGAAACCCGAGCCCAGGGACGCCACGGTGAACACCAGCTTGTTGGCCCAGTCCCACGGCGCCACGGGCACCTGGAAGGCCTGGACGATGCCGGGAATGCCCAGCCCGATGTAGTCGTAGGCGCCCAGCGCCCACACCGCCAGGGCAATGACGATGCCGCCCACGAACGGCCGCAGTGGCGGGTAGCCGATCAGGCGTTTCACCAGCGCGCCCAGGCGGTGGGTGGCGCTGGCGAACAGCAGCCCGGCGAGGCCGAAGATCACCCCGGCGATCAGCACTGCCACCAGGCTCCAGGCACCCACCGGGACGATCTCACCGATGGCGTAGTGCACGTGGTGCACGCCCCACAGCAGGCCCACCTGGTCGGCGACGATGGCCGCAACCATGCACGGGAACAAGGCGTCGTAGCGCATGCGCCCGATGGCCAGCACCTCCAGGCCGAACACCGCGCCGGCCAGCGGCGTGCCGAACACCGAGGCAAAGCCGGCGGCAATGCCGGCCATGAGGATGATGCGCCGGTCTTCGCGGCGCAGGCGCAGCAGGTGCGTGAGTTGGTCGGCCAGCGCCCCACCCATCTGCACCGCCGTGCCCTCGCGGCCCACCGAGGCGCCGAACAGGTGCGACACCAGGGTGCCGCCCAACACCAGCGGCACCATGCGCAGCGGCACAACGTTTTTCGGGTCGTGGATTTCGTCGATCAGCAGGTTGTTGCCCGCCTCCACCGACTTGCCCAGCCGGTAGTAGATCCAGCCCACCACGAAGCCAGCCACGGGCAGCAGCGCGATCAGCCAGCGGTGGCTTTCGCGGGTGCCGGTGACGTAGTCCAGGGCAAACAGGAAAAACGCCGAGGCACTGCCGGCCAGCACGGCCACCAGGCTTGCCAGCAGCAGCCATTTACCCAGGTAGGGCAGCAGTTGCAGTTGTTCGAAACGCTTGAATCTTGACATGAAGGGGTCAGCCACAAGGAAAAGAAGGTGCCTGACCAAGAGGGATTTGTTGCGCGTACGCCTACAGCCCCTGTGATCAGGTGTCTGTAGGCATCATCAGCTGCGGCCAGCGCGGCGGTTCAAGGAGGAATGCCATCTCCGGAGCGGCATCATAGCCAAAGAGCCCAGCCGCACACAACAGCGACCCCACCGCTCCCTACGGAATATTCACCCCCGTAGCAGCGGCCGCAGGCCGCGTCCCAGGTACCGCACAGGGCCCAGGACGCGGCCTGCGGCCGCTGCTACGGTGTTATAGGGCGGCGATGGGGACGGTTTCCCACACCGCGCGGCGCGCGGCGCCGAGGTAATCGCTGGCCACGCTTACCGGAGTGTCGAAGCGCAGGTAGGCCAGCGCCTGCGGCTCATGCCGTGGCCAGGTGGGCAGCGCCGCGGTCTGTGGGCTGCCGGTGTGGGCGAAAGCGATGAAGCTGTCGCGCATCTGCTCGGACAGCCTCTGCTCGGCCGCGGTGAAACTGCCACGCCCCTTGCCCGGCTGGCCCAGGCCAAAGGTGTAGGGAATATCGCTGCCATGGCACGGCCCGTAGGGCCCGGCATTGGCGTAGTCGAAACGATACGCCCACACCGGCGCACCCGCGGCGGCCAGGCGGTCGGCCAGGCGCAGGGCCGGCACGCCGACGAAGATGTCGCTGAACAGCTCACGCTGCCAGTCGCCCCCGGCGCCCGTGCTCTGCTGGTAGGTCTGCTCGACCTGCGCCCAGGTGGCCTCGCCGACCTTGGCGCGCACCCGCGCCGGCAACCCCTCCAGCAGGTTCACCGCCTTGCCGGCGACGAACAGCCCGCTTTCGTCGCGGCAGTGGCCAATCAGCGTCGGCACCGCGTGGAGCGCCTCCAGCGGGTGCACAGGCAGCAGGCTGCCGTCCACCGCCGGGTGGTAGGCCTCGCCGCCCAACAGCGGCGTATTCGACTGCTCCGCCACCTTGATGAACAGGTTGTTCAGCTCGGCCACCGGCATCTGCTGCAACTGCGCGGCATCCACGCCGCCCGCCTGCAGCACCTGGTGCAGCACCTGCGCGGCCTCGTCGGCCTGGAACAACGGCCGCGCGCCGCCGCTCTGGATAATCGCGCGAGCGAACAGGCCCTTGGCCGCCGGCACGCCCAGCAGGCAGCCGATGGACATGGCCCCGGCCGACTCGCCCATCACCGTCACGTTGTGCGGGTCGCCGCCGAAGGCGCTGATGTTGTCGCGCACCCAGCGCAGCGCGGCGACCTGGTCCTGCAGGCCAAGGTTGGCGGCGCCCGGCTCCGCATGCACGCCCAGGTAGCCAAAGCCGCCCATGCGGTAGTTCACCGTGACGAAAATCAGGTCACCCCGACGGGCATAGTCGCTGCCATCGAAGCGCGGGTCGCCACCACTGCCCAGCACGAACGCGCCGCCATGCAGCCACACCAGCACCGGGCGCACGTGCACTGCCGGGCTGGCGGGCGCCCAGACGTTGAGGTACAGGCAGTCCTCCTCGCCCTTGGGCTTGTCCTGCAACACCGGCGGATAGGGTTGCTGCACCGCCCAAGGGCCATAGGCCTCGGCCTTCAGGGGTGCGTACCAGGCCTGCAGCGGCTGCGGTGCCTTGAAACGCAACTTGCCCACCGGTGGCCGGGCGAAGGGCACGCCCTTCCAGCTGCGGGTGCCGTCGGCCTGCTGCTGGCCTTGCAGCACGCCCTGGGCGACGGTCACCTGGGTAGGCGAAGCCAGGTCGGCGAGGGCGAACGGCGGCAACAGGGCGGCGGTGGAAACGCTGAGGCAGTGCTGGAGAAATCGGCGACGGGATGATTCGAGTGGCATCAAGACCTTCCTTGGAGCGTCAGCTCCTTGCTTGTTGTTATGCGCCGACGAGCGGCCCTGGAAGAATAGATAGTGAGCTAATGACTCGACAGAAAATAAAACGGCAACGGGGCGATCAGCGCACGCTTTAGGCGCCGTAGGAATTTTCTTCAAATCTTTGGGAAACGTCCTACGCAACTGATGGGGTTGCGCCGTTACCGTCCCCTTGCGCCGCCTGTTCAAGCGCGCAAGCCCGTCAGCCACGGATGCTGCCGGCCCGATGACCCCAAGGGAGTTACCCATGCGCCTGCTGTTCGCCCGTCTCTACGCCCCGCTGTTTTTCTTCGGTTTCCTCGCCGCCGGCCTGTGGCTGGTCGGCGACGGCTTGCCGCTGCCCCTGCTGCTGGTGCTGCTGGCCGCGGCCGTCATCGTCGCCACCCTGGCCGAACGCTGGCTGCCCTACCGCCCGCAATGGAACGCCAGCCACCAGGACGAGCCGCGCGACCTGCTGCACGCGCTGGTCAACGAGGGCATCAATGGCCTGGGCGTCATCACCATTCCGCTATTGGCGTTCCTGTTGCCCAACCCCGGGCTGTGGCCCAGCCACTGGCCACTGTGGCTGCAACTGGCGCTGGCGCTGCCGATCGCCGACCTGGGCATTACCCTGGTGCATTTCGCCAGCCACCGCTTGCCGGTGCTGTGGCGCCTGCACAGCGTGCACCACAGCGTGCCGCGCATGTACGGTTTCAATGGGTTGATGAAACACCCGCTGCACCAGACCCTGGAAGCGCTGGGCGGCGTGCTGCCGTTGCTGTTGCTGGGGCTGCCGCCGCAGTTGGCGGCGTTGCTGGGCTTTGCCGTGGGCATTCAATTGCTGCTGCAGCACAGCAATGTCGACATGCGCATCGGTGCGCTGCGCCATGTGTTCGCCTGGGCGCCGGTGCACCGCCTGCACCACCTGAAATACGGGCGTGTGGGGGACGTGAATTTCGGCCTGTTTTTCACCTGCTGGGACCGGCTGCTGGGCACGGCGCTGTACCTGCCCGGCTACCGCCTGGGCGATGACGTGGGCATTGGTGACCGGCCGGATTACCCGGTGGGGTATGTGGCCCAGTGCGTGGAGCCGTTTCGGGCGCAGCGCAAGCAGGACGCCGCGGTGGTGCCGGACGCATTGCGCGCGGCGTTGGGTGGGCGGCGCAACTGACACGCCTTTGTGGGAGCTGGCTTGCCAGCGAGATGTTCAGGCCCTGAAAGCTCGCTGGCAAGCCAGCTCCCACATAAAACGTCAGGCGGTCAGCGTTGCCCCGCCGTCCACCACCAGGTCCTGCATGGTCACGTGGCTGGCCAGGTCCGAGGCCAGGAACAGCACCACGTTGGCGATCTCGTCCGGCGTGGCGATCTTGCGCAGCGGGATGCCCAGCTTGTACTGCTCGGGCAGGCCGGCCACCAGGCGCGTGAAGCCCTGGGGGCCGCCGACCATGTCGCGCAGCATCGGCGTGTCGGTGCTGCCTGGCGACACCAGGTTGCAACGCACGCCGTGTTCGGCCAGTTCCAGGCCGATGCAGTTGTTCAGCGCCACCATGGCCGCTTTCGACGCGCAGTAGGCGGCCATGTTCAGGCGCGGCACGTGGGCGGCGTTGGAGGCGATGCTCACCACCGCGCCCTGGCCCTGGGCCTTGAACACCGGCACCAGCTGGCGGAACAGGTAGAACGGCCCGGAGACGTTGACGTCGAAGCAGGCCTGCCAGTCGTCCACCGACAGCGCGTCGCTGTTGCCCAGGCGCAGCACGCCGGCACCGTTCACCAGCACGTCGATACGCGGCTGCTGGCCGAGCATTTCCTGGCACACCTGCTCCACGGCGATGGGGTCGGTGACGTCCAGCACCACAGTCCGGAAGGAGTAAGCGGGCTCATTGAAGGCGCGGTCGAAACCGATCACCTGAGCGCCGGCGGCCTGGAAACGCAACGCCACCTGCAAGCCAATGCCCTGCCCCGCGCCCGTCACCCATACGCACTTGTTGGTAAAATCCATTGCAGCTACTCACGGCAAGCCGCCCCACACTCGGGGCGGCGAATCAAAGGGAAATCAGGCCGCCTGGCGCTTGGCCGACAGCACCGCCAACCAGCCGGCCAGGGTCGGCTTGCTCGCCAGCTCGGCGAAGCTGACGTCCAGGCCGTCGCGCTGCCAGTTGCCGATCAGGGTCATCACCTGCACCGAGTCCAGGCCGTAGTCCATCAGGTTGTCGTCGGCGCCCGGCTCGCCGTCGTCGGCGTCCAGGAACGGCGTGAGCTGGGCCAGCAGCCAGGCCTGGTCCAGCGCCTGGCCCTGCTGGCCAATGATGCTCTGCACGTCGGTGACGAAGCCCGAACGGGTGGCCACGTAGCGCAGGGCCATGCGGTGCTCGTCCTCGGAGAAATCGGCCAGCGCGTCGCCGACGAAGAACGGCTTGATGTCACGCATGAACGCCTCGGTGGCGCTGACCATGCAGCCGATGTGGGCGTACACGCCGCAGATGATCAGCTGGTCGCGCCCGCCTTCCTTGATCATCTGCTCCAGCGGCGAGCGAATGAACGCGCTGTAGCGCCATTTCACCAGCACCGTGTCCTGGGGCAGCGGGCGCAGCGGCGCCACCACCTGCTGCACCTGGCGGCTGGCCGTGGTCAGGCCCGGGCCCCACATGTCGTTGAGCAGCGCACGGTCCTGGGGGCTCTGCTCGGACGGCTGGGCGGTGTACACCACCGGGATGCCCTGGGCGTGGCACCAGGCGCGCAGGGCCACGACGTTGGCCACCAGCTGGGCCACCAGCGGGCTGTCTTCGCCGTAGAAGTCGAGGAAGTATTCCTGCATGTCGTGAATCAGCAGCACCGCCCGCGACGGGTCGAGGGCCCAGTTGACCTTGTTGGCCGGGAAGCTGGCGACCGTGGGCATGGGGTAGCTGGCGAGTTTCGGGATAGCCATGGGTAAAGCCTTATGCGGATGCGTTGTCGAGGGCTGCGCGCAGGGTCTCGCGCAGCTGCTTCTTGTTGATCTTGCCGACGGCGGTCAAGGGCAGCTCGGCCATGAACTGGAAGCGGTCGGGCAGCTTGTAGTCGGCCACGCCCTGGGCGCGCAGGTACTTGCGCAGGTCCGAGGGTTTCAGCGCAGGGTCGTTGGCCACCACGCAGGCGCAGCTCTTCTCGCCCATCAGCTCGTCGGGGATGGCCACCAGGGCCACGTGGGTCACGGCCTGGTGGTGCAGCAGCAGGTTCTCGATTTCCTCGGCGGCGATTTTCTCGCCGCCGCGGTTGATCACGTCCTTCACCCGGCCGACTACTTTCAGGTAGCCGTCGGCGTCCTGCTGCACCACGTCGCCGGAGTAGTAGAAGCCTTCGGCGTCGAACACCTGGGCGTTGTGCTCGGGGGCCAGGTAATAGCCGCGGAAGGTGTACGGGCCACGGGTGGCGAGCATGCCCGGCTCACCCGGCGGCACGGCGCGGCCCTCTTCGTCGAGCACACGGACCTCGTCGTCGGCGCTCATCGGGCAGCCCTGGGTGGTGAACACCCGCTCGCTGTCGTCGTCCAGGCGGGTGTAGTTGACCAGGCCCTCGGCCATGCCGAACACCTGCTGCAGCTGGCAGCCCAATTCTTCAGGCACGCGACGCGCCAGGGCCTCGGAGAAGTTGGCGCCGCCCACCTGCAGCACCTTCAGGCTGTGCAGGCGCGCGCGATGCTCGGGCGCGGCGCGCAGCCACAGGGCCACCGCCGGCGGTACCAGCGGCACCCAGTCGACGCCATGGCGCTCGATCAGCGCGAAGCAGTTCAGCGGCTCGGGGTCGCTGGCCATCACCACGCAGCCACCAGCGATGAACACGCCCAGGGCGCCGGGCGAACTCATGGTGTAGTTGTGGCCGGCCGGCAAGGCGCTGAGGAAGCGCGTGGCCGGGGTCAGGCCGCACAGCTCCACGCTGCGGCGCAGGCTGTAGTAGTAGTCGTTGTGGGTGCGCGGGATCAGCTTCGGCGTGCCGGTGCTGCCACCCGACAGCTGGAAGAACGCCACCTGGCCGCCTTCGCTGGGGCTGGCGACGAAGTGGCGCGCTGGGGTTTGCAGGTGCGTCTGCAGGTCGGCGCCGTCGAGCACCACGGTGGCCAGGCTCGGTGCCACGCCACGCAGCTCGTCGAGGAACACGTCGTTGGCGAACAGGGCGTGGCGGCTGGAGGCGATCAGCAGCTTGGGCTGGATCTGCCGGGCGTAGGCCAGCAGTTCCTGGCGCTGGTGGCTGAACAGTGCGTTGACCGGCGCCACGCCCAGTTTCAACAGGGCGAAGAAGGTGACGTAGAACTCGGCGATGTTGGGCAGCTGCACCAGCGCCGCGTCGTGAGTGCGCAGGCCGCTGGCGTGCAGGTAGGCCGCGAGGTTGTCGGACTGGCGGTCCAGCTCGGCGTAGCTGAGGGTACGCTCGCCGCAGATGATGGCCGGGGCGTCCGGGCGCGCCTGCACCTGCTGGGCAAGAATGTCGGTCATCGGCCGGTCCAGCCAGTGGCCCTGGGCGCGGTAGTGGGCGGCCAGGTCGGCCGGCCAAGGCGAGAAGGCGATGCTCATGCGCAGCCCGCCTGTGCGTCGAGGCCGCAGGCGGCCAGCATGGTGCCGAGCTTGGCCTGGGTTTCCTTCCATTCTGATTCGGGGCACGAGGCCTCGACGATGCCGGCACCGGCGAACAGGCGAATGCGGTCATGCTGCACGGTGCCGCAGCGGATGGTCACCACCCACTCGCCGTTGCCGTGGCTGTCGCACCAGCCCACCATGCCGCTGAACAGGCCGCGGGTCTCGGGTTCCACCAGGTCGATCAGCTTGCGCGCCAGTTGCGTGGGCGCGCCGCACACGGCCGGCGTGGGGTGGATCTGGCAGGCCAACTGCAGCGCCGAGGTGTTGGGGTCGCGCAGTTGCCCCTGCAAAGCGGTGGACAGGTGCCACATGGCGGCGGTGCTCAGCAGCGACGGGCCAGGCGGCACGTCCAGCTGGCTGCACACCGGTTCCAGCACGCGGCGGATGTCGTCGATCACCAGGCTGTGCTCGTACTGGTCCTTCTCGGACACCAGCAGCGCCTCGCCCACTTCGCGGTCCTGCACCGGGTCGACGCGGCGCTTGGCAGAGCCGGCCAGGGGGTTGGTGAACACCTGGTCGTCGGTCTTGCGCACCAACAGCTCGGGGCTCACGCCGATCAGTTCGGCGCCGTCGGCCATGGGCACGCGGAAGTGGTAGCCCGAGGGGTTCTGGGCGGCCAGGTTGGCCAGCACCTGCTCGACATCCACCGGCTGGGTCAGCTGCACGTCGAGCTGACGCGACAGCACGGCCTTGCGGATGGTGCTGGAGCGGAAGTTGGCGATGGCCTGGTTGACGGCGGCCTTGAAGCCGGCTTCGTCGGGAATGCTGCGCTGGTTCAGCACCGCCGGGCGCGCGGCCTCGGCCTGGGTAGCAGCCGCTGGCTGCTCGTCGCGCCAGGCGCACTGGCGGGGAATGTACAGGCAGGACGGCTGGGTGGTGTCGAAGGGAATCGCGCCCATCACAATGGGGTTGTCGATGCCGGCCTCGCGGGCCCGCGCCAGCGCGGCGCCGACTTCGGCGAGGAACGCGCTGGAGGACACGCCGCCGCTGCCGGCCGCGCTATTGATACGGCTGAAGATACCTTGGCCGCGCAGGCTGCGCGTGCCGGAACGGAAGAGGAACTGCGCCTCTTTGCTACCGTCTGGCGTACGGTATCGCTCGTTTTCCAGGTGGTGTGTCGTCATGACGTTCGCCTCGTGACTCGTAATGAGAATTGCTATCAATCATGTTAAGGTTATGGATAGCAGGAAACGTTGTCAACGAGACCTCGGTCTCACAGCCGGTACAAACCCACCCTGTAGCAGCGGCCGCCAGGCCGCGTCAGGGCCGCCACGATTTCCATTCCGGGCCCGGACGCCGCCCGGCGGCAGCTGCTACGGGGCGTGTATCGGCGGCGATACGTGCTTGTGGTTGCAGGCACACACCTCATTGATAAAAATGAGATTTATTCTCCACCAGGGACGCCTATCTTCATGCCCATCCGATTCCCCCGCCCTTCCCTGCGCGCCGGCCTGTGCCTGCTGGCCGCCTGCCTGCCGCTGCTGGCCGGCAGCGCCTACGCCGACGCCGGCTGGCCGCGCACCATTAACGGCGAGCACGGCAGCGTGGTGCTCAACCACGCGCCCACGCGCATCGTATCCACCAGCGTGACCCTCACCGGCGCGCTGCTGGCCATCGACGCGCCGGTGATCGCCAGCGGCGCCACCACGCCCAACAACCGCGTCGCCGACGACCAGGGCTACCTGCGCCAATGGGGCGCGGTGGCCAAGGCGCGCAACGTGCAGCGCCTGTACATCGGCGAAGCCAACGCCGAAGCAGTGGCGGCCCAGGCCCCGGACCTGATTTTGATCAGCGCCACCGGCGGCGATTCGGCCATTGCCCTGTACGACCAACTCTCGGCCATCGCCCCGACCCTGGTGGTGAACTACGACGATAAAAGCTGGCAGCAGCTGGAAACCCTGTTGGGCGAGGCCACCGGCCATGAAGCCCAGTCCGGCCAGTTGATCGAAGCCTTCGCCGAGCGCCAGGCGCAGCTGCGCAACAGCCTCAAGCTGCCGCCGCAGCCGGTGTCGGCGTTCGTCTACAACCCAGCCGCGCGCCAGGCCAACATCTGGACCGCCGCCTCGCCCCAGGGCCAATTGTTGGCGCAGCTGGGCTTCGAACTGGCCGAGCCGTCGCCGGCCCTGGCCAACAGCCAGAACATGGGCAAGCGCAAGGACATCATCCAGGCCGGCGGCGAGCACATGGCCGACGCGCTCACTGGCCAGAGCTTCCTGATGTTCGCCGCGGAACCGGCGGACACCAAGGCCATCCTCGGCAACACGCTGCTGGCGCACCTGCCGGCCATCGATAGCCAGCGCGTGTACGCCCTGGGCGCCGACACCTTCCGCCTCGACTACTACAGCGCCAACCACCTGCTCGACCGCCTGCAGGCGCAGTTCGGCACGCCCGGCGCTCAGGCCGCCACGGCGTCGAACTGAACCCGGCGCAGCTGGCGCATGCCCAGCGCCAGCACCAGCCCCACCGCCATCGCCGCCAGGCCGAACGCCAGGGCGGCGTTGGCCGGTAGCAGCCACGAGCCCAAGCCACCCAGCAACGCCGCGCCCAGGGCGTCACCACTGACGTTCTGCGCGGTCCACAGGCCGTTGACCCGGCCCAGCAGGTGGTCCGGGGTCTGCGCCTGGATCAGCGCGTACTGCAGCAGCGCGTTCACCGCACTCAAATAACCAAAACCGGCCAGGCACAGCAGCGCCAGCCAGAACGACGGCGCCACGCTGAACCCGGCGATGGCGGCAAACGCCAGCAGCGCCGTGGCCAGCATGCGCTTGCCCGGGCGCGGCGTGGCCGCCAGGCGGCCGCTGGTGATGGCACCGATGGCCGCGCCCAGCGGCGTGGCCGCGTACATCAGGCCCAGGTGCGCGGGGTCCAGCTGCCAGGCCAGGCCCAGCGCCGGGTACAGCACGCGCACGGCGCTGGCCAGGGTCAGCAAGGCGCCAATCAGCGCCACGGTGCCCACCACGCGGTTTTCGAACAGGAAGCCGATGCCGGTGGCCAGCGCCTTCAGCGGGTGCTCGCGCGGCACCGGCGGTGGCGGCAACGCCGGCAGGCGCAGCAACAGCAGCACCGTAATCAACGTGCCGAACGCCGCCAGGCCATAGTTCCAGGCCACGCCCCCGGCGCTGATCAACAGCCCGCCCAGCAAGGGCGAGAGAATCGAGCCGATGCGCACGGTGAGCATGCTGATGGCCCCCGCCTGCACCATGTGCTCGCGGCCCACCAGCGCCGGCGTCGCCGCCAGCAAGGCGGTGACGCCAATGGCGCCGAAGAAGCCGTCCCACAGCGATAGCGCATAAATAGCCAGCAGCGACGGCTGCGCCAGGCACGCATTCAGGCACAGGCCGACAAAGGCGATGCCGCAGGTGGAACGCGCCAGCAGAATCAGCCGGCGTCGCTCATAACGGTCGGCCAGCACGCCGCCGAACATCAGGCCGACGAACATGCCGGTGCCGGCCAGTGTCACGGCCAGGCCAACCTGCAGGGGGGAATGGGTGAGGGCCTGGATCTGCACCGGCATGGCAATCGCCAGCAGGCCCAGGGAGATCAGTGACAGCAGGCGGGCAAGGAACACTGCGCGGAACGCAGGGTGGCTGCGCAGCAGGCTGAGGTTGAGAAAAATCGACGGTCTGGCCATGAAACTCCCTTGTATCGACAGGCCTGTATCGATAGGCGAACTACCTATCAAGCGGGCCACATGATAGCATTCGCCAATCAGTCGTATAAACGAATGCTTCGTATTTGTATCGATACATTAAGGCGATTCACGATGTTCGCACCGCTCCGGCAGGGCCGCCCATGAGAGCTTCCCTGCGCCTGCCCCTCACCGCCCTGGCGCTGCTGGGCGCCGTGCTGGCCAGCCTCCAGGTGGGCGCCCACCTGGCCCCGCTGTCACAGGTACTGGACGCCCTGACCGGCGCCTGCACCAGCGTCGATTGCGTGGTCATCACCGACGCACGCCTGCCGCGCACCCTGGCCGGGCTGCTGGCGGGCGCGGCGCTGGGGGTGGCCGGGGCGCTGATGCAGACCCTGACCCGCAACCCCCTGGCCGACCCCGGCATCCTGGGTATCAACGCCGGCGCCAGTTTCGCCCTAGTGGTGGGCATGGCCTGGCTGGGCGTCAACGGCCCGGACCAGTACGTGGTGTGCGCGGTCATCGGCGCGCTGCTGGCCAACCTGCTGGTGACCCTCAGCGGCTTCACCGGCGGTGGCCGCGTGAGCCCCATGCGCCTGACGCTGATGGGCGTGGCGCTGACCGCGGTGCTGGAAGGCATCGGCTCAGGCATCACCCTGCTCAACCCGCTGGTGTTCGACCAGATCCGCTACTGGCAGGCCGGCTCCCTGGACGTACGCAACCTTGAGCTGATCAAGGCCGCCGCCCTGCCCATCGGCACCGGCGTGCTGCTGGCGCTGGGCCTGAGCCGCGCGCTGGACAGCCTGGGCATGGGCCTGGACATGGCCGCTGCCCTTGGCACCCGGGTGCTGCGCACGCAACTGCTGGGGCTGCTGGCGATCACCCTGCTGTGCGGCGCGGCCACGGCGATGGTCGGCCCCATCGCCTTCGTCGGCCTGATGATGCCGCACCTGGCGCGCTGGCTGGCCGGGCCCGAGCATGGCCGGCAGCTGCCGTTCACCCTGCTGCTGACGCCCACTGTGTTGCTGCTGGCCGACACCCTGGGCCGGCTGATCACCGCTGGCGAGCTGCGGGTGTCGGTGATGACCGCCTTTATCGGCGCGCCGGTGCTGATCTGGCTGGCGCGCCGCCAGCGCCTGGGGGCCAACTGATGAGCCGCTTGCACAGCAGACGCCCGCTGTTCACCGCCACTGCCCTCGCCCTGCTGTGCCTGGCCTTGGCCGCCTGGGCGCTGGCCAGCGGCAGCCTGGCGCTGAACCTGGGCCAGGTGCTGGACGCCCTGCGCGGCCAAGGCGCGCCGGGTACGCAACTGATCGTGCTGCAATGGCGCCTGCCGCGGGTGGTGGCGGCGCTGGTGCTGGGCGCGGCGCTGGCGGTCAGCGGCGCGATCTTCCAGTCGCTGATGCGCAACCCGCTGGGCAGCCCCGACATCATGGGTTTCAACACCGGCGCCTACAGCGGCGTGCTGGTGGCCCTGGTGCTGTTTCACGGCAACACCCTGGGCAGCGCCTCGGCGGCGCTGATTGGTGGCCTGCTGACTGCCGTGGTGGTCTACCGCCTGGCCTGGCGCAACGGCATCAGCACCTTGCGGCTGATCATTATTGCCCTGGGCGTGCGCGCCATGCTGGTGTCGTTCAACACCTGGGTCGTGGTCAACGGCTCGCTGGAGGCCACGCTGTCGGCGGGCCTGTGGAACGCCGGCACGCTCAATGGAATCACCTGGGCCAAGACCGTGCCGGCGTTGCTGTGCATCGCCATGGCGCTGGCCGGCAGCCTGGTGCTGAGCCAGCGCATGCGCCTGCTGGAAATGGGCGATGACACCGCCAACGCCCTGGGCGTGCCGGTGGAGCGCTCGCGCCTGCTGCTGCTGTTGATGGGCGTGATACTCACCGCCGCCGCCACCGCCGTGGCCGGGCCTATTTCATTCCTGGCCCTGGCGGCGCCGCAGATTGCCCGGCGCCTGAGCCCCTCGCAACACCTGACTCTGCCGCTGGCGGCGCTAACCGGCGCGGCCTTGTTGCTGGCCGCCGACCTGGCCGCCCAGCGCCTGTTCCTGCCCTACCAACTGCACGTCGGGCTGATTACCGTCAGCCTCGGCGGGCTCTACCTGATTGGCCTTCTGATTCGGGAAACCCGCAAGCGATGACCGCCCTGCCCGCCCCTTCGCGCCTCTGGGCCGAGCAACTGACCCTGGGCTACGACGACAAGGTCGTGGCCCGCGACCTGTCCGTGCACATCCCCGACGGCGAACTGACCGTGATCATCGGCCCCAACGCCTGCGGCAAGTCGACCTTGCTGCGCACCTTGAGCCGCCTGCTGCAGCCGGCCGCCGGCCAGGTGTGGCTGGACGGCCAGGCCATCAGCCGCTACCCCACCAAGGAGGTGGCACGGCGCCTGAGCCTGCTGCCGCAAAGCTCCACCGCGCCCAGCGACATCCTGGTGCGCGACCTGGTGGCGCGTGGGCGCTACCCGCACCAGACCCTGTTCAACCGCTGGAGCGCCGCCGACGAAGCCGCGGTGCAAGGCGCCATGGCCGCCACCGGCGTCGCCGAGTTTGCCGAGAAAGCGGTGGACACCCTGTCCGGCGGCCAGCGCCAGCGCGTGTGGATCGCCATGGTGCTGGCCCAGCAGACGCCGCTGGTGCTGATGGACGAACCCACCACCTGGCTCGACATCACCCACCAGATCGACCTGCTGGAACTGCTGCGCGAGCTCAACCGCGACCAGGGGCACACGCTGGTGGTGGTGCTGCACGACCTGAACCACGCCTGCCGCTACGCCACGCACCTGATCGCCATGCGCGGGGGCAAGGTGCTCGCCAGCGGCAAGCCGGCCGACATCGTCACGCCCGAGTTGATCGAAGCGGTGTATGGATTGAAGTGCGTGATCATCGACGACCCGGTGGCGGGCACGCCGATGATCGTGCCGCTGGGGCGCTGATGGGTTAGGGGTGACCTCAAGGCGCATGTCAGGAGATTTTTAGCGCACATGAAATCGAGCGCCGCCCGCGCGGCGCATCGCGGGCAAGCCCGGCTCCTACATCTGTTTCTGGCCAGTCATGGCTTTAAGGTCACCTCGACCGCCTTCCTGCACCACCACAAATCCGCAGTGAACAAACAAGGCGTGCCAGGTGATTTCACAGACAAAATTGGCCCGAAACAAACGGTAGGAGCCGGGCTTGCCCGCGATGCGCCGCGCGGGCGGCGCTCGATCTCAAGACCGCTACAAAAACAAAGACAGGCACCTTCCCACCATCACAACCCCTTCAACGCCCGGTTGATCAACGGCCCCACCTGCGCCATCGAGGCCGGCGAGATGATGTCCACGTGCGCGCACGGCAGGCGGTGCACCTTGAGGCTACCCACGAACGGCCCCCAGGTCTGCTGCACGTCCATGCCTTCGGGCAGGGTTTTCTCGGCCACGAACAAGGTTGCCTCGCCGCTATAGGCCGAGCTGCGCGCCGTGGCCAGCAGGCGCACGGAGTCGGCGTAGTTGGCTTCGATGTCGTCGAACATGCCGCCACCGCCTGCCGCCATGGCCGCATCCTGCAGGCCCTGCTGGGCCGCCAGGAACAGCTCGCGCTCGCGGTTGACCTCGTCCAGCACCTCCTGCTTGAGCACGTTGCGGCCCTGGCGTTCGTCCCAGTTCTGGGTCTCCGGCGGGTAGGTGTCGAGCAGGCCCAGGAAGGCCACCTGCTCGCCCTCTGCCTGCAACCGCGCGGCCACGCCCTGGGCCAGGGTGCCGCCCAACGAATAGCCGGCAAAGTGGTACGGGCCGTGGGGCTGCAAGGCGCGCAGGGTGAGCAGGTGTGCGTCGCAGGCAGCGTCGAGGTTGGCGCAGCTGTGCAGCGGGCCATTGCCGCGCGGCGACTGGATACCCACCAGCGACCAGTGCGGGTCGATGTAGCGCTGCAGCACGCTGAACTGCCAGGCAAACCCCGAGGCCGGGTGGAAGCAGAACAGCGTCGGGCCGTTGCCCTGGCGCAGTGGCAGCACGCTCTCGAAACCGGCGCGGCGGGTTTCATCTTCGCTCTGCTCGCTGGCCAGCAGTTGGGCCAGGCGCTCCACGGTGGAGGCGATCATCACCTGCCCCACCGCCACCGGCCGCTGCAGTTCGCGGCGCAAGGTGGCGGCCAGGCTCATGGCCAACAAGGAGTGGCCGCCCAAGGCGAAGAAGTCGTCCTCGGCGTTGACGCCGTCGCGCTCCAGCACCCGGGCGAAAGCCTCGGCGATCTGCGTTTCCAGGCCTTCGGCCGGGGCGCGCCCGCAGGCCTTGGCGCTGGCCTGCGGCAACGGCAACGCCTTGCGGTCCAGCTTGCCGGTGGCGCCCAGCGGGAACTCATCCAACTGCACCAAGGCCACCGGCACCATGTGCGCCGGCAGGCGGTCCACCAGGGCCATGCGCAGGGCGACCAGGTCCAGCTCGCGGCTGCCCTGGGCGATCACATAGCCCACCAGTTGGCGCGCATCCCCACCGCCCACCTGGGCCTCGCCCAGCACCCGGGCGTGGGTCACGGCCTGCTCGACGCCCGGCAAGGCCAGCAGCGCGTGGTCGATTTCGCTCAGTTCGATGCGCTGGCCGCGAATCTTCAATTGGTCGTCGCTGCGGCCCAGGTATTCCACCGCGCCGTTGTCCAGCCAGCGCGCCACGTCGCCGGTGCGGTACATGCGCCCGCCGTTGCCGTAGGGGTCGGCGACGAAGCGGCTGGCGGTCAGGTCGGCGCGGCCCAGGTAGGCGTGGGCCAGCTGCACGCCGGTCAGGTACAGGTCGCCGGCAACGCCGGGCGGCACCATGCGCAGGCGCCGGTCGAGGATGCGCAGGCCGGTGTTCCACACCGGGAAACCGATGGGCACGCTGGCGCCCTGCACGCCGGCCAGGGCGTCACCGTGGGCCGGGTACCAGCTGACGTCGACGGCCGCTTCGGTGGGGCCGTAGAGGTTATGCAGCGGCACGCCAGTGCGGCGCTGCCACAATTGCGACAGATCGGTCGGTAGCGCTTCGCCGCTGCAGAACACCTGGCGCAGGCTGCGGCAATGCGCGATGGCGGCGTCGTCGCTCAAGGCACTGACGAACGCCGCGAGCATCGAGGGCACGAAGTGCGTGGTGGTCACGCCCTGCTCGCTGAACAGCCGCTGCAGCGCTTCCGGGTCACGGTGCGCCTCGGGCGGCGCCATGTGCAGGCGCGCGCCGGTGATCAGCGGCCAGAAGAACTCCCACACCGACACATCAAAGCTGCACGGGGTCTTCTGCAGCACCACGTCGGTGCTGCCCAGGGGGTACTGGTGCTGCATCCACAGCAGGCGGTTGACGATGGCCTGGTGGCCGACGATCACGCCCTTGGGCCGGCCGGTGGAGCCGGAGGTGTAGATGATGTAGGCGGCGTGCTCGGGCGTCGGCTGGGCGAACTGCAGCGGGCCGTGCGGGTCCAGCTGCAGCGGCGCTTCCAGCAGCAGCGCCGGGCAGCTGGCCACGCCGACGAAGCGCGCGGCCTGGGCGGTGTCGGTGATGATCAGGCGCGGCGCGGCGTCCTCCAGCATCAGCTGCAGGCGATCGTCGGGGTAGCCGGTGTCCAGCGGCAGGTAGGCGGCGCCCACCTCCAGGATCGCTATCAACGCCAGGGACAGGAACACCGAGCGTGGCAAGGCCACGGCGACGATATCGCCAGGCTCCACGCCCTGGGCCACCAGCCGTTGGGCCAGGGCCAGCACCTGTTCGCGCACCTGTTGATAGTCGAACTGATACTGGGCGTCCGACAGCGCCGGCGCGTCGGGCGTCAGCAGCGCCTGGGCGGCCATCAGACTGACCAGGGTGTCGTCGCTCAGCGGCTGCTCGGTGGCGTTGGCGCGGGCCAGCAGCGCCAGGTCCTGGATGTCCAGCAGGTTGGCGGCTTCGCAGCGCAGCTGCGGGTTGGCGCCGAACTGCGTCATCAACAGGCTCAGGCGGCGCAGGTGGCGGGCCAGGGTGGCGTCGTCGTAGCGCTCGGCGTTGGCCAGCAGCTCCAGCGACAGCTCGCCGCGCGGGGTGAGGAACAGCGCCACCTCCAGGTCGCGCACCGGGCCCGAGGCCAGGGTGTGGGTGACGCCGGCGATGCCGTCCAGGTCCAGGGCAAAGTCGAACAGCTTGAGGTTCTGCACCACGCCGTACAGCGGCTCGGCGTCGCCGATGCGGCCCAGGTCGCGCTGGATCTGTTCGGCGTCGTAGCGCTGGTGCTTGCGCAGGCGCTTGAGCTCGGCGGCGATGCTCTGCGCCAGCTCCGCCAGGGTGGCCTGGGGCTCGACCTTGACCTGCATGGGCAGCACGTTGATCACCGCGCCACTGGCGCTGGCGGCGGCCGAGCCCATGCGGCGCATGAAGATGAAACCGGCGGTGAAGGCGTCCTGGCCGCTGAGGCGCGACAGCCACAGGTTGACCAGCGCCAGGGCCATGTCGGCGCGGCTGATGGCGGCCGGCTGGTCGGCCATCAGGCGGTCGAAGGCCTGGGTGTCGAAGCTCAGGGTGTGGCGCAGCACGCGGCTGCTGGCGCTCTGGCCGCCCAGCGGCTGGCTCGACAAGGTGGCCGGCGGCGGCAGCTGCCGGCCTTTCTCCCGCCAGAACTGCGCGTCGCGCTCGCACGTCGCGCCCTGGCGGTAGGCCTGGTACTCGGCCACCACCTGGCTGAACGGGGTGAACGGCGTGGGGCCGGCGGCCTCGCCACGGCGCAGGGCGTTGTAGTGTTCGGCGATGCGCCGGGTAATGGCGGCGAAGCTGTAGCCGTCCACGGCCAGGTGGTGATAGCGCTGGTACCAGAACCAGCGGCCCTCGCCTACCTGCATCAGCCGGTTCACGCACTCAAGCCCACCGCTGGCCACGCGCAGGTCGCCCTGCAGGTCCTGGCGCATCCACGCCAGTGCGGCGGCCGCCGGGTCGGCCGCGCCGCGCAGGTCGGTGCAGGTGGGGCATGCCGGGGCGCGGCTGAAGTCGAACCACTGCAGCGGCTGGCCGTCGCGCTCGGCGACGTGCAGGTGCAGGGTGTCGACCTCGGCCAGGCCCGCCTCGATGGCTTGCAGCAGCAGGTCGCTGTCCAGCGCGCCGGCCAGTTCCACGTAGTGGGCCACGGCGTAGGCGTTGTGGTGCGGCGACAGTTGGTCGGCCATCCAGATGCCCGGCTGGGCAGCCACCAGGGGCATTTCGTGGCGGGTAGCGACCAGGGGGGTCACAGGTGCGGGGTTTGACAGGTTCATCCGTGACTCCGGTTCAGGAAGCGTTGGCGCCCAGGGCGCGGCGCAGGGAAGCGGGACGCAGGTCGCGCCAGTGCAGTTCCAGCCACTGCCCGCAGGCTTCGCGGCTGGCGGGGCCGTGGACGATGGTCCAGCCCGGTGGCACGGCGCAGAAGTCCGGCCACAGGCTGTGCTGGCCCTGGTCGTTGATCAGCACGTGACAGCCCTGTTGCGGGTCGTCGAAAGGGTTGAGTTGCTCCACGGAATGTTCCTTGTCGTGAGAGGGTCGCGGCGGTTCAACCCGCTGCGCAAAAGTCGGCCCACAGTGCCACCAGGCCATCGAGCAGGCCCTGGCGCCAGCACAGGGCATCGTGGCCGCCGTTGACCACGCGGTACTGCGGGGCAAGGCCGGCGTCACGCAGCGCTTGCACCATGCGTTGGTTGGCGCGGTGGATCACCGGTTCGCGCAGCCCGGCTTCGATAAACAGTTTCAGTGGCTGGCCGTGGCCAAGCCCGGCGTCGACGCGCTGGGGCAACTGCCGCGCAAGGTCATCGCGGGGCCACCAGAACGAGCCGGACTGGGCCAGCACGCAGCCAAAGCGCCGGGGCCACTGCAGGCCGGCGTACAGCGCCGCCAGGCCGCCGAAGCTCTGCCCGGCGACCACGGTGGTGGCGGGGTTCGGCGAGTGGGCCTGCCAGTTCATCACCTGCGGCAGCAATTCTTCCTGCAGGGCTTCCCAGAAGGCCGGGTTGCAGGCCAGTTCGGCGCTGCGGTGGGCGGTGTCGATGCTGTCGACGAACAGGTACACCGCACCCGGCAACGTGCCGTTGGCGGTCAGCGCCTGCAACGGCTCGGCCAAAGGCAGGCTGGCGGTCCAGAAGGCGCCGTCCAGCAGCACGGCCAGGGGCCGGCTGGGGTCCTGGGCGCGGCCGGTACTCAGCAGCCACACCCGGCGGCTGTTGCCCAGGCGCGGGCTGTGCCAGTGGTATTGCTGCAGGCTGGCGGCCGGCGCCTGGCCGGCGTCCACCGGAAGCCAGGCCGGGTGCGCGGGTGCCTGTGGCATGTGCAGGCCGGACACGCCCAGGCCGCGGCCGCCGATCCAGGGGCGCATGGGGTTCAGGGGGTCGTGCTGCGCGCGCGGGAACATGGCCCGCCACCAGGGGCGCAGCGCGTTCAAATCGGGCTTGCCGTGGGCGTCGACGGCGTCGAAATCGCGGTCGTCGTCGCAGGGCATGAAACTGTAGCTGCCGCGCCAGTTCGCGTCGATGCGCGTCTGCCAAAGCCAGATGTCGGTGCCGTCGATGCGCGCCAGGCTTTGCGGCGCGCATTGGCGGTGGTGGTCGGTGAGACCGGTGATGTTGATCCAGACGCGTCGGGTAGCCGACGTCGCGGCCGTGCCGCGGGGGTCACGCCAGACGAAGGTCACGGCGTGCTCCCCGGCCTGCGCCGGGCCGACCAGGGGGGTACCCTGCTCGGCCAGCGCCTGCCACCACGACTCGCTGCCCAGGTCCTTGCGTGCCAGGAGCTTGTCCATGGGGACCTCTTAGAACTCGTACCGGGCGCCGACGCTGAAGGCGCGGGACTGGCCGAGGAAGTTGAAGGTGGCCGCCGAGCCGACGCGCGAGTAGTAGTCGCGGTTCAGCAGGTTGGTACCGTCCAGGGTCGCGGTGAGTTTCTTGGTGATCGGGTAGGACAGCTTGGCATCCACGGTGGCGTAGCCAGGCGCGGCCACGGTGTAGGTGCTGGTGGTCATGTAGAAGTCGCTCATGGCGGTCACACCGCTGCCGATGGCCAGGCCTTCCAGTGGGCCGCTGGCGACGGTGTACTTGTTCCACAGCGAGGCGGAGTGCTTGGGCATGGTCTGGAAGGTGCTGACCGCGTCGCCGCTGAGCACCTGGGTGTCCATGTAGGTGTAGCCGGCCAGCACGTCCCAGTTGGGCAGCAGCTTGCCGCTGACTTCGAACTCGGCGCCGCGGATGCGGGTCTTGCCGGACGCTACGTCATAGGTCGCGGTCGGGTCATCCTCGGGGGTGGTCGCACGGTTCTTGTCGGTCAGCTGGAACACCGAGACGCGGGTGTTCAGGTCGCCGCCGAAGTAGCTGCCCTTGATACCAGCTTCATACTGCTCGCCGGTGCGCGGCTTGAGCACGTTGCCGGCCTGGTTGGTCTCGGTCTGCGGCTTGTACACCTGGGAGTAGCTGAAATACAGCGAGTTGTTGGCGTCCAGGTCGTACACCGCGCCGCCGTACGGGGTGACGTGGGCGCTGATGGTCTGGTCGTAGTCGGTCTGCGCGCCGGTCTTGAGGGTGGTGGTGTAGCCACTGCCCTTGTAGTAGCTCAGGCGCGCACCGCCGATCAGCGCCAGGTCGGCGATGGGGCGGAAGGTCAGCTTGGAGTACAGGCCGTATTCTTCGGACTGGGTGCCGACCTTGGTGGCGGTGCTGCTGGCGTAGATGTCGGTCGGCTTGGCGAACGACGTCGGGTCGTAGCTGTTGACGTTGATGGTGCCCAGGGTGCCGGCGGCGTTCTTGTAGTAGTTGTGGTAGTTCTTGTAGTCGGTGCCCACCACGAACTCGCTGACGTTGCCCATGGCCTCGAACGGCTGGCTGTAGCTGGCGTCCATGGACACGGTGTTCTCGGTGAACTCGCGGCCGGTGTAGCCTTCGGTGGCGGTGCCGGTGCTGGACACGCCGCTGCGGGTGAAGGCGTACAGGTAGTCGGCGTCGCGGTCCGAGGTGCGCAGGGCAACGCGGCCGTTGCCACCGTTGTCGAAGTGGTGGGTCAGCTCGGCAGTGAAGTCGGTGGTCTTGCCGTCGAAGTAGTTCCAGTCGGCGCCCAGGAACTTGGAGCGGCTGAAGTCCAGCAGGTTGCCCTTGGTGTCGGTCGGGTAGCCGTTGTTGGGCGTGATGTTCTTCACTTCGTGGTTCAGGCCGAACGACAGCTGGGTGGCGTCGTCGAGGTCAATGTCCAGGGCGCCGTAGTAGGTTTCGCTGTCGCTGGCGTTGTAGTCGACCATGCCGTTGCTGGCGTCACGCGAGGCGATGAAGCGGCCCCGCACGCGACCTTCGGAATCCAGTGGGCCAGAGACGTCGACCTGCTCGTGGTTGGTGTCGAAGGTGCCGTAGCTGGCCTCGACGCTGCCCTGGAAGTCGGCGGTGGGACGCTTGCGCACCATGTTGACGATGCCGCCCAGCTCGCTGGTGCTGCTGAACAGGCCGGCGGGGCCGCGCATCACTTCCACGCGGTCGTAGGCGACCAGCGACGGCACGGTGCCGAAGATGCTGGTCATGGGCGCCGGCAGGCCGTCGATCTGGTATTCGTCGTACTCGTAGCCGCGCGAGTAGATGGACGAGCGACCGCTGTCGTTGGTCAGCACGCGCAGGCCGGCGGTGTACTTGGCCAGGTCATCGAGGTGGACGAACTTGCGGTCCTTGATGTACTCGCTGGTGTAGGTGGAAATGGATTGCGGAATGTCCTTGAGCGGTGCCGGGGTCTTGGTGCCCACGGTGGCGCCCTGCACGGTGTAGCCGCCGGTCTGTTCGGACGGTGGCATGTCGTAGAGCTTGTTGCCCTCGATGGTCAGGGTGTCCAGCTCCAGCGGCGCGCTGGCCTGGGCCTGGGGCTGGGCAACGGTCTCGGCCAGGGCACTGAGCGGGAATGGCGCCAGCAGGCCAACCAGTACCAACCCATGGGTGCGTCGCAGGGCACCGCTACGTTTACTTCCGTTCATACCACTTCCTTTGCATGATCTGTTCGACAGATGTCTTTTTCCTGCGCCCCGGGCGCAGCCTTTGTGATGCCGCGTCATGCAGCCCTCAGGTACCCGCCCTGCCCCGCTTCGCCAGTGGCCCCCGCCACTTTTTCTGGGCAAACGTCTGCCGGCCAGGCTTTTGCAGGCGTGAGCGAGACGATTGGGCGAAGCGTCGGGGGCGGTTACCCGCGCCTGGTGAGGCGCTGTGAAACGAGGTGCGGCATGGTGCGGCGCGTTGATGGTAATAACTCTCAATAACAATCGCAAACGCAATTGGTAGTATTTCTTGATTGTTACATTGACGTAGATGGGTTACGCGGCGAGGCCGCGTGGTGCGCGGGGGGTGGTGGGTGCGTATCAGGACCAATACGGCCGGCCTGCCGTCACCTCGTGCGCAACCCGCTGATCGCGGCGGTTTCCGTAGCAGCGGCCACAGGCCGCGTCACCTGGCACACCGCGCAAGGCCCGGACGCCGCCTGCGGCAGCTGCTACAGGGGCGCGCGTAACGCGTTGATCGCGGCGTCTGGGGAGGGAAAAGGAAGCGTAGCTGCGGTCACAAGACGAGCCAGGGAATACCAAGCAAGCTAATGGCTTTTAGCCATTACCTGTGCCATCTTTGCCGCCCTCGAACCAACCGCGTCGAGGGTGATCACGCCTGCCCCATAACCCATATGCCTACCTGATAATAATTCCAGCAAAAAGCATTGCCCCGAGCATTTCGTACCATGAGCATTGGAATACTGTCGTCGCGCAAGAACAAATACCGAGCGATGATCAGCCTCACCCTCTTTATCGTCACGCTGGTCGCAACACCCATGATCCACACCCACTGCGTGGCGGAACGCAAGGCGCGCAGGGCGCTGCGCCCGCAGCTGTTGCCGGTCGTCACCCAACAGGACCTGGGGAACGCCGCTACGCTCACCCGCTTTGCGGCAAAAGGTGCGTCGAAGACGATCGTCATCGCCACGCCCACAGGCCTGGAGCTTGACGCAAAGGCATTGAGAAAGCTGAGCTTCGATGCCACCGCCAACATCGTCGAGCTGCACTTGCCCGTGGCTGGCGGCCAGGCCTCCAGGGCCGAATTTGCCCAGCAGCTGCAGCCGTTCGCGGCCGATACCAAGGTGGTCGTCGGCATCAACGAGCTGGGGGCGCTGGCGCAAGCCTGGCAGCCGCCCGCACAACAGGAAGGCGTGACCGCCATTGCCCTGGACGTCGATGGCACCACCGCTTCGGCGGCCACCCTCGACACCCTACGCAAGCTACTGGGCGTGGTGCAGGGCAAGGACTTCAAGCGCTTCCCATTGATCGAGCTGCCGGCACACACGCCAAGCGGCACCTTGGCCATCTTCTACTCGGGGGATGGGGGTTGGCGCGGGCTGGACAAATACGTCTCGGAGAAGTTTGGCGATAGCGGCATCTCGGTGGTGGGCGTCGACAGCCTGGAGTACTTCTGGGACACCAAGCCCGCCGAACTGGCGGCCACGGACCTGGCGGAAATCATGCAGCATTATCGCCAGGCCTGGGGCATCAAGCGTTTCGTGCTGATTGGTTATTCGTTTGGCGCCGATGTGATGCCGGCCCTGTATAACCGCCTGCCGGTTGCCGACCAGGAGGCCGTGGGCAACATTATCCTGCTGTCGCTGGCGCGCCAGACCAACTTTGAAATTCACATAGAAGGCATCATGGGCAAGGACGTCGGCCGATATGCCACCGGCCCTGAAATAGCCAAACTGCCCGCCGACAAGGTCACCTGCCTGTACGGCACGGACGAAAGCCGCAAGAGCGGCTGCACCGACACCAGTATCGTCGGCAATGTGATGGCGTTCGCCGGCAACCATCATTTCAACGACGATTACGAGACCGTCTCGGGGAAACTGCTGGGCGTTATCAACCGCCCCTGAACCGCGCTGCGACCGCTCCGTGGGAGCCGTCGCAGCGCTGCACCGTCAGTCGAAACGGTCGAGGTTCATGACCTTGTCCCAGGCCGCCACGAAGTCGCCGACGAACTGCTGCTGCGCATCCGCGCTGCCGTAGACTTCCGCGTAGGCGCGCAGCTGCGCGTGGGAGCCGAACACCAGGTCAACCCGGGTGCCGGTCCATTTCACCGCGCCGGTCTTGCGGTCGCGGGCCTCGAAGGTGTCGTTGTCGGCCGACAGCGGCCGCCACTCCACGCCCATGTCCAGCAGGTTGACGAAGAAGTCGTTGGTCAACGTCCCCGGCCGCTGGGTGAAGACCCCGTGCTTGCTCTCGCCGACGTTGGCGCCCAGCACCCGCAGGCCGCCCAGCAGCACGGTCAGTTCGGGGCCGGTGAGGGTCAGCAGTTGCGCCTTGTCCACCAGCAGGTGCTCGGCCGATACCCGGTATTTGCCTTTGAGGTAGTTGCGGAAGCCATCGGCGATGGGCTCCAGGAAGCCGAACGATTCGACGTCGGTCTGCGCCTGGGACGCGTCCACGCGGCCCGGCCGGAACGGCACGGTGACGCTGTGGCCGGCGTTTTTCGCCGCCTGCTCGACACCGGCGTTGCCGGCCAGCACGATCAGGTCGGCCAGGGATACCTGCTTGCCCCCCGCCGCCGCGCTGTTGAAGTCACGCTGGATACCTTCCAGGGTGCCCAGCACCTTGGCCAGCTGCTGCGGCTGGTTGGCTTCCCAGTCCTTTTGCGGCGCCAGGCGCAGGCGGCCGCCGTTGGCGCCGCCGCGTTTGTCCGAACCGCGGAAGGTGGACGCCGCCGCCCAGGCGGTGGACACCAGCTGTGCAACGCTCAGGCCCGAGGCCAGCACCTTGGCTTTCAGTGCGGCCACGTCGTTGTCGTCGACCAGCGCGTGGTTAACAGCTGGCAGCGGGTCTTGCCACAGCAACTCTTCGCTGGGCGTTTCCGGGCCCAGGTAGCGGGCCAGCGGGCCCATGTCGCGGTGGGTGAGCTTGAACCAGGCACGGGCGAAGGCGTCGCTCAGCTGGTCGGGGTTGGCCAGGAAACGGCGGGCGATGGGTTCGTAGACAGGGTCGAAGCGCAGCGCCAGGTCCGAGGTCAGCATGGTCGGCGCGCGGCGTTTGCTGGGGTCGTGGGCGTCGGGGATCTTGCCGGCGCCAGCGCCGTTTTTCGGCGTCCACTGGTGGGCGCCGGCCGGGCTCTTGGTCAGCTCCCACTCGAAGCCGAAGAGGTTCTCCAGGTATTCGTTGCTCCACTTGGTGGGGGTGGAGGTCCAGGTCACTTCCAGGCCACTGGTGATGGCGTCGCCGCCCTTGCCGCTGCGGAAACTGTTGCGCCAGCCCAGGCCCTGCTCTTCCAGGCCGGCGGCTTCGGGCTCTGGCCCGACGTTGTCGGCGGGGCCGGCGCCGTGGGTCTTGCCGAAGGCGTGGCCACCGGCGATCAGCGCCACGGTTTCCTCGTCGTTCATGGCCATGCGGCCGAAGGTCTCGCGAATGTCCAGCCCCGACTTGACCGGGTCAGGCTGCCCGTCCGGGCCTTCGGGGTTGACGTAGATCAGGCCCATCTGCACCGCGGCCAGGGGGTTTTCCAGGTGGCGGCCGCCGTCGGTGCGGCTACTTTCGCTGCCGTGCAGGTCAGGCTCGGCCACCAGGGTGCCGTCGCCGGGCGGCTGGGCCTTCTGCTGTTCGTTGCCGTAGCGCACGTCGCCGCCCAGCCAGGTTTTCTCGTTGCCCCAGTACACGTCCTCGTCCGGTTCCCACACGTCGGCGCGGCCGCCGGAGAAGCCGAAGGTCTTGAAGCCCATGGATTCGAGGGCGACGTTGCCGGTGAGCACGATCAGGTCGGCCCAGGAGATCTTGCGCCCGTACTTCTGTTTCACCGGCCAGATCAGCCGGCGCGCCTTGTCCAGGCTGACGTTGTCGGGCCAGCTGTTGAGCGGTGCGAAGCGTTGCTGCCCGGCCCCCGCGCCGCCGCGGCCGTCACCGGTGCGGTAGGTGCCGGCGCTGTGCCAGGCCATGCGGATGAACAGCGGGCCGTAGTGGCCGAAGTCGGCCGGCCACCACTCTTGGGAATGGGTCATCACCGCCAGCAGGTCCTGCTTCACCGCGGCGAAGTCCAGGCTCTTGAACTCCTTGGCGTAGTCGAAGCCATCGCCCATGGGGTCGGACTTGACGGTGTGCTGGTGGAGGATTTTCAGGTTCAGCTGGTTGGGCCACCAGTCACGGTTGGTGGTGCCGCCGCCGGCGGCATGGTTGAACGGGCATTTCGATTCGTTTGCCATGATTGCTTTACCTTATTGTCGATGTAAATCAATGACATGAGGTGCTGGCCAGGTGAATGGGAAAAGCGCTGACGATCAACGGGTTGGCGGGGCCACCTGGCTCATTATTATCTCCCTATCAGGTTCCGGCCGGTCGACGGGCGACGGCGGTAGAGACAGCCTAGACGGGTGTGGGCGTTAGGGCTAATAGCCTGGGTCTTGGGGGGCGATAGAGCCGCGCTCTCACACCGGGTGGAACAGGTAGTCGACCGTTTCGCGGTCATCCAGGGCGACGCCCATGCCGGCCAACCGTGTGCGCAACTCGGGCGCCTGCGCACGCACTTGCCAGCTGGCCGTGGCGGCTACCGTGGCCGGGGTATCCAGCGCATCAAGGGCACCCTGCAGGGCCTCGCGGGCGGGGAAATAAATGGCCAGGCCATTGCCCTTCCAGGCCGCCGTGGTCAGGCCCAGCGCCACACAAGCGGCGACCTTGCGCGCCGCGTCGGCGCGGTCGGCCTGGCGCGAATGCTCGATGGCGCGGTTCAGCTCGGCGTCGCCGTCAGTGGCCAGCAGGCCTTGCGGTGCCCAGGCCGGTGGCGGGCAGTCCTTGTCGCCGGTGCGCAGCTCAATGAACGGGTTGATCTCCATGGGGTAGATGCGGCACACCTGCGGGCGCTCGGCGTAGATGCCGCACAGGTCGTCCTCGCGCAGGTTGGGGCAGCGCGGAATGGCCTGGCCGGCGAAAATCGCCGTCACCTGCAGGGTCTGGCCGCCACATTCGACCGGCGCGGCGCGGCGCACGTTGTAGGCGTAGGCCTCGGCCGACTGCGGCCAGGTGCCCTGCTCGAACGCTTCCAGCAGCACCGCCACGTCATGGCCGCGGCGCAGCCAGTGGCGGGCCTCGTCCAGGGTCAGGGGGATGAAGCGGCCCTTGCAGCAGGCGCCACACCCCACGCAGTGAAAGGGCGGGTGTACAGGGGTTGGGGCAGGCAAGGTCATACAGGTGGGCACGATCCAGACAATTGTGTCGCAAAGCATACACACCTGACACGATTGCGTTAATGAAACTCCCTTTATGCACTGCTGAGTTGGTTTCATCGGTCACCGCGCCTACAGCCCGGCCAGCGCCTCGCGCAGGTAGGCCAGGCTGCGGGTGATGGCCGCTTCCTCAGGGCCATGGTCGGGGTGGAGGAAATCCAGTTCCAGCGCCAGCAGGCCGTCGAAGCCGTGGTCGCGCAGCACCGCCAGGGTCCGTGGGATGTCGATCAGGCCCTGCCCCAACGGCACGCTGGGCCAGAAACCGAACTCCCGCGGGCTGCCGCGCCAGGCGCAGATGTCCTTGAGGTGGGTGGCCTTGGCGTGGGGCGCCAGTTGCTCGACCACCCGCTGCGGGTCGTCGAACAGGCGCAGGTTGTTGGCGGTGTCCAGGCACACGCCCAGGGCCGGGTTGGCCACGGCGGCCAGCAGTTCCAGGATTTCCGGCGCGTGCAGGTCGACGTGATTTTCCATGGCCAGGGTCACGCCCCGCACCCCGGCGTAATCGGCCGCGGCTTCGAGCAGCGGGATCAAGCCGGCCTTGTGCTCGGCCCACGAAGCGGGCCGGGTGCGCCGCCCGCCGGCGCAGATGCGCATCACGCGCGCGCCCAGGGTGCGGGCGATATCGACGTGGGCCTTGAGGTCGGCCAATGCTTCGGGGCGGCTGCCCGAGCCCAGGCCATGGGGGTGGCCCCAGGCCCAGACCAGCTCCTGCCCGGCGTCTTGCAGTTGCCCGGCCAGGCTGGCCAGCGTTTGGGGCGAGGCGTCGGTCAGCATGAACGACTCGATGGAAACCCCTTGTACATTGTGGTTGTGCGCGCGCTGAATGAAATCTGCGAGGTTCATGCGAACCCCGGGGTCGGTTTCGAGGTCTGGATAGACTTCGCCGAAGAAACGGTGATAGCAGTAGGAATCGATGGCGACTTTCATCAGGGCGCTCCTTATTGTTCTGGACACTGAACATGCGCCAAAGTGGAATGAAATTCCAATTTCCTTCTTCATTCTTTGTTTAAAAATGTGCGGTAAACGACCACTCAGTCTCGACTTGCGGTTACGCTAGAATCGTCTATTGCTGCTTGACCATGGAGAACACCATGCCCGCTTTGTCACCTGCCCTGCGCCTGGCCACCCTGTCCCTGGGCCTGACGCTGGCTGCCCACGCCGCTGCCAGTGACGAGTCGCTGCTCATGGACTCGATCAACCAGTTTCGTGGCCAGGTGCAACGTTGCGACGGCCAGGCGTCCCATGAGCTGCCGCCCCTGAACCAGGACCCGCGGCTGGTACTGCCTGCCAGCGGCGGCGGCGACCTGCGCGACGCCATGGCCCGCGCCGGCTACCCCATGGTCAGCGTGCAGGCCATCAGCCTGTCGGGCCCGCGCGACGCGCCAGCGGCCATGGCGGCGGTGCAGGAAAGCTTCTGCAAGGTAGTGCTCGACCCGCAATTCATCGACATTGGCGTGAGCCACGAGGGTCGCGACTGGCGCATCGTGGTGGCGCGGCCGTTGCTGGCCGGCGGCCTGGGCGACTCGCCCGCCGAGGGCCAGAAGCTGCTGGCGCAGATCAACAGCGCCCGCGCCCAGGCCCATACCTGCGGCGCCCAGGCGTTCAACCCGGCGCCGCCCCTGGCCTGGAACGCCACCCTGGCCGGCGCGGCCCAGGCGCACGCCCAGGACATGGCCAACCGCAACTACTTCGACCACCTGGACCGCGACGGCCACACCCCCGGCGACCGCGCCGAGCTGGCCGGCTACAGCGCCCAGGCGCTGGGCGAGAACATCGCCGCCGGCCAGGACAGCGTGCGCAAGGTGGTGGCCGGCTGGCTGGCCAGCCCAGGCCACTGCGCCAACCTGATGAACCCGCAGTTCCGTGACCTGGGCGCCGCCTACGCCACCGACCCTAAGAGCGACGCGGGTATCTACTGGACCGGGATGTTCGGCAGCCAGCAATAACGCCTGGCGCTACACCGACTGCACCTGCACCCAGCGCTGTTCACGGGCCGCCACGCGAATGGCGGCGGCCAGGCGCTCCACCGCCAGCGCCTCGGCGAAGTCGGTGCCCACCTGCCCTTCCCCGGCCAGCGCCATGATCAGCGCGTGCACTTCCAGGGTCTTGAGTTCGTTGTAGCCCAGCTGGTGGCCCGGCGCCGGGCTGAACGCCGCGTAGCCTGGCAGCGCTGGGCCCGCCAGCAGCCGCTGGAAACCGGCCTGGCCGGCGCGGCACAGTTGCAGTTCATTCAGGCGTTCCTGGTCGAACTTCAGGGTGCCCAGGGTGCCGCTGATTTCGAAACTGAGGTGGTTCTTGTAGCCGTGCTTGAGCCAGCTACTGCTGACCGTGCCGCGCGCGCCGTTGGCAAAACGCAGCAGCGCCTGGGTATGGTCGTCGACGACGATGGGCTTGAGTTCAGCGCTGCCGGCCAGCGCCGGGCGCTGGCGGTGCACGGTCTGGCTGTCGGCGCACACTGCCTGCACGTCACCGATCAGGTAGCGAGCCATGGCCAGCAGGTGGCTGCCCAGGTCGGCCAGCGCGCCGCCGGCGTGCTGCGCTTCGCAGCGCCACGACCAGGGGGATTGGCCGTCGGCCATGAAGTCTTCGCAGAACTCGCCGTCGAAGCTGATGATCTGCCCCAGCTCGCCGTCGCGCACCATCTGCCGCGCCCACTCGATCATGGGGTTGTGCTGGTAGTTGTAGCCCACCCGCGTCACCACCCCGGCAGCCTTGGCGGCCTGGTGCATCTGCTCGGCCTGCTCGAGGCTGACCGCCAGCGGTTTCTCGCAATACACCGCCTTGCCCGCCGCCAGCGCGGCCATGGCCATGGGGAAATGTAGGTGGTTGGGGGTGGTGATGGCGACGACGTTCACCGCCGGGTCATCGATGAGTTTTTGCCAGTCGCTGTGCGCCGTGGCAAAGCCCCAGGCCTGCGCGCACTGGCTGGCCCGCTGCGGGTCGGCGTCGGCCAGCGCCGCCAGGCGCAGGGAAACGGGCAGCTCGAACGCTGCGCTGACATTGCGAAACGCCAGGGCGTGGGCACGCCCCATGAAGCCTGTGCCAATGAGACCGATGCCGAGTTCGCGCATGAAGGGGTGCCTGTTGTTGTTTTTGGGATGAGCTAGTTATGGAATATAAATTCTGTTTAATCAAGGACAGAATTTTTATTTTTAAACCCATTCCCTTGGCATGCAACCCAGGCTGGCAACACAAACCCATCAGGCAATCAAACAAAGGCTGGCAACGCCTATCTGTCAGGCCATGGCACGGTGCAACAAACGTGGGAGGGGGTTCTACCCCCGAAGCGCCGCGCGGGCGGCGCTCGATCTCAAGCGCGCCAGAAGCCTCAAGGCATGCACTCCAGAGCCATCACGCGATCATCCGACATGCCTATCAGATCCACAACAATCCGCGTAGCCGCTGCCGCCAGGCTGCGCTGGGCCTTGTGTACACGGGAAATCTCCAGCGCACGCCAGGGCCAGCGCAGCCTGGCGGCAGCGGCTACGCGGGTTGTGGGGTGGCTTGCAGGTGCTTGTCTTGGGTTAGGCGGCGCGCTGGCGATCGAGCGCCGCCCGCGCGGCGCGACCCGGCCTTATGGCCGGTGCTACATATTTGCACCGTCCCAAGCTGAGCCCGCTGGATCGACGTTGCCACCGTTGCTGCCCGGAACCGTATTGTTTTGACATACGTCTGTAGGACCAAGCGTAGGACGATTCTGATTTGCTCGGGTAAGGTTGTGGGCCCCGGGCAGCGGTACTAATCTGCGCCGGTTGTTGAATCCTCAGCAGCCGGGTGTGGTAGCCCGAAGGAAATTACGCAGCGCCCCGTTATGGTGGCATGCGTAGGGCACGTTCGCGTGCGCCGGATCATTTCCCCGGTCTACCAACCTGCGTATTGCCACCTCCTTTCGTTTGGTAGCGAGGGGTTTATCCATGATGGAATAGGAAATGACATGAATTTCGAAATCCCCAGCCGCTTGCCCACCACCACCGCTACCCCTTTCGGCGCGTGCGACGCCCAGGACCAACCCTTCTACCTCGTACGCGCTGGCATCTCGCTGGAAGACACCTTGGTGCAAATCTCCCAGTTGCTCAAATCCGCGCACGAAGCCGCTTACGAACTCACCGACAGCGACTTGCCACAACGAGGGCTCGTGTGGTCGGCGTTGCATCAGATTGAAACGGCGAAAGGTCTTGCAGATGCGCTGATCAATGGCTTGGCCGAGCACGAACGCAGCGCTCGGTAACGCGGTATGGACGTAGCCGCTGCCGCCAGGCTGCGCTGGGCCTTGTGTACACCGGAAATCTCCAGCGCAGCCTGGCGGCAGCGGCTACGCGGGTTGCGGGGTGGTTTGCAGGTGCTTGTCTTGGGTTAGGCGGCGCGCTCGAGATCGAGCGCCGCCCGCGCGGCGCTTCGGGGGTAGAACCCCCTCCCACGTTTGTTGCACCGTGCCATGGCCTGATGGGTCGGCGTTGCCAGCCTTTGGCACAAGGCCCTCATCCTCTGTAGTCCCCTGTGTAGGACCAATCTGATTTGCTCTGCCTGGGTTGCCCCTTCCCAAGGCGGGCCTGGGCCGTTCACGACCGCGACGCTCCGTAACGCGGTATAGGCGTAGCAGCTGCCGCAGGCTGCGTCGGGCCTCGTGTACACCGGAAATCTCCAGCGCACGCCAGGGCCAGCGCAGCCTGTCGGCAGCGGCTACGCGGATTGCGGGGTGGCCTGCGGGCGCTTGTCTTGGGTTAGGCGGCGCGCTGCAGCCTGCGGCAGCTGCTACATCCTGTGGGAGCTGGCTTGCCAGCGAGCTGTTGGGGCCTAAAAGCTCGCTGGCAAGCCAGCTCCCACAAGACAGTTGCTGCTACATCTGTTGAAACGTGCCATGGCCTGATGGGGCGGCGTTGTCAGCGACGCAGCCTGCGGCAGCTGCTACGGGCCGCGTCACCCTTCGACGATGACGATGAAGTCCATGCCCGGGATGTTCACGCCATCCTGGGGCAGCTGCACGGGGATGCCCATGAACTCGCCGTCCACGTATTCCTTGGCCTTGGTGACCGCGTCGGCGGCGGCCTTGGACCACAGGTGCAGCTCTACCACTTTTTCGCCATCACGACGGTGCTGGGCGATTTCTTCGACGATGCGTTGCTTCACGATGATTCCTTGTCTTTACAGAATGCCGGCGGCCTTGGCGCGCGCCGCGTGCAGTTTCTTGTAGCTTTCCACCAGGCGCAGGTGACGGTCCAGGCCTTCGAGCTGCATGTTGGTAGGGGCCAGGCCATGGAAGCGCACGCTGCCGTTGACCGTGCCGATGACCGCGTCCATGCGCTCGTTGCCGAACATGCGACGGAAGTTCACTTCGTAGTCTTCCAGCGCCAGGTCGCTGTCCATCTCCACTTCCAGCACCACGTTCACGGCCTGGTAGAACAGCCCGCGCTCGACGGTGTTGTCGTTGAACTGCAGGAAGGTTTCCACCAGTTCCTTGGCTTCTTCGAAGTTCTTCAGCGCCAGGTGGATCAGCAGCTTCAGTTCCAGGATGGTCAGCTGGCCCCAGGCGGTGTTTTCATCGAATTCGATGCCGATCAGGGTCTTGATGTCGGTGTAGTCATCCAGCTCGCTTTCTTCCAGCAGCCCCACCAGGTCGCGCAGGCCGTCGTCATCCTGCTGGTGCAGGTTGAGGATGTCTTCGCGGAAGAACAGCGCCTTGTTGGTGTTGTCCCAGATCAGGTCTTCCACCGGGTAGATCTCGGAATAACCGGGCACCAGGATGCGGCAGGCGGTGGCACCCAGGTCGTCGTAGACGGCCATGTACACTTCCTTGCCCAGGCCTTCGAGGATGCCGAACAGGGTGGCGGCCTCTTCCTCGTTGGAGTTTTCGCCCTGGCCGGAGAAGTCCCACTCGACGAACTCGAAGTCGGACTTGGCGCTGAAGAAGCGCCACGACACCACGCCGCTCGAGTCAATGAAATGCTCAACGAAGTTGTTCGGCTCCATCACCGCGTGGCTTTCGAAGGTCGGCTGCGGCAGGTCGTTCAGGCCTTCGAAGCTGCGGCCTTGCAGCAGTTCGGTGAGGCTGCGCTCCACCGCCACTTCCAGGCTTGGGTGGGCGCCGAAGGAGGCGAACACGCCGCCGGTGCGCGGGTTCATCAGGGTCACGCACATCACCGGGAATTCGCCGCCCAGGGACGCGTCCTTGACCAGCACCGGGAAGCCCTGGGCCTCGAGGCCCTCGATGCCGGCGACGATGCCCGGGTACTTGGCCAGCACCTCCTGGGGCACGTCCGGCAGCGCCAGCTCGCCTTCGAGGATCTCGCGTTTCACCGCGCGCTCGAAGATCTCCGACAGGCACTGCACCTGGGCTTCGGCCAGGGTGTTGCCGGCGCTCATGCCGTTGCTCAGGAACAGGTTCTCGATCAGGTTGGACGGGAAATACACCGTCTCGCCGTCCGACTGGCGCACGTACGGCAGCGAGCAGATGCCGCGCTCGATGTTGCCCGAGTTGGTGTCGTACAGGTGCGAGCCGCGCAGCTCACCGTCGGCGTTGTAGATGGCCAGGCAGTGCTCGTCGAGGATTTCCTTGGGCAGCGCGTCCTTGCGGCCGGGCTGGAACCAGCGCTCGTTGGGGTAATGCACGAACGGCGCGTTGGCGATGTCCTGGCCCCAGAACTGGTCGTTGTAGAAGAAGTTGCAGTTCAGGCGCTCGATGAACTCGCCCAGGGCCGAGGCCAGCGCGCTTTCCTTGGTGGCGCCCTTGCCGTTGGTGAAGCACAGCGGCGACTGCGCGTCGCGGATGTGCAGCGACCAGACGTTGGGCACGATGTTGCGCCACGAGGCGATTTCGATCTTCATGCCCAGGCCGGCGAGGATGCCGGACATGTTGGCGATGGTCTGCTCCAGCGGCAGGTCCTTGCCGGCGATGTAGGTGCTGGTCTGCGCCGAGGCGTCCAGCATCAGCAGGGCCTGGGCGTCGGCGTCGAGGTTCTCGACTTCCTCGATGATGAACTCGGGGCCGGTCTGCACCACCTTCTTCACCGTGCAGCGGTCGATGGAGCGCAGGATGCCCTGGCGGTCCTTGGCGGAGATGTCGGCGGGCAGCTCGACCTGGATCTTGAAGATCTGGTTGTAGCGGTTTTCCGGGTCGACAATGTTGTTCTGCGACAGGCGAATGTTGTCGGTGGGGATGTTGCGGGTTTCGCAGTACAACTTCACGAAATAGGCCGCGCACAACGCCGACGACGCCAGGAAGTAGTCGAACGGGCCGGGGGCCGAGCCGTCGCCCTTGTAGCGGATGGGTTGGTCGGCCACCACCGTGAAGTCATCGAACTTGGCTTCGAGACGGAGGTTGTCGAGAAAGTTGACCTTGATTTCCATGCGGAATTACCATAATTACGAGCGATACAATATGGCCCGCATTATCCGGTGTTCCACGCCAAAAGTCTTGGCCAATCCCCGTCCCCCGCCCCGCTTCATCGCTTTTTCGTCACGCCTGCGGCGGGCGGATCTCCACCCGCTCGAAGCGCCCGGCCAGCACCACGTAGGCGAAGATACCCAGCACGCCGTGGGCCGCCACGAACCACAGGGCCTTGTCGAACGAGCCGGTGGACGCCACCACGAAGCCGATCACCACCGGGGTGACGATGCCGGCGATGTTGCCGATGCCGTTGAACACCCCGCCGCTCAGGCCGACCATGCCCTTGGGCGCGGTGTCCGACAGCACCGCCCAGCCCACCGCCGCCAGGCCCTTGCCGAAGAAGGCCAGGGCCATCAGCGCGATCACCAGCCAGTTGGCGTCGACGAAGTTGGCCGACACCAGGCTGGCGGCCAGGGTCATGCCGATCACGAACGGCGTCTTGCGCGCGGTGGAAGGGTGCATGCCGCGGCGAATCAGGTAGTCCGACACCACCCCGCCCAGCACGCCGCCGGAGAAGCCGCAGATGGCCGGCAACGCCGCCACCCAGCCGGCTTCCATGATGGTCAGGCCGCGGCCCTTGATCAGGTAGATGGGAAACCAGGTGATGAAGAAATACGTCAGCGCGGTGATGCAGTACTGGCCCAGGTAGATGGCCCACAGGGTGCGGTTGGTGAACAGCTGCGCCACTTCGGCGAAGGTGAACTTCGGCTTGCTGGCCTTGCGCGTGGCTTCCAGGTCCACCAGCGCGCCGCCTTCGCGCATGTCGTCCAGCTCGGCGCGGCTCAGGTGCGGGTCGCTGTGGGGCTCGCGGTACAGCAGGAACCAGCACACCGTGGCCACCAGGCCCAGCGCGCCCATCCACAGGAACACGTGTTCCCAGCCCAGGGCGTGGGTCAGCCAGGCCATCAGCGGCGCGAACACCACCACGGCCATGTACTGCGCCGAGTTGAACAGCGCCGAGGCGGTGCCCCGCTCACTGGTGGGGAACCAGCAGGAGACGATGCGGTTGTTGGCCGGGAACGCCGGTGACTCCACCAGGCCCAGCATGAAACGCATGCCGAACAGGGTGATGGCGGCGCTGGAACCGACCACGCCGAACCAGCCCACGGTGCCCTGCATCATGGTGAACAGCGACCACAGCAACAGGCTGCAGCCGTACACCCGGCGCGCGCCGAACTTGTCCAGCAGCCAGCCGCCGGGAATCTGCCCCAGGGCGTAGGCCCAGGCGAACGCGGAGAAGATCATGCCGAGCATCACCGGATCCAGGCCCAGGTCCTTGACCACGCCGGTGCCGGCGATGGACATGGTGGCGCGGTCGGCGTAGTTGAGCACGGTGACGATGAAGATCAGCGAGAGGATGACGAAGCGGCGGCGGCCCACCCTGGCCTCGGCAATGGGGGTTGCCAACGAAGCGGTCTTGACGTTCATGGGTCTCTCCGGCCTCCTCGGTGGGAAGCTTTATTGTTGGAATAGAGCGGTAGGAACGGGGTGGCTTCAGGGTAGGAAATTCATCGATGCGCGTCTAACATAGAGACTGAATCGACCCATACAAGAATTGAATCGTGGAACTGCACCAACTGCGTTGTTTTGTCATGGTGGCCGAGGAGCTGCACTTCGGCCGCGCCGCCCAGCGCCTGTTCATGACCCAGCCGCCGCTGAGCCGGCAGATCCAGCTGCTGGAGCGATCGCTGGGGGTGACCCTGTTCGACCGTGGCAACCGCCAGGTCAGGTTGACCACCGCCGGCCAGCACTTTTTGCGCGACGCCCGCCATGTGCTGGCCTACACCGAGCAGGCCGCCGACAGCGCCCGGCGCCTGGAGCACGGCGAGCTGGGCCAGCTGCTGCTGGGCTTCACCGCCGTGAGCGGCTACCGGCTGATCCCGCAGTTGCTGGAGCACGCCACCCAGGTGCTGCCCAACGTTGGCGTGGACCTACGCGAGATGGTCTCCGGCGCGCAGATGGAGGCGCTGGAAGCCGGCATGATTGACATCGGCTTCGTGCGCCGCGCCGCCGCCCGCCCCGGTATCGACTACCAGTTGATCAGCCAGGAGCCGCTGCTGGTGGCGCTGCCCGAACGCCACCCGTTGGCGGCCCAGGCAGAGATCGCCCTCGGCGACCTTGATCGCCACCCGTTCGTGATGTATTCCCAGGACGAAGGCGGCTATTTCTACGACCGCATTGCCGGGCTGTTCAGCCTGGCCGGGGTGTGCCCCGACTACCGCTACTTCCTGGGCCAGACCCACTCGATCCTGGGCCTGGTGAAAGCCGGCCTGGGCCTGGCCATCGTGCCGGCGGCGGCGCGCGAGCTGTACCTGGGGCACTTGCAGTTCCGGCCGCTGCAAGGCACCCAGCCCCACGCCGAGGTGTACATGGTGGTCCGCCGCGACAACGCCAACCCGGCGGTGGGGCCGTTCCTGCGCATGGCCGCGACCTACTTCGCCAATCCCTGACACCCCTCCCCCTGTAGCAGCTGCCGCCAGGCTGCGTCTTGCACCTGCGGTGCGCCAGGCACAACGCGCTGCCCGTGACGCGGCCTGGCGGCCGCTGCTACGGAATGCACGCTATACAGGACTTATACAAAAACCTATATTGGTATAAGTTTTCAACCAGCGACCACCACCATGACCACCCGCCGCCTCTGCCTGGTACTGGGCGACCAGCTGTCCTTCGACCTGCCCTCGCTGCAGGGCATCGACCCCCGGCACGACTGCATCCTGCTGGTGGAAGTCATGGAGGAAGCCACCCACGTCCCCCACCACCCACAGAAAATCGCCCTGGTGTTCAGCGCCATGCGCCACTTCGCCGACGCCTTGCGCCAGCGCGGTTTCACGGTGCAGTACGTGCAACTCGAAGACGCCGACAACAGCGGCTCGATACCCGGCGAACTGCTGCGCTGGCAGGCGCTGACCCAGGCCGCCGAGGTGCACGTCACCGAATGCGGCGACTGGCGCCTGGAGCAGTCGATGCGCGACTGCGGCCTGGCCCTGCAGTGGCACGACGACAGCCGCTTCCTGTGCAGCCGCGACGAGTTCCGCCGCTGGGCCAAGGGCAAGCAGCAGCTGCGCATGGAATTCTTTTACCGCGAGATGCGCCGCAAGAGCCGGCTGCTGCTCAACGGCGACGGCAGCCCGGTGGGCGGCGCGTGGAATTTCGACGAGGACAACCGCAAGCCGCTGCCGAAAAAGGTGGTGGCGCCCTACCCGCTGCACGTGCCCCGCGACGCCATCACCGAAGAGGTGATCAGCCTGGTGGCGCGGCGCTTCGCCAGCCATTACGGCAGCCTGGCCAGCTTCGACTACCCGGTGACCCACGCCGAGGCGCAGGCGCTGTGGGCGCACTTCCTCGACTTTGGCCTGGCCGCGTTCGGCGACTACCAGGACGCCATGGCCAGCAATGAGCCGTACCTGTTCCACGCGCGCATCAGCGCGGCGCTGAACATCGGCCTGCTCGATCTGCGCCAGCTGTGCAGCGACGTCGAAGCCGCCTACTGGGCCGGCAGCGTGCCGCTGAACGCCGCCGAGGGTTTCATTCGCCAGTTGATCGGCTGGCGCGAATACGTGCGTGGCGTGTACTGGCTGCAGATGCCCGAGTACGCCCAGGGCAACCTGTTCGGCAACAGCCGCCCGCTGCCCGAGTTCTACTGGACTGCCGACACCCGCATGCACTGCATGCGCCAGGCCATCGGCCAGAGCCTCACCCACGCCTACGCCCACCATATCCAGCGGCTGATGGTCACCGGCAACTTCGCCCTGCTGGCGGGCATCACCCCCAGCGAGATCTGCGAGTGGTACCTGGCCATCTACATGGACGCGTTCGAATGGGTGGAGCTGCCCAACACCCTGGGCATGGTGATGCACGCCGACGGCGGCTACCTGGGCTCCAAGCCCTACTGCGCCAGCGGCCAGTACATCAAGCGCATGTCCAACTACTGCGGCGACTGCGCGTACAAGGTCAGCGAGAGCACCACCGAGGACGCCTGCCCGTTCAACGCGCTGTACTGGCATTTCGTGATCCGCCACCGCGACCGCCTGGGCCACAACCCACGCATGGCCATGGTCTACAAGAACCTGGCACGGATGAGCGAGGAGAAACAGCTGGCGCTGTGGGACCGCGGGCAGACGCTGCTGGCCCGGCTGGATGCCGGCCAGCAGCTGTAGGGTTTAAACGCTGACGACCACCTTGCCCACCTGCTGGTTGGCTTCCAGGTAACGGTGCGCCTGCTGGATCTCGTCCAGGGTGAAGGTCCTGGCGATGATCGGCGCCAGCTCACCCGATGCTAGCCCGGCGAGGATAAAGGCCTTGGCGCGGGCCAGCGCCGCCGGGTCGCTGACAATTTCCGCGTACAGGTAACCCTTGAGCGTCAGGCTCTTGCCCAGCACGGTGAACAGCGGGAACGGCGTCGGCTCGGGGCTCAGGGCACCGTATTCGAGGAGGATGCCGCCGCGGGCCATGCTCTGGGTCAGCGCCTCGAAACCGGGGCCGCCGATGGGGTCGAACACCACACGGGCGCCCTCGCCGCCGGTCAGGGCCATGACCCGCGCGACGATGTCTTCTTCATCGCTGACAATCACCTGGGCCGCGCCGGCGTCCAGCAGCGCCTGGGCCTTGGCGCGGGTGCGGGTGATGGCCACCGCCGTGGCGCCGACCCTGCGCGCGATTTGCAGGGCGGCCAGGCCGACGCTGCTGGAGGCCGCGGTCACCAGCACGGTGTCGCCGCGCTGCAGGTTTGCCTGCTCGATCAGCGCGCCCCAGGCGGTGACGTACTGCATCCACGACGCGGCCGCCTGCTCGAAACTGAGGGTGGCCGGGTGCTTCACCACCAGGTACGCCGGCACGTTGGCCACCTCGCCGTAGGTGCCCCAGCGGGCGATGTCCAGCGGCGGAATCAGGCTGACCGCGTCGCCCACGGCCACGTCGGTTACGGCGCTGCCCACCGCGACAACAATGCCGGCCGCCTCGTAGCCCAGGCGCGAGGGAAACTCGGCTTCCTGTAAATAAGCGTGGTTGCGGAACATCACTTCCGCGCGGTTCAGGCCGATGGCCTTGACGTTGATCTGCACCTCGTCCGCCGCCGGCGCCGGGACGTCCAGTGCTTCCAGGGCGAGGACGCTGGCGTCGCCGTATTGATGAATCCTGACAATGCGTGCCATGGGCTTAACTCCAGATGATGGGTGACATGGCCGCCAATCTAGTGGTTGGTGGCAGCGGGATAAAGGCCTAGGATAGGCCGACACTAGAAACAAAAGGTTTGGAATGGACCGGTTGACCCAAATGGCCACCTTCGTCAAGGCCGTGGAGCTGGGCTCCTTCAGCGCCGCCGCGGACGAGCTCAAGCTGTCGCCGCAGCTGGTGGGCAAACAGGTGAAACTGCTGGAAGAACACCTGGGGGTGTCGCTGCTCAGCCGCACCACCCGGCGGCAGAGCGTCACCGATTTCGGCCGGGCCTTCTACCAGCGGGCCAAGCTGATCCTGGCCGACATGGAGGCCGCGGAAAACCTGGCGGCGGTGACCCGTGGCGTGCCCAGCGGGCGCCTGCGCATCAACGCGCCGGTGACTTTCGGCATGCGCAGCCTGTCGCCGCGCCTGCTCGAATACATGGTGCGCTACCCGCAGGTGGCCGTGGACCTGGCCCTGGACAACGACATGGTCGACCTGGTGGACGGCGGCTACGACGCCGTGTTCCGCATCGGCGAGCTGCCCGACAGCGGCCTCAAGGCCATCCCCCTGGCGCCCTACCGGCTGGTGCTGTGCGCCGCCCCTTCGTACCTGGGGCGGCGCCCGGCGCTGACCAGCCCCTGGGACCTGCAACAGCACGAATGCCTGGGCTTCGCCTTCGCCGATGGCCGCTCGCACTGGAGTTTCGAAGGCCCGGAAGGCCTGATCGATGTGCCGATTACAAGCAGATTGACCATCAATCAGGGCGACCCGCTGCTGGCCGCCGCCATTGCCGGCCTGGGCGTGGTGCTGCAACCCCAGGAGCTGGTACGCGATGCCCTGCGCGATGGCACCCTGTTGGCGCTGCTGCCGCAATACCAGGCCCCCGCCTCGCCAATGCACCTGCTGTACGCCCCGGACCGGCAGCTGACGCCCAAGCTGCGCAGCTTCCTGGACTTCGCCACGGCGGCGTTCAGGGAGTATTGAGCGCCGTCATTGCTTCAGCGCGTCATACGCCTCCAGCGCGTGCAGCGAATAGATATACGCAGCGCCGGCATTCAGGGAAATCGCCGTGGCCAGGGCCGCGGCAACCTCTTCGCGGGTAGCCCCGGCGGCAATGGCGGCTGCCGAGTGGCTGCCGATACAACCGTCGCAGCGCGTGGTGATGGCCACCGCCAGGGCAATCAGCTCGCGGGTCTTGGCGTCCAGCACGTTGTTTTCCGCCGCGGCGTCGCCAAGGGCCATGTAGGCCTTGACCATCTTGGGGTTGGATTGCGACAGGGCACCAAAGGATTTTTTGACAGTGGCGAGCAGGTCTGGCCAATGGCTGAACATGGTGGTATCTCCTGAGGTCGGCGCGGGGTTGCGCCGCGAGCACCTCAGTGTCTACCTGCTGCTGGGTACGGTCTTGTCCCAGTGGTCCGATTTATTGTCCAGGCGTCGCAGGCGCGCACTGCGTCACTCAAGCACCGGCCGCAAGAAGCTGCGCTCATAGCTCAGGATAAACTTGAGCTCGGTCGCCTCTTCCACCAGCCGCACGCACTCCGCGTCCTCGGCCGCCGCCTGGCGGTAGCGCTCGTAATCGGCAAGGCTGGGGAAGCTGAACAGGCAATAGGCGATGTTGTTCGCGCCTTCGGCCGGCAGGAAATAACCGTGGTGCTGGCCGCCCAGGCGGGTCACCAGGCCGATCCATTGCCGCGAGTAGCGCTCGAACGCGGCGAGCTGGTAGGGGTCGATGACGTATTTGACGTGGCAGGTGATCATGGCAACAGTCCCTTGAATAAACCGCCATTGTACCCGCCCCCGTAGCAGCGGCCACCAGGCCGCGTCACCGGCGCCGCAGGATCGCAGGCACACCGTGTCGGGCCTCTGACGCCGCCTGCGGCAGCTGCTACGGGGCCCCGCGCACCCCGCCGATCACGATGCACACGACGCGGTTTCTGTAGCAGCGGCCGCAGGCCGCGTCACCGGCGCCGCGCTTTTCCCGACATACTGCGGTGAGCCTGGACGCGGCCTGGCGGCGGATGGCCGCCCCGCCGCTGCTACAGGGGCAGGTGCATGTGAGTGGTTTGCCAGACGGGGTCAGGGTCGACGCGGAGCAGCTCGAACCCCTGGCGCTGCCAGAAGTCTACCGCCCCGGCGAGGAAAGGATGGGTGTGCAGGTACATCACCTGCACGCCGGCCTGCCGGGCGGCCTGCTGCAGCTCGGCGTACAAGGCCCTGGCCAGGCCGACCCGGCGGTACGGCGGCAGCACGAACAGGCGCACCACCTCCACCACCTGCTGCCCCGGGTAATCCAGCGCGGGGAAACGGCGGTCGTACGGCAGGTAGCCAATGGCACCGACAATGCGCCCCTGGTCGCGGGCCAGCAGGAACCGCCCTGCCCCGTTGACATAGACCGCCTCGAACGCGGCCAGGTCGCCGGGCATGGCGCTGTCGCGCAGCTTGGGGAACATCTGCTCGCGCGCCGCCAGCACGAAGTCCAGCGCGGCGGGAATGTCCGCGCTGCGCACGCCTGCAATCTCAAACGGGCACGTCATTACGCCTTGCTCCTGCTTCAATGAATACTCACGACCTATCGGAAACCTGCCGCCATGACCCGACCCCGCTTCGCAACGCTCTATCTTGCCCTATCGCTCACCGCCTTGGCAGCGCCTGCCGCCTATGCCGCCCCCCAGAACAGCGCCGAGCAGAACCGCGCGCTGGTGGTGGACTTCTACAACCGCTTCTTCAACCAGCACCAGGTGGCCGAGGCGTCGACGGTGGTTGCCCCGCAATACAAGCAACACAACCCGCAGGTGCCGGACGGCAAGGCGCCCTTCGTGAACTATTTCACCGGCTACTTCAAGCAGTACCCCCACGCCAGCTCGCGCATCCTGCGCAGCGCGGTGGACGGCGACCTGGTGTGGCTGCACAACCACTCGCAAAGCGGGCCGGATGACCGCGGGCGGGCCATCGTCAACATCTTCCGCGTGAAGGATGGCCAGATCGTCGAGCATTGGGACGTGATCCAGGCCGTGCCGCAGCATGCGGCGAACGACAACACCATGTTCTGAACCCGCCGCTGCTACACCGGGTTGGGGCTGTGTTGCAGGGCCTGCAGCCGGCCCTGCAGGTAATGGATCTGCCCCGCATCGTCGGGGTCGACCTGCCGCACGATCTGTAGGGCCTTGGTGTAGGCCGCGCTGGCTTTGGACCGGTCGCCTTGCGCCTCGTAGACCCGTGCCAGGTTGCTGTAGCGCAATATTACCTTGGGGTGGTTTTCCCCGAAGGTCGCCAGGTCGCTGGCCAGCGCCTTGCTCAGGAACACTTCGGCCTGGTCATACTGGCCGAGCCCACGGTAGGCGTCACCCATGTTGTTCCAGCGAATCGCAACCGTGGGGTGCGAGGGGCCGTGCAAGGCCATGTCGATATCCAGCGCCTGCTGGAACAATGGCAGGGCCGAGCGGTAATCGCCCTGCTGGGCATAGGCGTTGCCCAGGTTGTTCAGGGCGACGGCGACGGTAGCGTCGTGCTCACCCAGCAAGCGTTGGCGCAAGGCCAGGCTTTTGCGCAGGTTGGCGAACGCCTCGGCATTGCGCCCCAGCTTGCTCAGGGTGGTACCCAGGTTGTTGTAGCTGTCGGCGGTCTGCAGATCGTTGGCCCCCAGGGCGGCCAAGCGCATCTTCAAGGACTTCTGATAGCAGTCCAGCGCGTAGTCGAAGTTGCGCTGACGCTCATTGAAATAACCGAGGTTGTTCCAGTAGGTTGCCTGTTGGACGACGGATGCCCGGCCGGTTTTGCCGGCCGCCTCAAGTGCCTGGGTGACGAGGCGTATGGCGCTGCGGTCATCGCCCAGCACGGACACCGCGCGGGCCTTAATATTCAGCGCCTCGCTGTCGGCCGGGTCTATCGCCAACACGCGGTCGGCCTCCTCGATCGCTGCCTGATAGTGCTCTGCTGCAAACAGTGCCTGGGCCTGGTCGCTGGTGGCCAAGGGCGCCGCCTGGCAGCACAGCATCATCAACAACAGTGGCAACGCCATTAAGGTTTCAAAGCGGATAATGCGCATGGTGGTCCTTTCCATGGGGGGGGTGATCAGCCAGCCAACTGCTTCAGCGCCGCTACCAACGCCTGGATATCCGCCACGCTGGTATTGAGCCCCGGCGTGACGCGAATGCACGGCCCGCACGCCGAGCCGCTGCGGGCCACGGTAAAGATACCGAATTCGTTCAGCAGCCGCGCGGCCATGGCCCCTTGATCGGCCGCCTGGGTGAAGCGCAATGATGTGATGCCGCAGTACAGCCGCGGGTCATCCGGGGTCAGCACCTCGAGGTTCGGCAGTTGCCGCGCCTCGCCCACCCACAGGTCGCGCAGGTAGCGCAGGCGCGCGCCCTTCACCGCCCAGCCGCCGATGGCGGCATGCTCGGCGAACACCTCGGGCAGGGCCATCAGCGCCGGCACGTTGGGGGTGCCGTAGGGCGACAGGCAGCGTATGTCGTCGGCCGGGTAGCTTTGGCTGCCCATGTCCGGGTCGAAGGCCTGCAGGCGTTCGCGGCGCACGTGGATCACGCCCAGGCTCAGCGGCGCGCCGATCCATTTCTGCAGGTTGAAGCCGGCGAAGTCGATGCCAATGTCGGCCAGGTCGACCTCCAGCTGGCCGAGGGAGTGCGCGCCATCGAACACCACGTCGATACCCTGCGCCCTGGCCGCTTGGGCGATGGCCTTGACCGGCATGATCAGCCCGGTGCGGTGGGTGACGTGGGTCAGCGCCATCAGCTTGAGGCGCGGGTGGGCGGCGAAGGCGTCGGTGTAGGCACTCACCAGTGCGTCGTGGCTGGCGGGGTGCGCGTGGCGGATCTCGATCACCTCCACGCCACGCGCCTTGGCCAGCCAGCGGAAGGCATCCTGCACCGCGTGGTAGTCCAGGTCGCTGATCAGCACCTGGTCGCCCGGTTGCAGGCGGTTGTAGTTGCGGATCAGCGAGAACAGCGCTTCGGAGGCGCTGCGGGCGAACGCCAGCTCGCCGGCAGGCAGGCCCATCAGCTCGGCCAGCTGCTGGCGGATGGCCAGGCTTTCACGGGTGTCGAACAGCTCGCGCACGTGCACCGCGTTGCTGCGGTTGACCTGGTCGATGGCCTGCTTGTAGGCCTCGACGACACCCTGGCTCATGCGGCCGAAGTAGCCATTGTCGAGGTTGATCACCTGCGGGTCGCGGGGGTAACGGCGGGCGATGTCGGCCCAGAAGGCCTCGTCGCTGGCCAGTTCAAACGGGGTGGGCATGGGATCTCCTTGAAAGGCGGACGCCGCCTGGCGGCAGCTGCTACGGGGCCAGGGGGAAGGCGCAAGGAGTATACCTGATGGGTGGGGGTGGGCCGTGACGCGGCCTTGCGGCCGCTGCTACAGGTGTAGCAGCGGCCGCAGGCCGCGTCCTGTCAGGCCAAACGCTTGAGCAGCGCGTGGGCCACGGCTTCGGAGCTGGCCGGGTTCTGGCCGGTGATCAGCAGGCCGTCCTCGATGACGAAGGGCTGCCAGTCCGGGCCTTTCTCATACAGGGCGCCCAGGGCCTTGAACTCGTCTTCGACCAGGAACGGCACCACGTCGGTCAGGCCCACGCCCTCTTCTTCCGAGTTGGTGAAACCGCTGACGCGACGGCCCTTGACCAGCGGCTGGCCATCGGCGGCCTTGACGTGGCGCAGCACGCCCGGCGCGTGGCAGACGAAGGAAATCGGCTTGCCGGCGCGCTCGAAGGCTTCGATCAGGGCAATGGACACCGGCGACTCCGCCAGGTCCCACAGCGGGCCGTGGCCGCCGGGGTAGAACACCGCGTCGAAGTCGCCGGCCTTGACGCTGTCCAGCTTCACGGTGCCAGCCAGCGCCTGCTGGGCGGCGGGGTCGGCCTTGAAGCGCTGGGTGAGCGCGGTCTGGAAGTCCGGCTCGTCGCTTTTCGGGTCCAGCGGCGGCTGGCCGCCAGCCGGCGAGGCCAGCACCACGTGGGCGCCAGCGTCCTTGAAGGCGTAATAGGGAGCGGCGAATTCTTCCAGCCAGAAGCCGGTCTTGCGCCCGGTGTTGCCGAGCTGGTCATGGGAGGTCAATACCATCAGTACTTTCATTGCCGTAGCCTCGCAAGGTGGGGAGCTGTTGAAGTGAATGGTAGGGCGGGCGGATGACACTCACAATGTCGTATCCGCAAGGATTCCGGACATCTGACAAAGCCGTTGCCAGTCCGTGCCCTGCGGCCGACAATCAGGCCTTTGCCCCGCCCTCCCGGAAGCCGGCCCATGCACAGCGTCGCCCTTGTGGTTTACCCCAATTTCCAGCCGCTGAGCCTGTCCATCGGCTCGGTGTTCGAGTGCGCGAACCTGCTGCGCGGCGAGCCGGCCTACGCCTTTCACCTGGTATCGGAGCACGGCGGCGCGGTCATGAGCTCCCAGGGATTCTCGGTGAACACTACGCCCATGCGCGCCGAGGGCTACGACACGCTGATCGTCAGCGGCTACCTGGACTTCCGCCTGCCCGAGGCCAGCCTGCCGGCGCTGGTCAAGGCCGCGTCGGTGCATTCACGACGCGTGGTGTCGCTGTGCATGGGCGTCTTCGTGCTGGCCGAGGCCGGGCTGCTGGACGACAAGCGCATCACCACCCACTGGCTGCACGCCCCTACCCTGCGCAAGCGCTACCCCCACCTGCAACTGGAAGAAGACCGCCTGTACGTGGTGGATGGCAACCTGTGGACCTGCGCCGGCATGAGCGCCAGCCTCGACGTGGCGCTGGCCCTGGTGGAAAGCGACCTGGGCCACGACCTGGCCCGCCAGGTGGCGCGCAAGCTGGTGATTGCCCAGCGCCGCGGCAGCGAGCAGTCGCAGCTGTCGGCGCTGCTGGAGCTGGACCCGCGCTCCGACCGCATCCAGCTGGCCCTGGCCTACGCGCGGGAGAACCTGCGCGACGACCTGTCGGTGGACGCCCTGGCGGCCGTGGCGCGGCTCAGCCCGCGGCAGTTCAGCCGGGTGTTTCGCGAAGAGACCGGGCGCACGCCGGCCAAGGCCATCGAGGCGTTGCGCGTGGAAGCGGCGCGGGCGCTGATGGAAACCAGCCGCCACCCGGTGGAGGTCATTGCCCGGGAAACCGGCTTCGGCGACCGCGAACGGCTGCGCCAGGCTTTCCTGCGCGCCTTCGGCCAGCCGCCGCAAGCCTTGCAAAAACGCCTGGCCACACCGTAATCACCGGATGCCCCCCCGTAGCAGCGGCCGCAGGCCGCGTCACGGTTTTGCAGGGTAGCCAAAGCTCACCTCATCGAAACGCACACCCTGCGCGCCATCAACCTGCACCGCCGCCGGCCCGCTGAAACGCACCCGCTCGAAACTCAAGTCCCGGTGATAAACCCCATGGGCACTGTCGCCCTTGATCTCGATGCCAACGCCATGGTTGCCCTCGACGCTGACGTCACTCACCCGCACGTCGCGAAACTGCGCCGCCACCGCCGAGCGCCGATAGTCGAGGATGGCGTTCGGGTCGTTGTAGTCCAGGGTAATGATGAACGCCTGCCTGGCCATGTCGCGCAGGGCCGAGTCACGGAAGATCACGTCGCGCCCGCCGCCGCCCATGAAGGTGGTGCTCTTCATCCGCAGCCCGGCGTCGGTGCCGTCGCCAATGTTGTCCTCGGCGACGATGCCCTCGATCCAGGCGCCAGTATGGCTGCCGACCACCACCATGCCATGGCCATGGCGGAAGTAGTTGTTGAAGATCCAGGCGCCCTGCTGCGGCGGCTGGTGCACCGCGTCGGCGCCTGTGCCGGCGGCGAAGTTGACGCAGTCGTCGCCGGTGTCGAAGACGTTGTTGAAGACCATGGCGCCGCGGCTGTTGGCGAACTCGATGCCGTCGCCGTTGTTGGCGTCGTAGGTGCGCTGGGTGGTGTTGGCCAGCACCACGTTTTCCGTCTCCAGGTTCATGATGCCGTGGTACGCCGGGTTCACCGCGGTGAAGCCGCCATAGAAGACGTTCCTGACGTTGCGCAGGGTGATCAGCGACGAGCGCATCTGCCCATAGGCGTCCTTGACGTTCATGCCGCGCGCCACCGCCTGCTCCACCTGGGCCTTGGCGAGGATGCCGTCCTGGGCATAGCGGCTGTTGTTGCTGGCCACATAGACGCCCTCGGGGTGCTGCTTCCAGCCGTTGCCGTCGACAGTACCCAGGCCGACGATGCGGATGTTCTCGAACCGCTGGTGCTGGCTGGGGTCACGGGGCAAGGCGTTGAGCAGCGAGGCCGGGCGCAGCGTGGTCGAGTACGGGTACTGGCGGTAGCCGGCCAGCGGGTAGTCCTCGGCCCGCTCGGAGCCCAGCAGGGTAGCGCCCTGGGCGATCTCCAGGGTCATGTTGCTTTTCAGGTAGAGCGCGCCGCTCTTGTAGGTGCCCCGGGGCAGCAGCACCTTGCAGCCGGGGGTGCAGGCGTCGATGGCGCGCTGGATGGCCTGGGTGTCCAGGCTATTGCCGTCACCCTTGGCGCCGTAGCGCTTGACGTCGAACACCGGCGCCACCGCGGTGGTGCGCTGTTCCAGCACCGGGCTGTCCGCCGACTCGTGGCCGCCGGCGTCCACCGCGCGCACCGTGAAGCGGTAGGCGGTGTCGGGTTTCAGGCCCTGGGCGGTGTAGCTGTGCAGGCCGATGCGGGTGTGGAACTGGCCGCTGTCCTGGGCGTAGAAGCGGTCCATGAGCGGCTTGGCCGGCGACACCTGGTCATGGTTGGCGTTGACGCTGCCCAGCAGCGTGCCGTTGGCGTACACCCGGTAGTCGCGGATGGCGGCGTGGCCGGCGGGCTTGTGCCACACCAGGATGACGCTGTGGTCGTCGTAGGCCAGGGTCGGCACTTGCAGGTCAGCCGGGGCGTCCAGCGCCCAGGCCGGCAGGCTGCACGCCAGCGCCAGGGTCGCCAGCAGGCAGCGGGGTATCGGGTTGCAGGGCATGTGAGGTTCCTTGGGCACGGTAGCGATTAGTTCGATCAACCGGCGAGCTGGCTGAAGTCACGGCTGGCCTGCACCAGCAGGCGGGTGTAGGCATGGCTGGCCAGGTCCTGGCCCAGCGCCTGGCAGTCCAGCTGCTCGACGATGCGGCCCTGCTGCATCACCGCCACGCGGTCGCACAGGTGGGTCACCACGCCCAGGTCGTGGGTGACCATCAGGTAGGTGAGTTTCTCGCGCCGGCGCAAATCCGCCAACAGGTTGAGAATCTCCGCCTGCACCGACACGTCCAGCGCCGAGGTCGGTTCGTCGAGCAGCAGCACCCGCGGTTCGAGGATCAGCGCGCGGGCAATGGCCACGCGCTGGCGCTGGCCGCCGGACAACTGGTGGGGGTAGCGGTAGCGGAAACTCTCGTTGAGGCCGACCTTGAGCAACAGCTCGTGGATGCGATCGTCCTTGTCGGCCACCTTGTGGATCACCAGCGGCTCGCGCAGCGCAGTGTCCACCGTGTGCCGCGGATGCAGGGAACCATAAGGGTCCTGGAAGACCATCTGCACGTGGCGAAAGTGTGCCTTGGGCAGCGTGTGCTGCAACGGCACGCCGGCGATGCTCAGCGCCCCCAGCCAATGCCGGTATTGCCCGGCCAGGCAGCGCAGCACGGTGGTCTTGCCCGAGCCGCTCTCCCCCACCAGGCCGAAGGCCTCGCCATCGGCGACGCTGAGGTTGACGTCGTGCAGCACCTGATTGGCGCCGGCGCCGGTGCCGAAGCTCAGGTTCAGGGCGTGTGCGTGGATCATGGACATGGACGGCTCCTCAGTTGGTCAGCCAGAGCGGGTCGCGTTGCAGCACCGGCAGCCGCTCGCGGCGGTTGTCCAGGCTCGGCAAGGCGGCCAGCAGGCCACGGGTATAGGGGTGTTGGGCATTGTGCAGGTCGCTGGCGGCGAGCGACTCCACCACGCGCCCGGCGTACATCACCAGCACGCGGTCGCAGTAGTTGCGCACCAGGTGCAGGTCGTGGCTGACGAAGATCAGGCCCATCTCCTGCTGCTCCACCAGCTCCTGCAGCACGCTGAGCACCTGCTGGCGCACCGACACGTCCAGGGCCGAGGTCGGCTCGTCGGCGATGATCACCTCGGGGCGGGTGATGACCATCATCGCGATCATGATGCGCTGGCCCATGCCGCCGGACACCTCGTGGGGGTACAGGTGATAGACCCGCTGGGGGTCGCGAATGTGCACCTTGGCCAGCATTTCCAGCACCCGCTCGCGGGCTTCCTGGCGGCTGGCCTTGTGGTGGGCCAGGTAGGCCTCGGCAATCTGCTCGCCCACCTTCACCACCGGGTTCAGGGAGTACTTGGGGTCTTGCATGACCATGGACATGCGCCGGCCACGAATGCCCTGCATGGTCTTTTCGCTGGCGGCCAGCAGGTCCACCTCGCCGAACTGCAAGGCCCTGGCGCTGATGTGCGCGCTGGCCGGGTGCAGCTTGAGCAGGCTGCGGCCCACGGTGGACTTGCCCGAGCCGGACTCGCCGACAATGGCCAGTTTCTCGCGCCCCAGGGTAAACGACACGTCGCGCACCGCGTGGGTGTGCCGCTGGCCGTTGACGAAGCGCACGTCCAGCCCTTCGACCTTCAACTTGATGTCAGACATACCGCCTCCGTTACTCGCTGCGCGGGTCAAGAATGTCCCGCAGGCCGTCGCCCAGCAGGTTGAACGCCAGGCTCACGAGCATGATCGCGGCCCCCGGCACGGCCACCAGCCACCAGCACTCGAGCATGTAGCGCCGGCCCGTGGAGATCATCGCGCCCCACTCCGGCGACGGTGCCTGGGCCCCCAGGCCGAGGAAGCCCAGGGCGGCGGCGGTCAGGATGATGCTGGCCATGTTCATGGTCAGGCGGATGATCACCGACGACAGGCACATCGGCACGATGTGGCGAGCAATGATGCGCGCCGCCGAGGCGCCCTGCAGCTGCACCGCCACGACGAAATCGGCCTGGCGCAGCGCCAGGGTCTCCGCCCGCGCCAGGCGCGCGATGGGCGGCCACGACGTCAGCGCGATGGCCACCACCGCGTGCTCCAGCCCGGGGCCCAGGGCCGCGATGAAGGCCAGGGCCAGCACCAGGCTGGGGAACGAGATGAAGATGTCGGTCAGGCGCATGAACACCGTGTCCACTGCCCCGCCGAAATAGCCGGACACCGTGCCGACCAGCAGGCCGATAGGGCCGACCACCACCGTCACCAGGGTGATGATGTACAGGGTGATGCGTGCGCCGTAGACCAGCCGGCTGAAGACATCGCGGCCGTATTCGTCGGTGCCCAGCCAGTGCCCGGCGCCTGGCGCCTGTAGGGCGGCGGCCAGGTCCTGGGCGGCGGGATCGTGGCTGGCCAGCCAGGGCGCGAAGGCGGCCACCAGCACCAGCACCAGCGCCACCAGCAGGCCGGCCAGGGTCATGGGGTCGCGCAGCAGTTGGCGCAGCAGTTTCACGCCGCGCTTGCAGGCCGCGTCGAAGCTGGAGCCTGGGGTGCCCAGCCGCGGGGCGGCGGGGACATCGGTCGAGGACAGATTGCTCATGAACAGGTTCTCGTTCAGGGAATGAGGATCGCCCGGCGCACCGGGCAGCCGTCAGCGTTGCTTGTACACGCCCAGGTAGCGCGTGGCCTCGGCGTCGTCGCCGGCGAAGCCCTTGACGTCGGCGGCGCTGACCACGGTGTCGGTCATCTGCGAGATCATCAGGATCGGCCCCACCTGCTGGTCGTACAGCGCCTGCGCCTGGTGGTACAGGCCCAGGCGCCTGGTGCTGTCGCGCTCGCGGCCGGCCTGGTCGATCAGCTGGTTGAGCGCCGGGCTGTAGAACGAGGCACGCCAACCCTGGAAATTCGCCAGCCCGGCGTCGTCGCTGTTGTCGGGGTTGTAGGCGAAGGTGCGCAGGCTGAAATACGGGTGCGGGTAACGCTCGGCACCACGGGCGACAATGATGTCGAAGGTGCGTGCGCGCATGGCGCCGTACACCTGGTTGCCGGTGCCAGTGACGATGCTGGCCTTGATCCCGCCTTCGGCCAGGGTGGCCTGCAGGCGTGCGGCGATGTCGATGTAGGGCGGCTCGGACAAGGTGCGGATGGTGGTACTGAAGCCGTTGGGGTAGCCGGCCTCAGCCAGCAGTTTTTTTGCCTTGGCCACGTCCAGGTGGTAGCCCGGGTCCGGCAGGCGTGCGGCCAGGCCCAGTTGCATGGGCTGCTGGTTGAGGGTGCCGTAGTACGGCATCACGCGCTGGTCCAGGCCCTGGTAGTCGATCAGGTCGCGTACCGCCTCGCGCACCTGGGGCTTGGCGAACTCGGGCTGCTTCATGCTCATGGCCACGTAATACATCGTGCCGCGCGCCAGCGACTGCACCTGCAGGCGGTGCTCGGCGTCAAGGGCGCGGATATCCGGCGCGGCCATACCGAACGCCAGGTCGAGGTCGCTGCGCTCCAGCATCAGCCGCAGGGACTGGGACTCGGTCATATTGCGCACCACCACGCGCTTGAGCCGCGGGGCGCCGCCCCAGTAGCCGTCGAAGCGGGTCATCAGCAGCACGTCGTTGGCGTTCCATTTGCCCAGCACGAACGGCCCGCTGCCCGCCTCGTTGGTCACCAGCCAGCTGGCGCCCAGGTCGCCGTTCTTCTCATGGGCCAGGGCCGCCTGGCGGTCCACCACCACGGCGCTGGGCGAGGTGGCCAGGGAGTCGATCACCAGCAGCGGGTCCATGGCCCGCGGCAGCTCCACTACCAGGGTCAGGTCATCGCTGGCGCGAATCAGCGCCTGGATGTTGTCGACGCTGTAGCCGTAGGCTTTCCAGGTGGTGGCCAGGCCGTAGTTGAGTTTCATCACCCGGTACAGCGACCAGGCCACATCGTGCGCGGTGAGCGGGTTGCCCGAATGGAACTTCACCCCTGGGCGCAGGTGGAAGGTCACCTGCTTGCCGTCCTCGCTGACCTCCCAGCGCTCGGCCAATTGCGGCAGGTGCTGCTCCGGGTTGCCGCGGTCGCGCTTGATCAGCGTGTCGTAGAGGTTGGCGTTGATGCCCGAGGCGTCCAGGCCGGGGGCGTTGGCGGGGTCCAGGGAAAACAGGCTGACCAGGCTCATGCCTACGATCAACTGGTCCACCGGCGTCTTGGCGGTAGCCGCGGCCACGGGCGCCAGGGCCAGCACGGTGGCCAGCAGGCAGCGGTTCATACAGGCAGTCTTCATATCAAGCATCCTTGTTTTTATAAGGGCCAGCCCGGCTCAGCGGGTGCGTGGGTCGAACACCTTGTACAGCGCGTCGCTGATCAGGTTCAGCACCACGAAAATCAGGCCGATCACCAGCACGCAGCCCATCACCGCGTTCATGTCGCCCAGCATCAGGCTGCTGGTGAGGTACTGGCCGAAGCCAGGCCAGGCGAACACCGTCTCGATCAGCACCGCGCCTTCCAGCAGCGCGCCGTAGGCCAGGGCCACCACCGTCAGCAGCTGCACGAGGATGTTGCGAAAGGCATGGCCCCACACCACCTGGCGGCGCGACAAACCCTTGACCCGGGCAGTGACGATGTATTCCTGGGACAGCTGTTCGAGCATGAAGCTGCGGGTCATGCGGCTGATATAGGCCACCGAGTTGAGGCCCAGGATCAGCGCCGGCAGCACGATGTGGCTGAGGGCACTGGCGAACGCCTCCCAGTCCCCGGCCAGGCTGGTGTCGATCAACAGCAGGCCGGTCACCTCGGGCACCAGGCCGTCGTAGGCCAGGCCGATGCGCCCGGCGCCGCCGGCCCAACCCAGCCAGGCGTAGAACACCAGCAGGCCCATCATGCCCAGCCAGAAAATCGGCGTGGAGTGGCCGAACAGGCCGATGACCCGGGCCAGGTGGTCGCCCGCGCGGCCCTGGTTGCTGGCGGCGCACACGCCCAGCGGCAGGCCGATCACCACGCCGAACAGGATGGCCAGGGTGGCCAGTTCCAGGGTGGCCGGAAACACCCGGCGGATGTCGTCCAGCACCGGGTGGCCGGTGAGCAGGGCGTTGCCGAAATTGCCGTGCAGCAGGTCGTTGAGGTACAGGCCGAACTGCATCCACAGCGGCTTGTCCAGGCCCATGGCCTGGTACACCTGGGCGTAGGTGGAGCGGTCGGCGTCAGGCCCGACCACCGCCAGCACCGGGTCCAGCGGCATCACCCGGCCAATGAAGAAGGTCAGCAGCAAAAGGCCCAGCAGGGTCACCAGCACGGTGCTGGCGCGCCGGGCGGTGGAGGACGCGCGAGCGCCCAGGGCAGAGGCAGTCATGACAAACATTGTGAGCTCCTGATAATCCGCACCGGGGCAGCCGGCGCGCCAGTTCCATCCGTGCCGCTCAGCGCAGCTTGTAGACATCCTTGTAGCGGGTGGTGGCGGCCGTGTGGCCCTGGTAGCCGGCGACGTCGGCGTGCACCAGCACGGTGTCGGTCATCTGCGACACCGGCAGGATGGCGCCCACCTGCTCATCGAGTTGCGCCTGGATGCGCTGGTAGTCGGCGGTCTGTCGCGCGGGGTCGGGCTCGACCTCGGCGCGCTCGATCTGCTGGTTCAGCGCAGCGCTGTAGAAGCTGGTGCGCCAGCCCTGGAAGTTGCTCAGCCGTGCCTGGTCACGGTTGTCCGGGTTGTACACCAGGGTGCGCAGGCTGGAGTGCGGGTGCCGCTCGGCGCCGCCACCGCCACGGCCGACGATGATGTCGAAGGTGCGCTCGCGCATGGCGCCGTAGACCTGGTTGCCGGTGCCCGTGAGGATGCTGGCCTGGATGCCGGCCAGGGCCAGGGTGGCCTGCAGGCTGGAGGCGATGTTGATGAAGGGCGGCTCGGCCAGCACCCGCACGGTGGTCTTGAAGCCATGGGGGTAGCCGGCCTGGGCCAGCAGCGCCTTGGCCTGCGCCACGTCCAGGCGGTAGCCGGGGTCAGGCAGGCGCGCGGGCATGCCCAGGGGCAACGGCCGCTGGTTGAGCACGCCGTAGTACGGCATGACCGTGCGGTCGATGCCCTGGTAATCGATCAGCAGGCGCACCGCCTGGCGCACGCGCACGTCGGCGAACATCGGTTGCTTCAGGCTCAGGGCCACGTAATACAGGGTGGCGCGCGGCACGCTCTCGGTGCGCACCTGGGTGTTGCCCCGCAGGGCGGCGATGTCGGGCGCGGACATGCCCTTGGCAATGTCCAGGTCGCCGCGCTCGATCATCAGGCGCAGGGTCTGGGACTCGCTCATGTTGCGCATCACCACGCGCTTGAGCCTGGCGGGGCCACCCCAGTAGCCGTCGAAGCGGCTCATCAGGATCACGTCGTTGGCGCGCCAGTCATTGAGCACGAAGGCGCCGCTGCCGGCTGCGTGGGTTTTCAGCCAGGCGGCGCCCAGGTCGTTGCCCTGCTGGTGTTGCAGCACCTGCTGGCGGTCGAGGATGAACGCGCTGGGCGAGGTGGCCAGGGTGTTGAGCACCAGCAGCGGGTCGCTGGGCCGCGGCAACTCCAGCACGAAAGTGCTGGCATCGGGTGCGCGCAGGTAGCGCCCGGCGTTGTCGGCGGTGAAGCCGTAGGCCTTCCAGGTGGACGCCAGCGCCAGGTTGAGCGTGAGCACCCGTTGCAGCGACCAGGCCACGTCCTGCGCCGTGAGCGGGTTGCCGGACTGGAAGCGCACGCCCGGGCGCAGGGTAAAGGTCAGGGTGGTGCGGTCGGCGCTGACCTGCCATTGCTGCGCCAGGGCGGGCAGCAGCCGATCGGGCTGGGCGGCGTCCTGCACCAGCAGCATGTCGTAGAGGTTGGCGTTGACCTCGGCCACGTCCAGGCCCGTGGCCCCGGCCGGGTCCAGGGACAGCAGGTTGGCCATGCTCATGCCGACGATCAACTGGTCGGCGGGCGTTGCGCCGTGGGCTGCCGGCAGCGTGGTAAGCGCCAGTGCGGCCGCCAGCAGCCGTGGCCACAGCGAAGCAAGAATAGTCATGACGAGAGTGCCTTTTTTATAGTTATAGGGCCCTGGGGCAACCGGCTTGCGCCGGGCGCCCGCGTGCAACTCAATAGTGGTTGAGCGTGTGCGTCTCGATGAAGTCGAAGTCGATGTCCTCGCCCAGCCCCGGCAGGGCCGACAGGTGCACGAAGCCGTCGCTGTCCATGGGGTCGACCAGGCGCTTGAGGTAGGCCGGCACCTCGTCGTAGTCCAGGTACGGGTGCAGCAGGCCGCGCTCGTACCAGGTGCAGTTCTTGATGGCGCCGACCACCGCCAGGTTCGCCGCGCCGTTGCCGTGGATCTCGCAATCCATGCCGAACGACTCCGCCAGGTGCGCCACCTTCAGGCACGGCGTAATGCCCCCGACCCCGGCCACCCCGGCGCGCAGGATGTCGCACACGCCGTGCTTGACCCAGCTGGCGCGGCTCAGGTGCTTGCCGGCCAGGGTCTCAGGGCCCAGCACCGGGATGTCCAGTTGCCCCGCCAGCCAGGCGTAGGACTCGGCCGACTCCTCCATCATCGGTTCCTCGAACCAGGCGAAGTCGAGCTTCTGCAGTTCACGGCCGATGTACAGGGCATCGGTGCGGTTGTACCAGTGGTAGCCATCGAGCATCAGCGCGATGTCCGGGCCCACCGCTTCGCGCACGGCTGCGCAGGCCTTGACGTCGATGCGCGGGCTGGGGGCGAAGGACACCGGCGGCATCCAGGTGTGCAGCTTGATGGCCTTGTAGCCGCGCTGCACCAGGGTCTCGGCAAAGCGCCCGTAGTCTTCCGGGGTGGCCAGGCCGCCGGGCAGTTCGTCGCCGCACATGGTCGAACCGTAGGCCGGCACCTTGTCGCGGAAACCGCCGATCAGCTTGTGCACCGGCACCCCCAGCTTGCGCCCTGCCCAGTCCCACAGCGCCTGCTCCACCAGGGCCAGGGCGCGGTCGGTGAGCTGGCTGGCGCTGCCCCGCTGCCAGTGCGCCAGGTCGTGCCAGATCTTCTCGCGGTCGAAGGCGTTCTGGCCGATCAGCACCTTGCGCACGAAACCATCCAGCACGTAGGGGCGGATCAGTTCCGGGGCGCCGAAGGCATAGCCCTCGTCGCCGCCTTCGGTGCGGATGCGCAGCAGGGCCATCTGCGCCTGGGTGACGTCACCGGGGTGGGCGTGGCCGGCGCTGTCGACGGCGCGGCGGGTGGGGTAGGCAAAAACCTGGACGTTGACTGCTGTGATTCTCATGGGCGTCTTCAGCCTTTTTTTATTGGATTTGTGGAAAAGCTTGCATCTGTTGGCGGCGAGCATATGTCATCGTACAACACTTGAAAAGCCCCTGAAAAAACCCGGCCACCTCGACAAAAACCTGTGCATTTGCCGATTTAGTCCAGCATTCGCAATAACTTAGCCGCTGGAAGGTGCGCCTGTAAGCCCCATTGCAGATATGTATCAGAAAAAAAATAGTGAAAAATCGTGGTTTATTCGTAGACGAGTCATCTTGTCGTACGATAACGTATTTCTAAGCCACAAATGAGATCCAAACGCAACACCTTGCTGTGAGTAGTGCTAGTCAACGCCCCCAACAAAAACAAAAAAGAAGACCGTATGAACACCACCCTACGCACGCTTGCCACGCTTGCGGCCCTGGGCTTGCCCTTCGCCGCCAGCGCCGATACCGCCAGCATCGACTACCGCCACCAGTACACCGACAGCGACCGCGCCCATGCCGACCGCATCAAGCTCAACTACCGGCTTGCCAGCGGCCTGGGTTTCGAAGCGGAGATGAAGTACCGCACCGCGGGTGACCGCCAGGACGTGGCCTACGACAACATGGTCAACAACGGCGAAGAGTTCACCGTAAGCTACAACTACACGCTCAACCCCCAGGCCACCCTGACCCCGGCCTTCCAGATGGACAGCTCCAGCGACGCCACCACCTACAAGTTCGGCCTCAAGTACAAGTACCGGATCAACGACCGCTACTACGTGGCCACCCGCTACCGCCTGGACACCAAGAAGCTCAACCGCGACGCGATTGACGAGGACATGGCCGACAACGCCAAGAACGACCAGCACGTCAACCGCTTCGAGGGCTGGCTGGGCTACACGCCGGCCAGCAAGTGGGCCTACGAGTACCAGTTCATCTACTTCAAGACCGACTACATCCGCTACGCCAACAAGAAAGACGACTACGAACAGAACCTGATCATCAAGTACGCACTGACCAGGCAATGGGTGCCGTTCATGGAAATCGGCGACATCAAGGTCGATACCACCTCCGACGATCGCCAGGTGCGCTGGCGCCTGGGGGTCGTTTACAACTTCATGTAAGCCCCCTTCCCTCCCGCAGCTCAATGGACGAACTGACCATGACCACGCAAGCCGCCACACCCAAACCTTTCCAGCGCATCCTGCTGACCGGCGCCGCCGGCGGCCTGGGGCAGATACTGCGCGAAGCCCTGCAGGCCCACGCCGACGTCGTGCGCGCCACCGACATCAGCCCCATGGCGCCCAGCCGGGGCGCCCACGATGAAGTACTGCCGGGCAACCTGGCCGACAAGGCCGGGGTCGCCGCGCTGTGCCAGGGGGTGGACGCCATCGTGCACCTGGGCGGGGTGTCGGTGGAGCGGCCGTTCGAGGAGATTCTGGAGGCCAACATCCGCGGCACCTTCCATGTGTACGAGGCAGCGCGGCAGCACGGCATCAAGCGCGTGGTGTTCGCCAGCTCCAACCACGTCACCGGGTTCTACCCCCAGGGTGAGGAACTGGATGCCCATTCGCCGCGGCGCCCGGACGGCTACTACGGCTTGTCCAAGGCCTATGGCGAAGACCTGGCCACCTTCTACTTCCACCGCTATGGCATCCAGACCGTGAGCCTGCGCATCGGCTCATCCTTCCCCGAACCGCGCAACCGGCGCATGTTGTCCACCTGGCTGAGCTACCCGGACCTTGAGCAACTGGTGGCGCGTGCGCTGCTGACCAGGGACGTGGGCCATACCGTGGTGTACGGCGTTTCCGCCAACCGCGACCTGTGGTGGAGCAACCGCCATGCGGCCCACCTGGGCTATGCGCCGCAGGACAGTTCGGAGAAGTTTCGCGGGAAAATCGAGAGCCAGCCGCTGCCCGCCGTGGCCGAGGCCGGCAGCCAGTTCCAGGGCGGGCCGTTCACGGCCGCCGGGCCCTTCGAGGACGGCGCCGGGCGCTGAGGTTCAGGCGTTCGACGCCTCGGCGTCGGCGGCCTCGTAGGCACGGCGCATGCGCTCGCGGCTGTTGGACAGGTGCAGGCGCATCGCCGCCCGGGCGGCGTCGCCGTCACGACGGGCGATGGCCTGGTAGATGTCTTCGTGCTCGCGGCTCAGGCGCTCCAGGTAGGGCTCGGTCTTGTCGTTGACCACCCGCGTGGAGTGCCGGCGCGCCCGCGGCAGGATGCTCACACCCAGGTGCAGCATGATGTCGGTGAAGTAGGCGTTGCCGGTGGCCAGGGCGATCTGCTGGTGGAACTGGAAGTCTGCCGCCACCGCGTACTCGACGCTGATGACCCGCGAGTTGAGGGCGTCGAGGGATTCGCGCATCAGTTGCAGCTGTGCCTCGGTGCGGCGCGCGCAGGCCAGGCCGGCGGCCTCCACTTCCAGGCTGATGCGCAGTTCCAGCACCGCCAGCACGTCCTGCAGGGTGACCACGCTCGCCGGGTCGATGATAAAGCCGGTGGGACTGGGCAGGTCGAGGACGAAGGTGCCGATGCCATGGCGGGTTTCCACCAGGCCTGCGGCCTGCAGCCGCGAGATGGCCTCGCGCACCACCGTGCGGCTGACCCCGTGCTCGGCCATCACCTGGGATTCGGTGGGCAGCTTGGCCGCCGGCTTGATCTCGCCGCTGTGGATGCGCCGCGACAGCTCGGCGACCAGGTCCTCGGCCAGGCTGCGGTGCCGGGCGCGAACACTGGTGGGGGCATCTTGATAATCCATCGGCGGCAAACATCCCGGTAGGCGAATGAACGCGCATCATAGCTCATTTGGTTGTACGACAACGATCCCACCGCGCCACCGCGTCATCGCCCAGACGCCGCCCCGTAGCAGCGGCCGCAGGCCGCGTCACCGGCAACACCGCGTCATCGTTCGGACGCCGCCTGGCGGCAGCTGCTACAGGCGTTGCGCAGGCCGCGTCATCGGGGCAGCCGCAGCACCGCCCGCAACCCACCGCCGGCGGCGTTGGCCAGCACCAGGCTGCCGCCGTGGGCGCCGGCCACGGTGTTGGCGATGCTCAGGCCCAGGCCGTAGCCGCCGGAGCTGGCGTTGCGCGAGCCTTCCACGCGGTAGAAGGGTTCCAGCACCTGCTGCAACAAATGCTCGGGAATGCCCGGGCCATGGTCGCGGATGGTGATGCTCAGCTGTTGGTCGCTGTCTTCCACCAGCACCTGCACCTGGCCGCCATAGCGCACGGCGTTCTCCAGCAGGTTGTGCACGCAGCGCTTGAGGCTGCGGGCGAACGCCGGGATCGGCTGCTGGGCGCGGCCCTGCACCTCGATGTGTTCACCCAGGTCGTCGAAGTCGGCCTGCAGGCTCAGCAGCAGCGAGTTGATGTCCAGCGGCTGCCGCTCCTCGCTGACCTGGCCGCCGGCGACGAACTCCAGGGTGCTGGCCACCATCTGTTCCATGTCATCGAGGTCACGGCGCAACTGCGCCTGCAGCTCGGGCTCGGCGACCTTCTCGGCGCGCAGGCGCAGGCGCGTGATGGGCGAACGCAGGTCGTGGGATATGGCCGCCAGGAAGCGCGTGCGCTCGGCCAGGTTGGCGATCAGCCGCTGCTGCATGGCGTTGAACGCCTCAGCCGCGCGGCGCACCTCCACCGGGCCGGTCAACAGCAGCGGCGCCCGATGAATGTCGCGGCCCAGGCGCTGGGCCGCTTCGGTGAGCTGGGTCAGGGGGCGGATGGCCAGGCGCACCGCCACCATGGCGATCAACACCAGCACCACGATGCGCAGCAGGTAAATGCGCAGGATGTAGTCCAGCACGATGTCCTGGGGCGTACGGCTGCTCCAGCCCTGGTCTTCCAGGGCCTGCACCTGCAGCCAGCGGTTGTCGGGCAGGCGCACGTCAATCAGGTAGCGCCCCGCCGCCGGGTGCCCGGCCATCAGCTGGGTCCAGCCCACGCGTTTGTTCTCGCCATCGACCATGTCCAGGCGCAGCAGGTGCAGGGTTTCCACGTAGCCGGTGCGCTGCGACACCACCTTCTCCAGCAGGCGCTGGGTGGGCTCGTCGCTCTCGGCCAGGCGCTCCTGCCGGGTGCTGGCGCTGTCGCTGAGGCTGAGGTGGAAGCGCGGCGAGTCGAGCATGGCCACCAGCGCCTCCACCTGCGCCGGGTCGCGGTGGGCCTGGCGGACGATGTCGGCGACCCGCGCGGCGATAAGCCGCGTGGGAATCTCCAGCACCTGGCTGTGGCGCACGTCGAACCAGATGCTGCTGGTGAGCAGCTGCGCCGCCAGCATGCCGGCCACCAGGATGATCACCAGCCGCCCGAACAGCGTGCGTGGCCACAGCCTCATGACGGCTGTGCGTCGACGTCGACGGTGAGCATGTAGCCCTCATTGCGCACCGTCTTGATCAGGCCGGGGTCCAGCTGCTGGCGCAGGCGGCTGACGCACACGTCAATGGCGCGGTCGAACGGCGTGCTGGCCTTGTCGAATACATGGTTGAGCAAAAACTCGCGGCTCAGCGGCCGGTTGGGGTGCTGCAGCAGCAGGCGCAGCACGCGGAAATCGGAGTTGCCCAGGTTGATCACCACCCCCGCCGGCGACAGCACGTGGCGCGCGCGGGTGTCCAGCTGCCAGGCGCCGAAGCGGATCAGCGCCACGTCGTCCACCCGCGCCCGGTCAGGGAAGCTCTGCACCCGGCGCAGCACTACCTTGATGCGCACCAGCAGCTCGCGCGGGTCGAACGGTTTGGGCAGGTAGTCGTCGGCGCCTATTTCCAGGCCGACGATGCGGTCGACCAGGGTGCCGCGGGCGGTGAGCATGATCACCGGGGTGTTGGCCGTCACGCGCAGCTCGCGGCACAGGCTCAGGCCGTCCTCGCCGGGCAGCATCACGTCCAGCACGATCAGGTCGATGACGTTCAGCTCCAGGCGCCGGCGCATCTCGCGGCCGTCGGCGGCGGTGGTGACCTGGTAGCCGGCGTCGCGCAGGTAATCGCCCAGCAACTGGCGGATTTCGGGGTCGTCGTCGACGACCAGCAGGTGGTCTTGCTTGCTCATCAAAGGTGCTTTTTATCTCGGCGTATGAAAGCCCGCCCCGTACAGGCCGAGGACAGGCGGCTACCAATAGTCAAAATTCGCCGCCCTGGCGGGCGCAAATGTAATGGAATGTGTTGGAACGCAATAACGCTGCGTTTTCGATACAAAGCCCCGCCTTGCAGGCCGGGAGCGCTCATTAGACTACCAATCTAAATAAGATCGATTCCAATTTAACACAAGGTAGTACAAATGAAGTCGTCCCCTTCACCGGCCGCAGGCCTCACCCTGCAACGCACCCTGGCACCGCTGCTGGGCATCGCCACCCTGGGCGTGGTGCCCACCCCTGGCTGGGCCGACACGGCCCAGGCCAGCGGGGCCATCAGCCTGCCCGACATCAACGTCGACAGCGACCGCCCCAGCCTCTACAAGACCGACCGCGCGTCGTCGGCCAAGATCGGCGCGCCGCTGCTGGACGCCCCGCAGAGCGTCACCGTGGTGCCGCAGCAGGTGATCACCGAGCAGAACGCCCAGAGCCTGCAGGAAGTGCTGCGCAACGTGCCGGGCATCACCTTCATGTCCGGCGAGGGCAACCTGGGCTGGGGCGACCTGTTCTCCATCCGCGGCTTCAGCTCGGAGCAGAGCCTGACCGTGGACGGCGTGCGCGACGCCGGCATGTCCACCCGCACCGACACCTTCAACCTGGCCCAGGCCGAGGTCTACAAAGGCACCGGCTCGGTGGAATCGGGCGTGTCGGCGGTGGGCGGCAGCGTCAACCTGCTGAGCAAGGAAGCCCACTTGGGCAACGCCAACAAGGTCTCGGCCGGCATCGGCACCGACGCCTACAAGCGCGTCACCGGCGACTTCAACTACCAGCTCAACGACACCAGCGCGGTGCGCGTCAACCTGATGCGCCACTACAACCAGGTCAGCGAGCGCGACAACGTCGACTACGACCGCTACGGCCTGGCCACCTCGTTCGCCACCGGCCTTGGCACCGACACCCGCTACTTCCTCGACCTGTTCTACCAGAAGGACGACAACACCCCCGACACCGGCCTGCCGATCCAGCGCGGCACCAACGGCGATACCATGCCGGGGGTCAAGCGCAGCAACTGGTACGGCTCCGACCTGTACACCCAGCAGACCAAGACGATGTCGCTGACTGCCCGCGTGGAGCACGACTTCGACAACGACTCGCACCTGCGCAACCAGCTGCGCTGGGAACGCACCGACAGCTTCTCGGTGCTGTCGCCGGCGCGCTTCTTCGCCAGCGACGCCAGCGGCAACAAGACCTGCAGCGGCACCCGCTGCGCCAACCTGGGCTACACCGGCGTGGGCGCCGTGAGCCAGGTGCCCAACAGCACCGTCAACGCCTACACCGACTACGTCAACAACAGCAACACCGCCTACGGCATCCTGCGCGGCAACAACTACGGGCAGTCCAAGCGCTACACCATCCTCGACAACCAGACCGACTACAGCTTCAGCTTCAACACCGGCGCGCTGCAGCACTCGATTGTCAGCGGCCTGGAGTTCTACCACGAGACCTACGGCGGCCTGGCCCGCGACGCCGAAGTACCGACCGGCAATATGGTCTTCGACATGGCCGACCCGTCCCATGACTTCCCCAGCACCTGGACCGTGGAAGGCTCCGGCGACCCGCGCTCGGTGGTGGACGACTCGGCGGTCTATTTCGGCGACACCATCAACCTCAACGAGCAGTGGCAAGTGCTGGGCTCGCTGCGCTATGACTACTGGAAAGCGCAGACCACCCAACGCGACGTGGCCACCATCAGCAGCAGCGACGGTGCCCTCAGCGGCCGCGCCGGCATCGTCTACAAACCGCTGCCCAACGGCAGCATCTACGCCTCCTACAGCTCGGCGGCGCAACCCTCGGCGGTGGGCGCGTCCACCAACAACCAGATCTACGGGGCCGCCACCACCAGCAACTACACCCCGGCCCGCGCCAAGACCTACGAGGTGGGCACCAAGTGGGACCTGGCCCACGACCGCCTGAACCTCACCGCCGCGCTGTTCCGCACCGAGCTGGACAACTCCTGGGAATACGCCGAGGGCGAGACCTCGCCCGTGCGTGCCCTGCCCGCCAAGCGCGTGGACGGCGTAGAGCTGGGGCTGTCGGGCAACATCACCGACCGCTGGACCGCCTTCACCGGCTTCTCGGCCATGAAGAGCGTGCAGACCAAGGGCGCCAACAAGGGCAGCGAGGCCAAGAACGTCCCCGACCTGACCTTCAACCTGTGGACCACCTACGACGTCACCGATGACCTGAGCCTGAGCTACGGCGCCAACTACGTGGGCCGCCGCCGCTACACCGACAACAAGTACGTGGGTGGCCAGAGCAACAACAGCAGCTACGCCAGCGGCGCCTCGGGCGTGTACGCGGTGTACGTGAAGGACAACGAAAAGGCTCCCGGCTACTGGCTGCAGAACCTGGCCGCGCAGTACAAGGTCAACGCCCAGACCACCGTGCACGTCAACCTCAACAACATCTTCAACACCTTCTACTACAGCCAGATCGGTGCCTCGCTGGACGGCTTCCAGCTGTATGGCGTGCCGGGTGCCGGGCGCACCCTCACCGCCAGTGTCGACTATAGCTTCTGAGGCCTGGCCATGCTGATCGAGATCCCTTCGCTGTTTAGCGCCGATGAACTGCAGCAACTGCGCCAGCAACTGCTGGCCCAGCCCTGGGGCGACGGCAAGGCCACCGCCGGCGTGGGTTCGGCGCGGGCCAAGCACAACCGCCAGCTGGCCGAGGACAACCCCCAGGCCATCCATCTGGGGGGGCAGATCCTGGCGCGGCTGGGCGACAACGCGCTGTTCATGTCGGCCGCCCTGCCGAAGAAGATCTACCCGCCGTTGTTCAACCGCTACGGCGAGGGGGAATCGTTCGGCTTCCATATCGACAATGCCATTCGTGGCCTCAAGGGCGTGCGCGAACGGGTGCGCACCGACCTCTCGGCGACGCTGTTCCTCAGCGACGCCGACCGCTACGACGGCGGCGAGCTGGTGATCCGCGACACCTTCGGCGAGCGCCGGGTGAAGCTGGCCGCCGGCAGCCTGGTGCTGTACCCCGGCACCAGCGTGCACCGCATCGAACCGGTCACCCGTGGCGAGCGCCTGGCGGCGTTCTTCTGGGTGGAAAGCCTGGTGCGCGAGGACAGCCAGCGCAGCCTGCTGCTGGACATGGACGTGGCCATCCAGCGCCTCGACCAGCAGCAGGCCGACGCCGAATCGCTGCTGCAACTGACCGGCGTGTACCACAACCTGCTGCGCCGCTGGAGCGACGTTTAACCACCTGTGGGAGCTGGCTTGCCAGCGAGCTGTTGTGCCCCCGAAAAGCTCGCTGGCAAGCCAGCTCCCACGCCCCCCCCTTCAAAGGAGCTTATTGCCCATGTTCACCCCCAAAGCGCTGTTGCGCTGCGTCCTCCCCCTGCTGCTGGCCCTGGCCGGCCAGGCTGCCCAGGCCCACGAGGTCACCGACGTGCTCGGCCGCCACGTGCAGGTGCCCGACCACGTCAACCGCGTGGTGCTGGGCGAAGGCCGCCTGATTGGCGCCCTGGCCCTGCTGGACAAGGACGCGCCGTTCGCCCGCGTGGTCGGCTGGCAGAACGACATGCGCCTGCTGGACGCCCACACCTATGACGTCTATGCGGCGAAATTCCCGCAGATCAAGGACATCCCCCTGATCGGCCAGGCTTCCGAACAAAGCGTCAGCGCCGAGCAGATCCTGGCGCTGAAACCCGACCTGGCCATCTTCAGCATTTCCGGCCACGGCCCCTCCGAGCACAGCCCGGTGGCCGATGTGCTGGCCAAGGCCGGCGTCGCGGTGCTGTTCGTCGACTTCCGCATCAACCCGGTACAAGGCACCGAGACCAGCCTGACCGCCCTGGGCCAGGCCCTGGGCCGCGAGCCGCAAGCCCAGGCCTACCTGGACTTCTACCAGCAACACATCAAGCACATCACCGACGTGGTCGGCGACCCGGCCCTGGCCCAGCGCCCGAAAGTGTTCCTGGAGCTGCTGGCCGGCGTCTGGCAGGCCCCTGGCCACACCACGGGCAAGAGCGGCCTGGGTGAGATCATCCAGCTGGTCGGCGGGCGCAACATCGCCGCCGACGTGGTGCCCGGCGCCCTGGGCGACGTCAGCGTGGAATACGCCCTGCAGGCCGACCCGGACGTGTACGTGGCCAGCGGCAACCACCAGCCGGGGCTGATCCTGGGGGCCGGCGTCACCCCGCAGCAGGCCGAAGCGTCACTGCACAAGGTGCTCGAGCGCCCCGAGTTCAAGCCCCTGCGCGCCATCCAGGCCGGCAACGCCCACGGCCTGTGGCATGACTTCTACAACTCGCCGTACAACCTGCTGGCCATCGAAGCCCTGGCCAAGTGGGTCAACCCCCAGGCCTTCAAGGACCTCGACCCGGCCGCGACCCAGGCGCAGATCAACCAGCAATTCCTCAGCATTCCGATGCAAGGGCAGTACTGGGTGGACGCCCGCTGATGGCCGTGCCACTGCCTGACCTGGCCAGCGTCAGCCTGGCCTACCGGCGGCGCCTGGCACGGCGCTGCCAATTGATCGGCGGCCTGGCCCTGCTGTTGCTGGTGGCGCTGCTGATCGACCTGGCCAGCGGCCCGTCGGGCATGGGCCTGGCGACCCTGCTGCGCGGCATCGTCCAGCCGCAGAACCTGGACGCCATGCAGCAGGTGATCCTGTGGAACGTGCGCCTGCCCTACGCCCTGATGGCGGTGCTGGTGGGCGCCGCGCTGTCGCTGGCCGGCGCCGAGATGCAGGCCATCCTCGACAACCCGCTGGCCAGCCCCTTCACCCTGGGCGTGTCCTCGGCGGCGGCGCTGGGCGCCTCGCTGGTGATCGTGTTCCCGCTGGCCACGGCGTGGCTAAGCAACGACAGCGCCATTTCCCTGGCCGCGTTCGTGTTCGCCTGCGCCTCGGTGTTCCTGCTGCAGTTCATGTCGCGGCTACGTGGCGCCGGGGTGCAGAGCCTGGTGCTGTTCGGCATCGCCCTGGTGTTCAGCTGCAACGCGCTGGTGTCGCTGCTGCAACTGCTGGCCACCGAGGACGTGCTGCAACAGCTGCTGTTCTGGACCCTGGGCAGCGTCACCCGGGCCAACTGGAACAAGCTGTCGATCCTGGCGGCGGTGCTGGCCGTGGTGATGCCGTTCAGCTTCGCCGCGGCGCCGCGCCTTACCCTGCTGCGCATGGGCCAGGACCGCGCCATGAGCTTCGGCGTCAACGTCAGGCGCCTGCGCTTTCTGGCGCTGCTGCGCATCAGCCTGCTCAGCGCGGTGGCCGTGGCCTTCGTCGGCACCATCGGCTTCATCGGCCTGGTGGGCCCGCACATCGCCCGCCTGCTGGTGGGTGAAGACCAGCGCTTCCTGCTACCGGCCAGCGTGCTGGTGGGCGGCCTGCTGCTGTCGCTGTCGTCCATCGCCAGCAAGCTGATTCTGCCGGGGGTGGTGGTGCCGGTGGGCATCGTCACCGCCCTGGTGGGCGTGCCGGTGTTCGTCTTGTTGGTGTTCAAACGTGGAGCGCGCTCATGAATCGCCTGCCCGGCCTTGCGGTCAACCAACTGTCGGTGCGCTACGGGCGCCGGCAGGTGGTGCATGAACTGAGCCTGCCGCTGCTGCGGCGCGGCACCCTGACGGCGCTGATCGGCCCCAACGGCGCCGGCAAGTCGACCCTGCTGCGGGCCATGGCCGGCCTTGAACCGTGCAGCGGCGCACTGCTGCTGGACGGCCACGACCTGGCCCGCCTGGCGCCGTCCGAGCGCGGCCAGCGGGTGACCTACATGCCGCAGACGCTGCCGCCGAACCTGGCCTTGAGCGTGCTGGAATGCGTGCTGGCCGCGGTGCGCGCCAAGGACCCCAGCCTGCGCGGCGACCCCGCCCTGCAACAGGCCCTGGCCGCCCTGCAGCAACTGGGCATCGCCCACCTGGGCGACGTGGCCCTGGACAGTTTGTCCGGTGGCCAGCGGCAGCTGGTGAGCCTGGCCCAGGTGGTGGCGCGCACGCCCCAGGTGATGCTGCTGGACGAACCCACCAGCGCCCTCGACCTCAATTACCAGCTCAAGGTGATGGAGTGCGTGCGCGCGCAGGTGGTGACGCACCAGTTGATCGGCGTGGTGGTGCTGCACGACATCAACCTGGCGGCGCGCTTCGCCGACCAGCTGGCCGTGCTCGACCAGGGCCGGCTCTACGGCTGCGGCACCCCGCACCAGGTGCTCAACCCCACGCTGTTCCAGGACGTGTACAACGTGCAGGCGCGGGTGGAGCGTTGTTCGCGGCAGTCGTTGCAGGTGGTGGTGGACCACGCGCTGTAGGGGCAGCCTGATTATCGCTCACACACCGTAGCGCGCCGCCGGCAAGGCATGGCTGAACTTGCTCGACAGCGCGCGGCGGCCCTGCTCCCACGCCTGCCACTCGTGCTCCTCATGCAGGCCGGGGATGGTCACCGCCTCGCCCCGGTCCAGCCCCACCAGTGCGGCATCCACCAGGTGTGCGGCCGTCATGGTGTTGGCCCCGGCCTTCTGCGCCGCGTAGCCGGCCACGTCCCAGAACTCGGTGGCCGTAGCGCCGGGCAACACGGTCTGAATACGCACGCCCTTGTCGCCCAGGTCCCGTTGCAGCGCGTGGCCGAAACTGAGCACGTAGGACTTGGAGGCGCTGTAGACGCCGTTGAGCATCTCCACGGCAATGCCGACCACCGAGGAGATATTGACGATCGTGCCTGCGCCGCGAGCGACAAAGGCCGGCGCCACCGCGTAGGTCAGGCGCGTGAGCGCGGTGATGTTGAGGCCGATCATGGCCTGCATGGCGTCTGCATCACCCTTGAGGATCGACGCCACCGAGCCGACGCCGGCGTTGTTCACCAGCAGGGTGATGTTGGCGTCGTCGCGCAGCACGGCTTCGACCTTGGCTAGGTCGGCCAGGTCATTGAGGTCGGCCGCCAGCGGGGTGATGGTGCGGCCGGTCTCGGCCTGCAGTTTTTCCGCCAGCGCGGCCAGACGTTGCTGGTTGCGGGCGACCAGGATCAGGTCGTAACCGCGCCTGGCCAGGCGGTCGGCGTACACGGCGCCGATGCCGGTGGATGCGCCGGTGATCAGGGCGGTGCCTTTGGGGGTTGGGGTGGTCATGGTGGCTCTCCGGGATTGTGGGTGGGTGTGGGGGGAGAGTACGATGGGTGGCAATGGCGCGAATGTCGTATATCCACCTTTTTAGGACAAGGCATTCAATCGGCGCTAACTGCCGGTGATCTCGATCTGGCTTTGGCTTTGGCTTTGGCTTTTGATCTTGATCTTGATCTGGCTTTTGATCTTGGCCCCGTTAAGCGCCCGGGCCGACTGGAGGCGTCGATCAAGCGGTCCTCGGCGTAGCCGGGGAAGACGGAACCGGAGGCGCTTCTATTCCGGGCCGTCGTCCGCTTGAGCGACGCCGGAGGGAGGGGACCCGTAGCGCAGCGAAGGGCCCAAGCAGGGGCAAGCCCTTTTTGGTGACTTTTTGGGGCGACTGCCAAAAAGTGGGCCTGTCCCATGACAACGGACGCCAAGAAGCGATACTTACATTGCCATCCTGGAGGTTGCCATGTACCCAAGTACTCGCCGTAACTATACCGATGAATTCAAAATGCAGGCTGTAGCCCTCGCGGAATCGGTGGGCCGAACCGAAGCTGCCCGTCAGCTCGACATCTCCGTCAAGACGTTGGACAACTGGGTTGATGCAGCACGAAAGGGGCTTGCGCCAAGCTCCCCCAATCGTCGCCCCATCTCCAAGGAAAGCAGCGAACTGGCACGGCTCCGGGCCGAAAATGCCGAGCTCAAATTGGAGCGCGAAATCCTAAAAAAGGCGGCAGTATTCTTCGCCAAAGAGTCCAGGTGAGATACGCCTTCGTCGCTGCAGAACGGGCTCAATTCCCTGTCCGCACACTGTGTCGGGTCATGGGTGTCTCCGTTTCAGGGTTTTACGACTACCGGCATCGGCGCAACCGTCCTGACCCTGATGCAGAGTTACGTCTTGAACTGCATAAGGTCTTCACTGCCAGCCGTGGAACCTACGGACGGCCCCGACTGGTTCAAGCGCTACGCCAGAAGGCTTACGCCGTGGGCCCTAAACGGGTTAGCCGCCTCATGCATGAAGAGGGCATCCAGAGCAAAGGCAGAGCCAGGTACGTGCCGTGCACCACCGATAGTCATCACTTTCAGCCTGTGGCAAACAATCTGCTTGATCGTCAGTTTTCGGTGCATGGCGCCGTGCCCGCCTGGGTCAGTGATATTACCTACATCCCAACTAAAGAGGGCTGGATGTATTTGGCAGTGGTGTTGAGCATCCAAACCCGTCAGGTACTGGGTTACAGCTTCGCTGACCGGATGCCAGACGAACTCGTTGAACGGGCTTTTATCAACGCCTGGAACGCCTGCCTGGGGGCTTGCGGAGTGATTTTTCATTCTGATCAGGGACGTCAATACGCCAGCGGAAGGTTCCGCCAGACCTTGGCTGCGAAAGGCGTGACGCAGAGCATGAGTCGCAAGGGAAACTGCTGGGACAACGCGGTGGCCGAAAGCTTCTTCGCTACACTCAAGCGAGAGGAGGCTTGCGGGACCTATCCCAGCAAACAGCAGGCGTATGTATCGATCGCCAGCTACATCCATGGGTTTTACAATGCCGTCCGACTGCACTCGGCACTGGGGTATCGTTCACCGAACGACTACGCGAAAGGGTTGAGACGGACGGCGTGATGAACAGCTTCTTGGCGTCCGTTAACGGGGGACAGGCCCAAAGTTACTCGCCGTAAGGGCGAAACGGTCGGTGGCATCCCCGCGAAAATGGATATGTTCGAAATCGCCGAAGCGCGATGCCGAATCCGTGACCATATCCATTACCGAGGGTGATGCAAAATCACCTTTCCGCCCTTACGGCGGGTCACTTTTTTTCAAACGCCAAAAAAAGTAACCAAAAAACGCTTGCCCCTGCTTGGGCCCTACGCTGCGCTACGGGTCCCCTCCTTCCGGCGCCGCTCAACGGGCAGACTGATCTGGTCAACCAATCCCGGACATTTGTTTAGGAGCTACGCCGCCAGCCTTTCATGCTCCACCGGCGTGCGGTACTCGTTATGGCTGTGAAGCCGGACCTGGTTGTAATGATGGATCACGTAGCGAAGTACATCCGGCCTGGCCTTCGCCTCGTCCTGGTAACCTTTCTTGGGTATCCACTCTGACTTCAGGCTGCTGAAAAAACGCTCCATCGGTGCATTATCCCAGCAGTTTCCACGCCGGCTCATGCTTTGCCTCATCCCGAATCCTTCAAGCTTGTCGCGAAACAGCTCACTGCTGTACTGACAGCCTTGATCCGAATGAAACATGACCTTGTCGGGCATTCCGCGGGCCTGATAAGCCAGCTCCAATGCCTTGCACGCCAATGCCGAATCGGGGCTTTTGGAGATGGCCCAACCCACGATCCGCCGGGCATACAGATCGAGGACAGCCGCCAGATAGAGCCAATGCGTCCCCGCCCAGATATAGGTGATATCACCACACCAAACCCGATTGGGCGCCGACACTTCGAACTGGCGCTCCAATAGATTGGGTGCAAATTTTGCCTCCACCGTGGCCAGGCGATAAGGGTTTGGCCGACGTTGAATGCTCCGCAAATCAGCCTCGGCCATTAACCGCCCGGCCAAAAAACGCCCCACCTGCTCTCCCTGGGCCTTGAGTGCCGCAGACAATACCCGTGCGCCCATGGAGCCTCGACTTTCGGCATGCAGCCCTGTGGCCAACGTTTTCAGCCGCTCCCGATCTGGATCGGGGCAATTGCGGCGCTTGAGATGCTCGTAATAGCCGCTGCGGCTTACCCCAAAAACACGACACAAGTCAGTTACCGTGAAACGCTCACTTAACGCATCGATCAAAGCCTTCGATCGAGGGAATCGTTCATCAAGAGAGCGGTAGCCTTTTTTAAGATTTCCTTCTCCAGCTCGAGCTTGCGGATTTTTACCTGCAGCGCCTGGATTTGCTGTTGTTCAGGCGTCATGGCTGAAGCCGTTTCGGGGGTGATTCCGAAACGCTCTTGGCGGAGTTGTTCCACCCACCGACGCAGTGCGGTTGGGCCAACGCCCATGGCTTTGCAGGCTTCTGGGGTGGTGTAGCCACTATCAAGGACAAGGGCTGCTGCCTCTTGCCTGAACTCTGTCGAAAAATTACGTCGGGACATCGAACACCTCTTGGTTGAGCGGTAGATTACCGCTCCTTTGGGCGTGTCCGGGATAATTAGGCCACATCAGACGGCACCCGCTATAGAAGCCTGCGGGTTACCGTCTCTTCGGCCTGCGGCCTCGGCCCTTCGGGCAGCCCGTTGATCGACGCCTCCAGTCGGCCCGGGCGCTTTACGGGGCATACAATCAAGATCACAAGCCAGATCAAAAGCCAGATCAAAAGCAGATCAAAAGCAGATCAAAAGCTTCATCACCGGCATCCCGACCCAGCATCTGGAACCCACCACCATGACCACCATCGCCCTCCTCATCTACCCCGGTTTCCAAATCCTCGGCCTCGCCGTCTCCACCGTCTTCGAAACCGCCAACGACCTCCACGGCCCGCACTACCACCTCACCCTGCTCTCCGAACACGGCGGCATCGTGCCCTCCTCCCTGGGCTTCGGCATCCAGACCGATACCTTCAAGGACACCCACCACGACACCCTCATCGTCATCGGCAACAACCACATCGACAACGCCCCACCCGCCCTGCTGGACTACCTGCGCAGCGCCGCGCACCAGTCCCGGCGCATCACCGCCGTGTGCACCGGCGCCTTCGTGGTGGCTGCCGCCGGCCTGCTGCAGGGCCGCCGGGCCACCACTCATTGGGCCCACGCCCGGGCGTTCCGCAGCGCCTACCCCGGCGTGCAGATGGACGAGGACCGGATTTTTGTCATCGACGGCAACGTCTGGACCTCGGCCGGCATGACCGCCGGCCTCGACCTGGCCCTGGCCATTGTCGAGCAGGACCTGGGCACCGCGGTGGCCAGGCAGGTGGCGAAAAAACTGGTGGTACACCACCGGCGCTCGGGGGGCCAGTCGCAGTTTTCCGCGCTGCTGGACATGGACCCCAAGACCGACCGTATCCAGGGCGCGCTGCTGTATGCCCGCGAACACCTGGCCACCGACCTGTCGGTCGACACCCTGGCCGACGTCGCGCACCTGAGCCCCCGGCAGTTCAGCCGGCTGTTCCGCGAGGAAACCGGCCAGTCGCCGGCCAAGGCCATCGAGCACCTGCGCGTGGAAGCCGCGCGCATCATGATGGAAGCGGGCCGCCATTCCCTCGACGTCATCGCCCGGGAATGCGGCTTTGGTGACCGCGAACGCATGCGCCGGGCCTTTCTGCGCGCCTTCGGGCAGTCGCCCCAGGCGATCAAGCGGGTGACCGAGACGCAGCTGGCGAGTTTTCCGCAGGCCTGAGTCCAGGCCGCTGATTCAAGTCATCCGCCCCGATAGTGCTCCTTGATCAATTAACCCACGCCAATGATCAGACGCGCGTTAAGGCGCCATAACTTTAACGCCGCCCGAGCCAGTTTTTTTGACACTTTACATAGTCAATAAAACCATAAGCAGGCTACCTAACACCGCGTATCGCAAATTTTACAAATCACCCTTCCCGTCAGTTGACAGGTACAACCTCTTCGACGATACATATACCCACAACGCGCAGAGGGAGGCCTGAAAAATGGCAAGTCATATCATGCAAACACCTTACCTACAGGCTAATGCCCGAGCAGCCGAACCATGAATAACAACTCCCCTGCCCCGCTCGTCAGTATTGTTTGCCCCACTTATAACCATGAAGTTTTTATTACCGCCACCCTGGACAGTTTCATCGCTCAACAGACCAACTTTCCTTTTGAAGTTCTGGTTCACGATGACGCCTCCACCGACGCCACCGCGCGGATACTTGCGGACTATGCCACCCGCTATCCCGATATTATCCGGCCGTTTTACCAGACAGAAAACCAATTCCAACAAGGCAAGGAATGCATCCCCGAGATATTCAAGCACGCCCGCGGCCGTTATATCGCCTACTGCGAAGGCGATGACTACTGGACCGACCCGGCCAAGTTGCAGATCCAGGCCGATTTCCTCGAAGCCCACCCCGACTATGTGTTGACCTTCCACGACGCCATGGCCTTCGACATCAATGGTGAACGGGGCCTGCAACTGCAAGGCAAGCTGCGCCGCGATGCCAGCGCCCTCGAGTTGCAGCAAGGCCGCCAGCTGTCCACGCTGACCGTGTGCTTTCGCAATGTATTCCATGAGATGCCACGGGAGTTGCAGGGCGCGCCACTCAGCGACATGTGCTGGTGGTCGCTGCTGGGCGCCCACGGCAAGGGCAAGTTTCTTGCGCAGATAAAACCAGCCGCGTACCGGGTGCACCCCGGCGGCATCTTTTCCATGCGCTCGGAAAAACGCAAGCTGCACATGAGTTTGCAGACTTGCCAGGCGCTGTCCAATTATTATTACCGCTTGGGCAACCAGCCCTTGTATGAATACTTCCTGATCCATGTTTTTACTTTTTCCCTGGCCGCCATCTCGCCGCTACAAAAACTACAAGCCTTGATGCTGCTTGGCCGGAATATCGGCGTCAACCTTTATAAGCGCCTGACCACCTCTGCCACTTGAACCCTGCCGCAACGGCTGCCCGACAGACAATTCAAATAATTGAGGACACCTGAATGTTCACGTCAATCGCCATGATGCAGCCGTATTTATTCCCTTATCTGGGATACTTCCAACTGATTGCCGCCGCCGATGTATTTGTGCTGGGCGACGACTTGCAATATATCAAGTCGGGTTGGGTCAACCGCAATAACGTACTCGTCGGCGGCCAGGCGCGGCTGCTGACCTTCCCGCTGAAACGTGGCAGCTTCGAATTGGCCATCAATCAACGCGAGACCAGTGACAACTTTGCCGACGAAGCGCAGCGGTTGTTGAACGTCATCAGGAGCAACTACGCCAAGGCACCTTGCTTTGCCCAGGTGATGGCAATGCTGGAGGCGCTAATCCTGCACCCCGAGCGCAACCTGGCGCTGTACATCGAACACAACCTCAAGCAGCTGTGCTCCTACCTGGGCATTCACACGCCATTCTTCCGCGCCTCCGACCTTGCGCTGCCGGCACCACTGGACAAGCAGGACCGGGTCATCCGCACCGCCCGGCAGTTTGGCGCCCGGCGCTGCATCAATTCCATGGGCGGCACCAGCCTCTACGACCCCCGGCATTTTGCCGAACATGGGCTGGAACTGAAGTTCCTAGCCATGGACGACGACATCAGCTACCGCCAGTTCAAGCACCCCTTCGTCGGCAACCTGTCCATCATCGACGTGATGATGTTCAACGACGCCGAGGCGCTGGCGGCGCTGCTGCAGCGCTATTCGCTGCACACCGTGGAGACGCCCGTGCAGCCGGCGGTGCTACAGGAACGGCGCCGCACCCCGCGGGCAGTCAACCACGCCTGAAACACGCCGCCTGGCGGCAGCTGCTACGGGGTCACCGGGGTTGGGGCCGGTGGTTTGTTCATCTGGGCGATCTCCTGCTGCGCCTTGGCCAGGTCAAGGGCGCCTTCCCATTTGGCGATGGCCAGGGTGCCGATGCCATTGCCCAGCAGGTTGGTGACCGCCCGCGCTTCGTTGAGGAAGCGGTCCACCCCCAACAACAGCACCAGGCCCACCAGCGGGATCTGCGGTATCACCGACAGGGTCGCGGCCAGGGTCACGAAGCCTGCGCCCGCCACGCCCGCCGACCCCTTGGAGGTCAGCAACAGCACCCCCAGCACCACCAGCTGGTCCGCCAGGCTCAGTGGCGTGTTGGTGGCCTGGGCCACGAAGATCGCCGCCATGGTCAGGTAGATGCAGGTGCCATCGGAGTTGAACGTGTACCCCGTGGGCAGCACCATGCCAACCACCGATTTGCGGCAGCCCAGCTTCTCCAGCTTGATCATCATGCGCGGCAGCACCGCTTCGGTGGAGCAGGTGCCAAGGGTCACCAGGATCTCGTCCTTGAAGTAGCGCAGGAAGGTCAGCAGCGGAATGCCGGACCAGCGCGCGATCGCGCCCAGCACCACCACAATGAACAGCAGCGTAGTGAGGTACAGCGCCAGCATCAGGTGCCCCAACGACAGCAACGTGCCGATGCCATATTTGCCGATGGTGAACGCCATGCCCGCCCCCGCACCGAGGGGCGCCAGGCGCATGACCATGGCGACGATGCGAAACAGCCCCTGCAACAACAGGTCGATGACGTTGATCAACGGCTGGGCCGGCGCGCCAATCTGTACCAGGGCGATGCCCAGCAGCACCGAGATGAAAATCACCTGCAGCATCGCCCCCTTGGCGAACGCATCGACGAAGGTGGTGGGGATGATGTTCATGAAGAAATTGATCGCGCCGCCCTGCTCGTGGGCCGCCTGGGCATAGCCCTTGATGGCTTCGCCGTTGAGCGCGCTGACGTCGATGTTCATGCCCACGCCGGGCTTCATGACGTTGACCACCACCAGGCCAATGACCAGGGCAATGGTGGACACCACCTCGAAATAGAGCAGCGCCTTGCCACCGATGCGCCCCACTTCCTTGATACTGCCCATCTTGGCGATACCCACCACCACAGTGCCGAAAATGATCGGCGCCAGCAGCATCTTGATGAGTTTGATGAAACCGTCGGCCAGGGGTTGCAGCTTGGCGCCGAAGTCGGGGACCAGGTAACCGATCGCCCCGCCCAGCAGGATGCCGATCAGCACCTGCACATACAACAGCTTGTACCAGCGCGTGGTCGTGTTCATGGTTGTACCTCAGTGTTGTTTTTGTAGTGAGGACAAGCACGGCCCCGTGCAGGGGCCGCCTTACGGCAAAACTCGAATCAGCCCTCGCCCAGCTCGCGCATCACCTGGTACAGCGCGGCCTTGGCCTCGAAGCCCACGCCCGGAATGTCCGGCAGGCCCACGTAACTGTTTTCCACGCGGATGCCGTCGGCAAAGCCGCCGAAGGGCTGGAACACGTCCGGGTAGGATTCGTTGCCACCCAGGTGCAGGCCGGCGGCGATGTTCAGCGACATCTGGTGGCCGCCGTGGGGCACCACGCGGCGGGACGACCAGCCCAACTCCTTCATCACCTCAAGAGTACGCATGTACTCCACCAAGCCATAGGACAACGCGCAGTCGAACTGCAGATAGTCGCGGTCCGGGCGCATGCCGCCGTGGCGCAGCAGGTTGCGCGCGTCCTGGTGCGAGAACAGGTTCTCGCCAGTGGCCATGGGCAGCTCGTAATGGTTGGCCAGCTCGGCCTGCAGGGCGTAGTCCAGCGGGTCGCCGATCTCTTCGTACCAGAACAGGTTGTACGGCTTGATCGCCTCGGCGTAGGCCAGGGCGGTGGGCAGGTCGAAGCGGCCGTTGGCGTCCACCGCCAGGCGCCGGCCGTCGCCCACCACCTCCAGCACCGCCTCGATGCGGCGCAGGTCTTCGTCCAGGGGCGCGGCGCCGATTTTCATCTTCACCACGTCGTAGCCGCGGTCCAGGTAGCTCTGCATCTCGGCCTTGAGCTTGCTCTGGTCCTTGCCGGGGTAGTAGTAGCCGCCCGCGGCGTAGACCCACACCTTGTCGTCGGCCACGCCGTTGCGGTAACGGTCGGCCAGCAAGCGATAGAGCGGCTTGCCCTCGATTTTCGCCACCGCGTCCCACATGGCCATGTCCAGGGTGCCCACCGCCACCGAGCGCTCGCCGTGGCCGCCGGGTTTCTCGTTGGTCATCAGGGTTTTCCAGATGGCGAACGGGTCGAGGTTGTCGTTGGCCTGGTCCACCAGCGTGTCGGGGTCGGCCTCGGTAATGCGCGCCAGGAAGCGGTCGCGCATCAGCGCGCCCTGGCCGTAGCGGCCGTTGGAGTTGAAGCCGTAGCCGATTACCGGCTTGCCGTCGCGGATCACGTCGGTGATCACCGCGACCACCGAGCAGGTCATTTTGGAAAAGTCGATGTAGGCATTGGCAATGGGCGATGCGATGGAAACCGTCTTCTCGCGGATGTCGACGATGCGCATGGAAAGCGTCCTCTCTGATTGTCTTGCCTGGCAGGCCAGGGGTGCGAGGGGACTCTACGACTGGACGGGAAAAACGGGCCAATGCTATTAATGGGGAACCCTATGCGTACAAGGCATCGCTCATGGAATTGCTGTGGTTGGAAGACTTCAACGCCCTGGTTGAAAGTGAAAATTTCTCGCGGGCCGCGGAGTTGCGCCACGTCACCCAGCCGGCGTTCAGCCGCCGTATACGCGCGCTGGAAAGCTGGGTGGGGGTCGAGCTGTTCGAGCGCACGCCCCAGGGCGCGACGTTGACCGCAGCGGGGCGCAGCATGCTCGACAACGCCCGCGAGCTGACCCGGCGCCTGTACCAGATGCGCGCCGACGTGCAGCAGGTGGCCGGCAAGGCCAGCCGCACCCTGCATTTTGCGGCCACCCATTCGCTGTCGTTCACCTTCTTCCCTGCCTGGATCCGCGCCATGGAACAGGGCGCGCCGCTGGAGGGCATCAGCCTGCATTCGGACAACATGGCCGCCTGCGAACAGCTGCTGCTGAGTGGCGAGGTGCAGTTCCTGATCTGCCACCAGCACCCCGGGGTGCCGCCGCGTTTCGACAGCAGCCTGTTCGAGAGCAAGGTCATTGGCAGTGATGCGCTGCTGGCATTGCAGTCGCCAGAACTGGACACCACTGAGCGCCTGCCCTTCCTGGCCTACACCGCCGAGTCGGGGCTGGGGCGCATCGTCGCCTCGCACCTGCATGCCCACCCCGGCCACCCCCGGCTGGACACCGTGTTCAGCTCGCACCTGGCCGCGGTGCTGTTGTCGATGGCGTTGCAGGCCAAGGGCGTGGCGTGGCTGCCCGAGAGCCTGGCCGCCAGCGAGGTGACGGCTGGACGGTTGGTTGCCGCGGGCCACGGCTTGCAGGCCATTGCCGCGCAGATCCGCGTGTTTCGGCCACGGATGCCGTTGGGGGAGCATGCGGAGCGGTTTTGGGCGGATATGTAGGGGCAGGTATCAGCGAAGCAGTTCGACGTTGTCGTTGATACGACCCTGGATGGTCTGCAAGGTTTGCTCGGTAATGACCCCAGGGTACATCGTTTCGGCAATCACCCTGAAACGCCTAGCCACCTCGCAAAACCTGTCGATCAGGCGGCCAGCGACATCGGCAGCCACCTCTGCCTCGTTCGCCAACTTGAGCAACGCCTGGCGGTCAATTTCGAGCGCCTCACCCAATACGTCCATTTGATGATAGCCACCTGGTCCCTCGCAGAACGTCACGTCATAGGCGGGCGCCAAGCGCCAGTACCCCCCGGCCGACATCACGTAGGCAAAGTTCTTGGGATGATCATCGCGGTTATTGAACGCCACATTGAACACCGCCCGTTCGAACGCGAGGGCTTTCTCGCGCACATCGTTGGTACACAGGTGCGTGGCACGAAGAAAGTTGACGTAGTCCAAAGCCCCAGGCGACCTGAAATCGGCGCCGGTGAAGGCTGCAAGGCTTTGCATGGGGACGCGCAGCCCGTCGTGGCGATCAAAGCGCTTACTGGCAAACGCCGCGAGCCCATTGGGTAAACTGAAGTACCGAGTATCGGGCGTCGGTATGCCGCATAGGCGCAAGCACTCGGCATAGACCATTTCCACCGCGCACACTTCGGGATGCTCCTCCCTGGCAGGAAACTTGATCAGCCACGCCTCGAATCCCGGCTCGGCAGCGGTCGTGAATGCCCCGCTCAGTGGGTCACGGTAAACCAGCGCCTTAGGCCGGGCGCCTTGTGGGGAGCCGCCGACCAGCAACAAGCGCTGCAAAAATTCGCCACCTTCGCCACTGAGAACTTCCCGCACTTCGGCTGCCAACAAGGCAATGGAGACAGGCGCCAGCCGCTCGCCTACCTCAGGCGCAACCGGCTCGAACGACATCGCACCCATGGCATTGCCGCCGATGTAAGCGAGACGTTCGAGCGGGCCTATGCGTGCGGAGTTTAAACCGCGACGTTTGAACAGGCGGTCCATGAGTAGCATGCCCCAGCCGTCAGGCAAGGCATCATACACAGGGCCTGGCAGCCCCAGTTGGTGCGGCGCGAAGCCTTTGCGCAATCTCTCCCCCGCCAGTGCCAGGGTGTAGGAGGACAACTCCAACCCCTTGCTCCTTGCCTCGTCGCTGTACTCGAACACCACTTGGGGCCGCCCAGTGACGGCTTTCGTCGAAACCAGCGTGCCCCACAACCAGTGCTCACCCCAGCCGTCGTAATAGACCTCCACTTTCTCAAGCATTGTCGGCTTTCCTTCTCGACCGTTGCCGTTGCGCGCTGTTCTCGTAGCGACGAATGTCATCGATGCTTTCCAGCTTGGGCAGGAACAGTCCCTCAAGCTCCTTGCCACGCCCAAGCACCATGGCCACGCGAACGAGCGCTTCGAACCCCACGTTGCGCCCTGCCTCCAGATTTGACACGGTGTTGGTTGCAACTCCAGCGCGCGCAGCCACCTGAGCCTGGGTCATTTGCTGCGCCAGCCGTTCGGTGCGCAGGCGCTCGCAGAGCCGCTTCACAACTTCAGCAGGTTTGGTAAGGCTTAAATCCAACATTTTGGCCACAATATCCGCATCACTCGGTTAGCCCACATTTCCATGGATTTAAGCTTAGCGCAATCAGCGATTTTAAATCCCGTATTGTGTGCGCTAAACGCCTAAATTCACGATAAACCATATTTAAATGGATTTATTAGCAACGGACGTTGTACCCATCACGTTACGTCATTCCGAGCCACAAAAAACGGAACCAACCGCTCTGGCACGGCCCTAAACACGATGTGAGCCATTTTGGCACCCCGTCGTTTCCAGAGAGGTCTGCCGCCCATGGCTACCAGCACTATCGCATCGCACCCCGCGGGTGAAACCGCCCGCCAGCACACCTCGCCCCAGCGCCTGATCCTGATATCGGTGCTGGTGGCCACCATGGGCGCCCTCGCCTTTGGCTATGACACCGGCATCATCGCCGGCGCCCTGCCCTTCATGACCTTGCCCGTGGCCCAGGGTGGGCTGGGGCTGAACCCGCTCAGCGAAGGGCTGATCACCGCGTCGCTGATCGTCGGCGCCGCGTTCGGCTCGCTGGCCAGCGGCTACCTGTCCGACCGCTTTGGCCGCCGCGTGACCCTGCGAGTGCTGGCGGTGCTGTTCATTGCCGGCGCCCTGGGCACGGCGGTGGCGCCGTCGATTGCGTTCATGGTGGCCGCCCGTTTCGTGCTGGGCATTGCCGTGGGCGGCGGCTCGGCCACGGTGCCGGTGTTTATCGCGGAAATCGCCGGGCCGTCGAAGCGCGCGCGGCTGGTGAGCCGCAACGAGCTGATGATCGTCAGCGGCCAGTTGCTGGCCTACGTGCTGAGCGCGGTGCTGGCGGCGCTGCTGCACGCCCCGGGCATCTGGCGCTACATGCTGGCGATTGCCACAATACCGGGCCTTCTGCTGCTGGTGGGCACTTTCTTCGTGCCGGCCTCGCCGCGCTGGCTGGCCGCCAAGGGCCGCTACGACGACGCCCAGGCCGTGCTGGAAACCCTGCGCGACAGCCCCGCCGAAGCCAAGCGCGAGGTCGAGGCGATGAAAGCCCACGACCAGCAGCACCGCAGCCACGCCTCTGCCGGGGCCCTGCTGCGCCAGCCGTGGGTGCGCAAGCTGCTGCTGATTGGCGTGGGCCTGGGCTTTACCGCGCAGTTCACCGGCGTGAACGCGTTCATGTACTACACGCCCATTATTTTGCAGCACACCGGCATGGGCACCAACGCCGCCCTCACCGCCACCATCGGCAACGGCGTGGTCTCGGTGGTTGCCACCTTGCTGGGCATCTGGGCCATCGGCCGTTATGGCCGCCGGCACCTGCTGATGACCGGCTTGGTCATCGTAGTGCTGATGCAGGCCGCGCTGGGCTGCGTGCTGCAGTTCATGCCGCAGAACCTTGCGCAAAGCTACGCGGCGCTGGGTTGCATTCTGGTGTTCCTGCTGTTCATGCAGATGTGCATCGCGCCGGTGTATTGGCTGCTGATGTCCGAACTGTTCCCGATGCAGGTGCGCGGTTTGCTGACCGGCGTGGCGGTGTCGATGCAGTGGCTGTTCAACGCCAGCGTGGCGTTCCTGTTCCCGGTGGCGGTGAGCACCTTGGGCAACCCGACGTTCTTTGTGTTCGCGGCGATCAACGTGGGCTCGCTGGCGTTTGTGTTTTTCTGTTTGCCGGAGACCAAGGGCAAGACCCTGGAGCAGATCGAGAAGCACATGAAGAAGGAGTTGTGAGACACATCGGGAAACATAGACGTAGGAATCATCCTAGGAAAAGCCCTACAACGTCTGCGATAATCGAATAATTAGCTTACATTTGGCTGCTTGCGTGCTTTTCCATAGGTGACTAATCTCTGCCCGCCGCTGCTCATCAGCGGTAGGGTTTGGTCACCCACTGGTTATCAGGCGCAGTAGCGTCGCCATCTTCATGCGCGTTTCGCCAGCATGAGGTTTTATGGCAGCTGTGCGCGGGGCGTCTTCGGATGCGCCGGGTCCCTGATACCCCGGTTGACCAACCCTCGCATAGCTGCCACCCCCTTGTTTGGTCACTTGAGAGTGGGAGCTCCTTCAACGTATCAGGAGTTTCTCCATGCAAAAGCCAACACCCGCCCCCCCCCTTTGCACGGCCTCACCCACCATCACGCCGTTTTGGGCCTGTCCCCCGTTAACGGACGCCAAGAAGCTGTTCATCACGCCGTCCGTCTCAACCCTTTCGCGTAGTCGTTCGGTGAACGATACCCCAGTGCCGAGTGCAGTCGGACGGCATTGTAAAACCCATGGATGTAGCTGGCGATCGATACATACGCCTGCTGTTTGCTGGGATAGGTCCCGCAAGCCTCCTCTCGCTTGAGTGTAGCGAAGAAGCTTTCGGCCACCGCGTTGTCCCAGCAGTTTCCCTTGCGACTCATGCTCTGCGTCACGCCTTTCGCAGCCAAGGTCTGGCGGAACCTTCCGCTGGCGTATTGACGTCCCTGATCAGAATGAAAAATCACTCCGCAAGCCCCCAGGCAGGCGTTCCAGGCGTTGATAAAAGCCCGTTCAACGAGTTCGTCTGGCATCCGGTCAGCGAAGCTGTAACCCAGTACCTGACGGGTTTGGATGCTCAACACCACTGCCAAATACATCCAGCCCTCTTTAGTTGGGATGTAGGTAATATCACTGACCCAGGCGGGCACGGCGCCATGCACCGAAAACTGACGATCAAGCAGATTGTTTGCCACAGGCTGAAAGTGATGACTATCGGTGGTGCACGGCACGTACCTGGCTCTGCCTTTGCTCTGGATGCCCTCTTCATGCATGAGGCGGCTAACCCGTTTAGGGCCCACGGCGTAAGCCTTCTGGCGTAGCGCTTGAACCAGTCGGGGCCGTCCGTAGGTTCCACGGCTGGCAGTGAAGACCTTATGCAGTTCAAGACGTAACTCTGCATCAGGGTCAGGACGGTTGCGCCGATGCCGGTAGTCGTAAAACCCTGAAACGGAGACACCCATGACCCGACACAGTGTGCGGACAGGGAATTGAGCCCGTTCTGCAGCGACGAAGGCGTATCTCACCTGGACTCTTTGGCGAAGAATACTGCCGCCTTTTTTAGGATTTCGCGCTCCAATTTGAGCTCGGCATTTTCGGCCCGGAGCCGTGCCAGTTCGCTGCTTTCCTTGGAGATGGGGCGACGATTGGGGGAGCTTGGCGCAAGCCCCTTTCGTGCTGCATCAACCCAGTTGTCCAACGTCTTGACGGAGATGTCGAGCTGACGGGCAGCTTCGGTTCGGCCCACCGATTCCGCGAGGGCTACAGCCTGCATTTTGAATTCATCGGTATAGTTACGGCGAGTACTTGGGTACATGGCAACCTCCAGGATGGCAATGTAAGTATCGCTTCTTGGCGTCCGTTGTCATGGGACAGGCCCATTTTTACCCAAAGGGAACCTGGTCATGAATGATTATCTGGAAACCACCGCGCTGCCCTTCGGCATGCGCGATTCACGCGAGCAGCCGTTTTTCAGCGTGAACCCGGGCATCAGCCTGGAAGACGCCCTGTGCCACCTGGGGCACCTGCTGCGCTGCGCCTATGACTCGGCCTACGAGCTGACCGATGGCGAAGGTGTGGAGAAGGGCCTGGTGTGGTCGACGCTGCACCATATCGAAGGGGCGAAGGGGTTGGTGGATGCGCTGGTGGCGGTGAAGTAGCGGGGGCAGCCCAAGGCAAAATGCAGCACGGTGAGCGTCACGCCGGCACTGGGCGTGACGCTTCTTTCAAGTCATCAAAACTCGAGGGAATCTGCCCGTTTTTGAGCATCGCCTGGAAAACCACGTACACGTCCGTTCGGGCGCCGTCCTTGCGAAGGGTAAGCTCATCATTCAACCAAGCATAAATGATGCTGTGGGGAGCCTCTGCCCTGAACTGGAAAAACAGCCGATAGCGGTTCGGCATCCCCGCCTTGATGCGACGCCAATGCCGACATTTTTTTCCCAAGGTATTGCCCTGCAGGTATTCCCTGGCTGCGGGGTTAGCCGGGACACGCACCCTGATGGCATCGTCGACCTTCTCGAAAAGCTTGTAGTGTGGATGATGGTGAAAATGCAGAGGATTTGCCTCCGCCAGCACCTCCACCTCCTCAACCAACTCCTCCAGCCGCTTGAGGAACAAGGGGTGCCCAAACAGCGACCAGCCATGGCGGCCAGCCATCGCCCCTGAATTCACCGATTACATCTCAAGTGGTTCATTCCGCTCGCGGTTGGCCTTGGCCTTGGCTCGCAGTGCAGCCATGCGGCTCAGCAGTGGCGCAGGAATAGGCTGGATCTTCTCGGGGGCGCTGGCCATGTCCTCATGCAGAAGCCCCAGGAAGCCCTGCTTGGCCTCCTGCGCCTCTCGCTCAGCGGCGATACACGCGACCTTCGCCTTCGATTTCGACATAACTCAGCCCTCGAGTCGCTAGATGGATTGCTTGCGTCAGAAAACTATACAGGACCGTGCCCCGGGTGACATTCCCCGACCGGCGGAAGGCACAGGCATTTGGTTTCTGCTCGTTTCCGCTGGTGACGTCAAACGTCTACCGCGCACTCGACAGAGCCAAGCGCGCCAACGAGAATGCGAGCGCACTGGTTATGGACAATCACAGGAAGCCCCGCCATGTCATCCCTCGTTGCCGCGTCGCCCCACGCCACCGCTCCACTCATGCCCGCACGGCGCTGGCTCGCCTTTGTGTTGGGTGCGCTGGTAACCGGCTGGGGGCTGTTTTATGCGGGCCGGCCGCGGGCCGCCGTGGCCCTGGTGGCGGGGTTCTGGGCCTGCCTGCTGGTGGGCGGAAGGCTGGGGGTGTTCGGCACACCCGTGGGCATGCTGGCCATCGCCGTGCTGTGGCTGCTGGTGAAGTGCATCTCGGCCGTGGCCGGCGCCTGGCTGGCGCGGCGCCGCGCGTGGCGCCCCAGCCCCCGCAACCAGCTGTTCTACCTGGCCGCCATGGGCTGCTCGCTGTGGCTGCTGTTGCATGTGGCAGCCTGGCCGTATCTGCTCGGCTTCACCGGCATGCGCATCGAAGGCAATGGCATGGCGCCGACCCTGGTCGACCGCGACACGGTAGTGTGCGCCAACCGCAGCCAGTACGAATTGGGCGACGTGGTGGCCTACCTCAACAATGGCCGGCAACAGGTGAAGCGCATCGCCGGCCTGGGTGGCGACACGGTACAGATCGTCGGCGGCAACCTGCGCCTCAACGGCCATGAACTGGGGCCGTTCTACGCCGGCCCGCACACGGCCCCCTACTCGGACTCGTTCGAACCAACGGTGGTGGGCAACGACCAGCTGTTCATGCTGGGGGACAACCGTGACCGCAGCCGCGACAGCCGTTTCGACGGGCCGGTGGCGCGAGACCAATTGCTGTGCCAGGTCACCGGCATCTTCTTCTCGCCGCTGCCGGGGCGCACAGGTCTGCGCCTGGACTGACTCAGCGAATCGAATACACGTTCAACTCCAGCGGCTCCGCCTGGGTGTCTATCTGGTAGCCGCCGACGCGAACCGAGGTGGCCGCCGACTTGCCGCGCTGCCACACCCGTTGCAGTTTCTCGCCGAAGGCATCGTCCCGCTGGTCCGGCGCCACGGTGTCGACCAGCGCCCGGGCGGCGCACAGCAGCAGCCGCTGTTGGGTTTCGGCGGCCATCATCTGCGTCCAGGCCACCAGTTGCACGCGTTCGGCGTCACCGCTCTTGCCCACGTACAGGCGCATGTCCAGTGCGCCGTCGTGCACGTACAGCGATTGCTGCCAATAGCCGTTCACCGCGGCCAGTGAACCGGCGCGCACGTCGCCACACTGGGTGTCGGCCTTGAGCTGCCGGGCCACGCCCTTCGCCAGGATCGGCACCACCATGCCCATGGAGGCCGGCCTGGAGAAGTTGCAGCTGTAGACGTACTCGACCTTGTCGGGCCACGGCAGGCCGGCGCTATGCAGTTTGCCAGTGACCTGAGCCAGGAAGCGCGTGTCATCCATGTCGCCGCATTGGCGGGTGGCGCTCAGGGTGCGGATGACCTTGCCGTCCTGGTCGACGCTGACGTTGATGACGTAGCCGGCGGTCTCACCGAACTGCTCCTTCACGGCCTTCAGGGTGTCGTCGTATTCGCCTTGCAGGCGCGTGACCGCCTGGACCTGTTGGTAGCCTTGGTACCAGCGCAGGGGCAGGCCCCAATCGATGCTGACGGCCAGGCCCGCGACGGTGACCAGGGCCAGGGTGAACAACAACATTCGCGTCCTGCGGGGCATGGGCGGGGCTCGGGCTGGGGATGACCTTCTTGTATCGACCAGCCCTTGCCAGACTTGATGGCTGCAGCGAAACCGTGACGCGGCCTGGCGGCCGCTGCTACAGGAGAGTCGCGTAGCAGCGGCCACAGGCCGCGTCTGGGGTTGGCACGTAGCAGCGGCCGCAGGCCGCGTCTGAAGGTTGCCGCGCCTGGGGGTTACAGGGTGTAGGTGTTACCCGCCTGGCCATTGATGTACAGCGCCCGCGTCTCGCCCGGGCGCAGGGCCACGGTCAGGGTTTGCCACGCCGGGCGGAAGTCGCCGCGGTGGGTGATGGCCAGGTCGATGCGCTGCTCGTCGCCGCGCACGGTCCATTCCACCCACAGCGCCTGACCTTGCTGCCAGCCATGGCTTTCGCCGTCGTCTTCGAACAGCACGCCACTGCCCTGCCCCGTGCCCGGCGCGGCGAACAGCTGCAGCTCGCGCTGATCGCCGTGCACCGCCAGCGGCAACGCGGCGCCGGCGCGCACCAGCAGCGGCAGGCGTTCCAGCGGGGCGTCCAGGCTGATTACCTGGCCACCCGCGTGCCATGCGCCGCTGTGGTAGTCGAACCAACCCTGCGCGTTGCGCGGCAGGTAGACCTCGCGGCTGCGCTGGCCTTGCTCCACCACGCTGGCCACCAGCACATCGCGGCCCAGCATGAAGTCGTCGGTCTCCTCGAAGGTGCGCGGGTCGTGCTCATGGTCGAGGAAGGTCGGCCGCAGCATCGGTTCGTCGTCCACGCAGGCCTGCCAGAACAGCGTGTAGAAGTACGGCAGCCAGCGGTAGCGCAGGTTGATGGCGTCACGGATGGCCGGGGTTACCTGGGGGTGCATCCACGGCTCGTTGACGGTGTGGTCGTCGTTCCAGGAATGGATGGTGAAGCGCGGGTGCATCACGCCGTTCTGCACCCAGCGCACGAACAGTTCGGCGTCGGGCTTGGCGCCGCTGAAGCCGCCCACGTCATGGCCGATGTTGTACAGCCCCGACAGGCTCATGCCCAGGCCCATGCGCGTGTTGTAGCGCAGGGTTTGCCAGCTGGTGCGGTTGTCGCCGCTCCAGGTCTGCACGTAGCGCTGCATGCCGGCGCAGCCGGAGCGCGAGATCAGGTACGGGCGCTTATCGGGAGCAAAGCGCTGCTGGGCTTCCATGGACGCGCGCATCATCAGCAGCGGCATCACCGGGCGAATGTGCTTGATGGCGATGGCCTGGCCAAAGCCGTGGCAGCGGGCGTCGCCGTCCCACACTTCGTATTCGTTGTTGTCGTTCCAGGTGGCGTCGATGCCCATTTCCAGCAGCTGCGCGGTGACGTTGGCCTGCCACCAGGCGATGGTGCGCGGGTGGGTGAAGTCCAGGTGCGAGCCTTCGTCGTCCCAGAACACCGAGCGCTCCGGCGCCTCGCTTTCCGAATCGCGGATGAACAGCCCCTGCTCGGCCACCTGGGCGTACTGAGGGTGGTCGTGCAGCAGGCACGGCTTAATGTTGGCGGCAAGCTTGAGGCCCGCCGCGTGGAAGGCCGCGGACAGCTGCAGCGGTTGCGGCACCTTGTCGTGGTTCCAGTGGAACACGTAGCGCTTGGCGCCAATGGAGGTGTAGCCCGAGGACAGCTGGAACGAGTCGCAGGGGATCTGGTGTTCGCGGCACAGCTCGATGAACTTCAGCAACTGCTGCTGGGCGTCGGGGGCGTCGGTGTAGTGCATGGTGGAGCCGCTGTAGCCCAGGCTCCACTTGGGCCCGAACAGGGTCTTGCCGGTGAGCCGGACGAAGGCCTTGGTCACGTCCAGCACCTGCGGGCCGAGGAACAAGTAGTAGTCCAGGTCGCCGGCCTCGGCCTGGTAGCGGCGGTAGGGCTGATGGTAGTTGTCCAGCTCGTTGCCCAGGTCCAGCCAGCTGCTGCTGAGGTTGTCGTAGAACAACCCGAAGCTGGCGCCCGGGCGGCGGGTGATGGTGAACGGAATGTGTTTGTACAGCGGGTCGGTGCTGGCGGCGTTGTAGCCCATGGCGTCGAGGTTGCGCATCTCGAAACGGCGGCCGTTGCGCTGCAGGTCACCGGCCTTCTCGCCCAGGCCGTAGTACTGGTCATCGGCGTGCCGCCGCTGGTAATGCGCCACGCCGTCGTTGGCGCCGCCCAGCAGGTAGGCGCTGGTGGGCCGGTCGGCGGCCAGGGGCTGCCAGGCGCCGTGGGCGTCGCGGTGTTCCCATTCCAGCCACAACGGCTGGTGCACGGTGACGCGCAGGCGCTCGGTGGCCAGGGTCAGGCCGTGCTCATGCTCGTCCAGGGTGAACGCCGGCAGGCCGAAGCCCTCCAGGCTTTCCCGCGGGCGCCCTTCCCAGGGTACGTCCTGGCCGGGGGCGATGGACCAGGTGCGGTCAAGCGCCAGCTCGCCCTGGCGCTTGACCAGCACGCGGAACATCGAGGTTTCCAGCACATACAGGCAGAACAGATGGCGGTCGTCGACCTTCAGGGCCACGTGGTGGGGGCCACGGTGTTCCAGCGTCCAATGCTTCAAGGTTTTCATACGGCAGTCCGGGTGTCAGGTAAGGGGGTGGCGCGCGCGGTGCGGCGCTCGGCAATGAACAGCACCATGAACAGGCAACCCAGCAGGTCGAAGAAGCCCATGGCGATGAAGATGGGGTTGAAGCCGAAGGTGTCGGTGGTCAGGCCGATCACCAGCGAGAACAGGAAGCTGGCGATCCAGGCGCAGGAGCCGCGCATGCCGTTGACCGTGGCCATCTGGCTCTTGTCGAAGGTCTCGACCACCAGGGCGCTGAGCATGCACGAGATGATCTGGTGGCCGAAGCCGCCGATGGAGATCAGCGCGATGGCCACGTAGGGGTCGCGGGTCAGCGCCACGAACGCCAGGGACAGCATCAGCACCGCGCCGCTGGCGGAACTGGCCACCACCGAGTTGACCCGCGCGCAGCCGAACAGGCGCACGTACAGGCGGGTCAGGTAGCCGCTGGCGACGCTGCCAAGGTCCGCCGCCAGGAATGGCACCCAGGCGAACAGGGCGATCTGCTTGAGGTCCATGCCGCGTTCGTTGGCCAGGTACAGCGGCACCCAGAAGCTCAGTACCGCCCAGGCCGGCTCGGCCATGAACGCGGGAATGGCGATGCCGTAGAAGCGCCGGTTGCGCAGCACCGCGCGCAGGGTGGTGAGCAACGGCTGCTTGGGTTGCTCGGACTCCAGGTCTTGCAGAATCAAGGCGCGCTCGCCGGCGCTGAGCCGGGTGTGGCGCTGGGGAGACTGGTATAGCCAGGCCCACAACAGCACCCAGGCGGCGGCCAGTACCCCGGAGAACATGAACGCGCCACGCCAGCCGAATTGCACGTGGGCCATGACGATGATCGGCGGCGCCAGCATGGCCCCCACCGAAAAGCCCACGCCGGCCCACCCCGCTGCCACCGGCCTTTCCTTGCGCGGGAACCATTCGCCCAGGGTCTTGGCCGTGGCCGGAGTGGCGGCGGCCTCGGCGCCGCCCATGAAGAAGCGCAGCACGGCCAGCTGCAACCAACTGCCGACGCCGGCGTGCAGGATGCACACCGCCGCCCAGAGGCTGGCACAGATCATGAAGCCGACCTTGAGGCCCACCACGTCGATGAGCCAGCCGCACAGGGGTTGGAAGAAGGTGTAGGCCAACTGGAACGCGCCCACCACGTAGGAATATTGCTGGGTGCTCATGCCCAGCTCGGTCTTCAGCTCCGGGGCCAGAATGCCCAGGGAATTGCGGGTGATGTAATTGACCGTCACCCCCAGCAGGAACAGCGCCAGCATCCACCAGCGCAGGTGCCTGAAAGTGACGCGCGCGCCGCTCGTTTTTGTCGTCATGTGACCGCTTACCCTGAATTGTTTTTATGGGGGCCGGTGGCGGTTGCGGAGTGCCACCTTGCAGACGTCATACAAGCCTGTGAGGCAAGGCTGAAGTCGCGGAGATTATGGGTAGCTTGCGGCTAGGTGATAGGAGGGAGAGCCATGGACAAATCCTTTGTTCGGCGGCAGTAGTTGTCGTACAAGTTAAAGCGCAGCGGGGTGTGGCTGTCAATAGTGGCGAAATCGTCCACAGGCGCCGCGCATGGCCAGGCGCACTGCGGGGCGCCGGACGCCGCCTGCGGCAGGTGCGACGGGGGTGGGTGAAATGTAAATGTTATGATATAACATTATGACATTACTCGATCAGGGCTTTTCTTGATGCACCCTTCACCGCGACGCTCTACCTCCCGCCTGCGCATGACCCCACTCGCCGCCGCCTTGCTTATCGCCTCCCCCGTCAAGGCCATCGAGCTGGAATCACAAGTCATCACCGCCAACCCGCTGGGCAACACGCAACTGGCGGCTCCCAGCACGGTGCTGGAAGGCGACAGCCTGACCCTGGCGCAAAAAGGCAGCCTGGGCGAGACGCTCAACGGCCAGCCCGGCGTGTCCTCGTCCTATTTCGGCCCGGGCGCCAGCCGGCCGATCATTCGTGGCCAGGACGGCGACCGCATCCGCCTGCTGCAGAACGGCGTGGGCGCGCTGGACGCCTCGTCGCTGTCCTATGACCACGCCGTGCCGCTGGACCCGATCAACGTCGACCGCGTGGAAATCATCCGCGGCCCGGCCGCACTGTTGTACGGCGGCAGCGCCATCGGCGGCGTGGTCAACACCTTCGACAACCGCATTCCCACCGAGGCCATCGATGGCATTCATGGCGCCGGCGAGCTGCGCTACGGCGGCGCCGACACCACCCGCAGCAGCGCCGGCAAGCTGGAAGTGGGCGACGGCAGCTTCGCCCTGCACCTGGACGCCAGCGCCCGCAGCTTCAACGACCTGAGCATCCCCGGCTACGCCCACAGCGCCAGCCAGCGCGCCAGCGAGGACGCCGACGACAACGGCGGCAAGCACCACCTGGCCAACAGCGACGGCCGCCAGGACAACGGCGCCATCGGCGGCTCCTACACCTGGGACCACGGCTACGCGGGGGTGTCGTACAGCAGCTACGACAGCAACTACGGCTCGCCGGCCGAGGACGACGTGCGCATCCGCATGCAGCAGGACCACTACGCCTTCGCCTCCGAGGTGCGCGACCTGGACGGCCCATTCACCTCGGTGAAGGTCAACGCCGGCTACACCGACTACAAACACAGCGAAATCGAGGACGGTGAGGTCGGCACCACCTTCAAGAACAAGGGCTACGAAGCGCGCATCGAGGCCCGCCACCAGCCCATCGGCCCGCTGCAAGGCGTGGTCGGCGCGCAGGTCAACCGCAGCCAGTTCCAGGCCCTGGGCGAAGAAGCCTTCGTGCCGCAGACCGACACCGACGCCACCGCGCTGTTCATCCTCGAAGACTGGCAGGCCACCGACCGCCTCAAGCTGAACCTGGGCGGCCGCCTGGAGCACACCCGCGTGGCCCCCGACGCCCAGGGCAACGAGCGCTTCGAGGCTGCCGACCGCAGCAGCACCTTCACCGCCGGCAGCCTGTCCTCTGGCGCGGTGTACAGCCTGACGCCGGTCTGGTCGCTGGCCGCCACCCTGGCCTACACCGAGCGCGCGCCCACCTTCTACGAGCTGTACGCCAACGGCGCCCACGTGGCCACCGGCACCTATGAGGTGGGCGACGCCAACCTGTCCAAGGAAAAAGCCGTGTCCAGCGACCTGGCCCTGCGCTTCGACAACGGCGTGCACAAGGGCAGCGTCGGCGTGTTCTACAGCCACTTCGCCAACTACATCGGCCTGCTGGGCACCGGGCGCACCCTCAACGACGACGGCCAAGAGGATGCCAGCGGCATCCCCGAGTACACCTACTCGGGCGTGCGCGCCCGCTTCGCCGGCGTCGAGGCCCAGGACCACTGGACCCTGGGCGAAAACGCCTACGGCAGGTGGGCGCTGGAGCTGTCCGGTGACTACACCCGCGCCACCAACCTGGACACCGGCGAAGCCCTGCCGCGCATCGCCCCGCTGCGCCTGAACAGCGGCCTGTTGTGGGAAAAAGACCGCTGGCAGGCACGCGTGGACGTCCAGCACGCCAACGCCCAGCACCACGTGCCCGCCAACGAGACCAGCACCGACGGCTACACCACCCTGGGCGCCAGCGCCAGCTACCGCTTCGACATTGGCCGCAGCCAGTGGCTGGCGTTCGTGAAGGGCGAAAACCTCACCAACCAGACCGTGCGCTACGCCAGCTCGATCCTGCGCGACATCGCGCCAGCGCCGGGGCGCAGCCTTGAGGTGGGCTTGCGCACCACCTTCTAAACCACGCGGGTGGGCAGGTTTCACTGCCCACTCTTTACGCAACGTTATAACCTTCTTGGATGCAAGCATGCCGAGACAACTGAGCAGCCCCGCGCTGTCCATACTGCCCCAGGCCCTTGAGGACGACGTCAACCTGGCCATCTGGGAGCGCCAGCTACCGGTGCACATCACCACCTTTGCCGAGAGCGTGATTGCCACCGGCCTGCCCTACGCCGAGTCCCGCGCCGTGGCCGTGAACGACGACCAGCCGCCGCTGCTGGCCGACCTGGCCAGCGAGTGGCGCGACGTGGAGGGCCACGCCGGCTTTGTCGCCGACGTGACCTGGCTGACCCACGCGTTCGCCTGCCTGACCGGGGCAACGCGCGTGGGCCTGCGCATACGTGCGCTGAACAAGGCCATGTGCCCGCGCTACCACGTGGACTGGGTGTCGCTGCGCCTGATCACCACCTACGCCGGGGTGGGCAGCCAGTGGCTGGAAGAAGGCGCCATGCCCCGCGAACAGCTGGGCGACCCGGCTGCCGAGCCGTGCCTGCCACCGCGGCAACTGCAGGCGGGCAGCGTCGCGTTGTTCAAGGGCGAGCGTTGGGAAGGGAATGAGGGGCGCGGGATCATCCATCGCTCGCCGCCGGTGCCGGGCAACGCCGGGCGGCTGCTGATGACCCTGGATTGGCTGGGCTGAGGCCTTGGCTGCGGTAGGTTCCCAGTTGCGAAAATAGAGCGGCATCCACCTGCATCCACTTCGCCTCGGGCTCCGTACATTCAATCACCTTCAGCCGAAGGACAAGAATCAAGGAGTCACATCATGCTCAACTTTGCCCAACGCCTCACCACTGCCTGCTTCGCCGCGCTGTGCCTGGTGGCCGCGCCAGTGTTTGCCGCCGACACCGTCATGGTCGGCGGCGCGGCCATGTACCCGACCAAGACCATCGTCGAGAACGCCGTCAACTCCAACGACCACACCACCCTGGTGGCGGCAGTGAAAGCGGCCGGGCTGGTGGACACCCTCAACGGCAAGGGCCCGTTCACGGTGTTCGCGCCCACCAATGAAGCCTTCGCCAAACTGCCCGCCGGCACCGTGGACACCCTGGTCAAGCCGGAACACAAGGCCGACCTGACCAAGATCCTCACCTACCACGTGGTGGCCGGCACCCACACCGCCAGCCAGCTGATGGCAGACGCCAAGGCCCACGGCGGCAAGGCCGTGCTGAAGACCGTGCAGGGCGAAACCCTGACCGTCATGGCCCATGACGGCAAGCTGTGGGTCATGGACGCCAAGGGCGGCAAGGCTGCGGTGACCATCGCCGACGTGATGCAATCCAACGGCGTGATCCACGTGGTCGACACCGTGCTGATGCCCAAATAACGCCCCGTAGCAGCGGCCAAAGGCCGCGTCCGCACCTACCCCGCCGCGCGCAACGCCTGCAGACAACGCCGGTGCCGCTGCTGCGCGGCGAAGGTCACCTGGGGTACCAACCACAGGTTTTCCCCCGGCAGGCATTGCGCCAAGCGCGCCACCGCCAGCGGGCTCAACGCCCCCAACCGGGGGTAGCCACCGATGGTCTGCCGGTCATTGAGCAAGATGATCGGCTGGCCATCGGGCGGCACCTGCACCGCCCCCAACGGAATGCCTTCCGACACCAGCCCCGGGCCGTCGTAGCGCAACGGCGTGCCCGTCAGGCGCACGCCCATGCGGTCGCTGCGGGTGTCCACGGTCCAGGCCTGGTCGAACGCATCGAACAGGCTCTGGCCGCCGAAACTGCCGGCCTGGGCGCCGAGGATCAGCTCCAGCCGCGCCGGCGCGCGCAGGTCCGGGATCAGCGCCGGCGGCACCGCGCGTATCACGCTGGCCTGCCCTTCCCAGGCCAGCCGATCACCCACCTGCAACCCGCTGCCATGGCCGTCCAGGCCGCCGACGCCCTCGCGGGCAATGGTGGCGCAGCTGCCCGCCAGCAACGGCGCACGCACCCCGCCCGGCACCGCCAGGTAGGCGCGCAGGCCCAGCCGCGGGCTGGCGAAACACAGGTGCTGCCCGGCGCGCACCTTGAACGGCCGCCACACGTCCAGCAGCTGGCCGTCCAGGGTGGCGCCCAGGTCGGCGCCCGTCAGCGCCAGCCAGCCCTCACCCTCGCAGCGCAGTTGCAGGCCGCCGAGGGTGACCTCCACCACGGCGGCGTCCAGGCGGTTGCCCAACATCCAGTTGGCCCAGTGCTGGGCCAGCCAGTCCAGGGCGCCGCCCTGGGTCAGGCCCAGGTGGCGCACGCCGAAACGGCCGCCGTCCTGCACGCTGGCCTGGGGGCCAGCCTTTTCCACGATCAGTGCAGTCATGCCTGTGCCTCCATGGGCGTGTCATCGCCACCCAGGCGAAGGAATTCGTCGCGTTGCACCGGCACAAAGCGCACCCGGTCGCCAGGGCGCAGCAGGCTGAAGCCCTCCAGGGCCGGGTCGAACAGCCGCGCCGGGCTGCGCCCCACCAGGTTCCAGCCGCCGGGCGAGACCGCCGGGTAGATGGCCGTCTGCCGCTCGGCGATGCCGACGCTGCCGGCTGCCACGCGCTGGCGGGGGGTGGCCAGGCGCGGGCTGGCCAGCTGCGGGTCGACCAGGCCCATAAACCCGAACCCTGGGGCAAAGCCCAGGGCAAACACCGCGTAGGCGCGGCCGCTGTGCAGGGCAATCACCTGGTCCACCGGCAAGCCGCGCTGGCGCGCCAGGGCCTCAAGGTCGGGGCCGACGCTGGGGTGGTACCACACTGGCAGGGCTAGCTCGCGGCCGCTGTCGGCGGCGGCCGGCTCAAGGCCGGTCAACGCCTGCTCGCACAGCGCCCGAGCCTGGGCGTCGTCCAGCTGGGTAAGGTCGTACTGCAGCATCAACGTGGTGTAGGACGGCACCAGCTCCACCAGGGCCTCGCCGAACGTCGCGCGCAGGCGCTGCGCCGCGGCCAGTAACCACGGCACGTTGGCCTCGTCGATCACCTCGAACAGGCGCAGGGTCAGGCTATCGATGGCCGCGACTTCGATGCGCGCCTTCATGCCGGCAAGCCATCCAGCGCCTGGCGGATCTGCCGCACCGCGGCCACCGACGCCGGATTGTCACCGTGCACGCACAGGGTATCGACGTGCAGGCGCAGGGCGCTGCCGTCACGGGTAACCAACGGCTCGCCACCGGCCAGGCCCAGGGCCTGGGCCACCACCTGGGCCGGGTCGTGGTGCACAGCGCCCGGCAGGCGCCGGCTGACCAGCTGGCCGTCGGGCTCGTAGGCACGGTCGGCGAAGGCTTCGAACCACAGCTGCAGGCCCAGTTCATCGGCCAGCGCCTGGCTGGCGCGGGTGTCGGCGGTGGCCATCAGCATCAGCGGCAGCTGCGGGTCGAAGGCGCGCACGGCACGCATCACCGCGCCCAGGCGCACCGGGTCGGCCATCATGTCGTTGTACAGCGCGCCATGAGGCTTGACGTATTGCACGCGGCTGCCCTCGGCGCGGCACATGGCGTCCAGGGCACCGACCTGGTAAAGCACCAGGTCTTCGATCTCCTGCGCCGAGCAGGCCATGCTGCGCCGGCCGAAGCCCACCAGGTCGGGGTACGCCGGGTGCGCGCCGATGCGCACCTGGTGGCTCACGGCCAGGGCCACGGTGCGGCGCATGGTGCCGGGGTCGCCGGCGTGGTAACCGCAGGCGATGTTGGCGCAGTCGATCAGCGGCATCACCTCGGCGTCCAGGCCCATGGACCAGGCGCCGAAGCTTTCGCCGATATCGCAGTTGAGCAAGGGGCGTTTCATGGGGAGCACTCCGCAGGTGGCTGATGGGTAAATTGTTCACACGCCGCCCGTGCAGGGTCCAACGGATTATTCGCGGTACAGGTGATAAACAAAGTCGATCACCGCTATGATGAACGCCCGCCCGCCGGAAGCCGCCGCCATGAACCTCAAGTTCCTCGAAACCTTCATCTGGGTCGCGCGCCTGGGCAGCTTTCGGCTGGCCGCGCAGAAGCTGTTCAGCACCCAGGCGGCGGTGTCCAACCGCATCGCCGCGCTGGAGGACGAACTGGGGGTGCGCCTGTTCGAGCGCGACGCCCGCGGCGCCACCGTGACCCCGCGCGGCCAGGCCCTGCTCAGCTATGCCGAGCAGGTGCTGGACAGCACCCAGGCGCTGCGCCAGGCGGTGGACGCCGGCCACCCCGGGCGAGTGCGGGTGGGGGTGATGGAAAGCGTGATCCACACCTGGCTGGGGCCGTTCATCCAGCGCATCGATGCCTTGCGCCCGGCCCTGGAGCTGGACCTGCAGGCCGACACCGCGCGCAACCTGGCCGAGCAGTTGCGCCGCGGCCAGCTGGACCTGGTGCTGCAGACCGACCCGCTGCCCGACGAGGGCTTGCGCAATGCTCACCTGGCCAGCTACCCCATGGCCTGGTTGGCCCGCCCTGGCAGCGCCCACCAGGCCGACAGCCTGGCGCTGCTGGCCAACCAACGACTGATCACCTTTTCCCGTCACTCGCGCCCGCACCAGGACCTGCTCGGCCTGCTGCACGCCCACGGCCTGCGTGCACCACGGTTGTGCTGCATCAACTCGGTGGCGGCCATGGAACGCCTGCTGGCCGAGGACTTCGGCATCGCCGCCCTGCCCCCGGCGCTGGTCAGCAGCGCGCTGGCCAACGGCAGCCTGCAGTGCCTGGACGTGCAACCGGCCCCGGCCGACCTTGAGATGTTCGCCAGCTGGCGCGCCGGCGTCGGCCTGGAGACCGTGGAAAGCCTGGTAGACCTGGCACGCGCGGCCGCCGCCGAGCACGCCCGGGGATTGCGCCCCGGCCAGGTGCACCTGCGCTAAACAAGGGCACCACAACCACCCGCGTATCACCGACTGTCTCGTGGGAGCTGGCTTGCCAGCGAGCGTTTATGGCCCCAACAACTCGCTGGCAAGCCAGCTCCCACAAGATCAGGACGCGGCCTGCGGCCGCTGCTACGAGGTTTTGGCACGAGTATTGATTACTAACTCCGCAAGGATTGTTGAACAATCATTTCTCAGCGGAGCTTCCCGATGTCCAGACGTGCCAGCCTAACCCGTTCGCTTCTCGCCCTGTCCCTGCTCGCCGCCGCCCACGCCCAGGCCGACGAGGCCACGTTGCAGCCGCAACGCCTGAGCATCGGCTCGGACCTCACCTACCCACCCTACACGTACCTGGCGCAAGGCAAGCCCGCCGGTTTCGACCCGGCGTTCATGACGCTGCTGGGCAGCCACCTGAACCTGCAGCCGCAGTTCGTCGACACGCGCTTCGCCAACCTGGTGATGGGCGTCAACGCCCGGCGCTTCGACCTGGTGGCCTCGGCGCTGTACGTGACCCCCGAGCGCGCCGCCCAGGTGGACTTCCTGCCCTACCTCAAGAGCGGCGCCTCGCTGATGGTGCGCAGCGACGACAGCTTCCGCCCCCAGCAGCCCCAGGACCTGTGCGGCAAGCGCGTGGCCTCGATCAAGGGCGGCTCGTGGATTCCCAAGCTGGCGGCCCTGTCGAAGGACTACTGCCAGGCCAACGGCCAGGCGGCGATCGATTCGCGTGAGTTCCCCACCTCGCCGGAAGCCGCCCAGGCGCTGCTGGCCAAGGCCGTGGACGTGCAGTTCGAGGACGCGGCGGTGGCGCGCATCACCACCGACAAGCTCAAGGGCCGGATCACCATCAGCTCCAGCACGCTGATCTACCCCGTGGTCATCGGCCTGGCGGTGCGCAAGGGCAACGACGCCCTGCTGGGCGAACTGCGCCAGGGCTTCAGCGCCATGAAAGCCAGCGGCGAATACCAGACCCTGCTGACCCAGTACAACCTGGGCGAACCCAGCGCTGCCGAGATCGCCCAGGCCCTGGGCCAGAACCCGCAAGCCGCGCAGTAAACCGGAGTAATCCCCATGCAATTCGATTGGCATTACGCCGCCAGCCTGCTGGTCAACGGCGACTTCTGGAAGGCCGTGGGCACGGTGGTGCAACTGAGCCTGGAAACCTGGGTGCTGGGCATCGTGCTGGGCTTCGTCCTGGCCCTGGCCCGGCAATCGCCCAAGCGCGCGCTCAACCGCGCCGCCGCCCTGTACATCTGGTTCTTCCGCAGCCTGCCGCTGCTGGTGCTGCTGATTTTCGTCTACAACCTGCCCCAGGTGTTCCCGGCCACCAGCGTGCTGCTGTCCAACCCCTACGCCGCCGGGCTGATCGCCCTGGTGCTGAGCGAGGCCGCCTACATCGCCGAGATTCACCGTGGCGGCCTGTTGGCGGTGCACAAGGGCCAGCTGGAAGCCGGCAAGGCGCTGGGCATCCGCTACGGCGGCGTGCAGCGCCTGATCGTGATCCCGCAGGCGCTGCGGGTGGCGCTGCCGACCCTGGCCAACGAGTACATCACCATCGTCAAGCTGACCTCGCTGGTGTCGGTGATCTCGCTGTCGGAGATCCTGCTGGTGGGCCAGCAGCTCTACACGCAGAACTTCCTGGTGATGGAAACCATGCTCGCGGTGGCCTTCTACTACGTGCTGATTGTCACGGTGTTCAGCTACCTGCTGCGGCGCCTGGAGCGCTACCTGGACGTCAGCCAGCGCACACCGCGCGCGGTGGCCGACAGCGCCGCCGGCACCGCCGTGCAACCGGCCACGCCCGTGCGCCTGGGCGAACACGCGCTGCGAGTGCGCGGCGCGCGCAAGCACTACGGCCCGCTGGAAGTGCTCAAGGGCATCGACCTGGACGTGCGCTTTGGCGAGGTGGTGTCGATCATCGGCCCTTCGGGTTCGGGCAAGACTACGCTGATACGTACCCTCAACGGCCTGGAAGGCCTGGACGCCGGCAACGTGGAACTGTGCGGCGCGCCGTTCCTGCGTGGCAGCGGCGAGGCCGGCGGCGGCCTGGGGCCGCGGGTGCACATGACCGGCATCGTCCAGGTGGGCATGGTGTTCCAGGGCTTCAACCTGTTCCCGCACAAGACCGTGCTCGACAACGTGCTGCTCGCCCCACGCCACCACGGCCACGGCGCTGACGGCGACCTGCACGCCCTGGGCCTGGCACTGCTGAGCAAGGTGGGCCTGCGCGAGCACGCCGGCAAGTACCCGCACCAGCTGTCCGGCGGCCAGCAGCAGCGCGTGGCCATTGCCCGGGCCCTGGCCATGCGCCCGCAGGTGATGCTGTTCGACGAACCCACCTCGGCGCTGGACCCGGAGCTGGTGGGCGACGTGCTCAAGGTGATCGAAGACCTGGCCCGCGACGGCATGACCATGATCATCGTCACCCATGAAATGAAGTTCGCCTTTCAGGTCTCCGACCGCGTGGTGTTCATGGAGCGCGGGCAGATCGTGCAAACCGGCGCACCGCGCGAGCTGCTGGACAACCGCAGCGAACGCATGGGCCGCTTCCTCAAGGACGTACAGCTGGCATGAACCTTCCACTTCCCGAACACGCCAGCCAGGGCCTGTCCCTGGCCGACCAGGTGGCCCAGGAGCTGCGCGAAGACATCATCGGCGGCCGCCTGCTGTCGGGCATGGCCCTGGTCGAGGCCGACCTGGTGAACCGCTACAACGCCTCGCGCAACACCGTGCGCGAAGCCCTGCACCAACTGGGCCGCGAGGGCCTGGCCACCTATGTGCGCAACAAGGGCGTTATGGTGCGCCGCCTGGGCGTGGCCGAGGTGCGCGACCTGTTCCTGGTGCGCCGCACCCTGGAGATCCAGGCCATCCTGGGCAGCCAGCCGCTGCGCGAATACCAATCCGACCGCATGCTCGATGCCATCGAGGCCGCCGAGCTGGCCCGCGACCGTGAGGACTGGCAAGCGTTCGGCACCCACAGCCTGCGTTTCCACCAGCACATCGTGGGCCTGCTACGCAGCCCGCTGCTGGATGCGTTCTTCACCAACATCGCGGCGCAGATGCGCCTGGTGTTCGCCGTCGCCCCCGACGAGGCGAACTTCCAGCGCCCGTGGCTGGAGCGCGACCATGAAATCCATGACCTGCTCGCGGCCGGCCAGCGCCAGGCAGCCGCAGACAGCATGAACCGTTACCTCGACGATTCCGAGCACGCCCTGCTCGACCTGTTGAGCCACCCTAACCGTACCTGACGGAGAACCCCATGAAACCTGCCCCGCTTACCCAAGCTCCCCTCGACGCCGCGCAACGCAAGGCCATCAAGCCGGTGCTGTGTTACCCGGTCGAGACCCTGCCGCGCCCTGACATCGGCGCCTACCGCGCCGTGCGCGACGGTCTCACGCACGTCAGGACCGTGGTTGTGCCCGCCCGCGACGCCGCCACCTTTACCGTGCCGGCCGGCAGTTTTTTCCGCATTGTGTCCACCGAAGGCCCCCAGGTCGGCGACCTGAACCTGTTCAACCAGCACGACCTGACCGAGCGCTTCTACACCGGCAAGACCCGCGCCCTCAACGGCACGCACCTGGGGGTCGGCGACCAGCTGTTCTCGAGCTTCCCCACCCTGCGCCCCATGGCCACCATCACCCATGACACGCTCGACTGGTACGGTTTCGATGAATTTGGTGGCTCGGTCCACGACGTGATCGGCACGCGCTGCGACCCTTACACCCACAACCTGCTCAGTGGCGGCGGCCAGTACCACCATTGCTGTCACTCGAACCTGACGCGCGCGCTGTCGACCTCTACCGGGCTGACCCTGCGCGACGCCGAGCCGCATGTGCATGATGTGCTGAACGTGTTCATGTGCACCGGCTTTACCCGCGACACCGCCCAGTACTTCATGAAGGCCAGCCCGGTGCAGCCTGGCGATTACCTGGAGTTCTTCGCCGAAATTGACCTGCTGGGCTGCCTGTCCGCCTGCCCGGGCGGCGACTGCTCGGCCGAGCACTCGTCGGACACGGCCAAGTGCTATCCGCTGTTGGTGGAGATCTACGAAGCGGCGCAAACACCCGCAGGCTGGGTCGCGCCAAAGGTCAATGGCTACGACCGTAGCCATGGGGTGCAGCCGTAGGACGCCGCCCCGCGGCCGCTGCCTGTAGCAGCGGCCGCAGGCCGCGTCATGCCCACAGCGCCTCAGCGGCGATGATAATGATGACGACGCTCCCACTCACGACGGCGCTCGGCCTCGCGGCGGGCCTGCTCGCGGCGCCACTGGGCACGCCGTACTTCTTCGCGATGGGAACGCCAGTGGCCGTCACGGCGGTGGTCGTCATACGCCAGCACCGCACCAGGCTGTTGGCTGGCCATGCCGAGCAGGTTCGGCCATGGGTTGGCGGCGCCTTGCACGGCGGCAGCCGGCGCCGGGGCCTGGATGGCAGGCGCAGGCATTTGCGTGGCACAGGCGGCACCCGCGGTCAGCAACGAAAGCAGGGCCGCGAGTACCATCGAAGGGCTATGGAATTTCATGGTCTGGAAATCTCTGATAAGGCAGTTGAGTCTGATGTGTCATTTTTGACACGAACCTCATCAGATAGACCGCAGGGTCAGCAAAAGTTCGCTGCAATTATGAAAAATATTAAATATTTTCAAGGGGTTAGGAACTTTGCAGGGGTTACCAGAGTCTATGTAGGCTGATCCCCCCTCCCCGCTCAGCGCCGGTCCAGCACCCTGGCCAGCACGAACGTCGCCACCACCGCCAGCACCACCGCTGCCGCGATCGACGGCAACCCGCCCCACTCCAGCATGGTCAGTTCCAGCACCAGGTAGAAGCCCAGCACCCCGACACCGCCGATGGCGTTGCCGCGCACGATCTTGCTCATTTCCTGGCTACCGCCCTGGACGTGGGCGAACACCGCCAGCGGCCAGGCGATGACCGGGATCGGCGCCAGCATGCCGCTGGCGACGGGGCCCAGCCAGGTGGCGCTGGCAGTAATGGCCAGCAGCAACAGGGTGGCGGTCAGCATGCGCATCGGGATCACCCAGCGCGGCACCTGCACCAGGCGCGCCGGGGCGGCCTGGGGCTGGCCGCGGGTGACGATGATGATCGACGCCAGCAACGCCAGGGTAACCATTACCGACAGGGCCAGGCTGCCCAGGTGACTCATCAGCGCGGCCATCAGGCCGTAGGTGGCCAGGGCCGCGACGCACGCCACCGGCACGCGCGCCCGCTGGCCCACCACCACGTAACACAGGTAGGTGGCCTGCACCGCGCACAGCCCGGCCAGCGCGCCGGGAATGGCGCTCAGCGCGAAGCCGCTGCCCTGCTCCAGGGTCAGGAACAACATGATCAACGCCGAGGTCACCGGCAAGCCGGAGAGCAGGCCTGCAAGGCGAGTGCCCCAGCGGTTGCCGGCAAGGGAAATGGCGAGCATCAAGGCGGGGGTAACGCACAGTTTCAAGTAGAAGGCAGTCATGGCGGGGCTGGCAGATTCATGATTGGGAGGGCCTCCCGACGCGGGGCGCGCAGGGTTCGGCGCGCCCATGCTAATTCAATAAGGGGGCGGCAGACAGGCCATTATTGATAGTGCGGCAGGCACTTTATCAACCGCACTGATGTTTACTATCGAACCCACCGCCTGTCGGCCTGCCAACGCCGCCCCCTATAATTGCCTCCAATCTTTCCCCCCGCTTCGCCCGCCTGCTTCAGGCGGCTTTCCCCACTTGGAACCCAGTACCATGCCAAGCGCTAGCCAGGCCCCTCGCGGCCGTCCCGAACATAACCAACAGAGCGTGCTCCAGCAGTGGCTGGCGATACTCTCCGTCGCCGTGGGCGCCTTCGCCCTGGTGACCAGTGAATTCCTGCCCGTGGGCGTGCTCAACGACGTCGCCAGCGACCTGGGCATCAGCGCCGGCCATGCCGGCCTGATGGTGACCCTGCCCGGCATCATGGCCGCCCTCGCCGCCCCCCTGCTGTCGGTGGGCATCGGCGCCATGGACCGGCGCTACCTGCTGGTCGGCCTGACCCTGAACATGATCATCGCCAACGCCGTGGTGGCCTACGCCAGCGATTTCAGCCTGCTGCTGTTCGGCCGCGTGCTGCTGGGCATCAGCATCGGTGGTTTCTGGGCCACGGCCATCGCCCTCAGCGGCCGCCTGGCGCCCAAGGGCGTCGGCGTGGCCCAGGCCACCTCGATCATCATGGTCGGGGTCACCCTGGCCACGGTGCTGGGCGTGCCGGTGGGCACCTGGCTCAGCGGCCTGATGGGCTGGCGCATGACCTTCCTGGTGACCGCCCTGGTGGGCGTGCCGGTGCTGTTGGCGCAGGTGTTGCTGCTGCCGCGGCTCAACCCCGACAAGGCGATTCGCGTCAGTGACCTGCCGGCGCTGTTCATCAACCCACAGGCGCGGGTTGGCCTGATTGCGGTGCTGCTGATCGGCCTGGCGCACTTTGCCGCGTACACCTACGTGGCGCCGTTCTTCAAGCAGAGCGCCGGCTTCGATGGGCCGACCATTGGCTCGCTGTTGCTGCTCTACGGCGTGGCCGGGGTGCTGGGCAACGTGTTCGCCGGCTTCGCCGCCAACCGCAGCGTGCGCCACACCCTGCTGCTGGTGGCGGTGGTGATCGGCACCAGCACCGCCCTGTTCCCGCACTTCGCCACCGGCATGACCGGCGCGGCCATGCTGATCGGCCTGTGGGGCTTCGCCTTCGGCGCCTTCCCGGCCTGCGCCAGCATCTGGATGTTCGTGGTCGCGCCCAAGGACGTGGAACGCGGCATGCCGCTGTTCGTGGCGATGTTCCAGGTGATCATTGCCGTGGGCTCGTTCTTCGGCGGGCGCATCGTCGACCAGTTCGGCACCGCGATGCTGCTGAGCCTGGCCACGGCGCTGGTGGGCGCAGGCTTTGTCACGGTGCTGGTGCTGGGGCGTAGTGTCAGCAATGAGCTGGCGGTACAGCCTGGCTGAGGCGGTGCCTGTGACGCGGCCTGCGGCCGCTGCTACGCGAAGCGCTCGAACCGGTACGGCGCCGGGTCGATGATGGGCGCGTGCCCGCTGACCAGGTCCGCCGCCAGGTGCCCGGCTGCCGGCGAGGTGCCAAAGCCATGGCCGGAGAAGCCGGTGGCCAGGGTCAGCCCCGGAATCTTCGCCACCGGGCCGATCACCGGGTTGGAGTCGGGCGTGACGTCGATGGTGCCGGCCCAGGCCTGGGCAACCTGTGCCTGGGCAAACACCGGCCAGGCCGCGCGCAGGTTGTCCAGGGCGTCCTGGTTGAGGCCAGCGTTGGCGCGCGGGTCCTGCACGCGCACGCGCTCGAAGGGGCTGACGTCCCCTGCCTGCCAGCGCCGCGCCAGGCCCAGGTCGTTGAAGAAATACTTGCCCAGGGAAATTTTCAGGAAGTCGCGCTGGGCCTTGAGCTGTGGCAGGTACTGCTTGCCGAGCAGCAGGTGGTCCAGGGTCAGGAATGCATCCAGCTTGCCGCGCTGGGTGATGATGAAGCCGCCGTCCTTGTGCTTGCGAAACGAGAAGTCCGGCGCCCCCACGGCAATTTCGGTCGGGCCTTCCATGGGCCGGGTGCGCAACACCGAACAGGTGAGCGGCAGGGTCGGCAGCGACACCCCATGGTTACCCAGGAAGCGTCGCGACCACAGGCCACCGGCCAGCAGCACCTGCTCACAGCGAATCTCGCCCTTTTCCGTCACCACGCCGCTGACCCGGCCGCCCTGGGTCTGCAGGGTGCGCACGGCGCATTGCTCGATGATCACCACGCCCAGGGCCATGGCGGCGCGGGCAATGGCGCTGCTGGCCAGGGTCGGTTCGGCGCGGGCATCGGAGGGGGTATGGATGCCCCCCTCCCAGTGGCCCTGCCCGCCCGGCACCAGGGCGTCGATCTCGCGCTTGCTCAGCAGCCGCGAGTCCAGCCCCAGTTGCTGCACCGACTGCAGCCACCCGGCATGCATGGCCATCTGCGCCTCGGTGCGGCCGACGAACATGATGCCCGCCTGCCGATAGCCGACATCGGCACCGACGCGTTCCGGCATCCGCGCCCACAGCCGGTCTGCCGCCAGCGCCAGGGGGATATCGTCGGCGTGGCGGCTGGTCTTGCGCACCCAGCCCAGGTTGCGTGACGACTGCTCGCCCGCGAGCCGGCCCTTCTCCAGCACCACCACGGGAATGTTACGTTCGGCCAGGGTCAGGGCGGCAGTCAGGCCGATGATGCCACCGCCGATGATCACCACCGTGGTGCTGGCGGGCAGTTGCTGGGAGGTGTGCACGGGCTCGATGCGGGGTGCCATGGTCAGGACTCGTCATGCAGAGGAAAAAGGAAAGCCTACTGGCCCAGGTTGAGGGTCTGGACCTGGGCGCGCGAGGCGTTGCGGTAGGCGGTGACCTCCAGCTCCACCTTGTAGACCGTGGAGCCCAGCGGCGGGCAGGTGACGGTGCTGGCCGGGTCGATGCCGCGGAATTTCTCGCCGATCAGGTCCATGACCTTCGGCACGTCGGCCGGGTCCTGGATGAACACCCGCGAGCACACCACGTCGGCCAGGCTGGCATCCACTGCCGCCAGGGCCGCCTCGATGTTGGCAAACACTTGGTGGGCCTGCTCCAGCACGTCCTCGGGGATCAGCTTGGTGACCGGGTTGCGGCCTGCGGTGTTGGACACGTAGATCCAGTTGTCTACCGCCACCAGCCGCGAATAGCTGGCCTTTTCCTCGAACACGGAACCGCTCTTGAGCTTGATGATTTGCGTCATGGTCTTGCCTTCTGGGAGTAAAAATGGAATCAGCTGAGCACCGGGGTTTCCCACAGATTCAGCTTCACGCCGATGCCCTGCTCGACAGCCTTGCGGTACACCACGGTGCCCCAGGCCACGTCTTCCACGGGCATGCCGCCCACGGACATGATGATGATTTCCTCGTCGTTGCGGCGGCCCTCGCCGTCGCCGGCGATGATCTTGCCGATGTCCTCCAGCTCGTCGGGGCGCAGCGTGCCTTCGGCGATCATGTCCATGAACCGCACGCCAATCACCGGCACGCAGTGGTGGGCGGGCTTGGGCAGTTCTTCGTACCAGGCCTGGTAGAGGCCGGTGTTGTCGAGCACCTTGCGCACATCGCCCGCTTCCATGCCGGCGTCCAGGCTGCACGAGGCCGGCATGGCCAGGAAGGCACCGGGCTTGACCCACTCGCGGCGCACAATTGGGTAGACGCTGGGGTCGCCCACGGCGCCAGAGCTACAATAGGTAACAAGGTCGGAGCCGCGTACCACCTCCTCGAGGGTGTCGACCACCTCGATGGTGGTGACTTGCGGGTAGGTGACCTTCACCCAGGTGATGAAATCATCCAGGCTTTTCTGGCCTCTGCCCTTGACCTTGATGGTGTCGATTTGCGGGCACACGGCAATGAACGCAGCCACCGTGGTCTTGCCCATCACGCCCGGGCCCAGCAGGCCAATCACCTTCGAATCCTTGCGCGCCAGGTGGCGGGCGCCGACGCCGGGGATGGCACCGGTGCGATAGGCCGACAGCAGGTTGGCCGACATGTGCGCCAGCGGTGCGCCGGTGTCGGGGTCGTTGAGGGTGAACATCAGGATCGAACGCGGCAGGCCCTTCTCGCGGTTGGCGACGTTGGAGCCATACCACTTCACGCCCGCGGTGCAGAAGCTGCCGCCCAGGTAGGCCGGCATGGCCATCATGCGGCGGTCGGCGGTGGGCTTGGGCATGTTGGGGAACGGCGAGTTTTCCGGGAAGGTCACCATGGCGCCGTGGGAGTCGTTGTTGGGACCGGCCATGCGGTAGTCGCCCTGGTACAACAGGCCGAACATTTCTTCCATGGTGTCGACGCAGGCCGGCATGTCGGTGACGCCGGCGCGGATCATGTCCTGCTCGGACAGGTAGATGAAATCGATCGTGGTAGTGGACATGGTTTTCTCACCTTGAAGGCCGTGGCGCTTGTTGTGGGATGAGTATCCGCAGCCGGCGAACGTGGGTATTGTAAAAATCGGACAGGCACGCGGCGCGAATCTTGCTTCTTGAAAACCAAGCAAAAGCAGTCACTTGCAGGTTCGCCCATGACAGCTTCACCCCTCCCGCAACGCGCCGCCTACGGGCAACCGTGGTTCGTGCTCAATTCCTCGCGCTACGCGGTGGCTCACTCCGCGCACCCGGCCTTGTCGCATTTCTATGCGTTCGACGTGGCGGACAGCGCCCAGGCGTTGCTGGCGGTGCCGGACGGCTGCGTGGACATCATCTTCGACTGCGACGCCACCGCCCCTGCCGCGCGCATCTGCGGCACCACGCTGCAAGCGCAGCCGGTGACCCTGCAGCGCAACCACCATTACTTCGGCGTGCGTTTTACCCCGGGGGTGGTGCCCGGCTTCATCAAGGTGCTGGCGCAGGAACTGACCGAGCAAGAGCTGGACCTGATGGAGGCCACGCCGTTCGCCCGCACCATCTTCGAGCGCATTGTGCAGAGCCAGGCGCTGGGCGAGCAGATCAGCCTGTTCAATGACCACCTGGCGCCCAGCCTGATGGCGCGCACCTCGGCCGTCACGGCCATGGTGATCCAGACCGCGCTACGCCAGCGCGGTGACCTGCGCATGGCGCAGCTGGAAGCCTTGAGCGGCTACACCAGCCGCACCATTCACCGGCTGTTCAGCCAGGACACGGGCATGAGCCCCAAGACGTTTTGCCGGATCATTCGCTGCCAGGCGGCACTGGATGTAATTGGCGCAGGGACGGCGACGGCGTATGCCGAGCTGGCGGTGGAGTTGGGCTTCAGCGACCAGTCGCATTTCCTGCGCGATTTCAAGCAACTGGTGAGCGCCACGCCCCATGAGTATCGGCGGCGGGTGGCGGGGGATGGGTATGCGGGGCGGATCACGTTTGCTTGAGGGCTAAACGCCGCCTGGCGGCAGCTGCTACAGAGGTATGTAGCAGCGGCCGCAGGCCGCGTCACAGATTGATGACGGCCTTGAGCACGGTCTTGAAGGTGTTGATCTGCTCATCGCTGAATTGGCCGAAAACCTTGTCCTGCTGCTCGCGGGCAATCGTCCACAGCGCCTCGGTTTCATCGATGCCCTTGACGGTCAGGCGCACGCGCGCCTCATCGTCACTGACCAGCCCCTTGCGCTTGAGGTTGGCCACCGCCTCGTCGACCTCGTGCGCAGGCATGGCCACTTCGCGCAGCAGCTCGCAGCGGCTCAGGCCCGCATCATTCTCCAGCACCATCAGCATGCGCGCCTCGCTGGTGCGCAGGCCGGTGGACAGCTGCCGTGGCTGGTAGCTGGCCTGGTACGCCCTTAATGCCTGGGTCATCAGGTAATACAGGTTGTGGCTCAGGCGGCCCTGGAAGTGACTGCTCGGCGGCTGGCCTTCCTCCCGCCGGGTCATGCGCGTGTGCGGCAGCACCATGGAGTAGGCGCCCTGGTGATACAGCAGCGGCGAGCGGCCGAAGTCGTCGAACTGCACCACCTTGCCGATCATGATCCAGTGGTCGCCGCCATCCACTTGCTGGAATTTCTCGCAGTGAAAACGCGCCGAGCAATCAGCGAGCACCGGCGCGCCGCCCTCGCCGGGCTGGTGGTCGATGCCGGCGAAGCGGTCGTCTTTGGGGCGAGCGAAGTTGTTGGACAGGTCGATCTGGTCGGCGGCCAGGATGTTGACGGCGAAGTGGCTGGCCAGTTCGAACACCTCGTGGCTGCTGGAGCGCTTGTCGAGGCTCCACAGGATCAGCGGTGGGTCCAGGGACACGGAGTTGAAGCTGTTGGCAGTGACGCCGACCGTGCGGCCATCGGCGGCAGCGGCAGTGACCACGGTGACGCCGGTGGCGAAGTTGCCCAGGGCGCGGCGGAAGGCGCGGGTGTCGAATGCGGTAGACATGGCAGGCTCCAATTATCAAGTGAGGGCAAACGGCTCAGACCATGCTGGGGTCCGGCTCCAGCCCCATCAGCTCGCGGCCCAGGATCTGCGCGCACACGTCATAGTCGGTGTAGGCGTGGGCGCCGGTGAGGTGCGCGTCACGGAACAGGCGCTGCAGCTCGTTGGTCTCGAACCACGCCCCGCCGCCCGCCGCTTCCATCAGCCGGTCCACGGCCTGGATGCACATCTTGGTGGCGTAGCCCTGGTTGGTGCGCCAGAAGGCCAGGGTCTCGCGGCTGGGGTATCGGTGGGCCTCGCTGTGCTCGGCGTGCTCTTGCCAGGTCTTCTCCAGGAACGCCCGGGCGGCTGCCACCTGGTGGGTGGATTCGGCCAGGCGCATCAATGCCGGGGTGGCCGCGCCGACCGCAGCGCCGGTGTAAGCGCGCACGCGGTTGCGGGTTTTCTCGCGGAACACCTCCAGCATGCGCTCGGCCACGCCGAGGCTGACGGTGGAGAAGCCGCTGGCGAAATAGGGGCGGTACGGTGAGTAGAAAATCTTGCTGTCGGGGTACAGGCCAAACCCGGCGGACTTGCCTTCCATCATGTCCTTGGCCTTCTGGATACGGTGCTCGGGCACGAAGGCGTTGTCGATGATCAGGGTCTTGCTGCCGCTGCCACGCATGCCTACCGCGTACCAGTCGTCACGAATCTGGTAGTCGCTGCGCGGCAGCACCGCGAAGCAATAGTCCTGGCTGCCTTCGGCGTTCGTGCGGCGGAAGCCGACGATGGCCCACTCGGCGTGATCGCAGCCGCTGCTCCAGCCCATTTCGCCGCTGAAGCTCACGCCGCCCTCCACTTCCTGGGTACGGCCGAACGGCGCGATGCTGCTGCTGGCCGTGGCGTCGGGGTTCTCGCCCCACACTTCCTGCTGCAGCCGGGCGGGGAACATCGCCAGCTGGTGGCTATGAGTACACAGCAGGCTCATGGCCCAGGCGGTGCTGGCGCAGGCGCCGGCCAACAGGGCGATGCAGTCGGCGAACTGCGGCAGGGAGATTTCCATGCCGCCGAACTTCTTGGGCAGGAAGGCGCGGTGCATGCCGATGCTTTTCAGCAGGGCGATGTTTTCGGCGGGCACGCTGCGGTCTTTTTCGGCAGCAAAGGCATTGGCGGCGATGGGCGGCAGGATGGCCTTGAGGTCTTCGAGCAGGGGGTTGGGCTTTTTCATGGTGCCACTCTGTTTATTATTGGGGGGGACCATGAGCCTGTCGTTCCTGCCCGGTTGGGGCGGCTTGCGCAGGCTCATTCATGAATGCCATTTCAGTATGTGGTCGCCACCAGAGCCGGAAAATGCACGTTCCGGATTGCCGATTGCACTTTTCATGGCACGGCAAAACCAACTGCAACCCCCCGTCGTGAAAAGTGCAAGCCGTCCTGTGCAAATTGCATTTCACCCTCCGCCCCCGCCCCGCATGATCAAGACATCAACAAAAACAAAAACGGAAAACATCCCTCATGCGCACCGTCTCTTCCGCGTCCACGGCCCCGGCGGCCGGCTCCCGCTCCACCCATTCATTGATCACCTGGCGGCTGATGCCGCTGTTGCTGCTGTGCTACCTGTTCGCCCACCTGGACCGCATCAACATCGGCTTCGCCAAGATGCAGATGAGCGCCGACCTGCACCTGAGCGACACGGTGTACGGCTTCGGCGCCGGACTGTTCTTCATCGCCTACGCGCTGTTCGGCGTGCCCAGCAACCTGGCCCTGGAGCGGGTGGGCCCGCGGCGCTGGATCGCCACGCTGATGGTGGTGTGGGGGCTGCTGTCCACCAGCATGCTGTGGATCGATGGCGCCACGGGATTCTATGCACTGCGGTTCCTGCTGGGGGTGGCCGAGGCCGGGTTTTTCCCTGGCATCCTGGTGCTGCTCAACCGCTGGTACCCGGCGCGGCGGCGGGCACAGGTCACGGCGCTGTTTGCCATTGCCGTGCCCATGGCGGGCGTGGTGGGCGGGCCGTTGTCGGGGGGCATCCTGCAGGCCTTCCATGACGTGGGCGGGCTGCGCGGCTGGCAATGGATGTTCCTGATCGAAGGCCTGCCGGTGGTGGTGCTGGGCCTGGTGGTGCTCAAGGCCCTGCCTGACCATTTCGAACGCGTCAGCTGGCTGAGCGCCGCGCAAAAGCGCGAGCTGCGCGAAGAAATGGCCGGCGAGGAGCAGCGCAAATCCATCACCTCCCTGGGCGGGATCGTGCGCGACGGCGACGTGTGGCTGCTGGTGGCGATCTATTTTGCGGTGATGCTGGCGGTCAATACCCTGGCGTTCTGGATGCCGACGCTGATCCATGGCGCCGGCATCGGCAGTGACGGCCAGGTGGGCGTGCTCAGCGCCGTGCCCTACCTGGCCGGCTGCCTGTTCATGCTCGGCTGCGGGCGCTCTTCGGACCGCCAGCGCGAGCGCCGCTGGCACCTGCTGGTACCACTGCTGATGGCGGCGCTGGGCATCGCCCTGGCCGGTGTCGCGCCAACGCATGCGCCGCTGGTGATGACCGGCCTGGTGATCGCCGGCATGGGCGCCAGCGCCGCCCTGCCGATGTTCTGGCAGCTGCCGCCGGCCTTCCTGGCCAACAACACCCAGGCGGCGGGCATTGCCCTGATCAGCTCCATCGGCAGCGTGGCTTCGTTCCTGGCGCCCTACCTGATCGGCTGGATGCGCGATACCACCCACAGCACCAGCCTGGCGCTGTATGTGCTGGCGGGGTTCATCACGTTGGGCGGGCTGCTGGTGCTGCGCACCCGGGCAGCCATCGTCAACCCGCAGTAAACCACCGCGATTTCACAACAATAACAAAGGAATCACCCCATGCATGCACGCCTGTTTCGCCGCACCGCGGGGGCCGGCCTGTGCGCGGCGCTCGCCCCGCTGGCCGCCCACGCCGACTTTATCCAGGACAGCAAGGCCAGCCTCGAACTGCGCAATTTCTACCTCAACCGCGATTTTCGCCAACCGGGCGCGGCCCAGAGCATGGCCGCCGAGTGGGCCCAGGGCTTTATCCTGCGCATGGAATCGGGCTACACCCAGGGCCCGGTGGGCTTTGGCCTGGACGCGCTGGGGGAGTTGGGCGTGAAACTGGACTCCAGCCCCGACCTGCGGGGCACCGGGCTGCTGCCCTATGGCGCCAGCCACCAGCCAGCCGATGACTTCAGCGAATTGGGGCTGACCGCCAAGGCCCGGGTCAGCCAGACCGTGCTCAAGGTCGGCACCCTGCTGCCGCAACTGCCGGTGGCGACGTACAACGACGTGCGCCTGCTGCCTTCGACCTACACCGGCACGCTGCTGAGCAGCCAGGACCTCACCGGGCTGACCCTGAACGCCGGGCGCCTGACCCGGCAGAACCTGCGCGACTCTTCCAGCAATGACGCCATGAGCTACGGCGGCGTCGACAGCGACCACCTGGACCTGGCCGGCGGCACCTGGCGGGTGACGCCCACCCTGGCCGCCAGCTATTACTACGGGCAAATGCAGGACATTTACCGCCAGCACTTCATCGGCCTGGTGCATGACCTGCCCCTGGGTGAACGCCTGAAGCTGCACAGCGACCTGCGCTACTTCGTCACCCGCGAGCAGGGTGACGACGCTTACCGCAGTGCCAGCCGGGTGGATGGCGGGCGCATCGACAACCGCTTTTTCAACGGCATGCTGACCCTGGGCGACGGGCCCCACAAGTTCGGCGTGGGGTATCAGCACCTGGCCGGTGATGGTGACTTTGCCTACCCGGGGCTGGACCCCTACTCCGTCAACCTCGTGACCATCAGCCCCTTCACCAAGGCCGGCACCGATGCCTGGCAGGCACGCTACGACTACAACTTCGCAGCCTTGGGGATTCCCGGCCTGACCTTCATGACCCGCTACGTGGACGGCCGCCACGTGCGCACGACTACGGTGGCGGATGGCCGCGAGCGCGAACGCGATACCGACCTGGTGTACGTGGTGCAAAGCGGCCCGCTGAAGGACGTCAGCGTGCGCTGGCGCAACGCAGCGTTTCGTTCGGGCAGCGGCTTGACCACCGCCATCGACGAGAACCGGCTGATCATCGGCTACACCCTGGCGTTGTGGTAGCTGGCGCCGTCCTGTAGCAGCTGCCGAAGGCGGCGTCTGGCGCACGCGGTGTATCAGCTGGCGCGCAGTGCCTGTGACGCGGCCTGGCGGCCGCTGCTACAGGTTGCCATGAAAAGTACAATCAGACCCAGCGAAACGCCATTTCCGGCAGCACGCCCAGCGGCAATCATGGAGCCCAGGTCACACGCCATGCGATAACAATAATGAGCACGCCGTCACCCCTTCAAACCCGCCTGCCGCTGCCGGTATTCACCCGGGGTCATCTGCGCGTAGCGCTGGAAAAACCGGCTGAAATACGCCGGGTCCTTGAACCCCAACGCGAAACAGATTTCGTTGGCCGAGCTGCCGGTGTACAGCAGCAGGCGCCGCGCTTCCTGCATCAGGCGCTCCTGGATCAGCCGCTTGGACGGCAGGTCGGCGATACGCCGGCACACGTCGTTGAGCCGCGCTTCGGTCACGCCGATGCCGCAGGCGTAGCTGGACAGCGGCCAGTGCTGGCGGTAGTGCACCTCGATCAATTCGTTGAAGCGGTGGAAGATCTTCAGGTCTTCATGGCGCGCCGGGCGCGCGGCCAGCGAGTTGGCGCACAGGCGCAGCAGGCTGATCATGATCAAGCGCGTCAAGTATTCCAGGGCCGCCGCCCGCCCCGGCTGGTCGGCCTCGATTTCGCACGCCAGCTCGTCGAACAAACGCTCCAGCCGAGCGATCTCGCCCCTGTACTCAGGCCCCAGGTGCGCCAGCGCCACGCAGGCGGCCGGCAGCTGCGGGCCGGGCGCCAAGGCGGCGTCGGCCTCGATCAACTGCCACACCAGTTGCTGGCGCACCGTCAGCACATGCCCATCGGCGTCGGCCTCGGTGACGAACGAGTGCGGAATGGTCGGCGGCGTGAGGAAAAACATCGGCCCCGACTCCACGAACTGCTGGTCATCCAGGTACACCCGCACAGTGCCACTCTTGACGTAATGCACCTGGAAAAACCGATCGTGGCGGTGCACCGGCATGTTGCGGCCAAAGAACCCGGCCAGGTTGCCCAGGCGGTCGTAGTGCACCTCGGCGTCGCTGTAGCGCTGGTCGTAGACCTGGCCAATGTTGATGTTGGGGATGGGTTGCCTGTCCTTCATGTCGCGACCTCGATGTTCTTGTTATGGCGTGGCTGGCCGGCCCGCACGGCCATTGTGCCACGCTTGACGATGATTAACTTCTTAATTATAAAGTTAACACATTAATTACTTTTCGCAGGGCCGACCCGCCCTGCTCCACCAGGAGATCCGCATGAGCCGTGCCCTGCATGACATTGCGACCGGTACCCTGTTCGGCGTTGCGCTGAACTACCAGGGCCTGCTGCAACAACGCCTCGCCGAATTCGACCAGCCGCCCTACAAGCAGGCGCCGGTCAAGCCGGTGCTGTTCATCAAGACCCCCAACACCCGCAACGTGCACCAGGGCGACGTGGTCTACCCAGCCGGCGTCGAGCACCTGCAACCTGGCCCGGCACTGGGCGTGGTAATCGGCAAGGACGCCAGCCGCGTCAGCGCCGCCGACGCCCTGGCCTACGTGGCCGGCTACACCATCGTCAACGAATTCAGCCTGCCGGAAGACAGCTACTACCGCCCCGCCGTAAAAGCCAAGTGCCGCGACGGTTTCTGCGCCCTGGGCCCGACCCTGGTGCCGGTGGACGCCATTGCCGACCCGCACCAGCTGACCCTCAAGCTGTTCGTCAACGATGAGCTGGTGCAGGAAAACACTACCGCCAACCTGGTGCGCGGCATCCCCCAGCTGATCGCCGAACTCAGCGAGTTCATGACCCTGCACGCCGGCGACGTGCTGATCACCGGCACCCCCGAGGGCCGCGTCGACGTACGCCCCGGCGACCGCGTGGACGTGGACATCACCGGCCTTGGCCGGCTCACCAACCGCATCGTGGCCGAGTAAGGGAACGCAGATGAAACACGCCAAAATTCGTTTTGAAGGCCAGGACCACGCGGTCACCGTCGAGGCCGCCAACGCCGTGCGCCTGGCCGATGGCCGCCTGCTGGGCGAACACCAGGTGCAGTGGCTGCCGCCTGCCAGCGGCAGCATGTTCGCCCTGGGCCTGAACTACGCCGACCACGCCAAGGAGCTGGCCTTCGCGCCGCCCACCGAGCCGCTGGCCTTCGTCAAGTCGCCGGGCACCTACACCGGCCACAACCAGGTTACCTGGCGCCCGGACAACGTTGCCTACATGCATTACGAGTGCGAGCTGGTGGCGGTGATCGGCAAGCCGGCGCGCAACGTCAAGCGCGAGGACGCCCTGCAGTACGTGGCCGGCTACACCGTGTGCAACGACTACGCGATCCGCGACTACCTGGAAAACTACTACCGCCCCAACCTGCGGGTAAAAAACCGCGACGCCACCACCCCGGTCGGCCCATGGATCGTCGATGTGAGCGATGTGCCCGACGTCAGCAACCTGACCCTGCGCACCTGGATCAACGGCGAGCTGCGCCAGGAAGGCAGCACCGCCGACATGATCTTCGACATCCCCTTCTTGATCGAATACCTGTCCAGCTTCATGACCCTGCAACCGGGCGACATGATCGCCACCGGCACGCCCGAGGGCCTGGCCGACGTGGTGCCGGGCGATGAGGTGGTGGTGGAAGTGGAAGGCGTGGGCCGGCTGGTCAACCGTATCGTCAGCGAAGCTGATTTCTTCAAGAACAATAAGGCGTAATCATCATGATCAAGCACTGGATCAACGGCCGCGAAGTCGCAAGCAAGGACGTGTTCGTCAACTACAACCCGGCCACCGGCGAAGCCATTGGTGAAGTTGCCAGCGGCGGCGCCGAGGAAGTCGCGCAAGCCGTGGCTGCGGCCAAGGAAGCCTTCCCGAAATGGGCGGCGACCCCCGCCAAGGAACGCGCCAGGCTGATGCGCAAGCTGGGCGAGCTGATCGACCAGAACGTGCCGCACCTGGCCGAGCTGGAAACCCTGGACACCGGGCTGCCGATTCACCAGACCAAGAACGTGCTGATTCCGCGCGCCTCGCACAACTTCGACTTCTTCGCCGAAGTGTGCACGCGCATGGACGGCCACAGCTACCCGGTCGATGACCAGATGCTCAACTACACCCTGTACCAGCCGGTGGGCGTGTGTGGCTTGGTGTCGCCGTGGAACGTGCCGTTCATGACCGCCACCTGGAAGACCGCGCCGTGCCTGGCGCTGGGCAACACCGCCGTGTTGAAGATGAGCGAACTGTCGCCGCTGACCGCCAACGAACTGGGGCGCCTGGCCGTGGAAGCCGGCATCCCCAACGGCGTGCTCAACGTGATCCAGGGCTACGGCGCCACCGCCGGCGATGCCCTGGTGCGCCACCCGGACGTGCGCGCCATCTCCTTCACCGGCGGCACCGCCACGGGCAAGAAGATCATGCAGACAGCGGGCCTGAAGAAGTACTCCATGGAACTGGGCGGCAAGTCGCCGGTGCTGATCTTCGAGGACGCCGACCTTGAGCGCGCCCTGGACGCTGCGCTGTTCACCATCTTCTCGCTCAACGGCGAGCGCTGCACCGCCGGCAGCCGCATCTTCATCCAGGAAAGCGTGTACCCGCAGTTCGTCGCCGAGTTCGCCGCGCGCGCCAAGCGCCTGATCGTCGGCGACCCGCAGGACCCGAAAACCCAGGTCGGCTCGATGATTACCCAGGCCCACTACGACAAGGTCACCGGCTACATCAAGATTGGCCTGGAAGAAGGCGCCACCCTGCTGGCTGGCGGCCTGGAGCGCCCGGCCAACCTGCCGGCGCACCTGGCGCGCGGGCAGTTCATCCAGCCCACGGTGTTCGCCGACGTGAACAACAACATGCGCATCGCCCAGGAAGAGATCTTCGGCCCGGTGGTGTGCCTGATCCCGTTCAAGGACGAGGCCGAGGCGCTAAAGCTGGCCAACGACACCGAGTACGGCCTGGCCTCCTACATCTGGACCCAGGACATCGGCAAGGCGCACCGCCTGGCCTATGGTATCGAGGCGGGCATGGTGTTCATCAACAGCCAGAACGTGCGCGACCTGCGCCAGCCGTTCGGTGGCGTGAAAGGCTCGGGCACCGGCCGTGAAGGTGGCCAGTACAGCTTCGAGGTGTTCGCCGAGATCAAGAACGTGTGCATCTCCATGGGCAGCCACCACATCCCGCGCTGGGGCGTATAAATCCGTAGCCGCTGCCGCCAGGCTGCGCTGGCCAGCATGAGCCCTGAAGTGCTCCAGTGCACTCCAGGGCCCGCGCAGCCTTCGGCAGCGGCTACGTCATAACAACAATACTCAGGAGACGGACCATGGGCACCCTCGCCTTAGCCGCCAAGATCACCCACGTACCCTCCATGTACGTCAGCGAACTGGACGGCCCGATGAAGGGCTTCCGCCAGCCGGCCATCGACGGCCACCACGAGATCAGCCGGCGCTGCCGCGAGCTGGGCGTGGACACCATCGTGGTATTCGACACCCACTGGCTGGTCAACGCCAACTACCACATCAACTGCGGCCCGCACTTCAAGGGCCTCTACACCAGCAACGAGCTGCCGCATTTCATCAGCAACATGAGCTATGAATTCCCCGGCAACCCCGAACTGGGACAGATCCTGGCCGAGGTGGGCAACCGCTTCGGCGTCGAGACCATGGCCCATCACGCTACCACCCTGGCGCCCGAGTACGGCACCCTGGTGCCCATGCGCTACATGAACCAGGACCAGCACTTCAAGGTGATCTCGGTGTCGTCGCTGTGCACCTCGCACTACCTCAACGACAGCGCCCGGCTGGGCTGGGCCATGCGCAAGGCGGTAGAGGACCACTACGACGGCACCGTGGCGTTCCTGGCCAGCGGCTCGCTGTCGCACCGCTTTGCCCAGAACGGCCAGGCGCCGCAGTTCGCCACGAAAATCTGGAGCCCGTTCCTGGAAACCCTGGACGAGCGCGTGGTGCAGATGTGGCAAAACGGCGAGTGGGAGGAGTTCTGCGGCATGCTGCCCGAGTACGCGGCCAAGGGCCACGGCGAAGGCTTCATGCACGACACCGCCATGCTGCTGGGGGCGCTGGGCTGGTCCGAGTACGACGGCAAGGTGGAGGTGTTGACCCCCTACTTCGCCGCCTCGGGCACCGGGCAGATCAACGCGATTTTCCCGGTGACGCCGCAAGACGGCTCGCGCATTCCCCCCGTGCAGGCCGCCAACCTCGCCAATGTGGTGTCCACCAGCCGCCTGTAAACAGGAGTTCCCATGCCTCACCTGGTACTGCTCTACACCCCGGACCTTGAACCGGAAACCGACTTCAAGGGCCTGACCCGCGCCCTGGCTGACACCATGCTGGCCCAGCGTGACGAAGCCGGCAAACAGGTGTTCCCCACCGGCGGCACCCGCGTGCTGGCCTACCCGGCGCAGCACTGCGCGGTGGCCGACGGCAATGGCGACTACGGCTTTCTCTACGCCAACCTGCGCATGGCCGCCGGCCGCAGCGCCGCCGTGCACAAGGCCGTGGGCGATGCCCTGATCCAGGTGCTGGAAGCCCACCTGGCTCCCCTGCTGGAACGCCGCCCGGTGGGCATCACCCTGCAGATCGACGAAAGCCCCGGCCAGGTCTACGACGCCAAGCGCAGCAGCCTGCACCCCCTGTTCAACCAATGATTCCGAGGTTTCCCATGCTCGACCACGCTTTCATCCAGCAAGCCGCCCAGCGCCTCGACGAGGCCGAGCGCAGCCGTGAACAGGTGCGCCAGTTCTCCCTGGACCAACCGAACATCACCATCGAGGACGCGTACGCCATCCAGCGCGTGTGGGTAGAGAACAAGATCAAGGCCGGGCGCAAGCTGGTGGGCCACAAGATCGGGCTCACTTCGCGGGCCATGCAGGTGTCGTCGAACATCACCGAGCCGGATTTCGGCGCGCTGCTGGACGACATGTTCTTCGACGAAGGCAGTGACATTCCCTTCAACCGCTTCATCGTGCCGCGCGTGGAAGTCGAGCTGGCGTTCATCCTCGGCAAGCCGCTCAAGGGCCCCAACGTCACCGTCTTCGACGTGCTGGACGCCACCGAGTGGGTGATCCCGGCGCTGGAAATCATCGACGCGCGCATCCAGCAGGTCGACCCGCAGACCAAGGCCACCCGCAAGGTGTTCGACACCATCAGCGACAACGCCGCCAACGCCGGCGTGGTCATGGGTGGCCGCGCCGTGCGGCCTACCGAGATCGACCTGCGCAAAGTGCCGGCGGTGCTGTACCGCAACGGCGTGATCGAGGAATCGGGCGTGTCGGCTGCGGTGCTCAACCACCCGGCCAAGGGCGTGGCCTGGCTGGCCAACAAGCTGGCGGCCTATGACGTGACGCTGCAGCCGGGCCAGGTGATCCTCGGCGGTTCGTTCACCCGCCCCGTGGCCGCCAACCCGGGCGACACCTTCCATGTCGACTACGACATGCTCGGTTCCATCGCCTGCCGTTTTGTCTAACCCACCATCACCGTAGCCGCTGCCGCCAGGCTGCGCTGGCCCTGGAGTACCCTGAACATCTCCAGGGCTCACGCGGGCCGGCGCAGCCTGCGGCAGCGGCTACAGGAGTTTTTGCATGATCATCAACACCTTCAAGCAACGCCTGCGCAGCGGCCAGGCGCAGATCGGCCTGTGGCTGGGCCTGGCCAACCCGTACTGCGCAGAGCTGGCCGCCAACGCCGGTTTCGACTGGCTGCTGATCGACGGCGAGCACGCCCCCAACGACCTGCGCAGCTTGCTGGGCCAGTTGCAGGCCGTGGCGCCGTACGCCAGCCAGCCGGTGATCCGCCCGGTTATCGGCGACACTGCGCTGATCAAGCAGGTGCTGGACCTTGGCGTGCAGACCCTGCTGGTGCCCATGGTGGAAAGCGCCGAGCAGGCCCGCGAACTGGTGCGCGCCACCCGCTACCCGCCGTCCGGCGTGCGCGGCGTGGGCAGTGCACTGGCGCGGGCGTCGCGCTGGAACACCGTGCCGGGTTACCTGGACCAGGCCGATGAACAGATGTGCCTGCTGGTGCAGATAGAAAACCGCGAGGGCCTGGCCAACCTCGACGCCATCGCCGCCGTGGAAGGCGTGGATGGCGTGTTCATCGGCCCGGCTGACCTCAGCGCGGCCATGGGCCACCGCGGTAACCCGGGGCACCCCGAGGTGCAGGCCGCCATCGAGGACGCCATCGTGCGGGTGCAGCGGGCAGGCAAGGCGGCGGGCATCCTCAGCGCCGATGAAACGCTGGCGCGGCGCTACCTGGAACTGGGCGCGGCCTTCGTCGCGGTGGGCGTCGATACCACGGTGCTGATGCGCGGGCTGCAGGGCCTGGCGGCGAAGTTCAAGGACACCCCGCCGGCCGCCATCGGCAACGGCGTCTACTGACGCGCGGCGCGTTTGGACGCGGCCTTGCGGCCGCTGCTACAGACGGGTACGGCGCGGTGTAAGGCTGCTACGGGCGTTTGAGGGCCTTGAGGTCGTTGAGCAGCGCCAGCAGGGTCTTGAGCTTTTCCTCGCCGAACTGCTCTTGCAGGCGCCCGTAGTTGCGTTCCATGTCCTGGCTCATGGACTCGAACAGCGCCTCCCCCTCGGCGTCCAGTTGCACCAGCACCCGCCGCTGGTCCTGCTCGGCCTTGCGCCGGCGCACCATGCCGGCGGCCTCCATGCGTGTCAGCACCCCCGTCATGCTGGGCCGCAGGATGCAGGCCAGGTCGGCCAGCTGGTTGATTTCCAGTTCGCCCTGTTGGCTGAGGATACGGATGATGCGCCACTGCTGTTCAGTCAGCCCATGCTGGTTCAACGACGGGCGGAAAAAGCTCATGGCCACTTCACGCGCCTGCAGCAGGTTCAAGGTCAAGGACGGTCGGGGTGAGGACATGGGAGGGCCAGGCATTCAAGTTAATAGATTAACTAATTTAGCATTTCCGCAGCGCCGACGACACTGCGAACAGTGATCAGGCCGCCCCTGTCATCGCGTGATTGATACGGTAATCCTTGGGCGATTGTTCGAACTGCTTCTTGAAGGCGCGGCTGAAATGCGCCGAATCGGTGAAGCCCCATTTATAGGCGATGGAGGTAATGGACTCGCCGCGCAGGAACGGGTTGCCCAAGTCGTCGGCGCTGCGCTGCAGGCGCGCCCGCTGGATGTAGCGGCAGACGCTGTCGCCGTCTTCCTCGAACAGCCGGTACAGGTGGCGCACCGAGATATTCAGGCGCAGGGCCAGGCTGGCCGGGGTCAGGCCGGGTTGCCCCAGCGACTCGCCAATGACCTGCTGCACCTGACTGCGCAGCTGGCGGCTGCCCAGCTCCGCCATTGTTCCCAGGCCTTCGTCATGGCCCTCGAAACTGCCGCCCAGCAACGACACGAAGGCGTCCTGCAGGGCGTCGCCACGCACCCCGTCAGGGTCTTCGGGCTCGCCCTCGCGGCACAGCTGGTCCACGAGCAGGTGCAGCATCCGCCCGCACATCTTCTTCGAGGAAATCTTGCCGAACGCCGCAGTGCCCTGCCCCAGCTGCTTGAGCACCTGGGGGCGCGGCAGCGACAGCGAAGCGTGCTCGATCAGGCCGAACGGGGTGATCTGGCAGGCGCCCACCGAGTCCATCAGCGCCAGGTCGCCCGGGCCCAGCTCGACGCTGGCGCCGCCCTGGGTGATGCGCGAATGGCCGGCACGCTGGCTGACCAGGAAGCATTGGCCATCGTCGGTGGTGTCGGGGGCATTGCCGGCGCGGGAGATGCGGCCGGCATTGGTGCGCAGGGTGGCCACTTCCAGGCCGCCGCGGCAGGCCAGGGATATGTCGCCAATGAACAGCGCGCGGTTGAAGGCCAGCTCCGTGTCGAAGTGGCCACAAATCTGGCGGATAGTCCGGGTCCAGCGCTCCAGTCCATCCAGGCTCGGCTGCAGACTGCTCATGTATACCTCCACACGCATTACTTATTCTTGTGCCTCAATAGTTAACATGTTATCCATTGAGGCACAACTACAAAGCTGAGTGTGGAACCTTGAGCAATAACCAGGCCAGGGTCGCTACACGGCCGCCAGGCAGCGTTGCAGGCCGGCCAGGGCCGCCAGCAGCAACGGCCGCTGGACGTCGTCGAGACGAACGTAGCGGCGGAAGGCCGGCAGCCGGTTGACCACCTCGCTGGCGCCCATGTGTTCCAGGGTGATACGCCATTCGCCCTGGCGGGCCTGCAGCTGCAGGCGCTTGAAATCCAGCGGCATCAACAGCGTGCGCAGGGCTTGGTCCTGCTCCAGCGCGCGCTTGACCTCGGCGCCCCAGCCGGTCTTGCTGCCAGCACCGACACAGACCACGCCGGTGCGCCGCAACGCGCCACTATGGCGCAATTGCAATGGCAGCTCGCACTGTTGGGAGGCAGGCGCGCGCACGCTGAACTCGGTCATCACCAGGTGCATCAGCCACTGGCTTTCAACCCGCTCCACCACCTCCACGGGCAGGCCCTGGGCGGTCAGGAACGCGCCCTGGCCCGGCGTGGCGCCAGCGAGCGCCGCCAACCCCAGGTTGCGCCGCACCTGTTCCAGGGTCGCCCCCGGGCGGTAGCCCGCCGGGGCTCGGTCAAGCAGGCGACGTAACATGGGCGCTGTGCTCCGTGGCAGCCTGGCCCGGCTCGCGGGCGAATTCGTTGGCCAGCACGTCCTCGACGCGGGCCGGCTTGAACGGGTTGACCTTCTGCACCACCAGGGTCCAGAACAACGCGTAGGCCGCCGTGCCTCCCAACATGATCCCGAACGGCACGTAGATGTCCGCAGGGTTCATCCCCGGTGGCGTGATGTACCACATGCCCAGCAGGATGCCGGCACTGGACAGGATCTGCGGCAGCGGGAACAGCGGCGAGCGGTAGGCACGCGGCAGGTCGGGCCGACGAATGCGCAGGATCACCACCGACAGGGTCACCAGCAGGTACGCGGTGCTCCAGGCGCACACTGCCGCCAGCACCAGGTGCAGGATATTGTCGGCGTTGCCGCCCAGGTACCAGGCGTGCAGGCACGGGATCAACGCGGCCACGGCGATGCACACCACCGGCGTCTTGAAACGCGGGTGCAGGTAGGTGAAAAACCGCGGCAACGCGCCGTCCACGGCCATGCCATAGAGGATGCGCGGCACGCCGGCCATCAGCGTGTTGATGGTGGCAGCGCCCGCGAACAGGAAGCCTGCGCCCAGCCACATCGGGCCAATGTCACCCATCACCTGGGCGGCGAACTTGGGAATGGCCATGGGGGTGTCCAACAGATGCAGGCCGGTGGCCGGGTCCAGCAGCAGGTTCGCGACCTGGCGCTTCATGGCGGCGCCGTAGACGAACATGCAGGTGGCCACCCCCAGCAAGCCGAGAATCATGGCCTTGGGCATGGTCGAGGCCGACTTGCGCAGGTCCGGCGCCAGCGGCGTGACGAACTCGCAGCCCACGAACATGAACATGGCCATGCCCACCAGCGACAGGATGGTGACCAGGTCGCTACCCACCAGAGACTCGCCGAACCAGCCGTCCAACTGCACCGCCGGCGCCGCCACCAGGCCCAGCACGCCGAACACCATCAAGGTGACCCACATGCCGAAGGTGAGGATGATTTCGGCGCGGCCGAAGGCGCTGACGCCAAAGGCATTGAGCACGCCGAAGCCGAGCACGAAGGCCACGCCCAACAGCCAGGAGCCACCCGCCGACTCGACCAGGGTGTTGAGGTGTTCGAAGTTCACCAGCGCCATCACCCCGGACATGATCGTCTCCGCGGTGCCGGCGAACACATGCACGATCAGGTACGCGGACAGCGTACCGGTGATGGCGAAAAAGCGCCCCATGCCGCAATTGATGTAGTCATACACCGAGCCGGTGGTGGGCAGGATGCTCGCGGCTTCGGCAAAGGTGGTCGCCTGCGCCAACATCAGCACCACGGCAATCAGCATGGCCACGGCAAACGCGCTGCCGCCGATGCCGAAGCCCATGGTCGCGGTAAGGATCACCGGGCTGGCCATGATCAGGCCGATAGTACTGGCCAGCGCCGTGGGAAAGCCCACGGTGCCGCGGTTCAGGTGCTCTGTGAGCTTATGGTGGGTCGACATCGTCTGCATGCCCCAGCGTGGGTTGGACAAAAAAGATAAGCAGCGCACTGCCTTCCATCTTCCCTGATGCCCGTGGCCGCGTGCCTGCACTTTGCACCTTCTGCCCTTGCCCAATCTTGCCCATGGCTGCCGAGGAATTTGCCGCAGCCTGCCAGCGTGCCGCCGACCATGGCACGCCCGGCGGACGCTGGCCACCGGGCTGGGGGTGTTTTCTGGGGGTTGTGACCCAGGGGGACATAGCCGCTCCCCCTGTTGGCATCACGCCTATTCCGAATCGATCAGGCTGTCGGTCTTCGCGCTGCCCTTGTCCCGGTCCACCTGGGCATCCTGGTCGGACCCCGGGTTGCCGGGCGGCGGATCCCAGTCAACCGGGCGTTCGCCGGTCCCCTGTTTCGGCTCGGAACTGGTGTGCTCAAGCCCCGAGTCGTGCTCGGGCGTGTTGTCATCCGGCCCTGGATAGGCGGCTTCTGGTCCGTTGGTTGTGTTCACCATGATGATGACTCCCCTAGGGGGCGCGGGGTATCCGCGCCTATAGGTGGGAGGCCGGGGGAGCGACGCAAGTGCCGCGGCGCCGACGGGTGGGCGGTGGTTGCCTATAGGCAACCAGCCGGTTCGCCGGCGATGGCGCCCTTGGCGAGCAATCGATCCATCGGCGGCTTCGCCTCGGTGTTGCCAGCCTGCACAGCGGCGCGGTAGCACGCCAGCGCACGCGGCACGTCGGGGGGGCCCAGGCGCCCTGACTCGAGCCCTTCGGCCAGGGAGCCCAGGGCTTGCGCATTGCCGGTCGCTGCGCCTTGCTCCAACACGGCCCGGGCTTGCGCCGGGGCGACGCAGGTGTCGGCGCCCGCCGGGTCGCCACCATCGCAGTAATACCACGCCAGCATGGCGGCCCTGTCGGGGTGCCCCTTCAGGGCCGCCAGGTAAAGCTTTTCCGTAGCGGCATAGCCCAGGTTAGGCGCCATTTCCGACATGCTCAGGCTGGCCGCGCTGTAGCTGGCATCCGGGTCACCCGAACCGGCAGCGCACACCCAGTATTCTTCCGCTGCCTGGAAAAACTCGGCCGTCAACGGGTAACGCTCAGGGCCGCCAAGCTGCCCGTAGACATCCGCCCGGGCGGCGCAGCGCTGTTCAGCCAGTGACATGCCGGCGGTGCCGGGCAACTTCAACTGCGCATCGCGTACCGACCAGTCCTCGATACCCGTGAGCACCCAGCAGCGCTCGTGGGCGAAGGTGTAGACCTTGATGTTGCCCAGGCCTGCGCGCTTGTCGGTGTAGGTGGCAGACAGGCCATCAGCCGCCAGGTTGATCGAGTCCACCGGCGGGTGCGCGATAGCGGTCATGAGCGGAAACTTCAGCGCCCGGCTGTCCACCAACGGCTGGTAGGGCACGACGCCTGCGGCGGTAGGCACCAGGTGCAACGCGCGCACGTGGTGCTTGAGGAAAGCGGATTGCAGGCCAATGTCCGCCGAAAACGCTGGCAGAAATTGCTCGAAACGCTGGGACGGGCAGACACTGGCGACGTTTGCCTGCGCCCAACCGGCCATTGGCCAACAAAACGATAACGCCAGGGCGAGACGCCACTGCCGTGTGAAAGCTGTCATATGATTTCCCTATCCATGTCTATCCAGCCGCTGGCCCTGCCACCGGCGCTGCGCTGGCCAGCGCAGCCTTCGGCAGCGGCGACGGCTTGGGGCCGCATCAGTACCCGTGGAACTCCCGGAACAGCTGCCCCTTATGATATTCCACCCACTCCACCACGTCGAAAGGCAGGTACAGCTGCTGCCGCGCCCGGGAAATGGCGATGTACACCGCGCAGATCCGTTCGTCGAAGGCGTAGGCATCCTTGAACTGCACCGTGGTCAGCAGCTCGGGGGTCAGCAGCACGCGGTCGAACTCCATGCCGCCGGCGTCCTGCGCCATCATCAGCAGGCAGCCTTTGCCGGCCTGTACCTGCAAGCGGTTCAGGCGGGTGATGTCGGCCAGGTTGAAGCCCTTCTCCAGCGCTGACTCCACCCACAGGAAGGCTTCATCGTACTGATGGGCCTCGCGCACCTGGCGCCAGTCCAGCAGCTCGTTGAAATCCGCGTGGCCGGCCTGGTCACGGCTGTAGAACGCGGGCTTGAACAGGGTGATGGCCGTGCTCATGAACAATTGGAGGTCGGCCTGTGCAGCCTTGTCCGGCAGGCTGAAGGCACAGTTGGCCTGCTCCAGCTGCATGGCCCAGCGCATGGTGTCCCAGCGCGAGGCCGTCAGCACCGCACAGCCTTCAGGCGGCACAAAGCCCTCGGGATAATGCTCCACCCCCACGTCAGCGTTGCGGGCGCCCTCGAAGTACACCTTGCTCTTGGCCGAGTGTCGGGAGATCAGCGGGTTGACCAGGCGCTCGACGTTACGCCCCGAACGCACCGAATAGCTCAGGTCACTCTTGCGCACCTCGCGCGTGCGCCGCACGGTGGCCCCCTTGACCTGCTGGTACTCGTCGCCCAGGGTGATCAACACCTGCTTGCCGCGCTCGATGATCTGCAACAGCGACGCGGGAATGTCCTGGCTTTCGTCGATCAGCACATGGGTGAAGCGCGCCGGCACCACGCTGCCTGCCAGGCTGGCCCGCTTGATCATCAGCAACGTGGCGAAGTCGCCCCGCCCGGCCCACGCCGGGTTCGCGTCCAGGTAGCTCCACAGGCGACTGGCGTATTCGAGCAACACCTGGGTGTCAGTGCTGCTCAGCGGCTGCTGGAAATGCGGCAGGTGGCCGGCGCCCAGGCTGTAGTCCCTGGAGCCCGAATACCGCGCCAGCACCTTGATGCACAGGTTCAGCGTGGCCTGGGCGTCGTAGCCGCGAAAGCCCAGGATATTCAGCTCCAACGCCAGCGCCTGCCCGGTCGGCAGCCCGGCCACCTTGTTCGGCGGGCGAAACCTGGAGTGCTTGAGCAGCGCATAGGCAAAGCCTTCGAAGGTGGCCCCCGCTTTCCTGTCCCGCGGCCCGCCCATGTGGCCACGCAACACCTCGAGCTTGCCCGACGTGCGCGCCAGCACCAGGGTGGCCTCCGGGGTGAGGAACTCCAGCAGGGCCCCCAGCAGGTGGCTCTTGCCCACCCCCGCGTAGCCTTGCACATGCAAATCCTCGCCCAGGTTGGCGCGGAAGGTGCGCACCAGCTTGTCCTGGGCGTCGCTCAGCCAGCGCTCCCGGTGCCGCGCCGTCACCACCTGCTCGCGGTACGGGTTGTTCGCCTGGTGGTGGCGCACACTGAAGCAGTTGTCCCACTCGCCGCCCGGCAGCAGGTAGGCCTGCGCCGCCACCTCCTCGGCCTCGAGGAACCGCAACGGCAGCTGCTTGATGGCCTCAAGGCCGTAGTACAGCTTGCCCTGGTCGAACAGCCGCTGCGCCTCGCCCAGCAGGCCCGCCGGCTGCTTCGCCGCGGCCGCCCAGGCGATCAGCCGGGCCAGCACCTTCTCGACGCCGGCGGCGTTGAGGTCTTTTTCCGCGGCCTGGGCCAGGTTCTGGATCACCAGCACGGCAGCCAGTTCCGGGGCACTCAGGGCGGCGAGTCCGGCCGCGCCGTCGTCGGCCAGCAGGCGTGTGCAGGTCTCCTGGGTAACAGGCAGGAACAGGGGGCTGGACAGGTCAAGATGTTCGGGGTGCATGTACGCTCATTGCCAAACAGGACGGCTTGCGGCGGCATTTGTCGCCTGGCGCCTTGGGTAGCGTGGAAGTATGCCACTTCCGTCCACGGACACTGAGGCTCTGGGGAGGAAATTATCTCGACAGAACGTTTCAACTGCGTCGCCGGCGGCAGCGTCTATGGTGTAGGGGTGACCAGGAGTAATTACCCATGACAACGCAAACACTCACGGTCAACGGCCTGCAACTGCACGTCTCGGTCCGCGGCCAGGGCGCACCGCTGCTGTTGCTCAACGGCCTGGGCGGCTTGATGCCGACCTTCGACCCGCTGCGCGACGAGCTGGCGGACTACACCACCCTCACCCTCGACGTGCCCGGCGTCGGCCAATCCCAGGCGCCCCGCTGGCCCCTGCGCCTGCCCGGCCATGCCGAAGTGATTGCCGGGATGCTCACGCAGCTGGGCCTGGAGCAGGTCGATGTGTTCGGCGTGAGTTGGGGCGGCGCCCTGGCGCAGGAGTTCGCCCTGCGCTACCCGGCCCGGGTACGCCGGCTGATCCTGGCCGCCACCTCGGCCGGCCCGGCAATGTGGGTGAAGCCAGGCGATGTGCTGGACTTTCTCGGCCGCGGCAGCAACGTCAAGGGGCAGCCAGAAAAAGGCTCGCGCAACTCACTGAAGGCGCTGCTGCACTTCGGCGTGACCAAAGGCATGCTCACCGCCAACCCCGGCGCCTACTACTACCAACTGGCCGCCCTGGCGGGCTGGACCAGCCTGCTGCGGCTGCACCGGCTGCGCCAGCCCACGCTGATTCTTGCCGGTGACCGCGACACCCTGGTCCAGCCCTACAACGCGCGAATCCTGCGGCGTGCCATTAAGGGTGCCGAAGTGCGGGTGATGGAGGACGAGGGGCATTTTTTCGTGGTGACGCGTGCAAGGGAGACGGCGGAGGTGGTGCGGGCGTTTTTGTGTCGGGAGGGGGGTGATGAGGCGTTGCGGGGTTCGGTGTTCGTCGGCGGCTGAGGCTGTCATGCGCTGGGCGGGGTCCGCGGCAACTGGACGCGAGCCTGGGAGCGGACGGGCGCGATGAACCAATTGCATTTCAATATCAAACTCTCAATAATCCGCTCGCAAATGATATAAGTTCTCTTTCGCCAGTATTTCTCAGGTAAGTCACCTCAATGTCGAACCCGCCTTCTGCGTCTGTCGAGCGCCTGTATGCTGAGCACAACGCCTGGTTGCGTCACTGGCTGGGCTGGCGCCTGGGGTCGAGTGTCGATGCGGCGGACCTGGCGCAGGACACCTTTGTGCGCCTGCTGCTGAAGCCTGTGCAGCCTGTTTTCGACAACGCACTGGCCGCTCGCGGCTATCTTCGCAAGATCGCGAATGGCATGTGCATCAACCTCTGGCAGCGACGAGAGATCGAACAGGCCTGGCTCGACACCCTGGCCGCTCAACCGGAGCGCTACGCGCCGTCGGCAGAACAGAGTGCGGCCGTGTTGCAAGCCTTGCAGGAGGTCGGGCGGATGCTGATCGAGCTCCCCGACAAAGCCGCGCAGGCGTTTGTACTGGCGGTGGTGTGTCAAATGACTGACCGCGAAGTGGCCGCCCAGCTGGGTGTGTCCGATCGCATGGTGCGCAAGTACGTGGCGCGGGCGATGCTGGGCTGCCTGCAGCTGCAGGCGGCGTCTGAAGCCACCGCGCTGTGTGCCGAGACACCCTGCTGATGCCTGGCCAACCCGGGTTCAAGGTCATGGAGCAAGCGGCCGAGTGGTACGCCGAATTACGCTGTGGCGAAGCCGGCCCGGCGCAGCGAGCGGCGTGGCATCAATGGGTTGAGGCAGACCCAGCCCATCGGGTGGCATGGGAGGCAGTGCAATCCATCAGCCTGCGCTTCGACCCCTTGCACAAGTTGCCGGACCGCCGTCGCGCTGCCGACGATCTGTTGCTGGCGCACCAGCGGGTAAGGCGCCGCGCAGTGTTGCGTAGCCTTGGTTTACTCGCCGGCATCGGTGCCTTCTGGTCGAGCTGGCGCCTGACGCCGCTGCCCACCTGGGGTGCCAGCCTGGTCGCCGATTACCGCAGCGGCATCGGCGAGCTGAGGCACGTGCAATTGGCGGATGGCAGCCGCGTGTGGCTAAACACCACGACTGCTTTTGACATTGACTTCTCGGGCAGCCATCGCCTGGTGCACCTGCTCATGGGCGAGGTGCTGATCGAGACTGCACACGATGCCGAGCGGCCGTTTATTGTCAGGACCGCGCAAGGTCGCTTCCGCGCGTTGGGCACCGAATTCAGCGTACGGCTGCACGACCAGGCCACCGAGCTGACGGTGTTCGCGGGCGCTGTTGAAGTCAGCCGTGCCGACAGCAGTGAGAACCGGGTCGTTCAGGCGGGTCGCCGGCAGAGCGTCGCGGTGGGCCCGCTGCCACCGACTGCCCCGGCAGACCTTGCAAGGCGGGCATGGTCTGGGGGCATGTTGCTGGCCCAGGACATTCCTCTGGGCCAGGTGCTCGACGAACTGTCGAGCTATTGGTTCGGCCACATCGCCATAGATCCTGCGGTGGCGCAGTTGAATGTCTTCGGCACCCTGCCGGTGCGTGATGTCGACGCCGCGCTTTCCATCCTCGCCTCGTCCCTGCCGATCAACGTTGACCGGCGCATGCCCTGGTGGATCACCATCAGCGCCAGCAACAGCAAGCCCTGAATATTTTTTTCAATACGGTTCCGCTTTTCAGGGCCTCGCCGGGTTTAGGAGTGAACCCAACCCATCTCATCGTCTTGAGGACAAGGAACCGATGTTTTATCGTCCCCGTTGCGCCCCCCTAGGTTTGTGCGCTTCCCTGCTGACCTTCGCCGCCTGCTCATTGCCCAGCGCCATGACCCTGGCCGCTGAAACGGCAACCCGCGAGTACGACATACCCTCCGGCCCGCTCAGCAACGTGCTGTCGCGCTTCGCCGCTGAATCAGGCATTTATCTGGTGGGCATGAGCGAGATGGCGCAGGGACGCAGCAGCCAGGGCCTGCATGGCCGCTATGACGTCAACGCCGGGCTGACGATGCTGCTGGCCAGTACCGGGCTCACGGCGCAGGTGATCGGTAACAATGAATACCGGTTGCAAGTGGCAGACGTCTCCGCCCTGGAGTTGGCTGCAACCAACATCAACGGTCGGTTGGGCTCGGTCACCGAAGGTACGGGGTCCTACACCACCGGTGCGATCACACTGGGTAAAGGTGAGCACAGCATCAAGGAGACACCGCAATCGGTGACCGTCATTACCCGCAAGCGTATGGATGACCAAAACCTCAACACCATCGATCAGGTGATGGAGCAGACGCCCGGCGTTACTGTGTCCGGCTCGCCCATGGGGGGAAAATATTTCTACTCCCGCGGTTTCAAGATGGACGCGCCGTTCCAGTTCGATGGTGTACCGCTGGACATCGGCGGCAACTACGTCCAGGCCAACAGCTTCAGCAGCGACATGGCATTCTACGATCACGTCGAATTTCTGCGAGGGGCCGCAGGCATGATGCAAGGCGCCGGCACGCCGGCCGGCGCGGTCAACCTGGTGCGCAAACGCGGCCAGGCCACACCTTCCACCACCCTCACCTTATCGGGCGGGACGTGGGACAACTACCGCACGCAGGTTGATGTGGGCGGCCCGCTCAACGCAGATGGCACCCTGCGCGGCCGTGCCATCGTGGGCGAGCAAAGCCGGCATTACTTTTACGACTACGGCAAGCGCGAGGACCAGGTGGCCTACGGCGCGCTGGACTATGACTTCAACGACGACACCACCGCGGGTATCGGCATAGCTTACGAGAAGCTGCAGGCCACTCCTTGCTTCGGCGGCCTGCCCAGCTACAGCGATGGCTCTGACATCAAGCTCAAGCGCTCGACCTGCCTGGGCGCCAGTTGGAACCACTGGGACAGTGAACGCACCACAGTCTTTGCCGACGTCAAACACCGCCTCAACGATGACTGGAGCACACGCCTTGCCGGGGTCTACTCCCACAACCTGCAGGACATGAAATACGTACAAGGCATAGGCGTCGGTACCGTCGCGCCAGGTGCGACGTCCTCCTCGATCCAGTCCATTGCCGGGCTGTTTGACTACGACTCGGTTGACTATGGTTTCGATGGCTACCTGGACGGCAAATTCCGCGCCTGGGGCCTCGAGCATGAGCTGACCCTTGGCGCCAACACCAGCTACTCCCACAGCCATGACACCTGGGCGCTGGCGTTCATGCAGCAACGCTCGGACGTGTTCAACCCCACCCACTTCGTCGAGCCCAGCGACAGCTATATCATCAACAACAGCTACCGTGGCGGCTGGCCGTACCCCAGCAAGACCACCGTCAAGCAGCAAGGGCTCTACGCCAACCTGCGCGTGAAACTCGCCGAGCCACTGACCGTGGTACTGGGCGCCCGCGTCAGCGACTGGCACTACACCAATGACAGCCACGCATATGGCGTTGCACCTGCCGACGAGCGCAGGGAAACCGGCCAAGTCACGCCCTTTGCCGGCATTCTGTTCGACCTGACGCCCAACCTGACGCTGTACGCCAGCTACGCCGACGTCTTTCAACCACAATCCTACACCGACGCCAGCGGCAAGGTGCTGGCCCCCAAGACCGGCAAGAACTACGAACTGGGTATCAAGGGCGAGTGGTTCGACGGTGGGCTCAATGGCTCGATGAGCCTGTTCCGCACCTATCAGGAACACGCCGCCGTGGCGGTCAACGATGCCTCGATCTGCGCCTCCTGCTCTATCGACACTGGCAAGGTTCGCGCGCAAGGCGTCGAGATGGAACTCAACGGATCGCCGCTGGAACGTCTTCAGGTCAGCGCGGGTTACACCTACACCACCACCGAAACGTTAAGCCCAGTGCGCAGCGTGAACGTCGCGGTGAGTGACGGCACCACGTACAACACGCTCATTCCGCGTCATTCGTTGCGCCTGTGGAGCGACTACCAACTGGCCGGCGACCTGAGCCGTTGGACCCTTGGCGGCGGCGTGACCGCACAAAGCGACATCTCTCGTCTCTCCAGCACCATCAAGACCGAGCAGGCCGGCTATGCGCTGTGGAGCGCCCGGCTGCAATACCGCATCGACGACCATTGGAGCGTCGCGCTCAACGGTAACAACCTCTTCGACAAGACCTATTACGCGACCATCGGCGACCGCACTGGCGGTAACTACTACGGTGATCCGCGCAACTATATGGTGACGTTGAAAGGGAACTTCTAGACCGCGTAGGCATGCTGGCGGCAGACGCTGGCATGTCATTTTGCGAAAGGCGGCTGTGGGTTGAAAGCAACCATCGGCGGAGGGTGCTGTCGGTCAGAAGCCGCCCCTCCGTCGACGCCGGTTACCAGCCTTGCCACAGCTTGGAACCGAGGTGTTCGGTGCTGCCAACCTGGTTTTTGATAGTCTTGCCCCTTCCGCTTTCAAGGCATGAGCCGGCATGAATATCATCAGCGCAACGATGCACCAATCGAAACACACCACGGCCCCTCACCCGGTTTTCACGCTTGACTCCATTCCACTGGACAACTGGATCAAAGGCATCGCGTATGACAGCGCGGGCAATGACATCACCGAGGGTCTGGTCCCTGCACAAGGTTGGTTGATTGAGGACGACCACCTTCGATACGCATGGCAAGTGCTCGAACCCGCCGCACAAGACGGCTCGACGATCGTGCCGCTGTTGGTCTGCGCCGATGACATGGATTTGAGCTGTACGGTCGCGGTAGTGGAGCAAGTAATAAGCGGCGACATTGTCAGCTGGACGCGTTTTGGTAGAGCACTCGACACCATTTCCGGCGTGATCACCGCCGTGAACTGGAACGAGACCAATCAACGAGCCTCATTCCACAGGGGTCAATTTCAAGACGCCTTGGCAGAATTCAAAAGGTTGACTGAGTATGCGTGGGCTTGAGCATGATTCGGCGCGCTTCGGCGGTTTAGCAGGGAGACGTGCATGACGCCGGATGACAGCGAGCTTGGTGTGGAGCGAGGGGAGCCAGCTCGTCGATGGTAGGTATGAGGAAATGGGCAAGGGTTGTTGAGGCCGTTTCGGCCGATAGTGGTGACTGCGACCGGGCAGGAGCGGACGCTAGTTCCCTGACCAAGGCCTATTGCCACCGTTCAGCACTACAAACGATAATGCAACCTATTCCCACTAAGCAGCTGGATGGCTTTTGCCGTGTCTTCCCCCTCAAGCGCCATCGTCGGCAATCTCTACGTAGAACATAATTCCTGGCTTCGCACCTGGTTGCGCAGACGTAAGGCCTGCCACAGCGATGCGGCCGACCTGGCCCAGGACACGTTCGTGAAAGTGCTCAAGGCATGCAACGCCCAGGATATACGGGATCCGCGACAGTATCTGGCAACCGTGGCCAAGGGTTTGATGATTGATCTGTTCAGGCGCCGCTCCCTGGAGCGGATCTACCTGGACACCCTCGCCTGCTTGCCCCCTGCCGAAGTGCCCAGCCTCGAGGAACAGGCGATTGTATTCCAGACCCTGCTTGAAGTTGATCGGATGCTCGCCGGCCTAGGGGCTAGGGTGCGCCAGGTGTTTATCCTCTCCCAACTCGACGGCCTTACGTATAAAGAGATTGCCGAACAATTGGGTCTGTCGGTTCGCACTGTCAATTACCACATGGCCAAGGCCATGGAGCACTGCTGTTTGATGCAACTGGAACTGGACGTATGAATTCAGGGCCAAGCCGCGCACAGCGTGACGCGATCCGCGAGGCGGCGCGTTGGTACGCAGTGCTCGCCTCTGGCGAGGCCAGTGAGCAGCAGCGTTTGCAATGGCACCAGTGGCATGACGGCAATCCCGAACGACAATGGGCGTGGGAGCGGATGCAAACCGTGACTGATGCCATGGGGCAGCTACCCCGACGGGTAGCATCCTCGACACTGCTCGGCGTCGCTCAGTCCCGTCGACAGGTACTCAGTGGGCTTGCGCTGTTGTTCGGCACAGGGGCATTGGGTCGTGCAGCATGGCGCAGTGATACCCGTCGCGAGTGGATGGCCGACTACCGAAGTGCAGTGGGAGAGCGGCGCGAGATCAACCTGGCAGATGGCACACGAATGTTGCTCGACACTGACACCGCGGTAGATGTGCAGTACGACAATCAACATCGCCTGCTGACGCTACGCCGAGGAGAAATCCTGGTGACAACGGGCAGTGATCAGCAACGACGCCCCTTCATGGTCGAAACTCGCTATGGGCGGGTGCTCGCGCTGGGAACGCGTTTCGCTGTCACTGTGGATGATGTCGGCGCTAACGTGTCGGTGTTGGAAAAAGCGGTTGAGCTGACGGTCGGTGCTGCCCCGGGCATCCGGCTTGAAGCGGGCCAGCAGGTGCGATTCGGACCAAGTGGTGCTCAGCCCTTGCGTCTCAATGATGCGACGGTGGCAACGTGGGAACAGGGTCACCTGATCGCGATCGATGAGCCTCTGGCAAGCCTGATCTCCCGCCTGTCCCGATATCGCACCGGCATTCTCCAATGCGATCCGCAGATTGGCAGGATGAAGGTGTCGGGGTCGTTCCCTATCGACGACACCGACCATGCACTGGAGGCGCTGCAGAGTGCCTTCCCGGTACAGGTCGTTCGGCGCACCCGCTATTGGGTCTCGGTGGTGGCTCGCGACGGGCGCCGATAAAATTTCCGCAAGCGTTGCACTTTTCCTGCACCTGGCTCGGCCTACCCCTGGAAACGGATTAACGAGTGTTCTCGGGGAGGGAACCGTGAGCTTTACCCAACGACCGCATGCTGCCCTGGCGTTAGCCATTCACCTGGCCATTGGCACGAGCCTCGCCTGGCCGGCCAACACATTCGCTGCCTCAGCCAGCATTGATGAAAACCGTACGTACGATATCGCCGCCGGGTCATTGACCGAAAACCTGAGCCGCTTTGCCGGCGCATCAGGCGTCGCCCTGAGCTTCGAGGCAACGCTTACCCAAGGGCGCAAGTCTCCAGGGCTGAGCGGTCGCTACAGCGTTGACGCAGGCTTTGCCATGTTGCTGGCAGGCAGTGGTTTGCAGGCAGTACGCCAGAGCAATGGCGTGTACTTGCTGAAAGTGACTGACAACGCTGGCGCCATGGAGCTGGGTGCGACATCGGTATCGGGGTACGCGCTGGGGGAGCTCACTGAAAATACCGGTTCCTACACCACAGGTGCCAGCGCCACGGCAACCCAGTTGAGTCTCAGCCTGCGCGAAACTCCGCAGTCGGTGAGCGTGATGACTCGCCAGCGCATGGATGACCAGCAACTCAATCGCCTGACCGACGTGCTGGAGCAGACACCCGGAATCAATGTGGCCTACAGCGGCATGGACCGCTTCGACATTTACTCCCGCGGCAGCACCATCACCAATTACCAGATCGACGGCATCACTACGCAGTCCGACAGCCAGACCCGCACCATCCCACAAACCTCGATGGACATGGTGCTCTACGACCGCATCGAAGTGCTGCGCGGCGCCAGCGGGCTCATGACCGGATCCGGCGACCCAGGTGGCCTGATCAATATGGTCCGCAAGCGACCGACCCGCGACTTTCAGGCCCATGTGCAAGCCGGTGCGGGCTCGTGGGACCTCTACCGTAGCGAGGTAGACGTCTCTGGTCCCCTTAACGCCGAAGGCAGCATTCGCGGGAGGCTAGTGGGCGCGAAGCAGACCCAGAACAGTTTCATGGACGCCTATGGCAGCGATCGAGACATTCTCTACGGCGTGATGGAGTTCGACCTGGACGATGACACCACCCTGCGTACCGGGGTCGACTACTCGAAAATCGACATCGACGGTGCCGCCGGCGTCCCCCTGGTGTACAGCACCGGCCAGCCGGCTCACTTCTCACGATCCACCAGCGTGGGCGCCCGCTGGGCCAAGGACGAGATCCAGACCTACAACTACCTGGTTGCCCTGCAGCATCGGTTCGCCAATGACTGGTCGCTGGACGTTGCGGGCAACTACATGGACATCGACCGCACCGACCTGATCGGCAACTACCTGTTCAAAGACGTAGGCGTGCTGCCTTCACTCAACCAGACCACTGGTAACGCCCGGGCCGATCGTGGACTGGCCAATGCGGACCAAACCCAGAAAGGTTTCAACCTGACTCTGCACGCTCCCTACGAGCTGTTCGGACGCGCCCATGAACTGGTCACCGGCTTCAACTACACGAGCTACGACAACACCCATAACGTGCTGAGCGATGGCATCTCCAACCTCTTCAACTTCTACACGTGGGATAACTACCTGCCCGAGGGTACGACCTATACGCCCTCGTTCGTGATGAAGACCCATTACCAGCAGCGCGGGGTTTTCATCGCCAACCGCTTCAAGGTGACCGACGACCTGAATCTTATCCTGGGCGTACGCAACTCCGACTACAGCTACGACTACAGCCTGCGCTACTACACCGGCACGGCCGGCAGCACGTCGAGACGACGCGAAAACGGCGTAGTCACCCCCTACGCAGGCCTGGTCTACGACCTGACTCCGGAACAATCGGTGTATCTGAGCTACACCGACATTTTCCAGCCACAGAGCAACCAGGATCGCAACGGCGTAGTGCTTGACCCGGTCACGGGCCAGAACTACGAAGCCGGCTGGAAAGGCGCGTTCTTCAATGGTGCCCTCAACACCAGCGCGGCGGTGTTCGAAGTCAAGCGCGATAACCTCGCCGAACTGGATATCGGCTATACGATTCCCGGAACCAGCAATAGCGCCTACCGCGCCGTCAAAGGTGCCATCACCAAGGGTTATGAGGTGGAACTCAATGGCCAACCCGTGCAAGGCTGGAACCTAAGTAGCAGCTATACCCATGCCGAAACGCGTGACGCCCAGGGTGACCGCAACCTGACGACCATACCAGTCGACATGGTAAAGTTCTGGTCCACCTACAACGTCGGCGGGAACTGGAATGCCCTGACCCTAGGCGGTGGCGTCAACTGGAATTCCCCGACCTACGTGGCGTTCAGCGGCACAACCATCAAACAGGACGACTACGCGGTGTTCAACGCGATGGCTCGCTACCAGTTCACCGCCAAACTTTCCGCCACGCTGAACCTGAACAACCTGTTCGATAAAACTTACTTCAGTAGCATCAATGGAGCGCAAGGTTTGTATGGTAACCCCCGGAACTTCATGATCAGTACGCGATACGACTTCTGATAATGGGCGCTTTGTAGCCTGATTTCCGTTGCTGGTTCACGTCAGGCTGCAGGGCGCGCTGAATTTCTCCCGTGTATTACAGGCCCAGCGACTGGCTGCTCTCGGCCAGAAGCGGGCCTCCGATCGACACCCTGCAATCAAATCTGGTTTAGCGTCCCTGTACCCCGCAACATGGACGAATTGAGGTTTAACGGTGCGCTCCTGGAACGACTTTTATCATCAAACCGCCACACGTGCCCCCTCCGCACTGCTAGCCAAAGCACTGGCCCTGGCGCCAGAAAGGACAAGTGCTCCATGGGCCGTTGATCTGGGGTGTGGCGCGGGCAACGAGACAAGACAGTTGCTAGACGCCGGCTGGCATGTATTGGCTATCGATAAAGAGCCTGGAGCCATTGCGCTAACTACGGCGACGTGCCCAGCGGAAAAGCACGGAAGACTAACCACTGCGCTCGCCAGCTTTGAACAAATGCCACCGTTGCCGCGCTCGGGCTTGATCCATGCCGGCTTGTCACTGCCCTTCTGCCGGCCTGGCCATTTTGCATTGCTGTGGGACCACATTCGGTGTGCCCTGATACCAGGTGGCGTGTTTGTCGGCCATTTTTTCGGAGTCCGACATGGATGGTCCGCGCTAGAAAACCTCACTCTCCACACCGAGCAGGATATTCGAGGGTTCTGCGGCGGCATGGAGATCGCGCTACTACGGGAAACTGAAACGTTGATTGAAAGAGACGACGGCCCTCTCAACTGGCATCGCTTCGACCTCATCGTCAGAATGCCCGAAACCATTGCCGTAACTCGCTAAGGTGTCAGGGTTTGAGTGCCGTAGTCCTCAACGGGCTTATTCCCAAGCCACCCGCGATGCGGTCAAGTTCGGTACCGGGCAACCGCGGCGCAGCAGGCGCGGCCTGTTCGGTCGGCGGCCAGCGCAGATCTGTTTTTATCGGATCACCACCCAGCCGCGCGAGCCGAGCCTTGCGTGGAAAGACAGATCTATCCAGGCAGGCTTCACGATCGGCAGAGGATGACAGCTGACGACATCCGCCGCCGTTTGATACAGCGCGTGCTTCGCACACACGCTTGCTACTTACATCGTTAATATCAACGCAGTCCAGCGAGCCGAGCGCGCCTCCCAGTACTTGTGCAACTGAATCCGCGTGGGCCTGAGATGTGAAAATCGATGCCGACAATACCAGCGCCAGCTTCCAGTCCATGGGGTATCCCTCCTCCGCTAATACCCAGCATGATCCACGAGTGAGATTCCACTTTTATGACCACGGCCCGCGGACTACAACGGTCATTTTTTTCGGATAACTTCATCAACTGGCAAGCTGCTCACGTTGCGCGATGAATAGGTTTTTCACCGACTGGAGATTCGGAAATTGACATGGAAGTGCTTGGCGTTCTGGATAGCTTTGCTGGGGTGGGCAACGGCGAATGCTGATGCTGTCCGCGAACCGGCGTTGATAAAAGCAGCGCGGGCAGCCTGCAAAACCTTGAGCACCTTGACCGGGCCATCGTTTTTTCGCTCGAACGCTTATTTCTCCGGGCCGGACGGGATCATTGCGGTAGTGATCCAGGGCACGAAACCGGCCCCCTCCATGAAGGGGCAAGTGGGCTCCGAGTTATGCTTGTATTTTCCGCAACGAAGACAGGCTCAGATTACTGAATGGGATGAGTTGGCCAAGCCTGGCAGCAAACCACCGATTAGCAGGCCTGCAGACTTTTAGGCGTTTTGCCGGCTGTAACACCCGGTTGAGCCAATTTGCTGATCAGCAAAAGAGCCGTAAATATCATCTGGGTCATCCAGCATTTACGGTCCGCGGTTGTAGAAGAAGGAACCACGTATGCGCGAACGCAAGGCAGCGCGACTGCTCGTTATCAGCCCGTCTCGAAAAGTGCTCCTTTTCAGGTTTACCCATACCGAGGATGCTTTGGCAGGCACTAGCCACTGGGCAACCCCTGGAGGTGGCCTGGAACAAGGCGAGACATTCCACGCTGCGGCGATGCGCGAGTTGCGTGAGGAAACCGGTCTGCAAGCTTCAGTAACGGGGGAAGCAGTGGCGCACCGGCGTGTCTCGCTGCTTCTCCCCAGTGGCGAGACGGTGCTGGCCGTTGAGCAATATTTTGTCGTGCATGCCGGGGACCAGTCCCTATCCCGTTCGGAGTGGTCACCCCATGAGCGCCAGGTCATGACAGACCATTATTGGTGGTCCATTGAAGAATTGAGGTCCACCAATGAGCGGATATTTCCGGAAGGGCTTGTCGACATCCTCGTGCGCGCGGGCATCTGACGACTTGATCGAGATGATGCTGTGCTTCTCCGTGCGTTACAACGTAGTACCGCTTCATGCGTTCGCCTCACCTTATGGTCGTCCGCTCCCTGTCGCGATATCTTGAGGGTATGTGCGTGACAGGCATGTGAACCCTTCCCTTGCTCGGCAGATACCCAGCTTCTGAATAAGCGCTTCCGGCCAGAAGCGGCTGTTCGAGATCAGCAGCGCCAGCCACTGCAACATGGCTACAATTCCCACTCTTGGCCTGATGAGAGGGAACTCATGGATTTGTATGTGGTGCGGCATGGAGAAACCTGGGCGAATGCCGAACAACGTTACCTGGGTTCGCTCGATCCTTCGCTTACAGCACGAGGACGTGAACAAGCCAGGGCGCTGGCCGCGAATATGCCCCCTGGGCTGGACGCACTTGTCGTGTCCCCACGTTTACGGGCGATAGAAACCGCCAGTATCCTGGACGAGAGACTTGTTCTCCCGGTGCAGGCAACGGACTGCTTTCGAGAACGTGATGTTGGGGTGTTCGAGGGGTTGACTCAGGCAGAAGCGAAGGAGCGATATCCGCAGCTTTGGTCGCGAAATATAACGCGCCAATGGGGGCTTGCCCCGACCGGCGGGGAGTCGATCGTTGACGTTGTGGAACGGGTCAGAGGCGGGATGATCGATTTGGAGTCGAAATACTCATCGAAGCGTATTCTTCTCGTTGCGCATGGCTTCGTTGCAAAGACAATCCGCGCACTGGCCAGAAGCGACTTTTCAGACTTCTACAGCTGGCAACTCTCCAACGGCAGCATGCTCGCTTTGGAAAACTTCGAACTCCCGACAGTCGATCTGGAGACGTTAAAGGCCTCACTCCCACCTGGATAATTGTGCAGTCGTGCTCTCGTCCTCAGCCTCGCTCGAAGACCTCCCCTACACCGAATGCCATTCGGTGTTCCAGCGAGCACTGGAGTTGTTGCGCAAAAGACTCAAAGAGTTCTGGCGCTGAGTTAGCGAGTGACACCGAGTGGATCGAGGGCTGTCCGCGTTGGAGCGGGAATGGCTGGTTACCAGAGACGGCACTCGTCCAGAACCGGACAAACAACAAAGCCCTCTCAAACGAGGCGTTCGTACGTCAGGTAATCATGCGCACCGAGCCCGGCACATAAAAATCCCGCTTTCTCATACAGTCTCTTCGCAGGGTTATCCGCTCGCACACTCAGCCGCAGCTGCCGGAATCCATGCTGTGCCGCGTCCGTCACAAAAGCTTCCAGGAGGGCCATTCCAACGCCGCAACGTCGATACTCAGGCCCGACATGAACAGTGCAAAGTTCCGCGTGAGAGTGCTCAGGCACCCAGAGTGAGTAACCCGCGAATTGATCGTCCATGAGCGCGACTGTCAGACGGTCAAAATTCTCTACCCACCGCGTCAGGTGTCGTTCCAGTTGGGTGCGCCAAGCAGATTCATGCTTGGGCTCCCAGCAGCGGATGTAGCTCTCCTCGCCTCGATAGACGGCCGGAAGATCGGTGATACGTGCTTGTCGAAGTTGAAGTGCCATTCCATTAGCCTTTTTATTGAGCCTGCAGACAGGGCATGGTCTACGAGCTGTATAGCAAAGTCCGACAAATAATCGTAGCCATCGCCGGGGCAGCCGCTATCGGCCACAGGCGGTCTCTCGGCGGATCGAGTCTGGGGCAGTTACACTGGTTTTTTTGACCGCATGGAGAAACACATGCCCAAGGCATACCAAGGAAGCTGCCTGTGCGCAGAGGTCGGTTATGAGTTGCTCGTCCCTCCCAAAGCAGTAAGCCATTGTCATTGCAGCCAGTGCCGCAAGGCTCACGGAGCCGCGTTTGCATCATATGGCAGCGTTCCGCGTAGCGCGCTACGAATTCTTCGCGGCGCCAACAACCTCAAGACCTATGCATCCTCACAGACGGTGTTGCGCGAGTTCTGTGCAGAGTGCGGTTCGACCCTGTTCTGGTCACGTTGTGAGGGTGAATTTTCCGACTGGATTTCGGTAGCGCTAGGCACGCTTGATACGCCACTCCTGCCCCACAACCAAAAGCACGTCCACGTCGATTCCGCAGCCCTTTGGTACAAGTCATCTGTCTGTTGCTCAAAATCTGAGTGACCGCTCTGGGTCGAAAGCAGACGATCATGACTGACCACAATCCATTGCTGCCCTTAGCATCGAGCGGCAGTCGACCAGGATCGCCAATACGGTCAATTCCACGCATCCGTCTGCTGGACTGTCGGTTCTTGTCAGATCACTATTTCCTGTCAAAAGCGTCAAGCCCGGTAAGCTGGGCGGATAGCGCCCAAAGGCGTTCAGCTTGTTCAGGGTCTGCGGCATAGGGCCGGACGCCGACAAAGGATGGTGGTTCGTTTTCGTTTAACGATGCGATCTCACAGTCCTCGCAATACAAACCTCCCATTTCAGTTAGCTGCGGAGCTGTTGCGGCCCAAACTTGGGTGGCCGCGCCCTGCTGTGTTGTCTTAAAAGTAGGATCAGCAAGGTTGCCGCTCGCGTCCAGCCAGCCGGCGGCAACCATTTCGTCCAAAGGCAAATGGCGTTGGAGCGGTGTGAGAATTTTACCGGGATGAAGGGAGAAAGCACGGACACCTTCGTGCTGACCAAGCCGATCAAGGTGGACGGCAAACAACGCATTGGCCGTCTTCGACTGACCATAGGCCAACCACTTATCGTAACCCTGTGTGAAGTGCACATCCTTCCAGCGAATATCTGATTGCTGATGCCCTGCCGATGACACCATGACCACCCTTGCACCACCCTTGAGCGCAGGCCAGAGCAGATTTACGAGTGCGTAATGCCCCAGATGATTGGTGGCAAACTGTGCCTCCCAGCCTGCCCCTACGCGGGTTTCCGGGCAAGCCATGACTCCTGCGCTGCCTATCAGGATGTCGATGTGCCGATTACTGGCCAGGAAACGCTGTGCAAAGTCATGCACGCTGGCCAGGTCGGAAAGATCCAGTTGCTCGATTTCAACATTCGAAATTCCGCTGGTGTTTGCGCGCGCAGTTTTAACATCACGTGCCGCAACAACGACACGCGCGCCTGCATCACTCAGTGCCTTTGTCGTCTCTAGGCCCAGGCCCGAATGCCCCCCAGTCACTATAGCGGTGATGTTGGTCAGATAGTGCCCTTCGAGTACCGCTGCTGCGGTGGTTGCCGCTCCAAACCCCGATTGGATGGGAGACTGTTTGCTGGTCATGGCGTGTCCTTGATATCTGGCAAGCGATAGGGGAAAACATCCACGGCGACCATTGTCTAGGTTAGGCTTAGGACTTTGAATGCACCAAAGTCCAACTATCTGTCGAGATCGTCCTACATCCATGGATCCCCTCTCCGAAGCCCTCTCTCTTTTGAACACCCACAGCTCTCTTTTTGCAGGTCTGAAGGCGGGCGGCGACTGGGCTATCGACTTCCCGCCGCCCGATGGCGTCAAATTCAATGCGATCGTCGAAGGGACTTGTTGGCTAGTGGTGGAAGGCTTGGGGCAACCGATCCAGTTGACAGCTGGAGATTGCTTTCTTTTGCCACGCAAGCGGGCATTTTCCCTTCGCAGCGACTTGTCATTTCCGGCCATCCACTCAGAGGCGATCTATCGCCACGCTGTCAATGGCATTGCCAGCTGTGGTACGGCTGATGCGTTTTTCTTGATCGGAGGTCGTTTTGACTTCGGTGAGGAAGCTAGCCTGCTATTTGAAGGATTGCCCGCCGTTGCCGTCATCAAAAGTGGTACGGATCAAGCTTCCGTGCTGAATTGGGCCCTTCGGCGTATGGCTCACGAGCTTACCAATCCCTCGCTTGGGAACTCCATCATCGTTCAGCACCTCGGCCACATCATGCTGGTGCAGGTGTTACGAATGTATTCGACTCAGGAAGTAAATAACGTCCCGGGTTGGTTGGTTGCCATATCTGATCCGCGTATAGGGGTAACCATTCAAGCCATTCATGCCGATCCCGCACGCTCTTGGACGGTTGAAAACCTTGCCGAAATTGCGGGTGTTTCCCGGTCGACCTTCGCACTGCGATTCAAGGAAAAGTCCGGTACCACTCCATTGGAGTACGTCTTGCGCTGGCGCATGCAGTTAGCTGCAAAATTTTTAAAAACGAACAATCAGGTTACTATTTCGTCTATCGCACAGAAGCTAGGCTATGACTCCGATAGTGCGTTTAGCCATGCGTTCAAGCGCGTGATGGGTTGTTCCCCTCGTGAATACAGGGAGCGAGCAGTTTCCATATCTTGGCCTGGAGCACGGCCAGCCTTGGTAAAGAAGCCTCGGGTACTTGGATAGAGGGATAGCTTCTGGCCGATATCTGCCGGTTCGTAAACCTGCCTAAAGGTCAATGCCTCCGCCCCTGGCTAAATTCGCGAAGCGGTCTGCATCCAACCGAACCCGCTATGCGGAATTGGCCCAGAGGCGGCTACCGAACCAACGAGGCCTGTCTCTAAGGGCTGCAATCGGCCACGAGCAGCCCTTCACCCCAAGCATCACATATCAGCCGTATGCCATAGCTGCCGAAGGCACGCGCCGCCCCCCAGATGTGCCGCATCGCCTGTGACGCGGCCTGGCGGCCGCTGCAGGTAGCCGCTGGCGTCGGGACACGCTGAAGTTTTCCAGTGAAGTCAAGGCCCAGCCCAGCCTCCGGCAGTGGTTACCGTGCAGAGGCTGGCCGACCGTTTCTGTCCCCAAGAAGCCCTTTGGGTCAAGTCTCAATCCACCACAAACAACTTTGCACCGGTGGCAGTTGAGGAACGGTGAGCTTCAGCGTTGTCGGCTACCTGGTAGCTCATCCCGGCCGTCAAGGTGAAGGTGCGTCCGTCATCGAGTTGGGTCTCCAGTCGGCCATCCAGACATAGCAGAATGTGCCCCTTGCTACACCAGTGATCGGCCAGGTAGCCAGCGCTGTACTCAACCATTCGCACTCTTGCATTGCCGAACTGGCGGGTCCGCCAGAGCGCTATGCCAGCTTCGCCAGAATGAACAGTCGGTTCTATTTTCGACCAATCGGTTGTGCCAAAGGGGATATCTGTGAGTTGCATGATTGTCTCAAACGAGGGCTGGAGCTGAATCGTAATGAACGCTGGAGGCGGCCGACAGATACAGATCAGGCTGATGTCCACCATACGCCAGAGAAACAGCCGCGCTCGTAGTGCGATCAAGTAGCGACTGCCTGCTTTTCCAGTACCCGCTGCGGGTTGGAAGCATTGCCTTTGCGCGCTTGAATGCCATAGCCTTTCGTTCTTCAACACCTACCATCGACGAGACAGTGATGAACGAACCACAAGGACGTATCGAGCTTTCCGGGCTGAAATGCCGACCTGTTGGCCCAGATGACGCCGATATGATCGCCGTGCACCGGCAAAGAATGTTTCTTGAAGCTGGCGGGGAGCCTGATGCACTGCGCGTCATGACTGAACACTTTCGCCCATGGCTTCAGGAGCGACTGGACGACGGCCGGTACTACGGTTTTGCGCTCTGCGATGCTGATCAGGCCGTGGCGAGCATTGGCCTCATGACCATCGACTGGCCGCCCCACCCATCGCACCCCACCATGGGCCGGCGGGGGTACGTGCTCAATGTCTTTGTCGAACCAGCCTATCGCCGCCGTGGCTTGGCTTCAGCCTTGATGCAAATCGCCGAGGCTGAGTTTGCTGGACGAGGCATCACCTTCGCCGTGTTGCACGCAACCGAGGTTGGAAAGCCTGTGTATGAGCAAATAGGCTGGATGGGCACCTCGGAAATGGCCAAAACCATCGGTTGATATAAACCACTTTCGGCCAGAAAGCGTCTAGGGGTAGCGGTCCAGTTTTAGCTGGACGAAGGTCAGGTCGAGCCAAGTGCCGAATTTCACGCCGACCTCCTTCAAGGTGCCGGCATGCTCAAATCCACGCCGTTCATGCAGACCTATCGAGACGAAATTACCGGCTTCAATGCCGGCCACCATCACGTGCTTGCCGGCGCTGCGGGCGCGGCCTATAAGCGCCCTCAACAGTTGCTTGCCGATGCCATTCCCTCGCTGATCGGCACGAACGTAGATGGAGTGTTCAACGGTGTGCCTATAACCATCCCACGGCCGCCAATCACCGAAAGAGGCGTAGCCGAGCACGCTACTGTTGGCGTCGACAGCGACCAACACTGGGTAGCCCGCTCGTGTGCGCTCGGTAAGCCAGGCACCACGATTGGCAGTGTCGACCCGCAGGTCATTCCAGATGGCAGTGGTGTTCTCCACGGCGTCATTGTAAATAGCGGTGATCCCCTCGATATGGCTCGCAGCTGCATCGACAATTTCCATGGCGCTCCCTTTCCATTTAGTCACTATAGTAGATACCCCACTCACTACAGCTGACAGGATAGCAACGTTTTTCAAAAGCGCTTATACCCAACGAGAATGCTTGAATAAAAACCATACCTGTCGCTCGTACGCCCCGATCCCCGCGATGTGCCCCTCCAATGACTGTATTACTATAGTAGTACGTGAAAAAATTACGCATTCGCCGTCACTGTGCCCGCATAGTGATGCCGAATGGCAGAATCACCGACGATGCCGCCTGCCGCACGGCTGCCGATCATCCAGCGAGAAGATCCTGATGAAAAATGACGTTGACCTGAAAATTGGTGCCCGAATAAAGGTCGAGCGGGAAAGCCGGGGATGGTCGCTGACAGAGCTGGCTGCCAAAGCCGGGGTTTCGCGAGCCATGATTTACAAGGTCGAGCGCGCGGACAGCAGCCCAACAGCGAACTTGCTAGGCAAGCTTTCCGGCGCCTTTGGCCTCAGCATGTCCACGCTCATGGCTCGGGCAGAACTAGGTCATGGGAAGCTGCTGCGTGCCGCAGATCAACCACTTTGGATTGACCCCATGACAGGCTATGAGCGCAGGCATGTGTCTCCTGGCTCCGACCTGCCGATTGATCTTGTCCAGGTGGCGCTGCCCGCCGGCAAGCAGGTGCCAATGCCAGCCTCCGCCTATGCGTTTCTGCGGCAATTGATATGGGTGATCCACGGCGAGCTGGTTTTTGTAGAAGGCAATGTCCAACACCGCATGGGCGAAGGCGACTGCCTGGAACTGGGCCCGCCTGCAGACTGCATCTTCATGAATGAGAGCAGCGAGCCATGCGTCTATGCGGTGGTTGCCCTTAGCGTGTCCTGATTGCCCAGGGTTGCAACGCAATCCACTCCCCCACCCCGCTAGCGCCCGCTGGAGACACCGCCGTAGCACCTGCGCGCCACGGCAATGAAGGCTTGGGTTGCCATGGAAGCCTGGGTTTTGTCCAGCACGGCAAGCCCGACCACCCGCCTGACCGCAGGGTTCAAGGGCCGTGTCAGGTATTCGGCCGAGGCGCGCTGGGGCAACGAGGATTGCGCCACCACCGTCACGGCATCGCCGCGCTCCACCGCAGCCAGGGTGCTCATCAGTTGTGAGGTTCGGTAGCGCACGCGCGGTTGCAGCCGTGCCGCCGCGAACAATTGCGATACCAGTTCAGAGGAGCCGGCCTCGGTCAGGACGAAGGGGTCGGCACACAGGTCGCCCAGGCTTACCGAGGCTTGGGGCGCCAGGCAATGGTCGAGCGGCAGCACGGCAACCATCTGATCTTCGATCAGCGGATAGGTATCAAACTGACCGTCGGGCAAGGTAACGAAGCCCACATCGACGCGATGCTCCAATAGCCATTGAACAACCTGGCGATCCGGCCCCTCGTCGATGTGAACTTCTATGCCCGGATAAGCCGCGCGGAACTCGCGCAGAATGGTGGGTAGCAGGCGCTGCGAAGACGTGGGGCCGAAAGAACCTATGCGCAGCGTGCCCAGGGTCAGGTTCCGCGCATCGGCCGCCTCCAGGCGCATGGCGTCGGCCATGCCCAGCATGGACTTGGCCCGCTGAACCAAGCGCGCGCCGATGTCGGTCAGCTCGATCTGGCCATGGTGGCGGACCACCAGCTCAACCCCCAGCTCTTGCTCAAGGGCCTTCACCGCATGAGAAATCGCCGATTGGGACACCTTCAGGTCCGCAGCGGCCAAGGTGAAACCACGCCGCGCTGCCACGGCCACAAAAATCTCGAGTTGGGTAAGCGTCATTGGCGGGGCATGAGGATTTGCTCATTTCCATATGAGGCAGAAAATGCGTAAGTATAGTGCGAATAGGAATAACGGCAAGCACCGAACCTATGTCTCTTGGCTCGTTAAGGAAGAAATGATGCTCACCCAATGGAAAACCGATGGAATTTCATCATTGTGGCCGGAAATCAACGGCGAATTTTTGGCGTTGCGAGGAATCCCCAACGATCACCTACCGGCCAGTGAGGCGCAAGCCTTGTACAAGAAAATCCTCGTCGGGTTTGACGCGATAACGAGCTGTGAGATGAAGGAACTGTACAAATTTAAACTGTTCTTGCAGCAAACCCCGGTGCATTTCAGCTCGCTGCCTGAGGTAAAGTTCATTCACAAGGCGTTCATCGCCTGGGTAAACTTCGAGTACGAGATGGCAAGAGCGTTATTTGCCAAACACATGAGCACTTACCCGACTGACGTAATTGCTCTTTTTTTTCTGCACATGCTGGATTTCTGCACCGGCAAAACAGTTCGCTTGAAACCGGACTTCGTCACCTATGACCCGCACATGTCCGATGAAACCGAACTCTATGGTTATTATCTATCCATGAAGGCATTTGTCCTGTGCGAAAGCAAATGCTTCGACGAGGCCCTGGCCGTAGGCCTGCGCTCGGTGGCGCTCATACCTGATAATATTTACGGCATTCACGCGGTGGCCCATGCCCTGCATGAGTTGGGCGAGTGGCAGGAGCTTACAACGTTTCTGGAAAACAGCAAGGTTCACTGGATCGAAAACCCAGGCATGCGAATGCACGTCTACTGGCACCTGGCAATTGCTTACGAGCGCTGCGACAACCTGGAGCAAGCGTTGTTCGCGTTTGACTCTTTGTACGCACTCAAGGACAGCCCTTTTGCAAAGCAGGACCTGGATGCAGTGGGCTTCCTTTGGCGGCTACGCCTCAAGTCCAGTGATGGAACTTACCGCGTGATGTGGAAGCGGCTGGCCATGCTCTGGACCGGTAGCATTTATGCATCCACTTCATACTTCCATAAGATCCACGCGGCATTTGCTTTTTCCGCCACCAACCAAACGATCCTGATCGAGAAGCAAATAGTGGACAGCGATGGATTCGGGGTCGAAACCGAAGCCCACCATGCGGGCATGAATGTGCTGAAGGCCATCCATCTTTTCACCCTGCAACGCTACAGCGAAAGCCACGACCTATTGAGCGCCAGCCGCGAGCATTGGCATTTGCTTGGCGGTAGCCGCGCTCAGCGAGAGATCCTGGAACTGACCATGGCCTACGCGGTGCAGCAAATCCCGTCAACCCAACCAGAGAAACTCTCGGCATGACGCACACTCGTGGCTTACAGAGCCGATATTCAGAACGGTTGATTTACCTGCAATTATCCCTGGTCGCGATGATATGGGGCGGAACGTTCGTGGCCGGGCGCTACATGTCGGTGGATACCCCTGCCCTGCTGTCAGCCAGCGTGCGATTCCTGCTGGCAGGTGCAGTGCTGGGGGTATTTTTGCTGCTGTCCAAACAGGCATTTGTGAGGCTGTCGGGGGCCCAGGTGGTCAAAGTGCTGGGCTTGGGTTTTTGCGGTATTTACGCCTATAACCTGTGTTTTTTCTATGGGCTGCACATCATCAGCGCCTCACGGGCGTCGTTGATCGTGGCGCTGAATCCCGCGGTCATGGCGATAGGCGCTTATCTCATGTATCGCGAGGCGATCTCCCTCGCGAAAGCGTTCGGTATTGTGCTCTGCCTGATGGGCGCGGCGGTGGTGATATTTTCCAAAAACCACCTGGCGATCGCCGGCGATGGCGCTGATTGGCGCGGCGACCTGCTGATTTTCGGCTGTGTGCTGAGCTGGGTAGCCTACAGCCTGTTCGGCAAGTCGGTGGTCAAGGAAATCGGCGCGTTGCATACGGTGACCTACTCGATCTGGGCCGGCGCGGCGATGCTGACCGTCACCGCCATTGCCAAAGGGCAGTTCAGCCTGGAGCTGGTGAGGGCGTTGCCGGCCAACGAACTGTTGAGCCTGACCTACCTGGGGGCCATTGGTTCGGCGCTGGCGTACATCTGGTTCTATAACGGCATCCAGGTGATCGGCGCTACCCGCGCGGGGGTGTTCATTGCGCTTAACCCGTTGACCGCGGTGTTGCTGGGGTGGGGGCTGCTCGATGAGCACATCAGCGTTTATACCGCGGCGGGGGGAGCGTTGGTGATCGGCGGTATTGTGATGTGTAACAAGGCGGTTTCTGCGTCGGGGAGCACCTGGTTTCGGTCTGGCTTTTTTCTTCGGCACTGAAGCGCAGTTGGGGGCAACGGCGGCAGGTGGCGATAATGTTCATGACAGGATGGCTAAGCTGAGCAACGGCCGCTCACGGCCAGAAGCAGACTCCCGCCATTAAAATAGCAATCCGGTTTCGCTATTGAGTGGCTAGCTTATCGCGCACAAATTCGATGAAGCGCTGGGTTTTGGCAGGAAGCAATCGAGTTTCGGTCAGGGCATACACCGAGACAGGTGATCCCTGCCAGTCAGGGAGAATCCTTCGCAGTTTCCCTTCCGCCACGTCCTGAGCGGCGATTCCCTCTGGCAGCAAAGTAACCCCCAGATCCAGCGACGCCATACGTCTCAACATCCCGACGCTATTGAGTTCGAATCGCCCGCCGATATCGACCTGCTCCGTTTCACCTTTGCCTGAAAGCGTCCAGCGATCCGAACTCGGGCCGCGCAACCGCAAACACTCATGGTGAGTCAATTCCAGAGGTGATTGTGGCTCTCCCGAGACTTCCAGGTACTGCGGCGAGGCGTACAAGAAGCGTTGTAGGCTCGCCAACTTCCGCGCAATCAGATTAGAGCTTGGGGGTTCGCCCATGCGGATCACTACGTCGACTGGTTCGCTGATCAGATCAACTTGCCGGGGCGTGAGGTCGAAATCGAAGCTGATGCCAGGGTATTGCTGAGCGAACTCAGCGATCAGTGGTGCCAGGTAGACATTGGCAAAATCCACTGGGAGTGACGCTCGCAACAGGCCGCTAGGACGAGCCAGCATCTCTCCCAATTGCTCATGAGCGAGTCTAGCCTCATCGACGATCCGCTTGCAGCGTTCGTAATACAGCTGTCCCGCCTCGGTCAGTTCAATTTTCCGGGTTGTGCGATGCAGCAGCCGCAGGCCAATGGCTTTTTCCAGGCCACTGATTCGCCTCGAAAGCGTTGAGTTGGGCATGTCCAGTCCCTCGGCAGCTTTTCGAAAGCTGCGGACTTTCACAACCTCGACAAACAACGCCATGTCATTCAGATACTCCAATGCATTGCTCCATCAGTGGATCAGTGATTTCAATTTTACCGGATTTATCCCGGATACGGATTGATTAATCATAGGCACATCACCACTGAGGAACACCGCAATGAACTCTCTTTTTTCCGAAGTCAAAGTAGGTCGTTACACCCTCTCCAACCGTATGGTCATGGCGCCAATGACTCGCTCGCGCTCTGACGATGCTGGCGTACCTTCCGATCTGGTCACCACTTACTACTTTCAGCGTGCTTCGGCAGGTCTGATCATCAGCGAAGGCGTATTTCCGGTTGCCATGGGTAAAGGCTATGTACGCACCCCTGGTATCGAAACCACTGACCAAGTGGCCGCCTGGAAGAAAGTCACTAGCGCCGTTCATACTCGCGGCGGCCGCATCTTTATGCAGCTGATGCACTGTGGACGAGTGTCCCATCCATCGCTCCTGCCGAACGGTGCACAGCCCCAAGCCCCTTCCGCGATAAAGGCAGCGGGTCAGACTTATACTGCAACTGGCCTGCAAGATTTCGTCACCCCGCACGCACTGAGCGTTTCGGAAATTGCTGATGTTGTCGCTGGATACCGCAACGCGGCCCGCCTGGCGATTGAAGCCGGTTTCGACGGTGTCGAACTGCATGCAGCATCCGGTTACCTGCCAGAGCAATTCCTGTCCACCGGCAGCAACCAGCGCGACGACCAATACGGTGGCTCGGTCGAAAACCGCACCCGCTTCGTCCTGGAGGTACTCGCTGCCATGGTCAGTGAAGTAGGTGGTGACCGTGTAGGTATCAAGATTTCGCCGGAGATGAACTTCAACGACATCGTCGATGCCAACCCGCAGGAAACCTACACCTATCTGGTCTCGCAACTGCGCGGTCTGAACCTCGCCTACCTACATGTGGCGCTGTTCGGTGCCCAGTTCGACTACCACGCAGCCCTGCGACCTCTGTTCGACGGAAGCTACCTGGTCGGCAGTGGCCAGACCAAAGAAAGTGCTCAATCTCTGATCGCAGATGGCAAGGCTGACGCAGCTGTGTTCGGTGGCGCGTTCCTGGCCAACCCTGACCTGCCGCAACGCTTCCTGGCCGGTGCTGAGTTGAACGTACCGAACAAAGACCTCTTCTACGCCCCTGGCGCTGAAGGCTACATCGACTATCCAACCATGTCCGAACGGGCATAAGGAGACCGTCATGTCATCCAGCGCACGTTTGCAACGTATGAACCATGGCAGCCAATTCAGGGCGTTCAGCCTGCGTGGTGACCAGTACGCAAAACCAATCGATCCATTCTTGGGTGTCGATCACGCGTGGATCAGCGGGCCGACGTTCCCACCCCATCCTCATGCAGGTTTTTCAGCGGTCTCGTACCTGTTTTTGGACTCTGAAACGGGCATCGACAACCGAGACTCGTTGGGTAACCGCAATCTTATCCAACCGGGTGGGCTGCACTGGACGGCAGCAGGTCAAGGCATCGTGCACGAGGAGGTTCCGGCTGAACCCGGCAAGACCGTCCACATGCTTCAGATATTCATCAATTTGCCGGAGCGAAAGCAGGACGCTGCGCCATTTGCGTTAAGTCTCGAAGCTCAGGATGTGCCTGTCGTCTACAAACCAGGAGCAAAGATTCGCGTGCCTTTCGGAAGCTTCGAGGGTGCTGTGTCGCCACTGGCAGTGCCGACCGAGGTTCGCCTTCTGGACATCTCCTTGGAGGATGGGAGCGAAGTCGCGATTTCTATTCCAGAAGGGCATATCGCTTTTGTAATGCCCATCGACGGTGAGGTTTTGGTCGACGGCAAACCCTTCGACCTGACCAAGCCCGAGGCTGCTGTAGATCTGCCACAGACAGCGGATCGAGTTGTGACTCTGGCTGCCAAGAATGGCAACGCTAAAGCGGTCATGTTTTCGGGCGTTCCGTTGAACCAGCCGGTGTTTTGGCAAGGGCCCCTGGCGCTTGCTTCCGCAGAGGCCTTGACCAAGGCAGTCAGTGGATACCAGCGCGGTGCATTTGGAACTCTGCAAGCATTCAATTGAAGTTAATGATCCCCAACTGGGGTGGTGCACCCCATACAATCGCTAGGAGAAAGACCATGACGTACGAAAAATTCAGTGCCGACAATGCTGCACTCCTGCTGATCGACCACCAGGTCGGCACCATGGGGTGGGCGAAGTCCATGCCGTTTGAAGAACTCAAACGCAACGCTCTGATGCTCGCTAAAGCAGCTCGCATCCTTAAGCTCCCTGTCGTACTGACGTCCAGTATGGAGGAGTATGCACAAGGCCCTCTGCTGAGCGAGCTGAAAGAGATCCTTCCGACCGAATTCGCCGGTCGCATCAAGCGTCTGGGCATCGTGAACGCAATGGACGATGAAAACTTCGCCGCTGCCGTGAAAGCCACTGGCCGCAAAAAACTCATCCTCGCTGGCGTGACCAACGACGTCTGCACGGTATACCCGGCACTGTCGCTCGTACGCGATGGTTACGAAGTCCAAGTCGTGGCTGACGGTGGTGCTTCGCCTACCAAAATGGCTGACGACATCGCCTTGCGTCGCATGGATAAAGCCGGTGTGACCCTCACCACCACCAATCAGTTGATCGCCGAACTGGCAGGCAGTTGGGCCACCCCAGAGGGCGGTCAATTGGTTCAGGTGCTGATGGAAGCATTTGGCGACTGACTCCTTGCTCTAAGCCAGAGGAGCTGGAATATCGCTCCTCTGGCCCCTTGGCAATAGAAGCGACGAATGAGTCGCCTTTTTTGCAATGCCGTCGACGTGACGTCATCTGCCTTCATGGTTGTCCTCATCACCGGATCTTGAATCAATGGCTTCAGACGAAGAGATCACCATCATCGGCGGTTCGCTCGCCGGACTCACCCTAGCACTCGCATGCGCATCATCAGGTTTGAGAGTTCGTGTACTTGAGCAGTCCGAAGGACACGCGTCAGGCGGCGACAGTCTAACCGTCGATCTGGCCCTCCTGGCCGCCACAACCGGGCACAATCCCCGTGTGTCACCTGCGCTCCCCGTCGTCCCAGCCTACAGAGATCTCACTACTTGGCCAGCGCTCTATGGCTGGTTACGAGACCGCGTGAACGAGGCTCCCGGCATAGTGCTTGAAGGCGGCAGACGAGTGTCTTCTGTTTCTGACCTAGGCGACTCAGTTCAAATCACCTTCGCAGATGGCCATCAGCAAACGGCGCCAGTGGTTACTGGGGCGGATGGCTATCGTAGCGTTGTTCGACAAGCGATAGCGCCTGAGGCGCCGTTTGCGAAATACGCAGGCTATCTCGTTTGGCGTGGGCTTGTTGACGAGCAAACGCTGCAAAACCCGGTGTCCTGGCCCTCGGATGGTGGCCTTTGGATTGAGTTCGTAGGCGGTTACAGACTTGTTGCAGCAACGCTGCCAGGTCGTGACGGATCTGTTCAGCCTGGGCAGCGACAAATCACATTTGCCTGGTTTGACGCCCATCAAGATGAGCTGCTGCGTCGTACTGGCTGTTTGACCGCAGAAGGGCATACTGTCGGAACTCTCGCCCGAGGCATGATCGATGACAGCGTCAGGTCAGCACTAGCGAAGCGTGCCCATACCATATGGCCGGAAAGATGGCGGGAAGCAGTGCTGGCAGGTATCCGCTCTCCAAACACGCTTAGCGGCTCTCCCATCGCTGAATACCTTCCGCAACGGCTTGCCCGAGGCAACATGGCGATCATTGGTGATGCTGCGCACGTCATCACGCCTATGACCGGCAGAGGGCTTTTGACTGGCATGGAGGACGCTTCGACCGTGGCGCATCTGCTGGCGAGGCGAAGCCCCGGAGAAACATTTGCTACTGTGCTAGCGCGTTATGAGCAGGCTCGACTGCCATTCATCCGGGGCCTAGTGAAGCACTCAATGAATATAAGCAGTGAGTATCTGAAACTCGCCCGAGCATGAAGAGAAGCGGGCAGATGGTTTAACTGTCAGGGTCCGCTTTGGGTCGAAAGCAACCATTGGAGAATGGCCGCCTTCTGCCCAAAAATGGCCAGCAGCCACGGATGCTGGGCCCATGACTCCGGTTGATCCCCAATGCTATTTCTTTTTACGCAGCCCCACCGCGACTCCCATCAATGCCAGCGCGCCTCCTACAGCATGATAGCTATGCAGCCGCTCCCCCAACACCGCGCACGCCAAGGTATGCAAGCAGCTAGGAAAAAGACAGTCCTCGCAGCGTAGGTGGGCCTCATCAGCAAGATGCAGGTTCAAATGCCCATTTCGATGGTTTCCGGATCCGGCCCCAAGCGGCCGGCTTGCTTGAGTTGGGCAATCGCTTCAACCTCCCGACGGCTGAGCTGAAAGTCGAATATGTCGATATTGGCCGCAATTCGTTCGGGATTGGACGAGCGAGGTATCACCACATAGCCATTCTGAAGGTGCCAGCGAAGGATGACCTGGGCAGGGGTTTTGCTGTGGCGCTGAGCGATTTCAGCGAACAGTGGCAGTTTCAGTACCTCACCGCCCTGCCCCAGCGGGCTCCAAGACGAGACAACGATGCCTTGCTCACGGCACCGATGGCTCAGTTCGGCTTGGTTGAAATCGGGACGGACTTCGATCTGGTTGATTGAAGGAATCACGCCTGTGTCATCAATGATATGCGCCAGATGCTCGCTATTGAAATTGGACACTCCGATTGAGCGGACCCGACCTTCCTTTCGCAGGCGCACAAAGGCCTTCCAAGTGTCACGATAGGCTCCCTTTTTCGGGATGGCCCAATGGATCAAGTACAGGTCCAACGTTTCAAGGCCCAGACGCTGCATGCTGGCGTCGAACGCTCGCAAGGTGCTGTCGAACCCTTGATCGGCATTCCATAGCTTTGTCGTGATGAAGATTTGGTCGCGGCCCAGATCGCTTTCCATAACCGCTCGGCCAACTCCGGCTTCGTTACCGTAACTCATCGCCGTATCAATATGTCGGTAACCGGATTCCAAGGCAATCCTGGAAGACGCATAAGCCTGCGCGTCGTCCAGTTTCCACACGCCGAAGCCCAGTTGCGGAATCTCTACGCCATCATTGAGGGTAATCCGTGGAGCGGATGCCATGGCTATCTCCTGATAAAGATTGAGGGGGACATCAGTAAGGTGGCTGAATTGAGTATCTCCCGGTTTCAATACTGTGATACAGATGCAATAATTTTAGCCATTCAAAACCGTGAGGTTCGCAATAATGGACAAGTTGAATGCCATGGCTATGTTCGTTCGCGTGGTTGACTGTGGCAGCTTCACTGCTGCGGCATTGGCGAGCAACGTCAGCCCGACCATGGTTGCCAAGCACATTCGTGCCAGCGAGGCACGCTTAGGGGCGCGCTTGCTCCACCGGACGACCCGTCGACAGCACCTCACTGAGGTAGGCCAACTCTTCTATGAGCGCTGCAAAAAAGTACTGGCCGAAGTCGAGCTTGCCGAGGCAAGCGCCTCGGAACTCCAGGAGACACCACGTGGTGCAGTCAGGCTGGTAGCACCGGTCACATTCGGTAGCCAGGTGCTGGTACCAGCTCTGACTCGTTATTTGGAGCAGCATCCGGAGGTGGATGTAGAACTCACGCTCGATAATCGAGCGCCTGACTTCCATGCCGACAATATCGAACTGGGCATATTGATTGGTGACGTGAAGGACATGGGCCTTGTTGCGCGGCCACTCAGGCCCTACCGCAGGATTCTGGCGGCGTCTCCAAAGTATTTAGCCACACACGGCACGCCCTCCCACCCTGAAGAATTGGAACGGCACAGTTGTTTGGGGCTATCGTACTGGCGACGACATGATCGGTGGAACCTGGTCTGCGAGAATGATGAAACATGCGCAGTGATGGTGAAGGGAAGATTCTCATCAAACCAGGGAAGTGCGTTACGCATGGCAGCACTGTGTGGAATCGGCATCGTATTGCAGCAAGAGGATCTGTTATCAGACGATATTGCAGCGGGGCGCCTGGAGCGGGTCCTGGCAGATTGGTCTTATAAGTCGACTCCAATGCATTTGCTCTACCGACAAGACACCACTCCGACTGCCAAGCTGAGAAGTGTGATCGATTTTCTCATGAGGGAGTTTGCAACTTGAGTTCTGGGGCGGTAGAGCATCGCATTATATGAAAGCCTAGCCTCCACTAGCGGCGAAAGCACGTCAGGGTGGATAACCGCTAAAGTTTTTCCTGCTCCTCGAAAACCTCTGAAACAACCCCCATAGCGTTGTTAACATTTGCCCCACCCGCATAGAACATGGTTTGTAGAACCGCTTCGACAATCTGCTCCTGGGTTGCGCCGGCCTCCAGTGCTGCCTGCGTATGTGCCCGGACCTGCGGCAGTGCGGATCCCATCGTCACGCAACTGGCGATGATAATTAATTCACGCGTTGCCAAGTCCAAACCCGGTCGATCCAAAATTCCAGCAAATGCCCAGCTCATCGTCATAGTGATCAAATCAGGGCAGATGTCCTCCCGCGACTGGGCCAACTGTTGCCCGCTATGGTTACCGTGCAACCTAGAGAAAAGCTGTAGCCCGCGTGTAAAATCCGGGCCTCTCGCCAACTGCTGTTTGCTCATATGCATTTACTCCTCTGGTACCGGTTATCCGACAGTGGGTCATTCTGCGAGGCATGAAGGCTGCGAAACAGCAGCTTCAGGTGTTTTCATTCCATACCCTGAGGTCCTGAATGAAAGAGAGTGGATAATTGCTCGTGACGGTCAGATGCGGTCGGACACTGGGTGGAAGCCCTGGGCCTTCTCTCATGCTTCACGTATTTGGCTGCCCTTCACAAAGGGCAGCTTTCGGCCGAGGCTGTGTAAAAACGCTTTCGAGCAGCTTTGGTGGCCTGATTGGGGGCTAAAATCGCGCGCCTATGCAACTTCCAGCTCCGCTGATTAGCCAAATGCCGGCGGATTTCGCGTAGCAGCGCAGACTTCAAAACCGTGCCTGCGTTTTTACACACTCTGGGCCAGAAGCTGCCTTCCAGCCAAGCAATACCCCCCAGCCACATACGATAGTTGCCGAACGCCCCACCAGAAGTACTGCAGCGCCTTTGACGCGGCCTGGCGGCCGCTGCTACACATCTTCTCACCTCAGCCAACCAATCGCTTGCGCATGGGCGTGCACGCCAGCTCAAGCCCCGAAGGCGAGGTATAGATGCCGCCAACCTCCCCGAGGTAACCACACCGATGGTAAAACCCTGTGGCATTCGGGGTCGCGTCCAGGTGAATTTCGTCAAGCCCAGCCGCAATCGCCAGCCGCTCCAGATGCTGGATCATGGCCTTGCCAATGCCCTGCCCCATGTACGTGGGCAACACAAAGAGAGCGCCCAGCTCCCCGGACTGGAAATCGATCAGCCCCGTGGCAACCGCCACGTCACCCCACCAGGCAATGTGGTACCGGCGCGCCACACTGGCCCGGTACCGGTCCGTCAGGGGCACCTGTGTCCAGGCTTGAACCTGTTCTGGCGTGTAGACGGTAATACATTGGTGTCGAATAGCCTGAAACCGGATATCGAAAGCGACCTCGGCGTCGCTGTACCTGGCTGGGCGGATCTGCAACATGCTCACTCTCCTTGTCATGGATGTTCATGACCGGAGCATGAAAAAGCCCCGGCCGTTGCTGGCGGGGCTTGGGGGGATGCGTGGGATTTACGCGCGCAACGCCCTATGGCCCGCCGAGGGGGGCATCATGGGGTGCATCTGGGTTACGCGGCTGCAAGTGGTCATGGGGGCATCATCTGATGTTTTGGAAGGGAGTGCAATTTTTCGGGCGCAGAGGTGTTCGATGTTGGACGGCAATCGGCGAGACGCAGCAGTGCGTGCGCTGCGATGGTCATCTCAAGTCTCCCAAGCCGTTGTAGTGAGAAGACTTTTCCACCCATCTTCGATACTGGCGAGTGCGCAAGGCCATGGCGAGCTGCTGCAAGATCAGCGCCCGCAACGGTGAAACGCTCGGATCGGTTTTTTTAGCTCGGCTGAGTTTGCGCAACTGAAACTTCACCACTGCCATGTTCGCCAAGGCGGCAATGGCTTTGTTTTTCCAGGTGATTGCAGGCAACTGCGGTGCGCTGTCCTTGCCCTGCTGCCAGTTACGAGGCAAGTGCGGGTCGATGGCCAACGCTGTGCCGATGCCCACCATGTCCACACCACTGCGCACCACGCTTTCGGCCACCGGCCGGCGGCGGATACCGCCGGTAACCATCACCGGCATGTTGGCGACGGTTTGGATGTCACGGGCGAATTCGACGAAATACGCTTCACGCGCCAAGGTGCGACCGTCGCGGGCGTCACCCTGCATTGCGGGTACTTCGTAGCTGCCTCCGGATAATTCCACCATGTCCACGCCCAGGCCGTTGAGCAACTCAACCACCTTTTTCGCCTCATCGGCAGTGAACCCTCCACGCTGGAAATCAGCGGAATTGAGTTTAACCGCCACCGCAAATTCCGCGGACACCACAGCCCGGACCGCCTTGACGATGGCGAGCAACAGGCGCGCGCGGTTTTCCAGGGAGCCGCCCCACTCGTCCGTTCTTTGATTGGTCAGGGGCGAAAGGAACTGGCTCAGCAAATAGCCATGGGCGGCGTGGATTTCCACGCCGGTGAACCCGGCTTTTTCGCCCAGGCGGGCGGTGTTCGCGAAGCGCTGGATGACCTCTTCAATCACATCAGGGGTCATCGCCCGGGGCGTGGCGAAACGCTTGGACATGTTGCCCAGTGCCAGGGGCACGGCTGACGGCGCCCACGTCGTTTGCCCGAGGTTGGCCTGCATCTGCCGGCCTGGGTGATTGATCTGCAACCAGACCTGCGCGCCGCCGGATCGAGCAATAAGCGCCCAACGCTTGAAAGGGGCCAGGTGTTGATCGTCCTGCAACACCACGCCACCCGGTCCGGTCATGGCGCGGCCGTCGACCATCACGTTGCCAGTGATGATCAGGCCGACACCGCCGTCCGCCCACGCTTGATAGAGCCGCATGAGGTCTTCGGAGGGAGCCTGGTGGGCGTCCGCCATGTTCTCTTCCATGGCGGCTTTGGCGATTCGGTTCTTGATGGTGGAACCGTTGGGAAGGGTCAGGGGGGCGAACACATTCATGGGGCAGTCCTCAACTGGAGATGAGGCCACCTTAAGATTGAAGTGAACTTTAAGGTCAATACCTTTTTGTAGCCCCCTCTTCTCGCAGACGAGTTATCAGCATTTGCGCGTTGTCCCCACACGCAACACCCTCGGGCTTAGCTTCAATGCCCTTGATGACGAGCAGAAGTTGCGCTTTGTTTTGCGCCAGCCGCTCCTGCAGCACACTGATTTCCTCCACCTTTTGCTTCAGCCCCGTGAGCAACGCGTCGTGCTGGCAGCCGCTGGCGTTCCCCGGCATCAGTTGCCGGATCTCCTCCAACGAGAAACCTGCGGCCTGTGCACCGGTGATGAGTTCCAGCACCCATTGGGTATCAGGCGCGTAATCTCGGTAGCCGTTGGCCTTGCGCTCGACGGAGTGAATCAAGCCACTGGCCTCGTAAAAACGGATTCGTGAAGGGGCCAGTCCGCTGATTTTCGCCAGTTCGCCTATTCTCATAACCCCACCCTGCACCACGCTTGACCTAAAAGCTGACTTTAAACCTAACGCCATCAGGCGGCCAAGGCCGGCTCAACCTTCGCTCGCAAGTTCCTCGCGAACAATCGCTGCACCAGCACTCAACGCTCTCAACTTGCCGCTGGCCACTCGACGCGGCAACGGTGCCATGCCGCAGTTGGTGCACGGGTAGAGTTTGTCGGCGTCGACGAATTGAAGGGCTTTGCGCAGGGTGTCGGCAACTTCCTCGGGCGTTTCGATGGCATGGTTGGCCACATCAATGGCCCCGACCATCACCTTCTTGCCCCGGATCAGTTCGATCAGCTCCAGGGGAACGTGGGAGTTGTGACATTCCAGCGAGACGATATCGATGCTGGACTGTTGCAACTTGGGGAACGCCAGTTCGTAATGGCGCCACTCCGCGCCCAGCGTCTGTTTCCAATCGGTATTGGCCTTGATGCCGTAGCCATAGCAGATATGCACGGCGGTTTCGCAGTTGAGCCCTTCGATGGCGCGCTCCAGGGTGGCCACGCCCCAGTCGTTCACTTCATCAAAAAAGACGTTAAAGGCAGGCTCGTCAAACTGGATGATGTCCACCCCGGCAGCCTCGAGTTCCCTGGCCTCCTGATTGAGAATTTTGGCAAATTCCCACGCCAGTTTTTCCCGGCTCTGGTAATGCGCATCGAACAGGGTGTCGATCATGGTCATGGGGCCTGGCAGTGCCCATTTGATCGGTTGCCGGGTCTGCTGCCGGAGGAATTTGGCGTCCTCGACGAACACCGGTTCTCTACGCGCAACAGCGCCCACCACCGTGGGGACGCTGGCGTCGTAGCGATCACGGATCCTGACGGTCTTGCGCTGTTCAAAATCAACGCCGTCGAGGTGTTCGATGAACGTGGTCACGAAATGCTGACGGGTTTGTTCACCGTCGCTGACGATGTCGATACCGGCCAGTTGCTGCTCGTGCAACGCCAGGCGCAAGGCGTCTTGCTTGCCTTCAATCAGCGCGTCGTCGTGCAGTTTCCAGGGTGACCAGAGTGTCTCGGGTTGGGCAAGCCAGGCAGGCTTGGGCAGGCTGCCAGCCGTCGATGTGGGCAACAATTTTTTCATGAAAAAGACCTTGGTTTAAATGAATCAAAACGTGCAGTTCGCCGCCCACTGTTCAAGCATGGCTTGGTAGGGTCTGATGAACTGTTCTTCGGCGAACTTGCCTTGTTCCACAGCCAAGCGACTACGTTCCTCTCGATCATAAACAATGCGCGTCAGCGAGTAGTCCTGGTGTGTCAGGCTTGGCTGGTAGGTTTTACCTGCCGCCGAATTGGCGTTGTAAATCTCGGGCCGGTAGATTTTCTGGAACGTGTCCATGGTGCTGATCGTGGCCATCAACTCCAGGTTGGAGTAGTCACCCAACACATCGCCTGTAAAATAAAACGCCAGCGGCGCCGCACTGTCAGGCGGCATGAAGTAGCGAACCTTCATGCCCATTTGCTTGAAGTATTCATCGGTCAGCGAGTATTCATCCTGCTGGTACTCATGGCCCAATACAGGATGCTGGTTTTCGGTACGGTGGTAGGTTCTGCTGCTCGAAACGCTCAGGCAGATGACCGGCGGCTTGTCGAAATGCGCTTGGTAGGCGCTTGAATTGACGAAGCACTTGAACAGCTTTCCGTGCAGCTCGCCAAAGCCTTCCGGTGTGCTGAACCCGGCCTGCTTGTTGTTGTGTTCCAGCAACCGCACGCTGAAATCGTAGTCGCGCACGTAAGAGGAAAAGTTATTGCCGACGATGCCGCTGATGCGCTCGTTGGTTTGACGGTCGACGATCGTAGTTTTGAGCACTTCGATCAGCGGGATGGCGTCACCACGGGTGCCGGCCCCCATGTTCATCTCGACGGAGATGATCTCCAGTTCGACCCCGTAGCGATCACCTGCAGGGTTGTCCCAATGCGCCAGCGCGTTGAAGCGGTTATCTATCATCTTCAACGTATTGCGCAGATTCTCCTGCCGGCTTTCACCCCTGGCCAGGTTGGCGAAGTTGGTGGTGACCCGGGTATTGTTTGATGGCGAATAGTGCTCATCAAAATTTATGCTTCTGATCGTGAAGGTGAATTCATTGTTCATTCCAACTGCCACCCTGCTTTTCAGTATTGACCAGCGTTCTGTTCCCTCACGGCCTTGGCGTTGGCGAGTGTGAAGAGCTGAGCGCAGGTTAAAGCGGGTGGCAGTTGAGTAAAAACGAATTGATTTCAAAAAAGCATTAGTTCTGCTCATGCCGCTGCAACAGCGCGACAACGAGCTGGCCGGCGCTACCCCTTGGTCAAGTCCACCAACGGCGTCTGCCGCACTTCGGTGTCGCGCCCACCCTGAATATCACTCACCTGCTTCAAGGCCTTGTCCACTGCGGCCTTGTCCGCCAACAGGCTGTAGCTGATGTGGAACTGCTTGTGCTCTTTCGGGCCAATGGTGGGTACCAGGTTCAGTGGGCGCTGGTAACGGCGGTTGTAGGAAAAACTGGTCCCTGGTTCCAGCCCCGTGACGTAGCCCTGGCCCTGGGTATCGGCGTTTTTCCACAGGGAGAACACCGGCAGCGTCTGGGTGTTGAAACCGACCGCCACGCCCAGGCTGCCCGCCTGGTTATGCAGCACGGTCAAGGTATCGCCCTTGGCATCGGCATAGGGCACTACGTTGTAGACCGTTTCGTCGTAGTCCTTGGTGGGCGCGCGGTAGGTTTGCCAGTCGGCCAGGTCGCCCTTGGCCTTGTCGTTGAACGGCGACACCTGTTTCACCGGCGCAGCGAAACGCGCGCCCTGCTCCAGGAACGGGGTGCTGAAGTTGCTGTGGTACAGCGCCTGGTATTCCTTTGGGTAGTCGCCGTTGTTGGTGAGGGTGTCGTTGAGGGCGAACGCTACGCTGCCCGGCTCGGTGACCAGTTCGGTGGCGACGGCGAAGTCGACCTTCTTGAACGCCTGCTCTTTCAGCTCGCCACGCAAGCGGATGGCGTACGGCGGCTGCTCGTCGATGTGCAGGGTGACTTTGCTTGCGGGTATGTTGGCGGCCCGCCCGTGCAGGGTCAGCAGCTCGCCGTTGTCGACGCCGGGGTGGCCGACCCATTCGTAGCCGCAGCGGGCCACCAGCTCGTTGAAGCCTTCCAGCCAACCCAAGCCATCGCGGCCATTGAGTTCGATAAAGGCGGGGTTGACCACTTCCTTGACCGGTGAATCCCAGCCCATGCGCACCTTGCCCACCGAGGCGTGCAAGACGTTCATGCCGCGGGTGGGCACCACCGAGAGTTGCATCGTGCCGTTATCGATGTCGACGATGCTGACGCCCTCCTGCCGCCCACCGTGCAGGGTACGCACCGTGACGCTGAAAGGTTTGGCGGTTTTCATCCCGAGCTGCTGGCTGGTGACCTGCCAGTTCTGGGCGGCTTTGTCAGTGTCGAGCAATACGTAATCCCAGGCCATGGCGTGGGAGCCGGCGGACAGGGCGCCGAGGGCAACGAAGAGTTTGAGCGGAGTCATTGCAGTAGCCTTTCTTGGAGTTGTGGGTTTTTTATAGCCTTGAAGAAACGTTTCAGCAAGCCCAGGGGCGACGTTCCCCGCCCATTTAGGCCATGATGCACGGCAGCGCGAGGCCCCTGGCGCGAACAGACAAGGAACGGTTGACCTTCACATGACCCTGCAACAACTTACCTACTTCCTGGCCGCGATCGAGCACGGCACCTTCTCCAAGGCCGCCGAAAGCCTGCACATCGCCCAGCCGTCGCTGTCCGAGCAGATCCTGCGCCTGGAAGAGCACCTGGGCACCCACGTGTTCATCCGCACCAACCGGCGGCTGGTGCTCACCGAGGCGGGGCGGCGCCTGCAGCCGTTCGCCCAAGGCATGGTCACCGCCGCCCGCCAAGGCTACGAGGCGGTGCAAGCGGTGCGCGAGCTCAGTGGCGGGGTGGCCAGCTTCGGCACGTTCGGCACGGCGCACCATTACTTCCTGACCGACCTGATCGAACAGTTCCGCACCCAGCACCCCGACATGCGCATCAAGATCGTGGGCTACAACTCGTCCGAGATCGCCGAGTTGGTCAGCCACGGCGATATCGAGGCGGGCCTGGTGATGCTGCCCATCAAGCAGCAGAACCTGACGGTCAGCGAGCCGGTCTGGTCGGCGCAGGTCGGCTACATCAGCGCCAACCCCGACCACCTGCAGGGCCCGAAAACCATCCGCGACCTGGCCACCGCGCCCCTGATCCTGACAGAAGCGCGCTGGAATACCGCCGACCCTATCCGCCGCCTGCTCGCCCAACTGGCGGCCAAGGGCGGCGAGGTGCTGGACCCGATCATCGAGGTGGAACACCAGGTCACCGGCTTTGAACTGGCCGCCCGCGGGCTCGGCGACGTCATTGCCACGCGCCCGATCCTGCATCAGCTGGGCTTCAATGACCGCCTGGGCTGGGTGCCGATCAACCCGCCCATCTTCGAAGTCTTCGGCTTTATTCACCGCCACGACACGCCCATTTCGCCGCCCACCCGGGTGCTGATGAACCTGATGCGCAGCCACCTGAGCCGTATCCAGGCGTTGTATGCGCATCTGGAGTCGCAGTAGCCATAGGCTGCGCCTATACGAAGCACTTTGTTTTACCCATTCATCCGCACGCAAGCCGGTTGGATACTGCCCCCACGGACGCCAATGACAGGCGCTTGCACCGTTCGATGAAGGGGGAGTCAACCATGTCCACTCAACTGCAGTACTGCATCATTGGCGCCGGGGCCGCAGGCCTGGCAGCGCTGAAGACCATGACCGACGCCGGCTTCCAGGTGGACTGTTACGAGAAGTCGGGGCACATCGGCGGCCACTGGAACACCGACTACGACGCGTTGCACCTGATCACCCCGAAAAGCAGCTCGTGCTTCGATGGTTTCCCGATGCCGGCGGACTACCCGGTGTACCCCAGCCGCGACCAGGTGAAGGCGTACATGAACGCCTACACCGACACCTTCGGCCTGCGCGAGAAAATCACCTTCAACACCGAAGTGCGCACCCTGGTGCCCCTGGGCGACAACGGCGAAGCGGGCTGGCAGGTGACCCTGGCCGACGGCACCCGCAAGCGCTACGCCGGGGTGCTGGTTGCCAACGGCCATTTGTGGGATTGCAAGATCCCCGAGGTGGGCAAAGGCTTTACCGGCGTGTCCATTCACTCGGGTGAATACCGCAACGTCAAACAGGTGGAAGGCAAGGTGCTGGTGGTGGGCTTCGGCAACTCCGGTTGCGACCTGGCCGTGGATGCCGCCCAGGCGCGCCTCGACACCACCATCGTGATCCGCCGTGGCCAGCTGTTCCAGCCCAAGACCATTTTCGGCGTGCCCCGCGGTGAGTTGCCGTTCCTCGGCCAGTTGCCGCCCGAACAGCAGAACATGGTGATGAACCTGCTGATCATGGCCACCGTCGGCTCGCACACGAACTACCCCGGCCTGCCTGCCCCGGAAAGCTACGACCTGGACGAACAGCCGCCGGTGGTCAACACCCTGCTGCTGTACTGGATTCAGCACGGCCGCATCAAGGTGGCCCCGGGCATCGAGCACATTGAAGGCAAGACCGTCACCTTCAGCGACGGCAGCCAGGGCGACTACGACACCATCGTCTGGGCGACCGGCTTCAACACCCGCCTGCCGTTCCTGGACGAGAACCTGCTGCAATGGCGCGACGGCGCGCCCCTGCGCACCGCCGCCATGACCCTGCCGACCAACCTTGAAGGCCTGTTCTACATCGGCCTGGGCGCCCCACGTGGCCCGCAATGGCCGGTGTACTGCGACCAGACCAAATTGGTGATGCGCTTCCTGAAACTGCGCGCCGCCGGCATGCAAGGCCTGGCGGCCAAGTTCGCCAGGCTGCAGCCGGCCGACTCGCGCATCGACATCATCAAGCGCGAATGGCTCGCCAGCTACAAAGACACCCAGCGCCAACTGGATGTCATGGAACTGTCCCTGCAACCCGCCGCCCCTATCGCCCAACTGGCCTGACTGGACTACTCATCATGACTACTGCACCTACCGCCAGCGTCATCATCACCGGCACCTCCTCCGGCATGGGCCAGGCTGTCGCCCAACGTTTCCAGGCCGAAGGCTGGCACGTGGTGGCCGTCGACGTCGCCCCCGGCACCCAAGCGCCCAGCGCTCTGTTCTCGCCGGTCGTGGGTGACATCACCCGCGAAGCAGAGCTGACCAGCGCCATCGACGCCGCCCTCGACGGCAAGGCGCCGTTGAAAGCCGTGATCAACGCGGCCGGGATTTTCCCGACCTCGTCGCTGGAAAGCTACAGCGACGCCCTGTACCGCAAGATCTTCGACATCAACGTGCTGGGCTCGCTGAACATCGCCCGCATCGGCACCCGGCACTTGAAGGCCGCCGGTGGCGGCGCCATCGTATTCTTCGCGTCGGTGGACGCCTTCACGGTGTCCAAGAACCAACTGCTGTACAGCGCCTCGAAAGCCGCCGTGGTGTCCATCACCCGCTCGCTGGCCATTGAACTGGCCGACCACAACATCGTGGTCAACGCCCTGGCGCCGGGCTGGGTAGACACCGAAGGCACCCGTGCCGGTGGCCGCATCGAAGCGGCCATTGCGTCGATCCCGCTCAAGCGTGCCGCCCGCGTTGACGAGATTGCCGACTGGGTCTGGCAGCTCGGCGCCAAGCCGTCCTACGTCACGGGCGAGTCGCTGTGCATCGCCGGCGGTGTGTTCATGCGCTGACCCAATCGCAGGCCCCACGCGCCAAGACGTGGGCCTGCCCTTCCTCCTGACAGCTGCCTCATTACAATTATTCCAGAGGGCAAAATCATGGGCGAACTCTACGTTTCCTCCACGTCGCACGACAGGTCCACCCCGCGCGCCAAGGCCTCGACCTCGCGCAAACCGATGACCAAGGCCGTGGTCGGCGTGACCCTGGGCAACATGGTCGAATGGTTTGACTTTGCGTTGTACTCATCACTGGCCGGCATCATCGGCAAGACCTTCTTCCACAACGACAACCCCACCACGCAACTGCTGGCGATCTATGCAACCTTCGCCGCCGGTTTCCTCATCCGCCCCCTGGGGAGCCTGGTGTTCGGCCCCATCGGCGACAAGTACGGGCGGCGCATGGCGCTGTCGCTGAGCATCTCGCTGATGGCGGTGGCCACCTTCGCCATTGCGCTGATACCCAGCTACGCCAGCATCGGCGCGTTCGCCCCGATACTGCTGATCCTGATGCGCCTGCTGCAAGGCCTGTCCACGGGGGGCGAGTACGGCGGCTCGTGCACCTTCATCGCCGAGCACGCGCCGGACAAACGCCGCAGTTTCCTCACCAGCTGGCTGGAGTTCGGCAATATCTCCGGTTTCCTGCTCGGTGGCGCGGTGGTCACCCTGTTCACCCTGACGCTGGGCGAAGCCACCATGGCTGACTGGGGCTGGCGCGTGCCCTTCGCCGTCGGCGGCCTGTTGGGCATGATCGCCCTGTACCTGCGCCTCGGCCTGGAAGAAACCCCGGTGTTCCAGCAAATGCAGGCAAACGAAGCCGCGCTGAAAAACAGCCCGGCGGCCAAAGCCGGCCTGTTCACCCTGCTGTTGAACGAGTGGCCGCAACTGCTCAAGTGCATGGGCCTGGTCACGGTGTTCAACGTGACCTACTACATCATCCTGGGGTACATCCCCGGTTACCTGGAGAACGTGCTGGGCTACAGCAACAGCTTCAGCCTGAGCCTGGGCATGACCGCCACGCTGTTCATGCTGGTGCTGATCCCGGTATCCGGCCTGCTGGCGGACCGCATCGGCCGCAAGGCCATGATCATCGCCGGCTGCGCCCTGCTGATCGTGCTGGCCATCCCCTGCTTCATGCTGCTGCACAGCCAGTCGCTGCCCCTGCTGCTGGCAGCCATGCTGACCCTGACCCTGGCGCAACTGTTCTTCGAAGGCGCCATGCCGGCGACGCTGACATCGCTGTTCGGCTCCCGGGTGCGCTTCAGCGCCCTGGCCATCAGCTACAACGTCGCCGTGTCGCTGTTTGGCGGCACCGCCCCGCTGATCAACACCTGGCTGATCAACGCCACCGGTAACCAGATGATACCGGCCTGGTACCTGATCGCCGGCGCCGTGGTCGGCCTGATTTCCGTCCTGTTCGTGCAGGACTCCACCGGCAAACCTCTCCCACAATGAGACCCATGATGACTACTCCAACCTCGCGTCAAAACATTTCCTCGGGCGGCCAGTACGAAGCGGTGTTCGGCTACTCGCGTGCCGTGCGCGTGGGCAACCACCTGCACATCTCCGGCACCTGTGCCTCGCCGGACTACGAACACAGCAATGCCGGCGAACAGGCCCAGGCCATCCTGGCCACCGTGCGCAACGTGCTGGCCGAAGCCGGCATGAGCGTGGAAGACGTGGTGCGCACCGTGGTCTACCTGCGCGACATCAACGATGCCGCCCAGGTGGCCAAGGCCCACAGCGACGTGTTCGACGGCATCCGCCCGGCCAGCAGCCTGATCCAGGTCGACTCCATGCTGCGGCCCTGGCAGAAGGTCGAGATAGAGACCTACGCCATCGTCGCCGGCTGACGCGGCCTGCCGGCCGCTGCTACAGGGCATGCCGCACCTCCCCGTAGCAGCTGCCACAGGCGGCGTCAGCGGCACCCAGCCGTCAACGCTAGCCGAGCGAAGCAAATCCACCCCGGCTTCACGCCACCTAGGGCAAATGCCCCAAGGGTAATCCCCCTTGAGGCTTGATGGTCTTGATCGCAAAATTGCTGCGAATATCCCGCACCCCCGGCAGCCTCAGTAGCGACTCCGTAAGAAAGCGCTCGTAGTCACGCAGATCCGGCACCACCACATGCAGCAGGAAGTCCGACTCACCTGAGACCAGGAACGCCGAGATGACCTCTGGCAGCGCCAGCACGGCCAAACGGAAGTTTTCGGCTTCGACCTCATGGTGACGTTCGACCTTCACCCCCACGAAGACAGTCAACCCCAGCCCCACGGCTTCCGCCTCCAGGCTGGCTTGATAGCCGCGTATCACCCCCGCCTCCTCCAGCTGGCGAACCCGCCGCAAGCATGGTGAGGGGGACAGGCCAATCTCCTCGGCCAGTTGAACGTTGGTGAGCCGACCGTCGCGCTGCAGGGCGGTGAGAATACGTTTGTCGTAACCATCGAGCTTGGGGTAGACCGGGCGCTGAGTTGGCATAGGTAGCCTGTTGAATAGGGATTGATTGGCACAATCTGCCAATGATAGCCAATTCAAGGGTTCATTACGCAACCACCTGCCCCGCCCATGCGGCTTAGAATTTTGTCCTCACTTCCTGCCCTGACGGTCGCTGCCATGGACGATAAAGTTCTCTATCTCGCCGCCCTTGCGATGATTTTTCTCATGCCTGGCCCCGACATGGTCCTGCTGCTGCAGACCGGCGCTTGCCAGGGCCGCAGACGGGCGCTGGCCACCGCTTCGGGTTTGGCCATGGCCCGTGCCGCTCATGTCACGTTGGCGGCGGTGGGCCTGGCATCGCTGTTCAAGGTGCTACCCTGGACGTTCGAAATAGCCAAGTTCGGTGGGGCTGCCTATCTGCTCTGGCTCGGCCTCAGGATGTTCAAGCCGACCAGCCATGGCACACCGCGCCACCCGCCGGCGCAGAGCACACCGGGCCAGGGGCTGGCGGCGGTGCGGCGTGGCATGCTGACCAACCTCCTGAACCCCAAGGCCTTGTTGTTCTGCTCGGTGTTACTGCCGCAATTCATCCACCCGGGCCAGGGGCCCGTGCTGGGCCAATTTGCGTTCCTGGGCGTGATATTAGTGAGCGTGGGCGCAGTGTTCGACGTAGCCTACGCCACCGCTGGCGGCTGGATGGGCCGCCGCCTGGAACACAGCGCCGTCGCGCAGAAGGTCCAGCAATGGCTGTTTGGCGGGATGTTGATCGGGTTCGCTGTGCGGCTGGCGTGGGTGCAGCAGGGCTAATCTACCTGTAGCAGCGGCCGCCAGGCCGCGTCAGAAGCCGCTGCGTTGTGCCTGGCTCACCGTGGTTGCAAGACGCCGCCTGGCGGCAGCTGCTACATCCTGTGGGAGCTGGCTTGCCAGCGAGCTGTGGGGCCATAGAAGCTCGCTGGCAAGCCAGCTCCCACAAAGGCAGTTGCAGCTACGGCAACCCCAGGGCCTTGCGGCCCTGGGCCATGGACTCAGGCGCGACACCGGCGAACAAGTTCGCCTGGCTTTTCACCAGCCCGGTACACCGGGCAACCCCCACCATTGCCTCCAGGTATTTGAGCCCCACGGTGGAGGAATCCACCACGGGCACGCGCGTGCCCTGCACGTGGCTGTAGCCGGCGCGACGCAACAGTGGCCCGTAATAGGCACAGCCCACCAGGATCACGTCTGCCCCGTCGCTGATGCACGCGTGCGCCGCAGCCTCGAAACGAGGAATGAATTGCCGTGCCGGCGCATCGACGGCTTCCAGCAATAGCTGTGCATCGGAATAGGGCGTGATGGACCGGACCGGCCGAGCGGTACAGCGGTCCCGCAGGCCATAGGCGATGATATCGCGCTCGATGGCCACGGCAGTCTTGTCGGAGACCGTGACCACCGCGAACCGTTGGCCCATGGCCAGGGCGGCTAGCATCGACTGCTCGCCCACCGAAGCTACCGGGATGTCGAGCATCTCGCGTGCTTCCCACAAAGGGTCATTCCAACAGCCCAGATAAACGCCATCGTATCCGTCGGCCTGGGCTTGCATGGCGGCTTCCACCATCAGCACCGAGTTCAGGTGCTCGGCATACTGCGAGCGGGTGAAGCCACCGCTGGTGGCCAGGAAGCGAAAGTCCAGTTGAACGTTTGGGGCAACCACGGCGCCGACACGCTCGTGAATGGTCGCCCATAGCGGCTCCAGGGCCGGGTTACGGGCAGTCGGGTGAATCCAGCACAGTTTCATCGAGGCATTCCTCTTGGCCAATAAAAACCGGCGAACGGGTCGCCGGTTGCAGGGCAAAACGGCTCCTGGCATGGGATTGCCGGCGCATGCCTCCACCAGCAGCATTGTGGCGCTCGGTGTAGGGCGAGATGAACGGTGGGTTTCCAGTGTCTTGCATAGGCGGGGCCTATAGAGGCGTGGTTGCTCTGCGCTCTTTGCTCAGCCTTGCCACAGCGCTGGCAAATGCCATAGCCTGCTTGTCTTCGACACTCACCATCGACGGGACAGCGATGAAGCCACCACAGGGACGTAGCGAATCAAGCGGGCTGCAATGCCGGCCTCTTGGGCCAGATGACGCCGAGACGATCGCCTTGCACCGCCAGACAATGTTTCTCGAAGCTGGCGAAGATGCTGAGAAATTGCGCGTAATGACTGAGCACTTTCGCCCATGGCTGAAAGAGCGGTTGGATGACGGTCGATACTATGGCTTCGCGCTCTGCGATGCCGACCAGGCTGTTGCGACCATTGGCCTAATGAGCATCGATTGGCCACCCCACCCAGCCCACCCCACCCTGGATAAGCGCGGGTACGTGCTCAATGTCTTCGTCGAGCCCGCCTACCGCCGTCGTGGCCTGGCTTCAGCCTTGATGCAACTCGCCGAGGCCGAGTTCGCCAGGCGGGGTATCAGCTTTGCCGTGCTGCACGCCACCCAGGTTGGAAAGCCTGTGTATGAGCAGATAGGCTGGGTGGGGACGTCGGAGATGGCCAAGGCCATCACTGGATAACGACCGCTACCCACACGCGCCCCCCCCCCGAGCCAAACCCATGCCCAACCCACCCTTCGCCCCCTACCAACACCTGGCCAGCGACCTTCTGGCCTGCTTACCCACCACCAACGACGGCTCCCACGACCTGTCGCACCATCACCGGGTATGGTCCAACGTCCGGCGCATTCAGCAGTGCGAAGGCGGCGACCTGGAGGTGCTGCTGGCCGCCACGCTGCTGCACGATTGCGTGGCGGTCGAGAAGGACTCGCCCCTGCGGGCCCAGGCCTCGACGCTTTCGGCGGAAAAAGCAGCTTCGGTCCTGACGGATAGAGGCTGGGAGCCGAGCCGGGTCGAACAGGTTGCCCATGCCGTGCAGGCCCACAGCTTCTCGGCAGGCGTCGCGCCCCAGACCCTGGAGGCGAAGATACTGCAAGACAGCGACCGCCTGGACGCCATTGGCATGGTGGGCGTGGCGCGCTGTTTCTACGTTGCCGGGCGCATGGGCTCGGCGCTGTACGATTTCACCAACCCCACGGCTGCTGATCGCGACTACCAGGACAAGCAGTTTGCCATCGAGCATTTCCACACCAAGCTGCTGACGCTCGCGGTCGGTTTCCAGACAGCCGAGGGCGCCCGCCTGGCTGCGGTGCGCCATGGGCGGCTGGAGTCATTCCTGGCGGATTTCATGGATGAGATTGAGGGGTGAAGACACTGGCGGTCGTCTGCCTGACTTGCTCGCGCAGCCATCGGTGCACAGGTTCGGCGTCGTGCCGGGGATGCCAGCTCATGGCGATACTGACCTGCGGCGTGGCCACTGGCAGCGCAAACACATGCAACTGGTTGGAGTGAGGACTCCAGCGGGCAAATGGCTCCGGTATGGCGGCGATGAAATCCGAGCTCATGGCCATGGCCAAGGCCGCCTGAAACGACGGCACCACAAGGGCCACGCGCCGCTTGGCGTTGACCGCCGCAAGTCCATGATCGATAGGGCCATCGGCCACACCACGCCGTGAGGCGTTGACGTGCGGCCAGGCAATGAACTGCTCGACACCGATGTGCTCAAGCGTGACCAGCGGGTGATCCGCCCTGACCACGCCCATGAACTGCGTCCTCAGTAGGGTTTGGGTCTTGATCTCCGGCGCGTCGCCATCGAGCACTCCCAGGTCCAGGTCCACCTCGCCGCTGCGCAACGCCTCCATGCTTTGCTGAGGGCGCAACACGAAGCGCAAGGTAATCCCCGGCGCCTGCTCCAGCAGCCGGGCGCACAGCGCCGCCGCCCAGGTCCCGATCACGCCATCGCTGGTACGCAGAGTGAAGGTCCGCTCGACTTGGGCAAGCTCGATATCCGGCGGCGCGAGGATACCCCGCACCTCTTCGATCAAGGTCCGCACCCGCTCCCGCAAATCCAGCGCCCGCTGGGTGGGCACCAGGCCTCGCCCTGCCGGCACAAACAACGGATCACCCAAGGCGTGGCGCAGATGCGCGAGGCGACGACTCATCGCCGGGGCGCTCAGATTCAGGCGCCTGGCCGCACCAGCAACGCTGCCCTCGTTGAGCAACGCGTCCAGGTCAATCAAGTGGTTGAGATCGAGGCTCTTCACGGTGGATCTGCACCTTAAGACAGGTATCGCCAGGCATCTGCTGCAAATGGCGCATGCATAGGTTGCTATCGTTGCAATTTATTTAATCAAGAGGTGCCGCAAAAATCCACCGAACTCATTCCTGACAAGGTGCCCGCCATGCCTGACTCGCGCAGCCTCCCCGTATCACGCCAAGCGCCCATCGCGGCGCTCTTGACCTCCTCACTTGCACCGCTGTGCGCCGTGGTCCTCTGGTCCGGCAACACCATCGTCACCAAGGCCGCCGCAGTGGCCATTCAGCCAGCCTCGATTGTGTTCTACCGCTGGCTGCTGGCGTTTGCGCTGCTCAGCCTGTTTGCCGGCAAAGGCGTGTGGCGCAACCGCCAGGTGGTGGCCCGGCACTGGCCCAAGCTGATGGTGTTGGGCGTGCTCGGCATGGCGGTCTATCAAGGGCTGGCGTACCAGGCAGCACTGACCACCTCGGCAATCAACATGGGCGTGCTGGTCTCGCTGGCGCCGCTGATGTCAGCGCTGCTGGCCTGCGCCATCGCACGCGAGGCCGTACCGGCACGCACACTTGCCGGGGCGCTGATATCGCTGGCGGGGCTGTTCTGGTTGACCAGCCAGGGGCACCCCATGCGCCTGTTCCAGCAAAACCTCACGCCGGGCGATGGCCTGATGCTGGTCGCCCTCTTCGCCAATGCGTTGTACGGCCTGCTGCTTAAGCGCTGGGCGTTGCCCCTTTCAACCTGGCAGCAACTGCAGGTGCAGGTCGGCTTCGGCGTGCTGGTGACGTTGCCGGTCTGGCTGATGAGCCCTATCTCACCAATAACCGCCGGCAACGCACCGCTGATTTTGTACGCGGGTATCGCCGCGTCGATCGGCGCACCGTTTTTCTGGATGAAGGGGGTTCGCCACTTGGGGGCGCCGAAGGCGTCGTTGTACCTGAACCTGGTACCGGTGTTAGTGGCCGTGGTGGCGTGTGGGGTATTGGGCGAGCAGTTGCATGCCTATCATGCGGTGGGTGGTGGGCTGGCGTTGCTGGGGGTGGGGGTGGGATTGCGGCTCAAGCGGGTCAACTGACGTTCACGGAGGGCATCAAATGAATCAGCCAGCAATACATTCCATAACAGCACTGCCCGAGAACATCGCGGTTTTGGAAAAAGAGGCCATCGCCGAGGGCTTCAGGTTTCTCACGCGCCTGGTTGCCGAATGGCAGTCCGGCGCCAATCGCTTCAACCGCACCGGCGAATGCCTCATGGCGGGTTTTATGGAGGGCCAGCTGATAGCGATTGGCGGTCTTACCCAAGACCCATTCGCAGCGCATGGCGTCGGCAGGCTGCGTCGGGTGTTCGTTGCCCGGGCGTTCAGGGGCCGGAACCTGGGCAGGCGCCTGGTCGAGCAGCTGGTTGCCCATGCCGCTCGACACTTCCGCGAGGTGCGCCTGTCCACCGATTCCTCCAGCGGCGCAGCCTTCTATAGTGCCTGCGGCTTTCAGGCGGTGGTGGATGAACAGGCGACTCATCACTGTGTGCTTGAGCCCACACGCTCTGCGTAGCAGCGGCCGCCAGGCCGCGTCACAGCCGCCCCAATAGCCCGTGGCAGAACATTTCCCTTCAGAGGGCGGGTGCTCTGACAGCCTTGCGAGCGTTCATCACGCGCTCGGTAGTCTCTTGCTCAGTGAGTAACCTGAGCGACAGCACCTTGACGATGAACGGGGGCCCCGCTGGCTCTCCACAGGCCACTTCGGCGCTACCGCCGATGGGCAGGTAACCATACGAAGTACTCGACGCGACCTCTTCCCCCGTCTCTCGGTCGACTATCCGCGCACGCGAAGCCCACGCACCGCTGGCGGCAACAGGGAACTGGGTGTTGACGTCGTATTGATACCTGGCCGTCGGGCTGTCCAGTTTTTCTGCTTCATGAACGTCTGGCCCACGGAGTACTTTCACGCCTGGGCGCGACGTGCGTTGCGTCTGAATTTCCTGAAGGTCTGTGTGAGTAAGTAGATAACTCGACAACGAAGAGTTTGCTTCAGGCATGTACAACAGCCTCACTTCTGGCAGCGTATGCTCGATCATCTGTTTTGCTTCACCACAGTTGATGGCCATGAAGTGCTCCAGCTTCGACTTTTGTTGCCAATAGCCCGTGGGGTGATGGAACCAATAGAAGTTAAACGCCAGCAACGCAGCCGCCAGCACAGCCACCTCCAGCCAGCCCGGCTTCAGGTAACCAGGCCAGGAAGGCCGTACTAGCTTTAGGACGGCGAACAGCATCGCCATCAGCCAACAGAAGTAACCCCAACCCAGGCCGGATATCGCCCCGTCCCCGTGAGCTTCGTCATAGATAATGCCGCTGCGGAACATGAACGTGCAGGCCAGGACCAACGCCACCACCGCCCAGCGTAATGCGCGGTGCGGGTTGGCGAGAGACAGCAGCACAGCCCCGAGGTAAAGAGGGTTGGCGAACCAGGAGAAGTGCCCGTCGATAAACCCGAGCCACCCTAGTGCGGCCGTTTCGACACCGTAGACGACCTTGGTGCCTTGGTAGTAAGCCGGCAAGGCAAGCGCGGGAAAGAACAGGGCGATGCTTATCCAGAGATAAGGCCTGAACGGCAATGTCGATCGAACCTGCGCTGGCATCCCGGCGCTTCCTTGCATGACGAGTAGACACACAGCATAGCCAAGCGATGAAAGGCCCAGGACGAACCGCCATTGCGCACTTAAGGTTCGTAGTTCGGCAACTCGATGGCATCCGCCTTCGGCGACAGGAGCTTGCCGAAAACGCCCTTGAACCCCGGCAAGGTCGCCAACCGCAACAGCGCATGCCCCACCGCGATGCCCGCCCGCGAATGCGGCGAGGCCAGCCGGGGGGCGAATGTGGGCACGCTTTGCGCCTGCGCCACGTAAGGCCGCATCAAGGTTTCATACGCCGCGAACGCCTGGGCGTGGTCGGCGTGACGCCCCAGCTCGCCGGCCAGCACATAGGCGCCGCTCAGGCCCAGGCTGGTGCCCATGCCACTGATGGGCGACGCGCAATAGGCAGCGTCGCCCACCAGCGCGACGCGGCCTTTGCTCCAGCGGGGCAGTTTCACCTGGCCCACGGCTTCCAGGTAAAGGTCGGGCGCATCGTCCAGTGCAGCCAGCACGCGCGGCGTCTCCCAGCCGGCGCCGGCGAACAATTGCCTGAGCAAGGCTTTCTGCTCGGCCTGGGCGAGTTTCTCGTAGCCACTGGGCGGCTGCTGGAAGGACAGGAAGGCGCGCGTGGTGCCGAGGTTGTCCGGGCGCAGGCACACGCAGCGGCCGCCCGGCAGGTTGTACCAGCGCATCGCCTGGCCATCGCTGGGCTGCCACGGCACGGTGAAATAGGCCGTATACAGGTCCAGGGAGCGGCGCGTGACCTCGTCGCCAAACACCTGGTTGCGCGTGGTCGAACCGATACCCTCGGCCACGATCACCAGGTCGTAGGCTTGTTCCGCGCCTTGGGCAAAACGCACGTGCACCTGCTCGCCGTCATCCACCAGCCGTTCAATGCTGTCGCCAAAACGATAGGTGACCTGATCCTGGCTGTGCTGGATCAACAGCTTGGCGAGTTCGCCGCGCAGGATTTCCAGCTCGGCTATCGGGCCCTTGCCGTCAAACGCGCCTACGCCGATGAACGCCTGGGTGTGGTTGGCGCGGTCAACGAAGGCGATGCCCTGCTCTGCGGTGGTGTGCGCCCGCACCTGCGCCTCCAGCCCCATGCGCTGCACCACCGTGCGGCCGGCGCCGCGCACGTCAATGGTCTGCCCGCCATCGCGGAAGGCAGGCGCCCGCTCCACCACGGTCACGTCCATGCCCTGGCGCGCCAGCCAGTACGCCAGGGTTGGCCCGGCAATGCTTGCGCCGGTCACCAGAATCTTTTGTGTTTTCATCAGGCGTGGTGGGCGCGTGGCAGGCTGCTGCGATAGACGCCGATCACCTGCCCCAGAAAGGCTTCGATCACGCGGCGGTCACCGCTGTCGAGGCCATGCAGCACGCTGCTCAAGCCCGTGAGCATGGGCGAGATATGTTGATAGGCCAGCGCCACCGACGCCGGCACCGGGCACACCAGCACCCGGCGTTTGTCATCGAGCTGGCGCTGGCGCACCACGTGCCCGGCCCGCACCAGCCGGTCGATGACCTGGGTGATGCCGGCGGTGGTCACCGCCAGCCGCGCGGCAAGTTCGGTGGGCGGCAAGGGCCCGTCGGTGATCAGGTGTTCGAGGGCGGCCATGTCGGTCTGGTTGATGCCCAGGGTGGCCGCCAGGTTACCGGCGGCGGCGCGGGTGAGGATGGCTATCTGCTGCAGCTGTTGGCCCAGGGGGTCGTTGGCGATCTGCAGGGTATGGGGGTCTTGGGCTGGGGATGGCTTCATGCGCGGGGTGTCCGGTGGGCAAGGGGCGCGGCTGCGATGAAGCCAAGCTAACACATAACTAGCTTGCTTAGCTAGTTACCATGCCTGTAGCAGCGGCCACCAGGCCGCGTCAGCAGCCGGCGCGTTTCACCTGGCGCACCGTGGTTGCAGGACGCCGCCTGCGGCAGCTGCTACGTGGTTAGCTTCCGGAGGTATCGGTGCCTGCCAATATCTCCGCCAGGTTGTGGAAATGCCCCTTCCCCGTAGTCGCCGTCGAGCCGCCGGCGGCGCTGCCCGCCTGCGTCAGGGCCTGGCTCAACGTTTGGTGCTGCACCAGCCAACCGGAGGCCGACTTTTCCTCCACGCTCACATTGTCCAGGAACGCCAGCGCCGCCTTGGCGCGGCCCACCGGGTCCTTCGCGTAAGGGTCGGTGAAGTTTTTCGCCTGGTCGGCCGGGCCGCTGTAATACCCCGTGGCCAAACGCCCCTGCTGCGTCATCAGCGCCTTGGCTGCGGTTTGCTCCTGGCTAGTGAAGTGCCCGTCCTTGTTGGTCGCCACTGCGTACAGCGAGCGGCGGTCGAGGTCGCCCATCGCCGAGTTGCGGTCGGTGTCAGTGCCGTCGTAGGGCTTGCCGCTTTTGGTCATCAGCGCGTACTTCTCGTCCAGGCGCTTGCGGGCGTCGGTGGCCACGTCGGCAAAACTCAGGCCCTTGGAGCTGGATACCGCGCCAGGCTGGGAGACGCCCAGGGCCAGGGCGTCGGCCGCCATGCCCGCGCGCGCGGGAAAATAGGCGGAATAACTGGCGATGGCGTGGCTGTAGTCGGCCGAGGTGCCGGACAGGCTCACGGCGTTGCCGGCGTTGCCGGCGTGCTGGGCGCTGCTGGCGGTGGCTTGTGCGGTGGCGCTGGAAGCGCTGGTGCTGCGCGTGGCCTGGCTGGCGTAGGCGGCCGCGGCGGTGTTGGACGAGTTGTTGTGGATGATCATGCGGCTTCCCTGTCGAGGCGACGGAGTTATTTTCATTGTCGACACAACAGTAGGCACTTTGTGTCAGGCATGAAATATTCTCGGCCGCCTGGGTGCCAACTTGAGGACCTGGTTGGCACCCGCCGCAGTGAAGCCATGGGGAATTATTTGCGGGGGCGGCACCACCTAACGCTGCTGGAACGCAACCTTCACCCCCAACGCAATAAACACCGTGCCAATGAATTTGCCCTCCCACTGCCGCAGCCTGGCGAGCCCCTTGGCCCAGCGGCTCAACGGACGAATGGCCAGTACGAGCAGGCTGGTATACAGCGCGCTGAGCCCCGAGAAGATCAAGCCAAGCACCGCAAACTGCGCCAGCGAAGAGCCCGAGGCTGGGTGAACGAACTGGGGCAGGAACGCCAGGAAGAAGATCGCGGTTTTCGGGTTCAACACTTCCGCCCCCACCGCCTGGGCGAAGGCCTGGCCGGGCGAGACAGTGGGCAGTTGGGTGACCCGCGTGGCACTTGCCTTGGCGAAGAAGGCGATAACGCCCAGGTAGATCAGGTAGCAGGCGCCGGCCACTTTGACGACGGTGAACGCCAGCGCCGAGGTCATGAGGATGGCCGACAGGCCCAGCGCAGCGCTCAAAGTGTGTATCAGGTCGCCTGCGGCGATGCCCAGCCCCGTGGCCATGCCCACGGGGCGCCCGCCTTGCAGGGTGCGGGTCAGCACCAGCAACACGGCGGGGCCGGGGATCAGGAACAGGCCAATGACGACAGCGACATACGTCACGATGGAAGCCAGGTCGAACATCGCGGACCACCTCAGGGCAGGAGAAGTCTCCAGTAATCCTGATCCGAAAAGCGAAAGCAACCTGCCGGGGCCGGGTCTGCCTTGGCGAACCGCAGGTGCGTTGGCGGGGTCATTATTTGAAATGCGATATTCCAGGAGCCCCCTGTGCCTCGACCTCCCCAGCGAACCGCACGCAAGGCTGCGTTCCTTGCGGACACCACGGCCTTGATCCTGTTCTTCACCACCACCGGCATCATCAATGAACGCTTCATTGCCGGCATGACGTGGGAACAAGTGCTGCACGCGCGGCTACTGGGCGCGGCCCTGATGGTGCCCGTCGCGCGGCCTTACGGCCTGTGGCGCGACCGGTTGATGACCCGTGCCGGCCCGGGCCGTGCGTCCAAGGTGCTGTGGGACAGCCTTGCCCTGGTCAGTTTCCAGGTGCCTATCTACGCCGCAATCATTGCCACCAGTGGCGCCTCGGCGGGCGGCGTGGTGCGCGGCACGCTTGGCGCGGCGTTGATGATGTTGTTGCTGGGGCGCCCCTACGGCGCCTTCCTTAACGCCGTGCGCAAGCTATTCGGCTTGCCACCGGGCGGCGACCGCCCCATGTCGCTCAACAGCTGACCCCCTGTAGCAGCGGCCAAAGGCCGCGTCCCCAGGCACCGCGGTTGTCCAGACAAACCCCGGTGGCGCAAGGACGCAGCCTTCGGCAGCTGCTACGCGATTGGGGATACCCCGAAGATCGCGATGCAGACGGTGCCATTTCAAGACAGTTGCCGGCACGCCCTAATCAATTAATGCAATTAATCATTTGAAAGCTATTTCAGTTCGAACGCGTCGTAGACCACCGCATTGCCCAGCCGCATGGCGCTGCCCACCCCGATCGTGCGGTTGAGCCACGCGTACCGTGGCGCCGACGTCTCGAACCTCAGCGTAATCCGAAACTGGTACTGGCCCGGGTCAACGTCCTCCCCAGCCGCGACCTTTTTCATCACCTCGGCCGGCCCGAACCGGTAGCCCTCGGTGCGCAGGTAAATCAAGGCGCCGTCGTCGGTCTGCAGCAGGTAGCGGGTGTCGATAACGGCCACGCCGTCGGGCGTGACCACCTGCCAGTCCGCGCCGTTGTCGAGAATGGTGCCCTTGAGCCGCGGGCCTTCGAAGTGGCCGCCGGTGATGGGGATGATGCGCCGGTTGCCCTGGCCGCTGGTAGCGCCCAGCTCCCAGATGGGCGCCACCAGATCAACGCTGAAACGCGCCAGCGGTTCCAGCTTGAGCGGTGGTGGGTCGTAGGTGGCGGCTTGGGTTATGCTGGCGCAGGCCGTCATGGCCAGGATGGGCAGTTGTTTGCGTAGGTTCATGGTGTAGGGCGAGCTCTCTTCTTTTTATATTAGATAACTTTATTAACCATTAAAGCGCAAGACGCGCGACCGAACCACCCCTTGACCGCACACATGGAGTTGCCGTGATCCCTGGATACCGCCTGCGCTTTTACTGTTTTCTCGGTGCCCTGTTCTGCCTGGCCAGCTGCTGGGTGGCGGCGCTTTCGCTAATGGACGGACTGACCCTGGGGCAATTCGATGCCGTGACGGGTTTCCGTCCGCACAAGATCAAGGAACACCTGGTGTTCAACCAACAGCCGTGGCGCTTTACGTGGTACCTGCTCGGCGAAGGTGCGCTGTGCGTTGCGGGGGGCGGCGCAGGCCTGGCGTTGGCCTGGGTGGTGCTGCGCGGGCGGCGTGCGTTCAAGCGTTGGCCGCAGGGTTTTTAGGAGAACGGCGACGGTTTGAAGAAAATGTCACGCGTACGTTTCCGGAAACAAAAGCCCTAAGCAAGTGCCTAGGAACCCGCCTGCAAATTCTGGGATAGTGGGCAACGAGCCTGCCGTGTTCGGGCTCGTCTTGTTGCAAACACAGTGTCTTATGGCAGCTGTGCGCGGGGCATCTCCGGATGCGCCGGGTTCCTGGTGTCCCGGTTGACCAACCCTCGCATGGCTGCCACCCATTTGATGGGTGCGGGGGCTGGCACCCATTCCGAGCTACTGACTTGGTCGATGGCATGAGCGCCGCCAAGTAATCTTTTCCGCAACCACTGCCGCCAGACTGCGCTGACGGGTAGGTACACCGGAACTCCCCAGCGCGTCTGAAACCCCGTGCAGCCAGCCGGCACCGGCTACGAGAATGTGACAGCACTTCAGTAGCACATTTTTGGCAACAAACGCTATCGGAAAAATCCTAGGAAAAATCCTACAACTCCTGCGATAATCGAATAATTAGCTTACATTTTCACGCTTGCGCCTGTTCCCCTCGGTAACTAACCTCCCCTTTGCCGCTGACTGATAGCGGCCGGGTTTGGTCACCCGACGGTCAACAGACGCAAAGCGTCGCCATTTCGTGCCAGCCCTTTCTGGGCCGGCACGATGCTTTATGGCAGCTGTGCGCGGGGCATCCTCGGATGCGCCGGGATCCTGTTGCCCCGGTTGACCAACCCTCGTATAGCTGCCACCCCTTTGTTTGGTCACATTGACTGGCAGCTCCGTTAATCCAACAGGAGCTACATCATGGTCAAACCCACCCCCGATCCACCCTGCAACAAATCCCCCCATCACCGCACCGCCCCACCTCCCGGCCGGGCGACCACAAGGATTTATTCACAGGGAATTTGATCATGAGCGACTTTCTAGAAACCACCGCCCTGCCCTTCGGTATGCGCGACTCCCAGCAGCAACCCTTCTTCAGCGTGAACCCGGGCATCAGCCTGGAAGACACGCTGTGCCACCTGGCGCATTTGCTGCGCTGCGCGTACGACTCGGCCTACGAGCTCACCGACGGCGACGGCGTTGAAAAAGGCCTGGCGTGGTCGGCGCTGCACCACATCGAAGGCGCCAAGGGCCTGGTCGATGCGCTGATCGCCGTCAGGTAGCCCGCTGCGTCGCCGCGGCCTGGCGGCAGCGGCGGCGCTGCTATATCGCCATCACCGACCCTGCGGGGGTAAAATCGGCGCTTTTTACGCGTATCGAACGGATGCCCAATGAGCACTGGCAAAGCCGCAGGACTTTTATTACTCACCTCTTTCCTGGCCGCATGCAGCGTTTCCCCGCCCCGCACCCCGGATGACATCTGCGGCATCTTCCGCGAAAAGGACAGCTGGTACGACGCCGCCAAGGCCACCCAGCAGCGCTGGGGCGTGCCGATCCAGGTGCCGTTCGCCATCATGTACCAGGAATCGGCCTTCCATCAGGACGCCAAGGCGCCGCGCAAATACCTGTTGTGGGTGATCCCCTGGGGCCGCGTGACCACCGCCGCCGGCTACGCCCAGGCCAAGGACGAAGGCTGGAACGACTACCGCAAAAGCACCGGCCACAGCGGCGCCAGCCGCAAGGACTTCGACGACGCCATCGATTTCGTCGGCTGGTACATGGACAAGACCTACACCATCAACGGCGTGTCCAAGTGGGACGCCTATGACCAGTACCTGAACTACCACGAGGGCTGGGGCGGCTACCGGCAGCGCACCTACGCCAGCAAGGCGTGGCTGCCGGCGGTGGCGGGCAAGGTGCAGGCGCGCTCGCAGATGTACGCGCAGCAGTATGCGGGGTGCAAGGCTGATCTGGACCGGGGGTTCTGGAGCCGGTTGTGGCATTGGTTGTGAGGCGCTGATTCCCTGCGTAGCAGCGGCCGCCAGGCCGCGTCCACAAGCGCCGCGTTTTCTCCAGCTATACCGCGTTGGGGCGGACGCAGCCTGCGGCAGCTGCTACGTCCCTTGGGGAGCTACTCGATGAACCGCCGACGCCCCGCCATCACCGCAAAAAAGATCTGCAGGCAAGCCGCCGCCAACAGCATCCACAACGACACCTGCCAGCTCCCGTAAACACTATGCAGCCACCCCGCCAGGAACGGCCCCGCCGCCCCCAACCCATACCCCACGCATTGCGCCATGGCCGACAGCGCGCTGGCCTGGTGATGGTCACGCACCCGCAGGCCGAACAGAGTCAAGCAGGTGACCATCGACATCCCAGCCCCAACCCCGGCGAACACCAGCCAGACCAACGCCAAGGACGGCACCCACAGCAAGCCCGCCATGCCCACCACGATCGCCAGCGAGCAGATCAGCCCCAGCAGCCGCTGGTCCTGCAGGCGCTTGATGGCAACGGCAGTCGACAGGTTGGCCAGCACCGCCACGGCCTGATAGGCAAAGAGGTGCGCACCCGATTCGGAGGGGCCAATACCCACCGAGGCGGCCATGGCGGGATACCAGTCAATCAGCGTGTAGAAGGTCACCGTCTGCAGAGCCATGAACATCGACACCTGCCAGGCAATGGCACTGCCCCACACCGACTTGGGCGGCGGCGGTGCCACGGCGCTGGCACCGCTGCGGGCCTGACGCAGGTGGGGCAACCAGCACAGGATGGCCACCAGCGCCAACGCAAACCACAGCCCCAGGGACAGCTTCCAGGTGTAGCCCGTCAACGCGGACAACTGCGCTGACACGCCGCTGGCCAGTGCCGCCATCAACGCCATGGTCGCGGCATACAGGCCGACACACAACGCGGCCTGGGCCGGGAAGTCGCGCTTGACCAGTGGCACCACCAGCACGTTGGCCGTGGCAATGCCGGCACCGATCAGCAGCGTGCCAGCCCAAAGCCCAGTGAGCGTGCCGCTGGAGCGAATAAGGCAGCCAGCGGCGATCAGGCAAAGCGCACCGAACAGCGCCTGCTCCAGCCCGAAGCGACGCGTGAGCCAGGGGGCCAACGGCGAGGCAGACGCAAACATCAGCAAGGGCAAGGCGTTCAGCAAGCCAGCGGCGGCGGCGCTAAGGGCGAAGTGCTGTTGCACCTGCTCGAGCACAGGGCCAAGGGATGTGATGGGCGCACGCAGGTTTGCAGCGATCAGCAGGATGCCGATCAGCAACGAGGAGGTAAAAAGAGAGGTTCCAGCACGAACGGCTGGCGAAGAAGTAGCCATGGCAACCACGCACAACGAGGGGACGGATCTGTCCCGGGTGTGCGTTGGTTGACGTTAACGCTTACGCAGAGCGCTGGGTAGCGCAATGTCTGGGGTAACGGTATCAAACAATTGCGGTGCGGTTCAACGGGCGTGGCGATCTGCCGCGTGCTGCACTGCTATCGCCGCTGCAAGCCACCAGGTCGAACCTTCAATGAATTTTCTTTCATTGAAAAACACTCCAGCCCACCACAACCGGGCCGACACACCGTCCGTAGAACTTTCAACAAACCATCTGTAAGGATACAAGAGTGGGCGTTTCCCAAGCTACAATCGCATTCCGTCGTCCGCAGGCAGACTTCAACCCTGAGCAGGTCGTTGCCCGGGTATTCAACAAGCGCGTTGAAGTACTGCCCCAACGCCCTCCGCGCTTTGACGCCGAAGCAGCTGACGAGGTGGTTGTGGAGCAATACGGCGATACCTGGGTGATCAGCAGTGCAGCGCTGGCCATGCCGCTTCTGGAACAGCCGCACGCCCTCACCCGCGACTTGCATCGAAGCCTTGGCTCGCCTGCAATGATCGTCCCGTTTTGCCAGTACGAATCTGGAGGCACCTACGGCTACGCGCTCATAGAGAACGGCGTGCTGACGCGGTCACGGCTACAGAATCTCGATAACCCAGCCCAGCAATTCGGGCCGTTGAAACCGTTTGAAGCGCGCTGGGCGTCAGCCGAGTTTTACCTTGAGGAAGATGATTGCCCCGAGGATGAGCGGCAGAAGATCTACTACCTGGGCGATCGCGAGGTGGAAGTGCCGGAACATGGGCTGGCGAGTCGCCTGGGATATGAGGCATTGATGGAGTATGTCGGAATTTGCCCTTGGGACAATTCGCTTGAACCGCGTGTGTGGTATTTGCGGTTGCATGATCAGCCGGTGGCGCGCAAGGCTTGGTGGAAAGTGTGGTAAGCGGCCTTTTTACAGGATTCGCAATAGCGTGATGATCGATATCACCCACCTCTTCCATACCATACGGAATCTTCAGGCACGCTCATGAAATCGCCACCCTCAACCAGGCTCGGGACACCCGCGCCTTGCACGAGGCACTAGACGAGCTTCCCGCCACGGCGCTCATCGAACTACTGGGTGAGCCTTGGCATCAGCTCCATGAAGACATTGCACAGGGGTTGGATTGCTTGCAGACCCACGGGCCAGCGAGGCGCTGCTGCGACTAGCCTTGCACCCGGCTGCCTACCTGACGGGTTGGGGTGTTGCAGCGCAGTGTCAGCGCAAATGTGCGTACGCCCTTGCCCAACTGGGGACTGAGGCGTCGCGCCATGCGCTGCAGGTGCTGGTGCAGAGTGCTGACTTGGGGTTGCAGGCTTTTGGCGAGGAGGGATTGGCCCATTGGGCCTTAGGTTCTGTCCGAAATCCTGAAAAACTGTAGTTGTCAACTGATTCCGGAGACTGAATTGAGTTTTTCCTCTGCGGCTGCAGGCGGTAGCCCTTCGTTGAATTGATGCGGTCGCCGCCAGTTGTACTGCTCCATCAAAAACCGACTGATATCTTGCTGTGCCAGCACAGCGCTCATGTAGCCCACCGGCGGTATCCATTCAGTCTTCAGGCTGCGAAATAGCCGCTCCATCGGCGCGTTGTCGTGGCAGTTGCCGCGCCGACTCATGCTCTGCGTGAAGCGGTATCTCCATAGTCTCTGTCAGAAACTCCGGCTGCCGTATTGGCTGCCCTGGTCGCTGTGAAACAGCACATTCTGAGGCCGGCCACGCTGCTCATAGGCCATATCCAATGCCCTGATTACCAGGTCGGCATCAGGCTTGGCTGAGAACGCCCAACCTACAACACGGCGGGCACAAAGATCGATCACCGCTGCCAGATAGTGCCATCGACCTTCGGCCCAGACGTACGTAATGTCACCGCACCAGACCTTGTTGGGGGATGCCACGCTGAACTCTCGATCAAGTACGTTCGGGATATCGGGTCGCTCCACGGTGGCCTTTTTGTAGGCATGGGAGCCCGGTTGTTTGCTGATCAGGTTCATCTCGCGCATCAACTTACGTACCTTGAATCGCCCGATTTGCATGCCGTCCTCTTTCATCATCAGCATGATGCTTCGACTACCCGCAGCGCTTCGGCTTTGGGTAAACAGTTCGTTGACGCGGCTGCGCAAAATCACCCGTTCGGCATCAGGGGATCGGCGTTTTCGAAGGTATGCGTAGTAGCAAGATCGGGTGACTTCAAATACCGAGCACAATAGATCAACCGGCTCCTCGGAGCGAAGCCGATCGACTAACGCGAGCGCTCGTGTTCCTCGGCCATCAAGAGCGCGGTAGCCTTTTTTAGGATCGATTTTTCCCGTTCCAGACGATTGATTCGGGCTTCCAATTCTTGGATTTTTTGCTGCTCAGGTGTTAACGCCTTGCTGGTCGGGGTGACACCGCCACGTTCTTGCTGGAGCTGGTTCACCCAACGACGCAAGGCCGACTCAACCAGCCCAAGCGAACGGGCTGCCTCGGTATGGCTGTAGCCTTGATCGAGCACCAGGCACGCAGCCTCGCGCTTGAACTCAGGGGTAAAGGTACGACGTTGCTTGGTCATCAGACACCTCTCTGTGGCGAGCATTCTCGCCTAAATGGGTGTCCGGTTTCATTAGACCACCACGGCCACGTCCCATCTGGTTCAGTGCAACGTTTGAGGCTGCAGTTGCAGAGCGGCCTCGCTTATGAGCATCGCCTTATCCTTGGAAATATTCGAGTTCGCCTTGCCTAAACTTTGTGCAAGGCGGAACAAGCTCTGCATCTGCATCTGCAGCTCGTCATCGGAGATAATATCCAGTGTATCGCGGAGATCGGGGTGCTGGGCGATCAGCAGGCTGCGGTACTCCCGAATTGAGTCATCCATGGCGGCATCCTCCTTTGCATTACGAAGAATTTTAGTCTGCACTTTTGGAGTAAATAGTCCGCTCATCGGCAGCATGAGCCAACCTGAGGATGTCATTGCGCCCTCCCCAGCCGTCCGGCTTCGGGCAATCGAGGCTTGCACTCACCGGCTTGAAGACTCACTTCCCGCAAATGCAAGCGGAGCGCGCAGACGTGAGGATGGAAGCCCGCTAGGGCCAAGACGCACCGCGGCTTGGTTAACGACAGCCGTCCGCGCAGCGGCACGCACTAGATCGACGTTGCGCAACGGTACGTACCCTCCGAAACCACCGCCGCTTTCTTGAAAACCTCGAAAGCTTATAGTTGCTATAACTGAGCCAGCATCCTCAGTAACCCTATTCGGATCAGCGGTAAGCCGATAGGTGAGTTACCCCGGCCAGAGGCTCAATCACGCCAACGGCGATTTCTACCTTTCCATTCTCCAACCGGGCTAGCGAAATCACATTGTTATCGTGGAGCACAAACCTCTGGCCTTCCTCAACACCAGGGTAGCGATCGGCAACCTGGTAATCCACGTAGTAGGCAAGGTGCTTCATTAACTGGGTGTCGTTGATGGTGACATTCATGGCGATCTGCAGGCCTTGCCCGACAAAACCAGTGACCAAGATCCCGGCGACAAAATGGGCCATGAATCGAAGGGACATGTTGGCTACCGCAGAGCCTGGCTGGCCTAAGAAAAGAACTCCCATCCGCTCCTCCATCCAACCACGGATTAGCTTGGCACCTGGAATTCTTGATGCGAGCCATGCGGATTCCGAGACCGACACAGCGGCCACACACCCCAATGCGATAGCGAAACAGACGACGCTCAACAGCAATACATACAGTAACAACGCACAGACGACGGCCGACACAGCGATCGTCCCATCGAAATCTTTGGACGGGAGCCCGGTGGCCAGCGCAACGACCCATCGTGCCGCCACGTAGGCCGCGAGCAGCACGCCAGCGTGCACAAAGGTCATCACTGTGCGACTGAACTCGTGGCGCACAACCCATGCGACGAACTTTGCGAGCCACAGACAAAATCCAGCACAGATGAGTCCGCAACCTAGATAGAGCAGAAATGGAGATTCTGTCTTTTCGTGAAAAATGACCACCTTGAATGTGGCTAGAAGTGCCACACCAATACCTAGCCGGTAGAAGTGATAGCAGAGTGGGAGCGATGGCCAAAGCTTGGCTGACAGCCAATTTGAGAGGGATCTGAGCATTTTTGAATATTCGACTACATGGATTTGACTGAAACGACTACTACATACCGGTATTTCTTCCTCGCCGCCTTCACCGCTTCTTGTTCCGCCAAGAGCTTACTAAGCGTGTCGGCTTCGTGAATCAGCTCAAACGTTTTGCCTTCAAACTCATTGCCGACGCGAAGCGTCACTCGCAGCCTAGGAGTGAAGGCTTTGGCCACCTTTTTCTTGGTCGCAGGCGGTGCTACCGGCTTCGTGAAGACTAAGTCGACAGCGGGCTCGGGAGGTGGCGGTGCCGTAGGTTGAATAGTGGGCGCGGCAGTGCCGAACAAGGCACGCCGCATTTCTTCTTCTGTCAAATCTCGGGTCATCAATGTCTCGACGGGGAAGCATAGCTGCTTCCCCAATTATATCAGCGTGGGCAGTGCCCTGCCCTCTGTGATCAATGTATCGGCTACGTTCTCCTAATTCGGGAGGCAGAAGCGCACCTGGATCATGCTCATTTTCTGAATCAGAGCTGGCAGGCAACAACGTGACAGAAGCGAGAGATCGAGGAAACTAATCCCAGAACTCGCTCGATGGAAAATCATTGATTGAATCCTCAATCAGACCATCATCCTCTGCAGCCTTCAGGCGAACGGTCATCGATGTCGACACTAGCTGCCACCGATAGTCTCGAAACCTCACATCGAAGGTCATGGCTGCATCGAAGCACTCAAACTGCTGTCCATAGCGAAATGATTCGATGCGTGTCAGATCGGCAGTGGCCGAGGCAATCAGTACACCTCTATCAGGGTCGTACTGCCTTTCGGCGAGTAGATTAGAGATGTGAACCCTGACTTCCGGAGTATTGCGGTTAAGTTCGTCCTGAACGGCCCAGCGGATCACCTCCTCTTCCAAAGCGTTTGCCACCTCCGGCAGGAAAATAACGTCTGAAAACTTCTCAACGCCGAACGTGAAGCGAAGCAGCCGGGCATCCTCTCGAGCTCCTGATGCCACGCTCTGCAACTCATGATAGCTGGAGAATCCTGCGCCAATTGAAAGCCGCTTACGCGCCACCGAAAGTTGCCAGCCCTGCTGCTGGGCAATGGCTTTGGAAAGAGACTTGAATACGTTAAGTGCGGATAAATTAGACATGACATTCCTCGTGCCATGGACGCGATGACCGATTGCCTGCTCACCGGTCTGTCCATGAATGGGATTGCCATAGGTATTGGGAGGAATAAAACGATGGGCTCTTGCTGCGCGTAACAGGCGCCAGGCGACCATCACCGCCCGTGAAAGAAGATATCGAAACGGGCCAGGAAAACAAGATTTCCTGCTTCACTTGGCGTCCCCGACTGGACGCTGGGCTCCTGACCATCACACCGGCGCAAGCTCCCAACTGGGCATTGGTAGCGAAGCGCTAGCTTGTGCTTTGTCAGACACATATTCTTGAGTCATTTGCATACCACCCCCTAGGTACATATGACCACGCCATACACCTCTGGCCCCTCACTTCTGGCACCATCCGGAGACCCCAAGCGACAGGCCGTTAATGCGCTGAGGGGCTACGCGTACCAACTGTACGTGAGTGCATTGGCATGGATTCGATTGGAAGCTGGGCATCGTCTGTATCTCGAGGTAGCCGAAGACTATGCCATCGTGGCGAAGGACTCGGTGACAGGCGTCCAGGTTAAAGACACTGCCGGGTCGGGCACGATCACTATCAACTCCCAGGATGTCCGTGAGGCTTTGGATAACTTCTTGGATCTGGTTGAACGCAACCGGAATGCGCAAGTCACCCTACGCTTCCTCACCACCTCTTCCATCGGCTTGGAACGAGAGGTAGCTCACAGAATAAATGGCGAAGCTGTTCTCCACTATTGGGCAAGAGCAGCACGAACTGCAGAGGTTAGACCCCTTAGGGAAGCGATTCTCAGAGCTAATGTCTCAGACCGCCTGACTACATTCATTATTGCCCGAACCGACGACGAGCTGCGTCGCGATCTCCTCCAAAAAATAACGTGGGACTGTGGAGAGCCAGGCATTGCAGACGTTAAGCAGGAGCTATCAGTTGCATTGGTTGCGTACGGCAGTGACCGCCTTCGACTCTTGCCGACTGAATCAGAACCGTTAGCGGCAGCCGTCCTTGAAGCCGTCTTGGAGACCGTGCTTCGCTCAGAGCCCACTGCAAGGTATGTGGATGCAGGTTCACTTTTAAAGCTCTGCGAACAAGCAGGCCGAACCTCGCTGCCGCCTGGCATGCTCGAGGGGCTAATACATCAGGGGATGACTCAAGGTCAGAGGCAGCCAACTGAACTGGCAATGGCTGTGATGGAAAACGTGGCCGACTTACCAATGCCAGCTGATGTTCTGCCTCGAGCTGATGTAGTGCAGACGGTGATAGACGTCTTGAACAAATCCTCGGTTGCCATCCTTTCAGCTGGAACAGGAATGGGCAAGTCGGTGCTTTCTAGATTGTCTGCTGCAGCATACGGTGGAGATTGGACGCTTGTCGATCTACGAAATGCCCCCCCACAGGAGTGCGAATACAGGCTTAACAGGGCCCAAGGGGAAGCGGTCACAAAATCGCTTACAGGGATCATCCTGGATGACCTCAACGCGCTGAATCAACCGCAGTTTGCCTCCAGCTTTGGCCGATTCCTACGTGCCCTGAACAGGAGCAATATTGCTTGCATTATCACCTGCTACAAAGACCTGACATCGGGTTCGATTGACAGGCTTGGGCTGGATTTGGGCACATCACTTCGAGTTCCTGCGCTTAGCCAGTCGGAAGTCGCCAGCCTTGTGCAGAAAGCAGGGGGCGACCCAAAGTTGTGGGCATTCTTCGTTCGATATACCGGCGGAAACGGGCACCCGCAGTTGGTGCGAGCAGTTCTGGCTGGGTTGAAGCTGAGAGGATGGCCTTCATCTGACCTTTCCGAGCCAGCCGCGACCAATATTGGGGCAGACGTCGAAGGCGAGCGCGAAGCGATACGTCAAACACTTGTAGAGAGAATGGACGAGCAAGCCAGAAAGTTTCTCTATCGAACAAGCTTGGCTGTAGGGCGTTTCAAGCGCCAAGCCGCGCTGCAACTTGGGGAAATCTCCCCTCCTATTCAGTCCGCTGGGGAATACCTTGATGCTTTGATCGGGCCGTGGATTGATAGCCTTGGTGCGGGGGTGTTGAGAATATCTCCACTCATAGCGAACGCAGGTGAAAACGTGTTGTTGCCGGGTGAACAAGCTTCTGTTCATCAAATGTTTGCGAACCAACTGTGGGCAGATGGGAATCTTGACGTACGGACTGTTGATGATCTATTCATCCATAGCCTCAAGGGAAAGAGTAACCGTCTGGTTCAATTGGGAGGTGCGCTCCTAAGAACGAGGGCGGAACAACTAGAGGTGATTGCGCAATGGTTCCCAAGCTTACGTTTCGCCTCGCTCGAAACCCCAATTGTCCCCAACGACCTCGCAAAATCCTTCCTGTTTAGGCTCAATCAATTCGTACTGTGTGCAGCAATCGACGGCAAGACATCTCACCCAGTGAACGTCTGGCGCACACTCGAGGCAGAAACGCAGGCCTTCCCACCTGAGGCCAGAACAACGTACCGCATCATGGCGATAGGGAAAGCTCTTTGCATCTCTAACCTCTCCTCAATTCTGCCTGACTGGTTCAGCATGCTACGCGAGCTCAGTATTGCAGTGAAAAAGGAGCCACGATTCGGCACCTCAATTCCCGCTTCGGAGACAAATGGGGGTCTATTCATTTCACAAGCAATGCATGTTGGCAGCGTCAAAGCACAGCTAGCTCTGTTTGAAGAATTGAACGACCTGGTTGAGAAAGAGCGTGAGGAATATCTCGGATTCACCCTCCAGACCCGAGGTGGAACTGCAGCGCTGGTAAACGGCCCGTGGCTAGAGGAAGTTCGATTAGGGACGATCGACGGACGCGACGCCTCCGAAGCCTACCAACAAATGGCGGCGCTAAGCCGTTCTTGGGGCCACCCTCCCCTGACGATACTGCTGCTGGTTGCAGTCTCCATAATGCTTGATGAATATGCCGGCGAGCCCCAGTTCGCGCTGGATGTGGTTAAGCAGGCAGAGTTGGAGTTTGGAAATAGCCTCGATCTTGCGAGAGCAAGGTCAAAAATCTTCCTCCGACAACATAGACATCACGACGTCGTATCGATACTACGTGACACAGAGCCAAGGCTTAGTGAGTTTGAGCCATTAGAGCGGATGTTTCTGAGAAGAGAGGCCGGCATCAGCATGGCAAAAACCGGCGACTGGAGTGGCGCCGCCACTCAATTCTCACTAGCCGCCACAGATGCATCTCTGGGTCAAATCGAAAACTCAAAAGCCATGAATCTTGGCCTAAGGGCCGACGCCGCACTTGCGTTTTATAAAGCGCATGATGTCGCATCAGCTGTCGAAATCTACAGAGAAATATTGGGACGATTGCCAGACATTGATCAAGAAACATCGCTGCAGTCGATCTATTGCAGCCGGGTAATTCGTCACGGATTACTCTGGCTCCATGTTCAGACGATCGGAGCCGCAGACGAAGCCTTGGTAAACGGGGAACCAACTGCCATGGTTCCTGGGATGTGCAGCAACCCGACACCACCTGATGGCATGCACGAGCTTCCGAGATCGACCCAAGACGCTGCCTGGTACCTTTTCCTCACGCTGGAAGCGGAGGTGACGGGGCCTACCCATGCACTGCTTCAACTGGAGAAAAGGCTTGGAGGCAAAGCGGCTCCAACATTCGATTTAACCTTCAGGTCATACGTAATCAATAGAGCCATAGAAAATGCGACAGCAGAAGGCTTTGCTGAGCAAATGCACCGGTGGCTTGATTTTGTAGCGTATTCCTTTCCCGAAGGGAATAAGCCTGCCCTACAACTCAGCTCGAACCCCCATTTCGCAACCGTTCCGAGGCTTCCCGCCGAAGCACTACAGACAGATCGATATCTTCAGATCATGCGTGCAGCCATTTTTTCTTTCGGTGTGTCCGCAGCGGTTTCCAGCTCGAGAACGGCGCTAGAGAAACTGCGCGAAAACCTCAAAGATTACAAAGGTTTAAACTACTGCGTAAGCTGGGTTGATCAAATGCTAAAGCCGAACCTTGATGATCAATACTTCTTTATAACGAATTCGATCCATACAGTGCTCACGCGCGACGAGCTGTTTCCTGCTCAACTCTTCGAAGCAACGCTGCGTTTCCTGATAATGGCCAACGAATCTCAATTTCGAAGAGCAATTGAACCCCCTGTCGTTCACTGGGCACAAAGCCACTGGAGAAGCCAAATAAAATCTAAGCTGGCGTTCAACAACGCCAACTACGTCATCCCACAAATCCGAACCGCTCTAGAGATTCCAGGTCTAGCTGGGGTCGCTGCGGTAATCCTGGCGGCTGAGTACGGGATTAACGTAAGGCTGAACGAAAAGCTGCGCGAGACGTGTAGAAAAATCGCAGAAGATATTTCCTCCTGATGTTGTCTAACCTGTGTGGACATTCTTTCCCGAGGACACGAGCGGGAAAATGTCTGCGCTAATGGCCTCGGCAATGTTTCCCTCATGGCGGCAATAGGACTTTCGACAAATGGAGAGCTATGAGGTCTCTGTAGTGGTCTAATGAAACCGGACACCCATTTAGGCGAGAATGCTCGCCACAGAGAGGTGTCTGATGACCAAGCAACGTCGTACCTTTACCCCTGAGTTCAAGCGCGAGGCTGCGTGCCTGGTGCTCGATCAAGGCTACAGCCATACCGAGGCAGCCCGTTCGCTTGGGCTGGTTGAGTCGGCCTTGCGTCGTTGGGTGAACCAGCTCCAGCAAGAACGTGGCGGTGTCACCCCGACCAGCAAGGCGTTAACACCTGAGCAGCAAAAAATCCAAGAATTGGAAGCCCGAATCAATCGTCTGGAACGGGAAAAATCGATCCTAAAAAAGGCTACCGCGCTCTTGATGGCCGAGGAACACGAGCGCTCGCGTTAGTCGATCGGCTTCGCTCCGAGGAGCCGGTTGATCTATTGTGCTCGGTATTTGAAGTCACCCGATCTTGCTACTACGCATACCTTCGAAAACGCCGATCCCCTGATGCCGAACGGGTGATTTTGCGCAGCCGCGTCAACGAACTGTTTACCCAAAGCCGAAGCGCTGCGGGCAGTCGAAGCATCATGCTGATGATGAAAGAGGACGGCATGCAAATCGGGCGATTCAAGGTACGTAAGTTGATGCGCGAGATGAACCTGATCAGCAAACAACCGGGCTCTCATGCCTACAAAAAGGCCACCGTGGAGCGACCCGATATCCCGAACGTACTTGATCGAGAGTTCAGCGTGGCATCCCCCAACAAGGTCTGGTGCGGTGACATCACGTACGTTTGGGCCGAAGGTCGATGGCACTATCTGGCAGCGGTGATCGATCTTTATGCCCGCCGGGTCGTAGGCTGGGCGTTCTCAGTCAAGCCTGACGCTGAGCTGGTGATCAAGGCATTGGATATGGCCTATGAGCAGCGTGGCCGGCCTCAGAATGTGCTATTTCACAGCGATCAGGGCAGCCAATACGGCAGCCGGAGTTTCCGCCAAAGACTATGGAGATACCGCTTCACGCAGAGCATGAGTCGGCGCGGCAACTGCCACGACAACGCGCCGATGGAGCGGCTATTTCGCAGCCTGAAAACTGAATGGATACCGACGGTGGGCTACATGAGCGCCGCGTTGGCTAAACAAGATATCGGTCGTTTTCTGATGGAACGGTACAACTGGCGGCGACCGCATCAATTCAACGAAGGATTAGCGCCTGCCGTTGCCGAGGAAAAACTTAACGCAGTGTCCGGGATCAGTTGACCACTACAGAGCGCGGATGCGGAGAGACAGACGGAAGCTGACCAGGGTCTGTTACCTACGCAAATTTGAGTCGACTCCGCATCCATGAGGCACACGCACTAAGATAGGACGTTAGTGCTTGTACAGCTTAAACGCCCGATCAATCCAAACGACGTGAAAAATCCGCCCACTACGGTAGCCAACCATCGGCACCAAATCGTAGGCCCTGAACGCCAATAGGCGGACCTCTTCCGTGATAAAGGCAGGCAACGCGGCCTTTAAACTGCCCCTATCAATGATTTCGGTGCCTAGGCCGTGCCGCTCCTGCTGGCGAATGTCTTTCCAGGAGAGGCTGCTGAGTTTTCTCAGTTTATCCAGCATCTTCGACCGTTCTTCTTGCTGGCAGTCTTGAATGCACCAGCCCTTCTGCAGGTATTCGAAGGAAAATACCGGTGGGCGGGCGTCCGAATCATCGAGTTCCACGGGTGAAGTGCGTGCCTTGATCTGAGAGCCATGCGAGTCCCGTCGCTTGATTCTGTCCCTGGCCACGGTCAGTTCACCAGATGTTCGCGGAAATAATGCTCCATCTGCTGCTGGGGGATCTCGCGGCTGTACTCACCTTCGGAGTAGTTTTCACGCCAGGGGTCTTCCTCATGGGTGAGCTGGCGTAACTTCCATGCGGAATATTGGCCATAGACGCCAAACACCTCTTCGATGAGGCGGCGTTCGTCAACGCTCAGCACCTCAGGATCGAATGCCACATCCGGTGGAATCGGGTTTGATCCCCGGTCCCGGAATTGACGGTACAGAGCAGGTACCACAGGCCCGTGCATCCACGCTTCAATGGGCTCGTCGAACAGTGGCGTGCCGCGCAGGGCCAAGCTGAACCCTTGAGCGTAATACACCAATTTCTGAAGCTTTAGATTCGAGATCTCACCCCCTTCCCCCTCAAGGTTCAGGAAGTAGTTGGCTACGTCTGCGCTGCTTGGCATTTTGCCTCCCCTTTCGTGATACGAGTCGTCCTCCACTCAAAGTGAGGCGCATGCGTGGGCAAGTCAAGCTGACGGGGCAGCTATTCCTCGACAGTTCGTTTCAAGAAGGAAGAAAAAGTCGTCGCACTCTGAAAAATGATGAAGGCGCGTGCGACCTGGATGGCAGGAAAAGAAAACCCAGAAACGAAAAAGCCCTGAATAATCAGGGCTCTAACGAACAAAATGTGGCGGAAGCGTAGAGATTCGAACTCTAGGATAGTTGCCCATCGACGGTTTTCAAGACCGTTGCCTTAAACCACTCGGCCACGCTTCCAGCTTGTTGCGGCGTGCATAATACCCGATTGAAACACACTGTCAAACTCTCTTCATTTCCCCTTGCAGCATGTCTGTTATGATCTTTGCATCTGAACGTTTCAAACGCGGTTTTCAACCCAAAGGAGTCTCGCCATGCGCGAACAGGATTACGCAGTCAATAGCAGGCAGCAGGCCGACCAGCTAGAGGTCAGCAAGGTCCTGCGCAACACCTACGGCTTGCTGGCCATGACCCTGGCCTTCAGCGCCGTGACCGCCTACGTGTCGCAGCAGATGCACGTGGGCTACCCGAACATTTTCGTGGTGCTGATCGGCTTCTACGGCCTGTTCTTCCTCACCACCAAGCTGCGTGACTCGGCCTGGGGCCTGGTGTCCACCTTTGCCCTGACCGGTTTCATGGGTTACCTGCTGGGCCCTATCCTCAACCGTTACCTGCACATGCAGGGCGGTGCCGAGGTGGTCAGTTCGGCGTTTGCCATGACGGCGCTGGTGTTCGGCGGCCTGTCGGCCTACGTGTTGATCACGCGCAAGGACATGAGCTTCCTGGGCGGTTTCATTACTGCGGGCTTCTTCGTGCTGCTGGGTGCCACCGTGGCGGGTATGTTCTTCCAGATCAGCGGGCTGCAACTGGCGATCAGCGCAGGCTTCGTGCTGTTCTCCTCGGTGTGCATCCTGTTCCAGACCAGCGCGATCATCCAGGGTGGTGAGCGGAACTACATCATGGCGACCATCAGCCTGTATGTTTCGATCTACAACCTGTTTGTCAGCCTGCTGCAGTTGTTTGGCCTGATGGGTCGTGATGACTGATTGAGTGGTTGTGTTGAGAAAGCCCGCTTCGGCGGGCTTTTTTGTGGGCGCGAATGCCGCACAAACCTGTAGCAGCGGCCGCATGGCCGCGTCTTAGGCGCCGCATTGGGGCGGGTACACCGCGCGGTGACGGGACGCGGCCTTCGGCAGCTGCTACGCGAGAGCGGATATCGCGCAGACCTGTAGGCCGCGTCTTTGGCGCCGCGTTGGGGCAGGTATACCGCGCGGTGGCACGGGTGGCGATGTGCGGCGCAACGGTAGTGGCCTTGTGGGGTGCTTATCCGTAGAATTGCGCTCTTTTTTTCGCCAAGGCCCTGCCATGACTGTTCATCAACAGCCCTCCCCGCCCCCTAGCCAAGACCTGGTGCTGGGGCTGGAAGACCGTCCCCGCCCGGTGATTGCCCTGCTGGCTGCACTGCAGCATCTGCTGGCGATCATTGTTCCCATCGTGACGCCGGGGCTGTTGATTTGCCAGGCACTGGGCGTTTCGCCCCATGACACCAACCTGATCGTGTCGATGTCGCTGGTGATTTCCGGCATCGCCACCTTTGTGCAGTGCAAGCGCTTCGGGCCGTTTGGCGCGGGTTTGCTGATTGTGCAGGGCACCAGTTTCAACTTCGTCGGGCCGCTGATTGCCGGTGGCGCGCTGATGGTGAAGCAAGGCACGCCGGTTGAAGGCGTGATGGCGGCGATTTTCGGCGTGGTGATTGCCGGCTCGTTCGTGGAGATGGGCATTTCGCGCATTCTGCCGTTCGTGAAGCGGCTGATCACGCCGCTGGTGACCGGCATCGTGGTGTTGATGATTGGCCTGACGCTGATCAAGGTCGGCCTGATCAGCATGGGCGGCGGTTTCTCGGCCATGGCCAACGGCACCTTCGCCAACGGCGACAACCTGCTGCTGTCGGGCGTGGTGCTGGCAATTATCGTGGTGCTGAACCGCGTGCCGGTGGTGTGGATGCGCAGCTGCGCCATCGTCATCGCCCTGGCGGCGGGTTATGCCCTGGCCGGCTACATGGGCCGTTTGAACTTCACCGGCATGCATGAAGCCGCGGTGTTCCAGGTGCCGGTGCCGCTGCACTTCGGCCTGGGCTTCTCGTGGGCGCTGTTCATTCCGATGCTGGTGATTTACCTGGTGACTTCGCTGGAGTCCATCGGTGACGTGACGGCCACCAGCAAGGTGTCTAAGCAGCCGGTGGAAGGCCCGGTGTGGATGCAACGCATCAAGGGCGGCGTGCTGGTGAACGGCGCGAACTCGTTGCTGGCCGGCGTGTTCAACACCTTCCCCAGCTCGATCTTTGCCCAGAACAACGGCGTGATTCAGCTGACCGGCATCGCCAGCCGCCACATTGGCGTGTGGATTGCCGGCATGCTGGTGATCCTGGGCCTGTTCCCGACGGTGGCCGGTGTGATTCAAGCGGTGCCGGAGCCGGTGCTGGGTGGCGCGGCCATGGTCATGTTCGGTGCCGTGGCGGCGTCGGGCATCAATATCCTGGCCAGCATTCACCTGGACCGTCGCGCGCTGCTGATCATTGCCGTATCCCTGGCCCTGGGCCTGGGCGTGGCGCAGGTGCCGGAGTTCCTGGCGCACATGCCGTCGGCCCTGCGCAATGTGCTGGAGTCGGGCGTGGCCACCGGTGGCATCTGCGCCCTGGTGCTGAACTGGTTCCTGCCGGAGCTGCGCGATAACAGCGCCCGCTGACGCGGGTGCGGCGGGCTTTTTTCGCGTGCAGGCTTTATCATTCCGGCAGATTTGCTGATAGAGCCGCGCCATGAAGTTCGCCATCGCTGTATTTTCCCCCGCCCATGCGCCCTCCTCGCGCCGCGCCTTGCGGTTTGCCGAGGCGGCGCTGGCGGGCGGCCATGAAATCGTCCGCCTGTTCTTTTATCAGGACGGGGTGCACAGCGCCTCGGGCAACGTCGTTGCCCCGCAGGATGAGCTGGACGTGGCCGCCCAGTGGCGCGCCTTTATTACCGAGCGCCAGCTGGACGCGGTGGTGTGCATTGCCGCCGCCCTGCGCCGTGGCGTGCTGGACGTAGCCGAAGCCAAGCGCTGGAACCGCCCCGCGGCCAACCTGCCGGCGCCGTGGGACCTGTCCGGGCTGGGCCAGCTGCATGAAGCCGCCCAGCTGGCCGACCGCCTCGTGACCTTTGGAGGGCAGTGACATGGCCAAATCCCTGTTGATTATCAGCCGCCAGGCGCCGTGGTCGGGCCCCGGCCCACGCGAGGCACTGGACATCGCCCTGGCAGGCGGTGCCTTCGATTTGCCGCTGGGCATGCTGTTCCTCGATGACGGCGTGTTTCAGTTGGCGACAGGCCAACAGCCTGCCCAGGTGCAGCAGAAAGACCTGACCGCCAACCTGCAGGCGCTGCCGATGTTCGGCGTGGACGAGCTGTTCGTGGCGGCCAGCAGCCTGCGTGAGCGCGGCCTGGCCGCCGACGGCTTGAGCCTTGCCGCCGAAGTGCTGGAAGACGCCGCCCTGGCCGCCCTTGTCGACCGCTTTGATCAGGTGATTACCCTCTGATGGCTACTTTGCATGTGTTGTCCCACTCGCCCTTCGGCGATAACCGCCTGGCCAGCTGCCTGCGCCTGCTGGGTGCTGATGATGCCCTGCTGCTGACCGGCGACGCCGTGTACGCGCTGCTCAATGACAGCCTGGCGCACCTGGCGGGCCGGGTTTACGCCCTGGACGAGGACGTGCAGGCGCGCGCCATCAATGGCGCGGCGCAGGTGGTGGATTACCCGGGCTTTGTGCAGCTCACCCTCGATTTTGACAAGGTCAACACCTGGCTATGAGTGAACTGATGGTTGAAGGCCGTGCGATTGCGCTGGACCAGAACGGCTTTCTGGAAGATTTGACCGAGTGGTCTAAACCCGTTGCCGAGGCCCTGGCCGCGCGCGAGGAGATCGTGCTGACCGCCGAACACTGGGAGGTGCTAGAGGTGTTGCGTCAGTTCTACCAGGAGTTCCAGCTGTCCCCGGCCACGCGGCCGCTGATCAAGTACACGGCGCTGAAGCTGGGCGCCGAGAAAGGCAACAGCCCGCACCTGAACCGCCTGTTCAACGGCACTCCCGCCAAACTTGCCGCCAAGCTGGCGGGCCTGCCCAAGCCGACCAATTGCATATGACCGACTACCCCGCCCTGCTCCTAGAAACCCCTGCCGAACACCCGTTCGCTCAATTCGTCCGCGCCTTGGGCAAGGGCAAGCGCGGCGCGCGCAACCTGACCCGCGAAGAAGCCCGCGAGGCCATGGGTATGCTGCTGGATGAGCAGGTGGAGGAAGCCCAACTGGGCGCGTTCCTGATGCTGCTGCGGCACAAGGAGGAAAGCGCCGAGGAACTGGCCGGCTTTACCGAGGCCCTGCGCGCGCGGCTCAAGCCCCCGGCCCTGGCCGTGGACATCGACTGGCCCAGCTACGCCGGCAAGAAACGCCACCTGCCCTGGTACCTGCTGGCGGCCAAGTGCCTGGCCGGCAACGGCCTGCGCATCCTGATGCACGGCGGTGGCGCGCACACCGCGGGCCGGCTGTACACCGAGCAGCTGCTGGGCACCCTGGGCATTCCCCTGGCGCGCGGCTGGCAGGCGGTGGGTACGGCGCTGGACAGCCACCGCCTGGCGTTCGCGCCGCTGGTGGACTGGGCGCCGCAACTGCAGCGGATGATCGACCTGCGCAACACCTTGGGGCTGCGCTCGCCGATCCACTCCCTGGCGCGCATCCTCAATCCGTTGGGCGCGCGCTGCGGCCTGCAGAGCATCTTCCACCCCGGTTACCAGGCGGTGCACCGCGATGCCAGCGGCCTGCTGGGCGACCACGCCATCGTCATCAAGGGTGACGGCGGCGAGATCGAGGTCAACCCCGACAGCCCCAGCCACCTGTACGGCACCACCGGCGGCCAGAGCTGGGATGAAGAGTGGCCGCAGCTGGCAGCGCAACGCCACGTGAAACCGGCCAGCCTTGCGCCTGCGCACCTGCTGGCGGTGTGGCGCGGCGAGGCCCAGGACAGCTACGGCGAAATGGCCCTGATCTCGACCATGGCCCTGGCCCTGCGCGGCCTGGGCCAGCCCCGTGACGAGGCCTTCGCCACCGCCAGCGAATACTGGGCGGCTCGCGACAAATCGATTTAACCGATAGATTGATCGGGGTTTTTGCGCTATTTATTCGAACTGATGGCCGTACACTGGGCTCCAACGCTTATAGAGTTTGCGAGGAGTCCAGCCCATGGGCCTGTTGATCGAAGGACGCTGGCATGACCAGTGGTACGAAAGCGCCAAAGACGGCGCGTTCCAGCGCGAAGCGGCCAAGCGTCGCAACTGGGTGACCGCCGACGGCCGCCCGGGCCCCAGCGGCGAAGGCGGCTTCCAGGCCGAGGCCGGCCGCTACCACCTGTACGTGTCACTGGCCTGCCCCTGGGCGCACCGCACACTCATCGTGCGCCAGCTCAAGGGCCTGGAAAGCCTGATCGACGTGTCGGTGGTCAGCTGGCTGATGCGCGAGAACGGCTGGACCTTCGACACAACGCTCGGCTCCACTGGCGACAAGCTCGACGGCCTGCAATTCATGCACCAGCGCTACACCGCCGAGACGCCGGACTACACCGGGCGCGTCACCGTGCCGGTGCTGTGGGACAAGAAGCTGGGGCGCATCGTCAGCAATGAATCGGCGGAGATCATCCGCATGTTCAACAGCGCGTTCAACGACCTGACCGGCAACACGTTGGACCTGTACCCCGAGGCGCTGCGCGGTACCATCGACGCGCTGAACGAGGCCATCTACCCGGCGGTCAACAATGGCGTGTATCGCGCAGGCTTTGCCACGTCGCAGTCAGCCTATGAGGCGGCGTTCGATGATGTGTTTGCCGAGTTGGACCGCCTGGAGCGGTTGCTGGGTGAGCAGCGTTACCTGGCCGGCGAGTACCTGACCGAAGCGGACGTGCGGCTGTTTACCACGATTATTCGCTTTGACGCGGTGTACCACGGGCACTTCAAGTGCAACCTGCGGCGCATTGCCGACTACCCGAACCTGTCGAACTGGCTGCGTGAGCTGTACCAGTGGCCGGGTGTGGCGCAGACGGTGGATTTCCAGCACATCAAGCATCATTACTATGCCAGCCACGCCACCATCAACCCGACGGGAGTGGTGCCAAAAGGCCCGGCGCAGGATTTCACCCTGCCCCACGACCGCGCGCGCCTGCCAGGCAAAGGCATCGCGTAAACCTGTAGCAGCGGCCGCAGGCCGCGTCAGGACACTACGCAGTGCCTGTGACGCGGCCTGCGGCCGCTGCTACGGGGTTACACGGTTTGCTGGGCGCCTTCGAACCAGGCGAGCTTCTCGCGCAGTTGCACCACTTCACCCACGATGACCAGCGTCGGCGCATGCACTTCATGCTCCGCCACCAGCCGTGGCAGGTCAGCCAGGGTGCCGGTGAAGACCCGCTGGTTGACGGTAGTGCCCTGCTGCACCAGCGCTGCCGGGGTATCGGCGGCGCGGCCGTGCTTGATCAGCTGCTCGCAGATGCTCGGCAGGCCCACCAGGCCCATGTAGAACACCAGGGTCTGGGCCGGCGCCACCAGGTCTGCCCAAGGCAGGTCGCTGGTGCCGTCCTTGAGGTGGCCGGTGATGAAGCGCACCGACTGGGCATAATCACGGTGGGTCAGCGGGATGCCGGCGTAGGCCGCGCAACCACTGGCCGCGGTAATGCCCGGCACCACCTGGAACGGGATGCCATGGGCCGCCAGTTCCTCGATTTCCTCGCCACCACGGCCAAAGATGAACGGATCGCCACCCTTGAGCCGCACCACGCGCTTGCCTTGCTTGGCCAGGGTCACCAGTTGCTGGTTGATCTGGTCCTGCGGCACGGCATGGTCGGCGCGGCGCTTGCCGACGTAGATGCGCTCGGCGTCGCGGCGGCACAGCTCGATGATGGCCGGGGCCACCAGGCGGTCGTACAGCACCACGTCGGCCTGCTGCATCAGGCGCAGGGCCTTGAAGGTCAGCAGGTCGGGGTCACCGGGGCCGGCCCCCACCAGGTAGACTTCACCCGGTGCGTGGGGCGGCTGGCCGTTGATTTTCTCCACCAGCAGCCGCTCGGCTTCGGCGCCCTGCCCGGCCAGTTGGCGGTCGGCAATCGGGCCCTGGAACACCTCTTCCCAGAACGCGCGGCGCTGCTGCACGTCGGGGTAGAGGCCTTTGACCTGGGCACGGAAGCGCGCCGCCAAGCCGGCCAGCTCGCCGTAGGCGGCCGGAATCCAGGCCTCCATCTTGGCGCGGATCAGGCGTGCCAGCACCGGCGCATCGCCGCCGCTGGACACCGCCACCACCAGCGGCGAGCGGTCGACGATGGCGGGGAAGATCACGCTGCACAGGGCCGGCGCATCCACCACGTTGACCGGCACGCAACGACGCTTGGCATCGGCCGACACCTGGGCGTTGAGGGCTTCGTCGTCGGTGGCGGCGATGATCAGTTGGCAACCGTCCAGGTCGCTCTCCTGATAACCGCGGCGCACCGCTTCACCGCCGCTGCTGCGCACCAGTTCATCCAACTGCGCTTCGATGGCCGGGGCCACCACGCGCAGCAGCGCGCCGGCATCGGCCAGCAGGCGCGACTTGCGCAAGGCAATCTCGCCACCGCCCACGACCAGCACATGGCTGCCCTTGAGCTTGTGAAACAGCGGCAGGAATTCCATTTAGCCGATGACCTCGATGCCGCCCATGTACGGCTTCAGCACTTCCGGCACGCGGATGGAACCGTCGGCCTGCTGGTAGTTTTCCAGCACGGCCACCAGGGTGCGGCCCACGGCCAGGCCCGAACCGTTGAGGGTGTGCACCAGCTCCGGCTTGCCGGTTTCCGGATTGCGGAAACGCGCTTGCATGCGGCGGGCCTGGAAATCACCGGTGTTGGAGCACGAGGAGATTTCGCGGTACTTGTCCTGGCTGGGGATCCACACTTCCAGGTCGTAGGTCTTCACGGCGCTGAAGCCCATGTCGCCGGTGCACAGGGCCAGCACGCGGTACGGCAGCTCCAGGGCCTGCAGCACGCGCTCGGCGTTGGCGGTCAGGCTTTCCAGGGCTTCCATGGATTTCGACGGCTCGACCACTTGCACCATCTCGACCTTGTCGAACTGGTGTTGGCGGATCATCCCGCGGGTGTCACGGCCCGATGCGCCGGCTTCGCTACGGAAGCACGGGGTGTGGGCGACCAGTTTCAGTGGCAGCTGCTTGGCGTCGAGGATCTCGCCCGCCACGATATTGGTCAGCGACACTTCGGCGGTCGGGATCAGGTACAGGTCGGCCTCGCCTTCGCGGCTGATCTTGAACAGGTCTTCCTCGAACTTGGGCAGCTGGCCGGTGCCCTTGAGCGCCGGGGCCTGGACCAGGTACGGGGTGTAGGCCTCTTCGTAACCGTGTTCGGTGACGTGCAGGTTGATCATGAACTGCGCCAGGGCGCGGTGCAGGCGGGCAATCGGGCCGCGCAGCAAGGCGAAGCGTGCGCCGGACAGCTTGGCGGCAGTCTCGAAGTCCAGCCAGCCGAACTGCTCGCCCAGGGCCACGTGGTCTTTCACGGCAAAGCCGAAGTCGGCCGGGGTGCCCCAGCGGCGCACTTCGACGTTGCCTTCTTCGTCTTCACCGACCGGCACCGACTCGTGCGGCAGGTTGGGAATGCCCAGCACGATGGCGTCCAGCTCGGACTGCAGCTTGTCCAGCTCGGCCTTGCCTTCGGCCAGCTCACCGGCCATGCGGTCGACGTCAGCCATCAACGGGGCGATGTCTTCGCCGCGCTGTTTGGCCTGGCCAATGGATTTGGAGCGGGCGTTACGCTCGGCCTGCAGTTGCTCGGTGCGGGTCTGTACGGTCTTGCGCTGGGCTTCCAGCGCTTCCAGGCGCGCCACGTCCAGGCTGTAGCCACGGGCTGCGAGGCGATCCGCGGTTTCGTGGAGCTTGGTACGCAAAATCAGGGGATCGAGCATGTCGGTCTCTCGTTATCAAATTAAGTCTTGGTCAGCCCTTGTTGCGGGCAGGACACCGGGCAGCCGACCATATTAACGGCCAGCGTACCGGGATAGAAGGGCTGTTTCCAGTTGCGTGTTGCAGAACCGGGCAAACAAGGCTGGCAGCGCGAGATCTCGACGACACCCTGACAATCAAGACATGCGCGTGCCTCACTGGAAATCTCCAGGGTTCATACCGGCCAGCGCAGCCTGGCGGCAGCGGCTACGTCCCCTCCGTAGCAGCGGCCGCAGGCCGCGTCATGGGTGCCGCAGCCTGTTGCAACGTGCCAGCCCTTCAGGGCTTGCGGCGCTGGCGCGGGCTGAGGCGGTCCAGTTGGGCCAGGTGCTTGAGCTTTTCGCCGATTTTCAGTTCCAGGCCTCTAGGCACCGGCTGGTAGTAGGCGCGCGGCTCCAGCTGTTCGGGGAAGTAGTCTTCGCCGGCAGCGTAGGCGTCGGGCTCGTCGTGGGCGTAGCGGTATTCCTCGCCGTAGCCCAGCTGTTTCATCAGCTTGGTGGGGGCGTTGCGCAGGTGCAGCGGCACTTCCAGCGAGCCGTACTCGGTGGCTTCGCGCATGGCCTGCTTGAAGCCCATGTACACGGCGTTGCTTTTCGGCGCGCAGGCCAGGTAGACGATGGCCTGGGCCACCGCCAGCTCGCCTTCGGGGCTGCCCAGGCGCTCCTGCACGTCCCACGCCGATAGGCACAGGCCCAGGGCGCGCGGGTCGGCGTTACCGATGTCTTCGCTGGCCATGCGCACCACGCGCCGGGCCAGGTACAGCGGGTCGCAGCCACCGTCTATCATGCGCGCGTACCAGTACAACGCGGCGTCCGGGTTGGAGCCACGCACGGACTTGTGCAGCGCCGAGATCTGGTCGTAGAAGGCTTCGCCGCCCTTGTCGAAGCGCCGACGGGTGTCACCCAGCAGGCTCTGCAGCAGCTCGGTGGCGATTTCCTCGCCGTCCTCGGCCAGGTCCGATGCGTTTTCCAGCAGGTTGAGCATGCGCCGGCCGTCACCGTCGGCGGCCGCCAGCAGCATACCGAAGGCCTCGTCGCCCAGGCGCAGCTGGCGCTTGCCCAGGCCGCGCTCCTCGGTCAGTGCGCGGTCCACCAGGCGCCGCAGCGCCGCCTCGTCCAGGCTCTTGAGCACGTACACGCGGGCGCGCGACAGCAGTGCGTTGTTGAGCTCGAACGAAGGGTTTTCGGTGGTGGCACCGATGAATATCAGCGTGCCGTCTTCCACGTATGGCAGGAAGGCGTCCTGCTGGGACTTGTTGAAGCGGTGCACTTCGTCGACGAACAGGATGGTGCGGCGGCCGTACTGCCCGGCCTGCTGCTTGGCCACTTCAACGGCCTGGCGAATCTCCTTGACCCCGGCCAGCACCGCCGAGACGGTCTCGAAATGGGCGTCGGAAACCTCCGCCAGCAGCCGCGCCAGCGTGGTCTTGCCCACGCCAGGCGGCCCCCAGAAGATCATCGAGTGCAGCGCACCCTGCTCCAGCGCCTCGCGCAGCGGCTTGCCGCGGGCCAGCAGGTGCTCCTGGCCAACGTATTCGTCCAGGTTGCGCGCCCGCAGGCGAGCGGCCAGGGGCTGGGCGATGGGCTCACTGCGGAACAGGTCCATGACGGGCGGGGCTACCTCTTATTCCTGGATGACGTCGGTGCCCTTGGGCGCCACGAAGGTGAATTTGCTCTTGTCCACCGGGTCATTGGCTTTCACGCCGGTGAACAGGATGTTGGTGCGCTGGCCGACGCTGTCGATCAGTTGCATGTCATTGATCAGGCCCTTGCGGAACGACAGGCGCAGCGAGTCGAACAAGGTGTCCTTGGTCTTGGGCTTGAGCATGAAGTCGATCACGTCGCCCGCTTCCTTGGCGCTGATGTCGAAGCTCTGGCTGATCTTCGAGATGTCACCGGACAGCAGCAGCGCCGGGGTCTGGGTCAGGCGCTGGTCGAGCTTCTTGACGGTCAGCTGTTGCAGGTCGGGGTCGTACAGGCTGACCTTCTGGCCATCGGAAACCATGGTCTGCTCGTTCGGCGCCGCGGTGTGCCAGTAGAACAGGCCCGGGCGCTGCAGGGTCATTTCACCGGAGGTTTCCTGCAGCTGGGTGCCGCTGCCGTCCAGGGTCAGTTGCGAGAAGTGCGCCGCCAGGGTCTGGGACTTTTCCAGCAACTGGGTCAGGCTTTTCACGGCGGCGTCGTCGGCGTGGGCCGGCAGCGTGGAGAAGGCCAGGGCAGAAACCAACAGCATGCGAATCAGGCGCATGGGAATCCTCGTACAAAGAATGGGACCGGCCACCGACGATTCGGCGGCCGGCAGTTCAATCAGTCGCGCATCGGCCCGGGCGCGATGACTTCGCGCGAGCCGTTGGTGTTCATCGGCGTGACCACGCCGGCCATTTCCATCGCCTCGATCATGCGCGCGGCGCGGTTGTAGCCGATCTTGAGCTTGCGCTGCACCGCGGAGATGGACGCCCGGCGGCTTTCCAGCACGAAGTTGACGGCCTCGTCGTACAGCGCGTCGGACTCGCTGTCCTCGTCGCCACCACCGCCACCGCCGCCGCCTTCGAAGCCGCTGCCGGCCTCTTCGACGCCGGCGAGGATGTCCTCGTTGTAGTCCGGCACGCCACGCAGCTTCCAGGCTTCCACCACGCGATGCACTTCCTCGTCGGAGACGAAGGCGCCGTGCACGCGAATCGGCAGGCTGGTGCCCGGCGGCATGTACAGCATGTCACCGTGGCCCAGTAGCTGCTCTGCGCCGCCCTGGTCGATGATGGTGCGCGAGTCGATCTTGCTCGACACCTGGAACGCCATTCGGGTGGGGATGTTGGCCTTGATCAGGCCGGTGATCACGTCCACCGACGGGCGCTGGGTGGCCAGGATCAAGTGGATACCGGCAGCACGGGCCTTCTGGGCGATACGCGCGATCAGCTCTTCGACCTTCTTGCCGACGATCATCATCATGTCGGCGAATTCGTCGACGATGACCACGATGGTCGGCAGCGTCTTGAGCAGCGGCGCCTCGTCATCCATGCTCTCGCGGCGGTACAGCGGGTCGGTGAGCGGCGTGCCCTCCTCCTCGGCGTCCTTGACCTTGCGGTTGAAGCCGGCCAGGTTGCGCACGCCCATGGCCGCCATCAGCTTGTAGCGGCGCTCCATCTCGGCCACGCTCCAGCGCAGGGCGTTGGCGGCGTCCTTCATGTCGGTGACCACCGGGCACAGCAGGTGCGGGATGCCTTCGTAGATCGACAGTTCGAGCATCTTCGGGTCGATCATGATCAGTTTGGCGTCTTCGGGGCTGGACTTGAACAGGATCGACAGGATCATGGCGTTCACGCCCACCGACTTACCGGAACCGGTGGTACCGGCCACCAGCAGGTGCGGCATTTTCGCCAGGTCGGTGATGACCGGCTTACCGCCGATGTCGTGGCCCAGGGCCATGGTGACCGGCGACTTGGCTTCGTCGTATTGCGGCGACGACAGCACTTCGGAGAACCGCACGATCTGGCGGTCCTCGTTGGGGATCTCGATACCCACGGTGGTCTTGCCCGGAATCACTTCCACCACGCGCACGCTGGTCACGGCCAGCGAACGCGCCAGGTCCTTGGCCAGGTTGGCGATGCGGCTGACCTTGACGCCGGCGGCCGGCTGGATTTCGTAACGGGTAATGACCGGGCCGGGGTGGATGGAGTCCACCGACACTTCGACGCCAAATTCCTTGAGCTTGATTTCCAGCAGGTGGCCCACGCCCGCCAGGGATTCAGGCGAATAGTTGACCTTCTTCTTTTCGGCCGGGTCGAGGATGGAAATGGGCGGCAACGTGCCTTCCACGGCGCTGTCGACGAACAGCGGCACCTGTTTTTCCTTCTGCACGCGCTTGCTCGGCTCTGGCGGCTTGGCCATGGCCGGGGCCGGCATGATCACCGGTGGCGCCTGCTTCTCGCGCTCGGCCGTGTGCTTGGTCAGCGACTGGTCGCGCTCGATGATGCGCTCGCGGGCCTTGGCCTGCTCGCGGCGGTCCGGGGTAATGGGCGCGACCACGTCGTGCACGCGCACGTCCACCTCGCGCAGTTGCGCCACCAGTTGGCGACGTTCGTTGCGCGCCGCCCACCAGCGGCCGGCGGCGCCTTGCACCAGTTCCAGCAGGTCGAGGACGATCTTGCCGGTCAGGTCCATGACCTTGAACCACGACAGGTCGGTGAACACGGTCAGGCCGAACAGGAACAGGGCGATGAACAGCAGTGTGCTGCCCTGGGCGTTCAGCGCGTTGTAGGCCAGGTCGCCGAGGCTTTCGCCCAGGGCGCCGCCCGCCGAGGCCGGCAGGCTGGTGGACTTGAAGTGGATGTGCGCCAGCGCGGCACCCGAGAGCACCAGGAACACCAGACCGATCAGTCGCCACGAGAACAGCCAGCCGCTCCACTGCCAGGGCTGGTGGCGTTCGCGGAAGATCTGCCAGGTCTTGACCGCCAGCAGCAGCGGGAAGATGTAGGCGAAATAACCCAGCACCATGAACAGGATGTCGGCGGCGAAGGCCCCCACGCGGCCGGCCGCGTTCTGCACCTCATGGGCGGTGCTGGTGTGGCTCCAGCCCGGGTCGCCCTGGTCGTAGGTGAGCAGCGCCATCCACAGGTACAGGCACAGGGCACCCATGGCAATCAGGGCACCTTCCTTGAGCCGGTAGTGCATTTGCTGACGCCACAGGGGCACTACGGGATTGGGTGTCGCGGTGGATTTCTTCAAAACAAGTCTTTTCCTGCGCCCATGGGCGCCAACAACGGATGATGGACCAAACAATAAAAAATCAGGGTAATGAACGGAGCATTGTACGGGTTCGCCACAGCATAGCCCAGAGCGTCTGGCACGATTCAATTGGAGCACGCATTGCCTTTTGTGACAAAGGCTTATGCAGGCTTTTCAATTACATTCCCGAAGGTTTACGACCGCGACATGACCGTAGAGTTGCAGGACGGGGTTTTTATCCTGAATACTGACCACAGCCGCACCCTTGTAGCCGCTGCCGCAGGCTGCGCTGGCCTTTTGCCTCGCTGAATTTCTTCAGTGTACCCAAGAGCCAGCGCAGCCTGGCGGCAGCGGCTACAAGCGCCCTCCCCTCCCCCTGCCAGAAAAATTCCATGCTGACCTGGTTGAAAAAGAACGAGCTCACCTTCCCGCCGCTGGACAAGGCCCTGCGCGACCCCAACGGCCTGCTGGCCGCTGGCGGCGACCTGAGCGCCGAGCGGCTGGTGCAGGCCTACCGCCATGGCTGCTTCCCCTGGTACCAGGACGGCCAACCTATCCTGTGGTGGTCGCCAGACCCGCGCACCGTGCTGTTCCCCGCCGAGCTGCACGTGTCGCGCAGCCTGGCCAAGGTGATTCGCCAGCAGCGCTACCGGGTCACCTTCGACACCGACTTCGCCGCGGTCATCCGCGCCTGCGCAGGCCCGCGGGCCTATGCCGACGGCACCTGGATCACCGGCAGCATGCAGGCGGCCTACATCCACCTGCACGAGCAAGGCCTGGCCCACTCGGTGGAGGTGTGGCAAGGCGAGCAACTGGTCGGCGGCCTGTACGGCCTGGCCATGGGCAAGCTGTTTTTCGGCGAATCAATGTTCAGCCACGCTGACAACGCCTCCAAGGTCGGCTTCGCCGCCTTGGTGGGCCACCTGCAGGCTGCAGGTTTCGCCCTGATCGACTGCCAGATGCCTACCGAGCACCTGCTCAGCCTGGGCGCGCGCTCCATCAGCCGCGAAGACTTCGCCTGGCACCTGCGCACCTACCTCGACCAGGCCAACACCGCCACCTGGGTTTGTTAGGCGAGTTGGGCGCAGCTGGCTTACACTTATTCAAAGGTTTCGATCCGAGGGTTGATCATGACTGAGTTGGCGCGGTTGAAGTTCTATGCCACTCAACCCCATTCGTGCAGCTACCTGCCCGAGGAGCAGGCCACCACCCTGTTCCTCGACCCCAGCCAGCCGATGGACGTGCACGTGTACGCCGACCTCTCGGAAATGGGTTTTCGGCGCAGCGGCGATCACCTGTACCGCCCCCACTGCCAGCGCTGCAACGCCTGCGTGCCGGCGCGCATCCCGGCGGCCAGCTTCAGCCCCAACCGCCAGCAGAAACGCATTCTCAAGCGCAACGCCGACATCCAGGTGATTTCCACCAAGCCTGCGTTCAGCGAGGAATACTTCGACCTGTACCAGCGCTACATCGAACAGCGCCATGCCGATGGCGACATGTACCCGCCCAGCCGCGATCAGTTTTCCACCTTCCTGGTGCGCGACCTGCCGTTCTCGCGCTTCTACGAATTCCGCCGCGATGGCCAGTTGCTGGCCGTAGCGGTTACCGACCTGCTCCCCAACGGCCTGTCGGCGGTGTACACCTTCTACGAACCCGCCGAGGAGCGCCGCAGCCTGGGCCGTTTTGCGATTTTGTGGCAGATCGGCGAGGCGCTGCGCCTGGAACTGGGTGCGGTGTACCTGGGCTACTGGATCAAGAACTGCAAAAAGATGAATTACAAGACCCAATACCGGCCCATAGAACTGCTGATTAACCAGCGCTGGGTGACACTCAACTGAAGGGCCTTGGCGTAACGCCCCTTTTTCAGGCACAATGCACGCCGCTTTTGCCTGGCGCAGTTGCACCGGGCCATTAACTGGACACCGAGGGCTTTACTGCATGTCGAAAGAAGACAGCTTCGAAATGGAAGGCACTGTCGTCGACACCCTGCCGAACACCATGTTTCGCGTGGAGTTGGAAAATGGGCACGTCGTTACCGCGCATATCTCCGGCAAGATGCGCAAGAACTACATTCGTATTCTGACCGGTGACAAGGTGCGCGTTGAATTGACGCCCTACGATTTGAGCAAAGGGCGCATCACTTACCGCGCTCGCTAAGCGACACAAACGAAAACGCCCGGCGCATGCCGGGCGTTTTTGTGTGGGCGCTACATTTGTAGCGAATCCGTAGCCGCTGCCGCAGGCTGCGCTGGCCCTATGCCCCACCGGAGATCTCCAGCGAACACAGGGGCCAGCGCAGCCTGCCGGCAGCGGCTACAGCGGTTACGCCATTTCCGCCGTGGTTTCGAAGTCGAAGGTCATCTCGCCGTCCTTCACATCGATGTGCACCACGCCGCCGTGCTCGGCCAGCTCGCCGAACAGGATCTCCTCGGCCAGCGGCCGCTTGATCTTGTCCTGGATAAGCCGCGCCATTGGCCGGGCACCCATGGTGGCGTCATAGCCACCGGCTGCCAGCCAGCTGCGCGCCGCGTCCGACACTTCCAGCAGCACACGCTTGTCTTCGAGCTGGGCCTGCAGTTCGGTGAGGAACTTGTCGACCACGCTCTTGATGGTTTCGTGGCTGAGCCGGCCGAACTGGATGATGGTATCCAGGCGGTTGCGGAACTCCGGCGTGAAGCTCTTCTTGATGACTTCCATGGCATCGGACGAGTGGTCCTGGTGCGTGAAGCCAATCGAAGCGCGCGCCGCGGTCTCGGCACCGGCGTTAGTGGTCATGATCAGGATCACGTTGCGGAAGTCCGCCTTGCGCCCGTTGTTGTCGGTCAGGGTGCCGTGGTCCATCACCTGCAGCAGCAGGTTGAAGACTTCCGGGTGGGCCTTCTCGATTTCATCGAGCAGCAGCACGCAGTGCGGTTGCTTGGTGATGGCCTCGGTCAGCAGGCCGCCCTGGTCGAAACCGACGTAGCCCGGAGGCGCGCCGATCAGACGGGAAACGGTGTGCCGCTCCATGTATTCCGACATGTCGAAACGCACCAGCTCCACGCCCAGGGCCTTGGCCAACTGCCGCGCAGCCTCGGTCTTGCCCACGCCGGTGGGGCCAGCGAACAGGAACGAACCCACTGGCTTGTCTGGCGATTTCAGGCCCGCACGGGACAGCTTGATGGCGGTGGCCAGCGAGTCGATGGCCGCGTCCTGGCCGAACACGGTCAGCTTCAGGTCGCGCTCCAGGTTACGCAGCAGCTCCTTGTCGGAACTGGTGACGTGTTTTGGCGGAATGCGCGCGATCTTGGCGACAATGTCCTCAACCTGTGGCACTTCGATGCGCTTGACGCGGTTTTCCACCGGTTGCAGGCGCTGGTAGGCACCCGCCTCGTCGATCACGTCGATGGCCTTGTCCGGCATGTGCCGGTCATTGATGTAGCGCGAGGCCAGCTCGGCAGCGGCGCGCAGGGCTTCGTCGCTGTACTCGATGCTGTGGTGCTGTTCGAAACGCCCCTTCAGGCCGCGCAGGATGCCGATGGTGTCTTCCACCGAAGGCTCGCTGACGTCGACTTTCTGGAAGCGCCGCGCCAGGGCCCGGTCTTTCTCGAAGATGCCGCGGAATTCCTGGAACGTGGTGCTGCCGATGCAACGGATATCACCCGAGGACAGCAGTGGCTTGAGCAGGTTAGAGGCGTCCATCACCCCGCCCGACGCCGCGCCCGCACCGATGATGGTGTGGATCTCGTCGATGAACAGGATGGCTTGCGGGCGTTTTTTCAGCTCGCCCAGCAGCGCCTTAAAGCGTTTTTCGAAGTCGCCGCGGTATTTGGTACCGGCCAGCAAGGCGCCCAGGTCCAGCGAGTAGACCACGCTATTGGCCAGCAGGTCCGGCACCTGGTTGTCGACGATGCGCTTGGCCAGGCCTTCGGCGATGGCGGTCTTGCCCACGCCAGCCTCACCCACCAGCAGCGGGTTGTTCTTGCGGCGGCGCGCGAGGATCTGCGCGACGCGCTCCACCTCGTGCTCACGCCCTACCAGCGGGTCGATGCGACCCTGGCGAGCCAGTTCGTTGAGATTGCTGGCATAGGCATCCAGCGGGTTGCCTGAAGAAGAAGACTCACCGCCCTCGTCGTCCTGCATATCCTGCTCACCCTCGGAATGATCGCCGTGCCCAGGCACCTTGGAGATACCGTGGGCGATGTAATTGACCACATCGATGCGGGCCACGCTCTGCTGTTTCAGCAGGAACACGGCCTGGCTTTCCTGTTCGCTGAAGATGGCGACCAGCACGTTGGCGCCGGTGACTTCACGCTTGCCCGAGCTCTGCACGTGGAAGACAGCACGTTGCAGCACACGCTGGAAGCCCAGGGTTGGCTGGGTCTCGCGGTCCTCGTCGTGGACGGGGATCAGCGGCGTGGTGGAGTCGATGAACTCCTGCAAGTCGTGCTTGAGTTTGTCGAGGTTTGCGCCACAAGCACGCAAAACGGTGGCGGCGGCCTCATTATCCAATAATGCCAGCAGGAGGTGCTCCACGGTCATGAACTCATGACGTTTGGAACGCGCCTCCTTGAAGGCGAGATTGAGGGTGACTTCGAGCTCGCGGTTTAACATAGCTTCACCTCATACCCAAGTGGTCGGCGATTAACCGTCCTTCTCGATTTCACAGAGTAGCGGATGCTGGCTTTCCCTGGCGTACTGATTGACCTGCATGGCCTTTGTCTCGGCGATGTCGCGGGTAAACAATCCACATACGGCTCGCCCTTCCGTGTGGACGGCGAGCATGACCTTGGTCGCCAGCTCGCGGTTAAGGTTGAAAAACACCTCGAGCACTTCGACGACGAAATCCATCGGTGTGTAGTCATCGTTAAACAAAACCACCTTATACATGGGTGGCGCCTTCAAGGCCGGCTTGGCCTCCTGTATGGCCACGCCTGCGGAATCGTCCTCATGCGATTCCGGGCGATCCTGATTGAATGTTAGTCGAATCTGGCTGAATGCATGCATGGAAAGAAGGTTCATGGTTGAGCGAATAGGGTTGTGTGTTGACCTTGTGACCGACTGTAAGCTCGGCCGCCGCATGACCTTGACTATCGGCAAAACGGTGTTACAAACAATAGAACCCACATTGGGGAATAAAGGTCCGCGCAGTCAACCAAATTTTTTGATCGGTCCGAATGCCGGATGAAGTGGATGATACTCCAGAGATGGAGTCCTTTGCAGAGGGATATGAGCATGGCAAACGGTAAGGTCAAGTGGTTCAACAACGCCAAGGGCTATGGCTTCATCGTTGAAGAGGGCAAAAGCGAAGACCTGTTCGCCCACTACTCGGCCATCAAGATGGATGGCTACAAGACCCTCAAGGCCGGCCAGCCTGTCAAATTCGAAATCATCCAGGGCCCCAAGGGCCTGCACGCCGTCGACATTTCCGCTGCCACCGACAGCCCCGCCCAGCACACTGCCCCACAGGCTGTGCAGCAGACCATTACTGCCTGACTGACACCTGTGGGAGCTGGCTTGCCAGCGAGCTTTGGGGCGACCTGAAAAGCTCGCTGGCAAGCCAGCTCCCACAGGTTCTTGACTAGTCAGGGACAGAAAAACCGGCCAGGACGGCCGGTTTTTTTGTTGCCTGCCATTACATGTGCTTGATCAACGCCTCGCCGAAGCCCGAACTGGACACCAGGGTGGCGCCGTCCATCAGCCGCTCGAAGTCGTAGGTCACGGTCTTGGCACCAATGGCGCCGTTGGTGCCCTTGATGATCAGGTCCGCCGCCTCGGTCCAGCCCAGGTGGCGCAGCATCATCTCGGCCGAGAGGATCACCGAACCCGGGTTGACCTGGTCCTTGCCCGCGTACTTGGGCGCGGTGCCGTGGGTGGCCTCGAACATGGCCACGGTGTCGGACAGGTTGGCGCCCGGGGCAATGCCGATGCCGCCCACCTCGGCCGCCAGGGCGTCGGACAGGTAGTCACCGTTGAGGTTGAGGGTGGCGATCACGTCGTACTCGGCCGGCCGCAGCAGGATCTGCTGCAGCATGGCGTCGGCGATGGCGTCCTTGACGATCACGTTGCGCCCGGTCTTGGGGTTCTTGAACTGCATCCACGGGCCGCCGTCCAGCAAGGTGGCGCCGAACTCGTCGCGGGCGATCTCGTAGCCCCAGTCCTTGAAGGCCCCCTCGGTGAACTTCATGATGTTGCCCTTGTGCACCAGGGTCAGCGACTTGCGGTCGTTATCCACTACATATTGCAGGGCCTTGCGCACCAGGCGCTGGGTGCCTTCCTTGGACACCGGCTTGATCCCGATGCCGCAATCCTGGTCGAAGCGGATCTTGGTGACGCCCATCTCCTCCTTGAGGAACTTGATGACCTTCTGCGCCTCCGGCGAGCCGGCCTTCCACTCGATGCCGGCGTAGATGTCCTCGGAGTTCTCGCGGAAGATCACCATGTCCACGTCGCCTGGCTTTTTCACCGGGCTGGGCACGCCTTCGAACCACACCACGGGGCGCAGGCACACATAAAGGTCGAGCTGCTGGCGCAGGGCCACGTTCAACGAGCGAATGCCCCCACCCACCGGCGTGGTCAGCGGGCCCTTGATGGACACCACGTAGTCCTTCACGGCGTCCAGGGTCTCCTGGGGCAGCCAGGTGTCCTGGTCGTAGACCTGGGTGGCTTTCTCACCCGCGTACACTTCCATCCACGAAATCTTGCGCTTGCCGCCGTAGGCCTTGGCCACCGCGGCGTCCACCACCTTGATCATGACCGGCGTGACGTCCACGCCAATGCCATCGCCTTCGATATACGGAATGATCGGTTGGTCAGGCACGTTGAGGGAATGATCTGCATTGACGGTAATCTTCTGGCCGACGCTCGGTACCTGAATCTTCTGGTATCCCATGCTGGACTCCGTTTTTGTGGGTTGAACATCCTGGCTATCCCTGAGCGTAACCCACCTGCCCTAGACCGCAACCACCCGATTGGCAGGTGAATCTGCCGAAGAGCATCATTTATCCCGCATCACCAGTGGTATACTGTCGCAGTGACCATCGAGTCACCGGGGGCCGAGGCGTCTGCAACCAGACACCAAGCCTTTGAAAACGCTTGAAAAGACCCGGTTGTACCGCAACTCGGTCGCTTGACGCTCTACTGATGCACCCCACATCATCGCGACGAATCCTCGACTTTCGGCTCATTGATCACATTGGACGAAAGCGCCTACCCTGCGCATCTCGAGATTCTGTGCACGCTTAGCAAAGAAGAGAGTTAATCCGAATATGCCCACCCGCTCAAAGATCATCTACACCTTCACCGACGAAGCTCCGGCCCTCGCCACCTATTCCCTGCTCCCTATCGTAGAGGCCTTCACCGCCTCGGCTGATATTGCCGTGGAAACCCGGGACATCTCCCTGGCTGGCCGCATCCTGTCGAGCTTCCCTGAGCAACTGAAAGCCGACCAGGTCATCGCTGACGACCTCGCCGAGCTGGGCACCCTGGCCACCACGCCGGAAGCCAACATCATCAAGCTGCCGAACATCAGCGCCTCGGTTCCCCAGCTCAAGGCCGCCATCGCCGAGCTGCAGGCCCAGGGCTTCAACATCCCGGACTACCCGGAGACCCCGGCCAACGACGCCGAGAAAGAAGCCAAGTCGCGCTACGACAAGATCAAGGGCAGCGCCGTGAACCCGGTACTGCGCGAAGGCAACTCCGACCGCCGCGCACCGCTGTCGGTGAAGAACTACGCGCGCAAGCACCCGCACAAGATGGGCGCCTGGGCTGCCGACTCCAAGTCCCACGTGGCTCACATGAGCAACGGCGACTTCTACGGCAGCGAGAAAGCCGCGCTGATCGAAGCCGCTGACGCCGTGCGCATCGAACTGCTGGCCGCCGACGGTTCCGTGACCGTCCTGAAGGAAAAGACTTCGGTAAAAGCCGGCGAGATCATCGACTGCGCCGTGATGAGCAAAAAGGCCCTGCGCGCCTTCATCGCCGCCGAAATCGAAGACGCCAAGGCCAAGGGCGTGCTGCTGTCGCTGCACCTGAAAGCCACCATGATGAAGGTTTCCGACCCGATCATGTTCGGCCAGGTGGTTGCCGAGTTCTATAAAGAAGCCCTGGCCAAGCACGCCACCGTGCTGGAGCAGGTTGGCTTCAACCTGAACAACGGTATCGGCGACCTGTACGCCCGCATCCAGTCGCTGCCTGCCGAGCAGAAAGCGCAGATCGAAGCCGACGTCCAAGCCGTGTACGCCACCCGCCCAGCGCTGGCCATGGTCAACTCCGACAAGGGCATCACCAACCTGCACGTGCCAAGCGACGTGATCGTCGACGCCTCGATGCCGGCCATGATCCGTGACTCGGGCAAGATGTGGAACGCCGAAGGCAACCTGCAGGACACCAAGGCGGTGATCCCGGACCGCTGCTACGCCACCATCTACCAGGCCACCATCGAAGACTGCAAGAAGCACGGCGCCTTCGATCCGACCACCATGGGCAGCGTGCCAAACGTTGGCCTGATGGCGCAGAAAGCCGAAGAGTACGGTTCGCACGACAAGACCTTCCACATCAAGGCCGACGGCACCGTGCGCGTGGTCGATGGCAAGGGCCGCACCCTGCTGGAACAGAAAGTCGAGGCTGGCGACATCTTCCGCATGTGCCAGACCAAGGACGCGCCGATCCAGGATTGGGTCAAGCTGGCCGTCAACCGCGCCCGCGCTTCCAACACCCCGGCCATCTTCTGGCTGGACCCGGCACGCGCGCACGACGGCGTGATGATCGAGAAAGTCCAGGTCTACCTCAAAGACCACGACACCTCGGGCCTGGACATCCGCATCATGTCCCCGGTCGACGCGATGAAGTTCTCCCTGGAGCGCATCCGCAAGGGCCAGGACACCATCTCGGTGACCGGCAACGTGCTGCGCGACTACCTGACCGACCTGTTCCCGATCATGGAACTGGGCACCAGCGCCAAGATGCTGTCCATCGTGCCGCTGATGAACGGCGGTGGCCTGTTCGAAACCGGCGCCGGCGGTTCGGCTCCGAAACACGTGCAGCAACTGGTGGAAGAGAACTTCCTGCGCTGGGACTCGCTGGGTGAATTCCTGGCCCTGGCCGCTTCCCTGGAACACCTGGGCGTGACCACCGACAACGCCAAGGCCAAGGTCCTGGCGGCCACCCTGGACCAGGCCACCGGCCAGTTCCTGGACAACAACAAGTCGCCATCGCGCAAAGTCGGCAACATCGACAACCGCGGCAGCCATTTCTACCTGGCGCTGTACTGGGCCCAAGCCCTGGCCGCCCAGACCGAAGACACCACCCTGCAGGCGCGCTTCGCCCCGCTGGCCGCTGCACTGACCGAACAGGAAGCGACCATCGTCGCTGAACTGAACGCCGTGCAAGGCAAGCCGGTCGACATCGCCGGCTACTACCACGCCAACGCCGAGCTGGCTGCCAAGGTCATGCGCCCAAGCGCTACCTTGAACGCCGCGATCGCGTCGCTGAAGTAAGCTAGCCCGCAACACACAAAGCCCCGGTCATGTGCCGGGGCTTTGTGCTTTCTACAGGAGAACATCGATGCGCCCATGGATCCCCCACGTCACCGTCGCCACTGTCATCGAGGACAACGGCCGCTTCCTGCTGGTCGAAGAACTCAAGGGCGGCCGCGCCGTGCTCAACCAGCCCGCCGGGCACCTGGAACCCGATGAAAGCCTGATCGAGGCGGCCATCCGCGAAACCCTGGAAGAAACCGGCTACGACGTCGAGCTGACCGGCGTCATTGGCATCTACCTGTACACCGCGCCCAGCAACGGCGTGACGTACCAACGGGTGTGCTTTGCCGGCAAGCCGCTGCACCACGACCCGGAGCGCACGCTGGATCACGGCATCATCGGGCCGCAGTGGCTGACCCGCGATGAGATCATCGAGCAGAAGCCGCGCTGGCGCAGTGAGTTGTTGTTGCAGTGCATTGATGATTACCTGGCGGGCGACCTGCACAGCCTGTCCCTGATCCGAAATTGACCTGTAGCCGCTGCCGAAGGCTGCGCTGGCCCTATGCCCCACTGGAGATCTACTGCGCACTCAAAGGCCAGCGCAGCCTGCGGCAGCGGCTACAGAAGCGAGCGAAGCGCGGCGCTTGGTGGTAGAATCCCCTGCTTTTCCCAGACACACTCTCAATTCCTATGCGTGATTCAGCTGCTGCCCCTGAAACCCAGCGCGTCATCGTCGGCATGTCCGGCGGCGTTGATTCTTCCGTGTCCGCCCTCCTGCTGCTCGAACAGGGGTACCAGGTGGAAGGCCTGTTCATGAAGAACTGGGAAGAAGACGACGGCACCGAATACTGCACCGCCCGCGAAGACCTGGCCGACGCCCAGGCCGTGTGCGACCGTATCGGCATCAAGCTGCATACGGCCAACTTCGCCGCCGAATACTGGGACAACGTCTTCGAACATTTCCTGGAAGAGTACAAGGCCGGCCGCACGCCGAACCCCGACATCCTCTGCAACCGCGAAATCAAGTTCAAGGCCTTCCTGGACTACGCCCTGTCGCTGGGCGCCGACCTGATCGCCACCGGCCACTACGTGCGCCGCCGTGACATCGACGGCCGCACCGAGCTGCTCAAGGGCCTGGACCCGAACAAGGACCAGAGCTACTTCCTGCACGCCGTGGGCGGCGAACAGATCGCCCGCACCCTGTTCCCGGTGGGCGAGCTGGAAAAGCCGGAAGTGCGCGCCATCGCCGAGAAACACGGCCTGGCCACCGCCAAGAAGAAGGATTCCACCGGCATCTGCTTCATTGGCGAGCGCCGCTTCAGTGACTTCCTCAAGCAGTACTTGCCGGCGCAGCCCGGCGAGATCCAGAACACCGAAGGTGAAGTAATCGGCCGTCACCACGGCCTGATGTACCACACCATCGGTCAACGCCAGGGCCTGGGCATTGGCGGCCTGAAGGACGCCAGCGACGAGCCGTGGTACGTGCTGGAGAAGGACCTGGAACGCAACGTGCTGGTGGTCGGCCAGGGCAATGATCACCCGTGGCTGTTCTCCCGCGCCCTGCTGGCCTCGGAAATCTGGTGGGTGAACCCCATCGACCTGAGCAGCCCGCGCCGCCTGACCGCCAAGGTGCGCTACCGCCAGGGCGACCAGCCCTGCACGCTGGAAAAGACCGCCAGCGGCTACCGCGCGGTGTTCGACGACCCGCAGCGCGCGGTTACCCCCGGCCAGTCGGTGGTGTTCTACGACGGCGAGATCTGCCTGGGTGGCGGCGTCATTGAAGTGGCCCAGCCGTGGACCAGCAAAGGCGCCGCTGCATGAACCCCATTCAGGAGCAATTGATTGCCCTGGGTGCGGTTTTCCAGGCCGCCGTGCTGGTAGACCGCATCGCCAAGACCGGCCAGAGCGCCGAGGCGGCCATGGGCTGCATGCTCGGCAGCCTGCTGATTCGCGACCCCAAGGACACCCTGGAGGTGTTCGGTGGCGACGACCTGAACCTGCGCGACGGCTACCGCGCCCTGGTCAGCGCGCTTGAGCGCGACCCGGCCAGCCTGCAGCGCGAACCGCTGCGCTACGCCCTGTCGATGCTCAACCTGGAGCGCCAGCTGGGCAAGCGTGACGACCTGCTGGAGGTGATCGGCCGGCGCCTGCCGCAGATCCAGTCCCAGGTAGAACATTTTGGCATTACCCACGAGAACGTTATCGCCGCCAGCGGTGCGCTGTATCAGGACACCCTGAGCACCCTGCGCCAGCGGATCCAGGTGCAGGGTGACATGCGCAACCTGCAGCAGCCCAGCAACGCCGCGAAAATCCGCGCGTTGCTGCTGGCCGGCATCCGTTCGGCGCGTTTGTGGCGGCAATTGGGCGGCCACCGCTGGCAACTGGTATTCAGCCGGCGCAAGCTGCTCAAAGAACTGTATCCGATGATGCGCGGTTAACGCTCGTCACCTCACGGGCGCGGTCGGCGCTGGGCTGCCGACCTGCAATGAATTTTCATGTATGATACGCGCCCCATTTCGTTGCCCGACTGTCCGAGAACACCCCATGCAGCTTTCTTCGCTCACTGCGGTTTCCCCTGTTGACGGCCGCTACGCCGGCAAAACCCAGGCCCTGCGCCCTATTTTCAGCGAATACGGCCTGATCCGTTTCCGCGCCCTGGTCGAGGTGCGCTGGCTCCAGCGCCTGGCCGCCCACCCGCAAATCAGCGAAGTGCCGGCGTTCTCCGCCGAAGCCAACGCTATCCTCGACGCCCTGGCCGATGACTTCGCCCTCGAGCACGCCGAGCGCGTGAAAGAGATCGAACGCACCACCAACCACGACGTCAAGGCCATCGAGTACCTGTTGAAAGAACAGGCTGCCAAGCTGCCGGAACTGGCCAAGGTCAGCGAGTTCATCCACTTCGCCTGCACCAGCGAGGACATCAACAACCTGTCCCACGCCCTGATGCTGCGCGAAGGCCGTGACACCGTGCTGCTGCCGCTGATGCGCCAGATCGCCGACAACATCCGCGAACTGGCCCACCGCTTCGCCGACGTGCCGATGCTGTCGCGCACCCATGGCCAGCCGGCGTCGCCGACCACCCTGGGCAAGGAACTGGCCAACGTCGTCTACCGCCTGGAGCGCCAGATCGCCCAGGTAGCCGCCGTGCCGCTGCTGGGCAAGATCAACGGCGCCGTGGGCAACTACAACGCCCACCTGTCGGCCTACGCCGACATCGACTGGGAAGCCAACGCGCGCGCCTTCATCGAAGACGAGCTGGGCCTGGGCTTCAACCCCTACACCACCCAGATCGAGCCGCACGACTACATCGCCGAGCTGTTCGACGCCATCGCGCGCTTCAACACCATCCTGATCGACTTCGACCGCGATATCTGGGGCTACATCTCCCTGGGCTACTTCAAGCAGCGCACCATCGCCGGCGAAATCGGCTCGTCGACCATGCCGCACAAGGTCAACCCGATCGACTTCGAAAACTCCGAAGGCAACCTGGGTATCGCCAACGCGCTGTTCCAGCACCTGGCCAGCAAACTGCCGGTTTCGCGCTGGCAGCGTGACCTGACCGACTCCACCGTGCTGCGCAACCTGGGCGTGGGCTTTGCCCACAGCGTCATCGCCTACGAGGCGACCCTGAAGGGCATCAGCAAGCTGGAACTGAACGAAGTGCGCATCGCCCAAGACCTGGACGCCTGCTGGGAAGTCCTGGCCGAGCCGATCCAGACCGTGATGCGCCGCTACAACATCGAAAACCCGTATGAAAAACTGAAAGAGTTGACCCGCGGCAAGGGCATCACCCCTGACGCGCTGCAAACTTTCATCGACGGCCTGGACATGCCAGCCGAAGCCCGCGCTGAACTGAAGAAGTTGACCCCGGCTTCCTACATCGGTAACGCCGCGGCCCAGGCCAAGCGCATCTGACGCTCCGCCCCGTCGCTACGACGCCCGGCTCAGCCGGGCGTTTTTATTCGTGACTTAAAAGCGCTCTCATTCAATAGGTTACACATGAATCCTGATACTCCTCTGCAACTGCTGGGCGGCCTGACTGCACGTGAATTCCTGCGTGATTACTGGCAGAAAAAGCCCCTGCTGATCCGTCAGGCGTTCACCGATTTCGACAACCCGATCAGCCCCGACGAGCTGGCGGGCCTGGCCCTGGAAGAAGAAGTCGAGTCGCGCATCGTCATCGAGAACGGCGAACGCCCGTGGGAAATGCGCCGCGGCCCGTTCGAAGACGACGCCTTCAGCAAGCTGCCCGAGCGTGACTGGACCCTGCTGGTGCAGGCCGTCGACCAATTCGTGCCGGAAGTGGCCGAACTGCTGCAGCCGTTCCGTTTCCTGCCCAGCTGGCGCATCGACGACGTGATGATCAGCTACGCAGCCCCTGGTGGCAGCGTGGGCGCGCACTTCGACAACTACGACGTGTTCCTGCTGCAGGGCCATGGCAAGCGCAACTGGAAAATCGGCCAGATGTGCGACGCCGACAGCCCGCTGATCGACCACGCCGACCTGCGCATCCTGGCCGACTTCCAGCAGACCGACGAGTGGGTGCTGGAGCCGGGCGACATGCTCTACCTGCCGCCGCGCCTGGCCCACTACGGCGTCGCCGTGGACGACTGCATGACCTACTCGGTGGGTTTCCGCGCGCCGAGCGCCGCTGAAGTGCTGACCCACTTCACCGACTTCCTCACCCAGTTCATGCCGGACGAAGAGCGCTACACCGACGCCGACGCCCTGCCTGTCAGCGACCCGACGCAAATCCAGCACGACGCCCTGGACCGCTTGAAGAAGCTGCTCAACGAGCACATGAACGACGAGCGCCTGCTGCTGACCTGGTTCGGCCAGTTCATGACCGAGCCGCGCTACCCCGAGCTGGTGGCCGGTGAAGAGCTGGAAGAGGACGACCTGCTGGGCGGCCTGGAAGACGGCGCCATCCTGATCCGCAACCCGAGCGCGCGCCTGGCCTGGTCGGAAGTGGGCGACGACCTGCTGCTGTTCGCCAGCGGCCAGAGCCGCCTGCTGCCGGGCGAGATGCGCGAGCTGCTGAAGCTGATCTGCGCGGCCGACGCCCTGCACATCGAAAACCTGGGCCCATGGATGATTGACGAGCAAGGTCGTACACTGATCTGTGAGCTGGTCAAACAAGGAAGTCTGGGGTTTGCCGATGAATAAGATTCGCGTACGCGTGGCTGATTGGCACAAGGACATCGCCGACATTCGACGTATCCGCGAGGCCGTGTTCATCGCCGAGCAATCGGTGCCACCGGAGCTGGAGTTCGACGCCGATGACGTCGACGCCGTGCACTTCCTGGCGTGCGAGGGCGACTACCCTATCGGTACCGCCCGCCTGCTGCCCGACGGCCAGATCGGCCGGGTGTCGGTGCTCAAGGACTGGCGTGGCCTTAAAGTGGGCGACGCCCTGCTGCAAGCCGCCATCACCCAGGCCGAGCACCAGGACCTCAAGCAGCAAAGCCTGAGCGCCCAGGTGCACGCCACGGCGTTCTACGAGCGCCACGGCTTCAAGGTGGTGAGCGAAGAGTTCCTCGAGGCGGGCATTCCGCACGTGGATATGGTTCGCTACAGCTGAAATACCTCCCGTAGCAGCTGCCGAAGGCTGCGTCCGGCCGCAACGCCGGTGACGCGGCCTGGCGGCCGCTGCTACGGGAGCTGCGTCGCGTCACGGATTTGCGCTCGCCCCTTCTGCCATAATGTCCACTCCAATGATGGAGACTCCGGACATGCCGTTACGCCCCCTGCTTGCCACCTGCGCACTGCTCGCCTCGTTCACTGCCAGCGCCGCCACCGAAATCGTCCAGCTGAACAACCGCACCAGCGACGACCTGCTGCCCGTGGCGCAGAACTTCATCGGCCGCGACGGCAAGGTCAGCGCCTACGGCAACCAATTGATCGTCAACGCCGACCCGGACAAGATCCAGCAACTGCGCGCGCTCATCACCCAACTGGACGTGGCCGCCCGGCGCCTGCTGATCAGCGTCGACACCAGCGACAGCAACGAAGGCGACCGCGGCGGCTACACGGTCAATAACAACAACACCCGCATCATCAACTACGGCACCACCAACCGCACCGGCGGCACCCAGCAGGTGCAGGCCACCGAGGGCACGCCGGCGCTGATCCAGGTGGGCCAGAGCGTACCCTTCACCACCGCCCAGAGCGACAGCTACGGCGGCCTGCAGACCCAGACCCAGTACCGCAACGTCACCCAGGGCTTCTACGTGACCGCCAGCGTCACCGGCGAGACCGTACACCTGAGCATCAGCACCAATAATGACCGGATGAGCCAGGAACGTCAGGATGTAGTGAACGTGCAAAGCACCGACACGCAGGTCAGCGGGCGCCTGGGCGAATGGATCACCCTGGCCGGTACCAATGAGCAAAGTACCGCCAATAACAGTGGCTACACGCGAAATTGGTCCACCCAGGGGCGTAGCGACATGACTTTGCGGGTAAAAGTGGACCCACTGGACTGAAAACATGACTTGCGGGTCGCGAAAACGCCCCGCCAGTCGTCGACCCGCCCCTCGAAAACTGACTGCCAAGTCGCCTACTACCAAAGATGTAGTGATAGAAAAAAACCACTACAAAACATTTGACGACACTATTCGTGCTTGGCATGATGGCCTCGCTCCCGCTAATCAGGGGCCCTGGAAAGGGCCTTCGGATCGGTCTCTAACCTACCCACCTGAGCCGATTCGTGTCTGGAACGCCCACAAGGCAGCCTGACGAGATTGCGACTGGAACGAAGAAGTTGTCCCGAGGGACGGAAGCGCAATCGGCATCACGGCAAGACCTGAACGTTCGCACAACGGCAACCACGAGCCACGTGCGCCCGGGCAACCTTGGCCTGCCAGCTGTCTTCCCCTCCTTCGAACGACCGTTCGATCGTCGCCTTCTCCGTCAAGCCCGTTCCAGACCTTCTAAGCTTCTGATCTGCGAGCGCCACAATGGTGTTTCTGTAAGGACAGCGCCGGCGGAGCGAGAATTTTCATTCAAACCTATGCGACGAGGTTTATCTCCATGGCACTGACACGCGAACAACAAATAGCTGCCCTCGAAAAAGACTGGGCAGAAAACCCGCGCTGGAAAGGTGTAACCCGGACCTACTCTGCTGCCGACGTTGTACGTCTGCGCGGTTCGATCCAGCCCGAGCACACATTGGCCCGCCTGGGCGCCGAGAAGCTCTGGAACCTGGTGACCCAGGGCGCCAAGCCGTCCTTCCGTCCGGACAAGGACTTCGTCAACTGCATGGGCGCCCTCACCGGCGGCCAGGCCGTGCAACAGGTCAAGGCTGGCATCCAGGCCATCTACCTGTCCGGCTGGCAAGTGGCCGCCGACAACAACTCGGCCGAATCGATGTACCCCGACCAGTCGCTGTACCCGGTGGACTCGGTGCCGACCGTGGTCAAGCGCATCAACAACTCGTTCCGTCGTGCCGACCAGATCCAGTGGAAAGCCGGCAAGAACCCCGGCGATGACGGCTACATCGACTACTTCGCGCCGATCGTGGCCGACGCCGAAGCCGGTTTCGGCGGCGTGTTGAACGCCTACGAGCTGATGAAGAGCATGATCGAGGCAGGCGCCGCCGGCGTGCACTTCGAAGACCAGCTGGCTTCGGTGAAGAAATGCGGCCACATGGGTGGCAAGGTACTGGTGCCTACCCAGGAAGCCGTACAGAAGCTGACCGCAGCGCGCCTGGCCGCTGACGTGGCCGGCGTGCCGACCATCATCCTGGCCCGCACCGACGCCAACGCCGCCGACCTGCTGACCTCGGACTGCGACCCGTACGACCAGCCGTTCGTGACTGGCACCCGCACCCAGGAGGGCTTCTACAAGGTGCGTGCCGGCCTCGACCAGGCCATCGCCCGCGGGCTGGCCTACGCGCCGTACGCCGACCTGATCTGGTGCGAGACCGCCAAGCCGGACCTGGACGAGGCTCGTCGTTTCGCCGAGGCCATCAAGAAGGAATACCCGGACCAGCTGCTGTCGTACAACTGCTCGCCGTCCTTCAACTGGAAGAAGAACCTGGACGACGCGACCATCGCCAAGTTCCAGCGCGAACTGTCGGCCATGGGCTACAAGCACCAGTTCATCACCCTGGCGGGCATCCACAACATGTGGCACAGCATGTTCAACCTGGCGCACGACTACGCCCGCAACGACATGACCGCCTACGTGAAGCTGCAGGAGCAGGAGTTCGCCGACGCCGCCAAGGGCTACACCTTCGTGGCGCACCAGCAGGAAGTGGGCACCGGCTACTTCGACGACATGACCACCGTGATCCAGGGCGGCACCTCGTCGGTGACCGCGCTGACCGGCTCCACCGAAGAAGAGCAGTTCCACTGATGTAACGCACACGCCGTAACGAAAAAGGCCACCCCACGCAGGTGGCCTTTTTTGTGGCCCCTGGAACAACACCGCTTTCACAGGCCATGGCACGTTGCAACAAACCGTAGGAGCCGACCTTGGTCGCGATGCGCCGCGCGGGCGGCGCTCGGTCTAAAGAACGCCACGAAAACACCGGCATGCGCCTTTAAACAACACCACCGACCTGTAGCCGCAGCCTTCGGCAGCGACGATGGGGTGTCGCCGCGAGGTGCCTGCCGATATTCCTGTGGCGGTCATCAAATCGAGCGCCGCCCGCGCGGCGCATCGCGACCAAGGTCGGCTCCTACATTTGTTGCAACGCGCCATGGCCTGCGAGTTCGCGTTGCCAGCCTTGGCGCACGACGCCGCCATCGCACCTTCTAATCAAACCTTCGCCCCGCCCCACATCGACTACGCTTCTACAACCAAAGTCTTGATCCACGCCAACTTATATAGAGGGAAAATAGCGTAGAACGTACGAGTTGGTTAACGCGCACGTGAGGGTTGACACGATTTGGAACCCTTTAAATGATATTAATTATCATTACACATTAAAAAGACCTCCAAACGGGTGTAACAACGGTATAAATAAAACCACCTGAAACCCCCGCCCCATGGGGCCTGCAGGCACTTGCAAGGTGTGTATGTGCTTAATCCTACGAATAAATTTGCTGCAGAAAATTTACTTGCTACCGCTTTACCCATAAAATCAGCGCGATAGATTCAGCTGCGACATATCGTCACTGCTTTACTACTTTTCAAGTACCGAGACATTTGCTCTCCGTTAAGGATTCCAGCATGCCCGATTCGACAGGACTCATGGCCCACAACTGGGGCTTTGCCATCTTCCTTTTGGGTGTCGCCGGGCTCTGCGCCTTCATGCTGGGGCTGTCGGCCCTGCTGGGCAGCAAGGCCTGGGGCCGCAGCAAGAACGAACCATTCGAATCCGGCATGCTGCCGGTCGGCAGCGCCCGCCTGCGCCTTTCCGCCAAATTCTATCTGGTCGCGATGCTGTTCGTGATCTTCGATATCGAAGCCCTCTTTCTCTTTGCATGGTCTGTGTCGGTACGCGAAAGCGGCTGGGCCGGATTCGTCGAAGCACTCGTTTTCATAGCAATTCTGTTGGCAGGTCTTGTCTACCTTTGGCGGGTGGGGGCGCTCGATTGGGCTCCCGAAGGTCGCCGTAAGCGGCAAGCGAAGCTGAAACAATGAGGCTTTGGCAATGCAATACAATCTCACCAGAATCGACCCGGATGCACCCAACGACCAGTATCCGATCGGCGAACGGGAAACCGTAGCCGATCCGCTAGAGGATCAGGTCCACAAGAACATTTTCATGGGCAAGCTCTCGGACGTCCTGAGCGGTGCTGTCAACTGGGGGCGTAAAAACTCCCTGTGGCCGTACAACTTCGGGCTTTCGTGCTGCTACGTGGAAATGACCACCGCGTTCACCGCGCCCCACGACATCGCCCGCTTCGGCGCGGAAGTGATCCGGGCATCGCCACGCCAGGCCGACTTCATGGTCATCGCCGGCACCTGCTTCGTGAAGATGGCGCCGATCATCCAGCGCCTGTACGAGCAGATGCTGGAGCCCAAGTGGGTGATCTCCATGGGTTCGTGCGCCAACTCCGGTGGCATGTACGACATTTACTCGGTCGTCCAGGGGGTGGATAAATTCCTGCCCGTGGACGTTTACGTGCCCGGCTGCCCGCCGCGCCCAGAGGCCTTCCTGCAAGGCCTGATGCTGTTGCAGGAATCGATTGGCCAAGAGCGTCGCCCGCTGTCCTGGGTCGTCGGTGATCAAGGCGTGTACCGCGCCGAGATGCCGTCGCAAAAGGAACAACGCCGCGAACAACGCATTGCGGTCACCAACCTGCGCAGCCCCGACGAAGTCTGATCCAGCTCTTTACCCGGCACCGCCACAAAGAACCCTGGCCTCATTCTGTACGTTGACGAATAGCGACCGAGAACATGACAGCGGACACCGCTCTATATATCCCGCCTTACAAGGCTGACGACCAGGACGTGGTCGTCGAACTCCACCAGCGCTTCGGCCCCGAGGCGTTCGTCGCCCAGGAAACCCGCACCGGCATGCCGGTGCTGTGGATCGCCCGCGCCAAGCTCAAGGAAGTGATGAGCTTCCTGCGCAACGTGCCCAAGCCCTACTCCATGCTGTATGACCTGCATGGCGTCGACGAGCGCCTGCGCACCCAGCGCCGCGGCCTGCCGGGCGCCGATTTCACCGTGTTCTACCACCTGATGTCGGTGGAGCGGAACAGCGACGTGATGATCAAGGTCGCGCTGCACGAAGGCGACCTGAACCTGCCCACCGTCACCGGTATCTGGCCCAACGCCAACTGGTACGAGCGTGAAGTCTGGGACATGTTCGGCATCACCTTCCAGGGCCACCCGCACCTGTCGCGCATCATGATGCCGCCCACCTGGGAAGGCCACCCGCTGCGCAAGGACTACCCGGCGCGCGCCACCGAGTTCGACCCCTACAGCCTGAGCCTGGCCAAGCAGCAGCTTGAAGAAGAAGCCGCGCGCTTCCGCCCGGAAGACTGGGGCATGAAGCGTTCGGGCACCAACGAGGACTACATGTTCCTCAACCTGGGCCCCAACCACCCTTCGGCCCACGGTGCGTTCCGCATCATCCTGCAGCTGGACGGCGAAGAGATCGTCGACTGCGTGCCCGACATCGGCTACCACCACCGTGGCGCCGAGAAGATGGCCGAGCGCCAGTCGTGGCACAGCTTCATCCCCTACACCGACCGCATCGACTACCTGGGCGGGGTGATGAACAACCTGCCCTACGTGCTGGCGGTCGAGAAGCTGGCCGGCATCAAGGTGCCGCAGAAGGTCGACACCATCCGCATCATGATGGCCGAGTTCTTCCGTATCACCAGCCACTTGCTGTTCCTGGGTACCTACATCCAGGACGTGGGCGCCATGACCCCGGTGTTCTTCACCTTCACCGACCGCCAGAAGGCCTACACGGTGATCGAGGCCATCACCGGCTTCCGCCTGCACCCGGCCTGGTACCGCATTGGTGGCGTGGCCCACGACCTGCCGCGCGGCTGGGAAAAGCTGGTGAAAGACTTCGTCGAATGGCTGCCCAAGCGCCTGGACGAATACACCAAGGCTGCCCTGCAGAACAGCATCCTCAAAGGCCGTACCATCGGTGTCGCCGCCTACAACACCAAGGAAGCCCTGGAATGGGGCGTCACCGGTGCCGGCCTGCGTTCCACCGGTTGCGACTTCGACCTGCGCAAGGCGCGCCCGTACTCGGGCTACGAGAACTTCGAGTTCGAAGTGCCGCTGGGCCACAACGGCGATGCCTATGACCGCTGCATGGTGCGCGTGGAAGAAATGCGCCAGAGCATCAAGATCATCGACCAGTGCATGCGCAACATGCCCGAAGGCCCGTACAAGGCGGACCACCCGCTGACCACGCCGCCGCCCAAAGAGCGCACGCTGCAGCACATCGAAACCTTGATCACGCACTTCCTGCAGGTTTCGTGGGGCCCGGTCATGCCGGCCAACGAGTCCTTCCAGATGATCGAAGCGACCAAGGGCATCAACAGTTATTACCTGACGAGCGACGGCGGCACCATGAGCTACCGTACCCGGATACGCACCCCAAGCTACCCGCACCTGCAGCAGATCCCTTCGGTGATCAAAGGCAGCATGGTCGCGGACTTGATCGCGTACCTGGGTAGTATCGACTTCGTTATGGCCGACGTGGACCGCTAAGCATGAACAGCACGCTTATCCAGACTGACCGTTTCGCCCTGAGCGAAACCGAGCGCTCGGCCATCGAGCACGAGCTGCACCACTACGAGGACCCGCGCGCGGCGTCCATCGAAGCCCTGAAAATCGTGCAGAAGGAACGCGGCTGGGTGCCGGACGGGGCCCTGTACGCCATCGGCGAGATCCTCGGCATCCCGGCCAGCGACGTCGAAGGCGTGGCCACCTTCTACAGCCAGATCTTCCGCCAACCGGTGGGCCGCCACATCATCCGTGTGTGCGACAGCATGGTCTGCTACATCGGCGGCCACGAATCGGTGGTCAGCGAGATCCAGAGCAAGCTGGGCATCGGCCTGGGCCAGACCACCGCGGACGGGCGCTTCACCCTGCTGCCGGTGTGCTGCCTGGGCAACTGCGACAAGGCCCCGGCGCTGATGATCGACGACGACACCTTCGGTGACGTACAGCCAGCCGGCGTTGCCAAACTGCTGGAGGGCTACGTATGACCCTGACTTCCTTTGGCCCGGCGAACCGTATCGCCCGCACCCCGGAAACCCACCCGCTGACCTGGCGCCTGCGTGACGACGCCGAACCCGTGTGGTTCGACGAGTACGTGGCGAAAGACGGCTACGCCGCCGCGCGCAAGGCCTTCGCCGACCTGTCCCAGGACGAGATCGTCCAGACGGTGAAAGACTCCGGCCTCAAGGGCCGTGGCGGTGCGGGCTTCCCCACCGGCGTCAAATGGGGCCTGATGCCCAAAGACGAATCCATGAACATCCGCTACCTGCTGTGCAACGCGGACGAAATGGAGCCCAACACCTGGAAAGACCGCATGCTGATGGAGCAACTGCCCCATCTGCTGGTGGAAGGCATGCTCATCAGCGCCCGCGCGTTGAAGGCCTACCGTGGCTACATCTTCCTGCGCGGCGAGTACGTGACCGCCGCCAAGCACCTCAACCGTGCCGTGGAAGAAGCCAAGGCCGCAGGCCTGCTGGGCAAGAACATCCTCGGGTCGGGCTTCGACTTCGAGCTGTTCGTGCACACCGGTGCCGGCCGCTACATCTGCGGTGAAGAAACCGCGCTGATCAACTCCCTGGAAGGCCGCCGCGCCAACCCGCGCTCCAAGCCGCCGTTCCCGGCCGCCGTGGGCGTGTGGGGCAAGCCGACCTGCGTGAACAACGTGGAAACCCTGTGCAACGTGCCGGCCATCGTCGGCAACGGCGTGGACTGGTACAAGTCGCTGGCCCGCGAAGGCAGCGAAGACGCCGGCACCAAGCTGATGGGCTTCAGCGGCAAGGTCAAGAACCCCGGCCTGTGGGAGCTGCCGTTCGGCATCCCGGCCCGCGAGCTGTTCGAGGACTACGCCGGCGGCATGCGCGACGGCTACAAGCTCAAGTGCTGGCAGCCAGGCGGCGCCGGCACCGGCTTCCTGCTGCCCGAGCACCTGGACGCGCAAATGTACGCCGGCGGCATCGGCAAGGTCGGCACCCGCATGGGTACGGGCCTGGCCATGGCCGTGGACGACAAGGTCAACATGGTCTCGCTGCTGCGCAACATGGAAGAGTTCTTCGCCCGCGAATCGTGCGGCTTCTGCACCCCGTGCCGCGACGGCCTGCCGTGGAGCGTGAAGCTGCTGCGTGCCCTGGAGCAAGGCCGCGGCCAGCAAGGCGACATCGAGACGCTGCTGGGCCTGGTCGGTTTCCTCGGCCCAGGCAAGACCTTCTGTGCCCACGCACCCGGTGCCGTGGAGCCCTTGGGCAGCGCGATCAAATATTTCCGCCCGGAATTCGAGGCTGGCATCGCCGCAAGCAGCGGCCTGCGCCCGGACCTGGCGCGCCCGATCCAGGTCGGCGCATAACAAGACTCAAAAGCCGGTGGTCCGTGCCGCCGGCTGCGCGCCCCCTGCCCTTGCATGAAGGGTGGCGGGGCGAGCACACAGCTTTCCATTAGCCACGCCCGCCCACGCGGGCCAACGAAGAACTTTGAACCATGGCCACTATCCACGTAGACGGCAAAGCGCTCGAAGTCGATGGCGCAGACAACCTGTTACAGGCCTGTCTGTCGCTTGGCCTCGACATTCCTTACTTCTGCTGGCACCCCGCACTCGGTAGCGTTGGTGCCTGTCGCCAGTGCGCGGTCAAGCAGTACACCGACGAGAACGACACCCGTGGTCGCATCGTCATGTCGTGCATGACCCCTGCCACCGACAACACCTGGATTTCCATCGACGACGACGAGTCCAAGGCGTTCCGCGCCAGCGTCGTCGAATGGCTGATGACCAACCACCCGCACGACTGCCCGGTGTGCGAGGAAGGCGGCCACTGCCACCTGCAGGACATGACCGTGATGACCGGTCACAATGAGCGTCGCTATCGCTTCACCAAGCGCACGCACCAGAACCAGGAACTCGGCCCGTTCATCGCCCACGAGATGAACCGCTGCATCGCCTGCTACCGCTGCGTGCGCTTCTATAAAGACTACGCCGGCGGCACCGACCTGGGCGTGTACGGCGCCCACGACAACGTGTACTTCGGCCGCGTTGAAGACGGCGTGCTGGAAAGCGAGTTCTCCGGCAACCTCACCGAGGTGTGCCCGACCGGTGTGTTCACTGACAAGACCCACTCCGAGCGCTACAACCGCAAGTGGGACATGCAGTTTGCCCCCAGCATCTGCCACGGCTGCAGCAGCGGCTGCAACATCAGCCCCGGCGAGCGCTACGGCGAACTGCGCCGCGTGGAGAACCGCTACAACGGTTCGGTCAACCACTACTTCCTGTGCGACCGCGGCCGTTTCGGCTACGGCTACGTGAACCGCAAGGACCGCCCGCGCCAACCGCTGCTGGGCCAGCAGAAGCTGGGCCTGGACGCTGCCCTGGACAAGGCCGCCGAACTGCTGCGCGGCCGCAACATCGTCGGCATCGGCTCGCCCCGCGCCAGCCTGGAAAGCAACTACGCGCTGCTGGAACTGGTAGGCGGCGAGCACTTCTACAGCGGCATCGAAGCCGCTGAGCTGGGCCGCATCCGCCTGGTGCTGGACGTGCTGAAAAACAGCCCGCTGCCGATCCCGAGCCTGCGCGAAGTGGAAGACCACGACGCCGTGTTCGTGCTGGGCGAAGACCTGACCCAGACCGCCGCGCGCATGGCCCTGGCCCTGCGCCAGTCGGTCAAGGGCAAGGCCGTGGAAATGGCCGAAGGCATGCGCGTGCAGCCCTGGCTGGACGCAGCGGTCAAAAATATCGGCCAGCACGCCCTGCACCCGCTGTTCATCGCCAGCCTCACCGACACCAAGCTCGATGACGTGGCCGAGGAATGCGTGCACGCTGCACCCGAAGACCTGGCGCGCATCGGCTTCGCCGTGGCCCACGCCCTGGACGCCAGCGCCCCTGCCGTGACAGGCCTGGACGCCGAAGCCCTGGAGCTGGCGCAACGCATCGCCGACGCCCTGCTGAAAGCCAAGCGCCCGCTGATCGTGTCCGGCACCTCGCTGGGCAGCAACGCCCTGATCGAGGCGGCCGCCAACATCGCCAAGGCCCTGAACCTGGCCGGCAAGCAAGGCTCCCTGAGCCTGGTGGTGCCCGAGGCCAACAGCCTGGGCCTGGCCATGCTCGGTGGCGAGTCGGTTGACGCTGCGCTGGACGCAGTGATCGACGGCCGTGCCGACGCCCTGGTCATTCTCGAAAACGACCTGTACACCCGCCTGCCGGCCGCCAAGGTCGATGCCGCCTTGGCCGCCGCCAAGGTTGTCATCGTTGCCGACCACCAGCAGACTGCCACCGCCGACCGCGCCCACCTGGTGCTGCCAGCGGCCAGCTTCGCCGAAGGCGACGGCACCCTGGTCAGCCAGGAAGGCCGCGCCCAGCGCTTCTTCCAGGTGTTCGACCCGGCGTACCTGGACGCAAGCAACCTGATCCACGAGGGCTGGCGCTGGCTGCACGCCCTGCGCAGCACGCTTTTGGACCGTCAGGTCGATTACACCCTGCTGGACCAGGTGACCCAGGCCGTGGCCAACAGCAAGCCGGCCCTGGCGCGCATCGTCGAAGCCGCCCCGTCGGCCGCGTTCCGCATCAAGGGCTTGAAGCTTGCCCGTGAACCGCTGCGCTACAGCGGCCGCACCGCCATGCGCGCCAACGTCAGCGTGCACGAGCCGCGCACCCCGCAGGACAAGGACACCGCGTTCGCTTTCTCCATGGAAGGCTACTCGGGCTCCGCCGAGCCGCGCCAGCAGGTGCCGTTTGCCTGGTCGCCGGGCTGGAACTCGCCACAGGCCTGGAACAAGTTCCAGGACGAGGTCGGTGGTCACCTGCGCGCAGGCGACCCGGGCACCCGCCTGATCGAGAGCCAGGGCGACAGCCTGAACTGGTACAGCGCCATCCCGGGCGCCTTCGCCCCGGCCCGTGGCACCTGGACCGCGGTGCCGGTGCACCACCTGTTCGGTTCCGAGGAAAACTCGTCCCGTGCAGCGCCGGTGCAGGAACGCATCCAGCCCGCCTACGTCAGCCTGGCCAAGTCGGAAGCCGACCGCCTGGGCGTCAACGACGGCGCGCTGCTGAGCCTGAACGTGGCGGGCGTGGCCCTGCGCCTGCCGCTGCGCATCAATGAAGAACTCGGCGCGGGCCTGGTGGCCCTGCCCGCAGGCTTCGCCGGCATTCCGCCTGCGTTCGCCGGCGCTACCGTCGACGGCCTGCAGGAGGCAGCACAATGACCTGGTTCACCCCTGAAGTGATCGACATCATCATTGCTGTCGTGAAGGCCCTGGTGATCATGCTGGCCGTGGTGGTCTGCGGCGCGCTGCTCAGCTTCGTCGAGCGTCGCCTGCTGGGCTGGTGGCAGGACCGCTACGGTCCGAACCGTGTCGGCCCGTTCGGCATGTTCCAGATCGCCGCCGACATGCTGAAGATGTTCTTCAAGGAAGACTGGAACCCACCGTTCGTCGACCGGGTGATCTTCACCCTGGCGCCGGTGGTGGCCATGAGTGCCTTGCTGATCGCCTTCGCCATCATCCCGATCACCCCGACCTGGGGCATCGCCGACCTGAACATCGGCCTGCTGTTCTTCTTCGCCATGGCTGGCCTGTCGGTGTACGCCGTGCTGTTCGCCGGCTGGTCGTCGAACAACAAGTACGCCCTGCTCGGCAGCCTGCGGGCCTCGGCGCAGACCGTGTCGTACGAAGTGTTCATGGGCCTGGCGCTGATGGGCATCGTGGCGCAGGTGGGTTCGTTCAACATGCGCGACATCGTTGAATACCAGAACCAGCACCTGTGGTTCATCATTCCGCAGTTCTTCGGCTTCTGCACCTTCTTCGTCGCCGGCGTTGCGGTAACTCACCGCCACCCCTTCGACCAACCGGAAGCGGAACAGGAACTGGCCGACGGCTACCACATTGAATACGCCGGCATGAAATGGGGCATGTTCTTCGTCGGTGAGTACATCGGCATCATCATGATCTCGGCGCTGCTGGTGACCCTGTTCTTCGGCGGCTGGCACGGCCCGTTCGATATCCTGCCGCAACTGTCGTTCATCTGGTTCGCCCTGAAGACCGCGTTCTTCATCATGATCTTCATCCTGCTGCGCGCCTCGATCCCGCGCCCACGGTATGACCAGGTGATGGATTTCAGCTGGAAATTCTGCTTGCCGCTGACCCTGATCAATTTGCTGGTGACCGCTGCCGTCGTGTTGCTGAACACGCCAGCTGTTGCGGCCCAGTGAGGATTTGACCCATGTTCAAATATATTGGTGACATCGTTAAGGGTACGGGTACCCAACTGCGCAGCCTGGTGATGATTTTCGGCCACGGCTTCCGCAAGCGCGACACCCTGCAGTACCCCGAAGAAGCCGTGTACCTGCCGCCGCGCTACCGCGGCCGCATCGTACTGACCCGCGACCCCGACGGCGAAGAGCGCTGCGTGGCGTGCAACCTGTGCGCCGTGGCCTGCCCGGTAGGTTGCATCTCGCTGCAGAAGGCCGAGACCGAAGACGGCCGCTGGTACCCGGACTTCTTCCGCATCAACTTCTCCCGCTGCATTTTCTGCGGCCTGTGCGAGGAAGCGTGCCCGACCACCGCGATCCAGCTGACCCCGGATTTCGAAATGGCCGAGTTCAAGCGTCAGGACCTGGTGTACGAGAAAGAAGATCTGCTGATCTCCGGCCCCGGCAAGAACCCTGACTACAACTTCTATCGCGTTGCAGGGATGGCCGTTGCCGGCAAGCCGAAGGGCGCTGCGCAGAACGAAGCCGAGCCGATCAACGTGAAGAGCTTGCTCCCTTAAGGAAGAAAGATGGAATTCGCTTTCTATTTCGCAGCCGGAGTCGCCGTGGTGTCCACCTTCAGGGTGATCACCAACACCAACCCCGTGCACGCGCTGCTGTACCTGATCATCTCGCTGATCGCCGTGTCCATGACCTTCTTCAGCCTGGGCGCACCGTTCGCCGGTGTGCTGGAAGTGATCGTCTACGCCGGCGCCATCATGGTGCTGTTCGTCTTCGTGGTGATGATGCTCAACCTGGGCCCGGCCTCGGTGCTGCAGGAACGGGGCTGGTTCAAGCCCGGCATCTGGGCAGGCCCGATCTTCCTGGCCGGCATGCTGCTGTTCGAGCTGCTGTACGTGCTGTTCGCCGAGCCTTCGGGCGCGGCCATCGGCCAGGAAACCGTGGGCGCCAAGGCCGTGGGCGTGAGCCTGTTCGGCCCTTACCTGCTGGTGGTGGAACTGGCCTCGATGCTGCTGCTGGCCGCCGTGGTCACCGCCTTCCACCTGGGCCGCAACGAGGCGAAGGAGTAACTCATGTCATCTATTCCCCTGGAACATGGTCTCGCAGTAGCCGGTGTGCTGTTCTGCCTGGGCCTGATGGGCGTGTTGGTACGCCGCAACATTCTGTTCGTATTGATGAGCCTGGAAATCATGATGAACGCCACTGCGCTGGCGTTCGTCGTGGCCGGTGCACGCTGGGCGCAGCCGGATGGACAGATCATGTTCATCCTGGTCATCACCCTGGCAGCCGCGGAGGCCAGCATTGGCCTGGCGATCCTGCTGCAGCTGTACCGCCGCTTCCACACGCTTGATATCGACGCTGCCAGTGAGATGCGCGGATGAACCTAATCTTCCTGACTTTCGTATTCCCCCTGATCGGCTTCCTGCTGCTGTCGTTCTCGCGCGGGCGCTTCTCCGAGAACCTCTCGGCGCTGATCGGCGTGGGCTCCATCGGCCTGTCGGCGATTGTCGCCGCCTGGGTCATCTGGCAGTTCAACGTTGCGCCGCCTGAAGCGGGCCACTACACCCTGGTGCTGTGGCGCTGGATGTCGGTGGACGGCTTCGAACCCAACTTCGCCCTGTACGTCGACGGCCTGTCGGTGACCATGCTGGGCGTGGTGGTGGGCGTGGGCTTCCTGATCCACCTGTTCGCGTCCTGGTACATGCGCGGTGAAGAGGGCTACTCGCGCTTCTTCTCGTACACCAACCTGTTCATCGCCAGCATGCTGTTCCTGGTACTGGCCGACAACCTGCTGTTCCTGTACTTCGGTTGGGAAGGCGTGGGCCTGTGCAGCTACCTGCTGATCGGCTTCTACTACAGCAACCGCGCCAACGGCAACGCAGCCCTGAAGGCCTTCATCGTCACCCGTATCGGTGACGTGTTCATGGCCATCGGCCTGTTCATCCTGTTCCAGCAGCTGGGCACGCTGAACATCCAGGAACTGATGGTGCGGGCCCCTGCGCACTTCAAGGTCGGCGACTTCTGGATTGTCTTCGCCACCCTGATGCTGCTGGGCGGCGCGGTCGGCAAATCGGCCCAGCTGCCGCTGCAGACCTGGCTGGCAGACGCCATGGCCGGCCCTACCCCGGTATCGGCACTGATCCACGCCGCCACCATGGTGACCGCGGGCGTGTACCTGATCGCCCGTACCCACGGCCTGTTCGCCCTGGCGCCGGATATCCTGCACCTGGTGGGCATCGTCGGCGGCGTGACCCTGGTACTGGCCGGCTTCGCCGCCCTGGTGCAGACCGACATCAAGCGTATCCTCGCCTACTCCACCATGAGCCAGATCGGCTACATGTTCCTGGCGCTGGGCGTGGGTGCCTGGGAAGGCGCGATCTTCCACCTGATGACCCACGCCTTCTTCAAGGCCCTGCTGTTCCTTGCCTCGGGTGCGGTGATCGTTGGCTGCCACCACGAGCAGAACATCTTCAAGATGGGCGGCCTGTGGAAGAAGCTGCCGCTGGCCTACGCCTGCTTCATCGTCGGTGGCGCGGCGCTGTCGGCCCTGCCGATCCTGACCGTGGGCTTCTACTCCAAGGACGAGATCCTCTGGGAAGCATTCGCCAGCGGCCACACCTACCTGCTGTACGCAGGCCTGGTGGGCGCGTTCATGACTTCGATCTACACCTTCCGCCTGATCTTCATCGCCTTCCACGGCGAAGCCAAGACCGACGCCCACCCCGGCCACGGTATTTCCCACTGGCTGCCGCTGGGCGTGCTGATCGTGCTGTCGACCTTCGTCGGCGCCTGGATCCACCCACCGCTGGCGGGCGTGCTGCCGGAAAGCGTCGGCCATGCCGGCGGTGAAGCCAAGCACAGCCTGGAAATCGCCTCGGGCGCCATCGCCCTGGCCGGTATCCTGCTGTCGGCCATGCTGTTCCTGGGCAAGCGCCGCGTGGCCACCGCCATCGCCAACAGCAGCCTTGGCCGCGTGCTGTCGGCCTGGTGGTTCGCCGCCTGGGGCTTCGACTGGATCTACGACAAACTGTTCGTCAAACCGTACCTGGCTATCAGCCACCTGCTGCGCAAGGACCCCGTGGACCGCACCATCGGTCTGATCCCGCGCATGGCCAAGGGCGGCAACAGCGCCATGAGCCGTACCGAAACGGGCCAGCTGCGCTGGTACGCCGCCTCCATCGCCGCCGGTGCCGTGCTGGTACTGGGCGCCGTTGTGCTGGCTGCGGTCTGACTATGAACCTTGCGACTTTGCGAAAGGAATTGAGCCCGTCATGATTCTGCCCTGGCTGATCCTGATCCCCTTTATCGGCGGCCTTCTGTGCTGGCTGGGTGAGCGCTCCGGCGCCACCCTGCCACGCTGGATCGCGTTGCTGACCATGTCCCTGGAACTCGCCCTCGGCCTCTGGCTGTGGGCCCATGGCGACTACCACCTGGCCCCTGCCCCGGGCGCCGCACCTGTCTGGGCCTATGAATTCAAGGTCCAGTGGATCGAGCGCTTCGGCATCAGCGTGCACCTGGGCCTCGATGGCCTGTCGCTGCTGATGATCTTGCTGACCGGCCTGCTCGGCGTGCTGTCGGTGCTGTGTTCCTGGAAAGAGATCCAGCGCCACGTCGGCTTCTTCCACCTCAACCTGATGTGGATCCTGGGCGGCGTGGTCGGGGTGTTCCTGGCCCTGGACCTGTTCCTGTTCTTCTTCTTCTGGGAAATGATGCTGGTGCCGATGTACTTCCTCATCGCGCTCTGGGGTCACAGCTCGGCAGACGGCAAGAAGACCCGCATCTACGCGGCGACCAAGTTCTTCATCTTCACCCAGGCCAGCGGCCTGATCATGTTGGTGGCGATCCTGGGCCTGGTGTTGTTCAACTACAACGCCACCGGCGTGCTGACCTTCAACTACAGCGACCTGCTCAAGACCAACCTGCCCCACGGCGTGGAATACATCCTGATGCTGGGCTTCTTCATCGCCTTCGCGGTGAAGCTGCCGGTGGTGCCGTTCCACTCCTGGCTGCCTGATGCCCACGCCCAGGCGCCCACTGCAGGTTCGGTGGACCTGGCGGGTATCCTGCTGAAGACCGCGGCCTACGGCCTGCTGCGTTTCGCCCTGCCGCTGTTCCCGCATGCCTCGGCCGAGTTTGCGCCGATTGCCATGACCCTGGGCCTGATCGGCATCTTCTACGGCGCCTTCCTGGCGTTCGCGCAGACCGACATCAAGCGCCTGATCGCCTTCTCCAGCGTGTCGCACATGGGCTTCGTGCTGATCGGCATCTACTCGGGTTCGCAACAGGCGCTGCAAGGCGCGGTGATCCAGATGCTGGCCCACGGCCTGTCGGCAGCGGCGCTGTTTATCCTCAGCGGCCAGTTGTACGAGCGCCTGCACACCCGGGACATGCGCGAGATGGGCGGCCTGTGGTCGCGCATCGCCTACCTGCCGGCCATCAGCCTGTTCTTCGCGGCGGCGTCGCTGGGCCTGCCGGGCACCGGCAACTTCGTCGGCGAGTTCCTGATCCTGATCGGCAGCTTCCCGATTGCCCCGATCGTGATCATCATCGCCACCACCGGCCTGGTGTTCGGCTCGGTGTACTCGCTGATCATGATCCACCGCGCCTACTTCGGCCCGTCGAAATCCGACGCGATCCTGGCCGGCATGGACAACCGCGAACTGATCATGGTGCTGGGCCTTGCCGCCCTGCTGGTACTGCTTGGCGTCTATCCGCAACCGTTCCTGGACACCTCTTCGGCCACCATGGCCGGTGTGCAGCAGTGGTTCGGCACCGCTTTCACTCAACTCGCTTCGGCCCGGTAAGAGCGCTATGGACCTGACCCTTCAACACTTTATCGCGCTTGCACCGCTGCTGATCACCAGCCTCACCGTTGTCGTGGTGATGCTGGCGATCGCCTGGCGGCGCAATCACTCGCAAACCTTCCTGCTGTCGGTGGCGGGGCTGAACATTGCCCTGCTGTCGGTGCTGCCGGCCCTCAAGGTGTCGCCCATCAGCGTCACCTCGCTGATCCAGATCGACCACTTCGCCTGCCTGTACATTGCCTTGATCCTGGTCGCCACGCTGGCGTGCGTGACCCTGGCCCACGCCTACCTGGGTGATGGCGGCTCGGGCTACCCGGGCAACCGCGAAGAGCTGTACCTGCTGATTTTGATGGCCGCCGCCGGCGGCATGGTGCTGGTCAGCGCGCAGCACCTGTCGAGCCTGTTCATCGGCCTGGAACTGCTGTCGGTGCCGACCTACGGCCTGATCGCCTACGCGTTCTTCAACAAGCGTTCGCTGGAAGCCGGCATCAAGTACATGGTGCTGTCGGCCGCCGGCTCTGCTTTCCTGCTGTTCGGCATGGCGCTGCTGTATGCCGACGCCGGCAGCCTGCAGTTCGCCGAGATCGGCCGCGCCCTGGCAGCCACCGGCAAGCCGAGCAGCCTGGCGGCCCTGGGCCTGGGCATGATGTTCGTGGGCCTGGCGTTCAAGCTGTCGCTGGTACCCTTCCACCTGTGGACCCCGGACGTCTACGAAGGCGCCCCGGCGCCGGTGGCGGCCTTCCTGGCCACCGCCAGCAAGGTGGCGGTGTTTGCGGTAGTCGTGCGTCTGTTCCAGCTCTCCCCTGCAGCCAGCAGCGGCGTGCTGACCACCGTGCTGGAAGTGATCGCGGTGGCCTCGATCATCATCGGCAACCTGCTGGCGGTGACCCAGACTAACCTCAAGCGCCTGCTGGGCTTCTCGTCGATCGCCCACTTCGGCTACCTGCTGATCGCCCTGGTGGCCAGCAAGGGCCTGGCGCTGGAAGCCATCGGCGTGTACCTGGTGACCTACGTCATCACCAGCCTGGGCGCCTTCGGCGTGATCACCCTGATGTCCTCGCCGTACAACGGCCGTGACGCCGACGCCCTGTACGAATACCGCGGCCTGTTCTGGCGCCGTCCGTACCTGACCGCCGTGCTGACCGTGATGATGCTGTCCCTGGCCGGCATCCCGCTGACCGCCGGCTTCATCGGCAAGTTCTACATCATCGCCACCGGCGTGCAGTCGCAACTGTGGTGGCTGACCGGCGCCCTGGTGATCGGCAGCGCCATCGGCGTGTTCTACTACCTGCGCGTGATGGTCACCCTGTACCTGATCGAGCCGACCCTGCGTCGCCACGATGCACCGTTCAACTGGGAACAGCGCACCGGTGGCGTGATGCTGCTGGCCATCGCCATCCTGGCGTTCGCCCTGGGCGTGTACCCGCAGCCGTTGCTGGACCTGGTGCAGCATGCAGGGTTTCAATTGATTGGTTGATTGAACCCCTGGTTGTACAAGACACCCCGCCCTAGTGCGGGGTGTTTTGTTTTTGGGCCAACAACAATCCCCAGCCATACAAACAAAGCGGACCAGGTGATGCCACAGGCATAACTGGCCCGAAACAAACGTGGGAGGGGGCTCTGCCCCCGAAGCGCCGCGCGGGCGGCGCTCGATCTCATGAACACCACAAAAACCCCGCCATGCACCTCTCAAATCCCCCGCAATCGCGTAGCCGCTGCCGCCAGGCTGCGCTGGCCCTTTACCACACTGCAGATCTTCAGGGTTCACACTGCCCAGCGCAGCCTGGCGGCAGCGGCTACAGGATTGCGTCATGGCCGCCAAGTGCATGTCTGGGGTTTTGCAGCGGTCTTGAGATCGAGCGCCGTCCGCACGGCGCGACCCGGCCTGCCGGCCGGTGCTACATTTGTTGCACCGTGCCATGGCCTGATGGAGTGGCGCTGTCCGCCTTGTTTGCCTGACACTGGATTTGTGTCGCGCCGCTCTGCGCCAGGCGCTACAGTTGGGTGAGTCTTTTCTTTCTGTTCAAGGCCCCCTGTCGATGACCAAACCCTCCACCCTCCTCCTGCTCGCCGTTGCCCTGCTGGCTGGCTGCTCCAGCACGCCCAAGGCGCCTACCCCCGAGCAACTGGCGCAGATCGAAGCCGCCAACCTGCGTACCGATTCCGACATGAGCCTGGTGCTGGACAAGCTGGCCAGCCTCAACCCGCAACCCATCGAGACCCTGGACGTGACGACCGCGCGGGTGCAGCCAACCCTGGCCGACGCCGCCAAGGCAGTACTGGCCGACCAAGGCGTGGCCGGCGACGCGGCTGGCGTGCAGGCCTACGACCGTAGCGTGCCGGGCGCCGCAGGGCAGATACCGGCCACGGTCTATACCCCGGATGGCGGTGGCTTCAAGCCGGTGATCCTGTACTTCCACGGCGGTGGCTGGGTGCTGGCTGACCGCAAGGTCTATGACAGTTCGGCCCGCGCCCTGGCCAAGGTGGCCGATGCCGTGGTGGTGTCGATCGACTACCGCCGTGCGCCGGAAGACCGCTTCCCCGCCGCCGCCGATGACGGCGTGGCCGTGTACCGCTGGCTCACCCACTACGCCCGCGCCGTGGGCGGCGACCCCAAGCACCTGGCCCTGGCCGGTGAAAGCGCCGGCGGTAACCTGGCCCTGGCCACTGCCATCGCTGCCCATGAGCAAGGCCTAGCGGCGCCCAAGCACGTGCTGGCCATCTACCCGGTGACCCAGACCGGCAGCGACACCGAGTCCTACACCAAATACGCCCACGCCAAGCCGTTGAACGCGGCGATGATGCCGTGGTTCTTCAACCAACTGCTGAGCGACCCGGGGCAGAAACAGGACCCGCGCCTGGACGTGCTGCACGCCAACCTGCAGGGCTTGCCGCCGGTGACCCTGATCAACGCCGTGGTCGACCCGCTGCGTGACGACGGCGCCTTGATGGAAACCGCGTTGAAAGCAGCCGGCGTGAACGTGGAGCGCCGGGTGTACAGCGGCGTCACCCATGAGTTCTTCGGGCTGGGCAACCTGGTACAGAAATCCGCCCAGGCCCAGGCCTACGCCGGCGAACGCCTGACCGCCGACCTGCACCGCGCCATCTCCGACACCCCCGACACCCCCGCCCCGTAGCAGCTGCCGCAGGCTGCGTCCGAAGCCAACACCGTAGCGCCCCCGGACGCGGCCTATGGGCCGCTGCTACGGGTTAAGGCCCTCCGCGTGCACGAAGCAGAGTTTGTTGCCCTCAGGGTCGCGGCAGTAGGCGCCGTAGTAGTCGGCTGAATACTGCGGGCGCAGGCCCGGGGCGCCTTCGTCCTGGCCACCCAGCTGCACCGCGGTCTTCCACGCCGCATCAACCTGGGCACGGCTGCGCGCGGCAAAGCTGACCTGTACGCCATTGCCCCAGGTAGCCGGCAGGCCATTGAACGGCTCCTGCACGAAAAACTGCGGCCAGCGCCGGCCTGGCACCTGCCAGCCGGCCCCCGGCGGCCCGCCATCGTTATCATCCGGCATGCGCTCAAGCCCCAGTTCATGCAGCACGGCATCATAAAACGCCGCCAGCCGCGGCAAGTCCCGTGCGCCCAGTTGAATATGGCTGTACATGGCAGGTCCTCCTTTTTCATCCTATATGACAAAAAACTCAGCCCCGTCGCAATGGCCCGGGGCCGGTTTACACTCGCCAGCACCTATTCGCTAGACGAGCGCCTTCATGACCGGTTCACTGCTCCTGCGCGGCATGTTCGTCGGCATCCTTGCCGGCTTTCTCGCGTTCAGTTTCGCCAAATGCTTCGGCGAACCCCAGATTGACCAGGCCTTTGCCTTCGAGGAACACCTGGACCAGGGCCCGGCCCCCGAGCTGGTGGGCCGCGAGCTGCAGAGCGGTATCGGCCTGATCAGCGGCGTGGTGGTGTACAGCGCCGGCATGGGCGCGCTGTTTGCCCTGGCCTTCGCCAACTGCGTGGGCCGGGTCGGGCGCCTGGGCCCACGCGGGCTGGCCGCGTTGCTGGCGCTGGCGGCGTTCGTGGCGGTGATCGTGGTGCCGGCGCTGAAATATCCCGCCAACCCGCCGTCCATCGGCGACCCCGACACCATCCGCGAGCGCACCCACCTGTTCCTGCTGATGGTGATGCTGTCGGTGGTGGCCATGGTCATCGCCGTGAACTTCGCCCGCAACCTGCTGCCGCGCCACGGCATCTGGACCGCTGCCCTGATCGGCATCGCCCTGTACCTGCTGGTGGTGAACCTGGGCGGCTCGGTGTTCCCGCCGGTCAACGAGGTGCCCGACGGCTTCCCGGCAGAAAACCTCTGGCAGTTCCGCCTCGCCACCTTGGGTATCCAGCTGGTGATGTGGAGCGCCCTGGGGCTGATTTTCGGCTACCTCACCGAGCGCGATTTCAAGCGCCAGCGCCTGCTGGCCGGGCGCTGAAACAGGGCGCGACGCGAACCGGCCCAGCGCCGGTTGGCGCTGCACAAAAGCGCCCGCAACGCCACACAAATATATTTGCTCAAGGCCCCCGTTTCCCTCTTCTCAACGGCGCGGCGATGCCTAGAATAGGCCCTCGGTTGCGGTCCTCGTCCTGAGTTCGCCGCCCGTATCGAATCCTGCCTTCATCATGTCTGATAACAACCCTTGCGTGAGTTGCGGCGCCTGCTGCGCGTTTTTCCGTGTGTCTTTCTACTGGGGCGAATGCACCTCGGTGGGCGGGCTGGTGCCCGATGAACTGACCGTGCAGGTCAGCCCCAACCACGTGGCCATGCGTGGCACCGAGGGCAAGCCGGCGCGTTGCACCAGCCTGGCCGGGGAAATCGGCTGTTCGGTGGGCTGCACCATGTACGAACAACGCTCCAGCACCTGCCGCGAATTCGAGGCGTCCTGGGAGACCGGCACGCACAACGAAGCCTGCGACCGCGCCCGCGCCCACCACGGCCTGCCCCCCCTGGAGCCAGGCTGGGCACTGAGCGCCTGAGGTTAAAGCGAACCCCTGGTGCTGGCACATTGTCTAGAGTGATGGCATGCCGCCTTTTCCAGGAACCGAACGTGGACCCCAAGACCCTCCAGGCCTATGACCAACGCGCGCCCGACTACGCGCGCGAATGGAACCACCAGGCACCTCCCAGCGACATGTACGCCCTGCTGCTGCGCCATTTCCGCCCTGGCCCCACCGTGGACGTGGGCTGCGGCAGTGGCCGCGACCTGGCGTGGCTCAGCGCCCAGGGCTTCGACGCCCTGGGCGTGGAAGCCAGCAGCGGCCTGCTGACCCAGGCCCGCACCCTGCACCCCGACCTGCGCTTTGCGCTGATGCACCTGCCCGAATTGGAGGGCCTTAAGGCTGGCAGCTTGCAGAATGTGCTGTGTGAAACGGTGATCATGCACCTGCCCGAAACACAGGTGGCCGCAGCTACCCGGCGCCTGCGCGAGCTGTTGCGCCCAGGCGGGACCTTGTATTTGAGCTGGCGGGTGACCCCGGATGCGTCCATTCGCGACGCGGCCGGGCGGCTGTACAGCGCCTTCGATCGGCGGCTGGTGCGCGAGGCATTGGGCAGTGTGGAGGTGCTGCTGGATGACGAGTCGACGAGCCTGTCGTCGGGCAAGCGGGTGCATCGGTTGATCGTGCGGGTGTGACGCGTGACGCGGCCTGTGGCCGCTGCTACAAAACCTGTAGCAGCGGCCGCAGGCCGCGTCAGATCAGCCGAACCGACCGGTGATGTAGTCTTCGGTCTGGGTCTTGGCCGGGTTGGTGAACAGCGTGTCGGTGTCGCCGTGCTCGATCAGCTCGCCCATGAACATGAACGCGGTGTAGTCCGAGCAGCGCGCGGCCTGTTGCATGTTGTGGGTCACGATGATCACGGTGAACTGCTCCTTGAGCTCGGTGATCAACTGCTCGATGCGGCCGGTGGAGATCGGGTCCAGCGCCGAGGTCGGCTCGTCCAGCAGCAACACCTGAGGCTTCAGGGCGATGGTGCGGGCGATGCACAGACGTTGCTGCTGGCCACCGGAGAGGCTCTGGGCGCTCTGCTTGAGCTTGTCCTTCACCTCGCCCCACAGGGCGGCGCCGTGCAGCGCCTGCTCGACGCGGTCGTCCATTTCGCGGCGGCCCAGTTTCTCATGGTGGCGCACGGCGTAGGCGATGTTGTCGTAGATCGACATCGGGAACGGCACCGGCTTCTGGAACACCATGCCCACGTGGCTGCGCAGGCGGTTCATCGAGTAGTTCGGGGCCAGGATGTTCTCGCCGTTGAGCAGTACTTCGCCCTTGGCTTCCTGTTTCGGGTACATCGCGTAGATGCGGTTGAACACGCGCAGCAGCGTGGACTTGCCGCAGCCGGACGGGCCAATGATGGCGGTCACGCGCTTCTCGGGGATGTCCATGTCGATGGATTTCAGCGAGCGCTGCTGGTCGTAGAAAAATTCAAGGTTGCGCACACGGATTTTGGTGCGTTCCTGGGCAAGACTTGTCATTAGTGAGACCTATTGCGCAAAAGGATCAATCGGGAGAGCAGGCTCAGGGCCAGGACAAACAGGGTCAGCACCAGGGCACCCGCCCAGGCGATGGCGTGCCAGTCGTCGAAGGGGCTCATGGCGTACTGGAAGATCACCACCGGCACGCTGGCGATCGGCTTGAGCAGGTTGCTGCTCCAGAACTGGTTGCCGAACGCGGTGAACAGCAGCGGCGCGGTTTCGCCGGTGATACGCGCCAGGGCCAGCAGCACACCGGTCACCACGCCCGCCTTGGCGGCGCGCAGGACGATCTGCAGGGTCAGCTTCCACTGCGGCACACCCAGGGCCAGCGCGGCTTCGCGCATGGTCGAAGGCTGCAGTTGCAGCATTTCATCGGTGGTGCGCACCACCACCGGAATCACCAGCAGCGCCAGGGCCAGGGCACCGGCGAACGCCGAGAAGCCCACCTGGTGGTTGGTGAGGTGGTTGAGCGGCAGGATCACCGCGGTGTAGATGAACAGGCCCAGCACGATGGACGGCGCCGACAACAGGATGTCGTTGATGAAGCGCACGGTGTTGCCCAGCTTGGAGTGGCGGGCGAACTCGGCCAGCCAGATACCAGCGGCCAGGCCAATCGGCGTGCCGATCAGCAGGGCCAGCACCGACATCAGGGCGCTGCCGTAGAAGGCGTTGGCCAAACCGCCCTCGGTGCCCGGTGGCGGGGTCATCTGGGTGAACAGGGCAAGGTTCAGCGCCTTGAAGCCGTTGATCAGCGTGGTGATCAGGATCCACACCAGCCACAGCAGGCCAAAGGCCGTGGCGCCACAGCTCAGGGCCATGGCAATACGGTTCTTCAGGCGGCGAACACGGTACAGCCGCTCGTTGTCGTTCATAGTCCCTCTTTACGCGACAAGCGCATCAACATCAGGCGGGCAGCCGCCAGCACCACGAAAGTGACGACGAACAGCAGGAAGCCCAGGGCGATCAGCGCCGAACGGTGCAGGTCGGTGTAGGCCTCGCTGAACTCGTTGGCGATCACCGAGGCGATCGAGCTGCTGGGCATCAGCAAGGAAGCGGAGAACTGGTGGGCGTTGCCCAGCACGAAGGTCACCGCCATGGTCTCGCCCAGGGCGCGACCCAGGCCCAGGAAGATGCCACCGACCACCGCCGAGCGGGTGTAGGGCAGCACGATGTCCCAGACCACTTCCCAGGTGGTGTTACCCAGGGCGTAGGCCGATTCCTTCAAGGTGGTCGGCACGCTGCGGAACACCTCATGCATCACCGAGGTGATGAAGGGGGTGATCATGATCGCCAGCACGATACCGGCGGTAAGCATGCCGATACCCAGGGGCGGGCCTTGGAACAGCGCGCCGACCACGGGCAGTGCGCCCAGGTGGTCGTTGATCCACGGCGCCAGGTGCGCGGCCATGAACGGGCCGAAGATGAACAGCCCCCACATGCCGTAGATGATCGACGGGATACCGGCCAGCAGCTCGATCGCCGAGGCAATCGGCATGCGCAGCCACATGGGCGCCACTTCCGTAAGAAAAATGGCGATGCCGAAACTCACCGGAACGGCGATCAGCAACGCCAAAAGCGAGGTCACCAGTGTGCCGAAAACAGGCACGACGGCGCCGAACTGGCCGTTGACCACATCCCATTGGGTGCTGGTCAGGAAGCCGAAACCAAAGGTGCGAAACGCTTCGCTGCCGCCCCACAGGGTAGAGCCGGCGATGCTCAGCAGCAGCACGAGCACCAGCATGCCGGCACCCATCATGGTGCGCCGGAACCACATGTCGTGGCGATGGTCGCGTGCCGCACGGGCTTCGCTGGCATCGGTGGTAGAGCTGGTCGAGGTCATGTATTGGGTGTTATCTGTCATGGCAATCCACTCGCAAGGCGTACGCCCCCACCGGACCCGAGGTCCGGCGGGGGCGCGCCGGTTTACTTCACATCAATGGGCGAAATCGGATTTCCAGTAACCTTCGATCTTCTGCACCAGCGAGTTCGGCAGTGCTACGTAGTCCAGGGCGCTGGCCTGCTGCTGGCCGTTTTCCAGGGACCATTTGAAGAAGTCAAAGGCGGCCTTGCTCTGCTCGGCGTTCTTGGACTGCTTGTACATGATGATCCAGGTAGTGGCAGTGATCGGCCAGGCGTTGTCGCCCGGGGCGTTGGTCATGATCAGGTTGAAGTCCTTGGCGCTGGCCCAGTCGGCGGTATCGGCGGCAGCCTGGAAGGCCTTGGCGTTAGGCTCGACGAACTTGCCGGCGGCGTTCTTCAGCTGGGCAGTGGCCATTTTGTTCTGCAGGGCGTAGGCGTATTCGACGTAGCCGATGGAGCCCTTGATCTGCTTCACGTAGGCAGCCACACCTTCGTTGCCCTTGCCGCCCACACCCACAGGCCAGGCCACGGTGGTGCCGAACTTCAACTGGTCGTTCCAGCTTGGGCTGACCTTGGACAGGTAGTTGGTGAAGTTGAACGAAGTACCCGAGCCGTCCGAACGGTGCACCACGGTGATGGCGGTTTCAGGCAGCTTGACGCCTGGGTTCAGGGCCTCGATGGCCTTGTCGTTCCACTTGGTGATTTTGCCTTGGAAGATGTCAGCCAGGGTCTGGCCGTCCAGCTTCAGCTTGCCGCCTTCCACGCCTTCGACGTTGAAGACCGGCACGATGCCGCCGATGACGCTGGGGAACTGGCCCAGGCCGGCTGCTTTCAGGTCGTCAGCGCTGAGCGGGGCATCCGATGCGCCGAAGTCAACGGTGGCTGCCTTGATCTGGGCGATGCCGCCGCCCGAACCGATGGACTGGTAGTTGATGCGGTTGTCTTTCTGCTTGCTGTAGTCCTGGGACCACTTGGACAGCACTGGGTAAACAAAGCTGGAGCCCGCACCGGTTACATCGGTCGCGTGGGCCAGGCCCGAAAGGCACAGGGAGGCCAGCAAAAGCGACAGACGATTTTTATTCAGCAGCGTCACGGCAACACCTCGGCAAATTGGTTTGAGTGGGTCCTACCCACACGGGTTTGGCCGTGACGATTTAATGCTTTGAATATTTCGGTTTAATGACAGTTAGTCGAATGGGATGTGAAATTATTGCATTGGGCCAGCATCTACCCCCCCGAAGGGGCGGCGAATCGCCATGAACAAGCCTTTGATCTGGCGTCTGATCTGGCGTCTGATCTGACTTTTGATCTGGCTTTTGATCCGGCTTTTGATTTGCTTTTGATCTGGCTCTTGATCTTGATTGTATGCCCCGTAAAGCGCCCGGGCCGACTGGAGGCGTCGATCAACGGGCTGCCCGAAGGGCCGAGGCCGCAGGCCGAAGAGACGGTAACCCGCAGGCTTCTATAGCGGGTGCCGTCTGCCCGTTGATCGGCGCCGGAAGGAGGGGACCCGTAGCGCAGCGGAGGGCCCAAGCAGGGGCAAGCGTTTTTTGCTTACTTTTTTTGGCGTTTGAAAAAAAGTGAGTCGCCGTAAGGGCGAAACGGTCGGTGGTCTCGCCGCGAAATTGGATATGTTCGAAACCCTCAAAAGCGGGATCCACATATCGCGAACATATCCATTACTACGGGTGATGCAAAATCACCTTTTCGGCCTTACGCCGAGTCACTTTTTGACAAACGCCTCAAAAAGTAACCAAAAAAGGCTTGCCCCTGCTTGGTCCCTCCGCTTCGCTGCGGGTCCCCTCCCTCCGGCGTCGCCCAAGCGGACGACGGCCCGGAACAGAAGCGCCTCCGGTTCCGTCTTCCCCGGCTACGCCGTGGACCGCTCGGCCGACGCCTCCAGTCGGCCCTGGCGCTTTATGGGGCACACAATCAAGATCAAAGGCCGCACGGGATCAAGATCAAGAGCCGTGTGTGTGGCGCTGAAGTGTTTATATGAATTTCACCCCCGGGCGCGGCGTTTCATCCACCACCAACTCGAAGACATCAGGGCGCGAATAGTGCCCAACCACGTCGAAATCATAGCGAGCACGCACTAAATCCTCACTGTCGATTTCAGCCACCAGCAACCCTCGTGCCCCCACCAACGGCCCCGCCAGCACATCCCCCAACGGCCCGATAATGACACTGCCACCATTGATCAACGGCCGTTCCGACGGCCAGTTGGCCACCTCGGTGCCCAGGGCCGCAGGCGAATCCTGCACCTGGCAGGCGCTGACCACGAAGCAACGGCCCTCGCAGGCCACGTGGCGCATGGTCACCTGCCACATCTCGCGTTCATCCACCGTGGGCGCGCACCAGATGTCCACGCCCTTGGCATACATGGCCATGCGCAGCAGCGGCATGTAGTTTTCCCAGCACACCGCGCCACCGATGCGCCCGGCCGCGCTTTCTACAACCGGCAGCGTGGAGCCGTCGCCCTTGCCCCAGATCAGCCGCTCGGTGCCGGTGGGCATGAGTTTGCGGTGCTTGGCCACAAGGCCCTGTTGCGGGCAGAAGTACAGCACGGTGCAGAACAGCGTGTGGCCGCTACGCTCGATCACCCCCAGCACCAGGTTGGCGCCGGTGCGCTGGGCAAGGCCGGCCAGGGCCTCGGTTTCAGCGCCAGGCACGTCGATGGCGTTGGCGTGGTAGCGGGCGAAGGCGTCGCGGCCCTCGGGCAGGCGGTAGCCCAACTGGGTGCCGAAGGTCTCGCCCTTGGGGTAGCCGCCCAGCAGCGCTTCGGGCATGACCACCAGTTGGGCGCCGGCGTCGCGGATGGCGTCTTCGTAGCTGAGGATGTGCGCCAGGGTGTCGGCCTTGCCGCCGGGCAAGGCGCCGATTTGCAGGGCGGCAACGATGGATTTCGACATAGCAGGTAGCTTCCGTGTGCAGGACTGTTTGCACATTGTCGGCGGCTGGTGAATCATGAATAAAGCCCCATTCAATTCTGAATGATATGAACCAGATGAATATCGTCGACGTCGATCTCAACCTGCTGAAAGTCTTCGAAGCCCTGCACGACGAAGTCAGCGCCAGCCGTGCGGCCCTGCGCCTGGGCGTCACCCAGTCAGCGGTGAGCGCGGCGTTGCGGCGCCTGCGCGAGGTGTATGGTGACCCGCTGTTCGTGCGCACCGGGCGCGGCCTGGCGCCGACCCTGCGGGCCAACCAGTTGAAGCCGCTGATCAGCGAGGCGCTGAACAAGTGCAGGCAGAGCCTGACCTTGCTCGATCCCAACGCCAGCGACTACCGGGGCCGCGCGGTGAGCCTGGGGCTGTCGGATGATTTCGAGATTGCCTTCGGCCGCGCACTGATCGAGGAAGTGGAGCGCCGGGCGCCGGGGCTGCGCCTGATCTTCCGGCAAACCCACACGCAGATCGTCGCCCAGGCCCTGAGCGAGCGCACCCTGGACCTGGCCATCACCGCCGGCGGCTTCAACGAACGCATGCTCAGCCGCCAGGTGTTGGGTGAAGGCGATTACTTGAGCCTGGTGGACCCGGCCAGCCTGGCAGCTGGGCAGGCCGAGATTGAAGTGGACGAATTCGTCGCCCGTGAGCAGATCCTGATTTCCTCAGGTGGCTTCATCGGCATCATCGACGAAGCCCTGGCGGCCTTGGGCCGCACCCGACAGGTGCAGGCCTCGACCACCCACTTCGCCGCCCTGCCCTACCTGCTCAAGGGCTCGCGGGCGATTGCCACGGTGCCGGCGCACGCGGCGTGGCGCATCGCCCAGGTGTGCGGGCTGGCGACCCTGCCCTGCCCGCTGAACCTGCCGCGCTACCCCATCGAGATGGGCTGGCGCACCCACGCGCAGATCGACCCGGCGCTGCTGCGCGTGCGCGAGGCCATCAGTGCCTGCGTGGGCGATGCGTTACTTGTTGGCGGCCATTAGCCGGTTGACCTCGGCACGCACCATGTTGGCGTACTCGGGCGGCGACATGCCATCAAGCTCTGCGCGTACCCACTCGGCCCAGCGGCCCTTGCGCTTGGACTTCTCGCTGATCAGGCGCGCGGCGTCGGCCTTGGCCTTGCCCAGGTTGGACTGCCAGAGGTCGAACAGGCGGGATTTCTCGTCCTCGATCATCGCCCGCTCGGCGAGGCTCATGTTGGCCAGATTGAAACTCATGGGGTAACCCTGCAGCGTGAAAATTGGCCGCTATCTTACACTGTCGGGCAGGCGGACCTGAACACCGCTGCAACTTTCGCCCACCGCTGCAATCCATTGTTCACTGCCATCAATTACCAGGAGCAACGCATATGGCCCGTAAAACTGCCTCGCAAGCCGCCGATCAGATCAAGGATCAAGCCTTCAGTGAACTGCAGGCGCTGATCGAGGAATCCGAAGCCCTGCTCAAGAATGGCGCGGAACTGGTGGGGGAAGAAGCCGAGACCTGGCGTGAACAGGTTGGCCTGAAGCTCAAGCAAGCCCGGGAGTCGGTGAGCGGCGCTCGCGACCGTGCCCAGCCAGTAGTGGAAGCCACCCAGGAATACATCGGTGGCCACCCCTGGCAGACCGTGGCCATTTCCGCCGGCTTCGGCCTGGTGGTGGGCCTGCTGCTGGGCCGCCGTTCGTAACGGGCGCGCAGGACGCCGCCTGGCGGCAGCTGCTACACACTTCCCCCGTAGCAGCGGCCGCAGGCCGCGTCATTCACGCAGCGCCAGGGCCTGCAGGCGCGCCAACTCTTCCACGCCAATCCGTACCCCTTCCTGTTGCGCTCTGGCCCGCGCGCGATAACGCCGCTCCCCGGCCATCCTCGTTACCCCCACTTCCTGCATGCGCTCCACCAGCTCGCGACTGCGCGCGGCGAAGTCATTGCCGGCCGCCTTGCTCGGGTCGATGACAATGATCAGCTGGCCGGTCCAGGGCGTCTGCGCCCCAGGGTGCTGGCTCCAGTCGAAACCAAAGGAGAAGTTGCCACCCGTCAGCGCAGCGGCCAGCAACTCGACCATCATCGACAACGCCGAGCCCTTGTGCCCGCCGAACGGCAACAACGCACCGCCATCGAGAATGGCCTTGGGATCGGTGGTGGGCTGGCCGTGGCGATCGACGCCGGTGCCGGGCGGCACGACCGTGCCCTGGCGCGCGGCGATCTGCACGTCGCCGTGGGCCAGGGCGCTGGTGGCCATGTCGAAGACGATCGGGTCATGGCCTTCACACGGCGCGGCGAAGGCAATGGGGTTGGTGCCGAACAAGGGTTTCTGGCCGCCATGGGGCACCACGCAGGTCATGCTGTTGACCACGCTCAAGGCCACCAGCCCCTCACGGGCGAAAGGCTCGACATCGGGCCACAGCGCGGCGAAGTGGTGCGAATTGCGAATCGCCAGCACCGCGATGCCGGCTTCACGCGCCTTGGCCAGCAGCAGCGGCCGGGCCGCCGCCAGGGCTGGCTGGGCGAACCCGCGCGCAGCGTCCACACGCACGAATCCCGACGCCACATCTTCGACCACCGGCACCGCTGCACCATCCACCCAGCCGCTGGCCATGGACGACACATAGCCCGGCACGCGAAACACGCCGTGGCTGTGGGCGCCGTCCTGCTGGGCGGTGGCACAGTTGTGCGCGAGCACCTGGGCCACCGAGGCCGAGGCGCCATGGCGCTGGAATATCTGGCTTAGCAACGGCACCAGCTGGTCGAAGGCCAGGGTCGTGGTATGTGGAGTGTCGACAGCAGGCATCACAAGCTCCTTGCAGGGGGGATAGCCGATTAATCACACCGCCCCCGCTCCCGTGTCAATAGCAGAGGCGCCGGAGGGGCGGTGGTACACAACTAACGCCGCCAACAGGCATGGAAAAACTACTTTGGGCGCCCATTTCGCGGCAATTGGAGCCGTCATGCCTACCCCTACCGTTCATGTGCCGTTTTTCCACCCCGACCTGCTGCGCAGCCGGTTTATCAGCAACGTCAGCCAGGCCTTCAGAGACGAACGCCTCAGCCAGGTGGAGCACGACTGGCTGCTGGCCGACAAATCGCCTGATACCTTGCGCGTCGACCAACCGCTGCTGGCCCCCGACCAGCGCCCGGACCCGCAGCTGGCAGGCGCCATGGTGTTCAGCCACCCCGACCCGGTAAACCCCTCCGTTTACCTGTGGACGCTGCTGGACGGCATCCAGCCCTTTACCGACCGCACGGCCCTGGAGACTCGCCTGCGCACATTGCAAGGGGCGCCGCAGGCGCAGTTTGAACTGGAGCAGGTGCAGCCGCCGTTGTTCGACAGCATCAGCGCCACCTATGTGTTGCAACGCGCCGACCACCTGGCCGAAGCAGCCCGCTGGTTCGGGCAACTGCCCGCGCTGGACAGCCAGTTGCAGAACCGTGTGAAAGCAACCCTGACAGCGCAATACCCAGGCAAGGCCAACGACCCCGATAATGTCTGGCTGCAATACGTCAACAAGCAGGATGGCAACGTCAGCCAGACCCTTACCCTCGCCGAATATCACCTGCAAGTGTTCGCTGGCCAGCAAGCGCACAGTGAACAGCACCTCAACTGGCTGCCCCACGACGACCAGCCGCTGAGCGACGAGACTCGCACTGCGCTGCAAGCCACGCTGGACGAGAGCTTCACCGCCCTGCCCGATGCGTATGTCGCGGCGCTGCAGCAGGCCTGGCAACCCCAGCGTGCATCCCTTACCCAACTCTATGGCGCGGCCTTCTACCAAGCCCTGCTGCAAGCGCTCGCCAACGGTCAATTGCTGGGCGACCACTGGCCCTGGCTACGCGCGGCCCTGATCGAGGGCCATGCCTGCGGGCTGGCCCTGGCAGAACATGGCGAATCCACGCCACTGGTGACCGTCGCGGGCGCACTGCTGATCGCCGACCCTGCCGGGCCCTCGGTGTATGTCTACGATGGCCAGGGCGGACTGCAGCGCCACGCCAGCCGTATGTCGTTGATGCTTTACCTGACCACATTGCCTGAAGCGCCTGCCGCCGTGGCGCGAGCCGACCATGAGGCATGGGCTGGGCTGGCACGCCCGCAGCTGCTGACCCCGCCCTTGGGCCCTACCCCGCTGCTGGCGTGCATGGACGCCATCGCCCAGTGCCAGGCGCGTAACCTGCGCAGTTGCCTGCAGCAACGGGGTGGGAGCCCGGGCCGCGCCATGGTGCTGGTTGACCAGGCCCTGGACGTTCGTGGGCTGCTCGACCAGCGTCTGCTGAACCTGGACCCAACGCGACGCTGGCGGCCGGTGCCGCTGTTGCAACAAGGCGTGCTGCTGGCGCGGCCCGGCGCGCTGAAACAGACCGCCCAGTGGATGAAGCAACTGCACGAATTCAATAACCGCCACCAAGCCCTGCGCGGTGGTATTGCCGACCTGGAGGAAAGTGCTGCCGATGTACTGGACCCGGCCTTGAGCGTGATCAGCGCACACCTGTCGAGCCAGTCAGTGACCTTCGACCTGAGCGCCCCGGGGGACGAACAACCGCTGTGGGTCAGCCTGGCGGACGTCCTGGTAGAGCGCGTCAGCCGCCCCGAAGGGCGCCCGCGCTGGCTGCCAGCGGCCCAGGAGCAACACGGTGGGGCGCTCCAGGCACTGCCGAAAAGCCTGGTGACAGCGCTGCTGAACCACGCAGGCTCACGCCTGGACAAGACCTTTACCACTGTGCTGGAAGCCGACCGCGGCTTGCGCCTGCAAGGCCTGTGGGCCTGGCCCCAAGCCGAATCCCGGCAGATCCGCGAGGGCCTGCTGCGCCTGGAGCTGGGCATGCAACGGCGTTTTGGCAAGCTTGCGGCCGGCGCCCTCGACCCGTTGCAACAGGTGTTGGACTACCCACTGGAACATCAACGCCCCACTGGCGCAGGCCAGGCCAAGGCCCACGGCGTCAGCGTGCGCTTCAACGACCGGCCCGAGGCGGTGCTGAGCAACGTGTTCGTGGTACACACCGACGGCGATGATTCTGGCCAGGTGCTGCTCTGGTCGGTGCTGGCAGGCGTGGAGGTATTCAGCACCCGCACCTTGCTGCTGCAATCGCTGGGGGATCGCCTGCGTACCCCGCCACTGAACGTCGACTGGCTGTCGTTGTTGCCACCTGACGATGATGAAGCCTTGAGCCGGGCGCTGGGCCGCACACCCGAGGTGCCCCTGAGCCTGTCGACCTGGCCGATCACCGATTCGGTGCCCCGCCGGTTGCAACTCGATGAACGCCGACGTCAACGCCAGGCCGCCCGCAGTGCCTATCAACTCACCTGCACGCTGCGTTTCAGCGGTGAGCTGGTTTGCCGCTACGTGCACCTCACCGCGGTCAAGGACGCCCTCACCACCTACCTGCAGGGACTGGATACTGCCCTGGACTACTGGCACCTCAAGACCACCCTGCCAAGTTGGCTCACCGATGCTTCCTCCCAGGAGCTCACCACCTATACCGCGCTGGTTGGCACCTGCGCGCGCCTGCAGGCATTGGGCGAGGACTATCTGTTCGACATCCCCGACCTCAGGACCTTCACCCGTGGGCGCGTGACTGAACGGCTGCAGCAGGACTTGGGCGACAAGGCGCCGCAGCCGGACGACGTGCTCATCACCCTGCGCCACTTTACCCCCGGCCTGGTGGGGGCCGGTGAGATCCCCTCGCAACTGCCTGCCGCTACCCAGGTGCAACGCGAGACCCTGACAACCGCCGCCATCGACCAGTTGACCTTGCTGCCCGGTACGCCTGCCATCCTCGAGATGACCGACGCCAGCCCATTGCCGGCGGGGCTGGACAGCGATTACGTCCGCAAGATGGTGGCCAGCCTCGACGTCGCCAGCCAGTATCGCCAGCTGCTGGCCACCCGCCTGAGCCCCGACGATGCCGACTACGCGACCCGACAGTTGCGCTACAGCCGCCAGCTGACGGCAGAACTGATCACCGCGGCCTATCAGCAAAAACTGGCGAAGCGCCTGAGCGATACTGCGTACCGCTATGTGGCGGCCGTGCTGACCATGCCCGATGCCCTGGCGCGACAACCCTTGGCCGGTGTCGATGTGGTGATCCGCCCTCTGCAGTTTCAAGCCGCCAGCTACCTTGACCCGGACACGGCGACAGGCATCCACCTGATCGGTCCCAAGGACATCACCCACGGGCCGCTGGTGCTCTACACCCCCTACAACGAACAATCGGTGTTCCGTGAGTACGCCAACGCCGACGACCTGCTGACCAAATTGCGCGCCGACACGGCCATGCAGGTCGAAGTCATCGCCCAACTGGCCCCGTCCATCAGCAACCGTTACGCACGCCACGGGTTTAACCACCCCCACTTGCCCATGCTGGGTGAATCGCCCCTGGACGTGGAACTGCGGCCCGATGGCACCCGGATACACCCCGCCACCCCGGTCGCCGGCAGTGCACTGCACTACCTGTTCCAGGACAACCTGGTGGTATTGAAACGGGCCAACAAGACGGCCACTGTGACCACCGAAGAAGCGAACTGGACGACCTTCCGCTACCTGATGACCCTGGGCATCGAGCAGGGCTCCATCCTCCTGCCAGGCTCCCTGGCCAAAGTGCTCAACCTGTGGCAGAGCGAGAGCTGGTTCCAGGCTTCGATCAACGCCGCGTCCCGGCAACGCTGGGGCGAAGCCTTGACCGACTTCGTTGCAGCCCTTGGCCTGCTCGCCGGCTCGGAAAACTCTACCGAACACATGATGGGCATCGGCCGTCGCCTGTGGCCCGCCGCCCCGCGCCCCGCGGCAGGCCTGCCGGCTACCCCGAACTTCCGCCTGGAGGCAGCGAAAACCGAGCGCATCAGTTTGTTCGAGGCACCTGAGGTGGACCTGCGGCGCATGACCTTCGACGGCAGCCGCAACGTCTATGTCTACGCACATGAACTCTACGTAGTGATACAGGGGCGCGTATGCAAGGTGCGTGAGGAAAACGGCCAATGGTTCCTCACCCGCGACCAGCGCGAGGGGCCACGCATCGAATGGCAGGCGAGCGGCGCTTGGGAACTGGTGATATCGGTGCCACCGTTGAGCAACGGCTACAACATCCTGCGCATCCTCGACCAGCATGGCACTGACCAGCAGATCAACCGTGTATTCATCACCCAGTACAAAGGCATGGCGCGCTTATTTACTGGCGACCCCGCGAAGGCCCAGCAGGTGTGCGCAGCCCACGCCCAAGCCTCCCATTACCTGATAACAGCCCTGGAGAACCTCAATGCCCGCCAACCGCAAAAGTCGCTGCCGGCCCGCACCGAATCGCTGTTGATGGACGTGTTTGGCGTAGCCGCCACGACCCCGAAACTGCTGCACCAGGTGCGTCGTGCCCTGACCAGCGTGCTGTCGGGGCTGCAAGAGCGGTCGCTGGAACCGCTCAATTCCCAGCGGCTGATATTCGGCCTGAATCGACCAGGCTATACCCGCACGCACGGCTTCGTGTTCCGCGGCGATCACCACCGGCGCATTTTCCTGACCGAACAGTTCTTTCAGCTGGACTTCAGCATCCTGCTCAACGTCGATCCGTTCAAGAGCGTGATCGACCCGTTACTTCACGCCCAGGCCACCACCCTGATTCATGAAGTGTCACACCAGGCCAACCGCACCACCGACATCGCCTACCTGAACTCCGGCTACCCGCCGGTCGATACCCTGTACAACACCAGCGCCGGCCAGCAATTCTTCATCCAGCAGCTGAACATGCACCGGCGCGGCCTGTCGCTGCAGACGCCTCATAACCGGCTGTTCAAGCTCGAAGACCGAACGAGCGGTGTGCTGCGTGACTTGACCGACGCGGACGGCAAGGCCCTGGAGCGGGTTTACAAGCACACCGGCACCACGGACCTCGACGCGGCAAGGGATGTGTTCATGCTCGACCCATTGCGCCGCGCCCAGGTGATTCTCGACAACGCCGACTCCGTCACCCTGCTGGCAACGACGCTGGGGCGTGAGCTCTGGTAACCCGCTTGCGCAAGCCCCCTGGCCACCGCACCAGGGGGCCGCGATAAACAATAAGTGCGGGCCGATAAGCGAATTGCCATGATTGCGGGTTCCAGCCATTCGAGGCGAGGGGTTAGAATGGCGGATTGCTTCTGGAGCCTGCCATCGAAATGCCCGCCACCACTGACCACTCTGACGCCATCACCGAGGCCGCCGCCCAGTGGTGCATGCGCCTGCATGCCGAGGATTGCTCGGCGCAGGAGCGCGCGCAGTTCGAACAGTGGCTGGGTGAAGACCCCTTGCATGCCCGGGAGTATGCAGCCATGGCCGAGATCTGGACCCTGTCCGATCAGCTGCCACGGCCTGCGCCAGCCGCGGTGGTGCCACTGCCCACCCGCCGTTTTACCCTGCAGCGCTGGGCCGTGGCAGCGGCGATCAGCGCCGTGGCACTGCCCCTGGCGGCCTACACCGGCTGGAGCGCCGGCTGGCTGCCGGATGCGTACCAGCACGAGACCAGCCAGGGCGCCCTGCGCCACGTGGTGCTGGGCGATGGCACGCGGGTCGAGCTGAACCTGGACAGCGAGCTGAGCTACACCAACTTCAAGGACCACCGCCAGGTGCGCCTGAGCCGCGGCGAGGCCTTCTTCGAGGTCACCCACGACGCCCAGCACCCCTTCGTGGTCAAGGCCGCCGAGGGCCGCATCAAGGTCACCGGCACCCGCTTCAACGTGTGGAAATACCAGGACCAGGTGCGCGTGACCCTGGTGGAAGGCTCGGTGCTGGTCAGCAGCATCAACGCCGACCCGGACGGCGGCTTCCGCCTGGGCCCAGGCATGCAGGCGCGCTACAAGGCCGGCGACTACGAGCCGCAGCTGAGCCAGACCTACGCCGGCGACAACAGCCTGGCCTGGCGCGACGGCAAGCTGATCCTCGACAACCTGCCGCTGGCCGACGCCCTGCCGCTGATCAACCGCTACCTGGAAAAACCGCTGGTGCTGGGCGACGACCACAGTGCGCACATCCGCATCGGCGGCATGTACGACACCACGCGCATCCGCAACCTGGTGGCCAGCCTGCCCAAGGTGCTGCCCATCTACCTGACCCAGAACAACGAAGGCAACACGGTGCTCAATAGCATTCCTGCCCAGCCTTGATGTGAATCTTTTCCAACCTGTACACGGGGAAATCACGAATTTTCCACAGTTGGGGGTTCATGATTCAAGCGGTCCATTCGTCCTATACGTAGGAGCGATATTTCACCGGACCAGCTCTGGAACAGGAGTTTTCCCATGCACAACTCGCCAATGCCCACCCCCGCCCTGGCCGCGGCGCGCCCGCAAACCGCGGCGCAGCCCTTGCCCGAGCGCTGCAGCAACAGCCAGATCAAGGTACTGCTCAAGGCGTACGGCCTGCGCACCAGCCTGATCCGCCTGAAGGTGATCGACGCCCTGCTGGGTGCCGAGCGCGAGGGCCGCAGCATTGGCGTGCGGGCGGTGCACACGCACCTGCAGGAGCTGGACATCCCGCTGTCGTTCCTGAGCGTGCGCGAGGTGCTCAAGCGCCTGGGCAGCGAAGGCGTGATCGAGATGCACGCCGACAAGACCTACGGCCTCAGCGAGCACGCCCTGGGCATGCTGCGCCCGCACTGACGCAGCCTCCCCGTAGCAGCGGCCGCCAGGCCGCGTCACGGCACGACCGGGCTCAGGGCTTGACCTTGCGGCGCATGATGCCGTTCAACACGACCACTACCACGGCGACGCCAATGGCGATGTACTGGAACAGTTTCTCGCTGATCAGGCCGTCCTTCTGCATCCACGACAGGCCCAGCATGATGGCCAGCACGGCGATGGAAATGAAGACGGAATAGATCAGGCGTTGCTTCTGGGTCATGGGGTACTTCCTGGTTCATTTGTATCGAATGGGTGTCAACAACCACACCAAGCACATACCCGATCGCGGGGATGCGCCGGGGTTTTCAGGGTCTCATAGTACAGTGCCCATCCTGCTTTGTGGACGGGTGCTTCACTCTATGAGGATTTACCCATGTTGCGTCGAATCACTCTGCTGATTCCCCTTCTCATGATCGCATCGCTGAGCGGTTGCTGGATGTTCATGCCACCAGGCGGTGGCGGCGGTGGCCACGGTGGCGGTGGTGGCGGCGGTTTCGGTGGCGGCCATGGTGGCGGCCCCGGCTTCATGCAAGGACGCTGATTCCGGAAGCGAGCCTGCGGGCTCGCTTTTTCCATGCCCGTGGCAGCTTTTTTTATCCCTCCCCCATGCTTTCAGCACCCTCACGCTAGCGGCTAAACGCCACAACGCCTGTTTCTGCGCCCCTCCTCCTCGACACGCCGATTCGCACTACACAACAACGCCCATTTTCCTACCGCACACATCACCGTTGCCGTCTGTAGCTGCGCGCGATACGCCTTAGAATTTGCCTGGCACAACCCCCTATCTGGAAGGGCATCCAGCTCCTTCGCCATTACAAGGACGTCAGCATGGACATCAATGACCTCAAGCAAGTCGATATCAGCCAACTGCCCCATTCGCTGCAACGCCTGATCGACTGCATTGGCGTGGAGAACGCCTATCACCTCACCTGCCTGTACGGTGGGCGCCCCAAGTACATCCCCAAGCATGCGCAGCGCACGGCGCTGGCCAAGCACTTGCCGCCCGAAGCCCTGGCACGGCTGATTGAACGTTTCGCCGGGCTGGCGCTGGAGATCCCCAAGGCCGATCACTTCAGCCGGCAATTGCGCAACCGGCAGATCCAGGAGGAAAGTTCCAAGGGCAGTTCGCGCAGTGAGCTGGCGGACAAGTACGGCCTGAGCCTACGCCAGATCGGCAATATCCGTCGCCAGGAAGCCGCGGCCCTGGCCGACCCGTCGTAAGCCATGGCGACATCGCGCCCCGTAGCCGCCCAAGGCGGCTACGGGTTTGCCGCAGGCAGCGGTCAGAAATCGCGCTTGTAGAAGATATCCAATGAGCTGGCCACGCCGCTGGCCACTTCCACGTACACCTTCTTGCTCAGCTTGTAGCGCAAGGCAATGGTGTTGGCGGGCTCGAACACCCCCACGCCGTAGCGCAACGTGAGCTTCTCCGACAGGTTGCCGCTGGCCACCACGCTGGTGGTGGTGCCGCTGCCCTGGGTGTCGAGTTGGAAGTCCTGGATGCCCAGGTCCTTGGCCAGCGTGTCGGTCACCTTCGAACTGCCCGCCAGCCCCAACCCCAGCGCCGCCTGGGCGAGCATGTTGTTGTCCTCGCCGGTGGTGCTCAACGGGCGCCCCAGCACCAGGTAGGACAGCGCCTGCTCCTGGCTCATGGTGGGTTCGGAGAACACCTCGGTGGTCGGCTGTTCGGCGCTGCCGCTCAGGCGAATGCCGGCGATCACGTCATCGGTCTGGCGAATGGCTTCGATGTCCAGGTACGGCTGGGCGATGGGCCCGGCGAACAGCAGCCGCGCGCGGCGAATGGTCAGGCGCTGGCCATAGGCGCGGTAGCGGCCGTCGTTGAGGTTCAGCTCGCCGCGGGTGTCGAGGTTGTCACCGATGTGCAGGTGGCCGGCCAGGTTGGCGCTCAGGCCGAAGCCGGTGAAGGTCAGCTTGTCCTGCCCCACCTCGACATTGATGTCCATGGCCATGGCCATTGGCGCGGCCGCAGGCGGCGCCTGGTGGCCGATGATCACCGTGTCCTCCGAGACCTTGACCGTGGACGGCGGCAGCTCGCGCACGGTGATCGCCCCCGTGGGGATCAACACCTTGCCGGTAACCGCCAGCTTGTCGTCGGCCAGCACGATGTGCAGGTCCGGTGCAGCCTCAAGCTCGGCGTAGGGTTCGACGGTGACCGGCAGCCGCGTGCCCTTGAGGCTGATGTCCGCCGCCAGCGCCTGGCCCCACTGCAGTTGGCCGCCCAGGCTGCCCTGGCCGGCCTTGCCGCTTTTCCAGTCGCCCTGCAGGTGCAGGCTCTCGCCGGCGATCTGTGCCTGCACCTGCAGGTCGGTGAAGCTGACCGGCAGCTGCGCGCCAGCGATCTCGCCGCCGCTGAGCTTGACCGTGCCATTGACCTGCGGGGCCACCAGGGTGCCGGCCAACTGGCCGCTGCCGTCCAGGCGCCCGGCGAGTTTCTCGACCATGGGCGCGAATGGCCGGGCGATGCCGATGTCCAGGCCCTGCAGGCGGAAATCGCCGCTCAGTGGCTTGTTGCGGGCCAGCGGGTCGATGCGTGCGTTCACCTGCAGTTGCCCCAGGCGCTCGCCCTGGAACTGCAACTGGGTGTCGATGCGCCGCGGGCCCAGGGTGCTGCTCAGGCGCAGGACCTGGTAGGGGAAGTCCAGCCATTGGTCCTTGTCCTTGAGGCGCAAGGTGCCACCGCTGGCGTCCACCAGCACCTGGCCCTTGGGCCCGCTGGCGGGCAGGTCCAGTTGCAGGTCGGCGTTGAGCAGGCCCTGCCAGGCGAAGTCCTTGGGCAGCCATTGGGCCAGGCTTTGCAGCGGGAACTGCTTGAGGTGGTAACGCAGCTTGGGCTCGGGCATCAGCCGCTGGTCTTCGCCACACAGGCTGGCGCCGCCCGACTGGAAGCAATGGGCGCCCAGGTTGAGGGTGCCGTTGGCCAGCCGCTCCAGCTTGGCGGGACCGGCCAGGCGCCAGTCCTGGCCGCCGGCCTGGATGTCGGCGCTGGCCAGGCGGCCGCGCCAGTTGCCCTTGTCCAGGGTGCCGTCGAGGGCGGTGGCGAGCACCAGTTGCGGGCCCTTGAGGTCCAGTTGCAGCTGCTGCTTGCGCAGGTCGCCGGCGGCCTTGGCGGTCAGCGTGCCCAGGGCGGTTTCGCCGGCGCGGATGCCGGAGGCCGTCAGGGCCAACGTGCCCTGCTGGGCCTTGCTCAGCGTAGCCGCCAGGTCGATGGCCTGCAGGCGGTTGTCGCCCAGGCCCAGGCCCTGCCCCTTGAGGGCCAACTCGCCCTGGGGCGCCTGCAAGGTGCCGGCGGCATCGATGCGGCCCTTTAACTGGCCCTGCAACTGCGGCCACAGCTGGCCCAGGCGTGGCAGGTCGAGGTCGATGCGCCCGGCCAGGCGCTGGTCCAGGCTGCCGCTGCCGTTGATGTGGTTGTCGCCCAGGCGGATGTCGAGGTTGGCCAGGGTCCAGCGCTGGTCGGCGCCCTGGGCCTTGGCCTGGAGCACCGCCGGCTGGCCGCGCAGGCGGCCCTTGAGGTCGAGGTCGGCGTCCAGTTGCAGCTTGCCGCCGGCCAGCTCGCCCTTGCTGCGCAGAGGGCCCGCCAGGTTGCCGGGCAGCTCCGCGACCCAGAACGCCGGGTCCAGATTGCTCAGGCCCAGGGCGGCGTCCCAGCGCACGGCATCGGCGAAATACAGCTTCAGGCTGCCGCTGGCGGTGCCCTTGCCGGCCGCAAGGTTGAGCTGGGGCAGAAACACCGCGCCCAGGTCGCCGCTGAACGGGCTGGCCAGGCTGAAGGCGCCGGCGGGGCCGTTGAAGTCGCCGCTGAAATTGCCCATGTACTTGCCGTTGCGGTACGCCACTTCAGTGCTGAAGCGGTGCACGCTGACCTGGGGCTCGGCGACGTCGGGGTACAGGTGGTGCCAGGGGAAGTCCAGCCAGTCCAGGCGCGCGTCGGCGCTCAGGCCGCCCTGCCAGCTCAGCTGGCCGTCGAGCTTGACCCGCTGGTTGTCATTGGCGCCCAGTTGCAGGCCCTGGACCTTGGCGCCCTTGGCATCGGCGACGCCGGTCAGGGCCAGGTTCATGGCCTCGCCTTCGGCGGGCAACTGCGCCTTGCCGACGATCTGGTAGCCCGCCTTGAGGTCACCCTTGGCGCTCAAATCCACTTGATTGAGTTGCAGCGTGTCGGGCAGGCTCGGCGCCGCCTTGAACGCCGCGGACACGATATGCAGCTGCGCCGGCAGGTTGTCGGCCAGCGGCTGCAGCTCGCCGCTGACAGTGGCCGGCAGGTAGCCGCTGCTCTGGCCGTGCAGCTGCAGGCTGTCGAGCAGGTTGCCGTCGATGTCCAGCGCCAGCTGCCACGGCTGCTCGCCCACCTTGGGCAGTTGCAGCTGGGCGGTGGCCTTGAGCGGCCAGCGCCCGCCCGGGGCGATGGTGCCGCTCAGGTCCAGGGCCAGGTCATCGCGCTGGGCGTGCAGCGAATCGATGCGCAGGCCATCGGCGGTCCATTGGGCGGCCAGCTTGAGCTTCTGCACCTGCTCGCTGCCATCGATGGACAGGCTGCCCAGATAGATCTCGCCGACTTGCAGCTTGATCGGCAGCTTCAGGTCCGGCAGTTGCAGCGGCCCGCTGTTTTCGGACGGCGCGCTGGGCGGCAGGGTCAGGCTGATCTGTTCAACTTCCAGGCGTTCGATGCACAGGGTCAGGTGCAACAGGCACGAGGGCGACCACTCCAGCAACGGCGTCTTGAGCAGCAGGCGCGTGCCGCCCTGCTCCCAGCGCACCTCGTCGGCGCTCCAGTGGCCACCCAGGTGGCCGCGGAAGTTGTCCACCGCAAGGCCCGGCACCTGGGCCAGGGCCCAGCGGCTGCCGCCAGTGGTTTCCAGCACCAGCAAGGCGCCCGCCACCACCAGCCCCGCCACGACGGCCACGCCGCCACCGGCCCACAGCAGGCCGCGTTTCAACACCCGGTTCAAAGCTCAGGCCCTATGGAAAAGTGAATGCGGAAGCCGCCCGGGTCTTCCAGGGCGTGCGCCAGGTCGACGCGAATCGGGCCCACCGGGGACACCCAGCGGATGCCCACGCCGACGCCGGTCTTGAGGCTGGGCAGCTCCAGGTTGTTGAACGAGTTGCCCTGGTCGACGAAGGTTGCGATACGCCATTTCTCGGCGATGGAGTACTGGTATTCGACGCTGCCGGCCACCAGGTAGCGGCCGCCGATCTTGTCGCCGTCGGAGTTTTCCGGCGACAGGGTCTGGTAATCGTAGCCGCGCACGCTCTGGTCGCCACCGGCGAAGAAGCGCAGCGACGGCGGGATGGCCTTGTAGCCGTTGGTGAGGCTGCCGCCGAACTGCACGCGGCCCAGCAGGCGATGGTTCTCGCCCAGGGTGGTGAGGCCCTTGAGCAGCACGTTGCCGTGCACCAGGTTGGCGTCCGAGCCCAGGCCTTCCTTGGCCACCTGGGTGTCGAACTGCAGGCGGTAGCCGTTGTGCGGGTCGACCTTGTTGTCGCTTTTAAGGTACGAGTAGCTGATGCCCGGCATCAGCAGCGTGCTCAGGCCGCTGTCGTTGCCCAGGCGGTATTCCTCGCGCTGCCACTTGAGCGAGATCACCCGCTGCCAGCCGCTGGGCAGTTTGCTGTGCCACTCGGGGCCCACGGTCAGCAGCTTGCTGAGGCTGTCGGTGTCGGCGATTTCCTCGTACTGGTAACCGGCGGCCCAACGCAGCTTGTCGGTGAGCGGTGGGTCCAGCGGGCGGTCGTACCACAGGCCGATGTTCTGCCGCGGTGCGGACACCTCGGCCTCGGTGCCGTAGCTGTCGCCGTGGGAGTTGACCCAGTGGCGCGTCCAGTTGGCCTTCACCCGCGGGCCCACGTCGGTGGAATAGCCGGGGCCGATGCCGATGGTGCGCGGCTTGCGGGTCTTGAGTTGCACGTCCACCGGTATCACCTGGCCTTCGGCAGAGGTGGGCGCGGCGTCCACGCGCATGCTTTCGAAATAGCCGCTCGATTGCAGGGCCTGGTTGAGCTCGGCCACCAGCTGCGAGTCATAGGGGGTGCCGGGCTTGAACGGCACCATGCGTTGCAGCAGGTCGTCGTCGAACGGCGTGTCGCCTTCGAAATGCACGGCACCGAGGGTGAAGCGCGGGCCACTGTCGTACACCAGCTCGATGTCGGCCACGCCGGCGACCGGGTCCACGGCCAGCCGCTGCTGGGTGAAATGGCCCTGGAAATAGCCGTAGCGCGAGGCCTGGTTGAGGATCAGCTGCTTGGCGTCCTGGTAATGGCCGTGGTTGAGCACGGCGCCAGGGCGCAGGTCGGCGCTGTTGGGCAGGCGGAAGCCCTTGAACTGGCTGGCCGGCCCTTCGAGGCGAATGGTGACGTTGCGCAGGTGAATGGGCTCGCCCGGCTCGATGCTCAGCACCAGTTGCGGGTTCGCGCCGTCCTTCACCCGGCTGGCAATGTGCGCCTGGTAGTAGCCCAGGGCCTGGGCGGCCTTGGCGGCCTGCTCTTCGGCGCCGTGGCTGAAACGCTCGAGGGCTTCGGCGTCACGGTCGCCGAGGCTGCCGATGTAGCCTTCGACATTGGCCTTGAGCTCGGAATTGGCTGGTTTTACCTGTACCACCAGTTCGCTTTGCGCGTGCGCGGCAAAACTCGTGAACAGCAACACCAGACCGCGGGTAAATCGTCCTGAAAACTTCATGGCGCGGATGCTATCACGGTAAAGCGGCGTTTTAAGAGCGGATCGGCCCTCGCAAGATTCTGATTCTAGACACGAATGTGTTCCAAATGTTGCGGGCTTGCATGAAAAAACACATGTTCGCGGACCGGTCCCACGGCAATCTCGCCAATTTCCTCGTAGCCCTGGCGCTGGTAGAACGCCAGGTAACGGGGGTTGCCGGTGTCCAGCACGACCCCGTCGGAATGCTCGTCGTCGGCGCACCAATTGTGCACGGCGGTGAGCAACTGCTCGCCAAAGTGATGCCCCTGGTACTGCGGGTGCACCGCCAGCAGGGGCAGCACATGCACCGCTTCGCTGGGCAGGCAGGCCAGCACCGACTGGTAGTATTCCAGGTAGCGGCGCGTGCAACCCAGGCCGGTGCTGAGCAGCATGCGCAGGCGCCAGGCCCAGCTTTCGGTGATGCCCAGGCGGCGCTGGGGCGGTGCGATCAGGGCCACGCCCACCAGGCGGTCTTCATGCAGCAGGCCGATGCCGGGCAGGTCCTGGAAGAAATGCTGCTTGACCAGTTCGCGCACCGTGGCCCGCACCCGCTGCTCGTAGCCTGTGCGGTCGGCCTCGAACACGTAGGCGAAGGTCGGTTCGTGGCGATAGGCGTGGTACAGCAGCGAACGCACCTCGCTGGCGTAGCCGCCGTCCAGCATGACTACCTGGGCCGTCTCGGTGGCAGACTGGGACATGGTCAAGCTCCTGTGCACACGGCGCCGCTTGAGTGCGGCGCGTTCTTGTATTGGGGTACGGCAGGGTCGCGAGGTTCCATCCAACTGGACCTTAGCAGTGCCGGCCCCAGCTCGCCATGCTGGCCCCAACCGGGCCCATCCGTTAGCATCGGCGTTTTACCCAGGACTGCCGCCTCCATGAAGATTGTCTCGTTCAACATCAACGGCCTGCGCGCCCGGCCCCATCAGCTGGCGGCGCTGATCGAAAAACACCAGCCCGACGTCATCGGCCTGCAGGAAACCAAGGTCAGCGACGAGCAGTTCCCGCTCGCCGAGGTGCAGGCCCTGGGCTACCACGTGCATTACCACGGCCAGAAGGGCCACTACGGCGTGGCCCTGCTGTCGCGCCAGGCGCCGCTGGCCCTGCACAAGGGCTTCAGCACCGATGAAGAAGACGCCCAGCGCCGGTTCATCTGGGGCACCTTCGCCGACGCCAACGGCAACCCGGTAACCATCATGAACGGCTACTTCCCCCAAGGCGAAAGCCGTGACCACCCCACCAAGTTCCCGGCCAAGCAGCGCTTCTACGCCGACCTGCAGGCGCTGCTGGAAGGCCAGTTCAGCAACGACCAGGCGCTGGTGGTGATGGGTGACGTGAATATTTCCCCCGAGGACTGCGACATCGGCATCGGCCCGGACAACGCCAAGCGCTGGCTGAAGACTGGCAAGTGCAGCTTCCTGCCCGAGGAACGCGAGTGGATGGCGCGCCTGAAGAACTGGGGCCTGGTGGACAGCTTCCGCCACCTCAACCCCGACGTCGCCGACCGCTTCAGCTGGTTCGACTACCGCAGCCGCGGCTTCGAGGACGAGCCCAAGCGCGGCCTGCGTATCGACCTGATCATGGCCTCGCACGGCCTGCTGCCACGGGTGGCGGATGCGGGCGTGGACTATGAACTGCGCGGGATGGAAAAGCCGTCGGACCATGCGCCGATCTGGTTGAAGTTGAGCTAGGCGTACAAACCCCGGCGGGGCGGCAGGGAGGCTGCCCCCGCAGGGATGCTGTGCTTGTTTAACCGATTTTCTAAACGTTTTGCTGCAAAAAAGCCCTTTTCTAATCGTTTTACTTCAGCTCTAATCGTTTTACTCACTTCCACCCCATTTCTTCCCCCTTCGTACAGTACGCCTTTCAACAGGTAAACCACCCATGCCCGACATCGGTTATACCTGGATTGCAAAACACACCGGCATCTCGCCCGTGCAACCCTTCGCCGTGGTCAGCCAGATCAACGGCCGCCGCGCCACGATGTACGACGGTGACCTGCGCAAAGAGCTGTACCCCGAGCGCTATCGCCCCCAGAACCTGCTGATTGACCAACTGGTGTTTGCCCTGCGAACTGGACAAGCTCATCCACTCGATCCGGGGGAACGGCTATGTGCTCTCCGGCAAGCTGCGCAAGCAATACCCCTTGCTCGAGCAGCGCCCTGGGCTGGCTAAGCGCCTGGTCGAGGCCGTTCGCGATGCGTTTGCCCCCGGGCCTGATCGGCCGCGACAAGCACCTGTCACACCCCCGTAACCCCGCTGTCTTATTCTCCCCGGCACCCCTTCGGCCTCCCCGGTGCCTGCGACGATGCCCCGCCTCCCCCGCCTGCTGTTTTTCATCTGCCTGGCCCTGCCCCTCACGGCCTGGGCCGAGGTGCCGGTCCTGCGTATCCAGGGTTCCAATACCATCGGCGCCGAGCTGGGCCCGGCATTGGTGCAGGCGATGCTGCAGGACCAGGGGTTGAAGCAGGTCAAGGTGGAGCCCGGCGCCCACGCCAACGAACAGCAGGTGTCGGCCGTGACCGTGGATGGCCAGCAGCTGCGCATCGAGATTGACGCCCATGGTTCCAGCACCGGTTTCAGCGCGCTGGAGCATGGCGAGGCCGACCTGGCCGCCGCCTCACGGCCCATCAAGGACAGCGAGCTGGTGGCGCTGGACCGCCTGGGTGACCTGAAGAGCGCCGAGGCCGAGCAGGTGATCGCCATCGATGGCGTGGCGGTGATCGTGCACCCCGACAACCCCTTGCGGCAGCTGAGCACCGAGCAACTGGCGCGGATTTTCGCCGGCGAGGTGCGTGACTGGGCCGAGGTGGGCCTGGGCCACGGCCCCATTCACCTGTACGCACGCGATGACCAGTCCGGCACCTGGGAGACGTTCAAGGAGCTGGTGCTGACCCCGCGCGGCAAGAACCTGGCGCCCCAGGCCCTGCGCCTGGAGTCCAGCGAACAGCTGTCGGACGACGTCAGCCGCGACCCCCAGGGCATCGGCTTCATCGGCCTGCCCTACGTGCGCCAGGCCCGCGCCCTGGCCATCGGCGACGGCGCCGCGCAAGCCATGGCGCCCACCATCAGCCTGATCGCCACCGAGGATTATCCCTTGTCGCGGCGCCTGTATTTCTACCTGCCGCCGGCGCGCAACAACCCCTGGGCCCAGGCGCTGGTGCGTTTTACCCAGAGCGACAAGGGCCAGGCCATCGTCGCCCGCTACGGTTTCGTCTCGCAGACCGTGCAGGCCATCCAGGTGCCCGCCACGGCGAACATGCCCGCCGACTATCGCCAGCTGGCGGCCGACGCCCAGCGCCTGTCAGTGAATTTCCGTTTCGCCGAGGGCAGTGCCAGCCTCGACAACAAGGCCATGGCCGACGTGCAGCGGGTGCTGGCCTACCTGCGCGCACGCGGCAAGACCTTCAAGGACGTGACCCTGGTGGGCTTCGGCGATGCCAAGGACGACAGCGCACGCGCGCTGCTGCTGTCGCGCCTGCGGGCCATGACCGTGCGCCGCGAGCTGGCGCGCAGCGGCGTGGTGCTGCGCGACATTCGCGGGCTGGGGGCAGAGATGCCGGTGGCGACCAATGACATGGACGAAGGCCGCATCAAGAACCGGCGGGTGGAGGTGTGGGTGTATTGAGTGCGGACGCGGCCTGCGGTCGCTGCTACGGGTGCGGTGTGCGATCTGTAGCAGCGGCCATGGGCCGCGTCCTGGCCCGCGCGGTGCCTGGGACGCGGCCTGCGGCCGCTGCTACGGGTGCGGTGTGTGCAGGATTTCGCTGCTGCTACACCGGTGGGGTCAACCCTGCTCGCGCGCGCTGCGCAGCAGCTCCTTGGGCACGTACTTGCCGATCTCGTATTTGCCAATGGCCGCGCGGTGCACTTCATCCGGGCCGTCGGCCAGGCGCAGGGTGCGCTGCATGGCGTACATGTAGGCCAGCGGGAAATCCCCGCTGACGCCGGCGCCACCGTGGATCTGGATGGCGCGGTCGATCACCCGCAGCGCCACGTTGGGCGCCACCACCTTGATCTGCGCAATCTCGCTCTTGGCCACCTTGTTACCGGCGGTGTCCATCATGTAGGCGGCCTTGAGGGTCAGCAGCCGGGCCATGTCGATTTCCATGCGCGAGTCGGCGATCTTGTCGATGTTGCCGCCCAGCCGCGCCAGCGGCCGGCCGAAGGCGGTGCGCTCGACCGAGCGCTTGCACATCAGCTCCAGCGCCCGCTCGGCCATGCCGATGGAGCGCATGCAATGGTGGATACGGCCCGGGCCCAGGCGCCCCTGGGCGATCTCGAAGCCGCGCCCCTCGCCCAGCAGCACATTGTCGTAAGGCACGCGCACGTTGTCGAACAGCACCTCGGCGTGGCCGTGGGGTGCGTCGTCATAGCCAAACACCGGCAACGGCCGCACGATTTTCACCCCGGGGGTGTCCACCGGCACCAGGATCATCGAATGCTGCTGGTGACGCGGCCCGTCCGGATTGCTCAGGCCCATGAAGATGAGGATCTTGCAGCGCGGGTCGCAGGCGCCCGAGGTCCACCACTTGCGGCCGTTGATCACCCAATCGTCACCCTGGCGCTCGGCGCGGGCGGCCATGTTGGTGGCGTCGGACGAGGCCACGTCCGGCTCGGTCATGGCGAACGCCGAGCGGATCTCGCCGCGCAGCAGCGGCTCCAGCCAGCGGCGCTTGTGCTCCTCGCTGCCGTAGCGCACCAGCACCTCCATGTTGCCGGTGTCGGGCGCCGAGCAGTTGAACGGCTCGGGCCCCAGCAGCGAGCGGCCCATGATCTCGGCCAGCGGCGCGTATTCCAGGTTGGTCAGGCCGGCGCCCAGTTCCGACTCGGGCAGGAACAGGTTCCACAGGCCTTCGGCGCGGGCCTTGGCTTTCAACTCCTCCATGATCGCGGTGGGCTGCCAGCGGTCGCCTTCGGCCACCTGGCGTTCGAACACCGGCTCGGCTGGGTAAACGTATGCATCCATGAACGCGGTCACGCGTTCACGCAATTCCTGAACCTTGGGCGAATAAGCGAAATCCATGGGGCAGCTACCTTTGAGCAAGGGTTGTCGTGGGCATGGATTCGATGCTAGAACAGGCACCAAGATTTATCTAACCTATTCTCGGCGTCTATTATCATTCATCACCGATATAGGATGACGCGATGCATCGGCACAACCACAACAAGAGCGCTGCCACATGAATCTGAGCAAGGTCGACCTGAATCTGTTCATCGTCTTCGACGCCATCTACACCGAGGCCAACCTTACCCGCGCCGGGCAGATCGTCGGCATCACCCAGCCGGCGGTGTCCAACGCCCTGGCCCGGCTGCGCGAAACCTTCAACGACCCGCTGTTCGTGCGCACCGCCCAGGGCATGGTGCCCACGCCCATGGCGCAGAACATCATCGGCCCGGTGCGCAACGCCCTGTCCCTGTTGCGCGTGTCGGTGCAGGAAAGCCGCATCTTCAACCCGTTGCAGGCCAGCAAGACCTTCCGCATCAGCATGACCGACCTCACCGAGGCGGTGATCCTGCCGCCGATGTTCCAGCGCCTGCGCCGCCTGGCACCCGCCGTGGTGATCGAAAGCTTCCTGTGCAAGCGCCGCGAGACCACCAAGGAGCTGGCCGCCGGACGCCTGGATTTCGCCGTGGACGCGCCGTTGAACACCGACCCGCAGGTGCGCCACGTCAAGTTGATGGAAGACCAGTACGTGTGCGCCCTGCGCAAGGGCCACCCGCTGAACAAGGAAAAGATCACCCTGGACGACTACCTGGCGCTCACCCACATCCACATCTCCAGCCGCCGCAATGGCCTGGGCTACGTGGACCTGGCGCTGGGCAAGATGGGCCTGCAGCGCAAGATTGCCTTGCGCTCGCAGCATTACCTGATGGCCTCCCAGGTGTTGCAGCAGACCGACATGGTGATGACCGTGCCTGAGCGTTTCGCCCGCCGCCACGACCTCAACTACGTGGCGCTGCCGGTGAACGACGTGCCGCCGGTGGAAACCCACCTGTACTGGCACGAAAGCACCGACCAGGACCCGGCCAACCGCTGGATGCGCGAGCAGATGATCGAACTGGGCCAACTGGTGAGCCGCGCCGACCACCTGCCCCAGGCCGCCAGCGCCGGGCGCTGACGGCCACGGCGGTCACGGTTCCAGGGGTTGGAAATACTGGCGCGCCTGGGCCGGGCTGATGGGGCTGCGCCACACCCTGGCCGGTGCATTCTGCGCTTCCCATTGCGCCCCCAACCGCGCCTGGTCAGCCCGCTTCACATGGGCCGCGGCGAAGTTGTCGAAGGCGTAGCGCAGCTTGCCGTAGTGGAAATGCGCCACCCACAGGTCCCCCCCGCTGGCCACGTCGACCATCACGTATTCCTGCAGGAATTGCTGGGTGTCCAGTTCCGGCACCCGCCCTGCACGGCGCTCCAGGCGAATGGCCTGCTGGCCCAGCAGGTACTCGGCGTGGGCCATGGTGGGATGCGGCATGGCCTTGGTCAGGCGAATGCGCAGGCGCGTGGCCTGGGCGACTAGCTCCGTGCCCCGCCCCCGCAAGCGCTCCACCAGTGCCACCGTGTCATCGGCGGCGGTGGACAGGCGTTCAATACTCGTCGCCAGCTGCAGCAGCCCGCGGCCTTCGTTGCTGATCAGGTCATCGATGCTCGCCAGGGCCATGCCACGTCGGGCGTAGCCTTCGGCGCGCAGCACCAGGGCCTCGCTGCTGTCGAGCTGCACCCGTGCCTGTGCCTGCAGGTCCGCCAGGCGCGCCTGGGTGGCCGCCGCTTGGCGCAGGGCCCAGCGGTTGTCGGCTTCAAGGTCGTAATGGCGTACCGTGCCATCGCCCAGTTCCACGGCCATGGAGCGCTGGGCCCCCGTGCCACTTTCGGTGCCGATCAACACCTCGTCATCCACCGTTTCGAACACCCGCCTGCGCGGGCCGCCCTCCGGCTGCGGGCGGCGTGGCCGCTCGGGGCTTGCCGCCAGCCCGCGCGTGGCCTCATCCACCAACGCCTTGAGGTGATTGACCAGGCGCTTCTGGTAACGCAGGTCGATGTACTGGGCGTAGACACTGGTCCACTCCTCCAGCCGCCAGCGGAACAGCTCCGTGGCCGTGGCAAACTGTGACAGCACGCGCTGGCGCTGGGCAGCACTGAGATCGACCACCTCGGTGTCGCGCCAGGTGGCGAGCAGAATATCCAGCTGACGCACATCGCGTATCACCAGCTGGCCCAGCAGCAAGCGCTCCGGGCTGGTGGACAGCTGCGGCTTGAGCACCAGCTTGAGCAGTATTTCTGCCTTGACCGCACTGTCCATCCGGGGTCGGTAATCGTAACCGCCCTCGCGCATCAGGCGCTCGATTTCCGCCCGCCGTGGCGCATCCAGCGAAGCGCTGTGCCACTCACTTTCAAACCGCGCGCTCCATTCATGAATGAAATCGGCAATTTCCAGCAGCTTGATCCGTACCTCCTGGGTGGCCCCCAGCGTGCGGTTCATGGCATCGGTAAAGGCGCCGAGGGTCAGCTCCCCGCGTTCTGCCGCGTCGATCAGGGTCTGGTGCGCCGCCTGCCGTACGCCGAACTCTTCGCGCAGTGCCTGGCGGCGAATCTTGCCCATGCGTATCAGCAACTGCATGCGGTCCATGCCCTGGTAACGGGTGCCCTGGTAAGCGCGGCGATAGACGCCCTCGGGCAGATACGCGCGGTGCTCCGCAAGGCTTGCAAGGTAACGCTCGCAGGCTTTCACCTCTTGAATGGCCAGGTCGACCACGGTCTTGCGAAGCGCCTCGTCGGGCACACCGGCCGCGGCAAAACGTGAGCGAGCCGCTTCGGTGGCACTCAGCCGTTGGGTGGTGTCACGCTCGTCGGCGATCAGCCGGCTGAAAATCCGCCGTTGCCGGCGCACCATGGCGTCGCCTAGCCAACGCGGCAACCGCGCCTGGATCGCCAGGGGCAGGCGTTCCACCAGGCTGTCGGCCACCGCGCTGACCGCCGCACCGCCGCCCTCCAGCCCGCCGTCCACCAGGCGCCCGGAAATTGCGCCGTGGGTTTGCCACTGGCCACGGGCATCCAGCCTGACTGGCTGGCGGTAGGTCTTCAACGCGGTGCCGCGCAACCTCCAGGTGTGGTAAGTAGCGTCCCATTGCACCGCGTACGCATGCCCAGCGCGCAGGATGTACTGCCCACCGGCGTGGCTGTAAACCCCCTGCTCGGCTGTCTGCAACAAGGCAATCGCCAGGTCGCTTTCATAACCGCGAAACGCCGACACATGGCCTGGGCCATCCAGCGGCGCCAGGCGCGCCACCGCCTGGGCCTGGCGGGCACGGACACTGGCACGCAGCCCCTTCACGTTGCCAACGCCGCCTGCCACGGTACCGGGCAGTATGTCCATGGCCGCGCCCACCAGGGAGGCCAACATGTTTTCCAGCTCCAGCAGACCGCTCGCCCCCTCACCGCGGCGGAACGCCTTGACCGCTTCGACGGCACTGTCGAAAGCGTCGTAGACCGCCACCACGGAGCCGACGAATGGCAGCAGCCCGACCAACACCTTGATAACCATGAAAATACTGTCGTGACTGCGCGCGGCGGCTTCGAGCCACAACTGGTCCTGGGAGCGCGCGGTGGCGCGGTGATTGCTGATCAGGCGGCCCATCTGCAGGTTCAGCTGGTACTCGGCCACGCTGCTGGCCACGCCGATGCGCTCGCCGGGCACCAGCCAGCCATCGAAGTTGCGTAGCTGGGCCTCACGGATGTAGGCGCCGTGGTCGCTGGCCAGCCCGCTGGTGACCAGCGCTGCCAGATAGTCGACCATGCGTGACTCCAGGCTCATCTGCACCAGCCGGCGGCAAGCCTCGGCCATGCTCCCGTGCTGGGTCAGCACCTGGCCGTTGGGCGCGTCAGGCAGGTACAGCACCGTCAGCCCGGTGCCCGGGTCGTTGATCAACACCGCCCCGGCCAAGGCGCTGCCAGCGGGCGTGCCGGTGCCCTTGAACAGCGCCCAGTGCAACCGGGCCTCAGGGTTGTCCAGCAACGCCAGCGCCTGGGCATCGAGCCGCGAGCGGCGCAGGGCCAGTTGGCCGTGCAGGCGCAGGCTGGCCTGCCAAGGTGCCAGCAAGGCAGTGCGGCGGGCCAGGATGGCTTCCTGGCTTTCACCGGGCAAGCCCTTGAAGGCATCGCGCAGGCTGCGCTCGTAGCGAGCCGGCAGATCCAGTTCCTCGAACAGCACCCGCAGTTGCGCCAGTGTCGGCAGCGCCACGCTGGCCGCCACGCCGCGCGATTCAACGTGGGCAAAATGCAGGCGCTTGGCGATTTCTTCGTCTATGCCGGCAAGCGCCAACTGCACGAGGGACAGTTGCTCACGAGCCTCGCTGGGCCGGGTGATCATGATCAACGGGGTACCGGGCGCCCCTGAGCCGGGGACCGTCTCGCGCACCGTGGCCAGCGAGACGGGCAGGTCGATGACCAGGTTTTCCGGTTGCAGGCCGAAATCCTTTTGCAGGCGCTGCGCGAGGGCTGCGCCAGCGAACTCGTCACGCGGCGGCACGTCGCGCGCCAGCAGCCCCTGTGCCTTGTCCAGGGCGGCGAGGTAGTCGGCCAGGCGCTGGCTCAACTCTTCCTGGGCCTGCGGGTTCAACCCGCGCAACCAGGTTGGCAAGCCCTCGGCCAGGGTTACGGTCTCGTGCTCGAACAGCACGTCGAAGAACGCCTGGTCACGCGCGTCGTGGCGGGGCGCCTCCAGCGCCTGCAAGGCTTCCTGGCGCCAGCGTTGCATCGACGCTGCGGGCGAGTCGGCATCAGCGTAGAAGCGCTTGCCCTGCTCGATGGCCAGGGCATGCTGATGCAACTGGCGCCATTGGCGCTTGAGGCCTACATCGAAGGCGTTACCCACGATAGGTGCGTAGGAAAACGACACCTGCGCAGGCAACGTCGGGTCGGCCTCGGCAAGCCCCTCCAGCACGGCCATCTGGAAGGCGTCCAGCGACTCGAAATATGCCAGGCCGCCGTGGGTGCCGGGCCAATACACCTGCACGCCCCAGGTGCCGGCGGTGTCATGCACGGCGCTGGCATGGGTAATGACCATGACCCCAGCCAGCACATCGTTGCCATCGGCACCCAGCAACGCCACATCGGCAACCAGGGTGTTACCGACGGGCCGCTCGGCATCGTCCGGGTGGTCCAGCAACGCTTCCAGGCGGCTGGCCTGCTCGCCCTTGAGCTGCCCCAGCGCCTGCATCATATCGAACTCGGCGCGCAGGGCCTTGGCGTGGGCCGCGCTGAGGGTGTCGAAGAGGATATGGCCAGGGGCAAGCTCAGCCCAGGCGTCGCTGCGGCCGAGCAGCGGACGCGCGGCCAACAGGCAGGCCTCACGCGCGGCCCCGATCGCCTGTTGGTAACCGCGAAGGGTGCGCCATAGCGCCGACTTCAAGTCGGCATTGTCACCGACAGTAGCGCGGACGGCCGCCTGCTGCTGGCTGACTTGCCATTCACGCCAGTACGGGTCGATTTCTTCGGCAAAGGCGCCAAACAGCAGCGCGGGGGGAGCAAGCGGTAGATCGGTCATGGGCTGCAGTCCTTGCAGGGGAATGAGCGCCCATTGGGCCCGGCTGCCCGGCGTGCCAGGTGGTAATTACCTAACGGCCCTGCTTGACGTTAACGTCAAGCAGGGTTTACGTTGACGTCAACCATCCTGTCGAGCCTGACCATGACGTACAGCATCTCCGACCTGTCCCGCGAACTGGACATCACCACCCGCGCCATCCGCTTCTATGAGGAGCAAGGCATGCTCAGCCCCGAACGGCGTGGCCAGGAACGCATCTACTCACCGCGGGACAAGGTCACCCTGAAGCTGATACTGCGCGGCAAGCGCATCGGTTTCTCCCTGGCCGAGTGCCGCGAGCTGATCGAGCTGTACGACCCCAGCGGCAATCACAAGCAGCTGGCCAGCATGCTCGCCAAAATCACCGAGCGCCGCGCGCAACTGGCCCAGCAACTGCTCGACATCCAGCAGATGCAACTGGAACTGGACACCGCCGAGGAGCGCTGCACCCAGGCCCTTGCCGAGCTCGGCGCCCACCCTGTTACCGCCCAGGAGTAACACCATGGCCCTGCCCCACAGCGTGCGCCTGGTCGAAGTCGGCCCCCGCGACGGCCTGCAGAACGAGGCCAGCCCCATCAGTGTCATCGACAAGGCGCGGCTGGTGAACGAGCTGGCTGCCTGTGGCTATGCCTATATAGAGGCCGGCAGTTTCGTCTCGCCCAAGTGGGTGCCGCAAATGGCCGGCTCTGCCGAGGTGTTCGCCAGCCTCCAGCGCGTGCCAGGGGTGAGCTACGGCGCGCTGACACCCAACCTGCAAGGCTTCGAGGCGGCACTGGCGGCTGGCGCAGACGAGGTGGCGGTGTTCGCCGCAGCGTCCGAGAGCTTTTCCCAGCGCAACATCAATTGCTCCATTGCGCAGAGCCTGGAACGCTTCGCGCCGGTGATGGCAGCGGCCAAGGCCGCCGGTGTGCCGGTGCGCGGCTATGTATCGTGCGTGCTGGGCTGCCCCTACGAAGGCGCCATCGCCCCCGCCCAGGTGGCCGCCGTGGCGCGCGAGCTGCACGCCATGGGCTGCCGGGAAGTCTCCTTGGGCGACACCATCGGCGTCGGCACCCCCGGCGCTACCCGCAACCTGTTCCAGGCAGTGGCCCGGGAGGTGCCGCTGGCGCAGTTGGCCGGGCACTTCCATGACACCTACGGCCAGGCCCTGGCCAATATCTACGCGGCGTTGCTGGAAGGCGTCAGCGTGTTCGACAGCTCCGTGGCCGGCCTGGGCGGCTGCCCGTACGCCAGGGGCGCCAGCGGCAACGTCGCCAGCGAGGACGTGCTGTACCTGCTGCAGGGCCTGGGTATCCAGACCGGCATCGACCTGGACCGGGTGATTGCCGTGGGCGAGCGCATCAGCCAGCAGCTGGGCCGCGCCAACGGCTCGCGGGTAGCACAAGCGCGCCGGTGTGGCTGAGGGGTGTTACCCCTCCCGCGCTTTCCGAGTATCAGGGAAACACTTTGAGCGTTCCTTTTCCGACACCCGCGTGCCTCGGAGCGACCAAACCCCCGTTTTCATTGGGTTTCGAAAAGTTGGCACGGCATCTGCTTTGTCTCTTGCACAACAAAAACAAAAAACCCAGTACCACCCAATAAAAACAACACGTAACGGCTCTGGCATAACAAGAACAAACGCGGCAGAGGCGAAGCTAACAGATTTTTTTGGAGAGGATGCGCCACCGGGGCTTGCCCCACACCGTACACAGAACAATAAAACTGCCCCGAGGCAGCGACGTACCGGTGACAGGCGAATCAGCGCTCAAAAAAATACGTTTGCTCTTGACCCAGGATGTGGGTCACACGAAACAGCGGTAAAGGGTCACGGTCGCCAAAAACAACAACAGGCCGCCCCTCAATAATAAAAAAAGAGCAGGCAACAAGACCTTGAGGGGAGCTTCGGCTCCCCTCAGTGCTTTCCGGCATTCCCCACTTCCCCCGTAGCAGCTGCCGAAGGCTGCGTCCGCCTCCCTCCATTTACCCGCTGAACCGCAGTGCCCATGACGCGGCCTGGCGGCCGCTGCTACGAAAAACCGTGTGCGGCCGCTGCTCGGACGGATTTGACAACCCGCACAGGGGTGCGACAAAGTGTCACCTCACCCGCACACTTCCCCACGAAACGGGTAACAGGGAAACACATCGGGGGTGTGAAAACCCGGTGAAAAATTCCTGAAAACGGCGAAAGCCCCGAATTCATTGGGTTTTGAAAAGTTGGCACGGGACCTGCTATATCTCTCGTACAACAAAAACAATAAAACGGCAGTACCCAATAAAAACAACACGTAACGGCTCTGGCATAACAAGAACAATCGCGGCAGAGGCGAAGCTAACAGATTTTTTTGGAGAGGATGCGCCACCGGGGCTTGCCCCACACCGTACACAGAACAACAAAACTGCCCCGAGGCAGCGACGTACCGGTGACAGGCGAATCAGCGCTCAAAAAAATACGTTTGCTCTTGACCCAGGATGTGGGTCGCACGAAACAGCGGTAAAGGGTCACGGTCGCCAAAAACAACAACAGGCCGCCCCTCAATAATAAAAAAAGAGCAAGCAACAAGACCTTGAGGGGAGCTTCGGCTCCCCTCAGTGCTTTCCGCGATTTATCCCTCCCCCCCTCCCACCGCACCGATTTGACAGCGCGCGCCAGCAGGTTTACGTTAACGTAAAGGTCAGCATTCATTCCATAAAAACAATCCATGAAGGGCCACCCATGCGCTACCCGACCCTGAATTTCGCCCTGGGCGAAACCATCGACATGCTCCGCGACCAGGTGCAGGCCTTCGCCGCCGCCCAGATCGCCCCGCGCGCCGCGCAGATCGACCGTGACAACCTGTTCCCCGCCGACCTGTGGCGCCAGTTCGGCGACATGGGCCTGCTGGGTGTTACCGTGCCCGAAGCATACGGCGGTGCCGGCCTGGGCTACCTGGCCCACGTGGTAGCCATGGAGGAAATCAGCCGCGCCTCGGCGTCGGTGGCGTTGTCGTACGGGGCACACTCCAACCTGTGCGTGAACCAGATCAACCGCAACGGCAGCCACGCGCAGAAGCTCAAGTACCTGCCCAAGCTGATCAGCGGCGAGCACGTCGGCGCCCTGGCCATGAGCGAGCCCAACGCCGGCTCCGACGTGGTGTCGATGAAGCTGCGCGCCGACAAGCGTGGCGACCATTACGTGCTCAACGGCAGCAAGACCTGGATCACCAACGGCCCCGACGCCAACACTTATGTGATCTACGCCAAGACCGACCTGGAAAAAGGCGCCCATGGCATCACCGCCTTCATCGTCGAGCGCGACTGGGCCGGCTTCACCCGCAGCAACAAGTTCGACAAGCTGGGCATGCGCGGCTCCAACACCTGCGAGCTGTTCTTCGACGACGTGCAGGTGCCGGAAGAGAACATCCTCGGCGTGCTGAACGGCGGCGTTAAGGTGCTGATGAGCGGCCTCGACTACGAGCGCGTTGTGCTCTCGGGCGGCCCCACCGGCATCATGCAGGCCTGCATGGACCTGATCGTGCCCTACATCCACGACCGCAAGCAGTTCGGCCAGAGCATCGGCGAGTTCCAGCTGATCCAGGGCAAGGTCGCCGACATGTACACCCAGCTCAACGCCAGCCGCGCCTACCTGTACGCCGTGGCCCAGGCCTGCGAGCGCGGCGAGACCGCGCGCAAGGACGCCGCCGGGGTGATCCTGTACACCGCCGAGCGCGCCACGCAGATGGCCCTGGACGCCATCCAGATCCTGGGCGGCAACGGCTACATCAACGAATTCCCCGCCGGGCGCCTGCTGCGCGACGCCAAGCTGTACGAGATCGGCGCCGGCACCAGCGAGGTCCGCCGCATGCTGATCGGCCGCGAGCTGTTCAACGAAACCCGCTGACGGAGCGCGCCCCATGGCTACCCTGCACACCCGACTCAACCCGCGCGCCGCCGACTTCATCGCCAACAGCGCGGCCATGCTCGAACAAGTTGGCGCCCTACGCAGCCTGCTCGCCCAGGTGCACGAAGGCGGCGGCGCCAAGGCCCAGCAACGCCACACCTCACGCGGCAAGCTGTTGCCGCGCGAGCGCATCAACCGCCTGCTGGACGCCGGCTCGCCGTTCCTGGAAATCGGCCAGCTGGCCGCCCATGAGGTGTACGACGAAGCCGTGCCGGCCGCTGGCGTGATCGCCGGCATCGGCCGCATCGAAGGCGTGGAATGCATGATCATCGCCAACGACGCCACGGTCAAAGGCGGCAGCTACTACCCGCTGACCGTAAAGAAACACCTGCGTGCCCAGGCCATCGCCCAGGAAAACCGCCTGCCCTGCGTGTACCTGGTGGACTCGGGCGGCGCCAACCTGCCGCGCCAGGACGAGGTGTTCCCCGACCGCGAGCACTTCGGCCGGATCTTCTTCAACCAGGCCACCATGAGCGCCCAGGGCATCCCCCAGGTCGCCGTGGTCATGGGCTCCTGCACCGCAGGCGGTGCCTACGTGCCGGCCATGTCGGACGAGACCATCATGGTCCGCGAGCAGGCGACCATCTTCCTCGCCGGGCCGCCATTGGTGAAAGCCGCCACCGGCGAGGTGGTGACCGCCGAGGCCCTGGGCGGCGCCGACGTGCATTGCAAAGTCTCGGGCGTGGCCGACCACTACGCTGACAACGACGAGCACGCGCTGGCCATTGCCCGGCGCTGCGTGGCCAACCTCAACTGGCGCAAGCTGGGCCAGCTGCAGTGCCAGGCGCCGAGCGCCCCGCTGTACCCGGCCGACGAGCTGTACGGGGTGATCCCGGCCGACGCCAAGCAGCCCTTCGATGTGCGCGAAGTGATCGCGCGGCTGGTGGACGGCTCGGTGTTCGATGAGTTCAAGGCGCTGTTCGGCACCACCCTGGTGTGCGGCTTCGCCCACCTGCACGGCATGCCTGTCGCCATCCTCGGCAACAATGGCATCCTCTTCGCCGAGGCCGCGCAAAAAGGCGCGCACTTCATCGAGCTGGCCTGCCAGCGCGGCATCCCGCTGTTGTTCCTGCAGAACATCACCGGCTTCATGGTCGGGCAGAAATACGAGGCCGGCGGCATCGCCAAGCACGGCGCCAAGCTGGTGACCGCGGTGGCCTGCGCGCGGGTGCCGAAGTTCACCGTGATCATCGGTGGCAGCTTCGGCGCCGGCAACTACGGCATGTGCGGCCGCGCCTACGACCCACGCCTGTTGTGGATGTGGCCCAACGCGCGAATCGGCGTGATGGGTGCCGAACAGGCCGCCGGCGTGCTGGTGCAGGTCAAGCGCGAGCAGAGCGAACGCGCCGGTGGCAGCTTCAGCGCCGAGGAAGCAGCGGCGCTCAAGCAGCCGATCCTCGAACAATACGACCGCCAGGCCCACCCCTACTACTCCAGCGCCCGCCTGTGGGACGACGGCGTGATCGACCCGGCGCAGACCCGCGACATCCTCGCCCTGGCCCTGTCGGCCGCCCTCAACGCGCCCATCGAACCCAGCCGCTTCGGCATCTTCCGGATGTGACCATGAACGATTTCGATACCCTGGAACTGACCCGCGACCCGCGCGGTTTCGCCACCCTGTGGCTCAACCGCCCCGAAAAAAACAACGCCTTCAACGCGCAGATGATCCGCGAACTGATCCTGGCGCTGGACAGCGTGGCCGCCGACGCCAGCCTGCGCTTCCTGCTGATCCGCGGCCGCGGCAAGCACTTCTGCGCCGGCGCCGACCTGGCCTGGATGCAGGCGTCGGCGCAGCTGGATTTCAACACCAACCTGGACGATGCCCGCCAGTTGGCCGAGCTGATGTACAACCTGGGCAAGCTCAAGCTGCCGACCCTGGCCGTCGTCCACGGCGCGGCCTACGGTGGCGCGCTGGGGCTGATCAGCTGCTGCGACATGGCCTTGGGCACGGTGGATGCGCAGTTCTGCCTGTCGGAGGTGCGCATTGGCCTGACCCCTGCGGTCATCAGCCCCTTCGTGGTCAAGGCCATCGGCGAACGCGCCGCGCGGCGCTACGCGCTGACCGCCGAACGCTTCGATGGCCAGCGCGCCCATGAGTTGGGCCTGCTGGCCGAGACCTGCGCCAGCGCCGAACTGGAACAGCGCCTGGCGCACTGGGTGGACAACCTGCTGCTCAACAGCCCGCAGGCCATGCGCGCCTGCAAAGAGCTGCTGCGTGAAGTCGCCCACGGCGAAACCACCGCCGCCGTGCGGCGTTACTGCGAGAACGCCATCGCCCGCATTCGCGTCAGCGGCGAGGGCCAGGAGGGCCTGCGCGCCTTCCTGGAAAAACGCACCCCGGCCTGGCAGGAGCAACCACAATGACCACCCTCACCTCCCTGCTGGTGGCCAACCGCGGTGAAATCGCCTGCCGGGTGATGCGCACCGCCAAGGCCATGGGCCTGACCACCGTGGCCGTGCACAGCGCCATCGACCGCGACGCCCGCCACAGCCGCGAGGCGGATGTGTGCGTGGACCTGGGCGGCAGCAAGGCCAGCGACAGCTACCTGGACATCGACAAGATCATCGCCGCCGCCCGCAGCAGCGGCGCCCAGGCTATCCACCCCGGCTACGGCTTTCTTTCGGAGAACGCCGCATTCGCCCGCGCCATCGAACAGGCCGGGCTGATATTCCTCGGCCCGCCGGCTGCGGCCATCGACGCCATGGGCAGCAAGTCGGCGGCCAAGGCGCTGATGGAGACCGCCGGCGTGCCGCTGGTGCCCGGCTACCACGGCCAGGCCCAGGACCTGGAGACCTTCCGCGCCGCCGCCCAGCGCATCGGCTACCCGGTGCTGCTCAAGGCCACCGCTGGCGGCGGCGGCAAGGGCATGAAGGTGGTGGAGCGCGAGAGCGAACTGGCCGACGCCCTGGCCTCGGCGCAGCGCGAGGCGCAGTCGTCATTCGGCGATGCGCGCATGCTGGTGGAAAAATACGTGCTGCAGCCGCGCCACGTGGAAATCCAGGTGTTCGCCGACCAGCACGGCCACTGCCTGTACCTCAACGAGCGCGACTGCTCGATCCAGCGTCGCCACCAGAAAGTCGTCGAGGAGGCCCCGGCGCCAGGCCTCTCCCCACCATTGCGCCAGGCCATGGGCGAGGCCGCGGTGAAGGCCACGCAGGCCATCGGTTACGTCGGCGCCGGCACCGTCGAGTTCCTGCTGGACGCCCGCGGCGAGTTTTTCTTCATGGAGATGAACACCCGCCTGCAAGTGGAGCACCCAGTCACCGAGGCCATCACCGGCCTGGACCTGGTGGCCTGGCAGATTCGCGTGGCCCAGGGCGAGCCGCTGCCCATTACCCAGGCCCAGGTGCCGCTGCACGGCCACGCCATGGAAGTGCGGCTGTACGCCGAAGACCCGGACAACGAGTTCCTGCCCGCCACCGGCACCCTGGCGCTGTACCAGGAGAGCGCCCCAGGCCCCGGCCGCCGGGTGGACAGCGGCGTCAGCGAGGGCGACAGCGTGTCGCCGTTCTACGACCCCATGCTGGGCAAGCTGATTGCCTGGGGCGAGACCCGCGAACAGGCGCGGCTGCGCCTGCTGGCCATGCTCGATGAGTTCGCCGTGGGCGGCGTGCGCACCAACCTGGCGTTCCTGCGGCGCATCATCGGCCACCCGGCGTTCGCCGCCGCCGAGCTGGACACTGGCTTCATTCCCCGTCACCAGGCCGAGCTGCTGCCCGCTTCGGCCGAACTGCCAGAAGCGTTCTGGCAGGCCGCGGCTGCCGCGTTCGTGCGCCCGACCGGCAGTGACGCCTGGGCCGCGGCCAATGGCCTGCGCCTGGGCTTGCCAGCACAGACGGTGGTGCACCTGCGCTGCCGCGACCAGCGTCAGGTGGTGCACCTGCAACCGTCCCCGCCTGCGGCGCCAGCCTTCCTGCGCGGTGACACCCTGTACCTGCGCTGGAACGACGAAGTTCACCCGGTGACCCGCGTTGACGCCATCGCCGAAGCCGACGCCAGCCACGGCCAGCAGGGCGGCCTGAACGCGCCCATGAACGGCAGCATCGTGCGGGTGCTGGTGGGCGTCGGTGAGCAGGTGGAGGCCGGTACGCCGCTGGTGGTGCTGGAGGCCATGAAGATGGAGCACAGCATTCGCGCACCGGAGGCGGGGGTGGTGAAGGCGTTGCATTGCCAGGAGGGCGAGATGGTTGCGGAGGGGGACGTGCTGGTAGAGATGCAACCCGAGTAATTGGACGCGGCCTTCGGCCGCTGCTACAGAAGATCCGTAGCAGCGGCCGCAGGCCGCGTCTCTTTTCAGGCAGCCACTTCGTAAAGCTTCACCACCGCAGCCTCACCGTCGCGCAAACACTGGCGCAAGCGCTGCGCTTCCTGTTCGGCCACGCCCACCGCCTTGTCCTTCACGTGCCCGTACCCACGAATCTGCTCCGGCAGCCGTGCCAGGCTCAGCGCCGTGTGGCGGTTGGCCGGGGTCAGGTGCTGAAGAATCAAGGCGATGTCAGCCTGGTAAGCCTCGATCAACGCCCGTTCCTGGCGCCGCTCCTGGGTGTAGCCGAACGGGTCCAGCGGCGTGCCGCGCAGGAACTTGAACGGCGCCAGCAGCCCGAACGCCTTGAGCATCCACGGGCCGAAACTGCGCTTGCCCTGCTTGCCCTGCTTACCCAGCCACGACGGCGCCAGGTGAAACTCCAGGCGGTAGTCGCCTTCGAACTGCCCCTGCAACTGGCGGGTGAACTCGCCGTTGCTGTACAGCCGCGCCACCTCGTATTCATCCTTGTAGGCCATCAGCTTGAACGCGTAGCGGGCCACGGCTTCGGTCAGCGCCAGGGGCTGGCCGGGCACCTGGCGGGCTTCACTGGCACGCACCTGCTCCACCAGCGCCAGGTAACGGTCGGCATAGGCCTGGTTCTGGTACGCGCGCAGGGTCGCCGCGTTGGCGGCCAGGCGCTCGTCCAGGGTCTGCTCCACCGGCACCTGCACCGCTGGCTTGAGCACTGCTTCCACCGCCCGTGCGTCATGGGCCGCGCGGCGCCCCCAGAGGAAGGCCTGCTGGTTGAGGTTGACCGCCACGGCGTTGAGTTCGATGGCCTTTTCAATGGCCTCGGCCGTCAGTGGAATCAGCCCCAACTGGTAGGCGTAGCCGAGCATGAACAGGTTGCTGGCGATGCTGTCGCCCAGCAGGCCCACCGCCAGGCGCGTGGCCTCGACGAAATGGGTCTTGTCGGCGCCCACCGCGTCGCTGATCGCCTGGGTCATGGCGGCGGCCGGGAACTGCGCATCCGGGTCGCGGGTGAACGCCGCCGTTGGGGTCTGCTGGCTGTTGATGACCGCATGGGACTTGTCCAGGCTCAGCTTCGCCAGCGCGTCAGGCCCTGACGCCACCAGCAGGTCGCAGCCCAGCAGCAGGTCGGCATCACCGGCGGCGATGCGCACGGCGAACAGGTCTGCCTGGCGCGCGGCGATGCGAATGTGGGTCACCACCGGGCCGAACTTCTGCGCCAGGCCGGCCTGGTCGAGCACGCTGCAGCCCTTGCCTTCCAGGTTCGCCGCCAGGCCCAGCAGGGCGCCCACGGTGGTCACGCCGGTGCCACCGACGCCGGGCAGGAGGATATTGAACGGGCGCTCCAGGCTCGGCAGCAGCGGCGCCGGCAGCGCCGCGAAGGCCTGGTCACGGCTGGGCAACTGCGGCTTGCGCAGCTGCCCGCCGTGCACGGTGACGAAGCTGGGGCAGAAGCCTTCCACGCAGCTGAAATCCTTGTTGCAGGCGTGCTGGTCGATCTCGCGCTTGCGCCCTTGGGCGGTCTCCAGCGGCAACACCGACAGGCAACCGGATTTCACCCCGCAGTCGCCACACCCTTCGCACACCGCCGGGTTGATCAGCGCGCGCTTGTTCACCTCGGGCAGGGTCCCGCGTTTGCGCCGGCGGCGTTTTTCCGTGGCGCAGGTCTGGTCGTAGATGATCACCGACACGCCCTTGAACTCGCGCAACTCGCGCATGACTGCGTCCAGGTCGCGGCGGTGGTGGAACGTGGTAATCGGCGCAAAGCCGGCGCGGCTGGGGTATTTGTCCGGCTCGTCGCTGACCAGGGCGATGCGTTGCACGCCTTCGTCGAACACCTGGCGGCTGAGCTGGTCGACCCGCAGGATGCCGTCGATGGGCTGGCCACCGGTCATGGCCACGGCGTCGTTGTAGAGAATCTTGTAGGTGATGTTGACCCCGGACGCCACCGCCGCGCGCACCGCCAGGTGCCCGGAGTGGAAATAGGTGCCGTCGCCCAGGTTCTGGAACACGTGGGCGGTCTCGGTGAACGGCGCCTGGCCGATCCAGGTCACGCCCTCGCCGCCCATCTGGGTGAAGGTATCGGTCTCGCGGTCCATCCAGATGGTCATGTAGTGGCAGCCAATGCCGGCCAGCGCGCGGCTGCCCTCGGGCACCTTGGTGGAACTGTTGTGCGGGCAGCCAGAGCAGAAATGCGGGGTGCGCTGCACGTTGTGCAGAGGGGCCTGAAGGGCCTGCTCCTTGTCTTGCAGGAAACGCAGCCGCGCCTCGATCTGCGGGCTGCTGTAGATGGGTGCCAGGCGTTTGGCGATGACCCGGGCGATCATCGCCGGCGTCAGCTCGCTGAGGTTGGGCAACAGCGAGCGGCCTTCCTCGTCGAACTCACCGACCACGCGCGGGCGCTTGTCCACGGGCCAGTTGTACAGCTGGCCGGTGAGCTGGTCCTCGATGACGCTGCGTTTTTCCTCCACCACCAGGATCTCGTCCAGGCCCTGGGCGAAGTCGTGCACCGACACCGGTTCCAGTGGCCAGCTCATGCCGACTTTCAGCACGCGAATGCCCACGCTGGCGCAGAGCTTTTCATCCAGGCCCAGCTCTTCCAGGGCCTGGCGCACGTCCAGGTAGGACTTGCCGGTGGTGACGATGCCCAGCCGCGGCTGCGGCGAATCGAGCACCACCTTGTTCAGCTGGTTGGCGCGGGCAAAGGCGCGGGCGGCGTAGATCTTGTAGGTGTTCAGGCGCGCTTCCTGGGCCAGGGGCGGGTCGGGCCAGCGAATGTGCAGGCCGCCCTCGGGCAGGACGAAATCGGCGGGCTCGCAGGTTTGCACCCGCAGCGGGTCGACCTCCACCACCGCCGAGGAATCGACGTTCTCGGCAATCGTCTTCATCGCCACCCAGCAGCCGCTGTAGCGCGACAGCTCCCAGCCGATGATGCCGTAGTCGAGCATCTCCTGGACGTTGCTGGGGTTGAGCACCGGGATCATCGCCGCGATGAAGGCGTGCTCGCTCTGGCTGGCGATGGTCGAGGACTTGCAGCCATGGTCGTCGCCGGCCAGCACCAGCACGCCGCCGTGGGGCGCCACGCCGGCCGAGTTGCCGTGCTTGAACACGTCGCCGCAGCGGTCCACCCCCGGCGCCTTGCCGTACCACAGGGCGAACACGCCGTCGTACTTGCCCTGGGGAAACAGGTTGACCTGCTGGCTGCCCCACACGGCGGTGGCGCCCAGCTCTTCGTTGACGCCGGGCTGGAAATGGATGGCGTGTTTCTGCAGGTAGTCGCGGGCTTCCCACAGGCTCTTGTCAAGGTTGCCCAGGGGCGAGCCCCGGTAACCGGAAATGAAGCCTGCGGTGTTCAAGCCACGGGCCTCGTCGCGCTGTTTCTGCAGCATGGGCAGGCGCGTGAGGGCCTGGGTACCGGTGAGGTACAGGTGCCCGGTGGCGAGGCGGTACTTGTCGTCCAGGCGGACGTCGGCTAGGGACATGCGGCACTCCTGTTATTTTTATGGCGGCCATGACTCATCAGTCAGTGGCTAAAAATATGCCTTTCGGAGTGAGGCTTTTTCTTTCTAATTTCGGGCATTTCTGCTGTTATGACGCATGAACGTTGCGCCAAAAATAAGAAAAGGGAAATGATCATGCAGTCCAAACTGAGCGCCCTCGACCGCCGCATCCTGCGCCTGATCCAGCACGACGCCGACCTGTCGGCCGCCGAAATCGCCGAGCGCGTGGAACTGTCGCAGTCACCGTGCTGGCGGCGCATTCACCGCATGCAGGAGGAAGGCCTGATCGAGCGCAAGGTCGCCCTGCTCAACCCGCAGAAGCTGGGCCTGACCATGACCGTATTCGTCAACGTCAAGCTATCGGGACACGGGCGGCGTTACCTGGCGGAGTTCGAGGAAGCGATCACCGGCTACCCGGAGGTGCTGGAGTGCTACACCATGGCCGGCGGGATGGATTACATGCTCAAGGTGGTGGCCCAGGACATTGGGGCCTACGAACGTTTCCTGCGCGACCATCTGTTGCAGAAGCCGCATGTGCAGGAGGCGCATTCCAACATCGCCATGAGCGAGGTGAAACGCACCACGGAACTGCCGCTGGATTGAGCGAAATAATTTTTCACAAACGCGGCAAGAAATCATTTGACTTGCAAATGATAACGATTATTATTGAGCCAACTGATCGCGAGATCGGTTGGGTAATCCGAAAGGCCTTAGGTCGGACTTTCGAATTATCTCCTCATCAGGCTAATCACGGTTTTTGACCCGGCTTTTTGCCGGGTCTTTTTTTTAGTTTCTTCAGGCTAATGAAGAAGGGTGTTGCTTGAATTCGATGGCGCGCATGATAGCAAAGGACTATTGCTCGAGGAAAGCGCTCATCGCTAATTTTCAGCTAGCAAATCAGCTATTTAGCCGGAATTGTGGCAAATCGTTTCTTGAGAATAACTCTCAAATACACTAAGCTGCGCCTGCGTCAGGGAAGACGCCCCCCTCACGGATGCGTTCGCAGCCCGCAATCGACCAGGCCCTAGCGGCCAGGAGGACGTTTCGATGACCCATCTGCTCACGCCCCTGCACAACCTTTTCCAGCACCAGCCGGTCGACCAGGGCCAGGATGCGCTCTACCTGCGCCTGAAGAAGTTGCCCCGCCGCGTGCAGCAGGTGTTCCTGCTCAGCCGCCTGGATGACCTGCCCTACCCGGCCATCGCCCAGCGCCTGGACCTGAGCGTGGAGCACGTCGAACGGGACATGCTGCAGGTGCTCGAACAATGCCGCAGCCCCGCTGGCAGCCAGGCGGCCAGCGCCTGGTACGTGAAGCTGCAGAACCCGCACACCACCGCCAGCGAACGCATCGACTTCCGCCGCTGGCTGGACGCCGACGCCACCCACCTGCAAGCCTTCCACGCCACCGAACTGCGCTGGCGGCAACTGCTGGCCGCCGCCAGGCACCTGGGCGAGTCGGGCTGGCAGCATCGCCGCCGCCACACCGGCCTGCTGGGCTGGGGCATGGCGCTGCTGGGGGCACTGCTGCTGGGCGGGCTGGCCGGCTGGATCTGACTGGCGCCACGCTTGCGTGTAAAGTACGAGCGTCCTCGACTTTATAAGGAAGCGAACAATGGCCGCGGCCCCCCTCACCTTCAGCGCTGACTTCGACAGCGGCAACATCCAGCTGCTCGACGCCAGCGACCCACGGCAGGTGCGCCTGGCGATCCGCCCGGACACCCACAGCGACCATTTCCAGTGGTTTCATTTCAAGGTCGATGGCCTAACGCCTGGCCAACCCCATGGCTTCAGCCTGACCAACGCCGGGCAGTCCTCCTACAAGAACGCCTGGGCCGGCTACAACGCCGTGGCTTCCTACGACCAAAAGACCTGGTTCCGCGTGCCGAGCCAGTTCGACGGCCAGGCGCTGACCTTCAGCTTCGAACCCGAACAGCCCCAGGCCTGGTTCGCCTATTTCGAACCCTACAGCCGCGAACGCCACGACTGGCTGATCAGCGAGGCCGTGACCCAGGCCGGCCTGCAGTTGCTGGCGGTGGGCAAGAGTGCCGAGGGTCGCGACCTGCAACTGCTGCGCAAGGGCGACGGCAGCGAAGGCAAGAAAAAGGTCTGGCTGATTGCCCAGCAGCACCCCGGCGAGCACATGGCCGAGTGGTTCATGGAAGGCATCATCGAGCGCCTCAAGCAGCGTGATGATGCCGAGCTGAACGCGCTGCTCGCCGAAGCCGACCTGTACCTGATCCCGCACATGAACCCCGACGGTTCGTTCCACGGCCACCTGCGCACCAACGCCAAGGGCAAGGACCTCAACCGCGCCTGGCAGGACGCCAGCGCCGAGTTCAGCCCCGAGGTGTTCTTCGCCCTGCAGCAGATGCAGAAATACGGCGTGGACCTGTTCATCGACGCCCACGGCGACGAGGAAATTCCTCACGTGTTCACCGCCGCCTGCGAAGGCAACCCGCAGTACACCCCGCGCATCGCCCAGCTCGAGCAGCGCTTCCGCGACCTGCTGTGCCAGCAGACCGCAGACTTCCAGCAGGTGCACGGCTATACCCGCGACGAGCCGGGCCAGGCCAACATGACGCTTGCGTGCAACGCCGTAGGAGCGAAGTTCGACTGCCTGTCGCTGACCCTGGAAATGCCGTTCAAGGACCACGACGACAACCCCGACGCCGTCACCGGCTGGTCGGGCAAGCGCTCGGCGCAGTTGGGCAAGGACGTGTTGAGCGTGATTGCGAAAATGGCTCGCGACCTGCGGTAACCGCGGACGCAGCCTGCGGCAGCTGCTACGGGATTGACCCCGTAGCAGCGGCCGAAGGCCGCGTTAAGGGCGACTGGCCTTGTCCCCCGAGGTCATGCTCTGCAACACCCCGTCGCGGCGGATCCAGCCGTGGTACAGCGCCGCGCCCAGATGCGCCAGCACCGTCAGGAACAGCAGGTACGCCAGCAGCCCGTGGGCCTTGCGCAACAGCGCGTAGGTATGCGGCTCGGCCGGCAGTATCGGCGGCAGGTGCAGCGAGGCGCCCAGCATTACCGGGTCGCCGGCCGCCGAGAGCATGCCCCAGCCTACCAGCGGCAGCACCAACATCAACGCATACAGCAGCCAGTGCGATAGCTTGGCCGCCAGCTTCTGGATGCCCGGCAGGTCGGCCGGCAGTGGCGGCTGGCGGGTGCACCAACGCACCAGCAGGCGCACGATCACCAGCGCCAGGATGGCGATGCCCAGGGGCTTGTGCAGGTGCAGCAGCCACTCATGGCGCTCGGACACGGTGCTGACCATGCCCACGCCAATGAACAGCATGGCAATCAGCAGGATCGCCATCACCCAGTGCAACACCCGGGCAGCCGGGGCGAAATGTTCAGGGCGGGCTTTCATGGCTTGGCCTCCGCGGCGGGCGCATTGGCGCTGAGTTGATCGACTTCCGAGGTGCGGCGCAGGTACGAACTGGCGTAGGCCGCCGAGCGCGCGGCCAGCAGTGGGTCGTTGGACGCCTCGATGCCGCTGGGCAGTATGGTCGGGTCATAGTTGACGTCGCGGCACTGGCCGGTGATCTGCGGTTGCATGCGTTCCACCACCAGGGTGCCGGCGTCCACGGTCTTGCGCCCGGCGGGCCAGGCCTTGCTGGCGTCGTCCACCGGGTCGCCCGGTTCGGCCAGGGTCATGCGCAGGGTCCAGCGCAGCGGGCCACCGGCCAGGCGCTGGGCCAGGTCGGCCTGGAGAAAATCGGCGCCGGCGTTGGGGCCGGCCGGGGTGCTGCCGGTCGCCTCGGGCACCACCGACCAGCGCACGGCCTGGCGCTGGCCGTCGGCGTTGTCGAGGTAGAAGGCGTTGATGCTGTTATAGGTTTCCGTGGCGTAGCTGGCCGACGGCTTGGCGCCCTTGACCCAGGCCAGGAACGGTCCGGTCTCGGGGTGGGCGGCGAAGAACGCCGGCATGGCGTCAGGCTTGGGCTTGCCGGTGGCCGGGTCCGGGGTGCCGGCCTTGAGCATGGCGTAGAAGGCTTCGGGCGTGCCCACCGGGAACACCGGCATGCTGTTCATGCCCGTGCGCCACTGCTGCCCGTTGGCCAGGTTGAAGCGCAAGGCGAAACTGCGCAACGGCACGCTGCTGTCCGGCGCATAGGGGTTGCCGCTGGGCAAGGCGAAACGCCCGACCACCGGTGTGCGGCCCTGGGCGAACACGCTGCTGCTGGACAGCGCCTGCAGCTGGCCGTTGCCCTCGAAATAGCCGATCACACACACGCCCTTGGCGTGGTTGCGACGGTAACCGGGGTGCACGCCGTTGTTGGTCTGCAGCGCGTTGACCAGGTCGCGGGGCTTGAGCCGGTCCGGGTCCAGGCGCCCGCTGACATAGGCAAAGGCGGCCACGGCAACAGCCAGGATCGCGGCGATGCCCAACAGGCGCACGGCCTTGTCGAACAGGGTCAAGGGTGGGGGCGTTGGATCAGGCATGAGCGACTCCAGAATCGGTGGGGTGCTATGAGACGAAGGCCAGCGCGATTTATTCCCTGTCCCGCCGCTGAATAATTTGAGGTTAGGCAAGTTGGAATAAAACGCCCCGTCATTCGTCTTGCTAATCTTGAAACAGAGCCCCACCGTGCAGGCCGCCATGAACGAGTTTGATGATCAATTGCGTATTCTGTTGCCGCGCCTGCGCCGCTTCGCGTTGTCGTTGACTCGCGAGCCCAGTAGCGCCGACGACCTGGTGCAGAGTTGCCTGGAAAAGGCCTTGAGCCGGCGCGCCAGCAAGGACGCCGAGGGTGAGTTGCGCGCCTGGCTGTTCCAGATCCTGTACCGCCAGTTTGTCGACAACCACCGGCGCGCGCGCCGCTATGCGCGGTTGCTGGAGTTTTTCACCGGCCGCGATGACTATCAGCCGTCGGTGGAGCGCACGGTCATGGCCCAGTCGGCCCTGCAGTCGTTCGACCGCCTCAGTGACGAGCAGCGCGCGCTGCTGCACGCCGTGGCGGTGGAAGGCCTGAGTTACCAGGAGGCCGCCACGGTGTTGCAGGTGCCCATCGGCACCGTCATGTCGCGCCTTTCGCGCGCCCGCCAGGCGCTGCGCCAGCTCAACGAAGGCGAGATCCATCGCCCTGCCCTGCGGATATTGAAATGATTACCTTGCCGCCCACCGAACACGACCTCCATGCCTACGTGGACCTGCGCCTGAACCCCGCCGACCGCCAGCGCCTGGAGACCTGGCTGAACAGCCATCCCGAGGCCGCCGCCCAGGTGAAAGGCTGGCAGAAAGATGCGCGCCTGCTGCGCTCGGTGCTGGGTAGCTCGCCCCTGGCCGACAACCCGGCGCTGGACCCGGCCACCCTGCGCGTGCGCCGCCGCCACCGTTACCAGCAACACCTGGCCCGCGCCGCCGTGCTGGTGCTGGCCGTGGGCCTGGGCGGCCTGGGCGGCTGGCAGGCCCACGAGGCCCGCCACCCCAGCGTGGCGCCCATGACCGATGCCCTGCAGGCCTACCGCCTGTTCGCGCAGAAAGACGTGCTGCCGGCTGACTTCAAGGTCAGCGACGCCACCGCCCTGCAACCCTGGCTGGACCGCACCTTCACCAACGCCAAACGCCTGCCCGACCTTAGCCAGGCCGGCTTCAAGCCGGTGGGCGCGCGACTGCTCAGCACCGACCAGGGCCCGGCCGCCATGGTGCTGTACCAGGACGTGCGCGGCGCGCGGGTCACCTTCTACATCCGCCCGCCAGGCCCGGACAACAACCTGCTGCCACGCGGTTCGCGGCGTGAAGGCAATTTGCAGGCGGACTACTGGTCGGGCCCTGGGTACAACTACGCCATGGTGGCCCCGGTCGACATTGCGCCGAAAACCCTGCAAAACCTGTAGCAGCGGCCGCAGGCCGGGTCAGCGCGCGGTTTTCCAGATACACCGCGGCGTGGCTGGACGCCGCCTTCGGCAGCTGCTACGGGGACTGGTGTCCGCTAGAACGCCACATCCACCACCACACTGTCCTGATACCCCCCCACCGGCGGCGTCACCTGGTCGGTGTACACCTTGCCATTGAAGTTGAACACCTGGCTCCCCGTCCCCGTGCCGTTGCCCGGGTTCACCTCGGCGTCGCTGCTGCTGCGCCGCGCCGCGCCGGTGCTGCCCCAGCGCACGCTGCCGGCGCTCTTGAACAGGTCGTAGGCCAGGTAGTTGCTGCCGGAGATCATGCGCCGCCGCCCGCCGGCGCTAAGCGGGTAGCCGCCATCGCTAAGGCCCACGGTGTAGGCGCTGCCCAGGGTGCAGGCCACGCTGATGCTGCTGTTCACCGTGGCAAAACCCAGCACCAGCGGCGCGCTGCCGAAGTCGAGGTTGGGCGCGGTGATCTGGCAGTCGTTGGTGACTTGCAGGGTGACCTGCATAGTGGTGGCGCCCGAACCGATGTCGCGGCCCAGGCAGATGGCGCCAATGCCGATGCCCGAGCAATAATTCCAGCTCCACGCCAGGTTCAGGGTTTCGGTGTAGATGCCCGCCGGCACGTTGCTGCCGATGATGGTCTTGAGGTACAGCGGCACCGACTTGGGCGAGGAGCCGGCCAGCAGGCCCAGGGCGTCGATGATCGAATTGCGCGCAAAGTCGTAGGCCACGCCGCGGGTCAGCGGGTAGCTGGTGCTGTCGTTGGCGTAGACGGTGTAGCCGATCACCGCGCCGCTGCTGCCGACCTGCAGGCCGGCCTGGCTGGAGGTCACGGTGAGGTAGAAGTGATCGCCACTGCCCAGCAGGCTCAGCAACGACCCGGTACAGGTCAGCGCGCCGTTGGTGGTGGACGTCGACTGCACCGTGGTGCGCAGCAGCACCGAACTGACCTGGCCGAAGGTGGGAGGCGTTGGCGTCGAGATCGCGCAGGCAGCCTGGGCTTCCGTGCTGGCTGCCAGCAGCGCCAGGCCCGCCAAGCACGCCTTCACTGGCACACCAACGGCCCCAACAGGGGCACCTCGCCCTGCTGCTGCACGTCCAGGTCGAACTGCACCCGGCACTGGCTGCCGTCGCCCCGCTCCACCACCAGGCTGTTGTGCGCCGCCAGGTTTTCCAGGTACACCAGGCCGTCCCAGCCGACCACGGTGCGCGCGCCACTCTGTTCGTGCAGCACGTTGCTGCCCAGGGCCAGGTGTTGCTGTTGGGCGTCCACCAGCACCAGGCTGGCGGCCACCACCCGGGTCAGCGGGAACTCCAGCAAGTAGCCACTGCCGCGGCGCACGGCCACGCGCTGTTCCACCGAAGGGCTGCGCACGTTGGCCGGCAGGTTGAGCGGATCGATCTCGTATTTGCCGCGGTAGTAGCCACTGGTCCACGGCACTAGCAGGTGCCCGCTGCGGTCGGTGTCGCCGACGCGCTGGTTTTCGTAGCGCACCGGCACACCGCCGTAGCCGTCGGTGCTCACCAGCACGAAGGCGTCGTCGATGCGGTTGGCGGCAAACAGGCTGCCGTCCATCCACACCAGCGAACCAGCGGCGTCGGCCCAGCGCGTGGTCTGCTCGCTGGTGCCATAGGCGCCCACCTGCAATTGCACCGACTGCAAGCGCCAGGTCGCATCGGCCTGGCGGTAGGTCTGCTGGTCGCCGCGCGAGTAGCCCAGGTTGTAGCCGACGCCGCCCTCGGTGGGCACCGCGCGGCTGTAGTTGACCCGTTGCTGGGTCTGGCCCTGCTGTTTGCGCTCGATGCCAACGCTGAGGTTGCCGCGCAGGTCGATGGGTATGGTCACCTGCGCTTGCACGGCCCAGTTGCTGGCGCCGATTTCATGGTTCGCCGACAGGTAGAAACTGCTATTGCCCCACAGCGGTTTGCTCCAGGTGAGGTTGAGCAGCCGGGTGCGCGAATCGTCGCCGGCGCGCACGTCGAAATAGCCGGCGCCCAGGCTGCCGTAGCGGTCCAGGTTGACGCTGAGGGTGGCCTGCTGGCTGCGCTGGCTCATGCGCGTGTAGGGCGAGTCCACCAGGGTCAGGTCGGCATAGTCGTCGCGACGTTGCAGGCGTTGGTAATTGAAGCTGAAACGCGAGTTGTTGTACTGGTAGCCCAGGCTGTATTGCTGGCCGCCGAGGCCGTCGTAGCGGCTTTGGCTGACGGCGGTGTTTAGCACGCCGAGATTGCCCAGGCGCAGGTTGCCGCCCGCGCCGCCCAGGTTCAGGGACTGCGCCGCTTCGGCGTGGCCCTCCAGGGTCAGGTAGTCGCTGAGGCCATAGCGCACGCTGCCGGTGGAGGCGCCGGGGCCGTAGGCAAAATCCTTGAGGCCGTAGTCCCGGCGCACGCTGCCCGCCGCCACGGAGAAATCCATCAGGCCTTGCTGCAACAAAGTGCTGGTGACGTAGAACGGCAAGGTGGTGGACACCTGCCGCCCCAAGGCGTCGGTGGTCACCACCACCGCCTCGCCGGCCCCGTTGATGTAGGGGATGTTGGTGAGGGTGTAGGGGCCAGGCTGCAATTGCGCGCTGGTGCTCTTGTAGCCGTTGATGAACAGGTCCACCGACGACGGCACCGCCGCCTCGCCGGCAAACGCCGGCAATGGGTAGGTGACCAGGTCCGGGCGCACGGAAAAGTCCCGTGACAGCTGCACGCCGCCCAGTCGCACCGAGTTGCTCCACGGCAAGGAACCGCTGACCAGGTCGCCGGCCTCTACGGTCAGCAGGCGCTCGTCATCACTGTAGCGCCAGGTGGTGTCGTAGCGGCGGAAACGGCTGGTGTCCGCGTAGGCATTGCCCGACAGGCTCTGGCGCAGCTGCCCGGTGCTGGATAAGGTGCCCCAGCTGTCGAAAATGCGCAGCTCGTTGTAGGCCGCCAGGTAGCGGCCCAGGTCGTCGGTGTCGTTCAGGTACAGGTCGTAGTTGAGCAGCGCGCCGAAGCTGCTCATGGCCTGGCTGCGCGGGTAGGCCTGGCTGCTGCCTATACGCTGGGCCGGCAGCCAGTCGGGCGGCACGTCCAGCAGCAGGCGCTGGGCCTGGCTGTCGTAGTCGGTGTGCAGGCCCTGCACGCTGTCCAGCGCCACCTCGGGGCCAGCGACACCCGACAGTTTCAGCCCGGCGGCCTGCAGGTCCGACAGCGGCAGGTAGAGTTGGCCGGCCCGTTGTTGCACCTGCACCACGCGGCCCGTGCTCATCTGGTTGACCACCAGTTCAAGGTACAGCGACGCATCGGGCACAACCTCCTGGCCCGTGGGTGGCGGCGGCAGCTCCCCGGCCAGCGTGGCACAGGGGTACAACAGCCACCCCAGGGTGAACCACGTCAGTGTCGAGGGGCATCCGTGCCGATCGATGGGGCATCTCCCTTATCAAGCCAACCACGAAAACGCCGCTCAGCGCGCAGGCGCCAGGGCTTGCGGCGCGTCACCGCCATTGACCCGGCCTTGCAACGCCGACACCTGCGCCGTTGCCGGCAGCGGCCAGCGCATGCTCGCCCCCGGCAGCACGTAGCCCAGCAGGCCCTCGCCCAACGCCCGGCGCTGCGCGCCCTGCTGCAGCGCCACGTCCGTGAGGCGCGCGTGCACCGGGCCCTGGTTGCGGATCTCGACGAAGTCCTTGCCGCCCTCGCTGACCGTGCGCCAGGTCAACGCTGGCACGCCGGCGCCCTTGGGGTCGCGCTCGCGGCTGGGGTCGGGCTTGCTCCACAGGCCGGCGCCGTAGGCGAACAGCGGCACCGAGTAGCGCATCTGGAAACGGATGGCCGCGGCAGTCTTGCCCTGGCCGTCCGCCCCCGGCGCCTGGGCAGCGGGAATCTCGTCGATGATGATGCGGTAGGCCTGCTCCTGGCCCGGCGGTATTTCCCGGGTGCGGGTCAGGCGTACCAGCTGCTTCTGGCCGGGCGCGATGTGCGCCACCGGCGGGCTGCCGATCACGTCGCGCTGGTTCTGGTACTGGTCATCGAAACCGCTCTGGCTCCAGCCGAACACGCGGATCTGCAAATCAGCCGGCTCGCTGCCACGGTTCTCCAGCCACAGCGCGCTGGCCTGCTGGTCGGCCTCCAGCACCGGGTCGATGGGCCAGATCAGCACCGAACTGGCCGCCTGCACCGTGAACGGCAACAGCACCCCACAACACACACTGCCCCAACGCCACATACATTCACTCCACAGGCAACATTCGAGGGCGCCCCGGCTTACCAGGACAATTCCACTTGCAAGACATCGCTGTAGCTGCCCGCCGGCACATTGCCCGGCAGGCTCAGCCGGCCATAGATCGGCAGGCTGATGTTGGTTGAATCGCTGTACGCCACGGTGACGCTCTGGCTGATGCCAAGCGCCTGGCTGTAGGCCGCGTCGCGAAACAGCTGGTAGGCCACCAGCGCGCTGCCGGCCTTGAGGTTGCGCGAGGTGCCGGCGTTCTGGCCGCCGTCCACTTTCATGTTCAGGGTCACCCCCGGGGTGCACTGCAGCTTCACCCCGGTGCCAGGCACCGCCGCCGTTGCCGTGCCGGTGGCCAGCGCCGACCAGCTGCCGAAGTTGAGGCTGCCGTAGTTGCTGCCGCCACCCACCACCAGGCAACCGCTGGTGATGGCCGCGTTGACCAGGAAGGTGCTGGTGGTGGCGGCGTCCAGCGGCCAGGGCGCCGCCAGGCTCGCCAGTAGCAGCGCGCCCTTGAGGCCGACCATGGCTAGAACGTCAGCTCGACCGCTACCGTGTCCGTGTAGGTGCCCGCCGGCAGTCCGGCGACGCCGATGGCGCGGCCGTAGAGGTTGACCGTCTGCGCCACGCCGGTGCTGGTCGCCAGGCTGATGGTGCCGTCGATGGCCAGCAGGTTGGAGAAGCCGGTGTCGGTGAAGAAGTCGTAGGGCACGAAATGCCCGGCGCCGTCGGCCAGCGCCCGGGCACCACCGGTGGCCTGGCCGTCATGGCTGCCGGCGCGCACCTTCACCACCGGCACGGTGCCGGCCGAGCAGAGTATCGACATGGCCCCGCCGCCACCGCCCAGCACCTGGCTGCTGGCCTGGGTGAACAGGCTGCTGGTGGTGCCGAAGTTCAAGCTACCGAAATTGATATTGGTGCTGCCGGCCACGCCGTTCACCAGGCAGCTGCTGGTCAGCACCAGGCTGGCGGTAACCTGGCCGGTGACCGTGGTGGCGGCCTGGGCGGCGGGCGTCATCGCGGCCAGCAAGGCCAGGGCCGGTAACAGGGCGGCAGAACGAAAAGCCTGTGCGTGCATGATTCACTCCTTGTGTTACCAGTGCTTGTGTTACCAGTTCAGGGTCACCCGCAGGGTGTCGCGGTAGATGCCCGCCGGCAGCGCGCGGGGGTTGGCCACCACGGCGCCGAAGATCGGGATAGGGATTTGCCCGCCACTGCTGACGGCGAAGGTCTTCTGCTCGCCGATGCTGTAGCGCTCGGTGCCGGCGGCGTTCTGATACAGCTGGTATGGGATGGTGCGGCTGCCGTTGCTCAGGCGCCGGGTGGTGCCGTCGCCGTTGGCGCCGCCATCGATGGTGACGCTGAAGCCGGTGACCGTCGGGTTGCAAGCCACCTGCAGGGCGCTGCCGCCGTTGGCGACGTTGGCGCCAATGGGCGCGTTCCAGGTGGGCCCCTGGTCGCCGAAATCCAGGGCGCCCAGCGAGCCGGTGGCCAGGGTGCTGCCGGCGCTTTGCACCTCGCAGCCGGCGGTAATCACCAGGCGCGCCTGGATCTGCCCGCTGACGCCATTGACCGCCGCCACGGCATGGCCGGCCCACGGCAGCGCGAGCATGGCGGTCAGCCAGTGGCCTACCATGTCACGGTCACCTTCAACAGGTCACTGTATTGCCCGGCACGCGGCACTTGGGCCAGCGGTTCGATGCGTGCGTACAGCGGCAGTTCGATGGTGCCAGTGGCCGGCACGCGGCCGCTCAGCGGCTGGTCGACAGCAAAGGGCACGCGGCGCGCCGGGTCGCTGTAGAGGCGGTAGGGAATGGCGTTGCCAGCGGCGCTGGCCAGGTAACGCACGTCGCCGACGCCCCCATGCTGGCCGCCGTCGACCTGCACCTGATAGGCGGTGTCGGGGTTGCATTCCAGGCGCGGCAGGCGGGTGCGGGGCAGTTGCGCCGACAGCGGGCCGGCGGGGTCATCCAGGCGCGCGGCGCTGCCGAAATCCAGCAGCCCCAGGTGTTGCGGGCCGGCGTCACGCACCTGGCCCAGCAGCACGCAGCCGCGCTGCACGTTCACGCGCACCTCGACCTGCAGCTCCGTGGCCAGTGCCGGGCCGCCGAGCATCAGGCTCGACAGCGCGGCGATCGCTATTCCCTTCACACCCTCACTCCTTGCGAGGCGCATCCGTGAACTGGAGGCTAGCATTCGAGGCAGAAGTTGCCACTTCGGTCAGCGTATTGATACACGCACAAGCCTTGCCTGGCGCGCGCCAGCAGCGGGTTTTCAGCCCTTTTTGTCAAAGTTGATGCGTGACGCGCCAGAGGCAATCGTCGTCTTGATGCACCGGGTAAAACGTTTCAGCTACCAGCTGTCATACCTTGGTACTGATCCGGTCAAGTCCTGGCGCAACAGGTCGATGCACTGATCAGGCACCCCATTAAAAATCTGCCGCCCAAAGGTCCCGAACCCGATGAACCCTTTCCGCTTTCTCCGCCAGGCCACATCGAACGCCCCCGGGACCGCCAGCGTGCTGTGCACCTTCAACGCGCTGGGCAGCACGCTGCAAGGCGTGAAGCTGACGCCCACGTTCATCGCCGGTTTCATCTCGCCGCACCTGGACCTCGACGCCGTGGCCCGGCAACTGCGCCAGCGCTTCCCCCAGGCCACCCTGAGCCTGTGCACCACCGCCGGCGAGCTGTGCAGCGCCAGTGACGCGCTGTACTGCAACGCCCAGGGCCAATGGGACCGCATCGTGCTGCAACTGTTCGACGCCAGCGTCATCGCCAGCGCCGAGCTGGTCAGCGTGCCGCTGCTGTCCGAAGACATCCGCGCCGGTGGCAAGCGCCTGCCCATGCGCGAACGCATCGCCAGCCTGGCGGCCACCCTCAAGCGCACGCGGGTCAGCCTGCCCATCGACAACCGCGACACCCTCGCCTACGTGCTGTTCGACGGCCTGTCCGCCTCGGAATCGTTCTTCATGGAGGCGCTGTACGAGTCCGGGCGCTTCCCCTGCCTGTTCGTCGGCGGCTCGGCGGGCGGCAAGGACGACTTCAAGGCCACCCTGTTGCACGACGGCCAGCGCAGCTACCAGAACCACGCGCAGATCGTCTTCCTCAAGTGCGCGCCACAGGTGCGCTTCGGCGTGTTCAAGAGCCAGAATTTCGAGCCCACGAAGCTGTCGTTCAGCGTGCTCACCGCGTCGCTGGAAGAGCGCTACATCCACCAGGTGTTCGACGCCGCCGGCAACATCAAGACCATGGTCGCAGCCCTGTGCGACGCGTTCAAATGCGCCCCCAACCAGCTGGACAAATACCTGGCCGAATACTCCTTCGCCATTCGCGTGGGCGATGAGCTGTTCGTGCGCTCCATCGCCCGCATCGACTACGCCCGCGAGACCGTGCACCTGTTCTGCGACGTGGCCCCCGGCGAAGAGCTGGTGATGGTCAAGCGCACCTCGCTGCGCGATTCTACCCAGCGCGACTTCCAGCGTTTCCTGCAGGGCAAGGGCGGCCAGCCGCTGGTGGGCCTGCTCAACGACTGCATCCTGCGCCGGGCCAACAACGCCGGCAAACTGGGCGAGATGACCGGGGTGTTCGGCGACGTGCCGGTGGCCGGCTTTTCCACCTTCGGCGAGATCCTGGGGCTGAACCTGAACCAGACGCTGACCGCGATCTTCTTTTTCAAGGTGGCCAACGGCGCTACGTTCAGCGACGACTACATCGACAACTTCGCCAGCCACTACGGCGAGTTCAAGGCCTTTTTCCTGCGCCGGCAGATCCAGAAGCTGGCGGGTTTGAACCGCGTGGTGGTCAAGCAGATCGACGCCTTCAAGCACCAGCAATTCACCAGCAGCCTCGACACCCACGGCCTGGACGCCAGCGTGCTGCCGGTGTTCGACGGCCTCGCCGACCTGGGCATGGTGCTGTCCCAGGCCACCCACCAGCAGGAAGAGATTGCCCGGCAGCTGCAGCACTACTCCGGCGAGCTGCACCTGTCCATGGACGAGCTGACCGGCACCATCAACCAGCAGAACAGCGTCACCGCCCAGGCCGGCAACACCGTGGCCGGGCTGTCCAGCCACGCCGACCAGGTAGTGGGCAGCGCCCGTGACCTGGCGCAGTCGAGCCTGCGCATCCAGTCCGTCGTCCAGGTCATCCAGCAGATCGCCGGGCAGACCAACCTGCTGGCGCTGAACGCCGCCATCGAGGCCGCGCGCGCCGGCGAGACCGGGCGTGGCTTCGCGGTGGTGGCGGATGAGGTGCGCAAGCTGGCGGAAATCACCCGCAAGAACGCCGGCGAGATCGGCGTGGACATCGACGCCCTGGCCGGGGAGATCCAGAACGTGGCGTTGCAGATCGAGGAACAGTCGACGGCCGTGGGCACCCTGCGCGAGCTGCTCGGCGACCTGGAGAATTCAAGCCGGATGACCGAGGGCACGTCCCAGCGGACCAAGAAAATCGCCGATACGCTGACCGGCCTTACGCATCTGGACGGGCGTTAAACCGCCGGCGTGCGCACGCAGTCTTGCGGCCCCACCACCCGCCCCTGCTGCGAACGCACCTGCAGGGGCGCCAGCGGCTGGCGGGTGTCGGCGTGCAGCAACAGGGAATGGGCTTCGCCCGCCTGATACAGGTGCTGCTCGCCCCACTGGCGCAGCGCCACCACCACGGGAAACAGCGCTCGCCCCTGGGCCGTCAGCACGTATTCCTTGTAGGCACTGCCGTCCGACGCCGGGCGCAGGTCGAACACCCCCACCTCCACCAAGGCCTTGAGCCGCGCGGCAAGGATGTTCTTCGCCAGGCCCAGGCTTTTCTGGAACTCACCGAAGCGTCGCAGGCCGTCGAAGGCATCGCGCACAATCAACAGCGACCAGCGCTCGCCGACTGTCTCCAGGCTGCGAAACACGGGGCATTGGGCTTGTTGCGGGGCGCTGGGTGAGGTCATGGCAGGGTACCGGCCGGGTGCATGTGGTTGCATATTAAAACCAGAGTTGCTACAAACGCAAAATCTGGTTTCTTTTTGAAACCTCACTGCCCGACAGGACAGCCCTGCCATGACTCACCTCACACCGCGCCTCACCTGGCTGCTGGCGCTGACCGCCGGCCTGGCGGTGGCCACCGTGTACTTCATCCAGCCGCTGCTACGCTCGATCGGCGCAAGCCTGGGCGTGGCGCCTGGGGACCTGGGGTTGCTGGTCACCCTCACCCAATGCGGCTACGGCGCCGGGCTGCTGTTGATCGTGCCGCTGGCCGAGCGCCTGGACCGCCGGCGCATGATCATCGGCCAACTGCTGCTTTCCTGCGCGGCGCTGGTGCTGGGTGCGCAGGCGGGCCAGTGGTGGTTGCTGCTGGCGGCCATGCTGGGGGTGGGCCTGATGGCCGTAGTGGTGCAAGTGGTGGTGGCCTACGCCGCCAGCCTGGCCAACCCTGCGCAACGGGGCCAGGTGATTGGCACGGTCACCAGCGGCATCGTCGTCGGCATCCTGCTGGCCCGCCTGCTGTCGGGCGCGGTCGCCGACATGGGTGGCTGGCGCCTGGCGTTCGCCGGCTTCGCCGGGCTGATGCTGGGCATGGCGCTGCTGCTGGGCAAGGTCATGCCCGAGCCGGCGGCCGTGGCCACACGGCAGACCTATGGGCAATTGCTGCGCACCATGGCCCGGCTGTTCCTGCACCACCGCCTGCTGCGCCAGCGCGGGGTGCTGGCGATGCTGGTGTTCGCCGACTTCAGCATCCTCTGGTCGAGCATGGTCCTGCCCCTCAGCGCCCCGCCGTGGTCACTCAACCACACCCAGGTCGGCCTGTTCGGCCTGGCCGGCATCGTCGGCGCCCTGGGTGCGGCCCGGGCCGGGCGCTGGGCCGACGCCGGCCTGGCCCGGCGCACCAGCGGCTGGGCCCTGGCGCTGCTGGCCGGCGCCTGGCTGCCGATCGCCTGGGCGCCGTCCAGCCTCTGGGCGTTGCTGCTGGGCGTGCTGATGCTGGACTTCGCCGTGCAGGCGGTGCACGTCACCAACCAGAGCCTGCTGCTGGCGGAGCCATCACAGGGGCAAAGCCAGCTGATCGGCGCGTACATGTGTTTCTATTCGGTGGGCAGCGCGCTGGGGGCGCTGGCGGCCACCCAGGTGTATGCGCAGTGGGGGTGGCAGGCAATGTGCGCGCTGGGCGCAGGAGTGGCCGTGCTGGCGCTGGCCTGGTGGCTGCTACAGGTGCCAGGCCTTGGAAAATATTCCTACACATATTTCAGACCACGTCGGGATAGGTAAACCCGTCCATCACCGATAACCTTCTTGCACACACCGAGACAGGATATCGACGTGAACACCTTCGAAACAATTGAACAATCATTCGACGATGTGGAATGGTGCAAGGAATGCAAAGGCTTTGAATTCAAGAGCCGTTACCCACAGTTTCCATGTATCTGCAACGTGCTGGTCGTGCTGCGTAAATCCGATGGCGTGGCCTGTGTCGTGTGCAGCGAGCGCAGTGATAATTACGGCAGGTCCATCTCCCAAGGGGTGATGGACATTCGTGAATTGCTTGTTTCAACACTGAACCTGCAAGCCCCACTACTGTGGCTTGAACACTACCCCCACGGCACCGTGAACTTCCTGGACAAGTACACGATCAGGCAAGTTTACTTCTATCCGGGCATGGCCGGTCGTAATCATCGTTTGTCATGGTGGGCCGCCGGGGAACTTTGCGGGCTAGCCCCTGAGCTGTTGGCCAGGGGTTACCATGATGAACTCTGACCCTATACACCTGCCCCCCTTTGACCGCCAAGCTGGAACTGAACTGGGAGACAGTGGCGACCCGACTGACGATCAAGATGATGGCTCTGTATTTCGATGCAGGGGCTGAAGTAGATCGTGCCATTGACGAATTCGTCATCCGCCAGGCACTGCGCGAGGTATTGGTCGACCTGTTATCAACCTCGTTCGTCTCCACTAAAGAAACCTTTTACCCCAACAGCAGGCAACGGATGGACCTCACCATCGGCCCAGCAAACTGCCCCGTGGATTTTGCCATTGAACTTAAAAGTACGAGTGCAAGCGTTAACCTGTTGGTGGAGGATTGGAAGAAAATGCTTCTGTTCAACAGTGGATTTTGTGTTTCGATACTGGCGGGCATAGTTTCAACGCAACGGTTCGATCGATTGAACGGCGTACTACAGCGGACCGATGGCAACCTCGGGGGCGGAAATCAAGCTCAGCAGATAGCCGGGGATTTTTTCCTGCTCTCAACTGACACCCTCAAGCGCCCCGCAGATGAGACAAAACAACAAGTTTCCTTCGTGTACATCTGGCACATCGGCAACTCGTCCAATCCATTGCCCAACATTGGCTATCACCTGCTCCCGTCCTGACTCGTATCGCAGGGCGTAGCTGGCCGACTTTGAAATCGACCACAGTCCGACAATCGCCCACCCCTTCACCCACCGCGCTGGCCGCCACCCCGCCGCTTTTGCTTAAATACCCGCCACGGCCCACCGTGGGCCTCCTGTCCAGTATGAGGAAAGCCCCTTGGCCGCGTTACCGCCAAAGAAATCCTGGTTCAAGTCCCGCCTGGGCAACGCCCTGGGCCGCCGCCACCTGGGGCGCGGGGCGCAGATTACCGAGTACTTCCAGCACAAGGCCCAGCAACAGGGTTATACCCTGAGCCACGGCCAGCAGCAGGTCATCGACAGCATGGCCGAGCGCGTGGAGCCGCTGTTGCAGGAAGACGTGGCGCAGCCGCGCAGCCTGTACCTGTACGGCGCCGTGGGGCGCGGCAAGAGCTGGCTGCTGGATGGTTTCTACCAGGCGTTGCCGATGGCCCATAAACGCCGCCTGCATTTCCATGATTTCTTCGCCCGGCTGCACGAAGGCATGTTCCGCAACCGCGAGCAGGCCAATGCCCTGGAAACCACCCTGGACGAGTTGCTCAGCGACTGCCGGGTGCTGTGTTTCGACGAGTTCCACGTGCACGACATCGGCGACGCCATGCTGCTGACCCGCCTGTTCAAGGCGCTGGATGCGCGCGGCATCTTCCTGATGGTGACGTCCAACTACCCGCCCGAGGGGCTGCTGCCCAACCCGCTGTACCACGAACGCTTCCTGCCGGTGATCCGCCTGATCAACGCGCAGATGCAGGTGATGGAAGTGGGCGGCGCCCAGGACTACCGCGCCCTGCCCAGCGCCGCCAGCGAGCAGCAATTCACCCTGGGGCACTACGTGTGGCCGGGCACTGCGGCCCAGCGCCAGGCGCTCAAGCTACCGGCCGCCGACCTGCCGCCCTTCCCCCTGGCCGTGGGCAAGCGCCAGCTGCGCGCACGCATGAGCCATGAGCGGACCATTCATTTCACCTTCGACGACATCTGCGAGCAACCCACCGCAGTGATGGACTACCTGGACCTGAGCGGGCGCTTCGACACCTGGATCATCGACCACCTGCCACTGCTGGACGAGTGCTCGATTGCCGTGCAACAGCGCTTCATCAACCTGATCGACGTGCTGTACGATCAGGACAAGCGCCTGATGCTGATCAGCGAGCGGCCGCTGGCCGAAAGCCTCGCCGGCCAGGCCATTGACCTGGCCCGCACGCGCAGCCGGCTCGGCCAGCTTCAGGAGCACGCAGCCCCGTGACATTATGGGAGCTGGCTTGCCAGCGAGCCGTTGGCGTCTGAAAAGCTCGCTGGCAAGCCAGCTCCCACTTCCAAGGACGAACACCCCATGGCCACCCTGCACCTGCTCTGCGGCAAGATCGCTTCCGGCAAATCCACCCTGGCCACGCGCCTCACCGAGGCGCCGAACACCGTGCGCCTGAGCGAAGACGTGTGGCTGGCCCGGCTGTACAAGGACCAGCTGCACGACGTCAGCGACTACGTGCGCTGCGCCGCCCTGCTGCGCGACGCCATCGGCCCCCACGTGGAGTCCCTGCTGCAATTGGGCGTCAACGTGGTGCTCGACTTCCCCGCCAATACCCCGGCCAACCGCCTGTGGATGCGCGGCCTGTTCGAGCGCAGCGGCGCCAAGCACCTGCTGCATGTGCTGCAAGTGCCCGACGAGGTGTGCAAGGCACGCCTGCGCGCACGCAACGCCAGCGGCGAACACGCGTTCGCCGCCAGCGACGCGCAATTCGAGCTGATCAGCCGTTACTTCAGCGCACCCGCGGCCGAGGAAGGCTTCAACGTGGCGTCAACCACGGCCTAGCACCGCCGCGATCTCCTCCAGGATCAGCGGATCGTCCAAGGTCGGCGGCGGCGCGAACACCTCGCCGTCGGCGATCTTGCGCAACACCGCGCGCAAAATCTTCCCCGAGCGGGTCTTGGGCAGCCGCTTGACCACCTGCACCCGCCGCAGGCAGGCCAGCGCGCCGATGTGCTCGCGCACCTGGGCCACCAGCGCCTCTTGCAGGCCGCTGGCGTCGACACCGTCCTTGAGCACCACCAGGGCCATGGGCACCTGGCCCTTGATGTCGTCGTGCACGCCGAACACCGCGCACTCGGCCACCGCCGGGTGCGCCGCCACCAGGTCTTCCATCTCGCCGGTCGACAGGCGGTGCCCGGCCACGTTGATGACGTCATCGGTGCGGCCCATGATGTAGACGAAACCGTCCTCGTCCAGGTAGCCGCCGTCACCGGTGTGATAGTGCCCGGGATAGGCGCGCAGGTACGCTTGCAGGTAGCGTTCGTGGTCGCGCCACAGGGTCTGGCAGCACCCGGGCGGCAACGGCAGGGCGATGACGATGTCGCCCTGCTGCCCCGGCCCGCACTCGCGGCCTGCTTCGTCCATCACCCGCACCGCATAACCGGGCACCGCGCGGTTGCTGGAACCGGCGCGGGCGCCGGAACCGTCCAGCCGTGCACAGGGCGCGGTCACCGGCCAGCCGGTCTCGGTCTGCCACCAGTGGTCGTGCACCGGCTTGCCGGTGATGGCTTCCAGCCAGGCGTGGGTGCTGGAGTCGAGTTTTTCCCCGGCCAGGTACAGGCAGCGCAACGTGCTCAGGTCGTGGCGCGCCAGCAGCAGGCCATCGGGGTCTTCCTTGCGGATCGCGCGCAGGGCCGTGGGCGCGCAGAACAACGCATTCACCCGGTATTGCTCAATGATGCGCCAGTAGCTGCCGGCATCCGGGGTGCGGATCGGCTTGCCCTCGTACATCACGCTGGTGCAGCCGGCCATCAGCGGCCCGTAGATGATCAGCGAATGGCCCACCACCCAGCCGACGTCGGAGATGCCCCACCACACATCTCCCGCCTGCAGGCCGTAGACCTGCTCCAGGGCGAAACGCATGGCCACCGCGTGGCCGCCGTTGTCGCGGACGATGCCCTTGGGCCGGCCTGTGGTGCCGGAGGTGTACATGATGTACAGCGGGTCGCCACTGGCCAGCTCCACCGGCCCCACCGGCTGGGCGTCCTGCACCTCGCGTTGCCAGTCCAGATCCCGCCCCGGCACCAGGCTGGCGGTGAGTTGCGGGCGCTGCCACAGCGCCACGCGCACGGGTTGGTGCCGGGCCAGTTCCAGGGCTCTGTCCAGCAGCGGCTTGTAGGGCACCACGCGGTCAAACTCCAGGCCGCAGCTGGCGGTGAGAATCAACACCGGCCGGGCGTCGTCGATGCGCACCGCCAGCTCGTTGGCAGCGAAACCGCCGAACACCACCGAGTGCACCGCGCCCAGGCGCGCGCATGCCAGCATGGCGATGGCGGCCTGGGGAATCATCGGCAGGTACAGGATCACCGTGTCGCCCTTGCCCACCCCCAGGCTGCGCATCCAGCCGGCCAGTTGCGCCACCTCGTCGCGCAGCTGGCGGAAGCTGAAGCGCTGCTGGCTGCCTGACACCGGCGAGTCATAGGCCAGCGCGGTCTGCTCGCCACGGCCCTGCTCCACCTGGTAGTCCAGGGCCAGGTAGCTGGTGTTGAGGCGGCCGTCGGCGAACCAGTCATGGGTGCCGTCGGGGCGTTCGTGGAGGGTGTGGGTGGGGGCGCGGAACCAGGCTACTCGCTGGGCCTGCGCGGCCCAGAAGGCGGCAGGGTCGGCGAGCGACTGTCGATAGGCGTGCTGATAGTTCATGAATCCTGTCCTGGATTGTTGTTATGGGACGGGCGAAAGCTGAGTATGGCCGCTATGATGGGCATCGCGAATTTTCCAAGACGAGCCCTATGGATACCCTTGCCCTTCTGAAGGCCGGCAAACTGGCCGGCAGCACCCGCCTGGACCTGGCCTGTGGCCTGACCGAGTTCCCCCGCGAGATCTTCGAGCTGGCCGACACCCTGGAGGTGCTCAACCTCACGGGCAACGCCCTGCGCAGCCTGCCCGACGACCTGCACCGGCTGGCCCGGCTGAAGATTCTGTTCTGCTCCAGCAACCAGTTCACCGAGCTGCCGGCCTGCATCGGCCAGTGCCCGCAGCTGAGCATGGTGGGCTTCAAGTCCAACCGTATCGCGCAGGTGCCGGCCGCCGCGCTGGGGCCCAAGCTGCGCTGGCTGATCCTGACCGACAACTGCATCGAGGCGTTGCCGGACGAGATCGGCGACTGCCACTTGATGCAGAAATTCATGCTGGCCGGCAACCGCCTGACGCAGTTGCCGGCGAGCATGGCCAAGCTGCACAAGCTGGAGCTGCTGCGCCTGTCCGCCAACCGCCTGGCCGCCCTGCCCGACTGGCTGCACAGCCTGCCGAGCCTGGCCTGGCTGGCCTGGGCCGGCAACCCGATGAGCGCCGCGTTCACCACGCCCCACGACGAGGACGGCATCACCGCCGACATCGCCTGGCAGCAGTTGCAGCTGGAGCAGAAACTGGGCGAAGGCGCCTCGGGCATCATCCATCAGGCGCAATGGGGCGACACGCCGGTAGCGGTCAAGCTGTACAAGGGCGACATCACCAGCGACGGCACGCCGCTGAACGAGATGAACGCCTGCATTGCCGCCGGCCTGCACCCCAACCTGATTCGTATCGAAGGCAAGCTCAAGGGCCACCCCGAAGGCGTGGCGGGCCTGGTGATGGACCTGATCGGCCCGGCGTTCATCAACCTGGCCGCACTGCCCAGCTTCGACACCTGCAGCCGCGACGTGTACCCCGAGGGCACGCGGTTCACCCCGCAGACCTTGCTAGCGATGGCCCGCGGCATGGCCTCGGTGGCGGCGCACCTGCACCGGCACGGCATCAACCACGGCGACCTGTACGGGCACAACACCCTGTACAACGCCCAGGGCGACTGTTTGCTGGGGGATTTTGGCGCCGCCTCGTTCTACCCGCAGGACGGCAGCCAGCTGGCCGCGACGCTGCAACGCATCGAGGTGCGGGCGTTCGGGATCTGGCTGGGGGAATTGATCGAGCGCTGCGAGGGAGTGGATCAGCGCTGGGTGGCGTTGCAGCAGGCGTGCGTGCAGCCCGACGTGCTGGCACGCCCGGACTTCAATGCCCTCACCACGGCATTGAAACAACACCCGTAGCAGCTGCCGCAGGCTGCGTCACGCCCCTGATGCGCGGGCCAGGACGCGGCCTGCGGCAGCTGCTACAGGGTTTAGCCGGCCAGGCCTACGTACACGTTCTGCACGTCGTCGTTCTCGTCGATGGCTTCCAGGAACGCCTCGACTTCGGCCATGTGCTCGTCGCTCAGGCCCGACACCGGGTTCTTCGGCATGTAGCCGATTTTCGCCGAGACCACGTTGAAGCCTTGCTCCGGCAGGGCCTTGCACACGGCGTCCAGGTCGGCGAAGTCGGTGACGAACAGGGTCGAACCCTCTTCCTCGCCCGCTTCGAAATCCTGCGCGCCGGCTTCGATGGCGGCCATTTCCGGGTCAGCGTCGGCGCTGGCCGGGGTGGCTTCGATCATGCCCACGTGGTTGAAGTCCCACGACACCGAACCTTCGGCGCCCAGGGTGCCCTTGCGGAACAGCACGCGGATCTGCGAGACGGTGCGGTTGACGTTGTCGGTCAGGCACTCGACGATCACCGGCACCTGGTGCGGGGCGAAGCCTTCGTATTTGACCAGGGTGTAGTTGACCGCTTCGCCACCGATGCCCGCGCCTTTCTTGATGGCACGTTCCAGGGTCTCGCGGGTCATGGAGGCTTTCTTCGCCTGCTCGATGACCAGGCGCAGGCGCGCGTTGGTGTCGGGGTCGGTACCGGCCCGCGCGGCAATCGAAATTTCCTTGGACAGCTTGCCGAAGATACGCCCCTTGGCGTTGGCTGCTGCTTCTCTGTGTTTAGCTTTCCACTGTGCGCCCATTTCAACTCTCTTTCTCTGGCGCCGATACCGGTATCGATCAGCGCATGGCGCCAGTTTATACGCCCTTAAACCGGCAATCGACAAAAAATCCCGGTCAGTCTGCCGAGACCTGACCGGGCAACGTCACCGCGCTTGAAGCTTCAGGTGCGCAGGGCCTTGGCCGCCAGCGGCGTCGGCGCGCTGGCCAGGGGCTCCTGGCTGAGCGCCGCCGGGCGGCTGTTCCAGTGCGGCACCAGCACCGCGGCGGCGAACAGCGCGCAGCCGGCAAAGACGATGAACACCGTCACCGTGTCGAAATAGCCGGGCAACAACCCGCCCAGCACCGCGCCCACCGAGCCGCAGCCGTTGACGAAACCGGCAGCGGTGGCGCCGGCCTTGGCGGTGCCGAAGTCGATGGCGGCGGCGCCGCTGATCATCGAGTCGGGGCCGTACAGGGTCAGGCCCATCACGAACAGCAGGCTCACCACCAGCAGCACGCTGCCGGTGTGCATGGCGCCCATGAACAGCGCCAGGGTCACGGTCAGCGCCAGCAGGCTGAGCACGCAGGCCGGCATGCGCCGCGCGCCGAACAGCTTGTCCGAGGCCAGGCCGATCATGATCGGCCCCAGCAGCCCGGCCAGCTCGAAGGCGGTGGGCACGATGGCGGCGCCGACCTTGCCCACCGACGGCATCTGCTCGAAGACGATCACCGGGCCCCACAGCAGAATCGCGTAGCGCGCCGGCTTGAGCATGAAATACGCAAGGCCCAGGACCAGCACGGTGCGGTTGCGCAGCACCTCGCGCAACGGCGCCCAGACGCTGCTGACGTGGGCAGCGGCCTGGCGCTCGGGCTCCGGTTCCACCGCCGGCAGGCCGACGTCCTCGGGCTTGTTGCGCTGGAAGATGAAGAACAGCAGCGCGACGCCGGCGACCACCACGGCGCAGCTGATGAACGCCGCCTCCCAGTTGCCGAACACGTCGTAGGCCCACCAGCCGGCGAACGGCGAAGCCACCAGGCCGCCGAAGGCGTAGCACGAGCTCCACCAGCCCAGCACCTGGCCGCGCTCGCGGGCCGGGAAGAAGCTGCCGATGTTCTTGCACAGCCCCGACCAGCCGGTGGACTGCGCCAGGCCCTGCACCAGCATGCAGCTGGCGAACACCGGGAAGGTCGCCCAGGTGCCCATCACCAGGGCCGCGGCGGCAGAAATCAACAGGCCGCCGAGCACCACCACCCGCGGCCCGAAGCGGTCGGCGAGCATACCCCAGGTGAACTGGCCTACGGCGTAGGCCGCCAGGTAGATACCGTCGAGGTTGGCCATGGCCATCTTGTCGAGGTGAAAGGTAGGGTCGTCGGCGATGCCGAGCTTGGCCACCGAGAAGGCCTTGCGGGTGAAGTAGAAAGCGGCGTAGGCCAACCAGGTGATGGCGAAGATCTGCATACGCCAACGCTTGATGGTTGCGATGTGCTGAGTCATGTGAGTCTGACCTCGGGGATGAGTGTGCCGGCAGAATTGAAGAAAAATTGCCTTCGTTCTTATTGTGTTGCGCACTTCAGGGGCGGGCCCGCACCTGGTCAGAGGAGGCGCGTGGGCGCCCCCGGCCCGTTGCGATTTCTGCGTCGGACAATCGGGCTGGACATGATGGAAACAATTCCTTAACCATAAGGGAAATCGATTTATCGTATTTCACACATAAGCCCAGCTTCTAAGGTGCACACCATGGCCGTCTCCAACGCACAACTCAAGGCGTTCCATGCCGTGGCGGTCCACGGCAGCTTCACCCGGGCCGCCGAACGGCTGTTCCTGACCCAGCCGGCCATCTCCGACCAGGTGCGCAAGCTGGAGGAGCGCTTTGGCGTGCTGCTGTTTCACCGCAACAAGCGCTCGGTGCGCCTCACCGACCTGGGCGAGCGCCTGCTGGGCGTTACCCAGCGCCTGTTCGCCTGCGAGAACGAGGCCCAGGAGCTGCTGCAGGCCTCCCAGGCGCTGCAGACCGGCAGCCTGGTGCTGGCGGTGGACGCGCCGGTGCACGTGCTGCCGCAGATCGCACGGTTCTGCCAGCGCTACCCCGGCATCAACGTCAAGGTGGAGACCGGCAACACCGACGACGCCCTCACCCGCCTGTTCAGCTACCAGGCCGACCTGGCACTGCTGGGCCGCGACGTGGACGACGAGCGCCTGTTGGTCATACCCCTGCGCGATGCGCCCATGGTGGCGTTCGTGGCCCACAGCCATCCCTGGGCCGGGCGCCAGGCCATTCACCTCGCCGACCTCGACGACACGCCGATGGTGCTGCGCGAAACCCGCTCGGTCACCCGCCAGACCCTGGAGGCGGAGATGCACGGCCGCGGCCTGCGGGTGCGCGCGGCCATCCAGGTGGAAGGCCGGGAGGCGGCGCGCGAAGCGGTGGTGGCGGGGATTGGCGTGGGTGTGGTGTCGGCCGCCGAGTTTGGCGCCGACTCGCGGGTGTGCGTGCTGCCGATCCTGGACTGCACACGGCGCCTGACCGAAAACCTGGTGTGCCTGAAGGAGCAAAGCAACCGCCGAGTGGTGGCGACCTTCCTGGACATCATGCGCGAGAGCCTGTAACCCCCTGTGGGAGCTGGCTTGCCAGCGAGCTGTTGAGGCCCTGAAGCTCGCTGGCAAGCCAGCTCCCACACCTGCTACGGGGGTGGGGCCAGGTCGAGGAAGGCGCGAATCAGCCGCAGCTCGCGCCGGCGTTCCAGGCAGCCGATCATGTGCCGGTTGACCAGCCCCTCGCCGCGCACCGGCACCGCCACCACCCGCGGGTCGTGGCTGACCTCCACCGACGAGACAATGCCAACCCCCAGCTGCGCCGCCACCGCCTCGGTCACTGCCTCGCGGCTGTCCAGCTCCAGCAGCACCCGCGGCGCCACCCCAACCCCGGCGCACGCCTGGTCAAAGGTGCGGCGGGTGATGGAATGGGGCTCGCGCAGCACCATGATCTGCTCGTGCAGCTGCGCCAGGTCGATGGCCTGCCCGGCCCACTCATGCCCCGCCGGCACCAGCGCGCAGATCTGCGACGGGCTCAACGCCTGCAGGTGCAGGCCCTTGCGCGGCTCCACCTCGGTCATCACCGCCACGTCGGCGTGCTCGGCGGTCAGCGCCGCCAGGGTTTCCTGGGCGTTGCCCAGGCGCAGGTTGACGGTGATGCCGGGGTACCGCTCGCGCAGGCTGGCCAGCATCGGCATCACCCGGTGCGGGCCATCGGCAGCCACTTCCAGGCGCCCGGTGAGCAACTGGCGGTTGGCCTCCAACATCGCCTGGGCCTCCTCGGCGAGGCTGAACATGGCGCGGGTGATGGCTGCCAGCTTGGTGCCCTCCTCGGTCAGTTCCACTCGTCGGGCGGTGCGCCGCAACAGCGTCAGCTGGTAGTGCTCCTCCAGCGCCTTGATGTGCCCGGTGACCGCCGGCTGGCTGATGAACAGGCGCTCGGCGGCGCGGGTGAAGCTGCCCTCGCGGGCCACGGCGTCGAAGGCGCGCAGCTGGAAAAGGTTCATGAATCGGCCTGACTTATAGTTGGGATAACAACAAACAATTTGATTGATGCTTCATGGAATTGCAACTTAGGCGCCGTAAGTTCAGCCCACCGCTTGCGAGGAACACCATGAGCACCACTGCCCCGATCCTGCTTACCCCTGGTCCACTGACCACTTCGGCCCGCACCCGTCAGGCAATGATGATGGATTGGGGCTCCTGGGATGCCAGCTTCAACCAGCTCACCGCCAGTGTCTGCGAACAACTGCTGAGCATCATCAACGGCGCCGCCAGCCACCACTGCGTGCCCCTGCAAGGCAGCGGCACCTTCGCCGTGGAAGCCGCCATCGGCACCCTGGTACCGCGCGACGGCAAGGTACTGGTGCTGATCAACGGCGCCTACGGCCAACGCCTGGCCAGGATCTGCAAGGTGCTGGGCCGCGCCTTCAGCACCTTCGAGACCGCCGAGGACGAGCCCACCACCGCCGCCGACGTCGACCGCCTGCTGGGCGAAGACCCCAGCATCAGCCACGTGGCGCTGATCCACTGCGAGACCAGCACCGGCATCCTCAACCCGCTGCCAGAGATTGCCCAAGTCGTGGCCGGCCACGGCAAACGCCTGATCATCGACGCCATGAGCAGCTTCGGCGCACTGCCGATCGACGCCGCCCAGGTGCCGTTCGACGCCCTGATCGCCGCCTCCGGCAAGTGCCTGGAAGGCGTGCCGGGCATGGGCTTCGTGTTCGCCAACAAGGCCGCGCTGGCCCAGGCCGAGGGCAACTGCCACTCGCTGGCCATGGACCTGCACGACCAGTATCAGTACATGGCCAAGACCGGCCAATGGCGCTTCACCCCGCCCACCCACGTGGTCGCGGCGTTGCACGAAGCCCTGCTGCAATACAACGAAGAAGGCGGCCTGGCCGCGCGCCACGCCCGCTACGCCGACAACTGCCAGGCGCTGCTGGACGGCATGGCCGCCATTGGCCTGCGCAGCTTCCTGCCGGCGGCCATCCAGGCGCCGATCATCGTCACCTTCCACGCCCCGCAAGACTCGCGTTACCAGTTCAAGGAGTTCTACGAGCGCGTCAAGGCCAAGGGTTTCATCCTCTACCCGGGCAAGCTGACCCAGGTCGAAACCTTCCGCGTCGGCTGCATCGGCTGCGTGGACCGCAGCGGCATGCAGGCCGCCGTGGACGCCGTGGCCCAGGTGCTGCGCGAAATGGAAGTGCTGGATATCTGACCTCTCTCCCTCTATTTGAAGTATTGATCAGGACGTACCCATGAACTACAGCAACCCCAGCAAAACCCAGGCCGTGATACTCGACTGGGCCGGCACCGTGGTCGACTTCGGCTCGTTCGCCCCTACCCAGATCTTCGTCGAGGCCTTCGGCGAGTTCGACGTGCAAGTGTCCATCGAGGAAGCCCGCGGCCCCATGGGCATGGGCAAGTGGGACCACATCCGCACCCTGTGCAACGTACCGGCCATCAGCGAGCGCTACGCCAAGGTGTTCGGCCGCGCCCCGACCGACGACGACGTGACCGCCATCTACAACCGCTTCATGCCGCTGCAGATCGAAAAGATCGCCACTCACTCGGCGCTGATCCCCGGCGCGCTGGACACCATCACCGCGCTGCGCAACGACGGCCTGAAGATCGGCTCGTGCTCCGGCTACCCGGCCGTGGTGATGGCGAAGGTGGTCGAACTGGCCAAGCAGAACGGCTACGTCGCCGACCACGTGGTGGCCACCGACGAAGTCCCCAATGGCCGCCCATGGCCGTCCCAGGCCCTGGCCAACGTCATTGCCCTGGGCATCGACGACGTCGCCGCCTGCGTCAAGGTCGACGACACCGTGCCGGGCATCCTCGAAGGCCGTCGCGCCGGCATGTGGACCGTGGCGCTGGTGTGCTCGGGCAACGCCCTGGGCCTGACCTACGAAGGCTACAAGGCGCTGGCTCCTGAGAAGCTGGACAGCGAGCGCAAGCGCATCCACGCGCTGTTCGAAGGCTCGCGCCCGCACTACCTGATCGACACCATCAACGAGTTGCCGCAAGTGATCGCCGACATCAACCGCCGCCTCGCCGCCGGCGAGATGCCGCAAAGCGCGTAATCCTGCACGCCTTGTAGCCGCTGCCGCCAGGCTGCGCTGGCCCTGACGTACGCTGGAGCGTCTTCAGTGTGGTCCAGGGCCGGCGCAGCCTGGCGGCAGCGGCTACAGGTCAGGCGTGATACCGCTCCACCCACTTCGCATACGCATCGATGAAGCCCTGCAGGAACGGCTTGCTCTTCTCCGCCAGCGCCCCGCTGTCATCGAACAACGCCCCCGCATTGCCCACGTACGCCTCGGGTTGCTGCATGCACGGCACATCCAGGAATACCAGGGACTGGCGCAGGTGATGGTTGGCGCCAAAGCCGCCAATCGCCCCCGGCGACACGCTGATCACCGCACCCGGCTTGCCTGCCCAGGAACTCTTGCCATACGGCCTTGAACCTACGTCAATGGCATTTTTCAACGGCGCCGGCACCGAACGGTTGTATTCGGGGGTGACGAACAACACGGCATCCGACGAACCGAGGGCATTGCGAAAGGCCGTATAGGCCGCCGGTGGTGTACCATCGATGTCTTCGTTATAAAGCGGCAAGTCGCCAATTTCGATGATCTTCAATGACAGGCTCGGTGGTGCCAGGGCGATCAAGGCCTGGGCGACCTTGCGGTTGAGGGATGCTTTTCTCAAGCTGCCGACCAGGACGGCGACGGAGTACACCTTGCTCATGACTGCTCCAACATTTCCGGCAAAAGGAGGTGTAGGTATAGATGAGCCTGGCGTGGTTTGCCTCGCGACGTTCCGGAAGCCGGTTTTTTTTCATCAACGGTAAAACTTCCCAGGTAAAACAGTGGTCTACAGGGCGCAAGTTTCACACGTGGATATATTCAGAGGTTGTAATTCAATGGCTGCAGTACTCGTTGGACAGTTTCATGCGCGGGATGCCGAAGGTCGGATCTACCCGGTGCATGAATTCCAGGAAGCCACCTTGGAGGCGGACGGCAGCAGCGGCTCGGCCCCTAGAACCACTTATCGTCTGGCCATTGGCGACCGCGTCAACCACCTGGGTGATGACCGTTTCGAACTGGTCCAGAGCGGCGTCGAGATCATCCGTATCCCGTGAGCCCTTCCCGCGTCGCTGGCAGTGGTCGCGCAACGCCCGGCATAATGCCCCATCGAGCCGGCCGGCTCCCCTCACCGGGCACGGATTGCACTCATGCGACTACGCCACATTGAAGTGATTCAGGCGCTCATGCACGGCGGCAGCCTCAGCGCTGCCGCCGAGTTGCTGCAACTTCCCCAGGACACCCTCAACGCCACGCTGCAGGACGCCGAGACCCAGAGCGGCCTGTTGCTGTTCGCGCGCGTGCGCGGGCGTTTCCAGCCCACTGCTGAGGCCCTGGCGCTGGCCGCCACCCTCGACCTGCTGGACGCGCCGCTGGAACAGCTGCGCCGTCAGGCCGCCGACCTGCGCCTGCACCAGGAAACACCCCTGCGGGTAATCTGCACCGAAGCCCTGGCCCACCGCCTGCTGCCGCAGAGCCTGGCCGCCCTGCGCCGGCGCTTCCAGGACACGCCCTGCCAACTGCTCAGCCAGCCCACCGCCAGCATCGTCCGCAGCCTGCTGCTGCGCGAAGGCGAACTGGGCCTGAGCCTGCACCCGCCGCACCATCCCGACATCGACTGCACGGCGCTGCTGGAGGGCAAGCTGCAACTGCTGGCGCCTCACGGCTGGCTGTCGCCCAAGCACAAGTACATCGGCATCCAGGAGCTGGCCGGCCAGGCCATGATCGGCCTCGAAGGCCAGGACCCGCTCAGCCTCAGGCTCGACGCCAAACTGGAAGCGTTGCGCCCGGCGCCCAAGGTGCAGACCCGGGTGCAGAACTACTCGATGATGCGCAGCATGGTCGAGGCCGGCGAAGGCCTGGCGGTGGTGGACCCGTTCACTGCGGCAGGTGCGCGCGAGGCCGGGCTGGACGTGTGCCCGATCTCGCCGGCGGTGCCGGTGACCTTGTACGCGCTGACGCTCAAGGGCAGCGAGCCGAGTGCGGCGTTGAAGGCGCTGTTGGAAATCGTCGAGCAAAAGGCCCAGGGGATGTTGAACCCATGACGCGGCCTGCGGCCGCTGCTACGGGACGGCAGTCCTCGTAGCAGCGGCCGCAGGCCGCGTCCAAGGGCTAAAACATCAAATACCAGAACATCGCCACCTCGCTGGTCTGCGGGTCGATGCCGCGGTAGCGCAGGTGGTCGATGCCGCCCAGTTCGAAGCCGAAGCCTTCATACAAGCGGCACGCCGCCAGGTTGTTGTTCTGGGTTTCCAGCATGATTCCCGGCAGGCGCTTCTTGCGCGCCCACCACTGCGTCACCCCCAGCAAGGCGCGGGCCACGCCGTGGCGGCGGGCCGGGGCGTGCACCGCCAGTTCGTCGACGTGGGCCAGGCCGTTCCAATTGGTGCTCACCACCACGTGGCCCACCGGGCGGCCGTCCAGCCAGGCGACGAAAATCGCGCTGTCGTCCTTGTCGCGGTAGCTGCGGAATTCGTCCGGGTCGATGCCGTAGCACTTCTGGTACGGCGCCACCGCCTGCACTGGCCACTGGGCCACGGGCTTGCCGATCTGCGGGCACGCATAGCCGCGTACCTCAAAGGCGTATTCGCTGTCCAGCACATAAGGCGCGAAGGCGTCATCCGCCAGGCGCACGGCAATGGCCGGGTTGACCGTACTCATGACTTCTCGGTCTCCTTGATGCAGTCGACCGTGTAAGGGCCGTATTCGTGTTGCAAGCCGTGCACGTCGGCGACAAAGCCGGGGAAGCCCTGGTCGAACGCGCGGGCGAAGGCCAGGTAGTCGATCACCGAGCGCGTGGAATCGCTGAAGCGCTCCCCCGGCATGATCAACGGAATGCCCGGCGGGTAAGGCACCAGCATGACCGCTGCGATGCGCCCCGGCAACTCGTCTATGGGTACCGCTTCCACTTCACCGCGCACCAGCGCGTCGTAGGCGTCGGCCGGGCTCATGGCCACTTCGGGCAAGGCGGTGTACATGCGCTTGAGGTGCTTGGCGGTGGCGTTGCTGCGGTAACAGCCGTGCAGCTGGTCGCACAGGTCGCGCAGGCCCATGCCCTGGTAGCGCACCGGGTCCAGGCGCGCCACGCAGGGCAGGCACTGCATCAGCTCAATGTTGGCGTCGTAGCTGCGCTTGAACTCCAGGAGCTCGGTGAGCAGCGTGCTCCATTTGCCCTTGGTGATGCCCATGGAAAAGAGCACCAGGAACGAATACAGCCCGGTCTTCTCCACCACCAGGCCGCGCTCCCAGAGGAACTTGCTGACCACCGCCGCCGGTATGCCGTGCTCGCTCAAGGCACCCGAGGCGGTCAGCCCCGGCATCACCAGGGTCACCTTGATGGGGTCGAGCAGCACGTAGTCCTCGGCCACCTCGCCGAAGCCGTGCCAGTCGGCCTCGGGCGCCAGCAGCCAGTCGCCGGTGCTGACCTGCTCCGCGCCCTCCACTCCCGGCGGCTGCCAGATGCTGAACCACCAGTCATCGGCGCCGAACGACTGCCGCAGGTTGGCCAGGGCACGCCTGAAGCTCAAGGCCTCGTCGAACATTTCCTGCAGCAGCGAGCGCCCGGCCGGGCCTTCCATCATCGCCGAGGCCACGTCCAGCGAGGCGATGATGCTGTACTGCGGCGAGGTGGAGATGTGCATCATGAAGGCTTCGTTGAAGCGGTCGCGATCCAGTTGGCGCAGGCCGCCGTCCTGCACGTGGATCATCGATGCCTGGCTGAACGCGGCCATCAGCTTGTGGGTGGAGTGGGTGCTGAACACCAGCGGGCTGTCGTCGTTGCGGGTGGTGCCCATGCCGTAGCGGCCGGCGAAGAACTCATGGAAGGCGGCATAGGCGTACCAGGCCTCGTCGAAATGCAGCACCTCGACGCTGCTGCCCAGGGTGCGCTTGATCAGCTCGGCGTTGTAGCACAGGCCGTCGTAGGTGGAGTTGGTGACCACCGCCAGCTTGACCTTGGGCGGCCGCCCGCGCGTGAGCGGGTTGGCCTGGATCTTGGCTTGGATCGACGCCGGGCTGAACTCGCCCAGGGGGATGGGGCCGATGATGCCCAGCTCGTTGCGCTCCGGCGTCAGGTACAACGGGATGGCGCCGGTCATGATGATGGCGTGCAGCACCGACTTGTGGCAGTTGCGGTCCACCAGCACCAGGTCGCCGCGGGCGACGGTGGCGTGCCAGACGATCTTGTTGGCGGTGGAGGTGCCATTGATGACGAAAAAGGTGTGGTCGGCGCCGAAGTTACGCGCGGCCCGCGCCTCGGCCTCGGCCAGCGGCCCGGTGTGGTCGAGCAGCGAGCCCAGCTCGGGCACCGACACCGACAGGTCCGAGCGCAGGGTGTTCTCCCCGAAGAACTGGTGGAACGCCTGGCCCACCGGGCTCTTGCGGTAGGCCACGCCACCGCCGTGGCCGGGGGTATGCCAGGAATAGTTGGATTGCGCGGTGTGCTGCACCAGCGCCTTGAAGAACGGTGGCAGCAGGCCGTCCAGGTAATTGCGCGCAGCGCGGGCCACCTGACGGGCCAGGAACGGCACCGTGTCTTCGAACAGGTAAAGGATGCCGCGCAGCTGGTTGAGTTCGCTCAAGGCATCGGCCGAGGCATTCTCCAGCGTCACCTGCTCGCCCAGGGCGAAGATCGGCAGGTTTGGCGCGCGCACCCGCGCCAGACGAATCAACGTCACCATGTTCTTCAGCAGGTGGGTGTGCTCGCCCGCGCCCTCGGCGGCAATCAGCATGCAGGCCAGACCATGGTGGGTGGCGGCCACCAGCCGCGCTTCGGCGTCGTCGGTGGCCAGCAGGATGCTGAAGCCTTCCTGCTCCAGCTCCTGGGCAATGCCCCGCACCCGCGCGCCGGCCACGGTGTCGGCCTTGACGTCGCGGTGCACGATCAGCACGGGAAACTTCAGGTCTTTGTACATCGCAGGCAGCCCCGAGACGGCCGCAAAAGGGCGGCCCATGGTCTCAGGGTAGAAGGTTGGCGGCCTGCGTGTCAGGCAAGACGGTGCGGGTGTAATAAAAGGTCGCCCCTGGATAATTCAGGGGCAAAGCGCTATCAGGCGGGTGCGCCCTGTTCCGCTTCCAGCAGCTGGCTCCACAGCGCCGGGGCGCCGGCCGACTTGGCGATGATCGCCAGGCGCGCCTCGTGCTCGGCCAGTTCGGCCTCGCTGGCGCGAATCACCGGGGCGTGGCGGCGGTCGGCGGGCAGGCGGCGAATTTCGCTGCCCTGGTTGCCCGAGCCATCGCCGGCGCCGTCGCTGGAGTTGCCGGCCAGCGACAGGCTGGTCTGGCCACCGGTCATGGCCAGGTAGACGTCCGCCAGAATCTCGGAGTCGAGCAACGCGCCGTGCAGCTCACGGCCGGAGTTGTCCACGCCATAGCGCTTGCACAGGGCGTCGAGGCTGTTGCGCTGGCCGGGGTGGCGCTCACGGGCCATGGCCAGGGTGTCGAGCACCGTGCAATAAGTGGTGACGTCGGCCCGGTCCTGCTGGCCCATCAAGGCGAATTCGTTGTTGATGAAACCAACGTCGAACGCCGCGTTGTGGATGATCAGCTCGGCGCCCTTGATGAACTCGAAGAACTCCTCGGCCACCTCGGCAAAGCGTGGCTTGCCGATCAGGAACTGGTCGGTGATGCCGTGCACGCCGATCGCGCCTTCGTCGCTTGAGCGGTCCGGCTGCAAATAGACGTGGAAATTGCGCCCGGTCAGGCGCCGGCCGATGACTTCGACACAACCGATTTCGATGATCCGGTGACCATCGGTGACCGGCATGCCGGTGGTTTCGGTATCGAGGACTACGTATCTCGTCGCCATGGGTGCAACACTCTCGTCATTTCAACAGCGGGGACAGCCGCGCACTTTAGCATAAGTGGGGGCTGTTAGAGGTGTCGCGGTGCGTCCATTGCCTTGTGCAGGATCCGCACAATGGCGATGCCATAAACCTGTACTGTCAGGTCCATCTGTGTAAGCGTTGGCCCGTGTCGAGCAAAGCACCCACAGACACTCTCCTGGCTGATCACTCGCGGTTACAGTTTGCCCAGGCAGGCACCCTGGCAAGCGCATAGAATGGCCCGACTTCGCCCCTAGGACACTTTCAATGCCTGAAACCGCCACCAAAGCCGGCCAACCGGCACTCTCCCACTTTGAAGCGGGAGAGCGAATGCGAGCTTTCGCCCTGCGCCTGCGCACCGACCGCATCGAAGCCAAGGCCTTCCGCGAAAAAACCGGGGTTTTCGACAAGACCGGCGAACTGACGCCCGAATATCGCTAGATGTATCAGTTACTGCCTTCCTTCGTACTCGGTTTCCACGGCTGCGACCGGGCGGTCGGCGAAGCGGTGCTGGCAGGCGATCATCTTCGCTCCAGCGAAAATGATTGGGACTGGCTCGGTGCCGGTGTCTACTTTTGGGAAAACAGCCCGCACCGTGCGTTGAGCTACGCGCAAATGCTGAGGCAGTTGACCAAACAAACCAAGGGCACCATCAATGACCCCTTCGTGATTGGCGCAATCATCGACCCAGGCCTGTGCCTTAACCTCAGTGACGAAGGCGCATTGTTTGAACTTCGGGGCGCCTACGAGATATTGGCGGCCTCGGTCGAAGACCCAATGATGCTGCCCCGCAACGTGGCAGGCTATTCAAGTGATATCGACGCGATCAAGCGCCACCTGGATTGCGCGGTATTCGAGACGCTTCACGCATGGCGTGAAAACGAGGCACTTTCCAGCTACCACACCGTGAGATCCCCTTTCCAGGAGGGCAGTTCGCTGTACCCCGGCAGTGGGTTTAACGAAAAATCCCATGTGCAGATCTGCGTACGGGACCCGTCGCATATCAAAGGTTACTTTCGCCCGCTGGACGCCAACGGTAAAACCTTCCAACACCATAACCCCTCCCGGTAGCAGGCCGCCAGGCGGCGTCCGAGGCCGGTGGCCGTCTCCACAAGTGCAGCACCGCCAAAAATACCGCATATTATCGCCCTCGCCCGCCCAACCCATGGAGACCCGCGTGGCCAACACATTCAACCTGGACACCGTCCACGACCGCCACAACACCGGCAGCACCAAGTGGAGCCGCTTCCCCGCCGACGTGCTGCCCATGTGGGTGGCCGACATGGACTTCGCCGTGGCGCCGGGCATTGTCCAGGCCCTGCAGGAGCGCCTGATGCACCCGATGCTGGGCTACAGCGTGGCCCAGGAGAGCCTGCGCGGCACCCTGGTCAAGGCTCTGCGCGAGCTGTTCGACTGGCAGGTGGCGCCCGAGGAGCTGGTGTTCCTGCCCGGCGTGGAAGGCGGCGTGAACATGGCGCTCAATGGCCTGCTGGCGCCCGGCGCCGGGGTGGTGGTGCAGACGCCCAACTACCGGCCGCTGCTGAACGCCGCCGGGCACTGGAACCAGCCGCGCATCGACCTGCCGTTCCACGTGGACGCCAACGGCCTGTACCCCACTGACCTGAAGGCGCTGGACCAGGCCCTGGGCCAGGCCGGGGCGATGATCCTCAGCAACCCGCACAACCCGCTGGGCAAGGTGTTCGAACGCGCTGAACTGCAGGCCATCGCCGACGCCTGCGTGGCCCACGACACCCTGCTGATCAGCGACGAGATCCACGCGCAGATCCTGTTCGACGGGCGCAAGCACATCCCCATCGCCAGCCTGAACGATGACATCGCCCAGCGCACCATCACCCTGATGTCGGCCACCAAGGCGTTCAACATCGCCGGCATGAAGAACGCCTTTGCAGTGATCAAGAACCCGTCACTGCGCCACCGCTTCAACAACGCACGCCTGGGCATGGTCGACAGCGTCAGCACCCTGGGCCTGGTGGCCACCGAGGCGGCCTTCACCCATGGCGGCGCATGGCTGGCCGAGGTGACCGCCTACCTGCAGGCCAACCGGGATTACCTGGCCAACGCCGTGGCCACCCGGCTGCCGGGCGTGACCATGACGCTGCCCCAGGGCACCTACCTGGCGTGGCTGGACTGCACGGCGCTGGGGCTGAACGACCCGCATGCCTTCTTCCTCAAGGAAGCCAAGGTGGGGCTGAGCCCAGGCACCGATTTCGATGACGCGGTGGGTGGGCAGTTCGTGCGCTTGAACTTCGGTTGCCCGCGGGCGCTGCTGGAGGAAGGGATTGCACGGATGGAGCGGGCGCTGAAGGCCCGCAATTGATGTAGCCGCGGCCACATTCTGTGGGAGCTGGCTTGCCAGCGAGCTTTTGACGCCCTGAAAACTCGCTGGCAAGCCAGCTCCCACAACTGCTACACGTCAGCGCTTGAGCGCGCGAACCTCATCCACCCCACGGTTCGCCAGCTGGTCGGCACGCTCGTTGCCATGGTGGCCCGTATGGCCGCGTACCCATTTCCAGGTCACGGTGTGGCGCCCCACCTGCTCATCCAGCATCTGCCACAGGTCGGCGTTCTTCACCGGCTGCTTGGCGGCGGTCTTCCAGCCGCGCTTCTTCCAGTTGACCATCCACTCGTTGATGCCCTTCATCACATACTCGGAGTCGGTCACCAGCAGCACCTCGCAGGGGCGCTTGAGTTCTTCCAGGCCGCGGATGGCCGCCATCAGCTCCATGCGGTTGTTGGTGGTGGCCGCCTCGCCGCCCCACAGTTCCTTTTCCACGCCCTTGCATACCAGCAGGGCGCCCCAGCCACCGACGCCCGGGTTGCCCTTGCAGGCGCCGTCGGTGAAGATTTCAACGCTATCGCTCATTACTACCTATCCGTCGATGTCAGGGTTCGCTGTTGCGTCGATTGACCTTGGCCATCGGCAACGGAATCAACTTGCCCATGGGTTCGCGACGCACCTGGCGCAGCGGGCGCAGGCCCACCACCAGTTTGCGCGCGACCAATATATAGAAGCCGCCACCGGCACTTTGCCAGTGGCCGGCGCGGCGCTCCCAGCCGGCCAGGCGTGCCTGCCAGGCGGGGGACGCAAGCGGCGGACGATAGCACCCGAACCGGCGTTTCTCCAGCGCAAAGCCCAGCAGGTTGAGCCAGTCGCCCACCCGCGAGGCGGAAAAGCAGCGCGCCTTGCGCAGGGCATCATGGGCGAAGGCACGGCGCAGGCCCCAGGCGCTCCAGGGGTTGATGCCGACGATGATCAGGTGCCCGCCGGGGCGCACGGCGCTGGCCGCCTCGCGCAGCAGGCCGTGTGGCGACAGGCTGAAATCCAGGCCGTGCTGCAGCACCACCACGTCGGCGGCGTGCTCGCTCAACGGCCAGGCCTGCTCCTCGCAGACAATCTCCACCCCCGGCAGCGGCGCCCCCAGGCGTACGTTGCGCTGCACCTGCGGGGCCTGGGGTGGCAGCTGGGCGCTGGGGCCGTAATGCACCAGGTAGCCGCCGAAGAAACGGCCCAGCTCTTCTTCCAGCAACGCCTGCTCTTCAGTAAGCAGGAACTGGCCCAACGGGCCCTCGAACCAGTCCCTGGCCTGGCCGATCAACTCCAGCCACTCCGGGTCGGCCTGCGCAAACGCTTTATCGGTCATTGCCTTCTCCCATCGAAGAGGTTCACCAATAGCCCCAACAGGTTCTAAGATGCACCATTATTCAACGCTTAGCGAATCGCGCCATGATACAGATCGACGCACTGCCAGCCTTCACCGATAACTACCTGTGGTTGTTACAAGACACTGCAAGCAAGCGCTGCGCCGTGGTCGACCCGGGCGACGCCGCGCCGGTGCTGGCCTGGCTGGCCGCCCACCCGGGCTGGCAGTTGAGCGACATCCTGGTCACCCACCACCACCACGACCACGTGGGCGGCGTGGCCGAGCTCAAGCAGGCCACCGGCGCCACGGTGTACGGCCCCGCGAATGAAACCATTCCGGCCCGCGACGTGGCCCTGGACGACGGCGCCCGCATCGATGTGCTGGGCCTGGGCTTCGACGTGATGGCCGTACCTGGCCACACCCTGGGCCACATCGCCTATTACCACGCCCAGGCAGAGACGCCGCTGCTGTTCTGCGGCGACACCCTGTTCGCCGGCGGTTGCGGCCGCCTGTTCGAGGGCACGCCTGCACAGATGCATGATTCGCTCCAGCGCCTGGCCGCCCTGCCCGCCGCCACCGCGGTGTACTGCACCCACGAATACACCTTGAGCAACCTGCGCTTCGCCTGCGCGGTGGAACCGCAAAACCCGCAGCTTGCCCAACGTTTCGCTGACGTTACCGCCCTGCGCGAGCAAAATCGCATCACCTTGCCATCAAGCATGGCCCTGGAATTGCAGACCAACCCGTTTTTGCGTGTCAATGAAGCAGGTGTCAGAAAAAAAGCAGACGAACGGACAGGCGTCGTAAACCCTTCTCCCGTGGCCGTTTTTGCTGCGCTTAGGGCATGGAAAGATAAGTTCTAAAGCCCTCGCGCTTGCGTCCAAAAATTCTGAAAGGTTGACCCGGGGGTGGGCAGTTTCTAGAATCGCCCGACATTTTTGCCCGGATCACCTTCCCAGCCAATGTCGTCCAACACTCGAAAGCCCTTCAATTCAGACGCATTGACGCGGTTGGCACAGGCCATCGCGCTGACCCTGCCGGTGATTCTGGCGGGCTGCCAAAGCACGGGCCAGGTTCCGGATGCCGAGAGCGTCAGGCTGCACAGCCTGAACGCACGCATCAAGCAGAAACCCATCTTCCCGGATGCCCAACAGGCCCACCAGCAAGCGCCCCAGGACGTCTGGGAACGCATGCGCCAGGGCTTCCAGCTGCAGGATGGCGTGGCGGTGAACCCGCGGGTCGAGCAACAACGCCTGTGGTTCGTCAGCAACCCGTCCTTCCTGGAAAACGCCAGCGGCCGCGGCAGCCTGTACATGCACTACATCGTCGAGCGCCTGGAAGAACGCAACATGCCGCTGGAGCTGGCCCTGCTGCCAGTGATCGAAAGCGCCTACAACCCCATGGCCTATTCGCGCAGCGATGCCAGCGGGTTGTGGCAGTTCATCCCTTCCACCGGCCGTTACTTCAACCTGCGCCAGACCCGTTTCTACGACGGCCGCCGCGACGTGACCGCGTCCACCGCCGCCGCGCTGGACTACCTCAGCCGCCTGCACGACATGTTCAACGGCGACTGGCTGCTGGCCCTGGCGGCCTACAACGCCGGCGAAGGCACGGTCAGCCGTGCCATCGAGCGCAACGAGAAGCTGGGCCTGCCCACCGACTACTGGAACCTGCCGCTGCCCCAGGAAACCCGCGACTACGTGCCCAAGCTGTTGGCACTGTCGGAGCTGGTGATGTCCCCCGAGGCCTACGGCGTGAACCTCAACCCCATCGCCAACCAGCCGTATTTCGAGGTGGTGGAGGTCAACCAGCAGATGGATCTGGGCCGCGTCGCGGCGCTGGCCAACATCGATGAGGACGAGCTGTTCCAGCTCAACCCGGCCCTCAAGCAGCGCGTCACCGTGGACGGCCCCCAGCACCTGCTGGTGCCGACCGCCAAGGCCCACCTGCTGACCGAGAGCCTGGCCAAGATGGGCCCCGAGGAACTGCTGACCCTGGCGCCCAAGCGCAAGCTCGTCGAAGACGTTGCTCGCGTGGACATGCCAGCGCGCCGCCGCACCTACAAGGTCAAGCGCGGTGACAACCTGGGCCTGATCGCCCGCGCCAACAAGGTTGACGTGAAAGACCTGCAGCACTGGAACAAGCTGTCGGGCATGCACCTGAAGGTCGGCCAGACCCTGGTGATGCAGGACAACAGCCGCCCTGCCACCAAGGCCCGTGGCAAGACCACCGCCGTGGCCAGCGCACGCACCAGCAAGGGTGGCAAGAGCGGCCAGGTCGCCACCCGCTACAAGATTCGCAAGGGCGACTCGCTGTACGTGGTGGCCCAGCGCTTCAACGTCGAGGTCAACCACCTCAAGCGCTGGAACCCCAACACCGCACGTGCGCTGAAACCAGGCCAGACCCTGGTCGTCTACCGCGACCGCTGATATCCCCACACCCCCGTAGGAGCCGCGCTTGCGCGCGATGAGGCCGTGCCTGACACACCGCGGCGCTACCATCGCGACCAAGGTCGGCTCCTACGCGAAACTTTTTACGCAAGGCATCATCATGACCACCGAAACCCCTGAAGCGCTCAAAGCCCGCAAACTCGCCCACCTCGACGCCGTCCTCGAAGCCCTGGCCGCCGAGACTCGCGACGTGTCCCGCGCCTTCTACCACGGCTGGGTGCTGTCCGCCGCCATGGAGCTGTGGGACCGCGGCGTGCTCAGCCAGCAAGAGCGGCTGGACATCGAAGCCAAGGTCAAGGCCATTACCCAACCTCCGGCCGCCACCGAGTAAGCCCGGCGGACTCTTCTTCAACCAGAGACAAACTGTTACTGTACCGGTAATAAATCGGATCTCTGACTTGATGCGTTCGCTCCTGCTCTCACTAGGCCTGGTCCTGAGCTGTCACGCTGGCGCGACGGTGTTCCAGAGCCATGGCTACGCCCAGTTCGGCACCCTCAAGTACCCGGCCAGCTTCACCCATTTCGACTGGGCCAACCCCCAGGCGCCCAAGGGCGGCACCCTGCGGGTGATGGCGTTCGGCACCTTCGACACGCTCAACCCCTACACCTTCAAGGGCAGCAGCCCGGTAAGCACGCCGAACTTCATCCAGTACGGCGTCAGCGAGCAGAACGAAACCCTGATGGTCGGCACCGGCCAGTACGACCCGTCCGGCGACGAGCCCACGTCCAGCTACGGCCTGATCGCCAAGAGCGTGGAATACAGCGAAGATCGCAGCTGGGTGGTGTTCAACCTACGCCCCGAGGCGCGCTTCAACGACGGCGTGCCGATCACCGCGCGCGACGTAGCCTTCTCCTACCGCACCCTGCTCAAGGAAGGCCACCCGCAGTACCGCACCAGCCTGCAGGAAGTGCAGCGCGTGGACATTCTCGGCCCCCAGCGCATCCGCTTCGTGTTCAAGCGCAGCGCCAACCCGCTGCTGATTTTGCGCATGGGCGAGCTGCCGGTGCTGCCCGAGCACTATTGGCAAGGCCGCGACTTCCAGGCCACCACCTTCGAGCCACCGGTTACCAGCGGCCCCTACCGCATCACCCAGGTGGTGCCGGGCCGGCGCCTGGTGTTCGAGCACGTCAAGGACTGGTGGGGCCAGGACCTGCCGGTGAACCGCGGCAAGTACAACTTCGACCGCGTGGAGGTGGAGTTCTACCGCGACAACGACGTCGCCTTCGAAGCCTTCAAGGCCGGCGAGTTCGACATCTACCTGGAACACCAGGCGAAGAACTGGGCCAACGGCTACAACTACCCCGCCGTGCTGCGCGGTGACGTGATCAAGGCGCAGATCCAGCACCAGATCCCCACCCAGACCCAGGGCCTGTTCTTCAACACCCGCCGCCCGGCCCTGGCCGATGTGCGCGTGCGCGAGGCCCTGGGCCTGCTGCTGGACTTCGAATGGACCAACAGCGCCCTGTTCAACGGCGCCTACCGTCGCGCCACCAGCTACTACCCCAACAGCGAATTCAGCGCCAGCGGCCTGCCCGCCGGCAAGGAGTTCCTGCTGCTGGCACCCTACCGCCAGCAACTGCCCGCCACGCTGTTCACCCAGCCGTACAGCGTGCCCGTCACCCAGGGCCGCGGCATCGAGCGCGAGACCCTGCGCCGCGCCCTTGGGCTGTTGGCCGACGCCGGCTGGAAGCTCGACAGCCAGCGCCTGCTGAACGCCCAGGGGCAGCCGTTGCGCCTGGAACTGCTGCTGGTGAACCCGGGGCTGGAAAGGATCCTGCAACCTTATGTCGAAAACCTTCGCGGCATCGGCGTCGATGCGCGCTTGCGCACCGTCGACCGCGCCCAGTATAAGCAGCGGCTGGACCAATTCGACTTCGACATGATTCTGATGACCCTCAACCAGACCCTCAGCCCCGGCCTCGAGCAGTGGCAGTACTTCCACTCCAGCCAGGCGACGGTCAAGGGCAGCAAGAACTACGCCGGCATCGCCAACCCGGTGGTCGACCACCTGCTCGACGACCTGCTGGCCGCCCATAGCCGCGATGACCAGGTGGCCGCCGCGCGCGCCCTGGACCGCGTGCTGCTGGCGCAGCACTACATGATTCCCAATTGGTACCTGGACGCCCATCGTCTGGCCTACCGCAACCGTTTCGCTTTCGTCACCACGCCGCCCTACACCCTGGGCCTCAATACGTGGTGGCTCAAGCCTGTGGAGACTCACCCATGACGCGCCTACGCACCCTGTTGCCGGCCGCCTGCGGGTTGCTGCTGAGCGGGCTGGCCTGCGCCGCCCCGCAGCACGCCGTGACCCTGTACAACGAGGCCCCCAAGTACCCGGCCGACTTCCAGCACTTCGACTACGTGAACCCCGACGCGCCCAAGGGCGGCACCTTCCGCAACGCCGCCTCGGGCGGTTTCGACAGCTTCAACCCGTTCATCAGCAAGGGCGTGCCCGCCGACGACATCGGCCTGATCTACGACACCCTGGCGCGCCAGAGCCTGGACGAGCCGCTGACTGAATACGGCCTGGTGGCCAAGACCATCGAGAAGGCCCCCGACAACAGCTGGGTGCGCTTCACCCTGCGCCCCGAGGCGCGCTTCCACGACGGCCAGCCCATGCGCGCCGACGACGTGGTATTCACCTTCAACCTATTGATGAAGGACGGCTCGCCGCTGTACAGGAATTACTACGCCGACGTCGCCAAGGTGGAAGCCGAAGACCCGCTGCACGTGCGCTTCGACTTCAAGACCCGCGACAACCGCGAGCTGCCGGTGATCCTCGGCCAGCTGCCGGTGCTGCCCAAGCACTACTGGGCCACCCGCGACTTCAGCCGCGCCAACCTCGAATTCCCCCTGGGCAGCGGCCCCTACAAGGTGGCGGCGGTAAACGCCGGGCGCTCGGTGCGCTACGAGCGGGTCAAGGACTACTGGGCCAAGGACCTGCCCATCAACCGCGGCTCGTACAACTTCGACGTGCTGACCACCGACTACTACCGCGACAACAACGTGGCCCTGGAAGCGCTGAAGGCCGGCGCCTTCGACTACTGGCTGGAGATGACCGCGAAGAACTGGGCCACCGCCTATGACGTACCGGCGGTGCGCGAGAAACGCCTGATCCGCGAAGAGCTGCCCAACGGCAACCCGGTAGGCATGCAGGGCTTTGTCTTCAACCTGCGCCGGCCGCTGTTCCAGGACGTGCGCGTGCGCCAGGCGCTGGGCCTGCTGTTCGACTTCGAATGGAGCAACCGCCAGCTGTTCAACGGCGCCTACACGCGCACCGGCAGCTACTTCGAAAACTCCGACCTGGCCTCCTCCGGCCTGCCGGACGCCGAAGAGCTGAAAATCCTCGAACCGTTGCGCGGCAAGGTCCCCGACGCGGTGTTCACCACCCCGTTCAAGAACCCGGTCACCGACGGCAGCGGCATGATCCGCGACCAGCAGCGCCAAGCCTACAAGCTGCTGCTGGAGGCTGGCTGGCACGTGGTCAACGACCGCATGGTGGACGCCAGCGGCAAGCCGGTGAGCATCGAGTTCCTGCTGGCCCAGCCCGAGTTCGAGCGGGTACTGCTGCCCTACAAGCGCAACCTCGCCGACCTCGGCATCGAACTGGTGCTGCGCCGCGTCGACGCCTCGCAGTACGTCACCCGCCGGCGCAACCGCGACTTCGACATGATGGTCTCAAGCTTCCCGCAGTCCGACTCGCCGGGCAACGAACAGCGCGAGTACTGGGAGTCGAGCAGCGCCGACCGCAGCGGCAGCTACAACATCATGGGCATCAAGGACCCGGCCGTGGACCAGCTCACCGAAAGCCTGATCAACGCCGACACCCGCAAGAGCCTGGTCGCTCACTCACACGCCCTCGACCGAGTGCTGCTGAACAACTACTACCTGGTGCCCAACTGGCACATCAAGACCTGGCGCGTGGCCTACTGGAACCACCTGGGCCACCCGGCCGTGTCGCCCCGCTATGACGTCGGCACCATGACCTGGTGGGCCAAGCCGGACGTCAAGCCGGCCATCCCCATCACCACCGACACCGACTCGCCGGGCAAGGAGCGCTGAGATGCTGGTCTATATCTGCAAGCGCCTGCTGCTGATCATCCCGACGCTGTTCGGCATCCTCATCATCAACTTCCTGATCATCCAGGCCGCCCCCGGCGGCCCGGTGGAGCAGGCCATCGCCAAGCTTGAAGGCTTCGAAGGCGCCACCAGCCGCTTCAGCGGTGGCGGCTCGGAGGTGTCCATGGGCGGCTCCAGCTACCGTGGCGCCCAGGGCCTGGATCCGGCGCTGATCAAGGAGATCGAAAAACAGTACGGCTTCGACAAGCCCGCGGGCGAGCGCCTGTGGATCATGATCAAGAACTACGCCCACTTCGACTTCGGTTCCAGCTTCTTCCGCGACGCCAAGGTCACCGACCTGATCCTGGAGAAGATGCCGGTCTCCATCTCATTGGGGCTGTGGAGCACGCTGATCATGTACCTGGTGTCCATCCCCCTGGGCATCGCCAAGGCCACCCGCCACGGCAGCCACTTCGACGTGTGGACCAGCTCGGCGATCATCGTCGGCTACGCCATCCCGGCGTTCCTGTTCGCCATCCTGCTGATCGTGGTGTTCGCCGGCGGCAGCTACCTGGACTGGTTCCCGCTGCGCGGCCTGACCTCCAACAACTTCGACCAGCTGAGCCTGGGCGGCAAGGTGCTGGACTACTTCTGGCACCTGGCGTTGCCGGTGACGGCCCTGGTGATCGGCAACTTCGCCACCATGACCTTCCTGACCAAGAACAGCTTCCTCGACGAGATCGGCAAGCAGTACGTGGTCACCGCCAAGGCCAAGGGCCTGAGCAACAACCGCGTGCTTTACGGCCACGTGTTCCGCAACGCCATGCTGCTGGTGATCGCCGGCTTCCCCTCGGCGTTCATCGGCATCTTCTTCACCGGTTCGTTGCTGGTTGAGGTGATCTTCTCCCTCGACGGCCTCGGCCTGATGAGTTTCGAGGCCGCGGTGAACCGCGACTACCCGGTGGTCTTCGGCACCCTGTTCATCTTCACCCTGCTGGGGTTGCTGGTGAAACTGATCGGCGACCTGACCTACAGCCTGGTCGACCCACGCATCGACTTCGAACGCCGGGAGCACTGAGATGAGCCTTTCCCCCCTCAACGCCCGTCGCCTGCAGCGGTTCAAGGCCAACAAGCGCGGCTGGTGGTCGCTGTGGCTGTTCATGATTCTGTTCGTGGCCAGCCTGGGCGCCGAACTGATCGCCAACGACAAGCCCCTGGCCGTGCACTACGACGGCAGCTGGTACTTCCCGGCGTTCCAGCGCTACCCGGAGACCACCTTCGGCGGCGAATTCCCGCTGGAGGCCAACTACAAGAGCCCGTACATCCAGCAGCTGCTCAAGGCCAAGGACAGCTGGACGCTGTGGGCGCCCATTCCGTTCAGCTACCAGAGCATCAACTACGACCTCAAGGTACCGGCGCCAGCGCCACCTTCCGCGCAGAACTGGCTGGGCACCGACGACCAGGGCCGCGACGTGCTCGCGCGGGTGATCTACGGCTTCCGCATCTCGGTGCTGTTCGCCCTGACCCTGACCATCCTCAGCTCCATCGTCGGCGTCATCGCCGGCGCCCTGCAGGGCTTCTACGGCGGCTGGGTGGACCTGGCCGGGCAGCGTTTCCTGGAGGTGTGGTCGGGGCTACCGGTGCTGTACCTGCTGATCATCCTGGCCAGCTTCGTGCAACCCAACTTCTGGTGGCTGCTGGGCATCATGCTGCTGTTCTCGTGGATGAGCCTGGTGGACGTGGTGCGCGCCGAGTTCCTGCGCGGCCGCAACCTGGAGTACGTGCGCGCCGCCCGCGCCCTGGGCATGCGCGACGCCAGCATCATGTTCCAGCACATCCTGCCCAACGCCATGGTCTCGACCATGACCTTCATGCCGTTCATTCTCACCGGCGCCATCGGCACCCTTACCGCCCTCGACTTCCTGGGCTTCGGCCTGCCCGCCGGCTCGCCGTCGCTGGGCGAACTGGTGTCCCAGGGCAAGTCCAACCTGCAGGCGCCGTGGCTGGGCATCAGCGCCTTTGCCGTGCTGGCGCTGATGCTGAGCCTGCTGGTGTTCATCGGCGAAGCCGCCCGCGACGCGTTCGATCCAAGGAAATGACATGCACCCTGACAACCTGATCGAAATCCGCGACCTGGCGGTGCAATTCGACAACAACGAACGCTCGGCCCGGGTGGTGGAAGGCGTGAGCTTCGACATCCGCCGCGGCGAGACCCTGGCGCTGGTGGGCGAAAGCGGCTCGGGCAAGTCCGTCACCGCGCACTCCATCCTGCGCCTGCTGCCCTACCCCATCGCCAGCCACCCCAGCGGCACGGTGATGTACGAGGGCCAGGACCTGCTGCACATGGACGAAAAGCGCCTGCGGCAGATTCGCGGCAACCGCATCGCCATGATCTTCCAGGAGCCCATGACCTCGCTGAACCCGCTGCACAGCATCGAGAAGCAGATCAACGAAGTGCTCGGCCTGCACAAGGGCCTCACCGGCAAGGCCGCCACCGCGCGTACCCTGGAGCTGCTGGAGATGGTCGGCATCCCCGAGCCGCGCCAGCGCCTCAAGGCCCTGCCCCATGAGCTGTCCGGCGGCCAGCGCCAGCGCGTGATGATCGCCATGGCCCTGGCCAACGAGCCGCAACTGCTGATCGCCGACGAGCCCACCACCGCCCTCGACGTCACCGTGCAGCTGAAAATCCTCGAACTGCTCAAGTCCCTGCAACAGCGCCTGGGCATGGCCCTGCTGCTGATCACCCACGACCTCAACCTGGTGAAGCGCGTGGCCCAGCGGGTGTGCGTGATGCAACAGGGCTGCATCGTCGAACAGGGCGACTGCGAGCAGCTGTTCAACCACCCCCGGCACCCCTACACCCGCGAATTGCTGGGGGCCGAACCGCGTGGCGAACCGGCCGCCACCGTGGCGGGTGAGCCGATGCTGGAAGTCGACGACCTGAAGGTGTGGTTCCCGATCAAGAAGGGCCTGTTCAAGCGCACCACCGACTACGTCAAGGCCGTGGACGGCATCCAGTTCAGCCTGCCGCGCGGGCAGACGTTGGGCATCGTCGGCGAGAGCGGCTCGGGCAAATCCACCCTGGGCCTGGCCATCCTGCGGCTGATCGCCAGCCAGGGCGCCATCCGCTTCCACGGCCAGCCCCTGGAGCGCCTCAACCGCGAACAGGTACGCCCGCTGCGCCGGCAGATGCAGGTGGTGTTCCAGGACCCGTTCGGTAGCCTCAGCCCGCGCATGAGCGTGGCGCAGATCGTTGGCGAAGGCTTGCGCATCCACCGTATCGGCACCCCGCAAGAGCAAGAGCAGGCCATCATCGAGGCGCTACAGGAAGTGGGCCTGGACCCTGCCACCCGCCACCGCTACCCCCACGAATTCTCCGGCGGCCAACGCCAGCGCATCGCCATCGCCCGGGCGCTGGTGCTCAAGCCGGCGCTGATATTGCTGGACGAACCGACCTCGGCGCTGGACCGTACGGTGCAGCGGCAGGTGGTGGAGCTGCTGCGCTCGCTGCAGCTGAAATACAACCTCACCTACCTGTTCATCAGCCATGACCTGGCGGTGGTGAAGGCCTTGAGTCATCAGTTGGTGGTGATCAAGTCAGGCCAGGTGCTGGAGCAAGGCCCCGCAGCGCAAGTGTTCTCAGCCCCGCAGCACCCCTACACCCGCCAGCTCCTCGAAGCCGCCTTCATGGCATAACCCCGCCGCTGCTACATCCTGTGGGAGCTGGCTTGCCAGCGAGCTGTTAGGGCCATAAAAGCTCGCTGGCAAGCCAGCTCCCACAAGACAGTTGCTGCTACGGGGTGTGTGCCGCGCCTTTCAACACGGCGTCCAACAGCGCCTGCGCGCTTTCCACTGACTGCACTCACAAAGCCGGCCAGTTCACCACACCCTGCGTAGCCGCTGCCGCAGGCTGCGCTGGCCCTGCGCTTCACGGAAAATCTCCAGGGTTCACACCGGCCAGCGCAGCCTGGCGGCAGCTGCTACAGAGGCGCGCCATGGTTTCGTAGCAGCGGCCACAGGCCGCGTCCCGGGACGCCGCAATGCACCAGGTACTGCGCGACTCCCTCGGACGCGGCCTGCGGCCGCTGCTACGGGCGGGGTGCCGCGCCTTTCAACACGGTGTTTGTCGTTGCGAAGGAGCTCCGCCATTTCACCACACCTTGCGCAGCCTGGCGGCAGCGGCTACAGACGATTCCGTAGCAGCGGCCACAGGCCGCGTCCCGGGGCGCCGCGGTGGCTCAGGCCGACGATGCCATGGAATCATCCAAACTGTTCACCGCCACCCGCTCCACCAACGCCAGCGCGTCCTGCAAGGTCAGCGGCCGCCCCAGCAGATACCCCTGCACCTTGTTCGCCCCCAGCAAGCGCAACGCGTCCAGCTCCGACTGGGTCTCCACCCCTTCGGCGACGATGGTGCTGCCGGTCTCGCGGGCAAAGGCGATGAGCGCCGAGGCCATGGCGCGTTTCTGTGGGTCGTGGTCGATGCCCTGGGTCAGGCTCATGTCCAGTTTGATCATGTCCGGGCGCAGTTGCAGGATGTGGCGCATGCTGGCGTAGCCGGCGCCGGCGTCGTCGATGGCCACGCGCACGCCGTTCTGGCGCAGGGGCTTGAGGGCCTTGAGTAGCCCCGTGTAGTCATTGACGATGGCGTGCTCGGTGATTTCCAACACCAGGCGGCTGGCCGGGCACGGGCTGAGCAGGTCGGTCAGGCGGCCGCTGAGCATCAGCTGCGGCGAGCAGTTGATGGTCAGGTAGGTGCCCGAGGGCAGCGCGTCCATACCCTTGAGGGCGGCGGCGATGGCGTGGCACTCCAGCTCCACGCCCAGGCCGGCCTCGGCGGCCTCCTTGAACCATTGGTCGGGGCTGCGCACCGGCTCCAGGTTAAAGCGCGACAGGCACTCCCAGCCGCAGATGCTCATGCCCTGGAAGTCGAAGATTGGCTGGTAGACGATGCTCGGCTGCTGGCTGGCCAGCACCGCGGAGATGCGTCGGTGCTTGGCCACGCGGTCGCGCACCAGGGTCAGGTCGCCCTCGATGCGGTCGGCGATCAGCTCGGCGAACACCTTCATCACCAGCAGGTCGCGCTGGCCCAGGCTGCTGTCGGCGCTGTAGCCAAAGCAGCAGAAGGTGCCGTACAGCCGGCCGTCGCTCAGGTAAATAGGCACGCTCATGTGCGAACCGATGGGCAGCGCCAGGGTTTCCGGGATGGCCAGGGCCTCGGGCACCTCGCCGGTGTTGGCGATCAGCTCGGGCAAATCGCCCTCCACCACCTTCAGGCAGTAGCCCACGTCCAGCGGCAGCGCATCGCCCGGCCGGATCGGGCCATCGCCGTCGGTGTCGACGTGGATGAACACCCGGTCACTGGTGCGAAATTGCGAGACGAACGCCACGTCCATGCCCAGATGGGTGCGCAACGCCCGCAACACCTTGTCGATACAACCCGTGCCCGTCGGTGCCTCGGATTTCAGGCTCACCACGCTGGCAAGCTGTGTGGCTGACATGTCCATGACGGCCTCCTTGATCCCTGGATCCCAAGATTCTAGGACTGTGACCTCGGAATTTCGCCGACCGCTCGGCGCTTCCTGACGAAATGCAAGGGAAATGCGAAAGGTGTCACAAAACGTTTAACCCTGTGTGAGGACTTGGCGAACGGCCGCGGCCGACACTGGCCCCATGATTCGGCCCACCAGGAGCGCCACCATGCAATCCAGACGATGGTTTTTGATCCAGGCCGCGGCAGTGACCTCGCTGGCCGCCTACGCGCTGATGAGCGGCCGCATGCGCCTGGCCATGGCGGCGGACAGCACGCCGGGCGAGACCTTCGCCGTGCAGCACAGCGATGAACAGTGGCACCAACTGCTCAGCGACGAAGCGTTCGACGTGCTGCGCCGCGCGGGCACCGAGCGGCCCTACAGTAGCCCGCTGAACAACGAGCACCGCAGCGGCCGCTTTGCCTGCGCCGGGTGCCAGCTGCCGCTGTTTTCCTCCAGCGCCAAGTTTGACAGCGGCACCGGCTGGCCGAGCTTTACCGCGCCGTTGCCGGGCGCGGTCAACGTCAGCCGCGACACCACGCTGGGCATGGAGCGCAACGAGGTGCATTGCCACCGCTGCGGCGGGCATCTGGGCCATGTGTTCGACGACGGCCCGGCGCCGACCGGGCTGCGCTACTGCATGAATGGCGTCGCCATGGCCTTCACCCCCGGCACCGCATAGACCCGTAGCAGCAACTGTCTTGTGGGAGCTGGCTTGCCAGCGAGCTTTTATGGCCTCAACAGCTCGCTGGCAAGCCAGCTCCCACAGGATGCGGCCGCTGCTACGGGTCAAGGGGATAGAGCTCATCCAGCACCTGCATCAGCGCCCGTTTGCGCGGGCTTTCCAGGCCGGTCCAGGCCACGCCGATACCGGCGCCGCTCATGGCCAGCGCCAGCGGCCGGGTGACCACCCCGGCGGGCAGCGCCGACGCCGCGCCCGCCGGCACGATGCCCACGCCCAGCCCCGCCGCCACCAGCGCCAGCAAGGTAGTGAACTCGCCCATTTCCCGGGCAATGGTCAACGTCACCTTGCGCCGATGAAAGCCCACCAGCATCTGGTCATGCAGCCCCGGCGCGTACTTGCGCGCCAGCACCAGCGCCGGGCGCCCGGCCAGGTCCTGGGGCTGGAGGCGGCGCTGGGCGCACAGCGGATCGCCCGCCGGCAGTGCCACCACCAGCGACTCCTCGAAGAGCATGCGCGTGTGCACCCCGGGCACGCTCAGCGGCAGGCGCACCAGGCCGAAATCCAGGGCGTTGTCCTGCAGCGCCCGGGCCTGCAGCAGCGAGGGCATGTCCTTGAGTTCCAGCTCGATGCGCGGGTAGCGCTGTTCCATCTGCCGCACCAGGTCGGGCAACAGTTGCGACAGCACCGACGACACGAACGCCAGGCGCACCACGCCCACCTCGCCGGCCGCCGCCTGTTGCAGCACCTCGCGCGCACGCCCGGCCTGGCGCAGGGTAGCCAGGGCCTCGGGCAGGAACAACGCGCCCTCCTCGGTCAGCTCCACGCCATGGCGGTCACGCTCGAACAGCTGCGCGCCGACGTCCTCTTCCAGCGCGCGAATCTGCGCGCTCAACGCCGGCTGCACGATGTGCAGGCGCTCGGCCGCGCGGCCGAAATGCAGTTCCTCGGCCAGGGCCGCAAAGGCCCGCAAGTGTTTGAGTTCCACACAGCCTCCATTGCTGGTGATCACGAACGGTGATCACGGCATCACCATAAACGATTGGCAGGCCCCGGCGATAGCGGTTGAAAGTAGCGCCATCCCTATTCCATAAATCCAATACCGGGAGACTCACATGACAGCAAGCTTTCGCCTGGACGGCCGGCGCGCGCTGATTACCGGCTCGGTCCGCGGCATCGGCCTGGCCCTGGCCCGCGGGTTGGCCCAGGCCGGCGCCCAGGTGGTGCTCAACGGCCGCGACGCCGAGCGCGCCCAGGCCGCCTGCGCCTTGCTGCGCGACGAAGGCCTGGCCGCCGAATACGCGGTGTTCGACGTCGCCGACCACGACGCCAGCGCCCAGGCCATCGACGCCCTGGAACAGCGCCTGGGCGCCATCGATATTCTCGTCAACAACGCCGGCATCCAGCACCGCCAGGCCCTGCAGGACTTCAGCAGCCAGGACTGGCACCGGCTGATGAGCACCAACCTCGACGGCGTGTTCAACGTATCGAAGGCCGTGGCCCGGCACATGATCGCGCGCCAGAGCGGCAAGATCATCAACATCGCCTCGGTGCAGAGCGAACTGGCCCGCCCGTCCATCGCCCCCTACGCCGCCAGCAAGGGCGCGGTGCGCATGCTCACCCGCGGCATGTGCGCCGACTGGGCTGGCCATGGCCTGCAGATCAACGCCTTGGCCCCCGGCTATTTCCGTACCGAACTGAACCAGGCTTTGGCCGACGACCCGGCGTTCGACGACTGGCTGGTGAAACGCACACCTGCCGGGCGCTGGGGCAAGGTCGAGGAGCTGTGCGGCGCCGCCGTGTTCCTGGCCTCGCCCGCCGCCGACTTCATCAACGGCCAGACCCTGTTCGTCGACGGCGGCCTGACCAGCGTCGTCTGACCCACTTTTTCCAAGGATGCCACCATGCCTCAATCACTCCCTACCCTGTGCGGCTCGATCATGGGTTCGCCGTTCTCGCTCTCGGCGAAGATCCACAACGCCGCCTACGCCGCCCTGGGCCTGGACTACACCTTCGTGTGCTTCGGCGTCGAAGACCCGGTGGCCGCCGTCGGCGCCATCCGCACTCTGGGCGTGCGCGGCATGAACGTGTCCATGCCCTACAAGCAGGCGGTCATGCCGCACCTGGACGCCATCGATGAGTCGGCCCAGGTGATTGGCGCGGTCAACACCATCAACAACGTCGACGGCGTGCTCACCGGCTACAACACCGACTACCTGGGCGCCGTGCGCGCGCTGCAGGAAGTCACCCGCCTGAACGACAAGCGCATTGCCGTGATCGGTGCCGGTGGCGCCGCCCGCGCGGTGGTCTACGGCTGCGTCAAGGCCGGCGCCCAGGTCACCGTGTTCAACCGCAGCGCCGAGCGCGGCAGCGAGCTGGCCCAGTCGCTGAAAGCGCGCTGGGGCGGTGCGGTGGAGCGTTTCGACGCCAAGGCCTTCGACATCGTCATCAACGCCACTTCGGTGGGCTTCAAGCAACCCGACAGCAACCCGCTGGACGGCCGCCTGCAAAGCCACCTGATCGTCATGGACGTGGCCTTCATGCCGGTGCAGACCGCGCTGCTGCGCCAGGCCCGCGCCCTGGGTTGCGGCACCGTGGCGGGCACGCGCATGCTGGTGCACCAGGCGTGCCGGCAGATCGAGCTGTACACGGGCCACGACGCGCCCATCGATGTGATGGAGCAGGCCATGCTCCAGGAAATCCAGCGGTTGAACCTGTAACCCATCCCGGTTGCCTATCAATAACAAGACGCCATGAAGGCGCCTGGAGGAACGAACATGACCCACGCCCGCTCCCCGTCCGACACCGCTGAACCGGTTGACCCGCAGGTGAAGAAAGACCTGCACCGCGCCGCCTGGGCCTGTTCCCTGGGCAGCGCCCTGGAGTACTACGACTTCGCCCTGTACACCCTGGCGTCGGCGCTGATCTTCGGGCCGCTGTTCTTCCCCGAACAGACCCGCGCCATGAGCCTGATCGCCAGCTTCGGCACCTACTTCCTCGGTTTTGCCATCCGCCCCCTGGGCGGCGTGCTGTTCGGCATGATCGGCGACCGCGTGGGGCGCAAGTTCGTGCTCTCGGCTACGGTGCTGCTGATGGGCGTGTCCAGCACCCTGATCGGCGCCCTGCCCACCTTTCACCAGGTGGGCTACCTGGCGCCGGTGCTGCTGGTGGTGCTGCGCCTGCTGCAAGGCCTGGGCGCCGGCGCCGAGCAGGCCGGCGCGGCGGTGATGATGACCGAGTACGCGCCCAAGGGCCGTCGCGGCTTCTACGCCGCGCTGCCGTTCCTGGGCATCCAGCTGGGCACCATCATGGCCGCCCTGGTGTACTTCCTGGTGGTCAGCGGCAACGACAACATCACCCAGACCAACCTGTGGCGCGTGCCGTTCTTCATCAGCGTGATCATCGTCGCGCTGGGCCTGTACATGCGCCTCAAGCTCAAGGAGTCGCCGACCTTCGTGCGCCTCAAGGCGCTGAAGCGTGAATGCGCCAACCCGCTGAAAAGCGCCATGACCCACTCCAAGCCGACCCTGCTGCTGGGCATCGGCCTGCGCCTGGCGGAAAACGGCGGTTCGTCCATCTACCAGGCCCTGGCGGTGAGCTACATCGTCGGCGTGGTCGGCCTCAAGGGCCCGGTGGGCGTGCTGACGCTGATCTGCGCCGCCAGCCTGGGCGCGCTGACCGTGCCCATTGCCGGCAAGCTCAGCGACCGCTTCGGCCGCGTGGTGGTGTACCGCGCCTTCGCCCTGCTGCAACTGGCGCTGGCGTTCCCGGTGTGGTGGGTGCTGAGCCTGGGCAACATCGTCGCCAGCATCGTTGCCATCTCCATCGCCCTGGGCATTGGGACCTGGGGCATGTTCGGCACCCAGGCAGCGCTGATGCCCGAGCTGTTTGGCTCACGCCACCGCTACATGGGCGTGTCGATTGCGCGGGAAGTGTCGGCGGTGATCGCCGGCGGCATCGCGCCGATGATTGGCGCGGGCATCATCGCCGTGGTCATGGCCACCCATGAAGGCGACAGCAACGCCGGCATCGGCGCCTGGGTGCCGATTGCCTGCTACCTGGCGCTGCTGACCGCGACTACGCTGTACACCACCTTCAAGACCCCGGAAACCCTGAACCGCGACCTGGATGAACCGCGTGACGCGTGGGAGGTGGCGAAGGCCGATGAGGCGGTGAAGGCGCACCATCACGCGATTCCGGTGCGCCACTGACGCGGCCTGGCTGTCGCTACGGCGCTCCCTGCGGGAGCGGGGTCTGACCGCGAAGGTCGCACTGCAGAGGACCCCGCGCCCTTGATCTTGATCCCGTGCGGCTCTTGATCTTGATTGTGTGCCCCATAAAGCGCCAGGGCCGACTGGAGGCGTTGGCCGAGCGGTCCCTGGCGTAGCCCGCTTCGGCGATTTCGGACATATCCATTTTCGCGGGGATACCACCGACCGTTTCGGCCTTACGCCGACTCACTTTTTTTCAGACGCCAAAAAAAGTAAGCATGGGCCTGTCCCCCGTTAACGGACGCCAAGAAGCTGTTCATCACGCCGTCCGTCTCAACCCTTTCGCGTAGTCGTTCGGTGAACGATACCCCAGTGCCGAGTGCAGTCGGACGGCATTGTAAAACCCATGGATGTAGCTGGCGATCGATACATACGCCTGCTGTTTGCTGGGATAGGTCCCGCAAGCCTCCTCTCGTTTGAGTGTAGCGAAGAAGCTTTCGGCCACCGCGTTGTCCCAGCAGTTTCCCTTGCGACTCATGCTCTGCGTCACGCCTTTCGCAGCCAAGGTCTGGCGGAACCTTCCGCTGGCGTATTGACGTCCCTGATCAGAATGAAAAATCACTCCGCAAGCCCCCAGGCAGGCGTTCCAGGCGTTGATAAAAGCCCGTTCAACGAGTTCGTCTGGCATCCGGTCAGCGAAGCTGTAACCCAGTACCTGACGGGTTTGGATGCTCAACACCACTGCCAAATACATCCAGCCCTCTTTAGTTGGGATGTAGGTAATATCACTGACCCAGGCGGGCACGGCGCCATGCACCGAAAACTGACGATCAAGCAGATTGTTTGCCACAGGCTGAAAGTGATGACTATCGGTGGTGCACGGCACGTACCTGGCTCTGCCTTTGCTCTGGATGCCCTCTTCATGCATGAGGCGGCTAACCCGTTTAGGGCCCACGGCGTAAGCCTTCTGGCGTAGCGCTTGAACCAGTCGGGGCCGTCCGTAGGTTCCACGGCTGGCAGTGAAGACCTTATGCAGTTCAAGACGTAACTCTGCATCAGGGTCAGGACGGTTGCGCCGATGCCGGTAGTCGTAAAACCCTGAAACGGAGACACCCATGACCCGACACAGTGTGCGGACAGGGAATTGAGCCCGTTCTGCAGCGACGAAGGCGTATCTCACCTGGACTCTTTGGCGAAGAATACTGCCGCCTTTTTTAGGATTTCGCGCTCCAATTTGAGCTCGGCATTTTCGGCCCGGAGCCGTGCCAGTTCGCTGCTTTCCTTGGAGATGGGGCGACGATTGGGGGAGCTTGGCGCAAGCCCCTTTCGTGCTGCATCAACCCAGTTGTCCAACGTCTTGACGGAGATGTCGAGCTGACGGGCAGCTTCGGTTCGGCCCACCGATTCCGCGAGGGCTACAGCCTGCATTTTGAATTCATCGGTATAGTTACGACGAGTACTTGGGTACATGGCAACCTCCAGGATGGCAATGTAAGTATCGCTTCTTGGCGTCCGTTGTCATGGGACAGGCCCAGCAAAAAACGCTTGCCCCTGCTTGGGCCCTACGCTGCGCTACAGGTCCCCTCCTTCCGGCGTCGCCCAGGCGGCAAACGGCCCCCGCTATAGAAGCCTGCGGGTTGCCGTTTCCTTCGGCTGCGCCGAAGGGCCCTGCGGGCTGCCGCCTGGGCAACGCCTCCAGTCGGCCCGGGCGCTTTACGGGGCATACAATCAAGATCAAGAGCCAGATCAACAGCAAATCAAAAGCCAGAGCCAGAGCCAGAGCCAGAGCCAGAGCCAGAGCCAGAGCTGGCGATGGCGGAGGGAGGGAGTATGGGCTTTTGATCTTGATCCCGTGCGGCCTTTGATCTTGATTGTGTGCCCCATAAAGCGCCAGGGCCGACTGGAGGCGTTGACCGAGCGGTCCACGGCGTAGCCGGGGAAGACGGAACCGGAGGCGCTTCTATTCCGGGCCGTCGGCCGCTTGGGCGACGCCGGAGGGAGGGGACCCGCAGCGAAGCGTAGGGACCAAGCAGGGGCAAGCCTTTTTTGGTTACTTTTTGAGGCGTTTGTCAAAAAGTGACCCGCCGTAAGGGCGGAAAGGTGATTTTGCATCACCCTTGGTATTGGATATGTGCATGGCTTTCGAATCTCGCTTCTGAGGGATCTGAATATATCCATTTTCGCGGTGCGACCACCGACCGTTTCGGCCTTACGCCGACTCACTTTTTTTCAGACGCCAAAAAAAGTAAGCAAAAAACGCTTGCCCCTGCTTGGGCCCTACGCTTCGCTACGGGTCCCCTCCTTCCGGCGTCGCCCAGGCGGCAAACGGCCCCCGCTATAGAAGCCTGCGGGTTGCCGTTTCCTTCGGCTGCGCCGAAGGGCCCTGCGGGCTGCCGCCTGGGCAACGCCTCCAGTCGGCCCGGGCGCTTTACGGGGCATACAATCAAGATCAAAAACCAGATCAAGATCAAGATCAAGATCAAGATCAAGATCAAGATCAAGATCACGAACAAATCACAACCTGATGCCGTGAGGTGCCCGTTTCGTGGGCAGAACCCAGTCCCACGGAAGACAGGCGCCGCTACAGAGTTTGGGGGGCCAGCACGTCGCCTAGCCAGGCGTTGAGGTCCTCGATTTCGGTCTTGCTGATGGAGTGTTTCAAGTCGGCATAAGCGTGGAAGTCCGGCTCCAGGCCCAGCTCATGCAAAATGCGCTGGGCCTCGCTGGCATCGGTGAACGGCACCTGCGGGTCGTCCACGCCATGGCCGATGAAAATCGCCAGCGACTTCAGCGCCGGGTCCGGCTTCAGCTCGCTGCGCAGCACCGGCAGGATCTTGCCACTCAACACCGCAATGCCCCGTACCGCCTGCGGTTCGCGCAGGCCCAGCTCGTAATTCATGATGGCGCCCTGGCTGAAACCGATCAGCACCACCTTCGACTTGTCGGTGTGGTACTTGGCCACGGCCTGGGTGATGAAGTCCTTCAAAGTCTGGCGGCTGCTGGCCAGGTCCGCGGTCACGCCGTCGTAGGGGCCATCGCCCTGGCGGTGGAACCACTGGTAGCTGCCCTCTTCCAGGGTCTGCGGCGCGCGCACCGACAGGTAGGTGTAGCCGTCGGGCAGCGAGTCTTTCAGCTCGAACAGGTCGGCCTCGTTGCTGCCATAGCCATGCAGGAAAATCACCAGCGGCTTGTCGCGCGTGACCGTCGGCGCCTGCTCCAGGTATTTCAGCGGCAGGTCGGTGTGCAGCACGGGGTCGGCGGCGTGGGCCAGGCCCGACACCAGCAACAGCGCAAGGGCCATTCGTTTGATCATGGAGTCTCCGATTTAACTGCGCAGAAGGCAGCGGTCGTATAAGGGACAGTGACTTCGGCCTTGCCGGCCAGCAGAGGTTCACTGGCGATCAACGCGCGTACCTGGGCGTCCACCGCTTCGCGCTGGGCAGCGGGCAGCCCGGCGATGAAACTGGTGGAGCGCACGCGGTCGATGATCACCGTGTCGGGGCTGCCGGTGTGGCCGTTGCCAAAATGGGCTTCCTGCAACGCGCTGAAGCCGGGCGCGGGGAACACCTGGCGCCAGGCGCCGCTGTAGTAGCGCGGCGTGTCGCCTTCGTAGTGGTTGACCAGCGTATCGAGGCGCGCCACCCACGGCACGCTGTTGTCACGCAGGTTCCACACCAGGCCCAGGCGGCCGCCGGGCTTGAGCACGCGGCGGATCTCGGCCAGGGCTTCGGGGGTGGCGAACCAGTGGAACGACTGCGCGCACACCACCGCGTCTAGCGACGCATCGGGCAGCGGGATGGCGTCGGCGCGGCCGTCCAGCGCATGCACGTGGCCGTAGCTGGCGTGCAGTTTCTCGCGCATGGCCGCCACCGGCTCCACCGCCACCACGCGGGCGCCGGTGGCCAGCAGCCGCGGGGTGAACTTGCCGGTGCCGGCGCCCAGGTCCAGCACCGTGCTGCCGGTGTGCAGGCCCAGGGTGTCGCGCAGCCAGGCATCCAGCGCCGGCGGGTAGTCCGGGCGGCCGCGGGCGTAGGTGTCGGCGGTGGCCCGGGTGTCGTAGCCTTCGGCGGCGTGGTGAATGCTCATGGTGCGCCCCTGCTCGGTGAGAAGTGCATCATCATAGGCTGCGGCTGCGCATCACACCAAATGTGGGAGCTGGCTTGCCAGCGAGTTGTTGAGGCCCGAAAGCTCGCTGGCAAGCCAGCTCCCACAATAATCAAACGTTTCCACCACGGCCGGCGAAGCGCTTGCGGTACTCGGCGGGGCTTACGCCCACGGCCTTGCTGAACGCGCGGCGCAGGGTGTCGGCGTTGGCGAAGCCGCAGTGGGCGGCCACCTGCTTGGGGGTTTCATGGCCCTGTTCCAGGCGCTCGCGGGCCGCCTGGATGCGTGCCTGCTCGACCCAGCTGGCCGGGGTTTCGCCCACCTCCTGATGGAACAGCCGGGCGAAGTGCCGCGGGCTGAGGCCGGCGCGCTCGGCCAGCGCCTTGATGCTGTGGTCTTCGGCCGGGTGCGCGGCCACGTAGCGCTGCACCTCTTGCAGCGCCGAGCGCCCGGCTGGCAGCGACTCGCCCTTGCGGCTGAACTGCAACTGCCCGCCGGGGCGCTTGAAAAACATCACCAGCTGGCTGGCCACGCGCCGGGCGATGTCCTCGCCCAGGTCTTCTTCCACCAGCGCCAGCGCCAGGTCCAGGCCGGCAGTCACCCCGGCCGCGGTGCGCAGCCTGCCGTCGCGCACATGGATGGCGTCGGCGTCTACCTGCACCTGCGGGTAACGGCTGGCCAGCGCCGCGGCGGCCACCCAGTGGGTGGTCACCCGGCGGCCGTCCAGCAGCCCCGCCGCTGCCAGCGCAAAGGCCCCGGTGCACACCGAGCCGAAGCGCCGTGCCTGGGGCGCGTGCAGGCGCAGCCAGTCCAGCAGCGCCTGGCTGAAGCGCGCGTGCGGGGCATTGGGCGCGCCGGCCACCAGCAGGGTGTCGATACCGGCAAGGGCGTGGTCGGTGTTGGTCTCGGGCAACAGACGGGTGCCCGATGAGCTTGTCACCGGGCCGCTGCCGCAGCCCACCAGCAACAGCCGGTAGCGCTCGCGGCCGGCCTCGCGGTTGGCCTCGGCGAACACGTCCAGCGGGCCGCTGACGTCGAGCAGTTGCACGTTGGGCAAGGCCACCACGGCGATGGTGCGTACGGGAGTCATGACGGCGTCCGCTTGGGAAGGGAAATGGCAGTATATGACGTATTACGCCAATTGAGGCCATACCCCGACCAGCTGATACTGGCTTCACCCCCACCCCTGCTTGCGGAGACACCCCATGACCTTCAGCCTCGACGACATCAAGATCCCCGACACCGCCATGGCGCGGGAAATCACCGAACTGGTGCGCGACACCGAGTCGGACCTGCTGTTTCACCACTCCAGCCGCGTGTACTACTTCGGCGCCCTGGCCGGCCGCAAGCGCGGGCTGAAGTTCGACGCCGAACTGCTGTACGCCGGCTGCATGTTCCACGACATGGGCCTGGTGCACCAATGCAGCAGCGCCTGCGAGCGCTTCGAGGTGGACGGCGCCAACGCCGCCCGCGACTTCCTCAAGGGCCACCACATCAACCAGCACGACATCGACACCGTGTGGACCGCCATCGCCCTGCACACCACCCCCGGCATCCCCCAGCACATGCACCCGGTGGTGGCGCTGGTGACCGCGGGCGTGGAAATGGACGTGCTGGGCCTGACCTACCCGCAGTACAGCGACGCCGAACGCGACGCCATCGTCAGCGCCCACCCGCGCAGCGCGCAGTTCAAGGAAGACATCATCCAGGCGTTCTACGACGGCATCAAACACAAGCCCGAGACCACCTTCGGCAACGTCAAGGCCGACGTGCTGGCCAGCAAGGACCCGCTGTTCCAGCGCGGCAACTTCTGCGAGGTGATACGCGGGTCGGCGTGGAAGGCGTGATAACGCCGCCAACACGCTCGCGTAGCCGCTGCCGACAGGCTGCGCTGGCCCCCGCGTACGCTGAAGATCTCCAGCGAGGCTCAAGGCCAGCGCAGCCTGCGGCAGCGGCTACGGGCTCGGTGTCGTGGCCAGGGAAGGTTCACGGCGTGCGGAAAGCAAGCGATACGCCCCCGGCGCCACGCCGGTGAGGCGCCGGAAGATAATTCGGAATGTCGCCGGGTCCTGGTAGCCCACGCTCCAGGCCACCTGGTCGACGCTGTCGCGGGTCCACTGCAGCAACTCCCGCGCAGTATTCACCCGCAACTGCTGGCAGTACTGCGTGGGGGACAACCCGGTGGCCGCGCGAAAGCGTCGCAGCAAGGTGCGCGCCTCAAGCCCCGCCTGGGCCGCCATGGCCGCCGCGCTCACGCCCAGGGCGCCGTTGGCCTGCAGCCAATGCTGCAGCTTCAGCACCTGTGCATCGCCGTGGTCCAGTACCGGCGCGAAATACCCCTCGCCCTGCAACGGCGCCGCCACCGCCAGGAACTGCGCGGTCTGCCGCGCAATGTCAGCCCCCAACAACCGCGCCACCAGGCGCAGGCCCAGGTCGGTCCAGGCCATCAGGCCGGCGCTGGTCAGCAGCTCGCCATCGTCGATGATTGGCACTTCGCTGTGCACCCGCACCGCTGGGAAACGGGCGGTGAACTCCGCCACCTGGCTGGCATGGGTGGTGGCGCGGCGGCCGTCCAGCAGGCCTGTGTCGGCCAACAGGAACGCGCCGATGCACACCGCGCCCAGCACCGCGCCGCGAGCGTGTTGCTGCAGTAGCCACGGGCGGCAGGCGGCGACGGTGTCGGCGCTGGGCAAGCTGCCCAGCGACGGCGGTATCACCACCACGGCCGGGCTGCTGGCTGCATCATCGCCAGGCCGCCACTGGCTGACCTGCAACGCCGCGCGGCCGCAGGCCTGGCCCAACCGGCTGGCCACGGCGAACAGGTCGACCAGCCCGTGCACAGCCGCCGCTTGGGCGCCGGGGTACACCAGCAGGGTGATTTCATGCGTGTCGGCCATGGCCGCCGGGCTCCAGGGTTGCATCGCAACCTTCACGATATCAGCCCTGGGCCAGGAACGCCTCGGTCGCCAGCAACTGCGCGTAGCCGAACGCCAGCGCCGCCATGGCCCCGGCGTGCACCTGGGCGGCCGGTACGGTGTGGCCATCGAAGACCAGTTCGCGGGTGGCGCAGGCGTCGTGCAGCACGGTAACCCCATAACCCAGGTCCGCCGCCGCGCGGCCGGCGGCTTCGATGCACATGTGGCTCATGGCGCCCACCAGCACCAGTGACTCGATGCCGTGCTGGGCGAGTACAGCGTGCAGCTCGGTCTCACGAAAGCTGTTGGGGTAGTGTTTGACGATCACCGGCTCGTTGGCCGCGGGGGCCACCGCGCCGTGGATCTGCGCGCCCGGCGTGCCGGGGCGGAAGAACGGCGCATCGGCGGCCAGGGACTCGTGGCGCACGTGGATGATCGGCTTGCCGGCCTGGCGGAACGCTGCCAGGACACGGGCGGCATTGGCGGCGGCCGGCTCGATGTTGTGCAGCGGCCACAGGCCGTTGGCGAAGTAATCGTGCTGCAGGTCGATGAGGATCAGGGCTTGCTTGCTCATGGGGACGGCTCCTTGGAAGAGCGCCCAGTTTGCGCGCTGGCGACGGGCAACGGGATAGGCGCTGCGGACAACCACCGAGGGTTTTCGGACATGCCCTTTTTCGCATAACTGCTGTGCCGCCCGGGCGGTTAATCTCGCGGCACGCCGTTCGTATAGTGGCCTCACTTCCTCACAACAAGAGCCATGCCCATGAACAGCGCCGTGAAGCCCGATGCCACCCTGGACGCCGAGTACTTCGAATACAGCAAGGCCGCCAACCCCATCAGCGCCAAGCTGATCAGCCGCGTGCCCTACCACAGCTTCCCCGCCGCCCTGTGCACCGACGGCCCGTCGCGGGTGGTGCCGCTGGACCTCAGCGAGGCGCTGGGCTGCCAGGGGCCGGCCACCGGCCCCGGCCTGTGCGCCCATTTCATTCGCCTGAACGCCGGCGACAGCCTGCGCCTGGCGCCCACTGCCACCTCCCAGGTGCTGTACGTGATTGCCGGCGACGGCCAGTTGCAGCAGGGTGACAGCCAGTTCGCCTGGAACAGCGGCTGCTTCATCGCCCTGCCCGGCCTGCAGCCCACCGTGCTGACTGCACGCGCCGACAGCCGTTTCTATTACGTGCACGACGAACCGCTGCTGCGCTACCTGGGCGTGCGCCCGGCCGAGGACCGCTTCACCGCCACCCTGTACCCCGCCGAGGTGGCCAACGCCAAGCTGCGCGAGGCCGCCGATGACCCGCGCGCCCAGGACCGCAGCCGCATCAGCATCCTGCTGGGCAACCGCCACTTTCCCCAGACCCGCACCGTCACCCACGTGTTGTGGGCCATGTACGGCATCCTGCCGGCGGGCTCGGTGCAGAAGCCCCACCGCCACCAGTCCATCGCCCTGGATTTCATCATCGATGCGCCCCAAGGCTGCTACACCCTGGTGGGTACCGAGCTGGACGACGACGGCCAGATCCGCAACCCCACCCGCGTGGACTGGACCCCGGGCCTGGCCTTCGTCACCCCGCCCGGCTACTGGCACGCCCACTACAACGAATCGGGGCGCGAGGCCTACCTGATCCCGATCCAGGACGCCGGCCTGCAAACCCACCTGCGCGCCCTGGACATCCGCTTCAGCTGAGCCAGTACGGCGGCGTGCCGATGCGCTCGAGCATGAAGTCGATGAAGCTGCGCACCTTCGACGAGACGATGCGCTTGGGCGGGTAGACGAACCACAACGCCGCCTCGGCGTCGGCGACCTGCCAGTCTGGCAGCCAGCGTTGCAGGGTGCCGCTGCGCAGGCCGTCGGCGGCCAGCCACAGCGGCAGCAGGGCCATGCCCAGGCCTTGCTCGACGGCCAGGCGCCGGGCGTCCAGGTCATTAAGACGCAGCGCGCCTTGCAGGGTGACCGTCGCGTGCTGGTCGCCCTTGCGCAGCACCACTTCATCACTGCTGCCCAGTATCGCCGGGAAATCACTCAGGGCTGCCGGGGCTGTCGGTGGCGCGGCGAAGTCCTTGGCCGCACACAACACCCACTGCTGGTCGGCGATTCGGCGCGCCTTGAGGCCCGAGTCCGGTAGGGTGCCGATGCGAATCGCCAGGTCCATGCCGGCGTCGATCAGGTTGACCCGCGCCTCGTCCAGCACCAGCTCCACGCGAATGTCCGGGTAGGTTCGCAGGAAGTCGCCCAGCCACGGCAGCACATGGTGGCGGGAGAAGGCCGGTGGCACGCTGACCTTGAGCAGGCCGCGCGGCTGTTGGTTGAGCGCCGAGGTGGCGGCGCGCGCCTGGTCCAGTTCCGCCAGCACGCGGCGGGCGTGGTGCAGGAAGGTCTGGCCGCCCTCGGTCAGATGCAGGGTGCGGGTGGAGCGGTTGAACAGGGCAATGCCCAGGTCGTGCTCCAGCTCCTTGATGTAGCGCGACACCGTCGACGCCTTGATATTCAGGCGTTCGGCGGCGCGGGAGAAGTTGTTGCCTTCGGCAGCCTCGACGAAGGCGGTGAGTGCGGCGAAGTAATCCACGGGCAATTCCCATCAGCCGGGGTTGGCACCTGGATAATACACAACACGGACCCCGTAGCCGCTGCCGCCAGGCTGCGCTGGCCATCGTTTACGCTGCACATCTCCAGCGTGACGTGGGGCCAGCGCAGCCTGCGGCAGCGGCTACGAGATTGCGGTTGGTTCGGAATCAACGATTGCGGCGGCGCCAAACGACTATCAGGCCCAGCAGCACCAGCACCGCAATCACCATCGCCGGCACAATGAACGGCTGCACCACCGCCAGCAGCGGTTTCTCGCCGCCCTGGCGCGCAATCATCACGTCATGGGCGCTGATCTCGTGGGACGGGTTGCCGAAGTTGCGCAGCACGTAGTTGGCGATGTCGGCGACCTGCTGGTCGTTCAACTGCGCCACGTAGCTGACCTCGTCGAAACGCGGCATCAGCACGTGGTGCCCGGCCTCCTGGCGGTCGACGCCGTAGAGAATCGCCGCGATCAGGTTGGCCGAGTTGGCCATGCCGGTGGCGGTGTTGTGGAACAGCGACGGGTAGGCCTGGTTGGCACTGCCCTGCCCGCCCGGCTGGTGGCAGCTGGCGCAGTAGCCGCTGTACAGCTGGGCGCCGGTCTTCACGCTGTCATGGGCATTGGACGGGGCCGTGCCGCGCACCTGGTCTTCGCCGCTGTGCTTGGCGCCGAACTCGTAGGCGGGGCGCACTTCGCCTTCGCTGCGCACCGGCGCGGTGCTTTTCAGGTAGGCGGCGATGGCCGCCAGGTCGCTGTCGGGCAGGAACTGCAGGCTGTTCTGCACTGCTTCGGCCATGCCGCCGGCGGCCTGGTTCTTGCCCTCGGCGTGGCCGGTGCGCAGGTACTGCACCAGCTCGTCGTTGCTCCAGCCGCCGATGCCGCTGACCTTGTCGGAGGTGATGTTAGGCGCGTACCAAGGCCCCACCATGCCGCCGGACAGGGCCTTGTCCTTGATCTCGGCCATCAGCGGGTTGCGCGGGGTGTGGCAGGCGCCGCAGTGCTCCAGGGTGTTGGTCAGGTACTCGCCGCGCACCAGTTCCGGGGTGGGCATGGGTGCTGGCGTGGCGGTGCGGCTGTCGAGGAACAGCAGGTTCCAGCCGGCCATGGACAGGCGAATGTTGAACGGGAAGTTCAGCGCCGTGGTCGGCGCCGGGGTGTCCACCGGCTGCACCGCGTGCATGAAGTAGGCATAAAGGGCCGCCACGTCACTGTCGCTCATGTGCACGTAGGAGGTGTACGGCATGGCCGGGTACAGGTAGCTGCCATCGGCGCGCACGCCGTCGCGCACCGCATGGGCGAACTGCGCCTCGGTGTAGTGGCCGATGCCGGCCGTTTTCGACGGCGTGATGTTGGTGGAGTAGATCGAGCCGAACGGCGAGTTGATCGCGTAGCCGCCGGCGAACGATTTGCCGCTGTCGGGCACGGTGTGGCAGGCCATGCAGTCGCCGGCCACCGCCAGGCGGCGGCCCTGCTCTTCCTGGGACAGCACGCCGCCCACCGGCGTGACTGCCGGCGCCGGTACGGTTTCTTCAGCCTGGGCCAGGCCACTGGCCGCCAGCAATGCCACCAGCAGGTGGGCTTTGATCGAGAAAGTCATTCGCTCAACCCCGCGCCAGTGCTTTGCTCATGTCGTCGGCGGCCTTGATCGCCAGCGCCGCCATGGTCAGGGTGGTGTTGACGACGCTGGCCGAGGCCATGGCGCCGCCACCGGGCAGCCACAGGTTGGCGTGGTCGTGGGTGCGGCAGTCGCCGTTCACCACCGAATCGCGCGGGTCCTTGCCCATGATGGTGCCGCCCATGATGTGGTTGTTGGCGTTGAGGCTGGTGGTGATGTTGAACTCGGTGGCGCCGAACAGGCTGCCGATGTGTTCCAGCTGCGCATGCGCCGCTTCCGCGCCCTTGCGCACGTAGTCGCCGACGTCGTAGTAGATGTCCGGGCAGGCCAGGCCGTGGGGGTCCTTGCGGGTGGTGCTCAGGGTCAGGCGGTTGTTGGGGTCCGGCAACGGCTCCAGGCTGATCGACAGGTCGACGCCATGGGTGGAACGGCGGCGGATCTCGGCCTCCAGCGCCTTGCCCACCAGGCCCATGGCCAGGGCCTGCTCGGTGGCCTTGGCGACCTGGGTGATGTTGTTGAGGATCATCTTGTTGGCCGAGTACTTGGCGCGGAACTCGCCGTCACGCGGGCCGACGATGCAGCTGCTCTGCGCCGGGCCGCGGCCGATCCACAGCGGCTCGTTGGCAATGAACGAGCAGTGGAAACCGGAGTGGTCCATCATGTTGCGCCCCACCTGGTCGGAGGAGTTGGCAATGCCGTGGGGGTTGCGTTCGTTGGCTGCCAGCAGCAACAGGCGCGGGGTTTCCAGGGCGTTGCAGGCCAGGGCGAAGACCTTGCCGCTGGCCTTGTGGGACTTGCCGTCGGGGCTCAGCCAGTGCACGGCGGTGACGCGGTTGCCCTCGTCGGTGTCGATCTTGTAGACCACTGCCTCGGTCAGTGCCAGGGCGCCGTTGCGCTCGGCTTCCTCGATGGTGTGGATGGCGTTGTACATGGCGCCGATCGGGCAGATCGGCTGGCAGTTGTTGTTGCCACAGCAGGTCGGCCGGCCTTTCCACGGGCGCGTGCTGCGGCCCTGGGGAATGGGGATGTGCTTGTAGCCGTGGGCGTTGACCACTTCGGCGAAACGCTTGTCGCCGTAGCCCCACGGCACCATGTCCATGGGGTATGGCTGGCTGCGCTCGCGCGGGCTCTGCATGTCCGGGTCGCTGGGGCCGGCCACGCCCATGGCTTCCTCGGCGCGGCAGTAATAGGGTTCCAGCTCGTCGTAGCTGATGGGCCAGTCGCGGCCCACGCCGTATTCAGACTGCATGCGCATGTCCACCGGCAGGTGGCGCCAGCACGACGCCGCCCAGTGCCAGGTGGTGCCGCCCAGGGTGCGCAGGTAGCCCTGCTGGAAGCTGCTGCCGCTCGGGCCGCTGAGGCCCACGTAGTTGTTCTTCGGGAAGTACAGCGGCGCCGGCGCGTGCTCGGCCTGCGGGTACAGGCCCTGGAAGTCGGAGCCGATGCGGTTGTCGAACGGCATGTTGCGCCAGTTCTCCACGGCCTGGGCGCGCTGGATGCGCAGGCCGGCCTCAAGGATCAGCACCGAGTGCCCTTCGGCCACCAGCTGATTGGCGATCAGCGCCCCGGCCACGCCGGAACCTACCACCACCACGTCGGCGGTCACGTCGCCATTGGCGTCAAATACGGGCTTTCTCATGCTGCGTTCCTCGGGCCATAGATGGATGCGTTCGCGTCAGGTACAGCGGCGGTCCACCACAGCGGGCCGTTGCCGCAGTAGGTGGGCACGATCAGCCCGTCACTGGCGGGGCGGTACATCAGCGCATCCTTGTAAGTGATCAGCACCGCGTCCTGGCCATGGCCAACGGTGCCCTTGAACCAGGCAGCCACCACGGCCAGCGCGGCGTCACCCTCGTTGATCCCCTTCGCCGCGGCCAGCAGCGCCTCGGCGCTGTCACGGTTGGCCGGCACGGCGGCCAGCTTGCACAACGCCGCCAGCGAACCGGCCATGGCCGGCTGCCTGGCAATCAACGCGCGGGCAATGCGCCCGGCAATCAGCGCGTCGAGGTCGTCGTAACCGGTCAGCACCTGGGACAAGGTGAAGAAGCCTTGCGCGTCCACGTCCGGCCCATCGGCCAGCGCCAGCGGCGACCAGCCTAGGGTGCTGGCCATGCCGGCCTGCACGGCGGCCACCGCCAGGGCGGTGAGCACGGTGCGGCGTTTGAGCGGCGCATGCCACGGGGAAGGTTGCGAAGGATCGGGATCAAGGGGTTGCATGGTTTTTTTCCTGTCAGGCAGTGCACGGCTGCGTCGAGCTCTGTTTTATCTGGTCTGAAACCGGTTTCAGACACACACCAAAAAAAACCTGCACGGGTCTCCGGGCAGGTCGTCCTTGGGGTGTGAGGTGGCATCCAGCCAGCTGCCGCGCGGTTGTGTGCGGCAGAGTGTCGCGAGTGTATAGGAAAGTGCCATCAGGCCAGGAAAGATTTGGTTACACATCCTGTAAAACATTGTTTTCAAAGGCGTAACAATTGCCCCCCTTCGGTCTTAGGCCATGCGCCAAGGCCACCAACGCCGATCCATCAGGCCATGGCACGTTGCAACAAATGTAGATGCTGCCGCCAGGCTGCGTCGCGCCGCGCGGGCGGCGCTCGATCTCAAGCACGCCAAAACACCCAAGACATGCACCTGCACGCCACACCGCAGTCACGTAGCTGCTGCCTTCGTGTGCACTGGAGATCTACAGCGAGGCGCAGGGCCAGCGCAGCCTGACGGCAGCGGCTACGCGGACTTTTGCGGGGGGCCCCGGCGGCCTGTCGCAAGATTGCATCAAGGCCACCAGGCGCATGCCATTGCCTCTCCGGCGCCCTCAAGACCGAGCGCCGCCCACGCGGCGCGACGCAGCCTGGCGGCAGCATCTACATCTGTTGCAACGTGCCATGGCCTGTGGGATCGGTGTCGCCAGCCTTGGTGTATGGCGGTAGATGAGTAGCGCAGCTAAAAGGCAACAACCCCTGCCTAGGAAACATCCCACAAAGTCTGCGATAATCACCCTACAGCATTGAAATACTTACAAAATATTTCAAATTCGCCGATACATTTCGCCGCTTGTACTGGACCACTGCTACTCCTACTCTCCGCTCGCCGCTGCCTTCAGCGGCCGGGTTTAGTAGCCCGAGCGACTTCAGTGCAAATGCCTCCGCGTCATGGTGGCTGTGCGCAGGGCACCTCGTGTGCGCTGGGTTCCTGAAGTATCCCCGGTCTACTAACCTGTCGCACAGCCGCCACCCTTCGTTTAGTAGCGAAGGAGGACGGCTCTGATACTTCAGGAGTTGTAGATGCTCAAGCCGCCGTTGAATTCACCACAGACCACCACTGACCATCTCTTCGCGCCCTGCCCAGGAGACGCACCGATATTTACTGTGCGCGCAGGCATGCCGCTGGATGAGGCTCTCACCCAGGCCAGCGAATACTTGAGGGGAGCTAGCGCGGTTGCGGAGGAGTTGGTCGAGAACTCCTCGACCCATTTGCGTGCATTGGCACGGAATGTCGAACATACGATTGAGATTGCCAAAGCTTTGGTGGATGCTTCGGTGGCTGGACTGGCCAGGGAAGCTGTGACGGATGAGGCCTGGACTCGCAGGGCACCCCATCCGCAGCAAGAGGACTGAAATATCGCTCTCAGCCTCAGAATCGTCCTACATTTTTAATCGCGACAGTTGAATAGCCTGAGCGGCCCTTCCTTCCGGACCGCTCACTATGGCCCCAATCGAACTACGCCCCATCCCCCACCAAACAATTCCACGCTCCTCGCAACGCTTCAAGCGCGCTGGCGGGGTTGCCCCATGAGGCCGCTCACCCCGGAAGACCAGGGCAGCAATCTTGAATCCTGGGAAATTTCACGGGCCGCGGGCTCCCTGACAAACCAGGCTTGCACTGTCAGCGACAAGCATCTGCAAGACGGTATTCTCCGCCTGCAATTCAATCGGGAGGTGGCCGATTACGTTGCAATGATCGTAAACGACTACAAGCAAGGCAAGATAACTCCGGACCGAACGTTGCGCCTGCTCAAGGATGAGCAGACCAGCCTCATCAATCAATCGATGGAGCTAACCCAAAAAGGAATTGGTGTGATTGCAGGAATTGCTCAAATCGCAAGCGGGGCAAGTGTCTGTTATGCCTCTGCGGGGACGCTATGCGCCTTTTTTGGGGTTCCTCTGATTGCGCGTGGCAGCAACAACATCTATGAAAACGGCCGCAATTTTATCGAAGGGCGATCCGATACACAGGGCCCTGTAAGGCAAGCCTACCACGCAGCCTCCAGTGCCATGGGGGGCGGCGAACGCGAAGCAAATCTTGCGTACGGCGCTATAGACTTAAGCATTTCCGCATATGGGCTAGGCAGAATGATGCTCAAGCCTGATTCATGGCGTCTGTTTCGATACATCAGGAGTGACTATGTGCGCGCTTACTCCAAGCTCGGCAAGGGGGCACTGACTCTAGAAGCACTGTCGAACGGATTGACCATGAATGCCTTGCGGCAGGAGTTCGAGAAACGTGACAAGCAGTGAACTCATCACGGCAGCCTTCTACCTGACTCTATCTATCACAGGATTCGCAGCCTGCCGGTGGCTCTCGATTGTGCTGTCAGGCCCCAAAGCCTCCACCGGATGGTACTGGCTGAGTATAAGCGTCACGTTTTTCTGGGGCATGGTTCAGCTCAACACCGCGCGCAACGGATCGATTTTGTTCCTTGACCCTACCGGCGATACCTTCCTGGCAAATGAGCCCGTGAGGTGGTCAGCTTTTGTTGGCAGCTTGCTGCAAGCGCTCTGTATTCCCCACGCAGAAAAACCGAGGCGGTGGTATTGGTTCTAGGCACGTTGGGATCGGCGTTGGCAGCCTTTGGCGCATGGCGAAGGAATCGCGCGGCCCACCGGCGGCAATCCCTGTTCGGCAACGGCCAGCTTCTGCCGCCCCACTTGGCGGTTCGCATGCCCGTTGCGCAAGCGCAAGCCCCGTATTCATTGGCCTTTGCGCCCAGCCCCAGCCCCTGGCACCCATCTTGCTGTAAATCCCCACCACCTACACTCAACAGGAGGTGAACGGTGATTATCAACAGTACCAACCGCACCACCGCAACAACCGTCACGCCGGCCATTGCGTCGCTGTCGTCGCAGCAGCCGGATCAATACACCACGATCGCCACCTCGGCCACGCCGGTAGCGGCGACGTCGAGCAGCACCGATTCGTCGTCGCAGTCCAGCACCGACAGCTCTTCGTACGACGAAGCCTTCGCCCGGATGATGGTGAATCTGAAGGCAGCGATGGCCAGCACCGTCGACGACGCCACCGCCACCCAGGCGGCGACGGCGTCGGTGGCTTCGGCCGTGGCGGCAGCGGACAACAGCGGCACGGCGACCACCACCGCCGCCACGTCGGACTCGCAGGCCAATTCGGCCAGCGTGGCCATTGCCGCCTCCGACCTGTCGGGCAGCAGCACCACCACCGCGTCCTCCGCCGCCCAGGAGTTCTCGGACTACATGAGCCAGAGCGACGCCGAAAAAGCCCGCCAGCAGCTGACCGGGGTGACCAAGGAAGAGTACGACGCCATGACGCCGGAGCAAAAAGCCGAAGTCGACAAGAAGGTGGCGGACCTGACCAAGGAAAAGGCCCAAGTAGCCCAGGAAAACATCAACACCAAGATCGCCATGATCAAGTCCGAACTGGCGTGACCCCGTGCGCGGCGGCCGGGCAGTTCAGGCCCGCCGCGCCTCCGCGTGCTCGCGGATCACCTGGATCAGCGCGCGCAGCCCCGCCGGCGCATGCCGCCGCCCCGGGTAGTACAGGCACAGGCCATCGAGCGGTGGCGTCCTCTCTTTTAGCACCCGCACCAGCGTACCGGCCGCCAGCTCTGCTAGCGCCTGGATGAATGCGCGCGGCTGATCGCCCGTCCTGGACTCGCCGCCCCGTAGCAGCGGCCGCCAGGCCGCGTCAGCGGTGTGCCTGGAGAACCGCAGCGCGCAGGACGCGCCCTTCGGGCGCTGCTACGGAATTTTCTGTGTACCCTACAACTAATTTCCCACGCAACTGTCACTGTTTGACTAATAATCAGTGCGGCGCACGGCGCCCACCGAAAAGAAAAAACCATTCTGGAGCACATGGACATGGCAGCACTGCAGCAACGTACCCTCGACGCACTCAACAAGGCTCACGCCGAGCTGCTGGCCCAGTGGTTCAGCGAACAGGAAGCCAGCGGCGCGACGCGCAATCTCAAGGACGAGGACGTGCGCCAGCAGCAGGGCGAATTCCTCAGCCTGCTGGTCAGCGGTTCGCAGAACGGCGACTCGAAAAACCTCGGCGCCGGCAACTGGGAAGCCACCCGCCAGTTCCTCGAAAAACTTTCCCACACCCGCGCCATGGCCGGGCAGGACTCGCAGCAGACCGCCACCTTCATCTTCGCCCTCAAGGGCCCACTGTTCGCCCTGCTGCAGCGGGAATACGAAGCCAGCCCCGCCACCCTCGCCGAGCAGACCTGGGAAATCTCGCAGCTGCTGGACGGCCTGGGCCTGCACACCATCCGCACCTTCCAGAAGTCCCGCGAGGCGGTGATCAAGCGCCAGCAGGAAGAACTGCTGGAGCTGTCCACCCCAGTGGTCAAGCTGTGGGAAGGCGTGCTGGCCCTGCCGATGATCGGCACCCTGGACAGCCAGCGCACCCAGGTGGTGATGGAATCGCTGCTGCAGCGCATCGTCGACACCGGTTCGGAAATCGCCATCATCGACATCACCGGCGTGCCCACCGTGGACACCCTGGTGGCCCAGCACCTGCTGAAAACCGTGACCGCCATCCGCCTGATGGGCGCCGACTGCATCATCAGCGGCGTGCGCCCGCAAATTGCCCAGACCATCGTGCACCTGGGCCTGGACCTGCAAGGCGTGGTCACCAAGGCCAACCTGGCGGACGCCCTGGCCCTGGCCCTGCGCCGCCTGGGCATGACCGTCAGCAAGGCGGTATAAGCCCATGGAGCGCATTCCCATCCTGCAAATGGGCAACTGCCTGCTGGTGACCATCCAGGTCGACATGCATGACCAACTGGCCCTGACCCTGCAAGACGACCTCTCCGAGCGCATCAGCCGCACCTCGGCGCGCGGTGTGCTGATCGACATCTCGGCGCTGGACATCGTCGATTCGTTCATTGGCCGCATGATCGGCACCATCTCCGGCCTGTCGCGCATCATGGACGCCGAGACCGTGCTGGTGGGCATGCAACCGGCCGTCGCCATCACCCTGGTGGAACTGGGCCTGACCCTGCCCGGGGTGAGCACCGCCCTCAACGTGGAACGCGGCATGAAGCTGTTGCGCGAACGAGTGGACCTGCAATGACCCAGCTCAGCAGCGGTACCCAACCGGTTCGCATCGAGCAAGACGTGGTATTGGCGCGCCAGACCGCGCGCAAGCTGGCCCAGGACTGCGGCATGCGCCTGATCGACCTGACCAAGCTGGTGACGGCGGTCAGCGAGCTGGCGCGCAACACCATGGTCTACGGCGGTGGCGGCGACATGGACTGGGAAATCGTCGAAGAGAACCACCGCACCGGCCTGCGCCTGGTGTTTCGCGACGAAGGCCCGGGCATTGCCGACATCAAGCTGGCCATGACCGACGGCTGGACCTCAGGCAGCGGCCTGGGCCTGGGGTTGACCGGGGCCAAGCGCCTGGTGGACGACTTCGAGCTGGACACCGCGCCAGGCAAGGGCACACGGGTGACCATCACGCGATGGACCTGACCTTCCCGAGTTCGATCACTCAAGTGTTACTGATCGAAGACAGCAGCCAGATCGGCCACGCCCGCCGCACCGCCCAGAAGCTCGCCGAGCGCCTGGGCTTCGACGACGCCGACGCCGGCCGCGTGGCGCTGGTGGTGACCGAGCTGTGCAGCAACATCCTCAAGCACGCCAGCCATGGCGAGCTGCACCTGCGCACCCTGCCCCGGCCCGAAGGCCAGGGCCTGGAGGCCATTGCCGTGGACCGCGGCAACGGCTTCGACGTGCACGCCTGCCTCACCGACGGCTACTCCACCGGCGGCACCCAAGGCATTGGCCTGGGCGCCGTGGCGCGCCAGGCCGAGGTGTTCGACGTGCACGCCGACAGCCGCGGCGCGGTGCTGCTGGCGCGCTTCTTCCGCCGGGGCGACAAGGCCCGCGACCTGGCCGTGGGCGTCACCCAGCACTCGCTGCACAACGACCCCGCCTGCGGCGACGCCTTCCAGGTCAACATCGGTGAACAGGGCATCAGCGCCCTGGTCATCGACGGCCTGGGCCACGGCGAGGACGCCGAACGCGCCGCCCGCGCCGGGGTGCGCGCCTTCGCCCTGGCGCCGTTCGCCAGCCCGACGCTGCTGATGGACGACCTGCACCAGGCCATGACCGGCAGCCGCGGCGGCGCCGTGGCCGTGGCGCAGTTCAACCCGGGCGCCGACCGCCTGGCCTTCATCGGCATCGGCAACATCGGTGCCAGCCTGCTCAGCCGCAGCCATGACCGCAGCCGCGGCCTGGCCTCGCACCCGGGCATCGTCGGCGCCCAGTTCCGCAAGGCACAGAGCTTCGACTATGCTCAGGTCAGCGGCCATATCCTGATTCTGTATAGCGACGGCCTGCAATCGCGCTGGAACCTGCACGATTACCCGGGCCTGATTTTCCGCCACCCCGCCGTGATTGCCACGGTGCTGCACCGTGACTTCTGCCGCGGCAGAGACGACGTCACCGTGCTGGTCATAGACCTGGAGATGCCCCATGCCTGACCTCACCTCCCTGGCCGCCAACGCCCAGGCCGCGCGCGTGGCGCAGCTGGAACGCGAAGCCGAGGCCCTGCGGGTCGAGCTGGAAGAGACCAACCAGGGCGTGCTGGCGTTGTATGCGGAGCTGGACAACCAGGCCGAGCAACTGCGCCAGGCCTCGGACCTGAAAAGCCGCTTCCTGTCGTACATGAGCCACGAGTTCCGCACGCCCCTGGGCTCGATCCTGAGCATCACCAGCCTGCTCAAGGACGAACTCGACGGCCCGCTGAGCGCCGAGCAGCACAAGCAGGTGGCCTTCGTCAGCGGCGCCGCCCGCGAGCTCAGCGACATGGTCGATGACCTGCTGGACCTGGCCAAGATCGAAGCCGGGCGCATCACCATCTCGCCCGCCTGGTTCGACATGTTCGACCTGTTCTCGGCCCTGCGCGGCATGTTCCGCCCCATCGTCGACGCCACCGCGGTGGACCTGGTGTTCGAGGAGCCGGTGGGCCTGCCACGGCTGTACAGCGACGACAAGAAGCTGGCGCAGATCCTGCGCAACTTCATCTCCAACTCGCTGAAATTCACCCAGCGCGGCCATGTGCGGGTGTCGGCCAGCCTGGAGAACGAGCACGAGATACGCTTCGCCGTGAACGACACCGGTATCGGCATTCCCGCGGAAATGCACGGCACCCTGTTCGAAGACTTCAGCCAGGTCGACTCGCCGCTGCAGAAACGCCTGCGCGGCACCGGCCTGGGCCTGTCACTGTGCAAGCGCTTCGCCGAGCTGCTGGGCGGGCGCGTGGGCGTTGCCAGCGAGCCGGGCGTGGGCTCGACCTTCTACGTGATCATCCCATTGGCCTTGGCCCAGGACACCCCCGATGAAGGCTGACAGCTGCCTGCTGATCGTCGATGACAACGCGGCCACCCGCTACGCCCTGCGCCGGCGCCTGGAGCGCCACGGCTACCGCATCCTTGAAGCCGGCACCGGCACCGAGGGCCTGGCGCTGCTGGCCGAGCAGTTGTTCGACGCGGCGATCCTGGACGTCAACCTGCCGGACATGAGTGGCTTCGACATCGTTCGCCAGCTCCGCGCCGAACCGCGCACCGCGCTGCTGCCGGTGATCCACGTGTCGGCGGCGTCGATCCAGACCGGCGACATCATCACCGGCCTCGACAACGGCGCCGATGCCTACCTGACCCACCCGGTGGACCCGGACGTGCTGCTGGCCACCCTGCGCACCCTGCTGCGGGTGCGTGACACCGAGCACGCGCTGCGCGAGAGCGAGGCGCGCTTCCGCGAGATCTTCCTCAACATCGGCGCGCCCATCGCGGTGATGGACACGGCGCTGAACGTGATCGAATGCAACCAGGCCTTCACTGACCTGGTGCAGGACAACCGCACCAACGAACAGCTGCAGGGCTGCTTCGCTCCTGACCAGGAAGGGGTGCTGGCCGAACTGCGCCTGCGCCTGGCCATCGGCGAGCGCTGGCGCGGCACCCTGAACATGTTGGTGGAGGGCGTGCTGCGCGAGACCGAATGGCAGATCTCGCCGTACCGCACCCCAGGCCACAGCCTGGTGTTCATCGAGGACGTCACCGAGCACCGCCAGCGCGAACGCTCGCACCGCCAGGAACTGGACAGCGCCAACGACCAGCTGGCCAAGGAGGTGGCCGAACGCGCACGCACCGAGGCGCAGCTGCTGCAGGCGCAGAAGATGGACGCCCTGGGCAAGCTCACCGGCGGCATCGCCCACGACTTCAATAACCTGCTGACCGGCATCATCACCGGCCTTGAGCTCATCAAGAAACGCGTCAGCGAAGGCCGCAGCGACGCCGTGCTGCGCTACACCGACGCCGCCCTGGGCTCGGCCACCAGCGCTGCTTCGCTGACCCACCGGCTGCTGGCCTTCGCCCGCCAGCAGCCGCTGGACACCCGCCCCACCGACGTCAACGAGCACATCCTGTCGCTGGAAGACCTGCTGCGGCGCACCATCGGCGAGCGGGTGCAGTTGACCCTGGAGCTGACCAGCAAGGCCGCCATCGCCCTCGTCGACCCCATCCAGCTGGAAAGCGCGGTGCTCAACCTGGTGATCAACGCCCGCGACGCGCTGCCCCAGGGCGGGCACATCCGCCTGAGCACCTTCGCCGCCCACTCCCACGGCGACATGAAACTGGCCGACGGTGCCTACGTGGTGCTGAGCGTGCAGGACGACGGCGTGGGCATCGAACATGGGGTGATCGGCAAGGTCTTCGACCCGTTCTTCACCACCAAGCCGCTGGGCCAGGGTACCGGGCTGGGGTTGTCGACCATTTATGGTTTTGCCCGCCAGTCGGGGGGCGACGCGCGGATTCGCAGCGTGGTCGGCCATGGCACCGAGGTCACCCTGCTGCTGCCGGCCGGCCTGGCCAACCAGCACCCCGACCTGCCGGCGCTGCTGCCGACGCGGCCGGGCAGTGGCGAGCACATCCTGATCGTCGAAGACATGCCGGCCGTGCGCCTGTTCGTCACCGAGGTGCTGGAAGACAACGGCTACCGCTGCACCCAGGCCGACGACGTGCACCACGCCGTGAGCCTGTTGCAGGAGGATGGCAGCATCGACCTGCTGCTCACCGATGTCGGCCTGCCACAGATGAACGGCCGCGACCTGGCCGACATCGCCCGCCGCTACCGCGCCGAGTTGCCGGTGCTGTTCATGACCGGCTACGCCGAGGACGCCGTCAGCCGCCAGGATTTCCTCGGCGAGCGCATGGACATGGTGATCAAGCCGTTCCAGATCAGCGACCTGGTGGGCAAGGTACAGCGCATGATCGACACCCGCCCCTGACCCGGACGCAGCCTTCGGCAGCTGCTACGCCGCAACCCCCGTAGCAGCGGCCGCAGGCCGCGTCCAAGGACGCCGCGCCATTCCACCGACACTGCGTTGGCGCCGGACGCCCCCCCGTAGCAGCGGCCGGAGGCCGCGTCCGAGGGCACCGCGGCGTCAGGGCTTACGGCTTGAGCAGCTGCATCTGCTGCCGGTAATCGTCGGTCACCTGCCGGGCCTGGCTGTTGCTGGTGACCACGCGCGGGGTGATCAGCACCAGCAGTTCGGTGCGATCCTTCGACTTGGTGGTGCTGCCGAACAGCCAGCGCAGGCCCGGAATGCGGCCCAGGTAGGGAACGCTGGAGGCCGTTTCGCTGTTGTCCTGCTTGATCAAGCCCCCCAGCAACACTGTCTGGCCACTTTGCACGGCCACCTGGGTCGACACCGAACGCGTCGAGATATTCGGGTTGGTCTGGGTCGTGGTCTCGCTGCTGGTGTCCGCATCGCTGACCTGCTGCTGCACATCCAGGTACACCAGGCCGCCCGGATTGATACGCGGGGTCACGTCAAGGATCACGCCCGTCTGCACGTATTCAACGCTGCTCAGGGTGGTGTCCGAGGTGCTGGTGTTCACGGTGGTCTGGCTGATGGGAATGTTGTCGCCCACCTGAATCTGCGCCTGCTGGTTGTTCATCACCACCAGCGACGGCGCCGACAGCACCTGGGTGCGGCCGTTGGTTTCCAGCGCATGCAGCGCCACCTGGAAGTTGCTGCTGACGAAGGAATAAAACGCCGTGTCCGTGGACCCCAGCCCAGCCCCGCCGCTGCCCAGCGCACCCTGGCTGCCCTTGGTGTTGGCCACGGTGGTGCTGGAGGAGTTGCCTGCCAGCTTGCCCAGGTACCACTGCACGCCCAGGTCCAGCTCGCCGCTGAGTTTCACTTCCAGAATGCGCGTCTCGATCTGCACCTGCATGGGCGGGTTGTCGAGGCGCTTGATGGCCGATTCGATCTCTTTCCATTGCGCCGGGCGCGTGCGCACCAGCAGCTGGTTGCTGGCCTTCTGCGCGGTGATGCGGGTGCTGTCGTCCAGGCTCTTCTGCTGGCCGCCGCTGGCGCTGCCGGTGCCGCCGGTGTCGTCCGCGCCCTCGTCGCTGTCCTCGTCAGGGCTTTGCAGGGAGTTGTTGTTCAGCGAGTTGCCGCCGCTCAGGCCTTGGGTGCCGGTGCTGGACAGCCCGGTGGTACCAGTGCTGCCGATACCCGAACTGTTGCTGCCATTGAGCGACGATAGCGTGGTGGTGCGCAACCCGGGCGCGACCTTGGCGGCGCTGTCGTCCTTGATCTGGCCGTTGCCGTAGATCTGCCGCAGGTACTTGGCCAGGTCCGTGGCCTTCATGTTGCGCACGTCGTACACGTACATCTGCGGTTCGTTGCCGCCGCCCTCGTCGATGGTCCTGATCCAGTCACCCACCTCACGCAGGTACTCGGGCTGGGCCGAGATGGCGACCACCGAGTTGGTGCGTTCGTTGGGCAGGAATTTGACCATGCCCGCCAACGGCATGCCGCTGTCGGGACCGAACATCTTCTGCAGCTGCGGCATCAGCTCGGCCACCGAGGCGCGCTGCAGGCCGTACACGCCAATGGACATGCCCTTCAACCAGTCGACGTCAAAGGTGTCGATGGTGTCCTGATAGTTGGCCAGTTCCTCGGGGGTGCCGGACATGCTCAACACGTTGCGCGACGGGTCCACCAGCAGGAAGGCGTTGTCACGGGCGAAAGGCTTGAGCAGCTTCTGCATCTCGGTGGCCGAGATGTACTTGAGCGGGTACAGCCGCGCCGACAGGCCGTTGGACGGCTGCGACACGGTCATCTCCGGCACCAGCTTGCCGGCCACCGCCTGGCTGGCGGGCAGGATCACGTAGCGGTTGCCCTGGCGGATCATGGCGTTGTTGGTCCAGGACAGCAGGGTCTCCAGAATCGACAACGCTTCTTTCTTGTTCACCGGCTTGGAGGTGGAGAAGCTGACGTCGCCGCTCACGCCCTGGGCGATGCTGTAGTTCTCGTGCAGCAGGTCACCCATCACCGTGTTGATCACCGCCTCGATGGGCTGGTTGGTGAAGTTGAAGACGATGTCGCCGCTGCCCTGTTCATCCTCGCCCTTGACCGGCGCCGGCGGCCGTACGAAGCGCTGGTTGCCGCTGATGATCTGCCGCTTGGGCATCACCGCGGCGTTGCTGCTGGCAGGCTGCGCCACCGGCGCCTCGGCCACGGGCTGGCGCTGGTCGCCGGTGCCGTTGAGGGCCTCGTGCATCAGCGCCGGGTCATTTTCAAAGGTGTGGGGCGCGGTCGCACAGCCGCCGAGGGCGACGGCGGTGGCCAGGCAGAGCAAGGGGGTGCGCAACGGTGTGACTCCAGGGAACAGTGTTTTCAAGGTTCGGTTACCGGCGGCAGCGTGAGCATGGCCGCGCGTGAAGGGGCTGGAAGACGCGGCGCCGGCAAGCGCAGGCTGCGGGTTTGGCCCTGGTAGGCGAACTGCGCCTCCAGGGGAGAAAGCTGTTGCAGGGTCCAGCCGTTGGGCAGGGCCTGGCCCTGGTGGACGCGCAGGGGGTGGCCGCTGGCGTCGCGCAGCAGCGCCAGCTTGAGGTCGCCGTTGACCACCACGCCGGTCAGCACCAGGCCGGCCAGGTCGGCGCTGGGCCCCTGGGCGCTCTGGTCCGGGGCGCGGTTGGGGCTGAACAGCGGCGTGTGCCAGGCGGCGTCGAGGCTGTCGAGGCTCACCTGCGGCAGCTCGCTGGCCGCCACATGGGCTGTCGCCAACGGGTGCGCGGGCCCAGGGGGCAGCCAGCCCGGCGCGCTGCCCAGGCCGCTGGCAATGCCGACGGCGGTGGCGGCCAGGGTGCCGGCGCACAGCAGCAGCGCCGCGCGCAGGGGCGTGAGGCGCAGCTTCATGGCGCTTCCCCTTGCGCCGCAGCCGCCTTGGCCAGGTAGCCGCGCACCAGCAGGTGCACGGTCAGCCGCCCCGCGCCGCCCGTGGCCGGCGCGCTGCTGGCGCGGCGCACGCTGAGGTTGTCGACGAACAGGAACGGCCGGTGGAATTCCAGGGTGTGCAGCAGCGCCATCAGCGGCTCGATGCTGCATTCCAGGGTCAGGCTGACCTTGATCTGCCGGTACGGCTGGGCGCTGTCCTGCTCGGGGGTGATGGGCATGCGCTGGGTCAGCGCACAGCCGGCGCCATCGTCGGCCTTGGCCTTGATCAGGTCGGCGATGCGCTGCATCAGGTCGGCGGCCACGGCGCTGGGGTCGCTGCCAGGCAGCAGGCTGAGGCTGCTGGCAGGGTCATGGCGGGCGGCGGCCAGCTGCTTGTCGAGCAACGGCCGTTGGGCCAGCTGGCCGGCGTAGCGCTGCTGCTGTTCGCGCAGTTGCTCGATCTGCGTGTTCACCTCGCCCAGCGGGCCGGTGAACCAGCTCTGTACCAGCAGCCAGTACAGCGCCGCCAGCATCAGCGCCAGGGCGATCAGCGCGGCGCCACGGCGCTCACGTTCAGTCAGCGGACGAGCCATGGGCGGCCTCCTGATGCAGGTGGGCGCGCAGGCTGAAATGGTCCTTGCCGGTGTCGCCGTCGGGCTGGATCACGCCCTGGAACTGCGGGTCGTCCAGGCTGTGGCAGGTCTTCAGCTGGCCGATCAGGGCGCTGGCCTGGGTGCTCTGGCCGGTCAGCGTGACCTGGCCGCCGTCGTCCACTTCCAGCTGTTCCAGCCAGGTGCCCTCGGGCAGGCAGTGACTGAGGTCGGCGATGACGCTGGCCAGCGCCGGCTGCGCGGCCTTGCGCTGGATCAGGTAGCGCGCCGCGCCCTGGGTATTGGCCAGGGTCTCGCGCACCTGCTGCAACTGGCCGATCTGCGCCTGCTGCTGGCGCACCTGGGCCTGCATTTCGATCAACAGCGCCTCGCGCGATTGCAGCCACATGACCATCACCGTCAGCAGCAGGCCGGCGCAGGTCAGCAGCAAGCCACGGTTGAGGCGCCCGCCGCTGCTGGCTTGCGGCCGCAAGGCATCGGGCAGCAGGTTGATGCCCAGGCGCTCGCCGTCGCGCACGTCGACGCCGTGCAGGGTGAAGCCGGCGCAGGCGGCGAGGATCTGCTCCAGGCGCTCACGCACGATCACCACCAGGCGCACCTTGATGGTGCTGCCGCCCTGCCCCAGCACCTGGGCGCAGAAGCTCACCTGCTCGGCGCGGTAGGGGGTGTATTTGTCCAGCTCGAAACCCAGCACGTTGTGCAGGTCGCGGGCTGCCGCCGCCGGCAAGCTCAAGGTCTGCACCAGCACCTCGCTGCGCGGCAGCACCAGCACCCGCGGCGGCGTGGTGTCAGCCGGCTCGTCCAGCGGCCAGTGCAGCACCTGCAACGGCGCACCGCCCGCCAGCCGTGCGCGCCAGCGTGGCGGCAACAGGCCCAGCAACTCGGCCAGCCAGGCCTGCCACAGGCGCTGGGCGCCGCTGCCGCGCCAGTGCCGCTGCAAGGCGGCGCGCCCTTGGGCGTAATAGGTGTTCAGGTTCATTCTTGCCAATGCAGGACCCGATATGGTCGGGCCCCCTCCGTGGAAGGGTTGAGAAGCAGGGTCACGACCAGCGTTGCGTTGAAGCCGCCAGGCAACTGCGCGACGCTGGCCAGGGTTAGGATGGGGCCGGGGTCGGCGCCGCTGACTTTGAGGCTGGGCAGGCTCAGCAACCGCCGCAGCAGCGGCGTGGCGAACGCCGGGTCGGGCTGCTCCTGGCCGCTCCACAAGGTGACCTGCGGGGCGGCGCAGGCGAACACGCTGCGGTTCATGCCGGGCAGCTGGCGCAGTTCCTCCACCACCCGCAGCGGTGGCTGGCCGTTGCCACGGCGCTGGTCCAGGGCCGCTGCCACGCCGCGCGCGCCGCCGCACGCCTGCATCAGCCGGGCGATGTCGGCGGTGCTGGCGCTGTTGAGGTCGAGCTTGCCGCGTTCGCTGAACAGGCTTACCTGCACGGTGGCGCGCTCGAAGGCCAGCGCGTGGGGACGACCGTCGGCGGGCCAGGCGTTTTTCTGCGCCGGGTCGCTGAGGGCCGCCACTGTCAGGTTGATGCCAGCCTCGGCGGCCAACAGCGCCTCGGTGTGCTGGCGCTGCCACAGGGCCTGGCGGCTTTCCAGCTGCACCCAGCCGGCCAACCCGGCCAGCAGAATGCTCAGCAGCGCCAGCACCCACAGCACCAGCAGCAACGCCACGCCTTGTTGTTGCTTCATTGGCCCGCCACCGTCGACAGGTCCAGGCGCAGGGTCACGCTTTCCGCGGTCCACGGCACCGGGCCGCCCAGCTGCGCGTCGATCTGCACCGTGCGTGGCAGCCGCCCCGGCCACGGCCAGGTGGCCAGCCAGGTGCTCAGCTCGCCCTTGGGCGAATAGCCGCGGTAAGTGAATTGCAGGCTGCGCACCTGGTGCAGCAGCACTTGGGGTTCGCCCCAGGGCTGGCCGCCCTGGCTCAACGCCACTTCCAGGCGCCGGCCGTGCAGGGCCAGGCTATGCAGCACGATGCCGCCGCCGAGGTTGGCCGACAGCGGTGCCATGAACGCCATGGCCTGGGCGCCGCCGACGAATACCCGCTGCTGGCCGTCGTCCAGCGGCAGCGCCTGGCCGATGGCGCGGCGCAGGAAGTCCTGCGCCGCGCGCACTTCGTCCAGGCGCTCGGTGTAGTGCTGGGCCTTGGCCACCGCGCGGTTGGCGCCCAGGATCGCCCCGCCCACCAGCGCCAGCAGCACGCCCAGCAGGCTCAGCACCAGGAGGATTTCCAGCAGCGTGAAGCCGCCCTGGCGCCGGCTCATGGCTGCGCCCCCCGCACGGTCAGCGTGGCGAAGTGCGCCTGGCGCTGGTCTTCGCGCACGCGCAGGTCCAGCTGGAACAGACGCAGGTGGTTGGCCGCCGGCAGCTGGCGCACGTCCAGGTGCCAGCGGATACCCGCCCAGGTGCCGTCGCGGCTGCCCGGCTGCAAATCGCCGTCAGCCTGCTGGTCGAGAATGGAGCGGCCGGCGGCGGTCAGCCGGTCGCTGGCCTGCACCTGCTTGAGCGAGCGCGCCGCCTGCCCGAAGGCCATCAGCAGCACGGCGCTGCACACGGCCAAAATGGTCAGTGCAGCGAGCATTTCCAGCAGCGTGAAGCCCTGCTGCGCCTTCATCGCAGCGCCTGCAGGTTGACCGTGCCGGTCAGCCACGACACGTCGATGCGCCAGCGCTGGCCGCCATCGCTGAGCAGCAGGTGGCCGCCGCTGGCACCGCCATCGGGGTAGAACTCGAACGCCGAGCCCAGTTCTGCAGCGGTATGCAGTTGCACCTGCAGGTCCGCCGGCCATGCCTCCACGGCTTTGCCCGGTGCCTGGAAACGCCGCGCCGCGAGGTCGAATTGGGTGCGCGCCGGCTGCCCGGTGACGATGGCGCGCACGCGGGTGGCGCGCAGGGCCTCCACCACTTGCACCACCGCCTTGCGCTCGCCGGCGCTGTGCAACCCACGCTGCAAGCCATAGCCCACCAGCCCCGCGGCCACGCCGATGAGCACGATGACCACGAGCATTTCCAGCAGGGTGAAGCCGCGGGCGCGCTGCATGGTTATTCCCAGTTGCCCAGGTCGGCGTTGTAGCCTTCGCCGCCTGGCTGGCCGTCCTGGCCGTAGAAGATCAGGTCGAAGCTGCCGTGTTCGCCGGGGAAGCGGTAGCCGAACGGATGGCCGAACGGGTCTTTCAAATCCGACGGCTTGGCGTAGGGGCCGGCCCAGTTGCCCGCCGTGGAAGGCTTGGTCACCAGCTGGTTGAGGTTGGCCGGTGGCGCGCCCATGTCCAGGGCGTAGCTCTCGACCTTCATGCTCAGGCTGGCCAGCTGCGCCTTGCCGGCGCCGTACTTGCCCTTGTCGACGTTGCCGCCAACTTGACGCACGACGATGGTGGCGACGATGCCCAGCAGCACGATCACCGCGAGCATTTCCAGCAAGGTGAAACCGCCTTGGCGGCGGCCCGTGTTCATGGTTTTCATGGGGTGTGGTCCTTTAAATGTTACTGGTGAGGCTCATCAGCGGCAGCATGATGGCGAGCATGATCACGGCGACCATCGCCGCCATGACCACCGTGAGCGTGGGCACGAGCGCTGCGAGCAGGCGGTCGATGCCGCGCTTGGCTTCGACGTCGAACACCTCGGCGACTTTCAGCAGCATGCCGTCCAGCTCGCCGGCCTGTTCGCCGACGTCGATCATCTGGATGGCCAATTCGGGCAACAGCAATTGCGACCTGCCTTGTGGGAGCTGGCTTGCCAGCGAGCTTTGGGGCCCTGAAAGGCTCGCTGGCAAGCCAGCTCCCACAGACAGCTCCTGGCTCAGGCCGCTGGCCAGGGTGCCGCCGCCCTTGACCCAGTCGGTGGCCTGTTCCACCTGGGCGACGATGGCGCGGTTGCTGCACACCTGGCGCACGATCAGCAGCGCCTGCAACAGCGCCACGCCGTTGCTCAGCAGGGTGCCGAGGGTGCGCGCCAGGCGCGCGGCCTCGATGCGTTGCAGCAGCGGGCCGATGATTTTTATCTTCAGCAGGCGCAGGTCATTGCGCTGGCGCCGGGCCGGGTCGCGCAGGGCGATGGCGCTGCCCCAGATGACGACGATGAGGCCGGCTAGAACGACCAGCCCCCAGGCGCTGAGAAACTCGCCCATGGCCAGGATCACCTGGGTAATCAGCGGAATCGGCACGCCAAGGTCGCGGAAAATCGGCACGAACTGCGGCACCACGTAGGCCAGCAGCAGGGCCAGCGAACCCAACACGCCAACCACCAGAAACGCCGGGTAGATCAGCGCGTTGATGACCTCGCCGCGCAGGGTCTGGCTGCGTTCGAGATAGTCGCTGAGCTGCCTCAAGGTGTTCTCTAAAGCACCGCCCGCCTCGCCGGCGCGGACCATGCTGATGTACAGCGTGGAGAACTGCCCGCCCTCTTCTTCCAGGGCCTGGGACAGCGGCTTGCCGGCCTTGACCTGTTCGCGGATGCGTTCGATCAGGGCGCGGGCCTTGGCTTCCTGGGTCTGCTTGAGCAGGATGCCCAGCGAACGTTCCAGCGGCTGGCCGGCGCCCAGCAGGGTCGCCAGTTGTTGGGTGAAGCTGACCAGGGCTGCGCCGTTCAACGCCCCGCGGTTCAGCGCCCGGCGCAGGCCCGGCCCGCCCAGTGCTTCCACCTGCAGAATCAGCAGGCCACGCTTTTGCAGCAGCGCGACGGCGGCCTGCTGGTCGCTGGCCTCGATGCTGCCCTGCTGGCTGGCACCCTCGGCGTCGAGCGCGCGGTATTTGAAATAGGCCATGGGTTATTCGCCGCGCGTCACGCGCAGCACCTCCTCTAGCGAGGTGATGCCGGCCACCGCCTGGCGCAGGCCCTCTTCGTACAAGGTGCGCAGGCCGCCACGGCGGGCCGCCTGTTCCAACGTCGAGGCATCGGCCTGGCGCATCAGCAGGCTGCGCAGCTCTTCGTTCATCACCAGCAGCTCGGTGATGGCGCTGCGGCCGAAATAGCCGCTGCCGGTGGCGGACGCCGCAGGTTGGTAGAGGATGATCGGGCGCTGCTCGGTGAAGCGGTCGAGGCCGTGTTCGGCGATCAGTTCCGGCGGCGCTTCAAAGGGAATGCGCGTGGCCGGGTCGAGGCGCCGCACCAGGCGCTGGGCGAGAATGCCCTTCACCGTCGAGGCGATCAGGTAACTCTCCACGCCCATGTCCAGCAGCCGGGTGATACTGGCCGCGGCGCTGTTGGTGTGCAGGGTCGATAGCACCAGGTGGCCGGTGAGCGAGGACTGGATGGCAATGCGGCAGGTTTCCAGGTCGCGCATCTCGCCGATCATGATCACGTCCGGGTCCTGGCGCACGATGGAGCGCAGCGCGCCGGCGAAGTCCAGGCCGATGGCCGGCTTGACCTGGATCTGGTTGATGCCTTCCAGCTGGTACTCCACCGGGTCTTCGACGGTGATGATCTTGCGCTCGGCGGTATTGAGCCGCGACAGCGCGGTGTACAGGGTGGTGGTCTTGCCCGAGCCCGTGGGCCCGGTCACCAGCAAAATGCCGTGGGGGTTTTCCAGCACGTCGAGGAAGCCTTCCAGGCGCTCGCCATCGAAGCCCAGGCTCTGGAAGTCGAAGCTCACGGTCTGGCGGTCGAGCAGGCGCATCACCACCGATTCGCCGAAGCTGGTGGGCACGGTGGACACCCGCAGGTCCAGCTCCTTGCCCTGGATGCGCAGCATGATGCGGCCGTCCTGGGGCAGGCGCCGCTCGGCGATGTCCAGGCGCGCCATGATCTTCACCCGGCTGACCACCGCTGCCGACGAACTGGCCGGCGGCGCCTCGGCCTCGTGCAGCACGCCGTCGATGCGGTAGCGCACCTTGAGCTGGCTTTCGAACGGCTCGATATGAATGTCGGAGGCGCGCTGTTCCACCGCGCGCTGCAGGATCAGGTTGACCAGGCGGATCACCGGCGCCTCGGACGCCAGGTCCTTGAGGTGCTCGATGTCTTCCAGCGCGCCACTGTCTTCGTCCAGGGTCTCGATCAGGCTGCCCATGGCCGAACGCCCTTGGCCGTAATAGCGCTCGATCAGGCTGTCGACCTCGTTGCCCGGGCCGATGGCCAGGCGCACCGGCGCGTCGCAGGCGTGGGCCACGGCTTCGAAGGGGTACGGGTCGCCGGGGTTGGCGGTCAGCAGGTGCACGCCCGCCTCGTCCCAGGCCACCGGCACCACGCGGTAATGGCGCAGAAAACGTTCGGTCAGGGGCGGCACGCGGTCCAGCGATGCCGGCGCCTGTTCGGCCAGCAGCAGCGGCACGTCCATCAGCGCCGACCAGGCGCGCGCCAGTTCCAGTTCCGAGACCAGGCCCAGGCGCGTCAGCAGCGCCGGCAGTTCGCTGTCGTCGTCTTCGGCGGCCAGGCGCCGGGCACGGTCGAGGTCCACCGGCTTGAGGCCGGAATGGCGCATCAGCCATTGGCAGACCAGGGCGTCGTCGGGGGCAGTGAGGGGAGTATCGGGCACGGTGCGCTACTACATGAACCGGGGAAAGGGCATCAGGCGATGCCCTTTCCGGGGTGAAGCCTGAGAAGGATCAGTTGGCGGTTTTCTTCGCCGTGGTGCTCAGCGGGCGGCCGCCCTTTTTCGATTCGTTCTTGTGCTTCTGGGTGGCCTTGGCGTCGTGGCTCTGGGTCATGACGGTGGAGTCGCTGGCGCCCGAGGCGGTGTCGGTGGCATCAGCGGCAAAGGTGGCGCCGGCGAACGACAGGCTCAGGGCGGCGCAGGCGGCCGCGAAAGACAGTTTCATCACAAGTAACTCCATCAACGGGAAAGTTTGAAAGTTCAAATTGCCATCACTTTAAAGATGCCTGCGACAATAGCGCACAGCGGATGACAATTTAACTTGCGAACCCGGCACAGGGGCCAGAATTCGCTAAACCCATCGACCAGTAGGTTTTGCAAAGGTTCACACATCCGGACACAAAATCGCAAAAACGCGCGAAAAAAACCTTTCGATTGACAAGTTCAGGCAACAATTGTCTTAATTTGGCCGCTTATCGCCGCCCCATCCTGGTACAAACGATAGCGTAATAATGGCACCTCCTATATAGACAGAACAAACTTTCACGATAATTAAACGTGATTGAAACATGGCCATCAGTTAGCCGTTACTGCAACTAAGCAGTTTCGGCCACGGCCAACTTTTGTCTGGAGAAAAGTACGCGGCAGCCTGCCGTGTACCGCCGCAAATGGACCACCATTGGCTGTTGGAGTAACACATGAACACACGTAGACACCTGGGTGCGCAGTCGGCGCTCGCCCTGCTGGCCCTGGCCATTTCGCAAGTGCATGCGGCCGACTCGGTTCAGCAACAACAGGCCCGGCAGCAGGCCCTGGAAGCCAAGGCCGACAAGGCGGCCCAACAGACCCTGGCGAAGATGACCCAGGAAGAGAAACTCAACTACCTGGCCGGCACCGGCGGCTGGGACCTCAAGCCCCTGACCCAGTACGGCGTGCCGGAAATCTACGGTGCCGACGGCGGCGCCGGGGTGCGCTACACCAGCAACGGCAACGACCAGGGCGTGGTCTACCCCGCCGGCCCCAACATCGCCGCCACCTGGAACCCGCGCCGCGCCATGGACTACGGCCGCGCCCTGGGCTATGACACCGCCAGCGGTGGCTACCAGTACGTCACCGGCCCGGGCATGAACCTGTACCGCACCCCGTACGGCGGCCGCGCGTTCGAATACCTGTCCGGCGAAGACCCGTTCCTGGGCGCCAGCCTGGGCCCGGCCTTGATCAACGGCATCCAGTCCCGTGGCGTGTGGGCCGAGGCCAAGCACTTCGCCGCCAACGACCAGGAAACCAACCGTTTCACCCTCAACGAGACCATCCCCGAGCGCGTGCTGCGCGAGATGACCCTGCCTACCTTCGAATCGGCGTCGAAGAACGGCAACGTGGCGATGATGATGTGCTCGTTCCAGAAGGTGAACGGTGACTACGCCTGCGAAAGCAAGCACATGATCGCCCAGATCCTGAAGAAGGAATGGGGCTACAAGGGCTTCGTGCAGAGCGACTACAACGCCATCATCACCGGGCTCACGGCCGCCAACGCCGGCACCGACCTGGACATGATGGGCTACCAGATGAACGCCACCGCCCTGACCCCGTACGTGGAAAGCGGCGCGCTGAGCATGACCACCGTCGACGAAAAAGTGCGCCGCATGCTGCGCCAGGTGTACCTGTTCCAGTTCGACAGCAAGACCCCGTCCACCGCCCACGACATGAACAGCGCCGCCAGCAACAAGACCGCGCTGAACGTCGCCCGCGAAGGCATCGTGCTGCTGAAGAACAAGGGCGGCCTGCTGCCGCTGGACGCAAAGAAGGTGAAGAAGATCGCCGTGGTCGGCGACCTGGCCAAGTACGCCCCGCCTACCGGTTTCGGCAGCGCCAACGTCGAGGCCACCCAGTACATCAGCGAGCTGTCGGGCATCGCCCAGACCGCGCCGAACGCCAAGGTCGAGTTCCTCGACGGCCTGTCCCTGGACCCGACCGCCTCGGTCTGGACCCACACCGACAGCAGCACCGGCAAGAGCTCCGCGGGCCTGACCGCCGAGTTCTTCACCAACGCCACCTGGTCGGGCACCGCGGCCGCCACCCGCACCGACACCCACGTGAACATGGACTGGTCCAGCGACACCGACCTGCCCACCAACGGTGACACCGCCAACACCTCCGTGCGCTGGACCGGCCAGGTCACGCCCACCACCAGCGGCGACCAGGTGTTCAAGGTGCGTGCCGACGGCGCCGTGCGCCTGTGGGTCAACGGCCAGGAGATCATCAACAACGGCGACGGCACGCACCTGCCCGACAACAGCATCCCGCCGACCATTCCGGTGTCGGGCAAGATCAAGCTGGAAGCCGGCAAGGCGTATGACGTGAAGCTCGAGTACTCGCGCCGCGACGGCTACCTGTCGACCATGGGCGGCATGGTCGGCGTGCAGATGGCCTGGGCCTCGCTGGCGGCGCCGCAGGACCTGTCCAAGTACGACGCGGTGGTGGTCGCCGTGGGCAACAGCAACGAATACGAAGGCGAAGGGTTCGACCACAGCTTCGACCTGCCCGAGTACCAGAACGAGCTGATCAACAGCATCGCCAAGGTCAACCCCAACACCGTGGTGGCCATGCACGGCGGCACCGCGCTGAAGATGGCTGACTGGGTGGACAACGTCGGCGCCGCACTGCACGCCTTCTACCCGGGCCAGAACGGCGGCCAGGCGCTGGGCGAGATTCTGTTCGGCAAGGTCAACCCGTCGGCCAAGCTGCCGATCAGCATCGAGCGCAGCATTCAGGACAACCCGCTGTACGCGGACTTCCCGAACTACGACAACAACGGCTCGTTGACCGAGATCAGCTACAAGGACGACCTGTTCCTGGGCTACCGCGGCTACGACAAGAAGCACACGCAGCCGCTGTTCCCGTTCGGCTTCGGCCTGTCGTACACCACCTTCGGCTACAGCAACATCAAGGTCACCCCGGGGACCGCGGTGGGCAATGTGCCGATCAAGGTGTCGTTCGACCTGACCAACACCGGCAAGCGCGCCGGCGCCGAAGTGGCCGAGCTGTACGTGGGCCAGCAGCACCCGCACGTGGACCGCGCGGTGAAGGAGTTGAAGGGGTACAAGAAGGTGTTCCTGCAGCCGGGTGAGCACAAGCGCGTGACCATTGAGCTGAACGATCGCTCGCTGGCCTACTTCGATGAGAAGAGCAAGCAGTGGGTGGTCGATGCCGACACCTTCGACTTGTCGCTGGGCGCCTCGTCCCAGGACATCCGCCTGCACGCCAAGCTGGTCAACCCGTTCCGCCAGGAGCTGTCGACCACCACCAGCAACCCGCTGCCCCGTGCGGCGCTGAAGGCCACGCAAGTGACCGAGTCGACCGTCAACACAGGCGGCCTGTACGACCAGGCCAGCAGTGACGACAGCGACACCAGCGACAGCGGTGACTACGGCACCACGTCGACCACCACCCAGGGGTCGGCGAGCGGTAACTGACGCTTTACACCCGCCCCTGACGCGGCCTGCGGCCGCTGCTACGAAGGTCAGCGTTATGCCCTTCCGTAGCAGCGGCCGCAGGCCGCGTCAGGGCTTGGTCACTCCTTCCAACCACCCCCCAGCGCCTTGTACAGGTTCACTTCGGCCGTCAATTGCGACAGCCGGTCGGTGATCGCCGACTGCTGGGCGCTGAACAGCGAGCGCTGGGCGTCGAGGAAGGTCAGGTTGCTGTCGATGCCGGTGCGGTAGCGGCGCTCGGCCAGGCGGTAGTAGTCCTGGTTGGCTTGCACCAGGTCCTTCTGCGCCTGCAACTGCTGCTTGTAGGTCTGGCGCGCGGCCAGGCCGTCGGCAACTTCCTGGAAGCCGGTCTGAATGGCTTTCTCGTAGCTGGCCACGTCCACGTCCTTCTCGATCTTCGCGTAGTCCAGGCTGGCCTTCAGGCTGCCGGCGTTGAAGATCGGAATGTTGATGCTCGGCGCGAACGTCCACGTACCCTGCCCGCCCTTGAACAGATGGCCCATGTCGGCGCTCTCCGAACCGGCACTGGCCGTGAGGGTGATGCTGGGGAAGAACGCTGCGCGCGCCGCGCCGATGTTGGCGTTGGCGGCCTTGAGGGTGTGTTCGGCCTCAAGGATATCCGGGCGCCGCTGCAACAGGTCGGACGGCAGGCCCGCCGGCACTTCGGCCACCAGGTCGTTGGCCAGCGGTTGCGCCGCCGGCAGGTTGTCCGGCAGGTGCGTGCCCAGCAGCAACACCAGGTTGTCCATGTCCTGGGCCACGGCGCGCTGGTACTTGGCCAGGCTGACCTTGGCGGTTTCCACCGAAATGCGCGCGGTGCTGACGTCCAACGCGGTGGAGATACCCACCTCGCCGCTGTGGGCGGTGAGCTTGTAGCTCTGCTCGTACGTGGCCAGGGTGTCCTGGGTCAGCTTCAGCAATTCCTTGTCCGACTCCAGGGTGAACCAGGCATTGGCGACGCTGGCCACCAGGCTGATCTGCGTGGAACGGCGACCTTCATCGCTGGCCAGGTAGGTTTCCAGGGCCTCCTTGCTGAGGCTGCGCACGCGGCCCCACAGGTCCAGTTCATAGGCGCTGACGCCGAGGGTGGCGGTGTATTCGCCGCCCACGGTGGTCTTGCCGGTGGTGCTCAGGTCAGCCGGGGTGCGCGTGCGCTCGGCGGTGCCGCCGGCGGTCACCGCCGGGAACAGGTCAGCCCGCTGGATGCGGTACTGGGCACGGTAAGCCTCGACGTTCAGGGCCGCCACGCGCAGGTCGCGGTTGTTGTCCAGGGCGGTGTGGATCACCGCCTGCAGCGCCGGGTCACGGAACACCTGTTTCCAGCCCTGCTCGGCGGCGGCCTGGGCGGCCGCCTCCTGCGCCGGGGCGTAGGCCGCCCCTTGGGGAAATTGCGCGGCCACCGGGGCGGCCGGGCGGTCATAGTGCGGGATAAGCGAGCAGCCGCCGAGCATGAACGCCGCCAGGGCCAGGCACGTCAGGGGACGGATCATTGTGCGGTCTCCTCTTCAATGGCAGGTGCGGGCTCGTCCTTGGCCTTGCGCTTGTCGCCAAACAGCGACGAGATGGTGACGAAGAACAACGGCACCCAGAACACGGCCAGGGTGGTGGCGGTGAGCATGCCGCCGATCACGCCGGTACCAATGGCGTGCTGGCTGCCGGCGCCCGCGCCGTGGGAAATGGCCAGGGGCACCACGCCGAGGATGAACGCCAGCGAGGTCATGATGATCGGCCGCAGACGAATCCGGCAGGCCTCGATGGCCGCCTCGGTGTAGCTGCGGCCCTGCTCGTGCAGCTCCTTGGCGAATTCGACGATAAGGATGGCGTTCTTCGCCGCCAGGCCGATGGTGGTCAACAGGCCCACCTGGAAGTACACGTCGTTGGACAGCCCGCGCAGGGTGGTGGCCAGCAGCGCACCGATGATCCCCAGAGGCACCACCAGCATCACCGCGATCGGGATCGACCAGCTTTCATACAGCGCCGCCAGGCACAGGAACACCATTAGCATGGAGATCGCATACAAGGCCGGCGCCTGGGAGCCGGACAACTTCTCTTCATACGACAGGCCGGTCCAGGAGTAGCCGATGCCGCTTGGCAGGGTGGCAGCGATGCGCGCCACTTCGGCCATGGCCTCACCGGTACTGTGGCCCGGGGCCGGGGCACCGAGGATTTCCACCGCCGACACGCCGTTGAAGCGCGACAGCTTCGGCGAGCCATACACCCACTTGCCGCTGGCGAAGGCCGAGAACGGCACCATGGTGCCGGCGCTGTTGCGCACGTACCACTTGTTCAGGTCTTCAGGGTTCATGCGCGAGTCGGCCTTGCCCTGGATGTACACCTTCTTCACCCGGCCACGGTCGATGAAGTCGTTGACGTAGCTGCCACCGAAGGCATACGACAGGGTGTCGTTGACGTCGGCGACAGTGACGCCCAGCGCCTCGGTGCGCTCATCGTCCAGCACCAGCTGGTACTGCGGCTCGTCGTCCAGGCCGTTCGGGCGCACCTGGGACAGGATCGGGCTCTTGGCCGCGGCGGCGAGGAACTTGTTGCGCGCCTCCATCAGCTTGGCGTGGCCGACGCCGGAACGGTCCTGCAGGTACACGTCGAAGCCGGTGGCGTTGCCCAGTTCCATCACCGCTGGCGGCGCGAAGGCGAACACCATGGCGTCGCGGAAGCTGGCGAAGTGTTTCTGCGCACGGGCGGCCAGGGCGCTGACGCTGTTGGAGGCGTCGCGCTGGTCCCACGGCTTGAGCATGACGAAGCCCATGCCCGAGTTCTGGCTGCGGCCGGCGAAGTTGAAGCCGGTCACGGTGAATACCGAGCTGACAGCGCCCGATTCATCCTTGAGCATGTAGTCGCGCATGCGGTCGATGACCTGCTGCGTACGCTGGGCCGGGGTGCCCGGTGGCGTGGTGACCTGGGAGAACAGCACGCCCTGGTCTTCCTCGGGCAGGAACGAGGACGGAATGCGCGTGAACAGGAAAATCATGCCGCCGACGATCAGCGCGTAGGCCAGCAGGTACGGCACCTTGTGGCGCAGGATGCTGATCACGCCCTGCTCGTAACGGTGCACGCCACGGTCGAAGGTGCGGTTGAACCAGCCGAAGAAACCGGTGGTCTTGCCGTGGCTGCCCTTGGCAATCGGCTTGAGGATGGTGGAACACAGGGCCGGGGTGAAGATCAGCGCCACCAGCACCGACAGGGCCATGGCCGAGACGATGGTGATGGAGAACTGGCGGTAGATCACGCCGGTGGAACCGCCGAAGAAGGCCATGGGCAGCAACACGGCCGACAGCACCATGGCGATACCCACCAGGGCGCCCTGGATCTGGCCCATGGATTTTTTCGTGGCCTCTTTCGGTGACAGGCCCTCCTCGGCCATCACCCGCTCGACGTTTTCCACGACGACGATGGCGTCGTCGACCAATAGCCCGATCGCCAGCACCATGCCGAACATGGTCAGGGTGTTGATGCTGAAACCGGCGGCGGCAAGGATGCCGAAGGTGCCCAGCAGTACCACGGGCACGGCCATGGTGGTGATCAGGGTGGCGCGGATGTTCTGCAGGAACAGCAGCATCACCAGGAACACCAGGATGATGGCTTCCACCAGGGTCTCGACCACGCCGTGGATGGAGCCGGTGATCACCGGGGTGGTGTCATACGGGTACACCACCTTCACGCCTTGCGGGAAGAACGGTTGCAGCTGGTTGACGGTTTCGCGGATGGCCTTGGCGGTGTCCAGGGCGTTGGCGCCGGTGGCCAGCTTGATGGCCATGCCCGAGGCGGGCTTGCCGTTGTACTCGGAGCTGATGCTGTAGCTTTCGCCACCCAGGCCCACGTCGGCGACGTCGCCGATGCGCACTTGCGAGCCGTCGGTGTTGACCTTGAGGAGGATTTTCTTGAACTGCTCGGCGGTCTGCAGGCGGGTCTTGCCGATGATGGTGGCGTTGAGTTCCTGGTGCGCCACCGACGGCAGGCCGCCCAGTTGCCCCGAGGACACCTGCACGTTCTGGTTGGTGATGGCGGTGGAGACGTCGGCCGGGGTCAGCGCGTACTTGTTGAGCTTGGCCGGGTCCAGCCAGATACGCATGGCGTACTGGGCACCGAACACCTGGAAGTCACCGACGCCGCTGGTGCGCGAGATCGGGTCCTGCATGTTGGAGACGATGTAGTTGGCCAGGTCATCCTTGGTCATGCTGCCATCGGTGGACACCAGGCCGATCACCATCAGGAAGTTCTTCACCCCCTTGGTCACGCGGATACCCTGGTTCTGCACTTCCTGGGGCAGCAACGGGGTGGCCAGGTTGAGCTTGTTCTGCACCTGCACCTGGGCCATGTCCGGGTTGGTGCCCTGGTTGAAGGTGGCCTCGATGGTCATCGAGCCGTCGGAGTTGCTGTCCGAGGAGATGTAGCGCAGGTTGTCGATGCCGTTGAGCTGCTGCTCGATCACCTGCACCACGGTGTCCTGCACGGTCTGCGCCGAGGCGCCCGGGTAGGTCACGGTGATGTCGATGGCCGGCGGCGCGATGCTGGGGTACTGGTTGACCGGCAGGTTGAGGATCGACAAGGCGCCGACCAGCATGATCACCAGGGCGATTACCCAGGCGAAGATGGGCCGGTCGATAAAGAATCTGGACATGGGTTACTCCCCTTTCGCCGCGACGCTGGCCTGGGCGTTCGCCGGGGCCTCGACGTTGCTGGCCGCGGTGACTTTCACCGTGTCACCCGGGTGCACGTACTGCAGGCCCTCGGTAATGATGCGGTCGCCGTCGTGCAGGCCGTCCTGGATCAGCCAGTCGTTGCCGGCGGTGCGGTCGGCCTTCAGCTCACGCAACTCGACCTTGTTGTCGGCGTTCACCACCAGCGCGGTCGGCGTGCCCTTGAGGTCGTGGGTCACGCCCTGCTGTGGCGCCAGGATGGCAGTGGCGGCGACGCCGGCCTGCAGCTGCGCATGCACGAACATGCCCGGCAGCAGGGTGTGGTCGGGGTTGGCGAACTTGGCACGCAGGGTCACCGAACCGGTGCTTTCATCCACCGACACTTCGGAGAATTCCAGGGTGCCGTCCTGGTTGAAGCTGCTGCCGTCTTCCAGGGTCAGCTTGACCTTGGCGGCGTTGTCGCCGGCCTTCTGCAGTTGCCCGCTGGCCAGCTCCTTGCGCAGTTTCAGCAGGTTGGCCGAGGACTCGGTGACGTCGACGTAGATGGGGTCCAGCTGCTGGATGGTGGCCATGGCGTCGGTCTGCGCGCTGGTCACCAGCGCGCCTTCGGTGACGCTGGAGCGGCCGATGCGGCCATCGATCGGCGCCAGCACCTTGGTGTAGCGCATGTTGATCTGCGCGGTCATCAGCGCGGCTTCGTCCTGCAGCTCGGTGGCCTTGGCGTTGTCGTATTCCTGGCGGCTGACGGCCTGCTCGGCGATCAGCTGCTTGTAGCGGTCCGCCAGGGACTTGGCCGAAGCCAGGCTGGCCTTGGCGCTGGCCAGGGTGGCCTCGTACACCGACGGGTCGATCTGGTACAGCTGCTCCCCGGCCTTGACGTCGCTGCCCTCCTTGAACAGTCGCTTGAGGATGACCCCATCAACCTGCGGGCGCACTTCGGCGACGCGGAACGCGGTGACGCGGCCGGGTACTTCGGTGGTCAGGGCGTAGGGCTGCGGGTGAAGGGTCACCACGCCGACCTGGGGCGTCTGCTGGGCGGGTGCGGCCGCCTCTTTGTTACAGCCGGCGAGCAGGCAGGCAAGGGCCGCCGCCGAGACCAGTGTGGTCACGCAAGGCTTGAGTTTCATGAAAGGTCCTCGTTGCGACTAGATAGATAGCTTGCTAACAAATATACTTACATCCATGAACGTATGTAAAGTACGAATCCGAATCAAAATCACTACAGAGCAGCGTTTTGTGTCGAAAAAACATAAAGATGCAGCGAACATGAGGAATTTTTAATGGTTCGCAAAACCCGGGAAGAAGCGCTCCTCACCCGTGCGCAGATCCTTGACGCTGCGGAATGCGTCTTCCATGAGAAAGGCCTGGCCACCACCTCGATGCTGGACATTGCCCAGCACGCGGGGCTGTCCCGCGGTGCCATCTACTGGCACTTCAAGGACAAGACCGGCCTGGTGCAGGCCCTGCTGGATTCGCTGGACGAACCCATCGACCACCTGCTGGCTGCTTCGGCCGATACCCGCCGCGACAACCCCCTGGGTTGCCTGCGGACCCTGCTGGTGGCGCTGCTGCAGCGAGTGGCCAGCGACGCCCGGACCCAGCGGATATTTGAAATCCTATTGCACAAATGTGAACTGACTGTGGAGAGTTGCGATTTGCGTGCGCAGCGTTGCGCGCGCCAGCGCGAGGCGCAGCGCAAGCTGGAAGGGTTGCTTGAAGAGGCCAGGCTCAAGGGCCAACTGGCGCCCGGCACGCCCCTGCCCCTGGCGGCCAGTAGCCTGATTGCCTGCGTGGAAGGCACCATCAGCCATTGGCTGCTCAACCCCGACAGCTACGCCTTGAAGGTGGAAGCACCGCGGCTGGCCGATGCGATGTTGCGGCTGCTGGCACCTGCGACGTGATGTCAGGACGGTAAGCGGCGTCGTACCCAGTGCTACACGAAATTCTTGAACCCTGCGGGCTAGAGCGGTTCTCAGGGGTTGCCAGTATCACAAGGAGTGAGCGATGAACCTTCCGGCCTTTTTTCTCAATGCAGTGGTTTGCACGACGCCGGCCCACGACAATTGCATGCCTGCCCAGTTTCTGTGGATGGCGCCCAAGTTCCTCAATGACGAAGCCCGGGCGCAGAAGTGCGCAGCGCGGGCAGGCGAACTGAACAAGGCGCAGACCGACCCGACCATTTTTTACCGCTGCGATGTGCGGCGCGGCGCTTGAAGTTGTGGGAGCTGGCTTGCCAGCGAGTTTTTTGGGCCCACCAAAAGCTCGCTGGCAAGCCAGCTCCCACAAAAAACGTCACACCGCCAGCTGGGCCTCGATGGCCTGCAGCAAGCGCGGATCATCCGCCGCCACGTCCGGGGCAAAACGCCCGACCACCTCGCCCGTGCGGCTGACCAGGAACTTCTCGAAATTCCACTGCACCTCCGGCACCGGGTTCACCGGGATGCCCTTGCCGGTCAGGCGCTCGCGCCAGGGGCCCTCGCCGGTGGCAGCGGGAATGGCCTGGGTCAGCGCCTGGTACAGCGGGTGCTTGTCGTCGCCGGCCACCGAGATCTTCGAGAACAGCGGGAACTGCACGTCATAGGTCAGGCTGCAGAACGCCTTGATCTCTTCATCAGTGCCCGGCTCCTGGGCCTTGAAGTTGTTGGCGGGAAAGCCCAGCACTTCCAGGCCCTGGGCGCGGTGGGCTTCATAGAGCTTTTCCAGGCCTTCGTACTGCGGGGTCAGGCCGCACTTGGAGGCGACGTTGACCACCAGCAGCACCTTGCCGGCATAGGCCTGGAGGGTCTGTGGCTGGCCGTCGATGGTGGTGACGGGGATGGATTGAACGTTACTCATGACAGGGCTCCTGAGCCAGATGGGCGGTGCATAGACTCTACCACCGCCACTGGCCATCATCCTGGTTGATAGCAACCATCAATAACGACATGTTCCCTGACCCGGGAATCAGGTTCACCATGATTGCACCTGATGAAGCCCTGGGAGTCACGCATCATGAAAGGTCAAAACGCTGCCCTGCTCGCCCTTGTCATCACCCTGGCCGGTTGCTCGGTCCCCGGCGCCCCGCGCTACAGTGACAACCCCGACGGCATGCTGCGACCGGCCACCCAGGTGTCCACCCTCACCCTCAAGCACTCGCAACGCGTGGCGGTGATCTTCAACGCCAACACCCAGGCCGACCTTGCCTACCTGGCAGCCTACAACGCCCAGGCCCGCAACGGCCTGGAACAGAACCAGCTGCAGGCGCCGATCCAGCAGGCCTATATCGACAGCTCCAACCCACGCCTGGCCATCGACACGGTGCGCAGTTCGCTGCAGCAACAGTTCGCCTCGGTGGCGTTCTACCCCAACCTGGATGCAGCCATGGCAGCCCGGCCGGAGGTGATCATGGTGCTGGACACCCGCAGCACCCTGGCCACCGAACGCAGCTCCGACGTGCAGGCCAGCGTGCGCGCGCAGTTCTATGACGCCAACCTCACCTACATTGGCGAGGCGCGCGGCATGGACGGCCGCAACATGACCCCGGTGTGGACCCACACCAAGCGTGCGCCGGAAATCGCCGACCAGGTGAACGCCCAGCGCCAGGTGCAGGTCAACGCGCTGCAACGCTTCGATGCCTCGCTGAAGGCGTTGGTGGCCAGCAACCCGTAGCCGCTGCCGGTCATCACCCCGGTCAATAGCGACCATTGACAATCACAGGTTCCCTGACCCGGCGATCAGGTTCACCATGGCTTCACATCCAAGCATTCCAGGAGTACATGCCATGAAAGGTCCCCTCGCCGCCCTGCTCGCCCTCGTCCTGGCCACCGGCACTGCCATGGCCGCCGACGAAGGCATGTTCAGGCCGGCGACGCAGGTGTCGAACGTGGCGTTGCAGCATTCGCAATCGGTGGGGGTGATTCTCAACGAAACCACCCAGGCCGCCCTGATGCACCACGACGTCGCTACCCGCAAGGCGTTGGAAGCGGTGCGGGGCTCGTTGCAGCAGCAGTTTGCCTCGGTGCAGTTCTACCCCAGCCTGGACCGGGTAATGATGGCCCGCCCACAGGTGATCGTGGTGCTCAAGACCGCGTCGCGCAGCGGCGGCGTGGTGCAGGCGCAGTTCTTCGACGCCAACCTGACCTACATCACTCAGCTGCACGCTCCGGACGCCCAGTTCGACGCCTCGCTGAAGGCGCTGGTCGTCGCCAATCCGTAACGGCTAGGTCAGCAGCCCCGGGGCGTTGCCCTTGCGGTATTCGTCCGGGGTGGAGCCGGTCATGCGCCGGAACATGCTGATGAACGCCGAGGCGCTGCTGTAGCCCAGGTCCAGGCCGATGGCTTCCACGGTGTGGCCCTGTTCCAGTTGCGCCAGCGCCTCCACCACCTTGAGGCGCTGGCGCCATTCCGCGAACGACATCCCCAGGTCACGCTGGCAGCGCCGCACCAGCGTGCGCTCGGTGGTGTTCACCGTGCGCGCCAGTTCCGGCAGCGAGCGCGGGTCCGCCGGGTTGGCTTCCAGCGCCCGCAGCACCGGGCCCAGCAGCGCGTCGCTGGAACCGGGCAGGTAGCTGCCGGCATGGGGCGCGCGGGCCAGGCGGTCCACCAGCACCTGCAGCAGGCGCTCCTGCTCGGGGGTCTGCGGCAAGCCCGGCGGCTCATGGCGCAACTCCTCCAGCAACGCGCGAATCAGCGGCCCCAAGGTCAGCGCGCAATGCCGCACCGGCATCCGCGCGCACAGCTGCGGCGCCACGTACACCGAGCAATGGCAGGCCTCGTGGCGGTTGAAGCCCATGTGCTCGACGTCCGGCGGCAGCCAGATGCCGTACTGCGGCGGCGCCAGGTAGTGGTGGTTGTCGATCTCGATTTCCATCACGCCGCTGAACGAATAGACGAACTCCCCCCAGGCGTGGCTATGCCGCGGGTAGGTGGCGTGCGCCGGCATGCACGCGGTGCGGAAAAACACCGGCGCCGGCAACGCGTAGTCGAACGGCGCCAGTTGCAGGTGTTGGGCAATGTCGCGCTTCATGATGGCAACCTGGCAAGACGTGGCGGAGTACAGCTATAGGCTGTCAGATAAAAACTATATCAATAAAACCCGCCAGCCTCATAATGCCCACCATTACTTCCGACGACAGGGGAAACTCCATGCAACAGCGCAGCGCGCTGGACGGCCGGGCCAGCGGCATGATGCTGATATTGTGCGCGATCTGGGGCTTGCAGCAGGTGGCCATCAAGGCGATTGCCAGCGACATCGCGCCCATCCTGCAGATTGGCGTGCGCTCCGGCGTAGCCGCGCTGCTGGTGGCCGCCGTGATGTTCTGGCGCCGCGAACAGCCCAAGGCCGGGCAGACCGCGTGGCTGCCGGGCCTGGCCATCGGCGGCCTGTTCGGCCTGGAATACCTGCTGGTGGGCGAAGGCCTGCGCCACACCAGCGCCTCGCACATGGTGATTTTCCTCTACACCTCGCCAATCTTCGCCGCCCTGGGCCTGCACTGGAAGCTGCCCGCCGAGCGCCTGAAACCGGCGCAATGGGGCGGCATCGCGGTGGCGTTCCTGGGCATTGTGGTGGCCTTCAGCGGCCATGGCGGCGCCAGCACCCTGCTCGGCGACGCCCTGGGCCTGGCCGCGGGCGCGGCCTGGGGCGCCACCACGGTGGTGGTGCGCACCACACGGCTGTCCAGCGCGCCAGCCAGCCAGACCCTGCTCTACCAACTGGTGGGCGCCTGCGTGCTGCTGGTAGCCGCGGCACTGGTGCTGCACCAGGCCAGCGTCAATGTCACCCCCACGGTCATCGCCAACCTGACCTACCAGGTGCTGGTCATGTCGTTCGCCAGCCTGCTCGCCTGGTTCTGGCTGCTGCGCAACTACCTGGCCTCGCGCCTGGGGGTGCTGGCGTTCCTCACGCCGCTGTACGGCATCGGCTTCGGCGTATGGCTGCTGGACGAGCCGCTGGAGGCCAACTTCCTGATCGGCGCGGCGCTGGTCACCGCCGGCATCCTCTGCGTCAGCGGCTATGAATGGTTCAGCCAGCGCCAGGCCAGGGCTGCGAAAGCCTGACACGGGGCTTGCAGCGCGCGCGATAAACCCCGAAGCTCAAGGCCAACCATGCTTTCAGGAGAAACCGCCTTGGATTGGCCTACCCTGCTCAACCGCGAACGCCTTGGCAAGATCCTCCACAGCCCCGAGGAGCTGGGCCGCAGCCCCTTCCACAAGGACCACGACCGGGTCATCTTCTCGGGCGCCTTCCGCCGCCTGGGGCGCAAGACCCAGGTGCACCCGGTCACCAGCAACGACCACATCCACACGCGCCTCACCCACTCGCTGGAAGTCAGCTGCGTGGGCCGTTCCCTGGGCATGCGCGTGGGCGAGACCCTGCGCGAGCGCCTGCCGGCCTGGTGCGAGCCCAGCGACCTGGGCATGGTGGTGCAGTCGGCGTGCCTGGCCCACGACATCGGCAACCCGCCCTTCGGCCACTCCGGCGAAGACGCCATTCGCCACTGGTTCCAGCAGGCCGCCGGGCGCGGCTGGCTGGACGGCATGACCGCGGCGCAGCAGCAGGACTTCCTCAACTTCGAAGGCAACGCCCAGGGCTTCCGCGTGCTCACCCAGCTGGAATACCACCAGTTCGACGGCGGCATGCGCCTGACCTATGCCACCCTGGGCACCTACCTCAAGTACCCCTGGACCGCGCGCCACGCCGACTCCCTGGGCTACAAGAAGCACAAGTTCGGCTGTTACCAGAGCGAATTGCCGCTGCTGGAGCAGATCGCCCACAAGCTGGGCCTGCCGCAGCTGGAAGAACAGCGCTGGGCGCGCCACCCGCTGGTGTACCTGATGGAGGCCGCGGACGACATCTGCTACGCGCTGATCGACCTGGAAGACGGCCTGGAGATGGAGCTGCTGGACTACGCCGAGGTGGAGTCGCTGCTGCTGGGGCTGGTGGGCGACGACCTGCCGGAGACCTACCGCCAGCTGGGCCGCGAGGACTCGCGCCGGCGCAAGCTGGCGATCCTGCGCGGCAAGGCCATCGAGCACCTGACCAACGCCGCCGCGCGCGCCTTCGTCGAGCAGCAGGACGCGCTGCTGGCCGGCACCCTGCACGGCGACCTGGTGGAGCACATGCATGGCCCGGCCAAGCGCTGCGTGCTCAGCGCAAAGGACATGGCGCGCAAGAAGATCTTCCAGGACAAGCGCAAGACCCTGCAGGAAATCGGCGCCTACACCACCCTGGAAATTCTCCTCAACGCCCTGTGTGGCGCAGCGCTGGAGCAGCATGGCGGCAAGACCCCGTCGTTCAAGAACCGGCGCATCCTCGACCTGCTGGGCAACAGCGCCCCCGACCCGGCGGGCTCGCTGCACGGCTCGTTCATGCGCATGATCGACTTCATCGCCGGCATGACCGACAGCTACGCCAGCGAAATGGCCCGGGAAATGACCGGCCGCTCCGCACCGCTGTAAACCTGGGGGCCCACCGTAGCAGCGGCCGCCAGGCCGCGTCACGGCCCCTGCGGTGCAACTGCGGGCGCCGGACGCCGCCTGGCGGCAGCTGCTACGGGTTGGGTGGCTCGGAAAAAGCCTACAAGACTTTCGGAATCGTCTGCTCCCCACCAACTGCCGGTTAGGGGAATAATCATCTGCACCTGTAAGGAAAGTTACCCAAACAGTGTAAGAAGCATTAAAGCCGTATATTAATTATCATCACAACCACCCCTAAATACATACTTTCAAACTGCAACAAGACGAACCAATGACGCCCTTGACACTTCACAAACTCATAAACTGGCGTATCCTAAAACTTCAATCTCTGTAGGAAATTTCCTATATAGCGCGGATGGCGCGGTTGCTTATATGCCACCCCCAGCAACTGGGCTAATGTGCGCCTTTTCTTCATCGCCTGTATGGGAAGTTATATATGAGCACTGCCTTTATAGTTGACGACCACCCGGTCATACGCCTCGCCGTTCGCTTTATCCTGGAAAAGCAGGGCTACACCGTGATCGGTGAATGCAACAACGGCGTCGATGCCATGCAGATGATCCGCGAGAACCCGCCGGACCTGATCATCCTCGACATCAGCATTCCAAGGCTGGACGGCCTGGAAGTGCTGGCGCGCTTCCAGACCATGAACATCGGCTCGCGGATCCTGGTGCTCACCGCCCAGACCCCGCCGCTGTTCACCCACCGCTGCATGCAGTCGGGGGCTGCCGGCTATGTGTGCAAGCGCGAGGCGCTGGCAGAATTGAAAAGCGCCGTGGCCGCCGTCATGACCGGGTACAGTTATTTCCCCAGCACCGTGCTCAGCTCACCCAAGGTCGAAGACGGCCAGCGCGACGAAATTGAATTATTCAAAGGGGTGAATGACCGCGAGTTGATGGTGCTGCAACTTTTTGCCCAGGGCCACTCCAACAAGGAAATCGCGAAAGGCATGTTCCTCAGCAACAAGACCGTCAGCACTTATAAAAAGCGCCTGATGCAAAAACTGCAGGTGGCCTCGCTCGTCGACCTGATCGATATTGCCAAGCGTAATTACCTGGTATGAATGCCCTGCCCCGTCGCCTGGCCGTGATCGGCATGTTGTGCTGCCTCGCCACCGGGGCTGCGGCGCAGGACACCCAACGGCTGGTGCTGCTCGATCACAATGACGTGCGCCTGGGGCCTGCGCTGCCTAACAACGAGGGGACGCCCCTGCGCCTGGGTGTGTCCGCCCCTGACTACCCACCGTTCGATATCAGCAACGCCCAGGAATACCAAGGGCTGAGCGCCGACTACGCCGCCCTGGTGGCCCAGGGCCTGCGCCGCCCGCTGACGGTGCAGCGCTACTCCAGCCGCGAGCAGGCCATCCAGGCGCTAAGCGAAGGGCGCATCGACCTGCTGGCCAGCGCCAACGGCTACGAAGCGGTCCGCAGCGGGCTGGCGCTGTCCACCGCCTACGCGCTGGACCGCCCGGTGCTGGTGACCCGCGTGGACGACGACCGCCCGCTGGACGAACAGTTGGCGGGGCGGCGCCTGAGCGTGGTCAACCACTACCTGCCGGCCAGCTACATCCAGGCGCATTACCCCAAGGCCCAGGTGCAGTATTTCCCCTCCTACCAGAACGCCCTGAACGCGGTGTCGTTCGAGCAGGCGGACGTGTTCCTGGGCGATACCATCTCCACCCACTACCAGATGGACCAGGGGCTGCTGAACAACCTGCGCATGGCCAACTTCAGCCGCGACGAACCCACGGGCTTCAGCTTCGCCTTGCGCGGCAACGACCAAACGCTGCGAAACCAGGTCAACAGCGCCCTGGCCGCCATCAGCCTGGAGCAGCGCCAAAGCATTTTCCAGCGCTGGAGCGGAGCCAGCGACCTGCTGCTCACCGACCGCAAGCTGCAGCTCAGCCCCCGCGAGGAGCGCTGGCTGGCGGCCCACCCCAGCGTGCGGGTGGTGGTGGATGAATCCTTCGCACCGCTGACCTTTTTCGACCGCCACGGCAACCTGCGCGGCATCAGCGCCGACGTCCTGGAACTGATCCGCCTGCGCACCGGGCTGCAGTTCGAGATCCAGCGTGCCACCGGCGTGGGTGACATGCTCGAGCGGGTGCGCCAGGGCCGCGCCGACATCATCGCCGCCATCATCCCCAGTGACGAGCGCGAGCAGGCCGTGCAGTTCAGCCGTCCGTACCTGAGCAATTCCTATGTGCTGGTGACGCCCGCCAACGCCAAGGGCCCCTTTGAGCTGGGCGCCTTCACCGGGCGCCTGGCCATTACCCGCGGCAACCCGCTGGTGCCCTGGCTGCGCCAGCATTACCCGCAGGCCAGCCTGGTGCAGACCGACGACGCCTTCAGCAGTCTCGACCTGCTGGCCCAGGGGCAGGCCGAGGCCGCGGTCAGCGCCCTGGTGGTGGCCCGCCACCTGCTGGCCTCGCCGCTGTTCCAGGACCGCCTGGCCATGCGCAGCACCGTCGGCACGGTGCCCGCCACCTTCAGCCTGGCCACGGCACTGGATGCGCACGAACTGGGCAGCATCCTCGACAAGGCCCTGCTGGGCATCGGCCCGGCGGAGATGACCGCCATCACCGCGCGCTGGCGCAACGCGCAGCCGGCCGGCAATGGCTACTGGCGCAACTACCACCGCCTGATCCTGCAGATTGTCGCGGCGGCGGGCGGGCTGCTGGCCCTGTCCCTGCTGTGGATTCTCTACATGCGCCGGCAGATCCGCCAGCGCGTGGCCGCCGAACGGGCCCTGGGCGACCAGTTCCAGTTCATGCGCGCGCTGGTCGACGGCACCCCGCACCCCATCTACGTGCGCGACCGCGACGGGCGCCTGCTCAGTTGCAACGACAGCTACCTGCAGACCTTCGACGCCCGGCGTGAAGACGTCATCGGCAAGACCGTGGAGCAAGGCGTGCTGCTGGACGCCGAGCAGGCCCGGGCCTACCAGCTTGACTACCTGCAGGTGATGGCCCAGGGCAAGCCGCTGCTGATGGACCGGCCGCTGCGCCTGGGCGAACGCACCCTGAGCATCTACCACTGGATACTGCCGTACCGTGATTCGGCAGGCCAGGTACAGGGCGTGATCGGCGGCTGGATAGACATCAGCGAGCGCCGCCAACTGCTCGACGACCTGAGCCAGGCCAAGGACCAGGCCGACCAGGCCAACCGTGCCAAGAGCACCTTCCTGACCACCATGAGCCACGAGATCCGCACGCCCATGAATGCCCTGATCGGCATGTTGGAGCTGGCGTTGCGCCGCGCCGAGCACAACCAGCTGGACCGCGGCGCCATCGAGGTGGCCTACGGTTCGGCCCGTGACCTGCTGGCGCTGATCGGCGACATTCTCGACGTGTCGCGCATCGAGGCCGGGCACCTGGAGCTCAACCTTGCGCGCGCCCAGCCCATGCGCCTGGTCAGCGACGTGGCGCGGGTGTTCGAGGGCCTGGCACGCGACAAGGGCCTGCAACTGTTGGTGCAGGTGCCGGCGGGCGAGCAGCCGGATGTCACCCTCGACCCGCTGCGCTTCAAGCAGGTGCTGTCGAACCTGGTGAGCAACGCCATCAAGTTCACCGACCGCGGCCAGGTGACCATCGACCTGCGCATGGACCCCGGCCCCCGCCCCGGCACCCGCCAGGTGCAGGTGCTGGTCAGCGACACCGGCATCGGCATCGCCGCCGCCGACCTGAAGCGGCTGTTCCAGCCCTTCGTGCAGGTGGACCCCGGCAGCCGCCGGGCCCGCAGCGGCACCGGCCTGGGGCTGATGATCAGCAAGAGCCTCGGCGAACTGATGGGCGCCAGCCTCACCCTCGACAGCCAGCCAGGCCAGGGCACCCAGGTGCGCCTGACCCTGGTGGCCGAACAGCTGCCCGCGCTGGCCAGCGCCCCGGCACCTACCCCGGCACCGGCCGCCCAACTGCACGGCCTGCGCGTGCTGGTGGTGGACGACCACCCCGCCAACCGCCTGCTGATGACCCAGCAGCTGGACTTCCTGGGCCTAAGCGCCACCACCGCCGACAACGGCGAAGCCGGCCTGCAGGCCGCCCTGGCCAGCGCGTTCGACGTGCTGCTGGTGGACTGCAACATGCCCGGCATGGACGGCTACGAGCTGACCCGGCGCCTGCGCCAGCACGAGCAGAGCCACGGCCAGCACCCGCGGGTGATCCTGGGCTATACCGCCAGCGCCCAGCACCAGGAGCGCGAACGCTGCCTGGCCGCCGGCATGGATGACTGCCTGTTCAAGCCCATCAGCCTCACCGACCTTTCCCACGCACTGGAAACCATGACCGTGAACGCCCGAGACCACATCATCGACCTGAGCCAACTGGCTTCCCTGACTGGCGGCGACCCTGCCATGGAGCGGCGCCTGCTCGAGCAGGTGCGGCGCAGCTGCATCGACGACCGCGAGGCCCTGCTGGCCGCCAAGGGCAACGCCGCGCTGTTCGACCTGGCGCACCGCATCAAGGGCGCCGCGCGAATAGTTGCCGCCAGCGCCCTCACCCAGGCCTGCGAAGCCCTGGAAGCGGCGTGCAAGCACCGCGACCCGCACGTTTCGCCGAACCAGGTGATACGGGCCATGGACATGCTCGAAAAGGCCCTCGCGCACCATTTGGCCAACCCGTCACAGCGCTGACGCGCCGGGCTTGTAAAGCGTTATCCGGTTCGCCATTATCGGCTCGCAAGGGCTGCGGTGATCAGGCTCTGCACACCGCCGTGCCTCGGCTGCCGGGCACGCGGTGCACGCATCCTCAAGGAGTGATTCATGATGCCCAGGCTCACAGACCGCCGCTTCCCGCTGCACGTGCACATCAGCGCCATGTTCACCCTGCTGCTGGTGCTGACCGGCACCGTGCTGGGCCTGTTCAACTACCGGCAAACCTCGCAGATCATCCTGGCCAGCAGCCAGGCGCTGTTCTCGCGCATCGACCAGGACGTGCGCCTGGACATCGACCACACCTACCTGCCGATCCGCCACCTGCTCAGCCTGCTGGCCCTCAACGACGCGGCGCAGACGCCCACCCTGGAACAGCGCCTGGCGCTGCTCGAGCCCATGGCCCAGTCGCTGGTCGACAACCCCAACCTGGCGTCGCTGTACATCGGCTACGGCAACGGCGACTTCTTCATGGTGCGGCCGCTGCGCACCGACACCCTGCGCCAGCACTTCGCCGCTCCGCCCGACGCCCTGTACCAGGTGTGGAGCATCGAGCACGACGGCACCGGCGCCACCCACTCGCAGTCACTGATGTTCGACCGCGCGCTGAACCTGATCAGCCGCCACGACATCGCCGACGACCCGTACGACCCGCGCAGCCGCGACTGGTTTGGCCGGGCGCTGACCGACCGCGCGCAGATCACCACCGACCCCTACGTGTTTTTCTCCAGCCACGCCGTGGGCACCACCCTGGCGCTGCGGGTCAACGACCACGCGGTGATCGGCGCCGACCTGACCCTGGACGACCTCAGCGCCACCCTGGCCAAGCACCGGGTCACGCCGCACACCCAGATCGCGCTGTTCGACCATGAAGGCAACGCCGTCGCCTACCCCGACAACCAGCGCCTGATCACCCAGAGCGGCACCGCCCAGCTGGTCAAGGTCGCCGACCTGGACCCGGCCCTGGCGGCGCTGCTGGCCAACGGCAGCGGCACCGGCAACCGCCTGCACGCCAGTGGCCGCGACTGGGTGGTGGCGCGCAGCAGCATCGACCAAGGTGCGCCCGACGGCCTGCAACTGGCCCTGCTGGTGCCCGAGGACGAGCTGCTGGCCGACGCCTATCGCCTGCGCTGGCAGGGCGCGCTGGTGACCCTGACGATTCTGCTGCTGTGCCTGCCGGTGGGCTGGCTGACCTCGCGGTTGCTGGTGAAACCGCTGTACGCGCTGGTCAAGGAAGCCGACGCCATCCGCCGTTTCGATTTCAAGCGCCCACCGCCGCGCCGCTCGCCAGTGCTGGAGGTGGACCAGCTGACCGATTCCATGCACCGCATGAAGCAGACCCTGGCCAGCTTCTTCGAGATCACCGCCAGCCTGTCCGCCGAGACCCGCTTCGAGCCGCTGCTCAAGCGCGTGCTGCAGGAAACCGTGAGCCTGAGCAGCGCCCAGGCCGGCATCATCTACCTGTATGACAACGCCAGCGGCGAGGTGCGCCCCAGCGGCCTGATCATCAACGACAAGCGCCGCAACCTGGCCAACTACGGCCTCGGCGCCCACGCCCTTGCCGCCGACGACACCCCCGAATGGCTGCGCACCCTGGGCAGCGAGCGCGACAGCGTGGTGACCTCCATCGGCTTCGACCAGGCCGGCGAGCTCAAGCAGGTCATGCTCAAGCTCGACAGCCCGCGCCTGGACCTGATCAGCGTGCGCCTGCACAACCGCCGCGGCGAGACCATTGGCGTGCTGGTGCTGCTGCACCGCGACACCGGCAGCCGCAGCGACCTGGCCAAGTTCAGCCCCGACCGCATCGCCTTCATCCAGGCCGTGTCGGGGGTGGCCGCCGCCAGCATCGAGGGCCAGCGCCAGCAGGTGCACCAGCAGCAGTTGCTCGACGCGTTCATCCAGATCATCGCCGGCGCCATCGACGCCAAGAGCCCCTACACCGGCGGCCACTGCCAGCGCGTGCCGGTGCTGACCAAGATGCTCGCCCGCGCCGCCGCCGACAGCCAGGCCGAGCCGTTCGCCGCCTACCAGCCCAGCGAGGAAGAGTGGGAGGCGCTGCACATCGCCGCCTGGCTGCACGACTGCGGCAAGGTCACCACGCCCGAGTACGTGGTGGACAAGGCCACCAAGCTGGAGACCCTGTACGACCGCATCCACGAGATCCGCACCCGCTTCGAGGTGCTCAAGCGCGATGCCTGGGTCAGCTACTGGCAACAACGCGCCGAGGGTGGCGACGAACTCGTGCTGGCCAGCGCCCGCGACGCCGAGCTGCAGGCGCTGGACGATGATTTTGCCTTTGTCGCCCGCTGCAACCTGGGCGGTGAGTTCATGGACGCCGCCAGCCTGGAACGCCTGGCGCGCATCGCCCAGCGCAGCTGGTTGCGCACCCTGGACGACCGCCTGGGCGTGTCCTGGGAAGAAAACCACCGCCAGGCGCGCAGCCCGGCGCCTGTGCTGCCGGTACTCGAGACGCTGCTGGCCGACCGCCCCGAGCACCTGTTCGAGCGCCCGGAGGCCGAACGCATGCCCGCCGACAACCCCTGGGGCTTCAACATGCAGGTGCCGGCCTACAAGTTCAACCGCGGCGAACTGTACAACCTGAGCATCGGCCGCGGCACGCTGACTGCCGAGGAGCGCTACATCATCAACCACCACATGGTGCAGACCATCCTCATGCTCGGCCGCTTGCCCTTCCCCAGCCACCTGCAGCACGTGGTGGAAATGGCCGGCGGGCACCACGAGAAAATGGACGGCAGCGGCTACCCGCGCGGCCTCACCCGCGAGCAGATGAGCCTGCCGGCGCGGGTCATGGCCATCGCCGACATCTTCGAAGCCCTGACCGCGGCCGACCGCCCCTACAAAAAGGGCAAGACCCTGGGCGAGGCGCTGAACATCATGGCCTTCATGTGCCGCGACGCGCACATCGACCCGGAGCTGTTCGAGCTGTTCCTGCGCAGCGGCGTGTACCTGGACTACGCCCGCGAATACCTGCCGGCGCAGCAGCTGGACAGCGTCGACATCGAGCAGATCTTGGCCAAGGCCGCGTCCAAGGCGCCGCGCTGAACCCGGACGCCGCCTACGGCAGCTGCTACGCAAAACGCCTGTAGCAGCGGCCGCAGGCCGCGTCCAAGACGCTGCGGTGAACCCGGACGCCGCCTGGCGTGTACCCCGTCGCGGCCAAGGGCAGGCAAACGCCAGGCACAAAAAAGCCGCTGGCTGGCAGCGGCTTTTTCGTTGACTCGGATCAGGCGACCGGATTGATCGGCTTTTCCGGGTACCAGGCGTCCAGCAGCGGGCTGACTTCAATGGTGGTCAGCTCGTCGCGGCCCTTGAGCCAGGCTTCAACGGCAGCGCGTTGCTCTTCGTTGACCGAGCCACGCTGAACGGTGCATACCAGGCCCACGTCATCGGTACCGACGTAGTCCAGGCCGTTGGCGTCCATGGCTTCAGCCAGGAAGGCGTCGAGGAAAGCGTCGATTGCCTGGTCGTCCAGGTCTTCCTTGAAGCCCAGGTTCAGTTCGAAACCCAGCTCCTGGAATTCATCCACGCAGAGTTTTTTGCGCAGACGGCGGGAACGGTTAGTGGCCATGAAACAATCCTCTTGAGTATTAACGCGCGGCACTTTACCAGTTTCGGCAGCCGCCTGCCCCGTTTCCTGCGGCCAAACCCGCCCAAGCGTCGAAAAAAACATGAATTAGCGGTCAGCCCGGGCCAACGCACTAAAACCTTGGGGCATAATGCCGACACTTTTATGTCCGGGGGCCTTCATCTTTTCCTGCCCTCATTTTTTTCACCCCTCGCCCGCAGGGTCTTTTTCGTCATGATCAAATCGTTCCGCCCCCTTCTGCTCGCAGGTCTCATGCTGCCCCTGGCCCTGCCCGCCCACGCCGCCGCGCTCAACACCACTCTGCCGCCCAAGGTGGCCCAGGCGTTGAAGACCAGCAAGATCGGCGACAACTCGCTGTCGCTGGTGATGGTGCCGCTCAACGGCCCTGGCACCCCCACGGTGTTCAACGCCGACGTGTCGGTGAACCCGGCCTCCACCATGAAGACCATCACCACCTTCGCCGCCCTGGAACTGCTGGGTCCCAACTACCAGTGGAAGACCGAGTTCTACACCGACGGCACCCTGAGCAACGGCGTGCTGCACGGCAACCTGTACCTCAAGGGCGGCGGCGACCCCAAGCTGAACATGGAAAAGCTCTGGCTGCTGATGCGTGACCTGCGCGCCAACGGCGTGCAGCAGGTCACCGGCGACCTGGTGCTGGACCGCAGCTACTTCATCCAGCCGACCCTGCCGGTGTTCGACGACGACGGCGGCGACGAGAACGCGCCGTTCCTGGTGCGCCCGGACGCGCTGATGGTCAACCTCAAGGCCCTGCGCTTCGTGGCCCGCAACGACGGCGGCAAGGTGTCGGTGTCGGTGGAACCGCCGATCGCCAGCATCCACGTCGACAATCAGGTCAAGGCCCTGGCCAGCAAGGACTGCGGCGGCGACGTACGCTACAACCCGGTGACCGCGCCGGACGGCATCAGCGTGGTGGTCAGCGGCAACCTGGGCGAAGGCTGCAGCTCGCAGACCTACCTGTCGCTGCTCGACCACCCCACCTACACCGCCGGCGCCGTGCGCGCCATCTGGAACGAGCTGGGCGGCAGCATCGCCGGCCGCGACCGCGAGGCCGTGGTGCCCAAGGATGCCAAGCTGCTGGCCCGGGCGTTCTCGCCGGACCTGGCGGAGATCATTCGCGACATCAACAAATACAGCAACAACACCATGGCCCAGCAGCTGTTCCTGACCATCGGCGCGCGCTACCGCACCGATGCCGACGCTGACGACGCCAAGGCCGCCCAACGCGTGATTCGCGCCTGGATGGCGCGCAAGGGCATCCCCGCCAGCCACCTGGTGATGGAGAACGGCTCGGGCCTGTCCCGTGGCGAGCGCGTCAGCGCCCGCGAGCTGGCGACCATGCTGCAAGTGGCCTGGAAAAGCCCCTACGCCGCCGAGTTCATGAGCTCGCTGCCGATCATCGGCACCGACGGCACCATGCGCAAGCGCCTGAAAACCACCGCGCTGGCCGGCGAAGGCCACGTCAAGACCGGCACCCTGAACACCGTGCGCGCCATCGCCGGCTTCAGCCGCGACGACAACGGCAACACCTGGGCAGTCGTCGCCATCCTCAATGACCCGAAACCCTGGGGCGCGTCCTCGGTGCTGGACCAGGCGCTGCTGGACCTGTATCGCCAGCCCAAGGGCGCCAGCCAGGGTGTCTCGCTGAACCCCTGAGCGTGAACGACGCGCCGCACTGCTACGCTTGATTCCATAAAGGAGGCCCAGGCGATGTGCGGACGTTTCTCACAGGCAGCACGGATGGACCAGTACCTGCTGGAACTGGAATTCATCACCCGCGCCGTGCACGGCGACCCGCCGGCCACGGCGCGCTACAACGTGGCGCCCACCACCCGGGTGCCACTGCTGCGCGCCGACGGGCAAGGGCTGCACATCGATACTGCCCGCTGGGGCTGGTCCCCGGCCTGGGCAGCCGACAAGCGCCCCGCCCCTATCAATGCCCGCGTCGAGACCGTCGCGAGCAGCCGCTTCTTCAAGGCCCTGTGGCCATCCGGCCGCGTGCTGGTGCCCGCCGACGGCTGGTACGAATGGGTGAAAAACCCCGCGCAACCCAAGCTCAAGGAACCCTGGTTCATCCGCCTGAACAACGGCGCGCCGCTGTTTTTCGCCGGCCTTGCGCAGGTGAGCGGCGACCATGACGGCTTCGTCATCATCACCGACGCCAGCGACCAGGGCATGGTCGACATCCACGACCGCCGCCCCGTGGTGCTGGCCCCCGACGCCGCCCGCGCCTGGCTCGACCCCCGGCTCGACGCCGCCCAGGCCGAGGCCCTGCTGCGCCACGAAGGCCGCCCCGTGGCTGACTTCCAGTGGTACCGCGTGGGCCGCGAGGTAGGCAACGTGCGCAACGAAGGCCCCGGGCTGATTGCACCGTTGAGCACGCCCGACTCGGCAGGCGACCTCTTTATGTGAGAAAATCAGCATTGATTTCAAATGCTTGGAGAAACACGGTTTGGTTACACACTACTCACCGAACGGCAGCGACATCGCCTGTGGCCGCAACACCCCCAACGTCGTCAGCTGCGCGAACCCTGAGGAAGTTTCCTGCAAATCCTGCCTGAAATCCCTGGGCAAGACCGATGCAGCGCCCAAGGCGGCGAAGAACACCACCCCCTCGCTGGCCGAGATCCGCCAGCAGCGCATGCAGGCCCAGGCCGCCGCCAAGGCCCAGCCCAAGCCCGGCTTCTGCTTCCACGCCAACTGGCGCCAGCGCCTGACCGCCCTGCCCAACACCTGCCGCCTGCCGCGCGGCAGCGCGAACGCCCAGCCGTTCGTCTGAGGCCTGCGTGCTGGACGCGGCCTGCGGCCGCTGCTACAGGTTTTTTGCAGCAGCGGCCGCCAGGCCGCGTCACGGCCAAGACCATCTAAACTCTGGCTATCACCTTGCAATAAAATGAGTGACCAGACGTGTCGTGGCGCGGCAATCGCGTTGACACTACCCCTCAGTCATCCATAATCGCGGTCCAGCCCTACGGATACCCCAGGAGCCAACGATGAATCCGGCAAACCACCACCCACTGGCTTATGCGCTCTCTACCGCAGAGCTCATGGGCGCCGGAGCGGTGCGTTCACTGGACCTGCTCCGGGTCATCGATGGCACCCTCGACAGCCTCCTGCACCACACTCGGCTGTTCGAAACGGCCCAGCAGGCGTTCACGAACATCACCCATGCGATCCAGTCGGGAAGCTCGGAAAACGTCATTCCCGAAGCAGAGCTCATCCCCGTGCTGGAAAAACTGCAGAACAGCCTCGTCGCGTCGCATGCCGATTGCACACGCAAGATGAAGGCTGCGATATCGGACCCGCGACTCTGTGACGACGATGGCGTTGCCGACGCGTACGCCGCCCTGCTCCAAGCGCTTGACGCCCTTAATAGCGCCACCGAAACGCTGCGCTGGAGCGTGCTGGAGAGCAACGCAGAGGCTGAAAAGGGTCATACCCCCAAGGTGCTCAGTAAACCTGAGGAAATAGACAGTTTTCTCGACTCGCTGTGAGGCTGAACATCACCGCCATTGACGTCGGCCGGACATCATTCCAGAACTCCTACCGCAGGCTTCCGGATGACGTAAAAGCAGCATTCAAGCAAGCCTATCGGCAATTGATGACCGACCCGCAGCCCAAAAAGCTTCGGCTTGAAAAGCTTTCCGGCCTGAAACGGCCAGGCATCTACACCATCCACATCACCGCGAATCACAGCCACAAGCTCAGCTTCGAGTTGGTCGGAACGACGGCCGAGCTGCGGCGAATCGGCACCCACAAGGAAATTGACCGCTGCCCGTGAGTTGATCCGCGCTTCACGTCCGGCACATTTGCGCTCGGCAGGCGCTGCGCTGACGCCCCAGCTATGAGACAATGGCCGCAACGTCCGGTATGACTCCCGCACTCCTCTCCCCGCAGCTCGGCCCCACGGCCTGATGCTGCTGTTGACGTTTGCGCCCCAAGTTATTGATAGGTAAGTCTTTTGATCTCCACAGCCAACATCACCATGCAGTTCGGCGCCAAGCCGCTGTTCGAGAACGTCTCGGTCAAATTCAACAACGGCAACCGCTACGGCCTGATCGGCGCCAACGGGTGCGGCAAGTCGACCTTCATGAAAATCCTCGGTGGCGACCTGGAGCCGTCGGCTGGCCAGGTGATGCTGGAGCCGAACGTGCGCCTGGGTAAACTGCGCCAGGACCAGTTCGCCTACGAGCAATTCACCGTGATCGACACTGTGATCATGGGCCACGAGGAGCTGTGGAAGGTCAAGGCCGAGCGCGATCGCATCTACTCGCTGCCGGAAATGAGCGAAGAAGACGGCATGGCCGTCGCCGAGCTGGAAACCGAGTTCGCCGAGATGGACGGCTACACCGCCGAATCCCGTGCCGGTGAACTGCTGCTGGGCCTGGGCATTCCCCTGGAACAGCATTTCGGCCCGATGACCGAAGTGGCGCCAGGCTGGAAGCTGCGCGTGCTGCTGGCCCAGGCGCTGTTCTCGGACCCTGAAGTGCTGCTGCTCGACGAACCGACCAACCACCTGGACATCAACACCATCCGCTGGCTGGAAACGATTCTCACGGCGCGCAACAGCACCATGATCATCATTTCCCACGACCGTCACTTCCTCAACAGCGTGTGCACCCACATGGCTGACCTGGACTACGGTGAGCTGCGCCTGTTCCCGGGCAACTACGACGAATACATGACCGCGGCCACCCAGTCGCGCGAGCAGCTGCTGGCCGACAACGCCAAGAAGAAGGCGCAGATCTCCGAGCTGCAGACCTTCGTCAGCCGCTTCTCGGCCAACGCCTCGAAAGCCAAGCAGGCCACCTCCCGCGCCAAGCAGATCGACAAGATCCAGCTGGCCGAGGTCAAGCCATCGAGCCGCGTGAGCCCGTTCATCCGCTTCGAGCAGACCAAGAAGCTGCACCGCCAGGCCGTGACCCTGGAACACGTGTCCAAGGGCTTCGACGGCAAGACCCTGTTCAAGAACTTCAGCTTCACCGTCGAAGCCGGCGAGCGCGTGGCCATCATCGGCCCGAACGGCATCGGCAAGACCACCCTGCTGCGTACCCTGGTGGGCGAGCTGGCCCCGGACGCCGGCACCGTGAAATGGACTGAAAGCGCGGAGCTGGGCTACTACGCCCAGGACCACGCCCACGACTTCGAAGCCGACGTCACACTGTTCGACTGGATGGGCCAGTGGACCCAGGGCGAGCAGATGATCCGTGGCACCCTGGGCCGCATGCTGTTCTCCAACGACGAGATCCAGAAGTCGGTGAAGGTGATCTCCGGTGGTGAGCAAGGCCGCATGCTGTTCGGCAAGCTGATCCTGCAGAAGCCGAACGTGCTGATCATGGACGAACCGACCAACCACCTGGACATGGAATCCATCGAGGCGCTGAACCTGGCGCTGGAGAACTACCCGGGCACGCTGATTTTCGTCAGCCACGACCGCGAGTTCGTGTCGTCCCTGGCCACCCGCATCATCGAGCTGAGCGACAGCGGCGTGGTGGACTTCAGCGGCACCTACGACGACTACCTGCGCAGCCAGGGCGTGACCTTCTAAGCCGTTTGTGGGAGCTGGCTTGCCAGCGAGTTTTTTGGGCCACCCCAAAAGCTCGCTGGCAAGCCAGCTCCCACACTGCTTGATTCGTTAGCCTGCTTCCATTTCCTGCCCCACCCCGCCATCATGAGCCAACTCTCCAACCGCCCGCCCGCGAACGAGTTGCCATGACTGCCGCCGAACCGCTCCCGCCCGCCAGCAACCTCAGCATCACCCTCAAGATCGTCTCGATCGTGTTCTACACCTTCATCGCCTTCCTCTGCATCGGCCTGCCGATCGCGGTGCTGCCCGGCTATGTCCACGATCAGCTGGGCTTCAGCGCCGTGGTGGCCGGCCTGACCATTGGCTCGCAGTACCTGGCCACCCTGCTTAGCCGGCCCATGGCCGGGCGTGCTGCCGATGGCCTGGGCACCAAGCGCGCCATCGTGCTGGGGCTGGGCGGCATTGCCGTCAGCGGGCTGCTGACCCTGGTGTCGACGCTAATGCAGGCCCTGCCCCTGGCCAGCCTCGGCATCCTGGTGCTGGCGCGGGTGCTGCTGGGTATCGCCCAGGGACTGATTGGCGTGGGCACCATCAGCTGGGGCATCGGCCAGGTGGGCAGCGAGCAGACGGCGCGGGTGATTTCCTGGAACGGCATCGCCTCCTACGGCGCCATCGCCCTGGGCGCGCCGCTGGGGGTGTGGATGGTCGACATCGGCGGTTTCAATACCCTGGGCGTGGCCTTGTCGGCGCTGGCGGTGCTGGCCCTGCTGTGCATTCGCCGCAAGCCCTCGGTGCCGGTAGTGCGCGGCGAGCGCCTGCCGTTCTGGGCGGCGTTCGGCCGGGTGGCGCCGTATGGGGTAAGCCTGACCCTGGCGTCCATCGGCTACGGCACCCTGACCACCTTCATCACCCTGTACTACCTGGACCGCGGCTGGACCGGCGCCGCCTATTGCCTGAGCGCCTTCGGCTTGAGTTTTATCGTGTCGCGGCTGGTGTTCATCAACGCCATCAACCGCCTGGGCGGGTTTACCGTGGCGGTCACCTGCATGGCCATCGAGACCCTGGGCCTGGCCCTGGTGTGGCTGGCGCCATCGACGACGGTCACCTTGCTGGGTGCTTGCCTGGCCGGGTTCGGCCTGTCGCTGGTGTACCCGGCCCTGGGCGTATTGGCCATCAGCCAGGTGCCCAGCAACAGCCGAGGGGCCGGGCTGAGCGCGTTCGCGGTGTTCTTCGACCTGGCCCTGGCGCTGGCCGGGCCCTTGATGGGCATGATCGCCCTGCACCTGGGCTACCCGTGGATCTTCTGCTGCGCAGCGCTGCTGTCGCTGGGCGGCCTGGGCCTGGTGCTGTTGCTGGCGCGCCGTTCAGCGGCTCACTGATCGGCGGTCTGCATGCCGGCGTGGCTCGGTTCGTTCAGGGTCTGGCTGAAGAACTGCCCGGCCTGGCGCACCAGGTCGCGGTGGATGTCCACGCGGTTGACGCCCTCGGCGTCGTTGCACAGGCCTGGCATGCGCGCCTTCTGCTCGTCATCGCAGGGCGCCATGAAGACAAAATGCCCAGCCCCGGCCAACAGCTTGTAGTCCGACACCTTGGGCAGCTTGCGCGCCAGGGCGGCGGCGTTCTTGTCCAGGGCCAGCAGCTTGTCGCTGTCGCCGCTGTAGATCAGCGTGGGCACCTGCACCTGGGACAGCGCCTGGCGGTTGAACATCAGGCCCAGCGGCGCCATCAGCAACAGCGCCTTCACCCGCGGGTCGGCGGCGGCGTGCAGGTCGTCGCGGTCCACCACCAGCTCGCCATGGGTCTGGCAGGCGTCGGCGTCGTTGGGAAATTCGGCGCAGTATTTGCGCAGGCGGTCGAGGTTGGGCTGGGCACCGGAGAGGATCAACGCAGTCTCGCCACCTGCCGAGTAGCCGATCACACCGATCTGGGCCGGGTCGATGAAGGGCGACAGCATCGGCGCCGACAGCGCCGAGGTGATGGCCTCGGAGATCTGCAGCGGCCGGCCGTACAGGTTGCTCACCGCGCCCAGGCGGCTGTGGTCCTTGTAGTTGTCACCGGGGTGGTAGACGGCCACCACCACGAAGCCCTTGCGGGTCAGCGCAGTGATCAGGTCATGCAGCGCCAGCGGCGTGCCGGCGTTGCCATGGGAGAGCATCAGCAGCGGGTAACGCCCCATGGCGATGCGCGCATCCTCCGTGGCCTCGACCTTGTAGCCCTCGATGGCCGTGACCTGCTCGCGCTGGTTCGAGGGGTAGAAGGCCAGCGCCTGCATGGGCTTGTGGTCCAGCGGGTCGAGGAACGTGAGGCGATGGAAGCCCACGCTCCAATGCACAGGAGGGGCCGCGGACACTTGCACCGAAACCAGGCCAATGGCCAGGCACATGAGAAGATTTGCACAAAGACGCATCATGGGATGCCCACCTTTGCTACCCGCCTGATAGGAACCTTTCGCAGTGATCACAGTGTACGTCCAGTCTGGGCCGCCACCGAATGAAAGGTTAGTCAGCTATGCACAAGCATAACCCGGGCCAAAAGCCGCGCATCATACGCGAATGCCGCGCAAAACAAAGCGCCCGTGGTGCTTTGAGCAGCCACGGGCGCCGGGGTTCAGCGTGTTTCGTTGTAATCAGGCAGCGAACAATTTCGAATCGATCTTGGCCTGGGCACCGGCCAGGGCCTTGGTGCGAACTTCGTCACCGTAGGCCAGGCCTTCGGCGCGAACGATTTCGATGTCGGTGATGCCGATGAAGCCCAGCAGCACTTTCAGGAACTCTTCGTGGGCCACGCCCGATGGCTGGCCAGCGTGGATGCCGCCCGACGTGGAGACGATCACCACTTTCTTGCCACCGCACAGGCCTTCAGGGCCGGCTTCGGTGTAACGGAAAGTTGTGCCGGCCACACAGATGCGGTCGATCCAGGCTTTCAGCTGGGTAGGAATGGAGAAGTTGTACATCGGCGCGCCGATCACAACCACGTCGGCAGCCAGGAACTCGCCCAGGGTGTCAGCCGACAGCTTGGCTTCCACTTCGCCGCCAGCCAGGGTAGCGGACGAGAAGTGAGTCAGGGCTTCGGCAGCCAGGTCACGGTAGGTGACTTCAGCGCCTTCGAAGGACTGGACCACGGCGCGGCTCAGCTGACGGGAAGCGGAATTGTCGCCGAGAATGCTGGAATCGATGTGCAACAGTTTCATGGAAATCTCCTGTCTATGAAGCCGCCGTGGCAGCTGGAATGGTGATCATCCTACCGGGAAGTGGAATAGATGATTAGTCCATTGATATGCGTTAGATTGTCCCACACATGAGACAGTCGGGAAAACGCTCCATGCAAGATCTCAACGACCTGTACTACTTCGCCAAGGTGGTGGAGGCCGGCGGTTTCGCCGCCGCCGGGCGCCAGCTGGGCGTGCCCAAGTCGCGCCTGTCGCGGCGCATCGCCGAACTGGAGGAGCGCCTGGGCGCGCGACTGCTGCAACGCACCACGCGGCAACTCAAGCTCACCAGCGTGGGCGAGCGCTACCTGCGCCATTGCCAGGCCATGCTGCTGGAGGCGGAGATGGCCGACGAGGTGGTGGCCAGCCTGTCCAGCGAGCCGCGCGGGCGCCTGCGGGTGTCGTGCCCGGTGGGCCTGGCCCACGAGTTCCTGCCCAAGGTGATCAGCAGCTTTCTGCAGGAATACCCCCACGTGCAGCTGGACATGGTGCTGCTCAACCGCCGGGTCGACCTGATCACCGAGGGCATCGACGTGGCCCTGCGCGTGCGCGAGCCGTGGGACGAAGACCCGGGGCTGGTCACCCGGCGCCTGCGCGAGGCCCGCGCCATACTGGTGGCCAGCCCGGCGCTGCTGGCCGGCAACACCATCGCCAGCCCCGACGACCTGGTGGTGCTGCCGGTGATGGGCGCGCTGGAGGCCGACCGCATGGTCCATTTGCGCCTGCTGGACGAACAGGGCAACAAGCGCGACCTGGTGCTGGAGGCGCGGCTGGGCATCGAGGACTTCGTGGTGCGCAAGGCCACCGCTATCGCCGGCCTGGGCTTTACCATGCTGCCGCTGATGCACTGCGAGGCGGAGCTGGCCAGCGGCGAGCTGGTGCAACTGCTGCCCGACTGGTCGCTGGGCGGTGGCTGGCTGCAGGCGGTGTACCCGCACCGGCGCGGCGTGCTGCCGGCGGTAAGGGCGTGGATCGACCACCTGGTGAAGACACTCGAGGAATGTGGGGAGCGCTTCATATGATGAACGAGCAACAGCTGGCCGCGTATTGCCTGGGCCTGCCCGGCGCGCAGGAAGACTACAAATGGGGCGGCATTCGCGTGCTGTCGGTGGCCGGCAACAAGATGTTCGCGGTGTTCGGCCTGGCCGGTGAGAGCCTGTCGTTGAAGGTGGGCAAGGAGCTGTTCCTGGGCTATGTCGACCGCCCCGGCTTTCGCCCGGCGCCCTACCTGGCACGGGCACACTGGGTGAGCCTGGCGCTGCCGCTGGCAGTCAGCGACGACGAGGTGCGCGAGCTGCTGCGCCGCTCGCACCAGCTGGTGGTGCGGCGGTTGCCGAAGAAGACGCAGGTGGGGTTGTTGTTGGACCTGTGACGCGGCGGCGCCTGGGACGCGGCCTGCGGCCGCTGCTACGGGGCGGCGTCACAGCGCGTGCTGGGTGAATACGTACAACCAGCCAAGCTCATGGGCCGCCACGATCAGCCAGAACACCACCTGGTAGCTGACCTTGCGCGTCTTGTGCCGGAACGCTTGCTGCGCCAGCAGCGCACCGGGCCAGCCGCCCAGCAGCTCGGCGGCATGCAGCAGCTTTTCCGGGGTGCGCTGGCCTTCGCGGCGGGCCTGGTGCTTGTCGCGCCAGTACAGGCCGAAGGTCATCAGGCTCATTACCAGGTACACCAACAGTACCACCGGCCGGCCACCGCGCAGCCACTGCATCACCACGCCGCTGGCCGGCAGTGCACACAGCACCACCAGCGCCAGCAGCTTCAACTTGAGGTAACGCACCCCAGGCCCCTTCACCGGTTGCGACGCCCGTTGGGCGCCGGCGCTACGGCTGGACATGGTCCCAATCGATCCAGCCGAACCACCAGGTGGCCAGGATCAGCATGCCGAAACCGATGCGGTACCAGGCGAACAGGTCGTAGGTGTGGTTGGCGATGAACTTCAACAGGCCTTTCACCGCGACCATCGCGAACACGAACGCAGTGACGAAGCCCAGGGCGAACACTGGCAGGTCACTGGCCTGGAACAGGTGGCGGTACTTGAACCCCGAATACACCGCCGCGCCGACCATGGTGGGCATGGCCAGGAAGAACGAAAACTCGGTGGCCGCCTTGCGCGACAGGCCGAACACCAGGCCGCCGATGATGGTGGAGCCGGAACGCGAGGTGCCGGGGATCATCGCCAGGCACTGGGCGAAACCGATTTTCAGGGCGTCGTGCCAGCGCATGTCGTCCACGTGCTCCACGCGCACCACGTGTTCGCGCTCTTCGGCCCACAGCATGACGATGCCCCCCACTACCAGGGCCACCGCCACGGTCACCGGGTTGAACAGGTACTGGTGGATGGCGTCGGCGAAGATCACCCCAAGCACCACCGCCGGCAGGAAGGCAATCAGCAGGTTGGCGGTGAAGCGCCGCGCCTGGGGCCGGGTGGGCAGGCCGGTGACGATCTCGATGATCTTCTGGCGAAACTCCCAGACCACCGCCAGGATGGCACCCAACTGGATAATGATGTTGAAGGCCATGGCCCGCTCACCACCAAAGTTCAGCAGGTCAGCGACAATGATCTGGTGCCCGGTGCTGGAAATGGGCAAAAACTCCGTGAGCCCCTCGACTATCCCTAGAATCAATGCCTGTGCGGCGGTCCATAAATCCATCAATTCCCCCAAATGGACGCCTGCTCATGGGCAGGTTCCTGATTTTCTTTATAAGTGAAACAACACGCCGAAAAAGCGGCGAAATGCTATCAGAAGACAGTAGCCCACTCCGCTGACAAATCGATGAAAACCGCTCTATTGCCGCACTTTCGTGTATCAAGGTGCGAGCAAAGCCTGCCTCGTTGGCCCGGCCACGGTTACAATCGCCACGTTTGTCCCACGGAATCGGTAAATGTTCCCCACCCCACGCCCGCGCCGGCCCGCCGGCCCATGAAAATCCTGGTACTGACCGGCCCCGAATCCACCGGCAAGAGCGTGCTGGCCCAGGCCCTGCAGGCCAGGTTCGGCGGCCTGGTGGTGGGCGAATACGTGCGCCACTTCATCGACAGCCAGGGCGGCCGCGACACCTGCCTGGCCGATATCACCGCCATCGCCCGTGGCCAGCTGGCCTGGGAGGATGCCGCCCGTGCCCAGCAACCGTCGCTGCTGATCCTCGACACGCACCTGCTCAGCAACCTGCTGTGGAGCCACACCCTGTTCGGCGCTTGCCCGGCCTGGATCGAACCCGCGCTGCTGGAGCGCGACTACCACCTGCACCTGTTGCTGTCGCCCCGGGGCGCCACCTGGGTGGATGATGGGCAGCGCTGTCAGCCTGACCTGGAGCAGCGCCTGGCGTTTTTCGCCGACTGCCAGCAGTGGCTGGAAGCTCACCAGCGTCCCTACGCCGTCATCGAGGGAGACTGGCCACAACGGCTGGCCGCCGCCAGTGCCCGAGTGGAAAGATTGCTGGGCTGACGGCAACAAGTGTCCACTTCTGAAACACATGCCGCAGGTGCAAGGCCCGCCGGCAGCGGTTGCAGCGAAACGCCAGCCCACTTGTTAGGCCAGCGTTACACCCAGGTGTGGGGGGAACAACGGCCACTGGCCATTGTCTGAGACCGCTTTTCATTTGGAACTGTCTCAGCGCTGTTACAGCAAAAATCCGGCACTGCCCGCTTAAAAGGCCAACACCTTGATTTAACAGCCATTCTCAAAACTGGCACACGCCCTGCTCTCTTCCTCGCAACGCCAACAAGGCCGGCGCACACAAGAAGAGGGATGGCCATGATCGGGACTACCAAACAAGGCATTGCCTGCCTGCTCCTGCTGGGATGCTGCTACAACCTGGCGGCCCAGGCCGCTGGCGACGGCGTCATCGTCATCCAGCGCGAAGTACAGCCACGCATCGCCACACGCCCGACCATGCGCCCCGACCCCAACCCGGTCACCGTCAACACCAACATGTCCCGCGAAGTGAACGCCGCGGTCAACACCGAGTTGAGCGACGGCGACATCGCCGGCATCAACACCGGCAGCAGCGTCACCCGCCTGATGATGCCCGATGGCAACCTGCGCGGCCTCAGCGCAGTCACCGGCAGCGCCCTGCCAGGCGTCTCCGCAGGCCACTCCGGCGGCGCTGGCGGCGGTATCTCCAACACCGTGAACTCGGCGCTCAGCCAGGGCCTGGCCCCGCTGCAGATGATGACCGGAGGCAAGTGAGATGAAACCTACCCTGCTCTTCATCGCCCTGCTGGGCTGCGCCAGCGCCTTCGCCGACAGCAGCGTGCCCGTGGTCAACAACGCCGTGATCAGCAATGCCGGCGTCGGCTACAACGGCAACATGGCCGTCAACCAGGCCGCCGGCGACCAGCAACAACAGGCCAACGCCCGGGCCATCGCCAACGGCACCCAGGCCAGCGCCACCACGCACATCAAGCAGGTTTCCAAGGCCGTGGTCGACCCGGTGATGAACGCCCGGTCGTCGATACAAGGCAACTCGTTCAGCAACGGCAACGGCGCCCTGGGCATCAACCAGACCGCCGGTGCCAACAACCAGCAAGCCAACGCCATGCGCCTGACCACCAGTGCGCAGCCGCTCAGCGTTGACGACAGCGCCCTGTCACAACAGAACGTGGCGCTGGCAAGAGGCTCCGACTCAGCAGGTTCACTCGGCTCCCGCCAGGTCAACACCGATGACCAGGCCTTCACCGGAAGCCGTGGACTGATCCAGCTGAACCAGAGCGCCGGGGTGGGGAACCGCATGGGCAACACCCTGAGCGTAAGGGTCGCTGACTGACCCTCCAAGACAGAAACAACACTTAACTAAAATAAAATAAGTACGGAGAAACACCATGAAACCTACAATGGCCCTCAAGCCTCTGGTCTTCGCCCTTGCTGCCGTCATGGCCGTCGCCGCTCACGCGGGCGACGATCGCAACCAAGGTGGGCATGGCGATCCGCACCATGGTGGTCATCAGCAGCAACCCGATCCCATGCTGCAAATCCAGCTGACCGCTGGTGCTGCCGCCGTGGTGTCCGACGCACAAACCAGCTCGGGCAACGCCGTAGTCAACGAAGGCACCAAGAACTCGGCCTCGGTGAATAACTCTGCTGGCAGCTCCAACGGCAACCTGGGCGTCAACGTGGCTGGCGGCGACGCCAACCAACAAGACAACGCCGCTGCCATCGCCACCGCCGACGAAAGCTTCATCTTCGGCAGCGCCTACTCGCAAACCTCGGCCACTCAAAGCAACACCGGCAACGCCGTGGCCAACTACTCCACCAGCACCAACACCAGCCTCAACGGTACCGCCAACGGCAGCTCGGGCAACATTGGCATCAACGTGACCTCGGGCGACTACAACCAACAGAAAAACAACCTGGCCATTGCCGTCTCCGGCGGTCGTGTAGCCGGCGCCAGCGCCTCGGCCAACCAGACTTCGACTGGCACCGTGGTGGCCAACGCCGCCGACCGTACCTACACCAAGGACACCCTCACCGCCTCCTTCCGTGCCACTGGCTCCTACAAAGGCACCGGCACCGGCACCGTGGGCGACGACTCCCATGGTGGCTGGGACAACCGCGGCGGCAGAGACCACGACAAGGTCGAGCCTCTGAAATTCAAGGAAAGCGGCAGCTTCGAGCTGGGCGGCGTAGCCTCCTATCAAGTGCTGACCCCAAGCGGCTGGGCCAACCCTGTGACCAACACCGCTTCGCTGAACAACTCGCTGAACAACGTGTCCGGCAACGTCGGCGCCAACGTCTCGGCAGGTATCGGCAACCAACAAAGCAACTCGCTGTCGATTGCTGCCGGCAAAACCAGCATGTAATCACGACGGTCTCGAGGGCCCCCGCAAGGGGGCTCTTTTTCAGCTCCACCAAGCAAGGCGACTCGACCATGCGCACTTCTGCCCTCCTGACACTGCTGCTGTTGGCTGGCCCTGCCTGGGCCTCGAACATGTCCATACCCGCCCTGCCTGGCGGTACGGTGATTCACAAGTCGATCCAGAGCATGCGTGAGCGGCACTTTTCCGACCTGGTCCAGCAGAAGACCGACTTCAGTTGCGGCGCCGCCGCCCTGGCCACGGTCCTGCGCCAAGCGTACTGGCTGGACGTCGACGAGAAACAGGTGATCGAAGGCATGCTCGCCCATTCCGACCAGGACACCGTCAAGGTGCAGGGCTTCTCCATGCTGGACATGAAGAAGTATGTGGAAAGCATCGGCATGCGTGCCCGTGGCTACCGCATACCCGCCGACAGCCTGGACAAGGTCAACATTCCCGTCGTGGTGCTGATGGACATTCGTGGCTACAAGCATTTCGTTGTGATGCAGCGCGTGCAACGCGACTGGGTCTACGTCGGCGACCCGGTGCTGGGCCACAAGCGCTACGCCCGTGAAGACTTCGTGAAAGGCTGGAACGGGATCATTTTCGCCGTCATTGGCCAGGGCTACGACAAGACCAACACCTTGCTCACCCCGCCCGTGCCACTGACCGCCAAGGGCCAGCTGGATCAGTTCAAGCCCGTGCAAGACGCGGATCTCATGGACTTCGGCTTCATCCAGAGTGATTTCTTCTAAATAAATAGGGGCATGAAGCTCCAGGAGCACCCGATGAATACTCAACAGTGGCTGCTGGCCGTGTGCCTGGCTGCCAGTGTGCCGGTGCACGCCGCGCCGGCATTCCAACCGATAGAGGTCAAGGACTCCGAGCTTTCCACCTTGCGCGGCCGCTTTGTCATGCCCGGGCGCATCATCAGCTTCGGCGTGGTGATGTCCACCACCTGGCAGAACGCCAACGGCGACATGCTGGGCGCGCGGGCGAACATGCAGGTGCAGTCCACCACCATCACCCCGCAGTTCTACGTGCAAACCTTCAATAGCAAGGGCAGCGGCACCGCTGACCTGGCGCAGAACCCCGGCACCGGCATAGTCACCGGCGGCGCCGGCCTGACCACCACCCAGGGCGTGACCCAGTCGGTGCGCGCCGCAGGCGATAACAACAGCGCCTATAACAACGTCGACATCAACGTCTCCCAAGCGAGCGCCGCCCCCACCCCGGCGGCGCCGCAAGGGCAGGTCCTGGCCCCGGGCAGCACCATTACCGGCACCAATGGGGCGGGCAGCCTGACCGTGGCCAGCAATGGCAGCGGCGTGCAGATGTCGATCCAGGCCAACAACAACCAGGGCACCACCAGCCAAGCCCTGGGCCAGGGCGGCCTGTCGCAACTGACTACCCTGCTGGGGGGCTCCAACCAGGTCAGCAACCTGACCCAGCTCAACGTGGTGATGCGTAACAACGTGCCCGCCAGCGGCAATATCGACTCGGGCCTGAGCCAGCTCAGAGGCCTGCGTAACATGGGGTACTGACCTACGCTGCATGAAAATCTGGACTACGCTTCGTCTCAAAATAATGCAGTCAACAGGGACGGCTCACCATGCAACGATCGTTTTCGTTCAATGCGGTTGTCTGCTTAAGCGCTCTGCTTCCCGCAACGCTTTTGCAGGCAGCCCCCGACCCCCAGGTCGAGGAACTCAAGGCAGAACTGCTGCAACTCAAGCAACGTTACGATCAACAGCAACAGGCACTGATGGTGCTGGAACAACGGGTCAAGCAGGTCGAGGAAACCCCGGGCACGCCACCGCCCAAGCGCCTGAGCAAGTCGCCGGCCGAGCCCAGCAAGGCCCAGACCATCGCCACCGGCGCCCCGGGCACCAGCAGTGGTGGTGCCGCAGGCGGCGCCTCGTACGGCCAGTCGCTCAAGGACGACTCCACGCCGGCGCAGAGCGTCAACAACCTGTACGATGAGAACACCGGCTTCTTCGGCGGCGGCAAGTTCAGCCTCGAGACCGGCATCACCTATTCGCACTACGACACCCGGCAACTGGTGCTCAACGGCTTCCTGGCCCTGGACTCGATCTTCCTCGGCAACATCAACATCGACCGCATCAAGGCCGACAGCTGGACCCTGGACGTGACCGGCCGCTACAACATCAACAACCGCTGGCAGTTCGACGTCAACGTGCCGGTCATCTACCGCGATTCCACCTTCCAGTCCGCAGGCGCAGGCGGTTCCACCACTGCCATCTCCCAGGAATCGGTCAGCCGCGACCCCACCATCGGCGACATCAACGCCGGCGTCGCCTACAAATTCATGGACGAGGGCCCCTACCGCCCCGACGCGGTATTCAGCGTGCGGGTGAAAGCACCTACCGGCAAGGACCCATACGGCATCAAACTGGTAAAATCGGCGAACAACGACAACCTTGCCGTGCCAGACTCACTGCCCACCGGCAACGGCATGTGGTCGGTCACCCCGGGCATCTCGCTGATCAAGAGCTTCGACCCGGCCGTGCTGTTCGGCAGCTTCTCCTACACCCACAACTTCGTGAACAGCTTCGGCGACATCGACCCCAACGTCGGCACCAGCATCGGCGGCAAGGTGGACCTGGGCGACAGCTTCCAGGTAGGCATGGGCGTGGCGTTCGCCTTGAACGAGAAGATGAGCATGTCGTTCTCGCTGTCCGACCTGATCCAGCGCCGCGCCAAGATCAAGCAGGACGGTGGCGACTGGCAGGGCGTGCCCTCCAGCGACGCCAACGCCGGGTACTTCAACATCGGCATGACCATCGCGGCCACCGATGCGCTGACCATCGTGCCGAACCTGTCCATCGGCATGACCGATGACGCGCCGGACTTCACCTTCAGCCTGAAATTCCCGTATTACTTCTGATGGTAATGGACGCGGCCTGTGGCCGCTGCTACGAAACCCCGTAGCAGCGGCCATAGGCCGCGTCCCGGCACACTCAACGAATCTGGTGCTTGTGCAGCAACCGGTAAAACGTCGGCCGCGAGATGCCCAGCACCCGCGCGGCAATGCTGAGGTTGTCGGAATGGCGGTTCAGCACGTCGCACAAGGCCTGCCGCTCGGCACGGTGCTTGTAGTCCTCCAGCGTGCCCATGGGCACCACCACCGCGGTCTGGCTGGCCAACCCCAGGTCCTGGGCCTCGATCTGCCGCCCCTCGGCCAGCACCAACCCACGGCGCACGCGGTTGGCCAGCTCGCGCACGTTGCCCGGCCAGTCATGCTTGCCCATGGCAATCAGCGCGTCCTCGCTGAAGCTGCGCGGCCGCCGGCCGGTTTCCTGGCTGTAGAAGTGGGCGAAGTGGTTGGCCAGCATCGCCAGGTCGCCATGGCGCTCGCGCAGCGGCGCAGTCACCACCTGCAACACGTTCAGACGGTAGTACAGGTCTTCGCGGAAACGCCCGGCGCTGATGGCCGACTCCAGGTTGACGTGGGTCGCCGCCAGCACCCGCACGTCCACGGCGATGGGCTGGCTGCCGCCCACCCGTTCGATGTGTTTTTCCTGCAGGAAGCGCAGCAAGTTCGCCTGCAGTTCCAGCGGCAGGTCGCCGATTTCATCGAGGAACAGCGTGCCGCCGTTGGCCGCCTCGATGCGCCCGACCTTGCGCTGGTGGGCGCCGGTGAACGCGCCCTTCTCGTGGCCGAACAGCTCCGACTGGATCAGGTGCTCGGGAATCGCCCCGCAGTTGATCGCCACGAACGGCTTGGCATGGCGCTGGGACTGGCGGTGCAGGGTGCGCGCCACCAGCTCCTTGCCGGTGCCGCTCTCGCCGCGGATCAACACCGGCGACTCGGTGGGCGCCAGCTTGCTCAGCAGCTTGCGCAGGTCGCGGATCGGGCGGCTGTCGCCCAACAGCTCGTGCTCGGGCTGGTTGACGTGCACCGCCCCCTGCCCGCGCAGCCGCGCCATGCCGAACGCGCGGCCCAGGGTGACCTGCACCCGCGACACGTCGAACGGCAGGGTATGGAAGTCGAAGAACCACTCGCAGACGAAATCACCGACGTTCTGCATGCGCAGCACGTCCTGGTTGAGCACCGCGATCCACTCGGTGTTGCTGCGGCTGATCAGCTCCTTGACCGCCTCCGGGCGCTCCAGGTGAAAGGGTTGCAGGCGCAGCAAGCCCACGTCGCAAGGGTGGTCGCAGGCCTGGTCAAGCTCGCAGCTGTCCACCTCCCAGCCCACGGTGCGCAGGCCGGGCAACAACTGATGGCAGTCGTCGCAAGGGTCGACAATTAGCAGGCGTCGCGTGTTTGCCATATCGAGCATGACCGGCTCCTTGGCGCCAATAATATAAAAGTTATTAGAAACAGCGAGTTGGCGACCCCGTCTGTAACAGTAGCAATTAACTTGACGGTGCCAAGGACCGTTGGTCTACAAAACTGTTACACGTTTTTACGATCGGGAATTTCGTTGATTTTTCAACGTCAAAACGAACGCTAAAAAGGCCATGAGCAAAAAAGTTTGATCATTTTCCTGCCCGCGTGTGACTTGTTGCCCGGTTGGCAGCATCAGTACAGACAAGCAGACGCAATCGGTAATGACCTTGCCGCCGCCCTGCATACTTTTTCGGGCACACTAGAGAGACTGACCCCATGAACGCCCCACTGCGTGTCAACGAAGCACTTCTGATTGCCGGCCACGCCTTCGAACCCTTCCAGTGCGTGGCCTGGGCCCCACAGGATGGCAACGGCGAACTGAGCCTGACCGTGGTAGATCGCACCCGCAACAGCATTGGTCGCAAGCAAGTACCGAGCAGCACTTATTCGGACCCTGCGCAATGGGCCCACCTGCTCGAAGAAGTACGCGCCGAACTGCGCCAGGACGGTTACGACCTGCAACCCTGGAGCATGCCACAACAATAAGTGGCACTTTGCACCGTGGCAGTTGTGGCAACTACGGATAGCTGGCTAATTAATTAAAATCCGAGTTGCCTTGCCTGCGGCATAACAGCGCAGCACTTATAAAGTGCCTGGCAAACTGTCTATATGTCGATACTCCGCGCCTAGCTGTTTCGCCAATTCAACGGCACGGCCCAGGCGAATCGCCCCCCTTTCCATATCGATCAGCAGCGCCGGGCACGGCAGCGGCTCGATGCCCTCTGCGCGCTTGATCCGCCCGTCGGTGATCACCAGGCAGCGCTGCTGCTCATGGGGGAAGGCCTTGGCCCGGCGCGCCAGGAACTCGCCCGCCTGGGCCAGCGCGGCCACCAGCGGCGTGCCGCCGCCAGCGCCCAGGGCCTGCAACCAGGGCTGCAAGGCCTGGGAAGCTTTCAGGCCATGGCGCTGCCAGTGCGGCTGCTCGCCGCTGGCGGTGAGCAGGGCCAGCCGGGCGCGGCGGCGGTAGGCCTGGTCGAACAGCTCGGCCAGCAGGCCCTTGGCGTCGGCGAGGGCCCGGTGCTTGCGGGTGGACGCCGAGGCGTCGACGACCACCAGCCACAGCTCATGGGCGCTGGCCCGGCGCTGCTGCCAGCGCAGGTCGACAGCCTTGCGTGGCCGCCCCTGCAACAGCGTGGCGGCCCAGTCCACCCGGCCGAAAGCCGCAGCCCGCGCGGCGCCACGGCGCCCCTGCTGCTGCCCGGCCTGGGGTCTGGCACCCGCCCCGGGGCGCGGGCGAATGCTCAGGGCTTTTTTGGCCAGCTCGGCACGTCACGCCGCGCGCCCATGGGCGTGGCCTGGGGCGGCAGGCCGCCCCACTGGCCTTCGCCGCTGGCGGCCTGGGGCGCTTGCGCGCCGGCAGGCGGCGGCTCACCCTGGGGCGCCTCGGGGGGCTGGCGACGGCGATGGCGCAGGGCGAACTCGGCCACTGCATCGATATCCATGGCCTCGATACCCAGGGCCCCGCGCCAGGCGGCGTGGGCCCGTGCCGCGCGCAGCCACACCAGGTCCGCGCGCATGCCGTCGACGCCGGCGGCGAAACAGCGTTCGGTGATGACGGCCAGCGCCTGGTCGTCCAGCGGCACCTCCTCCAACACCTCCCGCGCCAGCTGGCAGCGCTGGCGCAGGGCGTCCTGGCGGCTGGCCCACTCGTCACAGAACGCGTAAGGGTCGGCGTCGAACGCCAGGCGCCGACGAATGATCTGGCTGCGCTCCTCTGGCGCCGGCTGGCCGTCCAGGGCCACGTTGAGGCCGAAGCGGTCGAGCAGCTGCGGGCGCAGTTCGCCCTCCTCCGGGTTCATGGTGCCGATCAGCACGAAACGTGCGCTGTGGCGGTGGGAAATGCCGTCGCGCTCCACGCGGTTGACGCCGCTGGCGGCCACGTCCAGCAGCAGGTCCACCAGGTGGTCGGGCAGCAGGTTGACCTCGTCCACGTACAGCACGCCGCCGTCGGCCTTGGCCAGCACGCCAGGGGAAAACTGCGCGCGGCCCTCGCCCAGCGCCGCGTCCAGGTCCAGGGTGCCCACCAGGCGTTCCTCGGTGGTGCCCAGGGGCAAGGTGACGAACTGGCCGCTGGCGAGCAGGTCGGCCAGGCCACGGGCCAAAGTGCTCTTGGCCATGCCGCGCGGGCCTTCAATCAGCACGCCGCCGATTTTCGGATCGATGGCGCTCAGGCACAGGGCCAGTTTCAGCGAGTCGGCGCCAACCACGGCAGCCAGGGGAAAATGCGGGGTATCGCGCATGTCAGGCATCTTCTTCTATATCCAGCAGCAGTTCTTCCAGGGCCTGGCGGTAGTCGCCCGGTTCGCCCCACAGGCCGCGTTGCTGGGCCTCCAGCAGGCGCTCGGTGATGTCGCGCAGGGCATGGGGGTTGTGCTGCTGCATGAAACCTCGGGTGTCGGCGTCCAGCACGTAGGCATCGGCGAGCAAGGCGTACTGGTGGTCGTCGATCAAATGGGTGGTGGCGTCGAAGGCGAACAGGTTGTCCACCGTCGCGGCCAGCTCGAACGCTCCTTTATAACCGTGGCGCTTGGCGCCGTCGATCCATTTGGGGTTCACCGCACGGGCGCGCACCACGCGGTTGAGTTCTTCCTTCAAGGTGCGAATGCGCGGCAGGTCGGGCTGGCTGTGGTCGCCGTGGTAGCTGGCGGCCGCCTTGCCGGCCAGGGTTTCGGCAGCCGCGAGCATGCCACCCTGGAACTGGTAGTAGTCGTTGGAATCGAGCAGGTCGTGCTCGCGGTTGTCCTGGTTCTGCACCACGGCCTGCACCTGGCCCAGGCGCTGGGCGAACTGCGCCCGCGCCGGCGTGCCGTCGTCGGTGCCGCCGTAGGCGTAGCCGCCCCAGTTCAGGTAAGCCTCGGCCAGGTCTTCGCGGGTCTGCCACAGGCGGCCGTCGATGGCGCCCTGCACACCGGCGCCGTAGCTGCCGGGCTTGGCGCCGAAAATGCGCCAGCCGGCTTCGCGGCGCGCCTGTTCGGCGGCGATGCCCTGGGCCAGCAGGGCCTGCTGCTCGCTGCGCACCTTGGCCGCCAGCGGGTTGAGGTCGTCCGGTTCGTCCAGCGCGGCCACCGCCTGCACGGCGGCGTCGAACAGGCGCAGCAGGTTGGCGAAAGCGTCGCGGAAGAAGCCCGACACCCGCAGGGTCACGTCCACCCGCGGGCGGTCGAGCAGGCTCAGCGGCAGAATCTCGAAGTCGTCGACGCGCTGGCTGCCAGTGGCCCACACCGGGCGCACGCCCATCAGCGCCATGGCCTGGGCGATGTCGTCACCGCCGGTGCGCATGGTGGCGGTGCCCCACACCGACAGGCCCAGCTGGCGCAGGTGGTCGCCGTGGTCTTGCAGGTGGCGTTCGAGGATCAGGTTGGCCGAGGCGAAACCGATGCGCCAGGCGGTGGTGGTGGGCAGGTTGCGCACGTCCACCGAGAAGAAGTTGCGCCCGGTGGGCAGCACGTCCAGGCGGCCCCGGCTGGGCGCGCCGCTGGCGCCAGCAGGCACGAAGCGCCCGCCCAGGGCCGCCAGCAGGCCGCCGATCTCGGCCGGGCCGCACGCGTCCAGGCGTGGCGCCACGGTGTCGCGCAGGCTGTCGAGAATCAGGTCGACGTCAGCCCAACCAGTGGCGGCAGGCGTGTGCAGCGCCTGTTCGATCAGTTGCGCGGCATACAGCTCCAGGCGTTCGCGGGTGTCACCGGCGGTGCGCCAGCTGTCCGCGCTGACCGCCTGCAGGCAGGCCGGGCGGGCGCCGTCCCAGCTGTCGCCAAGGTTGCAGTCCAGCGGGTCGAAGCCCAGCTGCAGCGCCCGCCCGAGGGTGCGGATCAGACTGGCGTGGGCGCCGCGGCCATCGCCACGCGGGATGCGCAACAGCGACGCCAGGGTGTCGATGCGCAGGCGCCCGGTGGGCGACTCGCCGAAAATGTGCAGGCCGTCGCGGATCTGCGATTCCTTCAGGTCGCACAGGTAGGTGTCCAGGCGCGGCAGCCACAGCGCAGCGTCGGCGTCGCTGTCCCAGCCGGCATCCAGTTGCAGCTCGCGGTCGATCTGCGCGTCGCGCACCAGCGCCAGGATCTCGCGTTGCAGCTCGCGGGCGCGGCGCGGGTCCAGCAGCTGGGCGTCGTAGTATTCGTCGGCCAGGCGCTCCAGGTCGCGCAGCGGGCCATAGGTTTCGGCACGGGTCAGCGGTGGCATCAGGTGGTCGATGATCACCGCCTGGGTGCGGCGCTTGGCCTGGGCGCCCTCGCCCGGGTCATTGACGATGAACGGGTAGACGTTGGGCATCGGCCCCAGCAGCGCGTCCGGCCAGCAGTGCTCGGATAGGCCCACGCCCTTGCCCGGCAGCCACTCCAGGTTGCCGTGCTTGCCCACGTGCACCACGGCGTCGGCGCCATAGGCGTGGCGCAGCCAGAAATAGAACGCCAGGTAGCCGTGGGGCGGCACCAGGTCGGGGTCGTGGTACACGGCGCTGGGGTCCAGCTGGTAGCCACGAGCCGGCTGGATGCCGACGAAGGTCAGGCCAAGGCGAAGGCCGGCGACCATCATGCGGCCGCTGCGGCACATGGGGTCGGCGCTTGGCTCGCCCCAACGCTCGCGCACCGCCTGCTGGTTGGCCAGCGGCAGGCGCGCGAACGCCGCCAGGTAGTCGTCCATGGCCATGCTCTGGGCGCAGGGGCGCAGGTCGAGGCTGTCGAGGTCGTTGCTGACGCCACCCAGCAACTGCTGGATCAGCGCCGTGCCGCTGGCGGGCAGGCCCTGCACTGGGTAGCCCTCGACGTGCAGGGCACGCAGGATGTTCAGCGCCGCCGCCGGGGTGTCCAGGCCCACGCCGTTGCCGATGCGGCCGTCGCGGGTCGGGTAGTTGGCCAGAATCAGCGCGATGCGCTTCTGGTCGTTGGGCAGGCGCGCCAGCTCGGCCCAGCGCCGCGCCAGTTCGGCGACAAAATCCATGCGCTCGGGGTGCGCGCGGTAGCAGACCACGTCGGACTGGCTGCGCTCGCTGCGCCAGGCCAGGTCCTTGAAGCTGATGGGGCGGCTGATGATGCGCCCGTCCAGCTCCGGCAGGGCGATGTGCATGGCCAGGTCGCGCGGGCCCAGGCCCTGCTCGCTGGCTTCCCAGCCGGGCTGGTTGTCCTGGGCGCAGATGGCCTGGATCACCGGGATGTCGCGGCGGAACGGCCGCAGGTGCGGCGCTTCCGGGCTGGACTGGGCAAAGCCGGTGGTGTTGAGAATCACCGCCGCGCCGACTTCGTCCATCCAGGCCTGCACCTGGCTCAGGCAGCCGGCCTCCTTGAGGCTGGCCACGGCCATGGGCAGCGGGTTCAGGCCGGCCGCCAGCAGGCGCTGACAGAACACGTCGACGAAACCGGTGTTGGCCGCCTGCAGGTGCGAGCGGTAGAAAATCAGCGGCACCACGGCCTGGCCGGGTTGCCAGTCGGCCTGCCAATGGGCCAGGCCGGCATCGTGGTGGGCCGGGTGATAGATGGCGGTGCGCGGCAGCGCCTGGGGCTCTGCCCAGGCGTAGTCGCGACCGAGAAACTGGCTGGCCAGGCAGTTGAACAACGACAACGCGTTGCCCATGCCGCCCTGGCGCAGGAAGTGCCACAGGCGTTCGCCCGCCTCGCGGCCCACGGTGCCCAGGTCACTGAGCTCGGGGTCGGGGCGGTCGTCGCCGGGCACCAGAATCAGCTGCACGCCGCGTTCCGCCAGCGCCACCAGCTGCTCGACGCCGTAGCGCCAGTAGCCGATGCCGCCGTGCAGGGAAATCAGGATGACCTTGGCGTGGCGCAACACCTCGTCCACGTACAGGTCCACGGAGGCGTGGTTCTGTACCTGCATGGGGTTGGCCAGGCGCAGGCTGGGGAAATCGTCCGGCAGTTGCCGGGCGGCCTCGGCCAGCAGCGCCAGGTGCGAGTCACCGCTGCAGAGAATCACCAGCTCGGCCGGTGTCTGGCCCAGGTCGGCGATGCTGTCGTCCGGCACGAAACCGCCGGGCTGGGTTCTCAGCAGGTGCATGGCTTAACCGTTCAGGGCAGCGCGCAGCTGGCTTTCCAGCAGGGCCGCGTCCAGCTCCTGGCCGATCAGCACCAGGCGCGTGCTACGCGCTTCTTCGGCGCGCCAGGCGCGGTCGAAGTGCTTGTCGAAGCGGGTGCCCACGCCCTGGATCAGCAGGCGCATCGGCTTGCCCGGAATGGCCGCGAAGCCCTTGACCCGCAGGATGCCGTGCTTGACCACCAGGGTGGTCAGGGCGTCGAGCAGCTGGGCTTCCGGCGCTTCGGGCAGCTCGATGGAGATGGAGTCGAAGGCATCGTGGTCGTGGTCGTCGTGATCATCGTCGTCGTGGTGATGATCATGGTGGGTCAAGCGGCCGTCGATGTGTTCTTCCGACTCGGCGCCCAGGCCCAGCAGCACGTCCAGCGGCAGGCGGCCGCTGCTGGCTTCGATGACCTTGACCGCCGGCGGCAGTTCCTCGGCCACTTCGCGGCGCACGGCGGCCAGGGCCTCGGGCTCGATCAGGTCGGCCTTGTTGAGGATCACCAGGTCGGCGCTGGCCAGTTGGTCGGCGAACAGCTCGTGCAGCGGCGATTCGTGGTCCAGGTTGGGGTCCAGCTTGCGCTGGGCGTCGACCTGGTCCGGGAAGGCGGCGAAGGTGCCGGCGGCCACGGCCGGGCTGTCGACCACGGTGATCACCGCGTCGACGGTGCAGGCGCTGCGGATTTCCGGCCACTGGAAGGCTTGCACCAGCGGTTTTGGCAGGGCCAGGCCGCTGGTCTCGATGAGGATGTGGTCGAGGTCGCCACGGCGGGCCACCAGTTCGCGCATCACCGGGAAGAATTCTTCCTGCACGGTGCAGCACAGGCAGCCATTGGCCAGTTCGTAGACGCGGCCGGTGGCCTCTTCCTCGGTGCAGCCGATGGTGCACTGCTTGAGGATTTCGCCGTCGATGCCCAGCTCGCCGAACTCGTTGACGATGACCGCGATGCGGCGGCCCTGGGCGTTGTCCAGCATGTGGCGCAGCAAGGTAGTCTTGCCCGAGCCCAGGAAGCCGGTGACGATGGTGACGGGAAGCTTGGCCAGTGTTTTCATCGGATGCCCTTGGCAATATGGCGGGCAAACGGGACGAGAACCGCGGGTGCCGGGCACGCGGGGGCATTCGCCACCGGATCACCCCGCCCGGTTGTAGTGGAAGTCTGTCGAGGCAGGTCTCCTGGCTTGCGGCGTGGGCTCGAAAGCCGACCCTGGCGCCTTCCCGCGTGGAACGCAGTGGCATTGCCGGGGTGCGCACCGCTTACAGTTGCGGGGGCAGCTGCGGCTTGGACCGCATTCCCATCTTGGCTCCGCGTGGCGGAGAACCTCGAAGTTGCAAGGCTACGCAGTGTGGGGGGGAAGGTCAACATCGCCCCGTAGCCGCTACCTGCGGCAGCGGCTACGGGTATAGTGGTGGCTTGCAATGTGCGGACGCCTCCCATGCCTGACCTCTACGCCGGCTTCGGCTGCCAGCGCGGCTGCCCCGCCAGCGTGCTGGCCGACCTGCTCGACACCACCCTCGCCCACCACGGCCTGAGCCGCGGCGACGTGACGGGCGTGGCGAGCATTGACCTGAAGGCCGACGAGGCCGGGCTGCTGGAACTGGCGCAGGCGCTGGACGTGCCATTGACGCTTTTCAGCGCCGCGCAGCTCGCGCCTTTCGAGCCCCGGCTGACCCACCGCTCCGCCGTCGCCTTCAGCCACACCGGCTGCCACGGCGTGGCCGAAAGCGCCGCGCTGGCACTGGCCGGGGCCGGCAGCCAGCTGCGCGTCAGCCGGCAAAAAAACGCCAAAGCCACCCTGGCGTTGGCACAAGCGGGCCCGATTCCCGGATAATCACCGCCTCGCACTTGAATTTCGCTCAAGCAGCATTCGTTTTCTTCAGGATTTGCACATGACCGTCTACTTCATCGGCGCCGGCCCCGGCGACCCGGAACTGATCACCGTCAAGGGCCAGCGGCTGATCCGCCAGTGTCCGGTGATCATCTACGCCGGCTCCCTGGTGCCCGCCGCCGTGCTCGAAGGCCACCAGGCCGAACAGGTGGTCAACAGCGCCGAGCTGCACCTGGAGCAGATCATCGACCTGCTGGCCGCCGCCCATGCCCGCGGCCAGGACGTGGCGCGGGTGCATTCGGGCGACCCGAGCCTGTACGGCGCCATCGGCGAGCAGATCCGCTGCCTGCGCGCACGCGGCATTCCCTTCGAGATCATCCCTGGCGTCACCGCCACTGCCGCCTGCGCAGCCCTGCTGGGCGCCGAGCTGACGCTGCCGGGGGTGTCGCAGACAGTGATCCTGACCCGTTATGCCGACAAGTCGCCGATGCCTGAAGGCGAAGCCCTGCACGACCTGGCGCGGCACGGCGCGACCATGGCCATTCACCTGGGCGTGCAGCATTTGTCGAAAATCGTGCTGGAACTGCTGCCCCACTATGGTGCCGACTGCCCCATCGCCGTGATCCACAAGGCCAGCTGGCCGGACCAGGATTGGGTGACCGGTAGCCTGGCGGACATTGAAGCCAAGGTAGCGGCGAAGGGTTTCCGCCGCACGGCGCTGATCCTGGTCGGGCGGGTGCTGGACACGGACTGTTTCGGCGAGTCGGCGCTCTACCGCGCCGGCCACGCGCACCTTTACAGACAACCCCTGTAGCAGCGGCCGCAGGCCGCGTCCCCCCAGGTGCACCGCGTTGACCCGGACGCGGCCTGTGGCCGCTGCTACGGGAATCACCAGGAGTTTTTATGCGCCGGATTGCCTGTTTGATTTATCCCGAGGTGATGAGCCTGGACGTCACCGGGCCGATGCAGGTGTTCGCCTCGGCCAACGAGGAGCTGGCGCGCCTGGGCCGGGCGCCCGCCTACACCCTGCTGATGCTGGGGGAACAGGCCGGCCCGGTGGCGACCTCGGCAGGTTTCAGCCTGTATGCCGAGCAGCGCTACCACGACACCGACCCCGCCAGCCTCGACACCCTGCTGGTGCCCGGCGGGCGCGGCGAGGCGGCGCAATTCGCCAACCAGCCGCTGCTGGACTGGCTCAGCCGCGCCGCCGCGCAGGTGCAACGCCTGGGCTCGGTGTGCTCCGGCGCGCTGATCCTGGCCCACGCCGGCCTGCTGGATGGCCACCGCGCCACCACCCATTGGGCCGACGTGGAAGCGCTCAAGGCCTTCCCGGCCATCGATGTACAGGGCGAACGCCTGCACACTTACAGCCGCGCCAGCCGCCAGCGCTTTACCTCGGCGGGGGTCACGGCCGGCATCGACCTGGCGCTGGCCCTGGTGGAAGACGACCTCGGCCGGCCCATCGCCCTGGCCGTGGCCCGGCGCCTGGTGATGTTCCTCAAGCGCCCCGGCGACCAGGCGCAGTTCAGCCCGCACCTGGCGCCCCAGGCCTGCCGCGCGCCGCGCCTGGGCGCGCTGCTGGAGTGGATACCCGGGCAGCTGGGCGGCGACCTGTCGCTGGAAGCCCTGGCGGCACGGGCGTACATGGCCCCGCGCACCCTGTACCGGGTGTTCATGGCCGAACTGGGGGTCACCCCGGCGCGCTACGTCGAGCAGGTGCGGCTGGAATCAGCCCGCGCCCTGCTGCAAGGCGGCCAGGCCTCGGTGCAGAGCGTGGCGCGGCTGTGCGGCTTCGGCCACCCCGAGAGCATGCGCCGCAGCTTTCACAAGGCCCTGGGCGTCAGCCCGCAGGATTACGCCGAGCGCTTCGGCGTGCAGGCATAAAAAAACGGCGCTCACGGGGCGCCGTTTTTCGGGTGCGCAGCGTACGCCTTAGTAGTAGGCGTTTTCTTTCTGCGAGTGGTCGGTCACGTCGCGTACGCCCTTGAGTTCCGGGATGCGCTCGAGCAGGGTGCGCTCGATGCCTTCCTTCAGGGTCACATCGGCCTGGCCGCAGCCCTGGCAGCCGCCACCGAACTGCAGCACGGCGATGCCGTCCTCGACCACTTCGATCAGCGTCACCTGGCCGCCGTGGCTGGCCAGGCCGGGGTTGATCTCGGTCTGCAGGTAGTAGTTGATGCGCTCGTTGATCGGGCTGTCTTCATTGACCATCGGCACCTTGGCGTTCGGCGCCTTGATGGTCAGCTGGCCACCCATGCGGTCGGTGGCGTAGTCCACCACGGCATCTTCCAGGAACGGCACGCTGACCGCGTCCAGCCAGGCCGTGAAGTTCTTCAGGCCGATGGCGGTGTCTTCCGGCTTCTCTTCGCCCGGCTTGCAGTAGGCAATGCAAGTCTCGGCGTAGGTGGTGCCCGGCTGGGTGATGAAAATGCGAATGCCGATACCCGGGGTGTTCTGCTTTTCCAGCAGATCGGCCAGGTAATCGTGTGCCGCGTCGGTAATCGTTATGGCGCTCATGTAAGTTCCTCACAGACTTGCCGGCAGTTTACGCCAAACCGGGCGCGGCACAAAGTCCCAGTATTTTTGTCAGGTTATGGATGGGCGCTCCACCGGCGCCAGGCGCGCCTCCGCCCAGCCCTTCATGCGGCGGTACAGGCGGGTCTCGATCCACACGTAACTGGCCCACGAAGCCAGGGCGATGACCGGCACGCAAACGGCGAAAACCAGGTACGGGTTGATGTTCAGGCGCTCGCTGGCGAACCAGCCGGTGTACAGCACCATCACGTGAATCAGGTACACCGAGTAGCTGCAGTCGCCCAGGGTCTTGAGCACGCGATTGCCCTTGAACCACGGCTCCATGGCCACGCAGGCCAGCACGATCAAGGCACTGGGCACACCCCAGTTCAACAGCCGGTCGCTGGCCGGCAGGTTGTAGATGGCCACCAGCGAGGCGCCGATCACCAGCAGCGGCACCCACAGCGCCTGGGCGATCCAGCCACGACGGTAGGCCCAGCCGATGGCGATGCCGAGCAGGAATTCATAGATGATGTTGTTGGCGTAGAAGCGGCTCAGCACCCCATAGTGGCCGACCATTTCGCACACCGCGAACAGCGCCAGGCCTACGACTAAAGGACGATGCCGCTTGGGCACCACGAACACCAGCGAGAACATCAGGTAGAAGAACATTTCGTAGTTTAGGGTCCAGCCGACGTTCAGGGTGGGGTACAGGCCGTAGCCGCCGGGGTTCTCCGATGGGATGAACAGCAGCGACAGAATGAAATGCGGCAGGTCCACCACCTGGTGCGGCATCTGCTGGCCGACGGCGACGATCATCAGTCCCATCAGCAGGGTGTAGAACCAGTACGCGGGCACGATACGGATGGCGCGGTTGAGGAGGAAACGCCCGGCGGGCATGTCCTTGTCCTGGGTGGAGAGGTAGATCACCAGGCCGCTGATGACGAAGAAAATGTCCACGCCGACGGCGCCGCGATCAACGAAGAATTGGCCGATGGGGCCGCTGGCATGGAAGTCGAAGAAGATCTGCATGAAGTGATGGCAGACAACCGTCCAGGCTGCCAGTGCCCGGAGGGCTTGAAGCGAAATCAGCATTGTTTACCGCCTTTTTTGGAACCTGACCGTGCGCACTTTCGGTGCACTCTCAAAGGGTCGGACTTCAAAAAGGGGGCAAAGGTCATCCGGATTGACGGGCGGTGGTGCGGCCACGGGGATATGGGGGAATCCGTAGCAGCTGCCGAAGGCTGCGTCGCCCTTGGACGCAGCCTGCGGCAGCTGCTACGGAATTGCGATATTCCCCGGTAGCTTGTAGTTACAGGTTCTCGTAGCGGTTCATGTCCAGCACCCCCGCCTCCACCGGCTCGGTCTCCTGGATGTAGCGCGTCAGGTCATGGAAGAAATCCCAGAACTGCGGGTTGGTGCGGCGCACGCCCCAGCGCTCGACGATCTTGTCGAAGCTGGCCTGGTCCCTGGACTGCTGCATGGCATCGACGAACGCCGGCACCTGGTCGGCCGGCACGTTGAACATGAAGTTGGGGTAGCTGCTCAGCACGCCGGGCCACAGGGTCAGGGTGTCCAGCCCCGGGATGTAGCGGTAGGCCTCGCCCAGCAGGAACGCCACGTTGGTATGGGCGCGGTTGCGCAGCAGGCTATAGACCATGCGCCCGCTCTTGCCCTGGATGCGCAACATGGTGGCCTCGGGCATGCGCTCGATCACCGGCAGGCCGGCCTCGGGGCGCGAGACCAGGCGGCTCAGCGACTGCTCGACGTTCTTGAACTCCTCGCTGATGCCATCGCGCGAGCAGTAGGCGCCGGTGCAACGGTTGATCGGGTCGGGGCTGGCGTTGAGGCTGCCGGCGCGCTGGATCAGCTTGAGGCCGAAATCACGCTTGGGGTCGTGCTCGCTGAGCTTCATGGTGCTAGGCGTGCTGGTGTCGATCTTCTGGTAATCGAGCCACATCTTCACCTTGCCGCTGTTCTGGTACCAGCTGTCCAGCAGCTTTCCGCGCTTGTCGGCCGGCATCAGGCGCAGGAAGTTGATTTCCGCGCCGTTGCGGATCAGGTCGAAGTACAGCCGGGTCTGCGCCTGGTGGGCGACGTTGCCGTAGACGTCGAAGTTCACCGCCAGCTGGTAATAGGTGCGCTCCAGCAGCGGGTAGTCGAACAGCCACATGGTGGTCGGCACGTCGCCGATCAGGCCCTTGTTCACCGAAGCGCTGTCGAAGTGGCGGAAGATGGTCAGCAGCGCGTTGTCGTTGCCGGCCCACAGGGTCGACCAGCTGGGCGGCGGCATGTCGGCGTAGGCGTCGCGGCGCAGGTCTTCATAGGCGTTGCGCTTGTCGCGGTAGGCCAGCCACAGCGACAGGATGCTGCCGACGTTGTCGTCCTGGCCCGGCATCTCCAGCAACGGCGTGGCCTTGGCGCGGTACACGGCGTCGGTGACGTAGCGGTCGTGGGCCGGCTCCTGGAACAGCGCCCAGAAGTGGTCGCGGATCACGTCGGTGGCGATCTGCCCGCGGCACACCGGGCCACGGATGAAGGTGCGCACGAAGTATTCGGCGTTATCCAGCATGAACTGGTAGCGCGCCACCGCCGGAATGGCCTGGAAGGTCTCGAACGGGTTGGCGCGGTGGCGCGGGCCGTAGCCAGGCAGCGAGGTGGCGTGCCAGTCGCCGCTGTAGAACAGCTGCTTGACCCGCGCCAGCTTGGCCGGGCCCATGGGGTAAGTGATGTGGGTCTTGTGCACGATCACGCCCTGCACCGCCATCAGCCGGTAATAGAAGACGGCGCCGGGGTCGTCGTCGGGGCGGCGGGTGGCGATCAGGTCGATGGGCTTGCCGCTGGGCGTGCGCGAGCGCACCCACTGGAAGTAGTGACCAGGCTCGCCGCCAACGAAATAGATGTGCGCCAGGAACAGGTGTTCATACAGCCAGCGGGCCACCAGGGCCTCGGTGGACCCAGGGCGGTTGAGCAGCGCTTCCCACTCGGCGATCTGCGCGGCCTCTTTCGGGCTGGCCTTCACGGCCTGCTGGTCGACCGGCGCGCCGGCGGCGATCCAGCGCTGCACGGTGGCGTACTGGGCATCGGTGAGGCCGGTGACACCCAGGGGCATGCCTTCGTGCACGTGGGCAGCGGCGTAGGCGTCGAACTCGCCGGGCATGGGGCACATGTTGGTGCGGTTCAGGCCCAGCATGATGTTGTCCGGCAGCTTGGAATTGGCCGGCAGCGGGTTCTTGTGCCCCAGTTCCAGCATGCGCGCCATCAGCGCGGCCTGGCTGCCCTGGGCGTCGAGCACCGAATAGAAGCCCTTGCGGCGCCACTCTTCCTCGCCCTGGGCGTCATAGAAGATCCGCGACGGCGCCACGGCCGTGCTGCGGTCGCCCTGGTACACCGGCACCTTGCTGGCGCCACGGGTGGCCCCTTCGGCGCTGCCCAGGTTGAGCTGGCAGGCGGCGTCGTTGCAGGCGTGGCAGGCCACGCACTTTTCGGTGAGGATAGGCTGGATGTCACGGGTGTACGAAATCGCCGGGCTGGCGACGGGGGCTTGCGCGTGGGCAGTCAGGCAGGCAAAAAAGATGACTGCGGCGGCAAGGAGGCGATGCACCATGTGGCGGTGTCCTGATTGTGTAATAGCAGTGGCAATTCTACCTGTGGCGGCGCCCCTTCAACATGAGCCGAATTCATGTAAAAGGTAGAAGCGTTTAAAAGCGCGCAGGTTTGTTATGATTTCGCACCTTATCTATCCGCTTTCTTTTTGTTTTTGTCCTGACAGGTAGCCCTATGTCTGACCGCAGCGCTCGTCTCCAAGCACTTCAGCAAGCCCTCAAAGAGCGCATCCTGATTCTCGATGGCGGCATGGGCACTATGATCCAAAGCTACCGCCTGGAGGAATCCGACTATCGTGGCACGCGCTTCGCCGACTGGCCCAGCGACGTCAAGGGCAACAACGACCTGCTGCTGCTGAGCCGCCCGGACGTGATCGCCGCCATCGAGAAGGCCTACCTGGACGCCGGCGCCGACATCCTCGAGACCAACACCTTCAACGCCACCCAAGTGTCCCAGGCCGACTACGGCATGGAATCGCTGGTGTACGAGCTGAACGTGGAAGGCGCGCGCATCGCCCGTGAAGTGGCCGACGCCAAGACCCTGGAAACCCCGCACAAGCCGCGCTTCGTCGCCGGCGTGCTCGGCCCTACCAGCCGCACCTGCTCGATTTCCCCGGACGTGAATGACCCCGGCTACCGCAACGTCACCTTCGACGAGCTGGTGGAAAACTACACCGAGGCCACCGAAGGCCTGATCGAGGGCGGCGCCGACCTGATCCTGATCGAGACCATCTTCGACACCCTCAACGCCAAGGCGGCGATCTTCGCCGTGCAGGGCGTGTTCGAGAAAATCGGCTTTGAACTGCCGATCATGATCTCCGGCACCATCACCGACGCTTCGGGCCGTACCCTGTCGGGCCAGACCACCGAGGCCTTCTGGAACTCGGTGCGCCACGCCAACCCGATCTCGGTGGGCCTGAACTGCGCCCTGGGCGCCAAGGACTTGCGGCCGTACCTGGAAGAGCTGTCGACCAAGGCCGGCACCCACGTCTCCGCGCACCCCAACGCCGGCCTGCCGAACGCCTTCGGCGAGTACGACGAGACCCCGGCCGAGATGGCCGTGGTGGTCGAGGAGTTCGCTGCCAGCGGCTTCCTGAACATCATCGGCGGTTGCTGCGGCACCACCCCGGGCCATATCCAGGCCATCGCCGAGGCCGTGGCCAAGCACAAGCCGCGCGCCATTCCGGACATCCCGCGGGCCTGCCGCCTGTCGGGCCTGGAGCCGTTCACCATCGATCGCAACTCGCTGTTCGTCAACGTCGGCGAGCGCACCAACATCACCGGCTCCGCCAAGTTCGCCCGCCTGATCCGCGAAGAAAACTACACCGAGGCGCTGGAAGTGGCCCTGCAGCAGGTCGAAGCCGGCGCCCAGGTGATCGACATCAACATGGACGAGGGCATGCTGGACTCGAAGAAGGCCATGGTCACCTTCCTCAACATGATCGCCGGCGAGCCGGACATCTCCCGCGTGCCGATCATGATCGACTCCTCGAAGTGGGAAGTGATCGAAGCCGGCCTCAAGTGCATCCAGGGCAAGGGCATCGTCAACTCCATCAGCATGAAGGAAGGCGAAGAGGCCTTCATTCATCACGCCAAGCTGTGCAAGCGCTACGGCGCCGCCGTGGTGGTGATGGCCTTCGACGAAGCCGGCCAGGCCGACACCGAAGCGCGCAAGAAAGAGATCTGCAAGCGCAGCTACGACATCCTGGTGGATGTGGTGGGCTTCCCGCCGGAAGACATCATCTTCGACCCGAACATCTTCGCGGTGGCCACCGGCATCGAGGAGCACAACAACTACGCCGTCGACTTCATCAACGCCTGCGCCTTCATTCGTGACGAGCTGCCCTATGCCTTGAGCAGCGGCGGCGTGTCCAACGTGTCGTTCTCGTTCCGCGGCAACAACCCGGTGCGCGAGGCGATTCACTCGGTGTTCCTGCTGTACGCGATCCGCAACGGCCTGACCATGGGTATCGTCAACGCCGGCCAGCTGGAAATCTACGACCAGATCCCGCAGGAACTGCGCGACGCCGTGGAAGACGTGGTGCTCAACCGCACCCCGGAAGGCACCGACGCCCTGCTGGCCATCGCCGACAAGTACAAGGGCGACGGCAGCGTCAAGGAAGCCGAGACCGAAGAGTGGCGCACCTGGGACGTCAACAAGCGCCTGGAACACGCGCTGGTCAAGGGCATCACCACCCACATCGTCGAAGACACCGAGTTGTCGCGCCAGTCGTTCAAGCGCCCGATCGAGGTAATCGAAGGCCCGCTGATGTCGGGCATGAACATCGTCGGCGACCTGTTCGGCTCGGGCAAGATGTTCCTGCCGCAGGTGGTCAAGTCCGCCCGCGTGATGAAACAGGCGGTGGCGCACCTGATCCCGTTCATCGAAGCGGAAAAGGGCGACAAGCCCGAGGCCAAGGGCAAGATCCTGATGGCCACGGTGAAGGGCGACGTGCACGACATCGGCAAGAATATCGTCGGCGTGGTGCTGGGTTGCAACGGCTATGACATCGTCGACCTGGGCGTGATGGTGCCGGCAGAACGCATTCTGCAGGTGGCCAAGGAAGAGAAGTGCGACATCATCGGCCTGTCCGGGCTGATCACGCCGTCGCTGGACGAGATGGTCCACGTGGCCCGCGAGATGCAGCGCCAGGGCTTCCACCTGCCGCTGATGATTGGTGGCGCCACCACTTCCAAGGCGCACACGGCGGTGAAGATCGAGCCCAAGTACAGCAACGACGCCGTGGTCTACGTCACCGACGCCTCGCGCGCCGTGGGCGTGGCCACCCAGCTGCTGTCCAAGGAACTCAAGCCCGGCTTCGTCGAGCGCACCCGCCTGGACTACGTGGACGTGCGCGAGCGCACCGCCAACCGCAGCGCCCGCACCGAGCGCCTGAGCTATGAACAGGCCATCGCAGCCAAGGCCACCTTCGACTGGGCCAGCTACCAGCCGGTCAAGCCGACCTTCACCGGTGCCAAGGTGCTGGATGACATCGACCTCAACGTGCTGGCCGAGTACATCGACTGGACGCCGTTCTTCATCTCCTGGGACCTGGCCGGCAAGTTCCCGCGCATCCTCACCGACGAGGTGGTGGGCGAAGCGGCCACGGCCCTGTATGAAGACGCCAAGGTGATGCTGCGCAAGCTGATCGACGAGAAGCTGATCAGCGCCCGCGCGGTGTTCGGCTTCTGGCCGGCCAACCAGGTGGACCACGACGACATCGAAGTGTACGCCGACGACGGCCGCGCCCTGGCGCGCCTGCACCACCTGCGCCAGCAGACCATCAAGCCCGACGGCAAGCCGAACTTCAGCCTGGCTGACTTCGTCGCGCCCAAGGACAGCGGCGTGACCGACTACGTGGGGGGCTTCATCACCACCGCCGGCATCGGCGCCGAGGAAGTGGCCAAGGCCTACCAGGACAAGGGCGACGACTACAACTCGATCATGGTCAAGGCCTTGGCCGACCGCCTGGCCGAGGCCTGCGCCGAGTGGCTGCACCAGCAGGTGCGCAAGGAGCACTGGGGCTACGACAAGGACGAGGCGCTGGACAACGAGGCGCTGATCAAGGAGCAGTACAAGGGTATCCGCCCTGCCCCGGGTTACCCGGCCTGCCCGGATCACACCGAGAAAGGCACCCTGTTCGAGCTGCTGGACCACAACGGCCAGAGCGGCGTGACACTGACCGAGCACTTCGCCATGTTCCCGGCGGCGGCCGTCAGCGGCTGGTACTTCGCCCACCCGCAGGCGCAGTACTTCGCCGTGGGCAAGGTCGACAAGGACCAGGTGCAGGCGTACAGCGCCCGCAAGCGCCAGGACCTGACCATCAGCGAACGCTGGCTGTCGCCGAACCTGGGCTACGACGCCTAACTCCCCCTGTAGCAGCGGCCGCAGGCCGCGTCACACCGCCCGGTGGATCACCTGATCCACCGCGCGCGCCCGACGCAGCCTGCGGCAGCTGCTACGCTTGGGCATATCCGTCCGGAAATGCCCGTCATGGCCGACTCCAAGCCCCCTACCCTCTGGCAGATGCTGCACAGCATCATCGCTGCCGCCTTCGGCGTGCAGAGCCACAAGAACCGCGAACGCGACTTCACCCACGGCAAGCCTGCGCACTTCATTGCGCTGGGCATCCTCTGCACGGCGGTGTTCGCATTGGCGTTGTTCGGCCTGGTAAAGCTGGTCATCCACCTGGCCACGTAGCAGCGGCCGCCAGGCCGCGTCCGGGGCCTGACGCCGCCTGGCGGCAGCTGCTACGGGGAAGTTACTGGTGGCTTACCCAGAACACGGCGGCAGAAACAACGAGGATAATCAAAAACAGAATCGCCCAGGCATCGACGCTGCTGTCGGGTTTGCGGCTTTTCACGGGGTTGCTCATGGTGCGTTCGCCTCTTTATGATTTTTATCAGGACGCTTGTGCAGTAAAGTTCAGCCTTGCCCCCACGGCAAGTAAGGACTTGAGACTAAAGTACTAAGGTTAGTACTTTTGGTTCTTTCCTTATATTCAAACATCACTTTTGCGCATAACCCGAAACTGGTATCTTTCGTCGGCTCCGCTGGGAGTGCGCGGCCGTGCGCGCAGATTTGCTGTAAGCAGCCTGAGAACAGGACACCTATGTACGTTTACGACGAGTACGATCAACGGATCATCGAGGACCGCGTCAAGCAGTTCCGTGACCAGACCCGACGCTACCTGGCCGGGGAGCTCAGCGAAGAAGAGTTCCGCCCGCTGCGCCTGCAAAATGGCCTCTATATCCAACGCTTCGCGCCCATGCTGCGGGTGGCCGTGCCTTACGGCCAGCTGACCTCGCGCCAGACGCGCATGATGGCCAAGATCGCCCGCGACTACGACAAGGGCTACGCCCACATCAGTACTCGCCAGAACGTGCAGTTCAACTGGCCGGCGGTGGAAGACATCCCCGACATCCTGGCCGAGCTGGCCACCGTGCAGATGCACGCCATCCAGACCAGCGGCAACTGCCTGCGCAACGTCACCACCGACCAGTTCGCCGGCGTCGCCGCGGACGAGGTGATCGACCCGCGCCCATGGTGTGAAATCGTCCGCCAGTGGACCACCTTCCACCCTGAATTCGCCTACTTGCCGCGCAAGTTCAAGATCGCCGTCAACGGCGCCAGCAGCGACCGCGCCGCCATCGAAGTGCACGACATCGGCCTTGAGCCGGTGCACAACGAAGCCGGCGAACTGGGCTTCCGCGTGCTGGTGGGTGGCGGCCTGGGCCGTACCCCGGTGGTGGGTTCGTTCATCAACGAATTCCTGCCCTGGCAAGACCTGCTCAGCTACCTGGACGCCATCCTGCGCGTGTACAACCGCTATGGCCGCCGGGACAACAAGTACAAGGCGCGCATCAAGATCCTGGTCAAGGCCCTCACCCCCGAGGTGTTTGCCCAGAAGGTCGATGCCGAAATGGAACACTTGCGCGGCGGCAGCACCACGCTGACCGAAGCCGAGCTGCAACGCGTGGCCAAGCACTTCGTCGACCCCGAGTACAAGGCCTTGCCTGACTTCGCCGCCGAACTGAGCGCCCTCGACGCCGAGCACCCAGGTTTTGCCCGCTGGCGCGTACGCAACACCCTGGCGCACAAGAAGCCCGGCTACGTGGCCGTGACCCTGTCGCTCAAGCCTACCGGCGTTGCCCCTGGCGACCTGACCGACAAGCAGCTGGACGCCGTCGCCGACCTGGCCGACCGCTACAGCTTCGGCCAGCTGCGCACCTCCCACGAGCAGAACATCATCCTCGCCGACGTCGAGCAGAGCCGTCTGCACGCGCTGTGGCTGGAACTGCGCGAAGGTGGTTTCGCCACGCCGAACATCGGCCTGCTGACCGACATCATCTGCTGCCCGGGCGGCGACTTCTGCTCGCTGGCCAACGCCAAGTCGATCCCGATCGCCGAATCCATCCAGCGCCGCTTCGACGACCTGGACTACCTGTTCGACATCGGTGAGCTGGACCTGAACATCTCCGGCTGCATGAACGCCTGTGGCCACCACCACGTGGGCCACATCGGCATCCTGGGCGTGGACAAGAAAGGCGAGGAGTTCTACCAGGTGTCCCTGGGTGGCAGCGCCAGCCGCGACGCCAGCCTGGGCAAGATCCTCGGCCCTTCGTTCGCCCAGGAAGCCATGCCCGACGTGATCAGCAAGCTGATCGACGTCTACATCGAACAACGCACTGAAGATGAACGCTTCATCGACACCTACCAGCGCATCGGTATCGATCTGTTCAAGGAACGCGTCTATGCAGCGAATCATTAAGAACAACGCCGTCGTCGACGAAACCTGGCACCTGCTGCCCAAGGACGCGACGCTGGACGGCATCAGCAACTGCGACGACCTGATCGTGCCGCTGGCCCTGTGGCGCGAGCACGCTCACGCCCTCAAGGCCCGCGACGGCGGCCTGGGCGTGTGGCTGGACAGCGATGAAGAAGCCGAGGAAATCGGCGAGGACGTCGACCAGTTCCAGGTCATTGCCCTGAACTTCCCGGCCTTCACCGACGGGCGCAACTACTCCAACGCGCGCCTGCTGCGTGACCGCTACCAGTTCAAGGGCGAGCTGCGCGCCATTGGCGACGTGCTGCGCGACCAGTTGTTCTACCTGGCCCGTTGCGGCTTCGATGCCTTCGCCCTGCGCGCGGACAAAGACCCGTACGAGGCGCTGGAAAGCCTGAAAGACTTCTCGGTGACCTACCAGGCCGCCACTGACGAACCGCTGCCGCTGTTCCGTCGTCGCTGACCGCAACACCCCCGGTAGGAGCCGGCCTTCGCCGCGATGACGCCCGTAAGCGCACATCGCGGCCAAGGCCGGCTTTACCACAAGCGGACGCTTACCAGAACCGCTGCTGGCCGACCTTCTCCCACACCTTCCCCGCCACGTGCTCGACCGAATGGCTCGCCGCCAGGCCTACGCGTTCCTGCAGGCTTTTGCGCTCGGCGTAGTGCAGGTGGAACACCTCGGCCTGCTTGGCGCGCTCGGCCAGGTATTCGTCGCTGGTCTTGAGTTCGTCCACCAGCTGTTTCTCCAGCGCCGCCACGCCCAGCCACACTTCACCGGTGGCCACTTCGTCGATAGGCAACTGCGGGCGGTAACGGGCCACGAAGTTCTTGAACAGGCGGTGGGTGATGTCCAGGTCTTCCTGGAACTTCTCCCGGCCCTTCTCGGTGTTTTCGCCAAACACGGTCAGGGTGCGCTTGTATTCGCCGGCAGTCAGCACTTCGAAGTCGATGTCATGCTTCTTCAGCAGCTTGTTGACGTTGGGCAACTGCGCCACCACGCCAATCGAGCCGAGGATGGCGAACGGCGCGCTGATGATCTTCTCGCCGATGCACGCCATCATGTAGCCGCCGCTGGCGGCCACCTTGTCGATGCACACGGTTAACGGCACGCCGGCCTGGCGGATGCGCGCCAGTTGCGAGCTGGCCAGGCCATAGCTGTGCACCATGCCGCCGCCGCTTTCCAGGCGCAGCACCACTTCGTCCTTGGCCGTGGCCAGGGTCAGCAGCGCGGTGATCTCGTGGCGCAGGCTCTCGGTGGCGGAGGCCTTGATGTCGCCGTCGAAGTCCAGCACGAACACCCGCGGCTTGGCCTCGGCTTTCTTCTTGCCCTTTTTCTCGGCCTTGGCTTCCTGCTTGCGCAGGGCCTTGAGCTGGTCCTTGTCCAGCAGGGTCGATTCCAGGCGCTCGCGCAGGCCCTTGTAGAAATCGTTGAGCTTGCTTACCTGCAACTGGCCGGCTGTCTTGCGGCGCCCCTTGCCGCGCTGGGCGGCGATGGCGGTCAACACCACGATGATCGCCAGGACCAGGGTGACGGTCTTGGCGAGAAAACTCGCGTACTCGGAGAGAAACTCCACGGTGACTCCTTACATGCATTGCGCCCCTCGTGAGTGAAGGGCCAGGACAGACTTCCAGCATACCGGTGCGCCCCTGCGGCTACCAGCCTAGGTGACTTACAGGTCATGTCAGGCAATTCAAACAAGCGTATGTTTTTTCATTGACAGGCCCCCGGCATCCTCATAACCTCCAAGGCACTTTCAACGTACCGGGACGACGCGGACGTGGGCAGCATCTATCTGATTCGACATGGCCAGGCCAGCTTCGGCGCCGATGACTACGACGTGCTGTCGCCGCTGGGCATGCGCCAGGCGCAGGTCCTGGGCGCGCACCTGGCCGACCTGGGCCTGCACCTGGACCGCTGCGTGGCTGGCAGCCTGCGGCGCCAGCAGGCCACCGCGCACCTGGCGCTGGAAGCCATGGGCGTGGCCGACCTGGTGGTGGAGACCGACCCGGCCTTCAACGAATTCGACGCCGAGGCGGTGATCCGCGCGCTGCTGCCCGACCTGTTGCCCGACGAGCCCGAGGCGCTGCACATCCTGCGCAACGCGGCGCACAACCGCGGCGAGTTCCAGCGCCTGTTCGCGCTGCTGATGGGCCGCTGGCACGGCGGCCAGCATCCCACCCCGGAAACCGAAAGCTGGGCCGCCTTCGTCGCCCGCGTCGAGGCCGGCCTGCAGCGCCTGCTGGCCCAGGCCGGCAGCGGCACCAACATCGCCGTGTTCACCTCGGGCGGCACCATCGCCGCCCTGCTGCACCTGATTACCGGCGTCTCTGCCGCCCAGGCTTTCGAGCTGAACTGGCAGATCGTCAACACCTCGCTCAGCCAGCTGAAATTCCGCGGCCGCGAGGTAGCCCTGGCTTCCTTCAACAGTCACACTCACCTGCAACTGCTGAAGGCGCCGGAGTTCATCACCTACCGATGAGCCCGGCCCACTGCAATACCTGTCGTTAGCCCCATTGAGAAAAAGGATCGAAGCATGAGCACCCTAGAGAAAGCCCAAGAAGCAATGCAGGCCAAGTTCGACCCGTCCGCCGCTGCCGGCCTGGACCTGGTCTTCGGCTTCCGCATCGACGACACCAAGAACTTCTCGCTGGTGGTGAAGGACAAAACCTGCCAACTGCTGCAGGGCGAAAACCCTGACGCCCAGGTGACCCTGGTGATGGACGAGGAAACCCTGAAGGGCATCGTCAGCGGCGAGACCGACGGCATGCAGGCCTTCATGGGCGGCAAGCTGCGCGCCGAAGGCGACATGATGCTGGCGATGAAGCTGAGCGAACTGTTTCCAGGCTGATACATCTCTGGTAACAAAAAAGCACCCGGCTCAATAGCCGGGTTCTTTTTGCCTGTCACAACCGCGTAGCAGCTGCCGCAGGCTGCGTCACTCTCCAGCACTCCACCCCGATATTTCGGGCATGAAAAACAGCGGACGCCACCTGGCGGCAGCTGTTACGAGGCGCATTTCAATGCAAGGGCTTTGCCAATTGCGGAGATAAATTTTCGGGGAAAACTATCCAAAATGATGGCCCCTGTATTCAATAATAAGTCTCATTATGTTACAAGTTAGCATCCTTCTTAAGATTGTGGTGCGAAGTGCTGGTTCCATTTTTGATCATGCTGCGCGAAGGGATTGAAGCCGCGCTCATCGTTGGCATCATTGCCAGTTACCTGAAGCAGACCGGTCGCGGTCAGTGGATGCCTGCCGTGTGGATCGGCGTGTTCCTGGCGGCCGCCCTGGCGCTGCTGGTCGGCGGCGGCCTGGAAATGGTCAGCGCCGAGTTCCCGCAGAAGCAGCAGGAACTGTTCGAAGGCGTGGTCGGCCTGGTGGCCGTGGCCATCCTCAGCTCCATGGTGTTCTGGATGCGCAAGGTGGCCCGCTCCATCAAGCACGCCCTGCACGAGTCCCTGGACCAGGCCCTGGCCGGCTCCAACAACCAGGTCTTCGCCCTGATCGCCATGGTGTTCTTCGCCGTGGCGCGCGAATCGCTGGAAACCGTGTTCTTCCTGTTGGCCGTGTTCCAGCAGAGCGAAGGCGCCGGCGCGCCACTGGGCGCCCTGCTGGGCCTGATCGTCGCCGTGGCCGTGGGCATGGCCATCTATAGCGGCAGCATGCGCCTGAACCTGGCCATGTTCTTCCGCTGGACCGGCCTGTTCATCCTGGTGGTGGCCGCCGGCATCCTCGCCAACTCGGTGCGCTCGCTGCACGAGGCCGGCCTGTGGAACCACCTGCAGGACGTGGTGTTCGACATCAGCGCCATCCTGCCCATGGACGGCCCGACCGGCTCGGTGCTGGCCGGCATGTTCGGCTACCAGGACGCGCCAACCGTCAGCGTGCTGGGCGCCTACCTGTTCTACCTGGTCTTCGCCCTGGTGATCTTCTTCCTGCCGGCCAGCGCCCCCGTGGGCCGCAAGCCAGCTCCCGCTACTCACTCCTAAGGCTTTTTCAGTCAATGTCCAATCAAGCCCCAGGCCTGTCGCCGCGCGTCCTGCGCGCGGCCGTGGCCGGCTCCGTGGTGGTGATGCTCGCCGCCGGCGCACTGTTCTACTACGCCTCCCAGGTGGCCTCGTCCAAGCGCCAGGCCAACCATGACGAAATCGTCGTCAACATTCACCCGCACAGCTGCGAGCCCAACGCCCTGACCGTGCCGGCCGGCCGCGCCAGCTTCCGCATCGTCAACAAGTCGGAACGCGCCGTGGAATGGGAAATCCTCGACGGCGTGCTGGTGGTGGAAGAGCGCGAGAACATCACCCCGGGCATGAGCCAGGTGATCAACGCCAACCTGGCGCCCGGCGACTACGCCATCACCTGCGGCCTGCTGAGCAACCCGCGCGGCACCCTCAAGGTCACCCCTACCGCCGAGTCCGACGCCAACGCCAAGGCCCGCCCGTCGATGGTGGCGTTCGTCGGCCCGCTGTCTGAATTCCGCGTGTACCTGAGCCTGCAGGGCAGCGCCCTGGTGCGCGCCGTGGACACCCTGAACCAGGCCATTACCGCCGGTGACCTGGCCGCGGCCCGCGCCGCCTACGTGCCGGCCCGCGTTGCCTACCAGGGCCTGGCTGCCGCCTCCCAGCGCTTCTCCGAGCTGGACAACGGCATCAACGCTCGCGCCGACTACTACGAGAAACGCGAGCAGGACCCAGGCTTCGGCGGCTTCCACCGCATTGAATACGGCCTGTTCCAGCAGCAGAGCCTGGACGGCCTGGCGCCGGTGGCGCAGAAGCTGGCCAGCGACGTCGCCGAGCTGAAAACCCAGCTGCTGGCGCAGAACCTGCCGCCAGAGCAGCTTGTCGGCATCGTCGCCCGCAACCTGCACAGCCTGGCCGACGTGCGCACCAACGGCGAGGAAGAGCGCTACAGCCACGCCGACCTGAACGGTTTCGCCGCCAACCTGACTGCCGCCCGCAAGGTGGTCGACCTGCTGCGCCCGGTGCTGGCCAAGTCCGCCGCCGACCTGCTGGTGAAGATTGACGCCGCTTCTGCTGACCTGGACAGCCAGCTGGCCAGCCTGCGCGACGGCGACAGCTACCTCTCGTATGACAAGGTCGGCCCGGATCAGCGCAAGCAGATCGCCGACAAGGCCAAGGCACTGGCCGACGCACTCGACGGAATCGATCCCGCCCTCGGCCTTTCGGCCCTGTAAAGACAGACGACGACACTGATGAGCGATACCAAGAACAGCAACACCCCGGTCGACGCGCAACGCCGTCGCGTGCTGATGGGCATGGGCGCCGCCGGCGTCGCCCTGGCCGGCAGCGCCCTGAGCTGCCCGGCCATGGCCGCCGCCCAGGCGCAGGTGGCCGAAGCGCCGAAAAGCGAAAAAACCCAGGACCGCCACGACTACCATGGCCAGCACCAGAGCGGCATCGTCACGCCGCGCCCGGCAGCCGGCATGATGGTGGCCTTCGACGTGCTGGCCAGCGACCGCAAGGACCTGGAGCGGATGTTCAAGCTGCTGGACAGCCGCATCAAGTTCCTGATGACCGGCGGCGAAGTCGAGCAGGTAGACCCCAAGCTGCCGCCGGTGGACTCGGGCATCCTCGGCCCGGTCGTGACCCCGGACAACCTGACCATCACCGTGTCGGTGGGCGCCTCGCTGTTCGACGAGCGCTTCGGCCTGGAACATGCCAAGCCCAAGCACCTGATCCAGATGGTCGGTTTCCCCAACGACGCCCTGGAGCCGGGCCTGTGCCACGGCGACCTGACCCTGCAGTTCTGCTCCAACACGCCGGACACCAACATCCACGCCCTGCGTGACATCGTCAAGAACATGCCCGACCTGCTGCTGGTGCGCTGGAAGCAGGAAGGCACCGTGCCTGCGCAGGCGCCGAAGAAGGCCGACGCGCCCGCCGAGAGCGCGCGCAACTTCCTCGGTTTCCGCGACGGCTCGGCCAACCCCGACTCCAACGACAACAAGGCCATGGACGCCATTGTCTGGGTGCAACCGGGCAGCGAAGAGCCGGCCTGGGCCGCCAACGGCAGCTACCAGGCCGTGCGCCTGATCCGCAACTTCGTCGAGCGCTGGGACCGCACCCCGCTGCAGGAACAGGAAAGCATCTTCGGCCGCAAGAAGACCACCGGTGCACCGTTCGACGGCGCCACCGAGCACGACGTGCCCGACTACCACAAGGACCCGGCCGGCAAGCTCACGCGCCTGGACTCGCACATCCGCCTGGCCAACCCGCGCACCCCCGAGTCCCAGGCCAACCTGATCCTGCGTCGCCCGTTCAACTACTCCAACGGCGTGAACAAGAACGGCCAGCTGGACATGGGCCTGCTGTTCATCTGTTACCAGGCCAACCTGGAAAAAGGTTTCATCACCGTGCAGACCCGCCTCAACGGCGAGCCGCTGGAGGAATACCTCAAGCCCATGGGCGGCGGTTATTTCTTCACCCTGCCGGGGGTAAAAGACGACCAGGACTACATCGGTCGTTCGCTGCTGCAAGCTACCAAAACCAAAAACGCTTAAGTCTTTGACACCATCGGGGATCCCTTTCATGAAGAAGTCGCCACTCGCTTTGCTGCTGTCGCTTGGCCTGCTCCACGCACCGGTCTCGGCCTTCGCCGCCGACAACTCCCCGCTGGACCTGGTTCAGCCGATCTCGGACTACAAGATCTACGTGACCGAAGAGCTGGACAAACTGGGCGCCGAAACCCAGAAGTTCACCGACGCCATCAAGAAAGGCGACCTGGAAACGGCCAAGAAGCTGTACGCCCCGACTCGCGTGCACTATGAGTCCATCGAGCCGATTGCCGAGCTGTTCAGCGACCTCGACGCCTCGATCGACTCCCGCGTCGACGACCACGAGAAAGGCGTGACCGCCGAAGACTTCACCGGCTTCCACCGCCTGGAATACAGCCTGTACTCGGAAAAGACCACCAAGGGCCTGGAAGGCCTGGCCGACAAGCTGAACACCGACGTCAAGGACCTGCAGGCCCGTGTGGCCGGCCTGACCTTCCCGCCTGAGAAAGTCGTGGGCGGCGCTGCCGCACTGATGGAAGAAGTGGCAGCCACCAAGGTGTCCGGCGAAGAAGACCGTTACAGCCACACCGACCTGTACGACTTCCAGGGCAACGTTGACGGCGCGAAGAAAATCTTCGACCTGTTCCGCCCACAAGTAGCCAAGAAAGACGCGGCCTTCGTGAGCAAGGTCGACAAGAACTTCGCCACCGTGGACAAGATCCTGGCCAAGTACAAGACCAAGGACGGCGGCTACGAGACCTATGACAAGGTCAAGGACGCTGACCGCAAGGCGCTGATCGGCCCGGTCAACACCCTGGCCGAAGACCTGTCCACCCTGCGTGGCAAGCTGGGCCTGAACTAAGCCCTGCACCGGCCCCTCCCTCTGGGCAGGGGCCATTGTGGGAGCTGGCTTGCCAGCGAGCTTTTAGTTGACCCTGAAAAGCTCGCTGGCAAGCCAGCTCCCACAATCTGCCTTACTGATCCCCCTGCAACACCCCCGCCTATAACGCCCTCCTCCCCTTGTCCGCTGCCCTGCCGCGCATTAGATTGTTCAATGATCTGACGCCTCCAGAATAAGCAAAAGGGATAACCATGGCGCTTACCGACCAGTCCACTGCCGTGCGCAGCGGTGAAGAGCTCGATGCCGCACGTATCGACCCGTACCTCAAGGCGCACATCCCCGGCCTTGCCGGCACACCGGTGATCAGCCAGTTCCCCGGTGGCGCGTCGAACCTGACGTACCTGGTGAAATACCCCGAACAGGAATTCGTCCTGCGCCGGCCGCCGTTCGGCCACAAGGCCAAGTCGGCCCACGACATGGGCCGCGAGTACCGCATCCTCAACCAGCTCAACGCCGGCTTCCCGTACTGCCCCAAGGCCTACGTGCACTGCACCGACGAGGCAGTGATCGGCGCCGAGTTCTATGTGATGGAGCGGGTCAACGGCATCATCCTGCGCTCGGAGATCCCCGCCGAACTGGGCCTGGACGCCGGCAAGACCCGCGTCCTTTGCCACAGTTTCATCGACAAGTTCGTCGACCTGCACCAGGTGGACTACCAGGCCTGCGGCCTGGGTGACCTGGGCAAGCCCGAGGGCTACGTGGCCCGCCAGATCAGCGGCTGGAGCGACCGCTACGACAAGGCCCGCACCCCCGACGCGCCAGCCTGGGACACGGTCAAGGCCTGGCTGGCCGACAAGCAGCCGGCCGACCACGCCAAGCCGGCCATCGTCCACAACGACTACCGCTTCGACAACGTCATCCTCGACGCCCGCGACCCGATGCAGATCATCGGCGTGCTGGACTGGGAACTGACCACCCTCGGCGACCCGCTGATGGACCTGGGCAACACCCTGGCCTACTGGATGCAGGCCGACGACCCGGCGCCGGTGCAACTGATGCGCCGCCAGCCCAGCCACGCGCCGGGCATGCTCACCCGCCGCGAGTTCGTCGACTACTACGCCGAGCGTGCGGGCATCCGCATCGACAACTTCGACTTCTACTACACCTATGGCCTGTTCCGCCTGGCCGGCATCGTGCAACAGATCTACTACCGCTTCTTCCACGGCCAGACCCAGGACAAGCGCTTCGCCCAGTTCATCCACATGAACAAGCTGCTGGAACAGATGAGCCTGAACGTCATCAAGCACTCCACCCTGTAAGGAAACCGAGATGTCCAAGACGCAATTGTTCGACCTCGACGGCAAGATCGCCTTCGTTTCCGGCGCCAGCCGCGGCATCGGCGAGGCCATCGCCAAACTGCTGGCCCAACAGGGCGCCCATGTCATCGTCTCCAGCCGCAAGCTGGACGGCTGCCAGCAGGTGGCGGACGCCATCATCGCCGACGGCGGCAAGGCCACCGCCATCGCCTGCCACATCGGCGAGATGGAGCAGATCCACCAGGTGTTCAGCCGCATCCGCGAAGAGTTCGGCCGCCTGGACATCCTGGTCAACAACGCGGCCACCAACCCGCAGTTCTGCAACGTGCTGGACACCGACCTGGGCGCGTTCCAGAAGACCGTGGACGTCAACATCCGCGGCTACTTCTTCATGTCGGTGGAAGCCGGCAAGCTGATGCGCGAGCACGGCGGTGGCAGCATCATCAACGTCGCCTCCATCAACGGCGTGTCGCCGGGCGTGTTCCAGGGCATCTACTCGGTCACCAAGGCGGCGGTCATCAACATGACCAAGGTGTTCGCCAAGGAATGCGCGCCGTTCGGCATCCGCTGCAACGCGTTGCTGCCGGGCCTCACCGACACCAAGTTCGCCTCGGCGCTGGTGAAGAACGACGCCATCCTCAACACCGCCCTGGCGCAGATCCCGCTCAAGCGCGTGGCCACCCCCAGCGAAATGGCCGGCACCGTGCTGTACCTGGCCAGCGACGCCTCCAGCTACACCACCGGCGTGGCGCTGAACGTGGACGGCGGCTTCCTGGCCTGACCCCAACAGCTCGCTGGCAAGCCAGCTCCCACATGGGCGCACTGCCAGCGAGCGCTTCACATCAAACTGGCAGGCTGCACTGGCCTTGGTAAGAGAGCTATCCTGCGAGCCAGCCATTCACACTAGACCAGCAGGCTGCACTGGCCCTTGTGGGAGCTGGCTTGCCAGCGAGCTCTTAAACCCACACCGCGTCCCACAGCGGGTAGTCCCCAACGCGACTCACGAGCCCCGCCCGCACTGGATTTCGGACAATGTACCGTGCCAAAGCCAGCAGATCTTCCTCCTTGCGAATAGCCCGATCATGAAACCCCTGCTGCCAAAGTTGCCCCGAGCGACCCAGCAATCGATTTACAGCCTGGCTTGATCGTGACTTGGTCCTGCGCATGACTGCCGCCAAACTGCCTGTACGCAATTGAACCAGCCAATGAAAATGGTCCGGCATCACCACCCATGCCAAAGAATCCAGCCACGCTTCTTCCTCGGTTCGCATCAGCTCACGCACTACCAGTCGCCCCACCCGCCAATCAGCGAAGAACGCTTCGCGGTCAAAGGTATTGGTAGTCAAGACGTAGATTTGCCCCTCTCCTGAAAAGCGGCCTTTGCGTAATATCACTGAACAAGGCATTCCATTGCCTCCTTGGGAAAAATGGCAACGGTAACCACAGGTGCCCGGTGCGGGAAACATCGGTTGTGCTTCAGATTGTTAAAGCTCGCTGGCAAGCCAGCTCCCACAAAGGTGGGAGCTGGCTTGCCAGCGAGCTTTTTGGGACTCAAAGGGCTAAAATGCGCGCCCTGCCAAAAACAACGATCTGCCCCATGCCTTTCGAACTGAGCACCGACCCCACCACCCTCGCCATCCTTGCCGTGGTTGCCTTCGTGGCCGGCTTCATCGACGCCATCGCCGGCGGCGGCGGGCTGCTGACCACCCCGGCCCTGCTGACCGCCGGCCTGCCGCCGCACCTGGTGCTGGGCACCAACAAGCTGAGCTCCACCTTCGGCTCGGCCACCGCCAGCTTCACCTTCATCCGCCGCAAGCTGTTCCACCCCAAGGAATGGTGGCCTGCCATCATCTTCACCCTGGTGGGCTCGCTGCTGGGCGCCGTGGCGGCGCACTACATGCCCTCGGAATGGCTGAACAAAATGCTGCCGGTCATTGTGTTCGCCTGCGGTGTGTACCTGCTGTTCGGCGGCACGCCCAAGGGGCCGGTGGACAGCCACGCGCAGATCAAGCAGAAACGCCAGGTGCCCCAAGGCCTGGCGCTGGGCTTCTACGACGGCGTGGCGGGCCCGGGCACGGGCGCGTTCTGGACGGTCAGCTCGATGCTGATGTACCCCATCGACCTGGTCCGCGCCAGCGGCGTGGCGCGCACCATGAACTTCGTCAGCAACGCGGCGGCGCTGGCGGTGTTCATCATCAATGGCAGCGTGGACTGGCTGATCGGCCTGAGCATGGGCACCTGCCTGATGGTCGGTGCCTTCTTCGGCGCGCGCAGCGCCATCAGCGGTGGGGCGAAGTTCATTCGCCCGGTGTTCATTACCGTAGTGCTGGGGCTGACCGTGCGCCTAGCCTGGCAGCACTGGTTCAGCCAGGCCTAAACGCTCTGCCACGTAGTGGTCGATCAAGTACCGCGCGATCGACCGCGACGCCGGCAACGGCGGCAGTTCATGCACGTTGAACCACTGGGCGTCCTCGATCTCGTCGACCTGGGGCACGATCTCGCCGCTTTCATACTCGGCGTGGAAGCCCAGCATCATCGAGTGCGGGAACGGCCAGCACTGGCTGCCCAGGTAGCGGATGTTCCGAACCTTGACCTGCACCTCTTCCATCACCTCGCGGCGCACGCAATCCTCGGCCGACTCGCCCGGCTCGGCGAAGCCTGCCAGGGTGCTGTAGACGCCGGTGACGAAGCGCGGTGAGCGCGCCAGCAGGATCTCGTCGCCACGGGTGATCAGCACGATCATGCTCGGCGAGATGCGCGGGTAGCTGCGCAGGTCGCACGGCTGGCAGTACATGGCGCGTTCCCAGTGGATCTGGCTCATCGGCTGGCCGCAGCTGCCGCAGAAGCGGTGCTCGCGGGCCCAGGTGCCGATCTGCGCAGCGTAGGCCAGCAGCTTGTAGGTGTCGAAGTCGCCCTGCAGCATGAATTGGCGCAGGCCCTGCCACTGCACGCCGTCGATGTCGGCGGGGCCGTGCAGCTCCAGCAGGTACACCGGCTCGCCGTCGAAGTGGCCGATGCCGTGCTCGGCCAGCACGTCCAGCCCCTGTTTCTTCAGCCATTCACGGGGGAACAGCACGCCGTTGGCGTCGAAGGCAAAGCCCTGGGCGCAGCGGGCCACGGCCCAGCCCCCGGGCAGGCTGGTATCCAGTACAGCGGTGGTCCAGCGTTGAGACATCAGGGGCTCCTTATCGAATGTCAGTCATCGAACTGCGGTGTCTGTTTGCTCATGCTCGCGGCCATGGCCACGCGCAGGTCAGTGCTCTGCAGCATCGCCGCGTTCCAGGTGGCGATGTATTCCAGGCCGTCGGCAATGCTGTGATCGCGCATGTAGCCGATCATGGTCTTGGTGCCGGCGATGGCGATCGGCGACTTGCCGGCGATGTCGGCAGCGATGGCAAATACGCCATCGAGCAGGCTCGCGGTGTCGGGGTACACGCGGTTGACCAGGCCGATGCTGCGCGCTTCCTCGGCATCGACCTTGCGCCCGGTGTAGGCCAATTCCCTGAGGATGCCATCACCGATGATGCGTGGCAAACGTTGCAGCGTACCGACGTCGGCGGCCATGCCCATGTCCACCTCCTTGATCGAGAAGTGCGCGTCGGCGGCGGCGTAGCGCATGTCGCAGGCGGCGATCAGGTCGATGGCGCCACCGATGCAGTAGCCCTGCACCGCCGCCAGCACCGGCTTGCGGCAGCGGTCCACGGCGTTGAACGAGGCCTGCATCTCGAGGATCTTGCGCCGCAGGGCGCGGGCGTTGCGGCCGGTGTCCTTGCCCAGTTCGCTGGCCACCGAGGCCAGCAGGCTCAGGTCGATGCCCGCGGAGAAATGCTTGCCGGCGCCGCTGAGCACCACCACGCGCACGGCCTCGGTGTCGTCCACCCACTGGAAGATCTCGATGATCTCGCGCCAGAACGCCGCGTTCATGGCGTTGACCTTGTCGGGGCGGTTGATCTGCACGTGGGCGACGTGGCCCTTGAGTTCGACGTGGAAGGCCTGGTACTCGGTCATGGCGGGCGTCCTTTGTTATTGATGGGTAGGACTATACCAAGACAATGCGTCAGGAAAAGCGCGCTCCACAGGTTGGCCGAAATGCCCTGTTGTGGGAGCTGGCTTGCCAGCGAGCTTTTGAATGCCTCAACAGCTCGCTGGCAAGCCAGCTCCCACATTTGGGCTCATGAGGCCTTGGCGCGCTCCTGGGCCGGGCATTGGGCACGGTGCAGGTTGAGCGCCGTATTGATAATGCCGATGTGGCTGAACGCCTGGGGGAAGTTGCCCAGCATGCGCCCGCCATGGGGGTCGTACTGCTCGGCCAGCAGGCCCAGGTCGTTGCACAGGCCGCTGAGGCGTGCGAACAGCGCCTGGGCGTCGTCCATGCGGCCGAGCATGGCGTAGACGTCGGCCAACCAGAACGAACAGACCAGGAAGGTCCCCTCGCCCGGCTCCAGGCCGTCGCAGCCGGTGGCGGTGTCGTAGCGCAGCAGCAGGCCATTGCGCATCAGCCGCTGTTCGATCTGCGCCAGGGTGGCCAGGAAGCGCGGGTCGTCCACCGGCAGGAAGCCGGTCAGGGCGATCTGCAACAGGCTGGCATCGGTCTGGCCGGAGCCGTAGGCCTGCACGAAGCCGCCGTGCCGCGGGTCCACGCCCTTGGCGCAGACGTCGGCATGTATGCGGTCGGCCACCGCCCGGTAGTGCTGGCTGCGCTCGGCATCGCCGCCGTCACCGGCCTGCAGCTTCGCCGAGCGGTCGAACGCCACCCAGGCCATGACCTTGGAGTGCACGAAGTGCTGCGGCTCGCCGCGGATCTCCCACAGGCCTTCGTCGGGCTGCTGCCAGATGCTTTCCAGGTACGGCATCACCACCTGGAAAATCGCCCGGCTGCGCGGGTGCCGTGGCAGGCCGCCACGAATGGCCTGGGTCAAGGCATCAGCTACCTCGCCGTACACGTCCAGCTGCAGCTGGGTGGCCGCCGCGTTGCCGATGCGCACCGGCTGCGAGCCTTCATAGCCGCTCAGCCATGGCAGGGTGTATTCGGGCAGGCGGCGCTCGCCGCCCAGGCCGTACATGATCTGCATCTGCTCCGGGTTGCCGGCCACCGAGCGCATCAGCCATTCGCGCCAGGCGCTGGCCTCCTCGAAATAGCCCAGGTTCATGAACGCCAGCAACGTCATGGTGGCGTCGCGCAGCCAGCAGAAACGGTAGTCCCAGTTGCGCTCGCCGCCCAGGAACTCCGGCAGCGAGGTGGTGACGGCGGCGACGATGCCGCCGGTGGGCTCGAAGGTCAGCGCCTTGAGCACAATCAGCGAGCGCTTGACCTGCTCGGTGTAGGGCCCCACGTCGGGGCAGCGTTCGGAGAACGCGCGCCAGAACGCCTCGGTCTCCGCCAGCGCCGCCTCGCCGTCGAAGGCCTCGCGCACCGGCAGGATCGAGTCCTGATAGGTCAGCACGAACACCCGGCGCTCGCCAGGGGCCACGCTGAAGCGGCTGCCGGTGGCGTGGTCCACCGCCTCCAGAGCCGTGGCGCTGTGCAGCACGAGCATTTCCGGGCCGGCCACGGCGGTGAGAATCTGCGCGTGGGCCTGCTCCACCCACGGCACGCTGCTGCCGTAGTCGAAGCGGATGATCAGCTCCATGTCGAATGCCACCTCGCCGCTCAGCCCTTCGACAATGCGCACCACGCTGCTGTGCTCGCCCGGCGGCATGAAATCGATCAGCCGCGCCTGGCCGTTGGCAGTGGTGAAGGTGGTGTCCAGCACCAGGGTGCCGTCGCGGTAGGCGCGGCTGGCCTCGAACGGCTCGCTGGGCGCCAGGCGCCAGCGGCCGTTGTGCTCATCGCCCAGCAGCGCGGCGAAGCAGGCCGGGGCGTCGAAACGGGGGAAACACAACCAGTCCAGCGAGCCCTGCTTGTCGACCAGCGCGGCAGTCCTGCAATTGCCGAGCAAGGCATAGTCTTCAATCAATGCGGCCATGGTGGGGTCAACCTTGTGCGGGAGAATTCAGCGGGTGTGCGGCGCCCTCGGCAGGATCAGGTCACGGATGGCGTCGGCCACCCCCTGCTCGCGGTTGCTGGCGGTGACGTGGTCGGCGTGGGCCTTGACCGCGTCCTCGGCCTGGCCCATGGCAACGGACAGCCCGGCGCGCTTGAACATCGCCACGTCGTTGCCGCCATCACCCAGCACCGCCGTCTGCGCCAGCGGCACCTTGAGGTGCTCGGCCAGTTCGGCCAGGGCCTCGCCCTTGTTGGCCAGCAGCGCGGTCACGTCCAGGTAGTAGTTCTGCGAGCGGGCGGCCAGGGCCTGGCCCTTGATCAGCCCGCTGAGCTGCTGCTCCAGCCGCGCCAGCAGGTCGAAGTCGGCGCAGGTGGCGACGATCTTGTCGACGCGGTCCAGGTACGGGGTGAAGTCATCGACCTGCACGTAGCCATAGCCCAGGGCATCGAGTTCCTTGCCCAGGTACTGGGTGTCGGGGTTGGTCAGGTACCACTCGTCGTCAGCGAACAGCCACACCGCCACCGGGTGCTGGGCGAACAGCGCCAGGCTGGTCTCCACGGCGCGGCGGTCCACGCAGTGCTGCGCCACCACGCTGCCGTCGGGGTTGGCCAAGGTGCCGCCGTTGAACGCGGCGAACGGCACGTCGATGCCCAACTGCTGGACGATCGCCAGCATGGCCCGCGGCGGCCGCGCACTGGCCAGGCTGAAGGCAACGCCCGCCTCGCGCAGTTGCCGGACGGCGGCCAGCACGCGGTCGCCGACGCTGTGGTCGGGCAGCAACAGGGTGCCGTCCATGTCGCTGAGCACCAGGCGGATGAGGTCGTTCGGCGCGTCACTCATCCCAGGCTATGCCAGGAGCGGCCATCACGGGCCAGCAGTTCCTCGGCCGACTCCGGGCCGTCCTCGCCGGCAGCGTAGGTGTCGATCTTGCCGCCGTCGCGCCAGGCGTCCAGGAACGGCTGCACCGCACGCCAGCCGTTCTCGATGTTGTCGGCGCGCTGGAACAGGGTCTGGTCGCCGGTCAGGCAGTCGTAGATCAGCGTCTCGTAGCCGGTCGACGGCTGCATCTGGAAGAAGTCCTTGTAGGCGAAGCCCAGCTCGACGTTCTCCATCACCAGCGCCGGCCCGGGCCGCTTGGCCATCAGGTCGAACCACATGCCCTCGTTGGGCTGGATCTGGATGCGCAGGTAGTTGGGCGCCAGGCGCTCCACCTCGGTATCGCGGAACTGCGCGTAGGGCGCCTGCTTGAAACAGATGGCGATCTCGGTGTCGCGCACGCTCATGCGCTTGCCGGTGCGCAGGTAGAACGGCACGCCCACCCAGCGCCAGTTGTCGATCATCACCTTGAGGGCGACGAAGGTCTCGGTGCGGCTTTCCGGGTCGACCTTGGGTTCCTGGCGGTAGCCGGGCTTGCCGCCCTCGCCCGCCGTGTACTGGCCGCGCACCGAGTTCTTCAGCGCGTCGGCCTTGGACCAGGGGCGGATGGCACCCACCACCTTGGCCTTCTCGCCACGCACCGCATCGGCGCCAAAGGCGGCCGGCGGTTCCATGGCGACCATGGCCAGCAGCTGGAACAGGTGGTTGGGCACCATGTCGCGCAGGGCGCCGGTGCTGTCGTAGAAATTGCCCCGTGTTTCCACCCCGACGGTCTCCGCCGCGGTGATCTGCACGTGGTCAATGTAGTGATTGTTCCAGAAGGCCTCGAAGATGCCGTTGGAAAAACGGCTGATGAGGATGTTCTGGACGGTTTCCTTGCCCAGGTAGTGGTCGATCCGGTAGATCTGCTTCTCGCTCATGACGCTCAACAGGCAGGCGTTGAGGGCCTCGGCGGTGGGCAGGTCGGAACCGAAGGGTTTTTCGATCACCACGCGGCGGAAGGCGTCGGGCTGCTCCTGGAGCAACCCGGCATGGCCCAGCCGCTGCGCCACTTCACTGAAGAAGCGCGGCGAGGTGGCCAAGTAGAACACGGCATTGCCGGTGCGGTTGGCGGCTATGCGCTCGCCAATCGCCTGGTAGGTGCCATCGTCGAGAAAATCGCCACTGATGTAGCTGATGCGCTTGGCAAGCTTGGCCCACAGCACCGGGTCGAGGGCCTTGTCGGCCCCCTCCGGGTTTTTCGCGCGGGCCTGCTCGATGATGAAATCGTGCAGCTTGGCAGCGAAGTCAGCATCGCTGACCTCGTTGTGGTCGACACCGACGATATGCAGGCCATTGTCCAGCAGACCGTCGCGACTCAGGTTGTACAGCGCCGGCATGAGCAGGCGCTTGACCAGGTCGCCATGGGCGCCAAAGAGAAACAGCGTGGTGGGGGGTGCTGCGTCTACCTTGGACTTTGCCCGTGTCATTTAGGAACCTCGATATGACCGCCGAAACCAAAGCGCATCGCCGACAGCAGCTTGTCGCCGTAGGTGCTTTCCTGGCGGGAACGGAAACGTGCGAACAGCGAACCTGCCAGCACCGGTACCGGTACTGCCTGCTCCACTGCCGCGTCAATGGTCCAGCGACCTTCACCGCTGTCCGACACCGAGCCCGAGTAGCCGTCCAGCGCCGGGTCACCGACCAGCGCGTCGGCGGTCAGGTCCAGCAGCCAGGAGGAGACCACGCTGCCGCGGCGCCAGACTTCGGCGATCTCGGCCAGGTTCAGGTCAAAGCGCTGGTCTTCCGGCAGCGCGGTGCTGTTCTTGGTCTTCAGAATGTCGAAGCCTTCGGCGAAGGCTTGCATCATGCCGTATTCGATGCCGTTGTGGATCATCTTCACGAAGTGGCCGGAACCGGCCGGGCCTGCGTGGATGTAGCCATGTTCGGCGTTGTTGTGCTCACCTTCGCGACCCTTGGTGCGCAGGATGTCGCCCACGCCGGGGGCCAGGCAGGCGAACAGCGGGTCCAGGCGCTGGAAGATCGCGGCTTCGCCACCGATCATCATGCAGAAGCCACGGTCCAGGCCCCACACGCCGCCGGAGGTGCCGACGTCGACGTAGTGCAGCTGGCGCTCGGCCAATTGCTTGGCGCGACGGATGTCGTCCTTGTAGAAGGTGTTGCCGCCGTCGATGATCACGTCATCGGGCTCCAGCAGGTCAGCCAGCTGCTGGATGGTGTCTTCGGTTGGCGCGCCCGCAGGCAGCATGACCCAGACTGCACGGGGTGCGTCCATCTGACGCACCAGGTCTGCCAGGTCAGTCGCCGTCACGGCGCCTTCTTCACCCAGTTTTGCCACGGAAGACTGATCGCGGTCCCAGACCACGGTCTGATGGCCTCCGCGCATCAGTCTTCTCGAAATATTGCCGCCCATGCGGCCCAGTCCCACGATTCCCAATTGCATGCCGGTGCTCCACTGATGCGTAAATAGGTGTGTCACACCTTCAAAGCGCTAATGGTCTCAAAGCTTAGTACAGGGTTGCCAGAGTTAGTTTCGACTTTAGCCGTTCGTCGCTGCACTTTTTTCTTCAAACCCACTGTCATCAAGCGTTCTTCAACGTCTGCGGGCACTTGCCGGCACATGAAGAAAAAGACACGCCGACCATGAAAAATAAAAAAGTTCCCTTGGCGCGTGAAAGAAATCAGAATCCGCGCCGACAGAGGTACAGACAGGCCTGGCAAACGCTCAAGGTCGGCTATCCTCACTGTGAGACATGCCATTTGCGAGGTGAGCAATGGGAACTTTACTGCCAGCAACACCCCCCCAAACCCTCTATGTCACGGTGCGTCGTGACGAACTGCGCGAATTGAAAGAAGAACGCGACCAGCTGCAGAAAAAGGTCGCCCACCTGACCATGATGCTCTTGCAGTCCCAGCAGGACACCGGCCTGGCCGGTGGCGCCCAGGCCAAGATCGCCTGATTCGCTGTCCCTCCCCGTCCCGGCAGGGTTTCGCCCTGCCGGCCAACGCTGGAACCCTTTCCCGCTACCCACCCTGCCTGCCCCGCACCTAGAGTGCCTGGCCCCGGCGCGCCGCATTCGGCGGCCGCCAGCTGCAGAGGATTGGTACGTGAAAGGATTCGCATTGGTTGCACTGCTGTTGACCCCGGTTGCTGCCCAGGCCTGCCAGACCGCCAGCGAGGCGGACGCTGCGCAGCTGTTCGAGCGCTGGAACAGCGCCCTGCAAAGCGGCGACCCTGGCCTGGTGGCTGCCACCTACCAGATCGACGCGGTGCTGCTGCCCACCCTGTCCAACCAGGTGCGCCTGACCCCGGCCGAACGGCTGGAGTACTTCCAGCAGTTCCTGCAGAAACGCCCCAGCGGCCGCGTCATCAGCCGCAGCGTGCGCAGCCAGTGCGACACGCTGCTGGACGCCGGGGTCTACGAGTTCACCTTCGCCGCCAGCGGCGAAACCGTGCAGGCGCGCTACAGCTACACCTGGGACTGGGACGGCAAGCAGTGGCTGATCGGCAGCCATCATTCGTCGCTGATGCCCCAGGGCTGATGTCTTTGTGGGAGCTGGCTTGCCAGCGAGCTTTTAGGGCCTCAACAGCTCGCTGGCAAGCCAGCTCCCACAACAACGTCGTACAACCCAACGTTCTGATGTGTTTCTAGAAATTTCATTCTAACCCCGCCACCCCGCCAAACCCGCGTATTTCAAGGCCCCGCCCCAACCGCTCCACCCCACAACAGCATCCCGACCTTCCGTCAGTCGTGCCGTGACCACGGAGTCTGAATTTTTTCCTACACTCAAAACTCAGCCCGCACACCGCTCGGGAGGCGCGACCGTAAAAAGTCGAAACTTCCGTATTAGCGGCAGGTCAGGTTAAAGGTAGGCCGCGGATATGGAGTGCATTTCAGCGGCTGGCCAACCCCACCCCGTCAATTCGCCACCGGCAGGATCGCCGGCGTGCGTCGCGCTTGTGCGCTTGGCCGTGGGGTCGCTGGATCAAAATCAGGTGCTTGCCACACATGCATTAATGCACGGGAGAGAACAATGATCAGTGCCGCTGTCGAAATCCATGGAGAGCGTTTTAAACAGCAGGAAAGCGAACCGACTGAACTGGCGCAGATCGCATCGACGGGCAAGGTACTTCTACCCGAAGCACGTCATGATTCTCAGCGCCAGAAAGTATTGTTCGTCACGTCGGAAATCGCTGATCTGGTCAAGACCGGTGGCCTGGGTGACGTTTCCCAGGCGCTACCCCGCGCCATGAGCCCCCTGCACGATGTGCGGGTGTTGATCCCCGGTTACCCGCAAGTGCTCAACAGTGACAACCCCATCCACATCGTCGGAGAACTGGGCGGCCACGCGGCCCTGCCGCCGTGCAAGATCGGGCGCATGGACCTCAAGGACGGGCTGGTCATCTACGTGCTGATCTGCCCCGAGCTGTACGAGCGCGACGGCACCCCCTACGGCGCCAACAACGGCCGCGACTGGCCGGACAACCATATCCGCTTCGCCCGCCTGGGCCTCGCCGCCGCCGACATCGCCGCCGGCCTGGGCATGGTGCACTGGAAGCCCGACCTGGTGCACGCCCACGACTGGCCCGCCGGCATGGCCCCTGCCTATATGCACTGGCGCGGCCTGAGCACCCCTACCCTGTTCACCATCCACAACCTGGCTTACCAGGGCGTGGTCAGCCGTGCCTGCTGCCCCGAGCTGGGCGTGCCCGAGCATGCGCTGCAGCAGGAAGGCATGGAGTTCTACGGCAAGCTGTCGTTCCTCAAGGCGGGCATGGCCTATTCCAGCCACATCACCACGGTCAGCGCCACCTACGCCGAGGAAATCACCACCCCGGAATTTGGCTGCGGCCTCGACGGCTTCCTCAGCAGCAAAGCCTACCAGGGCCTGCTGGGCGGCATTCCCAACGGCATCGACGACAGCTGGGACTCGGCCACCGACCCGCACCTGATCTGCCCCTTCAGCCTCAATGACTGGGAAGGCAAGCAGGTCAACGCCGACCACGTGCGCCAGCTGTTCGAGCTGGACGACTCCGACGGCCCGCTGTTCGCCGTGGTCTCGCGCCTGGTGTACCAGAAAGGCCTGGACCTGACCCAGGGCGTGGCCGAGTACATCGTCAACCAGGGTGGCCAGATCGCGATCATCGGCCGCGGCGAGCCGGAAGAGGAACAGGCCATGCGCGAACTGGCCCAACGCTTCCCGGGCAAGATCAGCGTGCGCATCGGCTTCAACGAGACCGACGCCCGGCGCATGTTCGCCGGCAGCGACTTCCTGCTGATGCCTTCGCGCTACGAGCCCTGCGGCCTGAGCCAGATGTACGCCCAGCGCTACGGCTCGCTGCCGGTGGCGCGCAACACCGGCGGCCTGGCCGACACCATCGAGGACGGCGTCACCGGCTTCCTGTTCAACGAGTCCACCGTGGCCAGCTACGAAGAAGCCCTGAGCCGGGCCTTCTACGTGTTCAGCAAGCCCGACCTGCTCAACGCCATGCGCTGCCTGTCCATGACCCAGCCGTTCAACTGGAGCCAGGCGGTGGAACCCTACGCCAAGCTTTACTCGGAACTCGTGCACAAATCGGTGGCCGTATCAGGTAGACACTAACGGAAGAGGTTTCATCGATGCCGCTACCGACACCTGAAACCTGGTCACATGGTGCACTGCTTCTGGATTCGGGCCTCACGCGCTTCGCGCTGTGGGCGCCCGACGCCTTCCACGTCAGCGTCGAACTGGGGGATGGGCAGTCACTGCCCATGCTGCCCCAGGACGACGGCTGGTTCGTGATCAAGGCGCATTGCCCACCCGGCACGGCCTACCAGTACCAGATCGACGGCGAACTGCGCGTGCCCGACCCGGCGTCCCGCGCCCAGCAGGGCGACGTGCACGGCCCCAGCCTGGTGGTCGACCCCAACGCCTACCCCTGGCAATTCACCGAGTGGGCCGGCCGCCCCTGGCACGAGGCGGTGATCTACGAACTGCACGTGGGCGCCCTGGGCGGCTTTGGCGGCGTGGAGAAACACCTGGCGCGCCTGGCCGAGCTGGGCGTGACCGCCATCGAACTGATGCCCCTGGCGCAGTTCCCCGGCACCCGCAACTGGGGCTATGACGGCGTGCTGCCCTACGCGCCGCAGTCCTCCTACGGCACGCCCGAACAGCTCAAGCACCTGATCGACGCCGCCCACGGCCATGGCCTGATGGTGATCCTCGACGTGGTGTACAACCACTTCGGCCCCGACGGCAATTACCTGGGCCGTTATGCCAAGGGCTTCTTCCGCCACGACCAGAAGACCCCGTGGGGCGACGCCATCGACTTCCGCCGCCCGCAGGTGCGTGACTTCTTCATCGACAACGCGCTGATGTGGCTGCTGGAATACCGCTTCGACGGCCTGCGCTTCGACGCCGTGCACGCCATCGAAGACCCCGATTTCCTCAAGCAGATGGCCGCGCGCATTCGCCAGCAGGTCGACGCCCCGCGCCACGTGTGGCTGACTCTGGAGAACGAGCTGAACCAGGCGCACCTGTTGGAAGAAGGCTACGACGCGCAGTGGAACGACGACGGCCACAACGCCCTGCACGTGCTGCTGACCGGCGAGACCGAGGCCTATTACGGCGACTTCGCCGAGCAGCCCACGCAGAAACTGGCGCGCTGCCTCAGCGAGGGCTTCATCTACCAGGGCGAGCGCAACCGCCACGGCGAGCCGCGTGGCGAGCCCAGCGGCCACCTGCCGCCCAACGCCTTCGTGCTGTTCCTGCAGAACCACGACCAGGTCGGCAACCGCGCCTTCGGCGAACGCCTGTCGCAGCTGTGCAGCAGCGACGCCCTGCGCGCGGCCACCACCCTGCTGTTGCTGTCGCCCATGGTGCCGCTGCTGTTCATGGGCGACGAAGGCGCGGCCAGCGAGCCGTTCCTGTTCTTCACCGACCACCACGGCGAGCTGGCCAAGGCCGTGCGCGAAGGGCGGCGCAACGAGTTCGCCAGCTTCGCGGTATTCGCCGACGAAGAAAAACGCGAACACATCCCCGACCCCAACGCCGAACAGACCTTCGCCGCCTCGCGCCCCAGCGTCCCCGACGCGGACGCGCCCTGGCCGGTGCTCCACCGGACCCTGCTGGGCCTGCGCCGCGAGTACCTCACCGAGCACCTGCCCGGCAGCCGCTCGCTGGGCGCGCAGGTGCTCGCCGAAGGCGCGGTCAGCGCGCGCTGGCAGCTCAACGATGGCAGCGAACTGCGCATCGACCTCAACCTGAGCGCCGAGCCCGTGGCCGCCGAACTGCCCGCCCCACGCCATCGCCTGTTCGACAGCCGCCTGGCAGCCGCCGAATCGGCCCCGGCACACCGCCTTCCCCCTTATAGCGCCCTGGTCAGCCTGACCCCTGCCGGAGATGATGCATGACTGATGAGCGACTGCGGACATTGGCGCAACACGCTGGCCTGGCCGTGCACTGGACCGACGCCAACGGCCGGCCACAGACCGTGGCCGACCCGGTGCTGCGCAAGGTGCTGGCCGGCCTCGGCCACCCTGCCGACACCGACGAGGCCGTGGCGGCCAGCCTTGAAGACCTGAACCGGGTGCGCCGCGACACCCACCTGCCGCCGCTGCTGACCGTGGACCACGGCCAGCCCCTGGACCTGGGCCGCTACTTCCCGGCCCACACCCCGTGCCAGGTGTTCCTGGAGGACGGCGCCACACTGGACCTGCGCCTGGACGCCCACGCCGCCCTGCCCGGCCTGCTGCCGCCCGGCTACCAGGACGTGCGCATCGAAGGCCAGCAGTTCACCCTGGCCGTGGCCCCGCAGCGCTGCTACAGCGTCGGCGACGCCGTGGGCGAAGCCGCGCCGCGGGCCTGGGGCCTCAGCGTGCAGCTGTACAGCCTGCGGCGCAGCGGCGACGGCGGCTTCGGCGACACCCAGGCACTGGAAGCCTTTGCCCGCAGCGCTGGCGAGCGCGGTTGCGACGCCCTGGCCATCAGCCCCATGCACGCCATGTTCAGCAGCGACGCCCACCGCTACAGCCCCTATTCGCCGTCCAGCCGGCTGTTCCTCAACTGCCTGTACGCGGCGCCCGGCGCCATTCTGGGCGAGCGCGCGCTGCGCGTGGCGCTGGATGACACCGGCCTGGCGGAAACCCTCGGCCACCTCGAGCAGCTGCCGCTGGTGGACTGGCCGGCGGCCGCCGATGCCAAGTTTGCCCTGCTGCGGTCGCTGTACAACGGTTTCAGCCACGGCGACCACCCGCTGACCGCCGACTTCGCCAGCTTCCGCCACGCTGGCGGCGAAGCCCTGGAAAACCACTGCCGGTTCGAGGCCCTGCAAGCCGACTGCGCCGCGCGCGGTGCCAGCCAGGACTGGCGCCAGTGGCCCGCCGAGTGGCACGACCCACAAAACCCCGCCATCGCCGAGTTCGCCCGCGAGCACAGCGACCAGGTCAGTTTCTACGCCTTCTGCCAATGGCTGGTGGCGCGCAGCCTGGAGCGCGCGCAAAACGCCGCCAGGGCCAGCGGCATGCGCATCGGCCTGATCGCCGACCTGGCCGTGGGTGCCGACGGCGCCGGCAGCCAGGCCTGGAGCCGCCAGGACGAGCTGCTGGCCGACCTCACCGTGGGCGCGCCACCGGACATCCTCAACCGCTCCGGCCAGGGCTGGGGCATCTCCGCGTTCAGCCCCGAAGGCCTGGTGCGCAATGGCTTCCGCGCCTTCATCGAAATGCTGCGGGCCAACTTCGCCCACGCCGGCGGCCTGCGTATCGACCACGTCATGGGCCTGCAGCGCCTGTGGGTGATCCCCATGGGCTCGTTGCCCAGCGAGGGCGCGTACCTGCACTACCCCATCGACGACCTGCTGCGCCTGCTGACCCTGGAATCGCACCGCCACCAGGCCATCGTCCTCGGCGAAGACCTGGGCACCGTGCCCGACGGCCTGCGCGAAAAACTCAGCGCCCGGCACATGCTGGGCATGCGCGTGCTGCTGTTCGAACAGGCTCACCCCGGCCACTTCCACCCCGTGCTGCACTGGCCCGACAACGCCCTGGCCACCAGCACCACCCACGACCTGTCGACCCTGCATGGCTGGTGGAAGGCCCGTGACATCGACTGGAACCACAAGCTCAACCTCATCGACGAACACACCGAGCGCCACTGGCGCGAAACCCGCGAGCACGAGCGCCGCGGCCTGCGCCATGTGCTGGCGCAGGACAGCCAGAACTTCAGCGGTGAAGGCGAAGAAACCGACCAGGTCATCGACGCCTGCGTGCGCTTCCTCGGCCACACCCGCGCGCCGCTGGTGCTACTGCCGGTAGAGGACGCCCTGGGCGTGGAGGAACAGCCCAACCTGCCCGGCACCATCGACAGCCACCCCAACTGGCGCCGGCGTTTCAACGGCGACAGCCAGGCGCTGCTCGACGACGAAGACGCCGCCCGGCGCTTGGAGCTGCTGGCCTGCGCCCGCCAACAAGCCAGCGAGCGTGACCGATGAAGGCCATGACCGGCAGCATTCGCCTGCAGTTCCACAAGGACTTCACCCTGGACGACGCCGCGGCCCGGGTGCCGTATTTCAAGCAGCTGGGCATCAGCCACGTGTACGCCTCGCCCATCCTCAAGGCGCGGCCCGGCTCCATGCACGGCTACGACGTGGTCGACCCCACCCGCATCAACCCCGAGCTGGGTGGCGAGCCGGCGCTGCGGCGGCTGGTGCAGACCCTGCGCGCCCATGACATGGGCCTGGTGCTGGACATCGTCTCCAACCACATGGCCGTCGGCGGCGGCCACAACCCCTGGTGGCTGGACCTGCTGGAATGGGGCCGGCGCAGCCCCTACGCCGAGTTCTTCGACATCCAGTGGCACTCCCCCGACCCGCTGCTCGAAGGCCAGCTGCTGCTGCCGTTCCTGGGCAACGACTACGGCGCCTGCCTGCAGGCCGGCGAGATCCCGGTGCGCCTGGATGCCAGCGCGGGGCAGTTCTACATCGAGCACTACGAACACCGCTTCCCGGTGTCGCCGCCTGACTACGCCGACCTGCTCAGCCCCGCCGACGACCCGGTGCTGAGCAGCCTGGGCGGCCGCTTCGGCGCCCTGGAGCAAGACCCGCACGCCTACGACAAGGCCATCGAGCTGCGCGGCGAACTGGCGGCCCTGAGCCACAGCCACAAGGCCGCGCTGGACGCCCTGCTGCAACGCTTCGACGCCACCACCGAGGACGGCTTCAAGCGCCTGCACCGGCTGCTGGAGAAACAGCACTACCGCCTGGCCAGCTGGCGCACCGCCGCCGATGACATCAATTGGCGGCGCTTCTTCGACGTCAACGAGCTGGGCGGCCTGCGCGTGGAACGCGCGGCCGTGTTCGACGCCACCCACGCGAAAATCTTCGAACTGGTGCAGCAGGGCCTGATCGACGGCCTGCGCATCGACCACGTGGACGGCCTGGCCGACCCGCGCGGCTACTGCCGCAAGCTGCGCCGGCGGGTCGACGGGCTGCTGGCGGCGCGGCCGCCGGAGGCCGCCCTGGCGCACTTCCCCATCTACGTGGAGAAGATCCTCGGTGCCGACGAGCAGCTGCACCGCGACTGGCAGGTGGACGGCACCACCGGCTACGAATTCATGAACCAGGTCTCGCGCTTGCAACACGACCCGGCCGGCGCCGAGCCCCTGGCCGAGCTGTGGAGCAGCCTCAGCGGGCGCCCGGCGGTGTTCGAGGAAGAGGCCCACGCCGCCCGCCACCTGGTGATCAATGGCACCCTGGCCGGCGACTGCGAGTCGGTGGCCCAGGCCCTGCTGCAGGTCGCCCGTGGCGACCTGATGAGCCGCGACCTGACCCTGGGCGCCATCCGCCGCGCCCTGCAGGCGCTGGTGGTGCACTACCCGGTGTACCGCACCTACATCAACGCCTGCGGGCGCCCCGCACAGGACGAGGGTTTCTTCCAGCAGGCGCTGGAAGGCGCCCGCGCCAGCCTCAGCGAGGCCGACTGGCCGGTGCTCGACTACCTGGCGCGCTGGCTCGGCGGCGAACCCTGGCGCGACCTGCCGCCGGGGCGCCCACGCAAGCTGCTGCGCCATGCCTGCGTGCGCTTCCAGCAGCTGACCTCGCCCACCGCCGCCAAGGCCGTGGAAGACACCGCGTTCTATCGCTCCGCGGTGCTGCTGTCGCGCAACGACGTGGGCTTCGACGCCGAACACTTCAGCGCCCCGCCCCAGGTCTTCCACCAGGCCTGCGAGCAGCGCCTGGCGCACTTCCCCGACAACCTGCTGGCCACCGCCACCCACGACCACAAGCGCGGCGAAGACAGCCGCGCGCGCCTGGCCGTGCTCAGCGAGCGCAGCAGCTGGTACCCCGGCCGCGTCAACCACTGGCTGGAGCTGGCCGAACCGCTGCGTGGCAGCGTCGGCGACAACCCCGCGCCCAGCCCCGGCGACGAACTGATCCTGTTCCAGGCGCTGCTCGGCAGCTGGCCGCTGGGGCTCACTGCCGATGACCGTGAAGGCCTGGAGGCCTACGCCGAACGCCTGTTCCAGTGGCAGCAGAAAGCCCTGCGCGAGGCCAAGCTGGCCAGCAGCTGGAGCGCGCCCAACGAGCCCTACGAACAGGCCTGCAAGGCCTACCTGGAAACGCTCCTGCTGGACCCGCAATGCCAGCAGCTGCGCGCCTCGCTGGTGGCCGCAGTGCAGCGCATCAGCCCCGCCGGCGCCTTGAACAGCCTGGTGCAGACCCTGCTGCGCATGACCGTGCCGGGCATTCCCGACCTGTACCAGGGCGCCGAATTCTGGGACCTGAGCCTGGTGGACCCGGACAACCGCCGCCCGGTGGACTACGCTGCCCGTGAGCAGGCCCTGCAGGCCAACCCCAGCCCGGCGCAGCTGGTGCAGGAGTGGGCCAACGGCCATATCAAGCAGCAACTGATTGCCCGCACCCTGCGCCGCCGCGCCGAACACGTCGAGCTGTTCGCCCGCGGCCGTTACCAACCCTTGCCCGTGCAGGGCGAACAGGCCGACCGCGTGTTGGCCTTCGCCCGGATTCATGCCGGTGAACTGGCCATCGTCATCGTGCCACGCCTGGCCAGCGAGCTGCTGGGGGACACCGCCCAGCCGCTCATCGAGGCACCCAAGTGGGGAGATACCCGCGTGGTGCTACCGACTAACTACACTCTGCCTACATTTAAGGGACTTTTTTCGGACGTAGCAGTCACACCCAATAAGGAAGTGTGGCTGAACGCTGCGCTGAAGGATTTTCCGGTCAATCTCTTAGTACAAAGTGACTTGTGATCAGGAGCGTTGAAATGAGTGCTGACGACAAACGTATACGTGAATTCGCCTACCAGATATGGGAATCGGAAGGCAAACCCGAAGGGCATGAAGAGCGCCACTGGGAAATGGCCCGCAAGCTCGCCGAAGCCGAAGCCCTGGCCCCCACCAAGCCGGGCAAGGCCAAGGCCGCCACCGCCAAGCCCAAGGCTGGCAGCGCCACCGAGGCCAAGGCCAAGCCTGCTGCCGCGCCCAAGCCGGTCGCTGCAAAACCCGCTGCCGCCGCCGCGCCCAAAGCCAAGCCCGCGCCCGCGGTGAAGGCCGCCGCCGACAAGCCTGCGGCCGAGAAAAAGCCCCGGGCCGCGGCGAAAAAGCCGCCAGCCAGCTGATCCAGCCAACGCTCCCGGCCCCCGGCTAGCGCCCACGCGCTGCCCGGGGTGCCCGTGTGCATCACCTCTTCAACGCCCCCGTTCACCGGGCTCTGTACCGGCACGGCCCGCTATCGCCCTGAATTCGCAGTGCAAGGACCTTCTCATGACCCGCCAAAAAGCCTTTACCCCCGCCCCAGGCACCGACCCGACCCGCATTCGTGAAGGCCTGCCCTTCCCGCTCGGCGCCACCTGGGACGGCCTGGGGGTCAACTTCGCGCTGTTTTCGGCCAACGCCACCAAGGTCGAGCTTTGCTTGTTCGACTCCAGCGGCGAGCACGAGCTGGAACGCATCGAACTGCCCGAATACACCGACGAGATCTTCCACGGCTACCTGCCCGACGCCCACCCGGGGCTGACCTACGGCTACCGCGTGTATGGCCCGTACGACCCGGAAAACGGCCACCGCTTCAACCACAACAAACTGCTGATCGACCCCTACGCCAAGCAGATGGTCGGCGAGCTGAAATGGTCTGAATCGCTGTTCGGCTACACCATCGGCCACCCCGACGGTGACCTCAGCTTCGACGAACGCGACAGCGCGCCCTTCGTGCCCAAGTGCCGGGTCATCGACCCCGCCTACACCTGGGGCCGCGACCAGCGCGTCAACGTGCCGTGGGACAAGACCATCTTCTACGAGACCCACACCCGCGGCATCAGCATGCGCCACCCCTCGGTACCCGAGGACGTGCGCGGCACCTTCGCCGGCCTGATGGTGCCGGACGTGGTGGAGCACATCAAAAAGCTCGGCGTGACCTCCATCGAGCTGCTGCCCATCCACGGCTTCGTCAACGACCAGCACCTACTGCAGAAGGGCCTGAACAACTACTGGGGCTACAACACCATTACCTTCTTCGCCCCGCACCCGCGCTACCTGGCCAACGGCAAGATCGCCGAGTTCAAGGAGATGGTCGCGCACCTGCACGACGCCGGCCTGGAGGTGATCCTCGACGTGGTCTACAACCACACCGCCGAAGGCAACGAGCAGGGCCCGACGCTGTCCATGCGCGGCATCGACAACGCCAGCTACTACCGGCTGATGCCCGACAACAAGCGCTTCTACATCAACGACTCGGGCACCGGCAACACCCTGGACCTGAGCCACCCCTGCGTGTTGCAGATGGTCACCGACTCGCTGCGCTACTGGGCCACCGAGATGCACGTGGACGGCTTCCGCTTCGACCTGGCGACCATCCTGGGCCGCTACCACGAGGGCTTCGACGAACGCCACAGCTTCCTCGTGGCCTGCCGCCAGGACCCGGTGCTGCGCCAGGTCAAGCTGATCGCCGAGCCCTGGGACTGCGGCCCCGGCGGCTACCAGGTGGGCGGCTTCGCCCCCGGCTGGGCGGAATGGAACGACCGCTTCCGCGACACCGCCCGCGCCTTCTGGAAAGGCGACGACGGCCAGCTGGCTGATTTTGCCGGGCGCCTGACCGGTTCCGGCGAGCTGTTCAACCAGCGCGGCCGCCGCCCCTACACCTCGGTGAACTTCATCACCGCCCACGACGGCTTCACCCTGCGCGACCTGGTGTCGTACAACGACAAGCACAACGAAGACAACGACGAGAACAACCAGGACGGCAGCAACAACAACCTGTCCTGGAACCACGGCGTCGAAGGCCCCACCGACGACCGCGAGATCGTCGAGCTGCGCCTGCGGCAGATGCGCAACTTCTTCGCCACCCTGCTGTTCTCCCAGGGCACGCCGATGATCGTCGCCGGTGACGAATTCGCCCGCACCCAGAACGGCAACAACAACGCCTACTGCCAGGACAGCGAGATCGGCTGGGTGAACTGGGACCTGGATGAGGACGGCAAGGGCCTGCTGCGCTTCGTGCGCCGGCTGATCCGCTTGCGCATGTCCTACCCCATCCTGCGCCGCAACCGTTTCCTGGTGGGCACCTACAACGAGGACATCGGCGTCAAGGACGTCACCTGGCTGGCGCCCGACGCCAGCGAGATGACCACCGAGCAGTGGCACGACAGCCATGGCCGCTGCCTGGGCATGCTGCTCGACGGCCGCGCGCAACCCAGTGGCATCCGCAAGCCGGGGGCCGACGCCACCCTGCTGCTGATCGTCAACGCCCACCACGACGTGGTCAACTTCGTGCTGCCCGAGGTGCCGGAAGGGCAATACTGGACGTGCCTGATCGACACCAACCGCCCCGAACTGCGTGAGCGCGAGCAACTGCCGTTCGGCAGTGACTTCCTCGTCACCGGCCGCTCGCTGCTGCTGTTCGAACTGCACCGGGACGTGGAGGAATGAACCGGGTGCTGGCGGCGACGCTCAAGCGTCCGCCCGGGGGCTACCCCGACGCCAGTGCCCTGCACCACGCCCTCGCCGCCCTGGTGGCCGAGGGCCTCGACCAGCTGCCGCGCCCCGGCACGGGTCGCACCCTGGAGCGCTGGCGCTGCCTGGCCTGGGTGGCCGGGCAGGACCTGGGGCTGTGCAAGCTGTACGAAGGGCACACCGACGCCCTGGCGATCATGGCCGAGCTGGCGGCGCTGCAACCGGCGCCCAACACCACCTGGGGCATGTGGGCGGCGGAACCGCCGAGCGCGCGCCTGAGCGTGCGGCATCATCAGGGGCGCTATTGGCTGGACGGGCGCAAGGCCTGGTGCTCGGGCGCCAGCCAGCTCAGCCATGCGCTGCTCACGGCCTGGGACGAAGGCGGTGAACAGCAACTGGTGGCGGTGGCCCTCAGGCAACCGGGGGTCACCGTCACCGACTTGGGCTGGGACGCCGTGGGCATGGCCGCTACGGGTAGCGTCGAGGTGCTGTTCGAGCAGGCCGAGGGCACCCCGGTGGGCGCGCCCGGCCAATACATCGCCCGGCCGGGCTTCTGGCAGGGCGGCATCGGCATTGCCGCCTGCTGGTACGGCGCCGCGCAGCAACTGGCCCAGCGCCTGCACGGCCACTGCCTGCAACGCGATGACCCGCATGCCTTGGCGCACCTGGGTGCGGTGGACACGGCCCTGGCGGCCATGCGCGCGGTGCTGCAGCAGGCTGCCAGCACCATTGACACCGCTCCCACCGACGATTGCCAATGGCTGGCACGCCGCGCGCGCGCCGTCATCGAACACGGCTGCGAACAGGTGCTGGGCCATGTCGGCCGCGCCCTGGGCGCCAGCCCCTATTGCAAGGACGGCCACTTCGCCCGGCTGGCCGCCGACCTGCCGGTGTTCCTGCGCCAGAGCCACGCCGAACGTGACCTGGCGGCCCTGGGCGAACTGACCCGCCACGCCCTGTCCAGCGAGTGGAACCTATGAACGCCAATCCCATTGTCGGCCACGGCACGCCGCTGGCCGCCTGGCAGGCCTGCCCGCTGCTGGCACAACTGCCGCGCATCGAAGTGGACCGCCTGGTGCCGACCGGCGCGCGGGCCGTCATCGTCGCGCCGCACCCCGACGACGAAGTGCTGGGCAGCGGCGGCCTGCTGCAGCACCTGATCACCCTGGGCCGGCCGGTGCTGCTGGTCGCCGTCACCGACGGCACCGCCAGCCACCCCGGCTCGCAGCGCTGGCCGGTGGCCCGGCTGGGCACCGAGCGGCCGCTGGAAAGCGCCGAGGCCCTGCGCCGCCTGGGCGCCGACACTGAACAATTGAGCTGGCTGCGGGTGGGCCTGGACGACAGTCAGGTCCCCGCCGCCCGCGCTCAGCTGCAGGGCTTCCTGCAAGCGCACCTGCAACCCGACGACGTGGTGTTCGCCACCTGGCGCCACGACGGCCACTGCGACCACGAGGCCGTGGGCGAGGCCAGCCGCGCCGCCGCCGAGGCCGTGGGCGCCTGCTGCCACGAAGTGCCGATCTGGACCTGGCACTGGGCCCGCCCCCAGGACCCGCGAGTGCCCTGGCAACGGGCACGCAAGATCGCCCTGAGCCCGGCCATGGTCGCGCGCAAGCGCCACGCCGCCCAGGCGTTCACCAGCCAGCTGGAAGGCGACGCCGCCATCGGCCTGGCGCCGGTGCTGCCGCCCGACGTGCTGGAGCGCCTGCTGCAGCCCTTTGAAGTGGTGTTCCTGTGAGCGTCGACGACAGCGTCTTCGACCAGCTGTTCGCCGGCAACGACGACCCCTGGGCCATGCACCAGCGCTGGTACGAACAGCGCAAGCGCGCCCTGCTGGCCGCCTGCCTGCCACGCGCCCGCTACGCCAGCGTGTTCGAACCCGGCTGCGCCAACGGCGCCACCAGCCAGGTGCTGGCCGCCCGCTGCGATCGCCTGCTGTGCTGCGACACCGCCGCCCGCGCCGTGGCCCTCACCCGCCAGCAACTGGCCGACGCCCCCCACGCCCGCGTCGAACAATGGCGCCTGCCCGCCCAATGGCCCGCCCAGCGCTTTGACCTGATAGTGCTCAACGAGCTGTGCTACTACCTCGACCCGGCAGACCTTGCCCAACTGATCCGCGCCTGCCGCCACAGCCTCACCGCCGACGGCCAGCTGCTGGCCTGCCACTGGCGCGCCGCCATTGATGGCTGCAGCCTGGACGGCGACGGCGTGCACCGGCAGTTGGACGAGGGCTTGGGCATGACCGCGCTGCTGGAACACCGCGAAAAGGATTTCGTGCTGCAACTGTGGAGCCGCGACCCGTTGTCGGTGGCCGAGCACGAAGGCCTGCGATAACCCCGCAGGCCGCGTCCGCAGGCGCCGCATCACCCAGACACACCGCGGCCCCGCCCGGACGCAGCCTTCGGCAGCTGCTACGCGAATGCGGATACCCCATAGACCGCGTCGCCTGCATCGCGGCCAAGGCCGGCTCCTACCACGAATAGTGTAGGAGCCGACTTTAGTCGCGATGCAGACGACGCCATTTCAAGACAGTTGCTGCTACGCGCGTAAAACAACGCGATCCCGTAGCAGCGGCCGCAGGCCGCGTCCACAGCCGCCGCAGTCACCCAGACACACCGCGCCGCCGCCCGGACGCAGCCTGCGGCAGCTGCTACGCGGGTAAAACAACGCGGCCGCAGGCGCCGCGGTGCCGCGAGGGGAACCGAGCAGGAATCCCATCGGTCCCAACCAATAAGCCCCACCGATCCAAGGAGTGACCGTGACCGCCGACCCCACCGGCCAGGCCCGCCGCAACCGCCCCCCCGAGCAGCCGCTGGCGGTGCACCGGATGCGTATCCTGACCGTCAACACCCACAAGGGCTTCACCGCCTTCAACCGCCGTTTCATCCTGCCCGAGCTGCGCGAAGCGGTGCGCAGCACCGGCGCCGACCTGGTGTTCCTGCAGGAGGTGCTGGGCGAGCACGACGGCCACGCCGAGCGCCACCACAACTGGCCGCAGACCTCGCAGTACGAGTTCCTCGCCGACAGCATGTGGAGCGACTACGCCTACGGCCGCAACGCGGTGTACCCCGACGGCCACCACGGCAACGCGCTGCTGTCGAAATACCCGATTCTGCGCTACCGCAACCTCGACGTCTCGATCACCGGCCCCGAGCGCCGTGGCCTGCTGCACTGCGTGTTGCAGGTGCCCGGGCATGACGAGGTGCATGCGATCTGCGTGCACCTGTCGCTGCTGGAGAGCCATCGCCAGCAGCAGCTGGGGCTGTTGCGCCAGCTGCTCGACTCGCTACCCGAGGACGCGCCGGTGATCATCGCCGGCGACTTCAACGACTGGAAGCTGCGCGGCAACGCCACCCTCACCCGCGCCCAGGACCTCCACGAGGCGTTCGAGCAGCACCACGGCAGCCTGGCACGCACCTACCCGGCGCGCTTCCCGCTGCTGCGCCTGGACCGGGTGTACCTGCGCAACGCCACCAGCCATGAGCCGGTAATCCTGGGCAACAAGCCCTGGACGCATCTGTCCGATCATCTGCCATTGACGGTGGAAGTGCATCTGTAGGGATTGTTTTGGAATAGCGCGGCGCGCGCATAGATATTCAGCTGCTTAGCAATTTCAATAGCAGCTGTTTTTCAAACACTTGCCAGTGCTGATTAGCAGGCTAAGCAAAAACCCCGTTTTCTTGACGCTGGCCCCCTCCTCTCCTTAGCTACAGGTAACACAACACAACAAAAAAACACCGCCCCAAGCCTCTGTTCCGCGCCTTTCAGCGCGCCCAGCAGAGCCTGGGGCGCTGGCTTCGGCTGCCCTGCCCTTGATGCGACGCACACGGCGACTCCCCTGCCAGACCCACGACACTGGAGCCACGCCATGCACACCTTCCAACAGCGTTTCCTCTTCGCCGCCTGCGCCTCCCTGCTGCTGGCCGCCCCCGCCCGTGCGGTAGCGGCGGAGCCCGCAGAAGACCCGCTCGGGCCGCTGGACCTTAGCAATCGCACCTTCACCAGCACCGGCGTGTCGAACCCCGCCAGCAACGGCGGCCAGTACACCGTGTTCGCCAAGGGCATGGGCGTGGCCTGGAGCGTCAGCTCCCAGGTGCAGGACAGCGGCCGCCCGGACAACGCCCGCGCCATGGCCGTGGCCCTGGGCGGCACGGTGGCGTTCGTGCTGGGGGAAAACTGGTCGTTCGAGCCCCAGGCGCAGTTGATCAACCAGCAGCTGGTGCCAGGGGCCGCCGGGCAAGGGCCGCGGCTGCTGAGCGACGACAGCGAGCCCAGCTGGAGCGGCCGGGTAGGCGCGCGGCTTGCCGGCCACTACCAACTGGGCAGCACCAGCGTCGAGCCGTTCCTGCGCACCAGCCTGACCTACACCTTCAGCAACGACAGCCCGGTGGCCCTGGCGCCGGTGGACAAGATCACCAGCAGCCGCAACTCGTCCACCGTGGAAGTGGGCCTGGGGCTGGTGGCGCGGATGACGCCCACGGTGAGTTTCTTCGTGACGGCCGACTACAGCAGCCCCAGCGACCAGAATGACCTGAACGGGTTGATTGGTGACCTAGGGGTGAAGGTGCGCTGGTGACGCGGCCTGCGGCCGCTGCTACAAGGAGTCCGTAGCAGCTGCCGAAGGCTGCGTCCGCTTACGCCTGCGGACGCAGGATCAGCACCGCCAGCGGCGGCAAATTCAGCGACAGCGACAGCGGCTGCCCATGGCTGTGCACCGGCTCGGTGGCCACCGCGCCGCCGTTGCCGACGTTGGAACCGGCGTAGATCTCGGCGTCGCTGTTGAGCACCTCTTCCCAGCGCTCGGCAAACGGCACGCCGATGCGGTAGCCCTCGCGCGGCACCGGGGTGAAGTTGGCCACCACCAGCAGTGGCTCGCCCGACTTGCTCCAGCGCAACCAGGCAAACACACTGTTGGCCGCGTCGTCGCCAATCAGCCACTGGAAGCCCTGGGGCACGCAGTCCTGCTCGTGCAGCGCCGGGTACTCGCGGTACAGCCGGTTAAGATCGCCCACCAGTTTCTGCACCCCCAGGTGCTCGGTGTACTTGAGCAAGTACCAGTCCAGCTCGGTGTCGTGGTTCCACTCGCGCCACTGGCCGAACTCACAGCCCATGAACAGCAGCTTCTTGCCCGGGTGCGCCCACATGAACGTCAGGTAGGCGCGCAGGTTGGCGAATTTCTGCCAGCGGTCGCCGGGCATCTTGTCGATCAGCGAGTGCTTGCCGTGCACCACCTCGTCGTGGGAAATGGGCAGGATGAAATGCTCGGAATAGGCGTAGATCAGCCCGAAGCTCATTTCATTGTGGTGATGGGTACGGTGGATCGGGTCATTCTGGATGTAGTGCAGCGTGTCGTGCATCCAGCCCATGTTCCACTTGTAGGCAAAGCCCAAGCCGCCCTGCTGGGTCGGCTGGCTCACGCCCGGCCAGGCCGTGGACTCCTCGGCGATCACCAGGGCGCCGGGGGCCTCCAGGGCCACCACGTCGTTGAGGTGGCGCAGGAAGTCGATGGCTTCCAGGTTCTCGCGGCCACCGTAGCGGTTGGGAATCCACTCCCCGGCCTTGCGCGAATAGTCGCGGTACAGCATCGAGGCCACCGCGTCCACGCGCAGGCCGTCGACGTGGAAATGCTTGAGCCAGTGCAGCGCCGAGGCCAGCATGAAGCCGTGCACCTCGGTGCGGCCCAGGTTGTAGATCAGCGTGTCCCAGTCCTGGTGGAAGCCCTCCAGCGGGTTGTCGTATTCGTACAGTGCGGTGCCGTCGAAGCGCGCCAGGCCGTGGGTGTCGGTAGGGAAATGCGCCGGCACCCAGTCGAGGATTACCCCAATGCCACCCTTGTGGCAGGCGTCGATGAACGCAGCGAAGTCTTCCGGCGAGCCGTAGCGTGACGACGGCGCGAACTGCGACAGCGGCTGGTAGCCCCAGGAGCCGCCGAACGGGTGCTCCATGATCGGCATCAGCTCGATGTGGGTGAAGCCCAGCTGCTGCACGTAAGGCACCAGGCGCTCGGCCAGCTCGTGCCAGTTGTACGCACGGATGGCGCCCTCTTCGTTGACCTCGCACTGCCAGGAACCGGCGTGCAACTCGTAGATCGACAGCGGCTTGTTGACCCCATGGTGCTCGCCGCGGCGCTGCATCCAGTCGTCATCGCCCCAGTGGTAGCTGAGCGGGCGCGCCACCTTGGAAGCAGTGGACGGCGGCAGCTCGGTGGCCAGCGCCAGCGGGTCGGCCTTGAGCGGCAACACGCCGTCGTGGCCGAGCACCTCGTACTTGTAGGTCTCGCCCGGCTGCAGGCGCGGCACGAAAATCTCCCACACCCCGGACGGATGACGCAGGCGCATGGGGTGGCGGCGGCCGTCCCAGACGTTGAAGTCACCCACCACCGACACCCGCCGGGCGTTCGGCGCCCACACCGAAAAACGCACGCCATCGACGCCGTCCACGGTGACGCACTGGGCCCCCAGCGCACTGCTCAGATCACGGTGGTTGCCCTCGGCAAACAGGTACAGGTCCATCTCGCCCAACAGCTCGCCAAAGCTGTAGGGGTCCTCGGCGACCTGTTCACCGCCGGCCCACTGCACCTTCAGCAGGTACGGGCGCTGGTCGTGGAAATGGCCGACGAAGAACCCGGGCACCTCGCCCTGTTCCAGCGCGCCACGTTCCTGCTGACTGTCCTTGTCGAGCACTTGCACGCTAAGGGCATTAGGCAGGTAGGCACGGATATATTGCCCGCCCGCACCGTCCGGGTGCGGGCCCAGTACCGCGAACGGGTCGCGGTGGTCGGCACGGATCAGCGCCTCGATGTCCGCCTTGTGCGGAAAAGCCCCGACCTTGCCCTGTTCCTTGTGCGCGTTCATTGACTACTCTCCCCTGGTGCTCAGTAACCCGAATAGCCCATGCAAAGGCACGGCCAGCCAACTCGGGCGATTCTCGGCTTCGTATGCGATTTCGTAGCAGGCCTTCTCCAGGCTGAACAGCTCCAGCGCGGCGCGTTCGCCGTCGCTGTGCTGCCAGGCATGGGCAAGGCTGGCGGTAGCCAACCCATAGGCCTCGATAAAGGCGTGACGGGCTTCATGCAAATAACGCTTGGCGACGCGCTGGCGGGCCTGTTCGGCTTCCACCGAGTCGTCCACTTCCTCGGCACCGCGCATGGCCATGGCGGCAGCGTAGTCGAAGGAGCGCAGCACGCCACTGACGTCCTTGTAGGGGCTGTATTTGCCCCGGCGCTCTTCCAGCGGCCGCGCCGGTTCACCCTCGAAGTCGATCAGGTAGGCGTCGCCCTGCACTACCAGCACCTGGCCCAGGTGCAGGTCGCCATGCACGCGCATGATGAGGCCGCCCACGGCTTGCTGGCTGAGGTGCTCGATGTGCGCCAGCAGCGACTCACGCTGTTTGAGCAGGTCGTCCACCAGGCCGCGGTCGTCTTCCACCAATTCGTCGTAATGCTGCTCCAGCAGCTGCAGTGCTCGCTTCAACTGGCCGCCGACGCTGGCGTTCCAGGCCTGGCCGTCGGCCTTGCGGCTGGGGCTGGCCTTGAAGTCGAGGTTGTCGGTGGGCGCCGCCAGCACCTGGTGCATCTCGCCCAGGCGCTGGCCCAGCAGGCCGGCAAAGTCGGCCAGCTCGCCCAGGGCGTTGTAGTGCTGTTCCTGGTCGGAGCGGGCCATGGCCATGTCGTCGCGCACCGCGCGTTCCAGGTTGTTCTGGGTCCAGGCCCAGGCGTCGCCCTGGTTGTTCAGGTAGCCCTGGGCAATCATCAGCAGGTGCGGCAGGCCTTCCGGGTCCACGCGGCTGACCGAGCCCAGCAACGGCGAGATGTTGGCGAAGCCGGCGGCCGTCAGGTAGGCGCCCATCTCCAGTTCCGGGTGGATGCCGCCGCTGACCTTGCGGATCATCTTCAGCACCATGCTGCCGCCCACCACCACCGAGCTGTTGGACTGCTCGGCGGACAGGTAGCGAATCTCCGGCTCGTCCGCCAGGTTCAGGCGCGCCAGCTCCGGCGTCGGCACGAAGCGAATCTCGCCCTCGTCGCAGGTGAGCACGGTGTTGGCCTTGAGGCCGTGCACCACCGCGCGAATGAAGCTTTCCAGCACGAAGGCGTCGGTGATCAGCCCCACCTGGCGGTTGCGCCGCACCCGTGACAGCGCCAGCTGGTGCGGCAACGCGCTGCTGGGCTGGTCTTCGCCCAGCAGGCCGAAGGGGAACTGGTAACGGCTGACGGTGCCGGCGCTGCGCACTTCAATCTCGCTGAGCAATACCGGGGCGGAAGGCGTGCCGAAGCGCACGCCGTAAGCGATGCGGACCTGTTCGATGGCGCTGTCCTTGCCGGCGAACCAGCGGCGTTTAGGCAGGTATTGGGGCAGCGCGCTGGTTTCCAGGCTGCTGCGCGACGGTTCTTCCAGGAGCTCTTCCATACGTTTCTTCAACACCAGGGTGAGGAAATCGGGCAACGGCTGCGCCGGCTCCACATGCCAGCTGGGCATCTGCGCGGCGGACGCCAGCAAGAACCAGTAGAAACCATAGGGCGGCAACGTCAGCAGAAAGTTCAGTTGGCCGATGGGCGGGAATGCGCTGCCGCCGAGCATTTCCACCGGCACCATGCCGGCGTATTGGGACAGGTCCAGCTCAGCTGCCTGGGCAGCGCGCGAGACGTTGGCCACGCACAGGATCAGCTCGGTCTTGCCGTCGGGCCCGGTGTATTCGCGGATATAGGCCAGGATGCGGCGGTTGCTGGGCGACAGCATTTTCAACGTGCCGCGGCCAAAGGCCTTCTGCTGCTTGCGCACGGCCAGCAGGCGGCGGTGCCAGTTGAGCAGCGAATGAGGGTCGTTGGACTGGGTCTCGACGTTCACCGACTGGTAGCCGTACAGCGGGTCCATTATCGGCGGCAGCACCAGGCTGGCCGGGTCGGCGCGCGAGAAGCCGCCGTTGCGGTCGATGGACCACTGCATGGGCGTGCGCACGCCGTCGCGGTCGCCCAGGTAGATGTTGTCGCCCATGCCGATCTCGTCGCCGTAATACAGCGTCGGCGTGCCGGGCATGGACAGCAGCAGGCTGTTGAGCAGTTCGATGCGCCGCCGATCACGCTCCAGCAACGGTGCCAGGCGCCGGCGGATGCCCAGGTTTATGCGCGCGCGGCGGTCGGCGGCGTAGTAGTTCCACAGGTAGTCGCGCTCGCGGTCGGTGACCATTTCCAGGGTCAGTTCATCGTGGTTGCGCAGGAAGATCGCCCACTGGCAGTTGCGCGGAATTTCCGGGGTCTGGCGCAGGATGTCGGTGATGGGGAAACGGTCTTCCTGGGCCACGGCCATGTACATGCGCGGCATCAGCGGGAAGTGGAAGGCCATGTGGCATTCGTCGCCGTCGTCGCCCTTGACGTCGCCGAAGTACAGCTGGGTGTCCTCGGGCCACTGGTTGGCCTCGGCCAGCAGCATGCGGTCGGGGTAATTGGCGTCGATCTCGGCGCGGATCTGCTTGAGCACCTGGTGGGTCTCGGGCAGGTTCTCGTTGTTGGTGCCGTCGCGCTCGATCAGGTACGGAATGGCATCCAGGCGCAGGCCGTCGATGCCCATGTCCAGCCAGTAGCGCATCACCCCCAGCACTGCTTTCATCACCTGGGGGTTGTCGAAGTTGAGGTCCGGCTGGTGCGAGTAGAAGCGGTGCCAGAAGTACTGGCCGGCCACCGGGTCCCAGGTCCAGTTGGACTTTTCGGTGTCGAGGAAAATGATCCGGGTGCCGTCATACTTGTCGTCGGTGTCCGACCACACGTAGAAGTCCCGCGCCCGCGAGCCGGGCTTGGCGTGCCGGGCGCGCTGGAACCAGGGGTGCTGGTCGGAGGTATGGTTGATGACCAGCTCGGTGATCACCCGCAGGCCGCGCTCATGGGCCTCGGCGATAAAGCGCCGGGCGTCGGCCATGGTCCCGTAGTCGGGGCTCACGGCCTTGTATTCGGCGATGTCGTAGCCATCGTCACGGCGCGGCGAGGGGTAGAACGGCAGCAACCAGATGGTGTTCACGCCCAGCTCGGCGATGTAGTCGAGCTTCTCGATCAGGCCGGGAAAGTCGCCAATGCCGTCGTTGTTGGAGTCGAAGAACGACTTCACGTGCACCTGGTAGATCACCGCGTCCTTGTACCACAGGGGGTCGTTGATGAACGCGGCCGTGCGGGGTTTCTTCGCCATGGGTCAGGTCCTTTTCAGAGCGCCGCGCTGATGCGCCAGATGCCGAACGGCTGGTAGCCGGGGTCGATGCGCATCCATTGGGTCTTGCCGTACCAGGTCCAGCGGTGGCCGGTCATCAGGTCCTCGCCCGACGTGGCGGCGTTGTCGTCCAGGCCCAACTCCCACAGCGGCAGTTCGAAGTGCGCCTCCTGCACGTTGTACGGGTCGAGGCTGACCGCCACCAGGATGTAGTTGCGGCGGTCGGCGGTGCGCTTGGCGAAATAGAGGATGTTGTCGTTCCAGCACTGCAGCACCTGCAGGCCCAGGTGCGTCTGCAGCGCCGGGTTCTGCCGGCGGATGCGGTTGAGCTGGGCGATCTCGGCGATGATGTTGCCCGGCGCGGTGTAGTCGCGCGGGCGGATCTCGTACTTCTCCGAGTCCAGGTACTCTTCCTTGCCGGGAATGGGCGCCGACTCGCACAGCTCGAAGCCCGAATACATGCCCCACAGGCCCGAGCCCATGGTGGCCAGGGCGGCGCGGATAAGGAAGCCGGCGCGCCCGGATTCATGCAGGAAGAACGGGTTGATGTCCGGCGTGTTGACGAAGAAGTTCGGCCGGTAGCAGTCGGCCCACGGCGGCTGGTTGAGCTGGGTGAAGTACTCGGTCAGCTCGGCCTTGGTGTTGCGCCAGGTGAAGTAGGTGTAGCTCTGGGAGTAACCGACCTTGCCCAGGCGCGCCATCATCGCCGGCTTGGTGAACGCCTCGGCGAGGAACATCACCTCGGGATGGTCGCGGCGCACGTCCTCGATCAGCCATTGCCAGAACGGCAGCGGCTTGGTGTGCGGGTTGTCGACGCGGAAGATCTTCACGCCCTGCTCCACCCAGCCCACCACCACGTCGCGCAGGGCCAGCCACAGGCTGGGAATGGCGTCGGCGGCGTAGAAGTCGACGTTGACGATGTCCTGGTATTTCTTCGGCGGGTTTTCCGCGTAGCGAATGGTGCCGTCCGGGCGCCAGCTGAACCAGCCCGGGTGCTCCACCAGCCAGGGGTGGTCCTGGGAGCACTGGATGGCGAAGTCCAGGGCAATCTCCAGGCCGTGGTCGGCGGCAGCGGCCACCAGCCGGCGGAAGTCCTCGCGGCTGCCCAGCTGCGGGTGAATGGCGTCGTGGCCGCCGTCGGCGCTGCCGATCGCGTACGGGCTGCCGGGGTCGTCCGGGCCGGCCTCCAGGGAGTTGTTGCGGCCCTTGCGGTGCTTGCGGCCAATGGGGTGGATGGGCGGAAAATACAGCACGTCGAAGCCCATGTCGCGGATCATCGGCAGGCGTTCGTGGACGTCGTTGAAGGTCCCGTGGCGGGCCGGGTCATCGGTGATCGAGCGCGGGAACAGCTCGTACCAACTGGCGAACTGGGCGCGCTCGCGCTCCACTTCCACCGGGAACAGCTGGCTCTTGCTGAGGTAGGCCTGGGGGTCGGCCAGGCTCATCAGCGCGGCGGTGTCCTTCTGCAGCAGCAGCGCCACCTGGCCGTCCGGGTCCAGGCCCTGGAACTGATCGTGCAGGTGCAGCAGTTGGCGGCGCAGGCCCTCCTCGCTTTTCTCGGCGCTGTGCACCAGGTGCAGGCGGCCTTCTTCAAGCTCCAGGCCGATGGGCACGCCGGCGGCGTATTTCTTTTCCAGCTCGTAGCGGTAGCTGGCGAAGTGATCGATCCAGGCCTCGATGCTGAACACATGGCGGCCCACCTGGCCGACGCTGAAGTGGCCCTGCCAGCTGTCGTTGCCCAGGTCCGTCATGCCCACGCTGTGCCAGCTGTCCGAGCCCAGGGCGCGCCAGCGCAGCACCACGGCCAGCTTGTCGTGGCCGTCGGCGTAGACCTTGCTGTTCACCGTCAGGGTCTGGCCGGTGACGGCCTTCACCGCAAACTGGCCGCCGTCGATGGCGGGCGTGGTGTTTTCGATCACGATTCGTGGCAACAGCAGGGCCTGGGACAGGCTCAGCGCCTGTTCATTGCTCTGCTCGGCCGCCTGGCCGGTTTCGAAGGGTTGATCCGCGGTCATCGAGCATCTCCTCCACGCCCCAAGGACGCTCATCCATTACCGTTAACGCCGGCACAGGGGTGCCAACGCCTGACTTAAGTTCCGAGCCATGGGGGTGCTGAAAGTTCAGCAGCAGTGATGCCCGGGAGTCATCGGCGGCTACCTGCTGTCCAGATCCCTGAGTACCCCGAAAACTGCGAGGAACCCCATGAATATCCCTATCCCCGCCGAAACGCCGGACCCCAACATCGACGACCCGACCCTGCCGCCGCCCGACCCCAACGTGGACCCGGACGAGCTGCCGGTGAAACCCACCGTGCCGCCTACCGTGGGCGATCCACCGAGCCAGGAACCGCCGGCGCAACTATGAACGGACGTGAACGGATTTTTTCGCGATAGCGACTAGAGAGCATAGATGCGCCGGGAATAAGCGTGACTGTCAGGTCATGAAATTTTTCCCGACAACGCGCTCCCCCGCAGGCTGCGTCCTGTGGGAGCTGGCTTGCCAGCGAGCTGTTGGGGCCATAAAAGCTCGCTGGCAAGCCAGCTCCCACAAGACATTCCTGCTACGGGTCGCGGGGTGACGGGTCCTTGGCTTCAAAGCGCCCCACCACGATCGGCATGACTGCCAGCACGCCCAGCGCCAGCAGCGTGCTGAGCAACGCCGTGGCCTCGCGCCCCATGCCGGCGGCGACGCCGATGGCGGCAGTCATCCACAGGCCCGCCGCGGTGGTCAGGCCCTTCACGTGATGGGCATCCTCGGCATGGCCCTTGAGAATCGTCCCCGCGCCCAGAAAGCCGATGCCCGCCACCAGCCCCTGCACCACCCGGCTGATCGCCGCGGGGTCGGCACCGGCCATTTGCGGCACCAGGATGAACAGCGCGGCGCCCAGGGAGACCAGCATGTGCGTGCGCACCCCGGCCGCCTTGCCCTTGTGCTCGCGTTCAAAACCGAGAATGCCACCCAGCACCCCGGCCATCAGCAGGCGCACGGCGACGCGGGTCAGTTGCGAAGCGTCGGTGATGTCGGCGAATTCGGCGACCAGGGTGTTCCAGGCTTCATGCCACCAGGCGTTCATTGCAAGGGCCTTCACGGGGGAACTTGAGCTATTGACCCTCCCCCCGCCCGGGAAGTGCCCGTAGCAGCGGCCATAGGCCGCGTCACAGGCGCCGCCGCCGTGCCTGGCACACCCCGTTCAGCACGTGACGCGGCCTGCGGCCGCTGCTACGAAGGATGCGGCAGCTCCAGCAGAGACTTTTCCTACAGCGTTACAGGAAACGGCTGCTATCGCGGCAGCGGCTGCGGTTTCTACCCTGCGCCGTTCATTGCACAGGACGGGAAGCCTGCCCATGAGGCCATTGATCGAGCCGCACAAACGCCAGCACTGCGACTGCCTGGACGTAGCCCAGGCCGCGCGCCTGCTGGCCAGCCAGGCCTGCCTGCTGAGTGCCCGACACGTGAGGGACACCACCCTGCGACGCGGGTTTGACCGCGAGATGGCCGATCACGTCGACGATGTCGTTCGGCAGGTGAAGGCTGCAACAATCTCACCTGCGCAAGGCTTGCAGGTGCTGGAAGAAGAACAGCGCGATTTGCTGGCGCAGTCGAAGGTTATTGCGTTGAAAGGAGTGGGTGCGCTGGCGGGGGCGTTTCAGGTCGGTGCTGGTGCCGGTATATGTTATGCGTCAGCTGGGACATTGTGCCTGACTTTCGGGGTTCCGTTGATGCTCCATGGGGCCAACAATGTGTATGAGAACGGGCGGGACCTTATGCGGGGAAGGTCCGGGACGCAGGGGCCGGTGCGCAGGATCTATCATGAGGCAGCCCGTTTCATGGGTAGAGAGGATTTCGAGGCAGATATGGCCTACGGCGCCGCTGACGTAGGGCTTTCGGTGTACGGCGCCAGCAGGCTTATGGTGAGACCGGAAGCCTGGCGTCTTTTCCGATATGTGCGCAGCGACTACGTAAGGGGCTATCGACAATCCAGCGCCACAGCCCTGGCCGTCGACTCGATATCAGGAGTAGTGACATTGAAGTCCATGAAGGATGCACACCACAGATGAGCCCTGACCAATACCTGGTTTCCTTCCTGTTCTTGCTGGTGACTCTCCTGGGCTATCTGGTCTGCCGCGGTATCGCCCAATACTTTTCCGGTCCAGGGCTCAATATGAAGTCTTTCGTGCTTTGTTTCGCCATCATGCTGATATGGGGCGCTTCACAGCTGCAAATATCGAACAGTGGAACCCCCCTGTTTTTCGATTCTCCGCTGGAATATTTACGAGAGAACGAAGCCGTTAGCTGGGTGGCTTTCCTAAGCATATTTTTTCAAGGGACATGCCTGCCTCGGAGCGAGAAGATGACTTGGCCTTTCATCCGAAAGCAAAATCAATCCTGAGTAAACCGCCCCCCTGGCCTGGATGATGACTGGTGCACAGAAGCAGCACCATCACAAACTCACCCGTAGCAGCGGCCCAGAGGCCGCGTCACAAACGCCGCCACCATCCCTGGCACACCGCGTTCAGCCCCGGACGCGGCCTGCGGCCGCTGCTACAGGGTTGTGCTCCAACCGCCGCCGAGGGCTTTTACCAGCTGTACGTTGGCGCTCAACTGGCGTGTCTGCAGGTCGAGCACGCCGCTTTGCGCCTGCAAGGCGGCGGTCTGGGCCTCGACCACGTCGAGGTAGCCCACGGCGCCGTCCTTGTAGCGCGACAGGGCGAGGTTTTCCGAGTCGTGGGCCGCGCTGGCGGCGTCGCGCTGGTCCTGCAGGGCGCTGCCCAGGCCGGCGATCAGGGTGAGGTTGTCTTCTACCTGCTGGAAGGCGCCGAGCACGGTGCTGCGGTAGTGGCCGGCGGCTTCGTCGGTGGCGGCGCGGGCGGCGTCGACGCCGGCCTTGCGCTTGCCGCCATCGAGCAGGGTGGCCACCAGCGAGGGGCCGATGGACCAGAACAGGTTGGGCGCCGCCAGCAGGCCGGCGTACTGGTCGCTCTGGTAGCCGATTTGCGGGCTGAGGGTGATGGTGGGGAAATAGGCGGCGCGGGCGATACCGATCTTGGCGTTGGCCTCGGCCACCCGGCGTTCGGCCGCGGCGATGTCGGGGCGGCGTTGTAGCAGCGCCGACGGCACCCCCGCGGGCACCACCGGCAGCTCGATGCGCGCGGTGTCCACCGGCACGCTGAACTGGGCCGGCTGGGCGCCGACCAGGGCGGCGATGGCGTGCTCCATCAGCGCCCGCTGGGCCTGGTTCTGCGACAACTGCGACTTGGCCGACGACAGCTGGGTGCGCGCCCGCGCCACGTCCAGGCCGGAGACGATGCCGCCGCCATGCAGGCCTTCGGTGAGGTTCAGGGCCTTGGCGAAGGCGTCGGTGGTGGCGCGCAGCAGCTGGGTCTGCTGGTCCAGCCCGCGCAGGCGAATGTAGTCGTCGGTGAGCTGGGTCTGCAGGCTTAGCCGTGCCGACGCCAGGTCGGCAGCGGCGGCCTGGGCCTCGTCGGCGCCCGCGTCGACCGAGTTGCGCACCCGCCCCCACAGGTCGACCTCGTAGTCCAGCTCCACGCCCACGGTCACCGAGTTGTAGTCGCTGGGCCCACCGGTGGCGCGCAGTGGGCGGGTGTCGGATTGGCGGATACGCTGGGGATTGGCGAAGCCCTTGAGCGTGGGGAACAGGTCGGAGCGCACCTGGGCCAGGAATGCCTGGGCCTGGGCGTAGTGGGCGACGGCGGCGCTGAGGTCGGGGTTGTTGGCGGCCAGTTGCCGCTGCAGGGCGTTCAGGCGGCTGTCGTGGTAAATCGTCCACCAGCCGTCGCGGTTCATCTGGTCGGCCGGTTGCGCCGGCGCCCAGGGCCCTACGTTGCGGTACTGCGCCGCGGTGTCGATGGGTGGCACTTTATAAGGCGGCGCCAGCGAACAGGCACAGGGCAACACGGCCAGGCACAGGGCCGCAAGGCGCTTAACCATGGTTGCTGCCCTGCTGGGGCGGCGGGCTGATCTTCACCGCGTCGTTGTCGGCCAAGCCATCGGGCGGGGTGTCGATGACCCGGTCATTCGGCGCCAGACCCGAGCCGATCTCCACCGTGTCGCCGAAGTCGCGGGCGATGGTCACGGTCTTGAATTTGACATGGTCGTTGCCGTCCAGGGTGGCCACGCGCAGCCCCTGGTCATCAAACAGCAGCGCGCTGGCCGGCAGGCGCAGGGTGTCGGCCTGGGTCGGCAGGTCAAAATGCACGTTGGCGAACGCCCCCGGCATCAGCCGCGCGGCCTTGTTGTCGACCATCAGTTGCACCAGGGTGGCGCCGGACGCCGGGTTGATGGCGTCCGCACGGGCCACCACCTTGGCCTGGAAGCTGTCCTTGGGGTATTCGGGCACGGTGAGGCTGGCGCTGGTGCCTTCGCGCACCTGCGCGGCAAAGGCCTGGGGCACCTGCACGTACACGCGCAGGCGGCTGATGTCGGACACCGCGAACAGCTCCGGCCCGGTGCCGCCGCTGCCGGCGTTGATCAACGCGCCGACGTCGGTGGCGCGCGCGGTGACCACGCCGTCGAAGGGCGCCACCAGCCGCTGGAAGCCCTTGGTGGCCAGCAACCGGTCGACGTTGGCCTTGGCGGAGGCGACTTCGGCCTGTTTGGCCGCCAGGTCACCGACGCGCTGGTCGACGTCTTGGCGCGACACCGAATCGGACGCCAGCATCACCTGCCAGCGGTGGGCGGTGGTGGCCGCCAGTTGCGCATTGGCCTGGCTGGTGGCCAACTGGGCCCGGGCCTGCAGCAACTGCTGGTCCAGCTCCGGGGCATCGATCTCGGCCAGCAACTGCCCGGCCTTGACCTTGCCGCCAATGTCCACGGTCCAGGATTTCAGGTAGCCGCTGACCCGGGCGAAGATCGAGGCCCGCGACCAGGCTTCAAGGCGCCCCGGCAGGTTCAGCACCGGGCCCTTGTCCGGCCGGCTCGGCGCGATCAGCACCACCGTGGGCATGGCCTGGGTGTCGGTCCAGGCCTTGAGGTTGCGCGACTCGGTGGCGCGAGTGCTGACCCCGGCGACCACCACCACAATCACCAGCACCACCCCCCCGATCAGTGCCAGGCGGCCGCGCCGGGAGCTTGCCGAATGCTGCGCTGACATGTCAGGCCTCCTGGCCGCTGCGCTGGGCAACGGCCTCGCGCCCGTCACGGGCATGGACAATGCTGAAAATGGCCGGCACCAGGAACAGCGTGGCGCAGGTGGCGAAGGCCAGCCCACCGATCACCGCCCGGCCCAGGGGTGCGTTCTGCTCACCGCCCTCGCCCAGGCTCAGGGCCATCGGCGCCATGCCGATGATCATCGACAGGGCCGTCATCAAGACCGGCCGGAAGCGGGTGTAGCCGGCCTCCAGCGCGGCTTTCAGCGAGTCGCCATGTTCGTTGAGGCGCTCGCGGCAGAAGCTCACCACCAGGATCGAGTTGGCGGTGGCCACGCCCATGCACATGATGGCCCCGGTCAGCGCCGGCACCGACAGCGTGGTGTGGGTGGCGAACAGCATCCACACAATACCCGCCAGGGCCGCCGGCAGGGCGGTGATGATCACGAACGGGTCGAGCCAGGACTGGAAGTTGACCACGATCAGCAGATAGATCAGCACCACCGCCCCCAGCAGGCCGAAGAACATGCCGTTGAACGCGCTGTTCATGGTTTGCACCTGGCCCTGCAGCGTCGCCTTGGAGCCCTTGGGCAGGTCTTTGCCGTGGGCATCGATGACGGCCTGGATATCCGCCGCCACCGCGCCCAGGTCGCGCCCCTGGATCGACGCGTACACCTCCACCACCGGCTGGATGTCCGACTGGGTCAGCACCGAATTGCTCTGGCTGCGCTCGAACGTCGCCAGGCCGCCCAGCAGTTGCCCGTTGGCACCCTGCCCGCTGGCGCTCAGCGGCAGGTCATGCAGCGCGCCCAGGGTGTCCAGCTTGTACTGCGGCGTCTGCAGCACGATGGGGTAGGAAATGCCGTTCGCGTTGTTCAGCCAATAGGTGGGCGCCACCTGGCTGGAGCCGGCCAGGTTCACCACCAGGCTATTGGTGATGTCGCGCTCGGTGATGCCCACCAGTTGCGCGCGGGTACGGTCGACGTTGATCTTGAAGCTGGGCAATTGCCGAGACTGCTGCAGCCGCGCGTCCACCACCCCCGGCACCCGGCGAATCTCGCGCAGCACGCTGTTGGCGTAGGCGAAGTTGCCGGCCAGGTTAGCCCCCGACACCTGCAGGTCGATGGGCGCGGCCGAACCGAAGTTGAGGATCTGCCCGACGATGTCCGAGGGCGGGAACGAGAACACCACGCCGGGGAACGCCTGGGGCAGTTGCTCGCGCATCTGGCGGATGTAGTCGGCCGTGGCGCGGTGGCCCTCGTTCAACGAGATCTGCACGTCGCTGTCCTGGGAACCAACGGTGCCGGTGTTGTTGTAGGCGGTGTTGATGCCGCTCACCGACAGCCCGATGTTGTCCACCACCGCGCCCAGCTCCTCGGCGGGGACGATGCCCCGCACGGCCTGCTCGACGCGGTAGATCACCTGTGCGGTGTCTTCGATGCGGGTGCCCACCGGCACGCGGACGTGCATCAGGATCTGCCCGGAGTCGACGCTGGGGAAGAAGTCCCGCCCCAGGAACGGCGCCAGCCCGAACGACAGCAGCACGAAGGCGAAAAACGCCAGCAGGAACAATCCACGCCGGTGCAGCACCCGTTCGAGCAGGCCATGGTAGCCCTCGCGTATCTGTTCGAAACGCGCCTCGAAGCCTTGCTGGAAGCGTACCAACGGGTTGCGCGAGGGCTTTTTGTGCGCGCCTTCCTCGTGCGCTTCGTGGGGCTTGAGCAGGAAGTTGGCCATGGTCGGCACCAGGGTGCGCGACAGGATGAACGAGGCGATCATGGCGAACATCACCGCCTCGGCCATCGGCACGAACAGGAAGCGGGCGATGCCGTCGAGGAAAAACATCGGCACGAACACGATGCAGATGCACAGCAGCGACACGAACGCCGGGGTGACGATCTGCGCCGCGCCGTCGAGGATCGCTTCGCGCACCTGCTTGCCCTGCTCCAGGTGCCAGTTGATGTTTTCAATGGTCACCGTCGCATCGTCCACCAGGATGCCCACGGCCAGGGCCAGGCCGCCCAGGGTCATGATGTTCAGGGTTTCCCCCAGCGCCGCCAGGGTGGCGATGGAGGCCAGGATGGCCAAGGGGATCGACACGGCGATGATCACCGTCGAGCGCCAACTGCCCAGGAACAGCAAAATCATCAGGCTGGTCAGCGCTGCGGCGATCACCGCCTCGCGGGCCACGCTGCTGATGGCGGCGCGGACGAACAGTGACTGGTCACCGATGAAGTCGATCTTGAGGTTGTCGGGCAAGGCCGCCTTGGATTCGGCCAGTTTGTCCTTGATGCCGGCGATCACCCCCAGGGTGGACGCCGAACCGGTCTTGAGCACGGTGATCAGCACCGAGCGGCTGCCGTTGACGTGGACGATGTTGGTTTGCGGCGGCGCGCCGTCGCGCACGCTGGCCACGTCGCGCATCAGCACCGTGGTGCCGTCGGCGGCCTTGATGGGCAGGGCTTCCAGGTCGGCGATGGCCGAGGGCGCGTTGTTCAGCTGCATGACGTATTCGTAACGGCCGATTTTCTCGGTACCCACCGGCGTGATCAGGTTCTGCCCGGCCAGGGCGTTGGCCACGTCCTGGGCCGACAGGCCGCGGGCCTGCAGGGCAGCGGAGTCGATGTCGATCTGCACCTGGCGGCTCTTGCCGCCGAACGGGTACGGCATGGCGGCGCCGGCCACCGAGGTCAGCAGCAGGCGCACGCTGTTCAGGCCCAGGTCGCCCAGGCGCTGCTCGCTCAGGCCCTGGCCCGACAGCGCCAGCTGCACGATGGGCACGGTGGAAGCGCTGTAGTTGAGGATCAGCGGCGGCGTGGTACCCGGCGGCAGCTGCCGCAGGATCACCTGGGCTACCGAGGTCAGCTGGGCGTTGGCGGTGCTGATGTTGACGTTGGGCTGGAAGTACACCTTGACGATGCCGAAGCCGTTCAGCGACTCGGCGTCGATGTGGCGCACGTCGTTCACCGTGGTGGTCAGCACCCGCTCGAACGGCGAGGTGATGCGCCCGGCCATCTGGTCGGGCGGCAGGCCGGTGTATTGCCAGATCACGGCGATGACCGGAATGCGGATCTCCGGAAAAATGTCCGTAGGCGTCCGCCACGCCGCCAGGGGGCCGACGATGAGGATGAAAATGGCCAACACCACGAAGGTATAAGGCCGGTTCAGCGCGACACGCACAATTCCAAGCATCGGGTTTGTTCCGTACGCAGGACAGGACGCCACCACCAGGCACACGCCGGATCAGTGTAGGCCCGGCAAACGTTTGTGAGGAGTAGCCTGAAGAACCTTTAATCGGCCGACCGTTGATCAGCGCGAAGGGCCCGCGCCGCATGGCTGTTGTCCAACCCTTGAGTGCCCAACAGAACAAGGAGATGAGCCATGCCCGTGGAAATCAATGCCCAGACCCAACGTTGCACCCTGGTCGACGCCGACAGGCGTTGCGAAGGCCTGGCGACCGACGTGCGCATCACCACCGACGACCAGTTGCGCATGTCCATCGCCGAGCTCAATGGCCATCGCGTGCCCATCACCGAGGCCGAGGCCGACGCCCTCACCGTGGCCGGCGCAGTGGACGCCCGCCACCACGTCAAGGCCAGCGTGCCCGGTTCGGTCATCTAACCCCCGTAGCAGCTGCCGCAGGCTGCGTCCCCAGTCAACCGCGGCGCCCCTGACGCGGCCTGGCGGCCGCTGCTACAGGGAGCGCGTGCCGAAGGCTGCGTCAGCGTTGGATTTGCGAAGGCAGCACGCCAAGCAAATCGGGCAGCGCGGATTTCACCGTCTGCCAGACGATTTCGAGGTTAATGTCAAAATACCCATGAGCAATTCGGTTGCGCATCGTTCTCATGCTGCGCCAAGGAACGTTTGGATGTGCCGCAGCAAACTCAGGATATTTATCCATGACTTTGGTCGATGCTTCGCCAAGAATGACGAGGCTCATGATTACCGCCTGTTGCGTGCGCTTATCCTCGAGAAACTCTTCGATCTGAAGCCCTTCGACAAAGACCAGGGCATCCTGGGCAGCCTCGCGGATATGCGCCAGGTAGTCATCAAGCCGTTGCTCCATCATACCGGGCGCGCCTGAGCGACGACCCGCTCCCTGAATTTGATCGGAAGATCACCCGGCGTCAGCACATCGACCGCTACCCCCAACAGGTCTTCCAATTCGGCCTGCAGCCCACCCAAGTCAAACAGTGTTGCACCAGGCAACGCGTCTACCAGCAAGTCCAGGTCACTGCCATCCTGGTCGGTACCCTGCAGTACCGAGCCAAAAACCCGAGGATTGGCGGTGCGGAAGCGCCCCACGACCTCACGGACAGCAGCTTCCTTGTTAAGAAGGGCAACGGATGGGCGCATGACAATCGGTCCTTTGGTCGGCTCGGTATTGGCAGTCTACCATCCGTAACTGCCTCACTGCGGCAACTCCAGCAACTCCATCGCCATCGGCCGCGCAAAGTAATACCCCTGCGCCTGCGACGCGCCCATCTCCTTGAGCAGCTGCAAGGTGGCCTCGTCTTCCACGCCTTCGGCCACCACTGGCAGCCCCAGCGAGTCGGCCATGCGCACGATGGCGCGGACGATGGCGCGGCTGCGTTCGCTGGCGGTCAGTTCGAGGATGAAGGATTTGTCGATCTTCAGGCCGCTGAAGCGGTACTGGTGCACGTAGCTGAGCGACGAGAAGCCGGCGCCGAAGTCGTCGAGCATCACGCTCAGGCCGTGTTCGGCCAGTTGCTGCATGGTCTGCCGGGCGCGCTCGGGCTCGGCCACCAGGCCGCCTTCGGTCAGTTCCAGGCACAGGCGGTGGGCGTCGATGCCGTGGCGCTGCAGCAGCGCCAGCACTTCGCTGGCAAACTCGGGCCGGGTGATGCTGTAGCTGGAACAGTTGACGTGCACCGGCGGCCAGTGCGCGTGCTCGGGCCGGGCGAGGATTTCGGCAATGCGGTTGAGCATGTACAGGTCCAGCCGGCCAATCAGCCGCAGGCCTTCCAGCGCCGGCAGGAACTGCCCTGGCGCGGTGATGCGGCCGTCGGCCTGGCGCCAGCGGATCAGCGCTTCCAGCGCCACCACCGCACCGCTTTCGACGCTGACGATGGGCTGGAAATACGCCAGCAGCTCGTCGTCGCGCTTGAGCGCGTTGCGCAAGGCGCCCTCGCGCTCCATCTGGTCGGTGACCTCGCGGCGCACCTGCTGGTTGAACACCGCGAAACTGTCGCGGCCGGCGTTCTTGACCCGGTACATGGCGGTGTCGGCGTCACGCAACAGGTCCGCCGGCTCATGGTGGAACTGCCCGTCGGCGCTGACGATGCCGATGCTGCACGAGGAAAACACCCCGTGGCCGTCAATGTTGAACGGCAGGTCGAAGGCCAGCAGGATGCGCTCGGCGAGGTCCACCGCCACATCGAGGTCGGCGCTGGGTGCCAGCACCGCGAACTCGTCGCCGCCCAGGCGCGCCAGCAGGTCGTCCTGGCGCAGGCAGTTGCGCAGGCGCGTGGCGGCCTGGGTCAGCAGCAGGTCGCCGAAATGGTGGCCGAGGCTGTCGTTGACCATCTTGAAGCGGTCCAGGTCGATGAACATCACCACCAGCGGCCGTTGTTGCCGGCAGAAATCCTCCCAAGCCTGCTGCAGGCGTTGCTGCAGGTGGCTGCGGTTGGGCAGCCCGGTCAGGGCGTCGTGGGCGTTTTCATGCTGCAGCTTGGCGTTGGCGTGGTCCAGTTCGCGGGTGCGGCTCTGCACCCGCGCCTCGAGCATCAGGTTGGCGGCGTGCACCGCCTCGGCGGCGCTGCGCCGCGACAACGCGGTGTCGATGTGCCGGGAGACGAAGGTCAGCAACTCCTGGTCGCGCTGGCTATAGCGGATCATCGGCGAATAGCTCTGCACCACCAGCACGCCGCGCACCTGGGTGCCCTCGAACAGCGGGATGCCCAGCCACGACTGCGAGCGGATGGGCCCGGGGTTGTGGGTGATCTCGCCGCTGGCCATCAGCTCGGTAGCGTCGTCGTAGTCGATCAGGCAAGGCCGGCGCTGGCGGATCACGTACTCGGTCAGCCCACGGCGGCCACGGCGTGGCGGCGGCACGGCGGCGCTCTGTTCGTCGATGTAATAGGGGAAGGTCACCTCGCCGGTCATCACCTCGAACAGCGCGATGTAGAAATTGCGCGCGAACAGCAGGTCGCCGACGATGCTGTGCAGGCTCTGGAACAGCTCGGCCATGTCCCCAGGCTGGCTGGACAGCTCGGCAATCTGGAACAGCGCGCTGTGCAGGTGCTCGGCGCGCTCGCGCTCGACCACTTCCTGGCGCAGGGCATCGTTGAGCTCGGACAGCTCCTGGGTGCGCCGCGACACCGTCTCCTCCAGGTCGACCCGGTGCAGGATGCGGTCCAGGGCCATGGCCACGTGGCGGGCCACCACCAGGAACAGCTCGCGGTCCTCGGCGCTATAAATACGCGACACCTCGTAGACCTGCATGGCAAGCATGCCGAACACCTCGTCCGAGGCGTTCTTCAGCGGCGCGCCCATCCAGAACTCGGGGCGATGGCCCAGGGGGGCGAAGCGCCCTTCCTGCTCGGCGCGGCGCATGCCCACGGCGTCGACCATCAGCGGCTGGCCGCTGATCAGCACGTAGCCGGTCAGGGACAGGCACTCGGGGTCCAGGTATTCGTGGCTTTCGGCCTCGATGGCATCGACGTCGATGATGTCCACGTAATAAGGGTACGAGACCTTGCCGTGCTGGGGGTCGTACAGCGCCAGGTAGAAGTTCTCGGCGTCGATCAGCGTGGCCAGGTGCCGGTGCACGCCTTCGAGGAACGCCGCCCGGTCACGGGTGGAGCTGGCCAGGTAGGTGATTTCGTACAGCACCCGCTGGGTGATCTGCGCCCGCGCCAGGGCCTCGCTCTGCACCCGCGTGCCCAGCTCCCGGGCCAGCTCGGCCAACTGCAGGTTGTGCGCCTCGCTGCGTGGCGCCAGCAGCCAGCCCAGGGCACGCTCGCCCTGGCCGGTGGGCCAGCGATGCAAGCCCTCGGTGCGGCAAAACGCGTCGAGGTCGTCGGCTGCCAGTGTCGCAGGCCACTGGCAGAAGGCGCCGCCCTGGGCCGCCCGGTGCATGGGCTCGCCATCCCGGTACCACACCCACGCGCAAGCCTTGGGCCAGGCGCGCGCGCCGGCCAGCACCACTTCAATCGACGCGGCCGTCTGTTCGCCCGGCGGCAGGCGTGAGTCATCGGGCAAAACGGGGAAGTTCAAGAAGGTGCTCCAACAGAACGGACAGTCGCAGAACCCCTTATCGGCAGGGCCAGACGAAGATATAGCGCGGTGCCACTACTTCAGGCAAGCTCTGTCAGACCAACCGGGCGCCAACCCTTGCGCCAGACGCACCACTGATGCCATTCGCTGCACAAACTTTTTCACTGGTGTCATAATAATGACCGGCAATCGCACAGGTTCGCATGGGCCACCGGGTTGCCGTATTGACACAGATCATGGCGGCTGATATTTGTTAACTATCCAGTTAGTTTTGGTTTCGACCCCAGCTGACGGCCAGCGTTACCTAAAATGATATTGCTCTATAATAAAAACAACGGAGACACCCATGGATCAAGTATCCACCGAGTCCCACGGCTCAAAGCAGACCAAGAAAGCGACCGCCAGCGGCTGGATTGGCTCGGCGCTCGAGTACTATGACTTCTTTATCTACGCCCAGGCTGCGGCGCTGATATTCCCGCAAATCTTCTTCCCGTCCACCGACCCCAAGATCGCTATCGTCGCCTCGCTGGCTACTTATGGCGTGGGTTACATCGCCCGTCCGATCGGTGCTGCGTTCCTGGGCCACTGGGGTGACACCCGCGGCCGCAAGAACGTGCTGCTGTTGTGCATGTTCCTGATGGGCTTCGCGACCATGGCCGTGGGCCTGCTGCCTACCTATAGCCAGGTTGGCATGCTGGCGCCGGTCCTGCTGGTGGTGCTGCGCCTGATCCAGGGCTTCGCGGTAGCCGGCGAGATCTCCGGGGCCAGTTCCATGATCATGGAGCACGCGCCCTTCGGCAGAAGGGGCTACTACGCCAGCTACACCCTGCAGGGCGTGCAGGCAGGGCAGATCTTCGCCGCGGCGATCTTCCTGCCACTGGCCTACTTCATGCCTGACGATGCGTTCAACAGCTGGGGCTGGCGGATTCCGTTCCTGCTCAGCGCCATCGTGCTGATCGCCGGCTACATCATCCGTAAAGAGGTCCACGAGACCCCGGCCTTCGTCAAGGAAGAAGCCAGCACCGAACTGCCGAAAGCACCCATCGTCGAGGCCTTCCAGCACAACTGGCGCAACATGTGCCTGGTGACCTGCATGGCGCTGATGAACGTGATCCCGGTGGTGGCCACCATCTTCGGTGCGGCCTACGCGGTGCAGCCGGCCTACGGCATCGGCTTCTCGAAGAGCGTGTACCTGTGGATTCCGGTGATCGGCAACATCGTCGCCGTGGTGGTGATCCCGTTCGTGGGCAACTGGTCGGACAAGATCGGCCGTCGCCCGATGATCATGGGTGGCGCCCTGGGCTCGGGCCTGCTGGCCTTCGGTTACCTGTACGCGATCAGCATCCACAGCGTGCCCCTGGCCTTCACCATGTCGCTGCTGATGTGGGGTGTGGTCTACCAGGGCTACAACGCGATCTTCCCAAGCTTCTACCCGGAACTGTTCCAGACCCGCTACCGCGTGTCGGCCATGGCCATCTCGCAGAACGTGGGCACCATGATCACCGCGCTGCTGCCGGCCCTGTTCGCCGCCATCGCCCCGCCCGGCTCGGACAACATCCCGATGACCGTGGGTGCAATGGCGTTCGGCATCACCATCATCGCAGCCCTCGCGGCCTACGCGGCCAAGGAAACCTACCGGATTCCGATGGCGGACCTGGGCAAGCGTGATGCGAAGGAAGTGGACAAGAAGGATTACCTGCAGATGCGGATGCAGGCGGTGAAGTAACAGCAGCTGCAAGCTGCAAGAAAAAGCCCCGGCTTCGATGAGAACCCGGGGCTTTTTCGCATCCAACAGCTTTTGATCTGCTTTTGATCTGGCTTTTGATGTGCTTTTGATCTTGATCTGGCTTTTGACTTTGATCTTGGCCCCGTTAAGCGCCCGGGCCGACCGGAGGCGTTGATCAAGCGGGCCTCGGCGGAGCCGAGGGAGACGGAACCGGAGGCGCTTCTATTCCGGGCCGTCGTCCGCTTGAGCGACGCCGGAGGGAGGGGACCCGTAGCGCAGCGGAGGGCCCAAGCAGGGGCGAGCCCTTTTTGCTTCCTTTTTGGCTGGGCCGGCACACCGGGCGACTGCCAAAAAGGGAGTCGCCGTAAGGGCGAAACGGTCGGTGGTATCCCCGCGAAAATGGATATGTTCGAAATCGCCGAAGCGGGATTCCAAAGCCGTATGAATATCCAGCATTCAGGGTGATGCACTATCACCTTTCCGCCCTTACGGCGGGTCACTTTTTGACAAACGCCTCAAAAAGTAACCAAAAAAGGCTTGCCCCTGCTTGGTCCCTACGCTTCGCTGCGGGTCCCCTCCCTCCGGCGTCGCCCAAGCGGCCGACGGCCCGGAATAGAAGCGCCTCCGGTTCCGTCTTCCCCGGCTACGCCGTGGACCGCTTGAGCGCCGCCTCCAGTCGGCCCTGGCGCTTTACGGGGCACACAATCAAGATCAAAGGCCGCACGGAAGCAAGAGCAACAGCTGCCTCACTTGAGTTATGTAGCGGTAGCACGTCCCAGCGCAGCCTCGCGGCAGCGGCTACACCGGCAGCTCAGCGGCCGCCACCCAGGTCGAGGAAGCTGCCGGTGGTGTAGCTGGCCTGCTCCGAGGCCAACCACAGGATCGCCTCGGCCACCTCGTGGGGCTGCCCGCCCCGCCCCATGGGAATCCCCGGCTCCAGCTTGCTGACCCGATCCGGGTCGCCGCTCAGGGCATGGAACTCGGTATAGATGTACCCCGGCCGCACCGCGTTGACCCGCACGCTCTCGCCGGCCAGCTCCTTGGCCAGGCCCACAGTGAAGGTATCCAGCGCACCCTTGGACGCCGCGTAATCGACGTACTCGCCCGGCGAGCCCAAGCGCGCGGCCACCGAGGAGACGTTGACGATGCTGCCACCCTGCCCGCCATGGCGGGTGGACATGCGCAGGATGGCGTGCTTGGCACACAGGATCGGCCCGGCAACGTTGCTCTTGAGCAGCTTCAGCAGGCGGAATTCGGACATTTCGTCGACCCGCGAGGTGTGGCCCACAGTGGCGGCGTTGTTGACCAGCACGCTGACCGTGCCCAGCTCGGCGTCGACGCGGTTGAACAGGTGCACCACCTCGTCCTCGACGCTGACGTCGGCGCGCACGGCGATGGCCTGGGCGCCCAGCTCGCGCAGCTCGGCCAGGGTGGTCTGGGCGGCCTGTTCATCGGCCAGGTAGTTGATGCACACGCGGTAACCCTGGCGGGCGGCCAGGCGCGCAGTGGCGGCACCGATGCCACGGCTGCCGCCGGTGATGACGATAACTTTATCCATGGACCTCGGTACACTCCTCATGGGGATTGCAGGGTTGAAGGCTGGCTAATAGTACGAAATTCAGGCGCCCGACGCGCGCTGCAGATTTTCCGCCGCGTGAATATCGGCCATGAAGCGCTCCGCCGGCAAGGGGTGGCCCAACAGAAAACCCTGCAGCGAGTCACAGCCCAGGCGGGTCAGGAAGTTCTGCTGGTTATCGGTCTCCACGCCCTCGGCGACGATACGCAGGCCCAGGGCCTGGCCCAGGGCGACAATGGCCGAGACGATGGCGGCGTCGTCGCTGTCCTGCTCCAGGTCACGGACGAAGCCGCGGTCGATCTTCAGCTCGTTGGCCGGCAGGCGCTTGAGGTACATCAGGCTGGAGTAGCCGGTGCCGAAGTCATCGATGGACAGGTCCACGCCCATGTCCGACAGCTGGCGCAGCACGCTCATGCTGGCGTCGGCGTCGTTCATGGCGGTGGTCTCGGTGATCTCCAGGGTCAGGTTGTTCGCCGCCAGCTGGTGCCGTTCAAGCGCCGCCGCGACGCTGGCCACCAGGCCCACGTGGCAGAATTGCAGCGCCGACAGGTTCACCGCTATGCGCCAGTGGCCGTAGCCCTGCAACGCCCACTCGCGCATCTGCCGGCACGCCTCGTCCAGCACCCAGTCGCCGATGCCGATGATCAGCCCGGTCTTCTCCGCCAGGTCAATGAAACGGTCCGGCGCCAGCAAGCCCATGTCCGGGTGCTGCCAGCGCAGCAGCGCCTCGGCGCCCACCGGCTGGCCAGTGCTGGCCTCGAACTTGGGCTGGTAGTGCAGGCGCAGCTGGCCGCGCTCCACCGCCATGCGCAGGTCCTGCAACAGTTGCAGTTGCTTGCGCGCGTTGGTGTTCATGGAGCCGTCGAAGAAGCTGTAGCAGTTCTTGCCCGCGCTCTTGGCGTGGTACATGGCGGCGTCGGCGTTCATCAGCAGGCTGTGCTGGTCAGTGCCGTTGCCGGGGTACAGGGCGATGCCAATGCTGGCGGAGATCTGCAGGTTCTGCTCGGCCACCCGGAACGGCTGGGCGATCAGGGCGACCTGGCGGGCGGCCACGGTGGGCACGTCGTCCGGCTCGTCGAGGGCCACCAGCAGCACGAACTCGTCGCCACCGATGCGCGCCAGGGTGTCCTGGCCCTGCAGGTTGCCACGCAGGCGCAGGGCCACGGCGCGCAGCAGCTCGTCGCCGGTGAAGTGGCCGAAGGCGTCGTTCACCGGCTTGAAGCCGTCCAGGTCGATGAACATCAGCGCGAAGCAGCCGCCCTTCTCGTCCACCATCTGGATCGCCTGCTCGATGCGGTCGGCCAGCAGCATGCGGTTGGGCAGGCCGGTGAGGTTGTCGTGCAGGGCCAGCTGCGTCAGCTCGCGGTTGGCCAGGCGCAGGGAGTTGGCCAGGTCAGCGGTGCGTGCCTCCATGCGCGCGTCCAGCACCGAGGTCAGCAGGGTGATGCCCAGCACCGCCAGGCTGGTGATCAGCACCATGTAGTCCAGGCCCTTGCCGGTCAGGCCACCGCCCAGGGCGCCACAGGCGCTGCCCTCGGGGAACATGGCTGCGGCCATGCCGGTGTAGTGCATGCCCACTATGGCCACGCCCATCACCACCGAGGCCACGCCGCGCGCCAGCACCACGTGGGGCGCGGCATGGCGCAGGCGGAACGCTATGTAGAGGGCGGCCGCCGAGGCGCCGATGGCAATGATGATGGAATCGATGAACAGCACGGGGTCGTACTGGATCCCCGGAGTCATGCGCATGGCGGCCATGCCGGTGTAGTGCATGGTGGCGATGCCGCTGCCCATGATCAGCGCGCCGAAGGCCAGTTGCCCGAACGGCAGCCGCGGCTGGCTCACCAGCCACAGGGCGAAGCCCGAGGACAGCACGGCGATCAACAGCGACAGCGCGGTCAGCTTGAGGTCATACCCCAGGGCGATGGGCAGGCTGAAGGCGAGCATGCCGATAAAGTGCATCGACCACACGCCGACGCCCATGGACAGCGAGCCACCGGCCATCCAGAAATACACCGCGCGCCCCTTCGCGGTGGCGATGCGGCCAACCAGGTCGAGCGCCGTATAGGACGCCAGCATGGCCACGCACAGTGAAATGACAACCAGGGAGGGGGAATAACTACCAATCAGCATGCGACTCTCGAAACCGGCAAATACGACGCGTTCCCTGCGAAAAATCTGCCCGGGATTGTACGCAATTAAACGTTTGTTTGCTTGCGAAGAGCGCCTGAATACGGGGGCTTGGCGGGATATCGCTTTGCCATCACCGAATCCAGCTTCTACAAGGGTCCGGCCGCTGTACAGCGTTGTACAGGGCCGGTGCTGACCTTAACCTTTCAGACGAACGGCATCAAGGCGCGCGGCTCAATTCCAGCTGCCCATCCCAGCCGCCGCCCAGCGCGGCGATCAGTTGCACGCTGGCCACCAGGCGGCTCTGCAGCACGTTGAGCACGCTGCGCTCGTTGCTCAACGCCGTGGCCTGCACCGTCACCACGTCCAGGTAGGCGATGAGGCCGGCCTTGTACTGGTTGGTGGTCAGGCGCAGGGACTCGCGCGCCGACTCCAGCGCCTGCTCGCGCACCTGGGCCTCGTCTTCGTACACCTTGAGCTGGACCATGTAGTTTTCCACCTCCTGGAAGCCGTTGAGCACGGTCTGCCGGTACTGGGCCACGGTCTGGTCGTAGACCGCCTCGGTGCGGTCCACCTCGGCCGAACGCTGGCCGCCGTCGAACAGCGTGCCGGCCAGTTGCGGGCCCACCGACCAGAAGCGGTTGGGCAGGCTCAGCCAGTTGGCGAAGGTGCTGCTGCTGTAGCCACCCGACAGGCTCAGGGTCAGGTCCGGGTAATAGGCGCTCTTGGCCACGCCGATGTTGGCGTTGGCGGCCATCACCGAACGCTCGGCGGCGGCGATGTCGGGGCGCCGCTCCAGCCACTGCGACGGCACCTGCACGGGGATCTGCGGCAGCGCCGGGATGGCCTGGCTCTCGGCCAGGTTGAAATCGGCCGGCGGCACGCCCATCAGCACGGCGATGGCGTTCTCGTACTGGGCGCGCTGCCAGCGCAGGTCCACCAGGTCGGCCTGGGTGGTGCGCAGCTGGGTCTGCGCCTGGGCCACCGCATCGGCGCCCGAGACGCCGACCTTGTACTGGTTCTGGGTCATGGTCAGCGAGCGCTCGTAGGCCTGCACCGTGGCCTCAAGCAGGCGCTTCTGCTGGTCAATGACCCGCAGTTGCAGGTAGTTCTGCACCAGCTCCGACTGCAGGCTCAGGCGCATAGACGCAAGGTCGGCGAGGCTGGCCTGGGCGCTGCCCTTGTCGGCTTCCAGGCCGCGGCGCAGCTTGCCCCACACGTCGGCTTCCCAGCTGACGTTGGCCTGGGCCGAGTAGCTGTTGCGAATGCCGCTGCCGGCACTGCCCAGGCTGGTGTTGCTGTTGCTGCTGCCGGCGCCCTGGCCGGAGCGGGTCTTGCTGGCGCTGAGGTCGACGGTGGGGAAGAACGCGCCACGCGCGCTCTTCACCAGCGCCTGGGCCTGGCGGTACTGGGCTTCATATTGCGCCACGGTCTGGTTGGCGTGGTTCAGGCGCTCCACCAGGCCGTTGAGCTGGGTGTCGCCGTACACTTCCCACCAGGCACCGCGGGCCAGGGCGTCGCTGGGCTGCGCCTGGCGCCAGCCCTGGGCTTCCTTGAACTGCGCCGGCGCGGCCACGTCCGGGCGCTTGTAGTCAGGCCCCACGGCACAGCCGCCCAGCAGCAGGCCAGTGAGCATCAGCGCGCTCAGGCCCAGGTTGAGCAGGCGCGAGCCGCGGGCGGTGGCCATCTGGCAGGTCAAGGGGCGCAGCAGCACGGTCGGCTTGTTCATAGCGGGGTTTCCAGGGATGCATCGGTACGCACGCCGCGCCAGCGGTTGACCCGGTGGCGCAGGCGATCGAGGTAGAGGTAGACCACCGGGGTGGTGTACAGGGTCAGGATCTGGCTGAAGATCAGCCCGCCGATGATGGCCAGGCCCAGCGGCTGGCGCATCTCCGCGCCCTCGGTGCCGCCGATCAGCAGCGGCAGCGCGCCAAGGATGGCCGCCAGCGTGGTCATCAGGATCGGCCGCAGGCGTTGCAGGCAGGCCTGGCGAATCGAGTCGAACGGGCCCATGCCCTGCTCGCGTTCCAGCTGCAGCGCCAGGTCGATCATCAGAATGGCGTTCTTCTTCACCACGCCGATCAGCAGGAACAGCCCCAGCAGCGAGATCAGGCTGAACTCGCCGCCGGTGACGTAGATGCTCAGCAGCGCGCCCACCCCCGCCGACGGCAGCGTGGAAAGAATGGTCAGCGGGTGCACGTAGCTCTCGTAGAGGATACCCAGCACCAGGTACACCAGCACCAGCGAGCCGAGAATCATCCACGGCTGGCTCTTCTGCGCCGCGGCGAAGGCGTCACCGGTGCCGGCCACCTTGACGATGATGTCCTCGGGCAGCCCCAAGGAAGCAATGGCGCGCTCGATGGCGGCGGTGGCACGGTCCAGTGGCACGCCCTCGGCGAGGTCGAAGGAGATGCTCTCCGAGGCGAACTGGCCCTCGTGGCTGACGCTGTCGTCGGCCAGGCTGTTCTCGTAGTGGGCGATGCTCGACAGCGGCACCCGCGCGCCGGCGGAGTTGATCACCTGCACCTGGTCGAGGGTAACCGGGTCCTGGGCGTACTTGGGGTTGATCTCCATCACCACTTCGTACTGGTTGAGGCTGTCGTAGATGGTGGAGATCTGCCGCTGGCTGTAGGCGTTGTTGAGCACCCCGGTGACGGTGCTCATGTCGATGCCCAGGCGCTTGGCCTGGTCGCGGTCCACCACCAGGGTCACCTGGGGTGCGCCACGGCCTTCGCGGGCATCGATGGAGGTCAGCTCCGGCAGGCGCTTGAACGCCTCGGTGATCTTCGGGTACCAGGTGCGCAGCGCGGCCAGGTCGCCGCTCTGGATGATGTACTGGTACTGGTTGGTGGTCTGGTCGCGGGCGCCGCCGAACTGCAGGTCCTGGTCGGCCATCAGCATCAGCCGTGCGCCAGGCACCTTGGGCAGGTTCTTGCGCAGGCGCTCGATGACCTGCTGGGCGTTGACGTCGCGCTCCTTGATGGGCTTGAGGCGCACCAGGATGGTGGCGTTGTTGGTGCCGTTGTTGCCGCCGATGAAGCCGGCGACGCTGAGCACCGCCGGGTCGGCGATGATGGCGCGGCGGAAGGCTTCCATCTTCGGCTGCATGACGGTGAACGACAGGCCGTCGTCGCCGCGCACGAAGCCCATCAGCTGGCCGGTGTCCTGCTGGGGCATGAAGGTCTTGGGCACCACCACGTACAGGGCGATGTTGACGCCGATGGTGACCACCAGGCTGATCAGGGTCAGCCGCCGGTGCGCCAGGGCCCAGCCCAGGGTGCGGTCGTAGCCGCGCACCATGGCCTCGTGCACGCGGTTGCTCCAGCGCTGCAGGCGGGTTTCGTGGCCGTGGTCGTGGGGCTTGAGCCAGCGCGCGCAGAGCATGGGGGTGAGGGTCAGCGACACCAGCAGCGACACCACGATGGCCGCCGAGAGGGTGATGGAAAATTCGCGGAACAGCTTCTCGATGATGCCGCCCATGAACAGGATCGACATGAACACCGCCACCAGCGAGGCGTTCATCGCCAGCAGGGTGAAGCCCACTTCCCGGGCGCCCTGGTAGGCGGCCTTCATGGGCGCCATGCCGGCGTTGATGTGCCGCGCGATGTTCTCCAGCACCACGATGGCGTCGTCCACCACCAGCCCCGTGGCCAGGATCAGCGCCATCAGCGACAGGTTGTTCAGCGAGAAGCCCCACAGGTACATGATGGCGAAGGTGCCCACCAGCGACACCGGCACCGCCAGGGTGGGAATCAGCGAGGCGCGCCAGTCGGCCAGGAACAGGTACACCACCAGCACCACCAGGGCCACGGCGATCAGCAGGGTGCTCTCGGCCTCGTGCAGGGTGGCGGTGATCACCGGCGAGCGGTCCATGGCGATGTTCAGCCGCACGCTGGCCGGCAACACCGCTTGCAGGGCCGGCAGCTGCGCCTTGATTTGCGCCACGGTCTTGATGATGTTGGCGCCGGCCTGGCGGTTGATCACCAGCAGCACCGCCGCGTCGTCGTTGAAGAAGCCGGCGTTGTAGCGGTCTTCCACGCCGTCGGTGAGCTTGGCCACGTCGCTCAGGCGCAGGGCCGAGCCGTTCTGGTAGCGAATGATCAGCGGGCCATAGTCCTTGGCCTTTTCCAGCTGGTCGTTGGCCTGCACCTGCCAGTTGTGCTCGCCGCTTTCGACGAAGCCCTTGGGCCGGCGCACGTTGGCGTTGGCGATGGTGGTGCGCACCTCGTCCAGGGCCACGCCGTACTGGTTGAGCAGGTTGGGCTCGACCTCCACGCGCACCGCCGGCAGCGAGCTGCCGCCGATCTGCACCTCCCCTACCCCGTCCACCTGGGACAGGCTCTGGGACAGGATGGTGGATGCCAGGTCGTACAGCTGGCCCTTCTGCAGCACGTCGGAGGTCAGCGACAGCACCATGATCGGTGCCTGCGCCGGGTTGACCTTCTTGTAGGTGGGCATGCTGCGCATGCCGCTGGGCAGCAGCGGCCGCGAGGCGTTGATGGCCGCCTGCACCTCGCGGGCGGCGCCGTTGATGTCGCGGTCCATGTCGAACTGCAGGATCACCCGCGTCGAGCCCTGGCTGGAGCGGCTGTTCATGTTGCTGACGCCGGAGATGCTGCCGAAGGCGCGCTCCAGCGGCGTGGCCACGGTGGAGGCCATGACCTCGGGGCTGGCGCCGGCCAGGTTGGCCGACACCACGATCACCGGGAAGTCCATCTGCGGCAGCGGCGACACCGGCAGCAGGCCGAAGCTGACGCCGCCCAGCAGCATCACCGCGACGCTGAGCAGCATGGTCGCCACCGAGCGGCGAATGAAGGGGGCCGACAGGTTCATGCCGACGCCTGCGGTTCAGCGGCCGGTGCCTTGCGCCAGCGGCGCCCCAGGCGGTCGAAGTACAGGTAGATCACCGGGGTGGTGAACAGCGTCAGCACCTGGCTCACCAGCAGCCCGCCCACCATCACCAGGCCCAGCGGCTGGCGCAGTTCGGCGCCCGAGCCACCGGCCAGCATCAGCGGCACGGCGCCGAACAGCGCGGCCATGGTGGTCATCAGGATCGGCCGGAAGCGCAGCAGCGCCGCCTGGTAGATGGCGGTCTGCGGGTCCAGCCCCTGGTTGCGCTCGGCGTCCAGGGCGAAGTCGATCATCATGATCGCGTTCTTCTTGACGATGCCGATCAGCAGGATGATGCCGATGATGGCGATCATCCCCAGGTCATTGCCGCTCAACAGTAGCGCCAGCAAGGCGCCCACCGCCGCCGAGGGCAGCGTGGAGAGGATGGTGATGGGGTGGATGTAGCTCTCGTAGAGAATGCCCAGCACGATGTACATGGTCACCACCGCCGCCAGAATCAGCAGCAGCGTGCTCGACAGCGACGCCTGGAACGCCTGCGCGGCGCCCTGGAACTGGGTCTGCACGCCAATCGGCATGCCGATGTCCTTCTGCACCTGCTCGATCAGTGCCACCGCCTGGCCCAGGGCCACGCCCGGCGCCAGGTTGAACGAGACCATCACCGCCGGGAACTGGCCGATGTGCGAGATGGCCAGCTGCGCCTGGCGCTGCTCGATGTGCGCCAGGCTCGACAGGCGCACCTGGGTGCTGTTGGTCACCGGCAACGACGAGCTGGCACCGGTGAGGGTGCTGGACACGGTCTGGTTGATGGCGCTGTCGCTGGGTGTGCTCTTGACGTAGATCTGCTCCAGCGCCTGCGGGCCGATCACCGAGGCGTTGGCCGCCTGCAGCACCACGCGGTACTGGCTGGCCTGGGTGTAGATGGTGGAAATCTGCCGTTGGCCGAAGGCGTCGTACAGGGCGTTGGTGATGTCGGCGACGTTGACGCCCAGGCGCTTGGCCTGGTCGCGGTCGATCACCAGGTACACCTGCAGGCCCTTGTCCTGCAGGTCGCTGGCCACGTCGGTGAGCTGCGGCTGCTGGCGCAGGGCATCCACCAGCTTGCCGCTCCACTGGCTGAGCAGGTCGGCATCGGGCGACGACAGGCTGAACTGGTACTGGGTGCGGCTGACCCGGTCCTCGATGGTCAGGTCCTGCACCGGCTGCATGAACAGGCGCATGCCCACCAGCTTGTCGGCTTCCGGCTGGATGTTGGCGATGACTTCACTGGCGGTGTGGCTGCGCTGGCCCAGGGGCTTGAGGTTGATCAGCATGCGCCCGCTGTTGAGCGTGGCGTTGTCGCCGTCCACGCCGATATAGGAAGACAGGCTCTCGACGTCCGGGTCCTGCAGCACGATGGCCGCCAGGTCCTGCTGGCGCTGGCTCATGGCACTGAAGGAGATCGACTGCGGCGCCTCGGTGATGCCCTGGATCACCCCGGTGTCCTGCACCGGAAAGAAGCCCTTGGGCACCACCATATAAAGGAACACGGTGAGGCCCAGGGTGGCCAAGGCCACCAGCAGGGTCAGCGGCTGGTGGCGCAGCACCCACTGCAGCTTGCGGCCGTAGGCCTCGATCAGCCAGTCGATCCAGGCGCCGCTGGCGCGGTAGAAGCGCGTCTGTTCCTCGGGCTTGGGCTCGCGCTTGAGCAGGCGTGCGCACATCATCGGCGTCAGCGTCAGCGAGACCACCAGCGAAATCAGGATGGCCACCGCCAGGGTGATGGCGAACTCGCGGAACAGCCGCCCCACCACGTCGGCCATGAACAGCAGCGGGATCAGCACGGCGATCAGCGAGAAGGTCAGCGACAGCAGCGTGAAGCCGATCTGCCGGGCGCCCTTGAGCGCCGCCTGCAGCGGCGTCTCGCCCTCCTCGATGTGCCGGGAGATGTTCTCCAGCATGACGATGGCGTCGTCCACCACGAAACCGGTGGCGATGGTCATGGCCATCAGCGTCAGGTTGTTGATGGAGAAACCGGCCAGGTACATGACGCCGAACGTGCCGATCAGCGACAGCGGCACGGCCACCGACGGAATGATCGTGGCGCTGAAACGGCGCAGGAACAGGAAGGTCACCAGCACCACCAGGGCGATGGAGAACAGCAGCTCGTGCTGCACGTCGGCCACCGAGGCGCGGATGGTCTGGGTGCGGTCGGTGAGTACCGCCACGTCCAGGCCCGCCGGCAGGTTGTCGGTGATCGACGGCAGCACCGCCTTGATGCGGTCCACCACTTCAATCACGTTGGCACCGGGCTGGCGCTGGATGTTCAGCAGCACCGCCTGGTTGTTGTTGGCCCAGGCCGCCAGGCGCTCGTTCTCGGCGCCGTTGACGATGGTCGACACGTCCTTCAGGCGCAGCGGCGCGCCGTTGCGGTAGCTGAGGATGAGGTTGGCGTATTCCTCGGGCGAGACCATCTGGTCGTTGGCGTCGAGCATCGACACCCGCGTCGGGCCGTCGAAGTTGCCCTTGGGCTGGTTGACGTTGGAGGCGGCGATCAGCGTGCGCACGTCGGCCAGGTTCAGGCCGTTAGCGGCCAGCGCCTCGGGGTTGACCTTGATGCGCACCGCCTGGCGCTGGCCGCCGGCGATGGAGACCATGCCGACGCCGGTGATCTGGGCGATTTTCTGCGCCATGCGCGTGTCGACCAGGTCGTTGAGCTTGGGCAGCAGCATGGTTTTCGAGCTGATAGCAAGGGTCAGCACCGGGGTGTCGGCCGGGTTGACCTTGTTGTACACCGGCGGTGCCGGCAGGTCGGTGGGCAGCAGGTTGGTGGCGGCGTTGATGGCCGCCTGCACCTGCTGCTCGGCGACGTCCATGTTGATGTCGAGGCTGAAGCGCAGGGTCAGCACCGAGGCGCCGCCGGAACTGGTGGAGGCCATCTGGGTGAGCCCGGGCATCTGCCCGAACTGGCGCTCCAGCGGCGCGGTCACGGCGCTGGTCATCACTTGCGGGCTCGCGCCGGGGTACAGGGTCATGACCCGGATGGTCGGGTAGTCGACCTGGGGCAACGCCGACACCGGCAGCAGGCGGTAGGCGATCAGGCCGGCCAGGATAATGGCCAGCATGCTCAGGGTAGTGGCTACCGGACGCAGGATGAACAGCCGCGACAGATTCATACGCCCGCCTTGCTCCGGTGGCCGTTGCCGGCCTGCTTGCCGGCGGCGTCTTCACCCTTGAGGTGCTCGCCTGGCGTGGTGGGCACCTGGCCTGGGTCATTGACCACTTCCACGCTGCTGCCGTCGCGCAGGCGGTCGGTGCCTTCCAGCACCACGCGGTCGCCCTTGGCCAGGCCGTCCTCGACCACCGTGACGGTGCCGTCGGAGGCGCCGATCTTCAGTTGGCGAATGCGCACCTTGTCGTTGCCGTCCATGGCGTAGACGAAGGTGCCGTTGGTGCCGAACTGCACGGCGGCCGAGGGCGCCAGCACCACGTCCTTGAGGGTGTCGGACAGCAGGTGGACGTTGACGAACTGGTTGGGGAACAGCGCCAGGTCCTTGTTATCGAAGTAGGCCTTGAACTTCAGGGTGCCGGTGGTGGTGTCGATCTGGTTGTCGATGCTGTGCAGCACGCCCGTGGCCTGCTGGGCGCGGTCGCCGCGGTCCCAGGCTTCCACCGGCAGGGTGGCGCCGCTGCGCACGCGGGCCAGCACCGGGTCGAGGGTGGTCTCGGGCAGGGTGAAGATCACGCTGATGGGCTGCACCTGGGTGATCACCGCCAGGGCGGTGGTGTCGTTGGCAGCCACCAGGTTGCCCACGTCCAGCTGGCGCAGGCCCACGCGGCCGCTGATGGGCGCGCGGATCTGGGTGAATTCCAGATTGAGCTTGGCATTATTGACGTTGGCCTGGTCGGTGAGCAGCGTGCCCTGGTACTGGCCCACCAGCGCCTCCGCGGTGTCCAGGGTCTGCTTGGCGATGCTGTCCTGGGCGAACAGCTCTTTATAGCGTTGCAGGTCGCGCTGGGCGTTCTTCAACTGCGACTGGTCCTGGGCCAGGGTGCCCTGGGCCTGCTGCAGGGCAATTTCATACGGGCGCGGGTCGATCACCGCCAGCAGGTCGCCGGCCTTGACCATCTGCCCTTCCTGGAACGCCACCTTCACCAGCTCCCCGGCCACGCGGCTGCGCACGCTGATGGTGTTGGTGGCAGTCACCGTGCCCAGGGCTTTCAAATAGACCGGGAAGTCGCCCACGGTAGCCGGGGCCACCCGCACCGGCGTCGGCCCACTGGCCGGGCCGAAGCCTGGGCGCATGGGGTTGCCGCCCGGCCGCCCGCCATGGGGCCGGCCTTTCTCGGGCGGGCCGCCGGCTTCATGCTGCTGGGCCGGCGAATGCTGCGCACGCCAGTACAGGCCCGCGGCAATCAGCAGGATCAAGATCAGCAGGCCGAACAGCCAACGGGGAAAGGTGCGGGAACCGGCGGGTTGCATGGAATGATCGACCATTATTGAAAGTGGGTGTGTCGGGAGGCTGGAACGATAATCATTGTTGCGAATATTGCAAAGTGCCTTTACCCGCTATTTACGTAGGACGCGTTTATGCCGTGTTTCGTCCAGAAAAGAAAACGGCCTGGGGGATGCCAGGCCGTTTCTTTATTACTGCATGTAACACAGACCATTGGACGCTATCCATCCCGTAGCCGCTGCCGCAGGCTGCGCTGGCCCTCGCCTACACTGGAAATCTCCAGCGTACTGAGGGCCAGCGCAGCCTGGCGGCAGCGGCTACAGGCGAAGTGCCTGGTCCTGGGTGTTACTTCAATACTGCCAGGGCAGCATCGTAGTTCGGCTCTTCGGCGATTTCGCCGACCAGCTCGGTGTGCAGCACGTTGTCGTTCTCGTCCAGCACCACCACGGCACGGGCAGTCAGGCCAGCCAGCGGGCCGTCGGCCAGGGCAACGCCGTAGGCTTCCTTGAACTCGGCGCCACGCAGGGTCGACAGGTTCTGCACGTTTTCCAGGCCTTCGGCGCCGCAGAAGCGGGCCTGGGCGAATGGCAGGTCGGCGGAAATGCACAGCACCACGGTGTTGGCCAGTTCGCTGGCCTGGGCGTTGAACTTGCGTACCGAGGTAGCGCAGGTCGGGGTGTCAACGCTTGGGAAGATGTTCAGCACTTTGCGCTTGCCGGCAAAGCTTGCCAGGGTCACGTCGGCCAGGTTGCCGGCAACCAGCGAGAACGCAGGCGCCTTGGCGCCGACTTTCGGCAGTTCGCCCTTGACCTGGACCGGGTTGCCTTTGAGCGTCACTTGAGCCATGAACGGAATCCTTCTGCGATATGGAATAAAGACAGGGAGTTAACCATGAATCCCTGCAAACTAAAACTGTGGGAGCTGGCTTGCCAGCGAGCTTTTGGCAATACCTCAAAGCTCGCCGGCAAGCCGGCTCCCACAGTGCGTTTACCCCATCGTCACCGCGCAGCTGTTACCAGAGCGGCATCACGTAGCTGACGTAGAAGCGGTTCTCGTCCTGGTGGGTCTGGCCGGTCATCTCGGGGTTGGCCTGGGCGTTCTTCCAGGTCACGCCGAGGCCCTTCAGGGTACCGTCCGGCACCACGTAGCTCAGCGCCAGGTCGCGTTCCCATTCGCTGTCGCCACCGCTGGCCACCTTGACCTGGTCACCGTGGGCGTACAGGGCCGAGAAGCCCAGGCCCTTGAGGCCCAGCTGGCCGAAGTCATACTTGTACAGGGCCAGGAAGGTACGCTCGCCGGCGTGCTGGAACTTGTTCAGTTGCAGGTTGGTGAGCGCCGGGGTGTCCGCGCCGCTGCCAGGGCCCTGGCGGGCATCGCCGCTGTTGAGGCCCGAGTCCAGGTACGGGAAGTCGCTGTCGCCGGTGTTCTTCTGCGCGCCCAGGCCGAAGGTGTGACCCATCAGGCTGTAGCTTTCCATGATGCTGAAGGTCGACTGGTTGATGCGGCCCTTGGTGGTGGTGCCACCGTAGTAGCCGGCTGCGCCGTATTCGCTGTCGCCGTCGCCGTTGCCGCCGGTCCCCAGGCTGCGGTAGGCACGCAGGTCGGTGGCCAGGCTGCCCACTGGCAGTTGGTCGGTGTGCTTGAGGCCCAGGTAGAACTGTTGGTAGTAGTCGGCCAGGTTCGAGTACCAGCCGCTCAGGGTGGTGTCCTTGATGCCGGTGTAGTCGGCGCCACCGTAGCTGAAGCGGTTGCTGCCCTTGGCGCCGCCGCCGGTGATCATGTCCTGGTCGCCGGTTTCGTTGCGGATCTTGGTCTGGGTAATGTTACCCAAGGTGAAAACATAGTTATCCAGGTCCTTCGACACCAGTTGCGCGCCGGTGTTGGTCTGCTGATACAGACGACCGTCGGTGTTGGCCAGCATCGGGTTGTTCTGGGTCAGGGTGCCGACGCGCAGTTCATCCTTGAGGAAGCGCATCTTGAAGGTCGGACTCAGCACGCCGAAGTCGTTGGCCGACTTGCCGTCGTCCAGCGGGAACATGCTGCCCTGCTGGGAATTGGAGTCCAGCTTGACGCCGTAGAAGGCCGTCAGGTCTAGGCCGAAGCCGACGGTGCCTTCGGTGTAGCCGGACTTGAAGTTGAATTCGAAGCCCTGGCCCCAGTCGCGCACGCTGTTGGCCTTCTTGTTGCTGCCAACCACGTCGCTGCCCTGTTGGTTCAGGTAGCGGTTGAGCAGCGTCAGGTCTGCATGGCTGTCATCGATGAAGTCGGCGTGTGCACCCAGGGCGGCAGTGCCCAGCATGGCGCCTACCAGGGGACGGACTATCTTCTTGATCATCACGGGTCTCGTTGGAGTCAGTTAAAAAACTGACGCCATTACGGATCCGTTACATGACATTTCAGAGACAAGTTCCATGAAACTACATGAAACAAATTTTAGGTAACTGGCGGAACGCCAGTATTGGCCCGGCGCCGCTGGGCGGCGCCGGCAAGGCCCTCAGCTGGCAAGCGCGTGAGGGAAGGTGTGGCGATTGTGCTCAAGATCATGGCGCAGCTCGGCGATCAGGTCGGAAATAGCCCGACTGCTGCTGAGCCGATCGGTCGAAATACCGGTGACCATCAGTTGCACCTGGCCGGTGACGGGGTCAGTGACCTGGACCGTCAGCGACTGGTCCGGGGCCACCGTGCAGGTGCAGTGGGCCGGCAGAAAAGCACATTCGATGATATTGCGTAGTTCCAGCGAACAAAGTCCCAGTGTCATCATCTTTGGCATCCTCGCTCAGGCAGTTCGGGCGCGCAGACATGCGCTTGAAATATTGTGTATATACCCTGTCGCAGAGCCTTGCAACGAGTTGGCGACGAGAGTGCCAACCAGCATTTACCCCCCCGTAGCAGCGGCCCCAGGCCGCGTCCCGCGACCTACCGCCCCCCATCGCCGTACTAAAATTTTCACATTCCATTCACCAGCCCTTAACCTGGCCGCCCCTATAGTCCCGGCACTTTCGTAGCTCCATGGAGCCATCATGCCGGTAGCCTCTGTCGCCCTCCCCTTGCCGCCACGGCGTTTCGCCCTGCGTCGCCGCGTTGTCGTCATGGGCCTGCTGGCAGTAGTGGCGGCTTCGGCGCTAGGCGGTTGGGCGCTGCGCCCAAGCGGCCCGGCCGACCTGGGTGATGGCAAGACCCTGCGCCACTCGGGCCTGCAGGCCGCCTGGAAGGCCGGCAACGTAGCGGTGCTGGTGCGCCACGGCGAGCGCTGCGACCGTTCCGACGGTGCCTGCCTGGGCGACGCCGATGGCATCACCCTGGCCGGCAGCCGCGTGGCCAGCGAAGTGGGCAACAGCCTGCAGGCGCTGGGCATGGCCCAGGCGCAGGTGTTCACCAGCCCCCTGACCCGCACCCGCCAGACCGCCATGTTCATGTTCGGCCAGGCCGCCACGCCCCAGGACTGGCTGATCAACTGCCGGCAGACCATGCTCCAGGACGTGGTGGCGCACAAGCAGCCCGGCCACAACCTGGTGCTGGTCACCCACAGCGAGTGCATCAACGCCCTGGAGAAACAGGCCGGTATTCATGGCGGCAGCGGCCCGGGCTACGCCAGCGCGCTGTTCGTGAGCGTCGACCCGGTCACCGGCACCCCCCATGTGCTGGGCGCCCTGAACCCCAACCAGTGGCCGCGCACGCTGCACCGCCTGAAAGGCTAGACCGCCGCCAGGCGCACCTCGAAGCAGCAACCGTGGGGCTCGCGGCTGGTCAGGGTCACTGACCAGCCCTCGTTCACGCAGATTCGCTGCACCAGCGACAAGCCCAGCCCCAGGCCCTCGCCGCGCTGCTCGTCGCCGCGCACGAACGGCTGGAACATCTCCAGGCGCTTTTCCTCCGGAATGCCGATGCCGCTGTCCTCCACCTTGAAGCCGCCCGGCAACAGGGTCAGGCGGATGAAGCCGTGGTCGGTGTAGTGCCAGGCGTTGCGCAGCAGGTTGCCCATCACCGCACCCAGGAAGGTCTGGTTGAACACCCCTTCCCCCGCGTCTTCCGGCAGGTAGATCAGCTCCAGGCCCTTGTGCTCGATGGGCGTGCGCCAGGTCTCCACCAGCTCCTGCGCCACCTGCACCATGCCGGCGGCCGGGCCGCGGCCGCCCTCGGCGTTTTCCGCCCGGGCCAGCAGCAGGAAGGTGTCCACCAGCTGGCGCATGGCGGCGCTGGCGCGGGCAATGCGCGACACCTGCTCACGCGCACGGGGATCCAGGCCGGGGTTTTCCAGCAACAGCTCGCTGGAGCTGGCCAGCACCATCAACGGCGTGCGCAATTCGTGGCTGACGTCACCGGTGAACAGCTTCTCGCGCACCAGCGCCGAGCGAAGGCGCCCCAGGGTGTCGTCGAAGGAACGGGCCAGGGTGCCGACCTCGTCGGCGGCGTAGTCGGGCGCCAGGGGCGGCGCCAGGTCCAGCAGCTGGTCGCGGTGGCGCACCTGGCCGGCCAGGCGGATCACCGGCGCCATGACCTTGCGCGACAACAGCCAGCCCAGCAGGATCGAGCCCAGCAGGCTCAGCACGAAGCCGGTGATGACCACGCCGAACAGCAGCCGCTCGCGCTCCTCGAAACCTTGCTGGTCGCGCAGCAGGATGTACTTGCGGCCGTTGACCACCCGCACCATGGCGTACCAGCTGCGCTCCAGGCGCCTGACCTCGTGGAAGCCCGGTTCCAGGGCCTGCAGGTCCGGGGGCATGGCCAGGTCGCCCTGGCCGTCGTCGGCGAAGAACAGCTCGTCCTTTTCCGGGCGGTGGGTCCAGTCGTCGCGGTTTTCCATCATCAGCATGCGGTGCAGGTTGCCGCCCAGCCCCGTGGTGGTGAGCTTTTTCTCCACCACATGCACGGTTGCGACAATTCCCACGGCAAAAACGCCAGCCACCAACGTGGTCATCAGCGCGAAGACTACAATGATGCGTTGGGCCAGGCTTTGTCGGGAGTGCTTGGTGCGCCAGCGGGCGACGATCGAATTCATGGGCGGGGGCAGCTCAGCGTCATGCTAGGGGTCTGGAGGGCCAGGCAGTTTATCAGCCCTTGTACCGCAGCCCATGTCAAAGACTTGTGATGAACGGAAAAGCTGGCACCGGGACAGCATTTTCATCTGTCACTCACTCTTTTTTGACACATGAAAATGCACCTTTGACGTATTGAACCATCGGCAGTTTTTCACAGTGGCATTTTCTACGAGCATCTTCAGACATTTCCTACAGACACGTGGGCATTCGTCGACTTCAATGCCTGCCAGGCCTGACTACCCCGATTTTTGTATCAAACAGCAATTGATTCGTTCAGCAAGCGTTCGTTCAGCTTGCGGCGGTAATAATCTCCCTCTATAACGGATGGCCCTGCGACTAAAGTGGGGCATGTATGACGCACGAAGCGCATAAGCCTGTCAGATTCCGAGGATGCCATGAATCAGAGTTTTCTCCCCTTTTCCCGTCCCAGCATGGGTGACCAGGAGATCGCAGCAGTAGAGCAGGTATTGCGCAGCGGTTGGATCACCACCGGCCCCAAGGCCCAGGAGCTGGAGCAGGAATTCGCTCGCCGCGTGGGCTGCGCCCATGCCGTGGCCCTGTCGTCCGCCACCGGCGCCATGCACATCGCGTTGCTGGCCCTGGGCATCGGCCCGGGCGACGAAGTCATCACCCCGTCCCAGACCTGGGTGTCCACCGCCAACATGATCTGCCTGCTGGGTGCTACCCCGGTATTCGTCGACATCGACCGTGACACCCTGATGTGCAGCGTGGCCGACATCGAGGCCGCCATCACCCCGCGCACCAAGGCGATCATCCCCGTGCACTACGCCGGCGCCGCCTTCGACCTCGACCCGCTGTACGCCCTGGCCGAGCGCCACGGCATCCGCGTCATCGAGGACGCCGCCCACGCCGTGGGTACCCGCTACCGCGGCCGCGAGATCGGCGCCCAAGGCACCGCGATCTTCTCGTTCCACGCCATCAAGAACATGACCTGCGCCGAAGGCGGGATGTTCGTCAGCGATGACGAAGCCTTCGCCAACCGCGTGCGCATGCTCAAGTTCCACGGCCTGGGCGTGGACGCCTACGACCGCATGACCCACGGCCGCAAGCCACAGGCCATGGTCCAGGAGCCGGGCTTCAAGTACAACCTGGCCGACATCAACGCCGCCATTGCCCTGGTGCAACTGGAGCGCGTCGACGCCATCAATGCCAAGCGCGAGCAGCTGGCCCAGGCGTACCTCGAACGCCTCAAGCACCTGCCGGTGCTGCCACTGTCGCAACCGGCCTGGCCGCAACAGCACGCCTGGCACCTGTTCATCCTGCGCATCGACCCGGAACGTTGCGGCATTGATCGTGAAACCTTCATGAAAGGTCTTCAAGATCAAGGCATTGGCACCGGCATCCACTTCATTGCCACGCACTTGCACACCTGGTACCGCCAGAAGTTCCCGGACGTGCAGCTGCCCAACACTGAGTGGAACTCGGCCCGCCTGTGCTCCATCCCGCTGTTCCCCGACATGACCCTCGACGATGTCGAGCGCGTTGCCTGCGCCATTGAGAAAACCCTGGAACACCGCCCGTGAGACCTTATCCGATCAACACCGTGTCCATCGTGATACCGGTGTACAACGAAGAGCAGAGCCTGCCGGAGCTGCTGCGCCGCACCGAAGCTGCGTGTGCGCAACTGACGCAGAAATATGAAATCGTGCTGGTGGACGACGGCAGCCGCGACGCCTCGGCCGACATCCTCCAGGACGCCGCCGAACGCCCGGGCAGCCCGGTGGTGGCGGTGATCCTGAACCGCAACTACGGCCAGCACGCGGCGATCATGGCCGGTTTCGAGCAGTGCATCGGTGACCTGGTGATCACCCTCGACGCCGACCTGCAGAACCCGCCAGAAGAGATCCCCAACCTGGTCGCCCAGGCTTCGCTGGGCTACGACGTGGTCGGCACCGTGCGCAACAACCGCCAGGACTCGGCCCTGCGCCGCTGGCCGTCGAAGCTGATCAACCTGGCCGTGCAGCGCTCCACCGGCGTGGCCATGAGCGACTACGGCTGCATGCTGCGCGCCTACCGCCGCAGCGTGGTCGACGCGATGCTGGCCTGCCGCGAGCGCAGCACCTTCATCCCGATCCTGGCCAACAGCTTCGCCCGCCACACCACCGAGGTGCTGGTGCAGCACGCCGAGCGCGAGCACGGCGACTCCAAGTACAGCCCCATGCGCCTGATCAGCCTGATGTTCGACCTGGTCACCTGCATGACTACCACGCCGCTGCGCCTGCTCAGCGTGGTCGGCATCGGCATGGCCGCCCTGGGCGTGCTGTTCGCCGTCGCGCTGATCCTGCTGCGCATGATCTACGGCGCCGCCTGGTCGGGCCACGGCACCTTCGTGCTGTTCGCCGTGCTGTTCGTGTTCACCGGTGCGCAGTTCATCGGCATGGGCCTGTTGGGTGAATACCTGGGCCGCATGTACAGCGACGTCCGCGCCCGGCCGCGGTTCTTCATCGAAAAGGTGCTGCGCAGCAACGAACCGGCTGGCGGCAACACCGAACCTCACCCTGAAACCTCGATTTCCATTTCTTCCAGCAAGGCTGCCTCATGAACCAGAAAGCTGTTGTCTTCGCCTACCACGATATCGGCTGCGCCGGCATCAACGCCCTGCTTGAGGCAGGCTACGACATCGCCGCCGTATTCACCCACGCCGACGATCCCAAGGAAAACAACTTCTACGGCTCGGTGGCGCAACTGTGCGCACGCAAAGGCATCCCGGTGCACGCCCCGGAAGACGCCAACCACCCGATCTGGATCGAGCGCATCGCCAAGCTCGACGCCGACTTCATCTTCTCGTTCTACTACCGCAACCTGCTGAGCGAGGCCGTGCTGGCCTGCGCCAAGCAAGGTGCGTTCAACCTGCACGGCTCGCTGCTGCCACGCTACCGCGGCCGCGCACCGGCCAACTGGGTACTGGTCAAGGGCGAAACCGAGACCGGCGTTACCCTGCACCGCATGGTCAAGCGTGCCGACGCTGGCGCCATCATTGCCCAGCAACGCGTGGCCATCGAGCGTTCCGACACCGGCCTGAGCCTGCACGCCAAGCTGCGTGACGCCGCCACCGCGCTGCTGAACGAAACCCTGCCGCTGCTGGCCAAGGGCGAAGTCACCGAGACCGCCCAGGACGAGAGCCAGGCCACCACCTTCGGCCGCCGCACCCCTGCCGACGGCCTGCTGGACTGGAGCCGCCCGGCCGAAGAGCTGTTCAACCTGGTGCGCGCTGTCACCCAGCCATACCCGGGCGCGTTCTGCGCCGTGGGCGAGCACAAGCTGATTGTCTGGAGCGCCGAAGTGGTCGCCGGCAACCAGGGCTTCGAGCCAGGCCACGTGATCAGCGTCGAACCGCTGCGCATCGCCTGCGGCACCGACGCCCTGCAAATCACCGCCGGCCAGCGCAACAACGACGGCCTGTACCTGAGCGGCCCGCAACTGGCCCGTGAACTGGGCCTGGTGGAAGGCTCCAAGCTGATCGGCAAGGCCGCCGGCCGCCCTGTGCGCCGCACCCGCGTGCTGATCCTGGGCGTCAACGGTTTCATCGGCAACCACCTGTCCGAGCGCCTGCTGCGCGACGACCGCTATGAAATCTACGGCCTGGACATCGGTTCGGACGCCATCGAGCACCTGCGCGGCAACCCGCGCTTCCACTTCGTGGAAGGTGACATCAGCATCCACTCCGAGTGGATCGAATACCACATCAAGAAGTGCGACGTGGTGCTGCCGCTGGTCGCCATCGCCACCCCGATCGAATACACCCGCAACCCGCTGCGCGTATTCGAACTGGACTTCGAAGAAAACCTGAAAATCGTCCGTCACTGCGTGAAGTACAACAAGCGCGTGATCTTCCCGTCGACCTCGGAAGTCTATGGCATGTGCCAGGACAGCCACTTCGACGAGAACACCTCGAACCTGATCGTCGGCCCGATCAACAAGCAGCGCTGGATCTACTCGGTTTCCAAGCAACTGCTGGACCGCGTGATCTGGGCCTACGGCGACAAGGGCCTGAAGTTCACCCTGTTCCGTCCGTTCAACTGGATGGGTCCACGCCTGGACCGCCTGGATTCGGCCCGTATCGGCAGCTCGCGCGCCATTACCCAGCTGATCCTGCACCTGGTGGAAGGCACCCCGATCCGCCTGGTGGACGGTGGCGAGCAGAAGCGCACCTTCACCGACGTCGACGACGGCATCGAAGCCCTGGCACGCATCATCGAGAACCGCGATGGCAAGTGCGACGGCGAGATCATCAACATCGGCAACCCGACCAACGAAGCCAGCATCCGCCAGCTGGGCGAAGAGCTGCTGCGCCAGTTCGAAGCTCACCCGCTGCGTGGCAACTTCCCACCGTTCGCCGGCTTCCGTGAAATCGAGAGCAAGGCGTTCTACGGCAACGGCTACCAGGACGTGACCCACCGCACCCCGAGCATCGAGAACGCCCGCCGCCTGATCGACTGGACCCCGACCATCGAGCTGAGCGAAACCATCGGCAAGACCCTGGACTTCTTCCTGCGCGAAGCCATGGTTGAAATCGAGAGCAAGCGTTAATGCAGGCAGGTCTGCGCATCGACGTCGACACCTACCGAGGCACCCGTGAAGGGGTGCCGCGGTTGCTCGAACTGCTCGACGAAGCCCAGGTGAAAGCGACGTTCTTCTTCAGCGTCGGGCCGGACAACATGGGGCGCCACCTGTGGCGCCTGATCCGCCCGCAGTTCCTGTGGAAGATGTTGCGTTCCAATGCCGCAGGCCTGTACGGCTGGGATATCTTGCTGGCCGGCACCGCCTGGCCCGGGAAGCCGATCGGTCGCGACCTGGGGCACCTGATGCGCCAGGCCCGCGACGCCGGCCACGAGGTTGGCCTGCACGCCTGGGATCACCATGGCTGGCAGGCCAACACCGGTCGCTGGAGCGACGCGCAACTGCACGAGCAGATCCGCCGGGGCGTGGAAACCCTGAACGATATCCTCGGGCAGCGTATCGACTGCTCCGCTGCGGCCGGCTGGCGCGCCGACGAACGCGTGGTACAGGCCAAGGAAGACTTCGGTTTCCGCTACAACAGCGATTGCCGTGGCACCCACCTGTTCCAGCCACGCCTGGCCGATGGTTCGGCCGGTACCGTGCAAATCCCCGTGGACCTGCCCACCTTCGACGAGGTGGTGGGACCAACGGTGAGCGCCCAAGGCTTCAACGACTACATCCTGGAACGCTTCAAGCCTGGAGGCTTGAACAACTACACCATTCACGCCGAGGTTGAAGGGATTCTGATGGCTGACGATTTCCGCCGCTTGCTGGCAACGGCACGCGAGCGACAGATACAGTTCCAACCCCTGGGGCAACTGCTGCCCGCGGACACCACCGCCCTGCCGGTGGAACAACTGACCCGCGGCGCCCTGGAAGGACGCGAAGGCTGGCTTGGGGTTCAACGACCATGATCCAGCGCTGGACCCTGCCCGTCTTGCTGCTTGCATTCGGGCTCTTCTACCTGCTGCCACTGCCCTTCCACGGGCTGTGGATTCCCGATGAAACCCGCTACGCGCAAATGAGCCAGGAAATGCTGCTGACCGGCAAATGGGCCGCGCCGCATTTCATGGGCTTGCGTTACTTTGAAAAACCCGCCGCCGGCTATTGGCTGATCGCCATCGGCCAGTGGCTGTTCGGCCAGAACCTGTTCGGCGTGCGCGTGGCCTCGGCCCTGAGCCTGGGCCTGAGCGTGCTGCTGACTTACCTTGTGGCCAACCGCCTGTGGGCCGACAAGCGCCAGAGCGTGATCTGCGCGGTGCTGTACATGAGCTTCGGCCTGGTGGCCGGCCAGGCCGGCTACGCCAACCTCGACCCGCAATTCACCCTGTGGGTGAACCTGAGCCTGGTGGCCCTGTGGTTCGCCATCGACAGCCGCACCACCAGCGCGCGCCTGCTGCACTGGGGCCTGCTGGGCGTGGCCTGTGGCATGGGCTTCATGACCAAGGGTTTCCTGGCCTGGGTATTCCCGGTGCTGATCGCGGCGCCGTGGATGATCTGGCAGAAACGCTTCGGCGAGCTGGTGCGCTTCGGCCTGTTCGGCGTGCTGGTGGCAGTGCTGGTGTCGGCGCCGTGGGCGCTGATGGTCAACCAGCAGGAGTCTGACTTCTGGTCGTTCTTCTTCTGGCACGAGCACATCCGTCGCTTCGCCGGCGACGACGCCCAGCACGCCCAGCCAATCTGGTTCTACCTGCCGCTGCTGGCCGCCTCGAGCCTGCCCTGGGCGCTGCTGTTGCCGGCTACCGTGCGCCAGGCCTGGGCCACCCGCCGAGACCCGAAGGTGCTGTTCGTGCTGTTGTGGCTGCTGCTGCCCCTGGCCTTCCTGAGCCTGAGCCGCGGCAAGCTGCCGACCTACATCCTGCCGTGCATGCTGCCCCTGGCGCTGCTGTTGGGCCACCTGCTGAACCAGGCGCTGGCCCAGGGCAAGACCCTGATGTTGCGCAGCAACGCCGTGCTCAACCTGGCCATGGGCGTCATCGGCCTGGCCGCCATCGCCTGGCTGCAGCACAAAAAGCCGGTGTACGTGGACGAGCCCCAGCACCTAGCGCTGATCGTCGTGGCCCTGGGCGGCGTGGTGCTCGCCAACGTACTGGCGCTGCTCAAGCCATTGCGCTGCTGGGCTGCCCCGGCCGTGGGCATGGGCGTGCTGATTGCCCTGCTGCCCGCCGCGTTGCCGGACTCCATCGTCAACAACAAGACCCCGGACGCGTTCATCGCCGAACACAGCGACGAGCTGCGCCAGACCCACACGCTGCTGGCCAACGACCTGGGCGCTGCCTCGGCCCTGGCCTGGCACACCGCGCAACCCACCGTGTACCTGTACAACACCGTGGGCGAGACCAAGTATGGCCTCAGCTACGCCGACTCCAGCGCCCGCGAGGTGCAGCTGGAACAGGTGCAGGCGTGGATGACCGAGGCCCGTCGCCAGGGTTCGGTGGGCGTGGTGATGCGGGTCAAGAGTGATGACGAGCTGCATGAGGTCGACCTGCTGCCCAAGGACGGCAAGCGCTTCGTGCAAGGCAGCCTGATGATCTTCATTTTCGACCAGACGCCGCCATGATCTTCCTTCTGTTGCTGGCGGCCTGCACCCTCACCTGCCTGGGCCAGATCGCGCAAAAACTGGCGGTCGAGTCCTGGCGCGACGCCCCGGCCGGCGGCGCCCTGGCCAAGTTGGCCACGCCGTGGCTGTGGCTGGCGCTGCTGTGCCTGGGCCTGGGCCTGCTGCTGTGGCTGCTGGTGCTACAACACCTGGAGGTAGGCATTGCCTACCCCATGCTCAGCCTCAATTTCGTGCTGATCACCCTGGTGGCGCGCTTTGTCTTCCGCGAACACGTGGACGTGCGCCACTGGCTGGGCGTGGGCGTGGTCATGGCCGGCGTGCTGCTGTTGGGGTGGCAGGCATGAGCCGCGCCCAGGGCTTTGCCCTGGCGGGCGGCAGCGTGCTGCTGGTCAGCGGTGCGCAACTGGGCATGCGCTGGAGCATGACCCGGCTGCCGGTGCCGGCGCAGTGGCTCGACACCCTGCTCAACGGCCCGGTGCCGTGGCTGGCGCTGGGCGTGGTGATGGCGGCGATCTTCGCCTACGCCCTGTCCATGCTGTGCTGGCTCGGCGCGCTGCAGCACCTGCCCCTGGGGCGCGCCTATTCGCTGCTGAGCATCAGCTACGCCCTGGTCTACCTGCTGGCAGCCTGCCTGCCGGCGTTCAATGAACATTTTTCGCTGTTGAAAAGCCTCGGGGTGACGCTGGTCGTGCTCGGGGTGCTGATCATCAACTCGCGACGTACACACGGCAACAAGTCCATAGGATCTGCGCAATGAAAATCAGTGTTATCGGTAGTGGTTACGTAGGTCTGGTGCAAGCCACCGTGCTGGCCGAAGTGGGTCATGACGTGATCTGCATGGACATCGACCAACACAAGGTCGACCAACTGTCCAAGGGCCACGTGACCATTTTCGAGCCGGGCCTGTCGGCGCTGGTGCGGGAAAACCTGGACAACGGTCGCCTGCACTTCACCAGCGACGAAAAGCTGGCCATCGAGCACGGCGAAGTGCTGTTCATCGCCGTCGGCACGCCCTCGGGCGATGACGGCTCGGCCGACCTCAAGTACGTGTTCTCGGTGGGCGACGCCATTGCCCGCCACCGCGTGGAGCCGCTGATCGTCGCGGAGAAATCCACCGTGCCCGTGGGCACCGGCGACGCCCTGCAGAAGCACATCAACGACGCCCTGGCGAAAGCCGGCCGCACCCTGCAGTTCGATATCGTCTCCAACCCCGAATTCCTCAAGGAAGGCTCGGCGGTGCGTGACTGCCGCCGCCCGGACCGTATCGTCATCGGCTGCGAGCGCGAGGAAGTGCGCGACGTGATGCGCGACCTGTATGCGCCGTTCAACCGCAACCACGACCGCATCCTGTTCATGGACCTGCGCAGCGCCGAGCTGACCAAATACGCCGCCAACTGCATGCTGGCCACCAAGATCAGCTTCATCAACCAGATCGCCGAGCTGGCCGAGCACCTGGGTGCCGACATCGAGGCCATCCGCCTGGGCATGGGCGCCGACCCGCGCATCGGCTACGACTTCATCTACGCAGGCTGTGGCTACGGCGGCTCGTGCTTCCCCAAGGACATGCGCGCGCTGATCCACACCGCCGAGGCCGCCAACTGCTCCAACGACCTGCTGCAGGCCGTGGAAGCCATCAACGAGCGCCAGAAACACAAGCTGTTCGAGCGGGTGAAAGCCTACTTCAAGGGTGACCTGAAAGGCCGCACCTTCGCGGTCTGGGGCCTGGCGTTCAAGCCCAACACCGACGACATGCGCGACGCCCCGAGCCGCGAGCTGATGGAAGCCCTGTGGGCCGCCGGCGCCCAGGTGCGTGCGTTCGACCCCGAGGCCATGCAGCAGACCCAACTGCTGTACGGCGAGCAGCCGAACCTGATGCTGATGGGCACCCCGGAAGCCACCCTGAACGGTGCCGACGCGCTGATCATCTGCACCGAATGGCAACAGTTCAAGGCCCCGGACTTCGACCTGATCCAGAAGCGCCTGGCGCAGCCGGTGATCTTCGACGGCCGCAACCTGTACGACGTGGACCGCCTGGCGCAGAAAGGCATCACCTACTTCCCGATTGGCCGCGGCGAATCCTGCAGCCTGCCGATCCCGCACCAGAAGTGGGTGTAACCCCCTAGGACGCCGCCTTCGGCAGCTGCTACGCGAATGCGGATACCCCATGGACAGCGTCGCCTGCATCGCGGCCAAGGCCGGCTCCTACCACGAATAGGGTAGGAGCCGACTTTAGTCGCGATGCAGACGACGCCGTTTCACGACAGTTGCTGCTACATTCTGTGGGAGCTGGCTTGCCAGCGAGCTGTTGGGGCCATAAAAGCTCGCTGGCAAGCCAGCTCCCACAAGACAGTTGCTGCTACGTGCAATCTGCGTAGCAGCGGCCAAAGGCCGCGTCTTTGCTACAAGGCGGGCTGGCCCAGGAAGTAATAGGCCCGGTCCCCCACCACCACCTTGCGCAACACCTCCACCCCCGCCTCCGGCGCTGTCTCGCGCTCCATGACCGCCACGTTGCCCGGCGCCTGCGCCAGGAACTGGGTCATCGCCTGCTCGCTGGCCAGCGCCGGCAACAGGCTGCGGCTGTAGAACACCCCTGCCCCTGCCAACCGCTCGCTGGGCGTGGCCAACGCCACGTGGCGGCCTTGCGCCTGGTAGTCGCGGATCTGCTCGGCCAGGGGCACGAAGGACTCGGCACGGTCAGCGCGCGGCAACACCCAGATCGCCACGCCCAGGTAGGCCACCACCACCAGCCCCATCACGCCTGCGGCCGCACGCTGCCAATGAGCGGCCGGGCGCCAGGCCAGCAGCACCCGCGCATATTCCGCGGCGATCACCGCGGCAGCCGGCGCCAGGGGCATCAGGTAGACCATGCGCTTGCTCGAGGCAAGGGTCAGCAGCGCGAACTGCGCCAGCAGCCACAGGCTGCAGAACATCAGGTGCGGCTGCACGCGCCATTGTTTGCGCAAATGCCACAGGCCCAGGTACACCAGCAGGTTCCACGGCAGGAAGGCTTCAGGCAACTTGCCCAGGTAGTAATAGAAGGGTTCGAAGTGCCCGGCCTCGCTGAACGAGCCACTGAAGCGCCCGACGCTGTTGGCCCACAGCAGCTCCTTGAGTGCCTGGCCGCCGCCCTGCTGGTAGAGGAAGCCCAGCCACACCAGCAACGGCAGCAGGCCCACCAGGGTCAGCGCCGCCGGCCATAGCCAGCGCCCCAGCGCCAGGCGCCGTTGCTGCACGGTCTCGGCCAGCAGCCAGGCGAAGATCACCACGCCCGGCAAGGCCAGGCCCAGCACGCCCTTGCTCAGGGTGGCAATGGCAATGCCGGCGCTGAACAGCAGCGCGCTGGCCAGGCTGCGCCGCTGGCTGGCCTGGTAGAACGCCAGCAGCGCCAGGCTCACGCCCAGGGTCAGCAGCGAGTCTTCGCCCACCTGGCGCACGTTGCCCCAGAAGCTGGCGGTGGTGGCGAGCATCAGCCCGGCGGTGACAGCAACTGCCACCGGCCGGCCATTACGCCGCAGGAACCCGTACAGCAGCAGCACGCTGCATAAGCCGGCCAGCGCCGACGCCAGGCGCACCGACCAGGCGCTGGGGCCGAACAGGCTCATGGCGGCGCTGTCGAGCCACAGGCTCAGGGGCGGCTTTTCCAGGAACGGCTCGCCGTTGAGGCGCGGCGTCACCCAGTCGCCCTGCAGGTGCATCTCCATGGCGATGCCGCCCACGCGCGGCTCGGTGGAACCTTGCAACTGATGGTTGCCCAGGGCAACGAAAAACAGCAGGCCGGTGATCAACAGCAACAGCAGGAAGGGGCGTTTCGACGTCATGTACGGGTCATCCAGCGGTGAGCGGGGGTATCGGGGCAGTGTGCGGGGCCACGGGTCAAAAGCAGGTGAAAGCAGGGCCTGTGACGCAGGATTTCATGTCGATGATGACCGTAGTGCCATCAACGGTTTTTTCTCATTGTGGTCACGCAAACGCAACGGTTGGTGCACTAGGTTTGACCCGCCCGGTGGATGGACCTCCGGGCCTTCGATCCTATGTGGCTGAACATGACTGACACCCTGTACCGATACTTCCGCTCCGAGCGCGGCGCCCTGGTGCTGCTGCTCGGCGTTGCTGCCATCGCCCTGTTGCTGGGCCTGGGCCAGCGCGAGCTGTGGGGGGCCGAGACGCGCTGGGCTAACATCGCCCTGCAGATGCTGCAGAGCGGCGACTACTTCGACCCCTACCTCAAGGGCGGCGCCTATTACGACAAGCCCCTGCCCTCCTACTGGCTGATCACCGCCACCGCCGGCCTGATGGGCGGCCTGGATCACTGGTCGCTGCGCCTGCCGTCGGTGCTTGCCGCGTGGCTGAGCGTCTGGCTGGTGTACCTGCTGGGCGAACAGCTGTTTCGCAAGGGCACCGGGCTGATCGCCGGCTGGCTGCTGACGACCACGTTCTACTTCCTGGTCTGGTCGCGGGTGGCCACCGCCGACGTGCTCACCGTGTTCGGCGTACTCGCGGCGGTCTGGTGGTACTGGCGCGACCCGCTGGACACGCGCTTTTCACGCTACGCGGCGTTCTTCCTGATACTGGCGCTGACCTCGCTGCTCAAGGGCCTGATCGGCTTTATCCTGCCAGGCCTGATGCTGCTGCCACACCTGCTGGCCGAGGGGCGCTGGAAGCGCCACCTGAACCTGCGGCTGCTGGCAGCGCTGGTGGTGGCCGGCGCGGTGTACATGATCCCCTTCGTGCTGTCGCACTTCTACGGCCAGCCAACCTACGGCGAGAGCGGCCTGGGCCTGGTGGTGCGCGAGAACGTGGTGCGCTTCTTCAAGCCGTTCGACAACTTCGGCCCGATCTACACCTACCTGCTCTACCTGCCGGTGTACACCCTGCCCTGGGCGCCCTGCTGGCTCATCGGCCTGTGGCTGGCCGTGCGGCACTGGCGCAGCACGGACGCCAACACCCGTTGGCTGGTGCTGGGGCTGGGGCTGATGTTCGCGTTCTTCACCGCCTGCGGCAGCCGGCGCAGCTATTACGTGCTGCCGCTGGTGCCGTTCGCCCAGCTGCTGGGCGCCGCCTGGCTGCGCGGCTACCTGGCCAACCGCCCGGCCAGCGCACGCCGTTGGCAGCGTGGCATCGGCATCGCCGCGGCGCTGATGATCCTGGTGATTGGCGTGGCCTACCCCTGGACCAATGGCAACGGCGGCATCATCCGCTTCGGCCAGGACGTGGAGGCCCGTGCCAGCGAGCAGGCGCCGTGGAACCAGTGGCACCTGGTGATGGTGGAGGTCGACAACAAGCTGCCGCTGTACGTGCAGAACCACGCCGGGCCGTTTACCTACATCGGTGAGGACGAGGACTACCCGCGCGACGGCACCAGCGCCGACTTCATGGCCTGGCTGGCGCACCGCACCGGCACCGCGTGGAACCCGGCACGCACCATTGTCTTCGCCCAGTACCCGACCCTCAAGGACCTGCCGCTGCGCTACCTGGCCGAGGACCACGACCTGGTGCTGACCCAGCCGGACAACGGCGCCCGCCTGTTCCATGCCCATGACAACCAGAGCGTGGCGTTCATTCCAAAACCGTGAGAGGGGGGCCTTTGTGGGAGCTGGCTTGCCAGGGTGTGAACCGGATACATCCTTTACGTTTTAAACCGGAGACATCGTTTACAGGTTATTAACCATGGTCAGGAGGTCCTGACCATGCCCTGGAATCGAGAATCCGTGATGGATCAAAAAATCACTCTGGTTGCCGAATGGCATTCCGGCCTTTACTCAAAAACCCAGCTTGCCGCTCGCCATGGCTTGTCACGGCCGACATTGGACAAGTGGCTTGCTCGTTACGCCGAGCAGGGTGTCGACGGCCTCAAGGAGGCTTCTCGGCGCCCCTCTTCCTGTCCCGCGCAGACCAGCGACCACCTCCTTCAACTTCTTCTTGAACAGAAGCGCCAGCATCCAACGTGGGGCCCTAAAAAGCTGGTTGCCCTGCTTCAGCGTGAGCATCCTGAAATGACGGTGCCGGCGCCTAGTACAGCTGGGGAGTGGCTGAGGAAATTTGGCTTGGTGAAGGCCAGGCGGCAGTTCAACAGGCCTTCCACAGGCCCCAAGACCATGCGGCCAGCAGACGAGCCGAATCAGACCTGGGCAGCGGACTTCAAGGGCAGCTTCAAGCTCAAAGGCGGGCAGCGCTGCCATCCCCTGACGATCACTGACCATGCCAGCCGCTTTTTGCTGTTATGCAAGGCCCAGCCTGACGTCAGCAATGCACGTGAAGGCTTTGAGTGGGCGTTTCACGAATTCGGCTTGCCTGATGTTATTCGCACCGACAATGGGTCGCCGTTTGCCTCGACAGGCTTTTCTCGCCTTTCGTCGCTGTCAGTCTGGTGGATTCGTCTTGGTATTTTTCCAGAGCTCATACAGCTTGGAAGGCCTGATCAAAATGGGCGCCATGAGCGTATGCACCGTACCCTGAAAGATGACCTTTTGTGCGCTCCTGAAACCACATTGATCCAGCAGCAACTGGCCTTTGAGCGTTTCCGGGAAGAGTTCAACTACGTCAGGCCGCACGAAGCACTGGACATGATGACTCCTGCCCGAATCTACACACCCTCGGTTAGGCAATACCATGGCAAGGTTCCTGCGTTCGACTACTCGTCGGAGGATGTCGTCAGACGGGTGCGATTGAACGGGCACATAAAATGGAAGGGGAAATCGCTATTCCTGAGCGAGGCCTTGATCGGGGAAGCGGTTGGGATGCGGGAAGTTGATGATGAGGTGTGGGATCTGTATCTGTGCAATCATCGTTTAGGCAGGCTTGAGCGCGGTGCAAAGCGCTTCTCAAGCCTGTAAAGATGTAAACGATGTCTCCGGTTTATTTTGTAAAGGATGTCCCGCTCGCACCCAGCGAGCTTTTAGGGCCTCAACAGCTCGCTGGCAAGCCAGCTCCCACAGACCTCAGTGGGCTTACGCCAGTTTGCGCGCCATCAGCCGTTCGAGCACGCGCAGCGGCGCGCGCTCGACCGATTGCATGGCGTCCACCGGCAACAGGAAGGTCTGCTCCAGGGCGCAGGCGCCACGGGTGGCGGCGTGGGAGACCTGGTCGGTGAAGACCATCCAGGTGGTGCCCGCCGGGAAGTCCCAGACGCTTTGCGGGGCGCTCTGCTGGTAGGAAAGGTCCGCCTTCATGCGGTCGTGCAGGTGCAGCATGTAGTGGTCGTAGGCGCTGCGCGGCGCCTTGGTGATGCCCAGGGCGTTGAGCACCGCGGCCGAACCCCACACCGGCTTGGGCAGCGCCTTGGCGTAGCGGTCGGCCAGTTGCTCGAACGGCTCGCCCAGGCGCCAGCAGCGCGGCTCGCCCGCCGGGTTGATGTTGGCGAACACCCGCAGGATACGGTTGCCACGGGTGGGCGAGGACGGAAAATTGTCCACGTGCAGGCGCGTGTCGTCCTTGCGCCAGGAGCTCTGGCGCCCGGCGATCTCTTCGGGACGGAAGCTGGTGCGGGCACGCTGCAGGGCGCCGGCGTAGGGCTTGAGCAGGGTACGGGCGAGGTTTTCGGCGTAATCGGCGTAGCGCCCGACCATGGCCTGCATCTGCCGGGCCCGGGCTTCGTCGCCTTCCACGCCCTTGAGCGCGTCGCCCTTGGGCGACAGGCTGATGTTCTTGCTCTTGCCGTCCACCCGTGGGGTCAGCAGGTCGCGTTCATGTTCACCGACTTCAAAGCGCAGGCCCGGGAAAGCCAGGACGTTGCCGGCCTCCAGGGCTGCGATACCGCGGGCTTGAACCTCTGCGTCAATATCGGTGTTCCAGGCAGTAAGGGGCAAGCTGACAACTTCAGTCATATGGTTCGCCTACGTAGATCCATGTACAGCACATGCGTGTGTGCCCGCTTCCTGCGGTAAGCGAGCATTGGTGGAATATTTACAAAATATTTCCAGTTATAGCTCAGCCGACAACTTACAACGTGAAAATTTCGGTGAAACGTGCGCGCCGGGGCAATCTGTCGCGCTCAAGCGTCGGCGTCATCCTCGGCAATCGGTTCCACCCCTTTATAAACCATCTGGTAGCCGATGCCATGAATGGTGTGCACCAGCGGCACGCCGAACGGCTTGTCGACCATGCGCCGCAACAGGTGCAGGTTGCTGCGCAGGCTGTCGCTGTTGGGGGTGTATTCGCCCCACACGGTTTCTTCCAGCTCCCGTCGGGTGACCACCGCCGGGCTGCGGCGCATCAGCAGTTCGAGCATCTTCAGGTTAGTCGGGTTGAGGCGCAGCGCCACCCCGCCCCGGCTGATGTCCAGGGTGTCGAGGTCGTAGGACAGGTCGTGGACCTTGAGGGTGCGCGAGCTCTTGCGCTTGAACCGCCACACCAGGGCCTCGATGCGCGCCATCAGCTCCGACAGCGCGAACGGCTTGATCAGGTAATCGTCGGCGCCAGCCTTGAAGCCGTCCAGGCGGTCGGACAGGGCGTCGCGCGCGGTCAGCATGATCACCGGGGTGTCGGCCCGCGAGCTTTCGCGCAGCCGCTGGCACACCTGGGTGCCGGTCATGCCCGGCAGCATCACGTCGAGGATCACCATGTCGAACGAACGGGTGGCCGCCAGGTGCAGGCCGCTCAGGCCGTCCTCGGCGCGGGTTACCTCGCAGCCGCGCAGCTGCAGGTACTCGGTCACGTTATCGAGGATATCGCGATTGTCCTCAACCACCAGAATTTGCATACATCCCCCAGCTTCTTTTTGTACTTTCCATGCGCGCCGCGGCTGCCAATGTGTGCAAAAACAGGCGCGGCGCAGAATCCAGGAAGGCGTATAGCATCACGACCGTCAAAATCGCGTTACATTGTCGTCCACGGAATATCACGACCGCGCCAAGGCTCAAAGCGATTTCATCCCGGTGCCTTCGGCGCGTGCCCGCGCCAGCAGGCTTTCCACCAGCTCGCGCATCTCGCGGCTGGAACGGGCGATGCTGGCGACCTGCTCGCGCTGCTCGGCGCTCAGGCGCGGGTTTTCCAGCAGCAGCTCGCTGGAGGTGGCCAGCACCATCAGCGGCGTGCGCAGCTCGTGGCTGACGTCGCCGGTGAACAGTTTTTCGCGCATCAGCGCCACGCGCAGGCGGCCCAGGGTCAGGTCGAAGGAACGCGCCAGCTCGCCCACCTCGTCCAGGGCATAGCCCGGCGCCAGCGGCGGTGCCAGGTCCAGCAGCTGGTCACGGTGGCGCACCTGGCGGGCCAGGCGCGTCACCGGCACCATCACCCGGCGCGCCAGCGCGCGGCCCAGCAACAGCGCCGCGGCCAGGCTGAGCACGAAGCCGATGATGACCACCGCGAACAGCACCTGCTCGCGCTGGTCGAAGCCCTGCTGGTCACGCAGCAGCACGTACTTGCGGCCGTTCACCTCCTGCACCATCACGTACCAGGCCCTGCCCTCGCGCACCAGCTCGCTGAACCCTGGCCGCAGGCCTTGCAGGTCGGCCGGCAGGGCCAGCTCGCCATGGCCCTCCTGGGCGTAGAAGCGCTCGTCGCGCTCGGGCTTGGGCCGCCAGGCGGCCATGTCGTCCATCAGCAGGATGCGCTGCAGGGTGCCGCCCAGGCTGGTGGTGACCAGGCGCTTCTCGACCACGTGCACGGTGGCGACGATGCCGATGGCGAACGCGCCGGCCACCACCGTGGTCATGATGGCGAAAACGATGACAATCCGTTGGGTGAGGCTGTGTCGAAATTCCATGTTCTTCTGCCCTGTGTCCTCCGTCACGCGGCCACTGCTTCCCGGCGCGCCGCCTTGCGCGTACGCAGGCGTTCGAACCAAAGATAGACCACGGGGGTGGTATACAGGGTCAGCACCTGGGACACCAGCAGGCCGCCGACAATCGCCACGCCCAGGGGCTGGCGCAGCTCGGAACCAGGGCCGTGGCCGAACGCCAGGGGGATGGCGCCCAGCAGCGCCGCCAGCGAGGTCATCAGGATGGGGCGCAGGCGCAGCAGGCAGGCCTCACGCACCGCCTCCTGGGGCGTGCGCCCCTCGGCCTGGGCCTGCAGGGTGAAGTCGACGATCATGATCGCGTTCTTCTTGACGATGCCGATCAGCAGGATGATGCCGATCATGCCCAGCACCGACAGGTCCAGCCCGCCCAGCATCAGCGCCACCAGCGCGCCGAAACCGGCCGACGGCAGGGTCGAGATGATGGTCAGCGGGTGAATGGCGTTCTCGTACAGCACGCCCAGCACGATGTACACCGTGATGATCGCCGCCAGGATCAGCCACGGCTGCGACTTCAGCGAGTCCTGGAACGCCTGGGCGGTGCCCTGGAAGCTGCCCTGCACGCTGTCGGGCAGGCCCGCCGCCTGGGTGGTCTGGTTGATGGCGTTGACCGCATCGCTCAGCGCCATGCCCGAAGCCAGGTCGAACGACAGGGTGATGGCCGGGAAGATGCCCTGGTGGTTGATGGCGATCGGCACCAGTTCACGCTTGAGGTGGGTGAGCATGTTCAGCGGCACCATGGCGCCACTGGTGGAGCGCACGTACAGGTGCTCCAGGGTAGTGAGCGACACCTGCCAGGCCGGGTCCAGTTCCAGGATCACATGGTTCTGGTCCAGCTGGGTGAACATGGTCGCCACCTGGCGCTGGCCAAAGGCGTCGTACAGCACGTCGTCGATGGCCTGCACCGACACGCCCAGGCGCGAGGCCGAGTCGCGGTCGATGTCGAGGGTGGCCTGGGGTATGCCGCTCTGCTGGTCCGAGGTCACGTGCTGCAGCTGCGGCAACGCCTGCATGCGCTTGAGCAGCAGGTCGGCCCAATGGTTGAGCTCTGCCGTGTTGGGGTCTTGCAGGGTGTACTGGTACTGGGTCTTGGCCGCACGGCCACCGATGACGATGTCCTGGTTGGGCTGCATGAACAGCTTGATGCCCGGCACCTGGGCCAGCGGCGCCTGCAGGCGGGCAATGACCTGGCTGGCGCTGGCGCTGCGCTGGGCGAACGGCTTCAACGCCACCATCATTTTCGCCTGGCTGATGGTGGGGTTGGGGCCGACCCAGAAGTACACCTTGTCCACGGCCGGGTCCTGGCCGACGATATCGGCCAGCTTGCCCACCTGGGCGCGCATGGCCAGCGGCGAGATGTCCGGCGCCGCCTCGGCCACCGCAGTGATCAGGCCGGTGTCCTGCTGCGGGAAGAAGCCCTTGGGAATGTTGGCGTAGAGCACGCCGGTGACCGCCACCGTGGCGATGGCCACCGCCAGGGTCAGGCGCTGGTGGCCCAGCACCCAGTCGAGGCTGCGCTGGTAGCCGTTCTGCACCGCCATGAACGCGCGCTCGCAGGCGCTGGCGAAGCGGCCCTCGGGCTCGTCCTCGGCGTGGGGCTTGAGCAGCCAGGCGCAGAGCATCGGGGTGATGGTCAGCGAGACGATGCACGACATGATGATGGCGACGCTGACGGTCACGGCAAACTCGCGCATCAGCCGGCCGACGATGCCGCTCATCAGCAGGATGGGCAGGAACACCGCGATCAGCGACACGGTCATGGAGACGATGGTGAAGCCCACCTCGCGCAGGCCCTCCACCGCCGCCTGCAGCCGCGACTTGCCCATCTCCAGGTGGCGCACGATGTTTTCCATCACCACGATGGCGTCGTCCACCACGAAGCCCACGGCGATGGCCAGGCCCATGATCGACAGGTTGTCGAGGCTGTAGCCCAGCACGTACATCACCGCGAAGGTGGCCACCAGCGACAGCGGGATGGTCATGGCCGGGATCAGCGTGGCCGTGGCCTTGCGCAGGAACAGGAAGATCACCACCACGACCAGGGCGATGGACAGCAGCAGGGTGAACTGCACGTCGTCGATGGAGGCGCTGATGGTCTGGGTGCGGTCGCCGACGATGTGCACCTGCACGTCGGCCGGCAGCTGCGCCATCAACGACGGCAGGCGCGCCTTGATGTTGTCGATGGTGGCCAGCACGTTGTAGCCGGGCTGCTTGTGAATATCGGCGATCACCGTCGGCTGGCCGTTCAGGGCCGCCGACTGCTCGGTGTCCTCGGCGCCGGCGACCACGTCGCCAATGTCGCTGACCTTGATCGGCACGCCGCTCTTGTAAGCCACCACCTGGTCGCGGTAGTGGGCCGCGTCCAGCAGCTGGTCGGTGGCGCCCAGGGTGATGGTGCGGCTGGTGCCGTCGAGGTTGCCCTTGGGCTGGTCGAGGGTGCTGATGCCGATGATGCTGCGCACGTCTTCCAGGGTCAGGCCACGGGCCGCCAGGCGGTCCGGGTCGATGCGGATGCGCATGGCCGGCTTCTGCTGGCCGTGGAAGTCGATCATGCCCACGCCCGGCATCTGCGACAGCTGCTGGGCCATGTAGTTGTCGACGTACTGGTTGAGCTCCGGCAGCGTGCGCACCGGCGAGGTCAGGGCGATGGACAGCACCGTGGCCTCGGCCGGGTTGACCTTGTTGAAGGTCGGCTGGCTGGTCATGGTCTTGGGCAGGTTGGAGGCCGCGGCGTTGATGGCGGTCTGCACGTCCTGGGCGGCGCCGTCGATGTTGCGCGACAGGTCGAACTGCAGGACGATCTGGGTCTTGCCGGCGGCGCTGGCCGAGGTCATGGAGGTGACCTGGGGCACGGCGGCAAAGGCCCGTTCCAGGGGCGTTGCCACGGAGCTGGCCATGGTCTCGGCGTTGGCACCCGACAGCAGCGCGGTGACCTGGATGGTGGGGAAGTCCACGGTCGGCAACGCCGCCACCGGCAGTTTGAAGTAGGCGAACACGCCCAGCAGCATCACGCCGATGGCGAGCATGCTCAGGCCCACGCGGCGTGGAATCAGGCTGGCCAGGGCGTTCATGGTTGCACCTGGCTGGCGTTGGCGGCCACGGCCTGCTCATTGATCGCCGCAACCTTGACGCCCGGCGCAACCCGGGATTGACCGACGGTGACCACGCTTTCGCCAGGCGCAAGCCCTTCGCGAATCCACTGCTTGCCATCCACCACAATGCTCGACGCCTTGACCTGGCGTGGTTCCACCTGCTGCTGGGCGTTGACCACGTACACGTAGTCGCCGTCGCGGCCCAGTTGCACGGCGCTGGCCGGCACCACGGTGGCGGCGCGCTGGGTGTTGATCAGCAGGCGCGCGCTGACCAGCTCGCCCGGCCACAGCTGGCGCTTGCCGTTGTCGAATTGCGCCTTGAGCTGCACCTGGCCGCTGGCGGTGGCCACCTGGCTGTCGATGAAGGTCAGCTGGCCGCGGGCGATCTCATGGCTGCCGTCGCGACTCATGGCCACCACTTGCAGTGGCTGCCTGGCGTTCTGCTCGAGGATTTGCGCCAGCTCGTCCTGGGACACGGCGAAGGCCACCGAGATCGGGTCCATCTGCGTCAGGGTGACCAGGCCCGTGGCCTCGGCACCGTGCACGATGGAGCCGACATCCAGCAGGCGCTGGCCGGTGCGCCCGGTGAACGGCGCGCGCACCTCGGTGAAGCCCAGTTGCAGGCGCGCGTTGTCGAGGGCGGCCTGGTCGGCCTGCACGGTGGCCTGTTGCGCGGCCAGTTGCGCCTTGTAGGTGTCGACGTCCTGGGTCGGGCCGGCCTTGGCGGCGGCCAGGTTGCTGGCGCGCTGCAGGTTGACCCGCAGGTTGGCCAACTGCGCCTGGTCCTTGGCCACCTGGGCCTGGGCCTGGGCGACCTGGGCCTGGTAGGTGCGCGGGTCGATCTGCGCCAGCAGGCTGCCGGCCTGCACCATCTGGCCTTCGTTGAACAGCACCTGGGTCAGCTCGCCATCGGCGCGCACCCGCACGTTGACGCTGTTGAGCGGCTGCACGTTGCCGATGGCCGACAGCCACACCGGCACGTCCATCTGGCTGGCCTGGGACACGTGCACCGGCACGGCGGCGGCAGCCTTGGGCGCGGCGGCGGCCTGGGCGTGGTCGAGCCAGCTGTAGCGGCCAACGCCGGCAACGGCCATCACGGCGACGGCCAGGGCTGCCAGGCGCAGGCGACGGGGGGAAGACGAGAGGCTCATGGCTGGGCGTCCTTGGTAACGGGGTTGGAGGCAAGAGTGGGGGCCGCGCCGAAGTCACCGCCCAGGGCGCGGAACAACCCGACGGCGGCCTGCAGGTGTTGCAGGCGCACTTGCAGCAGGGTGTCTTCGGCCTGGTATTGGGTGCGTTCGACGATCAGCAGCGTCTGGAAATCGGTGGAGCCCAGGCGGTAGCGCACCTGGGCCAGGCGCGCGGCTTCGCGGGCTGAGTCCACGGCGGCCTGGTTGAGGGCGGCGCTCTTGTCCAGCTCGCGGCTGGCGCTGAGCTGGGTCTGCACGTCCTGCAGGCCTTCGATCACCGTCTCGCGGTAGGTGGCCACCAGCTCCTTGACGTGGGCCTTGTCCAGGGTGAGCTGGCCCTTGAGCTGGCCGCCCTGGAACAGTGGCTGGCTGAGGGTGCCGATGGCGCTCCAGATCTGCCCGCCGGCCAGGGTGTCGATACCACCCAGCAGGTTCAGCGACAGGTTGGGGAAAAACGCCGCGCGGGCCACGCCCACGTCGAAATTGGCCGAGCGCAGGCGCGCCTCGGCGGCCTGGATGTCGGGGCGCTGGCGCAGCAGGCTCACCGGCATGCCGGCGCTGGCCGTGGGCAGGGCGATGCCCTGCAGCCCGCTGGCCTCAAGGGTGAAGCCCTGGGGCGCAGCGCCTACCAGCACGGCCAATTGGTACAGCGCCTGGTCGCGCTGCTGGCGCAGCGGCGGCATGGCGGCCTGGAAGGTCTGCAGGGCGTTGCGCTGCTGGGCCACTTCCAGGTTCGAGACCGCGCCCTGGCTGGCCTGCACCTGCACCAGGTCGAGCACCTGCTGGGCGTCGTCGGCAATCGACTGGGCCAGCTTCAGGCGCTCGTCCAGGGACAGCACCTGGAAGTAGCTGTTGGCGATGTTGGCGCCCAAGGTCATGCGCAGGGTCTGGGCGTCGAAGGCGCTGGCGTCGGCCAGGGCGCTGGCCGAGTCGGCGGTGGCGCGCTGCTTGCCCCAGAAGTCCACTTCATAACTGGCGCCCAGGCCCACGCTGCGCTTGGCGGTGGTGCCGTAGTTGTTCTCGCGCTGGAAATTGCCGTCCAGGGACAGCTGCGGGTATTGCAGCGCGCCGGCGACCTGGGCGCTGGCACGGGCCTGCTCGATGCGCTGCCGGGCCGCCTCCAGGGTGTAATTGCCCGTCAGGCCACGAGCCACCAGGGCGTCCAGCTCGGGGCTATGGAACTCCTGCCACCACGCGCCCCCGGCTGCCGGCGCGGCAGACAGCGGTTGCGCGGCAGTCCAGGGGCCGTCGACCGGCGCGCTGGGCGTGTGGTACGCCGGCACCAGCGAACAGCCGCCCAGCAGCACGGCCAGGCACAGGGGCCACAAGCGGAAGAAAGAAGGTGCAGCAGCGGGCATGGGTACTCCGTCGAGCCTTGGGTGGACGGGGGGTCCACGAATGGTTGCGACGGTATAGGGAGGGGGCTGGCAGGGCGTTCGCCTGGAAATAAACTTTTGTTTAAGAACGCGTGCCTGGGACGCGGCCTGCGGCCGCTGCTACATGCCCCCGTAGCAGCTGCCGCAGGCGGCGTCTGCTTCACGCGGTATGCGGGTTATTCGAGCACATACCCCGCACCCATCACGGTACGGATCAACGAGGTATCAAAGCCCTCGTCCAATTTCCGGCGCAACCGATAGATATGCTTGTCGATCACGTTGTCATTGGGGTCGAAGGCATAATCCCAGGCGCTTTCCAGCAGCATGTCGCGGGTGACGATCTCGCCGCTGTGGCGCATCAGCTTGGCCAGCAGCAGCGACTCACGGTACTGCAGGCGGATTTCCCGGCCCTGGCGGCGCGCGGTGCGGGCCGCGCAGTCGAGTTCCAGCTCGCCGACCTTCAGGTGCTCGCCGCTGCCCGGCGCCTGCCCGGCAGTGCGCAGCAGCGCGTGCAGGCGCGCCACCACCTCGACGAAGGCGTAGGGCTTGACCAGGTAGTCGTCGCAGCCGGCGCGCAGGCCTTCCACGCGCTGCTCGGTGGAGGCCAGGGCGCTGAGCATCAGCACCGGCAGTTGCAGGCCTTCGGCGCGCAGCTGGCGCACCACTTCAAGACCATCGAGCAGCGGCAACTTGCGGTCGACGATCAACGCGTCGTAGATACCTTCCAGTGCCATTTCCAGGCCATCGCGGCCGTTGTCGGCGCTGTCGGCCACGTGGCCGCTTTCGGCCAGGCCGCGCACCAGGTAGCCGGCGGCGGTGGCATCGTCCTCGATCACCAGTATGCGCACTGCCGGACCTCCTCAATCGTTACCTAAACTAAAATTTAGCTGGCGGCGACCTGCCGTTTGCCCAAGCATGCGCACACTATGCCAGCCGGGGCCCTGTGTTGTCCCTGCCCTCGCCCATTGCCTGCCGGAGCGACACTGCCCATGACCCACGTACTGGTCGTCGAAGACGATCCCACCACCGCACGCGAAATAGAAGCGGCGCTGCATGACCATGGCTACACCGTGACCCTGGCCGGCGATGGCCGCCAGGGCATCGTCCAGGCCCTGAGCAACCCGTTCGACCTGATCGTGCTGGACCGCATGCTGCCCGGCAGCACCGACGGCCTGGGCGTGCTGACCGCCCTGCGCAGCGCCGGCGTGGCCACCCCGGTGCTGATCCTCAGCGCCTTGAGCGCGCTGGATGAGCGCGTGCGCGGCCTGCGCGCCGGTGGCGATGACTACCTGACCAAGCCGTTCGAATTCATCGAGCTGACCGCACGCCTGGACGCCCTGCTGCGCCGCGGCGGCGCGCCGGTGGCCAACGAGCAGACCAACCGCCTGCAAGTGGGCGAACTGACTATCGACCTGCTGCGCCGCAGCGTGCACCGCGGCCAGCGCGAAGTGGACCTGCTGCCGCGCGAATACGCCCTGCTGGAGCACCTGGCCCGCCATGCCGGCGAGGTGGTGACCCGCACCATGCTGTTCGAGGCGGTGTGGAACTACAGTTACGACGAGCGCACCAACGTCATCGAAGTGCACATCGGCCGCCTGCGCCGCAAGATCGACGCCGACGGCGAAGCGCCCATGCTGCAGACCATTCGGGGAGCCGGCTATGTCCTCCGTGCGCCTGAGTGAGATCCCCCGCACCAGCGGCTTCCGCATCGGCGTGCTGTTCCTGGCGCTGTTTGGCTGTTCGTTCCTGGCGCTGTTCGGCTACCTGTACTGGCAGACGGCGGTGTACCTGAAGGCCGAGGCCGACGCCAACCTCTACCGCCAGGTGGACAACCGCAGCCAGCAGGCGCCGGACCTGCGCCTGGCGGAAATCCGCAAGCACGCCCAACAGGACGCCGACGGCCGCCTGCCCCACGCGCTGTTCGACGCCAACGGCCATTACCTGGCCGGCGCCATTCATCGCCTGCCGGCCATCAACGGCTACGACAAACCCCAGGAGTTTCGCTGGCTGAAAGCCAACGGTCACCACCGGCCGATCCGTTTCATCGTCCACCGCCTGGAAGACGGCACGCAGCTGCTGGTGGCCCAGGACGTGCACGACATCCATGAATTCGACGAACTGCTGGTCAACGCCCTGATCTCCGGCGGCGTACTACTGCTGGTGGTGGGCCTGCTAGGCGCGATCTGGCTGGGCAACTCCACGCGCCTGCGCCTGAACGCCCTGGGCAACGCCATCCGCGGCATTGTCGAGGGCGACCTCAGCCAGCGCCTGCCGGTGCGCGGCAGCCACGACGACATCGACCGTATCGCGCGAGTGGTCAACGGCATGCTCGACGAGCTGGAACGGTTGATGAGCGAGGTGAAAGGCGTGTGCGACGACATCGCCCATGACCTGCGCACCCCGCTCACCCGCCTGATCGCCGGGCTGGAACGCGCCCAGCGGCGCGGCCTGCGCGAAGAAGAATACGCGCAGACCATCGACTCGGCCCTGGGCGAGGCCAAGGGCCTGCTGATGACCTTCCGCGCCCTGCTGCGCATTTCCGAGATCGAGGACAGCGCCCGCCGCAGCCACTTCGCGCCGGTGGACCTGAACCGCATCGGCGCCGACGCCGTGGAGTTCTTCGAGCCCCTGGCCGAGGAGCGCGGCATCGAGCTTACGCTATTGGAAAGCGACGGCCCGGCCATGCTTGCCGGCGATGCGCAGCTGCTGTTCGACGCCACCTGCAACCTGCTGGACAACGCCATCAAGTTCTCCCCCGACGGCGCCCGTGTGGTGGTGGCGCTGTCCCAGAGCAGCGACAGCGTGGCGTTGCAGGTCAGCGACACCGGCCCGGGCATTCCCGAAGCCGAGCGCGAAGCGGTGTTCCGCCGCCTGTACCGCTCCGAAAGCAGCCGCCACACCGTGGGCAACGGCCTGGGCCTGAGCATGGTGGCCGCGGTGGCCCGCCTGCACGACTTGCACCTGCAGGTGCGGGACGGGGCGCCGGGGTGCATCATCGAACTGGCTGGCAAACCGCTCCATCTGTCGGCATTTGCGCGGGCTGACAGCTCCGGTATAGGTCGGCAGTGAGAGGCTGTTCACGAATTTTCGATATTTTCACAACGTTTTCACGGCCAGGGCACTTTCTGGCCAATAGTGTCCAATACTCTTTGCACGCTTCTTCGGAATTCGGCCATGACGGTACCCCCGCAGCGCAAGCTGATGCGCAAGCTTCTGATCGGTACTGCCATCGCGGTGGTACCGGCCCTGATCGCCGGTTTCGTCCTGTGGCCACGCTCGCCGCTGGACCTGGGCGAGCCTGGCAACCTCGCGGCTGCCGGGGTGCAGCAGCATTGGGCGGCCGGGGACGTGATCGTGCTGGTGCGCCATGCGGAGCGTTGCGACCGCTCGGACGCGGCCTGCATGAACGCCGCCGACGGCATTACCCATGACGGCCAGGCCATGGCCACGCGCATCGGCGACGGTTTTCGCACCCTGGGCATGGCCAACACCGACGTCATCAGCAGCCCCACCACGCGCACCGCGCAGACCGGCCAGGGCATGTTCGGCGCGGCCAACCAGAGCCAGGAATGGCTACGGGTGTGCAACCGCAAGACCCTGCTGCAGGACGCCCTGGCGCACAAGCAGGCGCACCGCAACCTGGTGTTGGTCACCCACAGTGACTGCATCAGCAAGCTGGAAGCGCAGCTGGACTTCGAACACGCCGAGGCCAGCGACTACGGCACCGCGTTCTTCGTCGCCATCGACGCCCACAACCAGGCAAGCTCCCTGGGCGTGATGAACGCCGATGGCTGGGACGTGGCGCTCAAGCGCTAACCACCGCGAACCCGGATTCCCCCCGTAGCAGCGGCCAAAGGCCGCGTCCCAGACCCCGCGTTTCTCCCGGCACACCGCAGCGAACCAGACGCCGCCTGCGGCAGCTGCTACGTGGGGTGGGGTCGCGTCATGGCGTGCGCAGCAGCACGTAGTCATCCTTGTCGAAACTGCCGGCCAGCACCGGGGCCTGGATGCCCAGGGGCGTGCCCTTGAGCAGCTCGCGGTCCTTGGCTTCCATCATCACCCAGGTACCGCTCGGCAGGGCAGCCAGTTGCGCCGGGCTGTCGGTGAACTGCGGCAGCAGGTCGCGATCGATGTTGACCATGAACTTGATCGCCTTGGCGTCCTTGCCCATGCCATGCAGCACCAGCGGCGCCGGGTCGTGCTGCACGGCCTGGTCCACGGCCTGGCTGAAGGTGCGGGTGTCATACATCACCTGCTCCACCGGCTCGAACACCAGGATGTAGCTGGACCACAGCGCCAGCACCGCGCAAAACGCCAGGCCCACCGCACGGCCGTTGGCGCGCAGCAGCCAAGCCACGGCCACCGCCTGCAACAGGCCCAGCACCACAGCCGGCGCGGTGACGTGGGGCAACCATTGCGGGAAGCGATGATGCGCCACCAGCACCCCGGCCAGCAGCAGGCCGGGCATGACCAGCCACAGCCCCTGCATCAGCCCGCGCAGCCAGGCGAACACGCGCCCGCCCAGGCGGTGGAAGGGATAACCGGCGATCACCGCCGCCATGGGCAGCATCGGCAGCACATAGCGGGCCTTCTTCGCCTGGGGCACCGACAGCCCCAGCAACACGATCAGCCCCGCCACCGCGCAGCACTTGAGCAGCTGCAGCCCCGGTCCCTGGCGCGCCGGCCCGGCGAACCAGGCACCGGCCAGCACCAGCAGCGCCAGCGGGTACGCCAGGGCGTAGTTGCCCAGGGAACTGATGAAGTAGTACAGCGGGCCGCTGGCGCCTTCGCTGCCGTCGATACGCCCGCCCACCTGCATGTGGATCACGTCGGCGACAAAGGCGTCGCCCCCACTCAGGCGTGCCAGCCACAGCAGCAGGCCCACGCACAGGCCCAAAAGCGCCAGGGCGCTGAAACCGAAGGCGAACAGACGCTTCCACTGGCCGTGGAGCAGGTAATAACTGCACAGCATGCCGGTGGGCACCACCAGGCCGATCGGCCCGCGAATGGCGAAGCCCAGCACCACCAGCGCCAGCAGCGCCCACAGGCGCCGGGGGGTGTGGAAATGGTCATGGGCGTAGCCCAGGTAGAACACCGCCAGGCTCACCGCCGCCAACATCAGGTCCTGGGACACCGCCCGGGTTTCCATGACGAAGGTGCCGCTCAGTGCCATCAGGGCGATGCTGATCAGCGCCCAGCGTCGCGAATACGGGGCCACCAGCCGGTACAGCAGGGCCACGGTGACCGCGGCGGCAATGCCGCTGGGCAGCCAGGCGCTGAAGCTGGTGACCTCGCCGAACGGCCGCGAGAACAGGTAGATGAAGAACGTCGAGGTGGCCGAGTAGTCGGCGTACGGCTCGCCATAGGTGGTGGGGAAGAACGTCAGGCCATGGCGCAGCATTTCCTCGGCGAACATGACGAAGCGCGAATCGAAACCGATGGGGGCCATGCCCCACGCGCCGGCCATGAACAGCACCAGGGCGACCAACCCGGCCCACCAGGCCTGGCGGGCGATTCCACGTGAAGCGTTGGCAGGCAACTCAAGCATTGGCTATTCCTGTAAGCGTCAGGAACACAAGGCCGGTGATGGTAATGAACGACAGCAGCTGGACCAATCGGGTACCCATCGAAGCAATTCCGTTTATTGTTGGGAGCGCGCACAGTATCAGTGAGAAGTTATGAAATTTGTGTCATCGCGCAGTCAATGACGCGGGCTGCAATCATTACAGGTTACGACAAGGAAGATCATGACAATCGAAGCCTTCGACGTGCTCATCGTCGGTGCCGGGCTGTCGGGCATCGGCGCCGCCTGGCGCCTGCAGGCCCAGTGCCCCGGCCGCCGCTACGCGATGCTGGAAGCCCGCGATACGTTGGGCGGCACCTGGGACCTGTTCCGCTACCCCGGCATCCGTTCGGACTCGGACATGTTCACCCTCAGCTACCCCTTCCGGCCCTGGCAGGGGCCGGCGTCGATCGCCGACGGCGCGGCCATCCATGCCTACCTGCGTGACACCGCCCGCGAGGGTGACATCGACCGGCATATCCGCTTCGGCCAGCGGGTGCTGGGCGCCGCCTGGGATTCACAGGCGGCGCGCTGGACCCTGGAGGTCGAGGTGGCCGGCGTCACGCGGCAGTATCACTGCAACTTCCTGTACCTGTGCTGTGGCTACTACGACTACGCCCAGGGCCATCGCCCCGCCTTCCCCGGCGAGGCGCAATTCCGCGGCCGTTGGGTGCACCCGCAGCAGTGGCCGGCCGACCTGGACTGCAGCCACCGCGACGTGGTGGTGATCGGCAGCGGCGCCACCGCCGTGACCCTGGTGCCAGCGCTGGCGGCCAGCGCGCGGCAGGTGACGCTGCTGCAACGCTCGCCCAGCTATGTGCTGGCCCTGCCCGCCCGCGACCTGCTGGCCAACTGGCTGCGCCGCGCCCTGCCCGCACGGCTGGCCGGCAGCCTGGCGCGCTGGAAAAATGCCCTGGCCGGGCAGGCGCTGTTCCAGCTGTGCCGGCGCTTGCCCAACCTGTCGAGCCGGCTGTTGCGCCTGGGAGTCAAGCGCGCCCTGCCCCGCGGCTATGCCGTGGACACCCACTTCAAGCCCCGCTACGCGCCCTGGGACCAGCGCCTGTGCATCGTGCCCGACGGCGACCTGTTCCGCGCCATCGCCAGCGGCAAGGCGCAGGTGGTCACCGACACCATCGCCAGCGTCGAGGCCGACGGCCTGCTGTTGGCCTCCGGCAAGCGCCTGCCCGCCGACATCATCATTACCGCCACTGGCCTTAAGTTGCAGGCCTGCGGCGGCATGCAGCTGAACGTCGACGGCCAGCCGGTGGACCTGGGCCAGCGCCTGGCGTGGCAGGGGCTGCTGCTGGACGGGGTGCCGAACCTGGCGTTCTGCGTGGGCTACACCAACGCGTCCTGGACCCTGCGCGCCGACCTGTCGTCACGCCAGGTGTGCCGGCTGCTCAACCACATGCAGCGCCATGGCTACCGTGAGTGCCGCGCGCAGCTGGCCGATGCCGGCGGCGAGCGCCGGCCGCTGCTGAACATCAATTCAGGCTACGTGCTGCGCGCCCTCGACGGCCTGCCCAAACAAGGCGCGCGGGCGCCCTGGCGGCTGCGGCAGAACTACCTGGCCGACTACCTGGCGTTCCGCCTGGGCGGCATGAATGCCCAGGGCCTGGTGTTCCACTAGGCCACTTCGCCCAGCCCCAGCTCCCGCACGCCATTGGGCTGCCAGGCGTCGAAATGCAACGCCACCAGGCGCTCGCCCTTGACCTTGCGCGCCTCGCCCAGGCGCGCCTGGACCACGCCATTGCGCTGGAAATAGCGCTCCAGCGACGCCGTGGTCACCGCCACCACGGCCTTGGCACCCAGCTCCCAGGCAGCATGCAGGGTGGTCCAGAACACGCGCATGGCCAGGCGCGGGTCCTGGTCGGCCTGGGCGGCGAACCGCGAGATCTCCCAGGTGCCGCGGTTGGCCGGCGGGGTTTCGTCGCACAGGTAGTCGAACACCTCGCCCAGCAGGTAGGGCTCCAGGGTGGGCAGCAGGCGTGCGCAGCCACGCACCTGGCCATGTTCGTCGAGAGCAATGATGTAGCGCGTGCCGGGATGGTCGAACTGGTCGAACTCGCGCCCCGCCAGCGGCGAGGTGCTGCGCACGTCCCAGCCCATCTGCTCGATGAACACCCGGTGGCGGTAACGCCCCAGGGCGTCGCGCAGCGGCGCCGACAGTTCGCTGTAGCGTTTGCTGATTATCTGCACCATCAAGTGTGATTTCCTTGTCTTAAAGCAGCCCCAGCATGGCGGCATGCGCCGCGGCCAGGGTCTTGCTGGTCGCCTTGAATTTTTTCAGGATGGCCTTGAGGTGAAAGTTGACGGTATTGATCGAGATGTCGAGGATCAGCGCGATTTCGCCGGAGCTCTTGCCGTCGGCGGTCCATTGCAGCACCTCGCGCTCGCGCTGGCTGAGGCTGATGGACGGCTGCGAGAGCATGGGGTGGCCCAGCTCGGCGAGGCGCTGCATGGTCTGCTCGATCAGGTAGCGCAGGTGCAGGCGCACCACTTCGCTTTCCACCTCGCCGATCTTCTCGTCGTGACGGGCTACCGACAGCACGCTCAAGGTCTGGTTGGTGGTGCGCAGCGGCAAGGTGGCGCCGACCCGCAAGCCGTTGTCACGAGCCTCGCCCCACAGCTGGCGGCACTCGCGAAACAGCGCGTCGCCCCACACCACCATGTCGCTGGAACGCAGGCCATGCAGGATCGAGGGGTCGACCCGCGCATAGTCCTGCGCCTGGTAATGCTCCAGCCAGTCATCGGGGTAGGAACCGATGACCTCGGTGGTCGGTCGCGTGAACGGCACCAGGTGACGGATGCCGCAGGCGTAATAGTCGAAGCCCAATCGATGCACCTCACGGTCCAGCACCGTCAGCACCTGCCAGATGTGCTGTTGTGCGAGCATCTCGGCGCGGAGCTCGTTCGCCCATCGCACCAGATCGCTGTCCTTGCCCATGACTCTGCTCTCGATTTCCCATCCTTGCAGGGAATCTAACGCACCGTCGCTCTGTGTCAATGAAATGTCTGATTACAATACGTCAATAATCCGCCACCTCAGCCCGCTTGTGACAATGCACGGGCGCTGTAGCGGCCGTGGCATTCTTCAATCAGTTCCACGGCTTGCGCGCAGGCATCGCTGGCCACCGAGCGCTGGTGGGCGAGCACGCAGGCGCGGCGGATGGCCGGGTCGCTGCGCACGTGCAGCAGCGCTTCGAGCAGGTCATGCTCGCCCAGCGGCAGCTTCAGCCTTACCCCGGCGCCCAGGCGCACCAGGCGCTCGGCGTTGTCGAACTGGTCGTGGGCCACGGGCAGCACCACCTGGGGAATGCCCGCCGCCAACGCCAGGCTCATGGCCCCGACGCCCGCCGGGTGCACCAGCGCCGCGCAATGGGGCAGCAAGGTGGACATCGGCGCGTAGCGGCACTGCAGCACGCTGGCGGGCAGGTCGCTGATGGCCTCGCGGTCACCGGTGAGGAAAATGCCGCGGGCACCCAGCTTGGCCAGCGCGCTGATGGCCAGGCGGTAGAAACGCTGGTCGAGATGCGTGGTCGAGCCCTGGGTGAACACCACCGGCGCCGGCCCGGCCGCCAGGAACGCCTGCACCTGCGGGTCCAGCTCGCCCCCCTGGCTGCCGTCGTACAGCGGGAAGCCGACCATGTTCAGCGGGCGTGGCCAATCCGGCTGCGGTGCGGCGAACCAGTCGGGAAACAGGCACAGCACGCCTTGGGGCGCGTGCAGCCACTGGCTGAACACCCGCTGCACGGTGCCGGTCAGGCCGACCTTGTGGCGCAGCGCGTCAATGGCCGGCGCGCAGGTGCGGTCCAGGCTCAGGTATTCGATGCCCCGCCACAGCCATTTGCGCAGCGACAGCGGCATGCGCGGCGAGACGTTGAACTTGGGGTGCACCGGCGGCACGTGGGCCGACAGCAGCGTCGACGGCGACACTTGCACCGACAGGTAGGGAATGCCGTAGCGTTCGTGGGCAATGCGCGCGCCCAGCGCCCACAGCGAGCCCACCACCACGATGTCCTCGAAACGCCGCGAGGCCACGTAGCGGTACACCGGCTCCAGCATGCCGGCGATGGCCTGCCACAGGGTGCCGAACGAGGTCTTGGGCTCCCACAGGCGCGGGTCGTCCATGGCCTGGCGGTAGGTCTGCTCGTCGCACACCGGGACGAACTCCAGCCCCTGCTGCTCGATGGCCGCCTGGAACGCCGGCATGCTGCACAAGGTCACCCCGTGGCCCTGTTCGACCAGGGCCTTGCCCAGGCCAATGAAGGGATAAACGTCACCGGCCGAACCGATGGCCACCATGATTACCTGCATGGGCATACCTCACTCGAAAAAACGTTCACTCAGGCGTACCGCGCCTGGGCCACCATGGGCTTCCACGGCACCGACAGCAGATGGCCCATCAGCGCGCGGTGCACGCGGGCAGCCGCCAGGCGCGACTCCAGGTCGAGGAAATGGCCGGTGCCTTCGAGCACAGCGAAGCTGCAGCTGGGCACGTGCTTGGCGAAATTCAGCGCATCGGCCGGGCTGGTGTACTCGTCCCACAGGCCGTTGATGAAATGCACGTGGCTGTTGATGCTGCCCAGGCGCTCCAGATAGCCACCGCCACCCAGCTGCAGCACCTGCTCGATGTGGAACTTGGCCTGGTGGTATTCGCCGGTGGCCAGCGACGCCATGTGCTGGTGGTTGCTGGCCTTGAGGCGCGGCGGCAAGTAGCGGCCCACGGTGTCGTTGAGCAGGTGGCCGATGTCGGACTTGCTGTCGCTTTCAATCAGCAGGCGGGCCTTGTTGACGTAGTCGAGCATGGCCTTGTTCAGGGTCGGCGCGAAGGCCATCACCACCGAGCTGTCGATGGACTCGGGGTTGTGGCTGAGCGCCAGCAGCGTCGAGATGCCGCCCCACGAGGCCGAGGCCAGGTGGTGGATCTCGAAGCGCTCGATCAGCGCCAGCAGCAGCTGCACCTCGTCGTCCTTGGTCACCAGGTGCTGCTGGCAGTTGTGCTCGCGGGAGCGGCCGGCGAACGGCAGGTCGAACAGGAACACGTTGAAGTGCTCGGCCATCACCTTCGCCGCGCGGGTGAAGGAGGTGGTGGTGGCCATGGCGCCGTTGACGCACAGCACGTTCTTGCGCCGCGGGTCGTTGCCCAGGCGTTCGACGTAGACCTTGTAATCCTTGTACAGCCCCTCGACCACGAAATTGTCGTGTCGCATGTCATTACCTCTCACGTGAATCATCCATTTGCGTGCATAGAAGCCCGACGCGCCCCCGGTTACAGGCGCAGCGGGCAAAGGTTCGTCCTTGTTGTTGTGAGACGGCGAGGGCTTTGCAAAGCAGGCGGGCAGCGCAAACACTGGCTGCCAATGGAAGTGATTCTCGGCGTGATGGCGCAATGGAACAACTACCTGATCAGGTAGGTGGGGGGCGAAAGATTGAACTTTTGGAAGGTTAGGAATATCATCTCCCAAAACGGGAGAACCGCCACAGTGCGAATTATCGCAAAAGGAACCTTGCGCCAGTTCTGGGAAATGAATCCTGCTTACACGGATGCCATGGTTCCGCTTACGGAATGGTTCAGGCACATGGAGAAAGCTGCTTACCGCACTCCCCAGGAGCTGAAGGCGCAGTTACGCACTGCGAGTGTCCTCAAAGGCGGCAGGGTAGTTTTCAACATTGGCGGCAATAAATATCGAGTTATCCTGGCCATCGACTTCGAACGCCAGATCGGTTTCATCCGGTTCGTCGGCACCCACGTCCAGTACGATGCAATCAACGCGGAGACTGTCTAATGAACATCAAGCCCATTCACTCCGACGACGACCTTGCCCAAGCCCTCGCCCGTGTTGAACATCTGTGGAATGCACCGGTGGGCTCGCCTGAAGGCGACGAGCTGGAAATCCTGACCCTGCTCATCGAGAAATATGAAGGGGTGCGCTTCCCCATGCCGCCTTCCAATCCAATCGAAGCCATCAAGTTCCGCATGGAACAGCAGGGGCTCACGCCACGGGACCTGGAAGCGTACATCGGTCCCAGTGGCCGGGTTTCAGAAGTGTTGAACGGCAAACGGCCGCTGAGCCTGCGAATGATCAAAAGGCTACACGATGGCCTGCGCATCCCTTACGAGAGCCTGCTGCAAGGCGTAGTCTGACCACACGATCTCCCTGTAGCAGCGGCCGCCAGGCCGCGTCCTAGCGGCGCATCAGCAACGCCGCCACCGCGCACCCCGCCAGTGCCACGAACGCCACGTAGAACGCATCGCTGTAGGCCATCAGGTACGCCTGGTGGCGCACGCTGGCCAGCATCAGCGCCAGGGTCTGCTGCTGTTCGGGCAGCGACGGGTCGAGCAGGCCGCCCAGGCGTTCCTGCACGGGCGCGGCGAACACGTTCAGGGCCTCGCCGATGCGCTCGCTGTGCACCCGCTCGCGCACGTCCACGGCCTGGGCCAGGGCGGCGGTGACCACGGCGCCGCCCAGGTTGCGCAGCATCGAGAACAGCGCCGACGCCGAGCCGGCCTCGGCCTTGCTCAGCCCCGCCACCGCCAGCACCGACAGCGCCACCATGATCAGCGGCTGGCCAATGCCGCGCACCACCACCGACGGCACGATCACGTTGGCGGCGCTGTCGGCGTCCAGGAACGCGCCCAGGTAACAGCCCAGGGCCATGATCAGGAAGCCCCCGGCCACCATCAGCTTGGGGTTGAGCACGCGCATCAGCGCCGGCATCAGCGGCGCCAGCAGCAACTGCACCAGGCCATACAGGATCAGGCTGACGCCGATCTCGCTGGCGTTGTAGCCCTGCTGCTGGGACAGGTAGTTGGGCACCAGGAAGACCAGGCCGAAGGTCATGCCACCGAAGATGAACATGGCCACGCTGGCCACGCCGAAGTTGTAGCCCTTGAGCAGCCGCAGGTTGATGAACGCGCGGCTGCCGTACAACTGCGACCAGACAAAATACACCAGCGCCAGCCCCGACACCCAGCTCATGGCGACGATGAAGTCCGAGCCGAACCAGTCCTCGCGACCGCCCTCCTCCAGCACGATCTGCAGGCCGCCCAGGCCGATGATCATCGCCGCGATGCCGAACCAGTCGCCGCGCTTGAGCAGCGCCAGCTTCATGGGGCTGGCGTCGATGGCCCAGGCGATGGCCATCAGCAGCAACACCCCCGGGACCAGTTGCAGGTAGAAGATCCAGCGCCAGCTGTAGGCGTCGGTCAGCCAGCCGCCAATGGACGGCCCCGCCGCCTGGGCCACGCTGTTGGCCAGGCTGAACAGGGCCATGCCCATGGGCACCTTGCTCGCCGGCAACTGGGTGATGATCAGCTGGAACGACAGCGGGATCAGCACCGCGCCCGCCGCGCCCTGCACCACGCGGATGGCGATCATCACCGCCAGGTTCGGCGCCAGCGAGCAGGCCACCGAGGCCAGCAGGAAAATGAACGCACCCACCAGCATCACCCGCCGCAGGGAGAACACCTCCACCAGCCAGGCCGTCAACGGGATCATCACGATTTCTGCCACCAGGTAGGCGGTGGAAATCCACGAGCCCTCCTGGAAGGTGGCGCCCAGCGCACCTTCGATTTCCGGCAGGGCGGCGCTGGTGACGTGCACGTTCATGCCGGCCATGAAGCAGCCGAACAGCCCGCCGATCACCGCCACCCAGGCGCGCAGGGAGACCGCCTGTTCAGCGCTCATCGCGGGTGTCCACCGTGGCCACTACCGACATGCCCGGCAGGATCGGCGCGCCATCCGCGGCCTTGTCCAGCAGGATGCGCACCGGGAAGCGCTGGACAATCTTGGTGAAGTTGCCGGTGGCGTTGTCCGACGGCAGCAGCGCGAACACCGCCCCCGAGCCGGGCGAGAAGCTCGCCACGTGGCCGTGCAGGCGCTGGCCGCCGAAGCTGTCCACGCGCAGCTCCACCGGCTGCCCGGGGCGCATGTGCTGCAGCTGGGTTTCCTTGAAGTTGGCCACCACATAGGCCTGCTGCACCGGCACCACCGCCAGCAATGGCAGGCCGGGGGCCAGGTACTGGCGTTCGCGCACCTTGCGCTGGCCGACCACGCCGTCGATGGGCGCGCGCACCAGCGTGTCCTCCAGGGCATTGCGCGCCAACGCCAGCTGCGCCTGGGCCTGGGCTTGGCGCGCCAGCTGTTGCCGTACGGCGGCCTGGGCCAGCTGTTCACGGCTGCGGGCGACGTTCAGCGCCAGGTCCTGCTGATGCTGCCGGGCCTGGGCCGCCTGCAGCGCGGCACGGGCCTGGGCGAAGCTCGACTCGGCGCTTTCCAGGCGCTGGGCGCTGGCCGCCTGGTCGCGCACCAGGCCCTGGTAGCGCTGGCGGTCGAGGCCGGCGCGGCGGGCTTCGGCGCTGGCGCCCTCGGCCAGCGCCGCCGCCTGGGCGATGGCCGCCTGCTGTTCGGCCACCCGCTCGTGGGCCACCGTCAGGCTGGCCTGGGCGGCCTGCACCGAAGCGTCGGCTTCGGCGACGCTGGCGGTAGCGGCGGCCAGGCGCGCCTGGTAGTCGCGGTCGTCGATGCGCACCAGCACGTCGCCGGCCTTGACCGGCTGATCGTCGGCCACCAGCACCTGGGCAACATAGCCGTTGATGCGCGCGCTTACCGGCACCCAGTCGGCACGCACGTAGGCGTCGTCGGTGCTTTCCAGGTAACGCCCGGTCAGCCACCAATAACCGCCGTAGCCCACGGCCAGGCATAGCCCCAGCACCCCGGCGCCCAGCTGCAACTGTCGGCGGCGCGCCGCCCGGCGGGCCAGCAGTTGCTGTTCACGGTGGTTGATGTCGTCGGCGGCAATGTTCATCGGGTGATTCCATCGGCAGTGGCAGGAAGAGTGTCAGGGCGTTGCCAGCCGCCACCCAAGGCGGCGAACAGGGTGATCTGGCGTTGCAGCAGTTGGCCGTCGGCGTCGGCGACCTGGGCCTGCAGGGCTACCAGTTCGCGCTCGCTGTCGAGCACGTCGAGAAAATCCAGGGCACCGGCGCGGTAGTTGCGCTGGGCCAGCTCGAAGGCGCGCTGGCTGTCGGCCAGGGCCTGGGCCAGCGCGGCATGGCGCTGGCGTTCACCGTCGTACAGGGCCAGGGCCTGGCGCACCTGTTGCAGCGCCAGCAGCACTTGGCCGTCGAAGCGCGCCAGGCTGCCCTGCTCCAGGGCCTTGGCCTGTTCGACGCGGGCGCGGTTGGCGGCACGGTTGGGGAACTGCCAGCTGATCAGCGGGCCGATGCCGAACATCACCGCCTGGCTGCTGCCCAGCTCGTTCAGCGGGTGACTGGACGAGGTCAGCGAGGCGCCGAAGCTGACCTTGGGGTAAAGGTCGGCCTGGGTGATGCCCACTTGCAGGCCGGCGGCCTGCAGCTCGCGGCGGGCCTGGCGGATGTCCGGGCGCCGGGCCAGCCACTGCCAGCCGTCGCCCACCGGCAGGTCGGCGTCAAGCCGCGGTACCTGCTGGCAGCTGAGCGGATCGGGGTTGCTGTTGCCGGTCAGCGTCGCCAGCTCGAACACTGCGGCCTGGCGCCGTGCCTCCAGCATCGGCAGCAGCGCCTGGGTCTGGCCCTGCAAGGCCTGCATGCGCGACACCTCGAAATCGGTGACCACCCCGCCCCGGCGCTGGCGTTGCAGCAGGCGCACGCTGTCACCCAACACCTGCAACGACTGGCGTTGCACGGCCGCACGAACCCCCAGGGCGCAGGCGTTGACATAGGCGCGGGTAGTCTGCGCGGCCACGGTGACACGCAGCTGGTCCTCGGCGGCCGCGGCGGCCTCGGCGCTGGCCTGGGCGCGCTCAATGGCCTGGCGCACCTGGCCCCACACGTCCACCTGGTAGGCCAGCTCCAGCCCCGGGTTGAACTCCCACTGGGCCGGCGCGTGGCTGCCGGTAGCCCTGGCCAGGGTCTGGTCATCGGCGGTCTTGCCATAACTGGCGCCCAGCTGCACGTCGGTGCTCGGCCACCGCTGCGCATCGGCCTCATGCAGGCCACCCAGCAGCGCCTGCACATGGGCCTGGGCGGCGGCCAGGTCGCGGTTATGGGCCAAAGCCTGCTGCACCAGGCCGTTTAGGCGCGGGTCGTGGTACAGCTGCCACCATCGGGATGGCAGGGGCTGGTCGGAGACCTGAGCCGGCAGCTGCTGCAATGGATTGACGCCTGCCAGGGTCGAGCGTGCAGGCTCATGGTGGGTCCATGAGCTGCAGGCGGGCAGCGTGGCCATCAACAGCCACAGGAAGGGACGAAACCGGGGAGCGAACATCTGCAGCCTTCATCGCGGGGGACAAGGCTTGCAGGTTATTGGATCCTAAGGAGCCGACGCCCGCGCGTTCGAGACAACCGTCGTTTCAATTCGGACATTCAGCCTTGAGGCCCCACTGCATCGCCCTCCGCCAGGAAAATTCGCGGCGGCAAACTGAAGCCGCGCAGCGTGAGCAGCGCCAGCGGCCCTGCGCCCAGTTCCGTGCGCAAATGCCAGGTCAGCGGGATGCCGTCCGGGGCTTTCAGCACCAGGCGAAAGCGCGTGTCGCTGTCGTCCAGCGCCGTCACCTGGGCCTGCTCCAGCAGGCGGATCAGGCCCCAGGCGCCGTCGTAGGCACCGAACAGCCGTTCGCCGGTGGCAACGCTGGTCCAGCTCAGGCTGGCGCCGGGGTAGTCGCTGGCGCCGGGCCAGTGAAAGCGTTTCCAGCTTGGCTTCTGGTTGAAGTAATGCAGGCGTTCGCCGTTGAGGATGAAGGTGGTCTGCACCAGCTCGGGCAGCGCCTTGGCCTGCAGCTCGAAGCCCAGGCCCATGCCGCCGTCGGTGTACAGCACGTCCGCCAGGCGGCCCAGGCGGTTGACCGCCGCCAGGAACGCCGGATTCACCCGCAGGCCCTGGCTGTGCCGCGGGTCGACAACCCAGCGGTTGCCCTCCTTGCGCAGCACGCCGCCCAGTTCCTGCTGCAGGAATTGGTCGATGCGCCCGGTGCCGGCGCGGATCATCTGCCCCAGCATCGGCAAGGAGGCGTCGCTGCCGGTGGCGGCGAACGGGTAGCGGCCGCTGAAAGCGCCGTCCCAGTGCTCGACGATCGCCCGCTGCCACTGCGCGTTCAGCGCTGCGGCGGAGGGTTGCAGCACCTGCTGCCAGGCCTGGGCCAGGGGTTTGACGAACAGGTTCTGGCCAAAGCCGCTCCATTGCCCGCCCAGGCTGGCGGCGATCAGGCTGCCGTACTCGCGGCTGTCGCCAAGGTCCAGGGTGCGGCCCTGGAACACTGACTGGGCCAGGGCCTGGGACATCGCCTGGGGGTCGCTGGCGTCGTCGATCTGCTGGAGCTGCAGGCGCACGCGGGTGACGCGGGTCAGGTAGCTGTGCAGGCTCAGCGGGCTGTTGTCCTTGGCCAGCAGTTGCAGCAACGGGGCGAAGGTGGCGTCCAGCGGGCCTTGTGGCATGGGCGTATCGATGGTTTGCTGCGCCGTGTTGATCAGCGCTTTGCCGCCGGTTCCGGCCTGGTAGGCTACGGTGGTGATCAGGGCCAGCAGCGGCGATTGCTGCGGGTCGCTTATCAGGGCGAGCTGATCGACCGCCTCGCCCAGGTCCTTGGCCTGGCGCCAGCGCACGCTGTTGAGGAAGCTCAGCCAGGCGCTGCCGAAGTCCTTGAAGTAGCGGGCCGTGAGTCTGGCCTTGAGGGCTTCAGGAGACAGCTCGCTATCGACGTTCGCTGCCTGGTCACTGAGCACCCAATCGATTTTCGCCCTACGCGCCTCGGCAATGTCATCGATGGCGGCCCGTATCTGCCCGTCCCACGCCTGGCGGGTGAAGATCCCCGGCACGCTGCGGGGCGCGCCAAACAGCGCCGACGCCTGGGTGTCGCCAAGCATCTGCGCCAGCGCCATCGGCGGAAAATGATTGCCCGCGCGGTCCAGCACCTGCTGGTACAGGCTGGCCTCGGCGTTGCGCTGGCCCAGCTCGCCGAGCAGGACCTGCCGCACCTGGGCGATCAGGCGTGGGTTGGCGTCGATGCGCCACTCGGGATGGCTGGGGAGTTGTTGGAGGTAGAACGACCATTGGCCGGGCAGATCAGGCACGCGCGCCAGCAGCAGTTTTTCCAGGAACGCCGGATCGGCTTTTTCCGGGTGCGCGAGCATCAGGTAGGCCTTGAGCGGCTCGTAGGCGCCACCAGCCATCGCCGTGCGCGCCTTGCTGCCGGCGGGCTGCGCCACCAGGGTCCACAGCGTCTGCTCCAGGCTGGCCACGGCCTTGTCACGCAGCAGTGCATGGGTGGCCTGCACGTAGCGCGGCCAGAGCGAGTCGAGCAGCGCCTGGCTGTGGCTCAGGCCGAAGCCCAGGTACCAGGGCTCGCCGTGGACGCGGCGGTACTCCAGGCGGTCCACCTCGCGGGTCAGGTTGCTGAGGGTGGTGAGAGTGGTAATCGGCTGCGCGGCGATCTGCGCCAGGTGCACCGCTTGGTTGCGGTTGGCCACGAAGGACAGCAACACACCAGCCGTCAGCACGCCTGTGGCGGCCAACGTGGCCACGTACAGCACGCGCCGCACATGCCAGCCGCGCCGCCGCGGACGAGTCTTGCGGTCCGCCAGCAGCGCCGTCCAGGCGCCGTCGAGCTGCAGCAGGTGCTCGGTGCCCGGCACCGGGCCGTCGGTGCGCGCCAGGCTGAAGTGCAGGCCGCGCAGCGGCGTACTGCGGGCAAACTCAGGCAGCAGCGGCGCCAGCGCCTGGGGCCAGTGGGCGGCGCCGTGGGTGTGCAGGTGGTGGCCGAGGTAGAAGAGGAAACAGTGGGTGCGGTGCACCTGGATATGGGCCATGCCCTGCTGGTTCAGGGGTTCGATCAGCTGTTGCAGGGCAGCGCCCAGGTCATCGGCCGGGGCCAGCAGGCAGCCTACCGGCTGGGCGGGTTCGAAAGGTTTGATCCAGGCTTGGGGGCAGACTTCCCAAAGGTACAGGGGCAGCTGCCAGCCGAGGGCCTGGGACAGGTCGCGCAGGTAGCGGCTGCCGGTGGCCATGGCTTTGGGGTCGTGGCTTTGGGGGGTGGTGAGGGTCCAGAGGATGGCGTCGAGGGGGCGCCAGCGGCACAGGCGCTGGAGCGTTTCAAGGCTATCGTTGGTCAGCGCTTCCTGGCCGCTGCCGCCCCACAGCAAGACCGTGCCGTCACCCTCCAACCACCGCTGTTCCGTGAGCCCAGGTGCAATCGCGTCGACCTGCTCAGCCTCTCCCACCACCCACAACAGCCGCACTTTACGGCGCCAGAACAGGCCGTAGTGGTCACGCAGGTGGTTGCGCAGGATGGCCGCGCGCTGCACAACCTCCGCGCCCGGCTCAGGCGACACTACAGGCCGGGGCTGTGCGGAATCGTTCCCCGTATCGGCAGCGCGGCCAATTTGCCGCCCCAGCCAGGTAAACGCGCCGAGCACCAACACGATCAATCCGGTGATCACGGGCACCACCTTCAGCGCCTGTGCCTGCCGGTCACCATCGTCACGCAGCCCCAGCCATTGCGGGTAATACCACAGCATCACGGACAGCAGTGCCCCTGCCAGCAACAGCACGCCAGCAAGGCCTCCTGCTTGTACAACGCGTCGAATCTGCATTCTGTATCCCTACGTCAACAGCGGCGGCGCAGGCATCAACACCGTGCACCAAAGCCCCGTCTTGACGGAGCTGTTGCCACTGAAAATGAATTGCGGGCAGCGCCGCGCTTGATTGCTTTTGCTGCCGTTGGTTGAGATGCGCTCGTCCAACCGACGGTCCACCGCCGCCAAGCCATCGCTTTCGACCACTGCCCCAGGCGCGGCTCGCCTGGCCGAATAGCCAAGGGGACAAGGTGGTCCAGTCTCACCGGCATGGTCAGCTGGCAGTCACGGCGGGCATTGAGGACACCAGCGTGCAGCCGCATGCACAGGCGTGCCCGTGGAAAGCAACAGGAACCCCGTGGTCGCAAAAATGCGGATGGGCCTCGGCAATGACAGTGCGACCATGACCGGGGATGGGGCAATCCACGGCATCGCCCTGGCGGGCGACGCCGATACCGTCGAATATCATGGAGGAAGAGCCGGTAATTACGGTGCCACCACCGGAGGTTTTATCGCCTATACGGATAATGTTTTTCATTGAAAAGTCCTATAGTTAAATCAATTATTCAATCGCGGATTTGGCGTGCTTATCGAGTCACGTTTATTCATCCAATTAGCCCCCACTCAACCGCCTCTTCGCGAAAGGTAGTCTTGTCACGCAGCGGCCACGGGCGCGGGTGGTAACGCTCCACCGTTTGCAGCGGAAAAATATCGCCTTCATCGAAGTAACGGATCACCTCTTTCGGCCTGATGTTGCGCAGCGACGGCCAAATGACTTTCCAGTGTCCGGCCTGTGGGCAGGTTTCGCCGGGGTAGCAGATTTGCTGCGGGAAGTTGGCCTGGGTGAAGTCGGGTGAACTGGGGAGTGGCTTGCCGGTGGCCGGATCGAGCTTTTTGGCGTTGGCCAGGCGCAGGATCAGCTCCTCGCTAGGCTTGGGTGGCGGGATGTTGGCTTTGCGTTCCTTGACCCATCGAAGTTTGCCATCCCACTCGGGGAGTTCTGCGGGCGGCAGGGGGACGATTTCGTTGACATCAGGGACTGTGGGATGGGCATAGGAGAAGCCACTGAGGCGCGCGCCTATTTCTTCATAACGCTTGGCCCGCTCCACGTCTTTCTCAAGGCCTAGATAATAAAGCTTATCCTCCGGAGGGGGACCTTTGAACCCTTCCTCCAAAAATGACGCCGCAGTAGGACTCCCTGCGGCCACACCCAATTGAAATATTTCAAGGGCCTTATCGTAATGCCCATTTGTAGCAAAATTAATTGCCAAACCTACGGCGGCCTCGCCGTTACCTTGCTCCGCCGCGCAGCGACGCAGTTGCCGGGCAATCTCCGGGGCAATATCAATGGGCGCGAGCAGGTCCGCTATATATTGCTGAGCCTGGGCGCTGCCCTTATCCGCGGCCTTGCGATAATAGCGTAGCGCCATTTCAGGGTCTTCCCTGAGCCCAAACGCACCATGTTTGACGAAGCGCGCGACAAAATAGTAGCCCGTCGCAACATCTGCATCGATAAGCTCCTGACTGAACCGCTGATACTCTTCACCTTTCAACTTGAATTGACGACGCATGGCGCCATTTTGCAAATTAATCTTGGCCTTATAATGACCGCTTTCTGCGGCAATCCGATAAAGGCGCTCGATCTCCACATTCTTTTCGGGCTCTCGTTTTAGCTCGTTGTTTTTCTGCAGCCAACGCGCATATTTAAAAACCAGATCAGCCTCATCGGATGATGCAGGGATAACTTCATGCGTGCAGTTAAACCTCAACCCAGCCTGCAACTCAGCAATCGGATTCAGAGGCACATCCTCAACATCATAATCCAACGAATTATGATTACAGGCCGCCAACCCCAAAAACGAAAACATAAATAACTTTCGCGTCGCTAACCTGGCCGCGCGGGCCCTCTCTGGCAGGCATTGCCAGGTGCTCACGACAAACGTTGAGGAACTACTGCTCATCCAATTAGCCCCCACTCAACCGCCTCTTCGCGAAAGGTAGTCTTGTCACGCAGCGGCCACGGGCGCAGGTGGTAACGCTCCACCGTTTGCAGCGGAAAAATATCGCCTTCATCGAAGTAACGGATCACCTCTTTCGGCCTGATGTTGCGCAGCGACGGCCAAATGACTTTCCAGTGTCCGGCCTGTGGGCAGGTTTCGCCCGGGTAGCAGATTTGCTGCGGGAAGTTGGCCTGGGTGAAGTCGGGTGAACTGGGGAGTGGCTTGCCGGTGGCCGGATCGAGCTTTTTGGCGTTGGCCAGGCGCAGGATCAGTTCATCGCTGGGCTTGGGTGGCGGGATGTTGGCCTTGCGTTCTTTGACCCATTGAAGTTTGCCATCCCACTCGGGGAGTTCCGCGGGCGGTAGGGGCACGATTTCATTGACATCAGGGACGGTGGGATGGGCATAGGAGAAGCCACTGAGGCGCGCGCCTATTTCTTTGTAACGCTTGGCCCGCTCCAAGTCCTTCTCAAGGCCTAAATAATAAAGCTTGTCCTCGGGAGGGGGGCCGTTAAACGCCCCCGCCAAAAATGACGCCGCATTCGGACTCCCTGCAGCCACACCCAATTGAAATACTTCAACAGCCTTCTCGTAGTGGCCATTTATAGCAAAATTAATTGCCAGATCCACCGCTGCATCACCGTTCCCTTGCTCCGCAGCGCAGCGGCGCAGTTGCCGGGCAACCTCCGGGGCAATATCAATGGGCGCGAGCAGGTCCGCTATATATTGCTGGGCCTGGGCGCTGCCCTTATCCGCGGCCTTGCGGTAATAGCGTAGTGCCATTTCAGGGTCTTCCCTGAGCCCGAACGCACCATGTTTGACGAAGCGCGCGACAAAATAGTAGCCCGTCGCAACATCTGCATTGATAAGTTCCTGACTAAAACGCTCATACTCTTCACCTTTCAACTTGAATTGACGGCGCATAGCGCCGTTCTGCAAATTAATCTTGGCCTTATAATGACCGCTCTCTGCTGCAATCCGATAAAGGCGCTCGATCTCCACATTCTTTTCGGGCTCTCGTTTTAGCTCGTTATTTTTCTGCAGCCAACGCGCATATTTAAAAACCAGATCTGCCTCATCGGAGGATGCAGGAATAGCTTCATGAACGCAATTAAACTTCAACCCAGCCTTTAACTCAGCAATTGGACTCATAGGAACATCCTCCACGTTATAATTCAACGAATTATGATTACAGGCTGCCAAACCAAAAAACGGAAGCATCAATAATTTACGCATCAGTCAAGATCCACAAGCGTTTCTTTATCATAAAAAAACTCCACCAACGGCGCATACGGCGCCTTACCCGCGAGCCTTAACGCTTTATTTTCTTTAATCACATCTCCCCAACTACTGAAAGCTTCGCCCGCATCATCCTGAGCCCCACGCATCCCAGTATGCATCCCCCACAACCTTCGCCTCAGCGCCTTAGTCACACTTACCCACTCATGGGCAATATTCAATTCACTATCCACTTGCATGCTTCGAGTATTGACATTCGCCGAACCATGCGTCGTGAAAGCGTCATCAACAATCATCAACTTGGAATGGATATACACCGGCATCCACTCCGTGCCGTCCGGGGTGTCGGGCGCTACCAGCGAACACACGTGAACTTTCAGGCCAGGAATCTCCTCGATTTCCAGCTTGTGGTCTTTTATTGCCTCGACCTGTTTGTCCAGCGAGGCCTGCCATTCCTTGAGTTCGCGTTGGCCAAGCGAGTCGCGCAGGTCCGGCCTTGGCTTGGGTGGCGCGTTGTCCCGCGCTGCCTTGATGCGCCGCAGTTGGGTGACCTTGGGAATGGTGTCTGCGCGCCCCAGGCTTTCGAGCATCCGCTGCGTATTCAACGCACCCGGCCCTATGCCCTCTTCACTGGCGTTGGTGACAACGAAAAGGTGAACAACCCCGTGTTCATCCGGATTGCGCCCATCCCTCACCTGGTTGGCCGCTGCGGCCTTGATCACCTCTGCCAACGGCGGCCAGCGGAAGTACTGGTTTTCGATGTAGATAAACTGCGCGGCGTTGTTGGCGGCCTGCAGGTAGGCTTCCTGAATTTCCTTGCGGCTTTCCGTGTCGGGGTTCGCGGGGTCTCTCTGGGGCTGGGTCACCAGCATCTGGGCCATTTGCCGGGTAACGCCATGCCGATACCTGAGTGTCGGTTTTATCTGCGCCGCATTCCGGGCGACGAGCAGGTCTTCGCCGGTTTCCTTGAACCAGGCCGTGGCGAAGTTATGGTGCAGGTCGGCCAATACCGGGCCGCTGATTCGGCTGGAAATGTCTTGCCTAGGGGTATTTCCCCGCGCGCCACGATTCGGCGCAGGTTTGGTTGCCGGGGTACGGTTGAGCCCGGAGTGCTTTTCGGTGTCCCAGTACTCGTCGAGCATGTTGTGGCCCATGACGAACCCGACCGCGACTTCCGGTTCCTCGAAATCAACGATGACGCTTTTTTGATGGTGGCTCGGCGCTGCCGCATGCGCGAGCCGAGTGCCTTTGCTGATATCAGCATCCAGGCTGTTGTTTTTGACATCCGCGAAGATTTCCCGCCGCTCCCGCAGGCTGAAACCGCGGCTGACCAACACCGGAACACCCCGCGCAACTTCGTGTATCGCGCGGCCATCGGCGACTGCATAAGCATCGAACCAGGCCCGGTCTTCTGCATACTGTGCAGGCGTGGAACTTTGCATGGCGTGGCTGCCAACCCTGAACTTGCCCTTGCCAGGCAAGTTGGCCTCGCCGCCCAGGCCTGCCAGGTTGAGCGGCATTTCCCAGGCCAGTACACGTACTTGTACGCCTTGCGCCGCTTTCGCCTTTAGCAGTTCACCGATGCTGGGGGCCTGCCCATCCCTGATGAAATACATGGAGGGCTGGAAACCCCAGCAAATGATGTCAATGCTCTGGACAGCCTCGGCAATGGCCCGGTGGACAGCGCCAAACGCCTCCTCACCATTGACCAGCGGCTCAAACGTGGCCCTGGCAGGGTTGTATTCGGTGCTCTTGATGTACCAACCTGGCGTGCAGGTCGCGGTGTTCGTGTGTTCGAACGCGACCGGCACGATAACTTCCGGATGTTTCATGGTTTAGTTCCTTCTTCAAGGTCAGGGGCATCCATAATCGAGGCGTACTCCGAACGATGCTCCGTATGCGGCGCGGCCTTGGCCGTGTGGTTGTGAACACCCCGATTGGCAATGTGCGCCTGCTCGGGGTTGCGGTATTGCGCGGGGATGGGGATCCCGAAGCTCCAGCCGGAGGTCGTTTCAATCCGGTAGTCGCGGGTAACCACCTGGTGATCAACTTGAATCTGCCCGGACTTGTCCAGAATGCCTCGCTGAAGCTCAATGCCATCCGCGTAGAGGGTGTAGGGCATGCCGACATACCCTTGGCCGCCAGCACCGCCAGAGTTGGCGGCGATCGGCAGCTGAAGACTCAACCGCTCCTTGGAAAGCCCCACCGGATACTCCGGATGCGCCGCCTTCATGCTCGCCGCCCCGCTGTAATTGAAATGCGCCGACTTGACGAAACAGTCACCCTCCGTGCCTGCCTCAATGCGCGACGGGTCCAGGGTGATGTAACTACCCCCGGCGTTCAGGGTGATCTTCTTTTTCGCGGTGATATGGATTTCGTCTTCGGTGCTGGTGATGTCCAGGCCATGGCGGGCCATGAGTTCCAGCCGGTCGTTCTGGGCCTGGACGCTGACCGGGCCCTGGTTGGCGATCAGCTTGACGCCGACTTTGCGCACGAACACGCTAAGGCCCTGCCCTACCCCCATGAACAGGCGCTTGACCACGCTGATATCGGCGTTGGCGCCGGCGTTGGCCATCAGGTTGGCGTGCGCGGCCAGTTGCAGGTGTTTGCCGCTGGTCAGGGCAATACCCTTGGGCGCACTGACCAGTACGGTGGCCGCCTTGAGTTGCTCCAGTTCGTCGCGCAGCAAGTTGAGCTGCGCCTGCAGATCGGCTGGGGTTGCCTTGGCAGCTTCGGCATCGCTGGAGAGCGATTGCAATTGCTCACCGGCTTGTTGCAGTCGACCGATGGCTGACGCCATCTCCAACACCTCCCCCTGCGCCTTCCCCTGCTCATCCGCACTGATCAACACCCCCTTCCCCGCCCGCAGCGCCCCATGCGCGTCGGTGCGCAGCTCGAAGCCGCCGCCACGCACCTTGTTCTGCGCGTCCACCACATGCCCCAGGTTCAGCTGGCTCTTGCCGCCAAACTCGCTGGCCAGCTTCACGTGCTCCTGGCCGCGGGTGTCGTCCATGCGCAGTTTGTTGTTGGCCGGGGTGCGCAGTACGTTGCGTTTGTGGTTGCGCAGGGTGACCGGGTCGGGGTGTTCGCTGTCGTGCAGGGCGTGGGCGATGTAGGGGCGGTCGGGGTCGCCGTGTTCGAAGGCGATGGCCACTTCGGTGCCCGGTATCAACGGCAGGTGCAGGCCGTGGGTGGCGCCGGCGTAGGGCCGGGCCAGGCGCAGCCACAGGCTTTCCCGGCCCAGGGGCCAGGTGTCGCGGTCGAACAGGAAGTTGACGCTGTAGCGGCCCTCGAGGTCGATGTGGCTGTAGGGGTCGTTGGCCTTGTAGCTGGTGACGCGCGCGGCGACGGTGCCGGCCATGATGGGCTTGGGCGGAAGCGGCGGGCGGAAGCTGCCGGCCTCTATGTAGGGGATGGCCTGGAAATGGGCGATGTAGCTGCTGTCGCGGGCGGCGCTGGCGCGCAGTTCGGTGATGACGATGCGCGGCTTGAACGCCTGCGGCGCGTCGCCGTTGATGGTCAGCACCTGCCGGGGCGCCAGGGTCGGGCTGCTGGTGGTGCCGCTCAGGCAGGCCTGCTGGGTGAGGTAGCGCTCGTGGTGCATGCGCGCGTAGAAGATGCCGGTTTCGGCGGGCAGGTCGTCGTCGTAGACGTGGCGGTTGCCGAGGGTGTCGTAGGGGTCGCCGAAGTGGTAGGCCTCGCCGTAGGTGGTGCGGGTGGTGGCGCGGGTCTGGTCGACCTCGGCGTCGAGCAAGGCGCGGACGTCGCGGTGGCGGTAGGTGCGCACGTCGATGTGCTGCTCCACCACCTGGTGGCGGCTTTGCAGGGCCCAGACGCTGTCCTGGCCGCGGTTGGCCAGGCCGGACGGCGGGGTGTACGGCAGTTCGACGCCGAACTGGTAGCCGCGACGATGATCATGGAACTCCAGCACGGTGATGTCGACGCGCACGTCGTCGAAGAAGCAGTACCAGATGCCCACTTCGGCCAGCAGCCGCTCGATGAACGCCAGGTCGCTTTCGCCGAACTGCATCACCTGCTCGCGGCGGGGAAACTCGCGCACCATCTGGGTGTGGAATTCATAGCCCTCGAACGCGTGGCGACGCAGGACGCTCTCGACGATCTCCGGCACGCTCTGCTGCTGGTAGATGCGGTACTGCTTGCCGCGCGCCAGCAGCGCCAGCTTGGGTTGCAGGGTGATTTCGTAGCGCGCCTCGTCGCGCGAGCCGGACAGGCGCCGGAAGCTGGTGACCACCCCGCGCAGGCTGCGCAGCGGCTTGGCCGGCGGCACCACGTGGCCGCGGTACAGGGGCTTGGTCGGCAGCGGGAACAGGCGGAAGGTGGCGCCGCGGCGCAGCACCTGCTCGGCGGTGATGTCCTGGGCAGTGCTGGTGAATTCGATGCGGTAGGTGAAGCACTGGCTCAGGCGCTCCTCGCCTTCGAAGGCCAGCACGTCGAGGGGCGCCTCCAGTTGGCTGATGCTGAGGCGGTGGCGGGTGTGGTCGAAGAGGATGCGGGGGGCTTCAGCCATGGTCAGGCCTCCTGGGGCAAGTGAATTGCAGTGCGGATGCAGTTTTCGAATACTTCGGCGCAGCAGATACGGGCACACACGCCTATAAAATGCGTCGACCTATACATGGGTTCACGAACAGGAATTGCTGCACACCGGCTATAGCGGGTGCAATTACTAAAGTGTTCAACTGTGTATCTGTTACGCCGCTCGAAATGCGGGCAAGACCCCACAGCAGGCGGGCCAAATGACAGAGCCAACGCTTGATGAATGCGCAGCAAAAAAGTAGGGCAGGATGGCGGTAATTACTACCCTACGCCGTCACTAGAGAGACATCCCACAGAACGAGTTGACATTTCCTACAGATAACGCCCATAGACTTTACGAGTTACAAGCCGCAATAGGCGAAAAACAAGTAGCAATAGTTGAGTAACATATTGAAACCAAATATCGCACTGGGGTATTTAAAATACAAAAACAACAGAGCGACGTAACCGGCAATCCTGCATCAAGGCAATACGCGGCGTACGTAATGGCCAGCGCAGCCTGGCGGCAGCGGCTACGCCGGCGGCAGGTCAGGCAGGCTGGTAATGACTCGGCGCATGCCCCAGCTCGCGCTTGAACATGGCGCTGAACGCGCTGGGGCTCTGGTAGCCGTGCTCCAGCGCCACTTCGAGGATGGACTTGCCCGAGGCCAGGCGCTGCAGGCTGAGGATCAGCCGGGTACGGGTGCGCCATTCGCCGAAGGTCATGCCCAGTTCGCGCTGGAACAGCCGCGCCAGGGTGCGCGAGCTCATGCTGCTCTGGTCGGCCCAGTCCTGCAGGCAGGACTCGCGCGACGGGTCGGCGACGAAGGCTTCGCACAAGGCCTTGAGCCGTGGCTGGCTGGGCAGGCGCACGTGGGCGGCCAGCGGTGGCGCCACCTGCAACTCGGCGAACAACAGGCCCAGCAGGCAGTGGTCGCGCCCCTCGCGCTGGGCCTGGCCGAGGCTGCCGATGGCGGCCAGGATCAGCTCGCGCACCAGCGCCGTCACCTGCACCACCTGGCACGCGGGCACCGCGAAGCCCAGCCCCGCGGGGTCGATGAACAGCGTGCGCATGCGCACCTCGCCGGTCATGCGAATGTCGTGTTCCACCGCCGCCGGCACCCACAGCCCATGGCCCGGCGGCACCACCCAGCTGCCTTGGGCGGTGGTGACGCGCATCACCCCGCTGATGGCGTGGATGAACTGGATCTGCGCGTGGCAATGGGGGGCGATGACCTCGCCGTGAACATAGTCGTCGGCGCAGGCCTGCACGGGGTAGCGGTCGAACATGCTGGCGTCAGTCCCGATGCGGCCGAGGGATCAGCGCCTGCAGCTGCTGCGCCAGGTAGTCGGCGGTCAGCGCGTGGGTCTCGGCTTCCTTGGCGCCCCGGTCCTTGCGCCACTGCCAGTCGGCGGACGGCGGTGTGCACACCAGGCTGATGCTGCCGTAGCGGTCCGAGGTAAGCCCCATCACCGCCAGCGAGATCACGCCCTTGGCGCCCATCACCTCGGGCACGAACTCAACGCTGCGCAGCGCCAGGGTGATGCTCAATTTATGGCTGGCGAACGGCGACAGCGGCGCCGGGAAGCTGGCGTTGGCGGCCAGGTAGGGCTCGCGGCTGATCTCCACCAGGCCCTCTTCGCGCAGCGGCTGCAGCCATTGCTCGATGCGCTCGTAGAGGGCGTTGATGCCCTGGGTCCAGTGGCTGCACTGGGTCTCGAACAGCTGCTTCTTGTGCTCTTCACTCAGGGCGTATTGCTTGAGCATTTCGCCCAATTGCCGGACTTCGTCCATTGCCGTGTGTCTCCTCAAGGTGCCGATGCCAGGTGCCGGCGCAAATCGCCAACCGCCTGTTCGACCGTAGCACTGTACCCTGCCCAGCTGGCCGCCAGCATCAAATTGCGCGGCAGGTTGAAATCTTCCACCGCGAACCCCTGGGCGTCATAGCCCTGGACGTCGTGGGGCACCTGTTCGCGCAGGCTGTGGTCGGGGTCGAAATAGGCCCACACCGGCTTGCCCAGGGCCACCGCCAGGCCCACTTCGAAGGCCGTGCCGGAGTCGGGCTCCTGGCCGCGGAACACATTGAGATTAGCCAGCACCGCGTCGCAACGGCGGATCATGTCGATGTTCTGCGTGCAGATCCAGCGCGCCGCCGCCACCCCCGCGAGCCCTGCGGGCAGGTCGTTGTCGAAGGGGTAAAGGCCGTCCAGGCCCTGGTCGGCGCACAGGGCCTTGAGGTACTGCCCTCGGGCTACCGCATCGCGGCGGAACACATCGAAACCGGCCAGGTACACCGGCCTGCGCGGGGTCATGAAAAGCCTCCTGAACATCAGTACACCAACCGGATGGCGTTCACCGCCTGGTAGGTGCCGGGTGAGCCCTGGCGGCCCGGCTGCATGCGCGCGTACACCGTGTAGGTGCGGCTGGCGCTGGCGTGGGCGGCCAGGGTGTAGCTGGCGCTGGCGAACGCCTGGCTGGCCAGGATCGGCTGCCGGCCGTTGGCCGTGTACATCTGATACTGGGCCGTGCCGCTGCCGTTGCGCAAGCTTTGGCTGGTGCTGCCGTCGGTGTCGATGTACAGGCTGTAGCCGACGCTGGCGGCACTGGCGCCGGCCTCGCAGGTGACCGTGACGCTGGCGGTGCTGGCGTGGCTCTGCTCGGCGATGCCGGCGACGCTGCCGAACAGCAGTGGCGTCGACGCCACTGAACAGCTGTAGGCCAGGGCGGCGGGGCTCAGGGGTAACAACACCAGCAATAACAGATGGCGCATGGCATGGGGTCCTCAATGGCAGGTCAGGGGGCCGATGTCGGGGATGCGCCCCGGCTCGGCGTGGTAGTCGAAGGTGGCGCTGCAGGCCGGGCGGCCCGGTGCCTGCACGCGCACCTGGTCGTGGGCGGCCACCTGCTGGAAAAACACTTCGCCGTCGTAACCCACCAGCGCCTGCTCGCCGCTGCCTTGCAGGGTGGCGGTGGCGCCCACGGGCAGCGGCTGCTGGCTGGTATCGCGCAGGTGCAAGGTGGCGCTGTGGCTGCGGTGCACGGCGAAATGGGCGCGCACGGCGCTGCGGTCGCCGGGGGTCAGGTGCATCTGGTCGGTGCCCAGTTCGACGTCCAGCGGCACGTCGCCCGGCTCGATGGACAGGTGGTTGTCCTCGAAGGCGCGCAGCTGGTCGACGAACAGCAGGCCGTTGCGGTCGGTGCGGCCCAGGTCGCGGTTTTCCTGGCGCACGGTGACGTTGGCGAGGCCGTCGGTGTCCACCAGGGCGAAGGCGTCATCGATGGTGTTGGAGGCGAACAGGTGGCCGCCCAGCAGGGTTACCGCGCCCTGGGCGCCAGCGCGCCAGTCGGTGCTGGCGCCGGTGCGCTCGGTCTCGCCGCTGACCAGTCCGTAGGGCGATTTGTAGCTCAGGGCCAGGTCGTCGCGGTCCAGGTCGCCGGTCTCGCGGGACACCCGCCAGCCCAGGTCGCCACGCTCCACCGCCGGGCGCTCGGCCTGCACGGTCTGGTAGCTGCTATTGCCGCTGCGGTTGCTGCTGGCGCTCAAGGTGGCACCGTCGCCGAAGGGTATCGACAGGCCCAGAAACAGGCCGTTGCCAGTGGTGCCGGTGTAGTCGTGCAAGGCGGTGATCGAGCCGTAGGCGCCCCAGGGCAGCGGCCGGGAATAGGTGACCGAAAGGGCCGTGGTCTGCACGCTGCTGGAGGTCAGGGTGGCGTCGTCGTAGATGTTCACGCGTTTTTTTGTGAACACCACGCCCAACGAGCCCAGCCCCGGCAGCGACCAGCCCAGGTTGGCGCGCAGGCTGGTGCCGGGGCGGTCGTCACCGTTGGCCGAGGCCAGGTCGTTGAAGGCGTGGTCGGCGCGCAGCACGCTGAACCCTGCGTTGAACACGCGGCTGGCATGGCTGAAGCCGACGCCATACTGCTGGCCGGCCTGGCCCTGGTACTGGCTGCCAGCCAGGGACAGGTTGAGCACGCCCACCTGGCCCACCAGCCAGTCCAGCCCTGCGCCACCCATGGCCAGGGTGTCGCTGGCTTCCAGGTGGCCTTCCCAGGTCAGGTGGTCGCTGGCGCCGTGCCGCCAACTGAACGACGCCGCGCCCTGGGCGTAGTCGGCGGACTGGCTGGCGTAGTGTTTGCGCACGCTGCCGGCTTCCACTGACACCGCGTCCAGGCCGGGGCTGAGCAGCAGGCTGCTGGTGTAGAACGGCAGGGTCTGGGTGGTCTGCCGGCCGCTGGCGTCCTTGACCACCACGGCGATGTCGCCGCTGCCCGTGGCCACCGGCAGTTGGCTGGCCTCGAAGGGGCCGGGCTCGACCTGGCCGCTGAGCTGGTGCAGGCCGTTGACGTAGATGTCCACCGACGACGGCACCGCCACGCTGGAACTGATGCCGGGGCGCGGGTAGGTAACCAGGTCCGGACGCAGGCCGAAGTTGGTGGCCATCTGCACCCCGGCCAGGCGCACCGGGCGGGTCCAGCCGAGGCCGCCGTTGACCACGTCGCCGACCTTCCAGCTGCGCAGGTGATCGAGGTCGGCCAGGCTCCAGGTGGTGTCCAGCCGCACCGTGCTGTCCAGGGTCGGGCTGCGGGTCTGCAGGCTGCTGGTTTCCAGCACGCCGGGGCCGCCCAGCAGGCGCAGGCTCGCCAGGGTGCTGGTGCTGGCCTGGCCGCTGGCGCGGGTGTACTGGGTGTCGTAGTTGAGCACCGCCGCCGGGTCGCTGCGCAGGCCACTGGCGTCGGGGCGCGCGGGGTCGTGGCGCAGTTCCTGGGCCACCAGGTCGCGGTCGGGCAGGTCCAGGTAGAGGCGCTGGGCGGCCTGGTCGTAACGGCAATGGCCGCCGGGCAGCTGGGCCAGGTCGACCTGCGCTTCAACGTGGGCCGGCGTGCGGATACCCAGCGCCGCCAACTGGTCGGCGGCCACCAGCAGGCGCCCGGCCTGCTCGTCCACTTCCTGGGCGGCGGCGCGGCTGCGGCCGTTCACCAGCACTTCCAGCAGCAGGGTGTCCGCGTGGGCCGGCAGGGGGCTGGCCAGTGCCAGCATCAGCAGCAGGCACCGGTAGGGCGGCGGGTTCAACGGCCCTGGTCAAGGGTCAGCCAGCTGTCCATTGCGCTGCCGCGGCCGCTGGTGGTCAGGTGCAGGCGCGTGCCGGCCTGCAGCGCCTGGACCGGGGCCTTGATCAGCCAGCGGCCATCCTGGCCGGCCAGCAAGTAAGGCAACGCCGGGCGGCTGAGCGTCAGCGCGTGGCCGTCGGCGGCTGCCAGGGTCAGGTTGGCCAACTGCGCGTGGGCCTGCCCGGCGTTGTGCGCCAGCAGGTACCACTGGCCGTGGTCCTCCACGGTGCGCCAGTGCACGTCGGCCTTGGCCCGCGCCGCTGGGCTGGCAAACACCGGCACGGTCAGGCGGAACGCCAGGGCCACCTGGCTGGGGTCGGCGTCGGGCAGTTGGTCGAACACCACGCGGTAGGCCTGCTCGGCGTCAGCGGACGGCCCGCGCAGCAGAATGCGGATGGTCTGCGACTGGCCGGGGGCGATGCTGGCGAACGGTGGGCTGACCAGCAGCGCCTGGGTGGGCGCCAGCACGTCGGTGTTGCCTGCCTGGGTCCACTGGAAGCTGCGCACCTGCACGCGGGTGGGGCGGGTGCTGCGGTTGCTGAGGGTGAAGCTGGCCGTGTGCTGGCCGGCGTCCAGCGCCTGGGCGATGGGGATGATGTCCAGTGCCTGGGCCCGGGCCTGCGGCGCGAGCGCGCACAGGCCGGCCAGTGCACAGGCCATGGAAAGGCGTGTGACAGGGTTCATGAGGGGCTCGTTGACGGCTCAGTAGTTGACGGTGACAACCACGGTGTCGGAGTAGGAGCCGGTGCTGGCGGTCAGCTGGTCGGCAGCGATCTTGCCGTACACGGTGATGGCCTGCGCCGCGCCCGTGCCGGTGCCCGCCAGGGTGTCGGTGCCAGTGGTGTCGCCCCAGCTGGTGGCGTAGCTGCTGTCCTGGTACAGGCCGTAGCTCAGGGTGGAGCTGCTGTCCGAGGCGTTGGTCAGCAGGCGTGCCGAGGTGGTGGCGTCGGTGCCGCTGCCCGCGCCCAGGGCGATGGTGTAAGGCGCGTCGTTGGTGCAGGTCACCGACAGGGCGGCGCTGGAGGTGACGGCGGTGCCCGAGTAGGAGCCGAACGCCAGGGCACCGGCGGACACCGAGCAGGAGGCGACCACAGTGGCGCTGACGCTCATGTCGGCGGTGGCGGTGGAGGCGCTGGCGTTGTTGGCAAAGGCGATGCCCAGGCCGATCAGGGCGACGGCCCCGGCCTTGAGGAACTTGGAGTCGAACATTAGGGGAATTTCCTGCAAAAAGCGTTGCGTAAGTGTGTGGGTCCCAAGCGTCTGGAATGCCGCCTGGTGACCTTTTTCAGCTTACGTGTCGAGCCCTTTGCAGGGGCGGCCAAACCGTTGCACATCCGGCCACAAGCGCGGCAGATCCGGCCAATTCAGCCTTGCCAGCTGCAGATCCACACCACCCGGCCGATGACGCTCAGTTCCGCCTGGCGTTTCTGCGGCAGGTGCAGGTCGCGGAATTGCTCGTTGATGGCCAGCAGCATGAGCGAGCCATCGCACTGGAACTGCACGCGCTGCACTCGCACCACGCCGCCCAGTTCCAGCAGGTACAGGCCATCGCCGGCCAGCCCCGGCGCACCCCGGTCGATCAGCACCGTGCCGCCCTCGCCCAGCGGCGCGCAGCCCTGGCCACGCGGCACCTGCACCGCCAGCAGGCGGTGTTCGGCCAGCCCGCGCTGCTGCAGTTCGACCCGGCCCAGGGCCAAAGGTTCGATGGCCGCCACGCTGCCCGGCCACGGCAGGCCGGCGGCGCAGGCCTGCGCCGGGTAGCGCTGCACCAGCACGCTGTGGTCGTTACTGGCAGGCAGCGGCGCCTGGCCGGCGATCAGCCAGTCCAGGCTCACCCCCGCCGCCCGCGCCATGGCCACGCACACCGCCAGGCTGGGGGCACTGCCGCCACGAATGTATTTGTACAGCTGGGTCTCGTGCACGCCGGACTGGCGCGCCAGGTTGCGCTTGCCCCCTAGCGATTCAGCTATATCGGAGATTCTCTGACCCAGATCGTCCAGGGACACGCCCGTGGCCTCGATCACTGTCAATCCTTTGGCATCCACCAGGGAGGTAGCGCCGGCCGACGGCTCCATTTTCATGCGGTTGAACTCTCAAGATGCATAGCTTTAAGGCTTGACCCTCTATAGCTAACTGACTATATTTTGACGTCTATGTTTTGACGGCGCGCCAATATCCCGTGTCGGCGCCAAAAGCGCGACCCGTAGATGACAGCCAATGGCCACATTTCTTCGCGGCCGCAGAAAATATTTCTGCCTTGAAGGTATTAACGGCACAGTTGGCCGGGGCTTGATTTTTTTGCACACCATCACCCACTCCCCCTCCCCCGCGCCGCGTGCGAACGCGCCTGGCGCCAGCCTCGCCGTGGTGCGCGAAATCGCCATCCTCAGCTACCCGGGCTGCTACGTGGGGGACGTGATCAAGCTGCTGGAAACCCTGCACGCCCTGGACCTGCGGCCCTGCTGCAGCCTGCGCCGCGGCGCCAGCCTGCGGGCGCGGGTGTATTCACTGGATGGCGCGCCGCTGCGCTCGCCGGGCATGCCCTGGGTCAGCGTGCAGACCCAGGCCCTGGACGCACAATTGCCGCCGGCACCCGACACGCTGATCATCGCCCACGGTCCGGCGCAGACTCTGGACAGCCCGTCGGCGCCGCTGCTGCAGTGGCTGCGCCAGGTGCAGCCGCGCGCGCGGCGGGTGGTGGCGCTGGGCGCGGGGGTGTTCTGGCTGGCGGCGGCGCGGCTGCTGGACGGGCGCCAGGTCACCACCCACAGCGCCCTGGTCGCCCTGCTGGGGCAGCGCTACCCGACGTTGCAGGTGCAGCCCCGCGGCAGCCTGCAGATCGACGGCCCGTTCTACACCACCAGCGAACGCATGAGCGCCAGTGACATGGCCCTGCTGTTGTTGCGCGACCACTGCGCCGCCGTGCGCGGCCAGCCCTGCCCTCCCGGCGCGGATGACCGCCAGGGCCCCGCCCGCGACGGCCCGGCCTTGCGCCTGTGCCGCTGGTGGCTGCCGCGCCTGGACCAGCCGCTGAACATCGCCCAGGCGGCCGCCCACCTGCACACCAGCGAGCGCACCCTGCGCCGGCTGCTGCGCCAGGACTGCGGCTGTTCCCCCTATGGGTTGCTGGTGCTGTTGCGCCTGGACATGGCGCGCCAGGCGCTGCTGGACAGCGACCTGCCGGTGGACAAGATCGCCCGCCGTGGCGGCCTGGGCGACGGCCAGCAGCTGGCGCGGGCGTTCCGCAAATACCTGGGCGTGGCGCCCGGTGAATACCGGCGCACGCGCACCCCGGCGCGGCTGCACCCGGACTACGGAAGGTTGTTTGATGGGCTGCGGCAGCCAGGGTGGCTGCTGCAGCTGCGCTAACCCACTTGCCCGTAGCAGCGGCCGCCAGGCCGCGTCACGGCTGGACGCAGCCTTCGGCGGCTGCTACGGGTGGGTGTGCGCTTAGAGGGTGTAGACCAGCGCCGAGATGGCCACCAGGCCGACAATCACCACGAACAGGTTCGACAGCTTGCCGGCGTATTGGCGCATGGCCGGCACGCGGCGGATGGCGTACATCGGCATCAGGAACAGGATGGCGGCGATCACCGGGCCACCCAGGGTCTCGATCATGCCCAGGATGCTCGGGTTCAGGGTTGCCACCAGCCAGCACACCACCAGCATGAAGGCGGCGACCAGGCGGTCCATGGTCTTCGCGGCCGGGCGGCGGCCACTCTTGACGATCAGGCCCTTGAGGCCTTCGCTGGCACCGATGTAGTGGCCCAGGAACGACTTGGCAATGGCCACGAAGGCAATCAACGGCGCGGCGAAGGCGATGGTCGGGTTGCTGAAGTGGTTGGCCAGGTACGACAGGATCGACAGGTTCTGCGCCTTGGCTTCCGCCAGTTGCTCGGGCGACAGGGTCAGCACGCAGCTGAACACGAAGAACAGCACCATCACCACCATCAGGCCGTGGGCGCGCGCCAGGATCTGCGAGCTGCGCTGTTCGGCGTTGGCGCCATAGCGGCGCTTCTGGTCAACGGCAAAGGCCGAGATGATCGGCGAATGGTTGAACGAGAACACCATCACCGGAATCGCCAGCCACAGGGTGTGCAGGAAGGCCGACGGCTCCGGCACGTTGCTGGCGGTGGTGAGGATGCCACCGGTCCAGTGCGGCACCAGGAACAGCGCCAGCAGCAACAGCGCGACGATGAACGGGTACACCATCAGGCTCATGGCCTTGACGATGAAGCGCTCGCCGCAGCGCACCACGGCCAGCAGGCCGACGATCAGCACCAGCGCCAGCAGCGCACGTGGTGGCGGTTGTTGGTGCAACTGGTTCTCGATGAAGCTGCCCACGGTGTTGGTCAGCGCCACGCTGTAGATCAGCAGGATGGGGAAGATGGCGAAGAAATACAGCAGGGTGATCAGCGCCCCGGCCTTGGCGCCGAAATGCTCCTCCACCACGTCGGTGATGTCGGCGCCTTCACGCCCCGACAGCACGAAACGAGTGAGGCCGCGGTGGGCATAGAACGTCATCGGGAAGGCCAGCAAGGCCAGGATCAGCAGGGGCCAGAAACCGCCAAGGCCTGCGTTGATCGGCAGGAACAGGGTTCCGGCGCCGATAGCCGTGCCGAACAGGCCCAGCATCCAGGTTGTGTCGTGACGGTTCCAACGGCTCAGCGTCGCTTGTGGCGCCGCATAGTGTTGGTCGAGGCTGTTGGCCTGTTCATTCATCCGGTCGAATCTCCGCTTGCCGGTTATTCATACGTGGCCGAGACGGGATGAAACATGAAGCAGGCAGCGCCCCGGCCATAAAAGGGGGGGGCGATTGTCCGGGATTGTGCTTGAGAAGCAAAGACTTAGCTGAGCAACGGTCGCAAATGCGAGGGGTTTTCGGCGTGGCAGTTTGCCACACCTGCCAGGCTGCAAGCCCCGTCGCCGTTGCCGCACGCTGCACTGGCCGCTTCATTCGCAACCTTGATGGCCCAGATGCCCACTGCACAGGGACGCCGGCGGCAAGTGGCCGTTTTCTGCCGCACTCACCGATACATTCGTGAAATCAACGCGACACAACCGGGCGCGATGCTGGCTGCTCGGATCTATCCGGCCCAAGAGCCCCCGCATGTCCAGCTTTCGTCTGCCGCGCTTCGCCAACTCCCTGTTTGCCCGCCTGTTTGGTATTTCGGTGATTGCTATCGTGCTCGCCCATTGCCTGGCGTTCGTGTGGTTCCAGGCCTATGGCAAGCAGCAGGAGGACGCGCGCTTCCACGCCATGGAGCTGCGCGAGCTGGACCTGGACGAGCCGTTGCCGCCGCCCCCGCCGCGCACACCCTTCGACGGGCCGATCGTGCCGCTGGTGATTCAGATCAGCACCCTGGTGGTGGCGGCCTGGTACTGCTCCAAGCTGTTGTCGCGGCCCATCCGCCACTTCAGTGCCGCGGCCGAGCGCCTAAGCGACGACCTCGACAGCCCGCCACTGCCGGTGCTGGAGTACGGCCTGCTGGAAGCCCGGCAGGCCACCCAGACCTTCAACCGCATGCAGTGGCGCATCCGCGAGCAACTGCGCCAGCGCGGCTACCTGCTGGGCGCGGTGTCCCACGACCTGCGCACGCCGCTGTCGCGGCTCAAGCTGCGCCTGGAATTGCACGATGAGGCGCGCCAGCACATGGACATGCGCCAGGACATCGACGAGATGGTGAAGCTGCTGGACGCAACCTTGGCGTTGGTGCATGAGCGGCCGCAGCGCCCTTCGCTTTAATCGCGGCGTCGCCTGACGCAGCCTGCGGCAGCTGCTACGTAGCAGCTGCCGCAGGCGGCGTCCTGGGCCCCACGTCGAACTATTTAGAACTCACCGCCACCGCCACGGTCATCTGAAGACCTGCCCCTTGCGCGGTGAACCCCATGGACACCTACAACCTCCAGCGTTTCGTCGAAGCCCAGCGCCCGGTGTTCGAGCAGGCCCTGCACGAACTGCAGGGCGGCCAGAAGCGCACCCACTGGATGTGGTTCATATTCCCGCAGATCCAGGGCCTGGGCCGCACCGACATGGCCCGCCAGTTCGCCATCAGCGGCGCCGGCGAGGCGCTGGCCTACCTGCAGCATCCGCTGCTGGGCCCGCGCCTGCTGCAGGCCAGCGCCGCCGTGGCAGCGCTGAAAGGACGAGCGGTCGGGCAGATCTTCGCCCCGCCCGATGACCTCAAGCTACGCTCGTGCATGACCCTGTTTGCCAACGCTGCCGACGACCCCAGCCCGTTCAACCGGGTGCTGGAGGCCTTTTTCGACGGCCAGCCCGACCCCAAGACCCTCGATGCCCTGGGCCTGTAGGCCGCTTGCCGGGCAGTCACCTCGCCAACTCACGTCGCCATCGACGCAGCCGCGGAGCCTTGACTGATGAACCTGATGCCACGCCACGCACTGGAAACCCTGCCCACCCTGGCCGATGAGCGGCTGCAGCGCTACCGCCAGGTGCGCCGCCATAGCGAGCGCCTGGCCAGCCCGTTGACCCCGGAGGACATGGTGGCCCAGTCGATGCCCGACGCCAGCCCCACCAAGTGGCACCTGGCGCACATCACCTGGTTCTTCGAGACCTTCCTGCTGGTGCCCAACCTGCCCGAATACCGGCCGTTCGATCCCAGCTTCGTCTACCTGTTCAACTCCTACTACGAGGCCGTGGGGCCGCGCCAGCCGCGGCCCCAGCGCGGGCTGATGACGCGCCCGGCGCTGGACCAGGTGATGGCGTACCGGCAATACGTAGACCTGCACATGGGCAGCCTGCTGGCCATGGACCTGGACGCCGCCACCCTGGCCCTGGTGGACCTGGGCCTGGCCCATGAACAGCAGCACCAGGAACTGCTGCTGATGGACATCCTCCACCTGTTCAGCCTCTCGGCGCTCAAGCCTGCCTACGACCCGGCCTGGCCGGCCGATGCCGGCGGCCGCGAAGGCCAGTTCAAGGCACTGGACGGTGGCCTGGTGGACATCGGCCACGACGGCGACGGCTTTGCCTTCGACAACGAAGGCCCGCGCCACAAGGCGTACCTGGCGCCGTTCGAGATCAGCGACCGGCTAGTGACCAACGGCCAATGGCTGCGCTTCATGGCCGCCGGCGGCTATGCCACGGTGGGCCTGTGGCTGTCCGACGGCTGGGCCGTGGCCCGCGAGCAGGACTGGCAGGCACCGTTGTATTGGCAACGGGACGGCGAGCACTGGCAAGTGATGACCCTGGCTGGCCTGGTGCCCGTGGACCCCGATGCCCCCGTCACCCACATCAGCTACTACGAGGCCTGCGCCTTCGCCACCTGGGCCGAGGCGCGCCTGCCCACCGAGGCCGAATGGGAGCTGGCGGCCACCACCGGCCTGCTCGAGCAGGTGGATGACGTGGCCTGGCAATGGACCCAGAGCGCCTACTGCCCCTACCCCGGCTTCCACCCGGCGCCCTCGGCGGTGGGCGAGTACAACGGCAAGTTCATGGTCAACCAGATGGTGCTGCGCGGGGGCGCCAGCATCACCAGCCCCGAGCACTGCCGGCCCAGCTACCGCAACTTCTTCACCCCCGGCCTGCGCTGGATGTTCTGCGGCCTGCGCCTGGCCCGCGACGTGTGCCAGGACGGCCTGCACAACAGCGAGTTCGCCCGCGACGTGATCGCCGGCCTGTCGGCGCCGCACAAGAGCCTGTCGCCCAAGTACTTCTACGATGCCGCCGGCTCGCAGCTGTTCGAGGCCATCTGCACCACCCCCGAGTATTACCCCACGCGCGCCGAAACCCGGCTGCTCACCGACGTGGCGGCGCAGATCGGTGCGGTGATTCCCGAGGGCGCGGCGCTGGTGGAGTTCGGCAGCGGTGCCTGCGACAAGATCCGCCTGGTGCTGGACGCCGCGCCCCAGGTCAGCGTCTACGTGCCCATCGACATCTGCCAGGACGCCCTGGACAACGCCGCCAGCCACCTGCGCGATCGCTACCCGCAGCTGCAAATAGCGCCCCAGGTGGACGACTTCACCCGCGCCCTGCACCTGCCGGAGGCGGTGAAGGGCAAGCCACGGGTGGGCTTCTTCCCGGGCTCCACCATCGGCAACTTCACCCGCCCGCAGGCGGTGCAGTTCCTGCGTTCGGCGCACACGCTGCTGGGGCGCAACGCCTGGTTCATCGTCGGCGTGGACATGGTCAAGGAGCCGGCCATCCTGGAAGCCGCCTATGACGATGCCGCCGGCGTCACCGCGGCGTTCAACCTCAACCTGCTCAAGCGCATGAACCGCGAGCTGAACGGCAACTTCGTGATCGACGACTTCCGCCACCTGGCGCTGTGGAACGCCGAATTGCAGCGCATGGAAATGCACCTGGTGAGCCAGCGCGAACAAGTGGTGCAAGTGGCCGGCCAGGCCTTCCACTTTGCCGAGGGCGAGCGCCTGCACACCGAGAACTCACACAAGTTCACCGTCGAGTCTTTCACCGAGATGGCCGCGCTGGGCGGCTGGCGCGTGTGCCACCAGTGGATCAGCGATGAGCCGCAGGTGGCGTTGTTCTGCCTGTGCTGACAGCCCATGCAGGAGACGGGCGGCGCAACAGTCGTTTTGGCACTAAATATTCAAGCCAAAAACACTAAGACCGCCCGTCTCGCCTTTCTATAATCAATAAACTTTTATCGGCTTTGCCTTTCACAGTTAATGCAGGGCCACTGGCCTTGCACATCCGATAAAACAGAGGAAGAGAATCATGGCTAACACAGGCAAGTCGAACCCAGGAAACTTCTCCAATGATCGTGAAAAAGCCTCCGAAGCCGGCAAAAAAGGCGGACAGGCATCTTCCGGCTCGACTGCAGGCAAAATGCCAAACGACCGGAGCAAAGCAACTCCCGATAGCAGCAAAAAAGGCGGTCAAGGCAGCCACGGTGGCGGCCGCAGCTAATCGCTGAGTCAGGGCCGGGGCAGCGTCCCCGGCCTGCATACCCCGCAACGACAAGGACATGACGGTGAGCCAGCACATTGTTCATTTCCATTGCCAGATCGACCAGAGTACCCACGAACGCCTGCGTGACCGCTGCCTTGAAGCGCTGAAGGCCGGCGCCGAGTCGCTGTGGCTGAACATGTCGTCCTCGGGCGGCAGCACCAACTTCGGTTTTACCATCTACACCTTCATCAAGTCCTTGGGCATTCCGGTGCGCACCATCAACTCCGGCAACATCGAGTCCATGGGCATCATCGTCTACCTGGCCGGCACCGAACGCATCGCCGCGCCACAATCACGTTTCCTCATCCACCCCATGAACTGGTACTTCAGCCAGAATTCGGTGGACCATTCGCGCCTGCGCGAATACCTCTCCAGCCTCAACAACGACCTGGAGCGCTACGTGACTATCTTCAAGGACGAGACCGCAGACGCCGAGCAGAAACTGGATATCTTCAAATGCCTGTCGGCCGAAGAGAAGGTCATCGCCGCCGACGACTCGCTGACCTGCGGCATCGCCCACCGCCTGGAGCAGGTGGTGTTCCCCAAGGATGCGGTGCACTGGACGGTCAGTGGCGAATAGACCGGCTGTCCAACAATCCGACTGAATTTTTTCCCCACCCTGGACTCACTAAAACTGTCACAGGGAGGAACTTCAGTTTTATGAACAGCGCAAAACTCTACGTCATTGACTACACGCTTCATGGCGTACCGAAATCGTTCATCATCCGCGCGCACACCATGGACAACGGTGAGGCGTGGCATTGGGCAAGTTGTGACGCCGGGGTGGGCCGCATTGGCCGCTTCGGCCGCGAACGAGTGAAAAAGACCAGCAAACCGCTGGCAGAAAAATTTGGCATCGAAGGGGTGAATTGGCGACCGGCATAAGTTCCCGTCGCTGGCAAAAAAATAAAGGTCGATCACACTCTATTCGAACGAGGGTGATCGGCCTATATTTTATGGGGGCTTTAATGCCTACACCTGGACCTCAATGAAAAGGAGTGACTAGATCATGCGGATTTTGATCGTGGGGGCCGGTGCCGTCGGCGGCTATTTTGGCGGGCGCCTGCTGGCGGCCGGGCGCGACGTCACCTTCCTGGTGCGCGCGGCGCGCGGCCAGCAACTGGATGAACACGGCCTGCGCGTGCGCAGCCCGCTGGGCGACATTGACCTGCCCCGGGTGCCGTGGGTGCAGGCACGGGACATCGACCGCCCGTTCGCGTTGATCCTGCTCAGCTGCAAGGCCGGGCAACTGGACGCCGTCATGGCCGACATCGCACCGGCGGTGGGCCCCGATACCCTGATACTGCCGCTGCTCAACGGCATGCGCCACCTGGAGCTGCTGGACGCCCGTTTCGGTGCCGACAAGGTGCTGGGCGGCAAGTGCTTCGTGTCGCTGGACAAGCGTGCCGACGGCACCATCGTGCACTTCAACCAGCGCGACGACCTGGCGTTCGGTGCGCGCGTGGGCCAGGACGGCGCTCGTGTGCAGGCGGCGTTCGAGGCGCTGGACAACGCCGGCTTTGCCGCCCAGTTGAGCCCGGACATCACCCAGGAAATGTGGGAGAAATGGCTGTTCATCGCCACCGGCGGCGGCATCACCTGCCTGATGCGCGCCAGCGTCGGCGACGTGGTGGCCGCAGGCGGCGAAGACCTGATCTGCGACCTGTTCGAGGAATGCTCGGCCATTGCCCGACGCGCCGGCTACCCGCCGCGCGAGCCGGTGCGCGAGGCGTTCCTGCAGGTGCTGACCGAGCCCGGCTCGGCGCTGACCGCCTCGATGCTGCGCGACGTCGAGCGCGGCGACGGCACCGAGGCCGATCATGTGCTGGGCGACCTGCTGCGCCGGCGCCCGGCCGAAGACGTCGAGACCCCGGACCGCTCGGTGCTGCGCCTGGCCTACACGCACCTGCTGGCCTACGCGGCGCGCCGCGCCCGCGAACAATGACCTGCCCCTTATCTGTTCAAGCAACGCCGAGATCATCATGCCCCGCGTATCCCGCCAACAAACCGAACGCAACCGTGAAATCATCCTGCAGGTGGCCACCCGCCTGTTCCGCGAGCGCGGCCTCAAGGGCCTGAGCGTGGCCGACGTAATGAGCGCCGCCGGCCTCACCCACGGTGGCTTCTATGGCCATTTCGAGTCCAAGGAAGCCCTCGCCGCCCAAGCCTGCCGCCAGGCCTTCGAACAGTCGGTGCAACGCTGGGCCGAGCGCACCGAACCGACCCGCGACCGCAAGGGCGCGCGCCGGGTGCTGATCGACCATTACCTGGCCGACAGCAACCGCGACGCCCCCGGCGACGGCTGCCCCACCGTCGGCTTTGCCGGCGATGTGTGCCGCGAGCCCGAGGGCAGCCCGCTGCGCCAGGCCTACACCGACGGCGTCGGCGCGTTGCTGGACGACTACGAGGCGGTGATGGGCCAGGAACAGCCCGAGCAGCGCCGCCACGCGGCGCTGATGGAGTTCACCCTAATGGTCGGCGCCATCACCCTGGCGCGGGCGACCGAGGGCCACCCGCTGTCGGACGAGATCCTGCAGGCGGCGCGGGAGTACCTGGCATGATTGCCTTCGTGCCCATCCTCGCCACCAGCGCCGAGGTGCAGGAGCGCGTGCGCCAACTGCGCAACCAACCGCAGGTGCGCAAGTACATGTACACCGACCACGAGATCAGCCTGGACGAACACCAGGCCTGGCTCGCCAGCCTGGCCGGCAACGCCCGCCAGGCGGTGTTCGTGGTGATGGTCGACGACGTGCCCCGTGGCCTGGTGTCGCTGAACGCCATCAACCCCCTGCACCGCAGTGCGGACTGGGCGTTTTACCTGGACAGCGAACTGCAGGGCAAAGGGCTGGGCAGCCAGGTCGAGTGCTGGCTGCTGGACCATGCGTTCGACGAGGTGGGCCTGGCCAAGCTCAATTGCGAGGTGCTGGCCAGCAACCCGGCGGTGGTGCGCCTGCACCAGAAGTTCGGGTTCGTGCTGGAGGGCGTGCGCCGCCAGCACGTGTGCAAGGACGGCGAGCGGCTGGACGTGATGCTGCTGGGGATCACTGCCCAGGAGTGGCGCGCACAACGGCCGTCGATCGTCGAGCGCCTGGCGCGGTTGCAGGGGTAAGGCCACAGGCCGCGTCACCACTCACTGGGCGACACGCCGAACTGCCGGCGGAACATGGCGCTGAAAGCGCTGGGGGTGTTGTAGCCGACCTCCAGCGCCACTTCCAGCACGCTGTGGCCCAGGGCCAGGCGCTGCAGGGCGGTCAGCAGCCGCGCCTGCTGGCGCCATTTGCCGAAGGTCATGCCGGTGTCGCGCACGAACCAGCGCTGCAAGGTCTTGGGGTTCACGCCGAGCTGCCCGGCCCAGTCGTTGAGTTCCAATTCCAGGCCCTGGCCCTGCAGAATCTGCTCGCTCAACGGCTGCAACGCCGGGTGCCGCAGGTGCGGCAGGTGCAGCGGCAACGGCTGCTGCTGGTTCAGCTCATCGAGCATCAGCGCCATGACCCGGCCATCGCGGCTATCCGCGGCCGGCGGGGTGCGGATGGCCACCGCCGCCAGGATCAGCTCGCGCAGCAGCGCCGGCACCCCCAGCACGCAGCAACTGCCCGGCAGGTGCGCGGGCACCTGCGCAGGCTCGATGTACAGGGTGCGCACCCGCACCGCGCCAACCATGCGCGTCCAGTGCGCCACCCCCGGCGGTATCCACAACCCGCGGTCGCTGGGCACCAGCCAGTGGCCCTCGGCGGTGCCCACCACCAGCACGCCCTGGGTGGCGTAGAGCAGCTGCGCGTTGTGGTGGCGATGGGTGGCCACCCAGTGGCCGTCGTCGAAGTCCAGGGCCACGGCAGCCACGCCGCGAGCGTCGGTCGGTTCGCCGTGGTCGACAATGTCCGTTTTACGCATGCAGGCGCCCTTTTATCGTTAGACGCACACTTTGCCCTATCCCTAAGCTTGTGCCCAGCCATCCCTGCACTGTGATACCACCATGTCCATGACCGTTGACAGCTCTGCCCTGCTCGCCCAACTCGAACGCATCGCCAACAGCCTGGAGCGCGCGTTCCCGCCCGACCAGGCGCTGGTGTTCGACAGCAACGCCATCGCCTTCCAATGGCACTACCGGCGCGTGCGCGGCGTGGAACAGCCAGTGCTGGCGGCGGTCAAGCAGCCCAGCCTGATCAGTTTCGACGCGCTGCAGAACATCGACCGGCAGAAGCGCCTGATCGAACAGAACACCCGCCAGTTCGTCGAAGGCCGCCCGGCCAACAACGTGCTGCTGACCGGCGCCCGTGGCACCGGCAAGTCATCGCTGGTCAAGGCCTGCCTGGAACGCTTCCACGGCCAGGGCCTGCGCCTGATCGAGGTGGACAAGGCGCACATCGGCGACCTGCCGCAGATCCTCGACTTCACCACCGGCCGCCCCGAGCGCTTCATCCTGTTCTGCGACGACCTGTCCTTCGAGCAAGGCGATATTGGCTACAAGAGCCTGAAGACCGTGCTCGACGGCTCGGTGGCTGGCCAGGCGGCCAACACGCTGATCTACGCCACCTCCAACCGCCGCCACCTGATGGCCGAGCGCGCCAGCGACAACCTCAACTGGAAACGCGGCGAAAATGGCGACCTGCACCCCGGCGAGGAGTCGGAAGAAAAGATCTCGTTGTCGGAGCGCTTCGGCCTGTGGATCTCGTTCTACCCCTTCTCCCAGGACGAGTTCCTTGGCGCGGTGAACGAATGGCTGGCGGCCTGCGGGGTGCCCGCGGACGCCTTTGCCCAGGCCCACGTCGAAGCCCTGCGCTGGGCCACCCAGCGCGGCTCGCGCTCAGGGCGCATCGCCGCGCAGTTTGCTCGCGACTACGCCGGGCGCGTGGCCGCCGAGGCCTGACTCTCCAGCATCTCCTGCATGCCCAGCAAATTGGGCGAACGCGTGCCGCGGCGCCAGGTCAGCCAGGTCTGGCGCCAGCTGTATTCACCGCCCAGGGGCCAGGCGCTGACGTTGCTGCTGCCCGGCATGCTTTCCAGCATGCTGCGCGGCACCATGGCCAGCCCGGCGCCGGCGCTGACGCAGGCGAGCATGCCGTGGTAGCTCTCCATCTCGAAAATGCGCCCCGGGGTGGCGCCGTCGGCGATGAACCAGCTCTCCAGGTGCCGCCGGTACGAACAGTTGGCGCGGAAGGCGTACACCGTCTCGCCACTCACATCCAGGGCGCGGGTCACCGGCGCATGGCCCTTGGCGGTCACCAGCAGCATTTCTTCCTCGAACACCGCAATGCCGTCGAGCAGCGGGTGCAGCGGGCCGTCGACGAACGCCGCAGCGAAGCGCCCGGCCAGCACGCCGTCGATCATGTCGCCTGAGGGCCCGGTGGACAGGTCCAGCTCCACCTTGGGGTAGCGCTGGTGGTAGGCCGCCAGCAAGGGCGGGATGCGCACCGCCGCCGTGCTTTCCAGCGAGCCCAGGGTAAACACGCCCTGGGGCTCGCCGCTGGACACGGCCAGCCTGGCCTCGTCCACCAGGTCGAGAATGCGCCGGGTGTAGTCGAGGAAGCTGTGGCCGTTGGCCGACAGCCGCAGGCGCAGTTTCTCGCGGATGAACAGGTCCACGCCCAACTCGCTTTCCAGCTGCTTGATGCGCGTGGTCAGGTTCGACGGCACCCGGTGAACCTTGGCGGCAGCGGCAGTGATGCTGCCCTCCTCGGCGACGGCCTTGAACAGTTCGAGCTGGGTCAGGTCCATGATACTTTCTCGTTTCGTGAGCATTTCACTTATTATTATTCATTATTCATGAAGCGATCAAGGGCATAAGGTAACGCTCATCTACTGCCTTGGAGGTTTGCCATGAATGCCCCCGCCGTTATCGACTACGCCGTTTCCCTGAACCCGGCCACCGGTGAAGAACTGGCGCGCTACCCGTTCCAGACCGCCACCCAGCTGGACCAGGCCCTGGCCCGCAGCGCCGACGCCTACCGCCAGTGGCGCCAGGTATCGGTGGCCGACCGCGCCGCCGTGCTGGTCAACGTCGCCACTGCCCTGCGCAACAACAGCGAGGCCCTGGCCCGCAGCATGACCCTGGAAATGGGCAAGCCGATTCTGCAAGCCCGCGCCGAAGTGGAAAAATGCGCCGGCCTGTGCGAGTGGTACGCCGCCCAGGGCCCGGAACTGCTGGCGCCTGAGCCGACCCAGGTGCCGGGCGACAAGGCCTTTATCGAATACCGCCCGATCGGCCCGATCCTGGCCGTGATGCCGTGGAACTTCCCCATCTGGCAGGTGCTGCGTGGCGCCGTGCCGATCCTGCTGGCGGGCAACACCTACGTGCTCAAGCATGCGCCGAACGTGATGGGCAGCGCGCTGCTGCTGGCCCAGGCCCTGCGCGAGGGCGGCGTGCCGGAAGGTGCGTTCGAAGTGCTGAACGTGGGCAACGACGGCGTCTCCAGCGCCATCAATGACCCGCGCATCGCCGCCGTGACTGTCACCGGCAGCGTGCGCGCCGGCGCCGCCATCGCCTCCCAGGCCGGTGCCGCGCTGAAGAAATGCGTGCTGGAACTGGGCGGCTCCGACCCGTTCATCGTGCTGGCCGACGCCGACCTCGACGAAGCCGTGAAGGCCGCCGCCATCGGCCGCTTCCAGAACGTGGGCCAGGTGTGCATCGCCGCCAAGCGCTTCATCATCGAAGACAGCGTGCTGCCGGCCTTTACCGAGAAACTGGTGGCGGCGGTCCAGGCCATGCAGGTCGGCGACCCGCTGGAAGAAGGCAACTACATCGGCCCCATGGCCCGCTACGACCTGCGCGACGAGCTGGACGGCCAGGTGCAACAGACCCTGGCCGAAGGCGCCACCCTGCTGCTGGGCGGCCACAAGGTGGAAGGCGTGGGCAACTACTACGCGCCGACCATCCTGGGCGACGTGACGCCGGACATGACCTCGTTCAAGCAGGAGCTGTTCGGCCCGGTGGCCTCGATCATTGCCTGCCGCGACGCCGCGCATGCGGTTGAGTTGGCCAACGACAGCGAGTTCGGCCTGGCCGGCAGCGTCTGGACCGCCGACGTCGCGCTGGCCAAGCGCCTGGCCGCAGCGCTGGACACCGGCGGTGTGTTCATCAACGGCTACTGCGCCTCCGACCCCCGCGTGGCCATTGGCGGCGTGAAGAAAAGCGGTTTCGGCCGCGAGCTGTCGCACTTCGGCCTGCGCGAGTTCTGCAACGCCCAGACCGTGTGGGTTGACCGCCGGTAAGATGAAATATCGCCGTCGGTCGCAACATTGGATCGACGGCGCCCCGCCCCCTGCCTAAGCTGGTGAAACGTCCTTATCGAGGGAGCGCTACCATGTTCAGGAAAACCTTGCTTACCCTGGCGGTCGCCAGCCTGCTGTCCGCCACCTCGGCGGTGGCCCTGGCGGCGTCCGACATTTCCATCAACAACGGCACCGATGCCTCGCCGTCCAGCCCTGGCGCCGACCCGCGTACGCAAGGCGCCGACCCGGGCCGCAGCGGCGGCACCGACAACGGTGGCGGTGGCTACAGCGGCAAGCAGGACACCTCGGGTGGCGCTGGCACCAGTGATGACGATGACGACGATGATGATGGTGGCGACAGCGGCGGCGACAGCGCTTCGGCCCCGCCTAACTGATCGCGTCTTTTTGTGGGAGCTGGCTTGCCAGCGAGCTTTAGGGCCTCAACAGCTCGCTGGCAAGCCAGCTCCCACACGTCCACGTGGATCTGTAGAAACGGATTCCCCCATCTTCAGGCGCGCATGGCACCGGTGTAGGACTGGCCGAAATGCCGCGTTGCCACGCGATCGCCGCCCGCCCGGGCGGCTTCGTCGCACAACTGCGCCACCGCATTGAAGAACGCCGAATGCCCCGCCTCGCTGCGGGGTATCAGCGTGCCTGCGCCAATGCTGGCGGTCAGTGGGTGTTCGGCCTGGGCTGCGCGAATGGCCTGGTGGCAGCGCTCGGCCACCACTTGCGCGCCGTCTGCCGGGGTTTCCGGCAGCACCAGCATGAACGCATCGGCAGAGCAGCGCCCGGCGCTGTCGCGGGCCCGCCGGGCGATGGCGTCGAGCAATTGGCCTAAGTGGCCCAGATGCACCTCGCCCTGCTCGCGGCCCTGCTGGCGGCAGAACGCCGGGAACTGGTCGACGGTCACCACGATCAACGACAAGGGTTGCCGCAACCGCAGGGCCTGGGCCCATTCGGTTGCCAGCAGCGTCGCCACCGCCCCCGTGGGGGCGTCCTGGGCAGCGTCGCTGGCGACGCCCATCAGCCGTTCTCTGTGCAAGCTCACCGTCGGCTCCTTGAGGGACATGCATTGACGAAAACGCCGGGCGGCGATGTTCGCCCCCGACGTGGCGAATACCTTATCGCCTGCGCTTTCGCACTGTCCAGCATAGAGCCTGGCTGGCGGGTAGCCAGTGAGTAACAGGCCCGGTACGCAGTTTTTACATTGCCGTCTTGAACCGCAGGATGTTGTACGGCGCGGTGCGCAGGTCCTTGCCGCCGTGCAGCCCCGGCACCCGCTGCCATTGCCCTACGGTGACGTACAGGTAGCCGCCCTGCCAGTACAGGCCATCCGGCCAGATCAACCGCGGGTCGCGGCCCACCAGCGCAAATTGCCCGGCGTTGTCGCGGCTGATGATGGAGTAGCGCGAGGCGTCGCCGAAGTACAGCGTGCCCTTGGCGTCCACGGCGATGCCGCCGTTGGAGGCAACCTGGCCCTCGAAGTGAATGTCCTTGACCAGCGCGTCCTCAGGGCGGTTGAAGTCGCTGAGCGCGGCGGTGTCGATGCTGTAGTAGTTGGGGTTGGTGGGAATGGTCCAGTACAGCTTCTTGTGGTCCGGCGACAGCTCGATGCCGTTGACCCCGCCCTGGGGCATGGTCGGGTGGTCGAGGCTGTAGGCGTGGGGCTGGCCTTCGACGTAGGTCATGTAGCCGGGCGCGGGCGAGGTCTGCGGCAGGTTGTGGAACAGCTCGCGCATCTTGCCCGTGGCGATGTCCACCACGATCAGCGAACAATCCGAGGGGCTGGAAAAACCATTGTTGGAGATGTACACCGTGCCCTGGGCGCCGTGGTCGGGGTCGATGCGCAGGTCGTTGAGCTGCACGCTGTCGCGCAGGAACGGCTTGTGGAAGACGATGGTCTTGAGCACCTTGCGCGTGGTGATGTCGATGCCCACAAGCTTCGCCGAGCCGTCGGGAATGCCGTCGATGCCCGGGCGCTTGCCCTCGTCCAGCACCCACAGGGTGTTGCCGGCCAGCGTCAGGCCCAGGGGCGACACCAGCCAATCGGTGAGCGGCTTGCCGGTGTCGGTGGTGGTGGCAAGGTCGGGGAACGGCACCTGCTTGCCCTTCACCAGTTCCACCACCGAGGGGAATGTGTGGTTGCTGCCGGCCCGGGGCAGCGTCAGGAAGGTGCGGCCGCCGGGGGTGACGACAATGCCGCTGGCCTCGGTGTTCTGCAGGGCGGCCACCAACTCGCCCTGTGGCGCAAGGGCTGGCTGGGCGTTAGCGACAGAGGCGACTGCCAGCAGCGCCAGGGTCATGGGTTTTATCGCGTTCATTGCGGGGGGTGCCTCCATGTCAGTGAGCAATCAGTGCGGCTGCGCGTCGTACACCGGCGTGCCGTCGATGGGCGTGCGAATCAGCAGGTAGGGCGGCTTGCGGGTGTCGCTGTGCTGGCCCAGGCGGTCCCACTGGCCCAAGGTCACGTAGACCTGGTTGCCGGCCACGAAGATGCCGTCCGGCCACACCAGCCGCGGGTCGCGCAGCACCACGTCGAAATGACCGTCGGGCCAGCGGCGCAGGATCTGCCGGTGTTCGGAGTCGGTCAGGTAGATACGGTCTTGGGCATCGGTGGCGATGCCGTCGGTCATGACCTTCTCGCCCTCGTCACGAATCTGCGCGGCGAGCTGCTTGTCGCTGTAGTCGAAATTGGCCAGGGCGCCGGTGGGAATGCTCCACAGGTGGCGGCTGGTCAGCGGCGAGTAATACAGGCGGGTGCTGTCGGCGCTGAGGGTGATGCTGTCGACGCCGCCGTGGGGGAAGGCGCTGGCCTTGCCCTGGTAGCGCATGGGCACGCCGTCCAGTTGGGTGACGAAGTCCTGTTGCGGCAGCACCGACGGGTCTTTGCTGAGCACCCGGCGCTGATGCCCGGTGGCCAGGTCGACGACGACAATGGCCGGGGCTTCGCCAAACGACGAGTCGGCCACGTAGGCGGTGCCCTGGGCGCCATGGGTGAGATCGATGCGCAGGTCGTTCATGTGGCTGTCCTGGCGCAGGGCGTCCTTGAGCACTACCGAGGCGAACACCTTGTTGGTCTGCGGGTCGATGCCCACCACCTTGGCGGCGCCGGGCTTGATGCCGTCGATACCGCCACGCTTGCCGTCGTCGATCAGCCACAGGCGGCCCTGGGTGTCGGTGGTCATGCCGTGCACGGAGATCAGTTTCTGCGCGTCGCTGCGGTCGGACGGCAGGCTGGTGGCCGCGTCGGGATACGGCACCAGTTTGCCGCCCACCAGCTCGCCCAGGGTCATGCCGGTGTGGTTGATGGCGTGGCGCGGGAAGCCGACGAAGGTGCGCCCCGACGGCGTGACGACGATGCCGGACGGGCCCAGGCCCTGGAACGCAGCCACCTCGTCCAGGGAGCCGATGGGGATATCGCTGCGGTCGACGGTTTCGGCCAGGGCCAGGGCAGGCAGGGCACTGCCCAGCAGCAGCCCCGCGGTTAACAACAGGCTTGCGGACGTTTTCACACATCATCTCCGGATTTGACTGAAACCGGTTTCAGGCCGATGCTGAAAAAAACCCGAGCAACAGCATCGGGCCTGGTCATAGCGTCTGAAACCCGATCTCAGTGAAGGTTCCAGCCGCCAGGCCAGTATTGGGAACTGCTTTCGCCACGGCGAGTGAAAGGATTTTCATCAACCTCGAAAAGGAAACTGCCATGCCCACCTCTCCCCTGCTGCGCAGCGGCGCCACCCTGGCGCTGACACTGGCCGCGCTGTGCGCCCAGGCCGCTCCCAGCCACCTGGTCAGCAGCCAGAAACTGCCCTGGCAAGTGGCCCAGCAACTGGCCGCCGAGGCCGTGCAGACCTGCGCCGCCAAGGGCTGGTCGGTGACCGCCACGGTGGTCGACCCGTCCGGCCACGCCCAAGCGGTGATCAAGGGCGATACCGTGCCGCTGCAGTCGTTGTCGGTGTCCTACCGCAAGGCGTACACCGCCTTCTCCTACGGCCAGGCGTTCGACAAGGACACCATCAGCGAACTGCTGGCCGCCAAGCTCGACGGCCCGGCCAACGGCGCGTTGAACACCGTGCCGCAGGTGCTGTTCATTCCGGGTGGGGTGACCTTGCGCAAGGCCGACCGCCAGGTGCTGGGCGGGCTGGGCGTGTCCGGCGCACCAGGCGGCGACAAGGACGAAGGCTGCGCCCTGGCGGCGGTAAAAAAATTCCAGCCACAGTTCGAATAACCCGTAGCAGGCATTGTGGGAGCTGGCTTGCCAGCGAGCTGTTGAGGCCCCAAAAGCTCGCTGGCAAGCCAGCTCCCACAGAAACAGCCGCTGCTACAGGGATCAAGAAAAGCCGCCGTAATGAAAGTATTTTCACCTTGGCGGCTTTTCACATCGCCTTCACAAAGCAAGGTGCACAGTACACCCACTCCTTTGTGATGATTCATTTAGCCCGCCTCGTTGCGGGCTTTCTTTTGCCTGGGCAAAAGTGCCGGTCAGCGCGCGCCACCGCCCGGGCCACCGCCGTTGCCACCTGGGCCACCGCCGCCACCAGGCCCGCCGCCGCCAGGGCCACTCATGCCCGGGCCGCCACCACCGCCGCCATGACCACCGCCGCCTCCATGGGGGTCAAAAATCCAGCAGCCGCCCAGGCTCGACATCAGCGCGGCGACCAGCATCAGCTTGGCAAGGTATCTGTGCATAGCATTTCTCCGGGTTGCGAACGGGAACGCCGTCCTTGTCAGTTGTGACCGGCGTTACCGCACTTTGCTCGCAGGATTTGGCAACAAACTCGATACATTTACGAAACGCCAGCATCGCCTTGACGATTTTTTGTCATTCGCCGCACTACCGTCCGGCACGAATAGTCATGCAAATGATTCGTATTGAATTATCCTTTTTCACACAAGAACAACACTGGAGCGCGGTCATGAAGTCGTCCCTACCCCTGCTGAAAACCACGGTATTGGCCTGCGCCCTGTTCGGTGCCGGTCACGCTCTGGCGCAAGACTCGGACCTGGTGGTGTACAACGCCCAGCACGAGACCCTGACCAAGGCCTGGGTCGCCGGCTTCACCCAGGACACCGGCATCAAGGTCACCCTGCGTAACGGCGATGACACCGAGATGGCCAACCAACTGGTGCAGGAAGGCGCGGCCTCGCCCGCCGACGTGTTCCTGACCGAGAACTCGCCGGCCATGATGCTGGTGCAGCACGCCGGCCTGTTCGCCCCCGTGGCGCCTACCACCCTGGAACAGGTGGGCGCGCCCTACCGTCCGGCCCAGGGCAAGTGGGTGGCCATTGCCGCGCGCTCCACGGTGTTCGTCTACAACAAGGACAAGCTCAAGGCCGACCAACTACCCGCCTCGCTGATGGACCTGGCCACCCCGGCCTGGAAGGGCCGCTGGGCCGCCTCGCCGGCCGGCGCCGACTTCCAGGCCATCGTCGCCGCGGTGCTGGCGCTCAAGGGCGAAGCCGCCACCCTCGACTGGCTCAAGGGCATGAAGGCCAACGCCACCGCCTACCGCGGCAACAGCGCGGTGCTCAAGGCAGTGAATGCCGGGCAGGCGGAAGGTGGGGTGATCTACCACTACTACAGCTTCGTCGACCAGGCCAAGACCGGCGAGAACAGCAAGAACACCGAACTGCACTACTTCAAGCACCAGGACCCGGGCGCGTTCGTCAGCCAGTCGGGCGGCGGCGTGCTGGCGTCCAGCAAGCACCAGGAGCAGGCCCAGGCGCTGCTCAAGTGGATCACCGGCCCCAAGGGCCAGGCCATCCTGAAGGACGGCAAGTCGTTCGAGTACGCGGTGGGCCAGGGTGCGGCGTCCAACCCGAAACTGGTGCCGCTGGCGCAGCTGGACGCCCCCGTGGTGGATGTTTCCAAGCTCGACAGCAAGAAGGCCGTCGAGCTGATGAACCAGGCCGGGCTGCTGTAAATTGCTGCCATCTTCAGGCTTGACCAAGGCCGCCGTACCGGCGGCCAGCTTGCCCCTGCGCCGCCGCCAGCGGCGGCGCAACGCCTGGCTGGTGGGCGCCGCCCTTGGCCTGTCGCTGCTGGCGCTGCTGCCCCTGGGCTTCATCGTCGGCGTGGCCGTGCAACAAGGCTGGCAGAACATTGCCGCCCTGGTGCTGCGCCCGCGCATGGCGCAGTTGCTGCTCAACACCCTGGCGCTGACCCTGCTGACCTTGCCGCTGTGCGTGCTGCTGGGTGTGTCCCTGGCCTGGCTCACCGAACGCACGCGGCTACCCGGGCGGCGGCTGTGGGCATTGCTGGCCACCGCGCCCCTGGCCATCCCGGCGTTCGTGCACAGCTACGCCTGGGTCAGTGTGGCGCCCGGTTTGCACGGTTTACCGGCGGCGGTGCTGATCTCGGTGATCGCCTATTTCCCCTTCCTGTACCTGCCCGTGGCCGCCACCCTGCGCCGCCTGGACCCGGCCCTTGAAGACGTCGGCCAGTCCCTGGGGCTCAAACCCTGGGCAGTGTTCTTTCGCGTGGTGCTGCCGCAACTGCGCCTGGCCATCAGCGGCGGCACGTTGCTGGTAGGCCTGCACCTGCTGGCCGAGTTCGGGCTGTACGCCCTGATTCGTTTCGACACCTTCACCACCGCCATCTACGACCAGTTCCAGTCCTCGTTCAACGGCCCGGCCGCCAACATGATGGCCGGCGTGCTGGCGCTGTGCTGCCTGTTGCTGCTGACGGTCGAGGCCGCCAGCCGTGGTCATGCCCGCTATGCGCGGGTGGGCTCCGGCAGCCCGCGCGTGCTGCCCGGCTGGCGCCTGAACCGGCGCGACACCGCGCTGGGCCTGGGCCTGATGCTGGCGACCTGCGCGCTGACCCTGGGCGTGCCGCTGCTGACCCTGGGCCGCTGGCTGCTGGCCGGCGGCCTGGAGGTGTGGCGCAACGACGAACTGTGGACCGCCTTGTGGCAGACCCTGCTACTGGCCAGCGCCGGCGCCCTGCTGACCACCCTGGCGGCGATACCGGCGGCGTGGCTGTCGGTGCGCGCACCCAGCCGCCTGCAACGGCTGCTGGAAGGCGGCAACTACCTGTCCAGCTCGCTGCCGGGCATTGTCGTGGCCCTGGCACTGGTGACCCTGAGCATTCACCTGGCACCGCCGCTGTACCAGACCCTGTTCACCGTGCTGCTGGCCTACCTGCTGATGTTCCTGCCACGGGCCCTGGTCAGCCTGCGCGCCGGCATCGCCCAGGCGCCGGTGGAGCTGGAGAACATCGCCCGCAGCCTCGGCCGTTCACCGGGCCAGGCGTTGTGGCGCGTCACCCTGCGCCTGGCCGCACCGGGCGCAGCGGCGGGTGCGGCGCTGGTGTTCCTGGCCATCTGCAACGAGCTCACCGCCACCCTGCTGCTGGCGCCCAGCGGCACGCGCACCCTGGCCACCGGCTTCTGGGCCATGAGCAGCGAGATCGACTACGCCGCTGCGGCGCCCTATGCGCTGATCATGATTGTGCTGTCGCTGCCGCTGACCGCCCTCCTCTATCAACAATCGAAACGGACCGCCGGCCGATGAGCGCCCTTGAACTGCACCACCTGCACAAGCGTTTCGGCGCCTTCACCGCCCTCGACGACGTCAGCCTCAGCGTCCCCAGCGGCAGCCGCACCGCCATTGTCGGGCCGTCCGGCTCGGGCAAGACCACCCTGCTGCGGCTGATCGCCGGCTTCGAATTCCCCGACCAGGGCAGCATCGCCCTGGGCGGCCAGCCGCTGGCCGACGGCGGCCGCGAAGTGCCCGCGCACCAACGCCAGATTGGCTACGTCCCCCAGGACGGCGCGCTGTTCCCGCACCTGGACGTGGCCGCCAACATCGGCTTCGGCCTGCCCGGCAGCGCCGCCGCCAAGCGCGCCCAGGTCGAGGCGCTGCTGGAGCGCGTGGCGCTGGACCGGCGCTTGCTGCACAGCTGGCCCCACGAGCTGTCCGGCGGCCAGCAGCAACGGGTGGCCCTGGCCCGCGCCCTGGCCCAGCGCCCGCGGCTGATGCTGCTGGACGAGCCCTTCTCGGCGCTGGACACCGGCCTGCGCGCCTCCATGCGCAAGGCCGTGGCGCAACTGCTGAGCGAGGCCGGCATCACCACCGTGCTGGTCACCCACGACCAGGGCGAAGCACTGTCGTTCGCCGACCAGCTGGCCGTGATGCGCCAGGGCCGCCTGGTGCAGGCCGGCCCACCGCTGGAACTCTACCGCCACCCCAACGACGCCCAGACCGCGCTGTTCCTCGGCGACGCCGTGCTGCTCCCCGCCCAGCTCGCCCACGGCCACGCCACCTGCGCGCTGGGCAGCCTGCCCGTGCGTGACCCCAGCCTGCACGGCAGCGCCCAGGTCATGCTGCGGCCGGAGCAACTGCACCTGTGCGACGAAGCGCCCGGCGCGGTGCGCGGGGTGGTCAGCGAGACCGACTTCATCGGCAACAGCTGGACGTTGACGGTGCAGCTGGAGTCAGCCCAGGGAACCCCATTGCGGCTGCGCAGCGCCGGAGTGGAGGTGCCGGGGATAGGCAGCCGGGTTTATGTGCGGGCGCAGGGTGTGGCGCATGTGGTGGGGATGGGTTGAGGCCATGTTCTAACAGAAACAACTTTATCGAGGCATCAGCTGAGCCACGGCATAGCGCCTGTGGCTTTGGTCCTACCTACCCACCTGCATAATATTAATGAGGGTTATAAAACCAGTAGACTACCCGTTTCGCCTCACCCCCAGGAGTAACCCAATGCCCCAAGAAGGGAGCCTGCTACAAGCCGCCGTGGTCTTTCTGTTCGCCGCCGTCATCACCGTGCCGCTGGCCAAGCGCCTGCAACTGGGCGCGGTGCTGGGGTATCTGTTCGCGGGGGTGATCATCGGCCCGCAGGTGCTGGGCCTGATCGGCAACCCGCAGAGCGTCTCGCATATTTCCGAGCTGGGCGTGGTGCTGCTGTTGTTCATCATCGGCCTGGAACTGTCGCCGCGGCGGCTGTGGGTGATGCGCAAGTCGGTGTTCGGCGTGGGCCTGGCCCAGGTGCTGCTGACCGGTGCGGTGATTGGCGGCGTGGCGATGCTGGGCTTTGGCCAGCCGCTGCCCACGGCGGTGGTGCTGGGACTGGGCCTGGCGCTGTCGTCCACGGCGTTCGGGCTGCAGAGCCTGGCCGAGAGCAAGCAGCTGAACAGCCCCCACGGGCGCCTGGCGTTTGCCATTCTGCTGTTCCAGGACATCGCCGCCATCCCGCTGATCGCCCTGGTGCCGCTACTGGCCACCGGCGACCATGACACGGCGCCGGGCGACAGCCTCAACCATGGCCTGCGGGTGCTGGGCAGCATCGCCGTGGTGGTGATCGGCGGGCGCTACCTGCTGCGCCCGGTGTTCCGCGCCGTGGCCCGCACCGGCCTGCCGGAGGTGTCCACCGCCACCGCGCTGCTGGTGGTGATCGGCACCGCGTGGCTGATGGACCTGGCCGGCGTGTCCATGGCCCTGGGCGCGTTCCTGGCCGGCCTGCTGCTGGCGGATTCCGAATACCGCCATGAGCTGGAATCGCAGATCGAGCCCTTCAAGGGCCTGCTGCTGGGGCTGTTCTTCATCAGCGTGGGCATGGGCGCCAACCTGCAGTTGCTGCTGGATGCGCCGGCCACGGTACTGGGGCTGATGCTGCTGTTGATCGCCATCAAGCTGCCGCTGCTGCTGTTCATCGGCCGCCTGGCCGGGGGCTTGAGCAAGCTCAGCGCGGTGCGCCTGGGCGTGGTGCTGGCGGCAGGCGGCGAGTTTGCCTTCGTGGTGTTCAAGATCGGCAAGGACGAAGGCCTGTTCGACCAACACCTGTTCGACACCCTGCTGCTGACCATCACCCTGTCGATGGCGGTGACGCCGCTGTTGCTGCTGGCCTGCGCACGCTATATCAAGGCGCAGCCCAAGCCGGTCAAGCCGGTGCCCGAGCACCTCAAGGCCATCGACGCCGACGCGCCGCGCGTGGTCATCGCCGGCATGGGCCGCATGGGCCAGATCGTCTCGCGTATCCTGCGCGCGCAGAACGTCTCGTTCGTGGCCCTGGACACCTCGGTGGACACCATCGAGCTGACCCGCAGCTTCGGCAACGTGCCGGTGTTCTACGGCGACCCGCTGCGCCCCGAGATCCTCAGCGCGGCGAAGGTGGGCGAGGCCGAGTACTTCATCATCGCCACCGATGACCCCGAGACCAACATCAAGACCGCCGAGCTTGTGCACCGCCTGTACCCGCACATCAAGATCATCGCCCGGGCCCGCAACCGCCAGCACGTGCACCGCCTGGTGGACGCCGGGGCCGTGGCCATCCGCGAAACCTATTACTCGAGCCTGGAGATGAGCCGCCGCACCCTGGTGGGCCTGGGCCTGACCCAGGAGCAGGCCGACTGGCGGATCCAGCGCTTCAAGCAGCACGACGAACAGGTGCTGGCCGCCCAGTACCTGGTGCGCGACGACGCGGCCAAGGTGATGCAGACCGCCCAGGAAGCGCGAGGCGAATTGGCGACCCTGTTCGAGTCCGACAGCGGCGAGCAGGACCGCGCGCACCTGCCCTAACTCGGGCCGCATGAAACTTGCGGGGTGCGGCCTTTGGGCCGCTAGGCGGGCGCAGGGTTTTACCCTATATTCGCGCCCGCGTTTCCACCCCCCAAGGCAGCCCGAGCACCATGTCCGAGTCGTTCGAAGTCCCCTCCCCCCATGAAGAACACGTCGAGCACGCCCACCACCGTGGCGACAGCTTCGCCAGCAAGATCGCGGTGATGACGGCGGTCATGGCCACCATTGGCGCGCTGCTCAGCTACCAGGCCGGCTCCACCGAGAGCGAGGCGGCGATGAACAAGAACAACGCCGCCATCAAGAAGACCGAAGCCGCCAACCAGTGGAACTACTACCAGGCCAAGTCCAGCCGCCAGAACCTCGCCGACCTGGCCAGCCACATCCCGGGCATGGACGTGGCCCACTACCAGGCCGAGGTCGCGCGCTACAAGCAGCAAAAGGAAGAGGCGCGGCAGAAGGCCGAGGCCATGGAGAAGGAAGCGGCCGAGTGGGACGTGAAGTCCGAGACCATCCTGCACCAGCACCACCGCTGGGCCCAGGCGATGATGGCGATCCAGATCGCGATCTCGCTGGCGGCCATGACCTTGCTCACGCGCAAGGAATGGCTGGAGAAAATGTCCCTGGGTGCCGCCGCCCTGAGCCTGGTGCTGGGTGGGCTGGCCTGGTTCCACATCTGATCAACAACCCGTAGCAGCGGCCACAGGCCGCGTCATGGGCTTTGCGGTGAGCCTGATGCACCGCGCATGCAAGACGCAGCCTGCGGCAGCTGCTACGCGGATGCGCATACCGCTTAGATTGCGTCGCCTGCATCGCGGCCAAGGCCGGCTCCTACCACGAACGCGGTAGGAGCCGACTTTAGTCGCGATGCAGACGACGCCATTTCAAGACAGTTGCTGTTACGTCGTCGGGATACACACTGTGGGAGCTGGCTTGCCAGCGAGCTGTTGGGGCCATACAAAGCTCGCTGGCAAGCCAGCTCCCACAAGACAGTTGCTGCTACGCGACGTGCACCGGGTATTTGCGGAAATAATCGCCAATCGACGCATGCAGCGCCTGCGCCAGCTCCACCTGGTGGCGGTGGTCGATCAGCCGCCCGCAGTCGTAGGGGTTGCTCATGAAACCATGCTCCACCAGGATCGACGGGATGTCCGGCGACTTCAGCACTGCGAAGCCGGCCTGTTCCACGCGCTGCTGGTGGATGTTGGTGACCTGCTTGAAGTGCCCCAGCACCGTGCGGCCCAGGTCGAGGCTGGAGGCGATGGTGGCGTTCATCGACATGTCCACCAGCACCTTGGAGACCATGGGGTCGTCGTTGCTCAGGCTTTTGTCGAACACCCCGGCGTAGGCGTCGGAGCTGTTCTCGCTTTCGGCGATGTAGCGGGCCATGGCCGAGGTGGCGCCGTGGGACGACAGCACGTACACCGAGGCGCCGCGCGCCGAGCGTGACGGCGCCGCGTCGGCGTGCAGCGACACCAGCATGTCGGCGCGGCGCTGGTGGGCCAGCAGCACGCGCTGGTGCAGCGGCACGAAGAAGTCGCTGTCGCGGCTCATGGTCGGGGTGAAGCGCGGGTCCTTGGCCAGCTGCTGGTGCAACAGGCTGGCGATGCCCAGCACCACGGTCTTCTCGTAATGCCTGGTGCCGCTGACGGCGCCGGGATCCTTGCCGCCGTGGCCGGCGTCGATGGCGATGATCGCCGGGCGCTGGCGCGGCACGTGGCGCGCCAGCGCGGCAGCGGCCTTGCCCACCGGCAAATCCACCACCAGGCGCTGATGCCCACCGGCCAGCGGCACCAGCCGCGCCTGGGCGTGGGCAGGTTGATGCATGTCCAGCACCAGGCGCATGCCAGTCTTGGTCGGGCCGCTGCGCAGGCCCTGCACCGGCGTGCCGGCGAAGTTCAACGCCGCCGGCGGCAGGTGCGCGGCCACCCCGTGCAGGTCGATCACCACGCGGTCAGGCGCGCTGAGGGTAAACACCTGGTACTGCACCTTGCCAGCCAGGTCCAGCACCAGGCTGGTCACGCCGCCATGCTGGCTGACCTGGCAATGGCTGACACCCGGCAACGGCGCGGCCAGCAGCCAGGCGGGCGACATCAGGGACACGGCGCTGATCAGGCCGAGAAAATTGCGACGGTTCACGGCAGCGGACAACCTCGGTTCACGGGGGTAGCCCATTAAACTCCTGCGCGTGCAAGCAACTGAATTAAGTCGATTAAATTAAAATTTAATAGAGCCCGACGCGCGGTCTCCCTAGGGTAGCCAAGCCTTTACAATGGCCACCCCGAAAAATCGCGGAGCAACAGAGGATTCCCCCATGAGCAGCGCCCTGGTCATCGAAGACGACGAAGTGACCGCCCACGTCATCATGACCGAACTGAGCCTGCACGGCTTTACCGTGGAATGGTGCGCCAACGGCCGCGAGGGCCTGGCCCGGGCGATTGCCGGCGGCCACGACGCCATCACCCTGGACCGCATGCTGCCTGACTTCGACGGCCTGACCATCGTCAGCACCCTGCGCAGCCTGGACATTCACACGCCGGTGCTGATGATCAGCGCCCTGTCGGACGTGGACGAGCGCGTGCGCGGCCTGCGCTCGGGCGGCGACGACTACCTGACCAAGCCGTTCTCGCCGGTGGAAATGGTGGCGCGCCTGGAGGTGCTGTTGCGCCGCCCGGCGAACGGCGCCAGCCACCCGCGCCTGCAGGTCGGCGACCTGTGCCTGGACCTGGTGGAGCACCGCCTCAACCGCGGCGACGAGCACATCGCCCTGCTGCCCACCGAGTTCAAGATTCTCAACTACCTGATGCGCAACGCCGGCCAGCTGGTGACGCGGACCATGCTGTTCCAGGAGGTGTGGGGCTACCACTTCGATCCCGGCACCAACATCATCGACGTGCACCTGGGCCGCCTGCGCAAGAAAATCGAGGGCGAGCACTCGCCCATTATCCAGACCGTCAGGGGTACCGGCTATGTCCTCGCGCCCCGCGCTTGAACCCTGGGGCTCGTCCAGCAGCCGCCTGATCGGCTTCTACGCGCTGTTCTTCGTGGCCTGGGGCGCGCTGTTCACCGGCGTGCTGTACTGGCAGATCTCGCAGTACCTGGGCAGCATCGCCGAGCGCACGCTGATGCAGCGCGCGCACTACTACGCCAAGGTCGACGACGACAACCTGCTGGGCGAACTGGCCGCCAGCGAGGCCTACTCCACCCCCAACATCGACGCCTATGGCCTGTTCGACGCCCAGGGCCAACACCTGGCCGGCGACCTGCTGAAACTGCGCGCCAGCCTGCCCGACGACGGCCAGGTGCACTACCTGCAGAAAGGCCTGAGCGTGGCCCAGGCCAGCGAGGAGCCGCGCAGCAGCTACGCGCTGCTGGTGCACCGCGGCGACGGGCGCATGCTGGTGCTGGCCCGCGACGGCGGTTCGGTGTCGGCGGTGGGCGGCATCATCCAGCAGGCGCTGGCCTGGGGGCTGTCGCTGACGCTGATCCCCGGCCTGATCGGCTGGCGCCTGCTGCGCCGGCGCCCGCTCAAGCGCGTGCAAGGCCTGCAGCGCAGCACCGAGAGCGTGGTCTCGGGCAACCTCGCCGACCGCCTGCCGCTGTCGCCCCGGCGCGACGAACTGGACATGTTGGCCAGCGCGGTGAACACCATGCTCGACCACATCGAACAGCTGATGCTGGAAGTGAAAGGCGTGTGCGACGGTATCGCCCATGACCTGCGCACGCCGCTGACGCGCCTGCGTGCGCGCCTGCACCAGTTGGACCAGATGCCGCTGGACGCGCCCCAGCGCGCCACCCTGGAACAGGCGCTGGCCGAAAGCGAATCGATCATGGTGCGCTTCCAGGGCCTGCTGCGCGTGGCCGAGTTGGAGGACACGCGCCGGCGCGGCGCCTTCCAGCCCTACTCGCCGCTGGAACTGCTGCAGCAGGCCCACGAGTTCTACGAGCCCCTGGCCCTGGAGCGCCAGCAGACCCTGACCCTGGACATCCAGGGCCCGCTACCGACGCTGATGGGCGACGTGGCGCTGCTGTTCGAGGCGCTGGTGAACCTGCTGGACAACGCTATCAAGTTCACCCCGGTAGGCGGCGCCATCGTGTTGCGCGCCCGTTGCCAGGGCCGGCAAATGACCCTGGACATCCTCGACACCGGCCCCGGCATCGCCCCCGTGGAACGCAGCCAGGTCATCCGCCGCCTCTACCGCGGGCCCAGCGCCGACGCACAGCCGGGGCATGGCCTGGGGCTGTCGCTGGTGGCGGCGATCGTGCGGCTGCATGGCTACACCTTGCACATCGGCAGCGCGGAAGGCGGCGGCGCGCTGGTCAGCATTCATTGTGCGACCTGACGCGGCCTGCGGCCGCTGCTACGGGTGCGCGTGTACCTTGTCGATCGCGATGCAAACGGCGCCCCTCCCCGTAGCAGCGGCCGCAGGCCGCGTCCGCGCTCAACCCCCCTTTCATTAAGTTTACTTAACCCAGGTTAAGTTGAGCCCCCAGGCACCCACCGCCACAGTCTCGGCCCCCTTCCCCACCGAGGCCCCGCCGCCGTGAAACGCCTGCTCCTGCGCACCCTGATCGTGCTGATCCTGCTCGCCTGCCCCTACGCCGTGTTCGCCAAGCCCGCACCCGCCGCGCCGCTGGTGCCGCGCCCGCCAAGCCTGGACGCCAAGGCCTGGGTGCTGATGGACGCGCGCACCGGCACCCTGATTGCCGAGCACGCCGGCGATGAACGCCTGCCGCCCGCCAGCCTGACCAAGCTGATGACCGCCTACCTGGCGACCCGCGAAATGCAGGCCGGGCGGCTGAAGCCCGAGGACCTGGTGCAGATCAGCGAAAACGCCTGGCGCACCGGCGGCTCGCGGATGTTCCTCGACCCCGGCAGCCAGGTCAGCGCCCACGACCTGCTGCGCGGCATCATCATCGATTCGGGCAACGACGCCAGCGTCGCCGTGGCCGAGCACATCGCCGGCAGCACCGACAGCTTCGTGCCACTGATGAACGCCGCCGCGGCCAAGCTGGGCATGCACAACAGCCACTTCGCCAACCCCACTGGCCTGCCGTTGCCCGACCACTATTCCTCGGCCCACGACATGGCCATCCTGGCGCGGGCGATCATTGACGACGAATCCGGCTACTACGAGCTGTACGCGCACAAATACCTGACCTGGAACGGCATCCGCCAGGCCAACCGCAACCTGCTGCTGTGGCGCGACCCCAGCTACGACGGGCTGAAGACCGGCCACACCGAAGCCGCCGGCTACTGCATGGTGACCTCGGCGGTGCGCAACGGCCGCCGCCTGATCAGCGTGGTGTTCGGCGCCCCCAGCGAACGGGCGCGGGCCGAGGCCAGCGCCAAACTCATGGGCTACGGCTTCCGCTTCTTCGACACCCAGACCTACGCCACCGCTGGCCAGCCGCTGGCGACCCCCAAGGTATGGCTGGGCAGCCAGGCCAGCGTCAGCGTAGGCCTGGCAAAGGACGTGGTGCTGACCTTGCCGGTCAACCAGCAGCGCCATACGCGCACCCAACTCGACCTGGATGAACCACTGAAGGCGCCTTTGGCGGCCGGCAGCCCGGTGGGCGCGCTCACCCTGTACGACGGCGACCTGCTGCTCAGCAGCCAACCGCTGGTGGCCCTGCAGACCGTGCCTGCCGGCAGCTGGCTGGGGCAATGCTGGGATCGCTTGCAGCTGTGGATAAGAGGCCTGATCGCCAGCGCTTGAGGCGTCGGAAATACGACAAGATTCGTAACGTAAATGCGCCATTAAATCCGCGTGAAACAGGTGCTTACAGCTTGACCCCAGTGCCGCTGCATGCCTTCGAAGCGTTCACCCACCCGATTGATCATTTCTTGGCCAGTGCCGCCAACCTCCTGTGCTGACTGGCTTTGGCGAAGTTATCCACAGAGATACCCACGATTTTCGGGGACAAGTGCCGGAGGGGAGTTTTTGCCAGGGTGGGCGTGTCAACCCCCAATACGCTGTTGGGCCTCGGACGCAGCCTGCGGCAGCTGCTACATCCTGTGGGAGCTGGCTTGCCAGCGAGCTGTTAGGGCCATAAAAGCTCGCTGGCAAGCCAGCTCCCACAAAACAGTTGCTGCTACACCAACCGTTCGATCGTGCGGTGCTGCCACACGCCCTTGTAGTACGCGACCTGCAGCGCCAGCATGGCCAGGTAGGTCACCGGGAACGCCATCCACACCCCTTCCAGGCCAAAGTGCGCGTTCAGCAGCCAGGCCGCCGGCAGTTCCACGCCCAGGATGCAGAAGATCGAGATCAGCACCGGCACCAGCACCGTGCCGCTGGCGCGCATGATGCCGCCCACCAGGGCCTGGAAGCCGAACACCAGCATGCTCCAGAGCATGATGTGCAGCAGGTGCTCGGCCTGGGCCAGGGTGCTGGCGTCGGTGATGAACAGGCCCAGCAGCCAGTGCGAGAGCAGGTAGCCCAGCACCACCAGGCCGCCGGTGAGCCACACGTTGATCATCAGGCCGGTGCGCAGGATCGGGCCCATGCGCTCCAGGCGGCCGGCGCCGATGGCCTGGGCGCCGAGGATGGACGCGGTGATGGCGATGGACAGCGCCGGGAACTGCACGTAGTTGACGATCTGCGTGACCGCGCCGTAGGCCGCCGTGGCCTTGGAGCCGTAGCCGTTGACCAGCGACAGGATGACCAACTCCGACAGCGAGATGACCACCATCTGCAAGCCCGTGGGCAGGCCGATGCGCAGCACCTTGGCGAGAATCCAGCGGTCCAGGCGCAGGGCCTTGAAAAACGCCCGATCCGGCGCCAGCACGTGGCCCTGGCGGTTCAGGCGCCAGGCCAGCAGGGCGATGGCGGCAACGTTGCCGGCCAGGCCCGCCAGCGCCGCGCTCTGGATACCCATCTGCGGCATGCCCAGCCAGCCGCGGATCAGCGCCGGGGTCAGGGTCAGGCCCACCGCGGTGGACACCAGCAGCGCCAGCAGTGGCGACAGCGTATCGCTGACCCCGCGCAGCAGCTGGGTGAACAGCACGAACACCAGCAGCACCGGCATGATCCACATCATCACTCGCGCATAGGCGACGGCGTCATCCAGCACGTCCACTGGCGTGCCCAGGCCCTGCAGCGCCTGGCGCGCGAAGACGCTGCCGAACACCGCCGCCACCAGGCCGATCAGCGCACCCAGCAGCAGCGTGGCACCGGCGATCTGCTTGACCATGTGCGGCTCGCGCGCCCCCCAGGCCTGGCCGATCAGCACCCCGGCGCCCGCGCCCAGGCCAATCACCAGGGCAATGAAGAAGAACACGATGGGGAACATCCCCGACACCGCCGCCAGCGCCTGGGTACCGAGCATCTGGCCGATGTAGATGCTGTTGAGGGTACCGGACATGGACTGCAGGAAATTGGACAGGACCATGGGGGCCAGGAAGGCCAGGTAGGTCTTCCACAACGGGCGTTGGACTGGGGTTGGCATGCGGTTCTCGGGCAGGTGATGAGGCACCGGGGCATTCTAGCGCAAACCCCGTGGCCGCAGGTTCAGTAGGCCCTGACCACGCTGACCCCGGCACGATAATCGTCGATCGGCTCGGCACTGCCGCGCCGCTCGATGGTGATCTGGTAGTGCCCCGGCCGCAGCCGCACCTCGCTCAACTCGGCATGCAACACGCCGCTGCCCCACGACGACACGGTGGGGTGGCTGATGCGCCGGTCCTGCACCACCACGGCGGCGTCGATGTCGTAGATGCGCAGGAACACGTTGAACGGCGCGCCCTGTTCGTGGAGCTGGCCGGCAGGGTCCTGCCAGGCGCCGCCCACGCCTTGCCACAGCGCCTTGCGGGCGGCGGCATCGGTGGCGGGGTAGAAGTAATCGATGCGGACGGAATAGCTGTCATCCTCGACGATGCGCACCGCCAGGCCGGTGACCGCGCCGGAGCTTTTCAGGCTCAGCGGCGCGGCTTCGGCGGCCTGCACCAGGGTGCTGCAGCGGGCCATGCAAAGGAGACACAGGGTGAACGGCAAACCTTTCAAAACCAGACCTTGGATGCGTGCATGTGTATCGAAGCTTAAACGATTTTTCAGGGCTTGCCCGCGACCGCGGCGCCTGGGACGCGGCCTGCGGCCGCTGCTACGGACTATGTAAGCCTGTACGTCAGCGACAGGCCCGACGCCACAGGTCGCGAATCAGCTGCTTGAGGTGCAGCGCCTCCTGCCAGCGGTCGGTCAGCTCCAGGCCATGGGCGTCGGTGATGGCGTAGGGCGGCGGCCCCAGTTCGCAGGTGAACGACAGGCTGGCCCGGTCGGTGCCCGGGCGCGCCAGCCAGTCGCGCATCCCCCACTGCCACCACCCCAGGAAGCGCTGCACCCAGGCCTGGTGCTGGGGAAACACCAGCCCCACCTGCACCTGTTCGCTGCTGGCCACGCGGCCATGGAAGCCCCAGCTGCGGCGCAGCACCTGATGGATTGCCTCGTCGTCCTCGGCGCAAGCCGCTTCGGGCAGCTCGCGGCCCACCACGTAATGAGACAGGTCAGCCAGCAGTTTGAGTTCCGGCAGCTCCGCCAGCAACTGCAGTGTGAACGGCAAGTCATTGGTGACCCGGTAGCGATGGGTCTCCACCAGCACCGGGAAATCCACCTGCTCGATCAGCCGCTGCCAGCCGTGGAGCAGCGGCAGCACCTGCCCCAGCGACGCCGCGCGCACGTCGGCCTGCACGGTCAGGTGATGGCAGCCATGCTGGCTGGCGACGTCCAGCGCTGCCGCCAAGTCGTCAACGGTGCACGGGAACACCTGCCCTTCGATGGCCAGGCCCAGGCTGCCCGCCACCTGGCTCAGGCGCCTGGCCTGGGCGGGCTGCCAGTAGTGATCGGTGATGCCGTCGAAACCGGCAGCGGCGATCTGCTCCAGCTGCGCCTCCAGGGGCAGGGTCGCCCGCCCCTGATGGTCGAGCATGGCCCACAACGATTGAAACACCAGCAGACGTGGCATGGTCAATTCCTCAGCAGGGTTTTCAAGGCCACGCCGGGGTCGGCCAACTGGCTGGCGGCCAGGGGCTGGCCGGCCGTGATCAGGCGTTCGCACAGCTTGATATCCTTGGCCACGCTGTTGCCCACGCCCCAGCCGCAGGCGCCTTGCAGGCGTTGCCGGCCGTCGAGGTAGAACAGCAGGAAGCCACTGGCCAGGGGCCGCCGCGCCGACGCCGCGCCAACGCCCAACTGGCCGACGGTCTGCAACCCATGGTCGTACTGATCGGACCAGAAACCCGGCACCTGCTGGAACGGCAAGCCGGCGCCCAGCAGGTTGAGCGCGGCATGGCGGCCCTGGGCCTCGGCGTTGCGCCAGGTCTCCTGGCGCTGGTAGGGCCCTTCGGGATGCAGGCGAAACTCGCAGACATCGCCGGCCACGAACACGTCCGGCGCACTGGCGCGCAGGCAGGCGTCGACGCGAATGCCCTGCCCTATCGCCAGCCCCGCCGCCTGCGCCAGAGCAACGTTGGGCTGCATGCCGATGCCCACCACCACGCTGTCGCAGAGGATGCGCGAGCCATCGTCCAGACGCACGCAAGTCACCTCACGGGCGCCTTCGAATGCCTCGATGCGCGCGTTCAGTCGCACGTCCACGCCCTGCTCGCGGTGCAGCGTCAACAGCGCCATGGATACCTCCGCCGGCAACACGCGCCCAGCCAGCCGCGGGCCGGCCTCCAGCAGCGTCACTGCGCAGCCCAGGGCCCGGGCGCTGGCCGCCACCTCCAGGCCGATGAAGCCACCGCCGACCACCACCAGCCGCACGCCGCCGCGCAAACTGGCGCGCAGGGCCAGGGCTTCGTCATGGGTGCGCAGGTAGCGCACGTTCGTCCAGCCAGTGGCCATTCCCGGGAGGCGCCGGGCGCTGCCGCCGGTGGCCAGCAGCAGGCCGCTGTAGAGCAGCCGGCGGCCATCGTTCAACTGCACCTGCCGCGTGCCGACGTCGAGGTGCTGCACGCCCTGGCCGGCGACATGTTCGATGCCCAGCCGCGCCAGCTCATCAGCGCCGCTCAGCGAGTAGCCGCCCAGCTCGGCAGTGCCCTGCAGCACGCCCTTGGACAACGGCGGCCGCTCGTACGGCGCATGGGCCTCATCGCCGATCAACAGCAGCTCGCCGTCGTAGCCCTGCTCGCGCAGGGTCAGCGCCGCGCGGCCACCGGCATGGCCGGCGCCGACGATGATCAGTGGCGCAGCGTTCATGGCTGCACCGCCAGCAGCACGCGGCCGCCTTCGACGCGCACCGGGTAGGTCTTGAGGTTGACGCACACCGGCGCGCCCAGGGCCTTGCCGGTGCGGTAATCGAAGCGGCCGTTGTGCTTGGGGCACTCGATCACATGGTCGAGCACCAGGCCGTCGGCCAGGTGAATGGCTTCGTGGGTGCAGCGGCCGTCGGTGGCGAAGAACTCGCTGGCGGCCGAGCGGTACACCGCGTAGCTGTGCTGCTGGTGGTCGAAGCGCATGACGTCTTCGGCGTCGATGTCGTCGATGGCGCACACATCAATCCATTGTTCGCTCATGCTGGGCACTCCTGGCGTTCGGCGCTGGCAGCGGGCACGGGGCGGCGCACATGCCAGGTGGGGTCGCGGCGCTGGCGCCACAGGGTCGGCAGAATCTCGCGGTAGGCCGCCAGCAGGTTGGGGTACGGCGGCGGGCAGTCGTGGCGGATGGCTTCATGCAGCTGCGGCAGCGCGTGGTACGGCACCATCGGGAACATGTGGTGTTCCAGGTGGTAGTTCATGTTCAGGTACAGGAAGCGCAGCAGCGGGCCCATGTAGATGGTGCGGCAGTTGTAGCGATGGTCCAGCACATCCTCGGCCAGGCCCACGTGCTGGGACACGCCGAACACATAGTTGAGCCAGCCGCCGTACAGCGTCGGCAGGCCGATGAGCATCAGCGGCAGCCAGCTGTGCCACAGCAGCGCGGCGGCCAGGGTGCAGGCCAGGATCGTCAGCCAGATGCGCGCGGTCCACACCACCTTCGGCCATTCGGAGGCTGGAATGAAGGTCTGTTCCTGGGCGTCCAGCCTGCCACCGGCATGCCGCAGCATGGCGCCCAGGGTCTTGTAGACGTGGGGCAGGCTGAACAGGCTCAGGGCCATCTTGAAGAAGCTGGGCGGGCGCGGCTCGACGATCTCCGGGTCGCGGCCGACGATGATGGTGTCGGTGTGGTGCCGGGCATGGCTCCAGCGCCACACCTGGGGTTCGAACAGGATCATGAAGCTGGCCAGGTGGTAGACCGTGTCGTTCAGCCAGCGGGTGCGGAACGCCGTGCCGTGCCCGGCCTCGTGCCAGCGGGCGTTGGCGGCGCTGCCGTAGAGCACGCCGTAGGCGAAGAAAAACGGCACGCAGGCCCAGCTGCCCCACAACCAGCAGCCAGCGGCGCCGGTCACCAGCAGCGCCAGCAGCCACAGGCCGGTGTCGCGCAGGGCCGGGCCGTTGCGGCGCTGCATCAGGGCCTTAAGCTGTTTGCGCGCAATGGGTGACTGGTACCAGGTGGCCGAGGCCAGGCCCAGGTCCACCGCGCGTTGGGCGTCATGGCCGGTCAAACGGTAATCGCGGCGCGCGGCAGGCGCACGGCGGGCATAGGCTGCACTGGGGTCGCTCATCTTGTTGTTCTCCGCAGGCGTATGAGTGGGCGGCCCGAATGGCGCGCTTGCGGAAAATATAGGGAGGCCCCCCTGCCCCCTCAATGCCTTGAAGACATTCACTCTCAAGCTATCATCGCAAGGCATGGACGCTTGATAGTTTTCTCTCAAGGCATGCACAAGGGCCGTCATGACCAATAACAAACGCCCCACCATCGCCACCGTCGCGGCCCAGGCCGGGCTCAGCGTGGCCACCGTCGACCGGGTGCTGAACGCCCGCGCACCGGTCACCCGCGACACCGCCGAGCGGGTGTTCCACGCCGCCGAGGCGGTGGGTTACTTCGCCGCCCGGCTGATTGGCCAGCGCTTGCGCGAGCGGCGCCCCACCTACCGTTTCGGCATTCTGCTGCTGGCCACCGCCCAGGCGTTCTACGGGCAACTGGCGGCAGCCATCGAACACAGCGCCCGCCGCCACGCCAGCGCCAACCTCAGCTGCCAGTTCGAGTACGTGGTGGACCGCAGCCCGGCGGCCATCATCGAGCAGATCGAGCAACTAGCGGTGCAATGCGATGCCCTGGCGGTGGTAAGTTTCACCGACCCGCGCATCAACGCCTGCATCGAGCAGATACGTGCGGCCGGGGTGCCGGTGGTGGCCTTGCTGTCAGACGTCGATATCCAGGGGCAGATGCCGTACGTGGGCCAGGACAACCGCCAGGTGGGCCGCACCATGGGTTGGCTGCTGGCGCACCTGTGCGGCGCGGCGCAGGGCAGCGTGGCGGTGCTGTTGGGGGGTTATCGGTTCCTGGGGCACCAGGCGCGGGTCGACGCCCTGCGTGCGTACTTGAACGAGCACGCGCCGGGGCTGCGCCTGCTGGACGCGGTAATCAACCTGGATGACGACCGCCTGACCGAGGAGGCAAGCCTGGAGCTGCTGGCCCGCCACCCGGACCTGCGTGGGCTGTGCGTGGTGGGCGGCGGTGGCGACGGCGTGATCAGCGCGCTGCGCCTGCGGCCGCCGGGGCCGGGATTGTGCAGCATAGTCCCGGAGTCCACCGCGCTGTCGCGCCAGGCCCTGGCGGACGGCGTGCTGAGCCTGGTGATCGACTCCCAGGTGCAGGCCATCGCCGGGGCCTTGATCGAGGTGCTGCTGGGCTTGCAGGCGCAACCGGCGTTCGACGCGGCCACCCAGCGGGTGTTCGTGCCGTTGCAGATTATTACCCGCGAAAACCTGTAGCAGCAACTGTGTTGTGGGAGCTGGCTTGCCAGCGAGCTTTTATGGCCCCAACAGCTCGCTGGCAAGCCAGCTCCCACAGGCCGCGTCCGGTCAGGCCAGGCGGGCGATGGCGTGGGCCACGGCGGCGACGTTGTGCTCGTTCAGGCCGGCCAGGCACAGGCGGCCGCTGTCCACCAGGTAGATGCCCGAATCTTCACGCAGGCGGCGTACCTGTTCGGCGCTCAGGCCGGTGTAGCTGAACATGCCCTGCTGGCGCAGCAGGTAGTCATGGCGGCCGTCCGGACACTCGTCGCGCAGCAGCGACGCCAGCTGGGTGCGCATGGCCTTGATACGCACGCGCATCTGCTCCACTTCGGTCAACCACTGGGCGCGCAGTTGCGCGTCACCCAGCACGCCGGCCACCAGGCGCGCGCCATGGCTGGGCGGGCTGGAATAGTTGCGGCGCACCGTGGCCTTCAGCTGGCCCTGGACGTTGGCGGCGGTGGCAGCATCGGCGCACACCACCGACAGCCCGCCGACGCGCTCGCCATACAGCGAGAAAATCTTCGAGAACGAGTTGCTCACCACCAGCGTCAGGCCGGCGTCGGCCATGGCACGAATGGCGTAGGCGTCCTGCTGCATGCCCTCGCCCAGGCCCTGGTAGGCGGTGTCGAGGAAGGCGATCAACTGGCGCTCGGCAAGAATCTTCACCACTTCATCCCACTGCCCCGGGGTCAGGTCGGCGCCCGTGGGGTTGTGGCAGCATGGGTGCAGCAGCACGATGCTGCGCGCCGGCAGCTCGGCCAGGGTTGCACACATGGCGGCGAAATCGACGCCACCGGTGGCGGCGTCGAAGTACGGGTAGGTGTTGACGGTGAAACCCGCGCCGCCGAACAGCGCGTGGTGGTTTTCCCAGGTGGGGTTGCTCACCCACACCTGGGCGTCCGGGAACCACTGGCGCAGGAAGTCGGCACCGACCTTAAGCGCACCTGAGCCGCCCACGGTCTGGATGGTCGCCACGCGACCCTCGGCCAGCACCGCGGCCTGTTCGCCGAACAGCAGGTGCTGCACCTGCTGGCAGTAGTCGGCCAGGCCGTCCATGGGCAGGTACAGCGACGGCCCCTGCTCGCTGGCCAGCCACCGGCGCTGGGCCTCGGCCACCGACGGCAGCTGCGGGATGCGGCCCTGGGCGTCGTAATACAGGCCGATGCTGAGGTTGACCTTGTTGGCACGCGGGTCGGCCTGGTAGGCCTCCATCAGCGACAGGATGGGGTCACCGGCGTAGGGACGGACGTGTTCAAGCATGTTGAGCTCCAAGCAGAAAATGACAGGTCAGGCCAGGTAGCGACCGGCGCGATGGTTGAGGGCCACGATCAGGTTGAGCACCACCACGCCCACCACCGACACCGCCAGCACTACTGGCGATACCGTGGTCAGCGACAGCGACAGCACCAGCACGTCGGTGCCCATCTGCAGCCAGCCGGCGCGCCAGCCCAGGCGCTGTTGCAGGTACAGCGCCAGAATGTTGAAACCGCCAAGGCTGGCACGGTGGCGGAACAGGATCAAGAAGCCGGTGCCGAGAATGATGTTGCCCATCACTGCGGCGTACAGCGGCTGGATCTGCGCCAGGGCGATCAGCCCGTGCAAATGGTCGGAGAACAGCGACACCAGGCCGATGCACAGGAAGGTCTTGAGGCTGAACGCCCAGCCCATGCGCCGCACGGCCAGATAGAAAAACGGCAGGTTGAGCAGGAAGTAACTCAGGCCGAACGCATAGCCGAACGCGTAATGCAGCAGCAGCGCCACGCCGGCCATGCCGCCGGTCATGATGCCGCCCGTGCGCAACAGCAGCAGGCCGAAGGAGATCATCACCGTGCCTACCAGCAGGGCCAGGCAATCCTCGACTCGGCTATGGGGGCACGCAGGGGCGGTGGCTGTATTCATGCTGCACTCGACTGAAAAAATTCATGGGGGGCTGGCGGGCCGCAAAGCACACCATGACCGAATCGAGCGCGAAATTAGCAAAAAACAAAATTAATGTGTATTTAAAAATCGCCTCATGCACACATCACGCATATACATCACATTTAATGCACTAAGCAGGTGCAGAAAAACGCCCTGAAGCCCATTTGCGGTGCGCTTTACAGCGCCGCAATCCCCGCTTCCTTGATGCGCTGCAACACCACCGCCGTCTTCATGTGGCCGATGCTGCCGCTGTCGGCCAGACGCCCCATCAACGCGTTCAATTCACCCAGGTCGGCCACTGCCACCTTCAGCGTGTAGTCGGCGTCTCCCGTGGTCTTGTAGGTGTCGATGATCGCGCTTTCATCCTGCACGAACGCTTCGAACGCCTGGGACTGCGCCGGGCTGTGGCTGACCAGGCGCACCTCGACCATGGCCACCATCTGCGTGTTCATGGCCTGGGGCGCCAGCCGCGCGTGGTAGCCCAGGATCAACCCGGCCTGTTCCAGGCTGATGCGCCTGCGCGAACACTGGGACGCCGACAGCCCCACCAGCTCGCTGAGGTCCTGGTTGGTCAGGCGGCCATTGCCTTGCAGAAGGGTCAGGATCTTCAGGTCGAAATCGTCGATGGCGGACATGCCGGGCTCCGTTGCGCATGGGGGTGGCCGGGCAGGTTACCAGCAACTGGCACCTGATTTGCAAACGAGCCTTGCCAAGACGTCACGCAGGGCATCGGCCAATGCTCGCCTCCCATTGATCAGGACATCGCTATGAGTCAAGCACCCACCCCTGCGTTGCACCGGGGTTTGAAAAACCGCCACATCCAGCTGATCGCCCTGGGCGGCTCGATCGGCACCGGGCTGTTCCTGGGCATCGCCCAGACCATCAACATGGCCGGCCCCGCCGCCATCCTGGGCTATGCCATCGCCGGCGTGGTGGCCTTCATGATCATGCGCCAGCTGGGCGAGATGGTGGTGGAGGAACCGGTCAGCGGTACCTTCAGCCACTTCGCCCACCGCTACTGGAGCCCGTTCGCCGGCTTCATGTCGGGCTGGAACTACTGGGTGCTGTACGTGCTGGTGGGCATGGCCGAGTTGACCGCAGTGGGCCTGTACGTGCAGTACTGGTGGCCGGCGATTCCCACCTGGGCGTCGGCGGCGGTGTGCTTCGTGCTGATCAACCTGGTCAACCTTACCCACGTGAAATGCTACGGCGAGGTGGAGTTCTGGTTCGCACTGATCAAGGTGGTGGCGGTGGTCAGCATGATCGCCTTCGGCGGCTGGCTGCTGGCCACCGGCACCGGCGGCCCGCAGGCCGGGGTCAGCAACCTGTGGGCCCAGGGCGGCTTCCTGCCCCACGGCTGGACGGGGCTGGCCATGGCCATGGCGGTGATCATGTTTTCCTTCGGCGGCCTGGAACTGGTGGGCATCACCGCCGCCGAGGCCGACGACCCGCAGCGCAGCATTCCCAAGGCCACCAACCAGGTGATCTGGCGCATCCTGCTGTTCTACATCGGTGCCCTGGCGGTGCTGCTGTCGCTGTACCCGTGGCAGCACGTGGTGACTGGCGGCAGCCCCTTCGTGCTGATTTTCCATGCGCTGGACAGCAACGTCATCGCCTCGGTGCTCAACGCCGTGGTGCTCACCGCCGCGCTGTCGGTGTACAACAGCTGCGTGTTCAGCAACAGCCGCATGCTGTTCGGCCTGGCGCGCCAGGGCAATGCCCCGGCCGCGGTGCTGCGCACCAACCGCCGGGGCGTGCCGGTGGTGGCGCTGGGGGTGTCGGCGCTGGCCACCGGCGCCTGCGTGGTGATCAACTACCTGATGCCCGGCGATGCCTTCGGCCTGCTGATGGCCCTGGTGGTGTCGGCGCTGGTGCTGAACTGGGTGGTGATCAGCGTCACCCACCTGAAATTCAAGCGCCAGCGCCTGCGCGAGGGCCTCGCCAGCCTGTACCCCAGCTGGGGCTACCCACTGAGCAACTGCCTGACCCTGGCGTTCCTGGCCGGCGTGGTGGTGGTGATGTGGCTGACCCCGGGCATGCGCCTGTCGGTGTATTTGATGCCGGTGTGGCTGGCGGTGCTGGCGGTGGCGTATCGATTCCGCGCAGTGAATGCGCATTCGGCGGCGCCGCAAGTCGCGTAGCCGCTGCCGAAGGCTGCGCTGGGCCTGGAGTGCGCTGAAAATATCCAGTGGCAACAAGGGCCAGCGCAGCCTGCGGCAGCGGCTACAGGGCGCAAGCAGGATACACTGTGGTTTTTCATCGAATGGATGCCCCCCATGCCCTACGCCCTGGACCACCGCCTCGTCATCGGCGTCGCCTCGAGCGCGGTGTTCGACCTGTCCGAATCCGATGCGGTGTTCAAGCGCCAGGGCGAGCAGCAGTACCGCAGGTTCCAGGAAGAACACCTGGACACGCCACTGCCCAAGGGCATCGCCTTCTCGTTCATCCGCCGCCTGCTGTCGCTCAACGACCTCAGCGACGACCCGCACAACGACCCGCTGGTGGAAGTGGTACTGCTGTCGCGCAACGACCCCGACACCGGCCTGCGGGTGATGCGCAGCATCGAGCACTACGGCCTGGGCATCACCCGGGCCATCTTCATGCAGGGCCGCTCGCCCTACGAGTTCATCCCGGCGCTGAACATCGCCCTGTTCCTGTCTGCCAACCAGCAGGACGTTGAGGCCGCCATCAAGGCCAACTTCCCCGCCGGCCAGGTGTTGGATTCGACCCTGGTGGACGACGAACAGGACAATTCCCTGCGCATTGCCTTCGACTTCGACGGCGTGCTGGCCGGCGACGAGTCGGAACAGGTGATGCAGCGCGAGGGCCTGGGCCGCTTCCATGACCACGAGGTGAAGAACGTGATGCAGCCCCACAACCCGGGGCCGCTGAAGGAGTTCCTGGTGCGCATGGGCCGCATCCAGACCGCCGAGGAACAGCGCAAGCAGCTCGACCCCACTTACGAGAACCGTTTTCGCGTGTCCATCGTCACCGCGCGCAACGCGCCGTCCCACGAGCGGGCGCTGAACACCCTGAAAAGCTGGGGGGTGATGGCCAACGACGCGTTTTTCCTCGGCGGCATCGAGAAAGGCAAGGTGCTGGGGGTGCTGCGCCCGCATATTTTCTTCGACGACCAGCCGGCCCACCTGCGTTCGGCCAGCACCGTGGTGCCCTCGGTGCACATCCCGTTCGGGGTGATCAACCACGGGCCACTGGATGAAATTGTGCAGCAGCCTGAATAGCGCGGTTTACGCGTCACACTTCCCAGCTACGCTCTTTGCTCAAGACTCACTTTTCTGCAAGGACCTCGCCTTGGCAACTCTATGTTCCAGCGGCCTCGACACCGGCTTCGCTTCACTCGACTACCTGCAAATCGGCATTCTGGGCGTGATCCAGGGCATTTCCGAACTGCTGCCCATCTCCTCCACCGCGCACATGCGCATCGTCCCCGCCCTGCTGGGCTGGCCCGACCCCGGCTCGGCGTTCTCGGCGGCCATGCAGCTGGCGGCCCTGGCAGCCGTGGTCAGCTACTTCTGGCGTGACGTGCAGCAGGTGGTCAGCGGCAGCATTGGCGCGGTGCGCCGGGACGACTACGACGACCCGTGGTTCAAGCTGGCGGTGGCGATCATCCTGGCGACCATCCCCATCGTGATTTTCGGCGTGGCGCTGTCGCCGCTGCTCAACACCTGCAACTCGCCGCTGCGTGGGCTGATGGTGATTGGCGTGTCGTGCCTGGTGATGGCGGTGCTGCTGGCCGGCGCCGAATTGAGCTGCCGGCACCGCCGCGACATGGACCAGATGCGCCTGCGCGACGCCCTGATCGTTGGCCTGGCCCAGGTGGGCGCGTTGATTCCGGGGGTTTCGCGCTCGGGCTCGACCTTGACTGCGGCCTTGTTTCTCAACTTCAAGCGTGAGGAAGCTGCGCGCTTTTCGTTCCTGCTGGGCCTGCCGGCCATTGCCCTGGCGGGGTTGAAGGAATTGTGGGTGCTGCTGCATGCGGGCATTGGCACCGAAGCCTGGGGGCACCTGGTGTTCGGGCTGGTGATTGCCAGCATCTCGGCGTTCTTTGCCATCTGGGGGTTGATGAAGTTCCTGGAGCGCTTCAGCACCTGGCCGTTCATCATCTACCGGGCGGTGTTGGGGGTGTTCCTGATCGTGGCGGTGAGCAGCGGCTTGCTAGGCGCATAGAGCACCTGTAGCCGCTGCCGTCAGGCTGCGCTGGCCCCTGAGTTCACTGAAAATCTCCAGTGGCCATCAGGGTCAGCGCAGCCTGGCGGCAGCGGCTACGCGATTGCACCGGGCTTGCTATTGGCGGCCAGCGACAAACCCCTCGATCAAGCGGTTGACCTGCTCGGCCGCTTCCATCTGCACCATGTGCCCCTGCCCCGGCAACACCTCTACCTGCGCCTTCAGGCCCTCGGCGTGGGCCGCCGGGATGATCGCGTCGTCACTGCCCCAGATCACCAGCGCCGGTACCTCGCCCTCCTGCAGCACCGCACGCAAGTCATGGCCCTGGCGGCCGTCGGCGAACAGCTGGCCGAGCAGGCTGCGCAAGGCTGCCTCCACGCCTTCCAGGCGCTTGTACTTGAGCATGTCTTCAAGCATCTGCCGGTTCACCAGTTCGGCGTTGGCGAACAGCTGCACCAGCTGCGGCTTGAGGGCATTGCGGTTGCTGGCGTCGACGAAGCCTTGCAGGTAGCTGCCGTTGATTTCGGCGCCCAGCCCGGCGCTGCCGATCAGCGCCAGCGAGCGCACCCGCTGGGGCGCCAGGCGGGCGGTATTCAGGGCCACGGCGCCGCCCATGGAGTGGCCCACCAGGTGCGCGGCCGGGATGGCCAGGTGGTCGAGCAAGGCCAGCAGCGCCGCGCTCAACTCGTCCAGGCCGCCACCGGCCAGTTGCTTGCCGGACTCGCCGTGGCCCGGCAGGTCCAGGGCTATCACCCGGCGCCCCGCCGCCAGCGCCTCGTGGTTGAACAGCCAGTTGTTGAGGTCGCCGCCAAAGCCGTGCACCAGCACCAGCGGCACGCCGCCCTCGCCGCGCTCGAAATAGCGAATTATTCGGCCATCAAGCTCGACCTTGCGTGGCGCCGGGCCGCTGTCTTCGTCGCCGCCGGCACCGGGCACGAAGCTGGCCTGGAACTGCGCGATGACCGCGTCGATCTCGGCGTCGCTGGCCTCGCCGTCGACGACGATGGCCAGCAGCGCGCCCACGGCCAGGGTTTCGTCCTGGCGGGCGATGCAGCGGCGCAGCACGCCGGCGAACGGCGCCTCGACGCTGCTGGAGATCTTGTCGGTCTCCACGTCCAGCACCTCGTCGCCCTTGCTGATCGGCTGGCCCTCCTCCTTGAGCCAGGCGTCCACCCGGCCCTCGGTCATCGACAGGCCCCACTTGGGCATGGTCAGGGTATGGATCTGGGTCATCAGCGCTTGCTCCACTCGATCAGCTTGAGCACGGCGGTCTCGATCTTCGCCGCGTCGGGAATGTACAGGTCTTCCAGGGCATCGGAGAACGGCACCGGGGTGTGCGGCGCGGTGACCATTTCAATCGGCGCCTTCAGCGCGCCGAAAGCTTGCTGCGCCACCAGCGCGGCGATGTCAGTGGCCACCGAGCAGCGCGGGTTGGCCTCGTCGATCACCACCAGGCGCCCGGTCTTTGCCACGCTTTCAAGGATGCTGTCCTCGTCCAGCGGGCTGGTGGTGCGCAGGTCGAGCACCTCGCAGTCGATGCCGCGCCCGGCCAGGCTGCGCGCCGCGTCCAGGGCGGTGTTCACCGTGCGGCCGTAGGACACCAGGGTGACGTCCTTGCCGTCGCGCAGGAAATTGGCCTCGCCGAAGGGGATGGTGTACAGCTCTTCGGGCACCTCGCCCTGCAGGCTGTAGAGCAACTTGTGCTCGCAGAAGATCACCGGGTCGTTGTCGCGGATCGCCTGTATCAGCAGGCCCTTGGCCTCGTAGGGCGACGAGGGGCACACCACTTTCAGGCCGGGGATGTGGGTCCACAGCGAGGTGAGCATCTGCGAGTGCTGGGCCGCCGCGCGCAGGCCGGCGCCGACCATGGTGCGGATCACCAGCGGCGTGCTGGCCTTGCCGCCGAACATGTAGCGGAACTTGGCGGCCTGGTTCAGCAGCTGGTCCAGGCAGCAACCGGCGAAGTCGACGAACATTAATTCGCACACCGGGCGCACGCCGCAGGTGGCCGCGCCCACTGCCGCGCCGACGTAGCCGATTTCCGACAGCGGCGTGTCCAGCACCCGGCCGGGAAATTGGTCGTACAGGCCCTTGGTGACACCGAGCACGCCGCCCCAGGCGTCGTTGGCGCCCGGCGCACCGGCCCCGCCGGCGACGTCTTCGCCCATGATGAACACGCTGGGGTCGCGGCGCATTTCCTGGGCCAGGGCTTCGTTGATGGCCTGCTGGTAACTGATTTTTCTCGCCATGATGGTGATCTCTCTTGTTCTTAGGGGTAGGCGACGTAGACGTCGGTCAACAGGTCGGCGGCGGTTGGCTTGGGATCGGCCTTGGCCTTGCGCACGGCGTTGTCGATCAGTTGGTCGACCTCGCGGTCGATCTGCTCCAACTGGCTGGCCTGCAACTGGCCGGCGCGGGTGGTGCGCTCGCGGAACTGCATCAGGCAGTCGCTGCGTTCACGGAAGTTTTTCACTTCGTCGGGCGCGCGATAGGTCTGGGCGTCGCCCTCGAAATGACCGTAGTAGCGGGTCAGCTTGACCTCGATCAGCGACGGCCCTTCGCCGGCGCGGGCACGCTCGATGGCGGCGCCGGCGGCTTCGTGCACGGCGAAGAAATCGAAGCCGTCGACGGTGACGCCGGGCATGCCGAAGCCGGCAGCGCGGTCGGCGATGTGGTCGCAGGCCACCGACCAGTTCGACGCGGTGGCCTCGGCGTAGCCGTTGTTCTCGGCGACGAAGATGCACGGCAGGTTCCACACCGAGGCCATGTTCATGGCCTCGAACACCGCGCCTTCGTTGGAGCCGCCGTCGCCGAAGAAGGCCACGCCGACGCCGTCGGTGCCCTTGAGCTTGGCCGCCAGGGCCGCGCCCACGGCCAAGGGGGCGCCAGCACCGACGATGCCGTTGGCGCCGAGCATGCCTTTCTCCATGTCGGCGATGTGCATGGAGCCGCCCTTGCCCTGGCACACCCCGGTCTTCTTGCCGTAGATCTCGGCCATCATGCCGTACACCTCCACGCCCTTGGCGATGCAATGGCCGTGGCCGCGGTGGGTGGAGGCGATGAAGTCGGTGTCGCCCAGGTGGGCCATGACGCCGGCAGCGGAGGCTTCTTCGCCAGCGTACAGGTGCACGAAGCCGGGGATTTCGCCGGTGGCGAACTCCACGTGCAGGCGCTCTTCGAACACGCGGATGGTGCGCATCACCCGGTAGGCGTGCAGCAATTGGTCAGCGCTCAGCGGTGTCGACATTTTTTATTCTCCAAGGGTGTCTGGGTGCGTGAGGTTCAGCGGGTGCAGCGGGTGGCTGCGGTCGATGGCCAGCAGGCGCTGCTGCGCCGCGCAGGCCAGGACCGCGGGGACGTCGATGCTCAGCGGGCCGCCGGCATCGAGGGTGACCGTGGGCCGGTCGTGGGCGTTGAATTCGATTTCGCGCTCGCCGTCCAGGGCCAGGGTGCCGCTGGCCAGGCACAGCGGCTGCGGCACCCCAGGTTGCAGGTAGCCGGCGTCCAGCACCCCGCAGCCCTGCAGCAGGCCGGGGGCCAGGGGCGCCAGCAGCGTCTCGGCCGCCTGCGGGCCCAGGCGCATCCAGGCGCCGTGGGCGGCCTGGCGGCTGACTGGCAGCCACAGCCCGCACAGCGCCGAAAGGCCAATGGCCTGGGGCTCGGCGAAGGTGACGAAGACCTCGGCAAGGTCTTCGGCGCGGCTGATGGCGCGGGCACCGATGAACGGCAGGCCCGACACGGCCACGTCCACCAGCGCAGTCTCGCGCAGGCCGCGGGCCGGCTCGCGCACCAGCAGGCGCTTGTTGCGCCGCAAAGCCACGGCGGCCGGCACCCGGCCGCTGGCGAACAGGCCACCCGCCAGGCCGGCGCTGGTGGCTTCACGCAATTCGGGGAAGGCGTTGTTGGTGCCGGTGGACAGCGCCAGCAGCGGGATGTCGCCGACCTCGGCGGCCACTGCCTTGTGGGTGCCGTCGCCGCCCAGCACGGCGACCAAGGCGACTTCGCGTTCGGCCATCCAGCGCGCGGCCTGGCGGGTGTCGTCGACGCTCTGGCGCAGGGGCCGGTCGAGGAACTCCAGGGTCGGCCAGTGGCCTTCACGGGCCTGGCGGCCGTGGCTATTTTTCTGCACGGCGGCGGCGATGCCGGTCATGTCGGTGGGCATCAGCACCCGCTCGATACCGGTGGCCCCGAAGGCGGCCAGCAGGCGCTGGATCACCGAGACCTTGTCGGTGCTGGAGAACAGCCCGGCGTTGGCCGTCAGGCGGCGCACGTCGCGGCCCGAGGCAGGGTTGGCGATGATGCCTACGGTCAGGGGCCGACGGCTCATGGGTGACCTCGTTGTTATTGTGGTTTGCCAAGGCCAGAGCAAGGCCGGTGCCAGGTGTCGGCTGCATGGCTGAAATGCCCGTTCCAGGGCCTCTGCGCCTACTTGGCAAGCTACTATTCAAGGGCCCGTTTGAGACGCGCGGTCGCAACCTGCACGGTGCCCCGGGGAGACGCTGAGACGTGGCGTCTCACCGCCTGCGCAGGCGGCCTGCCCCTTGTCGACGCCTGCGGATAGGGGCTTAATGCCCAAACAACTACAAGAAGCTCGACCCGGAGGCCCTGATGCTTTCCGCACATTCGAAGGCCCACGTGGAGTGCGTCAGCCGCGTGCTCAAGCACGCCGCGCACCTGCCGCAGCTGCCCGTGCCCGACCTGATCCTGGACTCGTGGCGGCGTTCGATGGACCAGCACCATCTGGACCCCGGCTCCCTGCAAGGGCCGCGCATCCTGTCGCACAACGTGCTGCGCGAATGCCGCGAGCGCGCCGAGCTGTTCCTGCGCATCGCCAGCGAAGAAGTGGCGCGCCTGCATGGCCGGGTGCGCGACGCCGACTATTGCGTGCTGCTGACCGACGCCCAGGGCCAGACCATCGACTACCGGGTGGAAAGCGCCATCCGCAACGACTGCCGCAAGGCCGGGCTGTACCTGGGCACCTGCTGGTCGGAGGGCGAGGAAGGCACCTGCGGGGTGGCCGCCGTGCTCACCAGCGGCGCGCCGGTGACGGTGCACAAGCGCGACCATTTTCGCGCCGCCTTCATCGGCCTGACCTGCTCCGCCGCCCCGGTGTTCGACCCACAAGGCCAGTTGCTGGGGGTGCTGGACGTGTCGGCCGTGCGCTCTCCCGACGAGCGCCGCTCCCAGCACCTGATCCGGCAGATGGTGGTGCAGAGCGCCCGCGAGATCGAACAGGCATTTTTCATGAACAGCGCCCAGGGCTACTGGGTACTGCGCGCCCACCGCAGCCCCGGCTACGTCGACAGCCAGCCCGACTACCTGTTCGCCTGGGACGACGACGGTTGCCTGCAGGCGCTGAACCCGGCGGCCCGTCACTACCTGTTGCAACGCCACGGCCAGGTGCCGGGGCACATCAGCCAGGTGTTCGACCAGGACCTGCTGCACGGCGCCCGCGACCAGGCGCTGTGCCAACTGCATGACCTGCACGGCCGCCTCAGCGGCCCGCGCCGCCCCGCCACGTCTGCCCGCCGCCCTGCCCTGGCGCCCGCTGAACTGGACCCGCGCATCGAGGAAAGCCTGCGCCTGGCGGTGCGGGTGAAGGACCGCAACCTGCCGGTGTTGATCCAAGGCGAGACCGGCTCGGGCAAGGAGGTGTTCGCCCGCCAGTTGCACCAGGCCAGCCAGCGCCGGGCGCGGCCGTTCGTGGCGCTGAACTGCGCGGCCATTCCTGAAAGCCTGATCGAGAGCGAGCTGTTCGGCTACAGCGCCGGCGCCTTCACCGGGGCCTCCAGCAAGGGCATGCAGGGCCTGCTGCAACAGGCCGACGGCGGCACGCTGTTCCTCGACGAGATCGGCGACATGCCGCTGGCCCTGCAAACGCGCCTGTTGCGGGTGCTGGCCGAAGGCGAAGTGGCGCCCCTGGGCGCGGCGCGGCGCCAGGCCGTGGACATCCAGGTGGTGTGCGCCAGCCACCGCGACCTGGAGGCCATGGTGGCGGCCGGCGCGTTCCGCGAGGACCTGTATTTCCGCCTCGGTGGCGCGCGCTTCCAGCTACCGCCGCTGCGCGAGCGCAGCGACCGGCTGACCCTGATCAACCGCCTGCTCAAGGAAGAGGCCGCAGGCGGCGACGCCCCGCTGCAGCTCAGCGACGCAGCGCTGGAACTGCTGCTGGGCTACCGCTGGCCGGGCAACGTGCGCCAGCTGCGGCATGTGCTGCGCTACGCCTGCGCGGTGTGCGACGGCGCGGTGATCCAGCTGGCGCATTTGCCCGACGGCCTGCAAGGCGACGCCAGGGCTGCCGCGCCGGACGAGCCCGCCGGCTGCCCGGAACGCCAGGCCCTGCTCGACGCCCTGGTGCGCCACCGCTGGAAACCGGCGCCCGCTGCCCAGGCCCTCGGCATCTCTCGCGCCACCCTGTACCGCAGGGTGCACCAGCACGGCATCGAGATGCCCGGCAGAAGCCCGGCTTAACGCCCCCCCGTAGCAGCGGCCGCAGGCCGCGTCCCCTCCCCGCAGTACATCAGGCACCCAACGAAGCAGAAACGGTTCACCCATCCTGACACCTGCGACCAACTTCCCAGCAACCCCGCCAAAAAGCGCACCATCGTCCCATAAAACCACAATAAACGCCGATCAAGCAGCCAATGCACAACAGTCTGCATCCATCGTGTTTTCAAAATATTTCGTGAAAAAATCGTTCACGCTGCAATGAAACTTAAACATCCCCTCCCTATCTTGCATCCTGCCGCTGGCGTCAGGTTCCAAACAACCCCTGCCCAGACGCCGCGCCACCACAGAACCTGAGCGACTGCCCAGGTTTCAAAGGACCACTGTGAAAAGGGTGTAGAGCCATGCGTACCTGGGAAGAACCAAAGAAAAAACGCCTGCACATCGAAATCGTGCCGATGATCGACGTGATGATGTTCCTGCTGGTGTTCTTCGTGCTGATCAGCCTCAACGTGATCCCGGCGCTGGGCATCAAGACCCAGCTGCCCGGCGCCAGCCACGCCCAGCAACTCAAGCCGCAGAACAAGGCGATCATCACCCTGGGCCTGGACCAGCGCCTGCAACTGGACGGCAAGGACATCGGCGAAGAGGCCCTGGTCAGCCAGCTCAAGCCACTGCAGCAGTCCAGCGACAAGCTGGTGATCATCCTCAACAGCGACCAGGGCGTGGAAGTGGCCCGGCTGGTGGCGGTGATGGACCTGCTGAAAAGCAATGGCTTCGCCTCCGTGTCCATCGCTACCCGGAAGCACTGAGCCATGTGGATGCTATTCAAGTCGCGCAAGGCCCTGGCCTGCCTGCCAGCCCTGTGCCTGCTGGCGGCGGCGATCCACAGCGCGTTGCACAGCGAGCTGAAGATCACCCCCAAATACGACGACAGCACCGTGGAGGTGGCGCTGGTCGAGCCCGAAGCGCCGCCACCGCCACCCGAGCCCGTGGCCCAGGCCGAGCCGCCACCGCCGCCGGTGGAAGAAGCCCCCGAGGCCATCGAACAGGCGCCACCGCCCAAGCCCAAGCCGCCGGTGGTGAAACCGCAGCCACCCAAGCCACGGCCGCAGGTGGCCAAGGTGGCCCCGGCGAAACCGGCGCCGGCAACGCCTACCCCGCCCGCCCCCGCCGCAGCGCCTGCGCCGGTGGCCCCGGTGGTCGCCGCCCGGCCCGCCTCGCCACCGCCGCCGCCCAACCCTGCGGATGCGGAAAACCGCTACATCGCCCGGCTGCTGGCGGAGCTGGAAAAGTACAAGCAATACCCCACCGGTCGCGAAGCGTCGCTGCAGCGCCCCCAGGGCAATGTGGTGGTGTGGCTGGAGGTGGACCGCAGCGGCAAGGTGCTGGACTCGGGCATCGAGAAACGCGCCACCAACATGCTGCTCAACCGCGCCGCGCAAACCAGCCTGCGCCGCCTGGAACAGGTGGTGCCGTTCCCGGACACGGCGTTCTCGGGCAAGGACAAATACCGCTTCAGCGCAACGCTTGTTTACAACCTGGACAACTAAAAAAACCTCGACTGCAACACTGACCTCCTTAGGGGAACACCTTGAAACTCAATCAGTTATTCATGACGCTACTGGCCGTGGGGGCTGGCGGCTGGACGCTTGCCGCCCTGGCGGACGACTCGATGAACATTGGTGACGTGACCGTGACCGGGCAAAGCCTGGGTGGCGGCCACATGGTGCAGGAGGACAGCGCCAAGGCGCGTTCCACCGTGACCAAGGAAGCCATGGACCAGATGTCCAGCACCGCCAACGCCCTGGACAAGCTCAAGTACACCCCCGGCATCAACGTTTCCAGCACTGACGCCACGGGCCTGGTGGGGACCAGCCTGACCATGCGCGGGATGAACGCCGACCAGATCGGTATCTCCGCCGACGGCATCCCGATCAACGACTCGGGCAGCTACGCCATCTACCCCAACCTGCTGGGCGACCCGGAAAACATCGGCGAAGTGTTCGCCACCCAGGGTTCATCCGAGGCCGATGGCCCGCACATCGGCTCCAGCGGCGGCAACATTGGCCTGGTGACCCTGCGCCCGGAGAAAGACTTCGGCGTGTTCGTCAAGCAGTCGGTGGGCACCAACAACCTGCGCAAGAGTTTTGCGCGGCTCAACACCGGCGACCTCAACGGCTTCCGCACCTGGGTGTCGGCCTCGCACACCGAGGGTGACAAGTGGCGCGGCGGTGGCGGCGTGCGCGCCGACAAGGTGGAATGGAACACCCTGTTCGACGACGGCAGCGGCAACTCCACCAACCTGATCGTCAAGTACAACCGCCAGGAAGGCTACAACTACAACACCCTGAGCAAGGCGCAGTTCGAGGCCGACCCACGGGCCGACTACCCGACCTCGCCGGTGTACAAGAACGGCAAGCTGTCGAGCTACTACAAACTCAACCGCAACAACTTCGAGAACTTCAACGCCTCGCTGACCCAACGCTTCCAGCTGCGCGACAACCTCTCGCTGTCGGTGGCGCCGTATTACTCCTGGGGCGCGGGCGGCAGTTTCTCGGGCAGCGCCTCGACCCTGTCGAGCACCTCGTCCACCGCCGGCAACTACAACCTCGCGGGCCTGGCCTCCAACACCTACTACCGGCCGTCGTGGACCGAGACCTGGCGCTCGGGCGTGACCAGCAAGCTCAAGTGGGACATCAACGACGAACACAGCGTCGACTTCGGCTACTGGTACGAACTGGCTCGCCAGCGCCAGACCCAGCCGTACATCAGCATCAACGCCGACGGCACGCCGTCCAGCGTGTGGGCTGACTACAACGGCGCCAACCAGGTGACCGACAACAACGGCGTCACCGTGCAGGGCCGCCACTACTACACCGAAACCCCGGCGCAGAAGCTGTGGGCCCAGGACACCTGGTCGCTGGCCCCGGACTGGACCGTGACCGGCGGCCTGGCCTACCAGTACGTGGAGCGCAAGGGCAACCTGATGGCCAGCCTCACCGACGTGCCGGAAAAACGTGACCGCACCTACCACGAGTTCCTGCCCAACTTCAGCCTTCGCTACCAGATCAACGACCGCAACCAGGCGTTCTACAACATCACCCGCAACATGCGCACGCCGCCCAACTACGTGCTCTACGACACCGCCGACTCCATGTACCTGGCCCCCGAGCTGAGCTGGAACCAGGAGCTGGGCTGGCGCTACACCACCAAGGACACCGCCCTGAGCGCCACCTTGTTCCACATCGCCTACAAGGACCGCGAGGTGTCCACCACCAACGCCGACGGCGAATACGAGATGCTCAACGTCGGCACCGTGGTCAACCAGGGCCTGGAGCTGGAGTGGAGCGGCCTGCTGCCGCACAACTTCAACTACTACACCTCGTACACCTACACCGACTCAACCCAGAAGGACGACGTGACGTACAAGGGCGTCGACCTGCCCACCACCGGCAAGCAGTTGGCGAACGTGCCGAAGAACATGTTCAACGCCAGCATCGGCTACGACGACAAGCACTACTACGGCAACGTCGCCGGCAAGTACGTAGGCAGCTACTACGGCGACCTGACCGACGACCAGAAGATCAGCGGCCGCACCGTGTTCGACCTCAACGCCGGCGTGTACCTGCCCGTGGACAAAAAGGTGGTCAAGTCGGCCACCCTGCGCTTCTCGGTGCTGAACGTGTTCGACAAGCACTACCTGGCCTCGGCCAGCACCGTGGCCTTCAACGCCCAGGCCCACAACGGCCTGAGCGCCAGCACGCCGTACTACAACGTCGGCGAAGAGCGCACCGCCATGGTGTCCCTGGAAGTCGGCTTCTGACCCCCGCGGCCGGCGCCCGGGCGCCGGCCATTTAGATAAGGATGCGTATCGATGAACATGAACCTGCTGCACGACCTGACGTTCTACGTGATGTACGGCGCCGCCGCCCTGGCTGCCTTCGTGGTGGTGGAACGCTGCATTTTCTTCAGCTACTCCCTGGGCCGCGCGCGCAAACTGGTGCCGGCGCTGAACCCGCGCGTGCGCGCCGTCGCCGACCTGCCGGCCGAGCTGACCGGCCGCGACAGCCTGCCCTTGCAGTTGCTGGAGCAACTGTATGAAGGCCGCCGCCACCTGCATTCGCACCAGGAGCTGGAAGACCTGGGCCAGGCCATCTACATCGAACTGCGCGGCAAGCTCTCGCGCAGCCTGTGGATTCTGGAAGCGGTAGTGGCCGGCGCGCCGCTGCTGGGCCTGCTGGGCACCATCATGGGCATCATCGACACCTTCAAGGCGCTGGCCGAGGCCGGCGTGTCGGACCCGGGCGAAGTGTCGCGCGGCATCGGCACCGCGCTGTACGCCACTGCCCTGGGCATCTCCATCGCGCTGGTGGGCCTGGTGTTCAACAGCCACCTGCAGGACCGCCAGGAGCAGATCGCCGACCACCTGAAAATGCTACTGTTGCGCGCAGGCCTGGGCACCCGCTATGCGCCCAGCACCGACACCAGCGCCGCTGCCGCCCAGCACCGTACCGCCTGACCTGGACAAGGAGTGCCCATGCCCGCCCTACCGTTCGCCCCGCGCCGCGCCAGCCTGCTGGCCGCCGCACTGCTGCTGGGCGCCTGCACCCAGGCCGCCAGCCCGACCAAGCCGGTCACGGTCAACATCGCCGCGGTCAATGATTTCCACGGCAACCTGCTGCCCACGCCCCTGAGCTACCCCATGCCCAGCGCGCCGGGCGGCAAGGTGACGATGAAGGCCGGCGGCATCAACGCCCTCAGCGGCGTGGTTGCCCAGTTGCGCCAGCAAGACCCGCACCTGCTGCTGATTGGCGGCGGCGACATGATCGGCGGCAGCCCGCCGATTTCGTCGATGTGGGCCGACGAGCCGACCCTGGACGCCCTCAACCTACTGGGCCTGGACCTCAGCGTGGTGGGCAACCATGAACTCGACCAGGGCAGCGCCGAGCTGCTGCGCCAGGTGCACGGCGGCTGTGACTCGCCGCGCCCGGACAAGGCCTGCCAGTTCGACAAGGCCTACCGTGGCGCGCGCTTCCCCTACATCGCCGCCAACCTGATCGACCAGGCCAGCGGCAAGCCGCTGTTCGCGCCGTACCAGATCGAGCAGGTGAACGGCGTCAAGGTCGCCTTCGTCGGCGCGGTGCTGCGCGACGTGGCCTCGGTGGTCACCGCCAAGGGCATGCAAGGCCTGGGCACCGTGGATGAGGCCGACGCCATCAACGCGCAGCTGCCAGCCCTGCACCAGCAGGGCGTGGACGCGGTGGTGGCGGTGATCCATCAGGGCGGCGAGACGTCCGAACACTTCGACCAGGCCGACTGCAGCCACCTGCAGGGCGACATCGTCGAGGTGGCCAAGCGCCTGGCCCCGGAGATCAAGGTGGTGCTGACCGCCCACACCCACCAGGGCTACCTGTGCCGGGTGGGCGACAAGCTGGTGACCCAGGGCGCCTCCTACGGCCGCCTGCTGACCTACTTGACCCTGACCATCGACCCCGACAAGCACCAGCTGCTCAATGCCAGCGCGCGCAACATCGTCGTCGACCCCAAGCGCTACACCGCCACGCCGGAAATCGCCGCGCTGGAAGCCCGCGTCGAGCAACGCAGCCAGGCGCTGCTGGGCAAACCGGTGGCGCGTATCGCCGGCAACGAGCTGACGCGCAACCTGAGCCCGGCTGGTGAATCCAGCCTGGGCGACGTGATCGCCGACGGCCAACTGGCCGCCACCCGCGGCCTTGGCGCGCAGGTGGCGTTCACCAACCCCGGCGGCATGCGCAGCGACCTGATCCTGGAGCCTGGGCAGAGCGCGCTGAACTTCGGCCAGGTGGCCAGCGCGCAGCCGTTCAACAACACCCTGAACGTGCTCACCCTCACCGGCACCCAGCTGCAGGCCCTGCTGGAACAACAATGGCAGGACGGCGACAAGGCCTTCCGGCCGCTGCAGCCCTCCGCGACCTTGCGCTACCGCTGGGATGCCACCCGCCCCGCTGGCCAGCGCGTGGTGCCCGGCAGCCTGACTGTGGACGGCCAGCCGGTGCAGGCCAGCCAGGCCTACCGCGTCACCGTGAACTCGTTCATGGCCGAGGGCGGCGACAACTTCAGCGTGCTGGCCCACGCCGAAAAACGCCTGGACACCGGCCTCAACGACCTGGACGCGCTGATCGCCTACCTGCAAGCCCAGGACCGCGCCGGCACCCCCGCCGGTGCCGAGGCCCCGCCGCGCATCCAGCGTATCCGCTGAGTTCACCTTCCCGTAGCCGCTGCCGCCAGGCTGCGCTGGCCCTCGTGTGCACTGAGCATTTTCAGCGTACGCAATGGCCAGCGCAGCCTGCGGCAGCGGCTACGCGGCGCGGTGTATTACCCGCTAGAATAAAAAACCACCGCGTTTTCAATCAGGCAAGCGATGACCAACCCGAAAATCAAGATTCGCCAAAAAAACGTCGAGAAAATCCTCCTCGCTGCTGAAAAGGTCTTCGCGCAAAAAGGCTATGCCGGCACCGCCATGGCCGACATCGCCCAGGAAGCCGACCTGCCGCGCACCAACCTCAACTATTACTTCTCCACCAAGGAAGACCTGTACCGCGAGGTGCTGATCAACCTGCTGGGCAGCTGGCAGCAGGAAGGCGCCTGCTTCGAGCACTTCGACGACCCGCGCGTGGTGCTCACCAGCTACATCCTGGAAAAGATGACCCACTCGCGCCTGCGCCCGTACGGTTCGAAGCTGTGGACCAACGAGATGATGCACGGCGCGCCAATCTTCCGGGACAAGCTCGACGAACACCTGGCCATCGACGCCAAGCTCAAGGAAGCCAAGATTCGCCAGTGGGTCGAGGAAAAACGCATCCGCCCGGTGAGCCCCTCGGCGCTGCTGTACATGATCTGGGCGTCCACCCAGCACTACGCCGACTTCGACCACCAGGTGGCGGCGCTCAACGGCCACCAGCCGCTGTCGGATGCACAGTTTGCCGAGGCGGTGCAGACCATTACCACGGTGATATTGCGCGGGATCGGGCTGGAGCCTTGAGCACAGGCGCTACCGTGTGGGAGCCGGCTTGCCGGCGAGCTTTTCGAGCGCAAAAACTCGCTGGCAAGCCAGCTCCCACAGGTCAGGCATGATCAAGCGGTGACGGCTGGGCGTCGATGCGTATCTTGTACAGGTGCACCGGGTATTCCACCGTCGACGGCTTGCCGCCGGTGGTGGCCGGGGTACGGTTGATCTGCGCGGCCGGCAGGTACAAGAAGCCGTCCTGAATCCATAGCGCATCCACCCACACCAGGCGCGGGTCGGCCACCACCGTGGTCACGGTCTTGTCCGGGGCGATGCGCTTGACGCTGCGGGTGTTCACGTCCGAAGCGTAGATGTTTCCCGCCGCGTCGATGGCCGTGCCCCCGGTGCTCCACGTGTCCAGCCAGTGCTCGGCATGGGCCTCGACAGTCTTGGCGGGGATTTTCGGATCATCCAGGTATTGGGTGGCGATGCGCGCCAGCGGCCCCGGAATGGCCTGGTAGTACAGGTACTGGCCGTCCGGCGAGACCTCGAGCTGGTCTAGCCCTACCCGCTTCTCCTGGCCGCTGGGAATGAACAGCTTCTGGCCATCGGCGTACATCGGCAGATGGTCGACGGACCAGGCGTGGCCCTCCAGTAGCGTACGCGCCTTGCCGCTGTCCAGGTCCAGCACCACCAGGCGCTCGGCACCGGGGTCGGTCAGGTAGGCCAAGCGCGAGCGAAAGCGCACGTCATCGAAATAGCTGTTGTCCTTCTGGATGGCGCTGTCGAAGCTGTACACCTTGTCAACCTGGTTGGTGGCAAGGTCGATGCGTACCAGCTTGCCGGCGCCCGGCACTGCATGGGCGCCGGTGTTGATGCCGGTGTTGCCGGCGTCCACGGCCCACAGCTTGCCATCGGGCCCCACGCGCAGGGCGTTGACGTGGAGGAAATGCTTGCCCGGCTCGGCCGCGTTCCAGCGGTTCCACTGGGCGTCGGGGAAAGGCTGTAGTTGGCCGTCCTTGCCGATCTCGGCCAACGACATGCCAGGGCCTTCGGACTGGGTCAGCGACACAAAGGTGCGGCCATCGGCGGTCACCGCCGCGCCGTTCCAGATATGCGGCGAGGTCGCCACCTCGATCAGGCGGCTGTCTTGCTGGGTGGGCAGCGTGGGTGGCAGCGCGTCGGCGGCAGTCGCCAACCACGGGCAGGTCAGGGCGAGGGCAAATAGCAGGGGCTTGCTGAAGGGCATGGGCATTTCTCCGGCTTATTGTTTGTCCTGAGTATTGCCGCCGGTGATAGTTCGAATCCATTTGCGAATTTTCACGCATCGATGCCTGCAAGGAATGAATCGTGCCAGCCATCGACCGATCCAAATATTGTATACAACTTTATGGACATAATGACGAAACATTGAATACAGTATAAAAACAACAAAAACCAGGGAACCACCATGATGATCGAGTCCCCGCCTGCCGCTGTGCGTCCTGAAGATGAGAACCTCGGCCCGTTCGCCAACGCGGCGTATGGCCTGCAACACGTGTTGACCATGTATGGCGGCATCGTTGCCGTGCCGTTGATCATCGGCCAGGCCGCGGGCCTGTCGCCGGCGGAGATCGGCCTACTGGTGGCCGCCTCGCTGTTCGCCGGCGGCCTGGCCACGCTGCTGCAAACCCTGGGCATCCCCTTCTTCGGCTGCCAGCTGCCGCTGGTGCAGGGCGTGTCGTTCTCCGGCGTGGCCACCATGGTGGCCATCGTTGGCAGCCAGGAAGGCGGTGGCGTCGCCTCGATTCTCGGCGCGGTGATGGCCGCCTCCTTGATCGGCCTGCTGATCACCCCGGTGTTCTCGCGCATCACCCGCTTCTTCCCGCCGCTGGTCACCGGCATCGTCATCACCACCATCGGCCTGACCCTGATGCCGGTGGCGGCGCGCTGGGCCATGGGCGGCAACAGCCGCGCAGAAAACTTCGGCAGCATGGCCAACATCGGCCTCGCCGCCATGACCCTGGTGCTGGTGCTGTGCCTGAGCAAGGTCGGCAGCGCCACCATCTCGCGCCTGTCGATCCTGCTGGCCATGGTCATCGGCACGGTGATCGCCAGCCTGCTGGGCATGGCGGACTTTTCCGGCGTGAGCCAGGGCCCGATCTTCGGCCTGCCCAGCCCTTTCCACTTCGGCCTGCCGACCTTTCACCTGGCGGCGATCATCTCCATGTGCATCGTCATCATGGTGACCCTGGTGGAAACCTCCGCCGACATCCTCGCCGTGGGCGAAATCATCAACACCAAGGTCGACGCCAAGCGCCTGGGCAACGGCCTGCGCGCCGACATGCTGTCCAGCCTGCTGGCACCGATCTTCGGCTCGTTCACCCAAAGCGCCTTCGCCCAGAACGTCGGCCTGGTGGCGGTTACCGGGGTTAAAAGCCGCTACGTGGTGGCCACCGGCGGCGTGTTCCTGGTGATCCTCGGCCTGCTGCCCATCATGGGCCGGATCATTGCCGCCGTGCCCACCTCGGTGCTCGGCGGCGCCGGCATCGTGCTGTTCGGCACCGTGGCCGCCAGCGGCATCCGCACCCTGTCGAAGGTCAATTACCGCAACAACATGAACCTGATCATCGTCGCCACCTCCATCGGCTTCGGCATGATCCCCATCGCCGCGCCTAACTTCTACGACCACTTCCCCACCTGGTTCGCCACCATCTTCCACTCCGGCATCAGCTCGTCGGCGATCATGGCCATCGTCCTCAACCTGACCTACAACCACTTCACTGCGGGCAACTCCGACCAGCAATCGGTGTTCGTCGCCGGCACCGAGCGCAGCCTGCAGTACCGCGACGTCGCCGCCCTGCGCGACGGCGACTACTTCAGCGGCGGCAAGCTGTACGACGCCGAGCACAACGAAATCCCGCTGCTGGGCGACGCCTCCACCCACCACGCCGCGGCACCCCATCACGGCAGCGTGTCCGCCGTGTCGGAACATTCCTGAGCCTTGTAGGAAGCGTCCGTCGGACGCTTCTGATTCTCTCCCGACACCTTGTAGCCGGCTTCCACCGCGCCTAACCTGCCCTCTCCCAGCGGCCCTCCAGCCTTGATGAAGCCGGCTGGGAAACCGGTTGTTGGGTGGGCTGGTCGGCATGCTAATTGTCGATCCGCTGACGGGGGCGATGTATACGATGCCGGAGGATGTGACGGCGCGGCCGTTGGTGATGGTGGATCAGGTGGAGGCGGCGTGAATGCATTGCAGGCGAGACGGTGATCCCGACGGCAGAATTCCCGCCCTTGAAAGCGGCATGACTGAGGTGAAGGTGTCGCTGGGAAAAATCGAAGTTCGCCTGGACCATATCGAGCAGAACATGGTGACCAAGGGGCAACTGTCGATCTACGCCATGGTGGCAACGCTGGCGGTGTTTGGCGGTGGGTGGTGGATCATCCAACAGTATCTGGCGCCGATTCTCAAGGCGTTGCCCAAGTGATCCGCGCCGTGCCTGCGTGTACGCACATCCAGCATGGACAAAAGATCACTACCATCTCGGATCGTGCCGTAGTAATTTGGATCCGACGCTTTTCCTAGTCCGTTTTGCGTCACTGAGCCCCGGGCACTTGTGTTTCGGGGCTTTTTTGTGGGTGATCGCCAGACAGCCATCGCAGACACGTTTTTTGTCTGTAGGAAACCGGGTAGGACGGTTCTGTTTTTCCCCAACCCTGTTGAATGCCTACCTTTCCCCCCATACGCTGACAGCCGAATACAGGACTTCAGGACGGGTTATGAAATGGACGGAAGAATCGTGGCACTGGAAAAGTCGACCCTGGAGATCAGGGAGAAGTTGGTACGCGTGGAAACCAAGCTCGAAGGCATAGAGGCGACCATGGCCAGCAAGACAGACTTGGCCGACTTGAGAACAGCCATCGCCGAAGGTTTCACGGCACAAACCAAATGGGCCATCAGCACGGCCGTGGCCTTGGCCGTCATCGCCTTCACCGCAGCAAAGTTCATCGCCTAACCCTTGTAGCAGTGGCCGCAAGGCCGCGTCGGCGGCTCACCGCAGTGTCTGCAACGCGGCCTTCCGGCCGCTGCTACAGGTTTGCGTCGCTTGACGCATCGAGCCAGCCTCGGTCAGTATCCAACGACTGCACCACGCCTCCATTCAAGCCAGCCTCGCCAAAGCCATTTGCCGGGGCTTTGTCGTCTTTGGCTATTGGAGGCAAATATGTCTAGAGCGCAACGACGACACGATACGCGTCGAATCAAGGCAAAATATTATCGGCAGGCGCGCACCCGCCTATGGGATGTTGAGGCAAGCCCGCGGGATGCGGGCATGTTTGCCAACCATGGGAAGCTCTGCTCATGCTGGATGTGTGGCAACCCGCGTAGGTTTGGCTTGGTCACTTTGCAAGAAATGCGGGCGGGCGATTATTCAGAGCGAGAAGTTGAATAGGCAAAGGCCTACCTCGGTGAACCGCAAGCACGTTGTGGCCCCTAACACAGATAATCGCCCGCGACCCCGTTATTCTCGTGCGCGTGAGAATCTAAGATCAAAATCTTCGAATGACGGTGAAGCAATGAAGGGAATTTTGGCAGCCGGTTGCGCAGCGGTGACCATGGCATCGTACGCAGGTACGTATGAAACGATCGTTGACGAAAAGCAAATTAAAAAATAACCGAAGCCATTCCTGCAATTGGCGGCACTTTTGCGACAAGGGCCGCATCCCTCGGAATACAGATTCAGTCCATCACGATCCAGCATGTGGCCAAGGAAGATGCCGAAGGAGATCCTTTCTCCAAGGCTGGAGATATCGCCTATGGAATCAACACAGACGCAGCAAACGTGGTGCGCGACTGCAATCTGCTCGGGAGCGCCGATATCAATAAGCGAGGCACTCGGTACATCCTCGAGTCGAGGACTGCCAACTGGATAGTCAAAGGCGTCTGTGCTGCCCCATGACCTCCAAGCGCCGCGCAGTAAACTGCTGAGAAGCCCTGCATGGCTCGCGCGATGAGGGATACCATTCAACGGAATGACACCATGATAAAAATACTCCTACTCGCACTTCTACTGACACCGGCTATGGTTCGAGCGGACCCTGGCCCGCTCGACGACCTGACTAAGAAGTGCGAAAAAGAAAAGACCTCTATGTTCAAGGACAATGAGGGAACGCCGAGCTGTGACAAACTGGCAAAAATTTATGCTGACTTCGAAACCAGGACGATCACTGCGAGCAAAGAACTCAGGAAAAAATGCGACAAGGAACAAAAATCATTATTCAAGGAAAATAATGGAACGCCATCGTGTCAAAAGCTGAACGATTTCCTTCGCGATAGAGCTGCTTTTCCAGTTGGCCAAAAATACGGGCTGAACAAGGAAACCGGCCAATATTGCTACTTCAATGATGCGGGTGACGTATTGAACTGCCCCTGACGGATCGCCGTAACCGTGAATACCAACGGCCGCCGTGAAATACTGGGCATGATGGGCGGGCCCTCGGAAGCCGAGCCGTTCTGGACTGACTTCTTGCGAAGCCTGATGCGGCGGTCAGCGGTAATCCGCAGCCGCACCCGTAGCAGCGGCCGCAGGCCGCGTCCCAAGCACTGCGCGGGCCAGGACGCGGCCCATGGCCGCTGCTACAGGGCTGCGCCGGCCCTTTTTCCACGCTGGAGATCTTCAGTGCACGCAGGGGCCAGCGCAGCCTGGCGGCAGCGGCTACGCGAAATCCTGCGCACACCGCACCCGTAGCAGCGGCCGCAGGCCGCGTCTCAGGCACCGCGCTGGCCAGGACGCGGCCCATGGCCGCTGCTACAGAGCTGCGCCGGACCTTTTTCCACGCTGGAGATCTTCAGTGCACGCAGGGGTCAGCGCAGCCTGGCGGCAGCGGCTACGCGAAATCCTGCGCACACTGCACCCGTAGCAGCGGCCGCAGGCCGCGTCTCAGGCACCGCGCTGGCCAGGACGCGGCCCATGGCCGCTGCTACGGGTTTTGCGCAGCTAGCTTGAAAACCCAAACAGCAGAAACAACAAAGCCACCCGAAGGTGGCTCTGTTGAAGAATATGGTCGGGACGGAGTGATTCGAACACTCGACCCCTAGCACCCCATGCTTGAAAACGCCCGCAATGCGTTGATTTTACTGGGTTCTGACCGGCGCTCGCTGCAAACGTAGCCGTACAGTGCACCACCGAAAATCACCATCTCCCGAAAAAGTCCCCACCCTTCCCCGGCGTCCTGCCGAACAAAATCCCCTTCCTTATATAGGCTACCCTCCATCTTCAACCGGAGGATTCCCCATGATCGATGAAAAGCAACTGGCCGACCTGCTGCGACGTCAGCACCAGAACCAACTGGCCCTGGCCGCCGCGGTGGAAGAAATCGCGCTGTGGCTGGAGACGAATGGCGGCTCAGTAACCGCGAGTAATGCTCGGGATGCGTTGAAGGCGCTCGACGACACCCAAGACCAGATCTCTCAGGCTTTGGCCGGGATGCCATGATCTATGAGGCGGTAACCTGACCGCTCACGAATTGGCACGATCATTACCTATGAACGGCGCTAGCCAGGGAGCATGATGCCAACATGCCACCCACCAGGCGGACGTCATGCCAGATCGGCCGATAAAGCTCAAAAGATGGAACGAGTCCTGGAGGCTTGTGGGAGATAGCGTGCAATGCTCCCAGTGCGGCAGGTCGCAAGATAAGCGCTACCGCGGGAAGCCATTCGCCCACGCGACAGATTGCCCGGCAGGAACGGCATCTGACCAGGTGCCTTGGCGAGATCTTCACGACATCCTCCACTCAATATTCGGCGCGGAATGACGCCGCAAGAAAGCGGCTTTTTGCCGCTTACACACTAGGCCTCCCGGCACCACCAGGCCTGCGAGTACATCACCCCGTCGACCTCCTCGATGCCACTCAGGATGAACCCGGTCGGCCCCATGGCCGACAGCGTGACGTCCATCAGCATGGGGAACGCTGGCGGGTCATTCGGCCAGCCGCCCCTGATCTTGGCCACGCGCGATTGCCGGTGCAGGCATTCGACCATCTCATCCAGCACCTCAATGCCGCCACGCACGGCCTCGGCGCGCCGAAGCGCTTTCTGTTCCAGCGCCACACCCAGGTGCCGCCGGCGGGTGACCAGCATGTGCATCAGTTGGCACCAAGTGCGCGGGCCAGCTCGACGCGCAGTCCATCACGCTGGTGCACCAGCTCGTCGGTCAGCGTAACCAGCCTGGCGATCCGCTGCCGGGCAGCGCGCAGGTCACGGCGGCCTTCGGCCAGCTCTGCCTCCAGCAGCACGCATTGGTGCTTGTAAGTCTCCAACTGTGTGGGCATGCCCGGGTAGAAGGAGCTGTCGTCGATGAGGTCGGTCATGATGGGCTGCTTGGAACGCTGTATATAAAAACAGTATCCAAAAGTCGCCTGCCCGGTCAATGTTGGTTGGCGCGCAAACTTTCCGGCCAGTGCATCCCCACCGCCTTCACTGCTGAGCGCTTGCGGGTGCTGTCGGCTGTAGGGTTGTCAAACCAACTCGGATCCACAAAAAATAATTTTACGCGAAACTTGTACATACCAGGAGGTTGTACACAACGCGTACAGCTTAAAAATACCATCCATCTGAAAGATTTCTTATTTGACACATTCTCCGGGGCTATACGAGTTAATCAGCTAGGCTGGTGAATACCTATAAATTAATAGGAAAACATCCTGTGAGAAAGCGCGGAGAGAAGTATTGGGAGTGGATTGATTCTCAACAGCATAGCCGCTGCCACGCGGAAGAACTCTCAAATGGGACAGAGTTCGATGTTGAAGTAAGACTTAGTACCATGGGGGCAATACAGGTTTTTATTGGATTATACAAGAAGGATGGCGAGGCAATAATTGAAGAGTACGAGAAGCGATCCAATGCAGAAAGCTTAAGCGAAGCATTGCTGAGCGGAGTAGACCGCGCTCGCGGCCTCGCCACGGCTCTGGACCCCAGTGGATCAAGTGGCCAGCACCGCAAATTTTAACAAAAAAGCAAAATCTGTTTTTGCAAGTTCCTTCAATCATCACAACAATTAGGAATTAACCATGCGTATGCGTGGCGGGGCTTACTATCGCTGGGCAGACTGTCGACTTCCAAATATTTCGCATGCAGAAGAATATGGCGGCGACCGACTTATAGATGTAGTCGGACGTATCGCAAGAACAGGTGAAACCCAGATATTTTTAGGAATTTACGATACTACAGGATCGTTAATCTTTGAAGAATACAGTGAATCACTGCCCGGTCAAAATGTGTCACAAGGAATAGCTTGGGGGATTCGAAGAGCGAAAGCACTCATCGACGCCCCATAGTTACATTTGCCTTTTTTGAGCAAACTAGAACATCAGGCATTACGGGCCATCAGTAAAAAATCCAGATGATGCCCAGCACCACGCTCACCCAAGCAATGGTCATCAAAATCGACAAGCCTAGCAATCGCCTATCCATAGGCACTCCTTTTCAAAGATTGCCATTCTAGAGGGCCACGCCAATGTCGCAATGCTGGCTCTAGGCCCGATAGCGCTCATTGGCACGCCAAATTGGCGGCCACTAGCTTCTTCTCATAGCCCTGTCGCTGCTTGATCTCCGCCAGCAGCGCCCGGACCTTCATTTCCAGCGGGTCGGTCTTCTTCAGGCCCACCGTGGCGAAGGCCGGCACCTCTACGGCCGCCACCGTGCACGGCACCGGCACGGCCACCTCCACCCTCACTGTCCGCACCTCCGGCTCCTGGTGCGCGCAGCCCGCCAGCAACACTCCCAATCCCAGCACCAGCAATCGCTTCATAACCCCAGCTCCTTGTCGATCACCGTGGTTGCGGCCGCGCAGCTGTCGCCGCCGATGTGCTCACGCTGAATCCGGTTCGCCTCGCTGTAGTCGCCCTGGGCCTGCTGCTTGGCGGCGGCCACGGCCTGGGCGGCTTCGGTCGCGCGGTCCTTGGCTTGCTGCACCAGGTCGCCCAGCTTCTGGCCCTGCTCCTGGGTGAGCTGCACCAGGTTGTCCCGCGCAACCACGCAGGTGGTGGTCTGGCCGTTAGCCACGTCCAGCAAGGGCCGGTAGTGCCCGGCGGCCAGCCACACCCCGCCCCCGGCGCCCAGCGCCAGCAGCAACAACGCGACCAGGCCGACGCCCAGCACCTTCAACTGCGCGGGCGTCATGCCAGCGCCCTGCGCACGCCATCCTCGACCTGCGCCTGGGTGTACGGCATGTAGCCGTTCTCCTCGCAAATGATGCCGGTAACCAGCCCCAGCAGCGTCTTGAAGTCGCTCAGCACCAGCGGCGCGCCAGGCAGCACCACCATCCGCTTGGCCACGGCCGCTATGTACGCGGCGGTGTTGTTCTCGTTGCCCGGCGCCCAGCGGCTGATGACCTCGGTCACCGTGTCGATACCGGCTTTGCCGACGCCGGGCATGCCGTCCTTGCCCCGATAGGCCAGCACCAGCTTGCCGATGGCGCGGATGCCGTTCTCGGCGCAGTCGAACACGGCGAAGCGCGGGGCCGGCACGCCGGCGCTTTTGGGCTCCAGGCCGATCTGGCCCTGCCAGGCGTTGCGCGGGTTGTAGTCGATGTTCCCAGGGTTGTTGTTGCGGACGCCGCGGGGGATGGCTGGCATTTACTTTGCTCCAGACGAAAAAAAGCCCGCTCAAGCGCGGGCATGGGTAGAGGTGCCTGGATCAGGCAGCCGGGGCAGGCTCGGTGTCCGGCACCGGCGTTGCGGTGATGGTCACCTCGGCGCTGTAGGTGTTGAGCAGCTGAGCGGTGCGCACGGTCGCCTGGGGCTGGGCTGCCAGGACCTCTCGAGCTTTGGCGTCTGCCTCCTCGGCGGTTGCGAAGGTCTGCTGGTTGGCCGGGTCAAAAGCGTTGGCCGAGTTGATGACGATGAAGGGCATGGGGGATCTCCGGTTTCAGAATTTTGGCAAAAATAAACCCGCTCGATGGCGGGTGGGCTTTCCCTAAATAGCGATCAAGCGGGGGCAGCGGGCCAATCGACTTTGGTGGGATACCCAGCCTGAGCGGGCACCTTACTGAGCAGCACCCGGTATTTCTTCCAGTCCTTCAGCAGCGCCACCTCCTCGTCCGTGGCCTGGTCGGTGTCGACGGCATCCTGCAGATCGGACACGGCCTGGTCGGCGATCCCGCGTAGGCGCGCCACTTCTGCCGTAGTAATTGCCACCTGTAGGTCAAGCGCGGCCGCGTCCTTCATCGCCTTGGTGATCAGCTGGCTCCAGTCGATGTTCATTGCTCGATGGCCTCCTCAGGCAGAGGTTGGGGCAGCGCCACGGGGCCGTCTGCGCTCACGATGATGGGTACCGGAAACGCCTGCTCCTGGCTGTAGTTCGCCGGTAGCGGCAGGATTAAGGTAAGGCTCAATTCTCCATTGGTGCGGTCCACGTCGCCGGCGAACCAACCGGAGGTGATGGCCGACGCCGGGAGCGTATCCCCTTCCTGAACCTGAGACAGGTCAAACTGCTCACCGTTGATGGTCAGCACGTCACCATTGCAGATGAGCTCGAGGCTGTCCTCACGGCGTTGGGGTGATAAGCGAATAATCATCAGAACCATCTCCCATGGGCGACATAGGAAATTGTCGCGGTGGCCGTCGAAAGGCATGACGCCGCCCGTACCCCACCGCCGGACGCCGTCAGCGTGTTGTCGCTAATCGCCCAGCAGGGATTGCCCGATGCCGAGTTCACCCCGAAGGTCACGTAGGGCACCGCAGCAAAGGCCACGGGGAACGTGAAGGCCCACACCCCACTCATGTAGATCGGCGCTGCGAGTGAGGCGGACGTGGTGTAGGCGGCCGGCATCACGCCCATGCAAATCATGGTGCCGTCGGCAAACTTCGCGTAGCGCCCATTGACGTTGCTGCCCGACTCAATGAGCGCGCCGGTGGGCACGCCGCTGGCCTGGCTCACAGAGCCCAGGATATTCGATCGAGCGAAGCCCCGCGCCACAGGGATGACGGAGGGCAGCGTGTCCCCGCCGAGCCAGGCATACAACTCGGCAAGGGACAGGTTGATTTTGTTGAAGGCCGTGGTGGCGGCCTCGCCTTTCTTGCCGTTCGATTGAACGGTGGTCAGGTCGATAACTTGTCTGGCCATGCAGACTCCTTAGACATTGATCTTGGCGAACAGGGCTGGAAGGTAGAAGGCGGTGGGGTTTGACGTACCGGTCAATACGGTCTTCATGGTGCTGCCGCTGAAGTCCCATACGTTTTTGATGATCCGCCCCGCCGTTGAGCCGTTTGCCATCTTCATGGAGAAGTTGTTGACCAGCATGTACTCGTTGGCTGGATACGTGGTGGGCACGGTATAGAGGTTGTCGTAGGCGCCGTTTGCGCTGTTGGGAGTGGAGCTCACGAAAGTCCAGTTTTGCAGCGCTCGGGTGAAGACTGCACAGGGTGTGCCCGAGTCGAAGATCAGCGCCCCGGTTTCGTCCCACAGCCGCATCCCGAATGACGCCAGCGGCTTGGCCTGAAAGGCGGCCGCGAAGTACTTTCCGTTGGGCTGGGCGTAGTTGACGTCAATGGTGCGTAGGTAGAAGCCAGTCCACGCGCCCGACGCGCCGTACGGCTGCACCATGCTGATACTGGCCGGAACCGACGAATTGTCGGGCCGGCAGAAGATCAGCGGCGGCTCCTGGGTGGTGATCACCACGGGGAATGTGGTCACCGAACCCAGGCCCGACTCCTGCGTGGGCGCGTAACGCCCGCTGCAGATGACGCATAGCCGGGCGTAGACCGAATCCAACACCACGGTGTTGCTGTTGTTGGTGAACTCGACTCCGTAGCCCATCAGGAAAACCTTATGACCAGCAGGCGCTGGTTCCCGGAATTGCGTGACGCCGTGCTGGCGGCGTACCCGCGGTTGTAGTTGTAGACCTTCACCTGGTCGGTGAGCAGCTCGGTCTCGTACTGGAAGGCCAGCAGCGCGTCGTTGTCGTAGGCACCCACGGGGATGCACACGGCGACGGCATTAGCCGTAGTCACCCCGGGCACCGAAAACGTCCTGGTTGCCTGTGTCGTCTCCGTGAAGTTGACCAGGGTCGAATACACCACCCGCATGGTGAACGAGGTCTCATCGATCTGGAGCGCACCGTCGGCGCCCCAGATCCGCATTCCAAAACTCATGCGTCCAAATTCCCCCACTGGTAGCGTTTGATCCCGGAGGCGTCAAAAACCTTGCCGCCGGCCCCGTTGATGACCTGCCGGCCGCCCCCACCTAGCGCCGAGTTGATCTCGAACGTCCCGTCGAAATACAGCCTCCACCCCGTAGAGCCAGCAACGAAGTTGTTGGACTGGATGTAGTTGCCGATCTTGGCGTTGGTGATGGTGCCGTCCTGGATGAAGGTCGAGTTGAGGTAGTTGACCCCACCCGAAATGATGAACGGATAGGTCAACGTCCCGTCCCCTTTGGGGCTGGAAAACGAGATCTGGTCGGCCTGAAAGATGATGTTGCTCTGCAGCTTCCCTGCCACGTTCTCGATACCCGCACCGATACCTGCGACCACATACTGGCCCTGGGCATTGACCTGCAGCTTCACCGCCCACATGGCCGAGGCCTTGCCGTCCGCCGTTACCTGCGCCTGGCTCACCTGCTGCACAGCCGCGTTAGTGTCATTGACCTGGGCCTGCACCGTGTCCACCTTGCGCGATACCGCACCAGTGGCGTCGGCCAGCACCGACTGCACCGTGACAGTACCGGCGTAGACAGTGTTCTCGCCCACGTTCCAGTCATCGTCACCCGTGTAGTCCGGGGTGATCTGCACAAACAGGCCGTCCGTGCGCTGCGCCTGGGCGGTAATGGCCGCCTCGGTGCTGGTAACCCGGGTGTCGATGGAACTGATCGCCGCCGCCTGCCCGGTGTTGACGCCTTCGGCATCGGTTACCCGATTCGTCAGGTTAGTCAGCGCCGTGCCCTGGCTGGTGATCGTGCTGCCCTGCTGCGTCACCGTCGATGTCAGCGCTTGCAACGCGCTGCTATCGGCTTTCGAGGCCAGCGAGTTGGTGAGCTGGGTGATGCTGCTCCCCTGGCTGGTGATCGTCCCCTCGGCAGTGGTCACCCGCGCATCCAGCGCAGAGGTAGCCGAAGCGTTGGCCACGGCCTGGTCGTAGCTGGCTCCGATAACAAACGCCGAAGGCTCGGTAGCATTGTTCACCACCGGCTCGACCATGATGCGGTCGAACCACACCACCCGCCCGTTTACCGCCGACCGGTTGAGCTGAATGCTCAACTGGCACTGGTTGCCCGAGTAGGTCGCTGCGTTCGACACGTCCATCACCACCGAATAGCGCGCCCAGGTATCCGTCAAGGTGACCAGGGTGGCCGGGCCGGTGTTGAAGGACGTGCCGTCGGCGTTCAACACGCGCAGGTAGCTCGCGATCTGGTGACCGGCCACACTGGCTTTCGCCCAGTACGACACGATGTATTTCTGGGCCTTGAACGACATGTTGCAGGCCGCTGCTGTCAGTGCAGCCCCAAAGGTCACCGTGGTGCCGGTGGTGTTCGTCGAGGTGAACTTGAGCGCGTAGCCACGCATCGCCAGCGCATCCGCCTCGGTGGCCACCGTGAAGGTACCCGTGGTCAGCGGCGCGGGAGGCGTTGGGCCAAACACCGTGTATTCCGCCGGCAGCAGGTTGATGCCGCTGGCACCAAGCGTGCCAACCGCCGCCTGGACGCTGGTCAGCGAGTTGCCCTGCGCGGTGATGGTGCTGCCCTGCTGAGTCACCGTGTTGGTCAGCGCCGAGACGCTGTCGGCGCTGGCCTTGGTGTTGGCCACGGCCAGGGCATTGGCAGCCGCTGCAGCGGCGTCCGTCGCCACCTTGTCGGTCACCGCGGCCCACGCGCTGCCGTTCCACCGCTTGGGCGTGTTCGCGCCACCGGTGATGTCAATCCACAGGTTCTGCGCCAACTGGTCAGCGGCGGCCGGCGTATCGGCCTGTACCAGCACCTTGCCCTTGGAGCCAGCCAGGGTCGCCGCGTTGGTCGCCGCAGTCTGCGCGGCCGCCACATTGCTGTTGGTGGTCGTCAGGCTGTTGCCCAGCGAAACGATCTGGCTCGACTGGCTGGTGTTCACCCCTTCCGCCGCCGTTACCCGAGCATCCAGGCTCGAAGTCGCGGAGGCGTTGGCCACGCTCTGGTCGTAGCTGCTTCCCGGAACGAACGCCGATGGCTCAACCACGCCGTTGACGACCGGTTCAACCATGATGCGGTCCAGCCACACGGTGCGGTTGGCCACTCCAGAGCGGTTCATCTGGAAGGACAGCTGCATCTTGGAGCCGGTGAACGTGGTGGTGTTGCTCATATCCACCACCACCGAGTACCGCGCCCAGGTATCCGTCAGCGTCACCAAGGCAGCCGGGCCAGTGACCAGTGTGACGCCGTCAGCCTGCACCTCGCGGAAGAACTGCGCCACCTGGTGGCCGGACACGCTGGCCTTGGCCCAGTAGGAGACTATGTACTTCTGGTTTTTGAACGACATGTTGCAGCCGTCCACCGTTGCGCCGGTGCTGAAGTGCACGGCCAAGGTGCTGGTGGTTGTCGTCCAGTCCAGCTTCAGGGCATAGCCACGCAGCGCCACCGCATCAGCAACGGCCGTTACCGTGAAATTCGTGCCGGCCAGTGTCGGCAGCGTGGCGCTGTAGACGGAGTATTCCCCCGGCAGCAGGTTCACACCGCTAGCCCCCAGGCCATTGACTGCTGCGGTCAGGTTGGTGACCGCCGTCGACTGCGAGGTCAGTGTCCCCTCGGCCGCCGTCACGCGCCCAGCCAGGCTGTTGAGCGCCGTGGTGCTGGCTTTCGTCGCCAAGCCGGATGTGGTGCTGTTGACGCTGTTCTCCAGCGACGTGACGCGGTTGCCCTGGCTGGTGAGGCTGCCTTCGGACGAGGTAACGCGGGTCGTCAAGGCATCCAGCGCTGATGCGTCAGCCTTCCCGGACAGCGAGTTCTGCAGGCCAGTGATGGCCGTGCCCTGGCTGGTGTTCACCCCCTCAATGCTGGTGATCTTGCTTTCAGCAGTGGTGACGCGCGCGGCCAGGCCGTTCGAATCGCTGACGATCTGACCCACGTCCAGCCAGTAGGTGCTGTTCGGCGGCGCCTTGGCACCAGTGGTGTCGGCCGGCACCGCGATCTTGGCCTGGTACAGACGGCCATCCTTGCGGGTGGACGCGCCAGCGGCATAGGCCTCGTCCGCCTGGTACTCGGCGGCATCAATGATGTCGTTGACCTGCTGGTTGAGCTCGGCGACCTGAGCGTTGATCTCCAACACCTGTCCGTTCACAGCGTCGAGTTGATCGCTCACGGCCTGGACCTGGTCCGTGGCGGCCTGTTTCGCCTCCTCCACACGGCTGTTGACCGAGCCTGGCAGGCTGGCCGGGCCAGAGATCAGGTCAATCTGGTCGTTGATCTCCTTCGACAGCTCGGTTTCGCTGATCTGACCACCGAGCATTTCAAGGATAGGGCCCGCATCCGAACTAGACTGGCCGAGCACACCATTCCCATCTGGAAAGAACGCACCAATGTTTCCCGTCCGGTCCACCAGCCGGGCCCAGAAGAAGAATCGAGCGCCCGACTGCAGGCTTTGCATCGTGTAGTCGGCCTGCGGGTAAGCCAGGTCGCTCAATTTGGTTGCGTCGGCAAGGGAAGTATTGGGGCTGTACCACAGCTCCGTACGCTGGGTGTCCTCGGCACCGTCTGGGAAGGTCCACGCCAGACCAATACCAAAGATCTGGCTGGTGGCCGTGAGGGATGTGACCGCCGGCGGGAGGCCGACCTTACCCTGGAGCAGGGTCGGCTCCGAATAACCCCATAACGAGCTGTTGCCGCTGACGCCTACAGCAGAAACCCTGACCGTGTATGTACCGGTGTAGATGCCGGTCACTTCAATCCCGTTGGTGTAAGTAGCGCCGGCGTAGATCCAATCGCCGGAATCGCGCCGCCACCAGACGTTGTAACTGGCTGCCCCCTTGGACTGGTCCCAAGTGACCCGCATGGTGCTAACAGTCAGGCCTTGTTTTACCGCTTCGTAGGTGCCCAGCTGAATGTTGGTGGGCACCGCCTGAATTGCGCTCGGCAAGATAGTGGTAGGGGGATAGACGATCTTGGCGCCGCTGTCGATCGCGGCGAATTTGCTCGCATTGTGCTGCACCGCCACGATGTCGTACTGCAGCTTGTCGTCGCCGAAATTCTCGGCCACGGTCAGGATGCGGTAGACCTCGGGCACCAGCTGCGCGGTCTCGATGGCATAGATCGATTCTGCCACGGGTACGCCACTGAAGGCCTGGGTGACCGAGATCACACGGCCCGCCACGGACCGGACAACACGGGTCTGCGCCGTGCCGTTGGGCAGGATAATGACCAGCGTGTCGCCGGCGGCAACCTGCACGTCCGTATCCAGTGTGACCGTGTTGGTGGTGGCCGCTTTGATTCGGCCGCCGATTGGCCGGCCCGCGAAGTTCTCGTCGGCAACGCGCACGATCTGACCCGGGCGAGCAATGGTGCCGTCCAGTCCCACGCTGAAGCTGATCGTGTCGGTTTCCAGCTGGTTCGTCAGGATGGTGTATTGACCCAGGCGCTGGGCCTGGCCCTGCGACACGCACCCAAACGCCGTGATCGAGGTGTCGCGGATGCCATAGCGCGCCAGCGACTTCTGGTCCTGCACGTACTCGGTGCGCACGTTGCCGAAGTTATCGCGGTCACTCCAGGCCACCTTGCAGACGCTGTAGCGGGTCGAGCCGCTCGAGCCCGCACGGCTGAACTTGCCATTCACCACGTTGCCGTTGGTGTAGGTGTACACCGGATCTGCCGGCATATCCGCAGATACCACTACTTCGCTGGCAGCGTAATAGCTCATGCCCCGGAAGATGCTGGCCATGTCCTGCAGCACGCTCAGCGCATCATTCTGCGACTGCAGGTACAGGTTGCAAGTGAACCGCGGTTCGGTGCCACCCTTGCCATCGCTGACCAGCACGTCGCAGTACTGGGCGATCTGGTACAGGCCCCATTTGTCCACTTGGGAGTCGGTGATGTAGCGGCCCAGACCATAGCGATCATTGAGCACCAGGTCGCGGTAGATCCAGGCCGGGTTATCCGTCCAGGCGAGCTTGAAGGTGCCGTCCCAGTTGCCGCTGTAGGATCGGGTCGACGGTTCGTAGTTGCTCGGTACCTGGATGATCCGGCCGCGGATGCGGTAAGCCCTCTCGGGAATGGCCGAAAACTGGCTGGCATCGACCTTTACGCCCACCAGTGCGGTGTAGGGATACTGCAGCTTTGCGTCGATGACCTCGGTGTAGCTGATGACCGTGGTGGTGGCCACGATGCTGGAGCTGGTGGAGTCAGGGGTGATGCGGCGCACTCGAATCTGCCAACCCATGGTGGCCTTCGGCAGTTCGATCCGGTGCGAGCGTTGGTAGCCGCTGGTGGTCTTACCGACGAAACTGGTGCTGAGCACCGTGGTGTAGTCGCCGCCGTCAGTAGCCAGGTCAACCGCGTACTCGACGGTGTAGCCCACGGTGTCGCCATCACTTTCGGTCTGGTAGAGGCTGGAGGCGCCCAGGCGGATTCGCACCGCCGATAGCTGGATGTTGCTCAGACCCTGTGTCCAGGCCTGGGAAGCCTTCAGCTCAATGCCTACCGAGGTCTCGGCCTCCACGGCCGGGAAGCCCGAGATGTAGTCCTGCTCGGCCTCGCCGGTGCGCTGCTCCCAGGTCACGCCCGTGAAGTTCAGGCTGCCGTCGGCGTTGGCCAGCGGCGTCTGGTCGAAGTAGATCGACTGTGCACCGTTGACCAGGCCCACGATGGGCCCCTCGCTGATGGCGTCCAGAATGTTCGCGTAGCTGGTGTTGATCAGGCTGTCGGGGCTTTCTACAGGCGTGTGAGTGCTGGAGCTCCCCTTGGAGCCCTGAATGGAGAGCGACGACATGGTTTCCCCTTACTGCTCGTCTTCCGCGACGATGCCGGTAGAAATGTTGGCGGAACCCACGGTCATCTCGCCGTAGCACAGCGAGACCGGGTTGCCTTGGGTGACGGTGTTCTTGATGCCGGAGAAGTTGTAGCTGGGCTGGTTGTTGGCGGCTTCGCTGCTGTCGATGCCAGCCGTGGTGCCGGTAATCATCTGGGCCACCCCTCCGATGGCCAGCGAGAGACCGACCGTACCGACAATGCCCCATCCGGCCCCGCCGATGGCCAGCCCGCCGGCCAGCCCCAAGCCGCCAGTGGCGATGGTGGCAGCAGCAATCAACGCGATGCCCAACGCCACCTGCAGCACGCCGCCGCTTTTCGAGCCCTGCACGATCGGGGCAATCCGGATATCGCTATCGCTGGGTGGCTCATGCAGCTGGTCGAGCCCCAGGTTCCGCTTGCCGTAGAACACCGCAAACACCAGGCCCATGTCCTTGGACTCGGTCATGAAGCGATTGAAGTCCGCGTGGATCACGCCCAAGGCTCGAATGGCCTCCTTGGCAGAGCCCACCGCCAGACGGTGCACGCGCCCGAACCTGGCGCCGAGCTGGCCGTACAGACGGATGGTGCGAATTCGCTCAGCCATGAGGGGAGTCCTTGTGTCGCATGAAATAGCGGGCCGCGTCACGCCAGTAGCCGCCGAATGGATCACGCTTGGAATCGCGGCCGTACAGGTGGTGAAGAATCCCGCCGGGCACCGGGTGGTGGTGCGGCTCACTGGCCAGCCTACCGTCGGCGAGATAGACGCCTGCGTGGTTGGCCATGTCCGACTTCACCTGCATGACGATCAGGTCGCCCTGGCGCAGGGCGTGCGGGTCAATGGCATAGAAGCCCGCCCGCTCGAAGTTGTCGGCGTACAGGTCCTGCCCACGGTCCCACCAGCCGTCCTCGCGCTCAAAGTCCATCAGCGTGATTCCCAGCTCCCGCTGGTAGTAGTCGCGCACCAGCGTGTAGCAGTCGAGCACACCATGATGAAACGGGCGGCCCACCAGCGGCGCCTGGTAACCGGTGGGCAAGTGCACCAAGTGAGAAACCGGCTCACCGCCGCGCACCTCGACGATCAGCCACGGGAGCCCAGTCGCTTCCATCGACACCCGGTCGGCACCGCTGAGCCTGGCCGACTGGCCGGGATGGCTGTGCACGACGGCTAGCACCTCGCCCCGGTCCTCGCAGGCGGCCCAATCCTCAGCAGTGATGCGGAAATCCATTTCGGGCTTGGCCGCCGCATTCGCCAGCGGAACAAACGTGACGCCGCCGGCGGCGTCAATGATCAGCCCGCAGCATTCCTTTGGCAGCGAACTCTTGGCATGGCCGTAAATCGCCGCGAGCGTTTCCTGGCTAATATCCACGCGCCACCTCAGTTTCCGGCGCTGGGGAACGACCCGTAGCGCAGTTGGTTGTTTTCGCCGAACCGCAGCTTGCAGCCCGTCAGGGTTCCGGAGCACATGTCCTGGGCTGGGTCATCGGTCGGCTGATCGTCATCGGTGAAATAGCCCGGCCCTGTGTAGGCGCAATAGACGCCGCGGTAGCCGCCGATGCTCAGCCACTGGCAGCAGTTGGCGACGATCTGGCGCCCCGGCAGCTTTCGGTCGGTCGCGATGAGCGGCGACTTGAGCACGAACACGGCCAGCTCATCATCGGCTGACTGTTTCTGGTCGATGGTGTAGAGATCGTCAGCGAAGTACTCGGTCGGGTCAGCCTCGAGGTTGCCCTCAGGGAAGTTCACCGCATCCATGTACCGACCCAAGGTCCGGTGCCGCACCAGCTTTGCGTCCACCAGGTCCTGGTAGGTGCTGCACAGCGCGGTGATGAAGCCCGAGACGTTGCCCACGGACAGCGTCGGGTTAGTCTGCTGCCCTTCCCCGGTCATGCCCATACCTTCAACCTTGATGGGCCAGGGCGAGTACTCGACGCCCTGCCAGGTGATCGTCCCTACCCGGGTGTAGCCGTGGAAGTAGTAAACGTCGCCGGAGAGCGCCGTCAGGTCCAGCTCGAAAAGCTCGACATACAGGCCGGCCTCCAGCTTCTGGATATCCTCGAAAATGCTTTCGGCCATCAGGTCACCTGGAAGGTCTGTTCGAATGTTGCAGTCAGCACCCAAGCGCCGCCACCCTGATCGGTCGGCTTGTACGAGCTGCAGGTGAAGAAGAGATTGCCGTCAAAAGGTGTGGACCAGATGAAGGCCTTGTAGCCCTTCTGGGCCCTGAGAAAAGCCAGGATTTGGGCGATCCTGGCTTTCTTGCCAGTGAACGTCAGATCCCATGACTGGGTTTCGTTGTTGATACCGTCCCCGGCGCGCTGGGTGTATCCGTTCCCGAACTGCGCAGAACGAACGCGCTGGGAAAACGTACCAGGCGCAGCCTTGTCGGGGCGCCAAGCGAAGGTATCGGCCATCAGCCCCTCCCATTGATTGCTTTTCGGATGTTGCCTTGAGGGCTGAGCGATTTGGCTTCGAGCTGCTTGTACTTCTGCTCGACGAAGGCGCCAATCTCGGTACCGAACGCCTGCAGGCCGTCAGTGTTGCTGCTGACCTGGGTATTCCCATTACTCTCGATGGAGATGTGAACTTGCGGAGCATTCGATGCTGACGCCGAGGCATTGGACGCCCTGATACCGGCCCCGCCGCCAGTGGCCACCGGGGTCACGTAGCCGCCGTCGGCGTAGCCGCGGGCATTCAGGCCCACCAGGTAGTCCTTCATGCCAGGCTGATCGACGACCTCCTTGCGGATGACCACCTCACCGCCGTGCACCACACCAGCCGGATCGAACTTTCCGCCCGGTCCGGTGTAGCCACCATCCGAATAAGTCGAGGACAGCCAACTCGAATAAGCGGAGCCGGTGTAGCCCGCTGTCGTTGCGCCGGCCGCTGCAGACCCGCCGCCGCTGAAAATCCCGCCCAGCAGGCCGCTGAGGCCGCTGCCCGCCACCCCGGAGAACACACTGGACGCGGCTGCTTGCAACTCCATCTTCGCCAACATCTTCAGGAAGCTCACCGCAACGTCACCGAAGCTTTCATCAGCCCCGAAGGCCCAATCCACCATTGAGTCTGTCAGGCCGTCGAAAAGCGAGGTGAATGCGGTTTTCATTTGGCCGGCGACGTTTTGGGCGTTGTCCAGGTAGTTGGCCCATGCCGCAGAAGCCCCGGCCGTCCAATCTCCCTGCGCCGCCGTCATGTCGTCGTAATTCTTGATTGCCGTGTCGTGCAGGTCCTGCTGAGTCTTGTTCAGCGCAGCCAGCTTCTGGTTGTATTCATCCAAGCTCATGCCGCGCGAGCCATCGCCGTATTGGTTGGCCAGTTGCAGCTTTTGCTCGTTGATCTTGTCGTCGATGCCGTTCTGCTGGTCGGTCAGCGATTTCTCGCGATCGCCCTGGCCCAGGCCGGCGGCTACACGCTGCCCTTGCAGGCGCAAAGTAGCGACCTGCTGCTCAAGCGCATCCGTGTAGGTTTTGACCGCCTGGGTTTCCTTGCGAAGTCGCCCCTGCTCGTTGGTAGACAACACCTCCAGCTCGCTGTCTACGTCCTTCTGCACCTTGGCCATGCTGGCCCGGGCGTCGGCGATCTTTTGGTCAAGTTGGATGCGCTGTGCTGCGGTCGTGGTCGACTTGTCGCGCACTGACTCCAGCGCAGTGATTTCCGCTTGGTAGGCGGCGGTGACCTCGTCCTTCTCATTGCCCAGGATTGCCGCGCGCTTAATCGAGTAGTCCTCTTGGGAGATCAAGCCAGCCTTCTGGGCTGCATCCAGCTGCTTGAAGGCGTTGGTGTACTCGTCCTGAATCGCCTTGAGGTTGTTCTGCGCTGTGTTGAATGCAGTCAGGTCAACGGCGGTCGCAGCGGTCTTGGGGTCCTTGTTCTTGTCCTTGATGTTCTGGACGCCAGTCGCGACGGCACTGGCCTGAACCAGCGGAGACGTCGGGTCTACCTTGCGGATCTTCTCGATGTTCTGGAGATACTCCTTGATCTCCTTGTTGCGCTTTTGCTCGGCAGTGAGGTTCGAATCGTTGAGCGCCTTGACCTTCTCCGATGCAGTGATGGCTGCCGCCTGATTCTGGGCATCCAGCCCTCGAGCAGCAACAATGGCGTCCTGCGTGGCTTTCTGGTCGGTCAGGTACTGCAGCTCAAGCTTTGAATTCACCAGCTTTTGCTTGTTGTCCGTATCGTCCGGATCAGCGTTGACCGCGCTTTGAGCTGCAGCGACTTTCTGCTGTAGAGCGGCAATGCGGTCAGCGATCGGGTCTTCGCGCCCGACGTTTTTCAGTGCGTCAAGGGTTCTGCTCGCCTCAGTGCTTACAGCTTTCCAGCCACGCTCCCAAAGCGAAAGGCTCTCCGTGACTTCGTGAGACCGGGTCTTGATTGTGTCGACGTAGTTGTCAGTCAGCAGTTTCGCGGCGCCAATGGTGTCGCCCTGCTCTTTCAGGGCCACAATCTGGGCGTAAACCGATTCGGTCAGGAAGTGATACTGGTCGTTGAGGTCCTTGGCTGCGGCAACCGGGTCTTTCGCGATCTTGACGAATTCGGCGATGGTCTCATCAACAGCCTTGCCGGTGGTTTCCTGCATCTCCAGCGCGGCTTCGGTGATGCCCTTGAAGCTCTGCCCCGCGATGTCACCCTTGGACGCGAGCTGTGCGAGGATCGCTGCGGCCTGGCCGGTGGTGCCGACGGTTGCGCCAACCTGCTTTGCCATCGCGCCCAGGGCGTCAGCGCTGACCCCAGCGTAGCTGCCGGTCAGGATGAGCGACTTATTAAACTCATCCGCCTCATCCGCGCCCTTCTCATAAGCGACGACCAAGCCAGCAACGCCAGCAACCACCAACGCGATCGGCGCAGCCACAGCAGCCAACCGTAGCGCAGAGGCGCCAGCGTTGGTGCCGATTTCCAGGATGTTATGGGCTGCTACCCGGATGTTACCTTCGGCGAGGGCATTGCCGAGCTGCAGGACGTTCTCCCGAGCGCCTTTCGTGCCCAAGGCCAGACTGTCCAGCGGGCCCTTCGACTTGTCGCCCTCGTCATTGAAGCCCTTCAGCTTGGCCCGGGCGACGTCGATGTCTGCCGAGTAAGCCTTGAAATCTTCGTCGGCCAGCAGGCCCTGCTTATTGAATTTCGCCAGTTGCTCCTGCTGGTCGTCCAATTTCTGGAGCGCTGCCACGGCCGGGTTGATCTTGGCGAGCAGCGCCTGAAGTCCTTCAGCTTGAACGCCGGTGGCAGCCGCAGCCTTCTTGGCCTCCTCCGCCAAGCGGGACTCAGTCGCCAGCAGCGCCTGGCCGCGAGCATTGATGATCGCCTGCTCTGCCGCCCAGTCCTTGGCAGCAGAGCCACCGGTTTCCATGGCCGAAGCCGAACCATTGACGCTTGCCGCAAGGCTCTTGTGGTACTCGCTGGCTTCCAGAGATGCCTTCGCCATAGCAGTAAGCCTGGCCATGGCATCGTCGGACGTGCTGGCAACGCCGGCCTCGGCGATGGCCAGTTCGTTGGCTGCGATCGCGGTTTTCGTAAAGCCAGTGGACACATCGGCCAGGGTTTTGCCCACGGTTACCATCAACTGCGCCGTGGTGTCCTGTTTAGCGTTGAGCGCCTGCAACTCCTTAACGATCTGCTGGGTATTCGACGTGAGCGAGCTCAACGCCTTCTCCCAAGCAGTGCCCATCGTCTTCGCCGAGTTTTCAGCCCCCGCGCCCGCGTCCGTCAGTTTATCGAGGTCGGTCGTCGCCTTGACGACATCGCCTGAATCAACCGCAATCCCGAGTTCGGCGATGTTTGTCATGGCGGCTCCGTTATTCCTTGCCTTCAGCCATGCAGGCCAAGGCTTCTGCCTCCATTACTCGGAGGTCGTGAAAAATGCTGCGGCGCTGCACGGAGGGGATGGCCATCAGGCGCATCACCGCCGGCAGTGCGCCGTAATCCAGGCCGGTAGCGCCGCATGCGCCCGTGCGCCACTGGGTGGACATGGCGTCGAAGACCGTGAAGGAGCCCCAAACATCGGCTAGCACCTCCACTGAGTCCTCGTAGTCGCCAGGTTCAAAGCCGAAAGCCTCCAGTTCATCCTCAGTGGCTTCTGGCTCATATAGCGCTCGGGCTACGGCCCTCAGTTTCCCTCGCGGGCTGCCCGGAACGCCGCTTGGTAAGCATCAATGACGGCCTTGCCTGCACCTACAGAGGTCCGCAGCAAAGCCCGAATGGCGTCGTCGTCGAAGGCGTCATCGAAGCCCCAGCCCACAACCAAGTCCTTCACCTGGTCGAATTCCAGAGCCATCTGGGAGTTGGTGACATCAACGAGTGTCAAATCAGCGCCCTTGGCCTTAAAAGACTCTTGGTCCCTGTCAGAGCGCTTCTGCCAGCCGGTGTACAGTTCGGCCAGTTCGGCGCGGTCGCGGTACTTGAATTCGAACGGGACCAGTACTGCTTCGCCACCCACTCGCGGAATCGCGACATTCGCCTTGAACGTGGGGTCCTGGGCTATCTTGAAAGTCGTCATGGGCTTCCCTTAGGCAGCGTTGTAGCGGGTCGGGCGCGAGGCGAACGACAGCGTGATGGTGCGGGTCATGATGTTGTTGCGGCTCAGCGTCGGCGTGGCAGTGATCGACACATACGCGTAGTAGTAGATCTTCGAGCCGCCTGGCAGGTTTGCGCGGATCAGGCGCGGCTCCTTGTCCTCGTCTGCTTCTTCGACGATGGCTACGAAATCCTTGGACGGGTCATCGGCCACGGGTAGGGTCATGCTGCTGGCCGACTTGGTGGTCGGCAGTTGACGGTCGTCCTCGTCCTCGAGGAAGCCGTAGGTGAGGAACTGCTGCTCGCCGCCGTTGGCCGCAGGCTCGGTGATCTGGGCGATCTGGGTCCAGTCGGTGGCCACCTGAAAACTTCCCGCACCAGAACCAGCCGGGAAGCTGCTCACGTTGATGGTATTGATATTCTCCAGGGAGAAGGTGTCATCGGCCGCCGCAATGACCCGCGCGGGGCGACCGTTGAGCTTTGCCCACCCGGAACTGACCACCAACACATCGCCATTGGCCAAGCCGTTATCGGCTGCGGTGGCGACAGCGGGATTGGCGTTGCTGATCGCGGTGAAGGGCTTAGCGGCGCCAAGGGTGCCGGCGATTTCAAACGTGGTCCCGTTGGGGATTTTGACGCTCATGGGGTTTTCCTCATGTGAAAACGAAAAAACCCGCACAGGGCGGGTTCAGGGTTGCCCAACGGGCGGGTTACTCGGTGTCAGCGCGGTACTGGAATGAGGCCGGGACGCTGTAGGTGGTGTCGCCGACGATGCCGGTGCCGGGATCGACTGGGGTCATCACCGTCACGGTGAAGTCGCCCTGGCTGAGCCGCAGGTAAATGGGGAAGATCGCAGCGAGATCATCCACCAGGCTCTCAGCCGCGCCCGGGCCATTCCCGGCCGGCGTCACCACGTTGACCTGGAACAGGCCGGTGTACAGCTTGTGATCACCGGCCAGGGTATTGCTGTCGGTACCCGCTGGCAGCGTGAATGCCGCCAGGTAGGTCTCATCATTGGCAGGATCAAAGCTCACATTCTGATAGGCCACCCGCAGGCCCTGCCCTGCTGCCCACGCGGCCAGCCGCTGCTCGTAGATGGATCGGATGGTTTTGTGGGACATCAAAGACCCCTGTAAAGTTGAGGCGTACAGCTAGGGTGAACCCGAAGAGCCGATTAATCACCGACCTGCTGCGCTCTTCAAGTGATTACTACTCTGTGATGGAGATAGACATGCATGAAATCTGGAAACAGGTTCTCGGCTATGAGGATTACTACGAGGTTTCAAACCTCGGGCGGGTGCGCTCGCTAGATCGCCACACCACCGACCGAATAGGTCGTCCTTTTGTTCGCTATGGAAAAATTCTCTTCCTGAACACCGAACATAATGGCTATAGAAGCGTGAGGCTTTGTGTCGAGACCAAGCACCGGACCTTCAAAGTCCATCGCCTGGTAGCGTTCGCATTCTTGCCCTCTCCTGATGAAGGCGACCAGATAAATCATATCAACGGAGTCAAGGATGATAATCGCCCAGAGAATCTGGAATGGGTGACTGCTGCGGGCAACGCTCAGCATGCTTTCGCCAACGGCCTTGGAAGGGACAGCCAGGGGGCAGCGAACACCCGTGCGGTCCTAACAGAGGATGATGTTCGCACAATCCGCTTGCTGAGTGCCGACGGACAGACGACAGCCTCTATTGCGCGGCACTACCAGGTTAGTGAGACAGCAATCAGGTCGATAATCCGCCGTCGCAACTGGGCCCACGTAGCTTAAACTTGATTTTTTTGCACAGCCTCAAGAACTATCTGCTGGAACCTCGCAAGCGTCACACGGACCATTCCGCTGGGTGCTTGCGTACTGTGTCCAAATTCCAAAGCGATGGCATAGGGCAGGCTGTTGGTAATGTAGGCCGTCTGGCCCGCCTGGAACTCAATGGCGCCATTGCGGATGCGAGCCATGGACTTGGCACCGCTCGGGTCCACTTCTTCCGTGGTCGAGTCGTCCGGCGCGCCGATGCTGAACATCCAGTTGCCCCGGAAGCGGCCGCCGATGTAGTCCTTGCCGGCCACCAGGCCGTTCACGCTGAAGTTCTGGTCGCGCTCGGTCTTGGTCAGAGGCTTGGCGTACTTCACGCCCTTGCGCAGCTTGCCAGCCTTCGTGAAGTTGCTGTCGTCGAGGTTGATCAGCGTATTGCGGATAGTGACCTTGTAGTCGTAGTCGTCGGCGGCTCGTTTGTTCTTCGCCTGGTGCGCAACGTTTGCAGCCCAGATCTCCGGGTTGCCCACGGGCGACATCATGATCACGCTGCTGCCGACCTCAATGACGATCTCGCGCAGGGTGGCGTCGATGGCCTCCTGTGCCTGCGCGGCGAAGGCCTGGATCTGGGCGGCGAAACTACCGCTTTTGCCTGCGTACTTCGAGGCCATGCTATTTCCTCAGCTGAAGTGTCCAGGTCGCACCGGCTGGGTCCTGACCGACGTCCAGCACCCGCTTGCCTCCAATGACGTCTCCCACCATAGGCTGGGCCAGGTCCAGAGTTGCCGCGCCGCCGACGGTGCTCAGCAACTCGTTCTGCAGCACCAGCAGCTTCTCATCCGTGCCGAGGACGCGGGAGCCGTCAATTTCCTTGGCCAAGTAGCTGCCAAACACCCCACGCCCGGCGTACGTCGTGGTCGTGCTGGCCGGCTTACCGGTGGCAGGGTCGTATGCGCCGATTACAGTGCGCGTTCCTGCCACGGGCTTCACAGCATCGGCCAGGCCGTCCGCATCGTCGAAGGCCTCAGCCAGGTCGGCCTGAATGTCATCACGCATGCCCATGGCTACACCTTCTTGAGCATGAAGACGCCCGGCCGCTTGATCCAGGGCTCCAGCAGCGCCAGGGCGAAGTTCTCGCCTTGTGTGAGATCAGTCGAGCCAGCGACGTAGGTTTTGCTGACGGATGTGCCGGCCTGCGCCGAAACCGTCGTGCTCTGGACTTCCTTTTTGGTGTTCTTGTAGAGGTTGCCCGCGGCGGCGACCTTCGCCACCTGGGCGCCGGCCGTCTTGATCTCGGTCGGAACCGGATCGGGGACAACCCGCTTAATCTTGGCTGTGAGCCAAGCGTTGGCCATGGCCACAGCAAGGACCGTATCACCGGTGCCAGCCCAGTCAGGACCGAGCTGGGCATCGACATCGGCCACGGTGATGAAGTCGGTCATGTGCAGATCCTTATTCCTTCGGCACCAGGGCCTGCAGGTCTTCTTTCTTGGCCGACGCATCGAATTCGATGCCTTTGGCGGCCAGCCAAGCCTTCAGGTCTGGTACGGTCATCTTCAGCGGATCGGTCTCGGGGGGAGTCGCCTGGGCTGCTATCGCAGCGGCGATCTCATCAGTCGTGCTGCGCGATGCGTAGCCTTCGGGTGGGTAGGCGCTGGCCTGATAGCCTGCAGCGACGTATTCAGCCACGGTTGGACCGTCCAAGCGCAGGCCATCATCACCCACAGCGCTGACCTTGATACCGGCCCGCTTGTAGGCGTCGATGATGTTGGGGTTGTCGCCCTGAACCAGCACCTCGGTAGCCGAGCCAATGACGCCGAAGAACTCGCTGAGCAGGCGGTAGCACGTACCGGACTCAGTGCCCGGCGCGTCGGTATAGATGACTTTCATGGTTCACCTCGAAATGGCCCGGCGCCCCGAAAGGCGCCAGGCGGGGATCAGCCGCCGACTGGAGCGGTGCCGCTGATGACAGCCGCGAACGGCACCTGCTTGCGGTCGAAGACCCGGGTCCAGTTTGCCGCAGCGGCGTACTGAGTAGCGGTCGGGCTTTGGTTCAGGACGTTGCTGCCAGTCCAGCTGAAGCCAGCAGGCTGCAGGATGTAGGTCTTGCGCTCCCACAGCACTTCAGCGCCACCGCCGTTACCGCCGTCAGGCTTGCGCTGCAGCTCTTCCGGGGTGTGCGGGCTGCCGACACCGTAGCCGAACGCGCCCTGGCCGAAGAACACCGACAGGAACTTGCCAGCGCTGTAGGTCAGGCCGTCGTCCATGAACACTGGCTTGCCCAGGTAGGTCGCCAGGATGATCTTGCCGTCCGAGTCCCGCAGGTACTCGATCATGTCCTGCTTGACCATCTGGTTCATCACCGCCGAGTGCACGCCGATCGCGCTGAACTGGTCGGCGGCGTCGCCAGCGGTAAACGCGGCGTCCTGGAAGGCAGTCGCGCTGATGCTCGCACCGGCGTCCACAACCATGTCGCCGGCGTTGTTGGCGATGTTCGAAGCAATGATGCCGCGCGCGGAGCCCAGCAGGTAACGCTGCCACTGGCGGGTCCAGTAGGTGCCGAAGCGGTTGCGCACCTGCTGCATTGGCTCGGAATTGGCCAGTTCGGCAGTCAGGTCGGCCACGCCATAGCCCTTGTTGAGGAACAAGGTGCGGGCGCGCATGGTGCCCTGGGTGACCTTGCCGACGGCGCCCAGGTCGTCCGGGTCGTCGTTGGAAACGTTGGGCGCCTCGTCGGCGTCCAGGTCTTGCCAGTAGGAGACCTCGGCGGTGCCTTGGCCGTTGTTGGCGACAGCATCCAGCACCGGCGAGCGGGTGATGATGCCGGATTCGTAAACCGCGGTGCGCTCAGGGGAGTTCACCGGATCGAGGCTTGCGTAGTAGTCGGCGACAAAGATGTCCGACAGTTGGGTGGTTGGCATGGATTAGGTTCCTTTGGTGGCCATGAGTTTTTTGAACGCCTCGGGGTTGTCGCGGGCCAGCGCGGCGCGCTCGGTCTCCGTGTACTCGCCCCATTTCTTCGTGGCCTTGCCACCGTTGTCGCCGGTCGGACCGGCACCCGAAGCCCTTGGCCACAGGTGAGTTGCAGTTTCACGCAGCGATTCCGCCCATTCGAGCGGGGACAGAGGCGACTTGCCGTCCTTGCCGTAGATGACCTCGCCATCACGGTCGGTAGCGATCGCCTCGCCGTCTTCGCTGAGCTTGAAGGTGCCCCGGGCGCGCAGGATGATGTCCTCGGCAGCCTCGGGGAGCGCGCCGGCCTTGAGGGCGGCAGCGCGGATGGAGTCGGCCAGTACCTTGTCGCTGTACTTGGCAGCGAAGGCCTCAGCCTTGTCGGCGCGGCCCTTCTCGGCGGCCAGTTGCTTGTCGTAGTCCCCGCGCAGGCGCTCGGTACGGCGGGTGATGACCTCGTCCAGCTTGCCCTCGGCAATCAGCTTGGTTTCTTCGTCCTGGCCGACCTTGACCAGCAGGCCCTTCACAGCGTCGATATCCAGGCCTTCGAATTGCCCTTTCAGCTTGTCCAGTTCGGTTTTGATGGTGCGGTTGGAGCCCAGCAGTTCGGTGTTCTTGGCCTTCAGACCAGTCACTTCCTTGTCCAGGTACTCCTGCACGCTGCCGCCCAGCGCCGCCTGGAGGGCTGCGGTTTGGGTGGCGTCAAGGGTGAGGCCAGCGGCGGCCGGGTCGAATTCAAATGGCATGGATATCCCCTGGGGATTGGTTGGCCCACCTTGCGGGCATAAAAAAACCCCGGCATGGCCGAGGTTATGTGATTCGAGGTTTGTGCTATCGCTGGATTTTGAAGTGCATGAGCCAACCGGCAGGATTGGTGCCGATCTGGTCGGCCTTGATGCTGGAGGCCCATGGATAAATCGTCTGTAGCCGGGGAATCGCCAGCTCAATGATCTCCTGCTTCATCGATTCGTTAATGTCGCCGGGCTCCATCTCGCGCAGATCAACGATGGCGAATAGCACCGATGCACCAGGATCATCTTCGGCTACCGGGTGCTCTGCCAGCTCTGAATCCAAGTACTGCTTTGCGGTCTTCGCCATTGATGATCACTCCAGTTGCGGGGCTCACAATGTGCCACGTCCTGGAGAATGCTGAAACCGCAGGGCTTCGGTTTAAGCCCTGACGATCTGAAGCCCACGCATCACCAGGTAGTCAGCAAGCTGCGTGCGGCTCGCCACCCACAGCGGCGGGTGGTTGCGATGTGCCGCCGTGCTGCGCGTGAGCGGGACGGACTTCTTGCCGTCGAAGCCGTGGGTAGGCTCAACCAGCACGATGCCATGGGCCTCGGCGTAAAGCTCGATGGCCAACATCACCTGTCCATGGCGAATGCCATACGGGATAAGGCTTTTGCTCAGGAACTCACCGGCCAGCACTATCCCGTCGCGGGGCCAGGCCAGCGGCTGATTGGCTGAGGCAGGAGCGCCCTTCCAGCGCATGGCATCCATGGCTCGGGCCGCCCTCAGGAGGTAGTCGACCTGGCCGGCCTCATCGGGAGGCACCGGAAACCCGTAGTACTCTCCATGGAAGCGAAGCGATCCAGCATCCGCGTAACTGTTCGCTGCCGGATCTGTGCCCTGCCCGTGCTCGACGATAATCATGGCGCGCCCTTTGATGTGGGGCGGTCAGTTTACACCAGCCTTACGGAACATTTCAGGCTCGAGCTTTTTCAGCTCCTCCAGCGTCAAGGGCTGGAACTTGCTGTCCAGTTGCAGCATGGCGAACTTCTCTGGCGTCAGGCCGCCGTCCCGGAACAGCTTGCCGCGCACAGGCCCCAAAGCCGCGTCTTGGAAGCTCGCGGGCTGGATCGCAAGCCAGTCGTAATAGCCAAGCCCTGCATCGACCTGACCACCGCCGCTGTCCCCTACCGAAGCCCGCGTAGCGCCTTTCGAGAAGGTGGCCGTCAGCCTGGTGGTGGGCACGGTGGTTGACCGGCAGTTGATGTGCGCCGGCGGTAGCGGCCCCTTGCCCAACTCGAACACCCGGCCATCCAACCCCTTGCACTGGGCGCTGGTCTTGCGGTCTAGCGTCGATACCCAGCGATAGCCAGGCACCACGTCCTTGTTCGCCTTCAGCGTCTCCATCCGCGCCGTGGTGGCCACATGCTGGATGGCTGTCTGGACGACCGAGCGGGCGTTGCGGTTGCTCACTGCGAGGATGCCGTCGTTGAAGTTCTGGTCTGCCGTGCCGCGAATCGCCTTCACGATCTCGGCGTTGGTCTGGCCCTGGCCGTAGCCCAGGCGGATGGCGTTGGTAACCCGCATCGTCTCCGAACGGGTCCACCCACTCAGGAATGGCTTCAGCAGCTTGCCGCCGTCCAGGCCGGTCACCTGCAGCGGATAGGAGAACACCGCAGCGCGGATGACCGCATTAGTGGGCACCACCGCATCGACCGACAGCGCATTGCTCAGGCTGCTGCCCTCAAACGTCGCTTCGTACTGGGCGATATCGAGCAGGTCGGCCTGCACCACATCGCTGTAGTCCTTGTAGATGGCCAGCAGCTTGCCGTCCACTCGCGCCAGGAACTCCTCCAGCCTCTGCCGGCTGTAGGTGGTCAGCTCCTTGCGGGTCAGCTGATCGCGCACCACGGTGTCGATCTTGCGCAGGTACCGCTCGAACTTCTTCACCTCGCCGGCCTTCAACCGCTCGAGCATGACGCTATGCCGCGTTGTTTGCTCCAGCAGCTGGCTGTCCGGGCTGTCCTGTTGGGGTGTCGCCGCCATCGTCTTTGTCCAGGTTCAGGCCGCGCCCGGCGTCGGTTTCATCACCGACCAGGGTGGCTTCCTCGTCGTAGGCCCGCTCCGGCAGCTTCCCGGTGGTCAGGTACTGCCAATAAGTGTCCCAACTGATGCCGCCGGCGGCCACTGCCTTCTGCAGCTCGGCCAGCACCTGGGCATCCACGTCAGGGATGATGAATTCCGGCTTGACTGTGAAAGTCACGTCGTCCGGGTTGTAGCCCGTCCACTCGGCGGCGTACCGCAGGCCCTGCTCGATGGCGGAGGCAACGGTGATAACAATGCTGTGCAGGGTGGCATGCTGGTCGTTCTGGCGGGTCTTGCGGGCCTCGCCTGACTCAGTACCGGAGGCATCCATCACCTTGGCACCGGCCTCCAGCGCGGCGTTCTTCTGGTCATCCATGGCCTGGCGGACCGCCTCAATGCCCGCCCCCTGGAACTCTAGGTAGCCGCAGGATCCGCTGCGACCCAGGTCCCAGGCGGCCGATGGGCCGGTGACGCTCAGTTCGACGCTATCGTCCAGCCCGGACACCCACGGCTGCGGGTGGCTGGTCTGGTGCAGGGCGGTGAAGTAATCAGCGCTGAGCTGGTAGCTCTTGAGTGCCGCCCGGGCCATGGTCAGTAGCGGTACCTCGTCGACGCCTGGGGAGTTGTCGGTGGAGCCGCAGTAGATCACCGGCAGGTATTCGAGGCCGCGCACCAGCTGGTTGTCGTTGTTCACAGTACCCAAGGGCCGTAGCTCCTCGAGCACCTCACCTTCCTCGCCCATTACCGCGCTGTAGCACACGCCGTCAAGCAGCTTGAACACCCGGTAGACACGCTTGCAGTCGTGGTCGTATTCGTCTTCCTGATTGTCGCGGAACTCCACGAATACCGACAGGGTGAGATCCTGCCGGCCGCCCATGGAGCCGACCTTCCAGTTGATCGCGTTGCGGGTGGCGTAGGTCGAGAAGTACGGCTTGCCGCTGTCGTCGATGTTCACCACCAGCGGTACCCGGCCGTGGGAAATGGCCTGGCGCACCATGCGGAAGAACAGCTGATTCAGGCCGAAGCCGTCAGCCGTGGCGTTTTCCTCCAGGCCCTGCATGCCGGAGGGCAGTTTGATTTCGGGGATCAACCGGGAGACCAGGCCCATCATCGAGCGGAGCGCGTCGCGCACCCAGTGCTCGTACTGGGCCCGATCGCGGTAGTTCGCATAGAGGTAGGCGTTGCCCTGCCCGTCCAGCTTCTCGGCCTCCACCATGCCGCTGGGCTTTGGCAGGTTGACCGCATTGCGCTTGATCGCGCACTCGCCCTCAAGCGCGTCGTCCATCATCAGCCACTCGGGCAGATGGGCGTCGTAGTCTGGGCTTGTCGATTGCACTGGCATCAGGCCAATCCTCCAATACGGCGCGCGCCGGCAGTTTGAGACTTGATCGGGTAGCGCTTGGCAATGAAGTAGCCAGCAGCGTCGTTCATGTGGTCGTGGCCCTTCTTCGGGTCCTTGTCCGGCTCGCCCTTGTCCGTGTAGGTCTGGCGCTCCAAGCAGAGCGTGAGCTGCGGGCATTGGTCGATGTTGACCTTCAGGCGGCGCTCGCCGTAGCTGTTCAGCAGGATGGCGTTGAGGGCGTTCACGCGGTCTTTGACGCTGGGGTTCATCGAGTCGACCACCACCGTGAAACCCGCCTTCTTGAGCAGGGACAGGTCCGATTCACTCGCGTTCTTGCTGCTGGTGTTCTGGCCGCTGGCATCCGGGTAGACAGCCACGGCATGGCCGGGAAAGCGTGCCTTGATCTTCTCGATCATCTCCGGCGTATCGCGCACGGCGTGGAACTCATCCAGGGCCATCGGCAAGTCGTCGCGCACCACGTAGACCACGGAGCTCATCTTCATGACGTTGAAGTCCATGCCAATATGCAGTGCCTCGCCGGGCTTGATGCGCTCAGTGGTGCGGCATTCGTCGCGGTTGAAGGTGTAGTAGACGACGCCCGCATAGTTCTCGAAGCTGGCCTCGTACTCCTGGCGAAACGTGCGCGGGTCCATCTTGCGGCGCGCCGCGTCCAGTTCTTCGGCGGGGACGTTGCCGCCGTCAAGCGAGGTGTAGAGCCAGCTCTTGTGGTCGGGCTCATGGCCGGGCCGGCCATCCTGAAAAGTGTCGTAGCAATGGTTGAAGCCCTTCGGGGTGCCGATTCGCAGTGCATGACCGCCTTTACGCGTATCACCGCTAGGTAGCGTGTACTGGCAGGTCGAGAGCATCGGCCGCAGGACTTCCTCCCAAGCCTCCCACGGACAGTCGGCCCATTCGTCCACCAGGACAAAGAACAGGCCGGAGCCGCGCAAGTTGTCGTAATTGTCGAGCCCCACTACGCGCATGACGTGACCAGACTTCAGAGTGATCGAGCATTCCGTCTCGTTCGGCCTGGTCGCGCGCCAAGCTTCAGGGATCGCCTGCTTCAAGCGGCGCCAAAACACACGCTTGGCCTGCTTGAAGGTCGGCGCACCGTACCAAATTTCATCCTCGACGCTTACGCCCCACTCCGCAGCCAACCTGGCCGCGCGGCGCATCTCTGCCTTGCCGAGGAAGGTCTTGCCGAACCGCCGGCCACACACGGCATCGCGAAATCGAGCCTCAGGCTGGAAGCCCCAAACGTAGATGTTCGCCTGCTTCGGCGTCAGCTTTACCGGCGGGTCATAGGTACGGGGTAGACGGGACATTCTCATCAGGCTCCAGGGTGTACTCAGCGATCGCGTGCGGCTGATCAGCCTGGGAGCCAAGGGGCTTGTCGGGTTCGAGGCGGCGATTCACGTATACGTCGCCCACCTCTTTGGCTGCCTGCTCCAGTAGCTGGGCAGTCAGCGCCATGTTCTTCATGTTCTCGGCCTTCTCGGCCATGCGCCCCAACGTACGAAGGCGGAACGCGCGGTTGGCAATGGGAATATCGGCTGTCTCTTCACGAAAGCGCTTTCGCGCTGCATGGAACAGCTCCACCCACTTCTTGCCTAGGCCCTGCCCGGCAAACTTCGTTGGGTCGTGCGACTCGCACTGCTGGCGGCTAATTTCGATGCCGAACTCTGTCTTGACCGCGGCGACCACCTGGGATGGCGTATCGAAGCAGGCCAGAGCCTGCACAATGAAGGCCTTTACCTCGCTTCGTAGCACTGCCATAGAGGCCTCATCCGTCAAAACCTGTCATGGGAATCAGGCCGACTTGAGCAGACAGGTTCCGCAGGCCCTCGAAATGTTCAATTTGCCCACCTCAGCGGGTTTGCTTGCAGCGTCGACCATGGCCTGAACGTCTGGGCTCGCACCATAGCGGCGGACGACGCCGACGAACTCTTCAACGTCGTGGCCCTGCAGCTTCAGTTTGGGATAGCCGTCCTTGGTGAAGGCTGGTGCACCGTATTGATCGGTCGCCTGGGCGATGTGATAGAGCTCATGCTCCACCAGCGCGCAGAACTCAGCATCGCTGCACTGCGAACAGTAGTCGGCAGCCAGGGTGATGATGAAGGTCGGCACGTCGCCAAACCAATCACGCATCTGCTGCTCCATGCGCGCTTTCTGCCAGCCACCCGCCCTGAAGGCGACCTGCTCGGCCTGGCCAAGCACAGTACGCCCGGATTTCTCGAAGCAGGACGATGCCCACATCACTCGAATGTCGGCATCGATGAGATGTGCATGATCCGGGTTATGGATACGGCCATCCTCAGCAAGAATCTCGTCTTGGAGCCAGGCCCAAACCTCTGGAGCAGGCACGATCCGCGGATTTATATCGTCGTTCATGCTGGACGATGGGTGCGGTCTGTCCATACGACGTCCTGCTCCTGCGATAGGGAATACGCCCCGGCATACCAATGATTCAACAAAAGGATCGGTTCTTTTGAACCACTACGCTTTGTCCGCAGATCTGGGTTGCTCCATAATTCGCCATCCCCCTTTTCTTCTGGGCATAACATAGCAGGGAGCGCACATGCGTAAGCCATCCGAAAAATCCAGTGAAGCTCGTGAAAAAGCGATTGCACGAGTAAACGCCGCCAACGAACGTGAAAAAGACAAATCTGTTATGGCTGCCATCGGTTGGAGCTGTGTAGGGCTGGTACTGTCTGGTTTGTCGTTCTACATATTTCTCGACAAGGACCCAAACATACTCGGGGGTCTTATATTAGGTGCAGTTGCCCTTGCGTGCTTCTTCGGGGCCTACTGCTTCGCGACGTGGCAACCAGCTCGATGTGGCTCCTGCGGTGAGCCGACTGTACAGCTTGTAGATCGTCAGGAATCATTTCTCGGCATCCGTACGAAATACCTCCAAGAGCGGAATAGCGTAACCGGAAATGTTGAGGAAAGACCCTACACAGTCACTGATATCGAAGTGTTCGAGAAATGGTCTTGTGTCAGTTGCAGCGCCAAGTGGAGCCATCGCTACCAATCAACTCGCGAGTAAATGGCGCACCTTCTTCAGTTTTTTGGTAACACCGATATTGGCCATGCTTAGCATCGCACTGGCCTGCGTGGCAGTGGCGCAGTGCAACAGCACCACGCTCAAACTTTGAGCTAGGCCAGCCGCTTTTGCATCAGCCGCCGTCTGGTTGGAGTGATCATGGCATCCGGGTCAGTGCGCCACGCAACGCTACCTACCATTTCGTGGCGCGGCAGATCAGGCTGCTTTCTGAGCCAGGGCGACCAGGTTGTCCCACTTGGCCTCGACGTCGTGGCCCAGGGCAACCAGCAGCGCTTTCAGCAGCTCGGTGTCGGTGGTGGTTGCGGGGATGGTGGTAACTTCAGGGGTTGGATCAGCCATGACTGGCTCCTTCTTGGTGATGAGCCCGGCAACCCAGGCGCGGATGGCTTTCAGAATGTTCATCGTGTGCTCGCCTTGCGCCGCTCCTGGCCGCGCCATTCGAAGATGTGATGACGACGCGCCCAGGCGTACATGACGATGCCCGCATGCAGCGACACCTCAGCAGGGTGCGAGACGTGGCCGCGCAGCTGGGCAGCCAGCAACGCAAAGGCGCTCACCGCCACCAGGTAGAACGACACCGCCAGCAGGGGCTGTTCGAAGGGATGCACCCGACGCAGGTAATCCATGGCGGCCAGGATGACCAGGCTGCAAAGGACGGCGTCGACTGCGCTCAAGATGGTGTTCATGGTCCGGCACCTCTGAAAGGCCCGATCTGCCCAGCAAGTGCCTTGAGGCCAGGGATGATGTTCATCGCCAGCAGGCCGATCAGGAAGGCCACCCCATTTTGTGAGTCTGCATCAGTCGGCAGCTTGAAGTAGGCAACGACGAGCTGGGTGGTGAAGATCGCGGACACGAACCCCGTCACCACCGCCGCGGCTGCCTGCTTACGAGTCAGTCCACGGAGAAACGTGAGAGATAGGACGGCGCCGGCGAATCCAGCCAGCGCAACACCGTACTTCGCCAACAGTGCTCCTGTGGCAGTAGTGGCTGGCTCCATTGGAAACTCCGGAATGCGATAGGCCCTCGACAGGGCTCTGAAATATGGTTGCGAGAGATGGATTCGAACCACCGACCTGCGGGCTATGAGCCCACCGAGCTGACCGCTGCTCTACCACGCAATGTGTTGCGAATGACTCTGGGAAATCGCCCAAACAGACGATTTCCTCTGCCTCACTCAAAAAGCCCGGCACTTGGTCCGGGCTTTTCTTTTCCAGGCGCAATCAGCAGGGTGCGAGGCCGTAGCTCTCGGGCAACGGTTTGGCCGAGGCCATCACGAAGTGGTTGCTGGATGCGCGCAGGTTCGACTTCAGGGCTTCACCGGTGCTTTCGCCACCCGTTCGCCATTGGGCCAGGGTCAGCTGCAGACGGGTCGCCTGGGCGCCATACAGATCACCGACAGAGGCCAGCACGCGGGCCACAGCAAAAGCCGGTCGGTCGACAGTCAGCACATCAGCAAACGCGGACGAGCCGAAGCAGGCACACAGCGCCAAGGCGCAGTACTTGAGGTATCGCATCATCATGGGAGGCTCCAGAAGGGAAAGGTCCGCATGTGCGGGCATTTGGCGTTGGTTGAACTGGTGCCGCCACGAGGATTCGAACCCCGGGCCATTCGCTTACAAGGCGACTGCTCTACCGCTGGAGCTATGGCGGCGAATAGGTCAGCCCCCGATGCACTCCCAGCTCGGAGCAATGGGTGTGGAGGGGCTGAAAACGAAAAAGCCCAGCGCTATGCTGGGCCTTGAAATAGGTGCGCGGTCTCTCCCGCCGTCCGCCAAAGACCTCACCAGCGCCGACGCCCCAATGCATCGGTCTCGCCAGTTCGGTCACGCGCAGTCCCCGAGGTAGCAACGGAAGGGGCTCGCGGGCTGCCGGTGTTTTTCCGTGTCACGGCACTACCGGCTGATCCGTGTCCAGGCGCTCCCTTTCGGGCCACCCTGGCTGTGGTGCGCTACAAAAATCGCGGCATAAAAAAACCCGGCGGGCGGCCGGGCTCTAAAATCAATTTCGCCTCTAGGGCTCAGGATGTTCGCTTGAAACAGAATTGGTGGCGTCCACGTCGGCCATATCCTCGTCGACAGGCGCTTCGTCATCCGTGGCAAGCGGGACTTCAGGCTTATCCCCTTTCGGGCCATGAGCTGTTTCGTTATCCGCGCTTCCCCCAATACCCTGCTGCTGGGATATGTTGCCTGGGGCCTTCTCGTTAATTTCCATGGTCACCTCCGCTTTACGCGTGGATGTACGCGTCTACTTGGGACGCAGCGCGGAAAACAGAGTGCCCAGCGATAGACGAACGGCGGACACAAAAAAGCCCGATGCGATGATCGGGCTCATTGAGTTTGCCAAAGGCAAAACTTTAAACATGGCTAAATGATGCCGCCAGCCGTGCGGGAAGTCAACCCTCTGTAAGTACGAAAAAATGTTGCGATGGCACCTGGTGGTCTCTCCCCAGATATTCCACCGGGATACCGATGAATTCTCCGCGTTGGAACTCAGGGCTGGAGTGGATGGCGTTTACAGCTTGTTCGGACCATAACTGGAGTTTGAGAACTCGCTTTCCTTCGCCTTGCAGCCTCGCAATTTCGTCCAAGACTTGCTCTTTCACGCTGCTTCCCTCATTTGATAAATGATCGCCGCGACAGGGCTCAAAGCCATCCTATCAATATCTTCACAGCACTCAAAAGCTCGCTGCACAAACGGCTCCCAGTCGCGCGCCCAGGCGCATGACTCCAGGCGGCAACCCATCTCCGAGTACAGCCAGGCCCGAAACTTCTGCGGGCTGGCCAGCGGGTCAGCGTTGGCCGATTGCCCGCCCTGATGCATGTACTGATATCGGCGCATCACGCCCTTCACCACGTACTCCAGTTTCTCGCGCTTGGCCGCGGTCATGCGCGGGGACTTGGCCACCACCAGGTTGAAGACGACCTCCTCCGCTGCCTCTCGGATATCGTCAGCGCGGCGGCGGTCGGGCCTTGGGGCGTACATGAAGTCGCCAAATACGCGCACCTCCGGGGAGAGCTTGGCGATCGCCGATTGAATCCAGCCGGCCAAGGCGCCGTGGGCGGCAGAATTGGCGGTCACGCCGCGATCCGTGGTCTGCACCGCGGTGCCCAGCAGGCACTGCTGTTCTAACCCAGAAAGTCCGCCACGGGTTTCGTTGTAGGTGCAGTCGTGCCAGGCCAACCGCGCAGAATTGATCTTCATGCTGCTTCCCCCTTCAGGGCGCGAATCTTCGCCCGGTACTCGGCCTTGATCGCCTTCAAGTCTTCAATGGTGTAACGCTTGGGCTCATGCGGCCCTTCAAGCCACTCAACCTTGGCGGGGCCGATGCGGCCCACCAGGGTGATGCGGTAATTCACGATGTCGCCGGATTTGTGGTTGTTGCAGGGCGCGCACTGCTTGTGCACGTTCAGCGGCTCAAAGCGCAGCTCTGGGTTGGCGCCGACGGTGCGATAGTGCCCTGCGTGGTACTGGCCTTCGTGGTGCCGGCCGCAGCTCACGCACGGCAGGTTTGCGTCACGCAGCCGGATCCACTCGTTGAAGACCTGCTGAGCTTCGCGCAGGTGATCGGCCCGTGACTTGACCCGCTCCTTCGCCGCGCGCAGCTCCTTGCGGCCGATCTCGGCGAGCGACCTGCGCGCCTTCGCCTGGTTCACGTCCTTGGTGGCCAGCGCGCAGGCGGGGCTGCATACGGCTTGGCCCAGGCGCTGCGGGATGAACTTCGCCGCGCAGTCAGCGTTGCGGCACTTCTTGGCCTTTGGCTGTTTGGCTGCGATCACGAATAGCGCCCTCCCCAGTGATCCTTGGCTGTCCAGCGCACCTGGTGCTCGCCGCCGAATGCCTCGATCCAGTCCAGAAGCTCGGCGCATTGCTTCACGCTGAGCTTCGAGGTGCGCTCGTAGACGACGTCGAAGCCGTGCCCGTCGAGCGCCGGTATCATCTGCGGGCGCTCGCCGGCCTCACGCAGCCAGGCTGCCGTCAGCAGGCGCTTCCAGATCAGCACGTCCCACTTCTTGCCGGCGTGCTCGACCTGGTTGGCGATATCGGTCAGCCGGGCGTGAAGCAGCTTGTTCTGTTCCCCGCTGCGGTCCAGGTCCTTGATGATGATCTGCTTCGGCTTTGAGAAGTCCGTGCCGTCCAGGAAGCCGTTCAGTCGGCTTGTATCGTCACGGCTGTGCATCACGATTTCGGCCATGGCTACGCACCCCCAATGCTTTTCAGGATCGACTGGAGCTGCTTCAGCTTCTCCAGCGATTCGGCATTACCTTCACGCTCGGCTTCGACCGAGAGCGCGACTTCCTCGATGCGGCCGGCCAACTTGCGCAGGCGGTTGCCGAGCTCGTCTGCCAAGCTGACGACCTCGCCCGACAGCAAAGCCAGCGCATCCAGGGCGCCGACCTGCGGCTTCTTGATCGACACGGCGGTGTCATTGGCTACTTTCGGCATAGCCGGCTCCTTCTTGGATTTTGGGGAAAACGCATCACGCTGAAACTTGCCGCCGACCGGCTCACGAATGATCCCGGCCTCCTTGAGCTCGCCCAGGGCGCGGCGCACCGCATAGCTCGACACGGTGGTGGAGTTCGCAGCCATAGCGGCAGAGTGGATGTCGTGGGTGCTCCAGCTGTCCTGGATTGGGACGTGCTGGAACACCTTGCGGGCGATTGACGATTGGCCGGCCAGCAGCTGCGCGACGCGGGATTCAGACATGGTCATGCAGCACCCCGCTCAGATTTCAATTCAGCGAGCGCGACACGGAGCTTGCGCTTACGCAGGTAGGTATCGACCCGGTCAGCCTGGGCCTTCTTGCGCCGAGCTTTCTCGGCTGCGGCTTTGCCCTTCTTGATCTCAGCCCGAACCGCTTCAAGCTTTTGGCTGATGCCTGGCGAGGCCGGGCGAACATCGCCATTGAGGAGGCCAGCGATAGCCAGGCCGTCCTGGGTGATCGCCGTCGGTGCAATCGCCATGTCTTCCAGGTAAAGCGCCGCCCGCTCAGGCGGCATGAGATTCAGGCGCACGGCGGTTTCAATCGCCACGGCGCGGCCTTGTGGGTCTTGGCCGAGCGACACAGACCAGTTCACTGCTTTGGCCTCGGTACGCGCCAGGGTAACCAGACGCTCGTAGGCGCTCATGAACGCCATCCGGGCACCCACCTTGTCCCGGGCCTCGAAGATCGCGGCTGCAGCGTTCATGGCTGCACGGATCTCCTCGGTAAGCACCACGGTCTCGCGCTCGTCGAACGCAGCCATGGCGATCCCCCATGCCTCATCCTTGCCTGGCCGGCCATCCGCCGCCTGAGCGTGCTTCAGGATGGCCGAGACAGTCAGACGCCCGCCTTCCATGCGGCAGTTGCGCAGGGCTGCAGTCAGCGCGGGCTCGTCGTGGTCGCGCAGGTCTTCGACCATGAGCAGGGCTGCCGCCTGGGTGAGTTGCTGCCCCATCGCCTCTGCCGTCGCGAACAGAGCGAGCAGCAGGCGGTCTTGCTGATCGTCATTCAGCATGGCCGGCTGCCCTCTTCGCTCGCAGCGCTTCCAGCGCCTGCTCGGCAGCGCTGAAATTGGCCTGGGTCTGTTCGATCTGGCGGGCAGTGGTCCCGGTCATCTGGCGATTGGTGACCCATTGGGTGTGATAAGCCTCGGCGTTCTGGAGCAGGTCGCCCAGGCTGTGCAGACGGTTGACCAGCTTGCTGTCGTTGATCCTGACGAAGTAAGCGGCGACGTGGTGGGCAACGTCGATGCCGAGCCGGTCTACCAGCTGGCCAATCTGGCCGCCAGCCTTGGCGTTCCAAACCGGCCAAGCCCCGTGACGGCTGCGGTACGCCATGGCGTAGTTGGCCCAGGCCTTGAAGGTTTTGCAGGACTGGTCTTTCGGGCCAGGCATATCGGCGGGGATTTCGCAGCGAGGTTGCTGCGGGACGAATTGGACAATCTGCCCGGTCGCGACCGAGGCGCCAGCCTGGGGCGCAGTTGGTTCAGTGACCGGTTCATTGACCGATTCAAAAGAGTGACTGGTTCTGGGTGAATCTGCTGCACTACCCCCTGGTGCAGGAGATTCACTAGGGGGTGAACCAGTAGCACTACCCTGGTGAATCTCTTTCACTACCCCTGGTGCAGGAGGTGCACCACCATCCAAGGTCAGGTAGTACACGTTGGAGGAATTACCCTTCGGGCCGCCTTTCCGGATTTCTTTGCGAAGCAGGCCAGATGCGCACAGAGCGGCGATATGGCTCATAACCGAGCGCTTGCTGATTTCGCACTGATCAGCGATGTGCTGATACGACGGCCAGCACTCGCCCAGGTCGCTGGCGTTGTCGGCCAGCTTGATCAGGACCAGCTTGCGGAGGGGATTGCCGACGCGAAGCTTCATCGCGGCAACCATAAGACCCATACTCATGGAGCGCTCCGAATATTCAGGTTGTACTGAGCCCACAGGCCAGCCACCCAGGTCACGCCCTTCGGGGTAAATTTGGTCTGGTTGAAGGCGTGACCGCTTTCGCTGGTGCCGGTCTTCACGTCAAAGCGGCCGGCGTCGATGTGGCCGCTGTAGGCCTGCCACTCGCCGCCCATGCGGTACATGATCTTTTTGTCGATCAGGAACTCACGGAAGCGAGCCTCATTGGCCCCAAGGAGCTTGGCGGTTTGGCGGAAGCCCTTCAGGCCGGTGGAGTCGACGTATTTGTCGACGAATTCAACCTTCGGAGCTGCGCTGGCCAGAGCTTGGTTGGCGGCCTGCTGAAGTTCGAACTGCTCGGCCCAGGCACGAGCAGCGGCTGCAGGATTGGAGAAATCAGGTAGCGTGGCCAGAACCCGAGGCCTGAGCTGCTCCTCCAGGTTTGTGAGATGGTCGTACACCGCTGCTTGAAGCTCATAGCTATACGACATGGCCATCAAGCACGACTCACGCTTTGGGAACACGTAGGAGGGATTAGCTTTGCCATTTGAGGCGATGTAGTAGGAGGAAAACTTTCCTGCTACCAAATCCTTCACCTTGATCACTTTCGGCACTTTTTTGAGGAAGTCCGAATGCTCGACCTTGGCGAATTCCTTTGATGGAAACTTAGCGCCGGAGGCCATCGCCTGGTCTTCACGGTGGCGATTAATGAAATCGACCAGCTCCAGGCTGGTCATCGAAATGGCCCGCGCCACGTTTTCGTAACTGCCGTTTCGTGGCGCGGGCTGGGTATTGATCGCTTGGTTCTGTGTGTGCATACTTACCTCACTCGTTACAGCATCAAGCCGGGCCGCAATCCCGGCTTTTTTGTGTCCGAAATTCAGGCTGCCTTAACCGAAGCAGCCATCACGTCCAGGCTCTGGCGTACGTGGTCGATCTCGACCTTGATCTGCGCCTTCTCGAAAGAGCTGACGTGGTTGTCCTCCAGCGCGCTATGCACTGCGATGGTCAGGTCGGCCACTTCTTTTCCAACATTGATCAGCGAGGCCGTTAGCGCCTGCGGCTGGGGAGCGGCACGAGCGACCAGGCTGAAACCGAACGCATCCGCCAGGGCCGCCAGCGGGCGCATATCGCCGGTGTGCAACAGGACGCCGAACAGGTGCTCGATAGTCAGGTGGTGCGCTTCGTTGTCGGGGTTGGCACGCTGCAGCAGGCCCACATGGGGAACGCCCATCTTTGCCGCCAGCGCTTTGGCTTCGTTGTCGAGAACAGCGGCCTGGCAAGCCCTCAGGAAATCTTCCATTCGTAAAACCTCACTTCTGTTTCCGTGGTGGCCTTGGGCCTACTCGCCGAAAATGTGCCTACTGAAACTGATCAGGGGTGTGTCCCATGACCGAGCAATACGAACTGAAGGGCGAGATCGCCGCCCTCTGCTGCTTCATGGCCGCCGTAGCGTCCATCCTTCCGTTGTCTTGCCAGCTCAGGCTGTGGCCGGCGTTCGAGCAGCGCGCAGAGGCGATGCGGAAGCGATTGGGGCCTGAGGTGCTGCGAGGCTTCGAGGAAGCGACGGTGTCGCTCAGTTCGAAGCGCCAGGGTGGCGGTTAAGCGGCGCTTGCCGCAGGTTGCCGAGCAGCGCAAAGCTCCTTGGCGGTGATGGCCCCGCCGGTCAGCTCTTCCGCCTTGAAAGCTTTCTGAGCGCTCATGGAGTGAATCCCGGAGACCCAGTACGAAACGGCTGCTTGCGTGCAGCCCAGCGCCAACGCTGTTTTGGTTTGCCCGCCGAAGAAGTCAACGAGCCGTTCGATAGGGGTCATGATGAGCCCTCCTGATAAGCACGCTTATATCGTAAGTAGAAGGACACTTATTTGCAAGCGCATAAGGTGACTTATAAATTGTCGGGCATGAAAACACTTGCCGAACGCATCAAAATCGCCCGCCAGCACGCCAAGCTGACTCAAAAAGCTTTGGCGTCGAAGGTGGGTGTTGAGCAGCCTGTGATCTCCCAGTTGGAGACCGGGAAGAACCTGCAGAGCGCGCATCTTCCGAAGATCGCCCACGTATGCGGCGTGAGCGCCATATGGCTGTCGGATGAGATTGGGCCGATGGTGGCCGGAGAGCCTGCGACTGATGCCAACGTGACCATGGCCACCCAGCCGAACATGATGTTCCGATACCCGGTGATTAGCTGGGTAGAGGCTGGCGATTGGTCAGAGGCTGTCGAGCCATATCCGCCGGGCTTCGGGGATGCCTACGAGCTATCCGACTATGACTCAAAGGGCCAGGCTTTCTGGCTGAAAGTCCGCGGCGACTCTATGACCGCGCCGACCGGCACTAGCATTCCAGAGGGGATGATGATCCTGGTGGACACCGAGGCTGATATCCAGCCAGGCAAGCTGGTAGTGGCCAAGCTGCCGGCCAGCAACGAGGCCACGTTCAAGAAGCTGGTGGAGGATGGTGGCGTACGCTATCTGCGCCCACTGAACCCGGACTACAAGATGATCGAGTGCGGGGAAGAGTGCCGAATCATTGGTGTGGCCGTAAGAGTCATGGGAAAGCTGTAAAAAACACAGGGAGCTGCCAAGGATGGAGGAAAGTGCAATTGCACCCCCATGGGATTCGGCGGGACTTATTCAACACTTCAAGTTCGTTGCGACAATGCAGTTGCGCACGCCGCTACGCATACTGCAGCGCCACAATGACACCCATTGGGATAGATCCTCGCCACCGCCTCGCCTGGTTACTGCAGCTTGGCAAGGCATTTGGATTCCATGCACACGGCTTTCTGGCCTGTTCGACCATGGTGCTACGATGGCATCTGAGATCGGCCAGATTCCAGCGAGCGGCGGAGATTTTCTACGATTTCTCCTTCTGGTCCGGGGCGCTGCAGAAGGAGCCGCTACGAAGAAATATGCAGCAGCTTTGGAGGTCGCCACCCGCGCGGAATGGGCGCAGATAGCCGACAAGTTGGGAGGCCCCAAGGCTTTGGCGATGCGCCTGACCAAAGCAAAGGCTGGCTAAGCGGTAACAGGATAAAGCCGGAAGGCTATTGCGAAGGAGCGAAAAATGACAGTCGTTCGATTCAGCTATCGAGATGCAAAAGGCGAGGTCACTGAGCGTGAGCTGGTGCAATGGTCGGAGAATTCTATCTATCTCCAAGGAAGATCACCATCCGATACCTTCCCAAAAACCTACCGTAAAGACCGGATCATCGAATTTTTGTTTGGCGCTGACCTTTTGCTTCATGACGCGGCACCACCAGCGCCGGAGATGCGCCCAAAACCAAGCGCCATCGAAGTCTCGCCAGTAGCCTCAAAAGATTATGTGCCCGCTCCTGCAGTACTGACCCAGAATCAGATACTTTTTACTGGCTTCGCTGCCTCGCTGCGCGCCGAACTGGAAGAAAAGGCTGCGGCCCATGGACTTAAAGTGATGAAAACGGCCGGCAAGACCCTGACCTTCCTTTGCTACGGGGAGAATGCCGGGCCAACTAAGGTTGAGAAGGCTCAACGAGCTGGCGCTTTCATCATTGACTCGGATCAATTTCTTCACCTGGTTCAAACAGGCGAATTGCCCTAACCCATCAATGAATGGCGATTGCATCAGAATTTTTCTTCACAGATAAGGAGGTAGGCCAGTGCGAGGCTTCGGCACGATAGTTCTCATTGTTGGCATTATTTGGGTAGTTGTCGCCGCCAGCTCAGATGTGTCAGTAGCAACTGGTATGGGTGGGCGCGTGAACAATCTTGGCCTGATGGCGGATCGCTCGAATCACACCACGATCGGGGGCATCATCGCCATCGCGGGCCTGCTGATGGTAATCTTTGGCGGCAAGAAGTCTAACCCCGCCAGCGCCATACCCGTCGCCCAGGATGACGCGCGCCCCTGCCCCCTCTGCGCAGAGCCTATCAAGCATGCCGCAATCCGTTGCAAGCATTGCGGCGCCGAGGTGGAGGCTGCGGAGCGCGAGCTCGAGCCCCAGTTCCGGTTTGGCTGGGTGGCCAGGGTTATTTGTTCGGACCAAGAGGCACGGGATCGCGCGACACGGAAAATCAATGGTGCTGGACTTCCAGTGGTTGAAATGCTAAAGGTCGGCGGCATTGGAGCTGGAGCGTTCGCCAAGAAGTCAGACGCCCAACAAGCTGCTCAGATCCTTGAGCAGATCGGAATGAAGACGACCGTGATGTATCGCGACAGCACAAGCGGCGATTACGCTTGAGCTGACCAACTAAATGGATGCCCGCCTAGCGCGGGCATTTTTTTGCCTTTTTTACATGTAACTGTATGAAAGGTTTACACATCCATGCGGATGGATCCCTTCTCCTATTGCCAAAATGTTTCAGTCAAAATACTGTATGCACATACAGTCATTACATGGAGGCTGACATGAATCAATCCCTATCCCCTACCCTGCCTAATCCAGATTCCTACGAACGCCTAGGCCGTCGCGTCCAGCGCGTGATCTCTGACCCTAAGGTTCAGAAGGTCCAAGTCGTGACCGTTACGCGCCTTGCTGGGGAGAGCCCTGATGATTGGCGCCGCCTGATGGATGAGATCTCGCAAACCGCTGGCATCCGAGTACACCAGGGGGAGGATGGCAGTGCCAGGATAGGTTGGCGAGAGTACTTCGACGCTTAAAGAAAGCCCGCCACCGAGCGGGCTTTTTTATCACCACGATAAAATTTTATAAGCATGCTTATTGACGGCCATAGATAAGCAGGCTTATATTTACCTCAACGCCAGCGACAAGGGCGCCAGGGACTCAAGAGTCCTGCCGCTCTTTAACAGCCAGCGCAACAAATCCAACAGACCGCATTGCCTCTACCGGCGACCGGCGATCAGACAGCCCCGAAAGGCTGCCCACGACAGGGAGAACCCTGTACGGCTGACGAAGGTGAAACGCCTAAACCGAGAGAACGACCCGGGCATGCAATGCGCCCCGCCACCCTGGCGGTAATGAGGGGAGACACCGATTCGAATTAGCGCCCCGAGCTTCGGCATTGAGGGGCGACGGACCTCATGCACCCTGCCCCACACAGCCGGGCAAACGAGCTGCAGCGTGCATGTTGTAAGGACCTGCGATCCATGGCGAACAGATTCTGATTGACGCCACAGGGAGGAAGCTCACCGCCCAAACCAACGACGACTCACGGCCTGCAATCAGCAGCGGGCACGGGGCGGCGCCAGTGCCGAGGACTGGATGACAGCCGGGAATAGACCGGCACCCGATTTCACTGGCAGCCCTTCTCGCGAGGGGTTGACGGGAAATCATCCCAAAGAAGGAAACGCAGCATGAGCAACTTCAGCGCCGGCCAGACAGTGGTCATCACCAACCCGCGCGGCACCGAGAAGGCGGGTAAGTACGTAGGAACGCAGGACCTGGGCAGTCGCCGAGGTGGCGGCCTGTACCTGGTGGTTGATGTAGAGGGCAAACAGCTCCGGGCCCGCCCGAGCAAAGTGCGGGCCGCCTGACGGCGATTTACTGAAGCGCCTGGGCGACCGGGCGCTTTGGAAATCCACCGGGAGAAACACCATGTACCTGATGATTTTTGAAGACGGCGAGATGAAGTCTGCTGAGGAAGTTGGCAGTGACGATCTGAACGCGGCTGACAGCGGCTGCATTGACCTGGTGGACATCACCGACCCGCACAATCCCACGCGCTACATCAGCGGCGAGTGGCTTGCGGTTGAGGATGTGAACGACTGATTAGCCCGTAGGCATTCGCAAGAGTGCCCATCGGTAGAGCGCCTGAGTACCGTCGGCCAGCGCGAGAGCAACGGCCTGGCAAACGTCATGCAGGCGCTCTACCGATGCATATGAATGCGCAGGCTGATGCGCAAGTGTAAGACCTGATGGTAGGCGGGAATGGCTGGACGAAACATTGTTGAGTAAGCGCCCAATAGTCCAGCGCCAAGGCCAAGAAACAGGGACCGAAACCTTCGCCCCGGTGAAACTCCGGTGTCAACTAGGTTCCTGATAGTCATGCCGGGATCAGCTCCGGTCATCTGCATCACCCCTTCCCTTTCTAGACCGCATTGGCAGGTGCCAGGCCACCATTCACGGTGGGTTTGGTCACCCGCGCCTGGTATCTGACCAATGCGGTCCACGCCCTGGAGGCGAGCATGAGCTACGAGATTATCGTGGAGGAATATGTCCTCCAGGTTGAAATCACACACCTTGAAAACCTCCCAGCCCGACCTGGTACCTGGGACAGCGATTGGGACTGCCAAGGCAGTCGTGAGCTGGAATTCAAGATTACCTCGGCCGCTACCTACAACAACGACGGCAAGCGCGTCGTGGTGACGGATGTGAGCTTGGTCGCCAAGTTTCATGCATCCGCGATTGAGACTGCTCTTTGGCATGAAATCGATAGCCTCGAACGGCGCCGGAGAGTGGCGTGAGCCGCGCGGCCAAGGCTGAGCGCTTCATCAACAAGATCCTCAGCGAATATCCCAATTCGATATACCCGGCCATGACCGAGGCCGCGGCCCAATCCGCTATCGAGCTCGCCTATCACCTGGGCGATATCGGTGACAAAAGCTACGACGACTTCAACCAACGTCTGCGGCGGATGACCGACCGCAAAGGAGTTGCGGCATGAGTACAGCACCAGTCAGAACGCTGATCGACGAACAGCTCGACGATATCGAGCGCCGCATCGCCATCCTGGGCTTCGGCCTGCCCTTCAACGAGGTCATCGGGCAGCCGCGGGAGAAGCGCGTGTGCGATCTGAAGCGCCGCCTGGCGCCCAGTATGAAAGGCCGCCGGATTGCTGTGAGGGTTCGGCCGTGAGCTTCTACGAGGATAACGTCGACGATGGCAGCCACTGCATGTCTTGCTGCCAGCCCATCGGTGATAGCTGCGGCTACCCACGGGCTTGTGGTGAGTGCGGCGGTGAATCTGAAGGGGCAAACGCTCAAGGGCACAAAAAGCGCGTGAAAGCCAAGGCCATGGCCCGATTTCAAGCATGGCTGGGCAATACCGGCATCGAGCACACGAAGCACAACAACGGCTTCCATGTCGTGCTCAGGCTTCCCGATGGTCGCATGATCGACTGCTGGCCCAGCACCCGGAAGTGGCAGTTGCGCGGGCAGAAGATCAGCCGTAGCGGGCAAGCGCTTCACGAGCTGGTGCGCCAATCGCTGAGGCCGTGGTCATGACCGCCCGCCAGCGCGCCAAGCGCATCGCCTTCTGGCGCGGCTCCTTCATCACCCTGACTCTGTGCACGCTCTGGCTGATCGCCAGCGCCTACGCAGACCGCATTGCTTCGTGAGGTGACCATGATCGCCCTCCTCTGGTTCTGCTACGCCTACAACGTCAAGTAACCCCCTTCCCCTATCTATCGCAGCGCCCCGCATGGAGCGCGAGGATTTGCCGTGAGCGCATTAATCAAGCAGGCCGAGCATCTGCCGGCCGTATCCGAAGAAACGCTGGTCCAGGTGCTCAGCGGCAGCCTCTACCCTGGCGCCGCGCACAACTCTGTCGTCATGGTGCTGGCCTACTGCAAGGCCGCCCAGCTCGACCCGATGCTGAAGCCGGTGCACATCGTTCCTATCTACCAGAAAGGTCGCGGGATGATCGACACGGTGATGCCTGGCATCGGCCTGTATCGCATCCAGGCTGCACGCACCGGCCAGTACGCCGGGATCAGCGAGCCTGAATACGGCCCTCCAATCACCGCGACCCTGGGCGGCGTCGAGGTCACTTACCCCGAGTGGTGCCGAGTGACCGTGAAGCGCCAGATGAGCAATGGCCTGGTCGCCGAGTACACCGCCAACGAGCGGTGGCTGGAGAACTACGCCACGTCCAGCAAGGACACTGCAGCGCCCAACGCCATGTGGAAGAAACGTTCCTACGCCCAACTCGCGAAGTGCGCCGAGGCCCAGGCGCTGCGCAAGGCTTTCCCAGAAGTCGGATCGGCGCCTACCGCCGACGAGATGGAAGGCAAGGTCTTCGACGAGGGGCCACGCGAGGTGCAGGCGCAGCGCCAGCCAGATCCGGCGCCGGAGCCTGACCCACTTGAGGCCTACCCGGACGCAAAGCTGCAGGAAAACATCCCGAAATGGCGGGTCGCAGTCGAGGCCGGACGGTCTTCGCCTGAGCACCTCATCGCCACCATCAGCAGCAAGTATTCGCTCACACCTGAGCAAATCAACGCTATCAACCAGCTCAAGCCCATTGAAGGGGAAGCCGCATGAAAATTCACAACGTGACCCAGGGCTCGGCGGAATGGCACGCCCTGCGCGCCAGCTACAACACCGCCTCAGAGGCCCCGGCCATGATGGGCGCGTCGAAGTACCAGTCGCGCACTGAGCTGCTGAATGCCAAGAAAACCGGCATCGTGCCGGATGTCACCGCCCAGCAGCAGCGAATCTTCGACCGTGGCCACGCCACCGAAGCGCTGGCCCGCCCGCTGGCCGAGGCGCTCATCGGCGAAGACTTGTTCCCTATCGTGGCCACCGAAGGCAGCCTGCTGGCCTCCATGGACGGCGCGACGATGCTTGGCGAAACACTGTTCGAGCACAAGCTGTGGAATGAAGGCCTGGTCACCCAGGTGCGCGCCGGCGAGCTGGAGCCCCACTACTACTGGCAGCTCGAGCAGCAATTGCTGGTCGGTGCGGCAGAGCGTGTGATCTTTGTCTGCTCGGACGGTACCCCGGAAAACTTCGTTCACATGGAATACCGAGCTGTTCCGGGCCGCGCCGAGCAATTGATTGAGGGATGGAAGCAGTTCGAACAGGATCTCGCCAACCACCAGGTCGTAGAGGTAGTTGCAGAGGTCGTCGGCACGGCGCCGGAAAGCCTTCCAGCGCTGCGCATCGAAGTAACCGGCATGGTTACCGCCAGCAACCTCGAGCAGTTCAAGGCGCACTCCCTGGCCGTAATCGGCGCCATCAACACCGATCTGCAGACCGACCAGCACTTCGCTGACGCGGACAAGACGGTCAAATGGTGCGGGGAAGCAGAATCACGGCTGGCTGCCGCGAAGCAGCATGCGCTCAGCCAAACTGAGTCGATTGACCTGCTGTTCCGCACCATCGACCAGATCAGCGAGCAAGTCCGAGCCAAGCGCCTGGAGCTCGAAAAGCTGGTCAAGGCCCGCAAGGTCGCCATCCGCGACGAGATCGTGATTACCGCGGCAAAGGCCCTGCACGAGCACATCGAGAAGATCAACGGCTCGTTTGCCGGCAAGGTACGCATGCCAGCAGTGCCGGCTGACTTCGCCGGCGTCATCAAGGGTAAGAAGGGCATCAAAGGCCTGCGCGACGCAGCAGACACCGAACTGGCCCGCGCCAAGATCGAGGCCAGCCAGATTGGCGACAGCATCCGCGCCAATCTGCAGAGCCTGGACACGCTGGCGAAAGACCACCTGTTCCTGTTCAACGACGTCCAGCAACTGGTCATGAAGGCCAATGACGACCTGGGCGCTCTGATCAAAGTGCGCATCGGCGAGCACCAGAAGGCTGAAGAAGCGCGGCTGGAAAAGCAACGCGAGGCGATTCGGCAGGAAGAGGCAGCGAAGCTCGCTGCTGCAGCGGTGGCTGCAACGCCTGCGCCTACGCCGGCAGTCGTACCGGACCCGGTCAAGCCGGCGACCTCGTCAGTGCGCCAGGTCGCGCCGTCGCCGAAGGTAGCACCGAAGCTAACAAAGCTCGAAGCCCGGGTAACCGACTTGGAAGCGTTGGTGCAGGCCGTTGCGGCCGGCCAAGTGCCCATCGCCGTACTGACCGTCAACTGGGGTGCTCTCGACGCCATCGTGGAGGCGAAAGGCGCCGAGTTCAGCATGCCGGGGGTAACCCTGGAGCAGGTGGCCGCATGATCAGTCTCGAACTCAACAGCGTCCGCGCAAAGGACGCCGACCGCGCCTGGCTTGCCAAACTGATGGCGCAGAACGAAGCCAAGGTCGTCCAGGTGCTGCCGGTGGATAGCCGCAGCACCGACATCGACACCGCCTTCAACGGGCGCACTCAGGCCGGGAAGAGCATTGCGCTCTGCCCCTCCCTGGAGGCCAAGGTAGCGGCCAGCGCCGAATCCATGACCATCACCGAGGCAGTGCACGCCTTCCACCTAAGCGTGAAGGACCTGGAGCGCATGGCGGCCCGGGGCGGCTTCAAGTTCAAGCGCGGGTACACCACCAACCCTTCCTACAAGGATGGCGACAAGGCCCTGGTGGAACGCATCTGCGCGCTGAGGGATGTGGGCCTCAATAGGGCCCAGGCCCGTAACCAGATCGGCATGAGCTACGAGAAATTCCACCGCCTGCTCAGCGAGTACGCCATCAACTTCCCCAAGGTGCCCCTGGGCCAGCGAAACAAGAAGGTGAAGGCGTGAACAGGCGCGAGGACATCGACCCCGTGTACTACGAGGGTCGATCGGGCCGCCAGGACCACACCAGCAAATACGCCTGCCCGTTCGGCTACCTGACCCGCAAGTGGGCCTGGTGGACTGCGGGCTGGAACGACATGGACATGGAATTACAGCTTGAAGCCCAAGAACAGAGCGCAGCAACGGCGGCGCACGATGCAGATTCACTTGCCGCCTAGCGACCTCAAACCTCAGGAGCAACCACAATGCCTACCCCTACCGACACCGCCGAATTTTTGGAAGAACTGAACGGCGGCGCTTTCGCCAGCCAGATCGGGCATGCCCTGTCCGAAGTCGCAGCCGGGGTCGTCGACCACGGCAAGGCCGGCAAACTTGTAATCACCTTGGACTTCAGTCAAATCGGTGAATCCAGCCAAGTGAAGATCAAGCACAAGCTCGACTACAAGGTGCCCACCAAGCGTGGCACCCGTAGCGAGAACACTACCCTGGATACGCCGATGCACGTCGGCGCCGGCGGCAAGATCTCGCTGTTCGCCGAGAAGCACGACCAGTTATTCACCCGCGAGCAAGCCCCCATCGTTCCGCGCACTTGAACCCTCCCCGCACAAGGATCTGACGCATGTCCCTGACCAAAGAAGCTATCCAACTGATCACCGACACCGCACTTGAGGCGTCCGGCAAGCAGCTCAACACCCAGACTCCAACCGTGGTGCTGCCTGAGAGCTGCCAGGTGGTCAACCTGGAGAAGTGGCAGGCCGGCCGCAGCCGCTTCCGTGGCATCTACTCCACTCACTCGCTCGCCGACTTCAGCGCCTACGTTGCGGCCCGGGCTATCCCCGCCGCCAAAGGCTTCATCGACCAGGACGAAATGACCTGCACCCTGCTGTTCAACTTGGGCGATGACGCCAACCCCGGCCACGCGGATGACCGCGCAGTGCTGAAATTGAAGCCATCGGCTGGCTACAAGGCGGCCCAGGCCATCGGCGGCCGTGCGATGTCGCAGAAAGAGCTGAGCGACTGGATCGAGGATTGGCACCAGTACCTGACGCCGGTCGACGATGCCGGCAACCCGGTGGCGGTGGCCAAGGCCATCGCTGCTGTGCGCACCATCACCATCAAGGCCACCAGCGAGTCGGAAACGAACGTCACCGAGACCAGCGCCAGCCGTAGCGCGATGGACCAGATCGAAGCGCGCAGCAAGGAAACCCTGCCTGCGGCCCTGCTCTTCAACGTGATCCCGTTCGAAGGCTTAACCGAGCAGCAGATCCAGCTGCGCGTGTCGGTGATCACCAGCGGCTCACAACCGGTGTTGAAGCTGCGCTGGCTGGGTGAGGAAGTTCAGCGGGAAGACATCGCGCAGGAGTTCAAGACGGTGCTGCAGACGCAGATCGGTAGTAGCGCCGCCTTAGCCCTTGGTGCCTTTGACCCAAAATAAAAACGGAGGCGCCCCGATATTTCGGGGCGACACCCCTATTAATTAAGGTGCGTTCCCGTACCCATCGGTGAATGAGGTCGATATCACTTCTATCGGAGCCTCCGACACAAAAGTCAAGTAATAACTCACCCCTTTTTTTAAGTCCGGGCCAGTAAACGACCTATGAAAATTTTTCCCATCAGAGCTGTTACTCGTATTATTTAGCGTCAAACCATATACCGCTGGCACCCTAAGATCTCCGGAAGCTCCGATTCGTTCTGTGACACCTTGATAACCAGTCGTAACAACTTGGACAGACGCTCCGGATATCGGCGAAAGATTGCTCGTAAACTCTAGCACTAGCTGATATAGGCCATCACTGCCGAGCCCGAGGTCGTGAGCATTAACCACGGCGTTGGAATACGGCTCAAGCTTGCGGGTTTTGGGTTTGGCCAAAATCCCTGAAATTAGCTCGTCGCACGCTTCATCGAATTTTTTGTTAGTGAAATCCGCGTAAAGTCTTTCCCGAAGGAAAAACGGAACCTTGCAAGGTTCAAATAACACGGGAATCACAAAGTTTGTCCCAAGCCCCTTCTCTTGCGCGATATCCATGACAAGCCCGCCATTAAGTTCCTTTTCAACCCAGGGCGATTCTATAGACGCAGTAGAGAGAAAGATTACTAATCTATCTGAACTTTCCACCCCTTCAGAGATTTTTTTAATTAACGAGTCACCTGGAACCATCTCCCATTCATCCAGCCAGACGGTAAATCCTTTTGACTCTAAGTACTTTCCCACATGCCGAACATTGGGCTTATCTTTTCCGGTGTGGCTTAGAAAAATTTTCATAACGCTCCTTGTTCCGGCCCCATGCCGGTCACCTGATATAACCCACCACCAATCAAATTGCCACCATCCGGCCACGGAGGGCGGCGCAGTCAAGTGGGGCGGTCTATCACCTGGCGCGCCTGGGCCTTGATGGCGGTCACTGCATCAGCTTTCAACTTCCAGGGCCCCTCGACAACGGCGATCCGGCGCTCTTCACCAGATGCAGTAGAAAGCCACGCTTGGGCCCTTTCCACAGACTCATCGTGCCCTATTACGTACGCAAACCGGACCCTCGCCTTCCCGTAGGTAAAGAGGTTAGGTTGATCTTTATCAGGCACAAAATCCATTGATTGAGCTCCCGGAGCCGGCGATTGGAAAAAGGCATTACGCGCATGAAGTGGCTTTGATTTTCACCACGAGGAGATTAGGGGTCTTCGCTCCCTCGGGCGCATGGTCCGAGATAGCCGCGACAATCTCCCCACGAATCGTAGAGCCTGCAGCCAGCGCTACATCGAGAAGCCCGTAGCCAGCGGGTTCACGCAAGTACTGGTATTGGCCTTCTCGGAGGACCAGCTTGTAAATGCCTGTGTCTTCGGTGCTCTCAAGAAACACAGGGACGTCGCTCTGCAAGATGTCGTACGCGACCAATCCAGAGCCATCACCCACTGTCAGCCTAGTGATTATGACAGGACTCATTCCCCACCTCCTTGATAGGCCCGCGCCGTTCGATATCTATAGTAGGTGGAGCACCAAAACGCCATCATCCTTTCGAATGGTCCGCGCTCAGGGTTGCACAGAGTCTAGCCCGGCCTTGTTTGTGGATGAGCCCTACAAGACTTTGCCCCCGAAGGCATGCAGCGCTCGCTATGAGGCAACCGCACCAGCTCAACACATGGGGTAACTGAAAAAAGTTCCTCACTACGTACTCAAGGACACCTGGGCCATACAGCGAAGCCAGAACAAAGGTGCCTCCCAATGGGATGGCGCAGAGGCAAAGCAGGCCCGCCCCGACGATGCTGAGTATTTCCGCTGCGACTGTCGCCGGTTTTAGCATCAGCAATCCACCATGGCAGCCAACTGCGCACCGACTTGGTAGCACGAACCGGTCACCGCCGGGGCACCGAAACGCTATTGATAAGCGCGTACCAGATTCGCAGGGCTTCCACTTGTCGCAAATTGGCCGATACGCCGCCGGGCGTCGAAGATCTACCGGCCAGCGCAAATTTGGATGACTCCATGATCGTCGATACGACGTCTGCGGATGCCGCCGTTAGCTGTTGCTGGAATTCCTCAGGCGTTCTCATCGGATGATCCTTGGGTGGCAATCCTTCAGGTTGCGCGCAATTAGATACATCCGCAAACAATCATCAATCGCCACCCCGGCCAGCCATCGGCAGGCGGGCGGCTGCCTAGACGCAAGGACCAACGAATGGCCGAGCACAACATCGTCAGCATTAGCGGCGGTAAAGATAGTACGGCCACATTGTTGGTCGCCCGTGAGCTGGAGGTGCCAAACCTCAGCGCTGTATTTGCCGATACCGGTCATGAGCATCCCGCGACATATGACTACGTGCATTACCTGGCCGAAGCTACGGGCATCCCGATCCGCTGGGTGACGGCTGACTTCACGCGCCAGATCGCAGGCAAGCGCAAGTTCATCGAATCGAAGTGGCGCGAGAAGGGTGTGCCGGAGGCGGTGGTGCTCGGCGCGCTAGAAGTTCTGCATCCGACGGGCAACCCCTTCCTAGACATGTGCCTGTGGAAAGGTCGGTTTCCCAGCACCAAAGCCCGCTTCTGCACGGACGAACTTAAGCGCAATCCGATCATTGAAGAGGTGTTCATGCCCCTGATGGACGGAACGAACCTGGTGCTATCGTGGCAGGGCGTCCGAGCGGATGAGTCGTTAAACCGGCGCTACCTGCCCGAGTGCGACGAGGTTGGGGCCGGCCTGTTCAATTACCGCCCCATCCTCAAATGGCCAGTATCGGCTGTGTTCGAAGCGCATCGAGCCGCAGGTATCGAGCCAAATCCACTTTACCTGCAGGGCTGCAATCGTGTTGGCTGCATGCCCTGCATCATGTGCGCCAAGGATGAGTTGCGCGAGATTGCCATCAGGTGGCCCGCGGAGGTCGATCGGGTTCGCGAGTGGGAGCGCCTGGTAAGCATTGCAAGCAAGCGCGGCGCCGCCACGTTCTTCGCCACGGTGACCGATCCCACCGTCAGCCCAACGGACATAGTGAGCGCAGTAACGCATGGCATAGACCGTATAGTCGAGTGGAGTAACACAGCGCGTGGCGGTCGGCAGTTCGATATGGTCGACTTGATCGCCCGCACAGACAGCCAAGGAAAGTGCTCCTCCGCTTACGGGCTTTGTGAATAACCCTCCCTCCTCTTTATCGCCAACAAAGTTAAGCATCTGCGGAGTAACTTCTGAGGCCATTGCCCATGAACATGTTTCCTTCATGCATATAGCCACTGCCGTCATCGATGCCAAAAGCCAGCGAATTTTGTGCGAGGATTTCCCTCAACTTACGCAAATCGGCAGGCTCAGTCGGCAGTTTTATCAGGACTGACCGTACATGCGGGTCTGATGGGTCTGACGAGGAATTTAGATACTCAAAGCCAGCTAGCGATTGTAACAAGCGATCATGACCGCCCACCTTACGGTTACGGAGACGATGCTCGACTTCAATAGTAAAGGCGACTGCATAGCTAGTACGCTCCAGATCCGGAGTTGGGGCGTCCTCCCAATGATCATGGGGGCCACTATCAATCCAGTACGGACCACTTCCAAACCATGCTGGCTGACTCTCTGCCAGCAAAGCGACGTCGTAAGCAGACTTTACGGTAGAGGCAATCTCTAGCGTGTGCGATCCCATGCTGATGACCAGCATGCCGGTAGCAGCAAGCCATTTGAGATGGCTCACGAACTCATCAAACGACTGACAAAATTTGCGCATCCTTCGCCCTCCCTTCCGTCAGTCCTGAATATATCCAACTGGGGATCTTCATGACCACAGCAATCGATCTGTTCGCCGGCCTCGGCGGATGGTCTACTGGCGCCCGCGCAGCGGGCGTCGACGTTCTCTGGGCTGCCAACCACTGGCCCGAGGCCGTGAAGTGGCACGCCGCCAATCACCCCGCCACCGACCACGTGTGCCAGGACCTGCACCAAGCGCGCTGGGAGCAGGTGCCAGCGCACGACCTGCTGCTGGCATCGCCTTGCTGCCAGGGGCACTCGAAGGCGCGCGGGAAGGCATCGGGAAACCCACAGCACGATTCGTCCCGCTCCACCGCCTGGGCCGTTGTGTCGGCGCTTGAGTACCACCGGCCGGCGGGCGGGGTGGTGGAGAACGTCCCAGAGTTCGTGAGCTGGGCCCTCTACCCGGCCTGGCTGCAGGCGGTTCAGGCGCTGGGCTACCAGGTCGCCCCACACATCATCGATTGCGCGGACCTGGGCGTGCCCCAGCACCGGGTGCGCCTGTTCCTGGTGCTGACCCGCAGCCGGGCACCGTTGATGCTGGAGCTGCACCGGCGCCAGCACGTGCCCGCCGCCAGTTTCCTCGACTTTACCGCGGGCAAGTGGTCGCCCATCGAGAAGCCAGGCCGGGCCGCTGCAACCCTGGCGCGCGTGGCCAACGGCCGGGCCGGATTCGGCGAAGAGTTCATCATGCCCTATTACGGCAAGGGCTCGGGCCTCACCGGTCGGTGTACCAGCCGCCCCATCGGAACCATCACCACGCTCGACCGCTGGGCCCTGGTGCGCGGTGGCGAAATGCGGATGCTCAGCGCCAGCGAAGCCCTGGCCGCCCAGAGCTTCCCGGCCAGCACCCTGCGGCCGGACAACCACCGGCTGACCATGCACATGGCTGGCAATGCGGTTCCGCCGCTGGCCGGCCAGCGCATCCTCGAAGCCATGATGGCCGCCGCGTGAGCCTCAAATATCCTGCCGGATCGAATAGAGGACGTTATTCGCGTCGTCAGGAATCAGCCACTCTTTCCCAACCGAGTAAATCTTCCCGACCAGCTCTGAGTTAGCCGCATACAGCCCGTCATCGATGATCTGAAAGCGCGGGACACCTTTTTCATCAACAACGACCCCATCAGCCTGAATCGGACCTACGGCTGGGGCCACGGGCCATCGACCTGCATAGAGCGTAAAACTGTGTTTTTTGAATTCTTCGATCATCCCCAATTCTCCACCTGGCTAAAGCGTCAACTGTAGTCGATGCCGGCGCGGGCCGACCAAAACCTCAAGGGGTACAAATGTACTCCCTACCTATCACAGCCTGCTGCGGCAGGCGCAGAGGACAGATAGATGAACCACCACCCTGACGACCAGGCGGAAATCGACCGCCTCCACTCAGCATTCATCACCGAGGACGAGCCCAACAACGAGCAGGTGATGGCCTTCCAGGATGCGAGCTACGCGCTGGGCCTGAAGCGGGGCCAGGCCCATGAGGCGGCCCTGCAGCAGCGCCTGAACGAAGCAGATCAGCACCTGGATAACGCCACAGCAGTCCTGCGCGCCGTCTACAACCGGGGCCACGTCAGCCACTATGGCATGACCAAAATTGAAGACTTCTTCAGCCAACTGACTAAGGACGGCTCGGAGGTGTGTGCGAAGTGCCGCGGCAAGGGGTCGTTTCTGATAAGCACCGTCTGCGGACAGGCTCGAAAGGCCTGCGGCTGCACTGATAGCCCGGAGGTGGGATCATGAGCAAGCCAAAAGTGCGCGCCAAAACCGGCGCCCAGGTCACCTTGACAGTGGAGCTGACCAACCTGGGGTCTTGGGGGCCTAGCTGCACCATCGACCAGGTTTGTCGGCAGGCCCAATCTGCTGCGCTCAATAGGATGCTTAGCGCATTCAATGACCCAAAGGTTGGAAGTATTCGCGTTGTTCGCGTTGATAAGATCGAAGTAGTCAGCACTGAAGTCGAGGTGTCGCAATGAGCAACGACATGATCGGCGTGCCGCGTGAGCTGGCTGAAGGTCTCGCGAAGGCCTTGAAACTTTTCACCGGCCACGACAGCTACCCAAACCTTCGGCACCACTATGGCAACGCGTGGTGGGAGCCCATCGACAAAATGCGCGAGGATCTGTGCACCGCCCTTGCCCCGCGCTGCACCTGCACCTCCGGCGACGGCTCGCTGCGGTGGCCTTGCCCGGTGTGTCCGCCTGAGCCGGTAATGCGCCTTGAATGCGAAAAGCTGCTCGGTGGTGACGGCGAATACGCCGTCGATTTCGTCCAGCCTGGATGGCTGAAGGAATGTCGAGAAAAAGGCGGCACCTTCTTGCTATACAGCCATCCCCCCGCCCAGCTCAGAAAATCTTGAGCCGGCCCGGAAAATCTTCACTCCCGCCCTTTCCCCTCAGATTTCTTTCACTTTCAAGCCAGCCGCTGTAGCGGTGTGGCGAGGATCAGTCATGCTTGAAGAAATGATTACGTTCGTGAATGGCGCGCCGGCCGAGTGCGGGTGCCAGATCAAATTCAGTGACGGAGGTGGCCAGTTCTCCGATGTGCACCGCGTAACCCTGTGCGCAGCGCACGCGCCGAAGCCCTTCGGGCCGGTGCTGGTCGAGCGCCAGAAGGACGGCTGGTGGTGGCACCCAGGCATCCCGGACTTTGGCGGCGGCGAAGACCCTGCGCCTTACGACGCCTGGGCGGCCGAACAGGGCTTGCAGCTTAAAGGCTGGCACTCTGGGGACGAACTCGAAGACCTGCCCGACGAAGATGCAGCCTGCACAGCTTGGAATCCAGAGTCGCCCGGCCCTGAGTGGTTCTTGATGGGAATTTTCGATACCGAGGACGGCCCGTATGTGCAGTGGGCCCGGCGGGTGACTCCATGAACCAGCCCAAGGAACGCCCCATCCTGTTCTCGGCGCCCATGGTGAGCGCCGCCATGTTTGGTGCTCAGCCAGCGGCCCATTTAAGCCCCAACATGGAGGCCTGTCCTGCGACGGCTGCGCCTGTCGCCAATGCTTTCGCACGGTCGACGCCAAGTTCCATCGCGCTCGACAGTGAATGTTCGGGAACAGCGGAGTAGAACTCTTCGAGCTCGGCGGCACCTTGCCGGTACACGCCAATGAACATTTCCGTGGCGCCCTTTCTGGAAAGGCGCACCTGGACCTCGAACTCGGTGCCGTTACGTAACTCCTCTGCATGACACCGGCTGTGTAGCTCACAGTCCGACCATGCCCAGTACTTCTGGCCTCTTTGTCTCATGATCATTGCTCCGAAGGCAGTAGATCAGTAACGCATACAAACAGGCCTCGCGGCGGTAAATCGCCCAACTCGTTTGGCTGATGAAACTCTTCGCTTATGCGTTGCCGCGATAGACGCCGCAAATGCTTCCCGCTAGTGCACACACCTTTTGATTCCCCCCTCCTCCTACTGCCTGCCGGGTTCGGCGGGCGAGGTATCGCTATGCGTATCGGAAGACTATTTATCGGATTCAAAAAACATTACGGCAGCAGCAAGTCAGGCGTTATCGCCTGCTGGGATCAGCCTTGCGGCTACTGGCGCTGGGTTATCGACTGGTCGCCACCAAGGAGGCTGATCTGTTGGCCTGCGATAAAGCCATCGTTTGGCCGCGGCACTATGTACAGCCCAGGTCGCGGGCACTTCGGTGCTTGGACTGAACTGCCTTTAATCGGCTGTCTCTCGATCAGAACCCAACCTTCATATCCAAAGCCCTAACCCCTTCTGCCGCCATAGGGCGGATGGAGCATACCCATGGCAAACGCCACAGCGGCCAAGGCCACCAGCATTCAGCCGCGGTTCATTCGCTTCGGCGACGCCCCGGGCTACCTGGGCATGTGCCGGGACGAGTTCAACAAGACCGTCCGGCCCCACATCAGGGAATTTCCCATCGGAAAACAGGGCGTTGCCTTCGACCGGCATGAGCTGGACGAGTGGGCTGACGCTTACATCACGGCCAAGGCGATTGAAAAAGCCGCCAATCAGGACAACAATCGGCCTCGCAGCGAGCGCCAAGGAGAAAAACTATGGCGCGAAAAACGATTACCGGTCTCTACGAAAAAGGTGGGATCTGGCAAATCGATAAGGTCTTCCGGGGCCAGCGAATTCGAGAAAGCACTGGCACTGGTGACCGGGAAGAAGCAGAGCAATACCTGATTCACATGCTCGAAAGGCTACGCCAGGAACGGGTGTATGGAGTACGACGCACCCGTACCTGGGATGAGGCCGCAGCGAAATTCCTGATGGAGGTGAAGGATCAGCCGTCAATCAAGCTGACAATCCATCACCTGAAGCATCTGCAGCCGTACCTGCAAGACTTGCCGTTGACGCACATCGACGACCAGGCCCTAAAGGAGTTTATTGCGGATCGGTTGAGCGGGATGGTTCTGCCTTGCGGCAAGCAGTTGAAGCCGGTGGCCCCCAGAACAGTGAACCTGTCCATCGAGCGGGTGATACGGGTCTTGAATCTGTGCGCAAGGAAATGGAGGGATGAGGAGCGCAGGCCTTGGCTCGACTCCGTGCCGATGCTGAGGAAGCTGGACCTGAAGAAGAAACAGCGGCTGCCCTACCCCATGACCTGGGAAGAGCAGTCGATTCTGTTTGGGGAGCTACCGACACACCTGCAAACGATGGCCCTGTTCAAGGTGAACACAGGCTGCCGCGAGCAGGAGGTCTGCAAGCTGAGGTGGGATTGGGAGATTCACGTGCCGGAGCTGGGGACCAGCGTGTTTCTGATCCCCTCCGACTTTGGCGGCAGGAATGAGAAATCCGGGGTGAAGAACGGCGACGAACGCCTGGTGGTGCTGAACAGCGTGGCCAAGTCGATCATCGACCGCCAGCGCGGCCTAAGCAGGGAATGGGTTTTCCCCTACAACGGCACGTGCATGCATCGGATGAACGATTCGGCCTGGAAGAAAGCGCGGGTGAGAGCGGCGAAACTCTGGCAGGAGGAAAACCTTCGCCCCGCTCACCCCGGGTACGCATCGATCAGGGTTCACGATCTGAAGCATACATTCGGTCGCCGGCTGCGTGCAGCAGGAGTTACTGAAGAGGACCGGAAGGCGTTGCTCGGTCACAAGAACGGCAGCATCACCAGCCACTACTCCGGCGCGGAGCTGGGCAAGCTGATTGAGGCTGCGAACATGGTATCAGCTACCGACTCTCGCGGGCCGGTCCTGACGATCTTGAAGAGGAGGACAGGATGAAGTCCCGAAAATCTCCCCACAAATGAAAAAGCCCAACCTTTTCAGATTGGGCTAAGTCATTGAATTATATGGTCGGGACGGAGTGATTCGAACACTCGACCCCTAGCACCCCATGCTAGTGCGCTACCGGACTGCGCTACGCCCCGACTAGGCGTGAAACTTGTTGCTTTAGAGCTGTTCCTTGTTGAAGGGAACGATCAAGAATATACCGCAAGCTTTTGAAAAGTGGAAGTATTTTCTCGACCCGATTTGTTACTTTTTCAGTACGACCAACACGTCTTCCAGTTCCGAGATCATCTGACGAATCAGCTGCTTGTACTGGGTGGTGTCGTCCTTGGCTTCGTCGCTGGACAGGCGCAGGCGCGCGCCGCCAATGGTGAAGCCCTGGTCGTAGAGCAGGGCGCGGATCTGCCGGATCATCAGCACGTCCTGGCGCTGATAATACCGGCGGTTTCCGCGGCGCTTGACCGGGTTGAGCTGAGGAAACTCCTGCTCCCAGTACCGCAGTACGTGGGGTTTTACGGCGCAAAGTTCACTGACCTCACCAATGGTGAAGTAGCGTTTGCCAGGAATCGGCGGAAGCTCGTCGTTATGACTTGGTTCCAGCATATGCCTCAACTCGGGCCTTCAACTTCTGCCCTGGACGAAAGGTGACCACACGGCGAGCCGTGATCGGGATTTCCTCACCGGTTTTCGGGTTGCGGCCAGGCCGCTGGCGCTTGTCGCGCAGGTCAAAATTGCCGAAACCGGACAGTTTGACCTGCTCGTTGTCTTCCAGAGCGTGCCTGATTTCCTCGAAAAACAGTTCGACCAATTCCTTGGCCTCCCGTTTGTTCAGGCCCAGCTCTTCGTAAAGACGCTCGGCCATCTCAGCTTTCGTCAGAGCCCCCATGCGCTACTTCCTTAACGTGGCATTCAACCTTTGTTCGAGCGAGGTGAGGATAGCTTGCGTCGTGGAATTCACCTCATCGTCATTAAGAGTGCGCGATGGATGCTGCCAGGTCAAGCCAACTGCAAGGCTTTTTCTATTGGGATCAATACCTTTACCTTGGTAGACGTCAAAAAGGCTGAGGTCCGTGAGCCATTCCCCTGCATTTTCACGAATAACCTGCATGATCGCGCTAGAAGGCACTTCAAGATCCGCCACCAAGGCCAGGTCGCGACGCACTTCAGGGAACCGGGACAGTTCCGAGAACTTCGGCAACTTGCCTTCGGCCACTTCCGCCAGCACCAGCTCGAAGACGAACACCGCGCGGTCCAGGCCCAGGGCTTTTACCAGCTCTGGGTGCAGGGCGCCGAGGTAGCCGACTTCGCGACCTTCACGCACGATGCGCGCGGTCTGGCCCGGGTGCAGCGCCGGGTGCTTGCCTGGCTCGAAGCTGAACTGTGCCAGCGCGCCGGCGAAGCCCAGCACCGCTTCCACGTCCGCCTTGGCGTCGAAGAAGTCCACGGTGTCACGGCCTTGTGCCCAGCCTTCCGGCAGGCGGGTGCCGCAGATCAGGCCGGCCAGCATGGGCTCCTGCTTCAGGCCGTCCAGCTGGCCAACGAAGCGCAGGCCGCTTTCGAACAGGCGCACGCGGGTCTGCTGGCGGTTGAGGTTGTGTTGCAGCGCCTTGACCAGGCCCGGCAGCAACGAACTGCGCATGGCAGCCATGTCGTTGGAGATCGGGTTGGCCAGCAGCAGCGGCTCGACACCTGGGTTGAACAGTTCGAACCACTTCGGATCGATGAAGCTGTAGGTGATCGCTTCCTGGTAGCCACGGGCGACCAGCAGGCGACGCAGCTCCGGCAGCTCGCCACGGGCTTCGGCCTTGGCTTGCGGCGCCAGGCGGGCTTGCGGGTAGCGAACCGGCAGGTGGTTGTAACCGTACAGGCGCGCCAATTCTTCGATCAGGTCCACTTCCAGGCTGATGTCGAAGCGATGGCTTGGCACCTCTACGCGCCATTGGCCTTCACCTTCGGCAACGATGCCCAGGCCCAGGGCGGCGATCAGGCTTTCGATCTGCGCGGCTGGCATGTCCATGCCCAGCATCTGGCTGACGCGCTCGGCACGCAGGGTGATCGGCGCGATGTTCGGCAGGTGCTGCTGGCTGACGGTCTCGATGATCGGGCCAGGCTCGCCACCGGTGATTTCCAGCAGCAGGCCAGTGGCGCGCTCCATGGCTTCGCGGGCCAGGTTGAAGTCCACGCCACGCTCGTAGCGGTGCGAGGCATCGGTGTGCAGGCCGTAGGAACGAGCCTTGCCAGCGACGGCGATCTGGTCGAAGAACGCGCTTTCCAGGAAGATGTCGCGAGTCTTGGCGGTCACACCGCTGTGCTCGCCACCCATGACACCGGCGATGGCCAGGGCACGGCTGTGGTCGGCGATGACCAGGGTGTCGGCGCGCAGGGTGACTTCCTGGCCGTCCAACAGGACGAGCTTCTCGCCCTCCTCGGCCATGCGCACGCGAATGCCGCCGTTGATTTCAGCCAGGTCGAAGGCGTGCAGCGGCTGGCCCAGTTCGATCATCACGTAGTTGGTGATGTCGACGGCAGCGTCGATGCTGCGCACGTCGCTGCGGCGCAGGCGTTCCACCATCCACAGCGGCGTCGGCTTGGACAGGTCGACGTTGCGGATGACGCGGCCCAGGTAGCGTGGGCAGGCGGCAGGCGCCAGCACTTCCACCGGACGCACTTCGTCGTTGACCGCAGCCACGGCAGGCACCACCGGACGCGCGACGGGAGCGGCGTACAGCGCGCCCACTTCGCGGGCCAGGCCGGCCAGGGACAGGCAGTCGCCGCGGTTCGGGGTCAGGTCGACCTCGATGCTGGCGTCGTCCAGGCCCAGGTACACGCGGAAGTCTTCACCCACCGGCGCGTCGGCCGGCAGTTCCATCAAGCCGTCGTTGCCCTCGCCCACTTGCAGTTCGGACTGCGAGCAGAGCATGCCGTTGGACTCGACGCCACGCAGCTTGGCCTTCTTGATCTTGAAGTCGCCAGGCAGCTGGGCGCCCAGGGTGGCGAACGGGATCTTCAGGCCCGGGCGCACGTTCGGCGCGCCGCAGACGACCTGGAAGGTCTCGGTGCCGTTGCTGACCTGGCAGACGCGCAGCTTGTCGGCATCGGGGTGTTGCTCGGTGCTCAGCACTTCGCCGACGATCACGCCGGTGAATTCGCCAGCCGCGGGGGTGACGCTGTCCACTTCCAGACCGGCCATGGACAGACGGGCCACCAGCTCATCGCGGCCGACCTGCGGGCTTACCCAGCCACGCAGCCATTGTTCACTGAATTTCATCCTGCTCTCCTAATAATTCGTTTAGCGAAATTGCGCGAGGAAGCGCAAGTCGTTGTCGAAGAACAGGCGCAAGTCATTGACGCCATAACGCAGCATGGCGAGGCGCTCGGCGCCCATGCCGAAGGCGAAGCCCTGGAACTCTTCAGGGTCGATGCCAGACATGCGCAGCACGTTCGGGTGCACCATGCCGCAGCCCATCACTTCCAGCCAGCCAGTCTGCTTGCACACGCGGCAGCCTTTGCCGCTGCACATCACGCACTGGATGTCGACTTCAGCCGAAGGCTCGGTGAACGGGAAGTAGGACGGACGGAAGCGCACGGCCAATTCTTTCTCGAAGAACACCCGCAGGAATTCCTCAATGGTGCCTTTCAGGTCCGCGAAGTTGATGTCGCGGTCGATCAGCAAGCCCTCGACCTGATGGAACATCGGCGAGTGGGTGATATCCGAGTCGCTGCGGTATACCCGGCCTGGGCAGACGATGCGAATCGGAGGCTGCGAAGATTCCATGGAGCGGACCTGCACCGGCGAGGTGTGGGTGCGCAGCAGCATGTTCGCATTGAAATAGAAGGTGTCGTGCATCGACCGGGCCGGGTGGTGGCCTGGGATGTTGAGCGCCTCGAAGTTGTGGTAGTCGTCTTCCACCTCAGGGCCTTCGGCGATGCCGTAGCCAATATGGGTGAAGAACTGCTCGATCCGCTCCAGGGTGCGAGTGATCGGGTGCAGGCCGCCAGAGGCCTGGCCGCGGCCCGGCAGGGTCACGTCGATCTGCTCGGCAGCGAGCTTGGCACTCAGTTCGGCTTCTTCGAAACCGGCCTTGCGTGCGTTGAGGACTTCTGTAACACGCTCCTTGGCGACGTTGATCAGCGCGCCGACTTTCGGGCGCTCATCGGCAGGCAGGTTGCCCAGGGTCTTCATCACCTGAGTCAGTTCGCCCTTCTTGCCAAGGAAGTGAACCCGGATCTGCTCCAGGGCATTGATATCTTCAGCGTTTTGCACGGCCTCCAGAGCTTGAGAGACCAGCGCATCCAGGTTTTCCATGTACAGACTCCAGATACAAAACAGGGGAAGAGCTTAAAGGCTCTTCCCCTGTTTATGACGTTTAACACCCGAAGCCGTGGAAAACGGCCCCGGGTGATTGTCGTGGGTACTTAGGCCAGAGTGGCTTTAGCTTTCTCGACAATCGCAGCAAACGCCGCTTTTTCGTTCACTGCCAGATCAGCCAGAACCTTACGGTCGATCTCGATGGACGCTTTTTTCAGGCCAGCGATGAAACGGCTGTAGGACAGACCGTTTACACGAGCACCAGCGTTGATACGGGCGATCCACAGAGCGCGGAACTGACGCTTCTTCTGACGACGGTCGCGGTAGGCGTATTGGCCTGCCTTGATGACCGCTTGCTTGGCAACACGGAATACGCGCGAACGCGCGCCGTAGTAGCCTTTAGCCAGTTTCAGAATCTTTTTGTGACGCTTACGGGCAATGACGCCACGCTTTACACGAGCCATGAGTAACTTCCTCTATCTTTGACCGAAAATTAACGAAGGCGCAGCATGCGCTCGACTTTTGCAACGTCCGATGCGTGCAGCAGGCTGCTGCCGCGCAGTTGACGCTTACGCTTAGTCGACATTTTGGTCAGGATGTGGCTCTTGAAAGCGTGCTTGTGCTTGATGCCGTTAGCGGTTTTCAGGAACCGCTTAGCTGCACCACTCTTGGTTTTCATCTTTGGCATGTTCGGATACTCCGCATTCAGTTGATAAACATAACCGCAAGGCCTGCCGTGCCCTGGTGGTTATTTCTTTTTCTTGGGGGCGATGACCATGATCAGCTGGCGTCCTTCCATCTTAGGATGCTGCTCGACGGAACCGTACTCCAGCAGGTCTTGTTCGACGCGCTTGAGCAGCTCCATCCCCAGCTCCTGGTGTGCCATCTCACGGCCGCGAAATCTCAACGAAATCTTGGCCCTGTCCCCATCACTAAGGAAACGTACCAGGTTGCGTAGTTTTACCTGGTAATCCCCTTCCTCCGTCCCTGGACGAAACTTGATTTCTTTTACCTGGATCTGCTTCTGGTTCTTCTTCGCCGCAGCAATCTGCTTCTTCTTCTCGAAGATCGATTTGCCGTAGTCCATGACTCGGCAAACCGGAGGCACTGCGTCGGCAGAAATTTCTACCAGATCCAGCTTCGCTTCTTCAGCGATACGAAGCGCTTCATCAATCGAGACGATGCCAACCTGCTCGCCGTCAGCGCCAATTAACCGAACCTCGCGTGCCGAGATATTCTCGTTGATCGGGGCTTTCGGTGCAGCTCGTTTATCTTGTCTCATTTCACGCTTAATAATAATTACTCCGAATCTTGGCGACCACGCCGGGAAACCGCTTGTGCGAGGAACTCGGTGAACTGGGCGACGGGCATGGAGCCCAGGTCTGCACCTTCACGGGTACGCACAGCGACAGTTTGCGTTTCGACTTCCTTGTCCCCGATAACCAGGAGATAAGGAACCTTGAGCAACGTATGCTCGCGGATTTTAAAGCCGATCTTTTCATTTCTCAAGTCAGACTTGGCACGGAACCCGCTTTCCGTCAGATTTTTTTCCACGGATTGCACAAAATCGGCTTGTTTATCAGTGATGTTCATGATCACTGCCTGGGTTGGCGCCAGCCAGGCCGGGAACGCACCTTCGTAGTGCTCGATCAGGATACCGACGAAACGCTCGAACGAACCCAGGATTGCACGGTGCAGCATGACCGGATGCTTGCGACCGTTGTCCTCGGACACGTACTCGGCGCCCAGGCGGATTGGCAGGTTGAAGTCCAGCTGCAGCGTACCGCACTGCCAGACGCGACCCAGGCAATCCTTCAGGGAGAACTCGATTTTCGGACCGTAGAACGCACCCTCGCCCGGCTGCAGGTCGTACGGCAGGCCAGCAGCGTCCAGCGCGGCGGCCAGGGCGGACTCAGCACGATCCCACAATTCGTCGCTGCCTACACGCTTTTCTGGACGAGTGGAGAGCTTGAGTTGGATATCCTTGAAGCCGAAGTCGCTGTACACGTCCATGGTCAGCTTGATGAACGCGGCCGATTCGGACTGCATCTGCTCTTCGGTGCAGAAGATGTGCGCATCGTCCTGGACGAAGCCGCGCACGCGCATGATGCCGTGCAGGGCGCCCGAAGGCTCGTTGCGGTGGCAGGCACCGAACTCGGCCAGGCGCATCGGCAGCTCGCGGTAGCTCTTCAGGCCCTGGTTGAACACCTGCACGTGGCATGGGCAGTTCATCGGCTTGATGGCGTAGTCGCGGTTTTCCGACTCGGTGGTGAACATGTTTTCGGCGTAGTTGGCCCAGTGGCCAGACTTTTCCCACAGGCTGCGGTCAACGACCTGGGGAGTCTTGATCTCCAGGTAGCCGTTGTCACGCTGCACCTTGCGCATGTACTGCTCGAGCACCTGGTACAGGGTCCAGCCGTTCGGGTGCCAGAACACCATGCCCGGCGCTTCTTCCTGGAGGTGGAACAGGTTCAGGCGCTTGCCGATCTTGCGGTGGTCGCGTTTTTCCGCTTCCTCGATGCGCTGGATGTAGGCGGCCAGCTGCTTCTTGTCAGCCCAGGCGGTACCGTACACGCGCTGCAGCTGCTCGTTCTTGGCATCGCCACGCCAGTAGGCGCCCGACAGCTTGGTCAGCTTGAACGACTTGAGGAAACGAGTGTTCGGCACGTGCGGGCCGCGGCACATGTCGACGTATTCTTCGTGGTAGTACAGGCCCATGCTCTGGGTGTCGGGCATGTCCTCGACCAGGCGCAGCTTGTAGTCTTCGCCACGGGCGGTGAACACGTCGATGACTTCGGCACGCGGCGTGACTTTCTTGATGACGTCGTACTCGGTGTCGATCAGCTGCTGCATGCGCTGCTCGATGGCAGCCATGTCGTCAGGCGTGAAAGGACGCTCGTAGGCGATGTCGTAGTAGAAGCCTTCGTCGATGACCGGGCCGATGACCATCTTGGCGGTCGGGTACAGCTGTTTGACCGCGTGGCCCACCAGGTGCGCGCACGAGTGGCGAATGATTTCCAGCCCCTCTGCATCCTTGGGGGTGATGATCTGCAGGGTGGCGTCGTGTTCGATCAGGTCGCAGGCGTCGACCAGGTTGCCGTCGACCTTGCCGGCGACGGTGGCCTTGGCCAGCCCCGCACCGATGGATGCGGCGACTTCGGCGACCGAAACCGCGTGATCGAACGAACGTTGACTGCCGTCGGGAAGAGTAATGATGGGCATGGCGCCTCCTCTCCTAGTGGTGACCCCTACCAAAGGTCACGTGGGTTGGGATGAGCCAGTACAAGATTCGGCGGTATGCCTGCCTCACAGTGGCAGGAGCCGCTAGGCCAACCAGGACCGAACCAGAGTGACTGGAATAGTAAAAATGGTAACTCGGCATTGCGGTTGCCAAAGGAGCAACCCGCACCTGTCGAGGCCGATCACTCTAGCATATAAAACTACCGATGAGTGGTCGAAACCGGCAGGCTTGCAGGAACTTGATCGCTCGCCTTCACTCTGATGCAGGGCAAGCCATACTTCGAGTCAACCTGAACCCAAGGAGCATTACGGTATGCGTCTTCAATCGCTTTTCCTTTCCCTGGCCGCCTGCGCCGCGATCACCCTGCCCCAGCTGGCCAGCGCCGGCGAGTGGCCTGCGGGGGCGGAGAGCCAGTTCGTGTCGCAGTGCGAGAAATCCGCCGGCGAGCACACCACGGCCGACAAGGCCAAGGCCGCCTGCGCGTGCAGCGACAAGGCCATCACCAGCAAGCTGAGCACCGAGGAACTCAAGCAGGTTGCCAACTCGGACAACGGCGTGGACGCCCAGCTGCAGAAGAAAATGATGGACGCCGCTGCCAGCTGCCGCAGCAAAAAATGACCCGTTTTTCCGCCTTGCGTGCTGCTGCATGACCCACAGGGCCCGAAAATGGGCCCTGCATGGGTGAAATCTGTGTTTTTTTTCGGCTTTTTTTTAGCCCGCTTTTTTCCGCCAAACCCAATGAATTCAAGGGTATGGCGGGTTTTGCGGGTCAGGGACGAAAAAATAGCTGAGACAAATGCGCATCTAAAGAGCTATTCGGTCGAACAATTAGACTATGATAGCCCGGTGTGCCCAGTTGGCCTGAGCAGCACAGCACTACTTAATATGTTTCTTGGAGATACACCATGTCTAATCGCCAAACCGGCACCGTAAAATGGTTCAACGATGAGAAAGGCTTCGGCTTCATCACTCCTCAAGGTGGCGGTGACGACCTGTTCGTACACTTCAAAGCTATCGAATCCGACGGTTTCAAAAGCCTGAAAGAAGGCCAGACCGTTTCGTTCGTGGCTGAGAAAGGCCAAAAGGGCATGCAAGCTGCTCAAGTTCGCGGCGAGTAATCTCCCGAGCTAAAAAAAACCCGTCCTGGTGACGGGTTTTTTTGCGCCTGCGATTTGCCGCCAGGCGGTCAGCCGCAGTTGACGCGGGTGACGGTGCCGCTGCCATCGGCGTTGAGGTTCAGGCGGTCGGAGCGGTATTCCAGGGTCATCACGTCATTGGGCTTGAGGATACGGGCGATCTGCGAGCCCGAGCGGGTGCGCGCCTGCTCCAGCAATTGCGGGGTAGCCGGCTTGCCCACGGCGAACTGTGCGCCTTCGGCGTTGCAGCGGCCGTCGTTTGCTACCGCCGGCGAGCCACTCGCCGAACCACTGTCGCCCGAACCACCGCCGGACGATGCACAGCCCGCCAGGGCCATTGCCGCCAGCAGGGTCAACCATGATGCACGCATGCAGGACATGAAGCCTCCTTTGAGAAAATAGAACAGCCCCTGTGCGACAACGCGCGCGCGCAAGGGTTGCATGACACGCAGTCTGCCCCAGCCGTCCGGGGCTGGCGCAGCGCAATCGTGTCTAAATGTTAATAGACGTCGATGTAGTCGAAGGGCGGGTTAGGCCAGTTTTGTTTCAAGGCATTGAAGATCTGCTGCACCCACACGTCGTCACAGGCCGCTACCTCGCCCACGTAGCCTGAGCCGGCCGCCCAGGTTTCCAGGCGAAAACACAGGCCCTCGATGTCCTGGCCACCGACCACGGTGGACAGCCAGGCGCGACCGTCACGGCGGACCCGCAGCTGGTTGTGGACATGGTCGTCGCCCGCGGCGATCAGCTGGCGCACGGCGTCGAGGGTGAAGGCGTTCGGGTCATTCAAATCGATGTGCACAGGGGTATCCAGCCAGGCAAATAAGCCCGATTTTGGCACGATCCGCGCTTTATGCCTAAGTAGGAGTGCCAAACACTGCCGCAGATGGTTTACTTGGGCTCCCCGTGCAGGCCATTTGCCGCAACGGGGCTCAGCGGCCAGGGAAACGGCCCCGCTGATGCCATTCCCCCTGCTCAGGTAATTCACGCACCATGGCCAACGTAACCCTAGACGCCGACATCAAAGCCAGGTGGCCCCAGGGCCAATGCTCCTACAGCCCGGGCACCCCGGAGGAACTGGCGATCATTGCCATCGACCTGCTGGTCAAGGAACTGGGCACGTCGGCGGCGCAGTCGTTCATCGAGCAGGTGTTCAGCAAACACATCGCCCTAGCAGCCCTGTAGCAGCAACTGTCTTGAAGCGGCGTCGTCTGACACCGCGCATCCCCCGGCATACCGCGCAGCAGCCGGACGCAGCCTGCGGCAGCTGCTACGCGGATCGGTGTAGCCGCTGCCGAAGGCTGCGCTGCCCCTTCTCCACGCTGAAATTCTTCAGTGCACGCCGGGGCCAGCGCAGCCTGGCGGCAGCGGCTACAAATCACGCGCAGCACCTGTAGCAGCGGCCGTAGGCCGCGTCCGAACACACCGCGCAACGCCCGGCATACCGCGCCGCAGGCTGCGCTGGCCCTTCCCCACGCTGAAATTTTTCAGTGCACGCGGGGACCAGCGCAGCCTGGCGGCAGCGGCTACAGATCGCGCGCAGCACCTGTAGCAGCGGCCGCAGGCCGCGTCCCGCGCCCCGCCGGAGTTAAAAGGTAACGCCCGCTACCAGGATGATGTTGCTGTAGGGCTGGCATTCGCCGGTACGCACCACCGCGCGGGCCTGGCGGGTCAGTTGCTTGAACTCTTCGTGGCTGAGCAGCTGCCGCTCACCCAGGGCGCCCTCCCCGTCCAACTGCTGCAACACCCCTAGCGCCGGTGGCTGCGCGCCCAGAACCTCGCGCGCCAGCACGTGGCTTTCCACCTGCATTTCACTGAGGATCACCTTCAGGGTCGAGACGAAGTCCGGCACGCCGGGCGTCAGCGCCAGGTCGATCAGCTCCACGCCCGCAGGCACCGGCAAACCGGCGTCACCGATCACCACCAGGTCACCGTGCCCCAGTGAGGCGATCAGCCGCGACAGGGCGATGTTGAGCAAAGGTGTCTTCTTCATGGGCGCGCGAACCCCGCCACGTCTGCCTGGGTCGGAATCGACGGCTGTGCGCCCGCTCGGGTGACGGACAAAGCGGCGGCCACCTGGCCGAAGGCAATGGCCTGGCGTTCGCTTTCACCGCGCGACAGCGCTGCGGCAAAGGCGCCGACGAAGGTATCGCCCGCCGCCGTGGTGTCCACCGCCTGCACCGTGGGCGCGGCGAAATGCTCGAAGCCGCTGCCATCGGCGAACAGCGAACCCTGGGCACCCAGGGTAATGATTACCTTGCGCGCACCTCGGGCCAGCAGCCAGGTGGCCGCCTGCTGCGCACTGGCAACAGAATCCACCGTAATACCGGTCAGAGCCAGCGCCTCGCTTTCGTTGGGGATCAGGTAGTCGATGTGCGCGAACCAGTCGGCCGGCAGCGGCGCGCTGGCCGGCGCCGGGTTGAGGATCACGGTCTTGCCCAGCTCGCGGCCGCGCTTGAGCGCGAACGCTACGGTCGGTGCCGGCACCTCCAGCTGGCAGACGATCACCTCGGCCTGCTGCAACAGCGCATCGGCGGCCGACACCCGTTGCGGGGTGACCTCGCCATTGCCGCCGGCGACGATGACGATGGCGTTCTGGCTGGCGTCATCGACGACGATCAACGCCACGCCACTGCTGACGCCCGGCACCGCATCCACTGCCTGGCAGTCGATACCCTCGTCCAGCAACGCCTGGCGCAGCTGCGCGCCGTAGGCATCGTCGCCCACACAGCCGACCATCGCCGTGGGCGCCCCCAGGCGCGCCGCAGCCACTGCCTGGTTGGCGCCCTTGCCGCCCGGCACCGTGGCGAAGCCGCTGCCCACCACGGTTTCACCCGGCTGCGGCAACCGCGGGGCGCGGGTCACCAGGTCCATGTTCAAACTGCCTACTACCACAACTTTCGCTTGCATGTGCCTGCACTCTGTTTCAGCGGTATTCATTGAAAAGGTCCGAACGCGGCGCGGTGGATTCGCGCAACACGATGCTCGGCGCGACGATCTGCTGGCTCACGCCCTCCCCGGCCTTGCCGGCCACGCGCAGCAACAGGCGCTCGGCGGCCTGCTCGCCGAGCTGGCGAATCGACTGGCCCACGGTGGTCAGCGCCGGGTACACGTAACGGCACAATTGGATGTCATCGAAGCCGATCACCGACAGCTCGCCGGGCACGCGAATATTGCGCTCGGCGGCCGCACGCAGCACGCCCATGCCGATCATATCGTTAGCGGCAAAAATCGCCGTCGGCCGCTGCGAGCCATCCAGCAGCTGGCCGGCCGCCCGGTAGCCACCAGGGCCACTGAAATCGCTCTCCAGCACCCGCAGCGGCTGGCTGTCGACGCTGAACTCGGCCAGCGCCCGCCGGAAGCCGGCCAGGCGCATCTGCGCCACGCTGGTGTCCGCCGGGCCATTGATGCAGGCGATGTCGCGGTGCCCCAGCTCCAGCAGGTGCCGGGTGGCCAGGTAGCCGCCCAGCTCGTGGTCGATGCGCACCAGGTCTGCGGCCACGCCGTCCAGGCTGCGGTCGACAATCACCATGGGCGTGCGCACCGTGGCCAGGCTGCTGAGCAGGTCGCTGTCCTCGCCCACCGAGGCGACGATCAGGCCATCGACGCGCTTCTCCAGCAGCACACGCAGGTAGCTGCGCTGCTTCTTCGGGTCGTCGTCGGAGTTGCACAGGATCACGCAGTAGCCGTTGCGTTCGCAGAAGTCCTCGATACCGCGCGCCAGCTCGGCGAAGTACGGGTTGATGCTGTTGGGCACCAGCAGGCCGATGGTGGCCGTGCTGCGCGCCTTCAGCGAACGCGCCACGGCGCTGGGCACGTAGTCCAGCTGGGCAATGGCGGCCTCGACCTTGAGCCGCACCGGCTCGCTGACCGGCCGCGTCTTGTTCAGCACATGGGACACGGTGGTGTAGGAAATGCCCGCCAATGCGGCCACATCTTTAATGGTTGCCATGACTCAACTCCGCTTCCGGGCACGCTGGCTACGGTAGGTGTCGAGCACCACCGCCACCACGATGACAGCACCGGTAATGATGCGCTTGGTCGGCTCGGTGGCGCCGATCTGCGCCAGGCCCGCGGCCAACACTGAAATAATCAGCACGCCGAAAAAGGTGCTGATGACCGAGCCGCGGCCGCCCATCAGGCTGGTGCCACCGATCACCACGGCGGCGATCACCTGCAGCTCCAGGCCGGAACCGGCGTTGGGATCGGCCGCCTCCAGGCGCGAGATCTGGAACAGCGCGGCCAGGCCGGCCAGCAGGCCCATCAGCGAGAACACCAGGATTTTGTACGGCTTGGGGTTGATGCCCGCCAGGCGCACGGCCTCCTCGTTGGTGCCGATGCCGATCAGGTAGCGGCCAAACACCGTGCGGGTCAGCACCGCCTGGGCGAGGACGATCACCAGCAGGGCGATGATGAACGACGGCGAGATGCCCAGCGCGACGGGGTCGGATAACCAGGCGAAGGCATCACCGATGTAGGCGGTGCGCGAGTCGGTCATTTGGTAGGCCACGCCGCGGGCCATCTCCAGCACGCCCAGGGACACGATGAACGAGGGGATGCGCCAGGCCACGGTGATGGAGCCGGTGATGGTACCGGCCAGCGCCGCGCAGCCCATGCCCAGCACGGCGGCCGGCAGCACGCTCCAGCCCCAGCCGAGGATCGCCACGCTGACCGCCGAGGCCGCCAGCGCCAGCACCGAGCCCACCGACAGGTCGATGCCGCCGATGATCAGCACGAAGGTCATGCCCACGGCCAGCACCATCAGGTCGGGGATCTGGTTGGCCAGGGTGCTGAAGGTGTTGTAGGACAGGAAGTGATCGCTGAGCAGCGAGAAGAGCACGATCATGGCCAGCAGCGCGCCGGCCAGGCCCAGGTAGGTGCCCAGGCCGAAGTAGGTGCCGCTGCGCTTGGCCGCAGGCGAGGCCTGGGGCAGTACGGGAGTTTTCATGCAAGGTTCCTGGGCGCTGTATCGCTGACCAGCGCGTCTCGTTTTTGATAGCCGGCAAAGGCTGCCGCCAGCAGTTGGTCCTGGGTCCAGTGGTCGCGCTCGAAGGTGTCGATCAGGCGCCCGGCCGAGAGCACGCCGATGCGGTCGCAGATCAGCATCAGCTCGCGCAGGTCGCTGGACACCACCACCAGCGCCTTGCCCTGGCGCGTCAACTCGCCCAGCAGCGCGTAGATGTCGAACTTGGCGCCCACGTCGATGCCACGGGTAGGCTCGTCGAACAGCAGCACCGAGCAGTCACGCTCCAGCCAGCGGCCGATCACCACCTTCTGCTGGTTGCCGCCCGACAGCTGCGACACCAGTTGGTCCGGGCTGGAACTGCGAATGCGCATGGCGGCGATCTGGCGCTGGGCCAGTTCGCGCTCGGCGCCGCCGTTGACCACGCCGCCGGCGGAAATCGCCGGCATGTTGCCCAGGGCAATGTTGGCGCTGATCGACTGCGGCAGCAGCAAGCCTTCGCCCTTGCGGTCCTCGGTGATCAACGCAATGCCGTGGGCCACCGCGTCGGCTGGCGAGCCGATGGCGGCCTTGCGCAGCGGCGCGCCCACCTCGACGTGGCCGCTGTCGGCGGCGTCGGCGCCGAAAATCAGCCGCAGCAGCTCGGTGCGGCCGGCGCCAATCAAGCCGGAAATGCCGAAGATCTCCCCGCGGCGTACCTCGAAGGACACGTCCTTGACCTTGTCCGCGCGGCTGAGGTTTTTCACCGCCAGCACCGGCTCGCCGATGCTGCGCGCGCCCAGGTCGATGTGCTCGCCCAGCTCGCGGCCGACCATCAGGTTGACCAGTTGCTCACTGTTGTACTGGCTCATCTCGTCCACGCACACCAGCTGGCCGTCGCGCAGCACGGCGATGCGCTGGGCCACCCGCGCCAGTTCTTCCAGGCGGTGGGAGATGTAGACGATGGCCACGCCTCGGGCCTGCAGGCGGGTGATCTGCTCGAAGAGCATTTCCACTTCGCGCGAGGTCAGCATGGCGGTCGGTTCATCGAGGATCAGCACGTGGCAATCGCCGATCAGGTTGCGGGCAATTTCCACCATCTGCTGGTGGCCAATGCCCAACTCGCCCACCAGGGTGTCCGGGTCGATGGCCTCCAGGCCCACTTGGGCCATGGCTGCCAGCGCCGCTTCGCGCAAGCGCTTGCGGCTGATCCAGCCGGCACGGCTGGGCAGGTTGTCGAGGAACAGGTTCTCCGCCACCGACAGCGTCGGCAGCAGGTTCAGCTCCTGCATCACCATGCGCACGCCCAACGCCTCGGCGGCCGCGCGGCTGCCGGGCTGATAGGGCTGGCCCTGGTACTGCATTTCACCCACGGTGGCCACTTCCAGGCCACCAATGATCTTCGACAAGGTACTTTTGCCGGCGCCGTTCTCGCCGGTCAGCGCCAGTACCTCGCCACGCACCAGGCTCAGGTCGATGCCAGAGAGCACGGGCTGGGCGTAGGTCTTACCGATACCACTGACCGAGAGTACGACGTTCGGGGCAGCAGCTGACATAGGAATTCTCCAGGCGCCCGCCTCCCGTTACCGGAAGCGCGGGCGCGGCAGTGCAGGGAATCAGGGCTTGGTGACCAGCTCTACCGGGGTTTCGATCACGCCATTGGCGGCGCCATCCACGGGCTCGTGCTTGATCATCTTCAACGCGGCCTGGATGCCGAACACCGCCTGCTTGGCGGCGAACTGGTCGGCCGTGGCCAGCACGCGACCGTCCTTGAGCATTGGCTTGATGGCGTTGATGTTGTCGTAGCCCACCACCTGCACCTTGCCGGCCTTGCCGGCGGCGCGCACGGCAGATACCGCGCCCAGGGCCATGCTGTCGTTGCCGGCCAGCAGGGCCTTGAGGTCCGGGTATTCGCTGAGCATGGCCGACGCCACGGCGTTGGCCTTGTCGATTTCCCAGTTGCCCGACTGCACCGAGACGATCTTCATCTGCGCGGCGTCCATGGCGTCCTTGAAGCCGGCGGTGCGCTGCTGGGCGTTGGTGGTGGTCGGCACGCCTTCGATGATGCCCACCTGGTCGCCGGCCTTCAGCTGCTTGGCCAGGTACTCACCCACCAGGCGCGCGCCCTTGCGGTTGTCGGGGCCCACGAACGGCACGCTGATGTCCTTGCTCTTGAGCACGGCAGGGTCCAGCTGGTTGTCGATGTTGATCACCGTGATGCCGGCGTCCATGGCCTTCTTGATCACCGGCACCAGGGCCTTCGAGTCAGCCGGGGCGATAACCAGCGCGTCGACCTTGGAAACGATCATTTGCTCGACGATGCGGATCTGGTTGGCGGTGTCGGATTCGTCCTTGATGCCGTTGGAGATCAGGTCGAAGTCGGTGGCATGGGCCTTCTGGTAGTCCTTGGCGCCGTCTTCCATGGTCAGGAAGAATTCGTTGGCAAGGGACTTCATCACCAGCGCCACTTTCGGCTTGGTGGTGTCGGCAATGGCCTGGGACAGGGGCGCGGCAGCGCAGACGGCGGCCAGGAGGGAGACAGCGAGGAAACGTCCAGCGAATGGCAATTTCATGGGTCACTCCGATCTTATGATTATTGTTTGCAGCGGATATGCGCAGAGATCGTGCTGAAAGGATAAAGCCAGGATCCCTCAACGCAAACGTTTGCGTGAGTGAACTATGCGAACGCCGCGCCACTTTGTCAACGGGTCGCGCGGCTAATTTTGCGGCGCCTGCGAGGTGGGTCACAGGCGTGGGGAAAGTCCTACGGGCGGCCAAACCACCCGGAGTCACAGCATAGCGCAGGTAGGGCCATCAGTCTTCGGGCTTGACCGTGGCCACCTCATCGGCGCGTACGCGCACGTGCTTGCCGGAGACGTCGGTGAACTCGTAGAAACCGTCGGCACTCTTGGTGTCCGGCTTGGCGCGGGTGATGTACTGGGTGCCGTTCTGCAAGGTGACTACCGTCTGCGTGGAGCAACCGGCGAGGCTGGCAGTGGCCACCAGCACGCTGGCGAAGATCAGGTTCCGGGTATTCATCTGACGTCTCCTGGGGCATGAAGGGGCGCTTCCTACTGCATAAGAGCCGCGAATAAACAGAAAAATTTCCTGGCCGCGCAGCAAATCATGAAATTCGCGGTCAGAAGCGCGCTTCTTCAGTAGACCCGTTGCGAAATTGCCCACAGTGAAATACTGTATGCACGTACAGCAAAATAAGGAATGCTTCGTGGCCAACTCATCTTCAGCCCCTTCCCCGCTCGACAGCTACCAACAGCTGGGTCTGCGCATCTCGAAAATCATCAACGCGCCTACCGCGCAAAAGGCCAAGTCGGCGCTGATTTTCAAGCTGGACCACGAATCGCCCGAGGACTGGGCGCAGCTGCTGGAGGAGATCGGCGAGAACGACAACGTCACCCTCGCCTGGCGTGACGACGGCGGCGTACAGATTTTCTGGGTCGTGCCCAAGGAAGACTGAGCCCGCTTCGCCTCGCTTCTTACAGTGGCGGGCCGCCCCCATGGCCCGCCCCTCCCCTCGTTTTTGATTGGAATCATGCATGTTCAGGAAATTAACCACGGCGCTGCTGGCGTTGATGCTTGTCTGCGGGCAGGCCTTTGCCGATGTGCGCATCGGCACCTGGAACCTGGAGCACCTCAGCGTGCGCCCCGGCAAGGACTTCACCAGCATTGCCAAAGTGGCACAGAACGTCGACTTTCTCGCGGTACAGGAATTGATGAACGAGGACGGCTTGACCGCCCTGCAGAAAGCCCTGGAACAGGCCACCGGGAAGAAATGGTCGGCCATGGCCTCCCACCTTACCGGGCGCAGCTCCTACAAGGAGATGTACGGCTTCGTCTGGCGTGACGACGCTGTCTCCTACGAAGACGGCGCCGTGACCTACCTCGACAAGGGCGACCACTTCGAGCGCGAGCCCTACTCGGCGCGCTTCCGCAACCTGAAGGACAATACCACCTTCGTCGCCGCCACCGTGCACATCCACTACGGCAAGACCGTGGCCGACCGCACCAAGGAAATCGCCGTGCTGGGCGACTACTGGGACTGGTTGAAGAGCGTGTATGACGGCAACACCAACATCATGCTGATGGGCGACTTCAACACCCCGCCCACCTCCACCGCCTGGGCCGGCCTGCGCACCAGCGCACGCCCGTTGATGCTGCAGGGCGCCAGCACCCTGGCGACCACCGACGGCCAGTTCTCCAACCTGTATGACAACATTTTCGTGGCCAACGAAAGCACCATCAACGTCAAGAGCGTGAAGGTGTTCGACTACCCGGCCTACCTGAAGATGACCAACGCCAAGGGCCGTTCCAGCGTGTCCGACCACGCGCCGATCTTCATGGACGTGGTGATGGGCGGCAAGGCAGCGGGCAAGGCCGCGCCGTTCGCCGTTGCCAAGCCTGCGGCTCCGGCTGCGACCCAGCAGGTGGCCAGTGCCGCCAGCACTGCCGCCGGCGCCGTGCGTGGCAACCGCACATCCATGACCTACCACCGCCCGGACTGCCCGTCCTACGGCTCGATCGCCGCCAAGAACCGGGTGGAATTCGACAGCGAGGCCGCAGCCCTGGCCGCCCATTACCACATCGCCGGCAACTGCCGCTGATGCGGGCGCCGCTTTGACATTCAGACGAGGTTATTGATGAGACGTGTGATTCTAGCCATGTTGGCCGTGGTGCTGACGACCGCCGCAGGCAGCGCGATGGCCCGCGACCTGAGCCGCCACGACCGCAGTATGTGCCAGTGGGGTGCAGAGGCTGCGCGCCAGGCGCAGCAGTGGAAGCTGTCGGGGGTGACCCTGTACAGCGCGCGGCGCAAGGTGCAGCAGCATCGCTATAGCCAACCCTGGATGCGCAAGATGGCCCTTGGCATCACCGAGCAGACCTACCACAGCCGCTCGCGCCTGCGGCCCACCGCGGTGAAGCAGACCTACTACCAGGGCTGCGTACGCCACGAAATGGCCCGCCCGCACCGCTGACCCCAGCACCCGCTACACAATCTTTGTGGGAGCGGGTTCTACCCGCGAAAAGCACAGCGCTGTATGCCTGACTCACTGCGGCGCATTCTTCGCGGGTAGAACCCGCTCCCACAGGAAAAATGAGTGTTATCCACGCAGGCGCGCCATGGTGTAGACGTTGACCAGGCGGCCATCACGCACCGCATAGTCGCGCAACTCGCCCTCCACCTCGAAACCGAACTTGCGATACAGCGCCAGCGCCGGCGCGTTGTCGATGTACACCGTCAATTCCACCCGGCGCAGCGCCATCCAGTTGTCCGCCACTTCCAGCGCGGCCGCCAGCAACCGACTGCCTACGCCCTTGCCCTGCCAGCGCGGCGCCACGCCGATCGCCAGTGAGCCGCCATGGGCCAGGCGCACCCGTTCGTTCTGCCACAGGCCGCAATGCCCCACCACCTGCCCCTGGTCAACCGCCACCAGCGCCACGCGGCGTTCATTGTCTACCCCTGCCGCCATGCGTTTGCTCCACAGCTCACCGGTGGGCCAGGGCATCTGCAACACTTGCCGGGCTACGCCCGGGTCCCCGTACAGCTGGGCCAGGCCCTGGGCGTGCTGCTGGGTGGCTGCTTCCAGGCTTATATCGTCAGGCGATCCGTTCACGGGCTGCACTCCTTGTCAGTGAAGCCCGAGTGTACGGGACCCTCGGCCACCGCGACCAGTCAGTTCGCCTGGTGCTCCACCACCACTGACTTGATACCTTGGGACGCCAGCAGTTGCGCACGCTTCTGCTCGGCCTCTTCCTTAGTCTGGAACGGCCCCAGGTACACCAGTTGCTTGCCGTCACGCTGGGTGACGCTGGCGATGAAGCCGTTCTCGATCAGGCGCGCGGTCATGTCGCTGAGGGCGCCCATGTTGGCGCCATCGACGACCTGCACTTCCCAGCCGTGGGCGGCCTGGGCGGCAGCGGCGCCAGGCTCGGCATTGGCCGTCACTTCCTGGGCTTCACCGCACACTTCGCGCACCTTGGGGTTGTTGCCGTCTTCGTCGATGATGGCGGTAAAGCCATCTTCAGTCTTGATGGCCGCGTAGTTGCGATAGCCTTCGAACTGGCCGGCGGCGTTCTTCTGCCGCACCTGGCCGCAGACATCGCCCTTGGCGGTGGTGCGCACGTTGGTGAAACGCGCCGTCTTGGGATTGTCCAGGTGCAGCAGTACGGCCTTGGCCGACTCTTCCACCGCGCTGCCACAACCGGCCAGCATCAGCACCGCACCTACCACGATCAATTTGCGCACACGCCCACCTCCCGAATATGATCGGCCGATTTTACCACCGATCGTCGCGCAGAGGCCCGCCCAGGCGCGCGGAACCGTGCCATGACGTTACGCTGTAATATGAACGTGATTCTTTCGAAGCGCCGCGCGCAGGACAAGCGATGAAGTTAGTAATGCTGCTACTGCTGCTGGTGTTCGCCCTGATACTGCTGGCGGCCGCGTTGAACGCCGCCGCCCCCTGAACCCCCATTGCTGCCCAAGACAAGCCTTTACCGCCTTACAGAGACCACCATGATTGCCAAAGACCGCACCCAGCTTGCCCTGGACAAATTCGCCGCTGCCAACCCGCACCTGTTGGAAGAAACCAAGGCCCTGAGCCCCGAGGAACAACAGCAGCAGCTGCAATGGGCGTTCGACGACCAGGCCGAGGAACAGGGCATCGAGCCTTGGGAGCTGACCCTGGAACTGATCGCGCAAAGCCCGGAGGAGCTAAAGGCCATGCGCCTGGAAGTGCACCGGGAAGTGGCCGAAGCCTTGGGCATGAGCTGGGAAGAGTACTGCTCGTTCAACGACATCGAGCCCTGAACCCCCGAAGCAGCTGGAGGCCCCAAATGGACAACGAACCTGAATTCGACCACGGCGACGAAGCACCGCTGAACGACCTGGACGAGGGCGAGGAAGAGGTGGACACCAGCGAGGTGCTGCCGGACGAGTCCGACAGCTATGTCGATGAGGGCATCAACAGCGTCGACTAGCCGTGCACCACGGCGGGCGCGGGCAGGTCGCCTACCCCGCGGTAGCGCACCAGCACGCCGCGCAGCTTGTGGTCACGGCGCAATTGGTCGAGTTTGCGGGTGGCATCGGACTTGCTGTCGAACGGCCCCACGTACACGCGACTGACGTTGTCCTCCCGCGCCACGTACGGTGCATAGCCGTAGCCCGCCAGCTTTTTGCTCATGGCCGCAGCGGATTCGGCGCTGGTGGAAGCCACCTTCACCGACCACTTCACCCCGGCGATTTCATTCGGCCCCTTGGCAGCCGCCACGGGCGCGGCTGGCGCCTGGGCAGGTGCGGGTGCCGGCGCTGGCAGCGCAGCCAACGGGTAACCGCACACCTGGGCGGCGTCGGCGTTGGTGGCCTGTGGGTCCAGCACTACCTCAAAGCCACCCGCGCCCTTGCGCGCCAGGTAATGCCCGTAGCCCGAGTAGGCGCCGTAGCTATTCTTGCCATTGACCTCGCCGCAGACGCTGCCATCTGCCAGCTCGCGGTCTTCACGAAACTGCGCCGACCCCGGGTCCATCAATTTATAGGCCACGGCCTTGTGGGCGTCCTGTACGGCGCTGTCGCCACAACCGGCCAGCGCCAGGGCGACCATCACAACAGAAAGCGTGCGCATGATGAGACCTCCACGAGGGGACTACACCCATGATTCTAGCAGCGCCGCAGCACAGGGCAGCGCATTCCATGCCAGACCTTGCCTGACTATAGGCCGGGGCGGCGACAGCCGACAAGCGGTCGAAGGGGTGAAGGGAGCGATTTCATGAAAGCGGCGCAGGCGATCATTCCACCGACGCGGCAGGCGATACCAATGGTGATACCACGCTTGTGCAAGCCGACACCACCGAAGCCCATCCCATCGCAAGCGCACCCAGCAAAATGCCAGCCTTCTGCTCCTTCAGCACACCGAGTTCCTCAGGAGGCACACCATAGGCGGTAACCCCCAGCAACACCGCCGCAAAGAAACCTGAGCAGGACATAGCAATCATGACCGCATGGGTCAGGCCGGGCACTTTGCGCCGAACCCCGCACAAGGCCAGGTAGATAAAAATACCGAGCAGGCTGAACGCAATGGACCAGCCAATCTGATCGAACTCGGTAGCCATCGCCGCCACTCAGCCCGCTCGGACCGCGAACAAGCCAAACAGCAGCCCCACCAGCGCCCCTACCAGCATGCTGGCAGTGCCCGGGACCAGCGCATTGGCAATGGTTGCGCTCCCGGCCACGGCGGCGACGAGCGTTACACTGCTCAAACGCGCTGGCGCCACGGCAATCGAAAATAGAGAAGGCTTCTTGCCTGGCATGATTGCACTCCTTGGAAAACCCTTGGGCGAGCCGGCACCCGTTGATGCCGGTACAGCGAGTATGAGTACCCGCTGCGAGCACAACAACCCAAGGAATCCAAATCAGAAGCGTCCTACATCACCCATGGAAGGCGTGCGTACGGACGTGCATACAGGCGTTACAGGCAGGTACTCAACGCCGCCAACCGCTGCTGCGACAAGGGCACGCCGCGTTCGGCGAAGTAGGTCACCGAGCTGCCGGCGCCCGCCTGGCGCACGTCGGCGAAGTTCTTCGAATCCACCATCACGGTCAGGCTGCCATCCTTGGCAGGCTCGGTGTGGGAGTCGGCGGCGGCGCCGGACAACACTTCGTCCTGCCAGGAATATTCGATGCACTGGGCCACGTCCTTCGCCGGCTTCTGCGACGTGAACGCGCGGTAGGCGCCTTCGCTGCGCACCTGGTCCATGTTCGCCGACATGCAGCCGCCCAATGAAACCAGCAGCATCGCGCTCAACAGCTTACGCATAGTGTTCCCTCATGATTGGTCTGGGGCGGGACTCTACCATCACGACGGCGCGGATGCTCAGGCGACCCATTGGCAGCCGCGACATTTTCTGCGCACAAACAAAAAAGGCGACCCTTTCGGATCGCCTTTTTCACACCGCCCAGCAGAGCGGATTTTGTTTGGTAGGCGCGATTGGACTCGAACCAACGACCCCCACCATGTCAAGGTGGTGCTCTAACCAACTGAGCTACGTGCCTGCTGTGAGGCGGTATTCTACGGATTTGCCGGGGGCTGTCAACGCCTTTTTGAGCTAACTTACTGAATAACCGAAATTTTTGCTCAAAACACGCTTGCAAGTTAGCGCTGGAATCCGGATTTCATCTCAGGTACGATTCGCCAACACGTCAAAAATATAAAACAGAGGTTGCAGCAATGGCGAACACCCCCTATCCACAGTCCTACTACGCCGCATCAGCCAATGCCGCGCCTTCACGCCCGTCCTTGCAGGATGAAGTGCAAACTGACGTGTGCATCATCGGCGCTGGCTACACCGGCCTGTCCAGCGCACTGTTTCTTTTAGAGAACGGCTTCAAGGTCACCGTGCTGGAGGCCGCCCGCGTCGGTTTTGGCGCGTCGGGCCGCAACGGCGGGCAGATCGTCAACAGCTACAGCCGCGACATCGACGTCATCGAACGCACTGTGGGCCCCAAGCAGGCGCAACTGCTGGGCCAGATGGCCTTCGAGGGCGGGCGCATCATCCGCGAGCGCGTGGCCAAGTACAACATCCAGTGCGACCTGAAGGACGGTGGCGTGTTCGCCGCCCTCACCAGCAAGCAGATGGGCCACCTGGAATCGCAGAAGCGCCTGTGGGAGCGCTTCGGCCACACCCAGCTGGAACTGATGGACCAGCGCCGCATCCGTGAAGTGGTGGCGTGCGACCAATACATCGGCGGCATGCTGGACATGAGCGGCGGCCACATCCATCCGCTGAACCTGGCCTTGGGCGAGGCTGCGGCCGTGGAATCCCTGGGCGGTACCATCTATGAACAGTCGCCGGCGGTGAAAATCGAGCGCGGCGCCAACCCGGTGGTGCACACCCCCAACGGCCGCGTGCGCGCCAAGTTCGTCATCGTCGCCGGCAACGCCTACCTGGGCAACCTGGTGCCGGAACTGGCATCCAAGTCGATGCCGTGCGGCACCCAGGTGATCACCACCGAACCGCTGAGCGACGAGCTGGCCAAGACCCTGCTGCCCCAGGACTATTGCGTCGAGGACTGCAACTACCTGCTGGACTACTACCGCCTGACCGCCGACAAGCGCCTGATCTTCGGCGGCGGCGTGGTGTACGGCGCCCGTGACCCGGCGAACATCGAGGCCATCATCCGGCCGAAGATGCTCAAGGCCTTCCCGCAGCTCAAGGACGTGAAGATCGACTACGCCTGGACTGGCAACTTCCTGCTGACCCTGTCGCGCCTGCCGCAAGTGGGCCGCCTGGGCGACAACATCTATTACTCCCAGGGCTGCAGCGGCCACGGCGTGACCTACACGCACCTGGCCGGCAAGGTGCTGGCCGAGGCGCTGCGTGGCCAGGCCGAGCGCTTCGACGCGTTCGCCGACCTGCCGCACTACCCCTTCCCCGGCGGCCAACTGCTGCGCACCCCGCTGACCGCGCTGGGCGCCTGGTACTACAGCCTGCGTGACCGCCTGGGCGTGTAAGCTCGGCAATGAAAAAAACGGCACCCTGGGGTGCCGTTTTCGTTACTGCGCGCCGAGGGTGCGCGTGGCCTGGGCCGCGGCCTGTTCCTGGCCGGCCTGGCCCAGGTCATGGGCAGCCTTGAGCCAGCGCTGGCGATCGACGTTGGCGGGCAACTGCCCTGGCTTCTGCACCAGCACCGCCCAGTGCCCGGCGCTCTTCCAGGCCGAATCGAAGCTGGCGAAATCCATCAACTTGCGCCGATCGTTGCCCGAACGCAGCAGCACATGCTGCTTGTAGCGGTCATAGCCCACCAGCAACGCGTAGCGCGGGCTGGTCCAGACCTTGCCCTCCATGTAGCGCACCAGCACCGGGTAGCCGGCCGCCACCTGGGCAAACAACGCCGGCAGGTCGTCGGCCAGGGGGTAGACCACCATGCCGTATTCCTGGGCCGTGGCCTGCAGGGAGGCCTGCAGCTTGTCCTCGCCGCCCGGCAGGTGCAAGGACTTGTCCAGCAGGCCAGGGGTAATGATCACGCCCTGCTGCGACAGCGCGCTGGCCAGGGCCATGGAGGCGCCCTGCTCGGCATCGCCGCGGAAGAACGGCACGCTGCTCAGCTCGACCCGATCCGGCAGGCCCTTGATGGGCGGTGCCGGCTTGTGGCCGGCGCAACCGGCCATGGCCAGGGCCAAAAGCACCGGAGCGAAGCGTTTGACCAAGGGGGTGTGGAATCGGGCAAGTCCCTGCAAAATTTAGCCTCACTGTCGGTGGAAGGCCGCCCATCGGGCGGCCGGGGCCCTGATCATAGGCCGCAGCCCGGCCGGGGTATAGCGTTTGCGTGCGGTTTCACCCTGGCCATAGAGCCAATCAACCCAAGTCTGCGACCTTTGGTCAATAGTCTGAAACACGCCACCGACTAGACTGTCACCTGTAGTACCCCGAACACACAAGGAGGCACCCATGAGCCTGACCATGGCCATTGTCATGATGATCGGCGCCTGGATCCTGGTGGCCGCCGCCATGCTATGGGGTGTGATGCGCATTGCGCGCCGCCACCAGCACCCTGCCCCAACCAAGCCTGCCCGCGACACCACACCCCACGCAACCGCTGACGCCGCACACCTGTAGCCGCTGCCGAAGGCTGCGCTGGCCCCGATCCACCCTGCAGATCTCGCGTGTATTCGAGGGCCAGCGCAGCCTGGCGGCAGCGGCTACGGCCCCTTTATGACACGACTGTGGCTTCACGCTTCTGCCGGGCGCGGCGGCCCAGCATGTTCAAGCCTTCGATCAGCGCCGAGAACGTCATGGCGGTGTACACGTAGCCCTTGGGCACATGGGCGCCGAAGCCTTCGGCGATCAGCGTCATGCCGATCATGATCAGGAAGCCCAGGGCCAGCATCACCACCGTCGGATTGTCGTTGATGAACCGCGCCAGGGGCTCGGCGGCCAGCAGCATCACCAGCACGGCGCTGATCACGGCGATGATCATGATCGGCAAGTGCTCGGTCATGCCCACGGCGGTAATGATACTGTCGATGGAGAACACCAGGTCCAGCATCAGGATCTGGCAGATCGCCCCCACGAAGCCCATGGCCACCTTGCCACCCACGCTGGCCTCCTGCTGGGCGCGGGGGTCGACGCTGTGGTGAATCTCGCGCGTCGCCTTCCACAGCAGGAACAGCCCACCGGCGATCAGGATCATGTCCTTCCACGAGAACGCCTGGCCGAACAGGTCAATTACCGGCTCCGTCAACTGCACGATAGACGCCACGGTGCTCAGCAGGCCCAGGCGCAGCACCAGCGCCATGCCGATACCTATGCGCCGCGCCCGCGCCTGGAACTGCTTGGGCAGCTTGTTGGTAAGAATCGAGATGAAGATCAGGTTGTCGATGCCCAGCACGATTTCCATCACCACCAGGGTGGCCAGGGCGATCCAGGCGGTGGGGCTGGAAGCGAGTTGCAGAAGATAGTCCATGGGGGCGCTGCTCATGCGGTTGAGTGGATAGCGCGCAGTCTAGAAACTTTGATACCTCAGAAAAATTCGTATTTTTCCCCGCTATACTTCGGTTTTTCCGAATCGGCACTGTCATGCTCAATTACCGCCAACTGCACTATTTCTGGACCGTGGCCAAGACCGGCAGCATCACCCGCGCCGCCGAGCAGTTGAACCTGACGCCGCAGACCATCAGCGGCCAGATTACTCTGCTGGAACAGACCTTCGGCATCGAATTGTTCCAGCGCGTGGGCCGCCAGCTCGAACTGACCGACGCCGGGCGCCAAGCCCTGCCCTACGCCGAACAAATGTTCCAGCTAGGCAACGAATTGCAGACCCTGCTGCGCGGCCAGGCCGGCCAGCAGGTGTTGCCCCTGCGCGTGGGCGTGGCCGACGTGGTACCCAAGTCGATTGTGTATCGGTTGATTGCACCGAGCATGCACCTGCCCGAGGCCGTGCACATCACCTGCCGCGAGGACAAGCTGGAGCGCCTGCTGGCCGACCTGGCCGTGCAGCGCCTGGACCTGGTGATCTCCGACAGCCCCATGCCCGCGCACCTGGACATCAAGGGCTACAGCCAGAAGCTGGGGGAGTCGGGCATCAGTTTCTTCGCCACCCCAGCCCTGGCGGCAGAGTATGGCCCTGGCTTCCCGGCCAGCCTGGAAGGCGCGCCATTGTTGATTCCCGGCCAGGAGACCATGGTGCGCAGCCGCCTGCTGCGCTGGTTCGGCGAACAGCTGATCCAGCCGCGTATCGTCGGCGAATTCGACGACAGCGCCCTGATGCAGGCCTTCGGCCAATCCGGCAGCGGCCTGTTCATCGGCCCCAGCGTGATCGCCGAGGAAATCCAGGCGCAGCACCGGGTGACCCTGGTGGGCCAGACCGAGGCGGTGCGCGAGTCGTTCTATGCGATTTCGGTGGAGCGCAAGGTCAGCCATCCCGGCATCGTCGCCATCACCGAGGGCGCGCGCCGGGAGCTGTTCGGCTGAGGTCAGGCGGCAGGGGCCGGTGCAGCCAGGCGCGAGCTCATCATCAGCCACGCCAGGGCAATGGACAGCAGCATGAAGCCGGCGGCGGCGAAACCGACGCTGCCCAGGCCCAGGGTGTCGATCACCCGGCCACCGACAATGGCGCCCAGGCCAATGCCCAGGTTGGCACCGGCAATGTTCAGCGATGCCGCGAACGCCGGCGCCTGGGGCGCGGCCTTGATCAGCCGCACCTGGCTGACCAGGAACAGCGCCGCCTGGGTCACGCCCCAGATGGCCAGGGCCACGGCCAGGCCGAAGGTGGAATGAATGGTCGGCACCACAGCCACCAGGCCACCGACCATGAAGGCCGAGAACAGCATCGAGGCAATCAGCGGGTGGCGGTCCACCAGGCGGCCGCCCAGGGAGTTGCCGATCAGGCCCACGGCGCCGAACGCCATCAGGCACCAGCCCACCACCGCGCCGTCGAAACCGGCCAGGCGTTCGAGGATATCGGCCAGGTAGGTATAGGCGGTGAACATGCCGCAGAACACCACGATGGACAGCAGCACATGGCCCTGCATCAGCGGGTTGCGCAGGATGGCGAACTGCGAGCGCAGCGAGCGCTCCTCGCCCCGTGGCGCGCTGACAGGCAGGAACACCGTGAGCAGCAGCGCCTTGGCCAGGGCCACGCCGGCGATAATCCAGAACGCCGCGCGCCAGCCCAGGGCGTCACCGATCAGGGTGCCCACGGGAATGCCGAACACGGTGGCGCAGACGATGCCGAAACCGATCTTGGCGATGGCGCGGCCGGCATGGTCGGGGCCGACGATGTCCACGGCGGTTTCGCTGGCCAGGGCCCAGAACACCGGCAGCCCGAGGGCCGGGATCAGCCGGGCGATGCCCATCACGATGATATTCGGCGCCAGGGCGGCAATGACGTTGGCCACGGCGAACAGCAGCAGGATGGTGACGAACAGGCGCTTGCGCTCGAAGCGTGCGCAGTACGCAGTCAGGAATGGCCCGAGGGCGGCGACGGTAAAGGCGAACAGGGTGACCAGCAACCCGGCCTGGGACACGCTGACGTGCAGGTCGCGGGCGATCGCCGGCAACAGGCCGACGATGACGAACTCTGTGGTCAGCACGGTGAAACCGGCAGCCGACAACAGCAAAATGGGGAACAGCATTGCAACCTCGGAGAAGCAAAATATAGAACAACAGACGCAGCCCACCGTAGCCGCTGCCGGAGGCTGCGCTGGCCCTGAAACACGCTGCATATTTTCGGCGTACTCAGGGGCCAGCGCAGCCTGGCGGCAGCGGCTACGGCAAGGGGGTGAAGCCTTGGGCGATCAATAAGCGCCCATGAAATCGCGCTTGCCCACTTCCACGCCGTTGTGGCGCAGGATGTCGTAGGCAGTGGTGACGTGGAAGAAGAACTGCGGCAGGCCGTAGTGCAGCAGGTAGGTCTGGCCGTTCAGTTTCTTCTCTTTCGGGGTGCCCTGGCGCAGCACGATCTCGCGACCTTCCTGGCCGTCGATCTGCGCGGCGGCCAGGCCGTCGATGAAGCCCAACACCTTGGCCAGCAGCGCCTGCAGGTCAGCGAAGCTCTGCTCGGTGTCGGGGAACGACGGCACTTCGACACCGGCCAGGCGCGCCGACACACCCTTGGCGAAGTCGACGGCGATCTGCACCTGGCGCACCAGCGGGAACATGTCCGGGTACAGGCGCGACTGCAGCAGCACCGACGGCTCGATGTTGCGGGCCGCGGCGTGGTCCTCGGCCTTCTTGAGCACATCGCCCAGGGCCAGCAGCAGTTGCTTGAAGACGGGAACGGAGGCAGCGTACAGAGAAATGCTCATGGGAGCTCCTGATAACGTTTGTAAAGGCAGTGAGCCGGCAATGATAGACCTGTGCCGGCGCGGCGTCCGGTGTTTTATTGCATACTGGCGTTTCCGCCGACCTTCATGCCCACGGAGCGCCCCATGTCAGCCGAAAACGCGTCCCCCACCGAACACCTGACCCTGAGCGCCGGCGAAATCCGCATCCTGGGCGCGCTGATCGAGAAACAGGCCACCAACCCCGAGACCTACCCGCTGACGCTGAACGCGCTGGTGCTGGCCTGCAACCAGAAAACCAGCCGCGAGCCGGTGATGAACCTCACCCAGGGCGAGGTCGGCAACAGCCTGCGCCAGCTGGAAGGCCAGGGCCTGACCCGACTGGTGATGGGCAGCCGCGCCGACCGCTGGGAACAGCGCCTGGACAAGGCCCTGGAGCTGGTGCCGGCGCAGGTGATCCTGATGGGCCTGATGTTCCTGCGCGGTCCGCAGACGGTCAACGAACTGCTGACCCGCAGCAGCCGCATGCACGACTTCGAGGACAACGAGCAGGTGCTGCACCAGCTCGACCGTCTGGTAGCGCGCGGCTACGCCCTGCACCTGCCACGCCAGGCCGGCCAGCGCGAAGACCGCTACACCCACGCCCTGGGCGGCCCGGTGGACATGGACGCGCTGCTGGCCACGCGGCACAGCGCCGGCAGCGAGCGCGCCAGCCATGACAGCGGCGTCACGCTGGAACGCATGGAAGCCCTGGAGGCGCGCATCGCCGCCCTGGAAGAGCGGCTCGCGCGGCTGGAGTGATCAGCCGCGGGCGTATTCGGTGGCCAGGCGTACCTGCTCGTCGGTAGGCCGCACGCCGGTGTACAGCACGAACTGCTCCAGGGCCTGCAGGGCAATTACCTCCAGGCCGGTGATGACCTGTTTGCCCAGCGCCTGGCCCAGCTGCACGAACGGCGTCAACGCTGGCAGCGCCACCACGTCGAAGACGATGCTGGCCGCCTCCACCGCTTCTGCGGGGAACGCCAGGTCGTTGGCCTCCGGGCCGCCGCTCATGCCAATCGGCGTCACGTTCACCAGCAACTGCGGGCGCAGGTCGCCCAGCTCCGGGCGCCATTCGTAGCCCAGCTGCCGCGCCAACGCCGGGCCGCTTTCGGGGTTGCGCGCCACCAGGGTGCCCTGGGTGAAACCGGCATCACGGAACGCCGAGGCCACGGCCTTGCCCATGCCGCCGCTGCCGCGCAGGGCCAACGTGGTGTCGGGCGACAGGCCATGACGGTCAATCAATTGACGAATGGCGATGTAATCAGTGTTGTACGCTTTCAAATGACCGTTATCATTGACCACGGTATTGATCGACTGAATGGCTGCCGCCGACGCATCCAGCTCATCGACCAGCGCGATGACGGCCTCCTTGAACGGCATCGACACCCCGCAGCCCCGGATCCCCAGGGCGCGGATACCGCCAACCGCTGCCGGCAGATCGTTGGTGCTGCAAGCCTTGTAGTAATAATCGAGACCCAGCTGTTCATACAGGTGGTTGTGGAAACGCACGCCGAACGTACCCGGGCGCCCGGCCAGGGACATGCAAAGTACGGTGTCGCGTGTGGGAATCATGGGCATTGCAAGGCTCCATCACTGGCATGTAACTGAAATGTAAGGACACTGTGGTTCCAGACCTTACACAAAATTTACCAAACACCGTCGCAGATTCTTACAAATTCGCTGTCATAGTAGTGCGACAGTCCTTGGACCAACCATCCGGTCCCGGGTACTGGAATCGTAATATGAGGAACAAGTCATGATTCGTCAGCTTCCCAAGATTGCCTTGCTGGTCGGCGCCCTGGCCGTAACGGGCCAAGCGTCGGCCTACGGCCACGGTGGTCCAGGTGTGTTGGGTGCCGTTCTAGGTGGTGCTGTAGTCGGCGCCGTGGTGACCTCCGCCCTGGCGCCACGCGAAGTCGTGGTGCAACAGCCGGTCTACGCCGCGCCACCGCCACCGGTCTACGTCGCTCCACCACCGCCACCGGTGTACTACGCGCCGCAGCCGGTCGTGTACGCGCAGCCTGTCTACGCGCCGCCACCGCCGCCACGCTACTACTACGGTCGTCCGGGCTGGTAACACGCATCGCCACCGCATTCGCCCCTGGGGCGCTTGCGGTGAGCTGATGTGTCGAGTCAATGATCACTATTGAAAGCGGTGATTTCTCAGCGCTCCTGCATCGCCCTAAGCTGGGCACATGTTTCGCAGGAGTCAGCCATGAACACCGTCAGCATCATGTCAGTCATCGGCAGCGCCGTTCCCGCCAACCTTCGCGACCTGGGGTTGCTGGCCTGCTGGTATGTGGTCAAGGACGGCGAACCGCTCAGCGGCCCCCTGTTGTCGCTGGACCAGGCCAAGGCCCTGTCCTTGAGCTTCAAGGGTCAGCAACCGGCCACCCCGGCGGTGACCCACTGACCCTGCACCGCGAATTTATCCCGTGCGTTGCTCTCGCACCCCCTTGCCCCGCCTGCGTCGCGGGGCTTTTTAATTGGGCGCCTGTAGCAGCGGCCACAGGCCGCGTCCCAGGCACCCCATCGGGCCGGGACGCGGCCTGCCGGGGACTCAGGCGCGCTCAGCCATCAGCACGTTCGCCTGCGCCCGCTGGGCCAGTTTCTGCAGGCGCTTTTCCAGGCCCTGCAGCACCGCGCGATCAGAGCGGCCGCTTTCCAGCTCGTCGATCAAGGCATTCACCACCTGGCGCAGCTCATGGGCGATGACAATGCGGTCGTCGTTGTTGTCATGCTTGTGCGACTCGAACAGCCGGTGCAGGTAATCCTGCAGCACCGCCTGCACCCGGTGCCGGTCGGTGGCACGCCAGTGCGCCATGCTCACGCCCACCTGGTTGAGCAGTTCCTGGAACTCCAGCACCAGGTACTGCAGGCGCCGGGCATAACCCACCTGCCCTTCGCGCCACTGCTTGTGCTGCGCGGCCGCTTCCTGCTTGCGCTGCAACGCCGGCACGGCGATGGCCAGCATCAGCGCGATGACCACCGCCACCGCCTGCACCCAGGCCAGGGCGTCCAGCGGTTTTTGAATGAACGCACACAACAGCAGGACCACCGCGATGACGCTGCTCCACAGCAGCAGTGCCCTGTAATCCTTGCTGAAGAAACCCTTAAGCATTGCGCGACTCCCGAGTCGTTTTTTAGCGTTTTTGGAAGCAGATATCCGCCGGACCGCCCTTGGACGGCGAGCGAAGATGAAATATCACTTTTATTTTTTTATTACAGGGGTTTAAGCCCGCCAGGCAATCGACAGTTGCTGAGCCATACTCATAAACTACTGCGTTTTTTCAAGAACAACCCGTCACAAACGGCTTATCTACTTTTTAGCGAGCGCTACACGTGAAAACCTCCCTTTCTATCCTCAGCCTGTTGCTTGTTCTGACAGGTACTGCTGCCGTCACGTCGAACGCTGTTGCTGCCGAAAAACCTGTTTCCCAACGAGATCCCGCACAGTTGCACCTGGCCTCGGGCAGCGCGCTGCTGATCGACCTGGACACCAACAAGGTGATCTACGAAAACCGCGCCGACAACGTCGTGCCGATTGCCTCGGTGTCCAAGCTCATGACCGCCATGGTGGTGCTGGACGCCAAGCAGGACATGAACGAGATGATCGACGTGGACATCAGCCACAACCCGGAGATGCGCGGCGTGTTCTCGCGCGTCAAGCTGGGTAGCGAGCTGACCCGTCACGACATGATGCTGATCGCCCTCATGTCCTCGGAAAACCGTGCCGCCACCACCCTGGCCGAGCACTACCCAGGCGGCTATGGCGCCTTCATCAACGCCATGAACGCCAAGGCGCGCAGCCTGGGCATGAGCCACACCCACTACGCCGAGCCCACTGGCCTGTCCATCAACAACACGTCCACCGCGCGCGACCTGAGCAAGTTGCTGATCGCCGCCCAGCACTACCCTACCCTGCGCGAGCTGAGCACTACCCGCGAAAAAACCGTGTTCTTCAAGAAACCCAGCTACAGCCTGGGCTTCCACAACACCGACCACCTGGTGAACAAGAACAACTGGGACATTCGCCTGACCAAGACCGGCTTCACCAACCAGGCCGGGCACTGCCTGGTGCTGCTGACCACCATGGGCAACCGCCCGGTGGCCATGGTCATCCTCGATGCCTTCGGTAAATTCACCACCTTCGCCGACGCCACCCGCCTGCGCAACTGGGTCGAGACCGGCCGTGGCACCGCCGCCCCTGCCGTTGCCCTGCGCTACAAGACCGACAAGCACGGCCGCCAGGTCGACTGACCTAGCCTGCCACGCCGCATTGACCCTGCCGTGCAGGGTCAATGCCGGCGGCTGGCCTGCTTGTGGGCGTACATGGCCGCATCCGCCTCGGCCAGCAAGCGCTTGATCGAATCGTGCCTGGCCGGGTCGTACTCGATCCGCCCGATGCTGTAGCGAATGTCGTAGCCACGCCGGGCCTCGGCGTTCTTGCGCGCCAGCGCTTCCTTCAGCCGCTCGGCAATCAGGTCGCCATCCTGGGCATTGGAGCCCATCAGCAGGGCCACGAACTCATCCCCGCCCAGGCGCCCCACCAGGTCCATCTCGCGCAACACCTCGCGCAAGGTCTCGGCGAACGCCACCAGCGCCCGATCGCCCTCGGCGTGGCCCCAGGTGTCGTTGATCTTCTTGAAATCGTTCAAATCGAAAAACAGCAGCGACGCTGGCGTGTTCATGCGCTTGCAGATGCTTAACGCGTGCTCGGCCAGGGCCTCGAAACCACGGCGGTTGGACACCTGGGTCAGGTCATCGATGGTCGCCAACTGCAGCGCCTCGATTTCCTGCTCGGCCATGCTCGCCAAATCGCGCAACAGCTCGCGCTCCTCGGCATCGAGGATACGCGGGCGCGAGTCAATCAGGCACAGCGTGCCGATCTTGGCGCCATTGCCCACCCGCAGCGGGCAACCAGCATAAAAACGGATATGCGGATCGCCCACCACGAGCGGGTTGTCATGAAAACGTTCGTCGTTGGTGGCGTCAGGAATCATCAGCACCTGGTCGCCGAGGATCGCATGGCCGCAGAACGAAATATCACGCGGCGTTTCGCTGGCGCTCAGGCCCTGGCAGGACTTGAACCATTGGCGGTTGACGTCCACCAGGCTGACCAACGCGATTGGCACGTCGAACAGCCTGCGGGCCAGGCGCGTCAAGCGATCGAACCGCTCTTCGGGTGCGGTATCGAGGATGTTCATCGCGCGCAAGGTGCTCACGCGCTCGGCTTCGTTCACCGGTTTGGCTGGGGCCAGCATCGAAACACTCCAGAGTCCAGGCTTTGCAGATTCTGCTAAGCCTAGCCCATATGTGCGGCTGCACGAGTCCTGGCCCCAAAACATCATGCGGTGGTGTTGATGGTCGAACCGGTGGTGCTGCTGCCTTCGTCAACCAGGGCCTGGGACAGCTCCGAGGTCAGCGACGAAATTTCTGCAGTGGTCGACGAGACCTGGGCCTGGGCAGTGGCCACGGCCGCGGCCTTGGCGCTCTGGTCCTGGATCTGCTGGGCTTTCTGCACCGCCTGCTCCTGGGCTTGCAGCTGTTTCTGCAGCTCGGCGATCTGCTTTTGCAGCTCGGTCACGGTCTCGGAGCTGGAACTGGAGCTGGAACTGCTGTCGCTGCTGCTGCCGCCGCCACCGCCCGCACCGCCAGCGCCGCCCGCTGCCGTGGTGGAAGTGGTGGTGGAAGTGCCGGAGGTGGTGGTGCCGTCGGCGCTGGTGGTGGTGCTATCGTCGGTGCTGGCCGTGGTGGCGGCGGTCGACTTGGCGGTAGTGGTGGTGGTCGCGATGTGCAATCCCGACGTGATATTGCCTAGGGTGGTCATGGGAAAATTCCTTTAAGGGAAGATGGTTCATGTGTCATCGACTGGCCCATTCGCAGCTTTAGAAATATCGTGTAACACATGGGATACCCGCGCGATACAAACCAAAGCATCCCTGAAACCATTGATTTAGAGCCTTCCAGCGCCTACACATCTAGATGAAATAAACTTCAGCAAGGCGACAGGTAAAAATCGGCACAATGGCCACTCAATAGCCGAAATCCCAGGTACAACACCATGACACGCGTTTTGACCATCGAAGACGATGCCGTGACAGCCAAGGAAATCGTGGCCGAACTGAGCAGCCACGGCCTTGAAGTTGATTGGGTCGATAACGGCCGCGAGGGCCTGGTCAAGGCCGTCAGCGGCAACTATGACGTTATCACCCTGGACCGCATGCTCCCCGAGCTGGATGGCCTGGCCATTGTCACCACCTTGCGCACCATTGGCGTGTCCACGCCGATCCTGATGATCAGCGCCCTGTCCGACGTGGACGAGCGCGTGCGTGGCCTGCGTGCCGGTGGCGACGACTACCTGACCAAGCCCTTCGCCTCGGACGAAATGGCCGCGCGCGTCGAAGTGCTGCTGCGCCGCAAGAGCACCGTCGCCGACGTCGACACCACGCTGAAGGTCGCCGACCTTGAGCTGGACCTGATCACCCGTGAAGCGCGCCGTGGCGAACAGGCCCTGAACCTGCTACCCACCGAGTACAAGCTGCTGGAATTCCTGATGCGCAACGCCGGGCAGATCCTGACCCGCATGATGATCTTCGAGGAAGTCTGGGGCTACCACTTCGACCCGGGCACCAACCTGATCGACGTGCACATCGGCCGCCTGCGCAAGAAGATCGATCCGCCTGGCGCCATTGCGCTGATCAAGACCGTTCGGGGCTCCGGCTATGTCATTGCCGAACCCCTCTAAGGGCTGGCGCTCGTCCAGCAGCCGCCTGCTGGCGCTGTACAGTTTTCTCTTCGTGGCCTGGAGCTGCATCCTCATGGGTGTGCTCTATTACGAAGTGTCGGATTACCTCAACAGCCTGGCGCGCCATTCGCTCATGCAGCGCCAGCACCTGTTCTCGCGTTTCAGCGGCCAGGCCCTGGACGACGCGCTGTCGGCCAGCGAGACCTTCGACAACCGCGCCTACGACGCCTACGGGCTGTTCGACGCACAATTGCGCCCGGTTGGCGGCGACCTGCGGGAAATTCCCAAGGGCGTGGCCCTGGACGGCAACATCTACGAGCTGGATGACTGCATCGACTCCGACGACCCCAAGCTGCCCCAGCAGGGCTGCGACGCCGTGGCCATGGCCACCCAGGACGGTCGCTGGCTGGTGCTGGTGCGTGACAACGGCTCGTTGTTCGCGGTGACGCGCATCATCCTCCACGCCCTGTTGTGGGGCATCTCGCTGACCATCATCCCCGGTGCTGCGGGCTGGCACCTGCTGCGCAGGCGGCCGATACGCCGCATCCGCGCGATCCAGGACAGCGCCGACGCCATTGTCGCCGGCGACCTGACCCAGCGTCTGCCGCTATCCAACCGCCGCGACGAGCTGGACATGCTGGCGGCCATCGTCAACGCCATGCTCGACCGCATCGAGCGGCTGATGATGGAGGTCAAGGGCGTGTGCGACAACATCGCCCACGACCTGCGCACGCCGCTGACCCGGCTGCGCGCCCAGCTGTATCGCATCCAGCAGCAGGCCGGGGTGGATTCCGACCACGCCCAGCAACTGGACGGCGTGATCGCCGAGACCGACACCCTGATGGCGCGCTTCCGCGGCCTGCTGCGCATTTCCGAGCTGGAGGACCATCAGCGTCGCTCCGGCTTCGTGGAGTTCGACCCGCTGCCGCTGCTGCATGAACTGCACGACTTCTACCTGCCACTGGCAGAGGAAGGCGAGCTGCGCCTGGAGCTGGATTCGCCCCAGGTACTGCCCAGCCTCAACGGCGACCGCGCGCTGCTGTTCGAAGCCATCGGCAACCTGCTGAGCAACTCGATCAAATTCACCCCGCCCGGTGGCGTGGTGGTGCTGCGCGCGCGCAACGAACTCGATAGCACCTGCATTGAAGTGCAGGACTCGGGCCCCGGCATTCCCAAGGAAGAACGCGAGGCGGTGTTCCAACGGTTCTACCGCTGCGACGACGACAACACCCAACCCGGCTTCGGCCTGGGGCTGTCGATCGTGGCGGCCATCGTCAACCTGCACGGGTTCACCCTGGAAGTGGGCAACAGCCAACAGGGCGGTGCCAGCCTGGCACTGCACTGCCGTCAAAGCAAAGCGCGAGTGTGATCCACATGAATCTGCTCTATATCGCCGATACCCGAGACGAACAGCTGCTGCGCGGCTTTGCTGACAGCGGCCAACGCGTCGTCGAGGCCAAGCCCCACGAAGCCGACTGGGCCCTGGCCGACAGCAACTACGGCTTTATCCTGCTGGATCTGCAGCAGGCCCAGCCGGATCTGCTGGCGCGCTGCCTGACGCGCAAGCGCAAATCACGCGTGCTGGTGCTGCTGGCCGAGGACGATGGCCCGGCACGGGTGGCGGCCCTGCGCGCCGGCGCCGAGTTGTGCCTGACCAAGCCGGTGCTGTTCATCGAGCTGCAGGCGCGCATGCACGCCCTGCTGCGCGACCACCTCAGCCCCGCGGTGGACGCCGAGGCCGGCCTGTGGCTGTCCACCACGCGCCTGCTGCTGGGCCGCGGCGCCCACCAGCAGCCGTTGACCGTGAGCGAACAGCGGCTGCTGGCCATCCTCGCAAAGCGTCCCGGCGCGGTGAGCCGCGAGCTGATCGAGGAACAGCTGTGGGGCGCGGCCCATGACTCGCGCAGCGCGCTGATCGAGCGACACATCTGCAACCTGCGCCGCAAGCTGGCCCGCCTGGACGCACCCAACGCCCTGCAGACCTTGCGCGGGTTCGGTTACAGCTTGCGCGAAACGGTGCATGTGCGTACTGATTGAGATCAACGGATTGGCAATACCCAAAAGCCCCGCGCCACTGGCCCGGGGCTTTTTTGTACGCCCATGACGCGGCCTGCGGCCGCTGCTACAGAGACTGCTACATCCTGTGGGAGCTGGCTTGCCAGCGAGCTGTTGGGGCCATAAAAGCTCGCTGGCAAGCCAGCTCCCACAAGACAGTCTGGGCTGGACACAAAAAAAGGCCCATCACGCTAAGCGCCAGGGCCTTTGGTTACCGCGCAAGCCTCAGCCCGACATGCAATCGAAGTTGTCAGTCGAAGCAACAGTCTTGCCCTGGTCATTCTTCAAATCAGCCCGCAGGTTGGTGTCACCCAGGCTGCTCTCCACCAGGGTGTAGTGCTTGCCCTGCTTGAAGCCCTTGTAATCAATAGTGGCACGGCAGGTCTGGTCGTCCTGTTGCGCAGTGCTTTCTTCGTACAGCAGCACTTCAAGTTTGTGCTCGCCCGGTTTTACCTGGAAGTAACGGCCATCTTTCAGGTTCTTGCCGTCAACCTGTTCGGCCAGCATCGAGTTCTGGGTTTCTTCCTTCAAACCCACCCAGGCGTCGTTCGGGTTAGGCGCAGGCATGGGCCCGGCGCACGCCGAGAGCAGACCGACCAGCCCAAGCATGGGCACCAGCATTAGCGTTTTCGCATTCATGGGGTATTCCTCAAATGTGTTGGAAGTGGCCTGCCCTGGCAGGTCGTTTTCGATCGATGCCAAGTGTGATGACCGCCCTCTTTCAACACCAATGAATCACCGTGAAACGAATTTCAGTTGCGCCTTAAAACATCTTTCACCTTCATGAAAGGCTTGTGTTAGGTGGTTCCAGCAAGACTTGCCAGCATACGCAAACCCTTTGGAGGTTCCTGGCATGCTAGGGCTGGTAAAGACCGCATTGCTCAAGCCATACACGTTTATCGTGTTGGCGATATTCATCTGCATCATCGGGCCCCTGTCCGCGATGCGGACCCCTACCGACGTATTCCCCGACATCGGCATCCCCGTGATTGCCGTGGTCTGGTCCTACACCGGCCTGTCGCCGGACGCCATGGCCGGCCGGGTGATCTACACCTACGAGCGCTCGCTCAGTACCACGGTGAACGACATCGAGCACATCGAGTCGCAATCGCTGCCGGGCATGGGCATCGTCAAGATCTTCTTCCAGCCGGGCGTGGACATCCGTACCGCCAACGCCCAGGTGACCGCGGTGTCGCAAACCGTGCTCAAGCAGATGCCCCCGGGCATCACGCCGCCGCTGATCCTCAACTACAGCGCCTCCACGGTGCCGATCCTGCAGATGGCGTTCTCCAGCCCCACCCTGTCCGAAGCGCGTATTCGTGACCTGGTGCAGAACTCCATCCGCCTGCCGCTTTCCGCCGTGCCGGGCCTGGCCATGCCGACCCCCATGGGCGGCAAGCAGCGCCAGATCACCCTTGACCTGGACCCCCAGGCGCTGGCCGCCAAGGGCCTGTCGGCGCAGGACGTGAGCAACGCCCTGGCCGCGCAGAACCAGATCGTGCCGGTGGGTACCGCCAAGCTGGGCAGCGATGAATACACCGTGCTGCTGAACAACAGCCCGGACGCCATCGAGCAGCTCAACGACCTGCCGATCAAGACCGTCGACGGCGCCGTGATCACCGTTGGCCAGGTGGCCCACGTGCGTGACGGCTCGCCGCCGCAGACCAACATCGTGCGGGTGGACGGCCGTCGCGCGGTGCTGATGCCGGCCCTGAAAAACGGCAACATCTCGACCCTGTCGATCGTGCAAAGCATTCGCGACATGTTCCCGTTGATCAACGAGACCCTGCCGCCGTCGCTGAAAACCTCGATGCTGGGCGACGCCTCGGTGTTCGTGAAGGAATCGGTGGGCAGCGTGGCCCGCGAAGGCATCATCGCCGCCCTGCTGACCAGCGCCATGATCCTGCTGTTCCTGGGCAGCTGGCGCTCGACCATCATCATTGCCGCCTCGATTCCCCTGGCAGTACTGTCGGCGATTGCCCTGCTGGCGGTCAGCGGCCAGACCCTCAACGTGATGACGCTCGGGGGGCTGGCGCTGGCCGTCGGTATCCTGGTGGACGATGCCACGGTGACCATCGAGAACATCAACTGGCACCTTGAGCAAGGCAAGCAGGTGAAGGATGCCATCCTCGACGGCGCCAAGCAGATCGTCGGCCCGGCCTTCGTCTCCCTGCTGTGTATCTGCATCGTGTTCGTGCCGATGTTCATGCTGCAAGGCATTGCCGGCTACCTGTTCCGCCCCATGGCGCTGGCGGTGATCTTCGCCATGGCGTCGTCGTTCATCCTGTCGCGTACCCTGGTGCCGACCCTGGCGATGTTCCTGCTCAAGCCCCACGTGGTCGAGGCCGGCGAAGGCCGTCACCCGGACAACGCCCTGCTCAACCACCACGAAGGCGACCAGCACAAACCCAAGCACGGCGCGTTCGTGCAAAGCCTGCTGAACTTCCAGCAGGGCTTCGAGAAGCGCTTCAGCAACGTGCGTGACAGCTACCACGGCGTCCTCACCCTGGCCCTGGAAAACCGCAAGCGCTTCCTGATCGGCTTCATGGTCTGCGTGCTGGCGTCCTTCGCGCTGCTGCCAACCCTGGGTGAAGACTTCTTCCCGGCCACCGACGCCGGCGCCATGTCGCTGCACGTCAGCCTGCCGGTGGGTACCCGTATCGAGGAAAGCGCCGCCGCCTTCGACCGTATCGAAGCGCGCATTCGTCAAGTGGTGCCGGCCAACGAGCTGGACACCGTGATCGACAACATCGGCATCCCGCTCAGCGGTATCGACATGGCCTACAGCGCCAGCGGCACCACCGGCCCGCAGGACGGCGACATCTCCGTGACCCTGAAGGAAGGCCACAAGCCAACCGCCGACTACGTGAAGAAACTGCGTGAAGTGCTGCCGGAAAGTTTCCCGGGCAGCACCTTCTCGTTCCTGCCGGCTGACATCAGCAGCGAGATCCTCAACTTCGGTGCCCCAGCGCCCCTGGACGTGAAAATCTCCGGCCCGGACAACGACGCCAACCACGCCTACGCCCTGGAACTGCAGCGCGCGCTGAAGCACATCCGTGGCATCGCCGACCTGCGCATCCAGCAGTCCAACGGCTACCCGACCCTGCAAGTGGACGTGAACCGTGAACGCGCCAACGGCCTGGGCATCACCGAACGCGACGTGACCAACTCCATGGTCGCCTCGCTGGCCGGCAGCTCCCAGGTATCGCCGCTGTACTGGCTGAACCCGAAAAACGGCATCAGCTACTCCATCGTGGCGGCAACCCCGCAGTACCGCCTGGACAGCATGCCGGAGCTTGAAGCCCTGCCGGTGACCGGCGCCAACGGCCAATCGCAGATTCTCGGCGGCCTGGCCACCATCCACCGCGTCGACACCCCGGCAGTGGTCACCCACTACAACATCCAGCCGACCCTGGACATCTACGCCAACGTTCAAGGCCGAGACCTGGGCGGCGTTGCCAGCGACATCCAGAAGGCCATCGACCTGGCTGCACCGCACCGTCCGAAGGGCGCCACAATCACCCTGCACGGCCAGATCGACGCCCTGCATGAAGCCTTCAGCGGCCTGTCCCTGGGCCTGCTCGGCGCCGTGGTGCTGATCTACCTGCTGATCGTGGTCAACTTCCAGTCCTGGCTCGACCCGTTCGTGATCATCACCGCCCTGCCAGCCGCCCTGGCAGGCATCGTCTGGATGCTGTTCCTCTCCGGCACCTCGCTGTCGGTGCCGGCGTTGACAGGGGCCATCCTGTGCATGGGTGTGGCCACCGCCAACTCCATCCTGGTGGTGAGTTTCTGTCGAGAGCGCCTGGAAGTGCACGGCGACGCCCTGCTGGCCGCCATGGAGGCCGGTTTCACCCGCTTCCGTCCGGTGTGCATGACCGCCCTGGCGATGATCATCGGCATGTTGCCGCTGGCCATCTCCCAGGAACAAAACGCCCCACTGGGTCGCGCCGTCATCGGCGGCCTGATCCTGGCCACCACGGCCACCCTGCTCTTCGTTCCGGTGGTGTTCAGCCTCGTGCATGGACGCCGCACCGCCAAGCTTTCCGTTGGAGAAACGTCCCATGTCGTCTGATTCCCTACCGACCATCGCAAAGAAGCCTTCGCGCAAGCGCCTGATGGTGCTCGGCGTCGGCGGCCTGACCTTGGCCGCCGTGCTGGTGGCCGGCGGCCTGGCCGCCCGGACCCGTCACGATGACAACGTGGCGAGCTGGACCGAAGCCCAGTCGATGCCGATCGTCAGCGTGTTCCAGCCGATCCACAACACCACTGGCGACACCCTGGTGCTGCCGGCGCACCTGGAAGCCTGGAGCCAGGCGATGATCCACGCCCGGGTCAGCGGCTACCTGAAGGACTGGAAAGCCGACATCGGCACGCCGGTGAAAGCTGGACAGGTGCTGGCTGACATCGACAGCCCGGACCTGGACCAACAACTGGCCCAGGCCCACGCGCACCTGCTGCAGCAACAGGCCGACGAGAAACTGGCACAGACCAGCGCCGCGCGCTGGCAGCACCTGCTGAGCACGCATTCGGTCTCGCAGCAGGAAGTGGACGAGAAAGTCGCCAACGCCGACGCCGCCAAGGCCAACGTCGAGGCGGCCCGCGCCGACTACGCGCGCCTCACCGACCTGTCCAACTACAAGACCCTGCGTGCGCCGTTCGACGGCACCGTGACCGCGCGTAACACCGACGTCGGCCAGCTGATCAAGGCCGACGCCGACACCGGCCCGGACCTCTTCGAAGTGGCTGACACCCACCGCCTGCGCCTCTACGTGCCGGTGCCGCAGAACTACGCCGCGGCCGTGCGCACCGGCATGCACGTGAGCCTGACCGTGCCGGAGCACCCGGGCGAGCAGTTCGATGCACAGCTGGTGGGCAACTCCAACGCCGTGGACGCCAAGTCCGGCACCATGCTGGCCCAGTTCGTCGCCGACAACCCCAAGGGCGAATTGCTGGCCGGTGACTACACCGAGGTCACCCTCAAGGTGCCTGCGGGCAGCCAGGGCGTGAGCATTCCCGGCAGCGCGCTGATCTTCCGCGCCGCCGGCACCCAGGTGGCCGTGGTCGATGCGCAGAAGCATGTGCACCTGCGCAACGTGCACATCGGCATGGACCTGGGCGCCACCCTGTTCATCGACCAGGGCCTGGCCCCCACCGACCAGGTCATCGACAACCCGCCGGACTCCCTGCGCGAGAACGACCCGGTGAAACTGGCCGACGCAGGAGACACCCATGCCCCTAAAGCTTAACCGCCTGGTAGCGGCGATGGCCCTGGTGCTCCAGGGCTGCTCGCTGGCGCCGACCTACAAGGTGCCGGACGCACCGATCCCGCTGCATTACAGCGGCCCGTGGCAGGCTGCCAAGCCAGCCGACCACGTGCCGCAGCAATGGTGGACGCTGTACAACGACCCGCAGCTCAACGACCTGCAGGGCAAGCTGATCACCGCCAACCCTGACCTGGCCGCGGCCCTGGCGCATTTCGATGCGGCCCAGGCCTACGCCAGCCAGTTGCACGGCGGCCTGTTCCCGGAAATCGGCGCCACCGGCTCCAGCGTGCGCCAGCGCCAGTCCGAGAACAAACCGCTGCGCGGCAGCGACCAGCCCAACGTGTACAACACCAACACCGCGGCCTTCACCCTGAACTGGGACCTCGACTTCTGGGGCAAGGTACGCAACCGCGTGGCCGCCGGCGACGCCCAGGCCCAGGCCTCGGCCGACGACCTGGAAGTGGCGCGCCAGAGCCTGCAGCGCCAGCTCAGCAACCTGTACCTGACCCTGGCCGGGCTGGACGCCCAGCAGGCCATCCTCAAGGCCTCGCTGGACGACTACACCCAGGCCCTGAACCTGACCCGCGACCGCTACGAAGGCCAGATCGCCAGCGAACTGGACATGACCCGCGCACAAAGCGAACTGGCCCAGGCCCAGGCGCAACTGGACGACGTGGTCAACCAGCGCAACCTCACCGAGCACGCCATCGGCGAGCTGGTGGGCCAGCCGGCGACCACCTTCCAGCTGGCGGCCATCAGCAAATTCCCGGCCCTGCCCGACGTGCCCGCCGAGCTGCCCAGCACCTTGCTGCAACGCCGCCCTGACATCGCCGCCGCCGAACGCCGGGTGTTCGCTGCCAACGCCAACATTGGCGTGGCCAAGGCTGCGTTCTACCCCGACTTCAGCCTGAGCGGCTATTTCGGTGGCCAGGACATGGGCGTGGGCAACGTGCTCAGCGCCACCAACCGCTTCTGGGCGATTGGCCCGGTGGTCAACCTGCCGATCTTCACCGGCGGCCGCCTGACTGGCGCCGAGAACCAGGCCAAGGCCGAGTTCGCCGAAGCCAGCGCCCACTACCGCGGCAGCGTGTTGAAGGCGTTGCGCGAGGTGGAAGACAACCTCTCGCAACTGCGTGACTTGAAGCAGGAAGCGGCCGACCAGCAGGCGGCAGTGGATGCGGCGACCCAGTCGCAGACCTTGGCCATGAACAGCTATGAAGCCGGTGCGGTGAACTACCTGGACGTGGTCACGGCGCAGACGGCGGCGCTGGATGCGCAGCGCAAGTTGCAGGATGTGCAGACGCGCAGGTTGCAGGCTAGCGTGGGGTTGATGGTTGCGTTGGGGGGTGGGTGGCAGCCCGCCAAGTCCTGATTCATGTGCTGATACACCCAACCGCGTAGCCGCTGCCGCTAGGCTGCGCTGGCCCTATGCCTCACTGGAGATCTCCAGCGTAACCAAGGGCCAGCGCAGCCTGCGGCAGCGGCTACGGGGTTGGCTGGAGGGCGCATCAGGGCTGACAGGTGCATGGCGATGATTTCGCAGCGCCCTTGAGATCGAGCGCCGTCCGCACGGCGCGACCCGGCCTGACGGCCGGTGCTACATATGTTGCACCGTGCCATGGCCTAAAAGAGAGGCGTTGTCAGCCTTGGTGCTTGTCTGGGTAACGTGTGGAGGCATGTCAGCTTCACGCGATTTCGCGTCAAGCTAACAAGGCTACAAGCCTCATTGCAGCAAACTGTAGCACCGGCCGTCAGGCCGGGTCGCGCCGCGCGGGCGGCGCTCGGTTTTGGACGCGCCGAAGGAACATCGGCGTGATACGGGCACGCCGCCAGGATGCGCCTACTGCAGGTCCACGTTCAACATTGGCGTGCCAAACGCCACCAGCCTGGCATTGGACTTCTCGAAGTACGCGGCCCAGAACGCGTTCAGCAGGTCCATGGTCTTGCCCGACCGATACTTCTGCTTGATGCCGTCCGTCACCAGTCCTGCCCCGGCCACGTACACGCGCGAGCCGTTCAGGTTGGCAAACAGGCTCTTGTCCGAAGCCTTCTTGATTTCCTGGGCAACGTTGAGGTTCTGGATAGCGCTGTGGGCGTAGAACGAGGCGTAGTCACTGTTCTCCAACATGTCGCTGATCAGGAACACGACATGTTCGCCGCCGCTGCCCTGGCCCATGTCGGCGCCCACATCACGCAGGGCGTGCAAGATCTCGCTCTTGGGGTTTTCGTCGTTGGCCTCACGCAGCGCCTTGACCAGCAACCCGCCCACACCGCGCACGAACACGGCTTTCTGCTGGCCCATGCAGGCGTCCAGCTGGCGCAGCTTGCTCATGCTCATGTCGGCGCGAACGTTGTCGGCCGCAGGCACTTCCAGGGTGACATCCGTGAGCAGGCGCATGTACTCGCCCGGCACGAAGGCCGAGAAGGTGTACAGCTTCACCTGGTCACCGGGCTGCACGAAGCGGTCGATTTTCTCCCACACCGAACGCTGGATATCCTCCGGCATCTTGATGGTCTGGTCGACGATCACCACTAACTGGCGCCCTGAAGGCGCCGGCTTGAATTCACCCAGTTTCGCCGCCCCGTAACAGCTGGGCAGGTCATTGCGCTCCGCCGCCATGGCCGTGGCCGAAGCGAGCAAGGCCATGACCATGGCACATCGCAGCAAGCCTTTCATCAGGCAATCGCTCCCTTGCCCGGAAACTTGCCGGTCTTGGCCAGCACCACTTGGGTGTTGCGGATGCGCTTGAGCTGCTCGAGGGTCAGGCCATATTCATCGGTGACCAGGTCCAGGTCCTCATCGGACAGTTCACGCAAGTCGTCAAACTCACCCGGCTTGGGCCCGGCCAGGGTTTGCGCCACAGGCGCCGCGACGCTGGCCGCCGCAGCGGGCGCTGGCGTTTCGACGCGGGGCTGGGCAGCCACCGCCGGTGCCTGGTATTCGGCCTCGATGGAGGCTTTCTTGCGCTGGAACTCCAGGGCGGCACGGTGCGCCTCCAGGGCCTTCTGGTCTTCGTCGTGCTTGTCGGCCTGGCGTTTCGCGTCTGCCTGGGCTACCCGCATCTTCAGGAACGCATCGAAGTCGCGGGTGTGGGCAGTGCTCGAACTTTGCTCCCCCGAGTTGGATGCCATGTCGTAGCCGGACACCTTGTGCTGCAGCATGCGCAGCTTGTGATCGGCATGCCCGCGAATCGCCAGGCGCTGACGCTCCATCCAGCGCACCATCTCGGCAGCGGTCTTGAACTTGCTGGTCATTTCGTAGGCATCCTTGGACGCCAGGCCAGCGAAGCCGTACACCATCGACAGCCACAAGGCGATGAACTGGATGGCCACGTAAACCACCGACAATACCGCGAAGGTCACCAGCGACGCCGTGTGCTCGGCACCCAGTTTGTCGCCGAAAGACTTGTCCTGGCTTTGCTTCTCGACTTGTGCCGAAGCCGCCGGCAGGTCGAACGGGCTGCTGGCAGCAGGCGCCGACTCGTTGATCTGGTAGCCGGCAACCAGTTCGGTTTCCAGGGCATTGAGCTGTTCGGTACGCACCCAGAAGGCCGCGATGGCAACGATCACGATGGTGCCGGCGAAAATGGCGATCCAGTTATGGCGAGTGGTCACCGTCTCGTTGGTTTTGATGCGCGCCAGGATCTTGTTGTAGCCCGTGGCATTATCGTCACTGCGTGAAGCGTCGATGGAGATCTGTGCGATGTCCTTGCCGATCTGGCTGTCGCGCTCGTTGTTCGGCGTGCCACGCCACCAGTGACGCGCTTTCTTGATCAGCGAGTTATGGTGGAACTGGTGACCGGCGATGTGCGCGAAGAAGCCCGAGATCAGCGCGAGGAACGCCGACACCGACCACGTCAGGTATTGCAGGTTGTTGGCCGAAATCTCGCGATTGACGAACGGGCCGATCACATAGGCAAAACCGACGGCCTCAAGCACCAGCAACGCGCCCATCAGCGGCACGACCCACACCGGGTTGGTGCGGCGGCCTTTCTCGCAGACCTTGGACAGGTAGTCTTCGCACTTGGCGAAATACGAAGGGTCCTTGTCCACGGACTCGTAGCGGGTGTAGTACTCCTCGCACAGGCTGATCTCGCCACTGCGCCAGCCATTGGCATCAACCTGGCCATGGTCGCGGCGTACCTGGCGAGCCAACCTGGCCACCGTGCCGACCAGCGGCGTGGCATGCCAGGCGCGGCGCACGAAATAACACACTTTGTCCCAGTTCAAGGCAACGATCACAATCGCCACGAACAAGGTAATCAGCGAGGCGGCGGCTGCCCGGTTTGCCAGCATCAGGGCAAGCATCGCGCTTGGGGAAAAATCCTGCATGGTCTTTTCTCTTTGAAATTAGGACGCTTTTCGCGGAATGAACGCTGCTACATAGGCCGAGTCACCGCGCGGGTAGAACACTTGGCCCTTGGTTGCTTGCGGGGCGCCTTTTTCGAACACCACGTCAATGCACGACACGGGGGCGTTCGGGTCCTTGGCGAATACCCGGTAGAGCACCTGAGTCTCGCCCTCGTAGGTGTTGGCTATGCCTTGAATGGACTTGAGGCTGGTGCGGTTGCCGGTGTCATAGCCCTTCACCACTTCCAGGATGGGTTGGCGGTCGACCGCGGCGTTGTCCTTGAGAATGGACACCGGCGTGATCGTCAGCAGGTTGCCGTTGACTACCTCTGCCCAGACACGGTTGTTGTACCCCGCCATGTATTCGTAGGTCTTGTGGTCTTCCAGCGGCTGGCCAGTCGCCAGGCTGAGGACGCTGCCGGTTTCACGGGGGGCGTCGGCCTGACAGCTTTGAATTGGCAGATCGTTGGCCTGGGCCGAAGAGATCAGGGTAAAGCCGCCGGACTTGGGCTGGATGGCCGCTGTCACGCTGGCTTGCTGCGCAGCCGGCACGCCACCGAAATTGACCAGCGCCGCGCTTGCCGGCGCCTCATGGGCGGAGGTTGGCTGATCGACCGGCCGGGGGCTGGCAACCGGTGCCCGGGACGCCACCGTCGCAGCCTTGGTGCTGGTGCGTGCAGGCGCACGTTTCTCGGGGCCAGCGCTGTAGACCGCGTACTTGGCGTTCGCCGATTCAGCCTGGACCCGCTTGACCAGCACGTCCTGGGAGCTCATCTCGCTGATTTCGACCCGACGGTTGCTGTTGCGACCTGCCTCGGTCGTGTTGTCGGCAACCGGCCGGGAAGAGCCCGCGCCCTGGTAATAGATGCGGCTTGCCGCGATACCGGCGCCTTGCAGCACCTGGCCTACCGCACGCGCGCGCTGCTCGGAGAGCCTCTGGTTGAGGCTGGCCGTGCCGGTGGCATCCGTGTGCCCCACGATCAGGAAGCGGCGCTGGCCATCATCCTTGCCCTCACCACTCTTCTGCGCGAAGGCTGCGGCCAGCTTCTGCGCCTGGCGCAGGCCGGTTGTGGTCAACTGTGCAGAACCGACCGGGAACATCCCCTCGTCCTGCACTTGTGCCACCAGCCCACCATCGGCATTCTTGGCAGCGCCTGCGGGTGCTTGCAGGTTGAGTGGCTGCACCGAAATCGCCATGTGCTCGTCCTTGGCAATCTGCTGCAGGGCCTTCATCTTCGACTCCCACACACTGCCCGCGTAGCAACCCAACGCCCCGCCCAACAGGCCGCCAATCACGGCCCCCTGCGTCTTGTTGCCAGCGCCGGCCAGCCGGTTGCCCAGGATGGCACCGCCCACCGCACCCACGCCGCAGAGGATGACCATGCCATGGTTGGCACCCACCGACTGCATGGTGCTGTTGGTCTGGCAGCCACTAAGCGTGGCAATCGCCACGGCCAAGGCGGTCAGGCGCTTCGCTTTCAATCGCATGTATCAATTCCTTGTGATGGATAACGCCTGTTAAACGAACGGCGAAAGCCTTTGTTTCGGCGCAATTGCCTTGAATGGAAAACATTGACCCTCGGCCCGCCCCTGCGCCACAAAACGCTTGGGAAGGGATCAGGGTTGAACAGGACGTCTCAAGCCGAACGCACGGGGCAGCAACTGCTGCCCTGTAGCACAGGCGGACGATGGCGCTGCGGCGCCGAGGGGAATAGAGAAGGAGCAGCGAACGCGTGGAGCGCTCGCACCCTGGAAATATGGAGAGCCAGGCCGCCATGGGTGGCGGCTGCCAGGCCTGGGCGGCCTGTTACGGCTTCGAGGTACTTGACGTCCATGTGCGGTCTCAGCGTCCTGGGTGCTTGCCCGAAAAACCCGCATTATATGGCATTGTGCCATGTTCGCAAGCAGCGGAGTAACCGCTTTTCATACACCAAAACGCTGAAGCCGAAGCTTGCCGAGGGTACGGGCGCGATCAGCTACCCGCCCCACCCTGCGCCTCTTCAAAGAAGAAATCCTTCCAGCTGGCAGCCTTGTTCTTCAACACCCCCAGCTCATTCAACTTATCGGCATACACCCCAGTACGCTGCGGCACGATGGTGAAGTCGATCTCCGGGTCGTTGACGATTTTCTCCACCAACGCCAACGGCAACTTAGACTGTTCGACGCGGATGTAGGTCTTGGCCGCCTCGGCCTTGTTCGCCTTGATGTACTGCGACGCCTCAGCCAGCGCGTCGTAGAACGCCTTGTAGGTCTTGGGGTTTTCGTCGTGGAATTTCTGCGTGGTGTACAGCACGTTGAACGTCGCCTGGCCACCCAGCACGTCGTAGGAGCTGAGCACCTTGTGCACGTTCGGGTTTTCCAGTTCCTGGTACTGGAACGGCGGGCTGGAGAAGTGCGCGGTGATTTCCGAGCTGCCGGCGATCAGCGCCGAGGTGGCGTCGGGGTGCGGGATGCTCACCGAGTAGTTGTCGAAGCGCTTGAAGTCGGCGTCGCCGAACACCTTGGCGGTCTCGATCTGCAGGGTACGCGACTGGAAGCCGACGCCTGCGGCCGGCACGGCGATGCGGTCCTTGTCGGTGAAATCCTTGAGGGTCTTGATGTTGGGGTTGTTGGTCAGCAGGTAGTTGGGCATCGAGCCCAGCGAGGCGATGGCCTTGACGTTCTGGCGGCCCTTGGTGCGGTCCCAGATGGTCAGCATCGGCGGCACGCCCGCCGACACCACGTCCAGGGCGCCGGCCAGTAGCGCTTCGTTCATGGCGGTGGCGCCGGAGATGCTGTTCCAGTCCACGGTGATGTCAATGCCTTCGGCCTTGCCGTGCTTTTCGATCAGGTGCTGGTCGCGCACCACGTCGAGGATCAGGTAACCGATGCCGAACTGCTGGGCGATGCTGATCTTGCCTTCGGCGTGGGCGCTGGTGCCGAGCACGGCACCGACGAGGCCCAGGGCGATGGAAAGACGGGATAACTTGGCCATTTGAATGCTCACGTATTTAGTGGAGAGAGTGGCGAATCAGCGCTGCATGCCCCATTTCTTGATGGTCAGGCGCTCGAAGGTGTTGAACAGCAGGTTTTCCACCAGCAGGCCGATGATGATCACCGCCGCCAGGCCGGCAAAGACCTTGTCGGTGTACAGCTCGTTGCGGTTCTGGAAGATGTACCAGCCCAGGCCGCCCTTGCCCGACGAGGCGCCGAACACCAGCTCGGCGGCGATCAGGGTGCGCCAGGCAAAGGCCCAGCCAATCTTCAGGCCTGCCAGGATCGACGGCAGCGCGGCCGGGATCAGGATGTACCAGACGAAACGCAGGCCACGCAGGCCGTAGTTGCGGCCAGCCATGCGCTGGGTTTCCGACACGGCCAGGAAGCCCGAATAGGTGTTGAGCGCCAGCGCCCACAGCACCGAGTGCACCAGCACGAAGATCAGGCTGTTGTCGCCCAGGCCGAACCACAACAGCGACAGCGGCAGCAGCGCGATGGCCGGCAGCGGGTTGAACATGGCAGTCAGGGTGCTGAGCAGATCACGGCCCAGCTGGGTCGACACCGCCAGGGTGGTCAGGCCGAACGCCAGGACGATGCCGATCAGGTAGCCCTTGATCAGCACGGTCAGGGAGATCCACACCTTGCCCAGCAGCTCGCCGGTGGCGATGCCGTCAATGAAGGCATGGGCGGTCTGCAGGAAGCTGGGCAGCAACAGGTCGTTGTTCTGGAGGCGCGCGGCAATTTCCCAGATCAGCGCCAGGGCGATCATGATCACCGTTTTGCGCACCCAGCCCTGTTGCCAGATGCGCTGGGCCAGGGAAATGTCACGGGTCAGCGCGGCCTGGGTGAAGGGTTCCAGCTCGATTTCGTATTCGGCGCGCACAGGCGGTTGCAGGCTCATGGCAAGGCTCCGGTGTCAGTAGGCGATGCGGATGTCGTGGAAACCCAGGTCCTGCTCGACCGGCCCTTGGGTCTCGTCGAACAGCAGCCGGTGAATCCGCTGGGCACTGGCCTGGAAGGCCACGCCGCCGAGGCTCTGCAGATCGTATTCGTGGCTGTTGATTTCGGCGCGCACCCGGCCTGGGTGCGGCGACAGCAACAGGATGCGGTTGCCCACCACCAGCGCCTCCTCGATGGAGTGGGTGACGAACAGCAGCGTGAAGCGCACCTCGTCCCACAGTTCCAGCAGCTCTTCCTGCATCTTGCGCCGGGTCAGGGCGTCGAGGGCGGCGAAGGGCTCGTCCATCAGCAGGATCTTCGGCTGCATGGCCAGGGCGCGGGCGATGGCCACGCGGGCCTTCATGCCGCCGGACAGGGTGTGCGGGTAGGCGTTGGCGAAGGCGCTGAGGCCGACCTTTTCCAGGTAATGGCGCGCACGCTCCTCGGCTTCCTTGCGCTTGAGGGTGCGCGAGGCCAGCAGCGGGAACATGACGTTTTCCAGCACGGTCTTCCAGGCGGGCAGCTGGTCGAACTCCTGGAACACCACGATACGGTCCGGGCCCGGCTCGGTGACGGTGGCGCCACCCAGGCGAATCTCGCCCTCGCTGGGCTTGATGAAGCCGGCCACGGCCTTGAGCAGGGTCGACTTGCCGCAGCCCGACGGGCCGAGCAGCACGAAGCGGTCGCTGCGATCGACTTCGAAACTGACCTGGTGGGTGGCCCGCACCACGCGTTCGGGGGTGCGGTATTCGAGACTGACGTTGCTCACTTGCAGCAGGACTTCAGGGGTCGCCTGATGGCCTGCCTGCGCAGGTAATACATCGCTGGCCGTGTGGCCTTGCAGTACAGCGTTCATGGTGACTCCCGGATCAGAACGGCGCATCGCCCTGGATAGTGGTGCGGTGCAGCTTGCGGCGCAGGTGCTCGGGGGTGCCGGCAGCCAGGTGGATCAGCGAACGGTTGTCCCAGAACACCATGTCGTTGGGTTGCCACTGGTGGCGGTAGACGTTTTCCGGGCGCACGCTGTGGGCAAAGAGCTGGTTGAGGATGTCGCGGCTTTCGTCTTCGGGCAGGCCGACGATGTGGGTGGTGAAACCTTCACTGACGAACAGCGCCTTGCGGCCATTCTCCGGGTGGGTACGCACCACCGGGTGGCTGACGGTGACCACCTGTGCCAGCTGCTCGGCGGTCAGGGTCGGGCGCCAGTTGGCGGCGTTCTTGCCCTCGCTATAGCGGGCGGTGTACGAGTGCACCGCCTGCTTGCCTTCTACCGCGTCCTGCAGGTGTTGCGGCAGGCTGTCCCAGGCGCGGTGCATGTCGGCGAACAGGGTGTCGCCGCCCTCGCTGGGCAGTTCCTGGGCGTACAGCATCGAGCCCAGGCTTGGCAGTTCCTTGTAGGACAGGTCCGAGTGCCAGTACTTGCCAGCATCGCCCAGGCCGACCGGCTGGCCGTGCTCGACGATGTTGGAGACGATGAGGATTTCCGGGTGGTTGGCCAGCAGGAACTGCTTGAGCACGTGGATCTGCAGCACGCCGAAGCGGCGGCTGAAGTCGATCTGCTGCTGCGGGGTGATGTGCTGGTCGCGGAACACCACCAGGTGGTAGTCCAGGTGCGCGCGGTGCACGCGGGCGAAGTCTTCGTCATTGAGCGGCCGGCTCAGGTCCAGGCCAACGATCTCGGCGCCCACCAGGCCTTGCAGGGGGCGGACTTCGAAGGTCTGGGACGGCAGGGGGGCGAAAGATAAGGCGGACATGCTGGGCTCCGGCTCTGGCTATTGAGTACGAGTAGGTGATGACCAAACTCTATAGGCATAAGAACCGAAATTTAAATATCGTTAATGCATAACGATATCACTGGAAATTGTGGATGCCTTTGTGGGAGCTGGCTTGCCAGCGAGTTTTTGCCCGCCAACAGCTCGCTGGCAAGCCAGCTCCCACAAAAGCCGCGGCGGTTACATCGCCCGTGCAATCTCCAGGAACGCGCTGATGATGGTGTTGGCGCCCCGCTCCTTGCGCCACACCAGCGTGGCGTTGGTCAGCAGCCCCTGCTGCTCGGCAAAGGGCACGATGACGATGCGCTCATGGGGCACCACCTCGTCCTGGGACACGTAACCGATGCCCATGCCCTTGGCGATGGCAATGCGGATGGCCTCGCGGCTGCCGATTTCCAGCACGCTGGCCGGCTGCACGCCCGCGGCCTGGCACGCCGCCTCGAAGATCTGCCGGCTGGAGGAGCCCGCCTCGCGGTGAATCACCGGCTCACCCTCAAGCTCGCTCAACGCCACGCTGGCGCGGCTGGCCAGGACATGGTCCGCCGGCACCGCCAGCATCAGCGGGCACTGCCGGTAGCGCAGGCGCGCCAGGCCGTTGCCCGGTTGCTGGCTGGCCAGCACGCCCAGGTCGGCATCGAAGTTTTCCACGGCGTCGTGCACGTACTGCGAATGGCCGAACTCGACGCTGACCTGCACCCGCGGGTAGCGCCGGTGGAATTCGTGGAGGATTTCCACCAGGTGATAGGGCCCCACGGCGGCAATGCGCAGATGCCCCGAACCCAGCGCGCGCACGTCGCTGAGCAACTGCAGCGCGTCCACCTCGGCGTCCATCATGCGCCGGGCGCTGGCCATCACCTGCACGCCCAGCGGCGTGAGGCGCACCTGACGGCCGGTGCGGTCGAACAGCGGTTCGCCGCAGCGCTCCTCCAGCTCGCGAATCTGCTTGGAAATCGACGGCTGGGTGATCTTCAGCAGCCGCGCGCCCTCGGTAAAACTGCCGGTTCGCGCCGCCGCCAGGAAGGCGCGCAGTTGGGCGTAGATCATCAGTGCATTCCCTGAGGCTATGGTTTAGGTCCTACATAGCTATCAAATTCATGCATCAATTGTCATATCGCCTCTGCAACATTCGCTCATCAGTCACCGAAAGAGACGCACCGATGAAGCCGTTGCTGAAGAAAATCGCCGCCGTGGCCTGCCTCACCTGCGCCGCCAGCGTGGCCCAGGCCCGTGACCTGGTGATGGGCCTGATCCCGGCCGAGAACAACGAGGAGATGATCCAGCACTTCGAACCCATGCGCGCCTACCTGGAGAAGAAGCTGGGCGTGCACGTGAAGATGTACACCGCCACCGACTACGCCGGCGTCATCGAAGCCATGCGCAAGAAGCGCCTGGACATCGCCTGGCTGGGCCCGCTGTCGTACATCCTCGCCGAGCAGGAAGCCGGCGCCGAGGCCTTTGCCGTGGGCGTGAGCCCCGATGGCCGCTCGATCTACAAGAGCATTTTCGTGGTGCCGGGCGATTCACCGGTGCAGAAGCTCGAAGACCTCAAAGGCAAGAACGTCGCCTTCGTCGAGCCTGCGTCCACCAGCGGCAACCTGGTGCCCAGCTACATCCTCAAGCAGCGCACCGGGCAGACCCCGGCGCAGTTCTTCGGCAAGTTTACCTACGCCGGCTCCCACGACGCCGCCCAGCTGGCGGTGAAGAACCACGCGGTGGACGCCGCCGCGGCGAATGACATTTCCTACAAGATCTTGCTGGAAAAAGGCCTGATCACCCCGCAAAGCAACCGCATCATCGAAACCTCGATGGACATCCCCGACTCGCCGCTGACCTACCGCAACGACCTTGACCCGGAGCTGAAGGCCAAGATCCGCGAGGCCTTCTACAACGCCCACAAGGACATGCAGGTGACCGGCTACGGCAAGTACATCCGCTACACCGAGGCCAAGCCGGCCGACTACCAACCGATCCGCGACATGATCACCTCGCTGGGGCTGGGCCGCGACGCCCTGCTCAAGTGATGCAGCCACAGGAGCGCGCCATGCCGGCCTTCCGCTTGACCCATGTGTGCAAGCACTACGACAACGGCCACCAGGCCCTGAAAGACATCAGCCTGGACATCGAGGCCGGCAGTTTCGTGGTGATTCTCGGCCCGTCCGGCGCCGGCAAGTCGACGCTGCTGCGCTCGCTCAACGGCCTGGAAAGCATCCAGGGCGGCGAGATTCTGTTCGACGGCGTGCCGGTGGTGCCGCGCAACCTGCGCCACGTGCGCAGCGGCGTGGCCATGGTGTTCCAGCAGTTCAACCTGGTGGGCCGGCTGTCGGTGATGACCAACGTGCTGACCGGCCGCCTGGCCCGGCGCTCGTGGCTGGGCAGCCTGCTGCACCTGTTCCGCCGCGACGACGTGGAACTGGCCACGCGCCTGCTGGCCCGGGTCGGCCTGACCGAGCGCGCCTGGCAGCGCGCCGACAAACTGTCCGGCGGCCAGCAGCAACGGGTGGGCATCGCCCGCGCCCTGGCGCAGCAGCCCAAGGTCATCCTCGCCGACGAGCCGGTGGCCAGCCTCGACCCGCTGGCCACCGAGGAAGTCATGGCCATGCTCGCCGCCATCAACCGCGAGGACGGCATCACCGTGATCCTCAACCTGCACCAGGTGGACCTGGCCAAGCGCTTCGCCGACCGGGTGATCGGCGTCAACGCAGGCAGCATCGTCTTCGACGGCCCGCCCGCGCAGCTGGACCGCAACGCCCTGGCGCACATCTATCAACGTGAAGGAGACGCCCATGCGCAGCCCGTCCCGGCTCTGCTGGCCTACGCCTGACGGCCGCGCGCCCTGGCGCCTGATCGGCCTGGTGGCAATGCTGCTGGTGTTGCTGCTGGCCAGCGCGCCGCTGGTGGAGATGGACCCGCTCAAGCTGCTGCACTCGCTGGGCAACCTCGCCGAGTTCGCTGGCAAGCTGGTGACCGTGCCGGAGTGGAGCTACCTGCCGCAGCTGGGCATCAAGCTGCTGGAAACCTTCGAGATCGCCTTCCTGGCGACCTTGCTCGCCGCCTTCGTCAGCCTGCCGCTGGCAATCATCGCCGCGCGCAACACCACGCCTCGCCCGTGGCTGGGCCGCGCCGCGCGCCTGTTGCTGTCGTTCACCCGCGCCCTGCCCGACCTGATCTGGGCGCTGGTGTTCGTCGCCGCCCTGGGCCTGGGCCCGCTGCCGGGGGTGATGGCGCTGGCGGTGGTGACCGTGGGCTTCATGGCCAAGTTCTTCGCCGAGGCCATCGAGGTGGTGGACGACAAGGCCGTGGAAGGCCTGGTCGCCCACAATGCCAGCTGGCTGCAGGTGCGCAGCTTCGCCCACCTGCCCCAGGCGCTGCCGGACCTGCTGGGCGCGCTGATGTACATCCTCGACCACAACTTCCGCGCCGCCACCATCCTGGGCATCGTCGGCGCCGGCGGCATCGGCTACGACCTGGTGATGTCCATGCGCTTGTATGACTTCCCGCGCCTGCTGCTGATCATGCTGGCCGTGCTGCTGGTGGTATCGACCCTGGACCGTATCAGCGCTGCCCTGCGCAAGAGGATCATCTGACATGCACGCGACCCCATTGCCTGCCCTGCCCAAGCGCCCGTTCAACCCGGCGCCGCTGCTGATTGCCGCGGTGTTCGTGGTGGCCGGGCTGTGCGTGATGCACCTGGACCTGTCGGTGGACGGCCTGGGCTACGCGCTGCAGGACATCGCCGAGTATTTCTCGCGCTACACCCGCCCCGACTTCAGCGACCTGCCGCACTCACTGTTCCTGCTGCTGCAAACCCTGGCCACCGCCCTGTGGGGCACGGCCATTGCCTGTGTCGGCGCGTTCATCCTGGCGCCGCTGGCCGCGCGCAACCTGACGCCCAACCGCCTGTGTTTCACCCTGGTGCGCGAAGCGCTCAGCGTGTCGCGGGCCACCCCCGACCTGGTGCTGGCGCTGTTCTTCGTCGCCGCCATCGGCCTGGGCCCGCTGCCCGGCACCTTGGCGCTGGGGGTGCACACCCTGGGCTTCCTGGCCAAATTCATCGCCGAAAGCCTGGAACGCGTGCCCGAAGGCACCTACGAAGGCGTGCGCGCCACCGGCGCCGGGCGCATCCAGACGCTGTTCTTCGCCGGCTGGCCGTCCATTGGCCGCGAGACCGTGGGCTACGTGCTGTACATCTTCGACCGCAACGTGCGCATGAGCTCGGTGCTCGGCCTGGTGGGCGCCGGCGGCATCGGCCAGGCGCTGTACGACGCCCTGCGCCTGTTCCAGTACGGGCGCTCGGCAATGCTGATCCTGATCCTGCTGGTGACCATCGTCGCCATCGACGCCCTGTCCGGCTGGGCGCGCCAACGCCTGGCCTGAACCTTCACTTCTTTCAAGGAGCCCTTCGATGTGGTCCTACCGTAACCCCGTGCACCTGCAATTTGGCATCGACGCCTTCGAGCGCACAGCCGAGTTCATCAACGGCCGCCCCTACGTGCTGCTGACCTACGCCCACCCGCTGTTCGCCGGCCTGGCCCAGCGCCTGGCGCAGCAGGCCGGCGCGCCGCTGCTGGTGATCGACGACGTGCGCGAGAACCCCGACATCGACTTCCTGCGCGACGCCGCCGCGCGCCTGTACCCGGCCAGCTGCGCCGCCGAACAACCGCCGGTGCTGGTGGCCCTGGGCGGTGGCTCGGTGATCGACAGCGCCAAGTGCCTGGCCGCGTTCGAAGGCGACTTCGCCCGCACCCTCGACTACCTGGAAGGCCGCGAGCCATCCTTCAGCGCCCTGCCCATCATCGCCATCCCCACCACGGCCGGCACCGGCAGCGAGGTGACCTGCTGGGCCACCGTGTGGGACCCGGCCAACCAGCGCAAGCTGTCGCTGGCCCACGAGCGCCTGTACCCGGAAGTGGCCCTGTGCGACCCGCAACTGGGCCGCAGCCTGCCGCGCGGGCTGACCGTCGCCACGGGCCTGGATGCCTTGTCCCACGCCCTGGAAAGCATCTGGAATACCCAGCGCAACCCGCTGTCGCTGCACTACGCCGAAACGGCGGCGAAAACCATCATCGAGGTGCTGCCGCGCCTGGCCGACGACCTCGACAACCTGCACCTGCGCAGCCGCATGCTGCAGGCCGCGACCTGGGCGGGCCTGGCGTTTTCCAACACGCGCACGGCGCTGGCGCACAACATTTCCTACGCCATCACCCTGGAACAGGGCACGGCCCATGGCATCGCCTGCTCGTTCAGCCTGCCCCGGGTGCTGCGCTGGGCGGTGGGCCACGGCGCCGACATCGACGAGAGCCTGGCGCGGGTGTTCGGCGTCGACGCCAGCCAGGTGGCCGAAGCTGGCGCCACGCAGCTGGAAGCGTTGCTCGACCGCCTGGGCGTGAGCCGCGAGCTGGCCGACTACGGCCTGGACGACAGCGGCTGGGCCGCCTTGGTGCAACGCTCGGCCCAGGGCGCGCGCGGGCGCAACTTCGCCGGCCAGCCCCTGCTGGGTGATTCGCATCACATTTGATACATATCCAGGCTGGCACTGAGACTATCGTTTGGGATATTTTGGATCCACACACCCACGTGCTCAAGGATAAGCCCCGACAATGCTGGTCTCCCGTGAAATCACCGTCCCCGTGCGCCCCAAGTTGACGTGGGAAGAAACCTGGCAGGGCCCCGATCAAGGACTGATCCGCTGCTGGGAAATCGGCCGTGAGCGCGCGCAGAAGATGCCCGAGCTGGCCGAGCAATGCCGCGCCGGCGAACTGCCGGTGCTGGGCTGGAAAGGCGGCGTGGCCCGCGCGTTGAAGAAGAAGGAGAAATACGGCGCGCTGAAATACCTGGCCCAGTGGCAGGGCCTGCGTGGCGAGGACCTGCAGGTGCAGGCCGATCGCGAGACCACCCTGACCTGCAGCCGCACGGGCATGATGGTGACCTTCACGCCGGACCGCGGCAAATACCTCAACCAAATGGCCGACAACGACGATTAACCCGTAGCAGCTGCCGAAGGCTGCGTCCCCCGCCCACGCACAAAATCTTGAAATTAGGCGTGAGTTGGGGACGCAGCCTACGGCAGCTGCTACAGGATCGCAATAAATTCGGTTTTTTGCGAAGTAATTAGCAATCCACTGCCGTGCAACAATCAGTATCATTCTCGCTCCACCCGTCTGGATTCACGCCCATGTCCACCCACGCCTCCCCCGACCGCGCCGCGCTGATTTCGGCGCGCATCGACCGCCTGCCCGCCGTGGCGACGTTGTGGAAGCTGGTGGCGCTACTATCGATTGGCGGCTTCTTCGAGCTGTACGACCTGTTCCAGACCGCCTACATCAGCCCCGGCCTGATCCGCGACGGCATCTTCGCCGCCGGCAACCAGGGCGTGTTCGGCCTGTCCGACCAGGCGGCGTTCGCCTCGGCGACCTTCCTCGGCCTGTTTTTCGGCGCCAGCCTGCTCAGCCCCATCGCCGACCGCTTCGGCCGCCGGGCCATCTTCACCTTCGCGCTGGTCTGGTACACCCTGGCCACCGTGGTCATGGGCCTGCAGAGCAGCGCGCTGGGCTTGATCGTCTGCCGCTTCTTCGTCGGCATCGGCCTGGGCATCGAGCTGGTGACCATCGACGCCTACCTGTCCGAACTGGTGCCCAAGCGCATGCGCAGCTCGGCGTTTGCCTTCGCCTTTTTCGTGCAGTTCCTGTCGGTGCCAGCCGTGGCGCTGATGTCCTGGTGGCTGGTGCCCCAGGCGCCGCTGGGGTTTTCGGGCTGGCGCTGGGTGGTGCTGGCCAGCGCGCTGTTCGCGCTGATCATCTGGTGGCTGCGCTCGCGGCTGCCCGAGTCGCCGCGCTGGCTGGCCCAGCACGGGCGCTTCGACGAGGCCGAGGCGATCCTGGCGCCTATCGAGGCGCGCTGCCAGCGCGACCACGGCCAGCCGTTGCCCACGCCGCATCTGGAAGCGGTGCCGGTGGAAGCCCAGGGCCATTTCCGCGACATCTGGCAGCCGCCCTACCGCCGCCGGGCGCTGATGCTGATCGTCTTCAACATCTTCCAGGCCATCGGGTTCTTCGGCTTCGGCAACTGGCTGCCTGCGCTGCTGTCGGGCCAGGGCGTCAGCGTCACCCACAGCCTGGGCTATGCCTTCGTCATCACCCTGGCCTACCCGCTGGGGCCGCTGCTGTTCGTGCGCATCGCCAACCGTTTCGAGAACAAATGGCAGATCGTCGGTTCGGCGCTGGGCACCATGCTGTTCGGCACCTTGTTCGCGTTCCAGACCAGCGCCGTGGGGCTGATCGTCTGCGGGGTGATGATCACTTTCTGCAACGCCTGGCTGACCTTCAGCTACCACTCGTACCAGAGCGAGATGTTCCCCACCCACATTCGCGCGCGTGCCGTGGGCTTCTGCTACTCGTTCAGCCGCCTGTCCACGGTGTTCAGCAGCCTGATGATCGGCTTTTTCCTGGAGCATTTCGGCACGCCGGGGGTGCTGGCGTTCATTGTCAGCAGCATGCTGATCGTGACGCTGACCATCGGCGGCTTCGGGCCCAGGACCCGCAACCTGGCGCTGGAAAACATCGCTCACTAAAGCGCCCGTGGGAGCTGGCTTGCCAGCGAGCTGTTCAGGCCCAAAAAGCTCGCTGGCAAGCCAGCTCCCACAAAGACAGTTGCTGCTACGCTTGCTGCACGACCACGTTCAGGGAGTGAGGGTGATGACCGACCTGCATGATCTGCCGGCAGCGCAGCTGCTGACCATGTTCGCCAGCAAGACGCTGTCGCCGCTGGAGTATTACCAGCATCTGGTGGATCACATCGGTCGCTGGGAACCACACATCAACGCGCTGTGGAATTTCGACCCGCAGGGCGTGATGGAACAGGCCCGCGGCGCCACCGAGCGCTGGGCCCGGGGGTTGCCGCGCGGGCCGCTGGACGGTGTGCCGGTGACCCTCAAGGAATTGATCGCCACCCAAGGCCAGCCCATTCCCCTGGGCAGCGCCGCCACCGTGCTGCAACCCGCCGCCCAGGATGCGCCCCCCGCAGCGCGGCTGCGCGAAGCCGGGGCGATCGTGCTGGGCAAGACCACGGTGCCGGACTTCGGCATGCTGTCGTCCGGGCTGTCGAGCTTCCATGGCGTCACCCGCAACCCCTGGAACCTGGCCAACAACACCGGTGGTTCCAGCTCCGGCGCCGCCGCTGCGGCGGCCGCCGGCTATGGCCCGTTGCACGTGGGCACCGACATAGGCGGCTCGATCCGCCTGCCGGCCGGCTGGTGCGGGCTGGTGGGGTTCAAGCCGACCCTGGGGCGTATCCCCATCGACCCTTACTACACCGGCCGCTGCGCCGGGCCCATGACCCGTAGCCTGGACGACTGCGCCCTGTTGATGCGCTACCTGTCGCTGCCCGACAGCCGCGACGCCACCAGCCTGGCGCCCCAGGCGCTGGACTGGAAACTGGCGCCGCCGTCGATGCGTGGCCTGCGCGTGGGGGTGCTGCTTGACCCTGGCGTGGGCTTCACGCCGTCGGCGCGCACCTGCGCGCTGGTGGAGGCCGCCGCCAAGCACTTCCAGGCCCACGGCGCACGCCTGCAAACCGTGGCGCCACTGATGGACCGTACGTTGCTGGACGGCATGGACCGTTTCTGGCGCGCACGGCAATGGGCCGAGCTGAGCGCCATGGGCAGCGCGCAGTTCGAAAAGGTGCTGCCTTATATACGCGAGTGGGCCGCCCCCGCCGCCGACTTCACCGCCGTGCAGGCGGTGCAGGGCTTCAACCAGACCTTCGAGATGCGCCGCCGCGCCGCTGCGGTGTTCGACGAGGTGGACCTGCTGCTGTGCCCCACCAACCAGGTCGAGGCCTTCCCCGCCGACTGGCCGTCACCGGGCAACGACCCGCAGCAGCCGTTCGAGCACATCGTGTTTACCTTGCCGTGGAACATGGGCGAGCAGCCGGCGCTGTCGATCAACTGCGGCTTTACCGAGCACGGCATGCCCGTGGGCCTGCAGCTGGTAGGGCCACGCTTCGCCGATGAATGGCTGCTGCAGATGGGCAAGTGGTACGAAGGCGTGCGCGGCGAGATGCCGGCCTGGCCGACTGCTCCCCACGCCTGAACACCCTGCCTCCGTAGCCGCTGCCGCCAGGCTGCGCTGGCCCCTGAGTACACTGGAGATCCCCAGCGTCATTGAGGGCCAGCGCAGCCTGCGGCAGCGGCTACGGAATGTGTGGTGTCAGTGCAGCTGCAGGGTGGAGTTGATCTGGCTGATCGCGTCCACCACGTGGCGCGAGCCTTCCTGGATTTCCAGGATCACCTCGCCCGCCTCGTTGGCCAGCTCCACGCCCAGGCCGGTGCGGCTGAGGCTCGACTGCATGCTGGCCACCGCGCTCAGGGACAGGTCATGGTTCTGCCGCACTACGTCGACGATTTCCACCGTGGCCTGGCTAGTGCGCGCCGCCAGGCTGCGCACCTCGTCGGCCACCACCGCAAACCCGCGGCCATGCTCGCCGGCGCGCGCCGCCTCGATGGCAGCGTTGAGCGCCAGCAGGTTGGTCTGGTCGGCGATGCCACGGATGGTCTGCACGATCTTGCCGATGTTCTCCGACTGGCGGTTCACCGCATCGATGCTGCGCGCCGCCTCGTTGAGGTCGTTGGAGATTTCCTTGATCACGTCCACCGTCTGGCGCACCACGCTCGAGCCCTTCTGCGCGCAGGCGTCGTTCTGCACCGACGTGGCGTGGGCGGCTTCGGCGGCGGATTGCTGGGTGTTGATCTGCGCGGTGATGTCGCTGGCGAACTTCACCACTTTATACAGGCGGCCGTGGGGGTCGAAGATCGGGTTGTAGGACGCTTCGAGGAAGACCACGCGGCCGTGCTTGTCCACCCGTTCGAAGCGGTGCGAGTGGTACTCACCACGGTTGAGCGAGGCCCAGAACGCCTTGTAGTTCGGCGATTCGGCTTCGGTGCGGGTGCAGAACATGCTGTGGTGCTGGCCGATCACCTCGCTCAGCGAATAGTGCAAGGCCTGGAGGAAATTGTCGTTGGCGGTGAGCACGCGGCCGTCGGGGCTGAATTCGATCACCGCCATGGAGCGGCCGATGGCCTTGAGCTTGCTTTCGCTTTCATGTTCCAGGTGCGCGCGGTCGGAAATGTCGGCCGCCACCTTGATCACGCTGCGCACCTCGCGGTTGGGGCCCAGCACCGGCATGTAGCTGGCCTCCAGCCACACCTCGCGGCCGCTCTTGTCCAGCCGCTCGAAAGTGCCGCTCAGGGGCTCGCCGCTCTGGAGGGTCTGCCACATGCGCTGGTATTCCTCGCTCTTGTGGAAGCCATCGGCGCAGAACAGCCGGTGGTGCTTGCCGCGAATCTCTTCGACGCTGTAGCCCATGGTCTTGCAGAAGTTGCTGTTGGCATCGAGGATCAGGCCCTCGGGGGTGAACTCGATCATGGCCATGGACCGGCTGATGGCAGCCAGGCGCGCGTTGACATGCTCCAGTTCGGCGGTCAGGCGCGCGATTTCCGCCACATCGGCCTTGCGGTGGGAGTCAAACATGGTTCGAAGACCTCAAGCGTCCGGTTACTTTTGAAAACCCAATGGTTAAATGCAGAAGCAACGCACTTCGGGGCACGACGAATGGAATGGGGGCGTGAAGCAAGGCTGGCGCGACATTCCCTGTGCTTTCTTCCCTGACAAGGCAACTCCCGGTTCACCTGCTGAGCATAGCCAGCAAGTGTGGGGTTGCAAGCAAAGCGCCATTAGCGGTGCGCGCCCCCCGGACGCGGCCTGGCGGCCGCTGCTACGGTCAGCTTTCGCGCACCACCAGTTCAAACCCCAGGTCCTGGGTAGGCAGGGTCATCGGCTTGCCATCCAGCAGCCCCAGCAGCAGGTGCGCCGCCTGGCGGCCGATGGCGGCGCGCGGGGTGCGGATGGAGGTAAGGCGCGGCACCAGGTGCGCCGAGGCTGGCAGGTCGTTGAAGCCGACCATGGCCACCTGTTCGGGAATCTTCAGGCCCTGGCGCGAGGCTTCGAGGATGGCGCCCTGGGCCAGGTCGTCGTTGCAGAAGAAGATGCCGTCGACGTCCGGGTGGCGGCGCAGCAGGTCATTGAACAGCTCGCCGCCCAGGCCGATGGACGACGGCGCCGGCGCCATCAGTTGCAGCGCCGGGTCGAAACAGCCGGCGGCCTGCAGGGTCTGGCGGAAGCCGTCGCCGCGCTGCAGCACCCGTGGGTCGAGCTGCGCGGCCACGTAGGCCAGGCGCTTGCGCCCGCGGCTGAGCAGGTGGCGCGCCGCCACGGCGCCCGCCTGCTCCTGGGAAAAGCCCACCGAGGTGATGCCGGGCGTGGCGTCCAGCTCCATCATGTGCACGCAGGGCACCCCGCTGGTGGCGAGCATGCGCCGCGCGGCCTCGGTGCGCTCGAAACCGGTCAGCAACAGGCCCCGTGGCTGGTAGGCCAGGTAGTTGCGGATCAGGTTTTCTTCTTCATGGATGTCGTAGTGGGAGTTGCCGATCAGCACTTCCAGGCCCCGGGGGCGCATCACGTCGTGGATGGCTTCCAGGGTGTCGATGAACAGCTGGTTGGACAGCGACGGAATCAGCACCACGATGGACTGGCTCTGCGCCGACGCCAGCGCGCGGGCGGCAGGGTTGGCCACGTAGCCCAGTTGCAGGGCGGCTTCGTGGACCTTGATGGCCAGTTCCGGGGCGACGGTGGGCACCCCCCGCAACGCGCGGGAAGCGGTAATCGGGGAAACGCCGGACAGCCGTGCGACTTCGGAAAGCGTCGGGCGACCGGTAGTACGAGAGCCGGTGCGGGTCATGGGTCTTATTGTTTTCGACTTGCCATTAATAGGGGTGGCGGCTAAGGTAGCGCTGTCTTTAGCACAGGGCAATGATGAAATTATTTCATCGTGTGCAACTCCCCGAGCAAGGGCTGCTCAAAACATATCAATAAGATCAGGGTGCAGTAGCCGCCGGGGTAGCCTTACAAGGATCCCCTGCACGCGCTGTTCCTGCAGGAGATACCGATGGTTTTCCCTCTTTCCGCGATCGTGGTGATGGGTGTTGCGGGCTGCGGCAAGAGCAGCGTCGGCGATGCTATCTGTCACCGTAGCGGAGGTCGCCTGATTGAAGGTGACGTGTTCCACCCTGCCGCCAATATCGAAAAAATGTCCGCTGGTATCCCCCTCAACGACGACGACCGTGCCGGCTGGCTGACCCGCCTCGGCGAGGAAATGAGTGCGTGCGTGGCCAGTGGCGAACGCGCCATCCTGACCTGTTCGGCGCTCAAGCTGGCCTACCGTGACAAGTTGCGCGCTGCCGTGCCCAACCTGGGCTTCGTGTTCCTGGAACTGACCCGCGAGGAAGCAGCTGACCGCGTTTCCCACCGCCCCGGCCATTTCATGCCGGCCAGCCTGATCGACAGCCAGTTCGCCACCCTGGAATCGCCCAAGGGCGAAGTGCTGACCCTGCCCCTGGACGCGACGCTGCCCATCGCCACCCTGGCAGACAAGGTCGACGCCTGGCTGCACAACCAAGACGCATCGCTGTCGCAATCGGCCTGATTCATGAGCCCGCACAAGACAGCGCTATCCCAACTAGAATTGCACCGACCACAACAAGAAGAGGCATACCCCGATGCTGGGTCTACCGACTAACACCTACTTGCTGCTCGACGCCCTGATCACGATCATCGGCCTGGTGCTGCTGATCACCAAGTTCAAGGTTCACCCGTTCGTGGCGCTGACCATCGCCGCTGGTTTCCTGGGCCTGACCTCCGGCATGCCGGTGGCCAAGGTGATGAAATCCTTCCAGGACGGCTTCGGCGGCGTGCTCGGCTTCGTCGGCATCGTGCTGGCGTTGGGCACCATGCTCGGCAAGCTGATGGCCGACTCGGGCGGCGCCGACCAGATCGCGCAAACGTTGATCCGTGCCTTCGGCAAGCGCAACGTGCACTGGGCCATGATGTGCTCGGCGTTCCTGGTGGGCATCCCGCTGTTCTTCGAGATCGGCTTCGTGCTGCTGATTCCGCTGGTGTTCATCGTCGCCCGCCGTTCCGGCGTGTCGCTGGTGAAAATCGGCATTCCGCTGCTGGCCGGCCTGTCCGTGGTCCACGGCCTGGTGCCGCCGCACCCGGGCCCGCTGCTGGCCATCGGGGTGTTCAAGGCTGACATCGGCAAGACCATCTTCTACGGCCTGATCGTCGGCCTGCCGACTGCCATCATCGCCGGCCCGCTGTTCGGCAGCTTCATCTCCAAGTACGTGCCGGGCAACCCGTCGACCGAGCTGATGGACCAGATCGCCAAGGAATCCCAGCACGAGAACCTGCCCAGCTTCAGCGTGACCCTGATCACCGTGCTGCTGCCGGTGTTCCTGATGCTGCTGAAGACCTTCGCCGACGTGTTCGTGCCGGCTGACCACATCTTCCGCCAGTGGATGGACCTGATCGGCCACCCGATCACCGCCCTGCTGGCCGCCCTGCTGCTGGCCTTCTACACCTTCGGTTTTGCCCGTGGCTTCGACCGCGCCAAGATCATGAAGCTGCTGGACCAGAGCCTGGCACCGACCGCCGCGATCATCCTGATCGTGGGCGCCGGTGGTGGCTTCAAGCAGATGCTGGTGGACACCGGCGTGGGCAACGTGATTGGTGAAATGGCCGTGCAGGCCCACGTCTCGCCGATCCTACTGGCTTGGCTGGTGGCGGCGGTGATCCGTATCGCCACCGGTTCCGCCACCGTGGCCACCATCACCGGCGCCGGCATCGTCGCCCCGGTGGTGGACCTGATCCCGGGCGTGCCGCGCGAGCTGCTGGTGCTGGCCGCCGGTGCCGGTTCGGTGATCCTGTCGCACGTCAACGACGCCGGTTTCTGGCTGGTGAAGCAGTACTTCAACATGACCGTGGCTGAAACCTTCAAGACCTGGAGCATGATGGAAACCATCCTCTCGGTGGTTGCCCTGATCTTTATCATGTTGCTGTCGCTGGTAGTGTAAACCCGACCCTGTAGCCGCTGCCTGGGGCAGCGGCTACAGGGCTTCAGCAAAACGCAGCGCCCGCTGGGCAAAGTCCCCCAGCCGATCGAAGTTCACGTTCGCCCCCGAATCGATCGCCACCAGCACCTGCCCGCGCACCCCGCGCGCGGCCACGTAGCGCTTGATGCCCGCCACCGCCAACGCCCCCGATGGCTCGGTGATGGAACGCGTGTCGTCATAGATATCCTTGATCGCCGCGCCCAGTTCGTCATTGCTCACCGTGATCACCTCGTCCACCCAACGCCGGCAGATGTCGTAGCAATGGGCCCCCACCTGCGCCACCGCCACGCCGTCGGCAAAGGTATCGACCTGGCCCAGCACCACCCGCTCCCCCGCCGCCAGCGCTGCCTGCAGGCAGTTCGAGCCCTCTGACTCGACGCCGATGACGCGGATCTGCGGCCGCAGGTATTTGACGTAGGCGGCGATGCCGGCCAGCAGCCCGCCACCGCCCACCGGCACGAAAATGGCGTCCAGGCCCTCGGGGTGCTGGCGCAGGATCTCCAGGGCCACGGTGCCCTGGCCGGCGATCACGTCGGGGTCGTCGAAGGGCGCGACGAAGGTCATGCCGCCCTTGGCCAGTTCCAGCGCATGGGCCAGGGCCTCGGGGAACGCAGCGCCGTGCAGCACGGCGTGGCCACCGCGCGACAGCACGCCATCGATCTTCAGCTGCGGCGTGGTCTGCGGCATCACGATGGTCGCGGCGATGCCCAGCTCCCGCGCCGCCAACGCCACGCCCTGGGCATGGTTGCCGGCCGAGGCGGTGACCACGCCGGCGGCACGCTCGGCCGGGCTCAGCTGCGCCAGCTTGTTGCTGGCGCCGCGGATCTTGAAGGAATAGGTGGGCTGCAGGTCTTCACGCTTGAGCAGGACCTGGTTGCCCAGGCGCAGGGACAGCGCCGGCGCCACCTGCAAGGGGGTGACGATGGCCAGGTCGTAGACCTTGGCTTCCAGGGTCTTGCGGGCGTAGTAGGCGAGCTGGGCGGTATCGGTGTCGGTGTCACTCATGGGGCGTCTCCGGTGCAGTACTCGGAGCCCTGGTGACGTTCACTTGAAACCCGCCACGAGGGCGGGTTGGGTGCAGCTGCTAGCCCGCCAGATGAGGAATGGCGGTAATAATAATGCTCATGGCTGGCAGCGACAGGAAGGTGTTCATGCCCAGAACATACGCCGCCTGGCCCGGCGCCGTCAACCGCCCGTCGGCAGTGGGGCACCTTGTTCATCCGGCAATGGCCCAAAGCCTGTACCGCTCATGAAAAGGAGACTGTTCATGACTACTGCACGCTGGGCCGCCCTGGCCCTGACCACCCTGCTCAGCGCCGGCGCCTTCGCCGATGACAGCACCGGCCCCGTGAACCCTGCCAACCCCAACGGCGCCATTGGCACTACGCCAGCGGAAATCGGCGTGCCCAGCGGCACCGGCACGCGCATGCAGAACGGCAACACCGACGGCTCGGCCGGCCCCGACATGCCCGCCGGCAGCCAGCCGATCAAACCGATCGGCGGCAACCCCGAGGGCAGCTCCATGGGCAACAGCAACACCAAGCCCGACAGCCCTTCAGGCACCACCAGCAAGCCGTGACTTGCGGCGGGCCGGCGGGTTAGATTCCGCATTCCCCTTCGGCCCGCACAGGACTTTCGCATGGACATGCCCGTTCGCATTCTGGGACGCGACACTTCGATCAACGTACGCAAGGTCCTGTGGACCTGCCACGAGCTGGGCATCGGTTTCATTCGCGAAGACTACGGCAACGGCTTTGCCTCCACCCACACCCCCGACTACCTGCGGCTGAACCCCAACGCCCAGGTGCCGGTGCTGGTGGAGGACGACTTCGTGCTGTGGGAATCCAACAGCATCTGCCGCTACCTGGCAGGCAAACAGGGCGCGCCGTTGCTGCCCGTGGAGCGCCGCGCGCGGGCGCGGGTGGAACAGTGGATGGACTGGCAGGCCACGGAGCTGAACCCGGCATGGCGCTACCCGTTCACCGCACTGGTTCGCCAGGACCCAGCGTATCAGGACCCGCAAAAACTGGCTGACGGCACGGCCGAGTGGAACCGGGTAATGGCCATTCTCGACGCGCAGTTGGCGCGCACCGGCGCGTTTGTCACCGGCGAGCATTTCAGCCTGGCGGACGTGGTGCTGGGCCTGTCGGTGAACCGCTGGAAAATGACGCCCATCGAGCACGCCGCCTTGCCAGCAGTAGAAGCCTACTACCTGCGCCTGCAGGAACGCGAAGGGTTCCGCCTATACGGCGCCAACGGCATGCCGTAATCACGCCCCCCGTAGCAGCGGCCGCAGGCCGCGTCCGGGGTCACCCCAAAACTATCGCCGAACGCAATTCGCCAAACAACGTCACCACCGACCGCAACGCCCGGCAATCAGGCCGCGTCAGCATCCACAACGCGCTGTCATGCCCCGCCAACGGTGCACCCAGCACCGTCAGGTCACCGATCAGGAACTGCGGCAACACCGCCACCCCCATCCCCGCCCGCACCATCTGCGCCACCGCCAGCATGGAGCTGGCCCGGTACAGCGGCGTCACCCCGGGCAGGTGTTCGCGGCGCCAGGCTACCCCGGGGTGGTCGGGAATGAAGTCATCGGCGGCCACCCAGTTCATCAACGCCAGGTCACGGGTGGCCAGCCCGGCCAGGTAGGCGGCGCTGGCACACACCTGGTACTGCACCGTGCCCAGGCGGCTACCCACCAGGTGTTCGGGCGGCGCCTGGGTCAGGCGCAGGGCGATGTCGGCGTCGCGGCGGCTCAAGTTGGCGAAGTCATTGCTGGTGGTCAGCTCCAGTGCCAGCGCCGGGTAGCGCGGCATGAAGGTCGCCAGGGCCGGCAACAGCAGGTGCTGCAGCACCGCGTCGGTGCAGGTCAGGCGCACCGTGCCACTGACCACCTCGCCGCCCTGCTCCACGCTGACCTGGGCCACCTGCAGCGCCTGTTCAGCCTGCTCGGCCTGGGCCGCGAGGCTCACCGCCAGCGCCGTGGGCAGGTAGCCGCCGCGGCTTTTCTCGAACAGCGACTGGCCCAGCGCCGACTCCAGCCGGCGGGTCGAGCGGAACACCGTCGACACGTCCACGCCCAGCAAACGTGAGGCCCGCGCCAGCGAACGGCCACGTACCAGGGCAAGGATCAGGTCAAGGTCGTGATGACTGAGGCGATATTGCATGAATGCACGGATACTTTGCCGAAATGCCAATATTGATTGCGCGGGTGCCAGCTTATAGTGGCCCTACTTGCACCGGCAAGGACCCACTGAAGGAACAGCCTCATGCCCCGCTCGCGCCCGCTGCACATCGCCCTGGTCGGCGACTTCGACGCCTCGATCACCGCCCACCGCGCCATCCAGGCCGCCCTGCCACTGGCGGGCCGCGCCCTGGGCATCAGCGTGGAGGCGCGCTGCCTGGCCACCGACCAGGTCACCGCCGCCAGCCTCGACCAGCCCTTCGACGCCATCTGGTGCATGCCCGGCAGCCCCTACCGCTCGCTGGAAGGCGCACTCACCGCCATCCGCCACGCCCGCGAACAGCGCATCCCCTTCCTGGGCACCTGCGCCGGCTTCCAACACGCGCTGCTGGAATACGCCCGCAATGTGCTGGGCTGGGCCGACGCCGAGCACGGCGAAAGCTTCCCCGACGCCGCCCGCGCCATCATCAGCCCGCTCAGCTGCTCGCTGGTGGAAAAACGCGGTGGCCTGCACCTGACGCCCGGCAGCCTGATCGCCCAGGCATACGAGCAGTTGGACATCGAAGAAGGCTACCACTGCAACTATGGCCTCAACCCGGCCTTCGCCGACGCGCTGTTCGCAGGCCCCCTGCGCCCTTGCGCCCATGACGCCGCCGGCGATGTGCGCGCCGTGCAACTGGAAGGCCACCCGTTCTTCGTCGCCACCCTGTTCCAGCCCGAGCGCGCCGCCCTGGAAGGCCGCGTGCCGCCGCTGCTGACCGCCCTGCTGCACGCCGCCAACCGGAGCGCCTGAGCATGTTCGCCAACACCCCGAAACCGCCCTATTACGCGGTGATCTTCACCTCCACCCGCACCGACGTCGACGCCGGCTACGGCGAAGCAGCCCAGCGCATGGTCGAGCTCGCCAGCGACCAGCCAGGCTTCCTCGGCGTGGAATCGGCGCGCGGCGAGGACGGCCTGGGCATCACCGTGTCGTATTGGCAGAGTGAAGCCGCGATCCTTGCGTGGAAGCAGCACGCCGAACACACCGACGCCCGCGCTACCGGGCGGGCGCAGTGGTACCAGCACTTCATCACGCGGGTGGCCCATGTGCAGCGGGCGTACGCGTTTGATCGCGAAGGGTAATTTCATTCAATACCTGTGCCCGGCCAGCGCCATAAGGTGTGGGTGAATCCACTCGCAATCAGGTACTGCCCATGCAACTCGCCCTGTCCATGGCCGGCTTCGCGCTGGCGGCATCCATCAGCCCCGGCCCGGTGAATATCGTTGCCCTCAATGCCGGCGCCAGGCATGGCCTGCCCGCCAGCCTGGCACACGTCGCCGGCGCGACCCTGGGGTTCATCCTGTTGTTGCTGCTATGCGGCTTCGGCCTGCATGAACTGCTGGCCTGGTATCCTCGCCTGACGCGGGCCATCCAGTGGGCCGGGGTGTTGTTCCTGCTCTACCTGGCGTGGCGCCTGGCCGTGGACAACGGCCAGCTGGGCAATGCGGGCCGGGGGCGCCCACCGTCACTGCTGGGCGGCGCGGCGATGCAATGGCTGAACCCCAAGGCGTGGCTGGCCTGCGTGGCGGGCATGGGCGCGTTTGCCGCCAATGGCGACAGTGGCCGGATCTGGCTGTTTGCGGCGATCTATTTTGTGGTGTGCTTTTTGTCCATCGGCTGCTGGGCCTGGGCCGGTAGCCTGGTGCGCGGGCACTTGCAGCACGCGGCAGGGGTGCGTTTGTTCAACCGGGTGTTGGCGGCTTTACTGATCGGCTGCGCCGCTTACCTGGTGGCGGGCTGACCACGGTAATGGCCGGGGGTGGCCGCCAGTTGGCGCTTGAACAAGCGCTGCAGGTGGGCCTGGTCGGCAAAGCCTGCCAGTTGCGCGGCCTCGGCGATGTCGCCACCTTGGCGCAGGCAGGCACGGGCCGCCTGCAACCGGCAGTCCATCAACCAGGCGTGGGGCGTCATGCTGTAGCGTTGCTTGAACGCCCGAATCAGGTAGGACGGTGACAGCTGCACAGTCGCGCAGATCTCTTCGAGCTTCAACGGCCGCGCGCACTCGTCGCGGATAAATGCCGCGGCTCTCGCCAGCGGGTCTGCGACGCAGGGCTGCAGCGGGCGCGTGCCAACGACCCGCATAAGCTCAAGAAACCACTCACGCGCCGCCGCCTCCTTGGCCTGCGCACTGACAGTGGCGTTCAACAGCGACTCGCACAAGCCATCGAGCCCTTCGAACAGTCGTGGATCGTGACTATGCTGCTGCGCCAAAGGCTGCAACACCACCCCATCCCCCAGTCCACCTGCCCCCTGCAAGGCAGCCAGCCACACGACGTCGACGAACACCATGCGGTAGGCCCATGGCCGGTCATCCACCGGGTTACAGGCATGCACCTCGCCCGGGTTCATCAGCACCAGGTCACCCCGTCCTACCCGTCGCACATGGGTGCCGTTCACGTAGGTGCTGGTGCCGCCGGTGATCGCACCGACGGAAAAAGTGTCGTGGGCGTGCAGGCCATGACTGATGGCACGGCCATCCACCACGTCGCGCGCCTCGATGAACGGCAGCGCGGGGTCACGCCAGAATCGGGAGGTGCGCGGCAGCATGCTGTACTCCTGTCAGGGCATTACCGGTGGCACATACTGCAACGTCGTCCCCAACGCCCACAACAGCACCAGCACCAGCGGCACATGCACCAGCAACTGCACGAAGCTGAAGCCGATCAGGTCGCGCGCCTTCAGGCCCAGCACGCCCAGCAGTGGCAGCATGTAGAAGGGGTTGATGAGGTTGGGCAGCGCCTCGGCGGCGTTGTAGATCTGCACGGCCCAGCCCAGGTGGTATTTGAGGTCGTTGGCCACCTGCATCACGTACGGCGCCTCGATGATCCACTTGCCGCCGCCCGAGGGGATGAAGAAGCCCAGCACCGCCGAGTACACGCCCATCAGCAGCGCGTAGGTGTCGTGGGAGGCGATCTGCACGAAGAAGGTGGAGATGTGCTGGGCCAGGGTCTGGCCTTCGCCGCCCTTTACCGTGGTGAGGATGGCGGCGATAGAGCCGTACAGCGGGAACTGGATCAGCACGCCGGTGGTGGTGGGCACCGCGCGGGCCACGGCGTCGAGGAAGCTGCGCGGGCGCCAGTGCAGCAGCGCGCCGAGCATGATGAACAGGAAGTTGTAGGTGTTTAGCCCGGAAATGGCGGTGATCGCCGGCTTGGTCGAGAACTCGTGGTACAGCCAGCCGGCCGCCAGCGCTACCAGCAGCAAGGTCAGCACCGGGCTGTGTTCCAGCCACTCGCCGGGGCGGCTGCGTTGGGCCTGGGGCGGCAGGTTGAAGCTGGGGTCGATGCCGCAGGCCTTGGCGTCGCGGGCGCTGTTGGGGCCCGGCGCGGTGGCGTAGGCGATGACCAGCGACACCAGCACCAGCACGGCCAGCATCAGCCCGGACTGCCAGAGGAAGATGGTCTGGGTGAAGGGAATGACGCCGGTGATGGCGAGGATCGACGGCGGCAAGCTGGCCGGGTTGGCCTGCAATTGCGCAGCTGACGACGACAGGCCCAGTGCCCAGACGGCGCCCAGGCCCAGGTAGGCGGCGGCACCGGCGGCGCGGTAGTCCATTTTCAGGTCGGTGCGGCGCGCCAAGGCGCGTACCAGCAAGCCGCCGAACACCAGCGACAGGCCCCAGTTGAGCAGCGAGGCGACCATGGAAATCAGCGCCACCCAGGCCACGGCCGAGCGGCCATTGCGCGGCAGGCGCGCCAGGCGGTCGATGAGTTTCACCGCAGGCGGCGAACTGGCCACCACGTAGCCGCCGATGACCACGAAGGCCATCTGCATGGTGAAGGGGATCAGGCTCCAGAAGCCGTCGCCAAAGGCGGTGGCAGTGTCGTTGGGCTTGGCGCCCATGGCCATGGCCGCGAGCGCCACGACGATCACCGCCACGGCGGCGAACACCCAGGAATCGGGGAACCAGCGCTCGGCCCAGTTGGAGCAACGCAGGGCAAACCGCGCGTAGCGGCTCTCTTCAATGTCTACGGACATGGGGTACTACCTTTTATTGTCTTTATTTTTGGATGCTGCAAAGCACTGTAGCCGCTGCCGCAGGCTGCGCTGGCCCCTGAGGTCGCTGAATGTCTTCAGTGAACTCAAAGGCCAGCGCAGCCTGCAGCAGCGGCTACGGGAGCGCGGTGTGGCTTAGAAGGTCATCTCGATCACATCATCCGGCACGATCAGCTTGCCGGCGGTCTTGGCGATAATTTCCTCGACGCTGATGCCCGGCGCGCGCTCGCGCAGGATGAACGCGCCGTTCTCGATCTCCAGGTACGCAAGGTCGGTCAGCACCTTGCGAATGCAGCCCGCGCCGGTCAGCGGCAGGCTGCACTGGGGCAGCAGCTTGGACTCGCCGTCCTTGGAGGCGTGGGTCATGGTGACGATGATGTTGTCGGCGCCGGCCACCAGGTCCATGGCGCCGCCCATGCCTTTCACCAGCTTGCCGGGGATCATCCACGAAGCGATGTTGCCCTGCACGTCCACCTCGAAGGCGCCCAGCACGGTAAGGTCGACGTGGCCGCCACGAATCATCGCGAAGGATTCCGCCGAGTTGAAAATGGACGCACCCGCCCGGGCGGTGACGGTCTGCTTGCCGGCGTTGATCATGTCGGCGTCGATGGTTGCCTCGGTCGGAAACTCGCCCATGCCCAGCAGGCCGTTTTCCGATTGCAGCATCACGTCGATGTCGTCGGGGACGTAGTTGGCCACCAGGGTCGGAATGCCGATGCCCAGGTTCACGTAGTAGCCATCCTTGAGTTCGCGGGCCACACGCTGGGCCATTTGTTCGCGGGTCAGTGCCATGTGCTAAACCTCTTGTTGTTCTGGGCCGGGCCTCAGGCCTTGACGGTGCGCTTTTCGATGCGTTTTTCGAAGGTGCCGAGAATCACCCGGTCGACGTAGATGCCGGGGGTGTGGATCTGGCTGGGCGGCAACTCGCCAGGGGCGACGATTTCCTCGACCTCGACCACGGTAATCTTGCCGGCGGCAGCGGCCAGCGGGTTGAAATTCTGCGCGGTGTGGCGGTAGATGACGTTGCCGAAGTGGTCGGCCTTCCAGCCCTTGACGATGGCGAAGTCGCCGGTGATGGCCTCTTCAAGAATGTACTTGCGGCCGTTGAACTCGCGCACTTCCTTGCCATCGGCCACCGGGGTGCCGTAGCCGGTGGCGGTGTAGAACGCCGGGATGCCAGCACCGCCGGCGCGCATTTTTTCCGCCAGGGTGCCTTGGGGGGTGAGTTCCACTTCCAGCTCGCCGTCCAGCAGCTGGCGTTCGAACAGGGCGTTCTCGCCCACGTACGAGGCGATCATCTTGCGGATCTGCCGGTCTTCCAGCAGCACGCCCAGGCCAAAGCCATCGACGCCGCAGTTGTTGGACACCACGGTCAGCCCGCGCACGCCCATGCGCTTGATCTGCGCAATAAGGTTCTCGGGAATGCCGCACAGGCCGAAGCCGCCGGACAATACCGTCATGTTGTCGGTGAGGCCGGCGAGGGCCTCTTCCCAGGTTGCTACTCGCTTGTCGAGCCCAGCCATATCGATCCGCCTTGTTTTAATTATTGGACTAACGCCAGCTTAGCCCAGGAGCGTGTTTGGCCCATCTTCTCGCCAACGGAGTTATTTGTTAATTTTGTTTTTCTGATGGATTGATTGAGTTTACAAAACAATGAACATCAAGCAGCTTCGCGCGTTCCTAGCCGTGGCCCAGGCCTTGAGCTTCGCCCAGGCCGGCGAGCGGCTGCACCTGTCGCAGCCGGCCCTGAGCCTGACCATCAAGGGCCTGGAGGAAGACCTGGGCGGTGCGCTGTTGATCCGCACCACGCGCAGCGTAGCCCTGACCCCCGAGGGCGAGACCCTGCTGCCCCTGGCGCGGCAGCTGCTGGCCGACTGGGACAACGCCGAGGAATTGCTGCGCCAGCACTTCACCCTGCAGACCGGCAAGGTCTCGATCGCGGCCATGCCCTCCTTCGCCGGCAACCGCCTGCCTGCGGCGCTGAAGACCTTCCGCGACCGCCACCCGCGGGTGAACGTGGCCGTGCACGACGTGATCAACGAGCAGGTGCTGGAAATGGTGCGCCACCGCCGCGTGGAGCTGGGCATCGGCTTCGAGCCCGAGTCCACCAGCTCGCTGGTGTTCACGCCGTTCTACCTGGACCGCTTCGTCGCGGTGGTGGCGGCCGATTCGCCCCTGGCCCAGCGAGACAAGCTCAGCTGGAGCGAGCTGTTGCAGGAGGACTTCGTCACCCTGCAACGCCCTTCGGCGGTGCGCCTGATGCTGGAGCAGGACCTGGCCGATACCCATGGCAAGCTGTCTGTAGCCTTCGAAAGCCACCAACTGAGCACCGTCGGCCGCATGGTTGCCAGCGGCCTGGGGGTGAGCGCGGTGCCGTCGCTGTGCATCGAACAGATGGAGGAACTGGGCGCGCGTTGCGTGGCCCTGGATGAGCCGCGCATCGAGCGGCGCATCGGCCTGATGCGCCTGGCCGACCACAAGCTGTCGGCGGCGGCGCAGGCGTTGCAGGAGGTGCTGATCGAAACGTCCGCCCAATACCAATCCACGCCATGACGGCTCCCACACGGATACCGCGGTGCTCCCGGACGCAGCCTCCGTAGCAGCGGCCGCCAGGCCGCGTCCGCGAGCACCGTCCATCGACAGGCATACCGCGTAAGGACGCCGCCTGCGGCAGCTGCTACAAGGTGGGGGTGGTTTGGGGGATCAGGGGCAGGTCTTCTGCGACGCTGTACTGGCGGGGCAGGTTGACGGGGTGGTAGTCGCCGCTTTCCAGGCGCTGCAGGACTGAGCGGTGCAGCACCGCGCCCTCGGCGATGTAGCGCGGCCGCGGCTGGCCGAACGGCGGCATGCTGCCGATGGTGAACACGTGCTTGTGCAGCGTGTAGCTCCAGGCCCGGCGTGGCAACCACTCGGCCAGCGGCCATGGCCAGGTCATGGAGTCGTGCAACTGCCCGGGGCCGCCGGCGTCCAGCAGTTGCAGCTCGCGGGCGCAGCCGTCGGGGTCCAGCGCCAGGCCCAGGGCCCGCGCCTCGCCGAGCATCCAGCGCAAGGCCAGCAACGCCGGGCCCGATTCGTCCACGGCGTAGCCACCGCCCACGTCGCTGTGTACCCCGGCGAACCACACCTGGCGCACGTCGGTGCCCTGCCCCGGGCGCTTCTGCCACAGGTTGGGGCGGAAGAAACAACGGCGCTCGTCGATGGACAGCGCATGACGGACGTTCTCCACCATGGCGTTGCTGGCGGTGTACGGCAGCACCAGTGGGTCGTAGATCCAGCCCTCGGACTTGACCGTGTCGAACAACCCCAGCAGGTGCACCTTCACCGGCCGGCCAAAGGTGGCCTTGAACGCGTCCTGCAGCTTGAAGTCCGGCTGCTTGTCGCTGTTGCGCGCCTGCAACATGGCCCAGGCATAGTCGAACAGATGTGCCTCGTGGCCGCGCACCAGGCCCACGGCGTCGATCAGCGCCGCCAGCGCGCGCACGGCGTAGGCGCCCCGGGAAAAGCCGAACAGGTAGAGCTGGTCGCCGTCGCGATAATGCCGGGCGAGAAAGCGATAGGCGCCGCCCACGGTCTCCTTCAGGCCCCAGCCGAACGCCAGGCCGCACAGCCGCGAGGGCAGTTTCTGCCACTCGAACAGCGTCTCGCGCAGGCCGAAGGTGCCCACGCCCTGGTCGTAATAGGACATGACCCGGGCGGGATCATCGGACAGGCAGCGGATCATCCGCAGTATATTGGTAGGTTGCAGGCTGAAGCGGTTGTTGGTGCCGTCCAGGCAGACCACGAGCTGTCGACCCATGCCGTTTCCTTGTGTTGAATGTTATTTCCCTAGCGTCGTCAGACTATAAGCCATCCATGTTTCAGGGAGTAGCCATGCGCCATCATCGACTCGCAGACACCTCGGTTTCCATCATCGGCCAGGGCACCTGGCGCATGGGCGAAGACCCCGGCGCCAGGCGCCAGGAGGTCGCCGCCCTGCAACTGGGCATCGACCTGGGCATGAGCCTGATCGACACGGCTGAAATGTACGGCGAAGGCGGCGCCGAACAGGTCGTGGGCCAAGCCATCGCCGGGCGCCGCGAGCAGGTGTTCCTGGTCAGCAAGGTATACCCGCACAACGCCAGCCGCAGCGGCGTGGCGGCTGCCTGCGAGCGCAGCCTCAAGCGCCTGGGCACCGAGCACATCGACCTGTACCTGCTGCACTGGCGCGGCCAGTACCCGCTGGCGGAAACCGTGGAAGCCTTCGAACGCCTGTGCGAACAGGGCAAGATCGGCCGCTGGGGCGTGTCCAATTTCGACGTCGACGACCTGGAAGAGCTGGACGACGAGCGCTGCGCCACCAACCAGGTGCTGTACAACCCCGAGGCCCGTGGCATCGAATTCGACCTGCTGCCCTGGAGCCAGGCCCGCAGCCTGCCGACCATGGCCTACTGCCCCATCGCCCAGGGCGGCAAGCTGCTGCGCCATGCGGCGTTGCAGGCCATCGCCGACAAACATGGCATCACCGCGGCCCAGGCCTGCCTGGCATGGGTGCTGCGCGAGGACGGGGTGCTTGCCATTCCCAAGGCCGTGCACCCCGACCATGTGCGGCAGAATGCAGCGGCGGCCGCTATCCAACTGGATGATGAAGACCTCAAACAGCTGGATCTGGCCTGCCCGCCCCCCAAGCGCAAGCAGCATCTTGCAATGGTTTGACGGCGAAATTTCCCTGCTGGCGGTCGGCCAGCGCGCTTTTCAAAGGCCGGCCCGCTGGCGGATAATGCGCCCCCATTGCACCCAGTCGCAGGCTCTGCATGGGCTCACCGTTCGAGGAAATATGGTTTCTGTCACCGTCACCGCCAAACAGCTGGAAGTCACCCGCATCGTCGACGTGCTGTCGCGCGCCATCGCCCAGCAACGCCTGCGCCCCGGCACGCGGCTGGTAGAGGCGCAGATCGTCGAGACCCTGCAGGCCAACCGCAACCACGTGCAGGTGGCCTTGCAGCGCCTGGCCATGCAGCACATCGTCACCATCGAGACCAACCGCGGCGCCATCGTCTCGCAGCCTTCTGCCCAGGAAGCACGGGAAGTGTTCGCCGCCCGTCGCGCCATCGAGCGCGCCATCGTCGAGGCCATCACCCCCGACGCCCTGGCCGCCAACGCCGACACCATCGCCGCGCAAATGCAAGCCGAACACCAGGCCTCGGCCAGCGGCGACCGCCGCGAGACCGTGCGCGTGCGCAGCGAATTCCACCTGATGCTGGCCGACCTGTGCGGCAATCGTTTGCTGCGTGAAATGCTCGGCAACCTGATCGTGCGCAGCTCGCTGATCGTCTCGCTGTACCAGCGCCTGGAAACCTCCTCCTGCCGCTGCGACGACCACCAGGCCATCCTCGATGCCCTGCAGTCGGGCAACAGCGACAACGCCATCCGCGCCACGCTGGACCACCTGGTCGACCTGGAAGGCCAACTGGACCTGGATGAACAGAGCGCGCCGGATGTGAACCTACGTGAAGCACTGGCTGACCTCTGAACCGTAGCAGCGGCCGCAAGGCCGCGTCACAGGCACCGCGGTAAAGCCCGCCTGACGCAGCCTGCGGCAGCTGCTACGGGGCCAGGATGGCCGCCAGGCGCGCCGCCTCGGTTTGCAGGCACGCGGTAAACGCCTCCACCAGCACCGACGCCGGGCGGTACTGGGGCTGGATCAGGCTGACGCTGAACGGCGCCGCCACCGCCAGCGGCCGCAGCACCAGGCCGCGGGCCGCCTCGTCCAGCGCGGTCAGCGGGTTGACGATGGCCACCCCCAGCCCCTGGCGCACCATGGCGCACACCGAGGCGGCGGTGCTGGTCTCGATCACCCCGTGGCGCTGCACATTGGCGCGGCGGAACTGTTCGTCGAGCATCTTGCGGTACAGGTCCAGCCCGGACAGGTTGATGAACGCCTGGCCGTCGAAATCGCTCAGTTCCAGGCGCGCCTTCGCCGCCAGCCCATGGCCGGCCGGCAGCACCGCCACCATTTCCGCGCAAAACAGTTCGAAGCCCCGGGTGCCACGTGGCGGGTGGCGGCTTTCGATCAGGCCCAGGTCATAGCGTTGGCCACTGAGCGACTCTTCCAGCGCCGGTGATTCCTGGGCGGTGATGCTCACCGCCACGCCGGGGTACTGGCGGCTGAACGCCAGGCACGCTGCTGGCAGCAGCACCTGGGCGAACATCGGCAGACAGGTGATGTTCAACTGGCCCTGGTCGAACCGGCGGATCGACTCGGCGACGCTGGCGATCTGTTCCAGCCCGACGTAGGCGCGCTGCACTTCCTCGAACAGCATCAGGCCCTGGGCCGTGGGCGTCAGCCGGCCGCGCTCGCGCACGAACAACGGCATGCCCAGCAGGCTTTCCAGCCGCGCCAGCTCGCGGCTGACGGTGGGCTGGGAGCTGAACAGCAGCTGCGCGGCGCCGGTGACGCTGCCGGCGTTCATCACCGCGCGGAACACTTCGATATGACGCAGGGATATGTCCATTGCAAAGACTCGAAATCAAACCCAAGCCATATCAGAACTGAATGGACAGAGAAAAAACAGATATTTTATTGAATAGAGATAATTGCGCATGATGGCCACCTTTCCCCTTCACGGCCACACCACCATGTTCGATCGCATCCTGCCCCTCGTTCAGCAACACGCCACGCCTTTCTGGACCTACGACGCCGCCATCATCCGCCAGCGCATCAGCCAGCTGCAGGGCTTCGACGTGATCCGCTTCGCCCAGAAGGCCTGCTCCAACGTGCACATCCTCAAGCTGATGCGCGAACAGGGCGTGCAGGTGGACGCGGTGTCGCTGGGCGAGATCGAGCGTGCGCTGCTGGCCGGCTACAGCCCCCAGGGCGAGCCGGCGGGCGTGGTGTTCACCTGCGACTTGCTGGACCGCGCCACCCTGGCGCGCATCATCGAGCTGGACGTGGAGGTCAACTGCGGCTCCATCGACATGCTGCGCCAACTGGGCCAGCAGCACCCCGGCCACCGCGTGTGGATCCGCCTGAACCCTGGCTTCGGCCACGGCCACAGCCAGAAGACCAACACCGGCGGCGAGAACAGCAAGCACGGCGTGTGGCACAGCCAGCTGTGCGAAGCCCTGGCCGTGGTGCGCCAGTACGACCTGCAACTGGTGGGCCTGCACATGCACATCGGCTCGGGCGTGGACTACGCGCACCTGGAAGAAGTGTGCACGGCCATGGCCGACGCGGTGATCGGCATGGGCCACGACCTGGAGGCCATTTCGGCCGGCGGCGGCCTGTCGGTGCCCTACAAGGATGACCAGCAGCCGGTGGACACCGAGCGCTACGCCGCCATCTGGGACGCCGCCCGCCAGCGCGTGGCCGCCCACCTGGGCCACCCGGTGCGCCTGGAAATCGAGCCGGGGCGTTTCCTGGTGGCCGAGTCCGGCACCCTGGTGACCGAAGTGCGCGCCATCAAGGACATGGGCAGCCAGCATTTCGTGCTGGTGGACGCCGGCTTCAATGACCTGATGCGCCCGTCCATGTACGGCAGCTACCACGGTTTCACCCTGCTGGACCGCGACGGCCAGCCGCGCACCGGCGAGCTGCGCCCCACCGTGGTGGCCGGCCCGCTGTGCGAGTCCGGCGACGTCTTCACCCAGCACGAAGGCGGCCTGGTGGCCCCGCGCCCTTTGCCGCGCGCCGAGGTCGGCGACCTGCTGGTGATCCACACCACTGGCGCCTACGGCGCGTCGATGTCGTCGAACTACAACAGCCGCCCGCTGATTCCCGAGGTGCTGCTGGACGGTGACAAGGTACAGCTGATTCGCCGTCGCCAGACGCTGCAGGAATTGTTCGCCCTTGAACTTGGTGCGTAACACGTCTTCCTGACAAAAAACCGCGCCGCCTGCATCGCGACTAAAGTCGGCTCCTACCACGGACAGCGTAGGAGCCGACTTTAGTCGCGATGCAGACGACGCAATATGCGGGTACGGCGCGTTTGGCCAGCAAATATGAAACTTCCCTCATGATCGCCACCCACTATTGTCGGGAGCAAACCCCAAGCGTATGCTGCGCGCGTTTTCAATCACCGCGGAGACCCCACGTGGGCACTTGTTCGAGCGACAGTAGTCGGCCGGTCATCGATACCGGCATTTTCTCGGCGAGATAACGCGCAGCTTCCCTGCCGTGTCTCGCCCTGACGCGAGAGACGGCAATACTGCCGGCGCCCCCATGCGGGGCGCCGCAGCCTTCCCTTCTCCACAGACTCCCCTGCCCCGGCCTGCAACGTTGCAGCCAGGACAGCGCACGTGCCTGCGCGATGGTCTCCCCACTGCCAACTGGGGAAAGCAGCGCCATGAATTTCACCCTGCTCAAAGAATTTTTCGCAGGCTTCCTGCGGACTCGCCACATCGCCCGGCACTTCCGCCGCCTGGCGCTGTTCGAAAGCCTGAATGACGCCAACGTCAGCCGCGAGATACCCCCCACCCTGGCCCACAGCCTGGTGGCGGCCGCCGGCGGTGACAGCCAGGCCCTGCTGGAACGCCTGGGCAGCCACGCCGATGGCCTCAGCGAAGCCCAGGCCCAGGACACCTGCGCCCGCGTGGGCCTCAACGAGGTGGAGCACGAGCAGCCGCTGGCCTGGCACGTGCACCTGTGGCAGTGCTACAAGAACCCCTTCAACCTGCTGCTGACCCTGCTGGCCATCGTCTCGTTCATCACCGAAGACATGAAGGCCACCCTGGTGATCGGCAGCATGGTCGTGCTCTCGACCCTGCTGCGCTTCTGGCAGGAGGCGCGCTCGAACAAGGCCGCCGATGCGCTCAAGGCCATGGTCAGCAACACCGCCACCGTGCGCCGCCGCAACGCCGACGGGCACCTGCGCGTGGAACTGCCGATCAAGCAGCTGGTGCCCGGCGACGTGGTGATCTTCAGCGCCGGCGACATGATCCCCGCCGACTGCCGCCTGCTCAGCGCCAAGGACCTGTTCGTCAGCCAGGCCGCCATGACCGGCGAATCCATGCCGGTGGAGAAGTTCGTGCAGCTGCGCGACCCGGCCACGCGCAACCCCCTGGAGCTGGACAACATCCTGTTCATGGGCACCAACGTGGTGTCCGGCGCCGCCAGCGCGGTGGTGGTCGCCACCGGCAACGGCACCTACTTCGGCGCCCTGGCGCAACGGGTCGGCGCCACCGACCGTGCGCCCACGGCGTTCCAGACCGGCGTCAACAAGATCAGCTGGCTGCTGATCCGCTTCATGCTGGTGATGGCGCCGCTGGTGCTGTTCATCAACGGCTTCACCAAGGGTGACTGGATGGAAGCGGTGCTGTTCGCGCTGTCCATCGCCGTGGGCCTGACCCCGGAAATGCTGCCCATGATCGTCACCTCGACCCTGGCCAAGGGCGCGGTGTTCCTGTCGCGCAAGAAGGTCATCGTCAAGCGCCTGGACGCCATCCAGAACTTCGGCGCCATGGACGTGCTGTGCACCGACAAGACCGGCACCCTGACCCAGGACAAGATCTTCCTCGCCCGCCACGTCGACGTGTGGGGCCAGGAGTCCGATGAAGTGCTGGAGATGGCCTACCTCAACAGCTACTACCAGACCGGCCTGAAGAACCTGCTGGACGTGGCCGTGCTGGAACACGTGGACGTGCAGCGCGACCTGCAGGTGGCCACCGCTTTCCGCAAGGTCGACGAGATTCCGTTCGACTTCAACCGCCGGCGCATGTCGGTGGTGGTGGCCGAGCACGACCAGCACCACGTGCTGATCTGCAAGGGCGCGGTGGAAGAGATTCTCTCGGTGTGCCACCAGGTGCGCCACGGCGACCAGGTCGAGCCGCTGTCCGACAGCCTGCTGGCGCGCATCCGCCAGGTCACCGCCGAGCTCAACGCCGAAGGCCTGCGCGTGGTGGCCGTGGCCGCCAGCGAGCGCCCGCCTACCCAGGAAAACTATGGCATCCATGACGAACGCGAGCTGACCCTGATCGGCTACGTGGCCTTCCTCGACCCGCCCAAGGAAAGCACCGCGCCCGCGCTCAAGGCCCTGGCCGCCCACGGCGTGGCGGTGAAAGTGCTGACCGGCGACAACGAGCTGGTCACCGCCAAGATCTGCCGCGAGGTAGGCCTGGCCCAGCAAGGCCTGCTGATGGGCAACGACATCGAGGACATGACCGACGCACAACTGGCCGTTGCCGTGGAAACCACCAACGTCTTCGCCAAGCTGACGCCTGCGCACAAGGAACGCATCGTGCGCCTGCTCAAGGCCAACGGCCACGTGGTCGGCTTCATGGGCGACGGCATCAATGACGCCCCGGCCCTGCGCACTGCCGACATCGGCATTTCGGTGGACAGCGCGGTGGACATCGCCAAGGAAGCGGCCGACATCATCCTGCTGGAAAAGAGCCTGATGGTGCTGGAAGAAGGCGTGCTGGAAGGCCGTCGCACCTTCGCCAACATGCTCAAGTACATCAAGATGACCGCCAGCTCCAACTTCGGCAACGTCTTCTCGGTGCTGGTGGCCAGTGCGTTCATCCCCTTCCTGCCGATGCTGCCGATGCACCTGCTGGTGCAAAACCTGCTGTACGACATTTCGCAGATCGCCGTACCGTTCGACAACGTCGACGACGAGATGCTGATGAAGCCGCAGCGCTGGCAGCCGGGCGAGGTAGGCCGCTTCATGCTGTTCTTCGGGCCGATCAGCTCGGTGTTCGACATCACCACCTTCGCGCTGATGTGGTACGTGTTCGGCGCCAACAGCCCGGAACACCAGACCCTGTTCCAGTCCGGCTGGTTCATCGTCGGCCTGCTGACCCAGACCCTGGTGGTGCACATGATCCGCACGCCGAAAGTGCCGTTCCTGCAGAGCCGCGCGGCCATGCCGTTGATGGTGATGACCGGGGTGATCATGGCCATCGGCATCTTCCTGCCCATGGGCCCGCTGGCGCACTACTTCAAGCTGCAGGCGCTGCCGCCGCTGTACTTCGCGTTCCTGCCGGTGATTCTGGTGGCGTACGTGGCGCTGACCCAGGCCATGAAGCGGTTCTATATCCGCCGCTTCGGCTGGCAATGAAATAGGCGTGGGAGCTGGCTTGCCAGCGAGCTGTTGAGGCCCTCCAACAGCTCGCTGGCAAGCCAGCTCCCACAGACTCTCAGTTGCCGGAAAAACGGTCGCGGCTGTTGGTGAGGTGCAGCACCATCGCCGCCCGCGCGGCGTCCGGGTCCTGCTTGCGGATGGCGTTGAGGATGGCCTCGTGCTCCTGGTTGGCCAGGTAGCCCAGGCGCGCGAAGTCGGCGTCGCCGCGCTCATCGCCCTTGACCCGCGTGCGCGGGATCATGGTGTCGCCCAGGTGCTGCATGATCTCGGTGAAATAGGTGTTGCCGGTGGCCTCGGCGATCAGCTGGTGAAAGCGCTTGTCCTCTTCCACGCAGCTGTCGTTGTTGGCCAGCGAGGCCTGGTAGTCGTCCAGCGCCTGGCGCATGCGCCGCAGCTGTTCATCACTGCGGCGCACGGCCGCCAGGGCCACGGCCTGCACCTCCAGGCCCATGCGCAGCTCAAGAATGCCGCGCACGCTGGCGGCGGTGTCCAGGCTCAGGCGCAGCCCCAGTTGCGATTCGCGCTCCAGCACGAAGGTGCCGATGCCGTGGCGGGTTTCCACCAGCCCCGAGGCCTGCAGCTTGGAGATAGCCTCGCGCACCACCGTGCGGCTGACCCCGTGCTCGCGCACGATGGTCGGTTCGGACGGCAGCTTGTCGCCGGGGCGGAATTGCCCCAGCAGGATCTGCTGGCTCAGCACCTCGACCAGGTCGTGGGCCAGGCTGGTGGCGCGCTTGCGCGTGGGGGCGTTGCTTGGGTCGTGCATGCCAACACATTCCGCGAAATAGTCAGCCCCAAGCTTACCACCGAACCCCCGTAGCAGCTGCCGCAGGCTGCGTCCGCCCCACGCGGTGTATCAGCCATAGGCCATGGCGGACGGGACGCGGCCTGCGGCCGCTGCTACGGGGTTAGTAGCGCCGCGTAGGCCAGGGCCATCAGTGACCAGGCCAGCAGCGGGTGGAACACCAGCCGCCACGCCCGCGCCTGTGGGTCGAAGCCCACCCCGTGCACGTAGCCGGCGGCAATGCCCCACAACATCAACATCAGCACGCCGTGGCTGTACTGCCCACGGCTGTCGAGCAGCAGCACCGGGTGCAGCAGCAGGATCAGGCTCAACGGCAGCACCAGTGCCAGCGACAGCCAGCGGCTGGCGGGCCGGCGCAGCGGCCCCAGGGTTTCAGCGTGCACCGCTGCCCTCCTCGTCCAGCGCACCGGACGCCTCCAGCCACAACGCATTGATGATGCCGAAGCTGCACGCCAGCAGCACTCCCAGAATCCAGGCGAAATACCACATGTGTTCAGTCCTCAGTAAAGGCCGTGGGGGTTGTCATTGATGTGCGCGGTGGTGACGGTGCCCCACATTTTCGCGTAGCACCACAGCGTGTAGCACAGGATCAGCGGCACAAAGATCGACGCCGCCACCAGCATGATGACCAGCGTGGTATGGCTTGACACCGCGTCCCACACGGTCAGGCTGGACGCCGGGTCCAGGCTGGACGGCATCACGAACGGGAACAGGGCGAAACCGGCCGTGCACAGGGTGCCGACGATGGCCAGGCTGCTGCCCAGGAAGGCGATGCGCGGCCGGTCGCCCAGCGCCGCGAGCAGCGCCAACAGGCCGCCGAATACCCCCAGCAGCGGCGCGATGGCCGTGATCGGGTAGGTCACGTAATTGCCCAGCCAGCCGGGATTGCCCGCTGCCACGGCCTTGGCCAAGGGGTTCAGTGCCACGTTGGGGTCGAAGCTGGAGCTGATTACCAGGCCGTTGATATTGCCGGCCGCAAGCCAGGCACCGGCACCCAGGAATGCCGCCAGGTAGACGAAGGCCAGCCCTTGCGAGACCTTGCGCGCCCGCTGGGCCATGACGCCCTCGGTGCGCATCATCAGCCAGGTGCCGCCGTGCAGGCACAGCATGCTCAGGCTGACCACCCCCGCCAGCAGCGCGAAGGGGCTCAGCAGTTGCCAGAACGAACCGTGGTAGCTGCTGCGCAGGCTGTCATCGAACTGGAACGGCAGGCCCAGCAACAGGTTGCCGAACGCCACGCCAAACACCAGCGACGGCACCAGCGCGCCAATGCACAGCGCCCAGTCCCAGCCCCGGCGCCAACGGGTGTTTTCAAGTTTGCTGCGGTAATCGAAGCCCACCGGCCGCACGAACAGCGCGAACAGCACCAGCAGCAGCGCCCAGTACAGCCCGGAGAACGCCGCCGAATACACCAGCGGCCAGGCGGCGAACAGCGCGCCACCGGCGGTGATCAGCCACACCTGGTTGCCGTCCCAGTGCGGCGCGATGGTGTTGATCACCACCCGCCGCTCCTGGTCGTTGCGGCCTACCAAGGGCATCAGCGCCGCGGCGCCCAGGTCGAAGCCGTCGGTCAGGGCGAAGCCGATCAGCAGCACGCCTACCAGCACCCACCAGATCAGCTTGAGGTTTTCATAGTCGAACATCACACGGCTCCTTGCAGCACGGGCGAATGGGCGGCGGCAGGTGCAGCGGCGGCGCCGTTTTCAAAGTGATACCGGCCGGTGTGCAGGCTGCTCGGGCCCAGGCGGGCGAACTTGATCATCAGGTACATCTCGATCACCAGCAGCACGCTGTAGAACGCCACCAACGCCAGCAGCGAACCCCACACGTCGCTTGCCGACAGGCTCGAGGCCGACAGGTGCACCGGCAGCACCTCGCCGATCGACCACGGCTGGCGACCGTGCTCGGCCACGTACCAACCGGTCTGCGTGCCCACCCACGGCAGCGGCAGGCTCAGCAGCGCCCAGCGCAGCAGCCAGCGCTTGCGGGTTTCGTTCTTGCGCGCCGAGGCCCAGAACGCACACACGAACAGCAACAGCATCAGGAAACCGCTGAGCACCATCAGCCGGAAGGTCCAGAAGATCGAGGCCACGCCGGGGATGGAATCCAGGGCCGCCTGCTTGATCTGCGCCTCGCTGGCGTCCACCACCTGGTCGGTGTATTTCTTCAGCAGCAGGCCGTAGCCCAGGTCTTTTTTCACCGCGCTGAAGGCAGCCAAGGCCTGGTCGCTGTGGTCGCCGCCGCGCAGCCGTCCCAGCGCCTCGTAGGCAAGCATGCCGTTGCGGATGCGGCCTTCGTGCTCGGCCACCAGGTCCTTGATGCCAGTGACCTGCTTGTCCACCGAACGGGTGGCGATGATGCCCATCACGTAAGGGATTTTCACCGCGTAGTCGGTGCGCTGCTCAGCCTGGTTGGGCAGGCCGAACAGGGTGAAGGCGGCGGGCGCGGGCTCGGTGTCCCACTCGGCCTCGATGGCGGCCAGCTTGGTCTTCTGCACGTCGCCAATCTCGTAGCCGGACTCGTCACCCAGCACGATCACCGACAGGATCGAGGCCATGCCGAACGCCGCGGCAATGGCGAACGAGCGCCGGGCGAAGCCGATGTCGCGGCCCTTGAGCAGGTACCAGCTGGAAATCGCCAGCACGAAGATCGAGCCGGTGACGTAGCCCGAGGCCACGGTGTGCACGAACTTCACCTGCGCCACCGGGTTGAGCAGCAGCTGGCTGAAGCTCGCCAGCTCCATGCGCATGGTGACGAAGTTGAACTCGGCACCCACCGGGTTCTGCATCCAGCCGTTGGCGATCAGAATCCACAGCGCCGACAGGTTCGAGCCAATCGCCACGAGCCAGGTCACGCCCAGGTGCTGCACCCGGCTCAGGCGGTCCCAGCCGAAGAAGAACAGGCCGATGAAGGTCGACTCCAGGAAGAACGCCATCATGCCTTCGATGGCCAGCGGCGCGCCGAAGATGTCGCCCACGTAGTGGCTGTAATAGGCCCAGTTGGTGCCGAACTGGAACTCCATGGTCAGCCCGGTGGTGACGCCCAGGGCGAAGTTGATGCCGAACAGCTTGCCCCAGAAACGGGTCATGTCCTTGTACACCTGCTTGCCCGTCATCACGTAGACGGACTCCATGATGGCCAGCAGGAAGGTCATGCCAATGGTCAGGGGCACGAACAGGAAGTGATACAGCGCGGTCATCGCGAACTGCAGCCGGGATAGGTCGACGACTGATTCGGAAATCATTTCGGACTCTTCTCAAGGGGGGCGGAGGGGGGGCCGAACAGGTGTCGGCCAAGGTTCGTGCCGTCGTCCTTGACGTCAGCCGCCGGGCCAAACCACACCAGGCGGATCCCCACCAGCAGCACCAGCTTGAGCACCAGCACCAGGGTTATTTCCCGGGCCAGCGGCTTGTTCAGAAAGGCGAAATGAGCGGTCATGGCGGCTACTCGGTGGAGGTGCGCCATTCTTGTAGCGGGGCTTGTTGGTGAAATTGATCCAGATCAATTTCAAATGGCCATCACTGTGTGGCAAAGCGCCACACCGCCTGCCATCAACTCATCATACAAGCACGCTCTGTAGCCGCTGCCGTCAGGCTGCGCTGGCCCTGTCGGTCGCTGCAAATCTCCAGTGGCTGGAATGGCCAGCGCAGCCTGACGGCAGCGGCTACGGCGTAGCGGGTTTTAGATCGGTTTCGTTGCCGCGACCGCGCTGGTTAGATCAACTCAATCCACGAAACCAATTGCTTCAATTCGTCAGCACTTGTACGATGACTGTCAACAGGGGCCACCCTGTCACCTACCCGCATAAAAATAATCAGTGGGAGATTTTGAATTGTGAGCAATTCAACGCAGTCCTCTGCCGTCGTCGACGGCGATCCGCTCCTGGCGCGCGCCGTCGCCAAAGTGAAGAGCCATGTGCTCCCACTCTTCGTCCTGATGTTCATCGTCAACTACATCGACCGGGTCAACATTGGCTTCGTGCGTACGCACATGGAGCACGACCTGGGCATCGGTGCCGCGGCCTATGGCCTGGGCGCCGGGCTGTTCTTCATCGGTTACGCGCTGTTTGAAGTACCCTCCAACATTTTGCTGCAGAAAGTCGGCGCCCGCGTGTGGCTGACGCGCATCATGTTCACCTGGGGCATCGTCGCCACGCTGATGGCGTTCGTGCAGAACGAGACCCAGTTCTACATCCTGCGGGTGTTGCTGGGCGTGGCCGAAGCCGGTTTCTTCCCCGGCGTGCTGTATTACTTCACCCGCTGGCTGCCCGGCGCCGAGCGCGGCAAGGCCATCGCCATCTTCCTCAGTGGTTCGGCCGCGGCCTCGCTGATCTCTGGCCCGCTGTCCGGCGCACTGCTGCAACTGGACGGCCTGGGCCTGCACGGCTGGCAGTGGATGTTCGCCATCGAAGGCATGGTCTCGGTGCTGCTGGGCTTCTTCGTCTGGTTCTGGCTGGACTCCAAGCCCCACGACGCCAAGTGGCTGAGCCGCGAGGAGCAGGACAGCCTGGTGGCCGCCATCGACCAGGAACAGAAGGACCGCGAGGCGCTGCAAACGGTCAAGCCCACCCTGGGCAAGCTGCTCAAGGACGGCCAGATCCTGATCTTCTGCGTGCTGTACTTCTGCATCCAGCTGACCATCTACGCCGCCACCTTCTGGCTGCCCAGCATCATCAAGAAAATGGGTGACCTCAGCGACCTGCAGGTGGGCTTCTTCAACTCCATCCCCTGGCTGATCTCGATCATTGCCATGTACGGCTTCGCCGCGCTGTCGGGCAAGTTCCGCTTCCAGCAGGCCTGGGTGGCCACCGCGCTGCTGATCGCCGCCGCCGGCATGTTCCTGTCCACCACCGGCGGGCCGGTGTTTGCCTTCGTCGCCGTGTGCTTCGCGGCCATCGGCTTCAAATCCGCCTCGTCGCTGTTCTGGCCCATCCCCCAGGCGTACCTGGACGTGCGCATCGCCGCCGCCGTCATCGCCCTGATCAACTCCCTGGGCAACCTGGGTGGTTTCGTCGCCCCGGCCACCTTCGGCCTGCTGGAGCAGAGCACCGGCTCGATCCAGGGCGGCCTGTACGGCCTGACTGCCACCTCGATCCTGGCCGCGGTGCTGGTGTTCTTCGCCCGCACCCAGCCCAAAGCCCCGACCGCCACCCCAAGCGCGCCGCTGCACGGCACCGCGCTGGGCAAGGCCCACTGATTTCCCGAGCACACAGGAACCCGACATGAGCACTCAACGCACCCCCGTCGTCACCCAACTGCAAGTGATCCCCGTGGCCGGCCACGACAGCATGCTGATGAACCTCAGCGGCGCCCACGGCCCGTACTTCACCCGCAACATCGTGATTCTCACCGACAGCAGCGGCAACGTTGGCGTGGGCGAAGTACCGGGCGGCGAACGCATCCGCGAAACCCTGGAAGACGCCCGCAGCCTGGTGGTGGGCCAGCCCATCGGCCAGTACCAGCGCGTGCTCAACCAAATGCGCACCACCTTCGCCGCCCGCGACGCCGCCGGCCGTGGCCTGCAGACCTTCGACCTGCGCATCACCATCCACGCCGTCACCGCCATGGAGGCCGCCCTGCTCGACCTGCTGGGCCAGTTCCTGGAAGTGCCGGTGGCCGCCCTGTTGGGCGAAGGCCAGCAACGCGACGCGGTGAAGATGCTCGGTTACCTGTTCTACGTCGGCGACCGCAGCGCGACGAACCTGGCCTACCGCAGCGAGCCCGACGCCAGCGACGAGTGGAGCCGCCTGCGTCACGAAAAGGCCATGACCCCCGAAGCCGTGGTGCGCCTGGCCGAAGCCGCCAAGGCCAAGTACGGTTTCAACGACTTCAAGCTCAAGGGCGGCGTGCTGCGCGGCGAAGAGGAAATCGAAGCCGTCACCGCCCTGGCCGAACGCTTCCCCGACGCGCGCATCACCCTGGACCCCAACGGCGCCTGGTCGCTGAAGGAAGCCATCGCCCTGTGCCGCGACCAGCACAAGGTGCTGGCCTACGCCGAAGACCCCTGCGGCGCTGAAAACGGCTACTCGGGCCGCGAAGTGATGGCCGAATTCCGCCGCGCCACCGGCCTGCCCACCGCCACCAACATGATCGCCACCGACTGGCGCGAAATGGGCCACGCCATCCAGCTGCAATCGGTGGACATCCCCCTGGCCGACCCGCACTTCTGGACCATGCAGGGCTCGGTGCGCGTGGCGCAGATGTGCAACGAATGGGGCCTGACCTGGGGCTCGCACTCCAACAACCACTTCGACATTTCCCTGGCCATGTTCACCCAGGTGGCCGCCGCCGCCCCCGGCGACATCACCGCCATCGACACCCACTGGATCTGGCAGGACGGCCAGCGCCTGACCAAGGCGCCGCTGCAGATCGAAGGCGGCTTCGTCAAGGTCCCGGCCAAGCCGGGCCTGGGCGTGGACATCGACATGGATGCCGTGGCCAAGGCCCACGAACTCTACAAAGGCATGGGCCTGGGCGCACGGGACGACAGCGTCGCCATGCAGTTCCTGATTCCGGGCTGGAAGTTCGATAACAAGAAGCCGTGCATGGTGCGTTGATAGCGTGGTGTTCCGGACGCGGCCTTTGGCCGCTGCTACGCAGGTCAAGGCCGCGTCCGTCCCCCTTCAATCCTCAACCCCCTCCTCCGGCACCCCACGCTCCCCCTCCACCACATACCCGGTATCAATACTCACCACTACCGACATCCCCGGCCGCAGGCGTTGCGCCTCCGGCTGGTCCTTGTCGACGGTGATGCGCACCGGGATGCGCTGGGCGATCTTGACGAAGTTGCCGGTGGCGTTGTCGGCCTGCAGCAGGCTGAATTCCGAGCCGGTGGCTGGCGAGATGCGTTGCACGTGGCCGCGCAGGCGCAGGTGGTTGAGGGCGTCGACGGTGAAGGTGGCGGGCTGGCCGACGCGCACATTGGCCATTTGGGTTTCCTTCATGTTGGCGATGACCCAGAGGTTGTCCGGCACCAGGGCCATGAGCTGGGCGCCGGAGTTGACGTAGGCGCCCAGGCGCACGCTGATCTGCCCCAGCTGGCCGTCGCGCGGGGCGGTGATGCGGGTGTTGGCGTAGTCGATACGCGCCAGTTCCACGGCAGCTTCGGCGCTGCTGACGGCGGCTTCGAGGGAGGCGCGGTTGACGATGACGGTCTGCAGGTCCTGTTTCGAGATTTCCAGCGCGGCCTTGGCCTGGGCCAGGGAGGCGATGGCCGCGGCGTTGGCAGCGCGGGTCACGTCGAGCTGGCTGCGCGACACCGAGCCGTCGCTGATCAGGTCTTCGTTGCGGCGCAGGTCGGCGGCGCTCTTGCGCGCCTGGGCGTCGCTGTCGCCGATCGCGGCCTGGCGCTGGTCGATGGTGGCTTCGGCGCTGCGCCGCTGCTGCAGGTTGTTGGCCAGGGAGGCCTTGGCCTGGTCCAGCTGCGCCAGGGACTGGTCGACCTTCTGCTTGTAGATGCGGTCGTCGAGGCGCACCAGCAGGTCGCCGGTCTTGACGAACTGGAAGTCCTGCACCGGCACCTCGAACACGTAGCCGCTCAGCTGCGGGCCGATGATGGTGGTCTGGCCGCGCACCAGGGCGTCCTCGGTGCTCTCGATCTTGCTGCTGAACGGCGGCAGTTCCCAGGCGTACAGCACGATCAGCACGCCGACGATGGCGACGCTGGCGAACATCAGCGAGGAAATCACCCGCACCCGCAGCGAGCGTGGCGCCGTGGCAGGCGGGGCCACGCCCTCGGGGGTGGAGGCGATGGCGTTGGTGGTCGTGGTGGTCGGTTCGGTCATGAAGGGGGAGCGCCGCTGGCAGGTACGGAAGGCGGCGCCGGTGGGGCCGCCTGGGTGGTGGTAGTCAGCAGCCACAGGCTGCGGATGAAGATCCAGAGCATGGTCAGCACCGCGACGCCGGCGATGAACATGAACACGTCGTTGTAGGCGAGGATGTTGGCCTCGCGGGTGGCCACGGTGGACAGCGCGCGGTAGCCCAGGTTGGTGCGCGCCGAGGGGTCGGCCACGGTGGAAGCATAGCTGGCCGCGCTGCTTTGCACGCGGGCCACCACCAACGGGTCCATCAAGGTGAGCTGCTCGACGATGACGCTGGAATGGAATTTCTCCCGCACGATCTGGTAGGTGCCCAGCAGCGCCGCGCCGATCAGGCTGCCCAGGTTATTGCAGATACCGAACAGCACCGAGAAGCTGATCAGGTTGCGCGGGTTGGTGATGACATTGCGGGTGCCCAGGGCCATGGTCGGGCCGACGAAGAACGTGCCGCCGAAGGCCAGCAGGAACTGGCTGAAGTACATGTTCCAGGGCCGCGTGAGGTTGTTGGAGAACGAATCCATGTAGGACCCGGTGGCCATCAGCGCCAGGGACACGATCAGCGGCATGAACAGGTGCTCGGGGCGGATGGTCCAGGCGCTGACCGCCAGCCCCGCCACCGCGCCCACCAGCATCACGAAATACAGGCTGCGCATCTGCTCCTGGCTCATGTTCAGCGCCTGCAGGAAGCCCACCGCGCCGGTGGATTGTTCCGAAGCCACCATGCGGATCAGGATCACCCCCAGCGCCAGGCGGATGGCCACGCCGCTGCCCAGCCAGCGGGTCATGAGCATGGGGTTGCTGCGGTTATGCTCGATGGCAAGGCCGGTGAAGATCAGCACGATGGCCGCCGCCGAGGCCCAGCCGATCCACGGCGCGGCCAGCCACCAGTCGATGCGCCCCAGGGACAGCACCGCGCATAGCAGGGCGAAGCCGGTGGCGAGGATGCCGAAGGTGAGGAAGTCCAGCGGTTCGAAGGTCTTGAAGCGGTCGCCGGGGGGCAGTTTGAGCATGAACACGCAGCCCAGGGCGGTCAGCGCCAGGCCCAGTTCGAACAGGTAGAGCCCGCGCCATTCGGCGATCTGCAGCAGGTCTTCGGAGAACACCCGGGCCAGGGGCAAGGCCAGCTGCGATGAGCCCAGCCCCAGCACCAGGGCCTTGAGCCGCCATTTCGCCGGGAAGGCCTGGGTCATGTAATACAGGCCCAGGGAGCTGAGCGCCGCCCCCACCATGCCGTGGGCCGCGCGCACGGCAATGGCCGAGTCGAGGTCGTTGACGAACAGGTGGGCGAAGGTCACCAGGGCGTACAGCACCAGGAAGCCTTCGGTGAACGCGCGCAGGCCAAACTGCTGGCGGAACTTCACCAGCACCAGGTTCATGGAGATGTTGGTCATGACGTAGGCGGCCGGCAGCCAGGCCATTTCCGCCTGGGTGGCGCCCAGGGCGCCCTGCAAAAATTGCAGGTTGGCGGTGACCAACGCGTTGCCCAGGCCGCCGGTGATGGCCACCAGCAGCCCGACCGCGCCGAAGGCCAGGCGCTTGGGCGTGGAATGCAGCGGCGTCGACGGTGAACCGGGCAGCGTCGGCTTTTCGTGGGGCAGCCATTGGTGGGGGGCGTAGCGGTCCATTGGCACCTGTTGGAGTCGGAAAAACGTTGACCCTATGAGGGTACCAGTAAATCCGACTGCAACGGGTTGCGCCAGTTCGCAGGCCTATCATGCAAATCCGTAGCCGCTGCCGTCAGGCAGCGGCTACGGGGTCAGCCGATACACACCTGGCCATCGAACAGCAACCGCGCCGTGCGAACCAGGCCACAGCTGATCACCTGGCCGTTATCGGTGTGCACCGCCACGGTGAACTCGCCGGTGGGATGTTCCACCGCCAGGCGCTTGTGGGCGCCTGCGGGCACCACGCCAAGGCCATCGGCCACTGAGCCGGGGTACAGGCACGCCGTGGCGACGCTGACTGCGCCAAACACGCCGATGGATGCATGGCACTTGTGCGGGATGAAGCTGCGGCTGCTGATGGCCCCGCCCTGTTGCGGCGCCGCCACCAGGCACATTTTCGGCACGGTGCGCGCGCTGACGTCGCCCAGGTTCATGGCTGGGCCCGCCTGCAGGCGGATGGCCTCGATGCGCGCCTTCAATTGCGTGTCGGCGTCCAGCTCGGCGCGGCTTTCGTAGCCCGTGCGGCCCAGGTCGGCGGCGCGGATAAGCACCACCGGCATGCCGTTGTCGATGCAGGTTACCGCCACGCCGTCGAAGGTATCGACGACGTTGCCAGTAGGGAATAGCTCGCCACAGCTGGAGCCGGCAATGTCATCGAAGTCGATGACAATGGCCGCGGAGGTGCCCGGCACGCCGTCGATACGGGTGTCACCGGCGTAGGCCACTTCGCCGCCCGGGGTCTGCACCTGGGCGGTGGCGGTCTGGCCGGTGTTCTCCATGAAGATGCGCACCGCGGTGACGTCGCCGCTGGCCTTGACCAGGCCGCGCTCCAGGGCGAAGGGGCCGACGCCGGCGAGGATGTTGCCGCAGTTCTGGCCGTAGTCCACCCGCGGTTCATCCACCACCACCTGGGCAAACAGGTAGTCGACGTCAACGCCGGGCCGCGTCGAAGGCTTGATGATCGCTACCTTGCTGGTCAGCGAGTCGCCGCCGCCAATGCCATCGATCTGCCGGGCATCGGGCGAACCCATGGCCGCCAGCAGCAGGCGGTCGCGGGCGGCGCTGTCGGCGGGCAGGTCGCTGGCCAGGAAGTAGGCACCCTTGGAGGTGCCACCACGGATCATCAGACAAGGAATTCGACGCTGGGCCACGGTGTCAGTCCTCCAGTTCGCTGGCGTCGTCCACGTAGCGCAGGCCCTTCTCGGCTAGGCGTGGGCGCATGTTGTAGATGTCCAGGCCCAGCTCGCCGCTGGCCAGGCGCAGGCGCTTGCTCTCTTCCAGGTCGGCACGCTTGCGGGCGGCCTCGACCACGGCCGGCAGCTCGGCGCGACGCACCACCACCACGCCGTCGTCGTCGGCCAGCACCACATCGCCGGGCTCTACCAGCTGGCCGGCGCAGATCACCGGGATGTTAACCGAACCCAGGGTCTCCTTGATGGTGCCTTGGGCGTGAACCGCCTTGGACCACACGTGGAAGCCCATTTCACGCAGGGTGTGGGTGTCACGCACGCCGGCTTCCAGAATCAGGCCGCGCACACCGCGGGCTTGCAAGGAAGTGGCCAGCAGGTCGCCAAAGTAACCGTCGGTGCAGGGCGAGCTGGGCGCCACCACCAGGATGTCACCGGCCTGGCACTGCTCCACGGCGACGTGGAACATCCAGTTGTCGCCAGGGGCCACCAGCACGGTAACCGCCGAGCCGCTGATGGCCACGCCTTGCTGGATGGGGCGCATGAACGGCGCCAGCAGGCCCTTGCGGCCCTGGGCTTCGTGCACGGTGGCCACGCCGTACTGGCGCAACTCGTCGATCAGGGCGCTGTCGGCACGCTGGATATTACGGACTACGACGCCGGTCTTTCCTACGAGGCTCATCCCAGGTTCTCCGTCACGCGAGGGAAGATGCTCTGGTAGCCCTCGCCGTAGATGATGTCTTTCTTCGCGGTGATGCCGATGTTGCGCTTGGCCTGCACGCCACGTTGCAGGGCCACGCGGGTGTAGTACTCCCACAGGTGTTCCTGGCCGGCCATGCACTGGATGGCGGCGTACTTCTGGTCCCACACCTCGGTGATGTCCAGCAGCACGTCGGGCTTCCACTCGCACTGCTCGGGCTGGTGCGGCTCGAAGCTGTACACGGGCGGTGCGCCGACGATCTTCTCGCCCGGCTTGTAGCCTTCGGCCTGGGCGATGATGCGCGCTTCCTGGGCCAGGTGGGTGGCCAGCGGGTGGTCGTAGTTGTAGGGGTCCTTGAGCGAGTGGCTGAGCACGAACTCCGGCTGCACGCGGCGGAACACGTCGGCCAGGCGGAACAGGGTGTCGGTGTCGGCGCGCATCGGGTAGTCGCCGATGTCGAAGAACTCGACGGTGGCGCCCAGCACCTCGGCGGCGGCCTCGGCTTCCTGGCGACGGCCGGCCTTGACGATTTCCTCGGTCATGCCCGGGCCCTTGCGCCACATTTTCGCCGACTCGCCACGCTCGCCGAACGACAGGCAGACGATGTGCACGTCGTAGCCTTGCTTGGCGTGCAGGGCGATGGCACCGCCGGCGCGCCAGACGAAGTCGGCGGAGTGGGCGCTGACCACCAGGGCGGTCTTGTTGGTGTTGGCAGACATGGTGGGCTCCTGTGTTGGGAATGGCTTCATCCTGTCACCCGGCCTTGGCGGGGAATATTGCCTTCGGTTACGCTAGGTATACTTTTTATTTATCGGGACCTGCGCCATGGTCGACGAACTGCCCAACCTGCTGCAGGTCCGCGCCTTTGTGCGCGTGGCCGAACACGGCAGTATCTCCCGCGCCTCGACCCTGATGTTTCGCGCCCAATCGGTGGTCACCCGGGCCATTCGCGACCTGGAGGTGCGCCTAGACGTGCCGCTGTTCGAGCGCCACGCGAGCGGCATGCTGCTGACCGACCAGGGCAAGCGCGTGCTGGCCCGGGCGCGGCGCACCCTGGCGGAGCTGGAGAGCGTGCCGGCGCTGCTGGGCAACGTCGCCGGCCATGCCGCCGAACCGCTGTACCTGCTCAACGCCCGGCGCCTGGAGCTGTTCATCGCCCTGTGCCAGACCCGCCACATGCAGACCGTGGCCAGCCTCTACGGCCTGACGCAGCCGGCGGTGAGCGCGGCGCTGAAGGTGCTGGAGGGCGGCAGCGGCTGCCTGCTGTTCGAACGCTCGTCCCGCGGCCTGCAACCCACCCGCGCCGCCAGCGAGATCCTCGCGCCGCTGCGCCGCGCCCTGAACGAGCTGCGCCACATCGACGCCGACCTGGCCGCCCTGCGCGGTTCGCTGCAGGGCACGGTCAACGTCGGTGCCCTGCCCTTGGGCCGCAACCGCCTGCTGCCAGCCGCCATCGTCGCGCTGACCGCCCAGCACCCGGGCGTGCGGGTGGCCACCAATGAAAGCCCGTTCGAGCTGCTGGCGTCGGAGTTGCGGGCGGGGGATGTGGATTTTGTCTTCGGCGCCCTGCGCCCGGCGGACTTCGCCAGCGACCTGCACGGCGAGGCGCTGCTGACCGAGGCCATGGTGCTGCTGGCCCGCCGCGATCACCCGCTGCAAGGCCAGGCCATCGGCCCGGCCCACCTGCAGAGCATGCGCTGGGTGCTGCCGCGCGCCGGCAGCCCGGCTCGCGGCCTGCTGAACAACCAGTTCGCCGCCTGGGGCTTTGCCGCGCCGTTGCCGGTGGTGGAAAGCGCTGACCTGGCAATCATCCGCGGCCTGCTGCTGGGCTCGGACATGATCGCCGCGGTGTCAGCCCACCAGTTGGGCCACGAGATCGACAGCGGCGAGCTGCAGCCCCTGGACCTGGCGCTGCCGCTCACCGCCCGCCCCATCGGCCTCACCTACCGCAGCGCCGGCCTGCACGCGCCGGCGGCCCAGGCGTTGATGGAGCAGATTCGCGCCGAGGTGGCTCAGCGCTTGCCGGCCACCGAGTAAAGCACCTGCTGGTTGCGGGTCTTCTGGAAGTCTTCCAGGGACAGGCCACGGAAGGCTGCGTAGATGTGCAGGTTGGACACCCCCACCACCGCGCCCAGCTTCTCCAGCAGGAAGAAGATCACGCCGTACTGCAGCAGCCCCAGCCAGTCGCGGCGGCGCACCAGCTCGCGCTCTTCCTCGCTCAACTGGGCGTCTGCGAACAACGCCTCGGGGTCGGCGAGGAACCGCTCGCGGAACGCCGGCACGATCAGCCCGTGCAGGAAGCGGTTTAAGCGGTAGCCCTTGTGGCTGCGCTCCAGGGTGAAGGGGTAGGTGCCGGGCAGGTTTTCCACGCCCTTGAGCTGATGGTCGATGTGCGCGCGGTGGCGCGCCAGCACGTCCACCGGCACCTCGCGGGCTTGGTTTTCCAGGACCAGGGTGGCGATGCCGGTCATCGATGGCAGGTAGTAGCCCTGGTGGCGCTTGATGACGTTGGACGACAGCGCGCCGCGCATGATCAGCCAGGTGATCACCTCCGAGCCTTCCATGCCGCCCAGCTCGGCGTATTCGGCCAGGGTGATGTCGGTGAGGCGCTGCGGGTCGTTCACCAGCAGGTCGAGGAATTGCGCGTCCCATTCCGGGTTGTTGAAGCCGCAACGCTCGCCGTGCACCTGGTGCGATACGCCGCCCGTGGCCACCACGGCGACCTTGATGTCCTCGGGGAAGCTTTCGATGGCGCGGCGCAGGGCCTGGCCCAGCTTGTAGCAGCGCTTGGCGCTGGGGATGGGGAATTGCAGCACGCCCACGTGCAGCGGCACCACTTTCACCGGCCACTCGGTGTCGAACGGCAGCAGCGCCGACATCGGCGAGAACAGGCCGTGGTCCACGGGTTTGTCGCGGAAGAACGACATGTCGAATTCATCGGCCATCAGGCTGCGGCCGATGTGCCGCGACAGCTCGGCATGGCCGCCGATGGCCGGGATGGCGCGCTTGCCACCGCCTTCGTCGGCCACTTCGTAGCGCTCGTCCACGCCCAGGCAGAAGGCCGAGTAGTGGTCGAAGAAGAACGAGGTCACATGGTCGTTGAAGATGTAGAACAACACATCGGGCTGTTTCTCTTCGAGCCAGGCCTTGATCGGCTCGAAATCCTTGAAAATCGGCGCCCACGCCGCTTCTTCCTGCTTGTTGTTGTCTACGGCAAAACCGATGGTAGGCGTGTGGGAAACGGCGAGACCGCCAATGATGCGCGCCATGCAAACCTCTGCTCGCTGGAAATGAAATTCTTGTGATGAGGCAGGCTAACCCAGGCCCCGGCCAGCGTCGTCTGTGTAATGGTTATAGAGGGGTCGTTTTTGTTTATCGCCCTGGCGCATGATGACTATTAACGCAAACGCTCTGGCCTGCGGCTCCCCATAGGCTTAGCCTTGGCACGCAAATTCGTTTTGTGGGAGCTGGCTTGCCAGCGAGCTTTTATGGCCCCAACAACTCGCTGGCAAGCCAGCTCCCACGAACAGCAGCGTCTACGCCATCTGACAGAGCCCCGCCCCATGACCAGCCTCACCGAGCCCGTGCACATGAAGCACCCCACCATGACCCGCGCCATGGTGGCGCTGTTCGCCTTCTGCTGCGGCGCCATCGTCGCCAACATCTACTACGCGCAGCCGATCATCGAGCTGATCGCCCCGGACATCGGCCTGTCGGCCCACGGCGCCAGCCTGATCGTGTCGCTGACGCAGATCGGCTACGCCGCCGGCATCTTCTTCCTGGTGCCGCTGGCCGACCTGCTGGAAAACCGCAAGCTGATGCTCGCCACCACCCTGCTCGCCACGCTCAGCCTGATCGGCGCGGCGCTGAGCCAGCAGCCCAGTGTATTCCTGGTGGTGTCGCTGCTGATCGGCTTCAGTTCGGTGTCGGTGCAGATGCTGATCCCGCTGGCCGCGCACATGGCCGACGAAAGCTCGCGCGGCCGCGTGGTGGGCAGCATCATGGGTGGCTTGCTGGTGGGTATCCTGCTGGCGCGGCCGCTGTCCAGCGTGATCGCCGACCACTTCGGCTGGCGCGCGGTGTTCTACGTCGCCGCCGTGGTAATGGTGGCAATTACCCTGGTGATGGCGCGCACCATCCCCCACCGCCAACCCGACCACAGCGCCAGCTACGGCCAGTTGCTGGCCTCGCTGGGCACCCTGGTGCGCCGCCATCGGCTGCTGCGCCAGCGCTCGCTGTACCAGGGCATGATGTTCGCCACCTTCAGCCTGTTCTGGACCGCCGTGCCGCTTGAGCTTTCGCGGGTGCACGGCCTGAGCCAGAGCCAGATCGCCATTTTCGCCCTGGTGGGGGCTATCGGCGCCATTGCCGCGCCCATCGCCGGGCGCCTGGCCGACGCCGGCCACACCCGCCGCGCCTCGCTGGTGGCCATGGTGCTGGCACCGCTGAGCTTCACCACCGCCCTGCTGCTGCCCGGCCATGCCGTGGTTGCCCTGGCCCTGACCGGGGTGCTGCTGGACTTCGCCGTGCAGATGAACATGGTGCTGGGCCAACGCATCATCTACAGCCTGGACGCCAGCAGCCGCGCCCGCCTGAATGCACTGTACGTGACCAGCATCTTCGTCGGCGGCGCGGTGGGCTCGGCGATCGCCAGCAGCCTGTACGAGGCCGGCGGCTGGGCGTTGATCGTCAAGGTGGGGTGTGCGATTCCACTGGTGGGCCTGGTGGCCTTCCTGTGGAACAGCCGGCTCAAGGCAGCAAAATGACCTTCTGGCTGCTGCCGCCGTTGACATCGGCGTAGGCGGCCAGGCCGTCGGCCAGCGGCACTTCCAGCAGGTCCACGGGCAACGGCAGGGTGCCGCTGTCGAAGTGTTGGCCGAACTGTTCGAGCATGCGCGCGCAGGCGGCGCAGTTGTACAGCAGGCTGTTGACACCCACCAGCACGCCGCCCTTGCGGTACAGGCCCAGCGCCGAGAACTCCACCAGGCCGTTGACCGGCGCGGCAATGATGGCGATGCGGCCGAAGGTGGCCAGGGCGCTGACCGCGGCCGGCAGCCAGAAGCCGGTGGTGTCGAAGATCACCTCGGCGCCGCCGGGGAACACCGCCTCCACCTGGGCCGCCAGGGTCTCGGCCTGGTCCAGCAGAATCACCTCATAGCCCTGGGCCTGCAGCGCCTTGGCCTGCTCCGGGCGACGCACGGCCGCCAGCACCTGGGCGCCGCGCACCCGGGCCAGGGCCATGGCCGCGGTGCCGACCGCGCCGTTGGCGCCCAGCACCAGGAAGCGCGTGCCCTGGGTCACCTGGCTGCGTTCCACCGCATCCCACGCCGTGGTGTAGGGCACGCCCAGGCTGGCGGCCTGGGTGAAACTCAAGGCCTTGGGTTTCAGCGCCACACCGTCGGCGGGCACGGTGAGGTACTGGGCGTGGCTGCCGTCGTGCTTGAAACCCAGGTCGCTGCCGGTGCCCCACACGTCCTGCCCCAGCAGGTGCTGCGGGCCTTCGATGACCACGCCGGCGAAATCGCGGCCCGGCACCCGGGGAAGCGTGGTGTAGGGGAAACGCCCGAGCACATTCTTGACGTCGCTGGGGTTCAGGCCGGCGGCCTTGACCTGCACCAGCACCTGGCCCTGGACGGGCACCGGGGTGGGCAGTTCGACGAGGTTCAGGTTGGCCAGATCACCGGTGCGGTTGAATTGCAGCGCTTTCATGGGGAACTCCCTGGGGTTGATGCCGGGCAGTCTATGGCCGACGGGGCCGGGGTGTCGGTCAAGCGCTTCATCCTGTCGGCCATAACGTCTCCCAAATCCCGCGTAGCAGCCCGCGGTAACTGCTAGAACCTGTGGGAGCTGGCTTGCCAGCGAGCTGTTGGGGCCATAAAAGCTCGCTGGCAAGCCAGCTCCCACAAGTCAGTCCCTGTTACGGGACGCCGGAAGTGAACTGGGAAGGCGCCACGCCTAACGCGCGTTTGAACATGTCGCTGAAGCTGCTGGGCGAATAGCCCATGGTGCGGGCGATGGTGCTCACTGGCACGCCCTGGATCAGCTCGGCTGCCGCCGTGGCCAACTGCACCTGCCGGCGCCATTCGGCGAAGCCCATGCCCAGGCTGGCCTGGAACAGCCGCGCCAGGGTGCGCACGCTGGCGCCGGCGCTGGCGGCGTGCTGCTCGAAGGAAACCTCCAGCGACGGCTGGGCCATCACCGCCTGGCACAGGTTCATCAGCCGCCGGTCGGAGGAATCGGGCAGCGGCACGCGCATGGCGCTGCGACGAGCCTTGTGCAGCTCCAGCACCGCCAGTTGCGCCAGCGCCTGGTAATACTCGCCCTGGCGCTCCGCTTCATGGCCCACCAGGGTCAGGATCAGCTCGCGCAACAGGCTGCCCACCTCCAGCACCTGCACATGGCGGTCGAGGGTGGCGGCAATGGCCGGGCGCAAGTAGATATTGCGCATCTGCAGGTCGGTGACCACGCGAATGCCGTGGGGCACCCCGGGCGGCAGCCACACCGCGCGCTGCGGCGGCACGACCAGCGCCTCGGTTGGGGTTTCCACCCACATCACCCCGCTGACCGCGTACAGCAACTGCCCCCACACATGTTCGTGAGGCTCCACGAACAGCCCGCGCGGGTAAGTGCGCGCCAGCGGCTGCACGGGAATTTCGGTGTTGCTGAGGTCGGGCGGGGTGGCGATGGCCATGGCAGTGCTGACGCAAGAAGACAAGGCACCTAGGGTAACCAACCGCCCCGACGGCGGCCAGTAGCCCTTCGGCGGGTAGCTTCGCAGATGAAAAATTCTTAACCTTTCCAGGTAGATAGTGCGACAGCCCGCCGCAGAGCGGCCGACTGGCCGATCATCGAACCGGTTCGTACATTTTGGCTTGACCCTGGGTAGCGGCTTCAATAGCCTGCCGGGCAACAACTACAAAGACGAGAATCACCCCATGCCTGATAACAACTCGGGCGCAGTGACGATCGCCGCCGCGACTCGTTCCGCTGCTGCCTCTGCCGTGCGCCCCAGCCGTGCCCGCTTTGTAATTTTGACCTTGCTGGCGGTCGGTACCATCATCAACTACCTGGACCGCAGCATCCTCGGGATTGCCGCCCCGACCATGACCGGCGAACTGGGCATCGACCCGGCGCTGATGGGCGTGATGTTCTCCGCCTTCGCCTGGAGCTACGTGCTGGCCCAAGTGCCCGGCGGCGCCCTGCTCGACCGCTTCGGCAGCGGCAAGACCTATTTCGTCGCCGCCAGCGCCTGGTCGCTGACTACCCTGCTGCATGGCCTGGTGAGCGGCTTCGCCTCGCTGATCGGCCTGCGCCTGCTGCTGGGCGTGAGTGAAGCCACCTGCTTCCCCACCAACAGCCGCGTGGTCGCCACCTGGTTCCCGCAGCAGGAACGGGCGCGCGCCACCAGCATCTACACCGTGGGCGAGTACATCGGCCTGGCGTTCCTCAGCCCGCTGCTGTTCATGCTGCTGGCCCACTATGGCTGGCGCTCGCTGTTCGTGCTGACCGGCATCATCGGCCTGGTGTTCGCCCTGGTGTGGAAGATTCGCTACCGCGAGCCGCACGAGTGCACCAGCGTCAACCAGGCGGAACTGGACTACATCGAGGCCGGTGGTGGCCTGGCGCCGAAAGAGCAGAAGAAAACCCCGTTCTCGTGGGCCAGCCTGCGCAAGCTGCTGGGTTACCGGCAGATCTGGGGCGCCTGCCTGGGCCAGTTTGCCGGTAACTCCACCCTGGTATTCTTCCTGACCTGGTTCCCCACCTACCTGTCCACCGAGCGTCACATGGGCTGGATGAAGATGGGCTTCTTCGCCGTGCTGCCGTTCATTGCCGCCGGCTGCGGGGTGATGCTGGGCGGCTGGTTCTCCGACCGCCTGATCCAGCGTACCGGCAACGCCAGCCTGGGCCGCAAACTGCCGATCATCGCCGGCCTGCTGATGGCCAGCAGCATCGTGTTGGCCAACTTCGTGAAAAGCGACCAGGCGGTGATCGCCATCCTGTCCATCGCTTTCTTCGGCCAGGGCATGGTCGGCCTGGGCTGGACGGTGATCTCTGACATCGCCCCGAAAAAACTCATCGGCCTGAGCGCCGGGGTGTTCAACCTGGTGACTGGCATCGCGGGCATCAGCACCCCGCTGGTGATCGGTTTCATCGTTTCCAGCAGCGGTTCGTTCACCGGCGCGCTGTGGTTCATAGGTGGCGTGGCGTTGGCGGGTGCGCTGGCGTACCTGTTCCTGCTGGGTGAAGTGAAACGCCTGGAAGTCTAACCCCCACACCGCTTGCGTAGCCGCTGCCGACAGGCTGCGCTGGCCCTGACGTACACTGGAGATGTCCAGCGTAGGTGATGGCCAGCGCAGCCTGCGGCAGCGGCTACGCATTTCAGCGTCGTAGGGTTAACCGCGCCCCATGTGCTGCACGATATAGTCGACGAAGCTGCGCAGCTTCGGCGACCGGTAGCGCTCCTGGGGGTAGACCAGGTGCATCGGCCGCACCGGCAGGTGCCAGTCCGTCAGCAACGGCAGCAGCCGGCCATCGTCCAGTTCCTCGCGCACCAGCGCATCGGGCAGCATCACGATGCCCAGCCCCGACAACGCCGCGCGCTTCAACGCCGGGGCGCTGTTGACGGCGATGCGCCCGCTGACATCCACCGTCACCTCGCCTTCCGGCCCGGTCAACCGCCAGTGCTTCTGCGTCCAGCGCCATTCGGTGCCGGCCGGGTAGGCGAACGCCAGGCAATCGTGCGCGGCCAGCGCCTGCACCGTCGTCGGCACACCGCGCCGGGCCAGGTAGGCCGGGGCCGCGCACAACGTCAGGCCGTAGTCGTGCAGCGGCCGCGCCACCAGGCTGGAGTTCTCCAGGGTGCCCAGGCGAATGGCGGCGTCGAAGCCCTCCTCCACCAGGTCCACCAGCCGGTCCGTCAGCACCACGTCGAGGTTCACCGCCGGGTTGGCCGCCAGGTAGCCGGCCAGGCAGGGCATCAGGCATTCGGCGCCGAAGGTCGGCGGCGCGCTGACCCGCAAGGTGCCGTGGGGCACGGCCTGCACCTCCTCGGCCAACTGCTCGGCGGCGCTGACCTGGCCGAGTATGTCCAGGCAACGCTGGTAGTAGGCGCTACCAAACTCGGTGAGGCTCTGGCGCCGGGTGGTGCGGCGCAGCAGGCTGACGCCCAGGCGCTGCTCCAGCGCGCGCAAATGGTTGCCCACCATGGTGGTGGACATGCCGCACGCTTCGGCGGCGGCGGTCATGCTGCCGCCCTCCACCACCTGGACGAATACGCCCATGGCCTGAAACAGGTCCATTAGCCACTCCTGCTTGAAAGTCCTTTCAGTGTAGAGCCGTTTATCCCGCCTTGCTGGATAAACATACTGAGCTGGCCCACTACAAGGAGACGGCCCCCATGAATGCCCCCCAAGCCCTGCCCGGCAACCACCCCAGCCTGATGAACAACTACCAGCCGCTGCCCATCAGTTTCACCCGCGGTGAAGGCTGCCGGTTGTGGGACAGCGAGGGCCGCGAGTACCTGGACGCCCTGGCCGGCGTGGCAGTGACCTCGGTGGGCCACAGCCACCCGCGCATCGTCGAGGCGATTCGCGAGCAGGCCGGCCTGCTGCTGCACACCTCCAACCTGTACCGCATCGACTGGCAGGTGCAGCTGGCGCAGCAACTGACGGCGCTGGCCGGCATGCAGCGGGCGTTCTTCTGCAACTCCGGCGCCGAGGCCAACGAAACCGCGCTGAAGCTGGCGAGGCTGCATGCCCAGCGCAAGGGCATCCGCCAGCCGCTGGTGGTGGTGATGGAGAACAGTTTCCATGGCCGCACCTTCGCCACCCTGTCGGCCAGCGACAGCCCCAGCTGCCAGGCCGGCTTCGCGCCGCTGATGGACGGTTTCATCAAGGTGCCGTTCGGCGACGTGCTGGCCATCCAGGCCCTGGCGCAGAGCCACGGCCAACGCATTGCCGCCGTGCTGGTGGAACCGGTGCAGGGCGAAAGCGGCGTGCAGGTGGCGCCCGGTGGCTACCTGGCGGCCCTACGCACCTTGTGCGATGAACAGCACTGGCTGCTGATGCTCGACGAGATCCAGACCGGCCTGGGCCGCACCGGCCGCTGGTTCGCCGGCCAGCATGAAGGCGTGGTGCCCGACGTGATGACCCTGGCCAAGGCCCTGGGCAACGGCGTGCCCATCGGCGCCTGCCTGGCCGCCGGCGCCGCGGCCGAGCTGTTCGGCCCCGGTAGCCACGGCAGCACCTTCGGCGGCAACCCGCTGGCCTGCCGGGTGGCGTGCACGGTGCTGGAGATCATGGAGGAAGAAGGGCTGGTGGCGAACGCCGAGCGCCAGGGCCGGCTGATGCTGGACGAACTGCGCACGGCGTTGAAGGGCCACCCCCAGGTGCTGGCGGTGCGCGGCCACGGCTTGATGATCGGTATCGACCTGGCATTCCCGGCGCGCCACCTGGCGGAGCTGGCCGCGCGTGAGCACGGCGTGCTGATCAACATCGCCCGCGGCCAGACCATCCGCCTGCTGCCACCCCTGACCCTGGACGACGCCACCCGCCAGGCCATGGTCGCGCGGCTGCTGGCGTTGCTGGAATCAGTGCGGTGAATGCCCCGGCGGGCCGATCAGTTCGCGGACCTTGGCCACCACGTCATCGATCTTGAACGGCTTGTCGAACACGGCGGCGAACAGTTGCGGGGTAGCACGGCCAATGCTGCCCTGGGCACCACTCATCAGCAGGATGGGCATGTCCTTGTACAGCGCGTGCTCGCGGATCTTGCGGGCCATTTCCAGACCGTCCATCACCGGCATCATGAAGTCGGTGATCACCAGCGCCGGGCGCTCGCGCTCCAGCACTTCCAGGCCCTTGCGGCCATTGGCTGCCTTGACGACCTCATAGCCCTCATCCTCGAACGCCAGTTCAAGGATGTTGGCAATCATGAATTCGTCGTCGACGATCAGGATAGTGCTCATGTCAGCTCGACCGGGGCGTCTTCAAGGCTTGCTGACCGCCGAGGCGCTTCCGGATAACACTGCCTCTGCATGCTTGAACGCCTTCTTCAGATCGATGCCGCTTTCGTCGATGACCAGCTCCAACAGCGACGGGTCATAAACGCTGTCCCTTACTTTAAGGATGGACAGCAAGCGTTTTAGTTCAGCTTCATATTCCACGAACCGCAGCAGCAGGATGTTGTCGACGATGCTCGACAGGTCCGGCGTCGGCGACGTGATCTCGGGGCCGAACAGGCCGCGGATCTCCCAGGTCACGAACACCGTCACGCCGCGGGCGCGCAGCTCCCCCATCAGGGCGCTGAAAAATTCGGTGAGGCGCGCCTGGTTGGTGGCGCAACGGGTCATGCCGCCCAGGCTGTCGATCAGCACGCGTTTGATGCGGTGCTCGTCCACCTGCTTGAGCAGGCGTGCGCCCAGGCCGTCGACCAGGCCTTCGGTGGTGGGCTGCCAGGACACGAACAGCGCGCCGGCGTCCTGCATGGCCTGGAAGTCGTAGCCCAGGGCCTTGGCCTTGATGGCCAGGCGTTGCGGCGACTCGTAGAAGCCGAAATGCAACGCCGGCTCGACGTGGCTGCCGGCGCCCAGGAAGTGAATGCCCAGGGAGGTCTTGCCGATGCCCGAGGGGCCCATGGCCAGGGTCACCGACGAGCGCGGCAGGCCGCCGCCGATCAGCTTGTCCAGCGCCGGCACGCCGCTTGGAAGGCGCGTCAGGTCGGCACTGTCGGGGCGCGACGGGTGGCTGTAGAGGCTTTCCAGGCGCGGGTACACCACCAGGCCGTCGTCGGTGATCTCGCATTCGTGCAGGCCCGACAGCGCGCCGCTGCCGCGGGTCTTGCGCAGCTGGATGCGGCGCACCGAGCGGGTGCCGAACAGCTCTTCGCCCAGTTCGATGACGCCATCGACCATGGTGTGCTCGGGGCTGCCGTCGTCCAGCCGCGAGCTGGTGAGGAACAGCACGGTGCAGCCGGCGAAGGCGGCGTGGCCCTGCAGCTCGGAGATGAATTTCTTCGTGTCGATCTGCGACTCGGCCTTGGAGCGCGCGTTGAGCAGGCCGTCGACGATCAGCACCGTGGCCTTCTGCCGGCTGATCTCGCGGCGCAGCAGCTTGACCACCTCGTCCAGGCCTTCGTTTTCCAGGGTGTCGAAGGCGCTGACGAACTGGATCTCGTTGCCGATGCGGCCAGCGTCGAAGAACCGCAGGGTCGACAGGTACTGGAAGAGTCGCTCGTGGGACTCGGCCAAAAGCGTGGCCACCAATACTCGCCCGCCATTGCGCACGTGGTTGAAGCCCAGCTGGTTGGCCAGGATGGTCTTGCCCGACCCCGGTCGCCCCTGGACGATGTAGGACGAACCTGCGACCAGCCCGCCCTTCAACAGAAGGTCGAGCCCTTCAATACCGCTTTCAAGGCGTTTTAGCTGTTCCAAGATCCGGCCTGCCTTTCATGAATAATCGCCGAGATAGACTGCCCCGTGTACGGAACGTTTAATCTCTTGATGGATAAGGAATTCTATACCGCATCGCGAGCATGCAGAAAAATTTATCTCAGCCTTCTGTAGCAGCGGCCGCCAGGCCGCGTCCCAGGCCCATCGACAGGGTCAATCGCGCTATCGAAACAAGCGATTAGACGTGCAGGCGTTGAGCCATTAGCTTTCGCGGCAATCAATGTCGCAAATCGTCGCAGGGCCAGGATGGCGCAGCGTAAGACAGCGCACCCTTTTTCCACCTGGCTCGCGAGTACCTTCCATGTCCTTGAACACCCCCCAGCAGATCGCCGAGATGGCCATCGAAACCGGCACCAAGAAAGCCCAGGCCTCGCTGCCCGCGATCCTGGTGCTGGGCTTCCTGGCCGGCGCATTCATCGCCCTGGGCTTTTTGCTCGACATCCACGTCAGCACCATGATCCCCGGCGCCTGGTCGTCCCTGGGCAACCTGCTGGGCGCCGCCGTGTTCCCGCTGGGCCTGATTTTGGTGATCCTGGGCGGCGGCGAACTGCTGACCGGCAACATGATGACCCTGCCCATGGCCCTGTTCAGCGGCAAGATCAGCCTGGCCGCGCTGCTGCGCAACTGGCTGCTGGTGACCGTGGCCAACCTGCTGGGCGCGCTGTTCGTGGCCTACTGCTTCGGCCACGTGCTGGGCCTGACCGAAGGCCCGTTCCTGGCCAAGACCCTGGCGATTGCCAACGCCAAGGCCAGCGCCGACTTCACCCACGCATTCGTCTCGGGCATCGGCTGCAACTGGATGGTGTGCCTGGCGGTGTGGCTGTCGTACGCCAGCAAGGAAGTCACCGGCAAGATCCTGGGCATGTGGTTCCCGGTGATGGGCTTCGTGGCCATCGGCTTCCAGCACGTGGTGGCGAACATGTTCGTGATCCCGGCGGCCATCTTCGCCGGTGCCCTGGACTGGAGCCAGTGCGCCAACAACCTGGTGGCGGTGTTCCTCGGCAACGCCGTGGGTGGCGCGGTGTTCGTGGGCCTGGCCTACTTCGTGGCCTTTGGCAAGCAGGCCGAGGCCGCCGCTACCCCGGTGGCCGAAGCCCACCGCTGAGGCAGGACGCGCGCCTGGGGGGAATCGCGCAACGGCCACCACCCGCCGTCCACACGGCGGGCCGCAGCCTTGCGGCAGCAGCTACATTTGTTGCAACGTGCCATGGCCTGATGGATCGGCGTTGGCTGAGGTGTTACAAAGACGTTTTCGCTACTGCCGCGCATCCCCCCATGAACATCGACGACAGCATGATCACCCGGGCGATCTTCGCCCTGCTCTCCCAAGGCGCCCCCGAAGACTCCATCTGCCCCAGCGACGTCGCCCGCGTGCTCAGCGCCGACGAGGCGCTGTGGCGCGCGTTGATGCCAGACATCCGCCGGGTGGCCTCGTGCCTGGCCCAAGCTGACGTTTTGCGCATCACTCAAGGCGAAGCCACCCTGGTCCCGGACCGCATCGGCAGCGGCCCTATACGGCTGCGCCGCGGGCGACTGATGCGCTGAGTGATAACATCCGCGCATCAATACATCAGAAATATGCAGTTATCATTTCAAAATATTTCCGCGACCATCGTCCCCCTACAAAAAACCCATGTGCCCCGTTGCACGTGTCATAAAAATGATGGGAGATGCACATGCAGTCCTCACCCCAGGGCGCGTCCGCGTCCGCTCGCGCCAAAGCCGGCGCGGTATTCCGTGTCACCTCGGGCAACTTCCTCGAACAGTTCGATTTCTTCCTGTTCGGGTTCTACGCCACCCACATCGCCGCCGCCTTCTTCCCCGCCAGCAGTGAATTCGCTTCGCTGATGATGACCTTCGCCGTGTTCGGCGCAGGCTTCCTGATGCGGCCCCTGGGCGCGGTGATCCTTGGCGCCTATATCGACGACGTCGGCCGCCGCAAGGGCCTGATTGTGACCCTGTCGATCATGGCCAGCGGCACGATATTGATCGTGCTGGTGCCCGGCTACGAGACCATCGGCCTGCTGGCCCCCGCCCTGGTGTTGCTGGGCCGCCTGCTGCAGGGCTTCTCGGCCGGCGCCGAGCTTGGCGGCGTGTCGGTGTACCTGGCGGAAATGGCCACCCCCGGCAAGAAAGGCTTCTACACCAGCTGGCAGTCGGCCAGCCAGCAGGTCGCCATCGTCGTGGCTGCCGCGCTGGGCTACGGCCTGAACCAGTGGATGAGCGGTGACGACATCGCCGCCTGGGGCTGGCGCATTCCGTTCGCCGTGGGCTGCATGATCGTGCCGTTCATCTTCCTGCTGCGTCGCAAGCTGGAAGAGACCGAAGAGTTCAGCGCCCGCCGTCACCGCCCGGCCATGCGCGAGGTGTACAACACCCTGGTGGCCAACTGGACCATCGTGGTGGCCGGCATGCTGATGGTGGCCATGACCACCACCGCCTTCTACCTGATCACCGTGTACGCGCCCACCTTCGGCAAGAGCGTGCTCAACCTGAGCACCGCCGACGCGCTGATGGTGACCCTGCTGGTGGGTGTGTCGAACTTCATCTGGCTGCCTATCGGCGGCGCGCTGTCTGACCGTATCGGCCGCAAGCCGATGCTGATCGCCATGACCGTGCTGGCCATCGCCACCTCGTACCCGGCGCTGTCGTTCCTGGCCCAGGCACCGAGCTTCGCGCACATGCTGGAAACCCTGCTGTGGCTGTCGTTCATGTACGGCATGTACAACGGCGCGATGATCCCGGCGCTGACCGAAATCATGCCGGTGGAAGTGCGCGTGGCCGGTTTCTCCCTGGCCTACAGCCTGGCCACCGCGGTGTTCGGCGGCTTTACCCCGGCCATCTCCACCGCGCTGATCCACAGCAGCGGCGACAAGGCCGCGCCTGGCTACTGGATGAGCTTCGCCGCCCTGTGCGCCCTGTGCGCCACCCTGTACCTGTACCGCCGCGGCAGCGCCCAGCTGCGCGCCGCCGTGTGAGGGGCGTGGCCATGAAGAAATTGCTCAACAGCCTGGCCGCCCTGACCCTGGGGCTGGCCGCCGCGGGCCTGGCCCAGGCCCAGGACCTGACCGTGATGACCTCCGGCGGCTTCACTGCCGCCTACAAGATCCTCGGCCCGCAGTTTGCCGCAGCCCATGGCGACCAGCTGAACACCGTGCTGGGCCCGTCCATGGGCAAGGCCGCCGAGGCGATCCCCAACCGCCTGGCACGCGGTGAGCAGGCCGACGTGGTGATCATGGTTGGCTACGCCCTGGACGACCTGATCAAGCAAGGCAAGGTGCTGCCCGCCTCGCGGGTGGAACTGGCCGACTCACGCATTGGCCTGGTGGTGAAAGCCGGCGAGCCGAAGCCGGACATCAGCAGCGTCGCTGCCTTCAAGCAGGCGTTGCTGCAGGCCAGGTCCGTGGGTTATTCCGACAGCGCCAGCGGCGTCTACGTACAGGACCAGCTGTTCAAGCGCCTGGGCATCGAAGCCCAGCTCAAGCCCAAGGCGAAGATGATCGAGCGCATTCCGGTGGCCGGTGAAGTGGCCAAGGGCGAGCCGCAGCTGGGCCTGCAACAGGTCAGCGAGCTGTTGCCCATCGCCGGCGTGACCTACGTGGGCAAGATCCCCGAGCCGCTGCAGTCGGTGACACGCTTCGCCGCCGGCATCCCGGTAGGCTCCGCGCACCCGGCCGAGGCCAAGGCCCTGCTCGACTACATGGCTTCGGCCCAGGCGCAGTCGGTGGTCACCGGCACCGGCCTGGACTCAGTGCCTCACTGATCTTCCAGGGGTTTCTTGAACTCCCTGATCAACTGCTCCAGTTCCAGCGCCGCCGGGGTCAACAGCCGGCCCCGGCGGCGGATCAACCCCACGCTGCGCAGCACCTCGGGCTCCACCAGCGGGATGCTGGTCATCCACTGGTGCTCGCCCAACGGCAAGGCCATGGACGGCACCGCCGCAATCCCCAAGCCCGCCTCAACCAGCCCGAGCATGGTCGTCACATGGCGGGTCTCGCAGATGCTCGGCCGCGCCGGGCGGATGTGCAGCAACGCCTGGTCCAGCACGAAGCGGTTGCCGGAGGTCTTGTCCACCGAGATGTAGTCGTGCTGGAAATACTCTTCCCAGCTCAGCTGCTTGCGCCCGGCCAGGGGGTGGTCGCGGCGGCAGGCGGCCACGTAGTGCTCCTGCACCAGCAGTTCGAATTCCAGCTCCGGCGGCAGGTTGCCGGTAAAGCTCAGGCCCAGGTCGGCCTCGCCGCTGAGCACGGCCTGCTGCACGTCGTTGGCGCTGGCATCGAGCACCTTCACGCGAATGCGCGGGTAGAGCTTGTGGTAGCGGGCCACCACCTTGGGCATGAAGTAATAGGCGGCCGACGGCACGCAGGCCACGGTGACGTTGCCCAGGCGCGTGGAGGCCACTTCGCTGATGCCCAGCAGGGCGATGTCCAGGTCATTGAGCAGGCGTTCGGCGCTGGGGGCGAAGGCACGGCCGACCATGGTCAGGTTGACGCGGCGGGTGGTGCGGTCGAACAGCCGCACGTTGAGCGCGCTTTCCAGCTTTTCGATGCGCCGGCTCAACGCCGGCTGGGAGATGCTGATGGCCTCGGCGGCCTTGCGAAAACTGCCCTTCTCCACCACTGCGCGAAAGGCCTGCAGGTCGTTCAGGTCGAAATTGATGCTCATCCCGGTCACTCATGCCGAATTTTATTTATCCGATCAGCTTAATGCATGAATGGCCATGATTGATGCTGGACCATAGTCGAAAGACCGTTCGTCGCCGCCCAAGCACCAACGCGGTGGCCGGGCAATCCATTGTAGGGAGCGAGGCGTCACCCTCTCGCTTCCCGAACAATAACGACGGAGATTTCCCATGGACGCATTCAAAGCAGGCACGCTTGTGCTGGCCCTGACCGGCGCGCTGGCAAGCCAAGCATTCGCCGCTGCCACCAGCGCCTTTGTCGCCGATGCCACGGCAGGCGGCATCACCGAAGTCGAGGCCGGCAAGTTGGCGCTGCAGAAGAGCAGCTCGGCGGACGTGAAGAGCTTCGCCCAGATGATGATCAAGGACCACGGCGCGGCCAACCAGAAGCTGGCGGCGCTGGCGCACAAGCTGGACCTGGTGGTGCCCGACGACGCCACGTTGATGGACCAGGCGAAGAAGAAAATCCTCGAAATGCGCGACGAGTCCTTCGACAAGGCCTACGCCGCCAATCAGGTGAAGGCCCACGAAGACACCATCGAGCTGTTCCAGAAAGAGGTCGAATCCTCCGACAAGGCCGAGCTCAAGGACTTCGCCAAACAGACCCTGCCCAAGCTGCAGGAGCACCTGAAAATGGCCAAGGAACTGCAAGCCAAGCATCAGTGATCCTGGCGCGCACGGCCGTGGATTTCCCACGGCCCTGCGCCAGCGTTTACCATGGGCGCTTTATGCCCTGCCAAAAGTCTTTCATGAACGCCGACGCCCTCGCTTTATTGCAGCAACACCTCAGCACCGCCCTGCAACACCCGCCTGCCGAAACCCGCCGCCTGTTCCACGGCCGCGGCCGCTGCTGGCCGGGCCTGGAGCAAATCACCGTGGACTGGCTGCAAGGGGTGCTGCTGGTGTCGCTGTTCCGCGAACCGGCCGCCGACGAGCTGGCCGCGCTGAAGCCGCTGCTGCTGGCACTGGCCCAGGCCACCCCACAGGTGCACAGCCTGATCCTGCAGCACCGCTACCTGCCCGACAGCGCCGCCGAATGGCTGCTGGGCGAGCCGGTGGAGCAATGGTTCATCGACGAGGACGGCCTGCGCTACCAGCTGGACTTGGGCCGCAAGCAGAACATCGGGCTGTTCCTGGACATGCGCTACGGCCGCCAATGGGTGCGCGAGCAGGCCGCGGGCAAGCGCGTGCTGAACCTGTTCGCCTACACCTGCGGCTTCTCGCTGACGGCCATCGCCGGCGGCGCCGAGCACGTGGTGAACCTGGACATGGCCCGCGCCGCCCTGAGCCGCGGCCGTGACAACCACCGCCTGAACGGCCACGACCTGGACCGCGTGAGTTTCCTGGGCCACGAGCTGTTCAAGTCGTGGGGCAAGGTCAAGCGTGGCGGCCCCTATGACCTGGTGATCATCGACCCGCCGTCGTTCCAGCGCGGCAGCTTCGTGCTCACCCAGGACTACCGCAAGGTGCTGCGCAAGCTGCCCGAGCTGCTGACCGAACAGGGCGTGGTGCTGGCCTGCGTCAATGACCCGGCCATCGGCTCCGACTTCCTGATCCAGAGCATGGCCGAGGAAGCGCCGCAGCTGACCTTCCAGCACCGCCTGGAAAACCCGCCGGAATTCCCCGACGCCGAGGCCGAAGGCGGCCTCAAGGCGCTGGTATTTACCAGCGCATGAACCCCGCATGACTGCGTAGCCGCTGCCGCAGGCTGCGCTGGCCCTTGCCCACGCTGAAAATATCCAGCGTACGCCAGGGCCAGCGCAGCCTGGCGGCAGCGGCTACAGCGTTTGCCCCTGGGAAGGTGAACGGCAGGTTGCTCTCTTGGGCAATGCCACTTACCCTCTGCGGGCTTTTTCATGCGTGCAGCAGGAAGCCGGTGCAACTCCGGCGCGGTCGCGCCACTGTGTTCGGGCCTCCCGAAAGCCAGACCTTGCTGCACGCCATTTCTTTCGCCCAACGGACGCGCCATCCCGGGAGCCGCTGCATGCTGTTACGCCGCCTTGCCTTTGCCTGCCTGTGTTTATCCGCCGCCTCAGCCGTAGCCGCCGCGCCGGCCAGCCACTACCCACTGACCGTGCAGAACTGCGGCCACAGCGTGCGCATCGACGCCCCACCACAACGGGCGGTCAGCCTGGGCCAGGCCAGCACTGAATTGCTGCTGTCCCTGGGCCTGGGCCCGCGCATGGTCGGCACCGGCGTGTGGTTCGGGCCGCTGCCGCCGTCGCTGGCGGCCGCCGGCGCCAAGGTGCCGCGCCTGGCCGACAACGCCCCCAGCTTCGAGGCCGTGGCCAAGACCGCGCCGGACATCGTCGTGGCGCAGTACACCTACCACATCGGCCCCCAGGGCGAGGTGGCGACGCCCGAGCAGTTGCTGAAGCTGGGTATCCCCTCCTACGTGTCGCCCAGCGACTGCGACGGCAAGGGCGTGACCGCCACCTCCAACGCCGATGGCAGCCGCAGCCAGCTGTATTCCCTGGCCCTGGTGGACAAGGAAATCAGCGAACTGGCGACCATCTTCGACGTGCCCGCTGCCGGCCAGGCCCTCAGCGCACGCCTGCATGAGCGCGTGGCGGCCGCCGTGAAACTGGCCAGCGCCACCGCGCACCCACCGCTGTCGGTGCTGTACTGGTTCTCCAGCACGCGCCTGGAAGGCGACCCGTGGGTGGCCGGCAAGCACGGTGCGCCGGGCTATATCTCCCAGGTGCTGGGCCTGCGCAACGTCATCGACAGCGATGAGGAATGGCCCGGCGTGAGCTGGGAGAGCATTGCCGCCCGCGATCCCGACGTGATCGTGCTGGCGCGCATGCAGCGCCGCCTCTACCCCGCCGACGACGTCGAGAAGAAGCTGGCCTTCCTGCGCAACGACCCGGTGACCCGCGAACTCAAGGCGGTGCGCAACGGCCGCCTGATCGTGGTCGACGCCAACACCCTGAACCCGTCCATGGGCGTGGTCGACGCCATCGAACAGATCGCCAAGGGCCTGGCCGACACGGGCAAGGCGCCTTGATGCCAGTGGAGCGCAGCCGCCTGGGCCGCTGGGCCCTGGCCCTGCTGGCGCTGTTCAGCCTGGGCCTGTCGATTGCCCTGGCGGTGTCCCTGGGCGAGCTGGACATTCCCATAGTCGTGACCCTCAAGGCGCTGCTCAACGGCCTGGGGCTGGGTGCCTATGACGTGCCGCGGATCCAGCAGGGCATCATCTGGGAATACCGCCTGAGCCGCGCGCTGGTGGCCGCCTGCTGCGGCGCTGGCCTGTCGCTGTGCGGCGCGGTGTTGCAGGCGCTGCTGCGCAACGCCCTGGCCGATCCGTACGTGCTGGGCATCAGCGCCGGCGCCTCCACCGGCGCGGTGCTGGTGATGCTGCTGGGCCTGGGCGGCGGCTTGATTGGCATATCCCTGGGGGCCTTCCTCGGCGCCGCGCTGGCGTTCGGCCTGGTGGTGCTGCTGGCCACCGGCATCCGCGGCGGCCCGGCCCAGGTGATACTGGCCGGCGTGGCCGGCGCGCAGCTGTTCAACGCCCTGACCGCCTGGATCGTCTCCACCTCGGCCAACGCCGAACAGGCGCGCAGCGTGATGTTCTGGCTGCTGGGCAGCCTGGGCGGCGTGCGCTGGGCGGACGTCGGCTTGGCCGCTGCGGTGGTGGGCGCCGGCCTGGTGGTGTGCTTGTACTGCGCGCGCACCCTGGATGCCTTCGTGTTTGGCGACGACGCCGCCGCCAGCCTCGGCGTGCCGGTGGCGGGCCTGCGCTGGTTGCTGTTCGGAGTGACGGCGCTGATCACCGCCACCCTGGTGAGCATCGTCGGCGCCGTGGGTTTCGTCGGCCTGGTGGTGCCGCACATCGCCCGCCTGCTGGTAGGCCCGCGGCACGTGCGGCTGCTGCTGGCCTGCGTGCTGATCGGCGCCAACTTCATGGTGCTGGCCGACATCGCCTCACGGTTGATCGTGCCCGGCCAGGTGCTGCCCATTGGCGTGGTCACCGCCCTGGTCGGCGCGCCGGTGTTCGCCGCCCTGCTCTACCGCAACCGGGCGGCGCCATGAGCCTGCGCGCCGACAACGTCGGCTGGAGCGTCGACGGCCAGGTGATCATCGACGGCATCAGCCTGGACCTGCCCGCCCAGGGCACCCTGGGCCTGATTGGCCCCAACGGCTCCGGCAAATCGACCCTGCTGCGCCTGCTGGCCGGCCTGCGCACGCCCAGCCAGGGCAGCGTCAGCCTCGACGGCCGCCCACTGGCGCAATGGCCGCGCAAGGCCGTGGCCCGGCGCGTGGCGCTGGTGGAACAGCACGCCGGCACCGAGGTGGACATTCGCGTGCAGGACATCGTGCGCCTGGGCCGTACCCCGCACCGCGGCGCGTTGTCGGCCTGGACCCAGGAGGACCAGGCCATCGTCGAGCAGGCCCTGGCGCGCACCGGCCTGGGCGCGCTGCGGCTGCGCAGCTGGCACAGCCTGTCGGGGGGCGAACGCCAGCGCACGCAGATCGCCCGCGCCCTGGCCCAGGGCCCCAGCGAACTGCTGCTGGACGAGCCCACCAATCACCTGGATATCCAACACCAGCTGCAGCTGCTACAACTGATTCAGGGCCTGCCGGTGACCTGCGTGATGGCCCTGCATGACCTGAACCTGGCCGCGATGTTCTGCGACCGCCTGGTGCTGCTGCAACAGGGCCGGGTGGTGGCCAGCGGCAGCCCGGAACAGGTCCTCACCGCCGGGCGGGTCGCCCAAGTCTACGGCGTGCGCTGCGTGGTCAGCCCCTCCGCCCACCATGGCCGGCCGCACATTCAATACCTGCCCTGAGGCATGGCCCATGAAAACCGTCCTGGTCATCGGCATCGGTGCCGGCAACCCTGACCACCTGACCTTGCAGGCGCTGAAGGCGCTGAACCGCGTCGACGTGTTCCTGCTGTTCGACAAGGGCCCGGCCAAGCACGGGCTCAACGACCTGCGCCGCGACCTGTGCACGCGCCTGGCCACCGAGCGGCCCTGGCGCATGGTGGAAGCCGACCACCCGCCGCGCGGGCCTGACGGCGACAGCTATGCGGGTGCGGTGCAGCAGCTCAACGACGACAAGCAGCGGCTGATCGAACGGCTAATCGCCGATGAAGTCGCCGATGGCCAGTGCGCGGGCATCCTGGTGTGGGGCGACCCGGCCCTGTACGACAGCACCCTGCGGATTTTGCAGGCGATCCTGGCCGCCGGCCGTGAGGTGTTCGAGTACCAGGTGATACCCGGCATCACCGCCGTGCAGGCGCTGGCCGCAGCCCATCGGGTGCCGCTGAACGAGATAGGTGGCTCGGTGCGCATCAGCCCGGGGCGGCAGCTGGGGGATGCATTGGGTGCCGGCGACAGCCAGGTGGTGATGCTGGACGCCCATCAGGCGTTCAATCGCTTGCGTGGCCAGGGGTTGTATATCTGGTGGGGCGCCTACGTGGGCAGCGCCGATGAGATCCTGATTGCCGGGCCACTGGACCAGGTGGCCGACCAGATCGAGCACGTGCGCGACCAGGCACGGCTGCGCCACGGCTGGATCATGGACACCTACCTGCTGAAACCCACCCCGTAGCAGCTGCCGCAGGCGGCGTCCGGGGCTGTGCGGTATTCCAGGAAGACCGTGGCGCTGGGGGACGCGGCCTGCGGCCGCTGCTACGAGGGCGGTACAGGCGAGGCGGTATTGCGGCCGGGAAATGAAAAAGGCCGCTTGCGCGGCCTTTTTCAGGTGGGCATCACGGCTTAGTAGCGCGTGATATCCGCCTTGGTTTCCAGCGCCTTGCGGTAGGCCGCGAAGTCCTGCTGGCCAGCACGCGAGGCCAGGAAGCGGCGGTATTGCGCTTTCTCGGCATCGCTGGCGGCAGCAGCTTCGTTGACACCGTTCAGGCGGACCAGCACGTAGCTGCCATCGGACAGGCTGACGCTGTCGTAGACCGGCTTGTCCTTGCCCACGGGCTTGGTCATGCGGAATACGTCCTGCAGCACGGTCGGATCGATACCTTCCTGGCTACGCGACACGGCTTCCTGGGTTTTCCAGGCCTGGCCTTCCTGCGTCGCCGCCAACGGGATCTTGCCGTCGCGCAGGCCGGCCACCAGGGCATCGACCTTGGCCTTGACCTGCTCGCTGGCCCTGACCTGCGCCAGGTGCTTGCGGATCGCGTCAGACACGGCTTCCAGCGGCAGTTGCGCCGGCTTGCGGTGTTCACGCACGTGCACCACCACGGTGGTCTCCGGGTCCAGCTCGATGGCCGAGCTGTTGGCGCCTTCGTCCATCACTTCCGGGCTGAACGCGGCTTGCACCACGGCACGGTTGGCGGTCACGCCTTCGCTGCCACCTTCGCGGCCAAACGGCGCCGAGGTCTGGACCTTCAGGCCCAGGTCAGCGGCTGGCTGCACCAGGTCGGAGGCTTCGTACGAGGAGTCTTCCAGTTTCTTGGCAGCGTCCACGTACATCTGCTCGACCTGGGCGGTCTTGGCGTCACGGGTCAGCTTGTCTTTCAGGCTGGCGAAGGTAGGCGCCTGAGGAGCCTCCACACCCAACAGCTTGATCAGGTGCCAGCCGAACTGGCTGCGCACCGGCGCCGATACCTGGTCCTTGTTCAACGCGTACAGCGCCGTCTCGAAGGCCGGGTCGTAGACGCCCTTGCCGGCGTAGCCCAGGTCACCGCCATTGTTGGCCGAACCCGGGTCCTGGGAAAATTCCTTGGCGAGCTTGGCGAAGTCTTCACCCTTGGCCAGGCGCGCCTGGATCTCTTCGATCTTGGCCTTGGCCTGGGCGTCGGTGGTCTTGGCGTTGACCTCGATCAGGATGTGCGCGGCACGACGCTGCTCGGTGAGCGCGGCGGTCTGGGCCTTGTAGGCGGCCTGCAGGTCTTCGTCCTTGACGGTGACCTTGTCGAAGAACGACGACTTCTTCAGCTCGATGTAGTCAATCACCACCTGGTCGGGGCTCATGAACTCCTTGGCGTGCTCGTCGTAGTGTTTCTTCACTTCATCGTCGGTGACCTTGATGGCCGACGGGTCAGCCTTGAAGGTCAGCGAAGCGAAATCGCGCGTCTGCTTTTCCAGGCGGGCGAAGGCCTGCACCTGGGCGTCGGTGACAAAGCTGCTGCCGGCGACACCGGCGCGCAGTTGGCCGACCAGCATTTCCTGGGCCATCATCTGGCGGAATTGCAGGCGCGAGTAGCCCATCTGGCGGATCACGGCATCGAAGCGATCGGCGCTGAACTTGCCGTCCACCTGGAATTCAGGCGTTTGCAGGATCAGTTGGTCCAGCTCGGCTTCCGAGAAGCTGAACTTGGCATCGGTAGCGCCCTGGATCAGCAGCTTGCGGTCGATCAGGCCCTTGAGGGCCGCTTCACGCAGCATCTTCTCGTCGAGCATGGAGGCGTCGAAATCCTTGCCCAGCTGTTGCATCAGCTGGCGGCGTTGCAACTCGACCGCCTGGGCCAGCTCGCTCTGGGTGATGGCGTCGCCATTGACCTTGGCCGCGTCGGCGGTGTGGCTGGTGGCTTTGAAAATGGCATCGAAGCCAGTCAGTGCCATCAAGGCAACGATGACACCGATGATGGTCTTGGCAATCCAGCCTTGTGAATTGTCCCTGATATTCTGCAGCATGCGTCCCCCAGAAACGGTTGTACTGATTAAGCAACCGCGGAGAGTGGGTAGAATCCGGATAGAAGAAAGGCGCATCCGAGGATGCGCCTTCTCGTAACAGGCGGAGCAAGCGCCGGCGCCGTGCGTCGGCTTGAGACCAGCTCAATGGCTGCTCCGCTTCCAGGTCGGAAATTTTTCCCGCCCCGGTCGGGCAAAGGCGTGAAAGGCTTAGTTTACCGCTTCTTTCAGTGCTTTGCCGGCTTTGAAGCCAGGCTTCTTGGCAGCAGCGATTTCCAGGGTCTTGCCAGTCTGTGGGTTACGGCCAACGCGAGCTGGGCGGTCAGTCACAGAGAAAGTACCGAAACCTACCAGTACCACGGAGTCGCCAGCCTTCAGAGCGCCAGTGACGGATTCGATAACTGCGTCCAGCGCGCGGCCAGCTACAGCTTTCGGGATATCAGCAGATGCGGCGATAGCATCAATCAGTTCCGACTTGTTCACTCTTAAGTCCCCTTATATCTATATGAGTTTGTTTCTAAGTATGTGGTAAAGCTAAAACTGTGCCGGGAGGCTGCTGACACCGGTAAGTGCCGCTTTATAACAAGGGCCTGAAAAAGCTGTCAAGGAAGGCCCCCCGGCCGAAATACGTGCTAGTGCGTGCTGATTCTTTCCTTGGAATCCGTGTCGCGTTTCTCGTCCTTCGCGACTATCTCCGGAGCCACATCGGGCAAGGGCTCCGGGGCGTATTGCAGCGCAATCTGGAGCACTTCGTCAATCCATTTAACCGGTTTAATCTGAAGATCCTGCTTAATATTGTCAGGAATTTCCTTCAAATCACGCACGTTCTCTTCGGGAATGATCACAGTCTTGATCCCACCACGGTGCGCAGCCAGCAATTTCTCCTTCAAGCCACCGATTGCGAGCACTTGGCCACGCAGGGTGATCTCGCCGGTCATGGCCACGTCGGCACGCACTGGAATCTGCGTCAGGGCCGAGACCAGGGCGGTGCACATACCGACACCGGCACTTGGACCATCCTTGGGCGTGGCACCTTCAGGCATGTGGATGTGGGTGTCGCGCTTCTCGTGGAAGTCCAGGGGAATGCCCAGGCTCTTGGCACGGCTGCGCACCACGGTCAGCGCGGCCGTGATGGATTCGACCATCACGTCACCCAGCGAACCGGTCTTGATCAGCTGGCCCTTGCCCGGTACCACGGCGGCTTCGATGGTCAGCAGTTCGCCGCCCACCTGGGTCCACGCCAGGCCAGTCACCTGGCCGATCTGGTCCTGCTGCTCGGCCAGGCCGTAGCGGAACTTGCGCACGCCCAGGAAGTGCTCGAGCGAGTCGGAGGTCACTTTCACCGAGAAATGCTTGTCGCGGGCGTGTTCCTTGACCACCTTGCGGCAGACCTTGGCGATCTGGCGCTCCAGGCCACGCACACCGGCTTCGCGGGTGTAGTAGCGGATGATGTCGCGGATGGCCGCCACTTCCAACTCCAACTCGCCCTTCTTCAGGCCGTTGGCCGTGATCTGCTTGGGCGACAGGTACTTGGTGGCGATGTTGATCTTCTCGTCCTCGGTGTAACCCGGCAGGCGGATCACTTCCATCCGGTCCAGCAGCGCTGGCGGGATGTTCATGGAGTTCGAGGTGCAGAGGAACATCACGTCCGAGAGGTCGTAGTCGACTTCCAGGTAGTGGTCGTTGAAGTTGTGGTTCTGCTCGGGGTCGAGCACTTCCAGCAGCGCCGACGCCGGGTCGCCACGCATGTCGCTGCCCATCTTGTCGATTTCGTCCAGCAGGAACAGCGGGTTGCGCACCCCTACCTTGGTCATCTTCTGGATCAGGCGGCCAGGCATGGAGCCGATGTAGGTGCGGCGGTGGCCACGAATCTCGGCTTCGTCACGCACGCCACCCAGGGCCATGCGCACGAACTTGCGGTTGGTGGCATGGGCGATGGACTCGGCCAGCGAGGTCTTGCCCACGCCAGGCGGGCCTACCAGGCACAGCACCGGGCCACGAATCTTCTTCACGCGCTTCTGCACGGCGAGGTACTCAAGGATGCGCTCCTTGACCTCTTCCAGGCCGTAGTGGTCGGCGTCGAGAATGTCCTCGGCGCGCGCCAGGTCCAGGCGCACCTTGCTCTGGGCCTTCCACGGCACTTGCACCAGCCAGTCGATGTAGGAACGCACCACGGTGGCCTCGGCCGACATCGGCGACATCTGCTTGAGCTTGTTCAGCTCGGCAGTGGCCTTGGCCAGGGCATCCTTGGGCAGGCCGGCGGCGTCGATGCGCTTTTTCAGCTCTTCGACTTCGTTGTGGCCTTCGTCGCTGTCGCCGAGCTCTTTCTGAATGGCCTTCATCTGCTCATTCAGGTAGTACTCGCGCTGGCTGCGCTCCATTTGTTTCTTCACGCGGCCGCGAATGCGCTTCTCGACCTGCAGCAGGTCGATTTCGGCGTCCAGCAGGGCCAGCACGTGTTCGACCCGGGCGGACAGGTCGATGATCTCGAGGATTTCCTGCTTCTGCTCGATCTTCAACGCCATGTGCGCGGCCATGGTGTCTACCAGGCGGCCAGGCTCATCGATACTGTTCAGCGAGGACAGGACTTCGGCAGGGACTTTCTTGCCCAACTGCACGTATTGCTCGAACTGGGCCAGCAGGCTGCGCACGAACACTTCGGACTCGCGGTCCGGGGCATCGACTTCGTCGATCAGCTGCACTTCGGCGCGGCAATGGCCGTCAACTTCCATGAAACTTTCGACGGTGCCGCGCTGCTCGCCCTCGACCAGCACCTTGACGGTGCCATCAGGCAGCTTGAGCAGTTGCAGCACGGTAGCAACGGTACCCACGCGATACAGGGCGTCTTCGCCTGGATCATCGTCGGCAGGATTCTTCTGGGCCAGCAGCAGGATCTGCTTTTCACCCGTCATCGCGGCCTCGAGGGCTTCGATGGATTTCTCGCGCCCCACGAACAGCGGGATCACCATGTGCGGATACACGACGACATCACGCAATGGCAGGAGAGGCAATTCGATGGTGGTCTTCATGATTTCGCCTCTACAGCGGCCCTAGGGCCGTAGACAGTGGAATTGAGCTTGTAGTCAATGTGGGGGCAGCCCCCAAAAAAAACAAGCGCTGCGGGGCAGGAAAAGCAAAGGGGCCCGAAGGCCCCTTCCTGTTTCAAGCCGCAGTACGACTTATGCGTCTGGCGCAGCCTTGGCCGGCGTCTCACTGTTTTCGTAGATTAACAGTGGCTTGGACTTTCCTTCGATGACGCTTTCGTCGATCACCACTTTGCTGACGTCTGTCTGCGAAGGGATCTCGTACATGGTGTCCAGCAGCACGCCTTCCAGGATGGAACGCAGGCCACGGGCACCGGTCTTGCGCTCGAGCGCACGATGGGCCACGGACTTCAGCGCGTCGGCACGGAACTCCAGGTCCACGCCTTCCATCTCGAACAGCTTGGCGTATTGCTTGGTGAGGGCGTTCTTGGGCTCGGTCAGGATCTGCACCAGCGCAGCCTCATCGAGCTCGTCCAAGGTGGCCAGCACCGGCAGACGACCCACGAATTCCGGGATCAGGCCGAACTTGACCAGGTCGTCAGGCTCGACTTCACGCAGGGACTCGCCCACTTTCTTGCCTTCCTGCTTGCTGCGCACTTCGGCGTTGAAGCCGATGCCGCCAGCCGTGGAACGGTTCTGGATGACCTTTTCCAGGCCCGAGAACGCACCACCGCAGATGAACAGGATGTTACGGGTGTCTACCTGCAGGAACTCCTGCTGAGGGTGCTTGCGACCGCCTTGTGGCGGTACCGAGGCAACGGTGCCCTCGATCAGCTTCAACAGTGCCTGCTGCACGCCCTCGCCCGACACGTCGCGGGTGATGGACGGGTTGTCGGATTTGCGCGAGATCTTGTCGATTTCGTCGATGTAGACAATGCCCATCTGGGCCTTCTCGACATCGTAGTCGCATTTCTGCAACAGCTTTTGAATAATGTTCTCAACGTCTTCACCGACATAACCCGCTTCAGTCAGCGTGGTGGCGTCGGCGATGGTGAAGGGTACGTTGAGCAGGCGCGCCAGGGTTTCAGCCAGCAGCGTCTTGCCCGAACCGGTCGGGCCGATGAGCAGGATGTTGCTCTTGCCCAACTCGACGTCGTCACCCTTCTTGTCACGTTGATTGAGGCGCTTGTAGTGGTTGTACACCGCTACCGCCAAAACCTTTTTAGCGCGTTCCTGACCAATCACGTACTGATCAAGGATGCCGCTGATTTCTTTGGGCGAAGGCAATTTATGCGCGTTGCTCTCGGCCTGGGCTTCTTGCACCTCCTCGCGGATGATGTCGTTGCACAGGTCGACGCACTCGTCGCAGATAAAGACCGAGGGGCCGGCAATCAATTTGCGCACTTCATGCTGGCTTTTGCCACAGAAGGAGCAATAGAGCAATTTGCCGTTGTCCTCGCCGTTGCGGGTGTCAGTCATTCGATCGATCCAAATCCGATAGGCTTGCAACACAAGATGAAGGCAATCGCGGGGTTTTTCAAGTCCACAGGTGGCTGGTTGTGCCAACCACCTGGCATTTGCTCCGCTTAAGCAGGCATCTGACGCTTGTTGATCACGGAGTCGACCAGGCCGTACTCGGCCGCGCGGTCGGCGCTCATGAAGTTGTCACGATTGGTGTCCTGCTCGATCTGCTCGAGAGTCTGGCCGGTGTGGAACGCCAGCAGCTCGTTCAGGCGGTGACGGATCGAGAGGATTTCGCGGGCGTGAATGTCGATGTCCGACGCCTGGCCCTGGAAACCGCCCAGTGGCTGGTGAATCATCACGCGCGAGTTCGGCAGGCAGTAACGCTTGCCCTTGGCGCCACCGGCCAGCAGGAAGGCGCCCATGCTGCAGGCCTGGCCGATGCAGGTGGTGGACACGTCCGGCTTGATGAACTGCATGGTGTCGTAGATCGACATGCCTGCAGTGACCGAGCCGCCAGGGCTGTTGATGTAGAGATGGATATCCTTGTCCGGGTTCTCGGCTTCGAGGAACAGCAATTGCGCGCACACCAGGTTGGCCATGTAGTCTTCTACCGGGCCAATCAGGAAGATCACTCGCTCTTTCAACAGGCGCGAGTAGATATCGTAGGCGCGTTCGCCACGAGCCGATTGCTCGACAACCATCGGGACCAGGCCGCCAGCGGCCTGGATGTCAGAACTGTGCTGAATATAAGAATTGCGGGACATGTCTCGCACTCACTCCCAAATAGTCAAGTCTTGAATACGCATAAGCCAGCGCGAAGGCTGGCTTATGGTGGTGTTCCAACGCTGGAAGGAATCAGTCGGCTTGTGGTGCTTCGGCCGGCTTGACTGCTTCTTCGTAGGAGACCGCTTTGTCGGTCACACTAGCTTTCTGCAGAACAGTATCCACAACTTGCTCTTCCAGCACAACCGAACGGACTTCGTTCAGTTGCTGGTCGTTCTTGTAGTACCACGCCACGACCTGCTCTGGCTCCTGGTAGGCCGAGGCCATTTCCTGGATCATTTCACGTACGCGGGCTTCGTCCGGCTTCAGCTCGTTGGCCTTGACCACTTCGGCGACGATCAGGCCCAGTACCACGCGGCGCTTGGCTTGTTCTTCGAACAGCTCGGCCGGCAGTTGATCAGGCTTGATGTTGCCACCGAACTGCTGGACGGCTTGAACGCGCAGGCGGTTCACTTCGTTTTCCAGCAGGGCCTTTGGCACCTCGATCGGGTTGGCAGCCAGCAGGCCGTCCATGACCTGGTTCTTCACCTTGGTCTTGATCGCCTGGCGCAGTTCGCGCTCCATGTTCTTGCGAACTTCGGTGCGGAAGCCTTCCAGACCGGTTTCCTTGATGCCGAACTGATTGAAGAAGGCTTCGTTCAGTTCAGGCAGGGTCGGTGCGGCAACGCTGTTGACGGTCACGGTGAACTCGGCGGCCTTGCCGGCCAGGTCCAGGTTCTGGTAGTCCTCTGGGAAGGTCAGGGTCAGCACGCGCTCTTCACCCGCCTTGGCGCCCACTAGGCCTTCTTCGAAGCCTGGGATCATGCGGCCGGAACCCAGCACCAGCTGGGTGCCCTGGGCCGAACCACCGGCGAAGGCTTCGCCGTCGATCTTGCCGACGAAATCGATGTTCAGCTGGTCTTCGTTTGCAGCGGCACGGTCGGCAGCTTCAAAGCGAACGTTCTGCTTGCGCAGCACTTCCAGCATTTTGTCCAGGTCGGCATCAGCCACTTCGGCGCTCAGGCGCTCGACGTTGATGGACTCGAAACCTGCGACAGCGAACTCTGGGAATACTTCGAAAGTAGCGATGTATTCCAGGTCCTTGCCCTTTTCGAACACTTTAGGTTCTACAGCCGGGGCACCGGCTGGATTCAGCTTCTGCTCAACCACGGCTTCGTAGAAAGTCGCCTGGATCAGGTCGCCCAGGGCTTCCTGACGTGCGGAATCTTCGTAGCGCTGACGAATCACGCTCATCGGCACTTTGCCAGGACGGAAGCCTGGAACCTTAGCGCGACGGGCAGTCTGTTGCAGACGCTTGTTGACTTCGGTCTCGATGCGCTCGGCAGGCACGCCGATGGTCATGCGGCGCTCGAGAGCGGAAGTGTTTTCAACAGAAACTTGCATGGATTTTCCTCGTTGCACAGACGTTAGCCGGCCATTTCCGACCCCAATCAAGGGCATGCATTCTAGAGGGTCGAACACAAGAAGTCACCCTGTGCAAGACAGCTTGAAACAAGGAATGGCAAAACCGCCGCAAAAGCCCGCCTGCAAAGGGCTTGGCAGGGCCATGGACGGTGTTTTCAGCGCCCTCGGCCATGCGACCGACGGCATTTCCACGAACATCACGCACTGATATCGCGCACGCGGATCTTTGCAAAATATTTACGTTCGTAGACAAACAGTTACAAAATTTCGATGTCTGATACATCAGAACGGGCGCATTACCCCCGACATCAGGAGACAACCGTGTTCAACAAACTCACCAAACTTACCGTGGCAGCCCTGGCAGCCGTCGCCATCCTCAGCACTTCCGGGTGCATCATCTTCCCGGACCACGGCCATGGCGGTGGCGGCTATCACCGCGGCTGGTATCGTTGATCGTTGATCGTTGAATGAATGAAAAAGCCCGCCTTTCGATGGAAGGCGGGCTTTTTTGTGGCTGGTGAAAAGTCCTGCCGCCCATTGACCCAAAGCGGGCAGACAAGGCCAGCGACGCCTCTCCACCAGGCCATGGCACGTTGCCACGAATGTAGGAGCTGCCCCCAGGCTGCGTCGCGCCGCGCGGGCGGCGCTCGATCCCAACAGCAACTAAACAACATCGGCGAGCATCCGGTGAGCGCGACGCAATCCCCAGCGGGGACCTTCAGCCCCCTCCCCGCCACAGCCGGGGTGAAATCGCGCCATGCCTCAAAGGGGCAGGCCCTGATTCTTCTACCGCTCTTGAGATCGAGCGCCGCCCACGCGGCGCGACGCCGCCTTGCGGCAGCTGCTACATCCTGTGGGAGCTGGCTTGCCAGCGAGCTGTTGGGGCCATAAAAGCTCGCTGGCAAGCCAGCTCCCACAAGACAGTTGCTGCCACAGTTTTTGCGCTGCACCATGGCCTGACGGCGTGAGACGAAGGATCAAGTCACACTTAATCTCACGCAAACAAAAAAGGCGCCTGATTCGCATCAGGCGCCTTTTTCACGAAATATGGGGTGGACGATGGGGATCGAACCCACGACAACAGGAGTCACAATCCTGTGCTCTACCAACTGAGCTACGCCCACCATAAAACGGTGTTGCAGTGCCCCACTACAAACGGGGCGATACAGCTTGAATGGTGCGGACGAAGAGACTCGAACTCTTACAGCTTGCGCCGCTGGAACCTAAATCCAGTGTGTCTACCAATTTCACCACGTCCGCATGTGAAGCTTTTAAAGCAAAGGCGCCAGACTTTCATCAGGCGCCTTTCGAAATATGGGGTGGACGATGGGGATCGAACCCACGACAACAGGAGTCACAATCCTGTGCTCTACCAACTGAGCTACGCCCACCATATTGCGCTACTTGTGCCAAAGCTGCCTAATGGCGCACCCGGCAGGACTCGAACCTGCGACCATCCGCTTAGAAGGCGGATGCTCTATCCAGCTGAGCTACGGGCGCTTATTTAATCTGCATTCTGTGACGACTACAAATTTTAAGCTTCAGTCCTGCGGAGTTAAATACTCAACTCTGCCTGACCTTCTTCACCAGTGCTAGGCTCTGCCCGACAAGTGCGACGAATGTTATAGACGGTCGGTAGGGTCGTCAATCTTTTTCTGCAAAAAATTCATTTTATTTAAGGGCTTAGCGGAATCGTCGGACCAAGCGCCTTTGCCCATCGCGCCCGGCGTGCGAGAATGCGCGCACATTTTCTTCCCTCTCGATGGTTAACCACGCGACATGACTGCACAACTAATCGACGGCAAGGCGATCGCCGCCAGCCTGCGCCAGCAGATCGCCCAACGGGTCACCGAGCGCCGCCAGCAAGGCCTGCGCACCCCGGGCCTGGCCGTGATCCTGGTCGGCAGCGATCCTGCCTCCCAGGTATATGTCTCGCACAAGCGTAAAGACTGTGAAGAGGTCGGCTTCCTGTCCCAGGCGTTCGACCTGCCTGCACAGACCACCCAGCTGGAACTGGAAAGCCTGATCGACCGCCTCAACGACGATGCCGACATCGACGGCATCCTGTTGCAACTGCCGCTGCCCGAGCACCTGGACGCGTCCAAGCTGCTGGAGCGCATTCGCCCCGACAAGGACGTGGACGGTTTCCACCCCTACAACGTCGGGCGCCTGGCCCAGCGCATTCCGCTGCTGCGCCCGTGCACCCCGAAAGGCATCATGACCCTGCTGGAAAGCACCGGCCAGGACCTGTACGGCATGAACGCGGTCGTGGTTGGCGCGTCCAACATCGTTGGCCGCCCCATGGCCATGGAGCTGCTGCTGGCCGGCTGCACCGTCACCGTCACCCACCGCTTCACCAAGGACCTGGCCGGCCACGTCGGCCGTGCCGACCTGGTGGTGGTGGCCGCCGGCAAGCCTGGCCTGGTCAAGGGTGAGTGGATCAAGGAAGGCGCCATCGTCATCGACGTTGGCATCAACCGCCAGGAAGACGGCAAGCTGGTTGGCGACGTGGTGTACGACACCGCCCTGCCCCGCGCCGGCTGGATCACCCCGGTGCCGGGCGGCGTGGGCCCCATGACCCGCGCCTGCCTGCTGGAAAACACCCTGTATGCCTGCGAAACGCTGCATGCCTGAGTGATTGCCCTGCCATGAAAAAACGCCGCACGCCGTCACCGGGTGCGGCGTTTTTTTATACCTGCGCCACCCATAACTATTGAGCACCCTTGCCCCGGCAAGGAAAAACACAATGCCGCCCTTTGAACCAGCCAAAGGGCCATGACCATGCTGCGCGACACCCCATCGACGTTCGATATCCGCACCACCCCTCACTACGAACTGCTCAAGCGGCAATTGCCAGGCTGGATGGAGAAGGTCCATCCGGACCTCCACGCCGCCATCAAGAGCAAGCCCCTGCCGCCCATGACCTGGTACGAAAAGGCCCTGCGGGAGATGCCGGACGTTGTGGCGCAATTCCAGCAGGCGCACAGGCTGCACCGCCACGACAGCGAGCAGGTCAACGCCATCATGGCGCGCATTCCATCCCCCGAGGCCTTCGCCCGCCCCCTGCTGGAGCAGGCGATCAAGCGACGCTTCGATGAAGACATCGATAGCACCCAGACCTTCCTGTTCAACGCCCAACGCGTGGTCGTGCCGCCGACCTACGAGTTCGGCCACGAAGCCGACGTCGACCTCGCGACCTTCAATGCCGACCGCAAGGCACGTCGCGAACAGGCCATGCACGCGGCGACCTCCACGCTGTTGCAGGCCGCCATGCAGAACTTCGAAGCCAAGGACGCCGAGCGCCACGGCATGGACAACGGCGACCTCAAGGCCGACATCTACATTGCTTTCAGCGTCGACAACCTCACCATCAGCGGCACGCCGGTGGGCATTCCCGCCCACGCCTTCGCCCAGCTGTGCCGCGAACTGGACCTGGGCCAGCGCTACCAGGAGCGCATCCAGATGGCGCTGAACTGGACCTATCGTCCGGGCGACGCCCCCGACAGCGCACTGGCCAACAGCACGGCGCAGATGAAGCTGTTCGAGCGCTCATCGCTGCTGCTGCAGACTCACATCGCCTACATGAAGGGGGACATCGACCCAGCCACCCACGAGGACATGATCAAGGTCGCGCACAACAAGAGCTCCAGCCGCTGCCATTCCCTGCGGCTGTTCAAGACCGTGCTCAAGGGCATCATCCTGGTCCGGGAGCGCAGCACCCTGCCAGACCAGCCGGTGCGCGTGACCGCCTACATACCGGACGACCCGCTCACCCCGCTGAAAACCTACCCCTCGGTCCCGGCGTTCGTCAGCGCCCTGCGCGCCAACCTGTTCAAGCCTGGCTACCTGCAGTTTCTCGCCCGCTTCGTACCGGCCCGCGAGCGCGCCACGCTGTTTCACCAACTGGACACGGCGCTGCACCCCAAGGCCTGGGACAACGCCAACCAACGCTGGGTCGCGGGCAGCGCCCCTGATGCCGACATCAAGGCCAGGGCCACGGCGTTCGAGGACTTCCTGCTAGAGGAACTGGTGCGGCACAAGGTCAACACCCTCAAGGATGACGCCCTGTTTCACCTGGTCACCACCGAAGCCGAGGACCGCAAGAGCCAGCAAGAGCACGCCGACTACCTCAAGGGCAGATTCTTCATGGCCCTGAACGTGGCCGCGTTCTTCGTACCCGGCCTTGGCGAAGCGCTACTGGTGATGACCGCCGTTGAGCTGTGCTGGAAGACCATTGAAGGCTTCGAGAGCCTGCTGGAAGGCGACAAGGAAGCCGCCATTGGCCACTTCCTGGGCGTGGCGGAAAACGTCGCCATGTTGGCCGCCTTCGCCGGCGCGGGCTACATCGCCAGCCAATACGTGTTGCCCAAAGTCATCGGCACGCTAAAGCAGATCCCCCTGCCCAACGGCGTCACACGGCTGTGGAAGCCTGACATCGCACCTTACCAGCACGAGGTCGAACTGCCAGCCTCGGCAAGGCCTGACAACCAGGGCCTGTACAACCATGAGGGCAAGCAATGGCTCAAGCGCGACGACGGCCTCTATTGCGTCAAGGCCCCGGAGGATGGCTTGCCCTACCGGCTGGCGCACCCTGGCAAGGCAGGCGGCTATGAGCCGCCGCTGCGCACCAACGGCAAGGGCAGCTGGATCAGCGAGGCCGACACGCCACACACCTGGCAGGGGCCGGACCTGTTCCGCAAGCTGGGGCCCGTAACCGACGGCATTTCCGACACCACGGCCGGGCGCATCATGCGCGTCAGCGACACCCACGAAGCGACGCTGCGCCTGTGCCTGGCCGAGGCTGAACAGCCGCCAGCGCTGCTGGACGACACCCTGCAACGCTTCAAGCTCGACCAGGACCTGGACACCGTCATCACCCAGCTCGAAGCCCAGCAGCCACCGGCCGATCCGCAGTTGCTGCTGCAGCTGCTGGCTGAACATCCTCGCTGGCCAACAGACAAGGCCTTGCGCCTGGAAAGCCCGGATGGCAGGGTAATCCGCCAGTTCACAGCTGCCCGCGACACCACCATCCTTGTTCACGACAATGAGCTCGACGCGCTGCAGGTGGTGCTCGACAGCTTGCACCCCGACGAGGTCCATGCACTGCTGGGCACTGAGCCTGGCCCCTACGCCAGGCTCATCCTGCGCCAGCAGCTGCTGGAAAACGCCACAACGCGGCGCACCGAACTGTTCAACCGCCGCTACCAGGCCACCCAGGCCACGACCGACCCACTGGCCGCGCTGATAAGGGCCCGGTTCCCCGACCTGCCGGTCTCCGTCGCCGAGGAACTGGCCGCCCATGCCAACCCGGCCGAGCAAGCGCTGATGCGCGATGCCAGCGTGCCACCACGCCTGGCCGACGAGGCCCGTGCCTACCAGGCCAAGCTGCGAGTGAACAGGGCGTATGAAGGGGTATACCTGGACTCGATCAACACTGCGGACAGCACCCTGCTGCAACAGCACACCGCAGCGTCGCTGCCGGGCTGGTCGGCCGCCCAGCCGGCGCCGATCGGCGTGGTGCGCGAGACGTCCTTGCCACCAAGGCGCAAGGTGCAGGAGCTGCTGCAGATGGCCCCCGACAAGCCCGGCGCCAAGTCGCCCATGGAACTGGCCGATGGCCGCGCCGGCATGCCCGTGAGCGAAACGCCGCGCATCATCCTTGAAGAATCGCTGCTGGACAAACTACGCCTGCTGGAACTGGAAGCCGCGCTGGATACCGACGCCCAGGGCATCCTTGACCGGCTCTACGCCCAGGGGCTGGACCGGGCAGCCATCGACCAGCGGCTCAACCAACTGTTCGACGAGCAACGCCAGCTGCAGGCGCACCTCGACCAATGGACACTGGATTCCGCCGGCCAGCACCTTTCCCCGGCACGCCAGCTCAGCCGCCAGCGCATCGGTGAGGCGCTGCAGCAATTCTGGCGCGCCAGCAGCCTGCCGCACGCCACCCCGGCGGGCCACGCCCTGCATCTTGAGGCGGTGTACCTCGACGATTTTCCCCCTGACCTGCCAACCTTCATCCGCGACCGCGTGCAACACCTCGATCTGCTTAGCGTCCGCCCGGTTGAACGGCGCCCGTCCCTGGCCCTGCTGGACGCGATCCAGCGCGACCGCGACACCGTAGAAGGATTTTTCGCCCAGTTCGAGCATGTCACCGCCGTGAGCATCAACGAAGGCGGCGCCCTGGGCCCCTACAGCCTGTTCAGCGACTGGACGACGCTGATCGCCTCACGCTACCCGCGACTGACCGAACTGCGCCTGGTGAACCTGCGCCTGCCGATTGGCAGCACGCGCCTGCGGGAGATCCGCAGCCTTGCCCAGCTCCGGCACCTGGACCTGAGCGGCAACCGCTTCTACGAGCCACTGGATTTTTCCAACCTGAACCTGGACTACCTCGGCCTGGACTCCCTGAGCGATGAATGGAGCGAGTTCCAGCCCGACCTGTTCAGCCCGGCGCTGCTCGATCACGCCAGCGAGGTATCCCTGCGCGGCAACCGCTTGCTGGCCCTGCCCGACCACCTGCTGGAGAACCCTACCGGCACTGGCCGCAGCACCCGCCTGGTGCTGACCGACAACCGCCTGAACCGCGAAACCATGCGCACGGCCATCGAAAGCGAACAGCCCGACGGTCGATATACGTTTGAAACCGACCTACCGCGCGCCAGCGTCGAGGCCAGCATCAGCCAGCAACGGGCTTTGCAGCGCGCTGTTACCGACTGGCGCGACGCCTCCAGCTCATCTGCGCCGCCCAGCGAGGCGACCCTGGCCACGCGCCGCTCGGTGGGCCACGCCATTACCCAGTTCTGGCGCATCCTCATCGCCGAAAATGCCGCGCCGGTGCTGGAATTGAACGGCGCGGCCGCGGCGCAATTCCCCCACACGCTGCCAGACTTTTTCTACCGAGAAGTGCTGGACCTGCAGCTTAACGAGCCTACGACCAGCCCCACCGAGCTGAACCGGCTACTGCGGGCCTTCCCGCAACTGGAGCGGCTGAGCATCGATGGCGCGCCCACCCCCCTGCCCGGCTTGCCGGCGGCACTGCTGGAGCTGCCGTCCCTGCGCAGCCTGCACCTGGTCGACCAGGGCCTGGTGATAGACCAGGCCGCCATGGACTTCTTCGCCGGCATTTCCGAGTTACAGCACCTGAGCCTCGACGGCAACACCCTGGGCACCATCAGCGAGGTGTCGGCGCTACGCAACCGCAATCTCGACATGCTGAGCCTGGAACGCATGGGCATCACCGCCTGGCCGCACTGGTTGGACAGCCTCATCCCGGACTATCTGGGGCGCGTCAACCTGTGCGACAACGGCTTGATCGAACTGCCCGAGTACCTGTTGGAAAACCATCGCCGCGACACCGGCCACGCCACCATCGAGCTACGTGGCAACCCCCTGGGCCACGAGACCATGCGTCGCGCCCATGTGTCGGAGTCGTACTATCGCCCCTTCGCCTTCGACATGGACCTGCCCGACGACATCGCCGAGCTGACTCAGAGCGAGTCCCACAGCTCGGACGGCCCCACGTCCAGCGCTTCGCAACATTCGCTGCACAGCCCGGGCCTGTCCACCGAAGTCGACGCGCCCTCCGCCGAACCCTGGCTGCACGACGCGCTCGACCAGGAGGCGTCACTGCGCCAGATCTGGGACGGCGTACAGGGCGACTCCGCTGCGACCGACCTGCTGAACCTGATCAACCGCCTGCGCCAGACCGCCGACTACCGTAGCAGCAGGACCCGGCCCGAACTGGTGCGGCGCGTGTGGACTGTGCTGGAGCAGGCGGCCGAAGACCATGAACTGCGCCTGCTGCTCAACGGCATGGCCGAAGAGCCCCTGCAACTGCTGGCCGTCCATGGCACCTGCCCGGACGGCATTCGCCTGGCGTTCAACCAGATGGAGGTGCAGGTGTTCACCCGCCAGGCCACACGCACCATCACCGGCGAGGGCCGCGGCCCGCAGTTGCAAAACCTGGTGCGACGGCTTTTCCGCCTGAACGCCCTCGATGACCTGGCGGTGCGCAACGCCGGCGCCCGCGACGAAGCCGAGGTGCGCCTGGCCTACCGCTTGCACCTCGCCCAGGAAATGGACCTGCCGATTCCGCCGTCGCGCATGCTGTATGAAGGCTCGGCCGACCTGCGCCCGGGCGAATTGAACCTGGCCCGCAGTGAAGTGGGCCGTGGCGAGCAGGGCCAGCCGTTCCTGGACTTTGCCGCCGACCAATCGTTCTGGACTGAGTACCTGCGCGAAACCCAAGCCGAGCGCTTCCAGGGCTTGCGCAACGACTACGAGGCGCAGGTGCTGGCGCTCACCGACCGCTACCCGGACGAGACCATGGAGCAGATCGGCGAGCGCATCAGGAAGCTCGACCAGCGGCTGCTGGCCAACGAACGCAAGCTGGTCATGCAGCTCACCAACCAGCAGGACAACCCATGACCTGAACACAAAAAAACCGGCCAATTGGCCGGTTTTTTTCTACAGCATGCCGCTTAGTCGGCCAGGCGCCAGGTGGTGCCGCCCTTGCCGTCTTCCAGCACCACGCCCATGGCGGTCAGCTGGTCGCGGATGCGGTCCGACTCGGCCCAGTCCTTGCCGGCACGCGCCGCCAGGCGCGCGGCGATCAGCGCGTCGACTTCATCGGCGTCAACCTTGCCTTCGGCACCAGCACGCAGGAAGTCATCGGCTTCCAGCTGCAGCACGCCCAGCAGGCTGCCCAGCTCGCGCAGGCGCGCGGCCAGGCCGGCGGCGGCGTTGAGGTCGCTGTCGCGCAGGCGGTTGATCTCGCGCACCAGGTCGAACAGGACCGCGCAGGCTTCCGGGGTGGCGAAGTCGTCGTTCATGGCGTCGGTGAAACGCGTCACGTACTCTTCGCCACCGGCGGCGGCGACGCTCGGCAGGCCCTTGAGCGCATGGTAGAAGCGCTCCAGCGCGCCCTTGGACTCCTTCAGGCTCTCTTCCGAGTAGTTGATGGAGCTGCGGTAGTGGCTGGACACCAGCAGGTAGCGCACCACCTCCGGGTGGTACTTGGCCAGCACATCGCGAATGGTGAAGTAGTTGCCCAGGGACTTGGACATCTTCTCGCCATTGATGCGGATCATGCCGCAGTGCATCCAGGCATTGGCGTACTGCTGGCCGGTGGCGGCCTCGCTCTGGGCGATCTCGTTCTCGTGGTGCGGGAACTCCAGGTCGTTGCCACCGCCGTGGATGTCGAAGGTGTCGCCCAGGCAGCAGGTCGACATCACCGAGCACTCGATGTGCCAGCCCGGACGGCCCGGGCCCCATGGCGACTCCCAGCTTGGCTCGCCCGGCTTCACGCCTTTCCACAGCACGAAGTCCAGCGGGTCCTGCTTGGCCTCGTCGACTTCGATGCGGGCACCGATGCGCAAGTCTTCGATCTTCTTGCGCGACAGCTTGCCGTAACCCACGAACTTGCCGACGCGGTAGTACACGTCGCCGTTGCCCGGGGCGTAGGCGAAGCCCTTGTCGATCAGGGTCTGGATCATGGCGTGCATGCCGGCGATATGGTCGGTGGCACGCGGCTCCAGGTCCGGCTTGAGGATGTTCAGGCGCGCCTCGTCCTCGTGCATCGCGGCGATCATGCGTTCGGTGAGGGCGTCGAAGCTTTCGCCGTTTTCCCGCGCGCGGTTGATGATCTTGTCGTCGATGTCGGTGATGTTGCGCACGTACGTCAGGTCGTAGCCGCTATGGCGCAGCCAGCGGGTCACCAGGTCGAAGGCGATCATGCTGCGGCCATGGCCAATGTGGCAGAAGTCGTACACGGTCATGCCGCACACGTACATCCGCACCTTGTTGCCGTCCAGCGGCTTGAAGACTTCCTTGCTCTTGGTGAGCGTGTTGTAGATCGATAGCACGATGATTCCTTAGCTGCCCCACGAGTCGCGCAGGGTGACAGTACGGTTGAATACCGGACGACCAGGCTGGGTGTCTTTCAGGTCGGCGCAGAAGTAGCCTTCGCGCTCGAACTGGAAGCGATCTTCCGGCTGTGCGTGGGCCAGCGATGGCTCCGCGCGGCAACCAGTCAGCACTTGCAGCGAATCAGGGTTGATGTTGTCCAGGAAGCTTGCGCCCTCCTCGGCCTTTTCCGGGCTCGGGGAGCGGAACAGGCGATCGTACAGGCGTACTTCGCATTCGACGCTGGCGGCGGCCGGCACCCAGTGGATCACGCCCTTGACCTTGCGGCCCTCGGGGTTCTTGCCCAGGGTGTCGGGGTCGTAGCTGCACAGCAGCTCGACGATGTTGCCGTCGGCGTCCTTGATGGCTTCGTCGGCGCGGATCACGTAGCTGCCGCGCAGGCGCACTTCACCGGCTGGCTCCAGGCGCTTGTAGCCCTTGGGCGGCTCTTCCATGAAGTCGTCGCGGTCGATGTAGATCTCGCGGGCGAACGGCAGCACGCGCATGCCCATGTCTTCTTTCGGGTGGCGTGGCAGCTCCAGGGTTTCTTCCTGGCCTTCCGGGTAGTTGGTGATGGTGACCTTCAGCGGGCGCAGCACGCACATGGCGCGCGGGGCGTTGCGGTCCAGGTCGTCACGGATGCTGAATTCCAGCATGTTCATGTCCACCACGCCGTCGGAACGGTTGGTGCCGATCATTTCGCAGAAGTTGCGAATCGATGCCGCGGTGTAGCCACGACGGCGGAAGCCCGACAGGGTGGACATGCGCGGGTCGTCCCAGCCATGCACGTGCTGCTCGTCGACCAGTTGCTTGAGCTTGCGCTTGCTGGTCACGGTGTAGCTCAGGTTCAGGCGGCTGAACTCGTACTGGCGCGGGTGGCTGGGCACCGGCAGGTTGTCCAGGAACCAGTCGTACAGCGGGCGATGGCCTTCGAACTCCAGGGTGCAGATGGAGTGGGTGATGCCTTCGATGGCGTCGGACTGGCCATGGGTGAAGTCATAGTTGGGGTAGATGCACCATTTGTCACCGGTCTGGTGGTGGTGGGCATGACGGATGCGGTACAGGATCGGGTCGCGCAGGTTCATGTTCGGCGAGGCCATGTCGATCTTGGCGCGCAGCACGCGCTCGCCGTCCTTGAACTCGCCGGCCTTCATGCGCGCGAACAGGTCCAGGTTCTCTTCCACCGCACGCTCGCGGAACGGGCTGTTCTTGCCTGGCTCGGTCAGGCTGCCGCGGTATTCGCGGGCCTGCTCGGGGGTCAGGTCGCAGACGTAGGCCTTGCCGGCCTTGATCAGCTCGACGGCCCAGTCATGCAGCTGGTCGAAATATTGCGAGGCGTAGCGCACTTCGCCGGCCCAGTCGAAGCCCAGCCATTTCACGTCGCGCTCGATGGCGTCGATGTATTCCTGGTCTTCCTTGGCCGGGTTGGTGTCGTCGAAGCGCAGGTGGCAGACGCCGCCCAGTTCCTTGGCCAGGCCAAAGTTCACGCAGATCGACTTGGCGTGGCCAATGTGCAGGTAGCCGTTGGGCTCCGGCGGGAAGCGGGTGACGATGCTGGCGTGCTTGCCCGAGTCCAGGTCGGCCTGCAGGATCGGCCGCAGGAAATTGGTGGGAACTACCGGCGCGCCTTTGGCGTTTGCGGCATTGGGAGCGTTATCGGCGGTGGGCTTGCTCATAGGATCCTTGAAAACGTACCTGTGGCCATGGGTAGGCCGACTAAATCAAAGCGCTTATCATAGCCGAAGCTGTCAAGTCGCTGACAGGCCAGTCTGCCGGGTTTCGCCGGCCGTCTGCGAAAAAACAGCCTCGAAATGCGTATCGCGACCTGTAAACTGCGCGTCAGGGTTATAAACGACCCGCCAAATTCTCTAAAGAAGAGCGAATCCTGAAATGTCCAAAGTAAAACTGACTACCAACTTCGGCGACATCGTGCTGCAGCTGAACGCTGAAAAAGCCCCGAAAACCGTGGCCAACTTCATCGAGTACGTCAACGCTGGCCACTACGCCAACACCGTATTCCACCGTGTCATCAGCAACTTCATGATCCAGGGCGGCGGTTTCGAGCCAGGCATGAAGGAAAAGAAAGACAAGCGCCCAAGCATCCAGAACGAAGCCAACAACGGCCTCTCCAACACCAAGTACACCGTTGCCATGGCCCGCACCATGGAGCCGCATTCGGCTTCGGCGCAGTTCTTCATCAACGTCGCCGACAACACCTTCCTGAACCACAGCGCACCGACCGTGCAAGGCTGGGGCTACGCCGTGTTCGGTGAAGTGATCGAAGGCAACGACGTGGTCGACAAGATCAAGGGCGTGGCCACTGGCTCCAAGTCGGGCCACCAGGACGTACCGGTAGAAGACGTGGTCATCGAGAAAGCCGAGATCATTGAGTGATTCTGCTGATCTCCGATCTGCACCTGCAGGAAGAACGCCCGGACATTACCCGGGCGTTCCTGGAGTTTCTCGCCGGGCGCGCGCGCTCGGCGAGCGCTCTTTATATCTTGGGGGACTTTTTCGAAGCCTGGATTGGCGACGATGGCATGAGCCCCTACCAGCATTCGATCGGCGAGGCCCTGCGCGCACTCAGCGACAGCGGCACGAAGATCTTCCTGATGCACGGCAACCGCGACTTCCTGATCGGCAAGCGCTTCTGCAAGGCGGCCGGCGCCACCCTGCTGGCAGACCCCAGCGTGGTCGATTTCTACGGTGAGCCGGTGCTGCTGATGCACGGCGACAGCCTGTGCACCCGCGACGAAGCCTACATGAAAATGCGCCGTATCCTGCGCAACCCGCTGACGCTGTTCATCCTGCGCCACCTGCCCCTGCGCACCCGCCACAAGCTGGCGCGCAAGCTGCGCAGCGAAAGCCGCGCGCAGACGCGCATGAAGGCCAACGACATCGTCGACGTGACGCCTGAAGAGGTGCCACGGATCATGGCGCAGTACAAGGTCAACACCCTGATCCACGGCCACACCCACCGCCCGGCCATCCACAAGCTGCACGTGGGCGATGCGCCCGCGCGGCGGATTGTGCTGGGGGATTGGGACAAGGATGGCTGGGCGTTGCAGGTGGATGAACAGGGCATGTCGCTGGCGGCATTCCCTTTCTAGGTTCTGTATGAACGGTGTGGGAGCTGGCTTGCCAGCGAGCTTTTCGGGCCTCAAAAGCTCGCTGGCAAGCCAGCTCCCACAGTATTTCACGCAAGCTCCACACATTTCATACAGAGCCTGAAGGTCGGGAAGGCCGGCGCCGATATCAGTGCCCTGCCGCCTCCGGCCCTGCCTTGGCGGCGAACGGCGGCTTGGCCAGCCACACGATCAGGATCAGGCCCATGAACATCCAGCCCAGCAGCGTGAAGTAATCCACGGTGGAGAGCATGTACGCCTGCGCCTCGACGATACCGTCCAGCTGCTGGTAGGTCTTGAGCCCTGCGCCGCCCATCTGTTGGATGGTGTGCTGGGTGGCCGGGTCGTAGGCGGTCACGCTTTCCGTCAGGTAGGCATGGTGCTGGTCCGCCCGGCGAATCCAGATCCAGGTGGTCAGCGAGGCCGCGAAGCTGCCGCCCAGGGTCCGCAGGAAGGTGGCCAGGCCCGAGCCGTCGGCGATCTGGTTGGGTGGCAGGTCCGACAGCAGGATGGTCAGCGTCGGCATGAAGAACAGCGCCACGCCGATCCCCATGAACATCTGCACCAGCGCCACGTGGTTGAAGTCCACCTCGTTGGTGAAGCCGGCCCGCATGAAGCAACTGGTACCAATGGCCAGGAACGCCAGCCCTGCCAGGATCCGCAGGTCGAACTTGGTGGCGTACTTGCCCACGAACGGTGACATCAGCACCGGCAGGATACCCAGCGGTGCCACCGCCAGCCCCGCCCAGGTCGCCGTGTAGCCCAGCTGCGTCTGCAGCCACTGCGGCAGGATCAGGTTGATGCCGAAGAAGCCCGCATACCCCAGGATCAGCACAATGGTGCCGAAGCGGAAGTTGCGGTACTTGAATAGCTTCAGGTTGACCACCGGGTGCTCGTCGGTCAGTTCCCAGATGACGAAGAATGCCAGGGCAATGGCCGAGATCACCGCACCGATGATGATGAAGTTGGACTCGAACCAGTCGGCGTCGTTGCCCTTGTCGAGCACGATCTGCAGGGCGCCAACCCCAATGATCAAGGCAATCAGGCCCACGTAGTCCATGGGCTGGCGGCTGGTGACCACCGGCCGTGCGGCCAGCTGTTGGCGCACCACCAGGCAGGCGAAGATACCGATCGGCACGTTGATGAAGAAGATCCACGGCCAGCTGTAGCTGTCGGTAATCCAGCCGCCCAGGATCGGCCCGGCAATGGGCGCCACCACCGTGACCATGGCCAGCAGTGCCAGTGCCATCCCCCTTTTCGCCGGTGGGTACACGGCAATCAGCAGCGTCTGGGTCATGGGGTACAGCGGCCCCGCCACCACGCCTTGCAGCACGCGGAAGCCGACCAGCTCAGGCATCGACGTGGAAATACCACAGAGGAACGAGGCCAGCACGAACAGGATGGTGGCCCACAGGAACAGCTTGACCTCGCCAAAGCGACGGCTCAGCCAGCCGGTCAGCGGCAAGGCGATGGCGTTGCTCACGGCGAACGAGGTGATCACCCAGGTGCCCTGCTCGGAGCTGACCCCCAGGTTGCCGGAAATGGTCGGCAGCGCCACGTTGGCGATGGTGGTGTCGAGCACCTGCATGAAGGTCGCCAGCGACAGGCCGATGGTGCTGAGCAGCAGGCTGGGCGGCTTGAAGGAAGCGTTACTCATCGCAAATCCCTGGAAGTTGGAGGCGTACAGGCCCCGCGCGAGCGCACGGGGCCTGTGGATCGGCGAATCAGCGTTGGGCGGTGTTGCCGGCGCCGACGCTGTTGTCGTGGATCAGACGCGTGATCATGTCATCGGCCTCACCCAGCTGACGGTCATACACCTGGGTGCTGAACGAGGCTTTCTGCGGCGGCTGCTGGGCCAACACCGGGCCGCTCTGGTCGTGCAGGTTGACGTCGACCACGGTGGACAGGCCGATGCGCAGCGGGTGGTCCTTCAGCTCATCCGGGTTCAGGTGGATACGCACGGGCACGCGCTGAACGATCTTGATCCAGTTGCCGGTGGCGTTCTGCGCCGGCAGCAGGGCAAAGGCGCTGCCGGTGCCGGCGCCCAGGCTGTCGACGGTGCCGGTGAACTTGACGTCGCTGCCGTACAGGTCGGCGGTGATGTCCACCGGCTGGCCGATGCGCATCTTGCTCAGCTGGGTTTCCTTGAAGTTGGCGTCGATCCAGATCTGGTCCAGCGGGATCACGGCCATGGTCGCGGTGCCCGGTTGGATGCGTTGGCCCAGCTGCACGGTGCGCTTGGCGACGTAGCCGGTGACCGGCGCGATCAGCGTGGTACGGGCGTTGGCCAGGTACGCCTGGCGCAGCTGCGCGGCGGCCGCCATCACGTCAGGGTGGGTGGCCACGGTGGTGTCATCCACCAGCGCGGTGTTGCTCTTGAGCGCCTGCTGGGCGTTGGCGACCGCAGCCTGGGCGGCGTTCAGGTCGTCACGGGCATGGCTCAGCTCTTCCTGGGAAATGGCCCCGCCGGCGGCCAGGGTACGGCGACGGTCGAAGTTGTCCTGGGCCTTCTTCAGGTCGGTCTGGCGCGACAGCAACTGCGCCTTGGCGCCATCGACGTTGCTGTACAGCCCGCGCACCTGGCGCACGGCCTTGGCCAGGTTAGCCTGGGCGCTTTGCAGGTTGACCTTGGCGTCGGCCGGGTCGAACTCCAGCAGCACCTGGCCGGCGTGCACCAGGTCGCCGTCGTCGGCGCCGATGCTGGTGACGGTGCCGGTGACCAGCGGGGTGATTTCCACCACGTTGCCGTTTACGTAGGCGTCGTCGGTGCTTTCGTTCCAGCGGCCGTAAACCTCGTACCAGCCCCAGGTAGCCAGGCCGCCGAGGATCACCAGCAACAGCAGAATGAACAGCATCACCTTACGCTTGCGCGGGTTGCCAGCGTTGGGTTGTTCCGTTGCCGGAGCCTTGTCCGGCGAGTTTGTAGCGGAGGCAGTAGCCATGACAGATACCTTGCTTATTCAGTCTGCGTTGCGTGTGCGGAAGGAGTGGCGGCCTGGGCGACGCTGTCGCCCGAGAAGCCGCCGCCCAGGGCCTGCATCAACTGGATCGACAGGTCGATCTGTTCGGCGTTGAGGCTGGCCAGTTGTCGTTGTGCCTGCAGCAGTTGCTGCTCGATGGTCAGCACGTCCACGTAGTTGCCGATACCGGAGCCATAACGCAGGGTGCCGGTGTCATAGGACTGCTTGGCGATGCTGGCCGCGCGTTCCTGGGCCTTGATCTGCAGGTCGATGGCGTGCAACTGGTTGATGGTGTCGCTGACATCGCCAAGGGCCTTGACCAGGCTCTTGTTGTACTGCGCCACCGCCAGGTCGTAGTCGGCGTCGCGGGCATCGAGGTCGGCGCGCAGGCGGCCGCCGTCGAAGATCGGCAACGACACCGTCGGCGAAATGCTCAACAGGCGGCTGGCGCCGCCGAACAGCGAATCACCCAGCAGCGACTGGGTGCCGGCCGCGGCGCTGAGGTTCAGATTGGGGTAGAAGCGGGTCTTGCCAGCGGCCACGTCCTTGCTCGCAGCCTCCACGCGCCAGCGCGCGGCCACCAGGTCCGGGCGGCGGCCCAGCAGTTCGGCGGGCAGCACCGATGGCAGCGCCACGGCGCTGGCCTGCAACACTTTCGGCCGGGCGATCTCGTTGGCCCGGTCCGGGCCCTTGCCCAGCAACACCGCCAGGGCGATGCGCGCGCTTTGCAGGCGCTTCTTGGCGTCTTCGGCCGAAGCCTGGGAGCTGGCAGCCAGGCTCTCGGTCTGCTGGAACTGGTAGTCGCTGTCGATGCCGGCCTTGAGGCGGCGCTGGCCCAGGTTCAGCATCTGCTGGGTGCGCTTGAGGTCGTCCTGGGCCAGGTCGTCCATGATGTAGGCTTGGCCCAGGTCACTGTAGGCGCGGGCGACATCGGCAGCCAGGGTAAGCCCGGCTGCCTGGCGGTCGACTTCGGCGGCGCGGGCCTGGCCCAGCGCGGCTTCCCAGGCGTCACGCTGGCCGCCCCACAGGTCGAAGCTGTAGTTGAACGACAGTTGCGCCTCGCGCACGGTGGCGTACAGGCCACCCACGCCCTGCGGGTCCTGCACCTTGGGCAGGCGCTCACGCACCACGCCCGCCGAGGCATCCAAAGTCGGCATGCGCGCAGCGTCCGCCGCCAGGGCGGCCGCCGTGGCCTGGTGGGCGCGGGCCGCGGCCACCTGCATATCGGGGCTGTCGCGCAGGGCTTCGCGAATCAAACCGTCCAACTGCTCGTCGCCCAGGCTTTTCCACCAGTCGGCTTTCGGCCAGGCGGCAGGCGACAGGGTCACGCCTTTCAGCGTGCCATCGGCCTGCAGGGTTTTCGCATCGGTGGCCACGCCCGAGGTGTTCAGGCCATGGAAATTGGCACAGCCGGCCAGGCTCATGGCCAGGAACACCAGGCTGAACCGGTTGCGTAAGGACTTGCCGCTCATTTTTCACCTACCCGCAAGGCGGTGAGGGTGTCCCCGGCCGCCAGCAATACTTTGGTTAAGATTCGTTCCAGGTCCGCCAGTTCGGTCGGCTCCAGCACCCCTACCAAATCGTTCATGGCATCGGCGCCAATGTGTGGCATGCGCTCCGCCAGGGAATGCCCCTCGGCGGTCAGTGCCAGGCGAATCTGCCGACGGTCCGTGGCGCAGCGCTTGCGCGTGATCAGGTTTTTCTGTTCCAGGCGGTCGAGCATGCGGGTCATGGAGCCACTGTCCAAAGACAGGTAGCGGCACAGTTCCGCCGGCGTATCGACCTTGTACATGTCAATGAAAATCAACACCTTGAACTGGGCCGAGGTCACACCTTCAGGCACCAGGTGGGTGTCCAGGATGCGATCCTTGACCTGCGACGCACGGCCCAGCAGCAGGCCGATGGTGCAGCGCTGGAAATTTTCCGGGGTGAAATGTCTCATCAAGAAGCCTGCCTAGGCAGTAATTTATACAAGATGTTACTGCCTAGGCAGCTAATGTCAAATAAATTTATTAGCTTGCTTAGTATTCGGACGACAGACGGAAGGAAAAGTTTAGGCGCAAACGCGTAGCCGCTGCCGCAGGCTGCGCTGGTCTTCGAGTCCACTGAAAAACTGCAGCGAACATCAGGGCCAGCGCAGCCTGGGGGCAGCGGCTACAGAAAGGTCAGGCGAAGGCAGGCACGCCGCTGTGGAAGCGGAACTCGGGGTCGGGGCTGAGGATCAGGTCGGCCTCGACTTCGCGCACCTTGTCGATGGTCTTGGCAATGTCCTTGGCCTCACCGTAGTGATGCGCCAGCTTCAGGTAACCCTGGTAGTGCCGCGCCTCGCTCTTCAGCAGGCCGTGGTAGAAGGTGCCCAGCTCTTCGTCCAGGTGCGGCACCAGCGCCTCGAAACGTTCGCAGCTGCGCGCCTCGATGAACGCGCCTACCACCAGGGTGTCCACCAGCTTCACCGGCTCGTGGCTGCGCACCACCTTGCGCAGGCCCGAGGCATAGCGCCCGGCGTTCAGCGGCCGCAGTTCGACGTTGCGGCGCTTCATCAGGCGGATCACCTGTTCATGGTGCACCAGCTCTTCACGGGCCAGGCGCGACATGAAGTTGATCAGGTCGGCGTGGGTGCAGTACTTGGCGATCAGGCTCAGCGCGGTGCTGGCGGCCTTGAACTCGCAGTTCTTGTGGTCCACCAGCATGGTTTCCTGGTTCACCAGGGCTGCGTCGACCCACGCCTGCGGCGTCCTGCAACCGAGGAACTCATGGATTTCAGACAGCATGCTCGACTCCTGGGGCGGGGCAAAAGCCGGCGATTATACGGACCCCACGGCAGATCGCCAGCCGCTATGCTTGAGAGAGGTCAATGGGCCGGACTGGCGGCTGTCTATAGTAGAACCCTACCTGCCCCTACCCGCCCGGGAGAACCGTCATGCAAACCATCCGCAGCCTGTTGGTGGTGCTGGACCCTGAACACGCCCACAGCCAGGCGCTGACCCGCGCCAAGCTGATCGCCGGCGTCACCCAGGCGCACCTGCACTTGTTGATGTGCGACCACCACCAGGACCACAGCGCCCTGCTGACCCTGCTCAAGAGCCAGTTGCACGACGACGGCTTCAGCGCCACGGCCGAGCAGGCCTGGGAGGGCAACCTGGAGAAGACCATCATCAAAGTGCAACAGACCGAAGGCTGCGGCCTGGTGATCAAGCAGCACCGCCACGAAAGCGCGCTGAAGCGCTTCCTGCTGACGCCCAGCGACTGGAAGCTGCTGCGCCACTGCCCCTGCGCGGTGCTGATGGTGAAAAGCGAGCGGCCCTGGACCCACGGGGTGATCCTGGCGGCGGTGGACGTGGGCAATGCCGACGGCGAACACCGGCACCTGCACGCGAACATCGTCGAACATGGCTTCGACATTGCCCGCCTGGCCAAGGGCGACCTGCACGTGATCGCCGCCCACCCCTCGCCGATGCTGTCGGCCAAGGACCCGGCGTTCCAGCTCAAGGAAACCATCGAGGCGCGCTACCGCGAACAGTGCGCGGCGTTCCAGGCCGAATTCGACATCGACGACGCCCACCTGCACATCGCCGAGGGGCCTGCGGACGTGCTGATTCCCTTCACCGCGCAGAAGCTCAACGCCGCCGTGACGGTGATCGGCACCGTGGCCCGCACCGGCGTGTCAGGGGCGCTGATCGGCAATACCGCGGAGGTGGTGCTGGATGCGCTGGAGAGTGACGTGCTGGTGCTCAAGACCGACGAGATCATCGCGCACCTGGAAGAATTGGCCCGCGGCTAGTTTGTGTGGGAGCTGGCTTGCCAGCGAGTTTTTGAGGCCCTCAAAGCTCGCTGGCAAGCCAGCTCCCACAGGCCCTCACGCCTCGGGAAACGCGTCCTGCAAAAAACCGGGCGCTATGTAGCGCTCGTAATGCGCCTCCGACAGCAGGAAGAATTCCCGATCAATGGCATCGCGCAATTCCGGCAGCTCCCAGTCGCGGAATTCGGGCAGCAGGACCATGCCGTAGGCCTCCAGCTGGTTGATCACCCGCGCGCCACGGGCGATCAACTGGTAGGCCCAGCAGTATTCGGACTGGTTCGGCACAAAACGGATCTTGCGTTGCTCCAGCTGAAGGCGCAGCTTGTCCTTGTCGAAGACTTCGAGCTTGGCCACCATCACCTGCACCAGCAGTTGCTCCAGGCGCAGCCACACGGCGCGCTTGGCGTCGTCGTCGTAACCGTTCCAGTGGATCACTTCGTGGTGGAAACGCTTGCAGCCGCGGCACACAAGATCCCCGTAAACCGTGGAGCAGAGGCCTACACAGGGGGTCTTGATGGACTGATTGGACATGGGCCGGCAACGCTTTGACAAAGAAGACAGGCGGCCATGTTAGCCCTTTGTCTAAGGATGATCACCCCTGAAGTGGTAGGGCTTAACTTACCTTTCTTGTTTTTTTGCCGTAGAATCACGCTGCCTTTTTAGGCACCAATGTCCGCTAGAAGCTGTTTTCAAAGCGTCACGAGCACAGTTATCCGACAGAACGGCGTTGGCGCAGGTATTTGCAGGCACAAGTACCTGGCGCCAGCCCTCATCAGCTCCCCGTTCTGGAGGCGTAAAACTTTGAAAGCAGCTTCTACAAGGAATTTCTGCAGCCCCGGCTCATCGGCTCGAGAAGCCGTGCGGTGCATGGGCGCAGAAGTGACTGGATGAGCGTCCCGGACAGGGACCACTGATGAGGGTAATAACTGTGCTTGAAGCCTACCGCAAACACATCGAAGAGCGTGCCGCCCAGGGTATCGTGCCCCAGCCGCTTAACGCCGAACAAACAGCCGGCCTGGTCGAGCTGTTGAAGAATCCTCCGGCTGGCGAAGAAGCCGTCCTTGTCGACCTGATCACCAACCGCGTTCCACCAGGCGTGGACGAAGCGGCCTACGTGAAGGCCGGCTTCCTCTCCGCCATCGCCAAGGGCGAAGCCACCTCCCCGCTGATCGACAAGAAACGTGCCGTCGAGCTGCTGGGCACCATGCAGGGCGGCTACAACATCGCCACCATGGTTGAGCTGCTGGACAGCGCCGAGCTGGCCGCTGTTGCCGCCGAACAGCTCAAGCACACCCTGCTGATGTTCGACGCCTTCCACGACGTGGCTGAAAAGGCCAAGAACGGCAACGAGCACGCCAAGGCCGTGCTGCAATCCTGGGCCGACGGCGAGTGGTTCAAGAAGCGCCCGGTGCTGGCCGACAAGATCAGCCTGCGCGTGTTCAAGGTCACCGGCGAAACCAACACCGACGACCTGTCCCCCGCCCCCGACGCCTGGTCGCGCCCTGACATCCCGCTGCACGCCCTGGCCATGCTGAAAATGGCCCGCGACGGTATCGTGCCGGACGTGCAAGGCTCCATCGGCCCGATGAAGCAGATCGAGCAGATGCGTGGCGAAGGCTTCCCGATCGCCTACGTCGGTGACGTGGTAGGTACCGGTTCGTCGCGTAAATCGGCGACCAACTCGGTGCTGTGGTTCTTCGGCGACGACATCCCCTACGTGCCGAACAAGCGCGCTGGTGGCTTCTGCTTCGGCTCGAAAATCGCCCCGATCTTCTACAACACCATGGAAGACGCCGGCGCCCTGCCGATCGAATTCGATGTCTCGAACATCAACATGGGCGACGTGATCGACCTGTACCCGCACGCTGGCAAGGTCTGCAAGCACGGTACCGACGAAGTCATCACCACCTTCGAAATGAAAACCCCGGTGCTGCTGGACGAAGTCCGCGCCGGTGGCCGTATCCCGCTGATCGTCGGCCGTGGCCTGACCGAAAAAGCGCGCGCCGAGCTGGGCCTGGGCCCAACCGACCTGTTCAAGCTGCCCGAAGCGCCGGTCGACACTGGCAAGGGCTTCACCCTGGCACAGAAAATGGTCGGCAAAGCCTGCGGCCTGCCAGTAGGCAAGGGCGTGCGCCCTGGCACCTACTGCGAACCGAAAATGACCACCGTGGGTTCGCAAGACACCACCGGCCCGATGACCCGTGACGAGCTGAAAGACCTGGCCTGCCTGGGCTTCTCCGCTGACCTGGTCATGCAGTCGTTCTGCCACACCGCTGCCTATCCGAAGCCGATCGACGTGGTCACCCACCACACCCTGCCGGACTTCATCCGCACCCGCGGCGGCGTTTCCCTGCGCCCAGGCGACGGCATCATCCACAGCTGGCTGAACCGCATGCTGCTGCCGGACACCGTCGGTACCGGTGGTGACTCGCACACCCGCTTCCCGATCGGCATCTCGTTCCCTGCAGGTTCGGGCCTGGTCGCCTTCGCCGCTGCCACCGGCGTCATGCCGCTGGACATGCCGGAGTCGGTACTGGTGCGCTTCAAGGGCAAACTGCAACCAGGCATCACCCTCCGTGACCTGGTACATGCCATCCCTTACTACGGCATCCAGAAAGGCCTGCTGACCGTCGAGAAGAAAGGCAAGATCAACGCCTTCTCGGGTCGCATCCTGGAAATCGAAGGCCTGGACGAGTTGACTGTTGAACAGGCATTCGAACTGTCCGACGCCTCGGCCGAGCGTTCCGCCGCCGGTTGCACCATCAAGCTGCCGGAAAAGGCTATCGCCGAGTACCTGAAGTCGAACATCACCCTGCTGCGCTGGATGATCAGCGAAGGCTACGGCGATGCGCGCACCATGGAACGTCGTGCCCAGGCAATGGAAGCCTGGCTGGCCAACCCTGAACTGCTGGCCGCCGATGCCGACGCCGAATACGCCGAAATCATCGAAATCGACCTGGCCGACGTCAAGGAGCCAGTGCTCTGCGCCCCTAACGACCCGGACGACGCTCGCCTGCTGTCCACCGTTCAAGGCCAGAAGATCGACGAAGTGTTCATCGGTTCGTGCATGACCAACATCGGTCACTTCCGCGCTGCCGGTAAGCTGCTGGACCAGGTGAAAGGCCAACTGCCGACCCGCCTGTGGCTGTCGCCGCCGACCAAGATGGATGCCCACCAGCTGACCGAGGAAGGCTACTACGGCATCTACGGCAAGGCTGGCGCGCGCATGGAAATGCCGGGCTGCTCGCTGTGCATGGGTAACCAGGCACGTGTTGAGCCGAACAGCACCGTGGTGTCGACCTCGACTCGTAACTTCCCGAACCGTCTGGGCGATGGCGCCAACGTGTTCCTGGCCTCCGCCGAACTGGCCGCCGTTGCCTCGATCCTGGGCAAGCTGCCAACCGTCGAGGAGTACATGGAGTACGCGAAAAACATCGACAGCATGGCTGCCGACGTTTACCGCTACCTGAGCTTCGACCAGATCGCCGAATTCCGCGAGGCTGCTGCCAGCGCGAACATTCCGGTGGTTCAGGCCTAAGCCCGACCGGCAATAAAAAAACCCCGTCCTGGTGACGGGGTTTTTTATTGCCTCCTGAAAGCGCAGACAAGCCAAACTACCCCTAGCTGCAGGAGCACCGGGGCTCCCGCACCACGGTATCGGGAAACATTGGCTGGTTACCAAGGACGATGCCGTGCCCTCGAAGTCGGAATTTCATGCAGGCGACAAGGCACGCACCCAGCGGGTCTCGAATTCAACCTGGGTGCCGGACCGGGTATTCAGGTAGTCCACCCGCCGCCCTCTTGCGGAGTAAGCATCGCCGCGACTGCCGGTGTATTCGACGATGGGGTTCACCGCTGTACGCCGGCCCTGCGCGTCACGCAACACGAACCGCGCGGCCCGGCCCGGCGTGCTGCCGCCAACCAATTCAAACTTCCACACCACAGGCGACGTGACTCCCCGGTACAAGCCCAGGTACCCGCCATGACTGACGTCCAGCGAGGCACCGGCAAACTCTCCAGCATCGTCCGCAGCACTGATGGCGAAATGAATCCGCTTCTCGCGTTGCTCCAGGTACCTGAAGGCAAATTTCGCCGCGTCGGTGGCCTGATCACTGCGCACCAGCCAACCACCGCCCGCGAGCCCCCTGGCGCGATGCAAGGCGACAAAGCCTCGATGCCCCTCGGTTACGCAGTAAAGCTTGGCCACAAAGTATTGTCCGATGAATGAATCCATCACCCTTCCCCCTTTTTGCCTAGATCAATGGCTCTGGGTTGAGCAGGACGAGCTGTAGGACGGTGCCTTCACGCACATTGAGGTAAAGGACTCGCCCCTTGCTGACGTATACAGCGCTGTAACGGCTGCCCGTCGCGATAGCCGTAGGCAGCACCCCGAGACGGAACCCGTCGTAGTCACGCAACCAGAAGGTCAGGTCATCCTCATGGCCGGAGAAATCAATCTTCCATTCATTGTGTACAGCGGCCACGTGATACAGGCCGGCATAGCCGCCCTGGCTGACCCCCAGGTGCGCATCCTGGTAGTCGCCGGCGCCTTGAGCGCCCCTGATTGCGTAGTGGAAGCGATCATCCTGATCGCTTAAAAAGTCGAACCTGAATCGGGGGCCGGGTGCTTGCCCAGTCCCCACCAACATCCAACCACTCTTGATCGAGCCCTCGCCTTGGGAAAAGGCCACTGGGCCGCGAAACCCTTCGGTGATGCTATACAACTGAGCGGTGAACGAAGTACCCATCAACGCCTTCATGATGACCTCCCTGGTCTCTGGAAGCGGGGCTTTGCCCGCTGTCAGCGGGCTGCTGACATTCCCAACATAACGTGGGGCACCAGCACATTGCAGGACGAAAATATCTCCAGCGGGCAGGTTTGCAGGAGTAAAAAAAACCCGTCGCAGGCGACGGGTTTTCTAGATGACCTACGGGATCACGGGTTGGATGTACCGCTCAACGCCAGATCCATCAACTCCCGGTTCGCCACCGCATACATGGCGTAATCGGTGCCGGTGGCGGCCTTCAGCTCTTCAAGCATGGCGCGCCAGCGCACCACCATGCCCTTGTGCTGCTCAGCCCATAGCTCCACGCGGGCGTCCATGTCCGCAGGGCCATCGGCCATCTGCAGCACGGAGATGGTGATCGCCCGCTGCTGGAAGTCGATGTCGTCGCGGAACGCCTCGCGGGCCAGGGCTTGCCAGTTGTTTTCCACCGGCAGGCTGCTGATTTGCTGCAGGTACCAGTTCAGGTCCAGGGAACTGCCCACGGCGAAGAACGCCCGCGCCACTTCCGCAGCGTTGTGGCCGGTGACGTCCGAGGCCTCGATGATCGGCAGCAGCGTGTACAGGTGGCTGGTGCCTGCGACCATCCGCGCCAGCAATTCCGGCACGCCGGCTTCGACGTAACCCTGGTAGCGGGTCTGCCACACCTCGCGGGTAGGGCCTTCCAGCAGCTCGTCCAGCTTCAGGCCCAGCGCGGCGATATGCGGCCCGAAGTGCGCCACGTCGCGACCGGCGTCCTGCTCGTTGCGGCGGCTGCGCAGGAACCAGCGCGTGGCACGGCGGCCCAGGCGCATCAGCTCGTCCATCAGCGCCAGCTGCACCTCGGCGGCCACCTGGTAGTCCAGCGCCTCGATCTGGCGGAACCAGTGCGGCAGGTGGAAGATGTCGCGCACAATCACGTAGGCACCGGCGACGTTGGCCGGGCTCATGCCGGTGGACTCCTTCAGCCGCTGCACGAAGGTGATGCCCATGTTGTTGACCAGGTCGTTGGCGATCTGGGTGCTGACAATCTCGCGTTTCAGGCGGTGGCGGCGCATGGACTCGGCGTACTTGCTGACCAGCGACGGCGGGAACGCCGTCTCCATGTCGCGGGTCAGGTAGTCGTCGTCCGGCACCTGGGACTTGAGCAGGGCTTCCTTGAGATCGATCTTGCTGTAGGAAATCAGCACCGACAGCTCGGCCCGGGTCAGGCCCTGGTTGTTGGCCACGCGCTCTACCAGCTGTTCCTCGGACGGCAGGAACTCGATGGCACGGTCCAGCTTGCCACGGCTCTCCAGGTCAGCCATCAGGCGCTTGTACTCGGCCAGGCGCTCGTAGGCACGGCGCGCGGCCAGGGACAGGGCCTGGGTCTGCTTGTAGTTGTTGCCCAGCACCAGGTGGCCAACCTCGTCGGTCATGCTGCCCAGCAGCAGGTTACGCTGCTTCTCGGTCATGTCGCCGCCCTGCACCGCTTCATTGAGCAGGATCTTGATGTTGACCTCGTGGTCGGAGCAGTCCACGCCACCGGCGTTGTCGATGAAGTCGGTGTTGGTGGCGCCGCCCAGCAGGCCGAACTCCACGCGGCCCAGCTGGGTCATGCCCAGGTTGCCGCCCTCGCCCACCACCTTGCAGCGCAGTTCATTGCCGTTCACACGCAGGGCGTCGTTGGCCTTGTCGCCCACGTCGGCATGGGACTCGCTGCTGGCCTTGACGTAGGTGCCGATGCCGCCGTTCCACAGCAGGTCTACCGGAGCCTTCAGCAGGGCGTTCAGCAGTTCGGTAGGCGTCAGTTTGTCGGCCTGGATGTCGAAGCGTTGCTTCATCTGCGGGCTGATGGCGATGCTCTTGGCGCTGCGCGGGAAGATACCGCCGCCCTCGGACATGATCGCCGTGTTGTAGTCGCTCCAGGCCGAGCGCGGCAGGTCGAACAGGCGCTGGCGCTCGGCGAAGCTGCTGGCCGGGTCCGGGTTGGGGTCGATGAAGATGTGCAGGTGGTTGAAGGCGGCCACCAGCTGCAGTTTGTCGGACATCAGCAGGCCGTTGCCGAACACGTCGCCGGCCATGTCGCCGATGCCGATCACCGTGGTCACGTCCTGCTGCACGTTGATGCCGCGCTCGCGGAAGTGGCGCTGCACGCCCACCCACGCACCCTTGGCGGTGATGCCCATTTTCTTGTGGTCGTAGCCGGCCGAACCACCCGAGGCGAAGGCGTCGCCCAGCCAGAAGCCGTAGTCGATGGCGATGCCGTTGGCGATGTCGGAGAAGGTCGCGGTGCCCTTGTCGGCGGCCACCACCAGGTAGGGGTCATCGTCGTCGTGGCGCACCACGTTGGCTGGCGGCACCACGCCGCCGTCCTTGAGATTGTCGGTGATGTCCAGCAGGCCCGAGATGAACAGGCGGTAGCAGGCGATGCCCTCGGCCTGGATATCGTCACGGCTGCCGCCCAGGGGCAGGCGCCGCGGCAGGAAGCCGCCCTTGGCGCCCACGGGCACGATCACCGAGTTCTTCACCTGCTGGGCTTTTACCAGGCCCAGCACCTCGGTGCGGAAGTCTTCCTCGCGGTCCGACCAGCGCAGGCCGCCACGGGCGACGTTGCCGAAACGCAGGTGCACGCCTTCGACGCGTGGGCTGTAGACGAAGATCTCGAACTTGGGCACCGGCTTGGGCAGCTCGGGAATCAGCTTGGGGTTGAACTTGAAGCTGAAGTACGACTTGGCGTGGCCGTTGGCGTCGGGCTGGTAGAAGTTGGTGCGCAGGGTGGCCTTGATCAGGTCCAGGTAGCGCCGCAGGATGCGGTCCTCGTTGAGCACCTGCACGTCGTCCAGCGCCGTGAGGATGGCCTGCTCCAGGCGTTGCTGCTTGTCGTCGAGGTCTTCGCCGGTGAGCTTGCGCGCCAGGTAGAAGCGGGTCTTGAACAGCCGGGTCAGCTCGCGGGCGATGTCGGTGTGGTTGTTCAGGGTGCTGGCGATGTAGCCCAGGTCGAAGCCCAGGCGGATCTGCTTGAGGTAGCGGGCGTAGGCACGCAGCAGCGCCACGTCGCGCCACGGCAGGCCGGCGGTCAGCACCAGGCGGTTGAAGGCGTCGTTCTCGGCGTCGCCTTGCACGATGTGCACGAAGGCATCCTGCAGGGTGTCGTTGAGCTGCTGGATGTCCAGGTCCAGGCCTTCGGCGGCGGTGAAGGCGAAGTCATGAATCCAGAACTCGCGGCCGTTGGTGTGGCGCAAGCGGTACGGGAACTCGCCCAGCACGCGTAGGCCAAGGTTTTCCAGGATCGGCAGCACGTCGGATAGCGCCAGCGGCGTGTCGGCGTGGTACAGCTTGCAGTGCAGCTGCTGCTTGCCGGTCTGCGCCAGCGGCTGGTAGAAGCTCATCACCAGCGGGCGCTTGTCGTTCAGGGCCAGCAAGTGCTGCATGTCGACCACCGCCGAATGCGCGGCGAAGCGCTCGCGGTAGCCGGCGGGGAAGCCTTTCGGGAAGTCGGCCAGCACGTTGGTGCCGTGGGCTTCGCCGAACGCCTCGACGGTCAGGCTGGCGTAGTCGTCCTGCCAGGAACGGCAGGCCTGCACCACTTCGTTTTCCAGCTGCAGCGGGTCGATGTCGATGCGGTTCTTCGGGTCCACGCGCAGGATCAACTGCACCCGCGCCAGCACCGATTCCGAGAAGAAGGTCCAGAACTCGCAGTCGCTGGCCTTGAGGCGGTCCATCAGCACCTGCTGGATCTTCTGCCGCACCTCGGTGGAGTAGACGTCACGCGGCACGTAGGCCAGGCAGTAGCAGAAGCGCCCGTACGGGTCCTTGCGCAGGAACACGCGGATCTTGTTGCGCTCCTGGATCTGCACGATGGACATCACCGTGGTGAACAGCTCGTCCACCGGGGTCTGGAACAAGTCGTCGCGCGGCAGCACTTCCACCACCTGGGCCAGTTCCTTGCCCAGGTGCGCCTTGGGATCGAAGCCCGAACGGCGCTCGATTTCGGCGACCTTGCGGCGAATGTACGGGATCTGCCGGACACTTTCACCGTACACCGTGGAGGTGTACAGGCCCATGAAGCGGCATTCCTTGATCACCCGGCCATTGGCGTCCAGCTGGCGCACCGAGACATAGTCCGGGTAAGCCGGGCGGTGCACGCGGCTGGGGTGCGCGGCCTTGGCGAAGGACAGCAGCAGCGGTTCGTTCAGGTAGTTGACGGCGTAGTCTTCGATGCGCAGGTCATCGGCGCTGAGGCCGGCGCGCAGCAGGCGGGTCAGGCCCAGGAACGAGCTTTCGTCGTACACCAGGTGGCCGCCGTCGGCGTCGTTGGCCACCACGAATTCTTCATAGCCCAGGAAGGTGAAATGGTTGGCCACCAGCCATTCCAGGAAGGTCTTGACCTCGGCCTTTTCCTCTTCATCCACCCCATAGGGGCTCTGGTCCACCAGTTGCAGCACTTCGCGGACCTTGGCTTTCATCGGCTCGAAATCGGCCACGGCCACGCGCACTTCCACCAGCACCTGCTCCAGCTCCTTGGCCAGCAGCTTGAGCTCGGCGGCGTTGGCGCAGCGGTCGATCTCCAGGTACATCAGCGATTCCTGCAGCACGCCCTCGCCCTGGGTGCCCTTGGGCAACAGCTCCTGCAGGCTGCCATCGGCGCCGCGGCGTACGCTGAGCACGGTGGTCTGCAGGGTGTGGATGCTGTAGCCGCGACGGTTGAGCTCGGTGCGCACCGAGTCCACCAGGAACGGCAGGTCGTGGTGCAGCACCTCGACCGCGGTGTGGGTGGATTGCCAGCCGTGGCGTTCGTAATCGGGGTTGTACACCCTTACCTGGGGCTGGGCGTGGTCGAACCGCTCCAGCAGGCGCCAGGCCGAAAGGGTACAGCCGGCCAGGTCGCTCAGGCGGCGCTGGGTGAGTTCGTCCAATGAGATGATGCCGAAGAACTGATCAGCGAACAGCGCTACTTGTGGCAGGGCCTGCTCGCTAACGTGCTGCGCCAGGGCCGCTTTCAGTTGTTGCTGGAAGTCGGCTTTGCTGGCTGCGGTGAAGAACGCCATCTGTGGTACTCCGCTTGGGCTTGTTTTTGAATGAAGCGTCGCGTGTGTTCCCCTCTGGGATCAACCATAGCCAACCCGCCGCAAGAGGGGAGGAAAAACCCGATACCGGAGGTTGCCGGCACCGAGGGCAAGGGTCCGAACCGGTGCCTTGGACGTTGCACCAAAATGGACCGCTTGCCGACTCCCCAGCTTACCCAGTGCAACAGCTTCGATACTTGCAGGGCTGCGACATATTCGGTCAATCCGGAGTTGTCGTACGAGCTACACAGGGCGTTGCACACACAGGTTTCAGATTCGACGCAAACAGTGTCAGAATCCCTGCCTGCCCTCTTACCGTGGAAACAATCATGCAATTTCAAGCCAGCCAGTTGATGGTCAACCCTTGTGACGACGAAGAAGACAACATGGCGCTGGTGTGCTGCCACGATGAAAAAGGCGGCATGATCCTCATCACCCGCATGGCCGATGACAACGATGTGGAATTCACCCTGGGCGAAGAAGAGCCGTGCTACGTGCGCGACTTCAAGGTCACCCTGGACGAGAACACCCTGAAGTTCGAACTGGCCGCCGATGACGCCGACGTATTGAACGGCGACGCCGAACTGGTGATCCACTATGACAAGGGCCAGGTAGACCTGGCTGAAGTCGAGGAAACCCTGCGCAACATTCTCGACGGCACCGGCACCTACGTGAGCCACATCGCCCGCTGATCACGCCCTGGAGCGCGCCATGACCCGCCCGGTATTCGACGCTCACTGCCACATCATTGACCCGCGCTTCCCGCTGGTCGCCAATGACGGCTACCTGCCCCCCACCTACACGGTGGACGACTACCAGGCCCAGGTCGCGCCGCTGGGCGTATGTGGCGGCGCGGTGGTGTCGGGCTCGTTCCAGGTGTTCGACCAGCAGTACCTGCTGGACGCCCTCGCGCGGCTGGGGCCCGGCTATGTCGGGGTGACCCAGCTGCCGGCTTCAGTCACCGACGCCGAGCTGCAGCACCTTGACCGCCACGGCGTGCGCGCCCTGCGCTTCAACCTCAAGCGCGGTGGTTCCGAACAGCTGGACAAGCTGGAGCCCTTCGCCAAGCGCGTGCATGAACTGCTGGGCTGGCACGCCGAGCTGTACGTCGATTCCCGTGATTTGCACGCGCTGGAGGCGCGCCTGCTGCGCCTGCCCGAAGTCAGCATCGACCACCTGGGCCTGAGCCGTGACGGCCTGCCCACGCTGTTGCGCCTGGCCGAACGCGGCGTGCGGGTGAAGGCCTGCGGCTTCGGCCGGGTGGATTTCCCCGTGGGGCCGGCGTTGCAGGCCATTTACGCGGCCAATCCCCACGCACTGATGTTCGGCACCGACCTGCCGTCCACGCGGGCGCCGCGGCCGTTCCAGGTCGAGGACCTGGGGCTGGTGGAGGACATGCTGGGGGACGATGGTGCGCAGATGGTGCTGTGGGGCAATGCGCGGGATTTCTATCGGTTGTGATTGTTGTGGGAGCCGGCTTGCCGGCGAGCTTTTCGGGCTTCAACAGCTCGCTGGCAAGCCAGCTCCCACACTCATCAATCGAGCTTCTTGCGGATCCAGTAGAGGTAGGTGCCCTCGCCTTCACGCCGCTCCACCAGTTCATGCCCCAGGAACACGCAGAACTTGGGAATGTCGCGCTGGGTGGAGGGGTCGGTGGCAATCACCTTCAGCAAGCCGCCGGCCGGCAGGTCGCGCACGTGCTGGTGCAGCATCATCACCGGTTCCGGGCAGTTGAGGCCGGTGGCGTCGAGCACGCCATCCACGGCCAGTTCAGCAGGTTCAGACATACAAATCTCCAGAAACGTGCGGGCATTGTCAGCCAATGCCCGGGCGCAGGTTACCCCTTGCGCGGGGCCTTCTTGGTCGGGGTGTCGATACGGCGCAGGTGGCAGGTCACTTCCTCGCGGTCGTGGTACAGCTGCTTGCAGCCGATTTCCACTTCGATACCGCGGGCCTTGAAGCCGTCGGCGATGCGCTCCAGCAAGCGGCGCACCTCGGCGTAGCGCTGCTTCATCGGCAACTTCAGGTTGACCACCGCCTCGCGACACAACCCCTCGCCCAGCCAGGTCTCGAGCAGGGAGGCGCTGCGGGCCGGCTTCTCGACGATGTCGCACACCATCCAGTCCACGGTGGGGCGTGGCTTGTAGGTGAAACCGTCAGCCATCAGGTGGGTGACCAGGCCGGTGTCCATCAGGCTCTGAGCCATGGGGCCGTTGTCGATGGCCGTCACCAGCATGCCGCGGCGCACCAACTGGTAGGTCCAGCCGCCGGGCGCGGCGCCCAGGTCGACCCCGGTCATGTCTTCCGACAGACGCTCGTCCCACTCGTCACGCGGGATGAAGTGGTGCCAGGCCTCTTCCAGCTTCAGGGTGGAGCGGCTGGGCGCCTCGCGGGGGAACTTCAGGCGCGGGATGCCCATGGGCCACATGGCCGAATTGTGCGCCGGGGCCAGGCCCAGGAACACCTCGCGGCCGCTGCGGAAGGTCAGCAGCAGGCGCGGCAGGTCATCGTCTTCCACCAGCTTGCCGGCCTTGAGCAGGGCCTTGCGCAGCGGACCTTCGAATTTGCGACAGAAGGTCGACAATTCCTTGCCGTCGTTGGTATCCAGCACTTCCAGCCACAGGCTGCCGCAGGTCGGATACGCGCCGAGGGCATCGAGCAGCACGCTGATGCGGTCGGTTTCCGGCAGTTCCACGAACGCGCCACGCGCCCACTGGCGCGGGAAGATCAGGTCACTGAAGTTGACCTCGTCCATCAGCCGCTCAAGGTCCGCCGGTTCATGGCAGATGAACTCGGCGAAGGCGCTGGCCGGCTTGGCCTTGGCGTAGCCAGCCACGTCGAAATACGCGGCCAGTTCGGAAATTTCGGAACAGACTTCGCCTTCGAAGCCCGGCCGGCAGTGCATAAACAGGGTATTCATCAACCACTCCTGGACCGGCGCCCCGACAGTAGGCCGCCGCCATGGCGAGCGCACCACTGGCGCGCTGCCGAAATCGGCGCATTCTAAAGGAAGTTCGGAACCGGCGACACGCCTGGACAGTCAGGTGTAATGATAGCTAGCTACGCTTTATGCCCTGGGTCCGTGCCGTGCGGACCTTCGCGGCAGCCGCCAAGGAGTGATTTCATGCCCTCGCTTGATAGCCTGAAGACCCTCAAGACCCTGCAGGTCGACGACCGTCAGTACCACTATTTCAGCCTGCCCGAAGCCGCCAAGAGCCTGGGTGCCCTGCAACAACTGCCCATGTCCCTGAAAGTGCTGCTGGAAAACCTGCTGCGCTGGGAGGACGCCAAGACCGTCACCGGCGACGACCTCAAGGCCCTGGCCGCCTGGCTCAAGGACCGCCGCAGCGACCGCGAGATCCAGTACCGCCCTGCCCGCGTGCTGATGCAGGACTTCACCGGCGTGCCGGCGGTGGTCGACCTGGCCGCCATGCGCGCCGCCGTGGCCAAGGCCGGCAGCGACCCACAGCGCATCAACCCGCTGTCGCCGGTGGACCTGGTAATCGACCACTCGGTGATGGTCGACAAATACGGCGACAACCAGGCCTTCGGCGAAAACGTCGACATCGAGATGCAGCGCAACGGCGAGCGTTACGCCTTCCTGCGCTGGGGCCAGAGCGCCTTCGACAATTTCAGCGTGGTGCCGCCGGGCACCGGCATCTGCCACCAGGTGAACCTGGAGTACCTGGGCCGCACCGTGTGGACCAAGGAAGAGGACGGCCGCACCTACGCCTTCCCCGATACCCTGGTAGGCACCGACTCGCACACCACCATGATCAACGGCCTGGGCGTGCTGGGCTGGGGCGTGGGCGGCATCGAGGCCGAGGCGGCCATGCTCGGCCAGCCAGTGTCGATGCTGATTCCCGAGGTGATCGGCTTCAAGCTCACCGGCAAGCTCAAGGAAGGCATTACCGCCACCGACCTGGTGCTCACCGTCACCCAGATGCTGCGCAAGAAAGGCGTGGTGGGCAAATTCGTCGAATTCTACGGCGACGGCCTGGCCGACCTGCCCCTGGCGGACCGCGCCACCATCGCCAACATGGCCCCGGAATACGGCGCCACCTGCGGCTTCTTCCCGGTGGATGAGGTCACGCTGGACTACCTGCGCCTGTCCGGCCGCCCCGAGGCCACGGTAAAACTGGTGGAGGCCTACACCAAGGCCCAGGGCCTGTGGCGCCTGCCAGGCCAGGAACCGCTGTTCACCGACAGCCTGGCGCTGGACATGGGCACGGTTGAAGCCAGCCTGGCCGGACCCAAGCGGCCCCAGGACCGGGTGGCGCTGCCGAAAGTGGCCCAGGCGTTCTCGGACTTCATCGGCCTGCAACTCAAGCCGTCCAGCAAGGACGAAGGCCGCCTGGAAAGCGAGGGCGGCGGTGGCGTGGCCGTGGGCAACGCTGCCCAGGCCGGCGAGGCGCAGTACAGCTGGCAGGGCCAGACCCACCACCTCAAGGACGGCGCCGTGGTGATCGCCGCCATCACCTCGTGCACCAACACCTCCAACCCCAGCGTGATGATGGCCGCCGGGCTGGTGGCGAAGAAGGCCGTGGAAAAAGGCCTGCAGCGCAAGCCCTGGGTGAAGAGCTCGCTGGCGCCCGGCTCGAAGGTGGTGACCGATTATTACAAGGCCGCCGGCCTGACCCAGTACCTCGACGCCCTGGGCTTCGACCTGGTGGGCTACGGCTGCACCACCTGCATCGGCAACTCCGGGCCGCTGGACGAGCCCATCGAGAAAGCCATCCAGCAGGCCGACCTGACCGTGGCCTCGGTGCTTTCGGGCAACCGCAACTTCGAGGGCCGCGTGCACCCGCTGGTGAAAACCAACTGGCTGGCCTCGCCGCCGCTGGTGGTGGCCTACGCCCTGGCCGGCAGCGTGCGCATCGACATCAGCAGCGAACCCCTGGGCACCGGCAAGGACGGCAAGCCGGTGTACCTGCGCGACATCTGGCCCAGCCAGCAGGAAATCGCCGACGCGGTGCGCAGCGTCGACACCGCCATGTTCCACAAGGAATACGCCGAGGTGTTCGCCGGCGACGCCCAGTGGCAGGCCATCGAGGTGCCCCAGGCCGCCACCTATGTGTGGCAGGACGACTCCACCTACATCCAGCACCCGCCGTTCTTCGATGACATCACCGGCGCGCTCAAGCCGGTGGTCGACGTGCAGGGGGCCCGGGTGCTGGCGCTGCTGGGCGATTCGGTGACCACCGACCACATCTCCCCCGCCGGCAACATCAAGGCCGACAGCCCCGCCGGCCGCTACCTGCGGGAGAAAGGCGTGGAGCCGCGCGACTTCAACTCCTATGGCTCGCGCCGCGGCAACCATGAAGTGATGATGCGCGGTACCTTTGCCAACATCCGCATCCGCAACGAAATGCTCAACGGCGAGGAAGGCGGCAACACCTACTACATCCCCACGGGCGAGCGCCTGGCCATCTATGACGCGGCCATGCGCTACCAGGCCGACGGCACGCCGCTGGTGGTCATTGCCGGGCAGGAATATGGCACCGGCTCCAGCCGCGACTGGGCGGCCAAGGGCACCAACCTGCTGGGCGTGAAGGCGGTGATCGCCGAGAGCTTCGAGCGCATCCACCGCTCCAACCTGGTGGGCATGGGCGTGTTGCCGCTGCAGTTCAAGGATGGCCAGAGCCGCAAGACCCTGAAGCTGAGCGGGCGCGAAACCCTCGACATCACCGGCCTGAGCGGCGCCGAGCTGCGCCCGCACATGGACCTGACCCTGCGCATCACCCATGAGGACGGCAAGCAGGAAAACGTGACGGTGCTGTGCCGCATCGACACCCTCAACGAGGTGGAATACTTCAAGGCCGGCGGCATCCTGCACTACGTGCTGCGCCAGCTGATTGCCTCATGACCCCTTGATCCCGTAGCAGCTGCCGCAGGCGGCGTCTGGCTGCCTGACGCGGCCTGCGGCCGCTGCTACGGATTGGGCGCGTTGCACGTTCCGTGGCGACTACCAGGGAAATTTAATTTCAATTTTGTGGCGCCGCGGCCGACAACCTGTGAAAGCCTTGCGGAACCCCACAGCCATGCGTAACAACCAGCCCGTCACCCAGCGCGAAAGGACGTTTCCTGCCCAGCAGCGCCTGATTTCCACCACCGATGCCAAAGGAATGATCACCTACTGCAATGACGCGTTCGTCGAGATCAGTGGCTTTTCCCGTGACGAGTTGATCCGTGCGCCGCACAACACCGTGCGCCACCCGGACGTCCCAGCGGCAGTGTTCGAGCACATGTGGGCCACCCTTCGCCAGGGCCAGCCGTGGATGGGCATCGTCAAGAATCGCTGCAAGAACGGCGACTTCTACTGGGTGAACGCCTACGTCACACCGATCTTCGACAACAACCAGGTGGTGGGCTACGAGTCGGTGCGGGTCAAGCCCAGCGCCGAGATGATTCGTCGCGCCCAATCACTCTACGAACGCCTGAACAGCGGCAAGTCCGCCGTGCCGCGCCGCGACCGCTGGTTGCCGGTGGTACAGGACTGGCTACCGTTCATTCTGGTCAGCCAGGTCGGCTTCCTGATCGGCAGCTGGCTGGGCAGCTGGTGGGGCTTCGCCGTGGCCGCCCTGCTCTCGGTGCCGCTGGGCCTGGTGGGCCTGAGCTGGCAGCAACGGGGCATCAAGCGCCTACTGCGCCTGGCCGAACAGACCACCTCCGACCCGCTGATCGCGCAGATGTACACCGACAGCCGCGGCGCCCAGGCGCGCCTGGAACTGTCCATCCTCAGCCAGGACGCCCGCCTGAAGACCTGCCTCACCCGCCTGCAGGACACCGCCGAGCACCTCAACGACCAGGCCCGGCAGTCCGACGGCCTGGCCCACCAGAGCTCCGAGGGCCTGGAGCGCCAGCGCGTGGAGACCGAACAGGTGGCCGCCGCGGTCAACCAGATGGCCGCCACCACCCAGGAAGTGGCCAGCCATGTGCAGCGCACCGCCGACGCCACCCAGCAGGCCAACCTGCTGACCAGCCAGGGCCGTGGCATTGCCGGCGAAACCCGCGAAGCCATCCAGCGCCTGTCGGTGGTGGTGGGCGAGACCGGCCAGACCGTGACCCAGCTGGCCAAGGACAGCGACGAGATCGGCGGCGTGGTTGACGTGATCAAGGGCATCGCCGACCAGACCAACCTGCTGGCACTGAACGCCGCCATCGAGGCCGCCCGTGCCGGCGAGATGGGTCGTGGCTTCGCCGTGGTCGCCGACGAAGTGCGCCAACTGGCGCAGCGCACCAGCGAGTCTACCGGTCAGATCCACGCGCTGATCGCCAAGCTGCAGCAGACCGCCGGCAACGCCGTACAGACCATGGAAGCCGGCCACCGCCAGGCCGAAGAAGGCGTGGCACGGGTGCTGGAGGCCGACCAGGCGCTGGTGGGTATCAGCGAGGCAGTGGCGCACATCACTGACATGACCACCCAGATCGCCGCTGCCACCGAGGAGCAGAGCGCGGTGGCCGAGGAGATCAGCCGCAACATCAGCACCATCGCCAACCTGGCCGACCAGACCAGCGAGCAGGCGCAGAACTCCGCCCTGCTGAGCGAAGAACTGACTCGCACCGCCCACAGCCAATACTCGCTGGTAGAACGCTTCAACCGCTAAAACTCCGTAGCAGCGGCCAAAGGCCGCGTCAGGAATCACGCGTCGCCTGTATCGCGGCCAAGGCCGGCTCCTACCACGTACGGCGTAGGAGCCGACTTTAGTCGCGATGCAGACGACGCCGTTTCAAGACAATGGAAGCCACGGGTCAGCGCAAAAACCGCGCGACCGCCTGCGCCGCCGCCTCGATATGCTGCTCATGGCTGAACCCCGACGCCTTCAATGGCTTGAGGTCATGATCCCCCGCCACCAGCCAGCACAGCTCGATTTTTCCTGACAACACATACCCCTCCACGGCCGCCCGGTTGCCCAGCGCGTCGCGTTCGCCTTGCACGATAAGGGCCTGCGTCGCCAGCGCCGCCAGATGCTCAACCCTTGGTTTCTCCGGTTTGCCCGCGGCATAGAACGGATACCCCAGGCACACCAGCGCCGCAGCGCCCAACTCGTCCGCCAACAAGCTGGCCATGCGCCCACCCATGGACTTGCCGCCGATCGCCAGGGTGCCGGTCACCAGCGGCCGCACCTCGGTGTACACCTCGCGCCAGCATTCCAGCAGCTTGGGCTTGGGGTTGGGCGGGCGCTTGCCGCCGTCCAGGCGGCGCTGGGCCATGTAGGGGAACTCGAAGCGCAACACGCCGACGCCCCTGGCCGCCAGCTGCTCGCTGATACTGGCCATGAAGGCGCTGTCCATGGGCGCGCCGGCGCCGTGGGCCAGTATCAGGCAGGCCACAGGCGCGCCCTGCGGCGCGTTCCACAGCCAGCCCCGGGCCTGGGCCAACGCGGCCAATTGATCCTGGTCAATGCTGCAAGGCTGCGGCTCTTTCATGCTGGTTCCACCGTGAAAAAATAACGGCCGCCATGATGCCACGTCGGTGCCGCCACGCGGCAGCGCCCGCGTGCGGTATGTCCACACAGCGACTAAGCTCATAGCGTTGAAAACTGGGCTGGACGGATATGTTTCCGGATGTTCAGAAACCCCTCCGCCAGCGACCCCGGCAAAGCCCCCAGCAACGCTGGAAGGCCCGCCACGTGGACGTCGGAGCGACCGACAAGAATTGCTAGCGATGATTGCTAGCAACTCTTGCATCACCCCTTTGCATTCTCCATACTGCGGCCGGTTTATAAATTCAATAACAACACCTGAACCGTGGATAACCCGCTATGAGCACAGTAATCGCTCCGACTGCGTACAACTACAAGGTGGTCCGGCAGTTCGCCATCATGATGGTGGTCTGGGGAATCGTCGGCATGGGCCTGGGGGTGTTCATCGCCTCGCAACTGGTCTGGCCGCAGCTCAACTTCGACCTGCCCTACACCACCTTCGGCCGCCTGCGCCCCCTGCACACTAACCTGGTGATCTTCGCCTTCGGCGGCTGCGCACTGTTTTCCACGTCCTACTACGTGGTGCAGCGCACGTGTCAGACGCGGCTGATTTCCGACGGCCTGGCGGCGTTCACGTTCTGGGGCTGGCAGGCGGTGATCGTCAGCGCCATCATCACCCTGCCACTGGGCTACACCACCACCAAGGAATACGCCGAGCTGGAATGGCCCATCGCCATCCTGCTGGCGATCGTGTGGATCTGCTACGCGATCACCTTCTTTGGCACCATCGTCAAGCGCAACACCAAGCACATCTACGTGGGCAACTGGTTCTACGGGGCGTTCATCCTGGTGACGGCGATGCTGCACATCGTCAACCACATCTCGCTGCCGGTCAGCCTGTTCAAGTCCTACTCGGCCTACGCCGGCGCCACCGACGCCATGATCCAGTGGTGGTACGGCCACAACGCCGTGGGCTTTTTCCTCACCACCGGTTTCCTCGGCATGATGTATTACTTCGTGCCCAAGCAGGCCGAGCGGCCGATCTACTCCTACCGCCTGTCCATCGTGCACTTCTGGGCGCTGATCACCCTGTATATCTGGGCCGGCCCGCACCACCTGCACTACACCGCCCTGCCCGACTGGGCGCAGTCGCTGGGCATGGTGATGTCGATCATCCTGCTGGCGCCCAGCTGGGGCGGCATGATCAACGGCATGATGACCCTCTCGGGCGCCTGGCATAAGCTGCGCACCGACCCGATCCTGCGCTTCCTGGTGGTGTCCCTGGCGTTCTACGGCATGTCCACCTTCGAAGGCCCGATGATGGCCATCAAGACGGTCAACTCGCTGTCCCACTACACCGACTGGACCATCGGCCACGTGCACGCCGGGGCCCTGGGCTGGGTGGCGATGATCTCCATCGGCGCCGTCTACCACATGATCCCGAAACTGTTCGGCCGCGCGCAGATGCACAGCATCGGCCTGATCAACGCGCACTTCTGGCTGGCCACCATCGGCACCGTGCTGTACATCGCCTCCATGTGGGTGAACGGCATCACCCAGGGCCTGATGTGGCGCGCCATCAACGACGACGGCACGCTCACCTACTCCTTCGTCGAGGCCCTGCAGGCCAGCCACCCTGGCTACATCGTGCGCGCCCTGGGCGGCTCGTTCTTCGCCAGCGGCATGCTGCTGATGGCCTATAACGTGTGGCGCACCGTGCGCGCCTCCACGCCTGAAGAAGCTGAGGCGGCCACCCAGATCGCCGTCGTGGGGGCTCACTGATGAAACATGAAGTGCTCGAGAAGAACATCGGCCTGCTGGCCTTCTTCATGGTCATCGCCGTGGCCATCGGCGGCCTGACCCAGATCGTCCCGCTGTTTTTCCAGGACGTCACCAACAAGCCCATCGAAGGCATGAAGCCGCGCCCGGCCCTGGAGCTGGAAGGCCGCGACGTGTTCATCGCCAACGGCTGCGTGGGTTGCCATTCGCAGATGATCCGGCCGTTCCGCGCCGAGACCGAACGCTATGGCCACTACTCGGTGGCCGGCGAAAGCGTGTGGGACCACCCCTTCCTGTGGGGCTCCAAGCGCACCGGGCCGGACCTGGCCCGCGTGGGCGGGCGCTACTCGGACGACTGGCACCGCGCGCACCTGTACAACCCGCGCAACGTGGTGCCCGAGTCGGTGATGCCGGCCTACCCGTTCCTGGTGGAGCGCAAGGTCGACGCCAGCCTGACCGCGAAGAAGATGCAAGTGCTGCGTGAACTGGGCGTGCCCTACACCGACGCCGACATCGCCGGCGCCGAGGCGGCCGTCAAGGGCAAGACTGAAATGGACGCACTGGTGGCCTACCTGCAAGGCCTTGGCACCCTCATCAAGAGCAAACGGTGACGCACATGGATATCGGAACCATCCGAGGCCTGGGCACCGTCGTGGTGATGGTGGCCTTTATCGGCCTGGCGTTGTGGGTGTTCAGCGGCCGGCGCAAGAAGGACTTCGACGAAGCCACCTTGCTGCCGTTCGCCGATGATCCCGACGCCATCGCCAAGGTGGAACAAGCCCAGGCGCAAGCGCGCGCGTCCAGGAGTGACAAGCAATGACAACGTTTTGGAGTCTGTACGTAACCGTCCTCACCCTGGGCACCATCGTGTCCCTGACCTGGCTGCTGTTCTCCACCCGCCGCGGGCAGCGCAGCGAAGCCACCGAGGAAACCGTGGGCCACTCGTTCGACGGCATCGAGGAATACGACAACCCGCTGCCCAAGTGGTGGTTCATGCTGTTCGTGGGCACCATCATCTTCGCCCTCGGCTACCTGAGCCTGTACCCCGGCCTGGGCAGCTGGACCGGCCTGCTGCCCGGCTACCAGTACCTGGACAACGACACCAAGAAGCAGTTTTCCGACGGCAAGACCGGCTGGACCGGCGTGCACGAGTGGGAAAAGGAAATGGCCCGCGCCGACGCCCGCTTCGGGCCGATCTACGCCAAGTTCGCGGCCATGCCCATCGAAGAGGTGGCCAAGGACCCGCAGGCGCTGAAAATGGGCAGCCGCCTGTTCGCCAGCAACTGCTCGGTGTGCCACGGCTCCGACGCCAAGGGCGCCTACGGCTTCCCCAACCTGACGGACGAGGACTGGCGCTGGGGCGGCGAGCCCGCCACCATCGAGACCACCATCCTGGGCGGCCGCCACGCGGTGATGCCGGCCTGGGCCGAGGTGATTGGCGAACAGGGCGTGGCCGACGTCGCTGCCTTCGTCATCAGCCAGCTCGACGGCCGCAAGCTGCCCGACGACGCCAAGGCCGATGCCGCCAACGGCCAGAAAATCTTCGCCGCCAACTGCGTGGCCTGCCACGGCCCCGAAGGCAAGGGCACGCCGGCCATGGGCGCCCCCAACCTCACCCACCCGCAGGCGTTCATCTACGGCTCAAGCTTCGCCCAGCTGCAACAGACCATCCGCTACGGCCGCCAGGGCCAGATGCCGGCGCAGGAACTGCTGCAAGGCAAGGACAAGGTGCATTTGCTGGCGGCGTATGTGTACAGCCTTTCCCACGGAGACGAAAAGCCCCAGGACTAACTCGTAGCAGCTGCCGTCAGGCGGCGTCCGGCAACACACTGGCCGTGCCTGGCACTATGCGGCGCCTGTGACGCGGCCTAACGGCCGCTGCTACAGGATCTAACGACCGCGCTTCACCGTGAGGCTCACTGATGAGCAAGCAGATTCCGGTACATGATGTCACCCCGCCGGCCGCGAAAGGCGACAGCGTCGACCTGTACGCGTCGCGGGAGAAGATCTACACCCGGGCCTTCACCGGGGTGTTCCGCAACCTGCGGCGGGTGGGTGGGGCGTTCCTGTTCCTGTTGTATTTCGGCACCGTGTGGCTGAACTGGGGCGGCCACCAGGCGGTGTGGTGGAACCTGCCGGAGCGCAAGTTCTACATCTTCGGCGCCACCTTCTGGCCGCAGGACTTCATCCTGTTGTCGGGCATCCTCATCGTCAGCGCCTTCGGGCTGTTCTTCATCACCGTGTTCGCCGGCCGCGTGTGGTGCGGCTACACCTGCCCGCAAAGCGTGTGGACGTGGATCTTCATGTGGTGCGAGAAGGTCACTGAAGGCGACCGCAACCAGCGCATCAAGCTCGACAAGGCGCCCATGAGCGCCAGCAAGTTCGGGCGCAAGGCCGCCAAGCACGGCCTGTGGCTGCTGATTGGCTTCGTCACCGGCATGACCTTCGTCGGCTACTTCTCGCCCATCCGCGAGCTGGCCGGGGACTTCTTCAGCGGCCACGCCGACGGCTGGTCGTACTTCTGGGTCGGCTTCTTTACCCTGGCCACCTACGGCAACGCCGGCTGGCTGCGCGAGCAGGTGTGCATCTACATGTGCCCCTACGCGCGCTTCCAGAGCGTGATGTTCGACAAGGACACCCTCATCGTCTCCTACGACCCGCGCCGCGGCGAGAAACGCGGCCCGCGCAAGAAGGACGCGGACTACAAGGCCCAGGGCCTGGGCGACTGCATCGACTGCACGATGTGCGTGCAGGTGTGCCCCACCGGCATCGACATTCGCGACGGCCTGCAGATCGAGTGCATCGGCTGCGCCGCCTGCATCGACGCCTGCGACAGCATCATGGACAAGATGGACTACCCGCGCGGGCTGATCAGCTACACCACCGAGCACAACCTGTCCGGCCAGCAGACGCACAAGTGGCGGCCACGGCTGATCGGCTACGCCGTGGTGCTGCTGGTGATGATGGGCGTGCTGGCCGGGGCGTTCCTGACCCGCTCGCTGGTGGGTTTCGACGTGAGCAAGGACCGCGTGCTGTACCGCGAGAACGCCGAAGGGCGCATCGAGAACGTCTACAGCCTGAAGATCATGAACAAGGACCAGCGCGAGCATACCTACGTGATCGAGGCCAGCGGCCTGCCCGACCTGCGCCTGCAGGGCCGCAACGAAATCCGCGTGGCGGCCGGCGACATCGTCAGCCTGCCCGCCGAGCTGTCGGTAGCCCCCGAACAACTGCCTTCCAGCACCAACGAGGTGTACTTCAGCCTCAAGGACGCCGACGACGGCGCGGTGCATGTGCAGGCCAAAAGCCGTTTCATCGGCCCCCAAGTACGCTAAGGAACCCCCATGTTCAACGCCACGGCTGACGCCGCCACCCCTTGGTACAAGCACCTCTGGCCGTGGATACTCATCGCCATGCTGGCCTGCTCGGTAGCCCTCACCCTGTCCATGGTGACCATCGCCGTGGAGCACCCCGACAACCTGGTCACCGACAACTACTACGAGGCCGGCAAGGGCATCGCCCGCTCGCTGGAGCGCGAGCAGCTGGCGGTGGACCTCAAGCAGCGCGCCGACGTGACCCTGGACAGCCTCACCGGCGAGGTCGACGTGCAGCTCAGCGGCGCCAGCCAGCCAGCGCAAATCACCCTGAACCTGGTGTCGCCGACGCAGCCAGAAAAAGACCGTCGCATCGACCTGAACGCCGCCGGCAACGGCCGCTACGTGGGCCATGTGGTGGACCAGGTGCAGGGCCGGCGTTTCGTCGAGCTGCTAGGCGTGCAGGGCGGCAAGACCTGGCGCCTGTTCGAGGAAGAGCAGGTCACCCCGGACAAGCCCCTGACCCTGGGCGACGAGCCCCTGCAGGCCGCCGAAGCACCGCAGCGTTGATGCAAGCATGATTACCGCCTGCTACCACTGCGCCCTCCCCGTGCCACCCGGCCGCCCGTTCACGGCCACGGTGCTGGGCCAGCCGCGCGACTTCTGCTGCCCGGGCTGCCAGGCCGTGGCCCAGGCCATCGTCGACGGTGGCCTGGCCAGCTATTACCAGCACCGCGACCAGGCCTCGGCCAACCCCCAGGCACTGCCCCGCCAATTGCCCGACGAACTGGCGCTGTACGACCGCGCCGATGTGCAGCAGGGCTTCGTCCACGCCCAGGGCCCGCTGCGCGACACCACCCTGATGGTCGAAGGCATCACCTGCGCGGCCTGTGGCTGGCTGATCGAAAAACACCTGCGCAGCCTGGCAGGCGTGGTCGAGGCGCGGCTGAACCTGTCCAACCACCGCCTGTTCGTGCAATGGGCGGACGACCAGCACACCTTGAGCCAACTGCTCGCCGAGCTGCGCCACATCGGCTACGCCGCCCATCCGTGGCAGGCCGACCGCGCCGCCGAGCAATTGGCCGCCGACAACCGCCGCGCCCTGCGCCAGCTGGGGGTGGCCGGCCTGCTGTGGTTCCAGGCAATGATGGCAACCATGGCCACCTGGCCGGAATTCAACATCGACCTCAGCCCGCAGCTGCACGCCATCCTGCGCTGGGTGGCGATGTTCCTGACCACGCCCATCGTCTTCTACAGCTGCGCGCCGTTCTTCCAGGGCGCCCTGCGTGACCTGCGCACCCGCCACCTGACCATGGACGTGTCGGTGTCGCTGGCCATCGGCGGCGCCTACCTGGCGGGTATCTGGACCGCCATCAGCGGCAGCGGCGATTTGTACTTCGACGCCGTGGGCATGTTCGCCCTGTTCCTGCTGGCGGGCCGCTACCTGGAGCGCCGCGCCCGCGAACGCACGGCGGCGGCCACCGCGCAGTTGGTCAACCTGCTGCCACCCTCGTGCCTGCGCCTGGATGGCCAAGGCCATGCCGAGCGCATCCTGCTGGCCGAACTGGCCCTGCACGACCGCGTGCAGGTGCTGCCCGGCGCGGTGATTCCTGCCGACGGCCGCATCCTCCACGGCCAGTCCAGCGTCGACGAGTCGCTGCTGACCGGCGAATACCTGCCGCTGCCGCGCCAGCCCGGCGACAGCGTCACCGCCGGCACCCTCAACGTCGAGAGCAGCCTGACCGTCGAAGTCACGGCCCTGGGCAGCGACACCCGGCTGTCGGCCATCGTCCGCCTGCTGGAACGCGCCCAGGCGCAGAAGCCACGCCTGGCGCAGTTGGCCGACCGCGCGGCGCAGTGGTTCCTGTTGTTTTCCCTGGGCTGCGCGGCGGCCATCGGCCTGCTGTGGTGGCACCTGGATGCCGACCGCGCGTTCTGGGTGGTGCTGGCCATGCTGGTCGCCAACTGCCCCTGCGCGCTGTCGCTGGCCACCCCCACCGCCCTCACCGCCGCCACCGGCAGCCTGCACCGCCTGGGCCTGCTGCTGACCCGCGGGCATGTGCTGGAAGGCCTGAACCAGGTCGACACGGTAATCTTCGACAAGACCGGCACGCTCACCGAGGGCCGCCTGCAACTCACCAGCATCAAGCCCTTGGCGCACCTGGACGGTGACCATAGCCTGGCCCTGGCTGCCGCGCTGGAAAGCCGCTCAGAACACCCCATCGCCCGTGCCTTCGGTCACGCGCGACTGGTGGCCGAGCAAGTGTGCAGCGAGCCGGGCCTGGGCCTGGAGGGTTGCGTCGAGGGTCAACCGCTGCGCATCGGCAACCCGGCCTGGGCCTGCGCCCTGAGCGCCAGCCCGGCCCCCATGCCACCCGACGACCACGGCCAGTGGCTGCTGCTGGCCGACGACCGCCAGCCGCTGGCCTGGTTCGGCCTCGATGACCGCCTGCGCGAGGATGCCAAGGCCTTGCTGGACGCCTGCCGTGCCCGCGGCTGGCAGACCTGGCTACTGTCCGGCGACAGCTCGCCCATGGTCCACGGCGTCGCCGCCGCCCTGGGCATCGACCAGGCCCAGGGCAGCCTGGCGCCGGACGCCAAGCTGGCCGTGCTGCAGCGCCTGCGCGGCCAAGGGCGCAAGGTGCTGGTGGTGGGCGACGGCGTCAACGACGTGCCGCTGCTGGCCGCCGCCGATGTCAGCGTGGCCATGGGCAGCGCCACGGACCTGGCCCGCACCTGCGCCGACGCCGTGCTGCTCAACAACCGCCTGGCCACCCTGGTGCAGGCCCTGCACATGGCCCGTCGCACCCGCCGGGTGATTATCCAGAACCTGGTGTGGGCGGCGCTGTACAATGGCCTGATGCTGCCCTTCGCCGCCGCCGGGCTGATCACGCCGATCTGGGCGGCACTGGGCATGTCGGCCAGCTCCCTGACCGTGGTGCTCAACGCCCTGCGCCTGGCCCGGGTGCCCGCGCCCCGACGCCCGGCAGCGACGCCCGCCACCCTTGCGACACCGGAGCTTGCATGCCCGCCCTCTACATCATGACTCCTGCCGCACTGGTGGTGGTCGCCATCGCCATCTACGTGTTCTTCTGGGCAGTGGACAGCGGCCAGTACGACGACCTCGACGGCCCGGCCCACAGCATCCTGTTCGACGACCAGGACCCACGCCACCAGGCCGCCGTCGACGAGGCCAACACCGCCAAGGACAACGCCCTCAAGGACAAGGCGCCGCCCCATGCTTGAGCTGGCGCCGCAACTGGTCTCGGCGCTGATCCTGGGGCTGTTGGGCGGCGGCCATTGCCTGGGCATGTGCGGCGGCCTGATGGGCGCCCTGACCCTGGCCATCCCGCCCGAGCAGCGCGGCCGCCGCCTGCGCCTGCTGCTGGCCTACAACCTGGGGCGCATCGGCAGCTACGCCTGCGCCGGGCTGCTGCTGGGCCTGGCCGGCTGGGCGCTGGCCACCAGCCCCGCAGCCATGGCCTTGCGGGTGGTGGCGGCGCTGCTGCTGGTTGCCATGGGCCTGTACCTGGGCGGCTGGTGGAGCGGCCTGGTGCACATCGAACGCCTGGGCCGTGGCCTGTGGCGGTTGATCCAGCCCGTGGCCGGGCGCCTGCTGCCCGTCAGCAGCCTGCCGCGGGCGTTGCTGCTGGGCGGGCTATGGGGTTGGCTGCCCTGCGGGCTGGTGTACAGCACCCTGCTATGGGCCGCCAGCCAGGGCAACGCCGGCCGCAGCGCGCTGTTGATGCTGGCCTTCGGCCTGGGCACCTGGCCGGTGCTGCTGGCCACCGGCCTGGCCGCCGAGCGCACTCGCCAGCTGCTGCGCCGGCGCGGGGTGCGTGCGGCCGGTGGCCTGCTGGTGATCGCGTTTGGCCTGTGGACCCTGCCCGGCCCGCACCAGCACTGGCTGATGGGCCATTGAGCGGCGCTTGATGCACGTCAATACCGGTTGGCACGGGCGTCCCTAGACTAGCGAGCATGCACGCAAACCCGGGGAACCCGCATGCTCGATACCCTTGTCTGGGACGCTGACCTGATCCGCCGTCACGATCAGCCAGGCCCGCGCTACACGTCCTACCCAACCGCGGTTCAATTCAACAACCAGGTTGGCTCATTCGACCTGCTGCATGCCCTGCGCGACAGCCGCAAGGCCATGCGCCCGTTGTCGCTGTACGTGCACCTGCCGTTCTGCGCGCACATTTGCTACTACTGCGCCTGCAACAAGGTCATCACCAAGGACCGCGGTCGCGCCCAGCCCTACCTGCAACGCCTGGAACAGGAAATCCAGCTGATCGCCTGCCACCTGGACCCGCGCCAGCCCGTGCAGCAGTTGCACCTGGGCGGCGGCACGCCGACCTTTCTCAGCCATGACGAACTGCGCCAGCTGATGGCCACCCTGCGCAGCCACTTCAACCTGCGCCTGGACGATAGTGGCGACTACGGCATCGAGATCGACCCGCGCGAGGCCGACTGGTCGACCATGGGCCTGCTGCGCGAGCTGGGTTTCAACCGCGTCAGCATCGGCGTGCAGGACTTCGACCCGCAGGTGCAGCGCGCGGTGAACCGCCTGCAGAGCCTGGAGGAGACCCGCGCCATCATCGAGGCCGCGCGCACCCTGCAGTACCGCTCGGTGAACCTGGACCTGATTTACGGCCTGCCGCGCCAGAGCGTCGAGAGCTTCGGGCGCACCGTCGACGAGGTGATCCAGCTGCAGCCCGACCGCCTCTCGGTGTTCAATTACGCGCACCTGCCCGAGCGCTTCATGCCCCAGCGGCGCATCGACCACGTCGAGCTGCCACCGCCGGGGGTAAAACTGCAGATGCTGCAGCGCACCATCGAGCAGCTGACCGGCGCCGGCTACCGCTACATCGGCATGGACCATTTCGCCCTGCCCGATGACGACCTGGCCATCGCCCAGGAAGAAGGCCAGCTGCAGCGCAACTTCCAGGGCTACACCACCCACGGCCATTGCGACCTGATCGGCCTCGGCGTGTCAGCCATCAGCCAGGTGGGTGACCTCTACAGCCAGAACAGCAGCGACCTCAACGAGTACCAGGCGGCCCTGGCCGATGCCCAGCTGGCCACCGCCCGCGGCCTGGGCTGCAGCGCCGATGACCGCCTGCGGCGGGCGGTGATCCAGCAGCTGATCTGCCACTTCGAGCTGGCGTTTGCCGACATCGAACAACGCTTCAACGTGGATTTTCGCGGCTACTTCGCCGACATCTGGCCGCAACTGCAGGCCATGGCCGCCGATGGCCTGATTGAATTGAACGACGCGGGCATGACCGTACGCCCCGTGGGCCGCCTGCTGGTGCGCTCATTGTGCATGCTGTTCGACGCACACCTTGAACCGCACAACCGCCAGCGTTTCTCCCGTGTCATCTGAGCTCGCCGGCTTACTTCGCCGCCAGCGCCCCGGCCTGGATCACCTGCTCGGGCGACAGGTTCTGATCCTTCATGGCCTGCCCCAGGCTGTTGGTGGCCACCAACAGCGCCGCGTTGATGGCGTTGATCGCGCTTTGCAGCGCGGCCATGCGTGCCTGGCGCTGCTGCGCGGGCAAGTCCTTGTCGTTGACCAGGGCCTGCAGCTCGGCCATTTTCTCGGCCAACTGCTTCTTCAATTCGCGGATCATTTTCAGGGTTTGCTGGATGGTCGGCGGCAACCCGCTTTCCTCTATGTCCTTATTGTTACTTTGGCTCGCGGCCTTGCTCACCCCTACCGCAGACAGGGTCACGGACACCGCCGGCGTGGCTGCAGGCTCGGTGCCATCATTGCTGGCCGCGGGCTGCGGATTACTGTCATGAATCTGCCATTGACTGGTGGTCGGCGTGTTGCGCGGGTCGAAAGTGAGCATCGCAAGGCTCCATGCGGATAGCGTGATGTCATTTGTATCGACAATGAAATAAATAACATGAGGCGCTTTCCATGACTAAACCGCGGCTGGTCTCATACGTTTCAAAAGCGTACCCTTACAGTCATTGTGTGTTTTTCCAAAGGATTTGAACTGATGTCCGAGCCAGTAAAAGTACGTACTGTCACTCAGGCCCACTGCAAGGATTGCAGCCTGGCACCCCTGTGCCTGCCCCTTTCGTTGAACCTGGAAGACATGGACGCCCTGGACGAGATCGTCAAGCGTGGCCGCCCGCTGAAGAAAGGCGAATACCTGTTCCGCCAGGGCGACCGCTTCGGTTCCGTGTACGCCGTGCGCTCCGGCGCGCTGAAAACCTTCAGCCTCAGCGACGGTGGCGAAGAGCAGATCACCGGCTTCCACCTGCCCAGCGAACTGGTGGGCCTGTCGGGCATGGACGCGGAGGCCTACCCGGTCACCGCACAGGCCCAGGAAACTACCTCGGTGTGCGAAATACCCTTCGAACGCCTGGACGAACTAAGCGTGCAATTGCCGCAGCTGCGGCGCCAGCTGATGCGCGTCATGAGCCGGGAGATTCGCGACGACCAGCAGATGATGTTGCTGCTGTCGAAGAAATCCGCCGACGAACGGATCGCCACGTTCCTGGTCAACCTCTCGGCGCGGTTCCGCGCCCGCGGCTTCTCGGCCAACCAGTTCCGCCTGAGCATGTCGCGCAACGAGATCGGCAATTACCTGGGCCTGGCCGTGGAGACGGTGTCGCGGGTGTTCACGCGCTTCCAGCAAAGCGAGCTGATTGCCGCCGAGGGCAAGGAGATCCACATCCTCGACCCCATCCAGTTGTGCGCCCTGGCCGGCGGCACCCTGGAAGCCTGATTTCGACCTGACCGATCGAACAGGTATACTGGCGGGCATATTTTGCCTGCCAGGACCTTCCCACGATGGTTATCGATACCTTCAGCTTCAAATCCCTGATCCGCCCCGTCGTGGACTTCCCCAAGCCCGGTGTCATCTTCCGTGACATCACCCCACTGTTCCAGTCGCCCAAGGCGCTGCGCATGGTGATCGACAGCTTCGTGCACCGCTACATCGACGCCGACTTCACCCACATCGGCGCCATGGACGCCCGCGGCTTCCTGATCGGCTCCATCGTCGCCCACGAGCTGAACAAGCCGCTGATCCTGTTCCGCAAGCAGGGCAAGCTGCCCGCCGACGTGCTGGCCGAGGGCTACAAGACCGAATACGGCGAAGCGTTCCTGGAAGTGCACGCCGACAGCCTGTGCGAAGGCGACTCGGTGATTCTGTTCGACGACCTGATCGCCACCGGCGGCACCCTGATCGCCGCCGCCAACCTGGTGCGCCGCATGGGCGCGCGCGTGCATGAAGCCAGCGCGATCATCGACCTGCCGGAGCTGCTGGGTTCCCAGCGCCTGGAAGACATGGGCATTCCGACGTTCTGCCTGACCAACTTTGCGTTGACCGACATGTAATGCCAGACGCGGCCTGCGGCCGCTGCTACGGGTTGTGTAGCAGCGGCCGCAGGCCGCGTCCGCCGCACCGCCAATTCAAAGACTGATCGGCTTGCGCCCGGCAAACGAATGCGCCAGCGTGCCGCCGTCGACCATCTCCAGCTCGCCACCCAGCGGCACGCCGTGGGCAATGCGCGAGGCCACCAGGCCCTTGCTGGCCAGCAGCTGGGCGATGTAATGGGCCGTGGCCTCGCCTTCAACCGTAGGGTTGGTGGCCAGGATCACCTCGATGAAGGTGCCCTGCGCTTCGATGCGCGCCATCAGTTGCGGAATGCCGATGGCCTCCGGGCCCAGGCCGTCCAGCGGCGACAGGTGACCCTTGAGCACGAAGTAGCGGCCACGGTAGCCGGTCTGCTCCACCGCATACACGTCCACCGGGCCTTCCACCACGCACAGCAGGGTGTCGTCACGGCGGTGGTCGGCGCATTGCGGGCACAGGTCCTGCTCGGTCAGCGTGCGGCACAGGCGGCAGTGGCCCACGCCTTCCATGGCCTGGCTCAAGGCCTGGGCCAGCCGGGTGCCGCCGCTGCGGTCACGCTCCAGCAGTTGCAGCGCCATGCGTTGGGCGGATTTCTGACCCACGCCTGGCAAGGTGCGCAGGGCGTCGATCAGTTGGCGGATCAGTGGGCTGAAGCTCATGGGGTAAACGCCTGACAAAAACAACGAGACGCGGTTTATACCCGCGCCTCCGGGTGGCGTCAAATGCTCACGCCTCTGACACTTTGACCACCAGCTTGCCGAAGTTGCGCCCTTGCAGCAGGCCGATGAACGCCTCGGGGGCATTCTCCAGGCCGTCCACCACGTCCTCGCGGAAGCGCACCTTGCCGTCCCGCACCCAGGGCAGCATGGCCGCAGTGAATTCGGCCTGGCGGTCGCCGAAGTCATCGAAGACGATAAAGCCCTGCATGCGGATGCGTTTGGTCAGCAGCAGCCGTGGCAGCAGCGACAAGCGGTCGGGGCCAGCCGGCAGTTCCGTGGCGTTGTACTGGGCGATCAGGCCACACACCGGAATGCGCGCGCAGGGGTTGAGCAGCGGCATCACCGCGTCGAACACCGCGCCGCCGACGTTCTCGAAATAGATGTCGATGCCCTGGTCGCAAGTGGCGGCCAGGTCCTGGGCGAAGGTTGGCGACTTGTGGTCAAGGCAGGCATCGAAGCCCAGTTCGTCCACCACGTAGCGGCACTTGTCGGCACCGCCGGCCACACCCACCACTTTCAAGCCCTTGAGCTTGGCCACCTGCCCCACCACCGAACCCACGGCGCCGGACGCTGCGGCCACCACCAGGGTTTCACCGGCCTTGGGCTCGCCGATGTGCATCAGCCCCATGTAGGCAGTCATGCCGGGCATGCCCAGCACGCCCAGGGCCAGGGACGGGTTAGGGATGCCGGCGGGCAGCACGATGAGGTCGTCGCCGTTGGAGATGCTGTGGCTCTGCCAGCCGGTCATGCCCACCACCTGGTCGCCCACGTGGTATTTGGGGTGGCGCGACTGCTCGACCACGCTCACGGCGCCGCCGGTCATCACCTCGTCGATCTGCACCGGCGCGGCGTAGGACGGCGCGTCGCTCATGCGCCCACGCATGTAGGGGTCCAGCGACAGGTAGAGGGTGCGCAGCAGCACCTGGCCGTCTTCAAGGTCCGGCAGCGCCACGCGCTCCAGGCGGAAGTTTTCCGGGGTGGGGGCGCCCTTGGGGCGCGACACCAGCACGATGCGCTGGTTGAGGGTGAGGTCCTGTGACATCGAAGGGCTCCTTGGTAGAGGGCAATACAGATGCAGACCCTACCACGCCCCCCGACGTTCCCCGTAGCAGCGGCCGAAGGCCGCGTCCCGGGCACCGCGTTACCCCCTGACGCGGCCTGGCGGCCGCTGCTACGGGGCTGAAATGACAATGCCAGGCGGGTGCCTGGCATTGGGGTGCAGCGCAAGGTGCCTTAGAACGGCATCTTGAAACCTGGAGGCAGTTGCATGCCAGCGGTCATGCCGCCCATTTTTTCCTGGCTGTTGGCTTCGATCTTGCGCACGGCGTCGTTGACGGCGGCGGCGATCAGGTCTTCCAGCACTTCCTTGTCTTCCTGCATCAGGCTGTCATCCAGGCTGATGCGCTTGACGTCGTGACGACCGGTCATCACCACGCTCACCAGGCCGGCGCCGGATTGACCGGTCACTTCGGCGTTGGCCAGTTCTTCCTGCATCTTGGCCATTTTTTCCTGCATCTGCTGCGCCTGCTTCATCAGGCCGGCCATGCCACCTTTCATCATGGGGATCACCTCATCGGTTGTTTGGTTGGCCGCACGGCGCCTCGCTCAGGAGGCACCGCGCGTGGTTAACGGGTTACTGGCTTTGGCTGACCAAAGCGTCGACAGGTTCAATAGTATCCTCACGCACCACCGCGCCGAACTGGCGAATCATCTGCTGGATGAACGGATCGCCATGGATCGAGGCCTCGGCTTCGCCCTGGCGCTCGGCGCGGCGACGCGACGCCGCCTGGGCCGGGGTTTCCTGCTCGGGGCGGATCAGCTCCATGGTCAGCGTCAGGGTGCGGCCGTGGTACTGGTTCAGCGCCTCGTTCAGGCGGCGCTGCTGGGTGGCGTTGAACAGCGCGCTGTGGGCCGGGTCCAGGTGCAGCAGCCAGTGGTCGCCGTCCACGGCAATCAGGGTGCAGTTGGCGGCGATGCTGCCGGTCATGCCGGAAATCGGCAGCTTGGGGAACAGTTCGAGCCATTGCAGGGCCAGGCCGGTGGCCGGCTTGGAGGCTGGCAGCGGCTCGGGGGCGGCAACCGGCTCGGGCGCGCTCTCGCTGGCCAGTTCGTCCAGGTAGCTGTAGCCCCCGGCGTCCATGTCCGGCGCGTAGTAGTCCTCGTCCATCGGCGGCTCGTCGTCGCGGTCCATGCCGGCGGGCAGGTACTCGATGGGTGGCACGTCCATTTCCGGGGCCGGCGGCACCACGCTGGCGGGCACCGGCGTCGGCATGGGCGTGAGCGCCGGCTGTTCGGCGACCACGTCCAGCAGGGGTTCTTCCAGGGGCACCGGCAACGGGTCCGGCTCCACCTGGGCGGCGGGCGGCGGCTCGATGGGCGCCGGCTCGTTCCACGGCAGGTCGACATCGGCCACGGCCGGCGCTGGCTGGGCCGGTGGCTCAGGGGTGGGTGCAGGCGCGGGCGGCGCCACCACCGGTGCGGGCGGTGGCGCGACAGGGGCCGGTGCGGGGGCGGCAATGGCCGCCACGGTGGGCGCGGCAGCCGGGGCTTGCGGGGACTCAGCCGTGGCTTGGCTGGTCCCCACCGGCTTTAGCACCGGCCTGGGAGCATCGCCGGTATCCGCCGGGCGGAAGGCCAGCATGCGCAGCAGCACCATCTCGAAGCCGCTGCGCGGGTCCGGTGCCAGCGGCAGGTCACGACGGCCAATCAGGCCCATCTGGTAATAAAACTGTACGTCCTCGGCCGGCAGCGCCTGGGCCACCGCCAATACGCGGTCACGGTCGCCGTGGCCGTTGTCCACGGCCTCCGGCAACGCCTGGGCCACGGCCACGCGGTGCAGCACGTTGAGCATTTCCGCCAGCACGCCGTTCCAGTCCGGGCCCTGTTCGGCCAGGTGGCGCACGGCTTCCAGCAGTGCACGGGCGTCGCCTTCGAGCAACGCCTGCAGCACGCCGTAGACCTGGCCGTGGTCCAGGGTGCCGAGCATGGCACGCACGTCAGCGGCCAGTACCTTGCCTTCACCGAAGGCAATGGCCTGGTCGGTGAGGCTCATGGCGTCGCGCATGGAGCCATCGGCGGCGCGGCCCAGCAGCCACAGGGCGTCGTCCTCGAACGGCACCTGTTCGGCGCCCAGCACGTGGCTGAGGTGTTCGACCACCCGCTCCGGGGTCATGTTCTTCAGGGAGAACTGCAGGCAGCGCGACAGGATGGTGGCCGGCAGCTTCTGCGGGTCGGTGGTGGCGAGGATGAACTTGACGTAGGGCGGCGGCTCTTCCAGCGTTTTCAGCAAGGCGTTGAACGAGTGGCTGGACAGCATGTGCACTTCGTCGATCAGGTAGACCTTGAAGCGTCCGCGGCTCGGGGCGTACTGCACGTTGTCGAGCAGCTCGCGGGTGTCCTCGACCTTGGTGCGGCTGGCGGCGTCGATCTCGATCAGGTCGACGAAGCGACCCTCGTCGATCTCGCGGCACACCGAACATTCGCCGCACGGCGTGGAGGTAATGCCAGTTTCGCAGTTCACGCACTTGGCGATGATACGGGCGATGGTGGTCTTGCCCACGCCGCGGGTACCGGTGAACAGGTAGGCGTGGTGCAGGCGCTGGTTGTCCAGCGCATTGATCAGAGCCTTGAGCACATGGGTCTGGCCAACCATTTCGCGGAAGGAGCGCGGACGCCATTTACGGGCAAGAACCTGATAACTCATCGAAAACCGTCGCAACTAGAATGCCAAAGACCGCTAATCGTAGCGGAGCAGGGGCAAAAATGCATCCAATGCTTGCCGATCAAGCGTCACCGGGCATGACGAAGGCCAGATAGTGGCTAAGCTGATGGCTTGTACGCGTTTTTACGGCATGGAGACGCCGATGCGCCTGACCTTGACCGCGCTGCTGCTGATTGCCGGCCAATGCCTGGGGGCGCCCGCGCCGCTGCGCTTTTCCATCGCCGAAAGCTGGACCATGCCCCTGGTGCAAGTGACCAATGGCGCCCCCACCCAGGGCATCCTGTACGACATGATGCAGAGCCTGGCGCGCCAGGTGGGGGCGCCCGCCGAATTCCACGTCATCGCCCGCCTGCGCCTGCAGGCGGCCATGGAGCATGGCGACGTGGACGTGCGCTGCTACGCCGCCCAGTCATGGCTGCCGGGGCTGTCGGGCGACTATATATGGAGCCTGCCGCTGGTCACCCAGCGCGACTACCTGGTGGCCCGCGCCGACGACAGCCAGCCCGTGAACCTCGACACCCTGCCCGCCCAGCCCATCGGCACCGTGCTGGGCTACACCTATGACGCCCTGCAGGCGCGCCTGGCCAGCGGCCAACTGGTCCGCGACGACGCCCGCGGCCAGGACCAGGTGCTGCAGAAGCTGCTGGCGCGCCGCTACCGCTACGCCATGACCAACAAGCTGTCCCTGGACTGGTTCAACCGGCAATTGCCGCCGGCCCAGCAGCTCAAGCCAGTGGCCTTCGTCGAGGAGCAGGCGCTGGGCTGCTACGTGCGCAACGACCCGGCGGTGCCGGTGCAACGGATATTGCGCACCCTGCTGCGCATGAAGATGTCCGGCGAGATCGACCAACTGGTGCAGCACTACACCGGAACCCCGTAGCAGCTGCCGAAGGCTGCGTCAGCTCCCCGCGCGCTACCGGGGACGCAGCCTTCGGCAGCTGCTACGGATTGTTGTATCATCCTCGACAAATTGATTCAAAATGTAAGGGACTACAATGAAATACCTGCGCCCCCTGCTGGCCGCGGCGTTGCTGTGCGCCGTGCAACTCCCCGCCTACGCCGATGCGCCGCCCGCCGCCGCACAAACCCACCCGGCCATGACCGCCGAACAACTGCTGGCTTCGCTCAAGCCCCAGCACGGCACTGTCCAGCTGCCGGGCGATATCGCCACCCTGACGCTCAACGACGATTTCTATTACCTGTCCCCCGGCGACACCGAGCGCGTGCTGAACATCGGCTGGGGCAACCCGCCCGGCATCAAGACCCTGGGCATGATCGTGCCGAAGGCCACCAACCTGCTGTCCGAAGGCGGCTGGGGCGTGATCGTCAGCTACACCGAGGACGGCCACATCGCCGACGATGACGCGGCCAAGATCGACTACAACCAGTTGCTCAAGGACATGCAGGCCGAGGACGAGGACGACAACAAGGCGCGCCACGAGCAAGGCTACGACGGCATTACCCTGGTGGGCTGGGCCGAACCGCCGCACTACGACCAACAGAGCCACAAGATCTACTGGGCCAAGGAACTGAAGGCCGAGCACGCCGACGTCAACAGCCTGAACTACAGCATTCGCGTGCTGGGGCGCAAAGGCGTGCTGGAACTCAACGCCGTGGCCGCCATGAGCGACCTGCCGACCATCAAGCGCGAACTGCCCCAGGTGATGGGCTTCGCCGATTTCACCGACGGCAACCGCTACGCCGACTACAGCCCGGCCACCGACAAGCTGGCCGCCTACGGCCTGGCCGCGCTGGTGGCGGGCGGCGTGGCCAGCAAGGCCGGCTTGTTCGCCAAGCTGGGGCTGATGCTGCTGGCGCTGAAGAAGTTCGTGATCATCGGCGTGGTGGCCGTCGCGGCGTTCCTGCGCAAGCTGTTCAGCCGCCAGCGCTGAAGGCCATCACGACGCCACGGCGGCAGGCCCCAGCAACGCCTCGGTGCTATGGCTGAAGCCGCCGTCGTCGGTGCCCAGCATGCGGTTGTAGATCAGGCGGCTGAGCACCGACTGCGGCAGGTTGAAGTTGCGCCGGAACGGCGTGACGATCCATTCATTGGCCATGGTTTTCTCCATCAGGCGCTCGAAACTGCCCACCACGGTCTTGGCCGCATGGTCGCGGCTGACCCCGCCACGCTGGTAGAACGCCGCGGCATCCCGAGCTGCCCGGTACAGCACGTTGCACACCTGGGCCACGGTATAGCTGCGCAACGCCGTGACGATCATGGCTCGGGTCTTGTCGCCGGCGCGGTAGCCCAGGCGGTACTCCTCCAGGGCCATCTCCAGAAACGCCAGGCATTCCAGCAACGCCAGTTCGTCGCAGCAGGCGCGCAGCTCCGTTGCCCCGGCGAGGAGGAAATCAGGGTGCAGGACGTGATGCTCCAGCACCTCGTATAGCGCAGGCCCGGCAAGGCCCGGCACGATGGGCAGCCAGCGCACTTCATTGAAGTGCACGCGGGCGTTCTGGTCCTTGTCCAGGTCGATGGCGGCCGGGTCCGAGGCCGGGTCCACGGCGATCACCCCCGCGCGCCACAGGTCATTGATCAACTCCCGGTCCATGTCGCGCTGGGGCGTCAACCGTTCCTGGCGCACCTGGCAGTAGGGGCGGATGTGCGACAGGTCCTCGCTGCCGGCGTACTTCAGCAAGGCCAGCAGGTACAGGCAGTGGCGTGGCGCCAGCGCCGACAGCGGCCGCCCCTCGGCCATGGCCTGCTCGAACGCCTGCACGATGCGCAGGCGCTTGGCGATGGCCAGTTGTTCCTGTTCGCTGGCCTGGCATGCGTCGCAGCGAAACGGCCGCCCCTCGCTGCGGGAAATGAAATCGGTACGGGTGGCGAACAGCAGCGGCTCGGCGCAGCGTGCGCATTTCATCACCGTGGACCAGGCCCGGGAATGACGCCGCACCACGGCCGTCAGCTCGGACTGGCTCAGGCCTTCGTCGCGGTAGATGCGCGCCACGGTCTCGGCGAACCGCCCGCTGTCGGCGTCCAGGCGCCAGTAGCGCAGGCACAGGGCACGTGTCTCGGGGTCGGCGTCCAGGTACTCGATATACAGGCCTGGGTGTTCGGTCATGGGGCTGGTCTCGGGTGGCTTTTACAGTGCCACCACTGTAGAGCCCCCGCCGTGGCGAGGAAGCCGGACGAGTCCCAAGCAAAAGCGTGAAATTTCCGAAGCCCTTGAAGTGCGCTTCCTACAAACGCGCCAGGCCGCGTCCGCGGCAAGGCGGTGCCAAGGACGCGGCCTGGGGCCGCTGCTACGGGGTTAGTAAGTGCCCACCACGTGGCGTACGCGCTCCAGGGCATGGCGCAGCGCGCCCATGTCCACCGAGCCCAGCGCCAATCGGATGGCGTGGGGCACGTGCGCCGAGGTGGCGAACGGCTCGGCGGTCGACACCGCCACCTGCTCGCGCAACAGCGCCACGGCCACCTGGTCGGCGCGCAGTTCTTCGGGCAGCGGCAGCCAGATGAAGTAGGACGCAGGGTGGCGCACCAGCGGCATGCCCTTGAGCACCTGCCCTGCCAGGACTTGCCGGCCCCGTGCGTCCTGGCGCTTGTAGGCCTCGCACTGGCTGACCGTGCCGTCCTTCAGCCACTGGCAGGCGATGGCCGTCATCACCCCCGGGGTGTTCCAGTGGGTGGCGCGGATCATCCGCTCGATGGCCGCCACCCACGGTAGCGGCGCCGCCACGAAGCCCACCCGCAGGCCGGTGGCCACGCTCTTGGAAAATCCCGACACATAGACCGTGCGTTCCGGCGCGAAGGTGGCCAAGGGTGGCGGTGCGTCCTCTACCAGAAAGGCGTAGGCAGCGTCCTCGATCACTATCAGATCATGCCGACGCGCCACTGCCACCAGCTGTTCACGCTGCGCGCCTTCCATCACCCATCCCAGCGGGTTCTGCAGGGTCGGCATGCAGTACAGCGCCCGCACGCGACGGCGCTGGCACAGCGCATCCAGCGCCTCGAGGTCAGGCCCTTGCCCTTTCACCGGGATCGGCACCAGTTCCACCCGATGGGCCTCGGCGACAATCTTGAACCCCGGGTAGGTCAAGGCATCCACTGCCACCACGTCACCGGGCTGCAGCAGCCCCATCACCGTCACGGCCAGGCCGTGCTGGGCGCCCGTGACAATCAGCGTCTGTTCGGCGCTCACCTCCAGCCCCTGGGCCTGCAGGTACCCCGCCATCGCTGCGCGCTCCAGCGGCCGGCCGGCGTGGGGCTGGTAACGCAGCAGCGCCTCCAGGTCGCCGGCGGTGGCGAGGTTGCGCAGCGCAGTGCGCAGCCTGTCGGCCTGGCCGGGCATGGAGGGGTAATTGAAATTGAGGTCGAGCATGCCGGCGGCCACGGGCGCCTGATCCACGCCGTGGCCGGCGGGCAACTGGGTGTCGCGCACGAAAGTGCCGCGGCCGGTCTCGCCACTGACCAGGCCCATGCTCGCCAGCTCGGCGTACACCCGCGTCGCCGTCACCAGCGCCAGGCCATGCTCGCCGGCCAACTCGCGATGGGTAGGCAAGCGCGTTCCCGGCAGCAGGCGGCCGGCATGAATGTCAGCAGCAAAACTGTCCACCAGTTGCTTATAACGAGCGCGGGCCATAGGCAGATGTATCCATGACAATCATTTGATTGTGCTGATTTTCGCTCCTAGGATGGATCGCTTGCAATCCCCACTCCCTTCAGGAAACGCCATGGAACGCACCAGCACCACCGCCCCCTTCGCCAAGCCCTCCAGCGGCTGGCTCAACGGTTTCATCGGCGTGCTGATCTTCAGCGGCTCGCTGCCCGCCACGCGCCTGGCGGTGCTGGATTTCGACCCGCTGTTCCTCACCGTTGCCCGCGCCACGCTGGCGGGGTTGTTGGCCCTGGCCGTGTTACTGTGGTTCAAGGAGCGGCGCCCGGGGCGTGGACAGCTGTTCTCGTTGGGCATCGTGGCGCTGGGCGTGGTGGTCGGCTTCCCGCTGCTAACGGCCCTGGCGCTGCGCCATGTCACCTCTGCCCATTCCATCGTCTTCCTCGGCCTGCTGCCCATGGCCACGGCAATGTTTGCCGTGCTGCGCGGCGGCGAGCGGCCGCGGCCGGCGTTCTGGCTGTTCTCGGTGATCGGTGCCCTGCTGGTGGTCGGCTACGCCATGGCGCAGGGAGTGTCAGCCGAGCCCCTGGGCGACCTCCTGATGCTCTGCGCGGTGCTGATCTGCGGCCTGGGCTACGCCGAGGGCGCTGCCCTGTCGCGCAGCCTGGGCGGCTGGCAGGTGATCTCCTGGGCGCTGGTGCTGGCCCTGCCCTTCATGGCCGTGGCCACTGCGCTGCTGATGCCGCCCAGCTTCGCCAACGTGCACCTGGCCGGCTGGCTGAGCCTGGGCTACGTGGCGTTGTTCAGCATGTTCATCGGCTTTGTGTTCTGGTACCGCGGCCTGGCCCAGGGTGGCATCGCGACAGTGGGGCAACTGCAGTTGCTGCAACCGTTCTTCGGCCTGGCGTTGGCAGCGACGGTGCTCGGGGAGCAAGTGAGCTGGGGAATGCTGGGGGTGACGGTGGGAGTGATTGGCTGTGTGGCCGGGGTGCGGCGGTTCGGGCGCTGAGGCCAGCACTTGCATCTTGCTTGACACTCGAGCACCGCGCCAAGCAGTGTAGAGGCGCACAACGGTCAATCTTCTTCCCTGCCAAGGATGCCTATGCCGACTGTAATGGATTACGCCGCCCTGCTCGCCCTCGCCGAGAAAACCGCCGCCGTTACCATTCCCTGTAGCTGTATCGCCAAACCCCTGGTGGGGTGGGAGGGCTGGCCGGTGACCTTGCGCGAAGCCCAGTTCACCCAGGTAGGCACCCTTGCGCAGTTCGACGCCGACCAGGCCACGCTTGACGAATACCACCCCACAGGCACCAGTTACTGGTCAGCGCAAGCGCCCATCGCGCCGCTGTATTACCCCTACAACCAATGCGGGGTGTGGCAGTGCAGCGCATGCGGGCGGGCCTACCTGCGCTACAACGACGATGGCGCCTACCACTCCGAAAGCCGTATCCGGCTGCTTGGCGCCACATTGCTAGTGGACGCCCCGCACCCGCACGGCGGGCGCTGACAACCTAGGCGTACCAACGGCTCAAGGGCATGGGCTGCCCGCCCTGCACAGCCTGCACGGTGGTGAACAGGTCGATCATGCGCAGCAGGTAGGTATGCTGCTCGCGCAGTGTCGCCGCCCCCTGCCGCGCAATGGCCTGGCGCTCGTCTTCGTGTTCCAGGTAATAGGCGCAAATCTCCAGCAGGTCCTGGGTGTCACGGAAAATCACCAGGTCCTTGCCGTTGGTGAACAGCCTGCCCAGGTCCTGCTTGTCGTTGGTCAGCAGGAAACCGCCGCAACTCAGCACATCGAAAATGCGCATTGGCAGCCCGTACTCGACGAACGAGCGGCTGAGGTTGAGGTTGATCTTCGACTGCTGGAAAATCTTCGGCATCGTCTCGAAATGATCCGCGTGCCCGGCATAGCCCTGAATCTGCCCTTCCCATTCGCTGTTGCCGTACACCCGCAGGTCGAAACGCTGTTCAACCTGGCGCACCAGGCCAATTCGCTCTTGCCAGGAGTGTTCGCGCGCGAGCAGGTAAGCCAGCTTTTCCGCGGGGCTGAGCAAGTGTTCGCCGGTGAGCCCGTAGCCGGATTCCCGGTTGACGTCGGCAATCAGCGCCTCGTCGATGTGCTCGGCCAGGGTAAAGGTTGCGCTGGGTTGGTCCAACGACTGGATCAACGCCGCGCAGCGAGCGCTGGTGCTTGGCGATAACCTGGGCTGGATCAGCGAGGCGTACTCGGTCCTGGTCAGGTTGGCGACAAAACTGATGTCGTGCACAAGGTCCATGGCCGCGCCTTGTTGCTGGAGCTGCTGGATGCGCGCCGGGTTGGCGGCCACCGGCAAATGATAAATCTGCCGCACCCCACGCGCCCTCAAGCGCTGGGCAATGGCCGCGTCGTAGGCGAAGGTGAAACTGTGCGAATGCTTGACGGCACCGTCGTAGAGCGGATAGCACGGCGTATCGATGACCCACGCCAGGTAGGTTACCTTCAGCAGTTCACAGACTTCGGAGATGTAGCGGTTGAAGTTGATGGTCAGCACATAGTCCGGCCGGCTGGTCATCAAGCCCATCACGTTATCTTCGGTGATGGGCAGGCAGGTAACGCGAAAGCCGAGGGTGCGCAGCGCGTCGGCGCAGTCCCGGGACACCACCGGCGCCTCGAATACCACGACCAGGGCGGCCGATTGGGGATGTTCAGCGTCCACGGCAAAGTCTCTGAAAGTGAAGATCGAAAGCCTACCATAGCAGGGGTGGCGGCCCTAGACGCAGCCTGCGGCAGCGGCTACGTGAGTCTAAAGTTGCTCTATTCGCCCTACAGCAGAAACGGAAATTCCATGTTCAAACGGACCTTGGCGATCCTCGCCGCCCTCACCACGCTTCCCGCCCATGCCGGCACCCTGTGCAACCTGGTGACCGACGCGAAAACCTCCGCCATCCTCGAGCAAACCGGCGACTGCACCACCCGGGTCACCCCCGCCTCCACCTTCAAGCTCGCCATCAGCCTGATGGGCTTTGATGCCGGTTACCTGCACGACGCCCACACCCCGCTGCTCAACTACCAGCCCGGCGACCCCGACTGGGGTGGTGCCAACTGGCTGCAACCCACCGACCCGGCGCGCTGGATCAAATACTCGGTGGTCTGGTATTCCCAGCGCATCACCCATGCGCTGGGCGCCGCCAAGGTCGGCCACTACACCCGCGCGTTCCGCTACGGCAACGCCGACCTGTCTGGCGACCCGGGCAAAGCCAACGGCATGGACCGCGCCTGGATCGGCTCCTCGCTTAAAATCTCGCCGGTGGAACAGGCCGCGTTCCTGCAACGGCTGGTGAACCGCACGTTGCCGGTGAGCCGCCATGCTATGGACATGACTGCGCGGCTGGCGTTGATTGATGAACGCCCTGACGGTTGGGAAATACACGGCAAGACGGGCATGGCGTACCCACGCGATGCCAATGGCGTGAGCGATGAAGCCCATGGCTATGGATGGTTTGTGGGCTGGGGCGTGAAGGCTGGGCGCACGGTGGTGTTCGTACGGTTGGTGCAGGACGAGCAGGCCGGGGGTGTTTCAGCAGGATTGCGAGCGCGCGGGGAACTGCTACGCGATTGGCCCACAATAACAACCCACCCGTAGCAGCTGCCGAAGGCGGCGTCCGAGGTTTCCAGGGTGCCCGGTCGTAACGCGGGGGCTTTGGACGCGGCCTGTGGCCGCTGCTACGTGCGGTGTACCTGACATGGCGCCCACGCGCCCCCGTAGCAGCGGCCGCAGGCCGCGTCCGAGGTTGCCGGAAATATTGTTGAACGCCAGAAAAGACAAAACCCCCACCTGCGTTAGCAGATGGGGGTTTCGGAATTTAATCTTGACGATGACCTACTCTCACATGGGGAAACCCCACACTACCATCGGCGATGCATCGTTTCACTGCTGAGTTCGGGATGGGATCAGGTGGTTCCAATGCTCTATGGTCGTCAAGAAATTCTGTAGCCAGGATGCTTTTTGGGAAGCATTCCAGCGAATCGGGTATGTGATGGTATTTGTGAAATGCAAACTTTCGGTTCGTATCATCTTCACAACACCGCAATCTGGTCATTCGACGCAAATTGCTTGGGTGTTATATGGTCAAGCCTCACGGGCAATTAGTATTGGTTAGCTCAACGCCTCACAGCGCTTACACACCCAACCTATCAACGTCGTAGTCTTCGACGGCCCTTTAGGGAACTCAAGGTTCCAGTGAGATCTCATCTTGAGGCAAGTTTCCCGCTTAGATGCTTTCAGCGGTTATCTTTTCCGAACATAGCTACCCGGCAATGCCACTGGCGTGACAACCGGAACACCAGAGGTTCGTCCACTCCGGTCCTCTCGTACTAGGAGCAGCCCCTCTCAAATCTCAAACGTCCACGGCAGATAGGGACCGAACTGTCTCACGACGTTCTAAACCCAGCTCGCGTACCACTTTAAATGGCGAACAGCCATACCCTTGGGACCGGCTTCAGCCCCAGGATGTGATGAGCCGACATCGAGGTGCCAAACACCGCCGTCGATATGAACTCTTGGGCGGTATCAGCCTGTTATCCCCGGAGTACCTTTTATCCGTTGAGCGATGGCCCTTCCATACAGAACCACCGGATCACTAAGACCTACTTTCGTACCTGCTCGACGTGTCTGTCTCGCAGTCAAGCGCGCTTTTGCCTTTATACTCTACGACCGATTTCCGACCGGTCTGAGCGCACCTTCGTACTCCTCCGTTACTCTTTAGGAGGAGACCGCCCCAGTCAAACTACCCACCATACACTGTCCTCGATCCGGATAACGGACCTGAGTTAGAACCTCAAAGTTGCCAGGGTGGTATTTCAAGGATGGCTCCACGCGAACTGGCGTCCACGCTTCAAAGCCTCCCACCTATCCTACACAAGCAAATTCAAAGTCCAGTGCAAAGCTATAGTAAAGGTTCACGGGGTCTTTCCGTCTAGCCGCGGATACACTGCATCTTCACAGCGATTTCAATTTCACTGAGTCTCGGGTGGAGACAGCGCCGCCATCGTTACGCCATTCGTGCAGGTCGGAACTTACCCGACAAGGAATTTCGCTACCTTAGGACCGTTATAGTTACGGCCGCCGTTTACCGGGGCTTCGATCAAGAGCTTCGCGTTAGCTAACCCCATCAATTAACCTTCCGGCACCGGGCAGGCGTCACACCCTATACGTCCACTTTCGTGTTTGCAGAGTGCTGTGTTTTTAATAAACAGTCGCAGCGGCCTGGTATCTTCGACCGGCATGGGCTTACGGAGCAAGTCCTTCACCCTCACCGGCGCACCTTCTCCCGAAGTTACGGTGCCATTTTGCCTAGTTCCTTCACCCGAGTTCTCTCAAGCGCCTTGGTATTCTCTACCCAACCACCTGTGTCGGTTTGGGGTACGGTTCCCGGTTATCTGAAGCTTAGAAGCTTTTCTTGGAAGCATGGCATCAACCACTTCGTCGCCTAAAGGCAACTCGTCATCAGCTCTCGGCCTTAGGATCCCGGATTTACCTAAGATCCCAGCCTACCACCTTAAACTTGGACAACCAACGCCAAGCTGGCCTAGCCTTCTCCGTCCCTCCATCGCAATAACCGGAAGTACAGGAATATTAACCTGTTTTCCATCGACTACGCTTTTCAGCCTCGCCTTAGGGACCGACTAACCCTGCGTCGATTAACGTTGCGCAGGAAACCTTGGTCTTTCGGCGTGGGTGTTTTTCACACCCATTGTCGTTACTCATGTCAGCATTCGCACTTCTGATACCTCCAGCAAGCTTCTCAACTCACCTTCACAGGCTTACAGAACGCTCCTCTACCGCATCACCCAAAGGTGATACCCGTAGCTTCGGTGCATGGTTTGAGCCCCGTTACATCTTCCGCGCAGGCCGACTCGACTAGTGAGCTATTACGCTTTCTTTAAAGGGTGGCTGCTTCTAAGCCAACCTCCTAGCTGTCTAAGCCTTCCCACATCGTTTCCCACTTAACCATGACTTTGGGACCTTAGCTGACGGTCTGGGTTGTTTCCCTTTTCACGACGGACGTTAGCACCCGCCGTGTGTCTCCCATGCTCGGCACTTGTAGGTATTCGGAGTTTGCATCGGTTTGGTAAGTCGGGATGACCCCCTAGCCGAAACAGTGCTCTACCCCCTACAGTGATACATGAGGCGCTACCTAAATAGCTTTCGAGGAGAACCAGCTATCTCCGAGCTTGATTAGCCTTTCACTCCGATCCACAGGTCATCCGCTAACTTTTCAACGGTAGTCGGTTCGGTCCTCCAGTCAGTGTTACCTAACCTTCAACCTGCCCATGGATAGATCGCCCGGTTTCGGGTCTATACCCAGCGACTAAACGCCCTATTAAGACTCGCTTTCGCTACGCCTCCCCTATTCGGTTAAGCTCGCCACTGAATATAAGTCGCTGACCCATTATACAAAAGGTACGCAGTCACAGAACAAGTCTGCTCCCACTGCTTGTACGCATACGGTTTCAGGATCTATTTCACTCCCCTCTCCGGGGTTCTTTTCGCCTTTCCCTCACGGTACTAGTTCACTATCGGTCAGTCAGTAGTATTTAGCCTTGGAGGATGGTCCCCCCATATTCAGACAAAGTTTCTCGTGCTCCGTCCTACTCGATTTCATGACCAAGAGATTTTCGCGTACAGGGCTATCACCCACTATGGCCGCACTTTCCAGAGCGTTCCGCTAATCTCAAAGCCACTTAAGGGCTGGTCCCCGTTCGCTCGCCACTACTAAGGGAATCTCGGTTGATTTCTTTTCCTCAGGGTACTTAGATGTTTCAGTTCCCCTGGTTCGCCTCTTGCACCTATGTATTCAGTACAAGATAACCATCTTATGATGGCTGGGTTCCCCCATTCAGACATCTCCGGATCACAGTCTGTTTGCCGACTCCCCGAAGCTTTTCGCAGGCTACCACGTCTTTCATCGCCTCTGACTGCCAAGGCATCCACCGTATGCGCTTCTTCACTTGACCATATAACCCCAAGCAATCTGGTTATACTGTGAAGACGACATTCGCCGAAAATTTGCATGCTTGCTCAATTAAGAGCAGTCACAAATTTTACCTTAGCCTGATCCGTTACCAGTGAAAGTAACGTTCAGTCTATCTTTCTATCACATACCCAAATTTTTAAAGAACGATTCTGATAAAGTTCAGAAATCAACATTCGATGCGAATGCTCATTTCTAATCTTTGTCGGTAGGTGGTGGAGCCAAGCGGGATCGAACCGCTGACCTCCTGCGTGCAAGGCAGGCGCTCTCCCAGCTGAGCTATGGCCCCAACAAGAAACTGGTGGGTCTGGGCAGATTCGAACTGCCGACCTCACCCTTATCAGGGGTGCGCTCTAACCAACTGAGCTACAGACCCAGTTAAGAGCTGTTACCGATATCGTCTTCTTCAATGAATCAAGCAATTCGTGTGGGAGCTCATGATACAGCTGATGTCGTCGATTAAGGAGGTGATCCAGCCGCAGGTTCCCCTACGGCTACCTTGTTACGACTTCACCCCAGTCATGAATCACACCGTGGTAACCGTCCCCCCGAAGGTTAGACTAGCTACTTCTGGTGCAACCCACTCCCATGGTGTGACGGGCGGTGTGTACAAGGCCCGGGAACGTATTCACCGCGACATTCTGATTCGCGATTACTAGCGATTCCGACTTCACGCAGTCGAGTTGCAGACTGCGATCCGGACTACGATCGGTTTTGTGAGATTAGCTCCACCTCGCGGCTTGGCAACCCTCTGTACCGACCATTGTAGCACGTGTGTAGCCCAGGCCGTAAGGGCCATGATGACTTGACGTCATCCCCACCTTCCTCCGGTTTGTCACCGGCAGTCTCCTTAGAGTGCCCACCATAACGTGCTGGTAACTAAGGACAAGGGTTGCGCTCGTTACGGGACTTAACCCAACATCTCACGACACGAGCTGACGACAGCCATGCAGCACCTGTCTCAATGTTCCCGAAGGCACCAATCCATCTCTGGAAAGTTCATTGGATGTCAAGGCCTGGTAAGGTTCTTCGCGTTGCTTCGAATTAAACCACATGCTCCACCGCTTGTGCGGGCCCCCGTCAATTCATTTGAGTTTTAACCTTGCGGCCGTACTCCCCAGGCGGTCAACTTAATGCGTTAGCTGCGCCACTAAAGACTCAAGGTCCCCAACGGCTAGTTGACATCGTTTACGGCGTGGACTACCAGGGTATCTAATCCTGTTTGCTCCCCACGCTTTCGCACCTCAGTGTCAGTATCAGTCCAGGTAGTCGCCTTCGCCACTGGTGTTCCTTCCTATATCTACGCATTTCACCGCTACACAGGAAATTCCACTACCCTCTACCATACTCTAGCTTGCCAGTTTTGGATGCAGTTCCCAGGTTGAGCCCGGGGATTTCACATCCAACTTAACAAACCACCTACGCGCGCTTTACGCCCAGTAATTCCGATTAACGCTTGCACCCTCTGTATTACCGCGGCTGCTGGCACAGAGTTAGCCGGTGCTTATTCTGGCGGTAACGTCAAAACAGCAAGGTATTAGCTTACTGCCCTTCCTCCCACCTTAAAGTGCTTTACAATCCGAAGACCTTCTTCACACACGCGGCATGGCTGGATCAGGCTTTCGCCCATTGTCCAATATTCCCCACTGCTGCCTCCCGTAGGAGTCTGGACCGTGTCTCAGTTCCAGTGTGACTGATCATCCTCTCAGACCAGTTACGGATCGTCGCCTTGGTGAGCCATTACCTCACCAACTAGCTAATCCGACCTAGGCTCATCTGATAGCGCAAGGCCCGAAGGTCCCCTGCTTTCTCCCGTAGGACGTATGCGGTATTAGCGTTCCTTTCGAAACGTTGTCCCCCACTACCAGGCAGATTCCTAGGCATTACTCACCCGTCCGCCGCTGAATCGAAGAGCAAGCTCTTCTCATCCGCTCGACTTGCATGTGTTAGGCCTGCCGCCAGCGTTCAATCTGAGCCATGATCAAACTCTTCAGTTCAATACTGCAATCGGGTTTTGAGAAAACCCTATAAACTTGGCTCAGCAATCGTTGGTTAAACCATGATTTCTCGTGGAGCAACTTATGATGCTGATAATCTTTTTGACTATCAGTCTGAGTCACAAGCACCCACACGAATTGCTTGATTCAATTGTTAAAGAGCGGTTGGTTGATTCTTTCGTCTCAACCGAGGCGCGCATTCTACGCTTTCCTCAGAGCCTGTCAAGCGTTTATTTTGAAGTTTTTCAGAGAATCTCTAACAACTTCAACCACTTGGCTCGCTTCGATCTCTCGTTAGCGGGAGGCGAATTCTACAGCAACTTGCGTTGCTGTCAACTGCCTTTTTCACCGCTTTCGACGTTGATATCGAAACCTTCCAGAATCGCCTACTTCGGTTAACTCATTGAATTTCAAGAAGTTTTCCGTTTCGGTTGCGCCGGAAGTGGGGCGAATTATAGAGAGATCCGGGGGGAGGTCAAGGGTTAATTTCACATAAATGCCATATAGATCAAAAGCTTCCCCGCGGGCGACCGCGTTACGGCCACCAGGCGTATGTCGGGGGAGGTTTAAGCCTCATGGCATCGAGCGCCGCCCGCGCGGCGCGACCCGGCCTAACGGCGGACGGCCGCCCCGCCGGTGCTACCCGTTTGTTTCGGGCCAATTATGTCAGTGGCATCTCCCGGGGCCGCCTGGTGGCACCCACGTAGATCGGGATCGGGCAAACGAGACGGGCATCACGATGGCAATGGCGGGATTGGCTCGTATGTAGCACCGGCCGGAGACCGGGTCGCGCCGTGCGGACGGCGCTCGATCCAAAGGGCACTATATAAGCAACGACGAACGCATGGTGGCCCTGATGCGATTACATGCCAGCCGCCCTGCCACACACCTGAGACGATTTCCGAGATTGACGTCGAGAATAGAACGGACACGCTGAATCGCGCTCTAGATCACCAGACGGTGAACGAGCGAGACATCATATAAAGGAGAGGTAAAGCAGAGAATGGAGGCAACCCCACCAGCCACACCCCGGCACACAATGTTCCCGCTGTGGCTGCTCCCTTCCGGGCCTGACCAGGTTAACGGGTAATCGTTGCGGGGGGACCGATGGGGTCACCATAACAACACTCGCCTGGCAGCGAGCGGGGCCATTGTACCGGTCTTGGGCGAAGATACAACCTTTGATTGCAGGAAAAATTCGTAAGAGGTTCAAACACTTGGGTTTACCCCCTCAACGCCTGTTGGCGACGGCACCGCAACGGGGCCAAAAAATTTTCATCCCATTTCTTGAAATCCAATCCGCCAGCCCTATCTGTTCAGTACGCGATGCCGAAGTCGGGTCGCGTATCAAACCTTGCTGATTGTTCAGGAGATTGACCATGACTACCGCATTTTCCCTCGCCCCACTGTTCCGCCATTCCGTGGGCTTCGACCGTTTCAACGATCTGTTCGAGTCGGCGGCGCGTAACGAGCCGGGTAGCAGCTACCCGCCCTACAACGTCGAGAAACATGGCGATGATCAATACCGCATCGTGGTCGCTGCCGCAGGCTTCCAGGAGTCGGACCTGGAGTTGCAGGTAGAGAAAGGCGTGTTGACCGTCAGTGGCGGCAAGCGCGAAGGCAACGGCGAGGCCGTGACCTATCTGCACCAGGGTATTGCCCAGCGGGCGTTCAAGCTGTCGTTCCGGTTGGCCGACCATATAGAGGTGAAGGCTGCCGGGCTGGCCAATGGGCTGCTCAATATCGACCTGCTGCGGGTGGTGCCTGAAGAAGCCAAGGCCAAGCGCATCCCGATCAATGGGGTTGGGCAGGCTGCGCTGCAGTAAGCGCGATGTGATGAAGAAGGGCGCCCTGGGGCGCCCTTTTTTTTGCGGGGTTGGCGGACGCAGCCTGCGGCAGCTGCTACGCGGTTCGCGTTTACACCTGTAATACCGCATCCGCCCTGCCCCCCGCCTCCTGGATCACCAGGTGCACGAAGTGCAGCTTGGCGATGACCGCCTGCGGCAGCACGAAGGGATAGAAGTCCGGCTGGCCCATGCTGCGCGACAGCTCATTGAGCATGCCGGCCAGTTCGATCCAGGTGTTGACGAAGGCCAGGAACGCAGGACCGCTGGCGTGCTGGGGATCGTACAGGGTGTCCAGCGGGAACGGCTGGTAATCCAGGTCCATGTCGCGGGCACTCATGCCGAAGCCCAGGGCGGTGTCCACGGCGTCCATCATGTGCAGGTAGTGGGCCCAGGTTTCGGCCCAGTCTTCCCACGGGTGCATGGTGGCGTAGGCGCTGACGTAGCGTTGTTGCCAGTCCAGCGGCGCGCCTTGTTCGTAGTGGCGTTGCAGGGCGTCGGCGTAGCTTTGGCTGTCGTCGCCGAACAGGTTGCGGAATTCCCCCAGCCAGTGGCTGCCCGCCACCAGCCGGTCCCAATAGTAGTGGCCCACTTCGTGGCGGAAGTGGCCCAGCAGGGTGCGGTAGGGTTCGCGCATCATCACCCGCACCTTTTCCCGGTGGGCGTCGTCGGCTTCCTTTATATCCAGGGTGATCAGGCCGTTGGCGTGGCCGGTCATGGGCGCGTTGCCTTCCAGGTCGATGCCGATGAAATCGAAGGCCAGGCCGGTGTCGTCGTCCACCACCTTGGGCACCACGTCCAGGCCCAGGTTGATCAGTTGCGAGACCATGCGCCGCTTGGCGGTTTCCACCTTGCGCCAGCGCTCGGGGTTTTCCGCCACGGACAGGTCGGGGATGGTGCGGTTCAGCGCGCACGACACGCAGAAGGTCTCGGGGCTGTCGGCGCGCACCAGCCAATTGCAGGCAGCCGGGGTGTCGAGGTTGGCGCAGCGGCGGAACTGGCCGGCGTCGAGGTCGGCGTCCAACTGCCAGGTGCCTGCCTGCGGGCCGGCCTGCAGCGATGACAGCAGGTTCAGCTCCGGCCAGTAGCCCAGCGCTGCCGAGCAGGCCAGGCACTGGCTGTTGCGGAAGAAGATCGACTGGCCGCACTGGCAGTGCCAGACCTTGCTGTGGCGGTTGTCCTGCCCCACGAAGGGCGCGGCGATGCGGGTGCTCAATTGCTCGAAAAGGCGGTACATGCACGTTCTCCGGGGATGACGGGGGGCAGCGTAGACGCTACAGCGGGGTACTGCTGACCACCCGCAGCGCCAGGCCTTCGTAGGGGTCGAGGGTGATGGTGAATTCGCCGCTGTCGGTGAGGTCGCCTTCCACCCGCTCGTTGATGATGTCCACCACCGGGCCGGGGGCGATGCCCGGCAGGTGCAGGGTTTCCACCAGGCTGTCGGCGCTGAAGTTGAGCGCGGTGATCTGCGTGCCCTTCCCCGCCGGCAGTTCGTGCACCAGCACCAGCAGGCCCGGGTGTTGCACGTCCGGGATAAGGATCTGGCGGCTGGCGGCAATGTCGTAGGCGCGGCGCACGGCGAGGATTTTCTTCAGCTGGCTGGCGAAGGAGTCGGCCTGCTGCAGTTGGCTGGTGATACTGCCATACAGGGTCTGCGGCCGCGGCATGCCGCCGGCGGACAGTTCGGCGCTGGGGTCCAGGTCCACCAGGTCGTAGGCGCCGCGGTGAATCCAGCGGGTGTCGCCGTCCTGCATCAGGTGCGCGACCTGCTCGGCCGGCAGCGGCAAGGCCCCCACCAGGTCCCAGCCCGACAGGGCGAACACCCCCGGCTGCATGGCGTTGTACATCACCAGCAGCAGGTGGATGTGCTTGATCTTCTGCACGTCGTCGGCGGTGATGGCCGCCAGGTCGCGGATGCCCAGGGCGGCGGTGATGATGCTGGCCGTGGTGCAGGACACCCCATTGGTGACGAACTTCAGGTTATACGGCGCGTGCTCGCCCGCCAGGCGCTCATACATCTCCTCGCGGATGTGCTCGCGGAGGATATTGCCCGGGAAGGTCTGGCCCTGGTACAGGTAGGTGTCGTGAGCGTGCAGGGTCCAGAAGTGAACCAATTCGAGCGTCAGCTCGTCATGGTTCTGCAGCGCATGGATCAGCGAGGCCGGGTCGATGCCGAAGTGGTGCACCTGGCGCAGCATCAGCCGCAGGAATTCAGTGTTGCCGGTCAGCAGCGCGTGCTGGTAGGCCGGGCGGGTGATGAAGTCGTAGGACAGGTCGGCGCCGCCCTTGGACATGGTGGCGATGTCATCGATGGTCAGGTTCAGCTCCTGGAAGCTGAAGCCGCCGGCCTTGCGGATGGTGCCGGCCAGCAGTTGGTTGCCGTTCACCGACAGCGGGTGGCTCTCGGACCAGGCGTTGCCCTCGGCGCGGCGCTCCACGCCGAGGAAACCGTTGGCGTCCAGGCGCAGGATGCGTGCGCCCATCACGTCGATGGAATGCAGGGCGTCGCCGATGATCATCTGCTGCGCGGCGAAGGTGGGGTCCAGCCAGTTCAGCGACGGCTGGCCTTCCTTGAAGTAGTGCAGGTACACCCAGCGCCGCGCCTTGCCGTCGACACCGACGATGACCGGGGTCACGCTCCAGTCGGTCTCCTTCACCCCTGGCTCGAAGAAGATCACCCGCTGCAACTGGCCGACAATGTAGTGCCTGGCCTTGAGCAAGTCGACGGTTTCGGGCGGCAGGTTGCGTGCGTCGCGGCCCGGCTCGACGTCGGGCAGCAGCGGCCAGTCCTCTTCCTTGATTTCGACCATGTGGTACAGGCCGGGGTAGTCGGCGTAGGCGCGCTCGGCCAGGCGGAAGTCGGCGCCCTTGCCGGTGTGCGAGGGAATGGCGTCGTCGATGACGATGGCGTTGTGGGCGGCGGCGATGCGGCTCAGGCCGAGCATTTCCGCCTCGGTGCCCAAGGCCGGGTCGATGTCGAAGCTCATGCGGTCGAAGTTGCCGTCGACGCTGGGGGTGCGTTCGCGGCCGCGCAGGCCACCGGAGAGTTTCAGCGGGCCGTTGTGGATGCCCTGGATGCCGATTTCCGACAGCGCGTGCCACAGGGTCTCATCGCCCAGGGCCTGCAACACCGAGCCGCCCTCACGGGTGACGATGGACGCGGGGTAGGCGGTGAACCACACCGAGGCGATGGCCGAGGCGTCCCGCGGCCGGGCTTCGGCGAAGGGCCGTTGCCACAGGCGGGCTTGACCTGCGTAATGAAGGGCGCGTTGCTTGGCGGCGTGGAGCATGGACTGGTCCACGAGCCATTGAATGGTGTCCTGGTCCGGCTGTGACATGGGTGACCCCCGCTGTTTTGGCATTTCCTTATGAGTGCGCCACGGTGGGATCGTTGCATAAATTGGTAACCCTGTGGGAGCTGGCTTGCCAGCGAGCTTTTGAGGCCCTGAAAAGCTCGCTGGCAAGCCAGCTCCCACAGAAATCGTATGATCAGGCGGTGATGCCGTGGCCTTCCAGGAAGGCGACGAAGGCGTCTTCGTCGAGCACCTTTACGCCCAGCTCGTTGGCCTTGGTCAGCTTGGAGCCGGCACCAGGGCCCGCCACCACGCAGTGGGTCTTGGCCGACACCGAGCCGGCCACCTTGGCGCCCAGGCTTTCCAGTTTCTCCTTGCCCACGTCGCGGCTCATGCGCTCCAGGCTGCCGGTCAACACCCAGGTCTGGCCGGTGAGGGGCAGGCCTTCGATGACTTTTTTCTCGCTGCCCCAGTGCATGCCGAAGGCTTGCAGCTGTTGCTCCACGGCCAGGGCACGCTGGGCGTTTTCAGGCACCAGGAAGTACTCGCGCACCGCGTCCGCCTGCTTGGCCGCCAGGGCCTGGCGCAGGTCGATGCCGTCGGCGGCAATGATCTTGTCGAGGCTGCCCAGCTTGCTCACCAGTTTCTCGGCGCCGGTGGGGCCGACCGAGCTGATATCCAGCTTGGCGATGAGCCCGGCCAGGGTGGTGCTGGCGGCAAATTCGGCGTGCACGTCACCCTGGTCCTGGGGCTCCAGGCCGCGTTCCAGCAGTTGGCCGATGACCGTGCGGTTGTGCGGGTCCTCGAAGAAGCTGTGAATCTCGTACGCCACTTCCAGGCCCACATCGGGCAGATAGGTAAGCACCTGGGGCAGCGCCACCATGATGCGCTCCAGCGAACCCAGCGAACGCGCGAGCACCTTGGCGGTCTCCTCGCCTACGTCGGGAATGCCCAAGGCGAAGATGAAGCGCGCCAGGGTCGGGCGCTTGCTGGCGGCGATGGCCTCCAGCAGCTTGTTGCTCGACACTTCGGCGAAGCCTTCCAGGTCGACGATCTGCTCGAAGCCCAAGGTGTAGAGGTCGGCTGGCGAGCCCACCAGGCCCTCGTCTACCAACTGCTCGACGCTTTTCTCGCCCAGGCCGTCGATGTCCATGGCCCGGCGCGAAACGAAGTGGATGATCGCCTGCTTCAGCTGTGCGCCACAGGCCAGGCGGCCGACGCAGCGGTACACGGCGCCTTCGCTGACGGTTTCCTTGCCCTTGCTGCGTTTTACCAGTTGCGTGCGCTCCACGTGGGAGCCGCACACCGGGCAGGTCTCGGGGATGTGCACGGGGCGGGCGTCGGCCGGGCGGCGCTCGGTGACCACCTGCATGACCTGCGGGATCACGTCGCCGGCGCGGCGGATGATCACAGTGTCGCCGATCATCAGGCCCAGGCGCGCTACTTCGTCCATGTTGTGCAGGGTCGCGTTGGCGACGGTCACACCAGCGACCTTCACCGGCTTCAAACGCGCCACCGGTGTCACCGCCCCGGTACGCCCCACCTGGAATTCCACGTCCAGCAGCTCAGTCAGTTCCTCCATGGCCGGGAACTTGTGGGCGATGGCCCAGCGCGGCTCGCGGGCGCGGAAGCCCAGTTCGCGCTGGCTGGCCAGGCTGTTGACCTTGAACACCACGCCGTCGATTTCGTAGGTGAGCGCGTTGCGGCGCTCGCCGATGTCGCGGTAGTAGGCCAGGCACTCGTCGATGCCGTTGGCCAGTTTCAGCTCGCGGCTGATGGGCATGCCCCAGGCTTTCAGCTGTTCGAGGTTGCCGATGTGGGTGTCGGCGATGTTCTCGGACACCTGGCCCAGGCCGTAACAGCAGAATTCCAGCGGGCGGCTGGCGGTGATCTTCGAGTCCAGCTGGCGCAGGCTGCCGGCGGCGGCGTTGCGCGGGTTGGCGAAGGTCTTGCCGCCCGCCTCCATCTGCGCTTCGTTAAGGCGTTCGAAACCGGCCTTGGACATGAACACTTCGCCGCGCACCTCCAGGGTGACCGGCCAGCCCTCGCCGTGCAGCTTGAGCGGCACGTTGCGGATGGTGCGCACGTTGACGCTGATGTCCTCGCCGGTGGTGCCGTCGCCACGGGTGGCGCCGCGCACCAGCAGGCCATCCTGGTACAGCAGGCTCACGGCCAGGCCGTCGAGCTTGGGCTCGCAGCTGTATTGCACCGCCGCGCCGCCGCCGAACAGGTCACCGACCGGCAGGTCCAAACCCTCGGTCACCCGGCGGTCGAACTCGCGCATGTCGGTTTCTTCGAAGGCGTTGCCCAGGCTGAGCATGGGGATCTCGTGGCGCACCTGGCTGAACGCGGTCAGCGCCGCGTTGCCCACGCGCTGGGTGGGTGAGTCGGCGGTCACCAACTCCGGATGCTCGGCTTCCAGCGCCTTGAGTTCGCGGAACAGCCGGTCGTATTCGGCGTCCGGAATGCTCGGCTCGTCGAGCACGTGGTAGCGGTAGTTGTGCAGGTCCAGTTCGGCGCGCAGTTCGAGGATCCGGGTGTTGGCGGCGGTCATCTTGTGTGTTCTCGTGTAAAGCAAAAGAGCAGCCGGGGCTGCTCTTCAGGTGTTCGGCGATGGTGTTGTGAAACCCCATCGCGACCAAGGTCGGCTCCTACAGGGGCAGGGCCAACGATCTCAACGCTTCTGGGTCAGCGCCCGGCGTTCGAATTCGACAATACGCTGGCGGTAGTGTTCGATGGTCTGGGCGGTCAGCACGCTGCGCTGGTCGTCCTTCAGTTCGCCGTCCAGTTCGTGGGCCAGCTTGCGGGCCGCGGCCACCATCACGTCGAAGGCCTGCTTGGGATGACGCGGGCCTGGCAGGCCGAGGAAGAAGCTCACGGCACGGGTGCTGAAGTGGTCGATGTCGTCCAGGTCGAAGATGCCCGGCTTCACGGCGTTGGCCATGGAGAACAGCACTTCGCCGTTGCCGGCCATGCTTTCGTGGCGGTGGAAGATGTCCATTTCGCCGAAGCGCAGGCCGCTTTCAAGGATGTTCTGCAGCAGCGCCGGGCCCTTGAAGCCGCCTTCGGAACGGGAGATCACGCTGATCACCAACACTTCCTCGGCCTGGGGCTGGTCGCGGTGTTCTACCGGGGCAGCGCCCGCGGCGTTGAAGGCCGGGGCCTTGTCGTCCGGGAAGTCGTCCTCGCGGTCGCGGGCGCTGAAGGCCGCTGGCTGCTCGGGCTCCAGTGGCAGGGCGCCCTGGGCCGATTCGGCCACTGCGCGCTCGCGCTCACGTTCACGCTCGCGTTCCTGTTTCTTGTTGCGCTTGGGCGCCACCGGCTCGCGCGCAGGGGCGCTCATGGACGGCAGGTCATGCTCGTCCAGGGACGGCTCGCGCTGCTCTTCCAGCACCCGCGACGGGCCCAGCACTTCGGCGCTGTGCTCTTCGTCCGGCAGGTTGGAGAAGCTGCGGTCGAGCCTGAATTTCAATTTGCCCTTGCCGCCGCGCATGCGGCGCCAGCCATCGAAGAGAATACCGGCGATGACAATGACGCCGATGACGATCAGCCACTCGCGCAGACCGATTTCCATTTAATCCTGTGCCTCTATGAAAAATGCTGAAAAATAAAGGGCTTGAACCCCCTTTAAAACGTGGCGCCAACTCTATGTTCTGACAGGCGTTTTCCCCACGCGTACGAAAATATGTCCAATAAACTAGCACGACCAAAGATAACTTTACACCGTCTGTCGCAGCAGATACGCCATTAAAGTGCAAGCGGTCCAAATTCGCTCGCTTTCAGGCGTCGACCATTGCCATCGCCTCCTCTACGTCCACCGCCACCAGGCGCGAGCAACCGGGCTCGTGCATGGTCACGCCCATCAACTGGTCGGCCATTTCCATGGCGATCTTGTTGTGGGTGATGTAGATAAATTGAACCGTTTGGGACATTTCTTTCACCAAGCGGGCATAGCGTCCAACGTTAGCGTCATCCAGCGGGGCGTCAACTTCGTCGAGCATGCAAAACGGCGCCGGGTTCAACTGGAAGATGGAGAACACCAGGGCCAGGGCCGTCAGCGCTTTCTCCCCACCAGAGAGCAAATGGATGGTGCTGTTCTTCTTGCCCGGGGGCCGCGCCATGATGGTCACCCCTGTATCGAGTAGATCTTCGCCTGTCAGTTCCAAGTAAGCGCTGCCGCCACCGAAAACTTTTGGGAATAAGGCCTGCAAACCGCCATTTATCTGATCAAAGGTATCCTTGAAGCGGTTGCGGGTTTCCTTGTCGATCTTGCGGATGACGTTTTCCAGGGTGTCCAGCGCCTCCACCAGATCATCGTTCTGGGCGTCCAGGTAGCGCTTGCGCTCGGACTGCTGCTGGTACTCGTCGATGGCCGCCAGGTTGATGGCGCCCAGGCGCTGGATGCGCGCGTTGATGCGCTCCAGTTCGTCCTCGGCCTCTTTTTCGTTGGCCAGGGGGTCGAGGGTGGCGATCACGCCTTGCAGGTCGTAGCCATCCTCGTGCAATTGTTCCTGCAGGGCGGCGCGCTTCACGCTCAGGCCCTGCCATTCCATGCGGTGCTGCTCCAGCTGGCCGCGGATCATCTGCGACTGCTGCTCGGCCTGGGTGCGGCGCTTCTCGGCGTCGCGCAGTTCGCTGTCGGCGTCTTCCAGGGCCATTTTCGCCTGGCGCATTTCCTCGTCGACGGCCATGCGCCGTTCCAGCAGCTCTTCGAGCTTGAGGCGCAGCTCTTCCAGCGGTGCCTCGCCCTCCTCCAGGTTCAGCGACAGCTGCTCGCGCTTCTCGGTCAAGCGCTCGGCCTGCAGCTCCAGGCGCTCCAGGGCCTGGCGGGTGGAGTCGTGCTGGGCGCGCAGGGAGCCCAGGCGCACGGCCAGCTGGTGGGCGTGGTCCTTGTGCTGGCGAGCGTCGTGGCGCACCTGGTCGAGGCGTTCGCGCAGGCTGTCGCGCTGGGCCATCAGCAGCTCGCGCTGCTCGGTGTCCTGGGCCATGGCGTCGAGGGCGTCCTGCAGTTGCAGGCGCGACTCGCCCAACTGCTCGCTTTCCAGCGCGCGCTGCTCGGCCAGTTCCGCCAGCTCTTCGTCGAGCCGACGGCGGCGCAGGGTCAGCTGTTCGGCCTTGGCACGGCCGGCGGACAGCTGGGCCTTGAGTTCGCCCTGCTGGCGGGCCTCGTCGGCCAGCTGGCGGCGCAGTTGCTCGCGGGCCTCTTCCTGCAGCAGTTGCTGCTCGCGCAGACGCTCCAGGCGCTCTTCCAGGCTGGCCAGGGCGGCTTCGCGTTCGTCGCGCTCCAGGCCCAGGTTTTCCAGCTCCTGGCCGCGCGCCAGCACGCTGCCCTGGGCATCGCTGGCACGGCTGACGCGCAGGAAGTGCCGGCCTACCCAGTAGCCGTCGCGGCTGATCAGGCTCTGCCCGGGCTGCAGCTGCGCGCGGGCGGCCAGCGCTGCCTCCAGGGTTTCCACTGGCTTGACCTGGCCCAGCCAGGGGCTGAGATCGGTGCGGCTGTCGACCTTGTCCAGCAGGCTGCCGGGCAAGGCCGGCGTGCCCGGCGCGGCGCTGAGCAGGCGCAGCTCGCCCTGCTCGAAGCTGCCCAGCGCCAGGCCGTTGAAATCATCCACCAGCACCGCTTGCAGGTCGGCGCCCAGCACGGTCTCCACCGCCAGCTCCCAGCCGGCTTCCACGCGCAGGCCTTCGGCCAGGCGCGGGCGCTGGTCCAGCTGCTGGTCGCGCAGCCACTCGGCGGTGCCGGTGCCTGGGTCCAGGGCGGCCTGTTGCAAGGCTTCCAGGGAGGCCAGGCGACCGTTCAGGCGTTGCAGCTCGCCCTGGGCCTGCTGCTGGTCGCGGGTGGCCTGTTGCAGTTGCTCGCGCAGCTGCTCCAGGCGCTCCACCTGCTGGGCCTCGCTGGCCTGCAGCTCTTCGATGAGCATGTCGCTGGCGGCCAGTTGCTCGCCCAGTTCCAGGATGGCGGCGTCCTCAGGGTCGGCAGCCAGTTGCGCGCGCTCCTCGCCCAGGCGCCGCTGGCGATCGCCCAGGCGCTCCATGGACTGGTCCAACTGCTGGATGCGCGACTGCTGCACCTCGGCCTGGCGGCGCGGCTCGGCGGAGCGGGTGTTGAAGCTGTCCCACTGTTCCTGCCAGCCGTGCATGGTGGCCTCGGACTCTTCCAGGGCAGCCGCGGCCTCTTCGGCGGCGGCGCTGGTCATTTCCTGCTCGGGCGCGAGCATGTCCAGCTCTTCGCCCAGGGTGGCCAGCAACGTGCGATCGTGACCCAGGTGTGATTCGGTTTCCTGGCGCGAACGCTCGGCTTCCTTCAGGTCATCCTGCAACTGGCGCAGGCGCTGCTGGCCGTGCTGGATGTTCTGCTCGACGCGGGCAATGTCACCGCCCACGGAATAGAAGCGGCCCTGCACCAGGTTGAAACGCTCGGACAGGTCGTGATGGCCGTCGCGCAGGCGCTCGATGGCCGCGTCGGCGTTGCGCTGCTCGGCCACCAGGGCCTCGAAGCTGACCTCCTGGGTGCCGATGACCGCTTCGCGCTGGGCCACCTGTTCATTCAGTGCCTGCCAGCGCAAGGCCGACAGCTGGGCCTTGAGCTGGCGCTCCTCGGCCTTGTATTCCTGGTACTTCTCGGCGGCCTGGGCCTGGCGGTGCAAGCGTTCGAGCTGGCGTTCCAGCTCTTCGCGCAGGTCGGTCAGGCGCTCCAGGTTTTCGTGGGTGCGGCGGATGCGGTTCTCGGTCTCGCGGCGGCGCTCCTTGTACTTGGAGATGCCCGCGGCTTCCTCGATGAAGTTGCGCAGCTCCTCGGGCTTGGCCTCGATCAGCTTGCTGATCATGCCCTGCTCGATGATGGAATAGCTGCGCGGGCCCAGGCCGGTGCCCAGGAAGATGTCGGTAATGTCCTTGCGGCGGCACTTGGTGCCGTTGAGGAAGTAGGTGTTCTGGCTGTCGCGCGTCACCTTGCGGCGGATGGAAATCTCCGCGTAGGCGGCGTATTCGCCCACCAAGGTGCCGTCGCTGTTGTCGAACACCAGTTCGATGCTGGCCTGGCTCACCGGCTTGCGGCTGGTGGAGCCGTTGAAGATGACGTCGGTCATCGACTCGCCGCGCAGGTTCTTCGCCGAGCTTTCGCCCATCACCCAGCGCACGGCGTCGATGATGTTGGATTTGCCGCACCCGTTGGGCCCCACCACCGCCGCCATGTTGCTGGGGAAGTTGACCGTGGTGGGGTCGACGAAGGACTTGAACCCCGCCAGCCGGATGCACTTCAGGCGCATGTCAGCGGTTCGCCAGGGCGGCCAGCACCAACTGGCAACTGCGCTGGGTGTAGTCGCCCAGCACCGTGCGGATGCGCGCCAGGTCGCGGGCCACCACGGCATCCAGCAGGCTGTCGAACAGCGCCAGGTAGTCGCCCATGGTGGCCTTGCGCTGTTCCAGCGCCAGGTAATAGGTGCGGCTCATGGCCGGCTGCAGGTTCTCGACGGTTTCCTGCAGGTAGGGGTTGTCGGCGAACGGGTAGGCAGCGCGCATCACGTTGAAGCTGTCCTCGACGAAGGCCTTGATGTCCTGGCGCTCGAGGCTGGCGGTGAGGCGCTGCTGGATGGCCACGAACGGCTCGAGCTCGGCCGGGCCCTGCCAGCGCTGGGCCACGGCGTTGCCGAGCAGGATGTACATCTCGCTCATCAAGGCGCACAGGCTCTGCACCTTATGGGCGCTGAGTTCGGTCACGTGTGCACCGCGACGCGGCAGGATGGCGATCAGATGGCGCCGCTCCAGGATCAGCAGCGCTTCGCGCACCGAGCCGCGGCTGACATTGAGCGCCGCCGTGACCTTCTGTTCCTGAATGCGCTCACCGGGCGCAAGTTCGCCCTGGATGATGCGTTCGGCCAGGTAATCGGCGATTTGCTCGGAGAGGCTGTCCGGCGCCTTGAACGTCATGGTTGTCCTTCAAACTCTTCAAACGTGGCAAGCGGCGAAGTGTAGCGCACTTGCCCCCCGGAAACGCAGAGGGCGATATGGCCTTTTGGCATGGAATAAGCAAATAAATCAAATGTTGCCTGCAGGCGAGATTTCCATTCGCCAGAAATCCTGACTTTTGAGTCAGAAAACTGTTGACCGCAAAGTCAGAACTGCTAAATTCAATGCTATCGGTCAACAACAATAAATGTGTCAGCGAGGCCTTCCGTGATCCAGTTTCTACTCAACAGGGAATTGCGCAGTGAACACGCCCTGGACCCCAACCTCACCGTGCTGGAATACCTGCGCACGCACCTGAAAAAGCCCGGCACCAAGGAGGGCTGCGCCAGCGGCGACTGCGGCGCCTGCACCGTGGTGGTGGCGGAACTGGAAGGCGAGGCCTTGCGCTACCGCAGCCTGAACTCGTGCCTCACCTTTGTCTCGTCGCTGCACGGCAAACAGCTGATCTGCGTCGAAGACCTCAAGCACAAGGGCCAGTTGCACAGCGTGCAGCAGGCCATGGTCGACTGCCACGGCTCGCAGTGCGGCTTCTGCACCCCGGGCTTCGTGATGTCGCTGTTCGCCCTGCAGAAGAACAGCGCCGAATCCGACTCCCACAAGGCCCACGAGGCCCTGGCCGGCAACCTCTGCCGCTGCACCGGCTACCGCCCTATCCTGGCCGCTGCCGAACAGGCCTGCTGCCAGCAGGCACCGGACCAGTTCGACGCCGCCGAGGCCGAGACCATCGCCCGCCTCAAGGCCATCGCCCCCACCGAGACGGGTGAACTGAACAGCGGCGACAAGCGCTGCCTGGTGCCACTGACCGTCGCCGACCTGGCCGACCTGTATGGCTCGCACCCCGAGGCACGGCTGCTGGCCGGCGGCACCGACCTGGCGCTGGAAGTGACGCAGTTCCACCGCACCCTGCCGGTGATGATCTACGTGGGCAACGTCGCCGAAATGAAGCGCATCGAGCACTTCGACGACCGCCTGGAGATCGGCGCTGCCACGCCACTCACCGACTGCTACGACGCACTGAGCGCCGAATACCCGGACTTTGGCGAACTGCTGCACCGTTTCGCCAGCCTGCAGATCCGCAACCAGGGCACCCTGGGTGGCAACATCGGCAACGCCTCGCCCATCGGCGACAGCCCGCCCCTGCTGATTGCCCTGGGCGCGCAGATCGTGCTGCGCAAGGGCAACGCCACGCGCACCCTGGCGCTGGAAGACTACTTCATCGACTACCGCATCACCGCGCGCCAGGAAAGCGAGTTCATCGAGAAGATCATCGTGCCCCGCGCCCAGGCCGGGCGCAGCTTCCGCGCCTATAAAGTGTCGAAACGCCTGGACGATGACATCTCCGCCGTGTGCGCCGCCTTCAACCTGGCGTTGGAAGACGGCGTGGTCACCGACGTGCGCGCCGCCTTCGGTGGCATGGCCGCCATTCCCAAGCGCGCCCAGGCCTGCGAAGCCGCGTTGCTGGGCAAGGTGTTCAACAACGCCACGCTGGAAGCCGCCTGCGCCGCCCTGGCCGAGGACTTCACGCCGCTGTCCGACTTCCGCGCCAGCAAGGAATACCGCCTGCTGGCCGCCCAGAACCTGCTGCGCAAGTACTTCATCGAGCAGCAATCGCCTTACATCGAGACCCGGGTGACCGCTTATGTCTAACCATCACGGCGAAACCCTCACCCAGGCGCAACTGGCCGAACGCTTTGCCCAGGGCCTGACCACTGGCGTGGGCCGCAGCGTCAAGCACGACAGCGCCGACAAGCATGTTTCCGGCGAGGCGCAGTACATCGACGACCGCCTGGAATTTCCCAACCAGCTGCACGTGTACGCACGGCTGTCGGACCGCGCCCACGCGCGGGTGGTGAAGATCGACACCACGCCCTGCTACGCCTTCCCCGGCGTGCGCATTGCCATTACCCACGAAGACATCCCGGGCCTGAAGGACATCGGCCCGCTGCTGCCCGGCGACCCGCTGCTGGCCATCGACCTGGTGGAGTTCGTCGGCCAACCGGTGGTGGCGGTGGCCGCGCGCGACCTGGAGACCGCGCGCAAGGCGGCCATGGCCGCGATTATCGAATACGAAGACCTGGAACCGGTGCTCGACGTGGTCGAGGCCTTCCGCAAGCAGCATTACGTGCTCGACAGCCACACCCACAAGCGTGGCGACGCCGACACCGCCCTGGCCAGCGCCCCGCACCGCCTGCAAGGCACCCTGCACATCGGCGGCCAGGAGCACTTCTACCTGGAAACGCAGATTTCCTCGGTGATGCCCACCGAGGACGGCGGCATGATCGTCTACTGCTCCACCCAGAACCCCACCGAGGTGCAGAAGCTGGTGGCCGAGGTGCTGGACGTGTCGATGAACAAGATCGTCGTCGACATGCGCCGCATGGGCGGCGGCTTCGGCGGCAAGGAAACCCAGGCGGCCAGCCCGGCGTGCCTGTGCGCGGTGATCGCGCACCTGACCGGCCAGCCGACAAAGATGCGCCTGCCACGGGTGGAAGACATGTCCATGACCGGCAAGCGCCACCCCTTCTACGTCGAATACGACGTAGGCTTCGACGACAGCGGCCGCCTGCACGGCATCAACATGGACCTGGCCGGCAACTGCGGCTACTCGCCGGACCTGTCGGCGTCCATCGTCGACCGCGCCATGTTCCATGCCGACAATTCGTATTACCTGGGCGACGCCACCATCAACGGCCACCGCTGCAAGACCAACACCGCCTCCAACACCGCCTACCGCGGTTTCGGCGGCCCCCAGGGCATGGTCGCCATCGAGGAGGTGATGGACCGCATCGCCCGCCACCTGGCGCTGGACCCGCTGGCCGTGCGCAAGGCCAACTACTACGGCAAGACCGAGCGCAACGTCACCCACTACTACCAGACGGTGGAGCACAACCTGCTGGAGGAAATGACTGCTGACCTTGAAGCGAGCAGCGAATACCAGGAGCGCCGCGAATCCATCCGCCGCTTCAACGCCCACAGCCCGGTGCTGAAGAAAGGCCTGGCGCTGACCCCGGTGAAATTCGGTATCTCGTTCACCGCCAGCTTCCTCAACCAGGCAGGCGCGCTGATCCACATCTACACCGACGGCAGCATCCACCTCAATCACGGCGGCACCGAGATGGGCCAGGGGCTCAACACCAAGGTCGCGCAGGTGGTGGCCGAGGTGTTCCAGGTGGACATCGGCCGCATCCAGATCACCGCCACCAACACCGACAAAGTGCCCAACACCTCGCCGACGGCCGCCTCCAGCGGCGCCGACCTGAACGGCAAGGCCGCGCAGAACGCTGCCGAGACCATCAAGCAGCGCCTGGTGGAGTTTGCCGCGCGCAAGTACGCGGTCAGCGAGGAAGACGTCGAATTCCGCAACGGCCACGTGCGCGTGCGCGAACTGGTGATGCCGTTCGCCGACCTGATCGTGCAGGCGTGGATGGGCCAGGTGTCGCTGTCCAGCACCGGCTACTACAAGACCCCGAAGATTTTCTACGACCGCAGCCAGGCGCGCGGCCGGCCGTTCTACTACTTCGCCTTCGGCGCCGCCTGCGCCGAGGTGGTGGTCGACACCCTGACCGGCGAGTACAAGATGCTGCGCACCGACATCCTGCACGACGTGGGCGCCTCGCTGAACCCGGCCATCGACATTGGCCAGGTGGAAGGCGGCTATATCCAGGGCATGGGTTGGCTGACCACCGAAGAGTTGGTGTGGAACGCCAAGGGCAAGCTGGTGACCAACGGCCCGGCCAGCTACAAGATCCCGGCGGTGGCCGACATGCCGGCCGACCTGCGGGTGAAGCTGGTGGAAAACCGCAAGAACCCCGAAGACACGGTGTTCCACTCCAAGGCCGTGGGCGAGCCGCCGTTCATGCTCGGCATCGCCGCCTGGTGCGCGATCAAGGATGCGGTAGCCAGCCTGGCGGATTACAAGGTGCAGCCCAACATCGACGCCCCGGCCACGCCGGAGCGGGTGTTGTGGGGGTGCGAGCAGATGCGTAAGGCCATGGCCGCCAGCGCCACCCCCATCACCGAGGAGGTCACCTCATGACCCCCGTAGCAGCTGCCGCCAGGCTGCGTCGAATTCACCCCTTAAATTGCGGCGTCCATGACGCGGCCTGCGGCCGCTGCTACGGAGGGTATGTGCATGAATAACTGGATCAGCGCTCTCGCCGAGCTGCAGCAGCAGGGCGAACCCTGCGTGCTCGTCACCATCATCGAGGAGCAGGGCTCCACCCCGCGCAACGCCGGCTCGAAAATGGTGGTCAGCGCCACCCAGCTGTATGACACCATCGGGGGCGGGCACCTGGAATACAAGGCCATGCACATCGCCCGCGAGATGCTCGCCAACGGCCGCCAGGGCACGCACCTGGAGCGCTTCAGCCTGGGCGCCAGCCTGGGCCAGTGCTGCGGCGGCGTCACCGTGCTGCTGTTCGAGCCCATGGGCCAGGTGCAGGCGCGCATTGCGGTGTTCGGCGCCGGCCACGTCGGCCGCGCGCTGGTGCCGCTGCTGGCCGCCCTGCCCTGCCGCGTCACCTGGATCGACTCGCGCGAGCAGGAATTCCCCGCGCAGCTCCCCGAGGGAGTGCGCAAGATCGTCAACGAAGAACCGGTGGACGAAGTCGACAACCTGCCGCCGGGCAGCTACTGCATCGTCATGACCCACAACCACCAGCTCGACCTGGAGCTGACCGCGGCTATCCTCAAGCGCAACGATTTCACCTGGTTCGGCCTGATCGGTTCGAAGACCAAGCGGGTGAAATTCGAACACCGCCTGCGCGACCGTGGCTTCGACCCCCAGGTTGTGCAACGCATGAGGTGCCCCATGGGCCTGGCCGACGTCAAAGGCAAATTGCCGATTGAAATCGCCGTGTCCGTGGCCGCCGAAATCATCGCCACCTACAACGCCAACTTCGGCCTGGCGACTGCCGGTGCCGAACCCATTGCCCAACTGCTGCCGCACTCGCGACGCAGCCAAGCCTGAGACATTGATACCCATGAGCCTGACCCGCAAAGCCTACCGCGCCGCCATCCTGCACAGCATCGGCGACCCCGCCGAAGTAGGCATCGACGCCTCTTATGAATACTTCGCCGACGGCCTGCTGGTGGTGGAGAACGGCGTAATCGCCGCCGTCGGCCACGCCGAGGCGCTGCTGCCGAGCCTGCCGGCGGACGTTGCCATCGAGCACTTCCCCGACGCGCTGATTACCCCCGGCTTCATCGACACCCACATCCACCTGCCGCAGACCGGCATGATCGCCTCCTACGGCGAGCAGTTGCTGGACTGGCTGAACACCTACACCTTCCCGTTCGAGAGCCAGTTCGCCGACAAGGCCCACGCCGACGAAGTGGCGGACATCTTCATCAAGGAACTGCTGCGCAACGGCACCACCACCGCGCTGGTGTTCGGCAGCGTGCACCCCGAGTCGGTGAACGCCTTCTTCGAGGCGGCCGAAAAGCTCGACCTGCGCATGATCGCCGGCAAGGTGATGATGGACCGCAATGCCCCGGACTACCTGGTGGACACCGCCGAAAGCAGCTACGCCGACAGCAAGGCGCTGATCGAGCGCTGGCACGGCAAGGGCCGCCTGCACTACGCGGTCACCCCGCGCTTCGCGCCCACCAGCACCCCCGAGCAACTGACCGTGGCCGGCCAGCTGCTCAAGGAATACCCGAACGTCTACATGCAGACCCACATCAGCGAGAACCTCAAGGAGATCGAGTGGGTGAAGGCGCTGTTCCCCGAGCACAAGGGCTACCTGGACGTGTACGACCACTACCAGCTGCTGGGCGAGCGCTCGGTGTTCGCCCACGGCGTGCACCTGTGCGACGAGGAATGCGCGCGCCTGGCCGAGACCGGCTCGGCGATTGCCTTCTGCCCCACCTCGAACCTGTTCCTGGGCAGCGGCCTGTTCAACCTGCCCCAGGCCGAGAAGCACAAGCTCAACGTCGGCCTGGGCACGGACGTGGGCGGCGGCACCAGCTTCTCGCTGCTGCAGACGCTGAATGAAGCCTACAAGGTGATGCAGCTGCAGGGCGCGCGCCTGAGCCCGTTCAAGTCACTGTACCTGGCCACCCTCGGCGGCGCCCGGGCGCTGCGCCTGGAAGATAAGGTAGGCAACCTGCAGCCGGGCAGCGACGCCGACTTCGTGGTGCTGGACTACAACGCCACGCCGCTGCTGGGCTACCGCATCCAGCAGTCCAAGAGCATTGAAGAGACGTTGTTCGTGCTGACTACGCTGGGGGATGATCGCACCGTGCAGCAGACCTATGCGGCGGGGCGCAAGGTGCATCAGCGTTAAACCCGGACGCGGCCTGCGGCCGCTGCTACACCCCCTGTAGCAGCGGCTACAGGCCGCGTCCGCTATTTCAGCCCTTGCCGCCCTTCTTGCCCTGCAACAGGTGCGAGAACACCGCGTGCAAGTCGTCCGAGGCGCTTTCCTCGTCCAGGTTCAGCTTGCTGTCGATGTGGTCCATGTGGTGCATCATCAGGTCCACCGCCAGGGCCGCGTCGCGGGCCTCGATGGCGTCGATCAGCTGGGTGTGTTCATCGTAGGAGCAGTGCGAGCGGTTGCCGCTTTCGTACTGGGCGATGATCAGCGAGGTCTGCGACACCAGGCTGCGCTGGAAGCTGATCAGCGGCGCGTTTTTCGCCGCCTCGGCCAGCTTCAGGTGGAATTCCCCCGACAGGCGAATGCCGGCGCCACGGTCGCCGCGCGAGAAGCTGTCGCGCTCATCCAGCACCATCTGCCGCAGCTCGGCCAGTTGCTCGGCCGTGGCGTGCTCCACTGCAAGCTCGGTGATGGCGCGCTCTACCATGCGGCGGGCGAAGAATACCTGCCGCGCCTCTTCCACGCTGGGGCTGGCCACGACCGCGCCGCGGTTGGGGCGCAACAGCACCACGCCTTCATGGGCCAGGCGCGACAGCGCGCGGCGAATGATGGTGCGGCTGACGCCGAAGATCTCACCCAGCGCTTCCTCGCTCAATTTGGTCCCGGGCGCCAGGCGCTGTTCGAGAATGGCCTCGAAAATATGGGCGTAGACGATGTCGTCCTGGGTGCCGAGGCGCCCGGCCTTGGCCGCGCGCGTAGGTTTCTTGAGAGGTTGCAGCTGTTCGTTCATGGGCACTCGAAGGTGAAGGTTTTGCGGCAGTAAGGCCCATTGTACACAGGGCCACGGGCTTGTGTCAGTTCAAGCATAGCGGCACTTGGCAACCACTGGCAGCGGCCATATAGCGCGATCGGCAAATAAACTGCGCACAAAATCAAAAACATTATTTGCATTATTTGTATACAAACGCATAATCCCCTCGAGCGACTTTCCTGACCCAGAGGTCAAATAATAACGGGTCGCCGGCACCACCACCTTTACCTGCCTCACGGGGCCGCGCGCAGGTGCGCACGGCTTCGGAAAACAACAAAAGCCTTGAGGAGTAACTCGCTGTGGAAAGCAATAAATCCGAAGCCGCCCCCCTGGACCTGGCCCCGCCCCTGCGGCGCGGCCTGCTGGAACGCCTGTTCAAGCTGAGTGTGCATGGCACCACGGTGCGCACCGAACTGATCGCCGGCCTCACCACCTTCATTACCATGGCCTACATCATCTTCGTCAACCCCAACATCATGGCCGACGCCGGCATCGACCATGGCGCGGCATTCGTCGCCACCTGCATCGCCGCCGCCCTGGGCTGCCTGCTGATGGGCCTGTACGCCAACTGGCCGGTGGGCCTGGCGCCGGGCATGGGCCTGAACGCGTTCTTTACCTACACCGTGGTCGGCACCATGGGCTACTCGTGGCAGACCGCCCTGGGCGCGGTGTTCATCTCCGGCGTACTGTTCATGGTGCTGACCCTGTCGCGGGTGCGCGAGTGGCTGCTCAACAGCATCCCGGTCAGCCTGCGCCACGCCATGGGTGCCGGCGTGGGGCTATTCCTGGGCGTCATCGGCCTGAAGACCTCGGGCATTATCGTCGCCAGCCCGGCCACTCTGATCAAGCTCGGCTCGCTGCATGAGGCCGGGCCCCTGCTGACCGCGCTGTGCTTCCTGATGATTGCCGTGCTCAGCTACCACCGGGTGTTCGGCGCCATCCTCATCAGCATCGTCAGCGTCACCCTGATCGGCTGGGGCCTGGGCATCGTGCAATACGGCGGGGTGTTCTCGCTGCCGCCCAGCCTGGCGCCCACCTGGATGGCCATGGACGTGGCCGGGGTGTTCAACGTCAGCATGATCAGCGTGGTGCTGGCCTTCCTGTTCGTGCACATGTTCGACACCGCCGGCACGCTGATGGGCGTGGCCCAGCGCGCCAACCTGGTGAACGCCGAGGGCCGCATCGAAAACCTCTCCCGCGCCCTGAAGGCCGACAGCGCCTCCAGCGTGTTCGGCGCCATGGTCGGCGTGCCGCCGGTGACCAGCTACGTGGAAAGTGCCGCGGGCGTGGCCGCCGGTGGCCGCACCGGGCTGACGGCAGTCACCGTGGGCCTGCTGTTCGTCGCAGCGATGTTCTTCGCGCCGCTGGCTGGCATGATTCCGGCTTATGCTACCGCCGGCGCGCTGATCTACGTGGCCATGCTGATGATGGGCGGCATGGCCCACATCAACTGGGACGAGGCCACCGACAGCATTCCGGCCATCGTCACCCTGATCATGATGCCACTGACCTTCTCGGTGGCGGACGGCATTGCCCTGGGCTTCATCACCTACGTGGCCTTGAAGGCAGGCACCGGCAAGCACCGCGATATCTCGGTGAGCCTGTGGGTGCTGTGTGCGATATTCATCGCCAAGTTTGTGTTCTTGTAATATTTCGGCTTCACCGCCGCCCGTAGCCGCTGCCGACAGGCTGCGCTGGCCCTTGAGTACGCTGTAGATTTGCGGCGTAGCAGAGGGCCAGCGCAGCCTGCGGCAGCGGCTACGGATTTGTGCGAAGGCCTTATCCAAGGAGAAAAACAATGAGTGTGGAAACCTGGCTGTTGTTCAGCGCCGCGGCGCTGGTGGTGATCGTCATCCCCGGCCCTTTGTCGCTGCTGATGATTGGCAACAGCCTGAACTATGGCCTGCGTCGCTCCTACCCGGCGTTCCTGGGTGGCGTGAGTGCTTCCATCTGCCTGCTCAGCGCCTCGGCGCTGGGCCTGGGGGCGTTGCTGATGGCTTCGGAGCAGGTGTTCAGCGCGCTGAAGATCGTCGGCGCGCTGTACCTGTTCTACCTCGCCTGGCAAAGCTGGCAGCAGTCGCGCCGCGCGCCCAGCGCCGCCGAGGTGCCCGCTGCCCTGCCCGCGCCACGCTTTGGCGCGCTGTTCTGGCGCGCGTTCGCGCTGGGCGCCAGCAACCCCAAGGACATCCTGTTCTTCGCCGCCTTCCTGCCGCAGTTCCTCAACGCCGAGCACTCGCTGGCGGCGCAACTGGGCATCATGATCGCCACCTGGGCGGTGCTCGACCTGCTGTGCAAGCTGGGTTACGGCCTGGGTGCCCACGGCGCGGCGCGCTACCTGCGCAGTGGCCGCGGGCAGAGCTGGTTCAACCGCGTCAGCGCGGCGTTGTTCGGGGGTGCGGGGACGGCGGCGCTGCTCAGCCGAGGCTGAAGCGACGCGGCCGCTGCTACGCACACCTGTAGCAGCGGCCGCCAGGCCGCGTCCCGGGATGTCAGCGTTGCGCTTGCTGCTGCCCCAGCAGGTTGCCGATGAAGCCGGCGAACTGCTCCACGGTCATCTTCTGGCCGTTGAAGGTCACCATGCCGTCGGCGTAGTGCAGGCGGCTGGTGACGTTGTCACCCTCGACCTTGCCCAGCTGGCTCATCACTGCCATGCCGCTGATGGAATCGCTGACGTTCTTGGCCTGCAACGCCACCGCGTCCTTGTCGGTCTGGCCCTGCAGGTGCGCCTGGGCGCTGGCCAGGTCCATCAGCATGGGCTTGGACAGGGTGACGTTGGCGTCCAGCAGGCCGACCACCTTCTTGCCCAGGCCTTCGGACGGCTGGTCCAGGGTGCCCGGGTTCGCCAGGTCGACCACAAGGTTAGCCTGGCTTTCACCGTTGGCGGTCTTCAGCGATAGTTTTTCCAGCTCGATGTGCGGCTTGGCCGCCAGCAGCGCCAGCAGGTCGGTGTTCAACTGCTGCTGGTCGGCAGCGCTCAGCTTCAGCGCCAGGGGCACGCCGGCAGCTGCGGCAGCCTGTTGTTGCGGAGCGATCTTGGCGACATACAGCGCATACAGCGACTTGCTGGCCGGGATGTCGAAATTATTCAGCTTCCAGACCATCTGCGCCGCACCAATCGGCTGGTTGCCGACGGTGATGGAGGCGATCTCGTAGGTGGCCTCGGCGGCCAGCTTGCCTTCAACCTCCTGCATCAGGCCGCTGCCGCTGAAACCAGTCACCGCCACGGCCGGCGCGTTGGGCGTCTGCACGTTGGCGCTGGCCAGCTTGAGCTCGGTGTGGCCCAGGTAGAACCCGGACTCGCCCTTGGTGCCGCCGCTGTAAATGGTCAGGCCCTTGGCGTCGGCATGCACCGGGCCGTTCTCGCCGGCAACGTCGACGGAAAGGCTATCCATGTTGCCCGTCAGCTCATATTTGTGGGCATCGGCAGTGCCGCTGACGGTCAAGGTAAAGCCCGAGAACTTCAGGGTCTTGCCCGGTTCCTTGGACTCCAGGGGCAGGAAGTCGAAAGTGGTCTCGCTGCTCAGCCCATAGTGGATGACCGAGTGGCCCTTGACCGGCGCCTGGCCGTTGTTCATGGCGAACCACTTGGCCGAGTCGGGGCTGTTTTCCAGCTCGGTGTTGCTGGCGGCCATCACCGGCGCCAGGCGCAGGGTCAGCAGGCGCGACAGCGGCAGCGGGCCGTGCTCGATATGGTCCACCAGGAGGAAATGCGCTGGCTGGGCGTGGGGCAGTTGCACGTTCAGGCGGTAGTGGGCGGTGCTGCTGAACAGATGGCGGTCCAGCGACACCAGCTCGGCGCTGAACTGCGGGCTGCCGTCGGCGTTGCGGCCCGACTGGGCCATCTGCGTGTTGGCCTGGGCGATGGCGTCCTGCAGCACGCCCTCAAGACGCGTGCCCGTGTACCAGGCCCCGGCCGTGGCCACGACGCCGGCGGCAATGATGACACCGGCTGCTATACCTACTGCTTTTTTCATAAATCGACTCGACGAGTTCCATTCGGTGGGTGGAGGTATCGACTCGATAGTAGCGCGAAAGGTGCTGCCGCCAGGCAAAAAAAGCTCCCCCGCCCCACCATTGCGGCGTGGGGTTTGCTTGTGATCTGGCCGTTGATCTTGATCTGGCTGTTGATCTTGATTGTATGCCCCGTAAAGCGCCCGGGCCGACTGGAGGCGTCGCTCAACGGGCTGCCCGAAGGGCCGAGGCCGCAGGCCGAAGAGACGGTAACCCGCAGGCTTCTATAGCGGGTGCCGTCTGCCCGTTGAGCGGCGCCGGAAGGAGGGGACCCGTAGCGCAGCGGAGGGCCCAAGCAGGGGCAAGCGTTTTTTGCTTACTTTTTTTGGCGTTTGAAAAAAAGTGAGTCGCCGTAAGGGCGAAACGGTCGGTGGCCGCACCGCGAAAATGGATATGCCCAAAACCTTCAGAAGCGAGATTCAAAGGTCATGAACATATCCATTACCGAAGCGATGCACAGTCACCTTTCCGCCCTTACGGCGGCTCACTTTTTGTCAAACGCCACAAAAAGTAAGCAAAAAAGGCTTGCCCCTGCTTGGTCCCTCCGCTTCGCTGCGGGTCCCCTCCCTCCGGCGTCGCCCAAGCGGCCGACGGCCCGGAATAGAAGCGCCTCCGGTTCCGTCTTCCCCGGCTACGCCAGGGACCGCTTGGCCAACGCCTCCAGTCGGCCCTGGCGCTTTATGGGGCACACAATCAAGATCAAGGGCCTCACGGGATCAAGATCAACGGCAGCGCAGCTTGCGGTGGTGCTAAATACGCAAAAAAAAGCCCGCAGTGTGGGCGGGCAAGAGGTACCAACGAAGGAGCGCGCGCAGCTCAGCTGCCGCGGTAAGTCGAATAGCTGTAAGGCGAGAGCAGCAACGGCACGTGGTAGTGATCCTGCTCGGCGCTGATGCCGAACCGCAGCACCACCACGTCGAGGAACGCCGGGTCGGCCATGGCCACGCCACGGGCGCGGTAGTAGTCGCCGGCGGCGAATTGCAGCTGGTACACGCCGCTGCGGTAGTCATCACCCTGTAACAGCGGTGCGTCACAACGGCCATCACTGTTGGTCAGTGCCTGGGCCACCAACTCCAGCTGCTGGCCCTCGACGCGATAAAGCTCGACCTTGATCGAGCTGCCGGGGCAGCCGTGGGCGGCGTCCAGCACATGCGTAGTCAAACGTCCCATTGCGTCTCGTGCCTCATTTTCATCCGGTTATCCGAAGGCCCATGCACCCTTTGAGGGCGCCCTGGGCATCCAACACAACGACATTAAGACACTTTCAAATAAAATTGTACACAATATTTGCGACCTTTTTTCGGCAGCCCCAGCCCACCCCCTAAAACCGGAGACAAGCCCGGTAACACATGCGCTACGTGACCGCCCGGTCGAATACCTGACCAGTCGGGCAAGTATTTTGCAAGGAAAGAAATTGACCCTCCAAGGCGATGATTGGCAAAAAACAGGCTTACAAATCACGGATAAAGTTGTATACAATCAATCCATCGCCGGGTCGCCAACCTCATCGGGGCCACCCGCCACCCTAATGACGCGAAGAAGGATGCAAGCAGTGAGCGCTGATTACCCACGCGACCTGATCGGTTACGGCCCCAACCCGCCCCACCCTCGCTGGCCTGGCAATGCGCGCATTGCCCTGTCGTTCGTGCTCAATTACGAGGAAGGTGGCGAGCGCAACATCCTCCACGGCGACAAGGAATCCGAAGCCTTCCTGTCCGAAATGGTGGCCGCCCAGCCGCTGCAGGGCGAGCGCAACATGAGCATGGAGTCGCTGTACGAGTATGGCAGCCGTGCCGGCGTGTGGCGCACCCTCAAGGTGTTCAAGGAAGCGGGCATCCCGCTGACCATCTTCGCCGTGGCCATGGCCGCCCAGCGCCACCCCGACGTGATCCGCGCCATGGTCGATGCCGGCCACGAGATCTGCAGCCACGGCTACCGCTGGATCGACTACCAGTACATGGATGAGAACCAGGAACGCGAGCACATGCTCGAAGCGATCCGCATCCTCACCGAAATCAGCGGCGAGCGCCCGCTGGGCTGGTACACCGGCCGCACCGGCCCCAACACCCGCCGCCTGGTGATGGAGGAAGGTGGCTTCCTCTACGACTCCGACACCTACGACGACGACCTGCCCTACTGGGAGCGCAACAACCCCACCGGCAAGCCGCACCTGGTGATCCCCTACACCCTGGACACCAACGACATGCGCTTCACCCAGGTGCAGGGCTTCAACAAGGGCGACGATTTCTTCGAATACCTGAAGGACGCCTTCGACGTGCTGTACGCCGAGGGTGCCGAGGCGCCGAAGATGCTCTCCATCGGCCTGCACTGCCGGCTGATCGGCCGCCCGGCGCGCCTGGCCTCGCTGATGCGTTTCATTGACTACGTGAAGGGCCACGAGCAGGTGTGGTTCGCCCGCCGCGTCGACATTGCCCGCCACTGGCACGAAACCCATCCCTACACGCCCGAGGCTGCGCAATGACCGCCTTCCACTCCCTGAAGCCATCGGCCCTGGGCCGCGACGCCTTCGTCGCCGCCTTCGCCGACATCTACGAACACTCGCCATGGGTCGCTGAAAAAGCCTACGACCTGGGCCAGGGCCCCGAGCTGGACCAGGTCGAAACCCTGCACCAGCGCATGAGCGACATCCTGTTGAGCGCCGATCACCAACGCCAACTGGCACTGATCAACGCGCACCCCGACCTGGCCGGCAAGGCTGCCGTCCAGGGCGAACTGACCGAAGCCAGCACCAACGAACAGGCTGGCGCCGGTATTCACCAATGCACCACCGAAGAGTTCCAGCGCTTCACGGAGTTGAACGACGCCTACAAGGCCAAGTTCAAGTTCCCCTTCATCATGGCAGTGAAAGGCAGCAACCGGCACCAGATCCTCGCCGCGTTCGAAGTGCGCATCCACAACTCGGCCGAGGCCGAGTTCAAGGAAGCCCTGGCGCAGATCAACAAGATTGCCCTGTTCCGCTTGCAAGGCCTGTAACTCGCCCCCTCCAGCCCCCATTCAAGGCAGACAAGAAAAAATGAAAGCATACGCCGTACCCTTCGAGAAGTTCGTCAACCTGGCCGACGCGCGCCTGGGCACCAAGGCCATCTCGGTCACCGACGACTGGTTCGCCGACGTCAACCGCCTGTTCCAGCCCACCCCAGCGGTGTGGAAGGAAGGCGTGTTCGACGACAACGGCAAATGGATGGACGGCTGGGAATCGCGCCGCAAGCGCTTCGAAGGCTATGACAGCGCGGTGATCCGCCTGGGCGTGCCGGGCTCGATCAAAGGCGTGGACATCGACACCTCGTTCTTCACCGGCAACTTCCCGCCCTCGGCCTCGCTGGAAGGCTGCTTCGTCGCCGACGGCGACCCGACCGACGCCACCCAGTGGACCGAAGTGCTGCCAGCCGTCGAGCTGCAGGGCAACAGCCACCACTACCACGAAATCAGCGATGCCCAGGCCTACACCCACCTGCGCTTCAACATCTACCCCGACGGCGGCGTGGCGCGCCTGCGCGTGTACGGCGTGCCGTTCCGCGACTGGTCCGCGGTAGGCGACAACGAACAGGTCGACCTGGCCAGCGCCCTCAACGGCGGCCGTGCCCTGGCCTGCTCCGACGAGCACTTCGGGCGCATGAGCAACATCCTCAACCCGGGCCGCGGCATCAACATGGGCGACGGCTGGGAAACCGCACGCCGCCGCACGCCGGGCAATGACTGGGTGATCGTCGCCCTGGGCCATGCCGGCACCGTCGAGCAAGTAGTGGTCGACACCCTGCACTTCAAGGGCAACTACCCCGACAGCTGCTCGATCCAGGGCGCCTTCGTCAAGGGTGGCACCGACAGCCAGATCGAGACCCAGAGCCTGTTCTGGCGCGAACTGCTGCCCAGCCAAAAACTGCAGATGCACCAGGAGCACAGCTTCCAGGAGCAGATCAAGGACCTGGGCCCTATCACCCACATCCGCCTGAACGTGTTCCCGGACGGTGGCGTGAGCCGCTTGCGCGTGCTGGGCAAGGTAGCCAAGTAAGCAGCGCCTGAATGCGCTTTTGTGGGAGCTGGCTTGCCAGCGAGCTGTTGGGCCGTCAAAAGCTCGCTGGCAAGCCAGCTCCCACAGGGGCCAGTTACACATTAATCACTGAACAGACAGAAGACCCACAATGCGCACACTAGTGATCGAGCCCCTGACAAAAGAAGCCTTCGCCCCCTTCGGTGACGTGATCGAAACCGACGGCAGCGACCACTTCATGATCAACAACGGCTCGACCATGCGTTTCCATCGTCTGGCCACGGTCGAGACCGCCACGCCCGACGACAAGGCGATCATCAGCATTTTCCGCGCCGACGTGCTGGACATGCCGTTGACCGTGCGCATGTTGGAGCGCCATCCGCTGGGCAGCCAGGCCTTCGTGCCGCTGCTGGGCAACCCCTTTCTGATCGTGGTCGCGCCACTTGGCGATGCACCTGTATCAGGCTTGGTCCGCGCCTTCATCACCAATGGCAGGCAGGGCATCAATTACCATCGCGGCGTCTGGCACCACCCGGTGCTGACGATCGAAAAGCGGGATGACTTCCTGGTGGTTGATCGCAGTGGCACTGGCAATAACTGCGATGAGCATTTCTTCAATGAGGACGAGCTGCTGGTCCTCGCCCCCCACCAATAAGAGAAGGCCGGCCATTGCACCGCAGTGGCACGGCAAGAGGTTAGAACTGTGCAAGCACATCTGATGGAGTGGCTGAATCTGGGCGTGCGCTGGATTCACATGATCGTGGGGATCGCCTGGATCGGCGCATCCTTCTATTTCGTCTGGCTGGAGAACAACCTCAATCGCGCCAACCCGCGTGAGGGCCTGAGCGGTGACTTGTGGGCCATTCACGGGGGTGGCATCTACCACCTGGAAAAATACAAGCTGGCCCCACCGACCATGCCGGACAACCTGCACTGGTTCAAATGGGAAGCCTACTGGACCTGGATGTCGGGCATCGTGCTGCTGTGCGTGGTGTTCTACTCCAACCCCGTGCTCTACCTGCTGGCCCCCGGCAGCACCCTGAGCGGGCCGGAAGGCATCGCCATCGGCGTCGGCGCGTTGATCGCCAGCTGGTTCATCTACGACCAACTGTGCGACTCGCCCCTGGGCAAGCGTCCCGGCCTGCTGGGCCTGGTGCTGTTCGTGCTGATCATTGCCGCCTGCTACGGCTTCAGCCAGGTGTTCAGCGGCCGCGGCGCGTACCTGCACACCGGCGCCATCATCGGCACCATCATGGTCGGCAACGTCTTCCGCATCATCATGCCCGCCCAGCGCGCGCTGGTGGCGGCCATCGCCGAGAACCGCACGCCCGACCCGACCCTGCCGGCCAAGGGCCTGCTGCGTTCGCGCCACAACAACTACTTCACCCTGCCCGTGCTGTTCATCATGATCAGCAACCACTTCCCCAGCACCTACGGCAGCCACTACAACTGGCTGATCCTGGCCGGCATCGCCGTGGTGGCCGTGGTCGTGCGTCACTACTTCAACACTCGCCACAACAGCCACAAGTTCGCCTGGGCCCTGCCTGCCGGCGCCCTGGGCATGATCTGCCTGGCGTTCGTCACCGGCCCCATGCAAATGGGCAACAGTGCCGACGTGGCCAAGGCACCGGCCATCGAGTACCAGCCGCTGCCGGGCACTGCCATCGGTGGCAAACGCGCCGATGAAATGCCGGCCACGCCTGCCGCTGCACCGGCCCCGGCAGAACAGCCGGCCCAGGCCAGCAATGGCGCGGACTTCGACAAGGTTCACGGGGTGATCCAGGAGCGCTGCGCGGTGTGCCATTCGGCCAAGCCGACCAGCCCGCTGTTCTCCACGGCGCCTGCGGGGATCATGTTCGACACCCCGCAGCAGATCCAGCAACTCGCCCCGCGCATCCAGGCGCAGGCCGTGGCCAGCCAGATCATGCCGTTGGGCAACATCACCCAGATGACCCAGGAAGAGCGCAACCTGGTGGGCCAGTGGATCGCCAACGGAGCGCAAACCAACTGATGGATCGTTCGTAGCAGCGACTGCCTTGACACCGCGTCGCCTGCATCGCGACCAAGGTCGGCTCCTACGCCGTTCGTGGTAGGAGCCGGCCTTGGCCGCGATACAGGCGACGCGATCGACGGGGCAGCTGCTACGGGTACTGCTAACCGAAAAATAAAAACAAGATTTGAGGTGTTGCATGTCCGAGTCAATCCACGCGCGCATCCCTGCTGCGCCACCACGACAGCCCCTGCCGTTGCTGCAACTGATTCTGGTGGGTTTGCAACATGTTTTGCTGATGTATGGAGGCGCCATCGCGGTGCCGCTGATCATCGGACAGGCCGCCGGCCTTTCCCGTGAGGAAATCGCCTTCCTGATCAACGCCGACCTGCTGGTGGCCGGCGTGGCCACCGTGGTGCAGTCACTGGGCATCGGTGCCCTGGGCATCCGCATGCCGGTGATGATGGGCGCCAGCTTCGCCGCGGTCGGCAGCATGGTGGCCATGGCCGGCATGCAGGGCGTGGGCTTGCCGGGCATCTTCGGCGCGACCATCGCCGCCGGCTTCTTCGGCATGATCATTGCGCCGTTCATGTCGAAGATCGTGCGGTTCTTCCCGCCGCTGGTCACCGGCACCGTCATCACCTCCATCGGCCTGTCGCTGTTCCCGGTGGCGGTGAACTGGGCCGGTGGTGGCGCCAAGGCGGTGCAGTTCGGCTCGCCCATCTACCTGATCGTCGCCGGGCTGGTGCTGGCCACCATCCTGCTGATCCATCGCTTCATGAGCGGCTTCTGGGTCAACATCGCCGTGCTTATCGGCATGCTGCTGGGCTACCTCATCTCGGGCCTGATCGGCATGGTCGACCTCTCGGGCCTGGCCACCGCGCCCTGGCTGCAAGTGGTCACGCCGCTGCACTTCGGCATGCCCACCTTCAGCCTGGCGCCGGTGCTGTCCATGTGCCTGGTGGTGGTGATCATCTTCGTCGAGTCCACCGGCATGTTCCTGGCCCTGGGCAAGATCACCGACCGCGAGGTCACCCCCGGCATGCTGCGTCGTGGCTTGCTGTGCGACGCCGCCGCCTCGTTCGCGGCCGGTTTCTTCAATACCTTCACCCACTCCTCGTTCGCCCAGAACATCGGCCTGGTGCAGATGACCGGCGTGCGCTGCCGTTCGGTGACGGTGGTGGCCGGCGGCTTCCTCATCGCCCTCAGCCTGCTGCCCAAGGCGGCGTTCCTGGTGGCTTCCATTCCGCCTGCGGTGCTGGGCGGTGCGGCCATTGCCATGTTCGGCATGGTGGCGGCCACCGGCATCAAGATCCTCCAGGAAGCCGACATCGGTGACCGTCGCAACCAGTTGCTGGTGGCGGTGAGCATCGGCATGGGGCTGATCCCGGTGGTGCGCCCGGAATTCTTCTCCCAGCTGCCGGACTGGATGGGCCCCATCACCCACAGCGGCATCGCCATGGCGACGTTGAGCGCGGTGCTGCTCAACCTGCTGTTCAACGTGCTCGGTGGTGCCGAGCGAGAAGCCCTGTCCAGAGCGGTGCATCAGCATTGACCATGGGGGGCGCCGGTCGAAAAGCTGACCGAGTGCCCCACTTTTGCTGGGCCTGCTCTGTAACGGAGCACTTGAGCCGCGCCGCGTGAGTCAGTAATCTGCGCGCCCGCGTAAAACCGGGGGGATTTTTTCCCCGATAAAGCTGACCTCTTGTACCAGACTGGGCCCCCTGCCCTGCCGCGTCGCCGTTTGCAGCCAATCGAACCACTTTCGACTGCTATTCACCGCAGCCGACGGGATTTCTTTGGCTGTGCGTCGGCCTTGGCAAGGCTCTTGCTAACTCAGTTGCGCCGCAGAGGAAGTTGACCGGTTGGACGACTTTTAACGCAACCAAAAAGGCGCCGCCACAGAGCGCCACCTTAGAAAAACAGACTGAAATCAAACCTGGGAGCTAACCAATGAAACGTACTCTTTCGAGCCTGATGGTGGCCGGTGGCATGCTGGCCGGTGGCCAGGCCATGGCCGACGACGGCGGCTGGCTGCAATGGCAGAGCAACAGCCTGACCTACCTGTATGGCCAGGATTTCAAAGTGAATCCGGGCATCCAGCAAACCGTCACGTTCGAACACGCCGACGCCTGGAAGTACGGCGACAACTTCCTGTTCGTGGACAACACCTGGTACAACGGCAAGAAAGACTCGGGCAACGGCAACTTCGGCACCTACGGCGAGTTCAGCCCGCGCCTGTCCCTGGGCAAGATCTTCGACCAGAAGTTCGCCTTCGGCCCGGTCTCCGACGTGCTGCTGGCGTTCACCTACGAGTTCGGCGAGGGTGACGTGGAGTCGTACCTGATCGGCCCGGGCTTTGACCTGAACATCCCTGGCTTCGACTACTTCCAGCTGAACTTCTACAACCGTATCCCGGATGGCGGCCGCGCCGGCAACAACATCTGGCAGATCACCCCGGTCTGGTCCTACACCATTCCAGTGGGCAGCTCCGACATCCTCATCGACGGCTACATGGACTGGGTGGTCAGCGGCGACCACAACAAGGAAGGCGACTACCACGCCAACCTGCACTTCAACCCGCAGGTCAAGTACGACCTGGGCAAGGCCCTGCACTGGCAGCCCAAGCAGGTGTACGTCGGTTTCGAGTATGACTACTGGAAAGACAAGTACGGCATCGAAAGCAGCCACGCCTTCGACACCAACCAGAACACCGCCAGCCTGCTGCTGAAAGTGTTCTTCTAAGCGACACCGGTGCCGGGGCGGTCAGCCGAACGACCGCCCCAGGCGCACCAGCCCTTCGTCTATCTGCTCAAGCGACGGCGCGGCGAACGACAAGCGCAGGCTGCTGGCATCAGCGCCCTCGGCAAAGAACGCACTGCCCGGCACGAACATCACCCGCTGCTCGATAGCCCGCTGCAACAACTGCGTGGCATCCACCCCACTGCGGCAGCGCCCCCAGATGAACATCCCGCCCTGTGGCGGCGACACCTCCAATACGTCCTGCAGGCCTTCGAGCCCTGCGAGCATGCGCGCGCATTTGTCCCCGTAGCCCTGGGCCAGCCCCGGCAGTGCCCGTTCCAGCGCGCCATCGGCCAGGTACAGCGCGGCGATCTGCTGCGCCCACGGCGCGGTGCACAGGTCCACGGTCTGCTTGGCGATCACGCAGCGCTGGCGGATGGGCGCGGGCGCGATCAGCCAGCCGATGCGCAGGCCCGGCGCCACCACCTTGGACAGGCTGGACAAATGCACCACCCGGCCGGCGGCGCCGTCCACCTGGGCCGCCAGCGCCAGCAGCGACGGCACGGCTTCGCCGGCAAAGCGCAGGGCGCCGTAGGGGTCGTCCTCGATGATCAGGAAATCGTGCTCGGCGGCCAGCTGCAGCAACGCCAGGCGCCGTTCAAGCGGCAGGCAGGCGCCGGTGGGGTTGGCGAAGGTCGGCACGCAGTACAACAGGCGGATGCTGCCCTTGGGCTGGGTCGCTAACTGCTCGGCGAGGCGCGCGGTGTCCAGGCCCTGGGCGTCGGTGACGGCGCTGTGCACCTCAAGGCCCGCCAGGCGGAACGCCTGCAGCGCCGCAGGATAGGTGGGGCGCTCCACCAGCACCCGCTCGCCGGGGCTGAGCAGCACCTTGATCAGCAGGTCCAGGCCTTGTTGCGAGCCTGTGGTCACCATCAGCTCATCCACTGCCACGGGCGCCCCGCGCCTCCCCATCAGCGCCGCCAGTTGCTCGCGCAGCAGCGGCAGGCCGTCGGTGGCGGCGTATTGCAGGCAGTCCACGGGGCTGTCGCGCAGGGCGCGCTCGGCGGCCGCGGCCAGGTTGGGTTGGTCGAAAAACGAGGTGGCCGGGTAGCCGCCGGCGAACGAGATCATGCCGGGCAGCGACAGGTACTTGAACAGCTCGCGAATCGCCGAACCGGTGGGCACCTGGAAGGCGGGGGCAAAGCGGTAGGTAAGGTCGGTCACGGGGCAAGGGCTCGGTCAGGGCGGATGGCCCAGTATCGAACCCTGCCGCTCAGGGCCGCAAACGAGGAATCGGCGGGATGTCATTCCCCATGGTCATGAAACGCAGCCCCTGTAGCCGCTGCCGCAGGCGGCGCTGGCCCTCATTCACATTGGAAATCTCCAGCGTACGCCAGGGCCTGCGCAGCCTGGCGGCAGCGGCTACAGGTTAACCGCGTACCGCTTTCCAGATTTTGCCGGCGACGCTGACCACACCCAACACCAGCGCACCCGCCACCACACCCAGCCCACCATTGAGCAAGGCCATGGTCACGCTGCCACCCACGCCTTCCACCCAGTGGTGCAACGGCGCAATGCCATGCACCAGAATCCCCCCGCCCACCAGGAACATCGCCGCCGTGCCCACTACCGACAGCGTCTTCATCATGTACGGCGCCGCACGCAAAATGCCGCCGCCCACCGCGCGGGTCACACCGCCCTGGCGCTGGGTCATCCACAGCCCCAGGTCGTCCAGCTTGACGATGGCCCCCACCAGCCCGTACACCCCCACCGTCATGACGAAGGCGATGCCGCTCATCACGATCACCTGCTGGCTCAGCGGCGCGTCGGCGACGATGCCCAGGGTGATGGCGATGATTTCCGCCGAAAGGATGAAGTCGGTGCGCACCGCGCCCTGGATCTTCTCTTGCTCGTAAGCCACCAGGTCAACGGCCGGGTCGGCCGCTGCCGCGCTCAGCGCCGCGTGTTCGGCTTGGTCCTCACCCTTGCCATGCAGCAGCGGATGGGCGACTTTCTCGAAGCCCTCGAAGCACAGGTACGCGCCGCCCACCATCAACAGCGGGGTCACCGCCCACGGCGCGAAGGCGCTGATGGCCAAAGCCGCCGGCACCAGGATGACCTTGTTGCGCAGCGAGCCCTTGGCCACCGCCCACACCACCGGCAGCTCGCGCTCGGCGCGCACGCCGGTGACCTGTTGGGCGTTCAGTGCCAGGTCATCGCCGAGCACGCCGGTGGTCTTCTTGGCGGCGACCTTGGTCATCACCGACACGTCGTCGAGCACCGCGGCGATATCGTCCAGCAACACCAGCAGACTGCTTCCTGCCATAAGAATCATTCCCATGTTTCATGTTCGTTGGCCGCGAGCATACCTTGTCGCCCGCCTACTGCCCACCGCCCTGCCAGCCGCCGCCCAGGCTCTGGATCAACGCCACGCTGCCCTGCCCCAGCTGGCCCTGGGTGTCGCGCAGGGTCTGCTCGGCCTGCAGCAGCACCAACTGCTGGGTCAGCACGTTCTGCCGGCTGACGGTGCCGGCCTGCTGCTGGGCCTGCTGGCTGCCGAACAGCTGCTGGTTGCGCTGGAAGATCTGCTGGTAGGCGTCGGCCTGCTGTTGCAGGTGGTTGAGCGCCGAGAGGTTGTCTTCCACGTTCTGCAGCGCCGTCAGCACCGCGCCGCGGTAGTTGGCGGCGTCCTGGTCGTAGCTGGCCTGGGCCTCGTTGACCGCCGCACGGCGGGCGCCGCCGTCGAAGACCGTCTCGGCCAGCGCCGGGCCCAGCAGCCACACCCGGTTGGGCAGAGAGAACAGCCCGCCCAGGGCGCTGCCGCGGTAGCCGCCTTCGGCGCTTAGCGTAAGGTTGGGGTAGAAGGCCGCCTCGGCCACGCCAATGCGCGCGTTGGCGGCGGCCGCCGTGCGCTCGGCCGAAACCACGTCGGGGCGCCGTTGCAGCAGGGTCGACGGCAGCGTCAGTGGCGGTCGCAGCACACCGAATGAATAGTCGCTCAGCGGCGCCAGGCTGAACTGCGCCGGCGCCTGCCCCACCAACACCGCCAGCGCGTGTTCATACTGCTCCCGCGAGCGCTGGGACGTCTGCAACGCGGCCACCACCGTGGTCAGCTGGTCCTGGGCCACCAGCAGCTGGTCGTTGGTGGCGGTGCCTTGGACGAACTCGGCCTGGGTCATGTCCTGCAACTGCTGGTCGATGCGCTGTTGCTGCTGCAGCAGGCGGACGTCGATGTCCAGCTGGCGCACGGCAAAATAGTCGGTGGCCACGCTGGCGGCGATGGACAGCCGCACCCCGGCCAGCAGCGCGTCGGAGGATTGCGCCAGGGCGTTGCTCGACTCGATGCCGCGGCGCACCTCGCCCCACAGGTCCGGGGTCCAGCTGGCGGTCAGGGTGGCGCTGACCGACTGCACCACGCCGGTGCTGGCGGTGGTCGTGCCCGTGGTGGTACTGCCGGTGGAACCGCTGCCGCCCACGCCCCGCGTCCCGGACAAGCCCACGCCCACCGTCGGCCACAGGCTGGCGCGGCTGGCCGCCACCTGGGCGTCGGCCAGGCGGTAGGCGGCCTCGGCGGCGATGATCGACTGGTTGGCAGCCGCCGCCTGGTCTATCAGCTTATTGAGCAGCGGGTCGCGGTAGTCCAGCCACCACTGGCTGTGCAGCGCCCCCTGGGGGTTGGCCGCCGCCCGCTCGAACGCCGCGCCTTCCTTGAAGCCCTGGGGCAACGGCTGCTGCGGGCGCTGGTAGTCGGGCCCGACCATGCAGCCGGCCAGGAGCGCCACCAACGCCGTGACAATGAGCATGCGCATTCAAGTCTCCTTGCCGTGCCGGCGCACGCGCGCCGAGGCCCGGTCGAGCCACAGGTAGATGACGGGCGTGGTGTACAGCGTCAGCACCTGGCTGAACAGCAGCCCGCCGATGATCGAGATGCCCAGCGGCCGCCGCAGCTCGGAGCCGTAGCCATGGCCCAGCACCAGCGGCAAGGCGCCGAGAATGGCCGCCAGGGTGGTCATCATGATCGGCCGGAAGCGGATCAGGCACGCCCGGCGGATGGCCTCGCGGGCGTCCAGCCCCTGGGCGCGGCGCTCGCTGAGGGCGAAGTCGATCATCATGATGGCGTTCTTCTTGACGATGCCGATCAGCAGGATCACCCCCACCAGGGCGATGATCGACAGCTCGGTGCCGGTCACCAGCAGCGCGATCAGCGCGCCCACCCCGGCCGACGGCAGCGTGGAGAGGATGGTCAGCGGGTGCACCAGGTTTTCATAGAGTACGCCCAGCACGATGTACACCGACAGTAGCGCGGCGGCGATCAGCAGCGGCTCGCTGGCCACCGAGGCCTGGAATACCTGGGCGGTGCCGGCGAACTGGCCGGTGACGCTGGCGGGCATGCGCAGCTGGGCCACGGCGTTGTCCACCAGCACCGTGGCCTGGCCGATGGAAGTGCCCGGCGCCAGGTTGAACGACACGGTCACCGCCGGGAACGTGCCCTGGTGGCTGATGGAGATGGCGGTGCGGTCGATGCTGTAGTCGGCCATGGCTGCCAGCGGCACCAGCGCCGAACTGGCGATGCTCGGCGCCGCGCCGCCGCGGGCGGTGGAGGCCACCGCGCCCACCGGCACGTAGATGCCCTTCAGAGCCATGGGGTCGCGCCAGTACGGCGGCGCGATCTCCATGACCACGTGGTACTGGTTGGCCGCGCGGTAGATGGTCGACACCTGGCGCTGGCCGAACGCGTCGTACAGCGTCTGGTCCACCGCCGACAGGCTCACGCCCAGGCGCGCGGCGCTGTCGCGGTTGACGTGCAGGTTGGCCAGCAGGCTGTTGTCCTGCTGGTCGGTGTTGAGGTCGGTGAGCTGCGCCAGCGGCCGCAGCACGTCCAGCACCTTGGGCACCCACAGGTCCAGGTCGGCCTGGTCATCGGCGGTCAGCGTGTACTGGTACTGCGCGCCGCTCTGGCGGCCGCCCACGGTGATGTCCTGGGCCGATTGCAGGTACAGGCGCGTGCCGGGCATGTCGCCCAGGGCGTGGCGGATCTGCCCGATCACCGCGTCGGCGCCCACGCTGCGCTGGCCCAGCGGCTTGAGGGTGATGAACAGCTGCGCGCTGTTGATGGCGCCGCTGCCGCCGCCACTGCCGCCCACGAAGCCACCGACGTTTTCCACGTTGGGGTTGCTCATCACCGTGCGGTTGATGCGCTCGAAGCTCTGCTGCATGGCCGCGTAGGACACGCTCTGCGCCGCCAGTATCGAGCCCTGCAGGCGCCCGGTGTCTTCCTGGGGGAAGAAGCCCTTGGGGATCAGCACGTAGAGCACCGCCGCCAGCGCCACCACCATCAGCGTCACCAGCCCGGCCAGCAGCGAATGGTCGATGACCCAGCCCAGGGTGCGGTCGTAGAAGCGATGGAAACGCGAGTCCGGGTGCTCGCCCGCCTGCTCGCCGCCCGCGTGCTGCGGGCGCAGCAGCACGCTGCACAGGCTGGGGGTAACGGTGAGCGAGACCAGCATGGAAATCACGATGGCCACCGACAGGGTCACGGAGAACTCGCGGAACAGCCGCCCGACAATGCCGCCCATCAGCAGCAGCGGGATGAACACCGCCACCAGCGACACGCTGATGGTCAGCACCGTGAAGCCCACCTCGCGCGCGCCCTCCAGCGCCGCCTGCACGCGGTCGGCGCCCTGCTCCAGGTGGCGCATGATGTTCTCCACCACGACGATGGCGTCGTCGACCACGAAGCCGGTGGAAATGGTCAGCGCCATCAGCGACAGGTTGTTGAGGCTGTAGCCCAGGAAATACATGGCGCCGAAGGTGCCCAGCAGCGACAGCGGCACGGCGATGGCCGGCACCAGGGTGCTGCGCCAGTCGCGGAAGAAACAGAAGGTCACCAGGGTCACCAACAGCACCGAAATCAGCAGGCTGACCTCCACGTCGTGCAGCGACGAGCGGATGGTGGTGGTGCGGTCCATGAACAGGTTGAGTTTGATGCCGTTGGTCAGCGAGGCCTGCAGGAACGGCAGCGCGGCCTTCACCGCGTCCACCGTATTGAGCACGTTGGCGCCCGGCTGCTTGAACACCACCAGCAGCACCGCCGGCTTGCCGTTGGACAGGCCGAAGTTGCGCAGGTCCTCGACGTCCTCGCGGACGTAGCCCAGGTCGGCGATGTGCACCACGTCGCCGTTGCTCTGCTTGACGATCAGCGGCGCGTAGTCGCCGGCCTGGTAGAGCATGTCGTTGGCGGCCAGGGTGTAGTTGCCGCCGCTGCTGCTGATGGTGCCCTTGGGCAGGTTGGTGTTGGCGTCGGCGATCACCCCGCGCACCTGCTCAAGGCTCACCCCATAGTGGTTGAGGCGGTCGGGGTTGAGCTCGATGCGCACCGCCGGCAGCGCGCCGCCGCCGACGATCACGTCGCCCACCCCCGAGGTCTGCAGCAGGCGCTGTTGCAGCACCGTGGAGGCCACGTCGTACATCTGCCCCGGGGTGGCGGTGGCCGAGGTCATGCTGATGATCAGGATCGGCGAATCGGCCGGGTTGACCTTGCGGTAGGTGGGGTTGCCCGACAGGTCGCTGGGCAGGTTGGTACGTGCGGCGTTGATGGCCGCCTGCACGTCGCGGGCGGCGCCGTCGATGTCGCGGTTGAGGTCGAACTGCAGGTTGATGCGGGTGGCGCCCAGGGTGCTCGACGAGGTCATCTGGGTGATGCCCGATATCTGCCCGAACTGGCGCTCCAGCGGCGTCGCCACCGAGGTGGCGACGGTGCTGGGGTCGGCGCCGGGCAGGCTGGCGCGCACGCTGATGGTGGGGAAATCCACCTCGGGCAGCGGCGCCACCGGCAGCAGGTTGAACGCCAGGATGCCGAACAGCGCCAGCCCCAGCGCCAGTAGCGTGGTGGCGATGGGGCGTTGGATGAACGGCGCCGAGAGGTTCATGACGCGGGCGCTTCAGCGCTCGCCTGGCCACCGCCCAGGCGCTGCTCCAGGCCGTTCATGGCAAGGAAGATCACCGGCGTCGAGAACAGCGTCAGCAGCTGGCTCAGCAGCAGCCCGCCGATGATGGCGATGCCCAGCGGATGGCGCAGCTCCGAGCCGATGCCGGTGCCCAGGGCCAGCGGCACGGCACCGAACAGCGAGGCCATGCTGGTCATCAGGATGGGCCGAAAGCGCAGTTGCGCCGCCTGGCGGATCGCCGCGGTGGGGTCCAGGCCCTCGTTGCGCTGCAGCTCCAGGGCGAAGTCGACCATCATGATGCCGTTCTTCATGACGATGCCGATCAGCAGCACGATGCCGATCAAGCCGATGATGTCGAACTGCGTGCCGGTCAGCCACAGCGCCAGCAAGGCGCCCAGGGCCGCCGACAGCAGCGTGGAGAGGATGGTCACCGGGTGCACGAAGCTCTCGTAGAGGATGCCCAGCATCAGGTACACCACCACGATGGCCGCCAGCACCAGGAACAGCTGGTTGCCCAGGGACGACTGGAAGGTGGCCGCGGCGCCTTCGAGCTGCGCCTGCACGGTGATCGGCAGGCCCAGGTCATGCTCGATCTGCCCCAGCCGCGTGACCGCCGCGCCCAGGGTCTGCCCCGGGGCCAGGTTGAACGAGACGTCGGCGTAGGGGAACTGGCCCTGGCGGTTGAGGGTGATGGGCGCGCGTATCACCTGCTGGCTGGCCATGCTCGACAGCGGCGCCACGCCGCCGCTGGCGGTGTCCACGTACAGGCCGGTGAGCAGGTCGGCGAGGTTGCCGGGCTGGCGGTCGCTGGCCAGCACCACGTGGTACTGGTTGAGCTGGGTGTAGATGGTCGACACCTGGCGCTGGCCGAAGGCGTCGTACAGCACGTCGTCGATGGCCTGGGGCGTCACGCCCAGGCGCGAGGCGGTGGCACGGTCGAAGGTCAGCTGGATCTGGTTGCCGAACTGCAGGGCCTGGCTCTGCACGTCGGCGAACATCGGGTCCTTGCGCATGGCCGCCATCAGCCTGTTGGTCCACTGCTCCAGCGCCTGGGTGTCGATGGCCTGCAGCCCGAGGCGGTAGCTGGTGGTGGAGACGGTGGAGTCCAGGGTCAGGTCCTGCACCCCGTGCAGGTACAGGCGGATGCCCGACTCGTCGCTGTTGGCGTCGGCCAGGCGGCGGATCACCACCGCGCTGCTGTCACGCTCGCCGCGCGGCTTGAGGTTGATCAGCAGGTTGCCCTGGTTCAGCGTCGGGTTGGTCTGGTCGATGCCCACGAAGGACGACAGGCTGGCCACCGCCGGGTCCTTGAGGATGCGCGCGGCCAGGCGCTGCTGCTCGTCCTGCATGCGCGCGAAGGACACGCTGGGCGCGGCCTGGGAAATGCCCTGGATCAGGCCGGTGTCCTGGTCGGGGAAGAAGCCCTTGGGAATCACCAGGATCAGCCACACCGTCAGCAGCGCGGTGATGACGATGGACACCAGCGTCAGTGCCTGGTGCAGCAGCACCCAGTCCAGGCCTTTCACGTAGTAGTGGTTGATGCGGTCGAAGAAGTCCTCGCGGCGCTCGCCCTGGCGCGCCTTGAGCAGGCGTGCGCACAGCATGGGCGTGAGGGTCAGGGTGATCAGCGCGGAAATCACGATCGTCACCGCCACCGTGGTGGCGAACTCGCGGAACAGCCGCCCCACCACGTCGCCCATGAACAGCAGCGGGATCATCACCGCGATCAGCGCCACCGACAGCGAGATGATGGTGAAGCCGATCTGCGCCGAGCCCTTGAGCGCGGCCTGCAGGGGCGTCTCGCCGTCCTCGATGTAGCGGGTGATGTTCTCGATCATGACGATGGCGTCGTCGACCACGAAGCCGATGGCGATGGTCAGCGCCATCAACGTCAGGTTGTTCAGGGAAAAGCCCAGGGCGTAGGCCACGGCCAGGGTGCCGATCAGGGTCAGCGGCACGGTGAGCGCCGGGATCAGCGTGGCGGCCAGGTCGCGCAGGAAGACAAAGATAACGATCACCACCAGCAGGATCGCCACCCCCAACTCCAGCTGCACGTCGGTGACCGAGGCGCGGATGGTCTGGGTGCGGTCGGTGAGCACGGCCACCTTGAGGGTGCCCGGCAGGCTCGCGCGCAAGGCCGGCAGCAGGCGCTGCACGCGGTCCACCACCTGGATGACGTTGGCGCCGGGCTGGCGCTGGATGTTCAGCACGATGGATGGCGTGGCGTTGGTCCAGGCGGCCTGGCGCGGGTTCTCCGGGCCCTGGATGGACGCGGCGATCTGCGCCAGGCGAATCGGCGCGCCGTTCTTGTAGGCGATGATCAGGTCGCGGTACTGCTCGGCCGACTGCAACTGGTCGTTGGCGCCGATGGAATAGGCCTGGAATTTGCCGTCGATGTTGCCCTTGGCCTGGTTGACGTTGGCGGTGCCCAGGGCCGTGCGCACATCATCCAGCGACAGCCCCAGCGCGTTCAGCGCCGAGGTGTTGGCCTGCACCCGCACGGCGGGGCGCTGGCCACCGCTGAGGGTCACCAGGCCGACACCGGTGATCTGCGAGATTTTCTGCGCCAGGCGGGTGTCGGCCAGGTCCTGGATTTTGGTCAGCGGCAGCACGTCGGAGGTCAGCGACAGGGTCAGCACCGGCGCGTCGGCCGGGTTGACCTTGCTGTACACCGGCGGGTACGGCAGGTTGGCCGGCAGGAAGGTGCCGGCGGCGTTGATGGCCGCCTGCACCTCCTGCTCGGCCACGTCCAGGGACAGCGCCAGGTCGAACTGCAGGGTGATCACCGAGGCGCCGTCGGAGCTGGTGGAGTTCATCGACTTGAGCCCGGGCATCTCGCCGAACTGGCGCTCCAGCGGCGCGGTGATCGACGAGCTGATCACCTCGGGGCTGGCGCCGGGGTACTGGGTGAACGCCTGGATGGTGGGGTAGTCGACCTCGGGCAGCGCCGACACCGACAGCAGGTGGTAGCCCAGCAGGCCCACCAGCAGCACCGCGACCATGATCAGCGCGGTGGCCACCGGCCGCTCGATGAACGGCCGCGAGACATTCATGGCGTGGCGACCTTGACCGACGAACCGTTGTCCAGCTTGTCGGCGCCCTCGGTCACCACCTGCTCGCCAGGCTTCACGCCCTGGTCGAGGATGGCGGTGACATCACCGGTGGCCGGGCCCAGCTTGACCACCCGCAGCGCCGCCTTGTCGCCGTTGACCACGAACACGAAATCGCCCTGGCTGCCGTGCTGGATGGCCTGGGTCGGTACCACGGCGATCTGCGCCAGGCGGTCGGCCTGTAGCCGGGCGTTGACGAACTGGTTGGGAAACAGGTGGCTGGCCGGGTCGCTGAACTGTGCCTTGACCTTCACCGTGCCGGTGCTGGTGTCCACCTGGTTGTCCAGCGCCAGCAGGTTGCCGGTGGCCAGCAGGTCGTGCTTGTTGCGGTCATAGGCCAGCACCGTCACCGGGCCCTTGGCCATGGCCTGGTCGATGGCGCCCAGGTCGTCCTCAGGCACGGCGAACACCACGGTGGCGGGCTGCAGTTGGGTGATCACGGCGATGCCGGTGCTGGTCTGCGGGTTCACGTAGTTGCCGGGGTCCACCAGGCGCAAGCCGACCACGCCGTCCACCGGTGAATAAAGGGTGCAATAGCTGACCTGCACTTCCAGGTTCTGCACGCTGCCCTGGTCGGCGGCCACGGTGCCCTGCTGTTGCTGCACCAGCGAGCGCTGGGTGTCGAGGGTCTGCTGGCTGACCGAGCCCACCTTGATCAGCTGGCCGAAACGCACCAGGTCGCGCTGGTCGTTGGCCAGCAACGCCTGGTCGTGCAGCAGCACGCCGCGGGCCTGGGCCAGCTGCGCTTTCAACGCACGGTCGTCGATGCGCGCCACCACCTGGCCTTTTTTCACGTGCTGGCCTTCCTGGAACGGCACCTCGGTGAGCACGCCGGCCACCTGGGTGACCACGGTGACGGTGCGGGTGGGGGTCACCGTGCCCAGGGCGTCGATGTACACCGGCACGTCCTGCTGTTTCACCGGCACCACGGCCACCGGCTCGGCCGCAGGCGGCGGCTTGGGCTTGGCCCGGCCGGCCAGCAGGTGGTAGGCCAGCCAGCAGGCCAGCAGCACCAGCACGATGCCGGCAAAAATGACCAGACCACGACGACGCTTGGGCACGGGCGAACACCTCGGGTGTCACGGGCCAGTGATAATGGCCACTAGCCTGTCTTCCTGAAAAATTCTAGCAGCGGCCCCCAACGCCACTGCCCCAACCCGCCCTCCATTCAGGTAGCCGACAGGCCGCCCGTCGCCCGCCCCAAGTTGAGCCCCGCGCGAGCACGGTGCTACCATGCCGCACCGCCCAGCAGGCAAGGAATCATCGGCTTTATGACCACCATTCGCGAGCGCAACAAAGAACTGATCCTGCGCTCGGCCAGCGAAGAATTTGCCGACAAGGGCTTCGCCGCCACCAAGACCAGCGACATCGCGGCCAAGGCCGGGCTGCCCAAGCCCAACGTCTATTACTACTTCAAGTCCAAGGAAAACCTGTACCGCGAGGTGCTGGAAAGCATTATCGAGCCGATCCTGGCGGCTTCGACGCCGTTCAACCCCGAAGGCGACCCGTTCGAGGTGCTCAGCGGCTACATCCGTTCCAAGATCCGCATCTCCCGCGACCTGCCGGCGGCGTCCAAGGTGTTCGCCAGCGAGATCATGCACGGCGCCCCGCACCTGAGCCCCGACCAGGTGGAACAGCTGAACCTGCAGGCCAAGCACAACATTGACTGCATCCAGACCTGGATCGACCGCGGGCAGATCGCCCACGTGGATGCGCACCACCTGATGTTCAGCATCTGGGCGGCGACCCAGACCTACGCCGATTTCGACTGGCAGATCGCCGTGGTCACCGGCAAGGCGCGGTTGGACGAAAGCGATTACGAGGCGGCGGCGCAAACGATCATTCGCATGGTGCTGAAGGGCTGCACGCCCGACGCATAAAGGCCCTGTGGGAGCTGGCTTGCCAGCGAGCTTTTGGCGCCCGGAAAACTCGCTGGCAAGCCAGCTCCCACAAATTTATGCGCTCACACCCGCATCAGCGCTCCAGCCCAACGCCTCGATCGCGCTGATCGCACAGCGCTCGTCCACATCCGACACATCCCCGCTGATTCCCACCGCGCCAATCACCACGCCCTGCTGATCACGAATCAGCACCCCACCCGGCGCCGGCACCACGCCGCCCTGCCCCAGCCCGTTCAACGCCGCGAAAAACGCCGGGCGTGCCTGCGCGTCCGTCGCCAGCAGGCGCGAGCCCTTGCCCAGGGCGATGGCGCCCCACGCCTTGCCAATAGCCACGTGGGGCCGCAGCAGGCTGGCACCGTCCTGGCGTTGCAGGCTCACCAGGTGCCCGCCGCTGTCCAGCACCGCCACGGTGAGCGGCGCAGCCTTGATGTCGCGCCCCGTGGCCAGGGCGTGTTCGGCGAGACGATTGGCAGCAGCCAAGGTAATGGCAGTCATCGGCAGATCCTCTTGAATGAAAAATCGACACGACAAATAGAGCACAAATACAAAATTTATTGTATACAATATCGCAAATATTCCCGACCAATGGCCTGCAAACGCCATCCCTCGGCAAAAGCGAAAAGGGTTTGACCTGAAGCCGGTGCCGTGAATAAACTCGGCCAACAAGCCACTTGTATACAATTACAAAACACAAAGAGGCACAAAACCATGAGCAAAATGAGAGCAATCGATGCAGCCGTTCTGGTGATGCGCCGCGAAGGTGTGGAAACCGCCTTCGGCATTCCCGGTGCCGCCATCAACCCGCTGTACTCGGCCCTCAAGAAGGTCGGCGGCATCGACCACGTGCTGGCCCGCCACGTCGAAGGCGCCTCGCACATGGCCGAGGGCTACACCCGCACCAAGGCCGGCAACATCGGCGTGTGCATCGGCACCTCGGGCCCGGCGGGCACCGACATGGTCACCGGCCTGTACAGCGCCTCGGCCGACTCCATTCCCATCCTGTGCATCACCGGCCAGGCGCCCCGCGCCCGCCTGCACAAGGAAGACTTCCAGGCCGTGGACATCACCAGCATCGTCAAGCCGGTGACCAAGTGGGCCACCACCGTGCTGGAACCGGGCCAGGTGCCCTACGCCTTCCAGAAAGCCTTCTATGAAATGCGCTCCGGCCGCCCTGGCCCGGTGCTGATCGACCTGCCGTTCGACGTGCAGATGGCCGAGATCGAGTTCGACATCGACGCCTACGAGCCGCTGCCCGTGACCCGCCCCACCGCCAGCCGCACCCAGGTGGAAAAGGCCCTGGCCATGCTCGACCAGGCCGAACGCCCGCTGCTGGTGAGCGGTGGCGGCGTGATCAACGCCGACGCCAGCGCCAAGCTGGTGGAGTTCGCCGAGCTGACCGGCATCCCGGTCATCCCCACCCTGATGGGCTGGGGCACCATCCCTGACGACCACCCGCAGATGGTCGGCATGGTCGGCCTGCAGACCTCGCACCGCTACGGCAACGCCACCCTGCTCAAGTCCGACGTGGTGCTGGGCATCGGCAACCGCTGGGCCAACCGCCACACCGGCTCGGTGGACGTGTACACCGAAGGCCGCCGCTTCATTCACGTGGACATCGAGCCCACGCAGATCGGCCGCGTGTTCACCCCAGACCTGGGCATCGTCTCCGACGCAGGCGCAGCCTTGGACCGCTTCCTGGAAGTGGCCCGCGAGTGGAAAGCCGCTGGCAAGTTGAAAGACCGCAGCGCCTGGCTCGCCGACTGCCAGCAGCGCAAGGCCAGCCTGCAGCGCAAGACTCACTTCGACAACGTGCCGGTCAAGCCCCAGCGCGTGTACGAGGAAATGAACCAGGTGTTCGGCAAGGACACCTGCTACGTCAGCACCATCGGCCTGTCGCAGATCGCCGGCGCGCAGTTCCTCCACGTGTACAAGCCACGCCACTGGATCAACTGCGGCCAGGCAGGCCCGCTGGGCTGGACCATTCCCGCAGCCCTGGGCGTGGTCAAGGCCGACCCGAGCCGCAAGGTGGTGGCGCTGTCGGGTGACTACGACTTCCAGTTCATGATCGAAGAGCTGGCCGTGGGCGCGCAGTTCCACCTGCCGTACATCCACGTGGTGGTGAACAACTCCTACCTGGGGCTGATCCGCCAGGCCCAGCGCGGTTTCGACATGGACTACTGCGTGCAGCTGGCGTTCGAGAACATCAACGCCCCGGAAATCAACGGCTACGGCGTCGACCACGTGGCGGTCGCCGAAGGCCTGGGCTGCAAGGCCCTGCGCGTGTTCGAACCGGCACAGATCCAGCCGGCGCTGCGCAAGGCCCAGGCGCTGATCGAGGAGTTCAAGGTGCCGGTGGTGGTGGAAATCATCCTGGAACGGGTGACCAACATTTCCATGGGCACCGAGATCAACGCCGTCAACGAATTCGAAGACCTGGCGCTGGTCGGCAACGACGCCCCTACCGCCATCTCGCTGCTCGACTGATTTTTCAAGGAGGCTTTCATGCCGCGTTTTGCCGCCAACCTGTCGATGCTGTTCACCGAACAGGACTTCCTCGCCCGCTTCAAGGCCGCTGCCGATGCCGGCTTCAGTGGCGTGGAATACCTGTTCCCGTACGACTTCAACTCCGCCGAGATCAAGGCGCAACTGCAGGCCCACGGCCTGACCCAGGTGCTATTCAACCTGCCGGCCGGTGACTGGGCCAAGGGCGAGCGTGGCATTGCCTGCCACCCTGACCGCGTCGAGGAATTCCGTGCCGGCGTGGACCTGGCCATCGCCTACGCCCAGGTGCTGGGCAACACCCAGATCAACTGCCTGGCCGGCATCCGCCCCCAGGGCGTGGACTGCGCCACGGTGAAGGCCACCTTCGTCGCCAACCTGCAGTACGCCGCCGACAAGCTGCAGGCCGCGGGCATTCGCCTGGTGATGGAGATGATCAACACCCTCGACATTCCTGGCTTCTACCTGACCACCACCGACCAGGCGCTGGCGATCCAGGCCGAGGTGGGCAGCGCCAACCTGTTCCTGCAGTACGACATCTACCACATGCAAATCATGGAAGGTGACCTGGCGCGCACGCTGCAAGCGCACCTGCCGCGCATCAACCACGTGCAACTGGCCGACAACCCCGGCCGCCACGAACCGGGCACCGGCGAGATCAACTACCGCTTCCTGTTCGAGCACCTGGACAAGATCGGCTACCAGGGCTGGGTGGGCTGCGAGTACAAGCCGCTGACCACCACCGAGGCTGGCCTGCATTGGCTCAAAACGCATAACGCCGTCTGACACCTGTGGGAGCTGGCTTGCCAGCGAGCTTTTCAGAGGCCCCAGAAGCTCGCTGGCAAGCCAGCTCCCACAGTGCCGCATTCACAAAAATAATTAAGAGGCTTCATACCATGGCAAAAATCGGATTCATCGGCACCGGCATCATGGGCCTGCCCATGGCGCAGAACCTGCAACAAGCAGGTCACCAACTGTTCCTCTCCACCCACCACGACGCCGCCCCCACCGACCTTGTCGCCGCCGGCGCCGTGGCCTTGGCCAACCCGCGCGACGTGGCCCAGGAAGCGGAATTCATCATCGTCATGGTGCCCGACACCCCGCAGGTGGAAGACGTGCTGTTCCGCGAGCAGGGCATCGCCGAGGGCCTGAGCCGCAACAAGATCGTCATCGACATGAGCTCCATCTCGCCCACCGCCACCAAGGCCTTCGCCGCCAAGGTCAACGCCCGTGGCGCGCAGTACCTGGACGCACCGGTGTCCGGTGGTGAAGTAGGCGCCAAGGCCGCCACCCTGAGCATCATGGTCGGCGGCGACCAGGACGCCTTCGACCGCGCCCTGCCGCTGTTCCAGAGCATGGGCAAGAACATCACCCGCGTCGGCGGCAACGGCGACGGCCAGACCGCCAAGGTGGCCAACCAGATCATCGTCGCCCTGAACATCCAGGCCGTGGCCGAAGCACTGCTGTTCGCGGCGAAGAACGGCGCCGACCCGGCCAAGGTGCGTGAAGCGCTGATGGGCGGCTTCGCCTCGTCGAAGATCCTCGAAGTGCACGGCGAGCGCATGATCAAGGGCACCTTCGACCCCGGCTTCCGCATCAGCCTGCACCAGAAAGACCTCAACCTGGCCCTGCAAGGCGCCCGCGAGCTGGGCGTGAACCTGCCCAACACCGCCAACGCGCAACAGGTGTTCAGCACCTGCGCGGCCCTGGGCGGCAGCAACTGGGACCACTCGGCGCTGATCAAGGGCCTGGAACACATGGCCAACTTCAGCATCCGCGACAACTGATACATCGCAGGACCTGTGGGAGCTGGCTTGCCAGCGAGCTTTTCGGGGGCGCAAAAAGCTCGCTGGCAAGCCAGCTCCCACACCTCACTCCAAAAACAAGAATTCTTCCGGGAGCCTGCCATGTCAGTCGATCCGCAATCCTTCCTGCGCGAGCTGTTCGCCACGGCCATCGCCGCAGCCCACCCAAGCCAGGTGCTGGAACCCTTCCTGCCCGCCGACCGCAGCGGCCGGGTGATCGTCATCGGCGCCGGCAAGGCCGCAGCCGCCATGGCCGAAGTGGTCGAGCGCTGCTGGCAGGGCGAGGTCAGCGGGCTGGTAGTCACCCGCTACGGCCACGGCGCCAGCTGCCGGAAAATCGAGGTGGTGGAAGCCGCCCACCCGGTGCCCGACGCCGCCGGCCTGGCCGTGGCCCAGCGCGTGCTGCAACTGGTCAGCAACCTCACTGAAAGCGACCGGGTGATCTTCCTGCTCTCGGGCGGCGGCTCGGCGCTGCTGGCCCTGCCCGCCGCCGGCATCACCCTGGCCGACAAGCAGGCCATCAACAAGGCGCTGCTCAAATCCGGCGCCACCATTGGCGAGATGAACTGCGTGCGCAAGCACCTCTCGGCCATCAAGGGCGGCCGCCTGGCCAAGGCCTGCTGGCCGGCCACCGTGCACACCTACGCGATTTCCGACGTACCCGGCGACCTGGCCACGGTCATCGCCTCCGGCCCCACTGTGGCCGACCCCAGCACCTCGGCCCAGGCGCTGGCGATCCTGGCGCGCTACCACATCGAGGTGCCAGCGGCCGTGCGCGACTGGCTGCACAACCCTGAATCGGAGACCGTCAAGGCCGACGACCCGTGCCTGGCGCGCAGCCACTTCCAGCTGATCGCCACGCCGCAGCAGTCGTTGCAGGCCGCCGCAGTAAAAGCGCGCGCCGCCGGCTTCAGCCCGCTGATCCTCGGCGACCTGGAAGGCGAGTCGCGCGAAGTGGCCAAGGTGCACGCAGGCATTGCCCGGCAGATCGCCATTCACGGCCAGCCGCTGGCGGCGCCGTGCGTGATTCTCTCCGGTGGCGAGACCACGGTCACCGTGCGCGGCAACGGCCGCGGCGGGCGCAACGCCGAATTCCTCCTCAGCCTCACCGAGAGCCTCAAGGGCCAGCCCGGCATCTACGCCCTGGCCGGCGACACCGACGGCATCGACGGCTCCGAGGACAACGCCGGGGCGGTCATGACCCCCTGCAGCTACCGCCGCGCCGCGCAGCTGGGCCTGAGCGCCAGCGCCGAGCTGGACAACAACAACGGCTATGGCTACTTCCAGGCGCTGGGCGACCTGGTGGTCACCGAACCCACGCGCACCAACGTCAACGACTTCCGCGCCATCCTGATTCTGGAGGCCACCGCGCCATGACCGCCTACAAGAACACCAAGATTCTCGCCACCCTGGGCCCTGCCACCCGCAGCCAGGAAGACATCCGCCAACTGGCGCTGGCCGGGGTCAACCTGTTCCGCCTCAACTTCAGCCACGGCGAGCACGGCGACCACGCCCAGCGCCTGGAATGGATTCGCGACGTGGAAGCGCAGTTGAACACGCCGCTGGGCGTGCTCATGGACCTGCAAGGGCCGAAGCTGCGCGTCGGCCGTTTCGCCGACGGCAAGGTGCTGCTGCACCGCGGCCAGGCGTTCCGTCTGGACCTCGACACCAGCCCCGGCGACGCGCGCCGGGTGAACCTGCCGCACCCCGAGATCATCGCCGCCCTGGAGCCGGGCATGGACCTGCTGCTGGACGACGGCAAGCTGCGCCTGCAGGTGACCGCCAAGCATGCCGACGCCATCGACACCCAGGTGATTGCCGGCGGCGAGCTGTCGGACCGCAAGGGCGTCAACGTGCCCCAGGCGGTGCTGGAGCTCAGCCCGCTGACCGCCAAGGACCGCCGCGACCTGAGCTTCGGCCTGGAGCTGGGCGTGGACTGGGTGGCGCTGTCATTCGTGCAGCGCCCCGAGGACATCCTCGAGGCCCGCGAGCTGATCGGCGGCCGCGCGCGGCTGATGGCCAAGGTCGAGAAGCCCTCGGCGCTGGTGCACCTGGAAGAGATCGCGCGGCTCAGCGACGCGATCATGGTGGCCCGTGGCGATTTGGGCGTGGAAGTGCCGGCCGAGACCGTGCCGCAGATCCAGAAGCGCATCATTGCCGTGTGCCGCGCCCTGGGCCGGCCGGTGGTGGTGGCCACGCAGATGCTCGAATCCATGCGCTTCGCCCCCGCGCCCACCCGCGCCGAGGTCACCGACGTGGCCAACGCCGTGGCCGAGGGCGCCGACGCGGTGATGCTGTCGGCCGAGACCGCCTCGGGCGACTACCCGCTGGAAGCCGTGCAGATGATGAGCAAGATCATCCGCCAGGTGGAAAGCGGCCCCGACTACCAGGCACAACTGGACGTCAGCCGGCCCCAGGCCGAGGCCACCGTGTCGGACGCCATCAGCTGCGCCATCCGCCGTATCAGCGGCATCCTGCCGGTGGCCGTGCTGGTCAACTACAGCGAATCCGGTGCCTCGACCCTGCGCGCCGCCCGCGAACGGCCGCGGGTGCCGATCCTCAACCTCACGCCCAACCTGGCCACGGCCCGGCAGTTGAGCGTGGCCTGGGGCGTGCGTTCGGTGGTCAATGACCGCCTGCGGCAGGTGGAGGAAGTCTGCTCCACGGCGCTGGAAATCGCCCAGGCGCAAGGGCTGGCCAGCCGTGGCGACACCCTGGTGATCACCGCCGGCGTGCCGTTCGGCAAGCCGGGCAGCACCAATTCGCTGCGTATCGAAACGCTGGTCTAGAAACCGAGGCTGTGGGAGCTGGCTTGCCAGCGAGTTTTTGGTGGTACCGAAAAGCTCGCTGGCAAGCCAGCTCCCACAGGAGCGCCTATGGCAAGACATCCAATTCACTGCCCCGACTGGGCCACCGCACTGCTCAACGGCTTCAGCCAGGTGCTGCTGCAACGCAACCCGCTGTGCGGCCTGTGCTGCCTGCTGGCGATACTGGTGGGCGCCCCGCAGCTGCTGGGTGGCGCGCTGCTGGGCGCGGCCAGCGGCCTGCTCACCGCGCAACGCCGTGGCTACCTGCGCGAACACCGCCAGGCCGGCCTCTACAGCTACAACGGCGTGCTGATCGGCCTGCTGTTCAGCCAGTGGCTGCCGCTGGGCCTGACCCTGCCCCTGTTGATCATCGCCGCCAGTGGCCTGAGCAGCCTGCTGCTGGCGCGCTGGCTGCGCGTTTGCGCGCGCCCCAGCTGCCTGCCCGCCTACACCGCGCCGTTCGTGCTGGCCGGCTGGGCCCTGGCGCTGGGCATCAGCCCTGCCCCTGGCAGCGGGCAAGCCTTCGACCTGAGTGACGTGCTCACCGGCCTGGGGCAGATCTTCGTGCTGCCCAGCCCCCTGGCCGGCGCGCTGATTGCCCTGGGCCTGCACCTGGCCGACCGCCGCGCCGCGCGCTGGGCGCTGCTGGGCTCTGCCGCCGGCCTGGCCTTCGCCTGGCTGCAGGGCGAGCCAGCGCTGCCCGGCCTGTACGGTTTCAACCCGGCGCTGGCGGCGCTGGCCTTCAGCGCCCAGCCGCTGCGCGCAGTGCTGGCCATCGGCCTGGCGCTGCTGTTGCAACCGGGGTTCGCCAGCCTGCCGCTGCCCGGCCTCACCGCGCCGTTCATTCTCGCCTGTTGGCTGGTGCGCGCCGGTGCCCGCGCCAGCCTGGTGGAGGGCACCTTGCACAGTCGCCGGTAAACGCCCTAGGCTTGGTCCATGTTCAGGAACCCGGACCCTATGGAAAGCCAACGCACCCTGCGCCAAAAGCTCTACACCATCATCTTCCACAGCGACACGGTGGCCGGCCGGCGCTTCGACACCACCTTGCTGTTCATCATCCTCGCCAGCCTGGTGCTGGTGATGGTCGACAGCATCGAGAGCGTGCACCGCGATTACGCCACCCTGTTCGCCAACATCGAGTGGGGCCTGACCGGCATCTTCACCGTGGAATACCTGCTGCGCCTGTACTGCACGCCGCGGCCGCTGCGCTACGCCTTCAGCTTCTATGGGCTGGTGGACCTGCTGGCGATCGTGCCGGGCATCCTCGCCATCTACTACAGCGACGCCCAGTATCTGATGATCGTGCGGGTGATCCGCATGCTGCGCATCTTCCGCGTGCTCAAGCTGCGCCCCTACCTGAGCCAGGCCAACTACCTGATGTCGGCCCTGCGCGGCAGCCGCCAGAAGATCATTGTGTTCCTGCTCAGCGTGGCCACCCTGGTGACGGTGTTCGGCACCCTGATGTACGTGATCGAAGGCCCCGAGCACGGCTTCACCAGCATTCCCATGGGCATCTACTGGGCCATCGTCACCCTCACCACCGTGGGCTTCGGCGACATCGTGCCCAAGACCCCGCTGGGCCAGATGATCTCGGCGCTGGTAATGATCACCGGTTACTCGATCATCGCCGTGCCCACCGGCATCTTCACCGCCGAGCTGGCCAACGCCATGCGCGGCGAGCGCCAGGAGCGCCCATGCCCGGTGTGCGCCAAGGCCGATCACGACAGCGAGGCGGCGTTCTGCTCCCGTTGCGGAAATGCCTTGTTTGAAAAAACTCCATAAGCGCCCAACTTTTCGGTCTTTCGGGCGCCAACAGCGCCCGGCTATAGTGGCTGGCCAATTGATTCCAACGACAACAACAGGGACATCCACCATGCACAAACTCTTGAGCGCCTCGCTGCTCGCCGCCGGGCTGGGCCTGGCCGGGCTGGTCCAGGCTGCCCAGCCGCCCTTGCTGAACGTTTCCTACGACGTGATGCGTGATTTCTACAAGGACTACAACGCCGCGTTCCAGAAACACTGGCAGGCCGAGCACAACGAGCCGGTCAGCGTGCAGATGTCCTTCGGCGGTTCCAGCAAGCAAGCGCGCTCGGTGATCGACGGCCTGCCCGCCGACGTCATCACCATGAACATGGCCACCGACATCAACGCCCTGGCCGACAACGGCAAGCTGGTGCCCGACGACTGGGTCACGCGCCTGCCCAACCACAGCGCGCCGTTCACCTCGGCCACCGTGTTCATCGTCCGCAAGGGCAACCCCAAGGCCCTGAAAGACTGGCCCGACCTGCTCAAGGACGGCGTGCAGGTGATCGTCCCCAACCCCAAGACCAGCGGCAACGGCCGCTACACCTACCTGTCGGCCTGGGGCTACGTGCTGAAGAACGGCGGTGACGAGGACAAGGCCAAGGCCTTCGTCGGCAAGCTGTTCAAGCAGGTGCCGGTGCTGGACACCGGTGGCCGTGGCGCTACCACCACCTTCATGACCAACCAGATTGGCGATGTGCTGGTGACCTTCGAGAACGAAGCGGAAATGATTGCCCGCGAGTTCGGCCGCGAGAAGTTCGAGGTCATCTACCCCAGCGTCTCCGCCGAAGCCGAGCCGCCGGTGGCCGTGGTCGACAAGGTGGTGGACAAGAAAGGCAGCCGCGCCCTGGCCGAGGCCTACCTCAAGTACCTGTGGTCGCCGGAAGGCCAGGACATCGCCGCGCAGAACTACCTGCGCCCGCGTGACCCGGCGGTGCTGGCCAAGTACCAGGACCGCTTCCCCAAGGTCGACTTCCTGTCGGTTGAAAAGACCTTCGGCGACTGGCGCACCGTGCAGAAAACCCACTTCGCCGACGGCGGCGTGTTCGACCAGATCTACACCCAGCAGTAACACCCTGCTGAACATTCGCCACAACGCTATACCTGTAGCCGCTGCCGAAGGCTGCGCTGGCCCACATCCACACTGGAGATTTCCAGTGAGGCACAGGGCCAGCGCAGCCTGGCGGCAGCGGCTACGGCGCACCATGCTGGTGCCATCAATAGCACGAACGTCCCACACCGTTATAAAAAAGCGCCACCCACGGTAATCCAGCGGCCAATTGTTTCGTCCTTTCTACATTGGCACAGCCATTGCTCTTCACGCCCCACCCCTCTCATGAAGAGAGCCGACCCGAGTACGACCATGCCCAGCTTCACGCCCACGCTAAAAGCCCTGGTCCTGTCGATTGCCACCAGCGGGATGCTGGTGGGCTGCGACAAGCCTGCTTCACCTACCCAGGCCGCCGCCGGGCCGATTGCCGTGGACGTGGCCACCGCCACGCCGGCCCTGGAACCGCGCACCACGGTGCTCACCGGGCGCCTGGAAGCCTTCCGCACCGCCGAGGTCCGCGCTCGCGTGGCCGGCATCGTCGAGCAGCGCACCTACACCGAGGGCGCGGCGGTGAACGCCGGCGACCTGCTGTTCCGCATCGACCCGGCGCCGTTTGCCGCCCAGCTGGCCGCCGCCGAGGCTGAACTGGCCCAGGCGCGCGTGGCCGCCGAGTCTGCCGGCGACATTGCCCGCCGTTCCCAGCAGTTGGTGGTGGACAATTCCATCAGCGTGCAGCAGAGCCGCCAGGACCTGTTCGCCGAGAAACGTGCCAAGGCCGCGGTGCTGTCCGCCGAGGCCAAGGTGCGCAGCGCGCGCCTGCAACTGGACTACGCCAGCGTCAAGGCACCGATAGCCGGGCGCGCCCGCCGCGCGCTGGTCAGCGAAGGCGCCATGGTCGGCCAGGACGAAGGCACGCCGCTGACCACCGTCGAACAGCTGGACCCCATCTACGTCAACTTTTCGCAGCCAGCCAGCGACTTCCTGGCGTTGGGCGAGGCGCTCAAGGACAGCCCCGGTGCCGCCCGCGTCACCCTGCGCCTGAGCGACGGCAGCCTGTACAAGCGCGCCGGCAAGCTGCTGTTCACCGACACCGCGGTAGACCCGAAAACCGACACCGTGGCCCTGCGCGCGCAGTTCGACAACCCCGAGCAGCTGTTGCTGCCCGGCCTGTACGTGCAGGTGGAGTTCGAACGCGCCGGCGGCCACCACGACGTGCTGATCCCACAGCAGGCGCTGACCCGCACCCGCGACGGCGCCTACGTGATGGTGCTCAAGGACGGCCACGCGCGCCAGGTCAACGTCCAGGCCCAGACCCTGCAGGGCCGCCAGTGGCGGGTCAGCGCCGGGCTGGACGGCGGCGAGCAGGTGATCCTCGACGGCGGCGCCCTGGGTGACGGCCAGGCCGTGGCCGTGAAACCTTCCGCCGACACCGGCACGGTAGCCGACCGCTCATAGGGAATCCCATGTCAGCCTTTTTCATCGCCCGGCCCGTCATGGCCTGGGTCATCGCCATTGTCATCCTGCTGGCCGGGCTGGGCGCGGCCACGCGCCTGTCCATGGAGCAGTACCCCAACGTCGCGCCGCCGCGCGTGGGCATCACCGCCAGCTACCCCGGCGCCTCGCCCGAGGTGGCCGAACGCACCGTCACGGCGGTGATCGAGCGTGAGCTGAGCGGCATTCCGGGGCTGCTGTATTTCGCCTCCAACAGCTCGGAAAACACCATCGAGCTGAACCTGTCGTTCGAGACCGGCACCAACACCCAGCTGGCGGCGGTGGAGGTGCAGAACCGCCTCAAGCGCGTGGAAGAGCGCCTGCCCGAGAGCGTGCGGCGCCAGGGCCTGACCGTGGAACAGAGCGGCCAGAACGAGCTGATGTTCGTGACCCTGACCGCCGACAACCCCAACGTCGATGACATCGAGCTGGGCGACTACGCCACCAGCGTGGTCCGCCCGGCCCTGCTGCGCACCCCGGGGGTGGGCGGGGTCGAGGTGTACAGCCCCGAGTACGCCATGCGCATCTGGCCCGACGTGCAGCGCCTGACCGCCACCGGCATCACCACCACCGAGCTGGTCAACGCCATCAGCCTGCAGAACCAGCGCATCACCCTGGGCGCCATCGGCACCCCGCCGTCGCCGGCCAGCACGGCGATTACCGCACCGCTGGCGGTGCAGGAAGAGCTGGACACGCCCCAGGCGTTCGGCGCCATCGCCCTGCGCGTGAACCCCGACGGCTCGGCCCTGCGTGTGGCCGACGTGGCACGGGTGGAGCTGGGCGGCATGAACTACGACTACCCGGCGTTCCTCAACGGCCGCTACGCCGGCGCCATCTCGGTGAAGCTGGCCAGCGGCGCCAACGCCCTGCAGACCGCCGACTCCATCAAGGCCACCCTGGCCGAGCTGGCGCCGGAGTTCCCCCCGGGCCTGCACTACCACACCGCCTTCGACACCTCGACCTTCGTGCACCTGTCCATCGTCAAGGTTGGCTACACCCTGGTGGAGGCCATGGTGCTGGTGTTCGCGGTGATGTGGCTGTTCCTGGGCAACTGGCGCGCCACGCTGATCCCCAGCCTGGTGGTGCCCATCGCCCTGGCCGGCACCTGCGCGGCCATGCTGGTGCTGGGTTTCTCGCTGAACGTGCTGACGCTGTTCGGCATGGTGCTGGCCATCGGCATCCTGGTGGACGACGCCATCGTGGTGGTGGAGAACGTCGAGCGGATCATGGCCGAGCAAGGCGTGGGTCCGCGCGAGGCCACCCTACAGGCCATGGGCCAGATCAGCGGTGCCATCATCGCCATCACCCTGGTGCTGACTGCGGTGTTCGTGCCCATGGCGCTGTTCCCTGGTGCCGTGGGGCAGATCTACCGGCAGTTCACCGTGGCCCTGGCGGTGCCCATGGCGCTGTCGGCGTTCCTGGCCCTGAGCCTGACCCCGGCGCTGTGCGCCACCCTGCTCAAGCCCGCCAGCCACGGCACCAGCCCCGGCCGCGTGGCGCGCGCCAGCCAGGCGTTCGCCGACCGTTACCTGCGGGCACTGGACGCCTTCCTGCGCCGGCCGCTGCGCTTCATGCTGCTGTACGCCGGCCTGCTGGGCCTGTGCGCGCTGTTGTTCGCCTACCTGCCGGGCGGCTTCCTGCCCAAGGAAGACAAGGGCAATTTCGCCACGGTGATCCAGCTGCCCACCGGCGCCACCCAGGCCGACACGCGCCAGGTGGTGGACGAGGTGCAGCGCTTCATGGCCCAGGACCCGAACATCGAAAGCCGCTTCGCCATGCAGGGCTTCAGCTATTTCGGCAACGGCCAGAACGCAGCCATGGTGTGGCCGACGCTGATCGACTGGTCGCGGCGCAAGCAGCCCGACCAGCAGGTGGACGCGATCATGCAGCGCATCAACACGCACTTCGCCCACGGCACCGCCAGCCAGCCCAAGGCCACGGTGAAGGCATTGAACACCCCGCCGCTGCCCTCCATGGGCCGCACCGAGGGCATCGACCTGCGCCTGCAGGACCGCGGTGGCCTGGGCCACGACGCGCTGCTGGCGGCCAAGGACCAGCTGCTGGCCCTGGCGGCCAGGAGCCCGGTGCTGGCCGACGTGTCATTCTCCGGCCAGGACGACGCGCCGCAGCTGCGCGTGAGCATCGACCGGGTCAAGGCGCAAAGCATGGGCGTGGCGGTCAGCGAGATCAACGACACCCTGGCCACGCTCTACGGTTCGCAGTACCTGGGCGACTTCATCTACAAGAACCAGGTGCGGCGCATCCTGGTGCAGGCCGAGGGCCGCGACCGCCAGGCCGCCGACAGCCTGCTGCAGGCGCGGGTGCGCAACAGCAATGGCGACATGGTGCCGCTGAGTGCCTTCGTCAGCATGCGCTGGACCCTGGGCGCGTTGCAGATCGACCACTTCAACGGCTTCCCGGCCATGGCCATCAGCGCCCAGCCGGCGCCGGGCTACAGCACCAGCCAGGCCATGGATGCGCTGGGCGCGCTGGTGGCGCAGCTGCCGGTGGGCGTGGGCTACGAGTGGGCCGGGCAGTCGTACCAGGAGCGCCTGTCGGGCAACCAGGTGCCGCTGCTGTTCGGGCTGTCGGTGCTGGTGATTTTCCTCTGCCTGGCCGCCCTGTATGAAAGCTGGTCGATGCCGCTGGCGGTGATCCTCGCCATCCCCCTGGGGCTGCTGGGCGCGCTGGCTGCCACACACCTGCGCGGCATGCCCGATGACCTGTACTTCAAGGTGGGGATGATCACCATCATGGGCCTGACGGCGAAGAACGCCATCCTCATCATCGAGGTGGCCGAGACCCTGCACCGCCAGGGCGCCAGCCTGCACCAGTCGATACTGGACGCCGCGCGCATGCGCCTGCGGCCCATCGTGATGACCTCGCTGGCGTTCATGTTCGGCGTGCTGCCCCTGGCCCTGGCCACCGGCCCGGGTTCGGCCAGCCAGCGGGCGATTGGCACCAGCGTGTTCGGCGGAATGCTGTCGGCGACGGTGCTGACGGTGTTCTTCGTGCCGTTGCTGTATGGCTTGGTGGTGCGCTTGCGCCGGCGCCCTACCCCCTCCGTAGCCGCTGCCGAAGGCTGCGCTGGCCCGTCGGTGCACTGAAGATCTGCGGCGCATGGAAGGGCCAGCGCAGCCTGGCGGCAGCGGCTACAGGGCGGGGGGGCGCCGCCACCTTACATCGGCGGCTTCAGGCCATTTTCCCCAGCGGAAATGGCCTTCGCGGTGTAGCTGCCGTCCGCCGCCTTCTGCGCGAACAGCACAATCTTCACCCCCGGCTTGAGCAGGCTGCGGTCAGCCGGCACCAGGTTGACTACCGGCACGTCGTCCGGCACCAGGATCTTCTGCTCGCCGCCTTTGTATTTCACGGTGATGGTGCGCCCGTTGGCCACCACCAAGTCGCCGACGCTGCCGTTGGTCATGCTGCTGTTGGCCGCCAGGTCGAAGGCGCGGTGGCCGTCGCCGGTGCCGGCCATGGAAGGCGGGAACACATGCACTTCCAGGGCCTTGAGGGTGCCGTCGGCCTGGGGAATGGCGGCCGAGCCGACGTAGCTGCCCGGCTTGATGTCGGCGATGTTGGCCAGGGTCACGCCGCGCACCTGGGTGTCGGGCGTCAGGTGCACCACCACGTCTTCGCCGCGGTTGGTCTTCACCTGCAGGTCGTCGCCGTTAATGGCGGTGATGGCCCCGCGCACGCCCGTGGGCTGCGCGTCGGCGGCGTGCAGGCCGCTGCTGGCAAGCACCGCCAGGGCCAGGCTGGATGCAGTGAACAAGCGTTTGAGCTTCATGAACGGCACTCCTGAGGGAAATCGATAGCTAGCGATCAATTCCCACTCTATCACCGTTGCTCAGGCCAGCGCGTGCTCTTCGTTGAGCAGGGTCACGCCGCCATCGATGATCACTTCCAGGTCGTGGTCCTTGCCCCAGCGGAACAGCTGGGCCAGCAGCGTGGCGTTGGTTTCGCCGAATAGGTACACGGTGTTCACCGGCTGTTCGAGGATCCAGCGGCCCAGGTCGGTGGCCTCCAGCGAGTGCTGGAAGTCGTAGCTGAACTCCGGCTCGCTGAAGCGCGGCTTCACCTCGACCACCGAGCTGGCCAGCAGGTCCGGCGCTTTTGCCGCCACCTGCACATGGGCCAGGGGAAACTTGCCCACCCGCCAATCGCGCAGCAGCTGCACCAGGCGCACCTTGGCGCGCTGGGCCTTCATGTCCAGGCGGCCTTCGGAAGGAATTTCCAGGCGCTGGTTGAGGATCAGCCACACCGGCTGGCGGCGCGGGGTCTTGAGCAGCACCTCGGCCTTGACCTTGGCCGCGCGCAACGCCAGCGCCAACACCAGCAGCAACGCCGTGGCCACCCAGCGCAGGCTGCCCTCGCCTGCCGCCTGCACCACCAGCGCCAGCGCCACGCAGCCCAGCCACAGGTAGTCGGCGCGCTTCCACGCCACCTCGCCCCAGCGGCCCAGGGAGATGCACGCCCAGCAGAACAGGCTGTACAGGAACAGCGCCAGCACCGCCAGCCAGCGCAGGTCACGCGCCAGCGCCAGCACGTCCAGCGCCGGGCTCAGCCACAGCGACACCACGGCCAGCAGCACCAGGGAAATAAGAGTGGGTAACAGGTAAGGCTTGTTGAAAAACTGCTTCATGAATGTCAGCCGAAAAGTCCAGGGGGCGTTGGGACGTATCGGCGGCGGGTGGGGATTCTTGATGGTTGATTTGGCGTGGCGCGCGGACGCGACCACATCACCCCAAGGTCCCGTAGCAGCGGCCGCAGGCCGCGTCCGCCAACGCAACCAATCCCCCGCCGTACACGTAGCCGCTGCCGAAGGCTGCGGCTACGCAAAGCGCGAAGGCACAAAAAAGGCGCCGCCCTGCAAGGCAGGTGCGGCGCCTGATTAAACAACAGCCAGCTTACGCCAGGCTCTTGCTCACCACTTCATACACGTCACTGCTCAGCTCGCCGGAGGCCAGGATGCGCTCCAGCTCGCCGCGCATCAGCGCCTGGCGGTGTGGGTCGTATTTGCGCCAGCGGGTCAGTGGGCCCAGTTGGCGCGAGGCGATCTGCGGGTTCAGGGCGTTGAGCTGGATGACCAGGTCGGCCAGGAAACGGTAGCCCGAGCCGTCCACGGCGTGGAAGTTGACCAGGTTCTGCTGGGCGAAGGCGCCGATCAGGGCGCGCACCTTGTTGGGGTTCTTCAAGGTGAACGCCGGGTGCTGCATCAGCGCCTGCACGCGTTTCAGGCCGCCTGGCAGGGTGCTGCCGGCCTGCACGCTGAACCACTGGTCCATGACCAGCGGGTTGTCCTTGAAGTGCTCGGCGAAGGTTTCCAGGGCCTTGGCTTTCTCGGCGTCGAAGTGCGAGTTGACCAGCACGGCCAGCGCGGTGAGGCGCTCGGTCATGTTGTCGCAGGCGTCGAACTGCTCCAGGGTGGCTTCCAGCACTTCCGGCTTGGCCGTCAGCATCAGGTACGACAGGGCGATGTTCTGCAGCGCGCGGCGGGCGAAGTGCTCGGCCTCCGGCACGTAGGCGGTCTCGCGCGAGATGGCGCGGTTGGCCTGGTAACGCTGCCACAGGGCGCCGTACAGGTGCTCGGCGATCTGCGCGCGGGCAAATTCGCGGGCGGCGTGGATGGCGTCCACTTCGGCGCGGTCGCTGAGCTCGGCCAGGTAGGCTTCGCTCGGCAGCGAGAGCATCTCGGCGACCATGGCCTGGTCCAGGCTGTGGTTCGCCAGCACGGTGCCCAGGGCGGTGACCAGCCGTGGGTCGAGCACCATGGGCTGGTTTTCCATGTACTGCGCGGTCAGTTCCTGCAGGCACTGCACGGCCAGGCGCTGGCCGGCGTCCCAGCGGTTGAAGCCGTCGCTGTCGTGCTGCATCAGCACCATCAGCTGGTCGCGGTTGTAGTCGAAGCTCAGCTTCACCGGCGCGCTGAAGCCGCGCAGCAGCGACGGCAACGGCTTGGCGTCGATGTTGTGGAAGGTGAAGGTCTGGTCTTCCTCGGTCACCGACAGCACGCGGCTGGTGCCCACCGGCGCGCTTTCACCGGCCAGTTGCAGCGGCAGGTCGTTGCCGTGGGCGTCGATCAGGCCCAGGGCCACGGGGATCACGAACGGCAGCTTCTCGGCCTTGTCCGGGGTAGCCGGGCAGGTCTGGTGGAAGTGCAGGCTGTAGGTCTTGGCCGCGGCGTCGTAGGTCTCGCTGACCTGCACGCGCGGGGTGCCGGCCTGGCTGTACCAGCGCTTGAACTGGGTCAGGTCGACGCCGTTGGCGTCTTCCATGGCCTTGATGAAGTCATCGCAGGTCACGGCCTGGCCGTCGTGGCGTTCGAAGTACAGGTCGCTGCCCTTGCGGAAGCCTTCGTTGCCCAGCAGGGTGTGGATCATGCCGACCACTTCGGCGCCCTTCTCGTACACGGTCAGGGTGTAGAAGTTGGAGATCTCGATGAAGCTGTCCGGGCGCACCGGGTGGGCCATCGGTCCGGCGTCTTCGGCGAACTGGTGCGTGCGCAGGTACGCCACGTCCTGGATGCGCTTGACCGTGGCCGAGTTCATGTCCGAGGAGAAACCGGCGTCGCGGTACACCGTGAAGCCTTCCTTCAGCGACAGCTGGAACCAGTCGCGGCAGGTGACGCGGTTACCCGACCAGTTGTGGAAGTATTCGTGGGCGACGATGGCCTCGACGCGCTGGTGGGCGGCGTCGGTGGCGGTCTCGGCGCGCGCCAGCACGGCGCTGGAGTTGAAGATGTTGAGGCCCTTGTTCTCCATGGCGCCCATGTTGAAGTCGTTGACCGCGACGATCATGAAGATATCCAGGTCGTACTCGCGGCCATACACCTCTTCGTCCCAGCGCATGGACTTCTTCAGGCTGGTCATGGCGTGCTGGCACTTGTCGATGTTTTCCGGCTCGACGTAGATGCGCAGGGTGACGTCGCGCTTGGAGGCGGTCTCGAACTTGTCTTCCACGCACCACAGGTCACCGGCCACCAGGGCGAACAGGTACGCCGGCTTCATGAACGGGTCTTCCCAGGTGGCCCAGTGGCGGCCGTCTTCACCGGGGCCGCTGGCAATCGGGTTGCCGTTGGACAGCAGCACCGGGTAACTGTGCTGCTCGGCGCTGACCGTGGTGGTGAACTTGCTCATCACGTCCGGGCGGTCGAGGTAGTAGGTGATCTTGCGGAAGCCCTCGGCCTCGCACTGGGTGCAGAACATGCTGCCGGACTTGTACAGGCCTTCCAGCGCCGTGTTGGTCTCGGGGTGGATGCGCACGCTGGTGTCCAGCGTGAAGCTGGCCGCCGTGGGGTGCAGGGTCAGGTGGCTGTCGTCGATCTGGTAGTCGGCAGCACCCAGTTCCACGTCGCCCAGGCTGACCGACAGCAGTTCAAGCTGCTGGCCGTCCAGCACCAGCGGCGGCAAACCAGGCCCGCGGGCCGGGTTGCGGCGCATGACCAGCTGCGCGTGGACCAGGGTATGGTCGTCGTGCAGCTCGAAGGTCAGGTGCGTTTCGTCGATCAGGTACTCAGGGGCCTGGTAGTCCTTGAGGTAAATCATTTTCGGCTGTTCGGTGCGCATGCTGACATCCTTCTACTGATGCACGGCGAGCTGGTACGCCGTGTATTTGCGAATATTGATCACGCCGGTGTCGAAGATCAGGTACTGGCCCTTGATGCCCAGCAGCGTGCCCTCGGCGATCGGATTCTTGTCCAGGTTGAAACTGGCGATCTTGGCCGGGTAGGCCTGGACCGGATAGCGGATCTCCAGCACTTCGGTGTCATGCAAGGGTTGGATGGCTTGCAGGCCGAAGCGTTCCTGCAGCATCGACAGGCCGGCGCCGCAGGTGTCGAACAGCATGTCGCGCACCTGGGGCAGGTCGACCGGCGCGGCGTCGCCCTTGAGCAGCGCGCGCCAGTTGGTACGGTCGGCCACCTGGCTGCGGAACAGGTCTTCCACCAGCCCCGATTGCTGGCGGGTGGCCACGCGCACGATCGGCAGGGCCTGGCTGGCGCCCTGGTCGAGCCAGCGCGTGGGCAGCTGGGTGGCGCGGGTGATGCCGACCTTGATGCCCGACGAGTTGGCCAGGTACACCACGTGGTCGGTCATGCAGAACTGCTCGCCCCAGGACGGCTCGCGGCAGGTGCCGGCGTCGTAGTGGCAGCGCTCGGGGCTCATGATGCACACGTCGCACTGGGCCAGCTTGGTCATGCAGGGGTAGCAGTAGCCCTGGCTGAAGCTGGTCTTGGTCTTGCGACCGCAGTGGGTGCAGTGGATGGCGCCCAGGTATTCCAGGCGCAGGGGCTTGCCGATCAGGTCATTGACCGGGATCTCGACGTCGCCCAGGCGAAAGCTGTACTGGACCGCCGACTCGTCGAGCCGGGTGGCCATCTTGCTCAGGGTACCGCGACCAATCTCGTTCAATGGACAGCATCCGACTTGAACAGAATGTTCGCCACCGGCGCCGACTTCGAGGCGCATTCCTGCGGGCCCATGTAGCCGGTGCGCTGGTCTTCGGGCAGGTTCTGCATCTCCCAGGCGATCACCGCCTGCAGCGACAGCTCTTTCTGCTCGGTGGTGAGCTTGCGGCCGTCGGACCATTTGCCGATTTCCACGGCCAGTTTCAGGCTCTCGTAGATTTCGGGGGTGATGTTTTCGATCATGTGGGCGAAGGAAGTCATGGCGTCTCCAGAATTTATGCGCGTAGTTTACGGCGCGCGAAGGCGCCACCCAAGAGCCCTGTCAGGCAACCGACCAACAGCCCGCCGACGTGGGCGGCGTTGGCGATCTGGCCGAACATGCCCACCAGCGGGGTCATGCAGATGACCAGCCACGCCAGCATCATCACCAGCACGCTGCGCGGCATGCGGTAGACGTTGTTGGGCGCCAGCCACTGGAACACGAACACGTGACCCAGCAGCCCGTACAGCACGCCGGACAGGCCACCGAACAGGGTCGGCCCGCTGTACCAGTACTGGGCCGTGTTGGACACCAGGCTGAACAGCAGGGTCAGGCCGATGAGGTTGATGCGGCCCTGCAGTATTTCGACGCGCTTGCCCAGTTCCCAGTACCACAGGGCGTTCATGGCCAGGTGCAGCACGCCAAAGTGCAGGAGCATGGGCGTGAACAGCCGCCACCACTGGCCAGCGTCGAGGCTGGCGCCCAGGGGCAGGAAGTAGAGGTTTTCGCTGTCGAAGCTGAAGTCCTGGAAGGTCAGCCAGTGCAGGGTGTCGAAGTTGTCGCCCAGGTAGGTCAGGCCGGCGACGATCAGGCACAGCAGCAACACCAGCGCCGTGGCCGGGCAGGCGCGGGCCTGGTCGGCCAGGCTGGGCCGCGATATTCGTGGCCGGGGCTGGTAGCTGCTCAGGTCGAGGTCGGCGTTGCCGTCAGGGTAGCGCGCGTACAGGTCGCGGATGTCGGCGGCCATCTGTTCGTCGACGGCCCACAGCACCTGTTCGCCACGCTCCTCGCTGACCCGGTGCGGCACCTGCAGGCGCGCCAGCAGCTGCACGAAGCCGCTGAGGTCGGTGCCCAGGGGCACGCGCATCACGGTGACCGGCCTCATGGCTGCACCTGCGCGCGTTCCACGTCCACCCACACGAACTTGTGCGGGTCGATGAGCGTTTCCTGGTCCAGGCGGTAGGCCACCAGCTTGCCGTAGAGCACGGCGCTGTAGTCCAGGCAGGCCAGGTTGGGGCGGATGGCCGAGGGCCGCCCGCTGCGCCAGTAATGGCCGACGAACAGCAGCGGCTCGTCGATGCCGTAGCGCAGCAGGTTGTTCTTCTGGCTGCTGGACAGCGGTGTGCTGGCCACCTCTTCGGGCAGCGCGTCGGGCTGGAAGACGATGTCGCCGTAGGTTTGCGGGTCGTCTTCCCAGAACTTGGTGCGGAAGAAGGCGCGGGTCAGGCCGTCGCCGCCGGTCAGGGTCAGGCCGTCGGGCAGGCGCATGTCGGTGCCGCGCAGCAGGCGGTCGAAGACGTTGCAGGCAAAGCTGCCCGGCACCGCGGCGGCCTGCACGAAGTGCTCGTCGATGCAGCCGTCCGGGTACTGGCCGCGCAGCAGCTCGATCATGCTGTGGTCCCAGCAGGCGTGCACCAGGCGGAAGCGCCCGGCGTCGATGAACAGCGGCATGTCGTAGAACCACTGCACGAAGTCTTTCCAGTCACCGGGGTGCTGTTCGAACTGCGCCAGGGTGTCGCCGATAAGCCGCGCGTGGCGTGGCGTGTGCTCGCGCACGAATTGCTTGCCGCTGCCAGGCGGCGCCGGCGTGCACCAGCCCAGCGCGTTGAACTCATGGTTGCCCATGATGCAGTGCGCCTGGCCGGCGTCGACCATGTCGTGGACGATGTGCAGCGCCTCGCGAATGCGCGGGCCGCGGTCGATGATGTCGCCCAGGAACAGTGCCTGGCGCTGGGCGTGCCGCCAGATACCGCCCTGTTTGCGGTAACCGAGGGTGTCGAGCAAGTGCTCAAGGGTATGAGCGCAACCGTGCACGTCACCGATCAGATCGTAGCTGCGTGCGGGATCGAGCATCAGTCTCCTGTGCCTCCCAGCCGGCTGCCCCAACCGAGTTTGGTGCGGCAGACTTCGTAGTAGTTGTGGTCCAGCGGGTGGATCAGGCGCAGTTTCTGCGACTTCTTGCTGACCGTGACGGTGTCGCCCGGGGCGCAGGTGAAGTGGTTCTGGCCGTCGCAGGACACCTGCGGGTAGATGGTCATGTCCTTGGACACCACGATCTTCAGTTCACTGTTGCCGTCCACCACGATCGGCCGGCCCGACAGCGTGTGCGGGTACATGGGCACGATGACGATGGCGTCGAGCTTGGGGTGCATGATCGGCCCGCCCGCTGACAGCGCGTAGGCGGTGGACCCGGTGGGCGTGGCGACGATCAGGCCGTCGGCCTTCTGGCTGCACACGAACTGGCCGTCGATGTAGATCTCGAACTCGATCATGCGCGTGGACTTGCCGGGGTGCAGCACCACGTCGTTGAGGGCGTCGCCCTGGCCGATGGCCTCGCCGTGGCGGCGCACTTCGGCCTGCAGCAGGAAGCGGTTTTCCACCAGGTAGTGGCCGTCCAGCACCTCGGCGACCTTCACTTCCAGCTCGTCGGGGCGAATGTCGGTGAGGAAGCCCAGGCTGCCGCGGTTGATGCCCAGCACCGGCACGTTGTGCTTGGCCAGCGCCCGCGCGGCGCCCAGAAGGCTGCCGTCGCCGCCGACGACAATCACCATGTCGCACACTTCGCCGAGCATCTTGCGCGTCGAGGTCTGCAGGTTGTGCCCCGGCAGGACCTCGGCAATGGTGTCCTCGAGGATGACGTGCAGGTGCCGGTCGAGCAGGAATTTTTTCAGGCGGCGAATGGTATCAAGCACCTGGGAACTGCCGAGGCGGCCGATGATACCGATATTGCGAAATTGCTCCATGGGGCTCCTGCGGGGTCTGGAACGGGCGCGGCCACGGTGCGGCGCCTTGGGAAACGTGGGGTCGATTATGGGCGAAAGCAACCGGCAGGACAAAAAGGTTTGCTGTATGAGGTGGCTAAAGCACCGTAGCCGCTGCCGAAGGCTGCGCTGGCCCTATGCCCCGCTGGAGATCTCCAGGGTTCATACCGGCCAGCGGTTATGGGCCGACTCGGGATTTGCGTAACGGCTACCACCCGCCGTCCGCACGGCGGGCCGCAGCCTGGCGGCAGCGGCTGCGGGCCGATTCGGGATTTGCGTAACGGCCACTACCCGCCGTCCGCACGGCGGGCCGCAGCCTGGCGGCAGCAGCTACATTTGTTGCACCGTGCCATGGCCTGATGGACCGAGGTTTTAGCCTTTGGTGCAGGCCTTGAGATCGGCGTGGTGATTGCCAACCGGCTATGCTCGCACGATGACTCTATTTCCCACGTTAGCCGCTCTACCCCGCCACTTGCGCCAGCCGCAGGTGCGTGACCTGGCGTGGGTGATCCTGGCGCCGCCGATGCTGGCCGAGACGCCGTGGCCCCAACGCCACCCACTGACCGGCAGCGACTGGGTGGCGCAGCCCTGGCGGCTGGAGGCGTGGCTGCGGGCGCTGGATGTGGATCACAGCCCGCTGGTGGCCTGGCTGGCCCGGGGCGCCGCCACTCGTCGCCTGGGGCTCTATTACGAGCGCTTGTGGCAGTTTGCCCTGAGCCAGGCGCCGGGCATCGAGCTGATTGCCTCGAACCTGCCGATACGCCGCGAGGGGCACACCCTGGGCGAGCTGGACATCCTGCTGCGGGACGGCGGCGGCGTGCACCACCTGGAGCTGGCGATCAAGCTGTACCTGGGGCCCCAGGCCAGTGACAGCGAGCATGCTGCCTTGTGGTTGGGCCCGGGCAGCCACGACCGCCTGGACCTGAAGCTGGCGCACCTGGCCCAGCACCAGCTGCCCATTTCCGCCCGTGACGAAAGCCGCCAGGCCCTGGCGGCGCTGGGCATCGTGCAGTTCAGCGCGCAACTGTGGCTGGGCGGCTACCTGCTGTACCCCTGGCCCGGCACCGCGCAACCGCCGGCCGGCGCACACCCCCAGCACCTGCGCGGCCGGTGGCTGCACCAGCGCGACTGGCCGGCGTTCTACCTGCAAAGCCAGCCCGGGCGCTGGCAGCTGCTGCCACGCCACGCCTGGCTGGCGCCGGCGCGCTACGCCGAGCAGGACACCTGGGACGCCGCGCAACTGCAGCAGTGGCTGCAGGCGCTGGACCCGCTGGCCCCGGCACAATTGCTGGTGCGCCTGGTCCAAGCCAGCGATGGCGCCTGGGAAGAGGCCGAACGGCTGTTTCTGGTCGCGGACCTGTGGCCCAATGCGCCACCTATAAAAAGATGCAACGACCGTGAGGAAATTCAATGACCTGGAAAAACACCGAGGCCCGCTATGGCAGCCTGTCGATCGCCCTGCACTGGCTGATGCTGGTGCTGTTGGCCATCGTCTACGCCTGCATCGAACTGCGCGGCAACTTCCCCAAGGGCAGCGACAGCCGCGCGCTGATCGTGCAGCTGCACTTCATGACCGGGCTGACCGTATTCGTGCTGGTGTGGATACGCCTGGCGGCGAAAATCGCTGGCGCCGCGCCGAAAATCGTCCCCAAGCCGCCGGCCTGGCAGACCGGCCTTGCGCACCTGATGCACACCCTGTTGTACGCGCTGATGGTAGCCATGCCGCTGCTGGGCTGGTTCATCCTCAGCGCCGCCGACAAGCCGGTGCCGTTCTGGGGGCTGGAACTGCCCCACCTGATTGGCCCGAACGACGAGGCGGCGAAGCAGATCAAGCACTGGCACGAGCAGATCGGCACCTGGGGCTATTGGCTGATTGGCCTGCATGCGCTGGCGGGGCTGTATCACCATTACGTGGTGCGGGATAACACCCTGGTACGGATGCTGCCGCGCAAGCAGGGCTGATGATCGCGACGTCACGCCGCGTCCAAGATCACCACGCATCGGCAGGCACACCGCGTAACGGCCGGACGCAGCCTGCGGCAGCTGCCACGCAGGAGATCCCGTAGCAGCGGCCGCAGGCCGCGTCCGGAAGCGCCGCGCATCGGCAGGCTCGCCGCGTAACGGCTGGACGCAGCCTGCGGCAGCTGCTACGTGGGGTGGGGGGCGGCGCGTATTCCCTGCAGGCCGCCGGTGTGGATGAACACCAGGCGGGTGCCTGGGGCGAAGCGATGCAGGTTGTCGTGCAGCGCCAGCAGGGCCTTGCCGGTATACAGCGGCTCCAGCGGCACGCCGCTCTCCTGCTCGGCGGCGGCCATGAACGCCAGCAGCGCTTCATCCACCTTGGCAAAGCCGCCTCGGCTGGCGTCGATCAGTTCGAAGCCACTGCCATCGGCCAGCAACGCTGCCAGGTTTTCTTCCACCCCATGGCCACCCGGCACCGCCGTGGCGCCGTAGGCGAACGGCCCGCCGGCCTGCACCAGGCCCGCCAGGGTGGTGCCGGTGCCCACGGCCAGCCACCACGCATCAAAATCGTCCCAGCCAAGTGCCGGCAACCCCGCACGCACCTGCGCCAGTAGCACCTGGCAGCCACGGGCGCCCTCCTCGCCACCACCGCCTTCAGGCACCGCCAGCAAATCGGGGTAACGCGCCTGCCACGGCAGCCAGAACCCCGGCGCATGCCGTTCACGGTAGCCGGCATAGCCCAGCCAGTGCAGCTCCATGCCAAACGCCTGAAGGTCGTCAACGGTAGGCGTCTGCTGCGGGTGGCCACGCAACAGGCCCACGGTCTTGAAGCCCAGGCGCTTGCCCGCCGCCGCCAGGGCGTGCAGGTGATTGGAATGGGCGCCACCCAGGCTCATCACCCCGCCCAGGCCTTCACGGCGCATGCGTTGCAGGTGTTCGCTGAGCTTGAACCATTTGTTGCCGCTGATGAGCGGGTCGATCTGGTCCAGGCGCAGGATGGCCACCTGCACCCCGGCGGCGCGCAGCCAACCGAGGTCCAGGGGATGCAGGGGCGCAGGGCGCGCCCAGTCGGGAAGGGTCATTGCAGGTCACTGGCAGGCCATGGGCCTGCCAGTTTACCGGGTCACAGCTCGGCGGCCAGCCGCGAACCCTGGTTGATGGCGCGCTTGGCGTCCAGTTCGGCCGCCACATCGGCGCCGCCGATCAGGTACACCGACTGCCCCGCGGCTACAAGCCCCTCCTGCAGTTCGCGCAGCGGGTCCTGGCCGGCGCAGATCACCACGTTGTCCACCGCCAGCACCTGGGGCTCGCCTTCGCCGATGCGCACGTGCAGCCCGGCATCATCGACCTTCAGGTACTCGACGCTGTTGAGCATCTGCACGCCCTTGTTCTTCAGGCCGGTGCGGTGGATCCAGCCGGTGGTCTTGCCCAGGCCGTCGCCCACTTTGCTGGCCTTGCGCTGCAACAGGTACACCTGGCGCGCCGGGGCATGGGGCTGGGCCTTGATGCCGGCCACGCCGCCGCGGGCTTCCAAAGCGGTGTCGATGCCCCACTCTTTCCAGAACGCGGCGCGGTCCTGGCTGGTGGCCACGCCTTCGTGCACCAGGTACTCGCTGACGTCGAAGCCGATGCCGCCGGCGCCGATCACCGCCACGCGCTGGCCTACCGGCTTGCGGTGCAGCAGCACGTCCAGGTAACTGAGCACCTTGGCGTGCCCGATGCCGTCGATGGCCGGCAGGCGCGGGGCGATGCCGGTGGCCAGGATGATGTCGTCGAAACCGCCGGCCGCCAGCTGCGCCACGTCGACGCGGGTGTTGAGGCGCAGGTCGACGCCAGTGGTTTCCAGCTTGCGTTTGAAGTAGCGCAGGGTCTCGTAGAACTCTTCCTTGCCGGGCACGCGCTTGGCCACGTTGAACTGGCCGCCGATCTCGCTGGCCGAATCGAACAGGGTCACCTGGTGCCCACGCTCGGCGGCCACGGTGGCGGCGGACAGGCCCGCAGGGCCGGCTCCGACCACGGCGATCTTCTTCACCTTGGCGGTGTGGATGTAGTTGAGCTCGGTCTCGTGGCAGGCGCGCGGGTTGACCAGGCAGCTGGTCAACTTGCCGCCGAAGGTGTGGTCCAGGCACGCCTGGTTGCAGCCGATGCAGGTGTTGATCTCGTCGGCGCGGCCTTCGGCGGCCTTGTTGACGAAGTCGGGGTCGGCGAGGAACGGCCTGGCCATGGACACCATGTCGGCGTCGCCCTCGGCGAGGATCTGCTCGGCCACCTCCGGGGTGTTGATGCGGTTGGTGGTGATCAGCGGGATCTGCACCGCGCCACGCAGCTTGGCGGTGACCTTGCTGAACGCTGCGCGCGGCACCTTGGTGGCGATGGTGGGGATGCGCGCCTCGTGCCAGCCGATGCCGGTGTTGATCAGCGTGGCGCCGGCCTGTTCGATGGCCTTGGCGAGGATGACGATCTCCTCCCAATTGCTGCCGCCTTCCACCAGGTCGAGCATCGACAGGCGGAAGATGATGATGAACTGCGGGCCTACCGCTTCGCGCACGCGGGTGACGATGTCCACGGCCAGGCGCATGCGGTTCGCGTAGGCACCGCCCCAGCGGTCGGTGCGGCGGTTGGTCTGCGCGGCCAGGAACTGGTTAATGAAGTAGCCTTCCGACCCCATGATTTCCACGCCGTCGTAACCGGCCTGTTGGGCCAGTTGCGCGCAGTTGACGAAGTCGGCGATCTGCTTCTCGATGCCCGCCTCGTCCAGCTCGTGGGGCGTGAACGGGTTGATGGGCGCCTGCAGCGCGCTGGGCGCCACCTGCTTGGGGCTGTAGGCGTAGCGGCCGGCGTGAAGGATCTGCAGGCAGATCTTGCCGCCCGCTTCGTGCACCGCCTGGGTGACCACGCGGTGCTTGTCGGCTTCTTCCGGGGTGCTGAGCTTGGCCGCGCCGGCGTACACGCCGCCCTCCTCGTTGGGGGCAATGCCACCGGTGACCATCAGGCCCACGCCGCCACGGGCGCGCTCGGCGAAATAAGCAGCCATGCGCGCAAAGCCACCGGGCTTTTCCTCAAGGCCGGTGTGCATCGAGCCCATCAGGCTGCGGTTGCGCAGGGTGGTGAAACCCAGGTCCAGCGGGGCAAGCAGGTGCGGGTAGTGGGCGGCGGCCATGTGTCACTCCATCAACAGGCAAATCACGGTATGCGGCGGGCTCGGCAATCTGTACCGGCCCCCGTCGTTTATCTGTCGTTGAATCTACGGCCAAGGGAACTACGTCTCAATGACCGAAAGTGACAAGTTATTGATCCTATAGCACAGCCGATCAGACCATCGGGTAACGCTTGAACAACGCGGTCTGCTCCAACTGCTCGGCCTGGCTGCGCAGCGCCGGGAAGTCCGCGGGCTTGACCACGTCCGGCACCATCAGCTGGATGAACGACCAGGCTACCGCGCTGCTGAGCGCCGCCTGGTCGGGGCGCTGGCCGTCGGCCAATGGCGTGGTTGCCCAATGCCGATCCAAGGCACTGCAGGCCGCCAGCAACTGCCCGGTGACCCGCGCCACCCACGGCTGGTGCAGCTTTTCGGCCGGCCGCAGGTTGCGCTCGTAGACGATCTGCACGGCCTTCTCGCAGGCGGCCAGGGCCAGGCCGACCACGCTCAACGCCTGGGCCAGCGGCTGCGGCGCGCTGGGCAACAAGGGGGCGGCGGCCTGGCGCTCGAAGTAATCGATGATCAGCGTCGAGTCCATCAGCACCGTGCCGTCGTCCAGCACCAGGGTCGGCGCCTTGACCACGGGGTTGATCGCGGCGAACGCGTCGAAGGTGCTGAACACCGACAGGGCGTCGTGCTCGAAGGCAATGCCCAACAGGTCCAGGGAAATGGCGGTGCGGCGAACGTAGGGCGAATCCAGCATGCCAATCAGTTTCACGGGCGTCTCTCCTTGAGGTGTCTGGTTACAGTAACCCCGGCGCCACAAACGGGCAAAGCCGCTCACACCTTGATAACCTGTGCGGCTAAAATTTCATTTCACCCACCCGGGAGTTTCACGCCAGCCCATGGCCCGATTGTTGTTCAGCCTGCTCTCTCTCGTCCTCGTCGTTGCGCTGGGCACCTATGCCCTGTGGACCCAGGACCGGCCGGCAGGCCATTACCTGTCCGACCTGCGCATCCAAGTGGCGCTGGACGACGGCGTGCGCGCCGACCGCGGCAACCTGCTGGGCATCCAGCCCGAACTGTTCGCCACCGACTACCAGAGCCTGCCGCGCCTGCACCGCAAGCTGGCGGCCTATTTGAGCCAGGCGCGCAACCTGGGCATGCTCAGCGCCAAGACCGTGGTGGTGCTGCCCGAGCACATCGGCACCCTGCTGTGGGCCCTGGGCGAGAAAGACGAGCTGTACCAGGCGCCACACCTGGCCGAGGCCAACCAGTGGCTGGGCTACAGCAACCCGCTGTTGTTTGCCCGCGCCTGGTTGCAGGCCCGGGGCGACGACCGCACCCAGGACACCCGCCTGCGCATGAAGGCCAGCAGCATGGCCCGCGACTACCAGCAGGTGTTCGGCGGCCTGGCCAAGGAGTTCGGCATCACCCTGGTGGCGGGCTCGATCATCCTGCCCGACCCGCAGCTGCGCGACGGCACCCTGGTGACCGGCAAAGGCGGCCTCTACAACATCAGCGTGGTGTTCGGCGCCGACGGCAAGCCCATGGGCCAGCCCCAGCGCCAGCTGTACCCCGACTTCGTCCAGCGCCGCTACGTGCAGGCCAGCCCCGACCCACAGTTGCAAGTGCTGGACACCCCGGCCGGGCGCCTGGGCGTGCTGATTGGCAGCGACAGCTGGTACCCCGCCAACTACGCCCAGCTCGACGCCAAGGGCTGCGAGCTGATCGCCGTGCCGGCTGCGCTGAACGGCAAGGACGTATGGCGCGAACCCTGGCGCGGCAACCCCGACCGCGCCGACGCCGCGCAACTGGGCATCCAGCCGGGCGAGGTCAGCGAGGGCGAGGCCTGGCAGCGCCTGGCCCACGCCAGCCGCGCGCCGGTCAGCAAGGCCCGCGCCAGCGTCAGCGTGTTCCTGCGCGGGCAGTTCTGGGACCAGTTCAGCGACGGCCAGAGCTTCGCCAACCACGACGGCCAGACCCACCCAACCGACGACGGCCGCGGCGCGCGGCTGATCAACCTGTGGCTGTAGGCCCATGCCCAGCCAACCGGTAAGACTGGGCGACCTGTCCGTCGGCTTTATCCACGCCCTGGCCGACGCGGTGGCCAGCCACGGCCAGGACCCCGCGCCGCTGCTGCTGCAATACGGCCTGGACCCTTCGCGCCTGGCCGAAGCCGGCGCTCGGCTGTCGATACCGCGCTACATGCGCCTGGGCCACGCTGCCATCCAGCTCACTGGCGACCCCGCCCTGGGCCTGCGCATGGGCAACCTGTGCCGCCTGCCCCAGGCGGGCCTGGCCGGGGTCACTGCGGCCCAGGCGCCCACGGTGCGCGAGGCGGCGCGCACGCTGATCCGCTTCGCGCCGCTGAGCCAGTCCAACTACCGCGGCCAGTCCAGCCTGCACGAAGACGCGCGCGGCGCCTGGCTGCGCTTCTACTCCATCAGCCCCTACAACGCCTACAACCGCTTCGTGGTGGACTCGGTGCTGGGCGGCTGGCTGCAGCAGCTGGGCACCCTGTGCGGCCAGGCGCTGCGCGCCGAGCGCATCGAGGTGGAGTACGAACTGCCGCCCTATGCCGAGCAATACCAGGCCCTGAGCCACGGCCCGGTGAGCTTCGGCGCCGAGCACAATCAGCTGCGCCTGAGCCTGGCCAGCCTGGCGCTGCGCAACCCGGACCATTGCCCCAGCACCTACAAGTACCTGTTGAGCCTGTGCGAGCAGGAGCTGGAACAGCGCACGCGGACGCGCAGCCTGGGCGAGCGCATCAGCCAATTGCTGGGGCCGTTGTTGAATGGCGGGCGGGAACCGGATCTTGGGGAGGTGGCGGCGCGGTTGAAGCTGCCGACCTGGACCTTGCGGCGCAAGCTGGCCGATGAAGGCACCCAGTTCCGGGCGATTCTCAATGACACGCGGCGCGACCTGGCCATGGCCTACATCCGTGACACGGAGTTGGCGTTTGGCGAGATCGCCTATCTGTTGGGGTTCGCGTCGGCCGAGGCCTTCGCGCGCGCGTTCAAGCGCTGGACGGCGCAGACGCCCGGGGACTATCGGCGCGCAAGCGTGCGGGCGTTATAGCTCGGTGGCGTCTTCGGCGGGTTCCAGCGGGTCCAGCTCGACGGCGCGCGATTCCAGCAGTTCTTCCTGGTACTCATCCATGCTCTTGTCCTCTCGTTGATGTCATTGACAGCATAGCGCTTGGCAATGAAAGAAAAATGACCGGGGTCAACGGAGAACGAGTACAGCAAACAGGAATTTACCCCACCTGCCGATCTATCTGGCTTTTGATCTGCTGTTGATCCGGCTTGTGATCTTGATCTGGCTTGTGATCTTGATGGTATGCCCCGTAAAGCGCCCGGGCCGACTGGAGGCGTCGGTCAACGGGCTGCCCGAAGGGCCGAGGCCGCAGGCCGAAGAGACGGTAACCCGCAGGCTTCTATAGCGGGTGCCGTCTGCCCGTTGAGCGGCGCCGGAAGGAGGGGACCCGTAGCGCAGCGGAGGGCCCAAGCAGGGGCAAGCGTTTTTTGCTTACTTTTTTTGGCGTCTGAAAAAAAGTGAGTCGGCGTAAAGCCGAAACGGTCGGTGGTCGCACCGCGAAAATGGATATGTCCGAATCCCTCAGAAGCGAGATTCGAAAGCCATGCACATATCCAATATCAAGGGTGATGCAGAATCACCTTTCCGCCCTTACGGCGGCTCACTTTTTGTCAAACGCCACAAAAAGTAAGCAAAAAAGGCTTGCCCCTGCTTGGTCCCTACGCTTCGCTGCGGGTCCCCTCCCTCCGGCGTCGCCCAAGCGGACGACGGCCCGGAATAGAAGCGCCTCCGGTTCCGTCTTCCCCGGCTACGCCGGGGACCGCTTGGCCGACGCCTCCAGTCGGCCCTGGCGCTTTACGGGGCACACAATCAAGATCAAAGGCCGCACGGGATCAAGATCAAACGCAGCTTGCGGCGCACGCTTGATCTGGGTACGCCTTTACTGCGCAGCAGCGGCAGGCGCAGATGTTGTAGAGGTCGTCGTAGTAGTACTGCTATCAGTACCGTTCGCAGCAGGCGCAGCTTCCGTGGTGGCAGTCGTCGACACCGGCGTGATCGGCGCCGCATCCGCCGGCGGCACCACCGGCTCCGAACCCTGCGTAGCAGCTGCAGTAGCTGCAGGCACAGCAGGCGCCGCCACCGCCGCAGCGGCAGGTGCTGGCGCTACAGGCTCAGCCGGCTTTTCAGGCTCGACCTTGGCCTCGGCCTTGACCTCGGGCTTGGGCTCTTCTTTCTTCGCTTCAGGCTTCACCTCGGCCTTGGGCTCCGGCACGCCCAGGTCGGCCTTGGGCTTGTCGACGATGTGCGCGGCCTTCTTCGCCTCGGCCGGCAGGTACACGTCCACCAGGGCAAAGTAGCGGTCATAGAACTTGGCCGAGGTCACCGTCTCGCTGGCCACCTTGACCATGGAGTCGTCGGTGGAGCCGATCGGCATCGACACCGAGCCCAGCACGCCCACGCCCAGGCTGGCCGAGTTGTTGACCTTCTTCAGCGCGTAGCGATCCTGCAAGGCGTTGGCGAACATGGTCGAGGTCTGGTTGCTGTTGCCATCGGCGGCACAGGTGACGTTGAAGCTGATCTCCATGTGCGTCTCGCCGGTCTGCTGGAAGCTCTTGTGGCCACTGAGCTGCTTGGGGTCGCTGCTGGTGATGATGTAGCCCTGGCTGAGCAACGCGCGGCGCGCGGCCTCGCACGACGACGAATCGCTGACCGGGTAGTTGCGCGAGTAGGTCCCCGAGTCGGAGAAATCTTCGTGCTCGTACATGGCCGGTTTCTTCGAAGAACAGCCGCTCAAGGCGAGCAGCGAGAACGCCAAAGCACAGCCCAACCGTGGGGCGCTCAAGCTCAGTGACTTAGACATTGCGAATCCTGGGCAAACAATCAGCCTCTATTGTGCCTCAGTAAGGAGAGACAAGGCGCATGAAATGAGTTTTAGACAACCTCCAACCCTACTACGAGCGCCGTCCAGTTAAAAGCCGGGGCGACACATGGACGCGGTGTAAAGTCATATGACATCACCGCGCCACGTCTGTAGGATGCGTCGCCTTCGTTACACATTCCCTCAGAAATACCGTGCAGTTCCGCATCCAATTCCTGCGGGCACCGAGGGAATAGAGCTGTTGCGCGCCTTCAGGAAGATCATTTGTTCATCAGGAGATTGTGTGTGAAAACTGTTACCCGTGGCCTGTGCCTGGGCCTGGCTGCCCTGACCCTCGCCCTGACCGGCGGTTGCGCCACCGAAAGCTCCCAGGCCCTGAGCGTGGCCAAGGTGGAAAGCGCCGGCCGCCCTTACGCCGGCCCGCGTTCGCCCATCGCCGTGGGCAAGTTCGACAACCGTTCCAGCTACATGCGCGGCATCTTCTCCGACGGCGTCGACCGCCTCGGCAGCCAGGCCAAGACCGTGCTGATTACCCACCTGCAGCAGACCAACCGCTTCAACGTGCTGGACCGCGACAACATGGGCGAGATCGCCCAGGAAGCCGCCATCAAGGGCCAGGCACAGAAGCTCAAGGGCGCCGACTACGTGGTGACCGGCGACGTCACCGAGTTCGGCCGCAAGGAAGTCGGCGACCACGAACTGTTCGGCATCCTGGGCCGCGGCAAGACCCAGGTGGCCTACGCCAAGGTGGCGTTGAACATCGTCAACATCAGCACTTCCGAAGTGGTCTATTCCACCCAGGGCGCCGGTGAATACTCCCTGTCCAACCGCGAAGTGATCGGCTTCGGCGGCACCGCCAGCTACGACTCCACCCTCAACGGCAAAGTGCTCGACCTGGCCATGCGCGAGGCCGTCAACCGCCTGGTAGAAGCCGTGGACAACGGCAGCTGGCAGCCGACCCGCCCGTAATTTCCCCGCGTCACACAAGGAGCGACATTCGCCATGGGCAACACCTTCACGCCACGCCTCGGGCTGGCCATCACCCTGCTGGCCGGCGCCGTGCTGAGCGGCTGCGCGCAGCAACCCAAGACCCTGTACCAATGGGAAGGCTACCAGACCCAGGTGCACGAGTATTTCAAGGGCGAGTCCAAGGAACAGCAGGCGCAGGCGCTGGAAGCTGACCTGGAAAAGATCCGCGCCAAGAACGGCACCCCGCCGCCGGGCTACCACGCCCAACTGGGGCTGCTGTACTCGAGCATGGGCAAGAACGATCAGATGATTCAGCAGTTCCAGCAGGAAAAGGCGCTGTTCCCTGAATCCACCGCCTACATGGACTTCCTGGTGAAAAACGCCACGCACGGAGCAACCCAATAATGCTGCGCCTGTTCAAACCTGCCGCGGCCCTGCTGGCCCTGGCCCTGCTGGGCGGCTGCGCCGGCCCGCAGAAAAACCTCGACTACACCGCCTTCAAGGCCGCGCGCCCGCACTCGATCCTGGTGCTGCCGCCGGTCAACGAATCGCCGGACGTTACGGCCACCTACAGCATGATGAGCCAGGTGACCTTCCCGCTGGCCGAGGCCGGCTACTACGTGATGCCGGTGGGCCTGGTGGACGAGACGTTCAAGCAGAACGGCTTGAACAACGCCGCCGAGATCAGCCAGGTGCCCGCACCGAAACTGCGCTCGATCTTCGGCGCCGACGCCGCCCTGTACGTGAAGGTGACGGACTACGGCACCAAGTACATGGTGCTCAGCAGCGCTACCGTGGTCACCGCCACCGCCAGCCTGGTCGACCTGAAGACCGGCACCACCCTGTGGACCGGCGCGGCCTCGGCCTCCAGCGAAGAAGGCCAGAACAACAACAGCGGCGGCCTGATCGGCATGCTGATCACCGCGGCGGTGAAGCAGATCATCAACAGCAGCACCGATGCCGGCTACCCGATCGCCGGGCTGACCAGCGCGCGCTTGCTGTCGGCCGGGCACCCCAACGCCCTGCTGTATGGCCCGCGCTCGCCGAAGTACGGCACTGACTAACCCCCAAACCTCCGTAACCGCAACTGTTTTTGTGGGAGCTGGCTTGCCAGCGAGTTTTTCGGGCCTCAACAGCTCGCTGGCAAGCCAGCTCCCACAAGTTAGCTATTGCTACGGGGATTTGGGTTAAATCGCGGGCACAAAAAAAGCGACCCGAAGGTCGCTTTCTTTGTGCTTCGAGGAGTTCAAGGGCCTCGAAGCTTTGTATGGCGCAGCGGACGGGACTCGAACCCGCGACCCCCGGCGTGACAGGCCGGTATTCTAACCGACTGAACTACCGCTGCGTATCGCTTGCACTTGCGTGCAGTTGAAACAGGTCTGACCGAGACGTTTCGAGCTTCTCGATCTCTGACACGGTAAGGCCGAATCAGGTAAAAATGGCGCAGCGGACGGGACTCGAACCCGCGACCCCCGGCGTGACAGGCCGGTATTCTAACCGACTGAACTACCGCTGCGCAGTGCTGGACGCCTTCTCAGTAACAAGGCCTCCCCTCTTTGGGATGAAAGAGGATCAGAGTGGTGGGTGATGACGGGATCGAACCGCCGACCCTCTGCTTGTAAGGCAGATGCTCTCCCGGCTGAGCTAATCACCCTCTTGCCTCTCCAATGACGCGAACTTTACGCAGCCAACGAAGGTAAGTCAATAACTTTATTGAAGTTTTTTCAAAAAAGACGGTTTTCTTACCGCGCCCCCCCTTCCATGGGGGCACCTTCTTCTATTCCTGGTAGATCATCTTGCGGGTCATGCCGCCGTCCACCACCAGCTCCTGCCCGGTGACGAAGCCGGCATTGCGCGACAGCAGCCACGCCACCAGCGCCGCCACGTCCTCCACGGTGCCCACGCGCCCTGCCGGGTGCTGGGCGTGATCGGCGTCGGACAGCGGTGCCGCGCGGCGCTCGGACGGGTCGCGGGCGTCGATCCAGCCCGGGCTCACGGCGTTGACCCGGATCTCCGGCCCCAGGCTGATGGCCAGGGCGTGGGTCAGGGCCACCAGGCCGCCCTTGCTGGCGGCGTAGGCCTCGGTGTCGGGCTCGGACTGGCCGGACCGGGTAGACGCCAGGTTGACGATGGCGCCGCCATGGGCACGCAGGTACGGCGCACAGTGCTTGGCCAGCAGCATCGGCCCACTGAGGTTCACCGCCAGCACGCGGTTCCACTTCTCCAGCGCCAGGGTTTCCAGCGTGGTGTTGTGGGGGTCGGTGATGGCGGCGTTGCACACCAGCGCGTCCAGGCGGCCGAACTGGCCCAGCACCTGGGCCACGCCGGCCTTGACCTGGGCTTCGTCGGCGACGTCCATGGCAATGAACAGCGCGTTCTCACCCAGCACCTGGGCCACCTTGGGGCCGCGCACGCGGTCAAGGTCGGTGAGCACCACCTGCCAGCCCTCGGCGATCAGCCAGGCAGCGATGCCCAGGCCGATGCCGCGCGCCGCGCCAGTGACCAGGGCGACCCGGCCATTGTGGCTGGCGGTTTTCGCAGACCAGTCGATCACAATGCCGCCAGGCCGCGCGCGAGGTCGGCTTGCAGGTCGGCCACGTCTTCCAGGCCCACGGCCACGCGGATCAGGCTGTCACGGATGCCGGCGGCTTCGCGCTCGGCAGGCGACAGGCGACCGTGGGACGTGGTGCCCGGGTGGGTGATGGTGGTCTTGCTGTCACCCAGGTTGGCGGTGATCGAGATCAGGCGGGTAGCGTCGATGAAGCGCCAGGCGCCCTCCTTGCCCCCCTTGACCTCGAAGCTGACCACGCCGCCGAAGCCGCCGCGCATCTGGCGCTTGGCCAGTTCGTGCTGCGGGTGGCTGGGCAGGCCGGCGTAGTGCACCTTCTCGATGCCGTCCTGCTGCTCCAGCCACTCAGCCAGGGCCTGGGCGCTGGCGCAGTGGGCGCGCATGCGCAGGTTCAGGGTTTCCAGGCCCTTGAGGAAGATCCAGGCGTTGAACGGGCTCAGCGAAGCACCGGCGGTACGCACCACGCCGACCATTTCCTTCATGTGCTCGGCACGGCCGGCCACCACGCCGCCCATGCAACGGCCCTGGCCGTCGATGAACTTGGTCGCCGAGTGCACGACGATGTCGGCGCCCAGCTTCAGCGGCTGCTGCAGCGCAGGCGTGCTGAAGCAGTTGTCCACCACCAGCAGGGTACCCTTGGCGTGGGCGATCTCGGCCAGGGCGGTGATGTCCACCAGCTCGGCCAGCGGGTTGGACGGCGATTCGACGAACAGCAGCTTGGTGTTGGGCTTGATGGCCGCGTCCCACCCTGCCAGGTTCGCCAGTGGCACGTAGTCCACCTCGATGCCGAAGCGCTTGAAGTACTTGTCGAACAGGCTGATGGTGGAGCCGAACACGCTTTGGGAAATCAGCACGTGGTCGCCGGCGCTGCACAGGCCCATGGCCACGGCGGTGATGGCGGCCATGCCGGTGGCGAAGCCCACGGCCTGCTCGGCGCCTTCCAGGGCGGCGATACGCTCTTCGAACGAACGCACGGTGGGGTTGGTGTAGCGCGAGTAGACGTTGCCTGGCACTTCACCGGCAAAGCGCGCCGCCGCGTCGGCCGCGGTGCGGAATACATAGCTGGAGGTGAAGAACAGCGGGTCGCTGTGTTCGCCTTCCGGCGTGCGGTGCTGACCGGCGCGCACGGCCAGGGTGTCAAACGAGACCCCTTCCAGATCGCTGTCCAGCCGCCCGGCGTCCCATTCCTGTGTCATGCCGCTACTCCCAAAGCTATTGATTAGAAAATGCAGGGTGAAGAGTTTATCAAATTACGGCGCGGGACGCGGCCTGCGGCCGCTGCTACAGGGGGTGTTGTTGCCACTACAAAAAAACGCCCGGGCTCTTTGCAGAGGCCCGGGCGTTGTGGAACGCGCTACCGATCAGTTGTTATACAGGTCGATGATCGCGCTCACGGCCTGGGTCTTGATTTTCGAGGCGTCGTTGCGCGCCTGTTCGATCTTGTTCAGGTATTTCTCGTCGATGTCGCCGGTCACGTACTTGCCGTCGAACACCGCGCAGTCGAAGTGCTCGATCTTGACCTTGCCACCGCCAACAGCGTCGATCAGGTCCGGCAGGTCCTGGTAGATCAGCCAGTCGGCGCCGATCAGGTCGGCCACTTCCTGGGTGCTGCGGTTGTGCGCGATCAGCTCGTGGGCGCTTGGCATGTCGATGCCGTAGACGTTCGGGTAGCGAACGGCCGGGGCTGCCGAGCAGAAGTAGACGTTCTTGGCGCCGGCTTCACGGGCCATCTGGATGATCTGCTTGCAGGTGGTGCCGCGCACGATCGAGTCGTCCACCAGCATCACGTTCTTGCCGCGGAATTCCAGCTCGATGGCGTTGAGCTTCTGGCGTACCGATTTCTTGCGCGCGGCCTGGCCGGGCATGATGAAGGTACGGCCGATGTAGCGGTTCTTGACGAAGCCTTCGCGGAATTTCACGCCCAGGTGGTTCGCCAGCTCCAGCGCCGCGGTGCGGCTGGTGTCCGGAATCGGGATGACCACGTCGATGTCGTGCTCGGGGCGCTCGCGCAGGATCTTCTCGGCCAGCTTCTCGCCCATGCGCAGGCGCGCCTTGTACACCGAGATGCCGTCGATGATCGAGTCAGGGCGGGCCAGGTACACGTGCTCGAAGATGCACGGCGCGTAGTGCGGGTTTGGCGCGCACTGACGGGTGTGCAGCTTGCCGTCTTCGGTGATGTACACCGCTTCGCCCGGGGCCAGGTCGCGGATCAGGGTGAAGCCCAGCACGTCCAGGGACACGCTTTCGGAGGCGATCATGTACTCCACGCCTTCGTCGGTGTGACGCTGGCCGAAGACGATCGGACGAATGGCGTTCGGGTCGCGGAAGCCGACGATGCCGTAGCCGGTGATCATCGCCACCACGGCGTAGCCGCCCTTGCAGCGCTTGTGCACGTCAGCCACCGCGGCGAACACGTCTTCCTCGGTAGGCTGCAGTTGCTTGCGCGTGGCCAGCTCGTGGGCGAACACGTTCAGCAACACTTCGGAGTCGGAGCTGGTGTTGACGTGACGCAGGTCCGATTCGTAGATTTCCTTGGCCAACTGTTCAACGTTGGTCAGGTTGCCGTTGTGCGCCAGGGTGATGCCATACGGCGAGTTGACGTAGAACGGCTGGGCCTCGGCCGAGGTCGAGCTGCCCGCGGTCGGGTAGCGCACGTGGCCGATGCCCATGCTGCCCACCAGGCGCTGCATATGGCGCTGCTGGAACACATCACGCACCAACCCGTTGTCCTTGCGCAGGAATAACCGGCCGTCATGGCTGGTCACAATACCGGCAGCGTCCTGGCCGCGGTGCTGGAGGACGGTTAGCGCGTCATACAGCGCCTGATTGACGTTCGACTTACCGACGATACCGACGATGCCACACATGCGACGCAACCCCTACTTAATGAATCTGAACTGAACAACCCGTCATTGACCCTTGTGAGCGGTCGGGAAGAGTTGATCCTTGAACGGAATATCAACTGGTGTGCTGATTCCGCTGGCGAGCCACTGGCTGGTCATCCCCAGAACGAGGTTTTTCGACCAGTCGGCGACCAATAGAAATTGGGGCACCAGCCGAGACTGTTGCCACCAGGTGTCTTGTTGAAACGGGCCCAGGCTCAGCAGCCCGACGCCGACGACCACCAGTAGGCCGCCGCGCGCCGCGCCAAAGGCGGTGCCCAGGAACCGATCGGTGCCGGACAGGCCGGTCACGCGGATCAGTTCACCAATGAGAAAGTTGACCATGGCGCCGACCAGCAGCGTGGCGACGAACAGGATGGCGCAGCCTGCAATAACGCGGGCCGAAGGCGTCTGGATGTAGCCTTCCAGGTATTGTGACAATGCGCCTCCGAACATCCAGGCGACCGCACCGGCAATGATCCAGGTGAGCAGAGACAAGGCTTCCTTGACGAAGCCGCGCTTCAAGCTGATCAAAGCGGAGATGGCGATAATCGCGAGTATCGCCCAGTCAACCCAGGTAAATGCCACGGTGCAGCCTGCAACAGGATAAGGCGGCGCATTTTAGCAGAGCGCCGCCTTATGGGTAAGCAGTGATTGCCAGCTGTTTAGTTGCGCTCTGGCTGGAACCGTACCACAAAACCCTTGACGTTCTGCTGGCGGCTGATCAGGTCACGCAGGCGCTCGGCCTCGGCGCGGTCGATCAGCGGCCCGACGAACACCCGGTTCATGCCGTCGGCTGAGCGTACATAGGCATTATAGCCCTGACTGCGCAGGGATTTTTGCAGGCTGTCGGCGCCGCTGCGGCTGGACAGGCTGGCCAGTTGCACCGCCCAGCTCACCGGCAGGCCGTTGGCGTCGATCTTGCTGGCGGCCGTGTCGGCCTTGGCCACCGGCGCAGGCGCTGGAGCAGGCGCAGGCTTGGCCACGGGTGCTGGGGCTGGCTTGGGTGCCGGCGCTGGCGCCTGAGCCTGAACCTGGGCACGCGGGGCTGGAGCGACGACCGGCTGCGGCGCTACCGGCATCGAAGGCGGCGGCGCGGTGGGTGCAGCCTGGGCCTCCACCGATTCGGCGTCCTGGGGCAGGCTCTGCTGCTCAGGCACCGGCACCGGCTCGACCTTGACCTGCGGGACAACCGGCGCCTGCGGGGCTTCGGGCGCGTCCACGCGCACCTGGCGCAGCTCGTCCTGGCGGGAAAACAGCATGGGCAGGAAAATCACCGCCAGGGCGATCAGCACCAGGGCGCCTACCATGCGCTGTTTGAACACCTTATCCAGCAAAGCCATCCGCAACTTCCTCCGTGGCATGCCGGGCCAGCCACTCCAGGGCTTCGCCGACACAATAAAAAGATCCGAACAGCAGTATTTCATCATCCGCCGTTGCCAGGTCGCACTGGGCCTCGAGGGCCTGTTCGACGCTGGCATAGGACGCCACGGTCGCGCCAAGGTTCGCCAGGGCCTGCACCAGTTCGTCCGCCGGGCGCGTACGGCCGGTGGGCAGCGGCGCTACCGCCCATTGGGCGACATGGCTGGCCAGCGGCGCGATGACGCCGTCCAGGTCCTTGTCGGCCAGCAGGCCGAACACCGCCAGGCGCTTGCCCGCCGGTGGCCGGGCGGCCAGCCGGCGCGCCAGGTACTCGGCGGCGTGGGGATTGTGCCCCACGTCCAGCAGCAGGTTCAGGGGTTTGCCTTTCCAGGTCACCTGGCGCCGATCCAGGCGGCCGGTGACGCGGGTGGCCAGCAAGGCGGCGACCAGTTGCTCACGCTGCCAGGGCAGGCCGGTCAGGGCATAGGCCTGCAGCGCCAGGGCGGCGTTTTCCATGGGCAGGTCCAGCAGCGGCAGGCCGTCCAGCACCAGCGCGTCGCCGGCCAGGGTGCGGCCACGCCATTGCCACTGGCTGTCGCCGATGGTCAGGTCGTAGGCATCGCCGCGCAGGAAGAACGGGCAGCCCAGCTCGGCCACCTTGTCCAGCACGGTGTGCGGTGGGTCGAGGTCGCCGCACAGGGCCGGATGGCCGGCACGCATGATGCCCGCCTTCTCGAAGCCCACGGATTCGCGGGTGTTGCCCAGGTAATCGGCGTGGTCCAGGCCCACGCTGGTGATCAAGGACAGGTCGGCGTCGATCAGGTTGACCGCGTCCAGCCGCCCGCCCAAGCCCACTTCCAGCACCACGGCGTCCAGCGCCGCCTGCTTGAACAGCCAGAAGGCTGCCAGGGTGCCCATTTCGAAGTAGGTCAGGGAAATTTCGCCACGGGCTGCTTCCAGGGCCGCGAAGGCCTCGCACAGCCGGGCATCGTCGACCTCCACGCCGTCGATCAGCACCCGCTCGTTGTAGCGCAGCAGGTGTGGCGAGGCGTAGACGCCGACTTTCAGGCCCTGGGCCTTGAGCAGCGAAGCGACAAAGGCGCAGGTCGAACCCTTGCCGTTGGTGCCGGTGACGGTAATCACCCGCGGCGCCAGGCGACCCAGGCCCAGCCGCGCCAGCACTTGCTGGCAACGGTCCAGGCCCATGTCGATGGCCGCCGGGTGCAACTGCTCAAGATAAGCGAGCCACTCGCCCAGGGTACGTTGCGTCATACAGTGGCAGGCGCCGGCGGAACCACCATCGGCTCGATCGGAGCGGCGACGAAGGTCGGGGTTGGCAGGCCCATCATCTGTGCCAGCAGGCTGCCCAGGCGTGGGCGCAGTTCCTGGCGGGAGACAATCATGTCGATGGCGCCGTGCTCCAGCAGGAATTCGCTGCGCTGGAAGCCTTCCGGCAGTTTTTCACGCACGGTCTGCTCGATCACGCGCGGGCCGGCGAAGCCGATCAGGGCCTTGGGCTCGGCTACGATCACGTCACCCAGCATGGCCAGGGAAGCGGAAACACCACCGTACACCGGGTCGGTCAGCACGGAGATGAACGGCAGGCCTTCTTCACGCAGGCGTGCCAGCACGGCCGAGGTCTTGGCCATCTGCATCAGCGAGATCAGCGCTTCCTGCATGCGCGCGCCACCGGAGGCGGCGAAGCACACCATCGGGCAACGGTTTTCCAGGGCATAGTTGGCCGCGCGCACGAAGCGCTCGCCGACGATGGCGCCCATGGAACCGCCCATGAACGAGAATTCGAAGGCGCTGCACACCACCGGCATGCCCAGCAGGGTGCCGCTGATGGAGATCAGCGCGTCTTTCTCGCCGGTCTGCTTCTGGGCCGCGGTCAGGCGGTCCTTGTACTTCTTGCCGTCACGGAATTTCAGGCGGTCCACTGGCTCCAGGTCGGCGCCCAGCTCGTTGCGGCCTTCGGCGTCGAGGAAGATGTCCAGGCGCGCACGGGCGCCGATGCGCATGTGGTGGTTGCACTTGGGGCAAACGTCCAGGGTCTTTTCCAGCTCGGGACGGTACAGCACCGCCTCGCAGGACGGGCACTTGTGCCACAAGCCTTCAGGCACCGAGCTTTTCTTCACCTCGGAACGCATGATCGAAGGGATCAGTTTGTCTACCAACCAGTTGCTCATGCTTTATTTCTCCAGTAACGGGGACAGCTCGCGCGATCCCGCGCATGCCCTTGAGCTCAATTTAATTCGTGTAAAGGATGGGGAACTGCACGTGTGCGCTCGCGCCATCTTCAAATTTCGGATGGCCGACCCATCGGTCGCCATCGCCTTGCCAGAGGTATGGACGGTGGCAGATTGGCAACCGTCACATCCCTTGGCACAACCTCACCTGACCCCGTGGGAGCGGGCTCTGCCCGCGAAGCAGACACCAGGGTATTTCAGCAACTGCGCGGCGGGCTTTTCGCGGGCAGAGCCCGCTCCCACGTCGGTCGTCATTCGCGCGAAATCGTACCGCGTACCGCCTGCATGAACGCCTCGATCTTTTCCGCGTCCTTGATGCCTTTCGCGACCTCTACCCCGCCGCTGACGTCTACCGCATACGGTTGCACCTGGGCGATGGCCTGGGCCACGTTGGCCGCCGACAGGCCGCCCGCCAGGATGACCGGCTTGCTCAGCCGCGCAGGCACCAGGCTCCAGTCGAACGCCTCGCCGGTGCCGCCCGGCACGCCGGCCACGAAGGTGTCCAGCAAAATGCCGCTGGCACCGCTGTACTGCTTGCAGATGGCTTCCAGGTCTTCGCCGGGGCGCACGCGCACTGCCTTGATGTACGGGCGGTGGTAGCCCTCGCAGTCGGCCGGGGTCTCGTCGCCATGGAACTGCAGAAGGTCCAGCGGCACCACTTCGAGGATCTCGTTCAGCTCGCAGCGGCTGGCGTTGACGAACAGCCCCACGGTGGTCACGAACGGCGGCAGCGCGCGGACAATGGCGCGCGCCTGCTCGGCCGTGACGGCCCGCGGGCTCTTGGCGTAGAACACCAGGCCAATGGCATCGGCGCCCGCCTCGGCTGCGGCCAGCGCGTCCTCGATGCGGGTAATACCGCAGATTTTGCTGCGAACGGCGGACATATGCGGAAAAACCTCAGGAAGACGCCAAAGCTCTGGATGTTAGCAAATGGATTCCATGCCGTCAGCCCGGCAATGTATCGAAGCCTGTCAGGAAGTGCGGGCCGATGTAGCGCTCCGGCAGCGGGAACTCGTCGCGGTACTCCACCTGCACCAGGTACAGGCCGAACGGGTGCGCGGTCACGCCGCCTGCACGGCGCTCGCGGCCTTCCAGCACTTCGCGCATCCACTCCACCGGGCGCTCGCCGGCGCCGATGGTCATCAGCACCCCGGCGATGTTGCGCACCATGTGGTGCAGGAAGGCGTTGGCGCGGATATCCAGCACGATCATCTTGCCGTGGCGGGTCACGCGGGCGTGGTGCATCTGCTTGATCGGCGACTTGGCCTGGCACTGGCCGGCGCGGAAGGCGCTGAAGTCATGGGTGCCGATCAGGTACTGGGCGGCCTCGGCCATGCGCTCCACGTCCAGCGGCCGGTGGTTCCAGGTGATCTCGTCGCCCAGGTGCGCGGGGCGGATCTGGTCGTTGTAGATCACGTAGCGGTAGCGCCGGGCGATGGCCGTGAAGCGCGCATGGAAGGTGGGCGGCATTTCCTTGGCCCAGGTCACGCTGATGTCGTGGGGCAGGTTGATGTTGGCGCCCATGGTCCAGGCCTTCATGGAGCGCACCGCGCGGGTGTCGAAGTGCACCACCTGGCCACAGGCGTGCACGCCGGCGTCGGTGCGGCCGGCGCACATCAGGTCGACGGGCGAGTCGGCGACGATCGACAGGGCCTTTTCCAGGGTTTCCTGCACGGTCAGCACGCCGCTGGCCTGGCGCTGCCAGCCGCGGTAGCGCGAGCCTTTGTATTCGACGCCCAGGGCGATGCGGGTGAAGCCTTCGGCAGCGACTTCGCTGGCCGATTGTTGAAGAATGTCCACGTGGTTCAAGCCTGTGATAAAGCGCAATGGCCGCCATTATACGGGGCCAGGGGGCAGAAACGACAACGGCAGCCACGCGGGCTGCCGTTGTCAGGGTGCAGTGGAGGCCTCAGACCAGCCGCGAGAGCATCTCGCGCGCTTCGCTCTGCTGGCCCTCGGTGCCTTCCTTGACCACTTCATCGAGGATGTCGCGTGCACCGTCATGGTCGCCCATCTCGATGTAGGCACGCGCCAGGTCGAGCTTGGTGGCGGCCTCGTCGGTGCCCGACAGGTAGTCGAAGTCGTCTTCGAACGGCGGCAGGTCGTCGAGGTTGTCGAGGTCGTCCAGCGCCGGCTTCTCCGGGGCCTTGAACGGCTCGGCGATGGGCGGGTGCTCCAGGCTGGCGGAGAGTTTGTCGAGCTCGGCGCTGACGTCACCCAGCTGCTCGTGCAGCTTGTCCGGGGCGGCCTGGGGCGCGGCGTCCATTTCCTCGGCCAGGGACAGGTCGAAGTCGTCCGGCAGCTCCAGGTCATCCACCGGTGCCGGCGGCACGTCGGGCTTGTCCAGGTTCAGCTCGGCCTCGAAATCTTCCAGCTGGGCTTCCAGCTCGGGGTCCAGGGTCGGCGCGGCCGGTTCGTCGTCGGCGATGGCCAGGTCGAAATCGGCCAGGTCGTCCACCGGCGGCGCTTCGGCAGGCGCGCTGTGCTCGGCCAGCAGCGCCTCGAAGTCCAGGTCGTCCTCTTCCAGGGCCGAAGGGGCTTCCACGGCAGGCGCAGGCTCGGCGGCGGCTTCCAGCGGCTGCGGGGCGTCCAGCACCAGGTCGTCGTCGAAGTCGGCGACGTCCAGGTCGGGTTCGGCCGGCTCGCCGAGGTCGTCGTCCAGGTTCAGGTCGAAGTCGCTGTCGAAGGTGTCGTCGATCGGGTCGGCAGCACCCGGCTCGTCCATCAGCAGGTCCTTGACGTACTGGGCGTCCAGCTCGGCGGCCACGGCGGCAGCGCCCGCAGCGGCCATGGCCACCCCGAGCATGGCGGGGAAGCGTGCTTTCAGCGCTTCCACGGCGTTGTGGTTCTGGCCGGTGGCAACCAGCTGGCGCTCTTCGCCGATGAAGGCGTTGCGGTCACCCTGGTGGGCGTAGACTTCCATCAGCTTGAGGCGCAGGTCGCTGCGCTCGGGCTGGGCCTTCACGGCAGGTTCCAGCAGCTCCGCGGCCTCGCCCAGGCGCCCTTCGGCCATCAGGCGGTCGGCCTCGGCCAGCAGGTCGGCTTCAGGGGCAACCACGGGCGCCACCTTCGGCTCGATGACCGAGGCCACCAGCGGTTCGACCACCGGCGCGGCAACCACCGGCTCGGCAGCCGGGCGCAGCGGCGGCGTGGGGATGATTTCGGACACCGGCGGCTGCACCACCGGCGCCGGCTCGGCGGCGGCCACGGCGGCAGCGGCAGACGCGGCGACCATGGCCGGCGCCAGCTTCACCGCCGGCGGCGGGGTTTCCAGGCCTTCGAAGCTGCTGGGCGGCAGGTCCAGGTCCTTGTCGAAGTCGGTTTCCTCGGCCAGGGCACGGGCCATGCGCATGTGCTTTTCGGCTTCCAGCTGGGCCTTGCGGCGACGCGCCAGTAGCAGCGCCGCCAGCAGCAGGATCAGCACCGCGGCGCCACCGATCAGGCCGAGCATGATCGGGCTGGTCAGGAACTTGCCGAACAGGCCAGGCTGCGCTTCGGCCGGGGCCGGGGCTTCTGCCGGTGCTGGGGCAGGTGCCGGCGCGGGGGTAGCCGCTTCCGGTGGCGTGGCGGGTGCGGCCGGGGCGGCTGGCGTGGCGGCATCCGGTGCCGGGGCAGGCGCAAGCTGGGCGTTGACGGCCGGGGCCGGCGTGGCGGCTGCGGCATCGGCGGCAGGCGCAGCCGGTGCGGCGGCGCTGGCGGCTTCCAGCTTGGCCAGTTGATCGTTTTTGAGCTGGATCAGCTTCTGCAGCTTGTCCAACTGGCTCTGCAGGTCGCCCATGCGGCTTTTCAGCTCGGCATTGTCGCGGCGGGTGGCGTCGAGGTTTTCCTTGGCCTGGGCCAGGCGCGCCTGACGGTCGCCGGCCTTGCCCTGGCCGTTCTTGCCATCGGCAGCCACCAGGCTGAGCTTGTCGCCAGCCTCGGTCTGCGCCGGTGCATTACCGGTGCCGGTGCGGCGGGTGGCGTCCAGCTGCTGGGCGCGCGGGCCCAGGCGGCGGCCTTCACGCCAGGCGGCGTTCTGGCGGGCCACTTCGGCAATCGCCGGGCCCTGGCCCAGGGCGGTGGCTTGCGGGGCGTCCGGCAGGCGCAGCACCTGGCCGGTCTTGAGGCGGTTGATGTTGCCGTCGACGAAGGCGTCGGGGTTCAGCGCCTGGATCGCCAGCATGGTCTGCTGCACGGAGGCCGGCGGCACGGCGTTCTTCTGGGCAATGTCCCACAGGGTGTCGCGCTTGCCGGTGGTGTAGCCGCCTTCGCTGCCCTGGGTCTGGGTGGTGACCGCAGGGGTGGTGGCAGGCTGCACGGGGGCGGCGTTCTGCGGCCCGAACTTGCTGGAGTCGACCAGCACGCTGTAGTCGCGCAACAGGCGGCCCTGGGGCCACAGCACCTGCACCAGGAACTTGAGCATCGGCTCGCTGACCGGCTGCTTCGAGGTCACGCGAATCACGCTGCGGCCGCCGCTGTTGATCACCGGGGTGAACGTCAGGTCATTGAGGATGGCATCGCGGTTCACGCCCGCTTTCTGGAATTCCTCGGGCGAGGCCAGGCTGGGCTTGATGTCGGCCGGCGCCAGGTCGCGAACGTCGAGCAGTTCGATCTCGGCCACCAGCGGCTGGTTGGCGGCCGACTTGAGGGTGACTTCACCCAGATCCAGTGCACGCGCCATACCGGAGGACAGCGCCGTAGCGGCGGCTATTGCTAACACCAGTTTGCGAACTTGAACCATGGCCTAATCCTTGTTTGAACATTTCCTCGGCAAGCGAGAAGAAGTGAAAAGCTGCCTGGAGGCAGCTCACCTCAAGCAATCGGCCCGGCGCTTGGCACCGGGCTAGAATCATTATGCAAATTGTTGCCAAGTATCTTTTACAGCAGGTCTTTTATCAACAACTCAGCCAGCTGCACGGCGTTTAGCGCGGCGCCCTTGCGCACGTTATCGAGCGTAGCCCAAAGGTTGAGTTCGCAGGGGTCATCAATGCCGGTGCGCACGCGACCAACATAGACCACATCCTGGCCCACCGCGTCACCGACCGGGGTGGGGTAGTCCCCCTCCTCCACCAGCTCCACGCCCTCGGCGCCGTCCAGCGCGGCGTTCACCGCGGCCAGGTCGACGGCAGCCTCGGTCTGCAGCGACACAGTGAGGCTATCGCCAAAAAACACCGGAGCTTGAACGCAAGTCACGGAAATCTTTAGCAAAGGCAGCTGCAGCAGCTCGCGCAGCTCGCTCACCAGACGGCGCTCCAGGCCGACATGGCCCTGGGCATCCGGCTTGCCCACCTGGGGCAGCAGGTTGAACGCCACCTGGCGGTCGAAGAAACGTGGCTCCAGCGGGCGAGCGTTGAGCAGCTCGGCGGTCTGGCGCGCCAGCTCGCTGACGGCCTCGCGGCCCAACGCCGACACGGCCATGGCGACGGTGACATTGACCCGCATCAGGGCCAATTGTTCACGCAGCGGCGCCAGGATCAGCGCCAGCGCCACGGCGCTGGAGCTGGGGCTGCCGACCTGCACCGGCGCCTGCAGGGTGGCCAGCACGTCGCCATTGGCTTCCGGCACCACGTGCGGCGCCGCCAGCTCGCCGGACAGGTCGATGACCGTGCAACCGGCTGCCGTGGCCTTGGCGGCGAAGCTGCGGGTCACGGCGGCGCCCGCCGCGAAGAACGCCACGCGCACCTGCTTGAAGTCGAACTGCTCCACCTCGCGCACCCGCACGTTCTTGCCGCGGAACGGCACCGAGGCGCCGGCCGATTCGATGCTGGCCAGCAGGTGCAGGTTGCCCACCGGGAAATCACGCTCCTCGAGGACCTGCACCAGGGTTTCGCCGACGGTACCGGTGGCGCCAATGATGGCGATGTCGAAAGTCTGGGTCATGGGAGGTTCCTCGGGGAGTTGGCAGGGGGGCGGCACTTTACTGGATTGGCTGCCCTTGTGGGAAATTTCGCTAAAAACACCGTAGCCGCTGCCGCCAGGCTGCGCTGGCCCGGGCGCTCGCTGAAGCTCCTCGGTGAGGCACAGGGCCAGCGCAGCCTGCGGCAGCGGCTACGGGGTGGCCGGAGCATGAAAGCAATCTGCCGCGAATAAAAAAAACCCGTGCGCAAGGCACGGGTTTCTTTCAACTCACACCAGCACTTACCGTTCCAGCAGGATCCGCAGCATGCGGCGCAGCGGCTCGGCGGCGCCCCACAGCAACTGGTCGCCGACGGTGAACGCGCCCAGGTACTGGGAGCCCATGTTCAGCTTGCGCAGACGGCCAACCGGCACGTTCAGGGTACCGGTGACGTTGGTCGGGCTCAGCTCCTGCATGCTGATCTCGCGCTGGTTCGGCACCAGCTTGACCCAGGGGTTGTGCTGGCTGATCAGGCCTTCGATGTCGGCCAGCGGCACGTCCTTGTTCAGCTTGATGGTCAGCGCCTGGCTGTGGCAACGCATGGCGCCGATGCGCACGCAGATGCCGTCGACCGGGATCGGGCTCTTGAAGCGGCCCAGGATCTTGTTGGTCTCGGCCTGGGCCTTCCACTCTTCGCGGCTCTGGCCGTTCGGCAGTTCCTTGTCGATCCACGGGATCAGGCTGCCTGCCAGCGGCACACCGAAGTTTTCCGTTGGGTAGGCGTCGCTGCGCATGGCCTCGGCGACCTTGCGGTCGATGTCGAGGATGGCGCTGGCCGGGTTGGCCAGGTCATCGGCCACGGCCGCGTGGGTAGCGCCCATCTGGCGGATCAGCTCGCGCATGTTCTGCGCACCGGCGCCCGAGGCCGCCTGGTAGGTCATGGCGCTCATCCATTCCACCAGGCCGGCTTCGAACAGGCCGCCCAGGCCCATCAGCATCAGGCTGACGGTGCAGTTGCCGCCGATGTAGTTCTTGGTGCCGGCATCCAGCTGCTGGTCGATGACCTTGCGGTTGACCGGGTCCAGGACGATGACCGCGTCATCCTGCATACGCAGGCTGGAGGCGGCGTCGATCCAGTAGCCCTGCCAGCCGGCTTCACGCAGCTTGGGGAATACCTCGCTGGTGTAGTCGCCGCCCTGGCAGGTCAGAATGACGTCGAGGGTTTTCAACTCTTCAATGCTGTAAGCGTCCTTGAGCGGGGCAATATCCTTGCCTACCGCCGGGCCCTGGCCGCCGACATTGGAAGTGGTGAAAAACACCGGCTCGATAAGATCGAAGTCCTGCTCTTCCAGCATCCGCTGCATGAGCACGGAACCGACCATACCGCGCCAACCGATCAGACCTACACGTTTCATCGCAACTACACCTTTGACAAAAAAGTGGGCCGCTACTGCTGTAGCGGGCCCAAGAGATTACAGATTCCGCAGCGCCGCGACTACTGCATCACCCATTTCCTGCGTACCAACTTTCGCACAACCGTCCGACCAGATGTCGCCGGTGCGCAAGCCCTGGTCCAGCACCAGGCTCACGGCCTTCTCGATGGCGTCGGCGGCAGCCTGCTGGTTGAAGCTGTAGCGCAGCATCATCGACACCGACAGGATGGTCGCCAACGGGTTGGCGATGCCCTTGCCGGCGATGTCCGGCGCGGAACCGTGGCACGGCTCGTACATGCCCTTGTTGTTGGCATCCAGCGACGCCGACGGCAGCATGCCGATGGAACCGGTGAGCATGGACGCCTCGTCCGACAGGATGTCACCGAACATGTTGTCAGTCACGATCACGTCGAATTGCTTGGGCGCGCGCACCAGTTGCATGGCGGCGTTGTCCACGTACATGTGGCTCAGCTCGACGTCCGGGTAGTCCTTGGCCACTTCCTCGACCACTTCACGCCACAGTTGGCTGGAAGCCAGCACGTTGGCCTTGTCCACCGAGCACAGCTTCTTGCCACGCACGCGGGCCATGTCGAAGCCGACGCGGGCGATGCGGCGGATCTCGCTTTCGCTGTACGGCAGGGTGTCGTACGCCTGGCGCTCGCCGTTTTCCAGTTCGCGGTTGCCGCGCGGGGCACCGAAGTAGATGCCGCCGGTCAGCTCACGGACGATGAGGATATCCAGGCCCGCGACGATTTCCGGCTTCAGGCTGGAAGCGTCGGCCAGTTGCGGGTACAGGATGGCCGGGCGCAGGTTGCCGAACAGGCCCAGTTGCGCGCGAATCTTCAGCAGGCCGCGCTCGGGGCGAATGTCACGCTCGATCTTGTCCCACTTGGGGCCACCCACGGCGCCCAGCAGCACAGCATCGGCCTTGCGCGCCAGTTCCAGCGTCTCGTCGGCCAGGGGCACGCCGTGCTTGTCGATGGCAGCGCCACCGATCACGTCGTGCTGCAGTTCGAAGCCCAGGTTGAACTTGTCGTTGGCCAGGTTCAGCACCTTGACCGCCTCGGTCATGATTTCCGGACCAATACCGTCGCCTGGGAGAATCAGAATCTGCTTGCTCATGCTTTCCTCGATCTTTTGTTCAATTCGAAATTGCGAAACAGTCAGGCGTCGCGGAACAACCAGGGCTGGCTGGCCCGGTGCTTGCCTTCGAATGCCGCGATGGCATCGCCATCCTGCAAGGTCAGGCCGATATCGTCCAGGCCGTTGAGCAGGCAGTGCTTGCGGAACTCGTCGATTTCAAAGGTCAACACCTTGCCGTCGGCGCGGGTCACGGTCTGCGCCTGCAGGTCGATAGTCAACTGGTAGCCAGGGTTGGCCTCGACCTGCTGGAACAGCTCGTCGACCTCGGCGTCGTCGAGAATGATCGGCAACAGGCCGTTCTTGAAGCTGTTGTTGAAGAAAATGTCGGCGTAGCTGGGGGCGATGATGGTACGGAAACCGTACTCTTCCAAGGCCCATGGCGCGTGCTCGCGGCTCGAGCCGCAACCGAAGTTCTCACGGGCCAGCAACACGCTGGCGCCTTGATAACGCGCGTGGTTGAGCACGAAATCAGGGTTTACCGGGCGCTTGGAGTTGTCCTGGTAAGGCTGGCCCACGTCCAGGTAGCGCCATTCGTCGAACAGGTTGGGGCCGAAGCCGGTGCGCTTGATCGACTTGAGGAATTGCTTGGGGATGATCTGGTCGGTGTCGACGTTGGCACGGTCCAGAGGCGCGACGAGGCCGGTGTGCTGGGTAAAGGCTTTCATGCTGCGCTCCCTTGGATCAATTCACGGACATCAATGAAACGACCAGTCACCGCGGCGGCGGCGGCCATGGCCGGGCTCACCAGGTGGGTACGGCCACCGGCACCCTGGCGGCCTTCGAAGTTGCGGTTGGAGGTGGACGCGCAATGCTCGCCCGACTCCAGGCGGTCAGGGTTCATGGCCAGGCACATGGAGCAACCTGGTTCACGCCATTCGAAGCCCGCTTCGAGGAAAATCTTGTCCAGGCCTTCCTTCTCGGCCTGGGCTTTCACCAGGCCCGAACCCGGCACGACGATGGCCTGCTTGACCGTGGAGGCCACCTTGCGGCCCTTGGCGATCTCGGCGGCGGCGCGCAGGTCTTCGATCCGCGAGTTGGTGCACGAGCCAATGAACACGCGGTCCAGCTGGATATCGGTGATCGCCTGGTTGGCGCTCAGGCCCATGTACTTCAAGGCGCGCTCGATGGAGCCACGCTTGACCGGGTCGGCTTCCTTGGCCGGGTCCGGCACGTTCTGGTCAACGGCCAGGACCATTTCCGGCGAGGTGCCCCAGCTGACCTGCGGCTTGATCTGCGCGGCGTCCAGCTCTACCACGGTGTCGAACACCGCGTCTGCGTCGGACACCAGGTCTTTCCAGGCTTCGACGGCCTTGGTCCAGTTCTCGCCCTTTGGCGCGAACGGGCGGCCCTCGACGTAGGCAACGGTCTTCTCGTCCGCCGCCACCAGGCCCACGCGGGCGCCGGCTTCGATGGACATGTTGCAGATGGTCATGCGGCCTTCGATGGACAGGTCGCGAATGGCGCTGCCAGCGAATTCCATGGCGTGGCCGTTGCCGCCGGCGGTGCCGATCTTGCCGATCACGGCCAGCACGATGTCCTTGGCAGTGACGCCGAAGGGCAATTGGCCTTCCACGCGCACCAGCATGTTCTTCATTTTCTTCGCCACCAGGCACTGGGTCGCGAGCACGTGCTCCACTTCCGAGGTGCCGATGCCGTGGGCCAGGGCGCCGAAGGCACCGTGGGTGGAGGTGTGCGAGTCACCGCAGACCACGGTCATGCCGGGCAAGGTGGCGCCCTGCTCCGGGCTGATGACGTGGACGATGCCCTGGCGCACGTCGTTCATCTTGAACTCGGTGATGCCGTACTCGTCGCAGTTGTCGTCGAGGGTCTGCACCTGCAGGCGCGACACCTGGTCGGCGATGGCCTCGATGCCGCCCTTGCGCTCAGGGGTGGTCGGCACGTTGTGGTCCGGGGTGGCGATGTTAGCGTCGATGCGCCATGGCTTGCGGCCGGCCAGGCGCAGGCCTTCGAAAGCCTGGGGCGAGGTCACTTCATGGATGATGTGACGATCAATGTAGATCAGCGCCGAACCGTCGTCGCGCTGTTTGACCAAATGCGAGTCCCAGAGCTTGTCGTAGAGCGTTTTGCCGGCCATCAGACTTTCCTCATCAGTATCTTTTCTATGCCAATAACCGCTTGGCTTGTAGGGCGAATGCTAAGGGGTTACATTGGATTACTCAAATTCATAATTTTCATGCTTTGGATAACCAACAGGAATCCGAATAGATGGACCTGGCCAACCTCAACGCCTTCCTCGCCATCGCCGAATGTGGCAGCTTTTCCGGGGCCGGCGAACGCCTGCACCTCACCCAGCCGGCGATCAGCAAACGCATCGCCGGCCTTGAGCAACAACTCAATGTACGCCTGTTCGACCGCCTTGGGCGCGAAGTCAGCCTGACGGAAGCCGGGCGCGCGCTGCTGCCCCGCGCGTACCAGATTCTCAACGTGCTGGACGACACCCGCCGGGCCCTGACCAACCTGACCGGCGAGGTCGGCGGCCGCCTGACCCTGGCCACCAGCCACCACATCGGCCTGCACCGCCTGCCGCCGGTGCTGCGCGCCTTCACCAAGCGCTACCCGGACGTGGCGCTGGACATCCAGTTCCTCGATTCGGAGGTGGCCTACGAGGAAATCCTCCATGGCCGCGCGGAATTGGCGGTGATTACCCTGGCCCCCGAGCCCCATACCCTGGTACGCGCGGTGCCGGTGTGGACCGACCCGCTGGACTTCGTGGTGGCGCCCGAGCACCCGCTGGCGCTCAACGGCGCGGTGAGCCTGGCGGATATCGCCTATCATCCGGCTGTGTTCCCTGGCGGCAACACCTTTACCCACCATATTGTCCAGCGCCTGTTCGAGGCGCGGGGCCTGACGGCCAACATCGCCATGAGCACCAACTACCTGGAAACCATCAAGATGATGGTCTCCATTGGCCTGGCCTGGAGCGTGCTGCCGCGCACCATGCTCGACGACCAGGTGCGCAGCATTGCTTTGCCGGGCATTCAGCTCAGTCGCCAGCTAGGCTACATCGTGCACACCGAAAGAACGCTGTCCAACGCTGCGCGGGCCTTCATGGCCCTGCTCGACGCCGAGCCCGACACGTTAGCCGGGTAGCGCTCGGGCGCAGACGGTCTACCTTAAGGAAGCCGTAACCGCCAAAGGTCTGGTCCATGCCCAAGTCAGCTTCACGCTTTCCGCGCTTGCCGCGTATTCATGCGGCTGATCCCCAGGAGTCCGAGCAGACCTGGGAAAGCGCGCCGCAACTGCTGGCGGCGCTCAACGGCGCGCACCTGGGGGCCTGGTTCTGGGACGTGGGCAGCGGCAAGATCAGCTGGTCGCGGGGCACCCAGGCGCTGTTCGGCTTCGACCCCAGCGCGCCGCTGCCCAACGACCTGGATTACCTGGAACTGCTGCCCGAGGAGGACCGCAGCCGCACCACCCAGGCGTTCCAGGCGGTGCTGCGCGGCGAACCGGTGGAGCAGGCCCTGCGCCACCGCATCCGCTGGCCGGACGGCAGCCTGCACTGGCTGGAAATCAGCGGCAGCCTGATCGCCGACAAGGAAGGCCGCCCGCAGATGATCGGCGTGATCCGCGAAATCACCCGCCAGCGCGACCGGGAAACGGCGCTGATCAACTCGGAAAAGCGCTTCGCCACCCTCTTCCACCTCAGCCCCAACGTGGTGCTGCTGACCCGCCGCGCCGACGGCCTGATCCACGAGGTCAACCACCATTTCGAGAAGACCCTGGGCTGGGCCGCGCACCAGATCATCAACAAGACCACCGTGGAGCTAGGCCTGTGGGCCGAGCCCGAGCAGCGCCACAAGCTGCTGGAGGCCACGCGCCACACCAGCGAGCCGGTGAACATGGAGGTGCGCTTCTGCGCCAGCAGCGGCCAGGTGCACGACGGCATCCTCAGCACCCAGAACATCGAGCTTGAGGGCGACAGCTACCTGCTCAGCACCTTTACCGACACCAGCGACAACAAACGCGCCGAACAGGCGCTCAAGGACAGCCAGGAGCGCCTGGACCTGGCCCTGGACTCGGCGCAGCTGGGCACCTGGGACTGGCACATTCCCAGCGGCATGCTCTACGGCTCGGCGCGCGCGGCGCAGCTGCACGGCCTGGCGCCGGTGCCGTTCCACGAATCCTTCGAGGCGTTCTTCGAGGGCGTGCCCGACGACGAGCGCAACACCATGCGCCAGGCCTACCGCAGCCTGCGCGAGGGCCCGGCGGGCAATTACCAGATCACCTACCGCATCGCCCTGGAAAACGGCGCCTCGCGCTACATCGAGAGCCGCGCGCGGCTGTACCGCGACGACAACGGCCAGCCGCTGCGCATGGCCGGCACCCTGCTGGACATCACCGAGCAGGTGGAGCGCGAGCAGCGCCTGGTCAGCTCCGAAGAGAAGTTCGCCAGCCTGTTCCAGGCCAGCACCGACCCCATCTGCGTGACCCTGCAGGCCAGCGGCCAGTTCATCGAGATCAACCCCAGCTTCACCCAGACCTTTGGCTGGAGCGCCGAAGAGGTCAAGCGCCACACCGCCGACGAGCTGGGCTTCTGGCTGGACAGCGCGCAGCGCCTGCAGCGCATCGAGGAGGTGATTCGCGAGCGGGCGCTGAACAACGTCGCCGTGCAGGTGATGCACAAGAACGGCCAGGTGCTCACCTGCCTGATCTCCAGCCGCCTGATCACCGTCGACAACCAGCCCTGCGTGGTCACCACCCTGCGCGACATCACCCAGCAGCAACGGGCCGAAGCGGCGCTGAAAAGCAGCGAGGAGAAGTTCGCCAAGGCGTTCCACTCAAGCCCCGACGCCATCACCATCAGCGAGCGCGACAGTGGCCGCTACCTGGAGGTGAACGACGGTTTCTGCCGGCTCACCGGCTACAGCGGCAGCGAAGTGCTGGGGCGCAGCATCGACGACGTCGGCTTCTGGGCCGACCCGCGCCAGCAGGCCCTGCTGCTGGCCGAGCTGGAAGACAGCGGCCACGTGCACCACCGCGAGCTGATCGGCCGCAACAAGCGCGGCGAGGCGCTGACCCTGGAAGTGTCCATCGAGCCCATCACCCTCAACGAAACCCCGTGCCTGCTGCTCAACGCCCGCGACGTCAGCCAGCTGAAGAACGCCCAGGCGCAGATCCGCCACCTGGCCTACCACGACCCGCTGACCAACCTGCCCAACCGCGCGCTGCTGATGGACCGCCTGAGCCAGCAGATCGCCCTGCTCAAGCGCCACAACCTGCGCGGCGCCCTGCTGTTCCTGGACCTGGACCATTTCAAGCACATCAACGACTCCCTGGGCCACCCGGTGGGCGACACGGTGCTGAAGATCATCACCGCGCGCCTGGAGGCCAGCGTGCGCCTGGAAGACACCGTGGCACGCCTGGGCGGCGACGAGTTCGTGGTGCTGCTGACGGGCCTGGAAGGCAACCGCGCCGAGGTCACCGCCCAGGTCCGCGAGCTGGCCGACACCCTGCGCGCGCTGCTGGCCGAGCCCATGTCGCTGGACGGCCAGCGCCTGCAGGTCACCCCCAGCATCGGCGTGGCGCTAATACCCGACCACGGCACCACCCCCGCCGACCTGCTCAAGCGCGCCGACATTGCCCTGTACCGTGCCAAGGATTCTGGGCGCAACACCACGCAGATGTTCCACAACACCATGCAGAAGGCCGCCAGCGAGCGCCTGCAGATGGAAAACGACCTGCGCATGGCCCTGGCCCGGGGCGAGCTGAGCCTGCACTTCCAGCCGCAGGTGGACGCCCGCGAGGATCGCATCGTCGGCGCCGAGGTGCTGCTGCGCTGGCACCACCCGCTGCTGGGCCAGCAATCGCCGGCGCAGTTCATCCAGGTACTGGAAGAAAGCGGCCTGATCCTGGAGGTTGGCAGCTGGATCCTCGACGAAGCCTGCGGCGCCTGCGCGCAGCTGCTGGCCGACGGCCTGATCGACGTCAACGACTTTGCCCTGTGCGTGAACATCAGCCCGCGACAGTTCCGCCAGAACGACTTCGTCGAGCGCGTGGCCCACAGCCTCAGCCAGCACAACCTGCCCTGCACGCTGCTCAAACTGGAAATCACCGAAGGCATCGTCATCCAGAACCTGGAGGACACCATCAGCAAGATGCGCAGCCTGAAGAAACTGGGCGTCAGCTTTGCCATGGACGACTTCGGCACCGGCTATTCGTCGCTGACCTACCTCAAGCGCCTGCCGGTGGACGCCCTGAAGATCGACCAGTCATTCGTTCGCGATGCCACCCACGACCCCAACGACGCCGAGATCGTCCGCGCCATCGTCGCCATGGCCCGCAGCCTCGACCTCACGGTGATTGCCGAGGGCGTGGAGCTGTCCGAACAGCTGGAATTCCTCGAACGGCTGGGCTGCCACCTGTACCAGGGCTACCTGCACAGCCGCCCGCTGCCGCTGGCGGAGTTCAGGCAGATGTTGATTGATGAGAATCAAGGTGGCCAATAAAGCCCCCTTACTGTTGGTGCCAAACCCAACTAATGATCCCCATGCTCAGGCATGTACAGGCATGTCCAATGAATAGGGTTGATGTGCGGCAACCTTGGATCGCTACCCGCTACGATGAGCACATCACCATTGTCCAGCAAAGTGGCCGTATGATAAATAATTGGGTATTCCATTTCTTGCGGGTAGGTAGATGCCCAGTTTTTAGTTACCGGATCAAATAGCTGACCGACCCGAGGCGAGTTTTCAGCACCTATGCCTCCAATGAGCAGGACTTTTCCTGAGTCCAGGAGCGTCGCGCTAGGGCTTCCGACAGCGACATGCATCCAGGCCCCAACCTCCCAATCATCCATACCCTCTCGATAAATGTAAGTTTCCTGGAGCCGGATGCTTGCTCCAAGAATCGAACCACCAGCGAGCAGAATGCCGCCGTCGGCAATCGGAGTAGCTGAATGAAAAGCTCGGGCATCGGGCAATGAAGCACGGGATGTCCATCCCGCCTGGTGAGCGTCCAGCACTTCCACCTCCCTCACCACCGCATTTCCCGAGATGCCGCCAATGACTACCACAGTAGCGTCAGGCATCAATGTTGCGGTGTGGCTGAAACGGGCGTGAGTCAGGCTGGGAATTTGCCGCCACTGGTCAAGTGCCGGGTTGTAAATAAGGACATCCTGCAAAACTGTACCTACGCCACTTTTGAAATACCGCCCGCCGGTTATCAGCACCTCCCCTGAATGAAGCAACGTTGCGGTGTGATTTTCGCGCGGCACTGGCATCGGAGTTCCGAAGCGCCAAATATCCCTGTCCACTTCATAAAGCTCAACACTGGCAATTGAATCGCCATCCTGCGACATCCCCCCTATGACCAACACCTCCTGCCTACCTGGCAATACAGTCGCAGTATGGCTTGACCTCGCATGGTGAAGCGAGGCACCACCACGCCAGAGCCCGTCCCTAGCATCATATATCTCGACATCAGCAACGCTCTGCGCCGAATTTTTTCCGCCAACCACCAGCACTCTTGAATTTGAAATGGCGCTGGCTGTATGCAGCAACCGAAGCACGCCAAGCTGCGCAATCGGCACAAATCTACCCGTATCGAGTACCGTCTCACCAGGTTGGTGGCGCAGCAGCGAATCATTGCCCAACGGTGTGGCTGGGGGCTGGACGGCTGCTGACGCTTTACCGTTGGTAGTGTTCTTAGACGCCATGATGGATACACCTAGGACAAAAGTTAAGCTGCCAGAAAAAGCGAACTGGAAGCGGAGTCGTCATTAGGCGCCGATCGCGAAGACTAGAAAACTGTAAGAACTGACAGTACCAGATGAAGAAGGGGGCCGCTGGCCCCCTCTCTTTGCATCTTGATTATTGCAGCACTAGCTGCTCTCCCCCATGGATGGGGAGACCTGCTCAGGCGGCTTGCTTCGCCCGTACACCCAGCAACTGCCCCACCCGCTCGCAATCCGTCTCGCGGCGCACCAGCGCGAACAGCTCCACCGCCTCGGGGAAGGTGCGCGTCAGCATCGCAAGCCACTGCTTGAGGCGCCCCGGCGCCTGGCGCGGGGTGAGGTCGATGAGGGCCTGGCGCCAAAACTCCTGCAGCAGCGGCATCAGCTCGGCCCAGGTCATGGGCGCCAGCTCGATACCCGCCTGGGCCGCGGCGATCTGTCGGGCCAGGTCGGGGCGCGAGACCAGGCCGCGGCCGAGCATGATGTCGGGCACGCCGCTGATCTCGCGGCAGCGCCGCCAGTCGTCCACCGTCCACACTTCGCCATTGGCGTACACCGGCACCTTGACCACGTCGCGCACCCGCGCCACCCACTCCCAGTGGGCCGGCGGCTTGTAGCCGTCGACCTTGGTGCGGGCGTGCACCACCAGCACCTCGGCGCCGCCTTCGGCCAGGGCCTCGGCGCACACCAGGGCGCCGTCGGGGCTGTCAAAGCCCAGGCGCATCTTGGCGGTCACCGGGATATGCGCCGGCACGGCACGGCGCACTTCGCAGAGGATGTTGTTGAGCAGCTCCGGCTCCTTGAGCAGCACCGCCCCGCCGCGGGACTTGTTGACGGTCTTGGCCGGGCAGCCGAAGTTCAGGTCGATGACCGGCGCACCGAGGCTCACCGCCAGGGCCGCGTTGTCGGCCAGGCAGATGGGGTCCGAGCCCAGCAGCTGCACGCGCATCTGCGTGCCGGCGGGGGTCACGCAGCCGCTGGCCAGCTCCGGCGCCATCTTGTGGAACACCGCGGGCGGCAGCAGCATGTCGTTGACGCGAATGAACTCGGTGACACACCAGTCGATACCGCCGACACGGGTCAGCACGTCACGCAGGATGTTGTCGACCAGGCCTTCCATGGGGGCCAGGGCAATGTGCATGGGGAATCTCGAGGAAGGAAGGAAGAAAATTGCGCGCATTGTAACCTGTGGGAGCTGGCTTGCCAGCGAGCTTTTGAGGCCGCCGAAAAGCTCGCTGGCAAGCCAGCTCCCACAAGGTCAGAGGGCAGTCATCAAGGCAGGGCCATAGCCGTCGATGAACTCCGGCGGCATGCGCTTGGGCTTGCCGCTGGCCAGGTCAATGCAGCAGAAGGTGGTGTGGGCGCGCAGCAGCGTCACCCCGTCCCTGGGGCGAATCAGCTGGAAGCGCCGGGTCATCTTCAGGCGCTGGTCGGACTCGACGATCCAGGTGGCCATCTGCAACTCGTCATGTTCATAAGCAGCGGCCAGGTAGTCGATTTCATGGCGCACCACCGCCATGGCCCGGTTCAGCCGCCGGTATTCGGCCAGGTCCAGCCCCAACCGCTGGGAATGGCGCCAGGCACAGCGTTCCAGCCAGGTCACGTACACCGCATTGTTGGCGTGCCCCAATCCATCGATATCCTCGGCACCGACGCTCAGGTCGATGACAAAGGGCGTTGCCAAATCCCAATTCATGCGCGCACTCGCTCCTGCTCAATGGGCAAAACGCGAGTCTAGCGCACCCTCACGCCGATTGCCGTGCCGGCTGGTGACGCAGCAGGCCCAGCACGCCGTCGATCAGTTGCGGGTCGGCCAGCACGCGCTGGTGCCCGCCCTCGGGCAACAGCAGCAGACGGCTGCCGAACCAGGCCTGGTGAATCGACTGCGCCTCGGCGGCCGGCACCAGCGGATCATCGCTGGCGTGGACTATCAGCCCAGGCATGTCCAGCTGGTAGCGGCTGACGTCCAGCTGCGCGGCGGCGATGCCCACGGTGCGCTCCACCTGGCGGATGAACGCCGAACGCGCCCGCGCCGGCAGCCCCACGTGGGCGGCGAAATTGCGCAGCATGCCGAGGATACGCGCCGGCGCCGAGACGCTCACCAACACTTCGGCCTTGAGCCCCCACTGGCTGGCCAGCAGCGCCGCAGCGCCGCCCATGGAGTGGCCGATTACCGCACGCAGCGGCGGCAGTTCGGCGGCCGCTTCCAGCAGGGCATGGGCAAACAGCACCACATGGGCCTGGCTGCCACGGGAACGACCATGCCCCGGCCCTTCCAGGGCCACCACGCTATAGCCGGCCTGCAGCAGCGCCTCGATCAACGTCGCGAACTGCGTGGGCCGGCCTTCCCAGCCGTGCATCAGCAGCACCGTGGGGCCCTGCCCCCAGCGCAGCACCGAGAGGCCGAAGCGCAGGGTCACGCGCTCGGCGCGCGCCAGCAGCGGCAGCTCCCAGGCCCGTGGCGGCAGCGTGCGGGGGTGCATGAAGGCCAGGCGCATGCGCGCAGCGATCTGCCGTGGGGCCAGGTGGCCGAGGGTCTGGTTGACGCCGCGAACCCAGGTGAGCGTGGTCATGGTTGCACTCCCAGCGTTAGCGCACCGCGACCTTGGCCGCGCGCAGGATACGGTCGGACAGTTCGGTCTGGCCCAGGGCACGCCCCAGGGCCAGGCCACCGATCATCAGGGCCAGGTCGGCCAGGGCCTTATCGGTGTCCTGGGGGTTGTCGGCCAACTGGCCAACCAACAGCTGTACATGCTCGGTGAGCACCTCACGGAAGGCCTCGGGCAGCCGCCCCATCTCGCCCAGCGCGGTGGGCAGCGGGCAGGCGCGGTCCTCGGCGTCGCGGTGGTTGCGCGACAGGTAATAGCGCGCCATCAGCGCGCGGCGCTCTTCACCGGGCAGGCTGGGGTCGACCTGGTCGAGCAGGGCGCGGCGCTGGCCCAGCAGCTGGCTGAAGGCTTCGAGCATCAGCGCGTCCTTGCTGTCGAAATGGGCGTAGAAGCCACCGACGGTCATGCCGGCGGCGCCCATCACTTCACTGACGCTGGGGTCGGCCACGCCGCGCAAAATCATCGCCCTGCGCGCCGCCTCGAGGATTTTTTCGCGGCTCTGGGCTTTCTTGTCAGCCATGGGGCACCTCCGAATATTATGGAGGTAATATTATGCTCGTAATATTTTTTCGCAAGGCGTTCGCCGTGCCACTGGTCGGCGGATCAAAAAGGAGGGAGGTTAAATCGCAGACAAACAAAAGGCCCATTCAACCAGTGAATGAGCCTTAAAAATCCCGCAGAGCGGGTAAATCGTGGCGTCCCCTAGGGGACTCGAACCCCTGTTACCGCCGTGAAAGGGCGGTGTCCTAGGCCACTAGACGAAGGGGACGCAAAACCTTCGAGCAAGTTCGTTTTCACGAACCCTGGCAAATTGGTGGAGCTAAACGGGATCGAACCGTTGACCTCTTGCATGCCATGCAAGCGCTCTCCCAGCTGAGCTATAGCCCCAAATTTATCGTCTTGCGACGCGACAGCCCGTTACACGTGCCGTCACTTAAAAACAAAAGGCTCATCCAAAAGGCGAATGAGCCTCAAAATTCCCGCAGAGCGGGCAAATCGTGGCGTCCCCTAGGGGACTCGAACCCCTGTTACCGCCGTGAAAGGGCGGTGTCCTAGGCCACTAGACGAAGGGGACGCAAAACCTTCGAGCAAGTCCGTTTTCACGAACCCTGGCAAATTGGTGGAGCTAAACGGGATCGAACCGTTGACCTCTTGCATGCCATGCAAGCGCTCTCCCAGCTGAGCTATAGCCCCAAATTTATCGTCTTGCGACGCAGCGACCGTACAACATCGCTAGTTTTAAATGGCGTCCCCTAGGGGACTCGAACCCCTGTTACCGCCGTGAAAGGGCGGTGTCCTAGGCCACTAGACGAAGGGGACAAAACCTTCTTACCAAGATCAGTCTGGATCTGATCTGACCGAAGTCAAACAACGACTTCAGGCCTTGGAATTTGGTGGAGCTAAACGGGATCGAACCGTTGACCTCTTGCATGCCATGCAAGCGCTCTCCCAGCTGAGCTATAGCCCCACAATCTTCAGCGCTTCGCATTTCTGCGTGTTGCTGTGTGGACGGGGCGCATATTAAGACCGGATCGAAGGGCTGTCAAACTTATTTTTGAAAAAATTCAAAAAATTTTTCCAGCAATACAACCACTTACCGACGAAACAGGCGCCCTGCCCCGGTTTTGCTGGGGCAAGGGCGGTGCAGATGTGGGAGCTGGCTTGCCAGCGAGCTTTTCAGGGCAACAAAAGCTCGCTGGCAAGCCAGCTCCCACAAGGTGGGGGAACCCCCACCTTGTGGATGGAATCAGGCAATGCTGCCCAGCAGCTTTTCCCATTCCTTGTTTTCTTTCTTCGACACACCACCCAGCAGGTCCAGGGCCTGGCGCAAGCGGAAGCGCGTCAGGTCCGGGCCGAGGATTTCCATGGCGTCGAGCACCGACACCGAGCTGGCCTGGCCAGTGATGGCGGCGAACATCAGCGGCATGGCGTCGCGCAGCTTCAGCTCCAGGGCCTCAACCACCGCCTGGATGGTGGCGGTGATGCGGTCTTTTTCCCAGGTGCGCAGGGATTCCAGCTTCCACAGGATCAGTTGCATTACCTGGCGCACCTGGTCGGCCGAGAGCTTCTTGTGCTCGAACAGCCTGGCGTCCAGCTGCAGGGCGCCGGCGAAGAAGAAGCCGCCCAGCGGGGCGATCTGGCTGAAGGTCTCGACGCGGCCTTGCACGTGCGGCGCGATCTTCATCATGTAGTCAGGGTTGAACGCCCACTTCTGCACGCGCGCGGCGAACTCTTCCACCGGCAGGTCGCGCAGCCACTGGCCGTTGAGCCAGCTCAGCTTCTCGATGTCGAAGATCGGCCCGCCCAGGGACACGCGCGACAGGTCGAAGTGCTCGACCATCTCGGCCAGCGAGAACTTCTCGCGCTCGTCGGGCATGGACCAGCCCATGCGGCCCAGGTAGTTGAGCATGGCCTCGGGCATGAAGCCCATGCGCTCGTAGAAGGTTACCGAGGTCGGGTTCTTGCGCTTGGACAGCTTGCTCTTGTCCGGGTTGCGCAGCAGCGGCATGTAGCACAGCACCGGCTGTTCCCAGCCGAAGTACTCGTACAGCTTGATCAGCTTGGGTGCCGACGGCAGCCACTCTTCGCCACGCAGCACGTGGGTGATGCCCATCAGGTGGTCGTCGACCACGTTGGCGAGGAAGTACGTCGGCAGGCCGTCGGTCTTCATCAGCACTTGCATGTCCATGCGGTCCCACGGGATCTCGACGTCGCCGCGCAGCATGTCCGGCACCACGCACACGCCTTCGGTCGGCACCTTCATGCGGATCACGTGCGGTTCGCCAGCCGCCAGGCGGGCCGCCACTTCTTCCTTCGACAGCAGCAGCGCGCGGCCGTCGTAGCGCGGGGTCTCGCCGCGGGCCATCTGCTCGGCACGCATCTGGTCCAGTTCTTCGGCGGTGCAGAAGCACGGGAAGGCGTGGCCCATGTCCACCAACTGCTGGGCGTACTGTTTGTAGATGTCGCCGCGCTCGCTCTGCCGGTACGGGCCGTGCGGGCCGCCTACGTCCGGGCCTTCGCTCCACTCGATGCCCAGCCAGCGCAGGGCGTCGAAGATCTGCTGTTCCGACTCGCGGGTGGAACGCAGCTGGTCGGTGTCTTCGATGCGCAGGATGAACTCGCCGCCATGCTGTTTGGCAAAGCAATAGTTGAACAGGGCAATGTAGGCCGTGCCGACATGGGGGTCGCCGGTGGGCGATGGCGCGATACGCGTACGAACGGTCATGAAAGGTCTCGAGCAGAGTGAATCAAAGGGCGGATGTTAGCAGGCCCGGCACGTGGTGCTCCAGCAATGCGCCACATTACCGGCTATCAACGGCATGATTGCCGCTTGCCGGCCCCCTCGCCCCGCCCGATCATCACCCCCTGGCACCCTGCCCCACCTTTTCGACGGATCGACCATGCCTGCGCCGCTCAAACGCCGACTGCTTATTTTCGCCACCCTGGTCCTGCTGATCGCCGCAGGGTTCCTGGCCCACTGGTGGTTCAAGGGCCGCTTCTTCGAAAGCACCGACAACGCCTACGTGCAGGGCGAGATCACCCGGGTGTCCAGCCAGCTGACGGCGCGCATCGACCAGGTGTTGGTGCAGGACAACCAGCACGTGCGCCAGGGCGACCTGCTGGTGACCCTGGAGGCCGCCGACTTCCAGTTCGCCGTGGAGCGCGCCCAGGCCACCCTCGACACCCGCCAGGCCGAACGCCTGCAAGCCCAGAGCAAGCTGGCCCAACAGGGCAGCCTGATTGCCTCGGCCGAGGCCCAGGTGGCCGCCAGCCAGGCGACCCTGGGGCGCTCGCAGATCGACCTGAACCGCGCAGAAGCCCTGCGCAAGCCCGGCTATGTCTCCGAGGAGCGCGTCACCACCCTGTCGGCCGACACCCGCGTGGCCCACTCCCAGGTCAGCAAGGCCCAGGCCGACGTGCAGGGCCAGCGCCAGCAGGTCAACGCCCTGAACGCCGAGATCAAGCGCCTCGACGCACAGATCGCCACTGCCCGCACCGACCTGGCCCAGGCCCAGCTGAACCTGGCCCGCGCCCAGGTGCACGCGCCCATCAGCGGCATGATCGGCCAGCGCGCCGCGCGCCCCGGCCAGGTGGTGCAGGCCGGCGCCTACCTGCTGTCCATCGTCCCCGACGAGGACATCTGGGTGCAGGCCAACTTCAAGGAAACCCAGATCGGCCACATGCAGCCCGGCCAGGCCGCGCGCCTGACCTTCGACAGCTTCCCCGACCAGCCCATCGATGCCCGCGTCGACAGCCTGTTCGCCGCCTCGGGCGCGCAGTTCAGCCTGCTGCCGCCAGACAACGCCACCGGCAACTTCACCAAGGTGGTGCAGCGCATCCCGGTGAAGCTGACCTTCGCCGCGGACGACCCGCTGCACGGCAAGGTGCGCCCGGGCATGTCAGTCACCGTCAGCGTCAACATCGCCGATGGCCGGTGATCAACTGTTGCGCCCGGTGGGCGAACCCACCCGGCGCGACTGGATCGCGGTGATGAGCGTGATGCTCGGCGCCTTCATGGCCGTGCTCGACATCCAGATCACCAACTCCTCGCTCAAGGACATCCAGGGCGCGCTCTCGGCGACCCTGGAGGAAGGCTCGTGGATCTCCACCTCGTACCTGGTGGCCGAGATCATCATGATCCCGCTCACCGCCTGGCTGGTGCAGCTGCTGTCGGCGCGGCGCCTGGCGGTGTGGGTGTCGCTGGGCTTTCTGGCGTCGTCGCTGCTGTGCTCCATGGCCTGGAACCTGGAAAGCATGATCGTCTTCCGCGCCATGCAGGGCTTCACCGGCGGCGCGCTGATACCGCTGGCCTTTACCCTGACGCTGATCAAGCTGCCCGAGCACCACCGCGCCAAGGGCATGGCCATGTTCGCCATGACCGCCACCTTCGCGCCCTCCATCGGCCCCACCCTGGGCGGCTGGCTGACGGAGAACTTCGGCTGGCAGTACATCTTCTACATCAACGTGCCGCCCGGCCTGCTGATGATCGCCGGGCTGCTGTACGGCCTGGAAAAAAAGGCAGCGCACTGGGCGCTGCTGAAAAGCACCGACTACGCCGGCATCCTCACCCTGGGCGTGGGCCTGGGCTGCCTGCAGGTGTTCCTGGAAGAAGGCCACCGCCAGGACTGGCTGGAGTCCACCGAGATCGTGGTGCTGGCGGTCATCGCCTTGCTCAGCCTGATCACCTTCGTGATCCTGCAGGTGTCGCGCGCCAACCCGCTGATCAACCTGGGCATCCTGCGCAACCGCAACTTCGGCCTGTCGAGCATCGCCAGCCTGGGCATGGGCGTGGGTCTGTATGGCTCGATCTACCTGCTGCCGCTGTACCTGGCGCAGGTGCAGAACTACAACGCGCTGCAGATCGGCGAGGTGATCATGTGGATGGGCCTGCCGCAGCTGGTGCTGATCCCGCTGGTGCCGCAGCTGATGAAGATCATCTCGCCGAAGATTCTCTGCACCCTGGGCTTTGGCCTGTTCGGCCTGGCGAGCTTTTCCTCCGGGGTGCTGAACCCGGACTTCGCCGGCAGCCAGTTCAACCAGATCCAGATCATCCGCGCCCTGGGCCAGCCGCTGATCATGGTGACCATCTCGCTGATCGCCACCGCCTACCTGCAACCCCAGGACGCGGGCTCGGCATCGAGCCTGTTCAACATCCTGCGCAACCTGGGCGGCGCCATCGGCATCGCCCTGCTGGCGACACTGCTGGATGCGCGCACCAAGGTGTACTTCGATTATTTGCGCGAGTCAGTGGTGCCGGGCAACCCACAGGTGGCCGAACGCCTGGGGCAGCTGGGCGAGCGGCTGGGCAGTGACACGGCGGCGCTGGGGCGCCTGAGCGAGATCGTGCACCAGCAGGCGCTGATCATGGCCTACAACGATGCGTTCCACTGGGTGGGGTTGGGGTTGGGGATTGCGATGGTGGCGGTGATGTTGACCAGGGCGTTGCCCAAAGGCGCGACGGCGGGCGCGGCGCATTGAGCTGAAATCGATTCGCCTGTATCGCGACCAAGGTCGGCTCCTACACCGTAGGAGCCGACCTTGGTCGCGATGGGCGCGACACGATTCAGCCGCGGTGCAGCTTGCTCATCAACTCCGCCTCGGCCTGGGTCAGGCCGCAGGACTGGGTCAGCTCGTCGACGCTGGCGCCCATGCCCACCAGGCGCGCGGCCTGGGCGAAGGACAGGCTGGAAGGGTCACGCTGCTCCAGCATGCTCAGCTTGTCCGGCAGCGGCGCCACCACGGCGCGCAACTCGTGCAGGTCTTCACCCATGCGCACGGTGCCGTTCTGGTAATCCTCGACGCGGCGCGCCAGGTCCTTGATGCGCTGGTCGCGAATGGCATCGCCAGCCGCCTGCTGGGCAGCGATTTCACGCTGCCCGCGGATGTTGCCCAGCAATACCGCGAGCGTGGCCACCCACAACACGGCCAGCACGATGACGCCTACCTCTAGAATCAATCAGATGCTCTCCAGCTCGGACCACTCTTCCTCGGTCATCATCTTGTCCAGTTCCACCAGGATCAGCAGCTCGCCGTTCTTGTTGCACACGCCCTGGATGAACTTGGCCGATTCCTCGTTGCCCACGTTCGGCGCGGTTTCCACTTCCGACTGGCGCAGGTATACCACTTCGGCGACGCTATCGACCAGGATGCCGACCACTTGCTTGTCGGCCTCGATGATGACGATGCGGGTGTTGTCGCTGACGTCAGCCGGCATCAGGCCGAAGCGCTGGCGGGTGTCGATCACGGTGACCACGTTGCCGCGCAGGTTGATGATACCCAGCACGTAGCTGGGGGCGCCTGGCACCGGGGCGATCTCGGTGTAGCGCAGTACTTCCTGCACCTGCATCACGTTGATGCCGTACGACTCATTATCCAGGCGAAAGGTTACCCACTGCAGAATAGGATCTTCGGAACCTTGTGCAGACGACTTCTTCATACCCCTAACCTCTCGAAAACCGTGATGACGGTGTGTGTGCAGTACAGTGGCGCCGCGCGGCGCCGCTAATCATTTGAGTTCTTGCAGCTGTTTCACCGCGCCGCTGGCAATCAGTTCGGCCAGGGCCGAGACGTCCAGCAACGCGCACATGTGTTCGATCACCGTGCCCGCCAGCCACGGGCGCTGGCCACGATGGCTGCGCCACTTGATCTCCTCCGGGTCCAGGCGCAGCGAGCGGCTGACCTGATGCACCGCCAGCCCCCACTCGTAGCCCTGCACGGAGATCACGTACTGCAGGCCCTGCTGGAAATCGTCGCGGTAGCGGTCGGGCATCACCCAACGCGCCGTGTCCAGCACCTTGAGGTTGCCGGCCTGGCTGGGCAGGATCCCCAGGAACCAGCTGGGCTGGCCGAACAGCGGCGTCAGCTCGTGGCCGGCCAGGGCGTAGATCGAGCCCAGGCACACCAGCGGCACCGCCAGGGTCAGCCCGGCAACGTCGAACAACAGGCATTCGAAGGGCTCGGCCGCCCAACTGGGCCGGCCGTCCACCGTAGCGGGCGGCACGGCGCCCGGCGGGGTGGGCTTGTGCACTTCGACCACCGGTTCCACCGGTGTTGCCACTACTTCGGCAACCGGCGGCGAAACTGGAGCGGGCGCAACGACCGCCGGGGCCACCGGCACAGGTTTTGCCACGGGTGCAGGGGCCGGGGCGACGGGCGGTGCAACGGGCGCCCTGGGTTCTACCCGGGCGTCACGCACCTGCTCCTCGAGCACCGCGGCCTGGAATTCGTCGAGCACCTGATCGCTGGGTTCCAGCACCTCGGCGTCCAGCTCCTCGGTGGCGTCCTGCAGCAGGCCGTCAAGGTAGGACTGCAGCGCGACCTGCGGCTTGGTAACGGTAGTGACCGGCCGGTTCATCAGGCCACCTGCGCGACAAGTTGCTGGGCCAGCAGGTGCTTGAGCAGCGCGCGGTAGGCCACCACGCCGCGGCTCTTGGGGTCGAACTGCGAGGGCGTCTGCCCTGCCCGGCTGGCGTCACGCAGGCGCGTGTCCACCGGAATGTAGCCCTGCCAGATCTGCTCCGGGTAGGCGTCCTTGAGCACCCGCAAGGTGCCCATGGAGGCCTGGGTGCGACGGTCGAACAGGGTCGGCACGATGCTGAACGGCAGCGGCTGCTTGCGCGAGCGGTTGATCATGGCCAGGGTGCTGACCATGCGCTCCAGGCCCTTTACGGCCAGGTATTCGGTTTGCACCGGGATCACCAGCTGCTGGCTGGCGGCCAGGGCGTTGACCATCAGCACGCCCAGCAGCGGCGGGCTGTCGATAATGGCGTAGTCGAAGTCCTGCCACAGCTGCGCCAGTGTTTTGGCGATCACCAGGCCCAGGCCACTCTGGCCAGGAGATTGACGCTCAAGCGTGGCCAGCGCCGTGCTGGACGGCAGCAGCGCCACGTTTTCGTCACTGGTGCTCAGCAGCAGTTGCCCGGGCAAGCCCTGGGGCACCTGGCCCTTGTGCAGGAACAGGTCGTAGCAGCTGTGTTCCAGCGCGTCGGGGTTGTGCCCGAAGTAGCTGGTCATGGAACCGTGGGGGTCGAGGTCGACCACGACCACGCGCTTGCCCGCCTCGGCCAGCAGGCCGGCCAGGGCGATGGAGGTGGTGGTCTTGCCGACACCACCTTTTTGGTTGGCTACTGCCCAGACTCTCATGGGATTTGCTTCCTCCCGGCACGGCAGCGTTTGCCTACCGAGACATGCGACTCAAGTTATAAGGCCGGTGACGGGGAATTGACAGCATTGCCCCCAACCGACTGCGATACGGGCTGCGGTGCACTTTGTGTGCCAGCACGGCGCAATGCCGCGTCCGGCGTCACATTGGCGCTGCCGGCACCGGTAATGCTGCGGCGCACGTCGAGGTTGCGCGAGATCACCAGCACCACGCGGCGGTTGTGCGCGCGGCCTTCGGGGGTGGCATTGGTGTCGATGGGCTGGAATTCGCCATAACCTACCGAGGCCATGCGCCCGGGGTTGATGCCTTCCATCGCCAGCATGCGCACGATGCTCGACGCCCGCGCCGACGACAGCTCCCAGTTGGTGGGGTACTGCGCGGTGCGGATCGGCTGGTCATCGGTGAACCCTTCCACGTGGATGGGGTTGCCGAACGGCTTGATGATGCCGGCGACCTTCTCGATGATGGTGAACGCCTTGTCGCTGGGGATCGCGTCGCCGCTGCCGAACAGCAGGCCGGACTTGAGCTCGATCTCGATCCACAGCTCGTTGCCGCGCACGGTCAACTGGTTGGACTTGATCAGGTCGCCGAAGCCGTCGCGCACCTGGTCGGCGATGCTCTTCAGCGGGTCCTCGGCGGCGCTGGCAATGCCGGCGTCGGGCTGTTCGCTGTCGGTCACCAGAGGCTCCGAGGGGCGCATGGTCAGCGGCCGCTCGTCACCGATGGGAATGGGCTTGAGGCTGCGCTGGGGGTCGTTGAACACCCCCACCAGCGCCTGGGACAGTACCTTGTACTTGCCTTCGTTGATCGACGAGATCGAGTACATCACCACGAAAAAGGCGAACAGCAGGGTGATGAAGTCCGCGTAGGACACCAGCCAGCGTTCGTGGTTTTCATGCTCTTCGGTATGACGACGGCGGGCCATGGCTATTCCCTCACTCCATGAAGCCTTGCAGCTTGAGCTCGATGGACCGCGGGTTCTCGCCCTCGGCGATCGACAGGATGCCTTCGAGCATCATCTCGCGGTACAGCGCCTGGCGCACGGCAATGGCCTTGAGTTTGTTGGCGATGGGCAGCAGGATCAGGTTGGCGGTGGCCACCCCGTAGATGGTGGCGACGAAGGCCACGGCAATGCCGTTGCCCAGCTGCGACGGATCGGCGAGGTTGCCCATCACGTGGATCAGGCCCATCACCGCGCCGATGATGCCGATGGTCGGCGCGTAGCCGCCCATGCTCTCGAACACCTTGGCGGCCTGGATATCGCGGGCTTCCTGGGTGAGGAAATCCACTTCCAGGATGCTGCGGATGGCCGCCGGCTCAGCGCCGTCCACCAGCAGTTGCAGGCCTTTGCGCGAGTAACTGTCGGGTTCGCTGTCGGCGATCGACTCCAGGCCCAGCAGGCCTTCCTTACGTGCGGTCAGGCTCCAGTTCACCACCCGGTCGATGCCACCGGCCAGGTCGATGCGCGGCGGGAACAGGATCCAGATGACGTTCTGCATGGCGCGCTTGAACGCGCTCATGGGCGACTGCAACAGGCAGGCAGCCAGGGTGCCGCCAATGACGATCAGCGCCGCCGGGCCGTTGAGCAGCGCCGACAGGTGACCGCCTTCGAGGAAATTGCCGCCGATGATGGCGATGAAGGCCAGCAGCAGCCCCAGTAGGCTCAGGACGTCCATCAGACACAGGCCTCGACCAGGTGCCGACCGATGTCGTCGAGGCCGTACACGGCATCGGCGAGGTTGGCTTTGACGATCGCCATGGGCATGCCGTAGATGACACAGCTGGCTTCATCCTGGGCCCAGATGTGGCTGCCACCCTGCTTGAGCAGGCGCGCGCCCTCGCGGCCGTCGGCACCCATGCCGGTCAGCACCACGGCCAGCACCTTGTCACCGTAGGACTTGGCGGCGGAGCCGAAGGTGATGTCCACGCACGGCTTGTAGTTGAGGCGCTCGTCGCCCGGCAGGATTTTCACCGTGCCGCGGCCGTCCACCATCATCTGCTTGCCACCGGGGGCCAGCAGCGCCAGGCCGGGGCGCAGCACGTCGCCGTCCTCGGCTTCCTTGACGGTGATGCGGCACAGCTTGTCCAGGCGCTCGGCGAAGGCCTTGGTGAAGGCCGCCGGCATGTGCTGGATCAGCACGATGGGCGCCGGGAAGCTGGCCGGCAGCTGGGTCAGCACGCGCTGCAGGGCCACGGGGCCGCCGGTGGACGTACCGATGGCCACCAGCTTGTAGTTCTTGCGCTTGGGCGCCGGCGACGACGGCGCGTGGGCCGCCGCGGCCGGGGCGTGGCTGGCCACCGGGGTGCGCACGGGCGCTGGCCGTGGCGCAGGGGCCGGGCTGCTGGCAACCGCAGCGGCCGGCGCTGGCGCAGGGGCCGCCGCCGGGGCGCTGTAGGCGCTGAAACGACGGTTGCTGCGCGAGATGGTATGCACCTTCTCGCACAGCATCTGCTTGACCTTCTCGGGGTTGCGCGAAATGTCTTCGAAATTCTTCGGCAGGTAATCCACCGCACCCGCGTCCAGCGCATCCAGGGTCACCCGGGCGCCTTCGTGGGTCAGCGAGGAGAACATCAACACCGGGGTGGGGCAGCGCTGCATGATATGCCGCACGGCGGTGATGCCATCCATCATGGGCATCTCGTAGTCCATGGTGATGACATCGGGCTTGAGCGACTGGGCCAGCTCGATCGCTTCCTTGCCATTGGTCGCGGTGCCCACTACCTGGATAGCGGGGTCCGACGAGAGAATTTCCGAGACGCGGCGGCGGAAGAAACCGGAATCATCCACCACCAGGACCTTGACTGCCATAAACACTCCATTAGCGGCCGGGCGCACCGGGTGCGCCCGCCCACAGAATCAAATACGCCGCGCTGCGTAGCGCTTGAGCATGCTCGGAACATCGAGAATCAGGGCAATGCGGCCGTCACCGGTAATGGTGGCGCCCGACATGCCCGGCGTACCCTGGAGCATCTTGCCCAGTGGCTTGATGACAACCTCTTCCTGGCCTACCAGCTGGTCGACGACGAAGCCGATGCGCTGGGTGCCGACCGACAGGATCACCACGTGGCCTTCACGCTGTTCCTCGTGGGCGGCCGAACTGACCAGCCAGCGCTTGAGGTAGAACAGCGGCAGGGCCTTGTCGCGTACGATCACCACCTCCTGGCCGTCGACCACGTTGGTGCGCGACAGGTCCAGGTGGAAGATCTCGTTGACGTTGACCAGCGGGAAGGCGAAGGCCTGGTTGCCCAGCATCACCATCAGCGTCGGCATGATCGCCAGGGTCAACGGCACCTTGATGACGATCTTCGAACCCTGGCCCTTGGCCGAGTAGATGTTGATCGAACCGTTGAGCTGGGAGATCTTGGTCTTCACCACGTCCATGCCCACGCCGCGGCCGGACACGTCGGAGATCTCGGTCTTGGTCGAGAAGCCGGGGGCGAAGATCAGGTTGTAGCAGTCCGATTCGCTCAGGCGGTCGGCCGCGTCCTTGTCCATCAGGCCCTTTTCCACGGCCTTGGCACGCAGCACCTGCGGGTCCATGCCCTTGCCGTCATCGCTGATGGACAAGAGGATGTGGTCGCCTTCCTGCTCGGCGGACAGCACCACCTTGCCGTTGCGCGACTTGCCGGCGGCCTCGCGCTCTTCCGGGGTCTCGACGCCGTGGTCCACCGCGTTGCGCACCAAGTGCACCAGCGGGTCGGCCAGGGCCTCGACCAGGTTCTTGTCCAGGTCGGTCTCTTCGCCGATCAGCTCCAGGTTGATCTCTTTCTTGAGCTGGCGTGCCAGGTCGCGGACCTGCCGGGGGAAGCGCCCGAAGACCTTCTTGATCGGCTGCATGCGCGTCTTCATGACCGCGGTCTGCAGGTCGGCGGTGACCACGTCGAGGTTGGACACGGCCTTCTGCATGGACTCGTCGCCACTGTTGGCGCCCAGGCGCACCAGGCGGTTACGCACCAGCACCAGTTCGCCGACCATGTTCATGATTTCGTCCAGCCGCGCGGTGTCGACCCGCACGGTGGTTTCCGCCTCGCTGGCGGCGTGTTTCTCTGGCGCAGGCGCGGCGGCACGGGCTGGCGCCGGGGCGGCAGCCTTGGCCGGCGCGGGGGCGGCAGCGGGCTTGGGCGCCGGCTTGGCAGCGACCGGGGCGGCCACGGCCGCTTCGGCGGCGGCGGGCGCCTCGCTGAACTTGCCCTTGCCATGCAACTGGTCCAGCAACGACTCGAATTCGTCGTCGGTGATCAGGTCGCTGGCCGCGGCCGCCGGTTGTTCGGCGGCCGGTGGCTGGGCACCGCTGTCCAGCGCGTCAGGGGCGAAGGTGCCCTTGCCGTGCAACTGGTCCAGCAGGGCCTCGAATTCGTCATCGGTGATTTCGTCGCTAGCCGGCGCGCTGCCGGCGGTGCTGGCCGGCGCCACGGCGTCAGGCGCGAACTGGCCCTTGCCATGCAGCTGGTCGAGCAGGGACTCGAATTCATCGTCGGTGATTTCGTCGCTGTCGGCGGCCGGGGCCTGGGCTGCCGGTGGCTGGCTGGCCGGGGCCTCGGCCTGGGCCTTGACCGCGCTCAGCGAGTCGAGCAGTTGTTCGAACTCGCTGTCGGTGATGTCACCCGACTCGGCGGGCTCTTCAACCACAGGCTCAGGTTCGGCAACCGCTACCGGCGCCTCGTCGGCGCTGGCAGGCTCGGCCAGGCGCGACAGTGCCGCCAGCAGTTCAGGCGTGGCCGGGGTGATGTCGGTGCGCTCGCGAACTTCGCTGAACATGCCGTTCACCGCATCCAGCGCTTCGAGCACCACGTCCATCAGTTCCGAGTCAACGCGACGCTCACCCTTGCGCAGGATGTCGAAGACGTTCTCGGCGATGTGACAGCACTCCACCAGCTCGTTGAGCTGGAGGAAGCCGGCGCCCCCTTTTACAGTGTGAAAACCGCGAAAAATTGCATTGAGCAAATCACCGTCATCAGGCCGGCTTTCCAGCTCGACCAGTTGTTCGGAAAGTAACTCAAGAATTTCACCGGCTTCTACCAGGAAATCCTGGAGGATTTCTTCGTCGGCGCCGAAGCTCATTTAACGTGCCCCTTAAAAACCAAGACTGGATAGCAGATCGTCGACATCGTCCTGACCGGACACAACGTCTTCACGTTTATCGGCATGAATCTGCGGACCTTCACCCCGAGTGGGATGTTTTTCTTGATCTTTTTCAGCACGAAGCTGTTCACGGTCGTGTTCGATGCCCGCGAAGCGGTCTACCTGGCTGGCCATGAGCACCAGCTTGAGCAGGTTGCTTTCAACTTCCGTGACCAGTTGCGTCACGCGCTTGATCACCTGGCCGGTAAGGTCCTGGTAATCCTGCGCCAGCAGAATGTCGTTCAGCGCGCCGGACACCTTGCGGGTGCCCTGCTCGCTTTGCGTCAGAAAACCGTCGACACGCTTCACCAGGTCGCGGAACTCGGCGGCGCCGACTTCCTTGCGCATGAAACGCTGCCAGTCGGCGCTCAAGGCCTTGGCCTCGCCGCTGAGGTCGTTGAGCACCGGCGTGCTCTGCTCCACCAGGTCCATGGTGCGGTTGGCCGCACCTTCGGTCAGCCTGACCACATAGGAAAGGCGCTCGGTAGCATCCGTGATCTGTGAAACTTCCTCGGCTTGCGGCATGTGCGGGTCAATCTGGAAACTGACGATCGCACTGTGCAATTCGCGGGTGAGCTTGCCAACTTCCTGGTACAGGCCACGATCACGGGTCTGGTTCAGCTCATGGATCAATTGCACAGCGTCGCCGAACTTGCCTCGTTCCAGGCTTTCGACCAACTCCTGCGCATGTTTCTTCAGGGTCGACTCGAAGTCGCCCAAAGATGAGTTCTTATGCTCCATAGCACCCCCGTGGCGGACATCAGCTATTGACGCGCTCGAAAATCTTTTCGATTTTCTCTTTCAGCACTTGTGCCGTGAATGGCTTGACCACGTAGCCGTTGACGCCAGCCTGGGCCGCTTCGATGATCTGCTCGCGCTTGGCTTCGGCGGTCACCATCAGCACCGGCAGGTGCTTGAGGCGCTCGTCCGCACGCACCTGGCGCAGCAGGTCGATGCCGGACATGCCAGGCATGTTCCAGTCGGTCACCAGGAAGTCGAAGCTGCCGCTGTGCAGCATTGGCAGCGCGGTGGTGCCATCATCGGCTTCCTGGGTATTGGTGAAGCCCAGGTCGCGCAACAGGTTCTTGATGATCCGCCGCATCGTCGAGAAGTCGTCAACGATGAGGATTTTCATGTTCTTGTCCAATTAGACCTCCAAGCAGTCTTAAACGCGTCCGGTCCCCGAACGCGCATTCAATCAAATCTGGCTAGTGCACTACATGACGTGCGGCAGGGAAAATACCCATGCCGCATCCCCAAATCCAGTTTTACAGCGATTGCGGGCCATTGAACTGCTAATGCAAGCCAGCTCCCACATACCTTGGCCCACCAAGGAATTATGCCCGTGCGCGCCACTCGCCCAACCGGCTGCGCAGGCGCGCCGCGCATTGGCTGTGCAGCTGGCTGACCCGCGACTCGCTGACCCCCAGCACCTCGCCGATCTCCTTCAGGTTCAGCTCCTCGTCGTAGTAGAGGGCCAACACCAGGCGTTCACGCTCCGGCAGGTTGCTGATGGCCTCGGCCAGGGCCGCCTGGAAACGCTCGTCCTCCAGGTCCCGCGAGGGCTCGAGCCCGGCGCTGGCGCCATCCTCGTGCAGGCCTTCATGCTCGCCGTCCTGCAACAGGTCGTCGAAGCTGAACAGGCGGCTGCCCAGGGTATCGTTCAAAATCGCGTAGTAATCGTCCAGGCTCAACTGGAGTTCGGCCGCAACCTCATGATCTTTAGCGTCGCGACCGGTTTTCGCTTCGATAGCGCGAATCGCGTCACTGACCATGCGGGTATTGCGGTGCACCGAACGCGGGGCCCAATCGCCCTTGCGCACCTCGTCGAGCATGGCGCCGCGAATGCGGATGCCGGCGTAGGTCTCGAAGCTGGCGCCCTTGGTGGAGTCGTACTTGGTGGACACCTCGAGCAGGCCGATCATGCCGGCCTGGATCAGGTCTTCCACCTGCACGCTGGCCGGCAGGCGCGCCAGCAGGTGATAGGCGATGCGCTTGACCAGCGGCGCATAGCGCTCGATCAGCTCGTACTGCTGCGACTCGCGGGAAGCCTTGCTGTACATCCGATAGCCGCTGGCGCTCATGATACGGGACCTGCACTGGTCTGCTGCACCAGGCGTTCGACGAAGAACTCCAGGTGCCCGCGTGGGTTGGCTGGCAACGGCCAGGTGTCGACCTTCTGGGCGATGGCCTTGAACGCCAGCGCACACTTGGAACGCGGGAACGCCTCATACACCGCGCGCTGTTTCTGCACGGCCTTGCGCACGCATTCGTCGTACGGCACCGCGCCCACGTACTGCAGGGCTACGTCGAGGAAACGGTCGGTCACCTTGGTCAGCTTGGCGAACAGGTTGCGGCCTTCCTGCGGGCTCTGGGCCATGTTGGCCAGCACGCGGAAGCGGTTCATGCCGTAGTCGCGGTTCAGCAGCTTGATCAGCGCGTAGGCGTCGGTGATCGAGGTGGGCTCGTCGCACACCACCAGCAGCACTTCCTGCGCGGCGCGCACGAAGCTGACCACTGAATCGCCGATACCGGCCGCCGTGTCGATCACCAGCACATCGAGGTTGTCGCCGATGTCGCTGAAGGCCTGGATCAGGCCCGCGTGTTGAGCTGGCGTCAGGTGCACCATGCTCTGGGTGCCGGACGCGGCCGGCACGATGCGGATGCCACCAGGCCCCTGGAGCAGCACGTCGCGCAGCTCACAGCGCCCCTCGATGACATCGGCAAGGGTTCGTTTCGGTGTCAGCCCCAGCAGGACGTCGACGTTCGCCAGGCCCAGGTCGGCGTCCAACAACATCACGCGACGGCCAAGCTCGGCCAGCGCCAAAGACAAGTTCACTGACACGTTGGTCTTGCCGACGCCGCCTTTGCCGCCTGTCACGGCGATCACCTGTACGGGATGCATGCTGCCCATGTTCGTTCTTTACCTTGTCTTACTTAGACCGAGGCCACATGACTGGCTGCGCTTTCAAACACATGAAAAATGCCCGGCAGACCAACAATGTAGGTAGATTGCAACGACTTCAAAACATTCACCTCAGCCAACTCGTTTACTCGGGCTGTGGTAGAGATCAGCGAACATATCGGCCATGGCCTCTTCGCTGGGCTCATCCTGCATTTGCACGTTAACCGCGCGGCTCACCAACTGGTGCCGTCTTGGCAGGTGCAAATCGTCCGGAATGCGTGGCCCGTCGGTGAGATAAGCCACTGGTAGTTCATGACCAATCGCCAGGCTGAGCACTTCGCCCAGGCTTGCCGATTCGTCCAGTTTCGTCAGGATACAACCTGCGAGCCCACAACGCTTGTAACTGTGGTAGGCCGCAGTTAAAACCTGCTTCTGGCTGGTGGTTGCCAGCACCAGGTAGTTGCGCGCCTTGATGCCGCGCCCTGCCAGGCTTTCCAGTTGCAGGCGCAGGGCCGGGTCGCTGGCCTGCAGGCCGGCGGTATCGATCAGCACCACGCGCTTGCGCAGCAGCGGCTCCAGCGCCTGGGCCAGGGACTGGCCCGGGTCGACGTGGGTCACTGGCACGTTGAGAATACGGCCCAGGGTCTTGAGCTGCTCCTGGGCGCCAATGCGGAAGCTGTCCATGCTCACCAGCGCGATGTTCTGCGCGCCGTACTTGAGCACGTAACGGGCCGCCAGCTTGGCCAGGGTGGTGGTCTTGCCCATGCCGGCGGGGCCGACCATGGCGATGACACCGCCCTCTTCCAGCGGCTCCACGTCCGGCGTCACGATCATGCGGGCCAAGTGGGCCAGCAGCATGCGCCACGCCTGGCGCGGTTCATTGATCTCGCCAACCATGTCCAGCAGCTCGCGCGACAGCGGGCCCGACAGGCCGATGCGCTGCAGGCGGCGCCACAGGTTGGCCTGCGCAGGCTTGCTGCCTTGCAGTTGGGTCCAGGCCAGCGAGCCGAGCTGCACTTCCAGCAACTCGCGCAGGCCGTTGAGCTCCGAACGCATGGACTCGAACAGGCGCTGGTCCACCGGCGCGGCAGGCGGGGCCTGCGGGCGCGGCGGCTCGACGAAGGTCGGCTCCACCAGCGGCTCGGGCGCGGTCAGCGGCAGGCCGGCAAACAGTTGCCGGTTGGTGACCGCGTCGCTGTCGCCACGGGTGTCCAGTTCAGCCTGGGCGTTGACGATCCGCGACTGCGTCTTGCGCAGCTCGTCCTCAAGCTCCATGTTCGGCACACGCGGTGCCAGCGCGGACAGTTTGTAGTCCAGCGCGGCCGTGAGCTCGACGCCGCCGGCAATCCGACGGTTGCCGATGATAGCGGCATCGGCGCCCAGCTCGTCACGGACCAGTTTCATGGCCTGACGCATATCGGCGGCGAAAAAACGCTTAACTTGCATAACCCACTACCTCAGCCGTTGGGCCCTACTGTCGCAACGATGGTCACTTGCTTGTTGTCAGGAATTTCCTGATACGCCAAGACATGTAAATTAGGTACTGCCAGGCGGCCGAAGCGCGAGAGCATCGCGCGGATCGGGCCCGCCACCAGGAGGATCACCGGTTGCCCGGCCATTTCCTGGCGTTGCGCCGCATCGATCAACGACCGCTGCAGCTTCTCGGCCATGCTTGGCTCCAACAGAACGCCTTCTTCCTGACCCTGACCGGCCTTCTGCAAACTATTGAGCAATATCTGTTCCAACCTTGGCTCCAGGGTGATAACAGGTAGCTCGGAGTCAAGCCCTACAATGCTTTGGACGATAGCGCGGCTCAAGCCAACCCGTACTGCCTGGACCAAAGCGGCGGTATCTTGACTCTTGACCGCGTTGTTGGCGATGGCTTCGGCGATGCTGCGGATGTCGCGCACCGGCACCTGCTCGGCCAGCAGCGCCTGCAGCACCTTGAGCAGGTTGGACAGCGACAGCACGCCCGGCACCAGCTCCTCGGCCAGCTTCGGCGAGCCCTTGGCCAGCACCGACAGCAATTGCTGCACTTCCTCGTGGCCAATCAGCTCGTGGGCGTGCTTGGACAGGATCTGGTTCAAGTGCGTGGCCACCACCGTGCTGGCGTCGACCACCGTGTAACCCAGCGACTGCGCCTGGGGACGGTTGCTCAGCTCGATCCACACCGCGTCCAGGCCGAAAGCCGGATCCTTGGCGGTGATGCCGTTGAGGGTGCCAAACACCTGACCCGGGTTGATCGCCAGCTCGCGGTCGGGGTAGATCTCGGCCTCAGCCAGGATCACGCCCATCAGCGTCAGGCGATAGGCGCTGGGCGCCAGGTCGAGGTTGTCGCGAATGTGCACGGTGGGCATCAGGAAGCCCAGGTCCTGGGACAGCTTCTTGCGCACCCCCTTGATCCGCGCCAGCAACTGGCCGCCCTGGTTGCGGTCCACCAGTGGAATCAGGCGGTAGCCCACTTCCAGGCCGATCATGTCGATCGGGGTGACGTCGTCCCAGCCCAGTTCCTTGGTGTCCTGGGAGCGGGTTGGCGATGGCAGCAGGTCCTGCTGGCGCTGCACTTCGGCGGCAGCGGCGACCTTGGCCTCGTTCTGTTTCTTCCACACAAGGTAGGCGGCGCCGCCGGCCAGCATGGCCAGGAACAGGAACGACACGTGGGGCATGCCCGGCACCGCACCCATGATGGTCATCAGGCCCGCCGACACGGCCAGCGCCTTGGGCGAGGCGAACATCTGGCGGCTGATTTGCTTGCCCATGTCCTCGGAGCCCGAGGCACGGGTCACCATGATGGCGGCAGCCGTGGACAGCAGCAGTGATGGCAACTGTGCCACTAAACCGTCACCGATGGTCAGCAGGGCGTACACCTTGCCGGCTTCGGCGAAGCTCAGGCCGTGCTGGAAGATACCGATGGCCATGCCGCCCAGCAGGTTGATGAACAGAATCAGCAGGCCGGCGATGGCGTCACCGCGGACGAACTTGCTGGCACCGTCCATGGAACCGTAGAACTCGGCTTCCTGGGCCACTTCAAGGCGGCGCAGCTTGGCCTGGGCCTGGTCGATGAGGCCGGCGTTGAGGTCGGCGTCGATGGCCATCTGTTTGCCGGGCATGGCGTCCAGGGTGAAACGTGCGCTCACCTCGGAGATACGCCCGGCACCCTTGGTCACCACCACGAAGTTGATGATCATGAGGATGGCGAACACCACCGCACCGACCACGTAGTTGCCGCCGATCACCACTTCGCCGAAGGCCTGGATCACCTTGCCCGCGGCCTGGTGGCCGTCGTGGCCATGCAGCATGACCACGCGGGTGGACGCCACGTTCAGCGCCAGGCGCAGCAGCGTCGCCACCAGCAGGATGGTCGGGAACACGGCGAAGTCCAGCGGCCGCAGGGCGTACACGCACACCAGCAGGACCACGATCGACAAGGCGATGTTGAAGGTGAAGAACACGTCGAGCAGGAACGGCGGGACCGGCAACATCATCATTGCCAGCATGATCAACAGCAACAGCGGCACACCCAGGCTGCCCCGGCCGAGGCCGACCAGGTTGCTGCGCGCGTTGTTGATTAACTGAGTGCGATCCACCGATAGTCCCCGTGAGCTCAAGCAAACTTTTGACGCCTGATGGCGTTGTGGGTATGCCTTTGCAAGAACCTTTCCAACTTTTGTCGGGGCCGGCAATTTTAGGGGTGTCACCATCCTGTGGGAGCTGGCTTGCCAGCGAGTTTTGCGGCGTCAGCAAAAATCTCGCTGGCAAGCCAGCTCCCACATTCAATTGTCCCGGCGCAGGTCCGGCGGGATCGGCAGGTCCTTGAGCGGCGTCGGGCGCTTGCCGCGGCCGGCGCGGTATTGGCGGATCTGGTAGACGTACGCCAGCACCTGGGCCACGGCCAGGTACAGGCCGGCGGGAATCTGCTGCTCAAGCTCGGTGGAGTAGTAGATGGACCGCGCCAGCGCCGGCGATTCGAGGATCTGGATGTTGTGCTCGTTGCCGATCTCGCGGATCTTCAGGGCGATGAAATCGGTGCCCTTGGCCAGCAGCATCGGCGCACTGCCCTTCTCCGGGTCGTACTTGAGCGCCACGGCGTAGTGGGTGGGGTTGGTGATGATCACGTCGGCAGTGGGAATGGCCGACATCATGCGGCGCTGGGACATCTCGCGCTGCAGCTGGCGAATGCGCTGCTTGACCTCGGGGCGACCCTCGCTATCCTTGTGCTCGTCGCGGACTTCCTGCTTGGTCATCAACAGTTTCTGGCGCGCCTGGTACATCTGGATCGGCACGTCCACGGCGGCAATGATCAGCAGCCCCATGGACATCCACAACGCGTTCCACCCCACCAGCTGCACCGAGTGGATGATGGCCATTTCCAGCGGCTCGTGGGCGATGCTGAGCAGGTCGTTGCGGTCCTTGTTGAGCACGAACAGCGCCACCAGCAGCACCACGAAGAATTTCGCCAGGGCTTTCAGCAGCTCGGTCAGCGCGTGCATGGAGAACATGCGCTTGATGCCATTGAGGGGGTTCATGCGACTGAATTTCGGCGCCATGCTGCCCGGCGAGAACAACCAGCCGCCCAGGGAAATGGGGGCAACGAACGAGACGATCAGCAGCACCAGCAGAATCGGCTGCACCGCGTCGATGGCCATCTTGCCCGAGGCCAGCAGCACCACGCCCATCTGGCTCTGGTCCAGCAGGGTCTCGCGGCTGATGGTGAAGTTCATGCGCATCAGCTCCATCAGCGTCTGCGCCAGATGCCCGCCGTAGGCCAGCAAGGCGCCGCAGCCGCCGATCATCACCGCCAGGGTGTTGAGTTCCTTGGAGCGTGCCACTTCCCCACGTTCGCGCGCCTCGCGCAGCTTTTTGTCCGTGGGGTCTTCTGTCTTGTCCTGACCGCTCTCGCTCTCTGCCATGTCAGCGTGCCCGTGCCAGTTCGCGCAGCCACTGCAAGGCCTCGGTGGCCATGGGCTGGTATTGGTTGAGAATGTCCGCCAGGCTCAGCCACAGGATCACCATGCCCATGACCAGCGTCAGCGGGAAGCCGATGGAGAAGATGTTCAGCTGCGGCGCCGCGCGGGTCATCACCCCGAACGCGACGTTGACCACCAGCAGCGCGGTGATGGCCGGCAGCACCAGGATCACCGCCGCCGCCAGCACCCAGCTCATGTGCATGATCAGCTCCCAGAACTGGCTCACCAGCACCCCGCCGCCCACCGGCAGCGTGGTGAAGCTTTCCACCAGCACCTCGAACACCACCAGGTGGCCGTTCATGGCCAGGAACAGCAGCGTCACCAGCATGGTGAAGAACTGCCCCACCACCGCCGTCTGCACGCCGTTGACCGGGTCGTTCATGGACGCGAAGCCCATGCCCATCTGGATGGCCAGGATCTGCCCGGCAATCAGGAAGGCCTGGAACAGCATCTGCAGGGAAAAGCCCAGCAGGGAGCCGATGATGATCTGCTCGCCCGCCAGCATCAGCCCCTGCAGGCTCAGGGAATCCACCACCGGCATGGCCGGCAGCGACGGTGCGATGACCACGGTGATGGCCATGGCCAGGTACAGGCGTATGCGCTTGGGCACCATGGTGGTACCGAACACCGGCATGGCCATCAGCATCGAGCCGACGCGAAACAGCGGCAGCATGAAGCTGGAAACCCAGGCGCCGATCTGGGCGTCGGTCAGGTGCAGGAGCGGGTTCATCCAATCACTTGCGGGATGCTGGTGTACAGGTTGGTGATGTACTCCATGAAGGTACGCACCAGCCACGGCCCGACGATGATCAGGGTGATCAGCATCACCAGCAGGCGCGGCAGGAAGCTCAGGGTCTGTTCGTTGATCTGCGTGGCCGCCTGGAACATGGCCACGATCAGGCCCACCACCAGGCTGGGCACCACCAGGATGCCGACCATCATGGTGGTCAGCCACAGCGCATTGCGAAACAGGTCGACAGCCACTTCAGGGGTCATGACGGATCTCCGTGCGGGGTCTCAGACGCCGCCAAAACTGCTGGCCAGGGTGCCGATGATCAGTGCCCAGCCATCCACCAGCACGAACAGCATGATCTTGAACGGCAGCGAGATGATCAACGGCGACAGCATCATCATCCCCATGGCCATGAGCACGCTGGCCACCACCAGGTCGATGATCAGGAACGGGATGAAGATCATGAAGCCGATCTGGAACGCGGTCTTCAGCTCCGAGGTGACGAACGCTGGCACCACGATGGTCAGCGGCGCCTGGTCGGGGCTGGCAATGTCGGTGCGGCGCGACAGGCGCATGAACAGGTCCAGGTCACTCTGGCGGGTTTGCGCCAGCATGAAGTCGCGCACCGGCCCCTCGGCCTTGAGCACGGCATCCTGGGCACTCATCTTCTCGGCCAGGTAGGGCTGCAGCGCCTGCTGGTTCACCTTGTCGAACACCGGCGCCATGATGAACATGGTCAGGAACAGCGCCATGCCCGTGAGCAACTGGTTCGACGGCGTCTGCTGCAGGCCCAGGGCCTGGCGGAGGATGGAGAAGACGATGATGATGCGGGTGAAGCTGGTCATCAGCATGACGAACGCCGGAATGAAGCTCAGCGCCGTCATGATCAGCAGAATCTGCAGGCTGACCGAGTATTCCTGCTGGCCGTTGGCGCCAGTGCCCAGGGTAATCGCCGGGATCGACAACGGGTCGGCGGCCAGCGCCATGGGCGCAGCCACCAACAGTGCCAGGGTCAACAAAAAGCGCAGCGCGCCCATCAGTGCTTATCCTTGTGGTCCTTGCCCATCAGCTCCATGAGGCGCTGGGCGAACTCCGGCGAGGCCGTCTTGGTCTTGGCTGGCACCGCAATCGGGTGCTCCAGCACATGCAGCGGGGCGATGCGGCCCGGGCTCAGGCCCAGCAGGATCTGCTCGGACCCCACCTGCACCAGCACCAGCCGGTCCCGCGGGCCCAGGGCGCGCGACCCCAGCAGCTCGATCACCTGGCCGCCGTTGGGGGTGGCCTGCTGCACGCGGCGCAGCACCCACGCCAGGGCGAAGATCAGGCCGATCACCAGCAGCAGGCCGAGCATCAGCTGGGTCAGCTGGCCGGCCATGCCGTTGCCCAGCGCCGAGCCCACGGCGGGCACCGCAGGGGCGCCGGCCGGGGTGGTAGGCGCAACGGGCGCGCCCACCGTGGCGGCGAACGCCGGCAGCGGCAGCGCCAGCAGCAGGGTCAGCAGGCGGCCCATTCAGCGCAGCTTCTTGATGCGTTCGCTGGGGCTGATCACGTCGGTCAGGCGGATGCCGAACTTCTCGTTGACCACCACCACCTCGCCATGGGCGATCAGCGTGCCGTTGACCAGCACGTCCAGCGGCTCGCCGGCCAGGCGGTCCAGCTCGATCACCGAGCCCTGGTTGAGCTGCAGCAGATTGCGGATGTTGATGTCGGTGGAGCCCACTTCCATGGAGATGGTCACCGGGATGTCCAGGATCACGTCCAGGTTCGGGCCTTCCAGGTTCACCGGGCCATTGTGCTTGGGCGAGGCACCGAACTCCTCCATGGCCATGCGCGAGCCGGCGCTGCCGTTGCCGGCATCAGCCGCCAGCAGCGCGTCGATGTCGCTTTGCCCGGCGTCGCCGGACTCACCCAGGGCCGCAGCCCATTCGTCGGCCAGGGCCTGGTCTTCCGGGGAAGTCATTTCGTGTTCGTCAGCCATCAGGGGTCCTCGACGGGCAGTAAATTCAGGGATAACAGCTTATCGACAGCGCCAGTCAGCGACGTTCGATCGGCTCGATCACTTGCAGCGCAAGGTTGCCCTTGTGGGAACCCAGCTTGGCTTTGAAGGACGGCACGCCGTTGGCGCGCAGTACCAGTTCTTCCGGCAGCTCCACGGGGATCACGTCCCCCGGCGCCATGTGCAGGATGTCGCGCAGGCGCAGCTGGCGACGGGCAACGGTGGCGCTCAGCGGCACGCTGACGTCCAGCACGTCCTCGCGCAGGGCCTTGCTCCAGCGCTCGTCCTGGTCGTCCAGGTCGGACTGGAAGCCGGCGTCGAGCATCTCGCGGATCGGCTCCACCATGGAATACGGCATGGTCACGTGCAGGTCGCCGCCACCGCCGTCCAGTTCGATGTGGAAGGTGGACACCACCACCGCTTCGCTGGGGCCGACGATGTTGGCCATCGCCGGGTTCACTTCGGAGTTGATGTACTCGAAGTTGACTTCCATGATGGCCTGCCAGGCTTCCTTCATGTCGATGAAGGCCTGGTCCAGCACCATGCGCACCACGCGCAGTTCGGTCGGGGTGAATTCACGGCCTTCGATCTTGGCGTGACGGCCGTCGCCGCCGAAGAAGTTGTCCACCAGCTTGAACACCAGCTTGGCGTCGAGGATGAACAGGCCGGTGCCGCGCAACGGCTTGACCTTCACCAGGTTGAGGCTGGTGGGCACGTACAGCGAGTGCACGTATTCGCCGAACTTCATCACCTGCACGCCGCCCACCGCCACGTCCGCCGAGCGGCGCAGCAGGTTGAACATGCTGATGCGGGTGTAGCGCGCGAAGCGCTCGTTGATCATTTCCAGGGTCGGCATGCGCCCCCGGACGATACGGTCCTGGCTGGTCAGGTCATAACTTTTGACGCTGCCTGGCTCACCCAGGCTCTCGGTCTGCACCAGCCCATCGTCGACGCCATGCAACAGGGCGTCGATCTCATCCTGGGACAGCAGGTCTTGCACGGCCATGTCGTGTTCCTACTGCAATACGAAGTTAGTGAAAAGCAGCTGGTCGATGACCGGCTTGCCGACTTCTTTCTGGGCTACGGCCTGCACCGCCGCCGTGGCTTTCTGGCGCAGCATTTCCTCGCCCACGGGCGTGGCCAGGGTGGCGAAGTTTTCGCCGGAGAACATCATCACCAGGTTGTTGCGGATCACCGGCATGTGCACCAGCAGGGCATCCAGGTCGGCCTTGTCGCGCGCCTGCATGGTCAGGCTGACCTGCATGTAGCGGTCACGGCCGTCTTGCTTGAAGTTGACCACGAACGCCGGGGTCAGCGGTTCGTAGAGGGCGGGCTGCTTGCCGGCGGGGGCTGCGGCGGCGGCCTCCGCCGGCTTGGCCTCGGCGCCCTTGTGCAGGAAGAACCAGGTAGCGCCCACGGAGCCACCGATCACCAGCAGCAGGACCACGACAAGAAGAATGATCATCTTCAGCTTGCCTTTGCCTGCCGGTTCTTTCTCTGCTGCTTCGCTCTTCGCCATGCCAATAATCCGTCACTAATCGGGGGGTTAACACTCACCTGGAGAGGGTGGAGCAAGTGTTATGCCAGATTTGTCGGGATGCTGACAAAGCGTTGCGGGAGGATTGGCGTGGCACCTGGGATGGGCGATCTGTGGGAGCTGGCTTGCCAGCGAGCTGTTCGGACCTCAACAGCTCGCTGGCAAGCCAGCTCCCACAAAAATCGGCGTCAGGCGTAATAATCGATCGCGCTGGTGCCGACGATCACCTGCTGCACCGTAGGCTCCGAGGCCAACGGCGAAGCGGCGGCGACGCCGTCCAGGCTGTCGCTGCCGGCACTGCTGCGGCTGCTGCGCTGGTTCTGCTGGGCCTGGTCCTGGGAGGACTGGCGCGACTGGTCGGAGACGTTGACGTCAAGCTGGCCCATGCCTTGCTCGGCGAACATGTCCTTGAGCTTGCCCTGCTGGCTTTCCAGCGCCTCGCGCACGTGCAGGTGGGCGCTGGTGAAGGTCACCGAGGTCTGCTGGTCGGGAGTCATGTCCACGCGAATGCTCAGGCGGCCCAGCTCGGCCGGCGTCAACTGGATGTCCGCCGACTTGAGGTTCTGGCTGGACAGGTACATGACCCGGTTGACCACGCCCTCGGTCCAGCCGTTCTGGTTCATGGCCAGCTGGGTGGTGGGCGCCTGCACCGTGGCCGGGGTGGCTGCAGCGGTCTTGGTCGCGGAGGTGTCGCTCATGGCCGCCAGGCGATTGGCGAAGTCGTCGATGCGGGTGTCGGCAGTGGCGCCCTTGACGTCCTTCAGGCCATCGTCGATTTGCGCGCTGAACGCCTTGTCGCTGACGTCGCTCTCACCGCTGCCCTTCTGCTGCACCACCATGGCCGCCAGGCCACTGGCGAAGCTCTGGTCGGTGTCGGAACCGTTGGTGGCCTGTGCCGCCGTGGTGTCCGGCTGCGCGTGGGCCGAGGTGGTGCCCTGGGCCTTGGCGTTCTGCTCCAGCGCCAGGCGCAGGGTGGGCATGTTGGCGAGCGGGTCGTCCTTGGACGGGTCGAAGGTGTCGCTGTCGGTCGTGGTGGGCGTGTCCACCACCGGCGGCGCCACCTGCACCACGGCCGCCGCCTGGGTCGGGTCCGGGACCGGCGTGGGTTGCTGCGCCTGGGCCAGGGCCGGGTCGACCACGGGCGCGGCTGGCTCCGGGGTGGCGACGGTGGCTACCGGGGTAGCGGTGTCGGTGCTGGCGGCGTCGGTGACGGTGGCGTCGTCGTCCTGGTCGTCATCCTTGGCCTTGCTCTTGTCAGTGGCGTCGCTCTTGTCGGTCTTGTCGGCCTTGGTGGTGCTGGCGCTTTTATCCGACTTGTCGGCCTTGCCCGGCTGGTCCGCCTTGGCGGTTTTGTGGGCAGGCAAATTCTTGCCGCTATCGGCAACGGCCGGCTTCGCAGCGGCAGTGTCCTTGTCATGGGCAGCGCTGTTCTTCGCCTGGTTCTGCTGGGCACTGGCCTGGCTGGCAGTGGCGCTCGCCGCTTTCGCAGGCGGGTTCTGCGACTGCTTGGCGTATACCTTGGCGAAGTCTGCGGAGGTGTCCTTGGCGGGCTCCGCGGCCTTGCTCAGGCTCGCCAGGGTACTGGCCTGGGTGCTGGCGGTACTGCCGATCTGCAAGAGGGGGTTTGACGCGACTGACATTTACAGGTCTCCGCTGCACTGAAATCGGGGGGTACAGGTGCAGGGAAGGTAGCAAGAGTCGGGCCAAGGTTGGCCCGACCGATGATGGCGCGTGTCAGCAGGCGAAACGCTGGCGCTCGTCGCTGTACAGGCGGCGCACGGTGGCGAATTCATGGTCGATGCGGTTGACCAGGTCTTCGATGCCGTTGAGTGGCGGATGCTTGACGCGCTCCTCCAGCTGGCGGCAAAGATCCGCCAGGGCAGTGGCGCCCATGTTGCTGCTGCTGCCCTTGAAGCTGTGGGCGGCCTGCCCCAGCTGGGCGGGGTCGGTGGCCTTGTGCAGCTCGCTGAGGCGCACTTCGGAGTCGGTGAGGAAGGTATCCAGCAGCAGCGGGTACTCCTCCTCCATGACTTCCTGCAACGCGCTGAGCACGTCGTAGTCCAGATGTTGATGTGACACTTGTTCGCTCCTTGATCAAGCCGGGATTATGCCAGAGCCCCCCAGGAAAATTCCACGCAGGCACTTCGACCGTCTTCCGACCATTGGGCACTGTGGCTCAGTTGCCGGATCAGTTTCAGGCCCCGTCCGGAAAGGCCTTTTTCCTCGGCGGGGCGCGCCATGACCTGGCGCGGGTCGAAGCCATGGCCGCTGTCCTCGACATCGATGATCAAGCGGCCGCCGTTGCCTTCCGGGGTGACCAGGAAGTGCAGGCGCACGTAACCGTCCTTGAGTTGGCTGAGACGAGTATTGCGCTGCTCGTAATATTGCGCAAATCCTTCGGCATCGCGCTTGAGGCTGGAATCGAGCCCCAGCACGCCATGCTCCAGGGCATTGGAGTAGAGTTCCGAGAGCACGCTGTACAGCGCACCGCTCTGGGCCCGCAGGCCGTGGATTTCCTGCAGCAGTTGCAGCAGGTAGGGCAAGGGGTTGAAGCGCTTGAGGGTGTCGGCGCGCAATTCCAGGCTCATGGACCAGTTCAGCGGGCTGGACGCGCCGCTGTCGGAGTACACGGTGGCCGGCGGCACCAGGGTGTCGGGTTCCACCATGGTGACCTGGACCATGCTCACGTCATCGCGCGACTCACCGCGGAACGCCTTGAGCGCGGCCTGGATGTCCTCGAACAGCAGGTCGGGGTCCTTGTTCAGCTCGAACACCCGCTGCAGGCGCTCCAGGCCGAACAGCTGGTCATCGCTGTTGGCAGTGTCGATGACACCATCGGACATCAGGAACAGCCGGTCACCGGGCTGCAGGGCGAAGGTCTCGGTCTTTTCCTGGAAGGTCGCCCGCGACAGCACCCCCAGCGGCAGGTGGCGCGAGCGCAGCGGCACGTGCTCGCCGGTGTCCAGGCGGTGCAGGTAGCCGTCGGGCATGCCGCCGTTCCACACCTCGACGATGCGTCGCTGGAAATTCAGGTTGAGCAGGGTCGCGCAGCAGAACATGTCCACCGGCAGGATGCGCTTGAGCTTGGCGTTCATCTCCCGGAGGATTTCCGGCAGGCCATAGCCCTTGGCGGTCATGCCATAGAAGACTTCCGCCAGGGGCATGGCGCCCACCGCCGCCGGCAAACCGTGGCCGGTGAAGTCGCCCAGCAGCAGGTGCATGCCGCCCGACGGCGTGAACGAGGCCAGTAGCAGGTCGCCGTTGAACAGTGCGTAAGGCGACTGCATGTAGCGGATATTGGGCGAGCTGAGGCAGCCGGAGTGGGCCACCTGGTCGAACACCGCCTTGGCCACGCGCTGCTCGTTGAGCAGGTAGCCGTGGTGGCGGGTAATCTGGTCGCGCTGCTCCAGCACCGTGGCCTGCAGGCGGCGCATGCGGTCCATGGCCTTGATCTTGGCGGCCAGGATCACCTGGTTGTAGGGCTTCGCCAGAAAATCGTCACCGCCCGCCTCCAGGCAGCGCACCAGCGCTTCCTCTTCGGTCAGGGAGGTGAGAAAGATGATCGGCACCAGCGCCTCGCCGGCCAGCTCCTTGATCTGCCGGGCCGCCTCGAAGCCATCCACCACCGGCATCATCGCGTCCAGCAGCACCAGCTGCGGGCGGCGCTGGGCGAACACTTCGACCGCTTCCTGGCCATCGCTGGCGGTCAACACGCGATGGCCCTGACGCCGTACGATGCTGGAGAGCAACATGCGATCAGTCATGTTGTCGTCGGCAATCAGTACGGTCAGTGGTTCACTGGCCGCGAGCATGCTCATTCGATCTCGAACAGTTTGTCGAAATTGGAAATCGCGAGGATTTTCTTCACGTCCGGCTGGCTGTTGATCAGCCGTACCTTGGCGTGGTCGCCACCGGCGTGGTCGCGCAGCAGCAGCAACATGCCCAGCGCCGAGCTATCCAGGTACGTGGTGTCCTTGAGATCGATGCGGTAGGCGGTTGGCTTGGTGTTGACCCGCTCGTAGGCGTTGCGGAAGTCCTGGTGGGAGCCGAAGTCAAAGCGTCCCTTGATGCTGATGGTCAGCTCTTTGCCATCACCAGATTGATTAGCTTCTACGGCCATGTACAAAATTCCTTTAAATTAGCCAGCTCCGTACAAGGTTTAGCACCACGCACGGACCCCGGCAACCTGCCCCTTGACAAATAATTGGCTAGAAGCTGCCCTGACGCGGCAAACGCTGGGACAACTCGTCCAGCAGCTTCTGCTCGCGGCGGTCTTCCAGCTGGCGTGCCTCGTCAATATAACGTTGCACCAGCTTGCGCAGGCCCTCGACCCGGGCGTAGGCCTGTTGCCAGGTGCCCCGGGCGTTCTCCAGGTTCTTCTGGTGCCAGGCCAGGCTCTGCTTCTGTTGGGCAACGGCGGTTTCCAATTGGTTCAAAAACCGCTGGTAGTTCATCAGCCACTGGCCCGACACGCCCTTGCTGCCGTAGGTGTGCCACTGCGCCTGGTAGTCCTCGCGGTAGCGGTCAAGCTCGGCCAGCTTGGTTTCCGACAGGCGTACCTGGCCCTGGAAGTGGCCCAGGCGCTGGGCAGCCGTGCGCTCGGCCTTCTCGGCCATGTCGACCACCGGGGCCAGGCGTGCTGCGCGACTGATGGCCATGGCTTATCAGCTCGGCGCGACGGGCTTGAACACGGCCGCCAGGCGCTCGCTGCTGGCTTCCAGGCTCTCGTTGTCGTCCAGGCCCTGGCGCAGGTAGCGCACCAGCGTGGGGTGCAGGTTGATCGCCAGGTCAGTCTCGCGGTCGCCGCCGGGCACGTAGGCGCCCACGCTGATCAGGTCGCGGCTCTGCTGGTAGCGCGACCACAGCTGCTTGAAGTGCTGGGCCTGGCCCATGTGCTGGGGGCTGACCACGCTGGGCATGACCCGGCTGATGGACGCCTCGATGTCGATGGCCGGGTAGTGCCCCTCCTCCGCCAGGCGCCGGGACAGCACGATGTGACCGTCGAGCACGCCCCGCGCCGAGTCGGCGATGGGGTCCTGCTGGTCGTCACCCTCGGACAGCACGGTGTAGAAGGCGGTGATGGAGCCGCCCCCGGCCTCGGCGTTGCCGGCGCGCTCCACCAGCTTGGGCAACTTGGCGAACACCGATGGTGGGTAGCCCTTGGTGGCCGGCGGCTCGCCGATGGCCAGGGCAATTTCCCGCTGGGCCTGGGCGAAACGGGTCAGGGAGTCCATCAGCAACAGGACGTTCTTGCCCTTGTCGCGGAAATATTCGGCGATGCGCGTGCAGTACATCGCGGCGCGCAGGCGCATCAGCGGCGCTTCGTCGGCGGGCGAGGCCACCACCACCGAGCGCTTGAGCCCTTCTTCGCCGAGGATGTGCTCGATGAATTCCTTCACCTCGCGGCCCCGCTCACCAATCAGCCCCACCACGATGATGTCGGCCTCGGTGAAGCGGGTCATCATGCCCAGCAGCACGCTCTTGCCCACGCCGGTGCCGGCGAACAGGCCCAGGCGCTGGCCGCGGCCTACCGTCAGCAACCCGTTGATGCTGCGAATGCCCACGTCCAGCGGCTGGCTGATGGGGTCGCGCTTGAGCGGGTTGATGGTCGGGCCGTCCATGGGCACCCAGTCCTCGGCCTTCATGCCGCCCTTGCCGTCCAGCGCGCGGCCGGCACCGTCAAGAATCCGTCCCAGCATGCTCATGCCCATGGGCAGGCGGCCGGTGTCGGCCAGCGGCACCACGCGGGCACCGGGGGCGATGCCGGCGACACTGCCCACCGGCATCAGGAATACCTTGGTGCCGGAGAAGCCCATGACCTCGGCTTCCACCTGCACCGGGTGGTGGCTGTCGTCGTTGATCACCACGCAGCGGCTGCCCATGGCAGCGCGCAGGCCTTCGGCCTCGAGCGTCAGGCCGACCATGCGCAGCAGGCGCCCTTCCAGCACCGGCTGGGCCGGCAGGCTGATGGTGGGCGCGTAGCCGCCCAGGCGCTTGGCGAAGCTGGTGCGGTCAAGGCGCATCGGGGCCTTCCAGGTCGACGCTGACGTCGGCTTCGGCGGGGTGCAGGGCCTGTTCGTGCAGCTGGTCGAACAGCTGCGCGATGGCCTGGGTAATGCGGGTTTCCATGCTGGCGTCGATGCGGCTGTGCTCGGACTCTACCCGGCAACCGCCGGGCAGCAGCGCCTCGTCCTCGAGGATGCGCCAGCTTTCCTCATGGCGCTCGCGCAGGGCCTTGACCTGCTCGAAGTCCTGCGGGTTGACGAAGATACGCACGTTGCCGGCGCCCATGGGCAGCAACTTCAGCGATTCGCGCAGCACGTGCTCGATCTGGCTGGAGTCGGTCTTGAGTTCGCGCTGGATTACCTGGCGGGTGATGTGCGCCACCAGTTCCACCAGGGACTTTTCGATCTGGCTGTCCTGCTCGGCGATGGGCGCCATCAGGTGGCCCATCAGCTGTTCCAGGCTTTGCAGCTTGGCGGCCAGGGCCACTTCGGCCTCCTGGCGCACCTTGAGGGTGGTGCTGTGGAAGCCTTCTTTCTCGCCCGTGGCGAAGCCTTCGTTGTAGGCCTCCTGGCGGATGCTCTCGAGTTCTTCCAGGGTCAGCGGCTGGACTTCTTCCAGCGGCACTTCCTCGATTTCCTCGACGATCGGCTCGGGTTCGGGTTCTGGCTCGGGCACTTCGGGGTCGAAGCTGGGAATGGCCCACAGGTCGACGCCTTGCAGGTCTTCGGCGCGGATCAGGTCACTGGGGTGTTGTTCAGAGGGGCGGGACATGAATTATTCCTGATGGCGCCAGAATACAGGGGCATGACGGGTAATGTGGGAGCTGGCTTGCCAGCGAGCTTTTCGGGCCGCAAAAACTCGCTGGCAAGCCAGCTCCCACTACAGCTAGACCACAGGACCGGCGGTTAGATCATTTCCTCGCCGCCCTTGCCACCCAGCACGATCTCGCCGGCTTCGGCCATGCGGCGGGCAATGGTGAGGATTTCCTTCTGCGCCGTTTCCACGTCGCTGACCCGTACCGGCCCCTTGGCTTCCAGGTCGTCGCGCAGCAGTTCGGCGGCACGCTTGGACATGTTCTTGAAGATCTTCTCCTTGACGTTCTCGTCCGAGCCCTTGAGGGCCAGCACCAGCACGTCGGAGGACACTTCGCGCAGCAGCGCCTGGATGCCGCGGTCGTCCACGTCGGCCAGGTTGTTGAACACGAACATGAGGTCTTCGATCTGGCTGGACAGGTCTTCGTCGACTTCGCGGATCGAGTCCATCAACGCGCCTTCCACCGAGCTGTCGAGGAAGTTCATGATGTCCGCCGCCCGCTTGATACCACCCAGGGTAGTACGCGCCGCGTTGGAGTTGCCCGAGAACTGCTTCTCCAGGATCAGGTTCAGCTCTTTCAGCGCCGCCGGTTGCACGGTGTTCAACGACGAGACGCGCAGGATGATGTCCAGGCGCACCTTGTGGTCGAAATGGCCCAGCACCTCGCCCGCCTGGTCGGCGTCCAGGTACGCCACCACAATGGCCTGGATCTGCGGGTGCTCGTAGCGGATCACGTCGGCCACGGCGCGCGGCTCCATCCACTTCAGGCTGTCCAGGCCGCTGGTGTTGCCACCCAGCAGGATGCGGTCGATCAGGCCGTTGGCCTTGTCCTCGCCCAGGGCCGAGGTCAGCATCTTGCGGATGTAGGTGTCCGAACCCACGCCCAGGCTGGTCTGGTCGCCGACGATGTCGACGAACTCGCTCATCACCTGCTCGACCTGCTCGCGGTGCACGTTGCGCATCTGCGCCATGGCCACGCCAACTTTCTGGACTTCCTTGGGGCCCATGTGCCGCAGCACCTGGGCAGCATCGGTCTCGCCAAGGGACAGCAGGAGGATGGCCGCCTTGTCGACTTTGGTCAGTTTGGCGGCAAGCGCTTGATTGTTACTCATCGGCGTTAATCCACTCTTTCACGACCTGGGCGACGCGGCCCGGGTCTTCGGCCACCAGACTCTTGATTGCGTTCAACTGAGCGTCATATCCCTCGCTCGGGCTTGGCAGCAGAATACTCTGCGGCCCGCCCAGGGTGACGCGGTCGTTGGCCAGTTCGCCATCCAGACCGCCCATGCCACCCAGTTCCACGTCGCCGCCGGCGCCGACCAGACCTTTGCCCTTGCCACCACCGGTGATGTTGTTGAGCACCGGGCGCAGCACGCCAAACACCAGCACCAGGATAAACAGCACGCCCAGTACCTGCTTGACCACTTCCCAGAACCAGGGCTGCTGGTAGAAGGACACTTCCGGCACCACTTCGCCACGGTCGGCGGAGAACGGCGCGTTAATCACGGTCACGCTGTCGCCACGGCTGGCGTCGAAGCCCACGGCGTCCTGCACCAGGCGGGTGAAGCGGCCCAGGTCGTCGGCACTCCACGGGGTGTGGGTGACTTCGCCCTTGGCGTCAGTCTTGACCTGGTCGTCGACCACCACCGCCACCGACAGGCGGGTCAGGCGACCCTGCTGCTGCTTGGTGTGGCTGATGGAACGGTCCAGTTCGAAGTTCTTGGTCGACTGGTTGCGCTTGTCGGCCGGGTACGGCGCCAGCATCGGCTGGCCGGTGGCCGGGTCCATGATCTGCTGGCCGTTGGCGTCCAGCAGCGGCTGGCCTGGCGGGATCGCCGCCGGCGCGGCCGGTGCGGCGGCACCACCGGTTTTCTGCGGGGCGCTGGCCGGGGTCGGCGGCTGGTTGCTCAGGGCGCCGGGCACGCCGGACGGGCCGCTGCCGCTGGAGCGCTGCTCGGTCACCGACTGCTCGCTGCGCAGGGCCGGCTGGTCGGGGTTGAACTGCTCGCTGGTGGACTCGACGGCGCTGAAGTCGACATTGGCCGACACCTCGGCCTTGTAGCGGTCGTTGCCCAGCACCGGCTCCAGGATGTTGTGCACACGCTGGGTGAGCATGCTTTCCATTTTGCGGCTGTAGTCGAACTGCTTGCCGGCCATGGTCAGCTCGGAGTCCTGCAGCTGTTCGGACAGCAGGTTGCCCTTCTGGTCGACCACGGCAACGCCGGACTTGTCCATTTCAGGCACGCTGGTGGCCACCAGGTTGACGATGGCCAGCACCTGGCCTGCGTCCAGGGTGCGGCCCGGGTACAGCTCCACCAGCACCGAGGCGGTAGGCTTGCGGTCGTCACGCACGAACACCGAGCTCTTCGGAATGGCCAGGTGCACGCGGGCACCCTTGACGTTGTTCAGGCTCGAGATGGTGCGGGCCAGCTCGCCTTCCAGGCCCTGGCGGTAGCGGGCGGTCTCCATGAACTGGCTGGTGCCCAGCGCCTGTTCCTTATCCATGATCTCGTAGCCGACGTTGCCGTCGCTCGGCGCCACGCCCGCGGCGGCTAGCTTCATGCGCGCACGGCCGACGTCGTCGGCCTTCACCAGCAGCGCGCCGGAGTTGGGCTCCACGGTGTAGGGAATGTCCGCCGCGTTGAGTGTTTCCATCACCTGCTTGGTGTCCATGCCGGCCAGGCTGCCGTACAACGGACGGTAATCGGGCTGCTGCGACCACAGCACCACGGCAAAACCAATCGCCACGCTGGCAGCCAGGCCGACCAACAGGCCCACCTGACGCAACATGGTCATCTTGGAAATATTTTCCAGGAAGGACAGGCCAAACAGCGGCGGCTTGCCGCCGGCTGCGCCGTTCTTGGCTGGTACGTTATCCACGACTGCGTCTGCCATGTCTCAATCTCGCCCTTATACCGGCATCTGCATAATGTCTTGATACGCCTGGACCAGCTTGTTGCGTACCTGGGTCAGCGCCTGGAACGACACGCTGGCTTTCTGCGACGCCACCATCACGTCGGTGATGTCGACGCCGCTCTTGCCGATCTCGAAGGCGTTGGCCAACTGGTCGGACGCCTGCTGGGTGTCGCTGACCTTGTTGACCGCATTGCCCAGCAAATCGGCAAAGCTGCTGGTGCCGGCCACTTCTGGCGCGGCAGCAGTTTTGCTGGCACCCATGGCATCGGCCTGCATGGTGCGCATGTCCATAATCAGACGGTTGAATTCAATACCTTGGCTCATGGATCACTCTCTCCGACGGCCCGCAATTTTTTGACACTGTTACAACGGATACAAAGGAGGTAGCAACAAGGGTGCCAGCTCCGGACTTGCATCACAAAATCCTTACACAACAACGTGGGAGCTGGCTTGCCAGCGAGCTTTTGAGGCTTCAAAAACTCGCTGGCAAGCCAGCTCCCACAAGGGTTCGTGTCAGGGGTTACATATTCAACTGGCGTACAGGCTGGCTTCCACGTCCATGCCCGCGTCACGCATCTGCGCCAGCTTGTAGCGCAGGGTGCGGGGGCTGATGCCCAGGCGCTCGGCGGCCTCCTTGCGACGGCCGCGCTCGGTGCGCAGGGTGTCGATGATCAGCTGGAATTCCCGACGGCGCAGGTCATCACCCAGGGCCCCGGCGGTTTCCGCCGGCAGCGCCGTCAAGGACTCGACGGCGGCAGGCGCGCTGCGCACGATGGACAGCGCCGGCGACGGCGCCACGCCCACCGGCCCGGCCAGGCAGAAGTCCTCGGCCTGGATCAGGCCTCCCTGCTGCAGGATCAGCGCCCGCTGGATGGCATTGTCCAGTTCGCGGACGTTGCCCGGCCAGGGGTAGCTCACCAGGCAGGCCTGGGCGCCCGGCGCCAGGCGCACGGCAGCGTGCTTCATTTTATTGACGTGCTTGGCCAGCAGGCGCTCGGCCAGCGGCAGAATGTCGGCGGTACGCTCGCGCAGCGGTTGCCAGGCCAACGGGAACACCGACAGGCGATAGAACAGGTCTTCACGGAAGCGCCCCGCCGCCACTTCGCCGGCCAGGTCGCGGTTGGTGGTGGCCACCACGCGGATGTCCAGGGCAATCGGCTTGCGCGCCCCTACCCGCTCCACTTCACGCTCCTGCAACACCCGCAGCAGCTTGGCCTGCAGGCCCAGGGGCATCTCGGAAATCTCGTCGAGCAGCAGCGTGCCGCCGTCGGCCTGCTCGAACTTGCCCGCCTGCGCGGCAATGGCGCCGGTGAACGAGCCCTTCTCGTGGCCGAACAGCGTGGCTTCCAGCATGTTGTCGGGGATCGCCGCGCAGTTGATAGCAATGAACGGCCGGCTGGCGCGGTTGGACTGCTGGTGAATGTAGCGCGCCAGCACCTCCTTGCCGGTGCCGGACTCACCCGAGATCAGCACCGTGGAATCGCTGCGCGCCACCCGTGCGGCCAGCTCCAGCAACTTCGCGCTGGCAGGCTCCACGGCCACCGGCCCTTCGCTTTCGGTAGCACCCAGGCAACCCAGGGCATGCCGGGCCACCAGGTCCAGCAGCGCCTTGGGCAGGAACGGCTTGACCAGGTAATCGGCGGCGCCGGCACGCATGGCTTCCACTGCGCGATCCACCGCCGCATGGGCCGTCATCAACAGCACCGGCAATTGCGGCTGGCGCGCGCGCAGCTGGCACAGCAGCTGGTGGCCGTCCATGCCTGGCATGTTGACGTCGCTGATAACCATGCCGAACACCTCGCCGCTCACCGCCAGCAAGGCGTCCTCGGCGCTGCCCACCGCACGGTAGTCGTAGCCGCCCAGCTCCAAAGTATCGCCCAGCGCCTCGCGCAGGGCCCGATCATCTTCGACCAGCAGGACCTTGATAGCCATCAGCGTTACTCCTGCACCGCACGGGTATGGATCAGTGGCAGCGTCACCAGCGCACAGGTGCCGCGGCCCAGCCGCGAACGAATCGCCAGCTCGCCCTGGTGGGCGCGGGACACGGCCTTGACCACGGCAAGGCCCAGGCCGGTGCCGGTGGTCTTGGTGGTGAAGAACGGCTCGCCCAGGCGCGCCAGCACCGCCGGCTCGATGCCGCTGCCGTTGTCGCTGATGGCCAGCCGCAATTGATGATCACGGGCGTACAAATGAATCTTCAGGTGGACCTGGCCGGGGCTGGACTGGATCGAGTTCTCCACCAGGTTCAGCAGCGCGCCCACCAGGGTGTCACGGTTGCACAGCAGCTCGCCGCGGGGGCAGTCGAACTGCCAGCGCACCGACAGGTCCTGCACGTGGGTATGGGCCGCCGCCTGCAGGGCCTCGAACAACGCTTGCGGCGTCAGGCGGTCGCTGAGCGGCAGCTCGCCGCGGGCGAACACCAGCATGTCGCGCACCTGGTGCTCCAGCTCGTGCAGCCGCTCTTTCAGGCGGCCGGCAAAGCGCTGCTGGGTTTCCACCGGCAACGCCTGCTCCGTCAAATGGCTGGCGTAAAGCAGCGCAGCCGACAGCGGCGTACGGATCTGGTGGGCCAGCGAAGCGACCATGCGGCCCAGGGACGACAGGCGTTCATGGCGCGCCAGCTGGTCCTGCAACCGCCGGGTTTCCGTCAGGTCGGTGAGCAGCACCAGCTGGCCCGGCTCGGCATCCAGGGAACGGGTGGCGATGGACAGCCGGCGGCCATCCTTCAGGGACACTTCGTGGCCGTCGTCCTCGCGGGGTGAGAAGCAGCGGGCAATCACCTGCCGCCACAGCATGCCTTCCAGCGGTTCGCCCAGCAGCAGGGTGGCGGCCGGGTTGGCCTCGCGCACCACGCCATGGCCGTCGATGACAATGACCCCCCCGGGCAGCAGGTCCAGCAGGTGCTGCAGGCGGTTGGCCAGGCGCTCTTTCTCGGCCAGCTCGGCCATGCGCTGGGCGCTCACCACCGCCAGTTCGCCCTTGAGCTCGGCCACGCGGGCCTCGAGCATGCTGTAGGAGTCGCTGAGCTGCGTGGACATCTGGTTGAACAGCGCAAACGCCTGCTCAAGGCCAAGCCGGCTGGTTTGCTCGACGGAGGGTTGACCCTCGAGTTCAGGGGCGGTGGTCATGGGGGCGGCCTGTGGCATCGTGATCTCTCGCGTGGCATACCGTCATAAACGGGTATCGTGACTGACATGTAGCAATCGTCGTGCCGGATCATTTTGTACAGGGCATTACAGCGGCAAAGATTGGAATCATCCTTGATACAAATCAAGGAAAGCCAATAAGGACAGGGGCTTGCGGGGAAGGTAAAGGCGAGAAAAAAGCTACAAAGCCAGTCCGGCGGCGCATCCGTGCGCCGCTTGCGGGAACTCAGGCGTCAATCATCTGTCTGATCATCGCCCTCGCGGCGACTCATGCCGTACTTGCGCATTTTTTCCACCAGGGTAGTACGGCGGATACGCAGGCGTTCGGCGGCACGGGCGACAATACCGTTGGCATCATCCAGCGCCTGCTGGATCAGGCCCTGCTCCAGGCCACCGAGGTAGTCCTTGAGGTCCAGGCCTTCGGGCGGCAGCATGGCGCCGGTGGTGAAGTCCGGGGTATGGCCGTTGATGGCCACGCGTTCTTCGAGGTCGCTGCGCAGGCTGTCGACCATCTGCTCGTCTTCGTCGTCGACGTAGCGGAATTTCTTCGGCAGCTCGGCGACGCCGATCACCCCGTACGGATGCATGATGGCCATGCGCTCCACCAGGTTGGCCAGTTCGCGAACGTTGCCCGGCCAGCCGTGACGACACAGCGACATGATGGCCGCGGAATTGAAGCGAATGGAGCCGCGCTTTTCATGTTCCATGCGCGAGATCAGTTCGTTCATCAGCAACGGAATGTCTTCGACACGCTCGCGCAGCGGCGCCATTTCGATCGGGAACACGTTCAGGCGGTAGTACAGGTCCTCGCGGAAGGTACCCACCTCGATCATGCTCTCCAGGTTCTTGTGCGTGGCGGCGATGATGCGCACGTCGATGCTCTGGGTCTTGTTGCTGCCCACGCGCTCGAAGGTGCGCTCCTGCAGCACGCGCAGCAACTTGACCTGCATCGGCAGCGGCATGTCGCCGATCTCGTCGAGGAACAGCGTACCGCCGTTGGCCAGCTCGAAGCGCCCGGCGCGGCTGGTGATGGCACCGGTAAAGGCGCCCTTCTCGTGGCCGAACAGTTCGCTTTCCAGCAGCTCGGCGGGAATGGCCCCGCAGTTGACCGGCACGAACGGCGCGTCGCGACGCTTGGAATGGTAGTGCAGGTTGCGCGCCACCACTTCCTTGCCGGTACCCGACTCGCCGAGGATCAGCACGCTGGCGTCGGTGTCGGCCACCTGCTGCATCATCTGGCGCACATGCTGGATGGCACGGCTGGTACCGACCAGGCTGCGGAACAGGTTGGGCTCGCGCTGCCGGCCGCGCTCGCGGGCCTGGTCATACATCTCGCGGTAGACCTGGGCGCGGTGCAGGCTGTCGAGGAGCTTGCTGTAGCTGGGCGGCATTTCCAGGCTGGAAAGCACGCGCCGGCGCAAGTCTTCCGGCAGGTCGCCGGTGGCCGTATCACCTAAAAGCAGCACCGGAAGGAACTCATCCCAACCAGCGATGGTCTTAAGCAAGCCCTGAAGGTTACCGGGCGCGTTTACAGTCCCCACGAGGACGCACAGCACTTCCCGGTTCGACGACAACGAATCGACCACCTGCTGCCAGTCGCCACTGGTACAGGGCAAATTTTCTTCGCCAAGAAAATTGAGTATCACCGCCAGGTCCCGGCGGCGAACGCTATCGTCATCGATTAGCAGAATTTTGGTTTCACGCCACATGCAATAGCAACTTCCCTAGTCAACTCGATGCCCGCTATGGGCAAGCTAGACGAAAATCGGCCTGGTTTGGCCTTTAGACGCCTGAAGAAAGTAAACAGCTACTAGTTAAGTCAAAAAAGCGAATACAGTCAAATTTATGGCGCATTACTTCTGATCAACCGAGCAAATTAACGGAACAGATGGTAAACCTTTGCAGCGTTGTGCGCATGTTTCAGTTGTGACATCTCGTCGACTATTGCCTTGCGCTCGCCCTGGCTAGCCTCCAGCAACTGGCGATACACAGCCAGCAAACCCTCGAGTTTGCTGCGCAACTGCTCCTCGTCCGCCTGGTCCTCGGTCATCAGCGCATCGACGCAAGCCCGGCACTGGCGATCCAGCTCGCGAATGGCTTCCCAATCACGCGCCGCCAATGCATCGGTCAGGGCATGGCTGGTGTGTTCAATACGTTGCAGCGCACTCATGTCGACTTCCTCAGACATTGGCCTTACTCGACGTTGGCAATGGCGTCCCAGCCACTCTTCACGGTAATCAGCAAACGCGCCACTTCATCGATCATCTCCGGATCGTTCTTGCGGTTGGCTTCGCCCAGGCGCTGCATCATATAAGCATACAGTGCATCCAGGTCTTGCAGCGAGGCCGGGTCGCCGCCGCTTTTCTCGGGGTCCAGGCCAGTGCGCAGGCCACCGATGATCTCGATGGCCTTGCTCAGCATGAGGCCCTTCTGCGCAATCTGGCCACGGCTCAGCGCGCCCTTGGCTTGCGCCAGGCGGTCGAGCCCACCTTCCATGAGCATCTGCACCAGGCGGTGCGGGCTCGCCTCGGAGGTCTGCGCCACGGAGCTGACCTTCTGATATTGGCGAAGGGCTTTCATGGGATTCATGTTGCTTCCTCGTTACACGTCAACGGTGATGTGTGCTTGCATGACTATTGTGTCGACTGGCCCGCAAAAAACTTTAGCCTGCCTGCGCCACAGCCTCAAACGACAAAAGCCCGGGCCGCCTTTGACAGCGGTTCCGGGCCCATGGCGGTGAGGCGTGATCAGCTCGACGACTTGGTGTTCAGGGCGTTCAAGGTGGTCATGACGCTGGTGCTGGTGGCATTGAGCTGGGCCACCAGGGTGTCCATCTGGGTGTACTTGGCGGTCAGCGTGGTGGTCAGGGCGTCCATCCGCGAATCGAGGTCGGTCTGCTGGTTTTGCAGATCAGTCGTGGTGGCAGCATAGGCCTTGATCCGGGTCTCGAGAATGCCACCGGTCTGGGTGTACGGCGTAATTACCGAGGTCAGGCGGGTCAGCAACCCGTCGGTGCCCACGAACAGGCTGGCAACGTTGCCAGCGTTGGTGGTCATGGCCGTGTCCCAGGTGGTCGAGTTCATCAGCAGCGTGCCGTCTTCCTGGGTGCTGATACCCAGTTGCGACAGCACGCTGAGGTTGCCACTGGTGGTGCTCGACTTGGTCAACTGCCCCTGGATGGAAGCCAGCAGCGAACGGATACCCGAGTCACCGGTCAGCGCGCCGGCCGTGGTGGTGGCCGAGGTGCTGGTACTGGACGTGGCACCGGTAGGGGTCACCGCGGTCTGCGCCGAGACCGCCAGCATCAGCGCGTTGTAGGCACTGACAAAGGTGGTCACCGAGGTTTTCATGTCGTCAGTGCTGGAACCCACCGTAATAGTGCTGGTGCCCGGGTTACCCGACGAGTCACTGCCACCGGTGAGGTTGATGGTCACGCCGCTGATGGCCGTCGTCAGGGTGTTGCTGGAGCTGGTCATGTTGTCCAGGCCGTCGATCGAATAGATCGCGTCCTGAGGCAGCTTGCCCAGGTAGCCGGCACCCGTGCTGGAGCCCGCCTGGGTACCATCGATTGCCAGGGCATCGATGCCACTCATCGACAGGCCGGTGTTGGCGCCCGTGGTGGTCGACGACAGCACCAGGCGCGAAGCACCGGTGGAGTCGGTCACCAGGTTGGCGGTGACGCCGTCGGACTGCAGCTGGGTGTTGATAGCATCCCGCACACCAGACAACGACGTGTTGGCCGCCAGCGAAACGCTGTAGGAGGTGCCGTTGGCCTGGGTGATGCTCAGCGTCGTCGCCGCAGTGTTCATCACCGTGCTCGAACCACCGCTGACCGCCGCGGTGGTCACCTTCGAGGCGGTCGCCAACTGCGTGACCGTCAGGTCATAAGTACCTGCGGCAGCCGAGTTGCTGGAGGTTGCCGTTGCCACCGAAGTATTGGACGACGTCGCCGCCAGCCCGGTGAACGAGTTGACATCGTTCAACGCCGCCATCGCGGTGGTGAACGTCTTCAACGCCGTATTCACGGTATCCACCGCCGCACTGAGGGCGGAGGTAGTGGAAAGCTGCGCGGTGATCTGCGTCTGCTTGGGCGCCTTCTGGGCGTTCACCAACGCTTCGACAATACTCGAGGTATCGATACCCGAACCCACGCCACTGACGGTGATGCCGCCCGAACTGCTGACGGATGTCGTGCCCGTGGTACTGGTCGAACTCGTGGTGCTGGAAGTAGTGGTCATGGTTGAACTCCCGTTCCGGCGGCTGTCGACTTTTTGACAAAACGCCTATCGTAAGCTGATTTCTACAGAATCAAACAAGTCTCGTGCCAACACGCTCAGACTTGCGTATCAAACAGCACACTGTTGCCTTCTTTCAGGCTCTGCGCCAATTTCAAGGCGGTTTCCGACGGAATCTGCCGGACAACCTCGCCACTCTCGGTGGCAATGACCTTGACCACCACCTGGTGGGTGGTGTCATCAATGGAGAACTGCAGGTTGCGCTGCGTCGAGTCGACGAAGGCCTGCATGTCCTTCACTGCTTTATCCAATTCTGCCCGCTCTGGCTGTTTGCCGGTGGCGGTGCTGGTCTTGCCGTCGGTCGCGGTGGCGGCGGTCGCCACTGGCGCAGCCAGAGTTGCCGCCGCCTGGGTCACAACCTGGGGGTAAGACGCGTTCAATTTGACGCTCATGTCCATGTCCGTCACCTCGAAAATGTGAAAAAACGAAAGGGCACTCGTGAGCACCCTTCCGTTCAACTAGCCGTTGCTATTACTGAAGCAGCTTCAGTACAGCGGATGGCAGTTGGTTGGCTTGCGACAGGATCGCGGTAGAAGCCGACTGCAGAGTTTGTTGCTTGGTCAGTTCAGCGGTTTCAGCAGCGAAGTCAGCATCCTGAATGGTCGAACGCGAAGCGGTAGCGTTCGAAACGATGTTGTTCAGGTTGGAGATGGTGCTGGCGAAACGGTTTTGCTTGGCACCCAGGTCAGCACGTGCACTGTTGATGGTGGACAGTGCGGCGTCGATCGCGGAGATCGAGGCGTCGACGTTGGTGTGAGCGGTGGTGTTGTCCGAACCCGAAATCGAGGTGGACGACAGGCCCAGGCCGCTGGCCGAGAAGTCGCCGGTCAGGGACAGGGTGATGTGCTGGTCGGAACCAGTCATCGCGCCAACCTGGAACTCCAGGGTCGAAGCCGAACCGTCCAGCAGTTTCATGCCGGTACCGAAAGTGGTCGAAGTCGAGATACGAGTCAGTTCCTGGCTCATCTGGTCGTATTCGGCGTTCAGCGAAGTACGGTCAGCGGTGCTGTTGGAGTCGTTTCGGGACTGAACGGCCAGTTCACGCATACGCTGCAGGATGTTGGTCGATTCTTGCAGAGCGCCTTCAGCGGTCTGGGCGATCGAGATACCGTCGTTGGCGTTCTTGGTAGCAGTGGTCAGACCGTTGATCTGAGTGGTCAGACGGCTGGCAATTTGCAGACCGGCAGCGTCGTCTTTGGCGCTGTTGATTTTCAGGCCGGAAGACAGACGAGTCATAGCGGTGGACAGGGAGCTGGCGGCGTTGTTCAGGTTGTTCTGAACGGTCAGCGAAGCGATGTTAGTGTTTACAGTCAAAGCCATGACGAATTCCTCGATGGGTGGGTGCAGCGGCTTCCGGCCCTGGCAACCGCCGGGTGTGGCCTAGAGAACCTTCGTAATAGTTATCGTCGTGATGGGAAGTTGCTTGAGGGTCTTTTCTGAAAAAAAATGCCATCAGTGGGCAAACCCTTGTAAACCGGGGCTTCCAGCCCGGCCGACGATTCATTTGGCTGCACCTTTCCAGGTATCGACTGTGACACAGATCACATTTTTTGCGCCGGGTGATCCCGGCGGCAGAGGTTTGACGATAGACAGCCCAACAAGGCAGCAGTGCCACTTTCGTGACGCCGATCACGATTTGGAGGCTGAGCTGCGCTTTTGATCTGCTGTAGATCTTGATCTGGCTTTTGATCTGCTGTTGATCTGGCTCTTGATCTTGATTGTATGCCCCGTAAAGCGCCAGGGCCGACTGGAGGCGTCGATCAACGGGCTGCCCGAAGGGCCGAGGCCGCAGGCCGAAGAGACGGTAACCCGCAGGCTTCTATAGCGGGTGCCGTCTGCCCGTTGAGCGGCGCCGGAAGGAGGGGACCCGTAGCGCAGCGGAGGGCCCAAGCAGGGGCAAGCCCTTTTTGCTTATTTTTTGGCTGGGCCGGCACACCGGGCGACTGCCAAAAAGTGAGTCGGCGTAAGGCCGAAACGGTCGGTGGTCTCACCGCGAAAATGGATATGTCCGAAACCCTCAAAAGCGGGATCCACATATCGTGAACATATCCATTTCCTAGGGTGATGCAGAATCACCTTTCCGCCCTTACGGCGGCTCACTTTTTGTCAAACGCCACAAAAAGTAAGCAAAAAAGGCTTGCCCCTGCTTGGTCCCTACGCTTCGCTGCGGGTCCCCTCCCTCCGGCGTCGCCCAAGCGGCCGACGGCCCGGAATAGAAGCGCCTCCGGTTCCGTCTTCCCCGGCTACGCCGTGGACCGCTCGGCCAACGCCTCCAGTCGGCCCTGGCGCTTTACGGGGCACACAATCAAGATCAAAGGCCTCACGGGATCAAGATCAAGAGCAACAGCTGCCTCGCTTGAGTTTTGTGTGGGTGGGACGGCCGCGGTGCAGCCGCTACAGTGCGACCTGTCGCATCAACTCCACCAACTCATACTCCAGATAATCCGCCAACCCCAACCAATCCTGCCCTTCCTGACACACCAGAATCTGCCCCAACACCGCCTGCCACTGCTGTTGCAACGGCACCGACGCCCCCTCGAACAACGGCATCACCGCACCAAACACCTCCACCATCACCAACGCCGCCTCGACATCCCGCCCCAGGCGGAACAGGTGCGCGCAGTGGACCGCCGCCGCCCGGTGTTGCTCGAAACCACTCATTGGCACCACTCCGGATCGAAACGCGTGCCGGCGATCATCGCCCCGGCATGGCTGGTGTTGAAGAACGGCACCTGCGGGTGGCCGGCGATGAAGCGCTCAAGCTCCACCAGGTAGCTGCGGAAGTTGAGCTGGGTGCGCACGCGCTGGCCGTGGCCGTCGAGCACCCAGTGGCGGGCCGCCTGCAATTGCGGCCCCAGGTCGCCGTCGCCCCAGCCGGCGTGGGTCTTGTCGCCCGGGAAGGCGAAGTCGGCGCCGAACAGAGTCACCCGCCCTGCCCCCATCTTCACCGCCAGGTCCACCGCCGGGTGGATGACGCTGCCGCCCACGTAGAGGCTGGCCTTGGGCAGCTGCTCGCGCAATTGCGCATACACCGGGCTGCTGGAATAGCCGACATGCCGCGGCCCCTGCCAGCTTTCCAGCAGCGCGCGCTCCAGCAGTGGCAGGTACACCAGCCCCACGGCCGCTGAGCCTTCGGCCGGCAGGTGGCGGCTGCTGATGCGCTGGTCGATGCTGACCACCAGGTCCGGAACGATGCCCTGGGCCAGCAGGGGCCGGTAGGCGGTGTCGACGCAGATGAAGAACGGCCGCTGAGCGCGTTCGCGCACGTGCTTCAACGCGGCGAAGTGCTGCTCCAGGCTCGGCCCGGTGGCAATCACGAAGAACTCGCGGCCCGGCTGGCTGGCAAACAGCTCGGCCACGTCGGGGTCGCGCTGCAGCAGGGGCACGGCGTGTTGCAGGCGCTCGGCGATTTCCGGGTCCTGCACGGTGAAATCGCGGTTGTTGAACGCCAGGTGCACCTCGCTGATCAGGCGGTCGCGGATCTTCGCGTTGTAGTCGTCGGCCAGCACCAGCTCGGCGGGCAAGGCGAAGAACGGCAGGCAGATTTCGGCGTGATCACCGGCCATCACCAGCTCGACCCGGGGGTCCTTGAGCCAGTCACCCTGGTCGAGGATCTGCACCACCAGGGCGAAGATCGCGCTGTTGAGGATGTGCACGGTCAGGCGCTGCAACACGGGGCGCTGCAGCAAGGCCAGCTGCAGGTCACCCAGGCCGGTGCCATAGACGTGCACATGGGCGGCATCGGCCGGCACGGTGGCCGCTTGCAGCTGCGCCTCGGCTACCCGGTCGTGGCGGCTGGTGAGCTGCACGCCATTGACGCTCAGGGTCGACCCCAGCCCTTCCACCAGTTGCGCGGGGACGGTCTCGGGATTTTCCAGTTGCAGGCGGGTGAACAGCGAAGGCCAGCGCGTTTGCAGCAGCTGTGCGTTGCGCTGGGGGATATCGGTCATGGTGGGGCGGCCCTGATGGTACGTTCAGCCGTAAAGCGTACCAGAAGCCGCAAACAACGGGGGGAGCTGGCTTGCCAGCTCCCCCAGGCACTCAGCGATAGAGAATCGCCGAACCCCAGGACAGGCCTACGCCGAAGCCACTGATGGCCACGCGCTTCCACTTGGCGTCCATCACGTGCTTTTCCAGCAGCAGCGGCACGCTGGAGGAGACGGTGTTGCCGGTCTCGACCATGTCCTTGATGAACTTCTCCGGCTCTTCCTCGAAGCGCCGCGCCACGGCGTCGACGATGGCCGCGCTGCCCTGGTGGATGCAGAACGCGTCGATGTCGGCGGACGCAAGGCCCGACTCATCCAGCAGCTCGTGCAGGTGAGCTGGCACTTTCAGCAGCGCGAAGTTGAACACCTGGCGGCCGTTCATGAAGAACACGCCGTCGGTGACCTTCAGGTGCGGGGCACCCGAACCGTCGGTGCCGAACTTGGCCTTCCCCAGCTGCCAGACGGCGTCTTCGCCCATCCAGGTAGCCGTGGCCGCGTCGCCGAAGAGCATGGTGGTGTTGCGGTCTTCGGGGTCGACGATCTTCGAATACGGGTCGGCGGTGATCAGCAGGCCGTTCTTCAGGCCCGCGGCTTCCATGAAGCCCTTCATCGCGTAGATCCCGTAGACGTAGCCGGAGCAGCCCAGGGAAATATCGAACGCGGCCACGTGGGTCGGCAGGCCCAGCTTGTCCTGGACGATGGCCGCGGTGTGCGGCAGGCCTTCCTCGTCACCGTTCTGGGTGACGACGATCAGCGCATCGATGGACTCGCGCGACAGCTCGGGGTTATTCGCAAACAGAGCGTTGACCGCTTCGACACACAGGTCGGAGGTCTCCTGGCCGGCGTCTTTGCGCGGCAGGAAAGCGGAGCCGATCTTGCCCAGGATGAACTCTTCGTCCTTGGCAAACTTGGCACCCTGGGCGTAGTTATCAAGGCCTTCGGAAGGCACGTAACTCGCTATGCTTTTTATGCCAATCATCATGGCTTCCCAATAATAAAGAGCTAAATATCACCGCTCGCATGATCGAGGGGCGCCAACAAAACCGGGATGTGCATCACCCGCGCGGGGGCGAAAACAGGCGACGCCGGGGCCGAAAAACACGGCCGACCAGGGTCACTGCGCCCTTGTCACCCAACAACAGGTTACAGTGGAGATGCGCGTTATGACTCATAGGTCACGTTGATTCAACATGATTTCGAGTTTTTTGGCCATGCTTAAGGCGCGGTTCAGTCGATCATTGACCAATCCAGCGCCATGCCCCGGGCCAGAGGGCGCCGTGCCGCGCGGCCCAGCACGGCGTCCAGGTGCCGGGGCGCCAGGCCCAGGCCGGGACGAATGGCACGCACGTTGTCGCGGGTCAGCGCCTCGCCCGCCGCCACGTCACGCACCACGTACAGCGAGCGGCGGTACACCAGCGACTTCTGTTCGGCGCGGGTGGCGCCGTACTGCACCTGCCCCAGCGCCTGCCAGGCACGCTCGGTCTCGGTGACCAGGCTGGCCAGCTCGGCCGGCTCCAGCGAGAAGCTGGCGTCCACGCCACCGGCGCTGCGGTCCAGGGTGAAGTGCTTTTCCACCACGCTGGCGCCCAGGGCCACCGCCGCCACGGCGGCGCCCACGCCCATGGTGTGGTCCGAGAGGCCGACTTCGCAGCCAAACAGCTCGCGCATGTGGGCGATGGTGCGCAGGTGGGTGTTGAGCGGCGACGCCGGGTAGGTGCTGGTGCACTTGAGCAGGATCAGGTCGCGGCAGCCGGCGGCACGGGCCGCGCGCACGCTTTCGTCAAGCTCGGCCACCGTGGCCATGCCGGTGGAGATGATCAGCGGCTTGCCGGTAGCGGCGGCCTTGCGAATCAGCGGCAGGTCGGTGTTTTCGAAACTGGCGATCTTGTAGGCCGGCACGTCGAGGCTTTCGAGGAAGTCGACGGCGGTCTCATCGAACGGCGAGGAGAATGCCAGCATGCCGTGGCTTTTCGCCCGCTCGAAAATCGGCGCATGCCATTCCCACGGCGTGTGCGCCTGCTGGTACAGCGCATACAGCGAGGTGTCGGCCCACAGGCTGTCCGGGTCGCTGATGCGGAACTCGCCCTGGTCGATGTCCAGGGTCATGGTGTCGGCGGTGTAGGTCTGCAGCTTCAAGGCATGGGCGCCCGCCTGGGCGGCAGCGTCGACGATGGCCAGGGCGCGCTCCAGGGACTGGTTGTGGTTGCCGCTCATCTCGGCGATGACGAAGGGTGGCGCGTCGGTACCGATGGCGCGGTGGCCGATGGAGAAACGTGGCATGGTCTTATCCTTGGGACGGGGCGGCGGCGAACAGGGCCCAGGCCAGGCGCAGGGCGCCCAGGCCATCCACCAGCGCGCGGGAATTTTCGGCCAGTGCGCGGCGGCGCCCGGCGTCATCGAGCAGGCCCAGCACGGCCTGGCGCAAGGCCTGGCTGCTGACCTCGGCGGCATCGCCCAGGTAGACGTGGGCCCTGGCGTGGGCCATCAGTTCGGCGTTGGCCTGCTGGTTGTGGGCCACGGCCATGCACAGGGTCGGCAGGCCCATGGCCGCGCGCTCCCAGCTGGTACCGCCGCCGGCGCCGATGAACAGGTCGGCGGTGGCCATCAGCGCGGCGAAATCCTCGACGAAACCGTGCAGCACCCAGTTCGGCCGCGTGGCCACATAGGCTTGCAAGTGCTCCCAGTCGGGCGTGCCGTGGCCGGTGACGAAGTCCACTTCAAGGTCGGCCAGGCCATCCAGCGCGGCCATGGCCTTGAGCGTGTTGCCGCTGGCGTCGAAGCCACCGAAGTTGACCAGCACGCGCTGCACCCGCGGGCGAATCGACACACGCAGGGCCTCGAAGGCCGGGCCCAGCAACGCATGGCGCGGGCCGAAATAGGTGGTGCAACCGGGCGCCAGCAGGCCCTGGTAGGCCTCGGCGCTGGCGGTGAGGTTCTGGTCTAGCAACAGGTCGGCGCTGTGCTTGCGGTTGGCCAGGTCATCAATGGCCATGACCCGCGGCGCGAACGCCCGCGCCGCGGTTTCCCAGCGGGCGTCCAGGCCATAGTGATCGACGATTACCCAGTCGAAGCGGCCCACGTGCTTCAACGCATCGATGTCCGCCTGCCAGGGCAGCAGCACTTCGATGTCGTCGCTGCCGGGGCCCGGCTTCATGGCATAGGTGCCCCAGCTCTGCGCCGCCAGGTCGACCAGGCGGTGGCCCGGCAACGTCAGGCTGGCGAAGGTCACCTGGGCGCCCTGCTTGTGCAGGTGCCGCGCCAGGGTCAGGCAGCGGGCCACATGGCCACTGCCGATGACCCGGGACGCATCGGCACGAATCAACACCTTCACAGGTTCAACTCCCCAGCCGCCTCGAGCGCGGCAAACAGATATTCAGCACGGCGCCAGTCTTCCGGCGTGTCGATGTCCTGCACCCGGTGGCGCGGCAGCATGATCGGCAGGCTGTGCCCGGCGAACATCGGCAGGCCTTGCAACCAGGCGTCGCGGTGCCCCCAGTAGAACTGGCCGGCGTCGTGCCAGGCCGGCACCAGGTCCTGGGAGCGGGTCTGGTTGAACTGCGGGTACAGCGCGGCAACGCCGCCCTGCCCGTCCAGCTGCAAGGCACGCTGCACCGGAAAGGCGAAGCTGCACACCGAGAAGGCAAAGCGTTTGTCAGGGGCGGCCTGCAAGGCCGCCAGGCCTTGCTGCAGGTCAGCGGGCAACAGCATGGGCGCGGTGGCGTAGATACAACAGGCCAAGTCATGGGCGTCGCCCAGTGCCTGCAACGCGTGCTGCACCACGGCGGTGGTGCCGGTGTGGTGGTCGGCCAGCGCCGCCGGGCGCCGGAACGGCACTTGGGCGCCATGGGCGCGGGCCACCTCGGCGATCTCGTCGTCATCGGTGCTGACCACCACCTCGTCGAACAGGCCGCTGGCCAGCGCCGCGCGGATCGACCAGGCAATGATCGGCTGGCCGCCGAACAGCTTGAGGTTCTTGCGCGGTATGCGCTGGCTGCCGCCGCGGGCGGGAATGATCGCGACCCGGCTCACGGGCGGATGATCCGCTGCAGGGTGGCCACCACCTGGTCTTGCTCGGCGTCGCTCATGGCGGCGAACAGCGGCAGGCTGATCGCCTCGCCGTAGTACCGCTCGGCCTCGGGGAAATCGCCAAGGGCAAAGCCCAGGCCGCGGTAATAGGGCTGCAGGTGCACGGGGATGTAGTGCAGTTGCACGCCAATGCCCGCCGCGCGCAGGGCTTCGAACACCTCGCGGTGGCCCAGGGCAATGTGCGGCAGGTTCAGGCGCACCACGTACAAATGCCAGGCCGACTCGGCGTCGGCCTGGGCAGCCGGCAGCACCAGCGGCAGCTCGCCCAGCAGCTGGTCGTAGCGCGCCGCCAATTGCCGGCGGCGCGCCACGAAGGCGTCGAGCTTGTGCAGCTGCGACAGCCCCAGCGCCGCCTGGATGTCGGTCATGCGGTAATTGAAGCCCAGCTCCACCTGCTGGTAATACCAGGGGCCATGGCTGGGCTCGTCCATGTCCACCGCGTCGCGGGTCATGCCATGGCTGCGCAGGCGCTTGAGGCGCGCGGCCAGCTCCGGGCTGTTGGTCATGACCATGCCGCCCTCGCCGGTGGTGATGATTTTCACCGGGTGGAAGCTGAACACGGTCATGGCCGCGAACTCGCCGCAGCCGGTTGGCCGCCCGGCATAACGCGCGCCGACGGCATGGGCGGCGTCCTCGATCAGGCAGAAACCGTAGCGCCGGGCCAGCTCGGCGATGGCCCGCAGGTCGCAGCTCTGGCCGGCGAAGGCCACTGCCACCACCACCTTGGGCAGGCGCCCCTGCTGCTCGGCGAGCGCCAGCTTGGCCGCCAATTTGCCGGCATCCAGGTTCAGGGTGCGCGGGTCGATGTCGACGAAGTCCACCTGGGCGCCGCAGTAACGGCCGCAATTGGCCGACGCCAGGAAGGTGTTCGGCGACGTCCACAGCCAGTCGCCCTCGCCCAGGCCAGCCGCCAGGCACGCCAGATGCAGGGCGGCGGTGGCATTGCACACGGCCACGCCGTGGCCGGCCTGGCAGTAGGCGGCCATGGCCTGCTCGAAGCGCGCAAGCGTGGGCCCCTGGGTGAGCCAGTCCGATTGCAGCACCTGCACCACCGCGGCCACGTCGGCGTCATCGATGCTCTGGCGGCCATAGGGGATCACGGCAGCAGTTCCGCGTGCAGGCGGGCGATCTGGGCCACGTCGAGGAATTGCGGGTTGATGTCGGACCGGTACTCGAAGTCCTCGCTCACCGCCCTGCCCTGCTCGCCCAGGCCATCCACGGCAAAATCGATGTCGGTGTGGGTGAAGCGGATCGACGGCTGGATGGTGTAGTGATCGTCGAACTCGAGGGTGGCGCGCGCGTCGTCCAGGGGCACCATCAACTCATGCAGCTTCTCGCCCGGGCGGATGCCCACCAGGGTCTGCGGCAGCTCGGGGGCCATGGCGCTGGCCAGGTCGACGATGCGGATGGAGGGGATCTTGGGCACGAAGATTTCGCCACCGTGCATGCGCGCGAAGCTGTCCAGCACGAACTGCACGCCGTGGTCCAGGGTGATCCAGAAGCGCGTCATGCGCGGGTCGGTGATGGGCAGCTCGCGGGCCTTTTCACTGATCAGCTTGCTAAAGAACGGCACCACCGAGCCACGGGAGCCGGCGACGTTGCCGTAGCGCACCACGGCAAAACGGGTCTGCTGGTCGCCGGCGATGTTGTTGGCGGCCACGAACAGTTTGTCCGACAGCAGCTTGGTGGCGCCGTACAGGTTGATCGGGCTGGCAGCCTTGTCGGTGGACAGCGCAACGACCTTTTTCACGCCATTGTCGATGGCGGCGGCAATCACGTTCTCGGCGCCGTTGACGTTGGTGCGGATGCATTCGGTGGGGTTGTACTCCGCCGCCGGCACCTGCTTGAGCGCCGCGGCGTGGACCACGTAGTCGATGCCGCGCATGGCCACGCGCAGGCGCTCGGCGTCACGCACGTCACCGATGAAGTAGCGCATGCAGGGGGCGTTGAAGCTCTGCTGCATTTCGTACTGCTTGAGCTCGTCGCGGGAGAACACCACCACGCGCTTGGGCTGGTACTGCTCCAGCAGGCGACGGATGAAATTGCGACCGAAGGAACCGGTGCCGCCGGTGATGAAGATTGATTTGCCGTTGAACATAAGTATTTTCCTTACTCTGTGTCGCGCATGAGCGTCGCTTGCACCGCCCGCACCGCCAGGCGGCCCGAGGCCGTGATGCGGGCGCACAGGTCCTGCTGGGCCTCACGCAGGCCGACGTCCTGGGCCAGGCCGTCGAACGCCTCGAACAACGCCCGTGACAGCAGCATGGCGCCCGGCGCCAGCACCGCGCGCTCCTGGTCCAGCGCAATGCCGCGCAACACGCCGGTCACCGGCACGTCGCCTTCGTCCAGCCAGTGGCCGCGGCCGTCCACCTGCGCCGCCGCCACCACGCCCACTTCCGGGCGCTGCCCGTGGTTGAGCAGGGCTTGCAGCCACTGGTCGCCGACCACCGCGCAGTGGGGGTCCATCAGCAAGAGGTAATCGCCGCGCGCCTGGGTACGCGCCACCTGGTTGATCACCGCCGCCTCCCGTTGCTGGGCGTGGCGCAGCACCTGGATCTTGGGGTCGGCCAGCGCCTGCACCTGCGCCAGCCAGTCGTTGGCACCCGGCGCGGTATCGAGCAGCAGCAGCTCAAGGTTTGCATAGCTGCTGTGCTTGATCAGGCTGGTGACGCAGCGTTGCAGTTGTGGCAACGGGCCGCCGGCCGGGATCAGGATCGACACCGAGGGCTGCGCCGGATGGCCGTAGGTGACGTGGTAGTGGCCCGGCACCGGCTCGCCGAGGTTGCACTGGGCATAGCCACGATTGCGCAGGTGGCGGGTCAGCACCTCGCGCTCCTGGGCGTTGCTGCGCGGCGCCTGGGCCGCACTGACCAACAGCGCCTCGTCGACGTGGCCGATGCCCTGCATGCCGCCGTGTTCCACCAGCCGCAGGATCAGGTCCAGGTCCAGCGCATCGGCACATGCCGGGTCGAAGCCACCCACTGCCTGCACGGCCTCGCGGGCAAACAGCCAATGCCGCGCCATCACTTGCGGCAGGCTCAGCAGCAGGTCCAGGTCAAAGTCGGGGCGCGGCGCCAGTTGCAGCGCGCCATTGGCCAGGCGCTGCAGGCCATCGGCGAACACCGCCCGGCAACCCTGGGCACCCAGCAGTTCATGGGCCACGCGCCACAGGCCGTCGGCGGTCATTTCGACGCCGGCCTCCACGCGCAGCAGCCAGTCGAACTCGAAGCGCTCGAGCACGCCGTTGAGCACCTGGCCCTGGTTGGCCGCGTCAGCCGGCAACCAGAACAGCCCTTGGGCGGCGTCGTCCGCGGGCAGGCTGGCCGTCGCACTGAGCACCACCACCTGCAGGCGCAGTTGCGCCAGGCTGTCCTGCCCCAGGCTCATCAGCGTCTGCATCAGCGCCGGCTGCTCGTCCTGCAGGTCGCTGACCACCACCAACAGGCGCGGGCCGCCCTGGTGGTCGTGCAACTGCCGGGTGATCTGCTGGCGGCGCAGCGCCGACAGCTCGCGGGCCTGCAGCCAGCGCTCCACCGGGTCGTTGGAACGCGGGGTGTGACGGCCGATGAAGCTGCCCAGCAGGTCCATTTCCTTGAACTGCGTGGGGCGGCTCAGGTCGGCCACCTGCACGAACGGCGTCTGCGCGGCGGGGCGCAGCCAGCCGCTGGCGGCGATCTGCTCGCGGAACAGGTCGTGGTAGCGCTCGGCGATGGCCGGCGTGTCGCGGCCGGCACGGCTGTACTGGGTCTCGGAGACGCGGAAATACGACAAGGTGCGTTCCAGGATCGCCACATGGCCGTGCTGCAGCAGCTTCACATAGATGGCCAGGTCGCCCACCCAATGGATCTCGTGGCCGTTGACGTTGTAGAGGCCTTCGGGCACCAGGGCCATCAGGTCCGCGCGTCGGCACATCACCGAGCTTGGCTCGCCGATGAAGTTCAGCGTGTACAAGCCCTGAAACGCCACCACTTCGCGGCCATCCAGCACCACGTCGCGGTTGAACGGCAGCAAGGTCGCCTGGATATCGCTCATCCAGCGGCCCGCCTCGTCGATGCGACGGCGCCGCGACGAGACGATCGAGAGGCCGGGGGTGGTCTCGAACACGTCGACCATGATGCGCGCGCAATCGGGCACGATCAGGTCATCGTCGAACAGGAACTTGATGTACTCGCCCTGCGCCTTGTGCAGGCACTGGGTGACGTTGGCGATCTCACCCAGCGGCTGCGGGTTGCGCCAGTAGTGCACGGGCCAGCGGCTGAGGGGCGCGAGGCGGCGGACGATCTCGCCAATGGCGTCGTCCGGGCAATCGTCGCACACGATGATTTCGACCTCATCGTGGTTTTGGCGCATGGCGCTGGTGAGCGCCTCTTCGAAGTAGGTCGCCTTGTAGGCAGGGATAAGAATGCTGACCAGCCGGGAGGACGTCATCGGGACACCTTGGAATACGTGGGATCACTGTCGGCCAGGCTTGGGTCGAGCAGATAGTCGTTGAACTGCGAGGGGAGCAAGGGCGCGAACGGGCGCTCGATGATCAGCTGGGTTTCCTTGGCCAGGATCAGGCTGGAGTCACGGGTCTTGATGCGCCGCGCCGGGGCGCCGACACACACGCCCCAGGGCTCCAGATTCTTGCCCACCACGGCCCCGGCGCCCACGGCGCAGCCTTCGCCGATGCTGACGCCGGGCATGACCACGGCGTTGGCGCCGATGATCGCGTGGCGGCCAATGTGCACCGAAGCGCGTTCCACGCAGCGGTACTCGGGCGGCACGCAAGGGTTGGTCAGGCCACCGCCGAGGAAGTCTTCACTGCCGCACAGGATGCGCACGCCCGAGGACAAGCCACTGAAGTCTTCCAGCACCACCACGCCGCCGCCCGAGATCGAGGTGAACGAGGCGATGTGCACGTAGCTGCCGATGAAGATCGGCGCCGTGGCATAGATGAACACGTAGTCATCGATGATCACGTTGCTGCCGATGCTGATGAACTCGCGCCCGTAGAGCTTGGCCCCGGGGAAGATCCGCACGTTTTCACCGAGGGCGCGGAAGCCGAGATTTTTTTCTTCGAGTCTAGACACGACGATACTCCCTGGTCATTTGCGCCCCACATAGAGCACCGAACGCTCGGTGATACCGTGGCGGGTGAAGCTGGCGGCGCTGAAGTCCGCGTGAGTCAGCGCCTGCATGTGGAAGCCGGCGTCGCCCAGGCGTGCGAGGAAGTCCGCGCGGCAGTACATGCGCACGTGGTCGTCCTGGCCAAAGCGCGCCCAACGCTCGTCGACGCTGGCCTCGTCAGGGTCTTCGTCGGTCTCGGTGGCGGTGGTCAGGATCGGCACCATGAGGATCGCCACGCCACCCGGCGCCAGCACCCGGTGCAGCTCGGCCATGGCGCGACGGTCGTCCGGCACGTGTTCGAGCACGTGGGAGCAGACGATGAAGTCGAACGTGGCGTCCGGGTACAGGCTCATGTCCTGCAGGTCGACCTTGTCATCGGCCAGCGGCGAGAACAGGTCCGCAGAACGGTAGACGCTGTCGGGAACCTGCTTGAGGAACGCCGACAGCACCGGTGCCGGCGCGATATCGAGGATGCGCAAGGGGCCCTGGCCGGTGCGCTTCAGGTGCTGCTCGACAAACAGCGCGTAGAGGCGGTCGCGGTCCGAGGACTGGCAGTGGGGGCAGCTGTACTGGCCGACGTTGAGGGTCTCGAAATCCTCCAGCGAGTAGAACACCCGCAGGCGCTGGAACACCTCGAAGAAACTCGCCGGCAAGGGCATGAAATTGGCGAAGCGGGCACGGCACAGGGGGCAGGAGCGCATGGTCAATGGGTCTCGTCGGCAGCAGCACGAAGCAGGTCGATGATGCGTTGCAGCACCTCATCGCCAAGGCTGTCGAAAATGGGCAGGCAGAGGATACGGCTGGAAACATCCCGGGCCACCGGCAGGCGTTCTTCACGCGCTGATTCAAGGCCGCGGTACATGGGGAAATCGGAAATCAGCGGGTAGAAGTAGCGGCGCACCAGGATGTCGTGCTCGCGGAAACGCTCGTACAGGGCATCGCGGCTCAACGGGAAGTCATCGCCCACCAGGATCGGGAAGTAGGCGTAGTTGTGGCCGGGGCGGTCGCCCCAGGCGCAACGGATGCCTTTCACCCCAGCCAGGCCCTTGCGGTACAGGCCATCGATGCGCTGGCGGCGCGCCAGGGCGCCGTCGATGTGCTTGAGTTGCAGCAGGCCGAACGCGGCGTTGATCTCGCTCATCTTGCCGTTGATGCCCGGCGCCATCACCGTCACTTCATCGGCGAACCCGAAGTTCTTCAGGTAGTTGATGCGCTGCTTGATTTTGGCGTCAGGGCAGACAATGGCGCCGCCTTCGAAGGTGTTGAACACCTTGGTGGCGTGGAAGCTGAGGATCGACAGGTCGCCGTGGCGCAAAATGCTGGTGCCTTCCTGGCGCACGGCGAAGGCGTGGGCGGCGTCGTAGATGACCTTCAGGCCATAGGTATCGGCGATGCGCTGGATGGCGTCGACGTTGCACGGCACGCCGTAGCAATGCACCGGCAGGATGGCCGTGGTCGCCGGCGTGATGGCCTCTTCCAGCCGCGCCGGGTCAAGGTTGTAGGTGTGCGGGCAGATATCGACGAACACCGGCTTGACGCTGTTCCACAGCAGCGAGTGCGCGGTGGCCACGAACGAGTACGGCGTGGTGATCACTTCGCCGGTGATGCGCAGCGCCTGCAACGCCGTGACCAGCGCCAGGGTGCCATTGGCGAACAGGCACAGGTGCTCCACCCCCAGGTAGTCCGCCAGGGCCTGCTCCAACTGCTCGTGGAACGGACCGGCATTGGTCAGGCGCTTGCTTTCCCAGATGGCCTCCAGGTAGGGAATGAACTCCTCCAGGGGCGGCAACAGCGGGCTGGTAACGGGGGTCTGGCTGGACATGGGGTGTTCACCGCTCTGAGCACTTCTTACGGGTGCGCTCGCCATGAAAATGACGGTGGCGCGAATGCAGAGGGGTGAAGCAAGAAGCCGGCCACAATGGACGACAGGCCCGCGCGGCCTGCCGTCCAGGGGCTATCGGGTCACGGCTGCCAGGCGCGCAACCATTGCTGCAGGGCGTCGCCGTGCAGCATGAAGTTGTCCATCACGGTCTGGCGCAAGGCATCGCCCATTTTCGCGCTGGCGTCCAGGTCCGCCAGGTGCATGCGGATCGCCTCCAGCCACTCGTGGGTGCTGTTGGTCATGACCCGGGTCACAGGGAAGTCGCTGGCATAGCTGCGGGTGGCGGTGCACACCACCGGGTAGCCGCAGGCGCCGTACTCCAGCAGCCGCAGGTTGCTCTTGCAGTCGTTGAAGATGTGCTGCTCCAACGGCGCCAGCGCCAGGTCCAGGTTCAGGCTGGCCATTTTCTGCGGGTACAGGTCCAGTGGCACCGAGGGGTGGTACTCGTGCACATACGGCATCAGTTCCGGCGGGCACATGCCCAGGAACACCCACTCCACTTCGTCGGCCAAGGCCTTGACCACGTCCTTGATCAGCAACAGGTCGCCGGTGTGGCTGGTGCCGCCACCCCAGCCCACGCGCGGCTTGCGCCCCACGCGGCGCTGGCTGGCCAGGCCGCTCCAGCGGTCGGGGGCGAGCATGTTCGGCACCACGCGGATGTCGGTGTGCATGCTGGACATGGCGTCCGCCAGCGACTGGGTGGACACCACCAGGCGGTCGCACAGGCCCACGCCACGGGCCAGGGTCTGGCGGATATCGCTGGACAGGTAGCGCCGGTGCTCGTTGAGTTTGGGCACGTCCAGCAGGTAGTCGTCGATCTCGAACACCCGGAACGCCCGGGAGAACTCCTTGACCTGGCTGATGCCTTCCACCGGGCCCGCGCTGTAGCGGCCCTGGAAGATGATGGTGTCGGGTTCGATGCGCTCGATCTCGAGGATCGACGGCGTGCCGAAGTTGAGCACGCGGGTCGCCAGCCCTGCCCGTTCCAGCTCGAACAAAGGCTGGATCAGGCGGTAGTGGCCCACGGCGCCTTTGTTGATCGGCAGGCCGAGGATGTGCGGCAGCGCCTGGCGGGCGAACGGCTGCCAGCCGCTGCGCAGGCCCACGTGCATGGTGAAGCTGGCGCCCACCAGGCTCAGGTTCTTGTTGTAGGCCGGGTCGCGGGCCAGCTTCGGCAGCCAGGCGTGGAACGCCGCGCGCTGGGCCTGGCGCCAGTCCTGCAGGGCTTGCGGGTCGGCAGCCTGCTCGTGACGGCGCAGTTGCAGGCGCGCGAACGGCGTCCACACCACCAGGTAGCCGCTCTGGCCGGCGCGCAGGCACAGGTCGACATCGGCGAAGGCATGGCCCAGGTCGCCCTCGGCCAGCCCGCCCAGTTCATCGAACAGGGCCTTGTCGATCAGCAGGCACTGCAGGCTGACCGCGCTGTAGTTCTGCACCACTTGCAAACGGTGCATGTAGCCAGGGGCGTTCACCGGGTCACCGACAAACACCGCGCCCACGGCGCCGCGCAGGCCCAGCACCAGGCCGGCGTGCTCGACGGTGCCGTTCGGCGCCTGCAGGCGCGCGCCCACCACGCCAACCTCGTGGCGACGGGCGTGCTGCAGCATCTCGTCCAGCCAGGCGCCGTCGATCACCACGCAGTCCTGGCTGAGGGTCAGCAGGTACTGGCCGCGCGCCTGGGCCGCGCCCAGGTTGAGCATGGCCGGCAAGGCGGTGGCGGCCGGCGCGTCGACAACGCGCAGCTTGGCGCCACCGACCTCGGCCATCGCCTGCAGCCAGTCGCGGGCGTCGGCCGGTTCATCGGCGGCGCTGACGATCAGCACCTCGAAGTGGCCGTAGGTGGTGTGCGTCAACAGGCTTTCCAGGCACGCCTGCAAGGCGCCCAGCCGGCCCTGGCTGGCGATGACCACCGAGACCAGCGGCTGACCGGCGTGGTGGTAGCGAATACGGTTGATCAGGCGAATGTCGGACGACTGGATGTCGTGGGCAAGCCCCAGGCGCTGCAGGTGCCGGCCGACCATCTGCGCGTTGCCTTCACGCACGCTGGCCTCGCCCAGCCAGGCGGCAAAATGCGGCCGAGCGTGCAGCAGCACCTCGCCGATGTGCTCCACGCAATGGGGGCCGTGGCTTTCCACCAGGCGGAAGATCAGGTCATGGGGGCTCAACTCGACCAGGCCGGCGGCAAACCCGCCCTGGGCAATCAACCCGGCCCGGCTGAACGCCAGGCCGCGGCCCACGTAGGGGTAGCTGCGCAGCAGGTCCAGGTTGAAATCGGGGCGAAACACCGGCGCACGATGGCCGACGTCTTCCAGGGCGTCTTCGTCCCAGTAGCAGGCCTGCATGGCGTCGCGCACGGCAATGCGCTCGGCCAGCAGCAGCAACGCGTGTTCGCTCAGGCGGTCGCCGGCGCGCAGCAGGCAGAACCAGTCGTAGCCATCCAGCTCCTGCAGCATGCTGTTCAGTTGCAGGGGCCAGTCCGCCTGTAGCGGCATGTTCAGGGTGTTGCCGATGATGGTCGGCTCTTGCGCCGTGCTGGACAGCACCAGGATGGCCTCGGCCGACCAGGTCTGCTGGCCCAGGCTTTCCAGGGTGGCCTGCAGCGCCTCTTCGCCCTGGTTGTCGATGATCACCGCGATGATCTTCGCCTGGCGCGGCCAGGTGTCGACCCGGGCCGGCAAATGCTGGCGCTGGTCGGCGGAGAAATCGCGGCACTGCAGCCACTGTTCGTACACGGCGTCGTAGTGGTCGCAATCCACGCCGACGAACTCGCGCATGGTTTCCGCCTGCACGCCGAACATGCGCCCCAGGGCCACCTCTTTCCACTCCGGCGCCGGTTCAGTGCTGTTGAGCAGCAGGTGGCGCACGCCACCGACCTTCTCCGCGCGCTCTTCCTTGCGGCCGGCCAGCAGCTGCAACAGGGCGTGCAGTTCGGCCTGGCGGGCGGCTTCCAGGTCGCTGATGTCGGCGAGGCGCAGCGGCGTCAGGCGCTCCACCGACAGGTACTGGTCCACCAGCGCCAGGTCGCCCTTGCGCAGCAGGCAGGTGTAGAGGGTGAGGTCGAGCAGCACCTCGAACGGTGCCTTCTTGTCGGTGAGCGCCGGCATCAGCCGCGCCACTTCGGCGCGGCGCATGATCACGTTGCTCAGACCGCCGATGAAGTTGGTCGGCCACACCTCGAACATCGACACCAGGTCGAAGCCGTTGAACCGCGCATCACCGGCCACGTAGCCGAAGTTTTCCATGCGGTTGGGCATGATGCGATTGTCGGCGTCGGAGAAGTAGCGCTGGCTGGCGGCAAGGCTGACGCCGGGGAAGCGCACCAGCAGGTCCACCACCCGCGGGGTATGCTCGGGCATCAGCCAGTCTTCGTCGTAGAGCACCTTGATGAACTCGCCCTTGGCCTGGCGCACGCACTCGTTGATGGTGAGGTTGCGCCCCAGGCGACGGGCGTTGCGCACGTAGCGCAAGGCCACGTGCGCCGGCAGCTCGGCGCGCAGCGCCTGCACGGCATCGCGCACTTCCTGGCCCTGGGTGTCATCACAGACCAGCACTTCGAGGTTGGGGTAGTTCTGGCTCACCGCGCTGCGCAGGGCACGCGGGAAGTTCTCGGGATTAAGCGCGGGAATGGCGATGCTGACAAGCGGAGTGGATTTCATGCCGCGGGACTCACTCGACGGTCATCGGACGACAACCGGATACGGATAAAAATACGGCGCCAGGCTCGACCCGGTGAAGGGTCGCGAATGGCGCCGCGAAAAAATGGCACAGGGCTCAGATCTTGTTGAACAGGCTCAACTGGGCGATCTTCGCGAAGGCGGCCTGGGATGCCTCCAGCATGGTCTGCTGCAGGGTCAGGGTGATCGAGGCGGTGGCCATGTCAGTGTCGCCGATGCTCGACTGGGTGGTCTTGTTGGCCAGGCTGATCGAGGTGTTCTCGTCGGTCTGCAGGGTGATGGCGTTGTCGGTGGCGCCAATCACGCCGCGCGCGGTGCCCACCTGGGTGCTGGCCGACGACAGGTTGGCGATGGCCGAGCTGACCGAGTTCTGCAGGGCCAGCAGCTTGGTGTTGTCACCGTTGATCGGGGTGTTCAGCGCGGTGGCCAGCTTGGACAGGGTGTTGAGCACGTTCTGGGTCTTGTGGGAGTCCACCGAGACCTGGAAGGTGTCGCCGGCCGCCGGCGTGCCGCTGACGTCGAAGCTGGCGCCCGCCGCAGACACGGTGGTGCCGCTCATGGTGCCGGTGGCAATGGCCTTGCTGCTGCTGGTGTAGGGCTGGGCATACACCGCGTAGTCGGTGGCGCTGGTGAACTTGACCACCGCACCCGAGCTTGGGAACGTGCTGTTGTACGCCGCCTGGTCAGTGATGGTGCCGCTGGTCAACTGCGCGGTCGAAGTGTTGCCGGCGCTGCGCGACGGGCTCAGGGTGTCGGGGGTGCTCTGCAAGGTGATGCTGTGGCCGGCGGTAGTGCCGGTGTTGGCGGTGTCCACCTTGAGGGTGAAATCGACCCCGCGCAGGCTCAGGGTAGTGCCGGCGTCGTCGGTGGGGTCGAACGTGCCGTTGCCCGCCACTTCGGAGGTAATGTCGTTGCCCGAGCCATCGGTGATGCTGAAGGTGGTGTCACTGGTGAAATTGACGGTGTACGGCTCACCCGTAGTGAACGACTTGTTGTAGGTGGCCTCCGAGTCCATCTGGCCCGGGGAGATGGACACCTTGTTGTCATTCACGGCCGGCGAGGTGACGGTCGACGAAGTGCGGCTGGTGTTGGTGGCCTGCTCGAAGGCTTCGTAGCCGGTGACGCCGGTGGGCAGGCTGAGGGTGTCGGATACCTGCAGGCTCAGCGCGTTCTGGTCGCCCTGGTAGGTGTAGGTCCCGTCGGCGTTCTGCACGTACGGCGGCGTGGTGCTCTTGGAGCCGGAGAACATGTAGTACCCCGAGGCGTCCTTGGTGTTGAGCAGGCCCAGCACGGTCTGCTGCACCTGGCTGATCTCGGCGCCGATGGACTGGCGGTCGGCATCGGTCAGCGAGCCGTCACCGGCACGTACCGACAGTTCCTGGGCGCGCTGCAGGGCGTTGTTGATGGAGTTCAACACGCTTTCCTGGTTGTTCAGCGAGTTGGTGGCCGTGGTCATGTTGGTGCTGTACTGGGTCAGCATCGAGCTCTGCTGTTGCAGCTGCAGCAGCTTGGCCGCGCCCACCGGGTCATCGCCGGCGGTCTTGATGCGCACGCCGGAGCTGATCTGCTCCTGGGTCTTGGCGGTTGCCGAGAAGGCCGAGGAGTAGTTGGCCGCGCTGGTCTCGAAGTATTGAGAGGTGGAAATACGCATGGTCGACTAGCCCTCAGAGTGCGTTGAGCAGAGTGGAAAAGGTGTCTTGCGCCGTCTTGATGATCTGCGAGGCGGCCGTGTAGTACTGCTGGTATTTCACCAGGGCGGCGGCTTCGTCATCCAGGTTCACGCCCGAGACCGAGTCGCGGTTGGCCTTGGCGGTGGTCAGCACCGTGGAGGTGGCGCTGGCATCGGTGGTGGCCTGAGCCGATTGCGCGCCCACGCCGGAGACCAGCGCCGCGTAGGCGGCGGTGAAGCTGATGCCGCCGGTGGCCGCGCCGGTGCCGACGGTGGCCGAGGTCTGCAGCCCCAGCAGCGCGGTGGCGTTGCGGTTGTCGGAGCTGCCGCTGGTGTTGAGGGCCACGCTGTAGCTGTCGTTGGCCGCCGGCGTGCCGCTGACGGTAGTGGCGAAGGTGAAGCTGGTCGGGTTGCCGGACGCGTCGTTGACCGGGTTGCCGCTGCTGTCGACGATCGGCACGCTGATGCTCAGGTTATTGTCCGAGCCGGGCACGATGGTGCCGGTGCCGATGTTGTTGCCCTTGGCGTCGTAGACGGTGTAGCCCTGGGTGCCACCCGAGGCGGTGCCGAACACCAGCTTGACCGGGGTGGAGTTGTCCAGGCCGCTCTGCAGCGCCGCTTTCGCGGTGCTGTCGTAGACGTCCACCGAGGTGGTCAGCGACGGCTGGGTGAAGGTGGCGGTGCCCGAGTTGCTGGAGCTGGCGGTGCCGGTCAGCGGGCCGGCCAGCGCCAGGGTGCTGGTATCGGTCATGGTGGTGCTGATTTCGCTGGCGGCGTTGCGCGTCGGCACGATCTTGAAGCTGTCGCCCGCGGCCACGGCGCTGCCGTTCAACGACAGGGTGAAGCCGTCGATTTCCGGCGCCGGCGTGGTGCTCAGGTCATAGCTGCCCATGTTGGTGCCGTCGGAGCGCGTGACGCTGTAGGCCGTGGCGCTGGTGAAGGTCACCTGGTAGTCGTTGGTGGTCAGCGCGCCGGTGTCGGCGATGGTCACGTTGAGGTTGCCCGAACCTGCGCTGTTATTCGACGAGGCCAGGCTGCGCTGGCTGATGGCGGTGGCGCTGTTGATGCTGGAGAACAGGTTCGCCCCCAGGTTGCCGTTGCTGTCCACGCCCTGGCCCAGCTGGCTGTTGATGCTGTCGGAGACCGTCAGGGCAATCTGGCCCAGGCTGTTCTGCGCTGGGTTGAGCACGTCGCTGCGGTAGCGCAGCAGGCCGCCGATGGAGCCACCGCTGACCACCGAGGTGACGTCGGTGCTGTAGTTGCCGTAGTTGACCGACAGCGCGTACTGCGACTTGTCGGTGGTGCTGGGCGCCGCCGTCAGGGTGTTGGCGGTGTTGCCGCTCACCAGCGCCTGGCCGGTGCCCAGGTACACGTCGTAGGCGCCGCTGCTGTTGGTCTGAACGGTCACGCCGACCAGTTCATTGAGCGAGCGCACGGCTTCGTTGCGGGCGTCGAGCAGGCTGTTGGGGGTGTTGCCCGAGGCAGACGCAGTGGTGATCTGCTGGTTCAGCGAGGCGATCTGCTTGGTGATGTCGTTGACCTGGCCGCTGAGGGTCGAGAGCTGCGAGTTGATGCCCGCGTTCTGCGAGGTAATCTGCGACGAAATCGAGTTGAAACGGTTGGTCAGGCTCTGGGCAGCGGTCAGCAGCAACTGGCGCGACGAGGTGTCGGTGGGGTTGGCGGACGAGGTCTGCAGGGCCGAGAAGAAGCTGGTCAGGGTCGCGCTGATGCCCGTGGCACTGTCCGACAGCAGGCTGTCCATGGTGCTGACGTTGTCGCTGTAGGTGGCCGCGTCGGCGCTCAGCGCCGTGGTGGTCTGCAGCTGCGAATCCATGTAGCTGTTGTAGATCCGGCGCACGTCGGAAATGGTGGTGCCGGTGCCAACAAAGCCCACGCCCACGTTCTGCATGGCAGCCGCGACGGACGTGGTCGACTCTCGCGAATAGCCCGCGGTGGACACGTTGGTGATGTTGTTACTGGTGACCGTCAAAGCCGTCTGGCTGGCGTTAAGCCCGGAAAGCCCGATTGAAATCAGTGACATGGTTCAAAACCTTATAAATGGGTGGAGGCACTGCCCAGCGCGTAGTTCTGGTAGCCCTTCATCTGCCTGGCTATCTGCGAAATCTTGCTGGCGTAGTCCGGATCGGTGGCGTACCCGGCCTTCTGCAACTCTTTAACAAACTGTTCTGGGTTATCGGCCGACTTCACAACACCTTGATAGCGATCGTTGCTTTGCAGCAGGGTCACCAGGTCATGGAAGCTGTCGGCGTAGGAATCGTAAGAACGGAACTGCGCCGTCTCCTTGACCATCTTGCCGTTGCGGAACTCGCTGGTGATAGCCCGCGCCTGGTCGCCCTGCCAGTTGCCACTGGCCTTGATGCCGAACAGGTTGTGGCTGCTCTTGCCGCTTTCGTCGCGCATGACCGAGCGACCCCAACCGGTTTCCAGTGCCGCCTGGGCCACCAGCACGCTGGGGTCGACGCCAATGCGCGCGGCGGCGTCCTTGGCCAGGGGCATCATGGTGGCGACGAATTCGTCGGCGGTGCTGAAGGCTTTCTTGGCCGGCGCCAGCGGTGGTTGGGCCACGCTGCGGCCGATGATGCGAATGTCGCCGCTGGCAATGGCCGCTTGGGCCGATTGCCATTCACCGGCGTCGCTGCTGCCGTCGGCATCGGTGCTGGTGCTGGTGGCAGCGGTCTGCGCCATGCTGCTGGCGACGTTGACCTTGATACCGTTGCGCGCCAGCGCCTGGGTGGCCGCGGCAGTACCGTCGGTGGCCGCCGAGGTGGACGGCACGATGCCGGCCATGATGCGGTCAGCCAGCTTGCTGGGCAGCGACAGGCGGCGCTGGTTGAGCATGGCCACGTCGTTGCTATGGGCGGTGCTGGCCGTGCCGTTGAGCGCGTGCTTGAGGTCAGCCGCCGTGTTGCGCCCGCCGTTGAGCGTGGACAGCGCCGGGGCGTTGTGGTCGAACGGGTTGGCGCCGGTGTGCTCCACGCCCTTGTTCTTGGACAACTGCCGCATCAGCACGTCCTGCAGGCCGATGCCGTTGCCCTGCTTGGACAGGGTCACGGCCAGCTGCTGGTCGTACATCGACTGATACTGCTTGGTGGTCTCGGTGTTCATCGGGTTGTCCTTGCCCAACACGTCGTTGGCCGAACGCATCGACTTGAGCATTTCACCGACGAACAGCGACTCGAACTCCTGGGCCACCTTCTTCAGGTTGGCGTCGCTGTCCTTGTCACCGGTCTTCAGCGCGTTCAGGCGATTGAGGTCCGTGTAGGCCCCGGAATCGGCGGGGGCGCTGACGCCACCTTTGGGCATGTCCATGCGCTGCTACCTCAAATCACGATCAGGTCGGCTTGCAGGGCGCCGGCCTGTTTCAGTGCTTCGAGGATGGCCATCAGGTCGCTGGGCGCCGCGCCCACCTGGTTGACCGCACGCACGATCTCGTCAAGCGTGGTACCCGGGCCGAACTTGAACATCGGCTTGGCTTCCTGCTGGGCGTTGATCTTGGAACGCGGTACCACGGCGGTCTGGCCGTTGGACAGCGGGCCCGGCTGGCTGACGATCGGGTCTTCGGTGATGGTCACGGTGAGGCTGCCGTGGGTCACGGCGGCTGGCGAAACCTTCACGTTCTGGCCGATGACGATGGTGCCGGTACGCGAATTGATGATGACCTTGGCCGGGGCCGCACCTGGGTCCACTTCCAGGTTTTCCAGCACCGAGATGTAGTCCACGCGCTGGCTCGGGTCGATCGGCGCGGTGACGCGCACCGAGCCGCCGTCGATGGCCTGGGCCACGCCTGGGCCGAGCATGTTGTTGATCTTGTCGACAATGTGCTTGGCGGTGGTGAAGTCCGAACGGTTGAGGTTCAGGGTCAGGCTGTTGCCCTGGTTGAAGCCGCTCGGCACCGAGCGTTCCACCGAGGCACCGCCGGGAATGCGGCCGGCCGACGGCACGTTGACGGTGATCTTGGAACCGTCCTTGCCCTCGGCGTCGAAGCCGCCCACCACCAGGTTGCCCTGGGCGATGGCGTAGACGTTGCCGTCGATACCCTTCAGCGGGGTCATCAGCAGGCTGCCGCCGCGCAGGCTCTTGGAGTTACCGATGGACGACACGGTGACGTCGATGGTCTGGCCAGGCTTGGAGAACGGTGGCAGGTCGGCATGGATCGACACCGCCGCGACGTTTTTCAGCTGCGTGGTGCCGGTACCGGTGGGCACCTTGATGCCGAATTGCGCCAGCATGTTGTTGAAGGTCTGCAGGGTGAACGGGGTCTGGGTGGTCTGGTCACCCGTGCCGTCCAGGCCCACCACCAGGCCGTAGCCGATCAACTGGTTGGAGCGCACGCCGGAAATGCTCGCGATGTCCTTGAGGCGCTCGGCCTGGGCGGCGCTGGCCGCTCCCAGTGCCGCGGCAGCCAGCAGGGTCACGGCCATCAGGTGCTTGAATTTACGCATGGTCGTGGACACCTAGAAAGGCCAGTAGGGGCTCATGAAGAAACGGTCAAGCCAACCGGTCTGGTTGGACTCGGCGAACGCGCCGGTGCCCGAATAGGTAATGCGTGCGTCGGCGACACGGGTCGACGACACGGTGTTGTCGGTGGCGATGTCGTCGGCACGGATCAGGCCGGCGATGCGCACCAGCTCTTCGCCGGTGTTGAGCGTCAGCCATTTCTCGCCGCGCACGGACAGGATGCCGTTGGGCAGCACGTCAGCCACGGTCACGGTGATCGAACCGGTCAGGCTGTTGGCCTGGTCGGCCTTGGCGGTGCCGTCGGTGGCGCGGGTGCCGGTGTAGCCGGCGTCCAGGCTCAGCTTGCCGCCGGTCAGCGGGTTGGTGGTGGACGCGCCACCGCCAAACAGCGAGGTCAGGCCCAGTGAGGTGCTGGAGTCCTTGGTCAGCTTGGAGTCGGCGCTCTTGCTGGCCGCGGTCTTCTCGGCCAGGGTCACGGTGATGATGTCCCCTACCCGGAACGCCTTGCGGTCGGTGTACAGGTTCTGGTCGAAGCCGGACTGGTAAATCGAGCCGTTGTTGGACGCCGCAGGCAGCGGGGTGCGTGGCAGCACCGGCGCGTAGTACGGGTCATTGGGCTTGGGCGGCGGCGACATGCAACCCGACAACAAAGCGATCCCACTCAAGGCAAGAACACTGGACAAACGACTCATGACACTGACCTCACGATGAAGCTGGCGCCGGCGGCGCCGTGTGGCTGGATTACAGATTCTGCGTTACGTACTGGAGCATCTGGTCGGCGGTCGAGATCACTTTGGAGTTCATCTCGTAGGCGCGCTGGGTGGTGATCATGTTCACCAGCTCTTCAACGGTGCTGACGTTGGAGTTTTCCAGGGTGTTCTGCAGGGTGGTGCCGAAGCCGTTGAGGCCCGGGGTACCCACTTGCGGCGCGCCGCTGGAAGCGGTTTCCAGGTACAGGTTGCTGCCGATGGCCTGCAGGCCGGCCGGGTTGATGAAGTCAGCGGTCTGCAGGTTGCCGATCACGGTCGAGGTGGCGCTGGTGGCGGTGGTGATCGACACGGTGCCGTCGGTGCCCACGGTGAAGGTCTGGGCGTTGGTCGGAACCACGATGGCCGGGTTCAGGGCGTTGCCGCTGGCGGTCACGATCTGGCCGTTGGAGTCCAGGTGGAAAGTACCGTCGCGGGTGTACGCGGTGGTGCCGTCCGGCTGGGTGATCTGGAAGAAACCACGGCCGTTGATGGCCATGTCCAGCGGCTGGTCAGTGGTGGCCAGGCTGCCGGCGGTGAAGTTCTTCTGGGTGCCGACGATGCGCACGCCGGTACCCAGCTGCAGGCCCGACGGCAGCTCGGTGTCGGTGGTGGAGTTGGCACCTGGCTGGCGCTTGGTCTGGTACAGCAGGTCCTGGAACTCGGCGCGGTCGGCCTTGAAGCCGGTGGTCGAGACGTTGGCCAGGTTGTTGGAAATGGTCGTCAGGTTCATGTCCTGAGCGGCCAGACCGGTCTTGCTGACGTATAGTGCCGGAAGCATTCTGTTCTCCTAAGTGCGCGCCTGTTTTTCGCCGCGCCCAGTCATTTATCAGGTGTTCTGCAAGACCCGCGCCATGGACTCATCGTCCTCCTTGGCGGTGGTCATCATCTTGATGTGCAGTTCGAATTGCTTGGACAGGGCCAGCACCGAAGTCATCTCTTCCACGGCGTTGACATTGCTGGCCTGCAGGAAGCCGGAGGTCACGCTGGAGGTGGCGTCGGCCGCAGCCGGTTGGCCGTCCTTGGTGTGCAGCAAGCCGTCGGTGCCCTTGACCAGGTTGCGCGGGTCGGGCTTGACCAGCTTGATGCGGTCCACCTGGGCCATCACTTCCGGGCCCTGGCCCATGGAGCGAACGCTGATGGTGCCGTCGGCACCCACCTCGATCTGCTGCTGGGGCGGCACGGCAATCGGACCGCCGTTGCCCATGACCGGCAAACCATTGCCGTCGCGCAGCACGCCCAGGGCGTCGACGTTCATGCTGGCCATGCGCACATAGCCCTCGCTGCCGTCAGGCGATTGCACGGCGATATAGCTGTCGCCGTCGGCGGCCACGTCCAGGTCACGACCGGTTGCCACCATGGCACCGGGGGTGAAATCGGTGCCGGGGTTTTCGGTCATGGCGTAGGCGCGCGAGGCGTATACGTCGCCAAACACCGGCATGGAGCGGGCCTGCTCGAGGTCGCGCTGGAAGCCGTTGGTGGAAACGTTGGCCAGGTTGTTGGCGTGAGCCTTCATGGCCAATGAGTTCTGATTGGCCCCGCTCGTAGCCACGTAAAGCATTTTGTCCAAGGTATGTCTCCCATGACGGGCGAATGCCGCCGACCACTGTTCTGAATGGGATATAGCAACAAGCGGGCCAAGGTTGGAAAAGCCTTTGTGTGCCCGGTGTTACAGGGTGATTGCCAAGGTTGGCGCCCTACCCCGCCCCTGGCCGAGTCGGAAAAACGGCGCGTGGCTGCCGGTTGGCGGCAAGGGGCGCCAGAAAACCGGAGCCGCTCCCCTGTAGCAGCGGCCGCAGGCCGCGTCATTGACGCCGCCACTTCGCCTGACACACCGAGGCGTATGCGACGCCGCCTTCGGCAGCTGCTACGGGTGAGCGGGCACAAAAAAACCCGGGCTTTGGGCCCGGGCTTTGTAGTGCTGCCGACAACTATCAAGTCATCTGGATAGTGGTCTGCATGATGGTGCTTTCGGTGGAGATGGTCTTGGCGTTGGCCTGGTAGTTGGACTGCGCCTTGATCAGGTTCACCAGCTCAGCGGTCAGGTCGACGTTGGAGTCTTCCAGCGACGAGGCGCTCAGCGAGCCCATGGTGCCGCTGCTAGGGGTGCCGATCACCGGCACGCCCGAGGCGTAGGTTTCACGCCAGTCGGTGCCACCGGCCGGGCTCAGGCCCTGCACGTTGGCGAAGTTGGCCAGGGCCACCTGGCCGATGACGTTGGTCTTGCCGTTGGTGAAGGTAGCGGTCAGCTGGCCGGTGTCGCTCACCGACAGGGCCGACAGTTCGCCGGTGGCGTAGCCGTCCTGGTCCTTGGCAGTCGTCGCCGAGGTGGCGTTGTACTGGGTCAGGTTGGACATGTCCAGGGTGATATTCGCGGTAGCGGAAGCACCGTTGGAGGCGTAGGTACCGTCGCTCTGCTCGGCAGCAGGCACCCAGCCGGCCAGGCTGAAGGTACCGTCGGCGTTCACGGTCAGGCCACCGGTCACGGCGCCGGCGGTGTAGCTGTACGAACCGTCGGAGTTGAACGTGACCGGGTTGGCCAGCGGCGTGGTGGACGTCGGGTCGGTCGGGTTGACGCCGTCGATGGTGGTGTACATGGTCCAGCTGTTCGACGTGTCATCCTTCACGAAGTACTGGTTCAGCTGGTGGGCGTTGCCCTGGCTGTCATAGACGTCGGTGTTGAAGGTGTAGTTGTAGCTGCTGGTGTTCGAGGCAGTGAACGGGCTGACGGTCGGGGCGGTCGCACTGGAGTTCAGGTTGACGGTTTCCGAGATGCTGCTGGTCGCCTTGGGCGCCAGGTTGGACGTGTCGATGGCCAGGTTCGACAGCACGCCCGAGGTCAGCTTGCCGGTGGAGTCAGTGGTGTAGCCCTGCAGGTTGTTGCCGCTGGCATCGACGATGTTGCCGGACTTGTCGCTGTAGAAGGCACCGGCACGGGTGTACAGCTTCGAGCCGTTGTCGCTGAGCACGAAGAAACCGTTGCCGTTGATGGCCATGTCCAGGCTGTTGCCGGTGGACTCGATGTTGCCCTGGGTGAACTGCTGCGACACGGCGGCAGTGGTCACGCCGCTACCGACGGTGGTCTTGCCCGAGGTGCCACGGATGGACTGGGCATACTGGTCGGCGAATTCGGTGCGCGACGATTTGAAACCGGTGGTGGCGACGTTGGCAATGTTGTTGCCGGTGACGTCCAGGGCTTTGTTGGCTGCTGCCAGGCCACTGAGGCCGACGTTGAAAGACATGTTTTCACTCCTGCGCCGTAGCCGGCATTAAATTCCGATGGTTTGGACAGCAGACAGGGCAACACTGGAGCCCGTTGCCAGGTTCAGCGTCATTTCACCGCCGCTGGTGGTGGCCATGGTCACGCTGTTGACCGTGGTCGGCAGGTTGGTGGTCATGACTGTCGAGGTACCGTCGATGGTGGCAACCGCCTTGAAGGTGTAGTTGCCGGAGGCCGCGGTGTTGCCGTCGCCATCCTTGCCATCCCAGGTGAAGCTGTAGGTGCCGGCCGACTGGGTGCCCTCGTCGAGGGTACGCACCAGGGTGCCGTCACTGTTGTAGACGCCAATGGTGTTGCTGGTGCTGGAACCGGTCAGGTTCACCGAGCCGGTCAGGCCCTTGCTGGTGTCGACGTCGGCGGTGGTGCCGGTGACGATGACCGAGTGGCCGACCAGCGAGGACGCCTGCAGGGCCTGGGACGACTGGTACGAGGTGAGGATGGTGCTCACCGAGTCGTTGAGGCTCTGCATGCTTTCCAGGCTGCTGAACTGGGCCAGCTGCGAAACGAATTCGCTGTTGTCCTGTGGGTCCAGGGGGTTCTGGTTCTGCATCTGGGTAACCAGCAGTTGCAGGAACGCGTCCTTGCCCAGCGCACTGCCCGCGGTACCGGTGGAGCTGTCGGTGGTACTGGTGGTTTTCTGCAGTGACGTCAGGACGGACGAAGCCGAGGTGCTGTCAGTTGTTGTGGTCATGTTCTTGCGCCCCTATCACTGACCCAGGGTCAGGACTTTCTGCATCATGGTTTTCGCGGTATTCATGATGTCCGCGTTGGTCTGGAACGAACGGCTGGCAGAGATCATGTCAGCCATCTCCTCCACCACGTTGACGTTCGGGTAGTACACGTAGCCGTCTTTGTTGGCCGCCGGGTTCTTGGGCTCGTAGCGAGCTTCCAGGTTGCTTTGGTCCTCGATCACGCCCGACACCTGCACGCCGCTGCCGGCGGCATCCTGGTCCTGGAACAGCGAGCCGCTGTCGCCGGTGGACTGGGTCTGGTCGAACACAGTGGCGAACACCGGGTGGCGCGCGCGGTAGGTCTGGTCGATGCTCGACGAGACGGTCTCGGCGTTGGCGATGTTACTGGCGACGGTGTTCAGGCGAGTGGTCTGGGCACTCATGCCGGTACCGGCAATGTTGAAAACGCTGGCTAGAGACATGAATCACTCCCCACGGATGGCTGACACCAGCCCTTTGAATTTGGCGTTGAGCAGGGTGAAGCTGGCCTGGAAGTTCACCGAGTTCTGCGCGTAGTTGGCTTGTTCCACCTGCGCGTCCACGGTGTTCTGGTCCAGCGAGGGCGAGCTGGGGGTGCGGTACAGCAATTGCTGGTCACCCATGCTCAGGCCTTCGGCCTCGATGTGCTTGTCGTTGGTCCGCTCCAGCTCGAACGTGCCGTTCTGGCGCTTGTCGCCTTCAGCCTGCAGCACGGCGGCAAAGTCCAGGTCACGCGCCTTGTAGTTGGGCGTGTCGGCGTTGGCCAGGTTGTTGGCCAGCACTTCGGCGCGCTGGGCGCGGAACGCCAGTGCCTGCTCGTGGATGCCCAGCGCTTTGTCGAAACTGATGCTCATGGTGGAAACCTTTAAACGGCGGACCGGATGTTGGTGACAGAAAGATAGCAAGGCCCGTGCCAAACTGCGCGAGGCCCGGTTTTGCTGGGGTTTGGGGAAAGTGGCAAGCGGCAATGCCAGAAAAGCGGCAAGCGGGTTCCGCTGGGTGCCAACAAAGCGGCAATACCCGATTGCCGCTTTGCATGGCCCGGAACACCACCCCGTAGCGGCAACTGTCTTTGTGGGAGCTGGCTTGCCAGCGAGTTTTCAGAGCCTCAACAGCTCGCTGGCAAGCCAGCTCCCACAGTATGTAGCAGCTGCCGAAGGCTGCGTCCCCACCCCAAACGCCAAAAACAACAAAGGCCCCGAAGGGCCTTTGCGTTATTTCGCCTGGTAGATGATGCCCGGGCTGCACTGGACCATCTGGTAATGGTCCGGCAGGCCGTTCAGCGCCTCGGACGCGCCAAGGAACAGGTAGCCACCGGGCTTGAGGGTGCCATGGATGCGCATCAGGATGTCTTTCTTCACCTGGGCGGAGAAGTAGATCAGCACGTTGCGGCAGAACACCACGTCGAACTTGCCCAGCGCCGCGTAGCTGTCCAGCAGGTTGAACGAGCGGAACTCCACGCGGCTGCGAATCGGCGCCTTCACCGCCCAACGGCCGGGGCCCTTGGTGTCGAAGTAGCGCTGCAGGCGGTCCGCCGACAGGCCGCGGCCGATGGCCAGGCTGTCGTACTCGCCGCTCTTGCAGTTGGTGAGCATGGAACCGGACAGGTCGGTGGCGACGATCTGCGCACCGGCCTTGAGCTGGCCCAGGTTGGTACGCTCGAACTCGTCGATGGTCATGGACAGCGAATAGGGCTCCTGGCCCGACGAGCAGGCCGCCGACCAGATGCGCAGGCGCTGGCCGGGCGCGTTCTTGACGAACTCGGGGATGACCTTGTTCTTCATCACCTCGAAGGGGTAGGTATCGCGAAACCACAGGGTTTCGTTGGTGGTCATGGCGTCCACCACCTGCTCGCGCAGGCCACTGCGCGGCTGGGTCTGGATGCGCTGCACCAACTCGCCCAGGGACTTGATGCCCTGCTGTTCCATCAGCTTGTTGAGACGGCTGGAAACAAGATATTGCTTATTCTCGCCCAACAGAATGCCACAGGCTTTTTCCAGGAAGACCCGGAACTGTTCGAAATCCAAATTACCCGTAGACAATGGTGCCGCCTCTCAAATCGTCGTTCGTGCCTGGGGCATTATGCCCCAGGCGTTAGCCTGCTGCCTTGATCCGGTCTACCACGCGCTGGGCCAGGTCATCCGGCCGGAACTTGGCCAGGAAGTCGTCTGCCCCCACCTTCTTCACCATCGCCTGGTTGAACACCCCCGACAGGGAAGTATGCAGGGTGATGTGCAGGTTCTTCATGCGTGGGTCGCTGCGAATCTCCGCAGTCAAGGTATAGCCGTCCATCTCGGGCATTTCGATGTCGGAGATCATCATGAGGAATTCTTCCTCGGGATGCTTGCCTTCATCCACCAGCTTACGCAGGTAATCCAGCGCCTGCCGCCCGTCGTTCAATGCCACCACTTCCACGCCCACGGTCTGCAGGCAACGGGTCACCTGCTTGCGCGCCACCGACGAGTCATCCACGGTCAACACCCGCAGCGACACCGCCTTGTGCTGGGTTTCCTCATCCACCACGCCGACGGAAATCGATTCGGAGGTGGGCGCCACTTCCGCTAGGATTTTCTCCACATCGATGATTTCGACGAGCTTGTTGTCCACCCGAGTCACGGCCGTGAGGTAATGATCACGACCCGTGCCCTTGGGTGGCGGATGAATCTCTTCCCAGTTCATGTTGACGATGCGCTCTACCGAGTGCACCAGGAAGCCCTGGATCTTGGTGTTGTACTCCGTGATGATCACGAAGGTGTTCTTGATGTCCTGCAGACCGGGCGCACCGGTTGCCATTGCCAGATCGAGGATCGGGATGGTCGCCCCACGAATATTCGCCACACCGCGCACTACCGGGCTGGACTTGGGCATCACGGTCAGGTTCGGGCATTGCAGCACCTCCCGCACCTTGAACACGTTGATGCCATACAGCTGCGAACCGTTGAGCCGGAACAACAACAGTTCCAGGCGGTTCTGCCCTACCAGTTGAGTGCGCTGGTTCACCGAATCCATTACACCAGCCATGCCCGTGACTCCTTAAACCTTCGCGTGGATCGTACCTGAACATTGAGTCGGCACGACCCTTGCTTTTTGTAATGTATGAACGCAAAAACGACATTTTCCCGACGCATGGCACAGAGACTACTCTGCGGATTCGCCGTGTTGTGCATTTTTGGATTCGGCGGTGCCTCCCAGGCCGAAGAGTTCACAACTCCTGAGCAGCTTATCGGTACCACCCAGGGTTTTCTTGAGTTCACCGTAGAAGATTATCTGGCAACCAGCCAGACCGAAGGTCGCTACGAGATACAGGTCAACCCGCTTGACCCGCGCCTGCGCATGGGGCTATGCGACAAGGAATTGACAGCGGCGCTGCAAAGCCCCGCCACGCCCATCGGCCGCGTGTCGGTGCGCGTGCGTTGTGACGGCAGCTCCCCCTGGACGGTGTTCGTGCCCGCCCAGGTGAAGCTATTCCGCGACGTGGTGATCACAACCCGCCCACTCAAGCGCGACAGCGTCATCGAGGACGGCGACGTGGCCATGCGCGAACGCGACGTCGGGCTGCTGCCCCAGGGCTACCTGACGGCACTGGATCAGGCAGTGGGCCAGAAACTTCTCCGACCAACGGTAAACGACCAGGTATTGAGCCCTGCCCACGTGGAAGCGCCTGACACCATCAAGAAAGGCGACAACGTGGTGATCACCGCCACCACCGGCACCCTGGCGGTGAAAATGCCCGGCGAGGCCCTGTCCAAAGGGGCCATGAGCGAGCAGATCCGGGTGCGCAACCTGAACTCCAATCGCGTGATCAAGGCCCGCGTCACCGGCCCGGGCCAGGTGGAAGTGGCTATGTAAACGCTGGCGGTTCGCGGCGTATTTTCCTAGACTGGGAGCATCGCAGCCCCCAGTTCTGGCGCATCGGCGCTTTGTATCAAAGTGCCTAAAGTTATTCGGGGTTTGGCCGAAAACAAGGCAAGCGTCCAAATACCCAGAGGTTTTTCATTATGGTTATCGACTTCAGTCGTTTGAACAGTTCCTCGCAGGTGTCGACCTCGACACGTACGAGCGGCACCAAGGACACCGCCACCGATACATCGGTGAGCACCGACACGTCCGCGGCCACCACTGCGTCCACTGGCAGCGCCAGCGGCGGGGAATCCGTACACCTGAGTTCCGAGGCTCAGCAGTTGCAGAAAGTCACTGACAAGCTGCGCGACCAGCCGACTGTCGACAGTGCCCGCGTGGCGCAGTTGAAAGCCGCTGTTGCCGATGGCAGCTATAAAGTGGATAGCAGCCGCGTAGCCAGCAAACTGCTAAATTTCGAAGCCCAGCGCTAGGGCCCCCGCCCTGCGCCGAGGCTTCTGGACGCTTGAATACCAGAGCCAGCCATGCACGACAGAAACCTACTGCTGTTGATTGAAGAAGATATTGCTCCGGCGCAGCAACTGCTCGCCCTGCTCCAGCAAGAGTCGCTGGCCCTGCACGGCCGCGACATGCCGCTGCTGGAAAATATCCTGGCGCAAAAACAGTCGTTGATCGTTCTGCTCGAACAGCATGGCCGTAAACGCACCGAGATACTGCTCAATCTCAAGTTGACCGCTGACCGTAATGGCCTGGAAATCCTGGCCCAACACACGCACCTTGGAGCCGACCTCCTGGCTCGGGGCGATCTGCTCACGGGGCTGCTGGCCGACTGCCAGGCAGTGAATGAGCAGAACGGCAAGCTGATTCGCCTGCAACAACTCACCACCGCCAACCAGATGCGCATTCTCATGGGCGGTGAAACCCCCTCGCTTTATGATGCCCGAGGCTCCACGTCAAAACTGGCCAAGCCTCGTCCGCTTAGTCAGGCTTGACCTTCCTTACCAAGGCGTGGAACATGCTGCCATAAAGCCAGCACCTGCGTGTGTCGTTTTTTGCCTGGAGATTGATAAACCGTGTTCAATGCCACAAACGCGGAAGACGCTCCGCAGCCCCCCAAGGTGCTGACAACGCCCCTGGAAATCGCCGCCAACCTGCGTGCGCTGCTGCAGAGCCATGATCCTTTGATCATCACCTTTCATGAGCGCAGCCAGCGCTTCCAGACCTACTTGGTCGAACTGGACAAGGACAGCAATGTCCTGGCGTTCGACGAGATGATCCCGCGCGACGGCGAGAAATTCCTCGCCGCCGGCGAGCCTTTCAAGGTGGAAGGCTTCCATGATGGCGTGCGCATCGCCTGGGACGTCAACGACGTCCTGACCATCGACGAGAACGAAGGCGGCCGCGTGTACCACGGCCCACTGCCGACCGAGGTGGTCTACCACCAGCGCCGCAACGCCTTCCGCGCCGCGCTCAAGCTGGCCCACCTGGTGGACGTCGAGATTGCCGGCGAGAAGCTCAAGGGCGAGTTCACCGGCAAGCTGCTGGACATCTCCGCCACCGGCTGCAAGCTGCGGTTTGAAGGCGACATCTCCGAGCGCCTGCAGCTGGGCCAGGTGTATGACCGCTTCGTGGCCAACCTGCCGTTCGGCAAGATGACCGCGCCAGTCGAGCTGCGCCACCTGCACTTCGAGGAGCGCATCAACACCACGTTCGCCGGCATGCGCTTCCATAACATGACCGGGCTGGTGCAGCGCCAGGTAGAGCGCTTCGTATTCGACCTGCAGCGCGAGGCGCGGCGGTTCGACAAGGACGATTACTGAGTTGATCGCCCCATGAAAAAAGGCCCGGTATTGAATACCGGGCCTTTTTTGTTGCGCCGCCTTATTGCTCTTCTTCGCTCAGGCTGCGGCCTACCACCTTCTTGCCATCGCCCATCTCCGCGGCCTCGTCCAGCTCGTCGGCCATGGGCTCCACCTGGACGTCCACCGGCGCTTCGGGCGTGTGCTCGTTGCTGACGTGCATCTGGTCGTGCACCGACTGCTCGTCCACCCGTGGGTCCAGGGCGGCCACCAGCGGCGAGCTGGTCATGCTGTCCGGCATGGCCACGTGATGCAGCGGCGCGTCGTCCACCTGGTGCAGGTTGGTGACGGCCTTGGGCCGGATGCGCCACACCAGCACGAAGGCAAAGAAGCTGAAGAACGCATAGAGCATGTGGCTGCCGAACGACTTCATCAGCACGCCGGCCGCCAATGGCCCGATACTGGCGCCCACGCCGTAGGTCACCAGCAGCATGGCCGTCAGCGAGACACGGCGGTCAGGCTCGACGTGGTCGTTGGAGAAGGCGTTGGCCAGCGGGTACAGGCAGAACTGCAGCAGCGACACCAGGAAGCCGACGCCGAACAGCACTTCCAGGGGCACGCTGGGCATTATGGCCAGCGGCAACGCGGCAATGGCCAGGCAGAAGGCGAAGGTGCGGATCAGCACGGCACGGTCGTAGCGGTCGGACAGCCAGCCCAGGGGCCACTGCACCAACAGCCCGGCAAAGATGCAGCAGCCCATGAACAGGCCGACCTGCTCGGTGCTCAGGCCCTGCTGGGAGGCGTACAGCGGCGCCAGGCCGTAGAACGACCCCACGATCAGCCCCGAGCCCAGCACGGTGCTCAGGGACTGCGGTACGCGCTTGAGGAAGAAGCGTGGCTCCATGGGTGCCGGCTTCAGCGGCGCCGGGTGGATGCGCTGGGTCATGGCCACCGGCACCAGGCACAGGGCGAAGCACAGGGCCACCAGCATCAGCAGCTCAGGGCCCAGCTGCGGGTGCACCACCAGGATCAGTTGCCCCAGCACCAGGCCCAGGTACGAGGCGATCATATAGCCGCTGAACACCGCGCCACGCTGCTTGGCGTCGGCCTGCTCGTTGAGCCAGCTCTCGATGACCATGTACTGGCACATCATGCCCAGGCCCACGATCATCCGCAGGAACAGCCAGGCCGGCAGGTAGTCCACCAGGCCGTGGCCCAGCACCGCCGCACAGACAATGCCGGCGCAGGTGGCATAGGCACGGATGTGCCCTACCCTCCCGATCAGCCGGTGGCCGATCTTGCCACCCAGCACCAGGCCGAAATAGTTGGCAGCCATCAAGGCCCCCACCCATAGGCCATCCACTTGCTCGGCAGCCAGGCGCAGGGCCAGGTAGGTGCTTAGCAGGCCCGAGCCGATCAACATCATCAACGCGGCGAAATACAACGCTCGAAAAGGTTTCCAGATCTGGCGCATCGGCGTTCCGAGCGGCTCCTTGAGGTCGGGTGGCAAATTACGCTACAGGGTAGGTTGCCTGACGCGGATTTGCATGCGATTTCGAACCTCGCCACAACAATGTCCGTAGCAGCGGCCGCAGGCCGCGTCCGGGGTTTGCAGAGTGCCCGGTCGTTAAGCGGGGGCTTCGGACGCGGCCCCTGGCCGCTGCTACGTGCGGTGTACCTGACATGGCGCCCACGCGCCCCCGTAGCAGCGGCCGCAGGCCGCGTCCGGGATTTTTTGCACACACCACAAAGACAAAACCCCCACCTGCGTTAGCAGATGGGGGTTTCGGAATTTAATCTTGACGATGACCTACTCTCACATGGGGAAACCCCACACTACCATCGGCGATGCATCGTTTCACTGCTGAGTTCGGGATGGGATCAGGTGGTTCCAATGCTCTATGGTCGTCAAGAAATTCTGTAGCCAGGATGCTTTTTGGGAAGCATTCCAGCGAATCGGGTATGTGATGGTATTTGTGAAATGCAAACTTTCGGTTCGTATCATCTTCACAACACCGCAATCTGGTCATTCGACGCAAATTGCTTGGGTGTTATATGGTCAAGCCTCACGGGCAATTAGTATTGGTTAGCTCAACGCCTCACAGCGCTTACACACCCAACCTATCAACGTCGTAGTCTTCGACGGCCCTTTAGGGAACTCAAGGTTCCAGTGAGATCTCATCTTGAGGCAAGTTTCCCGCTTAGATGCTTTCAGCGGTTATCTTTTCCGAACATAGCTACCCGGCAATGCCACTGGCGTGACAACCGGAACACCAGAGGTTCGTCCACTCCGGTCCTCTCGTACTAGGAGCAGCCCCTCTCAAATCTCAAACGTCCACGGCAGATAGGGACCGAACTGTCTCACGACGTTCTAAACCCAGCTCGCGTACCACTTTAAATGGCGAACAGCCATACCCTTGGGACCGGCTTCAGCCCCAGGATGTGATGAGCCGACATCGAGGTGCCAAACACCGCCGTCGATATGAACTCTTGGGCGGTATCAGCCTGTTATC
>NZ_CM146901.1:5065000-5967500 GCF_055755055.1 Pseudomonas sp. Tav-5-1A
TGCATGCCTGGGAATCTTCAAGCCTCATGACATCGAGCGCCGCCCGCGCGGCGCGACCCGGCCTGCGGCGGACGGCCGCCCCGCCGGTACTACCCGTTTGTTTCGGGCCAGTTATGTCAGTGGCATCTCCGGGGGCCGCCTTGGTTGTACGCCGGGAGATTTTTGGGGGGGGCGCTTTCTATATGGCGGCCAGCCTGCCTCGCACGTCTGCCAGCGCCAGCAGCGCTGCGCGTGACAGCTGCCGGTGGGGCGCTACGCACAGGCACAGCACCGGGTGGCTCACATGAATGCCGGTCAACGGCACGAAGGCGATTGTCCCTTCGGCGACTTCGCTGGCCACGTCCAGCCAGGACAACATCCCTACCCCCACGCCCTGGCGAATCAGCGAGCGCATCATGCGCAGGTCGTTGCAGGCCACGCGCTGCCGCACGTCCAGGCGCAGCTGGTCGTGCAGGGTACGCACGTGCTTGTGCACCACCAGCGGTTCGGCCGGGAAGATCACCGTTTCGCCCTGGGTCTCGCTGAGCCGCAGGCTCGGCTTGCCGGCCAGCGGGTGCGACACCGGCATGGCAATGCCCATTTTTACCGGAGCGCTGGCATTGATGGCCAGCTCGCTGCTGTCGCTGGCGTCGAGCATCAGGCCAAAGTCCACTTCGGCCGAGGTGATCATCTGCGCCACTTTCTGGTTGTCTGCCACCTTCATGCCAAACGTCAGCCCCGGGTATTGCGCCATCAGCGCCGCCACCGCCTCGGCGACGATGCCCTCGCTCAAAGCGTCGATCAGGCCGATCTCCACATGGCCGCGGCGTAGCCCCTGCATTTCATCGATCTGCTCACGGGTGCGGCCGTAGTCCTTTTGCCACTGGCGGGCATTGGCCAACAGCAACTCCCCCGCCGCCGTCAGCCGCAGGCCGCTGGGCAAGCGCTCGAACAAGGGCACGCCCAACTCCTCCTCGACCTTGAGAATCTGCCGATCAATGGCCGACGCCGACACATGCAGCACCTCCGCCGCGCGGCGGATGCTGCGGTGCCTGGCCACTTCCAGAAAGTAACGGGTGAAGCGCGAGAACGGGAACATGTGTTGCCTTTTTTGCAACGCGACAGTGAAAAAACGATGCTGGAGTTCATCACGACGCACTTCTAAAGTCCATCCCATAAGCGCTCTACAGCGCACCTTACAGACCGCCGAAGCCTGATGAGTGACACACCATGAACCAAGATCGCTCCCTCCCCCTGCACTGCACCTTCATTGAAAGCGACTGGCGCATCCTTGGCGCCCACTGGTACCCCATCGCGCAATCCGCCGCCGTCGGCCGCGAGCCGGTCAAGGCCATGCTGCTGGACGAACCGCTGGTGCTGTACCGCATGGACGACGAGCTGGTGGTGGCCCGCGACGTCTGCCCGCACCGCGGCGTGCCGCTGACCATGGGCAAAAGCGACGGCGAGGGCGTGGTGTGCCCCTACCACGGCCTGCGCTTCGGCAACGGCGGCCGCTGCAACAAAGTGCCGGCCAGCCCCAACGCTGCCATCCCGGCGCGCATGCAATTGCACACCTACCCCGCCGTGGAGCGCTACGGCCTGGTATGGACCTGCCTCGACCTGCAGAGCGACAGCGTCGATATCCCGCTGATGCCCCACTGGGACGACCCGCAATTCCAGCAGATCATCTGCCCCACCGTGGACATCCAGGCGTTCGCCGGCCGCCAGCTGGAAGGCTTCCTTGACGTCGCGCACTTCGGCTTCGTGCACACCGACACCTTCGGCGACCCCGACAACACCCAGATCCCGCCCTATCGCCCGGTGGAAACCGGCAGCGGCTTCGAAGTGCACTACAACAGTTCGGTGGGCAACTACCCCATCGGCGTCGACGGCAAGGCGCCGGACGACTTCAACTGGCTGCGGCACTTCCAGGTGCACCTGCCCTTCACCGCCACCCTCACCGTGCACTTCCCCAACGACGGCCGGCTGGTGATCATGAACGCCGCCTCGCCGGTGTCGTCGAAGGTCACCCGCCTGTTCGCGCCCATCGCGCGCAACTTCGACAAGGACCTGCCCGTGGAGGACTGCCACGCCTTCAACCTCAAAGTGTTCGAAGAAGACCGCCTGATCGTCGAGTCGCAGAAACCCGAGCGCCTGCCCCTGGACCCGATGCTGGAAGTGCACATCCCCGCCGACATGAGCTCCATCGCCTACCGCAAGGGCCTGCGCAACCAGGGCCTGAGCCAGTTCTTCCTGTATTGAGGGGCACGCCATGAACCGCCTCACCGTCACCGTCGCCGCACTGGCCGCCGAAGGCGCCGGCAACCTGGGCGTCCGCCTGGAGCCGCTGCCCGGCCAGGCGCTGCCAGCGTTCAGCGCTGGCGCGCACATCGACGTATTCCTGCCCGGCGCCCTCACCCGGCAATACTCGATCGCCAGCGCGCCTTCCCACCGGGACCACTACGAGCTGTGTGTGAAACGCGAACCCGAGTCGCGGGGCGGTTCGCGCTTCATCCATCAGCACCTGGCGGTTGGCGCCCAGCTGGAGATCTCCGCACCACGCAACCTGTTCGCCCTGCAGCCTGCCGGCCACCACGTGCTGGTCGCCGCCGGCATCGGCATCACGCCACTGCTGTCCATGGCCAGCGTATTAAAGGAACAGCAGCAGCCGTTCACCCTGCACTACTACACCCGCACCCGCGCCGAAGCGGCCTACGCCGAACGGCTGGAAACCCAGTTCACCCCAGGGCAGGTGCATCTGCACCACAGCGACCAGGACAAAAGCCCGCGCCGGCACCTGCCGGACGACCTCCTGCACCCCGCCCCCAACGCACATCTATACCTGTGCGGCCCCGCCCCCTTCATGCGCCACATGACCGAGCGGGCGCTGGGGCTGGAATGGGCGCCAGCGCAGATCCATCAAGAAGCGTTCGCCCCGGTAGCAGCTGAGGCGGTGGCCGGCGATGCGTTCGAAGTCCAGGTCAACTCCACCGGCCAGGTGGTGCAGGTACCGGCCGAGCAATCCATCGCCCAGGCGCTGATGGCGGCAGGGGTTGAAGTACCGGTGTCGTGTGAGCAGGGGTTTTGCGGGGCGTGCCTGACGCGGGTGCTGGAAGGGACGCCGTGTCACAGGGATAGCGTGTTGAGTGATGGGGAGAAGGAGTTGAATGACCAGATGGCGCTGTGCTGTTCGCGGAGTCGGTCGGGGCGGTTGGTGTTGGGGATATAGCCAGCATCCGGGCCAAGGCGGTGCTTCTATATATAGAGGAATACGACGAGAGAACATTTGTACTCCCGACGTATAGATGGCGAGTGCGCACGATCCACGAGTCGCCCCCTACTCCTGCACCGTATCGTCGGGGTCGTAATATTGAACTTGGCCTCTAACCCAAGGACCGACAATCTCGTGATGAATGTCACGCAGATAAGCTCCCCAGCGATCACGGCTATGAGCATCAGGCCCAAGGATTGTGAGCAGCAGATATTCTCCCCGGAGAGGTTCGTAGGCGTAGATTAGCCAAAAGTCTTCTTCGGGATGCTTGGCGTCTGTGGTGCGCCAAAACTGCATTCTTGCAGCACGCCATCGAGCCTGGGTGGCCTCGGTGGCGGCGAGATGGATGTGATAGAGATCATCAAGATCCAGCTCTTCATCTCGCCCGAAAATGTCCGGGAGATCGCCACAGAGCTTGTAATCGTGAAATTCAACGAAGAAATCGTACCAGCCATGAGACTGCTTGAAGAGGTCTGATACTTTGATTACAGACAGAAAGGCTCACTTAGAGACGGGGAGCTTTCCAGTCTCGACGTAATGATCAAATGCAGACTCTCCGCCGCGAGCAGCGATTCGCACATCTTCGAATGTGAGCTTCTTGCCAGCTTTCTTGCGCTTGGCGACGACTTTTTTTGGAGCTGCGGCCTGAACAATCATTTCCGCCTCCTGATAGCGGCTCAATCTGGATCAATCATAGGGGATGGGTCGGCTTCGAGCAACGCGCAGCACGGGATCTGAAGGATGGCGCAACACATTTGCCCATGAGACGACGGGCGAGGCGAACAATATGGTGTCCCAGGGCAGGTTCGAACTGCCAACCTTCCCCTTAGGAGGGGGATGCTCTATCCAATTGAGCTACTGAGACCTTGCTGAGCGCTGCGAGGAACCCGCAGCACGATGGACGGCGAGCATGTTAACCAGCCGCCCCGCATTTGTCATGTCATCCGTGGCCTTTTTGCCTGTAGGCAAGGTGAACGCCGAGGGAACTTTTCCGGATGACGGCGCGGACGCTCTGGCACAGGGGCCTGCGGCGACCGTGCATTTTGCAAGGCTGCCAGAATGCCATCTTGCAGATTGCAACCTGCCACTGTCGCCAAAACCCTGTAAACTACTGAAATCATTGGGTTTTATCCGACTTTCAGAGTTGGCACGGCGCCTGCTGTATTCACTTGCATAAAAAGTGGCCAGGCAGCCCTTCACTCTGCGGAGACAAGCCCCATGAACAGCACCCTCTTTGCCCTGAATGTGTTGGCCCTCGTTGCCCTGGTGGCGTTTCATTTCCATGACGAGGCGCAACCCGATGCCGCCCTGGTGCATGTCCAGGCGGAGCATTTCATGGCCCGGCCGGCCGCGCAGGTGGCGGACATGAAGCCGCACAGAGGGATGTCGGTACTGACCTCGCAGCAGGAACAGGGCGAATCGGTGCCGGTGATCCATACTGACCGCTATACCTTTTGAAGGAGCAGCACATGTCGAAAAGCGCATGGGCCTTTTTTCTGATCGCCCTTACCAGCTTCCTGGCGGCCGTGACCTTGCCACCGGATGCCGGCCAGGCCAGCGCGGTGCTGGGCATTGCCAGTGGGGTGTCGACCGCGCTGCTGCTGTTGGCGCTGCTGCGCGGCCGCAAGATCAAGTTCGATCCGTCGCTGCGCTGATGCCGTGACGGGCCAGCAGCGCCATCAGGCGCTGCACCGCTGACGCAAGGTCTGCGGAATTGTCCAGCGCCTCGATGCGCACGCTTCCCTCCTCCCATTGCCCCGGCTCGGCCTGCAGGCGCTCGTTGCGTGCCAGGCGCTCGTCGATCTGCGCTGCGGTTTCGCGCCCGCGGGCCTGCAGGCGCTGGCGCAGCACGGCGCTGTCGACGGTGACCAGCACCGGGATCAGTCCGGGGTAGAGCTGCAGGGCCTGGGGCAGCCAGGCGCGGGAGCCGTTGACCAACACGTGCTGGCCGCCGGCAAGCCGCGCGTTGATGTCACGGCCGATACCATATTGCAACCCGTTGGCCTGCCAATTCATGGCAAACTCGCCCGCCTCGCGCAAGCGCGCGAAGGTTTCCGGGCTGACGCCGATGGCATGTTCGCCAACGGCTTCGGCGGACCGCGTGATGGTCCGTCGCACCACGTGCACGTCAGCCCGCTGCAAGGCGCCGCGCGCCGCATCGATGACACTGTCCTTGCCGGCCCCGGAAGGCCCCATCAGGTAGATCAAACGTCCCGACATCTCATCGCTCTGTATGGCAGCATGCTGGCAACCTGCCAAAATGCCACTATGCTGAATCATAGGGTAGCTCGCGCGTCATTGTGCACAGGTTGTACCGGACGAGCCAGAGCACCTCTCGAGATAGCGGGACGAAACCGGGCAGTCGACAGGCGAACGGGGATTTTCCAACCAGTGCTCATTTTCGACAATTGGTGCTGGCAAAAAGCCCTTATTCAGTTCAATATTTGTCACAGAATTGGCGCCAACGAAATGGCGACTATGAGGCATCATAGAAGCCTCTTTCACAATTCAGGTTGAACTTTTGCTGTATCGACTGTCGTAAACACATCGTGCGGCTAATTTCGAGAACCGCTCCCCCTGAACTAAACGGTCAAATATATGCGCCCAATGAAACAGGCTATTTACTCCAGCCGTACGGCTGACAAATTCGTCGTACGCCTTCCCGATGGAATGCGTGAGCGCATTGCAGAGGTAGCTCGTAATCATCACCGTAGCATGAACTCGGAAATCATCGCCCGCCTGGAACAGAGCCTGATTCAGGAAGGCGCCCTGGGCGAAGAGTTGAGCATGCGCCTGGACAGCCCGGAGCTGTCGCTGCACGAGCGTGAACTGCTGCAACGCTTCCGCCAACTGTCGCACCGCCAGCAGAACGCGCTGGTGTCGCTGATCGACCACAACGCCGAGGCCACTGCCGACGCCTCGTGAGCGCTCGCCAAAAGCCCATGAAAAAAGCCAGCGAAAGCTGGCTTTTTTGTGGGCGCGGGTTCGACCTACATCAGGAACAGGGTCGCCAGGCCCAGGAAGATGAAGAAGCCGCCGCTGTCGGTCATGGCGGTGATCATCACGCTGGAGCCCATGGCCGGGTCGCGGCCGAACCTGGCCAGGGTCATGGGGATTATAACGCCCATGAAGGCCGCCAGCAGCAGGTTGAGGGTCATGGCCGCGGTCATCACCACACCCAGTGACCAGCTGCCATAGAGCAGGTAGGCCACCACGCCAATCACCCCGCCCCAGACGATGCCGTTGATCAACGACACTGCCAGTTCCTTGCGCAGCAGGCGCGTGGTGTTGCTGTTACCCGGGCTCACCTGGTCCAGGGCCATGGCGCGCACGATCATGGTGATGGTCTGGTTGCCGGAGTTGCCACCGATACCGGCAACGATGGGCATCAGCGCGGCCAGGGCCACCAGGCGCTCGATGGAGCCTTCGAACAGGCCGATCACCCGCGAGGCGACGAAAGCGGTGATCAGGTTGATGGCCAGCCACGACCAGCGGTTGCGCAGCGAGCGCCACACCGAGGCGAAGATGTCTTCCTCTTCGCGCAGGCCGGCCATGTTGAGGACTTCGGTCTCGCTCTCTTCACGAATCAGGTCGACCATCTCGTCGATGGTCAGGCGGCCGATCAGGCGGGCGTTCTTGTCCACCACGGGGGCCGAGATCAGGTCATAGCGCTCGAACGCCTGGGCGGCGTCGTAGGCGTCCTCGTCAGGGTGGAACGACACCGGGTCGTTGGCCATGACTTCGGCCACCTGCTTCTCCGGGTCGTTGACCAGCAGGCGCTTGATCGGCAGCACGCCCTTGAGCACGCCGTCGTGGTCGACCACGAACAGCTTGTCGGTGTGGCCGGGCAGCTCCTTGAGGCGGCGCAGGTAGCGCAGCACCACTTCCAGGCTGACGTCCTCGCGGATGGTGACCATCTCGAAGTCCATCAGCGCACCGACCTGCTCCTCGTCATAGCTCAACGCCGAACGCACGCGCTCACGCTGCTGGGCATCGAGGCTTTCCATCAGCTCGTGCACCACGTCGCGGGGCAGCTCGGGGGCCAGGTCAGCGAGTTCGTCGGCGTCCATCTCCTTGGCGGCGGCCAGCAGCTCGTGATCGTCCATGTCGGCGATCAGGGTCTCGCGCACCGAGTCGGAGACTTCCAGGAGGATGTCGCCGTCGCGCTCCACCTTGACCAGCTGCCAGACCGTCAGGCGGTCTGCCAGGGGCAAGGCTTCAAGAATGTAGGCGACGTCGGCGGAGTGCAAGTCGTCGAGCTTGCGCTGCAGCTCGACCAGGTTCTGGCGGTGCACCAGGTTTTCGACCAGATCACCATGCTGGCCTTCCTGGCGGTGCGTGAGGTCTTCGACCACGCGCTGGCGCTGCAGCAGGTCGACCACCTGGGCCAGGCGATCCTGCAGGCTGTCCTGCGGCTTTTTAACTTCTACTTCGGTCATAGGCGAACTCCACCCCCAGCAGCGGAGCACGCCGGAGGTTCAATCGGTCGATTCTTGATAGGTGTAGCGAGCTATTGAGTAACTACTGGGTAAGTCCATGGAAATAATCCAAAGCCCCGGCGGGGCTGACGGGCGCAATGATACACCGGCTGCCGGCTTTTAACGCGAAAAAATCTGGCAAGAACAAATGCTTGCGCGCGAAATCTGGGCGCAGTTCGAGTACCGGGAATTGCGACGACGCATGTGGAAAACAAATCACAGCCCCAGGCAGCGCAATTGCCGTTACGCTTTGGACCGCACAGTCATGGAGGACGTTCGATGCAAACCAAGCGTTGGCTACTGGCAGGGCTGCTGCTGTGCCCTGCCCTGGGTGCGCTGGCACAGACCGTGTCGCGTTGCGAGGATGAAAACGGACACTTGACGTTCACCACCCAGCAATGCCCACCAGGGACGCTGCAGAGCCTGCAGCAGGCCTACCACCCGTATTTGAGCAGCAAGAGCGAGCGTTCGGGTGCCAAGGAGCGGGCGGAGCGCAAAAGCCTGGATGACGAGATGAGGCGAATGAGTGAGGCACCTTGATCGGCGGCGCCTGGGACGCGGCCTGGGGCCGCTGCTACGTGGGAGTGGGCTCTGCCCGCGAAGAGAGCACGGTGATTTCATTGTCGCGGAGCCAGAAAGCAAAAAGCCCGCCTTCAGAAGAAGGCGGGCTTTCACTTGTATGGTGCACTCGACAGGATTCGAACCTGTGACCGCTCGGTTCGTAGCCGAGTACTCTATCCAGCTGAGCTACGAGTGCAGGGTTGGCGCTTGGTAGACCAGATCACCTCTGGTTGAAGCTGAAGATTCTTTCGTTACCGAAACAACCTTCGTAAAATGGTGCACTCGACAGGATTCGAACCTGTGACCGCTCGGTTCGTAGCCGAGTACTCTATCCAGCTGAGCTACGAGTGCACGATGGTACTTGATGGACCAGATCACCTCTGGTTTGTTGCAAGCTGCTTCTTCCGTTACCGAAACAAGCCTCTTAAATGGTGCACTCGACAGGATTCGAACCTGTGACCGCTCGGTTCGTAGCCGAGTACTCTATCCAGCTGAGCTACGAGTGCATATGTTGCCGCGCATCATAGTTCGTTAAAAACTTTTGTAAAGCACTTTTTTCAGTAATTTCAACAACTTACCTAAAAAGCCAGCTTTCAACGCCCTAAAGAAATAATGGCGGAGAACGGGGGATTCGAACCCCCGACACCCTTTTGAGGTGTACTCCCTTAGCAGGGGAGCGCCTTCGGCCACTCGGCCAGCTCTCCGCAACACGGGGCGTATATTATCGATAGCCCCTTTTCGACGCAAGCACTTTTTTCAAAAAAACCTAAATTAATTAAGCACTTGGTTCTTCGGCCTGCTCTTCCTTGATCCGCAGGTAGATTTCCTCGCGGTGTACAGCCACCTCTTTCGGGGCGTTGACGCCGATACGCACCTGATTGCCCTTGACGCCGAGCACGGTCACGGTGATCTCGCCATCACCAATCACCAGGCTTTCCGCGCACCGACGAGTCAGAATCAGCATTACCTTTTCTCCTCACCCACCGCAGTGGGAACAAACACAATCTGCAAAAAAGCAAAAGGCGCGGCTAAGCCGCGCCTCGTGCACTCGAACGCTTACTCGCCTTGACGGGCGGCGTCCAGTTCGAAAGCGGTGTGCAGGGCGCGCACCGCCAGTTCCAGGTACTTCTCTTCGATAACCACCGACACCTTGATTTCCGAGGTGGAGATCATCTGGATGTTGATGCTTTCCTTGGCCAGGGCCTCGAACATGCGGCTGGCAACACCGGCGTGCGAGCGCATGCCGACGCCGACGATGGACACCTTGGCGATCTTGGTGTCGCCGATGACCTGGCGCGCGCCGATTTCGCTGGCGGTGTTTTCCAGCACCTGCAGCGCCGACTGGTAGTCGTTGCGGTGCACGGTGAAGGTGAAGTCGGTGGTGTTATCGTGCGAAACATTCTGCACGATCATGTCCACTTCAATGTTGGCGCCGCTGATAGGGCCCAGGATCTTGAACGCCACGCCCGGGGTATCCGGTACGCCACGGATGGTCAGCTTGGCTTCATCGCGGTTGAAGGCGATGCCGGAAATGATCGGCTGTTCCATGGATTCCTCTTCATCGATAGTAATGAGGGTGCCCGGGCCCTCCTGGAAGCTGTGCAGCACGCGCAGCGGGACGTTGTACTTGCCGGCGAACTCGACGGCGCGGATCTGCAGCACCTTGGAACCGAGGCTGGCCATTTCCAGCATCTCTTCGAAGGTGATCTTGTCCAGGCGCTGGGCCGTGGACACCACGCGCGGGTCGGTGGTGTAGACACCATCGACGTCGGTGTAGATCTGGCACTCATCGGCCTTCAGCGCCGCAGCCAGGGCCACGCCAGTGGTGTCGGAGCCGCCACGGCCCAGGGTGGTGATGTTGCCGTGCTCGTCCACGCCCTGGAAGCCCGCCACGACCACGACACGCCCGGCCTTGAGGTCGGAGCGGATCTTCTGGTCGTCGATCTGCAGGATGCGCGCCTTGGTGTGCGAGCTGTCCGTCAGGATGCGAACCTGGTTGCCGGTGTAGGACACGGCCGGCACGCCACGCTTGATCAGCGCCATCGCCAGCAAGGCAATGGTGACCTGCTCACCGGTGGAGACGATCACGTCCAGCTCGCGCGGGACCGGCTGGTCGCCGCCGCTGGCCTGTTTCGCCAACTCGATCAGGCGGTTGGTTTCACCACTCATGGCAGACAGTACAACCACCAGGTCGTCGCCGGCTTCGCGGAATTTCTTAACCTTCTCGGCTACCTGCTCGATACGCTCGATGCTGCCGACGGAGGTGCCTCCGAATTTTTGTACGATCAAAGCCATTTCAAAGCCGCCTCAGCCCGTGAAGGGCGCCCATTAAACATTCAAACGCTACAACGCGGGAACCTGCTACTAGACAACAGGCACCCGCGAGGGTGAATCAGAGACCTTGTTCGACGAACGGTACGGTCAGGGCCAGGGCTGCATCCAGCGCGCCGGCGTCGACGCCGCCACCCTGGGCCATGTCCGGACGACCGCCGCCCTTGCCACCGACTGCCGCGGCAGCCTGTTTCATCAGGTCGCCGGCCTTCAGTTTCGAGGTCAGTTCCTTGGTGACACCGGCCACCAGCACCACTTTTTCCTCGTGCACGCCGCCGAGCAGGATCACGCCCTCGCCCAGCTTGTTCTTCAGCTGGTCGACCAGCGCCAGCAGCGCCTTGCCGTCCATGCCGTCCAGGCGTGCCGCCAGGACTTTAACGCCCTTGACGTCCACGGCCGCGGCCGACAGATCGTCACCGGCCGCGCTGGCGGCCTTGGCTTGCAGTTGCTCCAGCTGTTTTTCCAGCTGGCGGTTGCGCTCCAGCACGGCCGACAGCTTGTCGATCAGATTGTCGCGGCTGCCCTTGACCAGCTGCGCGGCTTCCTTGAGCTGCTCTTCGGCACCGTTCAGGTACGCCAGGGCCGCGGCGCCGGTGACGCCTTCGATACGGCGCACGCCTGCGGCCACGCCGCCTTCGCTGATGATCTTGAACAGGGCGATGTCGCCGGTGCGCTTGGCGTGGATACCGCCACACAGCTCGACGGAGAAGTCACCACCCATGCTCAGCACGCGGACCTGGTCGCCGTATTTCTCACCGAACAGGGCCATGGCGCCCTTGGCGCGGGCGGTGTCGATGTCGGTTTCCTCGGTTTCCACCGCGCTGTTCTTGCGGATCTGGGCGTTGACGATGTCTTCCAGCGCCTTGATCTGCTCGGGCTTGATGGCCTCGAAGTGGCTGAAGTCGAAGCGCAGGCGCTGGCTGTCCACCAGCGAGCCTTTCTGCTGCACGTGCTCGCCCAGCACCTGGCGCAGGGCCGCGTGCAGCAAGTGGGTCGCCGAGTGGTTCAGCGAGGTGGCCTGCTGCATGTCGCCGTCCACCTGGGCGGTCAGCTCGGCGCCGACGTTCAGGTTGCCCAGCGAGACCACGCCGTGGTGCAGGAACGCGCCGCCGGTCTTGGTGGTGTCACGCACGTCGAAGCGGCCGTTGCCAGCCAGCAGGTAGCCACGGTCGCCGACCTGGCCACCGGACTCGCCGTAGAACGGGGTCTGGTCGAGGATGACCACGCCCTCTTCGCCTTCGGCCAGTTGCTGCACCGAGACACCTTCCTTGTACAGGGCGACGACCTTGGCGCTGGATTGGGTGTTGCTGTAGCCGGTGAACACGGTCGGCACGTCAACCTTGACCAGGGCGTTGTAGTCCATGCCGAACGAGCTGGCAGCACGAGCGCGCACGCGCTGGGCTTCCATTTCCTTCTCGAAGCCGGCTTCGTCCAGGGTCAGCTCGCGCTCACGGGCGATGTCGCCGGTCAGGTCCATCGGGAAGCCGTAGGTGTCGTACAGCTTGAACACCACGTCGCCCGGGACCACGTTGCCTTTGAGCTCGGCAAGGTCGGCCTCGAGGATTTTCAGGCCCTGCTCCAGGGTCTTGGCGAACTGCTCTTCCTCGGCTTTCAGCACGCGCTCGATGTGCGCCTGCTGGGCTTTCAGTTCCGGGAACGCTTCGCCCATCTCGGCCACCAGGGCCGCGACGATCTGGTAGAAGAAGCTGCCCTTGGCGCCCAGCTTGTTGCCGTGGCGGCAGGCGCGACGAATGATACGGCGCAGCACGTAGCCGCGGCCTTCGTTGGACGGCAGCACGCCGTCGGCAATCAGGAAGCCGCAGGAACGGATGTGGTCAGCCACTACTTTCAGCGACGCCTGGTTGTCGTTGCTGCAGCCGATGGCCTGGGCCGAAGCGGCCAGCAGGCTCTGGAACAGGTCGATCTCATAGTTCGAGTGCACATGCTGCAGCACGGCGCTGATGCGCTCCAGGCCCATGCCGGTGTCCACCGACGGCGCTGGCAGCGGGTGCAGCACGCCGTCGGCAGTGCGGTTGAACTGCATGAAGACGTTGTTCCAGATCTCGATGTAGCGGTCGCCGTCTTCTTCCGGCGAGCCGGGTGGGCCGCCCCAGATGTCGGCGCCGTGGTCGAAGAATATCTCGGTGCACGGGCCGCACGGGCCGGTGTCACCCATGGTCCAGAAGTTGTCGGAGGCGTACGGGGCGCCCTTGTTGTCGCCGATGCGCACCATGCGCTCGGCCGGCACGCCGACTTCCTTGGTCCAGATGTCGTAGGCTTCGTCATCGCTGGCGTAGACCGTTACCCACAGCTTCTCCTTGGGCAGGTTCAGCCACTGCGGCGAAGTCAGGAAGGTCCAGGCGTAGGTGATGGCGTCGCGCTTGAAATAGTCGCCGAAGCTGAAGTTACCCAGCATTTCGAAGAAGGTGTGGTGACGGGCGGTGTAGCCAACGTTTTCCAGGTCGTTGTGCTTGCCACCGGCACGCACGCACTTCTGGCTGCTGACGGCGCGGGTGTACGCGCGCTTTTCCTGGCCCAGGAAACAGTCCTTGAACTGGTTCATGCCCGCGTTGGTGAACAGCAGGGTTGGGTCATTGCCCGGGATCAAGGAGCTGGAGGCTACACGGGTGTGGCCTTGCTCTTCGAAGAAGCGAAGGAAGGCTTCACGGATTTCTGCGCTTTTCATTAGGTTCTTCCACGACAGGCTGCGGCCATAGGCCAGTGCGTAACGTACTTGGACGTTTCGACGGCAAAGGGCCGCATTATATCGGCCCTGAGGCCACGGTACAGTCCACAGCCTGTCAATATATGGGTATTAAGTGAAAAAAACCCGACGATCTGTACACCCTGTGGGAGCTGGCTTGCCAGCGAGTTGTTGATCCCCCACAAGCTCGCTGGCAAGCCAGCTCCCACATGAACAGTGTCGTCTACGACTAAATCGCTAGCGCAGGGGCGATGCATAGTGCAAAAAAGTATGTTAAAAATCGTTCGCCACCTACCAATGGGTGGCAACGTTCTCAGGGCGGGGTGCGATTCCCCACCGGCGGTAATGGCGCGCAAGGCGTCTAGCCCGCGAGCGCTTGGCAGGCCACAGGCCTGGCAAGGTCAGCAGACCCGGTGTGATTCCGGGGCCGACGGTCATAGTCCGGATGAAGAGAGAACGGGATTGGTACACATGGGCCGACGGCATACCGCGTACCCTTGAATCCCATTCGATCCAACTGCCCTGTTTTTCATACAAACAGGAGTCAACGTAGATGCAACCCACCGCAATCGACAGCAAAAGCCACGCAAACGAGCGCATCGCCTTTATCCAGGCCTGCTGGCACAAGGATATCGTCGACCAGGCCCGTATCGGCTTTGTCGAGCAGATCACTCAACTGGGCTACCAGGAAAGCGACATCGACTTCTACGAAGTGGGCGGCGCCTTTGAAATCCCGCTGCACGCCAAGCTGCTGGCCAAGACCGGCCGTTATGCCGGCATCGTCGGCGCAGCCCTGGTAGTGGACGGTGGTATCTACCGCCACGACTTCGTCGCCGCCACCGTGGTCGACGCGCTGATGCAAGTGCAACTGGAAACCGAAGTGCCGGTGTTCTCGGTGTCGCTGACCCCGCACAACTTCCACGGCCAGGAACACCACGATTACTTCTTCAAGCACTTCCTGCACAAGGGCCACGAAGCAGCGAACACCTGCGCCGACACCCTGCAGAAAGTCCGCGCCCTGCGCCGCCTGACTGCGCAGCACAAAGTCGCCTGATAGCTTTCTATCGGCTTGAAGGGCCAGCGCAGCCTACGTCAGCGGCTACGACGCAAATCCCGTAGCCGCTGCCGCCAGGCTGCGCTGGCCTTTTTGTACGCTGAAGATGTTCAGTGAGGCACAGGCCCAGCGCAGCCTGGCGGCAGCGGCTACAGGTCAGGCGGGGACGATTAGAATGCCGGCGCGCAGGCCGTTCTTGACCTTGGGGTTGGGGAAAATGATGCGCGCACCCTCCTCCTCCACGATCCAGCGGCACTCGGCCAGGTCTTCGGCCAGCAGGTAGCCCTGAGGCAATTCGGAAAAGTTCTCCACGTCCGCCGGCAGGTGCAAGCGGAACGCATCGCTGTGCTTGATCACTTCCCGCGCCACGCGGAACTGCTTCAAGTGCTGCGGCTGCTCGACCTCAGGCTCGCTGCCTTCGATGATCTGCTTGAGCCGGGTTTCCAGAGGCGTCAGGTTGACCTGCTGGTTGTGCCCGAACGGCCGCGCCTTGCCCAGCTCCAGGGTGAAGGCCTCGGCGTCCAGCTGTTCGTAGGTGTAGGCCGTGAAGGTGATGGACGTCTTGCTTTGCAGCAACACCGCCTCCATGCCGGCCGCCTCCAGGCGCGCCAGCTCGCGCGCCGAGTGCTCGCGCCCTTCCTTGAACGGGTACAGCGCGAACTGCTCGATCTTCGAGCCACGAATGGCGGTGTGCAGGTCGTAGTGCAGACGGGTGCGGCCAGGCTGGCTGAAGAAGGTCGCCGCCAGGCGCTCCAGCTCACAGGCGCGCAGGGCCTCGGGGCCGCTGGACAGCTCGTGCCGGCCGTTGAACAGACGGTTTACATCCTGCTCCAGGTAACGCTCGCCGCGACGGATCGCTTCGGGGTTGCCGAACAGGAAAAGAATGCGGGCGCGCGGCTTGAGGGTGCCGCGGGCGATGTCATGCAACAGGCCATCGAGCAGCTCGATGGGCGCTGTCTCGTTGCCGTGGATGCCCGCCGACAACAGCAAATCCAGGCCATTGTCGCGGGCCTCGGGCGGGCGGACCTCAAGGGCCCCCTCGCCGAGCCAGCGCATACGCACGCCTTCGACCGTCAGCTGAGTCTTCTCTGCCGGCTCACGGCCGGCGAGGGTCAATTCAAGCAGCTTGCCGAGGGCGAGCATAGGCGTCAGTCCTTAGTGGTTGCAGTCCGGACCATGCACATGGTCGTCGTCTTCACCGGCGTCGGCCGGTTCCATTTCCAGTTGCAGGCTGACCAGGTTGGTAGCCAGTGGGCGCAGCAGCAGGTTGGCGTATTCGGCGTCGCCTTCTTCTACGTCAACGCCAATCAGCAGCTGGCCGCGGCCGTCCTGCTGAATCCACAGCTCCTTGCCTTGCCAGACCACGGCAAGACGGGTGCAGGAGGTTTCCAGCTGGGTGCCGTCGGTGTCTTCAAGAATCAGCCGCAGGGCGTCGGACATGGGGAAAATCTCTCAAGGTTGAAGTTGGAATGGGTAAACCGCGCCCAGTTTAAGGATTTGCGTCAGTTCATCCAATGCCGTGCGGCATTCCAGCAGCAATTGCGGGTCGGCCAGGTCCGCTTCGCCCAGGCGATCGCGGTAATGGCGGTCCACCCACTGGGTCAGGGTGTCGTACAGCGACGGGGTCATGATCACCCCCGGGTTCACCGCGGCCAGCTCGGTTTCGTTGAGCGCCACGCGCAAGCGCAGGCACGCCGGGCCGCCGCCGTTCTGCATGCTCTGCTTGAGGTCGAACACCTTGACCTCGGCAATCGGGCCACCCTGGGCCGTCAGGCGCTGCAGGTAGCTCCAGACGCGCTCGTTGCTGCGGCACTCCTCGGGCACGATCAACAGCATCGAACCGTCGGCGCGCGACAGCAGCTGGCTGTTGAACAGGTAGGAACGCACCGCGTCCTCCACCGACACCTCGCTGCGCGGCACGCACACCGCCTGGAAGTTGCCACCCCTTTTTGCCAGTTTAGCCTGCAGTTGCGCGAGCATCGGCGCGGTGTCCAGGAACGCGTCCTCGTGGTGGAACAGCAGCTCGCCGTTGCCTACCGCAATCACGTCGTTGTGGAACACGCCCTGGTCGATTACCGCCGGGTTCTGCTGGGCGAACACCACGCCCTCCTCGCCCAGCCCGTGCAGCCGCGCTACCGCCTGGGAAGCCTCTAGCGTCTGGCGTGCCGGGTATTTCTGCGGCGCCGGGTAGCGCGTGTCGAAGGCGCTGCGGCCGAACACGAAGAACTCCACGCCGGGCTCGCCGTAGCTGCGGCAGAAGCGCGTGTGGTTGGCCGCGCCCTCGTCGCCGAACTGACCAACGGCAGGCAAGGCGGCGTGGTGGGCGAAGTGCCGGTCATTGGCGAACATCGCCCCCAGCACTCGGCTGGTGGTGGGGTGCTCGATACTGCGGTGGTATTTGCAATTGAGGTTGGCGGCGGTGAAATGCACGCGACCATCGGCGGTATCGGCGCTGGGGCTGACGGTGGCAGCGTTGGCCACCCACATGCTCGACGCCGAGCAACTGGCCACCAGCAGCGGCATGGCCTCGCGGGCGGCGCGCTCGATGACCTGGGCGTCGCTGCCGCCGAAGCCCAGCGCGCGCAGGGCGGCGATGTCCGGGCGCTCCTGGGGTGCGAGCACGCCCTGGACGAAGCCCATCTCCATCAGCGCCTTCATTTTCGCCAGGCCCTGGCGCGCCGCTTCACGCGGGTTGGAAGCCTGCTGACTGTTGCTCTGGGAGGCGACGTTGCCGTAGGACAACCCGCCGTAGTTGTGGGTCGGACCTACCAGACCATCAAAGTTCACTTCATAGGCTTTCATCGGCCAGGCTCCATGGATCTCGTTATTGTGCTCACGCTTACAGCTTCACGCCCGGGGTCAGGCTGGCCGGCAGGCTGACGGCAGGGGCTTCCAGCGAAGCCACCGGGTAGGCGCAATAATCCGCCGCGTAATAGGCGCTGGCGCGGTGGTTGCCCGAGGCACCCACGCCGCCGAACGGCGCGCTGCTGGCGGCGCCGGTCAACTGCTTGTTCCAGTTGACGATGCCGGCGCGGCTTTGCAGCCAGAACTGCTGGTAGCGGGCGGCCGAATCGGACAGCAGGCCCGCGGCCAGGCCGTACTGGGTGTTGTTGGCCTCGGCGATGGCCTGCTCGAAGCGGCCGTAGCGGATGACCTGCAACAGCGGGCCGAACCACTCCTCATCGGGGCGCGCCTGCACGGCGGTCACATCGAGGATACCGGCGGTGAGCAGCGCGGCATTGGCCTGGGGCTGGGTCATGGCCAGCAGCGCCGTGGCACCCTTGGCCAGCAGCTGCGCCTGGGCATCGAGCAGCGCCTGGGCCGCGGCCAGGGACACCACCGAGCCCATGAACGGCGGCGGTTGCTGGTCGTACGGGCCGACCACCAGGTCGCCGGCCACCTGCACCAGGCGTTCAAGCAATGCGTCACCCCAGGCGCCTTCGGGCACCAGCAGGCGGCGGGCGCAGGTGCAGCGCTGGCCGGCAGAAATGAACGCGGACTGGATGATGGTGTACACCGCCGCCTCCAGGTCCTGCACTTCTTCCACCACCAGCGGGTTGTTGCCGCCCATCTCCAGGGCCAGGATCTTGTCCGGGCGCCCGGCGAACTGGCTGTGCAGCAGGTTGCCGGTGCGGCTCGAGCCGGTGAAGAACAGGCCGTCGATGCCGTCATGGGCCGCCAGGGCCACGCCGGTGTCACGGGCGCCTTGCAGCAGGCTCAGCACGCCCGCGGGCAGGCCGGCGTCGATCCAGCACTGCACGGTGAGCTCGGCCACCTTCGGGGTCAGCTCGCTGGGCTTGAACAGCACGGCGTTGCCGGCCAGCAGCGCCGGCACGATATGGCCGTTGGGCAGGTGGCCCGGGAAATTGTAGGGGCCGAACACCGCCACCACGCCGTGGGGCTTGTGGCGCAGCACGGCGGTGGCGTCGGCCAGCGGCCCGCTCTTCTCGCCCGTACGCTCGCGGTAGCTCAGGATGGAAATGGCGACCTTGTTGACCATGCTGGTCACCTCGGTGGCAGCTTCCCACAGCGGCTTGCCGGTTTCCTCGCCGATGCAGCGGGCCAGTTCATCGGCGCGCGCCTTGAGCGTGACGGCGAAGGTCTCGAGCACGCCGATGCGCTCGTCCAGCGAGCGCGACGCCCAGCCGACGAAGGCCTGGCGCGCGGCGAACACCGCCTGGTCGACCTGCTCGGCGCTGGCCGCGCGGCCTTGCCACACCACGGCCTGGGTCACCGGGTTGAGGGATTGCAGGGCCTCGCCCGCCCCTGCCAGCCATTGGCCGGCCACGTACAACGTGCTCATTTGCGTACCTCCCGTACGGGCTGCGGCGACAGGGCGACAGCGCGCACCTGGTCGCCGGCACTCAGGCGCAGGCGCTTGGCGGTCATTGGGTCGACCACCAGGGTGCCAGCCGCCAGGCGCGCCGGGGCGGCGGTGATGCGGCACTCTTCGCGCTTGCGGTTGTGAATCAGGAACGGCGTGGCGTCGTCACCGGGGGTGCCCACGGCCAGCACCAGCGCTTCGCTGTCATGCACGGCGCGAATCTTCGCGGTCTCGCATTCGATGGCCGGGCCGGCGTCGAAGATGTCGACATAACCCTGGTAGCTGAAGCCCTCGCCCTTGAGCATGGTCAGCGCCGGCTCGGTGTCGGCGTGCACGCGGCCGATCACCTCGCGCGCGGCGGGCGACAGGAAGCAGGTGTACAGCGGGAACTTGGGCATCAACTCAGCGATAAAGGCCTTGTTGCCCACGCCGGTGAGGTAGTCGGCCTGGCTGAATTCCATCTTGAAGAAGTGCCGGCCCAGGCTTTCCCAGAACGGCGAGCGGCCCTGCTCGTCGGACATGCCGCGCATCTCGGCGATGATCTTGTTGCCGAACAGCTGCGGGAACTCGGCGATGAACATCAACCGCGCCTTGGACAGCAGGCGGCCGTTGAGGCCGGTGCGGTATTCGCTGCGCAGGAACAGCGAGCACAGCTCGCTGTTGCCCGTCAGGTCGTTGGCCAGGAACAGCGTGGGGATCTCGCGGTAGATGTTCAACTCTTGCGACGCGCTGACCGTCAGGCCCACCCGGTAGTTGTACCAGGGCTCGCGCAGCCCCACGGCGCCGGCGATGGCGGAAATGCCGACGACCTTGCCGTCGTCATCCTCCAGCACGAACAGGTAGTCCGCGTCGCCGCGCCCGGCTTCGCCCCGGAAGGTCTTCTCGGCCCAGCCCACGCGGTGCGCCAGGCGCTCCTCGTTGGCCGGCAAGGTGGTCAGGCCGGTGCCGGTACTGCGTGCCAGCTCGATCAGCGCAGGTAGGTCGCTGCTGCGTACGGGACGAACGATCATGCTTTCTCCTTGCGCGGGCCGCAGTGGCAACCCGCAGAACTCGACCTGTGAATGACAGGTATCAAACCGCTACCAGGCGCACGCTGGCGCCCTCGCCCACACCCAGTGCCTCGGCCGCTTCCAGGCTGAGGGTCACCGGCTTGCCGGGCACCCAGTCCAGTTCCAGCAGCACCGCGCGGTAGTCCTGCAGCTGGGCGTTAGCCACCAGGTACGGGCGGCCGCCCTTGACCACGTCGCTGTTGCCGCTGTCGAGCTTGACCGGCACCACGCGGCTCTGGGCGATGGAGCGAATGCCCGAGACCCGCGCGTGCAGCGTCGGGCCGCCGTCGAAGATGTCGATGTAGTGGTCGGTCTCGAAACCCTCGCGCATGAGGATGTCGAAGGTGATCTGCGCGCGCGGGTGCACCTGGCCCATGGCTTCCTGGGCTTCGTCGGGCAGCAGCGGCACGTAGATCGGGTAATGGGGCATCAGTTCGGCCAGGAAGGTCCGGCTCTTGATACCGCACAGGCGCTCGGCCTCGGCGTAGTTGATGTCGAAGAAGTTACGGCCAATGGCGTCCCAGAACGGCGAGTCGCCGTTGTCGTCGCTGTAGCCGACGATCTCGGTCACCACCGAGTCGGCGAAGCGCTCGGGGTGGTTGGCCATGAACAGCAGGCGCGCCCGGGAGGTCAGCTCGGACCAGGCGCTGCCAACCATGTCCGGCACCATGTAGAAGCTGGTGAGCAGGCTGTTGCCGGTCAGGTCATGGCACTGGGACAGCACGTGAATCTTGTTATGGATCTTCAGCTCGCGGGAGGCGTGCACGAAGGTCTCATTACGGAAACTGTAAAAAGGCTCGGAATAGCCCGCCGACGCGACGATGGCCGAACAGCCCACCAGGCGCTGGGTCTGGCTGTCTTCGAGGACGAAGAAGTAGCTCTCCTCGCCATTGAAGCTGACCTCGGCGGCGAACGACGCTTCGGACGCCGCGATCTTGTCGCGCAGGCGCTCGGCATCGTCCGGCAGGGACGTGACACCAATCGGGCTGTCCGCGGCCAGGCGTTGGACCTCGGCCAGGTCAGCCATTTGCGCAGGGCGCATTACCAGCATGGTGTCACTCCTTGGAATTGCTTGAAAAAACGGCGAGCGCCGTGACGCTCGCCTTTTGCCGGCCCGGAATCAGGCTTGGGTCAGTTGCTGCACGGCACGTTCGAAGCGGTCCAGGCCTTCGTCGATGTCGGCGTCTTCAATCACCAGGCTAGGCGCGAAACGCACCACGTCGGGGCCGGCCTGCAGGATCATCAGGTCGTGCTGCTCGGCAGCGTTGAAGAAGTCCTTGGCCTTGCCTTTCCAGGCATCGCTCAGTTGGCAACCGATCAGCAGGCCCAAGCCGCGTACTTCGGTGAACACGCCGTATTGCTCGCCGATCTGTTGCAGGCGGGCCTTGAAGCGCTCGTGCTTGGCCTTGACGCCAGCCAGCACTTGCGGGGTATTGATCACGTCCATCACCGCCTCGCCCACGGCGCAGGCCAGCGGGTTGCCGCCGTAGGTGGTGCCGTGCACGCCCACGGCGAAGTGCTTGGCCAGCTCGGTGGTGGTCAGCATGGCGCCGATCGGGAAACCGCCGCCCAGGCTCTTGGCGCTGGAGAGGATGTCCGGGGTGACGCCGTAGTGCATGTAGGCGAACAGCTCGCCACTGCGGCCCATGCCGCTCTGCACTTCGTCGAACACCAGCAACGCGTTGTGCTGGTCGCACAGCGCGCGGGCGCCCTGCAGGTAGGCCAGGTCCGCCGGCAGCACGCCGCCTTCACCCTGGATAGGCTCCAGCACCACGGCGCAGGTCTTGTCCGAGATGGCCGCTTTCAGCGCAGCCAGGTCGTTGTACGGCACGTGGGTGATGCCGGTGATCTTCGGACCGAAACCGTCGGAGTACTTGGGCTGGCCGCCCACGCTCACGGTGAACAGGGTGCGGCCGTGGAAGCTGTTGGTGGCGGCGATGATTTCGTATTTTTCCGGGCCGAACTTGTCGTGGGCCACGCGGCGGGCCAGCTTGAACGCGGCCTCGTTGGCCTCGGCGCCGGAGTTGCAGAAGAACACGCGGTCGGCAAAGGTGGCGTCGACCAGCTTGTGCGCCAGGCGCAGCGCCGGCTCGTTGGTGAACACGTTGGACACGTGCCAGACCTTGTTGGCCTGCTCGGTCAGGGCGTTGACCAGCGCCGGGTGGGCGTGGCCCAGCACGTTGACGGCGATGCCGCCCGAGAAGTCGACCAGTTCGCGACCTGCCTGGTCCCACACCCGGGAACCTGCGCCGCGCACGGGAATGAAGGCGGCCGGGGCGTAGTTGGGGACCATCACCTGGTCGAAATCGGCGCGTTGCACCTGGGCATGCTCAACGGACATCGGAGTCTCCTGAAGAGGAACGCCCGCCTGGTATTGGCGAGCGATGGGGGGATTGTAAGGACTGGCCAGCGCTTGTCCTTGTCGCCAAGCGACAACTTATTACAGCGCCAAACCGTGAAAACGGGGGGTTTTCGGTAATGCGACATATTATTGCATCAGGCAACAGTTTGGTCGCGCGAAGATCCATGCCGCGCGCAAAAGGCTGGCAACGCCTATCCGTCAGGCCATGGCACGGTGCAACAAATGTAGATGCTGCCGCCAGGCTGCGTTGCGCCGCGCGGGCGGCGCTCGATCTCAAGAGCGCCCGAACAACCAAGGCATGCACCCGCCAGCCTCACCACTATCCGTAGCCGCTGCCGTCAGGCTGCGCTGGCCCCTGAGTACGCTGGAGATTTTCAGTGTGGCTGAGGGCCAGCGCAGCCTGGCGGCAGCGGCTACGGGGTCTGCGGGCGTTGCGGGATGGTGGCTACCCGCGCTCGGCGGGCACCGACGACAGCTCGAACGGGCTGCTGCTGCGGCGCTGGTTGCGGTCTTCCCGCGGCGTTGCGCCGAAGAAATTGCGGTAGGCGCTGGAAAAATGCGGCCCCGACGAGAACCCGCACGACAGGCCGATCTGGATGATCGACTTGCTGGTCTGCATCAGCATCTGCCGCGCCTTGTTCAAGCGCAGCTCCAGGTAATACTGGCTCGGCACCCGGTTCAGGTACTGCTTGAAGATGCGCTCCAGCTGGCGGCGCGACACGCACACGTGCTGGGCGATTTCGTCGGTGGTCAGCGGCTCTTCGATGTTGGCCTCCATCAGCAACACCGCCTGGGTGAGCTTGGGGTGGCTGGAGCCCAGGCGGTTCTGCAGCGGAATGCGCTGGCGCTCGCCGCCTTCGCGGATTCGCTCCACCACTAGCTCTTCCGACACCGCGCCCGCCAGCTCGGCGCCGTGGTCGCGGGCCAGCACCGCCAGCAGCAGGTCGAGCACCGAGAGGCCGCCACACGCGGTCATGCGGTCCCGGTCCCAGTCGAACAGGTGGCTGGTGGCGATCACCTTGGGGAAGCGCTCGGCGAAATCATCCTGCCAGCGCCAGTGCACCGCGGCGCGGTAGCCGTCCAGCAGGCCAACCTGGGCCATGGGGTAGACGCCGGCGGACAGGCCGCCAATCACGCAGCCCGAACGCACCAGCTGCTTGAGCGCGGTGGCCAGGGCCGGCGCCAGCGCAGCCGGCGGCTCGTCGGCCAGCAGGAACAGTTTCTGACAGCCTTCCAGGCGCCCCGCCCACGGCTCGCCCGGCAACTGCCAGCCGCCTTCAGGGGCAGGCTCGGCGTGCAGGAACACCATCTCGTAGGCCACTTCGGGGTGCACCTTCTGGGCCACATCCAGGGCCTCTTCAGCCAGCGCCAGGGTCAGGGCCTTGGTGCTCGGCCAGATGAGAAAACCGATTCGTTGGGCTGTCATGGGGTGCGGTCCGAAACCTGTTCAGGATCAATGCTCGGCAGAGCGGGTGGAAGGAACATGCTGCCAAGACGCGCAGCATGCCCCTTTCTACAACAACGTGGCAGTCATCGTTTGTATCAAATGACGACTACTTCAGGCTTCCGGACAGGAACTGCTGCAGGCGCTCGGACTTGGGGTTGGCCAGCACGTCGCGCGGGCAGCCCGACTCTTCCACCAGGCCCTTGTGCAGGAACACCAGCTGGTTGGACACCTCGCGGGCGAAGCCCATCTCGTGGGTGACCACCACCATGGTGCGGCCTTCCTGGGCCAGGTCCTGCATCACCTTCAGCACGTCGCCCACCAGCTCGGGGTCGAGCGCCGAGGTGGGTTCGTCGAACAGCATGACTTCAGGCTCCATGGCCAGGGCACGGGCGATGGCCACGCGCTGCTGCTCGCCGCCGGACATGTGACCCGGGTAGGCGTCCTTGCGGTGCGCCACGCCCACCTTGTTCAGGTAGTGCTCGGCCTTTTCCAGCGCCTCTTTCTTCGACACGCCCAGCACGTGCACCGGCGCCTCGATGATGTTTTCCAGGGCGGTCATGTGCGCCCACAGGTTGAAGTGCTGGAACACCATGGACAGGCGCGAGCGCATGCGCTGCAACTGCTTGGGGTCGGCGGCCTTGAGGGCGCCGTCCTTGCTGGCCACCAGTTGCAGCTCTTCGTTGTTGAGCAGGATCTTGCCCGCGTGCGGCTGCTCCAGCAGGTTGATGCAGCGCAGGAAGGTACTCTTGCCCGAGCCGCTGGAGCCGATGATGCTGATGACATCGCCGGCCTTGGCGGCCAGGGACACACCCTTGAGCACTTCATGACTGCCGTAGCGTTTATGCAGGTCCTGGACTTCAAGTTTGTACATAGCGGTTCTCACAAAGCAGTCAGTCGTTGAGCAGGCGCCCGCGACGAAGGGGTTGGCGCCCGGCGACCTTGGCCAGCCAGAAACCTGGCTGGGCGTAACGCAGTCGTTCGATGGCAAACAGCACGCCGGCAGTGCCGGCACACACGACGGTAACGCGATCGGCCAGCGGGTCGATCACTTCAAACAGCGGGTCGCCCGCCTCTACCCATTCACCGGGGGCGCGCAGGAAACTGATCACGCCGGGGTGTGGGGCAAACAGCAATTCAGTGCCCTCGAACGGCATGCCTTCGCAGGGCTCGTTGGCGGCTGGCGGCCATTCGCCGGCGATCAGCCCCTGTTCGGCGAGGAACGCCAGGATGCCCTCGGCGTGGCGCTCGGCGTCGTCGCGCGCGGTGTCGGCCTGACCACCCAGTTCCACGGTAGTGGCCAGGCAGGCCAGCGGCAGCTGGGCCTCGGGGAAGCGCCGGGACAGGCGCAGCCACGGCAACGAGCAGGCTTCGTCGAACGAACTGCCACCCGAGTCCTCGGCCAGCAGGCCCACGCGCACGTTCAGGTGCGCGGCCAGCGAGCGCCACTGCGGCCAGTGCTGCGGCAGCGCGTACATGTGCAGCGCGGCGTCGGCGTCGCAGTGCAGGTCCAGCACCACGTCGGCGTCGCAGGCATGGCCCAGCAGCAGGCGTTGCAGGCCCTGCAGCTGGCTGGCGGCTGGCGGCAGCGCCGCCAGGGTGTCGCGCATGGCCTGGCGCACCAGGCGGATGTTGGCGTGGGCGTCGTCACCCAGCTGGCCATCCAGCGCGGCAGCCACCGGCTCGCTCAGCTCGTGGAAGTCACGGTTGAAGTTCTTGCCGCTGCCGAACTCGAAACGCCCCTGGTGGGCGCCCTGCAGCAACTGGCCCAGGCCGATGGGGTTGGCCACCGGCACCAGCTCGACCACGCCCTTGAGCTGGCCAGCCTCCTCCAGCGCCAGCAGGCGCTTTTTCAGTTCCCAGGCGGTGCGCATGCCCGGCAGTTCGTCGGCGTGCAGGCTGGCCTGGATGTAGGCCTTGCGCTCGCCGCTGCCGAAGCGGAATACGCTCAGGTGACGCTCGCTGCCCAGGGTGCTCCAGGGCAATGGATGATCGATGCGTTGCATGTCTTCAGCCCTTGCGTGGTGCCAGGTAGCCCAGCCAGCGGCGCTCGGCCAGCTTGAACAGGCGAACCAGGATAAAGGTCAGGCACAGGTAGAAAACGCCTGCGGTGATGTAGGCTTCGAACGGCAGATAGTACTGCGCGTTCACCGTGCGTGCCGCGCCGGTGATGTCGATCAGGGTGACAATCGACGCAAGGCTGGTGGTCTGCAGCATCATGATCACTTCGTTGCTGTACTGCGGCAGCGCCCGGCGCAGGGCCGACGGCAGCAGGATGCGACGGTACATCTTGACCCGCGACATGCCCATGGCCCGCGCCGCCTCGATCTCGCCATGGGGCGTGACCTTGAGGCTGCCGGCGACGATTTCCGCGGTGTAGGCGCTGGTGTTGATGGCAAAGGCCAGGCAGGCGCAGAAGGTGGCGCTGGACAGCCACGGCCAGAAGATGCTCTCGCGCACCACGGCGAACTGCGCCAGGCCGTAGTAGATCAGGAACAGCTGCACCAGCATCGGCGTGCCGCGGATCACGTAGGTGTACAGCCAGGCCGGCAGGTTCACCAGCGGCCGCTTGGACACGCGCATCAGGCCCAGCGGCAAGGCCGCCAGCAGGCCGAAGAACAGCGACAGCAGCAACAGCTTGATGGTCTCCAGCACGCCGCTGAAGTACAGCGGCAGGTTGTCCCAGACCACGTTGTAATCAAAAATCATAGTTCAGCCACCCTTACGCCAGCCGAGTAGCGTTTTTCCAGGAACCGCAGCACCAGCAGCGATACGCTGGTGATCACCAGGTACAGCGCGGCCACCGCCAGGAAGAAAGTGAACGGCTGGCGCGTGGCGTCCGCCGCGGCCTTGGCCTTGAACATCATGTCCTGCAAGCCCACCACCGACACCAGCGCAGTGGCCTTGACCAGTACCAGCCAGTTGTTGGTGAAGCCGGGAATGGCCAGGCGGATCATCTGCGGCACCAGCACGCGGAAGAACACCTGGCGGCTGTTCATGCCATAGGCAAGGCCAGCCTCGGCCTGCCCCTTGGGGATGGCCAGGAACGCACCGCGGAAGGTTTCCGACAGGTACGCCCCGAAAATGAAGCCCAGCGTGCCGATGCCGGCCGCCATGGGGTTGAGATCGATGTAGTCGTCGAAGCCCAGCAGGGGCGCGACGCGGTTGAGCAGGTCCTGGCCGCCGAAGAAGATCAGCAGGATCAGCACCAGGTCGGGAATGCCGCGGATGACCGTGGAATAGGTCGCCCCCAGCCAGGCCAGCCAACGCACGGGCGACAGCCGCAGTGCGACGACGATCAATCCCAGGGCAATGGCTAGCGCCATCGACGACAGGGCCAACTGCAAGGTCAGCCAGGTGCCATCGAGGATGACTGCCCCGTAGCCTTCTAACATGTAAATTTCCTCGACCGTGGAAATGAAAAAATGGTGCAAGCCTCAGCGCCTGCGGCTTGCACCATCTGTCGGGTGACGCTTACAGCCAGTTACTGGCCGTAGATGTCGAAGTTGAAGTACTTGTCCTGGATCTGCTTGTACTTGCCGTTGGCGCGAATGGCGGCGATGGCAGCGTTGAGCTTGTCCAGGTCAGCCTTGTCACCCTTGCGCACGGCGATGCCCACGCCGTCACCGAAGTATTTGACGTCGGTGAACGATGGACCTGCGAAGGCGTAGCCCTTGCCGGCGTCGGTGTTCAGGAAGCCGTCCTGCAGCAGGGTGGCGTCGGCCAGGGTGCCGTCCAGGCGGCCAGCGGTCACGTCCAGGTAGATTTCGTTCTGCGAGCCGTACGGCACCACTTCCACGCCTTTTGGCGCCAGCACTTCGCGGGCGAAACGCTCGTGGATGGAACCGCGCTGCACGCCGATCTTCTTGCCTTTCAGGCCGTCGAGGTTGTCGGCGACGGTGGTGCCTTCCTTCATCACCAGGCGCGCTGGGGTCAGGTAGTAGCGGTTGGTGAAATCAACCGACTTCTTGCGGTCTTCGGTGATGGACATGGACGACAGGATGGCGTCGATCTTGCGCACTTTCAGCGCCGGGATCAGGCCGTCGAATTCCTGCTCGACCCACTGGCACTTGACCTTCATCTCTTCGCACAGGGCGTTGCCGATGTCGTAGTCAAAACCCACGATGCTGCCGTCGGCAGCCTTGGAGGCGAACGGTGGGTAGGCCGCTTCGATACCGATCTTGAAAGGCTTCTCGTCGGCGAACGAGGACAGCGACAGCACGGACAGCGCCAGGGCGCCAAGAAGCACGAGTTTCTTCATCTCAGGACTCCATCGGTAAAGGGCAATAAATGGCAGAGTGAGCACAGGCCCAATATGCGAATGGGTACAACGCAGATAGCGGCGCGCGGCTCGGGAGCATGGCTCATCGGGCGACGGCGAGTGACCGGCATTTTAGCGACAGCCCCGAAGCCGATATTTCTTCAATGCGACAACTAGTTACAGATGCACCGAGAATACGACCCGAGATTATTGACAGCCTTTCATGTTTATGCAAAGGCAAATGACAGGGAACCGATCTATCAAGCAAATTGCGCGCCTATTATTGGCAAAGCCTTGTAATCCGGCAACCCTGGCGTTTGGCTTTGTCATTTTTCGTAGGACCGGCGCACCGGTTTGTGGCGTTTCGCCTCCTTTTGGCGCACAGAAAGGTGACGGACGGTAACACCGATATATCCCGGTCATGTGGGACATAAACACGAAACCCCGCCAACGGGCGGGGTTCCGGGGTTAGCGCAGCAGCCTTACGCCGCCTTCATGCCCTTGTGGGTGTCGATCAGGTGCTGCACCACGCCCGGGTCGGCCAGGGTGGAGATATCACCCAGCGCGTCGTACTCGCCGGTGGCGATCTTGCGCAGGATACGGCGCATGATCTTGCCCGAGCGGGTCTTGGGCAGCCCCGGCGCCCACTGGATCACATCCGGCGAGGCGATCGGGCCGATCTCCTTGCGCACCCAGTTCTTCAGTTCCTGGCGCAGGGTCTCGCTGGCTTCCACGCCATGGTTGAGGGTCACGTACACATAGATGCCCTGGCCCTTGATGTCGTGGGGCACGCCCACCACCGCGGCCTCGGCCACCTTGGGATGGGCAACCATGGCACTCTCGATCTCGGCGGTGCCCATGCGGTGGCCGGAGACGTTGAGCACGTCATCGACGCGGCCGGTGATCCAGTAGTAGCCATCCTCGTCGCGGCGCGCGCCGTCGCCGGTGAAGTACATGCCACGGAAGGTCTTGAAGTAGGTGTCGACGAAGCGGTCGTGGTCGCCGTACAGGCTGCGCGACTGGCCCGGCCACGAGTCGAGGATCACCAGGTTGCCCTCGGCGGCGCCGTCGATCAGGTTGCCCAGGTTGTCCACCAGCCCCGGCACCACGCCGAAGAACGGCTTGCTCGCCGAGCCCGGCTTGAGCGCGGTGGCGCCCGGCAGCGGGCTGATCAGCACGCCGCCGGTCTCGGTCTGCCACCAGGTGTCGACGATCGGGCAGCGTTGCTTGCCCACGGTGTCGTAGTACCAACCCCAGGCCTCGGGGTTGATCGGCTCGCCCACCGAGCCCAGCAGGCGCAGGCTGGAGCCATCGGCGCCCTCCACCGCCGCAGTGCCCTCGGCCATCATGGCGCGGATGGCGGTGGGTGCGGTGTAGAGGATGTTGACCTTGTGCTTGTCGATGATCTTCGACACGCGGGTGATGTCCGGGTAGTTCGGCACGCCTTCGAACAGCAGCGTGGTGGCGCCGTTGGCCAGCGGGCCGTAGACGATGTAGCTGTGGCCGGTGACCCAGCCGACGTCGGCGGTGCACCAGTAGATTTCGCCCGGGCGGTAGTCGAACACGCGCTCATGGGTGAGGGCTGCGTACACCAGGTAGCCGCCGGTGGTGTGCAGCACGCCCTTGGGCTTGCCGGTGGAGCCGGAGGTATAGAGGATGAACAGCGGCTCCTCGGCACCCATTTCCTTCGGCGCGCAGGTGCTGGACGCCACGTCCAGCAGGGTGTGGTACCAGATGTCGCGGTGGCGGTTCCACTCGATGTCGCCGCCGGTGCGCTTGCAGACGATGACCTTCTGCACACTGCTGGTTTCCGGGTTGGTCAGGGCGCGGTCGACGTTGGCCTTGAGCGCGGTCTTCTTGCCGCCACGCAGGCCTTCGTCGGCGGTGATGACCACCTTGGAGCTGCAGTCGATGATGCGCCCGGCCAGGGCCTCGGGGGAGAAGCCGCCGAACACCACCGAATGGATGGCACCGATACGGGTACAGGCCAGCATGGCGACCACGGCTTCGGGAATCATCGGCATGTAGATGGTAACCACGTCACCGCGGTGCACATCCTGGCCACGCAGGGCGTTGGCGAACTTGCAGACTTCCTCGTGCAGTTCGCGGTAGGTGATGTTGCGGTGCTCGGAGGGGTCGTCGCCTTCCCAGATGATCGCGATCTGGTCGCCGCGCTCGGCAAGGTGCCGGTCCAGGCAGTTGTAGGAGACGTTGAGAGTGCCGTCGGCGAACCACTTGATGTCCACGTGGTGGTCATCGAAAGAGGTCTGCTTGACCTTGGTGAAGGGCTTGATCCAGTCCAGGCGCTGGGCCTGCTCGCGCCAGAAGCCGTCAGGGTTCACCACCGACTGCTGGTACATGGCCTTGTAGGTCGCTTCATCGGTCAGCGTGGTGGCTGCCACCTCGGGACGAACGGGATACAGGGACGCCGCACTCATCTTTCTTACCTCGGAGCTATGTAGTTGTTTTTGTATGACCTCGTTGTAAGGCTAAGCGCACGCCGAGGCCATTCGACGATGGTAGTAACCATTACCCTACTCTTTGATGACGGCGCGCGGCAAGGCTCAAGCCCGGGCGCGGGGCGCCTCGACGGCCGCGTGTCTTTGCAGGAAAACGCGCGCCACCGGCCGCTACGAAATTGATTGTTACAGATTCAGATAAAACTGTTTATCAAAACTCTGTCTGTTTAACCCCCCGCCAGCGCCCTAAAATTCACCTCGCCAACCGGCACTGTGATTAACACACGCAACAGCCCCCACGAAGGCACGTTAATCCGACTCTAACTTTCCCGAGCAACACACGCAGTCCCACAAGGATTGCGTGCCCCCTGACGACCGCACAAAGGTAAACTTTAAAATGAAAGCTTTAATTGTCTTGGCCCTGAGTACTTTCTCGCTGGCAGCCATGGCTGATGAAGTTTCGAACACCGCCAACACTGAAGTTCCGGTGGAGCACTACAACTATTCGCAGCACCTTGATATTGCCAAGGTCATCAGCACCAGCGAAATCCCCAACGTCTGCGAAGTGGTGCCGGCACGCATGACTTACCTGGACTCCACTGGCCAGAAACACATTCTTGAATACCGCGTGATGGGCAACGGCTGCTCGAACGGATAAGTTCACAGTGCTTCAGCGCCTCTTCAGGAGGCGCTGGCCTATTTAATTGATCGAATAATTATTCAACACCTGCCCGCCAGCACAACGCTTGATGATGCGCCGAACTTTTTGTTCGACCTTTCCCGCATCATGGAGTTTGCATGGCACTTTATATCCCGCCTTCCGTCCCGCCGATCAAGAAAGCCACTTCGCCTTTTGGCCAATTACTGACAACCCTGTTTCAGCGCGATGACTTTTCACGCATTGATCCGCTGGGCAGTGATTTCCAATGGCTGGATAACGTCGAGGCACTGTGCGCGGCCCCCGACGTCGTCGCTCTGATTCCCCCCTCACTGAACAACGACACCAATGACGCCCCCGCGCAACTGACCCGGCACCTGCAGGCCCAGGCAACACAAGCCTTGCGCGACGTGGACCCGGCATTGCCGGCAACACTGCGCAAGGTGTCCCGGCGGGCCAAGGCTGGACGCCGGGTGTTCAGCGCCGCCAGCCACCTGTGGCTACAGGCAACCTTCGCACGTGCGACAGATTGCGCCTGGCTGGCCTGCCTGCTGCTGTATCCGAGCCTGGCCAGCAAAGCCACGCCCACGCAGCAGCCGCTGCAAACCCGGAACGGCGCTTTCAGCCACCTGCATACGGATCTGTCGGCGTGCGTCTCGCGTATCCTGCACAAACGCGTTGGCGGCGGGCGCATGGCGCGGCTGCTCGATTACCTGCAGATGGATTTCGCCCTGGCCTGCACCACCGAGCCGCGGCGGCTGATGCCGTGCCTGTTTGGCTGCGCTACCTTCGACGCCTTTGAAAAAGCCGTGATTGACGACCTGCAATGGGTACCACCACCTCACCATCTGCAGCGCGAACTGGCCATGCAGGCCATCGTCGACTACCTAGCCCCCCGCAGCTCGCGCATCGAGGGTGAACTTGCCGGCGTGTCGCTCACCCCCCAGGGCAACGCACAGGCGTTACGTGCACGCCTGGACCAGGCGCTCGCGGCACACCTGGACTGCAGCCCTACCGAACTGGCACTGGTAGCGCCGCTGTTGCTGCGTCAACATGCCCCGCTGCTGCTGCTCGAAGACCTGCCGCCTGACTTCGAGCACCTGCCGGACCTTTACTCCGTGCAATTGCGCCTGGGCATCAGCCTGTCGGAACGCGACCCGTGGCTGTTGACGCCCGAGACGGCGCTGCAGGTGGCGCTACTGAAACAAGCGCAAGCGACCACGCAAGAAGACCAGGTCAACATCCTGCTCGCCCGCGCTCCACTCGTCATGCAATGGGCGGAGTACAACCGCATACTGTCGAGGCAACCTTGGTACACGCCGGCCGACATCAACGCCGCCCTCGATGCCTTCGACATCATGGCGACACTGGCACAACTGAGCAGCCCACCCTCGCGCATAAAAATGGCCATTGGCTACCTGGAATCATTTGGCATCAAGCCGCATGAAATTGTCTCGGGCGCTCGCAAGACCTCCCACCTGGAGCGCCTGCTCGACAGCGGCCCGGGCTTTCGCCATGCCGCACTCAAGCATACGACCGCCGCCGATATCACCGCGCAGTTCGACCAACTGTTCAGCGCCTACCGCGGCCATTGCCGCCGCGCACTGAAAGACTTGCTCGAGCTGTTCATCCAGCGGCTGCCCGACAACGACCGCGCGGTAATGGAAGCAGTATCGCTGCAGGCGTACGCGGTGCACTGGCATGAATTCATCGGGGCGAACCAGATGAGCATCCCGCAACTGGGCGATGCCGATCCCGAACTATGGGCCCTGCGCCGTTGCCCCGCCCTGCTGATTCTGTGCCAGGGCAGCCAGGGCGAAACCTTGTACCGCTGGTTTCCCCAGCAATGGCGGTGGGACAGCCGGGCCATCGACCGCCAGGGGGTGCCAATGGAGCAGTGGGCACGCGAACACCTGCCGCTGCAGTTCGAGGACTACCACGACGCCGAGCACCCATTCACCTACAGCACCGCCGGGGGCGTGCAGGCGGTAGGCCCGCTGCTGCCTGCCGGACCAATGGCACGCCTGGTCGACATCGCGCTGGACCACGTGTGGATGCACCACTTCGACGACCTGAGGCAGCAGTGCCGGGGCATGACCCAACTGGAGCTGCAGCAAAAAAACATCCAGGGCCGCAGCCTCGCGGCCCACCTGGCACGCATCGGCGTTCCTTTTGCCAGTTGCTTCGATACCCAGGGCAGCGGCGGCGTGTCCATGTGCGTGCTTGATGCAGTGACCCTGCCCCTGACGGCGCTAACGCCTGTATTAAAAACGCTTGTGGCCAACCGTCGCCTCCTCAACCGCCTTCTGCACAGCGGCGGTCGCTCGCCACTGGCAAACACAGCCTTTGCGGTGAGCCGCTGGCTCAACCTGCATCAACGCCGTTTCCCCTTCAATTTTGCCAGGGACCTGGGAATTTCCACAGGGCAAGTGGCGCGCCCCAGCCACGGCATCTGGCACCTCCAGCCCGCCCAGATCAGCCGCACCTACGGCCCGCCTCTGCTGGACCTGACGCCCGGCGGCGCCGAGCGCACCTTCATCGAGGCCTTCGCCATGGCCCGCCGCGGGCTCGACCCTGGCGCCCTGGCTTTGCATCGCGGGCCCGATGGCCTGCGCTACCTGCGCAGCCACGTGGATAGCCAAGTCATGCTCATCCCTCGGGCAGACCGCAGCGTGGATGTACTCATTGATGGCCACCTGTACCGCTTGAGCCAGGAAATCAGCGGTAAATACTACGTGCGCCATGATCGCCTTGGCACGCTGCGCAAACCCCGCCGCATGATCGAGACGCCCACCCCTTGCCGCATCCCACGGGCAGCCGACGCCCCGGGATGCGCCAGCCTGTACACCCACCAACTTCCTGTCACCGCATTGCCCCCCCACGCGACCGCCGGGGAGCATGCCGCACACGCCTGGCAGGCGCGTACCTACCGCCTGGGCAGCCTGGCGATTGCCGGCGGCAGCAGCAGCCAGACGCCCGCCAACCTGGATGTGGTGGTCATGGATGGCACCCTGTGGCGACGCGAGCGGACCCGCGCCGGGCGCCTGGTACCGGTCACCGATGCCGAACGCGCTACCTTTGGCCTGTCCTTGCCCACTGCCAACGGTCCATCGGTGAACTACCTGCCGAGCATCAGCGGCCGACGCTCTACCGACAGCCGCTTTGGCCTGCCCCCCTCACTGACCGCCGAGCAGGCCGGGTTGATCAACGACACGCTGCCCGTCCTGGAGCTTGACGAACTGGTGGCCGGCGTGGGGGACCGCCGCATCCTGCGCGGCCACGTCATGGACACCCCTCAGGGCCCGTGCATTGCGGTCGAGGCCGACACCCACGTGATCTACCGTGCGCCCGACCGCCCCGGCGAATTAAGCTTCGAGCGCGTCACCGCCGAAGAGGATATCAACCGCTTTCTCACCACCAGCGAAACCTACCGCATCGTCAGCGGCACGCCTTCAGCTCCCCGCGACCGGGAAAACATTGCCACGCTGTTGTTTGACCTGGCCAAGCACCAGCCTGCCCCCGGCGACATTCCCCTCGACGCCTTCCCCACCTATGCCGCCTACGCGGAGGCAGCAGGTATACACAACGAGCTGCTCGACTACGCCACCCATATCCTGGCGGGCAATAGCCAGCAGCTGCGCCTGTTCGAGCGGATGCAGGCGCTGATCCCCGACCGCGGCCTCCTCACTACGCGCCCCAGGAACGTGCAACAGGCACACATTGATGTGCTCAATCGGCTGGCCCCGCCGCAAGGCACCTCGCCAGGCACCTTCGCTCCCATCACCGCCGATAACCTCGGCGATGCCAGCGTGCATGCCGCACTGCGCCACACCATGGCGCAGGCCAACCTGGCCTTCATCCGGGTGAGCCTGGCCGATGGACGGCGGATGGTTTACTACGCCCTGTCCGGCGGTAAACGTGCTGCGGCGATCCGCTTGAAGATCGATGTGGCCAGCAGCCCGCGCCAGACCCTCGATGGGGTGGAATGGGTAGACGCGCGCGCGATCATGCGTACTCGCGGCCCTGATCCGCAAATGACCAGCCTGCCGGTGGTGCGCTACGCTGGACGCAAGATCATCCGCCCCCACCCCCGCGACCAGGACGCCGAACGCCTGATCGCCACAGTGCTCAAGGCCGACCTGCGCGGCCAGCCCGTGACCGACCTGCAGGTGTTCACGCGCATGGACACCTGCCGTTCATGCGGCGCCATCGTACTGCCGCAACTCAAGCTACTGTTCCCCCAAGCCAGCATGAGCATCAATTTCCTGGAACCTTACCCGCTGGACTGAGTGCCAGTTCCGCCTTGCCCAACCCATGCTCGCGCAGCTTGTTGGCAATGGTGGTATGCGACACCCCCAGGCGCTTGCCCAGCAAGCGGCTGCTGGGGTGCTGGGCATGCAGTTGCTCCAGCACCGCGCGCTCGAAGCGCGCGACGATCTGTTGCAGGTCACCCTCCAGGGAGAAATCGCCCAAGGGCTGGCGCACACCGTAGTCGGGCAGGCGGATATGCTCGGGCTTGACCCAACCGGCGTCGCACAATGACACGGCCTGGAACAGCACATTCTCCAGTTGCCGCACGTTGCCCGGCCAATGGTAGCGGGCCAGCTTGTCCTTGGCGGCGGGCGCCAGGCGCGGCAGCGGGCAGCCGATCTGGCGGCTGGCCTGGTCAAGGAAGTGCTCCACCAGCGGGTCGAGGCCGTCCATGCACTCGCGCAGCGGCGGGATGTGCAGCGACAGCACGTTGAGGCGGTGGTACAGGTCCTGGCGGAATTCGCCGCGGGCGCACAGCTCCGACAGATCCATCTGGGTGGCGCAGATCACCCGCACATCCAGGTACACCTCTTCGTCACTGCCTACGCGGCGGAAGCAGCCGTCTTGCAGGAAGCGCAACAATTTCGCCTGCAGGCGCGGACTCATCTCCCCTACCCCATCGAGGAATAGCGTGCCGCCCGCGGTCAGCTCCAGCAGGCCCAGCTTGCCCTCGGCGCGCGCGCCTTCGAAGGCGCCGGGGCCGTAGCCAAACAGCTCGGTCTCGGCCATGGACTCGGGCAAGCCGGCGCAGTTGAGGGCCATCAACGGCGACTGGCCGCGCGGGCTGGCCAGGTGGCAGGCGCGGGCCAGCAGCTCCTTGCCGGTGCCGGTCTCGCCCTCGATCAACAGCGGTGCGTCGAGTGGCGCCATGCGGCGCGCCTCGCGCACCACGGCGGCCATCACTTTCGAGCTCTGGAAGATGCTGTCGAAGCCGCGCAGTTCCTGCTTGCGCACGTGGTAGATGCGCTCGCCAATGCGGTCGGCGCGGTGCAGGGTCAGCACCGCACCGGCCAGGGCTTCGCTGTCGTCATGCTCGGACTGCAGCGGGGCGATGTCGGCAAGGAACACGTCGCCGCGCACCTTCACCCGCAGGCCGTTGATGCGCGATTTGTTGTCGCGCACCAGCTGCGGCAGGTCGAAGTCCTCGGCGTAACGCGACAACGGCATGCCCGGCACCTCGTCCACCCGCACCCCCAGCAGCTGCGCGGCGGCGCGGTTGGCGGCGACGATGGAGCCGGCCATGTCGATGGACAGCACCGGGAATTCCAGTGCGCCCAGCAGCGCATTGAGCTCCATGTGCCGGCGCTCGCTGGGCATCAGCCCCACCCGTTTGACGCCGAACACGCCGGGTATGGCTTCGAACTTGGGGCGCAGGGCCTGGAACTGCAGGTTGATCAGGTTCGGGCAATGCAGGTAGATGGCGTTGCCGTGCTCGCCACCCACTTCGCCGCGGGCGACGTTGATGCCGTATTCCACCAGCAGGTTGAGGATGTCACGCAGGATGCCGATGCGGTTCTGGCAGTGGACTTTGATGCGCATGAGGGGCCTGTTTTTTGGCGAAAGGCAAAGATATTCGTAAAGAATATGTGACATTTGAGGCTGACGACAAGACACGGGCGCCGATGAGCGCGGTAGCTGTATCGAATAGTTTACGAAAAGTCGGGGCTGTGCCTGCGATGCGGGGCGCCAGGTGGGGCTGACAGCCGTGGGGCGGTGGACTATCAATGGAGCGTGGGGTCTGCGGACGCAGCCTTTGGCAGCTGCTACGGGGATGTGTGCGGGCCCATCTATAATAAAAACGTGCGCTGGAGAACAGCATGAAGCAGACCCACTACGTGGCCCGCGAACCGGATGCTAAGGGGTTCATCCATTACTCCGACACCGAGCACGCGGTATGGCACACCTTGGTCAGCCGCCAGCTCAAGCTGGTAGAGGGGCGCGCGTGCCAGGAATACCTGGACGGCATCGAGCAACTGGCCCTGCCGCATGAGCGCATTCCGCAACTGGCCGAGGTCAACCAGGTGCTGGCCCGCACCACCGGCTGGCAGGTCGCCCGGGTGCCGGCACTGATCCCCTTCCAGACCTTCTTCGAATTGCTGGCCAGCAAGCGCTTTCCCGTGGCCACCTTCATTCGCACGCCCGAAGAGCTGGATTACCTGCAGGAACCGGACATTTTCCACGAGATTTTCGGCCACTGCCCGCTGCTGACCAACCCCTGGTTCGCCGAATTCACCCACACCTACGGCAAGCTGGGCCTGGCGGCCAGCAAGGAGCAACGGGTGTTCCTGGCGCGCCTGTACTGGATGACCATCGAATTCGGCCTGGTGGACACGCCCCAGGGCCGGCGCATCTACGGCGGCGGCATTCTCTCGTCGCCCAAGGAAACCCTCTACAGCCTGTCGGACGCCCCCGAGCACCAGGCCTTCGACCCGCTGGAATGCATGCGCACCCCCTACCGCATCGACATCCTGCAGCCGCTGTATTTCGTGCTGCCAGACCTCAAACGCCTGTTCGACCTGGCCCATGAAGACATCATGGCCCTGGTGGCCCGCGCCCAGCAGCTGGGCCTGCACGCGCCGAAATTTCCGCCCAAGGCGGCCTGACCCGCTTTTAACTACTATAAGGAAGCAACCATGAACCCATTGAACCAGGCCCATTGCGAAGCCTGCCGCGCCGACGCCCCGCAGGTCAGCGACGAGGAGCTGCCAGCGCTGCTGCGGCAGATTCCGGACTGGAACATCGAGGTGCGTGACGGCGTCATGCAGCTGGAAAAGGTCTACCTGTTCAAGAACTTCAAGCACGCCCTGGCGTTCACCAACGCCGTGGGCGAGATCGCCGAGGCCGAGGGCCACCACCCAGGCCTGCTGACCGAATGGGGCAAGGTCACCGTGACCTGGTGGAGCCACTCGATCAAGGGCCTGCACCGCAACGATTTCATCATGGCCGCCCGCACCGACGACGTCAGCCAGGGGGCCGAGGGCCGCAAATAATGCACTTCAGCGCGATCCAGCGAATTCCCGGCGACTCGATCCTGAGCCTGATGGACGCTTACGCCCGCGACCCCAACCCGCGCAAGTTCGACCTGGGCGTGGGCGTGTACAAGGACGCCCAGGGCCTGACCCCGGTGCTGTCGGCGGTCAAGCAGGCCGAGCGGTTCCTGCTCGACCACCAGACCAGCAAGACCTACGTCAGTGGCCACGGCGATCAGGCGTTCGGTCGCCTGGTCAGCGAACTGGTGCTGGGCAAGGACTCGCCGCTGCTGGCCCAGGAGCGCGCCGGCGCCACCCAGACCCCGGGTGGCACCGGGGCCCTGCGCCTGGCCGGCGAGTTCATCGCCCATTGCCTGCCCGGCAAGGGCATCTGGCTCAGCGACCCGACCTGGCCCATCCACGAAAGCATCTTCGCCGCGGTGGGCCTCAAGGTGAATCACTACCCCTACGTGGGCCGTGACAACCGCCTGGACGTGGAAGCCATGCTGCTGGCGCTGGAAGACATACCGCGCGGCGACGTGCTGCTGTTGCACGCCTGCTGCCACAACCCCACCGGCTTCGACCTGCGGCACAACGACTGGCACCGGGTGCTGGACGTGGCCAAGCGCCGCGACCTGCTGCCGCTGATCGACTTCGCTTACCAGGGCTTTGGCGATGGCCTGAACGAGGATGCCTGGGGCGTGCGCCTGTTCGCCAAGGAACTGCCGGAGCTGCTGGTCACCAGTTCGTGCTCGAAAAACTTTGGCCTGTACCGCGAACGCACCGGCGCGTTGATCGCCTGCACGCACACCGCTGAACAGTTGCTGGACGTGCGCAGCCAACTCGCCGGCCTGGCGCGCAACCTGTGGTCGACGCCGCCGGACCATGGCGCCGCCGTGGTCGCCACCATCCTCGGTGATGCGCAGTTGAAGAGCCTGTGGGCGGATGAGGTGGAGCACATGCGTTCGCGCATCGCCCAGCTGCGGGCCGGGCTGGTCGAGGCGCTGGGGCCGCATGGGCTGTCGGCGCGTTTCGCCCACATTGGCGAGCAACGCGGGATGTTCTCCTACACCGGGCTCAGCCCCGAGCAGGTGGACCGCCTGCGCGACGAGCACAGCGTGTACATGGTGCGCTCGGGCCGCGCCAACGTCGCCGGCATCGACGCCAGCCGCCTGGACGAACTGGCGGCCGCCCTCGCCAAGGTGTGTTGAACCTGTGGGAGCTGGCTTGCCAGCGAGTTTTTGAGGGCCTCGAAGAGCTCGCTGGCAAGCCAGCTCCCACATTCAGCCTCCATGAAAATCCGTTCATTGTGCGACCAATGGCCGCCGGCGAAGTCAGTTTGTCATGCGCAGTGCTGTATCCTGTCCCGGCTTTAACCAGCACGCGCTATCCAGCGCCACCCTCAACCTGTAATTGCGAGGAGCGATGACGATGCACGAGATCCCAAACCTTCCTTTCCCGAGCCTGCATCAACCAGAGCAGCCTCAACCGCCACAATCGGCCAGCCAGGCCACTGAAAACGAGGCCGACGAAGCCTCGAGCGCTGATCGCGACGACTAAGCGCCGACCGCAGGTGGTACGATCCCCACGGCGGCCATGCCGCGTGATCGCACCACCTCAGCGCTGAACGGAGCCCCTCATGCAAGATACTTTCAACGAAGCACAGGCCGCGCAGGTGATCGACACCGCGCAACAGATGATCGACATCTGGGCCCGCCTCTCCCCGGAAAAACAGCAAGCCCTGCTGCAACGTTTCGGCACCCAGGAAAACGCCCTCGCCGCCCTGGTGGCCACCCGACTGCTGGCACAGCCGCAGGCTTGAGCCTTCGGCGAGATAAAATCTTGCCGCTGGTCGTGCACTGTGTGGCTCGCCGCCCTATGATAAGCGTCTAGTGTGCTAGCACCCGACACCTATCCCCCTGGAATTCCCAATGTCTTCAAACCCGCGGCCGCTGGCGGTCACGCTGCAAGTCGTTTCCATCGTGCTGTTCACCTTCATCGGCTACCTGAACATCGGCATCCCGCTGGCCGTGCTGCCCGGTTTCGTGCATACCGGCCTGGGCTTCAACGCCGTGATCGCGGGCCTGGTGATCAGCGTCCAGTACCTGGCCACCCTGCTCAGCCGGCCGTACGCCAGCCGTATCATCGACAACCACGGCAGCAAGAAGGCGGTGATCTACGGCCTGTTCGGCTGTGGCGCCAGCGGGCTGTTCATGCTGCTGGCGGCGTTCACCCAGAGCCTGCCGGTGGTGAGCCTGGCCAGCCTGTTCGTCGGCCGCCTGGTGCTGGGTAGCGCCGAAAGCCTGGTGGGCTCGGGCTCCATCGGCTGGGGGATCGGCCGCGTGGGCGCACAGCACACCGCCAAGGTCATCTCCTGGAACGGCATCGCCAGCTACGGCGCCCTGGCCATCGGTGCCCCGGCCGGCGTGCTGCTGGTGCAACACCTGGGCCTGTGGGCCATGGGCGTGAGCATCCTGCTGCTGGCGGCGCTGGGGATTGCCCTGGCCTGGAACAAGACCCCGGCGCCGATCGTCGCCGGCGAGCGCATGCCGTTCATGCACGTGCTGGGCAAGGTGCTGCCCCACGGCACCGGTCTGGCCCTGGGCGGCATCGGCTTCGGCACCATCGCCACCTTCATCACCCTGTACTACGCCACCAACCACTGGGACAACGCCGCGTTGTCGCTGAGCCTGTTCGGCGCCTGCTTCATTGTCGCGCGGCTGATCTTCGGCAACCTGATCAACCGCATCGGCGGCTTCCGCGTGGCCATCGGCTGCATGACCGTGGAGACCATCGGCCTGTTGCTGCTGTGGCTGGCGCCCAGCGCCGAGCTGGCCATGGCCGGCGCGGCCCTGACCGGCTTTGGTTTCTCGTTGGTGTTCCCGGCCCTGGGCGTGGAAGCGGTGAACCTGGTGCCGGCCTCCAGCCGCGGCGCGGCAGTGGGTGCCTACTCACTGTTCGTCGACCTGTCGCTGGGCATCACCGGCCCGCTGGCGGGCGCGATTGCCGCCGGCTTCGGCTTCAGTTCGATCTTCCTGTTCGCCGGCATCGCCTCGTTCGCCGGCCTGGCGCTGAGCCTGTACCTGTACCGGCAAACCCTCAACCAGCCGCGCCACCCGGACGCCGCGCTTTAAAAGTCGACCTTGCCGCGGCCTGCCTTGATGGCGCCGCGCTTGCTCTTGCCATCCAGCCGACGGGTTTTCGAGCCCTTGGTTGGCTTGGTGGGCCGCCGCGCCTTTTCCACCTTCGCCGCATTCACGATCAGCTCGCGCAGCCGCTCCAGGGCGTCGGCGCGGTTCTGCTCCTGGGTGCGATATTGCTGGGCCTTGATCACGATCACGCCTTCGCTGGTGATGCGGCTGTCGCGCAGGGCCAGCAGCCGCTCCTTGTAGAAAGGCGGCAATGACGAGGCGTTGATGTCGAAGCGCAGGTGCACCGCACTGGACACCTTGTTGACGTTCTGGCCGCCAGCGCCTTGGGCGCGGATGGCGCTCAGCTCGACTTCGGCATCGGGCAGGTGGACGTTGTTGGAGATTTCCAGCATGAAGGGGTTTCGGCAGGGTCAAAGACCGCAAGGGTACACCATCACGCGCGTAGCCGCTGCCGAAGGCTGCGCTGGCCCGCGCGTGCACTGGAGATACCCAGCGCGACTCAGGGCCAGCGCAGCCTGCGGCAGCGGCTACGCGCGGAGTATGGCGCGAATCAACCCAGCGCCAGGGCGGCGCGGCGGTTCTTGGCGAGGTACGCCACGTACATCACCACCACCCACACAGGGATGGCGTACACCGAGACGTTGATGCCCGGGATCATCAGCATGATGCCGAGGATGAACACCACGAACGCCAGGCAGATGTAGTTGCCCCACGGCGACCACAGCGCCTTGAACGACGACACCTGGCCGTTGCGCACCTGGTGCTGGCGGAACTTGAGGTGCGAGAAGCTGATCATCGCCCAGTTGATCACCAGGGTGGCCACTACCAGCGACATCAGCAGTTCCAGCGCGTCATGGGGCATGAAGTAGTTGAGCAGCACGGCCACCAGGGTCACTGCCGCCGACACCAGGATGGCCCGCACCGGCACGCCGCGCTTGTCCACCTTGGCCAGCGCCGCAGGGGCGTCGCCCTGCTCGGCCATGCCCAGCAGCATGCGGCTGTTGCAGTAGGTGCCGCTGTTGTACACCGACAGCGCCGCGGTCAGCACCACGAAGTTGAGGATGTGCGCCGCGGTGTTGCTGCCCAGCATCGAGAACACCTGCACGAACGGGCTGCCGCTGTAGGCGTCGCCGGCGCTATCCAGGGTCTGCAGCAGGCCATCCCACGGGGTCAGCGACAGCAGCACCACCAGGGCGCCGATGTAGAAGATCAGGATGCGGTAGATGACCTGGTTGATGGCCTTGGGAATCACGGTCTTGGGCTGGTCGGCCTCGGCAGCGGTGAAGCCGAGCATTTCCAGGCCGCCGAACGAGAACATGATGATTGCCAGCGCCATCACCAGGCCCTTGACGCCATTGGGGAAGAAGCCGCCGTGGTCCCACAGGTTGCTGACCGAGGCCTGCGGGCCGCCGTGGCCGCTGACCAGCAGGTAGCTGCCCAGGGCGATCATGCCGACGATGGCCGCCACCTTGATGATGGCGAACCAGAACTCGGCCTCGCCGAACACCTTGACGTTGGCCAGGTTGATGGCGTTGATCATGACGAAGAACACCGCGGCCGAGACCCAGGTCGGGATCTCCGGCCACCAGTAGTGCACGTACTTGCCAACTGCGGTCAGTTCCGACATGCCCACCAGGATGTACAGCACCCAGCAGTTCCAGCCCGACAGGAAGCCGGCGAAGCCGCCCCAGTACTTGTGCGCGAAATGGCTGAACGAGCCGGCCACCGGTTCTTCGACAATCATCTCGCCCAGCTGGCGCATGATCATGAAGGCGATGAAACCGCAGATGGCGTAGCCGAGGATCATCGAGGGCCCGGCCGACTTGAGCACCCCGGCCGAGCCGAGGAACAGCCCGGTGCCGATGGCACCGCCGAGGGCAATCAATTGGATGTGTCGATTTTTCAGGCCGCGCTTGAGCTGGCCGGATGAGTCTTGTGCACTCATTGTGTTGGTCACCTGGTTATTTTTATCTGTGACGGAACGGACCCGCCCCACTCGTGATGAGGCGGTAGACAGGCGCGCGTTAACGCAGGGTGCCACAGTAAAGGGCGCGCATTGTACACGCCGGGCATCAGAGCGCGAGGGGTCGAGGCTGGCAAGAGGGCAAAAAGGCAGGGAATGTTACAAATTAGTGCACGAGCGGAAATATTTCTTTACACCCTAACAGCTCGCTGGCAAGCCAGCTCCCACATTTCCCCAATGTTCCCTGTGGGAGCTGGCTTGCCAGCGAGCTTTTGGCCAACGCCACGATCGTAAACAAATGTTTACAGCCTGCAACGGCAATTTTCCACACGCCAGAATGCAAAACGCCAGCCCGAAGGCTGGCGTTTGCAGTTCAAGCGCGTTGATTACTCAGGCTTGGGCTTGCGGCGGGTGACCGGCGCACGCTTGTCCGCGGCTGGGCCACGGCGCTTGCTGTCGTCCGACAGCTTCAGGCCTGGGCGCTGGGCACCTGGCTTGGCTGGACGCTTGTTCATGTCGGCCGGGCGCTCGGCCACCGCCGAACCACGACCGTCCTTGCGGGCCGGCGCTTCGCCACGGCGCGGGGCCGGCGCGTCACCGCGTGGCTTGCGCGCCGGGCGCTCGCCTTCTTCCAGGCGTGGCGCGCGGGCTGGGCGCTCGGCACCGGCGGCACCGTCGTGGGCCGGGCGCAGGGTGCGCACGCGCTCGCTGCGGGCCATGGGGCGCGACGACTTGCGCTGCATGCGGTCCAGCTTGTCCTTGCTCTTGGTGCTCATGGTCGGCATGGCCACGGCGCTCAGGCCCACTTCGGCGCTGAGCACGTCCACTTCGTGCTGGCTCAGTTCGCGCCAGCGGCCCATGGGCAGGTCGGAGTTGAGGAACACCGGGCCGAAACGCACGCGCTTCAGGCGGCTGACCACCAGGCCCTGGGATTCCCACAGGCGACGCACTTCACGGTTGCGGCCTTCCATGACCACGCAGTGGTACCAGTGGTTGAAGCCTTCACCACCCGGTGCCACCTGGATGTCGGTGAACCGCGCCGGGCCGTCTTCCAGGATCACGCCGTTCTTCAGGCGCAGCAGCATGTCGTCGTCGACTTCACCGCGCACGCGCACGGCGTATTCACGGTCCATCTCGTAGGACGGGTGCATCAGGCGGTTGGCCAGCTCACCGTCGGTGGTGAACATCAGCAGGCCGGTGGTGTTGATGTCCAGGCGGCCAATGTTGATCCAGCGGCCTTCGCGCGGGCGCGGCAGGCGGTCGAACACGGTCGGGCGGCCTTCCGGGTCGTCACGGGTGCAGATCTCGCCGTCCGGCTTGTTGTAGATGATCACGCGGCGCACGGTTTCCGAGGCTTCTTCGCGCTTGATCACCTTGCCGTCGACGCTGATGGCGTCGTGCAGGTCGACGCGCTGGCCCAGGGTGGCGGCCACGCCGTTGACCTTGATGCGGCCTTCACCGATCCAGGCTTCCACGTCGCGACGCGAGCCGACGCCGATACGGGCCAGGACTTTCTGCAGTTTTTCGCCGGCGGGGCCCATTTCCTGGACTTCTGGCTTGATAGGTTCACTCATCTTTTAGCACCTCCCGGTGTGTGATGTGGGGCGTTCATGTCGCCCGAAGGGTCGCGAATCATACGCGCATGTGCGGCGTTGCGCACCTGAGACTAGTCGAAATAGCGTGGGTTATTTCTTTTTCCGTCGGCCGGTGGCACCCAGCGCCAGCAAACGCAGGTGCGCCTGGGCCAACGCCTCGCGGCGCTCGCCCTTGTCCAGCTTCTTCCAGCCCTTGATTTCACGCTTGGTGCGCCCGCAGCCCACGCAGACATCGTCATTGAACTTGCAGACACCGATACAGGGATCCTTGCTGCTCATGGGCACTCACTCGTGGCGGGGCTCTTGCTCCTCCTCGCCGTCTTCCGTCTCGTCGAAGGGGGCCAGGGGCGCGTCGAGCAAATCGTCGAAGTCAGTCTTGAGACCCTGTTCCATGCTGTCGAGTTCGGCCAGCAGGGTGTGGAAGCTGGTTTCCTCCTTCGGCGCCTCGCCCTCCTCGCCCGGCTCGGCACTGGCATCGGCCAGGGCCTGCAGGTGCGCGGGCACCGGCGGATCTTCATCCAGGTCCTCGACCAGCGGCTCGGGCTCGATCTCGCGCAGCTCGGCCAGCGGCGGCAGGTCATCGAGGTTCTTCAGGTTGAAGTGGTCGAGGAACGCCTTGGTAGTGGCGAACATCGCCGGCCGCCCGGGCACCTCGCGGTAGCCCACCACGCGAATCCACTCGCGCTCGAGCAGGGTCTTGGTGATGTTGCTGTTCACCGCCACGCCCCGCACGTCCTCGATCTCGCCACGGGTGATGGGTTGGCGATAGGCAATCAGCGCCAGGGTTTCCAGCAGTGCACGGGAATAGCGCTGCGGGCGTTCCTCCCACAGCCGCCCGACCCAGGGCGCGAACTTTTCGCGGATCTGCAGGCGGTAGCCGGAGGCCACCTCCACCAGCTCGAAGGAGCGGCTGTCGCAGCTTTTGCGCAGTAGGTCCAGGGCCTTCTTGAACACAGCAGGCTCGGGGCGCTCGGTTTCCTCGAACAGCTCGTACAGGCGGTCCAGCGATTGCGGCTTGCCGGAGGCGAGCAGGAAGGCTTCGAGCAGGGACGCCAGCTCGCGGGGTTCGGTCAAATTCATCTATTGGCTCTTGTTCACAATTCTGATCCAGCGCTCTCTGCTGCTCTTGCCGTTGCTAGTGATCTTGATCTTGATCTTGATCTTGCTTTGCTTTTGATCCGGCTTTTGATCTTGGCCCCGTTAAGCGCCAGGGCCGACTGGAGGCGTCGATCAACGGGCTGCCCGAAGGGCCGAGGCCGCAGGCCGAAGAGACGGTAACCCGCAGGCTTCTATAGCGGGTGCCGTCTGCCCGTTGAGCGGCGCCGGAAGGAGGGGACCCGTAGCGCAGCGGAGGGCCCAAGCAGGGGCGAGCCCTTTTTGCTTCCTTTTTGGCTGGGCCGGCACACCGGGCGACTGCCAAAAAGGGAGTCGCCGTAAGGGCGAAACGGTCGGTGGTCGCACCACGAAAATGGATATGTCCGAAACCCTCAAAAGCGGGATCCAAATACCGTGAACATATCCATTACCGAGGGTGATGCAGAATCACCTTTCCGGCCTTACGCCGGGTCACTTTTTGGCAAACGCCCCAAAAAGTAACCAAAAAAGGCTTGCCCCTGCTTGGTCCCTCCGCTTCGCTGCGGGTCCCCTCCCTCCGGCGTCGCCCAAGCGGCCGACGGCCCGGAATAGAAGCGCCTCCGGTTCCGTCTTCTTCGGCTACGCCTCAGCCCGCTTGGCCAACGCCTCCAGTCGGCCCTGGCGCTTTATGGGGCACACAATCAAGATCAAAGGCCGCACGGGATCAAGATCAAAAGCTTGATCGGCGGAGTGACGGTGTTATCACTCCGCCCTTGCGCGGACATGAATCGCCGCAAACGGCTCATTCTGCACCAATTCCACCAACGATTCCTTCACAAGCTCCAGGATGGCCATAAACGTCACCACCACCCCCAACTTGCCCTCCTCCTTGGTAAACAACTCGACAAACGGCACAAAGCCCCCGCCCTTCAACCGCTCCAGCACCTCACTCATGCGCTCGCGGGTCGACAACGCCTCACGGCTCACCTGGTGGCTCTCGAACAGATCCCCCCGCCGCATCACTTCGGCCATGGCCAACAGCACCTCCTCCAGCGCCACGTCAGGCACCAGCTTGCGCACCTTGGCCTGGGGCGCATCCAGCTGCGGCACGTAAATGTCACGGCCCAGGCGCTTGAGGCCATCGAGGTTCTCGGCCGCCGCCTTGAACCGCTCGTACTCCTGCAGCCGACGGATCAGCTCCGCACGCGGGTCGTCTTCTTCCACCTCGGCCTCGGCCGAACGCGGCAGCAGCATGCGCGACTTGATCTCGGCGAGCATGGCGGCCATCACCAGGTACTCGGCGGCCAGTTCCAGGCGCACGGTCTTCATCAGCTCGACGTAGCCCATGTACTGGCGGGTGATTTCCGCCACGGGGATGTCGAGGATGTCGATGTTCTGCTTGCGAATCAGGTACAGCAGCAGGTCCAGCGGGCCTTCGAAGGCTTCGAGGAAGACTTCCAGCGCATCGGGCGGGATGTACAGGTCCACGGGCATTTCCGTGAACGACTGGCCATACACCAGCGCCAGCTGCTCGGGCACACGCGGCTCGTCTATGGCAGGGGTGTTTTCAGCGATGGTCACGCCACTCACGCCTCGGCCATGAACGGCGACGGGTCGCCACAGCCCACGCGCACCACCTGCGGTTCGCCGTCGGCCAGGTTGATCACCGTCGACGCCGACACGCCACCGAAACCGCCGTCGATGATCAGGTCCACGTGGTGCTCCAGCAGCTGGCGCATCTCGTAGGGGTCGGTCATGGGCAGGGTCTCGCCGGGCATGATCAGGCTCACGCTCATCAGCGGCTCGCCCAACTCTTCCAGCAGCGCGTGGGAAATGGGGTGGTCGGGCACGCGCAGGCCGATGGTGCGGCGCTTGTCGTGCAGCAACAGGCGCGGCACCTCGCGGGTAGCGTTGAGAATGAATGTGTAGGGCCCTGGAATGTGCGCCTTCAGCAGGCGGAACGCGCCGGTGTCGATCTTGGCGAACAGCCCCAGTTGCGACAGGTCGCGGCAGATCAGGGTGAAGTTGTGCTTGTCGTCCAGCTTGCGCAGGCGGCGCACGCGCTCGATGGCGCCCTTGTCACCGATCTGGCAGCCCATGGCGTAGGAAGAGTCGGTGGGGTAGATCACCACGCCGCCCTTGCGGATGATCTCCACGGCCTGTTTGATCAGGCGCGGCTGAGGGTTTTCCGGATGAATCTGGAAGAATTGACTCACGTTCTCTACCTGTTGGTCAGACGACGAGTGGCTGCTCATGTTTGAACCGGCACCATAAAGGTGGCAAGTCCTCTGGCACGGGTCGGTACACACCGATCTCGGACCAGGCCCCTGGACCATGGAAATCACTGCCGGCGCTGACCAGCAGACCGAACTCGCGCGCCAGGATCGACAGGGTGCCCACCTGTTCGGCAGGCTGCATGCCATTCACCACTTCGATTGCCTGGCCACCGGCTTGAATATAGTCGGCAATCAGCTTGCGGCGCTTGCTGCGGGTGAAATCGTAATGCAGCGGGTGCGCCAGGCTCACCCACGCGCCCGCGGCGCGCAGGGTGCCGACGGTCTCTTCCAGCGTAGGCCAGTGCAGCTTGACGTCACCCAGCTTGCCGGCGCCCAGCCACTTGCGGAAGGCTTCGGCGCGGTCTTTCACGTAGTGCTGGCGCACCAGGAACTCGGCGAAGTGCGGGCGCGCCGGGGCGTTGCCGCTGTCGCCCAGCTCCTGCTGGATGGCGCGCGCGCCTTCGAGGGCGCCGGGCATGCCCTTGAGTGCCAGTCGTCGGCTGATTTCCTCGGCGCGCAGCCAGCGGCCGGTGTGCAGGGCTTCCACCGCGGCGACCAACGGTGGCGCGTCGAGTTCGAAGCCGTAGCCCAGCACGTGGATGGTGGCGCCGCCCCAGGTGCAGGACATTTCCACCCCGCTCACCCACTGCATGCCCAGCGCCCGCGTGGCTTCGCGGGCCTCGGGCAGGCCTTCGAGGGTGTCGTGGTCGGTCAGCGCCAGTACCCGCACGCCATTGGCGTGGGCGCGCGCAGCCAGCTCGGTCGGCGAGAGGGAGCCGTCGGAGGCGGTGCTGTGGCAGTGCAGGTCAACATTCATGTGGTGGCGCTTTCGCTGTCTTTGATGTTTGTTATTATGCCGTCACATCCTGCTTCTGGCTGCCACTGTGAAACAATTCATCGATTTCATCCCGCTGTTCCTGTTTTTCATCGTCTACAAGCTTGACCCACGCACCATCGAAGTCGCCGGCCAGCAGGTCACCCTGGGCGGTATCTTCAGCGCCACCGGCGTGCTGATCGCCAGCTCGATCATCGTCTACGGCATCCTGTTCATCACCCAGCGCAAGCTGGAGAAGAGCCAATGGCTGACCCTGGCCGCGTGCCTGGTGTTCGGCAGCCTGACCCTGGCGTTCCACAGCGAGACCTTCCTGAAATGGAAGGCGCCAGTGGTCAACTGGCTGTTCGCCCTGGCCTTCACCGGCAGCCATTTCATTGGCGACCGCCTGCTGATCAAGCGCCTGATGGGCCACGCCCTGACCCTGCCGGACGCCGTGTGGGCGCGGCTGAACGTGGCCTGGATCATCTTCTTCCTGTTCAGCGGCGCCGCCAACCTGTTCGTGGCCTTTACCTTCCAGAGCATCTGGGTGGACTTCAAGGTCTTCGGCAGCCTGGGCATGACCCTGCTGTTCCTGGTAGGCCAGGGCATCTACCTGTCCCGCCACCTGCATGACGCAGACACCACCACCCCGAAGACCGAGGACTGACATGCTCTACGCAATCATTGCCACCGACACGCCAAACTCGCTGGACAAACGCCTGAGCGTGCGCCCAGCCCACCTGGCGCGCCTGGAGAAGCTCAAGGATGACGGTCGCCTGGTCCTGGCCGGCCCGCACCCGGCGGTAGACAGCAACGACCCAGGCGCCGCCGGCTTCTCCGGCAGCCTGATCGTGGCCGAGTTCGAATCCCTGGCCGCCGCCCAGGAATGGGCCGGTGCCGACCCGTTCGTGGAAGCCGGCGTGTACGCCGACGTACTGGTCAAGCCGTTCAAGCAGACCCTGCCGTAACCCCCGCTGCCACTATCGCGTAGCCGCTGCCGCCAGGCTGCGCTGGCCCTGTGCCTCGCTGGAGTTTTCCGGTGTTGATACAGGCCAGCGCAGCCTGACGGCAGCGGCTACGTCGTTTGTGCTGCAAAAAACTGTTTCTTTGTACTGATCCATTGCTCATCATTCCCCCACGACTGCCGACAACCTGCCGAACAATCGACAGAATCGGGAGTCTGTATGCGCCAGAGTGTGCTGTTTTCGCTGTTCGTGCTGCTCCTGCTCGGTGCCGGCGATGCCCAAGCCGACGAGCCTTCCACGCCATTGGCACTGAACGCCGGCAGCCAGGTCAGCGACCTGCAGCAGCGGCTCAAGGACAGCGAGCGGGCCCGGGCCGACCTGAACCAGGAAATCCAGCGGCTCAAACTGCAGTTGCAGGAAGCCCAGGGCAAGATGGCGCCAGGCGTGCGCCTGCTGACCGAGCAACAGCAATGGTTTGTTACCGGCGGCGGCGTGGCCTTGTTGGCCGCCATGTGCGGTATCTTTATCAGCGGCGGGCGTAGACAACGTCGGCAATGGTTGAATTGAGAGTTTCATGAGCGATCTGTTACTGATTGATGATGACGTGGAGTTGTGCGAGCTGCTTGGCAGCTGGCTGAGCCAGGAAGGCTTCGTGGTGCGCGCCTGCCATGATGGCGGCAGTGCCCGCAAGGCCCTGGCCGAGCTGTCCCCGGCAGCCGTGGTGCTGGACGTGATGCTGCCCGACGGCAGCGGCCTGGAGCTGCTCAAGCAACTGCGCAACGAACACCCCGACCTGCCGGTGCTGATGCTGTCGGCCCGCGGCGAGCCGCTGGACCGTATCCTGGGCCTGGAGCTGGGCGCCGATGACTACCTGGCCAAGCCCTGCGACCCGCGCGAGCTGACCGCACGCCTGCGCGCCGTGCTGCGCCGCAGCCACCCCAGCGCCGCCAGCGGCCAGCTGGAACTGGGCGACCTGTGCTTCAGCCAGGCGCGCGGCGTGGTGACCATCGACGAGCACGACATCACCCTGACCATCTCCGAGAGCCGCCTGCTCGAAGCCCTGCTGCGCCAGCCGGGCGAGCCGCTGGACAAGCAGGAGCTGGCGCAGATCGCCCTGGGCCGCAAGCTGACCCTGTACGACCGCAGCCTGGACATGCACGTGAGCAACCTGCGCAAGAAGATCGGCCCCCACGCCGACGGCCGCCCGCGCATCGTCGCGCTGCGCAGCCGCGGCTACTACTACGCCGAGTGATTATTCAAACATCGCGTAATCCCCATCGCGGCCAAGGCCGGCTCCTACACGATCGGCGTAGGAGCCGGCCTTGGCCGCGATGTGGATCACGCGGTTGTTTGTGTAAACCCCCGCTCTAGACGTCTTTACCTAAGCTTTACCGTCCACTGACTGCAGCTGACCTTGATCTCCATAAACTGAGCTCATCCGGTTGATACCACCGGCAACGAGACAAGGAGATTCACCATGCGCAAGACCCTTATGGCTCTGATGTTCGCCGCCGCCCTGCCCGCCGTTGCCATGGCTGCACCTGAAGGCGGCGATGGCCCAGGCTTCGGTCCTGGCGGCCCTGGCTTCGGCGGCCCTGGCATGCACCACGAGCGCGGCCCGCGCGACGGTTTCGCCAAGCTGGACCTGAGCCCTGAACAGCGTCAGAAAATCGGCCAGCTGATGGGTGAAGAACGCCACATCGACCGCGAAGTGCTGCACAAGTACCTGGAAAAGCTGCCGGCAGCCGACCAGAAGGCGATGAAGGACGAGATCACCGCCAAGCATGACAAGGCCCGCGCCGACATCCGCGCCGTGCTGAACCCGACCCAGCAGAAACAGTTCGACGAAATGAAGAAGCAACAGGACGCGCGCCGCGCCGAATGGAAAGAGTTCCAGGCGTGGAAGGCCCAAAAGGACCAGAAAGCCCAGTAAGCTTCACCTATCGTTGACCCCCGCCCGGCACGCTCACGCGTGTCCGGGCTTCTGCATTTGAGGTACTCCCCTTGCGATCATTGTTCTGGCGCATCCTGGCAAGCTTCTGGCTGGCCATCGCCCTCGTCGCCGGCCTGTCGATCCTGCTGGGCCACGTATTGAACCAGGACACCTGGATTCTCAGCCGCCACCCCGGCCTGCACAACCTCGCGCAGACCTGGGTGCAGACGTACGAGAAAGACGGCCAGGACGCGGCCCAGCAGCTGCTGGAAGAGCGCAAGTGGCGTTACCACATCGATGTGCAGGTACTCAACGAAGCCGGCGAAGCGGTGGTGCCCGGCACCTTCCCGCGCCGCGCGGCAGCCTTCGAGGCGCGCCAGAGCGACGGTAATGACGACCGGCCCCTGCCCTGGCGGCGCCTGACCGCCGAATACACCAGCCCCAAGACCGGCGACACCTACCTGCTGATCTACCGCATCGCCCACCCGGAGCTGGATGCCTGGCGCCGCCAGAGCCTGGTGTGGCCGCTCAGTGCGCTGGGCATCGCCCTGGTGGTGCTGACCCTGTTCAGCCTGCTGGTGACCCTGTCCATCACCCGCCCGCTCAGCCGCCTGCGCGGCGCGGTGCATGAACTGGGGCAGACCACCTACCAGCAGAACAGCCTGGCGCAGCTGGCCAAGCGGCGCGACGAGTTCGGCGTGCTGGCCAACGACTTCAACCGCATGGGCGGCCGCCTGCAAAGCCTGATCGGCAGCCAGCGGCAACTGCTGCGCGACGTCTCCCACGAGCTGCGCTCGCCGCTGGCGCGCCTGCGCATCGCCCTGGCCCTGGCCGAGCGCGCCGAGCCCGAGCAGCGCGAACGCCTGTGGCCGCGCCTGACCCGCGAGTGCGACCGCCTGGAAGCGCTGATCAGCGAGATCCTGACCCTGGCGCGGCTGGACGCCGAGCACGCCACCGCCGAGCCGGTGGACGTGGCCACGGTGCTGAAAAGCGTGCGCAACGATGCGCGCCTGAGCGCGGCGGAACAGCAGATCAAGATTGACTGTGAACCGGGCCTGACCCTGACCGGCTGGCCGACCATGATCGAGCGGGCGGTGGACAACCTGGTGCGCAACGCCTTGCGCTTCAACCCCGAGGACCAGCCCATCGAGCTGAGCGCGCGGCTGGTGAACGAGCACGTGGAGTTGAGCGTGCGCGACCACGGCCCTGGGGTAGCGGACGAGCACCTGGCGCAGCTGGGCGAGCCGTTCTACCGGGCGCCGGGGCAGACCGCAGCGGGCCATGGCCTGGGGCTGGCCATTGCGCGGCGGGCGGTGGAACGCCACGGCGGCAACCTGAGCCTGGCCAACCATCCCCAGGGCGGCTTCATGGCCACCCTGGACCTGCCGCTGACCCCGGTTACCGCCGCCTGACGCGGCCTGCGGCCGCTGCTACGGAATACACCCACGGCCGCGTCAAAAGCCCAGGCCTATCAGGCCGACCAGGCGCTGACGTAGTCGGCGGTGCTGACCACTGGCGCTTCGCGCGGCGGGTTCAGCGGCGTGCCCAGGTACAGGAAGGCAATCACCTCCTCGCCTTCGCCCAGCCCCAGGCCCTTGGCCACGTGCGGGGCGTAGGCCAGCTCGCCGGTGCGCCACACCGCGCCGATGCCCTGGGCGAACGCCGCCAGCAGGATGTTCTGCGCCGCGCAACCGGCCGCCAGCAGTTGCTCGGCCTTGGGCACCTTGAAGTGATCCTGCAGGCGCGCCACCACCACGACCACCAGCGGCGCCCGCAGCGGCATGCCACGGGCTTTCTCCAGCGCCGCCGGGGTGGCGTCGCCCTTGAGCTGCACCGCCTCGGCCAGGATTTCACCCAGCTGCTCGCGGGCCGCGCCTTCCACGGTCAGGAACCGCCAGGGCCGCAGCTGGCCATGGTCCGGCGCGCGCAGGGCGGCCTGGAACAGCACTTCACGCTGTTGCGCCGACGGCGCGGGCTCCACCAGGCGCGGAACGGATACACGGTTGAGCAATGCGTCGAGGGCCTCCATCGGCCACCTCCTGAACAGTGAAAGAGCACCTATTCTAGACATAACGAGCAAACCCTTGCCGGGTTTACATGCACAGACCCGCAGGTAGAATGGCGCCCTTCTTTTTTCAGCCCCGAGCGGACTCCATGGCGTTGCCGACCCTGCGCATCATTGGCTTTATCATCGGCATCTTCCTGATCACTCTGGCGATCAGCATGGTCATCCCCATGGCCACCCTGCTGATCTTCGGCCACACCGGCGACCTGCCGTCCTTCCTGTGGTCGAGCCTGATCACCTTCGTCGCCGGCCTGGCGCTGCTGGTCCCCGGCCGCCCGGACAACGTCAACCTGCGCCCGCGCGACATGTACCTGCTGACCGTGTCCAGCTGGCTGGTGGTGTGCGTGTTCGCCGCCCTGCCCTTCGTGCTCACCGAGCACACCAGCTACACCGACGCCTTCTTCGAGAGCATGTCGGGCATCACCGCCACCGGCTCCACCGTGCTCAGCGGCCTGGACAGCATGTCCCCCGGCATCCTGATGTGGCGCTCGCTGCTGCACTGGCTGGGCGGCATCGGCTTCATCGGCATGGCGGTGGCGATCCTGCCGCTGCTGCGGGTGGGCGGCATGCGCCTGTTCCAGACCGAGTCCTCGGACCGCTCGGAGAAGGTCATGCCGCGCTCGCACATGGTGGCCAAGTCCATCGTGCTGGTGTACATCGGCATCACCGCGCTGGGCAGCCTGGCCTTCTGGGCCGCGGGCATGAGCGTGTTCGACGCCATCAACCACGCCATGTCGGCGATTTCCACCGGCGGTTTCTCCACCTCCGACCAGTCCCTGGCCAAGTGGTCGCAGCCAGCGGTGCACTGGGTGGCGGTGGTGGTGATGATCCTCGGCAGCCTGCCGTTCACCCTGTACGTGGCCACCCTGCGCGGCAACCGCCGGGCGCTGCTGCGCGACGAACAGGTGCAGGGGTTCCTCGGCCTGCTGCTGGTGACCTGGCTGGTAATGACCACCTGGTACTGGTGGCAGACCAACCTGCCGTGGTGGACGGCCCTGCGCCACGTGGCGCTGAACGTGACCTCGGTGGTCACCACCACCGGCTTTGCCCTGGGTGACTACAGCCTGTGGGGCAACTTCGCCCTGATGCTGTTCTTCTACCTGGGGTTCATTGGCGGCTGCTCGGGCTCTACCGCCGGCGGGGTGAAGATCTTCCGCTTCCAGGTGGCCTACATCCTGCTCAAGGCCAACCTCAACCAGCTGATCCACCCGCGCGCGGTGATCCGCCAGAAGTACAACGGTCACCGCCTGGACGAAGACATCGTGCGCTCGATCCTGACGTTCTCGTTCTTCTTCGCCATCACCATCAGCGGCATCGCCCTGGCCCTGTCGCTGCTGGGCCTGGACTGGATGACCGCGCTGACCGGCGCCGCCAGCACCGTGTCCGGCGTGGGCCCGGGGCTGGGCGAGGCCATCGGCCCGTCCGGCAACTTCGCCGGGCTGCCGGACGCCGCCAAGTGGATTCTGTCCGGCGGCATGCTGCTGGGCCGGCTGGAGATCATCACGGTGCTGGTGCTGTGCATGCCGGCGTTCTGGCGGCACTGACCTCGACCAGCTCGCTGCCCAGCAGGCGCGCGCGGTATTCACCCGGCGTGGTGTCGAACCAGCGCCGGAAGGCGCGGAAGAAGTTGCTGGGGTCGGCAAAGCCCAACAGGTAGGCGGCTTCCAGCAAGGTCATGTGCGGCTGGGCCAGGTACTGCTCGGCCAGCTCGCGGCGGGTGTCATCCAGCAGCGCCTGGAAGCTGGTGCCCTCGTCCTGCAAGCGCCGCTGCAAGGTGCGCTGGGACAGGTGCAGCACCTGGGCCACCGCCTCGCGCTTGGGCTCGCCCTGGGGCAGCAGCCGGCACAGCACCTGGCGCGCCTGGTGGGTCACGCGGCTTTCGGAGAAACGCGCCAGGTATTCCCCGGCAAAGCGGTCATGCAGCGCGGCCATGGCCTCGTTGGCGGTGGCCAGCGGTTCCTCCATGTCGGTGCGTTCGAAAATCAATGCATCGTAAGGCGCGCCGAACACCAGCGGCGCGTGAAAGGCCTGCTGGTAAGGCGCCAGGTCATGGGGCTGGCTGCCCTGGATCAGCACCTTGCGTGGCTGCAGCACACGCCCGCACAGCCAGCCGCACAGCGATAAGGCGCACGCCAGCGAGGCCTCGGCGCTCTGGCGGGTGGGTGGCAGGTGGTCGCCGTGCACGGTGACGATCAGGCCGTAGCCCTCGGGCAACAGCTTGAAGCTGACGTCGGCGCTTTCGGCGATGATGCGCTGGTAGCGCACCAGCCGTTCGAAGCCCTCGGCCAGGGTGCGGCTGGACATCAGCGCGTAGCCCACCACATGGAAGGACGCCGGGCGCACTACCCGCGCCATGTTCAGGCCAATGGCCGGGTTGCCTGACAGCTCGACGGCCAGGGTCCAGAGACGGGTCATGGAGTCCTGGGTAAAACGTGCATCGGGATCGTCCAGCGCGCCGTAGTCGAGCCCCAGCTGGGCGAACAGCGCCCGGCAGTCCAGCCCTTCCAGTTCCAGCGCCTTGACAATGCCCCCGGCCCAACTGGCCGATGTGGTCCGTTCGCTCATGCCGCTGCCGCCCCATTCCTTTCAAACCGTGGCAATTGTGTCAAAAGATACGAAACTGGCGCCCTCGGCCACTGGCCCGCCTTGTCGTTCACTCTAGACTTAAATAAGGTGCCACGTAGTCCCATTGATCGTCTGCGAGACTGCCGTCGTGAACAATAGCCATGAGTTTGCAAGCTTCAGGGATTTCTATCCCTATTACCTGGCCGAGCACAGCAACAGCACGTGCCGCCGGCTGCATTTCGTCGGCACCAGCCTTGTGATCGCGCTGGTGGCCTGGATTGTCGCCAGCGGCAGCTGGCTGTTGTTGATCGCCCTGCCGCTGGCCGGCTACAGCTTCGCCTGGGTGGGCCATTTCTTCTTCGAGAAGAACCGCCCGGCGACCTTCCGCCACCCGCTGTACAGCCTGTTCGGCGACTTCGTGATGTACCGCGACATGCTGGTGGGCAAAGTGGGCTTTTGACAACTGCGTCTATACTCGCCGCAACCCGCGACAGACGGAGCCGAGATGAGCGAACAAGCACGCTTCACCCACATGAAGGATGGCACCGAGCAGGACTGGGCCATCATTGCCAACGACTTTGCCCAGTACGCCCGCCAGCTGCCCCAGCGTATTCTCACCCACCTGCGCCTGCTGGACGGTGACTTCGGCGGTTTCCCGGTGGACCGCCTGACCCACTCGCTGCAGACCGCCACCCGCGCCCACCGCGATGGCCGCGACGAGGAATACGTGGTGTGCGCGCTGTTGCACGACATCGGCGACACCCTGGCCAGCTACAACCACCCGGACATCGCCGCGGCCATCCTCAAGCCGTTCGTCAGCCCCGAGAACCATTGGATGGTGGAGAAGCACGGGATATTCCAGGGCTATTACTTCTTCCACCACCTGGGCATGGACCGCCACCTGCGCGAGCAATTCCAGGACCACCCGCAGTACCGGCAGACCATCGAGTTCTGCGCCAAGTACGACGCCGCGGCGTTCGACCCGGCCTACGAGCACCTGCCCCTGGCGTTCTTCGAGCCGATGCTGGCGCGGGTGTTCGCCGAGCCCAAGCGTTCGCTGTACCGCGAAGCACTGGCCAATATGCCGGCGTGAGCGTGGGGCCTGGGACGCGGCCTTTGGCCGCTGCTACGGGGTGACTGCGGTGGCTTCGGCCAGTTGCGCGGCCTGTGCATCCGCCAGGCGGTACAGCTCGATCTGGCCGTCCCAATGCTCGATCAGCGCCGTGCACGACTCCACCCAATCGCCGCAGTTGAGGTATTCCACCTCGCCCACCTGGCGAATCTCGGCGTGGTGAATGTGCCCGCACACCACGCCGTGGAAGCCGCGCTTCACGCACTCGTGGGCGATGGCCTCCTCGAAGTCGCTGATGAAGCTGACCGCGGTCTTGACCTTGTGCTTGAGGTACGCCGACAGCGACCAGTAGCCATAGCCGTAGCGCGCCCGCCAGTGGTTGAGCCAGCGGTTCAGGGTAAGGGTGAATTCGTAGGCCGAATCCCCCAGGAAGGCGAGCCAGCGGTGGTAGCGGGTGATGACGTCGAACTGGTCGCCGTGGATCACCAGCAGCCGGCGGCCGTCGGCGGTGACGTGCTCCGCCTCGTCCACCAGTTGGATGTTGCCCAGGATCAGCTTGGAATAGCGGCGCAGGAATTCGTCGTGGTTGCCGGTGACGTAGATCACCTCGGTGCCACGCTTGCTCATGGTCAGCAGCCGGCGGATGACGTTGGTGTGCGCCTGGGGCCAGTACATGCCGCCGCGCATTTTCCAGCCGTCGATGATGTCGCCCACCAGGTAGATGCGGTCGGCGTGGTAGGTCTTGAGGAAGCGTGACAGGTGCTCGGCCTGGCAATCACGAGTGCCCAGGTGTACGTCGGAAATCCACAAGGTGCGCACGCGCTGCTTGCCGGTAGGCTTGGGAAACTGGGCGCTGGTCATGGGCAGGCTTCCGTCAGGGTTTGCACAAGCTTGCGACGGCGTCATGAAATGACCATGACGCTCGTGCAACAATAAAATGACAGCGCCGCTCCCTGGATAAGGACATCACATGAACCACCGCACCGCCCTCGCCGCCCTGCATTTCGGCGCCTTGTTCTTTGGCCTGGCCGGGGTGTTCGGCAAGCTGGCCAATGCCAGCGCGGTGGTCATCGTGTTCGGCCGGGCGCTGTTCGCGGTGGCGGCGCTGGTCGCGTTCCTCGGCCTGGCCCGGCGCGGCTGGCAGCAGTTGCAAGCGGCGGACTGGGGTCGGCTACTGGGCGCCGGCGGCCTGCTGGCAGCGCACTGGGTGAGTTTTTTCATCGCCGTGAAGCTGGCTGGCGTGGCCGTGGCTACCCTGGGCTTCGCCAGCTTCCCGGCGTTCACCGTGCTGCTGGAAGGCCTGGTGTTCCGCGAGCGCATTCGCCGCAACGAGGTGCTGCTGGTGCTGCTGGTGAGCTTTGGCCTGGTGCTGGTGACCCCGGCGTTCGACGTCGCCAGCCAGGCCACCACCGGCCTGCTGTGGGCGGTGTGCTCGGGGCTGACCTTCGCCGTGCTGTCGCTGGTCAACCGCGCAGGCGGCACGCGGGTGCCGCCGGTGCAGGCGGCGCTGTGCCAGAACGCCGTGGTCGCCCTGTGCCTGGTGCCGGCCGCGTGGCCGCAATTGGCGGCGGTCAGCGCCATGGACTGGTTGTGGATCGGCCTTTTGGGAGTTTTCTGCACCGGCATCGCCCACAGCCTGTTCGTCGCCAGCCTGGCGGTGATCAAGGCGCGCACCGCTGCGGTGGTGTTCGCCCTGGAGCCGGTCTACGGGATTGCGTTTGCCTGGGTGATCTTCAGTGAGACGCCGACGTTGCGGATGCTGCTGGGTGGGGCGTTGATCCTGGTGGCGATTGTCCTTTCCACGCGCAATGACAGGACGCAGCCTTCGGCAGCTCCATAAGCCCAATCCGCGTAGCAGCTGCCGAAGGCTGCGTCCGGCGGCGGGCCTACGTTGCGCCGGGACGCGGCCTGTGGCCGCTGCTACGGTGAACGACGCGAATTGCGTAGCAGCGGCTGCGTCATTGCAGGGCCCAGGCCACCACCACGATCATCTCCAGCAACTCCAGCAACGCCCCGGCGGTGTCGCCGGTGGTGCCGCCCAGGCGGCGCACCATCAGCTGGCGCAGCCACAGGCCGGCGGCCAGGGCGATGGCCAGTATCCACAGGGCCTTAACGCCCGCCAGCAACACACAGGCCATGGCGCTGAGCAGCAACACCCCCCGCCCCGCCGCGCGTGGCAGATGGTCGGCCAGCGCCTGGCCCAGGCCGCCCGCACGCACGTAAGGCGTGCTGAGGAACAGGCCCAGCAACGACGCGCGACCCAGCAACGGCGCAATCAGCAGGATTGCGCCATGGCCGCTGTCCACCACTGCCAGCAACGCACAGAACTTGAGCAGCAGCACCAGCACCAGGGTGACCACGGCGATGGGCCCGCTGCGCGGGTCCTTCATGATTTCCAGGGTGCGCGCCCGGTCGCCGAAGCCGCCCAGCCAGGCGTCGGCGCTGTCGGCCAGGCCGTCCAGGTGCAGGCCGCCGCTGAGCAGAACCCAGGCGCTGAGCAGCAAGGCGGCGTGCAGGAGCGCCGGGCTGCCGGCCAGCAGCAGGTTCAGCGCCCACAACAGCACGCCGAACAGCAGGCCCACCAGCGGGTAGCACAACAACGAGCGACCCATGGCCTGGGGCGGCGGCATGCCGGCCAGGCGCACGGGCAGGCTGCTAAGAAATTGCAGGGCGATCCAGAACGGCAACATGGCTCAGGCGTCCTCGCGCAGGTGGCCGTCGGCAGCCACCGCCAGGGTGAACAGGCTGCCATTGCCCGCCTCCACCGACAGCAACTGCTCGCGCGGCAAGCCACGAGCGCGGGCCAGCAGCAGGCGCATCACGCCGCCGTGGCAAACCACCAGCAGGCGCTGGCCGGCATAGGCCGCCTGCAAACGCTCGACCGCCCCCAGCACCCGCGCGCTGAACGCCAGCACCGGTTCGCCGTTAGGCGGCGTGAAGCCGTAGGGGTCGGCCCAGAACAGGCCCAGGCCACGTTCGTCGGTCTCCATGAGTTCGGCGGCGCTGCGCCCTTCCCAGTCGCCGAAGTGCAGCTCCTGCAAGCCCGGCTCCAGGCTCAGCGGCAGCTGCCGCTCGGCCGCCAGCGCCTCGGCGAACAGCCGGCAACGCTGCAGCGGCGAGCTGATGATGCGGTCCCAGCCGCCGCGCTCGGCCACGGCATCGCGCATCTGCTGCCAGCCATGGGCGGTCAGCGCGTCGTCGATGCTGCCGCGCAGGCCGCCACCCTGTTCGGTTTCGCCGTGGCGCAGCAGGTCCAGCACCAGGGTCATTCGGCGCGGTCCGCCACCGCGGCTTCGGCGAAGGTCGCCATCTGCCCGTGCAGGTCGCAGGCCAGGCGCAGCAGCGGCACGGCCAGGGCGGCGCCGCTGGCCTCGCCCAGGCGCAGGCCCAGGTCCAGCAGCGGCTGGGCGTCCAGCGCCGCCAGCACATGGCGGTGGCCCGGTTCGGCGCCACGGTGGCCGAACAGCAGCCAGTCACGGCAACCGGGGTTCAGGCGCGTGGCCACCAGGGCGGCGACGGTGCAGATGTAGCCGTCCACCAGCACGGCGATGCCAGCCTGGGCAGCAGCGAGATAAGCACCGACCAGGGCCACCACTTCGAAACCACCGAAGCACAGCAGGCGTTCCAGCGGGTCGGCGGGCAGGTTGGCGTGAGTCTCCAGCGCGCGCTGGATGACCTGGGCCTTGTGGCTGACGCCCGCAGCGTCGAGGCCAGTGCCGGGGCCGGCGAGGTCGGTGATCGGGCAATCCAGCAAGGCGCAGGCCAAGGCCGCGGCCGAGCTAGTGTTGCCGATGCCCATCTCGCCGCCGATGAACAGCTGGGTGCCGGCGGCCAGGGCGCGCTGCACGCTGTCGCGGCCAACCTGCAGGGCCTGCTCGCCCTGGGCGCGGGTCATGGCCGGCTCCTTGGCGAAGTTGCGGGTGCCGGGGCCGACGCGTTCGTGGCGCACGCCGGGCAGGTTGTCGACGGCGCTGGCGGTGCCCAGGTCGACCACTTCCAGTTGCGCGCCCAGCTGGCGGGCAAGCACGCTGATGGCCGCGCCGCCATTGACGAAGTTGAGCAGCATCTGCCAGGTGACTTCCTGCGGGTACGGCGACACGCCCTCGGCGACGATGCCGTGGTCACCGGCGAAAATGCTGATCCAGACCTTGTCCACCGCCGGCTTCAGGCGGTGTTGCAGGCCGGCCAGTTGCACCGCCACGTCTTCCAGCGGGCCCAGCGAACCGGCCGGCTTGGTCAACTGGCGCTGGCGTTCCTGGGCCTGTTGCAGCACCAGGGTGTCGATGGGCTGGCACGGGTTCAGCCACCAGGCATTGCTCATGTGTCGGTTCCTTTCAGGGTAAGGGGCAGGCCGGCGACGGTCAGGGTCACGCGCTGGCAGCGTTCGGCCAGGGCCTGGTGCAACAGGCCGGCCTCGTCCACGTAGCGACGGGTCAGTTCGCCCAGGGGCACGACGCCGAGGCTGGTCTCGTTGCTGACAAAAATGATTTCGCCCGGCAGCTGGGCCAGGCACTGCAGCAGCGCCTCGCGCTCGTGCGCCAGGCGTGCGGGGTCTTCGAGCATCAGCAGGTTGGTCAGCCACAGGGTCAGGCAGTCCACCAGCAGGCAGCGCTTGGCGCTGGCGTGTTCACGCAGCACCCGCGCCAGCTCCACCGGTTCTTCCACCAGGCCCCAGTGCTCGGGGCGGCGCTGGCGGTGCAGGCGCACCCGCTCGTTCATCTCGCCGTCCAGCGGCTGGCTGGTCGCGATGTAGGTCACGGCCAGGCCACTGTCGGCGGCGCGCTGTTCGGCCAGGCGGCTCTTGCCCGAGCGGGCGCCACCGAGGATCAGTTGCAGCATGCCGGCGCCTCCTGTGGCAGGCCGCACAGGGCGCGCAGGCGGTCGGTGTCCAGGTGCTTTTCCACCAGGTCCGCCAGGCGTTCGATGTCCACTTCGCGCAGGGCGTGGTAGTCCACGTCCTGCACGTCTTCAAGGCCAGCCCAGCGCAGCAGCGCGCTGCTGGATGCCGATGCCTCGAACAACCCGTGCAAATAGGTGCCCAGCACCTGGCCGTCGTCGCTGATGGCGCCGTCGCAGCGGCCGTCGTCCAGCTGCACCAGGGGCTTTGCCAGCGCCGGGCCACGGGTGACCCCGGCATGAATTTCATAACCCACCACGGCCGCGTCTTCCAGGCTCAGGCGGCCCTGGACGTTGCGCAGCTGCTTCTCGCGTTCCAGGGTGGTCTCGTAGGCCAGCAGGCCCAGGCCCGGGCTGGACCCGGGCGCGCCTTCCAGGCCCAGCGGGTCGTGCACCTGCTGGCCGAGCATCTGCAGGCCGCCGCAGATGCCCAGCAGCTTGCCGCCGTAGCGCAGGTGGCGGGCGATGGCGCCCTCCCAGCCCTGGGCGCGCAGGTAGGCAAGGTCGCTGCGCACGCTCTTGGAGCCGGGCAGGATGATCAGGTCGGCCGGCGGAATGCTGTCGCCGGGGCCGATGAACTGCAGGTCCACCTGGGGGTGCAGGCGCAGCGGGTCGAAGTCGGTGTGGTTGCTGATGCGCGGCAGCACCGGCACGATCACCTTCAGCACCTGGGCGGCCTTGTCGGCCTGGCGCCGGTCCAGGCCGTCCTCGGCTTCCAGGTGCAAGTCCAGCACATAGGGCAGCACGCCGATTACCGGCTTGCCGGTGCGCGCCTCCAGCCAGTCCAGGCCCGGTTGCAGCAAGGCAATGTCGCCCCGGAAACGGTTGATGATGAAGCCCTGCACCCGCGCCTGCTCGCTGGGCGACAGCAGTTCCAGGGTGCCCACCAGGTGCGCGAACACGCCGCCACGGTTGATGTCGGCGATCAGCAGCACCGGGCAGTCCACGGCCTCGGCAAAGCCCATGTTGGCGATGTCGCCGGCGCGCAGGTTGATCTCGGCCGGCGAGCCGGCGCCTTCCACCATCACCACCGGGTACTGCTGGCTCAGGCGCTGGTGCGAGGCCAGCACCGCCTGCATGGCGATGGCCTTGTAGTCGTGGTAGGCCACGGCGTTCATGGTGGTGACCGCGCGGCCATGAATGATCACCTGGGCGCCGGTGTCGCTGTTGGGCTTGAGCAGCACCGGATTCATGTCGGTGTGCGGCGCCAGGTACGCGGCCTGGGCCTGCACCGCCTGGGCGCGGCCGATCTCGCCGCCGTCGGCGGTCACTGCGCTGTTGAGCGCCATGTTCTGCGGCTTGAACGGCACCACCGCCACGCCCTGGCGGGTCAGCCAGCGGCACAGCGCGGTCACCAGGGTGCTCTTGCCGGCATCGGAGGTGGTGCCCTGCACCATCAATGTACTCACGGGTGTTCCTCGTTGAAGGCGTGCAGCGCCTGCTCCAGGCGCAGCCAGTCCGGCTCCTCGGGTGGCAGGCCGAAGCGCACGCTGCTGGTGGCGACGAACAGGCGCACGAGAATGCCGCGCTGGGCCAGGAACGCGTGCAGCGCCGCGGCCTTGTCGGTGACCAGCCACTGGAACAGCGCGCAGCCGCCATGGGGCGCCAGCCCGAACTGCGCCAGCAGGCCGGCCAGGCGCAGGCTGGCCAGTTCGCTGCGCTCGATCATGCGCTGGTGCCCTGCAGTGTCGCCCAGGCACGCCTGGCCGAGGATGCGCGTGGGGCCGCTGACGGCCCAGGGGCCGACCTGCTCGGCCAGCAGCTGGAGAAACTTTTTCTGCCCCAGCACAAAGCCCAGGCGCACCCCGGCCAGGCCGAAGAACTTGCCGAACGAGCGCAGCACGATCAGGCCCGGGCGTTCCACGTGGGGCGCCAGGCTGACCGCCGGGGTGTTGTCCATGAAGGCTTCGTCCACCACCAGCCAGCCGCCGCGCTGGGCCAGCCGCGCGTGCCAGTCCAGCAGGCGGCCGGCAGGCAGCACGCGGCCGGTGGGGTTGTTGGGGTTGACCACCACCAGCACGTCGAGGCTGTCGAGGAAGAAGTCCACCTCGCTCTCGCTGACCTCGCGCACCAGGTGCCCGGCGCGGCGCCAGGCCTCGGCGTGCTCGGCGTAGCACGGCGACAGCACGCCGATCTTGCCGCCCCGGCGCAGGCGCGGCAGCAACTGGATGGCGCACTGGGAGCCGGGCACCGGCAGCACCTGATTGACGCCGTAGTAGGCGCAGGCCGCCGCTTCCAGGCCGTCGTCGGTTTCCGGCAGGCGCGCCCAGGCGCGTTCGGGAATCGCGGGGATCGGCCAGGGCCAGGGCGCCAGGCCGCTGGACAGGTCGAGCCAGTCGGCCTCGGCGATGCCGTATTGCTGCGCCGCCTTGCGCAGTCGTCCACCGTGCTCAAGCATAGAATTGCCCTCCCACACACAGGATCAGCAGCCACAGCCACACACCGCGCTGCACCAGTTGCCAGCCGCGGTCGATGGCGTCGGCGTCGGCCGCCGGGCCTTCGCCCAGGGTCGCGCGCTCATGCAGCTCGCCATGATAGACCGCCGGGCCACCCAGCTCGACGCCCAGGGCGCCAGCACCGGCTGCCATGACCGGGCCGGCGTTGGGGCTGTCCCACTTCGGCGCCTGCTGGCGCCAGCAGCGCAGGGCCAGGCGGGTCTTGCCCAGCACCGCGTAGGTCAGGGCCACCAGCCGTGCAGGAATATAGTTGAGGACGTCGTCGATGCGCGCTGCCGCCCAGCCGAAACGTTCGAAGCGCTCGTTGCGGTAGCCCCACATGGCGTCCAGGGTATTGCTCAGGCGGTACAGCACCACGCCCGGCGCGCCGGCCACGGCAAACCAGAACAGCGCGGCGAACACCGCGTCGCTGCCGTTCTCCAGCACCGACTCGGTGGCGGCGCGCGCCACGGCGTTGGCGTCCAGCTCGCTGGTCTGGCGGCTGACCAGGTAGCCCACGCGAGTGCGGGCGGTGTCCAGGTCATCGCTGCGCAGGGCCTGGGCCACGGGCGCCACGTGCTCACCGAGGCTGCGCAGGCCCAGGGCGCAGTACAGCGCCAGGATTTCCACCAGGGTGCCCACGTATGGCAGCCAGGACAGCAGCGTGGCCAGCAGGGTCAAGGGGATGACGGCCAGGAACCAGGCCGTCACGCCGTGGCTGCGCCAGCCACGGCCGCCGCCGTTGAAGCGGCGCTCCAGGCGGTCGGCCAGGCGCCCGAAGGCTACCAGCGGGTGACGGCTCTTCGGCTCGCCAAGCAGGGCATCCAGCGCCACGCCGGCAACGGTGACCAGGGCGATGCTCATGGCTTAACCCCCCAGTGGTTCTCATACAGCATCTCGCTCAACGGCTTGGCCTCGGCCCAGCCTTCCATCACCAGCATGGGCGATGGGTAGAATTCGGTCACCGGGCCCAGGCACAGCACGGCCATGGGCTTGGCGCCGGCGGGCAGCCCCAGCAGGTCGGCCAGGGCCTGGGGGTCGAACAGCGAGACCCAGCCCATGCCCAGGCCTTCGGCACGCGCCGCCAGCCACAGGTTCTGGATAGCGCAGGACAGCGACGCCAGGTCCATCTCCGGCAAGGTACGGCGGCCGAAGATGTAGCGCTCGCGGTCGTCCATCAGCGCCGCCACCAGCACCTCGGCGCAGTCGTTGATGCCTTCCACTTTGAGCTTCATGAACTCGTCCGAGCGCTCGCCCAGGGCCTCGGCGGTGCGCACCCGCTCGTCCTCCACCACCGCCTGGATACGCTCGCGCAGGGCGCGGTCGCTGATGCGGATGAAGCGCCAGGGCTGCATCAGGCCGACGCTGGGCGCCTGGTGCGCGGCGTGCAGCAGGCGCGCCAGCAGTTCCGGGGCGACGTCGCCGCCGGCGAAGTGGCGCATGTCGCGGCGCTCACCGATGGCTCGGTAGATGGCCGCGCGCTCGGCGGGGGTGTAGGCGTTGTCAGTCATCAAATGTGCGAGGCCCCTTTGGGGCAGAACAGGGCGGCAACGGCCGCCGGGTTGGAAGGGAAATAGAAGTGCACGTACGATGCCGTCAGCCGGCCATCACGGTACACCGCCTCGGCGCCGCGGCCACCGTTGGGGCTGAGGCCACGGGCAATGGGCTCAAGCGCGGTGCTGGTCAGCGAATGGTGGTAGGTGTGGCCGCGCAGGGTGCCTTCGGGCAGCTCCACGGCTTGCAGGGCCAGGGCCGCCAGGCGCTTTTGCATCACCGCTTCGCCAGCTAGCAGGCCCAGCAGCTCGGCGCGCTGGCCGTCAACGTCGGTCAGGGCGTCCAGCAGGAACAGCATGCCGCCACATTCGGCCAGCAGCGGCTTGCCCTGGGCGTGGTGGCCGCGAATCGCCGCCAGCATCGGCGCGTTGGCGGCCAGGGTGTGGTGGTGCAGCTCCGGGTAGCCACCGGGCAGGTACAGGCTGTCGCAGGGCGGCAACTGTTGGTCATGCACCGGCGAGAAGAAGCTCAGCTCGGCGCCCATGGCGCGCAGCAGGTCGAGGCTGGCGCCGTAGGTGAAGGCGAAGGCCTCGTCACGGGCGACGGCAATGCGCACGCCGGCCAGCAGCGGTTCGCACGGCACCGGGGTGGGCGCAGCAAAGGTCACCGGCGGTGGCAGCGCGACTTCGCAGCTTGCCGCCAGGGCATTGGCGGCCGCGTCCAGGCGCAGGTCCAGGTCGTTCAGCTCGCTGGCCTGCACCAGGCCCAAATGGCGGCTGGGCAGTTCGATGCCGGTCTCGCGAGACAACGCGCCGTACCAGCGCAGGCCTTCAGTGAGGCTGCCTTCAAGCAGTTGCGCGTGGCGCAGGGTGCCGACGCGGTTGGCCAGCACGCCGGCGAACGGCAGGTCCGGCTGGTAGCGCGCCAGGCCCAGGGCCAGGGCGCCGAAGGTCTGGGCCATGGCGGTGCCGTCGATCACGCCCAGCACCGGCACGCCGAAGTGCCGCGCCAGGTCGGCGCTGCTGGGGGTGCCGTCGAACAGGCCCATCACGCCCTCGATCAGGATCAGGTCGGCCTCGGCCGCCGCTTCCCACAGCAGGCGCCGGCTTTCCTCGGCGCCCACCATCCACAGGTCGAGCTGGTACACCGGCGCGCCACTGGCCCGTTCCAGGATCATGGGGTCGAGGAAATCCGGCCCGCACTTGAACACCCGCACCTTGCGCCCCTGGTTGCGGTGCAGGCGCGCCAGGGCAGCGGTGACGGTGGTCTTGCCCTGGCCAGAAGCGGGTGCTGCGATCAGCACCGCCGGGCAATGACGCGGCTGGGTCATAGCTCGATGCCCTTCTGGGCACGAATGCCGGCCTGGAAGGCGTGCTTGAGCATGCCCATCTCGGTGACGGTGTCGGCCAGTTCGACCATCTCGTCCTTGGCGCCACGGCCAGTGACCACCACGTGCTGCATGGCGGGACGCGCCTGCAGGTCGGCCAGCACCTGGTCGAGGTCCAGGTAGCCATGCTTGAGGGCGATGTTCAGTTCATCGAGAATCACCAGGCCGATGCTCTCATCCTGCAACAGGCCACGGGACACTTCCCAGGCGGCCTGGGCGGCGGCGATGTCGCGCTGGCGGTCCTGGGTTTCCCAGGTAAAGCCCTCGCCCATCACGTGGTAGCGCACCTGCTCGGGGAAGCGGCGGAAGAACAACTCTTCGCCGGTGGCGTTGCGGCCCTTGATGAACTGCACCACGCCGCACTGCATGCCGTGGCCCATGGCGCGCGCGAGCATGCCGAAGGCCGAGCTGCTCTTGCCCTTGCCGTTGCCGCTCAGGACCAGCAGCAGCCCGCATTCGTTGGGCGCATTGGCAATGCGCTCGTCAATGATCGCCTTCTTGCGCAACATGCGCGCCAGATGGCGTTGTTCACGTTCCTGGGATTCACTCATCGCAGCTCTCCGCTACACCTGCACACAGGCGACATCGACGAAAAGCCGCCGCCCGGACGGGCGCAGCGCAGACTCGTCAATGCCGCTCTCACCCGCGCGACAGAACAAAAGGGGACCGGCAAGCCAGCGGCTTGCCAAGAAGGGTTCCAGGCCGGTCTCCGGACTCATGAGCGGGGGCATGCACACCCGGGGCCACGCGCCTTCCCGAGCCAATTCGGCCCAGTGGCGCCATGCGCGACCTTGACTCATTTACCGTTGCGGGGGCAGCGCCGGGCTCGCACGCCTGCGGCGGCTCACCGGCTTCCCTGTTTCACCCTGCCAGCCGTGGGGCTGCAGGGCACCTGAAACACGCCGGGAAGGTTAGAGGGTTGGGGGTGGGAGGTCAATTAAAGCTCGCCATACCTCCCCTGTAGCAGCTGCCGCCAGGCGGCGTCCGGCCCTGACGCGGCCTGGCTATTGCACCGCAGCGCCTGTGGACGCGGCCTTCGGCCGCTGCTAGGGAACTCCCCGTAGCAGCGGCCAAAGGCCGCGTCACAGGGTTTTATTGGAACCACTGCCCTACCCCACCCCTCTACAGCACATACCTCCGCCTCAGCGAGCAATTACAATGCACAAGACCCGCCTGGCCCTGATCATCCTCGCCTCCAGCACGCTGCTGGCCTGCGGCGAGTCCTCGACCCTGAAGGTGGCCGACGGCACCGGCCCGCACCCGCAGCTGCCGGCGCCGAACAAGACGCTGATCCCCACGGTGAACATCGCCGACGCCATCGGCTGGCCCGACGGCGAGAAACCCCAGCCGGCCAAGGGCACCCAGGTGGCTGCCTTCGCCGAGGGCCTGGACCACCCGCGCTGGCTGTACGTGCTGCCCAACGGCGACGTGCTGGTGGCCGAGACCAACGCGCCGCCCAAGCCCGAGGACGCCAAGGGCATCAAGGGCTGGGTGATGAAGAAGGTCATGGGCAAGGCCGGCGCGGGGGTGCCCAGCGCCAACCGCATCACTCTGCTGCGCGACACCGACGGCGACGGCGTGGCCGACACCCGTACGGTGTTCATCGCCAACCTCAACTCGCCGTTCGGCATGACCCTGGTGGGCAGCGACCTGTACGTGGCCGACACCGATGCCCTGCTGCGCTTCCATTACGACACCGGCGCCACCGCCATCAGCGGCCAAGGCACCAAGGTGACGGACCTGCCGGGCGGGCCGCTCAACCACCACTGGACCAAGAACGTCATCGCCAGCCCCTCGGGCAACAAGCTGTACGTCACCGTGGGCTCCAACAGCAACGTCGGCGAGAACGGCCTGGACAAGGAAGCAGGCCGCGCGGCGATCTGGGAGGTGGACCGCGCCAGCGGCGAGCACCGCATCTACGCCTCCGGCCTGCGCAACCCCAACGGCATGGGCTTCGAGCCGCAGACCGGGCAGCTGTGGACCTCAGTCAACGAACGCGACGAGATCGGCAGCGACCTGGTGCCTGACTACATCACCTCGGTGAAGGACGGCGGCTTCTATGGCTGGCCGTTCAGCTACTACGGCCAGCACATCGACAACCGCGTCAGCCCGCAGAACCCGGCACTGGTGGCCAAGGCCATCGCCCCGGACTACGCCGTGGGCCCGCACACCGCTTCCATCGGCTTCACCTTTGCCAGCAACAGCGGCGGGCTGGCGGCGCCGTTCAACCATGGCGCCTACGTAAGCCAGCACGGTTCGTGGAACCGCAAGCCACACAGCGGCTACAAGGTGATTTTCGTGCCGTTCGTGGACGGCAAGCCCAGCGGCCAGCCGATCGACGTGCTGACCGGGTTCCTCAACGACAAGGAACAGGCCATGGGCCGGCCGGTTGGCGTGACCGAGGACCACAAGGGCGGGGTGCTGGTGGCGGATGACGTGGGGAACAAGATCTGGCGGATTACAGCTGAGAAGTAAACAACCTGTGGGAGCTGGCTTGCCAGCGAGCTTTGGGGGAAACCCGAACAGCTCGCTGGCAAGCCAGCTCCCACAGGCGCATCAAGGGTTGTGCGCCAGGCTTGCTGGTTGCAGCACGCGCTTGGCGTTCAGGTAGGCGTGCTGCCAATACGGCTTGTTGAGGTAGTCCAGCTTCACCGTGCCACCCGTGGCCGGGGCATGCACGAAGCGGCCCTCGCCCACGTAGATCCCGGCATGGCTGACCTGCGAACCGCCGCTGGTGGCGAAGAAGATCAGGTCACCGGACTGCAAGGCATCCTTGCTGACATCGGGGGCGCGCATGCTGATCATTTCCCGCGTGGAGCGCGGCAGGCTGATGCCGGCCGCGTCGCGATAGACGTAGGCGATCAGGCCGCTGCAGTCAAAACCCGAATCCGGTGTGTTGCCGCCCCAGCGGTATGGGGTGCCGACCAGCCCGATGGCGCGCATCAGGACGTCATCGGCCTGGGGGGACAGGGGCTGCTGGGGGGCTGAAACAAAAGGTTGATACACCGGCGCAGGCGCAGGTGGCGGCTTGTGGCCAGCGCAGGCGGTGAGCAGGCCTGCGAAGAGTAATAGCGCGAAACGGGCCGTTAGCGACATAAACAGAACCATCCTGATTCAACTGCCGTTGAAGACTAGCTTGTATTCCCGAAAACGCGCAACGGCGGCACACTTTTCAGTGCGCCGCCGCTGCGAGTACCGCCCAGACTGCTTACTTGCGTGCGATAGTCGTGGTCGGTGCCATGGCCAAGGCACGCTTGGCTTCGATAAAGGTCTTGCTCCAGTAGGCGTCATCGAGGCTGTCGATGCGCACGCCGCCGCTACGGTGGCTGCTGGAGTGGATGAACTGGTCATCGCCCAGGTAGATGCCGGCGTGGCTCACGCGACCACGGCCACGGGTGCTGAAGAACAGCAGGTCACCGGGCTTGAGGTTGTTGCGGGCTACCAGGGGGGCCTTGACGTTGATCATGTCACGCGTGGAACGCGGCAGGGTCATGCCGGCCTCCTCGCGGAACAGGTAACCGATGAAGCCGCTGCAATCGAAGCCCGATTCAGTGGAACCACCGGTGCGATAGCGGGTGCCGATCAGCGATTTGCCGCGTTCCAGGATGCTGTCAGCCAGCATGGGCATCTGGTAGGGCTTGCTGTTCTCGGAGAAGTCAGCCAGTTCCTTTTCGGTATCCAGCTCTTCTTCTTGGAAATTCAGGGTTACAGCTTTCGCCTGGGCCTGGGACTGTGGAGTCACCGGGTTGAGAGCCTGTTGCTGCGATACCGGCGTATGAGCCGCGCAGCCGAAAAGCAGGGTCACGAGTGCGAGGGGCACGAGGGGTGCGAAGCGCTTTAGCATGGGCACGACCGTGTCTGTAATAGTTAAGAAGACGCGACTATGCCCGCTATCAAATCCATTTGCAAATTCAATCGAAAAAAATGTGACTCAGCAGTTTCGGCATGACTTCTAACGCCCTACTCTCAAAAAACACGTCCATGCTGGCAGAAAGCCCGCTTCGCAATGGGTTGATCTCAATGGCAAACCCGCCAGCGGCGCGGGTTTCAGCGATGGGCGCGTTGATGTAGGGGAAGCTTGCCGTGGTGCCGATCACCAGCACCACCTCGAAACCGATCGCCATTTGCCGATACAGCGCCTCAATCGCCCGCTCAGGCAGCATTTCCTCGAAAAGCACCACGGAAGGCCGCATAACGCCATTACAGACGTTGCAGCGCGGCGGCAGTGGCTGACCAAGGATTTCCCGCAAATCATCGCGTACAGCGCCACAGGCGCGACAGAACAGTGGCGCCAATTCCCCGTGAATTTCAATTAACCGTTCGTCGGGACTTCCTGCCTGACGGTGATAACCGTCAATGTTTTGCGTCAGCACCCAGCACTCCGGCTTGGCTTTCTGCAGCTGGGCAATGGCATGGTGCGCCGCATTGGGTTGCGCGCCCAGGCAGGCCTCGCCCAGCTGCGCCAGGTATTTCCAGCACAGCGCCGGGTCGCGTTCGAGCATGGGCCCCGACAAGGCTTTTTCGATGGGCAGGCCTTCGCTGGTGGTGCCGTTGTACAGGCCACCCAGGCCACGGTAGGTGGGCAACCCGGAGTCGGCGGAGAGGCCGGCGCCGGTAATCACCAGGATGCGCCGGGCATCACGCAGGGCAGCGCCGGCGCGGGCCAGCAGCTGCGGGTCTACCAACCCAGGGTTTCCTTGAGGAAGGGAATGGTCAGCTTGCGCTGCGCTTGCAGGGAGGCCTGGTCCAGGCGCTCCAGCAGGTCGAACAGCGCACTCATGCTGCGGGTACCACGAGTGAGGATGAAGTGCCCGACCTCGTCGGTGAGGTGCAGGCCGCGGCGCGAGGCGCGCAACTGCAGGGCACGCAGCTTGTCTTCGTCCGACAGCGGGCGCATCTGGAAGATCAGCGCCATGGTCAGGCGCGACTTCAGGTCCGGCAGCTTCACCGCCAGCTCGCGCGGCGAATGAGAGGCGGCGATCAACAGGCGCCGGCCGCTGTCGCGCAGGCGGTTGAACAGGTGGAACATGGCCTCTTCCCACTCGGGCTTGCCGGCAATGACCTGCAGGTCGTCCAGGCACACCAGCTCGTACTGTTCCAGGTAATCGAGGATTTCCACGCCGCGGTCGAGCAGCTGCGCCAGGGGCAGGTACACCGCCGGCTCGCCCATCTGTTCGAAGCGCAGGCACGCGGCCTGCAGCAGGTGGGTACGGCCCACGCCCTGCTTGCCCCACAAGTAGATCAGGCTTTCGGTCCAGCCGGCGTCGGCTTCGCACAGGCGTTCGACGTAGCCGAGTGCAGCGGCATTGGCGCCTGGATAGTAATTGATGAAGGTAGCGTCATCACGCAGACGCACACCTAAGGGCAGCTGAATCGGTTTCATGCTGGCTGACGGTTCTGGCGAACCGCAGGGGGCCTCTGTGTGAAGTTAGCAAAGTTTATACCCGTGACGCCGGGCGCACAATGCAACAGACCACAAGCAAAATCAAAGGTTTGCATTCATTTGCACACCCGCTGCCGCAACAGCGGGTGCACGGCGCCACTACAGGTCAGGGTCTTCCTGGCCGCCGTAGATGTCCGATTCCTTATACAGATCATGGGCATGGCGCAGCAGCACCATGATCACCGCGGCCACCGGCAGCGCCAGCAGTACGCCGGCGAAACCGAACAGTTCGCCGCCGGCGAGGATGGCAAAGATCACTGCCACCGGGTGCAGGCCGATGCGGTCGCCCACCAGCATCGGCGTCAACACCATGCCTTCGAGCAGCTGGCCCACCAGGAATACCGCGCCAATGCCCATCAGCGGGTAGATGTCGCCGCCGAACTGGAACAGGCCGGTGATCATCGCCGCGCTGATGCCGATGATGAAGCCCATGTACGGCACGATGGCGGCGAGGCCGGCGATCAGGCCGATCAGCAGGCCCAGTTCCACCCCCACCAGCATCAGGCCGGCAGCGTAGATGATGCCCAGCGCCAGCATCACCAGCAGCTGGCCACGCACGAATGCGCCCAGCACCTCGTGGCACTCCTTGGCCAGGGCGACGATCTTGCCCTCGCGGTGGCGCGGCAGCAGGCTGCGGATCTTGGCCATCATCAGGTCCCAGTCGCGCAGCAGGTAGAAACCCACCACCGGGATCAGCACCAGGTTGGTCAGCCAGCCGATCAGCGCCAGGCTGGAGGCCGTGGCCTGGCTCAGCACCACGCCGACGATGTCGGTGGTCTGGCCCATGTGCTCGGTGATCGCGGCCTTGATCTTGTCGAACTTCCAGAAGCCGTCGGCCAGGCCCAGCTTGGCCTGCACCCACGGCAGGGCCACGTGCTGCAGCCAGTCCAGCACCTGCGGCGCCAGCTCGTACAGGCGCACGAACTGCTTGGCCAGCAGCGGCACCAGCACCAGCAAGGCAATCATGAACACCAGGGTGAACAGCGAGAACACCACGATCACGCCCCAGGTGCGCGACAGGCCGACCTTTTCCAGGCGGTCCACCAGCGGATCCGCCATGTAGGCCAGCACGATCGCCACCAGGAACGGCGACAGGATGGGGTGCAGGAAGTACACGAACAGGCAGAGCAGGAGCACCGCCCCCGCCCAGACCCAACGACGCATGTCAGTCATCAAACCACCCAAGCCTTATATAAAGAGAAGATCGCTGCATTACCAATGGAAGCGCAGGCCAGGGGCAGGTTGCGGTGCAGGGGCTGGCGCGGCGCCAGGCGCCAGCGGCTGGGTAGCGACCACGGGCGCCGCTTCCGGCGGCAGCTCGCTGAGCTTGCCCAGCGCCAGTTGCGCGCGCAGTTGGTCGCTGCTGCCGCTGACCTGGTAGACCACCTTGTCGCCATCCACGGATTTCAGCTTGGCGTTGAAGGGTTCCAGCAGGCGGCCCAGGGCCGCGTAGTGCTCCAGGGTCATGCCTTCGACCTGCAGGCTCATGTCAGTGCTGGCACCGCCGCCGGCCTTGACCACGTAGCGCGGCGCCAGGCGCTCGCTCACGGCCAGCAGCACGGCATCGGCCAGGGCGGCGGGGTCGTCGCCCTCGGCCTTGCCCTGCTCGGGGCGGTCGCCCAGGTACAGGTGCCATTGGGCGCTCCACTTGCCGCCTTCCTGCTTGGCGTGTACCGCCAGCAGGCCGTCGGCGCCATAGCGTTCGGAGGCCGCGCGCAGCGGCGTGGCGTCGCTGCCGTCGAGGGTCTTGGCGGTGCCCAGGGATTGCTCGCCCAGGTCGGCCAGCGGCAAACGCAGCGGCAGGCCACGGTGCTGGGCGGCGCGGCGCAGGGGTTCGGCGGTGGGCTGGCCGTCGCCGACCAGGTTGGCGCCGTCGGTGCCTTCGTTCAGCCACCAGGCCAGCACGCTGGGGCGGTTGTTGCCCCAGGTGGGCAGGCCGGCCTGGCGCAGGGCGTTGTCGGTGCTGGCCTGGTCGAAGTCCACGCGCAGGCTCTCGGGCGGGCCGGCCTCATAGCCGAACTGGCTGATGATCTGCTGCGGGTCCTTGCGCACGGCCGCAAGGCCGGCGGCGCTGACCGCCTTGGGGTCGCCGGTGAGGCGCAGCACCAGGGTCTCGAGCGCACGCTGGGTGGCGGCGTCGCGCTCTTCGGGGCTCTGGCCGCCCACGGTTTCGCGGACCTGGTAGAGGTTCTTGACGGTTTCGGCGTGAGCGGCCAGGGCGAACACCGACAGGCAGCCGACTAAAAGGTAGTTACACAGACGCATGGAAGATTCCCGACGGGCAATAAGCGGACTGAGGCTTGTGACCACAGTTTCAAGCAAAACATTCAAGCCGCCCATTGAAGTTTTCGTAATGCGCCTACTATAGCGTGTCAGGGATGTGGGAGCTGGCTTGCCAGCGAGCTTTTGATGCCCCCAAAAAGCTCGCTGGCAAGCCAGCTCCCACATTTCATCCTGCCCCGCCAGGGTGTTTTTTAATTAAATGCAGCCCTGCCCGTCGGCCTGAGGATGGCCGCACAGGGGCAAGCCTGATAAAATCGCGCGCCTTCGCAGACCAACGACGGTTGGCCGATTGGAAATACCCGGCAACGGTATTTCCGGGCAGCCCGCCGCTTGCGGTCGATTTTTCGAATCCCTCCCTCTAAAGGCCTGGATCATGAGCAAGCAACCCTCCCTGAGCTACAAGGACGCCGGTGTAGACATCGACGCCGGTGAAGCATTGGTCGAACGCATCAAGAGCGTCGCCAAGCGTACTGCGCGTCCTGAAGTCATGGGCGGCCTGGGCGGTTTCGGCGCCCTCTGTGAGATCCCGGCCGGCTACAAGCAGCCTGTCCTGGTCTCGGGCACCGACGGCGTGGGCACCAAGCTGCGCCTGGCACTGAACCTGAACAAGCACGACAGCATCGGCATCGACCTGGTGGCCATGTGCGTCAACGACCTGGTGGTGTGCGGCGCCGAGCCCCTGTTCTTCCTGGACTACTACGCCACCGGCAAGCTGAACGTGGACACCGCCGCCCAGGTAGTGACCGGTATCGGCGCTGGCTGCGAACTGTCGGGTTGCTCGTTGGTAGGCGGCGAAACCGCTGAAATGCCAGGCATGTACGAAGGCGAGGACTACGACCTGGCCGGCTTCTGCGTGGGCGTGGTCGAGAAGGCCGAGATCATCGACGGCTCGAAAGTCGCCACCGGTGACGCCCTGCTGGCCCTGCCATCGTCCGGCCCGCACTCCAACGGCTACTCGCTGATCCGCAAGATCATCGAAGTGTCGGGTGCCGACATCGAGAACACCCAGCTGGACGGCAAGCCACTGACCGACCTGCTGATGGCCCCGACCCGCATCTACGTCAAGCCCCTGCTCAAGCTGATCAAGGACACTGGCGCCGTCAAGGCCATGGCCCACATCACCGGTGGCGGCCTGCTGGACAACATCCCGCGCGTGCTGCCAAAAGGCGCCCAGGCCGTGGTTGACGTGGCCAGCTGGCAGCGCCCGGCGGTGTTCGACTGGCTGCAGGAAAAAGGCAACGTCGACGAGCACGAAATGCACCGCGTGCTGAACTGCGGCGTGGGCATGGTCATCTGCGTGGCCCAGGAACACGTCGACGTGGCCCTGCAAACCCTGCGTGACGCTGGCGAGCAGCCATGGGTCATCGGCCAGATCGGCGTTGCCGCCGAAGGCGCCCCACAGGTCGAGCTGAAGAACGTCAAGGCACACTGATGCACGAACAGATGCCCGCACGCTGTAACGTAGTGGTGCTGCTCTCCGGCACCGGCAGCAACCTGCAGGCCCTGATCGATAGCGTGAACCAGCAGGCCGGGACCCACCCGGCCCGCATCCGCGCGGTGATCTCCAACCGCGCCGATGCCTACGGCCTGGAACGCGCCCGCCACGCCGGTATCGACACCGCCGTGCTGGACCACAAGGCGTTCGAAGGCCGCGAAGCCTTCGACGCCGCGCTGGTCGAACTCATCGACGGCTTCAGCCCCGACCTGGTGGTGCTGGCCGGCTTCATGCGAATCCTGAGCCCAGGCTTCGTGCGCCACTATCAAGGGCGCCTGCTCAATATCCACCCTTCCCTGCTGCCCAGGTACAAAGGCCTGCACACCCATCAGCGCGCCATCGAGGCCGGTGATGCCGAGCATGGCTGCAGTGTGCATTTCGTCACCGAGGAACTCGATGGCGGACCACTGGTCGTACAGGCAGCAATACCGGTACAGTTGGACGACACGCCGGTCACCCTGGCGCAGCGGGTCCATGCCCAGGAACACCAGATCTATCCGCTGGCCGTGCGCTGGTTCGCCGAAGGACGCTTGCGTCTGGACGCCCACGGTGCATTATTGGACGGCAAGCCCCTCGGGGCCAGCGGTCACTTGATTCGACCCTAGGAGATTTTATGCGTCGTGCCCTGCTGTTCTGCGCCGCGTTGCTGGCTTTGCCGGTACACGCTGCCGACCTGAAGCCCTTCACGGCCAGCTACACCGCCGACTGGAAACAGCTGCCCATGAGCGGCACCGCCTCGCGCAGCCTGGAAAAAGGTGCCAACGACACCTGGACCCTGAGCTTCAAGGCGTCGATGATGATTGCCAGCCTCACCGAGGAAAGCACCCTCACCGTCGACAAGGACGCGCTGCTGCCCAAGACCTACCACTTCGAACGTGGCGGCCTGGGCAAGCCGAAGAAGACCGACCTGGACTTCGACTGGTCGCAGAAAATGGTCACCGGCACCGACCGTGGCGACGCCGTCAAGGTGCCACTCAACCGCGGCATGCTCGACAAGTCGACCTACCAGCTGGCCCTGCAGCGTGACGTGGCCGCCGGCAAGAAGAGCATGAGCTACCAGGTGGTGGACGGCGGCGACGTCGACACCTACGACTTCCGCGTGCTGGGCACCGAGAAGGTCGACACCAAGGCCGGCCAGGTCGACGCCATCAAGGTGGAGCGCGTGCGTGACCCCACGCAGAACAAGCGCACCACCGTGCTGTGGTTCGCCAAGGACTGGGACTACCTGCTGGTTCGCCTGCAACAGGTCGAGACCGACGGCAAGGAATACAACATCATGCTGCAGGACGGTACCGTTGATGGTCGTTCGGTGAAAGGTAGCTGATTTGCAACGTTGGTGTGGGAGCTGGCTTGCCAGCGAGCTTTTAAGGGCCTCAAAAGCTCGCTGGCAAGCCAGCTCCCACACCCTTCAACAAAAAGCCCCGCTGTCTCACGACAGCGGGGCTTTTTGTTGAAGCGCAGGGCTAACAGGCGTTTTCGCCGGCCTTGGCTTTCTCGGCAGCGGCCTTGATCAGCGTCTGCAGCTCGCCGTTGGCGAACATTTCAGCAACGATGTCGCTACCGCCAACCAGCTCGCCGGCTACCCACAGCTGCGGGAAAGTCGGCCAGTTGGCGTACTTTGGCAGGTTCGCACGGATTTCCGGGTTCTGCAGGATATCCACATAAGCGAATTTCTCGCCGCACTGCATCACGCACTGCGACGCCTTCGACGAGAAGCCGCACTGCGGGGCGTTCGGCGAGCCTTTCATGTAAAGCAGAATGGTGTTGTTGGCAATCTGCTCTTTAATCGTTTCGATGATATCCATGGAGCACCTCGGCTTAGCTTTCCGACTCATAGGTCGACACGGTGACGCATTGTAACGGAAACCCGAGCGGCGCGCTCGGCCTTGCCGATGGAGCCGTTCACGCCGCCGCCACCCGCACCGGCACGCCGTTCAACGCCGCATTGCCGGAAACCTGGTCCAGCACCCGCTCGTCGGTCAGGTCGTTGGCACTGGCGCCAGGCTGGGCCTGGGCGATCTCCAGGCGCACACCATGGCGCGCGTGGCCGAAGCCGTGGGGCAGGCTGACCACGCCGGGCATCATCTCCAGGCTGCCCAGCACCTCCACCTCGACGCTGCCCACCCGCGACGTCACCCGCACCCGCTGGCCGTCCGCCAGGCCGCGGGCGGCCAGGTCATCGGGATGCATCAGCAACTGGTGGCGCGGCTTGCCCTTCACCAGGCGGTGGTAGTTGTGCATCCAGGAATTGTTGCTGCGCACGTGGCGGCGCCCCACCATCACCAGCTCATCGGCGCCCGGCATGGCTTGCGCGGCGAAGCGCTGCAGGTCTGCCAGCAGCACCGCTGGCGCCGCCTGGATGCGTTGGCCGGGGGTTTTCAGGCGCGCCGCAAGGTTGGGCTGCAGCGGCCCCAGGTCGAGGCCGTGGGGGTGCTCGGCCAGGGCCGCCAGGGACAGGCCCCACGGCCCGGCCTGCAAGCCACGGTCGATGAGCTGCGCCGGCGGCCAGGTGGGCTTCAGGGGCTTGCCGGCACGGGCGGCGAACGCCTCGGCCAGGCCGACGAAAATCTCCCAGTCGTGCAGCGCGCCGTCGGGCTTGGGCAGGATCGCGCGGTTGAAGCGGCTGACGTTGCGCACCGCGAACAGGTTGAAGGTGGTGTCGTAGTGGTCATTTTCCAGCGCCGAGGTCGACGGCAGGATCAGGTCGGCGTACCGCGTGGTCTCGTTGATGTACAGGTCGATGCTGAGCATGAACTCCAGGCCATCGAGGGCCTGTTCCAGCTGCCGGCCGTTAGGCGTGGACAGCACCGGGTTGCCGGCCACGGTGATCAGCGCCCGCACCTGCCCTTCGCCTGCGGTGAGCATTTCCTCGGCCAGCGCCGACACCGGCAACTCGCCGCCGTACTCGGGCAGGCCGGAGACGCGGCTTTGCCAACTATTGAAGTGGCCACCGCCGGTGTTGGCCACCAGGTCCACCGCCGGCGTGGTGCACAGGGCGCCGCCCACCCGGTCAAGGTTGCCGGTGACCAGGTTGATCAGCTGCACCAACCAATGGCACAGGGTGCCGAACGCCTGGGTGGAGACGCCCATGCGCCCGTAGCACACGGCCTTGTCGGCGCCGGCGAACGCCCGCGCCAGCGCGCGGATGTCCGCTGCGGCCACGCCACAGCGCGAGCTCATGGCCTCGGCGCTGAAGCCGGCGATAGCCTCGCGTACCGACTGCAGGCCATCCACCGGCAGGTGGCTGGCGCGCGTCAGCCCTTCCTCGAACAGGGTGTTGAGCAGGCCCAGCAGCAGCGCCGCATCGCCACCGGGGCGAATGAACAGGTGCTGGCTGGCCATGGCCGCGGTCTCGCTGCGCCGGGGGTCGATCACCACCACCTTGCCGCCACGAGCCTGGATGGCCTTGAGGCGCTTCTCCACGTCCGGCACGGTCATGATGCTGCCGTTGGACGCCAGCGGGTTACCGCCCAGAATCAGCATGAAGTCGGTGTGATCGATATCCGGGATGGGCAACAACAGCCCGTGGCCGTACATCAGGAAGCTGGACAGGTGATGGGGCAACTGGTCCACCGAGGTGGCCGAATAGCGGTTGCGGGTCTTCAGCAGGCCCAGGAAGTAATTACCGTGGGTCATCAGCCCGTAGTTGTGCACGCTGGGGTTGCCCTGGTAGATCGCCACGGCGTCCTGGCCATGGCGCTGCTGCAGGTCCCACAGGCGCGTGGCCACCGTGTCGAAGGCTTCCTGCCAGCTGATCGGCTGCCATTCGCTGCCCGTGCGCAGCATGGGCTGGCGCAGGCGGTCGGGGTCGTTCTGGATGTCCTGCAGGGCCACGGCCTTGGGGCAGATGTGGCCGCGGCTGAAGGTGTCCTGGGGGTCGCCCTTGATCGAGGTGATGGTCAGGTGCCCGGCGTCGTCGGCCTGGGTTTCGATATTGAGGCCGCAGATGGCCTCGCACAGGTGGCAGGCGCGGTGGTGCAGGGTCTTGGTCATGGCCAGTCTCGTCCAGGCAGCGGTAGCCGACTATGGAACGATAGTACCCGGTGCACCAGCACGCTTGGCGGGCTGAATCGGCCGGCATCAGGCCAGCCGATGATGCTCAGTTGGCCGGCAGGCCGGGGGGCGGTGCCTGCAGCTGGATCTCCACCACGGTCTCGACCTCTTCCTGGCCGATGGGCACGCCGGTCAGTTCGCCGATCAGCTTCCAATGCTCGTCCAGCCCGCCGCTGATGGTGGCCATGCGGTCGATCATGCGCCTGGCCGCGCTGGCGGTGACCTCGTCATCGCTGCGCAGCAACTCGAACGACATGGACGTCATCGAGGCCGTCAGGTGCGTGAGCGTGCGCGCCGTCAGGCCCAGCAGCTCGAGCAGTTGTTGTTCTCTGGAATCCATTCACCCTCTCCGCGTATCGTGCAGGATACAGTCGTGTACCCATGGCTGGCAGTGTACGAAATGCGCACTGCGACGGCCAGCCGCAGGTTGATACCTGAGACAGGGTTAACGCTAGACAATTCCGGGCACGATTGCCAAGGGAACCGACGGGGGTGTAAAAAGCAGGGCCGGACGCTTGCGCACACGGCTTTTGAGACATGCCCTGAAACACTGTCCGTGATCGGAATATGAAACACATATTGGCGAGACGCGACATTTAATTATAAGATCGCGTCTTCCCTAATTTCGTCGCCGCGTGCGGCTTTCGCCGCAGGCCTCTCTCGTTTTTTCAAAAGCTGGTCACGAGTGCTGCGGTACGTTGCAAAAAGGTAGTCAATGATGAGCGCAAGGCACTTTCTCTCCCTGATGGATTGCACGCCCGAAGAGCTTCTCAGCGTCATCCGTCGAGGCATCGAGCTCAAGGACCTGCGTAACCGCGGCGTGCTGTTCGAGCCGCTGAAGAACCGGGTACTGGGCATGATTTTCGAGAAATCCTCGACCCGTACCCGCCTGTCGTTCGAGGCCGGCATGATCCAGCTCGGCGGCCAGGCCATCTTCCTGTCCCCGCGCGACACCCAACTGGGCCGTGGCGAGCCGATCGGCGACTGCGCCATCGTCATGTCGAGCATGCTCGACGCGGTGATGATCCGCACCTACGCCCACAGCACCCTGACCGAATTCGCCGCCAACTCGCGCGTGCCAGTGATCAACGGCCTGTCCGACGACCTGCACCCCTGCCAGCTGCTGGCCGACATGCAAACCTTCCTGGAACACCGCGGCAGCATCCAGGGCAAGACCGTGGCCTGGATCGGCGACGGCAACAACATGTGCAACAGCTATATAGAAGCGGCCATCCAGTTCGACTTCCAGCTGCGCGTGGCCTGCCCCGAAGGCTTCGAGCCCAACCCGCAGTTCCTGGCCCAGGCCGGCGACCGCGTGCAAGTGATGCGCGACCCCAAGGCCGCCGTGGCCGGCGCCCACCTGGTGAGCACCGACGTCTGGACCTCCATGGGCCAGGAAGAGGAAACCGCGCGCCGCCTGAAGCTGTTCGCGCCCTACCAGGTCAGCCGCGCGCTGCTGGACCTGGCCGCCGACGACGTGCTGTTCATGCACTGCCTGCCCGCCCACCGTGGCGAGGAGATCAGCATGGACGTGCTCGACGATCCGCGTGCCGTGGCGTGGGACCAGGCCGAGAACCGCCTGCACGCACAGAAGGCGCTGCTGGAGTTCCTGGTGGCCCCGGCCTACCGCCCGGCATGAGCCAGCCGCTGCTGGCGCTGCACCACCTGGCCTGCGGTTACCAGGGCCAGGCGGTGGTCGCCGACCTCAGCCTGCAGCTGCAGGCCGGTGACATCGGTTGCCTGCTGGGCGCTTCGGGGTGCGGCAAGACCACCACCCTGCGTGCCATCGCCGGCTTCGAGCCGGTGCACCAGGGCGAGATTCGCCTGGCCGGCGAGGTCATCTCCCGGCCAGGCTTCACCCTGGCCCCGGAAAAGCGCCGCCTCGGCATGGTGTTCCAGGACTACGCGCTGTTCCCCCACCTGACCGTGGCGCAGAACGTGGCGTTCGGCATCCGCCAGCACCCGCACCAGACCCGAGTGGTCGACGAGATGCTCGAGCTGGTGAACCTCACCGGCCTGGGCGCGCGTTACCCTCACGAGCTGTCCGGTGGCCAGCAACAGCGCGTGGCCCTGGCCCGCGCGCTGGCGCCGCAACCGCAGCTGCTGCTGCTGGACGAGCCGTTTTCCAACCTCGACGTGGAGCTGCGCCGACGCCTGAGCCAGGAAGTGCGCGACATCCTGAAAAGCCGCGGCACCAGTGCGATCCTGGTCACCCATGACCAGGAAGAGGCGTTTTCGGTGAGCGATCAGGTCGGCGTCTTCCAGCAGGGGCGGCTGCAGCAGTGGGACACGCCTTACAACCTTTACCACCGCCCGCAGACGGCCTTCGTCGCCAGCTTCATCGGCCAGGGTTACTTCCTGCGCGGCACCGTGAACGACGCGCAGTCGGTGCACACCGAACTGGGCGAGCTGCACGGCGACAGCGCCAGCGCCTGGCCCCGCGGCAGTGCCGTGGACGTGTTGCTGCGCCCGGACAACATCGTGCACGCCCCGGACAGCCCGGTGCAGGCACGCGTCACCGGCAAGCGCTTCCAAGGCGCGGCCACGCTGTACCAGCTGCAGCTGGGCAGCGGCAGCCAGGTGGAGGCGTTGTTGCCCAGCCACCTGGCCTGCGAGCCTGGCCAGCACATCGGCATTCGCCTGCGCAGCGAACACCTGGTGATGTTCGCCGCGGCTTGATTCAGGCCCGGCCGATGTCGGCGAACACCCCGCGGGTGTGTTCCGCCAGCAGGGCCGGCGCCAGCTCCACTTCCAGGCCTCGGCGCCCGGCGCTAACGAACATCGTTGCCAACGGCTGCGCCGACTGGTCGATGAAGGTCCGCAGGCGCTTCTTCTGCCCCAACGGGCTGATACCCCCCAGCAGGTAGCCGGTGGAACGCTGGGCGGCGGCCGGGTCGGCCATCTCGCACTTCTTCACCCCGGCGGCATGGGCCAGGCCCTTGAGGTCGAGGGTGCCAGCCACCGGCACCACGGCCACCAGCAACTCGCCCTTCTCGCTGCTGGCCAGCAGCGTCTTGAACACCTGGGCCGGGTTGAGCCCCAGCTTTTCCGCCGCTTCCAGGCCGTAGGAAGCCGCCTTGGGGTCGTGTTCGTAACTGTGCACGCGGTGTTCGGCACGGGCCTTTTTCAACAAATCCAACGCCGGGGTCATGTTCACTCCTGTGGCGGTGCAAAAAATCGACCGCCTAATGTATCAGCAGCCCTGCCCCTCCACCACGCAATCACCGATGCGCCCAGGACGCGGCCTGGCGGCCGCTGCTACCGGGGCGGCTCAGCACCACCCAACCCCCGCCAGTCAGTTTCTGAATCATGGTTCATTTTCGACCTTTGACATAATCGTTTCTTGTCTATATTTTTTCGTTTCTGAATATCGCAAACCCTAGACCAGTTTGCGCACGCAACACATCCGCCGGTATGGGGTTTTACCGGCGGGTGCATGACTCGAGCGCCCGAACGGCGCCGCACAACAACAAAAAAGGTGTCAATGATGACGACTGCTCAGCAACAACCTGCGTTGTCCGGCCAGTGCATGGCCGAGTTTCTCGGAACCGCCCTCCTGATCTTCTTCGGCACCGGCTGTGTAGCGGCGCTCAAGGTGGCGGGCGCCAGCTTTGGGCTGTGGGAAATCAGCATCATCTGGGGGGTGGGCGTCAGCATGGCGATCTACCTGACCGCCGGGGTATCCGGCGCGCACCTGAGCCCCGCGGTGAGCATCGCCCTGTGCGTGTTTGCCGGCTTTGAAAAACGCAAGCTGCCCTTCTACATCCTGGCCCAGGTGGCGGGCGCGTTCTGTGGCGCAGCGCTGGTGTACACGCTGTACAGCAACCTGTTCTTCGATTACGAACAAGCCCACCACATGATCCGCGGCAGCCAGGAAAGCCTGGAACTGGCGTCGGTGTTCTCCACCTACCCGCACCCGTCGCTGTCCACCGCCCAGGCGTTTCTGGTGGAAATGGTGATCACCGCCATTCTCATGGGCGTGATCATGGCGCTGGGCGACGACCAGAACGGCCTGCCCCGCGGCCCGCTGGCGCCGCTGCTGATCGGCCTGCTGATTGCCGTGATCGGCAGCTCCATGGGCCCGCTGACCGGTTTTGCGATGAACCCGGCGCGCGATTTCGGGCCCAAGCTGATGACATTCTTCGCAGGTTGGGGCGAAATAGCCTTTACCGGCGGGCGTGACATCCCGTATTTCCTGGTGCCGATCTTCGCCCCGATCCTGGGCGCCTGCCTCGGCGCGGCCATTTACCGCGGCCTGCTGGCCCGCCACCTGCCCGCCGCCGCACCTGCTGGCGAAACCGCCACCGACAACACCGGGAGCAAGGTACAGGCGTCCTAGACCAGCGCCCCCGAGTACCTTGAGCCATATTCCCGACTTTTACTTTTCTTGAAAGGCGATTGCCATGACAGACCTTCAGAACAAGAACTACATCATCGCCCTGGACCAGGGCACCACCAGTTCGCGCGCGATCATTTTTGACCGCGACGCAAACGTTGTCTGCTCCAGCCAAAGCGAATTCCCCCAGCACTACCCGCAGCCGGGCTGGGTCGAGCACGACCCCATGGACATCTTCGCCACCCAGAGCGCGGTCATGGTCCAGGCCCTGGCCAAGGCCGGCCTGCACCACGACCAGGTAGCCGCCATCGGCATCACCAACCAGCGTGAAACCACCGTGGTGTGGGACAAGCACACCGGCCAGCCGGTGTACAACGCCATCGTCTGGCAGTGCCGCCGCAGCACCGAGATCTGCGAACAGCTCAAGCGTGACGGCCACGCCGAGTACATCCGCGAGACCACAGGCCTTGTCACCGACCCGTACTTCTCGGGCACCAAGCTGAAGTGGATCCTGGACAACGTCGAAGGCGCCCGCGAGCGCGCGCAGCAAGGCGACCTGCTGTTCGGCACCGTCGATACCTGGCTGATCTGGAAATTCTCCGGCGGCAAGGTGCACGTCACCGACTACACCAACGCCTCGCGCACCATGTTGTTCAACATCCATACCCTGCAATGGGATGACAAGATGCTGGACGTGCTGAACATTCCGCGCGAAATGCTCCCGGAAGTAAAAGGCTCGTCCGAGGTCTACGGCCGCACCAAGAGCGGCATCGCCATCGCCGGTATCGCCGGCGACCAGCAGGCCGCCCTGTTCGGCCAGATGTGCGTGGAGCCCGGCCAGGCCAAGAACACCTACGGCACTGGCTGCTTCCTGCTGATGAATACCGGCGACAAGGCCGTGAAGTCCAAGCACGGCATGCTCACCACCATCGCCTGCGGCCCGCGCGGCGAAGTGGCCTACGCCCTGGAAGGTGCGGTGTTCAACGGTGGCTCCACGGTGCAGTGGCTGCGCGACGAACTGAAACTGGTCAACGACGCCTACGACACCGAGTACTTCGCCAGCAAGGTCAAGGACAGCAACGGTGTGTACCTGGTGCCGGCCTTCACCGGCCTGGGCGCTCCGTACTGGGACCCCTATGCCCGCGGCGCGCTGTTCGGCCTGACCCGTGGCGTCAAGGTCGACCACATCATTCGTGCGGCGCTGGAATCCATCGCCTACCAGACCCGCGACGTGCTCGACGCCATGCAGCAGGACGCCGGCGAACGCCTGAAGGCCCTGCGCGTGGACGGCGGCGCGGTGGCCAACAACTTCCTCATGCAGTTCCAGGCCGACATCCTCGGCACCCAGGTGGAACGCCCGCAAATGCGCGAAACCACCGCCCTGGGCGCCGCCTACCTGGCTGGCCTGGCCGTGGGCTTCTGGGGCAGCCTGGAAGAACTGCGCGGCAAGGCGGTGATCGAGCGCGAGTTCGAACCACAGCTGGATGAGGCCGCCAAGGAGAAACTGTACGCCGGCTGGCGCAAGGCCGTGGACCGCACCCGCGACTGGGAACCCCACGAAGAAGCGTGACACCCCGTTGTAGCAGCTGCCGCAGGCGGCGTCCCGGACACCTCGGTCGAGGCCCCGGACGCAGCCTTCGGCAGCTGCTACGGGGAGTGGTGCTAGCACCCGCCTCCTTCCTGCGGCATGATGGGCGAATTTGCCCCGGCAGCCAAAGGAAGCCCAATGAATCTGCCTCCACGCCAACAACAAATCCTCGAACTGGTGCGTGAACGCGGCTACGTCAGCATCGAAGAGATGGCCCAGCTGTTCATCGTCACCCCGCAGACCATCCGCCGCGACATCAACCAACTGGCCGAACTCAACCTGCTGCGCCGTTACCACGGTGGCGCCGCCTACGATTCCAGCATCGAAAACACCGCGTACGCCATGCGTGCCGACCAGATGCGCGATGAAAAGCAACGCATCGCCGAAGCCATCGCCGCACAGATCCCCGACCACGCCTCGCTGTTCATCAACATCGGCACCACCACCGAATCCATCGCCCGCGCCCTGCTCAACCACAACCACCTGAAGATCATCACCAACAACCTGCACGTGGCGTCGATCCTCAGCGCCAAGGATGACTTCGAGGTGCAACTGGCCGGTGGCAACGTGCGCCGTGACGGCGGCGTGGTGGGCCAGGCCAGCGTCGACTTCATCAACCAGTTCAAGGTCGACTTCGCCCTGGTGGGCATCAGCGGCATCGACGAAGACGGCAGCCTGCTGGACTTCGACTACCAGGAAGTGCGCGTGTCCCAGGCCATCATCGCCAACGCCCGCCAGGTGATACTGGCCGCCGACTCCAGCAAGTTCGGGCGCAACGCCATGGTGCGCCTGGGGTCCATCAGCCTGATCGACTGCCTGGTGACCGACAAGGCGCCGGTGCCGGCGCTGCTGCAACTGCTCAACCAGCACAAAATCCGCCTGGAAGTCGTCTAACCCCCTGTGGGAGCTGGCTTGCCAGCGAGCTGTTAGGGCCCAAAAGCTCGCTGGCAAGCCAGCTCCCACAGAAGCTCGAACGCAAGTACGGGTGCGTTCATGTTCGGTAATTTTCATTTCGAGGCCATTCGATCAGTTTTTTCAATCGAATTCGACTGGCCTGTGCCTTCCTGTTGCGCTACTATTTTCGAAAATGAACATTAATGTTCGATTTCAATTTCGAATAACCGCAGGAGGCCGCCATGCCCCACACCACCTTGCCCACCCCGCCCCTCGCCGAAGTCTATGATGTTGCCGTAATTGGCGGCGGTATCAATGGCGTCGGCATCGCAGCGGACGCGGCAGGTCGCGGGCTGTCGGTGTTCCTTTGCGAAAAGGACGACCTCGCCAGCCACACCTCGTCGGCCAGCAGCAAGCTGATCCACGGCGGCCTGCGCTACCTGGAACACTACGAATTCCGCCTGGTGCGCGAAGCCCTGGCCGAGCGCGAAGTGCTGCTGGCCAAGGCCCCGCACATCGTCAAGCCCATGCGCTTTGTGCTGCCGCACCGCCCGCACCTGCGCCCGGCGTGGATGATTCGCGCCGGCCTGTTCCTGTACGACCACCTGGGCAAGCGCGAAAAACTGGCCGGCTCGCGCAGCCTGAAGTTCGGTGCGAACAGCGTGTTGAAGAGCGAGATCACCCGCGGTTTCGAATACTCCGACTGCTGGGTGGACGACGCCCGCCTGGTGGTGCTCAACGCCATGGCTGCCCGTGAGCACGGCGCCCACCTGCACACCCGCACCCGCTGCCTGAACGCCCGGCGCATCAAGGGCCTGTGGCATGTGCACCTGGAGCGCGCCGACGGCAGCCTGTTCTCCATTCACGCCAAGGCGCTGGTCAACGCCGCCGGCCCATGGGTGGCGAAGTTCATCCGTGATGACCTGAAGCTGGATTCGCCCTACGGCATCCGCCTGATCCAGGGCAGCCACCTGATCGTGCCCAAGCTGTACGAAGGCGAGCAGGCGCACATCCTGCAGAACGAAGACCAGCGCATCGTCTTCACCATTCCGTACATGGAACGCTTCACCATCATCGGCACCACCGACCGCGAATACACCGGGGACCCTGCGAAAGTCACCATCACCGAAGCCGAGACCGACTACCTGTTGAAGGTGGTCAACGCGCACTTCAAGAAGCAGGTGCAGCGCGACGACATCCTGCACACCTATTCGGGCGTGCGCCCGCTGTGCAACGACGAGTCCGACAACCCGTCGGCGGTGACCCGCGACTACACCCTGTCGCTGTCGGGCAGCGGCGACGATGACGCACCGCTGCTGTCGGTGTTCGGCGGCAAGCTGACCACCTACCGCAAGCTGGCCGAGTCGGCCATGGCGCAGCTGGCGCCGTTCTTCAAGCAGATGAAAGGCAGCTGGACCGGCACCGCTACCTTGCCCGGTGGCGAGCAGATGACCACCCCGCAGGCGCTGGCCGAGGCGCTGGTGGCCAGGCACGGCTGGTTGCCCAAGGACCTCGCCCGGCGCTGGGCCATCACCTACGGCAGCCGCAGCTGGCAGCTGCTGGACGGCGTGCAAGGCCTGGCAGATTTGGGCGACCTGATCGGCGCCAACCTGTACAGCCGCGAAGTGGACTACCTGCGCCAGCAGGAATGGGCCGTGGACGCCGCCGACATCCTGTGGCGCCGTACCAAGCTGGGCCTGTTCACCACGGCGGCCGAGCAGCAGAAGCTGGTGGATTACCTCGCCAAGCCGGCCCACACCCAGGCCGCGTAAAGACGCCGCCCCCCCGTAGCAGCGGCCGCAGGCCGCGTCCAAACTCGGTCGGCTTTCCGAATGCTCAACGTGCCATCATTCGGCCAGCCGACCGATCAGCCTCGCCACATACCCTTCACCAAAGTTTAATCCCCTTGCCAATCAAGGCCTTGGACCATCGTCCCGGTTTTGGCACGACTCATGCTCTACACTCTCCATCGGAATCAGCGGCACAGACTGCTGAACGAATGAGCCACCAGACGGCTCCATAAAAAAAACAAAGGTCGAGGAGACATAGATGCGCATCATTCACACCCTGTTGGGTGCAGCCATCGCTGCAGCACTGATCAGCAGCCCTGCCATGGGCGAAGAGCTGACCGGCACCCTCAAGAAGATCAAGGATTCGGGCACGATCACCCTGGGCCATCGTGACGCCTCCATCCCGTTCTCCTACATCGCCGATGCATCGGGCAAACCGGTCGGCTACTCCCATGACATCCAGCTGAAAATCGTCGAGGCCATCAAGAAAGACCTCGACATGCCCAACCTGAACGTCAAGTACAACCTGGTCACCTCCCAGACCCGCATCCCGCTGGTGCAGAACGGCACCGTCGACATCGAGTGCGGCTCCACCACCAACAACGCCGAACGCCAGCAGCAGGTCGACTTCTCGGTGGGCATCTTCGAGATCGGCACGCGTCTGCTGGCCAAGAAAGACTCGCCCTACAAGGACTTCCCGGACCTGAAGGGCAAGAACGTGGTGACCACCGCCGGCACCACCTCCGAGCGCCTGCTCAAGGCCATGAACGCCGACAAGCAGATGGGCATGAACGTGATCTCGGCCAAGGACCACGGCGAATCCTTCCAGATGCTGGAATCGGGCCGCGCCGTGGCCTTCATGATGGACGACGCCCTGCTGGCCGGCGAAATGGCCAAGGCCAAGAAGCCCGACGACTGGGCCGTGACCGGCACCGCGCAGTCCCACGAGATCTATGGCTGCATGGTGCGCAAGGGTGACCCGGCGTTCAAGAAGGCCGTGGATGACGCCATCGTCGCCGTGTTCAAGTCCGGCGAGATCAACACCATCTACAACAAGTGGTTCACCCAGCCGATCCCGCCGAAGGGCCTGAACCTGATGTTCCCGGAAAGCGACGAACTGAAGAACCTGATCGCCAACCCGACCGACCAGCCTGCCAAGGACTGATCCGCCCGCACCGTCTAACCTTCAATCATCCACTGGCGCCCTTGCGCCGGTGGATGACTGCAGGTGCCCGTGAATCGCAACTCAAGGGGAGACCCTGATGAATTACAACTGGGACTGGGGCGTGTTCTTCAAGTCCACCGGCATTGGCAACGAGATCTACCTGGACTGGTACATTGCCGGCCTGGGCTGGACCATCGGTATCGCCGTCGCCGCCTGGATCATTGCCTTGCTGCTGGGCTCCGTGCTCGGCGTGATGCGCACCGTGCCCAACCGTTGGGTATCGGCCATCGCCACCACTTACGTGGAAATCTTCCGCAACGTGCCGCTGCTGGTGCAGCTGTTCATCTGGTATTTCGTGATTCCCGACCTGATGCCCCAGGGCTTCCAGGACTGGTTCAAGCAAGACCTCAACCCCACCACCGCCGCCTTCCTCAGCGTGGTGGTGTGCCTGGGCCTGTTCACCGCCGCACGCGTCTGCGAGCAGGTGCGCACCGGTATCCAGGCGCTGCCAAAGGGCCAGGAATCGGCCGCCCGGGCCATGGGCTTCAAGCTGCCGCAGATCTACTGGAACGTGCTGCTGCCCCAGGCCTACCGCATCATCATTCCGCCGCTCACCTCGGAATTCCTCAACGTGTTCAAGAACTCCTCGGTGGCCTCGCTGATCGGCCTGATGGAGCTGCTGGCACAGACCAAGCAGACCGCCGAGTTCTCCGCCAACCTGTTCGAGGCCTTCACCCTGGCGACGCTGATCTACTTCACCCTGAACATGAGCCTGATGCTGCTGATGCGCCTGATCGAGAAGAAAGTCGCGGTACCCGGCCTGATCTCCGTGGGGGGCAAGTAAATGGACTTCAGTGGCATCATTCCCGCCCTGCCCGGCCTGTGGAACGGCATGCTCATGACCCTGCAACTGATGGTCATGGGTATCGTCGGCGGCATCGTGCTGGGCACCCTGCTGGCGCTGATGCGCCTGTCGTCGAGCAAGCTGCTGTCGCGGGTAGCGGGCGCCTACGTCAACTACTTCCGCTCCATCCCGCTGCTGCTGGTGATCACCTGGTTCTACCTGGCGGTGCCCTACGTGCTGCGCTGGATCACCGGCCAGGACACGCCCGTGGGCGCGTTCACCTCCTGTGTCGTGGCCTTCATGATGTTCGAGGCGGCGTACTTCTGCGAGATCGTGCGTGCCGGCGTGCAGTCCATTCCCAAGGGCCAGATGGGCGCCGCCCAGGCCATGGGCATGACCTACAGCCAGACCATGCGCCTGATCATCCTGCCCCAGGCGTTCCGCAAGATGACCCCGCTGCTGCTGCAGCAGAGCATCATCCTGTTCCAGGACACCTCGCTGGTGTACACCGTGGGCCTGGTGGACTTCCTCAACGCGGCACGGGCCAATGGCGACATCATCGGCCAGTCCAACGAGTTCCTGATCTTCGCCGGGCTCGTCTACTTCGTCATCAGCTTCTCCGCCTCGCTGCTGGTCAAGCGTCTGCATAAAAGGTTAGCCGTATGATTTCCATCAAGAACGTCAACAAGTGGTACGGGGACTTCCAGGTGCTGACCGACTGCAGCACCGAAGTCAAGAAAGGTGAGGTGGTGGTGGTGTGCGGGCCCTCGGGCTCGGGCAAGTCCACGCTGATCAAGTGCGTCAACGCCCTGGAGCCCTTCCAGAAGGGCGACATCAACGTCGACGGCACCTCCATCGCCGACCCCAAGACCAACCTGCCCAAGCTGCGCTCGCGGGTGGGCATGGTGTTCCAGCATTTCGAGCTGTTCCCGCACCTGACCATCACCGAGAACCTGACCATCGCGCAGATCAAGGTGCTGGGCCGCAGCAAGGAAGAGGCCACGGCCAAGGGCCTGAAGCTGCTGGAGCGCGTCGGCCTGTCGGCCCATGCGCACAAGCACCCCGGCCAGCTGTCCGGCGGCCAGCAGCAGCGCGTGGCCATTGCCCGGGCGCTGGCCATGGACCCGATCGTCATGCTGTTCGACGAACCCACCTCGGCGCTGGACCCGGAAATGGTCAACGAAGTGCTCGACGTGATGGTGCAGCTGGCCCACGAAGGCATGACCATGATGTGCGTGACCCACGAGATGGGCTTTGCGCGCAAGGTGGCCAACCGGGTGATCTTCATGGACAAGGGCCAGATCGTCGAAGACTGCCCCAAGGAAGAGTTCTTCGGTGACGTGAGCGCGCGTTCGGAACGTGCGCAGCAATTCCTCGCCAAGATCCTGCAACACTAAAAGCCCTGCCCGGGTGCCCTCACCGGCACCCGGCGCTGGCAGGCCCCAAGGCACTGTGATGAAATGCGACCCTGATCACTCCCGTGCGACCTCGCCTGCCCTAGCCGTGAAACCCCGTCTGATTCGCCACCTGTTCCTGCCCCCCCTGATCCTGCTGCTGACCGTGGGCCTGGGCTATGCCGGCTATCGTGCCAGCCTCTACAACGGCATCCGCACCCTGAGCGAGAGCGGCGAGCGCCAGCTGGAACTGAACGGCCGGGCGGTGGAAAGCGAGATCAACAAATATACCTTCCTGCCCAGCCTGCTGGAGCTGGAAGGTAGCGTCTCGACGCTGCTGGGCGACCCCGACGGCGAAGGCCACCGCCAGGCGGTCAACGACTACCTGGAAGGCCTCAACCGCCGCAGCCACAGCAGCGCCATCTACGTGCTGGACACCACCGGCCGGGTGCAGGCCACCAGCAACTGGCGCGATGCCAACAGCTACCTGGGCGAGGACCTGTCCTTCCGCGCCTACTTCCAGGACGCCGTGCGCGGCCAGGACGGGCGCTTCTACGGCATCGGCACGACCACCGGCGAGCCCGGCTACTACCTGGCCCATGGCCTCGAAGAGCACGGCAAGATCGTCGGCGTGGCGGTGGTCAAGGTGCGCATGGAAAGCCTCGAGGAGCGCTGGCAGAAGGCGCAGCTGGAGGCCTTCGTCAGCGACGAGAACGGCATCATCATTCTGTCCAGCGACCCGGCGCGGCGGCTGAAATCGGTCCGCCCACTGACCCCGGACATCAAGGAGCGCCTGGCCCGCAGCCTGCAGTACTACTGGTTCTCGCTCACCGAGCTGCAACCGCTGGAGCGCGAGACCCTGGCCGAAGGCGTGGAGCGCCTGAGCTTCCCCGGCCCCGCCACCCGCACCGGCAGCCCTCGCCAGGTCAGCTACCTGGCGCAGACCCGCGAGCTGAAAGACACGCCCTGGCACTTCACCCTGCTCACCCCCCTGCAGGACCTGCGCCGCGAGGCCATGGTCCAGGGCGTGCTGGTGGCGGTGGCGTTCGCGTTCCTGGCGTTCCTGCTGATTGCCTGGAACGAACGGCGCAAGGTCATCGCCACCCGCCTGGCCGCCCGCGAGGCGCTGGAAGAGGCGAACAGCCAGCTTGAGCGGCGCATCGCCGCGCGCACCGAGAACCTGCGCGCCAGCAACGAACGGCTGAAAAGCCAGATTCGCGAACGCCGCCAGGCCGAGGAAACCCTGCGCCACGCCCAGGACGAACTGGTGCAGGCCGGCAAACTGGCGGCCATCGGGCAGATGTCCACCAGCATCGCCCACGAGCTGAACCAGCCGCTGGCGGCGCTGCGTACGCTGTCCGGCAACACCGTGCGCTTCCTCGAGCGCGGCGCCCTGGACACGGCTAGCACCAACCTTGCCACCATGAACCAACTGATCGACCGCATGGGCCGCATCACCGCCAGCCTGCGCTCGTTCGCCCGCCGCGGCGAAGACCGTGGCCGCGCCTCGCTGACCCAGGCCGTGGACGCCACCCTGCAGGTGCTGGCCGCGCGCCTCAGCGACCAAGGCGTGCAGGTACACCGGCAGTTCAGCGAGGTACAATTGCCCATGGGCCAGACGCGCCTGGAGCAGATCCTCGGCAACCTGGCCGGCAACGCCCTGGACGCCTTGCAGGGCATCGCCCAGCCGGCGCTGTGGCTGCAGGGCGAAACCCTGGACGATGGCCGCTACCGCCTGCGCGTGCGCGACAACGGCCATGGCGTGCCCGCGCAGACGCGCCAGCACCTGTTCGAACCGTTCTTTACCACCAAACCGGGCGAGCAAGGCCTGGGCCTGGGCCTGACGCTTTCCGCCAGCCTGGCGGCCGCCGCCGGTGGCAGCCTGGGCGCCGAGCACCCCGACGACGGCGGCACCGCCTTCGTGCTGACCTTGCCTGCACTCAATGCCCAACCGCCCACTTCACCAGTCGAGCCGTCATGAACACCTCGCTTACCGTTCTGATCGTCGAGGACGATCCCCATGTGCTGCTCGGGTGCCAACAGGCCCTGAGCCTGGAAGATATCCCGTGCCAGGGCGTGGGCAGCGCCGAGGAAGCGCTGGCGTTGATCGGCGACGACTTCGCCGGCATCGTCGTCAGTGACATTCGCCTGCCGGGCATCGACGGCCTGGAGCTGCTGAACCGCCTCAAGGCCCGCGACCCGAGCCTGCCGGTGGTGCTGATCACTGGCCACGGCGACATCAGCATGGCGGTGGGCGCCATGCGCAGCGGCGCCTACGACTTCATGGAAAAGCCCTTCTCCCCCGAGCGCCTGGTGGACGTAGTGCGCCGCGCCCTGGAACAGCGCGGCCTGGCCCGCGAGGTCAGCTCGCTGCGCCGCCAGCTGGCCGGGCGCAGCAGCCTCGAGGGGCGCATCATCGGCCGCTCGCCGGCCATAGAGAACCTGCGCGAGCTGATCGCCAACGTCGCCGATACGTCGGCCAACGTGCTGATCGAAGGCGAGACCGGCACCGGCAAGGAACTGGTAGCGCGCTGCCTGCACGACTTCAGCCGCCGCCAGCCGCAGCCCTTCGTGGCACTGAACTGTGGCGGCCTGCCGGAGAACCTGTTCGAAAGCGAAATCTTCGGCCACGAGGCCAACGCCTTCACCGGCGCCGGCAAGCGCCGCATCGGCAAGATCGAGCACGCCAACGGCGGCACGCTGTTCCTCGATGAAGTGGAAAGCATGCCGCTGAACCTGCAGATCAAGCTGTTGCGGGTGTTGCAGGAGCGCACCCTGGAGCGCCTGGGGTCGAACCAGAGCATCGAGGTGGATTGCCGGGTGATCGCCGCCACCAAGGCCGACCTCGACGAACTGAGCCGCAGCAACGGCTTCCGTAGCGACCTGTACTACCGGCTCAACGTAGTGACCCTGGAGCTGCCGCCGCTGCGCGAGCGCCGCGAGGACATCCTGCAACTGTTCGAACACTTCCTCGAACAGTCGGCCCTGCGCTTCGACCGCGAGGTGCCCGAACTGGACAGCCAGACCCTGTCGCGCCTGATGAGCCACGACTGGCCCGGCAATGTGCGGGAGCTGCGCAACGTCGCCGAGCGCTACGCGCTGGGCCTGCCTGCGTTCAAGAAAAGCGGCGCCCAGGCCGTGCCGGGGGTGGGCTTCGCCGAGGCCGTGGAGGCCTTCGAGCGCAACCTGCTGAGCGACGCCCTGGCGCGCAACAACGGCAACCTCAGCCAGGCCAGCCAGGACCTGGGCATGGCCAAGACCACCTTGTTCGACAAGGTGAAGAAGTACGGGCTGTCATAAGCTGCACCATCAACCTGCATTGTGGGAGCTGGCTTGCCAGGGTGTGAACCGGATACATCCTTTACGTTTTAAACCGGAGACATCGTTTACAGGTTATTAACCATGGTCAGGAGGTCCTGACCATGCCCTGGAATCGAGAATCCGTGATGGATCAAAAAATCACTCTGGTTGCCGAATGGCATTCCGGCCTTTACTCAAAAACCCAGCTTGCCGCTCGCCATGGCTTGTCACGGCCGACATTGGACAAGTGGCTTGCTCGTTACGCCGAGCAGGGTGTCGACGGCCTCAAGGAGGCTTCTCGGCGCCCCTCTTCCTGTCCCGCGCAGACCAGCGACCACCTCCTTCAACTTCTTCTTGAACAGAAGCGCCAGCATCCAACGTGGGGCCCTAAAAAGCTGGTTGCCCTGCTTCAGCGTGAGCATCCTGAAATGACGGTGCCGGCGCCTAGTACAGCTGGGGAGTGGCTGAGGAAATTTGGCTTGGTGAAGGCCAGGCGGCAGTTCAACAGGCCTTCCACAGGCCCCAAGACCATGCGGCCAGCAGACGAGCCGAATCAGACCTGGGCAGCGGACTTCAAGGGCAGCTTCAAGCTCAAAGGCGGGCAGCGCTGCCATCCCCTGACGATCACTGACCATGCCAGCCGCTTTTTGCTGTTATGCAAGGCCCAGCCTGACGTCAGCAATGCACGTGAAGGCTTTGAGTGGGCGTTTCACGAATTCGGCTTGCCTGATGTTATTCGCACCGACAATGGGTCGCCGTTTGCCTCGACAGGCTTTTCTCGCCTTTCGTCGCTGTCAGTCTGGTGGATTCGTCTTGGTATTTTTCCAGAGCTCATACAGCTTGGAAGGCCTGATCAAAATGGGCGCCATGAGCGTATGCACCGTACCCTGAAAGATGACCTTTTGTGCGCTCCTGAAACCACATTGATCCAGCAGCAACTGGCCTTTGAGCGTTTCCGGGAAGAGTTCAACTACGTCAGGCCGCACGAAGCACTGGACATGATGACTCCTGCCCGAATCTACACACCCTCGGTTAGGCAATACCATGGCAAGGTTCCTGCGTTCGACTACTCGTCGGAGGATGTCGTCAGACGGGTGCGATTGAACGGGCACATAAAATGGAAGGGGAAATCGCTATTCCTGAGCGAGGCCTTGATCGGGGAAGCGGTTGGGATGCGGGAAGTTGATGATGAGGTGTGGGATCTGTATCTGTGCAATCATCGTTTAGGCAGGCTTGAGCGCGGTGCAAAGCGCTTCTCAAGCCTGTAAAGATGTAAACGATGTCTCCGGTTTATTTTGTAAAGGATGTCCCGCTCGCACCCAGCGAGCTTTTAGGGCCTCAACAGCTCGCTGGCAAGCCAGCTCCCACAAAAACAGCTTCGCCCCCAGGCACCTCAGAACTTGTAGGCCACCGCCGTCTGCACTTCGCCCTGGTTCACCCGCCCGCGCTGGCTGACGATGCTGCTGTCCGCTGCCGAGCCACTCAGGTGCACCCACTCCACGTTGGCCAGCAACGACCAATGGGGCGCCAACGGGAATTGCGCGCCCTGGCTCAGGGTCCAGTTCTGCAGCCCGCCGCTGGCGCGGTAGGCGCCGATGCCGCTGGCCTGGGCCTCGCTGGCATCAACGCCGAAGAAGGTCTGGTTCATGCGCTGGTCGGCGAAATGCGCCACCAGTTCGGTGGCGCCGAACACCCCGCCGCCCAGCGGGTAATCCAGCTCGGTGCCCAGCCGCCCCAGCAGGCCGCCCTGGCCATGGCCACCCCCTTCGGCCCGGCCGGCCTGGGCGTATACGCGCCAGAAGTCCACCGGGCTGTACTGCACGAAGCCGCCCAGCTCGACCATGTCCGGCACGTCCCGCAGGCCACGCAGGCGGTCGTTGCCGTCGCGCCCTTCCACCAGGTTGGCCAGGGGCCCGGCGCTCCAGCCGTTGCCGGTCTTCAGCGCGGCCCAGGTCAGGCCTTCATCGGAGTCGATGCCGATGTTGCCCCAGGTCAGGTCCAGGTACGGCATGGGCTTGGTTTCGTAGCGGCTGCCGGAAGGTTCGCTGGGCTGGTAGGACAGGCCCACGCCGGCATCGCCGGTCAATGGCGTGGCCCAGGCGCCACCGGCCAGGCTGCTCAGCAGCAGCCCCAGCAGCAGGTTGATTCGTGACATCGCAATTCTCGTGACGTTTTTCGTACGCGCATGAACGCGCACGCGAGGCTGCCGGCGCAAGCACTCATGTTCTTTGTAGCAACCTACAAAAATTGTAGCTTCGCGCTTACCAAGCAGCGCCAGAGCCCGCAGAACAAGGGCTCCACCGGGTTGGCACGCTCCCTGCTCTACCGCTGGGCAAGCGCGAACTGCGCTGCTCACCCATAGGTAACTGCAGATGATGCACTGGCATATCGTGTGTGACTTCGACGGGACCATCACCCCGAGCGATGTCATCGACAACATCCTGGATCGCTTCGCCGATCCACGCTGGGAAGCCATCGAAGCGCAATGGCTGGCCGGTGAAATCGGCTCGCGTGAATGCCTGAGCCAACAGCTGGCCCTGGTGAAAGCCCAACCCGCCCAGCTGCTGGAATACTTCGACAGCGTCACCATCGACCCGGCGTTCACCGCCTTCGTCGAGCTGGTGCTGGAGCGCGGCGCCAGCCTGGCGGTGGTCAGCGACGGCCTGGAGCAGGCCATCGCCCGCATCCTGGCGCGCAACGGCGCACCGCTGCTGCCGATCATCGCCAACCAACTGCGCCAGGTCGACGCCGACAGCTGGCGCATCGTGTTCCCCCACGCCAGCGACGCCTGCCGTGCCGCTTCCGGCAACTGCAAATGCAAGTCCACGCCCGGCAGCAAACGCATCCTGGTGATCGGCGACGGCAAGTCCGACATGTGCGTGGCCGGCACCGCCGACTTCGTGTTCGCCAAGGGCAGCCTGGCCGACCATTGCGAACGCAATGGCATTGCCCACGCCCGCTTCGATTCGTTCGCCGAGCTGCCAGCCCTGCTGGCCGCCCTGCCGCAAGACACCCGCAACACCGTTCCACACCTCAATTCAGAACAGCAGGAACTCTTCCACCATGTCTAACACCCCGCGTATCACCAGCGAAGAAGACCAGATCCTTCTGGACAAAGAATCGCGCTACTGCTCGTTCGGTGACACCGTTCACTACATCGAGCCACCGCGCATTTTCAGCCGCTGCGAAGGTTCCTACGTCTACGACACCAATGACCAGGCCTACCTCGACCTGCAAATGTGGTACTCGGCGGTCAACTTCGGCTACGCCAACCCGCGCCTGAACAACGCCCTGAAGCAGCAGATCGACACCCTGCCGCAAATCGCCAGCCAGTACCTGCACAAGGGCAAGATCGAGCTGTCGGAAATGATCGCGGTCGATGCCAAGAAGAAATTCGGCATGGACGGTCGCGTGCACTTCAACGTCGGCGGTTCGCAGTCCATCGAAGACTCGCTGAAAGTGGTACGCAACGCCTCCAACGGCAAGAGCCTGATGTTCGCCTTCGAAGGCGGCTACCACGGCCGTACCCTGGGCGCCTCGTCCATCACCTCCAGCTACCGCTACCGTCGCCGCTACGGCCACTTCGGCGAGCGCGCGCAGTTCATCCCGTTCCCGTACCATTTCCGCGGCCCCAAGGGCATGAGCAAGGAAGAGTACGGCAGCTACTGCGTGAAGCAGTTCGCCCGCCTGTTCGAAACCGAATACAACGGTGTGTGGGACCCGAAAGTCGGCCAGTGCGAATACGCAGCCTTCTACGTCGAGCCGATCCAGGGCACCGGCGGCTACGTGATCCCGCCGATGAACTTCTACAGCGAGCTGAAGCAGGTCCTGGACCAGCACGGCATCCTGATGGTGGTCGACGAAATCCAGATGGGCTTCTACCGCACCGGCAAGCTGTGGTCGATCGAGCACTTCGACGTCAAACCCGACGTGCTGGTGTTCGGCAAGGCACTGACCAACGGCCTGAACCCGCTGGGCGGCATCTGGGCCCGTGAAGAGCTGATCAACCCGGGCATCTTCCCGCCAGGTTCGACCCACTCCACCTTCGCCTCCAACCCGCTGGGCACCGCCGTGGGCCTGGAAATGTTCAAGATGACCAGCGAAGTGGACTACGGCGCCATGGTCATGGCCAAGGGCAAGTACTTCCTGGCCGGCCTGGAAGACCTGAAGAAGCGCTACAAGATCGTCGGCGACGTCGACGGCCTGGGCCTGGCCCTGCGCATGGAAATCTGTGGCGAAGACGGCTTCACCCCGGACAAGGCCAAGCTCGACGAAATGGTCGAGGAAGGCATGAAGGGCGACATCGAGATCGACGGCCGCCGCCTGGGCCTGATCCTCGACGTGGGCGGTTACTACAAGAACGTGATCACCCTGGCCCCGTCGCTGGAAATCAGCTACCCGGAAATCGACCTGGCCATCGCCCTGCTCGACCGCCTGCTGCACCGGGTCACCCAGAAGTGAGTGCCGCGCAGATCGATATGGGTGTTGGCGACGCCAGCTTCGTGCTCGGCAACGGCCCGGTGGCCGTGCTGCTGATCCACGGGCTGACCGGCACCCCCACCGAGCTGCGCAAGGTTGCCCAGGGGCTGGCCAAGGCGGGGTACACGGTGTACGTGCCCACCCTGGCTGGCCATTGCGGGGACAACGCCGATCTGCAGGCCACCACGTGGCGCGACTGGTACGCCAGCGCGCTGAGCACCTTCGAGGGCATCCGCAAGGTGCACGAGCAGGTGTTCGTCGGTGGCCTGTCGATGGGCGCGGTCCTGTCGATGCACCTGGCCGCCCAGCGGCCAGGCGAGGTGGCGGGGTTGCTGCTGTACTCCACCACCTTGCGCTACGACGGCTGGAACATGCCCTGGGTGGCGCGCCTGACGCCGCTGTTCATGGCCTTCCCGTTCGGCGTGCACATCTGCCGCTTCAACGAAAAGCCGCCCTACGGGATCAAGAACCCGCGGTTGCGCGCCATCGTCGAAAAGCAGATGAAAGCCGGCGAGAGCGCCAACGCGGGGCTGCTGACCATGTCGGGCATCAGCGTGCGCGAACTGCACCGGTTGGTAGCCGAAGTGAAACGCGGCATGCCTACTATCAAAGCGCCGGCGCTGGTGCTGCATTCCAGCGAAGACGACATCACCAGCCGCTGGAACGCCGACTACATTGAAGCGCACATCGGCGGCCCGGTGACCAAGGTACTGCTCGACGACTGCTATCACATGATCACCGTGGACCTGCAATACCCGAAAGTGATCAGCCTGAGCGCAGAGTTCATCCAGCTTCACGCCCCGGGCCTTGCCCAGGCATCCTGATAGCCGCATGCTCTACCCCTGTAGCCGCTGCCGCAGGCTGCGCTGGCCCTTGCGTACACTGAAGATCTCGAGCGTACGCAAGGGCCAGCGCAGCCTGCGGCAGCTGCTACGAGGATTTGCGACCTGGCCATAAGCGAGTATCGATGACGCCCCCTGCCCCGAAACCGTCCGCCTTTCGACTGTCGCGCTGGAACCTGCAACGCAAGTTGATCCTGGCGTTCTGGCTGGTCAGCGTGGTGCCGACGATGATCGCCTCCGAACTGGCCGCCACCACCCTGGCCGAAATTTTCGACAGCAACGTGCGCGTCTGGCTGCAGGAATCGACCAAGATCGTCGAGGACGAAATCAGCGAGATCCTGCGCGACAACGCCCGCGTCGCCCAACTGTTCCTGCGCTACGCCCGGGCCGAGGCACCCACCGAGAAACGCGCGCAGCACCAGGACAAACTGATCGGTGACATCGCCGATGCCATGGGCATCGACGTGGTGGCGCTGATCCGCAGCCGTGACCACAAGGTGGTCTTCTCCACCGCCGCCGCCGACGTGGTGGAACAGATCAGCCTGGCGCCCGATGCCGTGCTGCAGACCATCCACAACGGCAGCGCACGCATCGGCACCGTGGTCTCCACCTTCCCCACCCAGCAGAACGGCGAAGACTACCAGCTGCTGGTCGCCACCTTCCTCGACGCCAGCTTCCTGACCAGCGTCGCCGACGTGCACACCCTCGACCTGCGCCTGTACCTGTCCAGCGACCAGGGCTACGCCGAGGTGTTTTCCAGCCAGCGCTTCGAAAACCACCCGCCCCTGTTGCCACAACGCATCGAGCAGGTGCTGCGCGACACCAAGAGCCCCACCGAACAGTTCACCAGCCAGTACAGCGGCCTGTACCGGCCCCTGCTCAATGACAAGGGCAACCTGCAGGGCGTGGTGTTCAGCGGCCTGCTGCGCCACAGCAACCTGCTGGGGCTGGTGAACCAGAGCAACCTGTTCGTGCTGATTTTCCTGCTCAGCTCGGCGCTGTCCCTGGGTGTCGGCACCCTGGTGACGCGGCGGTTCACCCGGCCGATGCGCGCCCTGTCCGAAGGCGTGCGCGCGGTGACCGCCGGCGACTACAGCCAACAGGTGGAAGTGCTGGGCAACGACGAGCTGGCCGAGCTGGGCGTGACCTTCAACCACATGACCAAGGGCTTGCAGGCCCTGCAGCACCTGGAGGCGCAGATGCGCCGCCGCGACCGCCTGCACACCATGGGCGAAGTGGCCATGGGCCTGGCCCACGAAATTCGCAACCCGCTGGGCATCATCAAGACCGCCACCCAGCTGCTGCACCGCCGTGCAGCCCTGCCCGAGGCGGACATGCGCCACCTGGAATACGTGATCTCGGAAGTCACCCGCATCAACGAACTGATCACCGAGTTCCTCGATTTCGCCAAGCCCAGCCCGCCGATCCGCACGGTGATGTCGGCGCGGGCGCTGCTGGAAGACATACTCGGCTTCTGCGCGCCGGAGCTTGCCACCCATGACATTCACGCGCTGATCGAAGACCAGGCCCCCGGCGCCACGCTGTACGCCGACAGCCGCCAGCTCAAGCAGGCCTGCCTGAACCTGGTGCTCAACGCCATCGACGCCATGCCCGACGGCGGCCACCTGGTGCTGGGCATCGGCACCGACGGCGCCAACACGCGCCTGAGCGTGGAAGACGACGGCCAGGGCATTTCCAGCGACCTGATGGAGCGCATCTTCAACCCGTTCGTCACCACCAAGGCCTCGGGCACCGGCCTTGGGCTTGCAAAAGTGTTCTCGATCATGGAAAACCATGACGGTCGCGTGGAGTGCATCAGCACCCCGGGCCAAGGCGCCACGTTCAACCTGTACATACCGGCCCGCGAAGGAGAGCCCGCTTGAGCCATAACGTCCTGGTAGTCGACGATGAGCCGAAACTCTGCGACCTGCTGGTCTCAGCACTCAGCCAAGACCAGGTGCAGGTGTTCACCGCCGGCAACGGCCTGCTGGCGCTGGAGGTGATGGAGCAGGAAAGCATCGACCTGGTCATCAGCGACTGGCGCATGCCCGGCATGGACGGCCCGCAGCTGCTGGCCGAGATCAAGCAGCGCTTTCCCCAGGTGCCGGTCATTGTCATGACTGCCTACTCCACGGTGAAGAACGCCGTGAAGTCCATGCGCGACGGGGCCTTCGACTACATCGCCAAGCCGTTCGACATCGACGAGCTGGACATCACCGTGCACAAGGCGCTGCAGTTCCGCGACATCCTGCGCGACAACGCGCGCATGCGCGCCGAGCTCGACAACCATCACCAGTTCGACAACCTGGTGGGCGAAAGCCCGGCCTTTCGCCGGGTGTTGCAGGCCATCGATTCGGTGCGCGAGAGCAGCGCCACCATCCTGCTGACCGGCGAGAGCGGCACCGGCAAGGAAATGGTCGCGCGCGCCATCCACCAGCACGGCAACCGCGCCGACCAGCCGTTCGTGGCGGTCAACTGCGCGGCCATTCCCGAGGGGCTGCTGGAAAGCGAGATGTTCGGCCACCGCAAGGGCGCGTTCACTGGTGCGGTCAGCGACCGCATCGGCCGTTTCCAGCAAGCCGACAAGGGCACGCTGTTCCTCGACGAGGTGGGCGACATGCCCCTGGCGCTGCAGGCCAAGATTTTGCGCGCGCTGCAGGAGCGGCTGATCGAGCCGGTGGGCGACAGCCGCGAGCGCAAGGTCGACGTGCGCGTGATCGCCGCCACCCACAAGAACCTGGTGGAAGCCGTGGCGCGCAAGGAGTTTCGCGAAGACCTGTATTACCGCCTCAACGTTTTCCCCATCCCCCTGCCCGCCCTGCGCGAGCGCAGCGAGGACATCCCCGGCCTGGCCCACCACTTCGCCGGCCTATTGGGCGCCGAGGCGGGCAAGCGCATCACCGGCTTCAGCCCGCAGGCCATGCAGTCGATGCTCAACTACCCGTGGCCGGGCAACATCCGCGAGCTGCAGAACTGCGTGGAACGCGCAACCATCGTCGCCCAGGGCGCGCTGATCGAACAGCAGGACCTGCCCGCGTACCTGTTCGAGGCCGCTGCCGGGCAGGCCGACGAGGCCGTGCCCAGCGGCGTGCCCAATGACCTGGACGGCAAACTGGCCGAGGTGGAAAAGGCCTGGATCCTGGCCGCCCTGCAGCAGACCAACGGCGTGCAGGCCGCAGCGGCGCAGTTGATGGGCATTACCGAGCGCAGCCTGTGGTACCGGCTGAAGAAGCTGGCGATTCAGGTCAGCAAGTTTGCTCGGTAGGGCTTGATAAAAGCGTGTGGGAGCTGGCTTGCCAGCGAGCTTTTGGCGGCCTGGACAGCTCGCTGGCAAGCCAGCTCCCACCCGGGTTTCTACAACCCCGCCACCGGCGCGTCGTGCAGTTTCTGTGCATCCAGGTAGGGCAACACCGCCGCCAGCAACGGCGCCTTGAACGCTTCCTGGAACCGGTGCGCCAACCCCGGAATCAGCTTCAGCTCGCTGCCACGGATATGCGCCGCCAGGTGCACGCCGTGCATCACCGGCAGCAACGGGTCGGCCGTGCCATGCACCACCAGGGTCGGCACCCGCAGGCTGTCCAGCAGCGTCACGCGGCTGGGCTCGGCGAGTATCGCCAAAATCTGCCGCTTCACGCCCTCGGGGTTGAACGCGCGGTCGTAGGACACCGCCGCCTGGTGCAGCAGCACCTGGCGGTCGTCCACCACGTCCGGGCTGCCCAGCGCCGCCAGCAGGTCGGCCTGCTGTTCGATGGCCACCTCGCGGTTCGGCGCGCCACGCCGGGCCAGCAGTTGCAGCAGCGCCGGGCTGGGCATGGGCAGGCCGGGGTCACCGGAGCTGCTCATGATCAGCGTCAGGCTCTCGACCCGCTGCGGCGCCATGGCCGCCATGTGCTGGGCGATCATGCCACCCATGCTCGCGCCCAGCAGGTGAAAGCGGCCCACGTGCAGCGCGTCCATCAGGCCCAGGCCGTCGTTGGCCATGTCGGTCAGGCTGTAGGGCGCCGACACCGGCAGGCCGAGCTTGTAGCGCAGCACCTCGAAGGTCAGGTTGACGCTGTCGGGGGCCTGGGCCCAGCTGGACAGGCCGACGTCGCGGTTGTCATAGCGAATCACCCGGAAGCCCTGCTCGCACAGCGCCACCACCACCTCGTCGGGCCAGTGGATCAGTTGCCCACCCAGGCCCATCACCAACAGCAACGCCGGGTCGGAGTCGCGACCGATGCTTTGGTAGGCCAGGTTGACGTCCTTGAGCAGTGCGTGACGCACCGGAACGTTTACATCACAGCTAGACGCCGCGAAAGAAGAAAGGCTGCACAACAGCGCCGCCAGAAACAAAATTGCCCGCATGAAAAACACCACAAACGCAGATCCCCAGTAGAGCGCGAGTGTGATGAACTTCGTGCGGGCGCGCTGCCACAGTTCAGTGACAGTTTGATGAACCTCGCTGAATGGTCGCTCAGCTGGTGATGTGGCAGGCATGCCCGGCGGGGCGCAGGTCGGGCAGCAGGGCGCCCAGGTCGGCCAACCAGCGCGCACCTGACAGCCACAGGTTTTCGCCGAAGCGCCGGCGGGCGGGCTGCAATTGTGCCTGCACCGCTTCCAGCTCGCAGCACCACAGGTCGGCGCCATCGATGGCCACCGCCAGGGACAGCACCTTGTAGCTGGGCACCCGGTCCAGCACCGCGGTCAGCTGCTCGGGGGCGCTGGCCAGGTCCACGTGCAGGCCGTCCACCGGCAGGTGCGCGGCCAGGCCGAGGTTGTCCTGCAGCGCGCCGCCGTAAGTGGCCAGCAGCTTCTTCAGCGGCGAATACTGGAGGATGTGGTAGGCGCGCTCGAAGGCGCTCTTCCAGGCCTGGGGCAACGCCTGGGTGAGGATCGGCTCGTCGATCTGCACCCACTCCACGCCCAGGCGCGCCAGGCGCACCAGGATCTCGCCGTACACCGGCAGCACCACTTCCAGGCGGCTCAGCGCGCGCACGTCGCTGCCGTTGGCCTGGTCCAGCCACAGATAGCTCAGCGGCCCCATCAGCACCGGCCGTGGCATCTCGCCGCGCGCCCGGGCCTGTTCGACCTCGTCCAGCAGGCGTTGGGTGTAGAACGACAGGTCGTGTGGGGTGGCGTTGGCCATGGTGCGGTACTCCGTATTCGATGGGCGCATTATCGACATTCGGTACAACATGAGACAAACTCAATCTATTCGTGTTGATCACAAGAAATTTTCATAGAGGCGCTCATGCTGGAAATCCGACACCTGAAAACCCTGCACGCCTTGCGCGAGGCCGACAGCCTGGTGGAAGCGGCCGAGCGCCTGCACCTGACGCAATCGGCGCTGTCGCACCAGTTCAAGGAGCTGGAAGAGCGCCTGGGCCTGCCACTGTTCATGCGCAAGACCAAGCCCATCCGCTTCACCAGCGCCGGCCTGCGCCTGCTGCAATTGGCCGACGCCACCCTGCCGCTGCTGCGTGGCGCCGAGCGCGATATCGCGCGGCTGGCCGGCGGCACCGCCGGGCGCCTGCACATGGCCATCGAGTGCCACAGCTGCTTCCAGTGGCTGATGCCCACCATCGACCAGTTCCGCGACGCCTGGCCGGAAGTGGAACTGGACCTGGCCTCGGGCTTCGCCTTCGCGCCGCTGCCGGCCCTGGCCCGTGGCGACCTGGACCTGGTGGTGACCAGCGACCCGCTGGAACTGCCGGGCATCACCTACGTGCCGCTGTTCACCTACGAGGCCATGCTGGCGGTGGCCAACCAGCACGCGCTGGCCAGCAAGCCATACATCGTGCCCGATGACCTGGCCAGCGAGACCCTGATCACCTACCCGGTGGAGCGCGACCGCCTGGACATCTTCACCCGCTTCCTGGAGCCGGCCGACGTCGAGCCGGCCCAGGTGCGCACCTCGGAACTCACGGTGATGATGATGCAACTGGTCGCCAGCGGCCGCGGCGTGTGCGGCATGCCGCACTGGGCACTGCATGAGTACAGCTCGCGCGGCTACGTGAAGGGCAAGCGCCTGGGCGAGAAAGGCCTGTTCGCCACGCTGTACGCGGCGGTGCGCGCCGACATGCTCGACGCGCCGTACATGCGCGACTTCCTGCTGACGGCCAAGGACACCTCGTTCTCGACCCTGGATGGGGTCAGCGCGGTGCGCTAGCGGCGTACAGGGGCAGAATGTGGTCGCGGGTCAGCGGCGCCAGTTCCAGCTGGGCATGGCTGTCGCCATCCACCCAGACCGCCTCTTCGATCTCGGCGGCAATGGTCACCGGCCCCGCCACGTCGACGCGGAACAGCTCGCAGCGCACCTCGAAGCCCGGCTCGTTGGCCGCCGGTGCGCTGAAGGCGCCCAGGTACTGCGCCTGGGCAGCGTCGATGCGCACGCCCAGCTCCTCGTCCAGCTCGCGGGCCAAGGCATGCACCGGCTGCTCGCCAGGCTCGATCTTGCCGCCAGGCTGCATGAACGCCAGGGTGTTGCGCTTGCGCACCAGCAGGGTCTTGCCGTCGGGGCCGATCAGCAGGGCGGCGGCGATGTGGATGGTACGGGTCATGAATAGTCCAAAAGCACCGATTATACCGTAGCAGCGGCCGCCAGGCCGCGTCTGCCGCGCCGCGGTTTGCCTGTTGTACCCTGGGGGGCAGGACGCAGCCTGCGGCAGCTGCTACGAGGCATTGCAACTTGCGCGCGGGTGGGGCATCAATACTGAATGAACCTGCCTGCCTCCGACGACCCGGCGCTCGACGGTTTCCACCCCGCCGTGCGTGCCTGGTTCCAGCACACCTTCCCGGCCGTGACCCCGGCCCAGGCGCGCGCCTGGCCATTGATCAAGGCTGGCGAATCGCTGCTGGTGGCCGCACCCACCGGTTCGGGCAAGACCCTGACGGCGTTCCTGGCGGTGATCGACGACCTGGTGCAGCTGGGCGACGCCTTGCCCGAGCAGACCCTGGTGGTTTACGTGTCGCCGCTCAAGGCGCTGTCCAACGACATCCAGATCAACCTGCAACACCCCCTGGCCGGCATCGGCGAGCAACTGCAGGCCATGGGCCTGCCGCCGGTGCCGATCCGCACGGCGGTGCGCACCGGCGACACCCCTCAGAAAGAGCGCGCGGCCATGCGCAAGCAGGCGCCGCACATCCTGGTCAGCACCCCGGAATCGCTGTATGTGCTGCTGGGCTCGGCATCGGGGCGCAAGATGCTCGGCAACGTCGGCACGGTGATCGTCGACGAGATCCACGCCGTGGCCGCCAGCAAGCGCGGCAGCCACCTGGCGCTGAGCCTGGAACGCCTGCAGGCGTTGTGCCCGGCGCCGCTGCGGCGCATCGGCCTGTCGGCCACCCAGCAGCCCATCGAGCGCGTGGCGCGGTTCCTGGTGGGGCACGAACGGCCGTGCGCCATCGTCGACATCGGCCATGCGCGGCCGCGCGACCTGGCCATCGAGGTGCCGCCAGTGCCGCTGGGCGCGGTGATGGCCAACGACGTGTGGCTGCTGGTCTACGACCGCCTCGCCGAACTGAGCCGCCAGCACCGCACCACGCTGATATTCGTCAACACCCGGCGCCTGGCCGAACGCCTGGCGCGGCATTTGAGCGACCGCCTGGGCCGCGACGCGGTGGCCGCCCACCACGGCAGCCTGGCCAAGGAACAACGGCTGGACGCCGAACAGCGGCTCAAGCGCGGCGAGTTGCGGGTGCTGGTGGCCACCGCCTCGCTGGAGCTGGGCCTGGACATCGGCGACGTCGAGCTGGTGTGCCAGATCGCCTCGCCGCGCTCGATCTCGGCGTTCCTGCAAAGAGTAGGACGCTCGGGCCACCAGGTGGGCGGCACGCCCAAGGGCCGGCTGTTCGCCACCTCGCTGGACGACCTGATCGAATGCGCGGCGCTGCTCGACTGCGTGCGCCGCGGCGAGCTGGATGTGCTGCACGTGCCCAGGGCGCCGCTGGACGTGCTGGCCCAGCAGATCATCGCCGAGGTCAGTTGCCAGGAATGGCACGAAGACGCGCTGCTGGCACTGATGCAGCGGGCCATGCCCTATGCGCAGCTGGACCCGGCCCATTATCAGGCGCTGCTGCGCATGCTCGCCGAGGGCTACAGCGGCCGCCAGGGCGTGCGCGCCGCCTACCTGCACCGCGACGCGGTCAGCGGCACCCTGCGTGGCCGCCGCGGCGCGCAGCTGACCGCGGTCACCAGCGGCGGCACCATCCCCGACAACGCCGACTACAGCGTGGTCCTGGAGCCCCAGGGCCTGAACGTGGGCAGCGTCAATGAAGACTTCGCGGTGGAAAGCATCGCCGGCGACATTTTCCAGCTCGGCAACACCTCGTACCGCATCCTGCGCATCGAGACCGGCCGGGTGCGCGTGGAAGACGCCCAGGGCCAGCCGCCGAACATTCCATTCTGGCTGGGCGAGGCGCCGGGGCGCAGCGACGAACTTTCGCTGGCGGTGGCGCGCCTGCAAGGGCACATCGACGCCCGCCTGGGCGCCCTCGACGGCCAGCTGCCGGCGCTGGTCCAGCAGTTGCAGGCCGAGCTGGGCCTGGGGGCCGACAGCGCCGAACAACTGGTGGATTACCTGGCCCGCACGCGCAACGCCCTGGGCGCCCTGCCCTCGCGCGACACGCTGATCATGGAGCGTTTCTTCGACGAGTCCGGCGGCACCCAGCTGATCATCCACACGCCGTTCGGCAGCCGCATCAACCGCGCCTGGGGCCTGGCGCTGCGCAAGCGCTTCTGCCGCACCTTCAACTTCGAGCTGCAGGCGGCCGCCAGCGAGGACGCCATCGTGCTGTCGCTGTCCACCAGCCACAGCTTCGCGCTGGACGAGGTGTGGCGTTACCTCAACAGCAACAGCGCCGAACACCTGCTGATCCAGGCCGTGCTCGACGCGCCGCTGTTCGGCGTGCGCTGGCGCTGGACCACCGGCGTGGCCCTGGCGCTGCCGCGCTACACCGGCGGGCGCAAGGTGGCGCCGCAGGTGCAGCGCATGAAAAGCGAAGACCTGATTGCCACAGTATTTCCCGACCAGATCGCCTGCCTGGAAAACATCGTCGGCGAGCGCGAGATTCCCGACCACCCGCTGGTGGAACAGACCCTCGACGACTGCCTGCACGAGGCCATGGACAGCGAAGGCTGGCTGGCCCTGCTGCGGCGCATGGAACAGGGCCAAGTGCGGCTGATCAGCCACGACCTGCCGGCACCCTCGCCGCTGGCCGCGGCGATTCTGAATGCCCGACCCTATGCGTTTCTCGACGACGCGCCGCTGGAGGAGCGCCGCACCCAGGCGGTGCTCAGCCGCCGCTGGCACGAACCCCAGGCCGCCGACGACCTGGGGGCGCTGGACGCCGAGGCGATCACCGCCGTGGCCGCCGAAGCCTGGCCTGCGCCCCACAGCCTTGACGAGATGCACGAAGCGCTGATGCAACTGGCCGCCATCAACAGCCACGAAACCGCCGGCCAGCCCCACTGGCAAGGCTGGCTGCAGGCCCTGGCGGCGGGCGGCCGCGCAACGCTGATGGACGCCGGCAACGGCCAGCTGCTGTGGCTGGCGGTGGAGCGCCTGCCGCTGCTGCAGGCGCTGTACCCCGCCGCATACTGCACGCCGGCCTTGCAGCCGCTGCCCGGCTTCGACGAGCCCTGGGCCAACGACGCTGCCTGCCAGGAACTGCTGCGCGCGCGCCTGAGCGGTTTCGCGCCGCTGCGCCTGGGGGAAATCGCCGGGCCGCTGAACCTGCCGCTGCCCCAGGTGGAGCAGGCGCTGGCGCGGCTCGAAGGCCAGGGCTACCTGCTGCGCGGCCAGTTCCGCCCCGGGCTGCGCGACAGCCAGTGGTGCGAGCGCCACCTGCTGGCGCGCATCCATCGCTACACGGTCAAGCGCCTGCGCCGGGAGATCGAGCCGGTCAGCCTGCAGGACTTCATGCGCTTCCTGCTCGACTGGCAGCACCTGGGCAGCAGCACCCGCCTGCAAGGCCAGGCGGCCCTGGGCCAGGTGCTCGACCTGCTGGAGGGTTACAGCGCGCCGGCCGGCGCCTGGGAAAGCGACCTGCTGCCCTGCCGCCTCAAGGGCTACAGCGGCCAATGGCTGGACGATGCCTGCCGCACCGGCAAGACCCTGTGGACGCGCCTGGCCGCCAGCGGCAAGGCGCTGACCGCGACCTTGCGCAGCACGCCCATCGTGTTGCTGCCGCGGGCGCGGGCCAACCTGTGGCGCGGCCTGTCGCCGGCAGTGGGCGTGGATGAACTGTCACCGCGGGCGCGCAAGGTGCACGAGGTGCTGGGGCAACACGGCGCACTGTTCTTCGACGAACTGGGCAGCGACGCGCACCTGCTGCGCAGCGAGCTGGAAACCGCCCTGCAGGAGCTGGTGTCGGCGGGCCTGGTGAACGCCGACAGCTTCGCCGGCCTGCGCGCGCTGATCACCCCCGCCAGCAAACGCCAGGCCCGCAGCCCCCGGCGCGGGCGCGGCGCGTTCATCGGCGGCATGGACGACGCCGGACGTTGGGCGCTGCTGCGGCCAGTGGGCAACGACGAGCGTGACCCGCTGGAAGAGGTGGCCATGACCTTGCTGCGCCGCTATGGCGTGGTGTTCTGGCGGTTGCTGGAGCGCGAGGCCGACTGGCTGCCCAGCTGGCGCGAGCTGCTGCGCACCTACCATCGGCTGGAGGCGCGCGGCGAGATACGCGGCGGGCGTTTTGTCAGCGGCCTGGCGGGTGAGCAGTTCGCCCTGCCCGAGGCCATTCCGGTGCTGCGCGAGGTACGCAGGCGGCCGCTGGACGACAGCCTGGTGGCCATCAGCGCCAGCGACCCGCTGAACCTGGCCGGCACCTTGCTGCCCGGCGCCAAGGTGCCGGCCATCAGCGGCAACCGCCTGGTGCTGCGCGACGGCTTGCCGGTGGCGGCGATCGTCGCCGGCAAGCCGCAATATTGGGAACCCGAAACCCCAGCGCTGCGCGCCGCGTTGCTGCACAGTGTGGGAGCTGGCTTGCCAGCGAGCTGTTGAGGCCCGGAAAATCTCGCTGGCAAGCCAGCTCCCACAAAGCCGCGGTATTTGTCATGAACGGGGCGTGTCAAACCGCTTCCTGGAAATCCATCTCCGGCGGCTGGCGGCGCAGGCCGCCGGTCAGCACCATCAGGTACACGCAGCCCAGCGCCAACCAGCTGACGCCGAGGATGATCGCCAGGTGGTCGAGGCTGATCATCAGCCACAGGTCCGCCAGCAGGCCGATCAACGGGCACAACAGGAACAGCAGCACTTCTCGCGGCCCGCGTTTGTCGCCGTTGATCCAGTAATGGAAGATCACCGACAGGTTCACCAGGCTGAAGGCCAGGAAGGCGCCGAAGTTGATGAACGAGGTGGAGGTGGTCACGTCCATTTTCAGCGCCAGCAACGCCACCACGCCGCACAGCAGGATGCTGTTGACCGGCGTGCCGAAGCGCTCGCTGAGCCTGCCGAAGAACGCCTTGGGCAACACGCCGTCGCGGCCCATGGCAAACAACAGCCGCGAACCGCTGGCCTGGGCCGACAGCCCCGAGGCGAACTGGCCGACGATCAGGCCAATCATGAAGATCGACACGAACAGGTCGCCACCGATGTTGCGGGCAATCTCATAGGCCGCCGAGTCGACGTTGTCGAACACGAACGAGGGGTGCGCCAGCTGCACGAAGTACGACACCGCCACGAAGATCAGCCCGCCAATCAGGGTGATGAGCATGATCGCCCGCGGGATGGTGCGGCGCGGGTCACGGGTCTCCTCGGTGAGGGTGCTGACCGCATCGAAGCCCAGGAACGAGTAGCAGGCGATGGCCGCGCCGCTCATCACCAGGGGCATCTGCATGTCGCCGTTGAAGAACGGCGCCAGGGTCCACAGCGGCGTGCTGGCGTCACCGGCGACGTAGTGCACGGCCAGCGCGACGAAGGCCACCAGCACCAGGAACTGCACCAGCATCAGCAGCGCGTTGACGGTGTTGGCCAGCTTCAGGCCCACGCAGTTGATCAGGCTGGTGACGCCGATGAACGCCAGCACCCACAGCCACTGCGGCACGGCGGGGAACGCCGAACCCAGGTAGGCGGCGCCGATCAGCCAGATGGCCATGGGCAGGAACAGGTAGTCCAGCAGCACCGCCCAGCCGGCGAGGAAGCCCAGCTTGGGGCTGATGGCCTTGCGCACGTAGCTGTAGGCCGAGCCGGCCACCGGGAAGGCCGCGGCCATGCGCCCGTAGCTCATGGCGGTGAAGAACATCGCCACCAGTGCCGCCAGGTAGGCGGCCGGCACCATGCCGGCGGTGGACTGGGCGAGGATGCCGAAGGTGCCCAGGACGATGATCGGGGTCATGTAGGCGATGCCGAACAGCACCACCGAACCCAGGGAAAGGGTGCGTTGCAAACGAGCCATGTACGACTACTCCGCGAATTATTGGATTTATGGCAGAACCGAGGTCGGCAAAAACAGTGGGCGGCAGGCCTCTGCGGGCCCGCGCGCCAAGGGTGGATCAGCGTGGGATCAGCAGCTCGCGCAAGCCGTTGGCATGCTCTACCACCTCACCGGGCAGGCGCAGGCGCTGGTCGTCCAGGTAGCGGTAGTCCTTGCGCGCGGCTTGCAGGCGGGCCAGGTCCAGCTCGACGCTGAACTGCTGCTCGTCGCGCCCGGCTTCTTCAAGCAGGGTGCCGAACGGGTCGACCAGGGCGCTGCCACCGGCGAACACCAGGCCGCCGTCGCCGTTGCCGACACGGTTGACCATCAACGCGAACGCCTGGTTTTCCTGGGCACGGGCCATGATCGCGGTGCGGTGGGTGGGGCCGTAGGGGTCCATGTTGCCGTTGGTGACGATGATCAGTTCGGCGCCCAGTTGCCCCAGGGCGCGGGCGCTTTCCGGGAACTCGATGTCGTAGCAGATCAACAGGCCCACCCGCACGCCCTGCCACAGGGTGGTGGCGAAGCGGTCACCGGCGCTGAACACGCCACGGTCCGAGGCCCAGAGGTGGGTCTTGCGGTACTTGAGGGCGATGCCTTCGGGGGTGATCAGCAGCGTGGTGTTGTAGAACCTTCCCTGGTCGTGCTCGGCCACGCCAATCACCACGGCGATGTCGCGCTCGCGGGCAGCCTGCTCGATGGCGCGCACGGTGGGGCCGTCCAGCGGCTCGGCGACGGCGGCCACGGTGTGGGCGGAGGGGAAGCCCATCAGGTGGGTTTCCGGGAACACCACCAGGCGAGTATCCTCGGCGCACGCGGCAATGGCCGCCAGGGCGCGCTCCAGGTTGTACGCGGTGGCATTGTCCTGGCCAGCCAGCTGGGCAAGTTCGACCTTCATGGGTTCTCCTTGTTGAATAACGAATTCCCCGTAGCAGCGGCCGCAGGCCGCGTCACTGCCAACGCCGTGCTGGCGCCGGACGCCGCCTGGCGGCAGCTGCTACGGGATTGAGCCAGTATGCGCAGCACAGCCCCGCCAGGGGAATTACGCAGCCGGGGTAACCCGATAGGGGTAGTTGCATGAGTCTTTCGCTGGACGACGTGGCCTGGCACCGGGCCGTCGGGCAATTGATCGAGGGCCTCGACAAGGCCAATTTCTGGACCCGCCTGGTGCGCCTGCTGGGCGAGTACGTCAGCTTCGACAGTTGGGTAGCGCTGCTTTTCAGCAGCAACCAGCGGCCGGTGGTGTTCGCCGAGTGCCCGGGTGAGGACGGCAGCCCCGACCAGTTGTTCCAGGACTACCTCAAGGGCCTGTACCTGTTGGACCCGTTCTACATCGCCAGCCGCGAGCCCACGCCTGACGGCCTGTACCGCCTGGCCGAGGTGGCGCCCGAGCATTTCGAGCTGACTGAATACTACCAGCGCTACTTCCGCCTGAACGTGGTGGCCGACGAGATCCAGTTCAACTGCCGCATCGACGCCGACCGCACCCTGTGCCTGTCCCTGGGCAGCACCCAGCGCTTCGGCAATGAGCAGATTGCCCTGCTGTCGCTTGTCCAGCCGTGGGTGCTGGCGCTGCTGCGCCAGCGCCTGGCGTTCGAGGACAGCAACCCGCCCGCGGTGGCCGCCGCCCCGGACTGGCGGGTGCAGCTGGAGGCCTCGGTGCAGCAGCTCAAGGGCGCGCAGCTCACCGCGCGCGAGCTGGACGTGGGCCGGCTGATGCTCAGCGGCTGCTCCAGCAAGGAGATCGCGCGCAAGCTGGATATTTCGGTGGAAACCGTGAAGGTGCACAAGAAACACATGTACAGCAAGCTGGGCATCAAGTCGCAATCCGAGCTATTTTCCATATTCCTGCAGGCCCAGAACACCTGAGCCTGACATGTACTGGTCACCCGGGGATATTGCATGAGCCTGTCGCTGTTGAGCCGCTACGCCTTCTTTGCCGCCTGTGTCCTGTTCACCCTCGCCTGCATGCCGTTCATGCAGCACGACTGGCTGTGGCCGTTCGCGTTCGGCAGCGGCGTGCTCAGCCTGATCGGCATTTTCGACCTACTGCAGACGCCGCACGCGGTGCGCCGCAACTACCCCATCCTGGGCAATATCCGCTACCTGGTGGAGGGCATACGCCCGGAGATCCGCCAATACCTGCTGGAGTCCGACAGCGACGCCCTGCCCTTCTCCCGCGCCCAGCGCTCGCTGGTGTACGCCCGGGCCAAGAACGAGACCGCCGACAAGCCCTTCGGCACCCTGATCGACGTGTACCACCCCGGCTTCGAGTTCATCGGTCACTCCATGCGCCCGGCGCCGCTCAGCGACCCGGCCAGCTTCCGGGTGATCATCGGCGGGCCGCAGTGCACCCAGCCCTACTCGGCGTCGATCTTCAACATTTCCGCCATGAGCTTCGGCGCCCTCAGCGCCAACGCCATCCGCGCGCTGAACCAGGGCGCCAAGCTGGGCAACTTCGCCCACGACACCGGCGAGGGCAGCATCAGCCCTTACCACCGCGAGCATGGCGGCGACCTGACCTGGGAGCTGGGCAGCGGCTACTTCGGCTGCCGCACCAGCAGCGGCCTGTTCGACCCGGAGAAATTCGCCGTGCAGGCCCGCGAGCCGCAGGTGCGCATGATCGAGATCAAGATGAGCCAGGGCGCCAAGCCCGGCCATGGCGGCATTCTGCCCAAGCACAAGGTCACCCGCGAAATCGCCGACACCCGCGGGGTGATGATGGGCGAGGACTGCGTGTCGCCGTCACGCCACTCGGCGTTCTCCACGCCCATCGAGATGATGCATTTCATCGCCCAACTGCGCGAACTGTCCGGCGGCAAGCCGGTGGGGTTCAAGTTCTGCATGGGCCACCCGTGGGAGTTCATGGGCATCGCCAAGGCCATGCTGGAGACGGGCATCCTGCCGGACTTCATCGTGGTGGACGGCAAGGAAGGCGGCACTGGCGCCGCGCCCGTGGAGTTCACCGACCACATGGGCACGCCCATGCGCGAGGGCCTGCTGTTCGTGCACAACACCCTGGTGGGCATGAACCTGCGCGACAAGATCAAGCTGGGCGCCAGCGGCAAGATCGTCAGCGCGTTCGACATCGCCAGCGTGCTGGCCATCGGCGCCGACTGGGCCAACTCGGCGCGCGGCTTCATGTTCGCGATCGGCTGCATCCAGTCGCAGAGCTGCCACACCAACAAATGCCCCACCGGCGTCGCCACCCAGGACCTGCTGCGCCAGCGTGCGCTGGTGGTGCCGGACAAGGCCAACCGGGTCCTCAACTTCCACCACAACACCCTCAAGGCGCTGGCGGAAATGCTCGCCGCCGCCGGCCTGGTGCACCCCTCGCAGCTGGAAGCCAAGCACCTGGTGCGGCGCATGTCGGCCACCGAGGTGAAGCTGTTTTCCCAGCTGCATGTGTTCCTCAAGCCCGGTGAACTGCTCAGTGGCGAGGTCAGCGGCGAGTTCTACCAGCGCATGTGGGCCATGGCCCGCGCCGACAGTTTCGAGCCGAATGCCATTTGACCCGCGTGGTAAGATGCCATGACATTTTGCGAGAGCTGCCATGCTGATTCCCCACGACCAACTGTCGCCCGAGACCCTGACCCTGCTGATCGAGGATTTTGTCACCCGCGACGGCACCGACAATGGCGACGAGACGCCTTTGCAGACCCGCGTGGAGCGGGTCCGCCACGCCCTGGCGAAGGCCCAGGCCTTCATCGTGTTCGACCCCGAGAGCCAGCAGTGCACGCTGATGCTCAAGCACGATATTCCCAAGGAGCTGTTCGACTGAACAGCCGTGCCGGCCATGTGGGAGCCGGCTTGCCGGCGAGCTTTTAGCGCCTCAACAGCTCGCTGGCAAGCCAGCTCCCACAGGCTGTCAACCTGGGTGCATCACCGCCGCTGCTTCGCGCGCCGTCTGCGCCATGATGCGCCGGTACACTTCGGCACGGTGAATCTCGATGTGCTTGGGCGCCTGGATGCCAAACCGCACCTGGTTGCCCCGCACCTCGATAATTTTTACCCAGATGTCATCGCCTATGGCAATGGCCTCGCCCACCGATCGCGTCAATACCAGCATCGTCCAACCCTCACGCTCATTGAATGAACCCTGAGACTGCGCCGGGTATTGACCGCTATCAATGCTTACGGATCAAAACAGGATCGCCCTACAAGCTTTGTCGACTTTGCCTACAGAAAAGTCTGAGGAAATGCCGTAGGAACGAACCAAATCACACCAATTCGAACGCCATTCAACCCTTATGAACTGTGCAGTTTCGGGCCCCACAGGATGATGCTCGCGCCGATCACGCACAGCACCGCGCCGAGCCAGTCGCTACCGGCCGGGCGCACCCGCTCCACCAGCGCCAGCCAGGCCAGCGAGGTCACGATGTACAGGCCACCGTAGGCGGCGTAGGCACGCCCGGCGTAGGCAGCTTCAACGCGGGTGAGCAGCAGCGCGAAGCAGGTCAGGCTGAGCAATGCGGGCACCGTCCACCAGGCGCTCTTGCCCAGGCGCAGCCACATATAGAAGGCGTAGCAGCCGGCGATTTCGAAGACCGCCGCCAAAAAGAACCACAGATAGTTGAGCACAGCGCCTCCCGTGTAGAAAAAAGCCCGGGCGTCTGGCCCGGGCTTTTCAAGGATACTCAGGATAGCGCCGTGGTTACGAGCCCTGCCGCGCCTTGGCGCGCATTTTCTCCGCCATGCTCGCCATCTCGTCGTACAGCGCCTGCGGGTGCTGCTGCTTCAACGCCCAGGCCTGACGCCCCTGCTCATGGGGCAGGATCATGAACACACCCTGCGCCACCTGCTGGTAAACGTAATCGGCAATGTCGGCCGCGGTGATCGGCGAGCTTTCCAGCAGCTTGCCCACCTGCACCTTCATGGCCGGGGTAGGGCCGCGGAACGAGTCGAGCAGATTGGTCTGGAAGAACGACGGGCACACCACGTGCACCCCCACTTCCTGCTGGCGCAGTTCCACCAGCAGGCTTTCCGACAGCGCCACCACGCCCGCCTTGGCGACGTTGTAGTTGCTCATGGCCGGCCCCTGCATCAGGGCTGCCATGGAAGCGATGTTGATGATCGTGCCCTTGCTCTTCTCCAGCAGCGGCAGGAAGGCCTTGCAGCCCTTGACCACGCCCATGAGGTTGATTGCTATCTGCCAGTCCCAGTCTTCCAGCTGCAGCTCGCTGAAGAAGCCGCCCGACGCCACGCCGGCGTTGTTGACGATGACGTCGATGCCGCCCAGTTTCTCTTCGCAGGCCTGGGCCAGGGCCGTGAGCTGGCTGTAGTCGCGCACGTCGCAGCGCTGCACGAAGCCGTCGCCACCCGCCTCGCGCACCAGCTTCAGCGTTTCTGCCAGGCCCGCCTCGTTGACGTCAGCCAGCGCCAGGTGCCAGCCCTCGCGGGCCCAACGAAGTGCGATCTCGCGGCCCAGCCCCGAGCCGGCGCCAGTGATCATCATGCGATTGTGCATAGCCAATGCCCTGTGTTCCTTGAATGGTAGAGGCCAGTCTAGTGAAGGAAGCGGCCAGGCTCATGCACCATCAGGTTAGTGAATGGGTGATGCAAACATTCGTTTTGCGACGCTTTTGTGACATTCGGTAATAACCCGGTTTTGCATTCGCCGGCAAAAAACGCGACCCTCCCCGCCGCTGATCGGTCGTCATGCTTCACGCGGAACCTGCCTGCCGAATGCCTATCCTTATTCCATCACCTTTCGTTCAAGGCCACTCATCATGATCACTCGCCGCGACCACCGCATCGACTTCTATCGAGGGCTGGCGTTGATCTTCATTTTCTGGGATCACATACCGCAAAACCCGCTCGCCAACTTCACCGCGCGCAATTTCGGCTTCAGCGACGCGGCCGAGATCTTCGTGTTCCTGGCTGGCTACGCGGCGGTGCTGGCCTACGGCAAGATCGCCCTGCGCAGCGGCTACCTGATCGCCACGGTGCGCATCCTGCGCCGCGCCTGGGTGCTGTACATCGTGCACATCTTCCTGCTGGTGCTGCTGATGGGCATCATTTTCGTCGCCAACAGCCATGTCGAGACCCGCGACATGATCCAGGAGATGAACCTCAACTACTTCATCCTCAACCCCCAGCAGGCGCTGGTGGATGAGCTGCTGCTGCGCTTCAAGCCCAACCTGATGGACCCGCTGCCGTTGTACATCGTGTTGCTGGCGGGGCTGCCGCTGGTGCTGCCGGTGCTGATCAAGCACACGGGGCACGCGGTGGGCGTGTCGCTGGCGGTGTATGGCCTGACCCAGTGGTTTGGCTGGAACATTCCCGCCCACGGCAACGGCCTGTGGTATTTCAACCCCTATGCCTGGCAGGCGCTGTTCGTGCTGGGTGGCGCCGCGGCCCTGCACGCCCAGGCGCCGCAGGTGGCCGCTACCCGGCCGCTGCGCCAGCAGCCGCTATTCATGGCCTGCGCCATCGCGCTGGGCGTCAGCGCGGTGGTTGCGCTGAGCTGGAAGTGGCCGGCGTTGCACGACGCCTTCATGCCCACCTGGATCGCCGAGCGCCTGTACCCCATCAGCAAGACCAACCTGGCGCCGGTGCGCCTGCTGCACTTCCTGGCGCTGGCCTATTGCATGGGCAAACTGGTGCCGGACGGTGCGTGGGTGCAGCACTGGCTGGTGCAGAGGGTGGCGATGATGGGCCGCTATTCGCTGGAGATCTTCTGCCTGAGCGTGCTGCTGGCGCCGCTGGCGGACATGGCCAACGCACTGGGCGATGACCGCCTGCCCATGCAGGTTGCCACCGCGTTGGCGGGCCTGGGCCTGATGCTGGCCCTGGCGCAGTGGCTGGACTGGAACAAGCGGCTGACCAGCCCGGCGCCGGTGGCGACGGGCGTGCCCAGCCGGGCTTAGGCGTTGCCGGACAGTTTCATCCGCGCCGCCTGGGTGAAGTCGAGCATGCGCTTGAGCGGCCGGATGGCCTGGGGAATCAGCGCCGGGTCGACGAAGATTTCATTGCGGCCCTCGCGCAGCGCCGTCAGCGTGCGCTCCAGGGTGTTCATGGCCATCCACGGGCAGTGCGCGCAGCTGCGGCAGGCGGCGCCGTTGCCGGCGGTGGGGGCTTCGACGAAGATCTTGTCCGGGCACAGCTGCTGCATCTTGTAGAAGATGCCGCGGTCGGTGGCGACGATGAAGGTCTTGTTCGGCAGGCTCTGGGCAGCGGCGATCAGCTGGCTGGTGGAACCCACCGCGTCGGCCAGTTCGATCACCGATTCCGGCGACTCGGGGTGCACCAGGATGGCGGCGTCCGGGTACAGGGCCTTCATATCGGCCAGCTGGCGCCACTTGAACTCTTCGTGAACGATGCACGAACCGTCCCACAGCAGCATGTCGGCGCCGGTCTTTTTCTGGATGTAGCGGCCCAGGTGCTTGTCCGGCCCCCAGATGATGGTCTCGCCGTTGTCCATCAGGCTTTCGACGATTTCCAGCGCGCAGCTGGAGGTCACCACCCAGTCGGCGCGCGCCTTCACGGCAGCCGAGGTGTTGGCGTACACCACCACGGTGCGCTCGGGGTGCTGGTCGCAGAACGCCGAGAAATCCTCCACCGGGCAACCCAGGTCCAACGAACAGGTGGCGTCCAGCGTGGGCATCAGCACGCGCTTTTCCGGGGTAAGGATTTTCGCCGTCTCGCCCATGAAGCGCACGCCGGCCACCACCACGGTCTTGGCCGGGTGGTTCTTGCCGAAGCGGGCCATTTCCAGGGAATCGGACACGCAACCGCCGGTTTCCTCGGCCAGGGCCTGGATCACCGGGTCACAGTAGAAATGCGCGACCAGCACGGCGTCCTGAGCCTTGAGCTCGGCGGCGATGGCGGCACGGTAGTCGGCTTCCTGCTCGGCTGTCAGCGGCTTGGGCTGCTTGGCATCGAGGTGGGCCTGGACCAGAAGGCGTTCGGAAATCTGCGTCATTATTGTCAAGACCTGCAGGCGCTTGTGCGCGAAAGTCGAGTATACCACCCGGGCTTACGCGAGCCTGGGCGTTGTTTCCCTGGTGGTACAAACCGCCGGGCCGGGGAAGGCTACAGCCAATGATGTGATTTCCAAAGATTTTTTTACCGGGTGCGGGCACCCTTGGCCGCCGCTGACGACGGATGGTGGCAGCAGCCTGGCACTTTTCATCTTGCCCCTGTAGCCAAGGGCCCGCCACTTGCGCTAGCCTCGGCTGTAACAGGATGTTTAATCAAGGGCTCCCTGCCCTGCTGCGTTACGCCCATGACAGGCGCCCGGGCACTCCCCCGCCGCTGCGCGTCGTGGGTTGCCATGGCGGTAGCTTGCCTGCCTCGCCCTTCGCCTGCGTCCCCCCCACTCTGCCTTCGCCCAGCCCATTCCCCGGGCTGTTTTCGTCGTCCTGTCGAAAAGAGAACCTCCATCATGGCCCAGGCCCCAAGCTTCCTGTCGGTGGTGTTTGTCGTGCGCAACCACGCCGACGCACTCGAAACCTTGCTGCTGGACGCCACCGCCGTGGTCAGCACCATGGTGCGCGACTACGAGCTGATCGTGGTCGACAACGCCTCCACGGACGCCAGCATCGCCATGCTCAAGACCCTGACGGCCGAGGCCGGTATCGCCAACCTGCAGGTCTACGCCCTGACCAAGGAGGTGGACCTGGACACCGCCTCATGGGTGGGGGTAGAGAACGCCCTGGGCGACCACGTGGCGGTGATCGACCCCATGACCGATGACATTCACTATCTGCCCCACCTGTTGGACCAGGCGCGCCAGGGCGCCGACGTGGTGTTCGTCTACAACGAGCAGCGGCCGCGCCAGGGCCCGCTCTACCGCCTGGCGTTCCGGGCGTTCCACTGGTGGTACCAGCGCTTCAACGGCATCAACCTGGCCCGGGAGGCGCCGCCCTATCGATTGATGTCCCGGGAAGTCATCAACTTCATCCTGCAGCACCCCAAGCCGGTGATCGGCTACCGCCACCTGCCGGCCACCGGCGGCTTCGCCCGCGCCAACCTGCGCTACAGCGAACCGCCCAGGCCCCAGCGGCGCAAGCGCCTGCGCGACAACGTCGACCGCGGCGTGGGCCTGTTGCTGTCCACCACACGCGCGCCCATGCGCGTGGTCACCGCCTTGTCGTTGTTCGGCGCGGTGACCAACCTGATGTATTGCGTGTACGTGGTGGGCATCGGTTTCTTCAAGGCCGACGTCGCCCCGGGGTGGGTGAGCCTGTCGTTGCAGCAGTCGGGCATGTTTTTCCTGATATCCCTGGTGCTGATGGTGCTGGGCGAGTACCTGATGAACATGGCCGGGGCCGCCCAGCAGGGGCCCGTGTGCCACGTGGCGCAGGAATTCACCAGCGCGCGCATGACCCGCCGCGACCACCTGAACATCGAGGAAGCCGTGGCCGGCCCCGCCGAGAGCACCGTGGTCGTCAGCGGACGGTTTTCCTGATGGCGGGCAACGACGAGGCGTTCGATGCGGTGGTCATCGGCGGCGGTTTCTACGGTTCGGCCATCGCCGTGTACCTGGCGGCCCAGCGCGGCCTCAAGCGCGTGCTGCTGGTGGAGCGCGAGGCAGCGCTGATGCAGCGCGCCTCGTACAACAACCAGGCGCGGGTGCACAACGGCTATCACTACCCGCGCAGCTACACCACCGCCTACCGCAGCCGGATCAACCTGCCGCGCTTCGTGCAGGACTGGCCCGGCGCGGTACGGCAGGACTTCACCAAGCTCTACGCCATCGCCCGGCAGAACTCCAAGGTCACTGCGCGCCAGTTCGAACGCTTCTGCCACGACATCGGCGCGGCCATCGAGCCGGCGCCCGCGCACCTGCGCGGGCTGTTCGAGCCGCGCCTGATCGAGCAGGTGTTCAAGGTGCAGGAGTACGCGTTCGACACCCGCCACCTGGCCGATTGGGCGCTGCACGAACTTCAGCGCCAGGCCGTGCAGGTGCACTACCGCACCCGCGCCACGGCCATTGAGCGCCAGCCCGGGCCGGCCCTGCGCGTGCACTTGCACCACCACGGCGGCACCGGTAGCAGCGTGCGCTGCCGCTACGTATTCAACTGCACCTACAGCGGCACCAATCAACTGGGCGGTGACTTTCCCGGGGTGAGCACCGGGCTCAAGCAGGAAATCACCGAAATGGCGCTGGTGGCCATGCCTCCGGCGCTGGCCGGGTTGGGCATCACGGTGATGGACGGGCCGTTCTTCTCATTGATGCCGTTCCCCGCGCGCGGGCTGCACACCCTGTCCCACGTGCGCTTCACCCCGCACCTGCACTGGCAGGACCAGGCCGGGCTGGACCCCTACGGCAAGCTACACGACTACCAGGCCGTGAGCCGCGTGGAACGCATGGTGCGTGACGTGGGGCGCTACATCCCGGCGGTGTTCGACGCCCGGCCGGTGGACTCGCTGTATGAGGTCAAGACCGTGCTGCAACGCAACGAAGGCGACGACGGCCGGCCGATCCTGTTCGAACGGCACGCCACGTTGCACGGCTGCTACTCGGTGCTGGGCGGCAAGATCGACAACCTCTACGACGTGCTGGAGAAGCTCGATGACGAAATACTTTGACCTGCCCAGGGTGTGCACGCTGCTGGCCCTGCTGGTGCTGGCGAGCATCTTCCTGACGCTGGCGAGCCGCTCGGTGTGGCTGGACGAGGCGATGCTGCTGAAGAACATCATCGCCATCGACAACCCGGCCGATTTCGCCGCGCCCCTGCCCTATTACGACCAGGCGGAGCCGGTGCTGGCGTCGGTGTTCTTCAAGGCGATGACGGCGGTCTTCCATTACGACATCCGCGCCCTGCGCCTGTCCGTGCTGGGGCTGTCGCTGTTGCTGGTGGCGCCGGTGGCGCTGCTGTTTCGCCAGCAGCGCTGGGGGTTGTTCGTGTTCCTGGTGGCGCTGATCGGCAACTCGTTTTCCACCGGTTTCCACTTCACCGAGCTCAAGTTCTACTTCCTGGAAATGAGCGGCAGCTTCCTCGCCATCCTGGCGATCCGCGAGGCCGAGGAGCACCAGGACATCTACTGGACGCTGCTGGTGGCCGCGCTGGTCAGCCTGCTGGGGTTCTCCACGCTGATCATCGCCGGTGGCCTGCTGGCCTATGCCTGCCTGTGGTTCGTGACCCGCGACGACGGCCGCCAGCGCGGCTACAAGATCGGCGGCTTTCTGCTGGCCAGCGCCTGCGTGGCGCTGTCGTACCTGTACATGAAGTACCTGACCATGTACCAGTTGGGCAACTACAACAGCTACGCCGCCAGCAGCCACCTGGACGCCCTGAAGGATGTGGTGCGCGCGCTGCTGGGCGCCTACGGCAAGGCGCTGATGACGGTCTCGGTGGTGGCCAGCCTGGCCCTGCTCAGGTACGGCCAGCGCGACTACCTGTACCGGGTGAACCAGTTCTTCTGCGCCCTGGTCGTGGTGGTGCTGGTAGGCAAGGTGGCGGGCTTCTACCCTGCCGTCTACCCGCGCCACGTGATCTGGCTGGTGCCCCTGAGCCTGGTGATTTCCACCTTCGCCATTGTCCGCTTCAGCACAAGCTCGCGCCTTGGCCTGAAAGTGCTGGGCTGGGCGCTGTTCGCGGTGCTGGGGCTGCAGGCCGCCAAGGCCTGCTACAACAACCTGGAGGGCGAGAACTACCAGTACACCGACAACAACCGCCTGTACCAGTACATCTCCGGCATGCCGCCCAGCGATATCCTGGTGCACCCCAACGCCGAGCCGTCGCTGGAATACTACCGGTTGATCGACCCCGGCCTGAACCAGCAGCGCTTCATCACCAGCCTCGACGAGAGCACCCACCGCCGCGACCCCAACCAGGAGATGGTGGCCATGGCCGCCGACGTCGACCGCCTGTTCGCCGAGCGCCCCGGCGACTCGGTGTACTTCCTTACCTCGCACCTGGACCTGCAGCCCGGCGAGACCGGGGTAGGCAACCTGATGCAGCGCGCCCTGGACCGCTACCACTGCAGCTACACCTCGGTGCTCAGCGTCACCGATGCCGAGCTTCTTCACCTCAACTGCCGAGGTACTCCATGAACAGCACCCGCCACGGGCTGATCGGCCATACCGGTTTCGTCGGTTCCACCTTGCTGCGCCAGGCCCGCTTCGACGCCTGCTACCGCTCCACCACCATCGCCGATATCGAGCATGAGCAATTCGATACCCTGGTGTGCGCCGGCGCCCCGGCGCAGAAGTGGCTGGCGAACCGCGACCCCGCAGGCGACCTGCGGGCGATCGATACCTTGATCCACCACCTGTGCACCGTGCGCTGCAAGGTGTTCGTGCTGATCAGCACCGTGGATGTGTTCGCCCATCCCATCGGCGTGGATGAAGGCAGCCCGGTGGACGAGCAGGGCCTGCAGCCCTACGGCCTGCATCGGCGGCGCCTGGAGACCTTCGTGGCCGGGCACTTTCCCCGTCACCTGATCGTGCGCCTGCCTGGCCTGGTCGGGCCAGGGCTGCGCAAGAACGTGGTGTACGACCTGCGGCACGATAACAACCTGGCGGCCGTGGACAGCCGCGGGGTGTTCCAGTTCTACCCCATGGTCAACCTCTGGCACGACATCCAGGTGGCGCTGCAGGCCGGGCTGTCGCTGGTGCACCTGTGCGCCGCGCCCATCAGCGTGGCGGACCTGGCGTGGCAAGGCTTTGGCCGCGCGCTGGAGCAGCACCTGCCGCCGCCGCCGGCCCGCTACGACCTGCGCAGCCGCCACGCGCAACTGTACGGCGCCAACGGCCCCTACCCCTACAGCGCCCGCGATACCCTGCTGGCCGTGCGCGCCTATGCGCAATCCGAACCGTCCCTGGCGGTGAGCGAGGCATGCCCATGAGGCTGGCCATCTCCAACATCGCCTGGGACCGGCCCCACGACAACGCCGTCAGCCTGTTGTTGCAGCGCCTGCAGGTGGATGCCATCGACGTGGCGCCCGGCAAGTACTTTGCCGACCCGGCACGCACCAGCGAAGCCCAGATCGCCCAGGTGCGCCGCTGGTGGCGCGCCCGTGGCGTGCAGATCACCGGCATGCAATCGCTGCTGTTCGGCACCCAGGGCCTGAACCTGTTCGGCGGGCGCGACAGCCAGGCAGCGATGCTGTTGCACCTGGCGGCGGTCTGCCGTATCGCCGCGGGGCTGGGCGCCAGGCGCCTGGTCTTCGGTTCGCCGAAGAACCGCGACCGCAGCGGCCTGGACGACCAGCAGAGCCTGGAGATTGCCTGCGACTTCTTCTGCCGGCTGGGGGATATCGCCCACGACCACGGGGTGATCATCTGCCTGGAACCGAACCCCGCCTGCTACGGCGCCAACTTCATGCTCACCAGCGCCGAGACGGCGCGCGTAGTGCGGCGCGTGGCCCATGGCGCCATCCGCATGCAACTGGATACCGGGGCCCTGACCCTCAACGGCGAGGACCCGGCGCAGGTGCTGCACGACTGCGCCGACTTGATCGGCCATGTGCACGCCAGCGAACCCCACCTGCTGCCCCTGGGCGATGGCACCACCGACCACGCGCGGATGCGCCAGGCCTTGCGCACTCACCTGCCCGGGCACGTGGTGACCATCGAGATGCTGACCCAAGCCGGCGCGCCACCGCTGCCGGCGATCGAACGCGCGCTGCTGGCGGCGAGCCGTCATTACCGCCACATGGGAAACGGGGTGAGCGCATGAAATGGGCAATTTTGATCCTGGGCATCCTGTCCAACGCCTCGGCCAGCGTGCTGGTGAAGATGGCGATGATGCCACCGCGGCGTTTTCCGTCCCTGGCCGAGCCGCTGCAAGCGCTGGCCAACTGGCCGTTCTGGCTGGGCCTGGCGCTGTATGGCAGCGCCTTCCTGCTGTATGCCGCAGCCCTGGCGCGCCTGCCGTTGAACGTGGCGCACCCGGTGTTGACGGCCGGCGCGGTGGCCACAGTGGCGCTGTCCTCGGTGCTGTTCCTGCGCGAGCCTTTTCATTGGACCACCGGTGCCGGGGTCTTTCTGGTGATTGCCGGCGTGGCGCTGATTACCGCGCGCGTGGCCTGAGTCGTACAGGAGATCCACCCCATGAGTTCAGCTGAACTGATCCCCGCCGACCTGGCACCGCGGCAGGTGCCGCGCTTCGACACGCCGCTGTGGCTGGGGCGCCAGCACGCCTGGTGCGTGGTGATCCCGGTGATCAACGAAGGCCCACGGATTCGGCGGCTGCTGGAGCGCATGGCCAACCTGGCCCTGGATCGCCTGGCCGACATCATCATCGTCGACGGTGGCAGCCAGGATGGTTCGCTGTCGCCAGGCCTGCTGCAGGCCACGCGGGTGCGCGGGCTGCTGGTCAAGACCGGGCCCGGCCAGCTCAGCGCCCAGTTGCGCTGCGCCTACGCCTTCGCCCTGGACCAGGGCTACGAGGGCGTGGTGACCATCGATGGCAACGACAAGGACGACCCCCAGGCCATTCCCGACTTCATCCAGGCCTTGCGCCACGGCGCGGATTTCGTCCAGGCGTCGCGCTTCATCGCCGGGGGCGTGGCCGAGAACACCCCGGCCGCGCGGGACCTGGCCATCCGCTTCATCCATGCGCCGCTGCTCAGCTGGGCCTCGGGCTTCGCCTGGACCGACACCACCCAGGGTTTCCGGGCCTACAGCCGGCAGCTGTTGAGCGACCCCAGGGTAGCGGTCTTTCGCGATGTGTTCATGACCTACGAACTGCTGGCGTACCTGTCCTACAAGGCGCCGCGCCTGGGCTACAGCTGCATCGAACTACCCACGGTGCGCCGTTACCCCAAGGGCGAGGTGCCGACCAAGATCAGCAGCGTGCGCGGCAACCTGGCCGTGCTGGCGGTGCTGGTACGCGCCTGCCTGGGGCGCTACGACCCAACGTAACGCCGCCCCCGTACAGGTCGCGTAACGGCGCCCCCGGACGCGGCCTCGCGGCCGCTGCTACAGATCGCGTGCCCAGACGCGGCCTGGCATGAGGAACTGCATCATGAACGCCTTCCTTCCGGCCCGCGCCTTCGCAGCGCCCGGGCTGCTGGCTTTGCTCTACCTGTGCCTGTGTTTCGCCCCGCTGGGCAGCGGCCTGCCGTTCTCGGTGGTCTCCCTGCGCCTGTGGGCGCTGGCGATCGCCGTGCTGCTGGCCGCCGCGCTGGGCCAGCTGTTGGCGCCCTGGCGCGGCGCGCGCTGGTTGCTGGCCCTGGGCCTGGCAGGCCACTGCCTGGGCAGCCCGGTACTGTTCCCCGAACTGACCTTCCACCTGCTGGCGCTGAGCAGCGGCCTGCTGTTGATACTGGCGGTTGCCGCCAGCCAGGCCGGCCGGCGGATCGAGGGCGGCCTGTGGCTGCTGAGCGCGTTGTTGTCCTGGCGCTACATGCAGCCACACAACCTGGCCGACACCGACGCCCTGGCCGCCGCCATGGGCGCCTATGGCCTGCCCCTGCTGGTGATTTCGCTGGCCGCCCACCTGGCGCTGCTGGCAGGTTTCGGCCAAGGCCTGGCGCGCAGCCTGAACCGCGCGTTCGTACTGGCCCTGTGCGTGCTGCTGTTCACCCACGCAACGGGCCTGTTGCCGTTAGGCAACCCCCGGCAATGGCTATGGCTGGTCGCAATGAGCCTGGTAATCGACGCCCTGGTGATCGCCGAACTGCTGGGGCAACCGGGGCGGCTGCCCAAGCTGCTGGCCTGGACCCTGGCCGGGGTGCTGATGCTGCAAGGCTGGCCGTTCGCCGAGCACAGTGCCTACCGGCTGTCTCGCGCGCCCGGCGTGTATGAATGGCTGGCGAGCCTGCCGCCCAGCAATATCCTGGTGCAAGGCTGGGCCGCCGCGGCGGTGTCGCGCTACCGCGAGCTGGACCCAGCGCTGGCAAGGCATCGATTTTTCACCGACACCGCCGACCCGGGCCCCGCCAGCACCGCCTACCTGCTGGGCCCGCCCCTGGACCTGGCGCACAACCCCAGCGGCCTGGACGCGCCCTTGCAGCAACAGGTCGACCGCCACCGCTGCCGCTACACCTGGCAGGCGGCGATCACCGATGCCAGCGTGCTGCGCCTGTCGTGTGGATGAGCCGGCTCAGGCCACTGCCGGCGCCTTGACGACCTTCTCCGGGCGCCCGCCTACCAGCGCAGCAATCAGGATCAGGCCACCACCACACCAGGCCAGCGGAGTCAGTTGCTCGTTGAGCCACAGCACCGCGAAGCAGGCCCCGAACAGCGGCTCGGAGCCCATCAGCAAGGACGCACGGGTGGGGCTGGCGTGTTGCAGCGCATAGTTCTGGGCGAAGAAGGCGAACAGCGTGCAGAACAGCACCAGGTACACCGTGGCCGTCCAGAACGACCATTCGGTGGGCAGCGCCGGCACGCCGCCGGTGGTCACCAACAGGATCAGCAGGCTGCCGAACCCCACCACCCCGACCTGCACCGCGGTCAGCGCCAGGGCTGGCACCTTGACGTTCTGCAGCAGGTACTTGGTGGAGCAGACCATGAACGCGCGCAGGACGGCCGCGACAATCATCAGCCAGTCGCCGGTGTTCATTTCCACCTGGGACGCGCCCGTCAGCATCATCGCCCCCACCACCGACAGGCACGCAATGCCAATGGCCTCGGCGCTGGGCCTGCGGCGGAACACCGCCCACTCCACCAGCGGCGTCAGCACCACGCACATGCTGATCAGGAAGGCCGCGTTGCTGGCGGTAGTCAGGTGCACGCCATAGGTCTCGCTGAGGAAGATACCCAGCAGGATGGTGCCCAGCGCCAACCCTGGCAGCAGCGCCGTTTTCAGGTGGCCGCGAAGCGCCGGCAACAGCAGCACGAAGGTCATGATGAAGCGCACGCACAGGAAGCCCATGACCGGGTAGAACACCAGGGCGCCCTTGGCCACGCCGTAGCTGGTGCCCCAGATGCAGGCCACCAGCAGCAGCATGATTTCGGCGATGCGCGTTTTCGATAGAGACATGTTCAGCTCCCCTTGCGGGTAAAGGCAATGACCAGCGCGTCGCGATGGCCCTGGCGCCCGATTTCCAGGCTATTGATGGGGGACACTTCGTGCATGATCTGGTGGTCGTCACCCAGGATCATGTCCAGGCCATTGGCCAGCGTCACTTCGCACAGCGTCTTGTTCAGCGGCGTGGACACCCGTGTCGTGCCGCCGGTGATACCCACCCGGCGAATCAGCAGCATGACGATGTAGTCCACGCCGTCACGGTGGCGGCCCTCGGGCGTCGGCTTGCCCTGTTCCTCGTCATTGCTGACGATGCGATACGGGTGCAGGCGGATGTTCCAGTCGCAGGTGGTGCCTTCGGCGGCGTCGAAGATCCGCGCCATGCCGCTGAGCAAGGCGTTGAAGAACGGATGCTCGACCATGCCCTGTTCCAGCGGCAGGAAATGCCGCGCCACGCCACCGTTGAGGGTGTTGATGTACCTGGCCTGCTCGTAGGGTGCGTGGGGCAGCTTGTGCAGGCTGCCACCGTCCCTGAAGTCGAACTCGCTGTAGCGGCGGTAGCGGTAGGTGCCGCGGTCGGCCATGTACTCGTCCAGCACCAGGCCGTCCCAATAGCCGGCGAATTCGGCCCAGCTCTCGGCGTCGAGGTTGAAGTGCCGGGCCAGGCCGTCGCCGTCCCGGTACGCCCAGCCCTGCTTCTTGATGTCGTCGCTGATCGACTGCACGGCAGGTGCATCCAGCTCGATGTCGGCACAGACGAGGCTCATGGGTGCACTCCTTCTGCCACGCTGGCGCCCCGCAGCGGGCGGCGGCCATGCTGCTCGGCGAGGCTGCGGCTGCCCCGCTCCCTGGCAATGTCCTTTTCCCATTGGTCGCGGTCGGTCAGGTACAGCGCCGCAGGGGCCTTGATGGCAGCCAATTGCGCACTGCCCTCGCTGAGCTGCAGGGTGACCTTGCCGGTCACCGCGGTAGCCGTTTGCGCGATGAACGCGCTGGCCGCGCCATGCAAGGCGCCATACCAGCGACCCTCGATGGCCTCGCGCACCCACACCTGTTCGAGGCTGATCTTCTCGCGGATCAGCTCGGCGTCCAGCACCGCGGTTTCAAGGGTGCGATACGCCTGCAGCAGGATGGCCGCGGCAGGTGCCTCGCGTACTTCCAGCACCTTCTCGCCGCCTTCCAGGTGCTCAAGCCCGCTGTAGCGGCCAATCTGGAAACAGCCAGCCAGATGGTTGACCTGGTGGATCAGCTCGATCAGCGGCAGGATCTGCCCGTTCAAGGCAAACGGCCGGCCGCCGCGGAATTCGATTTCCAGCTGGTCGACCTCACGGGGCTGGCGAGGACGAGTCCAGCGGTAGATGTCGGGCGAGACCTTGAAGTCTTCCGGGTTGTCCAGGCTGCCCGACTCGTACTCGCGCACCCACAGGTTGGCGTCGCCGCTCATGCCACGGGACTGAAAACCGGTCAGGCCGACCTCGCTCAGTTGCGCCACCTTTTCCTGACGGCTCAGCGCCGAATATTCGTACGGGCTGCCGGTAAACCCGGTGTAGCCCAACTGCTTGATGGCACCGTTGAGGCGGCGCAGGCTGTTCTGCGACTGGTTGGCGGTGTGCAGCAGTGCCCCGCAGCCCAGCTTGTGCGCGGTCTCCACCGCGAAGCGGGCAATGATCGGACGTGACAACGACGAGCTGACCGGGTACATGCCCAGGTACTGCGCCTGGGCCTGGATGGCCGGCAACACCGCCTGTTCGACGAACGCAGAGCGGCCATCGACCACCATCAGCGTGGCCCCGAAGAAATTTGTGATGCGTTCCAGTTCCGCGTAATCTGCCCCTTCATCCAGATCCACTGCCAGTGCAGTGACCTTGCAGTCCAGTTTCGACAGGTGGTACAGCAGGTAGCTGCTGTCCAGGCCACCGCTGAACAGGGTCAGCACATGGGGCGTGCGCTCGGCGACAAACGCCAGGTCGTCCAGGCTTCGAACATCCATTTCTCGGGTCATGCAGCGGGCTCTCCTTGGGCCAATCAGTGGGAATGCAGCGAGTGCCCCGGAATTATCGATGGCCCGGTGGCTGGCTATTAGCCCACCTTTGGGGACAACAGTTTTGCGCCACGAGAACGAATCAACCAATCGGCTGATGCCGTATATGTCGGTGTTTGTGAAGGTGGTTGAGCTGGGCAGTTTCTCTGCGGCGGCCGAGCAGATAGGCCTGACGGCCTCGGCAGTAAGCCGGCAGATCGCAACCCTGGAAAGCGCACTCAGCGTCAAGCTGTTGGAACGCACCACCCGCAAGCTGCGCCTCACCGAGGTCGGCACCCAGGTGTTCGCCCGCTGCCAGGAGATGGTGGATTCGGCGCGCGCCGTGCAGGAAATAGCCGAACGCTTTGTCAGCAGCCCCCAGGGGCTGATCAAGGTCAGCGCGCCCAAGGCGCTGGGCAAGATCATCATCAGCCCGTTGATTCCGCAATTCCTGCGCCTGTACCCACAAGTCGACGTGCAGTTGATGCTCAGCGACCAGCCCAGCGCCCTGATCAGCGACGACTTCGACCTGCTGATCCGCATCACCGACACCCCGCCCCTGGGCCTGGCAGCCCGGCCGCTGCTGGACGTGCATCACGTGCTGTGCGCCACCGAGCACTACCTGGCCCAGGCCGGCACGCCACAGCACCCTGACGACCTGGCGCGCCACAGCTGCATCTACCTGGGCGAAACCCCGAGCGACAACCGCTGGCAGCTGCGCCATGGGCCCAGCGGCGAAAAGGTCACGGTGAACGTCAAGGGCCGCTTCGTCAGCAACCACAGCGAGGTGCGCCTCAACGCGGTGCTGGCCAACCTGGGCGTGGGTTGCCTGCCGTACTTCACCGCTGCCCAGGCGCTGGCGAACCAGCAGATCGTGGAGGTGCTGAGCGACTGGCGCTACGAGACCACCTACCACGGCAGGGCCTGGATCCTGTACCCGCCCAACCGCTACCTGCCGCCCAAGTGCCGGGCGCTGATCGACTACCTGGCCGAGCACATCAGCCAGCCCTCGATGCCCTAGCCTGGCAGGGCAAAAAACCGGGACGAAAAAAAGCCGGAGAGCACTGAGTGCTTTCCGGCTTTTTTCTTCTTGCATATGGTGGGTCGTGTGGGACTCGAACCTACGACCAATTGGTTAAAAGCCAACTGCTCTACCAACTGAGCTAACGACCCGCTGTGTTGGGGTGCGCATATTACTGGTTTATGGCGCGAATTCAAGGTTTTTTTTCATTGATTGCCCCGCGACAAAATCGAGGACGAAAAAAAGCCGGAGAGCACTGGGTGCTTTCCGGCTTTTTTCTTCTTGCATATGGTGGGTCGTGTGGGACTCGAACCTACGACCAATTGGTTAAAAGCCAACTGCTCTACCAACTGAGCTAACGACCCGCTGTGTTGTGGTGCGTATAATACTGATTTATAACGAGAATTCAATACCTAATTTGAAAAAAGATCAAAAATATCTGGTTGGGTCGCTGACACCAGCCGCGGCGAAGCCTTCGGCGCGCAGGCGGCAGCTGTCACATTTCCCACAGGCACGGCCCTGGTCGTCCGCCTGGTAGCAGGAAACGGTCAGGCTGTAGTCCACACCACGAGCGATGCCGGCCTTGACGATATCGGCCTTGCTGAGGTTCTGCAGCGGCGCCTGGATGGTGAATCCCTGCCCTTCCACGCCAGCCTTGGTGGCCAGGTTGGCCATGCGCTCGAACGCTTCGACGAACTCGGGACGGCAGTCCGGGTAGCCGGAGTAGTCCACGGCGTTGACGCCGATGAAGATGTCACGGGCACCCAGCACTTCCGCCCAGCCCAGGGCCAGGGACAGGAACACGGTGTTGCGCGCCGGCACGTAGGTGACAGGAATGCCTTCGGTGGGCGCCTCGGGCACGTCGATGCTGCTGTCGGTCAGGGCCGAGCCACCAATGCCATTGAGGTTCAGGCCAATGACTTTATGCTCCACTGCACCCAGGTCCTTGGCGACACGGGCAGCGGCGTCAAGCTCGGCGCGGTGGCGCTGACCGTAGTCGAAGCTCATGGTGTAGACGCTGTAGCCCTCGGCCTTCGCCATGGCGACGACAGTGGCCGAGTCCAGGCCGCCGGAGAGCAGGATTACCGCTTTTTTGTCAGTCATGTCTGGTGTCCTTGAAGAAAATCGACCTGTAGCAGCGGCCCCCAGGCCGCGTCACAGGCGCCGCGGTGCGGCCTGACGCGGCCTGACGGCCGCTGCTACGGGACCTTAGCGGCCGGGTTCGTCGTTCCACAGCAGTTTATGCAGTTGCACCTGGAAGCGTACCGGCAGGTTGTCGGCGACAATCCAGTCGGCAAGGTCGGTGGCGTTCAACTGGCCCTTGCTCGGCGAGAACAGTACATCGCTGACGCGACGGTCGAGGCCGTACTGGATCAGCTTGGAGACCGCCCAATCGTAGTCGTCCCGCGAGCAGATCACGAACTTGACCTGGTCATTGGGGGTCAGCAGTTCGATGTTCTCGTAGCGGTTGCGGTGCGACTCTTCCGACGCCGGGGTCTTGAGGTCCAGCACGCGGCTGGCGCGGGTGTCGACCTTGGAGATGTCCAGGGCGCCGCTGGTTTCCACCGACACTTCATAGCCGGCATCGCACAGCTGCGCGATCAGGGGAATGGCGTTGGGCTGGGCCAGCGGTTCGCCGCCGGTGACACAGACGTAGCGCGGCTTGAAGCCGGCCACCTGCTCCATCAGCGAATCGAGGGTGCGAATGGTGCCGCCGGTGAAGGCGTAGGCGCTGTCACAGTACTGGCAGCGCAGGGGGCAGCCGGTCAGGCGCACGAAAACCGTGGGCAGGCCCGCCGTACGAGTCTCCCCCTGCAGCGAGTAGAAGACTTCGGTAATGCGTAGTGTGTCTTGCATAGGGTCCACGGGCGTGACAGCTAAACAGGCTGACCGCCTCCGTTGGGCACTTCGATGAACCCGCAAACGCGTAGTCCAGGGAAGCGTGTTCGAATAAAAGGGCAACAATTCTAACGAAAAAACCCGCGGCAAGCGCGGGTTTCTTCAAGTTGGCAGTGCCAGCTTACATTTTCTGCAGGTCGCGCTGGGCCAACTGCGCAGCGGAAGTACCAGGGTACTGGCTGACAACCTGCTGAAGGATGCCCTTGACCCGGTCGGTATGACCCAGGCGGCGCTCGACATCGGCCAGTTTGTACAGCGAATCAGGCACCTTGGCGTGTTTCGGGTACAGCTGGCTGACCTTGGCGAAGGCCTGGCCGGCGCCTTGCAGGTCACCCTTGGCCAGGTTCACCTCACCCAGCCAGTACTGGGCGTTGCCTGCGTACTGGCTGTTGGGGTATTTGCGCAGAAAGGCGGCGAACGCCAGGCTGGCTTTGTCGAAGTCCTTGGCCTTGATCAGGTCGAAGGCGGCATCGTAGTACAACTTTTCTTTTGCCGGGTCACCCGGCTCGGTGCTTGCGGCAGGCGCCTGGGCGGCTGACGGAGGTACCGGCGAACCAGCGGCGTTGATATCGCCACCGGCTGGAGAATTCTCGGAAGGTGCGGCGGCTGCAGGTGCAGTGCCGGTTCCAATGCGACGATCGAGATCCTGATAACGCTCCAGGCTCTGCTGTTTCAGCTGCTGGATATCGTTTTGCTGGACTTCGACCTGTCCGCGCAGACGCGCGATGTCTTCCTGCATTTGTTGCAGCTGCATGAACAGCTGGCCCTGCGCGGAAACCGGGGCTTGCGCCCCGGCATCAGCGTAGGCGCCGCTCGTGCCATAACCCGATGGCGGAGTACTGCTGGTACCGTTGGTACCATCACCATCAACCACAGGAACCTCTGCCCAGGCCACGAGTGGCAGGGCAAGAGCCAGAATAGTTACAGCACGGCGGCACGTTCGCATATCGAATTACTTACGCAGTTCGACGCGACGGTTCTGAGCCCACGACTGCTCGTCGTTGCCAGTTGCAACTGGACGCTCTTCGCCGTACGAAACGATTTCCAGCTGAGCTGGCGAAACGCCTTGCAGGACCAGGTAGCGTTGAACGGCTTTCGCACGACGCTCGCCCAGAGCCATGTTGTACTCGCGGGTACCGCGTTCGTCGGTGTTGCCTTCCAGTACGACGTGAGCGCCATTGGCTTTCAGGTCTTTAGCGTGGACGTCCAGAGCGCGCATGGCTTCTGGTTTCAGGTCCGAGCTGTCGTATTCGAAGTAGAAGGTGGTGATTGCGCGCAGAGCAGCTTCTTCGCTCAGGGAGCCATCAACGGCACCGGTGTTTGCGCCGTAACCAGCGTTAGGGTCAACAGCTGCTTGACCAGCGTTGTCGCCGCCTTTCGAAGAGCAACCTACAGCTACGGCCATGGCCAGAGCCAGCGCAGCAAACTTACCAAACTTCAGCATTTCCATCGTGAAACTCCTAATGAACCCCAATGTGTTAAGTAAAACGTGTAGCGCCGCGTCAGTTCAGGTAAGGGGACCAGGACGGTTCTCTGACTTCGCCTTGAGCGGTAGGAAGCGGGAGCCTCACGCGGCCGTTTAGCGACACGAGCATCAAGACTCCCCGGCCCTGCTGGCGGGTGGCGTAGATTACCATGGTGCCGTTGGGCGCAACAGTAGGCGACTCATCAAGACTTGAATCTGTGAGGATCTTTACAGTTCCGCGTTCCAGGTCCTGCGAGGCCACCTTGAAGTTGGTGAAACCATCCTGACGGTGGATCATCACCAGGGTCTTTTCATCAGCCGACAGTTTCGGGTTGGCGTTGTAGTTGCCAATGAAGGTCACGCGAGTTGCACCACCACCGCCCAGCGACTGTTTGTAGATCTGTGGCTTGCCACCGCGGTCGGAGGTGAAGTAGATGGTCGAGCCATCCTTGCCCCAGAACGGTTCGGTGTCGATGGCCGGATCATTGGTCAGGCGGGTGAGGTTACGCGAGGCCAGGTCCATCACGTAGATCTCCGGGTTGCCGTCCTTGGACAGCACGAACGCCAGCTTGCTGCCGTCAGGCGAGAACGCCGGGGCACCGTTGAGGCCTTCGAAGTTGGTGATCTGCTGGCGGGCACCGGTGTCGACGTTCTGCACGAAGATGCGCGGACGCTTCTGTTCGAACGACACGTAGGCAATGCGCTTGGCATCCGGGGCGTAGCGTGGCGACAGGATCGGCTCGCGCGATTGCAGCAGGGTCACGGCGCGGGCGCCGTCGTAGTCCGAGCGCTGCAGGGTGTAGCGGGTGCTGTTGGTGCTGAAGCGTTCGGCAGTTACATAAAGAAGGCGAGTGGAGAACGCGCCTTTCACGCCGGTCAGCTTCTCGAACGACTGGTCGGAGATGTAGTGGGCCATGTCGCGCAGTTGGTCCACGCTACCCGACACGCTGCCGGTCAGCACGGGCTGCTGGCTGCTGACGTTGAGCAGTGCATACGACACCTGCAGGCGGCCGCCGGCGGGCACGATGCTGCCGACCATCACGTACTGGGCGCCCAGGGCCTGCCAGTCGCGCCATACCACTTCGCTTGGCTGCGACGGGGTGCTGATCATGTTCTGCTTGTCGATCGGCGAGTAGTAACCCGAGTTGCGCAGGTCGTTGGCGATGATCTGGCCCATGTCCTCGGGCAGCACGGAGCCGCCCTGGAAGCCGAACGGCACGACGGCGATCGGGGTGGCCCGGTCGCTGCCGCTGGTGACCAGAATGTTCTTTTCATCTGCCTGGGCAACGGCTGCGACGCAGCACAGTGCAACCAGCAGTCCTCGAAGAAGGTTAATCACAAGGCAAGGTCCTCAGGGGTGAATGTCATCTTGAAATTGCGGTAAGGGTTGAAATCACTGGGTTTCAGGCCCTGCATTTCGGTCAAACGACCAATGTTCTTGACCGCTGCCACTGCCGACGCATCGAACGGACCGTCACCGCTGGACTTGGCCACGGTCACGTTGGTCACGGTGCCGTCAGGCAACATGTTGATCTGCAGCACGACCGTCATGTTCTTGCGCGCGGAGGGCGGACGGGTCCAGCCTTCGGCGGCACGGGAACGGATCAGGTCATCGAAGTTGCCGGCGGTCTGGTCGCCCTGCTCGTCCGCCAACGCCTGCTGACGCTGCGGCGTATCGGACAACAGGTCGGCCAAGGCCTGCGCCTTCTTGTCTTCAGCGGCCTTGCGGGCTGCTGCCTGGGCCTTCTTCTTGGCGTCGTCGGCCGCAGCCTTCTTCGCATCCTCGGCGGCTTTCTTCTTCGCCTCTTGCGCAGTTTCGGCGGCTTTCTTGGCGTCGTCAGCGGCTTTCTTCTTGGCGTCCTCGGCGGCTTTCTTCGCAGCCTCGGCAGCCTTCTTCGCGTCTTCCTCGGCCTTTTCCTTCGCCGCTTCCTCGGCTTTCTTCTTGGCTATGTCGGCCTGCTCGGCTTTCTTGGCTTCGGCAGCTTTCTTGGCGTCGTCGGCTTTCTTGGCAGCATCCGCCGCGGCCGCCTTGGCCTCGTCGGCAGCAGCCTTCTTGGCGTCATCGGCCTTCTTGGCTTCCTGGGCCTTTTGAGCGGCTTCTTCCTGCTTTTGTTCCGCGGCCTTCTCAGCTTGCTCCTGCTTCTCCTGCTCGACCTTCTTCTGCTCCATCTGCTCGACTTCGGTCTGCTTGGCAGCCGACTTCTTGGCCTCCCCGGCAATCTTCTGATTGGTCTGGGTGGTGGCCTGGCTCTTGGACTTCAGCTGATACAGCGTAGCCTGAACGATGGGCCTGGCAGGGGGCAGATCCGGGGTCATGGCGAAGCTTACGAACAGCATGCCAAAAATCAGGATATGCAGGGCAATGGCCCAGACACTGGGCCAGAAATAGCTTTCCGAGGCGGAGGGCTCTCGTTGTCGCATCAGGGCGCCTCGGTAATCAGGCCAACGTTACCGACACCCGCCTTCTGCAACCCACCCATGGCGCCCATCACGGCGCCGTAGTCCACGGACTTGTCGCCGCGGATGAACACCTGGGTGCGCTTGCCGCCTTCGTTGCCGGCGCGAATGATCTTGGTGACGGCGTCGGTCATGGCAGGCAGGGTCATCGCCTTGTCCTGCACCTTGTCGGCGTCGACTTCGCTGCCAAGGTTCCAGTAGTAGGTCTTGTCGGCCTTGATCGAAATGGTCAGGACCTGGGTGTTGTTGTCCTGCGGCAAGGCTTCGCTGGAAACCTTGGGCAGGTCAACCTTCACGCCCTGGTTGAGCATCGGTGCGGTGACCATGAAGATAACCAGCAGTACCAACATCACGTCGATGTAGGGCACCACGTTCATCTCGGCGACCGGCTTGCGTTTCTGGCGAACTCGGGCCATGGGTAATTACCTGCTCACTCTTCGCTGGTGTGCACTTTACGGTGCAGGATGGCCTGGAACTCGTCAGCGAACGTGTAGTAACGGCTGATCAAGGTTTCGCTGCGGGCGGCGAAGCGGTTGTAGGCGATAACCGCCGGAATGGCCGCGAACAGGCCGATGGCGGTGGCCACCAGGGCTTCGGAAATACCTGGGGCAACGGTGGCCAGGGTGGCCTGCTGGGCGCCAGCCAGGCCGCGGAAGGAGTTCATGATGCCCCACACGGTGCCGAACAGGCCGATGTAGGGGCTGACCGAACCCACGGTGGCCAGGAACGGCAGGGTCTGCTCGAGCTTTTCTTCCTCGCGGGAGATGGCCACGCGCATGGCACGGCCGACGCCGTCCATCACGGCGTCAGGGTCGACGCCGGGCTGCTGGCGCAGGCGCGAGAACTCCTTGAAGCCGGCGCGGAAGACCTGCTCCACACCCGAATCCGGGTCCGGGTTGCTGCCCGCCTGGCGGTACAGCTTGGACAGGTCGATGCCCGACCAGAAACGCTCCTCGAAGGTGTCCAGGGCCCGGCGGCCGGCACGAATCAGTGCGCTGCGCTGGAAAATCATGACCCATGAAGTGACCGATGCGGCTACCAGAATCAGCATCACCAGCTGTACAACCACGCTGGCATTGCTGACCAGGCTCCACATGGAGGTATGGTCGACGACGTTAGCTTCCACGCTTAATCTCCTGCTTGTGAGTGTGTACCCGGGCCGTCTGCCGCGGCGAAGGCCGCGCGCAGAGCTTCGGGAATGGCCCGGGGTTTGAAAGTATCGGCGCGCACGCAGGCCACCAAAAACTGCCCTTCGCAGAGCAGCGTCATATCCGCTGCGCGCCAGACCTGCTGCTTGAAGCGCAGACTGGCACGGTTCAATTCAATTACTTGCGCAGTGACGAGCAACTCGTCGTCCAGGCGGGCCGGCACCAGGTAGCGCGCCTCGCTGGAATGCACCACGAACAGCAGGTTCTCGCGTGCCAGAACCGACTGCACGTACCCCAGCCCACGCAGCCTTTCGGTGCGTGCCCGCTCCATGAACTTGAGATAGTTGACGTAATAAACGACGCCGCCCGCATCGGTGTCCTCGTAATAGACGCGACAGCGATGTGCGAACGACTCAACCCCATTTTGCGCGCGCATACTCTAGTGCTTACTCCTCAGGTTGCCAATCCGGCCAGGCAACTGTTTTTTCATCGTTTTTGCGCCGTTCAGGTAGGGCAAAACACTGCTCGCACCCTAGGACCGCAAAAACTCCAATTAAATCGCCACCATGGCGTTATTCGTCAGCCGGATCGACGAACTGCTCGCTGGCCGGCATTTCACCCAGGCGGTTGGGAATGTTCAGGCCGAAATGCAGGTACGCATGACGGGTGACCACCCGGCCGCGCGGGGTGCGCATGATGTAGCCCTGCTGGATCAGGTACGGCTCCAGCACGTCCTCGATGGTGTGGCGCTCCTCGCTGATGGCCGCGGCCAGGCTGTCGACGCCCACCGGGCCACCGTCGAACTTCTCGATCATGGTCAGCAATAGACGCCGGTCCTGGTGGTCGAAGCCACGTTCGTCGACGTCCAGCAGGTTCAGCGCCAGGTCGGCGATGGGCTTGGTGATATGGCCCTTGCCCCGCACCTCGGCGAAGTCGCGCACGCGGCGCAGCAGGCGGTTGGCGATACGCGGGGTGCCGCGGGCACGACGGGCGATTTCGAAGGCGCCCTCGTCTTCCACCGGCAGGCCGAGGATATTGCCCGAGCGGCTGACGATGGTGGCCAGGTCCGCGGTGCTGTAGAACTCCAGGCGCTGGACGATGCCGAAGCGGTCGCGCAGCGGGTTGGTGAGCATGCCGGCGCGGGTGGTTGCACCCACCAGGGTGAACGGCGGCAGGTCGAGCTTGATGGAGCGCGCCGCCGGCCCTTCGCCGATCATGATGTCCAGCTGGAAGTCCTCCATGGCCGGGTACAGCACTTCCTCGACGATGGGCGACAGGCGATGGATTTCATCGATGAACAGCACGTCGTGCGGTTCGAGGTTGGTGAGCAGCGCGGCCAGGTCACCGGGGCGCTCGAGCACCGGGCCCGAGGTGCTCTTGATGGACACGCCCATTTCCTGGGCAATGATGTTCGCCAGGGTGGTCTTGCCCAGGCCCGGCGGGCCGAAGATCAGGGTGTGGTCCAGGGACTCGTTGCGCCCGCGGGCGGCCTGGATGAACAGTTCCATCTGCTCGCGCACGGTGGGCTGGCCGATGTAGTCGGCCAGGCTGAGCGGGCGAATGGCCCGGTCCTGTTGTTCTTCCCGGTCGCGGCCACTGGTGGCGGCAATCAGGCGGTCGGCTTCGATCACTTAAATCATTCCCTTCAGGGCGTGGCGGATCAGCTCTTCGCTGCTCAGGCCTTTGGTCTTGATGGCGGCAACGGCCTTGCTGGCCTCCTGGGGCTTGTAGCCCAGGGAGATCAGCGCGCTCACGGCGTCGCTCTCGGCACTTGGCACCGGCGCCGCGGTATTAGGCCCGGTAGGCATCAGTTCGAACATCGCCGGCGCGGTTTCCCAGGCCTTGAAGCGGTCCTTGAGCTCGACCAGCAGGCGTTCGGCGGTTTTCTTGCCCACGCCCGGCACCTTGGTCAGCGCCGACGCATCCTGGGCCTGCACGCAACGCACCAGCTCATCCACGTCCAGGCTCGACATCAGCGCCAGGGCCAGCTTGGGGCCCACGCCGTTGAGGCGGATCAGCTCGCGAAACAGCTCGCGCTCGCGCTTCTCGAAGAAGCCGTAGAGTAACTGAGCATCCTCGCGCACCACCAGATGGGTATGCAAAGTCACCGCTTGCCCGACCGGCGGCAGGCGATACAGCGTGGTCATCGGCACTTCCAGCTCGTAGCCCAGGCCGTTGACGTCGAGAATCAGGTGCGGCGGCTGCTTTTCCGCCAGGGTGCCGCGCAAGCGTCCAATCACGTTTCAATCCTATGTTCGATACCAGGCAAGCAATGCTCGCCATCATTGCAGGCCCGGCGGGCCATGCAAGTCAAAAATCTTCAGCAGATAATGCTATCAGAGCCGCAGGCGCCCACCGCGGCTGCGGGCGGTGCCCAGGCCGTGGGGAATCAGGCTGGAACGGGTGTGCGCGTGGGTCAGGGCAATGGCCAGGGCGTCGGAGGCGTCGATCTGCGGCTTGGCCACCAGTTTCAGCAGGTGCATGACCATCATCTGCACCTGTTCCTTGTTGGCGCCGCCAGTGCCGGCCACGGCTTGCTTGACCTGGGTGGCGGTGTACTCGGCCACTTCCAGGCCCTCCTCCATGGCCGCGACGATGGCGGCGCCACGGGCCTGGCCCAACTTGAGGGCGGAGTCGGCGTTGCGCGCCATGAACACCTTCTCGATGCCCATGGTCACCGGCCCGTAGGTCTGGATAACCTCGCGCACGCCACGGAAGACGATCTGCAGGCGCTCCTGCAGTTCGCCGCTGCCGGTGCGGATGCAGCCCGAAGCCACGTACTCGCACCCGCGCCCGGTGTCGCGCACCACGCCGTAGCCGGTAATGCGCGAACCGGGGTCGATACCAAGAATTAACGTCATAAAGCCTGCAGCTCGAAGGGTGCCGAAAAAGCAGAAACCGGAGCGGCAAAGTCGCGTTGTTCAACGCGATTCTGCTGCTCCGGCCTCAAGAGTAGAACGTGGCGCGGGATCAGCCGAGCTTTTCCATTACCTCGTCCGGGATCTGCGCGTTGGAATAGACGTTCTGTACGTCATCCAGGTCTTCGAGCATGTCGATCAGCTTGATGACCTTTTCCGCGCCATCCAGGTCCAGCTCGGCGCTGGTGCTCGGCACCATGACGATCTCGGCGTCGGTGGACTTGAAGCCCGCCGCTTCGAGGGCGTTGCGCACTGCGTAGAAGCTGGCGAACGAGGTGAACACGTCCATGGAGCCGTCTTCGTGGGTGGTCACGTCGTCGGCGTCGGCTTCCATCGCCGCTTCCATGAGCGCGTCTTCGTCGGTGCCGGTGGCAAAGCTGATCTGGCCCTTGCGCTCGAACAGGTAGGCCACCGAACCGTCGGTACCCAGGTTGCCGCCCGACTTGCTGAACGCATGGCGCACGGCTGCCGCGGTGCGGTTGCGGTTGTCAGTCATGCACTCGACCATCACCGCCACGCCGCCCGGGCCGTAGCCTTCGTAGGTCAGCTCGACCACGTCGTCGCTGGCCGCGGCGCCCGTGCCGCGCGCTACCGCGCGGTCAATGATGTCGCGGCTCATGTTGGCGCCCAGGGCCTTGTCCAGGGCCAGGCGCAGGCGCGGGTTGGAGCCCGGATCGCCGCCACCCTGACGGGCAGCGACGGTCAGCTCACGAATCCACTTGGTGAAGATCTTGCCTCTCTTGGCATCCTGACGCTCTTTGCGGTGCTTGATGTTCGCCCACTTGGAATGGCCAGCCATAACAACTCCGAAATTCTTTTTTCAAAACACCTGGAGGTGTTTTTTGTGGGAGCTGGCTTGCCAGCGAGCTTTTTGGAAAGCCCTGAAAACTCGCTGGCAAGCCAGCTCCCACAGGAACAGTGCCCCACTTTGGATGGGGAGGCAGAACCCTCTGCCATGTAAAAAGCGCATCCGAAGATGCGCTCTGGTGCAGCTCTTACTCAGCCTTGGGCTGTTCGCGCAGGCGGATGTGCAGCTCGCGCAGGGCCTTGGCGTCGACCAGGCCAGGGGCCTGGGTCATCACGCACGCGGCGCTCTGGGTTTTCGGGAAGGCGATCACTTCGCGGATCGACTGGGCGCCGGTCATCAGCATCACCAGGCGGTCCAGGCCGAAGGCCAGGCCACCGTGCGGCGGTGCGCCGTACTTCAGGGCGTCCAGCAGGAAGCCAAATTTCTCTTCCTGTTCGGCTTCGTTGATGCCCAGCAGGCGGAACACGGCCTGTTGCATTTCCTTGCGGTGGATACGGATCGAACCGCCACCCAGCTCGGTGCCGTTCAGCACCATGTCGTAGGCGCGCGACAGGGCGGTGGCCGGGTTGGCCTCCAGCTCTTCAGGCGAGCACTTCGGCGCGGTGAACGGGTGGTGCAGCGCGGTGAAGCTGCCGTCTTCGTTCTCTTCGAACATCGGGAAGTCAACGACCCACATCGGTGCCCATTCGCAGGTGTGCAGGTTGAAGTCGTTGCCAACCTTGATACGCAGCGCGCCCAGGGCCTCGCTGACGATCTTGGCCTTGTCGGCGCCGAAGAAGACGATGTCGCCATCGACCGCGCCAACGCGGTCCAGGATGGTGTTCAGCGCAGCTTCAGGGATGTTCTTGACGATTGGCGACTGCAGGCCTTCGACGCCTTTGGCGCGCTCGTTGACCTTGATGTACGCCAGGCCCTTGGCACCGTAGATGCCAACGAACTTGGTGTAGTCGTCGATCTTGCTGCGCGGCATGCTCGCGCCGCCAGGCACGCGCAGGGCAGCAACGCGGCATTTAGGGTCGTTGGCCGGGCCGCTGAACACCTTGAATTCAACGTCCTTCAGCTGGTCGGCAACGTCAACCAGCTCCAGCGGGTTGCGCAGGTCCGGCTTGTCGGAACCGTAGCGGCGCATGGCCTCTTCGAAGGTCATGTGCGGGAATTCGCCGAATTCCAGGTCCAGCACTTCCTTGAACAGGTTGCGGATCATGCCTTCGGTCAGGCCCATGATGTCTTCCTCGTTGAGGAAGCTGGTCTCGATGTCGATCTGAGTGAACTCAGGCTGACGGTCGGCACGCAGGTCTTCGTCGCGGAAGCACTTGGCGATCTGGTAGTAGCGGTCGAAGCCGGCCACCATCAGCAGCTGCTTGAACAGCTGGGGCGATTGCGGCAGGGCGAAGAAGCTGCCGGCGTGAGTACGGCTAGGCACCAGGTAGTCGCGGGCACCTTCAGGGGTGGCGCGGGTCAGGATCGGCGTCTCGACGTCGAGGAAGCCGTTCTCGTCCAGGAAGCGACGGATGCTGGTGGTCATGCGCGAACGCAGGCGCAGCTTCTCGGCCATTTCCGGACGACGCAGGTCGATGAAGCGGTAGCGCAGGCGGGTTTCCTCACCGACGTCGGAGTATTCGTTGAGCGGGAACGGCGGGGTTTCCGCTTCGTTCAGCACTTCCAGCTCGTAGCCCAGCACTTCGATCATGCCCGAAGCCATGTTGGCGTTGCCGGCACCGGCCGGGCGCAGGCGCACCTTGCCGGTGACCTTGACCACGTATTCGCTGCGCACGCGGTCGGCGGCGGCGAAGGTCTCGGCGCGATCCGGGTCGAAGACCACCTGGGCCAGGCCCTCACGATCACGGATATCGAGGAAGATAACCCCGCCATGGTCACGACGGCGGTGGACCCAGCCGCAAAGGGTGATTTCCTGACCGTCCAGGGTCTCGTTCAGTTGGCCGCAATAATGGCTGCGCATCATGATGGTGGTTTCGCTTCTCGTATTCGGTATTCGGGGAAGGCCTTGCAAGCCTTGGCTGGCCTAATAGTGCAAGACCCTGCGGGTGCAGTTCAACTCAATCGGCTTTGTCGCCACCCGCCAGATTCTTTTTGCTGCCGGTCTTGAAGTCGGTTTCGTACCAGCCCGTGCCACTCAGGCGAAAGCCTGGCATGGAGAGCATCTTCTTCAGCTCCGGGGCCTGGCAGGCCGGGCAGTCCGTCAACGGCGACGCACTGATCTTCTGGATGACTTCCATCTGGTGACCACAGGAAGCGCATTGATAGTCATACATGGGCATGGGAACGTCTCGGCAAGCAGGTACACGGCACAGGCCGCACTTTGCGGCAAAGAGCGGGATTATATCCTTATACCGCGCGCCTGTGCAGCCGTGACGACACCCCGAATGTCGCCCTCCCCCTACAAGCCCGCTCACTGGGCCCTGGCACACCGTTCGAGCAGGTGCACCACGCAGACCACGCGCACCAGCCCGCTGAAGTTCTTTACCCCACCGTGACGCAGGTGCACCTCGCGATCGACGTGGGACAGGATGGCATTGACCGAACAGCCATTGGCCCTGGCGATGCGCTCCAGCACCTTCCAGTACACCGACTCCAGGCGCAGGCAGGTGGCAAAGCCGTTCAGCCGCACCGACCGCGACAAAGGCTGCGCCAATTGCATATTGAAATCCGCAAGAAAAGGATCATGGGGTATCTTTCCCGTTCTGGCCACTGTTCGACTAATTGGAAGTATTTCGCTGGGCATATTCATCACCACATCCTTGTGTAAAACAACACTGAGAAAAAACAGTTACAGTTTTAGCAATTCCCTCTCCCCATGAAGCCCTAACTAAATATCTACAACCAGCGGAAGCGCCACTTCAAACCGTAGGAACACGCCGCCAAACACAAGTAAATTATTTACCTCAACACCACTTCAAAACCCTGCCCATGCAGCTTAAAGCCAAGCTGGCTGGTGCCTGCAGGCCGACGCCCGGCTTCGCGGCGAGCGGCTCACCACGCGCGCGCCAACCGAATGTTTTAATCGCCGACCAACAAGTAGCCCTACTGGTAAATGGCGCGCCCCCTACAACATCAGCAGCCTGTTCTTATTGCAGCGCCACACCACCCTGCAGGCAGACCGCAAACGTTTGGTGACTCGTCGTCGAAATGACCGTCCGATGCGCTGATTTGAGTACCTACCGGCTTTGCTGTTAAATAGAACACCTGTGCCACGTACACCTTCATTGCGTGCGTGCGCACAGGCTGAGCCCGCCCCGTGAACTGCGTCTCATTTTGTTCCGATGCGCACCGTGTCGTGCCAGCTCTTCCTCGTGATCCGTCTGAACGTGAGTTAAATAAAATGTTGAAAATTGTTCACCTCCTAACGGGCGCTGCAGCCTTGCTGCTGTCGTTCATACCCAGCCTGCGGGCCGAAGCCGTGCCTTACCTGCAACAACCCGAAGCTATCTACCTGGCACTGTTCGGCCTGCTCAACCTGACCCTGGCCCCAGTGATTCCCTACTGGAACAAAGGCCCTCGCCATCAGGCGCAAAACCTGGTCAGCGTGCTGCTGATCCTGGCCGTAGTGACGCAGACCGTGGCCCTGCTGGCCGAATGGCCGACCATCGCCGGCTTCCCGGCGCAACTGCCAGGCCTGGCCTGCGCGGTGCTGGCGGTGCTGGTACACCTGGCGGTCAGCTTCTACAAGTCGTCGCCTGCCGCTGCCGCGCCGTCCTACGACATGAGCAACCGCGATACCGGCACCGTGAAGTGGTTCAATACTTCCAAGGGGTTCGGCTTTATCTCCCGCGATTCGGGCGATGACATCTTCGTGCACTTTCGCGCCATTCGTGGCGAGGGCCACCGTGTATTGGTCGAAGGCCAGCGCGTCGAGTTCTCGGTCATGAACCGCGACAAGGGCCTGCAGGCCGAAGACGTGATCGCCGCCTCGCCGCGGCGCTGATCGCCAGCCACAAAAAAACCGCGCCTGGCGCGGTTTTTTTATGCCTGCAAATCCCCCCCGTAGCAGCTGCCGCCAGGCAGCGTCCCGGACACCGCGACGGGGCGGCGCTCAATAGTGCGGCGGCGGCGCCTCATGCTCACTGACACCGAACTGCCCCACCATCTCCTCCTGGCGCTTGAGCAAGGCGGCCATCTGCAACTGCAGGCGCTCCACTTGCCGCTGCTGCTGCACCAGCTCGTCGTTGAGCGCCTGGATGGTGTCATCCTGGAACGCCAGGCGACTCTCCAGCTCCATTACCCGCGCCTCAAGCGTCATCATGAGCCTCCAGGAACACGAAGTCCGCCGGCAACAGCCCTTTCAGCCGCTCGCGAATAGCCACTACTTGTTCTGCGCTGTAAGGCTGGCCAACAACTTTGCCCCAGATCGGCGCCGGCCATGCGGCATCTTCCTTGTAACGAACTATGACGTGCATATGTAACTGACTGACAACGTTACCCAGGGTGGCGACATTCATCTTGTCGGCTGAGAAATGTTGGTGAAGAAGTTTCGCCAGAGAGTTGGTTTCTTCCCACAGTTGCAGTTGCTCGGTGTCATTGAGCTGAAACAGCTCGCTGATACCGTCGCGGCGTGGCACCAGGATAAACCATGGATAGTTGGCGTCGTTGCTCAGCAGCAGCCGGCTCAGGGGAAAATCCCCGATGACGTGGGTGTCGTGCTGCAGGCGCGAATCTAAAGAAAACACCGCGAGATCTCCGGCAAGGTGAAAATTTTTTTAGCCCCATGAACCAGGAGGGACCATGCACCGACAGGATACCCGCGATCACTCCTGCGTTCACGGAGAACGTGCTGGCGCCTCCGGAGAAGGGTCGCCAGGACCTTTGAAAATCGCACCACTACAGTGCGTGACGCACCAAAAAACCACCTTCCCTTCAAGCTTTTTTGGCCGGCCCCTCACCTCCCGCCAGAGCCCGCCGCGCAATCGTTTAATTCGGAAACACTCCCGTCCGGCGGGGCGGTTTGCCAAAGTGCAACTGTGGGCTAGGCTGCCTGGGGCAACCGCTACTTTTCGCACCAAAATAGACCGGAGTGAGTAATGCCAGTGCGCCAGTCATCCGCCAAGTTCCCACTTGCGCACGACAACGGTAACGTTTCCGTCACGCCCTGGAAGCGCACCCGATCTTCACCACCGCGTCAAGTTCCCCGGCGCACCCCCGATTTCATGAGGCGGCAGGGCCCTACCGCAAAAAAAGTGAAAGAAATGTCATGCTCTGGCACGTTTGGGCGCGCTTGTTGCATTCCTACCCACCCAAGTCGGCAGGCAGCCCGGGACGGGATGACTTGCGACAAATAACAACAGCTGCACGGAAGACCAAGGAGTTTTCAGGCAGGAGCTTAGAACCATTTTTCCTATGCTCGCCCCCTTGAAAACAGCGCTGTAGTTGTGCAGCTTGTGTTACCCGAAGCTGTGGTTTGCGACACGGACGGAAGTTTTTGCGACAGGCTCGAGAAGAAGCCGGACGATTGAGCTTAGAAGTATCGCCATAAAGCGTCAGCGTGATATAAGTTCACGCCGACACAAAAAGAAAGAGCCGCCCAGATAATAAACCAGGTGGGACGGCAGTACTCTTCCTAAAAACCAAAGGAGCAAATCACGATGAAAGTGATTAAGTGGAGCGCAATCGCACTGGCAGTTACCGCAGCTAGCACGCAGCTGGCCAGCGCCGCAGCATTCGTTAGCGATCAAGCAGACTCGAAGGGCTTCGTCGAAGACGCCACCCTGAACATGCTGCTGCGCAACTACTACTTCAACCGCTACTCGTTCGGTTCCGACCACAAGTCGGCTGACTGGACCCAGGGCATCCAGGGCGTATTCACCTCCGGCTTCACCCAAGGCACCATCGGCGTCGGTATCGATGCGTTCGGCTACCTGGGCCTGAAACTGGACGGCTCCAAAGGCACCACCGGCACCAACAACCTGACCGTGGGCGAAGACGGCCCGAACGACAGCTACGGCAAGGCCGGCGCCGCGATCAAGTTCCGCGTCTCCAAGACCATGTTGAAAATCGGTGACCAGCAGCCAAGCACCGCGCCGGTATTCGCCGTGGGCGGCTCGCGCCTGACCCCGCAGACCGCGTCGGGTATCTCCCTGATGAGCAGCGAGATCAAGGGCCTGGACCTGGAAGGCGGTCACTTCTACTCGGCTTCGAGCGAAAGCAGCACCAACCGTGATGGCTCCCTCTGGGCCACCTACGCCAACGTGCCAGCCGACTCGATCGACTACGCTGGCGGCAAGTATGCGTTCAACGACAACTTCACCGCTTCGCTGTATGGCGCCAAGCTGGAAGACATCTGGAACCAGTACTACACCAACCTGAACTACGTGCTGCCACTGGCTGATACCCAGTCGCTGACCTTCGACTTCAACTACTACCGCACCACCGACACCGGTAGCGCGAAAGCAGGCACCATCGACAACAACACGTTCTCGCTGTCGGCTGCCTACTCGTTCCTGTCGGCACACACCATTACCCTGGGCTTCCAGAAGGTCAACGGCGACACCCCGTTCGACTACATCGGTGTGGGTGACAACAACCGCGGTGGCGACTCGATCTTCCTCGCCAACTCCATCCAATACTCCGACTTCAACGGCCCAGGCGAGAAATCGTTCCAGGCTCGTTATGACCTGAACATGGCTACCTTCGGCGTGCCTGGCCTGAGCTTCATGGCTCGTTACGCCCACGGTGATGACATCGACGGCACCAAGATGGCTGCTGACAGCCCTTACCGCGCCTACGGCTACGGTGAAGACGGCAAGCACCACGAGACCAACGTCGAGGCCAAATACGTAGTACAGGAAGGCCCAGCCAAAGACCTGTCCTTCCGTATCCGCCAAGCCTGGCACCGCGGCAACGCCGACCAGGCCGAAGGCAACGTCGACGAGTTCCGCCTGATCGTCGACTACCCACTGTCGATCCTGTAACCACAGGGCACTCGCCAGCGGTAACGACAGCTATATAAAGAAGCCCGGCGCACGCCGGGCTTTCTTTTGCTCGCGACACCTCATGACCGCTACCCTGTACGTCGCCGGGCGTGCACCGTACAATGCCCAGCTTCGATAAAATTCAGCAACAGACACGGCCTATCATGCGCACCAGTCAATATTTGCTCGCCACCCAGAAAGAAATCCCCAACGACGCGGTCGTCATCAGCCACCAGCTGATGCTGCGCGCCGGCATGATCCGCAAGCTTGCCTCGGGCCTGTACACCTGGCTGCCGATGGGCCTGCGCGTGATGCGCAAGGTGGAAAACATCGTGCGCGAGGAAATGGACGCCGCCGGCGCCCTGGAAGTGCTGATGCCCGGCATCCAGCCTGCCGAGCTGTGGCAGGAATCGGGCCGCTGGGAACAGTATGGCCCTGAGCTGCTGCGCCTGAACGACCGCCACGGTCGTGATTTCTGCGCCGGCCCAACCCACGAAGAAGTCATCACTGACCTGGCGCGCAACGAGCTCAACAGCTACAAGCAGCTGCCGATCAACCTGTACCAGATCCAGACCAAATTCCGTGACGAGATCCGTCCACGCTTCGGCTTGATGCGCGGCCGCGAATTCATCATGAAGGACGCCTACTCCTTCCACGCCGACCAGGCCTCGCTGCAGCAGACCTATGACCGCATGCACCAGGCCTACTGCAACGTGTTCACCCGCCTGGGCCTGAAGTTCCGCCCGGTGGAAGCCGACAACGGCTCGATCGGCGGCGCCGGCTCCCACGAGTTCCACGTGCTGGCCGAGTCCGGTGAAGACGATATCGTCTTCAGCGACACGTCCGACTACGCCGCCAACATCGAGAAGGCCGAGGCCATCCCGCGCGAAACCGTACGTGGCGCCGCCACCGAGGAACTGCGCCTGGTCGACACGCCGAACGCCAAGACCATCGCCGAGCTGGTGGAAAACTTCGGCCTGGCCATCGAGAAGACCGTCAAGACCTTGATCGTGCACGCCGCCGAAGAAGGCAAGCTGATCGCCCTGGTGGTCCGTGGCGACCACGAGCTGAACGAAATCAAGGCCGGCAACCACCCACTGGTTGCCAGCCCGCTGGTCATGGCCAGCGACGCCGAACTGCGTGACGCCATCGGCGCCGGCGCTGGCTCCCTGGGCCCGCTGAACCTGCCGCTGCCGTGCATCATCGACCGCTCCGTAGCACTGATGAGTGACTTCGGCGTGGGCGCCAACATCGACGACAAGCACTACTTCGGCGTGAACTGGGAGCGCGACCTGCCGCTGCCGGAAGTCGCCGACCTGCGCAACGTCGTCGAGGGCGACCCAAGCCCGGACGGCCAGGGCACCCTGGTAATCAAGCGCGGCATCGAAGTGGGCCACATCTTCCAGCTGGGCACCAAGTACAGCGAAGCGATGAAGTGCCAGGTGCTGGGCGAGAACGGCAAGCCGGTCACCCTGACCATGGGTTGCTACGGCATTGGCGTGTCGCGCGTGGTGGCTGCGGCCATCGAGCAGAACAACGACGCCGGCGGCATCATCTGGAACGACACCCTGGCGCCGTTCCAGATCGCCCTGGTGCCGCTGCGCTACGAAACCGAGCAGGTTCGCGAGGCGACTGACAAGCTGTACGCCGACCTGACCGCCGCAGGCTTCGAAGTGCTGCTGGACGACCGCGACAAGAAGACCAGCCCCGGCATCAAGTTTGCCGACATGGAGCTGATCGGCATTCCGCATCGCATCGTCGTCAGCGACCGCGGCCTGGCCGAAGGCAACCTGGAATACAAGAGCCGCACCGAAGGCGAGGCCCAGGCCATTCCGGTCGCCGACGTGCTGTCGTTCATCCAGGCCCGCGTGCGTCGCTGATCCAGACTCAGGGAAACCATGTACAAGCGAAGTGGCTTAAAACTGGGGAGCACCGCCTTGTGCGGTGCTCTGCTGCTGGGCGGCTGTGCCAACCACATGTCCCAGCGCAGCGAACATGACGAGCGCGTGGAGCGCAAGCTGATCGACCACAGCCTGCAGATCGACGCCGGCAGCCCGGCGGCCCTGGAGCTGCCGCAACGGCGGGTGCGCATCCACGAACAGAAGACCTTCGAAGTCACCGAATTCGAGGTAACCCGCCGTTACGATCGCTACACGCCCTACCAGCCCTGGCGCGAGTTGTACGAAGTGCCGTTGGGCGCGGTGGCGGTGGTCGCCGGCGTCGGCGCCAACGTGGTGAACGTGCTGATGTTCGGGCAACTGCCTGACAGCGTCACCAAGGACTGGATCAACTACGGTTTCGCCGGCCTCAACCCGTTCATGAACGTGCAGTCCAACGGCCGCGCGCAACAGAATCTCGCGGGTGTCGACCAGGTGCAGAAAGACAAGCGCCTGGAAACCACCAGCCTGCCCTGGAGCGAGCGCCCGGTGGACGTGCAGTCGGGCAAGCAGACCTATGAGCTGACCACCGACCGCAACGGCGTGCTCAAGATCAACCTGCTGGACAGCCCCTTCGCTGACCAGGACCTGAAGAACGTCAACCAGCTGAAGATCAGCGTCGAGGACGCCGACGACAACGTGCGCGCCGATGCGACGCTGGGGCTGGGCAGTGACCTGCGCGGCAAGCTGGTGGAGGCCCATGGCCTGATCTACGACGACCTCGAAGGCGAGGACGTGCGCCAGTGGGTGCACCGGGTCAAGCGCCTGTCCGACCTGGGCATGGAAGAGGAAGCCAGCGAACTGGAGCAGAGCCTGATCGAGCTGACCCGCAACGATCCGGAACTGCAACAGCAATTCCTGCGCTCGCTGACCCGCGACGCGGGGCGCCTGGTGGCTGATCCCGGCTTGTAGCCGGGACGCAGATGGACGCGGCCTGCGGCCGCTGCTACGGGATCACGTGTAGCAGCTGCCGCCAGGCGGCGTCCAGCCGTTACCCATTCTCACCAAACAACTCCAACTGCTCCAACGCGCCACGCAGGTCCTGCAGGCGCACGCCAATTCCCAGCAGGCGCACTGGCTTGCCGCCGCGCGCCACCGCCTGGCTCAACAGCTGTCGGTAGCTGTCCAGGTCCCTGCCCGCCCCTGCCTGCTCCAGGGTGGTCTGGCTGAAATCATGAAACTTGACCTTCACGAACGGCTTGCCCGGCTTGTAGCTGCTGTCGATGCGCGCCATGCGCGTGGCCAGGGTTTCCATCAGCTCCGGCAATTTCGCCAGGCAGGCCTCCACGTCCGGCAGGTCAGTGTCGTAGGTGTTTTCCACGCTGATCGACTGCCGGCGGCTGTCGTTGTGCACCGGGCGCTCATCGATGCCACGGGCCAGCCCCCACAACCGCTCGCCAAAGCTGCCGAACTCGCGCACCAGGGCCAGCTTGCTCCAGTCCCGCAGCTCCAGGCAGCTGCTGATGCCCAGGCGTGCCAGCTTGTCGGCGGTGACCTTGCCCACGCCATGCAGCTTGCTGACCGGCAAGGCGGCGACAAAGTCCTCCACCTCCCGCGGCGTCACCACAAACAGGCCGTTGGGCTTGCGCCAGTCGCTGGCGATCTTGGCGAGAAACTTGTTGGGTGCAACCCCGGCCGAGACGGTGATGTGCAACCGCCGCGACACCTTGCGGCGAATATCCTCGGCAATGCGGGTGGCGCTGCCGGCAAAGTGCGCGCACTCCGACACGTCCAGGTAGGCCTCATCCAGCGACAGCGGCTCGATCAGGTCGGTGTACTCGCGGAAAATGCCATGAATTTCCCGCGACGCTTCCTTATAGGCCTCCATGCGCGGCTTGACGATGGTCAGGTCGGGGCACAACTTGAGCGCGTGGCGCGACGACATGGCCGAACGCACGCCATAGGCGCGGGCCTCGTAGTTGCAGGTCGCAATCACGCCGCGCCGGTCCGCCGAACCACCCACGGCCAACGGCTTGCCGGCCAGGCTGGGGTCGTCGCGCATTTCGATGGCGGCGTAGAAGCAGTCACAGTCGACGTGGATGATTTTGCGCTGCGTCATGGCCCAAATGTGTCTGTGTATAAAGGAGGCGTTTTCGTACGAAACGCTGACCAGTATCTCACCCAGCCTGCCGCCATGGCGAACCCAAGGCGGATCCGATATTTATTTTTTTAATTGAACAGCGCCTTACGATAGGGCTGAAACCCCCGCCCCGCCTGCCTCGCAGCCTTTTTTCGGAGTGCTAAGCGCTTGAACGAAAAGACTTTTCCTGCAGCGGGCGTTTGACACGCCTGGGGAAGTCTGTAGAATCAATCCCACAGACGCGGGATGGAGCAGTCTGGTAGCTCGTCGGGCTCATAACCCGAAGGTCGTCGGTTCAAATCCGGCTCCCGCAACCAAACATCGAAGAAGGCCACTTGAAAAAGTGGCCTTTTTTGTTTCCGTTTGTTTCAAATAATACGCTCCCCCGTAGCAGCTGCCGAAGGCTGCGTTGCTCCTGGACGCAGCCTTCGGCAGCTGCTACGGGAATTATTTGGTAGTTCAAGGAGTTAACGGTTGACACACTGCCGCTGTGCTGTAGAATCCGCCCCACAGACGCGGGATGGAGCAGTCTGGTAGCTCGTCGGGCTCATAACCCGAAGGTCGTCGGTTCAAATCCGGCTCCCGCAACCAAACATCAAAGAAGGCCACTTGAAAAAGTGGCCTTTTTTGTGCGCGTGTATTTTGCATCCCGTAGCAGCTGCCGAAGGCTGCGTCGCTCCTGGACGCAGCCTTCGGCAGCTGCTACGGAGATTGATGAATTCCTAAGCACTTCAAAGACTTGCCTAAAGCGCGCCAGTTTGTCGCAGCACTGGATTAACGGTTGACACCCGGCCGCCGTGCTGTAGAATCCGCCCCCACAGACGCGGGATGGAGCAGTCTGGTAGCTCGTCGGGCTCATAACCCGAAGGTCGTCGGTTCAAATCCGGCTCCCGCAACCAAATATCGTAGAAGGCCACTCGCAAGAGTGGCCTTTTTCGTTTGCGCGCAGAAATAAAATCGGCACAAACCTGCCGTATTGTTGTCCACCCTTGCGGGACCTGCAGGTGGAAGAAACATGAAACTTCCCCTATAGATAAAGCGTCCGAGCCCGATAAAAGGTCAAACGGGTTAATATATTCCGAATTATTTTTGTATAGGGATTGGTAACTTGACTGGATACCTTCATCCTGTTGCGCACAATCCACGAGGTGATTGATGCGCCCCGACTCGCCAGAACTGCCTGAAACCGTGACTGCCCCACATCCGTTGAACCCAAGCAAAATGCGCTGGCTGGAACTGCTGAGCAAGTACCGCCAACCCATCGGCCTGGTCGTGACCCTGTTGCTGTTCGGTATCGCCCTGATCGCCTGCCGCCACCTGCTGGCGGAACTCGACATCTATGCCCTGCATGATTCGGTACTGAGCACGCCCAAGGCTTCCCTGTTCGGTGCATTGGCTGCCGCCGCCGCCGGTTTCGTCGTGCTGCTGGGCTATGAATGGTCGGCCAGCCGCTACGCTGCCGTGACCCTGCCACGCCGTACCCTGGTGCTGGGCGGCTTCACCGCGTTCGCCATTGGCAATGCCATCGGCCTGTCGCTGCTGTCCGGTGGCTCGGTGCGTTACCGCCTGTACGCCCGCCACGGCATCGGCGCCGCCGAAGTGGCGCGCATGACCCTGTTCGCCAGCCTGTCGCTGGGCTGCGCCCTGCCGCCCCTGGCTGCCCTGGCCACCCTCAGCAATCTGCCGGCCGCATCCGCCGCCTTGCACATCGCCCCCGGCGTGCTGGGCGCCATCGCGGGTGCCGTGATTGCCCTGACCCTGCTGCTGGCCGCCGGCATCTATCGCCGCCGCCTGGGCGAGCAACCGATTGCGGACAACCTGCTGGTCAAGGTCGGCCGTCGCACCCTGCGCCTGCCGGGCGTGCGCCTGACCCTGCTGCAACTGGTGATCACCGCCCTCGACGTGTTGCTGGCCGCTACCGTGCTGTACCTGCTGTTGCCCGAAGCGCCGCCGTTCGGCGCCTTCGTGCTGGTGTACCTGCTGGCCCTGGCGGCTGGCGTGCTCAGCCACGTGCCGGGCGGGGTCGGCGTGTTCGAGGCCATCCTGCTGGCCGCGTTCACCAACGAACTGGGCGCCGCGCCCCTGGCCGCCGCCCTGCTGCTGTACCGCCTCATCTACGTGATGCTGCCGCTGCTGCTGGCCTGTATCGTGCTGCTGGCCACCGAAGCCAAGCGCTTCTTCTTCGCCCAGCAGGCCATTCGCGTGGCCTCGGGCATGGCGGCGCCGATCCTGGCGCTGCTGGTGTTCCTGTCCGGCGTGGTGCTGCTGTTCTCGGGCGCCACCCCGGAAATCGATACGCGCCTGGAGCACCTGGGCTTCCTGATCCCCCACCGCCTGATCGACGCCTCGCACTTCGGCGCCAGCCTGATCGGCGTGCTGTGCCTGCTGCTGGCCCAGGGCCTGCGCCGGCGCCTGTCCGCCGCGTGGATGCTGACCACCACCCTGCTGCTGGTGGGCGCGCTGCTGTCGCTGCTCAAGGGCTTTGACTGGGAGGAAGCCAGCCTGCTGATCTTCACGGCGGGCCTGCTGGCGATCTTCCGCCGCTCGTTCTACCGCCCCAGCCGCCTGCTGGAGCTGCCGTTCTCGCCGTTCTACCTGATGGCCAGCGCCTGCGTCGTGGGTGCCTCGATCTGGCTGCTGCTGTTCGCCTACCAGGACATTCCGTACAAACATCAACTGTGGTGGCAGTTCACCCTCGACGCTGACGCACCCCGTGGCCTGCGTTCGGCCCTGGGCAGCGCCGTGCTGCTGGTGATCGTCGCCCTGACCTGGCTGCTGCGCACTGCGCGGCCGGTGATCCACCTGCCCGACAGTGAGGAACTGCACAAGGCGGCGAAGATCCTGATGACCTCCGATCAGCCGGACGGTGGCCTGGCGCTGACGGGTGACAAGGCCCTGCTCTTCCACCCCAACGATAACGCCTTCATGATGTACGCCCGCCGCGGGCGGAGCCTGGTGGCGCTGTACGACCCCATTGGCTCGACCCAGCAACGGGCGGAAATGATCTGGCAGTTCCGTGACCTGTGCGATTTCCATCATGCCCGCCCGGTGTTTTACCAGGTGCGTGCCGAGAACCTGCCGTTCTACATGGACATCGGCCTGACTGCGATCAAGCTGGGCGAGGAAGCCCGGGTGGACCTGGAACGCTTCGACCTGGAAGCCAAGGGCAAGGAGATGAAGGACCTGCGCTACACCTGGAACCGCGGTACCCGCGACGGCCTGTCGCTGGAGATCCACGAACCGGGCCAGGCGCCACTGGACGAGCTGAAGGTGATTTCCGATGCCTGGCTGACCGGCAAGAACGTGCGGGAAAAAGGCTTCTCCCTGGGTCGTTTCAGCCCGGAGTACCTGCAGCATTTTCGTATTGCAATCATTCATTTCGAGGGACGCCCCGTGGCGTTCGCCAACCTGCTCGAGACCCACAGCCATGAGCTGGCCAGTCTCGACCTGATGCGCGCACACCCCGAGGCACCAAAGCTGACCATGGAGTTCATGATGGTCGGCCTGATTCAACATTATAAGAGTCATGGTTACGCGCGCTTCAGCCTGGGCATGGTGCCGTTGTCGGGCCTGCAACCACGTCGCGGCGCACCGCTGACCCAGCGCCTGGGTTCGATGGTGTTCCGCCGTGGCGAGCAGCTCTACAACTTCCAGGGCCTGCGGCGCTTCAAGGATAAATTCCAGCCCGACTGGGAACCCCGTTACATGGCCGTGCCCGCAGGACTCGATCCGCTGGTGGCACTGGCCGATACCGCCGCCCTTATCGCGGGCGGCCTGACAGGATTGGTGAAACGCTGATGATTCGACGCAACTGGCGTAAAGGGCTGGCGGTCGTGGTGGTAGTGATCGCTGGCGCCGCGGCGGTCTACTGGTACATGAACCGCCCCGCCCCCGCGCCCCTTCTAGAACAGGTGAAGCTGGACGACGGCAACACCGTGACCCTGGTCACCCCCGGCAGCCACATCAAGGCCCGGGTCGTGCTGTCGGTGCCGGCCGAACAGGCGCTGACCGACAAGCAACTGACCGACCTCAGCAAGGACGGCTCGGCGCAGTTGGTGCAGGTACTGTTGGCCAAGTCCGACTGCGACGAGCAGGAAAACGACATCAAGGCCGCCGCCCAGCACCTGGACGGCCCGGTGACCGTGTTCGGCGGCATTGGCTCCGGCGCGGCCGAAGCCTGGTCGTGGCTGGCCAAACAGACCGACGACAAGGCCACCGCCGTGTCGGTGGGCTTCAGCCTGGAACAGCCTGGCTGTGCCACCCCGCTGCCGAAGAAGGCCGACCACGGCCACTGGATCGTCGCCTGGAACGACAACCCGGACGACGCCAGCGCCTCGTTCGTGCGCGACACCCCCAACGCCGAGACCAGCATCAGCGACTACGACGTGCACCTGCCGCAGGTGCTCAAGAACGAGCTGACCAAGCTGCTGGTGGGTGACAACAAGGACGCCCTGAGCATGCCCGTGGTGGAAGTGCCGGCTGGCCAGGCCACCGACACCGTGACCCTGTTCCTGTCCGGCGACGGCGGCTGGCGCGACCTGGACCGCGACGTTGCGGGCGAGATGGCGAAGATGGGCTACCCGGTGGTGGGCATCGACATGCTGCGCTACTACTGGCAGCACAAGACGCCTGAGCAAAGCGCCGAGGACCTGTCCGCGCTGATGCTGCACTACCGCCAGAAGTGGGGCACCAAGCGCTTCATCCTGGCCGGTTATTCGTTCGGCGCCGACGTGCTGCCTGCGACCTACAACCGCCTGCCGGCCGATGACCAGAAGCGCATCGACGGCGTGCTGCTGCTGGCCTTCGCCCGCAGCGGCAGCTTCGAGATCGAGGTCGAGGGTTGGCTGGGCAACGCCGGCAAGGAAGCACCGACCGGGCCGGAAATCGCCAAGATGCCGCAGAACAAGATTCTGTGCGTGTACGGTGTCGAGGAGGCCGATGAAACCGGCTGCACCGACAACAAGACCTACACCGGCGAGACCCTCAAGCTGCCTGGCGGCCACCACTTCGATGAAGATTACCCGGCGCTGGCCAAGCGCCTGATCGACGCCATCGAGAAGCTGCAAGGCAAGCCACCGGTGGCCAAGGCCAACTAAGGCCCTGCCCCACCGTTAAAAAAGCCTCCCTTGTGGAGGCTTTTTTGTGCGCACAACCAACTTGTGGGAGCTGGCTTGCCAGCGAGCTGTTGAGGCCCCAAAAGCTCGCTGGGTGCGAGCGGGACATCCTTTACAAAATAAACCGGAGACATCGTTTACATCTTTACAGGCTTGAGAAGCGCTTTGCACCGCGCTCAAGCCTGCCTAAACGATGATTGCACAGATACAGATCCCACACCTCATCATCAACTTCCCGCATCCCAACCGCTTCCCCGATCAAGGCCTCGCTCAGGAATAGCGATTTCCCCTTCCATTTTATGTGCCCGTTCAATCGCACCCGTCTGACGACATCCTCCGACGAGTAGTCGAACGCAGGAACCTTGCCATGGTATTGCCTAACCGAGGGTGTGTAGATTCGGGCAGGAGTCATCATGTCCAGTGCTTCGTGCGGCCTGACGTAGTTGAACTCTTCCCGGAAACGCTCAAAGGCCAGTTGCTGCTGGATCAATGTGGTTTCAGGAGCGCACAAAAGGTCATCTTTCAGGGTACGGTGCATACGCTCATGGCGCCCATTTTGATCAGGCCTTCCAAGCTGTATGAGCTCTGGAAAAATACCAAGACGAATCCACCAGACTGACAGCGACGAAAGGCGAGAAAAGCCTGTCGAGGCAAACGGCGACCCATTGTCGGTGCGAATAACATCAGGCAAGCCGAATTCGTGAAACGCCCACTCAAAGCCTTCACGTGCATTGCTGACGTCAGGCTGGGCCTTGCATAACAGCAAAAAGCGGCTGGCATGGTCAGTGATCGTCAGGGGATGGCAGCGCTGCCCGCCTTTGAGCTTGAAGCTGCCCTTGAAGTCCGCTGCCCAGGTCTGATTCGGCTCGTCTGCTGGCCGCATGGTCTTGGGGCCTGTGGAAGGCCTGTTGAACTGCCGCCTGGCCTTCACCAAGCCAAATTTCCTCAGCCACTCCCCAGCTGTACTAGGCGCCGGCACCGTCATTTCAGGATGCTCACGCTGAAGCAGGGCAACCAGCTTTTTAGGGCCCCACGTTGGATGCTGGCGCTTCTGTTCAAGAAGAAGTTGAAGGAGGTGGTCGCTGGTCTGCGCGGGACAGGAAGAGGGGCGCCGAGAAGCCTCCTTGAGGCCGTCGACACCCTGCTCGGCGTAACGAGCAAGCCACTTGTCCAATGTCGGCCGTGACAAGCCATGGCGAGCGGCAAGCTGGGTTTTTGAGTAAAGGCCGGAATGCCATTCGGCAACCAGAGTGATTTTTTGATCCATCACGGATTCTCGATTCCAGGGCATGGTCAGGACCTCCTGACCATGGTTAATAACCTGTAAACGATGTCTCCGGTTTAAAACGTAAAGGATGTATCCGGTTCACACCCTGGCAAGCCAGCTCCCACAAGGACAATTACAGCCACCGCCTACTGCGTCGACCAGGCCGCCAGGTAATCCGCCACCACCTGCACCCGGCGTGGCAAGCCACCCTGGTAAGGATGCACCAGGAAAAAAGGCGCGCTGGAGGTCTGGTACTCACGCAGCAGCCACACCAACCTGCCCTCTGCCAGGTCCTCGTGCAGCATGTATGACGGCAACCTGGCCACCCCGGCCCCCGCCAGCGCAGCTTTCTTCAGCAGGCTGTAATGGTTGCTGGCGAACGGCCCGGCCACGGCCACGCGGATCAGCTCATGCTGCAGGTGGTAGCGCCACTCCTCCCGTCCACTGTAGTGGCTGTTGAGCAGGCAGGCGTGCGCGGCCAGGTCCTGCGGGGTTTGCGGGGCCGGCCGCGCAGCCAGGTAGGCCGGGCTGGCGCAGGTAATCTCCTGCATGGTCAACAGCGGCCGCGCCACCAGGCGCTCGTCGCTGGCCACGCTCTCGCGCACCGCCAGGTCAAAGCCCTCGCGGGCCAGGTCGCGGTAGGCGTTGCTCAGGTCCAACTCCAGGCTGATCTGCGGGTAATCGCGGCCCAGCGCCAGCAGCAACCCTTCGAAAAAAGTCTCGCCCAGGGACACCGGCACCGTCAGCCGCACGGGCCCGGCCAGCTCGTCCTTCAGCTGCGCCAAAGCCCGATGGGCGCGCTGCATCTGCGCCACAAGGGCCTGCGCCTCCGGCAACAGCGCCGCGCCCGCCGCTGTAAGGCTCAAACGCCGGGTGCTGCGGTGCAGCAGTTGCACGCCGTGGCCGGCCTCCAGGGCGCTGATGCGCTTGGACAGCTGCCCCTTGCTCCAGCCCAGCTGCTCGGCGGCCCGGGTAAAGGTGCCCGCCTCGACCAGCATGGCGAAGGCCGCCAGGTCATCAAGTTCACTCATGGATTGTTTCCACACGAAAACCAAAGGTTGCCTATTAGAGGGATTATCCGCGAAAAGCAAATGCCTACACTGGTCGCACACTCTCCCCACGAGGATTCAGCCATGAAGATTCTGTTGCTGGGTGCCAGCGGCACCGTCGGTTCCGCCATCGCCAGCGAGCTTGCCCAGCGCCACGAGGTCGTTCGCGTGGGCCGCACCAGCGGTGACTTCCAGGTGGACATCAGCGACCCGGCTTCCATCCGCGCGCTGTTCGAGCAGACCGGGCGTTTCGATGCCCTGGTCAGCGCCGTAGGCAGCGTCACCTTCAAGCCACTGGGGGAAATGACCGACAGCGATTTCAGCCTCGGCCTGCACAACAAGCTGATGGGGCAGGTAAACCTGCTGTTGATCGGCCGCGAGTTCGCCAACGACGGCGCCTCGTTCACCCTGACCTCGGGCATTCTCAACCGCGACCCGATCCGCAGCGGCGCTTCGGCGGCCATGGTCAACGGCGCGCTGGACGCCTTCGTTCGCGCCGCAGCCATCGAACTGCCTCGCGGCCTGCGCATCAACGCCGTCAGCCCTACGGTGCTGGTGGAAGCCATGGGCAGCTACGCGCCTTACTTCCGCGGCTACAAGCCGGTGCCCGCCGCCGAGGTGGCACTGGCCTACGCCAAGAGCGTGGAAGGCCTGCAGACCGGCCAGGTGTTTATCGTCGGCTAGCGGGCCGCAGAATTTTCACTTCTGCTGTGCTAGGGTGCGCCCCACTGACCAGGAGGCCCCCGATGCGCGTTGCCCGTAATCTGCTGTGTTTTGCCCTGCTACCGCTGTTCGCCGGTTGCCAGCTGTTCGCCTCCGCGCCCAGCCAGCCTTCCCACGCCGACCTCACGCGCATGCAGGGCGTGCTGATGGGCAATAACGGCCACTTGCTGTTCCAGCCCTGCGGCGAACAGCGCCACTACACCGTCACCGATGTCGGCAATACCGGCGTGCTGCAGGAAGCCGCCGGCATCGTCGGCAAGTCCGGGCAGGTCTACGCCGACGTGCGCGGGCGCTTCGAGGCCAGCAAGACCGGTGGCCTGGACGGCACCATCGACCTGCGCCAGTTCTACCGCCTGGAACGCTCCACCACCGCCTGCAACGACCCCAACTTCAAGCTGCTGACCCTTCGCGCCGCCGGCACCGAGCCGTCGAAGTGGGAGCTGCGCGCCAGCGGCAAGGGCCTGGAACTGAGCCGCGCCGACCAGCCACCGCTGGCCGTGCCCTTCGTCGAGGAAACCCTGCCCGACGGCCGCCTGAGCCTGAGTACCGAGGCCAACGGCCTGAAGGTGGAATTGTGGGTGGCCCCCCAGCGCTGCGTAGACCCGACCACCGGCGGGGTGATGCAGATGAGCGCCGAATTGCGCGTCAATGACCAGCCATACCGGGGCTGCGCCTACTTCGGTGGCGCCCGCAACGACTGAAGATCTGCCGTCGGGCAGTTAAAACCTGACGGCAACCGCCTCCGAACGCTTATAATGGCCGGTTAGTGCAAAGCTGCCGGGTCAACCCTGTGGCCCGGATATTGGACCCTGTCATGTTACGAATCACCGAACTCAAACTGCCCCTGGACCACGCCGACGAGGCCCTGCGCCCGGCCATCGTGCAGCGCCTGGGGATCGCCGACGCCGATCTGCTGGACTTCACCCTGTTCAAGCGCAGCTACGACGCGCGCAAGAAGAACAGCGAGCTGCAATTCATCTACACCATCGACCTCAACGTGCGCGACGAAGCCGCCGTGCTGGCGCGCTTCGCCGAGGACCGCAACGTCGGCCCGGCGCCGGACGTCAGCTACAAGGTGGTGGGCCATGCCCCCGAAGGCCTGGAAGAGCGCCCACTGGTGGTCGGCTTCGGCCCGTGCGGCATCTTCGCCGCCCTGCTGCTGGCGCAGATGGGCTTCAAGCCGATCGTGCTGGAGCGTGGCAAGGAAGTGCGCCAGCGCACCAAGGACACCTGGGGCCTGTGGCGTAAAAGCGTGCTCAATCCCGAGTCCAACGTGCAGTTCGGCGAAGGCGGCGCAGGCACCTTCTCCGACGGCAAGCTGTACAGCCAGATCAAGGACCCGCTGCACCACGGCCGCAAAGTGCTGCACGAGTTCGTCAAATCCGGCGCGCCGGAAGAGATCCTCTACGTCAGCAAGCCGCACATCGGCACCTTCCGTCTCACCGGCATGGTCGAGACCATGCGCAAGGAGATCGAGGCCCTGGGCGGCGAGATTCGTTTCGAGCACAAGGTCACCGACCTGCTGATCGACAATGAACAACTGCAAGGCGTGGTGCTGGAGAATGGCGAACAGTTGATGTCCCGCCATGTGGTCATGGCCCTGGGCCACAGCGCCCGCGACACCTTCCGCATGCTGCACGCCCGCGGCGTGTTCATGGAAGCCAAGCCGTTCTCCATCGGCTTCCGCATCGAGCACCCACAAGGCCTGATCGACCAGGCGCGCCTGGGCAAGTACGCCGGCCACCCGAAGCTGGGCGCTGCCGACTACAAGCTGGTGCACCACGCCAAAAACGGCCGCTCGGTGTACAGCTTCTGCATGTGCCCGGGCGGCACCGTGGTAGCCGCCACTTCCGAGCCAGGCCGGGTGGTCACCAACGGCATGAGCCAGTACTCGCGTAACGAGCGCAATGCCAACTCGGGCATCGTCGTTGGCATCACCCCTGAGGTCGACTACCCGGGTGGCCCGCTGGCCGGCATCGAGCTGCAGGAAAAGCTGGAGTCCACCGCCTACCTGCTGGGTGGCAGCAACTACCAGGCGCCGGCGCAACTGGTGGGCGATTTCATCGCCAACACGCCGTCCACGGCCTTGGGTGACGTGGAACCTTCCTACAAACCGGGCGTGTCCCTGGGCGACCTGGCGCTGTCGCTGCCGGCCTTCGCCATCGAGGCGATCCGCGAAGCACTGCCGGCCTTCGACAAGCAGATCCGCGGCTTCGCCCGCCCGGACGCGATCCTCACCGGCATCGAGACCCGCACCTCGTCGCCGCTGCGCATCACCCGTGATGCCAGCTTCCAGAGCCTCAACGTCAAGGGCCTGTTCCCGGCCGGCGAAGGCGCTGGTTACGCCGGTGGCATCCTGTCCGCCGGCGTGGACGGCATCCGCATCGCCGAAGCCGTAGCCCGTAGCATGCTGGGCATCGACGCCTGATAACCCCTGTAGCAGCTGCCGAAGGCGGCGTCCGAAGCACTTGGGTGCTCAAGACGCAGCCTGCGGCAGCTGCTACGGGAAATGTCCTACATCCGAATCAGACACGTCCTATCTCCCCTGGCGTCCTTCGCTGTTAGGGTCCACTACCCTGCCTTGCCTGCCATTTTTGTTATAACAAAAACGAATATAACTTTTGTTTTAACAACTGCCGGTACGGGTTAGGGTGTCCCCCTTCGAACACCAGGATGGAGCGCGACCGTGCCTCTGCGTAGTACTTTGACACGTTTCTTTCAGTTGGAAGCGGCCAGCGGCCTGCTGCTGATCGCGGCCGCCGTGCTGGCGCTGATCATCAACAATTCGCCGCTTTCCGGCCTGTACAACAGTTTCCTCGACACGCCGGTAGTGGCCCAGGTTGGCGCCTTGCAAATCGCCAAGCCGCTGCTGCTGTGGATCAACGACGGGCTGATGGCGCTGTTTTTCCTGATCATTGGCCTGGAGGTGAAACGCGAAGTGCTGGAGGGCCAGCTGTCCAGCGTCTCGCAGGTAGCCCTGCCGGGCGCCGCAGCCATTGGCGGCATGGTGGTGCCGGCGCTGATCTTCTGGGCCCTGAACAAGGACAACCCCGCCGCCCTCAGTGGCTGGGCCATTCCCATGGCCACCGACATTGCCTTCGCCCTGGGCGTGCTGGCCCTGCTGGGCAAGCGCGTGCCGGTGTCGTTGAAGCTGTTCCTCATGACCCTGGCGATCATCGACGACCTGGGCGCCATCGTGGTCATCGCCCTGTTCTATTCGGGGGCCATCTCCAGCCTGGCGCTGATGCTGGCGGGCGCTTGCCTGCTGGCCCTGATCGCCATGAACCGCCTGGGGGTGGTGAAGCTGGCGCCCTACTTGGTGGTGGGCGCCATCCTTTGGGTGTGCGTGCTCAAGAGCGGCGTGCACGCGACCCTGGCGGGCGTCACCCTGGCCTTCTGCATTCCCTTGCGCACCCGCAACGCCGAGCCATCGCCGTCGCGCAGCCTGGAGCATGCCCTGCACCCCTGGGTGGCCTACGCCATCCTGCCGCTGTTTGCCTTCGCCAACGCCGGCGTGCCACTGGCGGGCGTGACCCTGGAAAGCTTCACCCACCACGTGCCGTTGGGCATCGCCACCGGCTTGCTGGTGGGCAAGACCCTGGGCGTGTTCGGCCTGACCTGGCTGGCGATCAAGGCAGGCCTGGCGGCACTGCCCGAAGGCGCCAGCTGGAGGCAGCTGCTGGGGGTGTCGATACTGTGCGGCATCGGCTTTACCATGAGCCTGTTCGTCGGCTCGTTGGCCTACGTGCCGGGGCAAAGCCCGTTCGCCGGCGAGGACCGCATGGGCATCCTGACGGGTTCGATCCTGGCGGCGTTCATCGGTTATGCGGTGACGGCGATGGCCAGCCGCAAAGCCTGACCTGGCCATGCGGCACAAAAAAACCCGGCCTAGGCCGGGTTTTTCGTGTGCTGCGTGCGGGTATCAGTGCGAAACGCGGCTGGTACCGTCCACGGTCATGATGCGCACACGCTCGCCGACGCGGAAGATCTCGTTTTCCTGCACCTGCTGCACGTAGGCACGCATGCTGCCGTCGTCTTCGCGCACGGTGATTTCCACGCCCTGGGCGCGGGTCATGCCTTCTTCGGCAGCGGAGCCTACCAGGCCACCGGCCACGGCGCCGATCACGGCAGTGATGATGCTGCCACGGCCGCCACCGATGGCGCTACCGGCCACGCCGCCGACCACGGCGCCGGCGCCAGCGCCGATCGGGGTCTTGGTGCCTTCGATTTTCACCGGGCGCAGGGACTCGATGGTGCCCATGCGCACGGTTTGCACACGACGTGCTTCATCACGCGAGTAGGTGTCGCCCTGCAGGTTGGAGACGCAACCACCCAGGAACAGGGACGAAGTCGTGAAGCAGGCAAGAAGCAGTGCGGATTTACGCATGAAAATTCTCCGTGGGGCGTAGGTGCCCATTAAACGCTGGCCGTCGCAGGGTGTCACGACGCCAGCTGTAATAAATTGCGTCCATTCAGCTGAAGTACAGCCGTTCTGGCGGGCTTTGGAGGGCCGACGAAATGGCACGCTTGCGTGCAATCATGCCACATCGTCTGGACAACTGAGGAGAGGAAAAGGTCTGCCGCGCCGATCAGGGGGCCAGGCGCTCGCGCTGCCAGGCCTGGTCCACCAGGCGGTAGTTGAGCCGATCGTGCAGGCGGCTGGAGCGCCCCTGCCAGAACTCGATGCGCTCGGGCACAAGGCGGAAGCCGCCCCAGTGCTCGGGACAGTGGGGCTGGGTGTCGCTGAAGCGCTGCTCGGTGGCCTTGAGCAGGCCCTCGAGTTCAGCGCGGTCGGCGATCACTCGGCTCTGCGGCGAGGCCCAGGCACCCAGGCGGCTGCCCAGCGGGCGCACCTGGAAGTAGGCGTCGGACTCGTCATGGCTGACCTTGCTCACCCGCCCTTCGATGCGCACCTGGCGCTCCAGGGTGGGCCAGAAGAACGTCATGGCGGCAAAGGGGTTGGCGTCCAGCTGCCGGCCCTTGTCGCTTTCGTAGTTGGTGAAGAAGGTAAACCCCTGGGGGTCCAGGGCCTTGAGCAACAGCACGCGGCAGTGTGGCCGGCCCTGTGCATCGACGGTGGCCAACGTCATGGCGTTGGCCTCCACGGGCGCTTGCTCGGTGGCAAGCGCTTCTTCGAACCAGCGCGTGAACAGCGCAAACGGCTCGACCGGGGCATTCGCCTCGGTCAGGCCGTCACGGGTGTAGTCACGGCGCATGTCGGCGAGTGCCTGGGTCATTGCGCGCTTCCTGGACTATCAGTTCTGGGTCTGGGCTACCGCGTCAGCCTTTTTCTTGGCCGGCGCTGCCGCCTTGGCAGGGGTCACTTTCTTCTTGGCCGCGGGTTTGGCCGGGGCCTTCTTCGCGGTGGCTTTCTTGGCCGCGGCTTTCTTGCTGGCCGGCGCCGGTGCTACCACTGGCTTGACGTCCTGGGTGGCGACCATTTCGGCCACTGGCGGCGTTGGCGAGTTGTACTTGGCAACCAGGGCCACCATGGTTTCCTGCGGTGTCAGCAGGATTTCGACACGGCGGTTCAGGGCACGGCCCTGAGCGCTGTCGTTGGCGGCACGTGGCATCAGCGAGCCCATGCCACGCATGGCCAGGCGCTTACGGTCCAGGCCGCTCAGGTGGAAGATGGCAGCCACGGAACCCGCACGCTTCTGGCTGATTTCCTGCACGTCGGCGGCGCCGCTCGCGTCAGCGTGGCCCAGGACCAGCACGGCGGTCTTGGGGTCGTTCTCGACGGCCTTGGCGATGTTGGTGATGGGGCTCAGGGTGATAGGCAGCAGCAGTTCGGGACGGCGCGGGTTGAAGCTGCTGTCGATCGGGGCGATGACCACCAGCACGTCTTCGCGGCGCTCGACCTGGAAGTTGCTGCCCTTGACCGCTTCACGCACTTTCGGCTCGTAGCTGTCGAGCCACGCCTGGGTCATCTTGGTGTCGATCTTGGGCACCACGGCAACAGCCGGGGCGGCTGGCTTGGCGGCATCGCTGCTGCCGCCGAACGGCCAGTACCAGTGCTTGCCGGTGTCGGCAGGCGCGGCAGCAACGGCAGGGGCAACTACAGGGGCGGCTGCAGACTTGGCTTCATCCTTGGCAACTTTGTCGTTGATCGCGCCGGCCACGTTCTTGTCGGCCGCGTGGTCCGCAGCACCGAACGGCCACCAGCGGAAGCCGCTGTTGTCTGCCGTGCTGTTCTGTGGAGTCTGGGCGCAACCGGTCACGGCCAGGCACAGGGCAAACGCGATGGATTTATTGGAGTACATAAGCTTTCCACAAGGATGAGGTTGATACAAAGCGGGTTAGAAAACCCGTTTAAACCGTTGATTTGATATTAGATGAATCGACCGCTTGCAACTGCCCGTCGGTCGATTCGCGCAGTTTATAGACAAGTGGCAAGTACCCGCACCAGCTTTTGTGCGCGCGGGTCCATCAGGATGTACGGGCCCAGCGTGTTGGTGACGAAACCGAAGGCCACGTCGTGCTCGGGATCGGCAAAACCAACCGAGCCACCGGCGCCAGGATGGCCGAACGCCTTGGCCCCGAGGCCGAAGGTGGCGTTGGCCAGGGCCGGCTGGTCGAGCATGCAGCCCAGGCCGAAACGGGTCGGGGTCAGCAGGGTCTTGTCCGGGCCAACGCTGTGCTCGCGGGTCAGTTCGCCCAGCAGTTCGGGCTCCAGCAGGCTGCCGTCGAGCAGCCCGCTGTAGAAGCCCGCCAGGCTGCGGGCATTGCCGTGGCCATTGGCCGCTGGCTGCTGCATGCGCCGCCACTCGGGCTTGTTGGTGCTGGTGAGTACCGACGGCGGGTTGGTGAAGGCACGGGTGCTCATGGCGGTGGGCTCGCGCATGGTGACCTGCAGCAGGCGCTGGGCGGCTTCGTCGCCCATGTTGCCCTTGCCACGGGCGATATGCGCGACGCGATGGAACTCCGAGTCGGCCAGGCCGACGTGGAAGTCCAGTCCCAGGGGGCGGGCGACCCGGGCGACGATGGACTCACCGGGGCCGCGGCCATCGGCACGGCGCAGCAGCTCGCCCACCAGCCAGCCGTAGGTGATGGCGGCGTAGCCGTGGCCGGTGCCCGGCGTCCACCAGGGCGCCTCGGCCGCCAGCGCATCGACCATCACCTGCCAGTCATACAGGGCCTCGGGCGGCAGCAGCTCGCGCAGCGCCGGCAGGCCGGCCTGGTGGCAGAGCAGCTGGCGCAGGGTGATGTTTTCCTTGCCGGCCGCAGCGAACTCGGGCCAGTAGCGGGCCACGGGCAGGTCGAGGTCGAGCTTGCCCTCGCCCACCAGTTGCAGCGCCGTGACGGCCGTGAAGGTCTTGGTGCAGGAGAACAGGTTGGCGATGGTGTCGCTGTGCCAGGCTTCCTGGCCGTCCTTGTCGGCGGTGCCCGCCCACAGGTCGATGACCGTCCGCCCGCCCACCTGGATGCACAGCGCTGCGCCACGCTCCTGGGGATCGTCGAACAAGGCGGAAAACGCCTCGCGCACCGCTTCGAATTGAAGCTCGTAATGACCCTGAATCTGCACCCAGTGACTCCTGCACGACATTGAACGAAGTGGCCGGCATTGTTTCAGCCCTTGGGGCTTTTGTGAACAGATGCCGGTCAGTTGGTGGGTATCTTTCTGCATACAGCGTGTAACTGCTGCTGCGAGGGAAATGGCCTGGACCGCAGGGCGCGGCCTTCCCGCGGATGGCCGCCCCGCCGCTGCTACAGGTTATTTGTGGGCTGCGCTGCCTTTGTCGCCTTTCTCGGCCGGGGCTGGTGCGGGCAGGGTCTTGGCCAGTTGGTCGAGGGTGTCCTGGTTGCTCTTGCGCACCGCGGCGATGAAACCCTGGTACGGCACGTCGGTGATGCCCACCAGGCCGAAGTGGCCGTTCTCGCCGTCCAGCAGGCGGCCCGTCACGGGCTGGTCGAGGTACTGGAACCAGTGCACGCCGACGATCGTCGGTTCCTGCAAGGCCGCCTTGAGGAAGCCGGCGTAGGCGTTGCCACGGTCCTCTTCCTTGGCCACTTCCATGGGGCCAGGCCAGAACGGGCCGCGGTCGCGGGAGCCGAAGGTGAACTCGGAGACCAGCACCGGCTTGTCCAACTGGCGCAGGCGGGCGAAGTCATAGCCGTCCTGGGGCTTGGGCGTATAGAAATTGAAGCTGAGCACGTCGCAGTACTGCGCGCACGAGTCCACCGCCTCGGGGCTGGACACGGCGTAGCGGCCACCCAGCAGCAGGTGGTTGGGCGCATGCCACTTCAGGGCGTCGGCGATGGTCTTGAAGTAGGTGTCGGCGAACACGCGCTGGAACTGCTTGAGGTCGGCCTCGATCTCCGGGTGTTCCGGGTTGGGCAGCGGCGCCTCGAAGCCGGGGTCTTCCATCAGTTCCCAGGCCGGCAGGCTGATGCCCCAGGCCTTGGACAGGCCCTCCTGGTTGCGGTATTTGTCACGCAGCTGCTTGAGGAACGCGCGCTTGGCCGGCACGTCGGTGGTCTGGCGCAGGGTGCCGTAGGCCAGCGCATAGCGCGATTTCGGGTCGTTGCCGGGGCCGGCCCAGGCCAGTTCGTTGTCGGCGAAGTAGCCAATCAGGAATGGGTCGTCGCGGTGGTCGCGGGCGGCGATGGCCACGGCACGCTCGGTGGCCATGGCGAAACGCGGGTCGAACGGGTCAGGCATGCGTCCCCACCAGTCCATGCCGGTGCTGATGCTGGCGTAATCGCCGACAATCGACAACGGCAGCACGTAGGGCACCCGCTGGTTGCCTTCCAGCGCCGGCGCGCTCCAGTTGCCCAACGTGTTGAAGCCCCAGGCCTGCAGGCGGTCCAGGGTGTGCTGCTGCCAGCGCATGGCATCGAACGGCTGCTTCGCGCACGGCGCCTGGGCCGTTGGCGTGCACGGCGTGGCATAGGTGCGTTGCAGGTTGGCGCCATAGAAGTCGAACCAGCGACCGCTGCCGAACCCACGGCCCACGGACGAGCCGTTGCCGTCCTGGTTGTTGCTTTGCCCGTAGTACTGGGCCTCGGGCTCGTCGGCCTTGGGCAGGTGGGTGAACATCCACTCACGGCCCTGCACGTAGGTGCGGTCGTTGTCGGCGGCCACGGCGTTCACGCCCAGGGAATAGAACGGGTGCCCTTCGGGGGTCACCAGGTACCAGCGGCCATCGCGCTTTTCGGTGCGGAAGAAGCCACTGGCGTTGAACGCCGGCCCCTGGACCAGGCCACCGAACTTGTCCAGCGGTGCCTTGCCGCGCTCGGCCAGCCAGCCCTTGAGCTGCTGCTGTTCGCGGCTGGCGGCGGCCTTGAGCTGATCGTCACTGCTGACCTTTTCCGGCCAGCGCCCACGGTTGAACTGCCCGTACTCGTCGACCAGGTCGGCGTAGGCAGCCTTCTGCAGCTCATCGCCCTCCACCACGCCGAAGCGTTCGAGCAGGATGTTCTGGGCCACCGCCGGCTTGTCCATGGACAGGGTCACCGACACCACCTGGCTGGCGGTCAGCTCGCCCTGGCTGCTGGCCAGCAGGGTGCGCTGACCGTCATGCATCCACGGCATCGGCGGGCCTGCGCGCATGCCCTGGCTGAGGGCCGAATTGGCCTGCAGCGGGATGACCAGGGTCTGCGCCGGGCCGGCCGGCAGGTCGATGCGGCTGGTCAGGGTCTTGCCGTCGTTGCTCTGGATTTTCACGTACAGGGTCACCGCCCAGTCCATGGCGCTCTGGGCACGCAGGGTCATGGCGCTGTCGGCAGACCAGTCCCAGGCCCCGGCCTGGGGCTTGAGGGTGAGGCTCGGCGCGGCCACCGGGTTGAACGTCACCCGGCGCAACACCTCCCCTTCGGCCGTCTGTTCGGCGTTGTACTGCGGCAGGCTGGCATCCGCGACCGTCACCTGTACCACATCGGCGGGACGGACGAAGTTGAACAGCGTCTGCTGCGCACCGGGGGCCGCCAACAGCGGGGTGGTGCACAGCAGTGCGAATACAGCGGGTAACGAACGGCGAATCATGGGGTTCCAGCTCTCCTTGATGGCCGGTGTCGGCCTCGGTCAGGGTTATAGACAGCAAAGCAGGGATTTTTCACCCTGCGTGCTTCAGGAAATTTCGCGACGGAATGGCGGCAGCGCGTTGAGGATTGCCTTGCCGTAGCGCTGGGTGACCAGGCGGCGGTCCAGCAGGGTGATGGTGCCGCGGTCCTGTTCGGTGCGCAGCAACCGGCCACAGGCCTGGATCAGCTTCAGGGACGCGTCGGGCACGGCGATTTCCATGAACGGATTGCCGCCCCGCGCTTCGATCCACTCGGCCAGGGCCGCTTCCACCGGGTCGTCCGGCACGGCGAAGGGGATCTTGGCGATGACCACGTGCTCGCAGTAGGCACCCGGCAAGTCGACACCTTCGGCGAAGCTGGCCAGGCCGAACAGCACGCTGGAATCGCCGCCATCGACGCGCGCCTTGTGCTTGTTCAAGGTTTCCTGCTTGGACAGGTTGCCCTGGATGAACACCTGCTTGCGCCAGTCGCGGTCCAGGCCGTCGAACACGTCCTGCATCTGCCGGCGCGAGGAGAACAGCACCAGGGTGCCGCGCGAGCCTTCCACCAGGCCGGGCAGGTCGCGAATGATGGCCGCGGTGTGCGCCGTGGCGTCGCGCGGGTCGGCGCGCAGGTCTGGCACGCGCAGCAAACCAGCATCCGCGTGGTGGAACGGGCTGGGCACTACGGCGGTAACAGCCGTCTTGGGCAGGCCCGAGCGCATGCGGAAACGGTCGAACTTGCCCAGCGCAGTCAGGGTGGCCGAGGTCACCACCGCACCATGGGCGACGTTCCACAGGTTGCGCCGCAGCATCTCGGCGGCCAGGATGGGGCTGGCGTTGACCTCGATGTCGAACATGGCGCCGGCCTCGGCCAGGGTCAACCAGCGCGCCATGGGCGGGCTGTCTTCCGGGTCCTCGGCGGTGAAAGCGGTCCACAGCTCCCAGTTGCCCTGGGCGCGGGACTGCAGGCTGCCGAACAGCGGATACCATTCCTCGGCCTGGTGGCTGGGGATGCCGATACTCTTCTCGGCGTCCATGCCTTCCTTGAGCAAGTCGGCCAGGCGGGTGAACAGGTCATTGAGACGGGCAAAGCCCTTCTTCAGCTCGATGCCCATTTCACGCATGTGCTCGGGCACCACGCCGCCGACGAAGCGATGGCGTGGGCGTTCGCGGCCTTCCATGTCCTCGCCGGCGCGGAAATCGGCCAGTTGCTCGCAGGCACTGAACATGAACTGCTGGTGGGTCTTGATCTCGCGCGCCAGCTCCGGCACCTGCTCGATCCACTTGCCCAGGTCACCCGGCAGCGGGTGCTGGGCCAGCAGTTTGGTAAGGTTCTTGGCCGTGCTTTCCAGCCAGTCGGCGGTGGAGCGCAGGCGGGTGTAATGGGCGAAATGGCCGATGGCCTTGTCCGGCAGGTGGTGGCCTTCGTCGAACACGTACATGGTGTCGCGCGGGTCGGGCAGGACGGCGCCGCCGCCCAGGGCCAGGTCGGCCAGCACCATGTCGTGGTTGGTGACGATCACGTCGACCTTGCCCATGCCTTCGCGGGCCTTGTAGAAGGCGCACTGCTGGAAGTTGGGGCAATGGCGGCTGGTGCACTGGCTATGGTCGGTGGTGACGCGCGCCCAGTCCTTGTCTTCCAGGGCGGTTGCCCAGCTGTCGCGATCACCGTCCCATTTGTTGCCGGCCAGCTTCTCGATCATGCTGGTGAACAGCTTCTGGCTGGCTTCGTCCACCTCGATGCGGAAGCCCTCCTCCTCGAACAGCTGGGCGGTGGCGGTCTGCGCGTGGCCTTCCTGCAACAGGATGTCGAGCTTGGACAGGCACAGGTAGCGCCCACGGCCCTTGGCCAGCGAGAACGTGAAGTTCAGGCCGCTGTTCTTCATCAGGTCCGGCAGGTCCTTGTAGACGATCTGCTCCTGCAGGGCGACGGTGGCCGTGGCAATGACCAGGCGCTTGCCCGCTTCCTTGGCAGCCGCGATCGCCGCCAGGCTGTAGGCCACGGTCTTGCCGGTGCCGGTGCCGGCCTCGACGGCCACCACGGCGCATTCGCCCGAGCGACGCCCTTCGTCGTCACACTCGATGTCGCCCAGTACCTTGGCGACTTCGGCGATCATCAAGCGCTGGCCATAGCGAGGCTTGAGGCTCTTGGCTTCGAGGAAACGCGTGTAGGCGCCCTGGATCTGGGTTTTGAGTTGGTTGCTGATCATGATTCTGGGGCGTGAACGCCTGGATAAATTTTCAGTGTTTCATTAAGGGCCGCTATCATACCCCGCTAAACCCTCGCGCGCTGAACGGAGATCCACATGGCTGCATATGCCCCCCTCTACACCTTGCATGTCTGGGCAGCACTCATCTGGGTGGGCGGCATGTTCTTCGCCTGGCTGGTGCTGCGCCCGGCGGCGGTTACAGCCCTGGAGGCACCTGCGCGGCTGAAGCTGTGGGTGGAAGTTTTCCGACGCTTTTTTCTCTGGGTCTGGCTGGCCGTGCTGATTCTTCCGATAAGTGGCATCGCCATGATCCAGATCAGCTTCAGCGGGTTCGAGACCGCGCCGCGCTACGTGCAGGTGATGATGGGCCTGTACCTGGTGATGGTGGCGTTGTTCATTCGCATCACCCTGCTGCAGTTGCCGACCTTCAATACGGCGGTCCAGGCCCAGGACTGGGCCACGGCGGGTACCAGCCTGGCGCAGATACGCCGGCTGGTGGGCATCAACCTGATCATCGGGTTCCTGCTGGTGGCGGTGGCCGCGGCGCGGCCACCGTTCTGACGCTGCCTACAGGCGCTGCACCGTCAGCGCGCCCGGCTGGCCGGCAATACCGGGTTCGCCCGGCTGGCCAGGGCGGCCGGCCTTGGCACCGGCAGTGCTATAGATGAAGCAGCCCTTGGCCTTGCCACCGGCACCGGCCTTGCCCGCTGCGCCCGCCAGGCCGCCGACGCCGCCGTCGAGTTGCACCTTGATGGCGTCGTTGGGATAGTCGCGTGGCACCTGCAGGCGCACTTGCGCGCCGTTGGCGCCGTCATGGCCATTGCCGCCATTGAGGCCATCGGCACCGCGGCCGGCCTCGCCCCACAGGCAGCCCGGCGCCTGGCCATTGGCGCCGTCGAGGCCGAAGTAGCCCGGCGCGCCGGCGCCACCACGGGCGTCCACCGCCAGTTGCGGGCCTTGCAGCGCTTGCAGTTGCAGCACCAGGTTGCGCCCAGGCAGCGCGGCCTTCTCGTAGGTGCCGGGGGCACCACGGGCAAGAATCTGGCTGCCTTCGCCCAGTTCGGCGCGGCGCGCCTCGATACGCAGCTCCTGCTGGCCCGGCACGATGGCGATGCGCGCCTCATGGCCCAGGCGCAGCTCGCCCACCTTCAGTTCCACCAGGTTGTCCGGCACCAGCAGGGTGGCGTAGTCCTCCACCACCAGGCGGTCGAGGGTCAGCACGCCGTCCTTGCCCGGCAGACGCATCAATGAATGAGGTTCGACACTCAGGCTTTCGGCCATCGCCAAAGGCGTGAACAACGCCGCTACCAGACACAACCTACGCATTGTTGCTCTCCTGCACCGACCGGGTCGGAATTGAACGCACATGAAATATACCCACCAGCAGGATCTGCAGGCGGTCAAACCAGGGATGGGTGCGGCCACGCAGGCTGGCCTGGAACAGCAGGACTTCCAGCACGTGCAGAAGCATCAGCGTCGCGCCGGTGAAGTTGATCAGCGTGCGGAACGGATGTGTCATGGGCATGAGCAGATTCACCAGCACCACCCACCAGAACAACACCGTCAAGGCCTTGCCCAGGGTACACCACCACGCCATGCCCGCCCCCATTGATTATTCTTTCCCCGCACAGTAACGCCGGGGTGGTGTTTGTGCCATATCTGCATGAACAAAAAATGACAGTATTGTGCTGACAATCCGTAGCCGCTGCCGCCAGGCTGCGCTGGCCGGTGTGAACCCTGAAGAACTTCAGCGCAGCACAGGACCAGCGCAGCCTGGCGGCAGCGGCTACAGCACGCGTGACTAGCGGTTGATGTGCAGCTCCACGCGGCGGTTTTTCGCCCGGCCCTCGTCGGTGTCGTTGTCGGCCACCGGCTTGCGTTCGCCGTCGCCTTCGCTGGTCACCTTGTTGGCAGGCACGCCCTGGCTGATCAGGAACTTCGCCACGCTGTCGGCACGCCGCTCCGAGAGCTTCTGGTTGTAGGCATCGCTGCCCTTGCTGTCGGTATTGCCCACCACCTTGATGCTCACCACGTCGGCGGCCTTGAGCTTGTCGAGCAAGGCGACCAGCTGGTTGCGCGCCTCCTGGGTCAGGGCCGAGGAATCGAAGGCAAACAGCACGTTGCCGGCGTCGCTCAGGGTGATCACTTCCTCGGGTACGGGGTTGGGTTCAGGGGCCTTCACGGTTGCCGGGTACTGCGGCAACGGGCAACCCATGTGGTCCACCGGGGTGTTGGGCGGGGTGCCCGGGCAATGGTCGCGGCGGTCGAACACGCCGTCGCCGTCCTCGTCGCCATCCTGCGCGTAACAGATCAAGCCACCGGTGATCGCGCCCAAAACCCCCAGGCCGCCGGCCCAGGAAGAGCTCTTGATGGCGCCTAGGCCGCCACCCACCACACCACCGATAAGGCTGCAGATAGGCCAGTTCCTATGATTGAGCGGGGCACTGCCATCACTGGTAGTGGCGCAACCGGAGAGAACACTGCTGACCAGAAGAACGGGAAGTGCTGCCCGCCAGATTAATCTCATATGAATGCTCCTGTGTCACCGGCCGGTGCCGGTAACACAGGAGTAAAGACCGGCCTGTGAAATTCACAAGCCGCGCGGGGCGAGGTTTTCAGCGGTCGATGCGGATCTCCACGCGACGGTTCTGCGCGCGGCCATCGGCGGTCTTGTTGCTGGCCACCGGCTGGGTCTCACCGGCGCCACTGATGGACACGAAGCTTGAGCGAGGAATGCCTGCGCCTACCAGGTAGTCGACAACCGAATGGGCGCGGCGGTCGGACAGCTTTTTGTTGTAGCCAGGCTTGCCGACGCTGTCGGTATGGCCGGTCACGGTCAGCTGGGTAGAAGGCGCCTCGGTCTTCAGCTTGGTGGCGACCTTGTCCAACTGCATCTTGTCAGGGCCGGTCAGCTTGGCCGAGTCGAACTCGAAGTGCACGTCACGAATGACGATGACTTCCTGCTTGGGCAGCGGCGCCGGCTCCGCGACAGGCGCTGGGGCCGGTGGCGGGAATGGGCAGCCGGTGGCATCCACCGGGGTGCCTTTAGGCGTGTGCGGGCACTTGTCGCGGCTGTCCGGCACGCCATCACCGTCCTCGTCGCCATCGCCGTGCACCCAGCAGTAGGCCGCTGCCACGCCGCCGCCCACCAGCACGCCCCAACCGGCGTAGGTGGAGTTCTGCAGCGAGCCCAGCGCCGCACCGGTAACACCCCCGACAGCCGCGCACTTGGGCCAATCGGTCTTCTGCAACCCTGCGCAACCAGTCAACACACTGGTTAGCAGTACCAAAGGTAATGCCTTACTCACTATGCTCATCAGGTCTCTCTCCAGATGGGGGGTAAATCGGCGCATGAACCGATGCATTGGGAGTAAAGACGGCACTTTGCAGATGCGCCAGCAATAAGCCATATGGCTAGGCTGCCGGCGTGAACAACGCTACCCTTGGCAGCTCTGACCGAGGACGTTCAATGACCGCACGCTTTTCTTCGCGCACGCCGCAACAAGCCCTGGCCGCCCTGCTGGACCGCTACGCCCCGCAGCGCCTGCTGGTGGTGGGCGCCAGTGATTTCCCGGCCCTGGCCGCCTTCAAGGACGCCCACCCCGACAGCGTCGTCGCCCAGGCCGCACCGGGCGTGCTGCCGCCGGAACTGGCCAGCCAGCGCTTCGACCTGGCGGTAGTGGTCGACTGCCTGGAACATGTGCCCAAGCGCACGGCCCTGGAGCTGCTGGGCGGCATCCGCAACCTCAACGCCAGCCGCCTGGCCGTGCTGGTGGACCTGGCGGCCAGCGGCTGGAGCGAAACCGACTTCTATGCCCTGGCGCTGCAGGCCAACGAACGCTTCCAGCGCGACGACCAGGTGCTGACCCTGTTCAACTACGACCTGCGTGAATACAAGCAGGTGCCTGACTGGCTCAACTCGCGGTTCTGGGCCAACCCGGAAAACTTCGGCAAGTACTGGTGGTGATGCAATGAGTACAAGCATTTGCCCGTGCGGCAGCGGCAACCTGCTGGACGCCTGCTGCGGCCATTACCATGGCGGCGTACCCGCCCCCGACGCCCAGGCATTGATGCGCTCGCGCTACAGCGCCTATGTGCTGGGGCTGATCGATTACCTGGTGGCCACCACGCTGCCAGTGCAGCAAGCGGGCCTGGACCGCCAGTCCATCAGCGACTGGAGCGCGCAAAGCACCTGGCTGGGGCTGACCGTGGAAAGCGCCGAGGTGTTTGGCGGGCAGCCGGAGCATGCGTTCGTGACCTTCGTCGCGCGCTGGCATGACCTGGGCGGGGAACACAGCCACCGCGAACGTTCATCCTTCGTACAGAACGGCGGGCGCTGGTACTTCATCGACCCGACCGTGCCGCTGAAGGCTGGCCGCAACGACGCCTGCCCCTGCACCAGCGGGCAGAAATTCAAGAAGTGCTGCGCCGCCTACGTCACGGCATAAGCTTGATATGCCCGGTGTCCGGCGCCGGCGGCGCAACGGGCGCGCGGGCCTGGCCCATGTCGCTGCCGGCCGGCGCCAGGCTGAACTGCGACAGGTTCAGGCGCGGCGGCTCCACGTCGGGCTTCTGCGGCTGCAGGTCGGCACCCGCCTCGGCCACTTCATAGCCAGGGGCCTGCACCTCGACGAACGCCGCCATGTAGCAATCACGTGGCACCCACGGCTCTACCATCTTGCTGGGCTTGCGCACAAAGCCGGGAGCGTCCGGCGGCGGTGCCATCTCGATTTCTTCCATCTGCACCGGCACCGCTTCCACCGTGACGATGATGCCCGCGCGTTCCAGGGTAGAGCGATATTTTTCCGCTGCCTGGGGGTCCAGGTCACTTTTGAGCACCAGCCGCCGGCCGCTGAACAGCGCATCGATACGCGCGCCATCGGACTGGAACAGCTTGGCCAGGTTGGCCTTCACCAGCGCCAGCTGCGCGCCGGGCACCAATTGGCCCCTGAAGACAATTTCGAACAACCCCATCCTGTGCCTCCTGCCTGACGGGCACTGGCCCACCGAGAGTAATGGCATCAGTATGGCCCATCTGCGATTTTGCCAACAAGCGAGCCGTGGCATTGGGTAGACTCAAGGCATCGCGAGGGATCAGCCATGCACACACGGACACTGCGCCAGCTCACCTTCTGCCTGTTCCTGGGCCTGGGCGGCTGCGCCAGCTGGTTTGCCGACGACAGCCAGGCCCCGCAGGTGCACCTGCTGGCCGTGGAGGTGGTAAAGGCCAAGCTGGTGCAGCAGAAGTTCATGCTGCACTTCCGCATCGACAACCCTAACGACAGCACCCTCACCGTGCGCGGCCTGCATTACCGCGTGCACCTGGCCGATATTCTGCTGGCCGACGACGAATACGACGAATGGCTGCGCGTGGACGGCCACTCCAGCGCCCGCTTCAACGTGCCGATCCGCACCAACCTGTGGCAGCACCTGCGCGACGTGGTCAAGCTGCTGCGCCACCCCGACCGGCCGATTCCCTACCGGCTGGAGGGGGAACTGAAGACCGGGTGGTTCTGGGGCGATGACGTGGTGCTGCGGCGCAGCGGGGAGATCATGCCTGGGGAGTTGATGGGTAAGTGAACCGGACTCTAACGGCGCAGCGCGGCCAGAACATGTTCCGGGTCGTTATGAATGGCACGCAATAAAGCGCGAGCCGGCCCCTCTGGTTCGCGGCGGCCTTGCTCCCAGTTCCGCAAGGTCCCCACGGCCACATCGATGGTCCGGGCAAACCTTTCCTGGGACAAACCTGTTGATTGGCGAATTTCCTTCACCTTCAATGCATCAACGTGAAACATTCGGGACGGTTCGCGGATTCCCCGATCAATTTCATCCATCTCCTGCATGCCTTGCAACAGGCGATTGAACAGTTCTTTTTCCATTATAACCAACCTCGATTCAGCGCTTTGAGCTGACGTACCTCATCCTCGCGCAAATCATCCTTGATGCCTTTTCGATAGCTCAGGATCAAGCGCAGTTGATCCTTTGGCATCACGTAATAATAGATGACCCGCACCCCTCCACTTTTCCCCCGGCCCGCAACAGACCAGCGGATTTCCCTCAAACCTCCAGTGCCAGGAATTCTGTCACCGGCTGCCGGATTACTGGCGAGAAAGACCTGAAACTCCCGGTATTGCGAGTCACTGAGATAATTAGGCAGATCCTCTGTAAAAACCCTCGCTTCGATAAAAATCATCAGGCACTCAGCTGCGTCATTGGCGTATAAAAAGCCTACGAGGTCAAGCCTCTCGCGACCATCAGCGCATTCCTGACCTTGCGCAGGACATTTCTTTTATCCCCGCCCTCCCCACCCCCCACCAGCAATGAGATAATTCCTCCCAGTTCTAATTCGGAGACACCCAGATGACCCAGCAACCCCATGTCCATGGCCCTGACTGCAACCACGATCATGACCATGATCACCACCACGACCACGGCCATGTACACGGTCCGCACTGCAACCACGAACCCCAGGAGCCTGTGCGCAACGCCCTGAAGGACGTTGGCCGCAACGACCCGTGCCCCTGCGGCAACGGCAAGAAATTCAAGAAGTGCCACGGCGCCTGATTGAATGATCCACGGCCAGGCGCCCGCGCCCTGGCCGTGGAATACTGAAATGCTTTGAAACAAAAACGCTGGCGCAGTACAACAGTCGTTCTTGATGTAGCCCCCTCAACGTGGAGCGTTTCATGATCGACCTGCATTACTGGACCACCCCCAACGGCCACAAGATCACCCTGTTCCTGGAAGAAGCCGGGCTTGAGTACCAGGTCCATCCGGTGAACATCGGCAAGAACGAGCAGTTCGCGCCGGCCTTCCTGAAGATTTCCCCCAACAATCGCATTCCGGCCATTGTCGACAGCCAGCCTGCCGACGGCGGTGAGCCGATTTCGCTGTTCGAGTCCGGGGCCATCCTTTTATACCTGGCGGAAAAGACCGGCCAGTTCCTGCCCAAGGACCTGCGTGGCCGTGAAGAAGTGCTGCAGTGGCTGTTCTGGCAGATGGGCGGCCTGGGGCCGATGGCGGGGCAGAACCACCACTTCAACGTGTTCGCTCCGGAAAAAATCCCCTACGCCATGAAGCGCTACATCGACGAGACCGCGCGCCTGTATGGCGTGCTGGACAAGCGCCTGGCCGACCGTGCCTTCGTGGCGGGCGAGGCCTACAGCATCGCCGACATGGCCATTTACCCCTGGGTGGTGCCTTACCAGCGCCAGAGCCAGGACCTCGACGATTTCCCGAACCTGAAACGCTGGTTCCTGGCCATCCAGGCGCGCCCGGCCACCGGGCGTGCGTACGCCTGGGTCGAGCGGATCAACCCGCCAAAAGCCTGATTTTCGTCGCGCCCCCGGACCTTGCCTGCAAGGCCCGGGGCACCGGCCGTCCTGCCATGCAAATAAAGCTGGCCGCCCGCTTGCGTGGCGTGTGCGCGCTCACTAACGTAGCGCCTTTTAGCCGCCAGCCCCGCAGGAGCTTCCGCCATGGCCTCGCCAGCCTTTACTCACTTCATTCCCCGGTTCGGCGCCGCCGCGACCCTGGCCGGGCTGATCAGCCTGAGCGGTTGCCAGGCCTGGCTCGACAGCCGCTACGCCGACAGCGTGCCGCCCGACAGCGGCGTGCAGCCACTCAAGGGGCTGGCCCAGAACGTCTCGGTGCGCCGCAACGCCAGCGGCATGCCGCTGATCGAAAGCAGCAGCTTCCATGACGCGCTGTTCGCCCAAGGCTACGTGGCCGCCAGCGACCGCATCAGCCAGATGGTGGGCATGCGCCTGCTGGCCCAGGGGCGCCTGTCCGAGATGGCCGGCCCGCAGATGCTGGATGTCGACCGCTTCATGCGCGCCGTCAATCTCAAGAAGAATGCCGATGAGCTGTACGCAGCGGCGTCGCCGCGCCTCAAGCGCTTCTTCGAGGTGTACGCCCGCGGCGTCAACGCCTACCTGTTCCGCTACCGCGACAAGCTGCCGATGGACCTGGCCGAGTCGGGCTACAAGCCCGAATACTGGAAGCCGGAAGACTCGGCGCTGATCTTCGCCCTGTTCAATTTCAGCCTGTCGGTGAACCTGCGCGAAGAGCTGGCGTCGCTGACCCTGGCGCAGAAAGTGGGCGTCGACAAGCTGGCCTGGCTGATCCCCACCTACCCGGACGAACCGCTGCCCTTCGACGAGACCGACAAGCTCAAGGGCGTCAGCCTGGCGCAGATCCCGGGCCTGGCCAACGTCGACAAGGTCGCCGGCGACCTGGCGGGCCTGAACCTGTCGAGCATCAGCAGCGGCGACAACTGGGCCATCACCCCGGCCCGCGCCCGCAGCGGCCGCAGCCTGCTGGCCAACGACACGCACCAGCCGCTGGCCAGCCCGTCGCTGTGGAACTACGTGCAGCTCCGCGCGCCGAAGTTCCAGGCCGCAGGCGTCTCCCTGGCGGGCATCCCCGGCATCATGGCCGGCTTCAACGGCAAGGTCGCCTGGGGCATGGCCCCGGCCATGGGCGACAACCAGGACCTGTTCCTGGAAAAGCTGCAACGCCAGGGCAACCAGCTGCAGTACCTGGCCGACGGCAAGTGGCGCCCAGCGGGCGTGCGCCAGGAGACCTTCTTCATCAAGGGCCAGGCGCCGTTGCGCGAAGCCGTGTACGACACCCGCCACGGCGCACTGCTCAACAGCGCCCTGGCCGGCGCCCCGCTCGCCAACGGCCTGGGCCTGGCGCTGCAAACCCCGGACTACAAGGACGACAAGAGCCTGGACGCGCTGTTCGACCTGTCGCGCGCGCAGTCGGTGGAAGCGGCGTCCGATGCCAGCCGTGAGGTTCGCGCCATCGCCGTCAACATGGTCTTTGCCGACGCCCAGCACGTGGGCTGGCAGGTGACCGGCCGCCTGCCCAACCGCCGTGAAGGCCGCGGGCTGGTGCCGTCGCCGGGCTGGGATGGGCGCTACGACTGGGACGGCTACGCCGACGCCATGCTGCATCCCTACGACCAGGACCCGCCGCAAGGCTGGCTGGGCACCGCCAACCAGCGCACCGTGCCGAAGGGCTACGGCATGCAGCTGTCCAACTCCTGGGACTACCCGGAGCGCAGCGAGCGCCTGGCCGAACTGGCCGGCGCCGGCAAGCAGGACACGCGCAGCATGATCGCCATGCAGTACGACCAGACCACCACCTTCGCCAACAAGCTCAAGGCGATGTTCCAGGCACCGGGCATGGCTCAGCCGTTGAAGCAGGCCATCGACGCCCTGCCCGCCACCGACCGCGCCAAGGCCCAGGAAGCGCTGACGCGCCTGCTGGCGTTCAACGGCAACCTGGCGCCGCAGTCCGCGGACGCCGCCCTGTACGAACTGTTCCTGCAGGAAAGCGCCAAGCAGACCTTCCTCGACAAACTCGGCCCGCAGGACAGCCAGGCCTGGAAAGCCTTCGTCACCGTGGGCAGCCTGTCGTACTCGGCCCAGGCCGACCACCTGCTGGCGCGCGAGGACAGCCCGTTCTGGGATGACTCGCGCACCCCGCAGAAGGAAGACAAGCCGGCCATCCTGGCCCGCAGCCTGGCGGCGGCGGTCAACGAAGGCGAGCGGCAACTGGGCGCCGACCACAAGGCCTGGCAGTGGGGCAACCTGCACCGTTACCAATGGGCCACCAAGGGCCCGCAGCTGCCCGTGCGCCAGGCCGGTGGCGACCACACCACCCTGAATGCCGCGGCCTACGCCTGGGGCGCGAACTTCGACGTCACCCAGGCGGCGTCCATGCGCTTCATCGTCGACTTCGCGCAGAACGAACCGCTGCTTGCGCAGAACAGCCCGGGCCAGTCTGGCAACCCGGCCAGCCCGCACTACGCCGACGGCATCGATGGCTGGATGAAGGCGCAGTACGTGAGCATTCCGCTGCAGTCGCAGAACTATGACCGCGCCTACGGCACCCAGCGCCTGACGCTCACGCCCGGCAAGTAAAGACGCGGCCTTCGGCCGCTGCTACAGCTCCGTAGCAGCGGCCCCAGGCCGCGTCCCACTCCCCCCACACAAAAATCGCAGACGAAAAAAAGCCTGCACAAGGCAGGCTTCTTTTTTGGTACCAGGCGTTCAGTGTTCCTGGTGCCGAATATGGCGCAGCGGACGGGACTCGAACCCGCGACCCCCGGCGTGACAGGCCGGTATTCTAACCGACTGAACTACCGCTGCGCGATACACTGTGAGCGAGTGGTGGGTGATGACGGGATCGAACCGCCGACCCTCTGCTTGTAAGGCAGATGCTCTCCCGGCTGAGCTAATCACCCTTCGTCTCTCGGTGTGGCGCGCATTCTACGGATGGATTCTGCATATGGCAAGCCGCAAAATGACAATTATTGCATCGCGCGCCCAATCATTTTCTGCAGACGAAAAAAAACCTGCACTAGGCAGGCTTTTTCGTAGGTATCAGGCGTTCAGTGTTCCTGATACCGAATATGGCGCAGCGGACGGGACTCGAACCCGCGACCCCCGGCGTGACAGGCCGGTATTCTAACCGACTGAACTACCGCTGCGCGATACACTGAGTGGTGGGTGATGACGGGATCGAACCGCCGACCCTCTGCTTGTAAGGCAGATGCTCTCCCGGCTGAGCTAATCACCCTTGTCTCTCGGTGTGGCGCGCATTCTACGGACGCACCCAGGGCCTGGCAAGCTCTTTTTTAAATTATTTTTCCAAGCCTTCCAAACACTTAGCGCAGGGTTGGCCTGCGCCCTCACACGGGACAATAATGCGCCCCTTATGTGCTGAGGAGTGATTCACCCCATGTGGTTCAAAAACCTGCTTGTCTACCGTTTGACCCAAGATATTCCTTTCGACGCCGAAGCACTGGAAACCGCATTGGCCACCAAGCCGGCCCGCCCCTGCGCCAGCCAGGAGCTGACCACCTACGGCTTCGTCGCTCCCTTTGGCAAAGGTGAGGACGCGCCCCTGGTTCACGTCAGCGGCGACTTCCTGCTGATCAGCGCCCGCAAGGAAGAACGCATCCTGCCAGGCAGCGTCGTGCGCGACGCCGTCAAGGAGAAGGTCGAAGAGATCGAAGCCGAGCAGATGCGCAAGGTCTACAAGAAAGAGCGCGACCAGATCAAGGACGAGATCATCCAGGCCTTCCTGCCGCGCGCCTTCATCCGCCGCTCGGCCACCTTCGCCGCCATCGCCCCCAAGCAGGGCCTGATCCTGGTGAACTCGGCCAGCCCGAAACGCGCCGAAGACCTGCTGTCCACCCTGCGCGAAGTGCTGGGCTCGCTGCCGGTGCGCCCACTGACCGTGAAGACCTCGCCGACCGCCGTGATGACCGAGTGGGTGAAAACCCAGCAAGCCGCGCCGGACTTCTATGTACTGGACGAGTGCGAACTGCGCGACGTCGAAGAAGACGGCGGCATCGTGCGCTGCAAGCGTCAGGACCTGACCGCCGACGAGATCCAGCTGCACCTGAGCACCGGCAAGCTGGTGACCCAGCTGGCCCTGGCCTGGCAGGACAAGCTGTCGTTCGTGCTGGACGACAAGATGGTGGTCAAGCGCCTGAAGTTCGAGGAACTGCTGCAGGACCAGGCCGAGGAAGACGGCGGCGACGAGGCCCTGGGCCAGCTGGACGCCAGCTTCACCCTGATGATGCTGACCTTCGGCGACTTCCTGCCGGCGCTGTTCGAAGCGCTGGGCGGTGAAGAACTGCCGCAAGGTATCTGATGCGGCCCTGACGCGGCCTACGGCCACTGCTACAAAAACCTGTAGCAGCGGCCGTAGGCCGCGTCATTGCCACCGCAATCCATAATAAGGAAACACCTCCCATGCGCGCCCTGGCCGCCCTCAGCCGCTTCGTCGGCAACACCTTCGCTTACTGGGTCCTGCTGTTCGCCGTGCTGGCGTTCCTGTTCCCGCAATGGTTCGTCGCCCTCAAGGTGCTGATCGTGCCGCTGCTGGGCCTGGTGATGTTCGGCATGGGCCTGACCCTGAAAATGGACGACTTCGCCGAACTCAGCCGCCACCCCTGGCGGGTGCTGCTGGGCGTGGGCGCCCACTTCGTGATTATGCCGGGCATGGCCTGGTTGCTGTGCCAGCTGTTCCACCTGCCGGCCGAGATCGCCGTGGGCGTGATCCTGGTAGGCTGCTGCCCAAGCGGCACTGCCTCCAACGTCATGACCTGGCTGGCCAAAGGCGACCTGGCGCTGTCGGTGGCGATTGCCGCCGTGACCACCCTGCTCGCCCCGCTGCTGACGCCGGCGCTGATCTGGCTGCTGGCCTCGGCCTGGCTGCCGGTGTCATTCATGGAGATGTTCTGGTCGATCCTGCAGCTGGTGATGCTGCCGATCGTGCTGGGCGTGGTTGCCCAGCGCCTGCTGGGCGCGCGGGTGCGCTACGCGGTGGAAGTGCTGCCGCTGGTGTCGGTGGTCAGCATTGTCATGATCGTCTGCGCGGTGGTGGCCGCCAGCCAGGCAAAAATCGCCGAGTCGGGCCTGCTGATCATGGCGGTGGTCATCCTGCACAACAGCTTCGGCTTTGTGCTGGGCTACGTCACCGGCCGCCTGTTCAAGCTGCCCTTGGCACAGCGCAAGTCGCTGGCCCTGGAGGTGGGCATGCAGAACTCCGGCCTGGGCGCCGCCCTGGCCAGCGCGCACTTCTCGCCCCTGGCGGCGGTGCCCAGCGCGCTGTTCAGTGTGTGGCACAACATTTCCGGGGCCCTGCTGGCGACCTTCTTCCGCAAGATGAAAGACCGCCCATAACGGCTGGCTTGCCCTTGCGCGGCAAAATGTGCACTATAATGCGCATCGACGGGACGACCCGGCGATGCGCTTTTTTATTGCCCAGGGGACGACCCCATCACTGAAACTGGATGATGGAGCGTGCTCATGTCCTGGTTGATTCTGTTCTTCGCCGGCCTGTTCGAGGTGGGCTGGGCCATTGGCCTGAAATACACCGACGGCTTTTCCCGCCCCCTGCCTACCCTGCTCACCGTTGCCGCCATGGCGGCCAGCCTTGGCCTGCTGGGCCTGGCCATGCGCGACCTGCCTTTGGGCACCGCCTACGCCATCTGGACCGGCGTGGGCGCGGTGGGCACGGTGATCGCCGGCATCGTGCTGTTCGGCGAATCAGTGGCGCCCATGCGCATCGCCAGCGTGGCGCTGATCATCACCGGCCTGATTGGCCTGAAAATCAGCGCCTGAGCCTCAACGCCTGCTGTTCAACGCCCGGCGCCGCGCAGCTCGCTCACCCGGGCGCGCAGCTGCGCCGGCACCGCGTCGTCGCCCTGCACTGGCTGCCCGGCCACCAGCACCACGCGCGACCACAAGCGGCGGAAGAAGCCCTTGGCCGGGTCGCGGCTGAAGAAACTGCCCCACAGGCCCAGCAACGCCAACGGCACCACCGGCACCGGGGTCTGCTCCAGCACCCGGGTCACGCCGCTCTTGAACTCGTCGATCTCGCCATCGGTGGTCAGCTTGCCCTCGGGGAAGATGCACACCAGCTCGCCGTCGGCCAGGTACTGGGCGATGCGCTTGAACGCCTGCTCGTAGACCTGCGGGTCCTCGCTGCGCCCGGCGATGGGAACCGCCCCGGCAGTGCGGAAGATGAAGTTGAGCACCGGCAGGCGGAAGATCTTGTAGTACATCACGAAGCGAATCGGCCGCCGCACCGCGCCGCCAATCAGCAACGCGTCGACGAACGACACGTGGTTGCACACCAGCAGCGCCGGGCCTTCGTCGGGAATGCGCTCGAGGTCGCGGTGCTCCACCCGGTACATGGAATGGCTGAGCAGCCAGATCATGAAACGCATGGTGAACTCGGGGACGATCTTGAAGATGTAGGCGTTGACCGCGATATTCATCACCGACACCACCAGGAACAGCTGCGGGATCGACAGCTTGGCTACGCTCAACAGAATGATGGAGACGATGGCCGACACCACCATGAACAGCGCGTTGAGGATGTTGTTGGCGGCAATTACCCGCGCCCGCTCGTTCTCGGCGGTGCGCGACTGGATCAGCGCGTACAGCGGCACGATATAGAAGCCGCCGAACATGCCCAGGCCGAGAATATCCAGCAGCACCCACCAGGTGTGGCCGATGCGCAGCAGGGTCAGCCAGTCATTGGCCTGGGGCGCCTGGGCGAACTCGCCCGAATGCCACCACAGCAGCAGGCCGAACAGGGTCAGGCCGAACGAGCCGAACGGCACCAGGCCGATCTCCACCTTGCGCCCCGACAGCTTCTCGCACAGCACCGAGCCCAAGGCGATGCCCACCGAGAACACCGTGAGAATCAGGGTGACCACGGTTTCATCGCCGTTGAGCCAGTCCTTGGCGTAGGCCGGGATCTGCGTCAGGTAGATAGCGCCGACGAACCAGAACCACGAGTTGCCCACCACCGAACGCGACACCGCAGGCGTCTGGTTCAGGCCCATTTTCAGCGTGGCCCAGGACTGGCTGAAGATGTTCCAGTCAAGCTTCAAGCCAGGGGTGTCGGCTGCGGCGCGTGGGATACCGCGGCTGGCCAGGTAGCCCAGCACGGCCACGCCGACAATGGCGGCACTGACCAACGGCGCGTAGTGTGCCTGGGACATCAGCACGCCCGCGCTGATGGTGCCCGCCAGAATGGCCAGGAAGGTACCCATTTCCACCAGGCCGTTGCCGCCTACCAGCTCTTCTTCGCGCAGGGCCTGGGGCATGATCGAGTACTTCACCGGGCCGAACAGCGCCGAATGGGTGCCCATGGCGAACAGCGCCGCCAGCATCATCCACAGGTGGTCGAACAGGAAACCGGTGGCGCCCACGGCCATGATCACGATCTCGCCCAGCTTGATCAGGCGGATCAGCGTGTCCTTGTCGAATTTCTCGCCAAACTGCCCCGCCAGCGCGGAAAACAGGAAGAACGGCAAAATAAACAGCAGCGCGCACAGGTTGACCCAGATGGAGCGGTCGCCGCCGATGCTCAATTTGTAGAGGATGGCCAGGATCAACGACTGCTTGAACACGTTGTCGTTGAAGGCCCCCAGGGACTGGGTGAGGAAAAACGGCAGGAAGCGCCGCTTGCCCAACAGGCTGAATTGCGAGGGGTGACTCATCGTCCTTTGCACCTTGGTGGCGCCGCTTGCGGCATAGGCTTTTGGCATTGGATGCGGCCTGCTGCCCTGCAAGCCACATCCGCCACCTAGATTACCTAAAGTTTGCGCGCCGCGATGCACGGAGACACAAACAGCTCGCCGCGCCAGGCACCGCCCAGGGTGCGCGCCATCACCACCGCCCACAACATTGCCAGGCAGGCCACCAGGCCCTGGCCGCACCAGGTGAAGAACCCCAGGTGCAGCACGTTGCCCAGGCGCAGCGTGGCCAGGGTGTACACGCCCAACGGGAAGATGAACGCCCACCAGCCCAGGTTGAACGGCATGCCGCTGCGCAGGTAGCGCACGGTGATCAGCACCGCCAGCAGCATCCACCACAGGCCCATGCCCCAGAGGATCACCGCGCTGACCACGCCCAGGCCGTCGATCATGCTGCCCACGCCGGGCAGCACGCCGGCTGCGGCGAAAATCGCCGGGGCGTCACCACCCAGCAGCAACATGCCCAAGGCGCCGGTGCCGATGGGCCCCAGGGCCAGCCAGCTCGACGCCGCCATGCTTTCATGGGGCAGTTTGTGCAGGGCCATGCGCAGCATCAGGATGGTCAGGATGGCGAACGCCACCGGCACCGAGAACGCCCACAGCACGAAGCTGGTGATAAGCATGCCGAACTGCGCCGCCGGGTCCGGCAGGTGCGGGGCCAGCAGGCCGCCGCTGGCCGCAGCCACTTCGGCGGCCACCACCGGCAGCAGCCATACGGCGGTCATCTGGTCGATGCTGTGCTGCTGGCGGGTGAACATCAGGAACGGTATACCCACCCCGCACAGCAGCGACAGGGCCACGTCCAGCCACCATAGCCCCTGCAGCCATGGCAGCGCGGCGTTGCCCACCTGGGGCAAGGCGAACAGCACGAAGCCGTTGATCAGGGTGGCCAGGGCCATGGGAATGGTGCCGATGAACATCGACACGGTGGAATGCCCGAAAATGCGCCGCGCCTCGTCGAAGAACAGCACCCAGCGCGCGCCGTACAGAGCGGTGAACACGCCAAACAGCACGGCCGCCAGCAGCCACAGGCCATGGGCCAGGCCATGCACCAGCGGCCAGCCGGCCGGCAATTGCGCCAGGGCCAGGGCCAGCACGCCGGTGCCCATGACCACGGCGAACCAGTTGGGGGTGAATTGGCGAATCGCTTCGCGGGGGTGCTGAAGCGCACTGAACGGCCGGGTGGCCAGGGGAATCGGGCGTTGCATGATGGGGTCTCCTGTCCTCGTGTGAGGTCAGGCCATGCTAGCCGTCCTTGGCTTATCTGCTAAACGGGTAGTTTCGCTATAGGTCATCGATTATGCAGATATAGCTCGCGCATCCCGGCGCAGCCACATGCCCAGCAGGGCGGCCAGGCACAGGGCAATCTGCAGCAGGCCGTAGCCTTCGCTGGTGGCCAGCAAGCCAACGCTGCGCACCAGGAAACCCGCCAGGATGGCCGGCACGCAGAACGCCAGGTAGCTGAGCACGTAGAAGGTCGACATCAGCCCGGCGCGCTCGTGGGCGTGGGCCAGGGGCAGCACGCTGCGGGCCGAGCCGAGGAAGCCGGTGCCGAAACCGGCGCCGGCGATCACCGCACCGATGAAGAACAGCATCAGCACCTGCTGGCTGGCCGCCACCAATACCAGCGCCACACCGATGGGCAGCAGCACGGTGCCCAGGCGCAGCACCTTGTCAGCGGCGCTGGCGCGCAGGGCATAGATCGCCGCCGCGCCGCTGAGGGTCAGGGTTGCCACCAGCGCGCCGCCGATCAGGTTCGAGGTGGCGCCAGTAGCGGCGCGCACCAGTGACGGTGCCAGCGACAGGAAGAAGCCCCCGGTCATCCACACCGCGGTGTTCACCGGCAGCATGCGCCACACCGCCGCGCGGGCCTGGGCGGGCACGGCCAGGCGTGGGCGCAGCGACGCCAGCGCGCCGGGCTGGGCGCTGACGCTTTCCGGCAGCCACACCAGCAAACCCGCCTGCGCTACCAGCAGCACCAGCAGCACGATGTACACCAGGCTCAGCGGCATGGGCGCGTACTGCACCAGCAGGCCGCTACCCAGGCCACCCAGCGCCATGCCCAGCAGCGGCGCCAGGCTGTTGAGCAGCGGGCCTTTCTGCCGGTCGTTGTCCAGCAGCGCAGCGCCCAGGGAGCTGGTGGCCATGCCCGTGGCGAAGCCCTGGAGGATGCGCGCGGCCAGCAGCCAATTGACGTCGCGGGCGTAGATAAAGCCCAGCATCGACACCATGTTCAGCACCAGCGCCATGCGCAGCACCGGCCGCCGGCCGATATAATCCGACAACGCGCCCACAGTCAGCAGCGCTGCCAGAAGAGCCAGGGCGTAGACGCCGAAGATCATCGTCAGCATGCCCGGCGAAAACTGCCAGGCCTCCTGGTACAGATGGTACAGCGGCGTCGGCGCGCTGGAGGCGGCCAGGAAGGTCAGCAGCACCACCGAGAGGTAGGCCAGGCTGTTTCTCGCAGAGAAGACGTTGGACATGGCGGGCTCCGTAAAGCTAATTTATTGCGTTAGTGGAGTCTGCACCTGCTTCGCGCTTAAAGCAAACGCTTTGTGTTAAGGTACATGCATGGCTATCAAAGAAGGTATTCGCACGGGCGGCCGCAGTGCCCGTGTGCAAGAGTCCGTACACGCGGCCGTCCGCGCCCTGCTGCAAGAGCAGGAGCGCGACACCCTCACCGTGCCGCTGATCGCCAGCCGCGCCGGCGTCACCCCGTCGACCATCTACCGGCGCTGGGGCGAGCTGGCCGCGCTGCTGGCCGACGTCAGCCTGGCGCGCCTGCGCCCCGACAGCGACCCTGCCGACACCGGCACCCTGCGCGGCGACCTGCTGGCCTGGGCCGAGCAGTACCTGGACGAGATGAACTCGGAGCCGGGGCGCAACATGATGCGCGACTTCATCGCCAGCGGCTGCTCGTTCCAGTGCGCCACCGTGCTGCGCGGCCAGCTGCAGACCATCATCGAGCGCGCCAGGCTGCGCGGCGACACCGCGCCCGATGCCGACCACCTGCTGAACCTGATCGTCGCCCCGGTGGTGTACCGCATCCTGTTCGCCGAATCGGCGCCCAGCATCGAGCAGATGCACGAGCTGGTGGACCTGAGCCTGGCCTGCGACCTTCGTCGCCGCTGACGCGCTGCCCCGCGCCATGCGAGACTGAACGCACCACGCTACCCCGTAGCAGCGGCCGCCAGGCCGCGTCCTGGCCCACCCGGTCTTCCTGCCCCGGCGCGTCGCCGGTGACGCGGCCTGTGGCCGCTGCTACGGGGGCCCTTCCTTTGCAACGGAGCCTTTGATGTCGCTGTCCAGCGGGCTGATCGCCGCGGTTGCCCTGGCCTACATGGCCGTCATGTTCGCCATTGCCTTCTACGGCGACCGGCGCGCCACGCCATTGTCGCCGCGCCTGCGCGCCTGGGTGTACAGCCTGTCGCTGGCGGTGTATTGCACCAGCTGGACCTTCTTCGGCGCCGTCGGCCAGGCCGCCGAGCAGCTGTGGGCGTTCCTGCCCATCTACCTGGGGCCGGTGCTACTGATGGTGTTCGCGCCGTGGGTGCAGCAGAAGATGATCTTGATCAGCAAACAGGAAAACATCACCTCCATCGCCGACTTCATCGCCGCCCGCTACGGCAAGTCGCAATCGCTGGCGGTGGTGGTGGCGCTGATCTGCCTGGTGGGCGTGCTGCCGTACATCGCCTTGCAGCTCAAGGGCATCGTGCTCGGCGTGAACCTGCTGATCGGTGCCGGCGCCGACGCCAGCGGCACCCGCGTGCAGGACACGGCCCTGGTGGTGTCGCTGGTGCTGGCGCTGTTCACCATTGTCTTCGGCACCCGCAGCCTGGACGTCACCGAGCACCACCGCGGCATGGTCCTGGCCATCGCCTTCGAGGCCCTGGTCAAGCTGTTCGCCTTCATGGGCGTGGGCGCCTTCATCACCTACGGCCTGTACGATGGCTTCGACGACCTGCTCAGCCAGGCCAGCCTGGCGCCGCGCCTGGAAACCTATTGGCAGGAGACCATCAACTGGCCGTCCATGGTGGTGCAGACCGGCGTGGCGCTGATGGCGATGATCTGCCTGCCCCGCCAGTTCCACGTCACCGTGGTGGAGAACATCGAGCCCCAGGACCTGCGCCTGGCGCGCTGGGTATTCCCCGCCTACCTGGTGCTGGCCGCGCTGTTCGTGGTGCCCATCGCCCTGGCCGGGCAACTGCGCCTGCCCAGCTCGGTAATTCCCGATTCCTTCGTGATCAGCCTGCCCCTGGCCGAATCCCACCCGGCCCTGGCGCTGCTGGCGTTCATCGGTGGCGCCAGCGCCGCCACCGGCATGGTCATCGTCGCCAGCGTGGCGCTGTCGACCATGGTCTCCAACGACATGCTGCTGCCGTGGCTGCTGCGCCGGCAGAGCGCCGAGCGGCCGTTCGAGGTGTTCCGCCACTGGATGCTGTCGGTGCGCCGCATCAGTATCGTGATGATCCTGTTGCTCGCCTACGTCAGCTACCGCCTGCTGGGCAGCACCGCCAGCCTGGCCACCATCGGCCAGATCGCCTTCGCCGCCGTGGCCCAGTTGGCGCCGGCCATGCTGGGGGCGTTGTACTGGAAAAAAGCCAACCGCCGCGGCGTGTTCGCCGGCCTTGCCGCTGGCACCTTCGTGTGGTTCTACACCTTGGTGCTGCCACTGGCGGCCCACAGCCTGGGCCTGTCGCTGCATGTGTTCCCGGGCCTGGCCTGGCTGCACGACGACGCCATGGGCCTGCCCATCACGCCGCTGACCCTGGGCGTGGTGCTGTCGCTCGCTGGCAACTTCACCCTCTTCGCCTGGGTCTCGGCGCTGTCGCGCACGCGGGTCTCGGAGCACTGGCAGGCCGGCCGCTTCATCGGCCAGGAAACCAGCGCCCGCCCCGGCGGCCGCTTGCCGCTGTCGGTGCAGATCGAAGACCTGCTGACCCTGGCGTCGCGTTTCGTCGGCGAAGAACGGGCGCGCCAGAGCTTCATCCGCTTCGCCTACCGCCAGGGCATCGGCTTCGACCCCAGCCAGAGCGCCGACAACGACTGGATCGCCCACACCGAACGCCTGCTGGCGGGCGTGCTGGGCAGTTCCTCGACCCGTGCGGTGGTGCGCGCGGCCATCGAAGGCCGCGACATGCAGCTGGAAGATGTGGTCAAGATCGCCGACGAAGCCAGCGAAGTGCTTCAGTTCAACCGGGCGCTGCTGCAGGGCGCCATCGAGAACATCAGCCAGGGCGTGAGCGTGGTCGACCAGTCGCTGCACCTGGTGGCCTGGAACCGCCGCTACCTGGAGCTGTTCAACTACCCCGACGGCCTGATCAGCGTCGGGCGGCCCATTGCCGACATCATCCGCTACAACGCCGAGCGCGGCCTGTGCGGCCCCGGCGAGGCCGAGGTGCATGTGGCGCGCCGCCTGCACTGGATGCGCCAGGGCCGTGCGCACACCTCCGAACGGCTGTTCCCCAACGGCCGGGTGATCGAGCTGATCGGCAACCCCATGCCCGGCGGCGGCTTCGTCATGAGCTTCACCGACATTACCGCGTTCCGCGAGGCGGAACAGGCCCTGACCGCCGCCAACGAGAGCCTGGAGCAGCGGGTGGCGGAGCGCACCCACGAGCTGTCGCAGCTCAACCAGGCGCTGACCCAGGCCACCAACACCGCCGAAGCCGCCAACCAGTCGAAGACGCGCTTCCTGGCCGCGGTCAGCCATGACCTGATGCAACCGCTGAACGCTGCGCGGCTGTTCTCGGCGGCGCTGTCGCACCAGGGCGACGGCCTGTCCGGCGAAGCGCAGCAACTGGTGCAGCACCTGGACAGCTCGCTGCGCTCGGCCGAGGACCTGATCAGCGACCTGCTGGACATCTCGCGCCTGGAAAACGGCAAGATCACCCCGGACAGCAAGCCCTTCGCCCTGGGTGACCTGTACGACACCCTGGGCGCCGAGTTCAAAGCCCTGGCCCAGGAGCAAGGCCTGGCGTTCCACCTGCGCTCGTCGAAGCTGCGGGTGAACAGCGACATCAAGCTGCTGCGGCGTATTTTGCAGAACTTCCTGACCAACGCCTTCCGCTACGGCAAGAGCCCGATCCTGCTGGGCGTGCGCCGCCAGGGTGACGCCCTGAGCCTGGAGGTGTGGGACCGTGGCCCGGGCATCCCCGAGGACAAGCTGCAGGTGATCTTCGAGGAGTTCAAGCGCCTGGACAGCCACCAGACCCGCGCCGAGAAGGGCCTGGGCCTGGGCCTGGCGATTGCCGACGGCTTGTGCCGGGTGCTGGGCCACAGCCTGCAGGTGCGCTCATGGCCGGGCAAAGGCAGCGTGTTCAGTGTGCGCGTGCCGCTGGCGGCCGCCGAAACCAGCGCGCCAGTCACCGCCATCGCCAGCAAGGGCCAGGACCTCACCGGCCTGCAGGTGCTGTGCGTGGACAACGAGGACAGCATTCTCATGGGCATGCACAGCCTGCTCAGCCGCTGGGGCTGCCAGGTGTTCACCGCTCGCGACCGCGCCACTTGCGGCCAGCTGCTGGCCCAGGGCATGCGCCCGCACCTGGCGCTGGTGGACTTTCACCTGGACGAAGGCGACACCGGCCCGCAGCTGATGGCCTGGCTGCGCGCGCAATTGGGCGCGCCCTTGCCGGGCATGGTGATCAGCGCCGACGGCCGCCCCGAGATACTGGCCCAGGTGCACGCCGCCGGCCTCGACTATCTGGCCAAGCCGGTGAAACCGGCGGCGCTGCGTGCCTTACTGAACCGGCACCTCAGCCGGCAGTGAGGCGCCCTCGGCGTCGGTCATGGCGCGCTCCAGCAGGTCGGCCGGCAGGCTCTTGCTGGCGCGGGCGCCCAGCAGTTTGAGCTGCTCGGTGCGGCTGACCAGGTTGCCACGGCCGTCAGTGAGCTTGTTGCGCGCCGCGCTGTAGGCCTTGTCCAACTGCTGCAGGCGGTTGCCCACCTCGTCCAGGTCCTGGATGAATAGCACGAACTTGTCGTACAGCCAGCCGGCGCGCTCGGCGATCTCCCGGGCGTTCTGGCTCTGGCGCTCCTGTTTCCACAGGCTGTCGATCACCCGCAGGGTGGCCAGCAGCGTGGTCGGGCTGACGATGACGATCTGCCGGTCGAAGGCCTCCTGGAACAGGTTGGGCTCGGCCTGCAACGCCGCCGAGAACGCCGCCTCGATAGGCACGAACAGCAGGACGAAATCCAGGCTGTGCAAGCCTTCCAGCCGGTTGTAGTCCTTGCCCGACAAACCCTTGACGTGGTTGCGCAGCGACAGCACGTGCTGCTTGAGCGCCGTCTGCGCCACCGCCGGGTCATCGGCGCTGATGTACTGCTGGTATGCCGTGAGGCTGACCTTGGAGTCCACCACCACCTGCTTGTCGCCCGGCAGCATGATCAGCACGTCCGGCTGGAAGCGCTCGCCGTCGGGCCCCTTGAGGCTGACCTGGGTCTGGTACTCGCGGCCCTTCTCCAGGCCCGCATGCTCGAGCACGCGCTCCAGGATCAGCTCGCCCCAGTTGCCCTGGGTTTTCTGCCCCTTGAGGGCCTGGGTGAGGTTGGTGGCCTCGTCGCTCAGGCGCTGGTTGAGCTGCTGCAGGCGTTCCAGTTCCTTGCCCAGGGAGAAGCGCTCGCGGGCCTCCTGCTGGTAGCTTTCCTCCACGCGCTTCTCGAACGACTGGATGCGTTCCTTCAGCGGGTCCAGCAGTTGCCCGAGGCGCTGCTGGCTGGTCTCGGCGAAGCGCTGTTCGCGCTCGTCGAAGATTTTCCCGGCCAGCTCGGCGAATTGCGCCCGCAGCTCGTCGCGCGAGCCCTGCAGGTCGGTGAGGCGCTGCTGGTGGCTGTCCTGCTGCTCGCGCAGCTCGGCCTGCAACGCCGCGCATTGGGCATCCAGGCGGCGCAACTCGCCTTCCTTGCCGCTGCGCTCGATATTCCAGGCGTGGGCGGCATCGCGGGCGTTGTCGCGCTCGATCTGCAGCAGGTCCAGCTCACGCCCCTGGGCCGCCAGCTCCGCCTGCTTGACCGCGTTGGCCTGGGACAGGTCGCTGACCTCGTCGCGGCTGGCATCGAGCTGCGCACTCAGGCCGTCCTGGGCCAATTGCGCGGTGGTCAGGCGCTCCTGCCACAGCGCCGACTCGGCGCTCAAGGCGCTCAGGCGACGCTGTATGCCCCAGGCCAGCGCCAGGCTCGGCGCCCCCGCCAGCAGCAGGCCGAGCAACAGGCTGGTGATGTCAAATGCCATTTCAAATTCCACCGCGTTCTAACAAAGGTCACAGTCTGAGCGAAGCGACGACTGGCGGCAAACCCGTACAGGTGAATGCCTCCGGTCGGGCGATAGCCGCACGTTTTTGCATCGGTTGGAAAAAAAAATATCAGCGCCCGGCCGATGAAATTTTACCCCCTCCCACCATTGACAAAATCCGCTGGCGACTTGGTAAGAAACATGAAATATCCGGGTACGCCCGTGCTAGAGCAAGCGCTCGGGACAATCCACAGAAGCTGTGGATAAGTCAGTGGACAACCGCCCTTCCCCGCCCGCAAACCCTTGTAGAATAGGGCCTCCAGTCAAACTGTCGATTTTTTCACCAGTTAAAAAAAGCGTTTTTTTTCATTGACTTAAATTTTCAATGCGGCGTAGGGGAACTTTCGGCAAGGCGTTTGCAGGGACATGACGGTTTCATTGCCACATGTGTACAACCGCCCTGAATGGAGGCACGGGGCCGCACCATTTTCGTACTCCCTGTCAAGCGTGGGGCGCGAAAAAGCGACTTCAGGGGCTTCACAGGGCGAGTTTTTGTAGGCAAACTGGTCTGCTGCTGATCTGAGGCACAAGGGTGCACCCCGGGCCGCCGGTGATACAGCAGGTGAATTGAAAAAACACTTGCAAGTCACCCAGGCTATCAGTTAGGCTTGCCACTGTTAGTACCAAGCTGAAAGTCAATTTCTGGTCGACACAGTCCTCCAGCACGTCGTTCGCAGCAAAGCGAACCCCCTGCTGAAACAGCGGACCCGACCTACTCGATGGTTTCCAGGTAAACACTTCACGAGCCGTGGCCAACGCCAGGCATCGCTGACAAGCCTCTTTACTCTGACCTAACCAACCTGCTGATTGATCAGGATCTTCACCCACGGGCAGCGAACCTTTGCCCCGGTGTGTTGCCTGTCCTCCTAAGTACCTACCGGTCAGCCCAAGCGCCACATTTTAAATGCGCTCACACTGGCTGCTTTGTTCCAGTCAGGTTCTTCGTCCGGCCAATGGTGGCCCGCGTTACTGGAACGTTTTTAGTGTGCACGGATCATATCCGTGTCTTTTGCAGGAACATCCAATAACTATGAACACTATTCATACCCAAGACGCCATGCGCACCCTGACTGACGCCTTCGCACCGCTGAACTGCCTGATCATGGCAGCTCGCAAAGGCTGCTTCAGCTTCACCGTCGTCAACGAGCACGGTATTGCCCGCCACAGCGAACGCCTGTACCCGGAGCAATACTCCAGCGCCGAGCCGCTGCAGGCCGTGATCGACCGTACGCGCCAGGCACTGGTCGCCTAAAACGCCCAGGCTGCACCCAAGGCCCCGCCATGAGCGGGGCTTTTTTATGGGTGATCACTTTATGCGCCCTGTAGCAGCCGCCGAAGGCGGCGGCCGGGTTCATCGCGGTGTGCCGGGAACAGCGCGGCGCCTTGGACGCGGCCTGCGGCCGCTCCCACAAGACAGTTGCTGCTACGTGCTGCAAGCCGGTTTCTTTATCACCTGAGGGCATATGCGCCGCCACCTCAAACGGGCAAATAATTTAAAAACAGCCCTTTACAGCACAAATATGACACTACACTTCAATTCAAGCGGCCCCAAGCCGCTTCCGGCGGAGCCATCCGATTCACTGCTGCCAAGCACCCAGGTTCCGTCGGCCAGACAGAGAGGTCGAAGGGTTTTATGGGGATCGCCGCACGGGAATTGAGCCAGTACGTGATACGCCCGACGCTGCTGTACCTGGGCCGTCACTGCGCTACCGCCGAGGCCTTGCTGTTGGGCGTGGCGGCCAGCCAATCGGCCCTGGGCACCGCCCTGCACGATCGTCGTGGCCACGGCCTGTACCGCATCGGCGCGTTGCGCCACCAGGCCTTGTGGGACCATTACCTGGCCCTGGACCCCGATTTGGCCAGCCTCGTGAGGGGGCTCGCCAGCCAGCATGCTTTTTTAAGTGGCCCGCATCAGGAATTGACCGTCAACCTTCGGTACGCCACGGCTATTGCCTGGCTGTTGATCGAAGAGCAGAAAACGCCCTTGCCACAGGCCGATGATGTTATCGGCATGGCCAGAATATGGCGCCAAACCTTCCAACCCCAGGGTCGTTTAAGGGATTTCACCGCCGCCTGGGCAAGCTGCATCACCGTTACTGACAGATTAGCCAGCTGAAGATCATGGCATAACGCCAGCTTATAAGCTTCCAGCCTGGTCGGATTGTCCTACAAAACCGCTCTATCTCCTGCGATACGGGCTATAGCGCCGCGGCGAAAATGTTGGTAGTTTTCGCTTCGGTGATCACATGGAGTTCTAATAATGAAAAAAGTAATGCTCAAGACCACAATCAGCATCGCCGTCGCACTCGCCTCTACCCAGCTGTTCGCCAGTGGCTTTGCCATCAACGAAACCAGCATCAGCGGCATGGGCACCGGCTTCGCCGGCCGTTCGTCTTCTGCCGATGACGCCAGCACCATCTACGGCAACCCTGCCGGCATGTCGCGCCTCAAGAAAGCCCAAGCCACCGTGGGCGCGGCCGTGATTGACGCGAAGACCGACATCAGCGACACCAAGGCCACCCTGGGGGGCAAAGAGGGTGGCGACATGGTGCCGGTGACTACCGTGCCCATGGGTTACTACGTACAGCCAATCGATGACCACTGGGCCTTCGGTGTCGGCTTCTACGTGCCGTTCGGCCTGATCACCGACTACCACAGCGACTTCGCTGGCCGTTACTACGCCAACAAGAGCAAGGTCTCGGTCATGACCTTCCAGCCTACCGTCAGCTATGCGTTCAACGATATCGTGTCGATCGGTTTCGGCCCGACCATCAACCGCATCGACGGCGAGCTGAGCTCCATGGTGCCCAACTCCTTCACCCCCGGCACCAACGACGGCAAGGTGAAGATCAACGGCAACGACACCGCCATCGGCTTCAACGCCGGTATCCTGGTGCAGGCCACGCCGACCACCAGCCTGGGCCTGACCTACCACTCCAAGGTGGACTACCACCTGGACGGCGACACCAAGGTCACCGGCGGCACCTTCAGCCTGCTGGGCCTGAGCGGCCACAGCTACGATGCCTCGCTGGACCTGGACACCCCGGAATCCGTGGACTTCTCCGTGACCCAGAAGCTGGGTGACGACTGGACCGTGTATGCCGGCAGCACCTGGACCCGCTGGAGCCGCCTGAAAGACATCACCGTGGAGAACAAAGGCGTGCCCGCGCTGCTGTCGGGCTCGCTGAGCACCATCACCGAAGAGCAGAACTGGCACGACACCTGGGCCCACGCCATCGGTGCCGCCTACCAGCTGAACAAGGAAGTGGTGCTGCGCGCCGGTTACTCGGTTGACCAGTCGCCTACCAACAACGTCGACCGTTCGCCACGCATCCCTACCGGCGACCGCCAGGCCGTCAGCTTCGGCGTGGGCTACACCCCCGTGGAAAACATCACCCTGGACTTCGCCTACTCCTACCTGTGGGAAGAGAGCGTGAAGATCAACGAAGTGTCGGCTACCAAGCTGGCCTACAGCTCCAAGTACAAGAACAGCGCCAGCGGCTTCGGTACCTCGATTACCTACCGCTTCTGATTCACGTACCTGCAGCACGAAAAAACCCGCCTCGGCGGGTTTTTTCATGCCTCAGGGTTTTGAGGCGATGGCTTTTTCCACCGCGGCGATCAGGTCCGGGTCGTCGGGCTTGGTGATGCTGGAAAAGCTCGCCACCACATTGCCCTGGCGGTCCACCACGTACTTGTAAAAGTTCCACTTGGGCGCGCTACTTTGCTCCGCCAGTACCTTGAACAAATGGGTGGCGTCGGCACCGCGCACGGGCGCCGGCTGGGTCATGGTGAAAGTGACGCCGTAGTTGGCGTAGCAGACCTTGGCGGTCTCGGCGCTGTCCTGGGCCTCCTGCTTGAAGTCATTGGACGGCACGCCGATCATTTCCAGGCCCTTGTCCTTGTAGCGAATGTACAGGCCTTCCAGCCCGCTGAACTGCGGGGCGAAGCCGCAGTAGCTGGCGGTGTTGACCACCACCAGCGGCTTGCCGGCAAAGCGCTGGCACAGGTCGATGGCCTCCTTGCCGCGCAGTTTGGTCATCTGCCCTTGCAGCAGTTCCGGGCAATCGGCGGCCAGCACTGGCCCACTGGCGGCAAGCATCAAGAGCGGAACCGTTATCCAGCGCAGGTTCATGGCAGCCATCCTCAGTGATTTGAACCTCCAACCTACCCTCAGTCACGTCCCTACGCAAACGCGCACAATTAGCGAACTTCCGGCGGCGGCGCAGCCTCTGACGATTAAGCCCCCTGCCACAGGCCGCCGCCCATGGACCTCGTCATTGCCCGCCCCGAAGGCCTGTACTGCCCGCCCGGGGATTTCTACATCGACCCCTGGCGGCCCGTGGAACGCTCTGTGATCACCCACGGCCACGGCGACCACGCGCGCACCGGCAACACTCATTACCTGGCCGCCAGCCCCGGCGCCGGCATCTTGCGCGCCAGGCTGGGCGCCGACATCAACCTGCAGACCCTGGCCTACGGCGCGCGCCTGGTGCACCACGGCGTTACCCTCAGCTTCCACCCGGCCGGCCACGTGCTGGGCTCGGCGCAGGTGCGCCTGGAATACCAGGGCGAGGTGTGGGTGGCGTCCGGCGACTACAAGGTGGAGGCCGACGGCACCTGCGCGCCCTTCGAGCCGGTGCGTTGCCATACCTTCATCACCGAATCCACCTTCGGCCTGCCCATCTACCGCTGGCAGCCGCAACGGGAGATCTTCGCCGAAATAGATGACTGGTGGCGGGCCAACGCCCAAGCCGGCAAGGCCAGCGTGTTGTTCGCCTACGCGTTCGGCAAGGCCCAGCGCATCCTCCACGGCATCGACGCCAGCATTGGCCCGATCCTGGTGCACGGGGCCGTCGAGCCGCTGAACCGGGTGTACCGCGAGGGCGGCATCCACATTCCCCAGACCCAGTACGCCGGCGACTTCAAGAAGACCGACCCGGCCCTGCGCCAGGCGCTGATCCTGGCCCCGCCCTCGGCCGGTGGCAGCACTTGGATGCGCCGTTTCGGCGACTACAGCGACGCCTTCGCCAGCGGCTGGATGCGCCTGCGCGGCACCCGCCGGCGGCGCGGCGTGGACCGCGGCTTCGTGCTGTCCGACCACGCCGACTGGCCCGGCCTGCTGTGGGCCATCGAGCAGACCGGCGCCGAACGGGTCATGGTCACCCACGGCTCGGTGGCGGTGCTGGTGCGCTACCTGCGCGACCTGGGGCTGGACGCCCAAGGCTTTACCACCGAGTACGGCGATGAAGACGAGGAGCAAGCCAGCGCATGAAAGCCTTTGCCGAACTCTATGGGCGCCTGGACGAAACCACCTCCACCAACGCCAAGCGCGACGCACTGCTGGCCTACTTCAGCCAGGCCGATGCTGCCGACGCCGCCTGGGCGGTGTATTTCCTTTCCGGTGGCCGCCCGCGCCAGCTGGTGCCCAGCCGCGTGCTGCGTGACATAGCAGTGCACACCAGTGGCCTGCCCGAGTGGCTGTTCGAGGAAAGCTACCAGGCCGTCGGCGACCTGGCCGAGACCTTTTCCCTGCTGCTGCCGGAAACCGCCCACAGCAGCGACCAGGGCCTGGCCTGGTGGGTGGAAGAAGCCTTGCTGCCCCTGCGCGGCCTGCCGCCGGAGGCCCTGGCCGAGCGCCTGCCGCAGCTATGGGCGCAACTGGACCGGCAGAGCCTGATGGTGTGCCTGAAGCTGATCACCGGCAGCTTCCGCGTGGGTGTGTCAAAACTGCTGGTAACCCGCGCCCTGGCGCAGTTGGCCGGCATCGACAGCAAGCGCGTGGCCCAGCGCCTGGTGGGCTACACCGACCTGTCCCACCGGCCCACCGCCGACAGCTACCGCACGCTGATCGCCGCTGAATCCGCCGACGAACACGCCCAGCGCGGCGGCCAGCCCTACCCGTTTTTCCTCGCCCACTCGCAGCAGCAGCCAGTGGACCAGTTCGACGCCCTGCTGGGGCCGGTCGACGCCTGGCAGGTGGAGTGGAAATGGGACGGCATCCGCGCGCAACTGGTCAAGCGCGACGGCCGCCTGTGGATCTGGTCCCGCGGTGAAGAACTGGTCAGCGAACGCTTCCCGGAGCTGATGGCGCTGGAGCAAAGCCTGCCCGACGGCACCGTCATCGATGGCGAGATCGTGGTGTGGAAAGCCGACGCCCAGCCCCAGGTGCAGCCGTTCGCCCTGCTGCAGCAGCGCATCGGCCGCAAGACCCTGGGCAAGAAGCTGCTGGAAGAGGTGCCCGTGGTGGTGCTGGCCTATGACCTGCTGGAATGGCAGGGCCACGACTGGCGCAGCCGGCCCCAGGGGCAACGGCGCGCCGAGCTGGAGCGCCTGGTGGCGGCCACGGCGGCGCCTGTGCTGCAGCTGTCGCCACTGCTGCATGGCGAGAGCTGGCTGGACCTGGCCCGCCTGCGCGAACAGTCGCGGCGCCTGGGCGTGGAAGGCATGATGCTCAAGGCCCGCGACGCCCTGTATGGCGTGGGCCGCACCAAGGACATGGGCACCTGGTGGAAATGGAAGGTCGACCCCTTCAGCGTCGACGCCGTGCTGATCTACGCCCAGGCCGGCCACGGCCGCCGCGCCAGCCTGTACAGCGACTACACCTTCGCCGTGTGGGACGGCCCGCCCGAAGCCAGCGAGCGCACCCTGGTGCCGTTCGCCAAGGCCTACTCGGGGCTGACCGACGAGGAAATGCGCCAGGTCGACGCCATCGTGCGCAAGACCACGGTGGAGAAATTCGGCCCGGTGCGCAGCGTGCGCCCTACCTTGGTGTTCGAGCTGGGTTTCGAGGGCATTGCCCTGTCAAAACGTCATAAAAGCGGCATTGCCGTACGTTTTCCGCGCATGTTGCGTTGGCGGCATGACAAGCCGGTGGAAGAAGCCGATAGTCTGGCTACGCTGCAAGACCTGCTGAGCTGATTGCCCACTTTTGGGGCGTGGTTTCGGGGCTGCCCGATTTTGGGCAGGCCGCCGCGCCAGAGCCTTCCGGGCGCCCCATTTAAACGCTCGTTCGGGTACTGTGGTGCGAAAATTGCTATCAGAATGATGTCTGGCATCCGCCGGTAACGAATGTCGCGTACACCTGTACGCTCTTCTCAGGTTCTAAGGACTGCACAATGAAAAAAGCATTGCTGACCCTTTCTGCACTGGCCTTATGTTTGTCTGCTGGCGCCGCGATGGCCAAGGATTACAAGGTATTGCGCTTCGGCGTCGACCCATCCTACGCACCGTTCGAATCCAAGGCCGCCGACGGCAGCCTGGTGGGCTTTGACATCGACCTGGGCAATGCCATCTGCAAAGAGCTGAAAGTGGAGTGCAAGTGGGTCGAGAATGACTTCGACGGCATGATCCCCGGCCTCAACGCCGGCAAGTTCGACGGCGTGATCTCGTCCATGACCGTGACTGACGCGCGCGCCAAGGTCATCGACTTCTCCAGCGAACTGTTCTCCGGCCCGACCGCGCTGGTGTTCAAAAAAGGTGCAGGCTACAGCACCCCCGAGTCGCTCAAAGGCAAGACCGTGGGCTACGAGCAGGGCACCATCCAGGAAGCCTACGCCAAGGCCGTGCTGGACAAGGCCGGCGTGACCACCAAGGCCTACGCCAACCAGGACCAGGTCTATGCCGACCTGACCTCGGGCCGCCTGGACGCTTCCATCCAGGACATGCTGCAGGCCGAACTGGGCTTCCTGAAATCGCCACAGGGCGCCGACTACGAAGTCAGCAAGCCGGTTGACGACCCACTGCTGCCGGCCAAGACCGCCGTCGGTATCAAAAAGGGTAACAAAGAGCTCAAGGCCCTGCTGGACAAAGGTATCGAAGCGTTACACAAGGACGGCACCTACGACACCATTCAGAAGAAACACTTCGGTGATCTGAACCTGTACAGCGGCAAGTAACAATTGGTAACGACGCCTTCTCCCGTCCGGGGGAAGGCGTTTTTTCTACCTGCACAGGCACCATCCATGTTCGACGACCTATTACAAAACCTGGGGCTTTCAGCATTCAGCCTGAAGGGCTTTGGCCCGATCCTGCTGGAAGGCACCTGGATGACCATCAAGCTGGCGGTGCTGTCACTGCTGGTGAGCGTTGGCCTGGGCCTGCTGGGCGCCAGCGCCAAGCTCTCAAGCCTTAAAGTGCTGCGGGTTCCCGCACAGTTGTACACCACCCTGATTCGCGGCGTGCCCGACCTGGTGCTGATGCTGCTGATCTTCTACAGCCTGCAAACCTGGCTGACCAATCTCACAGATGCCATGGACTGGGACTACATCGAGATCGATCCTTTCACCTCTGGTGTGATCACCCTCGGGTTCATCTATGGCGCCTATTTCACCGAAACCTTCCGTGGCGCCATCCTCGCCGTGCCACGCGGCCAGGTGGAAGCGGCCACCGCCTATGGCCTGAAACGTGGCCAGCGGTTCCGCTACGTGGTGTTCCCGCAGATGATGCGCTTCGCCCTGCCAGGCATCGGCAACAACTGGATGGTGATGCTCAAGGCCACCGCCCTGGTGTCGATCATCGGCCTGGCCGACCTGGTCAAGGCCGCCCAGGACGCGGGCAAGAGCACCTACCAGCTGTTCTACTTCCTGGTCCTGGCGGCCGTCATCTACCTGCTGATCACCAGCGCCTCCAACGTGGTGTTGCGCTGGGCCGAGCGGCGTTACAGCGCTGGCAGCCGGGAGGCCGTGCGATGATTGAACTGTTGCAACAATACTGGCGCCCGTTCCTGTATTCGGACGGCCAGCACATCACCGGCCTGGCCATGACCATGTGGCTGCTGACCGCCTCCATCGCCATCGGCTTCGTGGTGTCCATCCCGTTGTCCATCGCCCGGGTGTCCACGCACTTCTGGCTACGCTGGCCGGTGCAGTTCTACACCTACCTGTTCCGCGGCACGCCGCTGTATATCCAGCTGCTGATCTGCTACACCGGCATCTACAGCATCGAGGCGGTGCGCAACCAGCCAGAGCTGAACACGTTCTTCCGCGACGCCATGAACTGCACCATCCTGGCCTTCGCCCTGAACACCTGCGCCTACACCACCGAGATCTTCGCCGGCGCCATCCGCAGCATGAACCACGGCGAGGTGGAAGCGGCCAAGGCCTACGGCCTCACTGGCTGGAAGCTCTACACTTACGTGATCATGCCGTCGGCCCTGCGCCGCTCGCTGCCGTTCTACAGCAACGAAGTGATCCTGATGCTGCACTCCACCACCGTCGCCTTCACCGCCACGGTGCCGGACATCCTGAAAGTGGCACGCGACGCCAACTCGGCCACCTTCATGACCTTCCAGTCGTTCGGCATCGCCGCGCTGATCTACCTGACCATCACCTTCACGCTGGTGGGCCTGTTTCGCCTGGCGGAACGCCGCTGGCTGGCCTTCCTCGGCCCTGCGCACTAGGAACCGGAAATGCACCATCGCACCCATGACCTGATCAGCCCGGTGCCAGGCACCGGCCGGCAGATCCACAGCTTTCACTACGGCCCCACGGAAGGCGCCGGCAAGATCTACATCCAGGCCTCGCTGCACGCCGACGAACTGCCCGGCATGCTGGTGGCCTGGCACCTCAAGCAGCGCCTGGCCGAGCTGGAGCAGGCCGGGCAGCTGAACAGCGAGATCGTCCTGGTGCCCGTGGCCAACCCGGTGGGGCTGGAGCAGGTGCTGATGGACGTGCCCCTGGGCCGCTACGAGCTGGAGAGCGGGCAGAACTTCAACCGCCTGTTCGTCGACCTCAGCGACGAAGTGGGCACCGAGGTGGCGCCGCACCTGGGCGACGACCCGCAGCACAATGCGCGGCTGATCCGCGCGGCGCTGCGCCGGGCGCTGGAAGCCCAGGTGCCGGCCACGCAGTTGCAGTCCCAGCGCCTGATCCTGCAGCGCCTGGCCTGCGACGCCGACATGGTGCTGGACCTGCACTGCGACTTCGAGGCCGTGGCACACCTGTACACCACGCCCGAGGCCTGGCCGAAGGTGGAACCACTGTCGCGCTACCTGGGCGCCCAGGCCAGCCTGCTGGCCACCGACTCGGGCGGGCAGTCGTTCGACGAGTGCTTCACCCTGGTGTGGTGGGAGCTGCAGCAGCGCTTCAACCACCGTTTCGAGATTCCCCAGGGCAGCTTCTCGGTGACCCTGGAGCTGCGCGGCCAAGGCGATGTCGACCACCACACCGCCGCCACCGACTGCCAGGCGATCATCGACTACCTGACCCACCACGGTGCCATCGCCGGCGAGCAGCCGCCGCTGCCCGAACTGCCCTACCCCGCCACGCCCCTGGCGGCGGTGGAGCCGGTGGTCAGCGCCGCCGGCGGCCTGCTGGTGTTCCATGTGCTGCCGGGCGAGGTCGTGAGCGCCGGCCAGCTGATCGCCGACGTCATCGACCCCATCAGCGACCGCATCACCGCCGTGCGCTGCGCCCAGGCCGGGGTGATGTACGCCCGCTCGCTGCGGCGCATGGCCACCGCCGGCATGGTGGTGGCCCACGTCGCCGGCCGCGAAGCCTACCGCAGCGGCTACCTTCTTTCGCCTTGAGACCTGATTGCCCATGTACAAACTGACCATCGATGGCCTGCACAAACGCTACGGCGACAACGAAGTACTCAAGGGGGTTTCGCTCAAGGCCAAGACCGGCGACGTCATCAGCCTGATCGGCGCCAGCGGCTCGGGCAAGAGTACCTTCCTGCGCTGCATCAACTTCCTGGAAACCCCCAACGACGGCGCCATGAGCCTGGACGGCAAGCAGATCCGCATGGTGCAAGACAGCCACGGCATGCGCGTGGCCGACCCTGACGAACTGCAGCGCATTCGCACGCGCCTGGCCATGGTGTTCCAGCACTTCAACCTGTGGAGCCACATGAGCGTTTTGGAGAACGTCACCATGGCCCCGCGGCGGGTGCTGGGCGTGAGCAAGCACGAGGCCGAGGACCGTGCCCGCCGCTACCTGGACAAGGTTGGTCTGCCGGCGCGCGTCGCCGACCAGTACCCGGCGTTCCTCTCCGGCGGCCAGCAACAGCGGGTGGCCATCGCCCGCGCCCTGGCCATGGAACCCGAGGTGATGCTGTTCGACGAACCCACCTCGGCGCTCGACCCGGAGCTGGTGGGTGAAGTGCTGAAGGTGATCCAGGGCCTGGCCGAGGAAGGCCGCACCATGATCATGGTCACCCACGAGATGAGCTTCGCGCGCCAGGTGTCCAGCCAGGTGATGTTCCTGCACAAAGGGTTGGTGGAGGAGGAAGGCGTGCCGGCGGACGTGCTGGGCAACCCGAAGAGCGAGCGGTTGCGCCAGTTCCTCAGTGGCAACCTGAAGTAACCCTGTAGCCGCTGCCGCCAGGCTGCGCTGGCCCCATGCCCCACTGGAGATCTCCAGCGTCCATCATGGCCAGCGCAGCCTGCGGCAGCGGCTACACGCGTCGCAACTAACCTTCCACCGCCGCTGTCACTGGTTTAACCCCCACGGACAGCGCCCATGCCCGACCACGCCAAACCCTGGTTCGCCGCCCGCCACTGGAAGCCCTTCGCGTTCCAGAAACAGGTCTGGGCGGCCGTCAAGGCTGGGCAGTCGGGGTTGCTGCACGCCAGCACCGGCGCCGGCAAGACCTACGCCTTGTGGTTCGCCGCCCTCAACCGTTTCGCCAGGCCCGGCCCGCGCACCGCGCCGCTGACGGTGCTGTGGCTGACGCCCATGCGCGCCCTGGCCGCCGACACCCATCGCGCCCTGCAAGCGCCCCTGGACGACCTGCAACTGCCCTGGTCACTGGGCCTGCGCACCGGCGACACCAGCAGCGCCGAGCGCGCCCGCCAGGGCCGGCGGCTGCCCACCACGCTGATCACCACCCCGGAAAGCCTGACCCTGCTGCTGGCCCGCGAGCACGCCAAGACAGAATTCGCCAGCCTGGCCATGGTGGTGGTGGATGAATGGCACGAGCTGATCGGCAACAAGCGCGGCGTGCAGTTGCAACTGGCACTGGCGCGCCTGCGCCGCTGGCAGCCGGGGCTGATCGTGTGGGGTATTTCGGCCACCCTGGGCAACCAGGCCCACGCCCAGGACGTGCTGCTGGGCGCCGGCCAGGGCCTCACTGTGCAAGGCGCCGAAGCCAAACGCATCGAAGTCGACACGCTGCTGCCGGCGGCCATCGAACGCTTCCCCTGGGGCGGCCACATGGGCCTGCGCATGCTCGACCAGGTAGTGGGCGAGATCGACACCAGCAGCAGTTGCCTGGTGTTCACCAACACCCGCTCCCAGGCGGAGATCTGGTTTCAATCGATTCTCGATGCGCGCCCCGACTGGGCCGGCATCATTGCCCTGCACCACAGTTCCCTGGCCCGGGAGACCCGCGATTGGGTGGAGCGCGCGCTCAAGGACGGCCAGCTCAAGGCGGTGATCTGCACCTCCAGCCTCGACCTGGGGGTGGATTTCCTGCCCGTGGAGCGGGTGCTGCAGATCGGCTCGGCCAAGGGCGTGGCGCGCCTGATGCAACGCGCCGGGCGCTCGGGCCACGCCCCCGGCCGGCCGTCGCGGGTGACCCTGGTGCCCACCCACAGCCTGGAGCTGGTGGAAGCTGCGGCGGCCGAACAAGCCGTGGCGGCGCGGCAGATCGAGCCGCGTGAATCCCCGCACAAACCCTTGGACGTGCTGGTGCAGCACCTGGTGAGCATGGCCCTGGGCGGCGGCTTTCGGCCCGATGAACTGTTGGCCGAAGTGCGCAGCGCCTGGGCCTACCGCGACCTCACCGACGACGAATGGGCCTGGGCCCTGGCGTTCGTGCGCCACGGCGGCCACTCGCTCACCGCCTACCCCGATTACCGCCGCGTGGAACCCGACGAACACGGCGTGTGGCGCGTGCCCGACGCGCGCCTGGCGCGCCGCCACCGCATGAGCATCGGCACCATCGTCAGCGACGCCAGCCTGCAACTGAAGTTCTGGAGCAAGGGCGGTGGCGGGCGTTCCCTGGGCAGTGTCGAGGAAGGCTTCATCGCCCGCCTGCGGCCCGGCGACGGTTTCCTGTTCGCCGGGCGCCAGCTGGAGCTGGTACGGGTGGAAAACATGACCGCCTACGTCAAGCGCAGCACCGCGAAGAAGGCCGCCGTGCCGCGCTGGAATGGTGGGCGCATGCCGCTGTCCAGCGAACTGGCCGCCGCCCTGGTGCGCCAGCTGGGCCTGGCCGCGCAGGGCGAATACCAGAGCCCACCCATGCGCGCGGTGCGGCCGCTGCTGGAGGTGCAGCAGCACTGGTCGGCACTGCCCACCCCCGACACCCTGCTGGCGGAAACCCTGAAGTCCCGCGAGGGCTGGCACCTGTTCCTCTACCCCTTCGCTGGCCGCCAGGTGCACCTGGGGCTGGGCAGCCTGCTGGCCTCGCGGATGAGCCAACGCCAGCCGCTGACCTTCTCCATCGCCGTCAACGACTATGGTTTCGAGCTGCTCAGCGCCACCGCCGTGGACTGGTCGCAGTGGCTGAACGGCGCGCTGCTGAGCCCCGAGCAACTGCTGGCCGACGTGCTCGCCAGCCTCAATGCCGGCGAACTGGCGTTGCGGCGCTTCCGCGAGATCGCGCGTATCTCCGGGCTGGTGTTCGGCGGCTACCCCGGCTCGCAAAAGAGCACCCGCCAGGTGCAGGCCTCCAGCGGGCTGTTCTTCGAGGTGTTCAAGCAATACGACGCCGGCAACCTGCTGCTGACCCAGGCCCAGGAAGAAGTGCTGCGCCAGGAGTTGGACGTGCAGCGCCTGGAACAGACGCTGGTGCGCATGCAAGGCCAGCGCCTGGACCTGCACGCGCTCAAGCGCGCCACGCCGTTGGGCTTTCCGCTGATGGTGGAGCGCTTCCGCGAAAGCCTCAGCTCGGAGAAGCTGGCGGACCGCATCGCGCGCATGGTCAGCGACCTGGAAACGGCGGCGGGGCTATGAGCGGCCATCACGCCTTCGACTTCCACGGCACCACCTTGTGGCTGCTGCCGGAGAAGGCCATCTACTGGCCCGGGCAACGCGCCCTGCTGATCGCCGACGCGCACTTCGGCAAGGCTGCCGCCTACCGCCGCCTGGGCCAGCCGGTGCCCCATGGCACCACCGCGAGCAACCTGGCGGTGCTGGACCGGCTGTTGGCACGGCATGACTGCCAGCGGCTGATCTTCCTCGGTGATTTCCTCCACGCCCCCGGCTCCCAGGGGCCGGCGACCCTGGCGGCGCTGCAGCAGTGGCGTGATCGGCATGGCGGCTTGGCGGTGACGCTGATTCGCGGCAACCACGACCGCCGCGCCGGCGACCCGCCTGCCTCGCTGGCGTTCGAGGTGGTGGCCGAGCCGCTGCCGCTGGGGCCGTTCGCGTTGCAACATGAACCCGGGCCGCACCCGCGCCTGCCGGTGCTGGCCGGCCACGTGCACCCGGTGTACCGCTTGCAGGGCAAAGGGCGGCAAAGCCTGCGGCTGCCGTGTTTCAGCTTTGGGGAAGAGGTCAGCCTGCTACCGGCGTTCGGCGCCTTCACAGGGGGGCATGCGCTGCGCCCCGGCCGGGCCGACCAGCTGTTCGTGGTCGGCGACGGCCAGGTGTGGCCGGTGCGGCGTCAGGCCACGGGCGCGGGTGGGGGTTGATCGGGGATGGTCGGCTCGCCCGGTTCTTCGGGCTGCGGGTAATCGGGGTTGGGGTCGGGGTCCGGTTGGCCCGGTACGCCGCCCGCCTGGTGGGCCATGGGGTTGGCCAGCAAGGTCCAGGCAAGCACGCCAACCTGGTTGGGCTCCAGCCTGGCCAGTTCGGCGCTGATGGTCGGGTCGATTTTCATAGGCACTCCCTGGTCAATGGCCCGCTTCGCATGACGCGAAACGGAACAGTTCACCTCGATAGAGTGCCTTTTTCCCGACTAATTCCTTGCGCCGGTCGGATTATGTACGCGGCAGGGTCACGCCACGCTGGCCCTGGTACTTGCCGCCACGGTCCTTGTAGGACACTTCACATTCTTCGTCGGACTCCAGGAACAGCATCTGCGCCACCCCTTCGTTGGCGTAGATTTTCGCCGGCAGCGTGGTGGTATTGGAGAACTCCAGGGTCACGTGGCCTTCCCACTCCGGTTCCAGCGGGGTGACGTTGACGATGATGCCGCAGCGCGCGTAGGTGCTCTTGCCCAGGCAGATGGTCAGCACGTTGCGCGGGATGCGGAAGTACTCGACGGTGCGGGCCAGGGCGAAGGAGTTCGGCGGGATGATGCAGACGTCGCTTTTCACGTCGACGAAGCTTTTCTCGTCGAAGTTCTTCGGGTCCACGGTGGCCGAGTTGATGTTGGTGAACACCTTGAATTCATCGGCGCAGCGTACGTCGTAGCCGTAGCTGGACACGCCGAAGGAGATCAGCCGGTCGGCGCCTTCACCGCGCATCTGGCGCTCGACGAAAGGCTCGATCATGCCGTGCTCTTGCGCCATGCGGCGAATCCACTTGTCCGATTTGATGCTCATGGCGGGGTGTCCTGAATAGCGAGGTGGTGAAAATGTTGCCCGCATCTTACCGGACCGGGCGCCACGGCTCAAAGCACCGTGGTCATTTGTTCGGACCGCCCGGTCATTTCATGCCTTGCAGCCCGCGAAAACTGCGACTTTTCGCCACCCGCCGGCACCGTCAGTCATGATTTGTGTTATTCGCGGCGAATGGCATTGGCAGGCCCCGGAAAAAGGGTTAAGGTGGCGTCACTGTGTTGCTTGTGTCACTGAGAATCTCTACCCGATGTTTTACATCTCCATGAATTTTCCTGCTCTTTGCACTCAGTCTCGGCCAGGGCATTTCCTGAACCGCAGTTAACTTTGTCCAAGGAGACTCACCATGTCCAATCGCCAAACCGGTACCGTTAAGTGGTTCAACGATGAAAAAGGCTTCGGCTTCATCACTCCACAATCCGGTGACGACCTGTTCGTTCACTTCAAAGCTATCCAGGCTGACGGCTTCAAAAGCCTGAAAGAAGGCCAGCAGGTTTCTTTCGTCGCTACCCGCGGCCAGAAAGGCATGCAAGCTGAAGAAGTTCAAGTTATCTAACTTGTACTGAACAGTTCAAAAGAACCCCGCTCACGAGCGGGGTTTTTTTATGCCTGCGGTTTACCGTAGCCGCTGCCTGAGGCAGCGGCCACCAGCACTCAGTCGTCGCTGACGGTGATGCTCGGCATGGCCGGGGCCGCCGCTTCCTGCATCACGATGCGCGCACCCACATGGCGCGCCAGCTCCTGGTAGACCATGGCGATCTGGCTTTCCGGCTCGGCAATGGCAGTCGGCTTGCCGCTGTCGGCCTGCTCGCGAATCAGCATCGACAACGGCAACGACGCCAGCACCTCGACACCGTACTGCGCCGCCAGCTTCTCGCCACCGCCCTCGCCGAACAGGTGCTCGGCATGGCCGCAGTTGGAGCAGATGTGCACGGCCATGTTCTCGACCACGCCCAGCACCGGGATGTTGACCTTGCGGAACATCTCCACGCCTTTCTTGGCGTCCAGCAGGGCCAGGTCCTGGGGCGTGGTAACGATGACCGCGCCGGCCACCGGCACTTTCTGCGCCAGGGTCAGCTGGATGTCACCGGTGCCTGGCGGCATATCGATGACCAGGTAGTCGAGGTCGTCCCAGGCGGTCTGGGTGATCAGCTGCAGCAGGGCGCCGGAGACCATGGGGCCGCGCCACACCATGGGCGTGTTGTCGTCGGTGAGGAAGGCCATGGACATCACTTCCACGCCATGGGCCTTGAGCGGCACGAACCATTTCTGGTCCTTGACCTGCGGGCGGGTGCCTTCGGCGATGCCGAACATCACGCCCTGGCTGGGGCCATAGATGTCGGCGTCGAGGATACCCACGCGCGCGCCCTCTCGGGCCAGGGCCAGGGCCAGGTTGGCGGCGGTGGTGGACTTGCCCACCCCGCCCTTGCCCGAGGCCACGGCAACGACGTTCTTGACGTTGGCCATGCCCGGCACCTGGGCCTGGGCCTTGTGGGCGCCGATCACGCAGTCGATGCGCACGGTGGCGCGGCTCACGCCGTCCAGGCCTTCGACTGCGGTCTGCAGCACCTGGGCGAAGCCGTTCTTGAACAGGCCGGCGGCGTAGCCCAGCTCCAGTACCACGTTGACCTGCCCGCCGTCGATATCGATGGCCCGCACACACCCGGCGCTGACCGGGTCCTGGTTCAGGTAGGGATCGGTGTACTGGCCAAGTACGGCTTCGACGGCGGCGCGATTGACGGCACCCATGGGTTCTCCCGTTATAAAGACAGAGCAAGACAGACGGCTATCCTAGCGCGTCCAGCGCACCGGTGGAAAAACAATGAGCCCAACACGCGACAGGCGCCGCGCAGGCTCTGGCACCACGCATCGGCCAGGACGCAGCCTGCGGCAGCTGCTACGGGGGTTTGTCCGCACCGCGCGGGTCCTTTATAGTGGCCGATCTTGTTTTGACTTCTAAGTAGCCGAGCCCCATGTCCGAGCCCCGCAAGATTCTCGTCACCAGCGCCCTGCCCTATGCCAACGGTTCGATCCACCTTGGCCACATGGTCGAGTACATCCAGACCGACATGTGGGTGCGTTTCCAGAAGCACCGCGGCAACCAGTGCACCTACGTCTGCGCCGACGACGCCCACGGCTCGGCCATCATGCTGCGCGCGGAAAAGGAAGGCATCACGCCTGAACAGCTGATCGCCGGCGTGCAGGTCGAGCACAGCACCGACTTCGCCGACTTCCTGGTGGAGTTCGACAACTTCCACTCCACCCACGCCGAAGAGAACCGCGAGCTGTCCTCGCAGATCTACCTGAAGCTGCGTGACGCCGGCCACATCTCCCAGCGCTCGGTGACCCAGTACTTCGACCCGGACAAGCAGATGTTCCTGGCCGACCGCTTCATCAAGGGCACCTGCCCCAAGTGCGCGGCCGAAGACCAGTACGGCGACAACTGCGAGAAATGCGGCGCCACCTACGCGCCCACCGAGCTGAAGAACCCCAAGTCGGCGATCTCCGGCGCCACCCCGGTGCTCAAGGATTCCCAGCACTTCTTCTTCAAGCTGCCCGACTTCCAGGCCATGCTGCAGGAGTGGACCCGCAGCGGCACGCTGCAGGACGCCGTCGCCAACAAACTGGCCGAGTGGCTGGACAGCGGCCTGCAGGAATGGGACATCTCCCGTGACGCGCCGTACTTCGGCTTCGAGATCCCGGGCGAGCCAGGCAAGTACTTCTACGTGTGGCTGGACGCGCCGATCGGCTACATGGCCAGCTTCAAGAACCTGTGCGCGCGCCGTCCGGACCTGGACTTCGATGCCTACTGGGCCAAGGATTCCACCGCCGAGCTGTACCACTTCATCGGCAAGGACATCATCAACTTCCACGCCCTGTTCTGGCCCGCCATGCTCGAAGGCGCCGGCTACCGCAAGCCGACCGCGGTGAACGTGCACGGCTACCTGACCGTCAACGGCCAGAAAATGTCCAAGTCGCGCGGCACCTTCGTCAAGGCGCGCACCTACCTGGACCACCTGTCGCCCGAATACCTGCGCTACTACTACGCCTCCAAGCTGGGCCGTGGCGTCGACGACATGGACCTGAACCTGGAAGACTTTGTGCAGAAGGTCAACTCCGACCTGGTGGGCAAGGTGGTCAACATCGCCAGCCGCTGCGCAGGCTTCATCCACAAGGGCAATGCCGGCGTGCTGGTAGCGGAAAACGCCGCGCCAGAGCTGACCGACGCCTTCCTGGCCGCCGCGCCAAGCATCGCCGAAGCCTACGAGAACCGTGACTTCGCCCGCGCCATGCGCGAGATCATGGCCCTGGCCGACCGCGCCAACGCCTTCATCGCCGACAAGGCACCGTGGGCCCTGGCCAAGCAGGAAGGCAAACAGGCCGAAGTGCAGGCCGTGTGCGCCCTGGGCGTGAACCTGTTCCGCCAGCTGGTGATCTTCCTCAAGCCGGTGCTGCCACAACTGGCCGCCGACGCCGAGGCGTTCCTCAACGTCGCACCGCTGACCTGGGCCGACCACGCCACGCTGCTGGCCAACCACCAGCTGAACCCGTTCCAGGCGCTGATGAGCCGCATCGACCCGGTGAAGGTGCAAGCCATGGTCGACGCCTCCAAGGAAGACCTGGAAGCCGCCCAGGCCTCCAACGCCCCGGCCGGCAACGGCGAGCTGGTCAAGGAACCCCTGGCTGCGGAAATCGAGTTCGACACCTTTGCTGCCGTGGACCTGCGCGTGGCCCTGATCGTCAAGGCCGAGCACGTGGAGGGCGCCGACAAACTGCTGCGCCTGACCCTGGACATCGGTGACGAGCAGCGCAACGTGTTCTCGGGCATCAAGAGCGCCTACCCGAACCCGGCCGAGCTGGAAGGCCGCCTGACCATGATGATCGCCAACCTCAAGCCGCGCAAAATGCGCTTCGGCATGTCCGAAGGCATGGTCATGGCCGCAGGCCCTGGCGGCGAAGAGATCTACCTGCTGAGCCCTGACAGCGGCGCCAAGCCGGGCCAGCGCATCAAGTAATACCCTTGTGGGAGCTGGCTTGCCAGCGAGCTTTTTGGGACACCTCAAAATCTCGCTGGCAAGCCAGCTCCCACAATTGTTCATGGCCATGCCGGACAGAAAGATGAGCCTGACCCAACGCATCGACGCCCTGCTGCCCCAGACCCAGTGCGGCAAATGCGGCCATGGCGGCTGCCTGCCCTATGCGCAGGCGATGTCGAGGGGCGACGCAATCAACAAATGCCCGCCCGGCGGCACCGAGACCCTCGCCGCCCTGGCGAACCTGCTGCAGGTGCCGGTCATCGCCCTGGACACCAGCCGCGGCAGCGCACCACCCCAGGTGGCCTATATCCGTGAAGCCGAATGCATCGGCTGCACCAAATGCATCCAGGCCTGCCCGGTGGACGCCATCGTCGGCGCGGCCAAGCTGATGCACACCGTGATCGTCGACGAATGCACGGGCTGCGACCTGTGCCTGGCGCCCTGCCCGGTGGACTGCATCGAACTGCGGCCGTTGCCAGCCAACGCCAGCGTGGCCATCGTCGGCGGCCTGGCGCAGACCGATGGCGAACGCCAGGCCCGCACAATAAAGCGTGACCGCGCCCGCAGGCGTTTCGAACAGCGCAACGCGCGGCTGGCCAGCCTGGCCGCACGGCGCGAGGCCCAGCGCCCGGCGCCAGCCGCACAGGCGCCCGCGCCCACCGCCATCAGCGACCCGATACAAGCGGCCTTGGCGCGGATCAAGGCGCAGCAGGCCGCCACCGCCGACGCCCCGAACCCAGGACACCGTGACCGATGAACAACGTCAAACGCCGGGAAATCTTTCGCCGGCTGCATGAAGACAACCCCGAACCCAAGACCGAACTGGCCTACACCTCGGCCTTCGAGCTATTGATTGCGGTGATTCTGTCTGCCCAGTCCACGGACGTGGGCGTGAACAAGGCCACCGCCAAGTTGTACCCGGTGGCCAACACCCCGGCGGCCATCCATGCCCTGGGCGTGGAAGGCCTGTCCGAGTACATCAAGACCATCGGCCTGTACAACAGCAAGGCACGCAACGTGATCGAAGCCTGCCGCATGCTGGTGGAGCTGCACGGTGGCGAGGTGCCCCAGGACCGCGAGTCCCTGGAAGCGCTGCCCGGCGTGGGCCGCAAGACCGCCAACGTGGTGCTTAACACCGCTTTCCGGCAGCCGACCATGGCGGTGGACACGCACATCTTCCGCGTGGCCAACCGCACCGGCATCGCGCCAGGCAAGAACGTGCTGGAGGTGGAGAAGAACCTGCTCAAGTTCGTGCCCAGGGAATACCTGCTCGACTCCCACCACTGGCTGATCCTGCACGGCCGCTACGTGTGCCAGGCTCGCAAGCCGCGCTGCGGCAGCTGCCGTATCGAGGATTTGTGCGATTACAAGCACAAGACCTCCGACGATTGAAGGCTTATTGAAAAAGCTGATCAGGCGATTGAAAAAATCTTTTTTACGCGCGAAAGATTTACCGATATAAGGTGCGCCAATGGCACTGCAAGCCTGGAGTTGACTTTATGAGCACCGGTAAAGAAGAACTGGATGTGGAAGACGAGTTTGCCCCTGTCGACAACGATGAAGCCGAAGCCCCTGCGGAAACCGCAAAAACCAACCTGAGCAAGCGCCGCACCATCGACAACCTGCTGGAAGAACGTCGCCTGCAGAAGCAGCTGGCCGACTACGACTTCGATCTATAACCCTTTTTCCACCCTGTCCTTTCGCGCGCCGGCCGCGGGCCGGCTCACGCCAGGCCGTTGCGCTGTGCCAGCTCGATCAGGTCCACCAGCGACCGCGCATTGAGCTTGAGCAGCAGGCGGGTCTTGTAGGTGCTGACGGTCTTGTTGCTGAGGAACATGCCGTCGGCGATTTCCTTGTTGCTCTTGCCCCGCGCCAACTGCTGCAACACCATCATCTCGCGGCCGGAAAGGCGCTCGATCATCTGCGACTCGGAGGCGTTGCCCAGGCTGGAGCGCACCGAATGCAGGGCCTGGTTGGGGAAGTAGCTGTAGCCTGACAGCACCGCCTTGATGGCACTGAGCAGCTCGGTCAGCTCCTGCTGCTTGCACACGTAGCCCGCCGCGCCGGTCTGCATGCAACGCATGGAAAAATGCCCGGGCATCTGCGAGGTCAGCACCAGCACCTTGGTGGCACGGCGCTCGCTGCTCAGGCGCGCCATCACCTCCAGGCCGTCGAGCTTGGGAATGCAGATGTCGAGTATGACGAGGTCCGGTTGGTACTCACGGGCCATTTGCAAGGCATCCACGCCATTGTTGGTTTCGCCGACCACTTCGTAGCAGTGGCGCTCCATCAGCATGCGCAACGCCAGGCGAACCACAGGGTGATCATCCACGATCAGCACTTTATTCATGGGAAAATCCAATTTTCGCTGTTCGAATTTTTAGAGCCCGCACAATAGCCTAGTCGTCCGGCACTTTGCATTGCGTCACTGCCAGCTACCTAACGGCAAAGACAAGACCTACAACCGAGAGAGACTATTCCTACAGAAAACCTCACTCCTTGAAGTTCTCTCCAGATTTTTCCGACAATTGGTAGCCCTACATTGAAAAATATCTGACACCAAGAAGCATTGCACATCGGTTTATGAGCAGCAATTGAGTATTTGCTTACAAGCCATTCATTCTGTGTCGGACAGCCAGACGGGCACATTATCCGACCTGCGGATAACGTCGTGGGGTGGCAGATACTGCTCACTGCCGTTGTCTCTCTTTATATCGAACTGTAAATAACCTTACACCTGTCACTTCCTGCAGATCCTCCTACAGGCCGGGCCCGGCGAGGCATCCAGCGGGAAAGCCGTTCCCGCCCCGACGGAAATGACAACTGAATAAATCGATAAATTCGCAACATGCGCAAATAAAATAACTATACATAGCCGGTCGACCACCGCAGAAACTCTAGAATTCCAACGACAGATACGGCCCGGTAACAGGCCGTGCCAAGGAGTTTCCATGTCCAGCCCGCCGCCCCATACAAAGAACCCGCTGACCATCATTGCCATATTTGCCGCCATAGTCGAAGCGTCAGCCCTGGCCTCGCTGCCCTTTCTAAAGGACGACAGCCAGGACCTGTATACATGGTTCCTTATCGGCTTCCCGCCGTTCCTGACACTGTTGTTCTTTGTAACATTGAATTTCAACTACAAGGTGCTTTATTCCCCCTCCGACTTCAGCAACGAACAGGACTTCCTGGACATTGCCAAAGGCCAGCCGGCACCCGCCCAGGCTGGCAACACCAACACGCCTCCACCGCCGCTCCCGCCACCTTCGGCCGCCCCTGGCCACCCGCTGCCCGTTGCCGATGTGCCGGTGGTCCGCCAAGGCCGCAGCGAGGAGTTCCGGACCCTGTACATCCTCGACTACAGCCATTTCGCCAACGAGCAGGACCTGGACGCCATGATCAAGGAGATCTTGCGCCCGAAAGCGCCTGGGGAACGACATTTGATCATGCTGTATCGCCTGTCGCAGCTGCGCAGCCCGGTGAGCGTGGTGCTGGGGCACCTGCTGGGCAAAGCCTTCGAGCACAACGCCGAATGCACCATCAGCGCCTACGACCTGGATGAAGCCGCGCTCACCACGCTGAGCCGCCGCCAGGGCGGCCTGCCGGCCCGGCAAGCGGCGCCGCCGGCATGAAAACTGGCGCCCGGAAACGCGAAAGCCCCGGCAAGGGCCGGGGCTTTCGGGTGCAACCAGGGGGCAATCAGAACAGCTTGCGGCCCTTGTTGGCAGCGATGCGCATGCGCAGGGCGTTGAGCTTGATGAAGCCCGCCGCGTCGGCCTGGTTGTACGCGCCACCATCTTCCTCGAAGGTAGCGATGTTGGCGTCGAACAGCGAGTCGTCGGACTTGCGGCCGGTGACGATGACGTTGCCCTTGTACAGTTTCAGGCGTACCACGCCGTTCACGTTGACCTGGGAGGCGTCGATCATCTGTTGCAGCATCAGGCGCTCAGGGCTCCACCAGTAGCCGGTGTAGATCAGGCTGGCGTACTTGGCCATCAGCTCGTCTTTCAGGTGAGCGACTTCGCGGTCCAGGGTGATGGACTCGATGGCACGGTGGGCGCGCAGCATGATGGTGCCGCCAGGGGTTTCGTAGCAGCCACGGGACTTCATGCCCACGTAACGGTTCTCGACGATGTCCAGACGACCGATGCCATGGGCGCCGCCGATCTTGTTCAGGGTCGCCAGCACGGTGGCCGGGGTCATCTCGACGCCGTCCAGCGCGACGATGTCACCGTTGCGGTAGGTCAGTTCCAGGTACTGCGCGGTGTCCGGAGCGTTCTCTGGCGAGACGGTCCAGCGCCACATGTCTTCTTCGTGCTCGGTCCAGGTGTCTTCCAGCACGCCGCCTTCATAGGAGATGTGCAGCAGGTTGGCGTCCATCGAGTACGGGGACTTCTTCTTGCCGTGACGCTCGATCGGGATCGCGTGCTTCTCGGCGTAGTCCATCAGCTTCTCGCGCGACAGCAGGTCCCATTCACGCCAAGGGGCGATCACTTTCACGCCTGGCTTGAGGGCGTAGGCGCCCAGCTCGAAACGCACCTGGTCGTTGCCCTTGCCGGTAGCGCCGTGGGAAATGGCGTCGGCGCCAGTTTCGTTGGCGATCTCGATCAGGCGCTTGGCGATCAGCGGACGGGCGATGGAGGTACCCAGCAGGTACTCGCCTTCATAGACGGTGTTGGCGCGGAACATCGGGAACACGAAGTCACGCACGAATTCTTCGCGCAGGTCGTCGATGTAGATCTCTTTCACGCCCATGGCTTGCGCCTTGGCACGTGCAGGCTCTACTTCTTCGCCCTGACCCAGGTCAGCGGTGAAGGTCACCACTTCGCAGTTATAAGTGTCCTGCAGCCACTTGAGGATCACCGAAGTGTCCAGGCCGCCGGAATACGCCAGAACGACCTTGTTTACGTCCGCCATGCCATCACTCCACGGGGTTGTACGGAAAGCCGATTAGTCTACCGTTCAAACCCGCAGAATTACAGAGGCGCGACAGCAAATGACGATGAAGCGACAATAACTTTCACCTCGGCGACCCCGTAGCCGCTGCCGACAGGCTGCGCTGGCCCCTTCATACACTGGAGTTTTCCGGCGAGGCATAGGGCCAGCGCAGCCTGCCGGCAGCGGCTACAGTTGCGCGGGAGGCTTGGGTTGCGCCGGGCCCGGCTGGGCGGGCGCCTGCTGCACCGCTTCAGGCGGCACCGCTGGCTTGTCCGCCGCGGCCACCCGCGACAGCTGGATGTTCACCCGGCGGTTGAGCGCCCGGTTGGCGGCATTGGTGTTCGGCGCTACCGGGAACTGCTCGCCATGGAAGCGCATGACGATGTCGGACTCCGGCACGCCGGCGGCCTTGAGGTAATCCATCACCGCCAGGGCGCGGCGGCGCGACACGTCGCGGTTGGTCAGGCGGTTGCCGCTGTTGTCGGAGTGGCCGTCCAGTTCCACATGGTTCACCGTCGGGTCGGCCTTCATGTAGGCCAGGATGGTGTCCAGGCGCCGCTTGGCGGCCGCGTCCAGGTCATTGCCGCCGCCGGGGAAGCCCACCTGGGTGCGGCTGACCTGGTCGAAGTTCATCGGCAGCAGCTTGGTGGTGCAGGCCTGGAAGTCGCTGTAGCCCTGGCTGAACTTCACTGGCAGCACGCGCACTTCGGTGGGCCGCCCGGTAGTGCCGGAAAAGGTGCGGATGACGGTGCTGCGGCCCTCGATCAAGCCGCCGATCAGGCGGCTGGCCTGGCCCTGGGAGCTGCTGAACAGCGTCGCGCCGTCACCCATGCGCACCGCCCCCAGGTTGATGTCGCCACGCCCTGGCTGCCACGGCGCGGCGGCGGCCAGCAGGGTCGCCGAGCCACGGCCGAGCAGGCGGCTGCTGGACTTGAGGCTGAACACGGCGCCCTCGCCCGCGCGCTGGACGAACTCACCCGAGCCGAAGTCGGTGATCGGCTGGACAAGACGGCATTCGAACTGGTCGCCCTCGACCTTCCACTCGACGTTCTCCAGGCGGGTCTGGAAAGTGATAGCCATGGCGGGCAGGCTGGCGAAGATACTGAACAGGGCTAGATAACGCTGGCGCACGGGAGGCTCCACAGATTTGTACCACATACCCTCGGGCTATCGGACGTCATCGGCAAAACTTGATAGCGAGTGCCTGCCGAGGCCATTTGCGGTAGCATTCCCCCGAGTTCGAACCGCCTGGAACCCCCCCAATGTCCGACCGCCTGACCCTCCTGCGTCCCGATGACTGGCACATCCATCTTCGCGATGGCGCCGTGCTGCCCCACACCGTCGGCGACGTCGCGCGCACCTTTGGCCGCGCGATCATCATGCCCAACCTGGTCCCACCCGTGCGCAACGCCCAGGAAGCCGACGCCTATCGTCAGCGCATCCTGGCCGCACGCCCGGCCGGCAGCCAGTTCCAGCCGTTGATGGTGCTCTACCTCACCGACCTGACCACCCCCGACGAGATCCGCGCCGCCAAGGCCAGCGGCTTCGTGCACGCCGCCAAGCTGTACCCGGCCGGCGCCACCACCAACTCCGACTCGGGCGTGACCAGCGTCGACAAGATCTTCCCGGTGCTCGAAGCCATGGCCGAAGTGGGCATGCTGCTGCTGGTGCACGGTGAAGTGACCCGTGGCGAAGTCGACGTGTTCGACCGCGAGAAGCAATTCATCGACGAGCACATGCGCCGCGTCGTGGAACGCTTCCCGACGCTGAAAGTGGTGTTCGAACACATCACCACCGGCGATGCCGTGCAGTTCGTCAACGAGGCCTCGGCCAACGTGGCGGCCACCATCACCGCGCACCACCTGCTGTACAACCGCAACCACATGCTGGTGGGCGGCATTCGCCCGCACTTCTACTGCCTGCCGATCCTCAAGCGCAACACCCACCAGGTGGCGCTGCTGGACGCGGCCACCAGTGGCAGCCCGAAATTCTTCCTGGGCACCGACTCGGCGCCCCACGCCCAGCACGCCAAGGAATCGGCCTGCGGCTGCGCCGGCTGCTACACCGCCTATGCGGCGATCGAGCTGTACGCCGAGGCCTTCGAGCAGCGCAACGCACTGGACAAGCTGGAAGGCTTCGCCAGCCTGTTCGGCCCGGCCTTCTACGGCCTGCCGGTGAACACCGACACCATCACCCTGGTCCGCGAAGAGTGGACTGCCCCGGCCAGCCTGCCGTTCGGCGAGCTGTCCGTCATCCCGCTGCGCGCCGGTGAAAAACTGCGCTGGCGCCTGCTGGAGCAAAACGCGTGAGTGAAGACCAATTCGACGAAGACCTGGACAGCGGCAGCAGCGCGTCGCGCCACCCCATGGCGGCGCGTTTCCGCGGCTACCTGCCAGTCGTGGTCGATGTCGAGACCGGCGGCTTCAACAGCGCCACTGACGCCCTGCTGGAGATCGCCGCGACCATCATCGGCATGGACGAGATGGGCTTCCTGTACCCCGAGCACACCCTGTTCTTCCGGGTGGAGCCGTTCGAGGGCGCCAACATCGAGGCCGCCGCACTGGAGTTCACCGGCATCAAGCTGGACCACCCGCTGCGCATGGCGGTGAGCGAGGAGTCGGCGCTGACGGAAATCTTCCGCAGCATCCGCAAGTCGCTGAAGTCCAACGGCTGCAAGCGCGCGGTGCTGGTCGGCCACAACGCCAGCTTCGACCTGGGGTTCCTCAACGCCGCCGTGGCGCGCAACGACCTCAAGCGCAACCCGTTCCACCCCTTCTCCAGCTTCGACACCGCCACCCTGGCGGGCCTGGCCTACGGCCAGACCGTGCTGGCCAAGGCGTGCCAGGCCGCCGACATCGACTTCGATGGCCGCGAGGCCCACTCGGCACGCTACGACACCGAGAAGACCGCCGAGCTGTTCTGCGGCATCGTCAACCGCTGGAAGGAAATGGGCGGCTGGGAAGATTTCGATCATTGATTGCGCCTCTCTGATCACTTCGTGATCATTGTGGGAGCTGGCTTGCCAGCGAGTTTTTGCCTCTGCAAAGCTCGCTGGCAAGCCAGCTCCCACATTTTTTTCCCCATCCAGCCTCCCTGAATGACCGCTCATCGACCCTCACGCTTTATAGAGCGAAGTTGTTTTGACAAGCATTCTCATTACGATTAGTCTCACCGCACCAAGACGACACAGCGACGGTGTGTACCCCTATGTATGTTTGCCTCTGCCAAGGTGTGACCGACGGTCAGATCCGTGACGCGATCTATGAAGGATGCTGCAGCTACAAGGACGTCCGCCAGGCCCTGGGCGTGGCCTCGCAATGTGGCAAATGCGCGTGCCTGGCCAAGCAGGTGGTGCGTGAAACCCTCACCGAACTGCAAGCCACCCAGGCCGCCCTGCCCTACCCGGTAGAATTTACCGCCGCCTGATTCACCGAATTCAAAGGAACCGGACCCAGTGTCCGGTTTTTTTATGCCTGCAATTCAAGTAGTTACGCGCTGGATGCAGAACTCAAACATTCTTATTCCGATTAATTTTTATATATTATTCAATAACTTAGGTTTGACAGCCGAAGTTGTCGGGCTCAAACTTCCTGAATTGGCACACTTCAACCAGGACAGGACCCCACCATGAAAGGCGATATCAGCGTCATCCAGCATCTCAACAAGATCCTCGGGAACGAGCTCATCGCCATCAACCAATACTTCCTGCATGCGCGCATGTACGAAGACTGGGGCCTGAACAAGCTGGGCAAGTTCGAGTACAAAGAGTCCATCCAGGCCATGAAGGACGCTGACAAGCTGATCAAGCGCATCCTGTTCCTGGAAGGCATCCCCAACCTGCAGGAACTGGGCAAGATCCTGATCGGCGAGCACACCCGCGAAATGCTGGAATGCGACCTGAAGATCGAGCGCAAGGCCCACGGCGACATCAAGGCCGCCATCGCCCACTGCGAAACTTCTGGCGACTACGGCAGCCGCGAAATGCTGGAAGACATCCTCGAAGACCAGGAAGAGCACATCGACTGGCTGGAGACCCAGCTGGGCCTGATCGACAAGGTCAGCCTGGAGAACTACCTGCAGTCGGGCATGGGCGACGACGAATAAGTAGCCTCGCCATTTGCGATGTGGGAGCGGGCTCTGCCCGCGAACGGGCCACCGCGGTGTTCTTTTCGCGGGCAGAGCCCGCTCCCACGTCGATGAAGAGCCCCGCCTTCGCGGGGCTTTTTTTGTTCCATAAAACAATATGAAGATACTTTCATGAATCCCGAGCAGGGTGCGACAAACCGCCGCAGGCCGCCTGGGCCGGGGCTTTCGGCCATTCGCGCAGTTCCTGCAAAAAACCCTTGCAGAAATCGAGTGTTTACTTAGGAAGCTAACCAATTCTATAAAAGAGTCATGCAGAGCCTTGCTGCATAACTTGAGAAATTGGAGCTTTCAAATGACTGTAAAAGTAACCGAACGCGACGATTCACATATGTCTCACGAAGGCGTGGCCGCTGGCATCCGCATCTGGGACGTATACCAACAAGACCTGCTGGTCGGCATGTTCCACAACGAGAACGACGCCCACAGCTATAAGGCCGAACTGGAAAACCTGGAAGCGCAACGCACCCAGCAGTAAGTCACCTTTCCAACTTTACTGCCTTCAATAAAAAACCCCGCCTCGGCGGGGTTTTGTTTAACGGGCGTGGCTTACCACATCAGGTCATCCGGGATGACGTAGGCGGCATACGGGTCGTCCGCGTCCGGCTCTTCGGTCACCACGTTCAACAGCACGATACGCTCGGGCGCGCGCTCCTGGATCTTCAGGGCCGCCTCGCGCGGGATCACTTCGTAACCGCCGGCGTGGTGCACGATGGCCAGGGAGCCGGAGCTCAGCTTGGCGCGCATCAGGGTGTTGACCGACAGGCGCTTGACCTTCTTGTCGTCGACGAAGTTGTAGTAGTCCTCGGTGTTCAGCTTGGGCAGGCGCGACACCTCGATCAGCTGCTTGACCTGGGCGGCACGGGCCTTCTGCTCGGCCTTTTCCTGCTGCTGGCGGTTCAGCTCCTGGTCACGCTTGACCTTCTCGGCCATGGCTTCCTTGGCCAGGCGCTGCTGGGTGTCGTCGACTTCGACCTGGCCCTTCTGCTCCAGGCGTTTCTGTTTCTGCTGGGTCTTGCTGGCTTGCTTGACCTGTTTCTGGTTGACCAGACCGGCTTTCAGCAATTGGTCACGAAGAGAGATGCTCATGTACGGGCTCACTTATGCAACGGGCTCAGCCACAGCTGGGCAGGTTCTTTTCCTGACGTTTGGCCTCGCCCCACAGGGCGTCCAATTCTTCCAGGGTGCAATCTTCAATGGGACGGTGGGTGTCGCGCAATGCCTGTTCGATAAAACGGAAGCGCCGCTCGAATTTGCCGTTGGCGCCACGCAGGGCGTTTTCCGGGTCGACCTTGAGGTGCCGCGCCAGGTTGACCACGCTGAACAGCAGGTCGCCGACCTCCTCGGCCACCGCGGCCTGGTCGTCGCCGGCCATGGCCTCCAGCACCTCGTCCAGCTCTTCGCGCACCTTATCCAGCACCGGCAACGCTTCAGGCCAGTCGAAGCCAACGCCGGCGGCGCGCTTCTGCAGCTTGGCCGAACGGGCCAGGGCCGGCAAGGCGTGGGGCACGTCGTCGAGCAGGGATAGCTGCTCGGGGGCCGTGGCCTTCTCGGCGCGCTCCTGGGCCTTGATCTCTTCCCAGCGGTGCTTGACCTGCTCCTCGCTCAGGCGCGGGGTGTCCAGGGGCGCATAGAGGTCGCCGGTGGGGAACACGTGAGGGTGGCGACGGATCAGTTTGCGGGTGATGCTGTCGACCACGCCGTCGAACTCGAAGCGCCCTTCCTCGCGGGCCAGCTGGCTGTAGTACACCACCTGGAACAGCAGGTCGCCGAGTTCGCCCTGCAGGTGTTCGAAATCGCTGCGCTCGATGGCGTCGGCGACCTCGTAGGCCTCCTCCAGGGTGTAGGGCACGATGGTGGCGTAGGTCTGCTTGATGTCCCACGGGCAGCCGTGTTGCGGGTCGCGCAGGCGGGCCATGAGGTGTAGCAGGTCTTCAAGTGAGTACATCAATCAGCCTCGGTACATGCCCTGTGGGAGCTGGCTTGCCAGCGAGCTTTTGGGGGCCTCAAAAGCTCGCTGGCAAGCCAGCTCCCACAGGTGTTCTCAAACCCTGACAGGTTCAGTGTCAGGATCGTAACTCATGGGGTACGGTTGCGGCGGGTCTCGATGATGTTCGGCAACTGCGAGATACGCCCCAGCAGGCGCCCCAGGGCGTCCAGGCCGGGGATCTCGATGGTCAGCGACATCAGCGCGGTGTTGTCTTCCTTGTTCGAGCGGGTGTTCACCGCCAGCACGTTGATGCGCTCGTTGAGCAGCACCTGGGAGACGTCACGCAGCAGGCCGGAACGGTCGTACGCACGGATGATGATGTCCACCGGATAGGTGAGCACCGGCACCGGGCCCCAGCTGACCTGGATGATGCGCTCCGGCTCGCGGCCGGCCAGTTGCAGCACCGAGGCGCAGTCCTGGCGGTGAATGCTCACGCCGCGGCCCTGGGTAATGTAGCCAACGATGGCGTCGCCCGGCAGCGGCTGGCAGCAGCCGGCCATCTGCGTCATCAGGTTGCCCACGCCCTGGATCTGGATGTCGCCGCGCTTGCCCGGCTTGTAACCGGTGCTGGACTTGCGCGGTATCAGTTCCAGCTGCTCGTTGCCGCGCTCCGGCTCCACCAGCTGCTGGGCCGAATTGACCAGGTGCGCCAGGCGCAGGTCGCCGGCACCGAGGGCGGCGAACATGTCCTCGGCGGTCTTGTGGTTGGCTTTCTCGGCCAGCTGCTCGAAGTCCACCTGGGGCAGGCCCAGGCGGCTGAGTTCGCGCTCCAGCAGGGTCTTGCCGGCCGCCACGTTCTGGTCGCGGGCCTGCAGCTTGAACCAGTGGACGATCTTCGCCCGGGCGCGCGAGGTGGTTACGTAGCCCAGGTTGGAGTTCAGCCAGTCGCGGCTCGGCGTGCCGTGCTTGCTGGTGATGATCTCCACCTGCTCGCCGGTCTGCAGGCTGTAGTTGAGCGGCACGATGCGCCCGTTGATCTTGGCGCCACGGCAGTTGTGGCCGATCTCGGTGTGCACCCGGTAGGCGAAGTCCAGCGGCGTGGCGCCCTTGGGCAGGTCGATGGCGTGGCCGTCGGGAGTGAAGACGTAGACGCGGTCAGGCTCGATGTCCACGCGCAGCTGTTCGGCCAGGCCGCCGATGTCGCCCAGTTCCTCGTGCCATTCCAGCACCTGGCGCAACCACGAGATCTTCTCTTCGTAGTGGTTGGAGCCCGACTTGACGTCGGTGCCCTTGTAGCGCCAGTGCGCGCACACGCCCAGCTCGGCTTCCTCGTGCATGGCGTGGGTGCGGATCTGCACCTCCAGCACCTTGCCTTCGGGGCCGATCACGGCGGTGTGCAGCGAGCGGTAGCCGTTCTCCTTGGGGTTGGCGATGTAGTCGTCGAACTCCTTGGGAATGTGCCGCCACAGGGTGTGGACGATGCCCAGCGCGGTGTAGCAGTCGCGCATCTCCGGCACCAGCACGCGCACCGCGCGCACGTCGTAGATCTGGCTGAACTCCAGGCCCTTGCGCTGCATTTTGCGCCAGATGGAGTAGATGTGCTTGGCGCGGCCGCTGATGTCGGCCTTGACGCCGGTGGCCAGCAGCTCGTTCTGCAGCTGGGTCATCACGTCGCTGATGAAGCGCTCGCGGTCCAGCCGCCGTTCGTGCAGCAGCTTGGCGATCTGCTTGTACTGGTCGGGCTCCAGGTAGCGGAAGGACAGGTCCTCCAGCTCCCACTTGATGTGGCCGATGCCCAGGCGGTGGGCCAGCGGCGCGTAGATGTCGAACACCTCGCGGGCCACGCGGTTGCGCTTCTCCTCGTCGGCGTTCTTCACCGCGCGGATGGCGCAGGTACGCTCGGCCAGCTTGATCAGCGCCACGCGCACGTCGTCGACCATGGCGACGAGCATCTTGCGCAGGTTTTCCACCTGGCCCTGGCTGCCCAGCACCAGCGACTGGCGCGGGCTGAGGCTGGCGCTGATGGCGGCCATGCGCAGCACGCCGTCGATCAGCTTGGTGACCACGGCGCCGAAGCGCTCGCCGACCTCGGCCAGGGTCACCCGGCCTTCGCGCACGGCGCGGTAGATGACCGCGGCCACCAGGGTGTCCTGGTCCAGCTTGAGGTCGGCGAGAATTTCGGCTATTTCCAGGCCGGCCTGGAAACACGACGTGCCGTCGGCCCAGGAATGCTTGGCCATGTTGCCTTGCTGCTCGGCCTGCAGGGCGAACTCGCACGCCGCCTTCAGGGCCTCACGGTCCAGTGCCAGGTCGACACTGACAATGTGGTCCAGCCATGCATCGAGATTGATACTGCCGTCAGTGTTGATCGGCTGGTGTGCTCTCACCTGTACCATCTTGTTTACCTTCCCTATGACACGTTGCTAACGCATCAACAGATCGCTGGCTTTGACCTTCGCTGGGCCGGCGAAGGACTTGCTTTCAAGCACCAGTCGGATTAGACGGACCGTCCTGGTCCGCTTCAAATAACGCCATCGCCTCGACATGCGCTGTCTGGGGGAACATGTCGAGGATTGCGGCACGTTTTAACCGGTAGCCCTGCTTGATCAATTCGACCGCGTCGCGAGCCAAAGTTGCCGGGTTGCAGGACACATACACCAATCGCTTGGCACCCAATGCCGGCAGGTTCCTGACCACCTCGAACGCACCGTCGCGCGGTGGGTCCAAGAGTACCGCAGAAAAGCCCCCGGCGGCCCAGTCGGCGCCAGCCAGCGGCTGGGACAGATCGGCCTGAAAAACCTTCACGTTATCCAGCTTGTTGCTCTGGGCGTTGGCCTGCGCGCGGTCCACCATGGCCTGCACGCCTTCCACCGCCACCACCTCGGCCACCCGTGTGGCCAGCGGCAAGGCGAAGTTGCCCAAACCACAGAATAGATCCAGCACGCGCTCCTGGGGTTGCGGCTCGAGCCAGGCCAAAGCCTGTTCGATCATCGCGGTATTGACCCCTTCGTTCACCTGCACGAAATCGCCCGGGCGGTATGCCAGGGTCAGGTCCCACGGCGCCAGGGCAAAACCCAGCGTGGCGTTGGTATCCACCGGTTGCGGCGCGCCTTCGCCTTGCAGCCACAGCTGCGCGCCGTGCTGGGCGCAGAACGCCAGCAGGGCTTGCAGGTCGGCGTCGGGCAACGCTGCGGTATGACGCACCAGCACGCACAGCGCGGTGCCGGCGAACAGTTCCACATGGCCGATGGCCTGGGGTTTGTTCAAGCCGGCCAGCGCCGCGGGCAGGCCGCTCATGATCGGTTGCAAGGGCTGTACCAGCACCGGGCACTCATCGATGGCGACGATGTCCTGGCTGGCGGCGGCGCGGAAGCCGACGTCGAGCTTGCGCGCCTTGATGTCCCAGCGCACGGCCACGCGGGCACGGCGGCGGTAGGCGAATTCGGGCCCGGTGAGGGGCGCGTCCCACTGCAGCGGGGCGATATTGCCCGCACGCTGCAGATGCTCGGCGAGCATGCGCTGTTTCAGCGCCAGCTGCTCTTCGCGGGGCACGTGCTGCACACTGCAACCGCCGCAGCGGTCGGCATGCTTGCAGGATGCGGGGCGGCGCATGGCGCTGGCCTTGAGCACCTTTTCGGTGCGTGCCTCCACCACCTTGCCGTGGGCGTTGAGCACCCGGGCTTCCACCTGCTCGCCCGCCAGGGCGCCCAGCACGAACCAGGTGCGGCCTTCGAGGAAGGCGATGCCGCGGCCATCGTTGCTCAGGCGCTCGATGTCCAGGCGCTGTTTCTTGCCGGTAGGGACCTGCACGGCGCGCTGCCCGCCCGTGGGCTGGAAGCGCAGGCCGACGTTCTTCTTAGCCATCAGTTGGTCGCATCGAAAATGCCGCTGGACAGGTAGCGGTCGCCGCGGTCGCAGATGATCGCGACGATGGTGGCGTTTTCCACTTCCCGGGACAGGCGCAGCATGGCCGCCACGGCACCGCCCGAGGACACGCCGCAGAAGATGCCTTCCTCGCGCGCCAGGCGGCGAGTGACGTCCTCGGCTTCGGCCTGGGCCATGTCGACGATACGGTCGACGCGGTCGGCCTGGTAGATTTTCGGCAGGTATTCGGTGGGCCAGCGACGGATGCCAGGGATGGCCGAGCCTTCCATCGGCTGCAGGCCGACGATCTGCACGTTGGGGTTCTGCTCCTTGAGGTAGCGCGAAGTGCCCATGATGGTGCCGGTGGTGCCCATGGAGCTGACGAAATGGGTGATGGTGCCGTTGGTCTGCCGCCAGATCTCCGGGCCGGTGCTCACGTAGTGGGCCTCGGGGTTGTCGCCGTTGGCGAACTGGTCCAGCACCTTGCCGCGGCCTTCGGCCTGCATGCGCTCGGCCAGGTCGCGGGCGCCTTCCATGCCCTGCTCACGGGTCACCAGGATCAACTCGGCGCCGTAGGCGGTCATGGCCGCCTTGCGTTCGGCGGTGGAGTTGTCGGGCATGATCAGGATCATCTTGTAGCCCTTGATCGCTGCCGCCATGGCCAGGGCGATGCCGGTGTTGCCGGAGGTGGCCTCGATCAGGGTGTCACCGGGCTGGATCTGGCCACGCGCTTCGGCACGGCTGATCATCGACAGCGCCGGGCGGTCTTTCACCGAACCTGCCGGGTTGTTGCCTTCGAGCTTGAGCAAGAGAATGTTGCTGGTCTCACCGGCCAGGCGCTGCAAGCGCACCAGCGGCGTGTTGCCGACGCAATCGGCGATGGTTGGGTACTGCAGGGTCATGGCGTCTTCGCAATCCGGACTGCGGGGGCGCCTATCATACCGGCAAACGCCCCAAGGCCATATCACGCAAAGTGCGCGGCTTATTCCATTGAACTATAAGCAGCCGGCACGCGCAGGTTCAGGCGCAGGCCCACGCCGGTGTTTTGCGCCCACATTGCCCCACCCTGGCGGGCCAGGGCATTGCGCGCGATGCTCAGCCCGAGGCCGAAGCCACCGTCGCCGGGGCGCGAGCCGTCCAGCCGAATGAAGGGGTGGAAGATGCGCTCCAGGTCACGCTCGGCCACGCCGCCGCCCTGGTCATCCAACCACAGCAACCATTGGTCGCCTTCGCGACGGCCGTGCAGGCTGACCACGCCGCGCGGCGGCGAATGGCGGATGGCGTTGCGCAGGATGTTCTCCAGCGCCTGGGCCAGGGCGTTGAGGTTGCCCTGCACCCAGCAGTCGGCGCTCACCGCGCAGTGCAGCTGGCTGCTGGGCCAGCCGCTCTCGTAGCAGGCGTTCTCGGCCAGCATGTCCCACAGTGCCTGCACCTGGATGGGTTCCAGGGCCGGGGCGTTGCGCTCGGTGTCCAGCCAGGCCAGTTGCAGGGTGTCGTCCACCAGCCGCTGCATGCCCTGCACCTCGCGCTGCACCCGGTCGCGCAGGCGCGCGCAGTCCTGTTCGCTGTCGCCGGCCACCCGCAGGCGGCTCAGGGGCGTGCGCAGTTCATGGGACAGGTCGCGCAGCAGCTGGCGTTGCAGGGCCACGGTGCTTTGCAAGCGCTCGGCCATGTGGTCGAAGGCGCGCCCCAGCTCGCCCAGCTCATCGGCACGGCTGGTGGCCTGGGCGTTCAGGCGCCCTTGCAGCGGGTCGGCGCGCCAGGCGTTGGCCTGTTCGCGCAGGCGGTTCAACGGCGCGATCAGCAGGCGGTACAGGCCCACGCACAACAGAAAGGTGAACACCCCGGGGATGATGCCGGTGATGGTCAGGTGCCACAGCAGCGCGTAGCGGCCGGGCATCAGCCGTTCGGGCAACTCGATCACCAGGCTGCCGGCGCGGGGGTTGCCGGGAAACGGCACGCGCAGCCACGGCAGGCCCATGCTGCGCCGGCTCACGGGCCAGTCCAGGCCGCGCAGGAAGGTCATGCGCTGGGCCTGGGCGTCGGTCAGGGGCTGGCTGCCCAGCGGCTGCAGGTCGTGGCCAATCACGCCCATCCAGCCCTTCTCGCGGCGGGCCATGGTCGCCAGCCAGGCATCCACCCCGGCGCTGCCGCCCTGCTCCCAGGCCCGCTCGGCGTCTTCGGCGTAGTCGGCCAGCAGCGCCTTGGCGTCGCGGGAGAGGAAGGCGTTCTGGGTCTCCATGTAGCGCCCCCACGACCAGCTCAGCCAGATCATCAGCAGGCAGAAGGCGACCAGCAGCACCACCAGCTTCCAGAACAGCGACTGACGCCCCGGCACCTCAGACGTCCTCGTTGGCGGTGAACACGTAGCCCTTGCCCCACACTGTGCGCACCTGGCGCGCCAGGTAGCCCACGGCCTTGAGCTTGCGGCGGATCTGGCTGATGTGCATGTCCAGGCTGCGGTCGTGCTGGGCGTAGCCGCGCTGCAGCACGTGCTGGTAGAGGAAGGCCTTGGTCAGCACCTCGTCGGCGCTGCGGTTGAGCGTGTCCAGCAGGCGGAATTCGCTGCGGGTGAGGCCGGCGGCCTTATCGCCGAACGTCACGTCGAACAGCGTGTCGTGGAAGTGCAGGCCGTCGCCCTCGCTGCGCTGAGGCACCTGGCTGCGCCGCCGCTCCAGGGCCACGCGGCGCAGGATGGCCTCCACCCGCGCCTGCAACTCGTCGACGCTGAACGGCTTGGGCAGGTAGTCGTCGGCGCCACGGCGGAAGCCGGTGATGCGGTCGGCCTCGGCGCCCAGCGCCGACATCAGGATCACCGGCGTGGCCGAGTGCTCGCGCAGGTGCTGCAGCACGTCCAGGCCGTTCATGCCGGGCAGGAGGATGTCCATCAACACCACGTCGAAGCCTTCGCCGCGGGCCAGGGCCAGGCCGTCGCTGCCGTTCTGGCACCAGGTCACCTGGAACCCGCAGCGGCCCAGCTCCTCGTGCACGTAGGCGCCCAGCACCGGGTCGTCTTCGATGGCGAGGATGTGGCCGACACAACTGATTGCAGGATTCATTGGCATCTAGAAGTGATTATCAATAACTAATTATTCAGGATGTTTCATCTTCTAGGCAACCATTGCCCGACACAACGGCAGGTATGAAGTGCATAAGTGGCGCTATCGAGGTATTTTCCCCGGGTAAACCACCACGGCCCTGAAGGGAGAAACAGGCGTGCTGAAACGACTCGGGATCCGCGGCCGCGTGCTGTTGCTGGCGCTGCTGCCCGCCACCTTGATGGCGGTGCTGCTGGGCGGCTATTTCAGCTGGATGCAGCAGGCCGAACTGCAGGCGCAGCTGCTGCGCCGGGGGCAGATGATTGCCGAGCAGCTGGCGCCGCTGGTGGCCCGCGGCATGGCCCGCAACGACTCGCCGCTGCTGGAGCGCATCGCCGCCCAGGCGCTGGAACAGGCCGATGTGCGCGCGGTGTCGTTCCTGGCCGCCGACCACACGCCCCTGGCCCACGCCGGGCCGAGCATGCTCAACCCGGTGCCCATCGGCAACAGCACCCACCTGCTGCTGCGCAGCGGCAACGACGCCACCCGCTACCTGCTACCGGTGTTCGGCCACCATCGCGACCTGGCCGGGGAAGTGGTACCCAGCGAGGCCGACCTGCTGCTGGGCTGGGTGGAGCTGGAGCTGTCCCACGACGGCACGTTGCTGCGGGTGTACCGCGGCCTGTTCGCCAGCCTCATGCTGATTGCCGGCGGGCTTTTGGCCACCGGCCTGCTGGCCATGCGCATGAGCCGCGGCATCAACGGCCCCATCAGCCAGATCAAGCAGACCGTGGTGCAGCTCAAGGACGGCAACCTGGAAGCGCGCTTGCCGGCGCTGGGCAGCCACGAACTGGACGAGCTGGCCGCCGGTATCAACCGCATGGCCGAGACCCTGCAAGGCGCCCAGGAAGAACTGCAGCACAGCGTCGACCAGGCCACCGAAGACGTGCGCCAGAACCTGGAGACCATCGAGATCCAGAACATCGAGCTGGACCTGGCGCGCAAGGAGGCCCTGGAGGCCAGCCGCATCAAGTCCGAGTTCCTGGCCAACATGAGCCACGAGATTCGCACCCCGCTCAACGGCATCCTTGGCTTCACCCACCTGCTGCAGAAAAGCGACCTCACGCCGCGCCAGCTGGACTACCTGGGCACCATCGAGAAATCCGCCGACAGCCTGCTTGGCATCATCAATGAGATCCTCGACTTCTCCAAGATCGAGGCCGGCAAGCTGGTGCTCGATAGCATTCCGTTCAACCTGCGCGACCTGCTGCAGGACACCCTCACCATCCTCGCCCCCGCCGCCCACGCCAAGCAGCTGGAGTTGGTGAGCCTGGTGTACCGCGACACCCCCATCTCGCTGATCGGCGACCCGCTGCGGCTCAAGCAGATCCTCACGAACCTGGTGAGCAATGCCATCAAGTTCACCCGCGAAGGCACCATCGTCGCCCGCGCCATGCTGGAGGATGAAAGCGACGACGGCGTGCAGCTGCGCATCAGCGTCAAGGACACCGGCATCGGCCTGTCCAGCCAGGACGTGCGCACCCTGTTCCAGGCCTTCAGCCAGGCCGACAACTCCCTCAGCCGCCAGCCCGGCGGCACCGGCCTGGGCCTGGTGATTTCCAAGCGCCTGATCGAACAGATGGGCGGCGAGATCGGCGTCGACAGCACCCCCGGCGAAGGCTCGGAGTTCTGGATCAGCCTGCGCCTGCCCAAGGCCCGCGACGACGCCGAGGACCTGCCCGGCGAGCCGCTCAACGGCCGCAGCATTGCCGTGGTCGAACAGCACGAGCTGGCGCGCCAGGCCTTGCAGCACCAGCTGGAAGACCTGGGGCTGAACGTGGTGACCTTCCCCTCGGTGGAAAAACTGATCACCGCCGCCGACGCCGCGCACCTGGCCGGCCAGCCCATCGACCTGGCCGTGCTGGGCCTGACCAGCTACGACGTCGGCCCCGACCGCCTGGCCCAGCAGGTGCGCGACGTGGAGAAATCCGGCTGCCGGGTGCTGGTGCTCTGCCCCACCACCGAGCAGACGCTGTTCCACCCCGCCGTGCCCAACCCGCACAGCCAGCTGCAGCCCAAGCCGGCCTGCACGCGCAAGCTGCGCCGCGGCCTCAGCGACCTGATCAACCCCAAGCGCCTGCGCCACGACAGCCCCGACGGCAGCGAACCACTGACCAACCGCGCCCCACGGGTGCTGTGCGTGGACGACAACCCGGCCAACCTGCTGCTGGTGCAAACCCTGCTCGAAGACCTGGGCGCCGAGGTGCTGGCCGTGGACAACGGCGCCAGCGCCGTGCGCGCCGTGCAAGAGGAGCGCTTCGACCTGGTGCTGATGGACGTGCAGATGCCGGGCATGGACGGCCGCGAGACCACCGAGAAAATCCGCCTGTGGGAAGCCGCGCAGCCGGGGCCGGCGCTGCCCATCGTGGCGCTCACCGCCCACGCCATGGCCAACGAGAAACGCGCCCTGCTGCAAAGCGGCATGGACGACTACCTGACCAAGCCGATCAGCGACCGCCAGCTGGCCCAGGTGGTGCTCAAGTGGACCGGCCTGGTGCTGCGCACGCGCACCAGCGAGCGCGGCGAATGGGTGCAGGAAGACGACGTGCTGCACGTGCTCGACCCCGACGAAGGCCTGCGCCTGGCCGCCGGCAAGGAAGACCTGGCCGCCGACATGCTGGCCATGTTGCTGGCCTCGCTGGAAGAAGAGCGTCAGGCCATACAGGCCGCCCGCAAGGACGCCGACCACACCCTGACCATCGAACGCGTGCACCGCCTGCACGGCGCCACCCGCTACTGCGGCGTGCCGCAACTGCGCGCGGCCTGCCAGCGCAGCGAAACGCTGCTCAAGCAGAACGACAGCGAGGCGCAGGACGCACTGGATGAGCTGGATGCCGCCATCCTGCGCCTGGCCGAGCACGCCCGAATAGCCGTGTAGCTACTGCCCCCAAGGAAGCCCGACCATGCGCACCCTCCTGTTCAGCAGCCAGCACTACGACCAGGACAGCTTCCTGGCCGTGCCTCGCGACCTCGATATCGACCTGCACTTCCAGCCCGCGCGCCTGACCCCGGACACCGCGCCGCTGGCCGCCGGCTTCGAGGTGGTATGCGCGTTCATCAACGATGACCTCGGCGCCGCGGTGCTGGAGCAACTGGCCGCCGGCGGCACGCGCCTGATTGCCCTGCGCTCGGCCGGCTACAACCACGTGGACCTGGCTTGCGCCCGGCGCCTGGGCCTGGCCGTGGTGCGCGTGCCGGCCTATTCGCCCCACGCCGTGGCCGAGCACGCCGTGGCGCTGATCCTGGCGCTGAACCGCCACCTGCACCGCGCCTACAACCGCACCCGCGACGGCGACTTCACCCTGCACGGGCTAACCGGCTTCGACCTGGTGGGCAAGACCGTGGGCGTGGTCGGCACCGGCCAGATCGGCGCCGCCTTCGCGCGCATCATGCACGGCTTCGGCTGCCAGCTGCTGGCCTACGACCCCTACCCCAACGACGCGGTGCTGGCCCTGGGCGCGCGCTACCTGCCGCTGGACGAGGTGCTGGCGCAGGCGCAGATCATCAGCCTGCACTGCCCGCTCACGCCCGCCACCCAGCACCTGATCAATGCCCACAGCCTGGCGACCCTGCAGCCCGGCGCCATGCTCATCAACACCGGCCGTGGCGCGCTGGTGGACACCCCGGCGCTGATCGACGCGCTGAAAAGCGGCCAACTGGGCTACCTGGGCCTGGACGTGTATGAAGAGGAAGCCCAGTTGTTCTTCGAGGACCGCTCTGACCTGCCCCTGCAGGACGACGTGCTGGCCCGGCTGCTGACCTTCCCCAACGTGATCATTACCGCGCACCAGGCATTCCTGACCCGCGAGGCCCTGGCCGCGATCGCCAGTACCACCCTGGCCAATATTTCCGACTGGGGGCGTGGTTGCCCGCAGAATCTGGTCGAGGCTTGACCCGCCGCCCGTGCTAGCATGTCGCGCAGATTTGGAGGACCCATGGTCGAACACGATTTTCGCTACAGCCTGCTCAACCCGCACCACACCCTGATTGAATGCCGCGCCCTGGCGCCAGGCCGCTATCAGGTCACCGGCAACGGTGGTTCGATTCACAACGACGACGTTCTGCTGGTGACCCTCAAGGGCAGCAAGACCCTGTCCATGCGCCTGACCATCGAAAAAGTCCGCCACCTGATCAACCCGCCGGGGCAATGGGTAGCCGTGGCCCGTGGCCCGGTGTTCGGCGAGCTGGCCATTCACCAGTGGCACGTGCAGTGCGACGCCTGTGCAGCGGACCTCGAGTTCGAATTCGCGGTCGACGCCAAGCTGGGCACCAAGGCGCAGAAGCCTGCCGCCACGGCGCGCATCGCCGAGCTGGGCTGGAGCACCGAGGGCGACAAGCACCTGTGCCGCAAATGCCAGGAGCCGCGCCCGTGAAACAAGCCCTGCTGCTGGCGGCAATGACCGCCACCCTCGCGGGCTGCGCGTCCGGGCCCAAGCTGCAACAGGAACAGGCGTACACTCTGGAGTGGATCGGCGACAAGCCGCTGATGGACTACAGCCACATCAGCCTGACCCTGGGCGAAGACGGCCGCGCCTACGGCAACGCCGGCTGCAACCACTGGTTCGCGCCGTACACGCTGTCGCATCACCACCTGACGTTTGGTGCGGTGGGCAGCACGCGCCGCCTGTGCGACCCGGCCACCATGGAGCAGGAACAGCGCTTCCTGCAGGCCCTGGGTGGCGTGCAGCGCTGGAGCGTGTCCAAGGAAGGCCAGATTCGCCTCTGGCCCGAGGAAGGCAAGCCGCTGCGCCTGTGGCCTGACGAAGGCTGACCTTGTGGGAGCTGGCTTGCCAGCGAGCTGTTGAGGCGTTAAAAGCTCGCTGGCAAGCCAGCTCCCACAAAGGCCGCGTCCGGCGCCCTCACGAACTCTTCAACTTCGCCAGCTTCTCGCTGATCCCCGCCGCCGTCTGCTCCCCCACCAACTGCTCGCGCACCTTGCCCTTGGCATCGATGATGTAGGTGATGGGCAGCGCGTCATTCTGCGGCAGGTCGAAACGCGGCGCCGGGTCGTCGGCCAGCACCGTGAAGGTGATGCCCAGCTCCTGGGCGGCCTTCTTCAGGTCATCGCCGTGCAGGCCGTCGAAGTTCACCCCCAGCACCGCGACGCCCTTGCCCTTGAGCTGCTCGGCCAGGGCGTTGAGCTGTGGCACCTCGCTGCGGCACGGGCCGCACCAGTCCGCCCAGTAGTTCACCACCAGCCACTGATCCTGCAACTGCCGCGCCTTGACCAGCTTGCCGTTCTGGTCCACCCCGTAGTCCGCCCCGCACCCGCTCAACAACACCAGGGCCAGACACACCGCCACACGCCATGCCATGATTGCTACCTTCCTTAAAGTGCTGCCAAAAAGGTGGCGAGCGGTTAGACACCGCCCGCCACAGGGTTAGAATAGCCCCCACTTGACTCAAGGTGCGACCGCAAATGACCGACCTGACGCTTTATCACAACCCGCGCTGCTCCAAGTCCCGTGCCGCGCTGGAACTGCTGCAGGCCCGCGGCCTGGAACCCAACGTGGTGAAATACCTGGAAACCCCGCCTGACGCCGCCGCCCTCAAGGCCGTACTGGCCAAGCTGGGCCTGCACGCACGGGCCCTGCTGCGCACCGGCGAAGACGAATACAAGGCCCTGAACCTGGCCGACGCCACCCTGGGCGAAGACCAGTTGATCGCGGCCATGGTGCAGCACCCGCGCCTGATCGAACGGCCCATCCTGATTGCCGGCGACAAGGCCGCCATCGGCCGCCCACCGGAGAAAGTGCTGGAGATCCTGTCGTGACCCAGCCGTACATCCTGGTGTTGTACTACAGCCGTGGCGGCGCCACGGCGCAGATGGCCAAGCATATCGCCCGCGGCGTGGAGCTGAGCGGCATCGAGGCGCGCCTGCGCACCGTGCCGCCGGTGTCTGCCGACCACGAGGCCAGCGGCCCCAGCATTCCCGAGCACGGCGCGCCCTACGCCAGCATCGACGACTTGAAAAACTGCGCCGGCCTGGCCATGGGCAGCCCTACCCGCTACGGCAACATGGCGGCGCCGCTCAAGTACTACCTGGACGGCACCAGCAGCCTGTGGCTGAGCGGCGCCCTGGTGGGCAAGCCGGCCTCGGTGTTCACCTCCACCGCCAGCCTGCACGGCGGCCAGGAAACCACCCTGCTGTCGATGATGATGCCGTTGCTGCACCACGGCATGCTGATCAGCGGCATTCCCTACAGCGAATCTGCACTGCTGGACACCCGCGGCGGCGGCACGCCCTACGGCGCCAGCCACCACGCCGGGGCGGACAGCAAGCGCGCCCTGGACGAGCACGAGATTGCCCTGTGCCGCGCCCTGGGCCAGCGCCTGGGCGGCATCGCCCAGAAACTGGAGCCGGCGCGTGGCTAAACGCGCCAGGGTGCTGCCCGGCGTCGACTGGTTGCAACCGCGGGTGCGGGCCGCGCGCTGGGCCAGCCTTGGCTGCTTCCTGGGTTTCATCGCGCTGCTGTGCGGCTACTACCTGCTGGTGGCCGACCTGCACGGCGCACGGCCCTGGGTCATCCTGCTGATCGAGCTGGTGCCGCTGTTGCTGCTCACCCCGGGCATGCTGCTGGGCAGCCCACGCGGGCATTCGTGGACCTGCTTTGCGGTCAACCTGTACTTCATCAAGGGCGCCCTGGCCGCCTTCGACCCCAACCGCCAACTGTTCGGCCTGCTGGAAATGGCCGCCAGCCTGGCGGTGTTCACCAGCGCCCTGCTGTACGTGCGCTGGCGCTTTCAATTGAATCGGAAACTGGCCGGAGAGGGCCTGGTGTGAATGCAGGACTACAAGTGGCTACACGAATACTGCCTTAACCGCTTCGGCTCGGCGCAGGCACTGCAAGACCATCTCCCCGACGCGAAAACCCCGGCACAACTGCGCAAAATCCCCGCTGACCGCTACCTGTCGACCATGGCCCTGCGGGTGTTCCGTGCCGGCCTCAAGCACAGCCTGGTGGACGCCAAGTGGCCGGCCTTCGAGCAGGTGTTCTTCGGCTTCGACCCGGAGAAAGTGGTGCTGATGGGCGCCGAGCACCTGGAGCGGCTGATGCAGGACACGCGCATCATCCGCCACCTGGGCAAGCTCAAGAGCGTGCCGCGCAACGCCCAGCTGATCCTCGACATCGAGCACGAACACAAGAGCTTCGGCGACTTCATCGCCGACTGGCCAGTGACCGACATCACCGGCCTGTGGCAGTACCTGGCCAAGCACGGCAACCAGATGGGCGGCCTGTCGGCACCACGCTTCCTGCGCATGGTGGGCAAGGACACCTTCATCCCCACCTGGGACGTGGTGGCCGCGCTCAACGCCCAGGGCATCGTCGACAAGGTGCCCAGCAGCAAGCGCGACCAGGCCAAGGTCCAGGAAGTGTTCAACCAATGGCAGGCCGAGAGCGGGCGCCCCATGTGCCAGCTGTCGGCAATGCTGGCCTACACCGTCAATCACTAACCGCATGGAACGCTGATGAAACTCAAACCGCTGTTGTTGCTGGCCGCCGTCCCCGTTGTCGGGGCACTGGGTTTTCTGGGCTGGCAGCATTACTGGCCGGTGCAGGCCGCCTCCGGCTGGAGCACGCGCCTGGTCTACGACAAGGTCGAGAAGGCCGCGGGCCTGGGCCTGGACGGCGCCAACGTGTTGGTCACCGAGGAACTGCGTGACGACAAGGGCCGCCTGAGCAGCATCGCCCCGGACGGCACCCGCACGGTGATTGTCGACGGCCTGACCAAGCCCGACGGCCTGGCACCCTTCCTGGGTGGCCACGCCTTCAGCCAGGAGTTCGACAACAAGCCAGTGCAGTTGCTCAAGGACGGCAAGGTCACCCAGCTGTTCATGGGCCGCGACGTGCAGGGCCTGAAGGCCGACGGCGACAAGCTGTACGCCATCGAGGACCGCCACGACGACGGCCGGCTGATGCGCTACGACGCCGCCGACGGCTCGCTGACCGTGCTGCGCGACAAGCTGGCGCAGACCGAGTCGGTGGAGATCTGCCCCGGTGGCAAGCTGCTGTACACGGTGAAAAAGGAAGGCGTGATCCGCCAGTTCGACGAATCGGGCAAGGACCCGGTATACGTGGACGGCATCACCAACCCCACGTTCATCCTGTGCGACAAGCGCGGGCTATGGATAGTGGAAGACCAGACGCACCTGGCGCGGCTGTGGCTGCGCACGCCGGATGGCAAGCTGCAGGTGATCCTGTCGCACCTGCGGGCGCCGCAGGAGTTGCTGCCTACGGGCGACAACACGTATCTGCTGGCCGAGGGTGGGCGTAATCGGGTGATCGAGCTTAAGGCGGATTGATCTGTGGGAGCTGGCTTGCCAGCGAGTTTTGGGGGGCGCCCGAAAAGCTCGCTGGCAAGCCAGCTCCCACTGAAACGATCAGATATTCAACACGTTCAACACGCGCGAAGGCGCGCTTTCGTCGATCGCCAGGTTGACGAAGTCGAACAGGTTGCGGTCCGCCAACTGCGACGGCACCACGTTCTGCAGGCCGCGGAAGATGCTCTCGGTGCGCCCCGGGTGCTTGCGCTCCCACTCCACCAGCATGTCCTTGACCACCTGGCGCTGCAGGTTCTCCTGGGAGCCGCACAGGTTGCACGGGATGATCGGGAACTGCTTCAGGTCCGAATACGCCTGGATGTCCTTCTCGTTGCAGTACGCCAGCGGGCGGATCACCACGTTGCGGCCGTCGTCGGCGCGCAGCTTGGGTGGCATGGCCTTCATGCTGCCGTTGAAGAACATGTTCAGGAAGAAGGTCTCGACGATGTCGTCGCGGTGGTGCCCCAGGGCCATCTTGGTGGCGCCGATCTCGTCGGCGAAGGTGTACAGGGTGCCACGGCGCAGGCGCGAGCACAGCGAGCAGGTGGTCTTGCCTTCCGGAATCAGCTCCTTCACCACCGAGTAGGTGTCTTTCTCGACGATGTGGTATTCCACGCCCAGCTCTTTGAGGTAGGCCGGCAGCACGTGCTCGGGGAAGCCAGGCTGCTTCTGGTCCATGTTCACGGCGACGATATCGAACTTGATCGGCGCAACCTTCTGCAGGTGCAGCAGCACGTCGAGCATGGTGTAGCTGTCCTTGCCGCCCGACAGGCAGACCATGACCTTGTCACCGTCCTCGATCATGTTGTAGTCGGCGACGGCTTCGCCCGCCAGCCGGCGAAGGCGTTTCTGCAGTTTGTTCTGGTTGACCGAAAGGGTGCCCATGGCGCTTGAAATCCGCGTGGTGAGACGAAAAGCCGGGCATTTTACCTGTAAAGAAGGCGCCGGGGTACGGTATCTGGTCAACTCACCCACCCGCCCGGGCAAATACTGCAAAGTCATTACAGCCCGCCCCTACAGCGCGATTTGCTCTAAAACTGCCGACATCTGCGCCCTATACTCCCGTGTGAGGCTGTAACTACCGTAGGAGTGACTGGCATGATCCATCACGTCGTGGGGTTGTTCACCCATCCCGATCAAGAATGGCACCAGATCCGTGGCGAAGAAGAATCCATCGGCCACATGTACCTCACCCACACCCTGATATTGGCGGCGATACCGCCCATATCGGCGTTCATCGGCACCACCAAGGTGGGTTGGGTGATCGGCAACCGGGCGCCGGTGATGCTGACCCTCGACAGCGCCATCTGGATGACCATCATGTCGTACATCGCCATGCTGGCCGGCGTGGCGGTGATGGGCGCGTTCATTCACTGGATGGCCCGCACCTACGACGCCAGCCCCAGCCTGGCGCGCTGCATTGCCTTTGCCACCTACACCGCCACACCGCTGTTCATTGGCGGCCTGGCGGCGCTGTACCCGCACCTGTGGCTGGGCATGATGGTGGGCACTGCTGCCATCTGCTACACCGTGTACCTGCTGTACGTGGGCCTGCCCACCTTCATGAACATCCACGCCGACGAGGGCTTCCTGTTCTCAAGCTCGGTGCTGGCGGTGGGCCTGGTGGTGCTGGTGGCGATCATGGCGTTCACGGTGATCATCTGGGGGCTGGGCGTAGGCCCGGTCTACACCAACTGAACAGCGCTGGCCGCCCGGCGACGGGCGGCTCGGCATGCCCCTGTGGTTGCGGCATAATCGGCACATATGGAGTGTCGTCTAGCATGCCCGAAGTACTCAATTCCCGCGTCGAATCCTGTTTCCAGCAAGCCGAAGCCTTCTTCAAACGCTCCTTCGCCCGCCCCCAGGTGAGCTTCAAGCTGCGCGGGCAGAAAGCCGGCGTTGCCCACCTGCACGAGAACCTGCTGCGCTTCAACCCGCAACTGTACCGCGAGAACAGCGAAGACTTCCTGCGCCAGACCGTGCCCCACGAGGTGGCCCACCTGGTGGCGCACCAGCTGTTCGGCGACCGCATCGCGCCCCATGGCGAGGAGTGGCAGCTGATCATGCGTGGCGTGTACGAGCTGCCGCCCAACCGCTGCCACACCTACGAGGTCAAGCGCCGGCGGGTGACGCGCTATATCTACCGCTGCCCCTGCGCCGACAGCGACTTCCCGTTCAGCGCCCAGCGCCACAGCCTGGTGCGCCAGGGCCGGCGGTACCTGTGCAGGCGTTGCCGGCACACGCTGGTGTTCACCGGCGAGACCCGCGTCGAATAACCCGCAGGCATAAAAAAACCCATCCGAAGATGGGTTTTTTCTTTTGCGCCAGCGCTTAGCGCGGGGCGTCGACTGCCACGGCTTCGTGGGCTTCAGCCACTTCGATGGCGGTAGGGCCTGCGGCCAGTTGCGCCTTCATGGTGTCTTCGTCCAGCTCGCCGACCCACTTGGCAACCACCAGGGTGGCCACGGCATTGCCGACCAGGTTGGTGAGGGCGCGGGCTTCGGACATGAAGCGGTCGATGCCCAGGATCAGCGCCAGGCCAGCCACCGGCAGGTGGCCAACGGCCGACAGGGTGGCGGCCAGCACGATGAAGCCGCTACCGGTAACGCCGGCGGCGCCCTTGGAGGAGATCAGCAGCACGGCCAGCAGGGTCAGCTGGTGGAACAGGTCCATGTGCGTATCGGTGGCCTGGGCGATGAACACCGCGGCCATGGTCAGGTAGATGGCGGTGCCGTCCAGGTTGAACGAGTAGCCGGTAGGAATCACCAGGCCAACCACCGACTTCTGCGCGCCCAGGCGCTCCAGCTTCACCAGCATGCGCGGCAGGGCCGATTCCGACGAGGAGGTACCCAGCACGATCAGCAGCTCTTCACGGATGTAGCGCACCAGCTTGATGATGCTGAAACCGTGGAAGCGCGCGATCGAGCCCAGCACCAGCAGCACGAACAGGATGCAGGTGATGTAGAAGCAGATCATCAGCTGGCCCAGTTGCACCAGCGAGCTCACGCCGTAGGCGCCGATGGTGAAGGCCATGGCACCCAGCGCACCCAGGGGGGCCAGCTTCATGATCATGCTGATGATGTTGAACATCACGTGGGCGAACCGGTCGATCAGGTCCAGCAGCGGCTTGCCATAGGCGCCCAGGCGGTGCAGGGCGAAGCCGAACAGCACGGCGAACATCAGCACTTGCAGGATGTCACCGGTGGCGAAGGCGCCGACAATGGTGTTGGGGATGATGTTCAGGAAGAACGCGATCACGCTCTGGTCTTTACCGGCGGCCACGTAGGTGGCGACCTTGGAGGCGTCCAGGGTGGCGGGGTCGATGTGCATGCCGTTGCCCGGGCCAACCACGTTGACCACGACCAGGCCGATCAGCAGGGCGATGGTGGAGACGATCTCGAAGTACAGCAGCGCGTAGCCACCGGTCTTGCCCACGGCCTTCATGCTTTCCATGCCGGCGATGCCGCTGACCACGGTGCAGAAGATGATGGGGGCGATGACCATTTTGATCAGTTTGATGAACCCGTCGCCCAGTGGCTTCAGGGTTACCGCGGTGTCAGGGTAGAAGTGCCCCAACGCGATACCGATGATGATCGCGATGATCACCTGGAAATACAGCGATTTGTACAGTGGCTGACGAGTCGTCATTGCAAGTTCCTCAAGTGCATCGCCTGGCATCCATTCCTGTGATGCACACGACACCTAAAGCACGAACCCTCCTGTACTGGAGGGATTTATTGTCGAGCTGCGCGCGGCAGACCTTGCGACTTGTATCGCAAGGGCCGTGCCAGGTCGCGCGCCAAGGCGAACGGTCAATGATTGTGGGGGTTGGGTGCCATCATGTTAGCCACTATTGGGGAACTTGCCTGGCGGAAATCCGCCATTTCCCTGGAACAACTTCCGCCACATGGCGGATTTCCGCCGCAAAGTCGGGTAACGGCTGGACGCAGCCTGGCGGCAGCTGCTACACATTTCCCGTAGCAGCGGCCGAAGGCCGCGTCACCGGCTACCACCTACCTAAAGGTATAGCCCACTTCAGAGCGGTTTAAAGCGCACCCGGAACGCCGCCCCACCCAAGGGCGAATCATCCAGGATCAGCTGCGCGTCATAGCTTTCGATGATGTCCTTGACCACCGCCAGGCCAATACCCTGCCCCGGGTTCTGCCGGTCCAGCCGCTCACCCCGTTGCAGGATACGCGCGCGCTGGCTCTCGGGCACGCCCGGGCCGTCGTCCTCGATGCTCAGCTGGGTGCCAAACTCGCCAGAGGCCAGGCTCACCCGCACCTCGCCCAGGCACAGGCGGTAGGCGTTCTCCAGCAGGTTGCCGAGCATTTCCAGTAGCGCGCCCTCCTCCATCGGCACCTGGGCCGAGTCAGCCACATGGAAACTGACGTGCACGCGCTTGTCGCGGTACACCTTGGCCAGGGTGCTGCAGAGGCTGTCCAGCAGCGGCATCAGCAGCACCTGGTGGCGCACCAGGCCACTCTTGCGCAGGCTGGCGCGCTGCAGCTGGTAGCCGATCTGCTGGCTCATGCGCTCGATCTGGCTTTGCAGGATGCGCGCCTGCTCGATGTTCTCCGGGCGCTGGGCGATGGTCTCGCTCACGCCCTGCAGCACCGCCAGGGGCGTCTTCAGGCTGTGGGCCAGGTCGCCCAGGGAATCACGGTAGCGGCCGCGCTGCTCGCGCTCGCTGCTGAGCAGGCGGTTCAGCGAGCCGGTCAGGCGCAGCAGTTCGCGCGGGTGGGTCTCGCTGAGGCTGTCACGCTGGCCGGATTCGATCTGGTCCAGCTCCAGGCTCAGCTGGCGCAGGGCGCGCAGGCCCCAGGTCAGGCCGGCCCACAGCAGCACCAGCAGGGCCAGCAAGGCGGCGCCGAAGCCCAGCGAGAGCTTCTCGCGCAGGCCCGAGAGAATCATCTTGTAGCCCTTCACCGATTGCAGGGCGACGATGCTGTAGGCCGCGCTCTTGCCGCCCAGCAGCTTCACCTCCACGTCGTAGACGAAGTACTCCTCGCCATTGGGCTCGTGGATGTGCGCGAACTGCGCACCCATGCCGTCATAGCGCGGCTTGTAGTTGATACTCTGTTCGGTGGTGGCCCGCGAGCGCCATACCAGCTCGCCCTCGCGGTTGTAGATGTAGCCCAGCAGGCGGCTGTCGGGCAGGTTGTAGCGCTCGTCGGGCAGCAGGTCGGGCATCTGCAGCTTGCCGTTCTCGACCCGGGCGGCAGAGATCAGGGTGGTCACGTCCGACGCCAGGCGCTGCTCGATGGACTCGCGCAGCGCCAGGCTGAAGGTGCTTTGCAACGCTGGCAGCAGGCCGATCATGAACAGCACCGACAGCAGGAAGGCCGCCAGCATCAACCGTACGCGCAGCGATCGAATCATTTACACCGCTCGGTGAACAGGTAGCCCAGGCCGCGCACGGTCTCGATGGGCTTGAAGCCGTTGGTGCCTTCCAGCTTGCGGCGCAGGCGGCCCACCAGCACTTCGATCACGTTCGGGTCGCGCTCGTCGTCGTCCGGGTACAGCTGTTCCATCAGGCGGTCCTTGGCCACCACCTGCTGGTGATGACGCATGAGGTATTCGAGAATGCGGTATTCGTAGGCGGTCAAGGCCAGGGGCTGCTCGTCCAGGCTCGCCTGCTTGCGGTTGAGGTCCAGCAGCAGGGGGCCGGCGACGATGGTCGACTGGATGAAACCGCTGGAGCGGCGCAGCAGGGCGTTGAGGCGCGCTTCCAGCTCTTCGAACTGGAAGGGTTTTACCACGTAGTCATCGGCGCCGGTAGCCAGGCCTTCGACCTTGTCCTGCCAGTTGCCGCGGGCGGTGAGGATCAGCACCGGGAAGGCCTTGCCATCGGCGCGCAGGCGCCGAATCAGCTCCAGGCCACCCATGCCGGGCAGGCCCAGGTCGACCACGGCCAGGTCATGATTGTACTGCGAGGCCTGGTACAAGGCTTCCTCTGCATTGGCCACGGCCTCCACCACATGACCGCTTTCGGTCAGGCGGGTATACAAGTGGTGCCGCAACAGCGCCTCATCTTCTACCACCAGCAGTTTCATAGTGCTCCCCGGTTGGTGCCCTGCTTTGCGGGCCGCCGTGTTACCTCGTCCGTATGACGGCACCGGGCGCTTGCACGAACAAGCCCCGGCGCCAAGAGTGTACCTGTAACAAGCTTAGTCAGGCAGCGCTGAACCCTTACTGAACCAGCCATGGTCTAGGCTGAGCTGACTGCTTATACGAGGAGCCACGAACATGCGTGTACTGTTGATGTGCCTGCTGCTGGCGGCCAGCACCCTGGCCCAGGCCGAAATCAAGACCCAGGAACTGCACTACAAGGACCTCAACGGCACGCCGCTGGTGGGTTACTTTGCCTACGACGATGCCATCCAGGGCCCACGCCCCGGCGTGGTGGTGGTGCACGAATGGTGGGGCCTGAACGACTACGCCAAGGGCCGCGCCCGCGCCCTCGCCGCCCTGGGCTACAGCGCCCTGGCCATCGACATGTACGGCGATGGCAAGAACACCGAGCACCCGAAAGATGCCATGGCCTTCATGCAGGAAGCCTCGGCCAACGCCCAGGTCTCCAGCGCCCGTTTCGACGCCGGCGTGCAACTGCTTAAAAAGCAGCCGCAGACCAACCCGGCGAAAATCGCCGCCATCGGCTACTGCTTCGGCGGCACCGTGGTGCTCAACGCCGCGCGCCATGGCGAAAGCCTGGCCGGTGTGGTGAGCTTCCACGGCGGCCTGGCGGCCAAGACCCGGGCCACCAAGGGCAGCGTGAAAACCCCGATCCTGGTGGAGCACGGTGAACTGGACAGCATGAGCACGCCCAAGGACGTGGCGGACTTCAAGACCGAGATGTCCACCGCCGGGGTCAACTACCAGTTCGTGGTGCAGCCCGGCGCCAAGCATGGCTTCACCAACCCCGACGCCGACCGCCTGGCCCATGGCGATCATGGCGGCCCGGACATTGGCTATAACAAGGCCGCCGACGAGAAATCCTGGGCGGACATGCAGGCGTTCCTGAAGAAGGTATTCGGCTGACCCGGACGCGGCCTGTAGCAGCGGCCGCAGGCCGCGTCCCGCCAAACCTGCGCGGTAAACATTTATGGCAAACTACCGCCATGAACGCGCCCATCGCCTGCTGCACCGCCCCCCACGCCCACTGGCCCCTGCCCTTCGCCCTCCCCGGCGTGGTGTTGGTCAGCAACCGCTTCGACCCCAAGGCCCTGGCCGCCGACGATTTCGTCCGCGCCGGCATCCAGCCGCCCGCCAACATCCAGCGCTCGGTCGCCAAGCGCCAGGCCGAATTCCTCGCCGGCCGCCTGTGCGCCCGCAGCGCCCTGCAGCAGTTGGCCGACATCGATCACGTGCCCGCCATCGGCGAGGACCGCGCGCCCATCTGGCCAGCCGGCATCAGCGGCTCCATCACCCACGGCACCGGCTGGGCCGGCGCCGTCGTCGCCCGCAGCGGCGTTTGGCAAGGCTTGGGCCTGGACATGGAAACCCTGCTGGGCGACGACCGCGCCGCGCGCCTGGCGGGGGAAATCCTCACCCCAGGCGAGCTGGCGCGCATGGACCCGGCCCAGCTGTCACTGACCGTGACCCTGACCTTCTCCATCAAGGAAAGCTTGTTCAAGGCGCTCTACCCGATCGTCGGCCAGCGCTTCTATTTCGAGCATGCCGAGGTGCTGGGGTGGGACGCCGCCGGCAGGGTGCGCATGCGCCTGCTGACGGACCTGTCAACGCTGTGGTGCCATGGACGCGAGATCGAAGGGCAGTTCGGGCTGGAGAACGATCACCTGCTGAGCCTGGTGGCGATACAAGCCTGACACCGATCCCGTAGCCGCTGCCGCCAGGCTGCGCTGGGCCGTGTGAACCCTGGATATCTTCAGCGAGGCGCAGGGCCAGCGCAGCCTTCGGCAGCGGCTACGGGCCAACCAACGGGCAATGCTCGCAATGCCCCACCCAACCAACCTTGTACGCCAGGCAGCAACTGCGCCGCTGGCGCTTGCCATCGGGCAGGTAGCGCACCGGCTCATATAAAGGGTTGCCACGGCCATCCGCCGCCTTGCGCGAATGCAGCAGCGCCAGCGCCGGCCCCACCGCCACGCCCAGCGCCTGCAGGCGCACCGTGGCCTGCTCCAGGTAATCGCCGGCGTTGCCCCACAGCACCGCCGTCGGCACCTCGCCATAGGCACTCAGGCGCTCGATGAACGGCCGCAGGCTGGCCTGCACCACCGGCTCCAGCGACTCATCGGCCTCGCCCGGCTCGCCCTCCTCCAGCAGCTTCACGCCCAGCGGCAAGCCACGCTCGTTGAGCACCAGCCCCAGCTGGTCCAACTGCAGCGGCAGGTACCAGCCACGCACCAGCTGCGTCACCAGGATGGCCGGCCACCAATGCATGAAAAAATACTTCGACCATTGGGAAACCAACACCGGCTTCTGCTCATCGAACAGCGGCTGCCCATAGATGCGTAAAAGTGCCGCATCCAGCTCGGCCGCCTGCAGGGCCTGGTGCAGGGGCTGCGCCGGCCGTGGGTCGTCCATGGGCAACAGGCCCTGTAGGAAAGCGGCGTAGGGACCAGTGGTCCAGTCGTGGTTCATCGGGACTCCAAAGGGCGCTGCGGGGAGCCGTCGAGCGCTTGAAACAACAGCATGCCAAAAACGTGTCGGTGGCTGTGTTTTTTTGTGTTAGGGTGCGCGCCCGCAAAAAACCGGGCGCCATTTTCGGGGCTAAAAAAAGCCGGACAAATGGTCCCAAGGGTGTGGGACGCGGCCTACATGGGCTACGCAGGTTCTCCCACAAATTACTCACAAGTTATCCACAACCCTAGCGTGTTGCAAAGTTGCCGGAGGGGCCTTATCTTGTATCGATTGCTCGCCGAACCACTACATGTTGGGTTTTTGGCGCATTGCCAACCACATTTTTTACGCTAATCTCAAGCCCGTTCTACCAATTTTTTTTTCTTGAAACCGTACATTTTTGCTCTTTAACACTCCCGAACGGATCCAGCACGACCCAGGGTCGATTGCTGGATTTTTCCGTTTGCGAGTCAAGACTTTTCCTCATGGAGAAACCGATGCAGACCGACACAACTCGCGAGAACCCAGCGGGCAAGGCGCCCCAGGCTACAGAGTCCAACCTGGACCTGAACGCCACCGCGCCGGGCCAACTGCGCGTGATCAAGCGCAACGGCACCGTCGTCGCCTACACCGACGACAAGATCACCGTCGCCATCACCAAGGCATTCCTCGCAGTTGAAGGCGGCACCGCTGCTGCCTCGTCGCGCATCCACGACACCGTGGCGCGCCTGACCGAACAAGTCACCGCTACCTTCAAGCGTCGCATGCCTTCGGGCGGCACCATCCACATCGAGGAAATCCAGGACCAGGTCGAACTGGCCCTGATGCGTGCCGGCGAGCAGAAAGTGGCCCGCGACTACGTGATCTACCGTGACGCCCGCTCGAAAGAACGCGCCGTGCGCACCACCGCCGAAGCCCCGGTCGATGCCCACCCAAGCATCCGCATCACCCTGGCCGACGGCTCCCTGGCGCCGCTGGACATGGGCCGCCTGAACACCATCATCACCGAAGCGTGCGAAGGCCTGGCCGAAGTCGACGGCGACCTGATCCAGCGCGAAACCCTGAAGAACCTGTACGACGGCGTGGCCCTTAAGGACGTCAACACCGCCCTGGTGATGACCGCCCGTACCCTGGTAGAGCGCGAGCCGAACTATTCGTTCGTGACCGCCCGCCTGCTGATGGACACCCTGCGCGCCGAAGGCCTGGGCTTCCTGGAAGTGGCCGACAGCGCCACCCACCACGAGATGGCCGACCTGTACGCCAAGGCGCTGCCTGCCTACGTGGCAAAAGGCATCGAGTTCGAACTGCTGAACCCGGTACTGGCCGAGTTCGACCTGGTGAAACTGGGCAACGCCATCAACCACGAGCGCGACCAGCAGTTCACCTACCTGGGCCTGCAAACCCTGTACGACCGCTACTTCATCCACAAGGATGGCGTGCGTTTCGAACTGCCGCAGATCTTCTTCATGCGCGTGGCCATGGGCCTGGCGATCGAAGAGAAGCAACGCGAAGACCGCGCGATCGAGTTCTACAACCTGCTGTCGTCCTTCGACTACATGGCCTCGACCCCGACCCTGTTCAACGCCGGTACCCTGCGTCCACAGCTGTCCAGCTGCTACCTGACCACCGTGCCGGATGACCTGTCGGGCATCTACCACGCCATCCACGACAACGCCATGCTGTCCAAATTCGCGGGCGGCCTGGGCAACGACTGGACTCCGGTCCGTGCGCTGGGTTCGTACATCAAGGGCACCAACGGCAAGTCCCAGGGCGTGGTGCCGTTCCTGAAAGTGGTGAACGACACCGCCGTGGCCGTGAACCAGGGTGGCAAGCGCAAGGGCGCTGTCTGTGCCTACCTGGAAACCTGGCACCTGGACATCGAAGAGTTCATCGAACTGCGTAAGAACACCGGTGATGACCGTCGTCGTACCCACGACATGAACACCGCCAACTGGATCCCTGACCTGTTCATGAAGCGCGTCTTCGATGACGGCAAGTGGACCCTGTTCTCGCCGAACGAAGTGCCAGACCTGCACGACCTGACCGGCAAGGCCTTCGAAGAGCGCTACGAGTACTACGAAGCCCTGACCGAGTACAACAAGATCAAGGTGTTCAAGACCATCCAGGCCAAAGACCTGTGGCGCAAGATGCTGTCGATGCTGTTCGAGACCGGCCACCCATGGTTGACCTTCAAGGACCCATGCAACCTGCGTTCGCCGCAGCAGCACGTGGGCGTGGTCCACAGCTCGAACCTGTGCACCGAGATCACCCTGAACACCAACAAGGACGAGATCGCCGTCTGCAACCTGGGCTCCATCAACCTGCCGAACCACATCGTCGACGGCAAGCTGGACACCGCCAAGCTGCAGCGCACCGTGAACACCGCAGTCCGCATGCTCGATAACGTTATCGACATCAACTACTACTCGGTGCCACAGGCCAAGAACTCGAACTTCAAGCACCGTCCAGTCGGCCTGGGCATCATGGGCTTCCAGGACGCGCTGTACCTGCAGCACATCCCGTACGGTTCCGACGCTGCCGTCGAGTTCGCCGACAAGTCCATGGAAGCGGTGAGCTACTTCGCCATCCAGGCTTCCTGCGACCTGGCCGACGAGCGCGGCGCCTACGAGACCTTCCAGGGTTCGCTGTGGTCCAAAGGCATCCTGCCACTGGACTCGCAACAGATCCTGATCGAAGCGCGTGGCCAGAAGTACATCGACGTCGACCTGAACGAATCGCTGGACTGGGCCCCGGTCCGTGCCCGCGTGCAGAAAGGCATTCGTAACTCGAACATCATGGCCATCGCACCGACCGCCACCATCGCCAACATCACTGGCGTGTCGCAGTCGATCGAACCGACCTACCAGAACCTGTACGTGAAATCGAACCTGTCGGGCGAATTCACCGTGATCAACCCGTACCTGGTACGCGACCTGAAGGCCCGCGGCCTGTGGGACGCGGTCATGATCAACGACCTGAAGTACTACGACGGTTCCGTGCAGCAGATCGAGCGCATCCCGCAAGAGCTCAAAGACCTCTACGCGACCGCCTTCGAAGTGGAAACCAAGTGGATCGTCGACGCCGCCAGCCGTCGCCAGAAGTGGATCGACCAGGCTCAGTCGCTGAACCTGTACATCGCCGGCGCCTCGGGCAAGAAACTGGACGTGACCTACCGCATGGCCTGGTACCGTGGCCTGAAAACCACCTACTACCTCCGTGCCCTGGCCGCGACCAGCACCGAGAAGTCGACCATCAACACCGGCAAGCTGAACGCCGTGTCGAGCGGTGGTGACAGCGCGCCTGTACAGGCAGCGGGTCCAGCGCCAGTGCCTAAGGCTTGCGCGATTGACGAGCCGGATTGCGAAGCTTGCCAATAAGGCTTAGCTAGCAGCACGAAAAGGCCAACCTTCGGGTTGGCTTTTTTGTGCCTGCCTGCAACCACCATCGCGCCCTGCGTAACACCTCGTACGGCCGTTTCCGCTACAATACCCACATCTACAGTTCCAGGAGGCGTTATGGAAACCCTGTCTTTTCAAGCCAAGAAAGCCTATTACGCCAAAGTTCGTCGCTCCAACTACACGGCTAGCCTTCGCCTGGAAGGTTTTGACGTTACGCGGGAGGATGCCGAGCGCCCCCTTCCCACCCGCGAATCCGTCATCAACCGCTATCGCAAGAAAGCTGACTGATGGTCGACAAGTACGGTGTAGGGCAAGACCCGTACTGCTACCCAGGCACTCACATCCTGCGCAACAAGCTGAATATTCGATGCGAGGCTGAACTGGACCAGGCGGAGCGCGAGCTTTCCGATATCGCGGCCAGCCAAATCGAATTCTGCCTCCCTCCTTACGACCTCACCTACCTAAGACAAATCCATCGTCGGCTTTTCTGCGACCTTTACGATTGGGCAGGTGAAATTCGGAATGTAGACATATCAAAGGACACTACTCGATTTTGCAGAGCCGACAGAGTGGTCCCAGAAGGCGAAAAACTGCTCGCCCAATCTGCCAAAGCCCGGTGGTACGAAGGCCTTCCATTGCCCGAATTCATTAGCGCATGCGCCGAGATATTCGGAGACCTGAACATGGTTCATCCTTTCCGTGAAGGCAACGGAAGAACGCAGCGAATTCTCTTCGAACACATCATCGTGAATGCCGGCTACGAAATCACCTGGTGGGAGGTCGACGCTGCTGAGTGGGTGCAGGCAAACATTGCCGCAGTCCACTGTGATTACTCCCTGCTCAGGGAAATCCTTGCTCGATGCATCGGTTTACCGATCGCTCGGTAGCCGCTGCCGCCAGGCTGCGCTGGCCCATTCAGACGCGCATCTCCCCTACAGACGAAAAACAACCCCGTGGGACCAGGCCCTGCCCGGGAAGAAGCCACCCATCCCCACGTAAAACCCAACCGCGACACACAGCCACACACCCCGGAAACACCCCGAAATCCGCCTTGCGATTCCGCCACCAAAACACTATATTTAGTGCCTGCAAACGCAAAGAAACACCACATACGCGATTAGCCCGCCTATTCAGGCAAAACCCGTTTGCAAACAAAGGGCTCCATGACGCCCTATCCAAAATAGCGAATTGATTGCGCCACGATGAACACGGACGCTGCAATATTCCGTATAATCGCGTCCCCCAACACAGGGCAAAAACCATGACGACTTGCATACCTGACTTCGGCCTCAACCCCGCCGTTCACCGCAAGCGTCACTGCTGATTCCGATCATGCGCAGCGGTCGCCACGAAACGTAGCGGCCGGGCAATCCGAACAATTTAGCAATGCCAGCCGTCCAGCCTTCGTGCGCTAAACGGCCAATGGCAACCTCATCTTAAAATCCATCCGGTCGCCCGCGGGCAGACCCAAGCAGGAGCCTTCATCACCATGCTGAGCTGGGACGAATTCGACAAAGAAGACGGCGAACAACCCGCCAAAGGCGCCAACGCCGGCCACGCCGCTGAAGCAGCCATGGACAAACTCGACAGCGCCGGTGCCGGTGCTGCCCAGGAAGCCCGCGCCGTCACCGCCAACGACTCCGCCGCCGTAGCCCGCGCCAAGGCCGCCCTCGACAAGCTCGACGTCGCCGAAGGCCTGGCCGAGCTGGAAGGCTCGGCCGCCCGCGTCGCCGTTGACGAAAAACGCATGATCAACTGCCGCGCCGACCTCAACCAACTCGTACCGTTCAAGTACGACTGGGCCTGGCAGAAGTACCTGGACGGCTGCGCAAACCACTGGATGCCGCAAGAAGTCAACATGACCGCCGACATCGCCACCTGGCGTAACCCGGAAGGCCTGACCGACGACGAGCGCCGCATCGTCATGCGCAACCTGGGCTTCTTCAGCACCGCCGACTCCCTGGTTGCCAACAACCTGGCCCTGGCCGTGTACCGCCTGATCACCAACCCGGAGTGCCGCCAGTACATCCTGCGCCAGGCCTTCGAAGAGGCGATCCACACCCACGCCTACCAGTACTGCATCGAATCGCTGGGCATGGACGAAGGCGAAATCTTCAACATGTACCACGAGATCCCATCGGTCGCCAAAAAGGCAGCCTGGGGCCTGAAGTACACCCGCGCCATCTCTGACCCGGAATTCAACACCGGCACCCCAGAGACCGACAAGGAACTGCTGCGCAACCTGATCGCCTACTACTGCGTACTGGAAGGCATCTTCTTCTACTGCGGCTTCACCCAGATCCTGTCCATGGGCCGCCGCAACAAGATGACCGGCGTCGCCGAACAGTTCCAGTACATCCTGCGCGACGAGTCGATGCACCTGAACTTCGGTATCGACGTGATCAACCAGATCAAGATCGAAAACCCGCACCTGTGGGACGCCGAGCTGAAGGAAGAAGCTTCGCAGATGATTCTGCAGGGCACCCAGCTGGAAATCGAATACGCGCGTGACACCATGCCTCGCGGCGTGCTGGGCATGAACGCGGCGATGATGGAAGACTACCTGAAGTTCATCGCCAACCGTCGCCTGTCGCAGATTGGCTTGAAGGAAGAGTACCCAGGCACTACTAACCCGTTCCCTTGGATGAGCGAGATCATGGACTTGAAGAAGGAGAAGAACTTCTTTGAGACTCGGGTTATTGAGTATCAGACTGGTGGGGCGTTGAGCTGGGATTGATTTCCACCTTACAACCCAATCCAACTTAAAAAAGCCCCCAGCAAGGGGCTTTTTTAATTTCCAGCATGTACGACAGCACTCATCTCAAACACTTTTTGATACGCAGCATTACGAGCGCACGGGCCTCTTGAGCTTTAACCAAGTGACTAGAATGAAGCCTCGAAACGATCACCCCTCTAATCTCGCATGGTGATATATAGTCAAACGTGGGCGTCTCCGGACAACCATTACCCTTCCACAGCTCAAATTCAGTCAAGACAATAGACAACCTTGATATCTACTGAATACAGCTGACTGTTACGTCCCGCAACAACTTTCGGAAAGCTCGTACACCGGTATGATTGTGCCCGACAGATACAACATTTACCCTGGTTTCGCGCCTAAGAAACGCCTCAAGTAGCGGCCAACCCGCTCCCGAAAATGCGGCATTTTGTGCCTGCGGCCCCCGGCTGCACGTCTCAAAAGCTCTGCTATGTCGGGGGTGGACTAATACAAGACCCGCAAGGGGAATACGTCCGGCCTTCTACTTGAGGTTTCTTAACCCCCGACACCTAGCCCTAAGAAAGCTATCAAGTAGAGGTAAATGGACATGCCAACCCACGAAACCGGAGGCCATCGAAGGCCCAGCAGCGAACGAGTGCACCAATCCAGCGACACTCCTCACACACCAATCGTCTTCACCCGCCACAACCGCCCGCTCCACGTCCTCTGGCTAGAATCGCAAATCTGGTTCTCGGCCCAAGACCTAGGCCGACTCATCGGCCGGCACCTGGAATCCCACGCCCTTCGCAAGCTAGACCCCGACCAAACTAACCCCGCCCCCATGGGATTCAGCTTTGTGTGGAATCGTTTGTGGGGTTAGGCAGTAAGGTGGGGAGCTCCCTGACGCGGCCTTGCGGCCGCTGCTACAGATGGGGTGGTGGTCGCTCTACAAAACACTCCCAGACTTTGCGAGAGTTCGGCGTAGCTGCCCTCGCCCGGACACCCACAGTCACACTTCATCAGTTGCCGCGCCTCCCCCTGATGCGCAAACTCGCCCGACCTCAACGGGAAACGAGCCATGCGATCCCAAGCCAGCTTTCAACATATGGGCCATCACGGGATGGTGTTTGATGTGAATCGCTACGTAGTGACTGAGCATAATCGCGGCCAGTTGCACGTCATCCGGTTACCCTGGGCGCCAGCCGCGCGCCAGGAGGTCGTGCGCTTCGTTACTGACAGCTACTACCACATGCAGGCAAAGCAGCGCAGTTGCACAATCGTGCTCGCCATCTCTCGGCCATTGACCCGCGAGCAAGGTGATCGTTTGAACGGCCAGCGTGCCAGTGTTGCCCTGAGCATCGACACAGCGTTGGGCGCGTTATCGAGCGCGCTCACTGCGAGCGCTTTTATAGGGGCCATGACTGGAACCGCAACGCGAAATGGCGTGTTTTCGAAGCTGCCCACCTACCACGCCGGGGATATCATCGTGGCTGTGAGCCTCGAGGTTAGCGGTGGAATCGGCCCACAGCGTAGCCAACGCTCAATCATCATCCCATCAGGAAAAAGCGGGTGAGTTTTCTGCTGGAGATGACCATCGCGCTGGGCACGTTCCTCATCGTCAACCAGTGTGTTCGGCGTCGCAACTTCAGGAAGTGGACTGGATTGCTGGCTTGCATGGGAGGGTGTGGACTGATGCTTATCCCTCACCCCTACCGGTTGAATGAGAGCGTGCAGGCGGTTGCGTTCTACAGCGCCATCTTTGGATATTGTGTATTCCACAGCCGAAGCAAGTTCGAGACGGGCGATGGTTAAAGGCGAAGTCATTCACCTTTTCCTGTGCCCGTCGCGACGCAAGTTGCGGTCAGTTAAACCGACATTCTGCCTCTACACGAAAAGCCAGTTCGGCAGCGGCTACGGGCCCGTTTTAAGGCGCCACCACTACCCCCTGCCCCACATCCACCTCATCCAGCTTCTCGAACCGGCTTACCTGCGCAGTCCCCACCAGCTTGGCCCGCACGTTGCGCGCATTGGCCTTCTTCCCCGTGGCCGCGATCGCCTCCCACCACAGCGCTGCCACGCCTGCCACGTGTGGGCAGGCCATGCTGGTGCCGCTCAGGGTCTTGAGACCGCCGCCGGGCCAGGCGGAGGTGATGTCGACGCCTGGCGCGCAGAGGGTGGCGAAGCAATTGGAGAAGTCGGCGACGCTGTAGTACGCGCCGTCACGGCCGATGGCGGCGACGGACAGCACGTCGTCGGCGGCGGCCGGCAGGGAGGCGGCGATGCGGTATTCCGGGTCGGTTTGGCGGCGGCTTTCATTGCCGGCGGCGGCGATGACCAGGGTGCTGCTGCCGAAGGCGGCGCGGGCCTTGGTCATGGCCATGAGGGCGTCGAACATGCGCAGGTTGGCGCGGTAGGTTTCCAGCGCGTTGGAGGTCGCTAGTTGCACCGGCCAGCCGTTGCCCGCCAGGGTCTTGACCATGCCGGTGAAGTCGAACCCCAGGGACAGGGAGACGATGTCGGCGCGTTGGTCCAGCGCCCACAGCAAGCCGTCGAAGACCATTTCCGAGCTGCCGCTGCCGTCGTTGGCGAGCACTTTGCCGATCAAGGCACGGCTGACGCCTGGGGCGACGCCGATGCGTTCGCCCAGGCCGCTGCCAAAAATCGTGCCGGCGCAATGGGTGCCATGCCCTTGGACGTCCCCGTTGCCGTCGCCGCTGAAGTCCTTTTCCAGCAACTCCAGGCCGGCGAAGGCTGGATGCGTGGCGTCGATGCCGGTGTCCAGCACGGCCACGCTGACGCCAGCACCGGTGTACTGGCTGGCGGTGGCCCCTACTGCTTCGGCGCCCCAGCAGGGCTTGTGGCGGGTGGCCCGGGAGTTTTGGGGGGCGATCAGCCGGGTCGGCATTTTCGGCGCGACCAGGGCCACGTCGGGCTCGGCGTTGAGCTCGGCCAGGGCGTGGGCGGGTATACGTTCAAGGGATAGGCTGGGCTCGGCGTCCTTGCTGGCCAGGCTGGCGAAGCCGGTGCTGCCTTGGGGGGCTTCGCGGCGTAGCACGATGTACTCTCTCATGGTGACGGTCCTTGTGGTCGGGATGGCGATGCCATCGGGACCTTAGGCGGCCGGTACCGCACCACGGCAGAGGGAAAGCCGCTTACAGGTAGCCTTGGGTGCAGGCACTTATATGCCCTCCGATTACCCGCTCGGATCGCAGCTCCATATCTGCACACACTCTGCAGTCTTTTCCATTTGAAAAAGCTACGCAGTGAAGGGCCCGCGCAGCCTTCGGCAGCGGCTACGGACGAATTGCATAACCCGCCACGGGTAACACGTCCCCCAGCCTGTACAGCGGCTCGGCGCTCCAGACTCGGCCTTCCAGCAACTCCGTATCCCACTTTCCGTTTTCGATCGCGGACAGCACCATGCCGATCGTCAGCGGCTGGTTGCCGCGGCGATTTTTATTCTTGCTGAACCAAAACAAATCGAACCCTTCACCCGCAAAATATCGGTAAGGGTCGTAGTCATCCACGTTCACGCCGTAGTCATGAAACAACATCGGCAACAGTTCATTGGCGTCGTCGCCGTCGATGCCAAGGTCGGCCGCAAAAGAGGTCGCAAGGCTCAGCATTTCGAATGCCCGCTTGGCCAGGCCCGTTTGCGCATGTACTCGGCGAAGGATGTCATCAAGCACGTCTCGATCGGTTGTGTGCGGTTCCTTCATTGGAGAATCCTGTCCTCGTCATCGACGATGGCGTTATAGGCTTTCAAGGTTTTGTACCCTACAACAGCCAACTCCCCTGCGGTGTAAGCCCATCCCACCACCGGAATGGCGCGCCCCATGAACCCGCCGATGCTATGGGTCCAACGAATTTTTGGTGGCACGATGCCGGTTAGCGTCGGTAAGCGGACGCCAGGCGGAAGCTTGATCTTGCGCAAGGCCCTTCGGGACAGCAATGATGCGATTGAAGTGTTGGGGCGTGCGCCGCGAAACTTTGCGCGAGTGGGGATGATATTCGCACCGGAGACGATCGCCAGTGCCGCAGCAATATCAGTGATGCCAAACTCGTCCATGGCCGTTTCAACCGCGATCAGTATGATCAAATGGTCTTTATCCAGACCACAGTCGCCGTCGTAACAATAACGTCGAGGCATTTACCCTCCTGAACATCCGTGTGAACCAACCATAATAAGGGCGCGACGACCACCGCGCTATTCGGGCGGCGTTTCCCTGGCCAGAAAGATGATACGGCAGCAGCCAGCCCTGAGCCTCGAGCTCCGTTATAGGTACCCCTGCGTACAAGCACTCGCCACAATCAGCAACCCAATAAACGGCACGATCAGCAGCGTGCTAATGGCCATGGACACGACATTCGCCACATAGGGATGTACCCACCGAGGCAGCTTCTGCGCCAGCCCGTCCGCCAACGGCGCCGCCACCAGGGCACCGAGCACGGCGCTCAGCGCCACCACCAGCGCGCTGCCGCCGTGGGTAAGCACCGCGGCAGGCACCACGGAGACGATGGGGATGTAGGTGGGGTACCAGCCCTTGGCCATCCAATGCCCGCGCCACAGGTAGATGCCGATGGCCGAGCTCAGCGCCTGGCCGATGAGAATCGGCAGCAGCAGGCCTGTGCCGTAGACCGGGCTGGCGGGGTTGAGCCACCAGGCCAGCAGCACGCCGCCGAGCAGGCCGAGGCTGGCCAGTTCGTTGCCAAAGAACGGCGCTTCGGAGAAGTCGGCGAGCACGCGGCGCAGCCCCCAGACCAGGCCGTGTTTTTGCGCAGGCGCGGAGGGCACAGTGACGGCTGCCACGCTGCCGGGCTTGACCAGGGCCGGGAACCATTTGCACAGCAGGAACGCGACGATACTGGCCAGCGCCATGCCGGACACTGCTCCCACCACTGCCGGAATTTTCCACGGCACGCAGACGTAGTTGACCAGCGCCAGACTGGCCGGGGTGACCAGCAACGCGCCGAACACTGCACCGGTGACGGTGATGCGCCAGCCGGGGCCATGCATCAGCACCAGGGCGGCGGGTACGGAGACGAAGGCGACGAAAGTGGGCTGCCAGGTGTCGGCGTCCAGGGTCCAGCCCCACAAGAGGTTGCTCAGCACCAGGTTCAGCAGCGAACTGGTCACCAGCCAGGGCCACAGGCCGCTGCCGTAGGCGATGGCGAAGCCCTGCCAGCGCTTGCCGGTGCTGTTGGCCCACCAGGCCAGGCCGGCGCCGGCCAGCAGGCCGATGGCGGCGAACTCGTGTTTGTAGAAGGCGAACTCGCTGATGTCGCCGATCCCCCAGCGCAGCCAGGCGCCGGGCTGGTCGAGGTTGTTGACGATGTCGTTGTAGGTGGGCCAGTTGGCCTCCAGCACCAGGCCATGGGACAGCAGCAGCCCGGCAATGAAGCTGAGCGCGGCCACGGCCAGCAGCAGGCAGAGCACCGGACGGGCCTGGATGGGCAATGTGGGGCTGATGGTGTCGCGGGGCATGGGAGGTCCTGTTCATTCACCTGGATGGTTTCCCAATCAGAAACCAATCGTTCAGGTGTAAAAAATCAGCCGTTTCCGGTTAGTGCGTAGGACCTTTCCCAATAGCGGCTTTTGCTGCATAAACCGCGCCGATGCGCGTATGCCGGGCGGTACACGCATTCATGTTCGGGACAGGTGAAAAGGATTACTGTTTAGGTAGGCCCTGGCTGGCGTGGCAGGGCTGCGGTGCCTGGGGCGGGTGTGCCACCGGGCGCCTGACCGGCTTGGGCATCGGACTTGGGCTATTATCAAGTGGGATGCACGGGTGTTTTCCGGCCACCGCGGCGGCCGGATGACCTGGACGCGATTGTCCACTCCCCACGGGAGCGAAGCTCAACCGCCCACGCGAAAACCGCCGTAGGACTTTTCATCTGGCAGGCATCATGAACATCAATCGGATCAAACGCAGTGTGCTTATTGGCGTACTCGCTGCTGCAACCGGGCTGTCGGCCCCGGCGTTCGCCGGCCCTCATGGCGGCGGATGGCATGGTGGTGGAGGCTGGCATCGCGGTGGGGGCTGGGGCGGTGGCGGCTGGTGGGGGTTGGGTATCGGCTTGGGCCTGGGGTATACCGCAGCGGTGGTAGCGGATTCCTACTACTACCCGCGCACGACCTATTACTACCCTGCCACCAACTATTACTATCCAGCGTACGGCTACTATGCGCCGGCGCCGGTGTACCAGGCAGCCCCCGTGTACCAGGCAGCGCCAGTTTACCAGCAGGCCGCGCCGGTACAGACCTCGGCCGTACCGCCACCACCCGCCCAGGCGAATTCGGACTGGTATTACTGCCGGTCCAGCCAGGCGTACTACCCCAACGTGCGCACGTGCAGCGTGCCATGGCAGCAGGTACCGGCCACCCCACCGGGAAACATCCGCTGACAGCCCTGTAGCAGCGGCCGCCAGGCCGCGTCTGGGCCCCTGCGCAGTATCGGATGCAACGCGTGCGGCCTGACGCAGCCTGGCGGCAGCTGCTACGGGGAGTCGTTTTTCGGGCAATAAAAAACCCGCCGAAGCGGGTTCTTTGTGGCCTTCCAACATCCTGTCGGAGCGCGTTCCGTGCTGGCCTGTCTTCCGTGACTGAGCGCGTCCTGCGCATCACCTGTGTAGCTAGATTAAGCCTGGATCCGAGTCGGCAATAGAGGAGATCGCTGGCACCGCGTGTAAGCCTTTCGCCATGCCCTATGTAACCTCCGTTTATCACCGGCAACAAAAAACCCGCCGAAGCGGGTTTAGTGTCCTGGCCATTCCAACCTCCCTGTCGGGCTGCGTCCTTTCAATGGCCAACCATCCTTGGCGCTGAAGCACTTCCTTGGCTTCAGTTGTTGGATCCAGAATATCGATACACCGCCCCCGACGAAAGAGGAGATTCCTGCGCCCACGTGTAAGCCTTTCGCCATAAGCTCACCAAACACACCCCCGTAGCAGCGGCCGCAGGCCGCGTCCCAGCCGCCAAACATGATTTCAAAGGCAATAAAAAACCCGCCGAAGCGGGTTCTTTTGCGGCCTTCCAACATCCTGTCGGAGCGCGTTCCGTGCTGGCCTGTCTTCCGTGACTGAGCGCGTCCTGCGCATCACCTGTGTAGCTAGATTAAGCCTGGATCCGAGTCGGCAATAGAGGAGATCGCTGGCACCGCGTGTAAGCCTTTCGCCATGCCCTATGTAACCTCCGTTTATCACCGGCAACAAAAAACCCGCCGAAGCGGGTTTAGTGTCCTGGCCATTCCAACCTCCCTGTCGGGCTGCGTCCTTTCAATGGCCAACCATCCTTGGCGCTGAAGCACTTCCTTGGCTTCAGTTGTTGGATCCAGAATATCGATACACCGCCCCCGACGAAAGAGGAGATCCCTGCGCCCGCGTGTAAGCCTTTCGCCATAACCTCACCAAACACACCCCGTAGCAGCGGCCGCAGGCCGCGTCCCAGCCGCCAAACATCATTTCAAAGCCAATAAAAAACCCGCCGAAGCGGGTTCTTTCGTGGCCTTCCAACATCCTGTCGGAGCGCATCCGTGCTGGCCTGTCTTCCGTGACTGAGCGCGTCCTGCGCATCACCTGTGTAGCTAGATTAAGCCTGGATCCGAGTGGGCAATAGAGGAGATCGCTGTGCCGGCGTGTAAGCCTTTGGCTATGGGCGGTGTAACACGACGCTGAGCCTGGTGAAGGGCGCGGCCGAGTTGGCTGGTTTCCATTTCCGGTATTGCTGAAGGACGCTTCCTACCTATGTGAATGAGTTTTCGCATGGCTTGGCGATAGCCCCAGGCTAGAGGGTTTGTCTTATCCGATGGTTGGCCAACCTGAGTTATCGAAGCGCGGTGGTGGCACTGGCCGGTGCGTCGACTCACTGCCCACCTACCCCTATTGTCGTTGGTCTTTTCTGACCATCGAGCAGCGACTGATCATGACCAAGACTTCAAACGACCCAGGCTTGCAGACCAGCTTTACCGAGGTGGCCTTGCTGATTTCAGGGGCACGGCAACGGGCGGCACAGGCGGTGAATACGCAGTTGATTGAGCTGTATTGGCAGGTGGGGCAGTACATCTGCAAGAAGCTGGAAAGCGCCGAGTGGGGTGAAGGTGTAGTAGCCGACTTGGCGGCTTACCTCGCGAAACATCAGCCAGGCCTCCGCGGGTTCACCCGCGCAAGCTTGTTCCGCATGCGTCAGTTTTACAAAACGTACCATCAGGACGAATTAGTCGCACCACTGGTGCGACAACTGCCATGGACCCACAACCTGATTATCCTCGGCCAAAGCAAGCGGCCTGAAGAACGTGAGTTTTACCTGCGGATGGCGATCAGGGAACAGTGGTCCAAGCGCGAGCTTGAACGCCAATTCAAAACCGCTCTCTTCGAACGCACCGTCCTGGAGCCCGCCAAATCCACCCCCTCCATCGCCACCACCCACCCCGCCGCTCTCGACGTGTTTCGTGACGCTTATGTAGTGGAGTTTCTCGGCCTGCCCAACAAGCATGGCGAAGCCGACCTGCACGCTGGCCTCCTCCTGAGGCTCAAGGACTTCCTGGCTGAACTGGGCCGCGACTTCTGCTTCGTCGGCTCACATTACCCGTTGCAGGTAGGCCACCGCGATTTCACCCTGGACCTGCTGTTCTTCCACCGCGGCCTCAACTGCCTGGTGGCGCTGGAGCTCAAGGTCGGCCGCTTTGAACCGGAATATCTGGGCAAGCTGGAGTTCTACCTGGAAGCCTTGGACCGCGACGTGCGCAAGCCCCATGAGAACCCGGCGATAGGCGTGCTGCTGTGCGCCAGCAGTGATGATGAAGTGGTGGAGTACGCCTTGAACCGATCACTGTCGCCGGCTTTGATCGCGGAGTATCAGACGCAGCTGCCAGACAAGCGCCTGTGGCAGGCCAAGTTGCAGGAATTCTTTAACCTGGATGCCCCCTGCGCCGAACCCCAGGCAACAAAAAACCCGCCGAAGCGGGTTTAGTGTCCTGGCCATTCCAACCTCCCTGTCGGGCTGCGTCCTTTCAATGGCCAACCATCCTTGGCGCTGAAGCGCTTCCTTGGCTTCAGTTGTTGGATCCAGAATACCGATACACCGCCCCCGACAAAAGAGGAGATCCCTGCGCCAACGTGTAAGCCTTTCGCCATAAAACCACCAAACACGCCTCCGTAGCAGCGGCCAAAGGCCGCGTCCTAGCCGCCAACCATCATTTCAAAGCCAATAAAAAACCCGCCGAAGCGGGTTCTTTTGTGGCCTTCCAACATCCTGTCGGAGCGCATCCATGCTGGCCTGTCTTCCGTGACTGAGCGCGTCCTGCGCATCACCTGTGTAGCTAGATTACCCAGCCAACCGGGGGCGCAACAGAGGACATCGCTGGCAGCGCGTGTAAGCCTTTCGCCATGGCGGCTGTAAACGCCGCGATCAGCGCCCGCAGCACTGCTTGTATTTCTTGCCGCTGCCGCACGGGCACGGATCGTTGCGGCCCACTTTCACTTCGTTGCGCACGGTCTGCAGGTCGATCGGCTCGTCGCCGGTGCGCTGCTCGGCCCAGTAGGCGTGCAGCTCGCGGGCGGCGTTGGCCAGGGCGTCTGGCAGGTCGGCGGCGGGTTTGCCGGCCTGCTTGTCGGCGTCCAGCTGGCTGAAGATGAAGTTCAGCGCGGCGGTGGGTGCCTCGGGCATCTGGCTCCAGCCACTGACCAGGGTGGTGGCGCCGCGCAGGTAGCCCACGCACCAGTCCAGCACGTCCAGGCCTTCGCCATCTTCGGCCTGGTTGAAGATGGGGTGGTAGTCGGCCGGCTGCTCGACCAGCAGCATGGAGATCTGGTTCAGGTGCTGGATCAACGCGTCGAAGAAGCGCTGGTAGGTGTCCTCGCTCTTCCATTTCGGCAGGTCGCCGCCGCCCCAGAACGACAGGTACCAGGCGTCGAACGGGATGTCGCTCTTGTAGGACATGACGGCGGTCAGGTAGCCGTCCATTTCCGACACCGTGCGCACGCCGGACTCGACCGCGAACGCGTCCAGCTGAGCCTGGATGAAGTCGAACTGCTCGGGGGTCAGGGGGTCGTTGCTGATGGTGTAGGCCATGGCGGGTGTCCTGTAGGGCAAAGGGTGCACAATCAAGGGTATCAGGGTGAAACGTCAGGCAACAAAAAAGGGCGACCCTTTCGGATCGCCCTTTTCTCACCGCCCAGCAGAGCGGATTTTGTTTGGTAGGCGCGATTGGACTCGAACCAACGACCCCCACCATGTCAAGGTGGTGCTCTAACCAACTGAGCTACGTGCCTGCTGTGGGGCGGCATTCTACGGATTTAACGCGGGCTGTCAACACAGGCGTGCGCAATTGTGACAACTGCGCCAGGCTGGGGGCTACACTGACTACCTGGAATGTTGAATCAGGGAGGCTGTCTCGTGAAAAGAACAACGCTGTCACTTGCCCTTTGCTCTGCCCTTCTCGCGCTTTGCGCCTGCTCGCCCGACCCCAACGCGCCCAAGGTGGACTACCGCAGCCTGCTCACCGCCGACCAGCAACTGGACCCGGCCAAGGTGCAGGACGCCCGCGCCAAGTGCGCCGCCATGCCCGCCAGCCAACAGAACGACAACGACTGGTGCGCCGCCGTGCGCAAGGCGGCCGATTGCGCCAAGGAAAGGCTCTGCCCCTGACGTGCTGCACTTGCGCGCAGGATGAGCTTGCAGCACCCTTGCTTCCCCGCGCCGTGCCCCACCCCCCGGTGGCGCGGCTGTCCAGGAGCAACCGATGTTTCGTACCCTTTCCCACGCCGCGCTGATCGCCGCGGCCCTGGCACTGGCCGCACCGGCCATGGCCCAGACCCACGCCCATGCCAAGCACGCTGCACCCGCGAAAAAGCCTGCGCCCACCGGGCCGAAGGTAGCGACACTCAAGGGCAAGTTCAGCTTCACCCTGCCGGCCGGCTACGTGGCCAGCAGCATGGATGCAGGTGATGAAAAGGACGGCACCACCGGCGCCAGCGGCACCCTGTACCAGAGCGAGAAAGAAAAGCGCGTGGTGATGGCCAGCGAAGGCCCGACGCCGCAGCAGGCCAGCGTCAGCGACTACGACCCCGCGTTCCTCGACGCCGCCGTGCAGGACTTCGTCAAGCAGCAAAGCGCCGGTCTGCCGGACTTCAAGAAGACCGGCGAGAAGGAATTCACCATCAAGGGCCTGGGCGTGCGGGAAATCGACAGCACCGCCACCCAAGGTGGTGGCCGCACGCTGTCGAGCACCTTCCTGGCCGGGTCAGGCACCAGCATGTCGATCGTGCAGGTGATCTCGCGGGCGGATGACCAGAGAGGGCATGAGGCGTTGGTGAAGAGGATTACATCCGGAAAGTAATCTGGCCCCGCAGCCTTCGGCAGCGCTACGGAGCGTCAGGATTCCGAGGTGATCGCACCGCTCAGGAGTTCTTCAGCCACTTCCTCAGAGGCGGCTTCGAACTGATCGGATATCACCAGGCGCCCCTTTAAGCGCCCCGGTATACGTAACACGCTATCACTCTGGTGATGGCGCTCACTGTCTTCAGCATCATGATTGACGGTGGGGTCGCGCATGCTGGGTAGTCCTGTCGTCTAAGGGCGACCATTCAACCACTAAATACACTTCACCAATTCCGAAAACCGTGTGAGCATTTTCCTGCGCTTAGCCTCAATGCAAACAGCACTGCTTGAACTTCTTCCCGCTCCCACAAGGACAAGGGTCATTGCGCCCCACCTTCTCCCCTGCCCGCACCGGCTCGCTCGGCTTGCGCTGGGCCAGCCAGTAGGCGTGCAGGGTCAGCGCGCCGATGCAGACCATGTCGGCCGCTTCTTCCGGGTCGATTTCTTCCTCTTCGGTTTCGTCGTCGTAGGTGTGGATGAGGATGCCGGCCAGCAGCTCCTGTTCCTCTTCAGGCAGGCCCGGCCAGCCGTCGCCCATGACCACGCCGCGCTCGTAGCCAAAGCACCAGTCTTCGACGCTGAGGGTGAAGTGGCCGTCTTCGTGCTCGTCTTCCATGAAGATGGGTGAGAACTCTTCGGCATTTTCGATCAGCTTGCCGGCGATTTCGTTCATGTGCTGGATGACCAGGCTGATGAAGCGCTCGCACTGCTGATCGCTTTCCCACTTGGGCAGGAATTCGACGCCGCCCCACAGCGCCTCGAACCACTCTTCGAACGGGATCACCACCGGGCCGGACACCAGCGCGGTCAGGTAGCCGTCAAGCTCCGAGGTGTTCCAGACGGAGGTTTCGCTCTTGTATTGCTCAAGCATCGACTCGATGAAGTCCCATTGGGCATCGGTCAGGGGTGCAGCGCTTGGAGTGGTCATGGGTTTGGGCCGTGGGGAGATAGATAACAGTGTAAGTCGATTTACCGCGCAACGTAGTCCGCTGGGCAATAGCTGGGCGGCATTATGACGGCTTGCCGTGGGAAGCACGGCTTGGATGACAAATTTATTTCGCAAAAGTGATGGAGTGTCATAAAGCCATCATGCGCAACTGTTACAACCGCTGGCGTCGTTTTCAAATGAGTCAACCGCCGTGAACCTTCGTTTTTCCCTGCGCCGCACGCCTTCCTCCCGCCCTGCCCTGCTGCGCCGCATGAGCATCGGCAAGCGCCTGCTGGCCAGCTTCGGCCTGTGTGCCCTGCTGCTGGCTGGGCTGGGCGGCCTGTGCCTGGCGGCGATGCAGCACATTCGCCACCAGGGCGAACTGATTGAACAGGGGCCACTGTCGAGCATCGCCCAGGCCGATGCCATCGCCATCGACCTGGGCAAGATGCGCACCGAGGCCGCGCTGCTGCTGGTGTACGCCAATGACCCGGCCGAGCTGGTGAACCGCAAGATCAACCTGCAGCAGCTGAGCACCGAGGTGGACCAGGGCTTCACCCAATACCTGGCCAAGGTACCGGAAGGCACCGAGCACGACTCGATCAAATTGCTGCAGGACGCTTCCCAGCAGTTTGTCAGCCTGTTCAAGCAGGCCATCGACCTGGTGGAACAGAAGCAACTGAGCGAAGCCACTAACCTGTCCAACAACGGCCTGGCCAACCAGGGCGCGCTGATGGACATGCAGGTGCAGTTGCTGCGCGAACTGAACAAGCAGACCAGCGCCCAGGCCCTGGAAAACACCGCCAGCACCTTCGGCAAGGTGCAACTGGTGCTGCCCATCGCCATTGCCGTGGCGCTGGCGTTGATGCTGCTGCAGGCCTGGCGCCTGAGCGTGAGCATCACCCGGCCGCTGCGCCAGGCGTTGCAGGTGGCCACCACCGTGGCCAACGGCGACCTCAGCCAGCCCGTAGTCGCCCACGGCCAGGATGAGGTGGCGCAACTGCTGCAGGCATTGGGGCACATGCGTGACCAGCTGCACGGGGTGATCCAGCAGATCGGCGGCGCCGTGGGCCGGCTCAACTCGGCCACCCAGGAAATGGGTGCGATCATGCACGACAGCGCCCAGGGCCTGCAGCAGCAATACAGCGAGATCGAGCAGGCCGCCACCGCCGTGACGCAGATGAGCCAGGCGGTGGAGGAAGTGGCCGGCAATGCCGTGGAGACCTCCACCGAGTCGCGCAGCTCCAGCACCGCCGTGCGCGAAGGCCAGCAGCAGCTGGACGAAACCATGGCCGACATCGGCGCCCTGGCCGACCAGGTGGAGCAGGCCAGCCTGCGCGCCCAGGCCCTGGCCACCGAAACCCTGGGCATCAGCAAGGTGCTGGAGGTGATCCGCAACGTCGCCGACCAGACCAACCTGCTGGCGCTGAACGCCGCCATCGAGGCGGCGCGCGCGGGCGAAGCCGGCCGTGGCTTTGCCGTGGTGGCGGATGAGGTGCGCGGGCTGGCCCATCGCACCGGCGCCTCGACGCGGGAGATCGAGCAGATGATGGCAGGCATTCACACCGGCACCGGCCAGACGGTGCAGGCCCTGGCAGAAAGCGCAGCCCAGGCCGGCCGCACCCGTGAGCGGGCGCAGGTGGCCAAGGACGTGCTGGGCAGTATTTCCAGGTCGGTGGCGGGTATCGACGAGCGCAACCAAGTGATTGCGACTGCGGCCGAACAGCAGGCGCAGGTGGCGCGCGAAGTCGACCGCAACCTGGTGCGCATCCGCGACCTGTCGATGCAGACCGCCAGCGGCGCGGCGCAGACCAGCACCGCCAGCCAGGAGCTGGGCCGCCTGGCGGTGGAACTGGACGGGATGCTGGGGCGGTTTTCGCTGTAACCTTGTAGCCGCTGCCGCCAGGCTGCGCCGGCCCTATGCCTCGCGGGAGATATCCAGCGGACGCCAGGGCCAGCGCAGCCTTCGGCAGCGGCTACACAGTAGCGGTAGCGCCGGGATCAGTTCGCCGGCAGCGCCAGCTTCACCCCACCCGGGTGCTGCGCGATCACGCCATAAGGCAGCACCGACCACTCCGTGCCCTCGCACATCCGCGCCACCCGCGCAAAGCTTGGGCCGAAGGCGATGCCTTTGTCAGTGAAGTGCCAGGTGGGGAAGTTCCACACCTGGGGGTCGCTGTAGTCGCAGTCGTTTTCATCCGCCGGCTTTTTCATCTCGTTGGGGTACAGCTGCTTGAACTGTGCCACCAGCCACGGCGCCAGGGATTTCTCCCGGTAGTTGGAGAATTTGTCGAAGTCCACGTCAGCCTCTTCCGACTGCTGCGCGCCTTCGCGGTCGTCGTAGTGGAACGCCGGGCCCTCGCCCACCCACAGCACATCTTCCAGCGACAGCGGCTTGCCGTGATTGACGTCAAAGTTGATCGGCGCATCGCCGAAGTCCGGGTGCGCGCCGCCGCAGTAATAGCTGGTGTAGACGCTGACGCTGACCACCGCGGGCGACAGGAAGGTGGGCGTCACGGTCTGGTCGTACTCGCCTTCGCCGAAGCGGGTGCTGCCCAGCATGCACTCGTGGTAGCTGACCACCTCGCTCCACAGCCGCGCCCGCAACGCCTGGTTGACCCGGGTCAGTTGCGGCTCGGGGTAGCCGGACGCCACTTCGAACAGCTGGATCTTCGAGTTGGGCTCGCCGCGCCACTGCAGCGGGTAGCCCATGAAGGTGTCGCGCTTGCCATTCACCAGCGGCAGTTGCAGCAGGCGCAGGTAGTCATAGGGGGCGTTGTCGTGCAACTGCACCCAGAATGGGTCGGCGCCGGCGGCGGTGTCGGGTACCTGCGCCGGCTTGAGCTGGACCTTCAGCGCCTTGCCGCCGCTCTTCTGCCACTGGCCCTCCCAGCCGTCGTCACTGGCGTGCTGCAGCTGCAGGCGCGGGCGCGGGGTGTCGCTGTTGTCGTCGAGGCCTTCGTCCAGGGTCAGCTGGTCGTCGGCCAGGGTGCCGGACAGGGCCAGGTCGCGGTGGTATTTCTCGTAGAAATAGCGCCCGCTGACCTGCTCGGGGTTGGTCATGTCGAGGTCAACCACCACCGGCATGCCTCCCAGGGTACCGGTGTACACCTGGGCTTGAACCGCGCCGGCCACAAGGCTCAGCGACAACACACAAGGCCGCAGCCATCCATTGGTCATGGAGAAAATCCTTACAGGGCAATACGCCGATTATGGCTGAAGGCTGGCGGTACCGAACAGCTGCACCGCCACCAGTTCGCCCTGCTGCTCCTGCAGCCGCAGGGGCGCGGTGCCGCCGGGCATCTGCACCCGCACCTGCCCGGCCTGCACCAGGCCCACGCGCCAGGCCGCGCAGGCCACGGCGGTGGCGCTGGTGCCGGAAGATTCGGTGGCGCCCTCGCCGCGCTCGAACACCCGTGCCTCCAGGTGCTGCGGGCCACGCCAGGCGGCCCATTGCAGGTTGATGCCGGCCGGGCACGGCAGGCCCTTGCCCTGGCCACCGCTGCGCGAATAGGCAATGGCGGTCAGCGCCGCGTCCAGGGCCGGGGCGCGCAACTGGGCCATGCTCGGCAGGGCCTCGGCGCTGTCGAGCCATGTCACGCAGTGGGGGTTGCCGATGCGCACGAAGACGCTGCGCTGCCAGTGCTCGTCGATGGCCGCCAGGCTCGCCACGGCAGCCACCGCGTGGCCGTTGAACGTGGCCGCCTGTACCTGCTCGGCGCCCACGGCCTGGGGCCCGAACGCCGGCGCCCCCAGGTCCAGCCAGAAGCCCGGCACGCCCTCGACGCTGGCCGGCTCGACGCTGACCGGTACTGGCGACAGCGCGTCGGTTTTGTCATGGTGCACGTTGAGGGTGCAGGCCTGCCCGCCGCTGACCTGGCCCTGGTCGCTCAAGGCCTGGGAAAAGATGGTCAGGCCGTTGCCGCTGCGTTCGGCCAGGCTGCCGTCGGTGTTGACGATCAGCAGGTCAAACGGCGCCTGCGCCTGGAAGGGCCCCACCAGCAGGCCATCGCTGCGATGGGCCTTGGCGCCAGCCGGGCGCGCGCCTTCGGGCCAGTCGCACAGGGCGGCGACGGCGGCCTGGGTCCACTGCTCGCGCGTGGCGGCGGCCTGGGCAGCGCTGGCCGGCACGTCGACGCCCAGGCGGCGCAGGTGTTCGGGGGAGCTCACTACGTAGCGATTGCCACGTGCGTCATACAACATGGGGACAGCCTCGCAATGACTGGAAATACACCGACCTTACCGGGAATCGCTGCCGCTGAGTACACTCGTGGCCTTTGCCTTCCAACCCCAGGAGCGGCGCCATGCCCTCGCTGATCCGTCGCCGCTGGCGCGCCCTGAGCCTGCTGGTGCTGATACTGCTGGCCCTGCCCTACGGCTGCTCGCGCCTGGCCTACAAGGAGCGCGAGCTGCTGTACAGCATCGAACCGGGCACTGCCAGCTGGTTCAACGGCGTGCCCGCGGGCGTGCAGCAGATGAACATCCCGCTGGACAACGCCCAGCACCTGCACGCCTGGTGGTGGCCGGCGCCGGGCCGGCACGCGCCCACGGTGCTGTACCTGCACGGCACGCGCTGGAACCTCACCGCCCAGGTGCGGCGCATCACCGAGCTGCGCAACCTGGGCTTCTCGGTGCTGGCCATCGACTACCGCGGCTTCGGCGACAGCCCCGGCGGCCTGCCGTCGGAGGCCAGCGTGTACGAGGACGCCCAGGTGGCCTGGCAGCGCATGAGCCAGCTGCAACCCGACGCCGACAAGCGCTTCATCTACGGCCACTCGCTGGGCGGCGCCATTGCCATCGACCTGGCCCAGCGCCTGACCCGGCAACCCGAACCCCAGGCCGCCGGCCTGATCATCGAGTCCACCTTCACCGACCTCGGTGACGCCGCGGCGGCGGTGATCCACACCTCGTTGCCGGTGCGCTGGATCATGTCGGAGAAGTACGACTCCATCGACAAGATCGGCAGCGTCGGCCTGCCGGTGCTGATCGTCCACGGCACCGACGACCGCTACGTGCCGCCGCGCTTCAGCCAGGCGCTGTACGACGCCGCCCACGGGCCCAAGCAGCTGCTGCTGGTGCCCGGCGGCACGCACCTCAACAGCATGACCCTGGGCAGCGCCGACTACGCCCGTGCGCTGCACCAGCTATTCGGCCTGAAGGCCACGCAGGGCGCTGGCTGACGCAACTTTCGGGGGCCGCGCGGGGTCATCTTCATAGGCATCCGCCGGTCCCGTGAACGCAGTCAGGAGCCCCATGGACAGTCAACAAGGCAAGACCCCGGGCCTGTCGCCCGACGAGGAACAGGAAGTCCATGAAAACCAGCCGCCGCGCGCGGCCGTGCTGCACGAAATCATCCGCACTCAGGGCGAGCACGAGCTGTCGCGCAGCGTCGCCGCGCTGTGGTGGTCAGCGCTGGCCGCCGGGCTCACCATGGGCCTGTCGCTGATGGCCATGGGGCTGTTCAACTCGCGGCTGCCGGACGTGGAAGCCAGCAAGGTGATCGCCAGCCTGGGCTATTCGGCCGGGTTCCTGGCGGTGATCCTGGCGCGCCAGCAGCTGTTCACCGAGAACACCCTGACGGCAGTGCTGCCACTGATGAGCCACCCTACCCTGGCCAACGCCGGCAAGCTGCTGCGGCTGTGGGCAGTGGTGCTGGTGGGCAACCTGGTGGGCGTGCTGTTGGTGTCCTACGTGATGCTGCACCTGCCGATCTTCGACACCCAGACCGACAAGGCTTTCCTGGAGATCGGCCGCAAGGTGATGGAGAACGACGTGTCGCAGATGTTCGCCAAGGGCATCGTCTCGGGCTGGATGATCGCCACCATGGTGTGGATGATCCCGTCCCAGGAAAGCGCGAAGCTGTGGATCATCATCCTCATCACCTACCTGATGGCGCTGGGGGACTTCACCCACATCGTCGTCGGTTCGGCGGAGGTGTCCTACCTGGTGTGGGCCGGCGAGCTGGGCTGGAAGGAGTTCTGGCTGACGTTCGCCGGGCCTACCCTGGCGGGCAACATCATTGGCGGCAGCTTCATCTTCGCGCTGATCAGCCACGCGCAGATCCGCAGCGACAGCGGCACGCCGCCGCCGGACAAACCGAATGCAAAACCTGGAGAAACGTAACCTGTGGGAGCTGGCTTGCCAGCGAGCTTTTCAAAAACTCGCTGGCAAGCCAGCTCCCACAAGCACTATCAAGCGCTGGTAGCTACATCGGCAGCACCGGTTGGTAACCCCTCCCACCACGCCGCGCCCTGCTGCGGCGCAAGCAGGTTCACCCGCTCACCCATCTGCGGCGTGCTCACCGGCACGCCTTGTGCCCGGGCCAGTGCCACGATGCGCTGGAACGGCTCTTCCCAGTTGTGCGAGGACAGGTCGAAGGTGCCGTTGTGGATGGGCAACAGGCAACGCCCGCGCACGTCCAGGTGCGCCTGCAGGCTTTCCTCGGGTTGCATGTGCACGCTGGGCCAGTTGACGTTGTAGGCGCCGGTTTCCATCAGCGTCAGATCGAACGGCCCGTACCGCTCGCCAATCTGCTTGAAGCCGTCGAAATAGCCCGAGTCGCCACTGAAGAAGATCCGCAGGTCAGGCTCCATGATCACCCACGACGCCCACAGGGTGCTGTTGCTGTCGAACAGGCTACGCCCGGAGAAGTGCTGGGTGGGCGTGGCGGCGAAGCGCGTGCCGGCCACCTCGGTCTCCTGCCACCAGTCCAGCTGGCGTACCTTCGCGGCCGGGATGCCCCATTCGATCAGGCGGTCGCCCACGCCCAGGGTGGTCAGGAAGCACTCGGTCTTGTCGGCCAGCTGGCGAATCGCGCTTTCGTCCAGGTGGTCGTAATGGTCGTGGGAGAGGATGACCGCGGTGATGGGCGGCAGCTGCTCGATACCCAGCGGCGGCTGGTGGAAGCGCTTGGGGCCAGCCCATTGCACCGGCGAGGCGCGCTCGGCGAAGACCGGGTCGGTGATGAAGAAGCGCCCGCGCAACTTCATCAGCAAAGTGGAATGGCCCAGACGCCACAGGCTGGCATCGGGTGATGCAAGCAACTGCTGTTTGTCCAAGTTGTGTACAGGTATTTCCTGATGCGGCCGGGTGCCCGGCGGCTTGCGCAGCAGCAGGTACTTGAAGCCGATGCGCAGCTTCTTGAGAAAACCGTCACGGGGCAGCACCGTGGCGTTGCGGAACTGGCCGCCCACTCGCCGGGAGGCGTTAGCTTCCCCGGTGGCAGCGACTTCGGCGGCGTTCAATGACGATTGACTCATGATAACCAGTACTCCGAGGATCGGGGCGGCCACCAGGCCGTCCATTGCAGGCGCCCCACGGCTGTAGAGAATACCCCTACACCCGGGCCGGGGAAGCCCCTAGGTGTTACAACGCGTGTCCCAGTGCCACTACGGAACGAATAACCGTTGAAATGGCTTGCAAGGCCACTGCCAATGTCCACATTATTTATGCGATAAACCGCACAAACTCTACAAAATCCAACACCCTGTACAAGAATACGGCTGCAATCAGCCCGGTAACTCGACTTATGGAAAACCGCACGGGCAAGGGGTTGTCGTTTGCCAAACGCATTTATGCACCGCGAGTACTGGGCACCGCCCTCTGCCTGATCAGCGTCCTGGCAGACGTGTACCCGCTGGCACCACCCACCTGGCTACTGGCCCTGCTGGCCGTGAACGGCCTGGTGTGGCCGCACATTGCCTATCAGCTGGCGCGCAACGCCCAGGCGCCGTTCGAGGCCGAGCGGCGCAACCTGCTGTGCGACGCCCTGTTCTGTGGATTTTGGGTCGCCGTGCTGCATTTCAACCCGCTACCGTCGATTACCCTGCTGTCCATGGTCACCATGAACAACGTCGCCGGCGGCGGCCTGCGCCTGTTCCTGCATGGCCTGGGGGCGCAGTTGTTGGGGATGCTTGCCGCGGTGACGCTGTTCGGCCTGGGCTGGGCGCCGCAATCCACCCCCGCCCAGGTGCTGGCCTGCCTGCCCATGCTGACCCTCTACCCCCTGGCCGTGGGCTGGGTGTGCTACCGCCTGGCCATCCAGCTGTCGGAACACAAGCGCACTCTCAGCGCCCTGAGCCGCACCGACAGCCTCACCGGGCTGCTCAACCACGGTGCCTGGAAAGATGCGCTCAGCACCAAGTTTCGCAAATGCCAGCGCGACCACACCCCGGCGGTGCTGGCGCTGATCGACATCGACCACTTCAAGGACATCAACGACAGTTTCGGTCATATCGTCGGCGATGAGGTGTTGCGCCACCTGAGCCTGCAACTGCAACGCAACCTGCGCGACACCGACCTGGCCGGCCGCTACGGCGGCGATGAGTTCTGCGTGATTCTGCCCGGCGTCACCATTGCCCAGGCCTGCGAAGTCATGGAGCGCCTGCGCCTGGTGTTCCACGCCTACCGCCACCATCAGCTGGAGCCGCTGCGCGTCAGCCTGAGCATCGGCCTGGCCGCCTGCCGCCTTGACCTGGGCGACGCCGCCGCCTGGCTGGACGAGGCCGACAAGGCCCTGTACCTGGCCAAGAACACCGGTCGCAACCGCGTGAATATCTGCGCCGCCGACCTGTTATTGCTGACCTGACCCGACAATCGGACGATCGGCAGGAACAAATCTGGATCCAGCTGCTTCTATAGATCAGGACGTCTTCATGCTGTGCGCCCTCGCCCCGGCATGTGCCACAAGGATGCGCCTGATCCATGGACAGCACACTCGCAGCGCCGCGACACCAGGTGTTTACCCGTAAGCTGCTGGCCATTGTGGCGTGCCTGTTCGCGCTGACCTTGCTGGCGGCCATGGGCATGTTGATTGAAATCGCCAACGGCTTGAATGCCGACCAGCAGCAGAAGTCGACCTTCTACGCACAAAAGGCCCTGGACACCCGCCAGGCCAACTCGGCCAACCTGGTCAGCAGCCTGGCCGTGTGGAACACCGCCTTCCAGCACCTCAATGGCCCGGTCGACCGGCAATGGGCGTTTGGCGAACGCAATCTGGGCCCGGCGCTGTTTGGCCAGCATGGCTACGACGGCGTGTTCGTGGTGGACAGCCGCGGCACCAAGTACGCCCTGTACCAGGGCCAGCTGAGCAACGCGGCCATCAAGGACTTCATCGCCACGCCACTGCACGACCTTATTCAACAGGCCCAGGCCGCCGTGCCCGGTGCGCCGGCCGTCAGCGCCGTGGTGATGTTCAACGGCTGGCCTGCCCTGCTCAGCGCCTCGCCCATCCTGCCCGACGACGACAGCCCACAGCCGGCCCCCGCCGACACCTCGGTGCTGCTGTTCGCCGACCTGCTGACCCCGGCCAAGCTGCGTCCCCTGGGTGACAGCTATGGCCTGCAGGGCCTGTCGATCCAGAGCCACGCCACCGGTGCACTCGACCAGCCCCGGCTGGCCCTGGGCGACACCGGCTACGACCTGACTTGGACCGCGCCACGGCCAGGCAACCAGCTGCTGTGGCAGGTGCTCCCCACCCTGGTGGCCGCCTTCGTGGTGCTGGCCCTGTTGATGGCCTGGTTCTTCCGCTATGCCCTGCGCACCGCCCGCCAGATCGAGGACGGCTACACCCGGCTGCACCGCACCAACCGCGCCCTGGAAGCCAGCGAAGAGCGTTTCCGCGCCGTGGCCGAAGCCGCCTCGGACTGGATCTGGGAAACCGACCAGCACTGCCACATCAACTACCTGTCCGCACGCTTCGCCGCTGTCACCGGCTACACCAGTCAGGACTGGGTGCATCGCGCCATCGACCAGCTGCTGCAGTGCGAGACCACGCCCCTGCAAGGCTGGTTGCACAGCCTCGACGACACCCCCGCCGCCACCAGCCTGCGCTGCGCCTACCGCGACCACGGCGGCCAGTTGCGCTATTGCCGGCTGGCCGCCCGCGCCATCATCAGCGACCACCAGGTTGTCGGCTACCGCGGCACCGCCAGCGACATCACCGACGAGGTAGCGGCCCACGCGCAGATCCAGCACCTGTCGATGCATGACCCGCTCACGGGCCTGGCCAACCGCAACCAGCTGGCAGGCTACTTCGACCAGCTGCGCAGCCAGCCCGGCCCGCTGCTGGTGACCCTGCTGGTGCTGGACCTGGACAGTTTCAAGCCCATCAACGACGCCTTTGGCCACCTGGCCGGGGACGCCGTGCTGCTGGAGGTGGCCGCGCGCCTGCGCGACTGCACCCGCGAGCGCGACCTGGTGGTGCGCCTGGGCGGTGACGAGTTCGTGCTGGTGCTGAACGGCATGAGCACCCACCAGGAAATCGATCGTTTCTGCGCCCGCCTGGTCGACAGCCTGCACCAGCCTATCGACTACCAGCAGCAGCCGCTGCACGTGGGCGCCAGCCTGGGCATCGCGCAATCGGCGCAGCAGGGCCTGGACCCGGACGAGCTGATCCGCTGCGCCGACATTGCCCTGTACCAGGCCAAGGCCGACGGCAAGAACACCTGGCGCTATTTCTCCGCGCACATGCGCGAGCGCATCCAGCACCGCCGCCAACTGGAACAGGACCTGCGCCTGGCGGTGAAAAACCAGGAGTTCGTGCTGCACTACCAGCCCCGCTACCGCCTGTGCGGCATGGAGATCGTCTCGGTGGAAGCGCTGGTGCGCTGGCAGCACCCGGTGCACGGCCTGCTGGCCCCCGACACGTTCATTGGCCTGGCGGAGGAAACCGGGTTGATCGTGCAGATCGGCCGCTGGGTGCTGCGCGAGGCCTGCGATGCCGCCCGCCACTGGCCGGCGCCGCTGATGGTGTCGGTGAACCTGTCGCCGGCGCAGTTTGCCCGCAGCGACGTGGTGCGCGAGGTGCGCGACGCCCTGGTGCAGACCCAGCTACCGGCCCACCGCCTGGAACTGGAGGTGACCGAAAACGTGATGATGCACGACATCGAGAACGCCCTGGGCACCCTGACCGCCCTGAAGGAGCTGGGCGTGAAGCTGAACATGGACGACTTCGGCACCGGCTATTCCTCCCTGGGTTACCTGCGCACCTACCCCTTCGACAGCCTGAAAATCGACAAGCGCTTCATCGCCGCCCTGGAAAGCACCGACAGCGACCGTGCAGTGGTGCAGGCGATCATCAGCCTGGGCAAGGCCATGGGCCTGACGGTGACGGCCGAGGGCGTGGAAAACGAGCAGCAGTTGCAGACGCTGTGCAATGACCAGTGCCACGAAGTACAGGGTTACTTCATGAGCCGGCCCATCGACCGGCAGGCGCTAACGGCGCTGCTGGGCATCGGCGCCCTGCCAAGCAGGACCCCACGGGTACCCGAACTCCCCTGACCGTAGCAGCGGCCGCCAGGCCGCGTCGGCGCCACACCTCACACACCGCGCCGGCTGTGACGCGGCCTGCAGCCGCTGCTACGGTGAAAATCGCTCGACTTGCCGGCCAGACTTTGGGAAATTCAGCGCTTCCTGAGTTTTTGCTCATCTATCAGTGGAACCGCCATGGCGAATACTCTTGCTGCCGACATCGCCACCATCGGCCGCATCAAGGCCGTGCCCGCCATCCTGCAGGTGATCTGCGAGAGCACCGGCCTGCGCTTCGCCGCCGTGGCGCGGGTTACCGACAGCCACTGGACCGCGTGCGCAGTGCGCGACGACCTGGGCTTTGGCCTGGGCGTGGGCGGTGATCTGGACCTGACCACCACCCTGTGCCACGAGATCCACAGCAACCACCAGGCCATCGTCATCGACCAGGCCAGCGCCGACCCGCAGTACTGTGACCACCACACTCCGCGCCTGTACCAATTTGAGAGCTACATCTCGGTGCCGCTGTTCCGCACCGACGGCAGCTTTTTCGGCACGATTTGCGCCCTCGACCCGCGCCCGGCCAACCTGCGGCAAAGCCCCATCCAGGCCATGATGGAGTCCTTCGCCCGAGTGGTGGCGTTGCAGATGGAAAACGATGACAGCCACCAGCAGACCGAGGCGGCGCTGACCCATGAGCGGGAAATCGGCGATTTTCGCGACCAGTTCATCGCCGTGCTCGGCCATGACCTGCGCAACCCGCTGTTCGCCATCGGCGCAGGTGCCGAGCTGCTGTTGCGCAAGACCCAGGATGAAAAAAGCCGCGGCATCATCCAGCACATCCTCACCGCCGGCCAGCGCGCCGCGCAGTTGGTGGAAGACGTGCTGGACTTCGCCCGCGGGCGCCTGGGCAACGGCATCACCGTGAAGCTCGAACAGCGGCCGGATCTGGCGCAGGCCTTGGCTCATGTGGTGAATGAGGTGCAGCGAGTGCACCCGCAGCGCCGGATCGACCTGCGCATCGAGCAGGCCCTGGACGTGCGCTGCGACCGCGACCGGGTGGCGCAGTTGCTGTCGAACCTGGTGGCCAACGCCATCTACCACGGCGCCGAAGACGCCGTGGTCACGGTCAGCGCCGAGCTGCGCGAGCAGCACTTCGTGCTCAGCGTGCATAACCACGGTACGCCAATCGACGCGGCCATCATGGCCCAGCTGTTCCAGCCGTTTTCACGCCGGGCCAGCGGCTCGCCACAAAGCGGCCTGGGCCTGGGCCTGTACATCGCCAACCAGATTGCCCTGGCCCACGGTGGCCAGATGCAGGTGCACTCCAGCGCTGCGGCCGGCACCCTGTTCAGCTTCCGCATGCCGGTCTAGACCAGGCGCGACACCACCTCCACCATGCGGTCCAGGCTCTGCCCCCAACCATCGTGAAAGCCCATCTGCTCGTGGGCCTCGCGGTCGGCCGCGCTCCAGTGCAGGGCGCGGGCGGTGTAGCGGGTCTTGCCGTCGATGTCCTCCAGGCTGATGACCGCAGTCATGAACGCCCGCGCCGAGGGCACCCAGCCGGGCTTGAAGGCGTCGGTGAACACCAGGCGGTGGGGTGCGTGGATGTCCAGGAACACGCCTTCGCTGGGGTATTCAGTGCCGTCCGGGGCGCGCATTACGGTGCGGAACAGTCCGCCCACCCACAGCTGCATCTCGCACACCGGCGTGGTCATGCCGTGGGGGCCCCACCATTGGCACAGCAGGTCGGGCTCTACCCAGGCGCGAAACACCACGCTGGGCGGCGCATTGATCAGGCGGGTGATGGACAGTTCGAATTCAGCCGGCGGCGTGTCCAGGGGGTGAAGGCTCATTTTATTATTCTCCTTCGTCGGCAGGCGTTTACGCCCGGAACCGCCACTATGGCGGCAAACCCGTCAAAGGGCGAAAGCGCAATTAGGAATAATATTCCCGCTAGTAAGACCCAAGCCCGTGCGATCATCGCCAAAACAGGAGCAGCGTTGAACCGCAGCTGAATCAGCACGCATATTCACGTTTTTTTGACGGTTCGACGGCTAGATTTTCCCGCCCGCATGGGCACACGTTTTGTAACAGCACGGCAAAAGGCGAGGAGCAGTGAAGATGGTGGCAAGTCAGGGCAGACGGTTTCAGATCAGTTCAACACGGCTGGTATTGTTGTTTTCATTGGCCATGGTGCTGTTCTACAACCTGGCGACCTGGGAGGCACTGGCCAACCTGATTACCCTGGAAGGCCCCAAGCGCGTGGGCTTCTACCTGTCCTTCGGGCTGTTCCTGTGGGCCACCTTCACCCTGCTGCTGACCCTGGTGTCGTTCCGCCCGCTGCTTAAGCCGGTGATCACCATCGTGGCGCTGGCCTCGGCGGCAGCGGCGTACTTCATGAACGACTACGGCATCGCCATCGACACGGTGATGATCCAGAACGTCATCGAGACCAACCCGGCTGAAGCCAAGGCGCTGCTGAGCCCGAAAATGTTCGGCTACCTGCTGGTGCTCGGCGTCATCCCCTCGGTGCTGGTGTGGTGGCTGCCGGTGCAATACCGCCGGTTCTTCCCCGGCCTGCTGAACAAGGTGCTGGTGGCCGTGGCCTGCCTGTTGGTGGTCGCGGTGTCGGTGGGGGCGTTCTATTCCACCTACGGGCCTATTTTCCGCCAGCCGGACAAGCTCACCCACTTCATCAACCCCAGCAACTACATCTACGCGGTGACCAAGCTGGCGAAGTCGCGCTACTCGGTGAAAGAGAACGTGGTGGTGCAGCAAGTGGGCACCGATGCGGTGATGAGCGCAGCGGCCAAGGCCCAGCCGAAGAAGAACCTGATGATCTTCGTGGTCGGTGAAACCGCCCGCGCCGACCATTTCTCGCTCAACGGCTACGAACGCGAGACCAACCCGGAACTGAAGAAGCAGGACATCCTCAACTTCACCCGCGTGCACTCGTGTGGCACCTCCACCGCGGTATCGGTGCCGTGCATGTTCTCGATGTTCCCGCGCAGCGACTACAGCGACAAGAAGGGCAAGACCTACGAGGGGCTGCTGGACATCCTGCAACGTGCCGGCGTGCAGACCGTGTGGCTGGATAACAACAGCGACTGCAAGGGCACCTGCCTGCGCATCCCCAACCACGACATTCCCAAGGACCAGAAGAGCCCGTTCTGCGACGGCACCAACTGCCTGGATGAGTCGCTGCTGGTGGGCCTGCAGGACTACATCGACGGCCTGAAGGACAACGCTATCATCGTCCTGCACGCCGACGGCAGCCACGGCCCGGAATACTACGACCGCTACCCGAAGGACAAGGAAGCGTTCCAGCCAGTGTGCCGCACCAACCAGCTGGGTAGTTGCACCCACGATGAGCTGGTGAACGTGTACGACAACACCATTCTGTACACTGACTTCTTCCTGTCCAAGGTCATCGACCTGCTCAAGCAGAACCAGGACAAGTACGACACCTCGATGATCTACGTGTCGGACCACGGTGAGTCGCTGGGCGAGAACGGCATGTACCTGCACGCCGCGCCGTACAGCATTGCCCCGGAGACCCAGATCCACGTGCCCATGGTGATGTGGTTCGGCAAGGACACCCTGGCCCAGGAAGGCATCGACCGCGCCTGCCTGAAAGCCAAGCAGGACGAGGGCGACCTGAGCCACGACAACATCTTCCACTCGGTGCTGGGCATGTTCCAGATCCAGACGGGCGTGTACCAGTCGGGCCTGGACATGTTCCACGACTGCCGCCGCGCGCTCACCGCCGGGCAGTGAGCGCCACTGCCGGTCAGTCCTTGACCGGCAGCCAGATTTCCAGCCGGCCATTGCCCGTGGCCGGCTCGTAGTCATCGCTGTAGCGCTCGAACTCGGGCGCATCGGCCGCTTCCAGGCCGGAGTTGGGCAGCCACAACTGCCAGATGGCCTGGAAGGTCTGGCCCAGCCCGGATATATGCCCCTGGTGCTCGAACACCGCATAGCGCTGGGGCGCCAACTTGATCCAGCGGAAGTCCTGCGGCAGTTCCCGCTCGGTCTCCACTTCCACCCCAGCGATGTATTCGAAGCCGCCCACCCCGTCGGGGTTGCAGCACACGCCGTAGCTTTCATGGCCCAACTGGCCGGGCACCTTGCCCAGGAACGGCACGAACTCGCGCCACAGCGCCTCGATGCCGCTGGTGGTGTCCTGGGTGAAGCGGTCGGACAGGCCGGCGATGATCATCGCCCGGCCCTGCTCGTAGCGCACCGGCTCGATACCGGTGGGTTCAATGCCTGTCATGAATACCTCGCATCCTGAGTGTGCAATGACTGTAGCAGCGGCCGCGAGGCCGCGTCACAGCCCCCCACGAATCCCCCGCTTGCGGGCCAATTCCCCCTTGCGTTAACGTTCAGACCTCCCGCGCCCCGGAAAAGTCGGCATGAACCTGATCACCGAAGACTGGCACGCCGGCGCCGTGGTCGAAGCCTGCTGGGTTCGCGCCGAGGCCGCCAGCTTCCCCCGCCACACCCACGACGAATACGTGCTGGGCACCAACCTCACCGGCGTCGAGCACATCTGGCTCGACGGCCGCGCCCTGGAAGCCCCCGCCGGCGCCATCACCCTGTACAACCCGCAGGCCATGCAGGCCTCGCAGTTCAGCCCGCAGGGCGTGGAATACATCAGCCTGCACCTGGCACCCGAGGCGGTGGAACAGGTGGTGCGCGACAACAACCTGGCCGGCAGCAGCTTCGAACAGGGCGTGTTTCACCACGCCGGGCTGCAACGGGCCATCCTCGACTTCGCCCGCACCCCCGGCGCCCACCGTGCCGAGCAGGAAGAAGCCTTCATCCACCTGCTGTGCCAGTGGCTGCAGCCAGGCCCCGGCAAGGCCGGCGAACAGCATGCCAGCGTGCTGCGCAGCCTGGAATACCTGCAGGATAACCTGGGGGAGAAGGTGGACCTGGAAGTGCTGGCCGGCGTGGCCGGCCTGAGCAAGTACCACTTCGTGCGCTGCTTCAAGAAACAGACCGGGCTGGGGCCCCTGCAGTACCAGATGCAACTGCGCCTGCTGGAAGCGCGCAAACGCCTGCGGCGCCAGCAGCATTCACTGCAGATAGTGGGTGAGTTGGGGTTTTACGATCAGAGCCACTTCATCAATGCGTTTCGCAAGGTGATGGGCGTGACGCCGCAGGCCTATGCCCAGGCCTTCAAGACAAGCCGCCTGTAGCCGCTGCCGCAGGCTGCGCTGGCCTGTCTCCACACCGAAGATCTCCAGCGGGGCAAAGGGCCAGCGCAGCCTGGCGGCAGCGGCTACAGGGGGATCAGTGGCCGAAAATGTTCGACTTCTTCGCGCGTTTTTCAGCGCGTTTCTCTTCAGCGGTACGGGTTGGTTTTTTCTTCGCCGCTTTTTTCGAATCCATGCCTTTCATGCTATGCACTCCCCTGTTGGGTGGATGGTTCTAATAGGTATAACACCTGTGCCAGCGGCGTGCGGACTATTTAAACCGCCGCCTGGCCAAGGATGAACTCCTGGTAACCCGAGCCGATCACATAGGCTGCAAACCAGGCGAAAATCCCTGCGGAGGCCAGGTAGGAATAGCGCAGCAGCTTGTCCCCCAGCAGCTTGCCGCCCTGGCTGGCCGCCGTGCAGATCGCTACGCACCACAGCACACCGGCGCAGAAGAACCCCGCCAGGAACTGCCCGGCGCTCAGCAGCCCGCCGCCGCCCGAACGGGAAATCAGCGTGCCACCCACCGCCGCGAACCAGAGGATGGCGCTGGGCGAGGACATGGCCAGGAAGATGCCCCGGGCAAACTCCTTAAATCCCGAGCGGGCGGTGGCGACATCGTTGGCCTGCAAAGCGCTGTCATGGCGCCAGGCGCTGAGCAGCATCTTCACCGCGAAATACACCAGCAGCAGCGAGCCGCCCACCCACAAGCCCCAGCGCACCCAGCTGTACTGCAGCAGCACGGTCATGCCCACCAGCGCCAGGATCGCGTAGGCCAGGTCGCCGAAACAGGTGCCCAGGCCCAGCCAGAAGCCTTGCAGGTAGCCACGCTGCATGGCCAGGGTGATCATCGCGATATTGGCCACGCCAATGTCCAGGCACAGGGAAAGGCTTAACAGGAAACCGCTGGAGAACTGCATGTAACGTGTCCACAAGGCAGGTGAAAGAAGCCGCCATTGAGCCAGAAGCCTGCGCCCCGGTATTGGACAAAATTGCGCTGTGGGAGCTGGCTTGCCAGCGAGCTTTTCGGGCCCCAACAGCTCGCTGGCAAGCCAGCTCCCACAGGTGATATTCCCAGGGTTCATGTCAGTTAGTGGCGCGAGCGGGTTTATTAATAACTGCGCGGCTTCTAGGATGCTGGCATGCATACACCACTGGAGGGCCGCATCATGACGGACGCACGCACGCTGTTGGGTATCCGCACCCCCATCATCCAGGCACCCATGGCCGGCACGGCCACGCCGCAGCTGGCGGCACAGGTCAGCAATGCCGGCGGGCTGGGGTCCATTTCCATTGCCGCGGTGGATGCCGAGGCGGGGCGCACGATGATTCGCCAACTGCGCGCACTGACCGACCAGCCCTTCAACATCAACGTGTTCTGCAACCGGCCGTCGACGCCCGACAGCACGGTGGAAGGCGCCTGGCTCGAGCACCTGCAGCCGTTCTTCGCCGAATTCGGCGCCCAGGCGCCTGCCGCGTTGCATGACATCTACAGCAGCCTGTACGACGACGAAGCGCAATTGCAGGTGCTGCTGGACGAACGCCCGCCCATCGTCAGCCTGCACCTGGGCCTGCCACCGCAGGCGCGCATCGACGCGTTGAAGCAGGCCGGCATCGTGCTACTGGCCAGCGCCACGTCCTTGGAAGAAGCGTTGCGGGTGCAAGCCGCCGGGATCGACGCGGTGGTGGCCCAGGGCGCCGAGGCCGGCGGCCATCGCGGCATCTTCGACGAGCATGGCGCAGACGAGGAACTGGGCACCCGTGACCTGGTGCGCCTGTTCCGCGAGCACCTGCACATGCCGATCATCGCCGCTGGCGGCCTGATGGATGGCGCCGACATCGCCGAGGTGCTGGCCCTGGGCGCGGTGGCGGCGCAACTGGGCACCGCGTTCGTGCTGTGCCCCGAATCCGCCGCCAACCCGGCCTACCGGCAGATGCTCGGCAGCGCCCGGGCCGGGCGCACGGCGTTCACCCGGGTGATTTCCGGGCGGCCGGCACGGGGCATCGTCAACCGCTTCATGCTCGAGGTGGGCGCGCCGGGCCATCCGCCCGTGCCCGGCTTCGGCATTGCCTACAACGCGGGCAAGAAGCTGATCGAAGCCGCCGCCAAGGCAGGCTCGCCGGAGTTCGCTGCGCACTGGGCCGGCACCGGTGCCGCCAGGGCGCGCGCCTTGCCCGCCGCCGAACTGCTGGCAGCGCTGACGGACGAATACCACGCCGCGCGGTCTACTCTCTGACAGGACAACGTCTTGAAGGAGCCAGACATGGCCAAGGACACCGCGCGCACCCTGGGGATCCGCACCCTCGCCGTCCACGCCGGGCAAACGCCCGACCCGAGCACCGGCGCCGTCGCCACGCCGATCAGCACCGCCTCGGCCTATTCCTATGGTGACTTCGACACCGGCGAGCAACGCTTCAGCGGCGAGAGCCCGGGGTTCATCTACAGCCGCTTCGCCAACCCGACGGTGGCCGCGCTGGAGGGCAAGATGGCCGCGCTGGAGGGTGGCGAAAGCGCCGTGGCCTTCGCCAGCGGCATGGCGGCCATCTGCGCCAGCGTGCTGGCCCTGGTGTCCAGCGGCGACGAACTGATCCACGTCGGCACCCTGTACGGCGGCACCGAAGGGGTGATGCGTAACCTGCTGCCGCGCTTTGGCGTGCGTTCCCTGCACGTGGCCACGGTGGCCCAGCTGGAAGCGGCGATCACCCCCAAGACCCGGTTGATCTTCGCCGAAACCCCGGACAACCCCATGCTCGGCATCGTCGACCTGGCGCAGGCCGCACGCATCGCCCGCGCCCACGGCATCGTCACGGTGGCCGACAACACCTTCGCCACCCCCTGCCTGACCCAGCCGCTGAGCCTGGGCATCGACGTGGTGGTGCATTCCGCAACCAAGTTCATCGGCGGCCATGGCGATGCCACCGGCGGCGTGGTGGTGGCCAGCCGGGCGCTGGTGGAGAAGATTCGCGGCGTGGGCCTGAAGCAGTTCGGCGGTTGCCTCAGCCCCTTCGAGGCGTCATTGCTGATCCGCGGCCTGAAGACCTTGCCGCTGCGGGTGGAAGCCGCGTCGCTGAGCGCCGAGCGCATCGCCCGGCTGCTGGACGCCCACCCGGCCGTGACCACGGTGTTCTACCCTGGCCTGGACAGCCACCCCGGCCACGCCGTGGCCCGGCGGCAGATGAGCCGCTTTGGCGCGCTGATGGCCTTCGAGCTGAAGGGCGGCAAGGCCGCCGCGCGCACCTTCCTCGACAGCCTGACCCTGGTGACCCAGGCGGTTTCGCTGGGCGACACCGACTCGCTGGCCTGCCACCCCGCCTCCACCACCCACAGCGCGGTGGCCGAGGACATTCGGCGGCAATATGGGGTGACAGAAGGATTGGTGCGCTTGAGCGTGGGAATCGAAGACGTCGAGGACCTGGAACACGACATCACCCAAGCCCTGAACACCCTGTAGCAGCAGCCGCAGGCCGCGTCCCGCACCACTACGGTGCCATGGACGCGGCCTGCGGCCGCTGCTACGACTACGCTTTGCGGCGTAGCAGGACGACCGCGAAGATGGCGGTCCAGATGGCCGAGGCGAAGGTGTTCACCCGCTCGTACAGGCCGTGCCCCACGAGGTTCTTCGCCGAAATGGCCACCATCGGCAGGGTCACCAATGCCACCAGGGTGAATGCCATGGAAAGGAACGCCAGGCCACGGAAGCCTTCCAGGCGCAGGCCCAGGCGCACCCAGATGGCGCCGGCAGCGATCAGGCTCCAGGCCATGACCAGGCCGGCAATATGGTGAACCTGCTGGGCGGCCGACGGATCGTCAAGGCTGCACCCGGCATCACAGGCAAAGTCACCGGTGACAAAACTGGCCAGGCCATGCAGCACAATCAACAGGCCGCTGACACGGCCCCACGCCGATTGTGGAAATGTCTTGTAAACACCAACCCCAAACAAAATGAATAACAAACCAAGCGGAAAGTTATTAATGATCGGCGCAATAAAGTGTGTCGGCGCATCCACCGCACCCAATACACTCATGGACTGTTCAAACTGGCTGTAGTCCGGGTACAGGCTGCCCAGGATCAGCAAGGCAACTGCCAGCCAGAAAGGCGTCAGCAGGCCAGCCACATACAGCGGTTTCAAGGGAAGGGATTTCAAGCGAACACTCCGCGGGCAATAATTGGCGTGGACCTTACTACACTGGGCACGGCCACGTCACGGCCCGCTGCCCCCGCTCACTGCGCGAGGGCTCGGCGGCCAGGCATCAGTTGTTCTCGCAACCGTTGCCCATCACCCGGTATTCGATGGTGTGGCGTTCGCCCTGGTGGTCCAGGTAAGTCATCTTCGCCGGTACCACTTCGCACACGTCGGGAATCGAAGTCATGCTCACCACCTTGGCGATATCCAGGTGGGTACCGTAGGTATATTCCTGCACACTGTTATTGCTGGCAGCAGGCAAAGTGGCAGCGCCGGCAACAGTCGAGAACGCGACCAGTGCGGCAATCACAAGAGTTTTCATGGTAAAGGGCCTTTAAAGCAATCACGCTGATTGACTTCATTTGCCGGGTTGGGGCTGGAAGAAGTTGTTACACAATATTTTGAACTCATTGCGTAACACGAAGTACCTGTCACCGCTGTTTCATGTTTCAGCGGGGACATATATAGAATACAACTTCCCCAGCGGGAATAAACCTCAAGGGCTGACAAGCACTGTTGCCGAAGTTGCAATAATTCAGCCCTTGCTGTGCAGCGCGTTGCTCAGTTCGTCACGCACGCGCCCCAGCGCTTCGCGAATACGCGCCTGGTGCTGCTCGATGCGCCACGCTGGGCCCACCACGGTCATGGCGTAGTTGCCTTGGGGCGTGTCCAGCAAAGTGGCGATGCCGCCCACGCCCTGCACATGCTCCTGGCGGTCGTAGGCGAAGCCCTCGGCGCGAATCTGCGGCAGTTGCGCCAGCAGTTGCTCAAGGTCGAGGGTGGCCGGGGTCAGCTGCTCCATCTGCCCTTGCAGCAGCTCGCGCACCGCCTCATCTGTTTTACGGGCCAACAGCACCTTGCCGCCGGATGACGCGTGCATGCGCAGGAAGTTGCCTGTGCCCGGCGACACCCGCAGCTCGCTCGCCGAGACCACCGAATGCAGCAACAGCAGGTCGGCGCCACTGGCGTGCAGCAGCACCGCGGTCTCGCCGGTCAGCCGCGACAAGTCTTCCATGAACGGCCGCGCCAGCTGCGAAATGTCCACGTGGCTGTGAGTGGCCAGGCGCATCAGCGCCGGGCCCAGGCACACGCCGCCGGCGCCGCGCACTTCCAGCAGCTGCTCCAGCGCCAGGGCGTCCACCAGGCGCTGCACGGTGGAGCGCGGCAGCTCGATGCGCTTGGCGATGGCGCCCAGGCTCAGGCCCGCTGGTTCGTTCTCCAGGCAGCGCAGGATGGCCGCAGCGCGGGAGATCACCTGAATGCCGGTGCGGTCGTTGTCTGTCGTGGTCACTGGATTGCCTCTTGTATCGCTGCTCAGTACACTGTACCAATTATCGCACTCTTACTCGCTCGCGTCTCGGGAAATCTTTCGTGTCCGCACCTGCTCCTCCACCCGCCCCCACGCCGTTCGGTTGGCGCCTGGCCATCGGCCTGGTCGGCGTGCTGATCGCCGCCCTGACCTCGGGCATCAACGACCGCGCCACCGACATTGCCCTGGCCGACGTGCTGGGCGTGTTCGGCCTGGGCCACGACGAAGGCACCTGGATCAGCTCGGCCTACAGCGCCGCCGAAGTCTCGGCGATGCTGATTGCGCCGTGGCTGGCGGTGACCTTCTCGCTGCGCCGCTTCGCCATCGTCGTCACCTTGCTGTTCAGCCTGTGTGGCGCCCTGTGCCCGCTGGCGCCGAACCTGGAAAGCCTGCTCACCCTGCGCGTGCTGCAAGGGCTGGCCGGCGGCTGCCTGCCGCCGCTGCTGATGACCGTGGCGCTGCGCTTCCTGCCGTGGCACATCAAGCTGTACGGGCTGTCGGCCTACGCCCTGACCGCCACCTTCGGCCCCAACGTGGCCATGCCCCTGGCCTCGCTCTGGACCGAAAACGCCGACTGGCGCCTGCTGTTCTGGCAGATCATCCCCGCCGGCCTGGTCGGCTCGGCCTGCATTGCCTTCGGCCTGCCGCAGGACCCGTTGCGCCTGGAGCGCTTCAAGCAGCTCGACTGGCGCGGCGCCCTGCTGGGCTGCGGCGGCATCAGCATGCTGGTGGTGGCGCTGACCCAGGGTGAACGCCTGGACTGGCTGGACTCCAGCCTGATCTGCTGGCTGCTGCTGGGCGCCGCGGTGTGCCTGCCGCTGTTCCTGCTCAACGAATGGTTCCACCCGTTGCCGCTGTTCAAGCTGCAGTTGCTGGAACGGCGCAACTTCGCCTTCGGCATCACCACCCTCACCCTGTTCATGTTCGTCAGCCTGGCCGGCAGCGCCATTCCCGCCGCCTACCTGGCCGGCGTGCACGGCTACCGACCACTGCAGACCATGCCCCTGGCCCTGAGCATCGCCCTGCCGCAACTGCTGCTGGCGCCGCTGGTGGCCACGGTGATCAACCGCAACTGGGTGGACGCCCGCTACGTGATCGCTGCCGGCCTGGCCATCCTGACCGTGGCCTGCCTGGGCGGCGCGCTGCTGACCGGCGCCTGGATTCGCGACGACTTCTACTGGCTGCAAGCGCTGCACGCGGTTGGCCAGCCGATGATCGTGGTGCCGCTGCTGATGCTCGCCACCGGCGTTATCCACCCCATGGAAGGGCCGTTCGCCTCGGCCATGGTCAACACCCTGCGCGCGCTGTTCTCGGTGCTGGCCGCGGTGGCCCTGGAAAACTTCGTCACCGCCCGCGAACACCTGCACTCCAACGTGCTGCTCGACCGCCTGGGCAGCGTCCGCCAGGGCCTCGAGCCGCTGCTGGACGCCACCGGCCTGGCCCACCGCGTGCACGCCCAGGCCCTGGTGCTCACCGCCAGCGACGCGTTCCTGGCGCTGATCGCAGTGATCGCCGTGCTGCTGCTTGTCTTGCTGACCCTGCCCAAACGCGCCTATCCACCGCAACCTCCGGTATCCCCATGAAGCATAGAACCGCCATTTCGCTGATCACCGTCGCCATCTTGCTGTGCGGCACTTACGGGGCCTACCGGTTGCTGAGCCACGGCTCGCTGGAAAGCACCGACGACGCCTACATCAACGCCGACTCGGTGCTGGTGGCGCCGCGCGTGGCCGGCCAGGTCACCCAGGTGGCCGTGGCCGACAACCAGGCGGTGCGCACCGGGCAGCTGCTGGCGCAGATCGACGACCGCGACTACCTGGCCGCCCAGGCTGCGGCCACGGCCAACGTCAACGCCGCCCAGGCGCAGCTGAAGAACCTGGCCGCCGGCATCGAGCGCCAGGGCGCCGAGATCGACCAGGCCACGGCGAAAATCCGCGCCACCGCCGCCTCGCTGGCTTTCGCCCAGGCCAATGCCCAGCGCTATCGCAACCTGTCCAACGCCGGTGCCGGCACCCAGGAAGAACGGCAGAAGGCCGAGTCCGACCTGCAGGGCTGGCAAGCCGCCCGCGACCGCGACGACGCCGCCAAGGTGGCCGCGCAGAAGACCCTCGAAGTGCTCAAGGCCCAGCGCGAAGTGGCCGAGGCACAATTGGCCAAGGACCAGGCGGCGCTGCAACAGGCCAACCTCAACCTGTCGTACACGCGCATCACCGCGCCCCAGGACGGCATGGTCGGCCAGCGCTCGGTGCGCGTGGGGGCCTACGTGGCGCCCGGCAAGCCGCTGCTGGCGGTGGTGCCGTTGAAGGACGCCTACGTGGTGGCCAACTTCCGCGAGACCCAGCTGGCGCACATGCACCTGAACCAGACCGTAAGCGTGCACGTCGACAGCTTCCCCGACCGCACCTTCACCGGCCACGTCGACAGCGTGGCACCGGCCACCGGCCTGTCGTTCTCGGCCATCGCGCCGGACAACGCCACCGGCAACTTCACCAAGGTGGTGCAGCGCATTCCGGTGAAAATCATCTTCGACGCCGGCCAGCCCGAGCTGGAAAAACTGCGCGTCGGCATGTCGGTGGTCGCCAGCATCGACACCGCCCAGGAGCAGCATTGAGATGAAACGCCCCTTGCTTGCGCTGGCCATGGCCAGCCTCGGTGCCTGCAGCGTCGGCCCCGATTTCCACACGCCGCAACCACAACTGCCCGCGCAGTGGCAGCAACAGGCCCAGGCCGCCGCCGCAGTCGACAGCCAGTGGTGGCAGACCCTGGGTGACCCGCAGCTGAGTTCGCTGGTGCAGCGCGCCGCCAAGGCCAACTTCGACGTACGCGTGGCCAGCAACCGCCTGGAGCAGAGCCGTGCCATGCGCCAGGTCAGCGGCGCCGCGCAGTTGCCCGGCGTGGCCCTGGGCGCCAGCTACCAGCGCGAACGCAACAGCGCCGTCAGCCTGCTCGACCCGTCCAACCTCAGCGGCAAGGCGCCGTTCGAGCTGTGGAACAGCGCCGCCGACGCCAGCTGGGAGGTGGACCTGTGGGGCCATGTGCGCCGCGCCGTCGAGGCGGCCGACGCCGAGGTCGACCTGAGCCAGGCCCAGCGCAACGGCGTGCTGCTGAGCATCAGCGCCGAGACCGCCAGCGACTACCTCAAACTGCGCGGCGTGCAGACGCAACTGCAGGTGGCCCGGCAGAACCTCGATATCGCCAAGCGCAGCCGCGACCTGACCCAGACGCGCCTGGAAAACGGCGTGACCACCCACCTGGACACCGCCAACTCCGCGGCCCAGGTGGCCAGCATCGAGGCGCTGTTGCCCATGCTGCAGGCCCAACAGGACCGCCTGATCAACGCCCTCAGCTACCTGCTGGGCGAGGCTCCGGGTGCCCTGGCTGGCGAGCTGCAAGCGCCGAAACCGCTGCCCGCCAGCGCACCGGACGTGCCGCTGGGCCTGCCCTCGGAACTGGCCCAGCGGCGCCCCGACATCCAGGCCAGCGAAGCCGCGCTGCACCGCGCCACCGCCGCCATCGGCGTGGCCAAGGCCGACTTCTACCCGCGCATCAGCCTGGGCGCCAGCTTCGGCTTCCAGGCCCTGGACGGCTCCAACTTCGGCGCCTGGAACTCGCGCCAGTGGAGCTACGGCCCCAGCCTGTACCTGCCGATCTTCCAGGGCGGGCGCCTGACCGGCACCCTGCAACTGCGCAAGCACCAGCAGCAGGAAGCGGCGCTCAACTACCAGAAGACCGTGCTGGGCGCCTGGCATGAAGTGGACAACGCCCTCACCGACTACCGCGCCGAACAGCAGCACCATGCGGCCCTGGCCGAAGCCGTGCGGCAGAACGACATGGCCCTGAACGTGGCCCAGGAGCGCTACCGCCAGGGCGCCATCGACTTCATCAACGTGCTCAACGTGCAGCGCATTCGCCTGCAGAACCAGAGCGAGCTGGTGAACAGCACCACCCAGGTGGCGCTGGATCGCGTGCAACTGTACCGCGCCCTGGGCGGTGGTTGGCCGGCCACATGAGCATTGACTACGCGCCCCTGGCGCCAACGCTGTGGCCGTTGCTGAACAAGTTCTACCGCGAGCAGCGTTCGGCCATGCGCGGCGACAAGGCGGCCCAGGCCTGGGTGGCGCGCGACGGCGAGATCATTGCCGCGCTGAACCTGACGCCGGTGGCCGACGGCCATTGGCTGACCGGTTTGCTGGTGGCCGACGCCTGCCGCGGCCAGGGCGTGGCGCGGCGGCTGGTGACGCAGGCAGTGGCCAGCGTGGCCGGGCCGGTGTGGCTGTTCTGCGACCCGGGGCTGGCGGGGTTTTACCAGCGGCTGGGGTTTGCGCTGGCGAACGATCTGCCCCAGGTGCTGGCGGAACGGTTGGTGCGCTACCAGCGCAACAAGGCGTTGATCGCGATGACCACGCCGGCCCCGTGACGCGGCCTGGCGGCCGCTGCTACGCTGTGGGGATCGTCTTTTCGCCTACAGGGATTGTCATGAAACGTTCGTTGCTCGCGGCTATTGCCCTGGCGTGTGCCGCCCCCGCCTTCGCCTTGACCCTGGCCGCCGTGGCCCCGCCCTCCACCATCAGCGACAAGACCTTCGCCAGTGTGCTCAAGGGCAGCTGGCGCGACCCGGCCAACAGCGCCCGCGACCGTTACCGCCACCCGCGCCAGACCCTGCAGTTCTTCGGCCTGCGCCAGGACCAGACGGTGATCGAGATCACCCCCGGCACCGGCTGGTACAGCGAAGTGCTGGCGCCGCTGCTCAAGGACCACGGCAGCTACATCGCCGCCGTGCAGTCGTCCGGCAGCTTCGACACCCTCAAGCGCAAGTTCGACGCCGACAGCGCCCACTACGGCAAGGCCAGGCTGGTGACCTTCGATCCCAAGGCCCCCACCTTCGGCCCGGACGCCTCGGCCGACGCCCTGCTGACCTTCCGCAACGTGCATAACTGGGTCATGGCCGACAACGCCAAGGCCATGTTCCAGGGCTTCTACCAGGTGCTCAAGCCGGGCGGCACCCTGGGCGTGGTGGACCATCGCGGCAAGCCGGGCGAGACCGTGGAGCAGATCAAGAGCAGCGGTTACCTGCCTACTGAATACGTGATCAAGCTGGCCACCGACGCCGGCTTCACCCTGGTGGGCCAGAGCGAAATCAACGCCAACCACAGGGACACCAAAGACTACCCGCAAGGCGTGTGGACCCTGCCGCCCACCTACAAACTGGGTGCCAAGGACAAGGCGAAATACCAGGCCATCGGTGAGTCGGACCGCATGACGTTACGGTTCATCAAGCCGGTGGCAGTGGCCAAGGATTAGTGGCGGCCGCTTACGACGTTGTTGTGGGAGCTGGCTTGCCAGCGAGCTGTTGAGGCCCTAAAAGCTCGCTGGCAAGCCAGCTCCCACAAAGACAGTTGCCGCTACACGAAAAATGCGTTAATCGTCGGACGCCGGATCCAGCCCGGGGAACAGCACCTCGGTAAAGCCAAAGCGGCTGAAGTCGGTGATGCGCGAGGGGTACAGCCGGCCGATCAGGTGGTCGCACTCGTGCTGCACCACCCGCGCATGAAAGCCCTGGGCCACGCGCTGAATGGGTTGGCCCTGGGGGTCGAAGCCCTCGTAGCGGATGTGCGTGTAGCGGTCCACCACCCCACGCAAGCCCGGCACCGACAGGCAGCCTTCCCAGCCTTCTTCGGTGGCCGGGCTCAACGGCGTGATCAAGGGGTTGATGAGGATGGTCTGTGGCACCGCTTCGGCGTCCGGGTAGCGCTCGCTGCGCTCGAAGCCGAAGATCACCAGCTGCAGGTCGACGCCGATCTGTGGCGCGGCCAGGCCCACGCCACCGACGTGTTCCATGGTCTGGAACATGTCGGCGATCAGCTGGGTCAGCTCGGCGCTGCCGAACATGTTGGCCGGCACTGGTTGGGCCACGCGCAGCAGGCGCTCGTCGCCCATCTTGAGGATGTCGTGAATCATGAGGCGGTCCTTCTCCCGGTCAGGCCTGCTCGGCGTCCGGTTTCAGCGAGTGATCGCGGCCCAGACCCGAAACATGCTTTTTATCATCTTGCGCCTCGTCTTCGGGAAATTCCTTGTGGCCCGGGTCCTTGCCCTCTTCCGACATGTGCTCGATCACTGCATTCATCTCGGCGCCCAGCAACAGCACCGCCGAGGAGATGTAGAAATACAGCAGCAGCACGATGATCGCGCCGATGCTGCCGTACATGGCGTTGTAGTTGGCGAACGTTTTAACGTAGAAGGCAAAGCCCAGCGAAGCGATGATCCACACCACCACGGCCAGCACCGAGCCTGGGGTGATGAAGCGAAACTTCTGCCGCACGTCCGGCATCACGTAGTAGATCAGCGCCACGGCGATCATCATCAGGATCACGATCACCGGCCAGCGGGCGATGGTCCACAAGGTCACGATGAAGTCTTCCAGGCCGATCTGCCCGGCCAGCCAGCCCATGACCTGCGGGCCCAGCACCATCAGCGCGGCCGCCGCCAGCAGCATGCCGGCGATGCCCACGGTGTAGAAGATCGACAGCGGGATGCGCTTCCATACCGGGCGCTCCTCGACCACGTCGTAGGCAGCGTTCATGGCGCTCATCATCAGCCGCACGCCGGCCGAGGCGGTCCACAGGGCGATGACGATACCGAACGACAGCAGCCCGCCCTTGGATTGCTGCAGCTGGTCGATCACCGGGTTCACCGAATCCAGCGCCTGGGGCGGCAACACCAGTCCGGCCTGCAGGCGCAGCCACGAGAAGAAGTCGGGCAGGTGCAGGAAGCCGATCAGGGCAATCAGGAACAGGATGAAGGGAAACAGCGAGAACAGCATCTGGTAGGCCAGCGCCGAGGCATAGGTGGACATCTCGTCATCGATGAACTCCTTCACCGTGCGCATCAGCACGGTCTGCAGGCTCAGTTCACGCAATTCCGGAAAAATCATTAGCGTCTCCTTTCGCCGCCATGGGGAGGGTTACAACGAGTGAAACGCCGGACCTGGCCACACTCGGGGGCACAGGTTTTACCTCAATGTAGCGTGAAACACGAACCTGGAACGGTTACCGGCAATGTCCAGACAGCACAGCGGCCATCCGAGGATGACCGCTGTATTGGCTCAGACCGCGCGAACACCGTTTAGTGCTTGCTCAGTTTGTCCTTGGCTTCGCCAATGGTTTGCTGGACTTTGCCCTTGGCCTTGTCCGCGGCGCCTTCGGCACGCAACTTGTCGCTGCCCACCAGTTTGCCGGCGCCTTCCTTGACGTTGCCCTTCGCTTCGTTAGCCATTCCTTTCACTTTGTCTTTAGTGCCACTCATGGTATTTCTCCTTTCAGGAAAGTACAGGTGTCTAAAGTCGACATAAGGTTGACTGAACGCTTCGCCCCAGAGTTTCAAAAATTTCTCGGTAATTATCTTTACCCGATGAACTGCACTGGGCGAATATCGACCGCAACCACCCGCACCGCCCACACATCGCGTTCTGCATCTACTAGACTCATGCCGCGTTTTCGCCACCGAGCCGGCGAACGTGAAAAAACAACAGTGTTTTCCCGGAATCGATACTCATGCGTGTTTCCCCCGTACTGGCAGCCCTGCTGCTGGCCCTGCCCGTGGTGACAGCCCACGCGGACGAGCCGACCCCGACCACGGATGCGCCGCAGACCCTGGTGGTCAACAGCTACGCCGACGACGGCAAGGATGGCACCCTGCGCTGGGCCATCGAGCAGAACAACCAGAACCCCGGCCATTACCGCATCGAGATCCAGGCGGTGGGCAGCGCGCCCTTCGTGATCAAGCCGACCTCGGCCCTGCCTGACATCAAGGGCCCGGTGGTGATCGAGGGTTCGGCGTGGAAACACAGCGGCGACTTCATCGCCATCGACGGTTCGGCGTTCGTCCAGGGCGACACAGCCAAGGCCTGCCCAGGCGCGGTGGCCGGCCAGTCGGGCGCCAACGTGCGCACCTTGAGCAACCCCGGCCTGAGCGTGCGCGACACCCAGGGCGTGGACATCAGCGGCCTGGAAGTGCGCAACTTCTGCATCGGCATCCTGCTCAACCGCGCCGGCAACAGCAGCGTGCACGACAACCGCATCGTCGCCAACCGCGGCGGCGCCGGCATCATGCTGACCGGCGACGACGGCCAGGGCAACGCCACGGTCAACACCACCATCAACAACCGCATCATCCGCAACCAGCTGATCGACAACGGCGACGGCCTGGAACTGAGCCGCGGCGCGGCGTTCAACCTGCTGGCCGACAACCTGTTCCGCGCCAGCAAGCTGACCCCCGAGGCGTCCCAGGGCGTGGAAGTCTTCCAGGCCAGCGACAACACCCTGACCCACAACCGCTTCGAAGGCTACTCCGACGGCGTGCAGATCAACGCCGGCGACCGCAACTACCTGGGTGGCAACGTGCTCATCGGCAACTCCATTGGCATCAGCGTCACCGGCGCCGACAACCTGCTGGACCGCAACGTGATCCACGGCAACCGTATCGGCGTGGCCCTGCGCCCCGAAGCCGTGAGCCACAACACCCGCCTGACCGCCAACCGCATCTGGGACAACAGCCAGGACGTGAAGCGTTGCCAGAGCGGCGGCTCGTGCATCCCCACCCAGCGCACCGGTGCCATCGTCTTCGGCGTGCCGGGCCCGGACAACGCCAGCTTCGTGGGCAACCGCGGCGCCGGCGTGGAAGCCGGCAAGGCGGTGATCTGCGCGGCCAAGGGCGCGCCGGTGGTGGACTGCCAGCAGTTGCCCAACCACAACCAACCGGCACCCAAGCTGCGCGCCATTGCCGCTGGCCGCCTGCACGGCGAAGTCACCGGCGAGCCCAACAGCCGCTACCGCGTGGAAGTGTTCGGCAACGCCAAGCCGACTGAAACCGAGGCTGCCAACTTCCTCGGCGAGGTGTATGTGTCCACCAACGGCCGCGGCGTGGCCAACTTCAGCTTCCCGCTGGACGTGAAGGAGCCCAACCGCTCGTTCACCGTCACCGCCACCAGCCCGGACGGTGCCACTTCCGAGCTGAGCAAGGCCCTGCCCCGCTGAGCCAATACCGCGCCCTGCCCGCTTTTGGCGGCAGGGCGTCAGGTTTGCCTTTATGTTTGCGCGTTTTACCCCGAGAATGCACCGCGTATTCAGCCACGGCGCTGACGCTTCATTTGCGTAGGACTTCTATGAAACTCGACAAACCCCTGGCCATCGCGCGCCGCAACAAAGAACTCGGCGGCGCGGTGCTTGGTGTCAACAACTGCCATTTCACCCTGCACGACGCCCGTCGCAACATCTTCTGGTTCGACATTCCGGTGGGTCGCCTGGCGGTTGGCCAATATGAGTGGATTCACATGCTCATGCACACCCCGGCCACCGACCAGCTGCTGCACCTGAAGGTGCCCACCGCGTTCTTCCGCGAGCGCATGGAAGGCCTGACCGTGCGTAACGCCGGCAAGCGCAAGTCGACAGTGAGCCTGGAGCTGAGCGCCGACAAGGATTCGTTCCTGAAAGACGTGCGCCCCACCGGCACCGGTGTGAGCTTCGCGCAGTTCCTGCAGGGCTGAAATCGCTGACGCGGCCTGGCGGCCGCTGCTACGGGACGTGTAGCAGCGGCCGCCAGGCCGCGTCCAGCCTCACGCCCATTTGCTGGTTGCCCACACCCCAACGGCCGCCGCCAGCGCCGACACCACGATGCCCCAGAAGATATCGATGAACACCAGCAACGGCGGCCAGCCCACCAGCGTGGCCCAGTTGGTCAGGTCGTAGGTGCCGTAGGCCACCAGCCCGAGCATCGCCCCTACCCCCAGGCCGCGCCAGACGCTGCCCGCGTTCACCCCCGGCCACACCGCCAGCACCACCACGCCCAGCGCATACAGCAGGTAAAAGGCTGCCGCCGGCCCGAGCAAGGGCTTGTCGCGCATCAGCGAGCCGAGCATTTGTTTGTAGGTAGGACTCATGAGCACGCCCAGCCACAGGGCGTCGAGTACAAGGATGACCAGAAGGGTGCTGACGTAGGCGATCAGGGCTTTTTTCATCGGTACACTGCCTCGAAAGGGGTTCGTACAGTGTAGGCCCAGGCCCGGCGCGAAAAGTTCACGCCGGGTGTCTAGCTCAAGGGCTTCAGGTCAATTCGATGCGGTCGGCATGAATCACCAGCTTGCCTTCCTTGTAGAGGGCACCGATGGCCTTCTTGAAGTTGCCCTTGCTCACGCCGAACAGGCCGCTGATCACGGCCGGGTCGCTCTTGTCGCTGACCGGCAGCACGCCATTGTTGTCGCGCAACTTGCCGAGGATCTGGCTGTGCAGGCTGCTGGTCAGTTGCTCACCCACCGGTTGCAGGCTGAGGGCAATCTTGCCATCGCTGCGCAGTTCCTTGATGAAGCCTTTTTCCTGCTTGCCCGAACGCAGGAACTTGAACACTTCGTTCTTGTGAATCAGGCCCCAGTGCTTGTTGTTGATGATGGCCTTGAAACCCATGTCGGTTTCCTCGGCCACCAGCAGGTCGACTTCCTGGCCAACGCTGTAGTTGGCGGGCAACTTGTCCAGGTAGCGGTCCAGGCGCGCGGTGGCGGTGATGCGCTTGGTGCGCTTGTCCAGGTAGACATGCACCACGCAGTAGTCACCCTGCTTGAGCTCGCGCTTCTCTTCCGAATACGGCAGCAGCAGGTCCTTGGGCAGGCCCCAGTCCAGGAATACGCCGATGCTGTTGATTTCGACGACTTTCAGGCTGGCGAACTCGCCCACCTGAACTTTTGGCTTTTCCGTGGTGGCCAGCAACTTGTCTTCGCTGTCCAGGTACACGAACACATTCAACCAGTCTTCATCTTCACTGGGAATATCTTTCGGAATATAACGGTTGGGCAGCAGTATTTCGCCGTCGGCGCCACCGTCCAGATATAAACCGAAGTCCGTATGTTTAACCACTTGCAAACTGTTGTAGCGCCCGACTAAAGCCATTTCAAAAAACCCTCGTTACGTGGGCGCATTCTACCCCAGATCCCCGGCTGCCGCTGCCCCGGCGCGCCAAGCCTTGATTTTCAAGGGCTTGGCGCCCCGTTCGTCAGGCCATTGGTCGCCTGGCCTGGCCAAGGCCTGTGCCCGACGGCCGTTTCAATGCAAACTTTCCATTTAAAACAAACGCTTAGGGCCGACAAATTAAAATAAAACGAACGATTGACAAATTACTATTAAGCTATTTCCAGGCCAATATTAGCCCAACAATTAAAGCCCCCTTGCGGTATAATCGCCGGCCGTATTGAAAATTGCACAGGTGAATGGCAGCCATGCGTGTTAAAGCCTCCAACAGCAAAGCCAAGCCCGCTCCGGCCGTGGAAACCAGCGAATCGATCAACGACCAGATCGCCGCCTTCCTCAAGTCCGGTGGTGAAATCCAGCAGATCGCCAAGGGCGTCAGCGGCCAGACTTTCACGCCGTCGCGCCACATCAGCCTGGGCAAGAAGTAATACCCCTGAGGCTCGTGGGCTGCCTGGCCCACCGCCTCCGCTTCACCTCCCCGCGTAGCCTTTCTGCCCATCGGCGCAGGTAAACCCGACGAACGGTATCAAACCAGCTTCGTTGCCCGGTATGCTTCACCCCTCTAGATCAAGCCTTCCAGCCCGGGAGGAGCATGATGCTCAAGCCCAGCCTACTTTTTGCAGCCACGTTGCTGGCGGCCCAATGTGCGAGCGCGCAACCGGTGCAGTTGCAGCGTGACCTGGGCGACTACAGCCTGCAGATCGGCACCAACCCGGCGCGCAGCATGGCCCAGGGCCTGGTCAAACCCGCGACCTCCGACACCGTGCACGGCGGCGTGGACCTGAGCAGCGACAGCGGCTGGTATTTCGGCCAGTGGTCGCCGAGCATGGGCCTGACCGCGTCCACCAGCATGGAAATCGACACCTACACCGGCTTCAAGAGCTCCTTCACCCAAAGCCTGGGCTACGAGGTGGGCGTGATTCACTACACCTTCCCCGACCTTGCCACCAACGACAGCCACGAGGTGTACGCCGGCCTGACCGTGCTCAGCACCCGTTTCGGCGCGGCCTTCAGCGATGACCCTGGGCGCCACGACAGCACCCTGTTCGCCGACTTCGGCCACGTGCCGCTGTTGGACTTCGGCGTGCGCGTGAAGGTCGGCGACCACCAGCTCGACACGCCCTACACCATCGGCGACGGCAGCGAAGTGCGCGGCTTCAGCGACTGGTCGGTGCAGCTGTCGCGGGCGTTCATGGGCGTGGACTTGAACCTCATCTACAGCGGCTCCAGCCTGGGCGGCGCCAGCTGCGAGGCCTACTCGGGCCAGAACAGCTGGTGCGACGGCACCCTGGTACTGCAGGCCCAGCGCTCGCTGTTCTAGACCTTGTGGGAGCTGGCTTGCCAGCGAGCTGTTGGCGCCTCAAAAAACTCGCTGGCAAGCCAGCTCCCACACCGAAGACGTTTATTCGTTATCCCGCTGCTGGCGGCGGTAAGGGAACACGTCGATCACCTTGCCGTCCATGATCGCGCCCTGCAGGCCTTTCCAGTAATCGGCGTCGTACAGTTCACCGTGCAACTGGCTGAACAGCTTGCGCTGGCCCGCATCGGCGAACAGGAACGGCGGAAACTCCTCCGGAAACACGTCGTGAGGGCCGATGGAATACCACGGCTCGGAGGACATCTCGTCCTCGGGAAAACGCGGCGGCGGGATGTAGCGGAAGTTCACCTCGGTGAGGTAGCTGATTTCGTCGTAGTCGTAGAACACCACGCGGCCGTGACGGGTGACGCCGAAGTTCTTCAGCAGCATATCGCCGGGGAAGATGTTCGCCGCTGCCAGTTGCTTGATGGCCAGGCCGTAGTCTTCCAGGGCCTCGCGCACCTGGGGCTCGTTGGCGCTTTCCAGGTACAGGTTCAGGGGCGTCATGCGCCGTTCGGTCCAGCAGTGGCGGATCAGCACGGTGTCGCCCTCCAACTGCACGGTGGATGGCGCCACCTCCAGCAGCTCGGCCAGGCACTCGGGGTCGAACTTGCTCTGGGGGAAGCGAAAATCGGCGAACTCCTGGGTGTCGGCCATGCGCCCCACGCGATCGACGCTTTTCACCAGTCGGTATTTCTCGATGACCGTGTTGCGGTCGACGTTCTTCGAGGGCGAGAAGCGGTCCTTGATGATCTTGAACACCGTGTTGAAGCCCGGCAGGGTGAACACCGACATGACCATGCCGCGCACGCCGGGGGCCATGATAAAACGGTCGTCGGTCTTGGCCAGGTGACGGATCAGTGCGCGGTAGAATTCCGACTTGCCGTGTTTGTAGAAGCCGATGGAGGTGTACAGCTCGGCGATGTGCTTGCCCGGCAGGATGCGCTTGAGAAAGCCGACGAACTCGGCCGGCACCGGCACGTCCACCATGAAGTACGAGCGGGTGAAGGAGAAGATGATCGACACCTCGGCCTCGTCGGTGATCAGCGCGTCCACGCGCACGCCCTGCCCTTCGCGGTGCAGGAACGCAATCGCCACCGGCCACTGCTCGTCGTGGGTATACAGGCGGCCCACCAGGTAGGCGCCCTTGTTGCGGTACAGCACCGAGGAAAACAGCTCCAGGCACAACTCGCTGTCCTTGCACACCCAGTCGGGCAGGTGCTCGCGCAAATGACCCGGCAGGCGCTGGATATCGCCCTCTAGGTCGGCGTAGGGCACCTCGAAACGGTAGTCGCGGAACACCTGGGCGAGCATATTGCCCAGTTGGCCGTTGGGCTTGTAGGTGCGCGTCTGCGGTGCGCGCTCGCCGCGCAGGCTGGGGCGCGTGGTGTGGATGAACATGCAGCCGTCGGTGATCAGGTCATGGCTGAACAGGCCGCAGAAGATCGAGTTGTACCAGGTCTCGGCCAGTTCATCGTCGAAACGCAGGTCAATCAGGCGGATATAGGCGCTTTTCACCAAGGGCCACAGGCTGACGTCCATCAGCACCGGGTGTTCGAAGCCCTCGCGCAGGGCGCCCACGGTCTGCGCCACCTTTTCTTCATACAGGTTGATGCGCGCCGCCGACGCCTGCTGGATGTCCTGCCAATGGGCCTGCTCGAACCGCGCGCGGGCGCCGTCGGTGATCAGCCGGAAGTGTTCGCGGTAGTCGTCGAAGCCGTCGAGGATGGTGCGGGCGATCTCGGCGGCCGGCCATTGTTGCGCCATGGGTGAAGCCTCTGCGAAGGGGGCGAACCCCAAGCGTAGCAACCATTGTTTGTAGCCGCTGCCGAAGGCTGCGCTGGCCGGTGTGTACACTGGCGATCTGCAGCGGGGCACAGGGCCAGCGCAGCCTTCGGCAGCGGCTACGAGGGTGGTTGCCAACGCAGGCGTGCTCTAGGAGACTTGCCGCCCTGCCCACCGGATCTGGAGATCCCCTTGAAACCTGCCTCCCTCATGAACATGTTGCTGCTTGCCGCCGTCTGGGGTGCCAGCTTCCTGTTCATGCGCGTCATCGCCCCGGTGCTGGGCGCGTTCCCCACCGCCTTCTTCCGCGTCGCCATCGCCGCCACCGGCCTGCTGGTGATTCTGGGCCTGATGCGGGTGAAATGGGATTTCCAAGGCAAGCTCAAGACCTGCCTGCTGCTGGGCATGATCAACTCCGGCATGCCTGCCACCCTGTACTCGGTGGCTGCCCAGGTGCTGCCGGCCGGCTATTCGGCGATTTTCAACGCCACCACGCCGCTGATGGGCGTGTTGATTGGCGGCCTGTTCTTCCATGAGCGCCTGACCCCGCTCAAGCTGCTGGGGGTGTTCGCCGGGCTGTTTGGCGTCGGCATCCTCACCCGTGCCGGCCCCGTGGCCTTCGACCTGCAACTGGCCCTGGGCGCCGTGGCCTGCCTGCTGGCCACCACCTGCTACGGTTTTGCCGGTTTCCTGGCCCGGCGCTGGCTGGACCAGCAAGGCGGCCTGGACCCGCGCCTGTCGGCCCTGGGCAGCATGCTCGGCGCTACCCTGCTGCTGACGCCGCTGTGCGCCGCCAGCGTGGCCATCGCCCCGCCGGCCAGCTGGGGCGGCTGGGAGGTATGGGGGTCGCTGCTGGGGTTGGGCCTGGTGTGCACGGCGTTTGCCTACATCCTGTACTTCCGTTTGCTGACCGACATCGGCCCGGTGAAGTCCAGCACCGTGACCTTCATGATCCCGGCGTTCGGCGTGTTGTGGGGGGCGTTGCTGCTGGGCGAGCCGCTGTCGTGGGCGCACCTGTATGGCGGGGTGTTGATTGGCTTGGCGTTGTATTTCGTCCTGAAACCCACCAAATCCCCGTAGCAGCGGCCGTAGGCCGCGTCCCGCAACACCGCCCCCCATAAGGGATTACGCGGTGCTTCTGGACGCGGCCTGCGGCCGCTGCTACGGGGATGGGTGTCAGCCCAGCATTTCCTTGAGGCGGTACCACGCCATGCCCAGCGCCAGCAGCGGCGAGCGCAGGGCCTTGCCGCCCGGGAAGGTCATGTGCGGCACCTTGCTGAACACGTCGAAGCCGTGGCTGTGGCCGGCCTGGATGGCCTCGGCCAGCAGTTTCGCCGTCCAGTGGGTAACGTTCACCCCATGCCCGCTGTAGCCCTGGGCGTAGTACACGTTGGGGTGCTGGTTGAGCCGGCCTACCTGGGGGAAGCGGTTGGCGGTGATGCCGATCATGCCGCCCCACTGGTAGTCCAGTTTCACGTTGGCCAGTTGCGGGAACACCTTGAGCATCTTCGGCCGCATGTAGGCGCCGATGTCCGCCGGGTCCTTGCCCGAATAGTGACAGGCGCCGCCGAACAGCAGGCGGCGGTCAGCCGTGAGGCGGTAGTAGTCCAGGCCCACTTTCTGGTCGCACAGCGCCAGGTCCAGCGGGATCAGGCTCTGCGCCACCTCGCGGCTCAACGGTTCGGTGGTGATGATGTAGCTGCCGGCGGGCAGCACCTTGCCGCTCAGGCGTGGCTCAAGGTCATCCAGGTGGGCGTTGCAACCCAGCACCAGGTGGCCGGCGCGTACCGTGCCGCCGGCGCAGCGCACCTGCACGGTGCTGCCGTGGATGATCTCCAGCGCCGGGCTGTGCTCGAAGATGCGCACGCCCTGGGCCTGGGCCAGCCGCGCCTCGGCCAGCACCAGGCGCAGCGGGTGCAGGTGCCCCGAGCCCATGTCGATGAAGCCGCCGGCGTACTGGTCGCTGGCCACCACTTCGCTCATCTGCCCCGGGCCGACGATGCGGGTTGCATGGCTGTAGCCGATGTCCCCCAGCCAGCGCTGTTCCTCGGCGAACGCGGCGAACTGCGCCGGGGTGTTCGCCAGTTCGCAGAAGCCCCAGCGCAGGTCGCAGTCGATGTTGTTGGCCTCGATGCGCTCGCGCACCACCGCCACCGACTCGATGCCGGCCTGCTCCAGGTAGCGCACGCCGTCGTTGCCCACGTAGCGGGCGAAACCGTCCACCGCGTGGCCGATGCCACGGATCAGTTGCCCGCCGTTGCGGCCACTGGCGCCCCAGCCGATTCGCCGCCCTTCCAGCAGCACCACCGACAAGCCACGCGCGGCCAGTTCAAGGGCCGTGTTGACGCCGGTGAAGCCACCGCCTATCACGCACACATCGGCGACCAGGTCCTCCCCCAGGCAGGGGTAGTCAGGCATCTGGCCGGCGGTTGCCGCGTAGTAGGAACGGGCATGTTCTGAATGCATCACCATCACACTTCTCGCTGTCAGCGGTTTGACTTGATGTCGGTCCAGTCGCGGGTCATCAAGCGCATGATGGCCGGCGTCGGGGCGGTGGAAATGTACAGCTTGTCCAGCACTTCCTGGGGCGGGTAGACCTCAGGATTGCTCAGCAGCTCGGGATCCATGTACTGCTTGGCCTCCACGTTGGGGTTGGCGTAGCCCACGGTGGCGCTGACCTTGGCGATCACCTGCGGGTCGAGCAGGTTGTTGATGAAGGCATGGGCCTCTTTCACGTCGGCGGCGTCGGCGGGGATGGCCAGCAGGTCGAACCACAGGTTGGCGCCTTCCTTGGGAATCGAGTAGGCGATGTGGATGCCATTCTTGGCTTCCTTGGCGCGGTTGGCGGCCTGGAACACGTCACCCGAGTAGCCGAAGGCCACGCAGATATTGCCGTTGGCCAGGTCCGAGACGTACTTGGACGAGTGGAAGTAGGTCACGTACGGGCGCACGGTCTTGAGCTTGGCCTTGACCTTGGCGTAGTCCTCCGGCTTGTTGCTGCGCGGGTCCATGCCCATGTAGTTGAGCACGGCGGGCATCACTTCGTCAGCCGAGTCCATCATCGACACGCCGCACTTGGCGAGCTTCTTCATGTTCTCGGGCTCGAACAGCACGGCCCAGGAGTCGATGTGGTCGACGCCCAGCACCTGCTTCACCTTGTCCACGTTGTAGCCAATGCCGTTGGTGCCCCACAGGTACGGCACCGAGTGCTCGTTGCCCGGGTCATTCTTTTCCAGCAGGGCCATCAGTTTGGGGTCCAGGTTTTTCCAGTTCGGCAGCTGCGAGCGGTCCAGTTTCAGGAACGCCCCGGCCTTTACCTGGCGCCCCAGGAAATGGTTGGAGGGCACCACCACGTCGTAGCCGGTGTGGCCGGCCAGCAACTTGCCCTCCAGGGTCTCGTTGGAGTCGAATACGTCGTACACCACCTTGATGCCGGTCTTGGCGGTGAAGTCCGCCAGGGTCGTTTCACCAATGTAGTCGGTCCAGTTGTAGACGCTGACAGAGCCTTCGGCATGGGCGCCGGTGGCGCACAGCAGCGCCAGCGCCGCGGGTAACATGGATTTCAGTAAACGCATTCGACTCACTCCGTTGGTACTTTTCTAATGGTTTTTTTGCTTACACGCTCAGCAGCAGGAATTCACGCTCCCAGGAGCTGATGACCCGCTTGAAGTTTTCATGCTCGGCACGTTTCACCGCCACGTAGCCGCGGACGAACTTCTCGCCCAGGTACTTGATCACGGTGTCGCACTCTTCCATATGCGCCAAGGCGTCCTCGATGGTGATCGGCAGGCGCAGGTTGCGGCGCTCGTAGGCGCGGCCTTCCACCGGCGCGCTCGGCTCGATGTGCTCGACCATGCCCAGGTAGCCGCACAGCAGGCTGGCGGCGATGGCCAGGTAAGGGTTGGCATCGGCGCCCGGCAGGCGGTTTTCCACGCGCATGGCTTCGGGGCTGGCGTCCGGCACGCGCAGGCCCACGGTGCGGTTCTCTTCGCCCCACTCCACGTTCACCGGTGCCGAGGTGTCCGGCAGGAAGCGGCGGAACGAGTTGACGTTGGGCGCGAACATCGGCAGCAGCTTGGGAATGTACTTCTGCAGGCCGCCGATGTGGTGGAGGAACAGCTGGCTCTTGCTGCCGTCTTCGTTGACGAAGATCGGCTTGCCGGTGGCGATGTCGACCACGCTCTGGTGCAGGTGCATGGCGCTGCCCGGCTCGTCACCCACCGGCTTGGCCATGAAGGTGGCGGTGACGTTGTGCTTGAGCGCCGCCTCGCGCATGGTGCGCTTGAAGATGGTGATCTGGTCGGCCAGGTCCAGGGCGTCGCCGTGGCGGAAGTTGATTTCCATCTGCGCCGGGCCGTCTTCGTGGATCAGCGTGTCCAGGTCCAGGCCCTGGGCTTCACACCAGTCGTAGACGTCCTCGAACAGCGGGTCGAATTCGTTGGCGGCGTCGATGGAGAACGACTGCCGGCCGCTTTCGGCGCGGCCCGAGCGGCCCAGCGGCGCGCGCAGGGGCAGGTCCGGGTCTTCGCAGCGCTGGGTCAGGTAGAACTCCATCTCGGGCGCCACGATAGGCTGCCAGCCCTTGTCGGCGTACAGCTTGAGGACTTTCTTCAAGACGTTGCGCGGCGACAGCTCGACCGGGTTGCCCTGCTTGTCGAAGGTGTCGTGGATGACGATGGCCGTAGGCTCGATGGCCCACGGGATCACGTAGATCGACGAAGGGTCGGGGCGGCAGATCATGTCGATGTCCGCCGGGTCCAGCAGGTCGTAGTAGATGTCGTCGTCGACAAAATCCCCGGTTACCGTTTGCAACAGCACGCTTTCCGGCAGGCGCATGCCGCGCTCGTGCAGGAATTTGTTGGTGGGTGCTATCTTGCCGCGGGCGATGCCGGTCAGGTCGCTGACCACACATTCAACCTCGGTAATCTTGTGATCTTTCAGCCAACTGGACAGTTGGTCGAAGGGGGCATTCATAAAGACCTCGTCGTGGATGATGTGAGCGCCGGTATTGTATGTTTTTTCCCTCACCGGAATGAGGCTTGGGGTGTCTCTTCCCCTTGGGCGCGTTCCCTTATATCTTGCGCAAGCGGCTTATAACCATCTATCCATTTTACGCACGCCGAAATGCACCATTATGGTGCGCCAAGGTCATCGCATGAAAGAGCCTTTTTCGCTTAACGTCCAGGCCTTCGACACCGGCAGCTTTGCCGAGCAGATCCAGGTCACCCCCGGCTGGGTGCAGGACTACCAGCAGATGTCGCCCGGGCATTTCCGCGGCCGCATCCGCTACCTCGACCTGCAGGGCGTGGAAATTTACGAAGAAGGCATGAACACCCGCGTGGAGCAGCATTTCAGTGCGCCCAAGGGCTCGCTGGCGTTCTGCTTCGACCTGAGCGAGCAGTCGCTGTATTTGCTCAACGGCGAGAGCCGCAACATCTGGATCACCCCGGAGAACTACCGCGAGGTGGCCGTGGTGTTCGGCCCGCAGTTCGTCCGTGAGCACGGCCTGGACAGCGCGCGCCTGGCCGGGCTGTTCATGGCGCCGCTGAGCTGCGGCCAGAACGCGCTGTTCACTCGCTGGCTGAGCAGCACCCTCACCCGCCTGGCCCAGGCCGAGCACGCCCCCGACCGCGAGGCGCTGACCGCGCAGCTGCTGGACGACTGCCTGTTCATCCTCGACCACGCCTCGGTGGGCCTGGACGGCAGCGCGCTGCAACGCCGCGCTGCGGAACGGCGGATCATGAAGCGGGTGTTCGAATGGGCAGCCGATGTGCCGGACGAGACCTTGAACCTGGTAGAGCTGGCCAGCGTCGCCGAAGTGTCGCTGCGCCAGCTGCAGCAGGCGTTCAAGGCCTACACCGGCATGGCGCCGGCGCAGTGGCTGCGCTTGAAGCGGCTGAACAACGCACACCGCGAACTGCTGAAGGCCCAGGGCAGCGCCACCACGGTGGCCGAGGTGGCGATGCACTGGTCGTTCTGGCACCTGGGGCGCTTCTCCAGCAGCTACCGGGCGCTGTTCGACGAACTGCCCAGCGAGACCCTCAAGCGCAAGCGCTGAGGCCCTAGGCCTTGCGGAACACGAACACCAGCCCCAGCACGATCAGGCCCATGCCCGCCACGCTCAGCAGCGCCAGGCGGTTGCCGAAGATCAGCCAGTCCATCACCGCCGTCACCGCCGGCACCAGGTAGAACAGGCTGGTGACGTTCACCAGGTTGCCGCGGGCAATCAAACGGTACAGCAGCAAGGTCGCCAGCACCGACACCACCAGCCCCATGTACAGCACCGGCACGTAGAACGACAGGCTGTGCTCGATGTGGAACGGCTGGCTGGGCACGAACAGCGCACACAGCAGCATGCCCGCCGCGTACTGCACCGGCAACGTGCCCAGCGGGTCGGTGCTGATGCGCTTCTGCATGATCGAGCCCAGGGTCATGCTGAGCATGGCCAGCAGCGCGAAGGCCATGCCGGCCATGGACATGCCGGCGATGCCGATGCTCTGGAACACCACCAGCACCAGCCCTGCCAGCCCCAGGCACAGGCCGAACAGCCGGGTGAAGGAATGGCGACGCTCCACCAGCACGGCGGTGAGGATCGGCTGCACACCCATCACCGTGGCCATCACCCCGGGGGTGACCTTCAGGCTCAAGGCCAGGATGTAGAAGATCTGGTAGGCGCCCAGCAGCACCAGGCCGGTGGCGATGGCGTACAGCACGCCTTGCCGAGTGCCGGGCAGGCGCAGCTTGAGCACCGGTATCAGCAGCACCAGCGCCACCAGAGCGATGGCGAAACGGCACAGCAGGAAGGCGAACGCCGAGGCGTGGGCCAGGCCCCATTTGGAGAAAATGGCGCCACTGCTCCACAGCAGGACGAACAGGATGGTCGAGGCCGCCGAGGCCACGGAGTCTTTCGAAAAGGCAAACATGTATGCACCTGTCATTCGGGCCAATCAAGGCCAGCACGGCTAAACAGCCGGGTTCAGTGTTTTGATGTGCGGGTCAGACCGCAGGAACAACGCCTGGAGGGGGTGCAACGACTGCACACACGGGCGTCTGAACGACAGGAGGGGGATATTGACCGAGCATGGCGGGCTGCTGGTCCACGCGCGGCACGCCGACAGCGTGAGCTGTGCGAGGTTTGCCGGTGGGGAAGCAGGAGGTGGCCATGGGGTGCTCGTTTGCAAGTGAAGGCCGACTATAGCAAGGGTTGGATCGCGTTGCCAGCGGACGCGGCCTTCGGCAGCTGCTACGGGTAGCGTCGCGGGTTACGCTGGAATCAGTGCGTTCAACCACTCGACGAAATCCGCTACCACTGCGCCGCTCAGCTCATGGCCGATGGGGTACAGCTTGAGCTCGTGGCGCACCCCCAGTTCGTTGAGGAACTGGTCGGCGCGCTCGGCCCAGCTGACCGGCAGCTTGTTGTCGTGAATGCCGTGGGCGACGAACGCCTTCAACGCCGACAGCTCCAGCGGACCGGCCAACCGCACGGCGATCTCCGGGAGGATGCGGCCGCTGAGCAGGCCGAAGCCCTTGAACAGCGCTGGCGCGGTGAGGCCGCTGCTGGCGCTCATGATGCCGCCCTGGCTGAAACCGGCGATCACCGTGGGCAGCGGCGGCAGCGCCTGCGCCAGCAGCTGGCGGCGGCTGGCTTCGGCCTGCTCGGCGTTGATCACCGGGCCCTGCTCGCCGAACTGCACGTTGAACCAGGCAAACTGCTGCGGGCCGATCGCCAGCGGCCCCTGCACCGCCAGCACTTCAAAGTCGCCGGGCATGTGCTCGCCCAGCGCCACCATGCCGCGCTCGTTGCTGCCCACCCCGTGCAGCAGCAACAGGCGCCCGCGCACCGGGCCGCTGGCCGGGCTGAGACGGTAGTGGAGGTGCGAAACCGGGTCGTGTTGCAGGTCACCGAAGGTGCGAGTGGTCATCAACGTGGTCCTTGAAGGCAATGGCTCTAGCCTAGGCCATCGGCGCCGTTCTGATAAGTCGCCATTGATGGGACAAAGCATCCCGCCGCGTGTGAAGATAACGGCAGTTGCCCCACCCAATAAAAGGACTGATCGATGCGCACCAAAGCCGTACTGGGCCACACCGAAACCACCCGAATCATGGCCGCCGCCCGCGCCGAAGCGCTGCAGAACCACTGGGCCGTGACCATCGCCATCGTCGATGACGGCGGCCACCTGCTGGCCTTGGAGCGCCTGGACGGCGCCGCCTCCAGCACCGCCTACCTGGCCCCCGAGAAGGCCCGCACCTCGGCCATCAGCGGCCGCGAGTCAAAGTATTACGAAGAGCTGGTGAACAACGGCCGCAACTCGTTCCTGTCGGTGGACATCATGACCTGCCTGGAAGGCGCGGTGCCGATCGTCCACGACGGCCAGGTGATCGGCGCCATTGGCGTGTCAGGGGTGAAGTCGGAGTTTGACGCGCAAATTGCCCGCGCCGGCGCCGCCGTGCTGGGTCAATAAGGCAGCAGGGCCCCGGCCGAGCGGCCGGGGCACGGGGCTTAGCCGAACAGCCAGTAGCCCAGGGCAGTCAGCACCACCACCGCCAGCACCGGGCGCATGACGCGGTAGGCCTTGGGGTTGGCGCGCTTGAACTTCTTCACCTTGCCGGCGATGCCGTCGCTGAAGCGCTTGCTCCAGGCGTAGGCCTGGTTGATGCCGCCCACGCGTTCTTCATCGACGTTCTGCGGTGCCGTGGCGCGGCCCAGGAAGGCGCTGACGCTGCGGTTGATGCGGCCCATCAGGCGGCTGCTGAGCGGGCGCTCGATGTCGCAGAACAGGATCACGCGGGTGAAGTCGGTCTCGTTCTTGACCCAGTGCACGTAGGTCTCGTCGAACATCACGTCCTCACCGTCGCGCCAGGCGTATTCCTGGCCATCGACGAAGATGCGGCAGGCGTCGGAATTCGGCGTCGACAGGCCCAGGTGGTAGCGCAGGGAGCCGGCGAACGGGTCGCGGTGCGGGTTCAGGTGGCTGCCGCCGGGCAGCAGCGCGAACATCGCGCCCTTGACGTTGGGAATGCGGCTGACCAGCTCGACGGTCTTGGGGCACAGGGCCACGGCCGATGGCAGCGGCTGGTCGTACCATTTGAGGTAGAAACGCTTCCAGCCTTTCTTGAAGAACGAACCGAAGCCGGCGTCGTTGTTCTTCTCGGCGGCGCGAATGTAGCCCTCGTCGAACAGGTGCATGGCTTCTTCGCGGATGGTTTCCCAGTTGTCCTTCAGCAGGTCCAGCTCGGGGAACTTGCTGCGGTCCAGGTAAGGCTTGGACGGCACGGCAGAGAACAGGTACATCAGCGCGTTGTACGGCGCGAAGAAGGCGGAGTGGTTGACGAACTGGCGCAACACCGGCAGGCGCGCCTTGCCGCGCAAGTGCACGTAAAGGATGCTGCAGACGAACAGCATCAGCACCGCAAGCTTGACGGTGAGTGAAAGGGTCATGCAACAACTCCTTGAATGGGCAGTCCGCCATGATAAACCCTGGGAGGCCAGCTAAACAGCCGCTCCGGACGAGATTCATTATTGCGTGGCGCGCAAGGACGGGCGTTGAGGCAGATCAACGAGCGCGATTATCCTTGTGGGAGCTGGCTTGCCAGCGAGCTTTTGGGGCTTTCAAAAGCTCGCTGGCAAGCCAGCTCCCACAATTTTCAGCTTACTGCTGGTTCTCGGCCTCGGTGAACAGGTCGGCGAACAGCATGCTCGACAGGTAGCGCTCGCCCGAGTCCGGCAGGATCACGACGATAGTCTTGCCCTGCATTTCCGGCTTCTCGGCCAGGCGCACGGCAGCGGCCATGGCGGCGCCACAGGAAATGCCGCACAGAATGCCTTCTTCCTGCATCAGGCGCAGGGCCATGGCCTTGGCCTCGTCGTCGCTGACCAGCTCCACGCGGTCCACCAGCGACAGGTCGAGGTTCTTCGGCACGAAACCGGCGCCGATGCCCTGGATCTTGTGCGGGCTGGGCTTGATCTCTTCACCGGCGATGGCCTGGGTGATCACCGGCGAGCCGATGGGCTCCACCGCCACTGAAAGAATCGACTTGCCCTGGGTGTGCTTGATGTAGCGGGAAATACCGGTGATGGTGCCGCCGGTGCCCACGCCCGCCACCAGCACGTCCACGGCGCCGTCGGTGTCGTTCCAGATTTCCGGGCCGGTGGTCTTCTCGTGAATGGCCGGGTTGGCCGGGTTGCTGAACTGCTGCGGCATGAAATAGGTGTCGGGGTTGGCCTTGGCCAGCTCCTCGGCCTTCTCGATGGCGCCCTTCATGCCCTTGGCCGGCTCGGTCAGCAGCAGCTCGGCACCCAGGGCCTTGAGCACCTTGCGGCGCTCGATGCTCATGGAGGCCGGCATGGTCAGCACCAACTTGTAGCCACGGGCGGCAGCGACGAACGCCAGGCCGATGCCGGTGTTGCCCGAGGTGGGCTCGATGATGGTCATGCCTGGCTTGAGCTTGCCGCTGCTTTCAGCGTCCCAGATCATGTTGGCACCGATGCGGCACTTGACCGAATAACCGGGGTTGCGGCCTTCGATCTTGGCCAGCACGGTCACGCCGCGCGGGGCGATGCGGTTGATCTGCACCAGCGGCGTGTTGCCGATGGAATGCGCGTTGTCAGCGAAAATGCGGCTCATGGCAGGAGGTCCTTATGCACCAGCGTAAAAATTCAAGGGTAAGCCCGGGGGCCTGGCGAGTCCAGTGCGAACGGATGCGGTGGCCGCAGGTCAATGCCTGTATACGGTCCCGGACATGCGCATCATGAAACGTCGCTACAGCTGGCCCTTGTGGACGGTGGCAGTCATTGTGCTGTTGCTGATCGTGGTGCACGTCGCCCTGCCCTACGTGGTGCGCAATTACCTCAACGACAAGCTGGCCGACATGGGCGCCTACCGCGGCCACGTGGCCGACGTCGACCTGGCGCTGTGGCGCGGTGCCTACAAGATCAATGGCCTGGAGATCGTCAAGGTCGACGGCAAGGTGCCGGTGCCGCTGCTGACTACGCCACTGATCGACCTGTCGGTGAGCTGGTCGTCGCTGTGGTACGACCATGCCGTGGTGGCCAAGGTGGAGTTCGTCGACCCCGAGCTCAACTTCGTCGACGGCGGCGCCAACAAGCAGGCCTCGCAGACCGGTGCCGGCACCGACTGGCGCGCGCAGATGAACAAGCTGCTGCCCATCACCCTCGACGAAGTGCGCATCGACAACGGCACCATCACCTTCCGCAACTTCAGCTCCAAGCCGCCGGTAAAACTGTCCGCCGACCAGGTCAACGCCAGCATCTTCAACCTCACCAACGTCGCCGACAAACAGGGCAAGCGCAACGCCCGCTTCGAAGGCCACGCCCAGCTGTTCGGCCAGGCACCGCTGGAAACCACCGCCACCTTCGACCCGTTCAGCAATTTCGAGGACTTCCAGTTCCGCCTGCGCACCACCGGCATCGAACTGCGCAAGGTCAACGACTTCAGCAGCGCCTACGGCAAGTTCGACTTCAACGCCGGCACCGGCGACGTGGTCATCGAAGCCACGGCGAAAAAAGGCCAGCTGACCGGCTACATCAAGCCCCTGCTGCACAACGTCGAAGTGTTCAACTGGCAGCAGGACGTGGAAAACAAGAACAAGAGTTTCTTCCGCTCGGTGTGGGAAGCCATCGTCGGCGGCACCCAGACCCTGCTCAAGAACCAGCAGAAAAACCAGTTCGCCACCCGCGTCGACCTCAGCGGCAGCGTGCACCGCCAGGACATCAGCGCCCTGGAAGCCTTCTGGGAGATCTTGCGCAACGGCTTCGTGCAGGCGTTCAACGCCAGATACGAGCAGGCACCGCCGAAAGAAGGCGGCTGATTGCCCCTGGCGTGTTCATTCAGCGACTGAATAGTGGTGCTGCGTTCACATTCGACCGGGCCGCGCGTTATAGTCGCAGCCATAACAAACTCTCGGCATAGAGGACAGGCACACATGAAGTTCGAAGGCACCGCGGCATACGTCGCCACAGACGACCTGAAACTGGCGGTGAACGCGGCCATCACCCTGCAGCGCCCGCTGCTGGTGAAGGGTGAGCCGGGCACCGGCAAGACCATGCTCGCCGAGCAACTGGCCGAATCCTTCGGTGCGCGCCTGATCACCTGGCACATCAAGTCCACCACCAAGGCCCACCAGGGCTTGTACGAGTACGATGCAGTGAGCCGCCTGCGCGACTCGCAGCTGGGCGTGGACAAGGTGCACGACGTGCGCAATTACCTGAAGAAAGGCAAGCTGTGGGAGGCCTTCGAGTCCGAGGAGCGGGTGATCCTGCTGATCGACGAGATCGACAAGGCCGACATCGAGTTCCCCAACGACCTGTTGCAGGAACTCGACAAGATGGAGTTCTACGTCTACGAAATCGACGAGACCATCAAGGCCAAGCAGCGCCCGATCATCATCATTACCTCCAACAACGAGAAAGAGCTGCCGGACGCCTTCCTGCGCCGCTGTTTCTTCCATTACATCGCCTTCCCCGACCGCACCACCCTGCAGAAGATCGTCGACGTGCACTACCCCGACATCAAGAAAGAGCTGGTGAGCGAAGCCCTGGACGTGTTCTTCGACGTGCGCAAGGTGCCAGGCCTGAAAAAGAAGCCCTCCACTTCCGAGCTGGTGGATTGGCTGAAGCTGCTGATGGCCGACAACATCGGCGAAGCGGTGCTGCGCGAGCGCGACCCCACCAAGGCCATCCCGCCGCTGGCCGGCGCCCTGGTGAAGAACGAGCAGGACGTGCAACTGCTCGAGCGCCTGGCGTTCATGAGCCGACGCGGCAACCGCTGAGGGGCCTGCCATGCTGCTCAACCTGTTCAACGAGATGCGCGCCGCCAAGGTGCCGGTCTCGGTGCGTGAACTGCTGGACCTGATCAATGCCTTGCAGGCGCGGGTGACCTTCGCCGACATGGACGAGTTCTATTACCTGTCACGGGCCATCCTGGTGAAGGACGAGCGCCATTTCGACAAGTTCGACCGCGCCTTCGCCGCCTACTTCAACGGCCTGGAAAAGCTCGACGACCACCTGCAGGCGCTGATTCCCGAGGAATGGCTGCGCAAGGAATTCGAACGCAGCCTTACCGACGAGGAGCGCGCGCAGATCCAGTCCCTGGGCGGCCTCGACAAGCTGATCGAAGAGTTCAAGAAGCGCCTGGAAGAACAGAAGGAACGCCATGCCGGCGGCAACAAGTGGATCGGCACCGGCGGCACCAGCCCGTTCGGCTCCGGCGGTTTCAACCCCGAGGGCATCCGCGTCGGCGACGCCGGCAAGCGCCAGGGCAAGGCCGTGAAGGTGTGGGACCAGCGCGAGTACAAGAACCTCGACGACCAGGTGGAGCTGGGCACGCGCAACATCAAGGTGGCCCTGCGCCGCCTGCGCAAGTTCGCCCGCCAGGGCGCCGCCGAGGAGCTGGACATCGACGGCACCATCGACCACACCGCCCGCGACGCCGGCCTGTTGAACATCCAGATGCGCCCCGAGCGGCGCAACACCGTGAAGCTGCTGTTGCTGTTCGACATCGGCGGCTCCATGGACGCCCACGTGAAGATCTGCGAGGAGCTGTTCTCAGCCTGCAAGACCGAGTTCAAGCACCTGGAGTACTTCTACTTCCACAACTTCGTCTACGAGTCGGTGTGGAAGAACAACATGCGCCGCACCTCGGAACGCACCGCCACCCAGGACCTGCTGCACAAGTACGGCCCGGACTGGAAGGTGATCTTCGTCGGCGACGCGGCCATGGCGCCGTACGAAATCACCCAGCCGGGTGGCAGCGTCGAGCACTGGAACGAGGAAGCCGGGTATGTGTGGATGCAGCGCTTCATGGAGAAGTACAAGAAGCTGATCTGGATCAACCCGTATCCGAAGGACACCTGGGGTTATACGGCGTCGACCAACATCGTGCGCGAGTTGATCGAGGACCAGATGTACCCGCTGACGCTGCGCGGGTTGGAAGAAGGGATGCGTTTCCTGTCCAAATAACCTTTGCGGCAGCCGCTACAGGAACCGCGTAGCAGCTGCCGAAGGCTGCGTCCGAGGCCACCCGCAAAACCGCGGTGCCCATGACGCGGCCTGCGGCCGCTGCTACGGGAACTGCGCGTCCGGCCTAGCGCCAGTGCTCGGGCACTTCGCCCTTGTACTTGCGCACGCCGTACAGGGTCCAGGCCGGCAGCATGATCAGGCATTCCAGCACCAGCGCCAGCACGAAGGCCACGCCCACGCCCCAGCCGATGGCTTCAGGCACCAGCAGCACCTGGTAGGTGTAGCCGTTGAGGGTTTCCTGGCTGATCTGCGGGTCGGCGGCGGTCAGCACGTGCCAGTCGCGGGTCCACCAGGGGCCCTGCAGGGCCATCCATTCGCTGTCCAGCGCCTGGTGGCGGTTGATCAGCGTGCCCAGGCTCTGGCTGTCGCTCTGGAACACCGGGTCGGTGCTTTCGCGGTAGTGGGCGATCAGCGCCTGCAGGTCACCGTTGAAGAACTTGTCGGCAGTGTCCTGGAAGCCGCGCAGGCTCTGCTGCGCCTCCATCAGGTGGGCTTCCACGCGGTGGGCGTAATCGTTGATCAACCCGGGCACTTGCACGCCCAGCAGCAATCCGACGGCGAACAGCACCAGTCGCAGGTAACTTCGCAGCATGTGTGGCTTCCTAGTCGGTGGTGCCCTGGAGCACGCACTCGCCGCGGCGCCAAAGCGCCCATTGGCCAGGCTCGTAGCGGTTCCAGGTTTCGTTATCGGTCAACGGTTCGGTGGTAATCACCGACACCACGTCGTTGGGGGTGGTCTCGGCCTGGAAATCGACGGTCACGTCCACGTCCTTGAGCCGGGCCGGGCCGAACGGCGCACGCCGGGTGATATGGGCAAGTTTCGTCGAACAGAAGCAGAACAGCCAGTCGCCGTCGCTGAGCAGGCCGTTGAACACGCCCTTGGAGCGGTAGTGGGCGCAGGCCTCGACCAGGGTGGGCAGCAACTGCTCGACCTCTACCGGCTCCGGGAAGGCTTCGCGCACGCGGTTCAGCAGGTCGCAGAAGGCCGCTTCGCTGTCGGTGTCGCCCACCGGCCGGTAGAAGGTGGCCGCCGGGTTGAAATCGGCCAGCTGGCCGTTGTGGGCGAAGCACCAGTTTCGCCCCCACAGCTCGCGCACGAACGGGTGGGTGTTGGACAGGCAGACCTTGCCGACGTTGGCCTGGCGAATGTGGCCGATCACCACCTCGCTCTTGATCGGGTAGCGCTGCACCAGTTCGGCCACCTGCGATTCGCTGCTGGCGGCCGGGTCCTGGAACAGCCGCAGGCCACGGCCCTCGTAGAAGGCAATGCCCCAGCCGTCGCGGTGCGGGCCGGTGCGGCCGCCGCGCTGCATCAGCCCGGTGAAGCTGAAGACAATATCGGTCGGCACGTTGGCACTCATGCCCAGCAATTCACACATGGCGGCTCTCTTGATGGCTTACAGGCGCGGCTCGACCCGCATGCGCCCGGCCGGGCTCGGTGGCGTCGGGGTTGGCGGCGTGCGGCCATAGCGGTCGCCGGCACCGAACGGCTCGTCCGGCTCGTCGCGGCGCTGGGCGTCGGCCTTGGCCAGCGCTTCGTCGCGGGCCGCCTGTTCAGCGCGGCGCGCGCGGCTGCTGCGCTCGATGGGCCAGCGGATCAGGGCGTAGATCACGTACAGCACCAGGGCGATCAGGCTGTACATGGCCAGGTCGGACATGGCCGGCAGCGCGTGCCCGGCGTCCTTGAACAGGATGTCCAGGGCCGTCATGGCCACGGCCGGGGCGAACATGCCCTTGCCGGGGTCGACGATGGTGGGGGTGAACAGCAGCACTGCCATCACGATGCGCAGTGGCTGGCGCAGCCAGCGCCAGATCCAGGTGGTCAGGCGCAGCCATACCATCAGGCAACCGAAGGCGGCGAAGGCGTAGATACCCCAGGCGAGGAAATAGTCGTTCTCGGTCATGGTGTCCGTGGCAAGGCAGGCAAATAGGCGCTTATGATAACGACTTTTCGCCGTGCAGGCGCCCCCCATGCCAAAAGGCCCGCCGGGCGCCGCCAAAACCTACTGCAAAGTGAGCCGCCCATGCCCCCATCAGCCACCGCCCCACGCGCCCCGATCGCCCGCAAGGCCGACGGCGCCGACCCGTACGCCTGGCTGCAGGAACGCGACAGCGACGAGGTACTGGATTACCTGAAGGCCGAAAACGCCTACCAGGAAGCACAACTGGCCGACCAGGCCGAGCTGCGCGAACAGCTGTTCGAGGAAATAAAGGGCCGCATCCGCGAGACCGACCTGTCCCTGGCCTCGCCCTGGGGCCCGTACCTGTACTACACCCGCACCACCGCCGGCGACGAATACGCCCGGCATTACCGCTGCCCGCGCCCGGCCGACGACAGCCCCACCGTGGATGAAAGCCGCGAAGAACTGCTGCTGGACCCCAACGCCCTGGCGGCCGGCGGCTTCCTGTCCCTGGGCGCGTTCAGCGTCAGCCCTGACCACCGCCTGCTGGCCTACAGCCTGGATACCAGCGGCGACGAGATCTACCGCCTGTACGTGAAGGACCTGACCAACGGTAGCGTCAGCGAACTGCCCTTCGACGACTGCGACGGCAGCATGACCTGGGCCAATGACAGCCAGACCCTGTTCTTCGGCGAGCTGGACGACACCCATCGCCCGCACAAACTGTACCGGCACCGCCTGGGCAGCGACGCCTGCGAGCTGGTGTTCGAGGAAACCGACGGCCGGTTCTTCCTGCACTGCTACCGCGCCAGCTCCGAGCGCCAGCTGATCCTGCTGCTGAACAGCAAGACCACCAGCGAAGCCTGGGTGCTGGACGCCAACCACCCCGAACAGGCCTTCCAGTGCCTGGCGCCACGGGTGGAAGACCACGAGTACTACCCCGACCACGGCCAGCTCGACGGCCAGTGGACCTGGTTCATCCGCAGCAACCAGGACGGCATCAACTTCGCCCTGCTGCAGGCCCCGGACGACGGCCAGGTGCCGACCCGCGAGCGCTGGCAGCCGCTGATCGGCCACCGCGACGACGTGATGCTCGAGGGCGTGACCCTCAACGCCCACGCTTTCACCCTGAGCCTGCGCGAGGGCGGCCTGCCGATCATCGAGGTGCACCCACAGGGCCTGGCGAGCTATCGCGTGCAGTTGCCGGACGCGGCCTACAGCCTGCACGTGTCCGACAGCCTGGAGTTCGTCAGCGCGCGCATCCGCCTGCGCTACGAGGCGCTGAACCGCCCGGCCCAGGTGCGCCAGTTGATCCTGGCCACGGGTGAGCAGCAAGTGCTGAAGGAGACCCCGGTGCTGGGCCCGTTCGACGCCGATGCCTACGTCAGCCAGCGCCTGTGGGCCACCGCCAGCGACGGCACGCGCATTCCCATCAGCCTGGTGGCCCGCCGTGACACCCTGGGCCAGCCCACGCCGTTGTACCTGTACGGCTACGGCGCCTATGGCGAAAGCCTCGACCCGTGGTTCTCCCACGCGCGCCTGAGCCTGCTGGACCGTGGCGTGGCCTTCGCCATCGCCCACGTGCGCGGCGGCGGCGAGCTGGGCGAGGCCTGGTACCGCGCCGGCAAACAGGAACACAAGGGCAACACCTTCAGCGACTTCATCGCCTGCGCCGAGCACCTGATCGCCCAGGGCCTGACCAGCAGCAACCAGCTGGCCATCAGCGGCGGCAGCGCCGGCGGCCTGTTGATTGGCGCGGTGCTGAACCAGCGCCCGGAGCTGTTCAAGGCGGCCATCGCCGAGGTGCCGTTCGTCGACGTGCTCAACACCATGCTCGACCCCGACCTGCCGCTGACCGTCACCGAGTACGACGAATGGGGCAACCCAGAAGAACCGGAGGTGTACGCGCGCATCAAGGGCTACGCGCCCTACGAGAACGTCAGCGCCCAGACCTACCCCGCCACCCTGGTGGTGGCCGGCTACAACGACAGCCGCGTGCAGTACTGGGAAGCGGCCAAGTGGGTAGCACGCCTGCGGGCTACCCGCACCGACGACAACCTGCTGCTGCTCAAGACCGAGCTGGGCGCCGGCCACGGCGGCATGAGCGGCCGCTACCAGGGCCTGCGTGACGTGGCGCTGGAATACGGGTTCGTGTTCAAGGTGCTGGGCCTGGCCTGAACGGGAACTTTGCCTTGCCCTGATGTCTGAGTGACATCTTTCACATGCCAGCCGGTTCCTGCCGCCTACACTGGGAGGCAGGAACCGTGCGTATAACAAGACCGTGATGCCATGCCAGATCCGACCTACCTGAATAACGAAATCCGCGACATGCTGATGGACTGCGGGCTGTTCAATACCCTGCTGCCGGCCGACTGTGCCGCCGCGGCAGGCTATTTCATCATCACCAGCATCCAGCAGGGCGAGGAGATTTTCCACGAGGGCGACGCCGGCACCTTCATGTGCATCATTCACCGCGGCCTGGTGACGGTGCAGAAGACCGGCAACGGCGACCGGCCGGTGCCCGTGGCCACCTTGCGCAAGGGCGCCTTCGGCGAGATGGCGGTGCTCGACGGCGAGCGCCGCTCGGCCACCTGCGTGGCGGCCAGCGACTGCGTGCTGCTGAACCTGGGCAAGGACTCGCTGGAGAAGATGCTCAACGACTCGCCGAAAGTCGCCGCCAAGATCATTCGGGCCCTGGCGGTGGCGATGTCCAAGCGCTTGCGCATGGCGGATGGGCAATTGTTGTCGCAGAACCCTTGACACGCTTGGCTACGTAGCCGCTGCCGCAGGCTGCGCTGGCCGGTGTGAACCCTGGGAATCTCCAGCGAGGCACAGGGCCAGCGCAGCCTGGCGGCAGCGGCTACGCAGGTGATGGGCCCGGAGTTATGGCGACGGCGGCTTGTTCGGCGATTCCATCGTTGGCAACGGCGCGTCCTTGGGCGGGCCCGGCAGCTCGATCGGCGGCAGCAACGGCGCGGTGCCGTTGCCGCCACCGGCCTTGGGCGTGATCGGCGTGCTGACCTGCGGGTAAGGGGTGGGCGTGGGCGTGCCCGGGGCACCGCTGCTGGGGGTGAGCACGTTGCTTTGCACGTCTTCCAACGCCTGGGCGCTGCCAATTCCCAGCGCAAGGGCGGCAATGCCCGATACAATAAGCGACTTCATCGATGGCGCCCTGCCTGTGGCTTGTCATGCCGCCAAGGCTACTCCCTGGCGCGCCCGCTGTCCCCTCCCCCTGCGAGATCCCCATGAAACGTTTTGTACTGCTGGACACCACGCCGATCCCTGACAACGGCGGCGCCCTGTGCCTGTTCGAGTACGGCGAGGATTTCGTCATCAAGATCCAGGGCGGCGACGGCGGCCAATTGATGAACACACGCATGCACGGTTCCGAAGACGCCCTGGCCGAGATCCCCTGCCGCAAGGTGGCCGGGCGGCCGAACTCGCGGGTGCTGATCGGCGGCCTGGGCATGGGCTTCACCCTGGCCTCGGCGCTCAAGCACCTGGGCAAGACTGCCGAGGTGGTGGTGGCCGAACTGGTGCCCGGCGTGGTGGAGTGGAACCATGGCCCGCTGGGCGAAAAGGCCGGCATGCCGGTGCTGGACCCACGCACCACTATTGTCCAGGAAGACGTGGCCAAGGTGCTGCAGGCCGAGCCCCAGGGCTTCGACGCGATCATGCTCGACGTCGACAACGGCCCTGAGGGGCTGACCCAGAAGGCCAATTCCTGGCTCTACTCCATTGGCGGCCTGGCCGCCTGCGCCAAGGCGCTGCGGCCCAAGGGCATCCTGGCGGTGTGGTCGGCCAGCGCCGACCGCCAGTTCAGCGAGCGCCTGCGCAAGGCCGGCTTCAAGGCCGAAGAGGTGCAGGTGTTCGCCCACGGCAACAAGGGCACCCGCCACACCATCTGGATCTGCGAAAAGCTGAAGGGCTGAAGCGCCGTAGCCGCTGCCGCCAGGCTGCGCTGGCCCGGTGGTTCACTGAAGATCTTCAGGGCTCACACCGGCCAGCGCAGCCTACGGCAGCGGCTACGCGGGACTGGTTTTCGCGGTAGAATGCGGGCTGACCGTCATTATTTCCTGAGGTGAACCCATGAGTTCGTCCACGCCCCATACCGCCAAGCTCGACCGCATCCTGGCCGACGCCCAGCGCGAGCGCGAAAGCGGCTACCGCGACAAGGCCCTGAAGATGTACCCGCACGTGTGCGGCCGTTGCGCCCGCGAGTTTGCCGGCAAGCGCCTGAGCGAACTGACCGTGCACCACCGTGACCACAACCACGACAACAACCCCCAGGACGGTTCCAACTGGGAACTGCTGTGCCTGTACTGCCACGACAACGAACACGCCCGCTACACCGACCAGCAGTACTTCGGCGACGGCTCCCTGAGCACCCCGACCATTGCCAAGGCCACCCACAACCCCTTCGCGGCCCTGGCCGGGATGCTGAAGAAGGATTGACCCGGCGTGGCCAACAAGCGTTACAGCTGCATCGGTCTGTTCAACCCCAAATCCCCTGAAAACGTCGGCTCGGTGATGCGAGCCGCCGGCTGCTATGGCGTCAATTCGGTGTTCTACACCGGCAAGCGCTATGAGCGCGCACGGGATTTCGTCACCGACACCAAGCGCATCCACTACGACATTCCGCTGATCGGCATCGACGACCTGCAGAAGATCATCCCCCTGGGCTGCACGCCGGTGGCGGTGGAACTGGTGGAAGGCGCGCGGCCGTTGCCCGAGTACACCCACCCGGACCGCGCCATCTACATCTTCGGCCCTGAAGACGGCTCCCTGGACCAGAGCGTGCGCGACTGGTGCGAGGACACCATCTACATTCCCACCGAAGGCTGCATGAACCTGGCGGCGACGGTCAACGTGGTGCTCTACGACCGCATGGCCAAGGGCCTGAACACCCGCTCGGGGCCAAAATTCAAGTAAGCCGAGGGAACAGCGGCGGGCCGTGCCGGTCTGCTACTGAACAGCGCCCATCAGGAGAAGCATCATGAGCGACAACCAGCACCTGGAAGTCTTCGACACCATCGCCCGCCCTACCCCGTCCGCCGAGCACAACGTGCATGGCTGGGAACGTGCAGGGTCGGTGGCTACCGGCATCGTCATGGTGGGCAAGGGGCTGCGCCGCGGCGGGCTGTTCGGCCTGATCCAGGTGGCCATCGGCGGCGTGGCCCTGGCCCGCGGCCTCACCGGCCACAGCGCCACCAAGGCGCTGATCGAGCACAGCCGCCAGGAGTTCGATGGCGTGCGCGCGAAGATCGAACGGGCCGGGGAAGAGTTGAGCAAGCTGCAGGAAAACGCGGTGAAGGCCACCAAGACTGCGACCATCACCGGCGACACCGAACTCAAGTCTCCGAAGGCCTGACACCCACCTCGCTGGGGATTTTCCGTGCAGGTGATGGCCAGCGCAGCCTTCGGCAGCGGCTACGGGTGGTGTAGCCGCTGCCGCAGGCTGCGCTGGCCGTCATGAACACCACGAATGCCCAGCGTACACGTCAGCCGGCGCGGAAGATCAGGTAGTCTTCCCAGTCATCCTCGTCCACGTCCTTCTCGCTGATCATCCGGCCGGACTGCGAGATATGCTTCTTGTGCACCTTCTTGCGGTCGCCGCTGACCAGATGGTGCCAGTTGGGCAGGTCCTTGCCTTCGCTGACCAGGCGGTAGCCGCAGGTCGGCGGCAGCCATTTGAATTCGTCCGCCTGCCCCGGCGTCAGCTGGATGCAGTCCGGCACCTTGGCCTTGCGGTTGGGGTAGTCGGTGCACTGGCAGGTCTTGAGGTCCAGCAACTGGCAGGCGATGCGCGTGTAGTAGACGCTGTTGTCTTCCTCGTCCTCGAGCTTCTGCAGGCAGCACAGGCCACAGCCGTCGCACAGCGACTCCCATTCAACCGGGTTGAGCTGGTCGAGGGTCTTGGTCAGCCAGAAGCGATCGACGTTTGCGGGCATGGAGCGGTTTTCCTGTCTCTGAATTCATTTCCACCGGCAGCCGATGGAAAACGCCGCCAGTCTAGTGCCGCGCGGGCCCCAGGCCAAGCGCGGACGACATCCGGTCAACACTTCACTTGTCAGCCGGGCCCGTGGCGCAGTAGTTTCGCTGTTTTCCGCACACTTCACAGGAAGCGTCCATGAGTGCCAACCCCCGTATTGCCGAGCTCGGCATCAACGAGCAGTTTATCAACCGCTGGTCACCGCGCGCCTTCAGCGACGAGACCATCTCCGAGGAAACCCTGCTCAGCTTCCTCGAAGCTGCACGTTGGGCGCCGTCGGCCTACAACTCGCAGCCATGGCGCTTCCTGTACGCGCGCCGCGGCACGCCGAACTGGGAACGCTACCTGGGCCTGTTGAACGAGTTCAACCGCAGCTGGGCGCAGCACGCCTCGGCGCTGGTGGTCATCATCTCGAAGACCACCTTCACCGCCCCGGGCGCCAGCGAGGAAACCCCGGCGCTGTGGCACACCTTCGACACCGGTTCGGCCTGGGGCCACCTGGCGCTGCAGGCCAGCCTGAGCGGCTGGCACACTCACGGCATGGCCGGTTTTGACAAGGAACTGACCCGCAAGGAACTGAAAGTACCGGAAGGCTACGAGCTGCATGCGGCCATTGCCATCGGCAAGCTGGGCGACAAGGCCAGCCTGGCCGAGCACCTGCAAGCCCGTGAAACCCCAAGCCCGCGCCGCCCGCTGAGCGAGCTGGCCGCTGAAGGTGACTTCACCCTTTAAGCAGTGTGAAGCGGACGCGGCCTGGCGGCCTGTAGCAGCGGCCGCCAGGCCGCGTCCGCAGCCACTCAATACCCGCGGGTGAAGTCCACCTCACCACGCAACGGCTGCTTGCCGTTGTACGCCGCCAGGTTCTCGACAAACAACCGCACCATCGCCTGCGGCGAAGTGGGCGCCGAGCTGTGCCCGGTCAGCAACAGGCCCCAGGCCGTCCAGAACGGATGACGCTGCGGCAGCGGCTCCTGCCGGCACACATCGATCACTGCACCGGCCAGGTGCCCCTGTTTCAACGCCTCCACCAGGTCGGCATCGACCACCGCCACGCCGCGCCCGGCGTTGATGAACAACGCCTCGGGGTTGAAGCGTGCGAACAGCGCCGCGTCATAGATATCCTGGGTAGCCGGGGTGTCGGGCAGCAGGTTGAGCACGTAGTCCACCTGCCCCACCTTCTCGCCCAGCGCCTCCATGCCCAGCACTTCGACGAACGGTGCCTGCTGCCGCGGGCTGCTGGCGATGCCATACAGGGTCACGCCAAACGGCCGCAGGAACTCGGCCACGCGCTGGCCGATGTCACCGGCGCCAACGATCAGCACCCGCCGGCCTTCCAGGCTGTGGCCAGGGCGTGGGTCCCACTTGCGCTCGACCTGGCTGACCAGTCGCGCCATGACCTCGCGCTCGTGGCCCAGCATGTAGGTCAGCATGTACTCGGCCATCACCTGGCCAAAGATGCCCACCGCGCGGGTCAGGCGGTAATGGCGTGGCAGCCCGTGCATCAGCAGCGGCGTAATGCCCGCCCAAGTCGACTGCAGCCACTGGGGCTTGTGCCCCTGGCGCAACAGCGTGGCCAGCAGGTCGGGCTGGCCCAGCCACACCGGGCAATCGGCAGCCAGCTTCGACAGTTCGGCGGAGTCGCCGCTGGTCAGCACGTCCAGCTCGGGCGCCGCTTCACGCAACAACCGTGCGTAAAGGGCATGATCCTGTTCGGCAATCAGAACACGCATGCTAGTAAAACCCTTGAAAACCCCACCTGCGCCAGGCGCGACTGCGGGGTGTAGCGGTCAGACCGGATCGTTGCGACGCAACAGCTCTTCGGGCAGGTGCTCGATGTATTCCTCTTCGGGCGGCGGCATCTGCAGGTGGTAACCCTGGCTGTCGAGGTTGGCCAGCACCTGGGTGATGTCCTCGCGGGCCAGGGCGCGCTCGGGGCTCAGCACCAGGTCGAAGGCGTGCACGGGCTTGCCGAACACGGTCAGCAGGCCCTCGGGCACGCGGGCCAGGGCGTCGCTCTTGAGCACGTAGAGGTACATCTCGTTCTTGCGCGGGCTTTTGTAGATGGAGCAAATGCGTTTCATGGTGTCTCTCCTGCGCTGGCCAGGGCCTGGAGCAGGGCCGGGCCCATGAGCTCGCGACGCCAGCCGCGCAGTGTGTCGGGCAATTGATAGGGACCGTTGGGGTAGCCGCTCTTGAGCAGCGCTTCCAGGGTCTTCTTGCGCAGCATTACCTCGGGGGCAATGCCCAGGCGCTCGCCTTCGGCCTGGCCGATGGCACGCAGCTGCTTGAGGATGCCGGCGGCTTCCAGCGGCAGAGGCTCGGGCAGGGCCGGCGGCCACTGGTCGGGCGGCACGCTGCCGGCGTCCTTGATCAGCTTGAGCAGGAACTCGCCGTCCTGGCGCACGGTGCGCGGGTGCATGTCCTCGATCTTGGCCAGGGCTGCCAGGTTATCCGGCTGGGTGCGGGCCAGGGGCCACAGGGAATGCTCGCGCACGATGCGGTTGCGCGGCAGGTCGCGGGCGCGGGCCTCGCGCTCGCGCCAGGCGCACAGCTCGCGCAGCACGGCCAGCTGCTGGCGCGACAGCTTCCAGGCCAGCTTGGCCTCGCGGTAAACCTCGTAGGGGTCCACTTCGCGGCGCAGCTGGGCGACCAGCTCGCCGCCGTCTTCCAGCACCCAGGCGTACTTGTCGTCGGACAGCTGCGGGCGCAGCTTTTCGTAGACCTCGGCCAGGTGCACCGCGTCTTCGGCGGCGTAGCTCACCTGGGTCTCGGACAGCGGGCGCTGCAGCCAGTCGGAGCGGGTCTCGCCCTTGGGCAGCTCGATGTCGAGCACCGCCTGCACCAGGCGCGAGTAGCCCATGGAGAAGCCCAGGTTCAGGTAGGCGGCGGCCAGTTGCGTGTCGAACAGGGGCGCGGGCAGGCTGCCGGTCAGGCGCAGCAGCACCTCCAGGTCTTCACTGCAGGCGTGCACCACCTTGATCACGTCGGGGTTTTCCAGCAGCTGGGCCAGGGGCTGCCACTGGGTGATGGTCAATGGGTCGATCAGCCACGCGCACGCGCCATCGCCGATCTGGATCAAGCCGGCTATCGGGTAAAAGGTGTCGACCCGCATGAACTCGGTGTCGAGTGCAACGTACGGCAGACGCTGCCACTCGGCGCATTGCCGGGCCAGGCTGTCGTCGTCGCGAATCCAGTGAATATCGATGGCCACAAGGCTCTCCCCTGAAGAATGGCGCGCAGTATATATCGACCCCGACGTTTACTGGGCATTCCATCGATGCAGGAAGCGACCTTTCAACCCTTGCGCAGCACGTAGGTGCGCCACATGGCGATGCCGGGGATCAGGTCATGATGGGCCACTATCTCGAAACCTGCCTGGCGAAACTCGTGCTCGATCTGCGCCCGCGCCACCACGAAGCGGTGCTGGCGCGCCGGCCCCGCACGCCGCTGCTCCATGCGCCGGCGCCGCCAGGCACGGTAGTTGCCGTCCACCCACAGGGAGATGATCACCGTGTCGCGGCTGACCCGGTGGAACTCGCGCAGGATGCCCAGGCGCTGCTCGTTGTCCGACACGCGGTGGAACAGGCCCATGCAGAAGATGCAATCGACGGCGTTGCTGCCCAGGGTGATGGCGTCCACCGACGCCTCGAGCGGCGTGATGCGCGCCGCCAGCGCCGGGTCGAAGGCGCCCATGGCGCGCCCCAGGCCTTCGGCGTTGTGGCCGCCCGCCAGGATCACGCGGTTGGCGTGCTCGGTCAGCACCGGCCAGAACCGCCCACCGCCGCACGGCAGGTCCAGCACCAGCCCCGGCTCGCCCGCCGAATGCAGCGAATGGCGCACCAGCTGCGCCTCGCGCCAGTACGCCAGGCGCGCGCCCAGGCTGGCAGGCGCGGGGCGGCCCAGGGCCAGGGAGAGGTCGCGCTCAGCAGGGGTCGAGGGTGGCAAAGGCATGAAGCGCAACTTCCCGAAGGGATAAGGTAGGCCTGTACGTTAAGGGTGGACCAGTTAAAGTCCGGTCAACCCATTGTGAAAAAAATGTCACGAAATGAAGGTCTGTCGATTGCTTCAGTGCTTCGCGACTGCCTGCGTCGTTGTAGTGTTTTTGAAACACCTGGCCCCCTGCCGGGGTCGTACCTGTGAATCGAGGCTATTCTCTAGAAGTCTCAACCTAGGCCCACTACCCCTGCGGAGATGACGAACATGCCGGTCAAACACAATCTGTTCGAGGACTTGAAACTTACACGCGAAGAGGTCGAAACCCGCAGGAAAGGCGATGACAGGCTCAGCAAGCTGCTGGACGACTACCACGCCATCGATGCAGACGTGCTGAAGGCCGAATCCGCCGCCGCGCCGGACGACGATGTGAAGAAGCTCAAGGAAAAACGCCTGCTGGCCAAGGACCGCATCGTCCAGCAGCTGGAATACCCCGGCACCCAGGGCGCCGGCAACGGCTTCGACAAAGCCTGACTTCCCCTCCCCCGTAGCAGCGGCCCCAGGCCGCGTCCGAGCCACCACGGTGCCCGGGACGCGGCCTGGGGCCGCTGCTACGTAGAACGGTGCCTTCCTCTTACATCGCCGTGCGGAAAATCTCCTCGATCTCACCTTGGCTCGCCGTGCGCGGGTTGGTGAAGCCGCACGCGTCTTTCATGGCGTTGGCCGCCAGGGTGGGGATGTCGTCGGCCTTGGCACCAAGCTCGGCCAGGCCACGGGGGATGCCGATGTCGGCCGACAGTTGGCGAATGGCGGCGATGGCGGCGGCCGCACCCTTTTCGTTGTCCAGCCGCTGGGTGTCGACGCCCATGGCGGTGGCCACGTCCTTCAGGCGGCCGGGGCACACGCTGGCGTTGAAGCTTTCCACGTGGGGCAGCAGCACCGCGTTGCAGACGCCGTGGGGCAGGTCGTAGAAGCCACCCAACTGGTGGGCCATGGCGTGCACGTAGCCCAGGGAGGCGTTGTTGAACGCCATGCCGGCCAGGAATTGGGCGTAGGCCATGTTCTCCCGCGCGGTCATGTCCTCGCCCTGGGCCACGGCGGTGCGCAGGTTGGCGGAAATCAGCTCCACCGCCTTCAGGGCGCAGGCGTCGGTGATCGGCGTGGCGGCGGTGGACACGTACGCTTCCACAGCATGAGTCAGCGCGTCCATGCCGGTGGCAGCGGTCAGGCCCTTGGGCATCTTGGCCATCAGCGCCGGGTCGTTCACCGACAGCAGCGGCGTAACGTTGCGGTCGACGATGGCCATTTTCACGTGGCGTGCTTCGTCGGTGATGATGCAGAACCGGGTCATCTCGCTGGCGGTGCCGGCCGTGGTATTGATGGCGATCAGCGGCAACTGCGGCTTGGCCGACTGGTCCACGCCTTCGTATTCGCTGATGTGGCCGCCATTGCTGGCGCACAGGGCAATGCCCTTGGCGCAGTCGTGAGGCGAGCCACCGCCCAGGGAAATGATGAAATCGCTGCGCGACTGCTTCAGCGCGGCCAGGCCTTTCTCGACATTGCCCACGGTAGGGTTGGGCTGCGCGCCGTCGAAGACGGTGGCGTTGATGTCCTGCTCGGCCAGCAAGGCGGCCACTTTTGCAGCCACCCCGGCCTTGGCCAGGCCAGCGTCGGTGACGATCAGGGCGTTGCGGAAACCATACTTGCGAATGGCCACCACCGCCTCGTCGAGGCTGCCGATACCCATCATGTTCACGGAGGGAATGAAGAAGGTGCTGCTCATGATTGATCCTCTTTTATTGTGGTTGGCCCAGGGCCGGGCCGAGGTTGCGGTTCATCAGGCGAGCTGTGTGCGAGGTCAATGCTAGGCGCGGGGCGGCGGGGGAAGAATGGTGCTTTGGGGGGGATGGAGGGGGTGCTTTGGTAGTAGGTGGGCGCCGACGCAATCCCATCCACAACCCTCCTGCCGGCTGCTACGATACCCCTCACCAAAAGAACAAACCGGCGCGATCTTTGTAGTCTCCCGGATGGAGGAAAGATGACCGCCCAGAATGACCATCCGCTGACCGAGCTGCACCGCCTGCCCCGCAATCCCTGGCTGCAGAAGCTGGCCAACGCCCCCGCCGGCCTGTGGTTCTGGCCGATCATGCTGCTGGCCACGGTGGCGCGGCTGTACCAGCTGACCGCCTCGGCGATCTGGTGCGACGAGGGCTCGAGCCTGGTGATCAGCCAGTACGACCCCGCGCAGATCTGGCTGCACGCCGCCCACGACGTGCACCCGCCGCTCTATTACCTGGTGTTGCATGGCTGGATGTCGCTGTTCGGCAACGGCATGTTCTCGATTCGCGTCATCAGCGCCCTGCCCGGCATCGCCAGCGTGGGCCTGGGCGTATGGCTGCTGCAGTTGACGGCTGGCCGGCGGGCGGCGCTGCTGGGCGGAGTGATGCTGGCGCTGCTGCCGATTGCCGTGCACTACAGCCAGGAAATCCGCATGTACCCGCTGATGGGCATGTGGCTGCTGGGCGCCACCCTGGCGCTGGTGCATTGGGCCAGGCAGCCGCACCGGCATCGCTACCTGGTGATCTACGCGCTGCTGATGGCCGCCAGTTTCTACACCCATTACTTCACCAGCCTGTGCGTGCTGGCCCACTGGGCGTGGCTGGCGCTGCTGCGCGGCCATGGCAACCGCCTGGTGCAGCGCCCGGCGTGGTGGCTGGCCAACGTCGCCATCGTCGTCCTGTACGCACCGTGGATTCCCAGCCTGGTCGGCCTGGTGCAGCATCTGCCCGAGCTGGAAGCGGGCAACGATGTCGGCTGGATTGGCGCGGTGACCCTGGGTTCGCTGCCGTCGATGGTGTGGCAGTACCTGATCCTCAGCGACGGCTTCGACCTGCCAGTGGCGCTGTTCATCAGCGTGCCGGTGCTGCTGGCGGCCATTGTGTTCTGGGTGCTGTGCACCGACCGCCACGCCCTGCGGCTGCCGTCGATGCTGGTGATCTACTGCGTGCTGCCGCTGCTGCTGATCTTCCTCATCTCGTTCAAGACGCCGCTGCTGGTGGACCGCTACATGATGTTCTCGGCGCTGGCCCTGCCGCTGGTGCTGGGCGTGGCGGCCGACCGCCTGGCGCGCCATTCGCGGCCCCTGGCGATGGTCGCGGTGCTGGCCTACGTAGCCCTGCAGGGCGTAGGCCTGCAGCGCAACTATGACGTGGACGATGATCAGTTCGACAAGATGGTGGACTTCGTCAACCAGCGCTTCCAGCCCGGCGACCGCATCGTGGTCAGCGACCTGTTCTGGTATTTCGGCTACCTGTACTACAACACCACCGACACCGAGCCGCTGCTGTACACCCCGGCCAAGCCCGACGGCAGTTCCGGCCGCCCCACCGACTACGGCTTCGGCAACCTGGTGGACGAGCGCGCCGACCACATCTACGTCGACGCCCTGCAGCAGCTGCCCGCCGACCACCAGCGGGTATGGCTGATCAGCGGCACTGGCGACGTCGACGACTTCGCCTCGATACCCGCCCAATGGCGCAAGGTCGACCAGAAGGTGGTGGGCGACACCGAGGCGCGGCTGTACGAGCGCCCCTGATCAGGGCAGGTAAAGCTTGAAGTTGCCGCCGCCCAGGCTGCCGCCGTTGCTCAGTTGCACGTGGCCCAGCACGCCGTTGCGCTCATGGCGCTCGGCGATGCGCGCGGCGAAGTACAGGCCCAGGCCAGTGCTGCCGCTGACCGGGTTGATACCCTGCACGTAGGCCGACTGCGACTCGATCAGGGCCGGTGGGTAGCCAGGGCCGTCGTCGTTGACGCTGATCACCAGCTGGCCGTCTTCCTCGGCTGCGGTGATATGGATGGCCTCGCGGGCGAAGCGGATGCCGTTGATGATGACGTTGGCGACCACCGACCCCACCAGCTCGCGGTCGAAGAAGCCTAGCGGGCACAGCACGTCCACGTCATAGCTGGCACTGATGCCGCGGCTGGCCAGCACTTCCTGGTGCCAGGCCAGCTGCGACTCGATGAAATCGTCCATCTCGTGGTATTCGGGGCGCAAGGGCAGCTGGTTGACGCCCAGTTTGTACAGGCCCAGCAGCTGCACCATCATGCCGTTGAGGTTGGCGAACTCGTAGTCGATCACCCCGCGCTCGGCGTTTTCGCGCTGGGCCGGCGGCAGGCTTTGCGACCATTTGCCGTGGGCGGTCATCACCGAAGCCAGGGAGTTTTTCATGTCATGCACGATGGAGGCGATGACCATGGAGAAATCCAGACTTGCCTTGTCGTCACTCATGCACCAAACGCCCTGTTACGCAGTTTCTGATAGCGCTCGAAGCGCGCGTCGCTCTCGGGCATGTGGCCTACCATCCGCAGGGCCTCGCGGCACTCGGCCAACCCCGCCGCGGTAATCGGCACGCCCTTGGCGTGCAGCAGGCCCTGGGCCAGGTTCAGGGCGATACTGATGTTCTTCGGCTGCAGGGCCATGGCCTTGCGGAACAGCGCCTGGGCCTCGGCGAAGCGGCCTTCGCGGTAGGCGCGCACGCCCTCCTGGTTGACGTCGATGGCCACCTTGTTGGCCCCCAGGATCGCGGGGTCATCGGTCTGCTTGGCGATGTTCTGCATCACCGCCGGGTCGTCGCCATAAATTTCCGCGCAGCTCTTGAGCACGCCCACGCCGGCGTCGGCCTGCCCCAGGTTCTGCAACTGCGCGGCCACCGACAGGGCGGCCTCGGCGCTGAGGAACTGGTCCATGTCCTGCAGGCGGCCCACGGCCTCCTCGACCAGCTTGGCCGCGGCCTCCGGGTCTGAACGCTGCAGGCTGGTGGCCTTGATCAGGCGGGTGCGCACCTGGATGCCCTGGTCGTCGCCGTTGTCCTTGGCCACGTCCATCAGGGTCTGGTTCAGCTCCACGCGGCTGCGTGCGTCGAGGCCGGCATCGCCGCCCTTGTTGATCAGCGCCTGGGCGAAGCCGAGGTTGGTTTCCGGGTTCTTGAAGCGCGAATACTGGCCCTGGTTGACCGCCTGGCGGTAGGCACGGGACGAGGTGTCGAAATCCTGGTTCTCCATGGCCAGCTTGCCCAGCAGGCTCTGCCGGCGCACGGCCAGCGGCGATAGTTTCACCGCGTCTTCCAGCACCTGCTGCGCACGCTTGCCGTCGTTGCGTGCCACCAGCACCTCGGCCAGGCCGTCGTACAGCGCCGGCAGCATGGGGAAGGTCTTCAGCGCGCGCTCGTACACGTCCTGGGCTTCGGCCAGCTTCTTGCGCTTGAACAGTTGGCTGCCCAGCAACCCGAATGCCCACGGCGTCGGGCGGTCGGCCAGGATGGTCTTGAGGAAGGCCTCCAACGGCTCATGCTGGTTCAGGTCACGCAACGCCTCTGCCTTGTAGCGGTGGCACAGCGGCGCGTAGCGGGCGTCTTCCTGAGTGAGACGCGTGCAGGCGGCCAACACCTCCATCGGCAGCTTCTTGTCCAGCGCCTGCAGGATCGGCTTGAGCAGCGTCTTGCGCTGCACCAGCTTCTCCAGGCGCTGGGCCAGGCCGGCGCGGTTGAACGGCTTGGTCAGGTAGGCGTCGGGCTCCCATTCCAGGGCGCTCATCACCATGGCCTGGCTGTTCTCGGCGGTCACCATGATGAACACGCTCTCGTGGCTGAGCAGCTTGTCCAGCATCAGGTCTTCGAGCACCTGCTGGCCGTTCTTCTTGCCGTCGCCGAGGTTGAAATCGTGCAGCACGAAGTCGTAGCGCTTCTGCGCGCACGCCTTCAGCGCCTGTTCGCCGGTGTCCGCCGTGTCCACGTCCTTCACGCCCAGCTCGCGCAGCATGGAACGCACCGAGCTGCGGAAGTCGGAGAAGTCATCGACGATAAGAAACGATTTTTGGTTGTACGCCAGCATTCGCGATCCCGTCAGGGGAGTGAATATGAGCCCGTGGGGGCTATCCAATACGTGGGCTATCGGCATGGGCGGAATTTTCTAGAGGGTGTGCACCCCATGAAAACCGCGCGTTTGGCCCGGGTGTGGGACCGCTGGAACGCCTGCGGGGTCACACCATATTGCCACCATACAGCCACCAGCAATGCTGGCCGCGGCCGATTGCCACACGGGTAAAAAGGTAGGCCAGGATTGCCGGGGCGTCTTGCCGGCCTCGTGCAACTTTTGCCTCAAGACACCCCTATTTGAAATAACCCGAACAGACTCAATGGTTAGTTTAATCATTCCAAAATAAACATATACGAAACCCACCGCAACACTTTAACCTGCCGCTAAATAACAGTAATGGTGCATTGAAAATAATGTGCGCCATTACTCATTTTCTGACAATTAAATTTTATCTGCCCCTCCTGCACGATGAGGTAATGCATCATGCACGCAACAATAGAACGCACCACTGATATCAACTTGCGGATCTTTGATATCCGCCAACGCATCATGGCGCAGTGTGCGGAACTACGCCGCCGCCATCCGCTGTTGAATCATCAGGACGCCTTGGGGGCCAGCGTGCTGCTCGCTGCCGTGGCGGCGATAGCAGGCACCGCGGGGCTTTATCTGGGCGGGTATATACCCTGGTGGGCCTGCATCATCGCGAACGCGTTCTTCACCTCGTTCACCCACGAACTGGAGCATGACCTGCTCCACCGCCTCTACTTCCGCAGTCGGCCCGTGGCGCAGCACCTGATGATGGCGCTGTCCTGGCTAACCCGCCCCACGGCCATCAACCCCTGGGTGCGGCGGGAGCTGCACATCAACCACCACAAGGCTTCGGGCACCGAGACCGACCTTGAAGAGCTGACCCTGTCCAATGGCACACCTTGGGGAATACTGCGAGGGCTAATGGTCAGCGACCTGATGATTGGCGCGGCAGTGATGGTTACGCGTGCCAAGACATGGCGTGAACGCAAACAGCTGCTCGATACTGGCTTGAAAGCCTATTTACCCCTCACCGCACTGACGTGGGCAGCCTGGTATGTATTCCTCGGTTTTCACCTTATTCAGGGCATCGGTGATTTATCTGCACTACCGTTCCACTTCTCCACCTCATCGCTGAATGCCATGCAATGGCTCGATACTGTGGTAGTGATCATTATCGCCCCCAACATCCTGCGCAACTTCTGCCTGAACTTCATCACCTCGAACATTCATTACTATGGCGATATAAACCCCAAGGACCTTACCCAGCAAGTGCAGGTGCTCAACCCATGGTGGCTGTGGCCGCTGCAGGCGTTCTGCTGCAACTTCGGCGGCACCCACGTGATTCACCATTTCGTGGTGATGGAGCCGTTTTACATCCGCCAGTTGAGCGTGCCGGCGGCGTACCGGGCGATGCGGGAGAACGGGGTGCGGTTTAATGATTTCGGGACGTTTGGGCGGGCTAATAGATGGGAGCCCAAAGCGTGACTCAACCTATGGGGTGAGCCAGGCTCACCCCAATTTTTCAGAGGCACTTAGATTGCGCAGCGCCGACTCAGAAAGGTCCCACCCCAAAATAGCCACTGTCCTAACGACATCCTGTAGTGGTCAACTGATCCCGGACACTGCGTTAAGTTTTTCCTCGGCAACGGCAGGCGCTAATCCTTCGTTGAATTGATGCGGTCGCCGCCAGTTGTACCGTTCCATCAGAAAACGACCGATATCTTGTTTAGCCAACGCGGCGCTCATGTAGCCCACCGTCGGTATCCATTCAGTTTTCAGGCTGCGAAATAGCCGCTCCATCGGCGCGTTGTCGTGGCAGTTGCCGCGCCGACTCATGCTCTGCGTGAAGCGGTATCTCCATAGTCTTTGGCGGAAACTCCGGCTGCCGTATTGGCTGCCCTGATCGCTGTGAAATAGCACATTCTGAGGCCGGCCACGCTGCTCATAGGCCATATCCAATGCCTTGATCACCAGCTCAGCGTCAGGCTTGACTGAGAACGCCCAGCCTACGACCCGGCGGGCATAAAGATCGATCACCGCTGCCAGATAGTGCCATCGACCTTCGGCCCAAACGTACGTGATGTCACCGCACCAGACCTTGTTGGGGGATGCCACGCTGAACTCTCGATCAAGTACGTTCGGGATATCGGGTCGCTCCACGGTGGCCTTTTTGTAGGCATGAGAGCCCGGTTGTTTGCTGATCAGGTTCATCTCGCGCATCAACTTACGTACCTTGAATCGCCCGATTTGCATGCCGTCCTCTTTCATCATCAGCATGATGCTTCGACTGCCCGCAGCGCTTCGGCTTTGGGTAAACAGTTCGTTGACGCGGCTGCGCAAAATCACCCGTTCGGCATCAGGGGATCGGCGTTTTCGAAGGTATGCGTAGTAGCAAGATCGGGTGACTTCAAATACCGAGCACAATAGATCAACCGGCTCCTCGGAGCGAAGCCGATCGACTAACGCGAGCGCTCGTGTTCCTCGGCCATCAAGAGCGCGGTAGCCTTTTTTAGGATCGATTTTTCCCGTTCCAGACGATTGATTCGGGCTTCCAATTCTTGGATTTTTTGCTGCTCAGGTGTTAACGCCTTGCTGGTCGGGGTGACACCGCCACGTTCTTGCTGGAGCTGGTTCACCCAACGACGCAAGGCCGACTCAACCAGCCCAAGCGAACGGGCTGCCTCGGTATGGCTGTAGCCTTGATCGAGCACCAGGCACGCAGCCTCGCGCTTGAACTCAGGGGTAAAGGTACGACGTTGCTTGGTCATCAGACACCTCTCTGTGGCGAGCATTCTCGCCTAAATGGGTGTCCGGTTTCATTAGACCACTACATCCCCTCACGCCTGCTCATAAAGTCCCCTGCTTCAACCACCCTCGCCCCGCTCGCCTCCCATGCGCTCAAACGATCGACAAAGGCGTAGCCGTTCGGATACAGTAAAAGCTGATGAGTCAATACACGATAAGGACGACAATACAGTTCGATTCCTGGCTTTCCAACCTGAAGGACCGTAATGCCAGAGGTGTCATAATCAGACGCATAGAGCAGGCAGAAAACGGCAATTGGGGCGACTGCGCATCTGTCGGCCCAGGAATCAGCGAAATGCGCGTATTTGTGGGGCCGGGCTACAGGATCTATTTTGCCCGCTTCGGCACAATCCTTTACATGCTGCTCAATGGCAGCGACAAGGCCGATCAACACCGCGCCATAAAAGCAGCCAAACTTATCTTGGCCGAACTCCAGGAGCAGCCACATGGCTAAATCCAAGCCTTTTGATCCGGAAGATATGCCAATCATCTCCATCGCCGAATCCAGCACAATCCCGTTCGAAGCGTCACGCTACCTGGATAACGACGAAACCATCAGCGCCTACCTCTCCGCCAGCCTGCAAGAGGCTGACCCAAACGCGTTTTTGAAAGCCTTGTCGCAAGTCGCCAAGGCAAGAGGGATGACACAGTTGGCGAAGGAGACCGGATTGAGCCGGGAAAGCCTGTATAAAGCGCTGCAGGAAGGCGCAAAACCTCGATACGACACCGTGTTGAAGGTTATCGGTGCGCTGGGCTTGCAATTGACGGCACAGCCAAGCACTTCCGGCACAGCGACCACCGTCTTTCATCCCCCCCAAAGACCGTAGCGCCAGCGGCGTTCGCCTTGAGGTCATCCGTAGGAGACGGTCTTGGCCGCGACAGCGCCAACTTGAGATTGCCGCGACAGGCTTTGCAGCCGCTGCCGTAGGCTGCACTGGCCTTGGTCCACACTGAAAATCTTCAGCGTACTCGCGGGCGAGCGCAGCCTGGCGGCAGCGGCTACAACGCCCCCCTATAGCAGCGGCCGCAGGCCGCGTCATTGGCGCCGCGGTGGGCCAGGCATACCTTGCATGCAGCCTGACGCCGCCTGCGGCAGCTGCTACGGGTGCTGGGCCGCCCGTGCGCGCTTTGCCGCCACGGCCCTGTCCAGGGTCAGGTTGGCACAATCGATGAAGATGTACGCCAGGTAGGTCAGCGCCTCTTCGTGATGAAGCTCGCCAGCCCGGGGATCCAGCCCCAGCAGCCGACGGTTGCGTTCGGGCAGTTGCTTCCAGCCGTCGAGCAGGAAGCTGTGCAACGCATCGACAATGCGTTGGCGGGAATTGAAGCAGCGGGGCGACATCCGGGTGCCGGGCTTGCGTTTGATCGAGCGGGCGGCGGGTGGGCGTTTAAATGGGCGTGGGGTGCGGGGGAAACGGGGGGCTTGGCGGTCCATGACCTGATCCTCTCTGCCTGAGATACGTTGAGAGTCTATCCTAAACCAAATATCCCGTTTTGGGATAATCCTAAAATAGGTTTATTGAAGGTGTCGACTCCCCGAATCGGCAATCTCATGAAAACCATCTACAAGGAACGGTACCAGCAGCTGCTCATGCTGCTGGTGGAGGCCAGAAAAACGGCCGGACTGACACAGGCGCAGGTTTCGGCGCTGCTCGATAGACCGCAGTCTTTCATTGCGAAGGTAGAGAACGGCGACAGGCGCCTGGATGTGATTGAATTCATGGTGCTTTGCCAGGCGCTCGGGCAATCGCCGGAGAACATCATCACGCGAATTTCATGACGGGCATGTAGCCTGACAGCAGCGGCGAGATGCTACAGCTGCATTTCTTTTGCCCTGAGGACTGGCTTGGGGCATGTGGAGCGCAACCCATCGATATGCTCCATCAGCCCTTCAGGAATGCTTTGCCACATAGGATCGAGAATGAAGTCAACACCTTCCCGGCGAGCCATTTTGGCAGCCGGGACGAAGTCGGCATCACCTGCTACGAGCACAATTTGGTCAACCTGCTTTTTAAATGAAAGCGAAGCAACATCAACGCCTATACGCATGTCCACACCCTTTTGCCGGGTTCCCATGGAAACGTCTTCTGCGCTCAAATCCGCGATCTGGATCTCACCCTTCAGGAGCGCAGAGATCTTGTCAGGCTTTATGGTCCACTTCACGCCTTTGGACAGGTGGCCGAGTCGCAACGCCAGCTTCCGCTTGCTGCGCAGGCGGGCGTGCAACTCTTTGCGGAACAATGCTTCCTTGGACTTTGAAAAGTCCACGGCACGCTTCGAAATTGGATTGTGGTGCTTGATGTCCAGCGGCGGACAATCGTAGAAGAATATTCTGTATAGCTCCCGCCGCTCCTGTTTGAGGCTTCGCTCCGGTGCGCTGCCAATCGACCTGGATTGCGATTTGCTTAAATGGGAGATTGCCCAGCGATGCACCAGATCTGCAGCCCGTTCGGCGTTGTAGGCATTCTGCGGCTCGATTCGGCGGAATCTTTTTATAAAATACGCGCCATCAACCAATACTGCGGTAGGCATCCATTTCCTCCAGATAGCAAAACGCCCATGGGGTCGGCAAGTCCAGGATAGGTAGGACCGCTTACAGCCATGGGCGGGATACGTGCAGGATAGGTATCACCAGGCACCGGGTCAATCAATCGATTGTTCCTGATTGTAAGGCCAGACAGCGGGTACACAAAAACAACGCACAAACAAAAAACCCCGCAGCTTCTCAGCTGCGGGGCTCTTCGATATATGGCGGAGAGATAGGGATTTGAACCCTAGGTACTGTCGCCAGTACAACGGATTTCGAATCCGTCCCGTTCGGCCACTCCGGCATCTCTCCAGTGGCGCGCATGATACCAGCGTTTTCTAAAAAGGCGAAACCTTTTTTGAAAAAAATTTGCGTGGTATCAAACGCTTGCGTGAGCTTGCCGAATTACAGCGGCACGCCCAGGCGTTTGGCGACTTCTTCGTAGGCTTCGATCACGTCGCCCAGACCCTGGCGGAAGCGGTCCTTGTCCATTTTTTTCTTGGTGTCCTTGTCCCACAGGCGGCAGCCGTCAGGGCTGAACTCGTCGCCCAGGACGATCTGGCCGTGGAACAGGCCGAATTCCAGCTTGAAGTCCACCAGCAGCAGGCCGGCGTCGTCGAAGAGCTTGTTCAGCACTTCGTTGACCTTCAGCGACAGCTCTTTCATCTTCGCCAGTTGCTCGGCGGTGCCCCAGCCGAACGCAACCACGTGGGACTCGTTGATGAACGGGTCGCCCTTGGCGTCGTCCTTCAGGAACAGCTCGAAGGTGTACGGGTTCAGCTTCAGGCCTTCTTCCACGCCCAGGCGCTTCACCAGGCTGCCGGCGGCGTAGTTGCGCACCACGCACTCGACCGGAATCATGTCCAGCTTCTTCACCAGGCACTCGTTGTCGCCCAGCAGCTTGTCGAACTGGGTAGGGATACCCGCTTCTTCCAGCTTCTGCATGATGAAGGCGTTGAACTTGTTGTTCACCATGCCCTTGCGGTCCAGCTGTTCGATGCGCTTGCCGTCGAACGCCGAGGTGTCGTTGCGAAACAGCAGGATCAGGCGGTCGGCGTCGTCGGTCTTGTAAACCGATTTGGCTTTGCCACGGTAGAGTTCTTCACGTTTTTCCATGATGGGCTCCGCTTGCTAAGTAGATGGGCTAGGCGATTTCACGCCAGTCGAGCCCTGCATCTTGATCGGCCAGTTGCAGCCAGTCCGGGTCGCACCCCAGGGTGTCGACAAAACATTGCCGGGCCAGCTGCGGCAGGTTGTTCTTGCTGCTGAGGTGGGCCAGCACCAGGTGTTGCAGGTTTTGCCAGCCCAGCTCCGACACCAGGTTCGCGGCCTGGTGGTTGTTCAAATGTCCCAGGGAGCCGCCCACCCGCTGTTTCAGAAACATCGGGTAGTGGCCCCGGGCAAGCAGGTCGCGGCAATGGTTGGACTCGATCACCAGCGCATCGAGGCCCTGGTAACTGTCCATGACACGCCCGCAGTACGAGCCCAGGTCGGTCAGCACGCCGAGGCGCCGCTGGCCATCGCTGAACACGTACTGGGTGGGCTCCAGCGCATCGTGCGCCACGCCCACCACGTTGATCTTCAGTGCGTCGACTTCCAGCACGTCGCCACACGCCACGAAACCGGTGGGTTCCACGGGTTTGCGCAGGGCGCGGTGGGTGCCGCGGCTCAGGTACACCGGAATATTGTAGCGCCGCGACAGCAAACCCACGCCATGCACGTGGTCGGCATGTTCGTGGGTGACCAGGATGGCGCTCAATTGTTCGGGGCTGACGCCCAGGCGGGCCAGCCGACGTTCGGTTTCACGCAGGGAGAAACCGCAGTCGACCAGCACGTAGGTGCCTTGGTGAACCACCAGCGTGCCATTCCCTTGGCTGCCGCTACCGAGAATGGCGAAGCGCACTTAACCCAGGTTGTCCTGGATCACGCTCAACACGCGACGGGCCACATCGGCCGGTGCCACGGTATTGATGTTCTTCTCGACGGTAACCTGGATGTTGTCACCCACCTTGCTCAGGCGAACCTGGTAGCGCTCGGCGCGTGCCTCGATCTCTTCCTTGCTCGGCTCGCTGCCGAACAGGCGGCTGAAGAAGCCTGGCTTGTCATCCTTCTTGACGGGTTTTTCCGCCAGGTTGATGTAGTACAGGCCCAGGCTGCGGTTGATGTCTTCCACCTTCCACTGGCCGTGGTCCAGGGCGCGGCCAACGCTGGACCAGGCGCGGTCCAGGTCCGTGCCCACGTTCAGCACCGGGTTGCCGCTGCCGTCTTCGCTCAGGGCCACGCGGCTCGGGGCGTCAAAGTCACGCGCAGCCAGCAGCGACACCGAGCCGCCCTTCTGGGCGCTGCGGGTCATGCTGGCAAGCATTTCGTCCACCAGGGCCACGTCGGCACCGGCGTTGGTCGGCATTTTCGGGAAGTCGACCGACTGGCTGCTGCCCGAAGGACGGCTGACGGTGGTCACGTAGACTTCACTGGTGTTGCGCTGCACGCCCGGCTCGATGCGCACGCGCACGCGGGTCTCGCCGTCGCCGCTGGCGGCAGAGGCTTGCAGGCGCTTGGCCATGGACGCCGACAGCTCGTCATAACGCTGCCAGGCGGTGGTGAACTCACCGGTCTGCGGGCGCTCGTCGGCGATGCGGAAGCCGTTGTCCTCGAAGAACTGGTGGGCCACCGGCCAGGTTTCAGCCGGCGGGTGCTCGGACAGGATCCAGTGGGCGTCGCCGTTCTTCTGCAAGGTGTAGTCGGTAGCTTCCTGGGACGCCTGCAGCGGCAGCGGGCGCGGCACCTGGTACTCGCCGGTGCGCTGGGCCTCATCGGCGACGTTGCGCGGGATCGGCAGCAGTGGGTCCAGGCGCTTGTCCAGCGCCAGGCCTTCAGGGGTCTGCATGGGAGCCGTCTGACGGGCCTCCAGGTAATCGCTGCCACGGTCACGGAAGTAACCATTCTCGCCCCACAACCAACTGCAGCCGCTGGTGCTCGAAATCACCAGGGCAAGGGCGGAAAGACCGGCCAATCGCTTCATGCGTTGTACTTCCTCAATTAGACCAGGACGCCGGTCTGGCGCAGGGCCTGACGCAGCGTTTCGTGATAAGGGGCGCTCAACCAGGTGAGCGGCAGGCGAATGCCTTCAGGCATCAGGCCCATTTCGTGCAGTGCCCATTTCACGGGAATCGGGTTGGCTTCCAGGAACAGGTTCTTGTGCAGCGGCATCAGTTGCTCGTTGATGGCGCGGGCCTGCTCGGCCTCGCCACGCAGGGCAGCGGCGCACATTTCGTGCATGGCGCGCGGCGCAACGTTGGCGGTGACCGAGATGTTGCCCTTGCCACCCAGCAGGATCAGCTCGACTGCGGTCGGATCATCGCCGGACAGCAGCAGGAAGTCGCTGGAGACGCCGGCCAGGATGTCCTTGGCGCGCTGCAGGTCGCCGGTGGCTTCCTTGATACCGATGATGTTCTTCACGGTGGACAGGCGGATCACGGTCTCGGCCTTCATGTCGCAGGCGGTGCGGCCTGGCACGTTGTAGAGGATCTGCGGGATGTCCACGGCCTCGGCGACGTGCTTGAAGTGCTGGTACAGGCCTTCCTGGGTCGGCTTGTTGTAGTACGGGGTCACCAGCAGGCAGGCGTCGGCGCCGGCTTCCTTGGCGTTGCGGGTCAGTTCCACCGCCTCGCGGGTGGAATTGGCACCGGTGCCGGCGATGACCGGGATACGACCGGCCACCTGCTCGACCACGCGGTGGATCACATCGATGTGTTCCTTGTAGTCCAGGGTCGCGGACTCGCCGGTGGTGCCCACGGCGACGATGGCATCAGTGCCTTCCTTGAGATGGAAGTCCACGAGTTTGCTGAGGCTGTCCCAGTCGAGACGACCTTCTGCGTCCATGGGTGTGACCAGTGCCACCATACTGCCCGCAATCATGCAACCGCTCCTGCCGGAAAAAGAGAGCGGTAATGGTACTGGGGCCATGTGCCTTGCACAAGCGAAGTACCACCTCGCGAGCATTCCCCTTGGCGCCGCTTTTCGCTACCCTTCAGACTTTGATCGGTACCGGTGGGCGTGTTTGTCCGGTTTGCAACGCGTTCCAAGCACTGCAAACCCCTGATCCTGAGCCGCCGATCCCCTGCCAACGGGCGTTTTGCGCGCCGTTGCCGGCATCGTGCCCGGCTACCATGGGGTCACGCGGGCCAGCCTTCATGTCCATTTGTGTACTGACCGCTCATCGCTTTAGGAATGCTGCATGTCCACCCCCACAGTTCGCGAACAATTCCTTGTCATCAGTGCCCTTGGCCCTAACCCCATGGAGCTGACCAACGTCCTGTGCCGGGCCAGCCACGACAGTCGCTGCTCGGTGGTGACCTCGCGCCTGACCCGCCACGGCGAGTGCAGTGCCCTGGTACTGCAGGTGTCGGGCAACTGGGACGCCCTGGCGCGCCTGGAAACCAGCCTCGGCTCGCTGGCCAAGAAGCACGGCTTCACCGTCAACCTGGTGCGCAGCGCCACCCTGGAAACCCGCCCGCTGTCGCTGCCCTACGTGGCCTACGTCAGCTCGGTGTACCGCTCGGACATCATCAACGAGCTGTGCCAGTTCTTCATCGACCACCACGTGGAACTGGAGAACCTGACCTGCGACACCTACCAGGCACCGCAGACCGGCGGCACCATGCTCAACGCCACCTTCACCGTGACCCTGCCGCCTGGCGTGCAGATCAGCTGGCTGCGCGACCAGTTCCTGGACTTCGCCGACGCCCTGAACCTGGACGCGCTGATCGAGCCCTGGCGCCCCACCAACCCCATCTGACAAGGACTTGCCCATGGCAGTTGAAATCGGCCAGCCGGTCGCGGACTTCGAAGCCCCGGCCACTGGCGGCCAGTCGGTCAGCCTGAGCGCCCTGAAGGGTCGCCAGGTGGTGATCTACTTCTACCCCAAGGACAGCACCCCGGGCTGCACCACCGAGGGCCAGGGTTTCCGTGACCAGCACGAAGCCTTCGCGGCGGCCAACACCCTGGTGTTCGGCGTGTCCCGCGACGGCATCAAGAGCCATGAGAACTTCAAGGCCAAGCAGGCGTTCACCTTCGAGCTGATCAGCGACAAGGACGAGGCCCTGTGCCAGCTGTTCGACGTGATCAAGCTGAAGAAGCTGTACGGCAAGGAATACCTGGGCGTGGACCGCAGCACCTTCCTGATCGACCAGAATGGCGTGCTGCGCCAGGAATGGCGCGGCGTGAAGGTACCCGGCCACGTCGACGCGGTGCTGGCCGCCGCCCAGGCCCTGCACAGCGCCTGACCTGTGGGAGCTGGCTTGCCAGCGAGCTGTTGGGGCCCGAAAAGCTCGCTGGCAAGCCAGCTCCCACAACACCGCCGTTCGTTACAGAATCGGCGACACCTGCGGCTCGTTGCGCGGCCACGCGTCCAGCACTGCCTTGAACAAGGTGGCCAGCGGGATGGCGAAGAAGATCCCCCAGAAGCCCCACAGCCCGCCAAACAACAGCACCGCGCAGATGATCGCCACCGGGTGCAGGTTCACCGCACCGGCGAACAGCAGCGGCACCAGCACGTTGCCGTCCAGGGTCTGGATGATGCCGTACACCGCCATCAGGTAGATGAACTGGTCACCCCAGCCCCACTGGAACAGCGCGATCAGGGTCACCGGCACGGTCACCACCACCGCGCCCACGTAGGGCACCACCACCGACAGCCCGACCAGCAGCGCCAGCAGGGCCGCGTAGTTCAGGCCCAGGGCCACGAACGCTATATATGTGGCGACGCCGCAGATGATGATCTCGATCACCTTGCCACGGATGTAGTTGGCGATCTGCCGGTTCATTTCCTGGCCGACGCGGGTGATCAGCGCCCGCTCGCGCGGCAGGTAGCCCTTCACCCAGCGGGCGATCATGACCCGGTCCTTGAGGAAGAAGAACACCAGGATCGGTACCAGCACGAAGTAGATCATGATGTTCACCAGCAACGGCAGGCTCGACAGCGAGAACGTCAGCGCCCACTGGCCGAACTTGCCGATCTCGCCGCGCGCCGCCTCGATGGCCTGCAGCACCTGCTCGTCCGACACCAGGTGCGGGTAGCGCTCGGGCAGCAGCAGCAACAGCGACTGCCACTTGCCAAGCATGCCCGGCAGCTCGTTGAACAGGGTGATCAACTGGTGCCACAGCAGCGGCACCAGCACCAGCATGAACACCGCCAGGGCGCTCATGAACAGGGCGAACACCAGGGCCACCGCCACCCCCGAGGGCACGCGCAGGCGCTCAAGGCCGGTGACCAGCCCCTGCATCAGGAACGCCAGAACCATGCCCGCCAGCACCGGCGCCAGCATGCCGCCCAGGGTCAGCACGGCCGTGAACGCCAGCACCAGCAGCACCGTGAGCACCACCGCTTCTTCATCCGAGAAGTAACGCTGTATCCAGTCGCGAAGCACTTTGAACATCAGTTTTCCTTGTTATGAGAAGCGGGCACGCACGCTCAGGCTTTCTTCAGCCAATAGGTATAAACCCCGTCCCGAACAGTTTCGTGTAACAGGGCATGACCTGCCAACCGGGCAAAGCTGTGAAAATCGCGCTGGGAACCAGCGTCGGTGGCGATGACTTTCAGCACCGCCCCGGCCTGCAGCCGGTTGAGTTCCATCTTCGCCTTGAGCAATGGCAACGGGCAATTGAGACCGCTGGCGTCGAGCTCGGCGTCACACTGTACTGCGTCGGTCATGGCCTTTTTTTCTCCGGGGCACGGCAAGCTGGCGGGGTTGGCCGCCTAGAATACCTCATGCGCGGCCCCCTCTGGTCGTGGAAGGATGACCCGGCTACAGTAAGGTCTTTCTCGACTCAGAGCCCCGTGCATGTCTTTATTGCGCCCCACCCTGCTGACGCTTGCCTGCCTGCTGGCCCTGCCGGGCCATGCCGACGACTTGCCGTCACTTGGCGATGCCAGTTCGGCCATTGTCTCCCCGCAGCAGGAGCATGACCTGGGCCGTGCCTGGCTCGGGCTGCTACGCAGCCAGGTCGGCCAGCTGTCCGACCCCCAGCTCAAGGATTACGTCGAAACCACCGTGTACCGCCTGGCCGAAAGCAGCCAGCTGGACGACCACCGCCTGGAATTCATCCTCATCGACAGCAAGGAGCTCAACGCCTTCGCTGCACCCGGCGGCATCGTCGGGGTGAACGGCGGGCTGTTCCTCAACGCCGACACCGAAGGCCAGTACGCCGGCGTGATGGCCCACGAACTCTCCCACTTGGCGCAACGGCACTTCGCCCGCGGCGTGGAAGAACAGAAGCGCATGCAGATGCCGGTAATGGCCGCCTTGCTGACGGGCATCGTGCTGGCAGCCACCGGTGCCGGTGACGCCGGCATCGCCACCATCATGGGCAGCCAGGCGGCGGCGATCCAGTCGCAACGGGCGTTCTCGCGTGAAAACGAGAGCGAGGCCGACCGCGTCGGCCTGGTCACCCTGCAGAAGGCCGGCTACGACCCGCGCAGCATGCCCGATATGTTCGAGAAGCTGGCGCGCCAGTACCGCTTCGACGCCAAGCCGCCGGAATTCCTGCTTACCCACCCGGTCACCGAAGCGCGGATCGCCGACACCCGCAACCGCGCCGAGCAGTTCCCCAAGGGCGGCATCGAGGACAGCCTGCGCTTCCAGCTGATCAAGAAACGCGTGGAGCTGATCTACGAGGACACTCCCGGCATGGCCGCCAAGCGCTTCCGCGCCCTGCTCGACGAGAACCCCAAGTCCGACCCGGCCCGCTACGGCCTGGCCATCGCCCAGATCAAGAGCAGCCAGTTGAACGACGCGCGCGAGAACCTCAAGCCGCTGCTGGCCAAGGCGCCCAATGACATCACCTACAACCTGGCGGCGGTGGACCTCGACGTGGCCGCCAACAAGCTAAGCGACGCCCAGGCACGGGTCGACCGCCTGCTGGGCCTGTACCCCGGCAACTTCCCGCTCAACCAGGTGCGGGTCGACCTGCTGATCAAGCAGAGCCGCACCGCCGATGCCGAGAAGGCCCTGGAAGACCTGCTGCGTTCGCGCCCCAACGACCCGGACGTGTGGAACCAGGTGGCCGACACCCGCGGCGCCAACGGCAACATCATCGGGCTGCACCAGGCCCGCGCCGAATACTTCGCCCTGGAAGGCGACTTCCGCCAGGCCCAGCAGCAGCTGGACTTCGCCAAGCGCCGGGCGGCCAACAACTTCCAGCTGGCCTCGCGCATCGACGCGCGCCAGAAGGACCTGGCCGAGCAGGAGCGCATGGTCAAGGAAATGATGCGCGGGTGATGTACCCGGACGCGGCCTGCGGCCGCTGCTACAGCGGGTTTCCTGTAGCAGCGGCCGCCAGGCCGCGTCCCCCGCCATCAGCTATACTTTTTCCCCGCCACGGAAGGAGTTAGCCGCGCCAACGGTTTTTTTCGCGGCCCATTCGACAAATTTTTCACCATTGACGGCCAGCGTCTAAGCTTCAGGCAGGTACGATGAAATTACCTGATTGGGCTGACGACTATGGGCGCTTTGTGGCAGACAGAACCCACCAAGACTGCGGTACCCACCGACAGTCCGGCTGAACCACCGACCCCGAAACCTGCACGCCAGCGCCATTTGTGGCGCCGCCTGTTCTGGCTGCTGGTGCTGATCGGCCTGGTGGCACTGGCCTTCGCCATGCGCGCCGAAATGCGCACCTCCAAGCTGCAAGCCCGTGAATTCAGCCGCTACGCCAAGGATTTGACCTACACCCTGGCCCCCGGCCCCAGCGACTCCATCGCCTACCCCGGCGAAGGCCCGTTCGACAAGCGCCTGGGCTACAGCGACCTGGGCCAGTTCCTGCCCCGGCTGATCAAGCGCGACTACGCGATCGAGGCGCAGACGCGCTTCTCGCCTTCGTTGATGGCCTACTACGATCGCGGCCTGTTCATCCCCTATTCCGAGAAGATCCAGGCCGGCCTGACCATTACCGACTGCAAGGCCGACGTCCTCTACGAATTCCACTACCCGCAGCAGCTGTACGCGCAGTTCCAGGACATTCCGCCGGTGGTGGTCAACAGCCTGCTGTTCGTGGAAAACCGCAGCCTGCTCGACCCGCGCGAACCGCTGCTGAACCCGGCGGTGGACTGGCCGCGTTTCGGCAAGGCGGCCTACACCCAGGTGGCGAAGATCTTCGCCCTGCCCGGCCAGTCGGCGGGCGGCAGCACCCTGGCCACGCAGCTGGAAAAGTACCGGCACTCCCCGGACGGCCTTACCGTGTCGGGCGGCGAGAAGATCCGCCAGATGGTGTCCGCCAGCGTGCGCGCCTACCAGGACGGGCCCGACACCCTGGAAGCACGCCAGCGCATCGTGCGCGACTACCTCAACAGCGTGCCGCTGTCGGCCGTGCCCGGCCACGGTGAGGTGCACGGCATGGCCGAGGGCCTGCGGGTGTGGTACGGCGCCGATTTCGCCCGGGTCAATCAGGTGCTGTCGTCCACCGACAACAGCCCGAAAATCCTCGCCGAGCGCGGCCTGGCCCTGCGCGAAGTGCTGTCGCTGATGATCGCCCAGCGCCGCCCCTCGCACTTCCTGTCCAAGGGCCATGACGAGCTGGCACAGCTCACCGACAGCCACATCCGCCTGCTGGCCGCCAACAACGTCATCGACCAGCCCCTGGCCGACGCCGCCCTGGCCAGCAAGGTCAGCTACCGCGACTGGGTGCTGGAACCGACCATCCAGCCCATCGAGACCAACAAAGGCATCAGCGTGGCGCGCACCCGCCTGTCCACCCTGCTCAACCGCCCGCTGTACGACCTTGACCGTCTGGATCTGTCAGCCACCAGCACCCTGCAGAATGACCTGCAGCTGCAGGTCACCGACTACCTCAAGCACCTGGCCGACCCCGCCTATGCCCAGCAACTGGGGCTGATTGGCGAGCACCTGCTGACCCCCGCCAGCACCCCCGAGGTGAAATACAGCTTCACCCTGATGGAGCGCACCCCGGACGGCTCGCGCGTGCGGGTACAGACCGACAACACCGACCAGCCGTTCGACATCAACGAAGGCAGCAAGCTGGAGCTGGGCTCCACCGCCAAGATGCGCGTGCTCACCAGCTATCTGGAGATCATCAGCGAGCTGCACGACAAGTACGGCGCCCAGGCACCTGCCGAGCTGAAGAAAGCCGACATCAACGAGCAGGACCGCCTCAGCCGCTGGGCCGTGGACTACCTGATGCAGAACAAGGACCACGCCCTCAAGCCCATGCTCGACGCCGCCCTGGAGCGCAAATACTCGGCCAGCCCCGGTGAAAGCTTCTTCACCGGCGGCGGCATGCACACCTTCAAGAACTTCCGCAACGAAGACAACGGGCGCATTCCCACGCTCAAGGAAGCCCTGCGCGAATCCATCAACCTGCCGTTCATACGGCTGATGCGCGACATCGTCCGCTACACCACCTACAACGGCCCCAACAACAGCGCCGAACTGCTCAAGGACGACGGCGACCCCCGCCGCCAGGAATACCTGGCGCGCTTCGCCGACAAGGAAGGCAGCGACTTCCTGCTGCGCTTCTATAAACGCTACCAGGGCAAGAGTGCCCAGGAACGCCTGGACACCTTCCTCGACGGCCTGCACCCCACCGCCTCGCACCTGGCCGCCGTGCACCGCTACCTGTACCCCACCGCCAGCCAGGCCACCTTCGAAAGCTTCGTGCGCTCGCACCTGGGCAAGGGCGAGACGGTCACCGAAAAACGCCTGGGCGAGTACTACGACAGCTACGGCCCTGGCCACTGGGACCTGCCCGACCAGGGCTACATCGCCCGCGTCCACCCCCTGGACCTGTGGCTGGTGGGCTACCTGATGCAGCACCCCGACGCCAAGTTCAGCGAGGCGGTGACCGCCAGCCACTTCGAACGCCAGGAGGTCTACGGCTGGCTGTTCAAAAGCCGCCACAAGAGCGCCCGCGACAGCCGCATCCGCACCATGCTGGAAATCGAGGCGTTCCTCGACATCCACCGGCGCTGGGCGCGCCTGGGCTACCCGTTCGACCACCTGGTACCGTCGCTGGCCACTGCCATCGGCAGCTCCGGCGACCGCCCCGCCGCCCTGGCCGAGCTGATCGGTATCATCCAGAACGACGGCGTGCGCCTGCCGGTGCTGCGCATCGACAGCCTGCACTTCGCCGCCGGCACCCCGTATGAAACCGAGGTAACCGCAGCGCCGGACAAGGCCCGCCAGGTGCTCAAGCCGGAAATTGCCCAGGCCATGCGCGAAGCGCTGTCGCAGGTGGTGGACGCCGGTACCGCGCGGCGCGTGTCGGGCAGCTTCAAGACCGCCGACGGCACCGCGCTGGTAATGGGCGGCAAGACCGGCACCGGCGACAACCGCATCGAGAGTTTCGGCGCGCGCGGCCGGGTGCTGGGCTCCAAGGCCATCAACCGCACCGCCACCTTCGTGTTCTACATTGGCCAGAACCACTTCGGCACCCTCACCGCCTTCGTCCCCGGCCGCGCCGCCGAAGGCTTCCGCTTCACCTCGGCGCTGCCGGTGCAGGTGCTCAAGGGCATGGCGCCAATGCTGACGCCGTACGTGCAGCCGGGCGCCGCCACCCAATGCAAAGTGCCCAACCAAAGCACCGCCGCCCGCTAACCCGTAGCAGCGGCCGCCAGGCCGCGTCCAACGCCAATACGAATGCGGCGCCTGTGACGCGGCCTGTGGCCGCTGCTACAGGGGCCTTGTTGAGAACCATTCGTCTTTTGTGCTTGCGCAATTATAAGATATATCTTACGGTATATCTTAAGTAACCAAGCGAAGAGAAAAAGACGATGAGAGACCACCATCACCCCCACCCCCGCCGCGAGTTCGGCGACGGCCACGACGGCCTGGAACGCCGCCCCGGCCGCGAGCGCGGCGGCCGCGGCCCCCGTGTGTTCGCCCCCGGCGACCTGAAATTGCTGCTGCTGGCCCTGGTGGCCGAGCAGCCCTGCCACGGCTACGACCTGATCCGCCAGATCGAAGGCATGTTCGACGGCGCCTACAGCCCAAGCCCCGGCGTGATCTACCCGACCCTGACGTTTCTGGAAGAAAGCGAGCTGGTCCAGGGCGACGCCCAGGGCGGCAAGAAGCTCTACACCGCCACCGACGCCGGCCGCGCCTCGCTGGGCGACCAGGCCATTGCCCTGGAAGGCGTGCGTACCCGCATCGACGTGAGCAAGCGCGCCCTGCGCGGCCACGACCGCCCGGCCGAGATTCACGAAGCCGTGCACAACCTGCGCCATGCCCTGCAGCTGCACCACGGCCGCTGGAGCCCTGAAGAGATCGTGCGGGTCCGCGACCTGCTCACCAGTACTGCCAAGGCCATCGTCGATGGCCCCGCCACTGCTTACCCCGCTCAGGAGAAGTCCGTATGAAGGTAGAGAACACTCACGGCGTGCACCGCGTCATGCACGAAATCAAGCGCCGCCGCCTGGACGTGTTGCGCGTTACCCAGCTGACCCCGCGCATGCGCCGCATCACCGTGGGCGGCCCGGAGCTGGAAGGTTTCCTGAGCCTGGGCGCCGACGACCACATCAAGCTGATGTTCCCGCGCAACGCCGAGGAACAGGCGGCCCTGCTGACCCTGAAACTGGGCGGCCCCAGCGAAGGCCCGAAACCGGCCATGCGCGACTACACCCCGCGGCGCATCGACCTGGCCGCCGGCGAACTGGACATCGACTTCGTGATTCACGGTGACGGCCCTGCCTCCACCTGGGCCGAGCAGGCCGCACCGGGCCAGCACCTGTACATCGGCGGCCCGCGCAGCTCCACCATCGTCCCGGATATCTTCGACAGCTACCTGCTGATCGGCGACGAAACCGCCATCCCGGCCATCGCCCGGCGCCTGGAAGAACTGCCGGCCAACCGCAAGGCGCTGGTGGTGATTGAAATCGAGAACGCCCAGGAGCAGCAGGTGCTCAGCAGCGCCGCGCAAGTGGAAGTGATTTGGGTGGAGCGCCACGCCAGCGAACACGCGCTGCTGGCCGCCGTCACCGACCTGACCATCCCCACGGGCGAGCTGTACGCCTGGGTGGCTACCGAAGCGGCGCTGTCGCGCCAGGTGCGCAAGGTGCTGCTGGACCACCACCACCTGGGCGAGTCTGCCGAGGTCAAGGCCGTGGGCTACTGGCGCCTCGACGAAAACGACGAAGGCTGACACCCCGTAGCAGCTGCCGAAGGCTGCGTCCGAGGCCATCCGCTAAACCGCGGCGCCTGGGACGCGGCCTCTGGCCGCTGCCACGCAGGGCTGCGTCCGAGGCGACCCGCAAATCCGCGGCGCCTGGGACGCGGCCTTTGGCCGCTGCTACGCAAGCAGGCGGCGGGCTTGCCAGCGGTCCACGCCCACCAAGGCGAAGGAAATGGCCACGAAGCCGAGCAGAATCACCAGCGCATTCACCACCACCCGCCCATACCCCAGCGTGCCCACGTCGATGAACGGATAGGGGTACACGCCAATCTCGCTTCCGCGCAGCAGGCAATAGCCGAAATACACGATGGGATAGACCATCCACGCCACCACGTGCCGGGCCCGCAGGCTGCCCTTGGGCACGCACCACCACCAGAACGCCACGAACACCGGCGGCAGGATGTCATGCAGCAGCTCGTTCACCACCCACTGCACCCCTTGCGGGTGCCAGGTGTTGCGCAGCAGCAGGCTGTAGGCCACGCCCACCAGGATAATGCTCGCCGTCACCCCCGAACTCACCCAGGGCCGCAGCCAGAACGACGCCGCGTTGCCACCCTGCGCCCGCGCCGTGGCTGTCAGCACGATGGCCACCAGGGTGTTGGTGAGAATGGTGAAGTAGCTGAAGAAGTGCAGCACCCCGCCCACCAGGCTCGCCTGGTCGGCCAGCCGCCCCTGCAGGATCAATAGCAGCTGCACCGTCAGGGCCAGCCAGGCGGCCCAGGCCGACAGGGTGACGAACAGGCGCAGCGGGCGCGATGGCAGGGGGTTATGCATACAGGTCAGTCCTCGACAGGCCGTTTGGTGCGGGCCAGCTTCACGTACAGGCGCTCCACCTTCTCCCGCGCCCAGGGCGTCTTGCGCAGGAAGGTCAGGCTCGACTTGATGCTGGGGTCGCTCTTGAAGCAGCGGATATCAATGCGCTCGGCCAGCCCTTCCCAGGTGTAGTGGGTGACCAGCGCAGTGAGAATCTGCTCCAGCGTGACACCGTGCAGCGGGTTGTTTGTGGTTTGGGTCATGCCTGGCTCCAGCCGTGTGAGGGGTGCGCACCATAGCCGAGCCGTACGGCAGCGGGAAGACCTTAGCGCCGCAGCCTGGGCTGGCTAATAGGCGCTTTCTGCGCACCTTGTAGGATATTTCCTAATTTACCACTGTGCGGCCGAGCTGGCGGCGGTTGGCAGATTTAACCGCGGCGGCGTGACGCGGCCTTGTGGCCGTTGCTGCGGGGCTGGGCGCCGCTTGTTCGCGGGTGCATGACTAAAGATTAAGCCACCGCGCACGTTCGCCAAGGGACACTGAAGAAATTTTCATGGCTGCGAAAGGTCGATATTCAGGCGGTTCGGCGGGGTCCGGCTATTGTTACGCCACTAGCAACTATGCATGTTGCATAAGCGTCTTTTAATAACAAAAAAACCTCTATATCCTCCGCCACCCGCAACTGAAACGATTTTTTTGCGTAATAAAACCTACATTCTCCATTGACATTAATGCCATCGAAGAATGTACCGTTTGGTTAATAATTAAAGATCCTTAATAAATGCCAAAATTCGAACTTCGCCGCGCCCGCGTCGCCGGCCGCATCAACGTATCGCCGACCCTGCGCCTGCTGGGCGGCATGACTGCCCTGGGCCTGGCTTCCTGCGTCCAGGCAGCACCGGCCTTCGACGCCGATTCGCCCTACATGCTGGGCGACTGGGGCGGCAAGCGCACCGAGCTGCACGACCTGGGCTACGACTTCAAGATGGAGTACGTGGGCGAATCGGGTTCGAACCTGCACGGCGGCTACAACCATGACCACGCCACCCGCTACAGCGACCAGTTCGCGCTGGGCATGCACATGGACCTGCAGAAGATCCTGGGCTGGCACGACGCCGAGTTCCAGCTGACCCTGACCGACCGCAACGGTGACAACATCACCAACGACCGCGTGGCCGATCCACGCACCGGCGGCATCAGCTCGTCCCAGGAAGTGTATGGCCGTGGCAGCATCGTGCGCATCACGCAGATGTACTACGAGCAAAAGTTCTTCGACCAGGCGCTGGACATCAAGGTCGGCCGCTTCGGCGAAGGCGAAGACTTCAACAGCTTCCAGTGCGACTTCCAGAACCTGGGCTTCTGCGGCTCGCAGGTGGGCAACTGGGCCACTGGCATCTGGTACAACTGGCCGGTCAGCCAATGGGCCGCGCGGGTGAAATACCACCTGAACAGCGAAGTGTACGCCCAGATCGGCGCCTACGCCCTGAACCCGTCCAACCTGGAAAATGGTAACGGTTTCAAATTGAACAACGCCGGTACTACCGGCGCCGTGCTGCCGGTCGAGCTGGTGTTCACGCCGAAGATCAACAACCTGCCGGGCGAATACCGCGTGGGTTACTACTACAGCACCGCCAACGCCAAGGATGTCTACAAGGACAGCAACGGCCAGCCGGCCGCCCTGAGCGGTGACGACTACCGCTCCAGCTCCAGCAAGCACGGCTACTGGCTGACCCTGAACCAGCAACTGACCGCCCAGGCCAGCGACAACTCGCGCGGCCTGAGCGTGTTCGGCAACGTCACCGTGCACGACAAGAAGACCAACATGGTCGACAACTATGTCCAGGCCGGCGTCGTCTACAAAGGCCTGTTCGATGCCCGTCCAAAGGATGACATCGGCTTCGCCCTGGCGCGCATTCACGTGAACCCGGCTTACCGCAAGAACGAAGAAGCGACCAACGCCGCCAATGGCGTGACCGACTACAACGATCCTGCCTACATGCCAATCCAGCGCACTGAAACCAGCGCCGAACTGAACTACGGCGTGCACGTGACCAACTGGCTGACCGTGCGCCCGAACCTGCAATACATCAAGCACCCAGGCGGCGTGGATCAGGTCGACAACGCCCTGGTCGCCGGCATCAAGGTGCAGAGCTCTTTCTAACAACAATTCAACTTTACGGAAGAAGTTAACCAGACCACGAGCGTAGGCCCCCCGGGCTACGCTCGACTACTCAAACGTAACGGAGAAACCACACTATGAGCACTGACAGTGCTTTCAGTCGGGGTCGCCTCGCGCCGAGCTTGCTCGGCCTGGTGATGCTGCTAATGGGCCTCGCCCTGCTGGCCGGAGGTGTCAAGCTTGTCACCCTGGGCGGCTCCCTGTACTACGTGATCGCCGGCCTGTTCCTGGTCGTCACCGGTGTCCTGCTGCTGACGGGTCGTTCCGTGGCACTGGGCATCTACGCCGTGTTCCTGCTGGGCAGCACCGTCTGGTCGCTGGCCGAGACCGGCCTGGACTGGTGGCAACTGGTGCCACGCCTGTCGCTGTGGTTCGTGCTGGGCCTGCTGCTGTGGCTGCCATGGTTCCGCAAGCCACTGGTGCTGCGTGAAGCCGCGCCAAAAGGTACTTCGGTACTGGGCGTAGCCGTTGTGCTGGCCGGCGCCTGCGCCGTGGCTGCGCAATTCACCAGCTACGGTGACATCAGTGGCGACCTGGGTCGCGACGACACCGACATGACCAGCGCCGCCCCTGCCCAGCCCGATGGCGAGTGGCAGTCGTACGGCCGCACCGAGTTTGGCGAGCGCTACTCCCCGCTGAAGCAGATCACCCCGGCCAACGTGGGTAACCTGACCGAAGCCTGGCGCATCCGCACCGGTGACATGCCTACCGACAAGGATCCGGTCGAGCTGACCAACCAGAACACCCCGCTGAAGGTGAACGGCATGCTGTACGCCTGCACCGCCCACAGCAAGGTGCTGGCCCTGGACCCGGACACCGGCAAGGAAATCTGGCGCTACGACCCACAGATTCAGGGCCCGAACGGCAATGACTTCCGTGGCTGGGCGCACATGACCTGCCGTGGCGTGTCGTACTACGACGAAGCCGCCTACAGCAAGTCGGACGTGCCAAGCGCGCCGGCCGCCCTGTCCACCGCTGGCCAGGCCGTGGCCACCAGCTGCCCACGCCGCCTGTTCCTGCCGACCGCCGACGCTCGCCTGATCGCGCTGAACGCCGACACCGGTAAAGTCTGCGAAGACTTCGGCGACAAGGGTGTCGTGAACCTGCGCTCCAACATCGGCAAGTTCACCCCTGGCGGCTACTACGCCACCTCGCCTGCCGCCATCACCCGTAACCTGGTGATCATCGGCGGCCACGTGACCGACAACGAATCCACCGACGAGCCTTCGGGCGTGATCCGTGCGTTCGACGTGCACGACGGCCACCTGGTCTGGAACTGGGACGCCGGCAACCCGGACGACACCGCGCCGATCGCCGAAGGCAAGTTCTACACCCGCAACTCGCCGAACATGTGGTCGCTGGCCAGCGTCGACGAGAAGCTGGGCATGATCTACCTGCCACTGGGCAACCAGATGCCTGACCAGTGGGGCGGCAACCGCACCCCAGAGTCGGAGAAATTCAGCGCCGGCACCGTGGCCCTGGACATCGACACCGGCAAGCTGAAGTGGAACTACCAGTTCACTCACCATGACCTGTGGGACATGGACGTACCAAGCCAGCCTACCCTGGTCGACATCAAGACTGCCGAAGGCGTGAAACACGCCCTGGTGCAGCCGACCAAGCAAGGCAGCCTGTACGTGCTGGACCGCACCACCGGCGCGCCAATCGTGCCGATCCAGGAAGTGGACGCGCCGAAGGGTGCCGTGGAAGGCGACCACACCGCGCCAACCCAGGCCCGCTCGGAGCTGAACCTGCTGCCGCCGGAGCTGAACGAAAAAGCCATGTGGGGCGTGACTCCATTTGACCAGCTGCTGTGCCGCATCCAGTTCAAGTCGCTGCGTTATGAAGGCCAGTACACCCCTCCGTCGACCCAGGGCAGCATCATCTACCCGGGCAACGTCGGTGTGTTCAACTGGGGCGCCGTGTCGGTGGACCCGGTTCGCCAGATGCTGTTTACCAGCCCCAACTACATGGCGTTCGTCTCCAAGCTGGTGCCTCGCGCCCAGGTGGAAGCGGGCAGCAAGCGTGAAAGCGAAACCAGCGGCGTGCAGCCAAACACCGGCGCCCCGTATGCCGTGATCATGCACCCACTGATGTCGCCGTTCGGCGTGCCATGCCAGGCTCCGGCCTGGGGCTACGTGGCCGGTGTCGACCTGACCACCGCCAAGGTGATCTGGAAGCACAAGAACGGCACCAGCCGCGACAGCTCGCCGATCCCGCTGAACCTGACCCTGGGCGTGCCTAGCATGGGCGGCTCGATGGTCACTGCCGGTGGCGTTGGCTTCCTGAGCGGCACCCTGGACCAGTACATCCGCGCTTATGACGTGAAAAACGGCAAGAAGCTGTGGGAAAGCCGCCTGCCAGCAGGTGGCCAGTCGACCCCGATGACCTACACCGGCAAGGATGGCGCACAGTACGTGCTGTCCGTGGTGGGTGGTCACGGTTCGCTGGGCACCAAGATGGGCGACTACATCATTGCCTACAAGCTGTCCAAGTAACGCTGTGATGTAACGAAAAACGGCTCCCTCGGGAGCCGTTTTTTTATGCTCAAAAGCCCGAACATCTCCGATCCGGCGACGGCTCTTGATCTGCTTTTGATGTTGATCTGGCTCTTGATCTTGATCTGGCTGTTGATCTGGCTTTTGATCTTGATTGTATGCCCCGTAAAGCGCCAGGGCCGACTGGAGGCGTCGCTCAACGGGCTGCCCGAAGGGCCGAGGCCGCAGGCCGAAGAGACGGTAACCCGCAGGCTTCTATAGCGGGTGCCGTCTGATCTGGTCAACCAATCCCGGACATTTGTTTAGGAGCTACGCCGCCAGCCTTTCATGCTCCACCGGCGTGCGGTACTCGTTATGGCTGTGAAGCCGGACCTGGTTGTAATGATGGATCACGTAGCGAAGTACATCCGGCCTGGCCTTCGCCTCGTCCTGGTAACCTTTCTTGGGTATCCACTCTGACTTCAGGCTGCTGAAAAAACGCTCCATCGGTGCATTATCCCAGCAGTTTCCACGCCGGCTCATGCTTTGCCTCATCCCGAATCCTTCAAGCTTGTCGCGAAACAGCTCACTGCTGTACTGACAGCCTTGATCCGAATGAAACATGACCTTGTCGGGCATTCCGCGGGCCTGATAAGCCAGCTCCAATGCCTTGCACGCCAATGCCGAATCGGGGCTTTTGGAGATGGCCCAACCCACGATCCGCCGGGCATACAGATCGAGGACAGCCGCCAGATAGAGCCAATGCGTCCCCGCCCAGATATAGGTGATATCACCACACCAAACCCGATTGGGCGCCGACACTTCGAACTGGCGCTCCAATAGATTGGGTGCAAATTTTGCCTCCACCGTGGCCAGGCGATAAGGGTTTGGCCGACGTTGAATGCTCCGCAAATCAGCCTCGGCCATTAACCGCCCGGCCAAAAAACGCCCCACCTGCTCTCCCTGGGCCTTGAGTGCCGCAGACAATACCCGTGCGCCCATGGAGCCTCGACTTTCGGCATGCAGCCCTGTGGCCAACGTTTTCAGCCGCTCCCGATCTGGATCGGGGCAATTGCGGCGCTTGAGATGCTCGTAATAGCCGCTGCGGCTTACCCCAAAAACACGACACAAGTCAGTTACCGTGAAACGCTCACTTAACGCATCGATCAAAGCCTTCGATCGAGGGAATCGTTCATCAAGAGAGCGGTAGCCTTTTTTAAGATTTCCTTCTCCAGCTCGAGCTTGCGGATTTTTACCTGCAGCGCCTGGATTTGCTGTTGTTCAGGCGTCATGGCTGAAGCCGTTTCGGGGGTGATTCCGAAACGCTCTTGGCGGAGTTGTTCCACCCACCGACGCAGTGCGGTTGGGCCAACGCCCATGGCTTTGCAGGCTTCTGGGGTGGTGTAGCCACTATCAAGGACAAGGGCTGCTGCCTCTTGCCTGAACTCTGTCGAAAAATTACGTCGGGACATCGAACACCTCTTGGTTGAGCGGTAGATTACCGCTCCTTTGGGCGTGTCCGGGATAATTAGGCCACATCAGTCTGCCCGTTGAGCGGCGCCGGAAGGAGGGGACCCGTAGCGCAGCGGAGGGCCCAAGCAGGGGCAAGCCCTTTTTGCTTACTTTTTGGGGCGACTGCCAAAAAGTGAGTCGCCGTAAGGGCGAAACGGTCGGTGGTCGCACCCCGAAAATGGATATATCCAGAAACGTCAGAAGCGGGATCCGACCATCGTGAACATATCCATTACCACGGGTGATGCAGAATCACCTTTTCGGCCTTACGCCGACTCACTTTTTGTCAAACGCCACAAAAAGTAAGCAAAAAAGGCTTGCCCCTGCTTGGTCCCTACGCTTCGCTGCGGGTCCCCTCCCTCCGGCGTCGCCCAAGCGGCCGACGGCCCGGAATAGAAGCGCCTCCGGTTCCGCCTTCCCCGGCTACGCCGTGGACCGCTCGGCCAACGCCTCCAGTCGGCCCTGGCGCTTTATGGGGCACACAATCAAGATCAACGGCCTCACGGGATCAAGATCGAGATCAAGAGCGGGGTCGCGGGCGCCGCTACTTCTCGATCACTTCCCCACGCATCGGCGCCAACCGCGCAATCAAGCGGTTCTGCGCCGTCACCGGCACGCCTTGGTCTTCCATGGCCTTGATCAGGTCCTCCACCAGCGCGTTGAAATCACTGCGGGTCAGGTGCTGGCCCTTGTGCGACTCGGCCATGGTGTCGCCGGTGTAGGTGCACGGCCCGCCCGCCTCGACGCAGAACTGCTCGATCAGCTTGTCGCGCAGGCGGGTGATGTTGACGTTGCGGAAGTGCTCGACGATGCGCTCGTCGTGGGCGATGTGCAGCAGCATACCCTCGACGATCCGGGTGATGCCGGGCTTGGCGCCCAGGTCGCGGTAGAGGCTGTCGTCCTTGGGCGGCTGGGTGTTGGCGGTGCAGGCGCCGAGCAGCAAGGCGGTGGCAAGCAACAGGCGGCGCATGTCAGTAGCTCCCCTGGATCGACAGGTACGTGCCGTTCTGGTTGTCCAGGGTAGCGATTTCGCCCAGGCGCGCGTAGGCCAGCACCACGGACACGTGTTTGTTGGGGAACCAGCCCACGAACAGGTCGGCCCAGTCGCTCTCGCCGGAGAACGACAGGTTGTCAGGCTTTTCCTTGTACTCCAGGCCCACTGCCCAGCGCGGGTTGAACAGCACCGCCACCGAACCCTCCTTGAGCACGCTGCGGGTGTCGCGGCGGTCGCCGCCAAAGCCCAGCACGCCCAGTTCGTTGGCGCGGCTGTAGCGCAGGTTGCCGTTCACCAGCAGGTCGTAGCCGAACGCGCCGCCGAGGAACAGCCGGCTGGCCGCCAGGTAGCCTTCCACGTCGGAGTCGCGCCTGGCGCCGACCATCTGCGGAATTTCGAAATTGTTGTCGTGCTTGTACTCAAGGCCCAGGGACACCTGAGGCAACTGGTCGTAGATCAGGTCGCCGAACAGCCGCACCTTCACCCCGAAGATATCCTGGCCCAGGCTGCTCTGGGGCAGGTCGAGCTTGTGCCCCAGGGTGCCGAGGTCGAAGCGCTGGTGCGCGTAGGAGACTTCCACGCGGTTGTCGTAGCTGGCCGCCAGGCCCACCACGTCCAGGTTGTAGTCGGGCAGGTCGACGTGGGTACCGAACGCCGTAGCGCCCCACTCGCCCTGCTCGCCGTAGCCGGCCAGCACCGCCCAGGGGTTGATGCCGCCCCCCGCGGCGCCATCCAGGCTGGAGGCGCCACCGGTGGCCAACAGGCGCCCCTGGTCCGCGACGGCGACCGAAGACAGGCACAACGAACACAGCAACAGGGACAATCGACGGGTCATATTTCAGTGGACCATGGCAGACAATGAAGGCAGGGGTTGCTTGAGCCAGGCCTCGAAAGCCATGGCGGTAAGCGGGCGGCTGATCAGGTAGCCCTGGGCCGTGTCGCAGTGCCAGCGCTCCAGCAGGCGCAGGCTGTGTTCGTATTCGACGCCCTCGGCCACCACCTTGAGCCCCAGGTTGTGGCTCATCTCGATAGTGGAACGCACGATTACGGCGTCTTCGCTGGTTTCATCCAGGTTGCGCACGAACGACTGGTCGATCTTCAGCTCCTGCACCGGCAGGCGCTTGAGGTGCGCCAGCGACGAGTAGCCGGTGCCGAAGTCGTCCACCGACAGGCTGATGCCACATTCGCGCAGGCGGTACAGCACTTTGAGCGCCGACTCCGGCTCGCGCATGATGGCGCTTTCGGTGATCTCGAAAATCAGCTGCCCGGCCGGCACGTCGTACACCTTGAGCAGCGCCGAGACGCGCTCTGCCAGGTCCTGCCCCAGCAAGTCGTCGGCGGAGATGTTCAGTGACAGCTGCACGCGCAGGCCGCGGCCGTTCCACTCGCTGAGCTGGCGGATGCCTTCCTCGATCACCCAGCGGGTCAGGATCTGGATGCTGCCGGTGCGTTCGGCCAGTTCGATGAACTCGCCCGGCGAGACGATGCCCAGCTGCGGGTGGTGCCAGCGCAACAGCGCCTCGGCCTGGCGCACCTGGCCCTGGCGGATGTCCAGCTTGGGTTGGTAGTTGAGCAGCAGCTCGCCGTTGTCGGCGGCGCGGCGCAGGTCGCGGATCAGGCGGATCTGGCGCTGGTGCGCCAGGTCGCGGCCCTGCTCGTAGACCTGCAGGCGGCCGGGCATCTGCGAGGCGTCCTTGAGGGCCACGGCGGCGCGGCCCAGCAGCTCCTCGGCGTTGGCGCCATCGGCGGGGAACGCGGCAATGCCGATGCGGCAGTCCAGGGCCACGTCGTGGCCGTTGAAGCGGTGCGGCTTGAGCAGCAGCTGCTGGAGTTTGTCCGCGCGGGCCACGGCGCTGTCGCTGTCGGTGTGCTCCAGCAGCAGCAGGAATTCGTCGGCGATCAGGTGCGCCAGGGTGTCGCCGGGCGTCAGGGTCGCCTGCAGGCGCTGGCTGACCTGTTTCAACAGGCCGTCGACGAACGCCGGGCCGGCGCCTTCGCTCAGCGCGCGCAGGTTGTCCACGCCCAGGTACAGCAGGGCCATGGGCCGGTTGGCGGCGATGGCGCTGCTCAGGCGTTCCATGGCCAGGGTGCGGTTGGGCAGGCCGGTGAGGCTGTCGTGCAGGGCGTTGTGCGCCAGCTGCAGTTCGCGCTCGGCGATGCCCTCGCGCATGTGGTTGAAGGCCTTGGCCAGCACCCCCAGCTCGTCGCGACGCTCCAGGTGCACCGGGCTCTGGTAGTCGCCGTTGCCGATGCGCTGGGCCGCCTGGGCCAGCACTTCCACTGGCTGCGACACGCTGCGCGCCAGCAGCAAGGCGCCGGCCAGGGACGCCGCCAGCGCCGCCAGGGCGATCACCAGGATGGTGTTGTCCAGCGTCGCGAAGGCGTGCAGGGCGTCGTCCAGCGGGCTTTGCAGCAGGGCGATGACCTGGCCGCCGTCGTTGTCATCGAGCATCAGCGGCTGGCTGAGGTAGCGGCGCTGGTCGTGGCTGGCCAGCGACACCTGGTGGCTGGCGCCGTTGGCCAGCATCCACTCGGTAATCGACGGCAGCAGCGCGGGCGGTTGGGTGCTGACCAACGTGCCCAGCTGGCCGCCGTCACGGGACAGGAACGACACCTGCAGGTTGGTCAGGCTGTGCAGTTCCTGCGCCAGCGCGTCGTCCATGACGAAGCCCACCACCACCCGGCCGATGGGCAGCGGCGCCATCACCGGGGCCTCCACCAGCAGGTGCGGTTGGCCCCCCAGGGGCACGATCAGCATGGCCTGGTTCTGCCGCCGCGCATCGCGCAGCGCCTGGTCGAAACGGAACGCCGTGCCATCCGCAAGCCCGGCCACGGTGCTGGCCATGACCTTGCCGTCCATGCCCAGCAGGATCATGTCGCTGGCGCCAATGCGCGAGCCATGGTTGGCCAGGGCCGAGCGAATGGTCGCCGAGTCGCCGCTGGCCACCGCGTCGCGGAAGCCGAAGTCGGCAGCCAGCAGCTGCGCGGCGTCCTTGAGGCGCTTGCCACGGGCGTCGAGCAGGCGTTCGAACACCCGCGCGCCCAGCTGCAACTGATCGGCAGCCTGGCCCCGCACCGCATCGGTGGTGGCCAGCTTCACCGACAGGGTCAGCGCGGCGATCACCACCAGCAGCAAGAGGATGAGCACGCAGGCGATGCGTGCCTGGAAACTACTTCTCAGTTTCACGGACAGCTTTATTGAAGGCATCGCCGAAGCCACTCGTTTCAGGAGCATGGGGGGTGTCGGCCGCAGGCGGCGTCACCGTGAGGTTCCAGGAACGCTGCAGGCCGCTGGCGGCGACGTCGATGGCGCCACCGCTGACGGTCTGCATGTCGGGCAACTGCGGGTGCCACAGGGTGACCTGATAATGGCCTGGCGGCACGTCCAGGCTGAGGCTGCCGTCGGCACCACTGACGGCAAACCACGGATCATCGGTCACGTAGATATAACCCAGCATCCAGTCATGAATGTTGCAACCCAGCACCACTACCCCGGGTTTGTCGAACAGCAGTGGCTTGGTCGGCGTCCCTTCGTACAAGCGTAGTTCGAAACGCTTGGGGGTTGAGAACGAATACACCTGGTGGCGGATGTTGTCGCTGTTGGGAAACTTGATGTTGGTGCCGGTGTGCACGGCCAGCACGTGGGGCACGAACTCCTGCTTGACCTGGTCCATGTCGGCGTTCGGCGCGGCGTTGCCCGGGCCCTGCCCTTGCAGGCTGAGCACCGCGCCCGGCAGCGGCTTGCCGGCGGGGTCGACGATTTGCACCTTCAATGGCGCGGCCACGCACGCGGCGGCCATACCCAGGCCGAGCAGCGTTGCAGCAACATGCTTGAACAATTTCGCCATAGCGGCACCCAAGGTCAGAAATCAGAATGCGCCAGCCTTGGCAATCGCGTGCTCCGGCAGATTAACCGTACCGGACAAAGAGATCACGCGGAAAAAAGAGGCAAATAGCCATCACTGAATTTTCCCGACGAAAGGCGGCGAGCCAGGCCGCGAGAATAGCACTTGAACGTCTATTCCGTGGCCTGCAACACAGCTCATGTGCACGTGCCGGTGGGTATATGAAGGTTATCGTCAGCTTTTGGTAAAGCTGGAGTGCCGCCATTGAAACCACCGGGCATCTGCCCCATCTAACCGCCATAGTCATTTGCGCAGGTGCCCCATGAGCGACCAGCAGGATTTCCCCGAACACCCGAACGAGCAGCCGGACCACGAGCACATCGAGCATTCGCCCCATTCCAGCACCGAGCTGGCGTTGCCCGACCAGAACCTGCCGGACAAGGTCTACATCATCCCGATCCACAACCGGCCGTTCTTCCCGGCCCAGGTGCTGCCGGTCATCGTCAACGAGGAGCCCTGGGCCGAGACCCTCGACCTGGTAGCCAAGGAGCCGCACCACTCGCTGGCGCTGTTCTTCATGGAGACGCCCCAGGACACCCGCCACCTGGACACCTCCAACCTGCCGCTGTACGGCACCCTGGTGAAGATCCACCACGCCAGCCGCGAGAACGGCAAGCTGCAGTTCGTGGCCCAGGGCTTGTCGCGGGTGCGCATCCGCTCCTGGCTCAAGCACCACCGCCCGCCGTACCTGGTGGAAGTCGAATACCCGCACCAGCCGGCCGAGCCCACCGACGAGGTGAAGGCCTACGGCATGGCCCTGATCAACGCGATCAAGGAACTGCTGCCGCTCAACCCGCTGTACAGCGAGGAGCTGAAGAACTACCTCAACCGCTTCAGCCCCAACGACCCGTCGCCGCTCACCGACTTCGCCGCCGCCCTGACCTCGGCCACCGGTGCCGAGCTGCAGCAGGTGCTGGACTGCGTGCCGATGCTCAAGCGCATGGAAAAAGTGCTGCCCATGCTGCGCAAGGAAGTGGAAGTGGCGCGGCTGCAGAAAGAGATCTCCGCCGAGGTGAACCGGCAGATCGGCGAGCACCAGCGCGAGTTCTTCCTGAAGGAACAGCTCAAGGTCATCCAGCAGGAGCTGGGCCTGACCAAGGACGACCGCAGCGCCGACCTCGAACAGTTCCAGCAGCGCCTGGAAGGCAAGACCCTGCCCGCCCAGGCGCAGAAACGCATCGACGAGGAAATGGGCAAGCTGGCCATCCTGGAGACCGGCTCGCCGGAATACGCCGTCACCCGCAATTACCTGGAATGGGCCACCGCCCTGCCCTGGGGCGTGTACGGCAAGGACAAGCTGGACCTCAAGTTCGCCCGCAAGGTAATGGACCAGCACCACGCCGGCCTGGATGACATCAAGAGCCGCATCCTCGAATTCCTCGCCGTGGGCGCCTACAAGGGCGAGATCAGCGGCTCCATCGTGCTGCTGGTGGGCCCGCCGGGCGTGGGCAAGACCAGCGTCGGCAAGTCCATCGCCGAATCCCTGGGGCGGCCGTTCTACCGCTTCAGCGTCGGCGGCATGCGCGACGAGGCCGAGATCAAGGGCCACCGCCGCACCTACATCGGCGCCCAGCCGGGCAAGCTGGTGCAGGCGCTGAAGGACGTGGAGGTGATGAACCCGGTGATCATGCTCGACGAGATCGACAAGATGGGCCAGAGCTACCAGGGCGACCCGGCCTCGGCGCTGCTGGAGACCCTGGACCCGGAACAGAACGTCGATTTCCTCGACCACTACCTGGACCTGCGCCTGGACCTGTCCAAGGTGCTGTTCGTGTGCACCGCCAACACCCTGGACTCCATCCCCGGGCCGTTGCTGGACCGCATGGAAGTGATTCGCCTGTCGGGGTACATCACCGAGGAAAAGCTGGCCATCGCCAAGCGCCACCTGTGGCCCAAGCAGCTGGAAAAGGCCGGCGTCGACAAGAGCAAGCTGAGCATCAGCGACAGCGCCCTGCGCGCGGTCATCGAGGGCTACGCCCGCGAAGCCGGCGTGCGCCAGCTGGAGAAACAGCTGGGCAAGCTGGTGCGCAAGGCCGTGGTGAAACTGCTGGATGAGCCGGGCCAGGTCATCAAGCTGGGGCCCAAGGACCTGGAAGCCTCGCTGGGCATGCCGGTGTTCCGCAGCGAACAGGTGCTGTCGGGCAAGGGCGTGATCACCGGCCTTGCCTGGACCAGCATGGGCGGTGCCACGCTGCCCATCGAGGCCACGCGCATCCATACCCACAACCGCGGTTTCAAGCTGACCGGGCAGTTGGGCGAGGTGATGAAGGAGTCGGCGGAGATCGCCCACAGCTACATCAGCTCCAACCTGAAGCAGTTCGGCGCCGACACCACCTTCTTCGACGAGGCCTTCGTGCACCTGCACGTGCCCGAGGGCGCCACGCCCAAGGACGGCCCAAGCGCCGGCGTGACCATGGCCAGCGCCCTGCTGTCCCTGGCCCGCGACCAGGCGCCGAAGAAAGGCGTGGCCATGACCGGCGAGCTGACCTTGACCGGGCACGTGCTGCCCATTGGCGGGGTGCGCGAGAAAGTCATCGCCGCACGCCGGCAGAAGATCAACGAACTGATCCTGCCGGAGGCCAACCGTGGCAACTTCGAAGAGCTGCCCGATTACCTCAAGCAGGGGCTGACGGTGCACTTCGCCAAGCGCTTCGCTGATGTAGCGAAGGTGCTGTTCTAAGTCCGCCGCACGCAATCTGTAGCCGCTGCCGCCAGGCTGCGCTGGCCCTCTGCCTCGCTGAAGATATTCGGTGAACCCCAGGGCCAGCGCAGCCTGCGGCAGCGGCTACAGCTGTGCGCCATGACACACATCTTCGGTTATGCTGGCGGCCATCCCGTTCACCTGGAGCCGTCCATGACCGCTGCCCGCCTCCTCCTGCCTGCCAGCCTCGCGCTGCTGGCCGCCTGCGCCCAGCAACCGACGCACAACGTCGACCTGGCCAAGCAAAGCCAATGCCCCTTGAAACTGGTCACCGGCCAGACCCTGACCCTGGCCCTGCCCAGCAACCCCACCACCGGCTACCGCTGGCTGGTGCAGAACCCTGCGCCCAACGTGCTGCAGGTGCTCAGCCCCGAGGTCTACACCAACCCCGAGGACGCCGGCCTGGTCGGCGCGGCCGGCCAGTCGGTGTGGCGCTTCCAGGCCAAGGCCGCAGGCGACGGGCACTTGCTGCTGGTGTTGCAGCAGCCGTGGGCGCCGGAGGTGAAGCCGGTGCAGGTGTTTGATTGTTCCATCAGCGTCAAATAGCCCTTGTGGGAGCTGGCTTGCCAGCGAGCTTTTAGAGGGTCCCAACAGCTCGCTGGCAAGCCAGCTCCCACAGTCTGTCTATCTCACCTGCAATAAACCGCCAATCCCGGTAAAATCCCGGCCTTCGTTTTTTACCGACCCGCCGGAACCGCCGTGAGCAAAGAACCCGACCGCCTTTTCGCCCAGCCCCTGGCCCAAGTGCCCGACTTCGCCTTCAACGAAGACGTGGTGCGGGTGTTCCCGGACATGATCAAGCGCTCGGTGCCCGGCTACCCGACCATTGTCGAGAACCTCGGCGTGCTGGCCGCGCAGTTCGCCCAGCCGCACACCGCGCTGTACGACCTGGGCAGTTCCCTGGGCGCCGTCACCCAGTCGTTGCGCCGCCACGTGCGCAGCGACGACTGCCGGGTGATCGCCGTGGACAATTCCAGCGCCATGGTCGAGCGCTGCCGCGAATACCTCAACGCCCAGGACTCGATGTTCCAAGAGCTGCTGCCGGTGCAGGTCATCGAAGGCGACATCCTCAGCCTGGACTTCGCCCCGGCGTCGGTCATCGCCATGAACTTCACCCTGCAGTTCATCGCCCCCGACCAGCGCCTGGGCCTGCTGCAACGCATCCGCCAGGCCCTGGTGCCGGGCGGCGCGCTGATTCTGTCGGAGAAGCTGCGCTTCGCCGATGAACAGGAACACGAACTGCTCACCGACCTGCACATCGCCTTCAAGCGTGCCAATGGCTACAGCGAACTGGAAATTGCCCAGAAGCGCAGCGCCATCGAGAACGTGATGAAGCCCGACAGCCTGGAGGAAAACCGCGAGCGCCTGCTGGCCGCCGGTTTCTCCAAGGTGGTGCCTTGGTTCCAATGCCTTAACTTTGCCTCGTTGATTGCCCTGCCATGATTGATCTAGCCCCCCTGGTCCGCCGCATGGCGGGCACGCCCCTGGCCAAGTGGAGCGAGGGCCTGCAGGCCCAGCTCGACGCCAAGATGGAAAAAGGCCACGGTGACCTGGAACGCTGGCAAGCGGCCCTGGACGCCCTGCCAGCCCTGGTGCCCAGCGAAGTCGAGCTGGCCAGCAGCCTGACCCTGGACTGCGCCTGCGACGACGCCACCCGCGCACAGATGCGCAGCGCGCTGATGGGCCTGTCGCCCTGGCGCAAGGGCCCGTTCAACCTGTTCGGCGTGCACGTGGACACCGAATGGCGCTCGGACTGGAAATGGTCGCGAGTGGCCCCGCACCTCGACCTCAAGGGCAAGCGCGTGCTGGACGTGGGCTGCGGCAATGGCTACTACCAGTGGCGCATGCTCGGCGCCGGCGCCGACAGCGTCATCGGCGTGGACCCCAACTGGCTGTTCTTCTGCCAGTTCCAGGCCGTGCAGCGCTACCTGCCGGACCTGCCTGCCTGGCACCTGCCGTTCGCCCTCGAAGACCTGCCGGCGAACCTGGAAGGCTTCGACACGGTGTTTTCCATGGGCGTGTTCTACCACCGCCGCTCGCCCATCGAACACCTGCTGGCCCTCAAGGACTGCCTGGTGAAGGGCGGCGAACTGGTGCTGGAAACCCTGGTGGTGGAAGGCGACAAGCACCAGGTGCTGGTGCCCGAGGACCGCTACGCGCAGATGCGCAATGTATGGTTCCTGCCCTCGGTGCCGGCCCTGGAGCTGTGGCTGCGGCGCGCCGGTTTCACTGACATCGAGTGCGTGGACGTGAGCCTGACCACCGTGCAGGAACAGCGCAGCACCGAGTGGATGAAATACCAGTCGCTGGGCGATTTCCTCGACCCCAACGACCACAGCCGCACCATCGAAGGCCTGCCGGCACCGATGCGCGCGGTGATCAAGGCCCGCAAGTAATCCACCTGTGGGAGCTGGCTTGCCAGCGAGCTGTGGCTGCCCCGAAAAGCTCGCTGGCAAGCCAGCTCCCACAAGGGTTACACCAACCCGTCGATCATCACCTGGGCGCTGCCCCGGGAGCAGCGCTCCACCCGCCCGCGCACGCCATACACCGCCGCCAGGCTGTCACCATCGATGACCTCGGCCGGCGCCCCGTGGGCAATCAACCGCCCGCCCTTGAGCATCAGCACCCGGTCGGTCTGGCGCAGGCTGATGTTGATGTCGTGCAGCACGATCAGGGTCACCATGTTGCGCTCGCGGGTCTCCTGGCCAATCACCTCCATCACGTGGAACTGGTGGTTGAGGTCCAGCGCGCTCAGCGGCTCGTCCAGCAACAGCAGCAGCGGCTTGCGGATCAGCGCCTGGGCCAGGCCCACCAACTGCTTCTGCCCGCCTGACAGCTGGTCGAGGAAGCTCATGGCCAGGTGGGCGATGCCCAGCCGCTCCAGCAGCGCCCGGGCTTCGTCGATGTCCTGCTGGCGCGGGGTGTTGCCACTGGCGCGGCGCGCCACCAGCAACGATTCGAACACCCGCAGGTGCACGCTGGCCGGCAGGCTCTGGGGCAGGTACACCACGCGCTCGGCACGGGCGGCGTAGCTGGCCTTGAGCAGGTCGTCGCCTTCCAGCAACACCTGGCCGCTGGCCGGCGTCAGGCCGGCGATGGCCTTGAGCAGGGTGGACTTGCCGCAGCCGTTGGGCCCCAGCAACGCGGTGACCTGGCCCCGGCCGATGCCGGCCAGCGACAGCTGCTCGATGATGCGACGCTTGCCGTAGCTGACGTCCAGTTGCCGTACTTCAAGCATCAGTGGCCTCCGCTGCGGCGCAGCACGATGGACAGGAAGAAGGGAATGCCCACCAGCGAGGTGACGATACCCACGGGAATCAGCACCCCGGGGATGATGTTCTTCGACGCCACCGAGGCCAGCGACAGAATCAACGCGCCGGCCAGGGCGCTGCCCGGCAGGTAGAAGCGATGGTCCTCGCCGAACAGCAGCCGCGCGATGTGCGGGCCCACCAGGCCGATGAAGCCGATGGTGCCGACGAAAGCCACCGCCAGCGCCGACAGCACGCTGACCCGCAGCAAGGTGCCCAGGCGCAAACGCTTCACGTCGATGCCGAAGCTGGCCGCGCGGTCTTCACCCAGGCGCAGCGCGGTCAGCTGCCAGGCCCGGCGCAGGGCCAGGGGCAAGGCCGCCGCCACGGCCAGCGCCAGCAGGCCGACTTTCATCCAGCTGGCCCGTGCCAGGCTGCCCAGGGTCCAGAACACCAGGGCCTGCAGCGAGTCTTCGGTGGCCACGAACTGAATCAGCGACACCAACGCACCGAAGGTGAAGCCCAGGGCGATGCCGAACAGCACCACCACGCTGGTGTCGGCCTTGCGCCAGCGCGCCAGCAGGTCCAGCGCCAGGGTGGCGATCAAGGCGAAGAGGAAGGCATTGATCGCCACCAGCCACTCGTCCGGCACGCCGGGAATGCCCAGGTTGAGCACGATCGCCAGCGCCGCGCCAAACGCCGCGGCATGGGACACGCCCAGGGTGAACGGGCTGGCCAGCGGATTGTTGAGGATGGTCTGCATCTCGGCGCCGGCCAGGCCCAGGGCGGCGCCCACCAGCACCGCCATCAGCGCCTGGGGCAGGCGGATGCTCCAGACAATCACCTGCTGGCCGGGGTTCACCGAGGCCTTGTGCACCAGGGTCTGCCACAGGTCGTGCAAGGTCAGGCCCGATGGCCCGAGGGTGAAGTCCAGCAGCAGCGAGGCGACGATGGCCACCGCGAACAGCCCCAGCAGCACCAGGCGCCGGCGCAGCACGCGCTGGTAGTCGTCGGTGATCGCCTGCTGCGTTGCAACCTCCATGTTCATGGCGCAGCCTTCAGGTCGGCCCAGAAGGCGCCGCTGATGTCTTCAGGCAACATTTTCTGCAGCTCCGCCTGGGTCTTCAGCGGGTCGAGGTCCTTGAACTGTTGCGGGTAGAACCACTTGGCCATGGCTTCGATGGCCATGATGTTCAGCGGCGAGTTGTAGAAGTTGTGCCACACGCCATGCACCCGGCCTTCGCGCACGGCGGTAAGGCTGTTGATGCCCTCGCGCGACACCAGGGTCTGCAGGCTTGCGCGGGCGTTGGCCACGCTCACGCCACCGCCAGCCTTGTAGCCGGCGTCGGTGGCGCTGTTGTCACGGGTCCCGCTGACCAGGTAGAAGCGCGGGTCGGCGGCAATGAGTTTTTCCAGGTTGATGTCACCGATGATGCCCGGCAGCAGCCCGGCGGCGATGTTGTTGCCGCCGGCGGCTTCGATGAACTCGCCCATGTTGCCGTTGCCGGCGGTGTGGCAGCAGGGAATGCCGCCCTTGCCGACGCCGGCCAGCATCTCGATGAACACGCTGGGGCGCTGCTCGCGGGGGATCTTGCCAACCACGTCCTGCACGCGCTTGAGGTGCTGCTGGTAGAAATCGATGTAGGCCTGGGCCTGTGGCTCGCGGTGCAGCACCTGGCCCAGCAGGCGCATGCTGGGCACGGTGTTCTGCATCGGGTGCTGGCGGAAGTCGATGAACACCACCGGCACGCCGGCGTCCTGCAGCTGCTTGACGATGGGGTTGTCCAGGCTCGGGCCATGGCCGGCGATGCCGAAGATGGCCACGTCGGGGTTCAGCGCCAGGACCTTCTCGGCGCTGACGCTGGCTTCGGAGGTGGTGCCGATGGTCGGCACCTTGGCGATGGCGGGGTAAATGGCCTTGAAGGCGTCATAGCCGGGCTTGTCCACCGAGCTCAGTTCACCTTGCCAGCCGGCCACGCGCTGGAACGGCTGCTTGCCTTCCAGCAGCGCCATGGCGTAGATCATCCGCCCCTCGCCCAGCAGCACGTGCTGGGGGTTGTCCGGCACCTGCACCGTGCGCCCGGCGATGTCGGTGACCGTCTGCGCCAGCAGCAACGGGCTGAACAGGCTCAGGGCCAGGGCGGCCAGCAGGCCTTTGGCGCGGGTGGAACGGGTTGCACGGCGTTGCATCGGGACACCTCGGTCGGATGAAAAACGCCGCCGATTTTAACTGCCAATGATTCTTAACTCCGTGAAACATGTGTCAGGTGTGGCTCACACCAGCACGCTGCGGTCGAACACGAACACCTTGCCCGGCTCCGGGCGGTGCTCGAGCAGGGTCTGCGGGCGGCCCATGGGCGGTCGGTTCTTTTCCCCGGTGTCGACGATCCAGCCCTTGTCCTTCATGCGTTCCAGGCGCCCGCGCAAGGTGGTGTGCTGCACCGCCTGGCCCAGGCTGGCCTCGAACGCGGCCAGGGCCTCGGTGACGGTGAAGCGCGGTTGCAGCAGGTGCAGCGGCAAGGCCGTGTACACCGCCTTCGCCGACAGGCGGGCGTGGGCTTGGGCCACCAGCTCGGCGTGGTCGAAGGGCAGCGCCGGGATGGCGTCCAGGGCGAAGAAGCGCAGGTCATCGCCTTCCAGCGCCGTGGTCGGGCACAGCAGCGCCAGGTAAATGGTGCTCATGGACCAGCCACGCGGGTCGCGGCTGGCGCTGCCCACGGTGGCCACCTGCTCCAGGTGGCGCGGCACCACCCGCGCCTTCTCGTCCAGGGCGCGGGTGGCGGCGGCGTCCAGGCTGGCATCGGCGCAGCGGCCATTCACCAGCACGCCGGGCAGCGCCCACTGGTCCTTGAACGGCTCGCGGGCGCGGCGAATCAGCAGCAGCTCCAGGCGCTGCTGCGGGTTGAGGCGCAGGGCGACGATGTCGACGCTGGCCAGTATCTGCGCGTTGTTCATAGGCATCCTTCTCGCTGTAGCCGCTGCCGAAGGCTGCGCTGGCCCTGTGCCTCACAGGAGATCTCCAGCGACCCGTCGGGCCAGCGCAGCCTGCGGCAGCGGCTACAGGATTGCGGGGCGGCAAAATTTGCTTGACCACATATTACATCAGGTGGAATATGTAGTCACGCACAGCGAAGCAAGGAGTTGCCCCATGAAGATCGCCAGTTTCGACATCGACGCCCAGAAAGGCTTCACCCCCCTCTGCCCGGCCGAGCTGCCGGTGCCCGAAGGCCATCTGATCGGTGCGGCGCTCAACCACCTGGCCAGCTTCGCCAGCCTGCGCCTGGGCAGCAAGGACGCCCACTCGCCGCAAGCGGCCTGGGTGGTCGACAGCCCGGAAAAAATGCTCCAGCCGCTGGCCCTGCCCAACGCCGACATCACCTGGGTCAGCCACTGCGTGCCCGGCACCACCGGCTTCGAGCTGCTGGACGAGCTACCCAAGCCGCTGGACTACGATTTCTTCGTGTGGAAAGGCATCGAGCCCGACCTGCACCCCTACGGCGCCTGCTACCACGACCTGGCCGACACCCGCAGCACCGGCGCCATCGAGTTCCTGCGCCAGCAGGCGGTGGGCTTCGTGCTGGTAGGCGGCCTGGCGCTGGACTACTGCGTGAAGACCACTGCCCTGCAGCTGCGCAACGCCGGCTTCCGCGTCGGCGTGTACCTGCCCGCCTGCCGCGCCATCGCCGAGGCCACTGCCACCGCCGCCTGCCAGCAGATGCAGGCCGCGGGCATCGAACTCTATGCCAGCGCCGCTGAACTGGCTGCTGCCGTGAACAAGGAGGCCTGAGCATGGCCGAGAGCGTATTTGCCGACCGTATCGTGCAGAACCTGCTGGACACCGACTTCTACAAACTGACGATGATGCAGGCGGTGCTGCACAACTACCCCAACGCCGAGGTGGAGTGGGAATTCCGCTGCCGCAACGCCGAGGACCTGACCCCGTACCTGGCCGAGATCCGCTACCAGATCGAGCGCCTGGCCGACATTTCCATCACCCACGACCAGCTGGCGTTTCTCGAACGCATTCCGTTCATGAAGCCGGACTTCATCCGCTTCCTCAGCCTGTTCCGCTTCAACCTGCGCTACGTGCACACCAGCGTCGAGGCCGGCCAGCTGTGCATTCGCCTGCGCGGGCCGTGGCTGCACGTGATTCTCTACGAGATCCCGCTGCTGGCGATCATCAGCGAGGTGCGCAACCGCCAGCGCTACGGCAATATCGTCATGGAGCAGGCCAGCGAGCCGCTGTACAAGAAGCTCGACTGGCTCAAGGGCGAAGCCAGCGCCAGCGAACTGGCCGGCTTCCAGCTGGCCGACTTCGGCACCCGCCGGCGCTTCAGCTACCGGGTGCAGGAAGAGGTGGTGCACATCCTCAAGCGCGACTTCCCCGGCCGTTTCGTCGGCACCAGCAACGTGCACCTGGCCCGCGAACTGGACGTGAAGCCCATCGGCACCATGGCCCACGAGTGGTTCATGGCCCACCAGCAACTGGGCCCGCGCCTCATCGACAGCCAGATCGCCGCCCTCGACTGCTGGGTGCGCGAATACCGTGGCCTGCTGGGTATCGCCCTGACCGACTGCATCACCATGAATGCCTTCCTCAAGGACTTCGACCTGTACTTCGCCAAGCTCTTCGACGGCCTGCGCCACGATTCCGGCGACCCGCTGCAGTGGGCGGAAAAGGCCATCCAGCACTATGAAAGCCTGGGCATCGACCCGCTGAGCAAAACCCTGATCTTCTCCGACGGCCTGAACCTGCCCAAGGCGCTGAAACTGTATAGAGCGCTGCACGGGCGGATCAATGTAAGCTTCGGCATCGGCACCAACCTGACCTGCGACATACCCGGGGTCGAGCCCATGAACATCGTGATCAAGATGACCGCCTGCAACGGCCATCCGGTGGCGAAGATTTCCGATACGCCGGGCAAGACCCAGTGCCTGGACGAGAACTTCGTCACCTACCTCAAACATGTATTTCGCGTCTGAATCGCACCCTCAGGAGTTCGACATGAGCAACCGTCAAATCGAAATCGCCCAGGCCCTCAACGTGGTGCCGCCCTTCGCCGACGCTGCCGCGCTGGAAGCGGAAATCGACCGTCGCAAGGCCTTCATCAAGCAGTGCCTGCGCAACGCCCACGTCAAGGTGCTGGTGCTGGGCATCAGCGGCGGCGTCGACTCGCTGACCGCCGGCCGCCTGGCCCAGCTGTCGGTGGAAGAACTGCGCGCCGAAACCGGCGACCAGGGCTATAAATTCATCGCCGTGCGCCTGCCGTACAACATCCAGCACGACGAGCACGACGCCGCCGCCTCGATGCAGTTCATCCGCGCCGACGTGGAAGACACCGTGAACATCGCCGGCGCCGTGCTGGGCCTGTCCGAGCAGGTCGCCCACCTGCACGGCCTCACCGACGCCCGCCGTGACTTCGTCATCGGCAACACCAAGGCGCGCATCCGCATGGTGGCCCAGTACACCATCGCCAACGCCAACAACGGCCTGGTGATCGGCACCGACCACGCCGCCGAGGCGGTGATGGGCTTCTTCACCAAGTTCGGCGACGGCGCCTGCGACCTGGCCCCGCTCAGTGGCCTGGTGAAACACCAGGTACGGGCCATTGCCCGGCACCTGGGCGCGCCGGAAAACCTGGTGGAAAAAGTGCCCACCGCCGACCTCGAGGAGCTGCGCCCAGGCAAGCCCGACGAAGAAGCCCACGGCGTCACCTACGCACAGATCGACGCCTTCCTGCACGGCCTGAAGGTGAGCGACGAGGCCTACGCCATCATCGTCCGCACCTACGACAACAGCCAGCACAAGCGCGAGCTGCCGTTCGCGCCTTAACCCGCCAGCACGTGCTGGCCGCGCTCCTTGAGCAAAGCCAGCAGCACCTGCGCCGCCGGCGACAGGTAGCCATCGATGCGCACCGTGACCCCCATGGTGCGCGTCACCGTGGTCTCCGCCAGCTCCACCTCGCGCAGCAGGTTCATGCCAATGCCATGCTCCAGCGACTCACGCGAGAAGAAACTGAGCAGGTGCGTGTGGGCGATCAGCCGCGGCAACACCGACACCGTATTGCTCTCCACCTGCACCACCGGCGGCGGCAGTTCGCGGCTGCTGAACAGGTTATCCAGCCAGCGCCGCGACGACACCGTGGGCCCCGGCAGCACCCAGCGGTAACGGTTGAGGTCGGCCAGGGTGTAGGGGCCGTCGAAGATCGGGTGGCTGGCGCTGGCCACCACCACCGCTTCGTCGCGCAGCAGCGGGTAGCTGGCCAGCGGCCCTTCGCTGGCGATGAACGAACTGATGATCAGGTCCAGGCGCCCCGCCACCAGCGATTCGCGCAGCACGTCGTCCTGGCCGATGGTCAGGTTCAGGGTGATGTCCGGCGCCCGTTCCAGCAGTGCCGCGGTCAGCTGCGGCAGCAGGTGGTCGGCCATGGACGCGGCGCAGCCCAGGCGAATGGTGCCCACTGTGCCGCTGGCGAAGTCCTTCACCTCGCGCTCGGTCTCGGCGATGCTCTGGCGCAGCTCGCGGCCACGGGCCAGCAGCAGCTCGCCGACGTCGGTGAGCTTGATGCCGCGGCCCTCGCGCCGGAACAGTTGGGTGCCCAGGGATTCTTCCAGGCGCTGGATGCTCTTGGTCAGCGCCGGCTGGCTGCGGTTGAGCTTATCGGCGGCCCGGCCCAGGTGGCCGAGCTCGGCGATGGTTTCAAAGTAGGTGAGGTCGCGCAGGTCCATAATTCATAACTGCCAGTTATCGTTTCATCAGTATTAGAAAATAGACTTGATCGGTTGCCAGGTCGATAATTCTTCCGCGTCCTGCCTTGACCAGGGCGCCTGGAGACTTGAAACCGTGTCGCGTGCCCCTTCCCTCGCTCTACGCTACTGGCCCACCTGGGCCCAGTGGTTCGCCCTGATCATCCTTGCCGGCAGCGCCGGCCAACTGCTTAACCACCTGCAACTGCCCGCCGGGCAATTCGTCGGCCCCATGCTGGTGGCCATCGGCTTCGGCGTCTGCGGCACCACCCTGCGCATCCACCGCCAGGCGTTCCGCCTGTGCCAGGGCACCATCGGCCTGCTGGTGGCGCACTCCATCAGCATGGCGGTGCTGACCGCCGTGGTGCAGTCCTGGCCGGTGATGCTGTTCGCCACCGCCCTCACCGTGCTGCTGAGCACCGCAGTGGGCCTGGTGATGGCCCGCTACGGTGGCATCGGCGCCCGCACCGCGGCCTGGGGCACCTCGCCGGGGGCAGCCTCGGCCATGGTCTCGATGGCCGAGGACAACGGCGCCGATGGCCGCATCGTCGCCACCATGCAATACGTGCGGGTGGTGTGCGTGGTGATGATCGGCGCGCTGGTCAGCCGCCTGCTGGGCGCCGACGGCAGCGGCACCCAGGCCCATGGCGCGGTGGTCAGCCTGCAGGGCGCGCCGCTACTGGACCTGGCGCTGAGCCTGGCGGTGATCGTCATCGGCGTGCTGCTGGGCACGCGCCTGCCGGCCGGCGCCCTGCTGGGGCCGTTGCTGCTGGGCGGCGTGCTGCAGCTGTGCGGGCTGATCCACATCGTGCTGCCAGCGCCGGTGCTGAGCCTGGCCTACGCTACGGTAGGCTGCTACGTGGGCCTGCGTTTCGACCGCACCACCATTCGCTACGTGTTCAAGCGGCTGCCGGCGATGATCAGCGGCTCGCTGCTGCTGATCGTGCTGTGCGCGCTGTCGGCGTGGCTGGTGGCAGACCTGCTGGGCAAGGACTTCCTCTCGGTGTACCTGGCCACCAGCCCGGGCGGCCTGGACTCCATGGCGATCATCGCGGTGGACACCCATTCGGACGTAGGGCTGGTGCTGGCGATGCAGACGCTGCGGCTGTTCGGGGTGATCGTGACGGGCGCGTGGCTGGCGCGGTGGGTGATTCGGTTGTCGGAGCGCTAGGCCGTATTGATTTCACTCCAAAGGAATGAAATCAATACGAAATGAACCGAGCGTCCGGCTTATCGAGCGATACCGGACCTCGGTGGCTTTGGAGCCGTAATGATTTCATTGCACTCTTAAAGACGTAAAACCGTAAATAATTGATTTATAACGATTTAATTTCTGGCACTGCCCTTGCTCTGTTCAACCTCATTCCAAACAGAACACAAGGACCGCGCCATGTTCTCCAAAAGCCTCACCCTCGCCGATTTCGACCCCGCCCTGCACGACGCCATCGCCCTGGAGGCGCGCCGCCAGGAGCAGCACATCGAGCTGATCGCTTCCGAGAACTACACCAGCCCGCAGGTCATCGAGGCCCAGGGCTCGGTGCTGACCAACAAATACGCCGAAGGCTACCCGGGCAAGCGCTACTACGGCGGCTGTGAGTTCGTCGACGTGGTCGAGCAGTTGGCCATCGACCGCGCCAGGCAGCTGTTCGGCGCCGACTACGCTAACGTGCAGCCGCACTCGGGCAGCCAGGCCAACGCCGCGGTGTTCCTGGCCCTGCTGCAACCGGGCGACACGGTGCTGGGCATGAGCCTGGCCCACGGCGGGCACCTGACCCACGGCGCCAAGGTGAGCTTCAGCGGCAAGCTGTACAACGCCGTGCAGTACGGCATCGACGACCAGGGCCTGATCGACTACGACGAGGTGGAACGCCTGGCCGTGGAGCACCAGCCAAAGATGCTGATTGCCGGTTTCTCGGCCTATTCGCGCACCCTGGACTTCGCCCGCTTCCGCGCCATCGCCGACAAGGTCGGCGCCTACCTGTTCGTCGACATGGCCCACGTCGCCGGGCTGGTGGCCGCCGGCCTGTACCCCAACCCGCTGCCCTACGCCGACGTGGTCACCACCACCACGCACAAGACCCTGCGCGGCCCACGCGGCGGCCTGATCCTGGCGCGCAGCAACCCGGCGCTAGAGAAGAAGCTCGACTCGGCGGTGTTCCCCGGCGGCCAGGGCGGCCCGCTGATGCACGTCATCGCTGGCAAGGCGGTGTGCTTCAAGGAGGCGCTGGCGCCCGGATTCAAGGCGTATCAACAGCAGGTCATCGACAACGCCCAAGCCATGGCCGCGGTGTTCGTTGACCGTGGCTACGATGTGGTGTCCGGCGGCACCGACAACCACCTGTTCCTGGTCAGCCTGATCCGCCGCGGCCTCACCGGCAAGGACGCCGACGCCGCCCTGGGCCGCGTGCACATCACCGTCAACAAGAACGCCGTGCCCAACGACCCGCAGTCGCCGTTCGTGACCTCGGGCCTGCGCATCGGTACCCCGGCGGTAACCACCCGCGGCTTCGGTACCGCCGAGTGCACGCGCCTGGCCGGCTGGATCTGCGACGTGCTGGATCATATGGGCGATGCCGACGTGGAAGCCGAGGTAGCCGCCCAGGTTGCGGCACTAAGCCGCGACTTCCCGGTATACGGCCGCTAGTCGGGCCGGGTTGCCCTCTGGCACACTTCGCCCAGAAGAACTGCCAAGTAGGGCAACCTAGCAGGCCTGCGGGCCCATGTCGGGAATAACAATGAAACTGCATCAACTTCGCGCTTTAGTCTCCATCCACGAAACCGGTAGCCTGCAAGACGCCTCGCAAGTGCTGCACCTGACCCAGTCGGCCCTGAGCCGCGCCATCAAGGAACTTGAAAACGAGCTGGGCATTACCTTGCTGGTGCGCTCCAACAAGGGCATGACCCTCACCGAATACGGCCAGCGCATGCTCGGCCACGCCCGCCAGGCACTGGAAAGCGTGCGCCGCGCGCGCCAGGAAATCGAAGACATGAAGGGCCTGGTGGTGAGCGAGATCACCATCGGCGTGACGCCCGTCACCGCTTTGCTGCAGCCGCTCAAGCAGAGCCTGGTGGACTTCCAGCACAGCTACCCCAACGCCACGCTGAAGGTGCTGGAAATGCGCCCCACCCAGCTGCTGCAGCACCTGCGCGACGGCCTGCTGGACTTTGCCCTGACCTCCCAGGTGCCGGCCAACGCCGTGGGCCTGGACTGGCAGCCGCTGTGCCGCATTCCCGGCGTGGTGGTGGTGCGCAAGGACCACCCGCTGCGCATGGTGCGCTCGCTGCGGTTGTTGCAGCAGGCGCACTGGATCAGCGTCGACCCGCTCACCGACAGCCAGTCGCAGTTCAACCAGCTGTTCGAAGGCAGTGCCCTGGGCCGCCCGCGCAAGGTGTTCGAATGCACGGCCATGAACCTGGCGATCAAGATGCTGATCGACAGCGACGCGGTGATGATCATGAGCCAGCCGGCCCTGGGGCATGACCTGGTGGGCCTGAGCGACATGTCCAAGCACCTGCTGAAGGTCGACATTCAGGAGCCGGTGCCCGAATACTCGGTGAACCTGGTGTGCGTGAACCGCAGCTACCTGACCAAGACCGCAGGGCAGCTGTTTGCCCAGTTGCAGGAACAACTGGCCAACAAGCCCGCCATCGTCTAATCCGTAACAACGATATCGGGTGGGAGCTGGCTTGCCAGCGAGCTTTTGGCACTTGAACAGCTCGCTGGCAAGCCAGCTCCCACAAAAACGATCCGGCATCCCAATGGAGCATTGCGCAAGGGGTTGCACGGCGCGCTGGATGAGGCGGGTGGGGCCTCTGCCACGGGGTTTGTTCTGATACGCAAATGCCGGCGCCCTGTCTGGAGAACGTCTCGCGTTACCCTTCTGCCCACCTCAAGGGCACCACATTCGCGCACCGCGAGTCGAAAATGCCCACCCGGCGCTCCCGCCATTTCCTGCGCCGCCCCTGACCCGCACCAACGGTTGGGGGCTTGCATAAAAGCGATGTGCACTTTCACCGGCGCTGTTCAACACTGCGGACCACCACGATCCCGGGTACAGGAACATCGCCATGAAGAGCACCCCCGCCAGTGATTTGCCCCTCCAACCCAGCCCGGCCCAGGCCTCGCTGCAAGCGCGCAAGATGCGCCGCGTGGTGATTGCCTCGTCCCTGGGCAACGGCCTGGAGATCTACGATTTCACCGTGTACAGCTTCTTCGCGGTGATCATCGGCAAGCTGTTCTTCCCCGGCGAGTCGGCGCTGGCCTCGCTGCTGATGTCCCTGGCGACCTTCGCCGTGGGCTTCCTGATGCGCCCGCTGGGCGCGGTGCTGATCGGCCGCGTGGCTGACCGCAAGGGCCGCAAGGCGGCGCTGTCGCTGACCATCGCGCTGATGACCCTGGGCACCGGCATCATCGCCTTCACCCCCACCTATTCGAGCATCGGCATCGCCGCCACCCTGCTGCTGGTGTTCGGCCGCCTGCTGCAAGGGCTGTCGGCCGGCGGCGAAGTGGGCAGCGCCTCGGCGTTCCTGATGGAATCGGGGCACACCGACAACCGCTGCTTCATGGTCAGCTGGCAAGGCGCCAGCCAGGGCGCTGCGGCGCTGCTGGGCGCCCTCACCGGCCTGCTGCTGAGCAGCAACCTGAGCCCCGAATCGCTCGAAAGCTGGGGCTGGCGCGTGCCGTTCGTGATCGGCCTGCTGATTGGTCCGGTGGGCTGGTTCATTCGCCAGCACCTGGAGGAAACCCATACTGAAACCACCAACACGCCTTCGCTGATGCAACTGCTGCGCGAACACAAGGGCACGCTGCTGCTGGGCATCATGTGGATGGCCGCCTCCACCGTGAGCATGTACATGGTGGTGTTCTACATGCCCACCTACCTGGTGCGCACCCTGCATTACCCCAGCAGCTTTGCCTTCGCCCTGGTGGGCCTGGCCAGCGCCCTGCTGGCGGTGATTCCGCCCATTGCCTCGCGCTACGCCGACCGCCTGCCCCGGCGCAAGCCATTGCTGTACTGGATCGCCGGCCTGGCACTGGTGTTCGCCTACCCCGCGTTCCTGCTGCTGGGCCTGCAAAGCACCTGGCTGTGCATGCTGGCCATCACCCTGCTGATCATGCCCATGGCCGTGGGCGTGGGTGCCAGCTTCGCCATGCTGATGGAGGCCTTCCCCCGCGAGCAGCGCGTCACCGGGCTGTCGGTTATCTACAGCTTCGGTGTGACCCTGTTCGGCGGCTTCTCACCGTTGCTGGTGACCTGGCTGATCGGCCTGACGGGCAACCCGCTGACCCCGGCCCTGTACCTGATCGCCACCCTGATCATGAGCCTGATCGCCCTGCGCCTGTTCCCCGAACATCCGGGCCGCGACTGACTCCCCCCTTTACTGCCAGAAAAAGGAAGCAACCGTGAGCAACCTGATCATCAACCAGAAACTGCAAGCCAGCGCTGAACATTTCGCCACCATCCGCCGCGACATCCACAGCTTCCCCGAACTGGGCGGCGAGGTGCCACGCACTGCCGGCCTGGTGGCCGAGATGCTCGGTGCCTGGGGCTACGAGGTGCATACCGGGGTGGGCGGCTGCGGCGTGGTGGGCGTGCTCAAGCGCGGCAACGGCGCGCGCACCCTGGGCATCCGTGCCGACATGGACGCCCTGCCGATCCTGGAAAAGAACGGCCTGCCCTGGGCCAGCCAGTACCAGGGGCGCATGCACGCCTGCGGCCACGACGGCCACACCGCCACGCTGCTGGCCGCGGCCGAGCAGCTGGCCCTGCACGCCAAGTTCGACGGCACCCTGAACCTGATCTTCCAGCCGGACGAAGAAGGCCTGTGCGGCGCCAAGCAGATGATCGACGACGGCCTGTTCACCCGCTTCCCCTGCGACGCGGTGTACGCCTACCACAACATGCCCGGCCTGCCCGTGGGCCAGGCCGTGGTGCAGGCCGGCGGTTTCATGGCCTCGTCCGAGCGCGTGACCATCACCCTGACCGGCCGTGGCGGCCATGGCGCCATGCCCGAGCGGGCCATCGACCCGGTGCCGGCGCTGGCCAGCATCATCACCGCGCTGCAGACGGTGATCTCGCGCAACCTGTCCACCGATGACGCCGCCGTGCTCAGCGTGGGCATGGTGCAGGCCGGCACCGCGTACAACATCATTCCCGAGACGGCCAAGGTGATGCTCAGCGTGCGCACCGCCGACCCGGCCGTGCGTGAGCGGGTGGAGAAGCGCATTCGCGAGATTGTCGAGGGGCAAGCCGCCAGCTTCGGCGTGAGGGCCGAGATCGACTACTGCCTGCTGGCCCCGGTGCTGGTCAACAGCAAGGCCGAGACCGAGCGCATGCTGGGCGTGGCCCGTGAGGTGCTGGGCGCGCAGAACGTGCTGGAGAAAATGCCGGTGCGCATCATGGGCAGCGAGGACTTCGCCTGGATGCTGCACGAGAAGCCGGGCTGCTACTTTATCCTGGGCAACGGCACCGGCGAGTTCAGCGGGTGCTCGGTGCACAACGACCACTACGACTTCGACGACGCGGTGATCCCGCTGGGCGCGGCGTGCTGGGTGGGGTTGGTGGAAGGTTATTTGAAAGGTTGAGATCGCGGACGCGGCCTTCGGCCGCTGCTACGGAGGATTGTGCCCTCCCCCTCCCGTAGCAGCGGCCGCAGGCCGCGTCCGAAGCCTACGCAATCAGCGAGCAGCAGCCACGATCAGCTGCTTCATCTCGCTCACCGCCGCCTTGAAGCCCACGAACAACGCATGGGCCACCAGCGCATGGCCGATGTTCAATTCGTTGATGCCCTTGATGGCCGCCACCGCCTCCACGTTGTGGTAGTGCAGGCCATGGCCGGCATTGACGATCAACCCCTGGGCCACGCCAAACGCCACGCCATCGGCGATGCGCTTAAGCTCCTCAGCCACCTGCGCCGGGGTTTCGGCATCGGCGTAACGGCCCGTGTGCAGCTCGATGGCCGGCGCGCCCACGCGCTTGGAGGCGGCGATCTGGCGCTCGTCGGCGTCGATGAACAGCGACACTTCACAGCCGATCTTGCTCAGGCGCTCTACCGCCGCCTGGATACGCGCTTCCTGGCCGGCCACGTCTAGGCCGCCTTCGGTGGTCAGCTCCTGGCGGGTTTCCGGCACCAGGCACACGTGGGCCGGACGGATGCGTTCGGCGAACGCCAGCATCTCTTCGGTAACGCCCATTTCGAAGTTCATGCGCGTCTGCAGCACGTCCTTGAGCAGCAGCACGTCGCGTTCCTGGATGTGCCGGCGGTCTTCGCGCAAGTGCACGGTGATGCCGTCGGCGCCCGCCTCTTCGGCGTCCAGCGCAGCCTTGACCGGGTCAGGGTAGCGGGTGCCGCGGGCCTGACGCAGGGTTGCCACGTGGTCGATGTTGACGCCGAGAAGAATGCGATTGCTGGTGGTCACGGGAGCGCTCCTTGGAATTGAGACCCCAAGGATACGTGGTGCTCACGGCTTGCGAAACAGTTCCCGACTGACCAGCGGACGACCGCCCAGGTGCACGGCCAGCGCCTGGCGCATCAGGCGCTTGGCAGCGCTCAATGCGCCGGGGGCAGTCCAGTCGGCTTCGGCCATGGCCAGCAGCTCGCTGCCCTTGAACAGGCCGGGCTGGATCAGCCACACGCGTTCAAGGCCGGCGTCCACCTGCAGGCGGTACAGGCCGTCGGCCTCCACCGGGTCGCCGTTGACGTCGCTGTCCATGGCGAAGCCGTAGCCCAGTTCATCCAGCAGCCGCCATTCGAACGCGCGCAGCAGCGGCTCCAGCGGCAGGCCGGCGGCCAGCGCCTGCAAAGTGGCGGCGTAGCTGTCGTAGATAACCTGGTTGGGGTCTTCGGCCGGCAGCAGGCGGGTCAGCAGTTCGTTCAGGTACAGGCCGCTGAACAGCGCGTCGCCGACCATCCAGGAGGCCACGCCCACCGCTTCCATGCGCCCGACGTTCTTCAGCTCACCCTTGCCACGGAACTCCACTTCCAGCGGCACGAACGGCCGCGCCAGGCTGCCGGCCTTGCCCCGGGCGCTGCGCAGCACGGCGCGCAGGCGGCCGCCCGGGGTAAGGAAGTCGACCAGGGCGCTGTTCTCGCGATAGGGGCGCGAGTGCAGGACGTAGGCGGGGTAAAGGACGAGGGTGGACATGGGTCGGCACTCGGTTTCAGGCGTTCCAAACAATTGTGGGAGCTGGCTTGCCAGCGAGCTTTCGGGCCTCAAAAGCTCGCTGGCAAGCCAGCTCCCACAAAAAACCATTCCCCCAAGGGGGAATGTGGCGCAGATCAGAGGTCGCCGTAACCCAGCGAGCGCAGGGCGCGTTCGTCGTCGGACCAGCCGCCCTTCACTTTCACCCACAGGTTGAGCATGACCTTGGAGTCGAACAGCAGCTCCATGTCCTTGCGTGCTTCCATGCCGATACGCTTGATGCGCTCGCCCTTGTCGCCAATGATGATCTTCTTCTGACCATCACGCTCCACCAGGATCAGGGCGTGGATGTGCAGGGTCTTGCCCTGCTGCTTGAACTCTTCGATCTCGACGGTGATCTGGTACGGCAGCTCGGCGCCCAGCTGGCGCATGATCTTCTCGCGTACCAGTTCGGCGGCCAGGAAGCGGCTGCTGCGGTCGGTGATCTGGTCTTCAGGGAAGAAGTGGTCATTTTCCGGCAGGTGCTTGGCGATCAGGCCTTCCAGAGCGTCGAGGTTGTGACCCTGCTGGGCCGACACCGGGACGATCTCGGCGCTGGGCAGCTGCTCCTGCAACCAGGCCAGGTGCGGCATCAGCTCGGCCTTGTCCTCGATGCGGTCGGTCTTGTTGATGGCCAGGATCACCGGGCCCTGCACGTACTGCACGCGCTCCAGCACCAGTTGGTCTTCGTCGGTCCACTTGGTGCGGTCCACCACGAAGATCACCACGTCCACGTCTTTCAAGGCCGCCGAGGCAGTCTTGTTCATGTAGCGGTTGAGCGCCTTTTCGTTGCTCTTGTGCATGCCGGGGGTGTCGACGTAGATGGCCTGGATCTCGCCTTCGGTCTTGATGCCCAGCATGTTGTGGCGGGTGGTCTGCGGCTTGCGCGAGGTGATCGCCAGCTTCTGGCCCAGGATGTGGTTGAGCAGCGTGGACTTGCCCACGTTCGGGCGGCCGACGATTGCGACATAGCCACAGCGGGTTGGGGTTGTATCAGTCATTGCCATTCTCCACGCCCAGGGCAATCAGGGCTGAAGCGGCCGCTACCTGTTCGGCAATACGACGGCTCACACCCTGACCTCGGCTTTTTTCGTTCAAAAGGGTCACTTCACATTCGACGAAAAACGTCCGGCAATGCGGTTCGCCCTGGATATCCACCACTTCGTAACGCGGTAGTTCGCAACCACGCGACTGCAGGTATTCCTGCAGGCGGGTTTTCGGGTCCTTGTTGGTGTCCACCAGCGTCAGGCTGTCGAACTCGCTGGTCAGCCAGGACAGCACACGCTCGCGGGCCACTTCCATGCCCGAATCCAGGTAGATGGCACCAATCAGCGCTTCCAGGGCATCGGCCAGGATCGATTCGCGACGGAAACCGCCGCTCTTCAATTCACCGCTGCCCAGGCGCAGGTATTCGCCCAGGTCGAAACCACGGGCCAGTACGGCCAGGGTCTCGCCTTTCACCAGCCGGGCGCGCAGGCGCGACAGCTGGCCTTCGCGGGCCTGGGGGAAACGTTCGAACAACGATTCACCGGCCACGAAGTTGAGGATGGCATCACCGAGGAACTCCAGGCGTTCATTGTTGCGCCCGGCGAAGCTGCGGTGAGTCAAGGCCAGCACCATCAGGTCCTGGTCTTTAAAGGTATAGCCGAGCTGACGCTCGAGACGGCTCAAGGAAACACTCACGGTTTACGCACGCTGAATTCGTGGTCAAATTTCACCACCAGATCGACGTTGCCGATCAGTGGCTCACGCTGTTCGTATTGCAAATGGGCGGCGAACACGTCGTCGTCCAGTGTCACTTTCATGATGTTGCGGGCTTGCAGGTCACGGATGTTATTGACACTCATGCCCTTGTCCACATGGTTGTAGAAATCACCAACCGTGTCGATTTTCTCCGCCTTGTCGGTCGCTGCCGATTCGATGATCTTCTTCATCGTCCAGTAGTCGAAATAGTGCGGCAGCACCTTGAAGGCCGTACTGGCGACAAACCCCAGTATGGCCAGCAGTACCAGCCCTCCCAGCAGCGAAATACCTTTCTGCGAACTGGCTGCGTTCATGCTCAAGCTCTCCATCCCTGCTGCCGCCTGAAAAGCATTCGGCGCTGTCCACTGGACAGCGCCGCCTGGTGTTACTTGATCAGCCCAACTCGCGAGAAGTTCGGCAAGTGGCTCATCTTCGGCTCCGGCCAGCTCATCCAGACCGCGAAGGCCTTGCCGACGATATTGCGGTCCGGGACCATGCCCAGCAGTTCCTTGGGAATACGCGGGTCATCCCAGTAACGGCTGTCGTTGGAGTTGTCGCGGTTGTCGCCCATCATGAAGTAGTGCCCGGCAGGCACGGTCCATTGATTGTCCGGCGGCATGTGGTAACGGCCCATTTCCTTGCGGATCAGGTGCTCGACGTCGCCGAGTTTTTCCTGATACAGCTCGGCGGTGCCCAGGCTGTTGGGCTCTTCGCCCAGCAGTTGCTCGGCCACCAGCTGGTCGTTGACGTACAGGCGCTTGTCATTGGTGTAGCGGATCTTGTCGCCCGGCAGGCCAATGACGCGCTTGATGTAGTTGACGTTCGGGTCGCTTGGGTAGCGGAACACCATGACATCGCCACGCTGCGGGTCACCGATCTGGATGATCTTCTGGTCGATCACCGGCAGGCGGATGCCGTAGGAGAATTTGTTGACCAGGATGAAATCACCCACTTCCAGGGTCGGCTTCATGGACCCCGACGGGATCTGGAAGGGTTCGACCAGGAACGAGCGCAGCACCAGCACGATGAACAGCACCGGGAAGAACGACTTGCCGTATTCGACCAGCGCCGGTTCCTTGTTCAACTGCTCGAGCACCACCGGGTCCGGCTCGCTGACACTACCCTGGTAGGTTGCGATCGCGGTCTTGCGGCGCGAAGCCAGGAAGACCAGATCGAACAGGGCCAGCAAACCGCAGACGGCGACAGCAATGACCAACAACAGCGGGAAATTTAGAGACATAGGACCTAACTATCCAACCTGAGCACGGCGAGGAAGGCTTCTTGTGGAATTTCCACGTTACCGACCTGTTTCATGCGTTTCTTACCGGCCTTCTGCTTCTCCAGAAGCTTGCGCTTACGGCTGACGTCACCGCCATAGCATTTGGCCAGTACGTTCTTTCTGAGCGCCTTGACAGTGGTCCGGGCCACGATCTGCCCGCCGATGGCGGCCTGGATCGCAACGTCGAACATCTGCCGAGGAATCAGTTCTTTCATCTTCTCGGTCAGCGCGCGGCCCTTGTAGTGGGCGTTGTCGCGGTGAACGATCAGGGCCAGGGCGTCAACCTTGTCACCGTTGATCAGCACGTCCAGCTTGACCAGGTTGGCCGACTGGTAGCGATCGAAATGGTAGTCCAGGGAAGCATAGCCGCGGCTGGTGGATTTCAGGCGGTCGAAGAAGTCCAGCACCACCTCGTTCATCGGCAGGTCGTAGCGCACCTGCACCTGGCTGCCGAGGAACTGCATGTCGCGCTGCACGCCACGCTTCTCGATGCACAGGGTAATGACGTTGCCCAGGTGCTCTTGAGGCACAAGGATAGTGGCGGCCACGATCGGCTCGCGGAAATCTTCCACCGAGGACACGTCAGGCAGCTTCGACGGGTTGTCGACGTAGATGGTCTCGCCGGTCTTCAGCACCACTTCGAAGATTACGCTTGGCGCGGTGGTGATCAGGTCCAGGTCGTACTCGCGCTCCAGGCGCTCCTGGATGATTTCCATGTGCAGCATGCCCAGGAAGCCACAGCGGAAACCGAAGCCCAGGGCGTCGGAGCTTTCCGGCAGGTACTGCAACGACGAGTCGTTAAGGGTCAGCTTGGACAGCGCGTCGCGGAAGTCTTCGAAGTCTTCGGAGCTGACCGGGAACAGGCCGGCGTAGACCTGTGGCTGGATGCGCTTGAAACCAGGCAGCACCGGCACGTCCGGGGTGCTGCTCAGGGTCAGGGTGTCACCCACCGGCGCGCCGTGGATGTCCTTGATGCTGGCGATGATGAAGCCCACTTCGCCCGCTTTCAGGTCGGCGGTGGCGGTGTGCTTGGGGGTGAACACGCCCACGCTGTCGACCAGGTGCACCTTGCCGGTGGACTTGACCAGGATCTTGTCGCCCTTCTTCACGCGGCCGTGGCGCACGCGTACCAGGGAGACGACGCCCAGGTAGTTGTCGAACCAGGAGTCGATGATCAACGCTTGCAGCGGATCTTCGATGTTGCCGGTAGGGGCCGGAATGTCCTGGACCAGGCGCTCGAGCACGTCGAGCACGCCCATGCCGCTCTTGGCGCTGCAGGCCACGGCGTCGGTGGCGTCGATGCCGATGACCTTCTCGATCTCGTCCTTGACGCGATCGGGGTCGGCCTGGGGCAGGTCCATCTTGTTCAGCACGGGCATGACTTCCAGGCCCTGCTCGATGGCGGTGTAGCAGTTGGCGACCGACTGGGCCTCCACGCCTTGACCGGCATCGACTACCAGCAGCGCGCCCTCGCAGGCGGCCAGCGAACGGCTGACTTCATAGGTGAAGTCGACGTGGCCGGGGGTGTCGATGAAGTTCAGCTGGTAGGTCTTGCCGTCCTGCGCCTTGTAATGCAGCGTGACGCTGTGGGCCTTGATGGTGATGCCACGCTCACGCTCCAGGTCCATGGAGTCCAGCACCTGAGCTTCCATCTCGCGATCGGCCAGGCCGCCGCACATCTGGATGAACCGATCGGCCAGCGTCGACTTGCCATGGTCAATGTGGGCGATGATGGAGAAATTGCGGATATGACTCAAATCACTCACGGATCAACACTCAAAAAGGCTGCGGGCCGGACGCCCAACGAAAAATAGCCGGGAATTGTACCTGAATTACGGGGCGATGTGGGAGACGGTTGATCATGAACATCCTGGGGAAGCCCACCCCCATCGACATCCGCTCACAAAAAAGGGCGGCCCACCGGCCGCCCTCCCCTGTTTCAACGCCAGCTTATCACTCGCTCAGCTTGAAGGTGATGAAGCTTGCGCGGCCCTGGCGCAGCACGCGCATGGACACCGAGCGGTTCTTCGGCAGGCCTTTGGCGATGTCGGTGAACTCCTTCGCCGAACCGATGGCCTGGTTGTTCAGGTGGGTGATGACGTCACCCGGCTGCAGGCCGATCAGCGCCGCAGGGCCGTCCTGCACGTCCTTGATGACCACGCCGCTTTGCAGGTCCAGGGACTTTTTCTGATCGGCGGTCAGGTCGGCCACAGAAACGCCCAGGCGATTGCTGTTGCTCTCGGCCTGCGACTTGGCGGCGCCACCGGCGAGGATGTCGTCGTCATTGGCCGGCATGGCACCGACGGTCACGTCGATGGTCTTGCGCTTGCCCTCGCGAACCACTTCCAGGCTGGCCTTGGCGCCGGCCTTGAGGCCGCCCACCAGGTGCGGCAGGTCGGCCGACATGACGATCGGCTGGCCGTTCATGCTCAGGATCACATCACCCACCTGCAGGCCGGACTTGGCCGCCGGGCCGTCCTCGACCATCTGCGCCACCAGGGCGCCGGCCGGCTTGTCCAGGCCGAAGGATTCAGCCAGGTCCTTGTTCACTTCCTGGATGACCACGCCCAGCCAGCCGCGGCTGACCTTGCCGTCTTTCTTCAGCTGGTTGGAGACATCCATGGCCACGTCGATCGGGATCGCGAACGACAGGCCCATGAAGCCACCGGAACGGGTGAAGATCTGCGAGTTGATACCCACCACCTCGCCGTTCATGTTGAACAGCGGGCCGCCGGAGTTGCCCGGGTTGATGGCCACGTCGGTCTGGATGAACGGCACGTAGGCGTCGTTGGGCAGGGTACGGCCCTTGGCGCTGACGATGCCCTTGGTGACCGAGTGATCGAAGCCGAACGGCGAGCCGATGGCCAGCACCCACTCACCAACCTTGAGCTTGTCGGAATCACCCAGTTTGACCGTAGGCAGGTTCTTGCCGTCGATTTTCAGCAGGGCCACGTCGGTGCGCGGGTCGGTGCCCACCAGCTTGGCTTTCAGTTCGCTGCGGTCGGACAGGCGCACGATGATTTCATCGGCGTCGGCGATCACGTGGTTGTTGGTCAGCACATAGCCGTCGGGCGAGATGATGAAGCCCGAGCCCAGCGACTGGGCCTCACGCTGGCGATCACCGCCCTTGGGGCTGCGCGGCGAACGCGGCATGTTGCGGAAGAAGTCGCGGAAGGCCGGGGGCAGGTCGTCCAGGTCCGGCATGTCGCCGGCACCGGCGCTGCGGTCGGGCAGCTTCTGGGTGGTACTGATGTTGACTACCGCGGGCGAGGCCTGCTCCACCAGGTTGGTGAAGTCAGGCAGCGCCTCGGCCTGGGCGGTGACGACCTGGCCGAGCATCAGCACGGCGGCGCACACGGTCAGGTAATGCTTCAAGCGTAGTATCGACATACGGCTCCCGTATTTAACGAGCTAGGTTTAGCAAGTGGGTTCGCCAGACGCACAAAACCCGGGCACTGCCGCAAGGCAATGTCCGGGTCCGGGGGTGTCGGCAGTGGCGATCCTGAAACAGCAGACAAGGCCAGACCCTTGAGGGTCTGACCTATAGAAAAATTCAGGGGGTTTTGCAACCTGACTGACAGAAGTTTCATTTCGTCATCCTTTGTAACGGATGCCGTGAAGCGCCATGCGACGTGCTCCCTGCACGCCCACTCCTGCTCAGCACAGGCGCCTCAATTCTTCGCCTGGGCGTCTTGGGCACGCATCGACAAGGCGATGCGCTCGGCGGTGCCGATGGGAATCTCACCCACCACGGTGACCATCACTTCCCCGTTGGGGGTGGTGAGGCGCCGCGACACGGCCGAGGTCGGCCCCAGCTGCGTGCGGGTGTCAGCCCCGACGCTGCCATTGAGCGGCTCAAGGAACACCGAGAAGCGCGCCAGGCCATCGTCATACATCAGGCTGCTGACGGTGGTCTTGGTGTCGGGGTCCTTGCGCGAGGAACTGCCGGCCAACTCGAAGCCCGGCGGCAGCCAGTCCGAACGCCAATGGCCGGCGGCGGGCGCCGAGGCCTGGGCGACAACGGCCGGCCCCAGGGGCTTGCAGTTGTCGCTGGCAGCCAGCTCCGCATCCGTGGGCACGTCGGTGTCCAGGCGGGTGAACTGGAAGCGTTCCAGCAGGCGCCCCTTGTCGTCGAGCAACAACGACTTGAGCGGCAGGCCAGTCTTGCTGTCCAGGTGCAATTCGAAACCGTAGCGGTGCTGATCCTTGGGGGTCAGCGTAACGATGGTGGCATCGCGCCCGGCCACGCGTGATTGCCCCGCGACCGCAAGGTCGTACCAGGACATCAGCTTGAGGGGGTCGAGCACGCGGCCAGAGGAATCAGGCGTCTCGCTCACACCGGGAACCAGGGCGCCACTCACGCACTGGGTACGGCCATCCACGCGCACGACTTCCTGGGCCGAGCCATCGAGCTGCAACAGCCGCTCGCTGACCTTGCCGTTCTGGGCGCGATGCCAGATGTCGTGGGTGGTGAAACTGCCGTTGCGTTCGTAGACGAAGGTACCCTGGAAGCTCTGCTGCTGCTCGGCCTGGGCCAGGCGGTTAAGCCACTGCGAAGCGTCGCTGGCCGCGAAGGCCGGGACGCTCAGACAGGAACCGAGCAATAGCGGTAGTAGCGGTATGGCGCGCATGGTCCTCCTTAGCGGTTTTCAAGGCTCGCGGCACGTGCGTATGGCAACGCGCTTTCGGTCCCTTTCAACGCAGCTTCCTGGGCGTGTTGGCGCAGGTAGCCTGGCAAGCGCTGGTCATGCATGCCAGCCTGACCTTGCAGAACACCGTTGGCCATGGGGCCAGTGCTCTGGTCGTTGCTCTCAGTGTAGCCTGCCAGCACGGCCGGGCCCTGCACCTGCGGCACGGAAGGTGCCTGCTGGGTAGCCGGTTGCTGCTGGGCCAGCTGGTTGCCGGCGATTTCGTCCTGGTTGTACAGGCGCACGCCTGCCAACACCGCCACGGTGACCGAGGCTGCCACGGCCAGGCGGCCCAGGCTGCGCCATGGACCACGAGTGGCCTTGACCGGTGCGATTTCCTCGGCAATGGCTGCCGATACGGCGGTGGCCAGGTCCAGGCGTGGGTCGAGCAAGTCCTTGTGCATTACCGCACGGGCAATCTGGTAGCGATTCCAGGTTGCACGTGTTTCTGGATCTTCCAGGGCGTTGATGACCCTGCGCAGTTCCAGTTCGTCCGCTTCGTTATCCATCACCGCGGACAGCGATTCCTGCAAAGCTTCACGACTCATGGCGGTTCCTCTCTTGGCTGTCGCCGCTGTCTCAGGTTTCCTGCAACAAAGGCTGCAGGGCTTTATCTATGGCCTCCCGAGCGCGGAAAATCCGAGATCGCACGGTACCCACCGGGCATTGCATGACGCTGGCAATGTCCTCGTAACTCAGACCGTCGAATTCACGTAAAGTTAACGCCGTACGCAAATCTTCTGGCAGTTGCTGGATGGTCCGGTGGACGGTGCCCTCGATCTCATCTCGTAACAGGGAGCGCTCCGGAGACTCCAGATCCTTGAGGCCATGATCGCCGTCGTAGAACTCGGCATCCTCGGAACTTACATCGCTATCTGGCGGCCGACGACCGCGGGACACCAGGTAGTTTTTCGCCGTGTTGATGGCGATGCGGTACAGCCATGTATAAAAGGCACTGTCACCGCGGAAATTGCCAAGCGCCCGATACGCCTTGATAAAGGCCTCTTGCGCCACGTCCTGGGCTTCATGGGTGTCGTGCACGAATCGCACGATCAACCCGAGAATCTTGTGCTGGTATTTCAGCACCAACAGATCGAAAGCTCGCCGGTCGCCGCGTTGAACACGCTCGACCAGTTGCTGATCCTCTTCCTGGGTTAGCATGAACACTCCTCGTTGAGCCGGGAGGAGCATTGCTTAAGCCATCGTTCAGGCTTGCAATCATAGACTCGGGCTTTTCGCAAAAGTTCTCCCCTCCAAGCAAGTTTCCTGCACGCCATGATTTGACCTGCACGAAAACCGCAGCGCGGTCATGGCCGGCTGCGTCAATAATCTTGTCGTCGAATCCGCTTGCAGTGGCCAGCGACTTCAGCCCCACATAAAGCCGACGCCGTTTCCCTTCTCATGGGCGACCGTCTATGGATACCGGGGTGTTGAATAAAGTTCCCGGTATTTGCAGGGATCGCCCGCGGACATTGCGCGATTGTGCGTTGACCGCCGGTGTTTCAGCCATGAAACAAGGCTCAAGCACGGTCGATCAGGCGCAAGCGCCCCATCCGTCGGTTCGTGTATCAGATAGCCCGACCAACGGTATAGTTCCACAACGCCATGAAGGCTTGGCTATTGTGCCGATACCCCCCTCTATATACTAGTAGCCCATGACCGATCCGCGATGCTCATGCGCCAGTAGCAGCTGCCAAAGGCGGCGTCCTGTACCAACCGCTACGAAGTGAGGATTGCGCGCGCAGGGCCGCTTGGAGGAGACTGCGCCGAAAACAATAGTCGCCCCCGCGGAATAAAGACATGAGCCAGCAGTATCAACACGACGTTCTAGTGATTGGCAGCGGTGCCGCCGGGCTTAGCCTGGCCCTGACCTTGCCCGGGCATTTGCGCATTGCGGTACTGAGCAAGGGCGACCTGTCCAACGGCTCCACCTTCTGGGCCCAGGGCGGCGTGGCCGCGGTGCTCGACGACACCGACACCGTGCAGTCCCACGTCGAGGACACCCTCAACGCCGGCGGCGGCCTGTGCCATGAAGACGCGGTGCGCTTCACCGTGGAGCACAGCCGCGAGGCCATCCAGTGGCTGATCGACCAGGGCGTGCCGTTCACCCGTGACGACGACCCGGCCCACGACGAGAACAGCTTCGAGTTCCACCTGACCCGCGAGGGCGGCCACAGCCACCGGCGCATCATCCACGCTGCCGACGCCACCGGCGCGGCGATCTTCCGGACGTTGCTGGCCCAGGCCCGCCTGCGGCCCAACATCGAGCTGCTGGAACAGCGCGTGGCGGTCGACCTGATCACCGAGCGGCGCCTGGGCCTGGCCGGCGACCGCTGCCTGGGCGCCTACGTGCTGGACCGCAACACCGGCGAGGTCGACACCTTCGGCGCGCGCTTCACCATCCTCGCCACCGGCGGCGCGGCCAAGGTCTACCTCTATACCAGCAACCCCGACGGCGCCTGCGGCGACGGCATTGCCATGGCCTGGCGCGCCGGCTGCCGGGTGGCCAACCTGGAATTCAACCAGTTCCACCCCACCTGCCTGTACCACCCCCAGGCCAAGAGCTTCCTGGTGACCGAGGCCCTGCGCGGCGAAGGCGCGGTGCTGAAACTGCCCAACGGCGAACGCTTCATGCCACGCTTCGACCCGCGCGCCGAGCTGGCGCCCCGGGACATCGTCGCCCGCGCCATCGACCATGAAATGAAGCGCCTGGGCGTGGACTGCGTGTTCCTCGACATCAGCCACAAGCCGGCCGAGTTCGTCACCAGCCACTTCCCCACTGTGTACGAGCGTTGCCTGGCCTTCGGCATCGACATCACCCGCCAGCCCATCCCGGTGGTGCCGGCCGCGCACTACACCTGCGGCGGCGTGATGATCGACCAGCACGGCTGCACCGACGTGCCCGGCCTGTACGCCATCGGCGAAACCACCTTCACCGGCCTGCACGGCGCCAACCGCATGGCCAGCAACTCGCTGCTCGAATGCTTCGTGTACGGCCGCTCCGCCGCCGCGCACATCGTCGAGCAGCTGCCGCATACCGCGCTGCCCGAGCGCCTGCCGCAGTGGGACGCCAGCCAGGTGACCGATTCGGACGAAGACGTGATCATCGCCCACAACTGGGACGAGCTGCGGCGCTTCATGTGGGACTACGTGGGTATCGTGCGCACCACCAAGCGCCTGCAACGTGCCGAGCACCGGGTGCGGTTGCTGCTGGACGAGATCGACGAGTTCTACAGCAACTATAAAGTCAGCCGCGACCTGATCGAGCTGCGCAACCTGGCCCAGGTGGCCGAGTTGATGATCCGCTCGGCCATGCAGCGCAAGGAAAGCCGCGGGCTGCACTACACGCTGGATTACCCGGAAATGCTGCCCGAGGCGCTGGACACTATCCTGGTGCCGCCCACCTTCGACGACTGAACTTGAGCCGCACCCGCAGGCGCCGATGCTCGTCGGCGCCCAGGGTGTCGGCGGGCAGGCACAGGCTGCGCGGCCACCACTGCCCCGGCAGGCGGAAGCGCAGCAGCACCAGGCCCGGCAGCGCCATGCTGTCGGGCAGCAGTTGCACCGCCTGCCAGCCCTTGGCAGGGTTCCACAGCGCCCAGCCGCCGGCATCACGGCGCAGGGCGCGCCAGGCGTGGGGGTGGCTGAGCAGAAGGCTGCGGGGCAGGTGCCAGGCGGCGTGGGCCAAGCATATCAACATGCCCAGGCCACGCCAGGCGAACGGCGCATCGAGCAGCACCAGGCTGAACAGTGCCAGCCCCAATGCCGCCAAGTAGGTCGCCAGCAATCGCCGCGAGGCGTGCCAGCGGCAATGGAACAGCTTACTTGGGCTGGACACGGTCCAGGATCATGCGAACCATGCGCTGCAGCTCCGGGTCCTCGGATTCGGTGCGTTCCATGAACCAGCCGAACATGTCCTGGTCTTCGCATTCCAGCAGGCGGCGGTAGCATTCGCGGTCCACGTCATTGAGGCTGGGGTACACCTCCTTGACGAAAGGCACCAGCAACACGTCAAGCTCCAGCATGCCGCGGCGGCTATGCCAGTAGAGCCGGTTGAGTTCAATATCTTCGACCATGGAGCGCTCCTCAAATAGGCGCGCAGTATACAGCGACCTGCGCCGCGCGGCACTTGGACGCATGTCTATATATGTGTGGGGTGCGCGGGACGCGGCCTGCGGCCGCTGCTACAGGTGTGTGGGGTGCCGCCAATCCGGATGCGGGGTGCCACCGATCCGGTTCGGCGCCGGCCTGCGGCACACCTCCAACCCGTAGCAGCTGCCGCAGGCGGCGTCCGGCACCAACACGCTGTTCAACCATAGTCACCTACCTATTTTCCCGGCAGCGCTCTATGATGGAGCCCAGTCTTTTAGCCCTTGCGATGCCCCATGGCCAATTCTGCTTTTTTCTGCGCGCTGTCCCACGAAGGCGTCCTCGCCGTACGCGGCTCCGATGCCGGCAAGTTCCTGCAGGGTCAATTGACCTGCAACATCAACTACCTCACCGAGCAGTACGCCAGCCTGGGCGCGCGTTGTACCCAGAAGGGCCGCATGCAGTCCAGCTTCCGCATCCTGCTGCAAGGCGATGGCGTGCTGCTGGCCATGGCCCGCGAGCTGGTGGAGCCGCAACTGGCGGACCTGAAGAAGTACGCGGTGTTCTCCAAGTCCAAGCTCACCGACGAAAGTGACGCCTGGGTGCGCTTCGGCCTGGTCGACGGCCAGCCGGCGCTGGCGGCCCTGGGCCTGGAACTGGGCGAAGAGAGCAACGTCGCCACCCGCAACGAAGCGTTGATCGCCGTGCGCGTGTCGCCCCAGCGTGCCGAGCTGTGGGTGCCAGCCGAGCAGGCCGAGGCCGTGCGCCAGCAGCTTGCGCAGCACTTGCCCCAGGGCGAGCTGAACGCCTGGCTGCTGGGCCAGGTGCGCGCCGGTATCGCCCAGGTGATGCCGGAAACCCGCGAGACGTTCATTCCGCAGATGCTCAACCTGCAGGCCGTGGGTGGCGTCAGCTTCAAGAAAGGCTGCTACACCGGCCAGGAAATCGTGGCGCGCATGCAGTACCTGGGCAAGCTCAAGCGCCGCCTGTACCGCCTGTCGCTGGCTGACGGCCAGCCGCCGGCGCCAGGCACCGCATTGTTCTCGCCCAACCACGCCAGCGCCGTGGGCGAAGTGGCCCTGGCGGCCGCTGCCGAGCAAGGCGTGGAGCTGCTGGCCGTGCTGCAGGCCGACGCCGTGGAAGACGGCAACCTGCACCTGGGCAGCCCGGAAGGCCCGCGCCTGAGCCTGCTGGACCTGCCGTATGAACTGGATCGCGACCGCGAGATCCAACGCTAGGCTACATTGCCCCGCCCCCGCGACCGCGTCCAGGAAGTCCCCATGAGCGAGCTGGCCGAGACAGTCCAAGAGCATTTGCTGACGGCCATCGCCAACGATGACCTGGTGCTGCCGACCCTGCCCGAAGTGGCCTTGCAGATTCGCGAGGCCGCCGAGGACGTCGATATCAGCATTCCCGCCCTGGGCAAGGTCATCGGCCGCGACCCGGCGCTGGCGGCGCGGCTGATCAAGGTGGTCAACAGCCCGATGCTGCGCGCCACCCAGGAAGTCACCGACCTGACCGGCGCCATCAACCGCCTGGGCATCAACTACAGCAGCAACCTGGCCATTGGCCTGGTGATCGAGCAGATCTTCAACGCCCGCGCACCCGTGGTGCAGGCCAAGCTGCATGAGGTGTGGAAGGCCAGCCTGGAAGTGGCCGGCATCAGCTACGAGCTGTGCCGCCGCTACACCCGGCTCAAGCCGGACCAGGCGGCGCTGGCCGGGCTGGTGCACCAGATCGGCGTGCTGCCGATTCTCACCTACGCCGAAGAACACAATGAGCTGCTGGCCGACCCGGTGTGCCTGAACCACGTCATAGAGCGCATCCAGCCGGTGCTGGGCAGCAAGATCCTCGCCGAGTGGGAATTTTCCCAGGCGCTGGTGCAGGTGCCGGGCGAATACCTCGACCTCAACCGCCCCAGCGTTCAGCTGGACTACACGGGGCTGATCCAGATCGCCCGGCTGCTGCGCCAGCATGACGTCCATCGCCTGCCTGACCTGGCGGCCTACCAGCACCTGGGCGTGGGCGACGAAGTGCCGCTGGACAGGCTCGAGCTGGACGCAGCGATGGCGATGTTCCGCTAATCGGCGACAAAACTCACCCGCACCTTCAAGCCGGTCTGCGCGCCATCGTGCAGGCTGATCTGCGCCCGGTGGGCCTTGCAGATCTCGCCGACGATCGCCAGGCCCAACCCCGAGCCCTTGGCGCTGCGCCGGTAGAAACGCTCGAACACCTTCCCCCGCTCGCCCTCGGGAATACCCGGCCCGTCGTCTTCGACTTCCAGCACGGCCGGGGCGCTGACCCGCAAGATCACGTTGCCGCCCACCGGCGTGTGCGCCAGGGCATTATCCAGCAGGTTGCTGAGCAGCTCGTTGAGCAGCGTCGGCTCGCCGCGCAGCCACACCGGCTGCTCGGCCTCCAGCGCCAGGGCCACGCCACGGGCATGGGCCAGGGGCGCCATGGCCATGCCCAGTTCGCGGGCCACCTGGCTCAGGTCCAGGCGCTGGGCGCCGCCCTCGGCGATGGCGCGGGCACCGTTCTCCACCCGCGCCATGGACAGCAGCTGGTTGGCCAGGTGGGTCAGGCGGTCGGCGTCCTGGCCGGCGGCGTCCAGGGTCTGGCGCCACACCTCGCCCTGCTCGGCCCGCTGGCCCAGGGCAATGCGCGCCTTCAGCGCTGCCAGCGGCGTGCGCAGCTCGTGGGCGGCGTCGGCGATAAACTGCGCCTGGCGCTCGAACTGCCCGCGCAGGCGTTCGGTGAAGTGGTTGAGCGAGGCCACCAGCGGCACCAGTTCGCGCTGCACGCTGACCTCTGGCAGCGGCCGCAGGTCATCAGGCTGGCGTGCTTCAACCTCGGCGCGCAAGCGTTCCAGCGGGCGTAGCGCGGCGCTGACCGCGTACCACACCAGCATCAGCGCGCCCAGCCCCAGCATGCCCAGGCGCAGCAGCGTGTCGGCCATCAGCCCGCGGGCCATGCGGATGCGCGCCTCCTCGGTCTCGGCCACGCGAATCTCGGCCATACCGTTCATTTCCGGCTCGCTGACCGCCTTGAGCAGGCTGACCACGCGCACGTCCTGGCCCAGGTAGCGGCCGTTGTAGAAACGCGCCAGCGCCGGGTAGTCGTCGGTGCGCGGCGTGCCCGGCGGCGGTGGCGGCAGGTTTTCGTAGCCCGAGATCAGCTGCTGGTGAATGTCGTTGACCTGGTAGTAGATGCGCCCGGCGCTGTCGTAGGCGAAGGTGTCCAGCGCCACGTAGGGCACGTCGGCGCTCAGGCTGCCGTCGCGCTGGGACAGGCCGGCAGCGATGGTCCGCGCCGACGCCAGCAGGGTGCGGTCGTAGGCGGTGTCGGCGGCCTCGCGGCCGTTCCAGTAGGCGCTCAGGCCGCTGGCCAGCATCAGCACCACCAGCAGCAACGCCAGGTTCCACAGCAGGCGCCCGCGCAGGCTGTCGAGCTTACGCATCGCGACCTTCGAGCAGGTAGCCCAGGCCGCGGAAGGTGACGATGGCCACGGCCTGGCCATCGAGTTTCTTGCGCAGGCGGTGCACGTAGATCTCGATGGCGTCGGCGCTGGCCTCCTCGTCCAGGCCGAACACCTGGGCGGCCAACTGCTCCTTGCTCATCACTCGCCCCGGCCGGGCGATCAGCGCTTCGAGCACGGCCTGCTCGCGGGAGGTCAGGGTCAGCAGCTCATCGCCGAGGGTGAAGCGCCGGGTCTCCAGGTCGTACACCAGCGCGCCGCAGCGTTGCTGGCGCTCGCCACCCAGCACGCTGCGGCGCAACAGCGCCTTGACCCGCGCCTCCAGCTCGCTGAGCTCAAAGGGCTTGGCCAGGTAGTCGTCGGCGCCCAGGTTCAGGCCGTGGACGCGGTCCTTGACGTCGCTGCGCGCGGTCAGCATCAGCACCGGCAGGTGCTTGCCACGCCCGCGCAGGCGCGCCAGCACCTCGAAACCGTCCATGCGCGGCAGGCCGACGTCGAGCACGGCCAGGGCGTACTCCTCGCTGCCCAGCGCCAGGTCGGCGGCCACGCCGTCGTGCAGCACATCCACCGTGAGGCCGGTATGCTTGAGCGCCTGGGCCACGCTTTCAGCCAGCGGCAAGTGGTCTTCGGCAAGTAGGACGCGCATGGTCAGGTATCTCTTGTTGTAGGTATCGACGCGGCAGTGTACGCCCCGATCCACGGCTGTGAAGGGCTGCGAAGGGCAATTTTCGGCTGAAAGGTTGGCGAAAGGTTGAGCCCCTAGGATCGAGCCACGACAGGTCCGCCATGGGCCTGCCGCGCAAGACGCCACGATGCGTTTTCGCCATAACAAGAACAAGAACTGGAGACATCACATGAGCCCTACCCTGCGCCAGCTGGCCCTGGCCGCCAGCTGCCTGTTGCTGGCCAACACGGCGTTCGCCGCCGAACCCAAGCGCCCCGAATGCATTGCCCCGGCCTCCCCCGGCGGCGGTTTCGACCTGACCTGCAAGCTGGTGCAAAGCGCCCTGGTCAACGAGAAAATCCTCACCAAGCCCATGCGCGTCACCTACATGCCTGGCGGCGTGGGCGCCGTGGCCTATAACGCCGTGGTCGCCCAGCGCCCGGCCGATGGCGGCTCGCTGGTGGCCTGGTCCAGCGGTTCGCTGCTGAACCTGGCCCAGGGCAAGTTCGGTCGTTTTGACGAAAACGCAGTGCGCTGGCTGGCGGCGGTGGGCACCAGCTACGGCGCCATCGCGGTGAAGAGCGATTCGCCCTACAAGAACCTCGACGACCTGGTGCAGGCGCTGAAAAAAGAGCCCGGCAAGGTAGTGATCGGTGCCAGCGGCACGGTCGGCAGCCAGGACTGGATGCAGACTGCGCTGATTGCCAAGGCCGCCGGCATCAACCCGCGCCAGCTGCGCTACGTGGCCCTGGAAGGCGGCGGTGAAATCGCCACCGCGTTGCTGGGCGGGCACATTCAGGTGGGCAGTACGGACATTTCCGACTCCATGCCGCACATCCAGAGCGGCGACATGCGCATGCTGGCGGTGTTTGCCGACAAGCGCATCGACGAGCCGGGCATGAAAGACATCCCCACCGCCCGCGAGCAGGGCTACGACATCGTCTGGCCGGTGGTGCGCGGCTTCTACCTGGGGCCCAAGGTCAGCGATGCCGAATACGACTGGTGGAAAACAGCGTTCGACCAGATGCTGGCGTCCGACGACTTCGCCACGTTGCGCACCCAGCGCGCGCTGTTCCCCTTCGCCATGACCGGCGCCGAGCTGGACGGTTACGTGAAGAAACAGGTAACCGAGTACAAGGCCCTGGCCCAGGAATTCGGCCTGGTGCAGTGACCTGCGGCCTGCCTCGTCCCGAGGCAGCCCCCTCTCGCCAAGGAGTTTCGACCATGGCCCTGCAACGACTGTTTGCCATTGCCCTGCTGCTGGCCTGCGCCGCGCTGGCGGTGATGGCCTGGCCCTACCAGGCCGCTTTTTCCTACGAACCCGTGGGCCCGCGCGCCTACCCGCTGCTGATGCTGGGCCTGATGGCCGCAGCCCTGCTGTACATGGCCGTGCGCCCCAGCGCCATCATCCACAGCGACGAGGCACCGCCACTGGACCGCGCCACCCTGGGCAAGATCGGCGCCTGCGTGGTGCTGTTGCTGGTGTTCGCCGGCACCTTCGAACCCCTGGGTTTCATTCTTGCCAGCGTGCTGACCGGCATCCCCATGGCCCGCCTGTACGGCGGCCGCTGGCTGCCCAGCGCTGTGGTGGTGAGCCTGATGAGCGTGGCCCTGTACCTGCTGTTCGACAAGGCCATGGACGTCCCCCTGCCCCTGGGCCTGCTCGACGTACTGGAGAACTGACATGGATACCTTCAGCTACCTGGGCCAGGGCTTCGGCGTGGCCCTGAGCCCCTACAACCTGGTCACTGCCCTGTGCGGCACGCTGATCGGCACCGTGGTCGGCCTGCTGCCGGGCCTGGGGCCGATCAACGGCGTGGCGCTGCTGATCCCGATTGCCTTCGCCCTGGGCTTGCCACCCGAGTCGGCGCTGATCCTGCTGGCAGCGGTGTACCTGGGTTGCGAGTATGGCGGGCGCATCAGCTCGATCCTGCTCAACATCCCCGGCGAAGCCTCGACGGTGATGACCACCCTCGACGGCTACCCCATGGCCCGCCAGGGCCTGGCCGGGGTGGCGCTGTCGCTGTCGGCCTGGAGTTCGTTCATCGGCGCCTTCATCGCCACCTGCGGCATGGTGCTGTTCGCGCCGCTGCTGGCGCAATGGGCCATTGCCTTCGGGCCCGCCGAATACTTCGTGCTGATGGTGTTCGCCATCGTCTGCCTGGGCGGCATGGCCGGCGACCGGCCGTTGAAGACCTTCATTGCCGCGCTGATCGGCCTGTTCCTGGCCTGCGTGGGCATCGACGCCAACAGCGGCGTGTACCGTTTCACCGGCGACAACGTGCACCTGGCCGACGGCATCCAGTTCGTGGTGCTGGTGCTGGGGCTGTTCTCGGTCAGCGAGATTCTGCTGTTGCTGGAGAAGACCCACCGCGGCCAGGAAGCCGTGAAGGCCACCGGGCGCATGATGTTCAACGTCAAGGAAGCGGCCTCGGTGTTCGTGGTGAACATCCGCTGCGGCCTGCTGGGCTTCGTGATGGGCGTGCTGCCCGGTGCCGGTGCCACCCTGGCCAGCGCCGTGGCCTACATGACCGAGAAGCGCATGGCCGGCGCCAGCGGCACCTTCGGCCAGGGCGACAAGCGCGGCCTGGCGGCGCCGGAAACCGCCATCGGCGCCTCGGCCTGTGGCGCCCTGGTGCCGATGCTGACCCTGGGCGTGCCCGGCTCGGGCACCACGGCGGTGATGATCGGCGCCCTGTCGCTGTACAACATCACCCCCGGGCCGCTGCTGTTCCAGCAGCAGCCGGACATCGTCTGGGGGCTGATTGCCTCGCTGTTCATCGCCAACATCATGCTGGTGATCCTCAACATCCCGATGATACGCATCTTCACACGCATCCTCGCGGTGCCGAACTGGGCGCTGGTGCCGGTCATCGCGATCATCACCGGCATCGGCGTGTACGCGGTGCATGCCACCACCTTCGACCTGTTCCTGATGGTGGGCATCGGTATCTTCGGCTACATCCTGCGCAAGCTGGACTTCCCGCTGTCGCCGGTGCTGCTGGGGTTCATCCTCGGCGGGCTGATGGAGCAGAACCTGCGGCGCGCGTTGTCGATCTCGGACGGGGCGCTGAATATCCTGTGGTCCAGCCCGATCACGGCGGGTGTGTGGGTGCTGACGGCGCTGATGCTGCTGTTGCCGTTGCTGCGCCTGTGGCGCAAGCGCGCTAGCCTGGCCACCGCCTGACGGCTGCGCGCCGGGACGCCGCCTCGGCGGCTGCCACGGGGCGTTCGGGGCGCAACACCGGGAAATCAGATGGGCGGCAACTGCCAGTCAATCGGCGCCAGGCCGCTCTGCTGCAGGAACTTGTTGGTACGGCTGAAATGCCCATTGCCGATAAAACCGCGGTAGGCCGACAGCGGCGAGGGGTGCACCGAGGTCAGCACCAGGTGCTTGCTGCTGTCGATCAGCTTCTGCTTGCTCTGGGCATGGGCGCCCCACAGCAGGAACACCACGCTCGACTGCTGGTCGCTGACGGTCTGGATGATGCGGTCGGTGAACGACTCCCAGCCCTTCTTCGCATGGGACGCGGCGTTGGCGCGCTCCACGGTCATGGTGGTGTTGAGCAGCAGCACGCCCTGCTCGGCCCAGTGCTGCAGGCAGCCATGGGGCGCGATGTCGATGTTCAGGTCGCGCTTCAATTCCTTGTAGATGTTCACCAGCGACGGCGGCGTGGCAATGCCCGGCTGCACCGAGAAGCACAGGCCGTGGGCCTGGCCCGGGCCGTGGTACGGATCCTGGCCGAGGATGACCACCTTCACCTGCGGCAGCGGCGTCAGGTTCAGCGCGTTGAAGATCAGCGGGCCGGGTGGGTAGATTTCCTTGCCGGCGGCGTGTTCCTGGCGCAGGAACTCACGCAGCTGGTTCATGTACGGCTGGTCGAATTCGTCACGCAGGGCGTGTTTCCAGCTGGGTTCGAGTTTGATGCGGTCGTCGGTGGTCATGGGCATAGCCTGGCAAACAATGGGGCGGACACTAGGAAAGCCGCCCCTGATTGTCAATCAATGTAACCGGAGACTGACGCCGTGCCGACGGCGGGCCATACTGCTGAATTGGACACTGCCCCATTCGCGTCACTCAAGAGGTCAGGATGAATCTGCAATTCGAAGAGCTTGTCGGCGTCGACGGCGCGCGCCTTGGCGTGGCCACCCTGGACGCCGAAAAATCCCTCAACGCGTTGTCGCTGCCCATGGTCGAGGCCCTCAACGACCAGCTGGAACGCTGGGAAAAGGACGATCAGATTGTCTGCGTGCTGCTGCGCGGCAACGGTGCCAAGGCCTTCTGCGCCGGCGGCGACGTGCGCAGCCTGGTGCAGGCGTGCCGCGCCCACCCCGGCGAGGTGCCGCCGCTGGCTGCGCACTTCTTCGCCGGCGAATACCGCCTGGACTACCGCTTGCACACCTTCCCCAAGCCGCTGATCTGCTGGGGCCACGGCTACGTGCTGGGCGGTGGCCTGGGCCTGCTGCAGGGCGCCAATATCCGCATCGTCACCCCCAGCAGCCGCCTGGCCATGCCGGAAATCAGCATCGGCCTGTACCCGGACGTGGGCGCCAGCTGGTTCCTGTCGCGGCTGCCCGGCAAGCTGGGGCTGTTCCTGGGCCTGACCGGCTCGCACATCAACGGCCGCGACGCCCTCGACCTGGATTTGGCCGACCGCTTCCTGCGCGACGACCAACAACCGGCGCTGATCGAGGGGCTGTTGCAGCTCAACTGGCAGGAACAGACCGCCGTGCAGCTCAACAGCCTGCTCAAGGCGCTGCAGCAGGAAGCGCTGGGCGAGTTGCCCGAAGCCCAGTGGCTGCCGCGGCGCACGCGCATCGACAGCCTGTTGGACACAAGCGACGTGGCCGGCGCCTGGCGCGCGCTGGTGCACCAGCGCCACAGCGACGACGTGCTGCTGGCGAAGGCTGCGCACACCCTTGAAGAAGGCTGCCCGTTGACCGCACACCTGGTGTGGGAGCAGATCCAGCGGGCGCGCTACCTGTCCCTGGCCCAGGTGTTCCAGATGGAGTACACCCTGAGCCTGAACTGCTGCCGCCACCCCGAGTTCAGCGAAGGCGTGCGTGCGCGGCTGATCGACAAGGACCAGAAGCCGCGTTGGCACTGGCCTGACGTCGCCAGCATCCCGCAGGCGGTGGTGGACGCGCATTTCAGCAAGGCGTGGGAAGGCCGGCATCCGCTGGCAGATTTGTCTGATTACTGAACTTCAGCGGCAGCTACACCACACCGTAGCCGCTGCCGTAGGCTGCGCTGGCCATCAGGGCCGCTGAAGATCTCCAGCGGTTGTATGGGCCAGCGCAGCCTGGCGGCAGCGGCTACAGTGTTTCGCGCCCTTCCAGTGCGCCATTAGCGCCGTCCAGGCCCGCCAAACCCGCCGTGGTCACCATGGTCACCATGCCCTTGCCAGTTGCCCCGGCCAGGGCCGCGGCCTGGTGGTGGGCCAGGTGGCGGCCGGTGGCCGTTCCAGCCCGGCCCACCCCAGCCAGGGCCGGGCCCTGGGCGGTAGTAATGAGGCGGCGGTGCGTAATAACGCGGCGAGCGCACGTAGTAACCGGAGTTGTAGTACGTCGACCCGTAGGGGTAGTAGCCGTAGGGATAGGCACCACCGGCATACACGTCGGTGCGGTAATAGGCTGGCCCCTCGTAAGGTGCACAGGCAGTGGTCAACAGACCCAGCAACACTAGCAGCAGAAGTCTCGTTTTCATGGCGGCCTCCCGGACCGCTGGACAGCTCGAACCAGCGACGCTGGTCGGCGCCGAGCAAAATATAGCGATCGGCATAGATTAAGACAGGCGAAATCCGACTCAGTGCCATCACGGAAATAATTTGCTACAACATCGAAACACTCCCAATTGCCGTCTCGTACTTTAGGCCAGCATTTCCCGCGCGGCCTCGCTTTCCCCTAGAATGCCGCACCGGTCTACAGCCAATGGATTTGCTATGCCGCCCCGCCTTGCCTCGCTGTCCCAGCGCTCGTTGATCCTGACCCTGGTGGTGCTGCTTGCCAGCGGCTTCGTGCTGACCTCGCTGTTGAGCTACTACGCCTCGCGCAGCTCGATCCGCGACAACATCGTCAACACCGAGCTGCCACTGACCAGCGACACGGTGTACTCGGAAATCCAGAAAGACCTGGTGCGCCCGGTGCTGATCTCCTCGATGATGTCGCGCGACACCTTTATGCGCGACTGGGTGCTGGCCGGCGAGCGCGACCCGCAGCAGATGACCCGCTACCTGCAGGAGGTGATGACCCACTACGGCGCCTACACCGCCTTCTTCGTCTCCAACGCCAGCCTCACCTACTACCAGGCCAAGGGCGTGTTGAAAAAAGTGCAGCCCCATGAACCCCGCGACGCCTGGTACTTCCGCGTGCGCGACATGGCCACGCCCTACGAGATCAACGTCGACGTCGACATGGCCAACCACGACGCGCTGACCATCTTCATCAACTACAAGGTGTTCGACTACCAGGACCGCTTCATCGGGGCGGCCGGCGTGGGCCTGCAGGTGAACGCCGTGGTCAAGCTGATCGAGGACTACGAGCAGCGCTACCAGCGCCGGGTGTACTTCGTCGACCGCCAGGGCCAGGTGGTGCTCACCGGCACCCACGGCGGCCCTCAGGGCGCCCGCAGCGGCCAGGCCCTGGGCGCCGTGCCAGGGCTGGAGCAGCTGCTGGCGCAGATGCCCCTGCCCAGCAGCGGCAACCACGAATACCTGGCCGACGGCGCCCGGCACTTCCTCAACGTGCGCTTCATTCCCGAGCTGGACTGGTACCTGTTCGTCGACAAACGCGAGGACAACGCCCTGGGCGACATCCGCCAGTCGCTGTACCTGAACCTGATGATCTGCCTGCTGGTGACCGCCCTGGTGCTGGCCCTGCTCAAGCGCGTGATCGGCCGTTACCAGCAGCGCCTGGAGCTGCTGGCCACCTGCGACACCCTGACCGGCCTGCCCAACCGCCGCGGCTTCGACCTGCTGGCCACCCAGGCCATCAGCGAGGCCATGCGCGACACCCAGCCACTGGCGGCGCTGCTGCTGGACCTGGACCACTTCAAGCAACTCAACGACAGCCACGGCCACCTGGCCGGCGACGAGGTGCTCAAGGGCTTCGCCCAGGTGCTGCGCGCCAGCCTGCGCCATTCCGACATCCTCTGCCGCTGGGGCGGCGAGGAGTTCATCGTGCTGCTGCGCGCCACCCCGGGCGCCGATGCCCTGCAGATCGCCGAGAAGATTCGTCGGCACACCGAGGAATACACCTTCCCCTATGGCGACAAATCGCTGAAAATCACCACCAGCGTCGGCGTGACCGGGCTGCAGCTGGACGACACCCTGCACACCCTGCTCAACCGCGCCGACCATGCGCTCTATCGCGCCAAACAGAGCGGACGCAATTGCGTGCGCAGCGAGTTGCCCCAATCCTGTCATGAATGATGTCAGCCTGTGCCCGGCCTGTGGCGCCCCCAACGCCTGCAGCCTGGCCGACCCGCGCACCGCCACCCAGTCCTGCTGGTGCTACGGCGTGAGCATCGACCCCAGCGTACTCGCCGCCCTGCCCGCGGCATTGCGCGACAAGGCCTGCCTGTGCCCGCGTTGCGCCCAGGTGCTGGACCAACTGCCGCCCCAAGGGCCTGCATGCGCCTCGACCGCTTCCTGAGCAACCTGCCGCAGCTCAACCGCAAGCAGGTACGCCTGCTGCTGGTGGAACGGCGCGTGCGCGTCGATGGCGTGGCCACGGGCGACCCGCATCATGAGGTGCGCGAGTTCAGCCAGGTGACGCTCGACGACCAGGTGCTGCAAGCCGGGCGCCCGGCGCGTTACTTCATGCTGCACAAGCCCATGGGCTGCGTCAGCGCCACGGTCGACCCGCAGCACCCCACGGTGCTCGACCTGCTGCATGAGCCGGACAAGCACGACCTGCACCTGGCCGGCCGCCTCGACTACAACACCTCGGGGCTGATGCTGATCACCAACGACGGCCAGTGGTCCCGCCGCCTGACCCAGCCGCAGACGAAACTGGGCAAGGTGTACTACGTTGAAACCGAGCAACTCATCGACGCGCAGTACATCGAGACCTTCGCCCGCGGAATTTATTTTGCCTTCGAAGACCTGACCACCCAGCCGGCCAAATTGGAGCTGTTGGGGCCGCGCAGTGCCCGCCTGACCATCGTCGAGGGACGGTACCACCAGGTGAAGCGAATGTTCGGTCACTTTCAAAACAAGGTGTTACGGCTACATCGTGAGCAAATGGGTCCGCTAACCCTTGATCCAGAGCTGTCGCCGGGCCAGTACCGGGCGCTGCGCGCTGAAGAGATTCAGCAAATCTAGGCGTCTTACCGCCGGGCAGAAACCTCACTGACATTGTGCCAACGGTACTTGCGCAGACGTCATCGGCCTGCTTGAATCCAATCGTCGGTCCACATGTGACTCGGCAGTCACCACCATATTCTAAGAAACCTTTTTGCTGGCAACCGGCCGCTTCCATCGGGCCGCGAACTGGCAGATCGCCCGCTTATAACAATACCCGTCGACCAGATTGTACGGATCGACATGGGCAAAAAATTCCCAGGCAATTGCCTACCTGTCACAAATTGCGTGCAGAGTCTTGCGTGCAGAGTCGCTTGCGCGAGTACCCGTTTCTTTTGCCAGGAGTCTTACGACATGAGGCCAGAAATCGCTGTGCTGGATATACAGGGTCAGTATCGGGTTTACACGGAGTTCTATCGCGCGGATGCCGCTGAAAAGACCATCATCTTGGTCAATGGGTCACTGGCCACTACCGCGTCATTTGCCCAGACAGTGCGCAATCTGCATCCTCAGTTCAACGTAGTGCTGTACGACCAGCCCTACGCCGGTAAATCCAAGCCCCACAACGTGCACCACCGTGCACTGACAAAGGAAGAGGAAGGCCAGATCCTGGTGGAGCTGATCGACCACTTCAACGCTGAACACGTGATGTCCTTCTCCTGGGGCGGCGCCTGCGCGCTGCTGGCCTTGGCCCACCAGCCAAAGCGCATCGAGAAGGCCGTGATCAGCTCGTTCTCCCCGGTGCTCAATGCCTCGATGCGCGACTACCTGGAACGCGGCGTCCATTACCTGGGCCGTTGCGATCGCCACAAGGTCGGGCACCTGGTCAACGACACCATCGGCAAGCACCTGCCGTCGTTGTTCAAGCGCTTCAACTACCGGCACGTCAGCAGCCTGGACGACCATGAGTACGCGCAGATGCATTTCCACATCAGCGAAGTACTGCAACACGACCTGGGCAACGCCTTGCACGCCGCGGCGAAGATCAACGTGCCGGTGCTGTTCATGAACGGTGAATGGGACGAATACACCACTGCCCACGAGGCACGGCATTTCGCCCAGCACGTGGCGCGGACCGAGTTTGCCACCATCCAGAGCACCGGGCACTTCCTTGACATGGAACACAAGGCAGCCTGCCGCGACACCCGCCTGGCCCTGATGGACTTCCTCAAGCCCAACCCGCAGGAAAACCGTGTTCGCTACCGCCCGTTCGACGGTCACCATGCGCTGGCCATCTGAACGCCTGGCCAGCCGACCGCTGTGCTTGCTGCTCGACGCCCGATAACCTGGCAAAGAAGCGTGGCAACCACGGCGGCCGGCCGGCAAATTCCGCCTCGGGCGGATAAAAGGCTTCAATTGACCGGCGAGTTCTGGTAAAAAGTGAACCGCGTTCAGCGGGTGTCGTATAATGGCATTACTCCAGCTTCCCAAGCTGATAACGAGGGTTCGATTCCCTTCACCCGCTCCAGCATTCTCCACGGTTCGCTGCTCGTCCTGAGCCAGTGAAACCATTCAAGGCAAGCGTCAGCCCTGCTGCTGATGCAGCCTGATACTCCCCCCAGAATATTCAAACACCCGTAGCCGCTGCCGTCAGGCTGCGCTGGCGTTCGTGTGCGCTGAAGATTTACCGTAGTCCTTCGGGTGCGGGAGATTATTACGCATTGTATTACGCATGATAACGCGCAACACTTAGCGCACACCTGGCCACCTCAATCCTATTTCCTGCATGCCAAGCCCGAGGATCAATTCATGAGCGCACTTCTCGACCGCGCCGATCAGGCAGTCTCCGCCACCGCCATGGCCCGCACCTTCGGGGCACGGTTAAAAGAAGTTACCAATGGAGACGTATCCCACCTGGTGGTCTTCAAGGACAATGAGCCAGCGGCAGTGCTGATAGGCGTGAGCGCCTACCAGGCCATGCAGGACGAACTCGAAGACCTGCGTGCTGAAGTGCTGGCCATCGAGCGGCTGCGCAGCCTTGATGAAAAAGAAACCGTGAGCCTCGAAGACATGGAAGCTCTGTTCAACTAAGCGGGTACCAATGAATTGGAATGTCCGGTTTCATCCCGGGGTGCAGGATGACCTCAAGCTGTTGGGCAAGGCGGAAGCCACGCGGGTGCTAAAGGTGATACGCGAACGTATTGCCCACGGCGAACCCGATAAGGCCGGCAAACCGCTTCGCGGACTCCTGGCGGGATATCGACGCCTAAGGACGGGCGATGTGCGGATTGTCTACCGCATAAATGGCGCCGAGATTGTGCTGGTGCTTTGCGTTGGTGCTCGGCGGGGTGACGAGGTTTATGAGGCTGCGACCCGGCGGGCCTGAATGCCTTCGACTGGCAACGTGAGCAAATCACCGGTCCATTGCCCGCTCCACCACCCAAGCCAACGGCACCGTCAGCAACAACATCGCCGCCAACGTCATCACCGCCGCCGGTATCCCGGTCGCGTCCCCCAACCGCCCGAACAGCACCGGCGCCAGCGCGCCCGCGCCGATGGTGCCGGTGTAGAACAGCGCGAAGGCCTGTTCGCGCTTGCCGGCACCGGCCAGCTCAGGCACGGCGCCGTACAGCACCGATGAGGTTCCGTTGAGCGCCAGCCCCAGCAACGGCAGCAGCGCCATCAGGGCGAACTGCGGCAGGAACACCGCGAGCACGATCAGCACCGCGGTAGTGGTCTCGGTGAGCCACACGGTCTTCATCATGCCGATGCGCGCGCCCAAATAGCCGCACAACAGCTTGCCGAAGGCACCACCGATGAACAACAGCATCAGCGCCAGGCCGATGCCGGCGCTACCCGCGCCCTTGCCTTGCAGCAGGAACGGCAGGAAGGTCAGGAAACCCATGCGCACGGCGCTGTCGAGGGTCCCGGTCGCCAGCAACGCGCGCAGACCGGTTACCGAACCTTCGCCAGCAGCCGCCTTCGGGGTTTTTCCAGCGTGGAGCGCAGCCACTGCTTGCGAGGGAATCAGCCACCACAGCAGCACGGCGGCACTGATACCCAGCAGGCCGATGAGGGTGGCGCTGGCGCGCCAGCTGATCACCGTCAGCAGCAGCCCTACCAGGCCGGGGATCAGGGTCTTGCCGATATCGCCGGCAAAGTTGTACTGCGACAGCGCCTGCTTCACGCCCCCGCCCACTTCATGGCTGTCGGTCACCAGCGATGACGCCAGCGGGTGCTGGGCGCTGGCTCCCAGCCCACCGAGCATCAGCGCAACCAGCAACACCCCCAGGCCACCGGCCTGGCCAACCAGCAAATACGCCACCCCGGCCAACGCCGTGCCGCCCACCAGCAACCGCTCCCGGCCCCAACGCCGGGCCGCGCGGCTGGCCAGCAGTTGCAACCCGGCCATGGTCCCCGAGTACGCGCCGCGCAAGAGCCCCACCTGGGCCAGGCTCAAGCCAAATTGCGCCTGCCAGATGGGCAGCAACACATAGATGAGATCGGTGAGACCGTCGTGCACGGCGTGGGCCCCGCAGGCGGCGAACAGCGAACGCCGGCGCAGGCTTTTATCGGTACCAATGGGGGAAGCGGCGGCAAGGGGATCGTCGAGTACAGTCATTGTTGGTCTTGGCGCTGAAAGACAGGTCGAGGGCTATCCGTGTTTATAAGCCAATCCGGAATCTGCGCACAAATACCCATTCCATCTAACCGACTTTCAAGGCGGATCGGGGAAAAAAACGTCGCTAGCGCTGGCTGCGGCAAGGGCTACACTGGCATCAATGCAAAAGTTGTCGGCAATGGATCCACCCGCAGGTTAACAGAACCATTACACACGCCGCAGGTCGTACCGATAATGACCCCCCAGCTGCCCTATGGAACAAGGAGCTCGGCATGACGGACCAGCTGCTGCAACCCGTGCTGTTGGACAAGCTGTATGAAAACCAGTTGGCGATTGCCGCCGCAGTAGAGGAACTGGCCCTGTGGGTCGAAGTGCGCTGGGAGGCGGAGGATATCGCCGAGAACGTGCGCAGCGCCCTGGAAACCCTGGACCGCAACGCCGACTACATCAACCGCACCATCGCCACGTTGCGCAAGGACCGCCAGGACCTGTAGCCCGCGCCCCATGGTAGGCAGCCCAGGCCCTAGGCACGCGCCTGGACGTTGCCTGCCTGGCCGCGACATCTTTCCGCGGACAAACTGCCTATATTATTTTTGCTGTATTCCTCGCAGCCAAAGAATAAAAACGTCGGTCCTGCCGAAATTGGATTCATTAAAAAGCGCCTAAAAACAATCACGTCGTAAAAGTTCCCGATGCGCCCCGCCCACTTATCAGGCCAATCACCGCTGCCAATATTCAAGCGCCAGCTTATTGCCCGTGCAGGTCGTTGACAGCAAACGACTTCAGTCATAGCTTCATGCCTCAGTGAATCGCCACCGACGTGCCCCAGGTTCACTTTCCAACAAGATGGGCGACATGCCCGCGCTTTGCCAAGCGTAACGAACTGGACTCTTCATTTGCCTACGTACTGCCGCTAACCGATGCAGTCACGGGTGCTGCGCGCCTGTCTGCCGGGGAACTACCACCGCACGATGTTGGAGTGCTGGACCATGGCCGAAGTACAAGCGAAGCGCTTTTCGTTGTCGTTGTTGCCGCGCCTTGTGGGATTTGGCGTGCTGTCATTCATCATCTGGTTGCTGTTTTCCACACTGTTCATGCCGCTGATGAGTTCATCGGCGACCCGGGCGATTCTCAACGCCCCGGTGATCCTGCTGACCACGCCCATCGACGGGGTGGTCCGCACCCTCAACATCGCCCCCGGCAGCACCTTCACCACCGGGCAGGACATCGCCACCATCGAAAACCCCCGCGCCAACCAGGAAACCCTGCTGACCCTGCAAACCCGGCGGCTTACCCTGGAACAGCAGCTGTCTTCGCTGGCCAGCCAGGCCGACCATGACCAGCAGTACTACGATGCCCTGGAAAAAACCAGCGAGCAGTACCAGAGCGCCTACCAGACCCGCCAACTTTATGCGCAGAAAGCTCTGAAAGCCGAAAGCAGCGCGGCCAGCGCGCGCCTGGCCGACGCCGCCGACACCGTGCAACGCAACCTGGAGTTGTTCCAGCAGGGCGCGGTCAGTGAGGCGGTGGTGGCCAGTTCCAAGGCGCAACTGGCGTCGTTGCAGGGGGCCGCCGAGTCGGTACGCTCGCGGCTGCGTATCAACAGCGGCGACCTGTCGGCTGCCAAGGATCAGGTGTACCTGGACCCCGACCAGTTGCGTATGTTCGACCTCAAGTCGCAGATGACTACCTTGCAGTTGAGCCTGGCCAACCAGGCGAAGAACCGTGCCACCCAGCAGCAGGAACTGGACAACCTCAACCAGCTGATCGACACCGAGCAGCACCGGGTGCAAATGATGGCTGCCTATGACGTGGTGGCCTACTCCCCCGGCACCGTGCAGGAACTGGTGGCCCCCCAGGGCACCCTGGTACGCGCGGGGGCAACCCTGTTGCGGGCGACCAATTGCAGCCAGAGCTACGTGATCGCGGTCTTCCCCGAGCGCATGGCCAGCAAGATCACCCGCGACAGTGCTCTTGAGGTATCGATACACGGGCTGGACCAACCGCTCAAGGCCAAGGTGGTGCAACTGCTCTCCAGCCCTACTGACATCCAGGCCAGCAGCTACAGCGTGCCCTTCCCCTATGCCGAGCAGAATTCGGTGTACGTGGTAGCTGCCTTCGACAACGACCTGCCCGACAGCGCACGTGCACTCACCTGCAACCCTGGCAACTGGGTCACTGCCACGGTGTCGCGATGAGGTGGCCGGCGCTCAAGGTGCTGGGGTTGATGGGCGCGCTATGGCTGGGCCACGCAGCGGCCGATGATGCCCGCCCGCATTTGGCGCAAATGACCTGTGCAGCCTTGGGCCAGGCAGTCCGGGCCCTGGGCAGCGGCCCGGTCCTGCTGGCCAGCTACCCGCCGCTCAATGGCCAGCCGCCGGCGATCCTGGCGTTGCGCGGGGTGGCGTTCACCTATGACAACGCCCTGGCCAGCATCGCCCTGTTCGGCTGCGGCAACGCCGCCGCGGGCCGGCAGATCGCCGATGCCCTGGCCTATGCCGTCGACCACGACCCCGACTACCACGACGGCCGCCTGCGCAACGCCTATGCCGCCGGCCCCATCAAGCCAGGCGCCATCGCCCTGCCCGGCTACTGGAGCCAGGAACGCGGCGGCTGGAACCAGGACGCCTATCAGGTCGGCAGCGCCACCGGCAACCAGGCCTGGGCGGTGCTGGCACTGCTGGAAGCCTACCGCCAGGGCCAGGATGACCATTACCTGCAGGCCGCGCGCAAAATCCTCGACTGGACCCAGGCCAACACCTACGACAGCCAGTCGCCACCGGGCTTCATCGGCGGCTACTACGGCTACCCGCCCAGCCCCCAGCGCCAGGGCTGGAAATCCACCGAGCACAACGTCGACCTGGCCGCCGCCTGGAGCGCGCTGGACCGCCTGCACGCCAACGCCAGCGCGGCCAGCCAGGCGCAGATCGCCCGGCGCTTCGTCTACAGCCAGTGGGACGCCGCACAGGGCCGTTTCCTGATCGGCACCCTGCCCGACGGCCACACCCAGGAGCGCGAGAAGTCCGGGCTGGACGCGCAGATCTGGCCGTTGATTGCCCTGCCCGACCGTCCCCGGGACTGGCAGCGCAGCCTGGCGTTCATCGACCACGCCCACCGCTTCGCCGACGGCTACGGCTTCAACCGTGCCCCCGACGGCCTGTGGACCGAAGGCACCGCCCAGGCCGCCGCGGTGGCCCAGCTCAGCGGCGCCAGCCAGCAGGCGCAGCCCTTGTGGGCGGTGCTGGTGGCACAGCAGGCCGGCGATGGCTGGCTGTTCGCAACGCCACAGGCGCAGATCAGCACGGGCCTGGCCATTGGCCCCAACTCCACCAGCAACGACTTTTTCTACTACCACCTGCCCCACCTGGGCGCCACGGCATGGGCGGCCATCGCCGCCACCGGCGTCAACCCCTTCACCGGTGCTCAAGAGGCGAACTGACATGCATGCACTCGACTCGCTGCAACTGTTGCAGATCAACCTGTGGACCCTGGCCATCGTCGTGCTGTTCAGCTGCCTCACCCACCGTGACCAGTGGGGCGCCCGTGCGCTGTTCGGCGGCCTGACCGCCGTGCTGCTGGTGAACTACCTGCTGTGGCGCATTCGCGAAACCCTGCCCGACAGCCACTCCGGTTTCGCCACGGTGTGGTCCTACAGTTTCCTGTTCTTCGAGATGCTCGCCATCGGCTACACGCTGTTTTCGATTCTGGTGATGCTCTGCCGCAGCGACCACCGCGCCAGCGCCGATGCCGGCGAACAACGCCTGCGCGCCATGGGGCGCGAGGCGCCGGCAGTGGACGTGTTCATCTGTACCTACAACGAAGGCCTCGAGGTGCTGGAGAAAACCATCATCGCCGCGCAGGCCATGGACTATCCCAACTTCACCGTGTGGGTGCTCGACGACACCCGGCGCGACTGGCTACGCGACTACTGCCAGCGCATGGGCGTGGAATACGCCCGGCGTGCCGACAACTTGCATGCCAAGGCCGGCAACCTCAACAACGGCCTGCGCCAGTCGGCGGCCCATAGCAACGCGCCGTACATCCTGGTGCTGGACGCCGACTTCGCCCCGCAGCAACCCATCCTGATGCGCACCCTGGGCCTGTTCCAGGACCCGAAGGTGGGCCTGGTGCAGACCCCGCAGTTCTACTACAACCCCGACCCCATCCAGCACAACCTGGGCTCGGCCACCTGCTGGGTGGATGAGCAGCGGGTGTTCTTCGACGTCTTCCAGCCGGCCAAGGACGGCTGGGACGCCGCTTTCTGCGTGGGCACCTCGTTCGTGGTGCGCCGCGACTTGATCGACAGCATCGGCGGTTTTCCCACCGGCTCCGTGTGCGAGGACATCTACACCACCTACCGCCTGCTGCAGCAGGGCTACGTCACCCGCTGGCTCAACGAACGGCTGTCCATCGGCCTGTCCGCCGAGGGCCTAACCGACTACATCAACCAGCGTGGCCGCTGGTGCCTGGGCACCGTGCAGGTGGCGCTGCTCAAGGATGGGCCTCTGCGCGGCAGCGGCTACACCCTCAACGACCGCCTGCATTACCTGCACGGCCTGCTGCACTGGTTTTCCAAGCCGTTCATTTTGATGATGCTGATTTCCCCGGTGCTGTACTGGTACTTCGGCATTGCCGGCTTCTACGCCAAGCCCATGGATTTCCTCGCGTTCGGCATGCCGGCATTGATCGCCTTCTGGGGCTACGGCACCTGGGTGACCGACCGGCGCACCCTGCCGATCTTCACCGAAGTGACGCAAATCGTCGCCTCGCTGGCGGTCACCGCCACCTTGGCGAGCGCCCTGCTGAGGCCCTTCGGGCGGCCATTCAAGGTCACCGCCAAGGGCATCGACCACTCAAAAACCGTGGTGCACTGGAAGCTGTTCGGGTTCTTCCTGGCGTTGACCACGCTTGCGCAGATCGGCGCCTTCACCGCCATCGTCACTGCCGACAGCCTGGACGGCAACATGACCTTCAACCTGTGCTGGACGGTAGTGGCGCTGGTCTACAACCTGGCCACCCTGGTGGCCTGCGTCGACCGCCCGCGCCTGCACGGTGAAGAGCGCTTCCCCTTCGACCGCCCCGCCGGCCTGCGCCTGGGCGGCCGCATCGTTACTGGCAGGCTGCTGGACATTTCCATCAGCGGCACGGCGTTCGCCTGCCGCCAGGCCAGCGCCATACGCTGCGGCGCGCGGGGTGAGATCTGGATCAACAAGGTGGGTTGGGTGGGCGTCGAGGTGATGCGTCAACACCAGGGCGTGCAGTTGGGCCTGCGCTTCATCGACATGGATGAGGCCCTGCGGCGCAAGCTCATCGGCCGGCTGTTCAGCGACGCCAACGCCAACGTCGCCGGCAAGGCGCACCCTGGCATCGCCTTCGGCAGCCTGCTGCGCCGTGCCTTGCTGGGCGAGAAACGCGTGGCGCCGCTGCCGGTTCGGCGGCGTCGCCGCAGCGCCGGGGCCGCAGGTTTTCCGAGCCTGCCGGCACGGCGCCAAACACCGCAACTGCTGCAGGTTGCCCATGGCAAGGGTGGCTTGCTGAGCCTGTTGTTTTCGCAACTGCGTGCCCTGCTGGGGCCGCGCCTGTAGGAGTGCGGTGATGAGAAACTACTTGCTGGCGTCACTGCTGGTGGTGGGCGGCTGCTCGCTGGAGCCACCCTACCAGCCACCCGAACCGCCGCTGGACCAGGCCTGGCCGGCCAACGCCAGCGGCGCCTGCTGCGAGGGTCGCGCGGCGTTCGCACAGGACTGGCACAACTTCATCAGCGACCCGCAGTTGCGCCACCTGATCGACCTGGCCCTGGCCAACAACCGCAGCCTGCGCCAGTTCGCCGCCAGCGTCGACGAATCACGCGCCTCCTACAACGGCGCCAGCGCGGCGCTGTACCCCAGCATCGGCATCGACACCTACGCCGGGCGCAGCAAACTGCCGGCGTTGGTGCAGACGCCCGGCGGCGGGGCGAGCGCCGGCAGCATCGCCAATACGTTCCAGGCCACCGCCGGGTTCACCTCCTACGAGCTGGACTTCTTCGGCCGCGTACGCAGCCAGCAACACGCGGCGGGGGCGCGTTTCGAGGCCAGCCAGGCCGACTACCAGACCGCGCGCCTGGCGCTGATCGGCGAGGTGGCCAGCACCTGGCTGACCCTGAAGGCCAACCAGACCTTGCTAGACCTGGCGCAGAGCACCTTCGAGTCCCAGCGCCACTACGGCGAGCTGCTGCGCTCCAGCTACAACCTGGGCTCCACCGCGCGCATCGACGTGCACCAGGGCGACGCCATGACCAACACCGCCGCCGTGCAGGTCAACACCTACCGCATGCAGGTGGCGCAGAACCTCAACGCCCTGCGCGTGCTGGTGGGCCAGCCGGTGCCCGACGCGTTGCTGCCCAAGGGTGACCTGGGCAGGCAGTTGGCTACGGCCGACGTGCCCGCCGGCCTGCCGTCGAGCCTGGTGGCACGGCGGCCGGACATCATGTCCGCCGAGGCGCAGATGCGCGCCGCCAACGCCGAAATCGGCACCGCCCGCGCCGCCTATTTCCCCAGTTTTTCGCTCACCGGTGCACTGGGTAGCCTGAGTGGCGACTTCTCGAAACTGCTCAGCGGCCCCGCCGCCTTCTGGAATTTGGCCGCCGCCGGTTCCCTGACCCTGCTCGACGGCGGCACGCGCAAGGCTGGCGTCGACGCCAGCCACGCCCGCTACGACGAGCGCACTGCGGCCTACGAACAGACCGTGCTCAACGCCTTCCGCGAGGCCGCCGACGCCCTCAACGCCCGCCAGGAAATGCTCACCCAGGTAGCCGCGCAACAGCGCCTGGTCACCGACTACCAGGAAGCCTACCGCCAGTCCCGGCTGCGCTTCGAAGCCGGCCTGGACAGCTACTTCTCCACCATGGACGCCCAGCGCTCGCTGTTCGGCGCGCAGCAGCAGTGGCTGCAACTGGAGCTGGCGCGGGAGATAAACCAGGTGAACCTGTACAAGGCGCTGGGTGGCGGCTGGACGCCGCCGGCCATCAAAGTGGCCGGGAAGTAGCCTCCTACGCTTCAAATATTAACTTACAAGGCTGGCAGCTCCGCGCCGCGGGGCCAAGAACTCTGGGGATAATGTTCTTTGGGATACTGAGGTTATCTGCGCGGGATCGGAAGAGTAATGTCCGCTCCCGCGTTTTATATCGGCGTCACAGGATTGGCGTCCTGGTACTCACAGGCGGACAGACATCCCCGTTTAGACGGCTAAGTCGTTCGCAGCATGGCTATGCTCTTTATGGGCAGGATCGTGCGTGGGTGCCCTTGGGCACGCCGGACTGTGGCCGGTACGCCAACCCGTACGGTTCTGCCCTCCTGATTGGCGTCAGGAAGCAGACATAGACCAACCACAGAGAAATCCTTATGAGCAATCCAGCTTTGTCCCAAGCCCTCCGGAGTATGGGCTATGTTCGTCTCAACGCTGACGAACGCACACTGATCGAAAACCTGCGCTGGACCCGCCATCCAGGGCGTGAACAGGTTTATCGACTAGCAGAAAAACTGCGTATCAAACGCCCTTGGGTATTGATAAAGGACTGATTTCTGAGCAATACCGTCTGGGGCACCAGGCCCCAGACGCTGGCTATTCACCTGAAAAAGGCTATCACTGGTAAAACCCCACGGTCTTTTTCAGCTGTTCCGAGTATTCATAAATATCATCCACGCAAGATATTGGGTGACGGGTTTCAACCTTAGCCTCGTCGAAGATACCTATATATTTCTGGCTACGGTTGAAATGCAATCTGCAGATCGGTTTCCGGTTATTGTCGTCCAGCAGGATTCCGAAATAGCTTTGCGTATCACGCTGGACAATGCGCTTCGCATCCACCACCGACCGGACCAAGGCCCTCACGATGTGGTAACCCTCCAGCTCTTCGAGGGTAGTGATCACCTTATCGTCAGACTCGTCATCAACCGCACTGTTAGCCGCTTCGACAGCCGTCGCTACAGTTGCGAGGGCGGGCTGAACCACTCCACTCATCGCAGATTTCAGCCGGTCGTTGATCTGATCGTTTAGAAACTGAATGAGCGCCTTCCGGGTGAGCTCATTGAACTGCTCTCTGACCTTCTGGGTGATGACACCGTCGTACACACGCGTCGTGAACACCTTGACGAAGTCGTCCTCAGGCTTGGTGAATTGCGCAGCTATCAGCTTTTTTATTTGGCTAACGTACTTCAGTTCGCCTGCAGCGCTGATAATCGAATCGACATCAAAGGCACCCTTTGTCAGCTTGGTGAGCTCTGGGACCGAGTACTCATCGATATCGAGCAAATCGAGCTCTAAAAACGGTTTTTCATCCATTTTATTCGGTGCATCAAGGTCAGTGAAAAACTTATAAACCTGACCGTTCGTCAACACAGATATCCGCGCACTGGTGACATGAAAATAGCGAAACAGCTGCGAGGCGTGGTTGATCTGCAACGGTTCACCGATCTTTTTGCACTCGATCAGGATCTGGACTTCTCCGTCCTTCATGATTGCGTAGTCGATTTTTTCACCTTTCTTGGTGCCCACATCGCAGACAAATTCAGGCGTCACTTCCTGCGGGTCAAACACGTCATAGCCCAGGACAGTGCTGATGAAAGGCATGACAAAAGCGTTCTTGGTGGCTTCCTCCGTCTGGATCGCCGGTCCCTGTAGACGCACCTTCGCGGCCAGGCTGGCCAATTTTTCGAAAAACTCCATGTGCCGCCCCTTTTTGTGTTTTTTCAGTCCGTAGATAGCGATGCTGGCTAACTGCCCATAAGCAAGCGTAGCCACAAAGCCATGCAAATAAAGCCTCGTTCGAGAGGAGGAAAAAAAGAGGAAATTTCCTACGCCTTTAGAACAGCCTTGCTGCATCCCGTGGCTTCCAAATACCCGTTAGCGCACGATGCGATCAACATCGGTGGTCATACGTCTGAGGGAACACAGCGCGCGCCCGTAGCAGCTGCCGCAGGCCGCGTCCCGGCGCAACACAGGCCCGCCGCCGGACGCAGCCTTCGGCAGCTGCTACGCGAATGCGGAGACCCCGTAGACCGCGTCGCCTGCATCGCGGCCAAGGCCGGCTCCTACCACGTATGGCGTAGGAGCCGACTTTAGTCGCGATGCAGACGACGCCATTTCAAGACAGTTGCTGCTGCGTGCGATCGCTGGGTCAGGGTGAATCAGTAGCCGTTCGCCTGGAGGATCTCCGCCACGCTGCGGCTGGCCGGGCGGTGGTAGAACTTGAGCAACTCGCTGCTGCGGTTGGTGAAGATGCCATCTACGCCCGCGGCCATGACTTTCTGGTAATCCACCGGGTCATCCACGGTGTACACGTGCACCAGCATGCCCTTGGCGTGGGTGAGCTGGTTCATCCAGGGTTGCACCAGGTCCATGTAGCTCTGGTCGCCGCCCTGGGTCAGGGCCGCCGAGGGGCCGGTGCCGACTGCGCCGTTGGCCTTGGCGAAGTCCAGCCACTGTTCGAAGGCCGAGTGGTCGCGGGGTTGCTGGCGGGCGTAGTAGGCGGCCTTGGTTTCGCCGCTGGCGGGGTTGTAGGCCACTGGCGAGGCGGGGTCGATGCTGCCCTCGCCTACCCACAGCAGCAACACCTTCGGCACCTTGGGCATGAACTGGTTGAGCAGGGTCAGGCTGCCTTTCTCGAAGGTCTGCAGCACCAGCCGGTGGCCCGGCGCCACCTCGCCGGCAGCGGTCAGCCAGCCGCGCTGGATCAGTTTGGCGGTGAGTTCCTTTTCGATGCCGGGGAACAGCAGCGGCGCCTTGGTCTCGATGTACAGCCCCGGGCGGTGTGCCGGGTCCTGGTCGGCCAGGTCGATGATCTCATCCAGGGTCAGGATTTTCAGGCCCGCGTAGGCCGGGCGGGCGCGATCGGGATAGGCCTTGTTGTACCAGCTGCCGGCATCCAGGGTTTTCAGCTGCGCCAGGGTGAACTGGTTGACGGGCTGGTCTTTCTGCTCGGGGAATTTCGTCGCGATGTCGGTGGTGCGCCCCAGGTTGGTGTCATGCAGGGCAATCAACTGGCCGTCGCGGGTGCGTTGCAGGTCCATTTCCAGGTAGTCGGCACCCAGCTCGCGAGCCAGCAGGTAGGAGGCGCGAGTGGACTCCGGCGCGTCATAGGAAGCGCCGCGATGGGCGATCACGGCCGGCCAGGGGATACCGGCAGCCTTGGCCAGTGCCTCGCCCGTGGGCACTTGGGCCTGGGCCACGGCAGCGGCGGTCATGAGTAAAGCGGTGGTCAACCAACGTAACGACATGGGTGCTTCCTGCAAGGGCAAAAGAGACCAGCATAGTCGGCGACGAACATGACAAGACGGTTTCCCCGCCCGCACCCCATGGTACAGTCGCGCCCTGTAACCGATCCCGAGCAAGACGCACGCCATGGAACTCGACGCTTTCGACGCCAGCCTGGGCCAATGGCCTCAGCTGCCCTTTCACTGCACCGGCCTGTTGCTGGGCAACGGCGCCAGCCGTGCCCTGTGGCGCAACTTTGCCTACGACTCGCTGTTCGAGCGCGCGCAGAAAGTGCGCAACAAGCCTCTGGGGCAGACCGACCTGGCGCTGTTCAAATCCATGGGCACCGAGAATTTCGAGCAGGTGCTCAGCGCCCTCAACACCACGGTACGGGTCAACGCCGCGCTGGCCATCAGTGCCTCGGCACCGCTGAACCGCTACTACGCGATCAAGGAAGCGCTGATCCACGCCATGCGCAGCGCCCACCTCCCGTTCCGTCTGCTACCGGGCGAACACTTGCATGCAATTGCCCGCCACCTGCGTGAATACACCACCGTGTACTCGAGCAACTACGACCTGCTGGTGACCTGGGCCGTGGAACAGGCACCCGAGGGCTTCGACGAGCTGTTCGACGTGGACCAGGGCTTTGACGTGCGCCGCGTGCGCAGCGACGCCACCCGCGTGCTGCACCTGCACGGCGGCCTGCACCTGATTCGCCAGGTGGACGGCACCACGCGCAAGCGCAACGCGGTGGGCAGCGCCCTGCTGGACGGCTTCGCCATCAACCAGCCTGGCGAGGTGCCGCTGTTCGTCAACGAAGGCCGTCGCGAAGACAAGCTGCGCGCCATTCGCCAGTCCGACTACCTGAGCTGGTGCCACGCGCAACTGGCCCAGCACCAGGGCCCGTTGTGCCTGTTCGGCCACAGCCTGGGCGAGCAGGACCGCTACCTGCTGGAGGCCATCGAACAGGCCGGCGTGCAGCAGCTGGCGGTGTCTATCTTCCCGCTGAGCGATGCCTGGATTCTCAGCCAGAAGCACTACTTCACCACCCTGTTCGCCGGCCGCGAGGTGCAGTTCTTCGACGCCACCAGCCACCCGCTGGGCGCGCCGGCGCTGAACGTGCCGGTGCCAAAGCCTGCGGTGAAGCGCAAGCGCTAGGCTGGTGTAGCAGCGGCTGCCAGGCCGCGTCACTGGCAACTCGGACGCAGCCTTCGGCAGCTGCTACGGGGGTGGTAGGCCGGCTTGCAGCAGGTCGAGCGACGGTGGTTCAGGCAGCAGTTGCCAGTCGCTGTCGCCTAGCTGTTCCGGCAGGACATGGCGCAGGCTCAGCACTTGGCCGTGGGGCAAGGTTAGCAGGGTGTGTTCACCGCTGCGGGTGAACGCCGGACGGCTGCCCTCGGCAAAGCCACTGAGCAGCAGGCGATCCTGCCCTGGCTCGAAGTCCAGCAGCGTATCGCCCTCCTCGGCCCGCGCGTGAATCACAAAACGATCGCGCCCCGGGCCGCCATTGAGCGTGTCGTGGCCAGGCCCGCCGTCCAGCCAGTCATCCCCGGCACCACCCCGCAGTTGATCATCGGCATGACCACCCAGCAGCGCATTGGCTGCCCCATTGCCGATCAGCAGGTCGGCGTAATCGCCACCGATCAAGTGCTCCAGCTCGCCAGGGGTCTCCAGGCGCACGGCCTGCCCGGCCAACCGCGCCTCGCCGCGACTCAAATCGATAACCGAAGCGCTGCTGATAGCCGCCGCGTTGAGGGTGTCAATGCCACCGTTCACGTCCAGCAGACTCTTGCGTGCAGGGGCGTGCAACGTGGCCAATTCGTTGGTGTACACGTAGTGATCATTGCCGTTGTCCTGGCGTCCGAACAGGTTCAGGCGCCAACTGTGCAGCACCCCGGTGCTGCCCTGGGCCAGGTCGGTGATGTGCAGCCGCCACTCGCCCGTCGCCGGTTCGCCACGCAGGCGTGCCGTGCTGAAGATGAAGTCCAGGCGCTGCTTGCGGTGGAAGCGCAGGTCGCCGGCATGGGCGCCATCGGCCGGCGGCTTGCCAGGCCGGTCCATCAACACCGAACGGGTGCCCGACGGTGAGACCAGCACCAGTTGCAGGTCCCCGGGCCGCTGGTGCGTCAGCTTGACCTCGACCAGCGCGTGCTCGACGCGCAGGCGCGCGTCCGCCAACGACATGGCGTAGCTCAGGCCGCCAGGGTCGTTGTCGGGAATGGCGAACTCGCCGCGGCGGCTGGCCAGCGGCTGCTCCAGCAGCGCCTCGTTGGCGAACCGCTGCCGCGCCGGCCAGTCCTGGGCCAGGCGCACGGCGGCCTGGGCGTCGACCTCGCCGTAGCCGTAGTCGTGGCTGACATGCATGCCGCCGCCGTTCCACTGGCGGCTGGCGTTGTACTGCCAGTCGGTGGACGGGTCGCGCACCTGGCGGGCGGTGAGCGTGAGGATGTCCTGCACATCGCGGTAGCCCAGGCGCGGGTTGGCCTGCAGCATCAGCGCGACGATGCCGCTGACAATCGGCGCCGCCAGGCTGGTGCCGGCCTGGGGCACCCCCACCCGGGTAAACACGCCCACCCCCTGGGCGCTGACCAGCAGGTTGGCGCCGGGGCTGGAAAAGCCCGGCGCCGCGCACGGCTGGCTGCGCGGCGGCGGGCAGGTGGCGGCGACCATGATGTTGCCGCGCATATTGCTCAGGCTGGCGTAGTTGGTGTTGCCACCGGCCTGGCGGTCGTTACCGGCGCTCATCACGATCACCGTGCCCAGCCCGTCGCGGCCTTCGCTCAATGCCCGCCGGTACTGCACCGGCACCGCGCCAATGGCCGGCACCTGCAGCACCGGCTCGAAACGCCCGATGGCGCCCCAGCTGAGGTTGGCCACGTCGTAGCGTTTCAGCTTGGCCAGGGTTTCCAGCTGCCCGCCCACCCAGTGGCCACCAATGGTTGCCTGGGGCGCCACGCCCACGGTGCCCTGGCTGTTGCGCGCGGCCACCATCACCGCGGCCACGCTGCTGGCGTGCTGGGCATGGGGGTCGGGGCTGGCCTTGCTGCCCCACAGCCAGGGCACGCTGTTGGCCTGCCACTGGGGGTCGACGTTGGGCAGCAGGTCTTCATCGTGGTAGGCGAAGGCCTTCTTGTGCGCCTTGCCGTGCGCCTCGAACTGGCCGATGCGCACGCCCTGGCCGCTATAGCGCGCCCACACCCCAGGTATATTGCTCTGGTGCAGGTAGGTTTGCAGTGGGTAGTCGGGGTCGCTGGGCGGCTCTTGCGCCCAGGCCTGGCCTGCGCCGCAGCAAAGCGCCGCCAGGAAGTAAATGCCATTGCCCATATGAGCACCTCGCCCGTGGGAAAAAGGCGAGTGTCACGGGGTACGGAGGGGCTGCCTATCCGACATCAAGCCTCGGACGGCAAAAAAGAACCGTCCTACGCTGGCGTCGGAAACGCGGGCTTCAGATCAGGCCGTCGGCCTTGAGCAGGGTTTCCAGGCAATGCTCCTGGATGGCATAGAATGCCTTCAGCGCCTCGATCTTTTCCAGCAGCGCACGCGGGTCCTGGGGTTCGGCGCGCTTCACCGCCAGGATCATCTTGTTCTTGTTGGTGTGCTCCAGCGAGATGAACTCGAACACCTTGGTGTCGTAGCCGCAGGCTTCCAGGTACAGGGCGCGCAGGCTGTCGGTGACCATCTCGGCCTGCTGGCCCAGGTGCAGGCCGTATTGCAGCATGGGCTTGAGCAGGCCAGGGCTCTGGATCTGCAGGCGGATCTGCTTGTGGCAGCACGGCGAGCACATGATGATGGCCGCGCCGGTGCGGATGCCGGTGTGAATGGCGTAGTCGGTGGCGATGTCACAGGCGTGCAGGGCGATCATCACGTCGATGGCGCTGGGCACCACGGTGCGCACGTCGCCGTGCTCGAACACCAGGCCGGGGTGGTCCAGGCGCGCCGCGGCGGTGTTGCACAGGGTGACCATGTCTTCGCGCAGCTCCACGCCCGTCACCTGCCCCTCGCGGCCCAGGGTGTTGCGCAGGTAGTCGTGGATGGCGAAGGTCAGGTAGCCCTTGCCCGAGCCGAAGTCAGCCACGCGCACCGGCTGGTTTGCCGCGATCGGCGCGCCGGCGAAGGCGTGGGAGAACACCTCGATGAACTTGTTGATCTGCTTCCACTTGCGCGACATGGCTGGAATCAGCTCATGCTGCTTGTTGGTGACCCCCAGGTCCACCAGGAACGGCCGGCTCAGTTCCAGGTAGCGTTTCTTCTCGCGGTCATGCTCGGCCGAGGCCGCCTGGCGCGGCTGCTGCGCGGCGTTGCGGTGCAGCATGGGCTTGTTCTTCTTGCTGAACTCCAGCTGCACCTCGTCGGTGAGGGTCAGCAGGTGCGCGTTCTTGAAGCTGGCTGGCAGCAGGTCGGCGATCAGCGCCAGGGCTTCGTCCAGCGCCAGGTTCTTGGTGATGTCGCGGGTCTGGTAGCGGTAGACGAACGACAGGCAGGCCTGCTCCTTCACCGTCACCGGCTTGATGATGACCCGCTGCAACTGCGCCTCGGCGCCCACGTGCCGGGCCAGCACCAGCTTGACCAGGGCATTCTGCTCAAGGCTTGCGCCCAGCAGGTCGAGGAAGGTGGCGCGCGGGTCGGTCGCGGTCTTGGGGCTGGCAGCAGGGGCGGACATCGGAAAAGCCTGGGGAGAATGAAGATGTGCGCATTTTACGGGGCTTTGGCCCGCCAGGGCACGGACTTGTTCATATTCCGGACGTCGGCCCTGCTACCACGCCGCCGCAGCCAGGCCGCCCACGCCCATCAGCAAGGCGGAATAGAACATCACCACCCTCTGCAGCAGCGCTTCCCTGCCCAATCGTGAACCTGCGCCTATGCGCAATACGCACAATCCCATCACGGCAATGGCCAGCATCAGCTCGCCTATCAATAACACCAGCATTTCAATAGTCCCGGACTCGATCAGATAAACACCCCCGCAGGCCTGGCCGCGGCCACCACGGGGGCGGACGGCAGCGGCGACAGGGCCAGTTCCATGCGGTTGCGCGCGCGCCCCTTGCGCAGCAGCGCCGACACATGATCACGCACGGTGTAGGCGCTGATACCCAGCAATTCGGCGATTTCCCGGTTGGTGGAGCCTGCCAGCAGAAGGCTCAGGACTTCCTTCTCCCGTGGGGTCAAATGCATGAAGGTTGCCTGCTCATCGACCAGCACAAGCGCGCACCTTAGTCAGGCGCAGGGAGAAAAACAATGCACGGAAATACGTACTTATAAAATCAGGAAGTGCCGCGCATTGACTTTCAAAAACAACAGAAGAAGGCCACAAAAAGATAAGGAAAAAGTTACACAGTCCTACAACTTCGTCTGTCAGAACACCCGCCGCTTCCTACTCACCGGCCAGCCGCCCGCCGCTGCCTGAATACGACACTGGGCAAAACAACTCTGGATTGCCGCCCCTCGATGGGCTAAAAGAAGCGCGCACATTACAAAAACATTCGTTCCACCTTCTTGGGCTCGCCTGTTTGCCTTCGCAAACCACTGCAAGCCATGACGAGAGCTATTCATGAAGAAGCTGTGCCTGCTGGGCATCCTTACAAGCCTGGCCTTTCCACCGGCCATGGCGGCCACCGCCCCCTCTCCTCTCAAGACCAAGGAAGCGTTCATCGCCGACTTGATGAAGCGCATGACCCTGGACGAGAAAATCGGCCAGCTGCGGCTGATTTCCATCGGCCCGGAAATGACCCATGAACAGATTCGCGACGAGATCGCCGCCGGCCACATCGGCGGCACGTTCAACTCGGTGACCCGCGCCGAGAACCGTCCCATGCAGGACGCGGCCATGCAGCGCAGCCGGCTGAAGATACCGATGTTCTTCGCCTATGACGTGATTCACGGCCAGCGCACCATTTTCCCCATCAGCCTTGCCCTGGCGTCCAGCTGGGACATGAGCGCCATTGGCCTGAGCGCGCGCACCGCCGCCCAGGAAGCGGCCGCCGACGGTATCGACATGACCTACGGGCCCATGGTGGACATCGCCCGCGACCCACGCTGGGGCCGCACCAGCGAAGGCTTCGGCGAGGACACCTACCTGGTGTCGCGCATCGCCAAGGTGATGGTCAAGGGTTACCAGGGCGACAACGTCGCCGCCGCCGACAGCGTCATGGCCGCGGTCAAGCACTTCGCCCTGTACGGCGGCGTGGAGGGCGGGCGCGACTACAACATCGTCGACATGAGCCCCACGCGCATGTACCAGGACTACCTGCCGCCGTACCGCGCGGCCATCGACGCCGGTGCCGGCGGGGTGATGGTGGCGCTGAACTCCATCAACGGCGTGCCCGCCACCGCCAACACCTGGCTGATGCAAGACCTGCTGCGCAAGGACTGGGGCTTCAAGGGCATCACCATCAGCGACCACGGCGCCATTCACGAGCTGATCAAGCACGGCGTGGCCCGCGACGACCGCGAGGCGGCGAAGCTGGCGATCAAGGCCGGCATCGACATGAGCATGAACGACCAGGTGTACGGCAAGGAGCTGCCGGGGCTGGTGAAGTCCGGTGAAGTGAGCCAGGCCGACGTCGACAACGCCGTGCGCGAGGTGCTGGGCGCCAAGTACGACCTGGGCCTGTTCCAGGACCCGTACCGCCGCATCGGCAAGGCCAGCGACGACCCGGCCGACACCTACGCCGACAGCCGCCTGCACCGCCAGGCCGCGCGGGAAGTGGCGCGTACCAGCATGGTCTTGCTGGAGAACCATGACCACACCCTGCCGTTGAAGAAGCAAGGCACCATCGCCCTGGTGGGGCCACTGGCCGATGCGCCGATCGACATGATGGGCAGCTGGTCGGCCGCCGGCAAACCCGACCAGTCGATCACCCTGCTGCATGGCCTGCAGAACGCCGTGGGCGACCGCGCCAAGGTGATCTACGCCAAGGGCGCCAACGTCACCGATAACCAGGACGCCATCGAGTTCCTCAACCGCATCATCTTCGACCGCGAGGAAGTGCACATCGACAAGCGCCCGGCCGAGCAGATGATCGCCGAGGCGGTGAAGGCCGCCGAGCAGGCCGACGTGGTGATGGCTGCCGTGGGTGAGGCCCGGGGCATGTCCCACGAGTCGGCCAGCCGCACCACCCTGGCCCTGCCCAACACCCAGAAAGCCCTGATCAAGGCGCTGAAGGCCACCGGCAAGCCGCTGGTGCTGGTGTTGATGAATGGCCGGCCGCTGTCGCTGGTCGAGGAGCAGAAGCAGGCCGACGCCATGCTGGAGACCTGGTTCTCGGGCACCGAGGGCGGCAACGCCATCGCCGACGTGCTGTTCGGCGACTACAACCCGTCGGGCAAGCTGCCCATCAGCTTCCCACGTTCGGTGGGGCAGATTCCGGTGTACTACAGCCACCTCACCATCGGCCGGCCGTTCAACCCCGGCCAGCCGGGCAACTACACCTCGCAGTACTTCGACGAGGAAACCGGGCCGCTGTACAGCTTCGGGTATGGCCTGAGCTACACCGACTTCAGCCTGTCGGACGTGAGCCTGTCCAGCGCCACCCTCAAGCGTGGCGGCACCGTCACTGCCAGCGTGACCGTGAAGAACACCGGCAAGGTCGCCGGTGCCACGGTGGTGCAGCTGTACGTGCATGACGTGGTGGCGTCCATGGCCCGGCCGATCAAGGAGCTGAAGAACTTCGAGAAGGTCACCCTGCAGCCCGGCGAGGAAAAAACCGTGCGCTTCACCCTCACCGAGGACGACCTGAAGTTCTACAACCCGCAGCTCAAGTATGCGGCGGAGCCGGGTGAGTTCCAGGTGCAGATCGGCCTGGACTCGCAAAACGTCAAGCAGCAGAGCTTTACCTTGCTGTAGGCGACGCCGCCTGCGGCAGCTGCTACGGGTTCGTCGAAATCCCGTAGCAGCGGCCGGCAGGCCGCGTCCGAAAGCGCCGCGCATTTCCCGGAATATTGGGGAAAGCCAGGCCCCGGCGAAGTATTACCAATGATGTGCGACAAAGTTACACACCCGCCCATCGTGCTATGGTTTTGCCCCCCAACCGATTGGCAATGCCCATGCGCTTCCCATCTCGCGCCCTGCGCCTGCCCCTGATCACCCTGTTGATCATCGCCGGCACCCTGGCTTCGGCCCTGCTGGCCATGCGTCACGCCCAACGCCTGGCCATGGCCGAGGAAGCGGGTCGTGCCCATCAGCAACTGGGGTTGTACGCCAACTCCCTGCACACCTTGATCGAGCGCTACCGCAGCCTGCCCGCCGTGCTGGCGCTGGACCCGCAACTGATCGCGGCGCTCAAGGGCCCCGTCGGCGCCGCCGCCCAGGACGCATTGAACCGCAAGCTGGAACAGATCAACCAGGCCGCGCAAAGCTCCACCCTGGAGCTGCTCGACCGTGACGGCCTGGCCGTGGCCGCCAGCAACTGGCAGCTGCCCACCAGCTACGTTGGCCAGAACTACGGTTTTCGCCCCTACTTCCTGCAGACCCGCAGCCAGGGCAGCGGCCGTTTCTACGCCGTGGGCGTGACCAGCGGGGTGCCGGGCTACTTCCTCTCCAGCGCGGTGAAGGACGAGCACGGCGCCTTCCTCGGCGCCATGGTGGTGAAGCTGGAGTTTCCGGAGCTGGAGCGCGAATGGCGCCAGGGCAGCGACACCCTGCTGGTCAGCGACGCCCGCGGTATAGTGTTCATCGCCAACCAGCCGGGCTGGCGCTACCGCCAGCTCAAGGCGTTGAGCGCTGCCGACCAGGCCGAGCTGGCCAGCACTCGCCAGTACGACCGCCAGCCGCTGAGCCCCCTGGCGGTGAAGCCGTTGGCGGCCTTCGACGGCGACAGCCAGTTGGCACGAGTCGACGGCCCGGATGGCAGCGCCGATTACCTGTGGGAGTCGCTACCACTGACCAGCGAAGGCTGGACCCTGCACCTGCTGCGCAAGCCGCAGCTGGTCGCAGAGGACGCCCGCAACGCCGCCCTGGCCGCCGCTGGTGCCTGGCTGACCCTGGTGTTCCTCGGCCTGTTCCTGTACCAGCGCTGGCGCCTGGGCCTGGTGCGCCAGCGCAGCCGGGAAGAGCTGGAAGCGCTGGTGCAGGCGCGCACCCGCGAGCTGCAAACCGCCCAGGACGGCCTGGTGCAGGCCGCCAAGCTGGCGGCCCTGGGGCAGATGTCGGCGGCCCTGGCCCACGAGATCAACCAGCCGCTGACCGCCCAGCGCATGCAGCTGGCCACCCTGCGCCTGTTGCTGGACCACGGCCGCGTCGACGACGCCTACCAGGCGCTGCTGCCGCTGGAGCAGATGCTCACGCGCATGGCCGCGCTCACCGGGCACCTGAAGACCTTCGCGCGCAAGAGCCCGGCGGGCCTGCGCGAGCGCGTGGACCTGGCCGAGGTGGTGGACCAGGCGCTGCAACTGCTGGAGCCGCGCATCCGCCAGGAACGGGTCAGCACCGTGCTGCACCTGACCCGCCCGGCCTGGGTGCGCGGTGACCCGATTCGCCTGGAACAGGTGCTGATCAACCTGCTGCGCAACGCCCTCGACGCCATGAGCCAGAAGCCCCAGCGCCGCCTGGAAGTGCGTATAGACCGCGATGCCGGGCAGTGGCGCGTGTCGGTGGCCGATAGCGGTGGTGGCATCGCCCCGGAACACCTGGCCACGGTGTTCGACCCCTTCTTCACCACCAAACCGGTGGGCGACGGCCTCGGCCTGGGGCTGGCGGTGTCCTACGCCATTGCCCACGAAAGCGGCGGCCACCTGAGCGCTGCCAACCAGGGCAACGGCGCCCTGCTCACCCTGGTCATGCCTGTAGAACCGGAGGCCCCATGAACCCGACGCCGCTACGCGACGTGATGCTGGTGGACGACGAAGCCAGCATCCGCGATGCCGTGACCCAATGGCTGGGCCTGTCCGGGTTCACCGTCACCAGCCATGACCGCGCCGAAGCCTGCCTGGCGGCGCTGGCCGCGGACTTTCCCGGGGTGGTCATCAGCGACGTACGCATGCCGGGCATGGACGGCCTGCAACTGCTGGAACAGCTGCAGGCCCGCGACCCGCAGCTGCCGCTGATCCTGCTCACCGGCCACGGCGACGTGCCCATGGCGGTGCAGGCCCTGCAAGGCGGCGCCTATGACTTCCTGGAAAAACCCTTCAGCCCCGACACGCTGCTGAGCAGCCTGCGCCGCGCCCTCGACAAGCGTGCACTGGTGCTTGAAAACCGCCGCCTGCAAGCCCGCGCCAGCCATCAAGACCGCCTGCAGGCCGACCTGCTAGGGCATTCGCCGGGCATGCAGCAGCTGCGCCGGCAAATCCTCGAGCTGGCCAGCCTGCCGGTGAACGTGCTGATTCGCGGCGAGACGGGCAGCGGCAAGGAGCGCGTGGCTCGTTGCCTGCATGAGTGCGGGCCACGGGCGGCGAAACCCTTCGTGGCGCTCAATTGCGCGGCAATCCCCGAGGCGCTGTTCGAGGCTGAGCTGTTCGGCCATGAAAGCGGCGCCTTCACCGGCGCCCAGGGCAAGCGCATCGGCAAGCTGGAACATGCCCATGGCGGCACGCTGTTCCTCGACGAAATCGAAAGCCTGCCGCTGGCCCAGCAGGCCAAGCTGCTGCGGGTGATCCAGGAGCAGACGGTGGAGCGCCTGGGCTCCAACCAGAGCATCGCCATCGACGTGCGCATTGTCGCCGCCACCAAGCCGGACCTGCTGCAGGAGGCGCGCGCCGGGCGCTTCCGCGAAGACCTGGCCTACCGCCTGAACGTGGCCGAACTGCGCCTGGCACCGCTGCGCGACCGCCGCGAAGACATTCCCCTGCTGTTCGAGCATTTCGCCGCCCACAGCGCGGCCCGGGCTGGCCGCGAGCTGCCCCGCCTGAGTGCCACACGCCTGGCGCAACTGCTCAGCCACGACTGGCCGGGCAACGTGCGCGAACTGGCCAATGCCGCCGAGCGCCATGCCCTGGGCCTTGAAGCGCCTGAAGCGACGCCAGCCGCCAGCCCTGGCACGTCGCTGGTCGCCCAGCAGGAAGCCTTCGAGGCCCAGTGCCTGCGCGCGGCCCTCAGCCGCCACCACGGCGATATCAAGGCGGTGCTGGCCGAACTGCAACTGCCGCGCCGCACCCTCAACGAGAAGATGCAGCGCCACGGCCTGCAACGCGAAGACTTCCTCGCCTGACAAAACCATGCGCCGCCTGCATCGCGACTAAAGTCGGCTCCTACGCTGCCCGTGGTAGGAGCCGACTTTAGTCGCGATGCAGGCGACGCGGTGTTCGGATCAGCGGAAATCCGCTTATAGGCGGGTGGTCAATCGGCGGAATTTTGCTTAAAACGCACGCTCACCCCCTCTAGACCAAGCCTCTGCAACCTGGCACGCCCCCTGCTACGTCCCTTCCCAAGGCACGCCGTTCGCTGCCATACAACAACAACGAAAAGGAACCAGCATGGAAATCTCCCCCAGCCTGCCCGCGGGCGCGCAGGCCACACCGAAAACCACCTCCAGCCGGCTGAAGTCGATCTTCAGCGGCTCGGTGGGCAACATGGTCGAGTGGTACGACTGGTACGTGTACGCCGCGTTTTCCCTGTACTTCGCCCAGGTGTTCTTCCCCAAGAACGACCTCACCGCGCAACTGCTCAACACCGCCGCGATCTTCGCCGTGGGCTTCCTGATGCGCCCCATCGGCGGCTGGCTGATGGGCCTGTACGCCGACCGCAAGGGCCGCAAGGCGGCGCTGATGGCCTCGGTGCTGTTGATGTGCTTCGGCTCGCTGATCATTGCCCTCACCCCCGGCTATGAAACCATCGGCGTCGGCGCGCCGATATTGCTGGTGTTCGCACGCCTGTTGCAGGGCCTGTCGGTGGGCGGCGAGTACGGCACCTCCGCCACCTACCTCAGCGAGATGGCCACCAAGGAGCGCCGCGGGTTCTTCTCCAGCTTCCAGTACGTGACCCTGATCTCGGGCCAGCTCATCGCCCTGGCCGTGCTGATCGTGCTGCAACAGACCCTCACCGAGGAGCAGTTGCTGGCCTGGGGCTGGCGCGTGCCGTTCGTGATCGGCGCGCTGTGCGCGGTCGTCGCCCTGTGGCTGCGCCGGGGCATGGAAGAAACCGCCTCGTTCAGCCAGAAGAAGGAAGCGCCCAAGGAAAGCCTGATGCGCACGCTGATGCGTCATCCCAAGGAACTGCTGACCGTGGTCGGCCTGACCATGGGCGGCACCCTGGCGTTCTACACCTACACCACGTACATGCAGAAGTACCTGGTGAACACCGTGGGCATGAGCAAGACCGACTCGACGATGATCTCGGCCGCCACGCTGTTCCTGTTCATGTGCCTGCAACCGGTGATCGGCGCGCTGTCGGACAAGATCGGCCGCCGGCCCATCCTGATCGCCTTCGGTGTGCTGGGCACCCTGTGCACCGTGCCGATCCTCACCACGCTGCACACCATTGAAACCTGGTGGGGCGCGTTCTTCCTGATCATGGCGGCGCTGATCATCGTCAGCGGCTACACCTCGATCAACGCGGTGGTGAAGGCCGAGCTGTTCCCCACCGAAATTCGCGCGCTGGGCGTGGGCCTGCCCTATGCGCTGACGGTCTCGATATTCGGCGGCACCGCCGAGTTCATCGCCCTGTGGTTCAAGAGCATCGGCATGGAAAGCGGCTACTACTGGTACGTGACGGCGTGCATCGCCTGTTCGCTGCTGGTGTACGTGTTCATGAAGGACACCCGCACCCATTCGCGCATCGAAACCGATTGACCTGTAGCCGCTGCCGCCAGGCTGCGCTGGCCCTGTGCCTCGCTGTAGATTCTCAGTGAACCGCAGGGCCAGCGCAGCCTGCGGCAGCGGCTACGGTTGCGTGGCGCGTCCTGTCGGCGGCACACTGGCATCTTTGCCCACCAGGATCGTGCAATGCCCGACGATATCCACTACTACGAACCTTCCCAGGGCCACGGCCTGCCCCACGATCCGTTCAACGCCATCGTCGGGCCGCGGCCCATCGGCTGGATCTCGTCCCACGACGAGCAGGGGCGCCTGAACCTGGCGCCCTACAGCTTCTTCAACGCCTTCAACTACATCCCGCCGATCATCGGGTTCTCCAGCGTGGGCCGCAAGGACAGCCTCAACAACATCGAGAAGACCGGCGAGTTCGCCTGGAACCTGGCCACCCGGCCGCTGGCCGAGCAGATGAACCAGAGCTGCGCGGCGGTGGCGCCGGAAGTCGACGAGTTCAGCCTGAGCGGCCTGACGCCAGTGGCGTCGAAGGTGATCGCGGTGCCGCGGGTGCAGGAAAGCCCGGTGTCGTTCGAATGCAAGGTCACGCAGATTATCCAGCTGCAACGGGCCGACAAGCAGGTGGTGCCCAGCTGGCTGATCCTGGGTGAGGTGGTGGCCGTGCACATCGCCAAATGGCTGCTCAAGGACGGTATCTACGACACCGCCGCCGCCCAGCCGATCCTGCGTGGCGGCGGCCCCGCCGACTACTTCCAGCTGGGCCCCGAGGCCCTGTTCAAGATGTATCGGCCGCAGTAGGCCGTTACCAGACCAGCTCGCCGTCGGTGTCCACGTCGGCGAGTTTTTCCAGCTCGTCGCAGGCAGCCTGGTCAGCGGTCATGGCGGTAGCGAAGGTGCTGCCTGGCAATATCTTGTGGAAGCGCGGCGCGCCACCGGCGCCCAGCGCCTTCACGGCAATGGCTGCGCTATAGCCACCCTCGCCCGGAACCACGGCCGAAACGGCCTCGAAGTGTTGAAACTCTTTGCGTGCCATCGTCAGTGCCCCGGCGTTTAGTGAAGCCGGGCATTCTAGCGCTTCAACTCGCGAGTTTGTGCACCGCGCAAGTGCTGCGGCTGTCCACGTCGCTAAAGGTGTAGAAGTCCAGGCTGGTGACCAGCATATCGTTCACCAGCGCATCGAACACCTGCATCACCGGCGAATCGAACCAGATGGCCATGGCCTGCTGGCTGGCCCAGAAACCGCTGATCAGCCACAGGTCTTCGTCGCACTGGGAGTGCTGCAGGGCAAAGTGCAGGCAGCCCGGGGTGTGGCGCGAGGGCGCCAGCAAGCGTTCCAGGCGCTGGCCCAGTTCGGCGGAACGCCCGGCGCGGGCCCGAATGAAAGCGCAATGGCTGACGGGGGTGGGTAATGACATGGGACGTTTCTCCGTAGTCGGCTGATACTGGTGGTACGGCAACAGAGATTAAGCGCTGCCGCCAGCCAGCGTTAGTCGATTCCTGCTCCAGCCTTGCCTGATCCTGCCGGGGTGCAACAACACCCAGGCAGCCGCCCGCTGCAACCGGACCAATGGCCGCCAGCAGCCAGGCCCATGGCCGCTGGCCCGTTCGGCAACATCGGCAGGATCAGGCAAGCATGGCGCAGGATTGGACTGGCCCCGGCGCTTGCACAAAACTATCCTCGACGCATTCGCCTACCGAGGCTTCGCCATGACCGATTTCGAGCGTCTCCACGCGCAGCTGGACCCTTTCATGGAAAGCCAGCGCGCCACCCTCGCCGACCTGATCGACCGCCACATCGCCGGCAACGGCAGCTTTGAATCCGCCATACCGGCGCTGTTCCTCAGCCGTTCGGAGCAGTGCAGCCAGTCGTTCCCGCAACTGATGCGCCCGGCCCTGTGCATCCTGGCCAATGGCAGCAAGCGCGTGCGCCTGGGCGATGAGGACTACCTGTATGACCCGCTGAATTACATGGTGGTGTCGGTGGCCATGCCGGTCAGCGGCGCGATCCTGGAAGCATCGCCACAGAGCCCGTGCCTGTCGTTGCGGCTGGACATCGACCCCGGCGAAATCAACGCGCTGATTGCCGCCGCCGGCCCCACCGGCGTGCCGGCGCGGCCCACCGAGCGCGGCCTGTACGTGGAACAACTGGATGCGCCCCTGCTCGACGCCGTGGTCCGCCTGGTGCGACTGCTGGATACGCCGCGGGACATCGCCATGCTGGCGCCGCTGGTGCGTCGGGAAATTCTTTATCGCCTGCTGCGCAGCCCCCAGGGCCACCGGCTGTACGAGATTGCCGTGAGCAACAGCCAGATGCACCGGGTGACCCAGGCCATCGACTGGCTGAACAGCCATTTCGATCACCCGCTGCGCATGGAAGACCTGGCCCGCGAGGTGAACCTGAGCGTGTCCACCCTGCACCACCGCTTCAAGGCCATGACCTCCATGAGCCCGCTGCAGTACCAGAAACTGCTGCGCCTGCAGGAGGCCCGCCGGCTGATGCTCACCGACGGCCTCGACGCCTGCGCCGCCGGCTACCGCGTGGGCTACGAAAGCGCCTCGCAGTTCAGCCGCGAGTACAGCCGGCTGTTCGGCGCCCCGCCGGCGCGCGACCTGCAGCGCCTGCGCATGACGGTGTGAGCCGGGCCAGCTGGATCACATGGCGCGCACCACGTGCTTGATCTCCTGGAACGCCTGCAAGCCCCACGGCCCCAGCTCGCGGCCCAGGCTGCTCTGCTTGTAGCCGCCCCAGGCGGTCTGCGGGAAGATCACCTGCGGCGCGTTGATCCACACCAACCCGGCCTGCAGGGCGTTGGCCACCTGCTCGGCACGCGCCACGTCAGCGCTGACCACACTGGCCACCAGGCCGAAGTCGCTGTCGTTGGCCAGGGCAATGGCTTCGGCCTCGCTGTCGAACGCCCGCACGCACAGCACCGGGCCGAAGATTTCCTCGGTCCACAGGGCGCTGTCCAGCGGCACGTCGGTGAACACCGTGGGCGCCACGAAGAAGCCGGTTGGCAGGTTGCCCGGCCGCGAGCCACCGGTGACCAGCGTGGCCCCCGCTTCGATGCCGGCCTCGATATGACCCAACACCCGCTGGTACTGCACGCGGTTCACCAGCGCGCCCATCTCGGTGCCCGGCTCGAAGGGGTCGCCCTGGACGATGGCTTCGGCGCGGGCCTGCAGGCGCTGCACGAACTCGGCGTACAGAGGCCGCGCTACCAACACGCGGCTGGTGGCCGAGCACATCTGCCCGGCGTTGAAATAGCCGCCACCGCTGGCCAGCTCCACGGCCAGTTGCAGGTCGGCGTCTTCCAGCACCAGCAAGGCTGACTTGCCGCCCAGTTCCAGGCTGACGCCCTTCACGGTCTCGGCGGCGCGTTGCATCACCTGCACGCCCACGGCGTTGCTGCCGGTGAAGGAGATCTTGGCGATACGCCGATGGGCCGCCATGGGCGCACCCACCGCTAGGCCGGTGCCGCACACCAGGTTGAACACCCCCTGGGGCAGGCCGCAAGCGGCGATGATGCGCGCCAGTTCCAGTTCGGCCAGCGGCGTGACCTCCGAGGGTTTCAGCACCACGCAGCAACCGGCGGCCAGGGCCGGCGCCAGCTTCCACGCAGTGGTGACCATGGGGAAGTTCCACGGCACGATCAGCCCGACCACGCCGCACGGCTCGCGGCGCACGCGGGCGCTGAACTCGTCGGTGGGCAGCGGCACGGGGCTGTCCAGCCGCGCGTCGAGACCGTCAGCCAGTTCGGCGTAGTAGGTGAAGGTGGCGATCACGTCGTCCACGTCGATGCCAGCCTCGAACAGCGGCTTGCCGTTGTTGCAGGCTTGCAATTGCACCAGGCGTTCGCGCTGGGCGGTCACCCCGGCAGCGATGGCGCGCAGGTAGCCGGCGCGCTCGCTGCCCGAGGTCGTGGACCATTGGCGGAAGGCGCGGTGGGCGGCGGCCACCGCCAGGTCGACCGCGCCTTCATCGGCGCCGTCCACCTGGGCCAGTACGGCTTCGGTAGCCGGGTTGATGACGCTCAGGGCCTGGGGCCCGTGGCTCCACTGGCCGTCGATGTACAGGCCGGCCAGGTTCTGCGGGAAAGTCAGCATGGGTGGAATTCGCTCATCCAGGTAGTTTGGTCAATTTCGATCAGGGTCGGCACGTTGCGCTCCACGGCGCCGTGCAGCGCCTCGCGCAGGGCCTGCACATTGCTGGCGGCCTGGGCGTGGCAGCCCATGGCGCGGGCGATGGCGATGAAGTCGGGGGTATGGATATCGACGCCCACCGGCTCGATGGCGCGGTTGACCATGTACTTCTTGATCTCCTCATAACCCTGGTTATTCCACAGCAGCACGATCACCGGGATGCGCGCTTCCACGGCGCTGGCCAGCTCCGGCAGGGTGAACTGCACGCCGCCGTCGCCGATCAGGCACACCACCGGCGGCCGCAGCTCGCGCTTGCCCGCGCCGCCCAGCCAGGCGCCCATGGCCGCCGGCAAGGCATAGCCCAGGGTGCCGTAGCCGGTGGAGGCGTTGAACCAGCGGCGTGGGTGGTCCATGTCCAGGGTCAGGTTGCCGGTGTACACCGGCTGGGTGGAATCGCCGACCAGCACCGCATCGGGCAACACCTCCAGCAGGGTGTCGAGCATCAACGTCTGGGCGCGGGTAGGCGCGTCCCATTCCGCGGCCAGGGTGGCACGCAGCTGGCTGGCGCGGGCGGCGCCCCACTGCGGCTCGCGCGGTGGCAGGAAGCCAACGTCCAATGCGGCCAGCAAGGCTTGGGCGGCGCTGCTGGCGTCGGCGACCAGGGCCACCTTGGGCAGGAAGTTGCGCACGGTCTGGTCGGGGTCGATGTCTACCCGCAGCAGGGTGCCGGGAATGCGGAAGGCGCCCTTGAAGGTGATGTCGTAGTCGGTCTCCGCCAGTTCGGTGCCGATGGCCAGCACCACGTCGGCCTCGTCGATCAGCGCACGGGTGGCGGGCAGCGACTGGGTGGAGCCGATCTGCAGCGGGTGCGCGGCGGGCAGCAGGCCCTTGGCGTTGATGGTCAGCGCCACGGGCGCCTGCAGGCGTTCGGCCAGCAATGTCAGCGCTGGCGCGGCATCGATGGCACCACCGCCGGCCAGAATCAATGGCCGCCGGGCCTGGCGCAGCCACTGCGCCATCTGGGCCACGGCCTGGGGCGCGGCACCGGCGCGTTGCACCCGCACCGGCTCGCTGGCCAGCAAGGCGTCGGCGTCTTCCACCAGCACATCCAAGGGGATTTCGATATGCACGGGGCGCGGCCGGGCGCCGTCGAACACGGCGAAGGCGCGCGCCAGCACGGCCGGTAGGTCGGCGGCCGCCATCAGCGTGTGCGAGAACGCGCAGACCCCGGCCACCAACGCGCTCTGGTTCGGCAGTTCGTGCAGCTTGCCGCGGCCGCCACCCAGCTGCCCGCGGGCCTGCACGCTGGAAATCACCAGCATGGGAATGGAGTCGGCATAGGCCTGGCCCATGGCCGTGGTGATATTGGTCATCCCCGGCCCGGTGATGATAAAGCACACGCCCGGCTTGCCGCGGGTGCGGGCGTAGCCGTCGGCCATGAAACCGGCGCCCTGCTCGTGGCGTGGCGTGACGTGCTCGATGGGCGAGCGCGCCAGCCCGCGGTACAGCTCCACGGTATGCACGCCCGGAATACCGAAGACCTGTTCCACGCCATAGCCTTCGAGGAGTTTGACCAACACTTCGCCGCACGTCGCCATTGTTTCACCGCCTGTTGATTGTTCTGCAAACAGGCGGCATTTCAGCGGTTGGCGGCTGGTGTGCACAAGGCAAATATAGTCATACTAGCCATGTCCCCAGATCATGGCTGAAGCTGATGAAACGCCTGCCCCCGTTGCCCGCGCTGCACACCTTCCTGGTCACCGCTCAATGCTGCAACTTCACCCGCGCCGCCCAGCAGTTGCACATCACCCAGGGCGCGGTCAGCCGGCAGATCGCCGGGCTGGAAAGCCACCTGGGCTACCCGCTGTTCATGCGTCAGGCACGGGGGTTGAGCCTGACCCAGCAGGGCCGCGAGCTGTTCCCGCGGATCCAGCAGGTGTTCGGCCTGATCGAGGAAGCCGTGCAGGCTGCCAGCGGCCAGCGCCAGGCCCTGCAACTCAAGGCCCCCACCTGCGTGATGCGCTGGCTGTGGCCACGGCTGATGCGCTGGCAGGCCGAACGCCCGGACATTCCCGTGGAGCTGACCACTACGGTGCAACATGGCGTGGATTTCCGCCACGAGAGCTTCGAGGCGGCCATCATCTACGGCCCGGAACCGGCGGCCGGGCAAAAACCGCGGCACCTGTTCGACGAACAGCTGACGCCCGTGTGCGCCCCCGCGCTGCTGGCCGGCCCGCTGCCGCTCAGCCAGCCCGAGGACCTGGCGCAGCACATGCTGCTGCACCCTACGCGTGACGAAGAAGACTGGGAGACCTGGCTGGCGGGTGCCGGCGTGAGCCTGCCCAACCTCAGCCAGGGCCAGCATTTCGAGACCCTGGACCTGGCGATGTCGGTGGCCACCCAGGGCACCGGCGTGGCCATCGGCGACTGGTCGCTGATTGCCGAGGACCTGGCGCAGCAGCGGCTGGCCATGCCCTTCGAGCTGAAAGTGCGCACCGGCTTGGCCTACTACCTGGTGCAGCCGCCGCGCAGCACCGCCAGCGAAGGCACGCTGGCGTTCATCGACTGGCTGGCGCGCCAGGCAAGCCTGCGCTGAGGCCCCCGCCTCCCCGTACCCCCGCGTTCTTTCAGGCTTACCGCGGCGGCCCCGGACGCCGCCTGCGGCAGCTGCTACGCGAAATCCTGTGCACACCGCACCTGTAGCAGCGGCCGCAGGCCGCGTCCCGGGCAACGCGATCTTTCACGCTTACCGCAGCGGGGCCGGACGCCGCCTGCGGCAGCTGCTACGGGCAAAAAAAAGGGCGAACCCGGTTGGGTTCGCCCTTGGTTGTCACGATGCCGCTTCTGCCCAATCACTGCCCGACGACCGCTCGGGCCAGCCACTGACCATTTCCAACTGTGCATGCACCACCGTCGCCGGTGGGCTGGCGAGGTCGGCCAGGCGCTGCAGCACCGCATCGATCACCACGCGGCTGGCGTCATGGTGGAATTGCCAGACGCCGTAGATCCGCCCGCTGAACGACGGTTCACTGCCCAGCAGCGGGTCGACACCCAGCCCCGAGCCCAGCCCGAACAGGTGCAGCCCGTGCAGCCGCCGCCCACCCTGGTCGCACGGGCAGCCGCTGGGGTCGGAGTCCAGGCCCCCAGTCACCTGGCGCAGCTCGATGGCGGTGCCATCCATGCGCCGCAGCTGTGGCAGCAGCGGTTGGTAACCGGTGCATTGCATCACCACCGCGGCAGTGCGCAGCACTTCACTGGCTGCGCGCATCTGTTCCACGTCACTGCCGTCGGTCTGCAGCAGCCGGGCACGCACCGAAGTGCCACCTACCACGCCGCGCTCCAGCACTTCCCGGCCCACGACCAGGGCCCGGTAGCGCAGGCCACCGGAACGGTTGACCCGGCCGGAAATCGGGCACACGTCCGCGACCGGATCAAACGCGTAGCCGTTGGCCCGCGCTTGCTCGACGCTCTCGTAGAACAGCCGGATGGACGAGCGATGGATCAGGTTCACCTGCGCAAGGCCCAGCGGTTCCAGTGCCACGGCGATGTTTTCCAGCATCGAGAAGGCGCTGTGGGAGCCACCGATCACGCTGAAACTACCGCCCTGGGCCACCGTCGTGGCAAAGGTGGCGCGCAGCGCCCGGGGCGTCAGCCGCAACAGGCTGTCGGCGCTGTGGATCGCCCTGGCCGGCGGCAACGTCAGGCCTTGGGCCGCAAGGCCGTTGAGCAGATTGTGCGGATCCTGGCGCCCGCCCAGGTTGAGCACCAGCGCGTGGCTGCGGATGCACTGTTTCTGGCCGCGGTGTTCCACCCAGATGTGATACTCGTCACGGTCGTGGAACACCTCGGTGATCAGTGTCTCGCTCCACAATTGCACGCTGTAGCGCGCCACGATGTGATCGAGCACCAGCTGCGAGGCTTCCAGCAGCAGTTCACCCACCTGCGACAGCAGCGGTGCCTCCTGGGCCTGGTCGCGGATACGCCAGTACGCCGGCGAGGCCTGCAGCGGCGCGAACACTTCAGCCATCGCCGGGTCGCGCAGGCAGTCCAGGAACACGTCACCCACCGAGTTGGCGGTGATTTGATATTCCCCCAGGCGCCCAATGCCAGGCGTGGCGCTGGCATCGACGATAATCAACCCATATTGCGCCAGTTCAGCAATGGTTCCAGTGCGCACGGCATTGAATAGCAGCCCCATGCCCGCAGGCCCGGCGCCACCCACTACGCAGCCGGTGGAAGTTTCCAGGTATTTTCCATACATGATGTGACCCCTTTGCATGGGACGGCGCCAGGCGCGCGCATGCTTCCGTTGAGGGAGCTTATTGTTGATAAAAAGCGGACGAACGCCGGCCACCCGTCAAAGTGCTGACGGCAAAGGGCGTGTCCAAAGGTATGAGAAGTTGCAGCGATCGAGCCCTGGCGCGCGGGTCAAAGCTACCGCACAGAAACGCTCTGGGATCAGTTGGGACGCGGGTTTCGAGAAACAATGCACTACTGGATGGCTACCAGAGAAGGCCCATAGCCATGAGTCGATAGTTCCAGAGTTGGACCACACGTGTCAATTTAAAGTAACACATTCACAGATGAGTTATTGGATCATATAACTGTTTGTTTTGTGGTCGATTTTAATTTCCAAGATTCTTTTTAGAAGTAAAAAGATGGTTCCTGATAGCAAATTAGTCCGTATCAGCCTTTACACGTAAACGTACTTTGTGTAGACGCCGGGCACCGCCTTGAACCTTGATCTAGACTGATTGATGCATACCCCCTCCCTTCATGGCAAAGGTGAGTGCAATGATCATTACAACAAGAAACTACCTGATGACTCTGCTGATCATCCTCGCCGCCGCGCTCTACGCCACGGCAGCCTGGCGAGTGGAAGAGGCGCGCAACGTCCCGCGCATCGAGCTCAGTTGCAGCGACACCATGTGCCTGCCCCACTCGGGCAACTTCAACGCGATGCGCTGAGTTCGGCCGGCAGGCTGCCCGCCAGGCGAAACGCCCTCGGCGACACGCCCGCCAGGCGGCGGAAGAAGCGTGAGAAATACGCCGGGTCGGCGAAGCCCAGGCTGTCCGACACCTGGCTGACCGTCATGCTGGTGTAGATCAGGTTGCGCTTGGCTTCCAGCAACAGCCGCTGGTGAATGATCTGTAGCGCCGATTGCCCGGCCAGTTCCCGGCACACGTTGTTGAGGTGGGCCACTGACAGCCCGGCGGCATGGGCCAGCGCCTCGACGCTGGGCTGCTGGCGAAACCGCGTTTCCACCAGCCGCGTGAAACCGTTGAAATACTCTCGCCCGCGCTCCACCGTCTGCCCGGCGCGGCTGCGCTGGATCATCTGGCGGCTGACCCACACCACAATCATGTTGATCAACGAGTGCAGGGCCAAATCCCGGCCTGGATGGTCCTCGGCGTACTCGCGCTGCACGGCCGACACCAGGGTGTTGAGGTAGTCCCGGTCCGCGCCGGCGCCGAAGGTGGCCGGCGCCATCAGCACCTCGCCCGCGGCGCCCAGCAAGGTTTTCAGCTCACTGACCAGCGGTGCGGCGAGGGTGATGACGTGGCCGTCGATGTCCTCGGAAAAGCGAAAGCCGTGGACGAACAGTGGCGGCACCACCTGCAGGGTCGACTCGGCAATCAGCCGGCGCTGGCCCTCCACCTCGATCTCGGCCTGGCCGGCGTGTACGTACAGCAGCTGGCACAGATCAGCGTGGCGGTGCGGCTGGATTTCCCAGTGGTACAGGCGGCTGCGCTTGGGGATGGTCTCGCAATGCAGCAGGTCGGGGGTCAGCCAGTCCTGGCCCTCGCCGTAGAGCTTGAACACCGGAATGGGTGGCGCGGCAGGCCGTGACATCGTGACGCACTCCAGGACGCGAATTTCACTCGATAATCGCACCGATTAGCGAAAAGTACAAAATAACGCGCGATTTTCACCTTCCTGACCCGGCGTTTGAAGCGAAAAATGCAGGCACTCCAATCATAAAAACACTTCGCAAGCCGCCCTCGGGCCCTGCGAACCTTGCCTGGGATGATAACAATGAAGACTCAAGTCGCCATTATCGGCGCCGGTCCCTCCGGCCTCCTGCTCGGCCAATTGCTGCACAAGGCCGGCATCGACAACGTGATTGTCGAACGCCAATCCCCCGACTACGTGCTCAGCCGCATCCGCGCCGGCGTGCTGGAACAAGGCATGGTCGACCTGCTGCGCAAGGCCGGTGTCAGCGCCCGCATGGACGCCGAAGGCCTGGTGCACACCGGGTTCGAACTGGCGTTCAATGGCCGCCGCGCGCATATCGACCTCAAGACCCTGACCGGCGGCAAGACCGTGATGATCTACGGCCAGACCGAAGTCACCCGAGACCTGATGGCTGCCCGCCAGGCCTGCGGCGCGCAGACCGTCTACGAAGCCAGCAACGTACGCCCCCACGACATGAAGGGCGAGGCGCCGTACCTCACTTACGAGAAAGACGGCCAGGTGCACCGCCTGGACTGCGACTACATCGCCGGCTGCGACGGCTTCCACGGCGTGGCGCGGCAAGCCATCCCGGCCGACTCGATCAAGACCTTCGAACGCGTCTACCCGTTCGGCTGGCTGGGCATCCTCGCCGACACGCCGCCAGTCAACGAAGAGCTGGTGTACGCCAACCACGAACGCGGCTTCGCCCTGTGCAGCATGCGCTCGGAAACCCGCACCCGTTACTATGTGCAGGTGAGCGCCGAGGAGAAGGTCGAGGACTGGTCCGACGAGCGCTTCTGGAACGAACTCAAGGCCCGCCTGCCTGCGGACCTCGCCGAGCGTCTGGTGACTGGCCCGTCCATCGAGAAGAGCATCGCGCCGCTGCGCAGCTTCGTGGTGGAGCCCATGCAGTACGGGCGCATGTTCCTGGTCGGCGACGCCGCGCACATCGTCCCGCCCACCGGCGCCAAGGGCCTGAACCTGGCGGCCAGCGACGTCAGCACGCTGTTCGACATCCTGTGCAAGGTCTACGGCGAAGGCCGCACCGACCTGCTGGCCAAGTACTCGGAAGTCTGCCTGCGCCGGGTATGGAAGGCCGAGCGCTTCAGCTGGTGGATGACCTCGGTGCTGCACAAATTCCCCGACACCGACGACTTCAGCCAGCGCATCCAGCAGACCGAACTGGACTACTACGTAGGCTCCGAGGCCGGGCGCAAGACCATCGCCGAGAACTACGTTGGTTTGGCCTATGAAACAATCGAATAGAACACATAGCTAGCTATCTAGTAGACTGGGGGGACTTTCCCCCCGGTGCTGCCGGGGTTTCTCTGCCTTGCAGGCCTGCCCCGTGACCAACCTCAACCACCCCCAACCTGCCCTGCGCAGCATCCTCATCTCGTTGATGCTGGCGATTTTCCTCGGCGCCCTCGACCAGACCATCGTCGCCGTGTCGATGCCGGCCATCTCCGCCCAGTTCCATGACGTCAACCTGCTGGCCTGGGTCATCTCCGGCTACATGGTGGCCATGACCGTGGCCGTGCCTATCTATGGCAAGTTCGGCGACCTGTACGGGCGCCGCCGCATGATCCTCATCGGCCTGGGCCTGTTCACCGGTGCCTCGCTGTTCTGCGCCATGGCCCAGAGCATGGAGCAGCTGGTGCTGGCGCGGATCATCCAGGGCATCGGCGCCGGCGGCATGGTCTCGGTGAGCCAGGCGATCATCGGCGACTTCGTGCCGCCCCGCGAACGCGGGCGCTACCAGGGCTACTTCAGCAGCATGTACGCGGCGGCCAGCGTCGCCGGCCCGGTGCTGGGCGGGTACATGACCGAGTACCTGTCGTGGCGCTGGATTTTCCTGCTGAACCTGCCCCTGGGCCTGGGTGCGTGGTTGTACGCCCGCCAGGTGCTGCGCGGCCTGGCGGTGAACCGTCGGCAGCCGGTGATCGATTACCTGGGCACGATGCTGATGATCGTCGGCCTCACCTCGCTGCTGCTGGGCATCACCGAACTGGGCCAGGGCCGCGGCCTGGGCGAGGCGCCCGTATGGGGCACGCTGCTGCTGGCAGTGGTGGCCCTGAGCCTGTTCGTGCGCCATGAACGGCGCGCGCCGGAACCGCTGTTGCCCATGCACCTGTTTGCCATTCGCCCGGCGGTGCTGTGCTGGTGCACGGTATTCTTCACCGCGTTCCAGGCCATTTCGCTGTCGGTGCTGATACCGCTGCGCTTCCAGACCGTGACCGGTGCCGGCGCCGACAGCGCGGCACTGGACGTGCTGCCATTGGCCATCGGCCTGCCCATCGGCGCCTTCCTGGGCGGGCGCACCACGGCGCGCACCGGCTACTACAAACCGGTGATCCTCACCGGCGCGGTGCTGATCCCCCTGGGTATCCTGGGCCTGGCCTTCACCCCACCGGACTGGCTGCTGCTCAGTGGCGCGTTCATGCTGCTGACCGGCTTCGGCGCCGGCCTGCAATTCCCCACCTCGCTGGTAGGCGCGCAGAACGCGGTGCAGCAGAAGGACATTGGCGTGGGCACCAGCACCACCAACCTGTTCCGCTCCCTGGGCGGGGCCATGGGCGTGGCGTGCATGTCGGCGCTGCTGCTGGCCTTGCTGCATGGGCTGGACCTGGGCCCCGATGGCGCCTCGGGCGATGCCTTGCTGGCCAGCCTGCACGCCAGCAGCGGTGCGGCCCAGGAGGCCTTGCGCGGCAAGCTGCTGGAGACCTTCCGGGTGCTGTTGCTGGGCAGCGCGGCCATCTCGGTGTTGGGCCTTGGGGCGGCGCTGGCGATGCCCAACGCCATCTTGCGCGGGCGCTAATGCCGCCCCTCATCAAACCCCTGTAGCCGCTGCCGCCAGGCTGCGCTGGCCCTGAGCCTCACTGGAGATTTTCAGCGTATTCACGGGCCAGCGCAGCCTGCCGGCAGCGGCTACAACGACATCGCGTACGGCAGCAACATCAACGGCTGTAATAGCCGACAGCAACCATCACCAGCCCCACCTTGCGCACATACACGTGCTTGTCTTCCACGTGGCTGGTCACCGGGTTGCGCCAACGGTAGTCGTACTCGCCGCTGTCCTGTTTGGCCATCAGCGCCAGGATCGGCTCGCCCACCGGCTTGCCGTCGGGGTCGCGCACGGTGGTGAAGTCCACGCCCACCAGCCGCTGGTTGGTGCCGTGGGCCACGTAGCGGTGGCTGTTGAGGTCGACGACGAACACGTACAGGTCATCCTGCAGGAAGCCGCCCTTGAGGTTGTTGATGTCCTGCACAGTCTGTTTCTGGTCGCTCTTGATGGCGGCCACGGCCTTGTCCAGCAGGGCCTGGGCCTGTTGCGGCGAGGCGCGCGGCAGGTAGTAGCCCACGGCAAGGATGCGGTTGCCGATGCGCTGGTAGAACACGCGCTTGCGCTCCACGCGGCCGTCCTGCCAGTTCTGCCATTTGTATTCGGTCTGCTGGATGCCGTTGGCCTCAGGGATGTTCACCGCCTGCTTGAACGCCTGCTGCAGGTCGGGGCCGATGACGTCATTGACGTTGCGCCCGATCAGCGCCGCCGACGGGCCACCGCTGGCAAGCATCACGCCTTGGGTGTCGACCACGAACACGTAGCGGTCGCCGTCGATGAACTGCCCCTGGCGGCTGAACGCGGCGAAGGCCTTGTCGCCGTTGTCGTGGTAATAGGCCAGGGCTTTTTCCAGCAGCGCCTTGGCGGCTGCCGCCTCCCTGGCATCGTCGTTGCCCGCGGCCAGCGCCAGCGGCGACAGCACCGCCAACAGCACCAGCAGCCAGCGCCTGAAATCCTTCATGGGCCACACCTCTTGTTGTTGTAATTCCAACAGAGCGTAGCCGCCGATTCAGCGTTTGCGTTGTGCCCAGGCCACCGCCAGGCCACTCAGGCAAATGACCGCGATGCCGGTCAGCGCCCAACTGTCGGGGGTGTGGTCGAAGATCAGGAAGCCATACATGCCGGCGAACAGGATCTGCCCATAGCTGAACGGCGCCAGCATGGCCGGCGGTGCGTGGCGAAACGCCTGGGTCAGCAACAGGTGGCCGAGCATGCCGCAGGTGCCCAGGCCGATCATGAACAGCGCGTGCAGCCAATCGGGGCGCACCCAGAAGAACGGCAATAAAGCTGACATGATCAGCGTGTTGAATATGCCAGCCAGAAAGTTGCTGGTGGTGGGGCTGTCGATATCACTGAGCTTGCGCGTAATCAGCTGATAGAAGCCGAAACACAGCGCTGAACCGAGCGGGTAGAGAATGGCCGGGGTAAACAGGTCTCCCCCCGGCCGCACCACGATCAATACGCCGATAAACCCCGTGAGCACCGCGCCCCATTGGCTGCGGGTAACTCGCTCGCCCAATATCACCACGGACAAGGCAGTGACCAGCAAGGGCGCGAGGAAGTTGACCGAAGTGGCCTCGGCCAACGGGATATACCGCAGGCCAGTGGTAAACAGCAGGCTGGTACCAATCAGGCACAAGGCGCGGACCAATTGCAGCCCCGGGCGCTTGGTACGAATAACGCTGGAAAGGCCAGTGCGTGGCACAAATACCACCAGCATCAATAAGGTATGAACCAGATAACGCGCCCATACCACCATGACAATGGGGTAGATACCGGAGAGGAATTTCGACAAGGCGTCGTGGCTGGCAAACAGTAGTGTCGCGAGGCAGATCAGGCCGATGCCCTTGAGGGGCTGGTCATTGCGGTCCAGCAGGTTGGTCTGCGAAGTCATTCACACGCTCGGCGCCAAAACAGAAAATACTTAGCCGGCTAACTATCCAAACCCAGGTTGAACGTGGATAATGGCACACAGCCAATAATTATTAATTCTGCTATCAGCTTATACGTTGATACAACTGGAATCACACTTTCATTTGCGCAGCGCCGGGCTCAGGCGCAGCATATCGAAACATGCGTCAACCCATTTTTCGGCCTGCTGATTCAGGTCAAAACTATCTGGCACCAACAACCACTGCCCCAGCATGCCGTCAATATAGGCATGCAAGACCACCGCGGCGCGAGCGGTATCCAGGTCTTCGGGCAACTGCCCGCGGTTGACCGCGTTGCGCAGGGACAAATCGATACGCACGTTGCAGTCCAGGCTGGCAGCTTGACGCTGGCGCCGAATGTCACACATCTCGTCGGTGAACTCGCATTTATGGAACATGATCTCGTTGATGCGCCGCGTGCTGGGGTCCAGCGCCACTTGCTGGAACAAATGCACCAGCAACTTGTGCATGCAGCCCAACGGGTCGAGTTCCTCTTCACTCTCACTGGCCCGCGCCAGTTCGTCCAACGGTTCATGGAGGGAATCGAGCATCGCCTGCACCAGGTCAGCCTTGTTGCTGAAATGCCAATAGATGGCACCGCGGGTCACGCCCGCCAGCGCCGCGATGTCGGCCAGGGTGGTGCGCGCCACGCCACGCTCGTAGAAAGCGTTCTGGGCAGCTTCCAGAATCTGGTTCCGCGTCTCCTGGGCTTCCTCTTTAGTACGTCGGACCATGGCAGTAAAAACCTCTTTCGGGGGCCCCGCTGTGTTCGGCAGTCGGGGTCGGGACGGTGCGGCGTTTGTGTGCCTGCTACCGCGCTTGCTGAATCGTACCCGTAAGGCGTTTTCAGGGACCTTCGGGTGTTTACAAACAACCATGAATGTAAGTATATTCGTTAGTAAGCTACTAATCTAGTAGCACCTCTTTTTTGCCATTCCACTATTCTTGAGCATTCACAGTGCTCCTGACCCGAGGATCTTCATGCAATTCAAGCCAGCTGTTACCGCTCTGGTTTCCGCCGTCGCCCTGGCCACTTTGCTCAGCGGCTGTAAAAAGGAAGAGGCGGCCCCCGCCCCACAAACTCCTCAGGTCGGCGTCGTAACCCTGCAACCACAAGCCTACACACTGACCTCCGAACTGCCGGGCCGCACCACTGCCTTCCGTGTGGCTGAAGTCCGTCCTCAGGTCAATGGCATCATTCTCAAGCGCCTGTTCACCGAAGGCTCGGACGTCAAGGCCGGCCAGCAGCTGTACCAGATCGACCCGTCGGTGTACGAGGCCACCCTGGCTAGCGCCCAGGCCACCCTGCAGGCATCCAAGTCGCTGGCTGATCGCTACAAGCAGTTGATCAACGAGCAGGCCGTGAGCCGCCAGGAATACGACAACGCCCGTTCCACGCAATTGCAGAACGAAGCGGCGCTGATGACTGCGCAGATCAACATGAAGTACACCAAGGTCTACGCACCGATCACCGGCCGCATCGGCCGTTCGGGCGTGACCGAAGGCGCCCTGGTCACCAGCGGCCAGACCGACGCCATGGCGACCATCCAGCAGTTGGACCCAATCTACGTTGACGTGACCCAGTCTTCGGCGGAGATTCTGAAGTTGCGCCGCGAACTGGCCAGCGGCGCCCTGCAGAAGGCCGGTGACAACGCCGCCAAGGTCAAGCTGACCCTGGAAGACGGCAGCACCTACGCCCAGGAAGGCAAGCTGGAGTTCTCGGAAGTGTCGGTCGACGAAACCACCGGTTCCGTCACCCTGCGCGCCGTGTTCGCCAACCCAGACCACACCCTGCTGCCGGGCATGTTCGTGCACGCCCAGCTGGAAGCCGGCGTTGCCGCCCAGGCCATCCTGGCGCCGCAACAAGGCGTGACCCGCGACCTGAAAGGCACCCCGACCGCACTGGTGGTGAATGCCGACAACAAGGTCGAGCTGCGTGAGCTGAAAGCCAGCCGCACCGTCGGCACCCAGTGGCTGGTGGAAGATGGCCTGAAGGCCGGTGACCGCGTGATCACCGAAGGCCTGCAGTACGTCAAGCCAGGCATCGAGGTCAAGGCGACCGAAGCGACCAACGTCAAACCTGCGAACCCTGCCCCCGCCACCAATGCGTCCGCAGGCGGCAAAGGGGAGTAAACCATGTCGAAATTCTTTATCGACCGTCCGATTTTCGCCTGGGTAATTGCCCTGGTGATCATGCTGGTCGGTGCTCTATCGATCCTCAGCCTGCCGATCAACCAGTACCCGGCGATCGCGCCACCGGCCATCGCCATCCAGGTAACCTACCCAGGCGCCTCTGCACAGACCGTGCAGGACACCGTGGTGCAGGTGATCGAGCAACAGCTCAACGGTATCGACAACCTGCGTTATGTCGCCTCGGAAAGTAACTCCGACGGCAGCATGACCATTACCGCCACCTTCAACCAGGGCACCAACCCTGACATCGCCCAGGTCCAGGTGCAGAACAAGCTGAACCTGGCGACCCCGCTGCTGCCGCAAGAAGTGCAGCAACAGGGTATCCGCGTGACCAAGGCGGTGAAGAACTTCCTGATGGTGGTGGGCCTGGTGTCCACCGACAACAGCATGACCAAGGACGACCTGAGTAACTACATCGTCTCCAACATGCAGGACCCCATCTCGCGTACCTCGGGCGTGGGTGACTTCCAGGTGTTCGGTGCCCAGTACGCCATGCGTATCTGGCTCGACCCGGCCAAGCTGAACAAGTACCAACTGACCCCGGGCGACGTCTCCACCGCCATCTCGGCGCAGAACGTGCAGGTGTCCTCCGGCCAGCTGGGCGGCCTGCCTGCGGTAGCCGGCCAGGAGCTGAACGCCACCATCATCGGCAAGACCCGCCTGCAGACGGCCGAGCAGTTCCGCAACATCTTCCTGAAGGTCAACACCGACGGTTCCCAAGTGCGCGTAGGCGATGTCGCCGAAGTGGGCCTGGGCGGTGAGAACTACAGTATCGATGCGCAGTTCAACGGTGCTCCGGCCTCCGGCCTGGCCATCAAGCTGGCCACCGGCGCCAACGCCCTGGACACTGCCAAGGCCATCCGCCAGACCATCGCCGACCTGGAACCCTTCTTCCCGCCTGGCGTGAAGGCCGTGTTCCCGTACGACACCACCCCAGTGGTCACCACCTCGATTCATAACGTGGTGGAAACCCTGGTCGAGGCGATCATCCTCGTGTTCCTGGTGATGTACCTGTTCCTGCAGAACTTCCGCGCCACCATCATCACCACGATGACAGTGCCCGTGGTACTGCTGGGTACCTTCGGTATCCTGGCCGCCGCAGGCTTCACCATCAACACCCTGACCATGTTCGGCATGGTGCTGGCGATCGGCCTATTGGTGGACGACGCCATCGTGGTGGTGGAAAACGTGGAGCGGGTGATGGCCGAGGAAGGCCTGTCACCCAAAGAAGCCACGAAGAAATCCATGGGCCAGATCCAGGGCGCCCTGGTGGGTATCGCCATGGTGCTGTCGGCGGTACTGCTGCCGATGGCGTTCTTCGGCGGCTCCACCGGCGTGATCTACCGTCAGTTCTCCATCACCATCGTCTCGGCCATGGCCCTGTCGGTAATGGTCGCGCTGATCTTCACCCCGGCGCTGTGCGCCACCATGCTCGCGCCCATCAAGAAGGGCGAGGATCACCACAAGCACGGTCGTTTCTTCAACTGGTTCAACCGTACCTTCGACAGCGGCGTGCAGAAGTACGAAGCTGGCGTGGGCCACGTGCTGCGCCGCAAAGTGCCGTACCTGCTGGCCTACGTGCTGATCGTGGTGGGCATGGCGTGGCTGTTCACGCGCATCCCTACCTCGTTCCTGCCGGAAGAAGACCAGGGCGTGATCTTTGCCCAGGTGCAGACCCCGCCAGGCTCCACCGCCCAGCGCACGCAGACCGTCATCGACGACATGCGCAAGTACCTGCTGGACGACGAGAAAGGCGCGGTAAGCTCGGTGTTCACCGTGAACGGCTTCAACTTCGCCGGCCGCGGCCAGAGCTCGGGCATGGCCTTCATCATGCTCAAGCCGTGGGACGAGCGTAACGCCGACAACACCGCTGCCGCACTGTCGGCCCGTGCCCAACAGCACTTCTTCAGCCTGCGCGACGCGATGGTGTTCGCCTTCGTACCGCCTGCGGTACTGGAGCTGGGTAACGCCACCGGCTTCGACATTTACCTGCAGGACCGTGCCGGCATCGGCCACGACAAGCTGATGGAAGCGCGCAACCAGTTCCTGGGCATGGCCGCGCAAAGCAAGATCCTCACGCAGACCCGTCCGAACGGCCTGAACGACGAGCCCCAGTTCCAGTTGGAAATCGACGACGAACGCGCCAGCGCCCAGGGCGTGACCATCGCCGACATCAACACCACCCTGTCGGTGGCGTTGGGTGGCAGCTACGTCAACGACTTCATCGACCGCGGTCGGGTGAAGAAGGTGTACGTGCAGGGCCAGGCGAACTCGCGCATGAACCCTGAAGACCTGAACAAGTGGTACGTGCGCAACAGCGCCGGCACCATGGTGCCGTTCTCGGCCTTCGCCAGCGGCAAGTGGATCTACGGCTCGCCGAAACTGGCCCGCTACAACGGCGTGGAAGGTATCGAGATCCTCGGTTCGCCAGCGCCTGGCTACAGTACCGGTGAGGCCATGGCCGAAGTGGAACGCATTGCCGCCAAGCTGCCCAAAGGCGTGGGCCTGTCCTGGACCGGCCTGAGCTACGAGGAACGCCTGTCGGGTTCCCAGGCTCCGGCGCTGTACGCCATTTCCATGCTGATGGTGTTCCTCTGCCTGGCAGCCTTGTATGAAAGCTGGTCGATCCCGATCGCGGTCATCCTGGTGGTGCCGCTGGGTATCATCGGTGCGCTGCTGGCCACCAGCCTGCGCGGCCTGTCCAACGACGTGTACTTCCAGGTGGGCCTGTTGACCACGGTGGGCCTGGCGGCGAAGAACGCCATTCTGATCGTCGAGTTCGCCAAGGAACTGCATGAGCAGGGCCGCAGCTACACCGAAGCGGCCATCGAGGCTTGCCGGATGCGTCTGCGCCCGATCATCATGACGTCCCTGGCGTTCATCCTGGGTGTTGTGCCACTGGCCATCTCCCACGGCGCCGGCTCGGGCAGCCAGCACGCCATCGGTACCGGCGTGATCGGCGGCATGATCACGGCCACTACCCTGGCGCTGTTCTGGGTACCGCTGTTCTTCGTGTCGGTGTCAGCGCTGTTCGGTGACAAGCGCAAGAAGGATGAGCACGCGTCGCACGAGTCGATCGAATCGACCCAAACCCCACGTAACGAGGCTGGGCAATGAGCAAGTCCCTAGTGTCCATCGCGGTCGCCGCGGCCATCCTCAGCGGCTGCTCGCTGATTCCGGATTACAAGCAGCCGGCCGCGCCTGTGCCGGCCCAGTACCCGCAAGGGCAGGCGTATTCGCCTGCCCAGGCAGCCAGCATGGCCGCCGCCGAGCAGGGCTGGCAGCAGTTCTTCCACGACCAGGCGTTGCAGCAGTTGATCCAGGAATCGCTGGTCAACAACCGTGACCTGAAAGTGGCGATCCTCAACGTGCAGGCCTACCAGGCGCAGTACCGCATCCAGCGTGCGGACCTGTTCCCGGCGGTCAGCGCCAACGCCACCGGCACCCGTGCCCGCACCCCGGCCGACCTGAGCTCTACCGGCAAGGTCGCGGTGGGTGGCGAGTACACCGCCAACCTGGGTATCAGCTCGTACGAGCTGGACCTCTGGGGCCGCGTGCGCAGCCTCAGCCAGCAGGCGCTGGAAACCTACCTGTCCAGCGAGGAAGCCCGCCGCTCCACGCAGATCAGCCTGGTGGCCAGCGTGGCCAACGCCTACTACAGCTGGCAGGCCGACCAAAACCTGCTGAAGCTGACCGAAGACACCCTCAAGGCCTACGAGGAAAGCTACCGGCTGACCTCGCGCAGCAGCGAAGTGGGCGTGTCCTCGGCGCTGGACCTGGCCCAGGCGCGCACCTCGGTGGAAACCGCCAAGGTCAGCCTGAGCAAGTACCAACGCCAAGTGGCCCAGGACGAAAACGCCCTGGTGCTGCTGCTAGGCGGCCCGCTGCCGGCCAACCTGGCCAAGCCGCAACCGCTCGACGGCGACCTGTTGACCGAAGTGCCGGCCGGCCTGCCGTCCGACCTGCTGCAGCGTCGCCCGGACATCCTTGAAGCCGAGCACGCCCTGAAGGCCGCCAACGCCAACATCGGCGCGGCCCGCGCGGCGTTCTTCCCAAGCATCACCCTGACCGCCTCGGCGGGTAGCGCCAGCTCGCAGCTGGGCAACCTGTTCAAGGGTGGCCAGGGCGCCTGGACCTTCGCGCCTTCGATCAACCTGCCGATCTTCAACGCCGGCAGCCTGAAGGCCAGCCTGGACTACGCGAAGATCCAGAAGGACATCAACGTCGCCAACTACGAAAAATCCATCCAGACCGCCTTCCAGGAAGTCTCCGATGGCCTGGCGGCGCGCAAGACCTTCAAGGAACAGCTGCAGGCGCAGAAAGACCTGGTGCAAGCCAACCAGGACTACTACCGCCTGGCAGAGCGCCGCTACCGCATCGGCGTGGACAGCAACCTGACCTTCCTGGACGCCCAGCGCTCGCTGTTCAGCGCCCAGCAGTCGGCCATCAGCGACCGCCTGTCGCAGCTGACCAGCGAGGTCAACCTGTACAAGGCGCTGGGTGGTGGCTGGTACCAGCAGACCGGCGATGCCCAGGCCAAGCAGGACCAGGCTGAAGCACCGAAAAGCTGATAGCTGCCCCGCAACACCCGAAGCCCGCCCTCCCCGGCGGGCTTTTTCATGCCTGGAAGGCGCCGCCCCTCACGTAGCAGCGGCCAAAGGCCGCGTCCAGGGCCCGCCAAAGATGTACGATAACTGATGAATTTCTGTCAATTTTGTCAGAATCAATGTTATAAAACACATGCGCTAACAAAAATGAAGGGGGTTGTGCGGAACTAACAAGTTAGTTAGTGTTCGTTTATCGCCCCGTTTCAGGTGCGACAGATTGATTCACCCCTTGCGACCAAGCACCATCCGCTCAACAGGACCGGTGAAGGAATCGCCAGATCCCGAACACAAAAAACACAATAACAACAGGTAAAGCCACCATGCACACCCTCTCTCCGCTTTCCAGCTGACCCACCCGCAACGCCAGAACTGCATGAATCACGACGACTTGAACAACCGTCGCGACGGCCCCCTGTTGCCAATAATTAGAGAGACCAGAACAATAATGAAAGCCATCACTCGCTCGTCCTACGCTCACAGCTTGATCGCCCTGGCCATCGCCGGCTCTTCCCTGCCCGTGATGGCAGACGACACCGGTGGCTTCGTCGAAGACGCCAAGGTCAACCTGACCCTGCGCAACTTCTACTTCGGCCGCAACTTCACCGACGACAAGGCCCCACAAGGCACCCAGGCCGAGTGGACGCAAAACTTCATCCTCGATGCCAAGTCCGGCTTCACCCAGGGCGTGGTCGGCTTCGGCGTCGATGTGTTGGGCCTGTACTCGCAGAAACTCGACGGCGGTGGCGGCACCAGCGGCACCCAGCTGCTGCCCCTGGACAGCAGCGGCAAGGCGGTCGACAACTTCGGGCGCCTGGGCGTGGCAGTGAAGGCCAAGATCTCCAACACCGAACTGAAAGTGGGCGAGTGGATGCCGGTGCTGCCGATCCTGCGCTCGGACGACGGTCGTTCGCTGCCACAGACCTTCCGCGGCGCGCAGATCACCTCCAAGGAAATCACCAACCTGACCCTGTACGGTGGCCAGTTCCGCGACAACAGCCCGCGCAACGACGCGAGCATGCTGCCCATGCAGCTGACCGGCAACACCAGCCACGAGTCCGATCGCTTCAACTTCGCCGGCGCCGAGTACACCTTCAACGACAAGCGCACCCTGGTAGGCGCCTGGTACTCGCAACTGGAAGACATCTACAAGCAGCAATACCTGCAACTGATCCACTCGCAGCCGGTGGGCGCCTGGACCCTGGGGGCCAACCTGGGCTACTTCCACGGCTCCGATGACGGCAGCGCGCTGGACGGCAAGCTGGACAACAACACCTACTCGGCCATGCTCTCGGCCAAGTATGGCGGCAGCACCTTCTACGTCGGCCTGCAAAAACTGACCGGCGACAGCAACTGGATGCGCGTCAACGGCACCAGCGGCGGCACCCTGGCGAACGACAGCTACAACTCCAGCTATGACAACGCCCAGGAACGGTCCTGGCAGCTGCGCCATGACTACAACTTCGCCGCCGTCGGCGTCCCGGGCCTGACCCTGATGAACCGCTACATCCACGGTGACAACATCCACACCGCGACCATCGACGGTGGCAGCGAGTGGGGCCGCGAATCGGAAATTGCCTACACCTTCCAGGAAGGCACCCTGAAAGACCTGAACCTGCGGTGGCGCAACTCGACCATGCGTCGTGACTATGGCACCAGCCAGTTCAACGAGAACCGCGTGATCGTGTCGTACCCGATCAGCATCCTGTAACTCCCGCCGCAACTGCGTCGCCGCTGCCGTCAGGCTGCGGCGACGTTGCGTTTCTGCCCTTCCCCCACATCTCCCCCGCCGCCGACCTGCCGTTGACCTGCCGTTGACCTGCTTTGGCTTTTGCTTTGGCTTTTGATCTGGCTTTTGATCTGGCTTTTGATCTGGCTTTTGATCTGGCTTTTGATCTGGCTTTTGATCTGGCTCTTGATCTTGATCGTATGCCCCGTAAAGCGCCCGGGCCGACTGGAGGCGTCGATCAACGGGCTGCCCGAAGGGCCGAGGCCGCAGGCCGAAGAGACGGTAACCCGCAGGCTTCTATAGCGGGTGCCGTCTGCCCGTTGAGCGGCGCCGGAAGGAGGGGACCCGTAGCGCAGCGGAGGGCCCAAGCAGGGGCAAGCCTTTTTTGCTTACTTTTTGGGGCGACTGCCAAAAAGTGAGTCGGCGTAAGGCCGAAACGGTCGGTGGTCTCGCCGCGAAAATGGATATGTTCAGAATCTCAAAAGCAGGATCGTGAACATATCCATTATCAACAGTGCAGCTGAATCACCTTTCCGCCCTTACGGCGGGTCACTTTTTGACAAACGCCTCAAAAAGTAACCAAAAAAGGCTTGCCCCTGCTTGGTCCCTACGCTTCGCTACGGGTCCCCTCCCTCCGGCGCCGATCAAGCGGACGACGGCCCGGAATAGAAGCGTCTCCGGTTCCGTCTTCCTCGGCTCCGCCTCGGACCGCTTGCTCGGCGCCTCCAGTCGGCCCTGGCGCTTTACGGGGCACACAATCAAGATCAAAGGCCTCACGGGATCAAGATCAAAAACAGCGTGTCCTGCGGCTGCCCGTGGCAAATAAAAAAGGGCGATGATTGCTCATCGCCCTTCTGCTGTTTCAAGCCCCGCGCTTATTCGCGCGACTCAACACCCAACTCATCCCACACCGACTCCGCCAGGTGGAACGTAGCATTAGCCGCCGGAATACCGCAGTAGATCGCGCTCTGCATCAGCACTTCCTTGATCTCCGCGCGAGTCACGCCGTTGTTGGCCGCAGCACGCAGGTGCAGCTTCAACTCTTCATTGCGGTTCATGCCGATCAGCATGGCAATGGTGATCAGGCTGCGAGTGTGGCGCGGCAGGCCCGGACGAGTCCAGATGTCACCCCAGGCGTGGCGGGTGATCATTTCCTGGAACTCACCGTTGAACTCAGTGATGTTGGTCAGGCTGCGGTCCACGTGGGCGTCGCCCAGCACCGCGCGGCGAACTTTCATGCCTTCGTTGTAGCGTTCTTTCTCGTCCACGGATGACTCCTCGACTATCAGTGTTTGGCCAGCAGGAAATCCAGCACGCGCTGGGTGAAGGGTTCGCCAACCTGCACGTTGGACAGGTGCGCCGCATAGAACTCGGCGTATTCGGCGCCCTTGATGTGTTCTTGCAGGAAGCGACCGTCGGCCGGGGTGGTGACCGCGTCGCCGGTGCCGGCGATGACCAGGGTTGGCACCTTGATGGCGCCCAGTTGCTCGCGGAAGTCGGCGTCACGCACCGCGCCGCAGTTGGCCGCGTAGCCCTGGGGCGAGGTGGCAGCCAGCATGTCGGTGATGCGCTTGGCTTCGGCCGGGTTGGCTTCGGCGTAGTCAGGGGTGAACCAGCGCGCGATGGAAGCGTCGCGCAGGGAGACCATGGCCGCCTGGCCGTCGCGCAGGACCATTTCGATGCGCGGGTTCCACACGTCGGGGTTGCCGATCTTGGCCGCGGTGTTGCAGACGATCAGGCGGTGCAGGCGCTCGCTGGCATTGATGCCCAGCCATTGGCCGATCAGGCCGCCCATGGACAGGCCGCAGAAATGCGCGCGCTCGATGTGCAGGGCGTCCAGCAGGGCAATCACGTCGCCGCCCAGTTGCTCGATGCTGTACGGGCCCTCGGTAACCAGGGAACCGCCGTGGCCGCGAGTGTCATAGCGCAACACGCGGAATTGCTGGGTCAGGCCGGCGATCTGCGTGTCCCACATTTCCAGGGACGTGCCCAGGGAGTTGGACATCACCAGCACCGGCGCGTCAGCCGGGCCATCGAGTTGGTAGTTCAGTTCACCATCAGCGAGTTGAATCTTGCCCACAACGGTTCTCCTCAGGCACTAAAACGGGAATGTTCAGCCACGGCACGCTCGACCCAGGTTCGTGCCTGGCCCAAGTAGTGCGCGGGGTCGAGCAGACGATCAAGCTCGTCCGCGGAAAGTTCGGCGGTCACCTTCGGCTCGTCGCCGAGCACGGCGCGCAGGTGGCGCTTTTCGGCCACGGCGCGCTTGCAGCACTGCTCCAGCAGATGGTGCGCGGCGTCGCGGCCCAGGCGCTGGGCCAGGACGATACTGACCGCTTCGGCCAGCACCAGGCCCTGGGTCAGGTCGAGGTTCTTGAGCATGCGCGCGGCGTCCACTTCCAGGCCGTCGGCGAACAGCTGCGCCTGCTCCAGGGCGCCGGCCACCAGGCAGCAGATCTCCGGCAGGGTGTCCCACTCGGCGTGCCACAGGCCCAGGCTGCGCTCGTGCTCCTGGGGCATGGCGGCGAACATGGTGGAGACCAGGCCCGGCACGCGGGTAGCGGCGCCGATCAGCACGGCGGCGCCCACCGGGTTGCGCTTGTGCGGCATGGTCGACGAGCCACCCTTGCCCGGCGCCGAGGGTTCGAAGACTTCGGCGGCCTCGGTCTGCATCAGCAGGCTGACGTCGCGGCCCAGCTTGCCCAGGCTGCCGGCGACTAGGCCCAGCACCGAGGCGAACTCCACCAGGCGGTCGCGCTGGGTGTGCCAGGGTTGCTCGGGCAGGGTCAGTTGCAGCTCTTGGGCCAGGGCTTCAGCCACGGGCATGGCGTTGTCGCCCAGTGCCGCCAGGGAGCCGGAAGCGCCGCCGAATTGCAGCACCAGCAGGCGCGGCTTGAGTTCTTGCAGGCGTTGGCGGCTGCGGGTGACCGCACCCAGCCAGCCGGCTATTTTCATGCCCAGGGTCACGGGCGTGGCGTGTTGCAGCCAGGTGCGGCCCGCCAGTGGCGTGGCCTTGTAGCGCTCGGCCTGGCGCGCCAGGGATTCGCCCAGGGTGGCCAGGCGGGCTTCCAGCAGCTGCAGCGCATCGCGCAATTGCAGCACCAGGCCGGTGTCCATCACGTCCTGGCTGGTGGCGCCCAGGTGCACGTAGCGCTCGGCTTCCGGCGCCTGGCTGGCGATCTGCTTGCCGAGCATTTTCACCAGCGGAATGGCCGAGTTGCCGGCGCTGCAAATGGCCTGGCCCAGCGCCTGGTAATCGTAGCGAGAGGCCTGGCAGGCCGCCTCGATCGGCGCCACCGCTTCAGCAGGAATCACCCCGGCGCGGGCCTCGGCACGGGCCAGGCCCGCTTCGAAATCCAGCATGCCTTGCACGCGGCCACGGTCGCTGAAAATGTCGCGCATGGCATCGGCGCTGAAGTAGGCGTCGAACAGTTGGTTGCTCGGTCTCTCGCTCATAAACCTTCCTTAAAGGCGCGCGCCCGTGTCAGGCGCGCGCTGGCTGGATCAGTGATCGTGATGCAGGTACGACGGCTGCTTGGGCAGGCGCAGGCTGAACAGGAAGGCAATGGCCATCATGATCGTCACGTACCAATAGAACGCGTTTTCGTTGCCGCCGGTCTTGAAGCTCAGGGCGACGAATTCCGCCGAACCACCAAAGATGGCGTTGGCCACGGCGTAGGCCAGGCCCACGCCCAGGGCGCGCACCTGCGGCGGGAACATCTCGGCTTTGACCAGGCCGCTGATCGAGGTGTAGAAGCTGACGATGGCCAGGGCCAGGGTAATCAGCACGAACGCCAGGAACGGGCTGGTCACGGTCTTCAGCACCAGCAGGATCGGCAGGGTGAACAAGGTGCCCAAGGCACCGAACCACAGCATCGAGGCGCGACGGCCGATCTTGTCGGCCAGCATGCCGAACAGCGGCTGCATGCACATATAGAAGAACAGCGCACCGGTCATCACGAAGCTGGAGGTCTTGGCAGACATGCCCGCGGTGTTCACCAGGTACTTCTGCATGTAGGTGGTGAAGGTGTAGAAGATCAGCGAGCCGCCGGCGGTGTAGCCCAGCACGGTGATGAAGGCCGGGGTGTGGTTGCGGAACAGCCCGACGATGCTGCCGGCGTCCTTGTCCTTGCGGGTCTCGGCGCTGGTGGTTTCCTTCAGGGTGCGACGCAGCAGCAGCGAGATCACCGCGGCAATGGCGCCGACCACGAACGGAATGCGCCAGCCCCAGGCACGCAGTTCGTCCTCGCTGAGCACTTGCTGCAAAATCACCACTACCAGCACGGCCAACAATTGGCCGCCGATCAGGGTCACGTACTGGAACGAGGCGAAGAAGCCACGCTGGCCACGCAGGGCCACTTCACTCATATAGGTAGCGGTGGTGCCGTATTCGCCGCCCACCGACAGGCCCTGGAACAGGCGCGCCAACAGCAGCAGGGCCGGGGCCCACAGGCCGATGCTTTCATAGCCTGGCAGGCAGGCGATCACCAGCGAACCGGCGCACATCATCAGCACCGAGATCATCATGGAGTTCTTGCGGCCGTGGCGGTCGGCCACGCGGCCAAAGATCCAGCCGCCGATGGGGCGCATCAGGAAGCCGGCCGCGAACACGCCTGCGGTGTTGAGCAACTGCACGGTGGCATCGGCGGACGGGAAGAAATGCGGTGCGAAGTAAATCGCGCAGAAGGCATACACGTAGAAGTCGAACCATTCGACCAGGTTGCCCGAGGAAGCGCCGACGATTGCAAAGATGCGTTTGCTCCGCTCTTCGCCGGTGTAGTGAGTTGTTGTCATGTTCTTATCACTCGTTAAGGTTGGTACTGGTAAGACATATACCGTAACAACCTCCCTCAACAAAACAATTACCCGAAAGCCCAGCGGCCTTGCGTGGAGGCCGATGGGCGTTTCGGGTAACCGGACTGCTCTGTATCAGACGCGTTCGATGGCCAGTGCCAGGCCTTGGCCAACGCCGACGCACATGGTCGCCAGGCCTTTCTTGCCGCCGGTTTTCTCCAGCTGGTGCAAGGCGGTCATGACGATGCGCGCGCCGCTCATGCCCAGCGGGTGGCCCAGGGCAATGGCGCCGCCGTTGGGGTTGACCTGTGGGGCGTCGTCGGCCAGGCCCAGTTCGCGCATCACTGCCAAACCTTGGCTGGCGAAGGCTTCGTTGAGTTCGATGACGTCGAAATCGTTGACCGCCACGCCCAGGCGCTCGATCAGCTTGCGTACCGCCGGCACCGGGCCGATGCCCATGACGCGCGGGGCAACGCCGGCGCTGGCCATGCCGAGCACCCGGGCACGTGGCTTGAGGCCGTGCTTCTTCACGGCTTCGGCCGAGGCCAGGATCAGCGCGGCGGCGCCGTCGTTGACGCCCGAGGCGTTGCCGGCGGTGACAGTTTTGTCCGGGCCGTTGACCGGCTTGAGCTTGGCCAGGGTTTCCAGGGTGGTGTCGGCGCGTGGGTGCTCGTCGGTGTCGACGATGGTCTCGCCCTTCTTGTGGGCAACGCGCACGGGCACGATTTCCTCGGCGAAGTAGCCGGCGGCCTGGGCGGCGGCGGTGCGCTGTTGGCTGCGCACGGCGAAGGCGTCCTGGTCGGCGCGCGACACCTTGTAGTCGTCGGCGACGTTGTCGGCGGTCTGAGGCATGGCGTCCACGCCGTACTGGGCCTTCATCAGCGGGTTGATGAAGCGCCAGCCGATGGTGGTGTCTTCCAGCTTCATGTTGCGCGAGAAGGCCGCATCAGCCTTGCCCATCACGAACGGGGCGCGGGACATGGACTCGACGCCGCCGGCGATGGCCAGCTCCATTTCGCCGCTGGCGATGGCGCGGAAGGCAGTGCCGATGGCGTCCATGCCCGAGGCGCACAGGCGGTTCAGGGTAACGCCGGGGATGGACTCGGGCAGGCCGGCCAGCAGCAGCGCCATGCGCGCCACGTTGCGGTTATCTTCGCCGGCCTGGTTGGCGCAGCCCAGGAACACTTCGTCCACCGCGTTCCAGTCCACTTGCGGGTTGCGTTCTATCAGGGCCTTGATGGGCGCAGCCGCCAGGTCATCGGCACGCACGGTGGACAGGCCACCGCCAAAACGGCCGATGGGGGTGCGAATCGCGTCGCAGATGAATACTTCACGCATCAATCTTCTCCTGGTAACGGGCCGTGAGCGGTGGCAGCTCAGAATAAAAAAAGGCGCGAGGGGCACGCCGGAATGGGTAGCAGAGTAAGCTGCCGAATTTGTTGAAACAATCCGATAATCGACCTTGTGTGCGATCACCGAACCAATCCTTGCCTTGCTATGCACTTTGTGGGAGCTGGCTTGCCAGCGAGCTTTGGGGCCTCGAAAAGCTCGCTGGCAAGCCAGCTCCCACAAGAATCAACACTCAGGTCGCGTCAGCGTGGCTGACCATGCCTTTGATGACCACGGCCGTGGTGGCCAGCGCCGCCGGGATCACCAGCGCGGTCAGCACCTGTTCGAAGTTCCAGCCCAGGCCCAGCAGGGTCGCGCCCATCCAGGCACCCAGGATGGCGCCGAAGCGGCCGATGCCCAGCATCCACGATACGCCGGTGGCGCGGCCCTGGGTGGGGTAGAAACGCGCGGCCAGCGATGGCATCGCCGATTGCGCGCCGTTCACGCACATGCCCGCCACCAGCACCAGGGTCGCTAGCACGGTGATGTGGCCCAGGCTCTGGCCCACGGCGTAGGCAAACACGCCGGCCAGCAGGTAGAAGGTGCCGATGACCTTGTGCGGGTTGAAACGGTCCATGGCCCAGCCCACGCCCACGGCGCTGAGCACGCCGCCGAACTGGAACAGCGCGCCGATGAAGGCGGCCTGCTCCATGCTGGCGCCGCTGTCACGCATCAGCGTCGGCAGCCAACTGGTCAGCAGGTAGACAATCACCAAGCCCATGAAATAGGTCAGCCACAGCAGCAGGGTGCCGGCGCTGTAGGTGCCCGAGAAGATCACCGCCAGCACGTTGCGGCCCTTCACGGTCTTCTGTTCCGGCACGCTGAAGCTGCCCGCCTCGGCCACTACCGCCGGGGCGATGGGCGCCAGGGTCTTGCGGATGCGGTCGGTGCCACGGTTGCGCACCACCAGGAAGCGCGCCGATTCAGGCAGCCACACCAGCAGCACCACGCCCAGCACGATCGGCAACAGGCCGCCCACCAGCAGCAGGCTGTGCCAGCCGTAGGCCGGGATCAGCTTGGCGGAAATGAAGCCGCCGCCGGCCATGCCCAGGTTGAAGCCGCAGAACATGCTGGTGACCAGCAGCGAGCGGAAGCGCTCGGGCGTGTACTCGGACAGCAGCGTGGTGGCGTTGGGCATGCCGGCGCCCAGGCCCAGGCCGGTGAGGAAACGCAACACCAGCAGTTGATCGACGTTACCGCTGTAGGCCGACGCCAGGCTGAAGGCGCCGAACAGCAGCACCGCGCCGACCAGCACCACCTTGCGGCCGAAGCGGTCGGCCAGCGGGCCGGAGCCCAGGGCGCCGAACACCATGCCGATCAGCGCGGCGCTCATCACCGGGCCGAGGCTGGCGCGGTCGATGCCCCAGTCCTGGGACAGTGCGGGGGCGATGAAGCCCATGGCGGCGGTGTCCAGGCCATCGAGGAAGACAATCAGGAAGCACAGGATGACCACTCGCCATTGGTAGCGAGACAGCGGCTGGGCGTTGATGAAGGACTGCACATCGAGGCAGTTCCCTACAGCGGTTTGGGGACGATTCATTATTTTTATTTCCGCAAGAGACGCGCAAGCGCACGTATGCAGGCACGGGGCCGCATATTCAAAAGAATAGCTGAAAGGGGGTCAGGCTCCGCGGGATCGCAGGCGCACGAAGGGGATCGGAGTCATGGGGTCAACCTCTGCACTTTATTATTGGAAGGGTCGAGTCGGGCTCGACCTGTGCGGGCGACATTAATCAGCAGCGCTGCGCGGCGCAATTCGACAAACGTGGATCTGTGCGTTTATCGAACAGCAACCGCTGGGTGGCTCAGGAGAACAATTGCGCGCTGAGGCCGCGGCTGGCGTTGAGCATGATCGGCAGGATGCGCTGTTCAAGGTCGGTGCGGCTGGCACGGCCGGCGTGGGTGCTGACGTTCAGCGCGGCCAGCACCTGGCCCGAGGCGTCGTACACCGGCACGGCGATGGAGCGCAGGCCCTGCTCCAGTTCCTGGTCGACGATGCACCAGCCCTGCTGGCGCACCAGCTGCAGGCATTCGAGCAGCGCTTCGCGCGATGTCAGGGTGCGGCTGGTCTTGGGCTGCAGCTCGACGTGGTCGAGGTAGTCCTTGAGGGTCACGTCGTCCAGTGCCGCCAGCAGGATGCGGCCCATGGACGTGCAGTAGGCCGGCAGCCGCCCGCCCACCGCCAGGTCCACCGAGATCAACCGCTGGGTGGTGGCGGAACGGGCGATATAAAGGATGTCGTCGCCTTCCAGGGTAGCCATGTTGCAGGCCTCGTGCAGTTGCTCGCTCATGCTGTCCAGGTACGGCTGGGCGGTAACCGCCAGCGGCGTGGACGACAGGTAGGCGTGGCCCAGGGTCAGCACCTTGGGCAGCAGCGAATAGGTGCGCCCGTCGGTGGTGGCATAGCCCAGCTTGATCAGCGTGTGCAGGCAGCGGCGCACGGCTGCACGAGGGATCTCGGTGCGGTGGCTGATCTGGGCGATGGTCAGGTGGCGCTTGCGCTCCTGGAACGCCTGCACCACGGCAAGCCCGCGCGCCAGCGAGGTCATGAAGTCCGGATCGCCGGCGAAGGCCTGGATACGCTTGGCCGGCGACGCCACGATGGGCGGGGCCAGTGAAGTGAATGAATTGCGCAGTTGATCGTTCATTCCGGGTCCTTTGCATGGTCAATCAGTACGACGGGCACCGCTGCCTGAGAAAAAAGCGCTCCCGAAGGGCGATTATCGAACGATTGGCCGATAATCGCAATTGACGATTCGACGGGTTGCTTATACCTTTTCACTGCCACCATGTGGCTTCTTGGAGAGACTGGTCAGGTACCCACCAAAGAAGTCCCAGGCACGGCCTTGCCCAGGCAAGGCCGTTTTTCTTTCCTTGCGGCTGCCCTGGTATGCCCGAAGGCATCTTGCAACAGCGTTGTTGTTCAAACCGTTGTTTATCGCCGTAACAAAAAACACACGAAACTTGCAGATACGTCGTTACCGTGCCGATAGTGTTATCTGCACGGGTTGCTATAATATTTTCCGTAAGCCTCGTGATAGTTTAGTTCACGGCGGCAAACACCTTGCCTGGGCCACCCCACCCCGCCCATGCATGTCCGGCACACCACTGCCGGCCTCGACCAATAACCAGACTGTTGCTACGACAGCCCCCGTTCTGGTGACGTGGCCGCCTGCCCCTCGTGGCAGTGCGCAAACACCGGAATACAACGGACCATTAGGTAACAATGTGACGAAAGATGAACTGCGCGCGGAACTTGAGCGCCAGGAACAACGTTACAAGGAAGTTTACGGTGGCGAAGTCACCACTTACGCCGCCCAGCCCGAGCCGGAACGCAAGCCGTGGCGCAAGCGGGCCACCCTGCTCGACCAGGCGTTCGCCCAGGAAATCCAGAAAATCGAAAAGGATTTGAAAGGCGAGGAACCTTGACGCCTGATCGCACTCTGATGGCGTGCCCGGTGCGGCACGCATCATGACCGAGTGATGACTATCGGGTGACAGGGAAATTTCATACGCCCGTTTGAGGGTGCCTGAACAGGCGCTCGAGGTTGCGTTTTTCCCGCCAAAGCCCGCTGTTTAGCGGCCCCGCCCTGCCTGTAGCCACAGGCGGGAAGCGCTCGGTCGACCTGACCAAATTGTCGAAATTTGTTACCAGTGAGCAGCAGGGGCATCGATTTCCGGGGTTTTCTGGCATAATCGCGCCCCCTTATGACCGGGTCAGAAAACCTTCATGATTGATTTATTCCACGGAGTCGACGCCTGGGTACTGGTGAGCCTTTTCTTCGCTCTCGCCTTTGTCCTGGCTTTCGAGTTCATCAATGGCTTTCATGACACCGCCAACGCGGTCGCTACAGTCATTTATACCAAAGCCATGCCGCCACACCTGGCCGTGTTCTTTTCCGGCGCCTTCAACTTCCTGGGGGTGTTGTTTGGCGGCGTGGGCGTTGCCTACGCAATCGTTCACCTGCTGCCGGTCGAGCTGCTGATCAACGTCAACACCGGCCAGGGCCTGGCCATGGTGTTCTCGCTGCTGGCCGCCGCCATCGCCTGGAACCTGGGCACCTGGTACTTCGGCATTCCGTCGTCCAGCTCGCACACGCTGATCGGTTCTATCCTGGGCGTGGGCCTGGCCAACGCCATGATCAACCACATCCCGCTGGGCAAGGGCGTGAACTGGCAGAAGGCAATCGACATCGGCGCCTCGCTGGTGGTCTCGCCCATCGTCGGCTTCTTCCTGGCCGCCCTGGTGCTGATCGCGCTGAAGGCCTGGCGCCCGCTGTCGAACATGCACAAGACCCCTGACGAGCGCAAACGGACCGACTCCAAGAAGCACCCGCCGTTCTGGAACCGCCTGGTACTGGTGGTCTCGGCCATGGCCGTGAGCTTCGTGCACGGTTCCAACGACGGCCAGAAAGGCATCGGCCTGATCATGCTGGTGCTGATCGGCATCGTGCCGGCGCAGTTCGTGCTGGACCTGAGCAGCACCACCTACCAGATCGAACGCACCCGCGACGCCACCGTGCACTTGAGCCAGTTCTACAAGCGCAACGAAGCGACCCTGGGCGAGTACCTGGCCCTGGGCAAGGCCCAGAGCGGCGACCTGCCGGACCAGTTCCGCTGCGAGCCGCAGCAGACCGAGCCGACCATCAATGCGCTGATGACCACCCTCAACGGCGTGTCCGACTACCACACCCTGCCCGCCGAGAAGCGCATCGAAGTACGCCGCTACCTGCTGTGCCTGGATGACACCGCGCGCCAGGTCGGCAAGCTGCCGGCCCTGGATTCGCGTGAGAAGTCGGACCTGGAGAAACTGCGCAAGGACCTGACCACCACCACCGAATACGCGCCCTTCTGGGTCGTGGTTGCAGTGGCACTGGCCCTGGGCCTGGGCACCATGATCGGCTGGAAGCGCGTGGTGCTGACCATCGGCGAGAAGATCGGCAAGCAGGGCATGACCTACGCCCAGGGCATGTCGGCGCAGATCACCGCGGCGCTGTCGATTGGCCTGGCCAACGTCTTTGCGCTGCCGGTGTCGACCACCCACGTGCTGTCCTCGGGCGTGGCCGGCACCATGGTGGCGAACAAGAGCGGCCTGCAGGGCGGCACCATCAAGACCATCATGCTGGCCTGGGTGCTGACCCTGCCGGCGTCGATGGCGCTGGCGGCCGGGCTGTTCTGGCTGTCGTCGAAAGTCGTGGCGTAAAACCACCGCTGTTGAAAAAGGCGCCCCGGGGCGCCTTTTTCATGCCTGAAGCAAACCCGTAGCAGCTGCCGAAGGCTGCGTCCGGTTTCGCTGCGGCGTGCCGGGGAAAGCGCGGCGCCTTGGACGCGGCCTGCGGCCGCTGCTACAGCGAACATCACGCTCACCGGCGCTTCTTGCCGCCCAACAACGACCCCATCAGCCCCCGCACCAACTCGCGCCCCAGCTGGTTCGCCGCCTGGCGCATGGCCGACTTCAACGCCTGCCCCGCTACCCCGCCCAGCAGTTCCCCGGCCTTGTCCGCCAGGCTCGGCTCTGTGGGCGCCGCTTCCTGGGGCGCCGGCGCCTTGCGTGCCAGCAGCATTTCATAGGCCGATTCCCGGTCGATGGGCTGGTCATAACGCCCCGCCAGCGGCGAGGCGGCGATAATGGCCGCGCGCTCCGCTTCGCTCAACGGCCCGATGCGCGACTGCGGCGGCGCCACCAGCACGCGCTGGACCATGGCCGGGGTGCCTTTGTCCTGCAGGGTGCCCACCAGCGCTTCGCCGATGCCCAGTTCGGTCAGCACCGCCAGGCTGTCGAACGCCGGGTTGGGACGAAAACCATCGGCCACCGCCTTCAGCGCCTTCTGCTCCTTGGCGGTGAACGCCCGCAGGCCGTGCTGCACGCGCAGGCCCAGCTGCGCCAGGACGTTGTCCGGCAGGTCGGCCGGCGACTGGGTAACGAAGTACACGCCCACGCCCTTGGAGCGGATCAACCGCACCACCTGTTCCAGGCGCTCCTGCAGCGCCTTGGGGGTGCCGGCAAACAACAGGTGCGCTTCGTCGAAGAACAGCGCCAGCAGCGGCTTGTCGGCGTCGCCGCGCTCGGGCAGCTGCTCGAACAACTCGGCCAGCAGCCACAGCAGGAAGGTCGCGTAGACCTTTGGCGCCTCGTGCACCAGGCGGCTGGCGTCCAGCAGGTGGATGCGCCCGCGGCCATCGGCGGCCGGTGCCAGCAGGTCCTGCAGTTGCAGCGCCGGCTCGCCGAACAGCGCTTCGGCACCTTGCTGTTCCAGGGTGGCCAGGCGCCGCAACAGGGCCTGGCTGGAGCCGGTGGTCATCAGCGCGCTGTCGTCGCCCAGCACCTGGGGGTTGTCGCGCAGGTAACCCAGCAGCGCTTTCAAATCCTTGAGGTCCAGCAACAGCAGGCCATCGCGGTCGGCCACCTTGAACGCCGCGTACAGCGCCGCCTGCTGGCTGTCGGTGAGTTCCAGCAGGCTGCCCAGCAACAACGGCCCCATCTCGCTCAAGGTGGTACGCAGCGGGTGGCCGCTGTGGCCGTGCACATCCCACAGGGTCACCGGGTAGGCCTGGGGCCGATGCTGCAGCCACGGCATGCCGGCGATGCGCTCGGCGATCTTGCCGCTGGGCGCACCCGCCGCGCCCAGGCCGCACAGGTCGCCCTTGATGTCGGCAGCGAACACCGCCACCCCGGCGTCGCTGAAACCTTCGGCCAGGCGCTGCAAGGTGACGGTCTTGCCGGTGCCGGTGGCGCCGGCGATCAGGCCGTGACGGTTGGCCAGGCGCAGGTCCTGGCCCAGGGGCTGGCCGGCCTGGTCGGCCCCGATGAGCAATTGCGCAACGTCAGGCATTTCGTCACCTCGCTTAAGTTTTCTCGCGCCGCAGTCGATATAGCGGGTGGAAGACCCAAACTTTAAAAAACGTTCGCCCCGCCTTTTAGGGATGAAGGCACTGCTTAATCCACCTGCCCCGAATTAAGACCTTAGCGGATCGTATCCCCCATGAATAAAAACCTGAGATTCAGCCACAAGATTCTCATCGCGGCCTCGCTTATCGTGCTGGCCGCCTTTGCGTTGTTCACCTTGTATAACGATTACCTGCAACGCAATGCGATCCGCAAGGACCTGGAAAGCTACCTGCATGAAATGGGCGACGTCACTTCGACCAACATCAGCAACTGGCTGGGCGGCCGTATCCTGCTGGTGCAGAACGTGGTGGAAAACATCCGCCTGAACCCGGAGCCGGCCAACGTCAACCGCGTGCTGGAACAACCGACGCTCAACAACAACTTCCTCAATATTTACCTGGGCGATCCCCAGGGCAACTTCTATAACAAGCCAGAAGCCACCATGCCCGCTGGCTATGACCCGCGCGTACGGCCCTGGTACAAAAGCGGCCTGGCGACCAGTGGCCCACTGCTGACCGAACCCTACATCGACATGAGCACCGGCAAGCTGGTGATCTCCATCGTGCAGGCGGCCAACCAGGGCAACGCCAACCTGGGCGTGGTGGGCGGCGACCTGAGCCTGGACACCATGGACAAGATCATCCGCTCGCTGGACTTCGGCGGCATGGGCCATGCGTTCCTGGTGAGTGCCGACGGCAAGATCCTGGTACACCCCAACCGCGACCTGGTGATGAAGACCCTCAACGACATGGCACCGGGCAGCGACCTGAAGCTCGACAGCGCCCTGCATGAAGTGGAGATTGGCGGCAAGACGCGCATCGTCACCTTCGCCCCGGTCAAGGGCCTGCCCTCGGTGAACTGGTACATCGGCCTGTCCGTGGACAAGGACAAGGCTTTTGCCATGCTGTCGCAATTCCGCACCTCGGCGATGATCGCCACCGTGGTGGCCGTGGTCATCATCATCGCCCTGCTGGGCATGCTGATCCGCGTGCTGATGGGCCCGCTGCACACCATGATCCGTGCCATGGAAAACATCGCCGAAGGCGAAGGCGACCTGACCCGCCGCCTGCAGATCAACGGCAACGACGAGTTCGGCATGCTGGGCCGCGCCTTCAACCGCTTCGTCGAGCGTATCCACGGCTCGATCCGCGAGGTGTCGTCGGCCACTGAGCAGGTCAACGAAGTGGCGCTGCGCGTGGTCGCGGCCTCGAACTCGTCGATGCTCAACTCCGACGAGCAATCCAACCGCACCAACAGCGTGGCCGCGGCGATCAACCAGCTGGGCGCCGCCGCCCAGGAGATTGCCCACAACGCCGCGCAAGCCTCGCAACAGGCCACCAGCGCCCGGCGCCTGGCCGAGGAAGGCCAGCAAGTGGTGGAAAACAGCATCCAGGCCATGAACCGCCTGTCGGACCTGATCAGCACCTCCAGCGGCCACATCGAGACGCTGAACAGCAAGACCGTGAACATCGGCCAGATCCTGGAGGTGATCACCAGCATCTCCCAGCAGACCAACCTGCTGGCGCTCAACGCCGCCATTGAGGCCGCGCGTGCCGGTGAAGCCGGCCGCGGCTTCGCGGTGGTGGCCGATGAAGTGCGCAACCTGGCCCACCGCACGCAGGAATCGGCGCAGCAGGTGCAGGCCATGATTGAGGAGCTGCAAGTGGGCGCTCGCGCCTCGGTGAGCACCATGGGCGAAAGCCAGCGCCACAGCCAGGACAGCGTGTCCATCGCCAACCAGGCCGGCGAGCGCCTGGGCAGCGTGACCGTGCGCATCGGCGAGATCGACGGCATGAACCAGTCGGTGGCCACCGCCACCGAGGAACAGACCGCCGTGGTCGACTCCATCAACATGGACATCAACGAGATCAACACCCTCAACCAGGAAGGCATCGAGAACCTGCACTCCACCCTGCGCGCCTGCTCGGACCTGGAACAACAGGCCACCCGCCTCAAGCAACTGGTGGGCAGCTTCCGCATCTGAGCCTGAAACCTGTGGGAGCTGGCTTGCCAGCGAGCTGTTCGGGCACAAAAGCTCGCTGGCAAGCCAGCTCCCACATGCGGATGAAACAACTGTCCCTGCCAGCGGTCAACCTAAGGGAATGACACTGCGCAGGGATACCGATCGTGCATATCGCTGACATCACCATGTTCTACGCCCCCGCCAGCGGTGGCGTGAGAACCTATCTTGATGCCAAACACCGTCGCCTGATGGTCACGCCCGGGGTTCGCCACAGCCTGCTGATACCCGGCCCGGCCTTGAATGAAGACAACGGCATCTACCAGGTGCCCGCCCCCGCCCTGCCCTTTGGCAATGGCTACCGCTTCCCCCTGCGCCTGGCGCCCTGGCGCAACGTGCTCAAGGACCTGCAACCGGACCTGATCGAGGTGGGTGATCCCTACCTCACCGCCTGGGCCGCCCTCGACGCGCGACGCCAGCTGGACGTGCCCGTCATCGGCTTCTACCACTCCGATCTGCCGCTGCTGGTGAGCAACCGCATGGGCAACTGGTTCACCCCCAACGTCGAGGCCTACGTCAGCAAGCTGTACGGCAACTTCGACCGGGTGCTGGCGCCCAGCCAGGTGATGGCCGACAAGCTGCGGGGCCTGGGCGTGGGCAATGTGCATGTGCAGCGCCTGGGCGTCGACCTCGCCACCTTTAACCCCCAGTGCCGCGACCCCGGCCTGCGCGCCGAACTGGGCCTGGGCGACGACGTGCGCCTGCTGATATTCGCCGGCCGCGGCTCCAAGGAAAAGAACCTGCCGGTGCTGCTGCAGTGCATGAAGCGCCTGGGTCCCAAGTACCACCTGCTGCTGGTGGGCTCGCACATGCCGGCCAGCGTGCCGCGCAACGTCACGGTGATGGACAACTTCCGCCCTGCCCACGAGCTGGCAAGGCTGCTGGCCAGCGCCGACGCGCTGCTGCATGCCGGCGACCAGGAGACCTTCGGCCTGGTGATTCTCGAAGCCATGGCCAGTGGCATCCCGGTGGTGGCGGTCGCGGCCGGCGCGTTCACCGAAATCGTGCAACCGGACTGCGGCCTGTTGTGCCGCGCCAACGACCCCCACGCCATGGCCGATGCGGTGCGCGACTTGTTCGCCCAGGGTGGCGACCTGGGCCGTCGCGCGCGCCTGCACGCCGAGCAGCATTACGCCTGGGACACCGTGGTGGCCGGGCTCCTGGAACATTACCGCGCGGTGCTTGGCACCAGCGCCCGCAAGGTGGTTCGCCATGGCTGATGTGTTACTGGTGCTGCACGACGTGTCCCCGCAAAGCTGGGAAGACTACAAGCCCTTCGTTGACGCGGTCGATGCCCTGGGCGACATACCCATGACCCTGCTGGTGGTGCCGGACTTCCATCACCACAACCACTTGCACAACTTCCCCGCCTTCCGGCGCATGATGGACCTGCGCCTGGCCCGCGGCGACGAACTGGCGTTGCACGGCTTCTACCACGCCGACGACGGCCCCATGCCGCACACACCGCGCGAGTATTTCATGCGCCGGGTGTACACCTGGGAAGGCGAGTTCTACCAACTGTCGGAGGCCGACGCGCTGATGCGCCTGGAAGCCGGCCTGGAAGTGTTCGCCCGCAACGACTGGCCGGTCGCAGGCTTCGTCGCCCCGGCGTGGCTGATGAGCGAAGGCACCCGCCGCGCGCTGCAACGGCTGCCCCTGAGCTATACCAGTGGTCCGCAACACCTGTATCGGCTGCCCGATTTCACCGAGATCCAGGCTCCGGGCCTGGTGTGGAGCGCCGGCAGCGCCTGGCGCCGCGGCCTGTCCAAGGTGCTCAGCGACTGGCGCGAGCAGCAGTGGCAGCAGGCTTCGTGCATACGCCTGGGCCTGCACCCGGTGGACATGCGTCATGATTATTCGCGACAGTACTGGCTGGACACCCTGCAACGCCTGCTGCAACAGGGGCGCCAGCCGTTGACCAAGCTGGCCTGGGTGCAACGCCAGGCCGTCGCCCGCCGCGCCGCATGAAACGCTGGCTGTGGCTGGCGGCAGCCATCGCGGTCGCGGTGCTGATCCCGCTGTGGCTGGGCGGTGCCGAGATGCTGGGACGGCTGCAACGCTTCCCGCCGCTGTTGTGGCCCGCCATGTTCGCCATGATCGGCCTGTGCTGGTGCATCAACGCCCTGCGCCTGCGCCTGTTGCTGGGCGCCCTGGCGGACCGACTGACCCTGCGGCGCTGCCTGGGCACGGTGATGGCCACCGAGTTCGCCATCTGCGCCAGCCCCGGTGGCAGCGGCGGGCCGCTGACGCTGCTGGCGTTGCTGGGCCGCTTCGGCGTGCGGCCGGCACGGGCCAGCGCGGTGTTCGCCATGGACCAGCTCAGCGACCTGGCCTTCTTCCTGTGCGCGCTGGCCGGGATATTTTTCTACGCGCTGTTTCACCACCTCAACCATGGCCTGCAATGGCTGCTCACCCTCAGTGCCTTGCTGATGCTGGGCGCAGCGGCCCTGGGCCTGGCGTTGGTACGCTGGCACCGCCAGGTCATTCGCCTCAACGGCCAGGTGCTGCGCCGCCTCGGCGTGGGAGTGGCCAAGCGCCGACGCTGGGCGCGCAAGCTGCTGCGCTTCCTCGAGGCCTTCGCCGACACTTGCAAACTGCCACGGCCGGTGCTGACCAAGGTCTTCCTGTTGACCTGCCTGCACTGGGGCGTGCGCTACAGCGTGCTGTACCTGGCGTTGCGCGGGCTGGGGGCGGACGTAGAGTGGGCGTGGACGTTCCTGATCCAGATGCTGTCGCTGAGTGCCGGCCAATTCAGCCTGCTGCCCGGCGGGGCCGGCGCGGCCGAGCTGACCTCGGCGGCGCTGCTGGCGCCTATGGTGGGCAAGGCCAGCGCGGCGGCGGCGATCCTGATCTGGCGGGTGGTGACCTATTACTTTTACCTGATTGCCGGCGGCCCGGTGTTCGCCACCATGGTCGGCGGCCCGCTGCTGCGCCGCCTCAAACACCGCCCAACCCCGTAGCAGCTGCCGCAGGCGGCGTCCGGCAGCGCCGCGGTGTGCCTGGGCGTGCGCGGTGCCTGCAGACGCGGCCTGATGTATTCCACGTAGCAGCGGCCGCAGGCCGCGTCTGGCACCGCCCCGATGTGCCTGGGCATGCGCGGTGCTTGCAGACGCGGCCTATGGCCGCTGCTACGTGGCGTCCGGCGCGGATGCGGGGGTTTTCAAGGGGGTTCGGGGTGGGTTTGCTCCCACAAGGCCTCGGCACCGGGGAACTCGGTGCCGTCCTCGTCGCTCAGGGCGTCGGGGTCATAACGGGCCAGGCAGCCCTCGCCCAGGGTGGGCGGGGGCGTGGCAGCCGCCTTGTCGCGGGGGTCGCTCATGGGGCTGCCTCGCTGCTCAAGCCAGGGTCAGTTGAACACCACGGTCTTGTTGCCGTGCACCAGCACGCGGTCTTCCAGGTGGTAGCGCAGGCCACGGGCCAGCACCATCTTCTCGACGTCACGGCCGAACCGCACCATGTCCTCGATGCTGTCGCTATGGCTGACGCGCACCACGTCCTGTTCGATGATAGGCCCGGCGTCCAGTTCCTCGGTCACGTAGTGACAAGTGGCGCCGATCAGCTTCACGCCGCGCAGGGAGGCCTGGTGGTACGGCTTGGCGCCAACGAACGACGGCAGGAAGCTGTGGTGAATGTTGATGACCTTCTGCGCGTATTCCTGGCACAGCTGCGGCGGCAGGATCTGCATGTAGCGCGCCAGCACCACCACGTCGGCCTGGTGATGGTTGACCAGGCGCGACACTTCGGCGAACGCCGGCTGCTTGTCCTGCGGGTTCACCGGCACGTGGTAGTAAGGAATGCCGTGCCACTCGACCATGCTGCGCAGGTCATCGTGGTTGGAGATCACGCAGGCGATTTCGCAGTCCAGCTCGTCGCTGTGCCAGCGGTGCAGCAGGTCAGCCAGGCAGTGGGACTCGCGGCTGGCCATCAGCACCACGCGCTTCTTCTGTTCAGTGTCGGTGATACGCCACACCATGGAGAACTCTTCGGCGATGGGCGCGAACGCCTCGCGGAAAGCTTCTATGCCAAATGGCAGGGTGTCGGCACGGATCTCGTGACGCATGAAGAACCAGCCACTCTGGTCGTCCGAGTGGTGGCTTGCTTCATTGATCCAGCCGTTATGGGAAGCCAGGAAATTACTGACTTTGGCAACAATGCCAACGCGGTCCGGGCAAGCGATAACCAGCCGAAAAGTGCGCATGAGGGAAAACTCCAAGACTTCGCAAAGGCGGCTATTCTAGCGGACACTCGAGGAAACTGCAGTATTCGTTGCATCGGCAGGCTACCGGCGCCTGCATATCCCTGCATCGATAAGGGTTATCCCCTGGCCACCGACGCGATCGCCAGCGATATCGGCGTATTACTGACCGTTCAAACTTAAATAGCTACCATTGGTCACGATTAAAATAACGTCATTTGTGAAGGCATCGGCGCTTTAATGTTTACTTGATCAAAAGCTATGACTATTATTGAGCCAAGTATCCCTGACACACAGCATTCACAAGGTCCTGCTCATGTCCCTGATCAACGAATACCGCGCCACAGAAGAAGCCATCAAAGAACTGCAAGCTCGTTTGAAGAACCTGTCGCAAGACGACAAACTGCAAACCGAGCTGGAATTCGAAGGCAAACTGCGTACCCTGATGGGCGAATATCAGAAATCCCTGCGTGACATCATCGCGCTGCTGGATCCTGAAGCCAAGCTGAACAAGGCTCCACGTGGCGCCGCCGTTAAAGTCACCGGCACCAAGCGCGCTCGTAAAGTTAAGCAATACAAAAACCCGCACAACGGTGAAGTCATCGAAACCAAAGGTGGCAACCACAAGACCCTGAAAGAGTGGAAAGCCAAGTGGGGCGGCGACGTCGTCGAAGGCTGGGCAACTCTGCTGGGCTAATTGATTCGGCCCGGGCCGTTCGATTCGCATAAAAAAAACGCCAGCTGATAGCTGGCGTTTTTTTATGCCCGGAACAAAGTGTTATAGGCCCAGCCGTGCTTGCAACCCAACCACGTGGGTTTGCCACTGGGCCAGCACCTGCGCCTGCGCCGGCGTGGCCTGGGGCTGCCATTGCGCCAGGGCCTGGGCGAAGCCTTCGAGGGTATTGGGCGCGCCCCATGACTGATCGGTCAAACGCCGGCGGCAGAAGTCTGCCCACGCCTGGCGCTCTTCTTCGTTCAACGTATCAGGGAAGTTACGTGCTCGATAGCGGAACAATAATTCGGGCAGCCGCTCATCATCGAACATCCAGTTTTCCAGCGCCAGTTGATGCGGGTCCAGTGTCCGCACCCGCTCACATAAGCGCCGGTCACGATCACCGATAAAGCCATCGTATAACTGTTGCTCCGGATCGCTCACCGTGCTGAAGGCTTCCTCGCCGTACAGGCTCGCGAGTTTGTCCCGCCATTGTGCCTGCCCCAGAGTCAACTGCTCGGCGCGTTGCAGATAAAGGGCCATATCCAATTGCAGGCGTTGCCGATCTTCCTCGCGCACTACCGCCAACGGCGCCAACACCGGGCAGCGATTGACATGCACCAGCTTCAGCGGCACCGGCAATTGCCCTTCGGGCATTTCATCTCGGCGGGTGTACAGGCGCTGAAGCAAAACTTCCGCAGGTTCGTCCAACAATGGCCGTGGATCAAAATGCAGGTCGCAGACAATCAGCGCATTTTTATTACGGGGGTGCCAGGCCAACGGCAGCACCACGCCCAAATAATTGCGCTCGGCGGAAAAACGTCCGGAAATATGTACCAACGGCTGTAACAAGCGAACCTGGTCCAGCACTTTGGTTTTACTGCGCAGCTGATACAACCAGTTATACAATTTAGGTTGTCGATCGCGAATCAGGCGTGCAAGCGCAATAGTGGCCCGTACGTCGGACAATGCATCGTGGGCCTGGCCGTGATCAATGCCGTTGGCTGCGGTCAGCAACTCCAGCTTCATGCTGACCCGCCCGTCCACCTGCGGCCAGACGATGCCCTCGGGGCGCAGGGCATAGGCTGTGCGCACCACATCGATCAGGTCCCAGCGGGTGTTGCCACCCTGCCACTCCCGAGCGTAGGGGTCGAAGAAGTTGCGGTAGAGGCTGTAGCGGGTGACTTCATCATCGAAGCGCAAGGTGTTATAGCCGGCGCTGCAGGTGCCGGCGCGAGCCATCTGGTCGTTGACCCGGGTCATGAACTCGGCCTCGCACAGGCCACGTTCTGCCAGGCGCTGGGGGGTGATACCGGTGATCACGCAGGCAGCCGGGTGCGGCAGGATATCGTCGCTGGGCTGGCAATAGAGGTTGATCGGTTCGTCGATCTCGTTGAGGTCGGCATCGGTGCGAATACCGGCGACCTGCAGGGCGCGGTCACTGCGCGGGTTGATGCCGGTGGTTTCGTAGTCGTACCAGAAAATGCTGGAGTTCACGGGGTGTTCCTGTGCACAAAGTCGGCAAAGTCTAGGCGTTAGCGGCCAGCGGGACCAGCCATGCATGAATGTCAGGTTGCTTCGGCCCCCCAGGGTAGCTAGGATCGGAAGGCACGCAGTCAACATCGGCCCCGCACCCAAGGCATCCATGCCCCACACCACAGCGACGCGACGGAATGCAATGCTGGTCCCGCCAGTGGACACCCGCTACCAGATCGAAACCCCCGAAGGCATTGACCTGAGCCTGCGCCCGGCCGGGTTGGTGGTGCGCAGCCTGGCGTTCGCCATCGACCTGCTGTTGCGTGGGCTGCTGCTGGGCGTGCTGTTTACTGTGCTGGTGTGGCTGGGCAGCCTGGGCGTGGGGCTGGGCGCCATGCTGCTGTTCCTGGTGAACTGGTGGTACATGGTGCTGTTCGAGGTGTTCAACCAGGGCCGTTCGCCCGGCAAACAGGCCATGGGCCTGCGGGTGGTGGAGGACGACGGCACGCCCATCGGCTGGTCGGCCTCGCTGCTGCGCAACCTGCTGCGGGTGGTGGACATGCTGCCGTTCGGCTATTTCCTGGGCGCTATCAGCTGCCTGCAACACCCCGCGTTCAAACGCCTGGGCGACCTGGCGGCGGGTACCCTGGTGGTGTACCGCGACCAACCGAACCTGCGCCCGCGCCTGCCGGCCGCCGAGGCCATTGCCGCGCCTTTCGCCCTGACCCTCACCGAGCAGCGCGCGCTGCTGAGCCTGGCCGAGCGCCAGGACGAGCTGTCCGCCGAGCGCCTCGCAGAACTGGCCGCCATCGCCGCGCCCAGCCTCGACGTCAGCCCGGCCATGGCCATGGCGCGCATCAACGGCATCGCCCGTGGCCTGCTGGGGCCAACATGAAGCAGAGCCAATTCGAACAGCTGCACCAAGCCCAGTGGCTGGCCTTCGAACACCTGCTGACGCTGCTGGAGCATGGCAAGTCGCGCCCCGAGGCCAGCGAGACCTTCGCCCAGGACTACCGGCGGCTGTGCCAGCACCTGGCTTTGGCGCAGGCGCGCGGCTACAGCAGCCACCTGGTGGACAGCCTGCAGCAGCTGGCCCTGCGCGGTCACCAGCAGCTGTATCGGCGCCGCCATGCGCTGGGGGCCAGCATCCTTGCCTTCGTGCTGGCCGGTTTTCCGCGGCTGGTGCGCCAGCAATGGCGCTTCGTGCTGCTGGCCTGCCTGGTGTTTTTTGGCAGTGTGCTGCTGACCGGGTTGCTGGTGTACGCCTTCCCCGACCTGGTCTACAACCTGATGGAGCCGGCCCGGGTGGCCCAGACCGAGGCCATGTACGACCCCGACCAGACCCGCCTGGGCCCCGCCGCGCAGCGCCTGGCCGGGCAGGACTGGATGATGTTCGGCTACTACATCATGAACAACATCGGCATTGCCTTCCAGACCTTCGCCAGTGGCCTGCTGCTGGGCCTGGGCAGCCTGTTTTTCCTGCTGTTCAACGGTCTGATGATCGGCGCCGTGGCCGGCCACCTCACCGAGATCGGCTACGTGCAGACCTTCTGGCCCTTCGTCATCGGCCATGGCGCCTTCGAGCTCACGGCGATCGCCCTCTCCGGCGCTGCCGGGCTGAAGCTGGGCTGGGCGCTGGTGGCGCCGGGCCGGCTGAGCCGCAGCCAGGCGCTACGCCAGGCTGCGGGCGTGGCTATCCAGCTGGTGTACGGGGTGATCTCCATGTTGCTGATCGCAGCGTTCATCGAAGCGTACTGGTCGTCGCGCACCGACTTCAGCGCGGTCACCAAATACACGGTGGGCACCCTGCTGTGGCTGCTGGTGGGCATTTACCTGACCCTGGGTGGACGTCACCATGCGCCTGACTGACGCCAGCGTCGCGATTCGCCCGCGCAACACCTGGGAGGCCCTGGACCTGGGCGTGCTGCTGGCGCGCCGGCACCGGCGCCTGCTGATGCTCAGCTGGGCCATCGTCACACTGCCGGTGTTCGCCCTGCTGACCCTGCTGCTTTGGGACTCGCCGTCGCTGGCGATGTTTCTGTTCTGGTGGCTGAAGCCGCTGTTCGAGCGCCTGCCGCTGCACATTCTTTCCCAGGCGCTGTTCAGCGACCCGCCCACCCTGGGCGAGGCCTTGCGCCAATGGCCACGGCTGCTCAAGGTGCAGCTGTGGCCCAGCCTGTTGTGGCGGCGCCTGAGCCTGAGCCGCAGCTTCCACCTGCCGGTGCAGCAACTGGAGGGCCTGGACGGCATCGAGCGCCAGCGCCGCCTGGCAGTGCTCGACCCCCACGCCGGGCGCACCGCGCGCTGGTTGACCCTGGTGGGCATGCACCTGGAAGGCGCGCTATGGATTGGCCTGATCAGCCTGTTCTACCTGATGGTGCCGCAGCAGATAGAGGTGGAGTGGAGCTGGCGGCGCCTGATCGAGGCGGCCAACGGCCAATGGCTGTGGGTGGAGCACCTGACCAACGCCTTCTACGCCCTGGTGCTGGTGTTGTGGGAGCCGATCTACGTGGCCTGCGGTTTCACCCTGTACCTGAACCGCCGCACGCAGCTGGAGGCCTGGGACATCGAACTGGTGTTGCGCGGCCTGCGCCAGCGCCTGGCCGGGGTGGCGCCGCTGTTGCTGGTGGCGGCCATGGGCGTGCTGGGCCTGGCCCCGCGCAGCGAAGCGGCACCGGCGCCGGCAGCCAATCCGTTCGACCAGCCACGCCTGGTGCACCAGGCCGTCACCAGCCAGGCCGCACGCCAGGACATCAAGACCCTCCTTGAGCAACCGCCGTTCAGCAATAAGCAGACCCTGCACCGCTGGCGGCTGGGCCAGCCGGATGAAGCCAAGCCTGCGCCCGTGGACCTCAAGCGCCTGCTCGAGCAACCCTGGCTGAAGCGGCTGGCGCAGTTCATGGAAGCGGCGCTGTGGAGCGCAGTGATCGCCGGCATCGCCCTGGTGGCCTGGCGCTACCGCAGTTGGCTGCGCACCTTCGTTAGCCGGCGCGCACCTGCGGCGCCTGCCCCAGCGCAGCTGCCCACGCAGCTATGGGGCCTGGCGGTGGGCGGCCACGACCTGCCCGACGACATCGCCGGCCACGCCCGCCAGCTGTGGGCCAGCAACCCGCGCGAAGCCCTGGGGCTGCTGTACCGTGGACTGCTCAACCGCCTGCTGCATGATTATCGCCTGCCCCTGTACGAGGCGGACACCGAGGGCCAGGTGCTGGCCAAGGTCGCCGGGCTGCACGACCCGGCCCTGGAGGCCTTCAGCCAGGTGCTGACCCGCCACTGGCAAGCCCTGGCCTACGGCCACCGCCTGCCCAGCGAGGCGCTGGCCATGCAGCTGTGCGACGACTGGAGCCAGTTGTTCAGCGCGCGCGGGGCACGGCCATGAACCGCCGCCGCGCCTGGCTGGTCGCCGTGCTGGTGCTGGTCGCCCTGGCGGCTGTCGGCTTCTACCTGGCCCGCCACCTGCACCCCTATGACGAAACAGTCGACCATGGCCCCTCGCCCGAGGCCCGCGCCAACCCCTGGCTGGCGGCCGAGACCTTCCTGCGCCAGCGGGGCTTGAAAGCCGACATGGCCAACGGCCTGGAAGTGCTGCAACACCTGCCCAGCCAAGGCCAGAGCCTGTTGCTGTTGGGCGACCGCGCAACCATGAGCGCGCGCCAGGCCGAAGACGTGCTGGCCTGGGTGCGCGGCGGTGGCCGCCTGCTGTTCGTGGCCGAGGCGCTCTGGGACGACGACAAGGCCATGAGCGGCGACCTGCTGCTCGACCGCCTGCAACTGCGGCAGTTCCTGGCGGCGGACCTGCCCGCCCTGCCCCAGGTGAAGCCCGACCCTTATCCACAGCTGACCAAGCTGTACCTGGAAAACGAGCAGGCACCGGCCTACTTCAGCTTCGACCCTGACTTCCACCTGGAAGACCCGGCCAACAAGGCCCAGTCCTGGGCCAACAGCAGCAACGCCACGCACCTGATGCAATTGCGCTACGGCGAGGGGCTGATCACCGTGGTCACCGACGCCGACCTGTGGACCAACGCCGCCATCCGCCGCTACGACAACGCCTGGCTGCTGTGGTACCTGAACCAGGGCACCGACGTGACCCTGGTGTTCCGCAGCGCCCGTGACAGCCTGGCCACCCTGCTGTGGCGCCACTACCCCCAGGCGCTGGCCAGCCTGGCGCTGCTGCTGGTGCTGGGCGCCTGGCACTTCGCCCTGCGCCATGGCCCCCTCACGCCGCCGCCGGCGCTGGCCCGCCGGCAGCTGCGCGAACACCTGCGGGCCACGGCCGCGTTCCTGCTGCGCAACGCCGGCCAGGACCGTCTGCTGCGCGCCCTGCAGCAGGACATACTGCGCCGCGCCCGGCGCCGCCATCCCGGTTTTGAACGCCTGGCCGTGGCCGAGCAGTGGCAGGTGCTGTCGCGCCTGACCCGCCAGCCCACCGCCGCCATCGGCCAGGCCCTGCGCCCGCCCTTGAAACAGCGCCTCGGCGCGGCCGAATTCAGCCGCCAGGTGGCCCACCTGCAAACCCTCAGGAATGCCCTATGAGCGACCCGACCCACGACGTCCACGACGAACGCGACCAGCCCGTGCCCGCACCGGCCAGCCAGTCCCCCGAACACCTGGCCCAACAGCGCCACCGCGCCAGCCTGCTGGCCCAGGCCCTGCGCACCGAGCTGGGCAAGGCGGTGATCGGCCAGCCGGCGGTGATCGAAGACGTGCTGACCGCGCTGATCGCCGGCGGCCACGTGCTGCTCGAAGGCGTGCCGGGGCTGGGCAAGACCCTGCTGGTGCGGGCCCTGGCGCGCTGCTTTGGCGGCGAGTTCACGCGCATCCAGTTCACCCCCGACCTGATGCCCAGCGACATCACCGGCCACGCCGTGTACGACATGCAGACCGAGCAGTTCAAGCTGCGCAAGGGCCCGTTGTTCACCCACCTGCTGCTGGCCGACGAGATCAACCGCGCCCCGGCCAAGACCCAGGCGGCGCTGCTGGAAGCCATGCAGGAACGCCAGGTGACCCTGGAAGGCCGCGCGCTGCCCATCGCCCAGCCGTTCATGGTGCTGGCCACGCAGAACCCGCTGGAGCAGGAAGGCACCTACCCGCTGCCCGAGGCCGAGCTCGACCGCTTCATGCTCAAGCTGCGCCTGGACTACCCGGACGCCGAGCAGGAGCTGGAAATGGTGCGCCAGGTGAGCCGTTCGGTGCGTGCCGACATGCTCGACGTGCAGCCGCTGCGCACCCTGTTGCAGACCAAGGACGTGGTGGCCCTGCAACGCATCGCCAGCGAGCTGCCGCTGGACGACCAGGTGCTGGACTACGCCGTGCGCCTGGCGCGCGCCACCCGCAGCTGGCCTGGCCTGTCCATCGGCGCCGGGCCGCGGGCGTCGATCGCGCTGGTGCGCGGTGGCCGCGCGCGGGCGCTGTTGCGCGGTGGCGATTTCGTCATTCCCGATGACATCAAGGGCTGCGCCCTGGCGGTGCTGCGCCACCGGGTGCGGCTGTCGCCAGAGCTGGATATCGACGGCCTGTCGGTGGACCAGGTGCTGCGCCAGGTGCTCGACCAGGTGGCGGCGCCGCGCCTGTGATCAAACCGTCGCGGCTTCTGCTGGCCTGGCTCGGCGCGTTGCTGGTGGCCAACCTGATCCTGGGCAGCCTGGATGCCTGGGGCCTGGTGCTGCCCGAGGGGCTGCACAGCGTGGCCTGGGGCATGCTGCTGGCGTTGCTGCTGTTGGGCGCGCTGGATGCCTGGCGGGTGCACCGCCAGCCCTCGCCGCGCCTGCACCGGCAAGTGCCGGGCAGCCTGCCGCTGGGGCGCTGGAGCGAGGTGCGGCTGGACATCAGCCATGGTTTCGACCGGCCGCTGACCCTGCAGGTGTTCGACCACGTGCCCGACGGCCTGGGCTTCGACGCCCTGCCCCAGGCCATCGACCTGCAGCCGGGCCAGGACAGCCAGTTGGGCTACCGCCTGCGGCCGCTGCGCCGCGGGCATTTCCACTGGGAGCGCATCGAGGTGCTGCTGCCCAGCCCGCTGGGGCTGTGGTTGCAGCGCCGGTTCATCGCGGTGAGCGACAACACCCGGGTGTACCCCGACTTCGCCCGCCTCTACGGTGCGCGGCTGCTGGCGGTGGACAACCTGCTCAGCCAGTTGGGCGTGCGCCAGCGCCCCCGCCGTGGCCAGGGCCTGGAATTCAACCAGCTGCGCGAGTTTCGCGAGGGCGACGCCCTGCGCCAGATCGACTGGAAGGCCACCGCCCGCCAGCGCATGCCCATCACCCGCGAATACCAGGATGAGCGCGACCAGCAGATTATTTTCCTGCTCGACTGCGGCCGGCGCATGCGCAGCCAGGACGGCGAGCTGGCACACTTCGACCATGCTCTGAACGCCTGCCTGCTGCTCAGCTACGTGGCGCTGCGCCAGGGCGATGCCGTGGGGCTGTCGACCTTTGCCAGCGAACAACAGCGGCACCTGGCACCGGTGAAAGGCGCGGCGCAGCTCAACGTGCTGCTCAACGCGGTCTACGACCTGGACAGCAGCCAGGCCCCGGCCGACTACGCAGCGGCGGCCGAACGGTTGCTGGCGCGGCAGAAGCGCCGGGCGCTGGTGGTGCTGGTGACCAACCTGCGCGACGAGGACGATGACCAACTGCTGGGCGCGGTGCGCCGCATCGGCCGCCAGCACCGGGTGCTGGTGGCCAGCCTGCGCGAGGAAGTGCTGGACGAACTGCGCCAGGCACCGGTGCAGACCTGGCAGCAGGCGCTGGGCTACTGCGGCACCATCGACTACCTCAACGCCCGCGCCCAGCTGCATGAGCGCCTGGGCGCCCACGGCATACCGGTGCTGGATGCGCGGCCGCAGGAACTGGGGGCGCAGTTGGTGACGCGCTATTTGAGCTGGAAGAAGGCGGGGACGTTGTAGGCCGGTTGGCGTGTGGGAGCTGGCTTGCCAGCGAGCTTTCCGGCCCTGACAACTCGCTGGCAAGCCAGCTCCCACATGAACGCGTCAGGCCGACTCGTTCATCGGGAAGCTGAAGTAATCACGCAACGCCACCACCAACTGCTCGTACTCGGCATTGGCGTGCAGCAGCTGGAAGCCGGCGTCGTAGTGCCCTGGCGTCACGTCTTCGTGGCACCACAGGCAGGCCGCGGTCAGGTTGATGACCTGATCGGGCAGTTTGATCTGCAGTTCGAAATCCGGGCCAACCAGCAACGGCAGGTTGCTGATCAGCATCAATCCCTCTTCGTCGACATTGCCCAGGAATCCTATGGGCTGACCCGTGAAACGGTTGAAGACTTTCAGATAACACGGCAGCTGGTGACGCTCGATGCGGCGTTCGGTAAACATGTTCTCATCGCAGTTTAAAGATCACCGCCCATGATCTCACCCGGCCACCCCGGCTAAAAGTGAAGAACGACCAAGCGCCAGCCCACCCGACGAACAGTCTATGGGAGCTGCCTTGCCAGCGAGCTGTCGAGGCCACCAAAAGCTCGCTGGCAAGCCAGCTCCCACAGGGTCAGCGTGCAGCCTGGGGTTGCGCGGCGGCGACAGCACTGCGGTAATGCCCCAGCTGCTGCAAGGTGTCCAGTCGCGCGCGGGCGCGATAAGCGTATTCACTGTAAGGATACTGGGTGATGATGAACTCGTAGGTCTGGCCAGCGTCCAGGAACAGGTTCTGCCGTTCCAGGCACAGGCCACGCAGCAGCGACACTTCTGGCTGCACGTATTGACGCGTGCGGCTGGTACGGTCGACCTGGGACAACTCCAGCATCACCTTGTTGCAGTTGCCGTAGTCGTACTGGCGGTACGCTTCGTCCAAGTGATGGTCCATCGACCAACGGGTACAACCGACGACACTGGCCGCCAGGGCTAAAACGATGAGGATTCGCATGGGTATCTCCTGTCCTGAGCGGTTTATCGACCAGGCCGCGGAATTCTTCAGTGCCGCTCGACCGGGGGGCTTGCTTGAGTATCGCCCACTGCCATGCCACCAAGGTAGTGCAGAGGAACAATGACTACAGCGCCCGAGAGGAGTAGCCTTTCGCTGCGCTTCAATAAAGGAGTCAGTGCATGACCGTTCGCCGTACCAAAATCGTCGCTACCCTTGGCCCTGCCAGCAACTCGCCGGAAGTGATCGAGCAATTGATCAAGGCCGGCCTGGACGTGGCCCGTCTGAACTTTTCCCACGGCACGCCGGACGAGCACAAGGCTCGCGCCCGCCTGATCCGTGACATCGCTGCCAAGCTGGGCCGCCATGTCGCGCTGTTGGGCGACCTGCAAGGTCCAAAGATCCGTATCGCCAAATTCGCCAACAAGCGTATCGAGCTGAAAGTCGGTGACGCGTTCACCTTCTCCACCAGCCACCCGCTGACCGAAGGCAACCAGGAAATCGTCGGTATCGATTACCCGGACCTGGTCAAGGACTGCGGCGTGGGCGACGAGCTGCTGCTCGACGACGGTCGCGTGGTGATGCGCGTGGAAACCGCCACCGCCGACTCGCTGCACTGCTCGGTGCTGATCGGTGGCCCGCTGTCGGACCACAAGGGCATCAACCGTCGCGGTGGTGGCCTGACCGCCCCAGCCCTGACCGAGAAAGACAAGGCCGACATCAAGCTGGCTGCCGAAATGGACCTGGACTACCTGGCCGTTTCCTTCCCGCGTGACGCCTCCGACATGGAATACGCCCGTCGCCTGCGCGACGAAGCCGGCGGCACCGCCTGGCTGGTGGCCAAGATCGAACGCGCCGAAGCCGTGGCCGACGACGAGACCCTGGACGGCCTGATCCGCGCCAGCGACGCAGTCATGGTTGCCCGTGGCGACCTGGGCGTGGAAATCGGCGACGCCGAGCTGATCGCCATCCAGAAGAAGATCATCCAGCACGCCCGCCGCAACAACAAGGCGGTGATCGTGGCGACCCAGATGATGGAGTCGATGATCCAGAACCCGATGCCTACCCGTGCCGAAGTATCCGACGTGGCCAACGCCGTGCTGGACTACACCGACGCGGTGATGCTGTCGGCGGAAAGCGCTGCCGGCGCCTACCCGATCGAGGCCGTGCAGGCCATGGACCGCATCTGCAAGGGCGCTGAAAAGCACCCGATGAGCATGAAGTCCAGCCACCGCCTGCACACCCAGTTCGAGCGTTGCGACGAGAGCATCGCCCTGGCGGCGATGTACACCGCCAACCACTTCCCGGGCGTGAAGGCGATCATCGCCCTGACTGAAAGCGGCTACACCCCGCTGATCATGTCGCGCCTGCGTTCCTCGGTGCCGATCTACGCGTTCTCCCCGCACCGCGAAACCCAGGCCCGTGCCGCCATGTTCCGTGGCGTGGTGCCGGTCGCCTTCGACCCGGCTGCACTGCCGGCCGACAAGGTCAGCCAGGCCGCCGTCGACGAGCTGCTGAAGCTGGGCGTGGTTCAGCAAGGCGACTGGGTCATCCTGACCAAGGGCGACAGCTACCACACCATCGGTGGCACCAACGGTATGAAGATCCTGCACGTCGGTGATCCGCTGGTTTAATGCCCGGCGCTACACCAGAAGCCCCCGGCGCGCGAGCGTCGGGGGCTTTTTTGTGCCTTGTCGATTTTCTATCAAGCCACGCTGGGCTGAATGATTGAAAACCCGTATTTCTGACAGTAGCAAGACAGTGGCAAGACCGGCACGCTGCCCTTGGACCATCTCACAGGGAAGTGCCCCATGGCCATGCAGCGTGAACCCTACCCGCTGGAGTACCGGCAGCAGCTGCCCAACGGCACGTCCCTGCTGACCACGCTGGGGCGTGGCAACGGCAGGATGTTGCTGCGAGCGACGTTGCTGGGCACCTCTGGCGCACCCTGTGGCCATTTCGGTTACCACGGCAGCGTGCTCCTGGACATCGGCGCTGCACCCTCGACGCCCACGGCGCGGGCCTCGCCCCCGCGGCTCATCAGCCGCCACGATGGCGAATTCAGCTATATCGGCCTGTCTCACCCACGCGCTCAATGGCAGGCCCTGTTGCTGCGCCTGGATGCCCGCGGCCGACTGGACATTGGCTGGGGCTACCGTGAGTTCCAGGTACCTGGGCAGCACACTTTGTTGCACGATTTCGCCCTGCTCCGGGACGGCCGCGTGCTGGCCTGTGGCGTGAGGTGGAACATCCGCGATGGCATTCGCCAGGGTTTCCTGGCCCGCCTTGAACGCAACGGCAGGCTTGACCCGTCGTACGGCGACGGGGGCTTCGCCCGGCTACGGGGCACCAGGCAGGACAGCGGCTTTACCTGCCTGGGCCCGGCACAGGCGCAAGGTGACCGTTGGCTGCTGGGGTTTTGCGCCAGCGGCAGCGACAGCCAGTTGCTGACTGTCACAGCGCTGGACGACGAGGGGTTGCCCCAACCTGGGTACGCCGGCGTGCTGCCAGTGGCGTGCCAGGCGCTGCAGGCCGACGCGATCCAGCAGTGCGCCGGTGGCCATGGCTTGATCACCGGCACCGCCACGCAGCAGTCTCGGCCGCGTGCCTTCGCCGCAGGGCTGCTGCCCAATGGGCGTTTCGACGGCAGCTTCGGCAACGGCGCGGCACTGGAGTGGAGGGGCGCTGGTCAGCGGCTCGCGTGCCTATAGCGGCACACCAGGCCGGCTGGCGTCCGGCAGCCGTTCGTCGCAAATAACCAGGCCCGGTGGCGTTACCCATGGGGTTGACTCCAATGGGGTCGTAAATCCCCACAATGCGCGCGATATCGGCGCTGCGATACTGATAGAACTGACAGGTCCGCGCACCACCCCCACTGCGGTGAAATAGCCACTTATTTCAACCACACAGGGAGGTGCAGCATGCACTCACGCACAACGACCCACCGCGAATCGCCCCTACCCCTGCCCCGCGCCCTCAGCCAGGCACTGGAGCATCAGGTGCTGGATATCGATGGCGACATCAAGGCCATCACCCAGGTGGCGGGCAGCGACCAATGGCTGGTGGCCATTGATTCCGGCTATGGCTTCTGCGTGGCCCGCCTGCACGCCGACCTGACCCTGGACGACAGCTTCGGGCTGCCAGACAGGGGCTATTTCTTCGACAGCTTCGACACTGCAAGCTTTGCCTTCACCGCCGTGAACCAGCTCGCCTGGGTGGGCGACAAGGTGCTGGTGGTGGGCGCCACCTGCGACTTCGATGTCGACCGTATCGCCCTCGCTCGCTACCACGCCGATGGCCGCCCGGACCTGTCCTTCAATGGCGACGGCAAGCACATCCTCGAACTGCCCCATTCGCGCCGCCGGCCACGCAAACAACGCAGTGGCACCACCCATTCGGCGATCTTTACTCCGCAGACGCCCGTGGTGCTGGCCGACGGTGGTGTGGTGCTGTTTTTTCTCGAAACCTGTGAGCAGCATCCCGAAGGCCGGGCGTTCCTGGTGCGCCTGGATGCGGCCGGCGCGCTGGACACCGGCTTCAACCAGCAAGGCTTCGCCCAGGTACAGTTCGAAGGCCGCACCGTGGTGCCCCGGGGTGTCGTCCGCCAAGGCAATGACCTGCTGCTGTACGGTGCCACCTGCCCGGACGACGAAGGCGCCACCCAGGGCCTGATCGCCCGGTTCGACGCCAATGGCCACCGCGACATGACCTTCAACGGCACCGGCTTCATTGTCATCGGCGACGCCTGCACCCGGAGTGTGCTCAGCCAGGTCAGCGTCGACGAACACCACGAAATTCATGCCGCCGGCACCTTCGGCAGCGAACTGTTGGTGACGCGCCGCCGCGCCGACGGCAGCCCGCACCCGGACTTCAACGCAGGCGTGCCGCTGCTGGTCACGCTGCCGTTCGAAGTCACCGGGGTAAAGGCCGTGGCTCGTCAGGGCGATGCCCTGCTACTGGCGGCCACCGCCGGCGCCAGCGAGTACAAGGGCACCTTGGTGCGCCTGGCGGCGGACGGCGGGCTGGACACAAGCTTCGCCGACGGCGCCGGCTACCTGATGGCCGAGCACGAATCGGAATACCTGGCGCTGGGGCTGGAGCGCGATGGCGCCATCATTGCCGCGGGGTATCTGTACCAGCAGGGGTATTACGCGTGGGTACGGCGTTTTGATAGTGAGGGGTTGCGGCAGAGGATTCGGCTAACCGGCAAGCGACAAAGTGTGCAGAAAGGCAGCCATTACTGACCACGCTCGGAAAAAACATCGCTCCAAACCTGGCTGCGAGGTACACCCGCCAGGAACAATCGCTTGGCAAAAACCTCGACAGTGGCCGGGCTACCGCAGACCAACGCCTGGGTCTGGCGTGAGCGGGGGCGCAAGGTCGCCAGTGCGGCGGCCAGTTGCTCCGGCAGCAGCAGGTCCACGTGCAGGCTGGGTTGTGCCTGGGCGAGTACCTGCAGCTCAGCCGCCAGGTAGTGTTCCCCAGCGTCCTGAGCGAGGTGCATCACCCGCATCTCGCCCTGGTGCCCCTGCCGCAGCGCCTCACGCAAAATCCCGTACAACGGCCCCAGCCCGGTGCCCGCCGCGAGCAGCCACAGCGGCTGGTCCTGCCAGTCAGGGTCATAATGCAGGGCGCCGCCACGCAACTCGCCCAGGCGCAGGGTATCGCCCGCCTTCAAGGTACGCGCCACGTCGACGAAGGCACCTGGATGACGGCAGTCGATATGAAATTCCAGGAAGCGATCTTCCTGGGGCAGGCTGGCCAGCGAATAGGGCCGGGCCACGCCGGTCTCGGTCCACAGCACTAGGTGCTGGCCGGCCTGGTAACGCAACGGCCGCCCCGGTTGCAGGCGCAGCCGCAGCACGTGGGGGCTGGGCCAGTCGCAGCTTTCCACCTGCGCAGGCAGGCCGTCGGCCTTGGGGTCGAACACCGCCACGCTGAGGTCGTCGACTACCTGGCACTGGCACGCCAGGCGCCAGCCTTCAGCACGCTTGCCGGCGTCCAGCGCCTCGGGCTTGCGGTCCAGCGGGTCACCGCGCAGGCAATGCACCAGGCAGGCGTGGCAACTGCCGGCGCGGCAGCTGTACGGCACGTTGAGGCCCTGGGCGTTGAGGGCGTCGAGCAGATTCTCGCCCGGCGCCACCGACCAGCGCTGCTGGCCAACAGTGAGTTCAGGCATCGGCGGCTTCCCAGGCGGCCGCGCAGCGGTTGCGGCCCGCCCGCTTGGCGCGGTACAGCGCCTGGTCGGCGCGGTGCAGCGCATCGTCCAGGTCATCGCCTTCCAGCAGCAGGGTCATGCCCACCGACAGGCTCAGGTTCTGCACGTTCAGCTCGCCCAGCTCGGCCGTGGCGAAGGCCAGGCGCAGGCGCTCACAGCACACGCTCAGGCGCTCGGTGTTGGAGTCGGGCAACAGCAGCACGAATTCCTCGCCGCCGTAGCGGGCCAGCACATCGCCGTCGCGCAGGCAGGCGGCGGCCACCTCGGCGAACACCTGCAGCACCTGGTCGCCAGCGGCGTGGCCGTGCACGTCGTTGATGCGCTTGAAGTGGTCCAGGTCGATCAGTGCCAGGCCATGCTGGCTACCCGCGCTCATGGCCAGCAGCTCGCGGCCAGCCAGGCTGAGAAAGTGGCGGCGGTTGTACAGGCCGGTCAGTTCATCGGTAGCCACCAGGTCCTCGAGCTGGCGCATCATGCCGCGCAAGGTGTCCTGGTGCGCCTGCAGCGCGTAGCGGCGCTGGCGCATGCGCTGGCGGGAAGCCTGTACGTAGCTGGCGTACAGGCACAGCCACACCAGCACCACGAACAGCACGCACACCTGAATGGCCGCCAGGCCCGGGTCGGGCAGCTGCAGTTGGTAGCCTTCATAAAGGTTCAGCCCGGCGAAGCTGAAGAACACCAGCACGGCGCAGCGCACGAACACCCGGCGCGTGAGGTGGAACAGGCCGAACAGCAGGATCAACAGGTACAGCACCAGGAAGGTGCCACGCGCACCGTCGAGGTTGGCCATCAGCCAGGTCTGCCAGCCCAGCGCCAGCAGTACCTGGAACTCGGTCAGGCTGGGGTCGCGGAAGCGGCGGTTCCAGCCCTTGGAAAACACCAGGGCCAGGACGCCCTGGGTCACGATCACCAACAGCGTGGTGACCACCGTGGTAGTGATCGAGGCGCGAAAGTAGTCGCTGAGCGTTGCCACCCAGGTCAGCATCAGCACCAGCACGTACGTGCCAGCGGCTAGGGTGAAGCGCTTGATCAGCAGCTTCTGTAGAAGTTTGTCGGTCACTCGTTGACTCACCGTGCTCAAAGGGATCCCTTCCCGTCCTGGCACCGAACGGCGCTATGGCCAGATGCCACTTTAGTGCTACCCGTCAAAAATAACTATCCAAATTTGCAACCGCTGTATAACAGTTCTGTACAGCTTTTTACCTTTCCAGCGCGCCGATAACCGCCCCGCCTTTGACTATCGGCGTGTGTCGGTGGCCGCCAGGTGCGGTATACTGCCGCGCCTTTTTTGCGTCGGTCGCAGCTGCCCGGCGCGTCTTGAAAGGTCGTTTCGATGGTCGCCCGACGTGTCGAAATACCTTAACGAATGTTCCCGTCTTTAAGAGGAGCGCGCCGCATGACCGTGATCAAGCAAGACGACCTGATACAGAGCGTCGCCGACGCCTTACAGTTCATTTCCTACTACCATCCGGTAGATTTCATTCAGGCCATGCACGAAGCCTACCTGCGCGAAGAGTCGCCGGCGGCCCGTGATTCCATCGCCCAGATCCTGATCAACTCGCGCATGTGCGCCACCGGCCACCGGCCGATCTGCCAGGACACCGGCATCGTCACCGTGTTCGTGCGCGTAGGCATGGACGTGCGCTGGGATGGCGCCACCATGAGCCTGGACGACATGATCAACGAGGGCGTGCGTCGCGCCTACAACCTGCCCGAGAACGTGCTGCGCGCCTCGATCCTGGCCGACCCGGCCGGTGCTCGCAAGAACACCAAGGACAACACCCCGGCAGTCATCCACTACTCCATCGTTCCCGGCAACACCGTGGAAGTGGACGTGGCGGCCAAGGGCGGCGGCTCCGAGAACAAGTCGAAGATGGCCATGCTCAACCCGTCCGACTCGATCGTCGACTGGGTGCTGAAAACCGTGCCAACCATGGGCGCCGGCTGGTGCCCACCGGGCATGCTGGGCATCGGCATCGGCGGCACCGCCGAGAAAGCCGCGGTGATGGCCAAGGAAGTGTTGATGGAATCCATCGACATCCACGAGCTGAAGGCCCGCGGCCCGCAGAACCGTATCGAAGAGATCCGCCTGGAGCTGTTCGAGAAGGTCAACCAGCTGGGCATCGGCGCCCAGGGCCTGGGCGGCCTGACCACCGTGCTCGACGTGAAGATCATGGACTACCCGACCCACGCCGCCTCGCTGCCGGTGTGCATGATCCCCAACTGCGCCGCCACCCGTCACGCCCACTTCGTGCTGGACGGCTCGGGCCCTGCGGAGCTGGAAGCACCGGACCTGGACGCCTACCCGGAAATCGTCTGGGAAGCCGGCCCGTCGGCCCGCCGCGTCAACCTCGACACCCTGACGCCCGAAGAAGTGCAGAGCTGGCAGCCAGGCGAGACCATCCTGCTCAACGGCAAGATGCTCACCGGCCGCGACGCCGCGCACAAGCGCATGGTGGAAATGCTCAACCGCGGCGAAACCCTGCCGGTGGACCTGAAAGGCCGCTTCATCTATTACGTCGGCCCGGTTGATCCGGTGCGCGAGGAAGTGGTTGGCCCGGCTGGCCCGACCACTGCCACGCGCATGGACAAGTTCACCCGCCAGATCCTCGACCAGACCGGCCTGCTGGGCATGATCGGCAAGTCCGAGCGTGGCCCGGTGGCCATCGAGGCGATCAAGGACTACAAGGCCGTCTACCTGATGGCAGTGGGCGGCGCGGCCTACCTGGTGGCGCAAGCCATCAAGAAGTCGCGCGTGGTGGCCTTCGAAGAGCTGGGCATGGAAGCGATCTACGAGTTCGACGTCAAGGACATGCCGGTTACCGTTGCGGTAGACAGCAAGGGTGAGTCGGTACACATCACCGGCCCAGCGATCTGGCAGCAGAAGATCAGCGAAAGCCTGGCAGTTGAAGTGAAGTAAGGCCGCAGGCCTTGCGTTGAAAAAGCCCGGCCTGTGTGCCGGGCTTTTTTATAAGGCCCCGTAGCAGCGGCCGCAGGCCGCGTCCGGATTCGCCGCAGTGTGCCGGGAAAATCGGAACGCGTTGGACGCGGCCTGCGGCCGCTGCTACAGGGCGGTCAGGTCAGGCGTGAGCGGTCATCGGTACGACCGACGCCGCGCGCGGCACCGCCGCCACCGCGCGCCGCTGGGTCAAATAGCGCATGCAGCTCACCCGCAGGAACGAGGCGAAATTCACTACCTCGCCACGGTAGTCCATCACCTCCTCGTAGAGCTTGGTGATCAGCTGGTTGGTGCTCATGCCGTCCACCTCGGCGATTTCGCTGAGGATGTCCCAGAACTGGTTCTCCAGGCGCAGAGTGGTCACCACCCCGCGGATGCGCAGCGAGCGCGAGCGGGACTCGTAGAGGATGGGGTCGGCTTTTACGTAGAGCTCGCACATGGGCAAATCCTCACAGGATGATCTGGGTCCCCAGCAACCCCAGGAAGCCCGCCAGCCAGGCGGGGTGGGCGGGCCAGGCCGGGGCGGTGGCGAAGTTGCCCTGCACGTGGGCCTGGTTGACCTCGATGTCGACATAGCGGCCACCGGCCAGTTTCACCTCCGGGGCACACGCCGGGTAGGCGCTGCACTCGCGGCGTTCCAGCACGCCGGCCGCGGCCAGCAGCTGCGCGCCGTGGCACACCGCGGCAATGGGCTTGCCGCTCTGGTCGAAGGCCTGCACCAGTTCCAGCACCTTGGCGTTCAAGCGCAGGTACTCGGGCGCGCGGCCGCCGGGAATCACCAGGGCGTCGTAGTCGCCGGCACGCACCTGGGCGAAGTCGAAGTTCAGCGCGAAGTTGTGCCCAGGCTTCTCGCTGTAGGTCTGGTCGCCCTCGAAATCATGGATGGCGGTGCGCACGCTCTGCCCGGCGGTCTTGTCCGGGCACACTGCGTGCACCACGTGGCCGACCATCTGCAGGGCCTGGAACGGCACCATCACTTCGTAGTCCTCGACGTAATCGCCGACCAGCATCAGGATCTTTTTCGCGGCCATGCTGTGACACTCCTATAAGACAGCGTAGATAACTTCACGCTTAACACGTTAGCCCCCTGGGTTGGGCAACGGGTAATACGCGGTTACTACTCATCGGAAAGTGTCATTCGCGGCGCCCGAACACGGTGATGGTCAGCCGGTCCAGCCAGCCGAACACCCGTTGCTGCACCCTGCCCCACAGGGGGCGCCGCCGCCAGTCCGCCAGCTCGACGCGCTGGCTGGCCTGGAAGTCGGTGGTGAAGCTGCGCTCCACCGCCAGGGTCAGCGAGGCGTCCAGCGCCTCGACATTGGCCTCCAGGTTGAAACGCAGGTTCCAGTGGTCGAAGTTGCACGAGCCGACACTGACCCAGTCGTCGATCAGCACCATCTTCAAATGGGAAAAGCACGGCTGGTATTCAAAGATGCTGACCCCGGCCTTGAGCAGCCGCGGGTAATAGTTGTGCCCGGCATAGCGCACCGAGGGATGGTCGGTGCGTGGCCCGGTGAGCAGCAGCCGCACGTCCACCCCACGCGCCGCCGCCCGGCGCAGCGAACGCCTGACCTTCCAGGTGGGCAGGAAATACGGCGTAGCCAGCCAGATACGCCGGTGGCCACTGTTGATGGCGCGCACCAGCGACCGCAGGATGTCCCGGTGCTGGCGGGCATCGGCGTAGGCCACGCGCCCAAGGCCGGCACCGCTGGCCGGCACCCTGGGCAGGCGCGGCAGGCCGAAATGGGTGGCCGGGCGCCACGCCGTGCGGCGCAGGTTGGCGCGCCACTGGCGGTCAAAGAGCATCTGCCAGTCAGCCACCAGCGGCCCCTGGATCTGCACCATCACTTCATGCCATTCACTGTCGGGCTGGCCTGGCTGCCAGAACTGGTCGGTCAGCCCGGTGCCGCCTACCGCCGCCCATTGCTGGTCGACAATCAGCACCTTGCGGTGATCGCGGTACAGGTTGCGCAGCCCACGGCGCAATCGCACCGGGTTGTACCAGCGCAGTTCCACCCCCGCGTCGATCAGCACCTGGCGCAGCTCGGCGCTCAGGGCCAGCGAGCCGTAATGATCGAACAGGCAACGCACGGCAACACCGCGCCCGGCCGCCTCGGCCAGGGCCTGGATGACCACCTGGGCACACTGGCCAGACTCCACCAGGTACAGTTCCAGGTCGACCTGCTCGCGAGCCGCGGCGATGGCCGCGAGCATGGGCGGGAAAAATGCCGGGCCGTCGACCAGCAGTTCGAACTGGTTGTCGGGGCGCCAGGGAAAGATGGGGCCGGCCATGCAACCTCCGGTTACAGATTGTCAGGCCAACCTTAACCGGGCACCGCTCAGGTAGCAAAAAACATTACAAGCGCTCCGAATTGACGCCGGAGCCCAATATTAGGTCTCATTCCGAAACACAAGAAGGACACCCCAAGAGCCAGCCACCCTTTATCATCTTGCTCCTGGCGCTTGGCTGCGCAATAATCTGTCCCAACAACTAACCCTTGCAACCGGTGTGGCATGACCATCTGGTTTGAGGGGGAAAAAGCCGGCGAAAGCCGGTTTTTTCGTTTATGGAGCATCGTCAATGCATGGACCAACGGCTTCGACGCCGCTGCGAACCCGAATCTACATCGACGGCTACAACCTTTATTACGGCTGTCTGCGCAACACAGCGTTCAAATGGCTTGACCCGATAGCTCTATGCGAGCAGCACATTCTGCCCTCCATCCTGGCACCGGATGATCTGCTTCGCCCACGCTCTTGGGTACTCCTTCCGGCGCCCTCCCTGAAGTTCTTTACAGCGCGAATCATTGAAAGCGTGGCCAGCGATCCTGACTCGGTTTCATCCCAAGCCAGGTATCACAGCGCATTGCGAAAACTCCACGGCACCCGCATCGAGCTAATCGAAGGGTACTACGCTGTAAACCCCATGAAGGTGCGTCTGATCTGTGCAACTCAGCCAAAACGCCTACCCAAGGATTGCGACACCGGGTTGGCCTGGAAGGTGGAGGAAAAACAATCAGATGTGAATTTAGCCTTGCACGCGTACCACGATGCCTTGACCGGCACCGTCGATCAGGTCGTTGTCGTGACCAATGAACCCGACTTGGCTCCGGCACTGGAAATGATCAGAGCTAATACATCCGTTCGAGTAGGTCTGGTCATTCCCACAACCGGCCATCATCGGCATCCAAACAGCGAACTGGTAAAATTGGCCCACTGGGTTCGAAAAAGAATCGATACCCGCGAACTGGCAGCATCGCAGCTGCCTCGCGTCATTGCCGGCGGGCGCCAGGCCACCTTGAAGCCAGAGTCCTGGTACGCAAACCCCCAACGCTTGAAGCAGGTGCTTGGACCGGTGATAGATGCCAAAGGGAGTCGAGGCGCAGCGTTCAAATGGATGGAAGCACCCAACCCATTCCTGGGAGGGCGACCTCCCATGGAGCTGTTGGAGACAGAGCAAGGCACCGAGAAAATCCTGAGCTATATCAATGACTGGCGAAGCCGCCGTGAACCTGCTCAGGAACCGTGACGCAAGTTCAATTTCAGCGTTGCAGCCGACAACCCTGCCGCGTGCCGGCCCACACCGCCGTGGCGCCCTGCCCCAGCCCCCGCGCTGACACCCGGGTGTTGGCCACGTCATCTTCCAGCGCACTCAAGGGCAGCCACTGTTTGACGTAGCCGGCGCAGTAACCGGCCGATTGGCCCATCACGTAGCGGCACGAGCAGTATTCCTTGGCGCTGTAGGCGCTGAGGATGCCGGGAAACGACAGCAGCGCCACGCGCTCGTGCCACACGGACAAGCCCAGGGCCAGCACGATGATCACCGTCACCCCGCGCCTCATTGCGCTTTGCCCTGGGCGAACGCGGCGATGGCCAGTTTCAGCAGCTGGTTGTGCTGGTAGCTGGCGTCGCGGTCATCGCCGTAGCGGACGATGACCAACTTCTGTTCGGGCAGCACGTACAGCGCCTGGCCCCAATGGCCCAGCGCGGCGAAAGTCTGTGCCGGGGCGTCGGGCCAGGGGCGTGGGGCATTGCCCACGGGCTGGTTGAGCCACCACTGGCCACCGCCGGTGGCTTCGCCTGGCTCGGCGACGGCGTGGTCGAAGGGCCGACGGTTGAAGGCCACCCAGGTTCTGGGCAACAGCTGCCGGCCCTGCCAGCGGCCGTCGCGCAGCATCAAAAGGCCGACGCGGGCCAGGTCGCGGGCGCGCAGGTAGGCGTAGGACGAGGCCACGAACACGCCCTTGCCGTCGGCCTCCCACACCGCGTGCTCAATGCCCAGCGGCTGGAACAGCGCCTGCCAGGGATAGTCGGGATAGTCGTGGGCGCCAACCATCTGCTGCAGCGCCGCCGACAGCAGGTTGCTGTCGCCACTGGAATAGCGGAACACCTGGCCCGGCGCGGCAAAGCTGTCGAGGCCGGCGGTGAACGCAGCCATGTCATCACGGCCACGGGTGTAGAGCATGGCCACCACCGACGAATACAGCGGCGCGTATTCGTAGTCTTCCTGCCAGTCCAGCCCCGAGGCCCAGTGCAACAGGTCGGCCAGGTGCACCTCGGGGTGGCGGGCCATGGCCGGGTAATAGGTGGCTACCGGGTCATCGAGCTGGAAGCGGCCCTGGCCATAGGCGACACCCAGCACGCAGGCCATCAGGCTTTTGCTGATCGACCAGGTGCTGTGCAGGGAGTCGGCGGTAAAGGGCGGCGCGTAGCGCTCATAGACCAGGCGACCGTCGCGAATCACCACCAGGGCGTCGGTGCGCACCCCGGTACGGGTGCTGTCATCGCGCGGGGGGAAGGCGTAGTCGGCCAGGGCCTGCACCGCCGGCGTGGGCGGTTGCAGGGCCTGGGCCCATTGCTCGCCGGGCCAGTCCTCGGCAAGGGCTGGCAGGGCGAAAACAGCGAGGAGGCAGAGCCAGGGTGTGCGCATGGCGCGCAGTGTAGAAGGCGAATGTGACAGGTATTCGCGCTCGGCCGCTGCCTGCGGCAGCGGCTACAGGGCCAGGGTTTCCACGGCTTTATCCAGGCGTTTCTGCCGGGCACCGCTGGCCAGGGTCAATAGGCCGCGGTCGCGTTGCCACACTGCTGCCAGCTCCGCGGGGCCGTTGGCGAACGCCTGTTCCAGAGGCCCGGACAACGCCGCGAACTGCTCGAACACGCCGCCCAGCAGCACATGGCTGGCAGCCGCGTCCGCGCATTGGCGGGTGGCCTCGGCGCAACTGCCCAGCAGGCCCACTAGGCGCAGCTGCAACGCCTGCGGCCAACCGTGGTCCTGGCTGCAGGCGTACAGCCAGCCAAGCATGGCGCTGAGCACATACAGGTCTTCCAGGCTGCGGAACGGTTTGACGTAGGCGTCCCAGCCGTCCCCGGCCAGGCGTTCGCACAGGGCGTTGTCCAGGTGCAGGCGGCTGTGGCTGATCTCCGGCATCAGCGCAATCGGCGGCAACGGCTCCAGGCGCACGCCCGGCTCGCCGGGGTAGACCACCACCAGGCTCAGCCGTGGTGCCTGCCCGGCACTTTCGCTGCGGGCGGCCACCAGCAGCCAGTCGGCGGCATCGCCGGCGGTGACGAAATCCTTGCGGCCGTTGAGGCGCAGGTCCGCCAGGCGCGTCTGCAGGTCGGCCGGGCGCAGGCTGTGCTGCTCGGTGGCGCAGATCGCGCCCAGGCTGGGCGGCGCACTGGGCCACAACACCCGCAACGCGGCCTGGTAGCCCACCAGGAACGCCAGCCCCGGGCTGTGCACGGCCTGGCCGCCGAGCACCGCCAATTCAAACGGCGACACCGGCCCCAGGCGCTCGAGCAGCGCGGCATAGGTATCAGTCAACGATGCTGCCAGCGGCAGGCGTTCACGCACATTGAGCAACTTGAGCCAGGACATGGGGCGCTCCTTGGGGGCTGTCATACAAGCATCACCAAAGCTTAACGGTGATGACACCGGGCCTACCTAGGCTGAGCTTGCACAACAAAGTGGACCGGCCGCAACCCCATGGCTGGCTTTTGGAGACTGGCAATGACTCAGATCGCTCTATCTGGCGTTACTCGCACCGAACGTCGCCTGCAAGCCGAACGCCTGACCGGGGACCAAGCCCTGCGCGAGGCCCAGAGCCTGCGTTTCAATGTGTTCAGCGGCGAGTTCAACGCCAAGCTCAAGGGTGCCGAACTGGGCCTGGACATGGACGACTACGACGCCCACTGCCGCCACATCGGTGTCCGCGACCTGAGCACCGGCGAACTGGTGGCCACCACCCGCCTGCTCGACCACACCGCTGCCCACGGCCTGGGCCGTTTCTACAGCGAAGAAGAATTCAGCCTGCACGGCCTGGGTGGCCTGCAGGGCCCGATCCTGGAAATCGGCCGCACCTGCGTGGCGCCCGACTACCGCAACGGCGGCACCATCGCCGTGCTCTGGGGCGAACTGGCCGAAGTGCTCAACGAAGGCGGCTACAGCTACCTGATGGGCTGCGCCAGCATCCCCATGCAGGACGGCGGCGTGCAGGCCCGGGCGATCATGCAGCGCCTGCGCGAACGCTACCTGTGCACCGAGCACCTGCGCGCCGAACCGAAGAACCCATTGCCTGAGCTGGACGTGCCGCACAACGTCATCGCCGAAATGCCACCGCTGCTCAAGGCCTACATGCGCCTGGGCGCCAAGGTGTGCGGCGAGCCCTGCTGGGACGAGGAATTCCAGGTGGCCGACGTGTTCATCCTGCTCAAGCGCGAGAACCTCTGCCCACGCTACGCCCGTCACTTCAAGGCGGCGGTCTGATGGCACGCGGGCGCGTCTACGCGCGCGTCGCCCGGGTGCTGCTGGTGGTTGCCCTGGGCCTGGGCATGGCGGCCATCTTCACCCTGTATGAACGCCTGCGCCTGCGCAACTCGATGGTCCGGCGCCAGCGCTGGTCGCGCTTCTTCATGGCCCGCCTGAGCAACGCCCTGCCCTTTCGCGTAACCGTGCACGGCAACCTGCCTACCCAGCCGATGCTGTGGGTGGGCAACCATGTTTCCTGGACCGACATCGCCCTGCTGGGCCAACTGGCACCGTTGTCGTTCCTGTCCAAGGCCGAAGTGCGGGCGTGGCCGATCGCCGGCTGGCTGGCGCTGAAGGCCGGTACCCTGTTCATCCGCCGCGGCTCGGGCGACAGCCAGCTGATTCGCCGGCAGATGACCCGCCACCTGGGCAGCCAGTGCTCGCTGATGATCTTCCCCGAAGGCACCACCACCAACGGCCAGGCCCTGCGCACCTTCCACGGCCGCCTGCTGGCCAGCGCCATCGAGGCCCAGGTGCCGCTGCAACCGGTGGCCATCCGTTACCTGCGCAACGGCGCGCTCGACCCGCTGGCGCCGTTCATTGGCGACGACGACCTGCTGTCGCACCTGATGCGCTTGTTCAGCAACGATGTGGGCGAAGTTGAAATCCACCTGCTGGCGCCCATCCCCAGCGCGGGCATGGAGCGCGCGGCGCTGGCGTTCCAGGCGCAGGAAGCGGTGCGCGTAGCGTTGTTTGGCCAGGCCACCGAGCAGGCCGAAGCCGCGTAACCTCTGTAGCAGCGGCCACCAAGCCGCGTCCCCAGGCGCCACGGTGGTGTTTTCGGACGCCGCCTGCGGCAGCTGCTACGGGCGGGCGAACTGCTGGAGGATGGGGTAGAAGGCGCGGAAGTCCGCGGTGAGGGGTTCGTACAGCGCGCGCACTTCCTCCATCGCTCCCAGCATCCCTTCCGGCTTCGACAGCCGCCGCGCAATGCCGTTGAACACCTGCTCCAGCACCTCGAATTCCGCGTACGAGCCCAGCCAGTCGTCGGCGATCATGTACGGCGCCATGCGCGCCAGCCGCCCCGGCAGCTGCGGCTCGGCGGCCAGCACCCGGTACACCCCGGCGGTGTATTGGTGCAACGGTACCTCGGCGTAATCCTGCCAATGCCGCGCCAGGCAGTGGTCGAAAAACACGTCGAGGATAATGCCCGCGTACCGCCGCCGCGCCGCCGGAAAGCGCGCCAACGCCGCCAGCACCAACGGATGGCTATCGGTAAACGCATCGATCTGCCGGTGCAGCTGGATGGCCGCCAGCAAACGCGGCGAATACTGCCCCTCCAGCCGGCCCTTGACGAAATCGCCATACAGGCTGCCCAGCAGTTGTTCAGGTTCCTGGCCGCCCAGGTGCAGGTGCGCGAGATAGTTCATCTCTCCAGCGTACCACCTGGCGAGCGCATCGTTATAACTCGATATACCGATTTAGCCTGTGCATAGCGCTCGATCATATTTGTATATCGCGATTTACAGATATATATTTCGTTTCAACGCGATATACGCTGACCCGGACGAGCACTGCTGCCATGCCCATCGATCTCGACGAAATAATAAAAGCCCTGGCCCACCCAGTACGGCGAGAAATCCTCAACTGGCTGAAAAACCCTGAAGTCGAATTCCCCGACCAACAGCACCACAGCACCGACATCGGCGTGTGTGCCGGGCAGATCGACCAGCGCTGCGGCCTGTCGCAGTCCACGGTGTCAGCCCACCTGGCGACGCTGCAACGCGCCGGGCTGATCAGCAGCCGCAAAGTCGGCCAGTGGCACTTTTTCCAGCGCAACGAGGAGACCATCCAGGCCTTCCTCAAGCAGATGAGCCAAGAGCTCTGAGCGCGCCCGTTATCCCCTTGCCAACTCCAAACCTGTGAGGCTAGTCCCATGACCACGATTTTCGATCCGATCAAACTTGGCGACCTCGAGCTGCCGAACCGCATCATCATGGCGCCCCTGACCCGCTGCCGCGCCGACGAAGGCCGCGTGCCCAACGCCATGATGGCCGAGTACTACGTGCAGCGCGCCAGCGCCGGCCTGATCCTCAGCGAAGCCACCTCGGTAACCCCGATGGGCGTGGGCTACCCCGACACCCCCGGCATCTGGTCCAACGACCAGGTGCGTGGCTGGACCAACGTCACCAAGGCCATCCACGGCGCCGGCGGCCGTATCTTCCTGCAGCTGTGGCACGTGGGCCGCGTCTCCCATGAAAGCTACCTGAACGGCGAGACTCCAGTGGCCCCGAGCGCCATCAAGCCGGCCGGCCACGTCAGCCTGGTGCGCCCGATCACCGAGTTCCCGACCCCTCGCGCGCTGGAAACCGCTGAAATCGCCGACATCGTCGAGGCCTACCGCCAGGGCGCGGAGAACGCCAAGGCCGCCGGTTTCGACGGCGTGGAAGTGCACGGCGCCAACGGCTACCTGCTGGACCAGTTCCTGCAAAGCAGCACCAACAACCGCACCGACAACTACGGTGGCTCGCTGGAAAACCGCGCGCGCCTGCTGCTGGAAGTGACCGATGCCTGCATCGACGTGTGGGGCGCCGGCCGCGTGGGCGTGCACCTGGCACCGCGCGCCGACTCCCATGACATGGGCGACGCCAACCGCCTGGAAACCTTCAGCTACGTGGCTCGCGAGCTGGGCAAGCGTGGCGTGGCGTTCATCTGCGCCCGCGAGAAGCAGGCCGACGACAGCATCGGCGCCGCCCTGAAGGAAGCCTTCGGTGGCCCGTACATCGTCAACGAGCGCTTCACCAAGGCCAGCGCCAACGCTGCCCTGGCAGCCGGCACCGCTGACGCCGTGGCCTTCGGCATCCCCTACATCGCCAACCCGGACCTGGTGGCCCGCCTGGCAGCCGATGCGCCGCTGAACGAACCCAAGCCGGAACTGTTCTACGGCAAGGGCGCCGAGGGTTACCTGGATTACCCGACGCTGTAAGCCTGGCCTGAACGAAAAAGCCCCGGTGCGCGAGCACCGGGGCTTTTTCATGTCCAGCCGATTTACTGGCGGGTGTTGATCTGCTGCTGCAGGTTCTGGATCTGGCTCTGCAGGGTGCTGATGTTGCGCGTGGTCTGCCCACGGAACGAGTCGAACTCGGCGGTGTTGGTGCCGGCTGCCGGCGCCGGGCGGTTCTCCACCTCGCTCTTGAGCACCACCAGGTCCTGCTCGACGCTGTCCAGGCGGCCGCCGACGTTGCCCTGCTTCTTCAGCGCCGCCACGTCATTGGCCACCGCCTTGATCTGCGCGTCCAGCTTGCCGCCGTCGGCCTGGCCGGCCTTCAGGGTCGCCAGGTCTGCGCCCAGGCTCTTGAGCTGCGCCTGCACCTGTTCGTTCGCCGCCTGCTGGGCACTGGCCTGGGCCAGGGCCTGGTCCAGGCGCTTGCCCAGGTCACCCTGCTGCCCGGCCACGCCCTGCTGCTGGCGGCCCTGGTCCTGCAGCTGCGCCTGCAGTTGCTTGATCTGCAGTTTCAATTGCTCGCTGCCGGTGGTGGCGCTGGACTCGGTGGCGACCACCTTGCCGCTGATGTCCTGCAGGCGCCCGGCGGCTTCCTCGCTGATGCGCGCGAAGCTTTCCTGGGTGGCCACCAGTTGCTGCTCCATCAGCGAGATCTGCTGGAAGCTCCACCAGCCCAGGCCGGCCAGGGCAATGGTCAGCGCGCCCACCAGGGCCCACAGGCCACCGGTGCTGGGGCCCTTGACCTTGACCACCGGCGTGGTGCGCGAATACACCGTGGTGCGGTCGCGCTCGGCGGGGGTGGCGGGGGCGAAGTCGTCGTCATCCCCGTCCTTGGCACTCAGGCGGGGCACATTGTCAAAATCGTCGTCACGGGCGTCGTTGCGCATGGGGAAACCTTGTATGTAGCACGATGATGGCTAAATAGCGGTGCGAGTATACCCGCCCACGGGCCGCAGTGATCGACCACGCAGGCGCGCGCCGGTTCAACGGCTGCCGGTGCGGTCCTGGGCTTTCCACCAGCCGCAGAACTCATCCAGCGCCGACCACAGGCTGACCTTGGGCTCGTACTCCAGATAATGCCTTGCCCGGCTGATGTCGAGGGTGAAATCCTTGTTCATGATCTGCATGCCCAGGCGCGACAGGGTCGGTTGCGGCCGCCCCGGCCACAGCAGGCAGGCGCCTTCGTTCAGCGCCGCCGCCGTGTACGCAAGCTTGTAGCCGCGATAACGGGTGGCCTGGGGCAGGTTCATCTGGCGCATCACGTAGTTGACCACGTCCCAGATCGGCACCGGGCTGCCGTTGCTGATGTTGTAGGCCTTGCCCAGCGCCGTGTCCCCAGCCATCAAGGCACTCATCAGCGCCTCATTGAGGTTCTGCACGCTGGTGAAATCGACCTTGTTGAGGCCGTTGCCGATGATCTTCAGGCGGTTTTTCTTCTGCATCGCCAGCAGCCGCGGGAAGATGCTGACATCGCCGGCCCCGGTGACGAAGCGCGGGCGCAAGGCCAGCACCTCGAGGCCGAACTCGGCTGCGCCGAACACCTTCTGCTCGGCAAGGAACTTGGTCTTCGCGTAATGATCGTGGAAGCGCCGCGGCACCTGTTCCTCGCGCAGGCCCAGGTGCGAACGGCCATCAAAATAGATGGAAGGCGAGGACAGGTGCACCAGGCGCCGCACCTGTTCTTTCAGGCACGACTCGACGACGTTTTCGGTGACTTCGACGTTGCCGCGATGGAAGTCCTGGTAACGGCCCCAGTTGCCCACGGCGCCAGCGCAATGCACCACCGCCTCGACGCCGATGCACAGGCGGCGTACCAGGTCAGGGTCGGTGAGGTCGCCCTGGACGAACTGTGCGCCCCGGCGCACCAGGTGCTCGACCCCTTCGGCCCGGCGGCCACTGACGCGCACCTCCAGCCCCTGTTCCAGCGCATGGCGGGCAAAGCGCCCGCCAATAAAGCCACTCGCGCCGGTCACCAGAATTTTCATGAAGCGCTCCGCATCGTTTGTATCGTTAAAGGGTTGTTACCAGCCACTGCCCGGCCTGGCGCGCCAGGTGGTCGGTGAGGTCAGTGAGCAACTGGCCGCCATGGCGCCAGTGGTGCCAGTACAACGGCACGTCGATCCAGCGCTCGGGCATCAGTTCCACCAGGCTGCCATCCGCCAGTTGCGGCTGCACCTGCAGTTCGGGCACCAGGCCCCAGCCCAGGCCGGCTTCGGCCATGCGCATGAAACCCTCGGAAGAAGGACACAGGTGGTGCATGAAGCCGCCGTCGATCCCCAGTGCGGCCATGTAGCGGTGTTGCAGCAGGTCGTCCGGGCCGAAGACCAGGGCCGGGGCGCGGGCCAATTGTCCCGCATCGAAGCCCGCAGGGAAATGCCTGGCGACAAACCCGGGGCTGGCCAATGCCCGGTAACGCATGGCGCCCAGCAGCAGGCTGCGCGCGCCAGCCACCGGCCGCTCGCTGCCGCACAGGCAGGCGGCCACCTCGCCCGCACGCATGCGTTTGAGGCCCACCTCCTGGTCTTCCACCACCAGGTCCAGCAGCAGCCCGCGCTCGGCACAGAAACGGCCGACCGCCGACGCCCACCAGGTCGCCAGGCTGTCGGCGTTCAGGGCAATGCGCAGGCGCTCGGGCAAGCCCTCTTCGTCCAGCGCCGGCACCTGGCCCTGCAGGTCGCGCTCAAGCAGGCGCACCTGCTGCACGTGGTTGAGCAGGCGCCGGCCAACTTCGGTTGGCGTCGGCGGTGTGGCGCGCACCAGCACGGGCTGGCCAATGCGCGCCTCGAGCAGCTTGATGCGCTGGGAAATGGCCGACTGCGACAGCCCCAGCACCTGGGCCGCGCGCTCGAAGCCGCCCTGTTCGGCGACCGCCGCCAGGGCCGAGAGCAATTTGTAATCGAACATCACTTTTCCTAATGAGCGATCAGCAGTATTGGTTTTTCTTATACAGCAACAGGCCCCACACTCCAAAGCCTTGCAGAGGAGCGTGAATGTCATGTGGCACAGTTATGTAAACGGTTTGTTGGTGGCGGCGGGGCTGATCATGGCGATCGGCACGCAGAATGCGTTCGTCCTGGCCCAGAGCCTGCGCCGCGAGCATCACCTGCCGGTGGCCCTGCTGTGCGTGCTGTGCGATGCCGTGCTGGTGACCCTGGGGGTGTTCGGCCTGGCCAACGTGTTGGCGCACAGCCCGTTGCTGCTGGGCGTGGCGCGCTGGGGCGGGGCCGTTTTCCTGCTGTGGTACGGGGCCAAGGCGCTGCGCCGCGCCTGTTCCAGCCAAAGCCTGCAACAGGGTGACGGCGATGGCCAGCGCTCGCGGCGCGCGGTGCTGTTGAGCGCACTGGCGGTGACGCTGCTCAACCCCCACGTGTACCTGGACACCGTTCTGCTGATCGGCTCCCTGGGCGCGCAGCAGAGCATGCCCAGCGCTTATGTGGCCGGCGCCGCAAGCGCCTCGCTGTTGTGGTTCTTCACCCTGGCCCTGGGCGCGGCCTGGCTGGCGCCGTGGCTGGCACGGCCGGCCACCTGGCGGCTGCTGGACCTGATGGTGGCCGTCATGATGTTCGCGGTAGCCGCGCAACTTATATATGCCTAAACGCTCTGGAACCTCTATCCCACACAGTTGTTGCGTGGTTATGCCCAAGCCCCGGTGCTATGATCCAGAGCTTGCGCCGCAAAGAGTAAAAACTCGCCGGCGTATATCTGGCCGCCCGTGATCGGCCTTGCGCTCACCGCAACAGACCTGATTAGGAGAATCACCATGGCTTTTGAATTGCCGCCGCTGCCCTACGCCCACGATGCGCTGCAGCCGCACATCTCCAAAGAGACTCTGGAATACCACCACGACAAGCACCACAACACCTACGTCGTGAACCTGAACAACCTGGTGCCAGGCACCGAGTTCGAAGGCAAGACCCTGGAAGAAATCGTCAAGACTTCCTCGGGCGGCATCTTCAACAACGCCGCTCAGGTCTGGAACCACACTTTCTACTGGAACTGCCTGGCGCCAAACGCCGGCGGCCAACCTACCGGCGCCCTGGCTGAAGCCATCAACACCGCGTTCGGTTCGTTCGACAAGTTCAAGGAAGAGTTCAGCAAGACTTCCATCGGCACCTTCGGCTCCGGCTGGGGCTGGCTGGTGAAGAAGGCTGACGGTTCCCTGGCCCTGGCCAGCACCATCGGCGCCGGCAACCCGCTGACCAACGGCGACACCCCGCTGCTGACCTGCGACGTCTGGGAACACGCCTACTACATCGACTACCGCAACGTTCGTCCTAAATACGTCGAAGCGTTCTGGAACCTGGTCAACTGGAAGTTCGTAGCCGAGCAGTTCGAAGGCAAGACCTTCACTGCCTAAGCTTCGCGCTTGCTGAAAAAGCCCGGCCTGTGCCGGGTTTTTTTGTGCCTGGCGCCAGGGGGCTTGCCTGGATCCGGGATAAGGCTAAGATTCAAAAAAGGAAAAAATGCCGGACGGCGCTCAAGTGCGAGCCGGTTCCAACCGACATACTGGAAGGCGTCTGCATTGGCCATCCGTTGTCAGCCTGTTACCCCTTGACTGCCTACCGGGATTGCCAACGATAATGGCATATTGATGCCACTTGCACGCAACAAGGAATGGCCCTTTGAAGCTGGAACTCAAGAACAGCTTGTCGGTGAAGTTGCTACGCGTGGTACTGCTCTCGGCATTGATTGTCGGGGTGGTGCTCAGTTGCGCGCAAATCGTGTTCGACGTCTACAAGACCCGCCAGGCCGTGGCCAATGATGCCGCGCGCATCCTCGACATGTTCCGCGACCCCTCCACCCAGGCCGTCTACAGCCTGGACCGGGAGATGGGCATGCAGGTGATCGAGGGCCTGTTCCAGGACAACGCCGTGCGCATCGCGTCCATCGGCCACCCCAACGAGCCGACCTTGGCCGACAAGGCCCGGCCGCCATTGCAGACCGCCACGCGATGGCTCACCGACCCCATCCTGGGCGAAGAAAAGACCTTCACCACGCAACTGGTGGGCCGCGGCCCGTACAGTGAATACTACGGCGACCTGAGCATCACCCTAGATACCGCACCCTATGGCCGGGATTTCATCACCAGTTCGGTGATCATCTTCATTTCCGGCGTGCTCCGTGCCCTAGCCATGGGCCTGGCGCTGTACCTGGTGTACCACTGGTTGCTGACCAAGCCGCTGAAACAGATCATCGAGCACCTGACCCAGATCAACCCCGACCGCCCCAGCCAGCACAAGCTGCCGCTGCTCAAGGGCCACGAGCGCAATGAACTGGGCCTGTGGATCAACACCGCCAACCAGTTGCTGGAATCCATCGAGCGCAACACCAACCTGCGCCACGAGGCCGAGAACAGCCTGCTGCGCATGGCCCAGTACGACTTCCTCACCGGCCTGCCCAACCGCCAGCAACTGCAGTCGCAGCTGGACAAGATCCTCGTCGATGCTGGCCGCCTGCAACGCCGGGTGGCCGTGCTGTGCGTGGGCCTGGACGACTTCAAGAGCATCAACGAGCAATTCAGCTACCAGACCGGCGACCAACTGCTGCTGGCCCTGGCCGACCGCCTGCGCGCCCACAGCGGCCGCCTGGGCGCGCTGGCGCGGCTGGGCGGCGACCAGTTCGCCCTGGTGCAGGCCGACATCGACCAGCCCTACCAGGCCGCGGAACTGGCGCAAAGCATTCTTGACGACCTGGAAGCGCCCTTCGGCCCGGACCTGGGCGAGATTCGCCTGCGCGCCACCATCGGCATCACCCTGTTCCCCGAAGATGGCGACAACGCCGAGAAGCTGCTGCAGAAAGCCGAGCAGACCATGACCCTGGCCAAGCTGCGCTCGCGCAACCGCTACCAGTTCTACATCGCCAGCGTCGACAGCGAGATGCGCCGCCGCCGCGAACTGGAAAAAGACCTGCGCGAAGCCATCGCCCGTGGCCAGCTGTTCCTGGTCTACCAGCCCCAGGTCAGCTACCGCGACCACCGCGTGGTCGGTGTCGAGGCGCTGCTGCGCTGGCAGCACCCGGAACACGGCCTGGTGCCGCCCGACCAGTTCATTCCCCTGGCCGAGCAGAACGGCAGCATCGTCGCCATCGGCGAATGGGTGATGGACCAGGCCTGCCGGCAACTGCGCGAATGGCTGGACCTGGGTTTCAGCGACCTGCGCATGGCGGTCAACCTGTCCACGGTGCAGCTGCACCACGCCGAACTGCCGCGGGTGGTCAGCAACTTCCTGCAGATCTACCGCCTGCCGCCGCGCAGCCTGGAGCTGGAAGTCACCGAGACCGGCCTGATGGAAGACATCAGCACCGCCGCCCAGCACCTGCTGAGCCTGCGCCGCTCCGGGGCGCTGATCGCCATCGACGACTTCGGCACTGGCTATTCGTCGCTCAGCTACCTGAAGTCGTTGCCGCTGGACAAGATCAAGATCGACAAGAGCTTCGTCATGGACCTGCTGCAGGACGACGATGACGCCACCATCGTGCGGGCCATCATCCAGCTGGGCAAGAGCCTGGGCATGCAGGTGATCGCCGAGGGCGTGGAAACCCTGGAGCAGGAAAGCTACATCATTGCCGAGGGCTGCCACGAGGGCCAGGGCTACCTGTACAGCAAGCCGCTGCCGGCGCGCGAGCTGACCCTGTTCCTGCGCCAGGCCCAGCGCAGCCAGGCGGTGAGCCTGTAGACCTGTCGAATTTGCTTACATCTTCGCGGTTTACATGAAATGCATATCCTTCGCATCATTGCGCCGTTTTAACGAGCCTGCGGGCTCGTTTCCCCCTCACGACGCAGGATATCGCCATGACCCACATGCCCCTGGCCGCCGGCCTGCTGGCCATCGCCGTCTCGCTCGCCGGTTGCGGCGACAGCAAGGAAGACAAGCGCAGTGCCGCCCAGGTGCCGAGCGCCTCCAGCAGCACCGCGACCGGCAAGAAGAGCGTCGACGAGGTTGCCGCCCAGGCCGTGGTAGCCCACTACGCCGACCTGGTGCAGGCGGTGTTCAGCGACGCCCACACCAGCGCCCTGGCGCTGCAGCAGGCCATCGCCACCTTCCTCGCCACCCCGGACGCCACCACCCTCAAGGCGGCCCGCGAGGCCTGGGTGGCGGCCCGGGTGCCGTACCTGCAGAGCGAAGTGTTCCGCTTCGGCAACCCGATCATTGACGAGTGGGAAGGCCAGGTGAACGCCTGGCCGCTGGACGAAGGCCTGATCGACTACGTCGACGCCAACTATGAGCCGGCGCTGGGCAACCCGGCGGCCACCGCCAACATCATCGCCAACGCGCAGATCCGCATTGGCGAAGACAAGGTCGACGTCACCCAGATCACCCCCGAGGCCCTCGCCAGCCTCAACGAGCTGGGTGGTTCCGAGGCCAACGTCGCCACCGGCTACCACGCCATCGAGTTCCTGCTGTGGGGCCAGGACCTCAATGGCACCGGGCCGGGCGCCGGCAATCGCCCGGCCTCCGACTACCTGGAAGGCCCGGGCGCCACCGGCGGGCATAACGACCGCCGCCGGGCCTACCTGACGGCCGTGACCCAGCTGCTGGTCAGCGACCTGGAGGAAATGCTCGCCCAGTGGAAGCCTGGCGTGGCAGACAACTATCGTGCCGCGCTGGTGGCCGAGCCTGGGGAGAAAGGCCTGCGCAAGATGCTGTTCGGCATGGGCAGCCTGTCCCTGGGCGAGCTGGCGGGGGAGCGGATGAAAGTCTCGCTGGAGGCCAATTCGCCGGAAGACGAGCATGACTGCTTCAGCGACAACACCCATCATTCGCACTTCTACGACGCCCTGGGCATCCGCAACGTCTACCTGGGCGAATACACCCGCCTGGACGGCAGCCGGTTGAGCGGCCCGAGCCTGTCGGCGCTGGTGGCCAAGGCTGACCCCGCCACCGACGCAGCGTTGCGCGCCGACCTCGACGCCACCCAGGCGCGCATGCAGGCCATGGTCGACCGCGCGAACCAGGGCGAGCACTACGACCAGTTGATCGCCGCCGGCAACACCGCTGGCCAGCAGGTGGTGCGCGACGCCATCGCCGCGCTGGTCAAGCAGACCGGCAGCATCGAACAGGCCGCTGGCAAGCTGGGCATCACCGACCTTAACCCCGAGACGGCCGAACATACGTTCTAGCAGCGGCGTTCTAGCAGCGGCGACAGAGTAATTTGTATCAAACATTGACCCCGGCCGGTTACGGCCGGGGTGCCTGATAAGCTTGCCCCCCTGCCCTTCACTGCTGGATCCTCGATGTCATCGCTCCTCCCTCGCCTCGGCGCCCTGCTGCTCACCCTGTGCCTGGGTGGTTGTGGCGAAGCCGTGCGGCTGGAAGACGAGGAACCGGAAGAGGCCCTGGCCGGGGGCGCCGGTACCGTCGGCCACCGCGACGTCAACGCCTTCGCCCAGCCCTCCGCCAACCTGAGCGCCGAGCGCAAGCTCGACTTCAGTGCCGGCAACAGTTTCTTCCGCAGCCCCTGGGTCATCGCCCCTGCCACCACCACCGCGCGCGACGGCCTGGGGCCGCTGTACAACACCAACGCCTGCCAGAACTGCCACATCAAGGACGGCCGCGGCCACCCACCCGGGCCGGACGCCACCAGCGCCGTGTCGATGCTGGTGCGCCTGTCCATACCCGATACCGCGCAGCAGGCAGCGCTCATCGAGCGCCTGGGCGTCAACCCCGAGCCGGTGTATGGCACCCAGCTGCAGGACATGGCCGTGCCTGGCGTGCACCCCGAGGCCAGGGTGCGCGTGGCCTACGAGCCGTACCCGGTGACGTTCGACGACGGCACCACGGTGCAACTGCGCAAGCCACGGCTGCTGATCACCCAGCTGGGCTACGGCCCCCTGCACCCCCAGGCGCGGCTTTCCGCCCGAGTGGCGCCGCCGATGATCGGCCTGGGGCTGCTGGAAGCCATACCCGAGGCCGCGATCCTGGCCAACGCCCAGGCCCAGGCCGCCACGGATGATGGCGTGCAGGGCCGGCCCAACAGGGTCTGGGACGATGCCCTGGGCAAGACCGTGATCGGCCGCTTCGGCTGGAAAGCCGGGCAGCCCACGCTGAACCAGCAGAACGCCCACGCCTTCGCCAACGACATGGGCCTGACCACACGCCTGCACTCCCGTGACAATTGCACCGCCGCGCAGGTCGGCTGCCTGCGCGCCGCCCACGGCGGCCACCCGGAGGTCAGCGACAACATCCTGCGCCTGGTGCTGTTCTATACCCGCAACGTGGCCGTGCCGGCGCGCCGCGACGTGGGCTCGCCCCAGGTGCTGGCCGGCAAGCAGCTGTTCAAGCAGGCCGGCTGCCAGGCCTGCCACACGCCGCACTACATCACCGCCGCCGATGCCGCCGAGCCGGAGCTGGCCAACCAGCGCATCCGCCCCTACACCGACCTGCTGCTGCACGACATGGGCCCGGGCCTGGCCGACGACCGCAGCGAGTTCGCCGCCGGGGGCCAGGACTGGCGCACCCCGCCGCTGTGGGGCCTGGGCCTGACCGAAACGGTCAGCGGCCACACCCAGTACCTGCACGACGGCCGTGCCCGCGATGCCATGGAAGCCGTGCTGTGGCACGGCGGCGAGGCCGCAGCGGCGCAGCGCCAGGTGCTGTCCTTCAACGCTGCCCAGCGCGCCGCGCTGCTGGCCTTCCTGAATTCACTTTGAGTCTTGCCACGGAGCCCTGAATGTTTCGTCCCACCCTGCTGTTCACCAGCCTCGCCGCCCTGCTCCTCGGTGCCTGCACGCCCCAGGACCGCCAGGCAGCCACCAGTGCGGCCATTGCCAACCAGGTCATCCTGCCCACCTACAGCCGCTGGGTGGCGGCCGACCAGCAGCTGGCCATCAGCGCCCAGGCGTTCTGCCAGGGCAGCGCCAGCCTGGCCACCGCCCGGGCCGACTTCCTCCATGCCCAGCGCGCCTGGGCGCAGCTGCAGCCGTTGCTGATCGGCCCGCTGGCCGAAGGCAACAGCACCTGGCAGGTACAGTTCTGGCCGGACAAGAAAAACCTGGTGGGGCGCCAGGTCGAGCAGCTGGTGAACGCCGACGCCACTGTAGACGCCGCCAGCCTGGGCAAGGCCAGCGTGGTGGTGCAAGGCTTGTCGGCCTACGAATACATCCTCTTCGACGCGCGCCTGGACCTGGCCGACGCCAGCCAGAAAGCCCGCTACTGCCCGTTGCTGGTGGCCATCGGCGAGCACCAGCAACAGCTGGCGCAGGACATCCTCGGCCAATGGCAAGGCGACCAGGGCATGCTCTGGCAGATGAGCCATTTCCCCAACCCGCGCTACGCCGATTCCCAGGAAGCCATCGCCGACCTGCTGCGGGCCCAGGTCACGGCGCTGGACACCCTGAAGAAAAAGCTCGGCACGCCCATGGGCCGCCAGAGCAAGGGCATCGCCCAGCCAATGCAAGCCGAGGCCTGGCGCAGCGAGGCTTCGTTGCACAGCCTGCAGGCCAGCGTCGGCGCCGCCCAGACGGTCTGGGCCGGGGTCGACGGCAACGGCCTGCGCGGGCTGCTGGGCAAGGACCAGCAAGCCCTGGCCCAGCGCATCGACGGCGCCTACGCCGAGGTACAGCAGTGGTTTGCCGAGCATCAAGGGCCGCTGGCCGAGCTGCTGGCCACCCCCGCCGGGCGCCAGCAGCTGGAAACGCTCTATGACCGCCTGAACGTGCTGCACCGCCTGCACGAAGGCGAGCTGGCCAAGGCGCTGGGCATCGCCCTGGGCTTCAACGCCAACGACGGTGACTGAACATGGGCCTGGCACAGTGGTGCAAAAACCTCCTGGCCCCCGCCTCGCCGGGCGGCCTGCTGCTGTCGGCACGCGATGACGCCGAGGGCCGGCACTATGCCGTGGGCTACCGGCAGGATGGGCGCGAGGTGTTTGCAACCGCCGTGCCCCAGCGCTGCCACGCCGTCATCGAACATCCACGGTTGCCGCTGGCACTGTTCGTGGCCCGCCGGCCGGGCACCGAATGCTACCTGCTGGACCTGCGCGACGGCCGCCTGGTGCAGACGCTGGCCGCGGCGCCGGACCGGCATTTCTATGGGCACGCCGTCATCCATGCCAGCGGCGACTGGCTATACACCACCGAGAACGACACCCGCGACCCGGGCCGCGGGGTCGTCGGCGTCTACCGCTTCGAGGGCCAGCGCCTGGCCCCTGCGGGCGAACTGTCGAGCCATGGCATCGGCCCCCACGAGCTGGCCTGGATGCCCGACGGCGAGACCCTGGTGGTCGCCAACGGCGGCATCCGCACCGAGGCCGAGAGCCGGGTGGACATGAACCTTGAGGCCATGACCCCCAGCCTGGTGCTGATGGGCCGCGACGGCACGCTGCACAGCCGCGAGACCCTGGCGCAACCCATGAACAGCATCCGCCACCTGGCCATTGCCAGCGACGGCACGGTGCTGGCCTGCCAGCAGTTCATGGGCGCGGCCGATGACAGCGCGCCGTTGCTGGCGATCAAGCGACCGGGCCAGGCGTTCGAGCCGTTTCCGGTGGCCGAGGCGCAGCTGCGGTGCATGGCCCACTACAGCGCCAGCGTGGCGGTGCATGACACCCTGCGGCTGGTGGCACTGACGGCGCCACGGGCCAACCGATGCTTCATCTGGGACCTGGACAGCGGCGCGCTACGCCTGGAAATGCAACTGGCCGATTGCGCCGGGGTGGCGGCGGTGCCCCAGGGCTTCGTGGTCACCTCCGGCCAGGGCCGCTGCCGCCTGGTGGACTGCCGCACCGCTACGCCGGTGGCCACGCCGTTGAGGTTGCCGGCGGGTTTTTGGGATAACCATCTGCGCAGGCCGTGACGCACCCCTGTGGGAGCTGGCTTGCCAGCGAGCTGTTGATTGAGGCCCGAAAAGCTCGCTGGCAAGCCAGCTCCCACAGAAACCCGTATACAGCGGCTATGATTTGTACACGTAATATCCAGAAATACAGCGCAGTGGCGCCCCGCGCCTTACAAGAATAATGTGCTGCAACTCTCAGCTTCGCTTTCCAGGGAAACGGAATATGTTGCGCCGCCGCATGCTCACCATGTTGGGGATCGTGCTGGTGGTCGTCCTGCTGCTCGGTGGTTACAAGGCATGGTCGATCTACCAGCAGGTCCGGATGTTCTCGGCCCCCAAGCCGCCCGTTGCCGTGGCCGTCGCCACTGCCAGCGAACGCGCCTGGCAAGCGCGGCTGCCGGCGGTGGGTAGCCTCAAGGCGCTGCAGGGCGTGAACCTGAGCCTGGAAATCGCCGGCACGGTGCGCGCCATCCAGTTCGAGTCCGGGCAGCAGGTCAAGGCCGGCCAGCCGCTGCTGCAACTGGACAGCGACGTCGAGACCGCGCTGCTGGGCACCGCCCAGGCCGACCTGGGGCTGGCCCAGCTCGATTACGGCCGCGGCGCGCAACTGGTGGACAGCCGCGCCATCTCCAAGGGCGAGTTCGACCGCCTCAACGCCGTGCTGCTCAAGAACAAGGCGACCGTCGCCCAACTCAAGGCCAGCCTGGCCAAGAAGAACATCGTGGCCCCGTTTAGCGGCACCATCGGCATCCGCCGGGTCGACGTCGGCGACTACCTGGCCAGCGGCACGGTCATCGCCACCCTGCAGGACCTCAGCAGCCTCTACGTGGACTTCTACGTGGCCGAGCAGGCCATCCCGCAGCTCCACGTCGGCCAGCCCGTGCTGGTCACCGTGGCCGCCTACCCTGGGCAGACCTTCGAAGGTGCCATCAGCGCCCTCAACCCCAAGGTCGACGACAGCACCCGCAACATCCTCATCCGCGCCACCCTGGCCAACCCCCAGGGCAAGCTGCTACCCGGCATGTTCGCCAACCTGCAGGTGGTACTGCCCCAGCCGCATAACCAGGTGGTGGTACCCGAGGGCGCCGTGGCCTATACCCTGTACGGCAACTCGGTGTACGTGGTCGGCGAGAAAAAGGACGAGCAAGGCAAGCCGGTCACCGGCGCCGACAACAAGCCGGTGCTGGTGGCCGAACGGCGCTTCGTCGACACCGGCGAGCGCCGCGACGGTCTGGTCATCGTCAGCAAGGGCCTGAGCGCCGGCGAGCAGGTGGTCACCGGCGGCCAGCTCAAGCTCACCAGTGGTGCCGCGGTAAGCGTCAGCCCCGACGCTACCCTCAAAGCCCACTGACAGGAGCACGGCCATGGCCTTTACCGACCCGTTCATCCGCCGCCCGGTGCTGGCCAGCGTCATCAGCCTGCTGATCGTGCTGCTGGGTTTCCAGGCGTGGAGCAAGCTGAGCATCCGCCAGTATCCGCAAATGGAAAACGCCCTGATCACGGTCACCACCGCCTACCCCGGGGCCAACGCCGAGACCATCCAGGGCTACATCACCCAGCCGTTGCAGCAAAGCCTGGCCAGCGCCGAAGGCATCGACTACATGACCTCGGTGAGCCGGCAGAATTTTTCGGTCATCTCCATTTACGCGCGCATCGGCGCCGACAGCGACCGGCTGTTCACCGAGCTGCTGGCCAAGGCCAACGAGGTCAAGAACAAGCTGCCCCAGGACGCCGAGGACCCGGTCCTCAGCAAGGAGGCCGCCGACGCTTCGGCGCTGATGTACATCAGCTTCTACAGCGACCAGCTCAACAACCCGCAGATCACCGACTACCTGTCGCGGGTCATTCAGCCCAAGCTGGCGACGCTGCCGGGCATGGCCCAGGCCGAGATCCTCGGCAACCAGGTGTTCGCCATGCGCCTGTGGATCGACCCGGTGAAGCTGGCCGGCTACGGCCTGAGCGCCAACGACGTCACCGACGCGGTGCGCCGCTACAATTTCCTGTCGGCCGCCGGCGAGGTCAAGGGCGAGTACATCGTCACCAGCGTCAACGCCGCCACCGACCTGAAATCCACTGAAGGCTTCGCCGCCATCCCGCTCAAGACCGACGGCGACAGCCGCGTGCTGCTGGGTGACGTGGCGCGGGTGCAGATGGGCGCCGAGAACTACGACACTGTCAGCTCCTTCAACGGCACGCCCTCGGTGTACATCGGCATCAAGGGCACGCCCGGCGCCAACCCACTGGACGTGATCCGCGAGGTGCGCAAGCTGATGCCCGAACTCGAAGGCCAGCTGCCACCCAACCTCAAGGCTTCCATCGCCTACGACGCCACGCTGTTCATCCAGGCGTCCATTGACGAGGTGGTGAAGACCCTGTTCGAGGCCGTGCTGATCGTCATCGTGGTGGTGTTCCTGTTCCTTGGCGCACTTCGCTCGGTGATCATCCCGGTGGTGACCATCCCGCTGTCGATGATCGGCGTGTTGTTCTTCATGCAACTGATGGGCTACTCGATCAACCTGCTGACCCTGCTGGCCATGGTGCTGGCCATCGGCCTGGTGGTGGACGATGCCATCGTCGTGGTGGAGAACATCCACCGGCACATCGAGGAAGGCCGCACGCCGTTCGACGCGGCGTTGGAAGGTGCCCGGGAAATTGCCATGCCGGTGGTGTCGATGACCATCACCCTGGCCGCCGTGTACGCGCCCATCGGTTTCCTCGAGGGCCTGACCGGCGCGCTGTTCAAGGAGTTCGCCCTCACGCTCGCAGGGGCCGTGGTGATCTCCGGCATCGTCGCCCTTACCCTGTCGCCAATGATGTGCGCCCTGCTGCTGCGTGCCGATCCCGACCCCAAGGGCCTGGCCCACCGCCTCGACCAACTGTTCGAGGGCATCAAGCAGCGCTACCAGCGCCTGCTGCATGCCACCCTGCAGACCCGCCCGGTGGTGGTGGTGTTCGCGCTGATCGTGCTGTGCCTGATCCCGGTGTTCCTCAAGTTCAGCCAGTCGGAGCTGGCGCCCGCGGAAGACCAGGGCATCATCTTCATGATGGCCACCGCGCCGCAGCCCACCAACCTCGACTATTTGAACACCTACACCGACCAGTTCCTGGGCATCTTCAAGGACTTTCCCGAGTACTACTCCTCGTTCCAGATCAACGGCTTCAACGGCGTGCAGTCAGGCATCGGCGGCTTCCTGCTCAAGCCCTGGAACGAGCGCAGCCGCACGCAGATGCAGCTGTTGCCCGAGGTGCAGGCGCGCCTGGCGCAGATCCCCGGCCTGCAGATCTTCGGTTTCAACCTGCCGGCGCTGCCCGGCACCGGCGAGGGCCTGCCCTTCGAGTTCGTGATCAACACCGCCAACGACTACGAGTCGCTGCTGGACGTGGCCCAGCGGGTCAAGGACCGCGCCCAGGCCACCGGCAAGTTCGCCTTCCTGGACATCGACCTGGCGTTCGACAAGCCCGAGGTGGTGGTGGATATCGACCGCGCCAAGGCGGCGCAGATGGGCGTGTCGATGCAGGAACTGGGCGGCACCCTGGCGACCCTGCTGGGTGAGTCGGAGATCAACCGCTTCACCCTCGATGGCCGCAGCTACAAGGTCATCGCCCAGGTGGAGCGCGCCTACCGCGACAACCCCGAGTGGCTGAACCAGTATTACGTGCGCAACAACCAGAACCAACTGCTGCCGCTGTCCACCCTGATCACCGTCAGCGAGCGGGCGCGCCCGCGCCAGCTCAACCAGTTCCAGCAGCTGAACTCGGCGATCATCCAGGGCTTCCCCATCGTCAGCATGGGCGACGCGGTGCAGACGGTACGGCAGATCGCGGTCGAGGAAGCGCCAGCCGGCTATGCCTTCGACTACGGCAGCAGCGCCCGCCAGTACGTGCAGGAAGGCAACGCCCTGTGGGTCACCTTCGGCCTGGCGCTGGCGATCATCTTCCTGGTGCTGGCCGCGCAGTTCGAAAGCTTCCGCGACCCGCTGGTGATCCTGGTGACCGTGCCGCTGTCCATCTGCGGCGCGCTGATCCCGCTGTTCCTGGGCTGGTCGAGCCTGAACATCTATACCCAGGTGGGGCTGGTGACTTTGATCGGGCTGATCAGCAAGCACGGCATCCTGATCGTCGAATTCGCCAACCAGCTGCGCCGGGAAAAAGGCCTGGACGCGCGGGAGGCGGTGGAGGAAGCGGCAGCGATTCGCCTGCGGCCGGTGCTGATGACCACCGCGGCCATGGTCTTCGGCATGGTGCCGCTGATCCTGGCCACCGGCGCCGGGGCGGTCAGCCGCTTCGACATCGGCACCGTGATTGCCACGGGCATGTCGGTGGGCACCCTGTTCACGCTGTTCGTGCTGCCGTGCGTGTACACCCTCATCTCCAGGAAAACCCCGTAGCAGCGGCCGCCAGGCCGCGTCCCGGGCGCCCCACGGATGCAAAAAGGCCCCGTCATTGACGGGGCCTTCGGGCCGATCGGTTTGGCAACCTCAGCCCTTGCGTCCCTGGGCCATGCCGAACACGAACAGGAGCAGGTCCTGGTCCGGCCGCACCGCCACCTGGGATTTGGCCGCTCGAGGCAGGGGGCAAGCCCCCGCGCCCGTTTCAACACTCAGCACACCCGGCCGAGGTTGATCCAGGGCTGCAATCGCAGCAGTGCTGACCGCCAGGGCAGCGAGCAAAAACAAACCTCGAGCAATTTCTAGTTTCATGACTCTAAACCTTTGATCGGGCTGCCAAACGCCGTCTTGTAAAAATAGAGCAATTTGCTCCAGTCTGCGTCGCTGAACGACGAGTGGCGGCGCAGTTGCTTGAGGTCATGACGGGCCGCGCTCTGGGCGCTGAACCGCTGGCGGCACTTCTCCAGGTCCAGGGTGGCGATCTCCGGTCGCGCTGCTGCGCCCTCGCCCACTACCCGCAGGAAAATGTGTTTTGCATAAAGGCAACTGTGCTGCCAACGGCCCTTGTGCATGCGCGCCAGGGTGTCGGCCAGTTGCTTGAGTATGGCTTCATGCAGCGCTTCACCGTAGTGCGCGCGGTCATGGCTTTCATACCACTGGTCGATTTCCTGGAACCCATCCAGGGCCTCGGTGACCAGCAGTGCACGCCACTGGCCCTGGGTGTCACGCTGGGCACCGCAGAACACCAGTTTCGGCACGCCTACACCAAGGGAGGCCAGGCTCTGCAAGGCATCGCGCTCGCGCAGCACCGTCGGCCGCCCCATGGGGTGGCGCAGGCTGCGGTAGGTGTGCCCTACCTGACGCTTGGCATACAGCAGTTGGCCATTGGCGGAATGCAGGCGCTGCACGCCGCTTTCGCCGCCGCGGCGCACGTTGGGCTCTTCCACCCATTCGCCCTGCTGGTTCCAGAAATAATCAAAGCGCGTGTCGGGCGCTGAAGGGTTTGGGGTCGCGTAGTCGACGGCCATCACCGGTACTCCTTGGCTAGGATGTGAACACGCCACACCGCATACAAATCGCGATCACCTTAGTCAGGCGGTCGTGAAAAATGTGTAGAAAACCTCAGTAAGCGAGCCGGGGTTTTACACAGGAACAATACTGGCATAGGGCCTTTAGTGCTACCCGGCAGTTAATCCGGCCGGTTCAGGCTGACCTGGAAGCAGCAGCCGTGGGGCTCGCGGGGGGTAAGGTCGACTTCCCAGCCCTGGTCATCGCAGATTCGTTGTACCAACGACAGGCCCAGGCCCAGGCCTTCGCCGCGCTTCTCGGTGGCGCGCACGAACGGCTGGAACACCGCCAGGCGCTTCTCCTCGGGAATGCCGATGCCGCTGTCCTCGACCTTGAAGCCGCCCGGCTCAAGGGTCAGGCGAATGAAGCCTGCGTCGGTGTAGTGCAGGGCGTTGCGCAGCAGGTTGCCCATTACCGCGAGCATGAAGGTGGCGTTGTAACGGGTGTCGGGCAGTTCGGTACGCGCCACTTCCAGGGTCAGGCCCTTGTGCTCGATGGGGCCACGCCACAAGCCCAGCAGGTTATCGGCCACCTGGTCGAGGGTCAGCTGCGCGCTCATCTCCGAGTCGTTGCGCTGGGCCCGGGCCAGCATCAGGAAGGTCTGCACCAGCTCGCGCATTTCCTCGCAGGCGCGTGCGATGCGCTCTACCTGGGCGCGGGCGCGGCCATCCAGCGCAGGGTTTTCCAGCAGCAGTTCGCAGGAGGTGGCCAGCACCATCAACGGCGTGCGCAGTTCGTGGCTGACGTCGCTGGTGAACAGGCGCTCGCGGCTCAAGGCATCGCGCAGGCGGCCCAGGGTAGCGTCGAACGCCACGGCCAGCTCACCCACCTCGTCTGCCGCGTAGTCGGGGGCCAGCGGCGGGGCCAGACCCAACAGTTGGTCACGGTGGCGCACTTGCCGGGCCAGGCGCACCACGGGGGCCATCACCCGCCGCGCCAGCACCCAGCCGAGGAACACCGCCAGGGCCAGGCTGAGCACGAAGCCCACCACCACCACGGCGAACAGCACGCGCTCGCGCTCTTCGAAATCGCTCTGGTCCTGCAGCAGCACATACCGGCGGCCATCGACGATTTCGACCATGGCGTGGTACGACAGGTCGCCGCGGAACACTTCATGGAAACCGGCGCTCAGGTGGCGCAGGTCCTTGGGCAAGGCATAGTCACCGCGGCCGCTGCTGTAGTAGAACAGCTGGTCGGGCTCGGGCCGATGGTTCCAGTCGCTGACGTTGTCCATCAGCAGCAGGCGTTGCAGGTCGCCGCCCAGCCCCGCCGAAATCAGCTTTTCCTCGACCAGGTGCACCGTGGCCACGATGCCCACGGCAAAGGCGCCGGCCACCAACGCGCTCATCAACGCAAAGGCGATGATGATCCGTTGCGCGAGGCTTTGCTTAAACTCCATCTTTGCCCTCGGCCAGGCGGTAACCCACGCCATGTACCGTTTGCAGCAGCGGTTTGTCGAACGGCTTGTCGATCACCTGGCGCAACTGGTGCACGTGGCTGCGCAGGCTGTCGCTGTCCGGGCAGTCATCGCCCCACAGCGCTTCTTCCAGCACTTCGCGGCGCAGCACGTGGGGGCTCTTCTGCATCAGCACCGCCAGCAGTTTCAGGCCAACCGGGTTGAGCTTCAGGGTGCGGCCCTGGCGCGAGACCTCGAGGGTATCCAGGTCGTAGCTCAGGTCGCCCACCTGCAGGCTGCGACGACCGCCGCCCTGGGCGCGGCGCAGCACCGCTTCGATGCGCGCGGCCAGCTCCGACAGCGCGAACGGCTTGACCAGGTAGTCGTCCGCACCGGAGCGGAAGCCCTGCAGGCGGTCGTCCAGCTGGTCGCGGGCGGTGAGCATGATCACCGGGGTTTCCCGGCGCGCGTCTTCGCGCAGGCGCTTGCACAGGGTGTAGCCGTCGATGCCGGGCAACATGATGTCGAGCACGATCAGGTCGTAATGCTCGGTGGCCGCCAGGTGCAACCCCGACAGCCCGTCCTGGGCACAGTCGACGGTGTAGCCCTTCAGGCCCAGGTAATCCGCGAGATTGGCCAGGATGTCGCGGTTGTCTTCAACCAATAGAATTCGCATGGGCAGGTTCTCCATCCAGTGTGTTTGCCCTTGGGCGCAGGCAGCTTACGGCGTTAGGCCCCCGAGGGCCAGTGGTGGCGCCCGCGGGCATAAAAAAACCCCGCGCAAGGCGGGGTTCTTTTTAAAGCGGGTAAGGCTGGCTTACATCATGCCGCCCATGCCACCCATGCCGCCCATGTCTGGCATGCCGCCAGCTGCAGGAGCGTCTTCCTTGATCTCGGCGATCATGGCTTCGGTGGTGATCATCAGGCTGGCGATCGAGGAAGCAGCCTGCAGTGCCGAACGGGTCACTTTGGCTGGGTCCAGGATACCCATCTGGATCATGTCGCCGTATTCGCCAGTGGCAGCGTTGTAACCGAAGTTACCTTCGCCTTGCTTGACCTTGTCGACAACCACGCTTGGCTCGTCACCGGAGTTGGCAACGATCTGGCGCAGCGGCGCTTCAACAGCACGACGCAGCAGAGCGATACCGACGTCCTGATCGGCGTTGTCGCCTTTCAGGCCAGCGATGGCTTGCAGCGAGCGAACCAGGGCCACGCCACCGCCAGGTACCACGCCTTCTTCGACAGCTGCACGGGTAGCGTGCAGGGCGTCTTCAACGCGGGCTTTCTTCTCTTTCATTTCAACTTCGGAGCCAGCGCCAACCTTGATCACTGCAACGCCGCCGGACAGCTTGGCCAGGCGCTCTTGCAGTTTTTCACGGTCGTAGTCGGACGAAGTGTCGGCCACTTGCTGACGGATCTGGGTAACGCGAGCCTGGATGTCAGCCTCGACGCCAGCACCGTCGATGATGGTGGTGTTTTCTTTCGACAGCACGACGCGCTTGGCGTTACCCAGGTGCTCCAGGGTAGTGCTTTCCAGGCTCAGGCCGATCTCTTCGGAGATAACGGTACCGCCGGTCAGTACGGCGATGTCCTGCAGCATGGCCTTGCGACGGTCGCCGAAGCCTGGAGCTTTGACGGCTGCAACCTTGACGATGCCACGCATGTTGTTCACAACCAGAGTCGCCAGGGCTTCGCCTTCGACGTCTTCAGCCACGATCAGCAGTGGGCGACCGGCTTTGGCAACGGCTTCCAGCACTGGCAGCATTTCGCGGATGTTGGAGATCTTCTTGTCTACCAGCAGGATCAGCGGGCCGTCCAGCTCGGCGACCATGGTGTCTGGCTTGTTGACGAAGTAAGGGGACAGGTAGCCGCGGTCGAACTGCATGCCTTCTACGACCGACAGTTCGTTTTCCAGGCCCGAGCCTTCTTCAACGGTGATCACGCCTTCTTTACCGACTTTTTCCATGGCTTCGGCAATGATGTCGCCGATCGAGGAGTCGGAGTTGGCCGAGATGGTGCCGACCTGGGCGATGGCTTTCGAATCAGCGCATGGCTTGGACAGGCCTTTCAGCTCTTTGACGATGGCGATGGTCGCCTTGTCGATACCGCGCTTCAGGTCCATCGGGTTCATGCCGGCAGCGACGGCTTTCAGGCCTTCGTTGACGATCGACTGAGCCAGTACGGTAGCGGTGGTGGTGCCGTCACCGGCGTCGTCGTTGGCACGGGAGGCAACGTCTTTGACCAGCTGCGCGCCCATGTTTTCGAAGCGATCTTTCAGCTCGATTTCCTTGGCTACGGAAACGCCGTCCTTGGTGATGGTCGGAGCGCCGAAGCTCTTCTCGATGATCACGTTACGGCCTTTCGGGCCCAGGGTCGCTTTTACCGCGTCAGCCAGGACGTTTACGCCGGTCAGCATTTTCTTGCGGGCGGAGTCGCCGAATTTAACTTCTTTAGCAGCCATGATCGATTTCCTTGAATACTGGGTAGTAAAGGGAGAGCAGCGGGGTTATCAGCCTTCGATAACGGCGAGGATTTCGTTCTCGCTCATTACCAGCAGGTCTTCGCCGTCTACTTTCACGGTGTTGCTGCCGGAGTAAGGGCCAAACACGACCTTGTCGCCCACTTTCACGGACAGTGCACGCACTTCACCGTTGTCCAGCACTCGGCCGGTACCGACCGCGATGACTTCACCATTGTTGGCTTTCTCGGCAGCCGAACCTGGCAGAACGATACCGCCAGCGGTTTTCTTTTCTTCTTCGCTGCGACGGATAACGACGCGGTCATGCAGAGGACGAAGCTTCATTGTCGATCTCTCCTAATTATGGTTTTCAGCGGCCGGTGTCTGTACCGGCGTTGTGGTTCATCCGGCGGGGCCGGTCGCGGCTCGCTGCGCGAGACGCGGAATAATGTCTGGCAAAGCCAGAAACCTTGCGGTGACCCATACATGAGGTCGCCGGTTACGATTACAAGGGTGGGGGATAAAAATTTTTACAGCACACCCCCCTCCCAAGCACCAACCGCCTACGGCTTTGGCTTTGGCTTTGGCTTTGGCTTTTGATGTTGCTTTTGATCTGGCTTTTGATCTGGCTTTTGATCTGGCTCTTGATCTTGGCCCCGTTAAGCGCCAGGGCCGACTGGAGGCGTTGACCAGGCGACAGCCCGCAGGGCCCTTCGGCGCAGCCGAAGGAAACGGCAGCCCGCCCGCTCTGTTAGCGGGGGCCGTTTTGCCGCCTGGGCGACGCCGGAGGGAGGGGACCCGTAGCGCAGCGGAGGGCCCAAGCAGGGGCGAGCCCTTTTTGGTGATTTTTTGGCTGGGCCGGCACACCGGGCGACTGCCAAAAAGTTACTCGGCGTAAGGCCGAAACGGTCGGTGGTCGCACCGCGAAAATGGATATGTCCAGCAACGTCAGAAGCGAGATTCGAAAGCCATAAACATATCCATTACCAAGGGTGATGCAGAATCACCTTTTCGGCCTTACGCCGACTCACTTTTTGTCAAACGCCACAAAAAGTAAGCAAAAAAGGCTTGCCCCTGCTTGGGCCCTACGCTTCGCTACGGGTCCCCTCCTTCCGGCGTCGATCAACGGGCAGACGGCACCCGCTATAGAAGCCTGCGGGTTACCGTCTCTTCGGCCTGCGGCCTCGGCCCTTCGGGCAGCCCGTTGATCGACGCCTCCAGTCGGCCCGGGCGCTTTACGGGGCATACAATCAAGATCAAAAGCCAGATCAAAAGCACATCAACAGCCAGATCAAAAGCCAGATCAAAAGCAGATCAAAAGCAGATCAAAAGCAGATCAACAGCCAACAAAAACGGCCCCGAAGGGCCGTTTTTGTTTCAGTGGTGCAGCTTAATCGCGCTTCTCGAACTCACCCTCAATCACATTGGGCTCACGCCCCACCGCGTGATTAGCCGCCGGCCGCGCATGGCCTTCATAGGTCCGGCCATGCATCTCCTCGGCAAACGAGCGCTGGCGCGACGCCTGCTCGCGGGCCTTGGCTTGCAGCTTGCCGGCAATCAGCTTGCGGGTGAACGGCAGCAGGCACAGCAGGCCCAGCACGTCGCTGATGAAACCTGGCAACAGCAGCAGGCCGCCGCCGATGGCCAGCATCAGCCCCTGGAACACCTGTTCGGCCGGCAGTTCGCCGCGTTGCAGGCTGGCACGGGCATTCAGGGCGGTGGCCAACCCGGCCACGCGCACCACCAGCACGCCAATGGCAGAGCCGGCAATGATCAGCGCCAGCGCCGGGAAGAACCCGATCGCCACGCTGACCTTGAAGAAGACGAAAAGCTCCAGCACCGGGAAGAGCAGGAACAACAGTAAAAAGACACGCATCAAGGTTTCCTCTGCGGAAGAACGACTTCCAGTAAACCTTAGATGACGTCGATGTTTCGTGAATTCAAGCCTCGACCTGCCCAGTCGTCGGCCAGACCTCGGCGTGGGCCAGTGAAACCAAGGCCTGGCGGACCTCCAAAGGAGTGTTACAAGGCTTTTCAAACGCCAGCCAGTACAACGCCTGGCCGATGCGCAGGTGCATGCCCTCGCTATCCACGCCGGCCAGTTGCGCCGGCACGTCCGCCGGCAACCCGGCCAGCTCCACGTAGTGGGCGATGGCCTTGGCGTGGTCGGCGTTCATGTGCTCAACCATGCCGGTCTCGGCCTGGCCGACGAAAGGGTTGGCCAGGGTGACCTGGTCCAGCCAGTGAATGGCGCCGAAACCGCCGATGTAGCGGTGGCGCACCGGCTCCAGCACCCAGAAATCGAAATCATGAGCGCGGTGGTAGTTGGCCGAATCCGGGAAGTAGCGGTAGTAACGCTGGGCCGCGGCCTCGATGGCAGCTTCGTCCTCCAGCTTGCGCGCCTGGGCCATCACCGTCAGCCGGCCGACGGCCTGCACATCCTCGGCGCCGCGCTCGCCCACCAACAGCGAGCACTTGGGGTCCTGCAGCAGGTTGTGGGTGTGCTGGGCGATGCGGCTGATGAGGATCAGCGGGTTGCCGGCCGCGTCCAGGCAGTACGGCACCACCGACCCGAACGGGAAGCCGGGCATGGACTTGGACAGGGTCGACAGCACGCCGCGGTATTCCTTGAGCAGCAGTTCACGGGCCTGACGCAGGGCTTTGGCGCTCACCTTGGGCTCCTTGGTGTAATAAAGGAAAGCCCAAAGGTAAACACTGGCAGGCGGGTTGTCACCTGTACCGCGTCGTCCTCATCGCGACCAAGGTCGGCTCCTACGCAAATCGTGGTAGGAGCCGACCTTGGTCGCGATGAGGACGGCGCCGCTTACCAGGCCACGCCGAAGCCTGCGGTGTAGCGGCTGGTGTTGAGGTCGGCGTTGCTGGAACCGGTCACCAGGTCCTTCTCGTACTTGAGGTTCAGCGACGCCCACTGCGTGACCTTGTAGCGCAGCCCCACTTCCGAATCCAGGCTGTAGTCGGCCACGCCACTGAGCGGCTTGCCCACTTCGCCGTTGGTGAAGAACTCCACGGTCTTGCCGATCAGGAAGCGGTTGTAGGCCCACTTCACGCCCACCGAGTAGAAGTCGGACTTGGCGCCGTCGGAGTATTCGTAAGTGCTGTGGTTGAGCAACGAACCCAGCGAGAACGCGCCCAGTTCGTCATCCCAGAACTGGTAGCCCGGGCCGGTACCCACGGTGCGTTGCTTGGACAGGTCCTCGACGAAGTCGCGCTTGACGTTGACGCGGCCCTGCCAGTACCACTTGTCGGTGATGAAGCGGTCCAGCGCGTACTCGGCGTTCCAGTTGTTGGTGCCGATCACGCCGTCGGTGGCCTCGCGGTTGTACTCGGCGTCCGCCGTGTGGCGCCAGCGGCCGCTGCGGGCGCTGGTCTTGAAGGCCAGGTTGTAGTCGTCGGTGTTGCTGTCGGCGCGCTTGAAGTCCAGGGCCGCGTCGATGTTACCCTTCCACACCAGGTCTTCGACCACCGGCTTGGGCTTGATGATCTGCTGGATGCTGGCCAGCTCGACGGTCTTGGGCGCCTCGCCGTTCTGCAAGGTCACCTTGCCGTCGTCGGAAGGCTTCAGGGCCTTGGCCTTCTGGCCGGTGTAGGCGTCCTGCTTGACCAGCAGTTCCTGGTCGCTTTCCAGGGTTTTGACCTGTTTCCAATCCAGGGCGACCGAGCCACCATACGGGGTGTCGAGCATCAGTTTGCCACCGTCGAACACGGTGATCTTGCCGGTCAGGCGGTCGCCGTTCTTCATCCAGACCGTGTCGGCAAGGGCAGTGGTTGAGGCGCTGGCAATGGCGAGGCACATAAGGGTTCTGGACAGCATAAGCAGATTCGGGCTCGAGTTTTGAGGGTTTTTGAGGAAAGCCGGGCATCATCCGGATGGACAGCTCCCGCGCAAGGAATGACCGACAAATGGCCAATGAGTTCAGCAATCGTTTGCAACCACCTGGTGACAAAAGCCCACCTGACCCGGCAGCGGAACGTCGCACGGCCCTGTATGTGGTGTTGTCCCAGGTGCCCGAAGGCAAGGTCGTGACCTACGGCCAATTGGCCGAAATGGCTGGGCTGGGGCGGGCTGCGCGATGGGTGGGGCGGACCTTGAGCCAACTGCCTGAAGGCAGCCAGCTACCCTGGCACCGAGTGATAGGTGCCGGTGGTCGGATAAGTCTCGCCGCCGGTACCGTGGGAGGCGAGGAGCAACGGGCACGGCTGCGTGCCGAGGGTGTAACTTTCATGAATAATCGGGTGGATATCCGTCGCCATGGCTGGCGTCCCATGGACCCTAACGGTTAGAGTGCGCGCTTTGTTTTCGTAAACTGAGGCAGATTCCAGCCCATGCCCCGTAAAACCTGGCGCGCCGCGCTCGCCGCTTATGCCAGCCCTTCGACGCTTGTCCTGTTGCTGCTCGGTTTCGCCGCCGGCCTGCCGTACATGCTGGTGTTCTCCACCCTCTCCGTCTGGCTGCGTGAAGCCGGCGTAGCCCGCGAGACCATCGGCTATGCCAGCCTGATCGGCCTGGCTTATGCCTTCAAGTGGGTGTGGTCGCCCCTGCTGGACCAATGGCGCCTGCCATTCCTGGCCCGGATGGGCCGTCGCCGCTCCTGGCTGGTGCTGGCCCAGTCGCTGGTGATCATCGGCCTGATCGGCATGAGCTTCTGCGACCCGCAAAAACACCTGTCCTGGCTGATCGCCATCGCGGTCATGGTGGCGTTCGCCTCGGCCACCCAAGATATCGCCGTGGACGCCTACCGCCTGGAGATCGCCGACGACAACACCCAGGCCGCCCTGGCTGCCAGCTACATGGCCGGCTACCGTATCGCCGCGCTGCTGGCCACCGCCGGCGCGCTGTTCTTCGCCGAGGCGTTCGGCTCCACGGGCTACGCCTACCTGCACAAGGCCTGGGCCGGTACCTACATGCTGTTCGGCGTGCTGATGGTGCCGGCGCTGATCACCACGCTGGTGATGCGCGAGCCCGCGGTGCCGCTGCGCACCCAGCTGTCGGCCGGCCGCTACAAGTTCGGCCACCAACTGGTGTCGGTGTTCGTGCTGATCGTCCTGCTGATCTCCGTGCCAGCCATGTTCACCCAGCTGTACAACACCGACTTCGCCAGCGTGATCTTCCACGGCGAGAGCCTGGTGAACCTGCTGATGACCGACCGGGCCTTCCTGCGCGCCATCCTCTACATCACCCTCACCGCCCTGTGCCTGTCGGCCATGGGCCGCCGCGGCCTGGCGCCGGTGTTGACCCCGGTGAGCGACTTCGTCACCCGCTACCGCTGGCAGGCGTTGCTGCTGCTGGGGCTGATCGCCACCTACCGCATGTCGGACACGGTGATGGGCGTGATGGCCAACGTGTTCTACATCGACCAGGGCTTCACCAAGGACCAGATCGCCAGCGTCAGCAAGATCTTCGGCCTGGTGATGACGCTGCTGGGCGCCGGCGTCGGCGGCCTGCTGATCGTGCGCTTCGGCATCCTGCCGATCCTGTTCATCGGCGGCGCTGCCTCGGCGGCCACCAACCTGCTGTTCCTGATGCTGGCCGACATGGGCCCGAACCTGCAGATGCTGATCGTGACCATCTCCCTGGACAACTTCAGTTCGGGCATGGCCACCTCGGCGTTCGTGGCGTACCTGTCGAGCCTGACCAACCTGAAGTTCTCGGCCACCCAGTACGCCCTGCTGAGCTCGATCATGCTGCTGTTGCCGCGCCTGATCGGCGGCTATTCGGGGGTGATGGTGGAGAAGTTCGGCTACCACAACTTCTTCCTGATCACCGCGGTGCTGGGCGTGCCCACGCTGTTCCTGATTGCCCTGCACTGGCACCAGGAAAGCCGCGGCAACCGCATGGAGGCAGTGGAAGAAGAAGTGGCAACCGAAAAACCGTAGCAGCGGCCCGCAGGCCGCGTCCCCAGGCACCACCATGCCATGGCCGGACACATGAAAAAGCCCCTGGAAAGGGGCTTTTCTGTTCTTACTGGGTGGCTTCCGACACCACTCGCACCACGCGCTGCGGGAACGGTATGTCGATGTTCGCCGCCCGCAGGCGGTCACGGATCTCGGCGTTGATCATGTTGGTGACCCCGCCCATGTCCGAGGTGTTCACCCAGCAGCGCAGCGACACGGTGATCGAGCTGTCGCCCAATGCCGAGATCACCGCTTCAGGTGCCGGCGATTCCAGCACGCGCGGGTCCTTGGCCAGGTCCAGGAGGATTTCCCGGGCCTTCTGCAGGTCCGCGTCGTAGTCCACGCCGATGTCGTAGGTGATCTTGCGCGTCGGCTGGCGGTTGGTGTTGGTGATGATGCCGTTGGACAGCGGGCCGTTGGGCAGGATCACGGTCTTGTTGTCACCGGTGCGCAGCACGGTGTGGAAGATCATGATGTTGTCCACGGTGCCCTGCACGCCCTGGGCTTCGATCCAGTCGCCAATGCGGAACGGCCGGAACAGCAGGATCAGCACCCCACCGGCGAAGTTCGCCAGGCTGCCTTGCAAGGCCAGGCCCACGGCCAGGCCGGCGGCACCGATGGCGGCGACGAAGGAAGTGGTCTCGATGCCGATCATCGATGCCACGCTGACGATCAGCATCACCTTGAGGGCGATATTGGCCAGGCTGCTGATGAAGCCTTGCAGCGCCAGGTCGGCGTTGCGCAGGGCCAGCAGCTTGCCCACCCGCAGGGTCAGCTGGTTGATCAGCCACCAGCCGATGGCCAGGGTGACCACCGCCAACAGCACGCGGCTGCTGTACTGCATGATCATCGGAATCCAGGTCTGGGATTTCTGGACGAGTTGGTCCACTTCTGCGTTTACATCCATAAGGGCTCTCCTATTGCCGATCGGCGCAATCGTTTCACCCGCGCCACGGGGGTGGGACGCCGCGAGCCCCGCTCAGGTTCCCTGCGGCGTCCCCCGGGCAATCAGTCGCGGAAGTTGTTGAACTGCAGCGGCATGTCGAATTCCTTGGCGCGCAGGGCCGCGATGGCTTCCTGCAGGTCGTCGCGCTTCTTGCCGGTGACACGCACCTGCTCGCCCTGGATGGCGGCCTGGACCTTGAGCTTGGCGTCCTTGATGTGAGCGACGATTTTCTTCGCCAGCTCCTTGTCGATGCCTTCACGCAGGGTGGCTTCCTGCTTCATCACCTTGCCCGAGGCATAGGCGTCCTTGACTTCCAGGCACTTCACGTCCAGCTTGCGCTTGACCAGCGCCAGCTTGAGGATCTCGATCATGGCTTCCAGCTGGAATTCGGCCTCGGCGGTCAGGGTGACGGTCAGTTCCTTGAACTCGATGGTGCCTTTGCCTTTCAGGTCGTAGCGGCGGTCCAGTTCCTTGACCGCGTTTTCCACGGCGTTGGTGACTTCGTGCTTGTCCAGCTCGGACACTACGTCGAACGAGGGCATGTAAAATTCTCCAAAAAAAACGGCGCAGCTCGGTACAGATGGAGCACGCCTGGCTTGACGGTTAAAATGCCGGGTCATTATAACGGTTGCCAGCAGTGCACAACGCCCCTTCATGCGCGAAGTTGCAGCCATGGGAGGGCAGATCGTCTCCCCAACCCCGTGAGTCACGTATGCCTAACCCGAATCTGAGCATTGTGCTGGTCCATGACGATCCCGCGCGGGCCGCGGTCCTCGCCGCGCAACTGCATGACGCCGGCTACCACGCCGTCACCGCCTGTACCCACGCCGAGGCGCTGGGCCGCCAGGAGCGCCAGCCGGCAAGCCTGATGCTGCTCGAGGGGCCGCAGGGGCTGGCCCTGGCCACGCGGGTGCGGCAGTTCGACGAGATGGGCGAGCACTACACCTACGTCCTGCTGGTCAGCGACCAGCCGCCCGCGCCGCTGCTGGACGAAACCGCCGACCACGGCATCGACGACGTGATCCACCCCCAGGCCCTGGCCCAACAGTTACCCGCGCGCCTGCACGCCGCCGAGCGGCTGTACAACATCATCCAGCGCCTGCGCCAGGAAAACAGCCTGCTGCGGCAGAACATCGCCAGCCTGGAGCAACGCAACCTGGTCGACTCGCTCACCGGCCTGGGCAACGCCCGCTACCTGCGGCAGAAACTCACCGACAGCCTGCGCCAGGTGCAGGCCCGCGGTGGCGCCCTGTGCTACCTGCTGATCGGCCTGCAGAACGCCGGTGACCTGCAACGCGAGCACGGCACCGAGGGCTTCGACGAGCTGTTGCAGGGCGTGGGCCGGCGCCTGCAGCAGATGGTGCGGCCGCTGGACGTGCTGGGGCGCCTGGACGACCAGCATTTCGTGCTGCTGACCCTGCCCCCCGACCTCAGCGAATGCGCCCCCAGCAGCTTCAAGCGCCTGCACGACGGGCTCAACCTCAAGGCCTTCATGACCGCCGCCGGCCCCGTGGAAATCGTGGCCGGCATCAGCCTGATCGGCGCCGACCGCGACAGCCTGCCCGACAGCCCGCAAGCGCTGTTCGAGGCGGCCCGCGAACTGCTGGGCGAGTCCTATGACAGCGGCCTGGTCAGCGCCAGGCGCCTGCCGGTGCGCAGCGCATGAGCACGCCCTGGCACGTACTGGGCGCCGGCAGCCTGGGCACCTTGTGGGCTTGCCGCCTGGCCCGCCATGGCCTGCCGGTGACGCTGATACTGCGCGACGACGCCCGCCTGCGCAGCTACCAGGCGGCGGGCGGCCTGACCCTGGTGGAACAGGACGTCAGCCACCTGTACCCGCTGCCCGCCGAAACCTTCGACAGCCAGGCGCCCATCCAGCGCCTGCTGGTGGCCTGCAAGGCCTATGACGCCGAGCACGTGGTGGCGCGCCTGGCACCGCGGCTGGCGGCCGGCGCGGAGGTCGTCCTGCTGCAGAACGGCCTGGGCAGCCAGGATGCGGTGGCAGCGGCGGTGCCCCAGGCGCGCTGCATCTTCGCCTCCAGCACCGAGGGCGCGTTCCGCTCCCGGGACTGGCACGTGACGTTCGCCGGCCATGGCTTCACCTGGCTGGGCGACCCCGCCGCGCCCACCGCGCCGGTGTGGCTGGACGACCTGGTGGGCGCCGGCATCCCCCACCAGTGGACCCCGGACATCCTCACCCGCCTGTGGCGCAAGCTAGCCCTCAACTGCGCCATTAACCCGCTGACCGTGCTGCACGACTGTCGCAACGGCGGCCTGCAGCAGCACCCGGCGCAGGTGGCCACCCTGTGCGCCGAGCTGGCCGAACTGCTGGAGCGCTGCGGCCAGCCCGACGCTGCCAGCGACCTGCACGCCGAGGTGCTGCGGGTGATCCAGGCCACCGCCGCCAACTTCTCTTCCATGCACCAGGACGTCGCCCAGGGCCGCCGCACCGAGATCAGCTACCTGCTGGGCTATGCCTGCGCGGCCGCCGCCCGTCACCAGTTGGCCCTGCCGCACCTGCAACAACTGCACGCGCGCCTGGTCCAACACCTGCAGGCACTGGGCCTGCCCAGCGTCTGAGCCCGGCGACGCTTTGATACACTCAAGGTTGAACGCCCTTTCCAGGAAGACGGAACCGTCAATGCCATTGCGCCAGCGCCTCGAAAACCTGCCGGTGGGGCAGAAACTGCTCGCCGCCCTGCTGGTCCTGCTGACCACCGTGCTGCTGGTCGCCAACCTGACCTTCATCAGCGCCGCCTACTGGATCTCCCAGGAAAGCATGGCGCCCCAGGCCCTGCAGACCATCGGCAAGCTGGTCACCAACCCGGCCCTGGCCATCGAGTCACTGGACTCGCCGCAGAGCGCCCAGGCGTTGCTGGAAGAGCTCAACAGCTACTCGCCGCTGCGGGCGGCGGCGGTCTACGACACCGACGGCAAGCTGCTCGCGCAAACCCAGCACGGCCAGCAGCTGAGGCTGCCCGAGCACTTCCGCAACGTCGAGAAATGGCGCCAGACCGAATTCCGCAGCACCCAGGTGGTCAACCTGCCCCGCAGCGGCAAGCCGCCGGGGCACCTGCTGCTGATCGCCAGCAGCGAACTGCCCATGGCCTTCTACACCGGCACCCTCACCGCCAGCCTGGGCATCCTGGTGTTCAGCGTGCTGTTGTGGCTGGTGATTGCCCGGCAGATCAAGCGCCTGATCACCCAGCCCATCTACCGCCTGGAAGAACTGTCACGGCAAGTGACCCGCGAGGAGAACTACTCCCTGCGCGCCGCCCCCGGCAACCATGACGAGATCGGCAGCCTGGCCGAGGCGTTCAACACCATGCTGTCGCGCATCGAAGCCCGCGAACAACAGCTCAAGCGCGCCCGCGACGACTCCCAGGCCGCCTATGACCAGGCCCAGGGCCTGGCCGAGGAAACCCGCCACACCAACCGCAAGCTCGAGCTGGAAGTGCAGGTGCGCAGCAAGATCGAGAAGAAACTCACGGGCTTCCAGAATTACCTCAACAGCATCATCGACTCCATGCCCTCGGCGCTGATTGCCCTGGACGAACAGCTCTACGTGACCCAGTGGAACCAGGAGGCCAGCGCGCTTTCCGGCACGCCCCTGGACGAGGCCCTGAACCAGCCGATATTCCTGGCGTTCGAACCGCTGAAGCCATTCCTGCCGCAGCTCAAGACCACCGTTGAACGCCACACCGTGGCCAAGATCGAGCGCGTGACCTGGGTGAAGGACGACGTCGCCCACCACTACGCCCTGACCTTCTACCCGCTGATGGGCGGCGCCGGCCGTGGGGTGGTGATTCGTATCGACGACATCAGCCAGCGCCTGTCCATGGAAGAGATGATGGTGCAGTCGGAGAAGATGCTCTCGGTGGGCGGCCTGGCCGCCGGCATGGCCCACGAGATCAACAACCCCCTGGGTGCCATTCTGCACAACGTGCAGAACGTGCGCCGGCGCCTGTCCGCCGACCTGCCGCGCAACGTCGAGGCCGCCGCCGAGGCCGGTATCGACCTGGCCACGGTCAACCGCTACCTGCTCAACCGCGAGATCCCTCAGTTGCTCGACGGCATCCAGCAGGCCGGCGCACGGGCGGCGAAGATCGTCACCCACATGCTCAGCTTCAGCCGCCGCAGCAACCGCCAGCTGGCGCCCTGCGACCTGCCGGCGCTGATCGACCAGGCGGTGGAAATCGCCGGCAACGACTTCGACCTGGCCATCGGCTTCGACTTCAAGGGCCAGAACATCATCCGCCAGTTCGACCCCAACCTGGGGCCGGTGCCCGGCACCGCCAACGAACTGGAGCAGGTGCTGCTCAACCTGCTGAAGAACGCCGCCCAGGCCATCCACCAGCGCCCCGAAGGCGGCGAGCCTGGGCGCATCACCCTGCGCACCCGGCTAAACCCGCCGTGGGCCGAGATCCAGGTGGAAGACAACGGCATCGGCATGCCCGAGCAGGTGCGCAAGCGCACTTTTGAGCCGTTCTTCACTACCAAGGAAATCGGCCAGGGCACCGGCCTGGGGCTCTCGGTTTCCTATTTCATCATTACCAACAACCACAAGGGCCAGATGGAAGTGCAATCGACGCCGGGGCTGGGCACCTGCTTCACCCTCCGCCTGCCGCTGACGGCCAGCACCGTCGCCACTCCCCTGTTGACCTCGGAGACTTGAACCATGGGCTTTCGCCTGTCGAAGATCTACACCCGCACCGGTGACAAGGGCGAAACCGGCCTGGGCGACGGCCGCCGCGTGGGCAAGGACCACCCCCGCGTGGAGGCCATTGGCGAGGTCGATACGCTGAACAGCCAGCTGGGCCTGCTACTGGCCGGCTGCGCCGAGGATTCGCGCCTGGGCGAGGTGCTGGAGGCCTTGGCGCCGTGCCAGCACCGTTTGTTCGACCTGGGTGGCGAGCTGGCGATGCCGGCGTACCAGGCGCTGGATGCTGCCGAAGTGGCACGGCTGGAGCAGGTGATCGATGCCTGGAACGAAGAACTGGGCCCGCTGGAGAACTTCATCCTGCCGGGTGGCTCCACGCTGATCGCCCAGGCGCACGTGTGCCGTAGCCTGGCGCGCAGTGCCGAGCGTCGCTGCCAGCATTTGAATGCGGTGGAACCGCTGGGGGGCGTGGGGTTGGCCTACATCAACCGGCTGTCGGACCTGCTGTTCGTGGCAGCGCGCATCATCGCCCGGCGCCAGGGTGTACCCGAGATCCTCTGGCAACCCGCCGCAAAACCCTGAACACCACCCCCCGTAGCCGCTGCCGCCAGGCTGCGCTGGCCCCATGCCTCACTGGAAATCTCCAGCGAACCCGAGGGCCAGCGCAGCCTGACGGCAGCGGCTACGCGATAGCGGCGTTTGAAATCACGCCCCTGGCCAGAAGGCGCGGATCCCGGCTACACCTTGCGCGCCCAGGTCCCAGGCGCGCTGCTTGTCGGCGGGGCCTACGCCACCCAGCAGGAACACCGGGTAGTTGAAGCTGGCGATCAGCTCGGCCGCCTGCTCCCAGCCCAGCGGTTGGGCATCGGGATGAGTCTGGGTCGGCTGCACCGGCGACAGGGTGACGAAGTCGACGCCCATCTGCTGCGCCAGCGCCAGCTCCTCGGCGTTGTGGCAGGAGGCTGCCAACAGCCGCTCACGAGGGAACGGGCGGCCCTTGCTGGCGTATTTGCGCAGCTGTTCGGCGGTCAGGTGCCAGCCGGCCGAAGGGAAGTCCCCCAGCCATTCCAGCGGGCCCTTGAGCATCAGCTGCGCCTTGCCGGCACACAGGCCCACCGCGTCCACGGCGAGGTCGCGGTACTTGGGGTCATAGCCATTGGGCGCGCGCAGCTGCACCAGCCGCGCGCCGTTGGCGATGGCCTTCTGGATGCCACGCAGCAGCTCGGGGCCTTCCAGCTCGCCGGGGGTAATCAGGTATTCGCAGGCCAGCCCCGCCGCCTTGACGATCGGCCGGTTGGCTTCGGGGAATTCGTAGTTGGGCAACTCGCGGGCGGTGACCCAGGCCAGGGGTTGGCCTTCAGCGCCGTGGGGCTGGCCGGTGAAGGCCGACACTTCCCACACGTCCAGCAGCACCTGCTTGTCCGGGTAGTCGTGCTGCACCTTGATCAACGGGCGCGCCGCGGTCACGGTGATGCCCAGTTCCTCGGCCAGCTCGCGGCCCAGGGCGGCGCGCACGCTTTCGCCCTCTTCCACCTTGCCACCCGGGAACTCCCACAGGCCGCCCTGGTGCTGGGTGTCGGCACGGCGGGCAATGAGGATACGGTTGTCAGCGCCACGGATGACCGCGGCGGCTACATGAATGCGTTTCACGATTCCTCCAGTGTCCTGTAGCCGCTGCCGCCAGGCTGCGCTGGCCCCCAAGTACACTGAATATTTCCAGCGCACTCCAGGGCCAGCGCAGCCTTCGGCAGCGGCTACGGGGTTACGTGCGGTATTCGGCGTTGATCTTCACGTATTCGTGGGACAGGTCGGTGGTCCAGATGGTTTCGCTGCAGTCACCACGGCCCAGCTCGATGCGAATGGTGATTTCCTCGCGCGCCATCACCGCCGAGCCCTGCTCTTCGGTGTAGGTGGCCGAACGACCGCCACGGCTGGCGATGCACACTTCGCCCAGGTACACGTCGATCTTGCTCACGTCCAGCTCTGGCACACCGGCACGGCCGACTGCCGCCAGAATGCGGCCCCAGTTGGGATCGGAGGCGAACAGCGCGGTCTTGATCAGCGGCGAGTGCGCCACGGCGTAGCCCACGTCCAGGCATTCCTGGTGGTTGCCACCGCCGTTGACCTGCACGGTGACGAACTTGGTGGCGCCTTCGCCGTCACGGACGATGGCCTGGGCCACTTCCATGCACACCTCGAACACCGCCTTTTTCAGGGCGTCGAACAGCGCGCCGCGGGCCTCGGTCACTTCCGGCAGGTTGGCCTGGCCGGTGGCGATCAGCATGCAGCAGTCGTTGGTGGAGGTGTCACCGTCGATGGTGATGCGGTTGAACGACTTGTTGGCGCCGTCCAGGATCAGGTCCTTGAGCACCGCCGGGGCCACTTTGGCGTCGGTGGCGATGTAGCCGAGCATGGTGGCCATGTTCGGACGGATCATGCCCGCGCCCTTGGAAATGCCGGTAACAGTGACCGTCACGCCGTCGATCACGAACTGGCGACTGGCGCCCTTGGGCAGGGTGTCAGTGGTCATGATGCCGGTGGCGGCAGCGGCCCAGTTGTCCACGGACAGGTCGTCCAGGGCAGCCTGCAGGGCGCCTTCGATCTTCTCGACCGGCAGCGGCTCGCCGATCACGCCGGTGGAGAACGGCAGCACCGCGCTGGCGTCGACGCCAGCCAGCTTGGCCAGGCTGGCGCAGGTGCGCTCGGCGGCCACCAGGCCAGGCTCACCGGTGCCGGCGTTGGCATTGCCGGTGTTGGTCAGCAGGTAACGCACGGTGCCCTGCACGCGCTGCTTGGCGATGATCACCGGCGCGGCGCAGAACGCATTCAGGGTGAAGACGCCAGCCACGCTCGAACCTTCGGCGCAGCGCATCACCACCACGTCCTTGCGCCCAGGGCGCTTGATGCCCGCCGAAGCGATGCCAAGCTCGAAACCAGCGACCGGGTGCAACGTTGGCAAAGGACCCAGACCAACAGCCATGTGAACACTCCTGCAAAGACGGACGCCGTGTTCCAGCACACGGCGCTAACGATGGAAAAACGCCGCGACGGCTGGAGCCGGTCGCGGCGCGGATGTTTCAGGTCAGAGCCGGATCGTCAGTTGATCTGGCCGTGACAGTGCTTGAACTTCTTGCCCGAACCACACCAGCACAGTTCGTTGCGGCCCAGCTTCTGGTCGTTGCGCACAGGGGCGGCGGCCAGGGCTACGTCTTCGCCCTCCTCGGCTACCAGCTGCGGCGCTTCAAGGCCAGGTGCCTCGGCGTGCTCGAACTGCATGCGCGCGGCCAGTTCCTCGGCTTCGCGGCGCAGGCGTGCTTCTTCCTCGGCCGGATCTTCGCGGCGTACCTGCACGTGCGACAGCACGCGGATGGTGTCGCGCTTGATCGAGTCCAGCAGTTCCTGGAACAGGGTGAACGACTCGCGCTTGTACTCCTGCTTCGGGTTCTTCTGGGCGTAGCCACGCAGGTGGATACCGTGACGCAGGTGATCCATGGTCTGCAGGTGATCTTTCCACAGGTCGTCGAGCACGCGCAGCAGGATCTGCTTCTCGAAGGTACGCAGGGCATCGGCGCTGGCCTGCTCTTCCTTCTCGTTGTAAGCCTCCAGCAGTTCAGCCAGCAGCTTCTCGCGCAGGGTTTCCTCGTACAGGTGGTCGTCTTCGTCCAGCCACTGCTGGATCGGCAGCTTCACGCCGAAGTCGCTCAGCAGGGTCGCTTCCAGGCCAGCCACGTCCCACTGCTCGGGCAGCGACTGTGGCGGGATGTGGGCGCTGACGGTGCTGTCCAGGACTTCCTGGCGGAATTCGGCGATGGTGTCGCCGATGTTCTGCGCGGCCAGCAGGCTGTTGCGCATGTGGTAGATGACTTTACGCTGTTCGTTGGCAACGTCGTCGAACTCCAGCAATTGCTTGCGGATGTCGAAGTTGCGGCCTTCTACCTTGCGCTGGGCCTTCTCGATGGCGTTGGTGACCATGCGGTGCTCGATGGCCTCGCCGGACTGCATGCCCAGGGCCTTCATGAAGTTCTTCACCCGGTCGGAGGCGAAGATGCGCATCAGGCTGTCTTCCAGCGACAGGTAGAAACGGCTCGAACCGGTGTCACCCTGGCGGCCGGCACGGCCACGCAGCTGGTTGTCGATACGGCGCGATTCGTGACGCTCGGAGGCGATCACGTGCAGGCCGCCCGATTCCAGCACTTGCTGGTGGCGCTTCTGCCAATCGGCCTTGATCTGGGCGATCTGCTCGGGGGTCGGGTTTTCCAGGGAGGCAACTTCCACTTCCCAGTTGCCGCCCAGCAGGATGTCGGTACCACGACCGGCCATGTTGGTGGCGATGGTCAGTGCACCCGGGCGACCGGCCTGGGCGATGATCTCGGCTTCCTTCTCGTGGAACTTGGCGTTGAGCACCTTGTGCTCGATGCCTTCCTGGTTGAGCAGGTTGGACATGTGCTCGGAGGTTTCGATGGTGGCCGTACCGACCAGCACCGGGCGCCCCTGAGCCATGCTTTCCTTGATATCGGTGACGATGGCAGCGTACTTCTCGTCCGCGGTCAGGTACACCAGGTCGTTGAAGTCCTTGCGCGCCAGCGGCTTGTTCGGCGGAATCACCATGACCGACAGGTTGTAGATCTGGTGGAACTCGAACGCCTCGGTGTCAGCGGTACCGGTCATGCCGGACAGCTTGTTGTACAGGCGGAAGTAGTTCTGGAACGTGGTCGATGCCAGGGTCTGGCTCTCGGCCTGGATGTTCAGGTTTTCCTTGGCCTCGATGGCCTGGTGCAGGCCTTCGGACAGGCGACGGCCGGGCATGGTACGGCCGGTGTGCTCGTCGACCAGCAGGATCTGGCCGTCCTGGACAATGTATTCCACGTTGCGGTGGAACAGCTTGTGGGCGCGCAGGCCGGCGTACACGTGGGTCAGCAGGCCCAGGTTGTGCGCCGAATACAGGCTCTCGCCCTCGGCGAGCAGGCCGACCTGGGTGAGCATTTCCTCGACGAACTGGTGACCGGCTTCGTTCATCTCCACCTGGCGGGACTTCTCGTCGATGGTGAAGTGACCGGCCTTGGTGACCTGGCCTTCGACTTCCTCGATGTGCTGCTCCAGGCGCGGGATCAAGCGGTTGATCTCGGTGTACAGCTTGGAGCTGTCCTCGGCCTGGCCGGAGATGATCAGCGGGGTACGGGCTTCGTCGATGAGGATGGAGTCGACTTCGTCGATCACGGCGAAATTCAGTTCGCGCTGGAATTTCTCTTCCAGGCTGAACGCCATGTTGTCGCGCAGGTAGTCGAAACCGAACTCGTTGTTGGTGCCGTAGGTGATGTCGGCGGCGTAGGCGGTACGTTTTTCCTCAGGCGGCGCGAAAGGCGTGACGACGCCCACGGTCAGGCCGAGGAATTCGTACAGCGGGCGCATCCAGTTGGCGTCCCGGCGGGCCAGGTAGTCGTTCACGGTGACCACGTGCACGCCCTTGCCGGACAGTGCATTGAGGTACACGGCCAGGGTTGCGACCAAAGTCTTGCCCTCACCGGTGCGCATTTCGGCGATCATGCCTTCATGCAGCGTCATGCCACCAATGAGCTGGACGTCGAAGTGGCGCATGCCCATGACTCGCTTGCCCGCTTCGCGGCATACCGCGAAGGCTTCCGGCAGAAGCTTGTCGAGGGTCTCGCCTTTTGCCAGGCGGGCCTTGAACTCGTCGGTCTTGGCGCGCAGCTGCTCGTCCGAGAGGGCCACCATTTGCTCTTCGAAGGCATTGACGATCTGTACCGTCTTGAGCATGCGCTTGACTTCACGCTCGTTCTTGCTTCCAAAAAGTTTCTTTAACAAAGGCGCAAACATATCGGCAGGATCTTCCACACGTAGGGATGGAGGGCGGCCCCGTGAGTCGCCCGTGCAGCCCTCATGGCCGCATGCGAACGAGCATTCTACCCGGAAACGGCGAGGAGGAAAGTGGCGTTATTTCCACGATGCTGGCACAGCGCTTTGACGGGGCTTTTTTACAATAAGGGCTTTTTTCCCAACTTCAACCCATGGGGTGCAGAAGTTATGTAACAGCCGGCGGGAAACGGGCCCTTTCTGCTACCATGGCGGCTCTGCAATTTCAGGTTTCCCCTATGGCCTTCCGCCCCCTTCCCGCCCGGGCGCCCGGCGTTTTGCTGCGCGAAGCCAAGCCCCTCAAGGCCCTGTTCAGCCAGGCCCAGCGCCTGTCGCACCTGCAACGGCTGTTCGAAAGCCAGCTGCAGCCTGCTGCCCGCCCGCACTGCTACGTGGCGTCATGGCGTGAAGGCTGCCTGCTACTGATTGTCACTGATGGCCATTGGGCAACACGCCTGCGCTACCAGCAGAAGCGCCTGCAGCGCGACCTGCAGGCCTTGGCCGAGTTTGCCAGCCTGACGCGCATCCTGTTCAAGGTGCAGCCGCCCACGCTGCAGCGCAGCACCGGCGGCCGCAATATCGACCTGTCCGCGCAGTCGGCGGAAAACATTCAGTCCACCGCCGAAGGCATCACCGACCCCAAGCTCAAGGCCGCCCTGGAGCGCCTGGCGGCGCATGCAGGCAAGCCCAAGCCGCAAGACCCGTAGCAGCGGCCAAAGGCCGCGTCGTGGGTGGTGATGGCCCATAAAAAAGGCCACCCGAAGGTGGCCTCAAGAACAACATCTAGAGAAGAGAGTGTTCGACTTACACTGCCGCCACGGGACGCATGTAAGAGATCGGTGCCGTGCTGGCATCTTCGAAAGTCACCACTTCCCAGGCATCCTTCTGCTCGATGAGCTTGCGCAGGAGCTGGTTGTTCAGCGCATGGCCGGACTTGAAGCCACGGAACTCACCAATCAGGCTGTTGCCCAGCAGGTAGAGGTCACCGATGGCGTCCAGGATCTTGTGCTTGACGAATTCGTCTTCGTAGCGAAGACCGTCTTCGTTCAGCACGCCGTCCTTGTCGACCACGATAGCGTTTTCAACGCTGCCGCCGAGTGCGAGGTTGTGCTTGCGCAGGTACTCGATGTCACTCATGAAACCAAAGGTACGGGCGCGGCTGACTTCCTTCACGAAGGACGTGCTGGAGAAGTCGACGCTGGCACTTTGGGTGCGGTTGCGGAACACAGGGTGATCGAAATCGATCTCGAAGCTCACCTTGAACCCGTCGAATGGCACGAAAGTGGCGCGCTTGTCGCCGTCTTCCACTGTCACTTCGCGCAGGATGCGGATGAATTTCTTGGCTGCGTCCTGTTCTTCCAGGCCGGCAGATTGAATCAGGAATACGAAGGGTCCTGCACTACCATCCATGATCGGGACTTCGGACGCGGAGAGCTCGACGTAGGCGTTATCGATGCCCAGGCCAGCCATGGCCGAGAGCAAGTGCTCAACCGTGTCTACCTTGGTATCGCCGTTGACCAGAGTGGTCGACATCGTGGTCTCGCCGACATTTTCCGCTCGCGCAGGAATCTGCACCATTGGATCCAGGTCGGCACGACAGAAAACGATGCCAGTATCCACGGGTGCCGGCTTGAGGGTCAGGTATACCTTCTCCCCAGAGTGCAGGCCGACACCGGTGGCACGGATAATATTCTTCAGGGTGCGTTGTTTAATCATGGCATTGGCCGCTTCAGCGCAAATTGCGAACTGGTATCAACAAAGGCTGGCGATAATAGCAGACCCGGCCTTTGCTGAACACCAATCACCTTCATAGCCCTGATAAATTCCATCAATCGGCCTGACGACGCAGGAATGCCGGGATGTCCAGGTAGTCCAGATCGTCTTGCGGGTTGAGTTTGGCAGCCTGTGCCGCGCCTGCGTGTGCCTGGTTGCGCATCACGGTAGGACGGTCCAGGTCGCGGTAGTTCACCGACGGCAGTTCCTGACGAGCGGGCTGCTGTACGGCAGCTTGCTGGCTGGCGGCCTGCAGGGTGTTGTCGATGATTTTCACCGGCTTCTCGATCTTCGCGCCCAGGCCCGTGGCAACCACGGTCACGTGCAGCTCGTCGCGCATGTCCGGGTCGATCACGGTACCGACCTTGACCATGGCGTGGTCGGAAGCGAACGCCTCGATGATGCTACCCACGTCGGAGTATTCACCCAGCGACAGGTCAGGACCTGCGGTGATGTTCACCAGGATGCCGCGGGCGCCCTGCAGGTTGACGTCTTCGAGCAGCGGGTTGCGGATGGCCGCCTCGGTCGCTTCACGCGCACGGTTCGGACCGCTGGCGCAGCCGGTGCCCATCATGGCCATGCCCATCTCGCTCATGACAGTGCGCACGTCGGCGAAGTCGACGTTGATCATGCCCGGACGCTTGATGATGTCGGAGATACCGCGCACGGCACCGGCCAGCACGTCGTCAGCCTTGGCGAACGCGGACAGCAGGCTGGCGTCCTTGCCCAGGATGGTCAGCAGCTTCTCGTTGGGGATGGTGATCAACGAGTCGACGCTTTCCGACAGCGCGCGGATGCCTTCGTCGGCGATCTGCATGCGCTTGCGGCCTTCGAACGGGAACGGACGGGTCACGACCGCAACGGTCAGGATGCCCATCTCCTTCGCCACTTCGGCGATGATCGGCGCAGCACCGGTACCGGTACCGCCACCCATGCCGGTGGTGATGAAGACCATGTTGGTACCCACCAACACTTCGGCGATACGCTCGCGGTCTTCCAGTGCCGCCTGGCGGCCCACTTCAGGGTTGGCGCCAGCGCCCAGGCCCTTGGTCACGCCGGTGCCCAGTTGCAGGATGGTGCGCGCACCAATGTTCTTCAGGGCCTGAGCATCGGTGTTGGCGCAGATGAACTCGACGCCTTCGATGTTGCTCTTGACCATGTGATTGACCGCGTTGCCGCCGCCACCACCCACACCGATAACCTTGATTACCGGGCTTTGCGGGATGTTGTCTACAAGTTCGAACATGTTCCCTCTCCTTTCTCTAGTTTTAGCGCCTACTACTGCCTTTGAAGCTTTAAATCGGAAACTTAGAAGTTGCCTTGAACCCAACGTTTCAATCTTTCCAGCACAGGTGCCTTGGGTTCATCGCCATAGCTGTTGCTGTTACTCAAGCCGGTCAGGGTGGTGCCATCGTTCTGCTTCTGCAGCCCGTACATCAGCAGGCCCACGCCGGTCGAGTAAATCGGGTTGCGCACGACATCTGCCAACCCGCGAACCGAATGCGGTACGCCCAGGCGTACCGGCATGTGGAAAATTTCTTCGGCCAGTTCGACCGCGCCTTCCATCTTCGACGTACCACCGGTGAGCACGATGCCGCCGGGGATCAGGTCTTCGTAGCCGCTGCGGCGCAGTTCGGCCTGGATCAGGGTGAACAGCTCGTCGTAGCGCGGCTCGACCACTTCGGCCAGGGCCTGGCGCGACAGTTCGCGCGGCGGACGGTCGCCCACGCTTGGCACCTTGATGGTCTCGCCGGCGCCGGCCAGCTTGGCCAGGGCGCAGGCATAGCGGATCTTGATCTCTTCGGCGTACTGGGTCGGGGTACGCAGCGCCATGGCGATGTCGTTGGTGACCTGGTCGCCGGCGATCGGGATCACCGCGGTGTGGCGGATGGCGCCTTCGGTGAAGATGGCGATGTCGGTGGTGCCGCCACCGATGTCCACCAGGCACACGCCCAGCTCTTTCTCGTCGTCGGTCAGCACCGAGTAGGCCGAGGCCAGTTGCTCGAGGATGATGTCGTCGATTTCCAGGCCGCAGCGGCGCACGCACTTCTCGATGTTCTGCGCGGCGTTGACGGCGCAGGTGACCACGTGGACCTTGGCTTCCAGGCGCACGCCGGACATGCCCAGGGGCTCGCGCACGCCCTCCTGGTTGTCGATGGAGTAATCCTGCGGCAGGGTGTGCAAGACCCGCTGGTCAGCCGGGATGGCCACGGCCTGGGCGGCGTCCAGCACGCGCTCCAGGTCAGCGCTGCTGACTTCGCGATCGCGGATGGCGACGATGCCGTGGGAATTGAGGCTGCGGATGTGGTTGCCGGCAATGCCGACAAACGCCGAGTGGATACGGCAGCCCGCCATCAGCTGGGCTTCTTCCACCGCCCGCTGGATCGACTGCACCGTGGACTCGATGTTCACCACCACGCCCTTCTTCAGGCCGCGCGAGGGGTGGGTACCGATCCCGACGATATCCAGCGAACCGTCATCCGCCACTTCGCACACCAGTGCCACCACCTTGGAGGTACCGATGTCCAGACCGACGATCATTTTCCCGCTTTGCACGTTTGCCATGGTCCTGCCTCTTCTTAATTCTTCGCGACGGCGGCTTGGGCCGTCGGCTTCGCATTCGGGTCACGCCAGGCCACGGCCAGGCCGTTGGCGTAGCGCAGGTCGATGCTTGCGATATTCGTGATCTGGTCTTTCAGGGTCTTGTCGTAAATGGCAATGAAACGGCGCATTTTCTCGACGAGGTGGTCACGCCCCAGCAACAGCTCGATGCCGGGACCTGCGCTTCCTGCGCCGGTGGTGAGGAACCAGCTGCCCCGCTCGCGCAGCTCCAGCCGCACGATGGAGAAGCCCATGGGCCGCAGCATCTGGCTCAGCACCTGGTACTGCTGCATCACTTGCTGCTGGGCGCGTTGCGGCCCCACCAGCTGTGGCAGGTGCTCGTAGTTGGCCAGCTCGCGCGGCGCGAACGCCTCACCCTGGTTGTTGAGCAGTGCCGAGTCCCCCCAACGGGCCACGGGCAGCTGCTCTTCCAGCCGGATCACCACCTGGTCAGGCCACACCCGGCGAACTTCGGCGTGGGCGATCCACGGCATCTGCTCAAGCTCGGTGCGCATGCTGGTCAGGTCGATGGTAAAGAACGTCGACGCCACGTACGGGGCGATGCGCTGCTGCACCGCCTGCTGGCTGATGTAGCTGAGGTCGCCCTGCACGTTGATCTTGGTGATCGGCCGGTCGGCGTAGGGCATCAGGTAGATGGCGCCCTCGTAGGTGCCGACGCCCAGTGCCACCAGCAGCACCGGCCAGAACAGCTTCTTCAGGAAGCTGAAATTGGCCTTGCGTACCCGTGCGCCCATGGGCTCGTCGGCCACCATGCGGCTGGCGCCACGGGGCACCGGCTTGCTGCGGCCGGGTACGGGTTGCTGATGACGAAGCGTCGCGCCGTTCATGGGTTTACCCTCGCGCCTCTACGCTGTCGGCCAGGATCGCCAGCACCAGTTGCTGGAAATCGATGCCGGCAGCGCGAGCTGCCATGGGAACCAGGCTGTGGTCGGTCATGCCTGGGGCCGTGTTGACTTCCAGCAGCCAGAAACGCCCCTGCTCGTCCTGCATGACGTCGACGCGGGCCCAGCCGGCAATGCCGACGGCGTCACAGGCACGGGCCGTGAGGTCGATCAGCTCTTGTTCGCGGGTGGCGTCGAGGCCGCACGGGATTCGATACTGGGTATCGTTGGCCACGTATTTGGCGTCGTAGTCGTAGAACGAGTGCGAGGTGCCCAGGGCAATTGGCGGCAGGACCTGGCCGCGCAGGGTCGCAATGGTGAACTCCGGACCTTGAATCCATTGTTCGACCAGGACTTGCGAGTCGTAGGTGCTGGCCGCTTTCCATGCGCCGATCAATTCTTCGACGCTGGACACTTTGGCCATACCGATACTTGAACCTTCATGGGCCGGTTTGACGATCAAAGGGAAGCCCAGTTCCGCACTCGCGGAAATACAATCTGCCTCGCTGGCCAAAACCGCGTGATGCGGGGTTGGCAGGCCCAGGCTTTGCCACACCTGCTTGGTGCGCAATTTGTCCATGGCCAGGGCCGAGGCGAGGATGCCGCTGCCGGTGTAGGGGATGCCCAGGCACTCCAGCAGGCCTTGCATGCTGCCGTCTTCACCGCCACGGCCGTGGAGGATGACGAAGGCGCGGTCGATCTTCTCGCTTTGCAGGCGCGCCAGCAGGTCGTCGCCCACGTCCAGGCCGAAGGCATCCACGCCGGCGCTCTGCAGGGCTTCAAGCACGGCAGCGCCGGACTTCAGGGAAACCTCCCGCTCGGCGCTCTTGCCGCCGTAAAGCACGGCCACGCGCCCGAAGTCCTTCGGGGCAATGGTCGATAGCAGGGAGGAAGTGGTGCTGGCTGTCATTTCAATTTCCCCTCGCCGGCCTTGTCAGCGGCGAACAACGGACTTTTCAGTAATTGCGGGGCGAGCCCGCCGATGTCGCCGGCGCCCTGGCACAGCAGGATGTCGCCGGCACGCAGCAGTGGCTTGACCAGTGGGGCCAGTTCCACGCCGCGCTCGATGTAGATCGGGTCCAGCTGGCCGCGCTGGCGGATGCTGTGGCACAGCTGGCGGCTGTCGGCACCGGGGATCGGCTCTTCGCCGGCCGGGTAGACCTCCATCAGCAGCAGCACGTTGGCGTCGGCCAGCACCTGGACGAAGTCGTCGTACAGGTCGCGGGTGCGGCTGTAGCGGTGCGGCTGGTAGACCATCACCAGGCGGCGCTCCGGCCAGCCACCGCGCACGGCGCGGATGACCGCGGCCACTTCGGTGGGGTGGTGCCCGTAGTCGTCGACCAGCATCACGCTGCCGCCGTCCACCGGCAGTTCGCCGTACACCTGGAACCGCCGGCCCACGCCCTGGAAGCCCGACAGGCCCTGGACGATGGCTTCGTCGCTGACGCCTTCGTCGGTGGCGATGGCGATGGTTGCCAGGGCGTTGAGGACGTTGTGGTTGCCGGGCATGTTCACCGACACGTTCAGCGGCTCGCGGTCGCGGCGCAGCACGGTGAAGTAGGTCAGCATGCCTTCCTGGCGGATGTTGATGGCACGCACATCGGCTTCTTCGCTGACGCCGTAGGTCAGGGTCGGACGGGCGATCTGCGGCAGGATCTCGCGCACCACCGGGTCGTCCAGGCACACCACGGCCAGGCCGTAGAACGGCAGGTTGTGGAGGAAGTCGACGAAGGTTTTCTTCAGCTTGTTGAAGTCGCCACCGTAGGTCGCCATGTGGTCGGCGTCGATGTTGGTGACCACGGCCACCAGCGGCTGCAGGTGCAGGAAGCTGGCGTCGCTTTCGTCGGCTTCGGCGATCAGGTAGCGGCTGGTGCCCAGCTGCGCGTTGGTGCCGGCGGCGTTCAGGCGGCCACCGATCACGAACGTCGGGTCCAGGCCACCGGCGGCGAACACCGAGGCGATCAGGCTGGTGGTGGTGGTCTTGCCATGGGTACCGGCCACGGCGATACCGTGACGGTAGCGCATCAGCTCGGCGAGCATCTCGGCGCGCGGCACCACGGGAATGCGGCGCTCAAGGGCAGTGGCCACTTCCGGGTTGGAGGTGTTCACGGCGCTGGACACCACCAGCACGTCGGCGGTGGCGGCGTTCTCGGCGCGATGGCCGATAAAGATCTGCGCGCCGAACGACTGCAGGCGCTCGGTAACCGGCGAAGCCTTGAGGTCGGAGCCCGATACCTGGTAGCCCAGGTTCAGCAGCACCTCGGCGATACCGCACATGCCCACGCCGCCGATGCCGACGAAGTGGATGCGACGGATGCGGCGCATTTCAGGTTGTGGCATGGCTTTCTGATTCTCAACCATGGGCCACCTCCAGGCAGACGTCGACGACGGTACGGGTTGCATCGGGCTTGGCCAGGCGGCGTGCGGTGCTCGCCATGGTGTTGAGTTTTTCCGGTTGCATCAAAACCTCGTTCAGGCGTTCAGCCAGCTCGGCTGCGCCAGTTGTCGCTTGTGGCATCAGGAAGGCAGCGCCTTCACGGGCCAGATATTCGGCGTTGCGGGTCTGGTGGTCGTCGATGGCGTGGGGCAAGGGCACCAGCACCGAGGCCAGCCCGGCGGCGGCCAGCTCGCTGACGGTCAGCGCACCGGCACGGCACACCACCATGTCGGCCCAGCCATAGGCCTGGGCCATGTCCTTGATGAACGGCGCCACCTGCGCATCGATACCGGCGTCGCGGTAGCGCTGGGTGGTGACGTCACCGTGCAGCTTGCCGCACTGGTGGAACACTTCCGGGCGAATGGCCTCGGGCACCAGCGCCAGCGCGGCGGGGATCAGCTTGTTCAACGGCTCCGAGCCCAGGCTGCCCCCGGTGACCAGCAGGCGTGGCCGGCGGCCGGCCAGGGCCTGGCGCGGGGTTTCCAGGAACAGTTCGGGGCGCACCGGGTTACCGGTGGTGCGGCGCTTGGCCGAGGCACCGAAGGTGTTCGGGAAGGCCTCGCAGATACGCGCGGCCAGCGGCGCCAGCAGGCGGTTGGCGGTGCCGGCCACGGCGTTCTGCTCGTGGACGATCACCGGCACGCCGCACAGGCGCGCGGCCAGGCCACCAGGGCCGGTCACGTAGCCGCCGAAGCCCACCACGCACACCGGCTTGAGCTGGCGCATCAGCTTGCGCGCCTGCAGCAGCGCGCGTACCAGCACGAACGGCGCCTTGAGCAGCGACAGCTTGCTCTTGCCCCGCAGCCCGGCGACGTTGATCAGGTGCAACGGCAGGCCAGCCTGGGGCACCAGTTCGTTCTCGATGCCACGCGGGGTGCCCAGCCAGTGCACGGTGTAGCCACGGGCCTGGAATTCGCGGGCGCAGGACAGCGCCGGGAACACGTGCCCGCCGGTGCCGCCTGCCATGATCAATACGTTACCGGCCACGGGCTGGCTCCTCTGCGAAGTCGCTCTCGTTGAACTCGGTTTCCTCACTGCCCAGGTGCGTGCGGCTCTCCCATTCGATGCGCAGCAGCAACCCCAGGCAGGCACAACAGATCACCAGCGAGCTGCCCCCGTAGCTGAGGAACGGCAGGGTCAGGCCCTTGGTCGGCAGCAGGCCGACGTTCACGCCGATGTTGATCAGGAACTGGCCGATCCACAGGAACGACAGGCCGTAGGCCATGTAGGCGGCGAAGAACTGTTTGCTGCGCTCGGCCCAGACGCCGATGTACATGCCGCGAATACACACGAACACGAACAGCGCCACGGTGCACAGCGAACCGACCACGCCCAGCTCTTCGGCCAATACCGAGAACACGAAGTCGGTGTGCGCTTCAGGCAGGTAGAACTGCTTCTGCACGCTGTTGCCCAGGCCGGCGCCCAGCCAGCTGCCGCGACCGAAGGCGATCAGCGCCTGGGTCAGCTGGTAGCCGGAACCGAACTGGTCGGCCCAGGGGTCGGTGAAGGTGGTCAGGCGGGCCATGCGGTACGGCTGCGCCTGCACCAGGATGAACACCGCGGCCACCGCCAGCACCACCATCAGGGCGAAGCGGAACAGGCCCACGCCACCCAGGAACAGCATGGCCGCCGCGGCGCCCATCATGACCACGGTGGCGCCGAAGTCGGGTTCCATCAGCAGCAGCACGGCCATGGGCAGCAGCACGATGAACGGCTTGAAGAAGCCCATCCAGGTCTCGCGCACTTCCTTCTGCTGGCGGATCAGGTAGCCCGACAGGAAGATCACCACGAAGACCTTGGCCACCTCCGAGGGCTGCACGTTGAAGGCGCTGAAGCCGATCCAGCGCATGGAGCCGTTCACCTCGCGGCCGATGCCCGGCACCAGCACCAGCACCAGCAAGCCGAAGGCGCCCAGCAGCATCATCCAGCCCAGGCGCTGCCAGGTGGCGATGGGAATCATCATGGTCACGCCGCAGGCGCCCAGGCCCAGCACCAGGTACACCAGGTGGCGGATCATCATGTACAGCGGGTTGCCCGATTGCACGGCGGCCACTTCGGACGACGCCGAGGTGATCATCACCAGGCCCAGGCCCAGCAGCGCCAGGCAGCCGGCCAGCATCGGGAAGTCGACGTCGATGCCGCGGCCAGTGATCAGCGGCGACGGGTAAGGCTTGATCACGCCAAAGATCATGACAAGCCCTCCACGGCCTGGGCGAACAGGCGCCCACGCTCTTCGTAGTTCTTGAACATGTCCAGGCTCGCGCAGGCCGGCGACAGCAGCACGGCATCGCCGGGCTGGGCCAGGGCGGCGCATTGTTCGACGGCTTCGTCGAGGGTCTTGACCCGCACCAGCGGCACGCCGTCGCCCAGGGCGGCAGCGATCAGCTCGGCGTCGCGGCCCAGCAGCACCACGGCGCGGCAGTGGGCGGCGACCGGGGCCTTGAGGCCGGAGAAGTCGGCGCCCTTGCCGTCGCCACCGGCCACCAGCACCAGCTTGCCGTCGATGTCGGCGCCCAGGCCTTCGATGGCCGCCAGGGCGGCACCGACGTTGGTGGCCTTGGAGTCGTCGTAGTAGCTCACGCCGTCACGCTCACGCAGCCATTGGCAGCGGTGCGCCAGGCCGGCGAAGGTGCGCAGGGTGGCCAGCATCGGCTCGAACGGCAGGCCCACGGCGTGGCCCAGGGCCAGCGCGGCCAGGGCATTGGCCTGGTTGTGCGAGCCGCGAATTTTCAACTCGCTGACTGGCATCAGGTTCTGGAATTCGAACGCCAGGTACTTCTGGCCGTTCTCTTCGCGCAGGCCGAAGGCCTTGAAGTCTGGCTTGTTGAGACCGAAGGTCCAGCACGGCAGGCCCTCGCCCATCAGCGGCCGGGTCAGGGCATCCTGGCGGTTGTAGACCACCTGGCGGGCGCCACGGAAGATCCGGTGCTTGGCCAGGTGGTACGCCGGCAGGCCGCTGTAGCGGTCCATGTGGTCTTCGCTGATGTTCAGCACGGTGGCCACTTCGGCGTTGAGCTGGTCGGTAGTCTCCAGCTGGAAGCTCGACAGCTCCAGCACGTACAGCTCGACGTCGTCGGCCAGCAGGTCGAGGGCCGGGGTGCCCAGGTTGCCGCCCACGGCCACGCGCTTGCCAGCCGCGGCCGCCATGTCGCCGACCAGAGTGGTGACGGTGCTCTTGGCGTTGGAGCCGCTGATGGCGACGATGGGCGCCTGCGCGTTACGCGCGAACAGCTCGATGTCACCCGACAGCCGCACGCCACGGGCAGCGGCCTGCTGCAGCGCCGGCGTGGCCAGGGCCAGGCCGGGGCTCACCAGCAGCTCGCTGGCGCGGCACAGGAACTCCACGTCCAGCTCGCCACAGCGCACTTCAACCTGCGGGTAGTCACGGCGCAACGTCGCCAGCTCCGGCGGATTCTCGCGCGTGTCGGCCACGGCAAAGGCAATGCCCCGGCGCGCCAGGAAGCGCACCAGGGACATGCCGCTCTTGCCGAGGCCGACAACGATGCGGAATTGGTCAGAAGCGATCAGAGACACTCGTTCTACCTCAGTTTCAGGGTGGCAAGGCCGATCAGCACGAGGATCACGGTGATGATCCAGAAGCGGACGATCACGCGCGGCTCGGGCCAGCCCTTGAGTTCAAAGTGGTGGTGGATAGGTGCCATGCGGAACACGCGGCGACCGGTCAGTTTGAAAGAGGCCACCTGAATGACCACTGACAGGGTCTCCATCACGAACACGCCACCCATGATGAACAGCACGATTTCCTGGCGCACGATGACGGCGATGGTGCCCAGGGCAGCGCCCAGAGCCAGCGCACCGACGTCACCCATGAAGACCTGGGCCGGGTAGGTGTTGAACCACAGGAAGCCCAGGCCGGCACCGATCAGCGCGCCACAGAACACGATCAGCTCGCCCGCGCCCGGCACGTACGGGATCAGCAGGTAGTCGGCGAATTTCACGTTGCCCGACAGGTAGCAGAAGATGCCCAGGGCACCGCCCACCATCACGGTCGGCATGATGGCCAGGCCGTCCAGGCCATCGGTGAGGTTCACCGCGTTGCTGGAGCCCACGATCACGAAGTAGGTGAGGATGATGAAGCCCACGCCCAGGTAGATGCTGGCGTCCTTGAACATCGGGATGATCAGGGTGGTTTCCACGGCGCTTGGCGCGGTGGCGTACAGGAAGATCGCCGCGCCCAGGCCGAATACCGACTGCCAGAAATACTTCCAGCGGCTAGGCAGGCCGCGCGAGTTCTTCTCGATCACCTTGCGGTAGTCGTCCACCCAGCCGATGCCGCCGAACAGCAGGGTCACCAGCAGCACGGTCCACACGTAGCGGTTGGTCAGGTCGGCCCACAGCAGGGTGCTGATGCCGATGGCCGACAGGATCAGGGCGCCGCCCATGGTCGGGGTGCCGGACTTGGACAGGTGCGATTGCGGGCCGTCGTTACGCACGGCCTGGCCGATCTGACGAATCTGCAGGGTACGAATCATCCAGGGGCCCAGGAACAGGGCCAGCGACAGCGCGGTCAGCACACCCAGGATCCCGCGCAGGGTCAGGTACTGGAAGACCGCGAAGCCTTTGTAGAACTGTTGCAGATACTCCGCCAGCAGCAGCAGCATTAATGTTTCTCCCCGCTGGAACCGCACAAGGCCGCCACGACGTTTTCCATCGCAGCGCTGCGCGAACCCTTGATCAAAATAGTGGTGTTCTTGCCTTTCTCGGCGCCAAGCGCAGCGATCAGGTCAAGTTGTGTGCCGAAATGGCGAGCATTGGTACCGAACGCATTCACTGCGTGAACCATGTTCGGGCCCACGGCGTACAGGGTGTCGACCTTGCCGAGGGCGTATTCGCCCACCTGCCGATGCCCCTCTTCCGCCCATTGCCCCAATTCGCCGATGTCCCCGAGCACCAGGACGGTGCGTCCGGAAAAGCCGGCGAGTATATCAATGGCCGCGCACATTGAGGTGGGGTTTGCGTTGTATGTATCGTCAATTACACGCACGCCGCTCGGCGCGATCTGCGCCACGGTGCGGCCCTTGACCGGCTGCACGCTTTCCAGGCCACGGGCGATGTCGCCAATGGCCAGACCAAAGGCATGGGCGGCGGCCGCGGCGGCCAGGGCGTTCTGCACGTTGTGGGTGCCCAGCAGGTTCAGCTGGACCCGCGCCGTGCCTTGCAGGCCGTGCAGGTTGAAGCTCGGGCAGCCGCGTTCATCGGCCTGGATGTCGCTGGCGTGGAAATCGGCTGCCGTGTTGGTCAGGGCGAAGCTGAGCACGCGGCGCTGGCCGGCACGGGTGTGCCAGATGCCGTAGGCCTTGTCGTCCAGGTTGAGCACCGCAGTGCCGTCGGCGGCCAGGCCGTCGATGATTTCGCCCTTGGCCTCGACGATCTTCTCCGGCCCGCCGAACTCACCCACGTGGGCGGTGCCGGCGTTGTTGAGGATGGCCACGTGGGGCTGGGTCAGGCCCACGGTGTAGGCGATCTCGCCCAGGCGCGAGGCGCCCAGCTCGATGACCGCGGCGGTGTGCTGCGGGGCCAGTTCGAGCAGGGTCAGCGGCGCGCCCAGGTCGTTGTTCAGGTTGCCACGGGTCGCCAGGACATCGCCCTGGGTGCGCAGGATGCCGGCCAGCAGCTCCTTGACCGTGGTCTTGCCGCTGGAACCGGTGATAGCGGCGACAGGACGGTTGAAACGGGCACGGTTCAGCGCGCCCAGTTGGCCCAGCGCCACGCGGCAATCAGCCACCACCAGTTGCGGCAGGTCGACGCCGGCCACTTCACGCTCCACCAGCGCGGCGACCGCGCCCTTGGCGGCGACGTCGGCCAGGTAGTCATGGCCGTCGAAACGCGGGCCGGTCAGTGCCACGAACAGCTGGCCGGCGACGATGGCGCGGCTGTCGATGCTGACACCGTTGAATTCCACATCCTGGCCATGCAAACGCGCAGCCAGCGGCTTGAGCAGTTCTGCCAGGGACATGGGCTTAAGCATGGTCCACCTCCCAGGTAGCCAGGGCCTTGGCGGCCTCCTCCAGATCGGAGAACGCCAGGCGCTGGCCGTTGATTTCCTGATAATCCTCGTGCCCCTTGCCGGCCAGCACGATCACGTCGTCGGCATTGGCCTTGGCGATGAGCTGGGCAATGGCCGGGCCACGCCCCGAGACGAACTCGACCCGGGCATCAGCGCTGAAACCGGGGCGAATGTCGGCAAAGATCTGCAGCGGGTCTTCGCTGCGCGGGTTGTCGTCGGTGACCAGCACGCGGTCGGCCAGGCGCTCGGCCACTTCGGCCATGAGCGGGCGCTTGCCACGGTCACGGTCGCCGCCACAGCCGAACAGGCACACCAGCTCGCCCTTGGCGTGCGGGCGCAGGGCCAGCAGCACTTTGTCCAGGGCGTCGGGGGTGTGGGCGTAATCGACCACCACCAGCGGCTGCTTGCCACCGCCCAGGCGCTGCATGCGCCCCAGGGGGCCTTCCAGCTGCAGCATCACCTTGAGGATGTCATCCAGCGGGTAATCCAGCGCCAGCAGCGTGCCGACCGCGGCCAGCACGTTGCTGAGGTTGAAACGCCCCAGCAGGCGGCTGCGCAGCACGTGCTCGCCCTGGGCAGTGACCAGGGTGGCGCGCACGCCGTGGTCGTCGAACTCGGCTTCGCGGCAATACAGGGTGGCCGCCGGGTCCAGCAGGCTGTAGGTGATCAGCCGCGACTCATGGGCTTCCTCGGCCAGGGTGCTGCCGAAGGCATCATCCAGGTTCAGCACCCGGCAGCGCAGGCCGGTCCAGCCAAACAGCTTGGCTTTGGCGGCAGCGTAGGCCTGCATGCTGCCGTGGTAGTCCAGGTGGTCGCGGCTGAGGTTGGTCAGCACCGCCACGTCGAATGCCAGCGCGGCCACGCGGCCCTGGTCCAGGGCGTGGGACGACACTTCCATGGCCACGGCCTTGGCCCCGGCCTTCTTCAGGTCGGCCAGGGTCGCCTGCACGGCGATCGGGTCGGGCGTGGTCAGGCGGCCGCTTTGCAGGGCTTCGTAGAAACCGGTGCCCAGGGTGCCGATCAGGCCGCAGCGCTGGCCCAGCAGGTCCAGGGCCTGGGCCACCAGTTGGGTGACGCTGGTCTTGCCGTTGGTGCCAGTGACACCCACCACGTTCAGCAGGCGGCTCGGGTCGCCGTAGAAGCGCCCGGCAATGTCGGACAGCTGGCGCACCAAGCCCTTGACCGGAATCAGCGGCACGTCGGTGATCGGCAGCACGGTGGCGCCGTCCACTTCGTAGGCCACGGCGGCAGCGCCACGGCCCAAGGCGTCGGCGATGTGCGCACGGCCATCGACCTTGGCCCCTGGCACGGCCAGGAACAGGTCGCCGGGGCGCACGCTGCGGCTGTCCAGCGCCAGCTCGCGGATCAATGGATCGCGGTTGGCCTGGGCGAAAATCTTGCTCAGCGGCATGCTCATCAGCCACGCCCTCCCTTGCTGGCCGCAGGCTGGGCCTGGGCTGTTTCCTGCGGGGTGCTCGGCAGGTTGTCGGGGGTCACGTTCATCAGCCGCAGCGTGCCGGACATGACCTTGCTGAACACAGGTGCCGATACCAGGCCACCGAAGTAACCGGCCTTGCTCGGCTCGTCGATGACCACGACGATGGCGTAGCGCGGGTCGCTGAGCGGGCCGAAGCCGGCAAACAGCGAACGGTAGGCGTTCTCGGTGTAGCCGCGCGAACCGATGGTGGCCTTACGGGCGGTACCCGACTTGCCGGCCACGTGGTAGCCCGGCACCCGCGCACGGTAGACGCCGCGCGAGTCCTCGATCACTTCCTTCATCATGCCTTGCAGGGTCTTGGCCACCTGCTCTGGCATCACCCGCGTGGCCGCCGGCTTGCCGTCGACCTTGAGGATGCTCAGCGGCACGATCTCGCCGTCGTTGGCGATGGCCGAATAGGCGTGCACCAGCTGCAGCGCGGTCACCGACAGGCCGTAGCCGTAGGACAGGGTCGCGGTCTCGGCCTTTTTCCAGTCGCGGTGGTTGGGCAGGTTGCCCACGCGCTCGCCCGGGAAGCCCAGGCCGGTGTATTGGCCAAGGCCCACGGCCGACATGGCACGGAAGATGTTCTCGCCGCCGACATCGAAGGCCACCTTGCTCATGCCCACGTTACTGGAGTTGATCAGGATGCCGGTGAGGTCGAGGATCGGGCCCTCGGTCTTGGTCACGTCTTTAATGGTGTAGCGGCCGATCTGCAGGCTGCCGGGGTACACCTCGACCTTGTCGGTCGGCTTCCAGCGCCCGGTCTCCAGGGCCGCGCTCATGGAGATCGGCTTCATGGTCGAGCCGGGCTCGAACACGTCGGTGATCGCCCGGTTGCGCATGGACGCCGGGAACATGGTCTTGCGGTTGTTCGGGTTGTAGGTGGGCTGGTTGACCATGGCCAGCACTTCGCCGGTCTTCACGTCCATGATCACCAGGCTGCCCGCCTTGGCCTCGTTCTCGACGATGGCGTTGCGCAGCTCGCGGCTGGCCAGGTATTGCAGGCGCAGGTCGATCGACAGGGTCAGGGTCTTGCCCGCCTTGGCGTTCTTGGTGACCTGCACGTCCTTGATCAGGCGGCCGCGGCGGTCCTTGATGACCTGGCGCTTGCCCGGCACGCCGGCCAGCCAGTCTTCGTACGCCAGCTCCACGCCCTCGCGGCCGTGGTCGTCCAGGTCGGTGAAGCCGACCATGTGCGCGGTCACGTCACCGGCGGGGTAGAAACGACGAAATTCCTCGATGCCGTAGACACCAGGAACCTTGAGGTCGAGCACGGTCTGGCCCTGCTCCGGCGTAAGGCCGCGCACCAGGTAGATGAATTCCTTGGTGGCCTGGGCGTCGAGGCGCGTCGACAGCTCCTTGGGGTCCTGCCCCAGGGCTGCTGCCAGTGCCGGCCATTTGCTCTTGTCCGCCTGCATCTCCTTGGGGTTGGCCCACAAGGTGGTGACCGGCGTACTGACGGCCAACGGCTCGCCGTTGCGGTCGGTGATCAGGCCGCGGTGCGCAGGAATGGGAATGTGCCGCACGCTGCGGGCATCGCCCTGGCCCTTGAGGAAATCATGGTCGATGACCTGCAGGTCGACGATGCGCCACACGATCGCGCCCACCATGATGCCCAGCAAGGCCACGAGCACCCGGAAACGCCACGGGTACAGGGCGCCGTCGAGCTTCATCATGGCGTCACCATCTTGATTTCGGCGGCGTCGGGAATACGCATTTTCAGTTGGCCGCTGGCCAGCGCCTCGATGCGGCTATGGGCGGTCCAGGTGCTTTGCTCCAGGATCAGCCGGCCCCACTCGGCCTGCGCCTTGTCGCGCTCGCTCAACTCGTTGTACAGGCTGTTGAGCAGCTGACGGTTGAGGTGCGCGCTATAGGACACGGCGATGGCCGACACCAGCACGGCAATGAACAGCAGCAGCATCAGGAAGCTGCCGCCCGGCAAAGGCTTGGCGTAGAGCTTGCTCACCGCAGCTTCTCCGCCACGCGCATGACCGCGCTGCGCGAGCGCGGGTTGGCCTTGAGCTCGGCTTCAGACGCGAACTGGGCCTTGCCGTGAACCTTGATTTTCGGCTCGAACGCCTGGAAGCGCACGGGAAGGTTGCGCGGCAGGTTGTCGGCCTCGCCCTTGGCGAGCTTGCGCATGAACAGCTTGACGATGCGGTCTTCCAGCGAGTGGAAGCTGATGACCACCAGGCGGCCGCCGATTTCCAGCGACTCCAGCGCGGCTTCAAGGCCCGCCTCCAGGTCAGCCAGCTCGTTGTTGACGTGGATACGCAGGCCCTGGAAGGCACGGGTAACCGGGTTCTTGCCCTTTTCCCAGGCAGGGTTGGCGACCTTCAGCACTTCGGCCAGGTCGGCGGTGCGCTCGAATGGCTTGATTTCACGGCGTGCGACCACGGCATTGGCCATGCGCTTGGCGAAGCGCTCTTCGCCGTATTCCTTGAACACGCGGGCAATTTCTTCGGCCGGGGCGTTGGCGATGAACTCGGCGGCGCTGACGCCGCGGCTTGGGTCCATGCGCATGTCCAGCGGGCCGTCGTTCATGAAGCTGAAGCCGCGCTCGGGGTCGTCCAGCTGGGGCGAAGACACACCCAGGTCCAGCAGCACGCCGTTGACCTTGCCGGCCAGGCCTTGGCTAGCAATTTCGCTACCCATTTCCGCAAAACTGCGCTGCACAATGACAAAGCGGCCGTCTTCGGCCGCCAGCGCTTGCCCCGTGGCAATCGCTTGTGGGTCCTTGTCGAAGCCCAGCAATCGGCCGTCCGGCCCCAGGTGCTTGAGGATCAACCGGCTGTGACCACCCCGCCCGAAGGTACCGTCCACATAGCAGCCATCGCCCTGTATGGCGAGAGCCTCGACGGCTTCGTCAAGCAATACGGTGATGTGGTTAAAGCCGCTATCTATAGTCACAGAATCAAATCACGCAGTTCATCAGGCATGGCGCCCGGTTGTTGAATAGCTGCCAGGTCCGCATCAGCAAGCGCGTTCCAGGCATCCTCGTCCCACAGTTGAAACTTGTTCAGCTGGCCTACCAGCATCACTTTCTTGTCCAGCTTCGCGTACTCGCGCAGGCGCGGCGGAACCAGAAAACGCCCGCTGCCGTCGAGCTCCAGGTCAACCGCGTTACCAATCAGCAACCTTTGCAGACGGCGGTTTTCTTCCCGGAGCGACGGCAGCGCGCGCAGCTTTGTTTCAATTAATTCCCATTCGTCCAGCGGGTACACACACAGGCAGCGGTCGACGGCGTCGATGGTCACGATCAACTGGCCATTGGAGCGCGAAACCAGCTCGTCACGGTACCGGCTCGGCATGGCGAGACGGCCCTTTGCATCGAGACTGATGGCATTAGCTCCGCGAAACACAGAGGCGCTTCCCCAAGATTTAGTTTTTCGTGCCTAAAAACCCACTTTGTGCCACTTTCCGCCACTTGCGCACACTATAGGAATGCGCCCACACCACCGTCAAGGCACGCTCGTAAGGAAAACCCTTACAGATCGGCGATTTAGGTGACAAAAGGAAAGAGATGGGCTAAATCGAGGGAAACGCGGGGGTATAAAGCCAAGTTAACTCAAGGGTCTACGCGTCAAACTTAAAGTGATTTATTAAGAGTAAGATTTTTTCGGTATTACCAGGGCCGCTTCTGCTATTGATTGATGCAGAAGGGAAAAGAGGTGGAGAGTCGATCTGTAAGCCGGGTTCTGTCGAGGACAGTCATTCCTCTACGATGGCCATCACTGGACACCTTTAGCAACCTACCCGGTTCCAACGCGGGCCGCGCCATGTGGAACCCTATTTGGTCTTGCTCCGAGTGGGGTTTGCCTAGCCACGAACTGTTACCAGACGTGCGGTGCGCTCTTACCGCACCTTTTCACCCTTACCGGCGCCGAAACGCTTAGGCGGTTATTTTCTGTGGCACTTTCCGTAGGCTCGCGCCTCCCAGGTGTTACCTGGCACTCCGCCCTATGGAGCCCGGACTTTCCTCCCCCCGCTTTTGCGGAACAAAAGCAGGCAGCGACTGTCCAATCGACTCTCCGCCGACAAGGTTACGGAATAGCTAGGCCAGCTGCAAGCTTTAAGCTTCAAGCTGCGCGCTTGAGTGCCTGTCTTGCAGCTTGCCCCTCGCAGCTTTAGCTGCTTTTCTGCCGCTCCAACGCCACCTGGTACAGCACATTCTTGCGCGCCCCGGTAATTTCCGCCGCCAACGCCGCCGCGCGCTTGAGGGGCATCTCCTTGAGCAGCAGGTCCAGCACGCGCATCACCTCGGCGCTCACCACCTCGTCACTTTCGGGCGGCGTCCAGCCTGCCACCAGCACCACGCACTCGCCGCGCTGCTGGTTGCTGTCGCTCTCCACGAAGGCACGCAGCTCGGCCAGCGGCAGGCCCTTGAGGGTCTCGAAGGTCTTGGTCAGTTCGCGCGCCAGCAGCGCCGGGCGCTCGGGGCCGAACACCAGCTCCATGTCCTGCAGGCATTCCAGGATACGGTGCGGCGCCTCATAGAAGATCAGCGTACGCGGCTCTTCGCGCACCTGCTCCAGGCGCGAGCGGCGGCCGACGGTCTTGGCCGGCAGGAAGCCTTCGAAGATGAAACGGTCGGACGGCAGGCCGGCCGCCGACAACGCCGCGATCAGCGCGCAAGGGCCGGGCACCGGCACTACCGGGATACCCGCGGCGCGTACCTGGCGCACCAGGTGGTAGCCAGGGTCGGAGATCAGCGGCGTGCCGGCGTCGGAGATCAGCGCCACGCTCTCGCCCGCCAGCAGCTTGTCGAGGAAGCGCCCGCCCTCGTCGCGCTCGTTGTGCTCGTGGCACGCGGCCAGCGGCGTGTTGATGCCGAAGTGCTGCAGCAGGCGGATCGAATGGCGGGTGTCCTCGGCGGCGATCAGCGCCACGTCGTTGAGGATCTTCAACGCCCGAGCGCTCATGTCGTCCAGGTTACCGATGGGCGTGGCCACCACATAAAGTGTTCCCATCGCGGAATTCGAAGCACCTGGAGCAGTCACAGCACACACCTGTCGTTGGCAAAAGCGGCATTGTAGCGCGCCCTTTCGCCCAGCGGCCAAAAAGCCCGCGGTAAAACCCTGAATGACCTTTGATGCGCCTTTCACGCCAGTGACATCGCACCGGGGGCCGTGCTTGGGTACAATTGCGGGCCTAACCGATCGAGTATCAGGAAGATATACATGACAGCTTGCCTGCGGCTGCTCTCAGCCCTATGCCTTGCCGCCCTGTTGGCGGCCTGCGCCAGCGCGCCTTCCAACAGCCTCGGCGAACTGCCGCGTACGCCTGACGCCACCATCGAGCAACTGCTCGGCCAGGCCGCCTCGGCCAAGACCCCGGCCGACGCCGCCGTGCTGCGCCTGAGCGCCGCCGACCTCGCCTACCGCCAGCACGCCAACCAGCGTGCCGCGCAGATCCTGGCACAGGTGCAGGTCGAGCAGCTCAACGTGGGCCAGCAGATCATCGCCAGCACCCTGGCAGCCGAGCTGGCCCTGGCCCGCAACCAGCCCAAGGAAGCCCTGGCCGCGCTCAACCACCCCAGCCTGCAGCGCCTGAACGAGGCGTCGGTAGAGCAGCAGGTCCGCGCCCACACCGTGCGTGCCCGCGCCCTGGAAGCCGACGGCCAGCCCCTGCCCGCCGCCCAGGAACGCGTGTTCATCGCCCCGCTGCTCAGCGGCGACGCGGCCGCCGCCAACAACGAAGCCATCTGGACCCTGGTCAGCAGCCTGCAGGTCGACCAGCTGCAATCCACCGGCACCGACGACCTGGCAGGCTGGCAGAGCCTGGCCCTGGCCGTGAAGAGCGCCGGCACCCTGGACCAGCAGAAGGCTGCCATCGACAACTGGCGCAGCAGCCACCCCGACCACCCCGCCGCCAAGCAATTGCCGGTGGCACTGGTGAAGCTCAAGGAGCTGACCAGCCAGCCGCTGACCAAGATCGCCCTGCTGCTGCCCCAGCAAGGCCAGCTGGCCTCGGTGGGCAAGGCCCTGCGTGACGGCTTCATGGCCGCCTACTACCAGGCCCAGCAGGCCGGACAGAAGCCACCGGTGGTGGAAGTGTTCGACAGCTCCCGCGTGACCTCCATGGATGACTTCTACCGCCAGGCCCAGGCCGCCGGCGCGCAGCTGGTGGTCGGCCCGCTGGAGAAACCGCTGGTGAAACAACTGGCCGGTCGCCCACAACTGCCCATCACCACCCTGGCGCTCAACTACAGCGACGGCACCCAGGCCAACCCGCCACAACTGTTCCAGTTCGGCCTGGCCGCCGAAGACGAGGCCCGCGAGGTTTCCCGTCGCGCCCGTGCCGATGGCCTGCACCGCGCCGTGGCCCTGGTGCCGCGCGGCGAGTGGGGCGACCGCGTGCTGGCCGCCTTCCGCCAGGACTTCGAAGCCAACGGCGGCCAGCTGCTGGGCTCCCAGCGCGTTGACCAGCCCGTGGCCCTGGCCCAGCAGATCGGCGACCTGATGCAGGCTCGCCAGGGTGGCAACGGCAGCAACGGCTCGCGTCGCCAGGACGTCGACTTCATCTTCCTGGCCTCCACCCCGCAACTGGCCCAGCAGATCAAGCCGACGCTGAACTTCCAATACGCCGGTGACGTGCCGGTGTACGCGACGTCCAACGTCTACAGTGCCAGCGGCGACCAAGCCCAGTACAACGACATGAACGGCGTGCGCTTCTGCGAAACCCCGTGGCTGCTGGACAACAGCAACCCGCTGCGCCAGCAGGTGGTGCACCAGTGGCCCCAGGCCGGTGGCAGCCTTGGCCGCCTGTACGCCATGGGTGCCGACGCCTTTGGCCTGGCCCCGCGCCTGGCGCAGTTGAAAGCGCTGCCGGACAACCGCCTGCAAGGCCTGTCGGGCAACCTGAGCATCAACGCCGGCCAGCGCATCGAGCGCCAGCTGCCGTGGGCCCAGTTCGCCAATGGCCAGGTGCAGCGCCTGCCGGACACTGTGCAGTAATGCTCGCCAGCTCGCCGCGCCAGGCCGGCCAGGAGGCCGAAGCGCAAGCCCTCGCACACCTGCAGCAGCAGGGTTTGCAGGTGCTTGCGCGCAACTGGCTGTGTAAAGGCGGCGAGCTTGATCTGGTCATGCTTGATGGCGATACAGTAGTATTCGTCGAAGTTCGTTACCGCCTGCACGCACAATGGGGTGGCGCGCTCGAAAGTATCGACGCGCGCAAGCGTGCCAGAGTGGTCAATGCCGCACATTCGTTCCTGCACCAGGAAGCACGCTGGGCCAACCACCCATGCCGCTTCGACGTGATCGCCCTGGAAGGCACCGCCAGCAAGGATTTGCGCCTGAACTGGCTACGCAACGCCTTCGACAGCTGACCAGGCCATCGTGAGCGCTGCCGTTTACCCCCTTATTCCAACGTTTTTTGCTCTTTGCTTTGCGGGCTGCACATTCATGTGCCGGGACGCTGAACAGCGCCCGACCAGCCGCCCTAATTAAGGTCACACTGATGGACATGCAATCCCGAATTCGCCAGCTTTTCCAGGCCAGTATCGATACCAAGCAACAGGCGATGGAAGTCCTTGCACCGCACATCGAGCAAGCCAGCCAGGTCATGGTCAACGCGCTGCTCAACGAAGGCAAGATGCTGTCCTGCGGCAACGGCGGCTCGGCCGGCGACGCCCAGCACTTCTCCTCGGAGCTGCTCAACCGCTTCGAGCGCGAGCGCCCGAGCCTGCCGGCCATTGCCCTGACCACCGACAGCTCGACCATCACCTCGATTGCCAACGACTACAGTTACAACGAAGTGTTCTCCAAGCAGATCCGCGCCCTGGGCCAGCCCGGCGACGTGCTGTTGGCGATCTCCACCAGCGGCAATTCCGCCAACATCATCCAGGCGATCCAGGCCGCACATGACCGCGAAATGGTTGTCGTAGCCCTGACCGGTCGCGACGGTGGCGGCATGGCCTCGCTGCTGCTGCCCGAGGACGTGGAGATTCGCGTCCCGGCCCACGTCACCGCACGCATCCAGGAAGTCCACCTGCTGGCGATCCACTGCCTATGCGACCTGATCGACAGCCAACTGTTCGGGAGTGAAGAATGACCCCTAATCGCCTTGGCCTGATGGCCTTGACCCTGTGCCTGAGCCTGACCGGCTGCAGCTCGTTCCTGACGGCTACCCGCGACAAGCCGATCGAGGATGACCGCGGCACCCGCACCTTCGGCAGCAAGATCGACGATTCGCTGATCGAGACCAAGGTGTCGGTGAACGTGGCCAAGGCCAGCCCTGACCTGGACCAGAACTCGCACATCATCGTCAGCAGCTTCAACGGTGTGGTGCTGCTGGCCGGCCAGACCCCGCGCGCCGACCTCAAGGCCATGGCCGAACAGGCCGCCGCCGGCGTGCAGCGCGTCAAGCGCGTGCACAACGAACTGCAGGTGATGGCGCCCTCCTCGATCCTGGCACGCAACAACGACGCCTGGCTGACCACCAAGATCAAGACCCAGATGCTGGCCGACGCCAGCATCCCCGGCTCGCGCATCAAGGTGATCACCGAGAACGGCATCGTCTACATGCTGGGCCTGGTGACCCAGAAGGAAGCCGCCCAGGCAGCCTCGCTGGTGCAGGGCGTGGGTGGCGTGCAGAAGATCGTGAAGCTGTTCGAATACATCGATTGACCGCCTGTAGCCGCTGCCGCCAGGCTGCGCTGGCCCTGTGCCTCACTGAAGATCCTCAGGGTTCACGCCGGCCAGCGCAGCCTGGCGGCAGCGGCTACAGATCCTGGCACAAAAAAAGGCGATCCAACTGGATCGCCTTTTTTGTTACTTGACCACCTTCAAGCTAGGCCGCCCTGCCGGGCGTTGCGGTCGCCCGCCATCGGGCGGCAGGTCATCGTCGCTGCCATCGAGCACGACTTCTTCTTCCTCGGCCAGCGATGGCTCCAGGTCGAAGACCATGCCCTGGCCGTTTTCCCGGGCATAAACGCCCAGGATAGCGCCGATCGGCACGTAGAGCGTGTGCGCAACGCCGCCGAAGCGACCTTCGAAGCTGACCGCGTCGTTGTCCATGTGCAAATGGCGCACGGCACTGGGCGACACATTGAGGACGATCTGGCCATCACTTGCAAAGCCCTTGGGGACCTGCACCGAACGGTGTTCGGAATTGACCAGCATGTGGGGCGTGCAATCGTTATCCACGATCCACTCGTAGAGTGCACGTACAAGGTACGGACGACTGGAGTTCATCAACGGCTCCTTAAACCGGGCGCATTTCACGTTCAGCGGCCGAGAGGCTAGCCTGGAAGGCCTCACGGGCGAACTGACGTTCCATATAGTCCAGCAGCGGCTTTGCAGGCCGCGGCAATTCGATACCCAGCACTGGCAAGCGCCAGAGTATGGGCAGTAGACAGCAATCAACCAGACTTTGCTCCTCACTGAGGAAGAAAGGCTTGTCGGCAAACAGGGGCGAAACGCCCGTCAGGCTCTCACGCAACTCCTTGCGGGCCTGTACACGCGCCGGTTCCTTGGTGCGCGCGTCAAGAATCAGGTCCACCAACCCGCACCAGTCGCGCTGGATCCGGTGGATCAGCAGGCGGCTGTTGGCCCGCGCCACCGGGTACACCGGCAGCAGCGGCGGATGCGGGTAACGCTCATCCAGATATTCCATCACCACGGTGGATTCGTACAGCGCCAAATCCCGATCGACCAGCGTCGGCAGGCTGCCGTACGGGTTCACTTCGATCAGCTTGGCCGGCTGCGAACCTGCCGCCACACTGATGATCTCGGCGCTTACACCCTTCTCGGCGAGAACGATGCGCACCCGGTGAGAATAGTGGTCAGCGGGGTCGGAGTAACAGGCCAACCGGTTGGTCACGCCCATGGCGGTCCTCCTCGCGTATAAAAAACATGAATAACACAAAAACGAGCGCGCCCCTGAAGCACTCCCTCGGCGAAGGTGGCTGGAACGGCTTCCAGCTTCGCCATGCAACGGAGTCGCCAAAGGGGCGCGCGCATTTAACAGCAGATCTTACCGCATATTCAATGAACGTCTTTCCAGTATTCACGTTTGAGCAGGTAAGCAAAGATGAACAAAACCGCCAGGTACAGCAGCACGTACGTGCCGATTCGCTCGGCCTGCAGCTTGTTGGGGTTGGCCGAGTACGCCAGGAAGGTCACCAGGTTCTTGATCTTCTCGTCGAACTGCTCGGGCGTCAGGCTGCCGGTTTTCGGTAGCAGGGTCAGCTGGTCACAGGCCTCGTGGGTCAGCGGCGCGCCGGTGAGCGGGTCGTACTGCTTCTTGCCGTCAGTGACCACCTGCACCTGCTTGCAGCCGATCACCTGGCGGCCCTGCAGGCCGCCCAGCACGTTGGGCATGCCGACGTTGGGGAACACGGCGTTGTTGACGCCCCAGGGCCGCGCAGGGTCCTCGTAGAACGAGCGCAGGTAGCCGTAGAGCCAGTCGGTGCCACGCACCCGCGCCACCAGCGTCAGGTCCGGCGGCGCCGCGCCGAACCAGGCCTTGGCGTCGGCGGGCTGCATGCCGATGGTCATGTGGTCGCCGATCTTGGCGCCGGTGAACACCAGCTTCTGCAGCATCAGGTCGTGGGGAATGCCCAAGTCATCGGCGACACGCTCGTAGCGCTGGAACTTGGCGCTGTGGCAGCCCATGCAGTAGTTGGCGAAGGTGCGGGCGCCGTCCTGCATGGCGGGCTTGTCGGCCAGGTCGATGTCGACCTTCTCCAGCTCCGGGCCTTCGGCAGCCAGGGTCAACGCGGGCAGTAACGCAAGAATGAATACCGCTAATAATTTTTTCATCAGCCAGTCACCCTTTCCGGTACCGGTTTGGTCTTCTCGAAGCGGGTGTAGAACGGCATCAGGATGAAATAGGCGAAATACAGCACCGTGCACACCTGGGACACCAACGTTCGCTCCGGCGTCGGCGGTTGCACGCCCAGGTAGCCCAGGGTCATGAACGACACGCAGAACAGCGTCAGGGCCACGCGGCTGACCCAGCCCTTGTAGCGCATGGACTTCACCGGGCTGCGGTCCAGCCAGGGCAGCACGAACAGCACCGCAATGGCGGCGCCCATGGACATCACCCCCAGCAGTTTGTCGGGCACCGCACGCAAGATCGCGTAGAACGGCGTGAAGTACCACACCGGGGCGATGTGCTCGGGCGTCTTGAAGGCGTTGGCCTGCTCGAAGTTGGGTTTTTCCAGGAAATAGCCGCCCATTTCCGGGAAGAAGAACACGATGGAACAGAACACGAACAGGAACACCACCACGCCGACAATGTCCTTCACCGTGTAGTACGGGTGGAAGGCAATGCCGTCCAGGGGCACGCCGTTTTCGTCCTTGAGCTTCTTGATTTCGATGCCGTCGGGGTTGTTGGAGCCCACCTCGTGCAGCGCCAGGATATGCAACACCACCAGACCCAGGATGACGATGGGCAAGGCAATCACGTGCAGGGCAAAGAAGCGGTTCAGGGTGATGCCGGAAATCAGGTAGTCGCCGCGAATCCACTGGGTCAGGTCATTGCCGATCACCGGGATGGCGCCGAACAGCGAGATGATCACCTGCGCGCCCCAGTACGACATCTGCCCCCACGGCAGCAGGTAGCCCATGAAAGCCTCGGCCATCAGCGCCAGGTAGATGAGCATGCCGAAGATCCAAACCAGCTCCCTGGGCTTCTTGTAGGAGCCGTACAGCAGGCCGCGGAACATGTGCAGATACACCACGATAAAGAACGCCGAAGCGCCCGTGGAGTGCAGGTAGCGCAGGATCCAGCCGTAGGACACGTCGCGCATGATGTACTCGACCGAGGCGAACGCCTCTTCTGCCGAGGGCGTGAAGCTCATGGTCAGCCACACGCCGGTGATGATCTGGTTGACCAGCACCAGCAGCGCCAGCGAGCCGAAGAAATAGAAGAAATTGAAGTTTTTCGGGGCGTAGTATTTGGTGAGGTGCTCTTCCCACATTTTTGTCGCGGGGAAGCGGGCATCCACCCAGGCCATGAACTTGCTCATCACGCTTTCTCCTGATCGACGCCGATGACAATCACATCGTCCGACTCGTAAGAGTGCGGCGGCACCGCCAGGTTGAGCGGTGCGGGCTGGGACTTGTAGACGCGACCGGCGAGGTCGTAGTGGGAACCGTGGCAAGGGCAGAAATAGCCCCCCACCCAATCCTTGCCCAGGTCGGCCGGGGCCACCTCGGGGCGGAAAGTCGGTGAGCAGCCCAGGTGCGTGCAGATGCCGATCAGAATCAGCACCTGCGGCTTGATGGAGCGCAGCTTGGGGTCGACATAGGCAGGCTGGGTCGAGTTCTTGGACTCGGGGTCGGAGAGACGGTCTTCGATCTTGCCCAGGTTGGCGATGATCTCGTCGGTGCGGCGCACCACGAACACCGGCTGGCCACGCCATTCGGCAATCACCTGCTGGCCGGGCTCCACCTTGCTGATATTGAACTTGACTGGAGCCCCCGCCGCCTTGGCCTTGGCACTGGGAAACCAAGACCCCACGAACGGGACCGCAGCCCCTACCGCTCCTGCTGCGCCGACCACGGACGTGGCCGCTACGAGGAAGCGACGCCGGCCTGCATTCACGCCGTCATTGCTCATTCAGTCCTCTCCCATCAGCTTGGTGGCCTGTTGCAACAGGCATCTACATTGTTGGTTCCATCCAGCCAGGCCCGGTCAGCCTGAAAATCTGCCGAATGGTAGTTAAAAGCCCATACATAGACAAGGGAAATACCCGCGGCAAACGACTGCGCCCCCGGCCTTGCGCGGCGTGCGCAGGTGCAGCAAGCCGCTGCACAAAAACTTCGCACCCCACGTCACTCATCGTAGTCGCTGGCGAAGGCCCACGACTGTCACCGTAGTCTAGCCGACATAAAAAAAGCCCGGTTCCAAAGGAACCGGGCTTTTTTTGAACGGAGTCGCGAAGCTTTGAATTAACGCTTCGAGTACTGCGGACGCTTACGCGCTTTACGCAGACCGACTTTCTTACGTTCAACTTCACGAGCGTCACGAGTCACGTAGCCAGCTTTACGCAGGGCGCTACGCAGGGTCTCGTCGTATTGCATCAGTGCACGGGTGATACCGTGACGGATTGCACCGGCTTGACCGCTGACACCACCACCGATAACGGTGACGTAGATGTCGAACTTCTCGGTGGTCTCGGTCAGTTCCAGCGGCTGACGAACTACCATGCGGGCAGTTTCACGGCCGAAGAAAGTGTCCAAAGAACGGTTGTTGATGGAGATGTTGCCAGTACCCGGACGCAGGAAAACGCGTGCGGTAGCGGTCTTGCGACGGCCAGTGCCGTAATTTTGAGTCGCCGACATAATGAACTATTCCGTTAAATCTTCAGTTCTTGGGGCTGCTGAGCAGTATGAGGGTGAGCAGCGCCCGCATAGACTTTCAGCTTACGGTACATGTCGCGACCCAGCGGGTTCTTCGGCAGCATGCCTTTTACCGCGGTCTCGATCACGCGCTCAGGGGCTTTGGCGATCAGCTTCTGGAAGTTGATCGACTTGATGCCGCCCGGGAAACCGGAGTGGGAGTAGTACATTTTGTCAGTGGTCTTGGCGCCAGTGACACGAACCTGCTCAGCGTTGATGACGACGATGTAGTCACCGGTGTCAACGTGAGGGGTGTATTCTGGTTTGTGCTTGCCACGCAGACGGCTCGCGATCTCAGTAGCCAGACGACCCAGGGTCTGACCAGCAGCATCAACGACGAACCAGTCGCGTTTTACTGTTTCCGGTTTAGCAGTAAAAGTTTTCATTCTTTATAGCCTCGAAGGCCGTCCAGCAAAAAGAGACGGCAGATCTTACTGAATAGTGCGTACTTTGACAAGTCAAAGGCAGCCGGATACAGACGCTATCGGGGGCTCGGGTCAGCGCGTCCAATATACGGCAAGATTCTTCGGCGAGCGGCGCATCACTTCCACTGCAGAGAGAGGGGGCGAATTATCCAGATTGCGAAAAAAATATCAACCTGCTTTTATGATTCCTTTGCCTTGAGGAGACGCAGATGGATTATCGCCGACTGGGACGCACCGACATCAAGGTCAGCGCCCTGTGCCTGGGCACCATGACCTGGGGCGAGCAGAACACCGAGGCAGAGGGCTTCGCGCAGATCGAGCGGGCCAAGCAGGCGGGCATCAATTTCATCGACACGGCGGAAATGTACCCCGTGCCCCCCCGTCCGGAAACCTACGCGGCCACCGAAAAAGTCATTGGCAACTATTTCAAAAGCCGCGGTGATCGCGCCGACTGGGTGCTGGCCAGCAAGATCGCCGGCCCCGGCAACGGCATCGCGCACATCCGCGACGGCCAGCTGCGCCACAACCGCCAGCACATCGTGCAGGCCCTGGACGCCAGCCTCAAGCGCCTGCAGACCGACTGGATCGACCTGTACCAACTGCACTGGCCCGAGCGCAGCACCAACTTCTTCGGCAAGCTGGGCTACCAGCACACCCAGGACGAGCTGATCACGCCGCTGGAAGAAACCCTGGAAGCGCTGGACGAGCAGGTGAAGGCCGGCAAGATCCGCCACATCGGCCTGTCCAACGAAACGCCGTGGGGCACCATGAAGTTCCTGCAACTGGCCGAGAGCCGTGGCTGGCCGCGGGCTGTGTCGATCCAGAACCCCTACAACCTGCTCAACCGCAGCTTCGAGGTGGGCCTGGCGGAAGTCGCCATCCGCGAACAGTGCGGCCTGCTGGCCTATTCGCCGATGGCCTTCGGCATGCTCTCGGGCAAGTTCGAGAACGGCGCCAGGCCGGCCAACGCGCGCCTGACCCTGTTCAGCCGCTTCAGCCGCTATTCCAACCCGCAGAGCGTGGCTGCCTGCAGCCGCTACGTGGCGCTGGCTCGCGAACACGGCCTGGACCCGGCGCAGATGGCCCTGGCGTTCGTCACCCAGCAGCCGTTCGTGACCAGCAACATCATTGGCGCCACCTCGCTGGAGCAGCTGGACGCCAACATCGCCAGCTTCGACCTGAAGCTGAGCGACGCGGTGCTGGAAGGCATCGAGGCGATTCACAAGGACCAGCCCAACCCGGCGCCTTGATGGCCCTGACGCGGCCTGCGCCCGCTGCTACGAAGCCCGTAGCAGCGGGCGCAGGCCGCGTCCCCAGCCTCCTCAAATCACCGAACGGGCAATGATCTCCTTCATGATTTCATTGGTCCCGGCATAAATGCGCTGCACCCGCGCATCCGCCCACGCCCGGGCAATCGGGTATTCCCACATGAAGCCGTAGCCGCCGTGCAACTGCACGCACTCGTCGAGCACCTTGCACTGCAGGTCCGAGCCCCAGTACTTGGTCATCGCTGCCGTGGGCACGTCCAGCTCGCCCTTGAGGTGCAGCTCCAGGCAGCGGTCGATGAACACCCGGCCGATCTGCACTTCGGTGGCAATCTCCGCCAGCTTGAAGCGAGTGTTTTGGAAGTCGGTGATGGCCTTGCCGAACGCCTTGCGGTCGCGGGTGTAGTCCAGGGTCCATTGCAGCGCCGCCTCGGCCGAGGACACCGCGCCGATGGCCACGGTCAGGCGCTCCTGGGGCAGCTCCTGCATCAGGTAGGCGAAGCCCTGGCCAACCTGGCCCAGCAGGTTGTCCTTGGGAATGCGCACGTTGTGGAAGAACAGCTCGGAGGTGTCCTGGGCCTTCATGCCCACCTTCTCCAGGCGCTTGCCCTTGTCGAAGCCCGGGGTGCCCGCCTCCACCACGAACAGGCTGGTGCCCTTGGCGCCGGCCTTGGGGTCGGTCTTGGCCACCACTATGACCAGGTCGGCGAGGAAGCCGTTGGTGATGAACGTCTTGGAGCCGTTGATCACGTACTCGTCGCCGTCCAGCACCGCCGTGGTCTTCACCCCTTGCAGGTCGGAACCGGCGCCCGGCTCGGTCATGGCAATGGCGCTCACCAACTCGCCGCTGACCAGGCGCGGCAGGTATTTGTGCTTCAGGGTCTCGCTGCCGTAGTGAAGGATATAGGGCGCGACGATGTCGGAATGCAGCGAGAAGCCAATGCCGCTCAGGCCCAGGCGGCTGATCTCTTCGATCACCACTGCGCTGTAGAGAAAGTCGGCGCCCATGCCGCCGTATTCCTCGGGGATGTGCGAGCACAACAGCCCCGCATCGCCGGCCTTGTTCCACAACTGGCGGTCGATGTGGCCCTGTTTTTCCCACTGGGCGTGAAAGGGCGCGGCTTCTTTCTCGAAGAACTTGCGCACGCTGGTGCGAAACAGTTCGTGGTCGGAGCTGAACACTGTCCTAGGAATCATCCTACACCTCTCGCTGAGCAATCCATGGTAGATAGCTGAGACTAAGCGCGGCGGCATGTATCGGCACTGGACACAAACGCCAAAAAATAAGACGATCCAGCCGCTTATTGACCACTATCCCTTATAAGAATAATGAACATGATGTTTACCCCGAATACCCCGTCCCTGCGGCGCGTGAGCATTCTGGCCATCGACAAGGTGTTCGCCTCGACGCTGATGCATGCCAAGGATTTTTTCCACCTGGCCGGCCTGCGCCATGGCAAACAGATGGGCCAGGGCCTGACGTCGCTGTTCGAAACCCGCCTGATCAGCCCCGACGGCCAACCCGTGATTACCTTCAGCGGCGTACAGGTGCCCGTGGACGGCACCCTGGAAGACGCCGACATCATCGTGCTACCCGCCTTCTGGGATGACTTCGACGCCCTGTGCCTGCGCTACCCGCAGGTGCTGCCGTGGCTGCGCGCCCAGCACGCCCGTGGCGCGGTGCTGTGCGGCGAGGCCAGCGGCGTGTTCTGGCTGGCCGAGGCCGGCCTGCTGGACGGCAAGGAGGCCACCACCTACTGGCGCTTCTTCGGCCAGTTCGCCGAGCGCTTCCCCCAGGTGATGCTCAACCAGGACAAGCACCTCACCGACGCCGACAACCTGTACTGCGCCGCCGGCACCACATCGGCCTGCGACCTGTACATTTATTTGATAGAGCGCTTCTGCGGCGCCAGCGTCGCCCAGGCGGTGTCGCGCGACATCCTCTACGAGGTGCAGCGCAACTACACACCGGGGCGCATGGGTTTTGGCGGGCAGAAACTGCACCAGGACCTGATCATTCTGCAGATCCAGCAGTGGCTGGAGGAGCACTTCGCCGACAAGTTCCGCTTCGAGGACGTGGCGCGCGAGCATGGCATGAGCATCCGCAACTTCATGCGCAGGTTCCAGAACGCCACGGGCGACAAGCCGCTGCACTACCTGCAGCGGCTGCGCATCGAAACGGCTAAGGGTTTGCTGTCGGGCTCGCGCAAGAGCATCAAGACCATCAGCTATGAGGTGGGCTACGACGACGCGAGCTTCTTCGCCCGCCTGTTCCGCCAGCACACGGCGCTGTCGCCGAACCAGTACCGGCAGCAGTTCCTGCAAGAAGCCTGACCCGCCCGTAGCAGCGGCCGTCAGGCCGCGTCCAGCCGTTGCACAAAGGTGTTGCCGGACGCGGCCTGACGGCCGCTGCTACGGGGTCAAGGCTTGTGTGCGCGCGACAGGAATTCGTGCGACTGCATTTCCAGCAGGCGGCTGAGGGTGCGCTGGAACTCGAACATCAGGCGGCCGCCGGTGTACAGGTCCTTCAGCTCGACTTCGGCCGAGATGATCAGCTTCACGTTGCGGTCGTAGAACTCGTCGACCATGTTGATGAAGCGCCGGGCGATGTCGTCGGTGGCCACGCCCATCTGCTCCACGCCGCTGAGCAGCACGGCATGGAAGATCTTGCCCAGTTCGATGTAGTCGTTCTGGCTACGCGGGCCGTCGCACAGTTCGCGGAAGTCGAACCAGGCCACGTCGTCACAGGTCTTGAGCGCGCGAATCTCGCGGTTCTCGATCATCAACACGTCGTTTTCCACCGCCGCGGTGCATTCCGGGGTCAGCGCCTTGAAGCTCTTGCGCAGGCTTTCCGCCGCCGCCTCGTTGAGCGGGTAGTGGAACAGCTCGGCTTGCTCCAGGTGGCGCAGGCGGTAGTCCACGCCGCTGTCGACGTTGACGATCTCGGTGTTCTGCTTGATCAGGGCGATGGCCGGCAGGAAGCGCGCGCGCTGCAGGCCGTCCTTGTACAGGCCGTCCGGGACGATGTTGGACGTGGCCACCAGGGTCACGCCGTTCTTGAACAGCTCTTCCATCAGCGTGCCGAGGATCATGGCGTCGGTAATGTCAGAGACGAAGAATTCGTCGAAGCAGATGACCCGGGCTTCGTCGGAGAAGCGCTTGGCGATCACCGTCAGCGGGTTTTTCTCACCCTTGAGGGTGCGCATTTCTTCGTGCACGCGCTTCATGAAGCGGTGGAAGTGGGTACGCACCTTTTCCTTGAACGGCAGCGCCTCGAAGAAGGTGTCCACCAGGTAGGTCTTGCCCCGCCCTACGCCGCCCCAGAAGTACAGGCCCTTGACCAGGGTCGGCTCTTTCTTGCCGAACAGCTTGCCGAACAGGCCCGGCTTGCTGTCATGCGCCGCGATCAGGTCGTCGTACAGACGCTGCAGGTGACGCACCGCGGTTTCCTGCGCAGCATCATGGAAGAACTCGGGGCGTTTGAGGTCAGCTTGATATCGTTCTAGAGGCGTCATATTCGTTAGCAGGGCAACAAAAACGGGCCGTCACTGTAACGACGACCCCGGGTTATGGCAATTAGACTTGCGACAGTTGGTCGCATTAGTCCTGTTGGGGCTGCAAGGCCACGCGCAGGGCCTCTACCGCGGCATCACGGGCAGCGCTGTCGGCGAAGGCGGGGCTGTCGCCCACGCAGGCGTCATCCAGCCACAGGGTGAAGCCATTGCCTTCGCTGCGCACGTCCAGCGCCGCACCGCTTTGCAGCTGCTTGCTGACCTGGCCGGCGGCCTTGCCGTCGGCGAAGTTGCGCGACAGCAGCAGTTGCTCGCCATCGGCGCCCAGCAGGCGGAAGCGGAAGCTACCGTCCTCGTCGCGGAAGCTGACGAAGCGCGCGGCCTTGGCGGCCTTCTTTTTGGTGGCAGTGGCGACCTGCGCCTGCTCGCGGAACGAACGCAGGCCCACGGCTTCGCGCAGTTCACCAAGGAACGGCGTGGCCACCTTGCGGGCCTTGGCGGCGCCGGCCAGCAGGATGTCTTCCAGGTCGGCCGGGCGGGCGATGAACTGGTGGTATTTCTCGCGGGCTTCGCCCAGTTCGTTGTCCAGCAGGGTGAACAGGCGGCTCTTGGCCTCGCCCCAGCCCAGGCCCTGCAGCAGTTCTTCGCGGAACTCGGCCTGTTGCGCCGGGGTGGCGAAGGCCTGGTACAGGGTGAACAGGTGGGAATTGTCCGGATCCTTGGCCTCGCCCGGCGCACGGGAGTCGGTGACGATGCGCGAGATGGCGTCCTTCATGTCCTTGGCGCTGGTGAACAACGGGATGGTGTTGTCGTAGCTCTTGGACATCTTGCGCCCGTCCAGGCCCGGCAAGGTGGCCACGCTTTCCTCGATCAGCGCCTCGGGCATCACGAAGTACTCGCGGCCCTGGCCGAACAGGTGGTTGAAGCGCTGGCCGATGTCACGGGCCATTTCCACGTGCTGGATCTGGTCACGACCCACCGGCACCTGGTGGGCGTTGAACATCAGGATGTCGGCGGCCATCAGCACCGGGTAGCTGAACAGGCCCATGGTGATGCCGGCGTCCGGGTCTTCGCCGGCTTCCACGTTCTTGTCCACCGAGGCCTTGTAGGCGTGGGCGCGGTTGAGCAGGCCCTTGCCGGCCACGCAGGTCAGCAGCCAGGTCAGCTCGGGGATCTCGGGAATATCGGACTGGCGGTAGAAGGTCACACGGTCCACGTCCAGGCCGGAAGCCAGCCAGGTGGCGGCGATTTCCAGGCGCGAGCGCTGGATGCGCAGCGGGTCGTCGCACTTGATCAGCGCGTGGTAGTCGGCCAGGAAGTAGAACGAATCGGCATCGCTCTGGCGGCTGGCGACGATGGCCGGGCGGATGGCACCGGCGTAGTTGCCCAGGTGCGGCGTGCCAGTGGTGGTGATACCGGTCAGGATACGTGTGGTCATGGGCTAATTCTTGTCTGTCTGCAATCAGTTCGAAAGGCGTGGCAGGACCAGATCTTTCAGGTCGGTCAGCTTGCCATGAAAAAAGTGTCCGCATTCTGCCACTTTCAGCAGCTCATGGGGACGTTGCAGCTGCTCGGACCAGGCATACACCAGGGCCGGGTCCACCACTTCGTCGGTTTCGGGCTGGATCACGGTCAACGTGCCGCCCAACGGCAGGCTATGCTCCGGCGTCAGGCGCATCACTGCCGGCGCCACCATGAACAGGCGCTGCACGCTCTGCCCCGCCCCTTCCAGGCGCCCACCCAGGCCGGCGGCCACGAAACCGCCGAAGGAGAAGCCCAGCAGCGTCAGCGGCAGCTCGGGGTGCTGGCTGCGCAACCAGGCGGCGGCGGCCTGGGCGTCATCGATTTCGCCGTTGCCCATGTCGTGGCTGCCGGCGCTGGCGCCCACGCCACGGTAATTGAAACGCAAGGTAACAAAGCCAGCGTCACGCGCCGTGCGCTGCAGGGTCGAGATGACCTTGTTGAGCATGGTGCCACCCTGCACCGGGTTGGGGTGGCAGATCAGCGCAATGCCGCGCGCGTCGGGGGTGTCCAGGTACAGCGCCTCGAGCTGGCCCTGCGGGCCATCGATGAAAACGGGGGTTTCGCGGATCAGCAAGGGTACACTCCGTGACCTCGAAAGGGGTCGACTCGTCTAGTCGAAGGATTCTGTCTGAAATATTTGCGATTGCTCGCGGTATACAGCGCAGGTTAGAGCCGTTAACGTAAAGCAAAGCCGTTTATAGAGGAAGGACTCGTGGAACACTCGCTCTTAGTTTGGTTGTTGCCGACAATCGCCCTCGTCGTGGGTGTCGTGATTGGCCTGGTCGTCGCCCGCCTCGTGCCCAATGCCGCTCCCAGCAGCACTCAGCGCCAGCTGGACGAGATCCAGGAACGCTTCGACAGCTACCAGAATGACGTGGTCACCCACTTCAACACAACGGCTTCGCTGGTCAAGAAAATGACCCAGAGCTATCAGGAAGTGCAGGAGCATCTCGCCGAGGGCGCCAACCAGCTGGCCCTGGACGAACTGACCCGCCAACGCCTGCTGGCGGCCCTGCACGCTGAAAGTGCCGGCCCCCGCGAACGCCTCACCCCACCGCGCGACGCCGAGCCGCCCCGCGACTACGCGCCCAAGGCGCCTAACTCGCCCGGCATGCTGGACGAGCAGTACGGGCTCAAGCGCAAGTAAGCGCCCGTGTCATTGAAAAAGGAGCCTGTTGGCTCCTTTTTTGTATCCTGCAAGGACAGCTTTCGTGAAACATACCGACTGGCTGCGCCCTGCCCTGCTGGGCACCCTGGTGTTTCTCTGGCTATGGACTGCCGCCGTCTGCCTGGGCCCCGGCTTTGACTGGGGCCTGAAGATCATGGCCGAAGCCGGCGTGCAGGGCTGGCTGGCGAGCCTGGCGGTGATTGGCGGCGCGCTCTGTGATGCCGCGCTCGGGCTGGCCCTGCTGTTCAAGCGCTGGCGGCGCAAGGCGTTGTTGGCGCAGTTGCTGCTGATGATCGCCTACACCCTGTTCATCAGCGTGGTGCTGCCCCATTACTGGTTCGATCCCTATGGGGGCGTGGCGAAGAACCTGGTGCTGATGATCGTGACCTTGTGGCTGCATGGCCAGGAGGCCGTTCGATGAGCCTGTACCTGACGCTCAAGACCCTGCACATTCTGTCGTCCACGCTGCTGTTCGGCACCGGGCTGGGCTCGGCGTATTACGCCATGCGTGCGTGGCGCACGGGTGACGTGGCGGTGATCCGCGCCACCTTCCGCCACCTGGTGTTCGCCGATTGGGCCTTCACGGCCACCACGGCGGTGTTCCAGCCGCTGAGCGGCCTGGGGCTGGCGCATTTGGCGGGATGGCCGCTGGCGAGCCCGTGGCTGCTGTGGAGCCTGGGTTTGTATGTGTTCGCCGGGGTGTGTTGGCTGCCGGTGGTGTGGTTGCAGATTCGCGTGCATCGGCTGGCGGAGCAGGCCGTGGCGCAAGGCACAGGCATGCCGCTAGTGGCCAGGCGCTACATGGCATGGTGGTTTGGCCTGGGGTGGCCGGCGTTCCTGGCGTTTATCGCGATTTTTTATTTGATGGTAGGCAAAGGCGCGTAACCCCGTAGCAGCTGCCGCCAGACTGCGTCGGGGCCCAACGCGTTGTACCTGGTGTACTGCGGTGCCTGGGACGCGGCCTGCGGCCGCTGCTACGGGATTATTCGGCGATAATGCGAACAGCACTTATGAAAAAGCCCGCGACTCTTGCGAGGCGCGGGCTTTTTCATACAGCGGTGGGGCTTAGATCGCGCCGCGCGAACGCAGCAGCTCCAGCACCTGCTTCACGCCTTCTTCCAGCGAAACGCTCTGGGTGTCGACCACCAGGTCAGCGTTCAACGGCACATCGTACGGGAAGGACTCACCCGGGATGTTGTCGCCATCGGCAGCGTACAGGCCTTGCGGGTCGCGCTCGCGGCACGCCTGTGGCGACGCCTGCACGTAGACGGTCAGCAGGCGGTCGGCGCCAATCAGCGCCTTGGCCTGTTCGCGGCCTTCGGCATCCGGCGCCACGAAGGCGGCCAGGGTCAGCAGGCCGGCTTCGTTGAACTGGCGCGCCACGTGGGCGGCACGACGCCAGTTCTCGGTACGCCCGGCGCGGTCCTGCGGCAGGCCCTTGTTCAGGTCGTGACGCAGGTTCTGGCCGTCCAGCACGAACACCGCGCGGCCCATGTCGAACAGCTTGCGCTCCACGGCGTAGGCCAGGGTGCTCTTGCCGGCGCCCGACAGGCCGCTGAACAGCACGGTGGCCGGCTTCTGGCCGAAGCGCAGGGCGCGCTCCTCGGTGGCCACGTGGGCCAGCTTGCCGTGATGGCCCGCCGCGCCGTGCGGTACCACTGGCGGGGCGATGATCATGCCGGCGCCGACGGTGCCGTTGGTCAGGCGGTCGATGACGATGAACGCACCGGTGGTGCGGTTGCTGTCATAGCCGTCCAGTGCGATCGAGCTGTCCAGCGCGACCTTCACGCGGCCGATCTCGTTCAGGGCCAGCGCGCTGCCCGGGCCTTCGGCCAGGGTGTTGACGTCGACCTTGTGGACGATGCTGGCAATGCTGCCCGGCACGTAGCTGGTGGCACGCTTGATGTCGTATTTCTTGCCCGGCAGCATCGGTTCTTCAGCCATCCACACCAGCATGGCGTCGAAGCTGTCAGTCACCGTTGGCACGTTGTCGGCATGCACCAGCAGGTCGCCACGGGAGATGTCGATCTCGTCTTCCATGGTCAGGGTCACGGCCTGGCCTGGGCCAGCCTGTTCCAGCTCACCTTCGAAGGTGACGATGGACTTGACCCGGCTGCTCTTGCCCGACGGCAGCACCACGACTTCGTCGCCCTTGTGCACGACGCCGCTGGCCAGGGTGCCGGCGAAGCCGCGGAAGTTCAGGTTCGGACGGTTGACGTACTGCACCGGGAAGCGCAGGTCGGTCAGGTTGCGGTCGCCCGAGACTTCCACGGTTTCGAGGATTTCCATCAGCGACTGGCCGGTGTACCACGGCGAGCGCTCGCTGCGGTTCACCACGTTGTCGCCCTTGAGGGCCGACATCGGCACGAAGTGCAGGCTGCTCGGCTTCAGGGCGATACCTTCGGCGAACTTCAGGTAATCGGCCTTGATCTCCTCGAACACGCCTTCGTCGAAGCCCTTCAGGTCCATCTTGTTGATGGCAACCACGATGTGCTTGATGCCCAGCAGCGAGGCAATGTAGCTGTGGCGACGGGTTTGGGTCTGCACGCCGTAGCGAGCGTCGACCAGAATGATCGCCAGGTCACAGGTGGAGGCACCGGTGGCCATGTTGCGGGTGTACTGCTCGTGGCCCGGGGTGTCGGCGATGATGAACTTGCGCTTGGCGGTCGAGAAATAGCGGTAGGCCACGTCGATGGTGATGCCTTGCTCGCGCTCGGCCTGCAGGCCGTCCACCAGCAGCGCCAGGTCAATGTCGTCACCGGTAGTGCCGACTTTCTTCGAGTCACGGGTAATGGCTTCCAGGTGATCTTCGTAGATCATCTTGGAGTCGTGCAGCAGGCGCCCGATCAGGGTGCTCTTGCCGTCGTCGACGTTGCCACAGGTCAGGAAGCGCAACAGCTCCTTGCGCTCGTGCTGGCCCAGGTAGGCGAGGATGTCCTCGCTGATCAAATCGGATTGATGCGACATGGTTCGACCCTAACTTAGAAATAGCCCTGACGTTTCTTGTCTTCCATCGAACCGGCGCCATCATGGTCGATGACCCGGCCCTGGCGCTCGGAAGTTCGCGTCAGGAGCATTTCCTGAATGATGTCGGTCAGGCTCTCGGCCTCCGACTCCACCGCGCCCGTCAACGGGTAGCAGCCAAGGGTACGGAAACGCACTTTCTTCTTGACGATCTGCGCCTTCTCTTCCTCGCTGAGGTGCTCGAGGATGCGATCGTCGTCGATCATGATCAAGGTGCCGTTCTTCTCGATCACTTCGCGCTCGGCGGCGAAGTACAGCGGCACGATCGGGATACCTTCCAGGTAGATGTACTGCCAGATATCCAGCTCGGTCCAGTTCGACAGGGGGAACACGCGAATGGACTCGCCCTTGTTGACCTTGCCGTTGTACACGTTCCACAGCTCGGGGCGCTGGTTCTTCGGGTCCCAGCGGTGCTTGCTGTCACGGAACGAATAGACACGTTCCTTGGCCCGCGACTTCTCTTCGTCGCGGCGCGCGCCACCGAAGGCGGCGTCGAAGCCGTACTTGTCCAGCGCCTGCTTGAGGCCCTGGGTCTTCATGATGTCGGTGTGCTTGGAGCTGCCGTGGGTGAAGGGGTTGATGCCCTGCGCCACGCCTTCGGGGTTCACGTGCACCAGCAGGTCCAGGCCCAGTTCTTCAACCATGCGGTCGCGGAACTTGTACATCTCCTGGAACTTCCACTGGGTGTCCACGTGCATCACGGGGAACGGCAGCTTGCCGGGGAAGAACGCCTTGCGTGCCAGGTGCAGCATCACGGCGGAGTCTTTGCCGATGGAATAGAGCATCACCGGGTTATCGAACTCGGCGGCCACCTCACGGATGATGTGGATGCTCTCCGCCTCCAACTGTTTCAAATGCGTCAGTTTGTCGACCATGGCTACTCACGGGGATTACATTCGTTATGGACGGCCTGCGGGCCGTGTTCGAGCCGCCCACTCTAGCACAGCGGCATCTTCTATCTAATTGGGTGGTTAGAACGAAGCAGTATAAGAATATGCCTGGGAGTTTGGGCCCTCCCCATCAGATGGGATTGGGGATGTCGATGAAGATATGCTCCAACGCGAAGCGCCGCGCCAGGTAGTCGCCCAGCGCCTGCACGCCGTAGCGCTCGGTGGCGTGGTGGCCGGCGGCAATGAAGCTTACGTCGTTTTCCCGCGCGCTGTGGAAGGTCTGCTCGCTGGCCTCGCCGCTGATGAACAGGTCGACGCCGGCGGCGATGGCCTGGTCGATGTAGCCCTGGCCGCCGCCGGTGCACCAGCCGACGCGGCGGATCATGTCGCTGCCTTCGATCACCAGCGGCTCGCGGCCCATGACTTCCTGCACCCGGCGGGCGAAATCACGGGCGGTCATGGGCTCGGCCAGCGAGCCTACCAGGCCCACTACCCGGGCGTTGTCCGGGTCCAGCGGGCCTTCCACGGTAATGTCCAACTGGCGGGCCAACTGCACGTTGTTGCCCACGTCGGGGTGCAGGTCCAGCGGCAGGTGGTAGGCCAGCAGGCTGATGTCATGCTTGAGCAGCGTCTTCAGCCGGCGCTGCTTCATGCCCACCACGCAGGGGTTCTCGCCCTTCCAGAAATAGCCGTGGTGCACCAGCACCAGGTCGGCCTGGGCCTCCACCGCCGCGTCCAGCAAGGCCTGGCTGGCAGTGACGCCGCTGACGATGCGCATCACCTGCGGGCGCCCTTCCACCTGCAGGCCGTTGGGGCAGTAATCCTGGATTTTCGCGCTGTTGAGGTAACGGTCGGCTTCTTCGACCAGGGTGCTCAGGGCAACAGCCATAAAAGACTCCTAAATAGCAGTTCAGAGCGGCTAAAGCACTCGTATAATGGCGCCCATTATGAGCCACCCAGGCGGGTTTGGCTCACGCTCCGTGCAAACTCCCAGGATCCGTTAAATGTTCAAGGCACTGCGTTATTTTGGCTGGCCGCTGCTGACTGGTTTACTCATCGCATTGCTGATCATCCAGCGCTTCCCGCAACTGGTCGGGTTGCCAAGCCAGGACGTCAACCTGCAGCAAGTGGCCCAGACCTCCTCCAGCGTGGTCCAGGGCCCGGTCACCTACGCTGACGCGGTGGTGCTCGCCGCCCCGGCGGTGGTCAACCTGTACACCACCAAGGTGGTCAACAAGACCAACCACCCGCTGTTCGAAGACCCGCAGTTCCGCCGCTTCTTCGGCGACAACCTGCCCAAGCAGAAGCGCATGGAATCGAGCCTGGGTTCGGGCGTGATCATGAGCCCCGAAGGCTACCTGTTGACCAACAACCACGTGGTCACCGGCGCCGACCAGATCGTCGTGGCGCTCAAGGACGGCCGCGAGACCCTGGCCCACGTCATCGGCAGCGACCCGGAGACCGACCTGGCGGTGCTGAAGATCGACCTCAAGAACCTGCCGTCGATCACCATCGGCCGCTCCGACAACATCCGCATTGGCGACGTGGCCCTGGCCATCGGCAACCCGTTCGGCGTCGGCCAGACCGTGACCATGGGCATCATCAGCGCCACCGGCCGCAACCAACTGGGCCTGAACACCTATGAGGACTTCATCCAGACCGACGCCGCCATCAACCCCGGCAACTCCGGCGGCGCGCTGGTGGACGCCAACGGCAACCTGACCGGCATCAACACCGCCATCTTCTCCAAGTCCGGCGGCTCCCAGGGCATCGGCTTCGCCATCCCGATCAAGCTGGCGCTGGAGGTGATGAAGTCGATCATCGAGCACGGCCAGGTCATCCGCGGCTGGCTGGGCATCGAAGTGCAGCCGCTGACCCAGGAACTGGCCGACTCCTTTGGCCTGAAAGACCGCCCAGGCATCGTCGTCGCCGGCATCTTCCGCGACGGCCCGGCGCAGAAGGCCGGCCTGCAGTTGGGTGACGTGATCCTGAGCATCGACGGCCAGCCTGCCGGTGACGGGCGCAAGTCCATGAACCAGGTGGCACGCACCAAGCCCAATGACAAGATCAGCATCCAGATCATGCGCAACGGCAAGGAAATGAAGCTCACCGCCGAAGTGGGCCTGCGGCCGCCGCCGGCGCCGAGCGCCACCGAAGAAGTGCAGTAACGAAAAAGCCCGCGCAAGCGGGCTTTTTCATGGAGTGCCGTTACGCAAGCTCCGTAGCAGCGGCCGCCTGGCCGCGTCAGGGCCGCCCCGTCACAGCGCGTCCAGCAGCGCCTGGTTCTGCGCAGGCGTGCCGATGCTGACGCGCAGGAACTGGGCGATGCGCTGTTGCTTGAAGTGGCGCACGATCACGCCCTTCTCGCGCACCTTGGCAGCGATGGCTGCGGCGTCCTGTTGCGGGTGGCGGGCAAAGATGAAGTTCGCCGCCGACGGCAGCACTTCGAAACCACGCTGTTCCAGTTCAGCCACCAGCTTCTCGCGGCTGTCGATCACCAGCTTGCAGGTGTGCTCGAAGTACTCGCGGTCCTTGAACGACGCGGCACCACCGACGATGGCGAGGCGGTCCAGCGGGTAGGAGTTGAAGCTGTTCTTGACCCGCTCCAGTGCCTCGATCAGGTCCGGGTGGCCTACGGCCAGGCCCACGCGCAGCCCGGCCAGGGAGCGCGACTTGGACAGGGTCTGGGTGACCAGCAGGTTGGGGTAGCGGTTGACCAGGCCGATGGCCGTCTCGCCGCCGAAGTCGATGTAGGCTTCATCGACCACCACCACCGAGTCCGGGCTGCCTTTCACCAGCTGCTCCACCGCGTCCAGCGCCAGCAGGCAACCGGTAGGGGCGTTGGGGTTGGGGAAGATGATGCCGCCGTTGGGGCGGGCGTAGTCTTCGACGCGGATCTGGAACTGCTCGTCCAGCGGCACCTGCACGAAGTCGATGCCGTAGAGGCCGCAGTACACTGGGTAGAAGCTGTAGCTGATGTCCGGGAACAGCAGCGGCGCGTCGTGCTGGAACAGGCCGTGGAAGATGTGCGCCAGCACCTCGTCCGAGCCGTTGCCCAGGAACACCTGGTTGGGCTGCACGCCGTAGAACTCGCACACCGCCTGCTTGAGCAGGTCGCTGTTGGGATCCGGGTACAGGCGCAGGCTGTCACCCAGCTCGGCGCGCATGGCTTCGATCGCCTTGGGCGACGGGCCGTAGGGGTTTTCGTTGGTGTTGAGCTTCACCAGGTTGGCGACCTTGGGCTGCTCGCCCGGCACGTAGGGCACCAGTTCCTTGACGAAGGGGCTCCAGAATTTGCTCATGTCTCAGTTCCCTTGCTTGTCGTCGGCGAGAATGCGGTATTCGGCGCTGCGGGCGTGGGCGCTCAGCGACTCGCCGCGGGCCAGGATGGAAGCGGTCTTGCCCAGTTCGGACGCACCTTGCTGCGAGCAGAAGATGATCGACGAGCGCTTCTGGAAGTCATACACGCCCAGCGGCGAAGAGAACCGCGCAGTGCCCGAGGTAGGCAACACGTGGTTGGGGCCGGCGCAGTAGTCGCCCAGCGCTTCGCTGGTGTGGCGGCCCATGAAGATCGCGCCGGCGTGGCGGATCTGCGGCAGCCAGGCCTGGGGGTCGGCTACCGACAGTTCCAGGTGTTCCGGGGCAATGCGGTTGGCGACTTCGATGGCCTGCTGCATGTCCGCCACCTTGATCAGCGCGCCACGGCCGTTGATCGAGGTATTGATGATCTCGGCGCGATCCATGGTCGGCAGCAGTTTGTCGATGCTGGCGGCCACTTTGTCGAGGAACTCGGCGTCGGGGCTGACCAGGATGGCCTGGGCGTCTTCGTCGTGCTCGGCCTGGGAGAACAGGTCCATGGCGATCCAGTCCGGGTCGGTCTGGCCGTCGCACACCACGAGGATCTCGGACGGGCCGGCGATCATGTCGATACCGACCTGGCCGAACACGTGACGCTTGGCGGTGGCTACGTAGATGTTGCCCGGCCCTACTACCTTGTCCACCTGCGGCACGCTTTCGGTGCCGTAAGCCAGCGCGGCCACGGCCTGGGCACCGCCGATGGTGAACACACGGTCGACGCCGGCGATGCAGGCGGCGGCCAGCACCAGCTCGTTCACTTCACCGCGCGGGGTCGGCACCACCATGACCACTTCGGTCACGCCGGCCACCTTGGCGGGAATGGCGTTCATCAGCACGGACGATGGGTACGACGCCTTACCGCCCGGCACGTACAGGCCGGCGCGGTCCAGCGGCGTGACCTTCTGGCCCAGCACGGTACCGTCGGCCTCGGTGTAGCTCCAGGAATCCTGCTTCTGCTTCTCGTGGTAGCTGCGCACGCGGGCGGCGGCGGTTTCCAGGGCCTGGCGCTGCTCGGGGGTAATGCGCGTCAGGGCCAGTTCCAGGCGCTCGCGGCCCAGGATCAGCTCGGCCATGGAAGCCACTTCCAGGCCGTCGAAGCGCTGGGTGAACTCCACCAGCGCCGCGTCGCCGCGCTCGCGCACGGCCTTGATGATATCGAGCACGCGCTGGTTGACCGAATCGTCGGACACGCTTTCCCAGCTCAGCAGATGATCCAGATGGCGCGCGAAGTCCGGATCAGTGGCGTCGAGTCGGCGGATTGCAGTGGACGTGGTCATAGCGGGCCTCAATAGTTGGCGAATGCTGAAAATAGCAAATCTCAGGCGCCGCTAGACTACCAAGCCATCCGCGTGGGCACCTGAGAATTCTGGCTATGACACGGATAGATGGGCGCGGCTCAAGGCCGCGCGAGTGGATCAGCCGCGGTGTCGCGACTCCACAGCCTTGCGCAGGGTGTCGATCAGCGCCTGGATGCGGGCGTGCTGCATCTTCATGGACGCCTTGTTGACCACCAGGCGCGAGCTGATGGTGGCGATCAGCTCCTGGGGTTCCAGGCCGTTGGCCCGCAGGGTGTTGCCGGTGTCGACGACGTCGATGATCTTGTCGGCCAGGCCGATCAGCGGGGCCAGCTCCATGGAGCCGTACAGCTTGATGATGTCGACCTGGCGGCCCTGTTCGGCGTAGTAGCGCTTGGCAACGTTGACGAACTTGGTGGCCACGCGCAGGCGGCCCTTGGGCTCGACGGCACCGATGGCGCCGGCGGTCATCAGCTTGCACTTGGCAATCTGCAGGTCCAGCGGCTCGTACAGGCCCTGGCCGGTGTATTCCATCAGCACATCCTTGCCCGCCACGCCGAGGTCGGCGGCGCCATGCTCGACATAGGTCGGCACGTCGGTGGCACGCACGATCAGCAGGCGCACGTCGTCCTGGGTCGTGGGGATGATCAGCTTGCGGCTCTTATCCGGATTCTCGGTCGGCACGATGCCCGCCTCTGCCAGCAATGGCAGGGTGTCATCGAGAATGCGGCCCTTGGACAGCGCGATGGTCAACATGGAAAACGTCTTTCCTTAATCAGGATTGTGCCCGGTCGCAAACGGCGCCGGGCCACTGCCAGGCCCACAAGGCCTGGCTGGACAGATTCATGGGGCGCGTCCCTGCGCCCGGTAGCAGGTTAGCCCGGCACGCGACGGATCTTCGCGCCCAGCATCTGCAGTTTTTCCTCGATGCACTCGTAACCACGGTCGATGTGGTAGATGCGGTCGATCAGGGTATCACCCTCGGCCACCAGGGCCGAGATCACCAGGCTGGCCGAGGCGCGCAGGTCGGTCGCCATCACTGGCGCGCCCTTGAGCTTCTCGGTACCGGTAACGATGGCGGTGTTGCCCTCGACCTGGATGTGCGCGCCCATGCGGTGCATTTCATACACGTGCATGAAGCGGTTCTCGAAGATGGTCTCGATGACCGCGCCGGTGCCTTCGGCAATGGCGTTCAGGGAGATGAACTGCGCTTGCATGTCGGTCGGGAACGCCGGGTACGGCGCGGTGCGCACGTTGACGGCCTTCGGACGCTTGCCATGCATGTTCAGCTCGATCCAGTCCTCGCCCACGGTGATCTCGGCGCCCGATTCCTTCAGCTTCTCAAGTACCGCTTCGAGAATGGTAGGGTCGGTGTCCTTGACCTTCACGCGGCCGCCGGTGGCGGCTGCGGCCACCAGGTAGGTGCCAGTCTCGATACGGTCCGGCATCACCTTGTAGGTGGCCGAGTCCAGGCGCTTCACGCCATCGATGGTGATGGTGTCGGTGCCGGCGCCGTGGATCTTGGCACCCATGGCGATCAGGAAGTTGGCCAGGTCGACCACTTCAGGCTCGCGCGCGGCGTTCTGCAGCACGCTGCGGCCGTTGGCCAGGGCAGCGGCCATCATGATGTTCTCGGTACCGGTCACGCTGACGGTGTCGAAGAAGAAGTTGGCACCACGCAGGCCGCCTTCCGGCGCCTTGGCCTTGATGTAGCCGCCTTCCACGTCGATGACCGCGCCCATGGCTTCCAGGCCACGGATGTGCAGGTCGACCGGACGCGAGCCGATGGCGCAACCGCCAGGCAGGGCGACTTCGGCTTCACCGAAACGGGCGACCATGGGGCCCAGCACCAGGATCGAGGCGCGCATGGTTTTCACCAGCTCGTACGGTGCGACCAGGGTCTTGATGGTGCGTGGGTCGATTTCGACCGACAGTTTCTCGTCGATCACCGGCTCGATGCCCATGCGACCGAATAGCTCGATCATCGTGGTGATGTCGTGCAGGTGTGGCAGGTTGGCAACGGTTACCGGGCCATCGGCCAGCAGCGTGGCGGCCAGGATCGGCAGGGCAGAGTTCTTCGCCCCGGAAATGCGGATTTCGCCATCAAGACGAACGCCGCCAGTAATAATCAGTTTGTCCATAAGAATCTCGACGCCCTCAGGCTCAGGTGCGCTCAGCCCAGGCTGCGCTGCTGAAAAATTTCATTGTGACCGCATGGATGCTGCCATCGACGATCCAGGGATTGAGATGAGCATAGATCTGCTGCTGACGCTTGACCGGACTCAAGGCGGCCAGCTCGTCACTGATCACGTTCAATTGGAAGTTGCAGCCTTCGCCTTCAACTTCGACCTGGACATTTGCCAGCTGTGCTTCAAGGAAGCTTTTAACTTCTACGGCCTGCATGCTCAACCTCGATCGGCGCCCTGTGCGCGCGGGTCGGCCATCATACAAAAAAAGCCCCTCGCCTGCGAACCCTGGTTGCAAGGACTCGGACGGAGGGGCTTGTTCATTGTGCCTGAATGTTCACGCGGCCGACAAAATACCGCTCACCTGGCACACTTCGGCGATCTGTTGCATGTCGCGCGGCAAGCCCCGGATAGCCAGGGTCTTGCCGGCGGCGATGGCGTCGCGCTGCAGGCACAGCAGCAGGGAAAGCCCCACGCTGCTGGACTTGAGCACGCCCGAACAGTCGAGCACCAGGGCATTGCCGGGGCTGGCCTTGACCAGCTTCTGGCCCTGGTTGCGCAGGGCCTTGCCGGTGCTGTAGTCCAGCACGCCGGTCAACAGCAGCTCGCCGCCAGCGCCTTGGCTGATGGCTGCTTCAGTCATTGCGCAGCACCCGTGCCCTTCTCGGCCTTGGCCTTGGCCACTTCGCCAGCCCAGCCGTCGATGGTCTTGTCCAGGTTGTTGCCGTTGCGCTGCATGGCATCGGCGAACTGGTCACGGAACAGCTTGCCCAGGTTGATGCCGTTGACGATGACGTTACGCACTTTCCATTCGCCGTTCAGCTTGACCAGGGTGTACTGGACCGGATAGACCGCGCCGCTGTCGCCCTTGACGGTCATGTCGACGCTGGTACGGTCGCCCTCGTCGCCCTTGGCCGGGCCGACGGTGATGCCCTGGTTGTTGTATTCGAGCAGTGCATTGCCATAGAACTGCATCAGGCCCTTCTTGAAGTTCTCTTCAAAACGGGTGATCTGTGCAGGGGTGGCGCCCTTCGAGTACTTGACGGTCATGATGCTCTTGGAAATGCCTTCCGCATCGACAGCCGGGCCGATGATGTTGTTCAAGGCGTCATAGAACTTGGTCGGATCCGCCTTGTACTGGGCCTTGTTCGCCGCCAGGTCTGCCAGCAGTTCCTTGGTGGTGCGATCCACCAGGTCATGGGCGGACTGGTCGGCAGCATTGGCCAACAGCGGCACACAGGCCAACAGCACCAGCAGGCCACGTCGCAGGATGGACATCATGGAGTAACTCCTCATTTGGCGTCTTTGTTAACGGTATTGAGCAGGAATTTGCCGATCAGGTCTTCCAGTACAAGGGACGACTGGGTGTCGTGAATGGTTCCGCCGTCCTTGAGCAGGGTGTCTTCACCGCCCACGCTCAGGCCGATGTATTTCTCGCCCAGCAGGCCAGCCGTCAGGATAGATGCAGTGGAGTCGGTCGGCAGGTTATTCACCTTCTTGTCGATCTGCATGGTGACGCGGCCGGTGAAGGTGTCACGGTCCAGGTCGATGGCGGTGACCTTGCCCACGGTGACGCCGGCCATGGTGACCTTGGCGCGCACGGTCAGGCCGGCGATGTTGTCGAAGTTGGCGTACAGCTTGTAGGTATCGTTGGCGGCGCTGGTGGACAGGCCGCTGACGCGAAGGGCCAGCAGAATCAGTGCCAGAATCCCGGCCAGCAGAAACATGCCGACACCGATTTCCAGGGTGCGGTTTTGCATCAGAAATCTCCAAACATCAAAGCGGTCAGAATAAAGTCCAGGCCCAGGATGGCCAGCGAGGCATACACCACGGTCTTGGTGGTGGCGCGGCTGATGCCTTCGGAAGTCGGGTCGCAGTCGTAGCCCTGGAACACGGCGATCCAGGTCACCACGAACGCGAACACCAGGCTCTTGACCACGCCGTTGAGGACGTCGTCGGTGAAATTGACGCTGTTCTGCATGTTGGCCCAGAACGAGCCGTCATACACACCCAGCCAGTCGATGGCCACCCACGAGCCGCCCCAGATGCCCACGACGCTGAAGATCATGGCCAGGATAGGCAAGGAAATGAAGCCTGCCCACAGGCGCGGCGCAGCGATGTACTTGAGCGGGTCGACGCCGATCATTTCCAGGCTCGACAGCTGCTCGGTGGACTTCATGTTGCCGATCTCGGCCGTCAGCGCGGAGCCCGCGCGGCCGGCGAACAGCAAGGCGGTGACCACCGGCCCCAGCTCGCGCAGCAGGGTCAGGGCGACCATCTGCCCCACGGCCTGCTCGGAACCGTACTTGGTGAGAATGCTGAAGCCCTGCAGGGCCAGCACCATGCCGATGAACATGCCCGACACGACGATGATCAGCAGCGACATCACGCCGACCGAATACAGCTGCTTGACCAGCAGCTGGAAGCCACCGCCCACGCCACGACGCCCGACCAGCGCATGCATCAGGAACAGCCCGGAACGCCCCAGCACCGCCAGCATGTCGATGGCCGCGCGGCCGAACAGGCGAATGCGCTCCAGTAGTGATTTCTTGCGCATCAGCGCGTCCCCAGAAGATCGGCGCGGTAGTCCGGCGCCGGGAAATGGAAAGGAACCGGCCCATCGGGGTCGCCTTTCATGAATTGGCGAATGCGAGGATTGTCGGCCGCCATCAGTTCCTGCGGCGTGCCCTGCCCCAGCACCTGCCCGTCGCCCACCACATAGATGTAGTCGGCGATGCTGGCGGTTTCGGCCAGGTCATGGGAGACCACGATGCTGGTAATGCCCAGGGCATCGTTGAGCAGGCGGATCAGGCGCACCAGCACGCCCATGGCGATAGGGTCCTGGCCGACGAATGGTTCGTCGTACATGAGGATCTGCGGGTCCATGGCAATGGCGCGGGCCAGGGCCACGCGACGCTTCATGCCACCGGACAGCTCGTCGGGCATCAGTTCCACGGCACCGCGCAGGCCAACGGCCTGCAGCTTGAGCAGGACGATGTCGCGGATCATTTCCTCGGGCAGGTCGGTGTGCACCCGCAGCGGGAACGCCACGTTCTCGAACACGTCGAGGTCGGTGAACAGAGCGCCGCTCTGGAACAGTACGCCCATGTGCTTGCGGGCGTCGAACAGGTCGCTGCGCGACAGGGCCGGCAGGTTCTGGCCATTGACCCAGACCTCGCCACCACTGGGGCGCAACTGCGCGCCCATCAGGCGCAGCAGGGTTGTCTTGCCGCAGCCGGAAGGTCCCATGATACCGGTGACCTTGCCTCTTGGAATGCGGATATCGACATTGTTGAAGATACTCCGCGAACCGCGCTTGAAGGACACACCCTTCAGCTCGACCGCGTAGTCATTATCGGCACTCATCTAAACTCCTTGCGATGCAGCCTGTCCTCGGACGCTTTCCCCCGTCGCGAAGACACGCGCGCTTCTGGCGGGCCAACTGGCGGCGAACTATATCACCCCAGACACACGCGCCCCAAGGCCGTTCCAAAAGCGAATAGGCAACAAGACATTTAATGGATGACGATCGAACGTGAGGGTTTCGATCAATACGGCTATAATCGCCGCCTTTTCATCAGGCAATACGTTTCCGACATGAGCCAATCCAGCGACCTGATCCAATCGGCACAGCGCACCATCCGCCTTGAACTCGAGGCGGTAGAGGGCTTGCTGGCCCATATTGATGCCGACTTCGTCCGCGCCTGCGAAATGATCCTCGCCAGCAAGGGCCGCGTCGTCGTGGTCGGCATGGGCAAGTCAGGGCATATCGGCAACAAGATCGCTGCGACCCTGGCCAGCACCGGCACCACGGCGTTTTTCGTGCACCCGGCCGAGGCCAGCCACGGCGACATGGGCATGATCACTCGCGATGACATCATCCTGGCCCTGTCCAACTCCGGCTCCACGGCCGAGATCGTCACCCTGCTGCCGCTGATCAAGCGCCTGGGCATCCAGCTCATCAGCATGACCGGCAACCCCGACTCGCCGCTGGCCAAGGCCGCCGAGGTCAACCTGGACGCCCGCGTGGCCCACGAGGCCTGCCCGCTGAACCTGGCGCCCACCTCCTCCACCACCGCGGCTCTGGTGCTGGGCGACGCCCTGGCCATCGCCCTGCTGGAGGCCCGCGGCTTCACCGCCGAGGACTTCGCCTTCTCGCACCCCGGTGGCGCCCTGGGCCGCCGCCTGCTGCTCAAGGTGGAGAACGTGATGCATGCCGGCGAGGAACTGCCGCAGGTGGTTCGCGGCACGCTGCTCAAGGATGCGCTGATGGAAATGACCCGCAAGGGGCTGGGCATGACCGTGGTCCTTGAAGAGGATGGCCGCCTGGCCGGGATATTCACCGACGGCGACCTGCGCCGCACCCTGGACCGCACCATCGACGTGCACAGCGCGCGCATCGAGGAAGTGATGACGCCCCACGGCAAGACCGCCCGCGCCGAGATGCTCGCCGCCGAGGCCCTGAAGATCATGGAAGACCACAAGATCAGCGCGCTGGTGGTGGTCGACAAGCAGGACCGCCCGGTTGGCGCCCTGAACATGCACGACCTGCTGCGCGCCGGAGTAATGTGATGACCCAGCACCTGTTGCAACGCGGCCAGGCCGTGAAACTGGCGGTGTTTGACGTGGACGGCGTGCTGACCGACGGCCGCCTGTACTTCTGCGAAGACGGCAGCGAGATCAAGACGTTCAGCACCCTGGACGGCCAGGGCATCAAGATGCTGATCAACTCGGGCGTGGCCACGGCGATCATCACCGGGCGCAAGAACCCGATCGTCGAGCGCCGGGCCAAGAGCCTGGGCATCGCCCACCTGTACCAGGGCCGCGAAGACAAATTGGTGGCACTGGACGACCTTCTGGCGCAACTGGGCCTAAGCTATGAACAGGTAGCCTACCTGGGCGACGACCTGCCAGACCTGGCCCCCATCCGCCGCGTCGGCCTGGGCATGGCCGTGGCCAACGCCGTGCCGTTCGTGCGCGAGCACGCCGACGGCGTGACCCAGGCCCGTGGCGGCGAAGGCGCTGCCCGCGAGTTCTGCGAGCTGATCCTGCGCGCCCAAGGCAACCTCGAAGCGGCCCTGGCCGCCTATTTATAGAGTTTCCCATGCCGAGTAAAAAACTGCGCAATCTCCTGTTGTTCTGTGTCGTCGTGGCGATCTTCGTCTCCGTCGGCTACTGGAACATCAACCCGGACACCTTCCTCGACAAGCCTGCGGCTGCTGTCGACGAAAGTGCCATCGACTATTACGCCATCAACGCCCACGCTGTGCAGTTCCTGCCTGACGGCGGCGTGCAGTACCGCATGACCGGTGACAAGGTCGAGCACCTGCAGGCCAGCCAGGTCACCAAGGTGACCAACCCGGACATGAACCTGTACCGCGGCACCGTGTACCCCTGGCACGTGACCAGCGACCACGGCGAAGTGAACCCCGACGGTACCCAGGTCGAGCTGATCGACAACGTCCGCGTGGCCCGCACCGACCAGAAAAACCGTCCTACCCTGATTACCACCACGCGCATGACGGTATTCCCACAACAGCAATATGCGCAGACTGACCGAGACGTTAGAATCGACGGCGCCGGTGGCGTCTCGACGGGCACGGGCATGAAGGCATATTTGAAAGACAGCAAGATCAACTTGCTGTCAAACGTAAGAGGACTGTATGAGGCTCGCTAAAACCCTCCCTTTATTGCTCTCCCTGGGCTCTGCACTGGGGAGCGCTGGCGCCTGGGCACTGCCTACGGATCGCGACCAGCCGATCCACATCCAGTCCGACGACGCACAACTGGATGACAAGCAGGGCGTGGCCGTCTACAAGGGCAACGTCATCATCACCCAGGGCACCATGAAGATCACCGGCAACACCGTGACCATCACCCGCAACGCCCAGGGCGACGTCGACACCTTCACCTCGGTGGGCAACCTGGCCTACTACGAGCAGAAGCCGGCGATCGACAAGCCCATCGTCCAGGGCTACGGCAAGACCATCCAGTATTTCTCGGCGCAGAACCGCATCATCCTGATCGACCAGGCCAAGGTGGTGAACGACGGCAACACGTCCGAAGGCGAGAAGATCGTCTATGACACCGTCAAGCAGGTGGTGAACGCCGGCCGCGCCACGGGCGCCAAGGTCACGCCACGACCACGCATCGACATGGTCATCCAGCCGAAAAGCAAAACCGACCAGCAGCAGGGCAAGTAATGGCTATCCTCAAAGCCCAGCACCTGGCCAAAGCCTACAAGGGCCGGCAAGTGGTGCGTGACGTCAGCATGTCCATCGAAAGTGGGCAGATCGTCGGCCTCCTGGGGCCTAACGGCGCCGGCAAGACCACCTGCTTCTACATGATCGTCGGCCTGGTGCGCGCCGATCAGGGCCGCGTGCTGATCGACGACCTGGACGTGAGCCACCAGCCCATGCACGGTCGTGCTCGCTCGGGCATCGGCTACCTGCCGCAGGAAGCCTCGATCTTCCGCAAGCTGTCGGTCTCCGACAACATCATGGCCATCCTGGAAACCCGCCCGGAGCTGGACAAGGCCGGCCGCGTGAAGGAGCTGGAAAGCCTGCTGCAGGAGTTCCACATCACGCACATCCGCGACAACCTGGGCATGAGCCTGTCGGGCGGCGAGCGGCGCCGGGTGGAAATTGCCCGCGCGCTGGCGACCGCGCCCAAGTTCATCCTGCTGGACGAACCCTTTGCCGGTGTCGACCCGATCTCGGTCGGCGACATCAAGCAGATCATCCACCACCTCAAGAACAAGGGCATCGGCGTGTTGATCACCGACCACAACGTTCGCGAGACCCTGGATATCTGTGAAACCGCTTACATCGTCAACGATGGCCAGCTGATCGCCGAAGGCGATGCCGAGACCATCCTGGCAAACCAACTGGTGAAAGAGGTTTACCTCGGCCACGAGTTCCGCCTGTAACGGCGAGGTGTTTGGCTGGTTGCCCGGGGCGCGCCGCGAATTAATTGCGGTGTCGCTCTAGGCAAACACTTCGGTTTCAGGCATATAATTTGCTTACGACAAAAGCCGAGAGCCTCGGCGCCCGTAGTGGATGGCGCTTTGCGCCGGCGAATAAGGTGTTAAGCCCCTGCCATGAAACCATCGCTCGTCCTAAGAATGGGCCAGCAACTGACGATGACACCGCAGTTGCAACAGGCCATCCGCCTCCTCCAGCTCTCCACCCTGGACCTCCAACAGGAAATCCAGGAGGCCCTGGAATCCAATCCGATGCTCGAACGCCAGGAAGAAGGCGACGACTTCGACAACAGCGACCCCATGGCCGACAAGGCCGAGCAACAGGTCACCCCGGAAATCCAGGAGCCCAGCTACCAGGAAACCTCCGCCCCCACCGTCGACAACCTCGAAGACGGCGAGTGGAGCGAGCGCATTCCCAACGAGCTTCCCGTCGACACCGCCTGGGAAGACATCTACCAGACCAGCGCCAGCAGCCTGCCCAGCAACGATGACGACGAATGGGACTTCACCACCCGCACGTCGGCCGGCGAAAGCCTGCAGAGCCATCTGCTGTGGCAACTCAACCTGGCGCCCATGTCCGACACCGATCGCCTGATCGCGGTCACCCTGATCGACTGCATCAACAACCAGGGCTACCTGGACGAGACGCTGCAGGAGATCTGCGACTCCTTCGACCCGGAACTGGACATCGAGCTGGACGAAGTGGAAGCCGTGCTGCACCGCATCCAGCAGTTCGAGCCCGCCGGCATCGGCGCCCGCGACCTCAGCGAATGCCTGCTGCTGCAACTGCGCCAGATGCCCCCACGCACGCCGTGGCTCAGTGAGGCCCAGCGCCTGGTGGCCGACTACATCGACCTGCTGGGCAGCCGCGACTACAGCCAGCTGATGCGCCGCATGAAGCTCAAGGAAGACGAGCTGCGCCAGGTCATTGAACTGGTGCAAAGCCTCAACCCGCGCCCTGGCTCGCAGATCGAGTCCAGCGAAGCCGAGTACGTGGTGCCCGACGTCATCGTGCGCAAGGACAACGAGCGCTGGCTGGTGGAGCTGAACCAGGAAGCCGTACCGCGCCTGCGCGTCAACCCGCAGTACGCCGGCTTCGTGCGCCGCGCCGACACCAGCGCCGACAACACCTTCATGCGCAACCAGTTGCAGGAGGCGCGCTGGTTCATCAAGAGCCTGCAGAGCCGCAACGAGACCCTGATGAAGGTCGCCAGCCAGATCGTCGAGCACCAGCGCGGTTTCCTCGACTACGGCGACGAGGCCATGAAGCCGCTGGTGCTGCACGACATCGCCGAGGCGGTGGGCATGCACGAGTCGACCATTTCGCGGGTGACCACGCAGAAATACATGCACACCCCGCGCGGCATCTACGAGCTGAAATACTTTTTCTCCAGCCACGTCAGCACCTCCGAGGGCGGAGAATGCTCGTCCACGGCGATCCGCGCGATCATCAAGAAACTGGTTGCCGCGGAAAATCAGAAAAAGCCATTGAGTGACAGCAAGATCGCTGGTTTACTGGAGGCACAAGGCATCCAGGTAGCCCGCCGCACTGTCGCCAAGTACCGTGAATCCCTAGGGATCGCGCCGTCCAGCGAACGCAAGCGGCTGATGTGAATCCTGGCAGCGCCAAGGCGCTGCCAGTGGGCTTGCCGGATGTGCCACAGCGTTCCAGTGGCAGGTTAACCAACCTGTCTCTTTATGCACTGGCAATAAGGAGAAAGCGGTATGCAAGTCAACATCAGTGGACATCAACTGGTTGTGACCGACGCCATGCGCACTTACATCGGTGAGAAACTCGACCGATTGGAGCGCCATTTCGACAAGATCACCAACGTGCAGGTCATCATGGAGGTCGAGAAGCTGAAACAGAAAATCGAGGCCACCCTGCGCGTACCCGGTGGCGAAGTCGTGGCAAACGCGGAACATGATGACATGTACGCGGCCATCGACCTGCTGACCGACAAGCTCGACCGCCAACTCAAAAAGCATAAGGAAAAACAGCAGAGTCTGCTGCAAGGCCAGACCGCCCGCTGACACTCCCCCCTCATGATCCGACTTGAAAACATCCTGACCCCCGGCCGTTCCCTCGTGAACGCGCCGGGCGGCAGCAAGAAGAAAGTACTCGAACACATCGCCACCCTCATCGCCCGGGAAGTCCCGGGCCTTGAGATGCAGGTAGTGTTCGAAAGCCTGGTCGCCCGCGAAAAACTGGGCTCGACCGGTTTTGGCAACGGTATTGCCATCCCCCATTGCCGCCTGGTTGGCTGCACCACGCCGATCAGCGCCCTGCTGCACCTGGAGAACAAGATCGACTACGACGCCATCGACGGCGCCCCGGTCGACCTGGTCTTCGTGCTCCTGGTCCCCCAGGAGGCGACCAATGAACACCTGGCGTTGCTGAGCCAGATCGCCGGCATGCTCGACCGCGCCGACGTGCGCGAGCGCCTGCGCTCGGCGAAAAGCAGCGATGCCCTCTATCAGGTTGTGCTGGACGAACAGAAAGGTCATTGACCATGCGCCTGATCATCGTCAGCGGCCGCTCCGGCTCGGGCAAAAGCACCGCGCTGGACGTGCTGGAAGACAACGGTTTCTACTGCATCGACAACCTGCCGGCCGGCCTGCTGCCGGAATTGGCCGAGCGCGCCCTGATCCGCACCGAGCTGGCCCAGCCGCTGGTAGCCGTGTCCATCGATGCGCGCAACCTGCCCAGCGACCTGTCGCGTTTTCCGCAACTGCTGCAGGAAGCCCGCGACAAGCACATCCAGTGCGACGTGCTGTACCTGGACGCCGACGAAGAAACCCTGCTCAAGCGCTTCTCCGAGACCCGCCGCCGCCACCCGCTGAGCAACGCCAGCCGTTCGCTGGCCGAAGCCATCCGGGTGGAAACCGACCTGCTCAGCCCGATCGCCGACCTGGCTGACCTGAAGATCAACACCACCCACCTGAACCTGTACCAGCTGCGCGACTCGCTCAAGCTGCGCCTGCTGAACAAGCCGGAGCCGGGCACCGCGTTCCTGGTGGAGTCATTTGGTTTCAAGCGTGGCATGCCGGTGGACGCCGACCTGGTGTTCGACGTGCGCTGCCTGCCCAACCCCTATTGGAAGCCGGAACTTCGCGACCATTCAGGCCTGGAGCAACCGGTCATCGACTACCTGGCCGCGCAGCCCGACGTCGAGGAGATGTACCAGGACATCTCAAGCTACCTGCTCAAGTGGTTGCCGCGCTTCGCCGCCAGCAACCGCGCCTACGTCACCATTGCCATCGGCTGCACCGGCGGGCACCATCGCTCGGTCTACCTGACCGAACGCCTTGGCCAGGCCCTGCAGCAGACGCTCAAGAATGTCCAGGTTCGCCACCGCGACCTCAGTTGAAAGGATCCCCACCGCGATGCCTGCTCGTGAAATCGAAATCATCAACAAGCTTGGCCTGCACGCCCGCGCGGCCGCCAAGTTCGTCGGCGTCGCCGGCCGCTTCGGCAACTGCCAGGTCCGCATCGGCCGCAACGCCGACAGCATGATCGACGGCAAGAGCATCATGGCCGTCATGATGCTGGCCGCCGGCAAAGGTACCCAGGTGTACCTGTCCACCGAAGGCGAGGAACAGGACGAAGCCATGGCGGCGATCGTCGAGCTGATCAACAACAAGTTCGACGAAGGCGAATGACCGCCCTGCCACAACAAAAAGCCCGGCCAAGTGCCGGGCTTTTTGTTGGGGGGGGCAAACGCGGATGTCAACTCGCGAAATTATCGATCCTTACCTGCCCATCCGGGAAGGTTGCGATAATGTCCAACTCCCCTCCCATCGCCCGGATGTAATTTCGCAGCGTACTGATGTACATATCGGTTCGGCGCTCCATTTTCGAAATAGCCGCCTGGTTGACCTGGAGCGCCTGCGCAAGCGCGGCTTGACTCAACGCCTTGGCCTGGCGCAGTTCATGCAGCGGCATTTCCCGCAGGTGCTGCTGAAAAAGCGCTTCTGCGTTAGCTTGTGATTCTTGCGGCATAGCCGCTTCCAGATCCGAGAATTTCCTAGCCATTATCCATGCCCTCGTCACGAAGGTTTTCAAGGTGCTCATCATAGAGCCGTTCTGCCAGAGGGACGAATATCCGGTACCAACGCTCGTTCCCCTTCTTGTTCCCCCCCAATAGCAACAATGCAGTCCTTCTAGGATCGAACGCGTAAAGCACCCGAATGGGGAAGCCCTTGTGCTGTATTCGAAGCTCGCGAAGGTTCCCCCGGCGAGACCCTTTGATATTGCTGCTATGGGGAAAACCAAGCAGCGGCCCTAACGTTCTCAGTAGCTTGACACTGGCCGCTACAGACTCTTGCTCGCCTGCCTGGAGTTCCTGCCACCACACCTCGAACGTAGCGGTATGTTCGACATCCCAGCTCATCGTTTATTATTCCTCCTGAGGAATATAACCTCAAGGGAATAATCTCACTATTCAGCCTTCACCCCTAAATGCTGAATCATGAGATTTTGTGACCGCCCCCCCAACAAAAAGCCCGGCCAAGTGCCGGGCTTTTTGTTACCTACCACACCCCCGTAGCAGCGGCCACCAGGCCGCGTCCCGGGGCAACCCGTTACAGCAGGTACACCGCGGACGCGGCCTGGCGGCCGCTGCTACAGGAGTGGCGCGAAGCGCGCCAGGGCTTCGGCGATGATGATGGCCGCGCCCGCCAACAGCAGGGCGCTGCCCAGGATCAGCCGCAGCCGGGTCAGCAGCAGGCGCCGATTCAAGCCAGCGCTGCCTTGTAGCGCCGCTCTACCTCGGCCCAGTTGACCACGTTGTAGAAGGCATTGATGTATTCAGGGCGACGGTTCTGGTACTTCAGGTAGTAGGCGTGTTCCCACACGTCCAGGCCCAGGATCGGCGTGTTGCCGTGCATCAGCGGGCTGTCCTGGTTGCCGCTGCTTTCCACCACCAGTTGCTTCTGCGGGGTCACGCTCAGCCATGCCCAGCCGCTGCCAAAGCGGGTCAGCGCTGCCTTGGTGAAGGCCTCCTTGAAGGCATCGAAACCGCCCAACTGCTTGTCAATGGCTTCAGCCACGCTGCCTTGGGGCTGGCCGCCGCCCTTGGGCGCCATCACGTCCCAGAACAGCGAGTGGTTAGCGTGCCCGCCACCCTGGTTGACCACCGCCGGCTGCAACTTCTCGGGCAACTGCTTGACGCTGCCGACCAGCTTGTCGATCGGCCACTCGGCGTACTCGGTGCCTTCGACGGCGGCGTTGAGGTTGTTGATGTAGGTCTGATGGTGCTTGGTGTAGTGGATTTCCATGGTGGCCGCGTCGATGTGCGGTTCCAGGGCATCGTAGGCGTAGGGCAGCGCAGGCAAGGTATAGGGCATTTCAATGGACTCCGTGTTGGGGGGCCGCGCGGCCCCGGGTTTCCTGGCCGAACAACAGCCGGCTGGTGCGCGGGTATTCGCCGTATTCGCTGATGAAGGCCAGCAACTCGGCGTAGGTCTTGCTGCTGTGGCGCAGCGCTGCCTCACGCAGCGCCGGGGTAAGGCGCGGGTCCTGGGCGGCCTGCAACAGGCGCTGGTGGATGGCGCACAGGTACTCGGCGCTCTCCTCCGGCTGCATCAGGCGCAGGTGCAGGTCGGCCAGGTTGTGATGGGAAATCACGCACGCCGCCACCGCTTCGTCGACATCCGCCCAGCGTTCGAACAGCACCTGGGCCAGCGCGAGGGCCTGCAGGTACAACTCCCGCGCATCGACCAAGTCACCGCGGGCGAAGCAGGCGTTGGCCATTTCGATGGTGCGTTTCCAGTGCTGCATGGTGTGCCTCCGAAGCGATAGAACAGCGGCTCAGATGCCGCCGGCGGTGAGCTTTTCCGGGTCCAGCAGGGTTTCCAGCTGGCTGCGTGACAGGTCCGTGTGCTCCAGCGCCACATCAATGATCGGGCGGCCTTCCTTGTAAGCGGTCTTGGCGATTTCGGCGGCCTTTTGGTAGCCGATGATCGGGTTCAGCGCGGTGACCAGGATCGGGTTGCGCGACAGCGCTTCCTTGAGCTTGGCTTCGTTGACCTTGAAGCTGGCAATGGCCTTGTCGGCCAGCAGGCGGCTGGCGTTGGCCATCAGCTCGATGCTCGACAGCAGGTTTTGCGCGACGATGGGCAGCATCACGTTGAGCTCGAAGTTGCCCGACTGGCCGGCGATGGCGATGGTGGTGTCATTGCCGATGACCTGGGCCGCGACCATTGCAGTGGCCTCCGGAATCACCGGGTTGACCTTGCCCGGCATGATCGAGGAGCCCGGCTGCAGGCCTTCCAGCTCGATCTCGCCCAGGCCTGCCAACGGGCCGGAGTTCATCCAGCGCAGGTCGTTGGCGATCTTCATCAGCGACACGGCCGCGCCTTTCAGCTGGCCGGACACGGCCACGGCGGTGTCCTGGGAGCCAATCAGGGCGAACAGGTTCTGGCCCTGGGTGAACTCCACGCCGGTCAACAGGCTCAGCTGGTGGCTGAAACGCTTGGCGAACTGTGGGTGCGCGTTGATCCCGGTGCCTACCGCCGTGCCACCCTGGGCCAGCGATTGCAGGCTGGGCAACAGGCCGCGCAGGTGGCCGATGTTGGCGCGGATCTGCGCCGCCCAGCCGTTGAGCACCTGGCTCATGCGCACCGGCATGGCGTCCATCAGGTGAGTGCGGCCGGTCTTCACGTAGGCATGCACCTGCCCGGCTTTTTGCTCGATCACCTGCACCAGGTGCTCCAGCGCCGGCAGCAGTTGCTCGTGCAGCGCCAGGGCGGCGCTGACGTGAATGGTGGTGGGGATGATGTCGTTGCTGCTCTGGCCACAGTTGACGTGATCGTTGGCATTAACCGTGGCGCCCAGGCGACGGGTGGCCAGGGTGGCGATCACTTCGTTGGCGTTCATGTTCGAGCTGGTGCCCGAGCCGGTCTGGAAGATGTCCACCGGGAAGTGCTGCATGAAGTCTTCGGCCAGCAGCTGCTGGCAGGCCTGGACGATGGCGTCGCCCTGGGCGGCGCTGATCTGCTCGAGCTCGACATTGGCCTTGGCCGCGGCAGCCTTGGCCAGCACCAGCGCGCGAATGAACTGGGTGGGCATGGGTTGCCCGCTGATCGGGAAGTTGTTCACCGCGCGCTGGGTCTGGGCGCCGTACAGGGCCGCCTCCGGCACCTGCAGTTCGCCCATGCTGTCACGCTCGATTCGGGTATTACTCATCGGGATGTCCTTGCAGCAGATCGGAAAAGGAAATCGATGGCAGCAGCGTGCACACGGCCAGTTGCCGGCCATGCTGGTGCCACAGTTGCAGGTGTTCGGGGGTGCGCGCGGCCAGGCGCATGTCGCGTAGCGGGCGGTAGGCCTGGTCCAGGCACAGGCAGCGCCAGTGCCACGGCAGGGCCGGGTCGGTGGCGGTGTCCAGCAGCAGGCGGAAGCAGGTGCGGGCCACGGTCCAGGCCGAGGCGGCGCCACAACTGATGAGGAAACGGCCTTCGGCCATGTAGTCCTCGATGATGCGCGGGTCGTTCGGCGTCAATGCGCAGCGGATCTGCCGGCTTAACCAGCGCCAGTTTTCCAGGTAGGACTGCTCTTGAACGGCGGACTTCATCGACGCGGCCTCATGGCGATAATGATATTTATTATTAATTGATATTGAGAATCAAAACAAGCACAAACAAAAAAGGCGTGACGCCCTAAAGCGTCACGCCTTTGCTCGAATCCCCGTAGCAGCTGCCGAAGGCTGCGTCAGGGGGCAACACCGCATCGCCTGTAGACGCGGCCTGCGGCCGCTGCTACGGGGGTAAGGATCAGCTGCCGGCCACGGTCATGCGTTCGATCAGCACGGAACCGGTGCGCACATTGCTGCGCAGCTCCAGGTCGCTGCCAACGGCGACGATCTGGCGGAACATGTCCTTCATGTTGCCGGCAATGGTCACTTCCTGCACGGGGAACTGGATCTCGCCATTCTCGACCCAGAAACCCGCCGCGCCACGGGAATAGTCACCGGTCACCATGTTCAGGCCATGGCCCATCAGCTCGGTCACCAGCAGGCCGCGGCCCATCTGCTTGATCAGCGCAGCCTGGTCTTGGTCGCCATGGGTGACGAACAGGTTGTGCACGCCGCCGGCGTTGGCGGTGCTCGGCATGCCCAGCTTGCGGCCCGAGTAGGTGCTGAGCACGTAAGACACCAACCGGCCGTTTTCGACGAACGGCTTGGCATAGGTGGCTAGGCCGTCGCCGTCGAACGCGGCGCTGCCCAGGGCACGCTGCAGGTGCGGACGCTCGTCCAGGGTCAGCCACTCGGGGAACAGGGTCTGGCCCATGGCGCCTTCCAGGAACGACGACTTGCGGTACAGGTTGCCGCCGCTCACGGCCGACAGGAAGCTGCCGAACAGCCCGCCCGCCAGCTCGGCGCTGAACAGCACCGGCACTTCGCAGGTAGGCACCGGGCGTGCACCCAGGCGACCGGCGGCACGTTGCGCGGCGCGCTGGCCGATCAGCGCCGGGTCCTGCAGCAGCTCACCCTGGCGGTTGACGTCATACCAGTAGTCGCGCTGCATCTGGCCATCTGCCTCGGCAATCATCACGCAGCTGAGGCTGTGGCGGGTCGAGGCGTAGCCACCGATGAAACCGTGGCTGTTGCCGTACACGCGGCAGCCCTGATGGCTGCTGAGGGTGGTGCCATCTGCGTTGAGAATGCGTGGATCAGCGTCGAACGCCGCGGCTTCGCACGCCAAGGCGCGCTCGATGGCCTGCTCCGGGCTGATGTCCCAGGCGTGGTACAGGTCGAAGTCCGGCTGCTCGCGCGCCATCAGGGCGGCGTCGGCCAGGCCCGAGGCTTCGTCTTCGGAGGTGTGCTTGGCAATGGCCAGGGCCGCCGCCACGGTTTCGCGAATGGCGTCCGGGCCGCTGGCCGAAGTGCTGGCCGAGCCCTTGCGCTGGCCCACGTACAGGGTGATGCCAAAGCCCTGGTCGCGGTTGAACTCCACGGTTTCCACTTCGCGCTGGCGCACCGAGGTCGACAGCCCCTGCTCCAGCGACACCGCCACTTCACAGGCGCTGGCGCCCTGGCGCTTGGCTTCGGCGACGATCTGCTCGACCTGTTCCTGCAGGGCCGGCAGTGCCGCGGGACCGACGCTTTGAATTGCGTTCATGGTGTTCTCCACTCAAATTCTGCTGTCATCAGGGGGTCAAGCTACGACCGGGCCGGACAAGCGGCCCCTGACTGGTTATCATGGCGGCGTTTATTAGCGGACTGCCCCCATGGTTGATTCTTACGACGACTCCCTCGACGAGGGAAAAAGCAAATCTCAGGTCAAACGCGAGCTGCACGCGCTGGTTGACCTCGGTGAGCGCCTGACCACACTCAAGGCCGATGTACTGGCCAAGCTGCCCCTGACCGACGGTTTGCGCCGTGCCCTGGCCGACGCGCCAAAGCACACCGCGAACATCGCGCGCAAGCGGCACATCCTGTTCATTGGCCGGCTGATGCGCGACCAGGACACTGATGCGATCCTGCAACTGCTCGATCAACTCGATGCCTCCACGCGCCAGTACAACGAGCGTTTCCACAACCTGGAGCGCTGGCGCGACCGTCTGGTCTCGGGCACCGACGAGGTGCTGGAGAAATTCGTTGGCGAATACCCCGACGCCGACCGCCAGCACCTGCGCCAGCTGATCCGCCAGGCCCAGCACGAGACCGCGCAGAACAAACCGCCAGCGGCCACGCGTAAAATCTTCAAGTACATCCGCGAGCTGGACGAAGTGCAGCGCGGCTTGCGCTGATCATTCGACCGCCAGCTGTTGTGGGAACTGGCTTGCCAGCGAGCTTCTGAGCACCCGAAAAGCTCGCTGGCAAGCCAGCTCCCACAACATGTTTCACTTAAGCGCCTGTGCCACCCACGGTAATCGCGTCAATCTTCAGCGTCGGCTGGCCAACGCCCACCGGCACCGACTGCCCGTCCTTCCCGCACGTACCCACGCCGCTGTCCAGCGACAGGTCGTTGCCGACCATCGATACCTTGCTCATGGCCTCAGGGCCGTTGCCGATCAGTGTTGCGCCCTTCACCGGGGCGGTGATCTTGCCGTCCTCGATCAGGTACGCCTCGCTGGTGGAGAACACGAACTTGCCGCTGGTGATGTCCACCTGGCCGCCGCCCAGGTTGGCGCAGTAGATACCGCGTTTCACCGAAGCGATGATTTCTGCCGGGTCGCTTTGGCCGCCCAGCATGTAGGTGTTGGTCATGCGCGGCATGGGCAGGTGCGCGTAGGATTCGCGACGGCCGTTGCCGGTGGCGGCCATGCCCATCAGGCGGGCGTTGAGCTTGTCCTGCATGTAGCCGGTGAGCACGCCGTTCTCGATCAGCGTGGTGCACTGGGTAGGCGTGCCTTCATCGTCCACGCTCAGCGAGCCGCGGCGGCCGGCCAGGGTGCCGTCGTCGACGATGGTGCACAGCTTGGAGGCGACCATCTCGCCCAGGCGGCCGCTGTAGTTGGAGCTGCCCTTGCGGTTGAAGTCGCCTTCCAGGCCGTGGCCCACGGCTTCGTGCAGCAGCACGCCGGACCAACCCGAACCCAGCACCACGGGCAAGGTACCCGCCGGCGCCGGAATGGCTTCCAGGTTCACCAGCGCCTGGCGCAGGGCCTCGCGGGCGTAGCCCATGGCGCGGTCGTCCTGCAGGAAGTAGCGGTAGTCGGTACGCCCGCCACCACCGTGGCCGCCACGCTCGCGGCGGCCGTTCTGCTCGACGATGACGCTGACGTTGAAGCGCACCAGCGGCCGTACGTCGGCGGCCAGGCTGCCATCGGCGGCGGCCACCAGGATGCGCTCCCACACGCCGGCCATGCTCACGCTGACCTGCTGGATGCGCGGGTCGAGGGCACGGGTAGCGACGTCGATGCGCTTGAGCAGCTCGACCTTCTCGGCGCGGCTCAGCACGTCCAGGGGGTTATCCGGGGCGTATAGCTGCGCCACGTCCTGGCTGGTGAACGCCTGCACGCGGCCGTTCTGGCCGGCGCGGGAGATCGAGCGGGCGGCGCGGGCGGCCTGCAGCAGGGCGTCCTGGTTGATGGTGTTGCTGTAGGCAAAGCCGGTCTTCTCTCCGGACTGGGCGCGCACGCCCACGCCCTGGTCGAGGTTGAAGCTGCCTTCCTTGACGATGCCGTCTTCCAACGACCACGACTCGGAAATCTGCCCCTGGAAATACAGGTCGGCAGCGTCGATGCCCGGCCCCGCGAGTTCGCCCAGCACCGACTGCAGGCTGTCCAGGGTCAAGCCGCCGGGGGCCAGCAGGTGTTCGCTGACGGTGGATAACATCTCGCTCATAATCACTCCGCGATAGACGCAGGCCGCGTGGCGCCCTGCGAGAAAAAGCGCCGGTGACTGGCCACCGGCATCCGCGCCCGTATGGACGCCTGTTCGCTGCTGTCCCGTTCGGCCAGCAGCACGGCTTCGCCTTGATCACGCTGGGCGACGATGCGCCCCCAGGGATCGACGATGGCCGCGTGCCCGTAGGTCTCGCGCGGCCCTGGATGAGTACCGCCCTGGGCCGCCGCCAGGACGTAGCATTGGGTCTCGATGGCGCGCGCCCGGATCAACACGTCCCAGTGCGCAGCGCCGGTCACCGCGGTAAACGCCGACGGTGCGGTAATCAGTTCGGCGCCGGCCTTGCGCAGTTCGCTGTACAGCTCGGGGAAGCGCAGGTCGTAGCACACGCTCAAGCCCAGGCGCCCCACCGGCGTGTCGGCTACCACTACCTCCTGCCCATGAGCATAGTCGTCCGACTCACGGTAGCGGCCGCGGCTGTCCGCCACGTCGACGTCGAACAGGTGCAGCTTGTCGTAGCGCGCCACTTCCTGGCCCTGGGCGTCGATCAGTAGCGAACAGGCGCGCACCTTCGCGTCGGGCTGCCCTTGCGGCGGCAACGGCAGCGTGCCGGCCACTATCCATAAGTTGAGGTCACGGGCCGTCTGTTTCAACCAGGGCAGGATCGGCCCCCGACCAAGGGCTTCGTCGCGGCCGATTTCAGCGCTGTCGCGGCGGCCCAGGGCGGAGAAGTTTTCCGGCAGCACCGCAAGCTTCGCACCACCGGCGGCGGCTTGCTCCAACAGGCGACGGGCGCTGGCCAGGTTGGCCAGCACGTCGCTCTGGCTGACCATCTGAATCACTGCCAAAGACATGGGGAGCTCCTGCTGCTGTCAGTTCGCTTTCTGGAAGGGCTTGTCGAAGGTAATCTTAGGCTCTTTCCACGGCCCTTCGACCTTGTATTGCACGCTGGCGAAGCGCGCCACGCGGTCGCCCAGCAGCTTGTCGACCAGGAACAGCGCGCCACCCACCGCCGGCGCGCCCACCAGCAGCGCGGCGATCGGCAGGTTGGTGGTCACCGGCAGGGTCACCAGCAGCTTGGCGTCGACCCGGTCCTGGTTCATGTCCAGGGTGCCGTTGAGCTCGAGGTTGGTGGAGGGGCCGGTCATGGTGATCGGCTCGCGGGTCACGTAGACGCCGTTGCTGGCCACCAGCAGGCCCTTGACCTTGTCATAACCCAGGCCCTTGCCCACCAGGTCGGAGAAGTCCAGGCGCAGGCGGCGGCCAATGGAGTTGAAGTTCAGCAGGCCGAATACCCGCAGCGCCTGGGCGCCACCATCAACCTCGACGAACTGGCCACGGTTGAGCGTGGCATCCAGGCTGCCCGAGAAGCGCTTGAGCGCGGCCCAGGCCGGCGACCCCGGCCAACTGCCGTCCACGTTCAGCTCGAAGTCCTGGCTGGTGGTGCTGGGCGCGTAGCCCCAGGCCTTGAGCACATCGGCGAGGTTCTTGCCCTTGAGGCTGCCCTTCAGCCAGCTGGCGGAATTGCCCGGCGCGCCTTCCCAACTGCCCTGCCCCACCAGGCTGATTCCCTTGAGGCCCAGGTCCAGGTCCTTGAGGGCGATGCCCTTGCCGTTAGGACGAATTTTCAGCGCCCAGGCGCCCATCAGGTCGTTGCCCTGCCACAGCTTGAGGATTTTCACGTCCACGGCGGGAATCTTGCGCGGGTCCACCGAGGCCAGCGGGTCGGGGGCGTTCTCGTCGGTCACTGCTTTCGGGTCAGGGGCCGGCAGGTGCACGGCCTGCATGTCCACCAGGATCGGCATGCCCTTGGCGTCCGGCAGGCTGGCGGTGCCGGTGAGCTGCTTGGCGTCCACCGACAGGTTCCAGGCGCTGGAGCTGCGGTTGAGCATGACCCGGGCCTGGTCCAGGTCGAAACCGAAGCCGGTGACCTTGCCGATCTTCAGGTCGACGCTGTTCAGGGCCTGGCGAGCGCTGCCACCGGGGTCGTCACCGGCGTAGCGGTCGACCTGGGCTTTCCATGGCGTCACGTCCAGGCTGTCCAGCGTACCGCGCACCCGCAAGCCCTTGTCGGCCGGCAGTTGCGGCGTGCCGCTGCCCAGCAGCAGTTCGCCACGGCCGTCGGCCAGCTTGCCACCGGGCGCCAGGTAGCTGAGCATGGCCAGGTCGGCGTAGCTGGCGTCGATGCGCCGGTCGGCGCCCTGCAGGTTCATCTGGAACTGGGCATCGCGGGTGTCGCTGGCGGCCTTGCCGTAGGGCGCCGGCAGGTCGATGGCCAGGCCCTTGAGGTCGCTCTTGATGCTTAGCTGGCTGTTGCCGCCCAGGTTGACCTGCAATTGGTACGGCAGGTCGCCGGAAGCCGGCAGGTTGGGGTTCACCTGCAGCCAGTCGGTGAGTTTGCGCAGGGCAATGCTGCCCTTGGCGGTGATACGGGTCAGCGGGCTGCCCGGCTTGCCCTCGGCGAAGATCTGCGCCGTGACAGGCCGGTCGAAGGCCTGGGCGGCGATGTTCTGGCCGCTCAAGCCCTTGTCGAAGTCGAAGCGGAAGTTGCCCTTGAGCTGGCTGAGGTCGAGGGCCGGCTCCTTGATCTTCAGGTCGGCGCCCTGGGTGTTGAAGTCGACCACCACCTTGGGCTCCTCGCCCTTGACCAGCGGAATGTCGAGGTTCAGGTTGCCCTGCAACGGCCCCGTGCCCTGCCAGCCGGCGAAGATCGGCCCGGTGCCGATGGGCGCGTCCTGGAGGATCTTCACGCCGTCGCCCAGGCTGCCGTCGAAGTCGCCCTTCACGTACAGGTGCGCGTGCTGGTCGGCCGGCACGTGGGGCACGGTGACCTCGACGTTGCTGACCTGGGTGTCGAGCAGTTGGCCCTTGCTGGCGAGGATGCGCACGTCGCCGTCCTGGATGAACACGTCGCCCGCCACCTTCGACACTTCCGGCCAGCCCGGCTGGAACGCCAGGCGGGCGTCGTGCACCTTGAAGTACAGAGTAATGCTGCGCGAATGGTCCGGCGCCGCGTGGCTCAGGGAGCCCTGGTACTGGAAGTAGCCCTGGTCCACCGCGCCTTCGAGGATGGCCGTGCGCAGCCAGTGGTCCACCGCCGGGCTGAGCACCTGGGGCAAATACTTGGAGGTGAAGCGGCCGTCGCCCTGGGTCAGGCCCACGCGCAGGTCCATGTAGGGCTCGACGTCGTCGTGGAACGGCAGGCGAATCAGGAAGTCGCCGGCGATGTTGCCCTCGTCGCCCTTCACCTTCAAGTAAGGGGCAACCAGGGTGAAGCCGTCCTGGTTGATTTTCCAGGTCAGGCGCGCGTTGGACTGGTGGTAGTACCAGGGGTTGGCGAAGATCGGGTACAGGTGCAGCATGAACTGGTCAGTGGCCAGGCGCAGCTCGCCCTGGCCCAGGTTGCCGCTGATGGCGCCACTGACACCGCCCGCCGCCGGCGCACCGTGGGTGGCCTGGAAGCCGACGTTGTCGAGGTTGGCGGCGAAGCTCAGGCGTTCGTCACCGGTGGCCTGGGGGCGGTAGTCGAGCAGCACGTTGCGCAGGCCGCCGGTGACCTTCAAGGCATCAATGACCGCGGCCACTTTGTCCGGCACCGGCACCAGGGCGTCGAGCACCGGCGTGATCGGCGTCAGGTCGAGGCGGTCGGCCTGCAGGTGGTAGTTCTGCAGGGTGCTGTCGGTGGCGTCGGCCTGGCGCAGTTGCAGGTGCGACTCCCAGCGGGTCTTGCCCAGGCTCATGGCCAGGGAATCGACCGTCACGTCATAGCCGCCGCTGCTGCGCTGGAACCAGGCATTGAGGGCCAGGTTGTCGATACTTATGGCCTTGCGGTCGGCGTAGGCGCCCTTGAACGTCGGTGCGTTGAGGCGTACTGCCGCGCTTTGCAGGGCCCCCTTGCCCCACTGTGCCCACAGCTCGCCACCGGCTTTGAGCTGGGCCAGCTTCCATTGCTGGGTGAGCCGCGCCGGCAACCAGCGCGCCCAATCACTCTGGGGCAGGCTCAGGTAGGCCTGGGCTTCACCATCCTGCCAGTGGGCGGCGTCGATGCGGGTGCGCAGGCTCAGCGCCAGGGGCTGGCCATCGGGCAGGGTCAGGCGCAGGTCCAGGCGCTGGCGGCTGAAGCCGCTGGTCAGGCTGGCCCCCACGTAGGTGAGGGTCATGGGCGCATGGTCGTAGGGCTCCAGGGTCAGTTGGCTGTCGAGCACCGACAGCTTGCTGACCTGCTGCATGCGCTGCAGCACCTGCCCCGGGTCCATGGGCCCGTTGTTCTGGGCCGGCAGGCCCTTGAGCGACCACTGGCCGTCCTGGCTTTCCTCGGCGGTCAACTGCAGGCCGCTGAGTTCAAGGTGGGCGATGCGCAGCGAGCGGCTGCGCAGGCTGGCCCACAGGTCGGGCACCACGCGCACCTGGTCCAGGCGCAGGGCGCTGTCGCCCTCGCCCACCATCACGTCGCGGGCCATCAGCACGGGCGCCATGCCGCTCCAGCGCCCCTGCAGGGCACCGATGCTCACCGGCAGGCCCAGGGCCTCGCTGGCCTTGTCCTGGGCATCGTAGCGGTACTGTTCGACCAGGGGCACCAACTGCCGGCCCAGGCTCACGTACACCGCCACCAGTACCAGCACCAGGGCACACAGCCCCAGGCCCCAGCGGGTCAGCGCGCCCAGCAGGCGGGTCAGGCGCGCCATGCGCGGAGGGTCCCGGAACAGGCAGTCAGGTCAGTGGCGCAAGGCCATGCGGGGGTGAACGAAATCAGAGCAGCACCACGTCGTATTGTTCCTGGGAATACATGGACTCTACCTGAAAGCGAATGGTTCGCCCGATAAAAGCCTCGAGCTCGGCCACATTGCCCGATTCTTCATCCAGCAGGCGGTCCACCACTTTCTGGTTGGCCAGTACTCTATAGCCTTCGGCCTGGTAAGCACGTGCTTCGCGCAGGATTTCCCGGAAAATCTCGTAACAGATCGTCTCAGGGGTCTTCAGCTTGCCGCGCCCCTGGCAGCTGATGCACGGCTCGCATAGCACCTGTTCCAGGCTTTCGCGGGTGCGCTTGCGGGTCATCTGCACCAGGCCCAGCTCGGTGATGCCGATGATGTTGGTCTTGGCGTGGTCGCGCTCCAGCTGTTTTTCCAGGGTACGCAGCACCTGGCGCTGGTGCTCTTCATCTTCCATGTCGATGAAGTCGATGATGATGATGCCGCCGATGTTGCGCAGGCGCAGCTGGCGGGCAATGGCCGTGGCCGCTTCCAGGTTGGTCTTGAAGATGGTCTCTTCCAGGTTGCGGTGGCCCACGAACGCGCCGGTGTTGACGTCGATGGTGGTCATGGCCTCGGCCGGGTCCACCACCAGGTAGCCACCGGACTTGAGCGGCACCTTGCGGTCCAGCGCGCGCTGTATCTCGTCCTCGACGCCATACAGGTCGAAGATCGGCCGCTCGCCGGGGTAGTGCTCCAGGCGGTCGGCGATCTCGGGCATCAGCTCGGCGACGAACTGCGTGGTTTTCTGGAAAGTTTCCCGGGAGTCGATGCGGATCTTCTCGATCTTGGGGCTGACCAGGTCGCGCAGGGTACGCAGGGCCAGGCCCAGGTCTTCGTAGATTTCAGTCGGCGCGCCCACCGTCTTGATCTGCAGGCCGATCTGGTCCCACAGCCGGCGCAGGTAGCGGATGTCCATGAGGATCTCGTCGGCGCCGGCGCCCTCGGCAGCGGTGCGCAGAATGAAGCCGCCAGCTTCCTTGATACCTTCCTGGGCCACGCAGTCGCTGACCACCTTCTTCAGGCGCTCGCGCTCGGCTTCGTCCTCGATCTTCAGGGAAATGCCGACATGGCTGGTGCGCGGCATGTACACCAGGTAGCGCGAGGGAATCGACAGCTGCGTGGTGAGACGTGCGCCCTTGGAGCCGATGGGGTCCTTGGTGACCTGCACCACCAGGCTCTGCCCTTCGTGCACCAGGGCGCTGATGGTTTCCACCGCCGAGCCTTCGCGCAGGGAAATTTCCGAGGCGTGGATGAACGCCGCGCGCTCCAGGCCGATGTCGACGAACGCCGCCTGCATGCCCGGCAGCACGCGCACCACCTTGCCCTTGTAGATATTGCCGACGATGCCGCGGCGCTGGGTGCGCTCGACATGGACTTCCTGCAGAACACCGTTCTCTACCACCGCCACGCGCGATTCCATTGGCGTGATGTTGATCAGAATCTCTTCACTCATGGCAGGGTCTCGTCAAAGGTAGTCACCGAAAATGATGGATTACGCCGCGCTTGTCGACGTTTCCATTCTCACAGGCTGGCGGCGGCCGCTCAGCCTGTCTGTTGGCCTTGCCAACAGGGTATGCCGAAATGGCCCAGCAGGTCTGCGGTTTCGCACAATGGCAGGCCCACTACCGCAGAATAACTGCCGGCGAGGCTTTCGACGAATATCGCGGCCAGGCCTTGGATGGCGTAGCTGCCGGCCTTGTCCCGGGGTTCGCCGCTGGCCCAGTAGGCGCGCGCCTGCTGCGCGCTGATGGGGCGGAAACGTACGCGGCTGCTGACGCTGCGCACCTCACGGCGCTGGCCCGACACCAAAGCGATGGCGGTCAGCACCTGGTGCTCGCGCCCGGACAGCGCGGCGAGCATGGCCAGGGCATCGGCTTCGTCCACGGGCTTGCCGAGGATACGGTCATCGAGCACCACCGCGGTGTCGGCGCCCAGCACCACGGGGGCGGGGTCGGCAGCGTCCAGCAACGCCAGGCCGGCCAGGGCCTTGCCCAGCGCCAGGCGCTCCACATAGGCCAGCGGGCTTTCGCCGGGCAGCGGGGTTTCGTCGATGGAAGCGCTCAGGGGCCTGAAGGCGACGCCGATCTGGGTCAGCAGTTCACGCCTGCGGGGGGAGCCGGAAGCCAGGTACAGCGGGTGCATGAGGACGTCTCCCTGTCGAAAATCGAATGCCGGGCGCCAGCCCGCGCCGCGCTCAGTTGATACCCAGGCGGCGACGCAGGCCCCGCAGGGCGAAGCTGACCCATGGCCACAGCAGTGCACTCATCAGCGCCGGCAGCAGCAACGCCAGGGTGGGCTGGCGGTTGCCGGTCAGGGCGCTGAGCCACAGTTGGGCCAGTTGCCCCAGGCCGAAGATCACCAGGATCACCAAGCACTGCTGCCATACGTGGAAGGTGCGCATGCGCTGCGCCAGGGACAGGATCAGGAAGCTGATCAGCGTCAGGATCAAGGCGTTCTGCCCAAGGTAGGTGCCGTACAGCACGTCCTCGGCCAGGCCCAGCAGGAACGCCGTGGTCATGCCCACCTTGTGCGGCAGTGCCAGGGTCCAGAAGGTCAGCAGCAGGGCCAGCCACAGCGGCCGGAGGATTTCCATGAACTGCGGCAGCGGCGACACGCTCAGCAGCAGGCCGAGGACGAACGTGAACCAGACGAACCAGCCGTTGCGCGGCCGGGTGCTATTGACCATCAGTGTCTCTCCCGGGAGGTGCCATGGGCACTGGCGGCCGGTTTCGCCGGCGCGGCGGCAGGCGTGGTGGCCGGCTTGGCCGCGGCAGCCGGGTGCTCGGCAGCGGCCGGCGCAGGCGTTGGCGCAGCGCTGGCAGCCGGGGCTGCGGCCGGCGCGCCGGGCACGCCTGCCGTGGCGGTCTGGCCCTGGTGGTCAGCGGCTTCCTGGGCCTGGGCGGCCTCGGTGGCGCGCTGCTCGGGCGAACGGCTGTCGGAGAACACCAGCAACAGGTAGCGGCTGCGGTTCAGCGCCGCCGTAGGCACCGCGCGGACGATGGCGAACGGCTGGCCGGAGTCGTGGATCACTTCCTTCACCGTAGCCACCGGGTAGCCGGCCGGGAAACGCTGACCCAGGCCGGAGCTGACCAGCAGGTCGCCTTCCTTGATGTCGGCGGTGTCCGCTACATGGCGCAGTTCCAGGCGCTCCGGGTTGCCGGTGCCGCTGGCGATGGCGCGCAGGCCATTGCGGTTCACCTGCACCGGAATGCTGTGGGTGGAGTCGGTCAGCAGCAGCACGCGCGCCGTGTAGGGCATCAATTCCACCACCTGGCCCATCAGGCCGCGGGCGTCGAGCACCGGCTGGCCGAGGAACACGCCGTCGCGCTCACCCTTGTTGATCAGGATGCGCTGGGTGAAGGGGTTGGGGTCCATGCCGATCAGCTCGGCCACCTCGACCTTCTCGTTGACCAGCGCCGAGGAGTTCAACAACTCGCGCAGGCGCACGTTCTGCTCGGTCAGGGCCGCCAGCTTCTGCAGGCGACCTTGCAGCAGCAAGGCTTCGGTCTTGAGTTTTTCGTTCTCGGCCACAAGCTCGGTGCGGCTGCCAAACTGGCTGGCCACGCCCTGGTACAGGCGCTGGGGCAGGTCGGTGATCCAGTAGGCCCGCATCAGCACCAGCGACGCCTGGCTGCGCACCGGCTGCAACAGGGTGAAGCGCGCATCCACCACCATCAGGGTGATGGACAGCACGACCAGCACCAACAGGCGCACGCCCAGCGAGGGGCCCTTGGAGAAAAGCGGTTTAATAAGCCGCTCCTCCCAGGCTGATGTTCATTGGCTCATTCATACGGCTTCAAACCGGCCCGGATGCAGATTGACAGAAATGCGCCAACGACAGGCGCAGGCCCGAGGTCGACAGCGCAAACTGTAGACCGGGCCCCGTGGTTGCCGCCAGCGAAGTTATTCGCTGGAGAGCAGGTCCATGGTGTGCTTGTCCATCATTTCCAGGGCACGGCCACCACCGCGAGCCACGCAGGTCAGCGGGTCTTCGGCAACGATCACCGGCAGGCCGGTTTCCTGGGCCAGCAGCTTGTCCAGGTCACGCAGCAGGGCGCCACCACCGGTCAGCACCAGGCCACGCTCGGCGATGTCGGAAGCCAGTTCCGGCGGCGACTGCTCCAGGGCGCTTTTCACGGCCTGGACGATGGTCGCCAGCGACTCCTGCAGGGCCTCCAGCACTTCGTTGGAGTTCAGGGTGAAGGCACGTGGCACGCCTTCGGCCAGGTTACGGCCGCGCACGTCGACTTCACGCACTTCGCCGCCTGGGTAGGCAGTACCGATTTCCTGCTTGATGCGCTCGGCGGTGGATTCGCCGATCAGGCTGCCGTAGTTGCGGCGCACGTAGGTCACGATCGCTTCGTCGAAACGGTCGCCGCCCACACGCACGGACTCGGCATACACCACGCCGTTCAGGGAGATCAGGGCGATTTCAGTGGTACCACCACCGATGTCGACCACCATCGAACCGCGGGCTTCCTCGACCGGCAGGCCGGCACCGATGGCGGCGGCCATTGGCTCTTCGATCAGGAACACTTCGCGGGCACCGGCGCCCAGCGCCGATTCACGAATGGCACGACGCTCCACCTGGGTGGATTTGCACGGCACGCAGATCAGCACGCGCGGGCTTGGCTGCAGGAAGCTGTTCTCGTGAACCTTGTTGATGAAGTACTGGAGCATCTTTTCACAGACGCTGAAGTCGGCGATCACGCCGTCTTTCATCGGACGAATGGCTGCAATGTTGCCCGGTGTACGGCCCAGCATGCGCTTTGCCTCGGTACCGACGGCAACAACACTTTTCTGATTTCCGTGGGTCCGGATGGCCACTACCGAGGGCTCATTCAGGACGATACCGCGCTCACGCACGTAAATAAGGGTGTTGGCAGTGCCCAGGTCGATGGAAAGATCGCTGGAAAACATGCCACGCAGTTTCTTGAACATGGGAAAGTGACCCTAGGCAACGCGTGGGTAAAAAAGTGCGGCAAACTCTAACAACGGCGGGGATTTTGGGCAAGGCGCCAATATGTTAAATTGGCTGTTTTTCCGAGCAGGCCCTCACTCAATCGCGGCCATATGACCGTAGAATTGGCGTTCTGTTCCGACAATCTAACACACGGACTGACACTTCATTCGATTCCGTGCTGTTTTCCACTGGAGATACCCATGGCGCTTGATCGCTCCGACGTGGAAAAAATCGCTCATCTGGCCCGCCTGGGCCTGAATGAAGCCGATCTGCCACGCACCACCGACGCACTCAACAGTATCCTGGGTCTGGTCGACCAGATGCAGGCGGTCGACACCAGCGGCATCGAGCCCCTGGCCCACCCCCTGGAAGCCAGTCAGCGCCTGCGCGCCGACCAGGTCACCGAAAGCAACCATCGCGAGGCTTACCAGGCCATCGCGCCTGCGGTCGAGAACGGCCTGTACCTGGTTCCGAAAGTCATCGACTAAAAGGGAAAAGAGCCTGCCATGCATCAAATGACTCTGGCCGAGATCGCCCGCGGTCTCGCCGACAAGAAGTTTTCCGCCGAAGAGCTGACCCGCACCCTGCTGGCGCGCATCGCCCAGCTGGACCCGCAGCTCAACAGCTTCATCACCGTCACCCCGGAGCTGGCCATCGCCCAGGCCCAGGCCGCCGACGCCCGTCGCGCCGCCGGTGAAACCGGTGCCCTGCTGGGCGCGCCGCTGGCCCACAAGGACCTGTTCTGCACCCAGGGCGTGCGCACCAGCTGCGCCTCGAAGATGCTCGACAACTTCACCGCCCCCTACGACGCCACCGTGGTGTTGCGCCTGGCCAAGGCCGGCGCGGTCAGCCTGGGCAAGACCAACATGGACGAATTCGCCATGGGTTCGGGCAACGAGAACAGCTTCTACGGCGCGGTGAAGAACCCGTGGAACCTGGCCCACGTACCGGGCGGTTCGTCGGGTGGCTCGGCCGCTGCAGTGGCAGCTCGCCTGCTGCCAGTTGCGACAGGCACCGACACCGGTGGCTCCATCCGACAACCGGCAGCTTTTACCAACCTGACCGGCCTGAAACCGACGTACGGTCGTGTGTCGCGCTGGGGCATGATCGCCTACGCGTCCAGCCTGGACCAGGCCGGCACCTTCGCCCGCACCGCCGAAGACTGCGCGCTGCTGCTGCAAGGCATGGCCGGTTTCGACCCGCAGGACTCCACCAGCATCGATGAGCCGGTGCCCGACTACAGCGCTGGCCTGAACGGCTCGCTGCAGGGCCTGCGCATCGGCGTGCCGAAGGAATACTTCGGCGCCGGCCTGGACCCGCGCATCGCCGACCTGATCCAGCAGAGCATCAAGGAACTGGAAAAGCTGGGCGCCACGGTCAAGGAAATCAGCCTGCCGAACATGCAGCACGCCATTCCGGCGTACTACGTGATCGCCCCGGCCGAAGCCTCGTCGAACCTGTCGCGCTTCGACGGCGTGCGCTTCGGCTACCGCTGCGAGAACCCGGCCGACCTCACCGACCTGTACAAGCGTTCGCGTGGCGAAGGCTTCGGCAGTGAAGTGCAGCGCCGCATCATGGTCGGCGCCTACGCCCTGTCGGCCGGCTACTACGACGCCTACTACCTGCAGGCGCAGAAGATCCGCCGCCTGATCAAGAACGACTTCATGGCCGCGTTCCACGACGTCGACGTGATCCTGGGCCCGACCACGCCGAACCCGGCCTGGAAGATCGGCGACAAGAACGCCGACCCGGTCGCCGAGTACCTGGAAGACGTGTACACCATCACCGCCAACCTCGCCGGCCTGCCGGGGCTGTCCATGTCCGCCGGCTTCGTCGATGGCCTGCCGGTGGGCGTACAACTGGTGGCACCGTACTTCCAGGAAGGTCGCCTGCTCAACGTCGCGCACCAGTACCAGCAGGCAACTGACTGGCACACCCGCTCGCCCGAAGGCTTCTAAGGAGAAACTCACATGCAATGGGAAGTCGTCATCGGGCTGGAGATTCACACCCAGCTCACCACCCAGTCGAAGATTTTCTCCGGCAGTTCCACCACGTTCGGCTCCGAGCCCAACACCCAGGCCAGCCTGGTAGACCTGGGCATGCCCGGCGTGCTGCCGGTGCTGAACCAGGAAGCGGTGCACATGGCGGTCAAGTTCGGCCTGGCCATCGACGCCGAGATCGGCCAGCACAACGTGTTCGCCCGCAAGAACTACTTCTACCCTGACCTGCCCAAGGGTTACCAGATCAGCCAGATGGAACTGCCGATCGTCGGCAAGGGCCACCTGGACATCACCCTGGAAGACGGCACCGTCAAGCGCATCGGCGTGACCCGTGCGCACCTGGAAGAAGACGCCGGCAAGAGCCTGCACGAAGACTTCAACGGCCTGACCGGCGTTGACCTGAACCGTGCCGGCACGCCGCTGCTGGAAATCGTTTCCGAGCCGGACATGCGCAGCGCCAAGGAAGCCGTGGCCTACGTCAAGGCCATGCACGCGCTGGTGCGCTACCTGGGCATCTGCGACGGCAACATGGCCGAAGGCAGCCTGCGTTGCGACTGCAACGTGTCGGTACGCCCCAAGGGCCAGGTCGAGTTCGGCACCCGCTGCGAGATCAAGAACGTCAACTCGTTCCGCTTCATCGAGAAGGCCATCAACAGCGAGATCACCCGTCAGATCGAGCTGATCGAGGACGGCGGCAAGGTCATCCAGCAGACCCGCCTGTACGACCCGAACAAGGACGAGACCCGTCCGATGCGCAGCAAGGAAGAAGCCAACGACTACCGTTACTTCCCCGACCCGGACCTGCTGCCGGTGGTGATCGAGGACGCGTTCCTGGACACCGTGCGCGCCACCCTGCCCGAGCTGCCACCGGCCAAGCGCGAGCGCTTCCAGAGCCAGTACGGCCTGTCGGCGTACGATGCCAGCGTGCTGGCTTCCAGCCGCGAACAGGCGGACTACTTCGAGCAAGTGGTAGGCCTGAGCGGTGACGCCAAGCTGGCCGCCAACTGGACCATGGTCGAGCTGGGCAGCCTGCTGAACAAGCTGGGCGTGGAAATCGAGCAGTCGCCGGTCAGCGCCGAGCAACTGGGCGGCATGCTGGTGCGCATCAAGGACAACACCATCAGCGGCAAGATCGCCAAGATGGTCTTCGAAGCCATGGCCAATGGCGAAGGCAGCGCCGATGAGATCATCGAGGCGCGCGGCCTGAAGCAGGTCACCGACAGCGGCGCCATCGAGAAGGTGCTGGACGAAGTGCTGGCCGCCAACGCCGAGCAGGTCGAACAGTACCGCGCCGCCGACGAAGCCAAGCGCGGCAAGATGTTCGGCTTCTTCGTGGGCCAGGCCATGAAAGCCTCCAAGGGCAAGGCCAACCCGCAACAGGTGAACGAATTGCTGAAAAGCAAACTCGAAGGCTGATGCGCCAAGGGGGCACCACAGCTCCTGAATGGCGCCCCCGTAGCAGCTGCCGCAGGCTGCGTCCGGCATCACCTCGGTGAAACGCCGGACGCAGCCTGCGGCAGCTGCTACGGGGCTCAACCTATTCCTGGAGATTGCTGCATGCTGCGCCTGGTTGCCCCCCTCCTGCTACTCACCCTCCTCGCCGGCTGCGCCAGCCACGACATCGACCCCCGCGGCTACGATGAAACGGGCACCGCCAGCTTCTACGGCGCCAGGCACCAGGGCAAGCGCACCGCCAGCGGCGAGCGCTTCGACCAACACGCCATGACCGCCGCCCACCGCCGCCTGCCCTTCGGCACGCGCGTGCTGGTGACCAACCTTGCCAACAACCGCAAGGTCGAAGTGCGCATCAACGACCGCGGCCCCCACACCCGCGGGCGCCTGATCGACCTGTCACATGCCGCCGCAGAACAATTGGGCATGATCGGTAGCGGTTCGGCCAAAGTGCGGGTACAAAGTCTGAGCGACTAGGCCTCAAACCGGAGCTTTACCATTTTCGACCTGGACTCCTTTACCGTCTTCAGCCTGCTGCAACTGGCTGGCGGCCTCGTGCTGCTTATCCTCGGCGCCGAACTGATGGTGCGCGCCGCCGTGCGCCTGGCCGCCAGCTTCAAGGTGCGCCCGCTGATCATCGGCCTCAGCGTAGTAGCCCTGGGCAGCAGCGCGCCGCAGATGGCCGTCAGCCTGCAGGCGGCGTTCAGCCACGCGCCCGACATTGCCGTGGGCAGCGTGTTCGGCAGCAATATCTTCAACATCCTGGTGACCCTGGGCCTGTGCGCGCTGATCATTCCCCTGCGGGTGTCGCGCCAGCTGGTGCGCCTGGACATCCCGCTGATGATCAGCGCCAGCGCCCTGGTATTCGCCATGGCCCTGAACCAGACCCTCGGCCGCCTGGAAGGCGCCGTGCTGCTGGTGGGCCTGGGCGGCTATTTCGCCCTGCTGCTGCGCCAGTCCCGGCGCCACCACCGGCCCCGGGTGCACACCCACGCCGTGGAACGCCAGGGCCCACCACCGTGGCTGAGCAGCGCTGCCATGACCCTGGCGGGCCTGGGCCTGCTGGTGTGGGGCGGCCACCTGATCCTCGGCGCGGCGGTTGAACTGGCCACCGACTATGGCTTCTCCGACCGTATCATCGGCCTGACCATCGTCGCCGTGTCCACCTCGCTGCCGGAACTGGCCACCTCGCTGATCGCCGCCATCCGTGGCGAACGCGAGATTGCCGTGGGCAACGTCATCGGCAGCAACCTGTTCAACCTGCTGGGGGTGCTGGGCCTGACCGCCGTCATCGCGCCCACGCCGCTGTCGGTGTCGCCCAACGCCCTGGACTTCGACCTGCCGGTGATGCTCGGCGTGGCCGTGCTGTGCCTGCCACTGTTCTATTCGGGCTACCGCATCACCCGCGCCGAAGGCCTGGTGCTGCTGGGGCTGTTCGCCGCCTACGGGCTGCACGTGATCACTTTCACCACCGGCATGCCCCTGGCGGGCCGGCTGGAACACCTGATGCTGTTCTACGTACTGCCGGTGCTGGGCCTGTTCGTGCTGGTCAGCACGCTGGTTGCCTGGCGCCGGCAACATTGAGAAAGGAGAAGCTGATGACCGCCAACAACCACAACAAGCCGGGCGTCGAGATGCGCCGCCAGGTCATGGGCGACGCCTTCGTCGACCGCGCCCTGGGCAACGCCACCGAGTTCACCCAGCCGCTGCAGGACTTCGTCAATGAACACGCCTGGGGCAGCGTGTGGAACCGCCCGGGCCTGGAGCTGAAAACCCGCAGCCTGATCACCCTGGCGGCGCTGACCGCGCTCAAGTGCCCGCAAGAGCTCAAGGGCCACGTGCGTGGCGCCTTGAACAACGGCTGTACGGTAGAGGAGATTCGCGAAGCGCTGCTGCACTGCGCGGTGTACGCCGGTGTGCCGGCAGCCATCGATGCCTTCCGTGCGGCGCAGGAAGTCATCGACAGCTACCAGCCGGCCTAGGCCTTGGCGCGGCGCTTGAAGAGGTAGGCCAGCACCAGCACGATGACCCAGGCTGGCATCAGCATCACCGAGATGCGAATGCCCGGCGTCAGCCACATCACCAGCACGATGCCGGCCACGAACAGCAGGCACAGGTAGTTGGTGAACGGGTAGCCCCAGCTTTTGAACGAGGTGTCTTCACCGGCCTGGCGCTTGGCCTTGCGGAACATCAAGTGGGTGATGCTGATGATCACCCAGTTGATGACCAATGCCGCCACGGCCAGGGCCATCAGCAGGCCGAACGCCTGGCCGGGCATCAGGTAGTTGATCAGCACGCACAGGCCGGTGGCGGTGGCCGACACGCCCAGCGCCGTCAGCGGCACGCCACGCTTGTTGACCTTGAGCAGCGCCTTGGGGGCATCGCCCTGGGTGGCCAGGCCGAACAGCATGCGGCTGTTGCTGTACACGCAGCTGTTATAGACAGACAGTGCGGCGGTCAGCACCACGGCGTTGAGCAGCGTGGCGACGATGTTGCTGTCCAGCGCGTGGAAGATAAGCACGAACGGGCTGCCGCCTGTCACCACTTTCTGCCACGGGTACAGCGACAGCAGGATCGCCAGCGCGCCCACGTAGAACAGCAGGATGCGGTAGATCACCTGGTTGGTGGCGCGCGGGATGCTGCGCTTGGGGTCATCGGCCTCAGCCGCGGTGATGCCCACCAACTCCAGGCCGCCGAACGAGAACATGATCACCGCCATGGCCATGGCCAGGCCGGCGATGCCGTTGGGGAAGAAGCCGCCGTGCTGCCACAGGTTGGCCACGGCCGCATCAGGGCCGCCATTGCCGCTGGCCAGCAACCAGGCACCGAAGCCGATCATGGCGATGATCGCCGCCACCTTGACCAGCGAGAACCAGAACTCCATCTCGCCAAACACCTTCACCTGGGTAAGGTTGATCAGGTTGATCAGCACGAAGAAGATCGCCGCCGACACCCAGGTCGGCACGCCCGGCCACCAGTACTGCACGTAGATGCCCACGGCCGTCAGCTCGGCCATGCCCACCAGCACGTACACCACCCAGTAGTTCCAGCCCGACACAAAGCCGGCCATGCCGCCCCAGTAGCGGCTGGCGAAGTGGCTGAAGCTGCCGGCTACCGGCTCGTCCACCACCATCTCGCCCAGCTGGCGCATGATGAAGAAGGCCATCAGGCCGGCGATGGCGTAGCCGAGGATCACCGACGGCCCGGCCATGTTGATGGTCTGGGCAATGCCCAGGAACAGCCCGGTGCCGATGGCACCACCCAGCGCGATCAGCTGGATATGGCGGTTCTTGAGGCCCCGGTGCAAGCCCGTGGGCGTCGATTGTTGGTCCATTGAAGCTTCCTTGAGCTCGGATGACTGCATGACGGCATGCGCAAAGGCGCACAGGATCTAGATCCAGCCGCCCCACTGCAATAGGAAAATGCCGATATTGGTGGTAATTGCAGCACCAACGGTCGTAATAACGATGATGGCCGCAGCCAATTGATGGTTGCCGTTGGCCGCCCGGGCCATGACATAGCTGGCCGCCGCGGTAGGGCTGCCGATGTACAGGAACAGGATGCCCAGTTCCGCGCTCCGGAAGCCGCACAGCCAGGCGCCCAGGGTGCCGAACAGCGGCAGCCAGACCATCTTCACCAGGCTGGCGCTCAGGGCCAGCTTGCCGCTTTCGCGCAGCGCCGCCAGCGACAGGGTGCCGCCGATGCAGATCAGCGCCAGCGGCAGGGTCATCTGCGCCAGGTAGTCGCCGCTGGCCAGCAGCCAGTTGGGCAGGCCGATCTGCAGGTAGGCCATGGGCGCGGCGGCCAGCACGCTGATGATCAGCGGGTTGGCCAGCACGCTCTTGAAGATGCTCCAGGGGTCAGACTTGATGTTGGGGCTGTAGATGGCCAGCACCACGGTCGACAGGCTGTTGTAGAGCAGAATCACCAGGCCCGCGAGAATAGCCCCCAGGGAGATGCCGTAGTCGCCGTACATACTGGCCGCCAGCGCCAGGCCCACCACGCCGTTGTTGCCGCGAAACGCACCTTGGGTATAGATGCCGCGGTCTTGCACCGGGCTGCGCCAGATGGCCATGCCCCAGGCGGCGGCGAAGCTGGCGAAGGTCACCAGCACGAAATACAGCAGCAGGCCCGGCTTCATGGCCGCGTGCAGGTCGGCGTGATAGATGCCCAGGAACAGCAGCGCCGGCATGCAGACGTTGAACACCAGGGCCGAGGCGATATGAATGAAGTTGTCGTTGATCCAGTCGATGCGCTTGAGGAACACACCGAGAAACAGCATCGCGAACACCGGTGCGGTGATGTTCAGCGTCTGTATGAAGATGGCCAGCATGCCAAGGGAACCTGATTGCCCGTTGTTAGGGGGCCAATGATAAGGCCTGCGGGGCTGTTGATGTGAAAATCAATCGTCCGTGACGCGGCCTGCGGCCGCTGCTACAGAGCCCGTAGCAGCGGCCGCAGGCCGCGTCCCGACTTCAGGTAATCGGCGCCGGGTTGAACAGCACGATGTCATTGTGCAGCTTGTGCTTCTCGGCCCAGGTCTGTTCCTTGCCGCTGGCCACGTCCAGGTAGTAGTGGAACAGCTCCCAGCCCAGGTCCTCGATGCTGGCCCGGCCAGTGGCAATGCGCCCGGCGTCGACGTCGATCAGGTCCGGCCAGCGCTGGGCCAGTTCGGTACGGGTCGACACCTTCACCACCGGCGCCATGGCCAGGCCGTACGGCGTGCCGCGGCCAGTGGTGAACACGTGCAGGTTCATGCCCGCCGCCAGTTGCAGGGTGCCGCAGACAAAGTCGCTGGCCGGCGTGGCGCAGAAGATCAGGCCCTTGCGCTGCACCCGCTCGCCCGGCCCGACCACCGCGTTGATCGCGCTGTTACCGGATTTCACGATCGAACCCAACGACTTCTCGACAATGTTCGACAACCCGCCCTTCTTGTTGCCCGGCGTGGTGTTGGCGCTGCGGTCGGCCTCGCCCTTGGCCAGGTAGCGGTCGTACCAGTCCATCTCGCGTACCAGCGCATCGGCCACCGCCGGGGTTTCCGCGCGCGAGGTCAGCAGGTAGATGGCGTCACGCACCTCGGTCACTTCCGAGAACATCACCGTGGCGCCGGCGCGCAGCAGCAGGTCGCTGGCGTAACCCAGCGCCGGGTTGGCGGTGATGCCGGAGAAGGCGTCGCTGCCGCCGCACTGCATGCCCAGGATCAGCTCGCTGGCCGGCACGGTCTCGCGGCGGCGCTCGTTGAGTTTCTTCAGGCGCGTCTCGGCCAGCTCCATGATCTGCTCGATCATCTCGCCGAAGCCGTGGCTGGCGTCCTGCAAGCGGTACAGCCAGGGCTCGCTGAGGTCCACCGAAGCATCGCCTTCGTGCATCACCTGCCCGGCCTGCAGCTTCTCGCAGCCCAGGCTGATCACCAGGGCTTCGCCGCCCAGGTTGGGGTTGCGCGCCAGGTTGCGCACGGTGCGAATCGGGATGTAGGCGTCGGTGGCGGTAATGGCCACGCCGCAGCCGTAGCTGTGGGTAATGGCGACCACGTCATCCACATGGGGGTATTTGGGCAGCAGTTCGTCGCGAATGCGCTTCACCGCATGGTCCAGCACGCCGGTCACGCACTGCACGGTGGTGGTGATGCCGAGGATGTTGCGCGTGCCCACGGTGCCATCGGCGTTGCGGTAGCCTTCGAAGGTGAAGCCTTCCAGCGGCGGCAGCGCCTGCGGCACCTTGTCGGACATGGGCAGGCTGTCCAGCGCCGGCGCCGTTGGCATGCGCAGCAGGTCCTCGCGCACCCAGGTGCCGCGCGGGATGGGTTTCAGGGCGTAGCCGATCACCTGGCCGTAGCGAATCACTTCGCCGCCCTCGGCGATGTCCACCAGGTTGACCTTGTGGCTTTGCGGTACGTGTTCCAGGGTGATCAGGCCGCCCGGCAGTTCGGTGCCTTCCGGCACACCCTGGTCGTTGACGATCACCACAACGTTGTCGCGCTCGTGCAGGCGAATCACCCGCGGCGAGTCAGCGTGCTCAATTAACTGCATGAAACGCGCTCCTCAAATTTTGGCTGGGGACAGCTGTTCTACCGGCTTGCGCGAGCCTTTGCTCGGCGGCTCGGTCAGCTCGACCCGTTTGATCTGGCCGACAATCACCAGGTAGCTGATCACCGCCACCAGCGCGTTGGCGCCGACGAACACCAGGGCCCACTTGAACGAGCCGGTGGTGCTGATGATGTAGCCGATGACGATAGGCGTGGTGATCGAAGCAATGTTGCCGAACATGTTGAACAGGCCACCGCTCAGGCCGGCGATCTGCTTGGGCGAGGTGTCGGACACCACGGCCCAGCCCAGCGCGCCCACGCCCTTGCCGAAGAACGCCAGGGCCATGAAGCCCACCACCATCCATTCGATGTCCACATAGTTGCACGCCACGATGGTGGTCGACAGCAGCAGGCCGCCAATGATCGGCGCCTTGCGGGCAAAGGTCAGGGAGTGGCCACGGCGCAGCAGCCAGTCAGAGATGATGCCGCCCAGCACGCCGCCGATAAAGCCGCAGATGGCCGGCAGCGAAGCGATGAAACCGGCCTTGAGGATGGTCATGCCGCGCTCCTGCACCAGGTACACCGGGAACCAGGTCAGGAAGAAATAGGTGATGCCGTTGATGCAGTACTGGCCCAGGTACACGCCCAGCATCATGCGGTTGGTGAGCAGTTGGCGAACGTAGTCCCACTTGGGGCCTTCGCGCTTGCCCTGGGGCTTGTCGTCCATGTCGACCATGCCGCCGTTGCTGGCGATGTGTTCGAGTTCGGCCTTGTTGATCATCGGGTGCTGGCGCGGGCTGTGGATAACCTTCAGCCACACCAGCGAGAAGGCGATGCCGATGCCGCCCATGATCATGAACACGTGCTGCCAGCCGAAGGTGAAGACAATCCAGCCCATCAGCGGCGCGAACAGCACGGTGGCGAAATATTGCGCGGAGTTGAAGATCGCCGACGCAGTGCCGCGTTCGGCGGTGGGGAACCAGGCGGCAACGATGCGCGCGTTGCCGGGGAACGACGGCGCTTCGGCCAGGCCCACCAGGAAACGCAGCATGAACAGCGCGACCACGGCCGTGGACACGCCAAAATCACCGACGAAGCCTTGCAGCACGGTGAACGCCGACCAGGTGAAAATGCTCAGGGCGTAGACCTTCTTCGAGCCGAAGCGGTCCAGCAGCCAGCCACCGGGAATTTGCCCGGCCACGTAGGCCCAACCGAACGCGGAGAAGATGAAACCCAGGGTGACGGCGTCGATGCCGAGGCTTTTTTGCAGGCTGGAACCGGCAATAGCGATGGTCGCACGGTCGGCGTAGTTGATCGTGGTCACCACAAAGAGCATGAGCAGGATCAAATAGCGGACGTGCGTCTGCTTGGCGGCTTGCATGAAGGTGTACTCCCACTGATTATTTTTTTTAACGCGGGTTTTTCATTCACGGTGTAACAGTGTGGGAGCTGGCTTGCCAGCGAGCTCTTAGGGCCTCAAAAGCTCGCTGGCAAGCCAGCTCCCACTGGCCAGGTAGGAGCAGTAAAGCTTACTGCGGGCCCATCTTGTCCATCAGGGCTGCCAGCATTTCGTACTCTTCGCCGGTCAGGTCGGTCAGCGGGGTACGCACCGGGCCTGCGTCGTAGCCGGCGATCTTGGCGCCTGCCTTGACGATGCTCACGGCGTAGCCGGCCTTGCGGTTGCGGATGTCCAGGTAGGGCAGGAAGAAGTCGTCGATGATCTTGCCGACGGTGGCGTGATCTTCCTTGGCGATGGCGTGGTAGAAGTCCATCGCGGTTTTCGGGATGAAGTTGAACACTGCCGACGAGTACACCGGCACGCCAAGGGCCTTGTAGGCCGCGGCGTAGACTTCGGCGGTCGGCAGGCCGCCCAGGTAGCTGAAGCGGTCGCCCAGGCGACGGCGGATCGACACCATCAGTTCGATGTCACCCAGGCCGTCCTTGTAGCCGATCAGGTTCGGGCAGCGTTCAGCCAGGCGCTCCAGCTGCACGGCGTTCAGGCGGCAGACGTTGCGGTTGTAGACGATGACGCCGATGTTCACCGACTTGCACACCGCTTCCACGTGGGCGGCAACGCCGTCCTGGCTGGCTTCGGTCAGGTAGTGCGGCAGCAACAGCAGGCCCTTGGCCCCCAGGCGCTCGGCTTCTTGTGCGTATTCGATGGCCTGGCGGGTGGCACCACCGACGCCGGCGAGGATTGGCACGCTACGGGCGCAGGTGTCGACAGCAGTCTTGATGACTTGCGAGTACTCGCTGGCAGCCAGGGAGAAGAATTCACCGGTACCGCCGGCGGCGAACAGCGCGCTGGCGCCGTACGGGGCCAGCCACTCCAGGCGCTTGATGTAGCCAGCGCGATCGAAGTCGCCCTGGGCATTGAAATCGGTCACCGGGAAAGACAGCAGGCCGGCGGAGAGGATGGACTTCAGTTCTTGTGGATTCATTATTCGAACACCCTGGTTTGCGTGGAATGTGCGCTCAGCCTTCGCTGATGTCGTACGTCATCGTACAACTGAAATTATGAATGCTCAATAGGCTGGGCGACGAAATGTCATGGGAAGTGCGAAGGGGTCGAAGACGTCTGTGGGAGCTGGCTTGCCAGCGAGCTTTTGAAGGCCCCAAAACTCGCTGGCAAGCCAGCTCCCACACTGCGAATCAGGCGGTTGCCTGGGCCTCTTCATGCGCCTGGCGCAGCCGTTCGCGGCTGTTGGTGAGGTGCAGGCGCATGGCCGCGCGGGCGGCATCGGAATCCTGGCGGGCGATGGCCTCGTAGATTTCCTCGTGCTCGCGGCTCAAGCGGTTCATGTAGTGCTGCTGGTCATCATGGGCCAGGCGCGCCGAGTTCAACCGCGTGCGCGGGATGATGCTGGTGCCCAGGTGGGTCATGATGTCGGTGAAGTAGCGGTTGCCGGTGGACAGGGCAATCTGCAGGTGGAACTGGAAGTCCGAGGCCACGGCGTCCGAGGCGTGCGCGGCGCTTTCGGCCAGCGCATCCAGGGCCGCGCGCATGGCGGCCAGCTGCTCGGGCGAGCGACGCTGGGCGGCCAGGCCGGCCGATTCCACTTCCAGGCTGATGCGCAATTCGAGCACGGCGAGCACGTCACGCAGGGTGACGATGGTCGCCGGGTCGATACGGAAGCCGCTGGGGCTGGGCGTGTCGAGCACGAAGGTGCCGATGCCATGGCGGGTTTCCACCTGCCCCGCAGCCTGCAAGCGCGAGATAGCCTCGCGCACCACGGTGCGGCTGACGCCCTGCTCTTGCATGATCGCCGACTCGGTGGGCAGCTTGTCGCCACGCTTGAGCTCACCCTTGAGGATGCGCTCGGTCAGCACGGTGACCAGTTCCTGGGCAAGGCTGCGAGGTTTGCGACGGCCGCGAGGCGGGGCGATTGGCGTTTCCATGGCGAACTTCTTATCTCGAGATCACGTTTATAGGCGCATCATAGCGCATTCCAGTCGTACGACCACATTACACCGCGGTCGGTGCCCCGGTGATTTGATTCACCAGATGTCCGCCCTCGATGCGCACGTGGCGCGAATGGAAGCGCTTGAGCGTGCTGCGGTGGCCAACGCTGATGATGCTCAAGCCTGGCAGCTGCTCGATCAGGCCCTGGTACAGCGCCGCTTCGTCTTCCTCGTCCATGGCCGACGTCGCCTCGTCCATGTACAGCCACTTGGGCGCGTAGAGCATGGCGCGGGCAAAGGCCACGCGCTGCTGTTCGCCCGGCGAGAGCAGGCGCTGCCAGTGGTTGCCTTCGTCCAGGCGCTCCACCAGGTGCGGCAGGCGGCAGGCTTGCAACACCTGCACGTAGCGTTCCTGGCTGTAGGTGTCGCCCGGCTGTGGATAACTCAACGCCTCGCGCAGCGGGCCGATCGGCAGGTACGGTTTCTGCGGCAGGAACAGCGAGCGGCCCTGGGGCATGCGGATATGCCCGTGGCCGTTGGGCCACAAACGGCCCATGGCGCGCAGCAAGGTGCTCTTGCCACTGCCCGAGCGGCCGCTGACCAGCAGGCGTTCGCCCGAGGCCACAGCCAGGCTGGCGCCCGCCAGCAGGTGGCGGCCATCGGCCAGGTCGAGGTTGAGGTTGTCGACGCTCACTGCCTCGCCCTGCTCTTCCACGGCGATGGCCGGCGCGCGGCTTTCATTGTCGCTCATGGCCTGGCGGAAGCTGATAAGACGGTCACAGGTGGCTTTCCAGCCGGCGATGGTGGAGAAACTGTCGATGAACCAGCTCATGTCGCCCTGCACGTTGCCGAACGCCGAGTTGATCTGCATCAGCTCGCCCAGTTCGATCTTGCCGGCGAAATAACGCGGCGCTGCCACCACGAACGGGAAAATCACTGCCGCCTGGCTGTAGCCGGCGGTGAAGAAGGTCAGGCGCTTGGTGACTTTCATCAGCGCCCAGTAGTTGCTCCACACCTTGCCGAAGCGGGTGGTCAGGCGCTCTTTCTCGTTGGGTTCGCCGCTGTACAGGGCGATGCTCTCGGCGTTTTCACGCACCCGAATCAGCGAGAAACGCATGTCGGCTTCGAACCGCTGTTGCTGGTTGTTCAGCGGGATCAGGCTGCTACCGATCCAGCGGGTCAGGAAGCTGCCGACAATGGCATACACCAGCGCGCACCAGAACATGTAGCCGGGGATGGTCACGCCAAACACTTCGATGCTGCCCGACACACCCCACAGGATCACCGAGAACGACACCAGGCTGACCACCGTGCGGATCAGGCCCAGCACCAGGCTCAGGGTGTCGGAGGTGAAGTTGTTGAGGTCTTCGCTGATCCGTTGGTCAGGGTTGTCGGTGTGGCCGCCCTGCTCCATCTGGTAGTAGCTCTTGTTCTCGAGCCAGCGGTTGAAGTGGCGTTGGGTGAGCCAGCGGCGCCAGCGAATGGTGAGCATCTGCGTCAGGTACAGGCGGTACACCGCGCCCAGGATGGCCACCGCGGCAATGCCGCAGAAATACAGGATCAGGTGGGTGAAAGCAGCGAAGTCTTTCTTCTGCAGGGCGTTGTAGAAGTCGCGGTACCAGCTGTTCATCCACACCGAGATCCACACGCTGAACAGCGACAGGCCGATCACCGAGGCCAGCAGCAGCCAGGCCTTGCCCTTCTCTTCACTGCGCCAGTAGGGCCAGATCAGCTGCCATACCCTTCGAAAAAAATGACCACGCACGGCATCGTTGACCGCGGAATATTCAGCGTTCTGATTCATTGGACAGGCTCGACGGTAGGAGGCCACGCAGGGCAGATCGATCCCGATCCACCCGCGCGGAAAAAAGACTCATGGGTTCGGCGACTCAGCGACGAACCGGGCGCTTCTGGAGTTTGCGCTGCAGGGTGCGCCGGTGCATGCCCAGGGCGCGGGCAGTGGCGGAGATGTTGCCTTCGTGCTCGGTGAGCACGCGCTGGATGTGTTCCCACTGCAGGCGGTCCACCGACATCGGGTTTTCCGGCACCAGGGTGTCCAGGTCAGCGTGTTCGGACAGCAGGGCTGCCAGCACGTCGTCGGCGTCGGCCGGCTTGCACAGGTAGTTGCAGGCGCCGCGCTTGATGGCCTCGACCGCAGTGGCGATGCTCGAGTAACCGGTGAGGATCACCACGCGCATCTCCGGGTCCAGCTCCAGCAGCTTGGGCAGCAGCACCAGGCCCGAGTCGCCTTCCATCTTCAGGTCCAGGGCCGCGTAGTCCGGCAGGTCTTCCTGGGCCAGCTTCAGGCCTTCGTCGGCGCTGGCGGCGGTGGTCACGCGGAAGCCGCGGCGCGCCATGGCGCGGGCCATCACGCGGGTAAAGGTCGAATCGTCGTCGACCAGCAACAGATGCGGCAGCTCTTCGCTTTCGACCTGGTTTTCATCACTCATGTCTGTCTCCTCGGGCGTCACGGGGCAGGCGCAACTCTGTGAGTGTACCGCCCTGCTCATGACTATAGAGTTTTACCGAGCCGCCTGCGCGTGTCACGCTGGCTTTGCTCAAAAACAGGCCAAGGCCGAAGCCCTTGCCCTTGGTAGTAAAGAAAGGTTTGCCGATTTGCTCGGCGATAGCCAGCGGCACGCCCGGGCCGTGGTCGCGAATCACGATGAAGATATCTTCAGCGTTCCAGTCCAGGTGCACTTCCAGGCCTTCGGCGCAGGCATCGGCGGCGTTGTTCAGCAGGTTCAGCAGCGCCTGGGTCAGGTCTGGCGGCGGCGCCAGCTCCGGCACCTCGCCCTGGCCCAGGCGCTGGAAGCGGTAGGTGGCTTCCGGGCGCATCAGGTGCCAGCGGTTTAGCGCCTCGTCCAGCCAGGCCGTCACGGGCTGTTCCATCACCGCCATGCGGCGGTTGGCCTCGGCGGCGCGCACCAGTTGTTGCAGGGTTTCCTTGCACAGCTTGACCTGGTCCTGCAGCACCGACAGGTCTTCCTGCAGCGCCGGGTCGTGGTGGTCCTGGCGCATTTCCTTGAGCAGCACGCTCATGGTCGCCAGCGGCGTGCCCAGTTCATGGGCGGCACCGGCGGCTTCCGTGGCCACGGCCAGCAGTTGCTGGTCGCGCAGGCCTTCCTCGCGGCGCTGGGCACGCATCTGCTCCTGGCGGCGCAGTTCCTCGGCCATTTTCGCGGCAAAGAAGGTGATGACCCCGGCGGCCAGGGCAAAACTCAGCCACATGCCGTAGTTCTGCAGGTTTTCCCGGGCGATCGGCAGCGTTGGCAGCGGATAGAAACGCACCAGCAGCACCGAGTAGCAGGCCAGGGCGATACCCGACAGGATCACCGAATACAGCCACGGCAGCGTCACCGCGGCAATGGTCAGCGGCACCAGGTAATAGGACACGAAGGGGTTGGTGGACCCACCCGAGTAATACAGCAGCGCGCTGTGCAGCAGCAGGTCGCAGGTCAGTTGCAGGGCGTATTCCTGCTCGGTCACCGGCAGCGAGGCGCGCACGCGCAACGCGGTCACGGTGCACAGCAGCAACGACACCGCCAGGGTGGCGCTGAGCTGCAGCCAGGGCAGTGGCAACAGGTGCGTCAGGTAGGCGAAGCCCACCGAGCCGGCTTGCGCGGCCAGCACCAGGAAACGAATAAAGGTCAAGCGCCAGAGGTTCTGGCGTGTAGCGGACAACGGCATAGATGGGGCGAGCATGAGCTCTCCTGATGAGCGCTCCAGGCAGATCGTTGCAAGTATAACCAACTCGCGGCGCGCACAGACAATTGTGCGGCAAAGCGCCACAGGCCGCGTCATGGGCGCCGCATGGTTCCAAGCAGCTCGCGAGACCCGGACGCCGCCTGCGGCAGCTGCTACGGGGGTGGGGAGGCAGTGATGGCAATTGTGTCATAGAAGAAAAAATCATGAGACGCGAGCAGAAATCATTTGATAAAGATTATCAATCACATTAGTTTTACCGCTTCCCCATGTGCACTGCCGCATAGGTCAACACGTCAAATGCCTAAAACAATCAGCATCGAGCCAAGGCCGGCTCTTCAGCAACTGTTCGTGACCCATCGCCAGCGCTTCATCAACGCCGCCACCCGCATCCTGGGCTGTCGCGCGTCGGCTGAAGACGTGGTGCAGGATGCCTTCGTGAAAATGAACGGCAACGGCGAAAGCCCGGGCATCCAGTCCCAGAGCAGCTACCTGATGCGCGTGGTGCGCAACCTGGCCATCGACCACTATCGCCGCCAGGCGCTGGAAAAACGCTACAAGTGCAGCGAAGAGGAAGGCCTGAGCGTGGCCGTGCCCGGCGCCAGCCCCGAGACCCTGCACGAAGACCGCCAGACCCTCGACAAGCTGGCCCTGGCCCTGCAGGACCTGCCGCCGCGCACCCGCTACGCCTTCGAGCAGTACCGGCTCAATGGCCAGTCGCAGAAAGACATCGCCCTGGAACTGGGGGTGTCGCCGACCCTGGTCAACTTCATGATCCGCGACGCCCTGGTGCACTGCCGCAAGACCCTCAACACCCTGGGCTGAAGCCTACGCCCCGGCGCCGTCGAAAGCGCCGGCGAACTCTTCGCGCAGCGCCTGCGCCAGCCACTGCTCGAACCACTGCACGTCCGCCGACAACTGCCCGCTGGGCGTCAGCAGCTGGTAGCTCTCCAGCGGCACCTCCACGTCGATCGCCCGCACCAGCGTGCCGGCCGCCAGCTCGTCGCGCACCAGTACTTCGTTCGCCAAGGCTATGCCCTGCCCGCTCTCGGCCACGGCCAGGGCGTGGTCGTTGCTGACGTAGAGCACGTCCGACGACAGCTGGGCGTCGATGCCCAGGGCCTTGAACCACATGTTCCACCACTCGCCGTCGTCGAAGTGGATGAGGTCCAGCTTCATCAGGTCCTGCACCCGGCGGATAGGCTTGATGCTGGCCAGGTACTTGGGCGTGCAGATGGGGAACACCCGCGGGCAGATCAGCGTGGCGCGGCTGTTGGCGTACTGGCCGGGCATGCCATAGACGATGCCCAGGTCGGCGGTGCGCGCGTCCACCTCGGTGAAGGTGGAGTTGGGCTCGATGGCCACCTTCAAGCCCGGGCGCAGGTGGCGCAACGTCTCGATGCGCGGCGTCAGCCAGCGCTTGGCCAGGCCCGGCACCACCATGATGCGCAGCCAGCGCTCGCTGGCGTGGGGCTGCAGGGCCTCGCCGGCCTCGATGATCTGCTGCAGGGCACGGGAGATCTTCTGGTGATACTTGCGCCCGCCCGGCGTCAGCACCACGCCCCGCGAGGTGCGTTCGAACAACTGCACGCCCAGCCAGTCCTCCAGCAGCTTGACGTGCCGGCCCACCGCCGGCTGGGTCACGTGCAGGGCCTTGGCGGCTTCCACGTAGCTGCCCAGGCGCGCGGCGGCATCGAAGGCGCGGATGGCATTGAGGGGTGGCAGATGCAGGTTGGACATGACGTTTCCGGCCTCGCGCGCTGTTAAATTATTTAACACCACCTATGTTAAAATTGATCTTTCGCCCCGGCAATCCCTCGCTGATAATCAGGCCAACGCAGAACAACAACGGCCCTGCCAAGCGGCCGGTATCACGACTCTCTACTCCTGCCAAAACAACAATATTCCATCGTCCCGGGCTGCATGCGGTGCACTTGGCCGCCTGCTGGAAAGGGCTCGATGGGGGAATCGGAGGTACTGCATGAGCGCCTTGCATTCGCTACAGATGCTGGCTGTTTCCATCCGTTCGGTACGCAAGGTCTATGGCGACCCGGACACCGGGCCCGTGGCCCTGAAGCACGTTGACCTGGACATCCGCGACAACGAATTCTTCACCCTGCTCGGCCCCTCGGGCTGCGGCAAGACCACCCTGCTGCGAATGATCGCCGGCTTCGAGTTTCCCACCCGCGGCGAGATCCAGCTGTACGGCGAAAACATCGCCGACCGCCCGCCCCACCAGCGCCCCGTGAACACCGTGTTCCAGCACTACGCGCTGTTCCCGCACATGAGCATCGCCCAGAACCTGGCCTTTGGCCTGGAATCGCACCCCATGGGCAAGCGCCTGGGCAAACCGCAGGTGGCCGAGCGGGTGCGTGAAATGCTGGCGCTGGTACAGATGGAGCGCTTCGCCGAACGCCGCCCCGCACAGTTGTCCGGCGGCCAGCAGCAACGTGTCGCCCTGGCCCGGGCGCTGGCGCCGCACCCCAAGGTGCTGTTGCTGGACGAACCGCTGTCGGCGCTGGACCTGAAGCTGCGCCAGGCCATGCGCGAAGAACTCAAGGCCATCCAGGCGCGCACCGGCATCACCTTCATCTTCGTCACCCATGACCAGGAAGAAGCCCTGACCATGTCCGACCGCATCGCCGTGCTCAGCGAGGGCGAGGTGCAGCAGGTGGGCCGCCCGGACGAGATCTACGAACGCCCGCGCAACCGCTTCGTCGCCGACTTCATTGGCGAGACCAACCTGATTCCGGCGGTGGTCAGCCGCATCGACGGCGCCAGCGCGCTGTACCAGACCCCAGGCGGCGCTGCCGTCACCGCGCCGGTGCACGAGGGCCTGCGGGTGGGCGCCAGCGTCAACCTGTCGATCCGCCCCGAGCGCCTGCAACTGATCGAGCTGCCCCGCCAGGGCGCCATGGACTGCACCGTGGAGCAGCAGATCTACCTGGGCACCGACCTGCAGTACCAGGTGCGCCTCACCGGCGGCCAGCGCCTGACCGTGCGCGTGCCCAACAGCGGCGGCCAGCGCTTTGCCCTGGGCGGCCGCGCCGGCCTGCTGCTGGAAAACAACAGCGCCAGCGTGCTGGTGGACTGAGGAGGCAACATGGACACAACCACTGTGCTGCCCCGCCCCAGCGCCCTGCTGCGCCGCAAGGCGCTGGGCAACGTGCTGGGCGTGAGCCCGGCGCTGACCGCCATCGGCCTGTTCCTGGTGGTGCCGATACTGATCGTGATGGCCTACTCGCTGATGCAGGCCAACCCCTATGGCGGGGTCGATCATCACTTCAGCACCGAGGCCTACATTTCCCTGCTGTTCGAACGGCAGATGGACGACAGCCTGGCCTTCACCGACGCGTACCTGATGATTGCCCTGCGCTCCATCGGCATCGCCGGGCTGACCACGCTGATCACCCTGCTGATCGGCTTCCCCGTGGCCGTGTGGCTGGCCATGCAGCCGCCCCAGCGCCGCGGCCTGCTGATTTTCCTGATCACCGTGCCGTTCTGGGCCAACCTGCTGATCCGCACCTACGCCTGGATTCTGCTGCTGCGCGACAGCGGCGTGATCAACAACAGCCTGATGGGCCTGGGCCTGATCAAGCAGCCGCTGCCGCTGCTGTACACCGACGGCGCCGTGCTGCTGGGTCTGGTCTACACCTACGCGCCGTTCGTGGTGCTGCCCATCTACGCCACCCTGGAGAAGATGGACATCCGCCTGCTGGAGGCCGCGCAAGACCTGTACGCCGGCAAGTGGCGCACCCTGCGCAAGGTGGTGCTGCCCATCGCCAGGCCCGGCATCATGGCCGGCGCCATCCTCACCTTCGTGCCGTGCCTGGGTGCCATGATTGCCCCGGAACTGCTGGGCGGCGGCACGAAGCTGATGCTCGGCAACCTGATCTTTCGCCAGTTCAGTGACGCCCGCAACTGGCCGTTCGGCGCCGCGCTGTCGCTGGTGCTGATGGCCGCCGTGATGCTGGTGTTGACCCTGTACGCCCTGCGCGCCGAGCGCCAGCGCGTTGCCCAAGGAGGCCTGTGATGTTGCGTCTACTGACCCGTGGCCGGCTGGGGGTGCAGGACTTCCCCGGCTTCGGCGGCTTCAGCTTTTTGTTCTACCTGTACCTGTACGCGCCCATCGTGGTGCTGGTGGTGTTCTCGTTCAACGCCAACCAGTCCGCCACCGTGTGGACCGGCCTGAGCCTGGACTGGTACCGCGCCGCGTTCGCCAACCAGGCCCTGCGCAGCGCCGCCGGCAACAGCCTGCTGGTTGCCTGCTGCGCCAGCGTGATCGCCACGGTGATCGCCACCCTGGCGGCGCTGGGTACCTCGCGCGGGGCGAAATTCAAGGGCATGCAGCTGTCCATGGGCGCGATCATGCTGCCGCTGGTGCTGCCGGAAATCGTCGTCGGCGTCGCTACCCTGGCGCTGTTCTCGTCGCTGGGGGTGTCGCTGGGCTACGGCAACCTGATCATCGCCCACACGGTGTTCTGCATCCCGTTCGCCTACCTGCCCATCCGCGCGCGGCTCAACGACATGGACCTGTCGCTGGAGCACGCCGCAGCCGACCTGTACGCCGGCGCCTGGCGGATCTTCACCAAGGTCACGCTGCCACTGCTGATGCCGGGCATCGTCAGCGGCCTGATGCTGGCGTTCATCGTCTCGCTGGATAACTTCGTGATCTCGATGATGGTCTCGCAGGCGGGCACCACTACCTTGCCGATCTTCATCTTCGGCCTGCTGCGCATGGGCGTGACGCCGGACGTGAACGCGGTTTCCACGCTGATCCTCGGCGTGTCGGTGCTGTTCGTCAGCCTTTCCTATCTGCTCGGCAAAAAGAAAGCCTGAGCCTTTTGTCCAACCGTGGGGGGTTTTGCATGAAGACGTTGATGACCACCGTAGGGATGTCGCTGGCGCTGGGCCTGGCCGGCACCGCGCAGGCGGCGGAGCAGTTGAACGTGGTGAGCTGGAGCGGCTACTTTTCGCCGGAGATTCTCAACAAGTTCGAGAAGGAAACCGGCATCAAGGTGACCGTGGATTCCTACGATTCCAACGAGACCCTGCTGGCCAAGCTGAAACAGGGCGGCAGCGGCTATGACGTGGCGATTCCGTCGCACCAGTTCGTGCCCATCCTGATCAAGGAGCAGCTGCTGGAGCGCTTCGACCCGGCCAAGCAGCCGTACTACGCCAACGTGGTGGACAACCTGAAGAATCCCACCTGGGACCCAGACGGTGCCTACGCCATGCCGTTCATCTGGGGCACCACCAGCGTGGTCCTCGACACCGCGCGCTACAAAGGCCCGCTGGACAGCTACGACGTGCTGTACCACCCGCCGGCCGAGCTGCAGGGGCGCATCAACATGTTCGACTCCTCCAGCGAGGTGATCGACACCGCCAGCCTGTACCTGAACATTCCGCTGTGCAGCGAAGACCCCAAGCAGATGCAACAGGTGCTGGCGCTGCTCAAGGCGCAGAAGCCGTTCGTGAAGACCTACAGCTCCAAGGCCGGCTCGATTCGCGAGAACCTGGCCGCGGGTGAAGTCGACATGTCGATGTTCTGGGGTGGCTCGGCCATGCGCGCCCGCGAGATGAAACCGAGCCTGGCCTACCTGTACCCCAAGCAGGGCGTGATGGCCTGGGTGGACAACATGGTCATCCCCAAGGGCAGCCAGCACCCGGACAACGCGCGCAAGTTCATCGCCTTCCTCAGCCAGCCTGAAAATGCCGCCATCACCCAGAACTTCCTCAAGCACCAGAGCCCGATCAAAGGCGTGGAGCCGTTCCTCGACGCTAGCCTGAAGGATGCGCCGGAGCTGCACATTCCCACCGGCACCAAGGTCGTGTTCAGCCAGACCTGCGGCGAGGGCGCCATCCGCCTGGCCGACCGGCTGTGGACCAACCTGATGCGCTGATGCACCCCTGCCCCGCCAGGACGGCGGGGTCTGTTTTCCTGTTACCAAGGTTGCTGCCATGAACACCCCGACTGTCAACGAGCTGGTGCTGCTGCCGGCCCATGAGCTTGCCGAACGAATCCGCCTGCGCCAGGTGTCCTGCCGCGAGGTGATGCAGGCCTACCTGGCCCACATCGAACGCTTCAACCCGCTGGTCAACGCCCTGGTCAGCCTGCAACCGGCCGAACGGTTGCTGGCCCAGGCCGACGAGCGCGACGCGCAACTGGCCCAAGGCGTCTACCTGGGCTGGATGCACGGCCTGCCCCACGCCATCAAGGACCTGTCGCTGACCCAGGGCATTGCCACCACCCTGGGCTCGCCGCTGTACCGCGACTTCATTCCCGAGCGCGACGGCATCATGGTGGCGCGCATCAAGGCCGCCGGCGCGATCATCATCGGCAAGACCAACACCCCGGAATTCGGCCTCGGCTCGCAAAGCTACAACCCGCTGTTCGGCGCCACCGGTTGCGCCTTCGACCCCAGCAAGACCGCCGGCGGCAGCAGCGGTGGCGCCGCCGCGGCCCTGGCCCTGCACCTGGTGCCGGTGGCCGACGGCAGCGACATGATGGGCTCGCTGCGCAACCCGGCGGCCTTCAACAACATCATCGGCTTCCGCCCGTCCCAGGGCCGCGTGCCTTTCGACGACGCCGCCGACCTGTTCTTCGACCAGCTGGGCTACGAAGGCCCCATGGGCCGCACCGTGCGCGACACCGCCCTGCTGCTATCGGTGCAGGCCGGCCATGACCCGCGGGCACCGCTGTCGCTGGCCGGCGACGGCAGCGAATTCGCCGCGCCCCTGGCCCGTGACTTCAAGGGCACCCGACTGGGCTGGCTGGGCGACTTCGGCGGCTACCTGCCCATGGAGCATGGCGTCACCGCCCTGTGCGAAAAGGCCCTGGGCGACTTACAGGCGCTGGGCTGCAGCGTGGAGCACGCCGACCTGGGCTTCAGCCCGGAACGCCTGTGGGACTGCTGGCGCACCCTGCGCCACTGGACCGTGGCAGGCTCCCTGGGCAAGGCCTACCAGGACCCGGCCAAGCGCGCGCAGCTCAAGCCCGAAGCGCAATGGGAAGTGGAAAACGGCCTGGGGCTGAGCGCCAGCGCCGTGCACCAGGCCGGCGTCACCCGCACCGACTGGTACCGCGCTATCAACGCGCTGTTTGAACGCTACGACTACCTGCTGCTGCCCAGCGCCCAGGTCTTCCCGTTCGACAAGCGCCAGCACTGGCCCGCCGAAGTGGCCGGGCGCAGCATGGACACCTACCACCGCTGGATGGAAGTCGTCATCCCCGGCACCCTCAGCGGCTGCCCGGTGGCCAACGTGCAGGTGGGCTTCAACGCCCAGGGCCTGCCCATGGGCATGCAGATCATCGGCCGCCACCAGGCCGACTTCGCGGTGCTGCAACTGGCGCATGCGTATGAGCAGGCGAGCCGGTGGTTTGCGCGGGTGCCGGCGCCGGTGTTGAACCTGACGACGTAAACCTTGCAGCCGCTGCCGCCAGGCTGCGCTGGCCCTCGTGCACGCTGCAGATCTTCACCGTGGCACACGCACTGCGCAGCCTGGCGGCTGCGGCTACAGGTCCGGTGGTCGGTGGCGCGGTTGCTCGGGAGGCGTGGCGCGATTGTGGCGCGATTCAAAATAATCGCGCCATTTGCGCCCCCACACGCACCCCGTAGCCGCTGCCGCCAGGCGGCGCTGGCCCTCGTGTACGCTGCAGATCTTCACCGTGGCACACGCCCTGCGCAGCCTGGCGGCAGCGGCTACAGGTCCGGTGGTCGGTGGCGCGGTTGCTCGGGAGGCGTGGCGCGATTGTGGCGCGACTCAAAATAATCGCGCCATTTGCGACCCGACACGCTGCCGCCAGGCTGCGCTGACCCTCGTGCGCGCTGAAGATCTTCACCGTGGCACACGCCCTGCGCAGCCTGGGGGCAGCGGCTACGAAAAGGCCCGCATCGCGCGGGCCTTTTCGTGGGTCAGGCTTTGCGCGTATTAGGCAGCAATATCGTCAGGATGCCGAACAGCGGCAGGAACGAGCACAGGGTGTACACGTACTCGATGCCGTGAATGTCCGCCAGATGCCCCAGCAGCGCAGCGCCGATGCCGCCGAAGCCGAACATCAGGCCGAAGAACACCCCGGCGATCATGCCGACGTTGCCGGGCACCAGTTCCTGGGCGAACACCACAATGGCCGAAAACGCCGACGCCAGGATGAAACCAATGATCACGCTGAGCACCGTGGTCCAGAACAGGTCCACGTAAGGCAACGCCAGGGTGAACGGCGCAACGCCCAGGATGGAGAACCAGATCACCGCCTTGCGGCCGATCTTGTCGCCGATGGGGCCGCCGAAGAAGGTCCCCGCCGCTACCGCCCCGAGGAACAGGAACAGGTGCAACTGCGAGCTGGCCACCGACAGCTGGAACTTCTCGATCAGGTAGAAGGTGAAGTAGCTGGTGAAGCTGGCCATGTAGAAGTACTTGGAGAACACCAGCAGGCCCAGCACCACCAGCGCGGCGGTGACGCGGCGCTTGGACAGGCCGTGGGTGGCCTGGCCGCCCTTCTTGGCCTTGAACAGGTTCAGGTGTTCCTTGTACCAGCGGCTCAGCACCCAGGTCACGCCCAGGGCGAACAGCGCGAAGACGCCGAACAGCGCCACGTTGCCCTGGCCGAACGGAATGATCAGCGCCGCCGCCAGCAGCGGCCCGAACGCGGAGCCGGCGTTGCCGCCCACCTGGAAGGTCGACTGCGCCAGGCCATAGCGGCCACCGGAGGCCAGCCGCGCGATGCGCGAGGTTTCCGGGTGGAAGGTCGACGAGCCAATGCCCACCAGCGCCGACGCCACCAGAATCATCGGGAAGCTGCCGACGAAGGCCAGCATCACGATACCCACCAGCGTACAGATAGTGCCCAGCGGCAGCAGGTTCGGCTTGGGGTTGCGGTCGGTATAGAAGCCCACCCACGGCTGCAGCAGCGAGGCGGTGATCTGGAAGGTCAGGGTAATCAGGCCCACCTGGGTGAAGCTCAAGCCGTAGTTGGCCTTGAGCATCGGGTAGATGGAGGGCAGTACCGACTGGATCAGGTCGTTGATCAGGTGCGCCAGCGCGCAGGCGCCGATGATGCGCATCACCAGGGGGCTGGTCTGCGCCGCAGCGGCCGCCGGGGCCGAGCTGGTTTGAACGTTGGTTATGGCCATCAGGCAAATCTTCCACACAACGGGTAGGAACGCTGCTCAGCGTGCCGCAAACGAGTGCACGTCCAGCGCATGGGGTCCTAATGTGCCATTTTTCGGGGCGGGATTGCTAACAATGAAACAATTTATGTCCAAACGGCCCGGGTTTTCCGGCCCGTTCGTCCGTGTGGACCCTAAGCTTTTGATCACACGTAAAAAATTTTCAAAAAGATGATTGACACATGTTCGTTCTGAGGGAATAATGCGCGCCATCTTGGCTACATAGCTCAGTTGGTTAGAGCATAGCATTCATAATGCTGGGGTCCGGGGTTCAAGTCCCTGTGTAGCCACCAAGTACGAAAAAGAGCTTACCGAAAGGTAGGCTCTTTTTTTTTTGGCTTGGGAAAAGTCCTACGCAATTTTGGGGTTACGCTGATATAGGGTCTTTGCTGGCAGACGTATGCTGGCGGTTGTCATATTTCAGTAGGAGCTAGTGCCGCGGGCGTATGCCGTTGGCACCTTAAACCCATGGATAACCTTGCCACCTCCGATTCACGTTGCCCACATACCCGGGAGGGCTTCATGAATAACGCTCACCCCACACCCCAATGCCGTTATCCGTTTCGACGGAGCAGGGTCATAGTCATCGACCCTGATCGGAATTTCGGCGGAGCCATATTGTCAGCTAGCGGTATCGATACGGCCCTGCTGTATCAAGCCTATCTGGCGGAAGGTGAAGATCGCGAGCGCGTTGCCGCGCTGTACGAGATTCCAGCGAGCGATGTCGCAGCCGCAGTCGCCTTTGAAACCGGGAGCGCGGCTTGAAGTTTCTGCTCGACCACAACCTGCCTCCGGCGTTGGCCAGAGCGCTGAATGAATTATCCAAAGCAGATGGCCACAACGTTTACCCCTTGAGGGACCGCTTTGCGCCCGAGACCAGTGACCAATGCTGGATCCGCGTACTAAAGGCTGAAGGTGACTGGATTGTCATTTCACAGGACAGGTTTATCAAGGGAGACACCGAGCGCCAGGCGTTCAGGACGTCTGGCATTCCTGTATTCTGCCTGGCTAGGCAATGGGCCGCGGAAACCTACTGGAGCAAAGCCCACAACCTCATCCGCTGGTGGCCTGCGATTGTCCAGCAGTCATCGCTGATCAAAGGTGGCGCTGGGTTCAAGATCAGCTGGCGCTACTCGCCTCCCGGCAAGTTTGAGCAGCTGAAAATTTAACCAGCCTCGGCCTGCACCTGCCCGTAGCAGCGGCCGCCAGGGCGCGTCCCAACCCACCTTGGCATTGCCCGTGACGCGGCCTAACGGCCGCTGCTACAGGCTGGTGACACACCTTGTCTGACTGCGGCATTTCTGGATCTTTGGGAAAGGCCCTATTCTGCGGTTGGCCGCTTCGGATTGTTTCCCCCGAGGGAACCCGCTGAAACAAACCCGCCCCACAACCGTCACAAACCACTGCTACCCTCCCGGCCAGTATTTTTTTGTTACGCCTGACCAGGGATGCCGTGATGAGTGACAAGACTGACGATACCCAAGCCCCCTCCTCCCCCTTGCTGCCCGACACCAGCCGCCGCCGTTTCCTGGGTGGCGTGGCGGTGCTGGGCGTGGGCGCGGCGACGCTGAGCGCCTGTGGCAGCACCAACGACCAGCCGGGCAAGGCCGACGAGCATCCGCTGTCGCCCACCGAGCTGGACAAGGCGCTGGCCGACAACGTCAAGACGGTGGTGGTGATCTACGCCGAGAACCGCAGCTTCAACAACTTGTTCGCCAACTTCCCTGGCCTGGAACAACCGCTGGCGGCGCTCAAGCCCGAGGAGCACCAGCAGCGCGACCGTGACGGCAGCCTGCTCAAGACCCTGCCACCGGCCTGGGGCGGCACCCTGCAGCTTGGCCCGCAAACCGTGGATGGCGTGACCTACGCCCCGGGCGTGCAGTACCAGGAAAACCTGCCCAACGCGCCGTTCGCGCTGAAAGGCCCGAACCAGGAAGACCTGCCGCTGAGTGTGGTGACCCGCGACCTGTGGCACGTGTTCTACCAGAACCAGATGCAGATCAACGGCGGCAAGAATGACCAGTTCGTGGCCTGGGCCGACTCCGGTGGCCTGACCATGGGCTACTACGCGCAGACCCAGTATTCCCTGCGCCTGTGGGACGTGGCGCGCGAGTTCGTGCTGTGCGACAACTTCTTCCAGGGCGCCTTCGGCGGCTCGTTCCTCAACCACCAGTACCTGATCAGCGCCACCGCGCCGTTCTACCCCAACGCCACCAGCTCGGTGGCCAAGGAACAGATCGCCACGCTGCAGAGCGATGACCCGCTGGACACGCGCCTCAAGCCCCTGGACAAGTCCCCGGCCAGCGCCATGACCGGCGCCCCGGCGTTCGGGCCCAGCGCGCTGACCCCGGACGGCTTCGCCGTGAACACCATGGCGCCACCCTACTGGCCAACCTGGATCCGCGACCCGGAACGCCCAGACTACTCCAAGCCGGACCTGGCCAGCGTGCTGGTGCCCCAGAGCCACGAACACATCGGCGACAAACTGAGCAAGAAGAACGTCGACTGGGCCTGGTACGCGGGCGCCTGGCAGGCCACCCTGGACCAGTACAAGGACTCGGGCGGCATCCCCAAGATCCCCAACTTCCAGTACCACCACCAGCCGTTCAACTACTTCAAGCAGCAAGGCCCGGAGAACCCGGCCGAGCGCCAGAAGCGCCTGCGCGACGGTGGCCTGGGCGACGAGCCCGGCAGCAACAAGTTCCTCGCCGACGCGGCCGCCGGCAAGCTGCCCGCCGTGACCTTCTACAAGCCCCAGGGCAACCTCAACATGCACGCCGGCTACGCTGACGTGGCCGCCGGCGACCGGCATATCGCCACCGCCCTGAAGGTGCTGCGCAACAGCCCGCAATGGAAAAACATGGTGGTGGTGGTCACTGTCGATGAGAACGGCGGCTGGTGGGACCACGTGGCGCCACCCAAGGGCGACCGCTGGGGCCCGGGCACGCGCATTCCGGCGCTGGTGGTGTCGCCGTTCGCACGCAAGGGCACGGTGGACCACACGGTGTATGACACCGCGTCGATCCTGCGGCTGATCACCCGGGTGTTCAAGCTGGAGACGCTGGACGGCCTCAAGCAGCGCGACGACGCCATGGTGGCACGCGGGCAGAAGCCCATGGGCGACCTGACCAATGCCCTGAAATTCTGAGGCCGACACCGTTCCGTAGCAGTGGCCGCCAGGCCGCGTCATGGCGGCCACGGTGCGCGGCGGCGTCATAGCCGCCGCGCCACCAGCCGCCGGTTCCACGCCTGCCCTACCACCAGCACCAACCCTACACCCACCACGCTGGCGGCATAATGCTGCACCGCCACGCTACCCGGCAGGTACCCCGCCAGCGCCGGATCCGCCACCGCCATGCCGCCGGCAATCCAGCCAATCAACGCCCCGCCCAGCTGAATCACCACCGGGAAACGCTCCATGGCCGCCAGCACCAGGCGGCTGCCCAGCACGATCACCGGGATGCTGATCAACACCCCGAAGCTGACCAGGTAGATATTCCCAGCGCCCGCGGCGGCCACCGCCAGCACGTTGTCCAGCGACATCACCGCGTCGGCGATGATGATGGTCTTGATGGCATTGAACAGGTGCACATCGCCACGAATGTCGGCATGCCCGTCCTCTTCGCGAATCAGCAACTTCACGCCGATCCACAGCAACAGCAGCGCGCCCGCCAGTTTCAGGTAAGGCAGCGACAACAGTTGCATGGCAAAGAACAACAGCACCACGCGCAGCAGGATTGCCCCCGCCACACCGCCCAGGATGGCCTTGCGTCGTTGTTCGCGCGGCAGGTTGCGGCAGGCCAGGGCGATGACCACGGCGTTGTCGCCGCCCAGCAGCAAATCGATGGCGACAATCTGCAACAGCGCGGTCCAGACAGCGGGGTCGGTCAACCAGGACATGAAATAAACTCGCAGGGCCTTGAATAGTCATTGACCATTGTCGCCAGGAATCGGTCAATGGGCGCCTGACTTACTTTATTCCGGAGGGAACCCATGAGCGCAACGGTCCTGGTGCTGGTGGAAGCCGTCAACGACTACCTGCACATCCTTGAAGACAGCGGCTTCACGCTGATCCTGGCGCCCACCCGCGAGCTGCGCGCCGCCGCCATCCGCGACCACGGCCAGCGCATCACCGCCGTGCTCACCCGTGGCCCGCTGGGGTTCTTCGCCGATGAAATGGCGGCGCTGCCGCACCTGAAAATCATCTGCGTGATCGGCGCCGGCTACGAGCACGTGGACCTGGCCGCCGCCCATGCCGCCGGCATCACCGTGACCAACGGCGCCGGCGCCAACGCCTCGTCGGTGGCCGACCACGCCATGGCCCTGCTGCTGGCGCTGGTGCGCGATATTCCAGGGGCCGATGCCTCGGTGCGCCGCGGTGAATGGCGCAAGCTCAGCCGCCCCACCCTGGAAGGCGGCCGCCTGGGCATCCTGGGCCTGGGCGCGGTGGGCCTGGCGATTGCCAAGCGCGCCGCGCGCGGTTTCGACATGACCGTCACTTACCACAACCGCCGCCCACGCACCGACGTCGACTACCACTACTGCGCCAGCCCGGTGGAACTGGCGGCCTCCTGCGATTACCTGGTGATCGCCACCCCGGGCGGCCCGAGCAGCCAGCACGCCATCGACAAAACCGCGCTACTGGCCCTGGGGCCGCACGGTTTCATGGTGAATATTGCCCGCGCCAGCGTGATCGCCACCGCCGACCTGATCGAGGCCCTGCAGCAACGCACCATCGCCGGCGCGGCGCTGGACGTGTTCGACGACGAGCCCGCCGTCCCTGACGCGCTCAAGGCCCTGGACAACGTGGTGCTCACGCCACACGTCGCCGGCCTGTCGCCCCAGGCCTCCGAGGCCACGGTAAGCCTGGTGAACCAGAACCTGCTGGCCTTCTTCGCCGGCCAGCCGGTGCTGACGCCCATTCCCTACCCGTGAGGCTCAGGCCTGGGGGTGCTGGTAGCGGTACTCCTGGGTAATGCCGGCGTAGCTGTAGGCCGAGGCGCGGCAATCGATCACATGCACGTTGGAGTGCGAGTGCAGGTTGCCGATGCGCTCGGCCAGCAACGCGTAGGCCTCGCGCTGGAACCGCGCCTTCTGGTCCTTGGTGGTGGTTTCGTCAGTAATGGTCACCTGCAGGCGGAAGGCGTCCTTGCCCAATTCGGCCAGGCTGCGGTTGTGGATAAACCACTGGGCGCGGGGCAGGAAATCCACGGTCACTGTGGTGCTCTGCTGCTGTTTGTCGAGGATGACGCAGGTCAGCTCGGTCAGTTCCCGCGCCAGCACAGGCACCAGGGCGTCCTTGGGTTCACCGGAAATCAGTAAGGTCAGGCCAGGCATGATATTGCTCCTTGTGAGTGGATTGCGCCCTGATCATCGCCCTTGCTCCATCATCGGAAAAGCGGGATATTCAGAGCACATCCATCGGCAAAAGGCGTGATGACCGTGAGCCGCTTCGACCTCGATTTGCTCAACACCCTGACCGTGGTCGCCGAGGCCGGCACCCTGGCAGCGGCGGCCGAACGCCTGCATCGCTCGCAGTCCGCGGTCAGCGAGCAGCTGCAGAAACTGGAAAGCTTCTGCGGCCAGCAGCTGTTCACCCGCAGCAAGCGCGGCACCCGCCTCACGCCTGCGGGCGAGCGCCTGCTGGGCCACGCGCGGCAGTTGCTGGACCTCAACGACCAGGTGCTGCACGACATGCGCGGCACCGGCCTGAGCGGCGACCTGCGCCTGTTGATCACCGACTACTTCCGCCCCAACGCCATCGCCCCGCTGCTCAAGCGCCTGGCCGAACTCTACCCTGGCCTGCGCCTGCACGTGACCGTGCGCAAGAGCGCGCTGATCGAGGCCGAACCGGCAGATTTCGACATCGGCCTGTACATGCAGATCCTCCACGACCACGCCCAGCCACTGCTGGCGGGCGTGGAACCGGTGCGCGACGAACGCCTGCACTGGGTGATCGCCGAACACCTGGCCGCCGAACGCCCCGCGACCCTGCCACTGGTGGTGCTGCCCGCCACCTGCTCGCTGCAGGGCCTGGCACTGAACATTCTCGAACGCGCCCGGCGGCCCTACCTGGTGGCCCATTCAGCCTCGGGCGTGGCCGGCCTGCAATCAGCCTTGAGTGCCGGGCTGGGGGTGGCCTGCCTGAATGAGTCGTCGATACCGCCGGGCACGGTGCCGGTGCCGGCCAGCTGGCAATTGCCGGCGCTGCCAGCTGTGCAATTCCGCGCCAAGGTCAACGCGCACAGCGGTGCCTTCGCCCGCGACGTGCTGGGCGTGCTCAAGGCGCATTTAACCTGACGCTGGCTGCAGGCAATAGGACGTGCGCGCGCTGTAGTCACCACCCCAGGTGCGGTAGCCGGTGGTGTCCAGGTGCACGCGCCCGGATGGGTAACGGCTGAGGCCCAGCTGCCATTCGCCGCCGTGCTGCTTCCAGAAATCGCACAGGCGCTGCGGGTCGGCGCTGCCTTCGGGAAACGCCAGGTCCACGGCAAACGCCTGCACATGGGCGCTATGGGCGGCGCCGCCGGCGCAGGCGTTCAGGCGCTTGCCGCGGTACGCCGAGACCACCTCGAAACGGCCCAGCACACCTTCGCGCTTGAGCGTGGCCAGCAGCTGCAAGGTCGACTCCACCGCCGGCCAATGGCTGGCCGGCGGCACCGCGAACGGCTGCGCCTGGCACTGCTGCCAGTCACTGGCCGTGCGCAGCAGCTGGTACAGCGGCACCACGGTGTCGACCTTGCGCTGCACCAGGAAGCGCTCGAAGGCGGCGGTATCGTGATGGCGAAACCAGGCCACGAACAGGGCTTCGTCGCGTGGGTCGTCAGCGTGGGCCACGCCTGCCAGCAGGGCCAGGGTCACCATCAGCACGGTTTTCATGGGGTTGAAGTGTAGCCATCGGCAGCGGCTACAAGACCACACACTTTTTTTCTCGGAAAGCATTCCCCGGTAACGCACACTCGCGCACTATTCGGCCTCTCACTGACAAGGAGTTATGCATGCCAAAGGTTTCCGCGCTCGCCACCGCACTTGCCGCCCTGACCCTGGCCGGGGCCGCCCAGGCAGACATCCAGATCGACCTGGGCAGCACCCAGCGTGTGACCCAATTGTTTGCCTACCCCAATAACTGCAATGTCATCTGCTACAAGAACTGGACGCTGGAGCAGACCGTCGAGCACTACCTGGACCAGAGCCTGAAACGCGACGGCTACAGCCAGGCCACCGTGCGGGTGACCACCGACAACCAGCAGGTGTTCGCCACCCTCAAGGGCGTGCCCGACAACTACGACCAGCCGCTGGTGCAGCTGCTCAACGCCGGCGACCTGGCCTACAAGGGTGCCAGCCAGCTCAACGCCGACAATAAGTGGGCCTACAACTGGTACCTGTTCCTGCCCCTGGGCATGGCCCTGGAAAACCGCCGCAGCGTCGAGCTGCTGCACTTCCCGCCAGACTATTCGCTGACCCAGGCCCAGGACTACCTGCGCTCCAACACCACTGACCGCTGGGCCCAACTGCTCACCGACAACGGCGTGGCCGCCGAGCAGACCCCGGGCTACCAGACCATCATCGACATCGCCCCCATCGCCGCGCCCGCCACCGCCGGCAAGGACCTGGAAGGCGTGTACGGCTACTTCCAGGACTACCAGACCACCATGGTCAAGCAGGTCAGCCAGAACCTGGCCGGGCAGACCCTGCCCATGGTCGCGTTCGGCGCGCCGGTACGGGCCTGGATCAAGGCGCAATACGGCCAGAGCCTGAACGTGCTGGGCCTGGCCAGCATCAGCCCCAACCCTGGCCAGAACGTGCCGGTGCTGGGCGCCAACCACCCCAGCTACATCTGGAACGCGGCAGACCCGGCCAACTACGACAACAACGTGCAGGAAGCCGATGCCGTGGGCCTGAAGGTGATGGGCCAGGACCTCAGCGCCGCCTGCTGGCAGGCAGGCATGGGCGGCAACCCGAAGGCCGACGCCCAGGCGACCCTCAGCGCCTGCATGCAGAAATGGCAAGTGACGGACAAGGAGCAGACCTGCGAACTGTTCTACACCTCGGTGCGCCATGACACGGCCGAGCAGGCCAAGGCGAAATGCGCCACGGCGCCGGTGAGCAAGGTGCTGAAGAGCCTGAAGGCACCGCTGGTGGTGCCTGAAAGCATCTAACTCGTAGCAGCTGCCGAAGGCTGCGTCCAGGCCCGACGCGATAGGCGTGGGGCCTTTGACGCGGCCTGGCGGCCGCTGCTACGGGAGTCAGTCTGGCTCTTACAGCGGGCGCAAACGGTACTGCGGCGGCAGTTGCTCGAAGCCGCTGATGTTGGCGCCCAGGCTTTTCCACAGGCCATCCTTGATGCCGTAGATGCAACCATGCACCGACAGCGGCTGGCCGCGGTGCCAGGCGTTCTGGACGATACTGGTGTGCGCCACGTTGGCCACCTGCTGAATCACGTTCAGCTCGCACATACGGTCCACCCGCTCCTCCTCGGTGGGCAGCTCGGCCAGGGCCAGGCGGTTTTCGTAGTACAGGTCGCGAATCGAGCGCAGCCAGCCGTCGATCAGGCCGAACTGGCGGTCCTGCATCGACGCCCGCACGCCACCACAGCCGTAGTGGCCGGTAACCAGGATGTGCTTGACCTTGAGCACGTCAACCGCGTACTGGATCACCGACAGGCAGTTGAGGTCGGTGTGCAGTACCACGTTGGCGACGTTGCGGTGCACGAACAGGTCGCCCGGCAGCATGCCGACGATCTCGTTGGCGGGCACACGGGCGTCCGAGCAGCCAATCCAGAGAAACTCCGGGGTCTGCTGGCGCGCCAGCTTGGCAAAGAAGTCGGGATCCTTCTGCTTGATGCCTTCAGCCCAGCGGGCGTTGTTATCAATCAGTTCCTGTAGATCGTTCATGTTCTAGCCTCGAAATTGGTGCGCAACCTATGACTGGCGCCGGGCGCGCCGGGTCACGCGCAAGCCGCGATGGCCGGCTCGATACAGGGGGAATCTTCATGAAGGCCACGGGTCCACCCTATTAAGGCCCCAAACATGAGGAATTGCCATGACCGAGTCACACCGCCCGATGCACGCGCCACAACCGGCGCCCATCGACGACAACGAAGACCGCATGGGCTCCATGGAAGAGCTGCATCTGGACCAGGATGAGCCATCGGCAAAGATCGGCGACGAGATGACCAACCCGGAGCTGGAACAGCAACTGCCACCACGCCGCGCCCGCGAAGCCGGCATGACTGGGGCCTCGATGGACGACCATGAGCCCACTGACGACGACATGAGCCCCGAGACCTTGATAGAGGAAGACGGCGCCCGCGACGCCGACGAACCCGGCCGTGGCCGCGCGGCAGACTCATCGCTGAGCGTGGTGGACGAGGACGACATCGGCGGTGGCGATGGCCTCGACGAAGCGGAGTGGGCGCAACTGGACCCACTGGACGGCAAGCCGGAAAATCGCTGACGGCATGCGGCGCCGCCCTTGCGGGCAGCGCCGCGCCTACCTCAGAACAGCACCGTCCACAGGGCGATTACCGCGTACCACAGCACCGCCGAGCGCAGCAGCAGGTCCCACAGGTTGTCCAGGCTGGCGACCCCCGCTTCGCCTGCGGCCGAATCCGGCAGCTCGCCGGCGACACGGCCGACATCGGCAATCAGCTTTTTCGCGCCGATGTGCCAGTGCAGCACTTCATGCAGCATCACCTTGCCCACCGCGACGAAGTTGCCCACCAGGGCGAAGCTGGCGGCCAGCATCCGCACCGGCAGCCAGTCGAAGGCATGGCGAATGCTGCCTGCGCGCGCAACGACGCCCGGGTGCGTCGAATGGGCGACCGCCAGCGCCAGCAGGCGGTACACCAACGCCGCCACCGGGCCCAGCAGCACGTACCAGAAAATCACCGCGAAGAAGCTCTGGTAGGCCTGCCACAGGAACAGGTTCTGCACCTTGGCCAACAGGCTCGCCTCGTCGTCCCCGGTAACCCCCAGGTCACGCTCGGCCACGTGCACCGCGGCCTGCTCATCACCCCGGCGCCAGGCGTCACGGAACGGCCCCAGCGAAGCCTTCACGTCACCGCGCCCCAGGCTGTAGATCACCACCCACAGGTGGATGGGAAACGCGATCAGACCGTAAGCCACAGGCTTGAGCGCCAGCAGCACGACGCCCAGCACGATGGCTGGCAACAGCACCCACAGGGCCAGGATCAGCGCCGGCTCCTTGGCCAGTTTCGGTTTCGCCTCCAGCCGCGCCAGCTCCTTGAGCCAGGCGCCATCACGTTGCAGGCGGTGACGCAGGGCCGAAAACTTCTCGACCCACAGCACCAGCACCAAGACCAGAAAACTCATTGTTCGCCCTCGTTGGCCGCCAGGCTGGCGCGGTAACGCGCCCAGTCGAAATGCGGCCCTGGATCAGTCTTGCGCACCGGGGCAACGTCGCTGTGCCCGCAGATGCGCGTCGGGGTAATGCCCGGGTAATGCGTCAACAGCTGCCGGGTCAGCTGCGCCAGCGCCTGGTACTGGGCATCGGTGAAGGGCTCGAAGTCGGTGCCTTCCAGCTCGATGCCGAGGGAAAAATCGTTGCAGGCCTCGCGCCCCTCGAAACAGGACACGCCGGCATGCCACGCACGCTGCAAGCAGGAGACGAATTGCGTCACCTCACCGTCACGCTCGATCAGGAAGTGCGCGGACACCCGCAGCTCGGCGATGGTCTCGAAGAAAGGGTGGGCCGTGGTGTCCAGCTGGTTCTGGAAGAACTGCTGCACGCGGCCGGTCTTGAACTGCCCCGGCGGCAGGCTGATGTTGTGGATCACCAGCAGGGAAATCTCGCCATCCGGGCGCTCGTTGAAGTTCGGCGAAGGGCAGTGCTGGGCGCCCTGGCACCAGCCAGTGGCAGGATCGATGTGCATCCGTGGCTCCAGGAAGAGGGTTGCTGGCAGTCTACTTGCTTTTCAGCTGCCGCAGGTTGCTGACCACCGAGTCCAGGGCGCGGTCGAACAGCAGGGCGTCATCGAGGATGCGCACGCTGCCATTGCGGAATTCCAGGGCCAGGCCGTTGCGAGTCTTCTCCAGCACCTTCATGCCGGTGCGGTTGACGAACACGTACTTGTCGGTGGCCTCGATGATCGCGGTCAGCTTGCAGCGCAGGCGGTGGTCGTGGTCTTCCTGGATCTCCACCCAGCAGCCAGCCCGCAGCTTGGCCACCTGCAACAGGCCCGGGTCATCGGCAGGCAGGCGCACTTGAGGCTCGCTGGCCTCGGCATCGCCATGGCCGGCCAACACGATCTCCTCCACCACGGCCACCAGCGCCGGCGGCTCCTGCCCCGCCACCAACGGCGCCGGGTGCAGGGCGCCACGCTTGAGCGCCTGCACGTGCAGCAGCTCCAGCTGGCTGAAGAATTCGCTGGTGGCAAAGGGGTCGAACGCCGAGCTGGTCAGGCCATCGCGCAGCGCCTTGAGCAGGCCGGGCACCACCTCCAGCAGGCGCTGGTGGGCGTCGGGCTCGTCATGGGGCTCTACGCTCCAGATCAGCTCGTCCATGGTGTTCAGGCCGTCCTGCCATTGCGTGGAACCGTCGCCGTGCTTGAGGCACACCAGCAGCAGCACCTTGCTCCAGGCTTCCTCCAGCAGGCGTACCACGACCACCGGCAGTACCTTGCCCAGCAGCCGGCGGTTGAGCTCCTGTTGCACCCGGTGGCGTGCCAGCTCGGCCTTGGCGCGGCCTTCCTCGGCGTCGCGGGTGCGCTGCTCCAGCAATTCGCTGCGGCGGCGCTCGTCGGCGGTAAAGGCCAGGAAGTCGGCGAGCAGCTCGGAGAAAATCGCCGGGTCGTCGACAAAGTCGTTGAGCAGGCGCTGCACGATCTGCTCGATGCGCAGGTACAGGCTGTCGCGTTGATAGTCGTCGCGGTTGCCCCAGCCCATGGCAGCCGAGGCAATTTCGTTGAGCAGCCGCCGCGCCGGGTGGCTGCCGCGGCTGAAGAAGCTCTTGTCGAGCACCGCCACCTTGAGCATCGGAATCTGCAGGCGGCCGATCAGCGCCTTCAGCGAGTCTGGCAGGGTGCGATCATCGAGGATGAATTCGAACAGCATGGCGATCAGGTTGATGACGTCTTCGTCCACCACCCCGATCACCCGAAACTTGCCACTCTTGACGCTGACCCGGGTCAGCAGCTGTTCCAGCTGGTAGCGCAGGTCGTAGTCGTCCTGCGCCGCCTGGGACGACGGCACGTACTGCTGCAAGTGCGACAACAGGCGCATCAGGTCGTTGGTGGTGATGGGCTGGGCTTCGTGGCTGGCCTCAAGCTTGGGCGCCACACTGCCACGCAACTGGCGCAGCAGGTCCTGCAGGGCGCCGAACACCTCCTGCACGCTTTCATCCAGCTGCGCGGCACTTGGCGCGGCGGGGCCGGTGGCGTCATCGCGGCGCGGGTGCTCGCGGGCCGGGGGCCGGTCGGCGCTGCGGCGGGCCGGCGCGGCCTTGAGTTCGGGCAGCACGCCGGTGGCAATCAGCAGCTGGTTGGCCTCGGCGTACAGCTGGTCGCAATCGCTGAGCACGTACTTTTCGAACAGCTTGAGCACGATCAGCTTGACCTTGATCTCCACGCCCAGGTTGCGCCCCGCCTCCAGGAAATAGTCGCAGAGCATGGCCGGGCCCAGGGGGTTGCTGGCGTCTTCCAGGCGGCGCAGCACCAGGGAGTTCAGGCGCGCGGTCAACTGCCCCAGGGCAAAGCCGTCGCGGGCCAGCACCTTGCCCACCATGGCGTCCAGCGCCACGGTGCGCTCCAGGTCGTCGTTGGCCACCAACTCTAGCTTGTCGTAGTTGACCGGGGCAGCCACCACCGGCTCGGCGATTTCGTACTGGCCGATGGCGACGAAGGCTTCGTAGAGGCGTTCGAGGAAACCGCGCTCGATGCTCTTGCGCTTGAGGCGCAGGTCGCGCATGGCCTCGAAGAACGTATTCTGTTCGACATTGTTCTGGGCCCGGTCGGCCATCTCGAACAGCGTGTCGTCGGCGTTGTCGAACAGTGCCTGCAAGCCCTGGCGCAACTGCTGGGCGGCCTTGTCGCGCACTTGCAGGAGGACAACGGGCAGGCGTGCCAAGGGCGTCTGACTGGCTTGGTCAGCAGCGGCCTTGTTCAACGGCACGACTTTCCCATCGTTGTGCATCCCGTCCTCCTGAAAGAATGAGGTCCTGTTTGCGTGTCGCTCTAGTATGCAGGTTCCCGGCACCCGCCCACAGCTCTCTGCGCAACGCTTTTTGTAAGCGCCAGCACGCAGAACGAAAACAATATGGACCGACGTCAAAGTCATGACGCCAATAACAAGGCGCTCATTATCTGCAAATCCGGGCGGCAGCGCTAGAGCGCCTGAACGGGTTATTTGCAACCCGATGCGAAGTGGACAACAAAGATGGCAAAAAGCTCCCACGCACGGCTCTATTTCGTAGCCTGGCGCCACCGGGCCGCAAGCCGCTCGCAAGGCTTCGCGCCAGGGCATCACTGCCCTATAATCCGGCCACTTTGCCTGTGGAGCCTGCTATGCCGAATCTACGCCTCGCCGACCTGACTGCCGAGATCGAAGCCAACGTGCGCCGTGCGTTGCTCGAGGACATTGGCAGCGGGGACATCACCGCCCAGCTGATCCCGGCCGAGCGCCTGGCAAAAGCCACCATCATCACCCGCCAGGACTGCGTGGTGGCCGGCACCGCTTGGGTGGACGCGGTGTTCCGCCAGCTCGACCCGCGGGTGGCCGTGCACTGGCAGGTCAGCGACGGCCAGCGCGCCAGCGCCAACCAGGCCCTGTTCCACCTCGAAGGCCCGGCGCGCTCGCTGCTCAGCGGCGAGCGCACGGCGCTGAACTTCCTGCAGATGCTGTCCGCCGTGGCCACCCAGGCCCAGGCGTTGGCCGACAAGGTCGCCGGCACCCAGGTCAAGTTGCTGGACACCCGCAAGACCCTGCCCGGCCTGCGCCTGGCGCAGAAGTACGCGGTAACCTGCGGCGGCTGCCATAACCACCGCATTGGCCTGTACGACGCCTTCCTGATCAAGGAAAACCATATTGCCGCCAGCGGTGGCATTGCCCAGGCCATCAGCGCCGCGCACCGCATCGCCCCCGGCAAGCCGGTGGAGATCGAGGTCGAAAGCCTGGACGAACTCAAGGAAGCCCTGGACGCCGGCGCCGACATCATCATGCTCGACGAGCTAAGCCACGACGACATGCGCGAGGCCGTGCGGCTGAACGCCGGCAAGGCCAAGCTGGAAGCCAGCGGCGGCATCAATGAAAGCACCCTGTTGCCCATTGCCCAGACCGGTGTGGACTACATCTCCATCGGCACCATGACCAAGGACGTCAAGGCCATCGACCTGTCGATGCGCCTGAGTCTGTGACACCACCACCCACGAGATGAACGAAGGTATTGGAGTACTCGCAGTGACGAACACGCTCAACCCCGGGGCCGACAAGGTCTACATCATCCGCATCGACGGCACCCGCCTGGGGCCCTTCCAGACCCGGGTCGAACCCAACAAGGCGCTGATCTACGAAGTAACCCTCAACGCCGGCGCCGGCGACACCCTGGAACACCACAGGGACAACGGCCAGGTGGACAAATACCTGATCACCAACACCCACTTCCAGCCGCAGATGACCAGCGTGGCGGCGCACTACACCGTGCGTTGGCGCCAGGAAGGCTGACGCCCCCCGTAGCCGCTGCCGCAGGCTGCGCTGGCCCTGATATTCACTGGAGATTTCCAGCGAGGTTCAAGGTCTGCGCAGCCTGCGGCAGCGGCTACAGTGGCTTGAGCGGCAACGCGCCCACCTGCGGCCGCGCAAACAGATAGCCCTGCATCAACTCAATGCCCAGCGCCAGCAGCGCATCACGCTCGCCATCCGTCTCCACGCCCTCGGCCAGCAAGGTTATCCCCAGCCGCTGCGCCACCAGCACGATCCCCGCCACAATGGCCTCGCGCACGCCGTCGCTGTCGATATTGCGCGTCAGCGCCATGTCCAGCTTCAACACCTGCGGCTGGAACGTCGCCAGCAGGTTCAGCCCCGAATAACCTGAACCGAAATCATCGATGGCGGTGGTAAACCCCTGGCGCTCATACGCCTTGAAGATCGACTTCAAGTGCTCCGGGTCTTCCACCTTCTCGCCCTCGGTCACCTCGAACATCAGCCGCTCCAACGGAAACGCCGAGGCCCGGGCCGCCTCCAGCGTCGCGCGGATGCAGGTTTCGGCGCGGTACACCGCGTTGGGCAGGAAGTTGATACTCAACTTGCAGTCGGGGATAGCCACAAGCCCTAGCCTAGCGGCCGTCTCGATGGCCTTGACCCGGCAAGCCTGGTCGAAGCGGTAGCGATTGCCGTCATTGACCTGGCCCAGCACGCTGGCGGCCGACTCGCCATTGGGCCCGCGCACCAGCGCCTCGTAGGCGTACAGCAGGCCGCTGCGCACGTTGACAATGGGCTGGAAGGCCATGGTGAAGTCGAAATCCAGCGCCTCCAGGTTGCGGCATTGGGCGCAGCTGGCGGGCTCGAAGGGCGAAGGAAAAAAGGTACGGGTCATAAGGCCCCCTGAAAACGTGGCACGTGGGTAGTGTTGCAGCTGGAGCACTTGGCCATCATCGCATTTGACTAACGTCCGGCGCGCAATTTTCTTCAATCAACTCGATAGCAATGCCAATGCATTGCCGAACCGCGCGCGCCCTGATTAGTTCCGAAAACATGCAGAACCGTTGCGCATCACCACCCCGCGCCCTATCGCCAATCAACATAGCCCCGCCCCTTCCCCTGACTACGCTGGAATATGCAAATCTCCCCTCAGTGGGCCCTCCAGCCAATACAGGTACTTCACCATGAAAGGGATCTGCTTGACCGCCCTGGTCATTCTGCTCGCCGGCTGCGCCATGCACGACGAACGCACCAACGACCCCCGCGACCCTTCGGCCAACGCCATGGACCTCAAGGGCGACGCCATCAGCAGCGCACTGGTAGGCCGCCCGCACCGCGGCATCAACCGTGACGGCCAACCCTACAGCGAGACCTTCCAACCCGACGGCACCGCGGTGCTCAGCATGGGCGGCACCGGGCCGCAGAAAGGCAGCTGGCAAGTGACCGAAAGCACCCTGTGCGTGAACTACGCGGCGTATGGCAACAAGTGCAACAACGTGAAGGCGGATGACCAGTGGATCTGGTTGATCGATACCACGAACATGACCACGAACAATCGCATATCGCGGCATTGAGGGAGGAAGGTGCTGGTGGCGCGGGGGGAGATGGTGCCGGGGATAGGAATCGAACCTACGACCTTCGCGTTACGAGTGCGCTGCTCTACCGACTGAGCTACACCGGCGGTTAAGTCAAAATAGTAACAGGTAAAAAACAGCGATACAACTTAGTCAATCAAACGCAAACCCAATTCAATTCAATTCAATTCAATTCAATTCAATTCAATTCAATTCAATTCAATTCAATTCAATTCAATTCAATTCAATTCAATTCAATTCAATTCAATTCAATTCAAGACTATGCATCCGGCGGGAGCGAAATCCACGGAAATATTTGAATTCATTGAGCAACTCCAGGTGCCGTCGGATGATCGGGTAATACTAATTACGCCCCCAGATACCAAGTAGACCGGATTAATCAACGTACAAGAAAGAGTTTCTGCGCCATTTTGCGAGACTAGCGCCAGAGAACACCTATTGGTCGACACATAACTGGCCACATCGCTCAATGCAGGGGATGCCACTCCAGAAGAAAGTGCATCTTCAACTCCCACTTTCAACGATGTCAACTCAGCAACTGCTGCAGCCACAGTAGATTTCGCAGTGTACCGAAGATAGTTTGGAATCAACAAGGCGCCGAGAACCCCTATAATGGCAACTGCGACTATAAGTTCCAAAAGCGTAAATCCATTTTGAGCCATCTTTGACGAACTCATAAATCTCCAATACTTGAGAAGAGGGGGCGACGCCGCCCCCCCTAAGCTAAGCATTAACCACCGCAGCTTTTAGGCAGCAGAGTAGTATCGGTCACGGTCGAAGAGCAAGCCCACACACCAGTATCCTGAGTACGGGTCCATACCACGTTTTTACCTTGAACGATGGAAGGAGCGTTGGTGATAGTACAAGTGATAGTAACGTTCGCTGTAGCAGAACCGGCAATTGCAATGGCAGAGCAGTTCGCACTGGATGCAGCGCCACCGGCCAGCGCCAGAGTCGGGGCGACGTTGGAGTTGACGGCGTCATCCACGCCTACCTTCATTGCCGACGTTTCTGCAATGGCAGCAGCAACCTTCGATTTTGCCTGATAGCGGGTATATTGGGGTATGGCGATAGCGGCAAGGATACCGATGATCGCTACCACGACCATCAGTTCTATCAAGGTGAAGCCTTTCTGATTTTTCATATTGAAAAATTCTCCGTTTGTATGCAGATATCAGGACAGCTACCACAGGACGACGCAAGCTACGTGCCAGAGTAGATCCTCGGCCCAGTCCGGTTTACAAGGCACGATTTGGAACCGGGAGGCTGACGCCAAGAGCAAGAAACTGACAATTTTTGTCACGCTGCACTGATCGATTTGGCTACCAGGCTCGACTAAGCTATAAACGACCGATTAGATGTGACCGGTGCTCAAATGAACGATATTGCCTTGACAGGCTTGGCCAAGCATTTGGTCCAAGCAGAACTGCTTACCGACAAAAGCGCCTTGCTAGCGCTTCAGCAAGCTCAGAGGAATCGGATCTCGTTTGTTCACTTCTTGGTACAAAGCAAGCTTGTCAAAAGTCGCGAGATTGCGGAAATTGCGTCAGAACAGTTCGGCGTCTCATTTCTCGACTTGTCGATGCTGGACAAGGAGAGCCAACCCAAAGGACTCGTTAGCGAAAAGCTTGTCCGCCAGCACCATGCCCTACCCTTGTGGCGGCGCGGAAACAAATTATTTGTCGGAGTTTCGGATCCCACGAATCACCAGGCAATAACAGACATACAATTCAGCACCGGCCTCACGACGGAAGCAATCCTCGTGGAGGACGATAAGCTGGGCGACGCTATTGAGAAATTTTTTGACAGTGCTAGTACTGGGCTAGAGGAAATGGCCGATGTCGATCTTGATGGCCTTGATGTTCAAGCGATCGACCATGATAGAGATGAGCCCATTGCGGGACAAGATGCGGATGACGCTCCAGTGGTACGTTTCGTTAACAAAATGCTACTGGATGCCATTCGCGGCGGCTCTTCAGACTTACACTTTGAGCCGTATGAAAGAACTTACCGCGTGCGTTTGCGCACTGATGGGATTTTACGAGAAGTCGCTAAGCCGCCTATCAACCTGGCAGGTCGAATTGCTGCCCGCTTGAAGGTCATGGCAAGCCTTGATATTTCTGAACGCCGGAAACCCCAAGACGGCCGGATCAAGATGCGTATATCGAAAAACAAAGCCATCGATTTTCGGGTCAACACGCTTCCAACGCTTTGGGGTGAAAAAATCGTCATGCGCATCCTCGACCCATCTAGCGCCCAAATGGGCATTGACGCTTTGGGTTACGAGCCGGGACAGAAGGAGCTTTACCTTCAAGCGCTGCGTCAACCCCAAGGAATGATTTTGGTAACGGGTCCGACGGGGTCAGGCAAAACGGTATCGCTGTATACCGGCCTGAACATACTTAATACTGTGGATATAAACATTTCCACGGCAGAGGACCCGGTGGAAATTAACATGGAAGGGATTAATCAGGTCAATGTGAATCCCAAGCAGGGTCTCGACTTCGCGCAAGCATTGCGCTCATTCCTACGGCAAGATCCGGACGTGATCATGGTCGGCGAAATTCGCGATCTGGAAACTGCTGAGATCGCTATCAAGGCCGCGCAAACTGGTCACCTCGTGCTATCAACCCTTCATACCAACAGTGCAGCCGAGACCTTGACACGCCTGCAAAACATGGGAGTCGCCGGGTTCAACATTGCGACCTCCGTGAGCCTGATTATCGCTCAGCGGTTGGCGCGTAAACTTTGCCCACATTGTAAAAAGATCGCGGACATCCCACCAGAAACTCAAGCAGAAGAAGGCTTTCCAGCAAATCTCATCGGCACATTCAAAATTTACGAACCCGTTGGATGTGATCTTTGCAATGGCGGCTATAAGGGCCGCCAAGGCATCTATGAGGTAGCCCGAAACACCCAGGAACTCCAAAGACTTATTATGGAGCAAGGCAACTCCATAGAAATCGCGGAACAAATGCGCAAAGACGGTTTTAATGACCTACGGACATCCGGGCTTATGAAGGTGATGCAAGGGGTTACAAGCCTAGAAGAAGTTAACCGAGTCACCAAGGATTAACAAATGGCGCCAAAACCAGGCACACCGAAAATTAGCACCTATACATGGGAAGGCACTGACCGCAAAGGTGCTAAAATGACCGGCGAGCTTGCCGGCCCGAGTGTACCATTAGTAAAAGCACAACTGCGAAAACAGGGAATAAATCCTGGAAAAATCAAGAAGAAATCCGAATCGATTTTTAAGCGCGGAAAAAAAATCAAGCCGATGGACATCGCGCTCTTTACGAGACAAATGGCAACAATGATGCGTGCAGGCGTACCGCTGCTTCAATCTTTTGATATCATCGGCGAAGGTTTTGACAACCCTAATATGCGTTCCTTGGTCGACGGCTTAAAACAAGAAGTTGCCGCAGGAAATAGCTTCGCCACCGGACTCAGAAAACGACCGGAAATTTTTGATGAACTCTATTGCAATCTTGTAGACGCCGGGGAGCAAGCTGGGGCATTAGAAACCTTGTTGGACCGAGTCGCAACATACAAAGAGAAAACTGAAGCCCTTAAAGCAAAAATCCGGAAAGCAATGACTTATCCTGCCGCAGTAATAGTGGTAGCCTTCATTGTGTCGTCCATCCTATTGATCAAAGTAGTTCCGCAATTCCAAATTGTCTTCCAAGGCTTTGGGGCAGAGCTGCCAGCATTTACGATGATGGTCATAGGCCTCTCGGAGATCATGCAGTCTTATTGGTGGATAGTCTTAGCAATCTTGATTGGCATAGTCTTTTTCTTTAAACAAGCGATGAAGAAAAGTCAAAAATTTCGCGACACAGTAGATAGACTTCTATTAAAACTCCCCATCGTAGGCGGCATCCTTTACAAGTCTTCTGTAGCGCGTTATGCACGAACACTTTCTACTACATTTGCTGCAGGCGTACCTTTGGTTGAAGCTTTGGATTCAGTATCCGGAGCAACAGGCAATATTGTTTTTAAAAATGCGGTAGGTAAAATTAAGCAGGACGTCTCAACAGGTATGCAATTAAACTTTTCCATGCGTTCTACTAGTGTTTTCCCGACAATGGCGATCCAAATGACTGCGATCGGCGAAGAGTCTGGTGCACTGGATGAAATGCTCGCGAAAGTGGCAACCTACTATGAAGACGAGGTAGATAACATGGTAGACAGCCTTACTAGCCTTATGGAACCACTGATCATGGCGTTTCTCGGCGTAATCGTCGGCGGCCTCGTCATCGCCATGTACCTCCCCATCTTCCAACTCGGCTCAGTCGTCTAACCCATGCCCCTATCCGACTACCTGGCCACCACCCCCGTGGCCTTCACCCTCTGCGCCCTGATCCTGGGCCTCGTAGTGGGTAGCTTCCTCAACGTCATCATCCACCGCCTGCCGAAAATGATGGAGCGCGACTGGAAAGCCCAGGCCCGCGATATCCTCGGCCTGCCCGCCGAGCCAGAGGGCCCGCGCTACAACCTGATGCTGCCCGCCTCGGCCTGCCCGCACTGCCAGCACAAGATCCGCGCTTGGGAAAACATCCCCGTGGTCAGCTGGCTGGCGCTGAAGGGCCAATGCAGCCAGTGCAAAGCCCCCATCAGCAAACGCTACCCGCTGGTGGAGCTGGCCAGCGGCCTGTTGAGCGCGTTCGTGGCCTGGCATTTCGGCTTCGGCTGGGCCGCCGGGGCGATGATGCTGCTGACCTGGGGCCTGCTGGCCATGAGCATGATCGACGCCGATCATCAGTTGCTGCCCGATGCGCTGGTGTTGCCGCTGCTGTGGCTGGGGCTGATCCTCAATGCCTACGGCATTTTCACCAGCCTGAGCGACGCACTGTGGGGCGCGGTGGCCGGCTACCTGGCGCTGTGGTTGGTGTTCTGGCTGTTCAAGCTGGTGACCGGCAAGGAAGGCATGGGCCATGGCGACTTCAAGCTGCTGGCGATGCTCGGCGCCTGGGGTGGCTGGCAGGTGCTGCCGCTGACCATCCTGCTGTCGTCGCTGGTGGGCGCCATTCTCGGGGTGATCCTGCTGCGCCTGCGCAATGCTGCGCACAGCACGCCGATCCCTTTCGGGCCGTATCTGGCCATTGCGGGCTGGATCGCATTGCTGTGGGGTGGTCAAATAACCGCTTCCTACATGCAGTTTGCTGGTTTCTGATGACTACAGCTTCTTCGACGCCCTGGATCCTGGGCCTTACCGGCGGTATCGGCAGCGGCAAGAGTGCCGCCGCCGAGCGCTTCGCCGAGCTGGGCGTGCACGTGGTGGACGCCGACCAGGCGTCGCGCTGGGTGGTCGAGCCGGGGCGCCCGGCCCTGGCCGAGATTGCCCGGCACTTCGGGCCCGGGGTGTTGCAGGCCGATGGCACGCTGGACCGCGCGGCGCTGCGCCGGCTGATTTTCGAGGACGCCGAGCAGCGGCGCTGGCTGGAAGGCCTGTTGCACCCGCTGATTGCCACCGAGATTGCCCAGGCGCTGGCCAGGGGCACTTCGCCCTATGCGGTGTTCGTCTCGCCGCTGATGGTGGAGTCAGGGCAGTACCGGCTGGCCCAGCGCCTGCTGGTGATCGATGTGCCCCAGGCGCTGCAGATCGAGCGTACCCTGCGCCGCGACAACACCAGCCTTGAGCAGGTGCAGGCCATCCTCAAGGCCCAGGCCACCCGCGAGGAACGCCTGCGCCACGCCGATGATGTGCTGGTCAATGACCGCGACCTGGGTGCCTTGCGCGCCGAAGTCGAGCGGCTGCATGATTTTTACCTGACGTTGACTGGAGGCCAATCATGAGCCAACCCCTGACCGTACAATGCCCCACTTGCGGGGCGCCGGTGGAATGGACCGCGGCCACCCCAACCCGACCGTTCTGCTCCGACCGTTGCAAGCTGATCGACCTGGGCGCCTGGGCCGCCGAGGAACACAAGATCCCGGTGGCGCCGGACGCCGAGGATGAGCTGTTCTCGGGCGACCTGCCCCACAGCGAGCACTGATATACCCCTGTAGCCGCTGCCGTAGGCTGCGCTGGCCTCGTGCCCCACTGGAGATTTTCAGGGTTCACACCGGCCAGCGCAGCCTGGCGGCAGCGGCTACAGAGCTCCGCGCGCCATCCGGGGGGCATCACTCATCCTTCCACGGCGCCGCCAGGTACCGCGTGCGGTTAAAGGTTTCCAGCCATTCAGGACAAAACACCACCAACGCCGTGACGATCACCCCATTGATAAACGCCTCGGGAAAGATCACCAGCCACAGGTAGCCGACAAAGTCCCAGATCCACTCCGGCAGCGCGAAGCGCCCGTCCAGCCACAACAGCCCCAGCCCGGCGAACACGCACAGCAACGCCGCCAACGCGGCAGGAAAGAACCCTGAGCAGAAGATGTAGACGAAGGGATTCTTCGGCTGCGCGCGCTCCACCAACACGGCACAGACTTCCGTCACCAGCACCGGCAGGCCGATCAGCAGCAGGCCATTGATGCCGGCGGCCAGCAGGTCCTGGCGCCCCAGCAGCACCAGGCCCATCTGCGCGGCCAGGCCGCCGAGCAGCGCCAGCGGCCAGTCCAGCAGCAAGGTCACGGCGGTCATACCGATGAAATGGTAGGACACCCCGGTGTCGAAATCGCGCCGCACCAGCCACAGCAGGAACAGCGCCAGCACCGTGCCGAACAGCAGGTGCTGGCGGCGGCTGTCACTGAACAGTTCAACCCAGGGTGCGCGCCAGGCGGCCCAGCCCAACACCGGTATATACAGGCACCAGCCCACGCTTAGCGTCGCGCCGGACAGCACCTGCGCGCTGATCATTTTTGCGCCTGTTCCAACGCCGTCCTCAACGCAGCGGCGTCGGTGAACGCGTGTTGGGCTACCACCCGCTGGTGGTCCAGCTCCAGCCACAGCACCGAGTCATCGGCCACGCCGTAGTTGGGAGCGATGCGGCCTTCGCGGTCGAGCACCACGCGGTAGTCGTAGGAACGCATGGACGGCAGCGCGAACATCCTGGCAATCAACGCCGGCATGCGCTGGATGTCCGCCAGGAACACCGCCTTGCGCCCTTCCAGGTAGCCCTTGGGCTGGCCTTGCAGCGCGGCGTTGACCAGCTTGGCGCCGCCCATGTCGCGGGCCACCAGCAGAATGCGCGCGTCTTCGTTGAGGCTGTAGGGCGCGTCAAACTGGTCCAGCAGCGTCCACGGCGGCAACCGTTCGCCCACCTCCAGGGCCATGGCCCAGCAGGGCAGCAGGCTGAGCAGCAACAGGGTCCAGAACTTCATGTGCAGGTTCCTCTGGCGAATGTGCTTGTTGGCAGTTTACACCCCACACCGTGACACAGCGTGTGCAAGTCATTCACGGCAAAGCGCATTTGACCCGCTAAGCTTGTGTGCATGGATGACTCAGATTACCTGCGCCTGCTTACCATCCAGGCCGAACAAGCCAATGCGTTCCTGTCCAATGCCCGCAAATGGGAGCGCGAGCGTTGGGTGTGCCAGCGCCTTCTGCAAGGCCTGAACATCCCGTACCGCGCCGAGGAGTTCAACCCGGCGGGCCAGGAGCCGCCCGACGTGCTGTTCCGCGACGCCAGCTTCGAGGTGTTTTTCGTGCTGGACGAGGGCCGGCGCCTGAATGACGAGTGGCGCGAGGAGCTGCAACGGCGCCGCAGCGCCTTTTCCCTGGCCCAGCTGGTGCGGCGCGAGGCCCGGCCCAAGCGCATCGGCGCGCCGGAACTGCTGCAGCGCCTGGCCCCCACCCTGCGCAAGAAGTCGCACAACTACAAGGAACGCGGCCTGGACCTGGGCGAGCTGGACATCATTGCCTTCGCCAGCCTGAAGCGCGAGGTGCTGGACCTCAACAGCCATTTCCCGCCCCCTACCGAGTACCTGCGCCAGGGCTGGCGCTCGCTGTCGCTGGTGGGCCCGACCTTCGCCCGGGTGCTGTTCGCCCATCCGGATGCGCCGGACTTCCTGCGCAGCAACCTGGGGCGCAGCATTGTGTTTGATGTGGGGATCAGCCTCTAGAACGCGCGGGGGCCGGACGCCGCCTGCGGCAGCTGCTACGGGGGTGGAATGGTTGTATGATTTGCGGTGGGAACACTGTACTTTTCCTACAGTCAGAAGCGTCTACCTTGCGAGGCCATGATGAGCAGCCGTCTGAATCCCGAAGATCAGCAACGCGTGGATCACTACCTGCAGCTGCCCCAGCACAAAGTCGAGCGCCGGCCCTTTCGGCCGTGGATGCTCCTGGTGCTGACGGTAGCCGTCACCATCGGCCTTGGCCTGTTGAGCCGCCTGATCAGTTACCTGGTGCTTTGAGCTGCCTTGCGCTCGCCCTTCCCACTGACCTACAGAATTCCGTAAACCTTATGAGTACTTTGAATGACACATCGTATCGTGATTGTCGGCGGCGGCGCCGGCGGCCTGGAGTTGGCGACCCGCCTGGGTAAGACCCTGGGCAAGCGTGGCACCGCCAGCGTGACCCTGGTCGACGCCAACCTGACGCACATCTGGAAACCGCTGCTGCACGAAGTGGCCGCCGGCTCCTTGAACTCCTCGGAAGACGAGCTGAACTACGTGGCCCAGGCCAAGTGGAACCACTTCGAGTTCCAGCTGGGGCGCATGAGCGGCCTCGACCGTGCGGCCAAGCAGATCCAGCTCGCCGCCACCATCGACGAGAATGGCCTGGAGCTGCTGCCTGCGCGCACCCTGGGCTATGACAGCCTGGTGATTTCGGTGGGCAGCACCACCAACGACTTCGGCACCCTGGGCGCGGCGCAGAACTGCCTGTTCCTGGACACCCGCAAGCAGGCCGAGCGTTTCCACCAGCAGCTGCTCAACCACTACCTGCGCGCCCATGCCCACAGCGACCTGGACAGCCAGATCAGCGTCGCCATCGTCGGTGCCGGCGCCACTGGCGTGGAGCTGGCCGCCGAGCTGCATCACGCGGCCCACGAGCTGGCGGCCTATGGCCTGGACAAGATCAAGCCGGAAAACATGCGCATCACCCTGATCGAAGCCGGCCCGCGGGTGCTGCCTGCCCTGCCGGAGCGCATCGGCGGGCCGGTGCACAAGACCCTGGAAAAACTCGGCGTCACCGTGCTGACCAACGCCTCGGTCAGCGAAGTGGGCCCCGACAGCCTGAAGACCGCCGATGGCAAGGTCATCCCCGCCAGCCTGAAAGTCTGGGCGGCAGGCATCCGTGCGCCGGCGTTCCTCAAGGACATCGACGGCCTGGAGACCAACCGCATCAACCAGCTGCAAGTGCTGCCGACCCTGCAGACCACCCGCGACGAGAACATCTTCGCCTTCGGTGACTGCGCGGCCTGCCCGCAGAAAGGCACCGACCGCAACGTGCCACCGCGCGCCCAGGCGGCCCACCAGCAGGCGTCCCTGCTGGCCAAGTCGCTGAAGCTGCGCATCGAGGGCAAGGAGCTGCCGGAATACACCTACAAGGACTACGGCTCGTTGATCTCGCTGTCGAAGTTCTCTGCAGTGGGCAACCTGATGGGTAACCTGACCGGCAGCGTGATGCTGGAAGGCTGGCTGGCGCGCATGTTCTACGTGTCGCTGTACCGCATGCACCAGATGGCGCTGTACGGCACCTTCAAGACCATGATGCTGATGCTCGGCAGCCGCATCGGCCGCGGCACCGAGCCGCGCCTGAAACTGCACTAACAGCCCCCGCAGTTACGTAGCCGCTGCCGCAGGCTGCGCTGGCCCTGAGCCCCACTGAAAATCTCCAGTGAGGCATGGGGCCAGCGCAGCCTGCGGCAGCGGCTACGTCGTTTGTGGCGTATGGATTTGCGACAAGCTGCGCTTTACCGGCGACAGGGCTCTTGCTATACCTGTATATACAGGCTTATATAGCTACCCTCTCAACCTAACACCAGGACACCGCCATGCCCGCCACCCTGCAGATCCTGCCCGGCCATTTCGACCTCGACCAACTGCGCGCCATCTATCAGCACCAGGCTCCCTTCGAGCTCGACGCCTCGGCCCGGGATGTAGTGGCGGCCAGCGCCAACACCGTCAGCCAGATCATCGCCAACGAACGCACCGTCTACGGCATCAACACCGGCTTCGGCCTGCTGGCGCGCACCTCCATCGCCACCGACAAGCTGGCCAAGCTGCAGCGCAACCTGCTGCTGTCGCACTGCACCGGCACCGGCCCGCTGCTGGATGACGCCAGCGTCGGCCTGATCATGGCGCTCAAGGTGGCCTCCCTGGCCCGTGGCTTTTCCGGCGTACGCTGGGAGCTGATCGAGGCGTTGCGCCAGCTGTATGCGGCCAAGGTGTTCCCATGCATTCCGTCCCAGGGCTCAGTGGGCGCATCGGGCGACCTGGCGCCCCTGGCGCATATGTCGGCGGTGCTGATTGGCGTCGGGCGCGTGCGCCATGAAGGCCGTGAGATGGACGCGGTCGAAGGCCTGGCCATCGCTGGCATGACGCCGCTGGAGCTGGGCCCGAAGGAAGGCCTGGCGCTGATCAACGGCACCCAGGTGTCCACCGCCCTGGCCCTGCGCGGGCTGTTCGCCGCAGAAAAACTGTTCAGCGCCGCCGTGGTTGCCGGCAGCCTGACCGTGGAAGCGCTGAAGGGCTCGGCGGTGCCGTTCGACCCACGTATCCAGGCGGTGCGTGGCCAGCCTGGGCAAATCGCCGCCGCGGCCTATTATCGCGACCTGCTGGGCGCCACCAGTGAGATCCGCCAGTCCCACGCCGACTGCAAGCGCGTGCAAGACCCTTATTCCCTGCGCTGCCAGCCGCAGGTGATGGGCGCCTGCCTGGATCATATGCGCTTTGCCGCCGGGGTATTCCTGCGCGAAGCCAACGCCGTGTCCGACAACCCGCTGGTGTTCAGCGCCGACGGTGACGTGCTGTCGGGCGGCAACTTCCACGCAGAACCGGTGGCCATGGCCGCCGACGTGCTGGCCCTGGCCATCTCGGAAATCGGCGCGCTGTCCGAGCGCCGCACCGCGCAGCTGGTGGACCCGGCGCTGTCCGGCCTGCCGGCGTTCCTGGTGCGCGAAGGCGGCCTGAACTCCGGGTTCATGATCGCCCAGGTCACCGCTGCCGCCCTGGCCTCGGAAAACAAGACCCTGGCCCACCCCGCCTCCATCGACAGCCTGCCCACTTCCGCCAACCAGGAAGACCACGTGTCCATGGCCACCTTCGCCGCCCGCCGCCTGCTGGACATGGCCGGCAACAGCAGCGCCGTGGTCGCCATCGAACTGCTGGGCGCAGCGCAGGGCATCGACCTGCTGGCACCGCTGCAGACCTCGCCAAAGCTCACCGAAGTCATGCACTTCATTCGCGAGGGCGTGGCCCACTACGACGAGGACCGCTACTTCGCCCCGGATATCGCCGCCGCCCGCAGCTGGGTGGAAGATGGCGTGTTTGGCCGCTGGCTGGCCTTCGCCGAGCTGTACCAGGGATGAACACCCGGCCAGCCCAGGCGCTGTACCAACGCGCCAAGGACTTCGTGCTGGACAAGGTCCACGCCGGGCACTGGAAGCCCGGTGACCTGATTGCCTCGGAAAACCAGCTGGTGCAGACCTTGGGCATGTCGCGCATGACCGTCAACCGCGCCCTGCGCGAGCTGGCCGAGGAAGGCCGGCTGGTGCGGGTCAACGGCGTGGGCACTTTCGTGGCCGAGCCCAAGCCGCAGTCCAACCTGATGCGCATCAGCAATATCGGCGACGAGATCCTCGCCCGTGGCCACCGTTATGAATGCCGCATGCTGCACATGGGGCGTGAAGCCGCGTCCCTGCAGGTGGCGGCGGCCATGGGCCTGGCCACCGGGGCATCGGTGTTTCACCTACTGTGCGTGCACCTGGAGGAAGGGGTGCCGGTGCAGCTGGAAGATCGCTACGTGAACCCGGACCTGATCCCGCAGCTGCTGGCACAGGACTTTGGCGCCCAGCTGCAACCTGCCAGCTACCTGCTGCAGGTGATTCGCCCGGACGAGATGGAGCACATCGTCGAAGCCGGGCACCCCAGCGAGGAGGAAGCGCGGCTGCTGCAGATGGAGATGGATGAGGCGTGCCTGGTGCTGCTGCGGCGCACGTGGAATGCGGAGCGGGCGGTGACTTATGTGCGGCTGGTGCACCCGTCGTCGCGCTATCGGCTGGGTAGCCGGGTAAAGGTGTAGATCGAGAAACAGCAGGCATAAAAAAAGGCGTCCACGAGGGACGCCTTTTTTCTGAAGATGGTCGGGGTAAGGGGATTCGAACTCCTGACATCCTGCTCCCAAAGCAGGCGCGCTACCGGACTGCGCTATACCCCGGTACAAAAAAGGCACCCAGAAGGCGCCTTTTTTGATGCCTTCCAGTGTTACCCGGAAGGGCTTTTAAGATCTGACCCAGCGAACTGGAATCAAAAATGGTGGGTCGTGTGGGACTCGAACCTACGACCAATTGGTTAAAAGCCAACTGCTCTACCAACTGAGCTAACGACCCAAAAATGGTCGGGGTAAGGGGATTCGAACTCCTGACATCCTGCTCCCAAAGCAGGCGCGCTACCGGACTGCGCTATACCCCGATATGAAATTTGGCTCCGTGACCAGGACTCGAACCTGGGACCCAATGATTAACAGTCATTTGCTCTACCGACTGAGCTATCACGGAACTATAAATTTCAGTACTGCAAGTTTCGAATCTGTATTCCTACCGCTTCGAACTCTTCGGCTTTCCCGTATCGCTACGTTAGTGCCTCTGAGGCGCGCTATTCTACAACCTTCAAAACCCTTGTCAACCCCTAATTTTCATTCAACTTACTGAATTTCAAACTATTTTCAGATCCCGGTGTAGCGTGGTGATCTGTGGGTTGCCGTTACAGCGAGGCGAACTTTACTCAACCTTTTTGAGAAATGCAAATAGAAACATGCATTTAGCTGCAATTTTTTTCAAAGTGCCGATTTTCCAGGGCCGAAACGCCGTAGCCGCTGCCGCAGGCTGCGCTGGCCCTATGGCACACCTGTAATTTCCCGGGTGTACTACAGGGCCAGCGCAGCCTGGCGGCAGCGGCTACAGAGACTCAACCATCAGGCGAAGACGATTTCGTCGTCCGCAACGCTAGCAGTAATGGTCGTGCCCGGCAGGAACTGCCCGGACAGAATCAACTGCGCCAACGGGTTCTCGATCCAGCGCTGGATCGCGCGCTTCAGCGGCCGCGCGCCATACACCGGGTCGTAACCCACGGCAATCAGCTTGTCCAACGCCTCTTCGCTCAGCTCCAGGTTCAGCTCGCGCTCGGCCAGGCGGCGGCGCAGGCGGCCGAGCTGGATTTGCGTGATGCCGGCGATCTGGTCGCGGGCCAGCGGCTCGAACACCACCACCTCGTCGATACGGTTGATGAACTCCGGCCGGAAGTGCGAGCTTACCGCGTCCATCACTGCGGCACGCTGGGCCTCGCGGTCCCCCACCAGCTCCTGGATCTGCGCGGAGCCCAGGTTGGAAGTCATCACGATCACGGTGTTGCGGAAGTCCACGGTGCGGCCCTGGTTGTCGGTCAGGCGGCCGTCGTCCAGCACCTGCAGCAGCACGTTGAACACGTCCGGGTGAGCCTTCTCCACCTCGTCCAGCAACACCACCGAGTACGGCCGGCGGCGCACGGCCTCGGTCAGGTAGCCGCCCTCTTCATAGCCGACGTAGCCCGGTGGTGCACCGATCAAGCGAGCCACGGAATGTTTCTCCATGAACTCGGACATGTCGATGCGCACCATGGCCTCCTCAGTGTCGAACAGGAACTCGGCCAGGGCCTTGCACAGCTCGGTCTTGCCCACGCCGGTAGGGCCCAGGAACATGAACGAGCCGCTGGGGCGATCCGGATCCGCCAGGCCGGCACGGGAGCGGCGCACGGCGCTGGAAACCGCTTCCACGGCCTCGTTCTGGCCGATCACGCGCTTGTGCAGCAGGCTTTCCATTTTCAGCAGCTTCTCGCGCTCGCCTTCGAGCATCTTCGCCACCGGAATGCCGGTCCACTTCGACACGACTTCGGCGATCTCTTCCTCGGTGACCTTGCTGCGCAACAACTGGTTGTCGCTCTTGCCGTGCTGGTCGACCATCTGCAGGCTGCGCTCCAGGTCCGGGATCACCCCGTATTGCAGCTCGGCCATGCGGCTCAGGTCGCCACGGCGGCGGGCGGCTTCCAGCTCCTGGCGCGACTGTTCGATTTTCTGCTGGATCTGCGCCGAGCCCTGCACTTCGGCTTTCTCCGAGGTCCAGATCTCTTCCAGGTCGGCGTACTCACGCTCGACGCGGGCGATTTCCTCGGTCAGCTTCTCCAGGCGCTTGATCGCCGCTTCGTCGTCTTCTTTCTTCAGGGCCTGGGACTCGACCTTGAGTTGAATCAGGCGACGCTCCAGGCGGTCCAGCACTTCAGGCTTGGAGTCGATTTCCATGCGGATGCGGCTGGCGGCTTCGTCGATCAGGTCGATGGCCTTGTCCGGCAGCTGGCGGTCGGTGATGTACCGATGGCTGAGCTTGGCCGCGGCAATGATCGCGCCGTCGGTGATCGCCACCTTGTGGTGCACCTCGTAGCGCTCCTTCAGGCCGCGCAGGATGGCGATGGTGTCTTCTTCGCTCGGCTCGTCTACCAGCACTTTCTGGAAGCGCCGCTCAAGGGCCGCGTCCTTCTCTATATATTGGCGGTACTCGTTGAGCGTGGTGGCGCCCACGCAGTGCAGCTCGCCACGGGCCAGGGCCGGCTTGAGCATGTTGCCGGCGTCCATGGAGCCCTCGCCCTTGCCGGCGCCGACCATGGTGTGCAGCTCGTCGATGAACAGAATGATCTGCCCTTCCTGCTTGGACAGGTCGTTGAGCACGCCTTTGAGGCGCTCTTCGAACTCGCCGCGGAACTTGGCACCAGCGATCAGCGCGCCCATGTCCAGGGACAGCAGGCGCTTGCCGCGCAGGCCGTCCGGCACTTCGCCGTTGATGATGCGCTGGGCCAGGCCCTCGACGATGGCGGTCTTGCCCACGCCCGGCTCGCCGATCAGCACGGGGTTGTTCTTGGTGCGGCGCTGCAACACCTGGATGGTGCGACGAATTTCGTCGTCACGGCCGATCACCGGGTCCAGCTTGCCCTCTTCGGCGCGCTTGGTCAGGTCGACGGTGAATTTTTCCAGGGACTTGCGCGAGTCTTCGGCGTTGGCGTCATTCACCGCCTCGCCGCCGCGCAGGTTGGTAATGGCGTTCTCCAGGGCTTTCTTGCTCACGCCCTGGCCGAGCAGCAGCTTGCCCAGCTTGCTGTTCTCGTCCATGGCCGCCAGCAGCACCAGCTCGCTGGAGATGAACTGGTCGCCCTTCTGCTGCGCCAGGCGGTCGGCCTGGTTGAGCAGGCGCGCCAGGTCCTGGGACATGTTGACGTCGCCGGTAGGGTTCTGGATTTTCGGCAGGCGGTCGAGCTCCTTGCTCAATTCCTTGCGCAGGCTGTTCACGTCGAAGCCCACCTGCATCAGCAGCGGCTTGATGGAACCGCCCTGCTGGTCGAGCAAGGCCTGCATCAAATGCGCAGGCTCGATGGCCGGGTGGTCCATGCCCACCGCCAGGGATTGGGCATCGGACAGCGCCAACTGCAACTTGCTGGTCAAACGGTCTATACGCATATGTCACCTTCCTATAGGGGCAGGCCGGAGCGATGGACACACCTGATGAAGAAAAACCTGCCTGAGATACCGATATAGATGGGGGGCATTGTTCAAGATTCAAGCGGCAGGGGCTTGACCCACATCAATAACGCACACTACCCGTAGCCGCTGCCGAAGGCTGCGCTGGCCCCGTGCCTCGCTGAAGATTTTCAGGGTTCACACAGGCCAGCGCAGCCTAGCGGCAGCGGCTACGAAGTGTCGTGGTCAGGCGTTATCGAGCCAGATCAGCGACGCGAAGCGGCCGGTCTGCGGCGCACGCCGGTAGGAGAAGAAGCGTAGATCCTCGATGGTGCATTCACCACCGCCGTACACCGCGGTAATGCCCATCGCCGCCAGGCGCAGGCGCGCCAGGGCGTAGATATCGGCCATGAACTTGCCCGGCGCGGCGCCCGGCACGAAGGCTGCGGCGGTCTGCGGGTGGCTGGCCATGAAGATGTCGCGCACCTCGGCGCCCACCTCGAAGTTGCGCGGGCCGATGGCCGGGCCCAGCCAGACCAGGATCTCGCTGGCCGGCACCGCCAGGCTTTCCGCCGTGGCCTCCAGCACACCGGCGGCCAGCCCGCGCCAGCCGGCATGGGCAGCGCCCACGCGGGTGCCGGCGCGGTCGCAGAACAGCGCGGGCAGGCAGTCGGCGGTCATCACCGTGCAGGCGATACCAGGGGTGGCCGTCCAGCTGGCGTCCGCCTCGGCGATGACCGCCGGGTTGGCGTGCGCCACGTGGATGCCGTGCACCTGCTTGAGCCACGCCGGCTGGATGCCGAACGTGCGCGTCAGGCGCAGGCGGTTCTCGGCCACCGCCGCGGGCGTGTCGCCCACGTGGTCACCGAGGTTGAAATGCTCGAAAGGCGCGGCGCTGACGCCGCCCTCTCGCGTGGTGACGCAGGCCTTCACGTTGGCCGGTGCCGGCCAATCGGGGAAAATCAGGTCCTGCGTCAGGTCACTCATCCGACGAACGCCTCGCGGTCCTGCTTGAGCAGCGACAGCAGCCAGACGAAGTCATCCGGCAGTGGCGATTCCCAGCTCATGCGCTGGCCGGTGGTGGGGTGTTCCAGCTCCAGGAAGCGCGCGTGCAGCGCCTGGCGCGGGAAGGTCTTCAGGGCATCGACCATGGTCGCGCTGGCGGCCGGCGGAATGCGGAAGCGCCCACCGTAGGCCTGGTCACCCACCAACGGGAAGTTGATGTGCGACATGTGCACGCGGATCTGGTGGGTACGGCCGGTTTCCAGCTTGACCCGCACGTGGGTGTGCGAGCGGAAGCGCTCCAGCACGCGGTAGTGGCTGACGGCTGGCTTGCCGCCTTCCATGACCGCCATGCGCTGGCGCTGCTGGCCGTGGCGACCGATGGGGGCGTTGATCTTGCCCCCGGCGGTGACCACGCCGATGACGATGCACTCATAAATCCGACTGACGGTACGGCTTTGCAGCTGCGCGACCAGCTTGGTCTGCGCCTGGATGGTCTTGGCGACCACCATCAGGCCCGTGGTGTCCTTGTCCAGGCGGTGCACGATGCCGGCGCGCGGGACATTGATGATGTCCGGCACGTGGTGCAGCAAGGCGTTGAGCAGGGTGCCATCGGCGTGGCCAGCAGCCGGGTGCACCACCAGGCCCGCAGGCTTGTTGATGACCAGGATGTCGTCGTCCTCGTAGACGATGTCCAGCTCGATGTCCTGGGCGATCCACTCGCCCTGGGCTTCCTGTTCGGCGGATAGGGCCAGGATGGCGCCGCCGTGAACGATGTCACGTGGGCGCAGCACGCCACCGTCCACGGTCAGGCGGCCTTCTTTGATCCAGGCGGAAAGGCGCGAGCGAGAGTGCTCGGCGAACAATTGTGCGGCGACTTGATCGAGGCGTTGGCCGCCCAATTCGGACGGTACCTCTGCGCTAAGTTGTATGATCTCGGACATGCTCGGACTGTGCGGCGGCACAGCCTTTGGTTTCGGCTGCACGCTTGTGGTTAAATACGGCGTCTTTTGCCCCGAGGCTTCCACGGGGCGCTCATCATAACAGGACGGTCACGCCCAAGACAGCGGCCGTCATAGGGACGCAAGCCGCCATGCAAGTGAAACACCTGCTGCTGATCGCCATCCTCGGACTCACGGCCGCCTGTTCGTCGAAGAAGGAAGTGGTCGACGAAAACCTGAGCGAAACCGAGCTGTACCAGCAGGCGCAGGCCGATCTGGACAACCACAGCTTCACCAGCGCCACCGCCAAGCTGAAGGCGCTGGACTCCCGCTATCCGTTCGGGCGCTACGCCGACCAGGCGCAGCTCGAGCTGATCTACGCCAACTACAAGAACTCCGAGCCTGAAGCGGCCAAGTCGGCTGCCGAGCGTTTCATTCGCCTGCACCCCCAGCACCCGAACGTCGACTACGCCTACTACCTCAAGGGCCTGACCTCGTTCGACCAGGACCGCGGCCTGCTGGCGCGCTTCCTGCCGCTGGACATGACCAAGCGTGACCCGGGTGCAGCCCGCGACTCCTACAACGAGTTCGCCCAGCTGACCAGTCGCTACCCCAACAGCCGCTACGCCCCTGACGCCAAGCAGCGCATGATCTACCTGCGCAACCTGCTGGCGGCCTACGAGATCCACGTGGCCGACTACTACCTGACCCGTCAGGCCTACGTCGCCGCCGCCAACCGTGGCCGCTACGTGGTGGAAAACTTCCAGGAAACCCCGTCCGTGGGTGACGGCCTGGCCGTGATGGTGGAAGCCTACCAGCGCATGGGCCTGGACGACCTGGCCGCCACCAGCCTGGAAACCCTGAAGCTGAACTACCCTGACCACCCGCAACTGGTGGACGGCAAGTTCGTGCCGCAACAGGCCGAAGCGGACAACCGCTCGTGGCTGACCAAGGCCACCCTGGGCCTGGTAGGCACCAGCGCGCCACTGCCACCGGGTGAAACCCGCGCCAACCAGGAACTGACCAAACAGTTCCAGGACGACAAGGACGCCATCCCGCACGAGCTGCTGCCAAAAGACCAGGGCGGTACCGCCGACGAGCCGGCCAAGCCGGTAGACGACGCACCGAAGAAGAAGCGCGGCTTCTTCAGCTACCTGACCTTCGGCCTGTTCGACTGAGCAACGCCGCATTGAAAAAGAGGCCTTCGGGCCTCTTTTTTTGTATCCGCAGAAATATATTTCTCGCCCGTGCACCTGTAGCCGCTGCCGCAGGCTGCGCTGGCCCTTTCATACACCAGATGCCCCATGGGTGTACTCGCGGACCAGCGCAGCCTGGCGGCAGCGGCTACAAAGCAGGCGCCATCAAAAAGATATCACCGCCGATACCCGGCACCGCTTGTCCCCTGCCCGGCCCGCTCCTACACTGCCGCATCTCCCTCAAGTTCGAGCCGCTGAACATGATTCGCCTGATTTTCTGGATCGCCATTGTCTTCGCCATCCTGTGGCTGTGGCGCAAGGTCAAGCCACGGCCCCAGGGCCCGGCCCGCACCGGCAACGACCAGCCGCTGCTGATGGTGCGCTGCGCCCACTGTGGCGTGCACCTGCCGCAGAACCGCGCGTTGGGCAACGGCCAGCAGTGGTACTGCAGCCAGGCGCACCTGGACCAGGGCCCGGCGCCACGTGAGCGCTGAGACCTTCCTGCCGGGCGGCCCCCAGGCGCGGCGCCTGCTGCGCCTGTACCATCTGTACCGCCTGACCATCGGCATCACCCTGATCCTGCTGATTTCCAGCAACATGGATGACAAGCTGCTGGAGCTGGCCAACGGCGCCTGGTTCCGCACGGGCAGCTGGGCCTACCTGTTGTTCAACATCGCCGCCGTCATCCTCCTGGAAAAGCTGCGCCCGCCCGGCCACGTGTTCGCCCTGGCGCTGCTCGACATCCTCATGCTCTCGGGGCTGTTCTACGCCGGTGGCGGCACGGGCAGCGGCATTGGCAACCTGATGATCGCCTCGGTGGCCATGAGCAACCTGCTGCTGCGCGGGCGCAACGGCCTGCTGATCGCCGCGCTGGGCAGCATCGGCATCATCTACCTGACCTTCTACCTGAACTTCCTGCGCCCCAACTCCGCCACCAACTACGTGCAGGCCAGCACACTGGGGGTGCTGTGCTTTGCCGTGGCGCTGATGGTGCAGGCCCTGACGCGGCTGCTGCGGGTCAGCGAGAGCCTGGCCGAGCAGCGCGCCAGCGACGTCACCAACCTGGAAGAGCTCAACGCGCTGATCCTGCAGCGCATGCGCACCGGCATCCTGGTGCTGGATACGGTCAACCGCGTGCAGCTGGCCAACGAAGGCGCGCTCAAGCTGATCGGCCAGTTCAACCTGGGCGGCCAATTGATCACCGCCTACTCACCGGAGCTGGTGGAGCGCCTGCTGCAGTGGCGCACCAACCCTACCCTGCGCCTGCGCAGCCTGAAGTTCACGCCCACCGGCCCTTCGGTGCAGCCCAGCTTCATCGCCCTGCGCCGCGGCGAGCAGCAGCAGACCCTGGTGTTCCTCGAAGACCTCTCGCAGGTCGCCCAACAGGCCCAGCAACTCAAGCTGGCTGCCCTGGGCCGGCTGACCGCGGGCATCGCCCATGAAATCCGCAACCCGCTGGGGGCCATCAGCCACGCCGGCCAGTTGTTGCAGGAGTCGGAAAACCTCGACCCCGCCGACCTGCGCCTGACCGAGATTATCAAGGACCAGTCCAAGCGCATGAACCTGATCATCGAGAACGTGCTGCAGCTGTCCCGGCGCCGCCAGGCCGAGCCCGAGCCGCTGGACCTGCGGGCGTTCCTCGAGCGCTTCCTCGCCGACTTCCGCACCACCGCCACGCCGCGCCAGGCCCTGCACCTGTACGTCACCGACGGGCCGATCGAGACCCGCATGGACCCGCACCACCTGACCCAGGTGCTCAGCAACCTGGTGGAAAACGGCCTGCGCTACAGCGCCCACGCCCATGGCCAGGCCCAGGTGTGGCTGAACCTGTTCGTCGACCCGACCAACGGCCTGCCGATTCTCGACGTGCTGGATGATGGCCCGGGGTTTTCAGCCGATCAACTGCAACACATCTTCGAACCTTTCTTCACCACCGAAACCAAAGGAACAGGATTGGGCCTCTACATTTCCCGTGAACTGTGCGAAAGCAACCAGGCGCACCTAGACTACAAGCCACGTGAACGCGGCGGCAGTTGCCTGCGTATCACGTTCGCCCATGCACGGAAGCTGAGTTGAACATGAGCCAACGGCAAAAGATCCTGATCGTCGACGATGAGCCGGATATCCGCGAACTCCTGGAGATCACCCTGGGCCGGATGAAACTCGACACGCGCAGCGCGCGCAACGTCAAGGAAGCCCGCGAGCTGCTGGCCCGCGAGCCGTTCGACCTGTGCCTGACCGACATGCGCCTACCCGATGGCACCGGCCTTGAGCTGGTGCAACATATCCAGCAACGCTTTCCCCAGCTGCCGGTGGCGATGATCACCGCCTATGGCAGCCTCGACACCGCCATCAACGCCCTCAAGGCCGGTGCCTTCGACTTCCTGACCAAGCCCGTGGACCTGGCGCGCCTGCGCGAGCTGGTGGCCAGCGCCCTGCGCCTGCAAGGCCCGGCCGGCAGCGAGCAGAGCATCGACGACCGCCTGCTGGGCGACTCGCCACCGATGCTGGCCATGCGCAAGCAGATCGGCCGGCTGGCGCGCAGCCAGGCGCCGGTGTACATCAGTGGCGAGTCGGGCAGCGGCAAGGAGTTGGTGGCGCGGCTGATCCACGAACAGGGCCCGCGCGCCGAACTGCCGTTCGTGCCGGTGAACTGCGGCGCCATTCCCTCGGAGCTGATGGAGAGCGAATTCTTCGGCCACCGCAAAGGCAGCTTTACCGGCGCCGTGGAAGACAAGCCCGGGCTGTTCCAGGCCTCCAACGGTGGCACGTTGTTCCTCGACGAGGTCGCGGACCTGCCGCTGGCCATGCAAGTGAAACTGTTGCGCGCCATCCAGGAGAAGGCGGTGCGCAGCATCGGCGGCCAGAGTGAAGTGGTGGTGGACGTGCGCATCCTCTGCGCCACCCACAAGGACCTGAACGCCGAAGTGGCGGCCGGGCGTTTTCGCCAGGACCTCTACTACCGCCTCAACGTCATCGAACTGCGCGTGCCTTCCTTGCGCGAACGCCGCGAAGACATCGCCCTGCTGGCCACTCGCGTGCTCAAGCGCCTGGCCCACGGCAGCGGCCTGCCCCCGGCGCAACTGAGCCCGGCGGCGCTGGAAACCCTGAAGGGCTACCGTTTCCCCGGCAACGTGCGCGAGCTGGAGAACATGCTCGAACGCGCCTACACCCTGTGCGAGAACGAGCGTATCGAGCCCAGCGACCTGCGCCTGAGCGAATCGGCCCCGACCACCGAAGGCGGCCTGCCCGACCTGACCAACGTCGACAACCTGGAAGATTTCCTCGAGAACATCGAGCGCAAGCTGATCCTGCAAGCCCTGGAAGAAACCAGGTGGAACCGCACGGCAGCGGCGCAACGGCTGAGCCTGTCGTTCCGGTCGATGCGTTACCGGCTGAAGAAGCTGGGCCTGGAGTAAAAAGAACCGCTGCACCCTACGCGGCCTTTCTGGAACTACGTGGCGCCCGTGACGCGGTCTGCGACCGCTGCTACAGGGACGTCGTAGCAGCTGCCGAAGGCTGCGTCCGGGGCCCACGCGACTTTCCTGGAACTACGGCTACGCGGCTATGCCAAACGTTCGGTGGGGTTGTAGGGGGCGGGGTCGATGATCGGCTCGCGCCCCAGCATCAGGTCGGCGAACAGCTGGCACGAGGCCGGCGCCAGCACCAGGCCGTTGCGGTAGTGGCCACAGTTGAGCCACAAACCCTCGAAACCTTCCAGCCGGCCAATGAACGGGATGCCTTCCGGCGACCCTGGCCGCAAGCCCGCCCAGTGTTTCACCGGCGTCGCCTGCGCCAGCGCCGGCAACAGTTCCACGGCCGAAGCCTTGAGGCTTTCCAGCGCACTGACGGTCGGCGTCTTGTCGTAACCTTCATGCTCCAGCGTGCTGCCCACCAGGATATGCCCGTCGCGCCGCGGGATCGCATAGCGCCCCTTGGCCAGCACCATGCTCGGCAGGAAGTCCGCCTCGCACTTGAACAAAATCATCTGGCCCTTCACCGGCTCCACCGGCAAGCGCACGCCCAGGCTTTCCAGCAGGTCGCCGCTCCAGGCGCCAGCGGTCAGCACCACCTGGTCGGCACGTAGCACGCCCTCGGCCGTGTCCACCCCGACCACTGCCTGTCCGTCGCGCAGGAACCCGCGCACCTCGCAATGCTCACGCACGGTGACGTTGGCGCAAGCCAGCAGCGCCGCCTTCAGCGACTTCACCAGGCGCGGGTTGCGCACGTTGGCCACGTCGGCCATGTACACCGCGCTGCGGTAGCCACCGCCCAGCACCGGCACGTCGTCGTAGGCTGCGGAAATATCCACCTTGCTCAGCGGTCGGTTCAACCGCACCGCCCAGGCCAGGGCTTCGTCCTCGTCGGGCAGGTCCAACCAGTACAGGCCGGTGGTATGCACCTCAGGGTCGATGCCGGTGTCGGCAAACAGCCGCGCGCCCAATTGCGGGTAGAAGTCCTGGGACCAATGCGCCAGCGCCGTCACCGCCGCGCTGTAACGCCAGGGGTACAGCGGCGAGACGATGCCGCCGCCCGCCCACGACGACTCCTGGCCCAGGCCTGAACGGTCTAGCAGGGTTATATGGCCCACGTGGGGGGCCAGGTTGAGGGCGGTCAGCAGGCCGATGACGCCGCCGCCGACGATGATCAGTTCTTGTTGTGTGGGCATGCTTGGTCCAAGGGTGAAAAGGTGATCAACGGCCCCAGCAGGTGGCCAGGCTGGTGGAGCCGCTGACAGTGCGGGTGCCATCCTGCTGCAGGGTAAAGATGCCGCAGGTATCAGATGCCATCAAGGTACCGGCAATCGGCGTGGCTGTCAGGGTATAAGTGGTCGCCAGGCGGCTGGTGAACTGCACGGTGTACCAGGCGTTGCTCGACGGCGGCGTGAAGCTCGAGGTGCCATCGGCGTAAGAACCGGTCTTAGAATAGAAGCGCTCCAGGTTCTGCGCCGTCTCCGACATAAGCTCGACGATCTCCGCCCGGTGTGTGCGCCTCACGTAGTTGGTGTATGAGGGATAGGCAATGGCGGCCAGGATGCCAACGATCGCCACCACGACCATCAGTTCTACCAAGGTAAAGCCAGCTGTCTTGCTACGCATGCTCATGTTCCTTCATTGAATTTGCCGCCACATGATCCGCCCTGGCGACGTTGTCACCCCCAGCTCCCCTTGGGACTTTTTCTCGCCACTGGACAGGTTGACGATTTTCACCTGGGCGCCATTGGTCGAAAGGATGGCGTTGATGTTGGGGATACCCGTTGAGTAGTAAACCCCGGCCACTATGGTGTCACTGGAGTTGACCAGCAGGTCCCCCGTGGTGTCCAGCACCGGGTAGCTGAACATGCTGCCATTGATGGCGTCCAGCTCCACAAGGTAGCCCGAGCCCTGGCTGGAACAGGGGTCGGTGGTATCGACGTAGGCCGTGGTGAAGATGATCCGCCCGTTGGTGGTCAGGGCCGGGTAGATCACCCGCTGGCCGGTCAGCTGGGTACCCAGCACCAGCGGCAGGTACCAGCCCTTGAGCGAGGCATAGTTGGTGGCCGTCGTGGATGTCAGCAAGTACTGGCTGGTGCCCACGGTGGTGATGGCGGTGATCGACTGGGGCTGCAGGTTGGCCACGGTGTAGTTGCCGGCACCGTTGTCGGCGTCCCACACCGCGTAGAACCCCTGGGCGGCGGTGGTGGTCTTGTCCGCTGTTTCCAGCAGCTTGCCAGTGCCGAAGTACACCATCTTGCCGCTGGTGGTGTTGTTGATCAGCAGCGGTTGCGCGGTAATGGGCTGGTTGGCGCCGCCTGGGGCGGTGAACAGCGGGTTGCCGGAAAACGCCACGCCCCAGCTGGCCGTGGAAGTGCTGCTGAGGTCGAACTTCCACATGTGCCCCAGCAGGTCGCCGCCGTAGGCAGCCTGCACCACGTTGGAGGCGTTGACCTTGAGCTTCACTGACGACAGCCCGTTGCTGCCGTTGGTACTCTCGGCGACGATCTCCTTGATCAGCGCACCGGTGGCCAGGTTCACCACGAACAGCGAAGCCACGCCTTTGGTGCTGCCATAGCCGTTGGCGATGAACGCGGCCCAGGTGCCATCGGGCATGCGCGCCACTTCCGGCTTCGAATAGGCGTAGCCCAGGTTGGCGAACGCCGTGGCGGTGTCGGGGCGCAATTCCCACAGCGCCTTGACCACGTTGCCGGCGGTGGCGTCGTACAGCTGGATAGCCTCGTAGGCCTTGCCACCGGCCCCGGTGCCTCCCAGGGCCAGGGTCTTCCAGCCGCTGTTGATCTGCGCATCGTAGATGCCTATCTGCCCATCGTTGAGGAACGCGTGGGCAGTGCCATTGATGTAGCCGGTGTCCGACACCTTGTACAACGATGCCAGCGCTGTCGAGGGCATGTAGGCGTAGGTCCGCGCGCCTGTTGCGGCGTTGAGGACGTTGGTGTAGCCGTCGTTGGCGTTGACCACAAGGCTGGCGGTCATGCCGACGGCCTTGGTGGCCAGGTAGGCCGTGTAGGTGGTGTCGTTGGTCAGGTCCGACGCGGTTTGCGCGGTGGGCGACGCCAGGGCCAGGGTCGAGTTGATGATATCGCCCATCAGCACGCTGCGCGTGCGCAGCCCGGTGATGTTGGTGCCCTGGCTCCAGGCCACCAGGTTGGCACCGGTGATGCCGGTGGGCAGGTTGGCGTTGAGCACCGCCTGCTGCGCGCTCGAGTAGTTGCCGTAGGCCATGGTGATGGGCGCGGCGGTGCTGGTGTTGTACGACTCGAACAGCGGCGTGATGGTGCCTGCCGCCATGGTGGTGTTGGTGGTCCAGGTGGGCGTGGTGCCGATGACCCCAGTACTGCTAAGTGGGTAGTTGTTGACGATGCCGCGCCAGTCCACCGGGTCATACAGGGTCTGGTAATAGGCCGTGCTCGCGCTCAGGGTGGATGAACTGGTGGTACCGGCGCCCCCGGAGCCCGCCTTGGAGGTGATGTCGCTCAACGCCGAGGACAACGCAGTGGTCAGGGTGGCGCTGTCGGTGGCCAGGTAATACTTGCCGTGGCCATAGCTGGCGGTGTCGAGCAGCATCTGGTTGCTGGCGGTGAAACCCACGGCGTAGGTCGACATGTTCTGCGTGGGGAAGTCCACCGCGTCCCAGCTCTTGCCGGCGGCATCGGTGCCGTTGCTGGCAGTGCGCATGTCGATGTCGTAGGCGAACTTGGCAAGGTCATCGAGGTACAGCGTGTCGCCCTCGGCATCGCCGTTGAGGTTGTTGCCGTCGTTGTTGATGCCGTCCCAGTTGGGCAGGTTTTTGCCGCCCAGAGGATCGTTGGTCGGGAACGTCCGGTCATAGGTGGGCAGGCCGTCAGTGATCACCACGCCGAAGTTTTTCTGGCAGCGCCACTGGATGGGGCTGGTGTAGGTGTTGGGCGTGGAGTTGTAGTACGGCGCCATGCCGCGCATGTAGCGGGTGATTTCGTAGTAGGTCTCTGCCAGCGGCGTGTTGGAACTGGCGGTCAGCGCGGCGATGGAGTTCTTCAGGTTGTTGAAGTTGCTGTCCGCCGTGGCCTGGCTGACGGCGGTCACCGTGCCGCTTGCCGCCACCGGCGACAGGTCACTGATAGCCTGGGCGATCTTGCCGCCGGGGCCGGGGTCGGAGTTGGTCGGCGGGTTGAAGGTGGCCAGGCCGATGCGCAGCGCCCGGTTGGCGGTGATCAGGCTGGTGGCCACGCTGATGGCCGTGAGGATCCGCGTGCTGTTGGTCACCGTGATGGTGTTGCCGGCGAGGGCCTGGGCCACCAGGTAGTTGATGTAGTTGATCGGGTAGCGGGTCAGGCCGCTGCCACGGGGGTCGGGCAGCGTCAGGCAGAGCACGGTGGTGGCATTCTTGTAGAACGAATATTGGCCGCTGCTGCAGTAGGAGGTGCTGAGATTGCCCACGAACACGTAGTCGGCGCTACCGTTGCTGATGGCGTTACCCGGGGCATAGCCACCACAGATGAACAGGATGCACCCGCGCGTTACTGCGTAGCTGGTGGGGTAAGTCAGTGCGGAGTTGAAGCCCGAGTCCATCAGGATGCTGTCCATGCTGCCGGAGTTGTCCACCAGCAGCATGAGGTTGGGCGGCACGGCGGCGGCGCTCAACAGCGGCGAAGTCGAGGGCGCGAACGCGTCAGCGGGGGTGCCGATGAACAGGGTCAGCACCAACCCCATGAGCAGGCTCAGCCACCGTGGCAATGGCTGCTTGTTACTTGACATAGATGCTCTCCACCACGCTGCGCGGGTTGGTCGTGGCTACCGCGGTGAAGCCGATGGCCGTGATGCGATAGAGCGAGGCGCTGGTGGTACCCGAGGTGTTGTTCACCGGATCGCTGGTGGTGCCCACCAACTGCACGCCGTAGAAACCGGTGGTGCCCACGGCGACCCAGGTGATGCCCGCAGTGCCGTACACCCCTGCCGCGGTGACGTTGTTGTAGTCCGACGCTGGCGGCGGCGCGCAGCCGGCGACGCCCGAGCAGGCCGTGAGGCTGTACGAGGTGGCGGCCACCGCGTTTTCGCCCACGCGCAGTGCGGCTTCGGCAGCCTGGAAGGTGGTGTTGCGGGTCTGTGCACTATTGGCCATCTTTTCCTGAAGAGTGGCGTTCTGCATGGACGAGACGCCGATCATGGTGATCAGCAGCAACATCACCAGTGCCACTAACAACACCATGCCCTGCTGCCTTCCGCCGCCGGGGGCGCAGCTGATATTTCGCAGGTTGCTCAAGGGCGCCTCCTTCAGGGCAAGCGGTTGCGAATGCCCGCCACGGCCGCGAACGTGCGCGGCTGCAATCGGCCATTGGGGTCGGTGAGGGTCAAGCTGATCCGCACACTGCGGATCAGGCCGGGCGTGACGGGTGCGGCGCTGTAGGACGTGATGGGACTGGAAAGGCTGGTGTCGGTGGCCACGCCGAACATCACGCCGAAGCTGCTGACATTGCTCAGCAGCGTATATGCCGTGGTACCAACGGTGGTAGTCAAGGTCTGCGCGCTGCTGTTGTAGGTATAGATGACCTTGCGGATCGGCAATGCCATCTGCCCGGCGCCCGCGACCTTGGCGCCGCCGTAGACCATGGCCGGGCTGCTGACGCAATCGGTGAGAATTGTCCAATTGGGGGCGCCACCGCTGCTGCCGACGTCACCGGTAATCAGCGTCAACACTTGCGTGGTGCCACTGGTGACGTAGCTGATCGGCGTGGCAGCTGCCAGCAGGTAGTCAGGGGCACTGGCATCGGGCGTCACCGTGGCGATGCAGCCGAACATGCCCACCATACGCACCTCCTGGAGCATTTTGCTGAGACCGTAGCGGGCGTCTTCTTGCATTGCCGCGGCGGCATTCTGCGCCAGGTAGGTGTTTTTTGCGGAGACAAAAATCTGCGTCACCCCCAGCAGGATGACCAGCCCCAGGGTCAACGCCACCATCAACTCGATCAGCCCGAAGCCGGCTGCCTGCTTTCTCATTGGGTCACCGTGGCGTTGTTGAAAGCTCTGGAGACCAGCGTGAAGGTCTGCGTGGTGGTGGGGTTGGTTACCGTGGTGGCATTAATGGCGTTGAGTGACATTCCGGCGCGCGAATCATCCCAGGTGATAGTGATGGTAATCACGTTGCTGGCGATGGCAATGGTGCCTTCCCCCGTGTTGTTGCTGAAGGTCGCGATATTGCTCTTGAAGTCGGACCAGTCGTACGCTCGCGGGTTGGTGGTGTCGGTGCTGGTCGCTACGGCCCTGGCCGAGGCCAGGCTGTAATTCGCCCCACTGTTGGCGCGGATACGGTCCAGCATGTCATAGGCTATGAAGCTTGCCTGGGTACGCATGGATGAACTGTCGGTGTATTTCAAGGCATTGAGCTGGATGGCCGCTGCCCCCAGCAAGCCGATGCACATCACCAGCAAGGCCACCAGCACCTCAATAAGGGAGAAGCCCCGCTGTATGGGTTTCAAGCTCATGAGCATACCCCGCTCAATACCACGCGCCCGTTCAGGCATACCCCAAGGTTGCGGGTGACCGTAGCCTGGGTGTAGGTGAACGTGAGCGCGGCCGCCGGGTAGGTCAGCCCCCCAAGGTTGTTGAACTCGATGTAGGTGGGTGCCGTGTTGAACGTCAGGCCCGCACTGCTGGACATGCCCGGTATGACCCGCAATGTAGTACCCGTGGAGCTCAGGGTGATGTTCAGCACGCCGGTCCAGACGCCTGGGCTGGCCGGCGTGATACGCACGCTCAAGCCGCGATTGATGGCTTCCAGCCGGGTGTAGTTGAGGGCCCGGTACAGGTCACCGGTCTCGGAGTCGGCGCGGTTGTTGGCGATGAGCTTGCTGAAGGAAGGCAATGCGACAGCGGCCATGATCGCCAAGATCGCCACGGTCACCACCATCTCCACCATGGTAAATCCATTACGTCTTGAATCCATTTTCCCCACTCCCCCCGGATGCGCTGGACTATAAACCAGCAGTGCCTGCGCCAAAGCACGGCACAGGATATACGGTTGTTCCAGAGGGATCAGCGTTCATCTGTACAAAGACGTCTCGGGTTTGCCACGCAAGGAGCACAGGCATGCACCAACAAGGTTTTTCACTGCTGCAATTGATGATCGCCACGGCGGTCGCCGGGGTGCTGATGCATCTGGCCCTCCCCCACTACCAGAGCATGACCCAGGCACTGCGCCGCCAGGTGCTGGCGCAGGAGCTGCACGACAGCCTGCGTGCCACGCGCACCGAGGCGGTGCTGCGCGGCCGCGATGTGCTGATGCATCCACTGGAAGGCAACTGGGCCAATGGCTGGCGGATCGTGGTGGCGCCTGACGAGGCAGTGCTACGGGTGCACCAGGGCAACCCCAAGGTGCGGGTGCAAGGCAACGGCCCGGTGCGCGGCCAGGTGCGCTTCAATGCCAATGGCTGGGGAAGGCTGGAAGGCGGCGGCTTTCTGGCCGGTACTATCCATGTGTGCGATGGGCTGGGCTACAGCGATTATCAGGTGGTGGTGGCCATGTCCGGCCGCGTGCACCTGACAAACAAAAGGGCCCATGAGGCCCTTTGTTCAGTACAACGTTCAGATCGCCTTGACGCGTAGTTCCTTGGGCATCGAGAACGTGATGTTCTCCGGGCGGCCGTCCAGTTCCTCGGCGCCCGTGGCGCCCCACGCATGCAGCTGGTCGATCACGCCGCGCACCAGCACTTCGGGTGCCGACGCGCCGGCGGTGATGCCGATGCGCTGCACGCCGTCGAACCAGGCCTTTTGCATGTCCTCGGCACCGTCGATCAGGTACGCCGGGGTGGCCATGCGCTCGGCCAGCTCGCGCAGGCGGTTGGAGTTGGAGCTGTTGGGGCTGCCCACTACCAGCACCACGTCGCACTCGTCGGCCAGCTGCTTGACCGCGTCCTGGCGGTTTTGCGTGGCGTAGCAGATGTCGTCCTTGCGCGGGCCGCCGATGTTGGGGAAGCGTGCGCGCAGGGCGTCGATGACGCGACTGGTGTCGTCCATCGACAGGGTGGTCTGGGTGACGAAGGCGAGGTTGTCGGGGTTGCGCACATCGAGCGTGGCAACGTCCTTCTCGTCTTCCACCAGGTAGATGGTGCCGCCGTTGGTGGCGTCGTACTGGCCCATGGTGCCTTCCACCTCGGGGTGGCCGGCGTGGCCGATCAGGATGCATTCGCGGCCGTCACGGCTGTAGCGGGCGACCTCGATGTGCACCTTGGTCACCAGCGGGCAGGTGGCGTCGAACACCTTCAGGCCACGGCCCGCAGCTTCCTGGCGCACGGCCTGGGAAACCCCGTGGGCGCTGAAGATGACGATGACGTCGTCCGGCACCTGGTCCAGTTCCTCGACGAAGATGGCCCCGCGGTTGCGCAGGTCTTCGACCACGAACTTGTTGTGCACCACTTCATGGCGCACGTAGATCGGCGGGCCGAAGACTTCCAGGGCGCGGTTGACGATTTCGATCGCCCGGTCCACGCCAGCGCAGAAGCCACGGGGGTTGGCGAGTTTGATTTGCATGCTAGGCCTCGTGTCAGCGCGCTGGCGTCAGGCTCAAAGAGCCTTGACGTCGATGATTTCCACTTCGAAGTTCAGGGTCTTGCCAGCCAGCGGGTGGTTGAAGTCGACGGTCACTTGCGCGTCGTCGAACGCTTTTACCACGCCAGGCAGTTCAGTATTGGCCGCGTCGTTGAAAATCACCAGCAGGCCTTCCGACAGCTCCATGTCCTGGAACTGGGAGCGTGGCATGATTTGCACGTTCTGCGGGTTGGGCTGACCGAAGGCGTTCTCCGGCGGCACGACCACGGTGCGCTTGTCCCCGGCCTTGAAGCCGAAGATGGCGGCCTCGAAGCCTGGCAGCAGGTTGCCGTCGCCGACCTTGAACACGGCCGGGGCCTTGTCGAAGGTGCTGTCGACGGTGTCACCGTTTTCCAGGTGCAAGGCGAAGTGCAGGGTCACTTCGGTGTTTTGAGCGATACGCTGCTCAGTCATTGACCGCTTCTCCGGTTTTCTTGCTCTTGAACATATCCAGGGCCAGCATCACGGCGCCCACGGTAATGGCGCTGTCGGCCAGGTTGAACGCCGGGAAGTACCAGCGGTTCTGCCAGTGCACCAGCACGAAGTCGATCACGTGGCCCAGCACGATGCGGTCGTACAGGTTGCCCAGCGCGCCGCCCAGCACCAGCACCAGCGCCACGGCCAGCCAGTTCTCGTTGCGCCCCAGGCGCTTGAGCCACACCAGCAGCACGGCGCTGACCACCACGGCGATCAGCGCGAACAGCCAGCGCTGCCAGCCCGAGCTGTCAGCCAGGAAGCTGAACGCCGCACCGGTGTTGTAGGCCAGGGTCCAGCTGAAGTAGTCGGGAATGACCACCATCTGCTGGTACAGGCTCAGGTTGCTCTGGAAGTAGAACTTGCTGGCCTGGTCGAGGACCAGGACCAGCACGCTCAGCCAGAGCCAGCCCAGGCGCCCGAAGCGCCCGGCATCGGCCTTAGGCATAGTGACGTACCTCACCGGCACCGCTGATGTTGTCGACGCAACGGCCGCAGATTTCCGGATGCTCGGCGTTCACGCCGATGTCATCGCGGAAGTGCCAGCAACGGGCGCACTTGGTGTAGCCGGACTTGACCACTTTCAGCTTCAGGCCCGCCACTTCGGTGACCACGGCATCGGCCGGGGCATCGACGAACGGCGCGACCGTGGCCTTGGAGGTGATCAGCACGAAGCGCAGCTCGTTGCCCAGCTTGGCCAGGTCGGCGCTCACGGTTTCGTCGGCGTACAGGGTGACTTCGGCCTGCAGGTTGCCACCGATAGCTTTCGCCGCACGCTGGTTCTCCAGTTCCTTGTTGACCGCGGTCTTCACCGCCATCACGCCTTCCCAGTACTGGCGACCCAGCTCGAAGCCTTCCGGCAGTTCGGTCAGGCCCTGGTACCAGGTGTTGAGCATCACCGATTCGTTGCGCTCGCCCGGCAGGTACTGCCACAGCTCGTCGGCGGTGAACGCCAGGATCGGCGCGATCCAGCGCACCAGCGCCTCGGAGATGTGGAACAGCGCGGTCTGGCACGAACGGCGTGCGGTGCTGTTGGCGCCGGTGGTGTACTGGCGGTCCTTGATGATGTCCAAGTAGAAACCACCCAGCTCCTGCACGCAGAAGTTGTGGATCTTGGAGTACACGTTCCAGAAGCGGTATTCGCCGTAGTGCTCTTCCAGCTCGCGCTGCAGCAGCAGGGCGCGGTCGACGGCCCAGCGGTCCAGGGCGATCATTTCCTCGGCCGGCAGCAGGTCGGTGGCCGGGTTGAAGCCCGACAGGTTCGACAGCAGGAAGCGCGCGGTATTGCGGATACGACGGTAGGCGTCGGCGCTGCGCTGCAGGATGGTGTCCGACACGGCCATTTCGCCCGAGTAGTCGGTGGCCGATACCCAAAGGCGCATGATGTCGGCGCCCAGGGTGTCGTTGACCTTCTGCGGGGCGATGACGTTGCCCAGCGACTTGGACATCTTGCGGCCGTTCTCGTCCACGGTGAAGCCGTGGGTCAGCAGCTCGCGGTACGGCGCGTGGTTGTCGATGGCGCAGCCGGTCAGCAGCGACGAGTGGAACCAGCCGCGGTGCTGGTCGCTACCTTCCAGGTACAGGTCGGCGCGCGGGCCGGTCTCGTGGCCCATCGGGTGCGAACCGCGCAGCACGTGCCAGTGGGTGGTGCCGGAGTCGAACCACACGTCCAGGGTGTCGCTGATCTTGTCGTACTGGGCCGCTTCGGCGCTCAGCAGCTCGGTGGCGTCCAGCTTGAACCAGGCCTCGATGCCTTCCACTTCAACGCGCTTGGCGACTTCTTCCATCAGCTCGACGGTGCGTGGGTGCAGCTCGCCGCTTTCCTTGTGCAGGAAGAACGGGATCGGCACGCCCCAGTTGCGCTGACGCGAGATGCACCAGTCCGGACGGTTGGCGATCATCGAGTGCAGGCGCGCCTGGCCCCAGGCCGGGACGAACTTGGTCTCTTCGATGGCTTTCACCGCGCGGTTGCGCAGGGTGGCGCCTTCGACAGGCTGCTTGTCCATGCCCACGAACCACTGCGCGGTGGCGCGGTAGATCAGCGGGGTCTTGTGACGCCAGCAGTGCATGTAGCTGTGGCTGATGGTCTCGGTGTTCATCAGCGCGCCGACTTCGGCCAGCTTGGCGATGATGTTCGGGTTGGCCTTCCAGATGAACTGGCCACCGAAGAACTCCAGCGAGTCCACGTACACGCCGTTGCTCTGCACCGGGTTGAGGATGTCGTCGTTGACCATGCCGTACTTCTTGCAGGTCACGAAGTCGTCTTCACCGTAGGCAGGCGCCGAGTGAACCACGCCGGTGCCGGCGCCCAGTTCCACGTACTCGGCCAGGTAGACTGGCGAAGTGCGGTGGTAGAACGGGTGCTGGAAGTGAATGTTTTCCAGGGCCGAGCCCTTGGCGGTGGCAATCACGTTGCCGGTCAGGCCGTAGCGGCTCAGGCAGGCTTCCACCAGCTCTTCGGCCAGGACCAGCAGGCGGTCACCGACGTCCACCAGGGCGTAGGTGAAGTCGGGGTGCACGTTCAGCGCCTGGTTGGCCGGGATGGTCCACGCGGTGGTGGTCCAGATGACGATGGCGGCGGTCTTTTCCAGGCCCGGCAGGCCGAAGGCGTCGGCCAGGCTCTGCTGGTCGGCGACGTTGAAGGCCACGTCGATGGTGTCGGATTTCTTGTCCTGGTATTCCACTTCCGCCTCGGCCAGGGCCGAACCGCAGTCGAAGCACCAGTTCACAGGCTTCAGGCCCTTGAACACGAAGCCGTTCTTGACCATTTCCGCCAGGGCGCGGATCTCGCCGGCCTCGTTGGTGAAGTTCATGGTCTTGTACGGGTTGGCCCAGTCACCCAGCACACCCAGGCGGATGAACTCGGCCTTCTGGCCCTCGATCTGCTCACTGGCGTAGGCGCGGCACAGCTCGCGGGTCTTGTCGGCGCCCAGGTTCTTGCCGTGGGTGACTTCGACCTTGTGCTCGATCGGCAGGCCATGGCAGTCCCAGCCCGGCACGTACGGCGCATCGAAGCCGGCCAGGGTCTTGGAACGGATGATCATGTCCTTGAGGATCTTATTGACCGCATGACCGATGTGAATGCTGCCGTTGGCGTACGGAGGACCGTCGTGCAGGACGAACTTTGGACGGTCCTTGCCAATCTCACGCAGCTTCTGGTACAGGCCAATGCTGTCCCAGCGCTGCAGAGTTTGCGGCTCGCGCTGGGGCAGGCCGGCCTTCATTGGGAAGGCGGTGTCCGGAAGGTTTAGCGTGGCTTTGTAGTCGGTCATTTCAGGCTCTTGGGTTAGCAGTTGGCCGATGCTCAAGGGCATAGGCTCGGGCGGCGGCGACATCCGCATCGATCGCCGACTTCAGCGCCTCAAGGGAGGCGAAACGCTGCTCATCACGCAGCTTGTGGTGGAATACCACCGTCAAACGCCGGCCATAGAGGTCACCGGCAAAGTCCAGCAAATGTACTTCCAGGTGGGCACTGCCATCACCTGCAACGGTTGGCCGCACGCCTATGTTGGCGACTCCCGGCCATAGCGTGCCGTCGATTTCGGCGCTTACCTGGTACACCCCGGTAAACGGTACGCGACGGCGCTTGAGCTGCACGTTGGCGGTGGGCCAGCCCAGTTGGCGGGCCAGCTTCTGGCCGTGCAGCACCCGCCCGGCAATGCGGTACGGGCGGCCGAGCAGTTGCTCGGCCAGGGAAAAATCGGCGGCGGCCAGGGCCTTGCGCACCTGCGTGCTGCTGACGCGCACGCCATCGAGCTCGACGGTCTGCGCCGCTTCCACGGTGAAGCCCTGGACCACGCCTGCCTGCATCAGGAAGTCGAAGTCGCCCAGGCGGTCGCAGCCGAAGCGGAAGTCATCCCCCACTTCCAGGTGCTGCACACCCAGGCCATCGACCAATATGGTGTCGACGAACTCGGCGGCGCTGAGCTTGCTCAGGCGCTGGTTGAAGGCCAGGCACAGCACGCGGTCGACGCCCTCCTCGGCCAGCAGCGCGAGCTTGTCACGCAGGCGCGCCAGGCGCGCCGGGGCCGTCTCGGGGGCGAAGTACTCGCGCGGCTGCGGCTCGAAGATCACCACGCAGCTGGGCACGCCCAGCTCCCGGGCACGCTCGCGCAGCCGCGCCAGGATAGCCTGGTGGCCACGGTGAACACCGTCAAAGTTGCCAATAGTGGCGACACAGCCCCGATGTTGGGGCCGCAGGTTGTGGAGGCCTCGAACCAGCTGCATAACGCGCTTCTTGCTCATAAAGTGGCCGATTATAACCACACACGGGCGCTGGCGACAGGCGCCACCGCCCGCCATGGGGCACTAAACCGGAAAACCGACGCCGGACGGTCAGGCCAGCCCGCGGCGGGCAAAGTCCCGCAGCCGGAAGCCGAACGCGAACAGCACACCGAAATACACTACCACGCCTGTCAATACCAGGGCGCCCAGGCGCAGGAAACGCGCCAGCATCTGGCCGTCGGACCAGGCCGGCATATAGTGCATCAAGCCCAGCAGCACGGCGGCCATGGCGATTACTGCCAGCAACAACTTGACGAAAAATGTCATCCAGCCCGGCTGCGGCTGGAACATGTCCTGCTTGCGCAGTTGCCAGAACAGCAGCCCGGCGTTCAGGCAGGCACCGCCGCTGATAGCCAGGGCCAGCCCGGCGTGGGCCAGCGGGCCGATGAACACCAGGTTCATCAATTGCGTGGCCACCAGGGTAAAGATGGCGATCTTCACCGGCGTGCGGATGTTCTGCTGGGCATAGAAGCCAGGGGCCAGCACCTTGATCAGAATGATCCCCAGCAGGCCCACGGCGTAGGCAATCAGTGCGCGCTGGGTCATGGAGGCATCGAAGGCGTCGAACTTGCCGTACTGGAACAACGCCACGGTCAGCGGCTCGGACAGCAGCGCCAGGGCCACGGAACACGGCAGCACCAGCATGAAACACAGGCGCAGGCCCCAGTCCAGGATGCGCGAGTATTCCTGGCGGTCACGGTTGGCGTAGGTCTTGGCCAGGGTGGGCAGCAGGATGGTGCCCAGGGCCACGCCCAGCACGCCGGACGGCAGCTCCATCAGCCGGTCGGCGTAGTACATCCACGACACCGAGCCCGCCGCCAGGAACGAGGCGAAGATGGTGTTGATGATCAGCGAGATCTGGCTCACCGACACGCCGAGGATCGCCGGCCCCATCTGTTTCATCACCCGCAGCGCGCCGGTGTCGCGCCAGCTGAAGCGCGGCAGCACCAGCATGCCGATCTTCTTCAGGTGCGGCAGCTGGTACAGCAGTTGCGCCAGGCCACCGGCCAGCACGCCCCAGGCCAGCACCATGATGGGCGGGTGGAAATAGGGGGTCAGGAACAGCGCGAAGATGATCTGCGCGATGTTCAGCAGCGTCGGGGTAAAGGCCGGCACCGAGAAACGGTTCCAGGTGTTGAGGATGGCGCCGACGAACGATGACAGCGAGATCAGCAGTATATAGGGGAAGGTCACCCGCAGCAGGTCAGCCGTGAGCTGGAATTTTTCCGGCGTGTCGGCAAAACCCGGGGCCGTGACCCAGATGACGAACGGCGCGGCGATCATCCCCGCCACCGTCACCAGGGCCAGCACCAGGGTCAGCATGCCGGCTACATAGGCAATGAAGGTGCGCGTGGCCTCCTCGCCCTGCTGGCTCTTGTACTCGGCCAGGATCGGCACGAAGGCCTGGGAGAAAGCCCCTTCGGCGAAGATCCGCCGCAACAGGTTGGGTAGCTTGAAGGCAATGAAAAAGGCGTCGGTAGCCATGCCGGCGCCGAAGATACGGGCGATCAGGGTGTCGCGCACGAAGCCCAGCACCCGCGAGATCATGGTGATGGAGCTGACCGCAGCCAGTGACTTGAGAAGATTCATCGAAAGATTTTTCTGCCTTCTGGACGAAAGAGCAGCGCGAGAATGCGCCCAACTGTGCGATACTCCGCGCCGCATCAGCAGGCAGAGCCAAAACTCGCGAGTTTACAGGTCATGCGCCAGAAGTGAATCACTTCACTCTGGAGAGTGACCACTCAGCGGAACGTCTCACCCACCCTTGACAATAGATCCAGTCATCGGCATGATTCGCGGCCTATTTTGTTTGCTATTTAAAAAGTCTTTCGAGGAGCTCGACGGTGGCCAACTCACCTTCCGCCAAAAAACGTGCTAAACAGGCTGAGAAGCGTCGCAGCCACAACGCCAGCCTGCGTTCCATGGTCCGCACCTACATCAAGAATGTAGTCAAAGCCATTGACGCAAAAGACGCCGAAAAAGCACAAGCTGCTTACGTTCTGGCCGTGCCAGTTATCGACCGTATGGCCGATAAAGGCATCATCCACAAGAACAAGGCTGCTCGCCATAAAGGCCGTCTGAATGGCCACATCAAAGCACTGGTTCAGGCTGCCGCCTAAGCAATTGCTTGATGTACCAAAAAACCGACCCTAGGGTCGGTTTTTTGTTGCCCGCGATAAAGCTACCGCTTAAAACGTGATCAGGCCCTGGGACACGGCAATGCCAATCGCATGCCCGCGATTGGTCGAGCCCAGCTTGTGGCCCGCGTTAGCGATGTGAAAGTCCACGGTGCGCTCGGCACAGCCGATGATGCGACCAATTTCCCAACTGGTCTTGCCCATGCTCGCCCAGCCCAGGCACTCCGCCTCCTTGAGCGTCAGGCAGGTCTCTGGCGACTGCTCGATGACCATGCGCCGCTGCAAACCCTCGATCAGGTAGGGCACCAGCATGAACAACATGCCCAGGTCATCGTCACGCCCAACCTGCACCCCCTCCCCCGCAACATGTGCCACGCTGAGCGACCCCACCAGCGTCTTGCCGCGCAGCGGAATGCTGACCCCACCCTGCAAGCCCTCGGCCGCCAGCGCCTCCCAGTACTCCCTGGTGCGCCCCCGCGCGCGACGCTGGGCACGTTCCCAGAACAGCGGCTTGAGGTGCTGGCGACAGTGGCGAGCAATAGGATCGATGTCCTGGTAGCGCTCGCGCTCATAATGCTCCAGCCAGCCACTGGGGAAGTTGGTCAATGGGCGAACGGGCTCGGCCCCTTTGACCGAACCAAACGACATCGAATAATAACGAAAGCTCATGCGCTTCAATATCCGGCGCAATCGCAACTCCCAACCGCGCTGATGAGCACGCCCCGCCAACAAGGCAAAGTCTGCCAGTAATGAACTTTCCAACAGACGAACGCTGTCGACCGACTGATTCGAAATCCGGCTTTTCATATTATTTCGCACTCAATTTACACTGCAACCATTACAAGGGGGACAGCGCTATCCCCCTCCATGGCAACACCCACGACCCATGGGCCCTGCCGTCGCGCCGGCGTGCGACGGGCGGGACACTACGCATGGACGGAAAACGTGTCAATGCGCCGAAACACTTTGGATTAGCCGGGAAGCGCAACCCTGGAAAGTGAATAACGAGGGAACATTCAGCATTGAATCAAGGCGCCACGCTTTGTTTCAACGGGTTAAAAAGATATTTTCGAAAATAGCCGACAGCAACCCACATAACAAAATTCCCGGCGCAGCAATACTGTACTTTCCCCAAGGAAACCAACCCCCGTCATTAATCGCAGATTAATTAATTACAATAATATTCAAGAGGGAACTATAGACCTGTACATTAATCCCGCGCATAAAAAACGGCGAGCAATGCTCGCCGTTATGTGCAGCCGTCAGACCACGCCCGGTTACGGCTGGGCCCAGGGCAGGATCGGAATGGCCGTCACCGCGTTCTGCGGGCTACCCTCGATGAGGCGGTCGCTGTACACCAGGTACACCAGGGTGTTGCGCTTCTTGTCCAGGAAGCGCACCACCTGCATGGTCTTGAACACCAGCGAGGTGCGCTCCTTGAACACCTCCTCGCCATCCTTCAGGTCATCGGGCAGACGGATGGGCCCCACCTGCCGGCAGGCGATTGACGCCTCGGCACGATCTTCAGCCAGGCCCAGGCCACCCTTGATGCCACCGGTCTTGGCGCGCGACAGGTAGCAGGTCACGCCCTGCACCTTGGGATCATCAAAGGCCTCGACGACGATACGGTCGTTGGGGCCCACGAACTTGAACACCGTCGACACCTGGCCAATTTCCTCGGCCGAGGCAAACAACGGCAATGCCAGCAGCAGCCCGACCGCCGCCTTGATGATCACGCCCATGAGTATTCCTCAGACCAGGATGAGATTGTCGCGGTGCACCAGCTCCGGCTCGGCGATGTAGCCCAGCAGGCGCTCGATGACCTCGGAGGACTGGCCGATGATTTTCTGCGCCTCGGCAGCGCTGTAGTTGGCCAGGCCGCGGGCGACTTCACGCCCGTCGGGCGCCAGGCACACCACCATCTCGCCACGACGGAAACCGCCCTGCACACCCTTCACACCTACTGGCAGCAGGCTCTTGTGACCTTCCAGCAGAGCCTGCACAGCACCAGCGTCCAGGGTCAGGGTGCCACGCGTCTGCAGGTGGCCAGCCAGCCACTGCTTGCGCGCTGCCAGCATGCCGCGCTCGGGCGACAGCAGGGTGCCCAGGCGCTCCCCGGCCTTGAGGCGGTCCAGCACGCGCTCCAGGCGCCCGCCAACGATAATGGTATGGGCACCGGAACGGGCAGCCAGGCGCGCAGCGCGCAGCTTGGTCTGCATGCCGCCGCGGCCCAGCGCGCCACCGGTACCACCCGCCACCGCGTCCAGCGCCGGGTCATCGGCACGGGCTTCGTAGATCAGCTGCGCATCGGGGTTGTTGCGCGGGTCGGCGTCGAACATGCCATCACGGTCGGTGAGGATCACCAGCAGGTCAGCCTCCACCAGGTTGGCCACCAGGGCCGCCAGGGTGTCGTTGTCGCCGAAACGGATCTCGTCGGTGACCACCGTGTCGTTTTCGTTGATGACCGGGATCACCCCCAGCTGCACCAAAGTGCGCAGGGTGCTGCGGGCGTTGAGGTAGCGCTTACGGTCGGACAGGTCGTCGTGGGTCAGCAGGATCTGCGCCGTGTGCCGTCCATGCTCGGCAAAGCTCGACTCCCAGGCCTGCACCAGGCCCATCTGGCCGATGGCAGCAGCCGCCTGCAGCTCGTGCATGCCACTGGGTCGCTTGGCCCAGCCCAGGCGGCTCATGCCGGCCGCTACCGCGCCCGACGACACCAGCACCAGCTCCACGCCAGCCTCGTGCAACGCCACCATCTGCTCAACCCAGACGCCCATGGCGGCACGGTCCAGACCCTTGCCGTCAGCTGTCAGCAACGCGCTGCCGATTTTCACGACCCAGCGCTGCGCACCCGTCACCTTGCTCCGCATGTTCTTCCAACCTATGCCCGGGAGAATTAATTCGTAGAAACCAAAACGCCGCTCCCTGGGGAGCGGCGCTGTAGTTTACTACGGGTCCTGCATCAAGCGGTGTGTCAGTTACGACCTCTTCGCGGGCAGAGCCCGCTCCCACAGAGCCCGTGACCGGCCTCAACGCGTGGGAGCGGGCTCTGCCCGCGAAGAAAACACCACCAATCAGTCGCGCACGTAGATGATTTCCGGACCGTCTTCAGCGTCCTCTTCATCCCAGAAGCTGTCGTCCTCGCCAATGTCGTGGACGCTCTTCACGCCGCTGCGGCGCAGGGCACGGGCATCGTCCAGGGCTTGCAGCTGGGCGCGCGCCTCGTCTTCGATGCGCTGGTCCAGGTCACGCAGTTCTTCGGCGTAGGCCGGGTCGTTGGCCAGGCGGTCGGCACGGTCTTCCAGGTAGCGCATCAGGTCGCGAGTCAGGCGCTCGGTCCCTTCCTTGGCGATGGCCGAGATCACGTAGACCGGACCTTCCCACTGCAGGCGCTCGACGATTTCCTTGACGCGCGCCTCGTGCTCTTCTTCCAGGATCTGGTCGCACTTGTTCAGTACCAGCCAGCGCTCGCGCTCGGTCAGCGACGGGCTGAACTTGGTCAGCTCGTTGACGATGACTTCAGCAGCATCGGCCGGGCTGGTTTCGTCCAGCGGCGCCATGTCCACCAGATGCAGCAGCACGCGGGTACGCGCCAGGTGCTTGAGGAAACGAATGCCCAGGCCAGCACCGTCGGAAGCACCTTCGATCAGGCCGGGAATGTCGGCGATGACGAAGCTCTTCCAGCGGTCGACGCTGACCACGCCCAGGTTCGGCACCAGGGTGGTGAACGGGTAGTCGGCGACTTTCGGCTTGGCGGCCGATACCGAGCGAATGAAGGTGCTCTTGCCGGCGTTCGGCAGGCCCAGCAGGCCGACGTCGGCCAGCACTTTCATTTCCAGCTTCAGGTCACGCTGCTCGCCCGGCTTGCCTGGCGTGGTCTGGCGTGGCGCACGGTTGGTGCTGGACTTGAAACGAGTGTTACCCAGGCCGTGCCAGCCGCCATGGGCAACCAGCAGGCGCTGGCCGGCCTTGACCAGGTCACCGATGATTTCCTGGGTGGCCGCGTCAATCACGGTGGTGCCGACCGGCACGCGCAGCTCCAGGTCTTCACCCTTCTTGCCGGTGCAGTCGGTGCTGCCGCCGTTCGAACCGCGCTCGGCGTCGAAGTGACGGGTGTAGCGGTAGTCCACCAGGGTGTTCAGGTTTTCGTCGGCGATCATGTAGATCGAGCCGCCGTCACCACCATCACCACCGTTGGGGCCACCGTTCTCAATGAACTTTTCCCGGCGGAAGCTCATGCAGCCATTGCCGCCGTCGCCTGCTTTTACCCGGATGGATACTTCATCAACAAATTTCATGAAAAACGCCTCTCGCCTTACGGACGAGCCAAAAAAAGCAAAGACATAAGGCTCTTGCAAAAATGAGCGCGGCGGACCCCATCAACGATACTCGCGCCAGCGGCCCATGCAAACCTTTGCAAGAGACTCACCCCACAAACGAAAAAGCCCCGTCGCGAGACAGGGCTTTCCAAGCGAACTCGCGATTAGGCCGCGACTACGCTCACGTAACGACGACCGAAGGCGCCTTTTACTTCGAACTTGATCACGCCTTCGACTTTAGCGAACAGAGTGTGATCTTTACCCATGCCAACGCCGTAGCCAGCGTGGAATTGGGTGCCGCGCTGACGCACGATGATGTTGCCTGCTTTGATAGCCTGGCCGCCATACATCTTCACGCCAAGGCGTTTGGCTTCTGAGTCGCGACCGTTACGGGTACTACCACCAGCTTTTTTGTGTGCCATGAGTCAATTCTCCTAGTGAGGAATTAGGCTGAAATTAAGCCTGAATACCGGTGATTTTGATCTCGGTGTACCACTGGCGGTGGCCCATGCGCTTCATGTGGTGCTTACGACGACGGAACTTGATGATACGAACCTTGTCGTGACGACCTTGGGAGATCACTTCAGCAACAACGGTAGCGCCAGCAACAACTGGTGCGCCGATGTTGACGTCGTCGCCATTGGCGACCAGCAGAACGCGATCAAAGGTAACGGATTCGCCAGTGGCGACTTCCAGTTTCTCGATCTTCAGGTACTCACCCGGGGCGACTTTGTACTGCTTGCCACCGGTAACAATTACTGCGTAAGACATGGTATTTCTCCGATAATCCTGCTCACCCAGCTCTTTATAAGTAGAGTGTCGGCTGGCATGGCTGCATGGGGTGGAACGACCCAAATGCAATTGCGTAAGGCAGGTGCTGCCCAGGAAGTTCAGGGTGCGCGATTGTACGCAAGCCCCGCCCGCCTTGCAATAGGCCGTCCATCGCGCCTTGACAGGGCCGGACCTGAGACCTAGCATGCCGCGCAACCCTTCTGGAGCACCTGTCGCTGATGCAACCCCAAGCTTTCTACCGCGCGGTGGCGGACGATTTCAACGCCGTCGACGTCATCATCAAGAAGCAACTGACTTCGCGCGTACCGCTGGTGTCGAAAATCGGTGACTACATCACGTCGGCCGGGGGCAAGCGCCTGCGTCCTTTATTGGTGCTGCTGTGCGGCAAGGCCCTGGGGCGCGAAGGCGACCAGTTGCGCCTGCTGGCGGCCACCATCGAATTCCTGCACACCGCCACCCTGCTGCACGACGACGTGGTCGACATGTCCGGCATGCGCCGTGGCCGTTCCACCGCCAACGCCATGTGGGGCAACGCCCCCAGCGTGCTGGTAGGCGACTTCCTGTACTCGCGCTCGTTCGAGATGATGGTCGAGCTGGGCTCGATGCCGGTCATGCGCATCCTGTCCCAGGCCACGCGCGTCATCGCCGAGGGCGAGGTGCTGCAATTATCCAAGGTTCGCGACGCCAGCACCACCGAAGAAGTGTATATGGAAGTTATTCGCGGCAAGACCGCGATGCTCTTCGAAGCGTCCACCCACAGCGCCGCGGCCCTGGCCGAAGCCACGCCAGAGCAGGCCGAAGCGCTGCGCACCTTCGGCGACCACCTGGGCGTGGCCTTCCAACTGGTCGACGACCTGCTGGACTACAAGGGCGACGCCGAGACCCTGGGCAAGAACGTCGGTGACGACCTGGCCGAGGGCAAGCCGACCCTGCCGCTGATCTACACCATGCGCGAAGGCACCGCCGAGCAGGCTGCCCTGGTGCGTCGTGCCATCCAGAAAGGTGGCATCGAAGACCTGGAAAGCATCCGCGCCGCCGTGGAAAGCTCCGGCGCCCTGGCCTACACCGCCAACCTGGCCCGCGACTATGTGAAGCGCGCCATTGCCTGCCTTGATGTGCTGCCGCCCAGCGAATACCGCGACGCGCTGGTCGAGCTGAGCGAATTCGCCGTAGCCCGTACGCACTGATCCTGTAGCCGCTGCCGCCAGGCTGCGCTTGTCCTCATCCTCACTGTAAATCTGCAGTGTACTCGGGGGCCAGCGCAGCCTGCGGCAGCGGCTACGGTGCTTTCGGCTCCTCCTTGGGCTAAAAACCCTATACAATGCGCGCCTTTATTTTGCCCGCACCGAGGATCCCGCGTGAGCACTCTGCCTGCCTGCCCCAAATGCAACTCCGAATACACCTACGAGGACGGCACCCAGCTGGTGTGCCCGGAATGCGCCCACGAGTGGCCGGCCAACGGTGAAACCGAGGCGGCTGGCGATGACGCGGTGAAGAAGGACGCGGTAGGCAACGTGCTGCAGGACGGCGACACCATCACCGTGATCAAGGACCTCAAGGTCAAGGGCACTTCGCTGGTGGTCAAGGTCGGCACCAAGGTGAAGAATATCCGCCTGTGCGACGGCGATCACGACATCGACTGCAAGATCGACGGCATCGGCCCGATGAAGCTGAAGTCCGAATTCGTCCGCAAGGTCTGAGCCGACGAATGGTTGCGAGGCTGCCCGCTGCGGCCTCCGCCCACCTCCCCCGCCCCGCCGCGAAAAAATTGACGCGATAGATCCTTGCTATTCTTTGAATAAGAATTATTCTCATTGAACGCTTTCAAGGAGAATCATCATGACCTATCTCATCGACGCCTGGCTGGACCGGCCACACCCTTACCTGCGCATTCTCCATCGGGAGACGGGCGAAGTGTGTGCGGTGCTGGAAGAAGAAGCGCTGGACGAACTGCGCGACCAGGGTGACCTGGACCTGTCGGGCCTGAGTTCCAGCGAGCCGATCGTGCTCAAGGAGCTGGTGCGCAACCTGTTTCTGTTCTGCTATGCCCGAGCGTTGTGCCCGGTAAGCAGCCTGCATTGAACCGCAACCCCGTAGCAGCTGCCGCAGGCTGCGTCCGCCACCACCACGGATCCGTGGCGCCTGGGACGCGGCCTGGTGGCCGCTGCTACGGGTGAGTAGTGCTTACAGTACGTCCAGCAGCTCTACGTCGAACACCAGCACGCTGTGCGGCGGGATGCTGCCAACGCCCTGGGCACCGTAGGCCAGTTCGCTTGGCACGTACAGGCGCCATTTGCTGCCGGCGTTCATCAGTTGCAGCGCCTCGGTCCAGCCTGCGATCACGCCGCTGACCGGGAATTCGGCCGGCTGGCCACGCTCGTAGGAGCTGTCGAACACGGTGCCGTCGATCAGGGTGCCGTGGTAGTGGGTGCGCACGCTGTCATCGCGCGAAGGCTTGGCGCCTTCACCGGCGGTCAGCACTTCGAACTGCAGGCCCGAAGCCAGGGTGGTGATGCCGTCGCGCTTGGCGTTTTCAGCCAGGAACGCCAGGCCAGCGCCGGCGGCCGCTTCGGCCTTGGCAGCCGCTTCGGCTTGCATCACTTCACGAATGACCTTGAAGCTGGCAGACAGGTCTTCCTGGCTGACGCGGCTTGGCAGGCCGTTGAAGGCGTCGGTCAGGCCGGCCAGGATGGCGTCCAGGCTGACACCCGGCGGAGGGTTGTCGCGCAGCTGGTCACCCAGCTGACGGCCAATGCCGTAGCTGACGCGGGTTTCGTCGGTGGACAGGTTTACTTCGGACATCTTCGTGCTCCGCTGCAGGGCCCGGCAGCGGCAACCATGACGTCGCCTGCCTCCCCGGGCCCAAACCAAAAGGGCAAGCAGACTAGCACACTGAAGTGGCCAGTCCAGCCTGCCCGGGCCGTCAGTGGCGGGAGCGGAAGGAGATGGGCACGCGCAGGTCTTCCTCGGCGCTGTCGCCCAGGCCGCACATCTCATCATGCACCGAGCCGTGCACCAGGTGGAACGGCATGGCCGGCAGGGTCTGCAGCAGGTCGCGGGCATGCTCCACCGAGCGCAGGTGCAAGGCGTGGCCGGTGGCGTCGTTGAGCGGGTGGGACTTGCCGTGCATGCGGGCTTCAAGCAGGTAGATGCCGCCTTCGAGCGAGATCAGGTTGAGCTCGTCGATCATGCCGGCATTGGCGTGGGTGGTCAGTTCCTGAAAATTCATGACTGCACCTCAGGTAATTCGAATGGATGTCACCGCTCATTTTTCGTACAGCGGCGCACAAAGCACAAGGCGGCCGCCACGCCGCCCGTCCGATAGCTGTCGGTCAGTGCTTGGTGATCTTGTCCAGGTAACCCATGGCGAACGCGGACACCACGAAGGTCATGTGGATGATCACGTACCACATCAGGTATTGCGGCTCGATGTTGCGCGCGTCCATGAACATGCGCAGCAGGTGGATCGAGGAAATGGCGACGATGGACGCGGCCACCTTCATCTTCAGCGAACTGGAGTCCATCTTGCCCAGCCAGCTGAGCTTCTCCTCGCCTTCGTCGACGTCCAGCTGCGAGACGAAGTTCTCGTAGCCCGAGAGCATCACCATCACCAGCAGGCCACCCACCAGCGCCATGTCGATCATCGACAGCAGCACCAGGATCAGGTCTGCCTCGCCCATGGAGAACACGTTGGGGATGACGTGGAAGACCTCCTGGAAGAACTTCAGGGCCAGCGCCAGCAGCCCCAGGGACAAGCCCACGTAGATCGGCGCCAGCAACCAGCGCGAGGCGTACATGGTTTTTTCGATAAAGCGTTCCATTGAAAACTGCACCTGGGCGGTAAAATCGGGACGCGATTATACCTGCCAAGTGCACACTCTTGTGGGAGCTGGCTTGCCAGCGAGTTTTTGAAGGCCCTCAAAAACTCGCTGGCAAGCCAGCTCCCACAAATTTCCCACCGCGACATTCAAGACGAACAGCGGTGACAGCGCTCGCCGTTGATCTTGCGCAGCTGCGCCTGCAAGTGCAGCGACCAGATCTGCGGGTCACCCGCCACCTGGTAGCCGTGCAGCGTCAGGCTGTCGACGATGGCCTCCATCACCGACTCGGCCACGGTGGGGCCGGGGAAAGGCCCCTGGGACTTGATGGCGGAGGGTTGTTCGCCGGCCATGCCAGCGGCAAAAAGCAGTGTCCACATCCCGGTATCACCGGCCAGTGGGCGTATGCTGCATTCGATTCGGGTCACCAGACCCAGGCATTGGCGAGTAAGGCTGAGGTTGCGCGGCATGGCGTCGCTCCTCAATAAAGCTTTTGCTTCAACCTTCAAGGGAAGGCTGTTTCAATCCTGCGACCCGTGGCTATCCATGCCCTGAGGATAGAAGAAAACCTGGGCTGGCAATGTGCGACTGCGCAGTCAGGCGCCGAATGGTCATCCGGCGCCCTCCCCGCCTCAGGCTGGCTTGACCTGGGCCAGTTCGGCCTCGGCGTGCTCCTTCTCGGCTTCCTTGAGGTCTTCCTCGCTGATCATCTCGGCAATTTCCCGCAGGCGCTCCACCACCCGCGCGTTGACGCTGCCCTCGGGGAACTCGCCGTTGGCGTCCGGCGAACCGGCGTCCTCGCCCACCAGCAGGCTCAGGGCCTCGTCGGCCTGGCGCACGGCGTAGACGTGGAACTGCCCGGCACGCACGGCCTGCAGCACCTTCTCGTCGAGCATCAGGGTGGCGACGTTGGCGTGAGGGATGATGGCCCCCTGCTCGCCGGTCAGGCCGCGGGCCTCGCACAGGCGGAAGAAACCTTCGATCTTCTCGTTGACCCCGCCTACCGCCTGCACTTCACCGAACTGGTTGATGGAGCCAGTGATGGCGAAGCACTGCTTGAGCGGCGTGCGCGACAGCGCCGAGATCAGCGTGCAGGCCTCGCCCAGCGAGGCGCTGTCGCCGTCGACGTAGCCGTAGGACTGCTCCAGCGCGATGCTGGCCGAGATCGCCAGGGGGAATTCCTGGGCGTAGCGGCTGCCCAGGTAACCGGTGAGGATCATCACCCCCTTGGAGTGGATCGGCTGGCCCAGGTTGACCTCGCGCTCGATGTCGACGATGCCGCTGCCGCCCGGGTACACCGTGGCGGAGATACGCGCCGGCACGCCGAAGGCCGAATCACCGACCTCCAGCACCGTCAGGCCGTTGCACTTGCCCACGGCGGCGCCGTCGGTGTCGATCAGGATGATGCCCGCCAGCATGTCGTCGAGGATCCGCGCCGACACCCGTCCGGTACGCGTGGCCTTGGCCTTCAGGGCCCGGTCGATGTGGCCGGCGTCGGTCATCTCGTCGTTGGCCAGGTGGCGAATGAAGTCCGCCTCGCTGACCAGCTGGAACAGGTCGCCGATACGTGCCGACAAGCGCCCCTGGTGTTCGGCCAGGCGCGCGCTGTAGGTGGCCAGGCGCGCCACGGCGTCGGCGGTCAACGGCGCCATGCCCTCTTCCGAGGTGCGGGTCTTGAGCAGCTGGGCGAACTGCTCCAGGCTCTCGTCGACCATGGGAATGTCTTCGTCGAAGTCCACCAGCACCCGGAACATCTCCTGGAAGTCCGGGTCGGCGTCCTGCAGCGCGTAGTACAACTGGCGCGAGCCGATGATGATGACCTTGACCTGCAAGGGGATCATCTGCGGCGTCAGGGTGACGGTGGCCAGGCGGCCGTACTCGCCCAGCGGCGATTCCATCTTCAGCTTGCGCGACTGCAGGGCGCGCTTCAGGGCGTCCCACACGAAAGGCTCGCCGAGCATTTTCTCGGCTTCCAGAATCAGGAAACCGCCATTGGCGCGGTGCAAGGCACCCGGGCGCAGCTGCCGGTAGGTGGTGTACAGCGCGCCCTGGTCGGTGCTGTATTCGATGCGCCCGAACAGGTTGTCGTAGGTGGGGTGCGGCTCGAACACCACCGGCGCGCCGCCATTGCCCGGGTGGCCGACCACCAGGCTGGGGGCGTATTGCTCTTCGAGCAGCTTGCGCGCCTGGGCGTCGGTCTTGCTGTCGTCCACCAGTTGCTCGACCACGGTCTTGAGCAGGTACACCTGCATGGCCTGCAGGTAGGCGCACACCGCAGCGTTCTCGGCGTATTTTTCCGACAACGGCGACAGCAGCGGCTGCAGGGCCAGGGTGATGGTTTCCTCGTTCAGCTGGCGCAGCTGGTTGCCCGACTCGCGCTTCCACTGGGGCAGGCTGGCCAGCTCCTCGTTGAGGCGCTCTTCGAGGTCGGAAATGTCCGAATGGAAACGCTCGCGGTCGGCCTCAGGCAGCTGAGCAAACTCGGCCTCGTCCAGCGCCTTGCCGTCGAGCATGGGCGTGAAGGCGATGTTGCTGCTGTCACGGTACAGGGCCACGTCCTTTTCCAGCGACAGGCGCTCGATCACGTCCAGGGCGCGGTCATAACGCTGGTTGAAGGCGCGGTCGATGCCGCTCTTCTTCTGCTGATAGGAAGGGTGTTCGAACACCGCCGGGAAGGTCGACAGCAGGTTGTCGATCAGCCCGCCGATGTCGGCGATGAAGGCGCTGGCGGTGCCAGGCGGCAGTTCCAGGGCGCGCGGCTCGCGCGGCTCGTCGAAATTGTTGACGTACACCCAGTCCGGCGGGGTCTGCAGGCGCTTGCCTTCGGCCTTAAGGTAGCGTTTGACGAACGAGAAGCGGCCGGTGCCCGGCTCGCCCATGACGAATACGTTGTAGCCGGGGCGGGGCATGGCCACGCCGAATTGCAGCGCCTCCACGGCGCGTTCCTGGCCAAGCACACCGCGAAAGGGCTCCAGATCATTGGTGGTGGAGAAGCTGAACTGTTCAGCGGAAAACGGACGGGTCAGCGCTTCTGGCGCAAGACGCAAGCTGGCAGCAACAGGATCAGGCATCGGGCATCCTTACTTCGGCGGGGCAGATGACGGCATTCTGGCGCCGATAAGCGCCAGCCTGCAAGCGACATGCGCGGTGGATGCGGACGCGGCCTTGCGGCCGCTGCTACGGGGATGGGTGTAAGGCTCAAAAGGCAGTTTTTCAGTTGAACTGTGAATCCCCGCCTAAACTCCAAACTGCGTCCTGGAGCCGTGCCGTCCCAGGCAGTCCTGAACCTTGAGTTTTGCACCTTCAAAAGAGAACAAAGCTATGAAACGGATTCTTCTGGGTACGCTCTTCACTGTTGTCTCGCTGAACGCCATGGCCCAGGCCCCTGGCGGCCCGGACTGCGGTTGGGGGAACATGCTGTTCCAAGGCCAGCGCGGCACCCCCGCGCACTTCCTGGCATCCACCACCAACGGCACCTCGGGCAACGCCACCTTCGGCATGACCTCGGGCACCAACGGTTGCTCCACCAACGCCGCGCTCACCTACGGTGGCAAGTCGTGGATCGCCATGAATGGCATGATGAATGAACTGTCCGAGGACATGGCCAAGGGCCAGGGCGAAGCCCTGACCACCTACGCCGTGGTACTGGGCGTGGCGCCACAGGACCGCGCCTACTTCGAATCCGTCACTCACCAGCACTTCCAGGACATCTTCACCACCGCCAACGTCACCGCCGACGATGTCCACGCCAACACCCTGCACGTGCTGAAAAACGACCCTCGCCTGGCCAAGTACGCAACCGAGGCCTAAGCTCGAACCGCCCGCCCTTCGGGGCGGGATTTCCACGCCACTGCGGCACGCCTTTTCGTCCATCTGACTTAGTTGCCAAAGATGCTCAAACGCCTTGCTTACCTGGCGCTCTGTGTCTGCGCCCCGCTGCATGCCGCACCTCACGTGGATCCATCCCGCATCACCGCCCTGGCAGCCGACCCGTACTGGCTCGCCCTGGGCCACTACACCGCGGCCAAACTGGGCGGCTGGCGCAGCTACGTGGATGACAGGCGCTTTTTCCTGGCCGCCGACGGCGCCCACCACCCGGACCAGGAACTGGCGGCCACGGTCACGGCGCTGTACGCCGCTGCCAGCCTGGGCAACCAACAGGCCCAGTGCGTGTTTCCCGCGCGCACCCGCTGGTTGCGGCAACAGCTGGACCTGCACGATTTACCCACGCCCGAGTGCAGCGAATTCCAGCAGTGGTACAAGGAAATCTCCCCCCACCACACCGTGCTGGTGTTCCCCGCGGCCTACCTCAACAGCCCCTCGTCCATGTTCGGCCACACCCTGCTGCGCATCGACCAGGCCGAAGCCAGGCAGGACAAGACCGCGCTGCTCAGTTCGGCGATCAACTTCGGCGCCTACATCGAGGGCAACGACAACAGCATCCTCTACGCCTGGAAGGGCCTGGCGGGCGGCTACCCGGGCATGTTCTCGCTGGTGCCCTACCAGCAGAAACTGGCCGAATACCGCAGCCTGGAGAACCGCGACCTGTGGGAGTACCACCTGGACCTGACGCCCGAGGAAACCGGACGCATGGTGGAGCACGTGTGGGAGCTCAAGCAGATCCGCTTCGACTATTTCTTCTTCGACGAAAACTGCTCGTACCGCCTGCTGGAGCTGCTGCAAGTGGCGCGCCCCAGCCTGCAGCTGACCGGGCAATTCCCGCTGACGGCCATCCCCACCGACACGGTGAAGGCGGTGAAGCAGGCGGGCATCGTCGGCGAGATCGACTACCGGCCTTCCCGCGAACGGGAGCTGCTGGCCCGTGCCAAGCCCCTGGATGCCGATGAGCAACAGTGGGTGCTGAAGGTGGCCGCCGACACCGGGCAGCTGCAGAACCCCGCCTACAGCGCCTTGCCGGCCCCGCGCCGGGCGCTGATCCAGGACGCCGCCTACCGCCTCGAGCGCTACCGCGCCACCGCCCAGGAGCGCGACCCGGCCAGCGCCCAGCGCAGCTTCCAGCTGCTGCGCGCCATCAGCCAGAACCCGCCGCCGGAGCTGCAGGTAGAGCGCCCCGGCCTGCCGGAAGACGGCCACGACTCGCGCACCTGGCAGGTGGCTGCGGGCAACCGCGACGGCAAGAACTTCGCCGAGTATGGCCTGCGCATGGCCTACCACGACCTCAACGACAACAGCGAGGGCTTCCCCCTGGGCGCGCAGATCGAGATCCTCAACACCAGGCTGCGCCAATACGAGGGCAACCGCTGGCAGTTGCAGCGCCTGGACCTGGCCACCATCCGTTCAATGACCCCGCGCAACGAGCTGCTGCAGCCCTTGTCCTGGCAGGTGACCGGCGGCCTGGAACGGGTGCTGGGCAAGCACGGCAGCGAGACCCTGGTCAGCCACGTCAACGGCGGCGCCGGCGGCACCTGGCAACTGGGCGAACACACCCTGGCGTTCGCCCTGGGCACCGCGCGGCTCGAACACAACAACGACTTCTCGGCCATGCTCTCCCCCGCCGCCGGCTTCGACAGCGGCCTGCTGTGGCGCAACCGCCTGGGTAACCTGCGCCTGGAAGCCCAGGGCGACTACTTCCTCAACGGCGAGGTACGCCGCACCCTGAGCCTCAACCAGCAGTGGGAGCTGTCCCGCAACCTGGGCCTGCGCTTGAGCGCCCAGCGCGACTTCAGCGAGCTTGCAGGGCCACGCAACGAGGTGATGCTGGAGCTCAAGTGGTACCACTACTGACAATTCCATCACACGGCGTTGACGGGGCGGCAACCAAATCGAACCTAGACTTGACTCACGGGTCCACCGTTTGACCGTCGCAGTTTCCAGGCGGGAGCGGTGGGCATGAAACGGGAGTCGGATCATGTGGCGCTGTGTGGTGGTTTTGATGGTGGTGGCGCTGGCGGGATGCCAGTCCACCCATGAGCAAATGGTCAGCCAAGGGTACCCGCCGGGCTACGCCGACGGGTTCAAGGATGGCTGCGGCAGTGGCCGGGAAGCGGCAGGCGTCAACGGCTTCTTCCGCAAGGACGTGCCGCGCTACCTCAACGAGAAGGTCTACGCCACCGGCTGGGATGACGGCTTCAGGCAATGCCAGGCCAGCGCCAGCGCGCAGCCGGACCAGAGCGACTGGAGCGTGCAGCACGGCGACGACCGCGAGCGGGCGTGGCAGCAGCAGAAAACCCAGGGCGAAGGCCGCGCGTACCACCCTTGATTGCTGCCGACCAACAAATGCGTAGCCGCTGCCGCCAGGCTGCGCTGGCCAGCGTGAACCCTGAAGATTTCCAGCGAGGCATAGGGCCAGCGCAGCCTGCGGCAGCGGCTACGCGTTTGCGGTACGGCCCATAAAAAACGGGGCCCGAAGGCCCCGTTTCTGTTTACGCCAGTTTCTTGTGGCGTACCCGGTGCGGCTGGGCCGCTGCGTCGCCGAGGCGCTTCTTGCGGTCGGCTTCGTATTCGGTGTAGTTGCCTTCGAAGAACACGGCCTGCGAATCATCCTCGTACGCCAGGATGTGGGTCGCCACGCGGTCCAGGAACCACCGATCGTGAGAGATCACAATGGCGGCGCCAGGGAAGTCCAGCAGCGCTTCTTCCAGCGAACGCAGGGTTTCCACGTCGAGGTCGTTGGATGGTTCGTCGAGCAGCAGGACGTTGCCGCCCTCTTTCAAGGTCAGGGCCAGGTGCAGGCGGCCACGCTCACCACCGGACAGGTCCTTGACGAACTTCTGCTGGTCGCCGCCCTTGAAGTTGAAACGGCCGACGTAGGTGCGCGACGGGATCTCGTAGTTGCCGATGCGGATGTTGTCCGAGCCGTCGGAGATCTGCTGGAACACGGTCTTGCTGCCGTCCAGGTCGTCACGGCTCTGGTCCACGCAGGCCAGCTGCACGGTTTCACCGATCTCGATGCTGCCCGAGTCCGGCTGTTCCTTGCCCATCAGCATGCGGAACAGGGTCGACTTACCGGCACCGTTACCGCCGATCACGCCGACGATGGCGCCCTTGGGCATGGCGAACGACAGGTTGTCGATCAGCACACGGTCGCCATAGCCCTTGGTGACGTTCTTGAACTCGATGACCTTGTCACCCAGGCGCGGACCGGCCGGGATGTAGATCTCGTTGGTTTCCGAACGCTTCTGGAATTCCTGCGACTGCATTTCCTCGAAGCGCTGCAGGCGAGCCTTGGATTTCGACTGGCGGGCCTTGGCGCCCTTGCGCACCCACTCCAGCTCTTCCTTCATGGCCTTTTCATGGGCCGACTGCTGCTTGGATTCCTGGGCCAGACGGTCGGACTTGGCTTCCAGCCAACCCGAGTAGTTGCCCTCGTAAGGAATGCCGGCGCCGCGGTCCAGTTCCAGGATCCAGCCTGCCACGTTGTCCAGGAAGTAACGGTCGTGCGTGATCGCTACCACGGTGCCCGGGAAGTCGTGCAGGAAGTGCTCCAGCCAGGCTACCGAGTCGGCGTCCAGGTGGTTGGTCGGTTCGTCGAGCAGCAGCATGTCGGGGGCCGACAGCAGCAGGCGGCACAGGGCCACGCGGCGCTTTTCACCACCCGACAGGTGTTCTACCTTGGCGTCCCAGGCCGGCAGGCGCAGGGCGTCGGCCGCCACTTCCAGCTGGCGCTCCAGGTTGTGGCCGTCGCTGGCCTGGAGGATGGCCTCGAGCTTGGCCTGTTCGGCAGCCAGTTTGTCGAAATCGGCATCCGGATCGGCGTAGGCGGCATACACTTCATCGAGGCGCGCCTGGGCGTCCTTGATGACGCTGACCGCTTCTTCCACCACTTCACGCACGGTCTTGGCCGGGTCAAGTTGTGGCTCCTGCGGCAGATAACCCACGTTGAGCTCGGGCATCGGGCGGGCTTCACCGTCGAATTCCTTGTCGACGCCGGCCATGATTTTCAGCAGGGTGGATTTACCCGAGCCGTTGAGGCCCAGCACGCCGATCTTGGCGCCAGGGAAGAACGACAAGGAAATGTTTTTGAGAATTTCCCGCTTCGGCGGCACAACTTTGCTCAGCCGATGCATGGTGTAGACGTATTGAGCCATGAGAAACCTGGTGACAGTAGACAGATGAAGAATCCGCGAGATGGTCAAAGCTACCGGAATGCGCGAGACAGGGCAAACGACCTGCAAGCACTGGTGGCACATGGCCATAAAACAAGGCATGCTAGCCGCCCTTCGGGCGTCCGGCTTATAGTGCGCGCAGTTTATGGCCAGGGGGCCCTTTGCAGCGGGCTGCAAGCCCTGTTGCCAGCCACTTGCCACAGCCAGCCAGACCGCAGGATCACAGTTTGACCAACCTCAACCAGCCGTCATCCCTGCGCTCCCCGATCAACGCGACCGGCGAGCCGACGCGCGGCACCTTAAAAAGCGCCCTGGCCCTGCTGGCCTTGCTGCTGACCCTGCTGGTGTGGCAACTGCTGGACCAATTCAAGCATAGCGTTGCCGACCAACGGCAGCGCACCCTGGACTACACCACGGTGCTGGGCGAGCACCTGGGGCTGAACATGGCCCTCAAGGGCCAACAGGCGCTGTACCGCGCCACCAGCGGCGACGCGCAGACGCCCCAGGGCGTGCAGGCGCTGCTGCAGGCGCACCTGCCGGCCCTGCAGAGCGTGGCCCGGCTCGACAGCCAGGGCAACGTGCTCGCCGACAACGGCCATGCCGCCGCCGGCTACGACCTGCCCAGCCTGGTGAAGCGCAGCCTGGGCGAGAGCTTCCACTTCAGCCAGAGCCCCGACGCCCATCAGGTATACCTGCTGCTCAGCGCCAGCGAGCGCCCCGGCGAAGGCTACTGGCTGCTGCGCCTGGACACCTCCATCTATTCCATCCTCACTCACCGGGTCGACCCTACCGCCCCGCCGCGCTGGCTGCTGGAAAGCCGCGAGCCGGCGCTGGTGCTGCAACGCGACCCGGCCAGCAGCGAGACCGGCCTGGCCCTGAGCGCCCGCGAGCAGGCCCAGAGCGTCACCAGCGTGCCGCTGGCCAACACCGACTGGCAACTGCGCACGCTGTTCGACGAACACGACGCCGAGTTGCAACTGCTGCCCGCCCTGATCGGCAAGTTCCTGCTGCTGGGCGCCTGCTCGCTGCTGCCGCTGCTGGCGCTGTTCAACCTGCGCCGCCGCCAGCGCCAGCTGCATGAAGACCGCCGCCGCTACCAGGACATCTTCGAGGGCACCGGCGTGGCGCTGTGCGTGCTCGACCTGTGCGCCCTGCAAGACTTCCTCGCCGCCAACGGCATCGCCACCCCTGCCGAGCTGGACACCTGGCTGGCGGCCCAGCCGGCACGCCGCGAGGCGCTGATGCAGCAGCTGCGCATCACCGAAGTCAACCAGATGGCCCTGGGCCTGCTCAACGTCGAAGACAGCCAGGGCGCCTGGCAGCGCCTGTTCGGCAGCGACCGGCTGGACAACGCCAGCGTCGGCCGCCAACTGCTGGACACCCTGTTGGGCGAGCAGCGTGAGCTGGAAACCGAAATTCGCATCAACGACCGCCTGGGCCAGCACCAGTACCTGTGGCTGACCCTGCGCCTGCCCCACGCCAGCGGCGACCACGGCTCGGTGATCCTCAGCATCAACGACGTCACCAGCCGCAAGAGCGTCGAGCTGTCACTGGTGGAACGCGAAGGTTTCTGGTCGGACGTGGTGCGCACCGTGCCCGACCACCTGTACGTGCAGGACGTGTTGAGCCAGCGCATGATCTACAGCAACCACCATTTGGGCCAGACCCTGGGCTTCAGCAAGGCCGAGCTCGTGCAGATGGGCGAATACTTCTGGGAGATCCTGCTGCACCCCGAGGACGCCGGCGACTACCAGCGCATGCGCCTGGCCCGGCGCCAGGACGCCGACCTGCAGCTGCTGCAGTGCCAACTGCGGTTCAAGCACAAGGACGGCCGCTGGCTGCGCTTCGACATCCGCGAACAAGCCCTGGCCCGCGACAGCGAAGGCCGCGCCACGCGCATCATCGGCGTGGCCAAGGACGTCACCGAACAGATCGAGGCCAGCGAGTCCCTGCGCGACAGCGAGCAGCGCTACCGCATGCTGGCCGAAAGCATCAGCGACGTGATCTTCTCCACCGACAGCCAGCTGGCCCTCAACTACGTCAGCCCCTCGGTGCAGGCAGTGCTGGGCTACGACGTGAAGTGGGTGTTCGACAACGGCTGGCAATCCACCATCGCCAACCCGCAGCAGCTGACCGGCATCTACCAGCTGATCGAACGGGTCAGCAAGGTGCTGGACCAGCCCGAGGAACTGGCGGCCCTGCGCAACCAGCTGACCACCCAATTGTTCGTGCTCGACTGCCTGCGCGGCGATGGCCGCAAGATCCCCATCGAGCTGCGCCTGGTGCTGGTGTGGGACGACCACGGCACCTTCGAGGGCATCCTCGGCGTGGCCCGCGATATCAGCCAGCAGCGCCGCGCCGAGAAAGACCTGCGCATGGCCGCCACGGTTTTCGAGCACTCCACCTCCGCCATCCTGATCACCGACCCGGCTGGCTACATCGTGCAGGCCAACGAGGCGTTCAGCCGCGTCAGCGGCTACGAAGTGGCGCAGGTGCTGGACCAACTGCCGACCATGCTCACCGTCGACCAGGAGCAACAGGCGCACCTGAGCTACGTGATCAAGCAGCTGCACACCCGCGGCACTTGGGAAGGCGAGGTGTGGCTCAAGCGCCGCAGTGGCGAACATTACCCGGCCTGGGTGGGCATCACCGCAGTGTTCGACGACGAAGGCGACCTGGCCAGCTACGTGTGTTTCTTCAGCGACATCAGCGAGCGCAAGGCCAGCGAACAGCGCATTCACCGCCTGGCCTATTACGACGCCCTCACCCACCTGCCCAACCGCACGCTGTTCCAGGACCGCCTGCACACCGCGCTGCAGCAGGCCGAGCGGCAGAAGTCGTGGGTGGTGCTGATGTTCCTCGACCTCGACCGTTTCAAGCCGATCAACGACTCCCTGGGCCACGCCGCCGGCGACCGCATGCTCAAGGAAATGGCCACGCGCCTGCTGGCCTGCGTGGACGACGAAGACACCGTGGCGCGCATGGGCGGCGACGAGTTCACCCTGCTGCTGCAACCGCGGGCCACCCGCGAGGCGGCGCTGAACCGCGCCATCCACGTGGCTGAGCAGATTCTCACCAGCCTGGTGACGCCGTTCGTGCTGGAGAACCGCGAATTCTTCGTCACCGCCAGTATCGGCATCGCCCTCAGCCCGCAGGACGGCAGCGAGCTGAGCCAGCTGATGAAGAACGCCGACACCGCCATGTACCACGCCAAGGAACGCGGCAAGAACAACTTCCAGTTCTACCAGGCCGACATGAACGCCAGCGCCCTGGAGCGCCTGGAGCTGGAAAGCGACCTGCGCCACGCCCTGGAGCAGAAAGAGTTCGTGCTGTACTACCAGCCGCAGTTCAGCGGCGACGGCAAGCGCCTGACCGGCGCCGAGGCGCTGCTGCGCTGGCGCCACCCCCGCCGCGGCCTGGTGCCGCCGGGCGACTTCATCCCGGTGCTCGAGGAGCTGGGCCTGGTGGTGGACGTCGGCGACTGGGTGCTGACCGAGGCCTGCCGCCAGCTGCGCGCCTGGCACCAGGCCAAGGTGCGCGTGCCCAAGGTGTCGGTGAACATCTCGGCACGGCAGTTCTCCGACGGCCAGCTGGGCACGCGCATCGCCAACATCCTCAAGGAAACCGGCCTGCCGCCGGCCTGCCTGGAGCTGGAACTGACCGAAAGTATCCTGATGCGCGAAGTCAACGAAGCGATGCAGATCCTCGACAGCCTGAAGTTCCTGGGCCTGAGCATCGCGGTGGACGACTTCGGCACCGGCTACTCGTCGCTCAACTACCTCAAGCAGTTCCCCATCGACGTGCTGAAAATCGACCGCACCTTCGTCGACGGCCTGCCCGAGGGCGAGCAGGACGCGCAGATCGCCCGCGCCATCATCGCCATGGCCCACAGCCTGAACCTGGCGGTGATCGCCGAGGGCGTGGAAACCCACGAGCAGCTGGACTTCCTGCGCGAGCATGGCTGCGACGAGGTGCAGGGCTACCTGTTCGGCCGGCCCATGCAGGCCAGCCGCTTCGAGGCGCAGTTCAGCAACGACGCGCTGTTCATGTTCGACTGAACAGTGTGGGAGCTGGCTTGCCAGCGAGCTTGTGGAGCCCCCAAAGAACTCGCTGGCAAGCCAGCTCCCACAGAAGCGTCATGAACACCACTCGTCAAGGCAATGACTGCCTTTCATATGCCAGATAAAACGCGATGGGGTAGAATGCGCGCCTGATCACCTTTTTCCAGCACGATCCTTGAGGACCGCCATGTTCAGCCGTGATTTGACCCTTGCCAAGTTCGACGCCGATCTCTTTGCCGCCATGGAGCAAGAAGCTCAGCGCCAGGAAGAGCACATCGAGCTGATCGCCTCGGAGAACTACACCAGCCCAGCCGTCATGGAAGCCCAAGGCTCGGTGCTGACCAACAAGTACGCCGAAGGCTACCCAGGCAAGCGCTACTACGGCGGCTGCGAGTACGTCGACGTGGTTGAGCAACTGGCCATCGACCGTGCCAAGCAGCTGTTCGGCGCCGACTACGCCAACGTCCAGCCGCACGCCGGCTCCCAGGCCAACGCCGCCGTCTACCTGGCCCTGCTGCAGGCCGGCGACACCATCCTGGGCATGAGCCTGGCCCACGGCGGTCACCTGACCCACGGTGCCAGCGTTTCCTCGTCGGGCAAGCTGTACAACGCTGTCCAGTACGGCATCGACGCCAACGGCCTGATCGACTACGACGAAGTCGAGCGCCTGGCCGTCGAGCACAAGCCGAAGATGGTCGTGGCCGGTTTCTCCGCCTACTCGCAAGTGCTGGACTTCGCCCGCTTCCGCGAAATCGCCGACAAGGTAGGTGCCTACCTGTTCGTCGACATGGCCCACGTGGCCGGCCTGGTCGCCGCTGGCGTCTACCCCAACCCTGTGCCGTTCGCCGACGTGGTCACCACCACTACCCACAAGACCCTGCGCGGTCCACGTGGCGGCCTGATCCTGGCGCGCGCCAACGCCGACATCGAGAAGAAGCTGAACTCCGCCGTGTTCCCAGGCGCCCAGGGCGGCCCACTGGAGCACGTCATCGCCGCCAAGGCCGTGTGCTTCAAGGAAGCGCTGCAGCCTGAGTTCAAGGCCTACCAGCAACAAGTGGTGAAGAACGCCCAGGCCATGGCCGGCGTGTTCATCGAGCGCGGCTTCGACGTGGTGTCGGGCGGTACTCAGAACCACCTGTTCCTGCTGTCCCTGATCAAGCAGGAAATCTCCGGCAAAGACGCCGACGCTGCCCTGGGCAAGGCGTTCATCACCGTGAACAAGAACTCGGTGCCAAACGACCCACGCTCCCCGTTCGTCACCTCGGGCCTGCGCTTCGGCACCCCGGCCGTGACCACTCGCGGCTTCAAGGAAGCAGAGTGCAAGGAACTGGCCGGCTGGATCTGCGACATCCTGGCGGACCTGAACAACGAAGCGGTGATTGACGCCGTTCGCGAGAAGGTCAAGGCCATCTGCGCCAAGCTGCCGGTCTACGGCAACTGATAGCAGCACCCTGACGCAAAAAAAACCGGCTCATCGAGCCGGTTTTTTTATGCCCGCACAACCCGTAGCAGCGGCCAAAGGCCGCGTCCAGGGGGCCGGACGCAGCCTGCGGCAGCTGCTACGGGGTGCCGGGGTGGGGGGTTGGGTATGTTTTGTCCAGTTGTAGCGGGTGCGCGTAGGGGCTGTCCCACAGTTGGGCATGCAGCTGGCCTACGCGCGTGGCCATGGCCGGGTTGCGCATCACCACCTCCAAGTTGCGCGACTTGTCCATGTAGCCGCCCAGCCAGTTGCTGGTGCCCACCCAGGCGACCTGGCCGTCGATTTCCATGGTCTTGCTATGGGTGACCCGCGCGTAAGGGATGAAGCCCGTGGGCGCCTCGGGAATGGTGACGATGCGCACCTGCACGTTAGGCAGCACCGCCAGGCTTTTCAGATAGTCCAGCTCGGGCTCCGCGGTGTTCCAGTCGGACACCATCAGCTTCACCAGCACGCCGCGGGCTGCCGCAGCGCGCAGGGCGTTGTCGATAACCGGGTAATAAGGGCGGGTGTGGTCGGGGCCGTAGGACAGCGGCGCATAGTCCAGCAGCTGCACGCGCACCTCATGTTTGGCCTCGGCCAGCAGTTGTGGCAGCTCCTGTTCCGAGTCGCCCACACCCGGCGGGTTGAAGCGCGCCGGGCTGGCCACCAGGTAATTGCCGGTGCGTGGCGCAGGTGCGCCCTGGGCCGGCTGCGGCACCGGCTGGTGCTGGCTGAGGGCCTGCTCGGCGGCCCAGTCCTGGTTGAAGATGGCCTGCACCTGGGCGGCCATCTGCGCCTCGCTGATCAACACGCCGGTCTCGTGGATATGCTCCATCGAACGCCAGTCGAAATTCTGGCTGCCGACGAAAGCCCGCGTGCCGTCCACCACCATGAACTTGGCGTGGATGATGCCGTTGCCGGTCAGCTGCGCGTAGGGCAGCACGGCGAAGCTCAGGTTGGGGATGGCCCGCAGCCGCGCCAGGGTGGCCGGGTCGGAGAGCTTCTGGCCCTTGTCTTCCAGCAGGAAGCGGATCTTCACCCCGCGTTCGCCAGCGGCCTGCAGGTGCTTGATCACCTGCTCCATCACCGAACCTGAGTGGTCCACGGCGTAGAACTGTTCGATGTCGATGCTGTGGCGGGCGTTGTCGAACAGCTGCATCCACACCGGCCCCGGCGCGCGCAGGTCGGGGGTTTGCAGGGTGGTGGCCAGCGGCACCGTGTGCACCAGCTCGAAGCCGGGAATGCTGGAATCGGCGCGTGCCGCCGGCAGTGCCAGCAACAGGGCAAGGGCCAACCATGGCCGTGGGGTATGGCGTGAACGCATCGGTGCTCCGCTGTCAGGGGGTGGGCAGGGGCGCCACGCTAACAGCGAAACATGACCGATCGGTTAAGCCTGCAACGCGGCAAAGCCGGCGCGGATCTTTTCCTCGGGCAGGTCGTCGGCGATGAACACCATCACGCTCTCGCGTGCCTCCCCCGGGGCCCACTCGGTGTCCCAGTCGAAGCCGTACAGCTTGAGCACGCCCTGGAACACCAGGCGGCGGTCTTCGCCGGCGATGTTCAGCACGCCCTTGTAGCGCAGCAGCTGGCGGCCGTGGTCTTCCAGCAGCTGGTTCATGAAGTCGCTGAGGCGGTCGATGTCCAGCGGTTGGTCGGTGCGCAGCACCAGACTGCTGATGCGGTCCAGGCTGCCGGCGGCCACCACCGGGCGCAGATTGAGGCTGGCGTTGAGGTTGAAGCCGCGCACGTCCAGCAGCTCGGCCAGGTCGATCTCGCCGTGCTGCACCACGCGCATCGGGGCGCGGCGGTTGATGCGGGTCAGGCGCTGGCCAAGGGCCTCGAAGGCCTGGGCACTGACCAGGTCGGTCTTGCTCACCAGCAGGCGGTCGGCAAAGCCCACTTGGGCCTGGGCGATGGTCTGCGCCAGATGCACGTCGGCGTTGGCGGCGTCCACCAGGGTGATGATGCCGTCGAGGATGTAGCGCTCGCGCAGTTCCTCGTCGATGAAAAAGGTCTGCGCCACAGGCGCGGGGTCGGCCAGGCCGGTGCACTCGATCACCAGGCGGTCGAAGGCCAGCTCGCCGCTGTCCAGGCGTTCCAGCAGCAGGAACAGCGCCTTGGTCAGGTCGGTGTGGATGGTGCAGCAGACGCAGCCGTTGGCCAGGGTCATGACCTGCACCGGGGCGTCGCCCAGCAGCTGGGTGTCGATGCCGGCGTCGCTGAATTCGTTCTCGATGACGGCTATTTTCAGACCGTGCTCGGCCTTGAGCAGGTGGCGCAGCAAGGTGGTCTTGCCGGCGCCCAGGAAGCCGCTGAGGATGGTGACGGGAATGGGGGAAGACAAATGCATACTCCAAGGTAACCCCCGTAGCAGCTGCCGCCAGGCTGCGTCACAGGCGCCGCACATAGCAGACGCAGCCTGCGGCAGCTGCTACGGGGGTGTCACAAAAAAACATGCCCCCGGCAAGTGGGGGCATGGGTCAAATCAACAACACTTCGGCCCGCCCTTGCCGCCGTAGCGGGCCTCCTGGCGTTCGCGGAAGAACGCCTCGTAGTCCATCACCGGCTTGTCCGGGTGCTTGGCCTGCATGTGCGCTACGTAGTTGTCGTAGTCGGGCATGCCGACCATCAGGCGCGCGGCCTGCCCCAGGTATTTGCCCAGCCGGCTCAGGTCATTGAACATGTCTGCCTACCTCGTTCATCACGCGTCCGGGACCGCCTGGAAAGGCGATTCCTTGTCGGTGCGCTCGGTCTTGCCCCAGGCCGCGATACCGACCTTGATGGCATAGAACAGGATCGCGAACACCACGAACAGGAACAGCCCGGTCAGCGCCGCGTTGGTGTACGCGTTGAAGATCACGTGCTGCATCTGGTTGATGTCCTTGGCCGGGGCAACGATCTGCCCGGCGTCCAGCGCCGCGCTGTATTTCTTCGCCAGGGCCAGGAAACCGATGGCCGGGTTGGCGTCGAACAGCTTGATGAAGCCCGCGGTAGTGGTGCAGATCAGCAGCCACACAGCGGGAATCAACGGCACCCAGATGTAGCGCTGGCGCTTCATCTTGATCAGCACCACCACGCCCAGCATCAGCGCGATACCGGCCAGCATCTGGTTGGAGATACCGAACAGCGGCCACAGGGTGTTGATGCCGCCCAGCGGGTCGACCACGCCTTGATACAGCAGGTAACCCCACAGCGCCACGCAACCGGCGGTGCCGATGATGTTGGCGGTCCACGACTCGGTGCGCTTCAGCGCCGGCACGAACGAGCCCAGCAGGTCCTGCAGCATGAAGCGCCCGGCACGGGTGCCGGCGTCTACTGCGGTGAGGATGAACAGCGCCTCGAACAGGATCGCGAAGTGGTACCAGAACGCCATGGTGTTCTCACCCGGCAGCACGTGGTGCAGGATCTGCGCGATACCCACGGCCAGGGTCGGCGCGCCACCGGCACGGGCCAGGATGGTGTTCTCGCCAATGTCGTGGGCCACGGCCGTCAGGGCGTCCGGGGTAATGGCAAAGCCCCAGTTGCTGACGGCGGTCGCCACCGCCACCACGTCAGTACCGACCACGGCGGGCGGGCTGTTCATGGCGAAGTACACGCCTGGCTCGATCACCGAGGCAGCCACCATGGCCATGATCGCCACGAAGGATTCCATCAGCATGCCGCCGTAACCGATGTAGCGGGCGTTGGTTTCGTTATCCAGCAGCTTGGGCGTGGTGCCCGAGGCAATCAGCGCGTGGAAGCCCGACACCGCGCCACAGGCAATGGTAATGAACAGGAACGGGAACAGGCCGCCCTTCCACACCGGGCCGGTGCCGTCGATGAACTGGGTCAGCGCCGGCATTTTCAGCACCGGGGTGGTGATCAGGATGCCGATCGCCAGGGCAATGATGGTGCCGATCTTCAGGAAGGTCGACAGGTAGTCACGCGGCGCCAGCACCAGCCATACCGGCAGCACCGCCGACACCGCGCCGTAGCCGATCAGCATCCAGGTGATCTGGATGCCGGTGAAGCTGAAGATCTTGTTCCACGCCGGATCAGCGGCAATCTGGCCCCCCAGCCAGATCGAGCCCAGCAGCAGCAACACGCCGATGATCGAGATCTCGCCGATGCGGCCCGGGCGGATGTAGCGCATGTACACGCCCATGAACATCGCGATCGGGATGGTCGCCATCACCGTGAACATGCCCCATGGGCTGTCGGCCAGGGCCTTGACCACGATCAGCGCCAGCACCGCGAGGATGATGATCATGATCAGGAAGCAGCCGAACAGGGCGATGGTGCCGGGAATGCGGCCCATCTCCTCGCGCACCATGTCCCCCAGCGAGCGCCCGTTGCGCCGCGTGGACATGAACAGCACCAGGAAGTCCTGCACCGCGCCGGCCAGCACCACGCCGGCGATCAGCCACAGCGTGCCGGGCAGGTAGCCCATCTGCGCGGCCAGCACCGGGCCCACCAGCGGCCCTGCGCCAGCAATGGCGGCAAAGTGGTGACCAAAGAGGATGTGCTTGTTGGTCGGCACATAGTCCAGACCGTCGTTGTTGAGCACCGCCGGCGTGGCCCGACGCGGGTCGAGCTGCATCACGGTGTTGGCGATGAAGAGGCTGTAGTAACGGTAGGCAACCAGGTAGATAGCCACCGCCGCCACCACAATCCACAGTGCGTTGACCGCTTCGCCGCGGCGCAACGCCACGACGCCGAGGGCGCACGCTCCCAGTACTGCCACGATCAGCCATGGCAGATGGCGGAGCGGACTATTGTTGTTGTTCATTTTTTTTATTCCAACCAAGTGGATACGAAAGTCAGCCCTGCGAGTCTAGCGAGACTGCACGGAAAGACCACCCCTTACGTTGGTCTAGAGCCTTCTTTTACAGGACGACCATCATTTTTATCCGCCCTTGCGTGGCACTTGGCAAGCACCAGCAGACCAGTGAACACCGCGGCCAAACGCCGGTCGCAATAAGTAAGCCCCGCACAGGAATGCCCCCATGCCCAAGGCTCCGTTTCCACCGCCGCTGCTGTACCTGACCTTCATCGCCGTGGCCATCGCGTTGAGCTACGCCCTGCCCCTGCCCGTGCCCGACACCAGTTGGACCCGCGCCACTGGCGTGGCCCTGATAGTGCTGGGCCAGGGCCTGTCGTTCTGGGCCATGCTGCGCTTCAAGCGCCAGGCCACCAGCCCCAGCAACTTCGAACAGCCGGACCAATTGCTGCAAAACGGCCCCTTCGCCGTGTCACGCAACCCGGTGAACCTGGGCGACACCCTGTCCTACGCCGGCATCGGCGTGCTGCTGAGCAGCCTGTGGCCATGGCTGCTGCTGCCCGCCCTGATCGCCATCATGAACCGCGCCGTCATCCGGCCGGACGAGGCGCAGCTGGAGCAACAGTTCGGCGACACCTATCGTCAGTATTGTCGACGGGTTCGAAGATGGCTTTGAGACACTAAGCTATAGTCAGGGGAATCGCAGAGGGCCGCAGCCATGACCGATACCCACGACGAGCGCCGCCGCTTCAAGCGCGTCGCCTTCGACGCCAAGACCCAGATCAGCCAGGGCGACCGCAACTGGTCGGTGAAACTCATCGACCTGTCCCTGCGCGGCGCCCTGATCCAGCGGCCTGACCACTGGGACGTCGACCCGCGCAAGCACTTCCAGATCAACATCCACCTCACCGACCTGATCGAAGTGCGCATGGACGCGGAATTGCGCCATGAAGAGCATGGGCACCTGGGGTTTGCGTGCCTGCACATTGGCCTGGAAGATATTGGCCATTTGCGCCGGATCATCGAGTTGAATCTCGGGGATATGGAGGAGCTGGAGCGGGAGTTGGGGGCGTTGGTGGAGGTTTGAGGGGGAAGCTGCCCCCAGGACTGTAGCCGCTGCCGCCAGGCTGCGCTGGCCAGTTGCCTCACCATAGACTCAATCTTCGGCACCGGTTACATCAGCGCTCTCTGCGCGATGCACACCTACCTGCCGGCTGCCTGAGCGCGAGAATGCCCGAAGCCACTGCACCCGTGCCGCTACACACCAGTCTCATCAAGCTTGCAAAGGACGAACGCACTATCTGAAGCGAAAACACTCAATTCAATGGAATCAAATCTGTTTTTATCAGTGCCTTGTAGTACAAATTCGCTGAGCGAGGCCTTCACATCGGAGCATATTTCCAAAAAATACTCATCACCTCCTACCACGCTCAACCCGCGATCAAATCCAACCTTGAAAATAGAAACCCAGAAAAACAAAGACATCAAAGTTGAGCCAGGGCCGCCAAAGCAATCCATTTCATCGCTGGCAAAATGGAATGCTGCCAGACTGCTATAGCTCCGCTCCGACATAGCGAATTCGTACAGCCCCCTCGCAACCTGCAACGCATCCAGGTACCCATCCCATTTTGTCATTGCTCATCTCTAGTAAATATATTCAGCTGAATGACTGGATTACGGACCATTTCCCGTGGATCTAGTGCGCTGACGCGTTAACCGAGCCTGCGAACACCTCCAATAGATTCTTCGAAACGCTCATTCCAGCCATCCGAACAAAACCAGAAGTCTCCTACAAACCGTAGGGAAACCTTCCCAATGGATATCCCATCACCCAGCCCCCAAGGCAGGAAGTACCATGAACAGCACCGCCCTCAACGACCTCAGCAAATTCCTCAGCTACGTCCTACGCCACGAGCCCCAAGCCATCGGCCTTACCCTGGACAGCGAAGGCTGGGCCGACCTCGACCAACTCATCCGCGGCGCAGCCACCCAGGGCCGCACCCTGAACCGAGACCAGATCCAAGCCGTAGTCGACACCAGCGACAAAAAACGCTTCGCCCTGTCCAGCGACGGCCAGCGCATACGCGCCGTGCAAGGCCACTCCACCACCAGCGTCAACCTGCAGCTAGAAGCACAAGAGCCACCGACCGTGCTCTACCATGGCACTGCCACCCGCTTTCTGGATTCCATCCGCGAACAAGGCCTGATCGCCGGCGCGCGCCACCACGTGCACCTGGCTGCAGACATCACTACGGCAGCGGCCGTGGGGCAGCGCTATGGCAAGCCTGTGGTGCTGCGCATCGAGACACAGGCGATGCAGCAGCAGGGCTTCACGTTCTTTCGAGCGGAGAATGGGGTGTGGTTGGTGGAACGCGTGCCTGCGCAATTTCTGAGGCTGGACACGGAAAAGGCGGAACCAAGCCAAGGCTGACGGGTTATGAAAATGCGCCGCCAGTTTCTGCGCGCATCCCCCACCCCAAGCAAGCTCTGTAGCCGCTGCCGCCAGGCTGCGCTGGCCAGCAGCCCCGCAGCCCATGCCAAGCGTGCACCTGCGTCCGGAACAATTAACGCGCTCCCCCATCTTTGCGGCAGGTCTACCTCCCTCCCTCTCACCTTCTGTTTCTAAACGTTTTAGCCTCTTGCGCCCACACCTCGCGACCACGATCATCGCTTGCCGAAATAATTATCGTGGCTACATTAACTGTGCGATTTCCGTACGATCCAGGAAAGAGCGCCCCTAACCTGGCAGAGCGTGAAATATCGTTTGATAGCGCCCAGGAGTTCGACTGGTCAACTGCCCAGGTGCGGCAGGATCTCAGGTTCGACTACGCCGAACCGCGTTACCAGGCAATTGGGTTTATCCACACACGTTTGCACGTGCTGATCTTCACACCGCGCGATAACACGGTGCACGTCATCAGCCTCCGCAAGGCAAACAAACGAGAGGTTCGAGGCTATGCACAAGTCCACCAAATCTGACCAACCGGATGCAGTCAGCCCTGAATGGTCCGACGCCGACTTCGCGCAGGCCAGGCCCGCCAGTGAAGTGCTTCCTGAGCTATTTGGGGCACTGCAAGCACGTGAAATGCTGAAACCCAAGCGCGGTCGGCCGAAAGCCGAGGTGTGCAAAGAACACGTAAACCTTCGGTTGGATGCCTCCGTGCTGGATGCCTTTCGCGACTCGGGCCCAGGCTGGCAAACCAGGCTGAACGCTGCCCTGGCGGACTGGCCCACCCACCACTCGCCCGCCGACCTGACGCGATAAACCGCTGATCCCATCCCCTGTAGCCGCTGCCGAAGGCTGCGCTGGCCAGCCGCCTCACCCTGGATCCCAGGGGTAAAGTCCAACCTTCGGCAACGGCTTTATCAGCCGTTCATCCCCTCCACCACGGCGTCCACCAGCGCCTGGGCGCTGACTACCAACTCAAGCACCGCCACACCAGCGCGGTGTTGGGGTGACCGCTGTCGGTGAATTCGTAGGCGGCTTCTTGGGCGCACTTCAACAGATGGGAAGCGCGGGTCAGGGCGTCCTCGGCGCTTATCCCACCGGAAACCTGGAACATTGGCTTGGCATCGGAGTCGGTCACGCCGAACGCGCGGTTGGTCGTGACATAGCTGGCCTCGCTGAATGAGGTGAGCATCGTAGGCTCTTGAATAACTCGGTCCATCGGTAACTCTCCTGATCAGGGTCGCCACATTGACCTGCTAACTGCCTGGAGCACGAGAATTCCCAAAGGCCCTGCGATCGCTCCAACTACACACCGGCCTCATCAAGCTTGCAAAGCACGAACGCACTTTCTGAAGAGAAAGCATGTAATCAAGTCTGCAACAACCCGCATACAGACGCAAACTCTGCCATTGATTCTCCGGGCGGAGCCTACTCGAACATCGATACCAAACCAGGATTAAAAAATATAATGCACCCCGCTTCAACATCATCAAACCCACCAAAAAACTTCACCACAACTGCACCACGACCCACAAGCAATTTTATAAAATTCCGATCACTTACCAAGTCCCCACTCCAACCATTCGCAACCAGCGCTGACAAATCAACCCCATCCGGTATCGCGACACAATAAACACAGTTTTCTCCAACCAAAAACTCTGAAGCATAGTTAGACTGAAACTCATCAACCTTAAGCATGCCATAAAAGCGTATCGCGCTCGGTCGTTCAAGACAAAACTCAAAAACACTAGCTTCACAATGTCGATCTGGATCATATCCATTGAGCCCCGACCAGAGTCTTTTATAACGGGTTATTCGGGTATCTTGCTGCCAAGCAGATTGCCCAACCAATAGCCACACCGTTAAATTCAAATGCTCCGACGAAAATACGAGTCGCAACTCTCGCAATAAAGACCTTGCCGAGCGGCGAAGGTCACTGCCTTTTACTTTCCAGACTCCTCCTCCAATGCGGCCTTTATCATCACCTAAAAACAAAGTATGCACCACATTAGGAAAGGACAAATCTATACTTGTATTTTTAAGCATTTTAGTAGTCATAGTGATTACCTGCCTAATCTGCCAGCCCATTCAACAAGCATACTATCTAATCCAGCTTTCGATCAGACTCAGCCAGCCAAAAACCCAAACTCAAATGCAAAACAAGCGACATTCGTCATCACAGAAGCATCTTGGATGCCGCACAGTCCCCACCACTTACTACCTGATACCACCCAAAACCCCGATAAAACATTTCCAGCTCTAAGAGCTTAATCAGCGTGATGAACGATACTCTAACGCTGCCCTTCAACGTTTTGACTACCGTGGGCATCAAGGTTTCGAAGGCCGCTCGCGCCTTAATATCCTTCGCCCAAGCTTCCCGCCTCGCAGGGATCCATCATGGCTGGCCATAGGGGCAAAAACTGGGCAGCCATCAGCTTAACGATAAAGACCGGTTTACTTCACTGCGCCAAATCACGCATCCAAGCTACTACGCGAAAGCCCACCAAAAAGAAATTAGACAAATAACTTTCCCTTGGAACACTTTAAACCTCGACATCTCCAGTCATGATATCTCAAGCCAGAAATTTTCGGACATTATATTCCACGCCCCCCACCCCGCCTTGCCATCATTCATACAAACACCTTCAACAAAATACCTGTCTCCTACCAACATTGAAGTAGCACTACTTACATAATCCTTCTCAAATCGACCTATTACCAGTTCAGAATTCGCCTCATATGCATCCAGCACCTCATGCACATGACTGATACGATCAAACACCAGCCAGCAGCCGCCAACGTATTCATGCATCGCGAACCTGCTTTCAGCTTTATTGCTGGAATAGACCCAGTCTCCGTCCTTGTTCTTCCCCCTCAGCAACTCGTCTTCAACCGCCCAATCAAAATATTCACTCCCCCTCACCGGATCATAAATATATCGGACAGGAAAGAACCTTTCCACCGAAGTACTTTCTTGCTGCTCACAACTTACAAAGTTGCACCCCGCTTCCGAAAAAAAATCCTTCATGAAAGGAAGGGCCAAGCCCTTAACCACATAAATCTTAAACCTATCCCCTTCAACAACAGCGACACCAAATACACAATCAAATAAAACTAGCGCACCAAAGTCCAAAAACACTCTCACTTTACTTTCTCCAATACGACAGTCTTCATACTATCCAAATTGGTAATTACGCTTCCATCAGCACGAACAAATATGTGAGACGCAAATCTCTTATCCAATGGACCATCCTGCACCACCTTTAGGCCTAGGTTGTTGAGTTCGGCCGGGGAGGGTAATTTTCCGTAGGGATTAGCAGCATTTGCGTTCACAAATATCCTGCCTCCAGGTTCCAGAACTCTAGTAGCTTCAGGCAAGAAATCCATCATTTGAAACGTCCCTCCGTCACTTTTAGGTATAAACGGATTACTCGCAATTACCTCTTTTACTGAATCATTTTTTAGAGGGAGGTTCCGCGCATCCGGCGACACACTCCAAGCGGACCGCTCAAAACCAAGCTACAAATCAAGTTTACGTTTTCATTGGAGAAGGCCGACTCACCTTTAAATTGCCCAAACACGTCAGACATCGCGCTCAGATACTCAGACGCGTTCGGCAACCCCGAATCAAATATAACCTTCCCCGCAACACCATTACTAGTGAAGTGCACAAAACATGCCCCCCCCCTGAACCATCCCTCCAGCCCCTTTTGCACCACTAAGCCTACATCTGTTACCTAAACATAATTGCGCATGGAAACTCACCTTCAATAACTTCAGGTGACCGGAAGTAATAAATCACCCTAAGGCTTTCCAAACTCTTATGAATAAATGCACCATCAGACATAACGCGATAAGATGCGCATTCCAAAAAATGATCAGGATCAAGGGATTTTAAGGCACTTCGGATGCTGCCGTAGTTCATTTCCGTCCCAAATGGAAGAAACTCGGCCGGAGGGGGACTCTTAGCCAGGTCATCATTTTCAACATCTTTAAAATAAACTCGCCGAAATGCCGACTCACTACATGCCCAGAAAATTGAAACAAGCGTTACCTTTTCTTTATCGCCTTCAAAAGAACTGTCTACCAGAAAATATTTCGAATCCGAAACCTTATAAACACCATCATCCAGGGCTATCCCACCCTCCAATAGATCAACGGAACTTTCAACACTTAACTTATGCAATAACGGACAATCAAACATCTTCAACCCTCCTAACCTATTGTGGCCATTTGAATATTCGCCCCTCAACCTGGCCTGCCTTCAACGCACTCTCTGCCGATACCTTAGCCTGCCCATCTGGCATGTTCTTTACAGAGTTGATGATCTCTGCCTGCCATGCCTGCAATTTAGATAGAGGTAGAGAAGATGGATATTTCCCACCGGGAGCACGATACTTGGCATCCCAAACAATTACAGATCGTGTTGCAGGATCATATGTAATGTAATCGGCCCCCGGTAGTTATGCCTTCCCTGGCCCAGAAATAGACACCCAGCCTGATTCAGGAGCTTTATTCCAGCCTCGCGCCTCACCGATTGCACCAATAAACTTAGAATATGGTGCCCATCCGTCGGTTACTTTTGCAATTATCCCTGACTCGGCTCGATTACTCGCTTCTGCACCATCGAAGCTCGCGTCGTTAGCGGCAGCTTATCCAATACTTACAACACTCACTTCTCCAGAAACCAAACCGGATGCATTGTCTTCAGCAACATCAGCTATCCTGCGTCAGTATCTTTACAAACTGCTCAAATACCTGAGAAATAGATTCTTCCTCTTCTGGAGAAAGCAACACATTCATAACCTGTTCATCAAGAACACAGTCATATATATCAATACCCACCCAACCTTCAGACCAAAATTCGACAGTTCCTAGCTTGTTAAAACCTTCCAACTCTATCCTTTCAAGGTCTCCAAAATCCCCACCAGCAAATGATGAGTACTCTAGAGAAAACCCCTTCAAATGTGGTTTTACGCGTTCATTAAACCAAGAGCCATCCATAAGGTTTCTCACTTCCTCTCTAGAACTTCAATATTCTTGACCGTCGGAAGATGCTCACCGCTCTGTTTATTAAGAAAAAACTGCTGAGACTTACCTGCATCAGGGCCAATAATTTTAAACCTGCCATCTTTGCCGCCTTGCAGCAAGCTGTTAGCTGGAACTTCAAACTCACCATGGACAGAGCCTTTGGGTGTAGCTCCCTATAAAGTTGGAAATGCCATTAATTGAAATAAAGTTTGTCCTCCAGCGCCTTGTGCAGGGGGGGCGGAATGATACTCCGCAGGCTTTTCTTGGTTTCCATATCCGTGATTAGTGTTATCCATTCTCTTAACCTGCCGGCCATACTGGCCGTAATCGTTCACAGATTTTTGCTGTTTCCCAGCCGCGGGAGTTTACCTCTACTGTGTCACACTCTCAATTCCAGGAGTCGTCTGATGCGGTTTCCTCCCGGTAAATACCTCGCCTGGAAACGTTCCTTCCGTTGCAGAAACTTTCGTCCGTCCGTCGCAACTGTACCTGCTATTTCTTTTGAACCAGATAGCCTCCGGTGGGCATAGCCTATTTGTGATTCGAAACTAGAAAGAGATCTGACCCAAGAGCTCTTTTACTTTCGCAGCATCTTCAAGATGGCGTTTAAGATGGTTCTCACACGCTAATCGAATGTATTCAGAACAAACAGCTTTTCTCACGACAACTGTATCTTCATCCTTAAGCGGATAGCCATAAGCAAATTCCACCCCCTCAAAATGCTTCTCATCAAACGGACTATTCCCATCAGAGGAGTTACAGTACGCCCCATCGGCACTGACCCCCTACCTCTTAACGATATAGCCAACCGCCTCCACGAAGCAGCCATGATTATACGTTCTCTCAAAATACCCTTTAACGGCCCAATAAGGATCTGACTCACCGTATGCCTGACCGGCAAGGAGATCAAGCAAGGCTCAGAAACTAGCCCACCACCTTTAACAGAGACCACACCCGCAGCGCTCAGGAGCGATTTAAACTGAGCCCTCACGTTACGTTCTCCGTCATCTTGACAATATATAACCCCAACACCTTCGACTTCCGTCCCCCCCGGAATTTTACGCTCGTTACGCTGCTCAATTTTTCCTCCCAGAATACTCTCCAGGACATCTCTACACTGTTCCCACTGGTCATCTAGACGCTCACCTTCACCCGGATCCACCAACAACCCCACATTAAGACGGATAACCCCTAAGCTCTTTCAACTCTCCCGCTCGAAGCGCCGCGGTGGTTAATGGGGCTAGCTCTTGGGGAATTCTTAAAATCAATAATATATACCTTGTGGCAAGCACTCATTTCTTGACCCATTTCCCTTCGGCAAAAATTCGAGTGGCGGAAGTTTGCGTTTGAATGTTGCACACTCACTCCACCGTTGGTTTAAAACACTTGCCCGCACACAAATAGCAGATAAAAATTCACCCATAGAAGTCAGAAAACCACCAAACTCATCATCACCCCTCAATAATTTCTTAAAATAGACAACCCACCACTATCCTCAACCTATTTTTAGTGCGCCTTGCGATAGCGGACTCAAAGCCGAAGGCCATATTGTTTTATCGTCAAACAAAGCACCTTGAAACATTGCACCCTCCCATCTAGAAAATCCCAAGTCAGCACCACAAAGATTTGCAAACTCAAAGTTTGCCCCTGCGACATCAGCCCCGGACAAATTGGCGAGTGCAAGATCACTTTCTGAAAAGTCTGCGAATACTGCGATCGCCCCCAAAAAATTGCAATTTTTCAGCTTTGAGTGCCTAAAACTTGAGTTCATAAGCGCTGCTCCTTGAAAATCAGCTCCCACCAACTCAGCCCGATCGAAGGCCGCATTTCGCAAGTCTGCCTTAGAGAAATTTGCATAACCCGCATCCACCCCTTCAAGAATGGCCCTATGCAGATCAAGGCTTGTAAAATCGGCATTCCTCATAGACTCACAGGCCAATTCGATACTGGCCCGCCCCTCACGCTCTATAATAATCATTTGTTACCCCAATCAAACGGGTCGATATTTATCTCACCGATAGGACGCGTCCTATCCGCTTTGCTAGGCGAGAGTGCTCCAGGCACTTTATCTGGTTCTAGCCCAAGTACCTTTGCTGCGATATAACGATGATTACCATCTACAATCACTTGTCCATCCACTTTAATAGCCGGTGCAGTTTCCCCACTTAACAACCTATCCACATACCGCTGAATAGCAGGTAAAGAAACCCCGCCTTGAGCACTCATCGTTTTGTCCCCTTTGAGAGCTTGTTGAATAATCTCAGGGGTAACATCCGCTCCCTTTGAAACCAAAGCAGAGCGTTTTACTGTAGCACCTCCAGCACGGCCAGATAATGTTGTGCCTTGGACCACTTGTGCAGCAAGGTTCTCTAACTGCCCTAAGGACCCACGCTCCGCGACCGCTTTCGCAGACGCAATAGTTTGACCGGCTTCTAAATTACTGTTCGCTATATGACCAACAACTGCTGCTGCGCCCGCTTCATCCTTGCTCCGCAGGTCCGCGGTCAGCGCTAAAAGCTTCGCATCTTCCGCCACCAAGCGCTGCGATATGTTGACGCATTCTGAAAGTGAGCGTTGGCACAAGGATGACAACTCTTCGTTTCGCTGTATGTCGATCGAGGCATAGCGCTCTCTAACCGCCCGCTTACCCTCCTCGGTGCTTTGGGCATCAATCTCCGCCAACATCTGTTCCACTTCCTCGTGATACAGATAATTGAACGTTGTCGCCTTCTGCGCGAGTTGAGCCCCAGTGTTCAGATCCCCATCCACCGCCGCCGCCGCAACCAACCCAGTCAACTGCGAAAGCATCAACTGAAGATCCCGGTTATCCCCAGCGACCGCAGCCATTTGATTGATCAGCGCTTCATTCAATCCAGCAGCAACTGCTCCCGTTTTGAAATCGCTCCCCGTGGCTTCCGCCAGCAGCCCACCCATGATTGCGTGCGCCGCAATCTTCTCGATGCTGCCATTAGGGAACTTGGCGTAGTCGCCAACGAAGTTGAAGCCCGTGGCCATAGCCACGTTGCCGGCCTCACCCGCTAGCGCGGATCCGAAATTCTTGCCGAAGCTTCCACCATCGATCGCCGTCGAGATCCCGCTACTGATTGCCGCTCGCCCAACAGCACGCGTAGTGGTATCAACAGCTGAGCTCCACCGCAGGATATCCTTGGATGAGTTAGTAACTGCCAAGGTAGAGCTGGTGGTAGGCGCGACGCCCTGGACGCCGCTAGCACCCGCTGCTGCGGTACCGCCTTGGGCCGAGCTGGTGAACCAATTGGTATCGGCGTACTCAAGCGCCCCAGCTGTAAGCGTGGCAATAGCTGCATTCTTGAGGCTGCTTGCACTTAGGGTGTCCTTCAACACGGCACCCAAGTCGCCGTCATTGCTGATGGCACTATTGATGCCCGTCGAGGCGAAACTCACGCCCGCAGCCGTGCCCATCGTGCCGAAGCCAAAACCAGCCGGCCCCATGACGAACGTCAACATGATCGCCATGGCGATTTGCGCGCCCGCGCCTAGTCCGTGGTTTTCATACTTGAAGCTTTCGTGGATTTCCTTGACCTGGCGCCAGTCAATGTCTCCCCGGGCTTCTGCCTGTTTCATCCAGGCCAGTTGAGGGTCTGCCTTGACCATGGCATCGATGGTCTGGCTTACGGACTGCTGATTGACCTCCCTGATGTCGACCCGTATGCCATTCGCCGCCTTGATGATGAGCTGCCCCTGCGCCACCAACTCACTCTGCCGCAAGGTCTCATCGGTATTGCCCTTACCCTTCGCACTGAACCACGACAAGTCGCTCTTGCTCTTGGTATGGCTCTCATCATGCAGATCCTTCACCCCCTCAAACGTAACCGCCCCACCACTCACCAGCGTGATGTCTTTCCCGCTCTCAAGCTTCGCCACCTGATAGCGCTGATCCCCGCCACTCTCGATGGTCAGGTCGCCCCCGGTCTTGATCTCGGTGCCCACGTTGGTCTGCTGCGTGACCTCGTCACGCTGCATTTTCTTGGCGCCCCAGCCGCCGTTTTCCTTCATGTCGTAGAGGGTGTGGGTGCTGTCCTGGGCGGCCAGCAGGTTGGTCTGCTCGCCGCTGTACAGGTAGGCCTCGTTGCCGGCGGTGATTTTGCTGGCGACCAGGGTAGTGTCGCGCTGGGCTTCGCTGGTGAAGTTGTTGCCCGCGGTGAAGGTGGAAGCGCGCTGGGTGGTGGTGTCGTTTTCTTCCTTGATGCGTTTTTTGCCGTCTTTGCTGCGGCTTTCCACGTTGTGGACGTCGCCTGCGGAGGCCACGTTGAAATCTCGCTCCACCGCAACGTTGATGTCATTGCCGGCCTTGACGTCGCTGGCGATGAAGTTGCCGTCCTGGCCGGCGCGGAAGTTGACGTCGCCGCCGGCAGTGACGGTAGCGGCAAGGTTCTTGACGTCGGTGGTGACACTGGAGTTGTGTCCGCCGTTGTGGAATTCGTGTTTCTCGCTGACGTCTTGCTTGGCAACGATGTTGATGTCACGCGCAGCGGTGATATCAACATTGGCGCCCGCCTTGACGCTGCCGTGGTTGGTGAAGTCTTGGCCGGACTGGGCGGTTAAATTGTCCCCCGCCGTTATCCGCCCCCCCTCATCCGTAACGGTCCGCATCCCCGCCCCATCACGCACCGCAATCGCCGTACGGTCATTGACGATGTCGCCCTTGAGCGTGACCAGGTCCACCTGCTGGCCACGAATATCCCCCGCCAGCGCATTGCGAATACTGTCCTGCGCCAACAGGCTCAAGCGCTCATTGGCCTCGGCAACCCCGCCGTTGTAGACACTCCCGCCTGCGCTCGCACTGAGGTCGTTGCTGGCACTCAGGGTGCCCACGTTGATCAGGTCATTGCCTGCCATCAGCTTCAGGTCACGACCCTGGACCAGCGCGCCGCCGTTGACGTTGCGGCTGTCGGCCTGGGCCAGGTACAGCACCGGCACCAGTACGCTCTGGCCGTCGATGACGCGGTTTTCCATCCACACGATGTCGTGGGTCAGGGCCGCGACCTGCTGGGCGCTCAGGCCCACGCCCACGCTGAGGTTGAGCGCGGCCTTGCTGGCCAGGGCGTTGTCCATCAGGTAGCGGTACTGCTCGTAGTCGCTGGTGAGGCTGGCGGCCAGGAAGCGCTGGCCGGTGCGGGCCACCACGGCGTCGCTGATCAGGCGGGTCTCGTAGCGGCCGTCGCCCAGGCGGCGGGCGGCTTCGTCGCTGCTGTAGCCGATCTGGCCCAGCAGGTAGTCCGAGCTCATGAACTTGCTCGGGTCGGTAAGATTGGGGTTGGTCTCGATCAGGTACTGGCTGTGCGGATTCTGGCTGGGCACGAACAGGCCGTACTGGCCCTGGGGCAGGCGGAAGCTGCTGGAGGCAGTAGGGTCGACGGCGGCGAACGGCACGCCGGTGAAGTCCACCGGAATGTAGCTGACGCGCACGGTACCGTCGGCGTCAATGCGCTCCACGCGCTGCACGTCCTTGGCTTGCAGCGGCGTGGCGCTGCTGTGCTCGGGGCTGAGCTGGATTTCGACGGCACCGACCCGCTGGGTGGCCTCGCTGTCCAGGTGGCCGGTGAGCTGCGCCTGGGTCTGCTCCAGCAAGGTGCCGTTCTGGATCTGCGTGGTGACGTTCAGCGCCACGCTGCCGCCCGCCTGCAGGGTGCTGGTGTAGTTGTGGCTGGCGTCGGGGTTCCAGGTGGTGACGTCGCTGTCCTGCCGGAAGCGGCTGTCGCTGGAACGGGCGATCAGTTCGTTGAAGCGGGCCAGGTCGAAGTTGCCGGCGGCGACGGCGGCGTTGAACGCCGGCACGTCGATGAATTCCATCTGGTCCCAGTAGCCGGTGCCGATGCGCGCCGGGGTGCTGATGACGATGACCTGGCTGCCGCTGCGCGACGAGGCGCCCTGGTTGAGGAGGCTGTCGGCGTTGATGGTGAGGTTGCCGTTGGCGGCCATCAGGCTGTAGCGGTTCTGCACGTCGCTGGCGTTGAGGGTCATGCCCTGGCCAGCCACCAGGCGGGCCATGGGCGAATCCAGCAGTACGCTCTCATCGAGGGTCTTGGTGATGATGATGGCGCCGCGCTTGAAGGAATCGTGGCCGCCGCAGTGCTGGCCGCATCGCCATTCCAGGCTGCCGCTGGTGACGGCCTTGGCCAGTTCGAACTGGGCCTTGGCGTTCTCGATGCTGACGGCATTGAGATCCATGGCGCCCAGGCTTTCGACGCTGCCCGAGAGGTTGCTGAAGGTGCTGGCGCGGCCGCCGTCGTAGCCGGCGAAGCTCAGCGCGCCCTGGCTGTAGAGTTCGCCGTAGGTGTTGCTGAAGCGGTCGCTGCGCAGGGTCATGTCGCCGGCGCTGAACAGCAGGGTGTCGGCGCTGTTGCTGATGGCGCCCAGGGCCTTGAGGCTGAGCGTGCCATTGGCGCCCAGGGTGCCGTTGTTGGTGATGTTGGCGGCGCTGATGCTCAGGTTGCGGCTGGCGATCAGGCGCCCGTCGTTGGTGAGGTCGCCGCTCAACGTCAGGGTGGTGTCGCCGGCGCTGGCCAGGCGCCCGCCCAGTTGCGTGAACGCTTGGGCGCTGGCCCGCAGGTGGCCCTGGCTGGAAATGCGCCCGCGGTTGACCAGGTCGCCGATCAGGCCCATGGCCAGGTCCAGGTCGCTGGCCAGTTCGCCGGCGTTGTCCAGGCTGGCGACGTTGAGGGTCAACTGGACGGACGTGGCCAGGCGGTCGCCGGCCAGCAGGGCCAGGGCGCCGCCGCTGGTCACGCTGAGTGCGCCGTCGAACTGCGCGCGGCCGACGCTGCGAATGCTGCCCAGCTGCCAGTCGGCGCTGCCGGTGCCGGTGATGCTGCCTTGGCTGCCGTCGAGGCTGGCGGCCTGCAGGCTGAAGGCCTGGCTGTAGAGTTGCAGGGTGCCGCTGTTGACCAGCGCGCCGCCGAGGGCGAAGCGGCTTTGCGCGCCACCCAGGGCCCGCAGGCGGCCGCTGTTGTTGAGGTCACCCACAGTAATGTCCAGGCCGCCGGCAGACTCGATCAGGCCCTGGTTGTTGAGTTGGTCGGCGAGCTTGAGGGCGACGGTGGCGCCGCTGATCTCGCCATCGGCGCCGTTGTCCAGGCGCCGGCCATCGAGGCTGAGGTCGCCACTGGCGAACACCTTGCCGGCGCGGTTGGTGAGCTGGGCAACTGCCAGTTTGAGCTTGCCGGCCAGGCTGGAGAGCATGCCGGCGCGGCTGTCGTCGGCGCTGTTGTCGAGGCTGCCGGCAGTGATATCCAGGGTGTCGGCCAGCACGCTGCCGCCCTGGTTCTGCAGGGTGCCGTCGCCCAAGGCAAGGGTCAGGGCGCCGCCCTGGGCGCGCAGCAGGCCCTGCTGATTGAGAACGCTGGTGGCGGTAATCAGCAGGCCATCGGCACCGGCCAGGATCTGCCCGCCCTGGCGGTTGTCGAGCTGGCTGCCGCTGACCTCCACACGGTTGCCGCTGAGGCTGCCGTTGCGGTTGTCCAGCTGGTTGAAGCCTTGCAGCCACAGGGCCTGGTCGGCGGCGTCGATGACGCCAGTGGCGTTGTCGAGCACACCGTTGATGGTCAGGCGCACGGCGCCGCCGTTGCCCAGCACGGCGCCCTTGGCGCTGTTGTCCAGCTGGTTGGCGACGAGGGTCACGGCCTTGCCGCTGATGACACCGGCATGGTTGTCGAGCGTCGGCGCGCTGATGTGCAGGGCGGCGTCGCTCTGGAGGCGCCCGCCGCCGTTGGCGAGGCTGCCCAGGGCCAGGCGGGCGCCGCCGAGACCGGCGGCGACCAGGCCGGCGTCGCGGTTGTCGAGGTGGCTGGCGGTGAGGTCGAGGGTATCGAACAGCAGGCTGCCAGCACGGTTGTCGAACCCGGCCGCCGCGTTGTCGAGCACCAGGGCCTGGCCTTGCAGCTTGCCGTGGCGGTTGTCCACCGCGCTGGCCTGCAGGCTGAACAGGGTCTTGGCCAGGGCGCGGCCGGCCTGGTTGTCGAAGCGCTGAGCCAGGCGCAGGTCGAGGCTGCCAGCGGTGGCGATAATCTGGCCGCCGGCGCTGTTGTCGAGGCTGTCGGCCGCCACGCTGACGTCGCCACCGCTGAGGGTGCCAGCGCGGTTATCGACGGTGCCGGCGCTTGCGTCCAGGCTTGTGCTGGCCTCGATGCGCCCGCCCTGGTTGTCGAGCAGTGTGCTGGCTTGCACCTTGGCGGCGCCCGCGCTGGCCGAGACGATACCGTTGCGGTTGTCCAGTTGCCCGACGCCGAGGTCAAGGCGGTCGGCCAGCAGGCTGCCGCCGCGGTTGTCGAAGGTGCTGGCCACTACCTTGAACTGCCCGCCCACCACCTCCAGGCGGCCGGCGCGGTTATCCAGGCTGGTGAGGCTGAGGTCGACATTCTGCCCGGCGCCGAAGCGAATCAGGCCGCCCAGGTTGGCGAGTGCCGGGGTGTTGAGATTGAGGCTGTTTGCCCCGCGCAGGCGCGCAGTGCTGCCGTTGTTGGTGACCTGGGCGCTGTGCAGGCTGACGTCGCGGCCCTGGATTACCCCGCCGTCGTTGCGCAGGCTCTTGGTGCCGCGGGCGTCGAGGGTGCGGCTGGCGATCACGCTGGCGCTGTTGCTGAGCTCGGCGGCGTGCAGAGTCACGTCGCCCTGGCTGTTGCGGGTGTTGTCGGCGTTGACGCCGGCCTCGATCACGCCGCTGTTGGTCAGTTTGCCGTCGGCACTGAGGGTGATGCTGTCACGTGCGGTCAGGCTGGTGCGGTTGTCGATTGCACCGGCGCTGCGCAGGTCAACGCGGGTGCCGGCGTACACCGGGCCCTGGGCGTCGATGGCGGTGGCCTTGGCCACCACCGCACCGTTGGCGCTGACGTTGGCCAGGGTCAGCTTGCCGTTGGCGTCGATCTGCACGTCGCCGGCGCTGGCTGCCAGGTCGCCGGCCAGGCGCACACCCACGCCCTTCTCGGTGCCCACCAGCTTCACTGCCCCCACGTACATGCCGCCCAGTGCGCTGCTGTCGATCGCCAATGCCGGTTTGTCCGAGGCATCATCGGCGCGCGGGGTGGCCTGCAGGGTGTCGGCGTTGACGTCGTTGCGGCCGGTGACCACGGCCAGGTTCCTGGCGTACAGCTTGGCGTTGAGCTGGGTGGAGCGGGTGATCAGCTCGAACTGGTCGACGTTGCTGGCGTCGAGGCCGGCGCCTTCGATGCTGATGTCGCCGCCATCGACCTGGAAGCGGTCCAGGCGGCCGCTGCCGTCGAGCACCGGCTTGCCGGTGGTGAGGGTGGCCCGTGGAGTGTTGATGAAGCCGCAGCCGTTGCACGTGACGCCGTAGGGATTGGCGACGATGACCCGCGCGGCCTGCCCGGCCACTTCCGTGTAGCCCTTGAGCTGGCTGCGGTTGTTGCCGGTGACCTCGTTGAGGATAGTGCTGGCGGCCTGGCCGTTGAGGTTGCCGTTGCCCAGGATAATGCCGCCCAGCTGGGTGGCCTGGGTGCGGCCAGTGGCGTTGTTGAGGATGACGCCCTGACTGCCGACGTTGTAGTCCTGGAACTGGTTGTGCGACAGGCCGCTGGCGTTGGGCGCGGCGATGTTGACCACCGGCACGCCGTTGCCCGCCGCCCCCACCGTGGTGCCCGCGCCGCTGACCACGATGCCCTCGGCCTGGGCCCACAGCGGCTGCCAGAACATGACGTTGGCCAGCAGGAACGCCAAGGCGCGCTTGGGCAGGCCCCAGAAGCGTTCGCGGGGCTGCAGGGCGGCCGAAGGTTGGCGGGCCAGGAAGGCAAGATGACGGGCGTCCATGTCGGGTACTCGTTGCAGCAAAAATTAGAGAAAAAGGTTCAGGCTGAAGTAGATCGGCGTCTCGCGGTCGGCGACGGCGCCGGGGCGTTCCAGCGAGTGGGCGAAGGTGACGCTGGCGCCCAGGTAGCGGCCGCGGGCAAACAGTTCCACGGCGTTGCCGCTCAGCCGTCCGTGCTGGTCGGTGTCGGTGTGGTCGCGGCTGATCACGCCCTGGTCGTAGGCCAGGGCCAGGCCGTATTCGGTGAGTGCCGGGCGCAGGCGGTCCCAGGCCACGGGGCGGCTCCAGCGCACTTCGTTGCGCCAGTAGCCGCCGCTGTCGCCCATCAGGTATTGGTCCTTGAAGCCGCGCACCGAGGACAGGCCGCCGACGCTGATGCGCTGGTTGCCGAACAGGGGGTCGTTGCTGTGCTGGCCGGTGGCGAGGCTGCTGAAGGTGAAACTTTCACCCAGCAGTTGGAAGGGCAGCAGGTAGCTGGCGGTGGCGGTGTACTTGCGGTAACGCGCGGAGGGCCCACCGTTGCCCGGGTCACCTTGGGCGCCCAGGGCGCCGATGCCCTTCTGGGTGGCCAGGTCGAGGTTGACGAAGGCATTGCCCAGCCGGCGGCCGTGGTTGATGCCGTAGCTGAGCTCGGTGAGGGTGTTGCTGCTGCCGCTCAGGTAGGCGCCGTCGTTGTAGTTGCGGGTGGCCAGCCGCGTGAGACCGACGTTGACCGCGGTCTTGCTCAGGGCATCACGGTGGATGACACGCTCGGCGCGCAGTTGGTGGCTGCTGCTGTCGCCGCTTTGCAGGAAGCTGCCGTAGCCCTGCGGCGTGACCCTGGAGCGGTAGGCACTCTGGCTATAGCTGTAGTTGAAGGTCCACCAGCCCCACGGCAGGTTGTAATTGAGCAATTCGTTGTGGGAACTGTGGCCCGAGTCGCTGACGGCATCGTGGCCGGCGCGCAGCATCAATTCGTCGGCCAGGCCCAGCGGGCTGTCCCACTCAAGCCCCGTGTTCCACTGTTGCTCGCCGGTGCTGCGCTGGCCGTCGTTGCTGCGGCCCAGGGAAGCGCGCCAGGGTTTTTGCGGTGTGTTGGTGACCGTCACCTCGCTGCCACCCACGGCCTGGCCGGGGCTGAGCTCCATGCGCGCCTGGTTGGACGGCAGACGGTTGAGCTGATCCACCAGTTGTTCGATCTCGCGCAAGTTGAGCACCTGCCCGGCGCGCCCCGGAAAGCTCATGGCCAGTTCGCGCTCGCTGATGCCGCTGCCCGCCCCACCCTTGAGGCGTTCCAGGCGCCCTTCCACCACTTGCACCACCAGCGTGCCGCTGCCCAGGTCCTGGGGCGGCAGGTAGGCACGGCTGGTCACCAGGCCACGCGCCAGGTAGTGGTCGGTGATGGCCTTGAGCACTTCGTTGAGTTGCGCCACGCCCAGGCACTGGCCAAGGAACGGCGCCAGCAAGGGTTCGCGCTCAGTGGCACTCAGGTGGTCGGCGCCCTTGAGCTCGATGTGGCGGATGGTGAAACAGCGGGTGTCAGCCGGGACTGCGGGGGCGGCTTCGGGGATCGACTGGCCGGGGAGGTTCTTCAGGTCTTCAAGGCGCCGCTGCTGGTCTTGTAGCAGGCGGTTCTGGCGTTCGCGGATCAGGTCCTGGTCGCCTTGGGGCGCGGGGGCAGCGACAACAGCGGCGGGGGCGCAGAAAAGGCTGGCAAACAGCAACAGCCAGGCCGTTTTCCGTGGTCTGGGAGCAGACATTGAATCGATCCTTGAAACGTCAGGGGCGCGAAAGAGCGGCGATACTAGGGGGAGCGCCTCCCGAGGTCAAATTCACGATACAATTTCGAACAATTCAAAACATTGGCAGCTATGGTGCCGATTGAGTGGCTATTGTCGATAAAATACAGATAAACAGGTAAAAACCAGCACAGATGATTTACCGGCATTACCCCGCAATGTCGGAATGCGAAAACCGACAAACGGTCAACCCGTAGCAGCTGCCGCCAGGCTGCGTCCGCCCCCCACGCGGCTCACCTGGAAAAAAGCGGACGCGGCCTGGCGGCCGCTGCTACGGGAACGGGGTTATTCGAAGAGGGCGTCGAGGGCCTGCTCCAGGCGGGTCACGCCAATGACCTGCAGGCCGGCCGGCGCTTCCTTCGGCGCGTTGCCCTTGGGCACGATGGCGCGCTTGAAGCCGTGCTTGGCGGCTTCCTTGAGGCGTTCCTGGCCGCTGGGCACCGGGCGCACCTCGCCGGACAGGCCCACCTCGCCGAACACCAGCAGATCATGCGGCAGCGGCCGGTTGCGCAGGCTGGACATGATGGCCGCCAGCAGCGCCAGGTCGGAAGCGGTTTCCAGCACCTTCACGCCGCCCACCACGTTGAGGAACACGTCCTGGTCGTGGGTGGGAATGCCGCCGTGGCGGTGCAGCACCGCCAGCAGCATCGACAGGCGGTTCTGGTCCAGGCCCAGGGTCACGCGGCGCGGGTTGGCCAGGTGGCTGTCGTCCACCAGCGCCTGCACCTCCACCAGCATCGGCCGGGTGCCTTCCCAGGTGGCCATGACCACGCTGCCCGGCACTTCCTCCTGGGCGCGGGTGAGGAAGATGGCCGAGGGGTTGGACACCTCTTTCAGGCCCTTGTCGGTCATGCCGAACACGCCCAGTTCGTTCACCGCGCCGAAGCGGTTCTTCACCGCGCGCAGCAGGCGCAGGCGGCCGTCGGACTCGCCTTCGAAATACAGCACGGTATCGACCATGTGCTCCAGCACGCGCGGGCCGGCCAGGGCGCCTTCCTTGGTGACGTGGCCCACCAGGAAGATGGCGGTGCCGCTCTGCTTGGCGTAGCGCACCAGCAAGGCGGCGCTCTCGCGCACCTGGGAGACGCCGCCGGGGGCGGACTGCAGGGCCTCGGTGAAGATGGTCTGGATGGAGTCGATGACCATCACCTTGGGCTGCTCGACCCGGGCGGTGGCGATGATGGTCTCGATGCAGGTCTCGGTCATGACCCGCAGCTTGTCCTGGGGCAGGCCCAGGCGGCGCGCGCGCATGGCCACCTGCTGTTGCGATTCCTCGCCGGTGACGTACAGCGCCGGCATGCGCGCGGCGATGTTGCACAGGGTCTGCAGCAGGATGGTGGACTTGCCGATGCCCGGGTCACCGCCAATCAGCACCACCGAGCCGTCCACCAGGCCGCCGCCCAGCACGCGGTCGAGCTCGGTGGAGGCGGTGGTGAAGCGTGGAATTTCCTCGACGCTGACCTCGGCCAGGGTCTTGATCTGCGCCTGCTGGCCCGCCCAGCCGGTGCGGCCGCTGGGGGGCGCGGCAGCGCCAGCCTCGATCATGGTTTCGGTCAGGGTGTTCCAGGCGCCGCACTCGCCGCACTGGCCGGCCCATTTCGGGAAGGTGGCGCCGCACTCGGTGCAGCCGTACAAGCGCTTGGCCTTGGCCATGAGGAATACCCCTGTATATAAAAACAGTCATCATACCGATCCTGGCCGGATTCGGTAAAACTAATAGGGAGAAGCCGGGTCATTGTTACCAGGTAACGAGCACGGCGCGCTTCGCTGTCTTACACTGCCTGCAACCATTCATCTGTAACAAGGGATATCAAAAGCATGGGCGTACTAGCTGAGTTCAAGGCCTTCGCGGTCAAAGGCAACGTGGTCGACATGGCCGTGGGTATCATCATTGGCGCAGCGTTCGGCAAGATCGTCTCGTCGTTCGTGGGTGACGTGGTCATGCCGCCGCTGGGGCTGTTGATTGGCGGCGTCGATTTCAGCGACCTGGCGGTGACCCTCAGGGAAGCCCAGGGCACGGCGCCGGCCGTGGTGCTGGCCTACGGCAAGTTCATCCAGACCATCATCGACTTCCTGATCGTGGCGTTCGCCATCTTCATGGGCGTCAAGGCCATCAACAAGCTCAAGCGCGAAGAAGCCGCCGCCCCTACCCTGCCGCCTACCCCGACCAAGGAAGAGCTGCTGTTGGGTGAGATTCGTGATTTGCTCAAGGAGCAGAATGCGCGGCCGTGACGCAGCCTGCGGCAGCTGCTACGGGGTGCGTGACCGCGCGCCCCGCTATCACCAATAGTTCTCTACCGCTATCTGCCCTGGCTTGCGGGTCAGGGTCAGGCGCATGTCGCGGGCCTTGAGCACCGCGCGGGTGTCGTCGATCATCTGCGGGTTGCCGCAGATCATCACCCGTGAATGCTCCGGCGCCAGCGCACAGCCGGCCGTCGCTTCCAGCTCGCCATTGTCGATCAGCGTGGTGATGCGCCCGCCCAGCGCGCCCGGGTACTGCTCGCGGGTGACGATGGGAATGTACTGGAACTTGTGCGCGTATTCCGCCAGGTACTCACGCCCGGTCAGCTCGGCGATCAGCGGCTGGTACGCCAGCTCGCGGCCTTCGCGGGCGCTGTAGACCAGGATGATGCGCTCGAATTTCTCCCACACTTCGAAGTCCTGCAGGATCGACAGGAACGGCGCCACCCCCGTGCCCGTGGCCAGCAACCACAGGTCGCGGCCGTCGATGAAGCGGTCCGGGGTCAGGTAACCGAACGCCTGGCGGTCCACCAGCAGCGTGTCGCCCTCGCGCAGGCGGCTCAGCTCGCTGGTGAACTCCCCTCCCGGCACCACGATGGAAAAGAACTCCAGGAACTCGTCATGGGGCGAGGACACCATCGAATAGGCACGCCACGCCACGCTGCCGTCAGGCTTGGTCACCCCCAGGCGGGCGAACTGCCCGGCGCGGAAACGAAAGCCGGGGTCGCGGGTGGTCCTCAGGGTGAACAGGCTGGGGGTCAGCGGCTGTACCTCGAGCAGCGTCTGGCGGGTGAAATTCTCGGCGCTGGCGGTCATGACGGTCTCCGTGGGAACAGTGCTCCTAGTGTCCAGCAAAGCGGCAACCAGGAACACCCGCAAGTTGTAATGACTTTTTCATGCATTAGCCAGACGATAACTACATTTTATCGACGTAATTAACTCGTATCAAAGCATTAATCACCTAGAATGAAGCGACGGGGCAGTACTTGGATCCATATCGGGCAGCTCAACTGGAGTGTCGTCATGAAAATGTGGCATGAAGCGCAACTGCATCACCTGCAAGGCATGGCCGAACGCAAGGATATAGTAGAGAGCGCTTTGGACCTGGCCCGCGACCTGGGCTTCGACTATGCAACCTTCGTCACCGGCCCCGGCCAGGTCATGCCGCACCGCATGGCCCTGAACAATATGCCAGCCGCATGGCGCCAGCGTTATCGGCAGCAGGGCTATGGCGCTACCGACCCCAGCGTCAGGCATTGCCGGCACTCGGTGGTGCCGTTGCTGTGGACTGACGGCTTGTTCCGCAGCACCCCCGAGTTCCGCCAGGACGCCTGGAGCCACGGCATTCGCCATGGCCTGAGCCTGGCCATCCACGACAGCGACCACCACGTCAGCATGTTGACCCTGGCCCGCCAGCACCTGCCGGTGAGCGCCGACGAATTCTGCGCGAAGGTGGGCCAGTGCCTGTGGCTGGGCAACCTGCTGCACCAGCGCCTGGGCGCCCGGCAGGCCAGCGCGGACGGGGACACCCACGGCCAGCTGTCCGGCCGCGAGCTGGAGATACTGCGCTGGTCGGCCGAGGGCAAGACCGCCGGCGATATCGCCGCCATTCTCAGCCTTTCCGAGCGCACGGTGAACTTTCATATCAGCACGGCCGTAAAGAAAATGGGCATGGGCAACAAGCTCTCTGCCGTGGTTCACGCTGCCCAAGCTGGCCTGCTGTGAGCCCCACGCCTGCATAATTCTGCAAATGGACGTAGAATTCACGACCCGGAGCACCCCATGGTGCCTCCCTGCTGCGAGTTTGGTACCGCCGAGACTTGCGTAAATCTACAGCTGCCCACCCCGAGTCTCTGCCCCATGCCCGTGTTGACCACGCCCTTCGCCCAGCTCGACCTGATCCGCCAGCCCGACCAGCCCAACGAACCGCTGCAGGCGTTCGACGCCGCCGACGAATACCTGCTCAACCACCTGGCCGAGCAGCAGTTGCCTGCCAGCACCCGGGTGCTGGTGCTCAGCGACAGCTTTGGCGCCCTGGCCATCAGCCTGCAAGGCCAGTTCGAACTGGTCAGCAGCGGTGACTCGTTCCTGGGCAGCCAGGCGCTGGAAAAGAACCTGGTGCGCAACGGTCGGCCCTTCGACGCCATCGGCGTGCTGCCCGCCAGCCAGCGCTGGGACGGCCTGTTCGACCGCGTGCTGATTCGCGTGCCCAAGACCCTGGCGCTGCTGGAAGAGCAGTTGATTCGCCTGCAGGGCCACCTGGCGCCCGGCGCCCAGGTGGTGGCCGCCGCCATGGTCAAGCACCTGCCGCGGGCGGCCGGCGACCTGCTGGACCAGTACATCGGCCCGGTCAGCGCATCGCTGGCAGTGAAAAAGGCCCGGCTGCTGATCGCCACCGCCGAGGCACGCGGCCCGTTCACCTCGCCCTACCCGAGCCGCTATCGCCTGGACCAGCCGGCGCTGGAGTTGCTGAACCATGCCAACGTGTTCTGCCGCGAGGGCCTGGACATCGGCACCCGCGCCTTCCTGCCCCACCTGCCTACTGGGCTAGGCAGCGCCCAGGTCGCCGACCTGGGCTGCGGCAATGGCGTGCTGGGCATCGTCAGCGCCCTGCAGAACCCGCAGGCGCACTACACCCTGGTGGATGAGTCGTACATGGCCGTGCAGTCGGCCGCCGAGAACTGGCAGGCCGCCCTGGGTGAGCGCGAAGTGACCGTGCGCGCCGGCGACGGCCTGGCCGGCCAGGCGCCGCAGTCCCTGGACGTGGTGCTGTGCAACCCGCCGTTCCACCAGGCCCAGGTGGTGGGCGATTTCCTGGCCTGGCGCATGTTCCAGCAGGCGCGCGAGGCGTTGGTGGTGGGCGGCGCGCTGTACATCGTCGGCAACCGCCACCTGGGCTACCACAGCAAGCTGGCGCGGCTGTTCCGCGGCGTCGAGCAGGTGGCAGCCACGCCCAAGTTCGTGATTCTGAAAGCCCGCAAGTGACCGTGTGGGAGCTGGCTTGCCAGCTTCCACATACACAAAAAAAAACCCTCCGAAGAGGGTTTGAAAACCGCTGCCTGTGCAAAACAGCGGTGGGATGAGACGGTATTTCAGTGGGACTTCATGCCCGCCGCAGTCATGAACATGCGCAGCAGTTCAGCGACGATGCCCAGGGCCACGATACTTCCGGCCCAGATCACCAGCAGCCAGCCCACGCGTTTCCACCAGGGGCTGTTGGCAGCCGGGTCGGGTTCATGTTCCTTGCTGTTCATCGCATGCTCTCCTGTGTACGTCCGTAGCAGCTGCCGCAGGCTGCGTCCGGTTCCCCGCGTTGGGGGCGTTGGACGCGGCCTGGGGCCGCTGCTACAGGGTTCTGTCAGTGGTAGCCATCCTCAGGTTTCACCTTGCCGCGGAACACGTAGTAGCTCCAGAAGGTGTAAACCAGGATGAACGGGATGATGAACAGCGTGCCCACCAGGATGAAGCCCTGGCTTTGCGGCGGCGACGCTGCGTCCCAGATCGACACGGCCGGCGGGATGATGTTCGGCCACAGGCTGATACCCAGGCCGCTGTAGCCGAGGAAGATCAGGATCAGGGTCATGATGAACGGCATGTAGTGGGCGCGTTGCGACACCGACTTCAGCAGCGCGTACACCGACAGCAGCACCAGCAGCGGCACCGGCATGAACCACAGCAGGTTAGGCATGCTGAACCAGCGGGTGGCGATGTCGGCATGGGTCAGCGGCGTCCAGATGCTGACGATACCAGTCACCACCAGCAAGCCCAGGGTCAGCGGCTTGGCCAGCTTGTGCATGGCCTCCTGCAGGCTGCCTTCGGTCTTCATGATCAGCCAGGTGCAACCCAGCAGGGCGTAGGCCACGATCAGCGCCAGGCCGCAGAACACGGTGAACGGCGTCAGCCAGTCCAGGCCGCCGCCGGCGTAGGCACGGTTGACCACCGGGATGCCATCGATGTAGGCACCCAGGGCCACGCCCTGGGCAAAGGTGGCCAGCAGCGAACCGCCGATGAACGCCTTGTCCCAGATGTGACGCTTGTTGGCGCGGGCCTTGAAGCGGAACTCGAACGCCACGCCACGGAAGATCAGGCCGATGAGCATCAGGATCAGCGGCATGTACAGCGCTTCCAGCACCACCGAGTAGGCCAGCGGGAAGGCGCCGAACAGTGCCGCGCCGCCCAGTACCAGCCAGGTTTCGTTGCCGTCCCACACGGGGGCGACGGTGTTCATCATTACGTCACGATCGGACTCGCCCTTGAGGAACGGGAAGAGAATCCCGATACCCAGGTCGAAGCCGTCCATGATCACGTACATCATGACGCCGAAGATAATGATCACGGCCCAGATCAGTGGAAGATCGATACCCATGACTCAGTTCCCCTTGTTCAGGCTGTCGGCGTGGCCTTCTTCGCTGCCTTCGTGGGCGGCGGAGAGAGGACGTGCAGGCGTACGCGTTTGACCAGGGCCACCATGGGTAGCTTCTGCGCCTTCGTGGGTTTTCGGACCCTTGCGCACCAGGCGCATCATGTAGCCGAAGCCGGTGCCGAACAGCGAGAAGTACACCACCACGAACAGCACCAGGGTGATGCTCATCTGCGTCACGCTGTGGTTGGACACTGCATCGGCGGTGCGCAGCAGGCCATACACGACCCACGGCTGACGGCCGATTTCAGTGGTGAACCAGCCCGCCAGCAGGGCGATCAGGCCCGATGGGCCCATGCACATGGCCAGGGTCAGGAACAGGCGGTTGGTGTACAGGCCACCGCGCCAGCGCAGCCAGGCACTCCACAGGCCCACGGCGATCATCAGCATGCCCAGGCCGGCCATGATGCGGAACGACCAGAACACGATCAGCGAGTTCGGGCGGTCTTCAGGCGGGAACGACTTCAGCGCCGGGATCTGCTTGTCCAGGCTGTGGGTCAGGATCAGGCTGCCCAGGTACGGCACTTCGATGGCGTACTTGGTCTTCTCTTCCTTCATGTCCGGGATGCCGAACAGGATCAGCGGGGTCGGCTCGTTGCCGACGTTTTCCCAGTGGCCCTCGATGGCGGCGATCTTGGCCGGCTGGTGCTCCAGGGTGTTCAGGCCGTGGGCGTCACCGACGAAGGCCTGGATAGGCGCGACGATCAGCGCCATCCACATGGCCATGGAGAACATCTTGCGGATGGCCGGGTTGTCGCGGCCACGCAGCAGGTGCCAGGCCGCCGAGGCGCCGACGAAGAACGCTGTGGCGACGAACGCGGCGATAGCCATGTGCGCCAGGCGGAACGGGAACGAGGGATTGAAGATCACCGCCAGCCAGTCCACCGGAATCACGCGACCGTCGACGATCTCGTAGCCCTGCGGGGTCTGCATCCAGCTGTTGGAAGCCAGGATCCAGAAGGTGGAGATCAGCGTGCCCACGGCCACCATGACGGTGGAGAAGTAGTGCAGGCCACGGCCCACACGGTTCCAGCCGAACAGCATGACGCCGAGGAAACCGGCTTCCAGGAAGAACGCGGTCAGCACTTCATAGGTCAGCAGCGGCCCGTTGACGGCGCCGGCGAAGTCCGAGAAGCGACTCCAGTTGGTGCCGAACTCGTAGGCCATGACCAGGCCCGAGACCACGCCCATGCCGAAGTTGACGGCGAAAATTTTCGACCAGAAATGGTACAGATCGCGATAGGTGTCATCCTTGGTCTTGAGCCACAGGCCTTCGAGCACGGCCAGGAAACTGGCCAGGCCGATGGTGATGGCGGGGAACAGGATGTGGAACGAGACCGTAAACGCGAACTGCATTCGGGCGAGATCTAGAGCCTCTAAGCCGAACATATGGTTTCCTCTATCAGATGAATCATCTGCGTGCGTCGGGGGACGCCCCCGTCAACTCGCACCGACAGCCCTCACGGTTAATGAGTGCGGCGCGCGAAATGTGTTCTGAGTATTCAAGTGTGGCAGTGACCAATGGCCTCAACACAACGCGGCTGCAACGTGTATTGACCAGGATCAATGATCCCTAAAAGAGTAGACCCAATCCGCGCAGTTAACTGCGTGGTCTATTGTCACGCGGCACGTTGCCTCACCCTTCTAAAGCAGGGGGTTCGGCCAATTTCGGGGATCGCGCGAGAGGATTGCGGCGAATGGCAACGAATGCCATTTACGTAACCTGCAGTTACAAACTAGTGATAATCTCGCGCCTCCCGCCCGCGAGGTTGCCCTGCCCCATGTCCAGTTCCGCTGTACTGCTGCTGCGTCATCACCGTCCTTTCATGGCTTTCTGGCTGGCGCGGGTGTGCACCGCCAGTGGCTTCCAGATGCTCACAGTGGCCATTGGCTGGCACCTCTACCAGCTGACCGGCAGCGTGCTCGACCTGGGCCTGGTGGGGCTGGTGGAATTCACCCCGCGGGTGCTGTTCATGCTGCACACCGGGCATGTGGCCGACCGCTATGACCGACGCAAGGTAGCTGCCATCTGCCAGACGGGGCAGGCGCTGGTGGCCCTGGCCCTGGTGATCGGCAGCAGCACCGACAGCGTCAGCCGCGACATGATCTTCGTGCTGGCCTTCCTGCTGGGCAGCGCCCGGGCGTTCGAGATGCCCACCACCCAGGCGCTGCTGCCCAATATCGTGCCCACCGAGTTGTTCCCCCGCGCGGTAGCGGCCTCGGCCTCGGCCATGCAGACCGCCACCATCGTCGCGCCGGCGCTGGGCGGCTTTCTATATGCGTTCGGCAGCGTGTGGGTGTACGGCCCTACCGTGGTGCTCTATGTGCTGGCGCTGTCGCTGATGCTCAGCCTGCCGGCGCGCCAGACCCCGCTGAACAAGGGCAAGGCCACGCTGCAGTCGCTGCTGGCCGGGATCAACTTCATTCGCAGCCGCCCGGACATTCTCGGTGCCATTTCCCTGGACCTGTTCGCGGTGCTGCTGGGCGGCGCCACCGCGCTGCTGCCGGTGTTCGCCCGCGACATCCTGCTGACCGGCCCCTGGGGCCTGGGCCTGCTGCGCTCGGCGCCAGCGGTGGGGGCGCTGCTGATGTCGTTCTGGCTGTCGCGCTTCCCCATCGAGCGCAAGGTGGGCCGCACCATGTTCGCCGGCGTCGGGGTATTTGGCGTGGCGACCATCGCCTTCGGCTTGTCCACCTCGTTCTGGTTCAGCCTGGCGACCCTGGCGGTGCTGGGCGCGGCAGACATGATCAGCATGGTGATCCGCGGCGCATTCGTGCAATTGGAGACGCCGGACGAGATGCGCGGCCGGGTCAGCGCCGTGAACGGCCTGTTCATCGGTGCCTCGAACCAGCTGGGCGAGTTCGAATCGGGCCTGACGGCGCACTGGTTCGGCACGGTGCCGGCAGTGGTGCTGGGCGGCGTGGGCACGCTGGTGGTGACCGGCACCTGGATCAAGCTGTTCCCGACCCTGGCCAAGCGCGATCACATGCTGAACCGCGAGAAACCCCTGTAACCATCTCGCTTACTGTGGGAGCTGGCTTGCCAGCGAGCTGTGGAGGCCCGAAAAGCTCGCTGGCAAGCCAGCTCCCACATCACGCGGGGTTAAAGCGACACACGCATTCACCGCCAGCCAGCCATGCTGGTATGATGCGCGGCTTTTTTCGGCCCCTCGGCGAGCTTGTGCTTTGCTTGAGGGGTCAATTCATTCACGGCGCCGGGGCGCGCCACGGGGATCAGGCATGCTGGAAAGGCTGTTTCAACTAAAAGCACACAACACCAACGTGCGTACCGAGATACTGGCGGGCATCACCACGTTCCTGGCCATGGCCTACATCCTGTTCGTCAACCCGAGCATCCTCGGCGAGACCGGCATGGACAAGGGCGCGGTGTTCGTCGCCACCTGCCTGGCCGCCGCCATCGGCTCGACCGTGATGGGCCTGATCGCCAACTACCCGATTGCCCTGGCACCGGGCATGGGCCTGAACGCCTTCTTCACCTACACCGTGGTGCTGCACATGGGTTACACCTGGCAGACCGCGCTGGGCTCGGTGTTCATCTCGGCCGTGCTGTTCTTCCTGCTGTCGATCTTTCGCATCCGCGAATGGATCGTCAACAGCATCCCGCTGCCGCTGCGCTCGGCCATTGCCGCGGGCATCGGCCTGTTCCTGGCGCTGATCGCCCTGCACAACGCCGGTATCGTGGTCGGCAACCCGGCCACCCTGGTTGGCCTGGGCGACCTGAAGCAGCCTGCACCGATCCTGGCCACCCTGGGCTTCGTGCTGATCGTGGCCCTGGAAGCCCTGAAAGTGCGCGGCGCCGTGCTGATCGGCATCCTGGCAGTGACCATCGTCTCGATCCTGATGGGCTTCAGCCCGTTCGGCGGCGTCACCTCCATGCCGCCATCGCTGGCCCCGACCTTCCTGCAGCTGGACATCAAGGGCGCGCTGAACGTGGGCCTGGTGAGCGTGATCTTCGCCTTCCTGTTCGTTGACCTGTTCGACAACTCCGGCACCCTGATCGGCGTGGCCAAGCGCGCCGGCCTGATGGGCAAGGACGGCCACATGCCGAAAATGGGCCGTGCGCTGATCGCCGACAGCACCGCGGCCATGGCCGGTTCCCTGCTGGGCACCTCCACCACCACCAGCTACATCGAGTCGGCGGCCGGCGTGAGCGCCGGCGGCCGTACTGGCCTGACCGCCATCGTCGTGGCCCTGCTGTTCATCCTGGCGCTGTTCTTCGCCCCGCTGGCCGGCAGCGTGCCCGCCTTCGCCACCGCCCCTGCCCTGCTGTTCGTGGCCGTGCTGATGATGTCGGGCCTGGCGGAAATCAACTGGGACGACATCACCGAAGCCGCCCCGGTGGTAGTCACCGCCCTGGCCATGCCGTTCACCTACTCGATCGCCAACGGCATTGCCTTCGGCTTCATTTCGTGGACACTGATCAAGCTGCTGTCGGGCCGCACCCGTGACCTGAACCCGGCGCTGATCATTCTGTCGATCCTGTTCGTCATCAAGCTGGGCTGGTTCAACGCATGAGCACGGTAGTGAACCCGGCGGACTACAGCCGCCAACTGGACGAGAAAACCGCGCGCCTGCGCGAGCTGCTGGCGCCGTTCGATGCCCCGGAACCTGCGGTATTCGACTCGCCGCGCGAGCATTACCGCCTGCGCGCCGAGTTCCGCCTGTGGCGCCAGGACGGCCAGCGCCACTACGCCATGTTCGCCCCGGGTGAGAAGCACACGGCCATCCTCATCGAGGAGTTCCCGATCGCCAGCCTGCGCATCAACGAACTGATGCCCAAGCTCAAAGCTGCCTGGCAGGCCAACGACGCCCTGAGCAACAAGCTGTTCCAGGTGGAGTTCCTCACCACCTTGGCCGGCGACGCCATGGTTACCCTGTGCTACCACCGCCCGCTGGACGAGCACTGGCACGTGGCCGCCGAGCAACTGGCCGCCGACCTGGGCATCAGCCTGATCGGCCGTTCCAAGGGCAAGCGCGTGGTCATTGGCCGCGACTTCGCCGTGGAAAAACTGGACGTGGCTGGCCGCGTGTTCAGTTACCAGCAGCCTGAAGGCGCGTTCACCCAGCCCAACGGCACGGTGAACCAGAAGATGCTGACCTGGGCCTATGAGGCCCTGGGCCAGCGCGACGACGACCTGCTGGAACTGTACTGCGGCAACGGCAACTTCACCCTGCCCCTGGCCACGCGGGTGCGCAAGGTGCTGGCCACCGAGATCAGCAAGACCTCGGTGAACGCCGCGCTGAACAACCTGGCCAACAACGCCGTGGACAACGTCACCCTGGTGCGCCTGAGCGCCGAGGAGCTGACCGAGGCGCTGAACGAGGTGCGGCCGTTCCGTCGCCTGCAGGGCGTGGACCTGAAGAGCTACCAGTTCGGCAGTGTGTTCGTCGACCCGCCGCGTGCCGGCATGGACCCGGACACCTGCGAGCTGACCCGTCGTTTCGACAACATCCTGTACATCTCCTGCAACCCGGAGACCCTGGCCGCCAACATCGCCCAGTTGCACGATACCCACCGTATCGAGCGTTGCGCGCTGTTCGACCAGTTCCCGTATACCCACCACATGGAATCGGGTGTGTTGCTGGTTCGTCGTTGAGCCAGAAATGACGCGGCCTGCGGCCGCTGCTACAAGTCCCGTAGCAGCGGCCGCAGGCCGCGTCATCCTGTTAGAACGCGAAACACGAACAGCCAAACGCGCCCCAGAACCCCTGGAAATCACTGACCGGCACGCTCGACTGCCGCGCCCTGTCGTGGCTGTGCGCATGCACCCCGCATGGCCCGCTGCACTGGTGCACCTGCTGCAGCACCGGCGACTGCGGCCGCCAATGGCCCGGGACGATGGCCACTGGCGACCAGTCCGGCGTCACCGGCAGGGTTGGCGGCGCCAGCTTGTCGAATTCGCCCGCCGCGTGCACCACCTTGCCGTCCACCACGGTCAGCAGCGACTCGATCCACTTGATCGCCTCTTCCTCAACGCTGAAATAGTCCGCCGACAAGGCCACCAGGTCCGCCAGTTGCCCAACCTTGATCTGGCCTTTCTTGCCCTGCTCGGATGAGAACCAGGCGCTGCCATGGGTGTACAGCTCCAGCGCGGTATCGCGCTCCAGCCCCTGTGGGTAAAGCTCCAGGCCGCCCACGGTCTTGCCGCTGACCATCCAATACAGCGAGGTCCATGGGTTGTAGCTGGACACCCGCGTGGCGTCGGTGCCCGCGCCCACCGGCACGCCCTCCGCGAGCATGCGCTGGATGGGCGGGGTCTGCTCGCCAGCCTTCTTGCCGTAGCGGTCGACGAAGTATTCGCCCTGGAAGGCCATGCGGTCCTGGATGGCGATGCCGCCGCCCAGCGCCTTCACCCGCTCGATGTTTTTCGGCGTGATGGTCTCGGCGTGGTCGAAGAACCACGGCAGGCCGTTGAAGGGAATGTCGCGGTTGACCTTCTCGAACACGTCCAGCATCCGCGAAATCGACTCGTCATAGGTGGCGTGCAGGCGGAACGGCCAGCGCTGCTCCACCAGGTGGCGCACCACCGGTTCCAGGTCCTGCTCCATGGTGGCCGGCAGGTCCGGGCGCGGCTCCAGGAAGTCCTCGAAGTCGGCGGCGGAGAACACCAGCATCTCGCCGGCGCCGTTGTTGCGCAAAAAGTCGTTGCCCTGGCCGTAGCGGGTGCTGGCGGTCCAGTGCTGGAAGTCGGCCAGCTCTTCCTTGGGTTTCTGGGTGAACAGGTTGTAGGCGATGCGCACGGTCAGTTGGTCCTTGGCCGCCAGTTCGTTGATCACCTCGTAGTCATCGGGGAAGTTCTGGAAGCCGCCGCCGGCATCGATGGCACTGGTGACGCCCAGGCGGTTGAGCTCGCGCATGAACTGGCGGGTGGAGTTCACCTGGTACGCCAGCGGCAGCTTCGGCCCTTTGCTCAGGGTGGAATACAGGATCATGGCGTTGGGGCGGGCCACCAGCATGCCGGTGGGGTTGCCCTGGGCGTCGCGCTGGATCTCGCCGCCGGGTGGGTTCGGGGTGTTGCGGTCATAGCCCACCACGCGCAAGGCGGCGCGGTTGAGCAGCGCGCGGTCGTACAGGTGCAGCACGAACACCGGGGTGTCGGGTGCGGCCTTGTTCAACTCGTCCAGGGTGGGCATGCGCTTTTCGGCGAACTGGAATTCGTTCCAGCCGCCCACCACCCGCACCCACTGCGGCGCCGGGGTGCGCAGGGCCTGCTCCTTGAGCATGGCCAGGGCATCGACCAGCGACGGCACGCCTTCCCAGCGCAGTTCCAGGTTGTAGTTGAGGCCACCGCGGATCAGGTGCAGGTGCGAGTCATTGAGCCCGGGGATGACCGTGCGGCCGCGCAAGTCGATGACCTGGGTGGCGCTGCCGCGCAGGGCCATGGCCTCGGCGTCGGTGCCCACGGCGACGAACTTGCCGTCCTTGATGGCCACGGCGCTGGCCGTGGGCTTGGCGCGGTCGACGGTGTGCAGGCGGCCGTTGTGCAGGATCAGATCAGCAGTGACGGTGGTGTTCATGACAGGGTTCCTTGTTGTCTGGGGTCAACGGGCGTGGGGCTTAGCGGGCTTGCAACCAGTTGCTCAGCCAGCGGGTGGCCCGCGGCATGAACACGTAGACCACCAGCAGCACGACGCTCAGGGTGATGACGGTGTTGGCCGGGGCATAGCCGCCCAGCCAGGGAAACAGTTTGAAAACCGGTGCCCACAACAGCGGCACGATGAAGCTCAGCGGCAGGATGACCATGAAAGTCACGCAGGCCTGCTTCCAGCGCGGCGGCTGGGGTGCGCCGGCGTCCACCGGGGTGAACCAGAATTCGCGGTCGTTGTTGATTTCCAGTTGGTCGCCGTCGGCCAGCATGGGCTTGGCTTCTGCCACCAGGCGCTGGCGGTCGGCGGAATCCAGCCAGCTTTGCAGCTGTTCGGTGCTGGCGAAGCGCAGCACGCTGGTGAACAGTTGCAGGCCGTTGCTGTGGCCGCGCATGACATCGATGCCCAGGTGGCCGGGATAGCTGCGGGCGATACCGATGATGCGGCGCAGCCATTCTTCGTAACGCGATTCCTGGCCTTTGCTGATGCGATGGCGAACCAGCAGGGTGACGACGCCATCGGCCATTTCGATGTTCATGCCTGACTCCTTTCACACAAATGCGGGAAAGCGAACCGGGACCTTGCGGCCCCGGGCGCTGAGCTTAGTTGACCTGGCGTTGTGGGGCCTTGTGCACCATGGTGTAGGCGTAATCCACGCCCATGCCGTAGGCGCCGCTGTGCTCGCGCACCAGGCCCATCACCGCGTCGTAGGTGTCCTTGTGCGCCCAGTCACGCTGGAATTCGAGCAGCACTTGCTGCCAGGTCACCGGTACCGCGCCAGCCTGGATCATGCGCTGCACCGACATGTCGTGGGCTTCCTGGGTGGTGCCGCCGCTGGCGTCGGTGACGATGTACACCTCATAGCCTTCGGCCATGGCTTCCAGCGCCGGGAAGGTCAGGCACACCTCGGTCCACAGGGCGGCGATGATCAGCTTCTTGCGGCCGGTGGCCTTGACCGCCTCCACGAACTTGGCGTCTTCCCAGCTGTTCATCGACGTGCGCTCGATTGGCTTCTGGCCAGGGTTCACCCCCAGCAGTTCCGGCCAGATGAAGCCGCTGAAGCTTTCGGTTTCAACCGAGGTGTAGATGGTCGGCACGTTGAAGATCTTGGCCGCCTTGGCCAGGCCCACGGTGTTGTTCTTCAGGGTCTGGCGGTCGATGGACTGCACGCCGAAGGCCATTTGCGGCTGGTGGTCGATCAGGATCAGGGCGGCGTTGGTTGGGTTCAGCAGTTCGCGGATGGACATGGTGTATTCCTTTTCTGATGTCGATAATCGGGTTTGAGTTGGCTGACGCTGTTCCCTTCGTTGGGCGCTGTGTGCGTCTGGCTTGGTGCTAATGTAGGCGCGTGCAATATCCGAGACAATTCCCTAAAATCGAGAATCATTGATTCCATTTTGGGGACACCGATGGACCGTATCGACGCCATGCGCGCGTTTGTCACCACCGTCAACGAGAACGGCTTCGCTGCAGCCGCCCGCGCGATGGACGTGCCGCGCTCGAAAATCAGCAAGCAGATCCAGGCCCTGGAGGAAGACCTGGGCGTGCAATTGCTGCAGCGCACCACCCGCAGCCTGCACATGACCGAGGCCGGCGCCGAGTACTACGAGGCGGTGCGCGAGGTGCTGGCGTCGGTGGATGAAGCCGAGCAGCGCGCGCGCAGCGGCCTGGGCGAGGCCCGTGGGGTGCTGCGGGTGAACGCGCCCATGTCGTTCGGCCTGCGCAAGCTGGGGCCGCTGATTCCGCTGTTCCATGAACAGCACCCACAGATCGAGCTGCAGCTGGTGCTCAGCGACCAGCAGGTGGACCCGGTGCGCGGTGGCTTCGACGTGACCATCCGCATCGCCAGCCTGGGCGATTCGAGCATGGTGGCCAAGCAACTGGCGCCGGCGCCACGGGTGCTGGTGGCTTCCCCCGCCTACCTGGAGCGCCACGGCATGCCACAGGAACCGCGCGACCTCACCAACCACCAGTGCCTGAACTATGGCTACCTGCAAAGCGGCGTCAGCCTGCAGTTGAGCAACGGCCGCGAGACCCAGCGCGTGCACGTCACCGGCCCGCTGCACGCCAACAACGGCGACCTGCTGGCCACCGCTGCCGAGGGCGGTATGGGCATTGCCCTGCTGCCTTCGTTCATCGTCGAGGAAGCGCTGGCGGCAGGCCGCCTGGTGGCCGTGATGTGCGAGTGGCAGGCGCCAGCCATCAGCATCAACGCCGTGTACCCCACGGCGCGGCGCGTGCCGCAGAAGACCCGCGCATTCATCGAGTTCATGGTGGCGCACCTGGCCCCCACAACCCCGTAGCAGCAACTGTCTTGTGGGAGCTGGCTTGCCAGCGAGCTTTTATGGCCCCAACAGCTCGCTGGCAAGCCAGCTCCCACAAGAACCCGGGCTTACTCGCGAAAATGGCTGGCCACCTGGCGCATGTCGTTTTCGTCCAGCACTCCGGCGGCAGCCTTCAGCTCTACCGATGCCAGCAACCAGCCGTGCTGCGCCTCGTGCAGTTCCAGGCGGGCGCGGTACAGCTGTTGCTCGGCGTCCAGCACGTCGAGGTTGATGCGCTCGCCGCCCTGCTGGCTACGCCGCGTGGCATGCAACTGGGCCTCGGCGCTGGCGGCGGCCAGGCGGTAGGCGTGCACCCGCGCGGCGCCGCTGCGGGTGGCGTTGTAGTGGCGGCGCAGGTTGTTGAAGGTGGCCAGGGCCTGGCCGTCCAGCTCGTGCTGGGCCTGGGCCAGGCGGCTGGCGGCCTGGCGCGTGGCAGCGCTCACCCCGCCGCTAGCAAACAGCGGCACGTTCAGTTGCAGGCCAACGGTGTTGGTGTCGAACGCCTGTTGATAACTGCTTTCTGAATCCGACTGCGACTGGCGGTTGCTGGCGAACAGGCTCAGCTTGGGCAGGTGCCCGGCGCGCTGGCGCTGCACCTCCTGCTCGGCAACGTCCAGGCCGCGCCGGCGCGCCAACAGCTCGGGGTTGCGGCTGCTCGCCAGCTGCTGCCAGGCCTCGAACGTCGCGGGCTGCAACGCGGGTAGCTGGATGTGCTCCGCCAACGGCTGCAACTGCGTCGGCGCCTGCCCCAGCAGCGCCTGGAGCTCGCGCGCGGCGCTGTCCTGGGCGTCCAGGGCCTCGAGCTCCTCGGCAACTGCCAGGTTCAGCCGCGCCTCGGTCTCCAGCACGTCGGTGCGGGTGGCAACGCCGTCCTCGAACAGGCTGCGGTTCAGCGCCAGCCGCTCACCCAGGGCGTGCTTGCGCTCGCGGCTCAGCTGCGTGCGCCGCGCCGCCAGCAGCGCGTTGCTGTACAAACGCACCACCCGCACCCGCAGCGCCTGCTGCTGGCCCTGCCACTGGGCCTGGGCCTGGTGCGCCTGGGCATCGCCTTGGCGCCAGCGCGCCAAGGCGTCGAAATCCAGCAGTGGCTGTTGCAGGCTGAGGGTGGCGGCGTGGCTGCGGTAGTCACGGTCCTGGCGTTGGCTGCCCTGGCTGACCTGCGACTGGTTGCGCGAGTGGCTGTAGCCCCAGCTCAACGTCGGCAACAGCGCGGCGCGGCCGATGGCCCGCTGTTCGAGCCCGGCCTCCCGCGCCGCGCCCGCCGCCTGCCAGGCCGGGTCGTTGCGCCGGGCCAGCTGGTAGGCGTCCAGCAGGCCCAGAGCCTGGGCGTTGCTGGCGAGGGCCAGCGAGGCGAGCAGCAGCAGTACAGGTTTCATCACTCCTCCACCAACGCGAGGTGGCTGCGGTCGCGCAGCGGCTTGAGCAGGTAATTGAGCAGCGAGCGCTCGCCGGTGCGCACGAAGGCCTGCACCGGCATGCCCGGTTGCAGGGTCAGCCCGGCCAGCTGCTCGGCGCCGGTGACTTCGGCGCGCAGCAGGTAGTAGGGCTCGCCGTTGCGCTCATCCTGCTGGCGGTCGGCGCCCACCAGAGTCACCCGCCCGGCCACTCGCGGGGTGGTGCTTTGGTTGAACGCCGGAAACAGCAGTTCCACCGGCAGGCCCGGGCGTACCTTGTCGACCATGTCCACCGGCAACCGCGCTTCCACCTGCAAGGGTTTGCCGGCCGGCACGATCTCCAGCAGCACTTGCCCGGGAGCCACCACCTCGCCCACGGTGCTTACCTGCAAACCGCTGACGCGCCCGGCCGCCGGGGCTATCAAGGTGCTGGCAGCCAGCTCCTGTTCGGCCACCGCCAGGCGATGACGCAGCTCTTCGGCCTGTTGCCGGGTGTCGGCCAGCTGGCTGCCGGCATCACGGCGAAACGCCTGGGTCAGGTGCTGCAGGCGCAGGCGCTGCTCGTCGACCTGCCGCTGCAACAGCCCTGCCCGCCCCTCGTCGACGCTGATGACCGCCGTCAGCTGCGCCAACTGGCGCTCGTCGGCCAGCACCCGGTGGCGGCTGACGTGCCCTTCGGCGCCCAGGCGGCGCAAGCTGGCCAGTTGGGTCTCCAGGCTCGCTTGCTGGGCACGCAGGCTGTGCAAGGACGCCTTGAGGCCGCGTAACTGCGCCTCGCTGCCCTGGATGGCGGCCCGCATGGCCGCGCGTTCGCTACCCAGGCTGGCGGTGCGGCTGGCGTGAATCTGGCCCTGTAACGCTATGGCGTCCGGGCTTGAAGCCTGTGGGAACACCGGCATTGTTTCCTGCTGTTCGGCCGCCAGGCGCGCGCCTTGTGCCTCGGCGGCCTGCCATTGGCTGCGCAGGCTGCGTACCTGGCTGTGCAGCAGCGGCTGGCGCAGGCGCAGCAACGGCTGCCCCGCGGCCACAGACTCGCCGTCGCTGACCAGGATGCTGTCCAGCACCCCGCCGCTGGCGTGCTGCACGGTCTGCCGTTGGCCCACCACGGTGAGGTGCCCGGCCACTGCCACGCCCTGGTCCAGCGGCGCCCACATGGCCCAGGCGAAAAAGCCGCCCACGCCCAGCAGCAACACGGTCCAGCCCAGGCGCGCCGCTGCGCGATCATCCTTGAGCCTGCTCATGCCGCCACTCCCTGTTCGGCCAGCACCGTGGCAGCGGGGCCGAAGCGGTGCAGGTGGCCCTCGCGCAGGATCAGCAGGTGGTCGACGCGGCTGAGCACGTTGGCACGGTGAGTCATCAGGATCACCGTGCGCTGCAGCGCCTTCAGGCGGTCGATGGCCGCCAGCAATGCCCGCTCGCCCGCCTCGTCGAGGTTGGCGTTGGGCTCGTCCAGCACGATCAGCGCCGGCAGCCCGTACAGCGCCCGCGCCAGGGCGATGCGTTGCTTCTGCCCACCGGACAAGCCGGCGCCGCCCTCGCCCAGGCGGGTGTCGTAGCCCTGGGGCCATTGCAGCACCAGTTCATGCACGCCGGCCAAGGCTGCGGCGGCCAACACCTTGTCGGCGTTGGCCGGGCCGAAGCGGGCGATGTTTTCCGCCACCGTGCCGGCAAACAGCTGGATGTCCTGGGGCAGGTAGTCAATCTGCGGCCCCAGTTGCCGCAGCGGCCAGTGGCCCAGCTCGGCGCTGTCCAGCCGCACCTGGCCGGCCATGGGCGGCCATACCCCTACCAGCACCCGCGCCAGGGTCGACTTGCCGCTGCCGGACGGCCCGATCACCCCCAGCACGCTACCCGCCGGCAGGCTAAGTGCCAGCCCGTGCAACGTCGGCGCGCTGCAACCGGGTGGGCCGGCGTCAACGCTTTGCAACGCCATCGCTCCCTTGGGCGCCGGCAAGCGCTGCGGGTCGGCTGCCGGCGGGTGCTCCCGGAGCAACTGCACCAGGCGCTGGTAGGCATCGCGGGCCGGCCCCCATTGCTTCCAGGCGCCGATCAACTGGTCGATGGGCCCCAGCACCCGCCCCATCAGGATCGAACCGGCAATCATCATCCCCGGGCTGATCTGCTGCTGCACCGCCAGCCACGCCCCCAGCCCCAGCACCAGCGACTGCAGCGCCAGGCGGATGCCCTTGGCCCAGGCGCCCACCGCCGCCGAGCGTTCGCTGGCCAGCCCATACAAGTTCAGGAACGCTTGCTGCTGCACCTGCCAGCGCCCACGCAATGCATCGAGCATGCCCATGGCCTGCACCGCCTCGGCATTGGCCAGGTGCGCCGTGGCCTGCTGCGTAGCCGCCTGGGCCAACAGCCCTGCACGCGCCTGGAGGCCACCGCACAGGCGCTCGTTGAGCCACGCCAGCAGCACCAGCACCACCGCGCCGCCCAGCGCCAGCCCACCCAGCGCCGGGTGGAACACGAACAGCACCCACAGGAACAACGGAAACCACGGCGCATCGAACAGCGCGAACAGCGCCGTGCCGCTGGCGAATTGCCGCAGGCACGCCAAATCCGCCAACGCCTGCCGCGCCGCACCGTGGCCGCTGCGCAACTGCGCGGCGTGGGCGGCATCGTGCACCCGCGCCTGCAAACCCTGCTCCAGCTGCGCACCCAGGCGAATCACCAGCACCCCGCGCAGCCAGTCCAGCGTGCACATCAGCGCCAGCAGCCCCAACACCATCAGGGTCAGCATCAGCAGGGTCATTTCGTTGCCCGAGGCCAGTACCCGGTCATACACCTGCAGCATGTACAAGGCCGGGGCCAGCATCAGCAGGTTGATCGCCGCGGAAAACACGCCGATGTCCACCAGCGAACGCCGGGCAGCCGCCAGCGCACTGCGCAATTCATTGCCAGAGCGGTGCATTCAGAGGGTTCCTTGCAAAATATTCACAGAAGCCCGCCGAGCGGCGTTGACGGCACGCCCGGCGCTCCCCACAATTCAGGAGCGCCATGACCCTGGCCTAGAGAACTCGGGTCACAGCGCTGTGTCAGCGGAGCGGGTGGGAGAGCAATCTTCCACTCGCTTTTTTACGCCTGCGGTTTAGGCGGCGAAGGCCCAGTCCCACCAGGATTGCTCGGCGTTCGCCACGACCAGGTTCGGCAGGGCGACAGGTGCAGCTACCGGTGCCGCGGCAGCTACCTGGTCAAAGGTGGCGGCGGTGGACAGGTTGTACTCCGAGAGCAGTTTGTTGAGGGTTGCCTCCAGCGGGTCGGCGTTGCCGTTCATGAGGCCGTAGACGACTTCGTGGACGGGGTTGCCGGCGCGGCCTGCGCCTTCCGGGGCGGAGAGGTCGAGGCCGTTGAAGGAGACGTTGTTTTTAGCGAGGGAAAAATCGGCGCCTTTGCCACCGGTGAGATCCCGACCCAGTTCGACGTTGTCCAACGTGCCCCACAGGTAGTGATTCAGGTTGGGATCAGATACGCCGAACAACTTGAACACATAGTTCAACCCGCTGGCGGTATCACTTTCGGCAATAACTGCATAGTCAGAGACTTTACTTGGCGTCGCATATTGCTCCCCGGTGAACGAAGGGAGCATACCTGCAGTGTTGAAGCCACCGGTAGCCCCAGCACCGTGCCCTGCTGTCACAAACCCAGTTTCCCAGGTTTGCAGGTAATCGCTGATTTTGGTAGCACCCAACTCAGCCTTATAGCTAACAGAAACGCTCATAAACACACCTCTCAATATCGACGGATATAGCCGCCACTTTCTGCCCTGAAGCGGGCAAACCTTTTACCTCATCAAATTCTTTAGAAGCTGTACTGCAAAGTTCCAGTCAGAGTTCGCCCACGCGCGATTGCAAGATTCTCGAAATCAGCTTTTGGCACAAAGTAAGCCTCATCCGTTGCATTTTCCAACGCAAGAAAAGCGCTGAGCTTTTTTGTCACGGCGTAACTTCCGTATAGATCATAGGCAATGTAGGAAGGCCAAGCTGCCAAATCCCAACGCTGGCGATTCGCGCCTTTATCCAGGTCTTTGCCGTAGCCGGCGCTGTATCTTGCACGGAGCCCGACATCAAGCTTTTTTTCAAAGAACCGGGCACCCAGCGTCACTGAGCCCTTATCTGCCGGTGTATACGTTGCATTACCAACGATAAAGTTACACCTAACCTCCTTATTTGCTTCAGCGTCATTTACGAATAGGTATTTTTCACTATGAGGTGCACTGATCGCCTTCGTCGCACCGCCCATGAAATGCGAGGGACCACAGAAAGTGTTCTGCCCAATCAATCTTGTGTAAGTAAAATTAGCATAAACCCGTTCAAGATCGTAATCAAGCTGATACTCAACCCCACGATAGCGCACTTGTTTCTGATTGTTTACGTTAGCAAGATTTGCAAATCGACCATACGGATCAGTTCTTGGAGGAATCACCTCAAGCATCAAAAACATCATATTATCAATGCGAGTGTCAAAATAATTCACCTTCATTGCAAAGCGATCACCTGCTACCAACATTGATCGCTTGAATATATTTAAACCCAGTTCCCAATTCGTCGAAGACTCCGGCTCAAGCGTAGGATTTGGGAATAACAGGGCGCTCCCACCACGCGAGTGTGGGCTTCCGGACATGAACATTTCGGTTACGCTAGGTGGCCGCCACCCCCGCCCCCAACTGGCATAAAGCTGCGCCCATTCGACACCAGGCTTGATGCCCAGCCCAAAATTCGGCGACCAACGCCCGCCGCTTACATCGACATTGTCACGATACTCGACCGGACGTTTTCGGTAGTAATGAAAACCAACCGGTGGATACTCATATCGTGTGGAATGCGACTCGCCGTAAGCCCGAAATTGGTCGTAGCGAAATCCCGCATCAGCGGTCAGCCAACCACCGTAGTCGTACTGCCAGCGGTTGAAAATGCTGGCCATGGCGCGATTCCCCTCGGGAGTGGCGCCAATAATCAATGGCGTAGTGTCCTGATTCTTTGCGGGTTTGAAGTCGCTTTGGGGACTGAAGTTGTCATGAAAAACCTCTCCACCCACCGTCCATCGCGATTGCCCGTGGTGACCATGATCGAATCGCGCCACGTTCTGCAGCTGCATGCCCCACGTCGATGTACGGTATAGCGAATCAAACGGCGCAATGGCGTTACCCGAATCTTTCGATGCTTCATGCCCCTTGTTCCAGCGCGCAAGCCGAGTGTCAACGAAGTAGGCCTTGGCCTGAACGTCCACCAGCGGGTTTTCTGGTTGGTAGCTGTAGTCCAGTGCATAGTTCTGGACATTCATCCTATCGCGGTTAATACGGATATATCCTGCGAATGGCTGCCCCAACAACGGCCCGGCAGTCGCACCATCCGCACTGATACGCAGGTAACTCGCTTGAATCCGCTGATCATTAGGTAGATTCAAACCAAACTTAAACATCTGCGAACGATTGGCCCCATCCATGAAATCCACGTCCGACGCCAGCCACTTGCGAAATGTCTCTTCGGATAAGTTTCGACTACCCAACTGCTCCCCCAACCGCCGATCATTATTATTCCCCGCCCGATAATCCCCGAACCGCCGCTCACTCACCCCCAGCAAGATATCCCCACGCTCATCACCAATCGCCAACACCCCGCTGCCATTGAAGTGCGTGCCGTTGCCCAACTTGCCTATCCCGTGCCCCACCCGCACGCGGCCGCCGACGTCCTTGCCGTCCTGCAGGAAATCGCTGGCCTGGAAGGTGCGAAACGTCGCGATGCCGCCCAGCACGCCCGCGCCGCCCTGGCCGGCCTGGGTGCCTTTTTCGATATCGACGCCGGCCACCATCTCCGGGTCCACCAGGATCACGCCGTTGCGCTGCTGGTGGCCGCTGACGTTGAAATTCTGGCGCATGCCATCGATGTTCATGTTCACGCGGCCGTAGTCCTGGACGCCGCGGATGTTCACCGACAAGCCGGGGTCGCGCTGGTTGACGGCGGTGTAGACGCCGGTGCTTTCCTCGAGCATGTCGGCGCTGTGGCGCGGCGGGCGGTTGTCGATCATGCGGCGGCTGATGTGCGAGACGCCGCGCGGCTCGTGGTACACCCAGTCGCCAGCCTTGGCGGGGGTATCGGAGTCGGCGCTGATATCGATCATGTCCAGTTCCAGCGCACCACCGTCGACGGCGCCGGGGCGCGGCACCAGGCTGAGGTGGCCATTCTCGCCGTGGCGCAGTATCAGCGGGTGGCCGCTGATGATCTGCTCCAGCGCCGCTTGCGCGGTGTAGCTGCCCTTGAGTGCGGTGCTGCGCAGGCCGGCCAGCAGGCGGTTGTCATACAGCAGCGTGACGCCAGTAAGCTGGACGAATTGCTCGACTGCCTGCTTCAGCGGCTGTTCGGGGATGTCGAAGGCCTGGGTACGCGACTGGGCGCTGGTGCCGCGGCGCTCGTCCGCGTACGCCAGCCCTTCCCCGGCCAGCAGCGTGAACAAGCCCATGTGGATGGCAAGTGCGAGCCGGCAGGTCGCCGGGGTTGCCTTGCGGTGGGTGACAGACATTGAGTTTCCCTTGTTGGCAGTTGCTTGTGATGAGAATGAATCTCGGTAGCAAGACGCTGCAGCGGGGAAAACTCAGTAAATTAATTTGTATCAGCCCTGGCGGGCGTTAATCCAACGCACCTAATGCCGCCCAGGTCTGCCGCGCGAACGCCAGGGCCTGGGCGTGCCGCGGGTCCTGGGCCAGCCATTGGGCGAGTTCGGCCTGCTCGACCGGGCTGAGTTCACCGGCCTGCTGGCGGACCAGCCAGCGGGCGGCGGTTTCAATCAGGTGCGGGGGCAGAGGCGCTGGGTTCACGGCAAGGCTCGGTGGTAGGCGAAGCCCTGACTATGCCACTGTCGCCCTACATTTGTCGTAGGGCATTTCCCACAGTCCTACTGCAAACGCTGCATGATCATGGCGAGTCCTTTTGCCAGATGCTTCTGCACGCAGCTGTCGGAAATTTCCATCCTGCAGGCTACCTCGGTGTGGGTCAGGCCTTCCAGGCGGTTCAGTTGCAGCACCTCGCGGGTGCGCGGCGGCAGGGCTTCAATGGCGTCGCGCAGGGCCTGGCGCTGCTGCTCGAACATGGCGCGGATTTCCACGCAGGCGTCGGGCGCCTCCAGGGTGGCGATCAGCTCGGGCGTCAGCGGCTGGATGTTGCGCCGTTGCTGCTGGCGCAGGTGGTCCACCAGCAGGTTGCGGGCGGTGCGGTACAGGTAGGCCGGCGCTGGGCACGGCTTGCCCTGGCAGTGTTGCTCCACCAGGCGCAGGTAGGCGTCCTGCACCAGGTCGGCCGCCAATTGCGGGTCGCCCAGGCGCTGGGTGAGGTAGCCGCGCAGGGCCCGGGCATGGCCGAGATAGAGGCTTGAGAGTTCCGTATCCGACAACAACCGATTCCCTGGAGAGTGACGCATGAGGGCGGCATCTTAGGGTGTATCGCAAATGAGGATCAAACGTAACGCCATGTTGAATTGTGTCGGTTTGTCTGACGAGACATTCTCGGGCACAAATTAATTTGACCAAATTAACTGGTTAGTACAATTTATAGGCACCCTGCTTCACCGTCTCACACCAAAAATAACAAGGGAGAGTCCCCCATGAGCCGTACCGTACTGGTGCTCAACGGCCCTAACCTCAATATGCTCGGCACCCGCGAGCCCGCCACCTATGGCCGCGAAACCCTGGCCGACGTCTCTGCCCTGTGTGCCCGCACTGCCCAGGAGCGCGACCTTGTGGTCGAATTCCGCCAGAGCAACCATGAAGGCGAAGCCATCGACTGGATTCACCAGGCCCGCGGCCGCTGCGCAGCGATCGTGATCAACCCGGGTGCCTGGACCCACACCTCCATTGCCATTCGCGATGCCCTGACCGCCAGCGAGCTGCCGGTGATCGAAGTGCACATCAGCAACGTGCACGCACGCGAATCGTTCCGCCACCACAGCTACATCTCCGGCATGGCCGTGGCGGTGCTGTGTGGCTTTGGCACCCATGGCTATCGGTTGGCGCTTGAACACGTCGGCCACCTGTTGAACAACAAGGGTTAACTCGCATGTCCCAGAACAAGAAAACCAGCGTACTGGCCGGCCTGATTGGCGCTGGCATCCAGGCCTCGCGCACCCCTGCCCTGCACGAGCGCGAAGGCGCCGCCCAGGACATCGGCTACCTGTACCGCCTGATCGACCTGGACCAACTGAAGCTCGACACCAGCCACCTGGAAGAACTGCTGACCGCCGCCCAGCGCATGGCCTACACCGGCCTGAACATCACCTTCCCGTGCAAGCAGGCGATCATTCCGCTGCTCGATGACCTGTCGCCCGAGGCCCGTGGCATCGGCGCGGTGAACACCGTGGTGCTCAAGGACGGCAAGCGCGTCGGCCACAACACCGACTGCCTGGGCTTCGCCGAAGGCTTCCGCCGTGGCATGGACGGCGCCGCACGCGAACGCGTGGTGCAGATGGGTGCCGGTGGCGCCGGTGCGGCCGTGGCCCACGCGCTGCTGATCGAGGGCGTGCAGCAGCTGACCATCTTCGACGTGGACGCCAGCCGCGCCCAGGACCTGGCCGACAACCTCAACCAGCACTTCCCGGGCAACCGCGCCCGTGCCGGCAGCGACCTGGCCGCCGCCATGAACGAGGCCGACGGCATGGTCAACACCACGCCCATGGGCATGGCCAAGCTGCCGGGCATGCCCGTGCCGGCCGAGCTGCTGCGCAAGGACCTGTGGGTAGCCGAGATCGTCTACTTCCCGCTGGAAACCGAGCTGCTGCGCACCGCCCGTGCCCTGGGCGCGCGCACCCTGGACGGCGGCACCATGGCGGTGTTCCAGGCGGTGAAGGCGTTCGAGCTGTTCAGCGGCATCGTGCCGGATGCCGACCGCATGACGGCGCATTTCAACAGCATGTAATACCCTGACGCGGCCTGCGGCCGCTGCTACGAAATCCCGTAGCAGCGGCCGTAGGCCGCGTCCAGCCTCACAACACCGGCCGCAGCAGCGCCTGGGCTTCGTACAGCGCCGGCAGGTAGCGCTGCTGCATGGCCTGGGTGCTCAGCCGGGCCACCTGGGTAGTGATCGACAGGCTCGCCTTCAGCTCCCCCTTGCGGTCGCGCAGCGGCACGCTCAGCACCGCCATCCCCACCTCGTACTCCTGGTCCACGCAGCAGAAACCCTGCTCGCGCACCCGCGCCAACTCTTCCTGCAAGGCCGCGACACTGGTCCGGGTGTACGGCGTCAGCGCGCGCAATTCCACGCTGTCCAGGTAGGCTTGCAGCTCGTCGGGCTCCAGTGTCGCCAGCCACACCCGGCCACTGGCCGTGCAATACAGCGGCAGGCGCGAGCCCGGCCGGATCGACAGCGACGACACATGGCTGTAGCGGCTGCGCACCACGTGGATGATGTCATCACCGTCGCGCACGCCCACCGACACGTGCTCCTGGGTAGTACGTGCGACCTGCTCGACGATGGGCCGCAGCATGCGCGGCAGCTGCGCCGAATCGACGTAGGCCTGGCCGATGCGCAAGGCCTTGGCAGTCAGCCAGTAGTGACGGCCATTGGTTTCGACGAAGCGCTCGTGCACCAACGTCAGCAGGAAGCGCCGCGTTGCACTCTGGGTAAGGCCCGACAGGCTGGCCGCCAGCGGCACGGTCAGGCGCGGGTGCTCTTCGCTGAACAGTTGCATCAGGGCCAGGCCCTTCTGCAGCCCGGCGATCAGGTCACGGTCATGAATGGTCGGTTGCTTCATCACGGCCCCGGCAGGAATTATCGATCGATAGTGCGATTATCGCAGTGCCCCCGCGATTAACAACTGAAACCGCGTTCTGCCGCGTTGTCGCCCTCTGCCGCCCGCCGCACCATGGCCTGACAACAACAGGCAACGGTCCAGGAGATCGACATGATTCGCGGCTCGACGCAGCTGGTGGCCATTCTCGGCACGCCCATCGCCCAGGTTAAATCCCCGGAAAACTTCAACCGCTGGTTCGCCGACAACGACCGCGACATCGCCATGCTGCCGGTGGACATGGGCGCCGACGCGCTGCCAGCGTTCATCCACACCCTGCGCGGCTGGCACAACCTGCGCGGTTGCGTGGTGACGGTGCCGTACAAGCAGGCCGTGGCACCGCTGCTGGACGCCCTGACCGAACGCGCCGCCGCGCTGGGCATGGCCAACGTGATCCGCCGTGAAGCCGACGGCCGGCTGGTGGGCGACCACCTGGACGGCACCGGTTTCCTCAAGGCCGCCGCCGCCCATGGCTTCCAGGCCGCCGGCAAGCGCGCGCTGGTGGTGGGCGCCGGTGGCGTCGGTGCGGCCATTGCCTATGCGCTGGCCGAAGCCGGCCTGGCGCAGCTGGTGATCGCCGACATGCGTGCCGCCCAGGTCGACGTACTGCGCGGCATCCTGCTCAAGGCCTTCCCAGGCCTGGACGTGCAAGCCACCTACACTGACCTGAGCGCCTTCGACCTGGTGGTCAACGCCACCCCGGTCGGCATGGGCGACACCGGGCAGATGGCGCTCCCTGCCGAACAGCTGGCCACCTTGCCCAGCGCCGCGCTGGTGGCCGACGTGGTGACATCGCCGCAGATCACCCCGCTGCTGGCCCAGGCCCGCGCCCAGGGCTGCCGCATCCAGACCGGCCCGGAGATGGCCCGCGCGCAGATGGGCAACCTCGGCGCCTTCATGGGCGTGACGCCCGAAGACGCCTGAGGAACCCGCCATGAACGCAGCTGTACAACCCTGGACCCACGCCTTCGACCTGGTGGTGCTGGGCAGCGGTGCCGCCGGTTTCGCCGCCGCCACCACTGCCGCCTGCCGTGGCCTGAGCGTGCTGCTGGTGGAAAAGGCCGAGACCTTCGGCGGCACCTCGGCGATCTCCGGCGGCGCGGTGTGGGTGCACGGCACCGACCAGGCCCGCGCCGCCGGCGTGCAGGACAACGCCGAGGCAGTGCGCACCTACCTCAAACGCACCATCGGCCCCGGCTACCGCGCCGAACTGATCGAGGCCTACATCGAACGCGGCGCCGAAGCCCTGCGCTATCTGGAACAGCACAGCGAACTGCAATACGCCCTGCGACCGTTCTCGCCCGATTACTACCCCGACGAGCCGGGCGCCACCGACACCGGCCGGGCCCTGGAGATGGTGGAATACGATGGCCGCCGCCTGGGCCCGGCGTTCAAGCACCTGCGCAAGCCCACGCCAGGCATGCTGCTGTTCGGCGGCATGATGGTCAACCGCGTGGACATCCAGCACTTCCTCAGTTTCCGCCGCTCGCCGCGCTCGCTGTGGCATTGCTTGAAACTGATGGCGCGCTACGGCCGCGACCGCCTCAGCCATGACCGTGGCACCCGGCTTACCGTGGGCAACGCGCTGATCGCGCGGCTGGCCACCACGGCCTTCGACAAGGGCGTGCAACTGTGGCTCAAGGCCCAGGCCACCCAGCTGGTGACCAACGATGGCGCGGTGATTGGCCTGGTGATTCGCTACAACGGCCAGGACCTGCGGGTGCAGGCCCGTGCCGGCGTGGTGTGCGCGGCCGGTGGCTTTGCCGCGGCCGCCGACGCCGGCGAGCGCCGCCCTGCCACCGGCCCCGGGCACCTGACCATGTCGCCCGCTGGCAACAGCGGCGACAGCCAGGCCCTGGCCACCGCCGTGGGCGCCCGCCTGGGCGAAGGCCTGGCGGCGGACTTCTTCTGGGCGCCGGTGTCGCAGCTGCGCCGCGCCAATGGCGAGACCGAGCGCTTCCCGCACCTGGTCACCGACCGTGCCAAGCCCGGCATCATCGCCGTGAACCGCCACGGGCTGCGCTTCGTCAACGAGGCGAATTCGTACCACAGCTTCGTCCAGGCCATGCAGCAGGACGGCAACGCGCCGTGCTGGCTGATCGCCGATGCCCAGGCCCTGAACGCCTACGGCATGGGCCTGGCACGGCCGCGGCCTGTGGATAACAGCGCCTTGATCGACGCCGGCTACCTGCACCGCGCCGACAGTGCCGAACAGCTGGCACGGCAGATCGGCATCGACCCCGCCGGGCTCGCCGCCACCCTGCGCCAGCACAACGCCGACGCCGTGACCGGCACAGACACTGCGTTCGCCAAGGGCGGCAACAGTTACAACCGTTCCCTGGGCGACCCGCACCACGGGCCCAATCCGTGCCTGGCACCGCTGACCCGCGCGCCCTGGTACGCCATCCGCGTGGAGACCGGCGACCTGGGCTCGGCGCGCGGGCTGGTCACCGACGCCAACGCCAACGTCCTCGACCGCCAGGGCCAGCCCATCGCCGGGCTGTACGCCGCCGGCAATGACATGAACTCGATCATGGACGGCACCTACCCCGGCCCCGGCATCACCATCGGCCCGGGCCTGACCTTCGGCTACATCGCCGCTACCCACGCCGCCGCGCGCCTGCGCGCCGGCCACACTACCCCACTCGAGGCTTGACCATGTTCTACGAACTGCGCACCTACACCCTCAAACCCACCAAACTGGCCGACTGGCTGGCGCTGTACCAGAGCGATGCGCTGGCGGTGCAGACCGAGCACCTGGGCCAACTGGTGGGTTTCTTCACCACCGAGATCGGCGACGTAAACCAGGTGGTGCACATCTGGGCCTGGGAAAGCCTGGACGACCGCATGGCCCGCCGCACCGCCATGGCCGCCGACAGCCGCTGGATGGAGTTCAGCCGCAAGAACAAGGAGCTGGACGCGGTGGTGAAGCTGGAGTCGCGGATGATGCGGCCGACCGCGTTCTCGCCGCTTAAATAAAGGGCCTGCCATGAACGCCTCCGACAATTTTGACTGCGACGTACTGGTCATCGGCTCGGGGGCCGCGGGCCTTGCCGCTGCCGTGACCGCCGCCCATGCCGGGCTCAAGGTGATCGTCGCCGAGAAGCACCATCAACTGGGCGGTACCAGCGCCTGGTCCGGCGGCTGGTTGTGGATACCGGGCAACCCGCTGGCCGTGGCCGACGGCCAGGTGGAAGCGCCCGGCGCGGTGGAAACCTACCTGCGCCAGCAATTGCATACCGAGGTGCTGGACGAGCGTCTTCAAGCCTACCTGCGCCATGGGCCGGCGATGGTCGACTTCTTTCAGCGCCACACCCAGGTGCAGTTCTATTCCGGCAGCCGCATGCCCGACATGCATGCCGGCCCCGGCGCTGCCAGTGGCGGGCGCTCGCTGTGCGCGCAGCCCTTCGATGGCCGTCTGCTGGGCGATTGCTTGCCCAGGCTGCGGCCGCCGCTGGGGCTGATCAGCCTGGGCGGCATGGGCATCGCCGGTGGCGCTGACCTGGCGCATTTCTTCAACGCCACGCGCTCGCTGCGCTCGGCCGTCTACGTAGCGGGCCGCTTGCTGCGGCATTGGCGCGACCGCCTGCTGCATGGCCGCGGCCTGCACCTGGTAAACGGCAACGCGCTGGTGGCGCGGCTGCTGCGCAGTGCCCTGGACCTGGGGGTGGAGCTGCGCACCGAGGCGCCCGCGCTCAGCCTGCTATACGACGGTGCGCGGGTAGTGGGTGCGCAGTTGCCCAACGGCCAGTTGCGCGCGCGGCGTGGCGTGGTGCTGGCGGCGGGCGGCTTCGCCCATGACGCCGGGCGCATCGCGGCGACGTTCGGGCACGCCAACCACCTGTCGGCCGCGCCTGTGGCAAACACCGGCGACGGTCTGCGCCTGGGCGAACAGGCGGGCGGCGCAGCCCCGCCGCTGGCCCACGCGGCGGCCTGGGCACCGGTGTCGAAAACCGCCAACGGCGCCTTTCCACACCTACTGGACCGCGCCAAGCCCGGCTTCATCGCAGTGCTCGACAACGGCCAGCGCTTCACCAACGAGGCCGATTCCTACCACGACTTCATGCAGGCGCTGTTCGCTCACGCGCCCCACCCGCGCGCGCCGCACTGCTGGCTGATCTGCGACCACAAGGCCCAGCGCCGCTACGGCCTGGGCGCGGCGCGGCCGTTCCCGTTCCTCAATCTTCGGCTACGACGCGAAGGGTACCTGCTCAAGGGCCGCACCCTGGCCGAACTGGCCGGGCGCTGTGGCATCGACGCGCAGCAACTGCAGCGCACTGTGGATAACTTCAACGCCGGCGCCCGGGACGGCCGCGACCCAGCCTTCGGGCGCGGCGCGTCGGCCTACAACCGCGCCCAGGGCGAAGCGCTGCACGGCCCCAACCCGTCGCTGGGCGAGCTGGCCCGTGGGCCGTTTTATGCGGTAAAGCTGGAACCCGGCAGCCTGGGCACGTTCACGGGCCTGGCCACCGACGCCCGTGCCCGCGTGCTGGGTGCACAAGGGCAGGTCATCGAAGGGCTCTATGCGGTGGGCAACGACATGTCCAGCATCATGGGCGGCCATTACCCCAGTGGCGGCATCACCCTGGGGCCGGCGCTGACCTTCGGCCACATCGCCGGCCTGGACCTGGCCCGGCCGGAGGTCAGGGTTGCAGGTAACGCAGCACCGTCTCCACGATCATCTCGCGATGACGCACCTTGTGCGCTTCCTCGCTGAAGTCGATCTGGAAGATCTCGCCGAAGGTGTGCTTGTTGGACACGCGGTAGAAGCAGAACGAGCTGATCAGCAGGTGCACGTCCAGCGCGGCCAGCCCCTGGCGGAACAGCCCGGCCTTGGCACCGCGTTCCAGCACTTCGTCGAGGGCATGCAGCACGGTCTTGTTCATCGCGCGAATCGCCGAGGATTGCTTGATGTACTCGCCTTTGTGCATGTTTTCGTTACAAACGATGCGGACGAAATCGACGTTGCGGTCGTGGTGGTCGAAGGTGAATTCCACCAGGCGGCGGATACCTTCCTTTGGCTCCAACTCACCCAGGTGCAGGTCCACCTCGGTGCTGCGGATGTCGCCGTAGAGTTTTTCCAGCACCTCGACGTACAACTGCTCCTTGCTGCCGAAGTAGTAGTAGATCATGCGCTTGGAGGTTTGCGTGCGCTCGGCAATGGCGTCTACCCGTGCACCCGCCAGGCCCTGCTGGACGAACTCGGCGATTGCCGCCTGGAGAATGTTCTCGCGGGTTTTCTCGGGGTTGTTCTTGCGGCTCTTGCGTGGTTGCGCTTCGGCGGTGTCCACGGAGCGTTCTGTCATTGTTGTCATTCTGGGCTCACGGCCATCGTTAAACAGCGGCAATTATGGAGCGGCCAGCGCGGCGAAGGAAGCCTGCAAGCCTTGGTATACAACCAAAGGCTTGCAGTTATCTACAAATGGTTACAGTTTGGCGTGGCGGACACCCTTGTTACGCGCCTTGGCCATGGCAGCCAGGCGCACCGCCACGTTAGCCGCGCCATAGCCGGCATAACCATTGCGACGCTGGATGATTTCGAAGAAGAAGCGGTCTTCGAAGGGTTCGGTGTACACGTGGAACAGCTCGCCGCCGTTGGCGTCACGGTCGTAGAGCACGTTGTAGTAGGCCAGTTCGCTGAGGAACTCGTCATCGAAGTCGAAGCGCGCGGCCAGGTCGTCGTAGTAGTTCAGCGGGATGTCCAGCAGCGCCAGCCCGGCTTCCTTGGCCTTGGTGACGGCGGCGAAAATGTCGTCGCAGTCGAAGGCGATGTGGTGCACTCCCGAGCCACGGTAGGTGGACAGCGCGTGGGAAATGGCCGTGTTGCGGTTTTCCGAGATGTTCAGCGGCAGGCGGATGGAGCTGTCGCGGCTGCGGATGGCGCGGCTTTTCACCAGGCCGTAAGGGTCGGGCAGCACCACTTCGTCGTCGGCGGTGAAGTCCAGCAGGCTCTTGTAGAACAGCGTCCAGTTGTCGAGGTTGTCCGGCGGCAGCGCCATGGCCATGTGGTCGATGCGCTTGAGGCCCAGCGGGCTTGGCTTGACTTCCTGGATGCTGAAGTCGGTGTCGTAGATGGTACGGCCCTGGTCGTCCTGGTCCACCAGGTAGATCAGGCTGCCATCGGGGGCACGCACGGCGGCCAGTTCACGCTCGTTGGGGCCTACCAGGCCACGGAACGGCTGGCCCTTGTAGGCCACGGCGCGCTCCAGCGCCTTGGCGCTGTCCTTCACGCGGATGGCGGTGGCGCACAGCGACGGGCCGTGGGACTCGAAGAAGTTGTGGGCGAACGAGTACGGCTCGGAGTTGAGGATCAGGTTGATGTCGCCCTGGCGCATCAGGCTCACGGCCTTGGACTTGTGCTGGCCGGCCTTGGCGAAGCCCAGTTGCTCCAGCCAGGTGCCCAGCTTGGCGCCCTGGGCTTCGTCCACCGCGAACTCCAGGAACTCGACGCCATCGTACTGATCGGCCTCGGGCGGCGAGAACAGGATGTCCAGGTTCGGCACCGGGGTGCTTTCCTTTTCCAGCAGCTTGCGGGTCTTCTCTTCAAGGTACAGCAGCGAACGCAGGCCGTCGGCGGCGTTGGCACGCGGCGGCGCGGCGCGGAAGCCGTCGTTGAAGATTTCCAGCGACAGCGGGCCGGTGTAGCCCGACTTGATGATGGGTGCCAGGAAGCCCGGCAGGTCGAACTCGCCCTGGCCCGGGAAGCAGCGGAAGTGGCGGCTCCACTCCAGCACGTCCATGTTCAGGATCGGCGCGTCGGCCATCTGCACGAAGAAGATCTTGTCGCCCGGGATGTCGGCGATGGCCGCCGGGTCGCCCTTCAGCGACAGGGTGTGGAAGCTGTCCAGCAGCACGCCCAGGTTGGGGTGGTCGGCAGTTTTGACGATGTCCCACACCTGCTGGTAGGTGTTGACGTGCTTGCCCCAGGCCAGGGCTTCGTAGCCGATGCGCAGGTTGCGCTTGCCGGCGTGCTCGGCCAGCAGGTGCAGGTCGTCGATCAGGATCTGGCGGTCGCCCACCGAGTCGGCCGAGGCGTTGCTGCACACCAGCACCAGGTCGGTGCCCAGTTCCTGCATCAGGTCGAACTTGCGCTCGGCGCGGTCGAGGTTGCGGGCCAGGCGGTCGCGGCGGCAGCCTTCGAAATCACGGAAGGGTTGGAACAGGGTGATGGCGATGCCCAGATCGGCGCACATCTGGCGGATCTCACGGGGGCTGCCGTCGTAGTACAGGAGGTCGTTTTCGAAGATCTCGACGCCGTCGAAACCCGCCGCGGCGATGGCTTCGAGTTTTTCCGGCAGGGTACCGCTCAGGGAGACGGTGGCAATCGAACGATGCATGGTTCAGCTCCATGGGGCCGCCGACAGGGCACTTCACGGGTGCGCATCTGGGCAGCTGACCGGTGTCCGTCGCGAGCGTCAGGCGCGCCTGCAACGGGTTGAAAGAATTCTTGGAAGCTAATTTATACCGCAAATTTGACGCGTACGAACCAGTTAGTTTTGTGTGCGATTATCGACCGGAAAGCGGCCTCTTCAATTGACGATTTTTCGGCTGATCGCCAACATCCCAACCCCCATTGAAGTCCGTCACGCGGCCAAAAGCCAACCGACAAGTGAAACTGAATGTCTTATACCCACAGACCTTCAGCGCAGCGCTACTCCATAAAAATTTCAAGAATCGGGTAACTCACATGCACGCTGTAAATGCTCTCGTGCCTCGCCATGCCAGCATGGGCGAGAAAATCCGCGGTGCCCTTGCCGTGGGCAAGACCCGCTGGGGCATGCTCGCCCTGGTGTTCTTCGCCACCACCCTGAACTACATCGACCGCGCCGCCCTGGGCGTGATGCAGCCTATCCTGGCCAAGGAAATGAGCTGGACGGCGATGGACTACGCCAACATCAACTTCTGGTTCCAGGTGGGCTACGCCATCGGCTTCGTGCTGCAGGGCCGGCTGATCGACAAGGTCGGGGTCAAGCGCGTGTTCTTCTGCGCGGTGCTGCTGTGGAGCCTGGCCACCGGCCTGCACGGCCTGGCGACCTCCGCCGCCGGCTTCATGGTGTGCCGCTTCATCCTCGGCCTGACCGAGGCCGCCAACTACCCGGCCTGCGTGAAGACCACGCGCCTGTGGTTCCCGGCCGGCGAGCGCGCCGTGGCCACCGGCATCTTCAACGCCGGCACCAACGTCGGCGCGATGATCACCCCGGTGATGCTGCCGTTGATCCTCACCGTGTGGGGCTGGCAGGCGGCGTTCATCTGCATGGCCTGCCTGGGCCTGACCTGGGTGGTGTTCTGGGGCCTGAAATACTACAACCCCGAAGACCACCCGCGGGTGAAGCAGAGCGAGCTTGAGTACGTGCAGGGCGAGCCGGAGCCTGCGCAGCAGGGCGTGCCGTTCCACCGCATCCTGCGCATGCGCGGCACCTGGGCCTTCGCCCTGGCCTACTCGATTACCGCGCCGGTGTTCTGGTTCTACCTGTACTGGCTGCCACCGTTCCTGAACCAGCAATACCAGCTGGGCATCAACGTGACCCAGATGGGCATCCCGCTGATCATCATCTACCTGAGCGCTGACTTCGGCAGCGTCGGCGGCGGCATCCTGTCGTCGTTCCTGATCGGCCGTGGCGTGTCGCCGGTGAAGGCGCGGCTGACCTCGATGCTGATGTTCGCCCTGTGCATCATCGCCGTGGTGGGGGCCGCAGGCACCAGCAACCTGTGGGTGGCGGTGCTGGCAATTTCCCTGGCGATCGCCGCGCACCAGGCCTGGACCGCGAACATCTGGGCGGTGGTGATGGACTACACGCCCAAGCACATGATGAGCACGGTGTTCGGCTTCGGCGGCATGTGCGCCGCGGTGGGCGGCATGTTCATGACCCAGATCGTGGGCTATATCCTGACCGTGACCAACAACAACTACCACGTGTTGTTCATGATCATCCCGGGCATGTATTTCATCGCCCTGACCTGGCTGTACCTGATGGCCCCGCGCAAGGTGCCCGCAGTCGATTGACCCACACCACTGCGTAGCCGCTGCCGCCAGGCTGCGCTGGCCCTATGCCACGCTGGAGATCTACAGCGTAATTGCGGGCCAGCGCAGCCTGTCGGCAGCGGCTACGGACCGGCGGCGTGGCAATGATCCAGGGTTAGCTGAACAACTCGGACGCCGGGCTGGCGCCAGACAGCTCTTCAGCCGCCGCCAACAAGGCAACCGACAGCTCCTGCAAGCGCCCCTCGCTCAACCGCGCCGTCGGCCCGGCCACGCTCAACACCCCCACCACCTGGCCATCCACCGGCCGGCGTACCACGGCGGCAATGGCCGAGGTGCCCACCGCCGAGCTTTCCATCACCAGCGAATACCCCCGCGAACGCGCCTGCTCCAAATGTTGCAGCAACTCAGTGTTGGATTTCGGCGCGTTCGGCCCGAAGTCCGCCGGGTCGGCGATGCCCTGCTGCTCCACCAGCGCCAACGCCTGGGCGTCGCTCATGCTGGCCAGCCAGGCATGGCCGGAGGCGGTGTAGAACAGCGGCGCGTCGCGGCCCATTTCCGGGTCGTAGCGCAGGCCGGACCGCGCGCCCTGGGACTTGGCGATCCAGGTCTGGCGGTCACCGTCGATCACCCCCAGGCGCACCAGCTCGCCGGTGTGCTGCGCCAGCCGGTCGAGAATCGGCTGGACGATGTCGGCGCCGCTGCTGGCCAGGTAGCGGAAGCCCATGGCCACCAGCTTGGTGGACAGGTGATAGCGGCTGTTGTCCGGGTTCTGGCGCACGTAGCCCAGGCGGATCAGCTCGCCGAGCATGCGGTGGGTGGCGCTCTTGGGAATGTCCAGTTGCTCGGCCAGGGTTTGCATGGGCAAGCCGCGAGGGTCGCTGGTGAGGCTTTCGAGAAGGCTGAAAGCGCGTTCGATCTGACTGCCGGCCATGGTCGTGGGTCCTGGTGAAAGTGTGGCGATTCTAGCCACGGGCGGACGAAGCGCAACCATTGTCCGATCTTCGCCCAACTTCGGCGCCGCACCCCTTGGCCTGGCGGGAAACCCGGCCATAGAATGTGGAACTTGATTCCAGAATATTACATAACCCGTCAGCAAAAACGAATGCAGGGAGATTGCGCATGCAGAGCATCACCAACCGTCACGGGCTGAACATGCCCAAGCTGGGCCTGGGCACCTGGCCCATGGTCGGCGAGGAATGTACCGCCGCCGTGGTGCAGGCGCTGGAGGTGGGCTACCGGCACATCGACACCGCCGCCGGTTACAACAACGAAGACGCGGTGGGCAAGGCCCTGGTGCAGTCTTCGGTGCCCCGCGAGCAGATCCACGTCACCAGCAAGGTGTGGTGGGACAAGCTGGCCCCGGCCGACATGCGCCAATCCTTCGACAACACCCTGAAGGCGCTGCAAAGCGACTACGTCGACCTGTTCATGATTCACTGGCCGACCAAGGACTGGGACCTGGAACGCACCATCGAGACCCTGGTGTCGTTCAAGGAAGACGGCCGCGCACGCAACATCGGCGTGGCCAACTTCCCACTGCCGCTGCTGACCAAGGTGCTGGAAGAACTGGGCGCGCCGCTGTCGGTGCTGCAGGTGGAATACCACGTGACCCTGGACCAGACGCCGCTGCTGCAACTGGCGCGCAAGCACGACATGGCCCTGACCGCCTACAGCCCGATCGTGCGCAACCGCGTGTCGGACATTCCCCAGTTGCAGGCCATCGCCGAGAAACACGGCGTGCTGCCGACCCAGGTGGCGCTGAAATGGCTGCTGGACCAGGACGGCGTGGCCGCCATCCCGAAGGCCGCGAGCAAGGCCAACCAGCTGAGCAACCTGGCGTCGCTGCAGGTGCCGCTGGATGACGAGGACCGCCGGATCATTGCCGCGCTGCCGAAAGACCAGCGCCTGGTAAGCCCGCCGTTCGCCCCGCAGTGGGATTGATGTCCACACAAAAAAACCGCCTTTAAGGGCGGTTTTTTTTGGCTGCAAACAGGCTTAGAAGTCGAAGAACACCGTCTCGCCTTCACCCTGGATGCGGATGTCGAAGCGGTAGGCGGTCTTGCCGTTCACTTCGCAACGGGTGGCGATCAGGGTTTCGCGACGGGCCGGCTGCTCGATCAGGTTCAGCACCGGGTCCTTGGCGTTGGCCTCGGCTTCGTCGCTGAAGTACAGGCGGGTTTGCAGGTGGATGTTGATGCCACGGGCAAACAGGCTGACGTTGATGTGCGGCGCCATCGGCACGCCGGCGGCGTTCTTGACCACGCCTGGCTTGATGGTGTGCAGGTCCCACTCGCCGCCGTCGAAGGTGGTGGCGGTGCGGCCGAAGCTGTTGAACGGCTTCTCCAGGTTGTAGTCCGTGTCGTAGTGGCCGTTGGCGTCAGCCTGCCAGAACTCCAGGAACGAGTCGCGCACCTTGTGGCCGTTGCCGTCGTAGACGTCGCCCAGCAGGATGATGTGCTCGCCGGGCGCACCGGGCTTGGCCATCTGGTTCCAGATTTCCTCGTCGCGCGGCGGGTTGCCGGCAGCGGACAGGGCCAGGCCGATGTGCACGTACGGGCCAGCGGTCTGCGAAGGTGTTTCCTTGAGCAAGGTAATAGGCATGGTGGCGCTCTCCTCAGCAGTTCTCGAAGTGGGTCTTGCGCTGGCCGCGCAGCACGATGTCGAAGCGGTAAGCCAGGCAATCCATCGGGTTTGCGTGGTTCATGTCGAGCTTGGCGATCAGGCTCTGCACGGCTTCAGGGTCGGCGATCGACTTGACGATCGGGCACATCGGGATCAGCGGGTCGCCTTCGAAGTACAGCTGGGTGATCAGGCGCGTGGAGATCGACGGGCCGCTGACCGACACGTGGATATGCGCCGGGCGCCAGTCGTTCGGGCCGTTGCGCCATGGGTACGGGCCCGGCTTGATGGTGCGGAAGTTGAAGTAGCCTTCGCTGTCGGTGACCATGCGGCCGACACCACCGAAGTTGGGGTCCAGCGGCGCCAGGTAGCGGTCGTTCTTGTGACGGTAGCGGCCGCCGGCGTTCGCTTGCCAGATTTCCACCAGGGTGTGGGGGATCGGCTTGCCGTACTGGTCGCACACACGGCCGGCGACGATGATGCGCTCGCCGATGGGCAGGCCACCATTGTTGAAGTTCAGCAGCAGGTCGTTGTCGTACTTGCCGAATTTCAGGTGGGAAAAATCAGGGCCGGTAGACTCGCTGGCCGACTGCGGGATGCTCACCAGCGCCTGGCGCGGGGAACGGGCCACGGAGGTCTTGTAGTCGGGGGTCAGGGCCTTGGGGTGCCAATTGCGATCACGGATAACGAAGCGACTGGTGTCTTGGGAAGACATGCCGTTCTCCTATTATTTGATTTATTGGGTCCTGCGGACAGGCTTCGGACTAGTCTCAATGAAAATTCCCACAACGAAAATTGAATATACCAGTCGGATACATATCCAAATGGTTATCTGAATAGCGGTCGTGGAGGGTACTCACCATGCTGTGGAAAAAAGGCCGGCGCAGTGACAACGTGGTGGACGCCCGCGATGACGACCCTGGCGCAGGCGGCGGAGGCGGCGGGCTGCGCATTGGCGGCAAGGGCCTGAGCCTGACCGCGGTGGTGCTGATCGTCGGCTTCGGCCTGCTGACCGGCCAGGACCCCATGCAGATTCTTGGACAACTGACCGGGCAACTGAGCCAGCCGCAGCCCGCCCCGGTGGACACCCGCAGCCGCCCTGCCCCACCTGCCAACGACCAGCAGGCCGATTTCGTCCGGGCAATACTGGGCGACACCGAGGACACCTGGGGGCAGATCTTCCAGAAGGCCGGCCGCCAGTACCAGGATCCCAAGCTGATTCTGTTCCGCGGCCAGGTCAATTCGGCCTGCGGCTTTGCCACCTCGGCCACCGGCCCGTTCTATTGCCCGGGCGACCGCCAGGTGTACCTGGACATGGATTTCTTCAAGGAAATGGACCAGCGCTTCCACGCCGCCGGCGAGTTTGCCGACGCCTACGTGATCGCCCATGAAGTGGGCCACCACGTGCAGAACCTGCTGGGCATACCAGCGAAGGTGCAGGCCGCGCGCCAGCGTGGCGAACAGATGGAAGGCGCCAATGGCTTGTCGGTAAGGCAGGAATTGCAGGCCGATTGCCTGGCGGGGGTATGGGCGTTCCATGCGCAACAGCGGCTGCACTGGTTGGAGCCCGGCGACGTCGAGTCGGCGTTGAACGCCGCCAATGCCATTGGCGACGATCGCTTGCAGCAGCAGAGCCAGGGACGCGTGGTCCCCGACTCGTTCACCCATGGTACTTCAGCCCAGCGCGTGCGCTGGTTCAAGACCGGTTTCGCCCAGGGTCAGATCAACCAGTGAGATACCTTCGGGACGAAGAACCTGTGATCAGAACGCGGCCTTGACCTGTACGCCAGCCATCAGCGCGTTCTGGGTGTTCACGCCGTAGAAGGCGCCTGGTTCCTTGATGTACTGCACGTCAGGACGCACGGTCAGCCACTTGGTGACTTGCGCGGTGTAGCTCAGCTCGATCAGCTGCTCGCCGCTGTCCAGGTTGTCGATGTCATCAGCTGCGGCAGCAGTGGTGGCAGCGGCGATCTGGTTGTCGCGGGTGCGCTCGTTCAGCACGGCGCGGCCATAGGCCAGGCCGATGGCGTCGTCAGGACGGCTGTCGAACGGTTTGTGCAGCACTACGCCAGCCGAGTACCAGTGACGGAACGGCGAGGTGGCGGCGTCGGTCTGGGTAGCCTGGCCGAACACGTGCAGGTTGCGCTTGGGGTCGGTGGCGGAGCGCCACACGGCTTGGTCAGCCAGCACGTAGGAGCCCGAACGCCCGGCAGCGGTGCCGTTGCCGGCGATGCGCGCGGTGTCGGAGGTGTCGTAGTACCAGCCGAACTTGTACTGGCCGTCGTAGGTGCCGCCACGGGTGTAGATGGCTTCGATCGGCATGATGGTGCCGGTGTAGTGGTCCGGGCTCATGCGCAGCGCGTACTTGGACTCGCTGTTGGTGATCGGGTTGACCTCGAACGCGGCGGTCTGGATAGCCCACTCGTCGTTGATCTTGTACTTCAGCATGCCGCCCCAGTGGCCGGTCGGGGCGTTGGTCCAGCCGCTGCCACCGGACATCGACAACGGGTGGGCGCAGAAGCCGGCGTTGACGAAGTTGGTGAGGATGCTCATGCCGCCGAAGTCGTTACCCATGGGCATGAAGCCCACTTTCATGTCCAGGTTCGGGGTGAAGATGGTGCGCTCGTAGCTGACCTCGCTGATGCGGGTGTACTGGCCGCCGTAGATTTCCTGCACCGGCAGGCGGTTGCCCACCAGGTCGGCCGAGGCGCTGTTGCCGCGACGGTCGGTGACCATGACCTGCACGACGCCGCCATTGTCGATACCCAGGATCTTGCTCAGGTCGAAACGCGCGCCAATACGCAGCTGCTGGGCGTAGCGAGCACCGTGGCTCTCGCCGCCGTGCACGGTGCCGAACGTTTCGGAAACGTAGTCGCTGGTGATCTTGATGCCTTCGTTCTCGAGGCGGGTACGCTCGCCACCCCAGTTACCGGTCATGGTCGAGTCGTCAGCCAGGGCCATGCCCGGGGCCGCAACCACCAGGGAGCCCAGCGACAGGCCGGCCACCAGGCCCGAAGTCTTAATGCAACGCGAGGATTTGATCAGCATGATTCTCTACGATTTGAATTGGTTCTGGGGGGGTATCGGCAGGCAATGCAGTTCTAGCCTAGTGCGAGGGGTGCATCATAATGACGCACCCTGCAAGGATTAAGACCAATGGTAGCAAAAAACTATTTCAAAATTTAAGAAAATGATCGGAATAGTTAGTTTAGTTTCATCTGCTGGTGTGCGAAGGTCCGACGGGGGCAACCGTATCCCCAGTTGCTGCTACATCCTGTGGGAGCTGGCTTGCCAGCGAGCTGTTGGGGCCTTAAAAGCTCGCTGGCAAGCCAGCTCCCACAAGAAAGAAGTGCGCGAATGGCCGGGAAGGTTCAGGCGAGGTTGAGCAGGTCGGTGCAGGTGGGGGCGTGCCAGTCGGCCAGTTCGGGCCAGGGGTTTTCGGGCAGGTTGACCAGTACGGTGTGGGTGCCCGCTGCGCGGCCGCAGTCGAGGTCGAAGCGGTAGTCGCCGACCATCACCATCTGCGCCGGCGCCACGCCCCAGGCCCGGGCCAGCTTGAGCAGGCCGTCGGGGTTGGGCTTGGGCAGCGCGTCGTCACGGCCCAGCACGTCTGCAACGGCAAAACAGTCGGCGATGCCGATGGCTTCCAGGGTGATGTGCGCCAGCTCCCGCGCGTTGCGCGTCAGGATGCCCAGGGTATGCCCGCGTGCTGCCAGGCTGCGCACCAGCGCCACGGCGCCATCGGCGGCGCGGGAGGCCACCGCCAGCTCGCGCTCGTGTTCCAGCAGCCAGGCGTGCTTGGCCGCCGCCACCTCGGCCGGCAAGGCGGCCAGGTGGGTGAGGATGTCGTCCTCGGGCGGAATCTCCAGGGCCACGCGAATGGCCGCGAAGTCATGCACCGCCACGGTCAGGGTGCCGTCCATGTCGAACACCCAGTGGCGGATATCCCGCAGGCTCATGCCCAGTCCTTGCGCTGGCGGATCAGGCCTTCCTGGGCCGCGGACGCCACCAACTGGCCGGCGCGGTTGTACACGCTGCCACGGCAGAAACCGCGGGCGTTGGCGGCCCAGGGGCTGTCCATGGCGTACAGCAGCCAGTCATCGGCGCGCAGGTCGCCGTGGAACCAGAGGGCGTGGTCGAGGCTGGCCAGTTGCATGTCCTTGTGCCACACCGACTTGCCGTGGGGCAGCAGCGAGGTGGTCAGCAGGCCGAAGTCCGAGGCGTAGGCCATGATGTATTTGTGCAGCGCCGGGATGTCCGGCAGGGTGCCATCGGCGCGGAACCACACGTACTTCACCGGGTCGCCAGGCACCGGGTTGTAGGGATCGCGCTCGGTCACCGGGCGCACTTCGATGGGCTTGGGGCACAGCAGCTTGTCGCGGATGTGCTCGGGCAGCAGGTGCGCGTTCTTCTGCGTCAGCTCAAGCTCGGTGGGCAGGTTTTCCGGGCCCACCACGTTGGGCATCGAGGCCTGGTGCTCGTAGCCTTCCTCGTCGTACTGGAAGGAGGCGCTGCAGGTGAAGATCTGCTGGCCCTTCTGCACCGCGGTCACCCGGCGGGTGCTAAAGCTGCCGCCGTCGCGCACCTTGTCGACCATGTACACCACCGGCAGCTGGGCGTCGCCCGGGCGCAGGAAATAGCCATGCAGCGAGTGCACGTGGCGGGCGTCTTCCACGGTCTGGCTGGCCGCCGACAGCGACTGGCCCAGTACCTGGCCGCCGAACAGCTGGCGGAAACCCAGGTCCTGGCTGCGCCCGCGAAACAGGTTTTCCTCGATGGGTTCCAGGGTCAACAGGTCGACCAGGTCGTCCAACACATGGCTCATACGAACTCTCCAAAAAACGCTGACAGTGCCCGTGAAACGAGCCAACCGGGGAAATGATACAGGCTTTACAGGGGCAAACCCCACCGTCGCGACGTTGGTCTAGCCGTGCAGGGTGTGGCGCCACTCGTCGCGGTCGATGCGGTACAGCAGGTGGCGCTGCAGCTCATGGCCGGCAGGCAGGCGCGGGTGATCGAAATCGCCCCTGGGGTCGCGCTGCATGCCGATGGCCTGCATCACCTTCTCCGAGGGCAGGTTGCACTGGGCGGTGAACGACACCACTTCCTCCAGGCCCAGCTGCCCGAACGCCACGCGCAGGCTGGTCCAGGCTGCCTCGCTGGCGAACCCCAGGCCCCAGTGGCGGCGCGCCAGGCGCCAGCCGATTTCCACCGCCGGGGTGAACGGTGCCTCGAAGTTGACGTGGCTGAGGCCGGTGAAGCCGATGAAGGCCCCGGTGTCCTTGCGCTCCAGCGCCCACAGGCCGAAGCCGTACTCATTGAAATGGCCGCGCACGCGGCCAATCAGGGCGGCGCTTTCCAGGCGCGTGAGCAAGGCCGGGAAGTAGCGCATCACCTGCGGGTCGGCCGACATGGCGGCGAACTCCGGCAGGTCCTCGTCGCGCCACTGGCGCAGCACCAGGCGCGCGCTTTCCAGCTGCAAAATCGGCTTCATCGGTGCATTCCCCCGTGCAGTCCTTGAAGTTTATCGTGAGCGTGGCAAGAATCGGACATCCACCTGCCGCGAATTGCTCATGCCGCTGCCACTGATTTATCACGACGACTACAGCCCGCCCTTCCCGCCCGAACACCGGTTCCCCATGGACAAGTTCCGCCTGCTGCGTGACCACCTGGTGACCAGCGGCCTGGTGCAGGACGCGGACCTGCTGCGCCCGGAATTGTGCCCCAACGACGTGCTGGCGCTGGCCCATGACCGCGACTACATCGAGCGCTTCATGAGCGGCGAGCTGGCCCGCGAAGACCAGCGCCGCCTGGGCCTGCCCTGGAGCGAGGCCCTTGCGCGGCGCACCGTGCGCGCCGTGGGCGGCTCGCTGCTGGCCGCCGAGCAGGCGTTGCAGCACGGCCTGGCCTGCCACCTGGCCGGCGGCACCCACCATGCTCATTATGACCACCCTGCCGGGTTCTGCATTTTCAACGACCTGGCCATCATCAGCCACGCCCTGCTGGGCAGCGGCCGGGTGAGCCGGGTGCTGATCTTCGACTGCGACGTGCACCAGGGCGACGGCACCGCGCGAATTCTCGCCGACACCCCGGACGCCATCACTGTTTCCCTGCACTGCGAGAAGAACTTTCCCGCACGCAAGGCTGACAGCGACTGGGACATTCCGCTGCCCATGGGCATGGGCGACGCCGATTACCTGGCAGTGGTGCACGACACGCTCAATTACCTGCTGCCGCTGTACCAGCCCGACCTGGTGCTGTACGACGCCGGCGTGGACGTGCACAAGGACGACGCCCTGGGCTACCTGCAACTGACCGACGCCGGGGTGTCGGCCCGCGACGAGGCGGTGCTGCGGCACTGCCTGGGCCGCGACATTCCAGTCATGGGCGTGATCGGCGGCGGCTACAGCAAGGACCGCCAGGCCCTGGCCCGCCGCCACGGCCTGCTGCACCACAGCGCCCAGCGAGTATGGACGGACCTGGGGCTGTAACTTACCCACATCGGCTGTGGAGCCGCCTGTGGATAACCTGCGGGCAAGCTCTGCGACGCCAGTATCCACGCGGCCTGCAGCCCGCTGTACGTTTTTTATCCACTGGTGATGAGCTACAATGGTCGGCTTATTTCGCACCCGATGGCCGCCCATGTCTCACTCCCTGCCCGCCCCTGTCCACCACGTCGCCATCATCGGTGGCGGCCCTGCCGGGTTGATGGCAGCGGAAGTCCTGAGCCAGGCCGGCGTGCGCGTCGAGGTGTTCGACGCCATGCCGTCGGTGGGGCGCAAGTTCCTGCTGGCCGGCGTGGGTGGCATGAACATCACCCATTCCGAACCCTATGCGGCCTTTGTCGGCCGCTACGCCGAACGCCGCGACGAAGTGGCCGCGCTGCTGCAAGGCTTCAACGCCGAGCACCTGTGCCAATGGATTCACGGCCTGGGCATCGAGACCTTCGTCGGCACCTCTGGCCGCGTATTCCCCACCGACATGAAGGCCGCGCCGTTGCTGCGCGCCTGGCTCAAGCGCCTGCGCGAGCAGGGCGTGGTTATCCACACCCGGCACCGCTGGCAGGGCTGGCGCGCGGACGGCAGCCTGTGCATAACCCATCCTGAGGGTGAATTGACCCTGCGCCCCGACGCCACGCTGCTGGCGCTGGGGGGCGCCAGTTGGGCGCGGCTGGGGTCGGATGGCGCCTGGCTGCCGTGGTTGCAGGCTCGGGGCGTGAACACCGCGCCGTTGCAGGCGGCGAACTGCGGCTTTGAGGTGGCGGGCTGGAGTGAGCTGCTGCGCGAGAAATTCGCCGGTGCGCCGCTGAAGAACGTCGCGATGTTCCTGGCCGGGGCAACGCCACGCCTGGGCGAGGCCATCGTTACCGCCGGCGGTATCGAGGGCAGCCTGGTGTACGCGCTGTCGGCGCAGGTGCGCGAGCAGATCAACGCCAATGGCCAGGCGACGCTGTACCTCGACCTGCAGCCGAACAAGGCTGTGGATAAAGTGGCTGCCGCCCTGGCCCGGCCACGCGGCTCACGCTCCATGGCCAAGCATTTGCACAGCGTACTTGGGCTGGATGGCGTGAAGGCGGCCCTGCTGCGCGAGCTGACCGACAAGGCCACCTTTGATGACCCGCAGGCGTTGGCCCAGGCGATCAAGGCGCTGCCGATCGTGCTGGTGCGGCCACGGCCGCTGGATGAGGCCATCAGCACCGCCGGTGGCGTGCGTTTCGAAGCGCTGGACGCGGGGTTGATGCTGCAGGCGTTGCCTGGCGTGTTCTGCGCGGGGGAAATGCTCGACTGGGAAGCGCCGACCGGCGGCTACCTGCTGACCGCGTGCTTCGCCAGCGGCCGCCGCGCCGCCGAGGGCGCCCTTACCTGGCTGAAGACCCCACACACCCCGTAGCAGCGGCCGCCAGGCCGCGTCCAGGAGCAACGCGGGATGGCCACGGGAGCAGCCTTCGGCAGCTGCTACGCAGAGAGGCCGAAGGCGCTGCGATAGGTCAGGGCTTGCGCTTGCGCGGGCCGGTGTTGAACACGGGCACCTTGCGCACCGGCTTGGCCGCCGGGGCGACGTTTTCGGTGGGGGTGTCGCCGCTGTCCAGCCATTTGCCCAGGGTGCGCTTGCCGCCGGTGACCTTGGGTTTCTTCGGCTTTTTCGGTTTCTTCAGCACTTCGCCGCTGGCGTTGGTTTCCGGCACCCGGTGATCAGGCTCGAAACCCTGCTCTTCGGTGCGCTTGAGGGTCTGGCGGGTCAGCACTTCGATGGCCGACAGCAGCTGCACTTCGTCGGCGCACACCAGCGAGATCGCCTCGCCCGTCAGGCCGGCACGGCCGGTGCGGCCGATGCGGTGCACGTAGTCTTCGGCGACGATGGGCAGGTCGAAGTTGACCACGGTAGGCAGGTCATCGATGTCCAGGCCGCGGGCAGCCACGTCGGTGGCCACCAGAATCTGCACTTCATTGGCCTTGAAGCGGTCCAGGGCGCGCTGGCGCGTGGCCTGGGGCTTGTCGCCGTGGATGCCGTCGGCGTTGATGCCCAGGCCCTGCAGGCGTTCCACCAACGCGTCGACACCGTTGCGGGTCTTGGCGAACACCAGGGTCTGCTTCCACTTCAGGCGCTTGAGCAGGTGGATGAACAGCTCGGGCTTGCGCTTCTTGTCCACGGTCACCACCCACTGCTTCACGGAAGCAGCGGCGACGTTGCGCGGGCTGACTTCGATGCTCAGCGGGTTGTTGAGCATCTGCCCGGCCAACAGGCGGATGGCGTCAGAGAAGGTGGCGGAGAACAGCAGGGTCTGGCGCTTTTTCGGCAGCGCGGCGTAGATATCACGCAGCTCTTCGGCGAAGCCCAGGTCGAGCATGCGGTCGGCCTCGTCCAGCACCAGGGTTTCCAGCTGGCTGAACTTGACCGCGTTCTGGCGGTACAGGTCGAGCAGGCGGCCCGGGGTGGCCACCAGCAGGTCGACGCCCTTGCGCAGTTTCATCATCTGCGGGTTGATGCTGACGCCGCCGTACACCGCGTAGGTGCTCAGCGGCAGGTGCTGGCCGTATTCCTGGATGTTGGCGTGCACCTGCTCGGCCAGCTCGCGGGTCGGCACCAGCACCAGCGCGCGCACCGAGTTGCTGGCCACTTTCGGGCCTTCCATGGTCAGGCGCTGCAGCATCGGCAGGGCGAAGCCGGCGGTCTTGCCGGTGCCGGTCTGGGCCGCGGCCATCAGGTCGCGGCCGGCCAGCACGGCCGGGATGGCCTGGGCCTGTACTGGCGTCGGGGTCTGGTAGCCGAGGGTTTCCAGGGCGCGCAGCAGGGGTTCGATCAGGCCAAGGGTGGCGAATGTCATCAGGGGTACCGTAAGGTCAAGTTCTGCAATGGTGCGCAGTTTACCTTGTCGGCGCCTGTTGCGGTTCGCCGGCGTTCAACCGCGCTGCTTGCGCAGGGCCTCGCCGATCTTAGCCGCGGGGATCTTCTGCAAGGTGCAGAACAGGTCGTGACCGACGTTGCTCAGGCCGTGGGTGCTGCGTAGCTCGCCGGCCAGGTGCTGGATCAGGTTGGCGGCCATCTCGGCGTCGGCCATGGCCCGGTGGGCGGTGCCGGTGTTCGGCAGGCCGGCCCACTGGGTCAGGGTGCCGAGCTTGTGGTTCGGCGCCGCCGGCATCAGGCGGCGGGCCAGCAGCATCGAGCAGGCGAAGCGCTGGCGGCGCTCGCGGCGCAGCAGGCCCAGTTCAAAGTCCCAGAACCGTTGGTCGAATGAGGCGTTGTGCGCCAACAGCGGCGTGTCACCGACGAAATCCGCCACCTCGTTCATCACCTGGGCCACTGGCGGCGCGCTGCGCACCATGGCGGTGGTGATGCCGGTCAGGCTGGCGACGAAGCCCGGCACTGCGACGCCGGCGTTCATCAGGCTCTGGTAACGGTCCACGATCTGCCCGCCCTCGAGCATCACCACGGCGATTTCAGTGGCGCGGCAGTAGGCGTTCGGCGAGATGCCGGTGGTTTCAAAGTCGATGACGGCAATACGTTCCAAAAACAACTCCAGGGGTTCAGTTCTTGAGCAGCAACGCGCCTTCGATGGGCACGTAGCGGCTGGCAGCGCGGATCAGTGAATTGGCGGTGAGCCCCGGCACGCCGTAGGCCACGGCGGTGACGCCGTGCTTGCTGATGATGCGTTCGAGCAGCAGGTCGAAGTCGCCGTCGCCGGAGGCCAGCACCACTTCGTCGACGCGGTCGGCGGCGTCCATGATATCGATGGTAATGCCCACGTCCCAGTCGCCCTTGGCCGAACCGTCGCTGCGCTGGATGTACGGCTTGAGTTTTACCGTGAAGCCCAGGTTGCGCAGGATCTGCTGGAACTGCTGCTGTTTGCTGTCACCACGGTCGATGGCATAGGCGTAGGCCTCGACGATCTGCCCGCCCTTGCTGATGTCAGCCCACAGGGCGGCATAGTTGAAGTGGCAACCATACGCCTGACGAACGGTGTAATAGAGGTTTTGTACATCGGCGAACACCGCGATTCTTTTCACCGCACATCCTCGTGGCGCCAAAGCGCTCGACCTTGATCAGGCCGTCAGTATGCCAGTTGCAACGCGGGTGCTGGGAATTGTCTGGCGAAACGGCCCGCCAGGGGGTGGCGGGCCGCCTGCCGAGGGGGTCAGACGAAGGTGTCGTCGTCGTCGAAGAAGCTGCCGCCGCTATCGTCGTTGAAGTCGGAGTCAGCGAAGCCGCCGCCGTTGTCGCCGCCCCACGAATCGTTGTTGGCGAAGCGCTCGGACTCGTTGCCCCAGCCGCCCTGGTCCTGCATCGGCACTGGCTCTTGCAGCACTTCGACGATTTCCTGGGGCTGGTTGTTGTGGTGGAACAGGCTGCTGATGCCTTCGGCCAGCATCACGCCACCGGCCACGCCGGCTGCGGTCTGCAGGGCGCCACGCATGAAGCCGCCAGCGGCTGGAGCCGCCTGTTGTGGCGGCGGTGGCGGCGCGTACTGCGGCTGTTGCGGCGGTTGCTGGTACTGCTGGTTGCCAGGTTCGCGCCAGCCGCCGGAGGACTGCGGGGCCGGGGCGGATTCACGGGAACCGCCACCGAAAATGCTCGACAGGAAACCGCCGCTCTGTTGCGGCTGTTGCTGGGCGGCAGCGGCCTGGGCCTGGGCTTGCGCCAGGTCGGCCTGCAGTTTCTTCACCTGCTCGTCCATGCGCTTGAGGGCCGCTTCCTGTACCAGGATGGCCTGGGCCATGTAATAAGGTACTGCCGGTTGCGCGGCCACATGTTCCTTGATCCGCTCGAACGCCTGGGCGTCGCGTGGGGCTGCTCCCGTTTCGGCTTGCTTGAGCCGGGTAAACAGACCATCGATCAGGGTTTGCTCTTCGCTGTTCATGGCGACCTCGTTAGATTGCCGGTAAAAATTCGGCCCGGCCCGGTATGGGCGGCCTGCGTACAAAATGGGGCACGTGCATGACGGTTTCAATGGTAGCGCCCCATGAAACTTCCTTCAGGCAGCGACACGCCAGCGCGGTTGGAGCCACCTGGCGCATGGGCTAAAGTGTCGGCCTGCTTTGACTACTGCGATACCGACTGATGAACCCCTTGAGCGTACTGCGCGACTCCCTGTATTTCTTCCGCCGCAACCTGCTGGCCATTGCCCAGCTGTGCCTGCCACTGGTGGTGCTGGAAGCCCTGGCCACCCAGATGGTGCAGCACACGGTGGGCGAAGACGCCTCTCCCATGTATGACATCATCGTGGGCCTGCTGTTCTACCCGCTGTACACCGGCGCGCTGATTCTGTTCCTCGACGCCCGCAGCAAGGGCCTGCAGCCGCTCAAGCGCAACCTGCTGGCCGTAACCCTGCGCCTGTGGCCATTCTTCGCCGTGCTGGCGGCGAGCAGCACCGTGCTGATCATGCTCGGCCTGTCGCTGTTCGTGCTGCCGGGCGTCTACGTCATGATCAGGCTGGTGTTCGCCGAGTATCTGCTGGTGTTGCGCGGCCTGACGCCCATGGCGGCCATGCGCGACAGCTTCCAACTGACCCAGGGGCACTTCGTGCGCATCCTGATCTGCGTGTTCGGCGCGCTGATACCGTTGTGGGCCATCGACCTGGTCAGCAATTCGGTGTGGCCCGAGCCCAGCAACTGGCAGGCGCTGCTGCTGGACAGCGTCAACGGCTTCCTGCAACTGTTCACCAGCGTGGTGCTGTACCGCCTGTTCATGCTGCGCGTGGGCGACACGACCCAGCCCTGAGGCTTGGGCGCGGCGCCTGGCTCGGTTATGCTCCGGTGATACCGCGAAGCCAAAGCCGAGCCCATGACCCGACTCCTGCGCAACACCCTGCTGGTACTGGTGGCCCTGGCGCTGCTGCTGGGCATCCTGGCCTACACCCTGACCTGGCACCCGCCCCAGCGCGAGAAGCTCGCCAACATGTGCCGCGGGCCGGCGCCGCAACTGGTGCCGGGCCAGGCCGTGAAGGTGATGACCTGGAACGTGCAGCACCTGGCGGGCAAGCAGTACGTGTTCTGGAACGACCTGCCCGATGGCAGCGGCCCGGACGACCGCGCCACCGCCGAGGACCTGGCCTATAACCTCGATGAGGTGGCCCGGGTGATTCGCGATGAACAGCCCGACCTGGTGCTGCTGCAGGAGCTGGACGACGGCGCCAAGGCCAGCGACTACCAGGACCAGCTGACCCTGCTGCGCGCACGCATCGTCGACCTGTACCCGTGCAGCGTCGAGGCCTTCGACTGGAAGGCCGACTTCATCCCCAACCCGCATATCCTCGGCAGCGTCGGGCGCAAGCTGGCGACCCTGAGCCGCTTCCAGATCGTGCAGGCCGAGCGCCAGCAACTGCCCCAGGCCGAAGGCCATTGGCTGACCGCACCCTTTGCCCCGCGCCGCGCGCTGCTGACCAGCTACCTGCCGATCCAGGACGGCGGCCAGCTGGCGGTGCTCAACACCAACCTGGATGGCCCTGTACCGGGCGAGGATACCCAGGGCCGGCAGATGCAGGCCATTCTCAAGCGCATCGACCGCATGGAAAGCCACGGCACGCCGTGGCTGCTGGGCGGCGACTTCAACGCCCTGCCCCTGGGCCAGGCGTTGCGCCTGCCGCTCGCGCAGCGCAATGCGTATCCGGCAGACAGCCCCCTGCATCTGCTGTGGGACCGCTATCCGATGATCCCGGCCAACACCGAAGCCAGCGGCGAGGACCGCAGCGACTGGTTCACCCACTACCCCAACGACCCGGCGATACCGGCGCCCGACCGCACCCTGGACTACCTGTTCCACAGCCCCAAGCTCAAGCGCATCGAGGCGCGGGTGCGGCAGGATGACACCGAGGAGATCTCGGATCACCTGCCGCTGACGGCGCGGCTTTTATTGCCGCCCCCCGCCCCCTGACGATCGATACCCGTGTGGGAGCTGGCTTGCCAGCGAGCTTTTAGGGCCTCAACAGCTCGCTGGCAAGCCAGCTCCCACATGGGGTTATTTGCGGGGTTTGATGCGGGCGGTGGCTTCGGCGATCAATGGGTCGTCCGGCCAGTAGTGCTTGGGGTAGCGGCCCTTGAGGTCTTTCTTCACCTCGGCGTAGGTGCTGCGCCAGAAGTTGGCCAGGTCCTGGGTCACCTGCACCGGCCGCCGCGCCGGCGACAACAGGTGCAACAGCACCTGCTGGCGGCCGTTGGCGATGCGCGGGGTTTCGGCCAGGCCGAACAGTTCCTGCAGGCGCACCGCCAGGATCGGCGGCACTTCGCTGTAGTCCAGGCGCACGTTGCTGCCCGACGGCACGGTCAGATGCTGCGGCGCCAGCTCGTCCAGGCGCTGGGGCAGCGGCCACGGCAAGGCGTTGCGCAGGATCGAGGACAGGTCCAGGTTGCCGAAGTGGCTCAGGCGCGTGACCTTGCCCAGGTAGGGTTCCAGCCAGGCTTCGAGGTTGGCCAGCAATGCCAAGTCGCTGACGTCCGGCCATTCGCTGCTGCCGCTGCCGGCCAGGTCCAGCTGGCGCAGCAGGTTCACCCGCGCCTGCCACTGGCGCAGCTCCGGGGTCCACGGCAACAGCTCCAGGCCCTTGCGCCGCACCAGGCCCACCAGCGCCCTGGCCCGCGCGGCGTCGTCCAGGCCCGGCAACGGCTCGCGGCTGAGCACCAGCTCACCGACCTTGCGCTGGCGCTCGGCGCGCAGCACACCCTCGCGCTCGTCCCACTCCAGCTGGTCGACCTGGCGCACCTGCTCGGCCAGCACGCCGTCGAGCAGCCCGGCGTCGAAGTCGGTGGCCAGGTAGATGCGCTCTTCGCGCTGGCCCTGGCGGCTGCCCAGGTCGGCGATGACAATCCACTCGTGCTTCATCAGCGCATCCGGCTCGCCGAACTGCGCGGCGCGGCCGTTGGCCAGGCGGTATTCGCCACCACCGGCACGTCGTTGTTGCGCCACGCGGTCGGGATCGGCCAGCGCCAACAGCGCGCCCAGCCAGCGCGGGTGCTCGGGATCGGCCACAGGCGCGCTGGCGTCGCCGCGCAGGTAGCCACGGTATTGCCGTGCCAGCTGGCGCACTCGCTGCACCCCGCCCTGGCTGCCGCGCGCGCCGCGCTGCTCGCCGGACACCAGGCCCAGGCGGCTGTGCAGGTCGGCGCCGGCGCCACGCAGGATGTCGCGCTCGCCCGGCAGCGCCGCCACGTCACACGCCAAGCCAGCCAAGCCCAAGGCCTGCCCACGCAGCAGCAGATGGGCGATGCGCGGGTGGGCCGGCAGTTGCGCCATGGCCTCGCCGTGTCTGGTCAGCGCCGTGGCGCCCGGTTCGGCCAGCGCCCCCAGGCGCACCAGCAGGTCCAGCGCCTGGCCGTAGGCCGCCGCCGGTGGCAGGTCGAGCCAGCTCAGCTGCTCCGGGGTCACGCCCCAGCGGCTCAGTTGCAGCGCCAGCCCGGCCAGGTCGGCCTGGAGGATCTCGGCCGCGCCATAGGCCGCCAGTTGTTCATGCTGGGCCTCGGACCACAGCCGGTAGCACACGCCCGGCTCCAGGCGCCCGGCCCGGCCGGCGCGCTGGGTGGCGCTGGCGCGGGAGATGCGCTGGGTGTCCAGGCGGGTCATGCCGCTGCCAGGGTCGAAACGCGGCACCCGCGCCAGGCCGGCATCCACCACCACGCGCACGCCGTTGATGGTCAGGCTGGTCTCGGCGATGTTGGTGGCCAGCACCACCTTGCGCTTGCCCGCCGGCGCCGGGTCGATAGCCGCGCGCTGGGCGTTGAGGTCCAACTCGCCGTGCAAGGGGCACAGCAACACGTTGCCATCTTCACCCAGGGCGTCGGCCAGCTGCTGGTGCACGCGACGGATCTCGGCCTGGCCGGGCAGGAACACCAGCAGGCTGCCGCTCTCGTCGTTGAGCGCTTCCAGCACGGTGTTGACCACCCGCGGCTCGATGAACTCGCCCGGCTGGAACGGCCGCCCCCAGCGCATGGCCACCGGGAACATGCGCCCTTCGCTGCGCACCACCGGCGCATCGTCGAGCATGGCCGCCAGGCGCTCGCCTTCCAGGGTTGCCGACATCAGCAAAATCTTCAGCGGCGGCTCGTCGCGCAGCAGCGCGCGGCCGTTGAGGCTCAGGGCCAGGGCCAGGTCGGCGTCGAGGCTGCGTTCGCAGAATTGACCGATTGCACCATCCCGTCACAATGTCAAAAAGCCCTAGATAGAGCGTTAAAAGCGACATTATGCGAGCGATTAGAAATTGACGATTATCAAAAAAACCGCCTCGTTGGCGAACTATCCGTACAAAGCCCTAGCACCGGAAGTTGTAGAACTGCTTGAAAGTACATTTAAGAGGGTTAGCAGGACCGCTAGCCACACCACCGCCCTTAAGCTACTCGAATGCTATTTCGACCTGCAAAACGCCCAGGCCACCTACCCTGATCTCTCCAGCCCCAAATACTTGGATTTGGTCAGGGGATTCATGGGTGCCCTGATGAGTGACGTCTTTGTGGAAATGCACGCTGCCTCGCGCCGCCCCATGGCTCGCCTCATGGCTGTTGCTCATCAGGCTCTTTGCGAGGAGATCCCCGCAATGGAACGGGTGGAACATGACCGTGTGAGCATGGAGCGATACGATGGTATCTGGCAGGAGCATCGTTCGAAACTATGCCCAATACGCATGCAATATTGGAATGGGTGGATTGCAGAAAGCTCTAAAGGCCAAAATTATTACCTTGCCCTTGCAGATCTCTGGACAAGCCATGGTCAAAGTTTTACCGAGGATTATTTCCATCAGTGGCAACAACATTTTAAAAAACTCGCACGGCCTCCATGCTCCTTAGTCAACAGACTGGCACAGTTTCTTTCAGCCAACAGTAATGACTGGCCCGCTGTAACATTCCAGCACCCTCAAATGATAAAAGCATTTTTCCTTGCCTTCATGAAAACCTTCTTTATAGATCTACATACTCGCGGACTTACAATTAATCCAAAAATTTTGTATTGGACTAATTTTATGTCGACCTGTGAGGAAATTTTCATAGAGACCGGCAAGTGGGCAACTCCCTACCAAGGCGGCTTGCCTAAACCAAAGTCAAGGCCTGACCTCGGCCATGACAGCAGAAAGAAAATGGGGGAGGACGGCATACTGGTGCATGAAAAATTAATCACACCTATCCCTCTAAATCTTACTGATGAAGAAGCAATTGAGATTTTATTCAGCAGAATTCACACAGATATTACAATCATAAAAAGCTGGGCTCTCGATCAGAGTTCAAAACTCATTAGCAGTGCTCGTCTGCGAAAGAAGATCGCCGAAACAGGTACCCCAATTAGCTCCGGGATGTCAGCAAAAACCATAGCTGAAATCGCCCCAGAGGATATTTTCGCCACATTTGAAAAAGATGGTTTCCAACGAGGCGAAGATTATCTGCTTACGCGCTTTGGAAAAGATAGCGTCAGAAAAACTGCCGAATTATTGGGATTACCAACAGCTAACAGCCTTCATCCTTATATGTTCCTCCTAGTAAGCGAGCACCCAGAAATCACACCAGGCTTTCTTAACAAATTTCAGCTCCAACATGACAACGGGGACTACATAGGCTACATCAAGTCGAACAACGGCGCAAAGCTAGTAGGTTACAAAGATCGAAGAGGCAGTAAGCTGAGCGAGCAAGTTATCGATCTCAATGAAAACTCCCAGCGATGGATTGAGGAGATCATTGAAATCACAGCACCGCTCAGAAAGGCTCTTCGTGACGAGGGAAGCCCTATTTGGAAGGAGCTTTTCATCACTTGCGGCCAAGGATTTGCTCCTCCATCAAGTTCCAAACAGCCCCTTTGGGGTCGAGCTAGATTGAAATCGCATAGCCACTTACGTGAAGGCCTGCTTAATCAATTTGCTCCATATAAAGAAATGATTCCCTGCGACATACTACTTTTCTTGGAAAGGGTTTCCCTCTCATCTTTCCGATCCTCATGCGGTGCTGAGGTGTACCTTCGGACGAAAAGTGTTACGGAAATGGCAAAAGCTTTGGGTCATGCCAGCTATAATACAGCCCTATTGAGAAGATATCTTCCTGAAGCAATTCTGTCTTTCTTTCAAACCAGGTGGATCAGAATTTTCCAACGCAGCATGATCTGTGAAGCCATGAAGGATAGTCCACACCTGTTGGATGCTACAAGTTTTGAAAGCATGCACGATTTGCACTCCTTCCTCCAAAATCACGCACTTAAAGATATGCCTCATCACCTGAGAAACCCAGAGAACAAGCCAAGCGATAAAAAGACCACATCACAAAATAGCCGGGTCTACATATCAATTAATGCAGGGATCATGACGGCTCTCCTTTCGTTAGAAGCCGCCGTTAAAACTGCCGACCAAGAACAAAATGTTTGCGGCAGAGCTAGGTATTGGGCCGAAGTCTCCAAATACATAAGCGAAGAGATCGAGCGTGGTCATGATAGCTTACTGAAAGAGCATCTGAACACCGCAAAAGCTCATTGCAATCCAAACCGAATGAAAAAGATCATATATGCAACTGCCGGCTGAGCTCGACTTTTTGGAACCATTTTTCGTTGAACCAAGTATTGCACTAAGGCACGCAGATTGGTTGCTCAGTGCGTTCGATGACAATATTTGGAAGTATAGCTTTGGCTTCGCAAAGCCTAAAAGCATTGATTGGAACGTCCTGCTTGATGATAGCAGTCGCCTTACTGAACCTAAAAACAATGACTTGTTAAAAGGATTCAAATACTACCTTTCAGGCTCTACTTATTCTCTCGACCAGTCTGGCTCCGGCACCGGATCGCCTGCAACAAGGGCTATCGATTTTAACCATGCCTTGGACATTATCGATTTTTTGTTACTCAACGCTAAGACCTTTCAATTGGCTAAGTATGGTTTTGCTGGCTTGGGCAGGGACGCACTTAAGACTATTTTATCTGAAATCTGCTCAAGCAAATTCGCAGCAGAGGCAGTGTATGGCTGGAGTAAGAGGTTATCGCTTTTCTGCTTGAACCTCACCCTCAATACGAGCGCAAGCCAAATTGACCACACACTCAAAGAGCTCCCTCACCTAGATGTTGTCACTCCAGACCAAGCTGAGAATAATACACTTGAGATCCCGTTGGAAATGATCCCTCGTGTTCGTGCGGCCTTGCATTTGAACGGTTTCTATAGACACTCCGCGAAAGGCTACAACGCCAACTCTATAAAAATTTCTAAAATCATCTACCGCGACACACTGAAAGGTCGCCACGAACTAAAACCGGCAATCGAAATTCTTACCACGAAAGAGCACGAACTATTTAACCGAGAGCTGCTCCCAATACCGGTAAATACTGGCAAAGCTGAAACGATATGTGACTCCAACTACTACGGGTATAAGAGAATTCTTTATAGTCTTGGCAACCTTCATGAAGTTGGATTGCCTGCACCATCTATAAGCGACCTAGCCGCCGTGAAGCATTTTATGGTTGATACAGGTAAGCGGGGTAGGTTTAGGACTCTACCTTCACGGGTGGTATTCAGCGCGATAAGGAATGCGATTGAATTTCATGTAAAACATGGCAAAACGCTGATTAGTGGCTTATGCAAAATCGCACTGCACTGCAAAGTAAATGGCATAAAAACTGGTGAGCTTGACGACCATTCAGTATGTCACATTATTGGTGAAGACCTTCGAAAGCTTGGGGTTAAGCACCTTGGGCTGTCTCGGCGGGCAGTAGGCAGTGGCTACCGTTGCCGTGTTAAGAAGTCAGTCTCTGAGTATTACTTAGACCTCCGAGCCAACAAAGGCCTACTTGAACTTATCAAAGTTTATATCGGGAGCGCCCAGATCGTTGTCGGAGCCCTAATGGGTCGTCGAGTAGGAGAACTTCAGGAGCTTCACGCATCCAATTGCCTAGATATTTCTGAGCAATGGCTTGTATTTCAAAATCGGAAAAGCACTTCCAATCTCTTCGGAGTTCGTCAGGTTGAGGTCAGACCCATTGAGCCCATTGCGACTCAAATGGTTAAAAATCTTGTTCGAATGCAAAAAATCCTGAAACGCTTAGGATTTATTGATGAACCAATGGAAGTATTCAGCAGCCCATCAATTAATTGCGCTTTAACTCTCGCGAGATCTAACGCACACAACTACAATCAAAACCTTGATTTCTTCTGCGATTACTTTGAAACCGAAAAAAATGAAAATGGCAATCGCTACTACATTCGCCAACATCAGCTCAGACGATTCTTTGCGATGCTATTCTTCTACTCAAGCAGCTTCGGCGGTCTCGAAACCTTACAGTGGATGCTTGGGCACACCGACGTCCAACATGTGTGGAATTACATCACTGAAGCAATAGATGGAGCGACTCTTGCGGGCGCCAAAGTCCAGTATGTGGCTGAAGCTTTGCACAGCGGCGACATTGAAAACTACGAAAGCCTGGCTGCGTTAATTACCGCCCGCTATGGCACTGAGGATTTCACGCTCGCTGATACTAACGAACTGGAAGACTACCTCGCTGATCTGATGGAAGAGGGGGCGATTACCATCGAGCCCGATTTTTTCGAAGATGGCGATGGCCAACGCTTTAAAGTAATCGCAAAAGTCAAAGGGGTTGACGCATGAAGAAGGTTGATGCTCGCGTGGAGAGAAATAACTTGGCATTTAGTGTGCTTTTGGAGTTTCTTCATCAGGTCTATAACTCACCCGATAGTTTCAAGGACAATAAGGAGCTGATCCGGTCCCTCAAGAGCCAAGAGGCGACGGCGCGCCTGAACATCAGCTTCCAGGCGGGAGATACAGCCAAGACGACATCGCCCATGAGCTTGAATACGCTGAAGACCTATGCCGAGCGAAACGTCTCGACAGGGTTTGGTGGGTTTAACAGGCTACGTGTTTCAGCTCTGGAGGCAGTTGCAGCTGCCGAGCGTAGGGCGGAGCGCTCCAATAAGCGGACTAAGGTAGGGCTGACCCTGTGCGTTGAGGAGCTTGAGCACAAGCTCTCTGCGCTGCAGAAGACGAACATGGTGTTGTTACAGGCCCTTAATCGTGCCCTTGATGACATAAAAAGTGTTCGAGACGCATCCACCACAGGCGTCAGGGCGCTACGAGCGACGGAGGCAATCAAGGCGCTATCAGCAATCACATCGCTCAATGCCCCGCCATTTAACAGGCTTGCAAATCCAGATGAGAAGGCCGTCATTAACCTTGCCGAGTATCGATGATGAAAAAGGAGCCCCCTCATCAGCTTCACTCGCTCGTTGATGAGTTAACACTTTTTTCCCACATGGCGCTGGGTAGAATTGAAACCAATACTTTTAGCAGCGTCCCATTTATAACATGGCCAAATGGTTTTCCATGTATTCCAGCGAATCTCTTCATATTGTCTCTGCTTGAGCGTGCAGGTCGCGGCGGCAAGCGTGGTCTATCTACTCGAGGCTCTAAGGGAGGCTCACTTGGTGAATACGCGTCTAAAATAGGTCAACTGATCCGCTATTGCTATTACAAAAACATAGATCTCATACACCTCACAGATTCGACCTTCACGACTTTCATTGATTCATTGAGAGTCGAGAAGTCCCCTATCTACCCAACCGCCAGGAAAAAGTCTGAGCCGACCATTCTAGCGATTGGCCGCCTTTGCCTGGACTTTTTAGAGTTTGTGGGGCGACTCAATGGAAAACCGGAGTTCGTGGCGAAAGGTGGTACGATTCGAATAACCCATGAGACCTTCACCATTACGTCCCGCAATGGTCGAAGCATTAAGAAAAGCTATACCCACCATCATTCCCTTAGCCTAGGGGGACGGACACGAAGCGTATTCCCGATTTCAGACTCCAACATCAAGAAATTGACCGATGCCGTTGATACATTGCCCGGCTCTCGATTCGTTAACATGAGGCGAAAGATTATGCTTCTGCTCTTAGAGCATACGGGGGCTCGGCGAGGGGAAATTTCAAGAATCCGGGTCGAGGATATCCTGAGCGCATTTAATTCTGATAACCCAATGCTTCGATTGGAGACTTGGAAACAGGGAACCTCAAGCGAACGGTTGATTCCGATTCATAAAATGATGCTCAGCGATATAATTTCCTTCATCGATCTGCATCGCAGAAAGGTTGCAAAGAAATTCAACAAAGGTAAAAACGATGGTTTCTTGTTTATAGGTGAAACAACTGGTGAGGGCCTACTGCCGGATACAATCACGTCGGAGGTTACGGCTCTCAAAATAGCAGCAGGCGTTAAAGAGAAAATTTCTCCACATATGTTCAGGCACGCATTCATCACAAAAAAATTCGTGAGGATGATCAAAGAGCATGAGATGTCAAACTCCGATGAGTTCCGACGAGCACTTCTCGACGTCAAAGGCTTTATCGCGGAGGTCATGATGTGGACAGGACATCAATCGCTAGAGTCAGTAGAGCGTTACATCCACCTAGCCTTCAAGGAGATTACAGGTTATTCCGCGACAGTTTCTTCAGTGTATCTCACCAGTGCCATGGAGCTGTTTGATAGAAAACAGGAACAACTTATACAGCGATTAAAAAATAATTTAGCCGTAGAGGAATATGAAGCCGAACTGTTGAAGCTGAAGCGTTTGAGAGATGAGGACTTTGAGATTGCACGCAAGCTCTCTCCAACCTCCTGACACAGTGATCCACTTCGCGCCCCCGTTTTGGAAAATCATGTGGGACAAAATGGCTTAAGGTGCCGTTGTGGGGGCACTTTGACATGCGTTTTCGGCTTCCCCCTCCGGGGGGACGGCGTGAACCAAACCTCGGTTGCGCCCGGTTTTGGCCCACGGGCTTCCATCCGTAAGCGTTCGCCCGACTCACCTGGCGTAAGTCAGGCCGGCACCCACTGATGCGGTAGCAGCTGTCCGATCTCGTTTGCACGCTGCGTGGGCAGCGTTTCCACACATCTTTGAGATATGATTCTAGGGTGTGAACGTAGGTGCACAACGTCCGACTCTCGAAAACGCCTGCGTAAAGTGGTGGTAGGTATCATCCAGGTTCTTGAACAGTGCGAGCCCCGCCCACGCTTTCCCGAAAGGGATACAAGGAAATCTTGTTTCATGGAAAATGCACCAGAGAAAAATTCGGCTAACTTACTGCAGCCGCCCACGACATTTCGAGTGGCGGCGCGAACTATTATCCATCTGGGGCGAGAGCTCATCACCTCAGACGAGATTGCTATCAACGAACTGATAAAAAACGCTTTCGACGCGGGCTCTGAGGTGGTGGATGTCACCATCTGCTGCCCAGTTCCTACCGAATGGCTGTCCCAGCTAATTCGCCACTCACTGGAAAGTCAAGACGACTTCGAGGAAATCAGATCAGGGATTGTCCTCGCCCTTGAAGAGGCACGCCTCGATCGTGAATGCGGTCCTGCGACCGAAGCCCATGTAGACGCAAGCATAAACAGGCTTAATGCGTGTGAGACTCTCGAAGAAGCAGTTGAGATCTTAGAAGAAGTCAATTTTATAGAGGTTGCAGACACCGGCTGTGGAATTGAAGAGCGGGAGATCGTGCCGATTTTTCTCACGGTCGGTACCGATAACAGGCTGAGCAGCCCTAAACCGGATGGCCCAGATCAGTATCTGGGGAACAAGGGAATTGGCCGTCTGGCGATGATGCGGCTCGGACATCGTGCGCGGGTGACGACCTGGACCGAAGGTCAGCGGAGCGCTTACCAAGTGGAGTTCGACTGGCGCGAGTTTGATACCGCGGACCGGCAGATAAGTGATATCCCTTTAAACACCACCCGAGTACGAATAGAAAAGGACAGCGAATCCGGTACTCGCGTGCGCGTACTCGCGCTGCGCAGCGACTGGACTCAAGATGGCGAGCAGGCGACAAACCTGCAAACGTTTGTAAGGAGGCTGAGAAGTCCATTTTCGCCTGTTAGAAAATTTAAAATACGGGTGAAGATCAACGATGGGAAAGCGATGCCATTCCCCAAGCTCTCTGATGAAATCCGAAAGCTTGCAGATCAGCACCTGACACTCGAGTTCTTCCCGCAAAAAGCCTGGACGCTTAAGGACGCGGTATTGTCACTCACTTTAAAGACCGCAGCGGACGCAGAATCGGGAACACCTCAGCTACGCTCCGGTGAAGCGGTTCGTCGAATGTTAATCGACGTTACCAAAACGCGAGACAAAAGTGACGTACCTCTTGACTTGAAAACGCTTCAGGCCATTGGGCCGTTCAAGCTCAACATTCTGCGTTTTAACCGGCGAATACTCCGGGAAAAGGTCAAAACCGACTGGCCTTCGGTGAAAAAAGAGCTCGACTTGTGGGCGGGAGGAATCGCCATCTACAGAGATGGATTCCGAGTCGGGTTCACCGGCTCAGAGCGAGATGGCGACTGGCTGGGACTGGACAGCAAGGCCCTACGAGGAAGCGGTTACGTGGTGAACCGCATCCAAGTCATGGGCGCACTGGAAATCACTCACCGAGGCAACGACCAGCTGAAAGATCTCACCAACCGCGAGGGTCTGGTCTCGACCCCCGAAGCAGACATGCTCAAGGAGCTGTTGCTGCAAGTCGCCATTCAGCCTCTGCGGGCCCACGTTCAGGACGAAGATGAGAAGACCAAGCAGAAACAACTGGAACAACTGGTCAACGATGGAACGGCGACTTTGGCGGATCGACTGCTGCTCGCCAAGCAAGACGTCAACGCTCTGAAGGATGGAGTGCCAAAAGGTCTTAGATCGAGCGTATCGTCCCTCAATGAGCACCTGCACTTCATCACGACGCAGGTGAAAAAGTTTGAAACTGCCATCGAGAAGAGCAATGAAGGTCGCGAGGATATCCTAGAACTTGCGGGGATTGGTAATGTGATGCATGGCGTCATGCATGAACTCACTCGGACGACTGCCCAAACCCGACAGCTTATGCGTGAGTTGGCCCATAACGCCGACAGTGAAACTCAGGAGCTTCTCAACAAACTTGAGACAGAGATCCGAGCTATTAACGTGCGCTTGCAGCAAATGGATCCCCTTATGCCCGGGGCTCGCCACGTCAAGAAACAGATCGAAGTCGAAAAACTGACCAAGACGATCGTCAAGGGCTATGAAAGCTTGTTCGCTCGCAACAACATTGATTGCAGCATATCGGTCTCGCCTGCAGACGCTTCGCTGAGCGTCAAGATGGTACCAGGGTTCCTTAGCCTGGCACTGGAAAACCTGGTAAGTAATTCCACCTACTGGCTCGGGCAACGCGATGACCTACGCGAGCGCGGCCTCATCACGATCGAGATCGACGTCACCGCGAAAACCATCTCCTTTAGAGACAATGGCCCTGGTATCGACTACGCCGACAGAGACAGGGTTTTCCTGCCAGGGTTTAGTCTTCGAAAAGGCAAAGGGTATGGGTTGTACTTGGCTCGAGAGGTTTCCGAATATCACGATGGCCGGCTTTACCTCGACCCACAGACAGACGCTAACGGTCGTCTGCACACTTTTGTACTTGAACTTCCTAGGACGGAATGATGAGCGTTACTGAATTGCTAGTTGGTGCGGGTGTCACCCGCATCCTGATGGTTGACGACGACCTGAGAAATGCCCCCTCCCTATCCGATGTCAATGCATGCGCTCCGTCGGCCCAAGGGAACGTAGAGGCGATTTTGCAAGACCCAGACAACGACGCAACCGAATTTTTGGTTGCTTTGTTGCAACAGAATGATCGTCCCCACACCTCACTTACTGATCTATTTCAGGGCTTAGCGGACGACAGCATTCGAGAGCAGTGCCCGGAGGACCTGCGCAAACCTTACAACGACGCCCTGCGAGACCTTCGCGGATTTCAGGCGCCGTTACGTAAAATTCAGTCTTGGGTGAACGCTCCGGGGCAAATCGAACTGGCCACCTGCTCAAAAATTTCCGAGGTGGAGGAAAATTTCTACGACCTCCTCATCGTCGATTACTACCTCACGGATAACGAAGCCGGGCCCACCCGAGCATTCATCAAAGAGATGATCCAGAGGCACAAGGATTGCGCAAAACCGCTGTTGGTTATCCTGATGTCGTCAAACAAGGAAGGAGTCAGCAACGAACTATCGATGATAAGAGACGAGGTGAGCGCCTCGGCCTCGCGCTTCCGAATCCTCGTCAAACCCAGCAACGCCCAAGGCGAGCCGGAGCCGGTGGTAAAAGAGCGCTGGCTTCAAGCCCTCACTCAATTGGCGAACGAGCGAACGCTAATCCAACCAATCGAAAAATTCATCGCGGCTTGGGAAACCGGCCTGACTCTGGCCACTAAGACTATCATCAAGCGCCTGTACGAGCTCGACGCGAGCGCCTTTGCAATTTTGTCGGCGACGGCCAGCAACGACTCAATGTCCATCGAAGAATACATGGCGGATGTTCTGGCAAAACGTGTTTCAGCAGAAACCGAAGAGCACACCGACGTGTCCAATTTCACCATCGCATTGCAGCAAGCTTTGGCAGCGTCCGCAGCATCAGTTGGTCCGACGATCAATCAAGGCGTGGAAATAAAAAATGCTCAGCATGCTATTCGTCGATTGATGTCGGATGTAGTCTGGCATCGCTCGCCGTGGCATCAACCTCAAACCGAACTGCCCAGCAAAGAGATTTCGCCCCCCGAAGCTGAAGGACCTCAAGCGGAGGTGAAGGACTCACCTGAAGCGAAGACTGAGCCGACTGAAGAATTGCAACTCACGGCTCCCCCCCCCATACCCGAAGCAACTCAAGCCACAATTGACGATGTTACGCCGACGATGCAAAGCAACTCACCCTCTGAGCCGACCGTTGAAACGATCACTCTCGCGGCTGTGGAAGGAGTAGAAAAGCTGGCCGGACTAACGGAAGCCCGAATGGTCTGGATGAAAAGACATCTAAGGTTTGGCACCGTACTGCGCGAAAAAAATGGACTCAAGCGTTATTTTGTCAATATTACACAAGCTTGCGATGTTCAAAACGTAAAGCTCGCCGCCGTCAGCGATTACCATTATTTGTTCGTTCGTGGTGAAAAGCTTCCCGTGGATCGCGTCCCGCTAGGTGAGAAGATTTTTGAATCGCCATACTTTGCCCAAAGCTCAAACGTTGATGCGTTCTCCTCGTTTCATTGGAGCCTGCGACAACCCTTTACCCCGTCAATGGCCGACATACTTGATCGCTTAGAAGACTATTCGATCGAGGGTCAGCTACGAAACGAGAGTGCTTACGCGGTTCTGGCAAAGTTTCTCTCACAGGCTTCTCGAGTCGCCCAACTTCGGATGCCAAAGATCTATCGTTGCCCAATCCATATATTGAAATTCGGGGAAGACGGCTTGCAACCAATCACTTTCGATAGATCTTCGGAGATCTATGCGAGCTGTTGGGAGAAAAAACCAGGGATTTGGTGCAGCCAATTTCAGCTTGACGACGCTTATAGCATCGTGTGCGCTATGAGTAATGTGACCGAGGATATTCAGGCAAAATCAGTGGCTTGCTTGGGGCGCAGCAACCAATTTGATCTGAAGAAGGGTCATGTCATTAAGAAACTGGATGGTAATCGAGTGTACTTGGCACGCATGAAGGCAGATGTAGATATGGACGTCAGTGCTGTGATAGGTCAAATCACGAACAATCCAGCTTTAAAAAATGCGGCAGAGGGGGATTTCGTTGTTGTGGTGAGGACGGCGGAAGGCTTCACATGATCATGGCACCGCCCACACCCACTGCCATTCCAGCTTCCTCCGAGGTGTAAAGCTATGAATGACCCGGGAAGCTAGCCGACACGCGCGTTAGCAACTCCACCGCTCGGTCGTTATCGGTCACCGTGACGGCCGCTGTGGAGACTAAGAGAACGCACAAGCCACTGCAAGGCGCATTGTCACCTGGGATTTGGACGTTGTTTCGCCCGGAAGGGGAGCGAATGGCAATACACCATCATCAACCGGCCCCTCTCAAAGTCGGTCCATGTGCCCTCTGCTGCAACCTGTTCCTGACCCTATGACAAGACATTGCCCGCGTCCGAGGATACAATGCCCCATCGGACCCGCGCGAACTGGATGACCTCTCCAGTCCGCGACCACCTGCGCTGGGGAGGGTCACCAGTTTGGAAGGCTATCAATGATCGGTTCACCACAGGACAAAATCGATGCCCATTTTTCCGGGCATGAGACGTTTCCACTGCGCCAAATGTGGTTGAAAAAAGCAGTCGACAAGGCTGATCCAGAGGGCCGCTTAGCTAAAGAAGTCTTTACGGATGAGCGTGCGATCGCCGACTTCGGTGTCGGGAGAAACATGGTCTCGTCCATACGGCATTGGGCGCTCGCCTGCGATGTGTTGGCAGAGGACGACTCTCGTCGGCATTTCAATGTCACCGACGTTGGCGCGCAACTGTTCAAATCAGGTGGACTAGACCCTTATTCAGAAAGCCCGGTGTCAGCGTGGTATGCCCATTGGTGCCTCGCCGGCCGGGCCACTCGCTCAACCACATGGTATTGGTTGTTTAACATATTCTCCTCTCAAGCTTTCAGCCGAGAAGACGCTCTGCCTACGCTCACAGCTTTTGCCATGTCACTCACTGCGGGTAAGAAGCTGTCAAGCGCTACTCTCGCCCGAGATTTGGACACGTGCCTTCGCGGCTATGCCCCTCGCTCCGCGACGGCGTCAGTCGAGGAGTCGGCCGAATCAATGCTGGCCGAGCTTGGCCTGCTGCAAGAAGAGCGAAAAGGGATTTTCACGTTTCGCCGAGGACCAAAGTCAACGCTGCCCGATGCGCTGTTCGCCTGGGCTCTCCTAGATTATTGGATGCGCCATAGGCGTGCAGAATCATCCTTGACGTTTGAAACAGCAGCTTATGCACAAGGCTCTCCTGGCAGGGTCTTCAAACTTGATGAAGAAAGTGTAGCGGAACGTCTGTTCGCCCTTGCTGACTTGACCAACGGGCGACTTCGTTGGTCTGACACATCGGGGCTACGCCAAGTTCACCGAAGTGACTTCGATCCAGAACTATTGATGACCCAACTTTTAAGAGAATCTTATGCCTGACGGTTTGAGCATCGATGGGAGTGATAATGCGGTTAAAATCGTAAGACATTATCAGCGCTCAGTACGACTTGATTCTGATCTTGGCCGCCAGGACGCGTTAGACGGCTATGTATTAACAGCAACATCGCGCGAAGCTATCTCAGTCATGGCGCGCCAAATTGCCGGCAGCAATCAGCGCGCCTTTACCTGGACGGGGCCTTACGGTGGGGGCAAATCCTCCCTAGCGCTCGTACTCGCAGCTGCCCTTTCACCTGAACCGTCTGTGAGACAAGCGCCTCGAGATCTGTTGACGAACATCCCGCATTTCCAAGACGCCTTTCCTATCGACCAAGGTGAGTGGTTGGTAGTGCCCGTTGTGGGTCGTCGCGTGCCAATTCGCGCCGAATTATCCAAAGCATTGGCTAAAGCGCTGAACACTACGCGCAACGCCAGTGACATCGATTCGCTGATCACTGATCTAGCAGCCGAGTCCGAGAAGCCAGAACGCGGAGGCGTGCTGGTGGTTATCGATGAAATGGGTAAGTTGCTGGAGGCAGCTGCAGCTGGTGGGGATGATGTTCATTTCTTCCAGGATCTGGCCGAAATGGCAGCACGCTGCAATGGCAAACTGGTTATTCTGGGTATTTTACATCAAGCATTTCGCCAATATGCCTCACGCTTAGGCCTCGAGGCGCGGGAGGAGTGGGCCAAGGTTCAGGGCCGCTTTTCGGATGTATCCTTTGTTGCCACGGGCGATGAGGTGGTTGAACTTATCGGCCGCGCCATCGACTGCAAAAAGCTGCACGCTGCCACCCGCCCCCTCAGCGAAGTAATTGGCCAGGCTATCTCTGGTCGGCGCCCTGCAGTTGGCGCTGCGATGGGCGAGCTTCTCGACAAATGCTGGCCTCTGCACCCGATCACAGCTGCCTTGCTGGGTCCGGCATCGCGAAAACAGTTCGGCCAGAATGAGCGCAGCGTATTTGGTTTTTTAACCTCTCTTGAACCCTATGGATTTCAAGACTTCCTACAAACTTGGGACGGCGTCACTCCCTATGGACCCGACCGTTTTTGGGATTATTTAAGAGCCAATCTCGAGCAGGCGATCCTAGCTTCCCCGGATGGTCATCGATGGGCTCAAGCAGTCGAAGCGGTTGAGCGCGCGTCAGCAAAAGGTGCGATTGGCTCAGAAATTTCATTGGCGAAAACGCTTGCCCTTATTGACATATTCCGGGGTGCATCTGGTTTGGCGGCAGAGAATTCGGTGCTGAATACCGTATTCGAACACAGCAGTCGCGAAACGCTCACCGAGTCTCTCGATCGATTAACCGCTTGGCGTGTTGCCTTGTTTCGCAAACACGTCGGCGCATGGAGCATTTTCGAAGGAAGCGACTTCGATATCGATCAGGCGATCTCAAAAGCCCGCTCAACATTCGTCTCAGCGGACATGAAGTCGCTCACCGCACTGGCAAATCTCACGCCGGTCATAGCCAAGCGTCACTATGCCGACAGTGGTTCATTCCGCTGGTTGGGCGTAGCGATGCACTCGCTGCAAGACGCCGAGCGGCTGACCCAAAGTTACCACCCTGAGAGCGGCGAATTTGGACGCCTTGCACTGGTCTTGCCAGAGCGAAATATAACCGCCGAGGAAGCCAAAGGTGTGTTGAGCGCACTTCCTTCCTGCGCCGCAGCACCATTGATTTTTGGGGTGCCCGCCAATCACGAATTGATATCGGACCTGGGCTCAGAGCTATTGTCACTTCGTCTGGTCTTTGAAGGAAGCCCCGAACTTGAGGGCGACACGGTCGCGCGACGAGAAGTAGCTGCGCGGCTTTCCTCGATCAAAGGCGCGCTCGAGGAGGCCCTAAGGGCTTCGCTTCTGAATGCGGAATGGTATGTGGAAGGCTGCTTCAAGCGAATTCCGAGCTTGTCATCAATGGCTTCCGAGCTAGCGGAGCGCATCTTCCCCGACGCGCCCAAAGTATGGAGTGAGCTGGTGAACCGTGATTCGCCGTCATCTAATAGCGTTAAAGCTCGGCGAGACCTGATGCACCGCATGATCAGCGGCACTGCCCATGAACACCTGCAGATTGAGGGTTTCCCAGCAGAGCGTGGGCTGTATGAAACGCTCCTTTCATCGACACAGCTTCATGCACAAAGCTCTGAAGGTGCCTGGGCCTTTTGCGCCCCCAACTCGCAAGATCCGCGAAATCTCCATCCCATGTGGAACGCCACGTTAAAACTAGTCTCGGAAAAACGTGCGCAGCCGGTGCGGATGAAGGACCTGTACGTGCTTTGGGGAGCCGCGCCCTACGGAGTGAAGAGCGGGCTGATGCCGGTGTTTGCCCTCGCCTTCCTGCTGGCTCACGCCAACACAATCGCGGTCTATCGCGACGGTATTTTTGAGCCGAGCATCACCGAGGTTGATGTCGACGAAATGCTCCAAGATCCGAGTCGGTTCTCGTTGCGCTGGGTACAGGAAACGGGGGAACGAAAACGCGCCTTGAAAGCGATCGCTGCCGTCACTGAAACCTTCAAGTTTAAAGCCTCAAGCGCTACGCCACTGGAAGTGGCAAAGTCACTGGTCGCCCTCGCCTTCTCCATTCCCAACTGGTCACGAAGAACGCAGGGACTTGGGTTTAATACCCGGGCGGTCCGCGATGTGTTGCTCAAAGCGTCGGACCCACACCGTTTGCTATTCATGGATCTGCCTGAGGTATTGAAGGTAGGCCCAACCGAACTCGCAGACAAATTAGTGGCCCCGCTTCAGGAGCTACTCGGAGCTTATGAAGGAATGGTTCGCCGGCTCGACAGACGGCTTGCGCAAGCCATTGACGCTCAGGGTGACGACGACCCAGACCTTAGAACGCGCGCCTCGGCGGTTAATAAAGGTTCTGGCGAACTCCGGTTGCGCTCTTTCGCTGCGCGGCTTATGGAACGCGATGGTTCGCTTAAAGGAGCCGAAGGAGTTCTCAGCCTGGCACAAAGTAAGCCGCCGACTGAATGGTCGGACCTTGATGTGCAGATGGCTACGATCAATCTAGCAGAACTTGCTCTGGATTTTCGCAGAACCGAATCGCTCCTCACCATCGAAGGCCGTAGCCCTGGTCGAGAGGTGTTTTCCGTGGTGCTCAGCTCAGGCGGCGACTCCAAACTGATAACCCGGGATTTCGAGGTAGCTAGCCGAGACAAGGCGGCCGTCCAAGGGACTGCCAACAAGATTGTTGAGCTGCTGAAGAGTTCGGGGCTGCAAGGAGATTTGCTTCTAGCGGCCCTCGCACATGCCAGCCAAGATATTGTTCAAAAAGGAGAAGCTGAGCATGCGTGAACGGCACCTTCTCGGGTTGTCAGGCGGCCGGGACAGTGCCGCTCTGGCGGTTTACATCCAGCAAACGCGTCCAGAACTCGACATCGAATATTTTTTTACCGATACAGGTGAAGAGCTTCCTGAAGTCCACGATTTCCTCGGCCGACTAGAGGGCTTTATGGGCAAGCCCATCCTCCGTTTGAATCCGCGGCGAGATTTCCGGTTCTGGCTGCGCGAGTACAACAACTTTCTGCCTTCGGCTCAGACCCGCTGGTGCACTCGACAACTGAAGCTCGCGCCTTTCGAGGAGTGGACCCGGCCAATGCTCGCCGCTGGCGAAAAAGTCTATTCCTATGTCGCTATTCGAGCCGACGAAGATTACCGAGAGGGGTACGCGTCAAAACACAAGAATTTAAAAGTTCTGCTGCCGTTTCGCGATGACGGGATCGACAAGGCAGGGGTGCTGGAGATATTGGAATCTTCAGGTATTGGACTCCCGAAGTATTATGAGTGGCGCAGCCGGAGTGGATGCACCTTCTGCTTTTTCCAACAGAAAATTGAATGGGTTCGCTTACGCGAGCGGCATCCAGCAGCCTTTGAAGAGGCCAAGGCGTTGGAGAAAACCGCATTAGAAAACGGCTCGCCTTTCACCTGGACCAAAGGTGAACCGCTCTCTGATTTGGAGCAACCGCAACGGGTGGAAATGATCTTCAGAGAGTACGATGCCCGCCGCCAAAGAGCCAAGCTAAATCGACCGCGCAATCCCCTCCGCCCTTGGGAGGACAACATGGAAATCGATGATATGTATGGCATAGACGAGGCGGACGGAGGTTGTGCCATTTGCCACAAGTAACCAGGCGCCCTTTGCCGCCAGCTACCACCCAACGCTGGCGCCTTTCCAAGCAACTGCTCGACTACATCGACAGGCGCTTCATTGACTGGAAAGTACGGGCCTTCTTCACTCACAAAAAAACAGAAGGTACTTCTTAGACAATTGCATTCCACTTTTCAATGACGACGTCGGTCCCCCCGAAATCGCAACGGCCAGTGCTCAACTCTAAAGGTTGGTCGAGACGGCCAAAGCCAACGGCCTAGAGGCTTATGCGTGGCTGCGCCACGCATAGCAACGCCCGCCCCAAGCGTCGCCAGTGGAAGACTTCGAGGCGCTACTGCCGTGGAACTGCACGCCACGATCGCGTAGCTGATCGCACTGCCAATCTTTGGTCCGGTGGGGTACATGGAGCGCTTGCAACTAGCTGACGCTGGAGTACTTACAGGCATTGGGACTGTGCTCAAGAGTTAGAGTCCCGATGACAGTCAGGCTTGTTCGCTCAACAGTTCATAATCCTGGTGGGGTGCCTACCCAGGCCTTGGGCGCCACTTTCAAAAACTGAACGAGCTCCGTTAGTATTGTCTCTATCGAGTAACGGCTGTAACCGATGCCTTGGTTTTTCAGAGCAGGCATGATGTGTTGCACGCCATCATAATTCCAGACAACTCCTTTACCCTCCCCCTGCTGCAAAGCATTTGTAAAAATTGCCAAATCTCTACGTGCCCGTGGGATACCTGAGACACGCTCAACCCAGCTTTCATAGCGTTGGCGGATCTCGAGCTGGGAGCCCCTGACCAACGCTAGGACACCACATTTCGTTCTGTTATGGAACGAGATATTCGATAACCCTAGGTACGGGCGATACTGATTGAGCAGTGTAGACTCGGCGGAGGACGGCAAATGGAAGACCGCCAAGTCCACCTCATGATGCTCAACCAACCGTGTGTCGGGATGGTCTAGCAGGCGCTCGGTTCTTTCAAAATGGCTCAAGTTATCAAGATACAACTCTGAAAAATCGTCTATTTTACCTAGCACCTTGGATACCATGGGTAAGACGGCTTGGTACACCTGCAGCAATGCAGAATGCGGATTACCAGCAACATTTGACCTGGCATTTTCGGCCAAAGCGTTCAGTGCAAAACCCACACTCAGCGCCTGCCGCGAAGTACCTCGGGAAAAGTCCCCAAGCTTCGCCACCTCGACCAACACGTTTTTATGAATTAAAGCAGTCTCCGGTGCCAAAAATGCAAAAATGGACGCGACACCGTCAAGGTCGAAATGATCGCTTGTTACAATCACAGCATCAGGTTTGCTTGATTCCTCACAGAGGTAGCGGAACGAACTTTGGGTAGAGAGGTTTGCCTTGTACTGCGCTGGAGTCCTGTTAGCTGGCCAGTGGGACAGCGTTAGCACTGTTGAGGCATTATCGATCGAGTCCAGCGAAATATTGGGTATGTGCCCAGTGCAGCCGAACGGCAAATATCCATATTGGCTGTCTGGGTGGATACGTACAGCTTGCTCAACCCCCAAATGAACCGCAGACAGGCTATTCGGTAGCTCAAGCTTAAATTGGCGACTTTCGACAGGGGCATAGGACAATGTGCCATCACCGCCGATATGGTAGCGCGCGCCTAGCAGGTTTTCACGTCGAACGTCATAGGGTTGCCCATTTACTTGAACAGTGCCAGCCCCACCTATTTTGTTGAGTAGATCAACAAAATGATTGTCAACTATGCCGATTGGGCGCCCACCCAATAACCTGATATCCAATGCACCAATTCGACCCGCGACATCTGCGTCTGCGAGCAGCCCATTAGCACGCTCTAAAAACTGAATCGGCTGGTTCATCGTTGTTCATCCAAGAATAAGTGCCGCGCCTGCTCGCAACGCGGCAAGATAAAGGCCTAAGCACCTCAACCCCATAAGCTATCAGGCTTGGCCAAGCGAACCGTCCTTTATACGGGTACGGATAATCGGTCTTACGGACACAAAGATTAATAACGACAGTGCCGCATAGGAGGTAAACAGCCAGGCCGCAGCCCCAGAAGCCCCTTCAACTCCCCCAGGAGAAGAGAAGCCACCGAGGTTGACAAGCATGCCGGCAAGCGCCGCGCCGGTGGCAGTTGCGATTAGCTGTACTGTGGTTATCGATGCCCCAGCGAGTTCCTTTTCACTCTCTGGAACTGCCGCTAATACGCGAGTCAGGAGGTGCGGCCAACCTAATCCGATACCAATACCAATTATCAACATTGCGGCGCTTACCCCAACTACGTTCATAATGGAAGGCCCCGCAAGTGGCACGAAAATAACGCTGCATACCAACCCCAAAACGATGAAAAATGGCGAAGCAGTAATCGCGATAGGTATTGAGCTCTGCTTGAGGCCAGAGCTATAAATCGCACCAAGCGTCCAACCTGCAGCCATCAGTGCACTGATGTAACCCGCAATGAGCGGGGTCTGAAGGTGCAAAATCTGTAGAAAATACGGGACGAACACTTCACTGGTCATGCCGATGACCATCAGGCTCATGGAGCAGTAGAGTGGGAGAAGCGCACTACCAGATGCCAGTGCGCCCTTTGGCAGAAGACGGACACCAGAGCGAGCCTCAACCCGGAAAACGCAATAGAGCAACAGCAGACCCACCGCTAGGCCGGCAGTGTTGTAAACCGCGCCCGGCTTGATGCTCCCTACCGATATAGCTAGTACGACGCCAATTAAAAGCATGAGCTGGGTTAGCGGTACGCCTGCAGGGTTTGGAGCGTCCGAGCTCTTCCTCGGGAGTAAACACCACGCAAGCAGCATGAACAGAGCGGACACAGGGATCAGGGCCCAAAAAGCTGCTCGCCACTGCCCATATTCAGCGAACAGTCCGCCCACCGCTGGCCCGATTAAGGTGGCCGCCCCCCACATACCTGATATCAACGCCATAGCTCTTGGCCAAAGCTCTTGGACGAATACCAAGCGGATCATGGCGTAGGGCAACGCAAACAACAAACCGCCGCCCAACCCTTGAATCGTCCGACCTAGGACCAAGATGCCCATGTTTGGGGCCAAGCTGCAAACCGCACTACCCAAAACAAAAATGATGCCAGCCCAGACGTAAGCGGCTCGTGCACCCGTTCGAGTCAGAACGTTCGTGGATAGCACTGAGCCAACAATTGAGGCGATCACAAATAACGTGGTGTTCCAAGCGTAGTAGTCCAAGCCGCCTATATCTGCGACCACTGTGGGCAGTATGGTCGTCACTAGGTAAACGTTGATGGCATGAAGCGCGACGCCGCCCGCCAGGGCCGCGGACCGCAGCCCATTCTTTCCGAGTAGGAGGGCTGACCAACCTGTTGCAGTACTCATCATGAGATACCCCGTCTGATTAACGTAACCCCACTCTATTACAAAAGTATTTGCTTGTGTAATTAATTGCCGGCGCCCAGACTCCACCTGGACGCACGGTCAATCGGAGATCGAATCAGCTGGGGCGCAAGCGCAAACGTAGATCCGGCCCAACTTGGCATTGCTCGATAATGCTCAACCTTGGAGCCTGCGCGAGACAGTTCAGGTTGTCTAATTGGAGCAGTGGTCGAGCTTCAGGCCCTAGCAAAAGGGGAGCAACGTAGACCAGCCATTCATCCACTAGCCCAGCAGCGGCCAGGGCCCCGCAGAGTACAGGGCCTGCTTCAACCATCACCTCATTGCACCCTTCTGCGGCAAGCAATTCCATGACCTGAGGCAGGTCTAGGCGACCATCAGCTGTACGCGTCGGCAGGTAGCGCACGGAGGCCGGAGGGGAAGCTCGCGCCTCAACTGCAGAGCCGTGGAATACCAAAGTAGGTGCCTCCCCATCAAACACATGAGAATTGGCGGGTGCGCGTAGCTGCCGGTCAAGAACAACTCGCAGCGGTGGTGAAAAAGCCAATCCAGGGTCTGGCAGGCGCACCGTCAGCCGGGGGTTATCCGCGAGCAGCGTGCCACTGCCCGTTAATAACGCGCAGGATCTGGCGCGCCATAGCTGCACATCGGCGCGCGCCTGAATAGAGGTGATCCACTTGGATTCACCGCTGTTCGTGGCCGTGCGTCCGTCCAAGCTCATGGCCAGCTTCACCCTTACCAGGGGCCGCTTACGCTCTATACGCGAGAAGAATCCAAGGTTTATCTCCTGGGCCTCGGGGCACGGCTGATACTCAACTTTGATCCCAGCAGCGGCGAGGCGCTCAAGCCCGTTGTGTTTATGCTGAGAGCGGTCCATGCTGCCTACGACCACCCGAGCCACCCCCGCTCTGATCAATGCCTCCGCACATGGCGGCGTGCGTCCATGGCTACCGCAAGGCTCCAGCGTGACATAGGCGGTGGCACCCTGCGCGCTATCGCCTGCTTCATGCAAAGCATTGATCTCGGCATGGGCCCGGCCAGCCCATTCATGCCAGCCTTGGCCAAGCACTAATCCGTCTTTGGCAATTACGCAACCAACACGGGGGTTAGGACTGGTAGTAAATACCCCCCTTTCAGCCAAGCCTGCAGCCTGCAGCATGAACGCCCGATCAGAGGCCTGGCTCATGTGCGAACCAACGCCAGCAGATAAACCGCTTCTCCGTGTTGACGCTGGATCACAACCAAGTCCTGCCATGTGAAGCCAAAAGCTTCCATGGTTTCTCGAACACCTGCTTCGGTGAAAAAATACCCTTGCCGCTGGTTATCCATCTCCCGCCAGCCAGGTGTTGGGTTGCTCGAGTCCACCCCAAAGACATTCAAACCGACCAACGCCCCAGGCCGGGTATAGCGACGAATAGCAGTCAGGTAGGTCTGCCATTCGGCTGGGTGCTGGTGGTGAAAACAGCCGTTGTCGAGCACCCCGTCAAACAAAACGCCGGCGGGCGGCTGCCAATCTTGCAAGGCACTACAAACCAACTCAAGCCGCCCCCCCCAACGTTTCCGCAGCAGCGGCCAACTGGAGTTCTCGACGATATCGAGACCGGTAACGCGGTGACCAGCGAGGATAAACTCCGAAGCATCACGGGCACGCCCCACACCGACATCCAGTAGATGCTGGTCTGGTGTAGGCCCACAGGCCTCGAGGAACACCCTCGCAGCCTTCGCCATACCGATATCCCAAGACCACTCGTCCTCGCCGTGGGTGTAGCGGTGCACGAATGAAGTATTCAGGGCTCCGCGATACGCGGGGACGTCCATGAACTGTTCTGGCTTGCTCATAACCACACTCCCCTCCTCAAGATGCTCGACGGCTGGTGATATCGTAGATTTGGCCATCGTAAGAACTGGCCAGGAAATCGTCACTGGTTTCGCAGTGCGTGATGCAGGAGATACCGCTAGCCGTAGGCCGGTTCACCTGAATCCAGCGGCGGTTGGGCAAGTCGAATAGCGCGATCGTCCCGCCATAGCTGGCGGTGGCAATGACCGCGCCGTCTGATGATCCGCAGATACACTTGATCGAATTGATGTGAGGGGTGTCGTAAACCTCATCGCCAGTATCGAGCCAGAGCCGCAATTTTAGATCACGACCTATACTGGCAAAGCCTCCTTCCACTCGGCAGCAGCCATTGGAAATTCGAGTGTGTGCTCTGTCAATATGTCGCGCGCAACTGAAGTCGTCGATATTGTGCATTGCCGCAGCAGCCGATGCACAGACACTAAACAAGTGATGATCGTCGGCTGCCACCCCCTTGATTGCATTGTCATGCATCTGGATGGACGAAATCAGTTCAAGCCCGCCGCTACTGTCCATCGCAAAGACCAGGCCTTCACCTGTATAGGTCCCCACCAACGCGTGCAATCGACCATTGCGCTTAAAGGCAGTAGCGCAGTTAAGGGGAGAACGGTGTTGATAGAGAAGCTTTCCGGTCAGGGCGTCGAACACTTGCCCCAGTTGCCCGCCAGTAAGCAGTAGCGGACCAAACGGTAGGAGAAAATTACACAGACTGCCCATGCCCTTTACGGGTAAATCATCGCGGAACAACACGCCCGCGTCACCAATGCTGTATTGCTGGCCTTGGCTGGTTATGACCGCATTGATGCTGACTGCTGGCTGGATTCCATCAACGATCCAGCGGTCACTTTCGTAATCCCACGTCGCATAACGCGAACCGAATGTGGCGAAGACAAGCACATCACTGCCGACGAAAGCACAACTGCGCGGCCAGACAATACCTGGAAGGCTAGTGCTGCGCAGTTGCGTCAACTGTTGCCCGTCAAAGCTCCACAGTATTGCTGAACGGTCATAGCTCAATGTTACGAGCAGCTGCTTGTCATCGTTCCAAACGATCCGCTTGACGCCAGCCTCATGGGCAGGAATGGAGCGCACCTCGCCCTGGACGATGATAGACACGCGTCCCTCGTCATCGCCTGCAAAGATGACCCCTGAGCGAGTAATGGCCACCGTGTCTGTCTCTACACCACCGATATCAATTTCGGCGCACTGCTCTAAGGTCTTGGTGTCCCATTGGCGAACAGTTCCGTCATCGCTGCTGGAAATGAGACGCTTGCCGTCAGGCGACCAAACTACGGAAATTACGTCGGCGTCGTGCCCTTGGCAAACACCCCTGAGGTTGCCTTCGAGATCAAACAAACGCAATTTATGATCCCGCGAACACGTAGCAACCAAAGTGCCATCCGGAGAAAACACTGCCATTTCTACGTCATCAGTATGGCCCGACAGTACGGCCTTCAAGTGCAAGCTCGGTACTTCCCAAACTCGAGCTGTATAGTCGCTGCTAGCACTTACTAGATATTTTCCATCGGCGCTAAAAGCACATTGATTGGCAAGATGATCGTGGCTGACGCGGTGGATTGAGTCACCAGTGCGCGCATTCCAAAGAATTACCTGATTATCGTAGCCAGCGGTGGCAATAAAATCAGCGCGATGCGCAGCAACGCCGCTAATTGGGCCTATATGTTTCATCGAAAATTCCCTTTCTGCAGAATGGCATCAAATCTTGATGGTATGTCGCGACTTACTTACCTTTGAACGAAGGTAGCTATGGTTATGCTCAGTCAGGAACACCCCAGTAGGTACCGAATTCACCACATCAATCCCCCCCTCACGTAATTGCCAAACCTTATCGGGGTTATTGGTCAACAACCGGCAACGTCGTACATTCAGAGCTCGTAGGATGGCAACTGCGGGTGCAAAGCTCCTTGCATCTTCTGGGTGATTGAGCTTAACGTTGGCCTCATATGTATCGAGACCGGTATCTTGTAGCAGGTACGTTTCAAACTTCGAATACAAACCAATGCCCCGTCCCTCTTGACGAAGGTAGATTAAGTAACCGCCCTCCGCATCCAAGGTTCTCAATGCTTCATGCAACTGAGGACCGCAATCACACCGCTGCGAGCCAAACACGTCCCCTGTGATGCATTCGGAATGCACTCGCACCAGCGGTACATCCGCGTCTGGCTTGCCAGCCATTACTGCAAAATGCTCATTGTTTTTATCAAAGCCCTTGAAACCAAAGAACTGAGCTTTGACCGACCCGCCTAAGATCGAGATTGGCACTTGAGTATGAAGTTTAACTTCAGTTTCCATGACATAACTCCCAGGTGAATTAAACATCATGTTTAATATCATTTTCCACTAATCTAAAGCCCATGACGTAGATAGGCCTCGGATAACGCCCGTGACGCCGTTGATTTCGTGCGAGATCCCTAAAACGGGTAAAACTACCGCCCCGAGCTACCCGATGGCGTCCCACATCCGAAACCAAATCGTCAGTGATTTCGGGCCCACCAGGATATTTTTGATAGTCGTCCGCCACGTACTCTTCTACGTTGCCGGCCATATCTAGCACGCCAAATACCGAAGCGCCCTCTACAAAAACACCTACGGGCGTGGTTGTTAGGAGCCCTAGCTCAGCGGTATTGGCATACCCGGAGTTGAAGGTCTCACCCCATGGAAATTGTCTGCGCTGCGGTCCAGATGCGGCGTACTCCCATTGAGCCTCTGTGGGCAGCGCAAAGTTTCGGCCAGTGCGCTGGCTGAGCCATACAGCGTAAGCATCAGCGTCTTCATCAGTGACGCTATACACCGGGTGGTTCGCTTGATGCTGAGGGAAACGTCCAAACACCCAACCTGTTGGCAGTGATGGGTGACCGGTGTCAAGCAGGAACGCTCGATACTCGCTGTTTGTCACGGGATAGCGCGCAATACGAAAGGCTGCGAGATTAACCCGATGCTCCGGCGTCTCCTTCTCGATCCAACTTCGATCCAAGCCCAAGCCGGGGTAGTCCGCCATAACGGCATCTACATTGCCCGGGTCCAGGCCAATCTGTACGTGCGCTGCGGGAACGTCTTGCATCTGCGGATCTAGCAAATTAATTCGCGGATCCCCTTTGACGCCCAGCAACTCGCCTGCCGCAATTCGCCAAATCAGCTTTTCGCGAGGTGCTTCAACAATTCGCAAAAGATGGTCGGTAGAGGCCGTAATCAATTGCGCAGTGGCATCGGCTATCTGCCGTACTAAATCATGCTCCACATAATTCTGTGGATACCCCATTAAAAACCGGTCCGATACATCTTTGGGCAGCGGAGTAGGCAACGTTGGCCAGTGCCCACCGAGAGGATAGTTCATCGATACACCTTTTTTGAGACAAACGAATCCTAATTCAGGTTCGATCAGCCGCAACCTGATAGTTCTGGATTTTCGTTAAATCAAAGTTGGTCTAGTAACAACCTAGGATTGCTCTCGATCATTTCGATCTCGCTGGAGTAAACTTCTACCACCAAGCCGTCTGGGTCTTCGAAATACACCGCCGTGCGCACATTGTCTGGGCCGTAATGGAATCCCGGCTGAGGCCCATTTCCTTTGACCAGCTTAATACTGCCATCCGCAGCAACTAAATCGGCGATACGCTGGACATCTTCCGGTAACGCTCGGATACCGATGTGATAGCCCTCTGGGTATACGAAGTCGGTGCTAAGCTCAATGAAGAAGTCAAATCCATTCAGTTCCATCACGACCTTTCGTGGACCGAGGTTGTAACAATAGCAAGCTCCGAAAATTCTGGTGTAGAACGCTTGGGATGCCTCAAGATCTCGCGTCAGGATGTTGAGGTGAGCCAACCTGGGGCGCTGAGCTTCCAGCGCTGCGGTTTCCAAAGAAACCCCATCTAACGACCGCCACATTTTGATCGCGGCCACAAATTTGGAGAATCCCGCAAGCCAAGACTCCATCTCGCCTGATGCCAGTTTTGCCACATTCACCGCCCAAGCATGCGGATAGATAAAGCATGGCACTCCTGGCAAAAGAACCACGCTCGAGGCATCTTCGGCTGTGCTGGCTTCGCCGACGGTGATGAGCGCGACGACACGGTTTTTATAGTCATTAGCCAAGACTTTTAATCTGGAATTCAGAGCGTCGAAGCTATCTGCAGACGAGGCCAAGACAATGAATCCATCCGCATCAGGCACTTGAAGTCCCTGATCCGGCACATAAACCTCAAAGCCTGCAGCCTTCGCACAACCATTCAGACTCTGGACAAATTGGGAATGCGCTGCCGCTGTGTTGCTAGAGCAAAGCGTGATGAGCCGCAGCATCAGAGACCTCCCGACCCAGCACGGCGTCCGATCAACAAGCTATAGCGGCCGATAGGCTCCTGCACCACCTCAAAGCCTTGGTCCTCAATCTGTTGGGCAATCCATGCAGTGGGATGCAGTTCACCATGCACAGTATTTACCATCATGTGCAATGAGAAATCGGCCGATAGCGCTGGGTGAATTTCGTCCTCATCCAAGCTCATGCTCAAGACCAGGAGCGCCCCGCCTTCGCTCACTAAGCCCGACGCATTCCGGATCAAAGTGGTGGTCTCAGCTCGAGTAAAGTAGTGGAGACAATCATTGACCATGATCACGTCTGCGCTTTCGCTTTGATAACTGGCCAAGTCCAACAGGTTGCGCTCCTTGAACGTTAGGCGCCCTGTCAATTGGTATTTCTCAGTCGTTTTTTCCGCAGATTGCCGTGTCGCTGCCAAGTCCCAGATTTCTCCTTGTACCTGTGGATGGCGTGTCGCTACCTCCGCGATGTAAGTGCCATGGCCGCCGGCCAGGTCAATGACCTTCTTGGCGCCGTCGAAGATAGGCAATTCCTTTAACACGTCGACCATCGGCTGGCTGAACCGCACCATCGCATCGTTGAAGGCATCCCGTGCAGCGATATCATGTTTAAAGCGGTTCTCTTGCTGGAAATCCATCGAACCAGTACTTTGTAAGATCTCTCCAAGTCGTGGCCAGTTCTGCCATTGCAGCCGCTGATGGTCGATGATCGGACCGATAAATTCAGAACTGGTGCTGACCAGAAAACGCTGCGTTAACGGGGCGTTGGTATAGAACTCGCCGGTCTTACGCAGCAGACCAAGCGCAACAAGCCCATTCAGGAAAATCTTTGCTTTGTTGCCAACCCAACCTAGCTTCTGGCTAATGACCAAGGCTGAAACAGCATCGGTGGTATGGTCAAAAAGATGCTGTGATACAGCGAAGTGGAGAATGGCAGATTGCCGGTATTGGTCTGAGAGCTTCACCAGATCCACAACACCGGACAACACAGTTACGTCCTCGGCGTGCTCATAGATGGTATTCGGCTTTTGGCTGTTCATGGTATCTCCTCGTCCTTGACTAATCGATTTTCGTTGGATGCCCGCGCAGCTTGGTCCTTGGCACAACCGTGTGGCCGGGTCCAGTACGCTTGGGCGGGTGGATTGGCGTCATGCGGCTTCAAAAATCTAGAACCACCCTAGCTCTGCTGCTGAAAAAAGCAAGTACGACCTTTTATATTTATGGTGAACCTTTTTTTTAATTTATATTTCCAGAATTTGATGTTTTCCTAGGGAGCAAAATTGTCTAAGCTCAAGCGTCACCCCTCCAAGCGGTCCCGCGCTCCAGGGATCGATGCCCCTCAAATGACCCAGTGACTGACACGGTTACGCAGGATTTATGACCTCCCAAGCCAACGACGAAACCCAGTCCTCCACCGCAGACCGCATCCTGTTTTTGCTCAAGACTCGCGGTCCCTTGAAGACAATGGAACTCGCCGAGCTGCTGGACGTGACCTTCGAGGCGACTCGGCAACATGTTCAGAAATTGCAGGCTTCTTCCCTAATTCACGGGGTTTCCGCGCCGACTCGAGGTGCTGGCCGCCCCTCACTAAAATGGACATTGACTGATTCCGCCAGCAAAAAATTTCCCGATACTCATAGCGTCCTTACCCTCCATTTGATCGAATCGATCGAGTCAGTCTTCGGGTCTGACGGCATCGAGAAAATCATCTCAAGCATGGAGGTGAGCAATCTCCAGGAGTATGAAGAGGCGTGCGCAGGGGCCTCTTCACTGGAAGAAAAAGTCGGTATCTTAGTCGGCATTCGCGCCTTGGCTGGGTATATGGCGCATATGGAACCTGACGGACAAGGCTGGCTGCTAATCGAAAATCACTGTCCAATTTGCGTAGCAGCGCGCAAATGCCAGGGTTTTTGCAGGTCTGAGTTGCATATTTTCCGGACCGCTATGGGCGATGATGCAGTGGTTGAGCGCTGTGAGCACCTTATCTCGGGCGACCGACGTTGCGTTTATAGCATTCAGCCAAAAAACTCAGTTTAACCGCCCATCGCATCCCTCTCACCTTAAAGGAATAAGGCCATGACACCCACCATTGAGCTCCTTACAAACCACCGCAGTGATCGTAGCTTTCAAAACACCCAGATCTGTGATGAGCAGCTCGAGGCTATCTTGCAGGCTGGGCACCACGCGCCTACGTCATTCAACGCCCAACATATCTCAGTAGTTGTGGTGCGCGATGCCGACAGGCGCCAACGAATTTCCAATGTGGCGGGTGGCCAACCTTGGGTGGCAAACGCCCCTGTATTCTTAAACCTAGTGGTCGATTTTCATAAAACGGGGGTCTGCAACGCGCTTCAAGGCGGCGAACAAAAGATCCACCGCCACCTTGAGGGCATGATCGCTGCGAGTACTGATGGCGGGATTATCCTTAGCGCAATGATGATTGCAGCCCGATCGCTAGGTCTGGGAGTGGTGCCCATTGGAGGCATTCGCGCTAACGCTTCAGAGATGATCGAGTTGCTAGGGCTGCCTGAAAATACCTTCGCTCTCTGCGGCATTGCGCTTGGATACGTCTCAAAGCCGTCTGTGCCCAAGCCGCGGATGCCTATTGAGACTTTTCGTCATGATGAGCGCTACAACCAGACTGCACTCGAAGCTGTCATCGCTGACTACGACAAAACGCTTATGGGTCATTGGCAGTTTGTCGGGCGTGCCGATGGCGAACCTTGGTCATGCTCCATCGGCCGGACCTACGCCAGAAACTACCGCCCCGACTTAAAAGCCCAACTACTAGCAAATGGCCTATCGGTCGACTAAGGACCAAAGGATCCCAATCCTATACAGCACTAGGGCATTGACGGTGTAGCTAGCAGTCGACATGACAACGAATTACCCAACTGGAATGCATGTTGTAGATGGCTTCAAGGTTACATAGCGGAACCTTCGGCACGATAGGTTTCTTTCTGAGCACCAGGCGAACATCCTTTACTGGGAGCGCAACGGCTTCTGTCTCTGGCTCAAACGCCTAGACTAGGACCTGTAAGCATACCGACTGGCTCCTCCAGCGCATTTCCCAAGCGCAGCATTCCCATGAGGAGATTATCGGTATCGTTGCGTACCCTGCAGACACGTATCGCTCTAACTTTTCTCAATCCAAAGGTGTCCTGGGATCTATGCTTGCCAGCCTTTCCGCGAGATGTAGGTTTGATTTTGCTCATTACATATCCCTCAATCATTTTCAACTGGCCCCGCCCAAGCAGACGATGAGCCAACGATCCTCTCGGTAAATCGCTGATGCGAGTGTTTGCCTGCTTTAGGATCGCGGCATCAACACTACTTGCCCTCACGTATTCCGCAATGCCCTCTGTGTCGCCTCATAATGGCGGGTCGGGTACAGAAGGCGCCTGTACCTTTAGGCCTCCCCCTATCAAGTCCCCAGGATGCAGCCAGCTTGTCATACCTTCTCGAGTAAGGCGTCGCAGCATGAAGGCAATGTGCCCCTACCCCGGGGCCCAGTCGTACTCCGCGTGGAGCACGTGAGCGGGTCAGCTGCAGCACAGTGGCGATTTGCTCCAAGACACCTAATTTGAAGAGGGCTCATTCGAATTTGGAGCTTGCTTACCACTAGGTATATGGATCCTGACAGGGGTGCCCGCATCAACAGGATGCTTTATCAGCCCCTCCGGCGGGCCATCAGAAGTGAACAGATTCGACAATACGGTAAGCAAAGCGCCCAGGATCAAGTAACCAAATAAGACATTACTTATGACTAGCGTTTGAGATAGCCAGCTTGACTTATTGGCAGCAATATCCCCATAACCAAGAGTTGTCATGGTGACGACGGAAAAATACAAACTTTGAATTATATCTAAATCACCATCTCCACTTCCTGATGTTGATTCGGGTATTAACCAGTAAAGGACCGAGTAGGAAAAGCACACAATCAAAAATGATATTGCGACCTGTCGAGGAGATCTCCCATAATCCGAGGCCATCCAGAATAATTTAGCTAGCAGGCTTTTTACTTTATCGGTTTTTTCATACCATGCAATCCAGTTATGCCTGCGATTACAGTACTGAAGAGTTTGGCGAAGCCCGGCAGAGTAACAGGCACTCTCAAAGGTTACAGTTCTAAAATCTGTTTTCCTCGAAACATTCGCGAGGTGAAAGTAAGTCCCACTTGTAAATTTTGCACCTACAAAACTTGCCCCACACATATTAAATCTTGACTCTCCATTTAGAAATGGGTCTCTGCCACCGCCTTGGAACTGTGCGTCCGAAAGGTCAGCGGCGTAGAATCTACACTCGTAAAAATTTGAGCTAAGAAATCTCACCGAAGTTAAGTTGCTTTGTTGAAAGCTTGCTTCATTGAAGCGACATAGTGCAAAGAAGGAGTTGGCTATTTGCGCCCTGTCAAATATAGAGGTTTGAAAAATAGATCCGGCCGCCTCAATGCCGGTCATGTCGGCGTTCAAGAAAAGGCAATCTGACATATCGACACCTTCTAGTTTTGCGCCCTTTAAGTTAGCATCAGAAAAGTTCGCACCTTTGCCATCAGCATTTATGAAACTGGCGCCAACAATCTTTATGCCCTGCAGGTTTGAATCTCGAAAATCGATTATATCTTTAGTTTTCGAGACATAATCATTCCATTTCGAAAAATCTTCCTCCTGGGAGCATTCAATTAATAGCCCGTATTGTACTGCATTGAATTTTTTCTTCATAAAATATGTAGTTTCCTTGTTAATTTTGTATTCGCTGACGCCATGATGATGGCGCATTCCCAGAACATACGTCAAATTGGAACGTATCCTCCAGAGCTTGTGCCTCCACTGATTGTTCGCACCTAATCGAGGGACTGATACGCGCCTTCACTTTGCCTTGAGTGAAGTACGTTCGCGGTTATTCACGGTTTTGAATTTGCTGCCGTCGATGGCAATTATGGATTGAGAGAAAAGATTGAGGTTGCGGCACAGCACTACAAATTGCCGGCACACGCTGCGAGAAAGGACGGACTGATCCCGAGGATCAGCAGATCAAGATGGTGCGGTTTTCTAGCATATCCGCTGGAGCGCTCGTGCTCGACGCAACCGATCAGGTGAAAAGGGTGACCGACGGCCGCGTGGACTTAGGGGAGAAGTCGGGGCAGTAACGAATGCGGTTGGCACTTCAGATGCTGGGCGATGCGGTAGAGCTTCTCGATAGTGAGGTTCACTTCACCTCTTTCGATTCGACCCATATAGCTTCGGTCCAATTCGCAGGCGTGAGCTAATGCGTCTTGGGAAAGCCCCTGCGAAGCCCGCCGCTCGCGAATATTCTGCCCCAAAACCTTCGCCAACTCCTGCCGCATAGCCGCCTCACCTTGATCAAGGCGGGACTATCGGTCGTTTACTGGTTGAGGGGCGACGGATTATAATCCGCATTTTGCCTTTCGAATGGCCAGCCTCGGTGCTTGTATGAAACCTGCGACATTTAAGCTAGACAGGCACATAAATTGTCTGCTGGAGAAAGGAGATCTTCATCGATTCACTGTCCGTTCAATGCGTGACGCTTACGTAGGGCAACTGCCTACAGCTGCGGCTGTGTCCCCTGTCGAACTCTGGCGGTATATATATGAGCAAATCAGCCGCTTGATTCGGGTTGGGTGGGTTCGCCGAGATGAGCTGCGTCGGAAGCGTGACCAGTTGTACTACGTCCAGACCCCGTCAGAGTCGATAACCATTTACTTGACGGATGGACCTTTCGGCAGTCACGGCACCGGTGCGCCGGTTGATTTTGTGCATCGCGGGTCCAGTGCTGACGTGTCCCCGAGTGAGCGTCTAGAACGTCTGGCGAAAGAAATTCGGTTGGATATGCTGAGCTTTCTTGGTGAGGCGGAACGCTACAAGCAGCTTTTTGCTGAAATGCCTCAGTTGAAGGCACGGCTCGAAGACGAATACATTCACGCCCGGGATCGGAGCTCTCGTCTACTGGGGCACCTACGCGCGGTAGAGAAAACCCTCAAGTCCTTGGTTGCTGCATGAAGGCTCTCCGAAAATGGCAGCAAGAGTGCGTTGAAATAGCCCTGAAGCAATATCGGACGTCCTCCCATTTCTTCTGCCAGGCAACCCCTGGAGCAGGAAAAAGCCGAATGGCCGCCGAGCTAGCGCATCGCTTGCTCTTACAAGGCGATGTGGATCTCGTACTTTGTTTTGCGCCGTCGTGTCAGGTAGTTGAAGGGCTTTCAGGCACTTTCTCAGCAATTTTGGGCCGAACGTTCGATGGGCGTCTTGGGTCAATTGGCGTTGCAGCGACGTATCAAGCAATGGGCCATCAGAGTGACTCATTTTGGCAGTTGCTCGACACCCATCGAGTATTTGTGGTGTTTGATGAGATACATCACTGCGCTGGCCACGACCCGCTTCTGAGCAATGCCTGGGGACAGATCGTTCTGCAGCGTATCCAAGATCGAGCAGCTTACACATTAGCTCTTTCCGGAACACCTTGGCGATCTGATGAGAAGGCGATTGCGCTAGGTAGATACTCAGATCCTGAAGGCCGCTTGGTATGCGATTACCAGTATGGTTTACGGGAAGCAATTGCTGACCAAGTATGTCGTTCACCTCGAATCTTACTAATCGACAATAGCGCAATCCAGTTGACTGAGCGCGCGGGGAGTAACCCAACGGTTTCGGTCTACTCAAATATTGAGCATCTGCTAAAGGAGTCGCCTGTCACCTTTGAAGAGCTCCTGAACGATGAAGCCTTGATCCAAGAGGTAATTGAGCTAGGTTGCAGTCGCCTAACACAGGTTCGGGAACTTATCCCGAACGCTGGCGGCCTTGTGGTTGCGACCAGCGTTCGCCACGCCAACAGCGTTGCAACGGCAATAAAGGCTTTGGGAGAAGACTGCCGCGTAGTCACAAACCGGATGCCAAGTGCTCAAGCAATCATAAATGAATTTCGTGAGGGACAGGGGAGGTGGATCGTTGCCGTGGGAATGATCAGCGAAGGAACTGACATTCCTCGACTACAAGTATGTTGCTATCTGAGCAGAATTCGCACTGAGTTGCATTATAGGCAGGTTTTGGGGAGAGTCCTGAGGAGAGGCGGATCTGCTGACGAGGAGGCATGGTTGCTCGTCCTCGCGGAACCCTCGTTACAGCGTTTTTCCCACCGAATAGCAGAAGACCTCCCTGACGATCTCGCGGTGGTTAGTCATACTCAATTACTCAGAGTGGAAAGAGTAGGCGATTTCTGTCCAGCTGAAAATGCTCATGAACCGCTTCCCGCGCGCGCGCATGAGGTGTCGCGTAATGACAATGACGATACTGAGCATTGCTCACTAGAAGGGCGGCTGGTTCAAGAGGCAGCGTACCAAATGGACCTCTCCTCAACGTATCGAACCCAGATCCTTTCGATCTTCTGACCTTCGATGACATTTCACCCGGGGGGGAGAACCGCGAAAGGTGGCTCTGGATGCATCATCCAGCCAGCTTGACTTGCTTTTCGGGATAGCAAGCGTCTGTACCTAGCTAGGGTCACCGTGGCCAATTTTCGCCTCGCGCCCCCCCCCCCGGCTGTATTTAGTCAATCTCATCTGGTCAAGTCGAATGCAAATAGGTGGTCAAGTCAATGCAATTACGCATACCGTAGGGCATTGGCTGAATCACATATCGGCTTAGCCTTTCAAATCCCGCACATTGGCTAGGAGGAATTCACCTAAGCGTGTCCCCGGCATCACTACTCCTCTTTCAAGGCTCCGGTCTGTAGCGACAAATTAATCTACCCAGAGTGAATCTCATGTCAAAAAGATCATCTTTGTGATCTGTCACACCTAGAACAACGCCCTATGACTGCGGCGCAGGCAAAACCGCTAAAAATCCCCATTCCCCTAAATCCCTCTTGGCTTCGCACGAGCAGTGGCTTCGGCCACCAATGGATTTTCGGGCCAATAGTGCTTGGGGTATCTACCCTTGAGATCTTTCTTCACCTCGACATAGGTGCTGCGCCAGAAGTTGGCGAGATCCTGGGTGACCTGCACAGGCCTGCGGGCCGGTGACAGGAGATGCAGCATCAGCGGCTGATTGCCTTGGGCTATGCGAGGGGTTTCTGCTAAGCCAAACAGCTCTTGAAGCCGCACTGCTAAGATTGGGGGATGTTGCGAGTAGTCGATACGGATATTCGAGCCTGACGGCACTTGGATCGCCTGAGGCGCCCGGGCCTCCAGCTCCTGTGGAAGCGGCCAAGGTAGGAGGTTTCTGACCATCGAAGACAGATCCAGCTGGCTAAAGTGGCTGAGCCTCGTGACTTTACCCAAGTACGGCGTGAGCCAGTTTTCGAGTGTATCGAGGAGGTTGGCATCGCTGACATCAGGCCATTTGCTCTGTGCCTGGCCACTCTTGATATCCAGCTGACGCAGCAGGTCGACCCGCGCCTGCCACTGCCGTAGCTCAGGGTTCCACGGCAGGAGCTCGATGCCCTTACGCCTCACCAGGTTGACTAAGGCCAGCGAACGGGTTTGCTCATCAAGACTAGGCAGGGCTTTCGTCGACAATATGAGTTGCCCAACCTTCAACTGCCGCTCAGCCTTGAGCCCCCCTTCCCTCTCGTCCCAATCGACCTCATCAACAGACCTTACAAGGTCAGCCAACTCGTCATCGAACAGGGCCGGATCAAGATTACTCGCTAGGTAGATCCGCTCTTCGCGCTGCCCTTGCCGGCTACTCAGGTCGGCTACCACCAGCCACTCGTGCTTGGTGAGGGCATCGGGCTCTGGGAACACCGCAGCTCGACCGTTAGAGAGACGATACTCAGATACACCTGCACGCCTCTGCAAGCCGATTCGGTCAGGGTAGGCGAACGCCAATAGACACCCTACCCATCTTGGGTGATCGGACTCGCTAACAGGGCTGGAGGCCTTCCCGCGCAGCAGGGATCGGTACTGCCGAGCAGACTGCTTCACCCGCTGGAGGGAACCACCAATACGACGTGAATGTTGCTCGCCTGACAGGGCACTCAACCTGGTGTGAAGGTCGGCACCTGCTCCACGCAGGATGTCCTTTTCACCCAGCAGAGCCGCGATGTTGCACGCGAGGTCATCCAGGCCCATCCAATTGCCCTTGATGAGCATGTGAGCGATCCGTGGATGCGCTGGGAGCTCGCTCATGGCTGATCCGTGTGGCGTGAGCTGTCCAGCATCGTCAAGTGCGCCCAGGCGCTTCAGCAGGTCTCTGGCTTGGCCGAAAGGGGCTGATGGCGGTTGGTCGAGCCAGGTCATCTCTTCCGGCTTCATTCCCCACCGGGCTAGCTGGAGTGCCAGGGCTACGAGATCCGCTTGCAGGATCTCTGGAGTGCTGTGGCCAGCCATTTGCTCGTGCTGCGATTCCGACCACAGGCGATAGCAAACACCTGGCTCCAAGCGCCCTGCCCGCCCCGCACGCTGGGTAGCACTGGCCCTCGAGATACGCTGCGTGTCGAGTCGGGTCATGCCACTGCGAGGATCAAACTTCGGCACTCGCTCGAGACCACTGTCCACCACCACTCTGACGCCTTCGATGGTCAAGCTGGTCTCGGCGATGTTCGTAGCCAATACGATCTTCCGCGAACCCTTGGGTGCTGGGTCAATAGCAGCACGCTGGGCGTTCAGGTCGAGGTCACCGTACAGCGGGCATACGTTCACGTCTGGACGGCTACTCAACTGCTCCTTGAGGTTTTCTGCCACCCGCCGAATCTCTGCCTGCCCAGGAAGGAAAACCAGAACGCTTCCCGACTGTTCATTGATGGCGGCTAAGCAGGTGTCTGTGACTCGCGCATCGATTCGCTCGCCCGGCTGATAGGGGCTACCCCAAACCGTTGAGACCGGATACATCCGCCCTTCACTGGTGACCACAGGCGCATCATTCAGCACCTTTGAAAGGCGAGCACCTTCCAGCGTTGCGGACATCATGAGCAGCTTCAGCGGGGGCTCATCACGTAGCAGTTCGCGAGCACTCAGACACAGAGCCAGTGCAAGGTCAGAGTCAAGATTTCGAAGGTGGTACTCGTCGAAGATGACCACACCCACACCGTCGAGCGCGGGATCATCTTGAAGCCGGCGAGCCAGGATACCTTCGGTGACCACCTCGATCTGAGTTCGCGGGCCTACCTTCCTTTCAAGGCGAATGCGGTAGCCGACGGTCTCACCAACCTTCTCACCCAGTTCACTCGCCAAACGCTCAGCCGCCGCCCGAGCAGCCAACCGGCGAGGTTCGAGCATCAGGATCCTCTGGTCACCAAGCCAAGGTTCGTTCAGGAGCGCTAGGGGTACTCGAGTGGTCTTGCCCGCACCAGGTGGCGCTTCAAGGATCACTTCGTTGCGGTTGGCCAGGGCCTCTCGTAGGTCTGGCAAAACGAGGTCAATAGGTAGAGAAATCATCGAGGCTCCAAATCAGGGACGCAGTATATGACGGGCTCTGTGGAGAGGTGGTTCAGCTCAAAGGCTGTGAAGGGAAAGACGGGAGTTTTTGACAGACAAATGATGATTTCCGTGCAATCGGCAAAACATGAAATTCGTCGAAGATCACCAGGCCAACGCCCTCCAGCGCTGGATCCTCCTGCAGGCGGCGGGTGAGAATGCCCTCGGTGACCACCTCGATGCGCGTGTTCGGCCCGACCCGGCTGTCCAGGCGAATGCGGTAGCCCACGGTTTCCCCGACCTTCTCGCCCAGCTCGCTGGCCAACCGCTCGGCCGCAGCACGTGCGGCCAGGCGCCGGGGTTCGAGCATGAGGATGGTCTGCCCGGCCAGCCATGGCTCGCCCAGCAACGCCAGCGGCACGCGGGTGGTTTTACCGGCGCCGGGCGGGGCTTCGAGGACAGCTTCGTGGCGCGCCGCAAGCGCCTGGCGCAGGTCGGGCAGAACGGCATCAATCGGCAATGAAATCATGGTGGCTCCCAGGCAAGCCGGCAAGTATAACGGCGAACTAGAGCCTTATAATCATGGTCTTAGTATCAGCACCCCTGTAGGGTTGCATTCACCATTTCGGAGATTCCCATGCGTATTCCTTCGCGTTTGATTGGCGGTGTGCTGGTGGGCGCCCTGCTCACCCAGGTTACGGCCTGCGGCAGCCTGTTCTACCCTGAGCGTCGCGGCCAGATCGAAGGCCGCATCGACCCGGTCATTGCCGTGGCCGACGCCGTCGGGCTGCTGTTCTACATTATCCCGGGCCTGATCGCGTTCGGTGTCGACTTCGCCACCGGCGCCATCTACTTCCCCCATGGCAAGACCGCCCAGGTAGCGCCGGAAAAACTGCACGAGGCGGTAAGCGCCGACGGCAAGGTGGACCGCGCGAAACTGGAGGCTATCCTGCAGAACGAACTGGGCCGCACCCTGCCCTTGAACGACCCGCGCCTGATCGAAAGCCGTGGCAGCGCGGAACAACTGGCCATGTACGGCCTCAAGCCCGCCGCTTAAGCACAGGCCACCATGACCACATCCGCTCACCACATCAAGCTGCTGCGCCTGGCCACACGTGCTTCCCTGGCCACGGCGGCCATCCTGATCGTCGCCAAGGCCATCGCCTGGTGGTTGAGCGGTTCGGTCAGCCTGCTGGCCGGCCTCACCGACTCGGTGCTGGACGGCGCCACCTCGTTCCTCAACCTGCTGGCGGTGCACTATGCGCTGCGCCCGGCCGATGAAGACCACCGCTATGGCCACGGCAAGGCCGAGGCCATGGCGGGCATGGCCCAGGCCTTGTTCATCGGTTTCAGTGCGGTGCTCATCGCCTACCAGGCGGTGGAACGGCTGCAGAACCCGCAGCCGCTGGGGCAGGCCGGCATCGGCATCGCCGTGATGGTGCTGTCGTTGGTACTGACCGCAGGGCTGCTGGCCATCCAGTACAAGGTCATTCGCGAAACCGGCTCCACGGCCATTCGCGCAGACTCGCTGCACTACCGCTCGGACATGATGCTCAACGGCAGCATCCTGGTGGCCTTGCTGCTGGCGCAGTTCGGCTTCGGGCAGATGGACGCCTTCTTCGGCCTGGGTATTTCCCTGTACATCCTCTGGAGCGCCTACCAGATCGCCCGCGAAAGCGTGGCCATCCTCATGGATGAGGAACTGCCCACGGACGTCAGCGCGCAGATGCTGGCGCTGGCCTGCGCGGTACCCGGCGTGCTGGGTGCCCACGACCTGCGCACGCGGGTGTCGGGCAACCACTGGTTCGTGCAATTGCACCTTGAGCTGCCCGGCACCTTGAGCCTGACTGCCGCCCACGCCCTGTGCGAGCAGGCGGAAGCGGCGATCATGGCGCAGTACCCCAAGGCCGAAGTGCTGGTGCACGCCGACCCGGAGGAAGTGGTGCAGGCCGGCAAGGCCCACACCCCTCAGTTCACCCTGTAGCCCCGGGTGCTCAGGCAGGACGCCATGGCATTGCGGTAGCTGTAGACCACCGCCGGGTCAGGCTGGTAGGTGGCGTTGGCGGGGTCGAAACCGGTCTGCTGCACGGCGGTGCGATAGCACTCGTACTTGTCCTGCTGGATCTGTTCCGGGCTCTGGCCGTAGGCCGGGTACACCGCCACGTCATAAGGGTCGGCGGCGGGCTGGGGCTGCGGCTCTGGCTCAGGCGGCGGTTGGATCTGTTCCTGGGCCACCGGCGGGTTCACCACCACGTAGTCCTGGCTGTCGTCCGCCCACTGGTAATAGCTGCCGGCAGCCATGAAGAACAGCGCGCCACCAATCCAGACTTCGCTGGCGTAGTCGGGCAGGTAGCGGGTACGAATGCCGTAGGGCGGCCGTACGACCACGTAGCGCGGGCCATCCGGGCGGTACCAGTAGCCATTGGAGAAGAAGTAGTCACCGCCGCGATACGGCACGCGGTAGGACTGCCCCGGGAAGCGATCGACATACTGCCCCGGCCGGTACTGCGGGCCCGAGCCCCAGCCGTTGCCGTAGCCACCCGGGCGGCCCGGCCAGCGGTGGTCGTCGTGGCGGTCGCGGTTGGGCATGTCGGCGTAGTTGCCACGGATAGGCGGCTGGGTCTGGCGCACTTCATCCGGATGCGGGCGAATCGGCGGCTGCTCGACCTGCTGCTGGCGCGGCTCCTGGTGGAACTGGTATTGGCCGCTCTGCTGCGGCGCACGTTGCTGTTCCTGGTGGAACTGCGTGGGCGTGTCCTGCTGCTGATGGAACTGCGGCTGCGCGTTCTGCGGCCGGGCATTGCCGGGCTGCTCGCGGTTGAAGTTCTGTTGATGAAACTGGTACTGGCCGCTTTGTTGCGGGGCACGCTGTTGCTGTTGCGGCGGTTGTTGTGGCTGCTGTTGTTGTGGCTGCGGATGGTTTTGCTGCTGGCCACCGCCATGCTGCTGCCCTTGGGGGCCCCGCTGTTCCTGCTGCGAGTTAGGCCCTTCGGCCAGGGTTGGAGCGCTGACGCTCACACAGAGCAGACCAACACCTGCCATGTGCCAGATGCGCGACTTCATGCTTTTCCTCACGGGGGGATGGTTGGGGCGTATAGATAAGACTGGAAAAACCGCCCTCGGTTCTTCAAGTTTATCAGCCTGTATGCGATGGGTATCGGCGGGGACATGTTTTTCGTGCGCGGCGTTTTTCGCGCACAAATAAAGAAGGGAGGCCCGTCGGCCTCCCTTGAGTGTCTTCTGTCCTGCTCGACGCTTGTGGCGCCGGCTCACCTCACGCCGCCTTCTGGGCAGTGTGCAACCCGGGGGCCAGCACAGCCCCTGTGGGGGTGGTGGCCGCAACCTGCCTGCTTGGGTCTGGTTGCAGTGGACTCGTGTCCGGGTAGTGATTCTGGGTAAAAGAATACGGCGAACGCGGCGGCAGGGGATTGCTAAGATTGCTGACGAAAACATCACTTGCGCAATTTTTGCCTTCAGATGGATAATTTGCAGCAATATTAAAGATCAAGGGCAGATCCATGAGCAAGCTGGACCGATATGACCTGAGCATTCTGGCTGAATTGCAGCGCGATGCTCGTATTTCCAACCAGGAACTGGCCGAGCGTATCGGCCTGTCGCCCTCGCCGTGCTCGCGCCGGGTCAAGCAGTTGGAGGACGACGGCTACATCACCCGCCAGGTCGCCCTGCTGGACCGCAAGATGCTGGGCCTGAGCCTCACCGCCTACGTGCACATCGGCATGGACCGCCACACCCCCGAGCGTTTCGAGAACTTCGAGGCCGCGGTGCGCGCCCTGCCCCAGGTGCTGGAATGCAGCCTGGTGACCGGAATGGAAGCCGACTACCAGTTGAAGGTGGTGGTGCCGGACATGGACCACTACCAGAAACTGCTGCTGGGCCACTTGACCCGTATCGACGGCGTCACCAGCGTGCGCTCCAGCTTCGTGCTGAACCAGGTACTGGCCAGCACCGAGCTACCCCTCACCCACCTGCGCACCTGACGGAGGCTGCCCATGGACCCGGCGGTATTCGAAGAATGGATGATGACGATACTGGTGACCGTGCTGATCGGGTTCATGGGGTTTATCGTCTGGGACTTGGCGAAGAAGTCCAAGGCCGGACGGTTTGGCACCCTTATCCTGTTTGCGGTGTTGGGCCTGGGGATCCTCGCGTTCGTGATCAAGAGCGTGGTGATTGCGGTGATTGAGGCCCATTGACCGCAGTGCGCCGGGACGCGGCCGGTGGCCGCTGCTACGGGCGGGGGGCGGGGACTTCGCGGTATTTGCCTTGCTCCAGGCCATCCAGTGCCCAGTCGCCGATGCGCACGCGCACCAGGCGCAGGGTGGGCAGGCCCACGGCGGCGGTCATGCGCCGTACCTGGCGGTTGCGACCTTCCTTGATGATCAGTTCCAGCCAGTGGGTGGGCACGCTCTTGCGGAAGCGCACCGGTGGGTCGCGTGGCCACAGGTCTGGCTCTTCCAACAGGCGGGCCTGGGCCGGCAGGGTCATGCCGTCGTTGAGTTCGACGCCCTGGCGCAGGCGCTGCAGGTGTTCTTCGGTGGGCTCGCCTTCCACTTGTACCCAATAGGTTTTCGCCAGCTTGTGCCTGGGGTCGGCGATGCGCGCCTGCAACTGGCCGTCGTTGGTCAGCAGCAGTAGGCCTTCACTGTCACGGTCCAGGCGCCCGGCCGGGTAGATGCCGGGGATGTCGATGAAATCCTTGAGCGTTGCGCGCCCTTCGCCGTCGCTGAACTGGGTCAGCACGTCGAACGGCTTGTTGAACAGGATCAACCGCGGCTCGGCCGGCGGCGCCTTGGCCACGCGCCGTGGCTGCCCGGGTTTGGCAAAGGGTTTGGCGCCCGGGCGGCGGGCGTTGGTGCGGGGTGGCAAAGGCATGGGGGCAAGGTTTCAAGGCAGCTGGGCCGACTATGCTAGTGGGCCCGGCGCCTTTGGGCAAACCTCAGCGGAACGGCGGCTCGTCGAAGCTGCGCAGTTTGCGCGAATGCAGCGAAGTCAGCTCGGTGCGCAGCAGGTCCAGGGCGGCGATGCCGATCTTCAGGTGCTGGCTGACCGCGCGGTTGTAGAACGCGTTGGCCGAACCCGGCAGCTTGATCTCACTGTGCAGCGGCTTGTCGGACACGCACAGCAAGGTGCCGTACGGCACGCGCAGGCGGTAACCCTGGGCGGCGATGGTGCCACTTTCCATGTCCACGGCCACGGCGCGCGACAGGTTGATCAGCGGCCGTTCCTGGGCCCAGCGCAGCTCCCAGTTGCGGTCGTCGTAGGTCAGCACGGTGCCGGTGCGCAGGCGTTTTTTCAGCTCGTCGCCACGCTCGCCGGTGATCTGCGCGGCCGCTTCCTGCAGGGCCATCTGCACCTCGGCCAGGGCCGGGATCGGGATGTTCGGCGGCAGCACGCGGTCGAGGATGCCGTCCTGGCGCATGTAGGCGTGGGCCAGCACGTAGTCGCCGATGGTCTGCGACTGCCGCAGGCCGCCGCAGTGGCCGATCATCAGCCAGCAGTGCGGGCGCAGCACGGCCAGGTGGTCGGTGATGTTCTTGGCGTTGGACGGGCCAACGCCGATGTTGACCAGGGTCACGCCGTCGCCATCGGCAGCAATCAGGTGGTACGCCGGCATCTGGTAGCGGTGCCACACCACGCTGTCCACCAGGGCCTGGGCCTGCTCGCTGGCCATGCCCTTCTCGATCACCACGTTGCCGGGCATGACCATGCGCACGAAGCGCGGGTCGCTCTGCAATTGCTCCAGGCCATGGCTGACGAACTGGTCGACGTAGCGGTGGTAGTTGGTCAGCAGGATCCACGGCTGTACGTGGCGCCAGTCGCTGCCGGTGTAGTGGATCAGGCGGCGCAGGGAGAAGTCGACGCGGGCGGCGTCGAACAGCGCCAGCGGCATCGGGTCGGCAGTGGCCCAGTCGTACAGGCCGTCGGCCACGCCATCGGTGGCAGCGGACAGGTCGGTGCTGGGGAACACGCGGGCCAGGGCGGCGGCGGTGACACCGCTGCCGGCCAGCTCATCGCCCTGCTCGACCACGTAGGGGTACGGGATGTTCTGCTCGCTGACGCCCACTTCGACAGTGACGGAGAAGTCGCGCATCAGCGGCTTGAGCTGGTCCAGCAGGTAGGTGCGGAACGCGGCCGGCTGGGTGACGGTGACCGAATAGGTGCCCGGCGACTGTACCTTGGCGTAGGCGCGGGTAATGGGCGGGACTTCGCCGCTGTAGGTGTAGGTGACGCGCAGTTCCGGGTAGTGGAACAGCGCGCGCTGGGCCGCGTCGGGTTCGCTGCGGTCCTTGAGGTATTGCTTGAGCGCCTGGCTCAGGGCCTTGGTACCCCGCTCGTGCAGTTCAGCCAGACGATCGACGGCTTGTTCGGCGGTTTCGACAACAACAAAGGCTTCGGCAGTTCGAGTCACGGTGCGCTTCCTGTCTGATCTTGCAGACCTCCATCTTGCCTGTAACAACACATAAAGGCACGTGTTGCCCGTGACGCGGCCAGGCGCCCGACCTGCGTAGCAGCTGCCGAAGGCTGCGTCCGGCGAAGGACCTGCGTTGCCTGGGGACGCGGCCTGCGGCCGCTGCTACGGGAGGTGGGGGGTTGAGCGTTGGACCAGTGATTCGACGTCGAGGCCGCGCGGCAGCGCGCCGTAGGCGCGGCCGCCGCCGCTCAGGCGGCTGGCGATGAAGGCGTCGCTGACCAGCGCATTGCCGGCCTCCAGCAACAGCTTGGCCTGCACCGCCAGGGCAATGTCCTCGGTGAGCTGGCGGGCGCGGTACTGGATGTCGCTGGTGTCCTGGAACGCCGCTTTCAGCCCGCCGATGTGCGCCGCCAGGCGGCGATCACCATGGCCGTCACCCAGCTCGGCGAACAGGGCATCGAGCACGCCCGGTTCCTTGGACAGGGCGCGCAGCACGTCCAGGCACTGCACATTGCCCGAGCCTTCCCAGGTGGAGTTGACCGGCGCCTCGCGGTACAGCCGCGGCAGGATGCTGTCCTCGACATAGCCGGCGCCGCCCATGCACTCGGCGGCCTCGTTGATCATGGCCGGGGCGCGCTTGCAGATCCAATACTTGCCCACTGCCGTCATCAGCCGGGCGAAGCGTGCCTGCTGGCCGTCTTCCAGATGGTCCAGGGCCTGGCCCATGCGCAGGCTCAGCGCCAGCGCCGCCTCGCTTTCCAGCGCCAGGTCAGCCAGCACGTTCTGCATCAACGGCTGCTCGGCCAGCACTCGGCCGCCCACCTGGCGATGGGCGCAATGGTGCGCGGCCTGGGTCAGCGCCTGGCGCATCAGCGCGCTGGAGCCGACCATGCAATCGAAACGGGTCATGGCCACCATCTCGATGATGGTCGGCACGCCGCGGCCCTCCTCGCCCACCATCCAGGCCAGGGCGCCACGGAACTCCACCTCACTGGAGGCGTTGGAGCAGTTGCCCAGCTTGTTCTTCAGGCGCTGGATGTAGAACTCGTTGCGGGTGTCATCCGGGCGGTGGCGCGGCAGCAGGAAGCAGGTCAGGCCCTTGTCGGTCTGGGCCAGGGTCAGGAAGGCGTCGCACATGGGCGCCGAGCAGAACCACTTGTGCCCCACCAGTTCATAGGCCTGGCCCGGCCCCGGGGCGCCCACGGGGAAGGCGCGGGTGGTGTTGGCGCGCACGTCGGTGCCGCCCTGTTTCTCGGTCATGGCCATGCCCAGGGTGACCCCGGCCTTGTGCGCCATGCCGACGTTGCGCGGGTCGTACTCGGTGGCCAGCACCTTGGGCAGCCACTGCTCGGCCAGGTCCGGTTGCAGGCGCAGCGCCGGCACGCTGGCGAAGGTCATGGTCAGCGGGCAGCCACTGCCGGCCTCGGCCTGGGTGTGCAGGTAGGTCATAGCGGCGCGCGCCACGTGGGCGCCGGGGCGCGGATCGGTCCAGGGCAGGGACGGCAAGCCGTGCTCGACGGCCGCGCGCATCAGCTCGTGATAAGCGGGATGGAATTCCACCAGGTCGATACGGTGGCCGTAGCGGTCGTGGCTGCTGAACACCGGCTTGTTCTGGTTCGCCAGGAACCCCGCCGCCATCAGCGGCCCACCGGCCAGGGCACCGTAGGCGTCGATGCGCGCCTCGGCCCAGCCGCCACCGAAGCGCTTGGCCCAGGCCTGCAGCGGCAGGTCGATGCGCCACAGGTTGGCGCCATCCAGGGGCGGCGGCTGGTTGCTGACTTCGTGGGTTTCGGCGAACTGGTGCAGGTTCATGGCGGGCTCCTGGGGCAGGTTCATACCCCAGTGAATCACGCTACCCGCCCCTGTCAAAGTGACATACCGGCCTAAATGTCGGCGCTTTCGCCCTGCACCTTGACCAGCAACCAGCGGTGCAAGGTGGCTTGCAGCTCTTCGAAACGCACCGGCCGGTTCAGGCAATCGCTCATGCCGGCCTCCAGGCAACGCTCCCGTTCCTGGCGCTGGCCCACCACCGCCAGCACCGGCAGGCGCGCGCAACCGGGCAGTTCACGCAGGCGCCGGCAGGTGGCGAAGGCGTCGGTGAGCGGCGTCTGGCAGTCCAGCAGCACGGCGTCGAACCGCTCGCGGTGCAACAACTCCAGCGCGGTAATGCCATCGTCGGCCGTGCGCACGCGGTAGCCCAGCTTGAGCAGCATGCCGCGGATCACCAGCTGGTTGATGCTGTTGTCATCCACCAGCAGCACCGTGCAGTCGTGGGGCGAGCGCTGGGTGCGCTGGTGCTCGGTACGCGGCCCGGCCGGGGTTGGCCCCAGGTCGTCCACCAGGCCCAACTGCACGTGCAGTTCGAACCAGCTGCCGCGCCCCGGTTCGGAGTGATGGCTGAGCTCGCCGCCCATCAGGTCGGCCAATTGCCGGCAGATCGCCAGGCCAATGCCCAGGCCGCCGTATTCACGGGTCATGGAGCCGTCGACCTGGAAGAACCGCTGGTACAAAGTGGCGTCGGCCAGTTGGCTGAAGCCAATGCCGGTGTCACTGACCTTGAAGCTCAGCGCCAGGCCGTCCGCCGTGCGCTCGCCCACGCGCACCCGCAGCCCCACCGAGCCCTGGCGGGTGAATTTGACGGCGTTGTCCAGCAGGCAACCCAGGCACAGCGCCAGCTTCTTCGAGTCGCCCTGCAGGCGCTCGGGCAGGTCGCTGTCGGTTTCCACCGAGAACGCCAGGTGCTTGGCCTGGGCGGCCCGGCCGAATTGCATCTGCAGGCCGTCGAGCAGGGCCTGCACGCCGAACGGTTCGTGGCGCGGGTAAAGCTTGCCGGCCTGCAGTTCGGTGAGGATGAGGATGTCGTCGACCATGCGCATCATGTCCCGCGCCGAGCCGGCCGCGGTCTGCTGGTACTGCTCGAGTTCGGTGTCCATGGGCACGGTCTGCATCAGCTCCAGCGAGCCGATCACACCGTTCATGGGCGTGCGCAGCTCGTGGGTGACAGTGGCCAGGAACTCGTCCTTGAGGCGGTTGCTGTTGGCCAGTTGCTGGTTGAGCAGTTCCAGCTTCTGCCCCGCTTCCAGCAGCACTCGCGCCTGTTGCTCGCGCATGGAGTTGATGCGGTCGGCCAGGGCCAGGGACAGCAGCCCCACCTCCAGCGCCGAGCCGATCTGGCTGGCGTACATGGTGATGAAGACGTTGGGCAGGTAGCCCAGCACCATCAGGGTGTTGACGATGCCGCCCGCCAGGAACGCGGTCCAGGCGATGATGAAATAGCGTGCCAGGCGCAGGCCGCGCCACCAGGCGATCAGGCCGGCGCTGAAGATCACCACAGTGAACACCAGCGCCAGCGCCGTCGCCAGGCGCAAGGCCATGCCGTAGGTGGCGGTCAGCGACAGCATCATCGTCACCACGCCCACGCCCATCAGCACCATCAGCAGGCGGTCGAGCCAGCGGCTGTGTTCGGCGGTCTGCAGGAAGCTGCGGGCGAACTGGCTGCCGAACAGCGCGGCCGAGCCGATCAGGAACGGCGTGGCGGCGTTGGCCCACCAGGGGTTCTCGGGCCAGAAATACTGCACCCCGGCACCGTTCACCGACACCTGGTACAGGCCGAAGGAGGCGATATAGAGGATGTAGTAGAGGTAGCTGCGGTCGCGCACGCTCAGGTAGATGAACAGGTTGTAGACCAGCATCCCCAGCAGCACACCGTAGATCAGGCCCAGCACATACAGACGGGTGGGCTGATCTTCAAGGTAAGCGGTATAGGACCACAGGTTCAGCGGCGCCTGCACCGAGCCTTCGCTGTGAATGCGCAGGTAGGCGGTGGTGGTCTGGTTGGCCGGGAACGGAATGGCGAACACGTAGTTGTTCTGCTTGATCTCGCGCACCGAGTACGGCAGCTCGTCGCCCGTGCTCTGGGTCAGGCGGAACTTGCCGTTGGGGTCGGCCAGGAACAGTTCGATGCTGTCCATGGGCGGGTACGCCAGCTCCAGCAGCCAGTTGCCCACGGCCTCGGGGTCCTTGGGCACGTAGCGCAGGTCCACGCGCAGCCAGAACACCGAGCGCGAGTAGCCGGCGTTGAGCACGGCTTCGCTTTGCCGATGAAAACGATCGGCAAAGGCCGCGGACGAAACCTGCTCGATGCTGGCCGAGCCATCGACATCTTCATAGACTTGCATCACGTGCCCCAGGGGAAGGGTGCGCGTGGACTCGTCAAAATCGAGCGCGCAGGCCAGCAGCGGTAGCCAGCCCACCAGTAGAATCAGGAAATAGCGCATACAGCCCCAGCGTAGCCTGTCCGAGCGCGTCAGGAAGCCCCCATTCCCTTTGAGACGACGTCGTCCGGCAGTGCCTGTTATCGGTTTCGAAGCACTCTAGCATAGCTTCTTGCCACTAGCGCAGCGGCTGTAAAAAATTGTATCGAAGGCTCTAGGTCGGCGCTTTCAGCCAACACCAGGAAAAACTGCCTGACTATTGCGACAAAAAAACAGCCGATGCCGCCCGGTCCCGGCAAAAGCGTTTGGTGGTAAGCTCGCGCACCATGAATATCTATAGCTCCCGCCCCGTTGTCCTCTGTCTCTCCGGCCACGACCCCAGTGGCGGCGCCGGCCTGCAGGCAGATATCGAAGCCCTGATCGCCCAAGGTTGCCACGCCGCCCCGGCCGTGACCGCCCTGACCGTGCAGGACACTGTCAATGTCACCGACTTCCGCGTGCTCGACCGCGAGTGGGTACTGGCCCAGGCCAATGCCGTGCTCAACGACTCCGAGGTGGCCGCGGTCAAGCTGGGCATGCTCGGCTCGCTGGAAATGGTCGACACCGTGGTCGAGCTGCTCAGCCAGCACCCGCACCTGCCGATGGTCTGCGATCCGGTGTTGCGCGCCGGTGGCGGCGGCCGCCTGGGCAAGGACGAGGTCGGCTACGCCATGCGCGAGCGCCTGTTGCCCCTGGCCATCATCGCTACCCCTAACCTCCCCGAAGCTCGCATCCTGGCCGAACTGCCCGAAGGCAGCGCCGACGAATGCGCGGAAAAACTGCTGCCCTACGTGCGCCACCTGCTGATCACCGGCGGCCACGGTGACGAAACCGAAATCCACAACCGCCTGTACAGCCGTGACGGCCGCCGCCAGACCTTCATCTGCCAGCGCCTGCCCGGCAGCTATCATGGTTCGGGCTGCACCCTGGCCAGCGCCCTGGCCGGCCGCCTGGCCCTGGGCGAGCAACTGGAGAGCGCCGTGCAGTCGGCCCTCGATTACACCTGGCGCACCCTGCGTGACGCCGAGCAGCTCGGCAAGGGCCAGTATGTGCCTCGCCGCCTGCCACTGGATTTCTGCTCGTAACGCCGCGCCATAGAGGTAAGTGTGATGAAACTACGTGGCCTTTACGCCATTACCGACAGCAAGCTGCTGGCCGGCCGTTTCCTTGACTACGTCAAGGCGGCCCTGGACGGCGGCGTGCTGCTGCTGCAATACCGCGACAAGAGCACCGACGAGGCCCGCCGCCTGCGCGAGGCCGAAGCACTGCGCAAGCTGTGCGAACCGTACAAGACCCAGCTGATCATCAACGATGACGCCGAGCTGGCCGCCCGCCTGGGCGTGGGCGTGCACCTTGGCCAGACCGACGGCCCGCTGACCCCGGCGCGTGCGCTGCTGGGCCGCAACGCCATCATCGGTTCAACCTGCCATGGCCGCCTCGACCTGGCTGAACAAGCTGCCCGCGAAGGCGCCAGCTACGTGGCCTTCGGCGCCTTCTTCGACTCCAGCACCAAGCCCGACGCCGGCCTGGTGCCCCTGGACACCCTCAGCCAGGCCCGCGCCCAGTTCAAGCTGCCGATCTGCGCGATCGGCGGCATCACCCTGGCCAACGCCCCGCAACTTCTGGAACAGGGCGCCGACCTGCTGGCCGTGGTCAATGCCCTGTTTGGCGCCGACACCGCCCAGGAAGTGACCGCTCGCGCCCGCGCGTTCAACGCCCTGTTCGAATCCGCCTGATTAACGAGACCCTGATTATGTCCCGCTCCGAAACGCTGTTTGCCAACGCCCAGAAACACATCCCCGGTGGCGTCAACTCGCCCGTGCGTGCCTTCAAGAGCGTGGGCGGCACGCCGCTGTTCTTCAAGCACGCCGCCGGCGCCTACGTCACCGACGAAGACGACAAGCGCTACGTGGACTACGTGGGCTCCTGGGGCCCGATGATCCTGGGCCACAGCCACCCCGACGTGCTGGACGCGGTGCGCAAGCAGCTGGAGCACGGCCTGTCGTACGGCGCGCCGACCGAGATGGAAACCCAGATGGCCGACCTGGTCTGCTCGCTGGTGCCGTCCATGGAAATGGTGCGCATGGTCAGCTCGGGCACCGAGGCCACCATGAGCGCCATTCGCCTGGCCCGTGGCTTCACCGGCCGCGACAGCATCATCAAGTTCGAAGGCTGCTACCACGGCCACTCCGACAGCCTGCTGGTAAAAGCCGGCTCCGGCGCCCTGACCCTGGGCGTGCCAAGCTCGCCGGGCGTGCCCGCGGCCTTCGCCAAGCACACCCTGACCCTGCCGTTCAACAACCTGCAGGCCGTGGCCGAAATGCTGGCTGAAGTGGGCGAGGAAGTGGCGTGCATCATCGTCGAGCCGGTGGCCGGCAACATGAACTGCGTGCCGCCTGCGCCAGGCTACCTGCAAGGCCTGCGCGAGCTGTGCACCCAGCACGGCGTGGTGCTGATCTTCGACGAAGTGATGACCGGCTTCCGCGTGGCCCTGGGCGGCGCCCAGGCTTACTACGGCGTCACCCCGGACCTGAGCACCTTCGGCAAAATCATCGGCGGCGGCATGCCCGTGGGCTGCTTCGGCGGCAAGCGCGAGATCATGTCGCACATCGCGCCGCTGGGCCCGGTGTACCAGGCTGGCACCCTGTCGGGCAACCCGCTGGCCATGGCCGCAGGCCTGACCACCCTGAACCTCATCAGCCGTCCCGGCTTCCATGACGAGCTGAGCGACTACACCACGCGCCTGCTCGACGGCCTGCAGCAGCGCGCCGACGCCGCCGGCATCCCGTTCGTGACCACCCAGGCGGGCGGCATGTTCGGCCTGTACTTCAGCGGCGCCGACGACATCGTCACCTTCGAAGACGTGATGAGCAGCGACGCCGAGCGCTTCAAGCGCTTCTTCCACCTGATGCTGGAAGGCGGCGTGTACCTGGCGCCAAGCGCGTTCGAGGCGGGCTTCACCTCCATCGCCCATGGCGACGCCGAGCTTAAAATCACCCTGGATGCGGCCGAGCGCGCCTTCGCAGCGTTGAAATAAGAACGTTGTGGGAGCTGGCTTGCCAGCGAGCTTTTGAGGCCCTGAAAAGCTCGCTGGCAAGCCAGCTCCCACACAGCGTTCCAGCTGTTACTTTTACTCAATCCCTACCCACAGAGCAGAAAAACGAGTAAAGACTTTGTAAGGACAGGCCGGCTTATTTCATAATGTGCCACCAGTCCTTGTTCTGGCCGGGTCCGCCCGTTTCCTGTTGAGGTAAGTCGATCCCCATGAACCGCACCGGCCGCGCCCTTGCCCTGGGCTGCCTGTTGCTTCTTCAGCCCCTGCTGGCCTCGGCAGGCGGCAATTCGCTGTTGATTCCGGCGATGGGTCGCTGCACGCTCAACACCCAGCCCCAGGACCTGCCACAGGCCCTGGCCAGCTGCCAGGCGGCCGCCAAGTCCGGCGACGCCCAGGCGCAATACGAGCTGGGGCAGTTCTACTACGACGGCACCGCCACCCCCCGCGACCTGAACCAGGCGCTCAATTACTTCGAGCAGGCCTCGCTGCAAGGCCATGCCGACGCGCAATACCACCTGGGCTTGATGTTCTTCCACGGCGAAGGCGTGCCGGCCAACAACGTGCAGGCCTATATCGTGCTGAAGATGGCCGCCGTGAACGGCCAGGAAGACGCCCTGGACAGCGCCGACGAGGTGGCCGCGCAGATGCCGCGCGACCAGTTGGAAATGGCCACCCAGGTGCTGGGGCAGATTTTCCGCAAATACCTGCTGGAACTGCAGACCGCCGACGGGCGCTCGCCCTTCTCGCCGCTGCCCTGAGCTGACGCCGTTACTTCTCCGGCATCGGCATGGGGAATGGCATCACGTTGCTGACGCCGCGGGCTTCGCTGATTTTCGGCGTGCCCAGGCGCTCCACTTCGTCGATGCGCACGATCGAATGCATGGGCACGAAGCTGCGCACCACGCCCTCGAACTGGGCCTTGAGTTTTTCTTCGCTAGGGTCCACGACCACCTGGGTGCGCTCGCCAAAGACGAATTCCTCGATTTCCAGGAAGCCCCACAGATCACTCTGGAAGATCTGCTTGGCGTACATCTCGAACACCTGGCCCTGGTTGAGGAAAATCACTTTGTAGATTGGAGCTTCGCGTTTGGTCATCTTGGGTGGGTAACAGTCGGGGGTGGTAAAGAGGGCGAAAACTATAGCACAGGCGCCCGCCCGGCAATGCCAGGAACCCCGCTCGAAGATGAGCCGACCGATGGCAGGGCGGTTGTTACCGGGGTGGGCGCGTGCATTACATGACCACTGGACATCTGGGGCCTTTCGCCGCTGGCCTGCTGGGGTTATCCTTGAATCCAACTCAATTGCCGTCGGGCGGCTAAAAACGACCTTGAACGCACCCATAGAACCTCATCGCTTCATCCTCGAGCCCTTCGAGGCTCGCCGCTTCGCCAACCTCTGCGGGCAGTTCGACGAACACCTGCGCCTGATCGAACAACGTCTCGAGATCGAGATCCGCAACCGCGGCAACCAGTTCGAGCTGATTGGCGAACCCACGCACACCACCTCTGCCGAGCACCTGCTGCGTCGCCTGTACCGGGAGACCAAGGCCACCGAGCTGTCCCCGGACCTGGTGCACCTGTACCTGCAGGAGTCGGCCATCGAAGAGCTGGACAACCCGTCTTCCAACGAAGTGCCGGTGTCGTTGCGCACGCGCAAGGGCATGATTCGCCCGCGCGGGCTGAACCAGCAGCGCTACGTGAAGGAAATCCTGGGCAACGACATCAACTTCGGCATCGGCCCGGCCGGTACCGGCAAGACCTACCTGGCCGTGGCCTGCGCGGTCGACGCGCTGGAGCGCGAGCAGGTGCGCCGCATCCTGCTGGTGCGCCCGGCGGTCGAAGCCGGCGAGAAGCTGGGCTTCCTGCCCGGCGACCTGGCCCAGAAGATCGACCCGTACCTGCGCCCGCTCTACGACGCGCTGTACGAGATGCTGGGCTTCGAGCACGTGGCCAAGCTCATCGAGCGCCAGGTGATCGAGATCGCCCCGCTGGCCTACATGCGCGGTCGCACCCTGAACAACAGCTTCATCATCCTCGACGAAAGCCAGAACACCACCGTCGAGCAGATGAAGATGTTCCTCACCCGCATCGGTTTCGGCTCTACCGCCGTGATCACCGGCGACATCACCCAGGTCGACCTGCCCAAGGGCACCAAGTCGGGCCTGGCGCACGTCATCGACGTGCTCGATGGCGTGCCAGGCATCAGCTTCACCCACTTCAAGCCCAAGGACGTGGTGCGCCATCCGCTGGTGCAGCGCATCGTCGAAGCCTACGAGCGCTTCGATGCCCGCCCGGTAGAAAAGGACAACGTGCGCAATGGTTGAACTGGACCTGCAGGTTGCCACCAATGACCCGGTGCCCAGCGAAACGCTCTTCCAGCAATGGTGCGAGACGGCGCTGGGCATGCGCAAGGGTGACTCGGAGCTGACCATCCGCCTGGTGGACGTGCCCGAAGGGCGCGAGCTGAACAACACCTACCGTCATAAAGATTACGCCACCAACGTCTTATCCTTCCCGGCAGACGTGCCTGACGACATGCTCGACATCCCGCTGCTCGGCGATCTGGTGATCTGCGTGGCGGTGGTGGAACGCGAAGCGGCCGAACAAGGCAAGTCGCTGGAAGCGCATTGGGCGCACCTGGTCATCCACGGTTGCCTGCACCTGCTTGGTTTCGACCATGAAGAGGACGAGGAAGCCGAGGAAATGGAAGCGCTGGAACGAGAGTTGCTTGCCAAACTGGGTCATCCCGACCCCTATGCAGACGACGATGAACACTAATATTCACCACCGAAACAGCAAGGATCACGAGAAAAGGGCCATGAGCGAAGATCGATCGAGCAACGGGCAGAAGTCATGGCTGGGTAAAATCACCCAGGCTTTTGCCCATGAGCCGAAAAACCGCCAGGAGCTGCTGGAGCTGCTGCGCGAAGCCCACCAGAACAAGCTGCTCGACAGCGAAGCGCTGACCATCGTCGAAGGCGCTATCCAGGTTGCCGACCTGCAAGTGCGCGACATCATGGTGCCGCGCTCGCAGATGATCAGCATCAAGTCGACCCAGACACCTCGCGAATTCCTGCCCGCGGTGATCGACGCCGCCCACTCGCGCTACCCGGTGATCGGTGACAGCCACGACGACGTGATCGGCGTGCTGCTGGCCAAGGACCTGCTGCCGTTGATCCTCAAGGAGAACGGCGACAACTTCAACATCAAGGACCTGCTGCGCCCGGCCACCTTCGTGCCCGAGTCCAAGCGCCTGAACGTGTTGCTGCGCGAGTTCCGCGCCAACCACAACCACATGGCCATCGTCATCGACGAATACGGCGGCGTGGCCGGGCTGGTGACGATCGAAGACGTGCTGGAACAGATCGTCGGCGACATCGAGGACGAGCACGACGTGGAAGAGGACAGCTACATCAAGCCTCTGCCCAGCGGCGACTTCCTGATCAAGGCCCTGACGCCCATCGAGAACTTCAACGAGTTCTTCGACAGTGAGTTCTCCGACGACGAGTTCGACACCGTCGGTGGCCTGGTGATGAGCGCTTTCGGCCACCTGCCCAAGCGCAACGAGACCACGGAAATAGGTGCTTACCGCTTCCGCATTCTCAACGCCGACAGCCGCCGGATACACTTGCTGCGCCTGACCCCCATTTCCCGCTGAAAACGCATTAAGGATCAAAATGCGCTGGATCACCCGCCCCGGCTGGCCCGGTAACCTGCTGGCCGTGGCGGCCGGTGCCCTGACTCCCCTGGCGCTGGCGCCGTTCAACATCTGGCCGTTGTCACTGTTGTCGCTGGCGCTGCTGTACCTGGGCCTGCGCGGGCTCAGCCCGCGCCAGGCGTTCATGCGTGGCTGGGCCTACGGCTTCGGCCTGTTCGGCGCCGGCACCAGCTGGATCTACGTCAGCATTCACAACTTCGGCGGTGCCTCGGTGCTGCTGGCCGGCTTCCTGATGCTGCTGTTCAGCATTGCGGTGGCGCTGTTCTTCGCCCTGCCCACCTGGCTGTGGGCGCGCTGGCTGCGCCGCAACGAGGCGCCGCTGGCCGACGCCCTGGCCTTTGGCGCCCTGTGGGTGGCCCAGGAGGCCTTCCGCGGCTGGTTCCTGACCGGTTTCCCATGGCTGTACGCCGGTTATAGCCAACTTGACGGCCCCCTGGCCGGGCTGGCGCCGGTGGGTGGCATGTGGCTGATTTCCTTCGTGCTGGCCCTGACCGCAGCGCTGCTGTGCAACCTGCATCGCCTGCGCCAGCGCGCCTCCTTCCTGGTGGCCGGCATCGTCCTGCTGCTGGCCCCCTGGGGCATCGGCCTGGCGCTCAAGCATCACGCCTGGACCGAGCCCCTGGGCCAGCCGCTGAGCGTGGCGGCCGTGCAGGGCAACATCGAGCAGGAAATGAAATGGGACCCGGCCCAGGTCGACGCGCAGCTGGCGCTGTACCGCGACATGACCTTCACGGCGAAGAAGACCGACCTGATCATCTGGCCGGAAACCGCCGTGCCGGTGCTGATGGACAACGCCCAGGGCTACCTGGACATGATGGGCAACTTCGCCTCCAGCCATAACGCGGCGCTGATCACCGGCGTGCCGATCCGCCAGCAGGTGCGCCACCAGAACCAGTACTACAACGGCATCACCGTGGTGGGCCAGGGTGATGGCACCTACCTGAAGCAGAAGCTGGTGCCGTTCGGCGAATACGTGCCGTTGCAGGACCTGCTGCGCGGGCTGATCACCTTCTTCGACCTGCCTATGTCGGACTTCGCTCGTGGCCCGGCCGACCAGGCGCTGCTGCAGGCCAAGGGCTACCAGATCGCGCCGTTCATCTGCTACGAAGTGGTGTACCCCGAGTTTGCCGCGGGTGAAGCCGCCAAGGCCGATCTGCTGCTGACCATCAGCAACGACACCTGGTTCGGCACCTCCATCGGCCCGCTGCAGCACCTGCAGATGGCACAGATGCGTGCCCTTGAGGCCGGCCGCTGGATGATCCGCGCCACCAACAACGGCGTCACCGCGCTGATCAACCCGTTCGGGCAGATCACCGCGCAGATCCCGCAGTTCCAGAAAGGCATCCTGTACGGCGACGTGGTGCCCATGCACCAGCTCACGCCGTACCTGCAGTGGCGCTCGTGGCCGCTGATCATCCTGTGCCTGGTGCTGTTCGGCTGGGCCCTGCTGGCCAGCCGCATCGCCAAGACGGTGTGATTGGGGCCTCGGCTCCCCCGTAGCAGCGGCCGAAGGCCGCGTCCAGGGCACCACGGCAGGGCCAAGACGCAGCCTTCGGCAGCTGCTACGGATTAACGGTAAAACAGGCGATACCCGACCAACCCCACCGCCTCGTTCAACAACTGCCCGCTCTGCCAGAACGCCTTGCCCTCGGGCATCCAGCCGCCCAGCGGGCGGGCGTTGTCGATGCCCAGGAAGCCCACCGGCGCGCTCACCACCTCAAGGCCCGCATGTTCGAAGCTCCAGCGCGCCCGCGGCATGTGCCAGGCCTGGGTGACTACCACCACGCGGTGGATGCCCTGGGCCTTGAGGATCTCGGCGCTCAGGGTGGCGTTTTCCCAGGTGGTGCGGCTGGCGCCTTCCTGCCAGCGGGTGGCCACGCCGAAATCATCGCGCAACGAGGTGGCCATGATGTACGCCTCGCTGGGCGGCGAGCCGTAGTGCAGGCCGCCGGAAGTGAGTATCGGCAAGCCCGAGGCCTTGGCCAGCCGGGCCGCGTAGCGCACGCGTTCGAGATTGACGCCGGTGGGCTGGTCTTCACCGCCCCAGGCCGGGTCGCCGCGCTCGCGGCCGGCGCCCAGGATCACGATGGCATCAGCGCGTTGGGCCAGCTGCGGCCATTGTTCAGCGGTAAGGGCCGGTTCCTGCTCCAGCCCGTGGGCGGCCAACTGCACCACCCGCGGCAGGCTCATCAGCCACAGCCCGGCCAGGCCCACCACGAAGCAGGCCAGGGCCAGGCGCGGCCGCGAGCGGCGCAGCCACCAGGCCAGCAGCAGGCACAGGAAAAGCACGCCAGGCGGCAGGAACAATTGTTTGATGAAGTAACGAAAAGGCATCGAGCATCTCCCAGGATGCCCGAAGCCTAAGGGTTAAGGCGCACGGCCTCAATCTGAATGTGTGTACGCAAGTCTCGCCGGCGGTCTGGGTGCATGAGCAGCGCCTCCGGTCTATTATTTGAACTGCGCGGCCCTTGCCTTGGCGCCGGTCTTTCTCGCGGTCTTGTCCTTGATCCACACCACATTGCTGGTGGCGGGCGCGGCGTCCCTGGGGTCACGCACCACGGCACCGGCATGCACGCCCACTGGCATGGAGTCCAGGTAGGCATTGATCAGTTCCACTTCCGCGCGGCTCAAGCCACGCAACTCGAGTTCGGCAGGCGCTTCGTTGCGCAAACGTACAGATGTGCGGGCAACGTCGAGGGCCAGGCCGAGACGATCGATCAGACGCTCGAACAGCTCCGGCTTCATAGCATTAACATGTGACTCAACCATCCGTTCACCTCATTGAAGATAAAACAGCTTCCCCATTGATGAGCTTAGCGGCGCAGGCGAAACCAGCCCGCTGCAGCGACCAACGGCCAATGCCTGCGGGGCTTTGCTGGCTTTTGGCCGGGTTGGATGGGCATGCCTGGATGCAATATGGGTTTCCCACCTTGAAGCGGGGTCATGTATGCTACGGCGTTTAAAGATCGCCACCGGATTGCCGGGTGTAGCGGATTTCACGCTGCCTGGATAAGGTCACCCATTTCTCAGCGCAAAGTAGCCATGCACGAACTCTATCAGCCCCGCGAAATCGAAGCCGCCGCCCAGTCGTTCTGGGACGAGCAAAAGTCCTTTGAAGTAAGTGAACAACCAGGCAAGGAGACCTACTACTGCCTGTCGATGTTCCCCTACCCCAGCGGCAAGCTACACATGGGGCACGTGCGCAACTACACCATCGGCGACGTGATCTCGCGTTACCACCGCATGCAGGGCAAGAACGTCCTGCAGCCGATGGGTTGGGACGCCTTCGGCATGCCGGCGGAAAACGCCGCCATGAAGAACAAGGTCGCGCCGGCCAAGTGGACCTACGAGAACATCGCCTACATGAAGACCCAGCTGAAAAGCCTGGGCCTCGCCATCGACTGGTCGCGCGAAGTCACCACCTGCAAGCCTGACTACTACCGTTGGGAGCAGTGGCTGTTCACCCGCCTGTTCGAAAAAGGCGTGATCTACCGCAAGAACGGCACCGTGAACTGGGACCCGGTCGACCAGACCGTGCTGGCCAACGAGCAGGTCATCGACGGCCGTGGCTGGCGTTCGGGCGCGCTGATCGAGAAGCGCGAAATCCCGATGTACTACTTCGCCATCACTGCCTACGCCGAAGAGCTGCTGGAAAGCCTGGACGAACTGACCGGCTGGCCCGAGCAGGTCAAGACCATGCAGCGCAACTGGATCGGCAAATCGCGCGGCATGGAAGTGCAGTTCCCGTACCACCAGGCGTCGATCGGCGAAGCCGGCACCCTGAAAGTGTTCACCACCCGCCCCGACACCCTGATGGGCGCCACCTACGTGGCCGTGGCCGCCGAGCACCCGCTGGCCACCCTGGCCGCGCAGAACAACCCTGAGCTGCAGGCGTTCATCAACGAATGCAAGAGCGGCAGCGTCGCCGAAGCCGACGTCGCCACCCAGGAAAAGAAAGGCATGCCGACGTCGCTGTTCGTCGAGCACCCGCTGACCGGCGACAAGCTGCCAGTGTGGGTCGCCAACTACGTGCTGATGCACTACGGCGACGGCGCGGTCATGGCCGTGCCTGCGCACGACGAGCGTGACTTCGAGTTCGCCCACAAGTATGGCCTGCCGGTGAAGTCGGTAGTACGCACCAGCGCCGGCGACACCAACCCTGCCCCGTGGCAGGAAGCCTATGGCGAGCACGGCACGCTGATCAATTCCGGCGAATTCGACGGCCTGGACTTCGCTGGCGCATTCGACGCCATGGAAGTGGCGCTGATCAAGAAAGAGCTGGGCAAGTCGCGCACCCAGTTCCGCCTGCGCGACTGGGGCATCAGCCGCCAGCGCTACTGGGGCTGCCCGATCCCGATCATCCACTGCGACACCTGTGGCGACGTGCCGGTGCCCGAAGACCAGTTGCCGGTCAAGCTGCCCGAAGACGTGGTGCCGGACGGCGCCGGTTCGCCGTTGGCGCGCATGCCCGAGTTCTACGAGTGCAGCTGCCCGAAATGCGGCGCGCCGGCCAAGCGTGAAACCGACACCATGGACACCTTCGTGGAGTCGTCGTGGTACTACGCTCGCTACGCCTCGCCACAATACGAAGGCGGCATGGTCGACCCAGCTGCGGCCAACCACTGGCTGCCGGTTGACCAGTACATTGGCGGTATCGAACACGCCATCCTGCACCTGCTGTACGCGCGCTTCTTCCACAAGCTGATGCGCGACGAAGGCCTGGTCAGCTCCAACGAGCCGTTCAAGAACCTGCTGACCCAGGGCATGGTGGTCGCCGAGACCTACTACCGCCTGGAAGATAACGGCGGCAAGACCTGGTTCAACCCGGCCGACGTCGAGCTTGAGCGCGACAGCAAGGCCAAGGTTATCAGCGCCAAGCTGATCAGCGACGGCCTGCCGGTGGAAATCGGCGGCACCGAGAAGATGTCGAAGTCGAAGAACAACGGCGTCGACCCGCAGTCCATGATCGACCAGTACGGCGCCGACACCTGCCGCCTGTTCATGATGTTCGCCTCGCCGCCCGACATGAGCCTGGAATGGTCCGACTCCGGCGTCGAAGGCTCGCACCGCTTCATGCGTCGCGTCTGGCGCCTGGCCCAGGCCCACGTGGCCCAGGGCCTGCCGGCCGCGCTGGACGTTGCCAGCCTGAATGACGAGCAGAAGGCTATCCGCCGTGCCACGCACCTGGCCATCCGCCAGGCCAGCCAGGATATCGGCCAGCACCACAAGTTCAACACCGCCATCGCCCAGGTGATGACCCTGATGAACGTGCTGGAAAAGGCCCCGCAGGCCACCGAGCAGGACCGTGCACTGATCCAGGAAGGCCTGGAGACCGTGACCCTGCTGCTGGCCCCGATCACCCCGCACATCTGCCACGAACTGTGGAATGCGCTGGGCCACGCCGGTGCCGTCATCGACGCCGGCTGGCCGGTGCTGGACGAAAGCGCCCTGGTACAGGACAGCCTGCAGCTGGTGATCCAGGTCAACGGCAAGCTGCGCGGCCAGATCGAGATGCCAGCCAGCGCCAGCCGCGAGGAAATCGAGGCGGCCGCCCGGGTCAACGAGAACGTGCTGCGCTTCATCGACGGCCTGACGATCCGCAAGGTCATCGTCGTGCCGGGGAAACTGGTCAATATCGTCGCCAGCTGATCGGATCAGCGCGCCCGGGCAACCGGGCGCCATTTACAGAGTCGGCCCACAAGGTTTCTAGGGAGCAACAAGATGATCAAACGCAATCTACTGGTTATGGGCCTGGCCGTGTTGCTGGGCGCCTGCGGTTTCCAGTTGCGCGGCACCGGCACCAGCGTGATGGCTCTCAAGGAGCTGAACATCACCGCGCGTGACGCCTACGGCCCTACCGTGACGCAACTGCGCAAGCAGATCGCCGCCAGCGGCGTGAAGGTCTACGACGGCGCCCCCTACAAGCTGGTGCTGAGCCGCGAGCAGGAAGACCAGCGCACCGCCAGCTACACCAGCGGTACGCGTTCGGCTGAGTACGAGCTGACCACCACCCTGAGCTATGACATCGTCGGCCACGAGAACCTGAACCTGCTCAGCGACAAGGTCGTGGTAGACAAGACCTACACCCAGGATGGCAACAACCTGGCGGGTTCCGACCAGGTCGCTCACGAGACTCGCGACGAGATGCGTCGTGAAATCGTCCAGCGCCTGATGCTGCGCCTGCAGCAGATCACCCCGCAGCAGCTGGACAAGCTGCAGGATGATGCCGAAGCCAAGGCCAAGGCCCTGGCCGAGCAGGAAGCCGAAGCGCAACGCATTCGTGACGCGACGCCGCAACAGTCGCCTGTCCAGATCCCTTCGAAGTAAAAGAGGAACGGGGCGCTCAGGCGCCCCTTCTTTCATCACCATGAAACTGACCCCCGCCCAACTCAACAAGCACCTGCAAGACAGCCTCGCGCCGATCTACGTGATCAGCGGCGACGACCCGCTGCTGTGCCAGGAAGCCGCCGACGCGGTGCGCGCCGCTGCGCGCCAGCAAGGCTTCGATGAACGCCAGGTGTTCAGCGCCGACGCCAACTTCGACTGGGGCACCCTGCTGCAGGCTGGCGCCAGCCTGTCGCTGTTCGCCCAACGCCGCCTACTGGAGCTGCGCCTGCCCTCGGGCAAGCCCGGTGACAAGGGCGCTGCGGCGCTGATCGAGTACTGCTCGCGCCCTGCCGAAGACACCCTGCTGCTGATCAGCCTGCCCAAGCTCGATGGCAGCGCGCAGAAGACCAAGTGGGGCAAGGCGCTGGTCGAAGGCCAGCAGACCCAGTTCGTGCAGATCTGGCCGGTGGACGCCAACCAGCTGCCGCAATGGATTCGCCAGCGCCTGTCCCAGGCCGGCCTGGCTGCGCAGCAGGATGCGGTGGAGCTGATTGCCGCCCGCGTGGAAGGCAACCTGCTGGCTGCCGCCCAGGAAATCGAGAAGCTCAAGCTGCTGGCCGAGAACAACCAGGTAACCCTGGAAACCGTGCAATCGGCGGTGGCCGACAGCGCGCGATTCGACGTTTTCGGCCTGGTGGACGCGGTGCTGAACGGCGAGGCCGCCCATGCCTTGCGCATGCTCGAAGGGCTGCGTGGCGAAGGCGTGGAACCGCCGGTCATCCTCTGGGCTCTGGCCCGGGAGTTGCGCACGCTGGCCAACATCTCGCTGCAATACAGCCAGGGCACACCGCTGGACAAGGCCTTCAGCAGCGCCAAGCCGCCGGTGTGGGACAAGCGCCGCCCTTTGATGAGCAAGGCCCTGCAACGCCACTCGGCAAAACGCTGGGGCGAACTGCTGCAGGACGCCCAGCACATCGACGCGCAGATCAAGGGCCAGGCGCAGGGGTCGGTGTGGATCAGCCTGTCGCGGTTGTCGCTGTTGATGGCAGGCCAGCGAACGGTGCTCCCCGCCCAGTGATGAAACCCGTAGCAGCGGCCGCAGGCCGCGTCCCAGGTAACTCGGTACAAGCGCAGCGCCCAGGACGCGGCCTGCGGCCGCTGCTACGGTTGCATGGTGTGTGCAGAGGCGTATGATCGGCGCTCCAACCAAGGAGACCCGCCATGAGCAAAAAGCGCCCCAACAAGGCCAAGTCCATCATCGCCCAGCCCCTGTTCCGCAGCCGCCAGGAACGACCCACCAAGGGCAAGGGCAGCTACAAACGCGAAGCCTTCCAGTCGAAAAACTGGGAGGCTTCTCCTTTTCTGGCCGCCTGAAAAGCCCATTCACGCCGAACGTTGCCCCGCGCTACCCCTCCCCCCCTGCTCTCATGTTATGGTCCACACCTGAACCCGAAATACCTGGACCTGTGAATGCCTCTTCGTCGTCCCCAGCGTGTGCACATGCGTCACCTGCTCGCTGCTTCCGTTCTCGTTCTGCTGGGCGCTTGCGCTGAAAAGCCGACCGTCGCCGCCGATGCCCTGCCCGTCCCTGCCCAGAAAAGCTCGCCACAGGCCCCGTTGACCACGGCCGCGCCGGTGGATGCCGATGGCGTGGTGTTGCCCAGCGAAACCTTCACCCAGTGGGAAGACGGTTTCCGCCAGCAGGCCCTGCAGGCTGGCATTCGTCCGGATGTGTTCGACCGCGCCTTCGCCGGTGTTACCCCGGACCCGAGCGTGGTCAAGGCCGACCGCAGCCAGCCGGAGTTCACCCGGCCGGTGTGGGAATACCTGGATGGTGCCATCTCGCCGGTGCGCGTGCGCAAGGGCCAGGCGTTGATGAGCCAGTACGGCGACGTGCTGCAACGCATCGAGCAGCGCTATGGCGTGGACCGCCAGGCGCTGGTGGCGGTGTGGGGCATGGAGAGCAGCTTCGGCCAGTTCCAGGGTGACAAGTCAGTGATCCGCTCCCTGGCGACCCTGGCCTACGAAGGCCGCCGCCAGAGCTTCGCCCAGGACCAGTTGATTGCCGCGCTGCAGATCCTGCAGAACGGTGATATTCAACCAGAGGCGATGCTGGGCTCCTGGTCCGGCGCCATGGGCCAGACCCAATTCATCCCGTCCACCTACAACACCCACGCGGTGGACTTCGACGGCGATGGCCGCCGGGATATCTGGAACAGCGCGCCGGACGCCCTCGCCTCCACCGCCCATTACCTGCAAAGCTCCGGCTGGCAGCGTGGCCAGCCGTGGGGCTTTGAAGTGCAGCTGGCGCCAGGCTTCGACTACGCCCAGGCCGACGGCACCCTGCGCAAGCCGGTGGGCGAATGGCTGCAGATGGGCGTGAAGGTCACGCCGGGCACCCGCCTGCCCACCGGCAGCGAGCAGCTGTCGGCGTCACTGCTGTTGCCGGCGGGCTACCGTGGCCCGGCGTTCCTGGTGCTGGACAACTTCCGCGCCATCCTCAAGTACAACAACTCGTCGTCGTACGCGCTGGCGGTGAGCCTGCTGTCCCAGCGTTTCGATGGCGGTGGCTACGTGACCGGCGAATGGCCGCGCGATGACCTGCCGTTGAGCCGCACCGAGCGTATCGAGCTGCAGACGCTGCTGACCGCGAAGGGGTATGACGCCGGCACGCCGGACGGCATCATCGGCGCCAACACCCGCAAGTCGATCCGCCAGGCGCAGCAGGCGCTGGGCTGGCCGGCGGATGGGTATGCCAACCACAAGCTGCTGGATAGTTTGCGGGGTCAGTAAGCCCTGGACGGGCCTGGCGGCCGCTGCTACGAGAGGGGTGTGGTCCAGCCACTACCGCACCACATCCTGCTCCAGCATCAGGGTCTTCTGGCCCGCGTCCAGGCGCACCTGGGCGCCTAGCGGCAAGGTCAGGTTCGGGTCGCAATGACCGCTGCGCCAACCCGCCAGCACCGGGATGCCCATCGGCTCGAAGACCTCTTTGAGCAACGGCGTCAGCCGCGGCACGTCCAGCCCCGAGAAGTCGCCCACCAATACCCCGCGAAGGCCCTTGAAACGCCCGGCAAGGCGCAAGTGCGTGAGCAGCCGGTCAACCCTGTACAGGGGCTCGCCAACGTCCTCGATGAAGAGGATGGCGCCGTTCAGGTCGATTTCGTAGTCGGTGGCCAGGGTGGCGCAGATCATCGACAGGTTGCCCCCGGTCAGGCGCCCGCTGGCCACGCCATGCTCGATGCACGTCAGCGGGTGGGCCACCGGGTGCGCCAGCAGGTCACCGGCGCGCAGCTGGCCACGCAGCAGGCGGCGCAGCGAGTCCTCGGTGGGCGCCTGGCGGTTGGCCAGCAGGTCCGAGGTAAGCATGGGGCCGTGGAAGGTGACGAAGTTGCAGTGCCGGGCGAACGCCAGGTGCAAGGCGGTGATGTCGCTGTAGCCGATGAAGGGCTTGGCGTGGCGGGCGATCAGCTCGTAGTCGATGTGCTCCAGCAGCCGCGGGGTGCCGTAGCCACCGCGCAGGCAGATGATCGCGTCGTTCTCGGGGTCGGCGAAGGCGTCGTGCAGGTCCTGCAGGCGCGCCTGGTCGCTGCCGGCCAGGTAGCCCTGGTGCTGCAGCACGCCAGGGTAGACCTTGAGCCGGTGGCCTCGGCTGGTGACCCAGCGTTCGGCGGCCTCGACACTGAAATCCTTGGGGCCGGCGGGCGCGATCAGGGCGATCTGCGCCTCGGTGGGTACCCTGCGCGGCAGGGTGGCAGCGGCTTGGTGTGTCATTCGATGGGCTCCTTGCGTGAATCGAAAGCGCCTACTTTAGAGCGTTCCCGGTGACAGAACAGCATAGCCGTGTAACCCCCTGTATCCCAATGTCATGGCCCATGAACAACAATGCCGGCCGCAGTTCGGTGAACTGCCGGCCGGCACGGGTGCTTCAGGCGTCGATCAGAGCTTGATCTTGGCCTCGTGCGCCTGCTGGTCGGCGTGGTACGAGGAACGTACCAGCGGGCCGGAGGCGACGTTCTTGAAGCCCATCTTGTAGCCTTCCTCGGCGAACCAGGCGAAGGTGTCCGGGTGCACGAAACGCTGCACCGGCAAGTGGCTGCGCGATGGTTGCAGGTACTGGCCCAGGGTGAGCATGTCGATGTTGTGCTCGCGCATGCGATGCATCACCTCGATCACTTCCTCGTCGGTCTCGCCCAGGCCCAGCATCAGGCCGGACTTGGTCGGCACATGCGGCACCAGTTCCTTGAACTTCTGCAGCAGGGTCAGCGACCACTGGTAGTCCGAACCCGGGCGCGCGGCCTTGTACAGGCGCGGCACGGTTTCCAGGTTGTGGTTGAACACATCCGGCGGCTCGGCGGCGGTGATGGCCAGCGCCACGTCCATGCGGCCGCGGTAGTCCGGCACCAGGGTTTCCAGCTGCACGCCCGGCGACAGCTTGCGGATCTCCCGCAGGCAGTCGGCGAAGTGCTGGGCACCGCCGTCGCGCAGGTCGTCGCGGTCCACCGAGGTAATGACCACGTACTTCAGGCGCAGGTCGGCGATGGCCACGGCCAGGTTCATCGGCTCGTCGGCATCCAGGGCTTTCGGACGGCCGTGGCCGACGTCGCAGAACGGGCAGCGACGGGTGCAGATGTCACCCATGATCATGAAGGTAGCGGTACCACCGGAGAAGCACTCGCCCAGGTTCGGGCAGGACGCTTCCTCGCACACGCTGTGCAGCTTGTGCTTGCGCAGCAGCTGCTTGATGCGGTCGACTTCCGGCGAAACCGGGATGCGCACGCGGATCCAGTCAGGCTTCTTCGGCAGTTCTTCGGTAGGGATGATCTTCACCGGAATACGCGCGACCTTCTCGGCACCACGCAGCTTCACGCCGGCCTCGACTTTTGGCCGGGGCGGGGTCACGTTGGTCACCGGGATCATGGATTGCACGGATTCAGCTGTGTCTTGCGCGGTAGTCATATCAATCGATTCCGCCCGTCAGGGTCGTCTGCTCAGCGTAGTCGAGGTGCTTGACGAGCTGCGCGCGCAGCCGGGCACCAACCTCGGCATATTCAATCTGGCCTGCATGATCGCACAACTGGGTCATCGCCAGCCCGGCATATCCGCAGGGGTTGATACGGCGGAACGGCGCCAGGTCCATGTCCACGTTCAAGGCCAGGCCATGAAAGGAACACCCGTTGCGGATCCGCAGGCCCAGCGAGGCGATCTTCGCACCCTGGACATACACACCGGGGGCATCGGCCTTGGCCGCCGCCGGTACACCATACTCGTCCAGCAGCGCGACGAGGGTCTGCTCGATGCGCGTGACCAGGTCACGCACGCCATAGCCCAGCCGTCGCACGTCCAGCAGCAGGTACGCCACCAACTGGCCGGGGCCGTGGTAGGTCACCTGGCCGCCACGGTCCACCTGCACCACCGGGATGTCGCCGGGCACCAGCAGGTGCTCGGCCTTGCCCGCCTGGCCCTGGGTGAACACCGCGGGGTGCTGCACCAGCCAGACCTCGTCCCCGGTGGCCGGGGTGCGCTGGTCGGTAAAACGTTGCATCGCGTGCCAGACCGGCTCGTAGGCCACAAGGCCCAGTTCGCGAAAGCCCAGGCACCGCGACATCAGAGCACCATTTTAACTACGCCGGTGGCACGCAGTTCGCTGTTGATGTTGTAGAGCTGGTCTTGCCCGGTGGCCAGGATGTGCAGCTGCAGCGTGGTGTACTTGCCATTGCTGCTCTGGCGTTCGGCGGTCTTGTCATGCTCGATGTCGGCGTGACGCGTGACAATTTCGATGACTTTGTCTTTGAAGCCCGCGCCGGTATCACCGATCACTTTGATCGGATAATCGGCGCAAGGGAATTCGATTTTAGGAGCCTTGACTTCTGTGTCTGTCATAGCAGTAACGGCCTCTTAAGCCGTGAAGACGGACAAACCCCCTGGCCGCACGGCGCAGCCAGGGGGCATGCTGTTCACGTAATCAGTTGAACAAGCCGTAGAAGAATAGACGAATGCTATCCCACATGCGGCGGATGAAGCCACCTTCCTCGACCGCGTCGAGGGCGATCAGGTCGGCGCTGTGGACCACCTGGTCACCGTTTTTGACTTCCACTTTACCGATCACGTCACCTTTGGCGATAGGCGCGGTCAGCTGTGGCTTCATGGTCATGGTGGCGGTCAGGCCTTTCAGCTGGCCTTTTGGCAGGGTCATGGTCAGGTCGTCGGCAAGGCCCGCACGCACTTCGTGGGTAGCACCTTTCCAGACCGGGGCTTTAGCCAGCTCGGTGCCCTTCTGGTAGAAGGTCTGGGTTTCGAAGAAACGGAAACCGTAGGTCAGCAGCTTCTGGGTTTCGGCAGCACGGGCCGCTTCGCTGGTGGTACCGAACACGACCGCGATCAGGCGCATGCCATCACGTACGGCCGAGGCCGCCATGCAGTAGCCGGCTTCTTCGGTGTGGCCGGTTTTCAGACCGTCGACGGTCTTGTCGCGCCACAGCAGCAGGTTGCGGTTAGGCTGCTTGATGTTGTTCCAGAAGAACTCTTTCTGCGAATAGATCGCGTAGTGGGCCGGGTCGATGTTGATGATCGCGCGGGCCAGCTTGGCGATGTCGTGCGGGGTGGAGTAGTGATCCGGGTTCGGCAGCCCGGTAGGGTTCATGAAGTGGCTGTTCTCCATGCCCAGGTCGCCGGCGGTCTTGTTCATCATGTCGGCGAAGGCGTCTTCGCTGCCGGCGATGTGCTCGGACAGGGCCACGGTGGCGTCGTTGCCCGACTGGATGATGATGCCGTGCAGCAGGTCGCTGACCGACACTTGCGAGCCGACTTTCAGGAACATCCGCGAACCACCGGTGCGCCAGGCGTTCTCGCTGACGGTCACCGGATCGTTCTCACCGATCTGGCCGCGCTTGATCTCCAGGGTGGCGATGTAGGCGCTCATCAGTTTGGTCAGGCTGGCTGGCGGCAGACGCTGGTCGCCGTTGCTATCCACCAGGACTTGCCCGCTGGACGCTTCCATCAGTACGTAGGCCTTGGCAGCCAGTTGCGGCGCCGCAGGCGTCATTTGCTCGGCCGACATGGCAACTGGGGCGATCAGCAGCAGTACAGGCAGGCACAGGCGTTTGGCAAAGGTGGTGATGTTCATCCGTCTCTCGAAATTGCTAATGGGCACATGCCCTCTCGGGCAAAATCTGTTTTGTGTCGGGGCCTATGACCCCGTTTACTGCTCAGCCGTTCTGCGGGCCGTTAATCAAACGGCTGGCACCCGCCCCCAAGGACAGGCGCCAGCCGTGGTCCGGCCTGTTGCCAGGCCGGAAAAGTCATTCGGCGGTGACCACGCTAGGCGACCCCAGGTTGGCCAGGCGCACGCTGTCCTGGGTCTGCTGCACCTCACCCGGCGTGCCGATCGGCCCCATCCGCACTCGATACAGTGTCTGCTGGTTGCGCACGATCGAGCTGACGAACACCGGGGCTCGCACCATCGAACTCAGCTTCGACCTCAGCAGCTCCGCAGCGTCCGGATTGGCGAACGCTCCCACCTGGAGAAACTGGCCAGAGACTGGAACAGAAGCGTTTTTTTTTGCGTCGATCTGCGCGGGCAGGACGGCGGCGGCATGCTGTTGTGGCGGCGGCGTCCATTGCTCGATGGTGCCGGCCGACGCGGTGATGGCCGGCTTCTGCGGCACCTGCGCCACCTGCGGCTGGTCAAGCATCAGCGGCGCCGGGCGGCCGCGCTGGGCCCAGTACTGGGCCGGGTCGATACCTTCGACCTTCACGCGCGCGGTGCCGATCTCGGCATAGCCCAGCTTCTTGGCGGCGGCGTAGGACAGGTCGATGATGCGGTCGGAGTAGAACGGCCCGCGGTCATTCACGCGCAGGATCACGCTGCGGTTGTTGTCCAGGTTGGTGACGCGCACGTAGCTGGGCAGCGGCAGGGTCTTGTGCGCGGCACTCATGCCGTACAGGTCGTAGACCTCGCCGTTGGCAGTGTTCTGGCCGTGGAACTTGGTGCCGTACCAGGAGGCCGTGCCGGTGGCCACGTAGCTGCTGGCATCGTTGAGCGGGAAGTAGGTCTTGCCCAGCACCGTGTAGGGGTTGGCCTTGTACGGGCCGCTGTGCAGGGTGGGCACGGCGTCGGGGATGCGCGAGACGTCCACGTCCCACCACGGCGCGCCGTCCTTGTGGGCCCGGTTGATGTCCAGGCCAGGCTGCGAGCGCACGGTATAACCGCCGCTTTGCGGGGCACGGCTGGTCGACGAGCAGCTGACGACGAGCAGGGCCAGGGCTGCGTAGCCCATCAGCTTCAGTGGTGTGCGAATCGGCGTAGTCCGCATTACTTGACGCCCCGTGCTTGAACCAGTGCTTGCGACAGTTGATAGACGGCCATGGCATACATGGCGCTGCGATTATAGCGAGTGATGGCGTAGAAGTTGCCAAGCCCCATCCAATATTCCGGACCGAACTCACCGTCGAAGCGGAAAGCAGTCACTGGCATATCGTCGCGCAGCGCATCATGACTCGACCAGCCCAGTGCTCGCAACTGTCCAACGTTCTTGACCGGATCAATGCCCGGGCTCAGGCCTTCGTCCACGTGCTCGCCACGCACCGAGGCGCGGCTCACCACCGGCTGGCCCATCACCCAGCCGTGCTGCTTGAAGTAGTTGGCGACACTGCCGATGGCGTCATCGGGGTCACTCCAGATGTTGATGTGGCCATCGCCGTCGAAATCGACGGCATAGGCGCGGAAACTGCTGGGCATGAACTGCGGCAGGCCCATGGCGCCGGCGTACGACCCCTTGATGCTCAGCGGGTCGACCTGCTGCTCACGCGACAGCAGCAGGAACTCGCGCAGCTCCTTGCGGAAGAAATCGGCCCGTGGCGGGTAGTCGAATGCCAAGGTGGAAAGCGCGTCGATCACCCGGTAGTTGCCGGTATTTCTGCCGAAAAACGTTTCGACACCAATAATAGACACGATTATCTGCGCCGGCACGCCGTATTCCTGTTCGGCACGCTTGAGCGCTACCTCGTGCTGGCGCCAGAAGTCCACGCCACGGGCAATGCGCGCGTCGGTGATGAACAGCGGGCGGTATTCCTTCCACGGTTTCACCCGTTCGGCCGGCTTGGAGATGGCGTCGAGGATCGCCTGCTTGCGCTGCACTTCCTCGAACACGCCAATCACCTGCTCGCCGGCGAAGCCGTAGTCACGGGTCATCTCGCCAACGAACTTGGCCAGTTGCGGGGTGCCATCGTAGTCGCCGGCCGTCGCCTGTTGCGACGACCCGAGGATGCCCACCAGGCCGACCCAGGGAATGCACCGAGCGGCCCAGTTGCATACTGCTTGCATGAAATTCTTCACCTTAATCAAACCTGCGCGATCCACTTGCGATGGGTATGGATCGACATCAAAACCCCAAACGCTGACATCAGCGTCACCAGCGAAGTTCCGCCGTAGCTAATGAAGGGCAGCGGCACGCCTACGACGGGCAATAGGCCGCTGACCATACCGATATTGACGAAAACGTAAACAAAAAACGTCATGGTCAGGCTGCCGGCCAGCAGCTTGCCGAACAGCGTCTGCGCCTGGGCGGTAATCACCAGGCCACGGCCGATCAGCGCCAGGTACAACAGCAGCAAGGCGCAGATGCCCACCAGGCCAAACTCCTCGCCGAGCACGGCGATGATGAAGTCGGTGTGGCTTTCGGGCAGGAAGTCCAGGTGCGACTGGGTGCCCAGCAGCCAGCCCTTGCCGAACACCCCGCCCGAACCGATGGCGGCCTTGGACTGGATGATGTTCCAGCCGGTGCCCAGCGGGTCGCTCTCGGGGTCGAGGAAGGTCAGGATCCGCTGCTTCTGGTAGTCGTGCATGATGAAGAACCACATCGCCACCGCCACCGGCACCGCCGCGGCGATCACGCTGATGATCCAGCGCCAGCGCAGGCCGGCCATGAAGAGTACAAATGTACCCGAGGCCAGAATCAGCAACGAGGTGCCCAGGTCCGGCTGGCGCACGATGAGGATGAACGGGATGCCGATCATCATCAGGCTCGCCCCCACGTGCTTGAGCGTGGGCGGCAGCGTGCGCTTGGCCAGGTACCAGGCGATGGTGGCCGGCATGATGATTTTCATGAATTCCGAGGGCTGGAACTTGATCACCCCCGGGATGTTGATCCAGCGCGTGGCGCCCATGGCGTTGTGGCCCATGACGTCCACGGCCACCAGCAGGATCACCCCCAGGCAGTAGGCCAGCGGCACCCAGCGGGCCATGAAGCGCGGTTCCAGCTGGGCGATCAGCAGCATGGACACCAGGCCGATGCCGAACGAGGTGGCCTGCTTGATCAGCAGGTCCCAGCTCTTGCCACTGGCCGAATACAGCACGAACAGGCTGCCGGCCGCCAGGGTCAGCAGCAGGATCAACAGCGGGCCGTCGATGTGGATGCGCTGCAGCAAGGTGGCGCGGCGGCGCATCACGTCCTCGCTGGAGAGCATGCGATCGAAATTACTCTTCACGTGCGGTGATCTCCGTTGCGGTATTGCTGGCGTACTCGGGCTTGAGCCGGCCATCGGGGCCCAACAGCCAGGCGTCCATCACCTGGCGCACCACGGGCGCCGCGACGCCGGAACCGGACTCGCCGTTCTCCACCATCACCGCAACTACAATTTTGGGATTGTCAGCCGGCGCGAAACCCACGAACAGGGCGTGGTCGCGATGGCGTTCCTGAAGTTTGGAGCGGTCGTATTTTTCGCCCTGCTTGATGGCCACCACCTGGGCAGTGCCGCTCTTGCCGGCAATGCGGTATTGGGCGCCGACCGAAGCCTTGCGGGCGGTACCACGGGCACCGTGCATCACTTGCTGCATGCCGTGGTTGACGCGGTCCCAGTCGTTGGGGTCGCGCAGCACAATGTCTTCCATGGGGTTCTCGTCCACCGGCGGTTCACCTTCGATGGTGCGCGCCAGGTGCGGACGGTTCCACTTGCCCTTGTTGGCCACCAGCGCGGTGGCCTGGGCCAGTTGCAGCGGGGTGGCCTGCATGTAGCCCTGGCCGATCCCCAGGATCAGGGTTTCACCCGGGAACCATGCCTGGCGCCGGGTAGCGCGCTTCCAGTCCCGCGACGGCATCAGCCCCGGGGACTCCTCGAACATGTCCAGGGCGACCTTCTGGCCGATGCCGAAACGGTTGAGGTAGCTGGACAGGCGGTCGATGCCCATCTTGTGCGCCAGGTCGTAGAAGTAGGTGTCGTTGGACCGCATGATCGCCGTGTCCAGGTCCACCCAGCCGTCGCCGCTGCGGTTCCAGTTGCGGTACTTGTGGTCGAAGTTGGGCAATTGGTAGTAGCCGGGGTCGAACACCCGGGTGCTGGCAGTGACCACACCAGTGTCGAGGCCGGCGATGGCCACCGCCGGCTTGATGGTCGAGCCCGGCGGGTACAGGCCGCGCAGCACGCGGTTGAACAGCGGCCGGTCGATGGAGTCGCGCAGGTCGGCATAGGCCTTGAAGCTGATGCCGGTGACAAACAGGTTGGGGTCGAAGCTCGGCTGGCTGACCATGGCCAGCACCTCGCCGGTCTGCGGGTCGAGGGCTACAATGGCGCCACGACGGCCGGCCAGCGCGGCCTCGGCGGCTTCCTGCAGGTTGATGTCCAGGCTCAGGACGATGTCCTTGCCAGGCACCGGGTCGGTGCGCTTGAGTACCCGCAGCACGCGGCCACGGGCGTTGGTCTCGACTTCTTCATAACCCACCTGGCCGTGCAACTGCGGCTCGTAGAAGCGCTCGATGCCGGTCTTGCCGATATGGTGGGTGCCGCTGTAGGCCACGGCGTCGAGGCTCTTCAGCTCTTTCTCGTTGATGCGCCCCATGTAGCCCACCGAATGGGCGAAATGCGGCCCCTGGGGGTAATGGCGCACCAGCTGCGCGACCACTTCCACCCCAGGCAGGCGGAACTGGTTCACGGCAATTCGGGCGATCTGTTCTTCGTTGAGCTCGAACAGTATCGGTACCGGCTCGAACGGCCGGCGGCCCTGCTTCATGCGCTTTTCGAACATGGCGCGTTCGTCAGGGCCCAGGTCGAGGATCTGGACGATGCTGTCCAGCACCTGCGCCCAATCCCCGGCCCGCTCACGGGTCATGCTCAGGCTGAAGCTGGGCCGGTTATCGGCGATGATCACCCCGTTACGGTCGTAGATCAGCCCGCGCGACGGCGGAATCGGCTGCACGTGCACCCGATTGTTCTCCGACAGCGTGGAGTGATATTCGTACTGGATGACCTGCAGGTAATACAGGCGAGCCACCAGCGCACACACCATCACCATCACCACGATTGCGCCGACCACGACGCGGCTACGCACCAGGCGTGCGTCTTTCTCGTGATCCTTGAGGCGAATCGGCTGGGACATGAAAGGCGGCTTGTACGCTTATTTGTGGTAAGGGTGCCCGGACAGGACTGTCCAGGCGCGATACAACTGCTCGCCGATCAGGATGCGTACCAGCGGGTGCGGCAAGGTCAGGGGCGACAGCGACCAGCGCTGGTCGGCGCGCGCGCACACTTCAGGCGCCAGCCCCTCGGGGCCGCCCACCATGAAGTTGACGGTGCGCGAATCCAGCCGCCACTTGTCCAGCTCTACCGCCAGCTGCTCGGTGCTCCACGGCTTGCCGTGCACTTCGAGCGTGACGATACGCTCCCCCGGCTGAACCTTGGCCAACATGGCTTCGCCTTCCTGACGGATGAAGCGCGCCACGTCGGCGTTCTTGCCGCGGGTGTTGAGCGGAATTTCCACCAGGTCGAGGGCAAGCTCGGACGGCAGACGCTTGGCGTATTCCTGCCAACCGTCTTCCACCCACTTCGGCATGCGCGAGCCGACCGCAATCAGACGCAGACGCATGGCCCGGCCTTATTCGTTGCCCGGGGTGTGGTGCGCGCCGCTGGCGGCACGGCTCTGCTCGGCGCCCTGCCACAGGCGTTCCAGGTCGTAGAACTGGCGGGCAGCAGCGGTCATCATGTGCACGATGACGTCGCCCAGGTCCAGCAGCACCCAGTCGCTTTCGCCCTTGCCTTCTTCGCCCAGTGGCTGCGCGCCCTTGGCCTTCACGTTCTCGCGAACCTTGTCCAGCATGGCGTTGATCTGGCGGCTGGAGGTACCGGTGGCGATGACCATGTAGTCGGTCAGGCTGTGCTTGTCCTTCACGTCGATGACCAGGATGTCCTGGGCCTTGACGTCTTCCAGTGCGGCCTTGGCCAGTTCGACCAGCTCTTCGCCGGATACGCTGATTTTTTGCTTAGTCATATAAAACTCGTTCAGTTCAATTGGACGCACGGTACAGCCCGTGCGCCTCGATGTAGGCCAGTACCGCGTCAGGCACCAGGAAACGTACCGACTTCCCGCTGGCCAGCAGTTGACGGATCTGGGTGGCCGACACCGCGAGGGGGGTCTGCCAGACGAAAGTAATATTCCCGCCAGGCCCTTCAAGGGCCAGCGGGTCGCTGACCGACCGCGCGGCCAGCAGGTTGCGCAAGGCATCCGGCGGCTCGCTGTCGGCGTCAGGCCGCTGCAATACCAGGATATGGCAGTGCTGCAGCAGTTCTTCCCAGCGGTGCCAGGAAGGCAGGCCACAAAAGGCATCCCAGCCCAGCAGCAGGAACAGCTGGTCATCGGCGGCGAGTTCCGCGCGCATCAGCTCCAGCGTATCAATGGTGTAGGACGGCTTGTCCCGTTGCAGCTCCCGGGCATCCACCGTCAACGGCGCCACGCCCTGCACCGCGCATTGCACCATCGCCAAGCGGTCCTGCGGCGTCACCTGCGGGGTGTCGCGGTGCGGCGGCCGGGCGTTGGGCGTCAGGCGCAGTTCGTCCAGGCGCAGCGCATCGGCCACTTCCAGCGCGCTGCGCAGGTGGCCGATGTGCACCGGGTCGAAGGTGCCCCCCAGCACGCCGATACGGCGTGGCGCGGGTTTGCTGCCTGGCTGGCTCAGGTCGCCCAAGTCAGGCAGGCTCCTGGCCGCGCAGCTGGCCGTCGCCGACCACGATGTATTTCTCGCAAGTCAGGCCTTCCAGGCCTACCGGGCCACGGGCGTGGATCTTGTCCGTGGAAATGCCGATTTCCGCACCCAGGCCATACTCGAAGCCGTCGGCGAAGCAGGTCGGGGTGTTGATCATCACCGAGGCGGAATCGACTTCGGCGGTGAAACGGCGGGCTTCGGCCAGGTTCTCGGTGGCGATGGAATCGGTGTGGTGCGAACCGTAGTGATTGATGTGCTCGATGGCCTGGTCCAGGCCGTCGACCACGCGAATCGACAGGATCGCCGCCAGGTATTCGGTGTGCCAGTCGGCTTCGGTGGCCGGCAGCGCCTGGATGATGTCACGGGTGCGCTCGCAGCCGCGCAGTTCCACGCCCTTCTCGGCGAACTGGGCAGCCATGGCCGGCAGGAAGTCGGCGGCCACGGCCGCGTCCACCAGCAGGGTTTCCATGGCACCGCAGATACCGTAGCGGTAGGTCTTGGCGTTGAAGGCGATGCGCTGGGCCTTGGCCAGGTCGGCGTCGGCGGCAACATAGATATGGCAGATGCCATCCAGGTGCTTGATGACCGGCACCTTGGCATCGCGGCTGACGCGCTCGATGAGGCCGCGGCCGCCACGGGGCACGATGATGTCGACATACTCGGGCATGCTGATCAGCGCGCCCACGGCCTCGCGGTCGGTGGTTTCCACCACTTGCACCACGGCGGCTGGCAGGCCCGCCTCGGCCAGGCCGCGCTGCACGCAGGCGGCGATGGCACGGTTGGAATGGATGGCCTCGGAGCCGCCGCGCAGGATGGTGGCGTTGCCGGACTTCAGGCACAGGCTGGCGGCGTCGATGGTCACGTTGGGGCGCGACTCGTAGATGATGCCCACCACGCCCAGGGGTACGCGCATCTTGCCGACCTGGATACCCGACGGCCGATAGCTCATGTCGCGGATCGCACCCACCGGGTCCGGCAGGCTGGCCACCTGGCGCAGGCCGACGATCATGCCGTCGATGCGCGCAGGGGTCAGCGCCAGGCGCTCGAGCATGGCCGGCTCCAGGCCGTTGGCCCGGCCAGCGGCCAGATCCTGCTCGTTGGCGGCGGTGAGTTCGCTGCGGGCGGCATCCAGGGCGTTGGCGGCAGCCTGCAAGGCGCGGTTCTTCTGCGCAGTGCTGGCGCGCGCGATCACACGGGAGGCTTCGCGGGCGGCGCGACCCAAGCGGGTCATGTAGTCAAGAACGGACTCAGTCATGGTCTCTGTGGTCTTGGCAAAGAGGAAAGCGGCTGATTATAGCTGTCTCGAGGGTCCACCGACAGCGGTGGCAGGCGGATGGTCAAAAACAGTCACACAACGGGCAACGATTCAGCCGTGATTAAGCCACAGATGAATATTATCCTTGCGAGCTCTTTCGTATCTTCCGGTAACCGCCCGATGCTGCCTGCCCTGCCCTGGCCCGATGCTCGCCCCCTGCCCGACGCTTTCTTCGACCGCGACGCCCAGGTGCTGGCCCGCGAGTTGCTGGGCAAGGTGATTCGCCATCGCCAGGGGCCGTACTGGTTGTCGGCACGCATCATCGAGACCGAGGCCTATTACTGCGCCGAGAAAGGCAGCCACGCCTCCCTGGGCTACACCGAGAAACGCAAGGCGCTGTTCCTCGACGGCGGGCACATCTACATGTACTACGCCCGCGGCGGCGACTCGCTGAACTTCAGCGCCCAGGGCCCCGGCAACGCGGTGCTGATCAAGTCCGCCTACCCCTGGGTGGACGCCCATGCCGACGCCAACGCCCTGGCGCAGATGCAACTGAACAACCCCGACGCCAGCGGCAACCCGCGCCCGCCGGAACGCCTGTGCGCCGGGCAGACCCTGCTGTGCAAGGCGCTGGGCCTGAAGGTGCCCAATTGGGACGCCAAGCGCTTCGACCCTGAACAATTATTTGTCGAAGACCTTGGCATTATCCCGAAACAAATTATCCAGACCACCCGCCTGGGCATCCCCCACGGGCGCGACGAACATCTGCCGTACCGCTTCGTGGACGCCGAGCATGCCCGCCATTGCACAAGGAACCCCTTGCGCCGCGGTCAAGTCGAAGGTCGCGACTTTTCCATCCTCACGCAAGGAAACTGAAACATGGGCCCATGGCTCGACGGGCTGACCGCCTGGTTGTCCGCTCACCCCCAATGGCTGGGGCTGGCGATTGTGCTGGTGGCCTGCACCGAATGCCTGGCGATTGTCGGCCTGATCGTGCCCGGCACCGTGCTGCTGTTCGCCATCGCCGTGCTGGCCGGCAGCGGCGCGCTGTCGCTGGGCGAGACCTTGCTGCTGGGCTACATCGGCGGCCTGCTGGGCGACGGTTTGTCCTACTTCACCGGGCGCCATTTCCACCAGAACATCCGCCGCCTGCCTGGCTTGCGCCACCATCCCGAATGGATCGGCCGCGCCGAAGGCTATTTCCAACGCTACGGCATCGCCAGCCTGCTGGTGGGGCGCTTCATCGGCCCGCTGCGGCCGATGCTGCCCATGGTGGCGGGCATGTTCGACATGCCGCTGGTGCGGTTCGTGGGGGTGAGCCTGCTGGCGGGCGCCGGCTGGTCGGTGGTGTACCTGATGCCTGGCTGGGCCACCGGTGCCGCCATGCGCCTGCCGCTGCCGGAAGGCTTCTGGCCCCAGGCAGGCGTGCTGGCCGCAGGCTTCGCCATCCTGATCGGCCTGAGCGTGAGCGCCGCCTGGCAATCGCGCCGCCATGGCACCCGGCTGGTCACGGCCATGTGCCTGGTGCTGCTGGCGGGCGTGTTCCTGGGCTGGCCGCACCTGGTGCAGTTCGACCAGGGCATCATGACCCTGGTGCAGGAACACCGCGGTGCGCTGGCTGACGACATCGCCGTGGCGCTGACCAAGATGGGCGACTTCCGCACCCAGTTCGTGCTGGCGGCGCTGCTCTGCGGCCTGCTGCTGGTGCTGCGCCAGTGGCGGCCGGCCGTGTTTGCCGTCGGCACGCTGCTGGGGACCGCGCTGGGCAACGGGCTGATGAAGCACGTGTTCGCGCGCATGCGCCCGGACGTGATGACCCACCCCCTGGGCACCTACAGCATGCCCAGCGGCCACAGTTCGGCGGCGTTCGCGCTGTTCCTGACCCTGGCCGTGCTGGCCGGGCGCGGCCAGCCGCCAAGGCTGCGGCTGACCTGGTTGTTGCTGGGCATCCTGCCGGCGGGGAGCATCGCCCTGTCACGGGTGTACCTGGGGGCGCATTGGCCCACGGATATCCTGGCGGGCGCCCTGCTGGCGTGCTTCGTGTGCGCGGCCAGCCTGACCCTGAGCCAATGGCGCCAGCCGTTGCCAGCCATGGCGCCGAGGGTGTGGTGGGTGGTGATGCCGGTCACAACGGTGGTGCTGGCCTATTTCGCCACGCGGGAGTTTTCCCATACCCTGCTGCGCTACGCCTATTGAAGGCCGCTACGACGTTGTTGTGGGAGCTAGCTTGCCAGCGAGCTGTTGAGGCCCTAAAAACTCGCTGGCAAGCCAGCTCCCACAAAGACGGTTGTTGATACAGGGGTCAGGCGAACAGTTCGCCCTGCAGGTCGTCGAGCAGTACCTGGATGCCCGCGAGCCGCTCGGAAGGTTCCTGCAGCGCCAGCAGGTCGATCTTGTCCAGCTCAGGGAACGGCAGCAGGTACGCCAACTGGTTCGCCAGCGACTGGCGCCCGGGGATCTCGTTGCCCATGTCCAGCGCCGCCACCATCGGGTGCTCGGCCAGGGCATGCAGCAGCGCCACCAGGTCGTCGTCCTCTTCCTGCAGCGGCTGGTCGGCGCTTTCCGGCAACCACTCCACGTCCGCCACCAGCAGCTGGTCGCGCTGCAGCTCGGTGCCGGTCACGCGGAAGCGGCGCACGCCCTCCACGCGAATGCCCAGTAGGCCGTTGTCCTGCTGCTGGAAATCGCGGATCACCGCCTCGCAGCCGATAACCGCATGCCCGGTGGGCGCCGGGCCGACTTCCTGGCCTTCCAGGATGCACACCACGCCGAACCCGGCGCCCTGCCTCATACAGCGGCCGATCATGTCCAGGTAGCGCGCCTCGAAAATCTGCAGGTCGAGCATGCAGCCGGGGAACAGCACGGTATTGAGGGGGAATAACGGCAAGGTCATAGTGGTTTCCTTAAACGAACAGGCTGACGACCAGCGGCAGGAACACCGCGGTCGACACCCCCATCAGGCTCATCGCCAGCGCAGCGAAGGCCCCGCACTCCTCGCCTTCCTGCAGGGCCACCGAAGTGCCCACCGCATGGGCGGTCATGCCCAGGGCCATGCCCCGGGCTGCGGGGCTGCGTACCTTGAGCATGGACAGCATGGCCGGACCGAAGATCGCGCCGATCACGCCGGTAATCAGCACGAACACTGCCGCCAGCGCTGCCACGCCACCAATCTGCTCCGCTACCAGCATGGCGATGGGCGAGGTCACGGACTTGGGCGCCAGGGTCATCAGAATCATGTGCTCGGCGCCGAAGCTCCAGGCCAGCAACAGCCCCAGGCCGGTGGCGAACACCCCGCCTACCACCAGCGTAGCCAAGGTAGGCGCCAGCAATTGGCGGATACGCTTGAGGTTCAGGTACAACGGCACGGCCAAGGCCACGGTGGCGGGCCCCAGCAGGATGCCGAGAATGTCAGTGCTCTTGCGGTATTCGCCGTAGCTGACGCCGGTCAGCAGCAGGATACCGATGATCACCAGCATGGACACCAGCACCGGCTGCAGGAAGATCCAGCGGGTGCGCTCGTACCCGGCCAGCACCAGCTGGTAGGTGCCAAGGGTGATGCCGATGCCGAACAGCGGATGGTGAATCACCGACGCCAGCGCGCCGTGCCAGTCCAGGGTCATGAGTGGTCCCCGCGCCGCGCCAGCATTTTCTGCATCAGCCAGCCCGCCAGCGCCATGGACACCAGCACCGAGATCACCAGGGTGCCGGCAATCGCCCAGAAGTCGGCAGCAATATCACTGGCATAGGCCATCACGCCCACGGCCGGCGGCACCAGCAACAACGGCAGGTAGCGCAGCAGGCTGGACGAGGCGTCGCCCAGAGGCTTGCCCACCTCGCCGCGCACCATCAGGAACGCCAGCAACAGCAGCAGGCCGATAATCGGCCCCGGCAGCATGCTCAGCACCAGATGATTGATGGCTGTGCCCAGCAATTGGAAAACGATCAGCCACGTCAAACCACGTAACAACATATTTTTCTCCGCCCCTGGCATGCCGGGCCATTATAAGCACGCAAGCTTGGCGGCTATAAACCGCCATTCGCCATGGCCATGGAAGCTTGACCGGCGTGGATGACCATGCTGATCTAGACGCGCGTATGCCAACGCGCCATCAACAAGGAGAGTGCAGATGCCCTTTGTACCCGTTGCAGAACTCAAGCAGTACGTCGGTAAGGAACTGGGGTATTCCCAATGGTTGAAGATCGACCAGGCTCGCATCAACCTGTTTGCCGAGGCCACCGGTGACTTCCAGTTTATTCACGTGGACCCGGAAAAAGCCGCCAAGACCCCGTTTGGCAGCACCATTGCCCACGGTTTCCTTTCGTTGTCGCTGATCCCCAAGCTGATGGAAGACCTGCTGGTGGTGCCCGAGGGCCTGAAAATGGTGGTCAACTACGGCCTGGACAGCGTGCGCTTCATCCAGCCGGTGAAGGTCGACTCCAACGTGCGGCTCAAGGTAGAACTCACCGAAGTCACCGAGAAAAAGCCCGGCCAATGGCTGCTCAAGGCTACCGCCACCCTTGAAATCGAGGGTTCGGAGAAGCCGGCATATATCGCCGAACCGCTATCACTCTGCTTCGTGTAATAACCAGACAGCGGGCAATGCCGCCGGTGGCTGTTTCACCGGGGGCATTGTGCGGCATACTCGGCGCCTTACTTGCCCGGATCCCGCCATGCGCCCACTCGTTCCCCTCGCCCTGACCTTATTGATCACCGCCTGTGGCGATGGCGAGTCCCTTTCCCCTCCCGACGCGCGCCTGCCCGATGGCGGCCGCTACCGTGGCGAGGTGGTCAATGGCCTGTTGCAGGGCCAGGGCCGGATCGACTACCCCAACGGCAGCTGGTACACCGGTGCGTTCCTCAACGGCCAGTGGCACGGCCAGGGCGAATGGCACGGCAGCAACGGCGAACTCTACCGCGGCGAATTCAAGCAGGGCCTGTTCGACGGCCAGGGCACCCTGAGCGCCAACGGCACTACCTACACCGGCACCTTCAAGCTGGGCCGCCGCGACGGCGAAGGCACGCTGAAAGAGCCGGGGCAAAGCTACCGTGGCGGCTTCAAGGCCGACCAGTATTCGGGCGCCGGGCACCTGGAGCTGGACGACGGCAGCGACTACCAGGGCGTGTTCGCCCAAGGCAAACCCAACGGCGAAGGCGTGCGCAGCGACGGCAGCGGCAACCAGTTCACCGGCAATTTCGTCAACGGCGAGCTGGAGGGCCACGGCACCTTCAGCAGTTCCGACGGCGACCAGTACATCGGCGAGTTCCAGCACAACCGCCTGCAAGGCCGCGGCCGCTACGAAAGCGCCGAGGGCGACGTCTGGATCGGCGAGTTCAAGGAAGGCGCGCTGAGCGGTGAGGGCGAAATGTTCGGCAGCGACGGCAGCCACTTCAAGGGCCGTTTCGAGGACTGGCATTTCGCCGGCCAGGGCACCCTGAGCCTGGCCGATGGCAGCAGCTACGTGGGCAACTTCGACACCGACACCTACGACGGCAAGGGCACCCTCACCCACAAGGACGGCGAGGTGGAAAGCGGCTGGTGGACCAACGGCCAGCGCGTACGCGACGCCCAGGGCAAGCTGCTGCCCGACACCCTCGAACTGGGCCTGCTGAACCAGGGCGCGCTGCTGGACAAGGCGCTGGCTGCCGTGCCCGCCTCCACCAATGGCGAAATCCAGCTGTACAGCCTGACCCTGGCCGGTGATGGCAAGCAGAGCGTGTTCATGCGCGAGGCCGACTACGTCAACCACATGCTCGCCAGCCGCTTCGGCGCCGTGGGCCAGGTGAACCTGGTGAACCACCGCGACCACCTGGGCGACCGGCCCATGGCCACCCGCGAGACCCTCAGCCGCGCGGTGCAGACCATCGCCCAGCGCAGCGGCGCCGAGGACCTGGTGTTCATCTACCTGACCAGCCACGGCACCCACGAACATGAGCTGGTGCTGGACCAGCCGCGCCTGCAGCTGTCGGACCTGCCACCCGACGAACTGGCCGCGGTGCTGGCGCCGCTGAAGAACCGCGACAAGATCGTGGTGATCTCGGCGTGCTACTCCGGCGGCTTCGTGCCGGCGCTCAAGGACGACCACACGCTGGTCATGACCGCCTCGCGAGCCGACCGCGTGTCGTTTGGCTGCTCGGAGGAGTCGGACTTCACCTATTTTGGCGACGCGCTGTTCGCCCAGGCCCTGAACGAAACGGACGACCTGCAACAAGCGTTCGAACTTGCCCGCAAGCATGTTGCCGAACGTGAACAGGCGGACGGCTTCGATGCGTCCGAGCCGCAGATCTGGGCCCCCAAGGGCGTACTTGCACACTGGCAACGCCTGCGCCAGCAGCAGGCCAAGCGGGCGCTGCAAAGTGCGGCACTGGGCAGTGGGGCCCAGGCGAAAAGTGCAGGAAGCCACTAGACTTCCTGTAACAGGGGAGAGACAACATGTATTTGACGCCGCAGCACATCATGCTCGCTGGAGCCACCGGTCTCACGGGTGAACATCTGCTGGACCGCCTGCTCAACGAACCCACGGTGAGCCGCGTACTGGCGCCCACCCGTCGCCCCCTTGCCGAGCACCCGCACCTGGAAAACCCGGTAGGGCCGTTCACTGACCTGCTGCCGGCGCTGGCGGGCCGCGTCGACGTGGCCTATTGCTGCCTGGGCAGCACCATCAAGCAGGCCGGCTCCCAGGAGGCGTTCCGCCAGATCGACCACGACCTGGTCATGGCCTACGCCCACCGCGCCCGGGAGATGGGCGCCCGGCACCTGCTGGTGATCAGCGCCATCGACGCCGACGACAAGTCGAAGATCTTCTACAACCGCGTGAAAGGCGAGACCGAGCGCGACCTCAAGGCCATGAACTGGCCACAGCTGACCATCGTGCGGCCTTCATTGCTGCTGGGCACCCGGGTGCAGCCGCGCCTGGGCGAGCAGCTGGTGGCACCGCTGGCCAAATTGATTCCGGGCAAATACCGCGGCATCGAGGCGTGCCAGCTGGCGCGGGCGCTGTGGCGCCTGGCGCTTGAAGAGCAGGACGGTATCCGCGTGGTCGAATCCGACGAACTGCGCCGTCTGGGCAGGTAAGGGCCGCGTTTTCGCGCGGGACGCAGCCTGCGGCAGCTGCTACGCGAAGATCGCCTCGCCTGCATCGCGGCCAAGGCCGGCTCCTACCACGAACGGTGTAGGAGCCGACTTTAGTCGCGATGCAGGCGACGCCATTTCAAGACAGTTACCGGTACGGGATCTACAGGCCGCCTTGGGCTTGCACGCCGAAGCCGAGCACGTTGAGCACCGACAACGGCAACAGCAGCGTATCCAGCAAGGTGCTGAACGGCAGGTCAACCTGCGGCCAGGCCGGCGCCTCGGCGCCAAACTTATCCACAGGGCAGCACCCGCCTTCGATTGCATACCAATCCAGCCGCGCCCCGGAATACACCACCGGCGCGCCCGGCTTGGCCGCGTCCAGGGTGCGCACGCTGGCGCAGCCGCCCAGTTGCAGGGCGGCCAGCAGGCACGGCAGGAATCTATTCATCGCCGCCCAGGTGGTACTCGCCCCAGCGCGGCAGCATGTCCTGGGGAATGTTCAGCAGGTTCAGCACCCGCGCCACCACGAAGTCCACCAGGTCATCGATGGTCTGCGGCTGGTGGTAGAAACCGGGCGATGCCGGCAGCATCACCGCGCCCATCTGCGACAGCTTGAGCATGTTTTCCAGGTGAATGGTGGAGTACGGCGCCTCGCGCGGCACCAGGATCAGCTGCCGGCGCTCCTTGAGGGTGACGTCGGCGGCACGCTCAATCAGGTTGTTGCAGGCGCCGGTGGCGATGGCCGACAGGGTGCCCGTGGAGCACGGCACCACGACCATGGCAGCTGGCGCGCCGGAGCCTGAGGCGACCGGCGACATCCAGTCTTCCTTGCCGTAGACGCGGATCTGGTTGGCCGCAGCGCCGGTGTATTCGGTGAGGAACGCCTGCATGGCCTGGGGCTTGGCCGGCAGCACCACGTCGGTCTCGGTGGCCATCACCAGCTGCGCGGCCTTGGAGATCAGGAAGTGCACCTCGCGGTCTTCGCGCACCAGGCAATCGAGCAGGCGCAGGCCGTACTGGGCGCCCGAGGCGCCAGTCATGGCCAGCGTGATGCGTTCGGGGCCACTCATTTGAGCGCCTCGGCCAGCTTCAGGTGCAGGCCGCCGAAGCCGCCGTTACTCATGATCACCACGTGGGTGCCTGGCTGCGCCTGGCTTTGCACCCGGGCGATGATCGCCTCCAGCGAGTCGGCGACAATGGCCGGCACCGGGCACTGCGCCGCTGTGGCGGCCAGGTCCCAACCCAGGTTCGGCGGTGCGTACCAGATCACCTGGTCGGCATCGCGCACGCTGTCCGGCAGGCCGTCGCGGTGGGCGCCCAGCTTCATGGAGTTGGAGCGCGGCTCGATAACCGCGATCAGCGGTGCATCGCCGATGCGCTTGCGCAGGCCGTCCAGGGTGGTGGCGATAGCCGTGGGGTGGTGGGCGAAGTCATCGTAGATGGTCACGCCCTGCACCTGGGCCACGGTTTCCATGCGGCGCTTGACGTTCTTGAACGCGCTCAGGGCTTCGATGCCCAGGGCCGCCACCACGCCAACGTGGCGTGCCGCGGCCAGGGTAGCCAGGGCGTTGGCGACGTTGTGCTGGCCGGTCAGCGGCCAGTCCACGGTGCCTTCTACCTTGCCATCGAACAACACCTCGAAGCGCGAGCCGTCTTCGCTCAACAGGCGCGCCTGCCATTGGCCGCCAGCGCCGGTGGTCTGCACCGGGGTCCAGCAGCCCATCTGGATCACGCGCTGCAACGCCGGCTCTGTGGTGGGGTGAATCACCAGGCCTTCGCTGGGAATGGTGCGCACCAGGTGGTGGAACTGCCGCTCGATGGCCGGCAGGTCGGGGAAGATGTCGGCGTGGTCGAATTCCAGGTTGTTGAGGATCGCCGTGCGCGGGCGGTAGTGGACAAACTTCGAGCGCTTGTCGAAGAAGGCGCTGTCGTACTCGTCGGCCTCGACCACGAAGAACGGCGTGTCGCCCAGGCGTGCCGACACCGCGAAGTTCTGCGGCACGCCACCAATCAGGAAGCCCGGCGCCATGCCGGCGTGTTCCAGCACCCAGGCGAGCATGCTGCTGGTGGTAGTCTTGCCGTGGGTGCCGGCCACGGCCAGTACCCAGCGGCCCTGCAGCACGTGGTCGGCCAGCCATTGCGGGCCCGACACGTAGGGCAGGCCCTTGTTCAGCACGTATTCCACTGCCGGGTTGCCGCGCGACAGGGCGTTGCCGATCACCACCAGGTCAGGCGCAGGGTCCAGCTGGGCGGCGTCGTAGCCTTGGGTCAGTTCAATGCCCTGGGCCTGCAGTTGCGTGCTCATGGGCGGGTAGACGTTGGCGTCCGAGCCAGTGACGTGATGGCCCAATTCCTTGGCGAGTACCGCCAGCGAGCCCATGAACGTGCCGCAGATACCGAGAATATGAATGTGCATGATTGACCTCGTAAAACATCGAGGCAGGGTAGCCCACGGTAGGAAAAATCTCACGCGCTGATTGCGGCACCTGTCCGTGTGAGAGCTGGCTTGCCAGCGAGTTTTTCGCGGCACCGACAACTCGCTGGCAAGCCAGCTCCCACGGTCACGCGTTCAGCTGGCGGCTGATGCGGTGTTTGCGCAATTTTCTATACAAGGTGTTGCGGCTCACGCCCAGCTCCTCGGCCACATGGGTCATGTGCCAGCGCTGGCGTTCCAGCACGCCGATCAACGCCGTGCGCTCGGCTTCGGCCAACGGCTGCTCGGGCAAGGGCGCGGGCTGCGCCTGGTCGCGCAGGTACCCCGGCAGGTCGGCGAACGTCACCTGCCCGCCTTCGCTCAGCGCCACCAGCGTGCGCAACACGTTGCGCATCTGCCGCACGTTGCCGGGCCAGTTGAAGGCCAGCAGCGCCTGCCGTGCTTCCGGTGCCAGGTGCATCGGTTCGCCACCTGCCTCCTGGGCCAGGATGAAATCCAGCAGGGCCGGTTTGTCGGTGCGGTCGCGCAGGGCCGGCAGGTCGATTTCCAACCCGTTCAGGCGGTAATAGAGGTCTTCGCGGAAACTGCCCTCGCGCACCCGCTCCAGCAGGTTGCGGTGGGTGGCGCTGATGATACGCACATCCACTGCCACGGCCTCGCCACCCAGCGGCACCACCATGCGGTCTTCCAGCACGCGCAGCAGGCGGGTTTGCAGGGCCAGGGGCATATCGCCAATCTCATCCAGCAACAAGGTGCCGCCGTCGGCCTGCTGCAACTTGCCGCGCATGCCTTCCTTGCGCGCGCCAGTGAAGCTGCCGCCGCGGTAGCCGAACAGTTCGCTCTCGATCAGGCTCTCGGGCAGCGACGCGCAGTTGAGGGCGACGAAGGCCTTGTCGGCGCGGCGGCTGGCCTGGTGCACGGCCTTGGCGAAGGCCTCCTTGCCCGAGCCGGTTTCGCCATGGACCATCAGTGGCACGTCACGCTCGAAGACCTTCAGCGCCCGGCGGAAATCCAGCTGCAGGCGCTCGTCGCCCAGGCAGATATCCACAGCCGGGGCCGCCGGTTGCCGCGCCGGCACGGCCAGCACCTGCGGCCGCGGCCGGCCGCGCAGGCTGGCAAACAGTGGCCGGCCATCGCGGCTGCGCAGCGGCCAGCTGGCGGTGGCCTCCTGGGTGGCGCGGCCCAGCAGTTCACCCAGCGCGCATTCGAAGAACGCCTCCACGGGCTGCCCCACCAGGGTGCCGCGCCCGCGCCCCAGCAGGTTCAGGGCGCTCTGGTTGACGGCCACGATGCGCCCCTGTTCGTCGAAGGCCAGCAGGCCTTCACTGAACATGCCCACGGATTCGGCTTGCAAGTGGAAGCGCAACAGCCACTGGTCTTCGAAGTGGCGCATGAAATAGCAGCTCTCGATCATCTTCGCCGAGAGGTTGACCAGGGTCATGGTGTGGAACTGGCTCTGCCGCGAGACGTCGGCCCGCGCCGAAGACACGTCCAGCACCGCCAGCAGCTCGCCATTGGGGTCGAACACCGGGCTGGCCGAGCAGGTCAGGCCCGTATGGCGGCCGCGGAAGTGTTCATCCTGGTGAATGGTCAGGGCCTGGCGCTCCACCAGGCAGGTGCCGATGCCGTTGGTGCCCTCGCGCGCCTCGCTCCAGTCGGCGCCCAGCCACAGCCCGGCGCGCTCGAACACCTTGCGTTCGGTGGGCGCGGTGACGCAGTTGAGGATCACCCCGCGGGCGTCGGTGAGCAGCACCGCGTGGCCCGCGCCGGACAACTGTTGATGCAAATTGGCCATTTCGCCGCCGGCAATCTGCAGCACCTGCTGCATGCGCTCGCGGCTTTCAAGGATGCGCCCATGCTCCAGCACCGTGGGCGCCATGGCCACGGAAGGGTCCAGGTGGTAGTCCTCCAGGCAACGCAACCAGGAGCGGGCGATAGAAGGATCGCTGGCAGGGCTGCCGGACGGTGCCTGGCCCCGGGCGACGGTCAGCACCTGGCGGGCGTGGCGGCTGAGATGATCACTGTGCACTTTTTATTATTCTCCAGTGGAGGTGATCTCCAGCATCCTCCAGGCGCCCCCCCAATGCAATGCCACCTTCGACCCATGGGTCACGGCTGTGTCATGCCTGGCACAAAGTGTCACGCCCACTGTCGCGGGGTTGCCACGAAGCCTTGCTACAACTTATCCACAGGGCGGCCGCAAGCCTCGATTTTGCTGGGTTGCAGGGCGCTGGCCCGACACTTGCTCTACGCTTTGTACACGCCGCAAACGCGTCCTCCAGCCAAAAGCATAAAAACCCAAGGAGATACTCACCATGCGTTACGCACATCCCGGTACCGAAGGGGCTCTGGTCAACTTCAAGAGCCGCTACGGCAACTACATCGGCGGCGAATTCGTGGCGCCGGTCAAGGGTCAGTACTTCACCACCACTTCGCCGGTCAATGGCCAGCCCATTGCCGAATTCCCCCGCTCCACTGCCGAAGACATCGATAAAGCCCTGGACGCCGCCCACGCCGCTGCCGACGCGTGGGGCAGCACCTCGGTGCAGGCCCGTTCGCTGATCCTGCTGAAAATCGCCGACCGCATCGAACAGCACCTGGAAACCCTGGCCATCACCGAGACCTGGGACAACGGCAAGGCCGTGCGCGAAACCCTCAACGCCGACATCCCGCTGGCCGCCGACCACTTCCGCTACTTCGCCGGCTGCCTGCGCGCCCAGGAAGGCAGCGCCGCTGAAATCGACGGCAACACCGTGGCCTACCATATCCACGAACCGCTGGGCGTGGTCGGCCAGATCATCCCGTGGAACTTCCCGATCCTGATGGCTGCGTGGAAGCTGGCCCCGGCCCTGGCCGCCGGCAACTGCGTGGTGCTCAAGCCCGCCGAGCAGACCCCGCTGGGCATCACCGTGCTGATCGAGCTAATCGGCGACCTGCTGCCACCGGGCGTGCTGAACATCGTCCAGGGCTTCGGCAAGGAAGCTGGCGAAGCGCTGGCCACCAGCAAGCGCATCGCCAAGATTGCCTTCACCGGCTCAACCCCGGTGGGTTCGCACATCATGAAATGCGCCGCCGAGAACATCATACCGTCCACCGTGGAGCTGGGCGGCAAGTCGCCGAACATCTTCTTCGAAGACATCATGCAGGCCGAGCAGAGCTTCATTGAGAAGGCCGCCGAAGGCCTGGTGCTGGCGTTCTTCAACCAGGGCGAGGTGTGCACCTGCCCATCGCGTGCGCTGGTACAGGAGTCGATCTACCCGGCCTTCATGAAGGAAGTGATGAAGAAGATCGAGCAGATCAAGCGCGGCGACCCGCTGGACACCGAGACCATGGTCGGCGCCCAGGCGTCCGAGCAGCAGTTCGACAAGATCCTGTCCTACCTGGACATCGCCAAGGGCGAAGGCGCCGAGCTGCTGACGGGCGGCCAGGTGCAGAAACTGGAGGGCAGCCTGGCGACCGGCTACTACATCCAGCCAACCCTGCTGAAAGGCAACAACAAGATGCGCGTGTTCCAGGAAGAAATCTTCGGCCCGGTGGTGAGCATCACCACCTTCAAGGACGAAGCCGAAGCCCTGGCCATCGCCAACGACACCGAGTTCGGCCTCGGCGCCGGCGTGTGGACCCGCGACATCAACCGCGCCTACCGCATGGGCCGCGGCATCAAGGCGGGCCGCGTGTGGACCAACTGCTACCACCTGTACCCGGCGCACGCGGCGTTCGGCGGCTACAAGAAGTCTGGCGTAGGCCGTGAAACCCACAAGATGATGCTGGACCACTACCAACAGACCAAAAACCTGCTGGTGAGCTACGACATCAACCCGCTCGGCTTCTTCTAAGCTTCTAAGCTGAAAGCGAGGCAGCCCGTTCATGCTTCCTGGGTGAACGGGCTGATTCATTTCAGCGTCCGTTTGATTGCGTTTTCTAATTGTTTTAAGGCAGCATCGGACCAACGGCATGCTGTGGTATTGGCCGCCAACATCCGTCAGCACGTGAGGCCCGTTATGCGAATTATCCAAGCATCGCTGGAGCATCTGGACATGATTGCTCCGTTGTTCGTCAAATACCGCGAGTTCTACGGCGAGCTGCCCTACCCCGATTCTTCCCGGGCGTTCCTGGAAAAGCGCCTGCGCCGCAAGGAGTCGGTGATCTACCTGGCCCTGCCCGACGATGATGACAGCAAGCTGCTGGGCTTCTGCCAGCTGTACCCCAGTTTTTCCTCGCTATCGCTCAAGCGCGTGTGGATTCTCAACGACATCTATGTCGCCGAGGACGCCCGTCGCCAGTTGGTGGCCGACCACCTGCTGCGCACCGCGAAGAAGATGGCCAAGGAAACCCATGCCGTGCGCATGCGCGTGTCCACCAGCGCCGACAACGAAGTGGCGCACAAGACCTACGAATCCATCGGTTTCCACCAGGACACTGAATTCCTCAGTTACGTGTTGCCCATCAACTCCGATTGATCCCCCCCGGCAGCCGCTGCCGTTTGGCGGCGGCTGCACGCTTTCACGGAAATCCGACACGCCTGGCTACAAACTCGTGGGGCATTCCCGGTGTCCGGTCGTATAATCCTGACGCCGCAGGTTGTACGATTTGTTACCGAACAGCCTCACGCCCTTAAAGTCGCCCCAAGCCCGTAGCCTCGGGCCCTGCACAGGTGTTGCACATGGATTTCAACCCGCTTGACCTGATCCTGCATCTCGATACCTACCTCGACCTGCTGGTGAACAACTACGGCCCCTGGATCTACGCGATCCTGTTCCTGGTCATCTTCTGCGAGACTGGCCTGGTGGTGACGCCTTTCCTGCCTGGCGACTCGCTGCTGTTCATTGCCGGCGCCGTGGCCGCTGGCGGCGGCATGGACCCGTTCCTGCTGGCAGGCCTGTTGATGGCAGCCGCCATCCTGGGTGACAGCACCAACTACATCATCGGCCGTACCACGGGGGAGAAGCTGTTCAGCAACCCCAACTCGAAGATCTTCCGCCGCGACTACCTGCAGCAGACCCACGACTTCTACGAGCGCCATGGCGGCAAGACCGTGACCCTAGCGCGTTTCCTGCCGATCCTGCGTACCTTCGCACCGTTCGTGGCCGGTATCGCCAAAATGTCCTACCCGCGGTTCCTGGGCTTCAGCGTGGCGGGTACCGTAGTGTGGGTATGCGGCCTGGTAGCGCTGGGCTACTTCTTCGGCAACGTGCCGTTCATCAAGAAGAACCTGTCGCTGCTGGTGCTGGCCATCATCCTGCTCTCGCTGGTGCCCATGGTCATTGGCGTAGTCAAGAGCCGCATGGCCGGCAAGGCCGCCAAGGCCACGTCGCGCTAAGCCATGTGGTCGTTGCGCGCCTGGCGCCGCCGCCGGGCCCTGGCCCGGCACCCACTGGACCCGCAACTGTGGAAACAGGTACGGCACGCCCTGGCCATCCTCGACGACATCACTGTCGAGGAAGACCAGTGGCTGCAGGAGCACAGCGTGCTGTTCCTGCTGGACAAGCACCTGACCAGCCTGGACGGCGTGCAGCTGGATGACCTCACCCGCCTGCTGCTGGCCGCCCAGGCCCAGTTGCCGCTGCTGCACCTGGGCGACCTCAACTGGTACGGCAACTTCCACGAGATAGTGCTCTACCCCGACGACTTCCTCAGCCCCCAGCGCCACCGCGACCCCAGCGGCGTGGAGCACAGCTGGGACGGCGAGCACAGCGGCGAGGCCTGGCAGCAGGGCCCCATCATCCTGGCCCTGCCAGGCGTGCTGGCCAGCGGCGGCTGGGAGGGCTACAACCTGGTCATCCACGAACTGGCGCACAAGCTGGACATGCTCAACGGTGACGCCAACGGCCTGCCGCCCCTGCACGGCGACATGCGCGTCAGCGACTGGGCCGCCGCCATGCAGCACGCCTACGATGACCTGAACCGGCAACTGGACCACAACCCTCACGCCGAAACTGCCATCGACCCTTATGCCGCGGAAAACCCGGCGGAGTTCTTCGCCGTCACCAGCGAGTATTTCTTCAGTGCCCCGGACCTGCTGCACCAGGCATACCCGGAGGTTTACCGGCAACTCCAGGCGTTCTACCGCCAGGATCCGCTGACCCGCCTGCAGGGCCTGCAGCGCAGCCATCCCGACTACCGTCACAGCCACCACGGCTAAGGCGGGTGCCGGTCCGGCCGGGCGTGGCAACGCTGCCAATCTATGCAATAATCCCTGCCACTTTTTGGCCTAGACGGCCATTTTTACTGGCCTACAACGGGGGCAACGCCCAATGAGCTACAGCAAGATTCCGGCTGGCAAAGACCTGCCGAACGACATCTACGTCGCCATCGAGATTCCGGCCAACCACGCGCCGATCAAATACGAAATCGACAAGGACAGCGACACCCTGTTCGTCGATCGCTTCATGGCCACCCCAATGTTCTACCCGGCCAACTACGGCTTCATCCCCAACACCCTGGCCGACGACGGCGACCCCCTGGACGTGCTGGTAGTTACCCCGTACCCAGTGGCGCCAGGCTCGGTAATCCGCGCCCGTCCGGTCGGCATCCTGCACATGACCGACGACGGCGGCGGCGACGCCAAGGTCATCGCCGTACCGCACGACAAGCTGTCGCAGCTGTACGTTGACGTGAAGGAATACACCGACCTGCCAGCCCTGCTGCTGGAACAGATCAAGCACTTCTTCGAGAACTACAAGGATCTCGAGAAAGGCAAGTGGGTCAAGATCGAAGGCTGGGGCAACGCTGACGCTGCCCGCGCTGAAATCACCAAGTCGGTTGCTGCCTTCAAAGGCTGAGCCGCCCGGTGACAAAAAACCCTGCCTTGCGCAGGGTTTTTTTATGCCCTCGGAAAAGTCCTACAGCTCTTGAGACTAATGCTCGGCAAGCATGCAGGACCACCCACAACCGGAGCACCGCCATGCTCACATCCGGCGACCGCCTGAGAACCCTGCTGAAAGACTGCCACCTCAGCCCTTCCGACCTGGCCCTGCACCGCAATGTACTACCCCAGCACGTGAACAACTGGATACGCAGGGGCGTGCCCGTGGCACGGCTGGACGACATTGCCGAGTTGCTGTGCGTGCATACCCGCTGGCTGCGTACCGGCCTGGGGCCCAAGTACCGCTTCCCTCCCCCCAGGCCGCCCTATGATCCCCAGGACGAATTCTACGATCAGGACGACCTCGATCCTACGGGCAACCCTACCGTGCTGGCCGCCTCCAGCGCAGATGACGTCTTGCTGGCGTTCTACCGCCCACTGAACCGTCAGCTCATCGCCGTGGAGCACCGGCACCTGCGCCTGCCCAGGGCGGCGTTCTCCCGGCTGCTGATAAACCCGGCCCACTGCGTGGCGTTGATCATGCCCGATGGCGGCATGGCCCCGCGGCTGCCACTGGGCGCCGCCCTGGCCGTCGATCGTAGCCTCACCACCCCGGTTTCGGGCCAGCCCTACGCCTTCCTACGCGATGGCGAACTGTGCGTGCGCACGATTTACCCCATGACCTGCGATGCGTTGCGGCTGCGGGCAGACAACCTGGGGGAGTTCGGCGATGAGCTAGTGAGCGCCGAGGAGCCCATCGAAATCCTGGGCTGGGTGTTCTGGTGGGCCAGCCTACAATCAGAGCGGCCGGATGGGCGCCGGGATGAGAAGGAATGACATTTGTGCTGGGCTTTTGGCGTGAATGTCGCTATTCTTGGCGCACCTTTTGGTAGGCGCTGTTGCTGGACAACATGCAGCCTGCCCAAGCCAGGCGACGGTATCACCGCCCTGGCTGACCTGTAACGCAAGGTTACTGGTCCTTACATTTTTAGAAGGCGGTTGCGGTTTGCCAAAAACAAACCAGGACTGTCGACGAGAAGCCGGCCACAAGCCGGCTTTTTAATGCCCGCAAAAAACCCATCCCCCGTAGCAGCTGCCGAAGGCGGCGTCCCAGGTTTCCAAAGTGCCCGGTGGGTGCGCGGGGGCTTCGGACGCGGCCTGCGGCCGCTGCTACGGAGATTTTTGGGGCCAAAAAGACAAAACCCCCACCTGCCTTCGCAGATGGGGGTTTCGGAATTTAATCTTGACGATGACCTACTCTCACATGGGGAAACCCCACACTACCATCGGCGATGCATCGTTTCACTGCTGAGTTCGGGATGGGATCAGGTGGTTCCAATGCTCTATGGTCGTCAAGAAATTCTGTAGCCAGGATGCCCTTTGGGAGGCACTCCAGCGAATCGGGTATGTGATGGTATTTGTGAAATGCAAACTTTCGGTTCGTATCATCTTCACAACACCGCAATCTGGTCGTTTCGACGCAAATTGCTTGGGTGTTATATGGTCAAGCCTCACGGGCAATTAGTATTGGTTAGCTCAACGCCTCACAGCGCTTACACACCCAACCTATCAACGTCGTAGTCTTCGACGGCCCTTTAGGGAACTCAAGGTTCCAGTGAGATCTCATCTTGAGGCAAGTTTCCCGCTTAGATGCTTTCAGCGGTTATCTTTTCCGAACATAGCTACCCGGCAATGCCACTGGCGTGACAACCGGAACACCAGAGGTTCGTCCACTCCGGTCCTCTCGTACTAGGAGCAGCCCCTCTCAAATCTCAAACGTCCACGGCAGATAGGGACCGAACTGTCTCACGACGTTCTAAACCCAGCTCGCGTACCACTTTAAATGGCGAACAGCCATACCCTTGGGACCGGCTTCAGCCCCAGGATGTGATGAGCCGACATCGAGGTGCCAAACACCGCCGTCGATATGAACTCTTGGGCGGTATCAGCCTGTTATCCCCGGAGTACCTTTTATCCGTTGAGCGATGGCCCTTCCATACAGAACCACCGGATCACTAAGACCTACTTTCGTACCTGCTCGACGTGTCTGTCTCGCAGTCAAGCGCGCTTTTGCCTTTATACTCTACGACCGATTTCCGACCGGTCTGAGCGCACCTTCGTACTCCTCCGTTACTCTTTAGGAGGAGACCGCCCCAGTCAAACTACCCACCATACACTGTCCTCGATCCGGATAACGGACCTGAGTTAGAACCTCAAAGTTGCCAGGGTGGTATTTCAAGGATGGCTCCACGCGAACTGGCGTCCACGCTTCAAAGCCTCCCACCTATCCTACACAAGCAAATTCAAAGTCCAGTGCAAAGCTATAGTAAAGGTTCACGGGGTCTTTCCGTCTAGCCGCGGATACACTGCATCTTCACAGCGATTTCAATTTCACTGAGTCTCGGGTGGAGACAGCGCCGCCATCGTTACGCCATTCGTGCAGGTCGGAACTTACCCGACAAGGAATTTCGCTACCTTAGGACCGTTATAGTTACGGCCGCCGTTTACCGGGGCTTCGATCAAGAGCTTCGCGTTAGCTAACCCCATCAATTAACCTTCCGGCACCGGGCAGGCGTCACACCCTATACGTCCACTTTCGTGTTTGCAGAGTGCTGTGTTTTTAATAAACAGTCGCAGCGGCCTGGTATCTTCGACCGGCATGGGCTTACGGAGCAAGTCCTTCACCCTCACCGGCGCACCTTCTCCCGAAGTTACGGTGCCATTTTGCCTAGTTCCTTCACCCGAGTTCTCTCAAGCGCCTTGGTATTCTCTACCCAACCACCTGTGTCGGTTTGGGGTACGGTTCCCGGTTATCTGAAGCTTAGAAGCTTTTCTTGGAAGCATGGCATCAACCACTTCGTCGCCTAAAGGCAACTCGTCATCAGCTCTCGGCCT
>NZ_CM146901.1:5972500-6630560 GCF_055755055.1 Pseudomonas sp. Tav-5-1A
CAGCACGGCGCCAAGGAACAGGGCGATAGTTGAGATACGCGGTGTCATGGCCTAGTCCAGGAGCAAGTGGCGGGCAAGCCCTTCAATGTAGTGTTCGTCCTGGCCGTTGGGGTGGGCTTCGAACGCCAGGTGCAGGTATTCATGAGTCAGGTCGAGCCGATCCTGCAGGGTGAGCACGCCGCGCACATAGATGCGCTGGCGCTCACGGTCCACGTACGGGCGTCCGTACCCCAGGCGGCATACGGCGAAAGTGCTGATTTCGTTGTAGCCCACTTCGCTATCCAGCGTAGGCCGCCACTGACGGCGCTGGTTCATCAGCCAGGTTTTGGCTGCGGGCAGCGTTTCGCAGGATGCCACGGGATTGTCCCAACGACTGAGGCTCGCACGGGGGTAAGCACGTTGCAGGATAGTGTCGTAGCGCAGGCCGCTATCAGCCTGCTGCACCGCCTGGGCCCAGGACAGCTTGTCCGGCCCCGGCGTGTCGGAGTGATAGGTGACCGGGCTGCCGGCCAGCACCAGGTCGCTGGTCCAGGCGACCATACGACGAGCATCTTCACTGGCCGCGCGCGGCGCTACCCGCTGGCGACTGCTGCTGTCCTCGATGCTCAGGCAGTCGCCAGTGCGCCCGGCGTTCTGCAAGAGGTAGGTACGAATCGCCACCGCCAACGCTTTTGCGGCTTCCGCTGGCTGGCTCTTCGCTTCGCGCTGTAGCACCCGGGCTACGTACTCTTCGCGATCCAGCCGGGCGACCAGCCGTGGTTCGCCATTGCCATGTTGCAGGTAGAGGTCGCCGCTGCTGTCGATGTCCAGGTCATTGCCGTTGCTGAAGACGGCTCGGTAATGCCCCTGCAGCACTCCGTCAGGGGCTGGACTGCCGCTAGCGGCAAGCACGCTTTTGAGGGGGTAACGGGCAAACAGCTCAACCTCCACGCAACGCCCAGCATCCAGGGGCCAAGGCGCGGGCAGGAAGCCACCGAGCACATCGGCGTAATGGCGAAGGACCATCTGGCTGGTGCCCGGCCCCCCGCCCCACACGGGCGTGCCATCCTGCAACCACCCGGCAAAGCCACCCTGCCGCGCCTTGGCGTCGCCATCGGCCAGCCAGCTCCAGGTCTTGACCCGCAAGCGCCCACCGAGGCTGCCCACTGCCTGGCCATCGCCAGCATCGAGCACCACATCCAGCAACAACTGCCTGGCCTGCTGCTGGGCCGGCAACGTGCGCAGGCTGTCGAGCAACTGGGCGACCGGCACCCGGGTCTGCGGTTGCAGCTGGGCAATGTCGGCCAGCCAGGCGGGTGCGTTGCGCGCCTGCCAGTAGCTGCGCCATTGGGACGGGTCTATGTGCAAGCGCGCGGGGGCGAAGTACAGCCCACAGGAGTGCACCAACGCCTGGTCCCGCGCGATGCTCCCGCCTGGCGTGCAGCAATAGACCTCGTCGCGATCCTGGCCTTGGCAGTCGTAGGCCGCCTCGTGCCGGTCGGTGTCCACCAGCCAGGCGTAGACAAACAGTTTCCACAGGCTGCCCAGCGGGGTCTGCAGGTCGCCGGCCAACGGCTCGCGGCTGACGAGCTGGGTACGGTTGAACTGCACCAGTTCATAGCCCTGCCCATTCAACCAGGCCAGGCGCAACGGTGCCTCTCCTGCCTGCGACATCAGCGAGCACAGGCACAGCAGCATCCCTATATAGAAGCGCATCACTTGACCGTGACCTGCCCAAGCGCCGCTTTCTTCTCTTCAGCCTTGTGCTGGGGTGCGTATAACTGGGTGTAGCGCACCGGCGGCAGGTTGAACTGACCCTTCTGCGAGAAGCGCACCAGGTGGCGGAAACGCAGCTCACCGCTGAGGCTATCCACGGCAATACCGTAGGCCAGTTGCCCCGGCTCGAAGCGTGCTTTTTCCAGTGGCGCGGCATCGGCAGCGCCCTGCCCCGTCAGCTTGATACCCCAGGTGGTGCGCTCGACGTCGGCACCCGGCGGCAGCGGCACTTCGAGCATGCCGTAGCGCAGCGGCTGGCCCTTGGTGCTGATGGTGATCTCGTCCAGGTACAGGCTGTCGCTGGCCAACGGTTTGTCGCCAACGGTTTCCAGCTTGAAAGTGAACGCTTCGTCGCCTGGCACCAGCCGCAGCAGGCGACGCTTGACCACCACGGGCAGGTCGTCAGGCGTGGCCTGCTTGCTGTTGTAGGTCAACAGCGCACGCACGGGCCGCTCACTGGTGCCGCTCAAGCTGAGCGCGGTCGGCACCGCCTTGCCCTGCCACTGCCAGAATGCGCTACCGGTGGTGCCCTGCCCTGCGTGCCAGTCCGCACCGGGTGCCAGCGAGCTGCCCTTGGGCGCCTGGGCCAGGGCATTCTGCAGCCAGGTCAGCGCCAGCGCGCGCTCCAGGGTGGACTGCTGCGGCAGCAGACGCTGCAGCAAGTCACGCGCCTGGTCGGCATTGATCGGTTTCAGCGACAGGTCGAGTGCCACGGCGAACGGCTGGCCGCTGGTGGCCACGCGCTGGCGGGCATCCTCCAGTTGGCGAGTGAAGGCTTCAGGTTGGCTGACCTTGTTCTGCTGCGCCAGGGCGGCGGTCAGCACGCGCGCGCTGGCCAGGCCCAGGGCCGAGTCGGGCGCGCCCATGACGACGCTGTCCTCACCGTCATCGAGCAGGCTGGCATTGGCCCCCGGGCCGGCCTTGGCCAGCTCGTCCATCAGGCCGCTGACCAAGGTGTTGACCGGCAACTGCATTTCCCGGGCGAACGACAGGATCAGCGCCCGTTGCAGCAACGGCGTGGTCGCGGCCTGCTTGCCATACACGTCCATCACTCGCTGCCAGTGGTCTGGCGGCAGGCTCAGGCCCAACGCCTTGCTGGCGTGCCAGTCGGCATAGTAGGCGTATGCCGTGAGGAAGGCGTCCGGTGCCAGGTCCTCGCCCCACCAGGTGAACGCCGCTTCCGGGCCGGCCATCTGGATCAGGCGCAGGCGGCTGTTCTGCAGGATCAGGCGCAAGCGGTCACGCACGCTGGTGTCAGCAGTCAACGATGGATAGGCGATGCTCAACGGCAACAGCTGGCTGGCCGTTTGCTCCACCCCACCCCACGGGTATTCGAGCAGGTCGTCGAGGCTGGCGCGGAACAGCGCCTGCGGGCTGTCATCCAGGCGCAGGCGCAGGTTGCTGGCATCCAGTGGCAGGGTCAGCGGGATATCCCCGGCGCTGACGTCCAGTGCCTGGGTGTGCACGGTCTGCCAACCGTCGGCGACGGTATCGATGCGCACTGCCAGGGCATCCTGGGTCTTGCCCTCCTGCTGCAGTTCAGCGCTCAAATCGGCGCTGCCGGCTTGGCCGGTGTTGCCCAAGGCGGGTAGCGGGATGTAGTTGATGCCTTTGTTGAGCGTGAGCGGCAGGCGCTGCTCCTGGCCGAAGGCGTGCACCAGCAAGTCAGCCTTCACCGGCTGCTCGGCTGCGCTGAAGGCAAACAGGCCCAGGTCGGGATGGTCGCCGGCGCGGAAACGGGTTGGCCCGCTCCATTTCAGGTACAGCGGTTTTTCCGAGCGCACGAACTGCTGCCGCTGGCCCACCTGGCCATCGTCGGCAATCGCCCGCGCGGTGATGCGCCAGCGGGTCAGCGAGTCAGGCATGCGGAAGGTGAAGCGCGCGTGGCCGTTGGCGTCGGTGACCAGTTCCGGCTGCCAGGCAGCCGTGTCGACGTCTTCGCGACGGGGCCGTTCCAGCACCTTCACGCCGCGCTCGCTGCGGTTGGCCTTGCCGGGCGCTGCCGGGCTGCCGGGCAAGGCGACGTCGTAGCTTATAAAGGACAGGCTGGCACTGGTGCGTACATTGTTGCGCCGTGGGTGGTAGAAGAACTGGTCGATGCCGGGGGCGATCTCCGGTTGCAGCGCATAGACCATTTCATCCACGACGCTGACCGTCAGGTGCGCGGGAATCGGCTTGCCAACGTACTGGGTGCCCAGGTCGACCGTCACGGTGTCGCCCGGCTGGTACTGTTCCTTGTCGGTGGCAATGGCGATGTCGATCTGCGGCGCGACTACCTTGATGCCGGCGTTCTGGAAGCTGTATTCGCCGCCCTTGGTGTAGAGCACCGAGAACGTCAGGTTGGGGGCGAAGGTGTCCTTCACCGGGATGTGCACGCGGTACTGGGTGGGGCTGATGGTGTCGACCTTCAGCCAGTCGCCGCCCTTGGTGAGCAGCGCCGTGGCCTCGACCTTGTCGCGCTCCAGCGACAGCAGGGCATCGCTGACCGGCTCGGGGAAGGTGACCAGCGCCAGCGCTTCGTCGCCTGCCTTGTACTCGGCCTTGTCGAGAACGATCTCCACAGTGCCCGGCACGGCCTTGACGCCGTCGCCGGTCACCGAATGGCCAGTGGCGCCGAGGATGCGCTGGTGCTCGTCGACCAGGCTGAGGTTGTAGGTGCCCGGGCGATCGAAGGCCAGGCTGAAGCCATTGTCACCCGCCGCCAGCTTGCTGCCGCCGGTAGTCTGGTCTTCCAGACGCACCCAGGTATAGGCCGAAGGTTTGATGGGCGTAGGCTGTTCGCTGTGGTAGCTGAAGGCAACTTTGTCGCCCACCGCGCTGAACCGCTCGGGCGCGGCAAGCTGGTACTGGGCCGCGCCACGCTCGATGAGGATTTCCTTGGTGGTCTTGACCCGGTAGGCGGCACCGTCGCTGGCGAACACGGTGAGCATGTAGCGGCTGGGCTTCTCGGCCGCAGGTAACTCAATGCTGGCGTAGCCCTTGGCGTCGGTGGTCAGTTCGGTGCTGGTCAGCTCCACCGGGAACTGGCCCAGGTACTGCAGTTCGTTTTCCACCATGGACAACTGCTGGGCCCGCAGGCTGAGGGTCAGGCGTGCGTTGGCCACCGGCTTGCCGTCGGGGTACATCAACAGCAGCTTGCCTTTCACGGGTTCGTTGGTGCGGAAGTCCTGCTTGGCCAGGTCGAGGGAAATCTCGAAGTGCGGCTTGATGTACTCGGCGACCCGGAAGGCGCTGCTGTAAGTCTGGTCGCGGTAGGTGAACCGCAGCTCGTAGCCGCCGGCGACGGCATTGTCCGGCAGTTGGAAACGGCCCTGGGTGCCGGCCTTGCCATCCAGGTTCAAGTCCATGCCTTGCAGGGTGGTGCCAGCGGCGTCGATCACGCTGACGTGCACCGCCCCGGCGGCCGGCGATACCGAATCGCGAGCGTTCTTGAATTCGCGGCCAACGATTTTCATCGACACCCAATCACCCGGCCGGTACAGCGGCCGGTCGGTGAAGGCATACAGCTTGGTGTCGTAGATCTCGCTGTCGTAATAGAAGTTCTCGGAGACGAACACCCCGCCCTCGGCATCCTCGCCGATCACGTAGGAACGCTCGGGGCTGGCGTGCTTGAGCCGCAGCAGGCCATCGGCATCGGTCTCGCCACTGCTCATTACGCCCAAGCCGTCAGTCCACAGCACCTTGACCTTGGGCACCGAGCTGCCTTCGTGCTTGCGCGCGGCCCACACCAGCAGCTCATCACCGGCAATCTTGCTGACCGCCACGGTGTTGGAGACGAACACCACGGTGGTGGCGCGGTATTTACCGATCAGCGCCTCCACCAGGTACAGCCCCGGCTTCAGCTTGCCCAGCGGAATATAGACGTTGCCCGGGGCGACGCTGATGAACTCGCTGGACGAGCCAGCCAGGTCGACACCCTTGGGCGGCTGGATCGGCTTGGCCTGCCACAGCGGATAGCGGAACTGGGTGACCAGCGGCAGGCCGGGAATTGGCGCGTACTGCGGTTGGGCATCGTATTGGGTGGGCGCAGCAATCACGTTGCCCATCTTCAGTTCCGGCACCTGGTCGGTGACTTCCTTGCGCGACTCGTAGGTGAAGGCACGCTGCATCACCCGCCGCGACTTGCGGTACCAGTTGTCCCACAGGTAGGCCAGGGTGTTGGACAGGCCCTCCCCTTTGAATTGGCCCTCGCTGGCAACCCGGTGCAGATTCTTCTGGCGCTTGAGAAACTCCAGCGGCTGGTCGATACGGTACACACGGATGTCGGCGCCGCCGTAGGGCTCCATGCGAAACCGGCGGTAGTCGCGGCCGGGGGCTTCGAGGCGGACCATGGCCTGCTCGTCGGTGGCGAAGCTGCTGTCGGCCAGCAGGAAGAAGCTTTCACCGGCCAGCGGCGCGTAGTCGCTGGCCGGCACCGAGTCGTCGGCCTGCACCAGGCCAACGGGCGCCAGCAGGCACAACAGCCACAGGCACAGGCGCACCACCAGGGCAGCCCTCATCGGAGGAAATTGAGCCGATACACACCGATGAAATTCGGGTTGGCTGCGTCGGGTATCCATCGGGTGTCCTTCCATGTCATGAGTTGCTGCACGCTTGCCGAGCGCATGCCGTTGTCGGTGGGGGTGGTGGTGCCGGTGTGATAGGCGATGTTGCGGCCCATCCAGATCATCAGGTGCTGGTCGTCACCCTGGTCGAAGAACATCAGGTCGCCGGGACGCGCCTGATTCAGGTCGCGCCCTACCAGGTGGCTGTTGAACTGGATCAGCTTGATGGCGTTGACGTAGGGCCCGACCTTGCCGCCGCCCTGCTGCCACTGCTGCGCCAAAGCGCGCTGGGCGTCGGTGAGCGCCAGCTCGGGCGGCAGGTAGCGGTTGGACAGGCCGTTGGCGCGCAGCCACTTGTCGTCATGGACCTTCAGCGCCTCGTTGGCGGCGAAGCGCACCAGGCCGGCACAGTCCTGTTGGTACCAACGCGGGCTGGGGCCCTGGACCAGTTGTTCCTGGGCAATGCGCACGAACCAGGCGCGAAACACCTGGCTCTGCTGGGCATCCAGCCCAGGCGTGGGCGCGGCCAGCAACCGGGTGCTGAACAACAGCGCCAGCAGGGCCAGGCCGATGGTTTTCACAGGGCGCGCCATTGCAGGGGCAGCCATTGCCAATGGCCGTCGGGCTCGCTGCCCTTGGGCAGGGTCAGGGCATATTTGCCGTAGCCAGCGAGCTTCTGCAGCTTGGGCACCAGGTGGGTCTGGGCGGCGTTGCGGAACACCGGCTCCATGTCCTGGGGCAGGCTGTCGAAGGTCTCCTGCTGCATCAGCTGCGCCAGGGAATCGGGGCCCAGGTAGACGGACATCAGCGCATCCTTGGGGGCGATGTCGGCCAGCGGCGCGACGTGCTTGTCCAGGGCACCCATGGCCTTGTCCACCAACTGGTCGTCGAGGGAGAACAGCAGCGTCGAACCATGCCGTGCCAGGCTGACCTTGAAGAAGCCCTTGCCGGTGATGCTGTCAGGTTTTTCGGCATCACGGTTGCGGTACTGGCCGAAGTTGGAACTGACCTGGCGTTGCCACTGGTGCCCCTGGGGCGGCGTCTGCTCGCTGACCGGGAACTGGCCACCGGGCACCTTGCTTTCCCAGGCGCCCACCATGCCGCCGAACAGGGTGCCCAGGTTGGCGTCGAGCTTGCTGCCGTCCGCCGTGTCGAGGCCGGCGACCAGCAACGGTGTGTACAGGTGCGAGTCGGGGTACCAGCACAGGCCGGCCGCCCCGGTCATGTGCCCGGTCAGTGCCTTGGCGGTCTGCTCGTTAGCCCCCAGTTTCACCAGCAACGGCTGCTGGGCTTCGGCGGCCAGGGGCAACGCCACGCAAGCACTGGCACCCACGGGCATGGCTTGCCAGATAGGGTTGAAGTCGAGGTCCGGGGCGTTGTCGGTCTCGTCCAAAGCCAGGTAGCTGTGCCAACCCTTGTCGTCCATCTCCAGGCGAACGCCGGCAAACGTGGGGATAAAGCGCTGGTAGCCCATGGCAAGCACGCTTGAGTTGATCGCGATGCGCTGCTTGAGCCCGGCCTCCATGGGTTGCAGGCCAAAGGCCTCGGGGAACAGCTGGTTGCCGCTGAGCAACGCCGCCAGGGCCTGGCTGGACACCGCCCCCGGGGCGACGTCGCCATTGGCGTCATGGTCATAGAGCTTGTCCGGATTGGACAGCACCACCAGCTTGTCGCCACGGGAGGCGAACAACAGCGACTTGCTGGCGTTGTAGGCCAGGCGATAGAGCGGCACTGTTTCGCCACCCACCTTGAGCTCGCCGGCCTTGCTCAACTGCTGGTCATCCAGGGCCACGTGGGCCAGCGGTTCGAGCACCTTGGCCAGGCCACCACGGTCCATCACCAACAGGAAGTCCTTGAGCCGGCCATCGGCGCCGCGCCACAAGGCGACGTCGGCCGGCTGGTCGAACAGGGCCTCGATAAGGTTGTCCTGCAGCTTGAGGTCATGCTCGTAGATGATGCGCCGCAGGCTGCCGATCAAGCCCAGGCGGTCGCCATGGGTCTCGTAATAGAAGACGAAGTCCTCGGTCAGTGTTTCGCGCAGGAACGGCACGCTGAGCAGGTCGCGGGGCAACTGGCTGAGCGAGCGGGTTTCCAGCAGCGCGTCCGGGCGGCTGAGGCCGAACTGGTCCATGGCCAGCGCCATGGCCGGCAGCTTGGGCTTGTGCAGGTACCAGCCCAGGCCGCCCGCGACGGCGGCCACCAGGCACAGGCCGACGGCAAGCAACAGGTTGCGGCGCTTGCCGGTGGAGGGTGCCGGGGTGGCGGCTGGTACAGCTGTCGTTTCGCTCATGTTCGCAAAGCCCGATTCATCCATGCGGTGCAGGGTTCAATAAGTGAAGGTCTTGACCAGCAGCAGGTCGCCGATGGCACGCAAGGGCACGATGAAGCTCTCGCGCTTTTCGTTGACGGTGTTTTCGTTGAGCACCAGGTTGATCTCCGAGGTGATGACCTCGTTCTGGTTGGCGTGCTCCTCAAAGTTATAGCCACCATTACTGTAGTTGCCCCAGTAGTTGACGTAGACCAGATAGGTGCCGTGCATCGGCGCGGTCATGGTGAACATCTCCGGCCCCGGGCCGTCGACGCTGTCGGTGTCCAGGCCACCACCGTTGCTGAGCACCGGGTTGGCGTAGAAGGCATGCTGGCCGTCGGGGGTGATGATGTGCAGGTCGAGCTCGGCCTTGGGGTCGTCCCAGGCCAGGAAGATACGAATGCGCGCTGGCGTGCGCTGGTCGTTGGCTTCGTAGAATTGCACGCGCTTGAGCGACTTGCCTTCGCTGCTGCGCACCTCGACACTGTTGGAACCGGCGCCGAAGGCGTAGGGCCGGGCGAAGCGACCATCGTCGTCGGTGTACAGGCTCAGGGCGTTGCCATTCACCGCCAGCGTGTGAGGCTGGCGCTGCGCCGAGGTGGCCTTGATCTGGCCCTCGATCATGCTGCGGTTGCGCTGGATGCCACGGTCGATGGGCGGCGTGGGATACGCCACGCGCGGGTTCTCGGTGCGGTCGAGCAGGCCGAAGTAACGCCAGCCTCCCGTGGGGCCATCAAGCGTGGCCGAGGTGTCAGCCAGGGTGGCGGACGCCCAGAACACGGCGCTCAGCCCGATAAGAAATCGCATGTGTGCTTCCTGCAATGCGTGGTGGTGGGTGTCAGGTCCGGCGACACTTTTTATGGCCCGTTTTCAGGGCGCGCGAAGAGTAGCGGCTCGCCCCTGGTTTAACAATCGGCCACAGCGTGGAAATGTCGACCAGTGCTCACCGGCCTGGCAGTATCCGCTTGCCCTGGCGGCTGCCGATGGCACTGGCCTGCCCGTCCCGCTGCTTGCCGGTACGCGCCTCGCTGATCAGCCCTGGTATCAATACCCCTTCCGGCAAGTGCTTCCAGAACCGGCTGGGCAGGTGCCCCTGCATGGCGCGGGTGTTGAGCCGCGCCGGGTTGAAGATGTGGCTGTAATAGGTCAGCCACAACTCACCGTGGGGGTCTTCCACCTGTTGCGCCAGCTGTTGCCAGGCTGGCGGGCACTGGCGCTGGTAATGCAAAGCCTCTCCATCGTAGTACACGCCGTCGCGCGGCGTGGCGATCAACCAGCGGTGGCGCCCCATGCGGCCGATGAAGTGCGCACTGGCGCTTTCCAGGATGTCATGGGCCGGCTCGTGCCACGCCACGTATTCGGGTTGGCCGGCATTCTCGGTTGCAGCGGGCAGCGCCACGAAGCGCACGAAGGCATGCAGGTGATGCGCTTCGCGCGAGACCTGCTTGATGCGCCGGTGCAACTCACTGCCCAGCCTGTCCCCCGGCAGCATGGCCGTGCGGTCGCCATGGCTGACCCGCCACAACACCTCGTACAACAGGCTCCAGCGCTGCTTGCCACGGTAGCGCGCGGCGGTTTCCAACTGTTCGGCCAGGGCCAGCGGCACCCGCGCCTGGAATGGGCCGGGCGATGCCGGCAGCTCCCGATCAGAGGCAAACAGGTCCGCGACCTCCCAGCTGACCTCGCTGGGGTCTACCTGATGGCTCAGCAGCCAGCGCGCCTGCTGGCGCCAGGTGGCGAACAGGTCGTCGCAGTCGAGGGTGATCATCCCCACAACCCCATCTGCTGCGGCGCTGGCCGGTCGCGCAGTTGTTCGCGCAGGGCCAGGCTGCTGCTTTCCGCCTGGTGCGGGTGGTAGTCACTGGTGATCAGGAACGGCTTGGCCTTGGCCAGCACGCAGCGCAGGCGCGTCAAGTCTTCATAGCGAATGCGCCGTTGCCGGCGAAGCTCCACCAGCCGCTGGGTGGTGCGAATGCCGATGCCGGGAATGCGCGCGATCAGCGCAGGCTCTGCGCGATTGAGGTCGAGGGGGAACACATCGCGGTGCTCCAGCGCCCAGGCCAGCTTGGGGTCGATGTCCAGCGCCAGGTGGCCCGGCCCCTGGAACAGTTCCCCGGCCTTGAAGCCGTAGCCGCGCAGGAGGAAGTCGGCCTGGTACAGGCGGTGCTCGCGCATCAGTGGCGGCGCCGCCAGCGGCACGCTCTTGGGGCTGTTGGGGATGGGGCTGAACGCGGAGTAGTAGACGCGCTTGAGCTTGAAGTTGCCGTACAGGCTTTCGGCACTGTGCAGGATGGTGCTGTCGTCGGTGTCGTCGGCGCCGACGATCATCTGCGTGCTCTGCCCTGCCGGCGCGAAGCTGGGCGCCTTGGGCTCGTTGGCCACGGCTTCGCGGCCCACGTGGATGGTATTCATGGCCTGGCGAATGGAGACCACCTGTTTCTCCGGCGCCAGGGTCTGCAGGCTGGCGTCGGTAGGCAGTTCGATATTGACGCTGAGGCGGTCGGCGTAGCGCCCGGCCTCCTCGATCAGCAGCGGGTCGGCCTCGGGAATGGTCTTGAGGTGGATGTAGCCACGGAACTGGTGCTCCTCGCGCAGCAGCTTGGCCACGCGGATCAGCTGTTCCATGGTGTAGTCCGCCGAACGGATGATGCCCGAGCTCAGGAACAGCCCGCTGATGCAATTGCGTTTGTAGAAGTCCAGGGTCAGGGTCACCACCTCCTCCGGCGTGAAGCGTGCGCGGGGCACGTCGCTGGAGCGGCGGTTGACGCAGTATTGGCAGTCGAACAGGCAGAAGTTGGTCAGCAGGATTTTCAGCAGCGACACGCAACGGCCATCGGGCGTGTAGCTGTGGCAGATGCCCATGCCGTCGGTGGCGCCCAGCCCGGCCTTGCCTTCGGAGCTGCGCTTGGGCGCAGCACTGCTGGCGCAGGACGCGTCATACTTGGCGGCGTCGGCGAGGATGCTGAGTTTCTCGATCAGCTGCATGGGGCTTTTTCTCTGCACTGGTTTTATATACAGTAAAACGAGAGCCGCCTGTTCACAAGCCCGTTGCGACAGCCGGGTAAAGGGAAACGCAACAGTGTTTTGCACCCGCTGATTTGCCCATGCCGCCCGGCTCTGCTAGTGTCGCGCGGTTTCAACTCCTGTCGAGAGAGCCGCCATGGCCCGTAAGAAAGCTTCCGTGGATTTCGAGCAATCGCTGGCCGATCTGCAAACGCTGGTCGAACGCCTGGAAACCGGCGAATTGTCGCTGGAAGATTCCCTGGCCGCCTTCGAGCAAGGCATCGGCCTGACCCGCGACTGCCAGGCCGCCCTGGCCCAGGCCGAGCAGAAGGTGCAGATCCTGCTGGAGCGCGACGGCGAGCTGACGCAAGAGCCCTTTGATGCGGAACAACCCGAATGATCAGCACTTACCAGGCCAGCTGCCAGGCGCGCGTCGATAGCGCCCTGAACAGCCTGTTCGATGCCCCCATGCCCGAGATGGCGCGCCTCTACCAAGCCATGCGCTACAGCGTGATGAACGGTGGCAAGCGCGTGCGCCCGCTGCTGGTGTACGCCGCCTGCGAAGCGCTGGGCGCGCCGGCCGAACAGGCCAACGGTGCGGCCTGCGCGGTGGAGCTGATTCACGCCTACTCGCTGGTGCACGACGACCTGCCGGCCATGGACGACGACGACCTGCGCCGCGGCCAGCCCACCACCCACAAGGCCTTCGACGAAGCCTGCGCGATCCTGGCCGGCGACGGCTTGCAGAGCCTGGCCTTCGAAGCCCTGCTGGACGAGCGCCTGAGCCCACAGGGTGAAGCCGTGCGCCTGCAGATGGCCATGGCCCTGGCCCAGGCCGCAGGCCCCGGCGGCATGGTCGGTGGCCAGGCCATCGACCTCGGCTCGGTAGGCAAGAAGCTCGACCAGGGCGCGCTGGAGCTGATGCACCGGCACAAGACCGGCGCGCTGATCGAAGCCAGCGTGCAACTGGGCGCCCTGGCCAGTGGCCGCGCCAACCCGGCGCAGCGCCAGGCGCTGAAGACTTATGCACAGGCGATCGGCCTGGCGTTCCAGGTCCAGGACGATATCCTCGACGTGGAAAGCGACACCGCCACCCTGGGCAAGCGCCAGGGCGCCGACATCGCCCGCGACAAACCGACCTACCCGGCCCTGCTGGGCCTGGGCATGGCCAAGGCCTATGCGCTGCAGTTGCGCGACCAGGCCCTGGAGGCTTTGCAGCCATTCGACGAGGCGGCCGAGCCGCTGCGCGAACTGGCCCGCTACATTGTCGAACGTCGCAGTTGAACAGCGGCGCTGACTCCCCGACGCGTCATCGCGTGGGCAGTCGGCGCTGCATAGGTTAAACTGCCGCCACTTCATATTTATAACGATTCGCCTGATGCCCACGACGTTTCAAGAGATTCCCCGCGAACGCCCGCTGACGCCCCTGCTGGACCGTGCCGACACGCCGGCAGGTCTGCGCCGACTGGGTGAAGCCGAGCTGGAAACCCTGGCCGATGAACTGCGCCAGGAGTTGCTCTATACCGTTGGCCAGACCGGCGGGCACTTCGGTGCCGGCCTGGGCGTCATCGAACTGACGATTGCGTTGCATTACGTCTTCGACACGCCGGACGACCGCCTGGTGTGGGACGTGGGCCACCAGGCCTACCCGCACAAGATCCTGACCGGGCGCCGCGAGCGCATGGCCAGCCTGCGCCAGAAAGACGGCCTGGCTGCCTTCCCGCGGCGCAGCGAGAGCGAGTACGACACGTTTGGCGTCGGCCACTCCAGCACCTCGATCAGTGCCGCCCTGGGCATGGCCATCGCCGCGCGCCTGCAGAACAGCGGGCGCAAGGCCATTGCCGTGATCGGCGATGGCGCGCTGACCGCCGGCATGGCCTTCGAGGCGCTGAACCATGCGCCCGAGGTGAACGCCGACATGCTGGTGATCCTCAACGACAACGACATGTCGATCTCGCGCAACGTCGGTGGCCTGTCCAACTACCTGGCCAAGATTCTCTCCAGCCGTACCTACGCGAGCATGCGCGAAGGCAGCAAGAAAGTGCTGTCGCGCCTGCCCGGCGCCTGGGAGATCGCCCGTCGTACCGAAGAGTACGCCAAGGGCATGCTGGTACCCGGCACCCTGTTCGAGGAGCTGGGCTGGAACTACATCGGCCCCATCGACGGCCACGACCTGCCCACCCTGGTCGCCACGCTGCGCAACATGCGTGACCTCAAGGGCCCGCAGTTCCTGCACGTGGTCACCAAGAAGGGCAAGGGCTTCGCGCCGGCCGAGGTCGACCCGATCGGCTACCACGCCATCACCAAGCTGGAACCGCTGAACGCGCCTGTCGCGCCGAAAAAACCCACGGGGCCGAAGTACTCCGCGGTGTTCGGCCAGTGGCTGTGCGACATGGCGGCGGCCGACCAACGCCTGGTGGGCATCACCCCGGCGATGAAGGAAGGCTCGGACCTGGTCGATTTCAGCGAGCGTTACCCCGAGCGCTATTTCGACGTGGCCATCGCCGAGCAACACGCGGTGACCCTGGCCGCGGGCATGGCCTGCGAAGGCGCCAAGCCGGTGGTGGCGATCTACTCCACCTTCCTGCAGCGTGCCTACGACCAGCTGATCCATGACGTGGCGGTGCAGAACCTCGACGTGCTGTTCGCCATCGACCGTGCCGGCCTGGTGGGCGAAGACGGCCCGACCCACGCCGGCAGCTTCGACCTGTCGTACCTGCGCTGCATCCCGGGGATGGTGATCATGACCCCGAGCGACGAGAACGAACTGCGCAAGATGCTCACCACCGGCCACCTGTACCAAGGCCCGGCGGCCGTGCGCTACCCACGTGGCACCGGCCCGAACGCGACCATCGAGGCGGGCCTTGAACCGCTGGAAATCGGCAAGGGCGTGGTTCGCCGCGAAGGCAGCAAGACCGCCTTGCTGGTGTTCGGCGTGCAACTGGCCGAGGCCCTGAAGGTGGCCGAGAAGCTGGACGCCACCGTGGTCGACATGCGCTTCGTGAAGCCGCTGGATGAAGCGCTGGTGCGCGACATCGCCGCGCGCCACGAGCTGCTGGTCACCCTCGAGGAAAACAGCATCATGGGCGGCGCGGGCGCTGCGGTGGGTGAATTCCTGGCCGCCGAAAACCTGCTCAAGCCGATGCTGCACCTGGGCTTGCCGGATGCGTACGTGGAGCACGCCAAGCCGGCGCAGATGCTGGCGGAATGCGGGCTGGACGAGGCCGGCATCGAAGCGGCGATCGTCAAGCGCCTGGCCCAGATCGGCCTCTGACCGCATTGCCTCCATCGCGACCAAGGTCGGCTCCTACCGTGTAGGAGCCGACCTTGGTCGCGATGGGCGTGGCACGGTCATTGATTCATGCGTTCGCAGAGGCGTGCCAGCGCCTCCACGATCTGCCCACTGGGGCGCTCCACTCCCGGATCCCCCACCACCACCCTGCCCTTGACCGGCCACTTGCGCCAGGCATCGGCCTGGGCTTGATTGGGCACCACGATTACCTGCGGGTCCCGCTGCAGCACCGCCTCCAGGCTTACCTGGGGTGCCGGCAACGCCAGGTCGTCGAACACATTGCGCCCACCACAGACACTCAAGCCATCACTGATGATCTGCCCGCCGCCCACGGTGTACAGCGGCGCATCCCACACCTGATAGAACACCCGCAACGGCACGCTGCGCCGGTAGCGCTCGCGCAACGCCGCCACGCGCAGGCGGAAGGCATCGGCCAACTGGCGGCCGCGTTCGGCCTGGCCCAGGGGCACGGCAATCTGTGCAAGCTCGGTGGCCAGGTCTTCCAGGGAATGGGGTTCGGCGGTCATCAGCTGAATGCCCAGGCGCCGCACCTGCTCGCGCTGGGCGGGGCCGACGCTGCCTGGCCACAGCAGGATCAAGTCGGGCTTGAGCGCCAGCAGCTGCTCCATGTCCAACTGCCCGTAATGCCCCACTGACTGCAGGTGTTCAAGCCCGGGGGGCCGCGGCCCGGCGTCCAGTACGCCGACCAGACGGCCTTGGCCACCGACTTCCACGGCAATTTCAGTCAAGGATGGCGCCAGGCTGACCACCCGCTGCGCCGCGCCGGCCTGGGCACATAGCACCAGCAGCAGGCAGGCGAGCAGTTGGCGCATCAGCCCAGCTGGCGCGGAATGCGGTAGAGGCAGAGCAGCAGCACGCTGGACAGCGCCAGCAGGCACAGTGGCAGCGCTTCCAGCCCGAACAGCACCGCCAGGGCGGCGATCCAGGCGGGTAGGCCGGCGAACAGGAACGCCATGCGCCGGGTGGCGGCCAGGGCGATCCAGGCCGCGGGTTCCTGGGCGGTGTCGAGGGCTTGCTGGGTAGCGATCAGCCTGCGCTTGTAGGCGCCGAAGCGTGGCAGGCTGAGGAACATCGAAGCGATGCCGGCGATGAACATGGGCATCGCCAACACAGGCATGAGGTCGTCACTCTGGCCAAAGGCCCAGCTCATGACGAACAAGGGCAGCAGGGTCAGCGCCAGCTGCTGCCACCAGGCTACCGCCAAACGGCGGCGCACCTGCGAACGGGTCACGCCCGATCGGCCTCGCTTTGGTGTTCATTGCCCATCATGTGCCCCAGCTTGCCGGCCTTGGTGGCCAGGTAGTGCTTGTTGTGCGGGTTGTGGCCGGTGTGCAGCGGCACGCGCTCGGCGACCACGATGTTCATGTTGGTCAGCGCCTTGACCTTGCGCGGGTTGTTGGTCATCAGGCGCAGCGATTTCACGCCCAGGTGCTCCAGCATCGGCTGGCACATGGCGTAGTCGCGCTGGTCGGCGGCAAAGCCCAGGCGCTCGTTGGCTTCGACGGTGTCGGCGCCGCCATCCTGCAGCTCATAGGCACGGATCTTGTTCAGCAGGCCAATGCCGCGGCCTTCCTGACGCAGGTACAGCAGCACACCACGGCCTTCACGGGCGATGGCCTGCAAGGCGGCTTCAAGCTGCGAACCGCAGTCGCAACGCTGGCTGAACAGGGCATCGCCGGTCAGGCACTCGGAGTGCAGGCGGCCCAGCACGGGTTCGCCATCGGCGACATCGCCCAGGCTCAGCACGACGTGCTCGCGGCCGGTGGCCTCATCGAGGAAACCGTGCATGGTGAATTGCGCAAAAGGCGTTGGCAGCTTGGAAGCGGCGACGAAAACGACGGGCACCGGGTGCTCCTATCAAATATCTGACATGAATATTGACCAAGGTCTGCATTGTAACAGCAGCTTACTGACGACGCTTAGGCTGAATTTCGCAGCATAAAGATCAGGAAGTTTGATCGCTTATGGCGTAAAGGGATAAGGCTGCTGCCAACGGTCGAACAGCGGGCGCAGTTCGCCGCTGGGCACCAGTTGGTCCATGCGCCGGTCGAACAGCGCCAGCAGCGCCCGCCCGTTGGGGGTGTCGGCAAAGCCGAGGAACAGCGGCAGTTCGGCGATGTGGGTGAGCTTGAAGCGTGCCGGCTGGTCGGCCTGCTTGAGCACGCCGAGGATTTCGGTCTGGGCGTCGATGTAATAGTCGGCACGGTCGTGGAGCAGCATCGGCAGGATGCCGATGCGGCGCTGCACTTCATTGAACTGGTGGATGCCGGGCAGGTAGCGCTCGAAGCCATAGCCACGCACCCAGGCCAGGCGGAAGTGGCCGATCGTGTTCAGGGTAGGCGCCGGCTTGTCAGCCAGGCCCAGGGCATAGATGTGATCGGTGTCGTAATGCCAGCGGGGGTAAAGGGTGTTGGCGATTTCGTCGTGATAGGAGCCGACCCAGGCATCGGCTTCACCGCGTTGCACCAGGCCGACCGAGCGCATGTAGGGCGTGCTGCGGGTTTCCAGCTTGACGCCAGCCGGCTCGAACACCTTGCGCAGGATGTCCCAGGCCAGGCCGCTGCCGTCGGCGTTGGTGTAGTCGCTCCACTCCTCGCTGGCCACCTGGATGTGCGCCGGCAGCGGCTCGGCGACTGCCGCCGTGCAGAGGGCCAGCAGGCCGAACACCATCAGCATCCTTGCGATCATGAGCCGCCTCCTGTCGTCGCGCCCTACCCAGCCTTAAACGAAGTGCCACCCCCACACCACCACCTGCATCGCCAGCCAGGCGAACACGCCGGCCAGCACGTCATCGAGCATGATGCCGACGCCGCCATGCACATGCCGGTCGATCCAGCGGATAGGCCATGGCTTGAGTATGTCGAAGAAACGGAACATCAGGAACCCGACCAGTATCCATTCCCAGCCATCAGGCACCAGCCACAGGGTTATCCACATGCCGACCATTTCGTCCCAGACGATGCCTTCGTGGTCGTGCACGCCCAGGTCGTTGGCGACCTTGCCGCACAGCCAGAAGCCGAACAGCATGGTCACGCCCAGCATCAGCCAGTAACCCCAGTCGGGCAGCATCTGCCACAACGGGATGAATGGGATGGCGACCAGCGAGCCCCAGGTGCCCGGCGCCTTGGGCAGGGTGCCGGAGCCGAAGCCGAATGCCAGGAAGTGCCAGGGGTTGCGCCAGACGGACGGCGGCACGTTCTCTGCCGGTACCTGGTTGGGGTGGTCTGTCACGGTGTCTCCCGAAAATGTTGATAACCCCGAACAGCCGGGGTAATGTCGCAGCCCTTGCCATCGTGCAGGCTAACGCCCTGGCCTTCGCGGACCTGGCCCAGCACGTGGATCGGCCAGCCTTCGGCACGAAGGCCGGGCAGGTGCGCCGCAGGCAGGCTGAACACCAGCACGTAGTCGTCGCCACCGGTAAGGGCAGCGGTGTGCGCCGCGTCCCGGCCCAGCAGGCCGACCAGTGCATTCGACAGCGGCAAGGCGTCCAGTTCAAGCGCCAGGGCCACGCCGGACGCCGACGCGATATGCCCGCAATCGGCCAGGAGGCCGTCGGAAATATCCATGGCGGCCGTAGCCTTGCCGCGCAACGCCTGGCCCAGGCCGAACTGCGGTGGTGGCGACCAGTAATGCGCCAGCAGTGGCTCGGCAATGGCCGCGTCGGCCTGCGCCTGCCCCAGCACCAGCGGCAAGGCGCCAGCGGCATCCCCCAGCACGCCGCCCACGCACAGCAGGTCGCCAGCACGTGCGCCCGAGCGTAGCAGCGCCTGGCCGGCCGGCACGCCGCCGAACACGGTCATGGTCAGGCTCAGCGGCCCGCGGGTGGTGTCGCCGCCGATCAGGCTCAGGCGGCATTGCGTGGCCATGCGGTTCAGGCCCTCGGCAAACGCCTGCAGCCAGCCTTCGGCCACCGACGGCAAGGTCAGGGCAAGGGTAAAGCCAATGGGGTCGGCGCCCATGGCCGCCAGGTCACTGGCCGCCACCGCCAGCGCGCGCTGGCCGAGCAGGAAGGGGTCGGCGGCGTCAGGGAAATGCACCCCGGCCACCAGGGTATCGGTCGACACGGCCAACTGCTGGCCGGCTGGCAGGGCCAGCAGGGCGCAGTCATCACCGATGCCGAGCGCCACCCCGTCGCCGGCCTGCGCACAGGGCGCGGCGGCGAAGTAGTGTCGTATCAGCTCAAACTCGCCCATGGTATGCAAGCGCGTGGATCAGCGCTTGAATGCCTTCACTTCGGCGGCACGCACGTTCGGCGCAACCTTGTCGAGCACGCCGTTGACGAACTTGTGGCCGTCGGTGGAACCGAACACCTTGGCCAGCTCGATACCTTCGTTGATCACCACGCGGTACGGCACGTCGACGCGCTTGAGCAGTTCCCAGGTGGACAGGCGCAGCACGGCCAGTTCCACAGGGTCCAGCTCTTCCAGGGCCAGGTCCATGCACGGCTTGAGCACGGCATCGATCTCGGTCTTGCTGGCCGGCACGCCGTGGAGGATCTCGCGGAAGTAGGCACCGTCGACGTCAGTGAAGTCGTTGTCGACCCGGAACTGCGCTTCGATCTCGTTCAGCGAGTGGCTAGCCATGTGCCATTGGTACAGGGCTTGGGTGGCCAACTTGCGGGCTTCGCGGCGCTTCATGCTCTTGGAAGGTTTGCCAGCATCCGCAGGTTTTGGATCGCGCGGGTTGAAACGATCGCTTTCGTCGGAAATCACTTGGCCTCCAACTGCGACAGCAGGCTGACCATTTCCAGGGCGGACAGGGCAGCTTCGGCGCCCTTGTTGCCAGCCTTGGTGCCGGAACGCTCGATGGCCTGTTCGATGGAGTCGACGGTCAGCACGCCAAAGGCGACCGGCACACCGAATTCCATGGAAACCTGGGACAGGCCCTTGGTGCATTCACCGGCCACGTATTCGAAGTGCGGAGTGCCGCCACGAATGACCGCGCCCAGCGCGATGATCGCGTCGTACTCGCCCTGCTGGGCGACTTTCTGCGCTACCAGCGGGATTTCGAAGGCGCCAGGGGCGCGGATGATGGTGATGTCGCTTTCGCTGATACCGTGGCGAACCAGGGCGTCGACGGCGCCGCTGACCAGGCTTTCGACGACGAAGCTGTTGAATCGGCCAACCACCAGGGCATAGCGACCTTTGGGGGCGATGAAGGTACCTTCGATGGTCTTCAGGGTCATTCGGGTGTGTCTCGTCTTAAAGAGCAGGGGCGCCAGCGGCGCCCCATGGGGGTAATGGGCCACGAACAAGAACGTGCGGGGTCACTGAAAACCATAGCGCTGGCCTGGCAATCTGGCGACCCTGGAACCGTGTTTATTCGGAGGGCACGTATTCTACTACTTCCAGGTCGAATCCGGATATCGCATTGAACTTCATTGGCGAACTCATCAGGCGCATTTTGCGCACGCCCAGGTCGCGAAGGATCTGCGAACCGGCACCGACGATGCTGTAGGTGGTCGGTTTTTTCACCGGCGCGCTCTCCGCCGTCTCGCGGATATGTGCCAGCAGCACGTCGCCATCCACCGGGTTGCCGAGCAGCAGCACCACGCCGCTGCCCGCCTCGGAAACCGCGCTCATGGCGGCCCGCAGGCTCCAGCGGCCGGGCTGCTTGACCATCAGCAGGTCACGCAGCGGGTCCATGTTGTGCACCCGTACCAGGGTCGGTTCCTCGGCGCAGATGGTGCCCAGGGTCAGCGCCATGTGTACGTCGCCTTCCACCGCGTCGCGGTAGGTCACCAGGTTGAACTGGCCCAGTTCGCTGTCCAGCGGCTGCTCGGCAATCCGCTGAACGGTACGTTCGTGGATCATGCGGTAGTGGATCAGGTCGGCGATGGTGCCGATCTTGATGTTGTGTTCGGCAGCAAAGGTTTCCAGTTCCGCACGGCGGGACATGGTGCCGTCGTCGTTCATCACTTCGCAGATCACGCCGCTGGGCTCGAACCCGGCCATGCGCGCCAGGTCGCAGGCAGCTTCCGTATGCCCGGCACGGGCCAGGGTGCCACCGGCCTGGGCCATCAGCGGGAAGATGTGGCCAGGGCTGACGATATCTTCTGCCTTGGCGTCCTTGGCCGCAGCTGCCTGCACGGTGCGGGCGCGGTCGGCGGCAGAGATGCCGGTGGTCACGCCTTCGGCGGCCTCGATGGACACGGTGAACTTGGTGCCGAAGCCCGAGCCGTTGCGTGGCGCCATCAGCGGCAGCTTCAGCAGCTCGCAGCGCTCACGGGTCATGGGCATGCAGATCAGGCCGCGGGCGTGCTTGGCCATGAAGTTGATGTGCTCGGCCTGGCAGCATTCGGCGGCCATGATCAGGTCGCCTTCATTCTCGCGGTCTTCGTCATCCATGAGGATGACCATCTTGCCCTGGCGGATGTCTTCCACCAGTTCTTCGATTGTGTTGAGCGCCACGCGGCACCCCCTATATCAGGACTTGAGGTAGCCGTTGGCGGCCAGGAAGCTCTCGGTGATGCCACCGGCAGACGGCTCGGCGGCCTTGTCACCCAGCAGCAGGCGCTCCAGGTAACGGGCCAGCAGGTCCACTTCCAGGTTGACCTTACGGCCAGCACGGTAGTCGGCCATGATGGTTTCGGCCAGGGTGTGCGGGACGATGGTCAGCTCGAACTCGGCGCCGTCCACGGCGTTCACGGTCAGGCTGGTGCCGTCGACGGTGATCGAGCCCTTGTGGGCGATGTACTTGGCCAGCTCCTTCGGTGCGCGCACGCGGAACTGGATGGCACGGGCGTTTTCCTCGCGGGAAACGATTTCGCCGACACCGTCGACGTGGCCGCTGACCAGGTGGCCGCCCAGGCGCGAGCTTGGGGTCAGGGCCTTTTCCAGGTTCACCCGGCTGCCAGCCTTGAGTTCGTGGAAGGCGGTGCAGTCCAGGGTCTCGCGGCTGACGTCGGCCCAGAAGCCGTCGCCCGGCAGTTCCACGGCGGTCAGGCACACGCCGTTGACCGCGATGCTGTCGCCCAGCTTGACGTCGGCAAGGTCCAGCTTGCCGGTTTCTACGTAAACGCGCACGTCACCGCCCTTGGGGGTCAACGAACGGATGCTGCCGATGGATTCGATAATGCCGGTGAACATGGATCCTCCTACGGAACCGGGCCTGCGCTGGGCGCGAGGCGCAAATTATACGCTTGCCGCCGGGGCAGGTATTGCGATGACTCGCCAGTCATCCCCCACTGCGCGCATTTCAATGATTTTCAGCCGGGGCGCCTCGCTCATGCGCGCCAACGGCCAGTCCAGCAACGGCCGCGCGCTGGAGCCGAGGAACTGGCCAGCGACGAACAACTGGAACTCGTCCACCAACCCCTGGCGGGCGAAGGCGCCAGCCAGGGTGGGGCCGGCTTCCACGAGAATTTCGCTGGCGCCACGGGCGGCCAGCAGCGTCAGCAACTGCGCCAGGTCGACGTGGCCGTCGACGGCGCCCACCAGCAACAGTTCATGGCCGTGCTGCTGGTACACGCTGGCGTCCGCGCCTTCGGCACAGCTGACCACCAGCGCCGGGCCGGCCTGGAAGAACGGTGCATCCAGCGGCACCCGCAGGCGGCCGTCGATCAGCACGCGCAACGGCGGGCGGCTGAGCGCCAGCGCCGTGGTCTCGGCGTCCAGGCCCAACTGTTCGGCACGCACGGTCATGCGCGCGCCATCGGACAGCACGCTGTCGGCGCCGGTCAGTACGATGCTCGAACGCGCACGCAGGCGCTGCACCGCCGAGCGGGCCGCCGGGCCGGTAATCCATTGGCTCTCGCCGCTGGCCATGGCCGTGCGCCCGTCCAGGCTCATGGCCAGCTTGACCCGCACGAAGGGCACGCCGTGCTCCATGCGCTTGAGGAAGCCAGGGTTCAGGGCCCGGGATTCAGCCTCCAGCACACCGCTGAGCACCTCGATGCCGACATCAGCCAGGCGCTTCAGGCCACGGCCGGCGACTTCCGGGTTGGGGTCCTGCATGGCCGCCACCACCCGCGCCAGCCCGGCATTCACCAGGGCCTCGGCGCACGGCGGGGTGCGGCCATGGTGGCTGCACGGTTCAAGGGTGACGTAGGCGGTGGCGCCACGCGCCAGCTCGCCAGCCTGGCGCAGGGCATGCACCTCGGCGTGGGGCTCGCCGGCGCGCACGTGCCAGCCCTCGCCCACTACCTGGCCATCACGCACGATCACGCAGCCTACCCGCGGGTTGGGGTGCGTGGTGTACAGGCCGCGGCGCGCCAGTTCGATGGCGCGGGCCATGTAATGGGCGTCGAGGACGGCTTGCTCGCTGGGCATGGTCACTCCTTGGCGGGTTCGCGGGCCAGGCGGTCGATTTCCTCGCGGAACTCGTCCAGGTCCTGGAAGCGCCGGTACACCGAGGCGAAGCGGATGTAGGCAACCTCATCGAGCTTCTGCAGCTCGGCCATCACCAGCTCGCCGACGACCAGCGACTTGACCTCGCGCTCGCCGGTGGCGCGCAGCTTGTGCTTGATGTGGGCCAGGGCCGCTTCCAGGCGCTCGACGCTGACCGGGCGCTTTTCCAGCGCCCGCTGCATGCCGGCGCGCAGTTTTTCTTCGTCGAAGGGCTGGCGGCTACCGTCCTGCTTGATCAGGCGCGGCAAAACCAGTTCGGCGGTTTCGAAGGTGGTGAAACGCTCACCGCAGGCCAGGCATTCGCGACGGCGGCGCACTTGCTCGCCCTCGGCGACCAGTCGCGAGTCGATGACCTTGGTGTCGTTGGCACCGCAGAAGGGACAGTGCATGGTGGCAGGCAACAAAAAATGGGAGGGCCATGGTAGCGCATCCCACTGGCAAGACAAGCCAAAGGCTTTACGGTATACAGAGGTTATTTATTGCGATGGATCTGCCGATGCCTCTACGCCCCCTGATTTTGCTGAGCCTGGTCGCGTTGCTCGCGGCCTGCGGCAGCGACAAGCCCAAGCCGGTGGCGCCCGTCGCGCCCGCCCCGAAAGCCGCCATCGGCGCCCAGCAGCCACTGGGCCCACTGCCCGCCTACCAGCGTGAGCTGACCGGCACCGTGCTCGGCGCCCCCGCGGGTGCCGAGGTTGAGCTGGCCCTGCTGGCGGTGGATGAGCGCGGCCGCCCGCAGCAACTGCTGGCCAGCGGCAAGTGGAACGGCACGGGCAAGCCCCTGGGCTTCCAGCTGCGCTTCAACCCCGAGGCCTTCCCCACCAACCTGCGGGTGGAGCTGCGCGGCCGCGCCAGCCAGTCCGGGGTGCTGATCCTGCACCTGCCGGCGGTACCGGTGGCGCAGCCTGCCACCCAGGCCCTGGGCAACCTGCAGCTGCTGCAAGCGCCATGATCCACCTGCAACAGGCCTTGAGCGAGCTGCTGGGCGATGCGCAACTGGTCAGCACCGCGCTGCCCGACACCGATATCCGCCTGTGGCTGATCGACGGCGACAACATGGACCGCGCCTTCAGCCCCGAGGAAACCCGGCGCATCCTCCACGAGCCGCCGTATTGGAGCTTCTGCTGGGCGAGCGGCCTGGCCATGGCGCGCTTCCTGGCCGAGCAGCCGCACTGGGTAGCCGGCAAGCGCGTGCTGGATTTCGGCGCCGGTTCCGGCGTGGTCGCCATTGCCGCAGCCAAGGCCGGTGCCGCCGAGGTGGTGGCCTGCGACCTCGACCCACTGGCCCTGGACGCCTGCCGCGCCAACGCTGCGCTCAACGGCGTGGCGCTGGGCTACTCGGCGGACTTCTTCGCCGAGGCCGACCGCTTTGACCTGATCCTGGTGGCCGACGTGCTCTACGACCGCGCCAACCTGCCCCTGCTCGACCATTTCCTCAGCCGCGGGCGCCAGGCGCTGGTGGCCGACTCGCGGGTGCGCGACTTCAGCCACCCGGTCTACCAGCCGCTGGGCCAGTTGCACGCCTGCACCTTGCCGGACCTGGCCGAGCCCCACGAGTTTCGCCACGTCAGCCTCTATCACGCGCAGCGCGGCTGAGGCGCTTCCGGCCAGCAGCGCCAGCCTTTATAGTGCGGGTATTACCGCTTTTTTCGAGATGCACGATGAGCCAGTCCACGCCGTATATTTTCGATGTCACCACTGCCACCTTCCAACAGGACGTGATCGACAAGTCGTTCGAGCAGCCCGTGCTGGTGGACTTCTGGGCCGAGTGGTGCGCCCCCTGCAAGGTGCTGATGCCGCTGCTGGAAAAGATCGCCGAGAGCTACCAGGGCGAGCTGTTGCTGGCCAAGGTCAATTGCGACGTGGAGCAGGACATCGTCGCCCACTTCGGCATTCGCAGCCTGCCTACCGTGGTGCTGTTCAAGGAAGGCAAGCCGATGGATGGTTTCGCCGAAGCACGCCCGGAAGCTGAAATCCGCGCCATGCTGGAGCCGCATGTGCACATGCCCGAAGCTGCCGCCGCCGACCCGCTGGAAGCGGCCCAGGCGCTGTTCAACGAAGGTCAGTTCGCCAAGGCCGAGGAGATCCTGCGGGTGCTGCTGGGCGAAGATAACAGCAACGCCCTGGCACTGATCCTGTACGCCCGCTGCCTGGCCGAACGCAACGAACTGGGTGAGGCCCAGGCCGTGCTGGACGCGGTCAAGGGCGACGAGCACAAGGCCGCCCTGGCCGGCGCCAAGGCGCAGCTGACCTTCCTGCGCCAGGCCGCCGACCTGCCCGACGTCGCCGACCTCAAGACCCGCGTCGCACAGAACCCGGGCGACGACGAGGCAGTGTTCCAGCTGGCGATCCAGCAGCTGTCGCGCCAGCAGTACGAAGCAGCGCTGGACGCCCTGCTGAAACTGTTCGTGCGCAACCGCAGCTTCAACGAAGGCGTGGCGCACAAGACCCTGCTGCAGGTGTTCGAGCTGCTGGGCAATGATCACCCGCTGGTCACCACCTACCGCCGCAAGCTGTTCGCCGCCCTCTACTGAGTCATTCGACCCAGCAATACAGCGGCGTGTCGGCGCCGCTTTCCACCCGCACTTCCCGGCAATGGCGCAGGCGTACCAACAGGCGCTTGCCCGCTGCCACGCTGCCCGCCAGGCCTTCCAGCTGCCCCAGCAGTTCGGGGCCGCTGACCTGCCCTGCCTGTTGCACCAGTTGCAGCGTGGCCTGCCACAGGGCGTCGTCCTGCCCCGCCGGCTTGGCCGCCGGGGCTGCCGGGGCTGCCGGAGCCTGGGCCTGCACGTTCAACTGCGCGCCCAGGTGCTGCCAGTCGGCGGCGTCCATCTCGATGGTCAGGTCCACCGGCCAGGCGCCGATGCTTCCACGAATTCGTAGCATGTTGAGTCCTCGTCTGCGAAGGGCCATGTTCCCATACCTGCGCAAACCCTGAACACCGTAGCCGCTGCCGAAGGCTGCGCTGGCCGGTGTGAACATCAGAGATATGGAGTGTGGCTGAGGGCCAGCGCAGCCTGGCGGCAGCGGCTACGCGCGGTGAAAAATTTCATCTGGGCCTTTATGGTGCTGGCACTTTAAAGTTGTTATAACGTTACAATTATTCATCTTTCCTCAGGACATTTTCATGCGCCGACTTCTGCTCGCCCTGCCCTTCGCGCTGCTGCCACTGGCTATTGCCCACGCCGACGACACCCCGGTAAAACACGGCAGCCTGGGCACGCATGAACACGGCACGGCCCGCGTCAACGCGGCGCTTGACGACCAGACCCTGGCGCTGGAACTGCAAAGCCCGGCCATGAACATCGTCGGCTTCGAACACCTGGCCACTACTGACACCGACAAGGCCGCCGTGGCCAAGGCCCGCGCCCTGCTGGAACAGCCCCTGGCGCTGTTCAACCTGCCGGCCGCCGCCGGTTGCAGCGTGGCCAGCCAGCACCTGCAAAGCCCGCTGTTCGGCGACGTGATGCCCGCCGAGGATGGCGACGATGACGACCACGATCACGACGAGCACGCCGCTGGCGCCGAGCACCACCACAGCGAGATCCACGCCAGCTACGAATTCACCTGCACCGCCCCGGACAAGCTCAAGGGCCTGGACCTGTCGCAGGTGTTCAAGACCTTCCCCGCCACCCACAAGGTGGTGGTACAGATGATCGGCCCGGCTGGCCAGAAAGGCCTGGAAGCCACCCCGGACAACAGCACCCTGGGTTTCTGATGGCCAGTACAGCCCTTATCGAACTGCGCGACCTGCACTTTGCCTGGCCGCGCCAGCCGGTGCTTTTGGACATACCCGCGTTTCGCCTGGAAGCCGGCGAGACGCTGTTCCTCAAAGGCCCCAGCGGCAGCGGCAAGACCACCCTGCTGGGCCTGCTGGGCGGCGTGCAGAAGCCCGTCAGTGGCAGCGTGCAGGTGCTGGGCCATGAACTGGGTGACATGAGCCAGGGCCGCCGCGACCGCTTCCGCGTCGACCACACCGGCTACATCTTCCAGCAGTTCAACCTGCTGCCGTTCCTGTCGGTGCGCGAAAACGTCGAGCTGCCCTGCCACTTCTCGCGCCAGCGCGCCGAGCGGGCCAGGCAGCGTCACGGTAGCATCGACCAGGCGGCGGCCACCCTGCTGGCGCACCTGGGCCTCACCGACCCGGCGCTGCTGCAGCGCCGCGCCGACACCTTGTCCATCGGCCAGCAGCAACGCGTGGCTGCGGCCCGCGCGCTGATCGGCCAGCCGGAACTGGTGATCGCCGACGAACCCACCTCGGCGCTGGACTACGACGCCCGTGAAGCCTTCATTCGCCTGCTGTTCGCCGAATGCCGCGAGGCTGGCTCCAGTCTGCTGTTCGTCAGCCACGACCAGAGCCTGGCACCGCTGTTCGACCGCAGCCTGTCGCTGGCCGAACTCAACCGGGCCGTGCGCCCCGCCGCCCCTGGGGAAGTCTGATGTACCTGTTCCGTCTAGCCGTGGCCAGCCTGGCCAACCGGCGCTTCACCGCCTTCCTCACCGCGTTCGCCATTGCCCTGTCGGTGTGCCTGCTGCTGGCCGTGGAACGCGTGCGCACCGAAGCCCGCACCAGCTTTGCCAGCACCATCAGCGGCACCGACCTGATCGTCGGCGCCCGCTCGGGCTCGGTGAACCTGCTGCTGTATTCGGTGTTCCGCATCGGCAACGCCACCAACAACATTCGCTGGGACAGCTTCCAGCACTACGCCCACGACCCGCGGGTGAAATGGGCCATCCCCATGTCCCTGGGCGACTCGCACCGTGGCTACCGGGTGCTGGGCACCGACCAGTCGTACTTCGAGCATTACCAGTACGGCCATCACCAGCCACTGGAAATGGCCGCCGGGCGTTTCTTCGCCAGCGACCCGTTCGAGGTGGTGCTCGGCGCAGAGGTAGCCGACGCGCTGCACTACAAGCTCGGTGACACCCTGGTGCTGGCCCACGGCACCGCCGCCATCAGCCTGGTCAAGCACGACGACAAGCCGTTCACCGTGGTCGGCATCCTCAAGCGCACGGGCACGCCGGTGGACCGCACGCTACACATCAGCCTGGGTGGCATGGAGGCCATCCACATCGACTGGCACAACGGCGTGCCGGCCCGTGGCGCCGGGCGCATCAGCGCCGACCAGGCGCGCAACATGGACCTCACGCCTACCGCCATCACCGCCGTGATGCTGGGCCTGAACAACAAGATCTCGACCTTCGCCCTGCAACGCGAGATCAACGATTTTGTTGGCGAACCGCTGCTGGCAATCCTGCCCGGCGTGGCCCTGCAAGAGCTGTGGGGGTTGATGGGCACGGCGGAGAAAGCCTTGTTCGTGGTCTCGCTGTTCGTGGTGCTGACCGGGCTGATCGGCATGCTCACGGCCATCCTCACCAGCCTCAACGAGCGCCGGCGCGAGATGGCCATCCTGCGCTCGGTGGGCGCGCGCCCCTGGCATATCGCCAGCCTGCTGATACTGGAAGCCTTCTCCCTGGCGCTGTGCGGCATCGTCGCCGGGGTGGCGCTGCTGTATGCCGGCATCGCTGCGGCGCAGGGCTACGTGCAGGCCAATTATGGGCTGTACTTGCCGTTGTCGGCCCCCACGGCCTATGAATGGTCGCTGCTGGGCATTATCCTCGCCGCAGCCCTGGTCATGGGCGCCGTACCGGCCTGGCGTGCCTACCGGCAGTCACTGGCCGACGGCCTGTCCATCCACCTGTGAGCCGTGCCCGATGAAAGCTGCCTTGCTGTTTGTATTGATGATCGCCGCCCCCGGCCTGTGGGCGGCCACGGCGCCGCGCGAGCTGACCTGGGCGGAGATGATTCCGCCCGACGCGCCGAAAATCGCCCCACAGATGACGCCCCTGCACGACCTGTCGAAGATGGGCTCGGACATGGAGTCGGCGCCAGCGGTCAAGCAGCAACAGCCCGACGCCCCGGTTGTGAAGGCACTGGACGGCCAAAACGTGAAGATGCCGGGGTTCATTGTGCCGCTGGAGGTCAGCGATGACGGGCGCACCACCGACTTCCTGCTGGTGCCGTACTACGGCGCCTGCATCCACGTGCCGCCGCCGCCTTCGAACCAGATCGTCCACGTGACCAGCCAGGTCGGGGTCAAGCTCGACGACCTGTACCAGGCGTTCTGGGTAGAGGGCACGATGCGCGTGAAGCGCTCAGACAGCGAACTGGCCGACGCCGGCTACCAGATGGAAGCCGACAAGATTTACATCTACGAGCTGCCGGAATAACGCGCCAGGTAAAAGTTACGGTTTTATTGAGCTGGGTCAAAACCCTTGATCCAGAGCTTTCCTACCATCGGCCAAGGCTTTTTCCCCTCGTCCGATGGAGACCCGATGAACACCAAACTGCTAGGGGCCTCGCTGATCAGCGCCGCCCTGTTCACCCCGCTTGCCCACGCTCACCAGGCCGGGGACTTCATCGTCCGCGCGGGCGCGATCGAGACCGCGCCCAACGAGGACAGCGGCAACCTCAAGCTCGACGGCGCCAAGGTCTCCGGCACCAAGGCGACCCTGGGCAACGACACCCAACTGGGCCTGACCTTCGCCTACATGCTCACCGACCACGTGGGCGTGGAACTGCTGGCGGCCACGCCGTTCCAGCACAAGGTCGGGGTCAAGGGCGTGAGCGCCGCCACCGGCGTGGCCGGCCTGGACGGCAAGTTGGCTGACATCAAGCAGCTGCCACCTACCCTGTCGCTGCAGTACTACCCCATGGAGCCCAGCTCCAAATTCCAGCCTTATGCGGGCGTGGGCCTGAACTACACCTGGTTCTACGGCGAAGACCTGACCAGCGACCGCAAGGCCGAAGGTTTCAGCAACCTGAACCTGAAGAATTCGTGGGGCTGGGCAGCCCAGGTGGGCGCGGACTACATGCTGACCGACCACATCATGCTCAACGCCGCGGTGTGGTACGTGGACATCGACACCCAGGCCAGCGTCGACGGCCCGACAGCGCTGGGCGTGGGCCGCACCAAGGTCAACGTGGACGTGGACCCGTGGGTCTACATGGTGGGCGTGGGTTACAAGTTCTGATGTGAACGGCTATACCACGATCGCGTAGCCGCTGCGCAGGCTGCGCTGGCCCTTTGCCTCGCTGGAGACCTCCAGCGCCTGCCAGGGCCAGCGCAGCCTGCGGCAGCGGCTACGGGTTCACAGGCCCAGCAGGTTGCGCAGGCCGGTGGCCATCGGGGTGATTGCCGGCAGGGTGAAGCGCTGCAGCAAGCGCGAGTTGTTCGCCCGGGAGTGCTTGATATCGCCAGGGCGTGCATCGCCGTAGCTGACCGCGGGCAAGCTGCCCAGCACGGTCTTCAACTCAGCCAGCAACTGGTTGAGGCTCATGGCCTGGTTCAGGCCCACGTTGATCGCCCCTTCCTCGACGCTCGGCGCTTCCAGCGCCTGCAGCAGCACCGCTACCAGGTCCCCCACGTAGATGAAGTCGCGCGTCTGCTCGCCATCGCCATACAGGTTGATGGGCAGGTTTTGCTGGGCGCGCTCGCAGAAGATGCTGATGACCCCGGAGTACGGCGAGGATGGATCCTGGCGCGGCCCGAAGACGTTGAAGAAGCGGAAGATCACCGGCTCCAGGCCGTGCTGGCGGCGGTAGAAGTCCAGGTAGTGCTCGCTGGCCAGCTTGTCCGAGGCGTAGGGGGTCAACGGCGCCTTGGGCGTGTCCTCGCCGATGGCCTCGCCTTCACCGTTGTTGCCATACACGGCCGCGCTGGAGGCGAATACCACGCGCTTGATACCCGCGACGCGCATGGCCTCGCAGACGTTCAAGGTGCCGATGAAGTTGGCCTGGTGCGTGCGCACCGGGTCGTCCACCGAGGCCTGCACCGAAGCCACAGCGGCCAGGTGCACCACCGCCTGGCAACCCTGGGCGGCGCGGGCCACCAGGGCGGCATCGGCGACGTCGCCTTCGATGAGCTCTACCCTTGGGTTGTCCAGTGGCAGGTTGCTGCGCTTGCCCATGGAGAGGTCGTCGAGAATCCGCACCGCATGGCCTTTCTCCAACAGCGCGTCAACAAGGTTCGAGCCGATGAAGCCGGCGCCCCCGGTGATCAGTACAGGTGCATCAACCATGTCGGTAATATCTATCCAATAGGCTTGGGAGGCCCGAGCGCCAGGCGCGCGGCTTGATCCCGAAGGTGTGAAGGATTTTCTTGCAGGCCAGCACCGCATGCTGCGGCTCATCGGCGGCGTCAGGGCGGGCGGCGTGCGCCTGGGCCGTGGGCGCCTCGATGGCCAGCGGGTGCAGGCTCGCCGCTTCGCTGATGATCGCCTGCCCCAGCGCCAGCGGCGTGGTGGCCTCGTTGCCGGCGTAGTGATACGTGCCCCACAGCGGCGCCGCGCAATCGAGTTGCTTGAGCACCGAGATAATCACCCGCGCGGCGTCGTCCACCGGCGTCGGGTTGCCACGGCGGTCATCGGCCAGGTGAATTTCCTGGGGCTGTTCGGCACGGGCGAGGAAACGCCCCAGCACGCCGTCGACGCTGTCATCCAGCAACCAGCCGAAACGCAGCAGCACATACTGCGGGCAGGTAGCCCGCACGCTCTGCTCGATGCGCCACAGGGCCTGGCCGCGCAGCCCCAGGGGCACGGGCTCGTCCTTCTCGCTGTACGCCGTGGCGCGCGAGCCGTCGAACACCCGGTAGCTGGAAGGCTGCACAAGGATGATCTGGTGGTGCTGGCACAACTGCGCCAGGCGCTCTACCGAGCGCTCCTGCTGGGCCAGCCGGGCTTCGCTGACGCTCTCGGCCTGGAACCAGTCGAAATAGTAGGCAAGGTTGATCAGCGCATCGGGGCGGGTGTCATCGAGCAGCTGGGTCAGGCTCGCCGCATCCCAACCGTTTTCAGGTGGGCGCGGAGCAAGGAAGCCGATGTCTTCCTCCGCCCCGAGACGAATCAGCGCTTGCCCAAGGGCATTACCGCCGCCCAACAGCATAAGGCGCATTCGCATAGAGTCAGCAGGTCCGGTCCGTTAAGTCTGTGAGCCAGGGATTGCCGGGGGCCAGGGCCACGCGGCGATCGGTCAAGAGGCTTATGTTATTGCATTTTGCGGATTTGTGCTGCGGGGATCAATCGGCAACCGTTGCAGGGTATTGGACATTAGCCTTAGTTTCATCAAGGGATCCGAAGCTGCCTTTATGATGGTTGCACGCAACGGCTCGCCTGTCTGAAGCCTGCTGCGAAGGATGAATGGATTTGCTGATGAAACTGCGCCACCTGCTTACCACCTGCACCGCCGCCCTGCTGCTGGCCGGCACCCAACTGGCCAGCGCCACCACCATGAAGGTCAGCACCGACGCCTTTGTCGAAGGCGGCAAGGTCAATGTCAGTGCCGCCGATACCCCGGCCGAGTGCGGTTCGGGCAATCGCCACAACCCGCAGGTGTCATGGAGCGAGCTGCCCGCTGGCACTCAATCGATGGCGGTGCTGATTCTCGACGTGGACGGGCATAACGGCCTGGGCGTCAGCCACTGGGTGACCTATAACATTCCAGCCCAGCGTGGCGGGATCAAGGAGGGTGAAGCGCTGGTCAGCGTGCCGGGCATCACCGTGGGCAAGAACATTGCCGGGACCGCCGATTTCCGAGGGTTCTGCCCAGCCCCGGGGGATCAGCCGCATCATTACGTGCTGACGGTGATTGCCACTGACCTCAAGCCTGGCGCGCTGCCTGAAGGGCTGACCCGCGAAGAGCTGATGGCGCGCCTGGCGGGGCATGCGTTGGCGGGGCGCAACGTGGTTGGCCTGTACGGGCATTGACGTTGTAGCAGCGGCGGGGCGGCCATCCGCCGCCAGGCCGCGTCATCGGCGCCGCCGGCTTGCACGCTCAGCTCGGCGTTGCGGGACGCAGCCTGCGGCAGCTGCTACGGGCTTTTGGGTCAAAAAAAACCCCCGCTAGGCGGGGGCTTTTTTGATGGCAGCAATCAGAACGGGATGTCGTCGTCGAAGCTGTCGAAGTCAGCAGCAGGTTGCGGGGCAGCCTGTTGTGGCGCTGGGCGCGACTGTTGTGGCGCGGCCTGCTGAGGACGTGGAGCCTGCTGGCGCGGGGCCGACTGCTGGTAGTTGTTGCCGCCCTGGCCCTGGTCGCCCTGTTGTGGACGGCCGCCCAGCAGCTGCATGGTGCCCTGCATGTCGACGATGATTTCAGTGGTGTAGCGCTTGATGCCGTCTTTTTCCCACTCGCGGGTCTGCAGCTTGCCTTCTATGTAAACCTGCGAACCCTTGCGCAGGTATTCGCCGGCGATCTCGGCAACCTTGCCGAACATCGACACGCGGTGCCATTCGGTGCGCTCGACCTTCTGGCCGCTCTGCTTGTCGGTCCACTGCTCGCTGGTAGCCAGGCTCAGGTTGGTGACAGCGTTGCCGTTGGGCAGGTAGCGGACTTCAGGATCCTGACCGCAAGTACCGACCAAAATGACTTTGTTAACCCCACGGGCCATAACATTCTCCTAGGCTTGGCACGTCTCTGGGCCTGGGTTGACCAGGCGCTCCAGGGAAGCACGATCCAAAATTTCTGTATCCAGTTTGATATAGATGGCGGCTTCTTCTGCCACCACCACTGCATCTGTTACACCCGGTACTGCCTTGAGGCGCTCGGTGAGGCCCGCTTCGCGTATCGCCTCTGGCGACAGGGGCAAGCGCAGGCTCGTCACGTACGGTGGTTCACGCATAGTAACAGCTATGGCCAACCAAATCGCCAACAGCCCGGCGCAGCCGATGAATACCACATTCAAGCCGCCGTGCTGGAACAACCAGCCACCGAGGATGCCACCCAGGGCCGCGCCCAGGAACTGGCTGGTGGAGTACACGCCCATGGCCGTGCCCTTGCCACCGGCCGGCGACACCTTGCTGATCAGCGACGGCAGCGAAGCTTCCAGCAGGTTGAAGGCGGTGAAGAACACCACGGTGCCAACCACCAGTTCCGTCAGCGTGTTGCCGAAGGCCCAGAAAAACAGCTCGGTGAGCATCAGGGTGGCGACCGCACCAATCAGCACGCGCTTCATCTTGCGCTTTTTTTCGCCGTAGATGATGAACGGAATCATCCCGAAAAAAGATACCAGCAAGGCGGTCAGGTAAACCCACCAGTGCTGCTCTTTCGGCAGCCCGGCGCGCTCCACCAGGGCCAGCGGCAAGGCCACGAAGCTCGCCATCAGGATGGCGTGCAGCACGAAGATCCCCACGTCCAGGCGCAGCAGGTCCGGGTGCTTGAGGGTCGGCAGCAGCGCCTGCCGGGCCACGCCCGACTCACGGTGGGTGAAGTGGCTGGAGGCACTGGGCACCACGAAGGCGATCAGGGCGATACCCACCAGGGCCATCACCGCGGTGACGATGAACAGCCCGGACAAGCCGAACGCGCGCGTCACCAGCGGGCCCACCACCATGGCCACCGCGAACGACACGCCGATGCTCATGCCGATGGTGGCCATGGCCTTGGTGCGGTGCTGCTCGCGGGTCAGGTCCGACAGCAGGGCCATGACCGCCGCGGAAATCGCCCCGGCACCTTGCAGCACCCGGCCGGCGATGACGCCCCAGATGGAGTCGGCATGGGCCGCCAGCAGGCTGCCCAGGGCAAAGATCACCAGGCCGATGTAGATCACCGGGCGACGGCCGATGCGGTCGGAAATAATGCCGAATGGAATTTGCAGGAATGCCTGGGTCAGGCCGTAGGCGCCGATGGCGAAGCCGATCAGGGCCGGGGTGGCGCCGGCCAGGTCCATGCCGTAGGTGGCCAGTACTGGCAACACCATGAACATGCCCAGCATGCGGAATGCGAACACCAGGGCCAGGCCGCCAGCCGCGCGGGTCTCGCTGCCGCTCATGCGTTCGCTGTGGAGATCGTGCATGGAAAAACCTCGTGTGAACCGGCGGCGATTCTACCAGTCCCAACGATAGAGGGGGTATATGGCGACGCTTTGCCGCGCAGTTGTCATGTATGGCATCAGGGATGTCATCCGATAGTGTGCATCCATCCAGTATTTGGCTTTATACTCCTGTGTTTACGCCCGCCGTGCGAGGCCACTCTTGGACAAGATCCTGATTCGTGGGGCTCGAACCCACAACCTGAAGAACATCGACCTGACCCTGCCACGGGACAAGCTGATCGTCATCACCGGGCTGTCCGGCTCCGGCAAGTCATCGCTGGCGTTCGACACGCTGTACGCCGAAGGCCAGCGCCGCTACGTGGAGTCGCTGTCGGCCTACGCGCGGCAGTTCCTGTCGATGATGGAAAAGCCCGACGTCGACACCATCGAAGGCCTGTCGCCGGCCATCTCCATCGAGCAGAAGTCGACCTCCCACAACCCGCGCTCCACGGTCGGCACCATCACCGAGATCTACGACTACCTGCGCCTGCTGTATGCACGCGTGGGTACGCCGCGTTGCCCGGACCACGACATCCCCCTGGAAGCCCAGACCGTCAGCCAGATGGTCGACCTGGTACTGGCCCAGCCCGAAGGCAGCAAGCTGATGCTGCTGGCGCCGGTGATTCGCGAGCGCAAGGGCGAACACCTGGCTATCTTCGAGGAGCTGCGCGCCCAGGGCTTCGTCCGTGCGCGCATCAACGGCCGCCTGCACGAGCTGGATGAACTGCCCAAGCTGGACAAGCAGAAGAAGCACACCATCGAGGTGGTGGTGGACCGCTTCAAGGTCCGCGAAGACCTGCAACAGCGCCTGGCCGAGTCGTTCGAGACCGCGCTGAAGCTGGCCGACGGCATCGCCCTGGTGGCATCCATGGACGAGGAGCCGTTTGAGGAGATGATCTTCTCGGCGCGCTTCGCCTGCCCCATCTGCGGCCACGCCATCAGCGAGCTTGAACCCAAGCTGTTCTCCTTCAACAACCCGGCCGGCGCCTGCCCGACCTGCGACGGCCTGGGCGTGAAGCAGTTCTTCGACGCCAAGCGCCTGGTGAACGGCGAGTTGACTCTGGCCGAGGGCGCCATACGCGGCTGGGACCGGCGCAACGTCTACTACTTCCAGATGCTGGGCTCGCTGGCCTCGCACTACAAGTTCAGCCTGGAAAAACCGTTCAACGACCTGCCCGCCGACAAACAGAAGATCCTGCTGCACGGCAGCGGCACCCAGAACGTCGACTTCAAATACCTCAACGACCGCGGCGACATCGTCAAGCGCTCGCACCCGTTCGAAGGCATCGTGCCGAACCTGGAACGCCGCTACCGCGAGACCGAGTCGGCCACCGTGCGCGAAGAGCTGGCCAAGTTCCTCAGCACCCAGCCCTGCCCGGACTGCCGCGGCACGCGCCTGCGCCGTGAAGCGCGGCACGTGTGGGTGGGCGAGAAGACCCTGCCGGCCGTCACCGGCCTGCCGATCGGCGACGCCACCGACTACTTCGAAGGCCTGAGCCTGACCGGCCGCCGTGGCGAGATCGCCGACAAGATCCTCAAGGAGATCCGCGAGCGCCTGCAGTTCCTGGTCAACGTGGGGCTGGACTATCTGACCCTGGACCGCAGCGCCGACACCCTGTCCGGCGGCGAGGCCCAGCGCATCCGCCTGGCCAGCCAGATCGGCGCCGGCCTGGTGGGGGTGATGTACATCCTCGACGAGCCGTCCATCGGCCTGCACCAACGCGACAACGACCGCCTGCTGGGCACCCTCAAGCACCTGCGCGACATCGGCAACACGGTGATCGTGGTCGAGCACGACGAAGACGCCATTCGCCTGGCCGACTACGTGGTGGACATCGGCCCGGGCGCCGGCGTGCACGGCGGTAACATCGTCGCCGAGGGCACCGCCCAGGAGGTCATGGACCACCCCGACTCGCTGACCGGCAAATACCTGTCGGGCCGCGTGAAGATCGCGGTGCCGGCCGAGCGCACGCCGCGCAACAAGAAGCTGCAACTGACCCTCAAGGGCGCCCGCGGCAACAACCTGCGCAACGTCGACCTGGAAATCCCCATCGGCTTGCTGACCTGCGTCACCGGTGTGTCCGGCTCGGGCAAGTCGACGCTGATCAACAACACCCTGTTCCCGCTCAGCGCCACCGCCCTGAACGGCGCCACCACCCTGGAAGCCGCGGCCCATGACAGCTGCGACGGCCTGCAGCACCTGGACAAGGTGGTGGACATCGACCAGAGCCCCATCGGCCGCACGCCACGCTCCAACCCGGCGACCTACACCGGACTGTTCACGCCGATCCGCGAGCTGTTCGCCGGCGTGCCGGAATCGCGCTCGCGCGGCTACGGCCCGGGGCGCTTCTCGTTCAACGTCAAGGGCGGCCGCTGCGAGGCGTGCCAGGGCGACGGCCTGATCAAGGTGGAGATGCACTTCCTGCCCGACATCTACGTGCCGTGCGACGTGTGCAAGAGCAAGCGCTACAACCGCGAGACCCTGGAGATCAAGTACAAGGGCAAGAGCATCCACGAGGTGCTGGAAATGACCATCGAGGAAGCCCGCGAGTTCTTCGATGCCGTGCCGGCCCTGGCGCGCAAACTGCAGACGCTGATGGACGTGGGGCTTTCCTACATCAAGCTGGGCCAGTCGGCGACGACCTTGTCGGGCGGCGAGGCGCAACGGGTCAAGCTGTCCCGCGAGCTGTCCAAGCGCGACACCGGCAAGACCCTGTACATCCTCGACGAGCCCACCACCGGCCTGCACTTCGCCGACATCCAGCAGCTGCTGGACGTGCTGCACCGCCTGCGCGACCACGGCAACACCGTGGTGGTGATCGAGCACAACCTGGACGTGATCAAGACCGCCGACTGGATCGTCGACCTGGGGCCGGAAGGCGGCTCCAAGGGCGGCATGATCATCGGCTGTGGCACCCCGGAGCAGGTGGCGGAGATGAAGCAGTCCTACACTGGGCACTACCTCAAGCCATTGCTTGAGCGTGACCGCGCGTAAACCTGCTGACGCGGCCTGCGGCCGCTGCTGCATCGCGAAAGGACCACCGCGTATTATTGATTCAACGCGGTGCCCTTTTCGCGGGCGGAACCGAATGGCCGGCCCAGCTCCCCGTAGCAGCGGCCGCAGGCCGCGTCAAAGCCCTCCACAAAACGAAAAAGCCCCGCCATCGTGAGATGGCGGGGCTTTTTCATGCCGCGTCGCTTAGAACTGCGACTGCAGGTAGTTCTGCAAGCCGATCGACTTGATCAGGCCCAACTGCTTCTCCAGCCAGTAGGTGTGATCTTCCTCGGTGTCGGACAGCTGCAGGCGCAGGATGTCGCGGGTGACGTAGTCCTTGTGCTGCTCGCACAGGGCGATGCCCTTGCACAGCGCAGCGCGCACCTTGTACTCCAGGCGCAGGTCAGCTTCGAACATGCTCGGTACGTCGGTGCCGATGTCCAGGTCGTCGGGGCGCATGCGTGGCGTGCCCTCGAGCATCAGGATGCGGCGCATCAAGGCGTCGGCATGACCTGCCTCTTCTTCCATCTCGTGGTTGATGCGCTCGTAAAGCTTGCTGAAACCCCAGTCCTCGTACATCCGCGAGTGGATGAAATACTGATCACGCGCAGCCAGCTCGCCGGTCAGCAGCGTGTTCAGATAATCGATTACGTCCGGGTGCCCTTGCATCGCCCTACATCTCCTTGCTTGAAAGTGGATAGTTTGAACCAAGGCCGAGCGAACGTCACGGAGAGAAAGCTGAAAAATCGCAAAAAAGCAGAGAAAACCAGATGATTGGCAGCGAAAAACCGCCCAAATGAGGGCGGTTCTCCTTAGCATTTCGACTTAGCCGCGTTTTGCTTCCAACGCGCGGGCAACACCCTCGCCGTAGGCCGGGTCAGCCTGGTAGAAGTACGGCAACTGACGCTCGATCACGTCGCCGGAAACGCCACTCATTGCGTTAGCGATGTTGTCGATCAGCAAGGCTTGCTGCGCTTCGTTCATCAAACGGAACAGCGCGCCGGCCTGGCTGAAGTAGTCGCCGTCAGTGCGGTGATCGTAGCGGTCTGCTGCGCCGCTCAAGGCCAGCGACGGTTCGGCGTATTGTGGCGCCTGTTTGGGCGCATTGCTGTAGCTGTTGGGCTCGTAGTTCGGCGCCGCGCCACCGTTGCTGCCAAACGCCATAGAGCCATCACGCTGGTACGAGTTCACCGGGCTGCGTGGCGCGTTCACCGGCAACTGCTGGTGGTTGGTGCCTACGCGGTAGCGGTGCGCATCGGCGTAGGCAAACACGCGGCCTTGCAGCATGCGGTCCGGCGACAACCCCACACCCGGCACCATGTTGCTCGGCCCGAACGCCGCCTGCTCGACTTCGGCGAAGTAGTTCTGCGGGTTGCGGTTGAGCTCCAGCAGGCCCACCTCGATCAGCGGGAACTCCTTCTGCGACCAGGTCTTGGTCACGTCGAAGGGGTTCTCCCGATGCGCGTTGGCCTGGGCCTCGGTCATGACCTGAATGCACACGCGCCATTGCGGGTACTCACCGCGCTCGATGGCTTCGAACAGGTCACGCTGGGCGTAGTCCGGGTCGGTGCCGGCGATGCGCGCAGCGTCGGCCGGGGCCAGGTTCTTGATGCCCTGTACGCTCTTGTAGTGCCACTTGACCCAGTGGCGCTCACCTTTGGCGTTGATCAGGCTGTAGGTGTGGCTGCCGAAGCCGTGCATGAAGCGGTAGCCGTCCGGGATGCCGCGGTCGGAGAACAGAATGGTGACCTGGTGCAGCGCTTCCGGCGAGTGCGACCAGAAATCCCACATGGCCTGGGCGCTTTTCAGGTTGCTTTGCGGCAGGCGCTTCTGGGTGTGGATAAAGTCGGGAAACTTCAGCGGATCGCGGATGAAGAACACCGGCGTGTTGTTGCCGACGATGTCCCAGTTGCCTTCCTCGGTGTAGAACTTGAGGGCGAAGCCGCGTGGGTCGCGCTCGGTGTCGGCCGAACCACGCTCGCCACCCACGGTAGAAAAGCGCAGAAAGGTCGGAGTCTGCTTGCCCACGTCCGAGAACAGCTTGGCGCAGGTCAGGTCAGTGATGTCGCGGGTCACGGTGAAGGTGCCGTAGGCGCCCGAACCCTTGGCGTGCACGCGGCGCTCAGGGATGTTCTCGCGGTTGAAGTGCGCGAGCTTTTCGATCAGGTGGAAGTCGTCCAGCAGCAAAGGCCCACGGGGACCGGCGGAACGCGAATTCTGGTTGTCGGCTACGGGGGCGCCGCTGGCGGTGGTGAGAATCTTGCTCTGGCTCATGCTGTGTCTTCCTCTGTCAGACCTGATATGACCGGGCTAATCGGCTTCGGTGGTCAGTATCATTTAGAGGGGTTACAACATCTAATTTATAGATCTTTTGTGCTCGATAGATTTTCGCAATGTCTCGCGAACGAGTAATAGACGGGCACAAAAAAACCGGGCACTAGGCCCGGTTTTCTTGAACAGCTTTTTCGTCTTACTCAGCAGCTTCTACAGCGCCGCCGACAGGACGATCGACCAGCTCGACGTACGCCATAGGAGCGTTGTCGCCAGCGCGGAAACCGCACTTCAGGATGCGCAGGTAGCCGCCTTCACGGGTGGCGTAGCGCTTGCCCAGGTCGTTGAACAGTTTGCCAACCATTTCTTTCGAACGAGTACGGTCGAAAGCCAGACGGCGGTTAGCAACGCTGTCTACCTTGGCCAGGGTGATCAGCGGCTCGGCAACGCGGCGCAGTTCCTTGGCTTTCGGCAGGGTAGTCTTGATCAGCTCGTGCTCGAACAGCGACACCGCCATGTTCTGGAACATAGCCTTGCGGTGAGAGCTGGTACGGCTCAGGTGACGTCCACTTTTACGATGACGCATGGTTCATTCCTTACCAAACTTACGTTCGGTGATTACGACGATCAGGCAGTCGCCTTGTCGTCCTTCTTAAGACTTGCAGGCGGCCAGTTGTCGAGGCGCATGCCGAGGGACAGACCGCGGGAGGCCAGAACGTCCTTGATTTCAGTCAAGGATTTCTTGCCCAGGTTCGGAGTCTTCAACAGTTCTACTTCGGTACGCTGAATCAGGTCGCCGATGTAGTAAATGTTTTCCGCCTTAAGGCAGTTAGCCGAACGTACAGTCAGTTCCAGATCGTCAACCGGGCGAAGCAGGATCGGGTCGATCTCATCTTCTTGCTCGATTACAACAGGTTCGCTGTCACCTTTGAGGTCCACGAACGCAGCCAGCTGCTGTTGCAGGATGGTTGCGGCGCGACGGATAGCCTCTTCAGGATCCAGGGTACCGTTGGTTTCCAGATCAATTACCAGCTTGTCCAGGTTGGTACGCTGTTCGACACGGGCGTTTTCCACCACGTATGCGATACGGCGAACCGGGCTGAACGAGGAGTCCAGCTGCAAGCGACCAATGCTGCGGCTTTCGTCTTCATCGCTCTGACGCGAATCGGCCGGTTCATAACCACGACCACGAGCTACAACGAGCTTCATGTTCAAGGCGCCGTTAGACGCCAGGTTGGCGATTACGTGATCGGGGTTAACGATCTCGACATCATGATCCAGCTGAATATCGGCAGCGGTAACCACCCCCGAACCCTTCTTCGACAAGGTCAGCGTAACTTCGTCACGACCGTGCAGCTTGATAGCCAGACCTTTCAGGTTCAACAGGATTTCGATTACGTCTTCCTGTACACCTTCGATGGCGCTGTACTCGTGGAGCACACCGTCAATCTCGGCCTCGACTACTGCACAGCCGGGCATTGAGGACAACAGGATGCGGCGCAGCGCGTTGCCCAGGGTATGGCCGAAACCACGCTCGAGAGGCTCGAGCGTAATTTTAGCGCGGGTTGGACTGACGACCTGCACATCAATGTGGCGGGGCGTCAGGAACTCATTTACCGAAATCTGCATGGATGCACCTATTTTCTAGCCCTTACTTGGAGTAGAGCTCGACAATCAGGCTTTCGTTGATGTCGGCGGACAGATCACTGCGAGCAGGAACGTTCTTGAAAACGCCCGATTTCTTCTCAGTGTCAACGTCTACCCACTCAACGCGGCCACGCTGGGCGCACAGCTCAAGGGCCTGAACGATGCGCAGCTGGTTCTTCGATTTCTCGCGAACCGCGACCACGTCACCCTGACGAACCTGGTAGGACGGGACGTTTACAGTCTTGCCATTAACGCTGATCGCTTTGTGCGAAACCAGCTGGCGGGACTCGGCACGGGTAGCACCGAAGCCCATACGGTAAACGACGTTGTCCAGACGGCATTCGAGCAGTTGCAGCAGGTTCTCACCAGTAGCGCCTTTCTTGCCGGCTGCTTCTTTGTAGTAACCGCTGAACTGACGCTCGAGAACGCCGTAAATACGACGGACCTTCTGCTTTTCACGCAGTTGGGTGCCGTAGTCGGACTGGCGACCGCGGCGCTGGCCGTGGATACCTGGGGCTGCTTCGATATTGCACTTCGATTCCAGAGCGCGAACGCCACTTTTCAGGAACAGGTCAGTGCCTTCACGACGAGCCAGTTTGCATTTTGGACCAATGTAACGAGCCATTATCTATCGTCTCCTGAATTACACGCGGCGCTTCTTCGGCGGACGGCACCCGTTATGCGGGATTGGCGTCACGTCGGTGATGCTGGCGATCTTGTAGCCGCAGCCGTTCAAAGCACGGACAGCGGATTCACGACCTGGACCTGGACCTTTGACGTTTACGTCGAGGTTTTTCAGGCCATATTCCAGCGCAGCTTGACCAGCACGCTCAGCAGCTACTTGAGCAGCGAACGGGGTGGACTTGCGGGAACCGCGGAAACCCGAACCGCCGGAGGTAGCCCAGGACAGGGCGTTACCTTGACGATCGGTAATGGTCACGATGGTGTTGTTGAAAGACGCGTGGATGTGGGCGATGCCATCAACCACTGTCTTTTTTACTTTTTTACGAGGACGAGCAGCAGGTTTTGCCATGACTAGATTCCTGTCGATTCGCTGGTGCGATTACTTGCGGATCGGCTTACGCGGACCTTTACGGGTACGCGCGTTGGTCTTGGTACGCTGACCGCGTACTGGAAGACCACGACGATGACGCAGGCCACGGTAGCAGCCCAGATCCATCAAGCGCTTGATTTTCATGTTGATTTCGCGGCGCAGATCACCTTCAGTGGTGAACTTCGCCACTTCGCCACGCAGCTGTTCAATCTGCTCGTCGCTCAGATCCTTGATCTTTGCGGCTGGGTTGACCCCAGTGTCTGCACAGATCTTCTGTGCAGTTGTACGACCAACACCATAGATGTAGGTCAGCGAGATAACAGTGTGCTTGTTATCTGGAATGTTGACGCCTGCAATACGGGCCATTCAGTGGGACTCCAATTGACAGCTACCTACGCCCCGGAAGCCAAGAAATAGGGCGCGAGATAATATCGCTGTAATAACAAATAATCAACCCAGCAGCGCACTAGCTGCTGGGCTTGTAGCACAGATCACACTCAGCCTTGGCGCTGTTTGTGACGTGGTTCCGCGCTGCAAATTACTCGAACGACACCTTCGCGGCGAATAATTTTGCAGTTGCGGCACAGCTTTTTCACCGATGCACGAACTTTCATCACCAACTCCTCGAACCTTATGGGTCTTCAGCGCAGCAAACCGCTGCCGCCGTAGCCCTTCAGGTTGGCTTTCTTCATCAGGGATTCGTACTGGTGTGAAACGAGGTGCGATTGTACTTGGGACATGAAGTCCATCACAACCACTACCACGATCAGCAACGAGGTCCCGCCAAGGTAGAACGGTACGTTTGCCGCGACCACCAGGAACTGGGGAAGCAGACAGACGGCCGTCATGTAGAGAGCACCGAACATGGTCAAACGGGTCAGAACGCCATCAATGTAGCGCGCCGACTGCTCGCCAGGACGGATGCCCGGAATAAAGGCACCGGACTTCTTCAGGTTTTCCGCTACGTCTTTCGGATTGAACATCAACGCCGTATAGAAGAAGCAGAAGAAAATAATCCCTGCACTAAACAGCAGAATATTCAACGGCTGACCAGGAGCGATCGACTGCGAGAGATCCTGCAGCCAGCCCATACCAGCAGACTGACCGAACCAGGCACCCAGCGAAGCCGGGAACAGCAAAATGCTGCTCGCGAAAATAGCAGGAATCACACCCGCCATGTTCACTTTCAGCGGCAAGTGGCTCGTCTGCGCAGCGAAGACCTTGCGGCCCTGCTGACGCTTGGCGTAGTGAACAGCAATACGACGCTGACCACGCTCGATGAACACCACGAAACCGATAATCGCTACTGCCAGCACACCGACAGCTACCAAGGCGAAAATGTTGATATCACCCTGACGCGCAGACTCGAAAGACTGCCCGACTGCTCTCGGAAGACCGGCGACGATACCCGAAAAAATCAACATCGAGATACCGTTGCCAACACCGCGCTCGGTAATCTGCTCGCCCAGCCACATCATGAACATCGCACCTGCCACGAAGGTGGCGACTGCGACGAAATAGAAGCTAATGCCTGCAGAGAACGAAACACCCTGGTTGGCCAAGCCAATGGCCATGCCAGTTGCTTGAACCAAAGCCAGGATGACGGTGCCGTAGCGGGTGTACTGGCTGATCTTGCGACGGCCAGCTTCACCTTCCTTCTTCAACTGCTCCAGCTGCGGGCTGACGACGGTCATCAGTTGCATGATGATCGATGCCGAGATGTACGGCATGATCCCCAATGCAAAGATGCTCATACGCTCCAGCGCGCCGCCGGAAAACATGTTGAACAAGCTAAGAATGGTCCCCTCATTCTGTCGAAACAGGTCCGCCAGACGGTCCGGGTTGATACCTGGAACTGGGATGTGCGCGCCGATTCGGTAGACGATAATCGCCAGGAACAGGAAACGCAGACGAGCCCAGAGTTCGGACAACCCGCCTTTGCCTAGCGCTGAGAGAGCACCTTGCTTAGCCATTTATTCCTCGAACTTGCCGCCAGCTGCTTCGATAGCCGCACGCGCACCTTTGGTGGCTGCGATGCCCTTGATGGTGACTGCGCGAGTAACTTCGCCCGACAGCATGATTTTCACACGCTGAACGTTCTGGTTAATCACGTTGGCATCCTTCAGGGACTGAACGGTTACCACGTCGCCTTCCACTTTGGCCAGCTCGGACAGACGCACTTCTGCGCGGTCCATGGCTTTCAGGGAAACGAAGCCGAACTTCGGCAGACGACGGTGCAGCGGCTGTTGACCGCCTTCAAAGCCTGGAGCAATGGTGCCACCGGAGCGCGAGGTCTGACCTTTGTGACCACGGCCACCAGTCTTACCCAAACCGCTACCGATACCACGGCCCGGACGATGCTTCTCGCGACGGGAACCCGGCGCTGGACTCAGATCATTGAGTTTCATCGATTAGCCCTCAACGCGCAGCATGTAGTAAGCCTTGTTGATCATCCCGCGGTTCTCGGGAGTATCCTGGACTTCTACAGTGTGACCGATGCGACGCAGACCCAGACCCTTAACGCACAGTTTGTGGTTAGGGATGCGGCCGGTCATGCTTTTGATCAGCGTAACTTTAACGGTAGCCATGATCAGACGATCTCCTCAACGCTCTTGCCGCGCTTGGCAGCAATGGACGACGGGGATTGCATGGTTTTCAGACCCTTGAAGGTGGCGTGTACCACGTTCACTGGGTTGGTCGAACCGTAGCACTTGGCCAGGACGTTCTGAACACCAGCAACTTCCAGCACGGCACGCATGGCGCCGCCGGCGATGATACCGGTACCTTCCGAAGCAGGCTGCATGTAGACCTTCGAAGCGCCGTGGGCGGATTTCAGGGCGTACTGCAGAGTGGTGCCGTTCAGGTCCACTTGAATCATGTTGCGACGAGCAGCTTCCATAGCCTTCTGGATCGCAGCAGGCACTTCACGCGACTTGCCACGGCCGAAGCCTACACGGCCCTTGCCATCACCAACCACGGTCAACGCGGTGAAGGTGAAGATACGGCCGCCTTTAACGGTTTTGGCTACGCGGTTAACTTGAACCAGCTTCTCAATGTAGCCTTCGTCGCGCTTTTGGTCGTTATTTGACATAACTTAGAACTCCAGCCCAGCTTCACGAGCAGCATCAGCCAGCGCTTTCACGCGGCCGTGGTACTTGAAGCCAGAGCGGTCGAAAGCCACCTGCGAGACGCCTGCGGCTTTCGCACGCGAAGCGACCAGCTGGCCAACCTTAGTGGCCGCGTCGATGTTGCCAGTGGCGCCATCACGCAGTTCTTTGTCCAAAGTCGAGGCGCTTGCCAGGACTTTGCTGCCGTCGGCCGAGATGACCTGGGCATAGATGTGCTGCGAAGAGCGGAACACGCAGAGACGCACGACTTCGAGTTCGTGCATTTTCAGGCGTGCTTTGCGAGCGCGACGCAGTCGAGTAACTTTTTTGTCGGTCATTTGCTATGCCCTACTTCTTCTTGGCTTCTTTACGACGGACGACTTCGTCCGCGTAACGCACACCCTTACCTTTGTAAGGCTCTGGTGGACGGAAATCGCGGATTTCAGCGGCCACTTGACCCACCAGCTGCTTGTCGATGCCCTTGATCAGGATATCGGTCTGGCTAGGAGTCTCAGCGGTGATGCCTTCCGGCAGTTCGTAGTCCACTGGGTGCGAGAAGCCGAGAGCCAGGTTCAGCACTGTGCCTTTAGCTTGTGCCTTGTAACCAACACCGACCAGCTGGAGCTTGCGCTCGAAGCCTTGGCTTACGCCTTGGACCATGTTGTTTACCAGAGCACGAGTGGTACCGGCCATTGCACGAGTCTGTTGGTCGCCGTTGCGAGCAGCGAAACGCAGCTCACCAGCTTCTTCAACGACTTCAACGGACGAGTGAACATTCAGTTCCAGAGTGCCCTTGGCACCCTTCACCGAAAGCTGTTGGCCGACGAATTTGACTTCGACACCAGCCGGCAGCTTTACGGGGTTCTTAGCGACGCGAGACATGCTTATCCCCCCTTAGAACACTGTGCAAAGAACTTCGCCGCCGACACCGGCAGCGCGCGCAGCACGATCCGTCATCACACCTTTGTTGGTGGAGACGATGGACACGCCGAGACCGCCACGAACTTTTGGCAGCTCATCGACGGACTTGTACTGACGCAGACCTGGACGACTTACGCGTTTGACTTCTTCGATGACTGGACGGCCTTCGAAGTACTTCAGCTCGATGGAAAGCGACGGTTTTGCTTCGCTGCTTACCTGATAACCCGCGATATAACCTTCGTCCTTCAGAACTTTGGCTACAGCTACCTTCAACGAAGAAGACGGCATGCTTACGACGGACTTTTCAGCCATCTGGGCATTACGGATTCGAGTTAGCATGTCCGCTAACGGGTCCTGCATACTCATGGGCTAGACGCTCCTGTTACAAAAAATTTTAGCCTTGCGGCTACTACGTCGCCGAGCAGACTGCGGTTCGAAAACCCAGGCTCAGGCGAGCCGGTCATTCTAGACATACCCCAGAAATGAATCAAGCCCCGTGAGGGGCTTGATTCGATCTCAAGGTCACCGGCGGTCGGCTGATTGCTCAGCCTCGCGCCAGGACTTTGGGAGTACGGCTTACCAGGAGGCTTTAACCAGACCTGGTACGTCACCGCGCATTGCTGCTTCACGCAGCTTGTTACGGCCCAGGCCGAACTTGCGGTAAACGCCGTGTGGACGACCAGTGATGCGGCAGCGGTTACGCATGCGCGAGGCGCTTGCGTCACGTGGCTGCTTCTGCAGAGCTACGGAAGCATTCCAACGCTCTTCGTCACTTGCGTTCAGATTCACGATGATAGCTTTCAGCTCAGCACGCTTCTTGGCGTATTTTGCTACCGTCAGCTGACGCTTCAGCTCACGGTTCTTCATGCTCTTCTTGGCCATTTTCCTACTCCAATCAGTTGCGGAACGGGAAGTTGAAAGCACGCAGCAGAGCGCGGCCTTCTTCATCCGAACGAGCAGTGGTGGTCAGGGTAATGTCCAGACCGCGCAGAGCATCGATCTTGTCGTAATCGATTTCCGGGAAAATGATCTGCTCTTTCACGCCCATGCTGTAGTTGCCACGACCATCGAAGGACTTGGCATTCAGGCCGCGGAAGTCGCGTACCCGAGGCAGGGAGATCGCCAGCAGGCGGTCCAGGAATTCGTACATACGATCGCGACGCAGGGTAACCTTGACGCCAATCGGCCAGCCCTCACGGACCTTGAAGCCTGCAATCGACTTACGAGCGTAAGTGACGACAGCCTTCTGGCCGGTGATTTTTTCCATGTCGGCAACAGCGTGCTCGATGACTTTCTTGTCGCCGATCGCTTCGCCCAGACCCATGTTCAGGGTGATTTTGGTAACGCGCGGAACTTCCATCACGTTCGACAGCTTAAGTTCTTCTTTAAGCTTCGGAGCGATTTCCTTCCGGTAAATCTCTTTCAGTCGTGCCATGGTCTTCTACCTAGCAGTGTTCAAGCATCAACCGCTTTTTGGGTCGACTTGAAGACACGAATTTTTTTGCCTTCTTCTACTTTGAAACCAACGCGGTCAGCCTTGTTGGTTTCGCCGTTGAAGATGGCGACGTTGGAAGCGTGCAGAGGCGCTTCTTTCTCGACGATACCGCCCTGTACGCCCGACATCGGGTTAGGCTTGGTATGACGCTTCACCAGGTTGATCCCACCAACGACCAGACGGTCGTCAGCGAGAACCTTCAGCACCTTACCGCGCTTGCCTTTGTCTTTGCCGGCGATCACGATGATCTCGTCGTCACGACGAATCTTTTGCATGTCGGATCTCCTTACAGCACTTCTGGGGCGAGCGAGACGATCTTCATGAACTTCTCGGAACGAAGCTCACGGGTCACTGGCCCAAAGATACGGGTGCCGATCGGCTCTTGCTTGTTGTTCAGCAGAACAGCAGCGTTGCCATCAAAGCGGATAATGGAGCCGTCAGCGCGACGAACACCGTGGCGAGTGCGGACTACGACAGCAGTCATCACTTGGCCTTTCTTCACCTTACCGCGAGGAATTGCTTCCTTGACGGTAACTTTGATGATGTCACCGATACCAGCGTAACGACGATGCGAGCCACCCAGCACCTTGATGCACATAACGCGACGAGCGCCGCTGTTATCGGCCACATCGAGCATGGATTGAGTCTGAATCATATAATTTCTCCGACCCCTAGCCCTTAGACTTCCACAGCGCGTTCGAGAACTTCAACCAGTGCCCAGGACTTAGTCTTGGCCAGCGGACGAGTTTCACGAATCGAAACTTTGTCGCCGATGTGGCATTGGTTGGTTTCGTCGTGCGCGTGCAGCTTAGTCGAACGCTTAACGTATTTACCGTAGATCGGGTGCTTTACGCGACGCTCGATCAATACGGTGATGGTCTTGTCCATCTTGTCGCTGACGACACGGCCAGTCAGCGTACGGACGGTTTTTTCGGCTTCAGCCATGATTACTTACCTGCCTGCTGGTTGAGCACAGTTTTCACGCGAGCGATGTCACGCTTCACTTGCGAGAGCAGGTGAGACTGCCCCAACTGGCCAGTTGCTTTCTGCATGCGCAGATTGAACTGGTCGCGCAGCAAGCCGAGCAGTTGCTCGTTCAGTTGCTGTGCTGATTTCTCACGAAGTTCATTCGCTTTCATCACATCACCGTCCGCTTAACAAAGGAGGTGGCGAGAGGCAGCTTTGCAGCTGCCAAGGCGAATGCCTCACGCGCCAGCTCTTCAGAAACACCCTCGATTTCATACAGGACTTTGCCTGGCTGAATCTGGGCAACCCAGTACTCGACGGAACCTTTACCTTTACCCATCCGCACTTCGAGAGGCTTCTTGGAGATCGGCTTGTCCGGGAATACACGGATCCAGATCTTGCCGCCACGTTTTACGTGACGGGTCAGGGCACGACGTGCCGACTCGATCTGACGGGCGGTGAGACGACCGCGGGCAACAGCTTTCAAGGCGAACTCGCCGAAGCTGACTTTGCTACCGCGCAGTGCCAGACCACGGTTGTGGCCAGTCATCTGCTTGCGGAACTTCGTACGCTTAGGTTGCAACATTTGGCGTACCCCTTACTTAGCAGCTTTTTTACGAGGCGCTGGTGCTTGTGGTTTCAGTTCTTCTTGGCGACCACCAATTACTTCGCCTTTGAAGATCCAAACCTTCACACCGATCACACCGTAAGTGGTGTGAGCTTCGTAGGTGGCATAGTCGATATCGGCACGCAGGGTGTGCAGTGGCACACGACCTTCGCGATACCATTCAGTACGTGCGATTTCAGCACCGCCGAGACGACCGCTCACTTGGATTTTGATGCCTTTGGCACCAATGCGCATGGCGTTCTGTACGGCGCGCTTCATAGCGCGACGGAACATTACGCGACGCTCCAGCTGCTGAGCTACGCTCTGGGCAACCAGCATACCGTCGAGTTCCGGCTTGCGGATTTCTTCGATATTGATGTGCACAGGCACACCCATCTGCTTGGTCAGGTCCTGACGCAGTTTCTCAACATCTTCACCTTTCTTCCCGATAACGATACCAGGACGAGCGGTGTGGATGGTGATGCGTGCAGTTTGAGCCGGACGATGGATATCGATACGGCTTACGGACGCGCTTTTTAGTTTGTCTTGGAGATACTCACGCACCTTCAGATCTGCGAACAAGTAGTCCGCATAAGTCCGACCGTCTGCGTACCAGACGGAGGTGTGCTCCTTGACGATTCCCAGGCGAATGCCAATGGGATGTACTTTCTGACCCATCTGATCGACTCCGTTACTTGTCAGCAACCTTGACAGTGATATGGCAAGACCGCTTGACGATGCGATCAGCCCGGCCCTTGGCACGAGGCATGATGCGCTTCAGCGAACGCCCTTCGTTAACGAAAACGGTGGAGACCTTCAGGTCATCAACGTCTGCGCCTTCGTTGTGCTCGGCGTTGGCTACGGCCGACTCCAGCACTTTCTTCATGATTTCCGCGGCTTTTTTACTGCTAAAAGCCAGCAGGTTGAGCGCTTCGCCCACCTTCTTCCCGCGGATCTGGTCGGCGACCAAGCGGGCTTTCTGGGCGGAGATTCGAGCGCCCGACAACTTAGCGGCTACTTCCATTTCCTTACCCCTTAACGCTTGGCTTTCTTGTCAGCCACGTGCCCGCGATAGGTGCGGGTACCGGCGAACTCGCCCAGTTTGTGGCCGACCATGTCTTCGTTCACGAGAACTGGGACGTGCTGACGACCGTTGTGTACTGCGATGGTCAGACCGACCATTTGTGGCAGGATCATCGAACGACGCGACCAGGTCTTAACTGGTTTGCGATCGTTCTTTTCCGCCGCCACTTCGATCTTCTTCAGTAGGTGAAGATCAATAAAAGGACCTTTTTTCAGAGAACGTGGCACTGTCGTATCCCTCTATTTACTTGCGACGACGGACGATCATTTTGTCGGTACGCTTATTACCACGAGTCTTAGCACCCTTAGTCGGGAAGCCCCATGGCGATACCGGATGACGACCACCGGAGGTACGACCTTCACCACCACCATGCGGGTGGTCAACCGGGTTCATGGCAACACCACGAACGGTTGGGCGAACGCCACGCCAGCGTTTGGCACCAGCTTTACCCAGCGAACGCAGGCTGTGCTCGGAGTTCGAGACTTCGCCCAGGGTCGCACGGCACTCAGCCAGTACTTTACGCATTTCACCAGAGCGCAGACGCAGGGTCACGTAGACACCTTCGCGAGCGATCAGCTGAGCCGAAGCACCAGCGGAACGAGCGATTTGAGCACCTTTGCCCGGCTTCAGTTCGATGCCGTGAACGGTGCTACCCACTGGGATGTTGCGCAGTTGCAGGGAGTTGCCTGGCTTGATTGGAGCCAGAGCGCCTGCGATCAGCTGGTCGCCAGCACTCACGCCTTTAGGGGCGATGATGTAGCGGCGCTCGCCGTCTGCGTACAGCAGCAGTGCGATGTGAGCAGTACGGTTTGGATCGTATTCGATACGCTCGACGGTGGCAGCGATGCCATCCTTGTCGTTGCGACGAAAGTCGACCAGACGGTAATGCTGCTTGTGACCACCACCTACGTGACGAGTAGTGATGCGGCCATTGTTGTTACGACCACCAGACTTCGATTTTTTCTCGAGCAGCGGTGCGTGAGGAGCGCCTTTGTGCAGCTCCTGGTTGACCACCTTGACCACAAAACGGCGGCCAGGGGAAGTCGGTTTGCATTTAACGATTGCCATGATGCACCCCTTCCTTACTCAGCACTGCTGCTGAAATCGAGATCTTGGCCTGGCTGAAGGGAGATAACTGCCTTCTTCCAGTCATTACGCTTGCCCAGACCGCGAGCAGTGCGCTTGGTTTTACCCAGAACATTCAGGGTAGTCACGCGCTCTACTTTCACGCTGAACAGGCTTTCGACGGCCTTCTTGATTTCCAGCTTGGTTGCATCAGTAGCAACCTTGAAAACGAACTGACCTTTTTTGTCTGCCAGAACCGTAGCCTTCTCGGAAACGTGCGGGCCAAGCAGAACTTTAAATACGCGTTCCTGGTTCATCCCAGCAGCTCCTCGAATTTCTTCACGGCCGACACGGTGATCAACACCTTGTCGTATGCGATCAGACTAACTGGATCGGAACCTTGCACGTCACGTACGTCGACGTGAGGCAGGTTGCGAGCAGCCAGGTACAGGTTCTGATCAACAGCGTCAGACACGATCAGGACGTCAGTCAGACCCATGCCATTCAGCTTGTTCAGCAGGTCTTTGGTTTTTGGAGCTTCAACAGCGAAGTCCTGAACCACGACCAGACGATCGGTACGTACCAGCTCAGCAAGGATGGAGCGCAGGGCAGCGCGGTACATCTTCTTGTTCAGCTTTTGCGAGTGGTCCTGAGGACGCGCTGCAAAGGTGGTACCGCCGCCGCGCCAGATTGGGCTACGGATGGTACCGGCACGAGCACGGCCAGTACCTTTCTGACGCCATGGGCGCTTGCCGCCACCGGAAACGTCGGAACGGGTTTTCTGCTGCTTGCTACCTTGACGGCCGCCAGCCATGTAGGCCACGACTGCTTGGTGAACCAGCGTCTCGTTGAACTCGCCGCCGAAAGTCAGTTCGGAAACTTCGATCGCTTGAGCGTCATTTACATTTAATTGCATTTCAGCTTCCCCTTAACCGCGAGCCTTGGCTGCCGGACGCACAACCAGGTTGCCGCCGGTAGCGCCAGGAACAGCGCCCTTGACGAGCAGCAGATTGCGTTCAGCGTCGACGCGCACAACTTCCAGGGACTGCACGGTCACGCGCTCAGCGCCCATATGACCGGACATTTTTTTGCCCTTGAATACACGACCAGGAGTCTGGCACTGGCCGATAGAGCCAGGGACGCGGTGGGAAACGGAGTTACCGTGGGTGTTGTCTTGACCGCGGAAGTTCCAACGCTTGATGGTACCGGCAAAGCCTTTACCCTTGGACTGACCGGTAACGTCTACCAGTTGGCCTGCAGCGAAGATTTCAGCATTGATCAAGTCGCCAGCCTGGTACTCGCCTTCTTCAAGGCGGAATTCCCAGACACCGCGACCAGCGGCAACGTTCGCTTTAGCGAAGTGACCTGCTTGAGCAGCAGTCACACGCGAAGCACGACGCTCACCTACAGTGACTTGCACTGCACGATAGCCATCGGTTTCTTCAGTTTTGAACTGGGTGACGCGATTCGGCTCGATCTCAATGACCGTGACCGGAATGGAGACACCTTCTTCGGTGAAAATACGGGTCATACCGCATTTACGACCGACTACACCAATAGTCATGTTGTAAACCTCATGAGTGTACGGGGCTTTCACCCGCTATGGCCGCCCATTTCAGAGCGTTACACGACTAAGACCCGAGTCTTAGCCGAGGCTGATCTGCACTTCCACACCTGCCGCAAGATCAAGCTTCATCAGCGCATCAACGGTTTTATCCGTTGGCTGGACGATGTCCAGAACGCGCTTATGAGTACGGATCTCGTACTGGTCACGCGCGTCTTTGTTGACGTGCGGGGAGACCAGAACGGTGAACCGCTCTTTACGGGTAGGCAGTGGAATTGGACCACGCACTTGAGCACCAGTACGTTTCGCGGTTTCCACGATTTCCTGGGTGGATTGGTCGATCAGGCGATGGTCAAAAGCCTTCAACCTGATACGGATTTGCTGATTTTGCATTGGATTTCAGACTCCAGGCTGCTATTCCCACCGGACGCACTACGCCCGATAAAAGGAGGCGTGATTCTATAGACGGGCCCATTGGGTGTCAACCGAATAAAAAAAACCCCCGCTGAGCGGGGGTTTTTCCTAGCTCATCGATTACTCGATGATCTTGGCTACGACGCCAGCGCCGACGGTACGACCGCCTTCACGGATGGCGAAACGCAGGCCGTCTTCCATTGCGATGGTCTTGATCAGGGTAACAGTCATCTGAATGTTATCACCTGGCATTACCATTTCAACGCCTTCTGGCAGTTCGCAGTTACCGGTCACGTCAGTGGTACGGAAGTAGAACTGAGGACGGTAGCCTTTGAAGAACGGAGTGTGACGACCGCCTTCTTCTTTCGACAGAACGTAGACTTCTGCGGTGAACTTGGTGTGCGGCTTGACCGAACCTGGCTTGACCAGAACCTGGCCACGCTCAACGTCGTCACGCTTGGTACCACGCAGCAGAACGCCGCAGTTCTCACCAGCACGACCTTCGTCCAGCAGCTTGCGGAACATCTCAACACCGGTGCAGGTGGTGGTGGTGGTGTCACGCAGACCAACGATTTCCAGGGCGTCTTGAACGCGGACGATACCACGCTCGATACGACCGGTAACAACGGTACCACGACCCGAGATCGAGAATACGTCTTCGATTGGCATCAGGAACGGCTTGTCGATAGCGCGCTCAGGCTCTGGGATGTAGCTGTCCAGAGTCTCAACCAGCTTCTTGACAGCGGTGGTGCCCATTTCGTTGTCGTCTTTGCCTTCCAGCGCCATACGAGCCGAACCGATGATGATCGGGGTGTCGTCGCCTGGGAAGTCGTAGGTGGACAGCAGGTCGCGAACTTCCATCTCAACCAGTTCCAGCAGCTCAGCGTCGTCTACCAGGTCAGCCTTGTTCAGGAAGACCACGATGTACGGAACGCCTACCTGACGGGACAGCAGGATGTGCTCACGGGTTTGTGGCATCGGACCATCGGCGGCCGAGCAAACCAGGATCGCGCCGTCCATCTGGGCAGCACCGGTGATCATGTTCTTCACGTAGTCAGCGTGACCTGGGCAGTCAACGTGAGCGTAGTGACGAATGTTCGAGTTGTACTCGACGTGCGCGGTGTTGATGGTGATACCACGAGCTTTTTCTTCTGGAGCCGAGTCGATCTTGTCGAACTCAACAACGGCCGAACCGAAAACTTCGGAGCAGACGCGAGTCAGAGCAGCGGTCAGGGTGGTTTTACCGTGGTCAACGTGGCCGATGGTGCCAACGTTTACGTGAGGTAGGGAACGATCAAATTTTTCTTTAGCCACGACAGTGAACTCCTAGCCTAAAGGGGCTGAATCAGCCTTGTTTTTTAACGATAGCTTCGACGATGTTCGACGGAGCTTCGGAGTATTTGGAGAATTCCATAGAGTAGCTCGCGCGACCCTGAGACATGGAACGGACGTCGGTCGCATAACCGAACATCTCACCCAGCGGAACTTCGGCGCGGATAACTTTGCCGGAAACCGTGTCTTCCATACCCTGGATCAGACCGCGACGACGGTTCAGGTCACCCATCACGTCGCCCATGTAGTCCTCAGGTGTTACAACTTCGACCTTCATGATCGGCTCAAGAACAACACCGCCACCTTTGGTAGCCAGTTGCTTGGTCGCCATGGAGGCTGCCACCTTGAACGCCATCTCGTTGGAGTCGACGTCGTGGTAAGAGCCATCGAAAACGGTCGCCTTCAGGCCGATGAGCGGATAGCCGGCAACAACACCGTTCTTCATCTGCTCTTCAATGCCCTTCTGGATAGCAGGGATGTATTCCTTAGGAACCACACCGCCCACTACTTCGTTCACGAATACCAGACCTTCCTGACCTTCGTCTGCCGGAGCAAAACGGATCCAGCAATGGCCGAACTGGCCACGGCCGCCGGACTGGCGAACGAACTTGCCTTCGATCTCACAGTTCTTCGTGATCTTCTCACGGTAAGAAACCTGTGGTTTACCGATGTTGGCTTCAACGTTGAACTCACGGCGCATCCGGTCAACCAGGATGTCCAGGTGCAACTCGCCCATACCCGAGATGATCGTTTGACCAGTCTCTTCGTCGGTCTTGACGCGGAAAGAAGGGTCTTCCTGAGCGAGTTTGCCCAGTGCGATACCCATTTTTTCCTGGTCATCCTTGGTTTTTGGCTCAACGGCAACCGAAATAACCGGCTCCGGGAAGTCCATGCGAACCAGGATGATTGGCTTGTCAGCGGAGCACAGGGTGTCACCAGTGGTGACGTCCTTCATGCCGATCAGGGCCGCGATGTCGCCAGCGCGTACTTCCTTGATCTCTTCGCGGGTGTTTGCGTGCATTTGCACCATACGACCCACGCGCTCTTTCTTGCCCTTGACCGAGTTGATCACGCCGTCGCCGGAGCTCAACACGCCCGAGTAAACGCGAGCGAAGGTCAGGGTACCCACGAATGGGTCGGTAGCGATCTTGAACGCCAGAGCCGAGAACGGCTCGCTGTCGTCTGCATGACGCTCCATGGCAACAGTCTCGTCATCCGGGTCGGAACCCTTGATGGCAGGAATGTCGACAGGTGCTGGCAGGTAGTCGATAACGGCGTCCAGAACCAGGGGCACGCCCTTGTTCTTGAACGAGGAACCGCAAACGGCCAGAACGATTTCGCCGGCGATAGTACGCTGACGCAGGGCAGTCTTGATCTCTTCGATCGACAGCTCTTCGCCTTCCAGGTACTTGTTCATCAGCTCTTCGCTGGCTTCGGCGGCAGCCTCAACCATGTTGCTGCGCCACTCTTCAGCCAGTTCCTGCATGTCGGCAGGGATAGCTTCGCGACGAGGGGCCATGCCCTTGTCAGCGTCATCCCAGTAGACAGCTTCCATGGTCATCAGATCGATCTGACCCTGGAACTCGTCTTCCGCGCCGATTGCCAGCTGGATTGGCACCGGGGTGTGACCCAGGCGCTGCTTGATCTGACCTACAACGCGCAGGAAGTTAGCGCCTTGACGGTCCATCTTGTTGACGTAAACCAGACGTGGAACGCCGTATTTGTTGGCTTGACGCCATACGGTTTCCGACTGTGGCTCAACGCCCGAGGTACCGCAGAACACAACGACAGCACCGTCGAGTACGCGCAGCGAACGTTCTACTTCAATGGTGAAGTCAACGTGGCCGGGGGTATCGATGATGTTGAAGCGGTGCTTCTCGAACTGCTTGACCGAACCTGCCCAGAAGGCGGTAGTAGCAGCGGAAGTAATGGTAATACCCCGCTCCTGCTCTTGCACCATCCAGTCCATGGTCGCGGCGCCATCATGCACCTCGCCCATTTTGTGGTTTACGCCTGTGTAGAACAGGACGCGCTCGGTGGTCGTGGTTTTACCCGCGTCCACGTGAGCAACGATACCGATGTTACGGTAGCGTTTGATATCAGTTGTACGAGCCATAAAGCCCTCGCAAAATAATTGACGCTGGATTTAGAAGCGGTAGTGCGAGAACGCTTTGTTGGCTTCAGCCATACGGTGAACGTCTTCACGCTTCTTAACTGCAGCACCTTTGCCTTCGGCAGCGTCCAGCAGTTCGCCGGCCAAGCGCAGAGCCATGGACTTCTCACCGCGCTTGCGCGCGAAGTCTACCAGCCAGCGCATTGCCAGGGCGTTACGACGGGAAGGGCGAACTTCGACCGGAACCTGGTAAGTAGCACCGCCTACACGGCGCGACTTTACTTCGACCAGCGGAGCGATGGCGTCGAGAGCTTTCTCGAAGATTTCCAGTGGGTCGCTGTTCTTACGTTCTTTAACCTTTTCCAGCGCGCCATAAACGATACGCTCGGCAACGGCTTTCTTGCCGCTTTCCATCACGTGGTTCATGAACTTGGCCAGGATCTGGCTGCCGTATTTTGGATCGTCAAGCACTTCGCGCTTGGCTGCTACGCGTCTTCTTGGCATGGATAAGCCCTCAAACGGTCTTCAGGTTAGCTCGGGACATCCCACCCTGAGGTGCGGGACCCGACCTTACTCTTATCGACTCAGAAAAATAGATAATTGCAATGTGCTGCAAGCGGCCATTACTTCGGACGCTTGGTACCGTACTTCGAACGACCTTGGTTACGACCTTTGACGCCGGAAGTATCCAGGGAGCCGCGAACGGTGTGGTAACGAACACCTGGCAAGTCTTTTACACGACCGCCGCGGATCAGTACCACGCTGTGCTCTTGCAGGTTGTGGCCTTCACCGCCGATGTACGAGGAAACCTCGAAACCGTTGGTCAGGCGCACACGGCATACTTTACGCAGTGCCGAGTTAGGTTTTTTCGGCGTGGTGGTGTACACACGGGTGCACACGCCACGACGTTGCGGGCAGTTCTGCAGCGCAGGTACGTCGGATTTCTCGACGATACGCTTACGCGGCTGACGTACCAGCTGGTTGATAGTTGCCATCTACTAGCTCCACTGTTGTCTTGCGACGCTATTGTCTTGCAAGAAAAGCAAAATGGCAGGACATACGTCCCGCCAGATTTAGGGGTACAAGAGTCTAAAGAGGATCTTGCCCCCAGTCAAGGCAAGGCCCCGCCCTCCCCGACCAGCCGAGCCTGGACATTGTGTGTCCAGGTTCGTCAGTCGCAGACGCCGGGGCCCTGCTCTTTTCAGTTACCGCTGGAGTTCAGCGCTTCAGTCAGTGCCGCTTCGACTTCGCTCGCGCTTACACGCAACGGTTTGTCAGCATCACGGCGACGCTTGCGCTCGCTGTGGTATGCCAGACCGGTACCGGCCGGGATCAGACGACCCACGACCACGTTTTCTTTCAGGCCGCGCAGGTAGTCGCGCTTGCCGGTTACCGCCGCTTCGGTCAGTACGCGGGTGGTTTCCTGGAAGGAAGCCGCCGAGATGAACGATTCGGTGGACAGCGAGGCCTTGGTGATACCCAGCAGCACACGGGTGTACTTGGAGATGAACTTGTCTTCCGATGCCAGGCGCTCGTTCTCGCCCAGTACCTGAGTCAGTTCCATCTGGTCGCCCTTGATGAAGCTGGAGTCACCCGACTCGGCGATCTCGACCTTGCGCAGCATCTGACGCAGGATGGTCTCGATGTGCTTGTCGTTGATCTTCACGCCTTGCAGACGGTAAACGTCCTGGATCTCGTTGACGATGTACTTGGCGAGCGCGCTCACACCCAGCAGACGCAGGATGTCGTGCGGATCGCTAGGACCGTCGGAGATAACTTCGCCGCGGTTCACTTGTTCGCCTTCGAAGACGTTCAGGTGACGCCACTTCGGAATCAGCTCTTCGTACGGATCGCTGCCGTCGTTCGGGGTAATGACCAGGCGGCGCTTGCCCTTGGTCTCTTTACCGAACGCGATGGTGCCGCTGACTTCAGCCAGAATCGAGGCTTCTTTCGGACGACGCGCTTCGAACAGGTCGGCAACGCGTGGCAGACCACCGGTGATGTCACGGGTCTTGGAGGTCTCTTGTGGAATACGGGCGATAACGTCACCCACACCCACTTGCACACCATCCGCAACACCAACGAGGGCGTTGGCCGGCAGGAAGTACTGGGCCGGTACGTCGGTACCTGGCAGCAGCAGATCCTTACCATCGACACCCACCATCTTGACCGCTGGTCGAATTTCTTTACCAGCTGCAGGACGGTCTTTGACGTCCAGTACTTCGATGTTGGTCAGACCGGTCAGTTCGTCGGTCTGGCGCTTGATCGTAATACCTTCTTCCATGCCCACGAAGGTCACGGTACCTTTCATTTCGGTAACGATCGGGTGAGTGTGCGGGTCCCACTTGGCCACGATGGCACCAGCGTCGACCTTGTCGCCTTCCTTCACCGAGATCACGGCACCGTACGGCAGCTTGTAGCGCTCGCGCTCACGACCGAAGTCGTCGGCGATAGCCAGCTCACCGGAACGCGACACAGCAACCAGGTTGCCGTCGGCACGCTCCACGTGTTTCAGGTTGTGCAGACGAACCACACCACCGTTCTTCACCTGGACGCTGTCGGCAGCCGAAGTACGGCTTGCAGCACCACCGATGTGGAACGTACGCATGGTCAGCTGGGTACCCGGCTCACCGATGGACTGGGCAGCGATAACGCCGACCGCTTCACCGATGTTCACCTGGTGACCACGAGCCAGGTCACGACCGTAGCACTTGGCGCAGATGCCGTAGCGGGTTTCACAGCTGATCGGCGAGCGAACGATCACTTCGTCGATGCTGTTGAGTTCGATGAACTCTACCCACTTCTCGTCTACCAGGGTGCCGGCAGGGACGATGACTTCGTCGGTGCCTGGCTTGAACACGTCACGGGCGATAACACGGCCCAGTACACGTTCACCCAGCGGCTCTACAACGTCGCCGCCTTCAATGTGCGGGGTCATCAGCAGACCCTGCTCGGTGCCGCAATCGATCTCGGTAACTACCAGATCTTGCGCCACGTCTACCAGACGACGAGTCAGGTAACCGGAGTTAGCGGTTTTCAACGCGGTATCCGCCAGACCCTTACGAGCACCGTGAGTCGAGATGAAGTACTGGAGTACGCTCAGACCTTCACGGAAGTTCGCGGTAATTGGCGTCTCGATGATCGAACCGTCCGGTTTGGCCATCAGGCCACGCATACCAGCCAGCTGACGAATCTGAGCTGCCGAACCCCGGGCACCGGAGTCAGCCATCATGTACATCGAGTTGAAGGATTCCTGGTCAACTTCGTTGCCGTGACGGTCGATGACCTTCTCTTTCGAGAGGTTGGACATCATCGCCTTGGAAACTTCGTCGTTGGCCTTGGACCAGAGGTCGATCACCTTGTTGTACTTCTCGCCCTGGGTTACCAGGCCGGAAGCGTATTGGCTTTCGATCTCTTTCACTTCGTCGGTCGCGGTACCGATGATGCGAGCTTTCTCATCCGGGATAACGAAGTCGTTAACACCGATGGAAACACCCGAAATCGTCGAGTAGGCGAAACCGGTGTACATCAACTGGTCAGCGAAGATAACGGTCTCTTTCAGACCAACCACGCGGTAGCACTGGTTGATCAGCTTGGAGATCGCCTTCTTCTTCATCGGCGTGTTGACGACGTCGAACGACAGGCCTGGTGGAACAACCTGGAACAGCAGCGCACGGCCGACAGTGGTGTCGACGATACGGGTGTTCTTGACGCTGCCGCCATCACGATCGTTTACAGTCTCGTTGATGCGCACTTTGATTTTTGCGTGCAGAGCTGCTTCGCCGGCGCGGAATACCCGGTCGACTTCCTGCAGGTCGGCAAACACGCGGCCTTCGCCCTTGGCGTTGATCGCTTCACGGGTCATGTAGTACAGACCCAGTACAACGTCCTGCGAAGGAACGATGATTGGCTCACCGTTGGCTGGCGACAGGATGTTGTTGGTCGACATCATCAGCGCACGGGCTTCGAGCTGGGCTTCCAGGGTCAGCGGTACGTGGACCGCCATCTGGTCGCCGTCGAAGTCGGCGTTGTACGCGGCACAGACCAGAGGGTGCAGCTGGATAGCCTTGCCTTCGATCAGTACTGGTTCAAACGCCTGGATACCCAGACGGTGAAGGGTCGGTGCACGGTTGAGCAGCACGGGGTGTTCGCGAATGACTTCGGCGAGCACGTCCCACACCTCTGGCAGCTCGCGCTCGACCATCTTCTTGGCGGCCTTGATGGTGGTCGCCAGACCACGCATTTCCAGCTTGCCGAAGATGAACGGCTTGAACAGCTCCAGGGCCATCTTCTTCGGAAGACCGCACTGGTGCAGGCGCAGGGTCGGGCCTACGGTAATTACCGAACGACCCGAGTAGTCAACGCGCTTACCGAGCAAGTTCTGACGGAAACGACCCTGCTTACCCTTGATCATGTCAGCCAGGGATTTCAGAGGACGCTTGTTGGAACCGGTGATGGCGCGACCGCGACGACCGTTGTCCAGCAGGGCATCGACCGCTTCCTGCAGCATGCGCTTTTCGTTGCGCACGATGATGTCAGGAGCCGACAGGTCCAGCAGACGCTTCAGACGGTTGTTACGGTTGATCACTCGACGATACAGGTCGTTGAGGTCGGAAGTCGCGAAGCGACCGCCATCCAGTGGGACCAGTGGACGCAGGTCTGGCGGCAGAACCGGCAGAACGGTCAACACCATCCACTCAGGCAGGTTGCCGGAACCCTGGAAGGCTTCCATCAACTTCAGGCGCTTGGACAGCTTCTTGATCTTGGTTTCCGAGTTGGTCTGCGGAATCTCTTCGCGCAGGCGGCCGATCTCGTGTTCCAGGTCAATGGCGTGCAGCAGCTCGCGGACAGCCTCGGCACCCATGCGGGCGTCGAAGTCGTCACCGAACTCTTCGAGGGCTTCGAAGTACTGCTCGTCGTTCAGCAGCTGGCCCTTCTCCAGGGTAGTCATGCCCGGGTCGATAACGACGTAGCTCTCGAAGTAGAGCACGCGTTCGATATCACGCAGGGTCATGTCCATCAGCAGGCCGATACGCGACGGCAGCGACTTCAGGAACCAGATGTGGGCAACTGGCGAGGCCAGTTCGATGTGCGCCATGCGCTCACGACGAACCTTGGCCAGCGCGACTTCAACGCCGCACTTCTCGCAGATCACACCACGGTGTTTCAGGCGCTTGTACTTACCGCACAGGCACTCGTAGTCCTTGACTGGGCCAAAGATCTTGGCGCAGAACAGGCCGTCACGCTCGGGTTTGAACGTACGGTAGTTGATGGTTTCCGGCTTTTTAACTTCACCGAACGACCACGAACGGATCATCTCAGGCGACGCCAACCCGATACGGATTGCGTCAAACTCTTCGACTTGACCCTGGTTTTTCAGCAAATTCAGTAGGTCTTTCAAGGCCTTTCCTCCTGGCGGAGCAGGGAGCAGGCTTTAGGGGCCTGCTCCCGATTCGCGTCGCGTGTTATTCGGTTTCCAGATCGATATCGATACCGAGGGAACGAATCTCTTTGATCAACACGTTGAAGGACTCGGGCATGCCCGGCTCCATACGGTGATCGCCGTCCACGATGTTCTTGTACATCTTGGTACGACCGTTCACATCGTCCGACTTCACTGTGAGCATTTCTTGCAGGGTGTAGGCAGCACCGTAAGCTTCCAGTGCCCAGACCTCCATCTCCCCGAAACGCTGACCACCGAACTGAGCCTTACCACCCAGCGGCTGCTGGGTAACCAGGCTGTAGGAACCAGTGGAACGCGCGTGCATCTTGTCGTCCACCAAGTGGTTCAGTTTCAGCATGTACATGTAGCCAACAGTAACGTGACGCTCGAACTTGTTGCCGGTACGGCCGTCGAACAGCTGCATCTGGCCGCTTTCTGGCAGGTCTGCCAGTTTCAGCATGGCCTTGATTTCGCTTTCCTTGGCACCGTCGAATACCGGGGTGGCCATAGGCACGCCGCCACGCAGGTTCTTCGCCAGGTCCAGGATTTCCTGGTCGCTGAAGCTTTCCAGGTTCTCTTGGCGGCCACCGATCTCGTTGTAGATCTCGGTGAGGAACTTGCGCAGTTCGATGACTTTACGCTGCTCTTCGAGCATGCGGTTGATCTTTTCGCCCAAGCCCTTGGCCGCGAGGCCCAGGTGGGTTTCCAGGATCTGACCGACGTTCATACGCGAAGGTACGCCCAGCGGGTTGAGGACCACGTCCACAGGCGTGCCGTTGGCATCGTGTGGCATGTCTTCAACCGGCATGATCACGGAGACCACACCTTTGTTACCGTGACGACCGGCCATCTTGTCGCCCGGCTGGATGCGGCGACGGATTGCCAGGTAAACCTTGACGATTTTCAGCACGCCTGGAGCCAGGTCATCGCCTTGCTGCAGTTTGCGCTTCTTGTCTTCGAACTTGTCGTCCAGCAGGCGACGGCGATCAACGATGTACTGCTGGGCACGCTCCAGCTGTTCGTTGAGGGCGTCTTCGGCCATGCGCAGCTTGAACCACTGGCCGTGCTCCAGACCGTCCAGGACTTCGTTGGTGATTTCCAGACCTTTCTTCAGGCCGGCACCACCATCGACGATCTGGCCAACCAGGGCCTGACGCAGACGTTCGAAGGTTGCGCCTTCGACGATACGGAACTCTTCGTTGAGGTCCTTGCGGATCTCGTCCAGCTGGCTCTTCTCGATCGACAGCGCACGAGCGTCACGCTCAACGCCGTCACGGGTGAAGACCTGCACGTCGATGACAGTACCCTTGGTGCCGGTAGGCACGCGCAGGGAGGTGTCCTTAACGTCGCTGGCTTTCTCGCCGAAGATGGCGCGCAGCAGTTTTTCTTCCGGAGTCAGTTGGGTCTCGCCTTTCGGAGTGACCTTGCCGACCAGGATGTCGCCGGCGCCGACTTCGGCACCTACGTAGACGATACCGGCTTCGTCCAGCTTGTTCAGCGCTGCTTCACCCACGTTCGGGATGTCAGCGGTGATTTCCTCTGGGCCAAGCTTGGTGTCACGGGCCACACAGGTCAGTTCCTGGATGTGGATCGTGGTGAAACGATCTTCCTGAACCACACGCTCCGACAGACAGATGGAGTCTTCGAAGTTGAAACCGTTCCAGGCCATGAACGCGATGCGCATGTTCTGGCCCAGTGCCAGTTCACCCATGTCGGTGGACGGGCCGTCGGCCATGATGTCGCTGCGCTGAACACGGTCACCCTTGCTTACCAGCGGACGCTGGTTGATGCAGGTGTTCTGGTTCGAACGGGTGTATTTGGTCAGGTTGTAGATGTCTACACCGGCTTCGCCTGGCTCGACTTCATCGTCCGCCACGCGAACAACGATACGGCTGGCATCGACGGAGTCGATCACGCCGCCACGACGGGCCACGACGCAAACGCCGGAGTCACGGGCAACGTTGCGCTCCATGCCGGTACCTACCAGCGGCTTGTCGGCGCGCAGGGTCGGTACAGCCTGACGCTGCATGTTGGAACCCATCAACGCACGGTTGGCGTCGTCGTGCTCCAGGAACGGAATCAGCGAGGCTGCGACCGAGACTACCTGCTTGGGCGAAACGTCCATCAGGGTTACGTCTTCAGGCGCCTTCACGGTGAATTCGTTCAGGTGACGTACGGCTACCAGCTCGTCGATCAGGACCTTGTTCTCGTTCATGGTCGCCGAAGCCTGCGCGATCACGTGATCGGCTTCTTCAATGGCGGACAGGAACACGATCTCGTCGGTGACCACACCCTCTTTAACAACGCGGTACGGGCTTTCCAGGAAGCCGTACTGGTTGGTGCGAGCGTATGCAGCCAGGGAGTTGATCAGGCCGATGTTCGGACCTTCAGGGGTCTCGATCGGGCACACGCGACCGTAGTGAGTCGGGTGTACGTCACGGACTTCGAAGCCTGCGCGCTCACGGGTCAGACCACCTGGGCCGAGTGCGGAGACACGACGCTTGTGGGTAATTTCCGACAGCGGGTTGTTCTGGTCCATGAACTGCGACAGCTGGCTGGAACCGAAGAACTCTTTCACCGCGGCCGCTACCGGCTTGGCGTTGATCAGGTCCTGAGGCATCAGGCCTTCGCTTTCGGCCATCGACAGGCGTTCCTTGACCGCACGCTCAACGCGCACCAGGCCAACACGGAACTGGTTCTCGGCCATTTCGCCTACGCAGCGAACACGACGGTTACCCAGGTGGTCGATGTCGTCGACGATGCCCTTGCCGTTACGGATATCGACCAGGGTCTTCAGTACGGCAACGATGTCTTCCTTGCTCAGCACGCCCGAACCTTCGATCTCGGTACGACCGATACGACGGTTGAACTTCATGCGACCTACAGCAGACAGGTCGTAGCGCTCTGGGCTGAAGAACAGGTTGTTGAACAGGGTCTCGGCAGCGTCCTTGGTTGGCGGCTCGCCAGGACGCATCATGCGGTAGATCTCGACCAGCGCTTCCAGTTGGTTGGCGGTGGAGTCGATCTTCAGCGTGTCGGAGATGAACGGACCGCAGTCGATGTCGTTGGTGTACAACGTCTCGATACGGACGACCTGGGCCTTGGCGATCTTCACCAGCAGCTCGGTGCTCAGTTCAGTGTTGCACTCGCAAAGGATTTCACCGGTTGCCGGGTGAACGATGGCCTTGGCGGTAGTGCGACCCAGCACGTAGTCCAGCGGAACTTCCAGCTCTTTGATGCCGGCTTTTTCCAACTGGTTGATGTGACGGGCAGTGATACGACGGCCCTGTTCGACGATGACCTTGCCGGTACCATCGAGGATGTCCAGGACAGCGATTTCACCACGCAGGCGCTGAGGCACCAGCTCCAGGCTGAGCTTTTCGCCCTGCACGTGGAATACGTTGGTGGTGTAGAAGGCATCGAGGACTTCCTCGGTGCTGTAGCCCAGTGCGCGCAGCAGTACCGACGCAGGCAGCTTGCGACGACGGTCGATCCGGACGAATACACAGTCTTTCGGGTCGAATTCGAAGTCCAGCCACGAGCCGCGGTAAGGAATGATGCGGGCCGAGTACAACAGTTTGCCGGAGCTGTGAGTCTTGCCACGGTCGTGGTCGAAGAACACACCTGGCGAACGGTGCAACTGGGAGACGATAACGCGCTCGGTACCGTTGATTACGAAGGTACCGTTTTCGGTCATCAGGGGGATTTCCCCCATGTAGACTTCCTGCTCCTTGATGTCCTTGATCGCTTTGTTCGACGATTCTTTGTCGAAAATGATCAGGCGTACTTTTACCCGCAAAGGTACGGCGTACGTTACGCCACGCAATACGCATTCTTTGACATCAAAGGCCGGTTCGCCCAGGCGATAACCAACGTACTCCAGAGCAGCGTTGCCGGAGTAGCTGATGATCGGGAAAACGGATTTGAAGGCCGCATGCAGACCGACGTCACGGAACTGGTCCTTGGTCGCGCCCGCCTGCAAGAATTCGCGATACGAATCCAGCTGGATAGCCAAGAGGTACGGTACGTCCATGACGTCCGGCAACTTGCTAAAGTCCTTGCGGATACGTTTTTTCTCAGTGTATGAGTAAGCCATCAGCGTTCCCCAGCTTGGTCACCTGCTTGTTTGGCCTCCCCCGACGGGAGCGGCCAGAAAATCGTGCAAACCCCTTGGTTTGCGCCACCGTCATCGGTGGTTGAAGCACGTTAGAGGCGCTGACCTGATCAGCTGCCAATAACGGAAAAAGGCCGGTGGCATGAGCCACCAGCCATCAGCCGTTCGCTTGACGCTCGGGCTGGAGACGCAAGGTCGAAATTACTTGACTTCGACTTTGGCGCCTGCTTCTTCCAGCTTCTTCTTGGCGTCTTCAGCGGCTTCTTTCGAAACGCCTTCAGCAACGACCTGAGGAGCGGTGTCAACTTTCTCTTTGGCTTCTTTCAGGCCCAGACCGGTCAGTTCACGAACTGCCTTGATCACGTTGACCTTCTTCTCGCCGGCTTCAACCAGAACAACGTTGAACTCGGTTTGCTCTTCAACAGCAGCAGCAGCTACAGCTGGGCCAGCCGAAGCAGCGGCAGCGGTAACACCGAATTTTTCTTCGAAAGCTTTGATCAGCTCAACAACTTCCATTACGGACATTGCGCCAACGGCTTCGAGGATTTGCTCTTGAGTAACGGACATGACTCTTTTCCTGAATTGGGGGACGGCCTACGCGACCATCGAAATAAACAAAAAACGCGAGAAGCGAGCGGCCCTTAGGCTGCAGCGGCTTCTTTCTGGTCGCGAAGTGCCGCCAGAGTACGAGCCAGTTTGCTGGTAGCGCCTTGAATCACGCTCATCAGCTGGGAAATGGCTTCGTCACGGGTCGGCAGCGTTGCCAGCACGTCGATCTGATTAGCTGCGAGGAACTTGCCCTCGAACGCAGCTGCCTTGATCTCGAACTTGTCCTGACCTTTAGCGAACTCTTTGAAGATACGAGCAGCAGCGCCCGGATGTTCTTTGGAGAAAGCGATCAAGGTCGGGCCTTTGAACACGTCGTTGAGGATCGAGTAATCGGTGCCTTCAACAGCGCGCTTGAGCAGGGTGTTACGTACGACACGTACGTATACGCCAGCTTCGCGGGCCTCTTTACGGAGTCCGGTCATAGCGCCTACAGTCACACCACGGGCATCAGCCACGACAGCGGACAGGGCACCTTTGGCAGCCTCGTTGACTTCAGCGACGATGGCCTTCTTGTCTTCGAGTTTAATTGCCACGGGTTTAACTCCTGCTTGTTACCGTTTCATCTGGCCTGGGCCGGATGTCGTTTTGGTGTCTAGTTCCAAAAAGGAACCGGGAGCACCATCTGCGTAGGCTTGTGGTTTAAGACTTGCGTCGCCTACGGTCTTGGATAGCCCCCGCAAAGCAGGGACCCCAATTTTTTCAACAGGGGTGATCGCTCACCCCTGCTTTACGTCTTAAGCGGTCAGGGAACCCTGGTCGATGACCAGACCTGGGCCCATGGTGGTGCTCAGGGTAACGCGCTTGACGTAGATACCTTTCGAGGAAGCTGGCTTGATACGCTTCAGATCAGCGATCAGGGCTTCAACGTTTTCCTTCAGCTTGGTGGCTTCGAAGCCAACCTTGCCAACGGAGGTGTGGATGATGCCGTTTTTGTCGGTGCGGTAGCGAACCTGACCAGCCTTGGCGTTTTTAACCGCGGTGGCTACGTCTGGAGTCACGGTACCGACTTTCGGGTTAGGCATCAGGCCACGTGGACCCAGGATCTGACCCAGTTGACCTACAACGCGCATGGCATCAGGCGATGCGATGACTACGTCATAGTTCAGGTCGCCGCCTTTCATTTCGGCAGCCAGGTCGTCCATGCCAACGCGGTCTGCGCCTGCAGCCAGGGCAGCTTCAGCAGCTGGACCTTGGGTGAAGACAGCAACACGTACGGTCTTGCCAGTGCCGTGTGGCAGCACGGTAGCGCTACGTACGACCTGGTCGGATTTACGTGGGTCAACGCCCAGGTTCACGGCGACGTCGAACGACTCGCTGAACTTGACGGTCGACAGCTCAGCCAGCAGAGCGGCGGCTTCTTCGAAGTTGTAGACTTTGCCAGCTTCGATTTTGGAAGCAATAGCCTTTTGGCGCTTGGTCAGCTTAGCCATTACACACCCTCCACGTTGAGGCCCATGCTGCGAGCCGAGCCAGCGATGGTGCGCACGGCGGCGTCCATGTCGGCAGCGGTCAGGTCAGCATTTTTGACCTTGGCGATTTCTTCCAGCTGAGCACGGGTCACGGTACCGACTTTAACGGTGTTCGGACGCGCGGAACCGCTGGTCAGGCCAGCAGCTTTCTTCAGCAGAACCGAAGCTGGGGTGCTTTTGGTTTCGAAGGTGAAGCTACGGTCACTGTAGACAGTGATGATAACTGGAGTTGGCAAGCCGACTTCTTGACCCTGAGTACGGGCGTTGAAGGCCTTGCAGAATTCCATGATGTTCACGCCATGTTGACCCAGAGCCGGGCCGACGGGCGGGCTAGGGTTGGCCTGGCCGGCCTTTACTTGCAGCTTGATGTAAGCCGTGATCTTCTTAGCCATGAGCTACTCCAATATCGGGTACGAACGCCAATTCAGGCTCCCCGGTTGCTTGCGTTTTATCCCAGAGACGACAAAACCCCGCAGCTTACGCCTGCGGGGCATGGGATATGCCTTCAATCAGACCTTTTCGACCTGACTGAACTCGAGCTCTACCGGAGTAGAGCGTCCGAAAATGAGCACGACCACTTGGATCCGGCTCTTTTCGTAGTTGACCTCTTCGACGGTACCGTTGAAATCCGCGAACGGACCATCGGTAACGCGAACAACCTCGCCCGGCTCGAACAGAGTCTTGGGCTTTGGCTTGTCGCTGCCGTCAGCGACGCGACGAAGGATAGCTTCAGCTTCCTTGTCGGTGATTGGTGCAGGCTTGTCAGCGGTACCGCCGATGAAGCCCATCACGCGAGGAGTGTCCTTGACCAAGTGCCAAGTACCCTCGTTCATTTCCATCTGGACCAGCACATAGCCTGGGAAGAACTTACGTTCGCTTTTGCGCTTCTGGCCATTGCGCATTTCTACCACTTCTTCAGTGGGGACCAGAATTTCGCCAAAACCGTCTTCCATGCCAGCCAGCTTTACACGCTCGATCAAAGAGCGCATAACATGCTTCTCGTAACCCGAGTAGGCATGCACAACGTACCAACGCTTAGCCACGGGACACCCTTAGCCGACGATCAAGGAAACAAGCCAGCCGAGCAGGGAATCAAGACCCCACAACAGCAACGCCATGACCAGGACGACCGCCACTACGATCAGCGTGGTCTGCGTGGTCTCTTGGCGAGTTGGCCATACGACTTTACGGATTTCGGTACGAGCTTCCTTTGCCAGGACGAAGAACGACTTGCCTTTGGCGGTCTGCAGCGCGGTGAACGCAGCCACACCAGCAATGACGAGCAGTGCAAGCACCCGGTACAGGATCGGAGATGCGTGGTAATACTGATTACCAACCACGCCAACCACCACCAAAGCGACAACAACCAGCCACTTGAGCAGATCAAAGCGAGAGTCTTGGGCTTCAGCCTTAGGGGTCATCTAGGAGGATCCTGTGAAAAGAAAGCCAGACATCACCGAGTGAAGCTGGCAGGTCAGGAGGGAATCGAACCCCCAACCTACGGTTTTGGAGACCGTCGCTCTGCCAATTGAGCTACTGACCTAGAAACATAATCAGGCCGACCAGTATGCCGGACCGAATAAGCGATTACAACCACTTATAAAACAAAGGCAGATATTTTCATATCTGCCTGTGTAATGGAGCTCTTGAGCGGATTTGAACCGCTGACCTCACCCTTACCAAGGGTGTGCTCTACCAACTGAGCTACAAGAGCGAAACACTTTGCACAACCAGCAAACTTGGAGCGGGTAGCGGGAATCGAACCCGCATCATCAGCTTGGAAGGCTGAGGTTCTACCACTAAACTATACCCGCGGAGCTTGCTGCTCACGCTAAATTGGTGGAGGGGGAAGGATTCGAACCTTCGAAGTCTGAGACGTCAGATTTACAGTCTGATCCCTTTGGCCGCTCGGGAACCCCTCCTGAACGTGGGCGGCATTATCAACCTCTGCCGTCCTTCTGTCAAGCGTTTTTTTCAATTAAATCTGAAAGTTAGCTTCGCTTGACAGTCGCTTCACACCTTGAGCGTTTCCGCTTATCGCTGTGGAGCGGGCGCCATTCTATGCAGGATTCAAGAACCTTGCAACCCCTCACACAACATTATTTTCTGTTTTAAGTCTTTGAAATCATTGGAAAGTCTCTGGAGCAGGGTTTCGTCCAGCAAACGCCGGCTTTCGGGCGCAATTCGCAGCCAGTGAAAAACGCCTTCGGGGCTGCCAACCGGCACCGCGCGAGCGGAAATATCCAGGCTGGTGAGGCGTTGCTCGATAGGAGCCAGCTGTTCAGGCCGCGAAAAGCCGCCCAGGTACAGGCAGTTTTCATCACGCGCCGGCGGCTTGGCTGCAGCCGCAGCACGTGCACGTGCGTCATCGGACTCACTCAGCAGGCGAATATCCTGCTGGGAGCCCTTGTAGAGCGACAGCGAGGTCACTTCCTTGGGCCTCAGCGGCGCTTCCTGCTGGTGCCATACAAAGTAGAAAACGTTGAGTACCAGCAGCAGGAGAAATAACCAGCGCATAATCACCTCAGGCCACCGGACAAGCGATGGCCAGGCCAACGAAGACAAGATCAGGAATGACGCTGGCACCTGGCACTGCATCCTTTACCAGCTCGGCATCGCCACCTGTGAGATACAGGGTGAAATCATCGCCCCACAGCTGCGCCGCCTGCTCGACCTGGGTGAGCACGAAGCCGCGCATCATCTGTGTGCAACCACGCTCCACTGCCTCTACCGTATTGCGCCCGGGCGCCAGGCTGCCGTGGGCGCGCTCGGCGGACTGGCCGTCGTAGCGAATCTTGCGGGTATGGGTGCGCAGCTGCCCGCGCATCAGCGGCATGCCCGGGCAGATGAACCCACCCAGGTGCTCGCCATCCGGGGCGACGAAGTCGGAAGTGACGGCCGTGCCCAGGTCGATGACCACACACGCGCGCCCTGCCAGTTTATAACCCGCTACCAGGGCCACCCAACGGTCCAGCCCCAGGCGTTCGAATTCCTGGTAACCGTTGCGCACCCCCACCAATGTTTGTGCAGGACGCGCACAGACAGGCTGTACGGAGAACTCACTGGCCAGCAACGCCATCAGGCGACTGGTCTCGTCTTCGTTGCGAACGCTCACCAGGCGACAATGCAGCAGCTGCAGGCCATCGATCGACTTCACCGCCTCGACCAGCACCTGGTCGGCGTCCACGACGCCACCGGCAAGGCGTGCACCGCCCTCACCCGCGATGACCCGCCATTTGATGAAACTGTTACCGCAGTCCAGCTCAAGAATCATTGCGCAACCTCAGGCTGAGCTCACCACCGCTAAAGCTTTTTTCCACGCCATCAACCTCGAGGCGCAACGCGCCCTGGTGATTGATGCCCAATACCACGCCGTCTATCTGGTTGACTCCAGCGATCAGCGATACCGCACGCCCTTGCCAGACATGATTGGCCTCCCATAGCGCTTGGATCGCTGCGAAACCCTGCTCGCGATGCAAGGCCAGGTACTGCTCCAGGCGCTGGTTGAGGATGGCCACCAGCTGATTACGATCAATGGCCTTGCCGGCCTCCAGTTGCATGGAGGTCCACTGCTGGTCGACCGCATCGGTTGCCTGCATGTTCACATTGATGCCAATACCCAGCACCACGTGGCAGACATCGGCAGGGTCACCCACCAGCTCCAGGAGAATGCCGGCTATCTTGCGCTGGTCCACCAACAGGTCATTGGGCCACTTCAGCCCGGCCTTGGCGATGCCCAGCTCACGCAGGGCCTGCATCACTGCCACCCCCACGACCAGGCTCAAGCCTTCGAGCTGGCGCAGGCCGCCATCGATGCGCAATACCAGGCTGTAATAGAGGTTTTCCGCGAACGGGCTGACCCAGGTGCGCCCACGACGCCCCCGCCCTGCCGACTGCCGTTCAGCCAGCACCAGGAAAGGCGCACTCTCCCCCCTGCCGATGGCCCGTAGCGCCTCGGCGTTGGTGGAATCAATGGAATCAAAGATCAAGGTCGGCCAGCCTGGGGCGCCCGCATAGGCGTCTATGGCGTCCGCCTCCAACAACGCCAAGGGCGCAGCCAGCTGATAACCGCGGCCGCGGACCTTGTGGATAGGGAGATTGAGCTCGGCCTCCAGGTGCTGCAGCTGCTTCCAGACAGCGCTGCGGCTGATACCCAAGGCGGCTCCCAAGTCCTGGCCGGAATGGAAGCGACCATCCTTCAAGAGATTCAACAACGTCAACATGCCAGATTCGCCTCACAATGAGGCAGGCATGATAGCCATGCTGATGGCCGTTGCATAGAAATGGCCGGAAACATGGCCCGTAGCAGCGGCCACAGGCCGCGTCCGGGGAGTTTTTGCGCACGCCATAAAGACAAAACCCCCACCTGCCTTCGCAGATGGGGGTTTCGGAATTTAATCTTGACGATGACCTACTCTCACATGGGGAAACCCCACACTACCATCGGCGATGCATCGTTTCACTGCTGAGTTCGGGATGGGATCAGGTGGTTCCAATGCTCTATGGTCGTCAAGAAATTCTGTAGCCAGGATGCCCTTTGGGAGGCACTCCAGCGAATCGGGTATGTGATGGTATTTGTGAAATGCAAACTTTCGGTTCGTATCATCTTCACAACACCGCAATCTGGTCATTCGACGCAAATTGCTTGGGTGTTATATGGTCAAGCCTCACGGGCAATTAGTATTGGTTAGCTCAACGCCTCACAGCGCTTACACACCCAACCTATCAACGTCGTAGTCTTCGACGGCCCTTTAGGGAACTCAAGGTTCCAGTGAGATCTCATCTTGAGGCAAGTTTCCCGCTTAGATGCTTTCAGCGGTTATCTTTTCCGAACATAGCTACCCGGCAATGCCACTGGCGTGACAACCGGAACACCAGAGGTTCGTCCACTCCGGTCCTCTCGTACTAGGAGCAGCCCCTCTCAAATCTCAAACGTCCACGGCAGATAGGGACCGAACTGTCTCACGACGTTCTAAACCCAGCTCGCGTACCACTTTAAATGGCGAACAGCCATACCCTTGGGACCGGCTTCAGCCCCAGGATGTGATGAGCCGACATCGAGGTGCCAAACACCGCCGTCGATATGAACTCTTGGGCGGTATCAGCCTGTTATCCCCGGAGTACCTTTTATCCGTTGAGCGATGGCCCTTCCATACAGAACCACCGGATCACTAAGACCTACTTTCGTACCTGCTCGACGTGTCTGTCTCGCAGTCAAGCGCGCTTTTGCCTTTATACTCTACGACCGATTTCCGACCGGTCTGAGCGCACCTTCGTACTCCTCCGTTACTCTTTAGGAGGAGACCGCCCCAGTCAAACTACCCACCATACACTGTCCTCGATCCGGATAACGGACCTGAGTTAGAACCTCAAAGTTGCCAGGGTGGTATTTCAAGGATGGCTCCACGCGAACTGGCGTCCACGCTTCAAAGCCTCCCACCTATCCTACACAAGCAAATTCAAAGTCCAGTGCAAAGCTATAGTAAAGGTTCACGGGGTCTTTCCGTCTAGCCGCGGATACACTGCATCTTCACAGCGATTTCAATTTCACTGAGTCTCGGGTGGAGACAGCGCCGCCATCGTTACGCCATTCGTGCAGGTCGGAACTTACCCGACAAGGAATTTCGCTACCTTAGGACCGTTATAGTTACGGCCGCCGTTTACCGGGGCTTCGATCAAGAGCTTCGCGTTAGCTAACCCCATCAATTAACCTTCCGGCACCGGGCAGGCGTCACACCCTATACGTCCACTTTCGTGTTTGCAGAGTGCTGTGTTTTTAATAAACAGTCGCAGCGGCCTGGTATCTTCGACCGGCATGGGCTTACGGAGCAAGTCCTTCACCCTCACCGGCGCACCTTCTCCCGAAGTTACGGTGCCATTTTGCCTAGTTCCTTCACCCGAGTTCTCTCAAGCGCCTTGGTATTCTCTACCCAACCACCTGTGTCGGTTTGGGGTACGGTTCCCGGTTATCTGAAGCTTAGAAGCTTTTCTTGGAAGCATGGCATCAACCACTTCGTCGCCTAAAGGCAACTCGTCATCAGCTCTCGGCCTTAGGATCCCGGATTTACCTAAGATCCCAGCCTACCACCTTAAACTTGGACAACCAACGCCAAGCTGGCCTAGCCTTCTCCGTCCCTCCATCGCAATAACCGGAAGTACAGGAATATTAACCTGTTTTCCATCGACTACGCTTTTCAGCCTCGCCTTAGGGACCGACTAACCCTGCGTCGATTAACGTTGCGCAGGAAACCTTGGTCTTTCGGCGTGGGTGTTTTTCACACCCATTGTCGTTACTCATGTCAGCATTCGCACTTCTGATACCTCCAGCAAGCTTCTCAACTCACCTTCACAGGCTTACAGAACGCTCCTCTACCGCATCACCCAAAGGTGATACCCGTAGCTTCGGTGCATGGTTTGAGCCCCGTTACATCTTCCGCGCAGGCCGACTCGACTAGTGAGCTATTACGCTTTCTTTAAAGGGTGGCTGCTTCTAAGCCAACCTCCTAGCTGTCTAAGCCTTCCCACATCGTTTCCCACTTAACCATGACTTTGGGACCTTAGCTGACGGTCTGGGTTGTTTCCCTTTTCACGACGGACGTTAGCACCCGCCGTGTGTCTCCCATGCTCGGCACTTGTAGGTATTCGGAGTTTGCATCGGTTTGGTAAGTCGGGATGACCCCCTAGCCGAAACAGTGCTCTACCCCCTACAGTGATACATGAGGCGCTACCTAAATAGCTTTCGAGGAGAACCAGCTATCTCCGAGCTTGATTAGCCTTTCACTCCGATCCACAGGTCATCCGCTAACTTTTCAACGGTAGTCGGTTCGGTCCTCCAGTCAGTGTTACCTAACCTTCAACCTGCCCATGGATAGATCGCCCGGTTTCGGGTCTATACCCAGCGACTAAACGCCCTATTAAGACTCGCTTTCGCTACGCCTCCCCTATTCGGTTAAGCTCGCCACTGAATATAAGTCGCTGACCCATTATACAAAAGGTACGCAGTCACAGAACAAAGTCTGCTCCCACTGCTTGTACGCATACGGTTTCAGGATCTATTTCACTCCCCTCTCCGGGGTTCTTTTCGCCTTTCCCTCACGGTACTAGTTCACTATCGGTCAGTCAGTAGTATTTAGCCTTGGAGGATGGTCCCCCCATATTCAGACAAAGTTTCTCGTGCTCCGTCCTACTCGATTTCATGACCAAGAGATTTTCGCGTACAGGGCTATCACCCACTATGGCCGCACTTTCCAGAGCGTTCCGCTAATCTCAAAGCCACTTAAGGGCTGGTCCCCGTTCGCTCGCCACTACTAAGGGAATCTCGGTTGATTTCTTTTCCTCAGGGTACTTAGATGTTTCAGTTCCCCTGGTTCGCTTCTTGCACCTATGTATTCAGTACAAGATAACCATCTTATGATGGCTGGGTTCCCCCATTCAGACATCTCCGGATCACAGTCTGTTTGCCGACTCCCCGAAGCTTTTCGCAGGCTACCACGTCTTTCATCGCCTCTGACTGCCAAGGCATCCACCGTATGCGCTTCTTCACTTGACCATATAACCCCAAGCAATCTGGTTATACTATGAAGACGACATTCGCCGAAAATTTGCAATTTGAATCACAAATTTTACCTTAGCCTGAATAAACACCAGTGAAAGTGCTATCCAGTCTATCTTTCTATCACATACCCAAATTTTTAAAGAACGATTCTGATAAAGTTCAGAAATCAACATTCGATGCGAATGCTCATTTCTAAGCTTTGTCGGTAGGTGGTGGAGCCAAGCGGGATCGAACCGCTGACCTCCTGCGTGCAAGGCAGGCGCTCTCCCAGCTGAGCTATGGCCCCAACAAGAAACTGGTGGGTCTGGGCAGATTCGAACTGCCGACCTCACCCTTATCAGGGGTGCGCTCTAACCAACTGAGCTACAGACCCAGTTAAGAGCTGTTACCGATATCGTCTTCTTCAATGAATCAAGCAATTCGTGTGGGAGCTCATGATACAGCTGATGTCGTCGATTAAGGAGGTGATCCAGCCGCAGGTTCCCCTACGGCTACCTTGTTACGACTTCACCCCAGTCATGAATCACACCGTGGTAACCGTCCTCCCGAAGGTTAGACTAGCTACTTCTGGTGCAACCCACTCCCATGGTGTGACGGGCGGTGTGTACAAGGCCCGGGAACGTATTCACCGCGACATTCTGATTCGCGATTACTAGCGATTCCGACTTCACGCAGTCGAGTTGCAGACTGCGATCCGGACTACGATCGGTTTTGTGAGATTAGCTCCACCTCGCGGCTTGGCAACCCTCTGTACCGACCATTGTAGCACGTGTGTAGCCCAGGCCGTAAGGGCCATGATGACTTGACGTCATCCCCACCTTCCTCCGGTTTGTCACCGGCAGTCTCCTTAGAGTGCCCACCATAACGTGCTGGTAACTAAGGACAAGGGTTGCGCTCGTTACGGGACTTAACCCAACATCTCACGACACGAGCTGACGACAGCCATGCAGCACCTGTCTCAATGTTCCCGAAGGCACCAATCCATCTCTGGAAAGTTCATTGGATGTCAAGGCCTGGTAAGGTTCTTCGCGTTGCTTCGAATTAAACCACATGCTCCACCGCTTGTGCGGGCCCCCGTCAATTCATTTGAGTTTTAACCTTGCGGCCGTACTCCCCAGGCGGTCAACTTAATGCGTTAGCTGCGCCACTAAAGACTCAAGGTCCCCAACGGCTAGTTGACATCGTTTACGGCGTGGACTACCAGGGTATCTAATCCTGTTTGCTCCCCACGCTTTCGCACCTCAGTGTCAGTATCAGTCCAGGTAGTCGCCTTCGCCACTGGTGTTCCTTCCTATATCTACGCATTTCACCGCTACACAGGAAATTCCACTACCCTCTACCATACTCTAGCTTGCCAGTTTTGGATGCAGTTCCCAGGTTGAGCCCGGGGATTTCACATCCAACTTAACAAACCACCTACGCGCGCTTTACGCCCAGTAATTCCGATTAACGCTTGCACCCTCTGTATTACCGCGGCTGCTGGCACAGAGTTAGCCGGTGCTTATTCTGGCGGTAACGTCAAAACAGCAAGGTATTAGCTTACTGCCCTTCCTCCCACCTTAAAGTGCTTTACAATCCGAAGACCTTCTTCACACACGCGGCATGGCTGGATCAGGCTTTCGCCCATTGTCCAATATTCCCCACTGCTGCCTCCCGTAGGAGTCTGGACCGTGTCTCAGTTCCAGTGTGACTGATCATCCTCTCAGACCAGTTACGGATCGTCGCCTTGGTGAGCCATTACCTCACCAACTAGCTAATCCGACCTAGGCTCATCTGATAGCGCAAGGCCCGAAGGTCCCCTGCTTTCTCCCGTAGGACGTATGCGGTATTAGCGTTCCTTTCGAAACGTTGTCCCCCACTACCAGGCAGATTCCTAGGCATTACTCACCCGTCCGCCGCTGAATCGAAGAGCAAGCTCTTCTCATCCGCTCGACTTGCATGTGTTAGGCCTGCCGCCAGCGTTCAATCTGAGCCATGATCAAACTCTTCAGTTCAATACTGCAATCGGGTTTTGAGAAAACCCTATAAACTTGGCTCAGCAATCGTTGGTTACATCTTTGATTTCTCGCGGAGTAACTTATGATGCTGATAATCTTTTTGACTATCAGTCTGAGTCACAAGCACCCACACGAATTGCTTGATTCAATTGTTAAAGAGCGGTTGGTTGATTCTTTCGTCTCAACCGAGGCGCGCATTCTACGCTTTCCTCAGAGCCTGTCAAGCGTTTATTTTGAAGTTTTTCAGAGAATCTCTAACAACTTCAACCACTTGGCTCGCTTCGATCTCTCGTTAGCGGGAGGCGAATTCTACAGCAACTTGCGTTGCTGTCAACTGCCTTTTTCACCGCTTTCGACGTTGATATCGAAACCTTCCAGAATCGCTTACTTCGGTTAACTCGTTGAATTTCAAGGAGTTTTCCTTTTCGGTTGCGCCGGAAGTGGGGCGAATTATAGAGAGATCCAGGAGCGGGTCAAGCGTTTATTTCAGAAATGTTTCAGCGTGGCTTTCGAGGCCGCCGAAAAGCAAAAAGGCGGGCCTGCCGGCCCGCCTTCTATATAGCTACGCAGCAATCAGCCCTGCTTGAGGGTAATCCGCGCGAAAGCCTTCTTGCCGGCCTGGCAGACATGGGTCGCTCCCAGTGCAAAGACAAAACCACGGTCAACCACCTCACCATCGATACGCACACTACCCGCCGACAACAGATCGCGAGCAGCCGCCGAGTTCTTCACCAGGCCAGCCTGGTTGAGGATCGCGGCGATAGGCATGTCTTCACCACCCGTGAGCTCCACCTCTGGGAGATCTTCCGGCAGCTCGCCATCCTTCATGCGGTTGCCCGCACCACGGTGCGCGTTGGCAGCGGCTTCTTCGCCATGGAAACGCGCGACGATCTCTTCCGCCAGCTTGATCTTGATATCGCGCGGGTTGGCACCGGCCTCGACCTCGGCCTTGAAGGCATTGATCTCTTCCATGGAGCGGAAGCTCAGCAGCTCGAAGTAACGCCACATCAGCGCATCCGGGATGGACACCAGCTTGCTGTACATAACGCCCGGCGCTTCCTGGATGCCGACGTAGTTGCCCAGGGACTTGGACATCTTCTTCACGCCGTCCAGGCCTTCGAGCAGCGGCATGGTCACGATGTTCTGGGCTTCCTGGCCGTAGGCGCGCTGCAGCTCACGCCCCATCAGCAGGTTGAACTTCTGGTCGGTGCCGCCCAGCTCGACGTCTGCCTTCAGGGCAACCGAGTCGTAGCCCTGCACCAGCGGGTAGAGGAACTCGTGGATGGCGATGGACTGGTTGGACTTGTAGCGCTTGTCGAAGTCATCGCGCTCGAGCATCCGCGCCACGGTGTACTGGGACGACAGGCGAATGAAGTCCGCCGGGCTCATGGCGTCCATCCAGGTGGAGTTGAACGCCACCTCGGTCTTGGCCGGATCGAGGATCTTGAACACCTGGGCCTTGTAGGTCTCGGCGTTGGCTAGCACCTGCTCGCGAGTCAGCGGCGGGCGCGTGGCGCTCTTGCCGCTGGGGTCGCCGATCAGGCCGGTGAAATCCCCGATCAGGAAGATCACGTGGTGCCCCAGCTCCTGGAACTGGCGCAGCTTATTAATAAGCACCGTGTGGCCCAGGTGCAGGTCAGGCGCCGTCGGGTCGAAACCAGCCTTGATACGCAGCGGCTGCCCGCGCTTGAGCTTCTCGACCAGTTCAGCCTCGACCAACACCTCTTCCGCACCACGCTTGATCAGCGCTAGCTGCTCTTCAACCGACTTCATAACCTACCCGCAAGGCTTGGATTCAAATGGGGCCAACGATACAAGATCAGACACCAATTACAAGTTTTTGACTTGCGTGTGACCCCGGGGGCGGGTCGAGGCGTCTGCGAGCTTGCTTTGGCAAGGATTTGGTTATATTTTATACAGTTATTTCATCTTTATCATGTCATTCATCTTTTCCATTTCATCTTTTTTCAAAGTCAAAATTACCTATGACCAGCGAACCGCCTAAAGCGCCTCCGCTTTATCCGAAGAGCCACCTGCTGGCTGCAAGCGGCATCGCCGCCCTGCTCAGCCTAGCCATGCTGATATTTCCCTCCAGCGAAGTGGAAGCCAAGCGCAACTCCACGCCGCTGGAGCTGGAGACCCCAGCCGACCAGCTCAAGCAGGCGCAGAAAGACGCGCCAGCCACCGACCTTGGCGAAGAACAGGCCGCGCCAGCGCCCTTCGCGCATATAGACAACGAAGACGACCAGGACCAGGACACCGCACAAGACACCCCGGACAAGCCGGAACCGGTCGCCAGCGCCGCCGATGACGCCCCCAAGAAGGGCCCGAACCACCGCGAAGTCACCGTGCGCAAGGGCGACACCCTGTCCAAGCTGTTCGACGAAGCCGGCCTGCCCGCCTCCGCCGCCCAGGAAGTCATGGCCAGCGACAAACAGGCCAAGCAGTTCGCCCAGCTCAAGAACGGCCAGGTGCTGGAGTTCGAGATCGGCCCGGACGGCCAGCTCGCCAGCCTGCACACCAAGCTCAGCAACACCGAGACCATCCGCCTGGTGCGCGGCGCCAAGGGCTTCGCCTTCAACCGCGACGTGATCAAGCCCGTCATGCGCGAGGCCTACGCCCATGGCGTGATCAAGAACTCGCTGTCGCTGTCCGGCCAGCGCGCCGGCCTGTCGCACAACCAGGTCATGGACCTGGTGCGCATCTTCAACTACGACGTGGACTTCGCCCAGGATATCCGCCAGGGCGACGTGTTCGACGTGATGTACGAACAGAAGGTGCTGAACGGCAAGGTGATCGGCACCGGCAACATCCTCGCCGCGCGCTTCAGCAACCGTGGCAAGACCTACACCGCGGTGCGCTACACCAACAAGCAAGGCACCACCAACTACTACAGCGCCGAGGGCAACAGCCTGCGCAAGGCCTTCGTGCGCTCGCCGGTGGACTTCGCCCGTATCAGCTCGCGCTTCTCGGTGGGCCGCTTCCACCCCATCCTGAACAAGATCCGCGCGCACCAGGGCGTGGACTACGCCGCCCCGCGCGGCACGCCCATCAAGGCCACGGGCGACGGCAAGGTCGAACTGGCCGGGCGCCGTGGCGGCTACGGCAACACCGTGATCATCGAGCACGGCAAGACCTACAAGACGCTGTACGCGCACATGCAGGGCTTCGCCAAGGGCATCCACGCAGGCTCGGTAGTGAAACAGGGCCAGGTCATCGGCTACATCGGCACCACCGGCCTGTCCACCGGCCCGCACGTGCATTACGAGTTCCAGGTGAACGGCGTGCACGTCGACCCGCTGGGGCAGAAGCTGCCCATGGCCGACCCGATTGCGCGCAACGAGAAGAGCCGCTTCATGCAAATCTCGCAGCCGCTGATCGCCCACATGGACCAGGAGAAATCCACCATGGTCGCGAGCAAGAAGTAAGTCATGGCCCTTTATATCGGCGTGATGTCCGGCACCAGCCTCGATGGGCTGGATATTGCGCTGGTTGAGCAAGGCGCCAGCGTGCGCCTGCTGGCCAGCCGGTACCTGCCGATGCCCAGCGGGCTGCGCGGCGACCTGCTGGCCCTGTGCGCCAGCGGCCCGGACGAGATAGCCCGCGCCGCCCTGGCGGAGAACCAGTGGGCCACCCTGGCCGCCGAGGGCATCCATACCCTCTTGCAACAACAGCACCTCACCCCTGCGGATATCCGTGCCATCGGCAGCCACGGCCAGACCGTGCGTCACGAACCGGCACGCGGCTTCACCGTGCAGATCGGCAACCCGGCGCTGCTGGCCGAGTTGACCGGCATCACCACCGTCGGCGACTTCCGCCGCCGTGACGTGGCCGCCGGTGGCCAGGGCGCGCCGTTGGTGCCCGCCTTCCACGATGCCATCTTCGCCAGCCAGGGCCGGCACCTGGCCGTGCTCAACGTAGGTGGTTTCAGCAACCTGAGCCTGATCGAGGCCGACAAGCCGGTCAGCGGTTTCGACTGCGGCCCCGGCAACGTGTTGCTCGACGCCTGGATCAATGCCCGCCAGGGCCTGGACTACGACCGCGACGGCGCCTGGGCTGCCAGCGGCAGCGTACACCCGGCGCTGCTGGCCGAGCTGCTCAGCGACCCGTTCTTCGCCGGCACCGGCCCCAAGAGCACCGGCCGCGAGGTGTTCAACCTGCCCTGGCTGCAGGCACACCTGGCGAAGGTAAACGACGTGGCCGATGCCGACGTGCAGGCAACCCTGCTGGAGTTGACCGCCCGCACCATCGTCGACTCCCTACGCCACGCCCAGCCTCACACCGACGAGCTGCTGGTGTGCGGCGGCGGCGCCCACAACCGCGCGCTGATGCAACGCCTGGCGCAGCTGGTGCCCAACACCCGCGTCGACAGCACCGCTGGCCACGGCGTGGACCCGGACTGGGTGGAAGCCATGGCATTCGCCTGGCTGGCCCATTGCTGCCTGGAAGGCATCCCCACCAACCGCCCCAGCGTCACCGGCGCCCGTGGGTTGCGTGTGCTTGGGGCCATCTACCCCGCCTGAACGCCAGACAGCAAAACGCCGCGTATGAACGCGGCGTCTGGCCTTGCCCTGCAGGTGATCAGATCGAGAACGACTGACCGCAACCGCAAGTGGTAGAGGCATTAGGGTTGTTGATAACGAAACGCGAACCCTCCAGGCCTTCCTGGTAATCCACTTCAGCACCTGCCAGGTACTGGAAGCTCATTGGGTCGACCACCAGGCTCACGCCTTCGCGCTCGACAATGGTGTCATCCTCGGCCACATCTTCATCGAAGGTGAAGCCGTACTGGAAGCCCGAGCAACCGCCACCGGTCACGAAAACCCGCAGTTTCAGACGCTCATTGCCTTCTTCGTCGACCAGGCTCTTCACCTTGTGCGCAGCACCGTGGGTGAATTGCAAAGCCGTGGGTGTGAAGGATTCGACGCTCATGCTGACTCTCTCCCGGCGTAAGCCGCCATAAAACGTAATGGCGGCATTATCCGCTTCTCCTAGAAAAAGGGTCAACAATTGTGCGCTGACCGGCGTTGGGGCTTACGGCAGCATGCCGGCGTGGGACAGGCCCAGGCGCTCGTCGAGGCCGAAGAGGATGTTGAGGTTCTGCACGGCCTGGCCCGATGCGCCCTTGACCAGGTTGTCGATGACCGACAGCACCACCACCAGGTCACCGCCTTGTGGGCGATGCACGGCGATGCGGCAGACGTTGGCGCCACGCACGCTGCGGGTCTCCGGGTGGCTGCCGGCCGGCATGACGTCGACGAACGGTTCATCGGCATAACGCTTCTCGAACAGCGCCTGCAGGTCCACGGCCTTGTCCACCACGGTTGCGTAGAGGGTGGAATGGATACCGCGGATCATCGGCGTCAGGTGCGGCACGAAGGTCAGGCCCACGTCGCCACCGGCAGCGCGGCGCAGCCCCTGGGTGATTTCCGGCAGGTGACGGTGGCCCTTCACCGAGTAGGCCTTCATGCTTTCGCCGGCCTCGCAGAACAGCGAGCCCACGGCAGCGCCACGGCCAGCGCCGCTGACACCGGACTTGCAGTCGGCGATCAGGCGCGAGGCATCGGCCAGGCCAGCTTCCAGCAGCGGCAGGAAGCCCAGTTGGGTGGCGGTTGGGTAGCAGCCAGGCACGGCGATCAGGCGGGCGTTGCGGATCTGCTCGCGGTTCACTTCCGGCAGGCCGTACACGGCGTCCTTCAGCAGCTCAGGCGCGCCGTGGGGCTGGCCGTACCATTTGGCCCACTCTTCGGCGTCCTGCAGGCGGAAGTCTGCCGACAGGTCGATGACCTTGGTGCCCGCGGCCAGCAGCTCGCCCGCCAGGGAGTGCGCGACGCCGTGCGGGGTGGCGAAGAACACCACGTCGCAGGCGCCCAGGGTCTTGGTGTCCGGCACGCTGAAGGCCAGGCCATCGTAGTGGCCGCGCAGGTTGGGGTACATGTCCGCCACGGGCACACCCGCCTCGGAGCGCGAGGTGATGACGGCGACTTCCGCCTGCGGATGCGACGCCAACAGACGCAGCAGCTCGACCCCGGTGTAACCCGTGCCGCCGACAATACCGACCTTGACCATATACCTGCCCCTTTCAACGAACCGACTAGGAAACCGCTGATAATACGGGGCCAGAGCATCTGCTAACAACCGTTGAGGTGACGTGCGGCAGCCTGGGGCACTACTATCGGCGCTACCGTGAACCTGGAAACTTCAAAAAATGCTCTATCTATGGATCAAAGCCCTGCACATCATCAGCATGGTCTGCTGGTTTGCCGGCCTGTTCTACCTGCCGCGCCTGTTCGTCTACCACGCCAGCAGCGAGGATGAGCCCAGCAAGCAACGCTTCATGGTCATGGAGCGCAAGCTGTACCGCGGCATCATGGGCCCTTCGATGATCGCCACCCTGGTGTTCGGCGCCTGGCTGCTCTACCTGCTCCCCGGCTATTTGAGCCAGGGCTGGTTGCACGCCAAACTGACCTTCGTGTTCCTGCTGATTGGCTACCATCATATGTGCGGCGCCCAGGTGAAGCGCTTTGCCCGTGGCGAAAACACCCGCAGCCATGTCTTTTATCGCTGGTTCAACGAAGTTCCCGTGCTGTTTTTGCTGGCTATCGTAATTCTGGTGGTGGTGAAACCGTTCTAGGATCAACCCAACCCACAAGAGAACCCATCATGTCGCTGCCCCCATCGCTGGACCAACGCCTGCGCCTGCCCGTGGTGGCGGCACCGATGTTTCTCATCTCCAACCCGCAACTGGTGCTGGCCTGCTGCCGCAACGGCGTGGTCGGCAGCTTTCCCGCGCTGAACCAGCGTGACAGCGCCGGCTTCAAGGCCTGGCTGGTGGAAATCGAGGCCGGCCTGGCGGCGCTGGACAAGCCGGCGCCCTATGCCGTCAACCTCATCGTGCACAACAGCAACCCCCGCCTGGAAGCCGACCTGGCGATTTGCATCGAACACAAGGTGCCGATTGTCATCACCAGCCTGGGCGCGGTGAAGGAAGTGGTGGATGCCGTGCACAGTTATGGCGGCCTGGTCTTTCACGACGTCACTACCCGGCGCCACGCCGAGAAAGCCGCCCAGGCCGGCGTCGATGGCCTGATTGCCGTGGCCGCCGGCGCCGGTGGCCACGCCGGGACCTGGAGCCCGTTCGCGCTGGTGGCCGAGATTCGCCAGTTCTTCGACAAGACCCTGCTGCTGGCCGGCTGCATCAACCATGGCCGCGAGATTCTTGCCGCGCAGCTGTTGGGCGCCGACCTGGCGTACCTGGGCACGCGCTTTATCGCCTGTCAGGAAAGCCACGCACCCGCAGCCTATAAAGACATGCTGCTGGCAGCCCATGCCGCCGATATCATCCATACCCCTGCGGTGTCCGGGGTGCCGGCCAGTTTCATGCGCAAGAGCCTGGAAGATGCCGGTTTCGACCTGGCCACCCTCGCGGCTGCCGGTGCCCAGGCCAAGCTCAAGCCCATCGATGACGAGGCCAAGGCGTGGAAGACCATCTGGTCCGCCGGCCAGGGTGTCGGCGAGATCGACGATATACCCAGCGCCGATGAGCTGATCGAGCGCCTCGACAACGAATACCGCAAGGCGCTGGTACGGGCCTGCCGCTTGCCCGACCACTGGCCGCGCTGAACCGGCCGCCACTTTCACGACAAGGATGCCAGCATGACAACACTGTTCAAGATCGTCTTCGAAGGCAGCACGCTGCCGGGGGTCGCCCTGGAAACTGCCAAGGCCAACCTGGCCCAGCTGTTCCGTAGCGATCTGTTGGCCGTGGAAAAACTGTTCACCGGGCGCAAAGTGGCGCTCAAGCGCAACCTGTCCCAGGAGACCGCCGAGAAGTACCTGGATGCGTTGCACCGTGCCGGCGTGGAGGCACGTCTGGAGGAGGAAGCGCCGTTGGAGCTGAGCCTGGAAGAAATAGAGCCCAGCCCTGCCCCGCCACCGTTTTCACCCTATGCGCCGCCGCAGTCGGAGGTCGGGCCACCAATTGCCGTCTACGGGCCGCTGAAAGTCATGACCGTACAGGGGCGCATCGGCCGGGTGCGCTACCTGGGCTGGACCATGGCCTTGGTACTGGCTGCTTGCGCCGCCGCGCTGGTGTTCATTCTGCTCATGTCGATTTCCCGCTACCTGGGCATAGGCTTCGGTGCCATCGCCCTGGCCGCCTTCATGACCATCAACGTGCAGATCACCGTGCAGCGCCTGCACGACGCCGGCTGGAGCGGCTGGCTGTGGCTGTTGAATCTGGTACCGCTGGTAGGCAACTTCTTCCCCATCGTGATCATGGCGGTTCCCGGCAACCCGGGCACCAACCAATATGGCCCGCCGGCGCCGCCCAACACCAAGGCGGTGAAAGTGCTGGCCTGGCTGTGGGTGGCCTTCCTGGTCCTGATGTTTATCATTGGCCTGAAGGGCGGCTTCAATTCGCTCGCCCATCATGCGCAGGCCGTGTAAGGACTCGGCACAACTGCGCGGCGCACGGTAGACTAGCGCCCCTGAGTAGACGCCCCCGTGCGCCCCGCCTCATCGACGAGCCGGGGCCGGGGGCGTTCGTATGGAGATTTGCATGACCCGTTACGCCTTGATCACTGGCGCCTCCCGAGGGCTGGGCCTGGCGCTGGCCGAGGCCCTGGCCCGGCGCGGCCGCAACCTGATCCTGGTAGCCCGCCAGCGCGCCCCCCTGGAAGCGGTGGCCATCGAGCTGACCCAACGCTTCGGCGTGGAGGTGCTGTTCCGTGCCTGCGACTTGAGCGAACCCCTGCGCCTGTCCGGCCTGCTGATGGAGCTTGAGGAAAGCGGCCGCCATATCGATCTGCTGGTGAACTGCGCCGGGCTGCGCTCCTACGGGCATTTCCTGGCCCAGGACTGGATGCAGGAGCAGGACCTGATCGAGGTCAACATCCTCGCCCTGGCGCGCCTATGCCATGTGGTCGGCAACGCCATGGCGGTGCACGGCGGCGGGCAGATCCTCAACGTCGCCTCGCTTGCAGCTTTTCAGCCTGGCCCGTGGATGAGCAGCTACGCGGCCAGCAAGGCCTATGTGCTGAGTTTCTCCGAAGGGCTGCGCGAGGAACTGCGCCAGTCGGGGGTCAAAGTGTCGGTACTGTGCCCTGGCCCGGTGCGTTCATCGCAGCGGGTGATAGAACGCCTGAACAACAGCCAACGCGTGCTCAGCCCGGAGGAAGTGGCGCTGTTCACCGTGCGCGCCCTGGCCCGCAACCGCGCGGTGATCATCCCCGGTCGGCGCAACCGCCTGCTCACCTACGGCGCCCGCCTGGGCTCGCGCTGGCTGGTGCGCAAGATCGCCGGCGCCATCAACCTCGCCTACCGCCCACGTTGAGCATTGAGTACACTCGAGCCCGACGTCAAACATGGAGCAACCGTTGTGGATACTCTGTTCACCAAGATCATCAACAGAGAAATACCCGCGAAAATCATCTACGAGGATGACCAGGTACTGGCCTTCCACGATATCGCACCCCAGGCACCGGTTCATTTCCTGGTGATCCCGAAGAAGCCGATCCGCACCCTCAACGACCTCACCGAGGAAGACAAGGGCCTGGCCGGTCACATTCTGTTCACCGCCCAGCGCCTGGCCAAGGAACTGGGCTGCGAGGAAGGTTTCCGCGTGGTCATGAACTGCAATGAATTGGGCGGCCAGACGGTCTACCACATTCACATGCATGTGCTGGGGCAGCGCCAGATGCACTGGCCGCCGGGCTGATCGCCTTGTGGCCGCTGCCTCGGGCAGCGGCCACAGGATTGTGTTGACGTGCCGCAGGCTCTGGCACGGTATTTTGAGTTAAACTGCACCCCGTGATTCTATCCGGAGGTGCCCAATGGCTACCGAACGTCACTACTCCCCCCTCGACCGACTGCTGCTGCAGGCCGACACGGCCATGCGCACGCTGCTGCCTTTCAGCGGCCAGCCGTCGCGGCCGTCCCCGGCCATTGTCCAGCCGGACCCCAAGCTCAGTGATGACGAAACCCGCCATGTGGCCGGCCTGATGCGCATCAACCACACCGGTGAAGTGTGCGCGCAGGCGTTGTACCAGGGGCAGGCGCTGACCGCCAAGCTGCCGCAGGTGCGCAAGGCCATGGAACATGCCGCCGAGGAAGAAGTGGATCACCTGGCCTGGTGCGAGCAACGCATCCGCCAGTTGGGCAGCCACCCCAGCGTACTGAACCCGTTGTTCTACGGCATGTCGTTCGGCATAGGTGCCGTGGCCGGACTGATCAGCGACCGTGTCAGCCTGGGCTTCGTTGCTGCCACTGAACACCAGGTGTGCAAGCACCTGGATGAACACCTGGAACAACTGCCCGTGGAAGACGAGAAGTCACGCGCCATCCTCGAACAGATGCGCGTGGATGAAGAGCAGCACGCCGATTCGGCGCTGGACGCCGGCGGGTTCCGCTTCCCGGCGCCGGTCAGGTTCGGCATGAGCCTGGTGGCCAAGGTCATGACCAAGAGCACCTATCGCATCTGACCAGCCCTGTGGGGGCGGGCCCTGCCCGCTCCCACACGCTTCAACCCAGCTCGACGATCTCGTAGTCGTGGGTGATCTCCACCCCGGCACGGCCCAGCATGATCGAGGCCGAGCAGTACTTCTCAGCCGACAGTTCCACTGCCCGCTTAACCTGGGCTTCCTTCAGGCCGCGGCCCTTGACCACGAAATGCAGGTGGATCTTGGTGAATACCTTGGGGTCCTCGGTGGCACGCTCGGCTTCCAGGAAGGCTTCGCAGCTTTCCACCGGCTGACGCGACTTCTTCAGAATGCTGACCACGTCGAAATTGCTGCAGCCACCCAGGCCCAGCAACAGCATCTCCATGGGGCGCACGCCCAGGTTGCGACCGCCGCTCTCGGGCGGGCCGTCCATCACTACCACATGACCGCTGCCCGACTCGCCAAGAAACATGGCTTCGCCTGCCCACTGGATACGTGCCTTCATCACCAGGACTCCACTGTAAAAAAGGCCGCCAGCTTAGCACAGCAGTTTGCATAAGCCCTGTAGCCCAGCCGTTGCCTGCCGATAAGGTGGTTAGTAAATTGCCTGATACAAACTTGCGTGTCTGATAAGCTGGCGCCAAATCAATGGCGCTTACGCCAGCACTCCTTACCGTTCACTTGCCGTAGACAGTCTTGCCCCGGGATTCAGCCATGGTTGCGCTCACGCGTCCGATCCAGAACATCGATAAACTCTTGGCTCATTGCCAGCGCCGCCGCTATGGCGCCAAGAGCAATATCATCTGCGCCGGCGACCAGTCCGAAACCTTGTCCTACATCATCAAGGGCTCGGTGACGATTCTGATCGAGGACGACGACGGCCGCGAAATGATCATTGCCTACCTCAACGCCGGCGACTTCTTCGGCGAGCTGGGGCTGTTCGAGTCGCCCAACCACGGGCCGCTGCGCAGCGCCTGGGTACGGGCCAAGACCGAATGCGAAGTAGCGGAAATCAGCTACGGCAGGTTCCGCGAAGTGGCGGTGCAGCACCCCGATATCATGTTCGCCCTGGGTTGCCAGATGGCCCAGCGCCTGCGCGATACCACGCGCAAGGTCGGCGACCTTGCGTTCTTCGACGTCACGGGCCGGGTGGCGCGCTGCCTGCTGGAACTGTGCAAGCAACCCGACGCCATGACCCACCCGGACGGCATGCAGATCAAGATCACCCGCCAGGAAATCGGCCGTATCGTCGGTTGCTCGCGGGAAATGGTCGGGCGGGTACTCAAGGACCTCGAAGAGCGCAACCTGGTGAACGTGAAGGGCAAGACCATGGTGGTCTTCGGCACACGCTAGGGCTTGGCGCGAATTTCGGCCAGCAACCGGCCATAGACCTGGGCCAATTCGGCCAGCAGTTGCGGCGCCGGATAGTGTTCATGCAAGGCCACATGGCTCTGCGGGTCACAACGCTGGGGCAGGTCGCACGCCTGGTTGAAGCCATTCACCGCCGCCACCATCGACTCGCGCTGGTTGTCCATCAGCATCGCGCCGTGCACCAGCACTACCGGCCGCGTGCCGCTCAGGCCCTGGCGCCAGCGCTGCGCCGTGCCCACCCATTTGCGCCCACCGATGTTGACGTTGTAGCGACCATCGCAGAACGCCCCCGCCACCTCGCCCACCGACGCCTGCCCGCCCAACGCCGTGACGGCGTCGCACAGCGGCTGACACAGGCGCTGATAAGCGGTTTCGATGCGGTTTTGGTCGCCTTCGCTGCGCGGTGCCACGTACACCAGCGCGACATTGATGGTGGCCGGCGATTGCGGCACCGGCTCGCCGCCGGTTTCACGCAGCAGCACCGGCCAACCGGCTGCGGCCGATGCCGCGCAGGCGGCATCGAACGCCGGCAGGCGGTTCATGCGCCGGGGCATGACAAGGGTTTGATCAGTGGATTGCCAGAACAGCATGCCATCAGGCTGCTCGCCGCGGCAAACGGCGGCAAGCAGCTCCTGTTCGGCCTGCAGCCCCGCCTGGGTGTCGATTCGCAGAGGGTGTTGCATGAGACCTCCGTAGCAGCGGCCGCGAGGCCGCGTCATGGGCCGCGCGATACATGACATCGTCCTGGCACCCCGACGCGGCCTGGCGGCCGCTGCTACGGGCGGGTCAAGACTGGAAGAACAGCCGTTGCAGCTCTTCGCCAGGATGCTCGGCGCGCATGAACGCCTCGCCCACCAGGAACGAATACACCTCGTTGATTTCCATCAGCTCCACGTCGGCGCGGTTGAGGATGCCGCTTTCGGTCACCACCAGGCGCTCACGCGGGATCAGCGGCAGCAGGTCGAGGGTGTTTTCCAGGCTGACTTCGAAGTTGTGCAGGTTGCGGTTGTTCACCCCCAGCAACGGCGACTTCAGGTGCTTGAGCGCACGCTCCAGCTCCTCGGCGTTGTGCACTTCCACCAGCACATCCAGGCCAACACCAAAGGCGACGGACTCCAGTTCGGCCATCTTCGCGTCATCCAGCGCCGCGACGATCAGCAGGATGCAGTCGGCGCCCAGCGCGCGGGATTCGACGATCTGGTACGGGTCGACCATGAAATCCTTGCGGATCACCGGCAGGCTGCAGGCCGCACGGGCCTGCTGCAGGTAGGCGTCGGCGCCCTGGAAGTAATCGATGTCGGTGAGCACGGACAGGCAGGTAGCGCCGCCCTTCTCGTAGCTCTGGGCGATTTCGGCAGGCACGAAGTGCTCACGGATGACGCCCTTGCTCGGCGAGGCCTTCTTGATTTCGGCGATGACCGCCGGCTTCTTGGTCGCCGCCTGGTCGATCAACGCCTTGGCAAAGCCACGCGGTGCATCGGCGGCAGCGGCCAGGCGCTCCAGTTCGGCATAGCTGACACGCTGCAGGCGTTCGGTAACTTCCTGGGCCTTGCGCGCCAGAATCTTCTCCAGAACTGTCGGCACACTCATCCTTCATTCTCCTGCTTGAATACCGCGGTAAAGGCGCCCAGCTCGTCGAGCTTCTCGCGGGCCAGCCCGGTGTGCAGCGCATCGTGGGCCAGGGCCACGCCTTCCTTCAAGGAAGACGCGTGGTCGGCGGCATACAGGGCAGCGCCAGCGTTGAGTACGATCATTTCAGCGGCTTTCTGGCCGTTTTCGGTCTTGCGCCGGCCCAAGGCGTCGCGGATCAATTCCAGCGAAGCCTGCGGGCTTTCCACGGCCAGGCCGTGCAGGGTCTGGCTCTTTATACCGAGGTCTTCGGGTTCTACCCAATACTCGGTTATTTCGCCATTTTTCAGTTCGGCCACGAAGGTTGGCGCGGCCAGGCTGAACTCGTCCAGCCCGTCCTTGGAATGCACCACCAGCACATGCTTGCTGCCCAGGCGCTGCAGCACCTCGGCCAGCGGCCGGCACAGCGCCTGGCTGAACACGCCGACCACCTGGTGCTTGACGCCCGCCGGGTTGGTCAGCGGCCCGACCATGTTGAACAGGGTGCGCAGACCCAGGTCGCGGCGCGGCCCGGCGGCGTGCTTCATGGCGCCGTGGTGCGCCTGGGCGAACATGAAGCCGATGCCCACGCTGTCGATGCAACGCGCTACCTGCACCGGCGTGAGGTTCAGGTACACGCCGGCGGCTTCCAGCAGGTCGGCGCTGCCGCTCTTGCCGGACACTGCGCGGTTGCCGTGCTTGGCCACGGTGCAGCCGGCCGCCGAGATGACGAAGGCCGACGCCGTGGACACGTTGAAGATGTTGGCGCCGTCGCCGCCGGTGCCGACGATGTCGACCACGCCGTCGAGGGTCTTGAGTTCAACCTGGCCTGCCAGCTCGCGCATCACCGAGACGGCACCGACGATCTCGTCGATGCTCTCGCTCTTCATGCGCATGCCCATCAGGAAGGCACCGATCTGTGCGTCGGTGCATTGGCCGGTCATGATCTGGCGCATCACATCGCGCATCTCATCCGTGCTCAGGTCCAGCTGCCCGACGATGCGGTTCAGCGCGCTCTTGATATCCATGATGGTTCCTTAGCCCTGACGGCTGCCGCCGGTCTGCTTGAGAAAGTTGGCGAACAGCTCGTGGCCCTGCTCGGAAAGAATCGACTCGGGGTGGAACTGCACGCCCTCGACGTTCAGCGTCTTGTGGCGCAGGCCCATGATCTCGTCCACGGAGCCATCGGCGTTGGCGGTCCAGGCGGTCAGTTCCAGGCAGTCGGGCAGGGTTTCGCGCTTCACTACCAGCGAGTGATAGCGGGTCACGGTCAGCGGGTGGTTCAGGCCTTCGAACACGCCCTTGTCTTCGTGCACCAGCGGGCTGGTCTTGCCGTGCATGGCAACGCGGGCGCGCACCACGTCACCGCCAAAGGCCTGGCCGATGGACTGGTGGCCCAGGCACACGCCCAGGATCGGCAGCTTGCCAGCAAAGTGCAGGATGGCCTCGATGGAGATGCCCGCCTCGCTCGGCGTGCACGGCCCCGGGGAGACGACGATGCGCTCGGGGTTCATGGCCTCGATGTCGGCGATGGTCACCTCATCGTTGCGCACCACCTTCACGTCCGCGCCCAGCTCGCCCAGGTACTGCACGACGTTGTAGGTAAAAGAGTCGTAATTGTCGATCATCAGCAACATGGTCTGCTTCCTCAGGCGTCTTTCGGGGAGGTTTGTTCGGCCAGCGCTACAGCGCGGAACATCGCGCGGCGCTTGTTCAGGGTTTCCTCCCACTCCAGGGCCGGCACCGAGTCGGCGACGATACCGCCCCCGGCCTGCACATGCAGTTCACCGTTCTTGATCACTGCGGTACGGATCGCAATGGCGGTGTCCATGTTGCCGTTCCAGGCAAAGTAGCCAACCGCGCCGCCGTAGACGCCGCGCTTGACCGGTTCCAACTCGTCGATGATTTCCATGGCACGGATTTTCGGCGCACCGGACAGGGTGCCCGCCGGAAGAATCGCGCGCAGCGCGTCCATCGCAGTGAGGCCGCTCTTCAGCTGCCCGGTGACGTTGGAGACAATGTGCATGACGTTGGAATAGCGCTCGATGACCATCTTCTCGGTCAGTTTCACCGAGCCGATTTCCGAGACCCTGCCCGTGTCGTTGCGGCCCAGGTCGATCAGCATCAAGTGCTCGGCCAGTTCCTTGTCGTCGCTGAGCAGGTCCTTCTCCAGTGCCAGGTCAGCCTCGGCAGTGGCGCCGCGCGGACGGGTACCCGCGATCGGGCGCACGGTGATCTCGTTGTCTTCCACCCGCACCAGCACTTCCGGCGAACTGCCCACCACGTGGAAGTCGCCAAAGTTGAAGAAGTACATGTAGGGCGTGGGGTTGAAGCAACGCAGTGCCCGGTACAGGTCGATGGGCGCGGCCTTGAAGTCGATGGACATGCGCTGGGACGGCACTACCTGCATGCAGTCGCCGGCGAGGATGTATTCCTTGATGGTGTCGACGGCGCGCTCGTAGTCACCTTGGGTGAAGCTTGAGCGGAACACCGGATCCGCGGCAGGCGGACGATCCAGCTCCAGCCCGCGACGCGGGGTGATCGGCTGGCGCAGTTTTTCCATCAGCTCATCCAACTGCGCCTGGCCTTGCTCGTAGGCCTCGGCCTGGGCCGGGTCGGCCAGCACGATGGCGTGCATCTTGCCGGCCAGGTTGTCGAACACCACCACGGCGTCGGAGACCATCAGCAGGATGTCAGGCACGCCGATCGGATCGGGGTTGGGGCACTTGCCCAGGCGCTTCTCGACGTAGCGCACGCAGTCGTAGCCGAAGTAACCCACCAGGCCGCCGTTGAAGCGCGGCAGGCCGGGGATGGTTGGCACGTTGTAGCGGGCCTTGAAGATCTCGACGAAATCCAGCGGGTCCTCGACATGGTCGTGGCGCTCCACTTCGATGCCGTCGCGGGTAATGATCACCTGATGGTCATGCACCCGCAGCACGGTGCGGCACGGCAGGCCGATGATGGAATAGCGGCCCCATTTCTCGCCGCCCTGCACCGACTCCAGCAGGTAGGAGTTGGGCGCATCGGCCAGTTTCAGGTAGATCGACAGCGGGGTGTCGAAGTCAGCCAGGGTTTCGCGGGCAAGCGGAATGCGGTTGTAGCCGGCAGCGGCCAAGCGCAGGAATTCTTCGCGGATCATGATCAGCCTCGTGGCATGAGGGACAAAACGGTCAGGTATGCAAACGCGCCGGCAGGGCCGGCCAGGTAAAAGTCAGGCGCGCCAACGCCAACGGGCCAGGGCCTTGATGACTTTCATCCAGAGTTTGCGAGTGACCACCACGATGGAATCTCTGCGAGGGGTAGGTGTGATATCCCCCAACGTTATCTCAGCTGTGGGATCTAAGCAACTGATCAGGCCCCGCAGGTTGTCAACAACCATTGCCGGGGACTCTTCGGCAATGGGCCTGCCGTGGTTGTAGCCATAGCTCAGGGCCACGCAGGCCACGCCCGCGGCCTTGGCCGCCAGCACGTCGCTGCGCGAATCACCGACGAACAGGGCATCGGCAGGTTTCACCCCGGCCATCTTCATCACGAACAGCAGCGCCGCTGGGTCGGGCTTCTGCTGGGGCAAGGTGTCGCCGCCGATGATCCACTTGAAGAAGCGCCCCAGTTTCAGCTCGTCGAGCAGCGGCGCCACGAACTGTTCCGGCTTGTTGGTGATCAGCGCCATCTTCACGCCGCGCTTCTGCAGCCATTTCAGGCTCTCGCGCACGCCGGGGTAGACCTTGGTCAGCGCGTGGCTGCCGGCATAGGCGTCCATGAACAGCGCCAGCGCCTGGTCGGTGTCGGCCTCGCCTATGGCGGCGTGGTCCATGCCGCCAGCCAGGCCACGGCGCACCAGCACCCGGGCGCCGTTGCCGACGTAGGTGCGGGCGGCGTCGAGGCCGGCCGGCGCGCGGCCGAGCTTGAGCAGCGTGGTGTCCAGGGCGGCGGCCAGGTCGGGGACCGAATCGATCAGGGTACCGTCCAGATCGAACATCACCAGGCGTGGCAGCTTGCCCGGGAACAGCTGCTCGAAGCCGCTCATGGGCGTGCCAGGGCCAGTTCGGCGCGCATCTTGTCGATGACTTCCTTGTAGTTCGGCGCGTTGAAGATCGCCGAACCGGCCACGAAGGTGTCGGCGCCGGCGGCGGCGATCTCGCGGATGTTGTTGACGTTCACGCCGCCGTCGATTTCCAGGCGGATGTCACGGCCACTGGCGTCGATCAGGGCGCGCGCCTCGCGCAGCTTGTCGAGGGTGCCAGGAATGAACTTCTGCCCGCCGAAGCCTGGGTTCACGCTCATCAGCAGGACCATGTCGACCTTGTCCATCACGTACTTGAGCACGTCCAGCGGCGTGGCCGGGTTGAACACCAGGCCGGCCTTGCAGCCGCTGTCGTGGATCAGTTGCAGGGAACGATCGACGTGCAGGGTGGCTTCGGGGTGGAAGGTGATGAAGCTGGCGCCGGCCTCGGCGAAGTCGCCGATGATGCGGTCGACCGGGCTGACCATCAGGTGCGCGTCGATGGGCGCGGTGATGCCGTACTTGCGCAGCGCGGCGCAGACCATCGGGCCGATGGTCAGGTTGGGCACGTAGTGGTTGTCCATGACATCGAAGTGAACGATGTCGGCGCCAGCGGCCAGGACATTGTCGACTTCCTCGCCCAGACGGGCGAAATCTGCGGAGAGAATGGACGGAGCAATTGCAAAGGGCTGCATGACGCACCTTTCTGGGCTGGAATCACGGTGGCGCGCATTGTACATCAGCTTGTAGGGATGGGGGCGCCAAGGTCGACCACCAACCCCGTAGCAGCTGCCGAAGGCTGCGTCCGGGCCCTGGACGCGGCCTGCGGCCGCTGCTACGGGGGTTGTCAATAGGCGCTGCGGTAGATCTGCTCGATATCCCTGGTGCTGAGCTTGCGCGGGTTGTTGCGCATCAGCCGGTCGATGCCACTGGCCTCCCGCGCCATGTCGGGGATGGCTGCCTCGGGCACGCCGAAGCTGCGCAGGCCCTTGGGTATTTCCACCGCCGCGCACAGCTCGGCCATGGCCCGCACCGCAGCGTCGGCGGCTTCCTGGTCGGACAAGCGCGCCACCTGCAGCCCCATGGCCACGGCAATATCGCGAAACCGTTCCAGGCAGGCGAGTTTGTTCCAGGCCATGACATACGGCAGCAACAACGCGTTGCTTATCCCATGGGCGATGTTGAACTGCCCGCCCAGGGGGTACGCCAGGGCATGCACCGCCCCTACCCCGGCGTTGCCGAACGCCATGCCGGCCATCAGGCTGGCGGTGGCCATGTCCTCGCGAGCCTGCAGGTTGGCCGGGTTGGCGTAGGCCTTGGGCAGGGCGCGCACGATCAGGCGGATGGCGCCCAGCGCCAGCGAATCGGTGATGGGCGAGGCGTTCACCGAGATATACGACTCGATGGCATGCACCAGCGCATCGACGCCACTGGCGGCGGTAACCCCGCGCGGGCAGGTCAGGGTCATCTGCGGGCTGACCAGCGCCACGTCGGGCAGCAGGTAATCGCTGACGATGCCTTTCTTCAGGTGCGCGGCCTTGTCGGAGAGAATTGCCACGTTGGTCACTTCCGAACCCGTGCCGGCCGTGGTCGGAATGGCGATCAGCGGTGGCCCCTTGCGCGGCACCAGGCCCACGCCGAACAGGGCCTCCAGCGGACCGTCGTGGCCGGCATAGGCGGCCACGCTCTTGGCGATGTCGATGGCACTGCCGCCGCCCACGCCAATCAGGCCGTCATGGCCGCCCTCGCGGTAGGCCTGCATGCAGTCCTCGACGATGGCTATTTCCGGCTCCGGGCGCACGCGGTCGAACACGCCATGGCGGCGGCCGCCCAGTTGCGCCAGCGCCAGGGCGACAGTGCCGGACTCCACCAGGATGGCATCGGTGACAATCAGCGGGTTATGCACGTTCAGGCGGGTCAGTTCGCCATCCAGTTGCTCGATGGCGGCAGCGCCGGTGAGCAGTTTGCTGGCGATCTTGAAAGCGGAGAGGGTCATGAATACGGCCTTTTTTCCAGACAAGGGCTGTATTCAGACTAGCCGGGGTAGCCGGCCAACGAAGGATCATTGGCCGGCGTGATGACAATCGATCAGGCCTGGGCAGTACGCAGTTTCTCGCTGCGGCCGCGCAGCCATTCCAGGGTCAGCAACAGCACCACGGAGAAGGCGATCAGCAAGGTAGCCGCTGCGGCAATGGTAGGGCTGAGGTTCTCACGGATGCCGCTGAACATCTGCCGGGGCAAGGTGGCCTGTTCCGGGCCGGCCAGGAACAGCGTCACCACCACCTCGTCGAACGAGGTAGCGAAGGCAAACAACGCACCACTGATCACCCCGGGAGCGATCAACGGCAGGGTCACCCGGCGAAACGCGGTCAACGGCGAGGCGCCCAGGCTGGCCGCGGCGCGCACCAGGTTGTGGTTGAAGCCCTGCAGGGTCGCCGACACCGTGATAATCACAAACGGCACGCCCAGCACCGCGTGCACCAGAATCAGCGAAGTGAAGCTGTTGCCCAGCCCCAGCGGCGCGAAGAACAGGTAGCTGGCGACGCCGATGATCACCACCGGCACCACCATGGGCGAGATCACCAGGGCCATCACCAGCGACTTGCCGGGGAAATCCCCACGGGTCAGGCCGATGGCCGCCAGGGTGCCGAAGACCATGGCCAGCACGGTGGCGGCCGGGGCGACGATGATGCTGTTCTGCAGGGCGCGCATCCATTCGGGCGAGGCGAAGAAGTCCTGGTACCAGTGCAGGGAAAAGCCCTGCAACGGGTACACCAGGAAGCTGCCGGCGTTGAACGACAGCGGGATGATCACCAGCACCGGCAGAATCAGAAACAGCAGGATCAAGCCGCAGAGAATACGCAGGCTGTAGAACCACACCCGCTCCACGGGGGACATGTAAGGGCTCAGCATTTTCCTATTCTCCTCAGCTCAGGCGCAGGCGGCTGGCGCCCACCAGCTTGCTGTACACCAGGTACAGCAACACGGTGGCCAGCAACAGCAGGCCGCCCAGCGCGGTGGCCATGCCCCAGTTGATGCTGGTGTTGGTGTAGAAGGCCACGAAATAGCTGACCATCTGGTCGTTGGGGCTGCCCAGCAGCGCCGGGGTGATGTAGTAGCCGATGGCCAGGATGAACACCAGCAGGCAGCCAGCGCCCACGCCTGCGTAGGTCTGCGGGAAATACACGCGCCAGAAGCTGGCGAACGGATGGCAACCCAGCGAGATCGCCGCCCGCATGTAGGTGGGCGAGATGCCCTTCATCACGCTGTAGATCGGCAGGATCATGAACGGCAGCAAAATGTGCACCATGGAGATGTACACGCCGGTGCGGTTGAACACCAGTTCCAGCGGCTTGTCGATGACGCCCATGGCCATCAGCGCGCTGTTGATCAGGCCGCCGGACTGCAGCAGCACGATCCAGGCCGCCACGCGCACCAGGATCGAGGTCCAGAACGGCAGCAGCACCATGATCATCAACAGGTTGCTCTGGCGTGCCGGCAAGTTGGCCAGCAGGTAGGCCAGCGGGTACGCCAGCAGCAGGCAGATGACGGTGATCACCAGGCCCATCCAGAAGGTGCGGGCGAAAATATCCAGGTAGATGGCCTGGTCCGGGGTGGCCGGGGCCACTTCGCCGAGGTCGTCGATACGGTGGTCGACGGCCGCCAGCAGGTAATAGGGGGTGACGTTGCTGGTGTTGCGGCGGATGGCCTGCCAGTACGCAGGGTCGCCCCAGCGCTCGTCAAGGCTTTCCAGCGCATCCTTGTAAGAAGCCGGCGCGGGGGTCAACGGCAACGCCCGGGCGGTTTTCGACAGCAGGCTGCGGTAGCCGGCCAGTTCCATGTTCAGGCGCTTGGACAGGTCGCCCAGGGTCTGATTCTTGCGCGCGTCCACCAGGTCATCGCTCAAGGCCTTGAACACCGCCTCGTCGGGCAGGCTCTTGCCATCCCAGGCCTTCACCGCCACGACGGTACGCGGCAGGCCCTCGACCACTTCCGGGTTGCCGACGCTCTTGTACAACAGCACCGCAATCGGCACCAGGAACACCAGCAGCAGGAACAGCACCAACGGTGCTATCAGCGCCTGGGCCTTGAGACGGTTGAAGCGTTCGGCCCGGGCCAGGCGCTGTTTCAGGTTAGGGCTGGCGACCTCTTTGAGGGGCACTGCAAGGGCCATGGTCAACTCCGCGAATCTTTTGAACTGAAGGCGCGCCACCCACCGGTGGCGCGCCGCCTGCTTGGGCTTACTTGGCAGCCCAGGCGTTGAAGCGCTGTTCCAGTTGCTCACCGTTGTCAGCCCAGAAGCCCACGTCGATCTGCACCTGGTTGGCGATGTTCTCCGGGGTGGTGGGCATGTCCTTCAGGATGCCTTTGTCCAGCAGCGGCACTGCCTGGCTGTTGGCCGGGCCGTAGGCGATGTTCTCGGAGTAGATCTTCTGCTGCTCGGGCTTGACCGTGTAGGCGATGAACTTGCGTGCCTCGTCGGCATTCTTCGCGCCCTTGGGGATGGCCCAGGCGTCGAAGTCGTAGACGCCGCCGTTCCACACCACTTTCAGGTTGCTCTCTTTCTGTACCGCGGCGATGCGGCCGTTGTAGGCCGAGCTCATGACCACGTCACCCGAGGCCAGGTACTGCGGCGGCTGGGCGCCGGCTTCCCACCACTGGATGCTGGGCTTGAGTTCGTCGAGCTTCTTGAAGGCGCGGTCCTGGCCTTCCTTGGTGCCCAGCACCTTGTACACATCCTTGGGCGCCACGCCGTCGGCCATCAGGGCGAATTCCAGGGTGTACTTGGCGCCCTTGCGCAGGCCGCGCTTGCCCGGGAATTTCTTCACGTCCCAGAAATCGGCCCAGCTGGTAGGCGCGGTCTTGAGCTTGTCGGCGTTGTAGGCCAGCACCGTGGACCACACGAAGAAGCCCACGCCGCAGGGCTGGATGGCGCCTTTCACGTAATCCGATTCCTTGCCGAACAGCGCCGGGTCGAGCTGTTCGAACATGCCTTCGTCACAGCCACGCGCCAGCTCCGGCGACTCCACTTCCACCAGGTCCCAGGACACGCTCTTGGTGTCGACCATGGCTTTGACCTTGGCCATCTCGCCGTTGTACTCACCGGCGACGATCTTGCCCTGCCCGGATTTTTCCCACGGCTGGTAGAAGGCTTTCTCCTGGGCGGCCTTATTGGCGCCACCGAACGAAATCACGGTCAGGTCGGCCGCCGCCATGGCCTGGCCCGCGCCCATCAGGCCCAGGGCCAGGGCGGTGAACTGCAAGTGCTTGAGCATGTGTTGTTCTCTCCACAGGGTTAGTGTTGCTTCGGGCGATTGGGCTCGCCTCTAGTCGACTGACAACGGATCCAGCGCACGCGCGTGCTCGACCTGCCAGCCGAGCGGTACCACATCGCCCACGGCCAATGCCGGGTCCAGCTCGGCGATTGGCTGCTTCACGAAGAAATCCGACTTGCCGCACACCTCCAGGCGCACGCGTACGTGGTCGCCCAGGTAGATGAACTCGGCAACCCGGCCAGAGAATCGGTTGCTGCATTGCTCGCTGTGGCCGTTGAGGGACACGCGCTCCGGGCGAATCGACAGGGTCACCGGGTCGCCCGGTTCGCCGACGTTCACCGCCAGGGCGTGGACCTTCTCCCCACGCTCCAGGCCGACGATGCAACGGTCGCCGTCCTGGGTGATCAGGCGGCCGTTGAGGCGGTTGTTCTCGCCGATGAAGTTGGCCACGAAGGTGTTGCGGGGTTCTTCATAGAGGGTGCGCGGCGGGGCGATCTGCTGGATCTCGCCCTGGTGGAACACCGCCACGCGGTCGGACATGGTCAGCGCCTCGCCCTGGTCGTGGGTGACGTACACCACAGTGACGCCCAGGCGCTGGTGCAGGTGCTTGATTTCCATCTGCATGTGTTCACGCAGCTGCTTGTCCAGCGCGCCCAGCGGTTCGTCCATCAGCACCAACTGCGGCTCGAACACCAGCGCCCGCGCCAGGGCCACGCGCTGTTGCTGGCCGCCGGACAGCTGCGCCGGGTAGCGCTGGGCGAACTTGCCCAGCTGCACCATGTCCAGCACGCGCTTCACCCGCTCGGCGATGTCGGTCTTGCTCAGGCCGCGCACCGACAGCGGGAACGCCAGGTTCTCGGCCACGGTCATGTGCGGGAACAGCGCGTAGTTCTGGAACACCATGCCGATATCGCGCTTGTGCGGCGGCACGTTGTTGATGGAGCGCCCGCCCAGCAGGATCTCGCCGGCGGTGGGTGTCTCGAAGCCGGCCAGCATCATCAGGCTGGTGGTCTTGCCCGACCCGGAGGGCCCGAGCAAGGTCAGGAATTCGCCCTTGCGAATGTCCAGGTTGAGGTCTTTGACGATCAGCACTTCACCGTCGTAGCTTTTCTGCACGCCACGGAAGCTGACCAGCACATCGCTCGAATTCACCTCGCTCATACCCCACGCCCTATGTGTTTGACTGCCGTGCATTAAGCCTAGTGAAGGCTGCAGGCCGCGCAAATCGGGGGCTGGGAGAGAATCGCCTCAGGGCGATGGAAGGCTTGTTGTAGGGATTGCCCTACACAGCTGGCGGGGATAGATATGTTTTTCCAGCAATGCCCTGAAACCGGCATTCGCCCTTGTCGCGAACAGACAAACCCCCCGTAGCAGCTGCCGCAGGCGGCGTCAGCAAACACCGCGGTGCGGGGCCGGGTGGCATCACACCAACTTGTGCTCCATGGCGTATTTCACCAGCTCCGCCAGGGAGCTGACGTTGAGCTTCTGCATCAACCGGGCCTTGTGGGTGCTGATGGTCTTGCTGCTCAGCGCCAGCTGCTGGGCAATGTCGTTGACGTTGGCGCCCTGGGCCAGGCGCTCGAACACCGAGAATTCGCGTTCCGACAGCAACGAGTGCAGCGGCCGCGAGTCGGTGAGGCCCACTTCGAAGACCATGCGGTCGGCCAGGTCCGGGTCGATGTAACGCCCGCCATTGGCCACCCGACGAATGGCGGTCAGCAGCAACGCGGGGTCGCTGTCCTTGGTGGCATAGCCGGCGGCGCCCACCTTCAGCGCCCGCGCGGCCATCTGCGCTTCGTCGTGCATGGACAGCACCAGGATCGCCGGCGGGTTGTTCAGCGCGCGGATACGCGGTATCGCTTCCAGGCCGTTGACCCCGGGCATGGAGATATCCAGCAACACCACGTCGCAAGGGGTGTGCCGCAGCGTGTCGAGCAACTGCTCACCGTTGCTGGCCTCGCCCACCACTGCCAGATCCCGGGCCAGCCCGATCAACTGCTTGATGCCCTCGCGCACAATCGTGTGATCTTCCGCCACCAGTACCCGAATCACTGCCCTACCCCCGCCGCCACTCGCTCATGAACCGGTACGCGAACCCGCAAGGTCGTGCCCTGCCCTGGTTCGCTGTGCAACTGCAATTCCCCACCCAGCATCAACACACGCTCGCGCATGCCCACCAGGCCAAACGAGGTGGAGGGCCCGTTGCCCACCACGAAGCCGCGGCCATCATCGCTGATGCTCAGCGCCAGCCAATCCTCTTCGACTTCCAGGGCAATGTCGACTGTATGTGCCTGGGCGTGGCGCATGACGTTGGTCAGCGCCTCCTGCAGGATGCGGAACAGGCCCACGGCCTTGCCGTCGGACAAGGCCGGCACCTGTTCGGGCACCTGCACCAGGCATGGGATCTGCGTGCGCGCCTCGAAGCGCCGGGCCTGCCATTCGATGGCCGAACCGATGCCGGCATCCAGGATCGGCGGGCGCAAGGCGGTGGCCACGTCGCGCACCAGCTGGAACAACTGGGCAATCAGGCGCTTCATGCTGTTGAGGCGCTCCTGCAGGCCCGGGTCGAGGCTGGCGTAGGCCAGTTCACACATGGAGGTCTCCAGCTTGAGCACCGTGAGCATCTGCCCCAGTTCGTCATGCACCTCGCGGGCGATGCGCGCCTTCTCTTCCTCGCGCACGCTCTCCAGGTGCGCCGACAATTCGCGCAGCTGGTCCTGGGAACGCGCCAGCGCCAGCTCGGCCCGTTTGCTTTCGCTGATGTCCCAGACAATACCGTCCCACACCCGGCCCTCGCCCTGGCCCCGGGAGATGGCCTTGATCTCGGCCCAGCGCTCCAGCCCCTCGCGGGTGAGGATACGGCCCTGCCACGACCAGTCGCTGTCGGTGTCCAGCGCCTGGTCCTGGGTGCGGTGATAGCTGGCGCGGTCCTGGGGGTGGACCAGGTTGCGCAGGCCCATGTCCGGGTGGCGCAGGGCCGCCGGCGAGTAGCCCACCAGGCTCTCGCTGCCCTCACTGATGTAGGCAAACTCCAGCAGGCCGCCAGCCTGCAGGCGCTCCAGGCGGAACACCAGGCCCGGCACGTTGGCGGCAATGCCCTGCAGGCGCGCCTCGCTTTCCTGCAGGGCGGCCATGGCCCGGCGGCGCTCGGTGACATCGGTGAGGTAGACCACCAGGTACTCGGCATCATGAAAGCGCAGGAAGCTCAGGGACACGTCCGCCGGCAGCCAACTACCGTCGCCCCGCAGGCACTGGCTCTCGAAACTCAGCGGCTCGCCATCGCTGGCGCGGGCGCGCTTCCACAGGTTCAGCCAGCGGTCCATGTGCAGGTTGGGCTCGAAATCGATCAGCGGGCGGTTCAACACGCCGCCCGCCGCATACCCCAGCATGCTCTCGGCGGCGCGGTTGGCGTAGCGCACGTGGCTGTCCCAGTTGACCCAGAGGATGCCCACGGTGCTCTGGTCGATGGAGAACTGGGTCAGGCGCAACGCTTCCTCCCCCGCCTGGCGCCGGGTCAGCTCGTCCCGAGCCTCCATCAAGCGCCCCTCCAGCCAGTGCTGCTGGCGCCGCTGCCAGAACACGATGGCTATCGCCGAAAGGCCCAGCACCGCGAACAGCAGGCTCAGGTTCTGCCAGAAGCCTGGGGATTCGGTGAGCCTTGGGTAGCGCGGCTGCAACCAGCGGCCATGCAGTTGTTCCAGGTCCTTGCCGGGGATGGCCTGCAACGCAGCCTGCAGCACTGCGGCCAGCTGCGGCCAGTCGCGCCGCGAGGCAATGCGCAGTAGTTGCGGCAAGCCGATGTCGCCGACCACGACCAGGTCGGCAAAATCGCTTTCGCCCGACAACCGTCCCAGCTGCGCCTCATCGATGACCGCGTAGCGCGCCTGCTGGCCGACCAACAGCTGCAAGGCCTGGCGCTCCATGGGCACGCCCTGCAGGTTGAGGTTGGCGTAGGTGCTGCGCAGGTAGTCGGCCACTGCGCTGGGCATGCGCACCGCCACGCGGTCCTTGCTGTCGAGTTTTTCCAGGTCCACGGCCACGGCGCCGGTGCGCTCGCCCACCACCAGTTGCGGGATGCGCATGTAGGGGTCGGAGAACAGCCAGAGGCGCAGCCCCGCAGGGGTCTGGGTCAAGCCGGGAGCCAGGTCGATCTCGTCGTCACGCAGGGCCTGTTCCAGGGCGGCCTGGTCGGGGAAGTTGCGCCAATGCAGCTCCAACTGCAGGCTCTTGGCCAGCCAGTTGATCACCTCCACGTTCACCCCGGACAGTTGCTGCAGGCGCCGGTCGTACTGGGCGAACGGCGCCTGCAGCACCACGCCCACGCGCAGTTCGCGGTGCCGGTCCAGCCACGCCTGCTGCTCGGGCGTCAGCGTCACGGGGGCACCCCGGGCGATCAAGGGAATGAGCAAACAGCCGATAAGCACGCAGCACAGTCGAATCATCGCAACTCTCATCACCCATGAACGACGCTACATTTGGCGGTTCGGGACAAATACCATTAGGCTGCCAGCACTACCCTGGCGTGGAAAATCCGATGTCTTCAATCTACCGCACAACGCTGCCAGCGTTTTGCCTATCGCTGATGCTGCCCCTGGCACTGCCGGCAGTGGCCGACGATGCGGCGCAGAAACCGGCCACCGAGAAGGCCGCCGAGCAACCGAAAGTCGAGCGTCAACCGCTGCTGGAGCGCAGCCAGGAAGACGCCCTGGCCCTGGAGCGCCAGTTGCCCCAGGACGAACAGCAGCAACTGCAAGCCGGCAGCGACAGCTTCCTGGCCCTGTGGAAGCCGGCCAACAGCAGCAACCCGGCCGGCGCCGTGGTGATAGTGCCAGGCACTGGCGAGACCGCCGACTGGCCCAACGCCGTGGCCCCCATCCGCAATAAACTGCCGGACGCCAACTGGAGCAGCCTGAGCATCAGCCTGCCGGACCTGAGCACCGACGCTCCGCAGCCACGGGTCGAGGAAAAGCCGCCCGCGCCCAAGGAAGCCGACAGTAAATCAACGCCGCCGGCCAACCCGTCCGTGGAACAAGCCACTGCCACCGAGCCGGACAAGGCTGCGCCGCAGTCGCCTGACGAGCTGGCCAAGGCGGACGCCGAGCGCATCTTCGCGCGCATCGATGCCGCCGTGACCTTCGCCCAGCAGCAGAAGTCGCGCACCGTGGTGCTGCTCGGCCATGGTACCGGCGCCTACTGGGCAGCCCGCTACCTCAAGGAACGCCCGCAGCCCCATGCCCAGCGCCTGGTCATGGTGGCGCCAATGACGCCGAACAATGCCAGCAAGACCCTGCAGGAATTGGCGCCCAGCCTGAAAGTGCCGACCGCGGACATCTACTACGGCGACAGCCCTACCGCCCAGGACGCCGCCCGCGTGCGCCTGCAGACCAGCAAGCGGTTGAAGGACACCGGCTACACGCAGATTTCCCTGAACGCCCTGCCAGCAGACAAGGCCGCCGAGCAGGAACAGCTGTTCCGCCGCGTGCGCGGCTGGCTCAGCCCCAAGCCTGTGGATTGATGCGGGCCTGTTGTGGGAGCGGGCTCTGCCCGCGAAAAGAACCCCGCGTTCCGTCAGACATATCGCGGTGTAACCTTCGCGGGTAGAACCCGCTCCCACAGGGCGCTCAACGAAAATCCCGACGTTCGCGGATCAACGCATAGGCACTCTGCAATTCCCGGGTACGCTCGGTCGCTTCACGCACCTGAGCCGGGGTCGCCCCGCTGCCCGCCAGCTTGTCCGGGTGGTGGCGGCTAAGCAGCCGGCGGTAGGCCCGCTTGATCTGCGCCGGCTCAGTGGTCGCCCCTACCCCCAGCAGGCGCATGGCCTCTTGATAGCTGCCGCCACTGGTGGCCAGCGGCTTGCGCGCCGGCTCGTAATCGGCGGACAGGCCCTGCACCTGCACTGAACTCCAGCCCAGCCACTTGCCCCATTGCAGGATCAGCTCGCGCTCGCTGCGGCTGGCCTTGCCATCTGCCCACACCATGCGCCAACAGGCGCGCAGCACGCCCTCCGCCGAATTGGGCTGATGCCCCAGGCGCTGCAGGTGATGCTGCAACCGGTCGCGCCCGCCCTTGCCACGGTTGAACGCGGCAATGGCCACCCGCTGCTGCGCCTCGTTCAGCCCCAGCAGACGCATTTCGTGGCGCGCCTGCTGGATATGCTGCTGCACCACCCGTCCATCGCACTTGGCCAGGCGGCCCAGCAGCACGAACAGCACCTGGTCATCGCGCAGCTTCGGCTTGCCGCGCAGCCGGTCGAACAGCTCGCCCCAACTGTGCAACTGCAAGCGCCGGTCGAGCGCCTGCCCCAGCAAGGCGCCCAGCAGCGCCCCGGGGATGCTGGCAATGGCAAAGCCGGCGCCGGCGCCCACCACGGTCCCTGGCCAGAGCATCTCAGCGCTGCCCTTGCACTAGCGCTTCGACTTCCGCCAGGCGCTCGTGGGTGCCGACGTCCACCCAGTGGCCGGTGAAGCGTTCGCCACTGACCTTACCGCCGGCCATGGCCTGGCGCAGCAACGGCGCCAACTTGAAGGCTCCCGCCGAGCAGCCGGCGAACAGCGCCGGGTGCAGCACGGCGATACCGCTGTAGGTAAAGCGCGCGCCGTCGGCCGTGTCGCTGACCGCCCCGGCCTGCAGCGCGAAGTCGCCGCCCGGGTGGTGCGCCGGGTTATCCACCAGCACCAGGTGCGCCAGGCCTGCCAGCGGCAGGCGCAGGCGGCTGAAGTCGTAGTCGGTCCAGATATCGCCGTTGACCACCAGGAACGGCTCCACACCCAGCAGCGGCAGGGCCTGGAAGATGCCGCCGCCGGTCTCCAGCGGCTCGCCCTCGGGGGAGTAGACAATGCTGAGCCCGAACTGCGACCCATCGCCCAGGTGATCCTCGATCTGCTGGCCCAGCCAGGCATGGTTGATGACGATCTCGGTGAACCCTGCCGCCGCCAGGGCGCGCAGGTGGTATTCGATCAACGGCACGCCACCGGCGCGCACCAGCGGCTTGGGGGTATGCAGCGTCAGCGGGCGCAGGCGCTCGCCCTTGCCCGCCGCCAGGATCATCGCCTTCATGCCCGCGCCTCCGCGGCCGCGCGCAGGCTGGCGAGCAGTTCGCCCAGCTCGGCCAGCTCCGGCCGGCGAGCCAGCACTGCTTCTATATAAGCAAAGAAGCGCGGCACGTCGGCCACATAGCGGGGCTTGCCATCCCGGTGGCAGATGCGCGCGAAGATACCGATGACTTTCAGGTGGCGCTGCACGCCCATCAGGTCGCTGGCGCGCAGGAAGTCTTCGAACTGCTCCTGCACCGGGATGCCTGCGGCGCGGGCCTGCTGCCAGTAGCCCAGCAGCCAGGCGTCGACCCGCTCCAGTGGCCAGCTGAGGAAGGCGTCCTTGAACAGGCAGGTGATGTCATAGGTGACCGGGCCATACACAGCATCCTGGAAGTCCAGCACGCCGGGGTTGGGCTCGCTGCGCATCAGGTTGCGGGGCATGAAGTCACGGTGCACCAGCACCTTGGGCTGGGCCAGGGCGCTGTCGATCAGCAGGGCGCTGGCGCGTTGCCACTGTTGCTGCTGGGTTGCGCTGAACTGCAGGCCCAGCTCGCGCGCCACGTACCATTCGGGGAACAGCTCAACCTCGCGGCGCAGCAAGGCCACGTCATAGCTGGGCAGCGGCGCGTCCATGGGCAGCTGCTGGTAGGCCAGCAAGGCATCGATCGCGTCCTCGAACAGTGCGTCGGCATTGTCGCTATCGATCACGTCCAGGTAGGTCTGGTTGCCCAGGTCGTTGAGCAGCAGGAAGCCGCGCTCCAGGTCCTGGGCGTAAATATGCGGCACATTGATGCCGGAAGTCGCCAGCAGGGCAGCGATATCCACGAACGGTTTGCAGTTTTCCTGCGGGGGCGGTGCATCCATGACGATAAAACTGCGGCCACCACCTTCCCAGCGAAAATATCGGCGGAAGCTCGCATCGCTGCTAGCAGCGGTCAGCGAAGACGGGGGTACAGGGCCCCAGCCCCCGGCCACAAAGAGTTTCGACAGTTGCTCGGCGAGCCATGGCTGGAGCTGTTGCAGGCGTACATCTTGATCGGGCATTACAGAGGTCTCCGACGGCGCTAGCCGTCAAGCGGGTCATGCTTTATTATCCAGCATCTTTTTCAGACCATCGAGAGGCGTGCGGCCCCACCGCGGGCAGATGGCACGCAGGAAGCCCGGACTAATAAGATGGCATTGAAATCCCCCGCGTTTCGTAAAAAATTCCCGTTGCTGGTCACCGGCGGTTTGCTGGCGATGCAACCCCTGGCCGTGCCGTTCGCGGTGGCCGCCGAGCAGTATGACTGTACTGTCTCCGCGGCGGGAGCCTGGGATTGCAAACCCAAGGCCCCCGTTGGCGTCCTGCCGCCTCGCCCTGTCCATGACGGCAGCGCGGAATCGTCGGCGCCTGAAAGCGCCGGCGAGACCAAGCCTGGCGCCGAGGACAAGGCCAAGGGCCCCATGCTCGTTACCGAGAGCAAGGGCCGTGGCCTGAAATCGCGCAGCGCCGACTACAGCCATCTCGATTGGGTCCCCCGGGACAAGCTCACGGCCGCCCAGCTGGCCGAGACCGGCCCGTACTGCGAAGGCGCCTATGTGGAGCCGATCCGGCCCGGCATGGACGACAAGACGGCGAAGAAAGACGCGCCGACCTTCATTGGTGCCAAGGTATCGCGCTACGACCAGGAGCAGCAGACCGCTACCCTGGCCGGTGACGTGGTGATGCGCCAGGGCAGCATGCAGGCCGAAGGCGACGAGGCCAGCCTGCACCAGGCCGAGAACCGCGGCGAGATCACCGGCAACGTCAAGCTGCGCGACCAGGGCGCCCTGCTGGTGGGCGACCACGCCGAAATCCAGCTGGACACCGGTGCCGCCCAGGTCGACAACGCCGAGTACGTGCTGCACAAGCAGCGCATCCGCGGCAGCGCCCTGTACGCCAAGCGTGGCGAGAACGCCATCATCCGCCTCAAGGACGGTACCTATACCACCTGTGAGCCGGCGAGCAACGCCTGGGAAATCAAGGGCAACAACATTACCCTGAACCCGGCCACCGGCTTCGGCACGGCGACCAACGCCACCCTGCGCGTGCATGACATTCCGGTCCTGTACACGCCGTACATCTACTTCCCGATCGACGATCGTCGCCAGTCCGGCTTCCTGCCGCCGAGCATCGGCAGCAGCAGCAAGTCCGGCTTCTCGCTGGTCACGCCGTACTACTTCAACCTGGCGCCCAACTACGACGCCACGTTGTACCCGCACTACATGAGCAAGCGCGGCATGTTGACCGAGGGCGAGTTCCGCTACCTGACGCCGACCAGCGAAGGGCAGTTCGGTGGCGCGTACCTGAGCGATTCCGACAACGAGCGCCGGCTGCAGTCGGACTACTCGCAAGATCGCTACATGATCAACTGGCAGCACAAGGGTGACCTGGACAAGCGCCTGACCTACAAGGTCGACTACACCAAGATCAGTGACCCCTACTACTTCCAGGATCTGGAAACCAACCAGATCGGCGTGAAGAACACCGACTACCTGAACCAGCAGGCAGCGGCATACTACCGCGGCGACAACTGGACCGCGGGCCTGAACGTACAGGGCTACCAGCTGACTACCGTGTCGGACATCACCCCGTACAACCGCCTGCCGCAGATTACCTTCAATGGTTCGCTGCCGTATCACCCTGGCGGTCTGGATTTCACCTATCAGACCGAGGCGGTGCGCTTCGAGCGCAGCCTTGAGACCGGCAACTACAGCGACGAAGACGGCAACATCTCGTCGCGGATCGACAATAACGTCCAGGGCCTGGCTCGCGCCAACGGCGACCGCCTGACCCTGGCACCGGCAATGGCGCTGCCGATGACCGCCTCGTGGGGCTACATCAAGCCTTCCGTGCGTTTCATCTACACCGACTACCAACTTGACCTGGACAGCCAGGGCAAGCAGACGCTGGTGAACAACGGCGTGCAGACCGAGGTGTATCACAGCAACCTCGACCGCTCGATCCCGATCTACAGCGTCGACAGTGGCCTGTACTTCGACCGCAATACCTCGATGTTCGGCACCAACTACCGCCAGACACTCGAGCCGCGTGCGTACTATCTGTACGTGCCGTACGAAAACCAGAACAACATTCCGGTCTTCGACACCGCGGAAAACCAGTTCAGCTACTCTTCGCTGTGGCGTGACAACCGCTTCTCCGGCTATGACCGCATCGGCGACGAGAACAAAATCTCGCTGGGTGCTACCACCCGCTGGCTGGAAGACAACGGTTTCGAGCGCCAGAAGTTCAGCTTCGGTGAAGCCTTCTACATGCAGGACCGCAAGGTCCAGCTGCCAGGCATCTACTACAAGGACCGCGCCGAGGCTACCGCCAGCCGTTCCCCGTATGCCCTGGAGTACGAGTACCACTTCAACCGCGACTGGCGCTTCAATTCGGACTTCAACTGGGACCCGGACACCCACAGCACCCGTTCGGGCAGCGCGATGTTCCACTACCAGCCTGAGGACAACCCGAACAAGGTCATCAACGTCGGCTACCGCTACCGCGACGATATCGTTCACTACGATTCGGCCACCGGTAAATGGGGCTTCGGCGGCGACTACGGCACTCCGGGTACCGCGGACTACATCAAGGACTACTACAAGATCCAGCAGCATGACTTCTCGATCATGTGGCCGATCGTTCCGCAGTGGAACGCCATCGCTCGCTGGCAGTACGACTACAACCGCAGCCGTACACTGGAATCCTTCGCCGGTTTCGAGTACGACAACTGCTGCTGGAAACTGCGCTTCATCAGCCGCTACTGGGTCGACTACGACGACTTCAGCCAGTCGCTGCCGCAGAACGAAAAAGGCGACCACGGTGTCTTCCTGCAAGTCGTGCTCAAAGGGCTCGGCGGCGTAGTGGGCAATAAAGTCGAGTCTTTCCTCGACAAGGGCATTCAGGGTTATAAAGAACGTGAAGAGCAAGCTTACTAATTGTTTGCGCCCGCTGCTTCTGGGCGCACTGTTGTTGAGTGGCGCGGCTCATGCCGAGGTTCAACCGCTTGATAGCGTGGTGGCCATCGTCGATAACGACGTGATCATGAAGAGCCAACTGGACCAGCGCGTCCACGAGGTCCAGCAGACCATCGCCAAGCGTGGCGGCGCCAACATGCCGCCTACCGACGTGCTGGAGAAGCAGGTGCTGGAGCGCCTGATCGTCGAGAACCTGCAGCTGCAGATCGGCGAGCGCTCCGGCGTTCGCATCACCGACGAAGAGCTGAACCAGGCCATCGGCACCATCGCCCAGCGCAACAACATGAGCGTGGCGCAGTTCCAGGCGGCCCTGGCCCACGACGGCCTGTCGTACCAGGACGCCCGTGACCAGGTGAAGCGCGAGATGATCATCAGCCGCGTGCGCCAGCGCCGCGTGGCCGAGCGCATCCAGGTGTCGGAGCAGGAAGTGAAGAACTTCCTCGCCTCGGACCTGGGCAAGGCCCAGTTGTCTGAAGAGTTCCACCTGGCCAACATCCTGATCGCCACCCCGGAAAGCGCAAGCTCGGAAGCGATCCAGGCGGCGGCCCACAAGGCAGGCGACATCTACACCCGCCTGAAACAGGGTGCCGACTTCGGCCAACTGGCCGTGGCCAACTCGGGCAGCGACAACGCCCTGGAAGGCGGCGACATGGGCTGGCGTAAAGCTGCCCAACTGCCACCGCCGTTCGACGCCCAGGTCAGTGCCCTGAGCCAGGGTGACGTCACCGAGCCAACCCGCACCCCAGGCGGCTTCATCATCCTGAAGCTGCTGGAAAAACGCGGTGGCGGTACCGTTACCCGTGATGAAGTGCACGTGCGCCACATCCTGCTCAAGCCCAACGAAGTACGCAGCGAAGCGGAAACCAAGGTGCTGGCGGACCGTCTGTACGACCGCATCAAGGGCGGTGAAGACTTCGCCGAACTGGCGAAGAGCTACTCCGAAGACCCGGGTTCGGCCCTCAACGGTGGTGACCTGAACTGGGTCGACCCGCAGTCGCTGGTGCCCGAGTTCCGCCAGGTCATGGCTGACAGCCCGCAAGGCGTCGTGTCCAAGCCGTTCAAGACCCAGTTTGGCTGGCACATCCTGGAAGTGCTGGGCCGTCGTGCCACCGACAGCACCGAACAGGCGCGCGAGCAGCAAGCCATGATGATCCTGCGTAACCGCAAGTACGACGAAGAGCTGCAGAGCTGGCTGCGCCAGATCCGCGACGAAGCCTACGTCGAGATCAAGCTGCCTGGCGCCGAACAGGCTGCCCAGGCCGACCAGTGAAGCCCACGCGCTTCGCGCTGACGCCCGGCGAGCCGGCGGGCATAGGTCCTGACCTGTGCCTGCTGCTGGCCGCGCAACGCCAGCCACACCCCCTGATTGCCATTACCAGCCGCGACCTGCTCATCGAGCGGGCCGCGCAGCTGGGCGTGGCCGTCAGCGTGCTGGCGGTCGACCCCGATGCCCTGCCCGCCCAGCCCGCCGACGCCGGTAGCCTCTACGTGTGGGACACGCCACTGGCGGCGCCCGTCGTCACCGGCCAGCTGGACCGTGCCAACGCAGCCTTCGTCCTCGAAACCCTGACCCGCGCGGGCCAGGGCTGCCTGGACGGCCGTTTCGCCGGCATGATCACCGCCCCGGTGCACAAGGGCGTGATCAACGAGGCCGGCATCGCCTTTTCCGGCCACACCGAATTCCTGGCCGAGCTGACTCACACCGAACAGGTGGTGATGATGCTTGCCACACACGGCCTGCGCGTGGCCCTGGTGACCACTCACCTGCCCCTGCGCGCGGTAGCCGATGCAATCACCGAAGAACGCCTGGAGCGGGTGACCCGCATCCTGCACGCGGATCTCAAGGACAAGTTCGGCATCGCCCAGCCCCGCATCCTGGTCTGTGGGCTCAACCCGCATGCCGGCGAAGGCGGCCACCTGGGCCGTGAAGAGATCGAGATCATCGAACCGACACTGGAACGCCTGCGCAGCGAGGGCATGGACCTTCGCGGCCCGCTGCCAGCCGACACTCTGTTTACCCCCAAATATCTGGAGCACTGCGACGCAGTGCTGGCGATGTACCATGACCAGGGACTGCCCGTACTCAAGTACAAAGGCTTTGGCGCCGCGGTGAATATCACCCTGGGCCTGCCGATCATCCGCACGTCGGTGGACCACGGCACTGCCCTGGACCTGGCCGGCAGCGGCCGGATCGACACCGGCAGCCTCAAGGTCGCGCTGGACACCGCCTACCAGATGGCCGAGACCCGTATATGACCGAGCAATACCAACACCGGGCGCGCAAGCGCTTCGGCCAGAACTTCCTGCACGATGCCGGCGTCATCGACCGCATCCTGCGTTCCATCCATGCCCGCGAAGGCGAGCGCATGCTGGAAATCGGCCCGGGCCAGGGCGCCCTCACCGAGGGCCTGCTGGGCAGCGGCGCACAGCTGGACGTGGTGGAACTGGACAAGGACCTGGTGCCTATCCTCAACCGCCAGTTCGCCGGCCGTGGCAACTTCAACCTGCACCAGGGCGACGCCCTGAAGTTCGACTTCACTACCCTGGGCGCCGCTCCCGGTACTCTGCGCGTGGTCGGCAACCTGCCGTACAACATCTCCACGCCGCTGATCTTCCACCTGCTGGCGAACGCCGAGCTGATCCGCGACATGCACTTCATGCTGCAGAAGGAAGTGGTCGAGCGCATGGCCGCAGGCCCTGGCGGCGGTGACTGGGGCCGCCTGTCGATCATGGTCCAGTACCACTGCCGCGTTGAGCACCTGTTCAACGTTGGCCCCGGCGCGTTCAACCCGCCGCCCAAGGTCGACTCGGCCATCGTCCGCCTGGTGCCGCACACCACCCTGCCGCACCCGGCCAAGGACCACCGCCTGCTGGAGCGCATCGTCCGCGAAGCCTTCAACCAGCGCCGCAAGACCCTGCGCAACACCCTCAAGGCCCTGCTCAGCAGCGAAGCCATCGAAGCCGCCGGCGTCGACGGCAGCAAGCGCCCGGAACAGCTCGACCTGGCCGCCTTCGTGCGCCTGGCCGACAAGCTGTTCGAGCAGACCAGCGCCAGCTGATCGCCCTCATCGTGCGTCCCGGACTACTGCCCGGGCGCACGATGGCCTAGACTCAAGACACCGGCACCCCGAATGCCCTTCGTTTTTTGCAATAAGGCCCCCTTGCATGTCCGATCCCCGCTATCAGATCGACGTCAGCGTCGTCACCCGCTTCCTCGCCGAACAATCGCAGCCTGAACACCAGCGGTTCGCGTTCGCCTACACCGTTACTGTGCGCAATAATGGCCAATTGCCGGCCAAGTTGGTCTCGCGGCACTGGGTCATCACCGACGGCGACGGCAAGGTCGAGGAAGTGCGCGGTGCCGGCGTGGTTGGCCAGCAACCGCTGATTGAAGCTGGCCAGAGCCACACCTACAGCAGCGGCACGGTCATGGCCTCCCAGGTCGGCACCATGCAGGGCAGCTACCAGATGGTGGCCGAGGACGGCAAACACTTCGACGCCATCATCGCGCCCTTCCGCCTGGCCGTGCCCGGGGCCCTGCACTGATGGCGGTGTACGCGGCCGGAGACCTGCAAGGCTGCCTGCAACCGCTCAAATGCCTGCTGGAGAAAGTGCGCTTCGACCCTGCCCACGACCGCCTGTGGCTGGTGGGCGACCTGGTAAACCGCGGCCCCGAGTCCCTGGAAACCCTGCGCTTCCTGTATGGCATGCGCGAGTCGCTGGTGTGCGTGCTGGGCAATCACGACCTGCACCTGCTGGCCGCCGGCCGCAACATCGAGCGCCTGAAGAAAAGCGACACCCTGCGCGAGATTATCGAGGCGCCGGACGCCCCGCAGTTGCTCGACTGGCTGCGCCGGCAAAAGCTGATGCACTACGACGAACAACGCGACATGGCCCTGGTGCACGCCGGCATTCCACCCCAGTGGTCGCTGAAGAAAGCCCTGCGCTGCGCCGAAGAGGTGGAACAGGCGCTGCGCGACGACAACCTGTTCCCGCCGTTCCTGGACGGCATGTACGGCAACGAGCCGGCCAAGTGGCACAACGACCTGACTGGCGTCGAGCGGCTGCGGGTGATCACCAACTACTTCACCCGCATGCGCTTCTGCACCCCCGAGGGCAAGCTCGACCTCAAGGGCAAGGAAGGCGCCGACACCGCGCCACCGGGCTACGCGCCCTGGTTCAAGATTCGCGAGCGCAAGACCCGCGGCCTGAAGATCATCTTCGGCCACTGGGCAGCGCTGGAAGGCAAATGCGACGAACCTGGCATCTTTGCCCTGGACACCGGCTGCGTGTGGGGCGGCGCCATGACCCTGATGAACGTCGACACCGGCGAACGCCATGGCTGCGCCTGTGACGAGCACGGCAACATACGCGGCTCGATAGGGCAACCCTGACGCGGTAGAATCGGTAACAAACGACCTGTGGGAGCTGGCTTGCCAGCGAGCTTTTCGGCGGAACAAAAAGCTCGCTGGCAAGCCAGCTCCCACGGGCTACAAGCCGATCATACTCAGGAGCCTGTCATGACCGAATTCAAACGCATCCCGCCGCAAACGGCCCATGAGCTGCTCGCCAATGGCGCGGCCATCGTCGACGTGCGCGACGCCCAGACCTTCGCCGCCAGCCACATCCCCAACGCGCAGCACCTGGACAACCACTCGGTGCAGGACTTCATCCGCGGCGCCGACCTCGACAAGCCACTGGTCGTGGTCTGCTACCACGGCAACTCCAGCCAGGGCGCCGCCGCCTACCTGGTCAGCCAGGGCTTTGCCGAGGTGTACAGCCTGGATGGCGGCTTCGAGCTGTGGAAAGTCACCTACCCCGAGCAAACCGCGCAGGGCATCGCGGAATAAATTTTTTCTGACGCCAAGCCCCCGCCCCACGGGGCTTCGCGCGGCCTGACGAACGGTCGGCCCATAACATATCGCTCATTGCACCTTGAAGTCTGAGATTCCCAACTATCCTTAGGTTCAGGCCATCCAAAACAGGGGAGAGCCGGTACACCGACGCGCGGGTCATCGGTAGCGACTTAGAGGTGTTCTGGGGGGTATACAGCGGCCGATCGTTTCGACTGCTGCCAGCATCAACTGATTGATCCGACGTCGGCTCCACGTATCGAGCGAGGTGACGTCATGAGTATTTTTAGCCACTTCCAACAGCGTTTCGAGTCCACTCGTCAGGAAGAACTCTCGCTGCAGGAGTATCTCGAGCTCTGCAAAAAGGATCGCAGTGCCTACGCTTCTGCCGCCGAACGCATTCTGATGGCAATCGGGGAACCGGAGTTGCTCGACACGTCGACCAATTCACGGCTGTCGCGCATCTTCTCCAACAAGGTGATCCGGCGCTATCCAGCCTTCGAAGACTTCCACGGCATGGAGGAGTGCATCGACCAGATCGTCTCGTACTTCCGCCACGCCGCGCAGGGCCTGGAAGAGAAGAAACAGATCCTCTACCTGCTGGGCCCGGTGGGCGGCGGCAAATCGTCCCTCGCCGAAAAACTCAAGCAACTGATCGAAAAAGTGCCCTTCTACGCTATCAAGGGCTCGCCGGTGTTCGAGTCGCCCCTGGGGCTGTTCAACGCCACCGAGGACGGTGCCATCCTGGAAGAGGACTTCGGCATCCCGCGCCGCTACCTCAACACCATCATGTCGCCGTGGGCCACCAAGCGCCTGGCCGAGTTCGGCGGCGACATCAGCCAGTTCCGCGTGGTGAAGCTCTACCCGTCCATCCTCAACCAGATCGCCGTGGCGAAGACCGAGCCGGGCGACGAGAACAACCAGGACATCTCCGCGCTGGTGGGTAAAGTCGACATCCGCAAGCTGGAGGAATACCCACAGAACGACGCCGACGCCTACAGCTACTCGGGCGCGCTGTGCCGGGCCAACCAGGGCCTGATGGAATTCGTCGAGATGTTCAAGGCGCCGATCAAGGTCCTGCACCCCTTGCTCACCGCCACCCAGGAAGGCAACTACAACAGCACCGAAGGCCTGGGGGCCATCCCCTACTCCGGCATCCTGCTGGCCCACTCCAACGAATCGGAATGGCACAGCTTCCGCAACAACAAGAACAACGAGGCGTTCATCGACCGGATCTACATCGTCAAGGTGCCGTACTGCCTGCGCGTCAGCGACGAGATCAAGATCTACGACAAGCTGCTGTTCAACAGCTCCCTGTCCAAGGCCCATTGCGCCCCCGACACCCTCAAGATGCTGGCCCAGTTCACCGTGCTGTCGCGCCTCAAGGAGCCGGAAAACTCCAACATCTACTCGAAGATGCGCGTCTACGACGGCGAGAACCTCAAGGATACCGATCCCAAGGCCAAGTCGATCCAGGAATACCGCGACAGCGCCGGCGTGGACGAGGGCATGAACGGCCTGTCGACCCGCTTCGCGTTCAAGATCCTGTCCAAGGTGTTCAACTTCGACCCGCATGAAATCGCCGCCAACCCGGTGCACCTGCTGTACGTGCTGGAACAGCAGATCGAGCAGGAGCAATTCCCGGCGGAGGTGCGCGAACGCTACCTGCGCTACCTGAAGGAATACCTGGCGCCGCGCTACATCGAGTTCATCGGCAAGGAAATCCAGACCGCTTACCTGGAGTCCTACAGCGAATACGGCCAGAACATCTTCGACCGCTACGTGCTGTACGCCGACTTCTGGATTCAAGACCAGGAATACCGCGACCCGGAAACCGGCGAAATCCTCAACCGCGTGGCCCTCAACGAAGAACTGGAGAAAATCGAGAAGCCGGCCGGCATCAGCAACCCGAAGGATTTCCGCAACGAGATCGTCAACTTCGTGCTGCGCGCCCGGGCCAACAACAACGGCAAGAACCCCACCTGGCTCAGCTACGAGAAGCTGCGGGTGGTCATCGAGAAGAAAATGTTCTCCAACACCGAGGACCTGCTGCCCGTCATCAGCTTCAACGCCAAGGCCAGCAAGGAGGACCAGCAAAAACACAACGACTTCGTTACGCGAATGGTCGAACGCGGGTACACCGACAAACAGGTACGGCTGCTCTCCGAGTGGTACCTGCGGGTCAGAAAGTCGCAGTGAAGCAGCGGTAAGCTTCAAGCTGCACGCCTTGGGGCACCGCCACCGCGCCGGTGCCCCGAGGTCGCGGCCTGTAGCTTTTGACTTGCGGCTTGCAGCTTAAGGCTTGCAGCTGCCCGGAGGGCCTATGAGCTACGTGATCGACCGACGCCTGAATGGCAAGAACAAGAGCACGGTGAACCGCCAGCGTTTCCTGCGGCGCTACCGTGACCACATTAAGAAGGCGGTGGAAGAGGCGGTCAGCCGTCGCTCCATCACCGACATGGAACACGGCGAACAGATCAGCATCCCCGGCCGCGACATCGACGAGCCGGTGCTGCACCATGGCCGCGGCGGCAAGCAGACCGTCGTGCACCCCGGCAACAAGGAATTCACCGCCGGCGAGCACATCGCCCGGCCCCAGGGGGGCGGCGGCGGTGGCAAGGGCCCCGGCAAGGCGGGCAATTCCGGCGAAGGCATGGATGAGTTCGTGTTCCAGATCACCCAGGAAGAGTTCCTGGAGTTCATGTTCGAAGACCTTGAACTGCCCAACCTGGTGAAACGCAACCTCAGCGGCACGGACACCTACAAGACCGTGCGCGCGGGCATCAGCAACGAGGGCAACCCCTCACGCATCAACATCATCCGTACCCTGCGTTCGGCCCATGCCCGGCGCATCGCCCTGTCGGGCAGCAGCCGTGCCAAGCTGCGCGAGGCCAAGGCAGAACTGGAGCGGCTGCGACGGGAAGAGCCGGACAACTTCGGCGATATTCAGGAAATGGAGACGGAAATCGAACGTCTCAGCGCGCGCATCCATCGCGTGCCGTTCCTTGATACCTTCGACCTCAAGTACAACCTGCTGGTCAAGCACCCAAACCCCAGCTCCAAGGCGGTGATGTTCTGCCTGATGGACGTGTCGGGGTCCATGACCCAGGCCACCAAGGACATCGCCAAGCGCTTCTTCATCCTGCTGTACCTGTTCCTCAAGCGGAACTACGACAAGATCGAAGTGGTGTTCATCCGCCACCACACCAGCGCCCGCGAGGTGGACGAGGAAGAGTTCTTCTACTCCCGGGAAACCGGCGGCACCATCGTCTCCAGCGCCCTGAAGCTGATGCAGGAGATCATGGCCGAGCGCTACCCCACCAATGAATGGAACATCTACGCGGCGCAGGCTTCGGACGGCGACAACTGGAACGACGACTCGCCCATCTGCCGCGAGATCCTGACCAAGCAGATCATGCCGTTCGTGCAGTACTACACTTACGTGGAGATCACCCCGCGCGAACACCAGGCATTGTGGTTCGAGTACGAACGCATCGGCGAAGCCTTTGCCGACACGTTCGCCCAGCAGCAACTGGTATCGGCCGGGGATATCTACCCGGTCTTCCGTGAACTCTTCCAGCGCAGGTTAGTGACATGACCGCCAGAGAGCAGAAACGCCAACCCCTGTCCACGGGCTCCGAGTGGACCTTCGAACTGATCCAGGCCTACGACCGGGAAATCAGCCGGATTGCCGAGCGTTATGCGCTGGATACCTACCCCAACCAGATCGAGGTGATCACGGCTGAACAAATGATGGATGCCTACGCCTCGGTAGGCATGCCCCTGGGCTACCATCACTGGTCCTACGGCAAGCACTTCCTCAGCACGGAAAAATCCTACACCCGTGGGCAGATGGGCCTGGCCTACGAGATCGTCATCAACTCCGACCCGTGCATCGCCTACCTGATGGAGGAAAACACCATCTGCATGCAGGCGCTGGTGGTGGCCCATGCCTGCTATGGCCACAACAGCTTCTTCAAGGGCAACTACCTGTTCCGCACGTGGACCGACGCCAGCTCGATCATCGACTACCTGGTGTTCGCCAAGCAGTACATCATGCAGTGCGAGGAACGCCACGGCATCGACGCGGTGGAAGACCTGCTGGACTCCTGCCATGCCTTGATGAACTACGGCGTGGACCGCTACAAGCGCCCCTACCCGATCTCCGCCGAGGAAGAGCGGCGGCGGCAGAAAGACCGCGAGGAGCACATGCAGAAGCAGATCAACGATCTGTGGCGCACCATCCCGAAAAGCGCGGACAAGAACAGCGAGCGTGACAACGCCCGCTTCCCGGCCGAACCCCAGGAGAACATCCTCTACTTCATCGAGAAACACGCGCCGCTGCTGGAGCCCTGGCAGCGCGAGGTGGTGCGCATCGTGCGCAAGATCGCGCAGTACTTCTACCCGCAGCGCCAGACCCAGGTGATGAACGAAGGCTGGGCGACGTTCTGGCACTACACCCTGATGAACGACCTGTACGACGAAGGTCTGGTCACCGACGGCTTCATGATGGAATTCCTGCAGTCGCACACCAGCGTGGTGTTCCAGCCCGGCTTCGACAGCCCCTACTACAACGGCATCAACCCCTACGCGCTGGGCTTCGCCATGTACCGCGACATCCGCCGCATGTGCGAAGAACCAACGGAGGAAGATCGCCGCTGGTTCCCTGAAATTGCCGGCACGGATTGGCTTTCTACCATCAAGTTCGCCATGACCAGCTTCAAGGACGAGAGCTTCATCCTGCAGTACCTGTCGCCCAAGGTCATCCGCGATTTGAAACTGTTCAGCATCATGGATGACGACCAGCGCGATGACCTGCTGGTGCCTGCCATCCACGATGAAGGCGGCTACCGCATCATTCGCGAGACCCTGGCGGCGCAGTACAACCTGGGCAACCGCGAACCCAACGTGCAGATCTGGAGCATCGACCGCCGTGGCGACCGTTCGCTGACCCTGCGCCATCAACAACATGACCGCAAACCCCTGGGCGAGTCCACCGACGAGGTGCTCAAGCACCTGCACCGGTTGTGGGGCTTCGACATCCACCTGGAAACCCTGCAGGGCGACCAAGTCATGAAGACTCACCATGTTCCCCCAAAGACGGAACACAGCGAAGGTGACTACGGACGCCTTGACCTCGCTGTCGTTCACCTCTAACCAAGGCATCTGACCTCCCCGGGCCCGGCAGACAGGTTATCCTGTCGGGTCTACGGAGGTTTTTTCATGCAGATTTTCAAAGTCGGCGGCGCGGTGCGCGACCGTCTCCTGGGCCGCGCGGTCACCGACATCGATTGGGTGGTGGTGGGCGCCACCGCCGAGCAGATGCACACCCTGGGCTACCGGCCGGTGGGCGCGGATTTCCCGGTGTTCCTGCACCCGAAAACGGGCGAGGAATACGCACTGGCGCGCACCGAACGCAAGAGCGGCCACGGCTACGGCGGCTTTGTGTTTCACGCCAGCCCCGACGTTACCCTGGAACAGGACCTGATCCGCCGTGACCTGACCATCAACGCCATGGCCGAGGATGATGACGGCAATGTGGTCGACCCCTACCACGGCCAGGCCGACCTCGAACGACGAATTCTACGCCACGTTTCCCCGGCGTTCGCCGAAGATCCCCTGCGCGTGCTACGCGTTGCCCGCTTTGCCGCGCGCTACGCCGAGACAGGATTCACCGTCGCCGCCGACACACTGGATTTGATGCGCGAGCTGAGCGAATCGGGTGAACTGCAAGCACTGACCGCCGAACGCAGCTGGAAGGAAATCGCCCGGGCGCTAATGGAAAACCAGCCACAGGTGTTTATCCAGGTGCTGCACGACTGCGGCGCCCTGAAGCAACTGATGCCGGAACTGGACGCCCTGCCAACTGAACGCGTGGGCGCCCTGGAACAGGCTGCCCGCCACGAACAACCACTGACCGTGCGCTGGGCATGCCTGGCAGGTGGCCTGGGCAAGGCCATCAACGAACGCTTCAAGGTGCCCCGCGACTGCCAGGAGCTGGCGATGCTGGCAGGCCAGTACGGCGAGGATGGCCGCCGCGCGCTGCAACTGGAAGCCGCACAGCTGCTGGAACTGCTGCAGGGCTTCGACGTGTACCGTCGGCCGCAGCGCTTCGAGGAGTTCATCAGGGTGGGAGAGATGGAGGCGCTCGCCCGCGGCGAAAGTTATCCACAGGCCGATTACCTACGCGGCGCAGCGGACGCAGCCCGCGGGGTAGCGGTGAAACCGCTGGTGGAAGCCGGATATACCGGACAACAGTTGGGCGAGGCGCTGAAAGCCGAACGCCTGAAGGCCTTGCAGGCCTACACGGCTTGAACCCGTATCGCCTGCATCGCGACCAAGGTCGGCTCCTACCCAAATCGGCGTAGGAGCCGACCTTGGTCGCGATGCAGGCGACGCCAATTCAGAGACAGGTCAACTGCCGGCCGCGCCACTCGAACGGCGCCGGTGCCAGCACCTGGTCAATCTGCGCCTCGGCCCACACCTGGGCCATGGGCTTGCCCACGCCCGGGTGCAGCACATCCGGCGCTATCAACGCCAACGGCCACAGCACGAAGGCGTTCTTGAGAATCTCTGCCCGTGGCAGCACCAGGCCGTCGAAATTGCCTGCCAGGTCGCCGTACAGCAGCACGTCGATGTCCAGCGGCAAGCCCTTGCGCTCCGGCGCATAGCGGCCGTTGTCGGCCTCGATGAACTTCAGCCGGCGGTCCAGCTCGATCAACGGCAGGTCGGTCAGCGCGCTGACCACCAGGTTGAAGAACGGCCCGCTCTTGATGCCCACCGGCTGGCTTTCGAACACCGCCGAGCAGTGCATGTCCTGGAGGAAGCCGGCCAGCGCATCGAGGCCGGCGCACAGGTGCGCCTCGCGGTCGATGTTGCTGCCCAGGCCCAGGTAAATCCGCGTCAGCGACATCCGCGCTCGATCTCCACGCCAACGCCCTTGGCGGCCGCAACGGCGCCAGGCTTGGTCAGTTTCAGGTGCAGCCAGGGAATATTGAATTCGCTCATCAGCACCTGCGCCAGGCGTTCGGCGAAGGTTTCCACCAACTGGAACTGGCTGGCCTCGGCAAAGGCCTGGATGCGCGTGGAAACACTGGCATAGTCCAGCGCCAGGGTCAGGTCGTCGCCTGCGGCGGCCGGGCGGTTGTCCCAGGCAAAACTCAGGTCCAGGCGCAGGCACTGACGGATGCCACGCTCCCAGTCATAGGCACCGATCACGGTGTCGACTTCCAGACCTTCGATAAACACTCTGTCCAAGCACTTCTCTCCGCAGCACGACAAGGGCGCAATGCGCCGTTAGAATCAGGGGCGTCCTCGCCCGGAATAGTTAGCATGTTTTGGTTACTGGCGATTCTCGCCTACCTGCTCGGCTCGCTGTCCTTCGCCATTGTGCTTAGCCGCGTGACCGGTAACCCTGACCCGCGCATGAGCGGCTCCGGCAACGCCGGCGCCACCAACATGCTGCGCCTGGCCGGCAGGAAACTCGCCATCCTCACCCTGCTGGGCGACCTGTGCAAGGGCCTGCTGCCCGTGCTGGTGGCCCGCCTTGCCGGGCTTGACCTGCAAGCCCAGGCCTGGATCGGCCTGTGTGCGGTGCTCGGCCACATGTTCCCGCTGTATTTCCATTTCCAGGGCGGCAAGGGCGTGGCCACTGCCGCCGGCATGATCCTGGCGCTCTACCCGCCCGCCGCGTTGCTGGCGGTGGCCGCCTGGGCGCTGACGTTCTACCTCACCCGCACCAGCTCGCTGGCCTCGCTGATCGCCACGCCCCTGACCCTGCCGTTGCTGGCCTGGCAGGAGCCCCAGGCGCTGCTGCCCATGAGCGTGCTGACCCTGCTGATCGTATGGCGCCACCGCGGCAACCTGCGCGACCTGCTGGCCGGCCGCGAACGGCATTTCTGAGCCCGGCGAGGGTTACAGCGCCGGCAATTGCTCCATGGGCCAACGGGCCTGCACGCTGATGGCCAGGCTTTCGTGCTGGCCGGCCTGCAGGCGCTGGCAACCGGCGTAGGCGATCATCGCGCCGTTGTCGGTGCAGAACTGCGGGCGCGCGTAGAACACCTTGCCGTTAAACTCGCCCAGCATGCTGTCCAGCGACTCGCGCAGGGCCTTGTTGGCGCTCACGCCACCGGCGATCACCAGGCGGCTGAGGCCGGTCTGTTTCAGGGCACGGCGGCACTTGATGGTCAGAGTGTCCACCACCGCCTGCTGGAACGCCAGCGAGATGTCGCTACGGGTCTGATCGCTGTCGTCCCCAGCTGCCTGGCAGTGCTGCCAGGTGTTCAGCGCCGAGGTTTTCAGGCCGCTGAAGCTGAACGTCAGGCCCGGGCGATCGGTCATCGGCCGCGGGAACGTGAACCGGCCGGGCACGCCCTGGGCGGCCATGCGCGCGATCTCGGGACCGCCCGGGTAATTGAGGCCGATCATCTTCGCGGTCTTGTCGAACGCCTCGCCAGCGGCATCGTCCAGGGTCTCGCCCAGCAGCTCGTACTGGCCAATGCCGTCGACGCGCACCAGCTGGGTGTGGCCACCGGAAACCAACAAAGCGACGAACGGAAATTCCGGCGGTTGCGCCTCCAGCATGGGCGCCAGCAGATGGCCCTCCATGTGGTGCACGCCAAGGGCCGGGATACCCCAGGCGAACGCCAGCGCCTGGGCGCAGGACGCCCCCACCAGCAGCGCGCCCACCAGGCCCGGGCCGGCGGTGTAGGCAATGGCGTCGATCTCGGTGGCCACGCAGTCGGCCTCGGCCAACACCTGGCGGATCAAGGGCAGCATGCGCTTCACGTGGTCACGGGAGGCAAGCTCGGGCACCACGCCGCCATAGGCACGGTGCAGGTCGATCTGGCTGAACAGCGCGTCGGCCAAAAGCCCGCGTTCGCTGTCATAAAGGGCGACGCCGGTTTCGTCGCAGGATGTTTCCAATCCCAGTACTAACATGGGTCATGGCCTTGTTGAGGCTGAATTCGAAGGCGCGCATGATAGTCGCCACTCAGGGCCCCGGCCAGCGGTTTTCGATCAGAGGCTTTGCATTCCGGGCGGGTAAGGGTTAACATCCGCAACCCTTAAAAACCGACGTACTTCAGCGCATGTTTTTGCCATTGGCACGTCGATCCCGGTAATGAATGAAGGTAGCTCTAGATGCCAGCCGTCAAAGTTAAAGAGAACGAACCCTTCGACGTAGCTCTGCGTCGTTTCAAGCGCTCCTGCGAAAAAGCCGGTGTACTGGCTGAAGTTCGTAGCCGCGAATTTTACGAGAAGCCGACTTCCGAGCGTAAGCGCAAAGCAGCTGCTGCTGTTAAGCGTCACGCCAAGAAAGTTCAGCGCGAACAGCGCCGCGCCGTTCGTCTGTACTAATACAGACTGCGTCGCAAGCTTCTGCCTCGCCCGGCCCAAAGCCGGGCTGCCGGCAGTTGTTGCTGTTGCAAGAGCCGTTGTTGCAACACCCCGTTCTGGCCTGGCCCGAGCGGCTGCCGAGGTCGCCTTGTGCACCGAAGCAAACCTGCCTGAAACGTCAGACCTGGCCTCATCGCCAGCGTGCACGTCAGAACTGACGAGCCTTCACGGGCTGCAGACGAGCACACCCCCTTTTTCCTGTTTTCAACGTCCCGCTTCGACACCAGCCCCGGCTGATCGGATGCGACGCCGTTTCCGACAAACAAACAGGAAGGCGATACCGGCACCACGACCGGGGCGCAGTTACACTCCAGCAATGCTTCCTAGCCTGATGATGAGAGAACCATGGCCGGGCTGATTCCCCAGGGCTTCATTGACGACCTTCTGAACCGCACCGACATCGTCGACGTGGTGACTTCGCGCATCCAGATGAAAAAGGCCGGCAAGAATTATTCTGCCTGCTGCCCGTTCCACAAGGAAAAGACCCCCTCCTTCACCGTCAGCCCCGACAAGCAGTTCTACTACTGCTTCGGCTGCGGCGCCGGCGGCAACGCCCTCGGCTTCATCATGGACCACGACAACCTGGACTTCCCCCAGGCCGTGGAGGAACTGGCCAAGGCCGCCGGCATGGAGGTGCCCCGCGAAGAAGGCGGGCGCGGCCACAAGCCCCGGCAGCCTACCGACTCGCCGCTTTACCCGCTGCTGACCGCCGCCGCCGAGTTCTATCGCCAGGCGCTCAAGGGCCATCCGGCGCGCCGCGCCGCCGTGGACTACCTCAAGGGCCGCGGGCTGTCGGGTGAAATCGCCCGCGACTTCGGCCTGGGCTTCGCCCCGCCGGGCTGGGACAACCTGTTCAAGCACCTGGCCAGCGACACCCTGCAGCAGAAGGTGATGATCGACGCCGGCCTGCTGATCGAGAACGCCGACTCCGGCAAGCGCTACGACCGCTTCCGCGACCGGGTAATGTTCCCCATCCGCGACAGCCGCGGCCGGGTGATCGCCTTCGGCGGCCGGGTGCTGGGCGACGACAAGCCCAAGTACCTCAACTCCCCGGAAACCCCGGTGTTCCACAAGGGCCAGGAGCTGTATGGCCTGTACGAGGCACGCAAGCACAACCGCAACCTCGACGAGATCATCGTGGTCGAGGGCTACATGGACGTCATTGCCCTGGCCCAGCAGGGCCTGCGCAACGCCGTGGCGACCCTGGGCACGGCCACCAGCGAGGAGCACCTCAAGCGTCTGTTCCGCGTGGTCCCCAGCGTGCTGTTCTGCTTCGACGGCGACCAGGCCGGCCGCAACGCCGCCTGGCGCGCCCTGGAAGCTGCCCTGCCGAGCCTGCAGGACGGCCGCAAGGCGCGCTTCCTGTTCCTGCCCGAGGGCGAAGACCCGGACACCCTGGTGCGCGCCGAAGGCACCGACGCCTTCAAGGCGCGCATCAACCAGCACGCCCAGCCGCTGGCCGACTATTTCTTCCAGCAGCTGACCGAGGAAGCCGACCCGCGCTCGCTGGAAGGCAAGGCGCACATGGTCACCCTGGCAGCGCCGCTGATCGACAAGGTGGCCGGCGCCAACCTGCGCCAGTTGATGCGCAACCGCCTCGGTGAAATCACCGGCCTGAGTGGCGAAGCCGTCAAGCAGATGGCCCAGAGCGCCCCGGCCGAGGCCCCGCCACCCAGCTACGACCCGGGCTTCGACTACGACTCGGTGCCCGACTACAGCCCCGACTACGGCGATTTCCACGCCCAGCACGCGCCCCAGGAGTTCCAGCCGCAACAGCAGCAGGCCTGGACACCCAACAAGGGCGGCGGCAAGAAAGACTGGAAAGGCAACAAGGACTGGAAGGGCAAGGGCGGGCGCAATTTCGAGCCCCGGGTGCCGCCACGCGTGCCGACTTCGGTGGAACCGCCCACCCTCAGCGCCCTGCGCACCCTGCTGCACCACCCGCAGTTGGCCGAGAAGGTGGAGAACGCCAGCCACTTTGCCGACGAAGAGCACGTCTACGCCCAGCTGTTGGTGGCCCTGCTCGAAGCCCTGCAAAAGAATCCTAAGCTACGCTCTCTACAGTTGATCGCGCGTTGGCACGGCACCGAGCAGGGCAAGCTGCTGCGCGCATTGGCCGAGAAAGAGTGGCTGATTGATGCCGATAACCTTGAACAACAGTTTTTCGACACCATTACTAGCTTGTCCGCTCGCCAACGCGAGCGCTGCCTGGAACATCTGCTCAGGAAAGCTCGTCAAAGTGAATTGAGCGCAGAAGAGAAAAATCAGCTGCGCGAGCTGTTAACTCGCAATGTTCACGCACAAACCCCGACCTCAACTGGCGCGTGAGGTCCTAGCTCGGGTATAATCCTCGGCTTGTTTTTTGCCCGCCAAGACCTTCAGTGGATAGGGTGTTATGTCCGGAAAAGCGCAACAGCAGTCTCGCATCAAAGAGTTGATCACCCGCGGTCGTGAGCAGGGCTACCTGACTTACGCGGAGGTCAACGACCACCTGCCAGAGGATATTTCAGATCCGGAGCAGGTGGAAGACATCATCCGCATGATCAACGACATGGGGATCAACGTATTCGAGAGTGCTCCGGATGCGGATGCCCTTTTGTTGGCCGAAGCCGATACCGACGAAGCCGCAGCTGAAGAAGCTGCCGCGGCGCTGGCGGCCGTGGAGACCGACATCGGTCGCACCACCGACCCGGTGCGCATGTACATGCGCGAAATGGGTACGGTAGAGCTTCTGACCCGCGAAGGCGAAATCGAAATCGCCAAGCGCATCGAGGAAGGTATCCGTGAAGTGATGGGCGCAATTGCGCACTTCCCTGGCACGGTCGACTACATCCTCGGCGAATACGATCGCGTCACCAGCGAAGGTGGCCGCCTGTCCGACGTTCTGAGCGGCTACATCGACCCGGATGACGGCATCGCGCCGCCAGCTGAAGTCCCGCCGCCGATCGACACCAAGGCGCCTGCCAAGGCCGAGTCTGACGACGAAGACGAAGAAAGCGAAGGCAGCGACGACGAGGAAGAGGCCGAAAGCGGTCCGGACCCAGTCGTGGCCGCCCAGCGTTTCGGTGCCGTGTCCGAGCAGTTGGACATCACCCTGAAGGCGTTGAAGAAGCACGGTCGCGACAGCAAGCAAGGCATCGCCGAGATGCTGGCCCTGTCCGAGCTGTTCATGCCGATCAAGCTGGTGCCAAAGCAGTTCGAAGTGCTGGTAGAGCGCGTTCGTGGTGCCCTGGACCGCCTGCGTCAGCAAGAGCGTGCCATCATGCAGCTGTGCGTGCGTGACGCTCGCATGCCGCGTGCCGACTTCCTGCGCCTGTTCCCCAGCAACGAAGTCGACATGACCTGGGCCGGTGACCTGGCCAAGCGCAGCACCAAGTGGGCCGAAGCACTGGGCCGCCTGAACGCCGACATCGTGCGCTGCCAGCAGAAGCTGGTCGACCTGGAGACCGAAACCGGTCTGACCATCGTCGAAATCAAGGACATCAACCGTCGCATGTCGATCGGTGAGGCCAAGGCCCGCCGCGCGAAGAAAGAGATGGTTGAGGCCAACCTGCGTCTGGTGATCTCGATCGCCAAGAAGTACACCAACCGCGGCCTGCAGTTCCTCGACCTGATCCAGGAAGGCAACATCGGCCTGATGAAGGCGGTGGACAAGTTCGAATACCGTCGCGGGTACAAGTTCTCGACGTACGCCACCTGGTGGATCCGTCAGGCCATTACCCGTTCGATCGCCGACCAGGCGCGCACCATCCGTATTCCGGTGCACATGATCGAGACGATCAACAAGCTCAACCGCATTTCCCGGCAGATGCTGCAGGAAATGGGTCGCGAACCGACCCCGGAAGAGCTGGGCGAACGCATGGAAATGCCTGAGGACAAGATCCGCAAGGTGCTGAAGATCGCCAAAGAGCCGATCTCCATGGAAACCCCGATCGGTGACGACGAAGACTCGCATCTGGGCGACTTCATCGAAGACTCCACCATGCAATCGCCGATCGACGTGGCGACCGTGGAAAGTCTGAAGGAAGCCACCCGCGAAGTGCTCGGCGGCCTGACCGCACGCGAAGCCAAGGTGCTGCGCATGCGTTTCGGCATCGACATGAATACCGACCACACGCTGGAAGAGGTCGGCAAGCAGTTCGATGTAACCCGTGAGCGGATTCGTCAGATCGAAGCCAAGGCGCTGCGCAAGCTGCGCCACCCGACGAGAAGCGAGCACCTGCGCTCCTTCCTCGACGAGTAACACCAGAACCCCCGGCCCTGCCGGGGGTTTTGCATTCTGCCGCTGTGGGAGCTGGCTTGCCAGCGAGCTTTTTGGCCCCCATAAGGCTCGCTGGCAAGCCAGCTCCCACAACTCCGCACTCGCTCATCTGCCGTCTACACTCGAAGAACCTTTCCCGGTGCAACGAGGCCCACATGCGCGTGCTGCTATTGCTGCTCCTGCTGTGTTGGACAGCAACAGCCGATGCCCTGACCCTGACCGATCAGGAACGGGCCTGGCTCAAGGACCATCCCGAGTTGCGCCTGGGCGTGGATGCGTCGTGGCCACCGTTCGAGTTTCGTGATGCCAGCGGCCTTTACCAGGGCCTGGCTGCCGACTACATCCACCTGGTGCAGCAGGCGCTGGACGTCAAGCTCACCCCCATCGAACCCACCAGCTGGACCGAAGTGCTGCACCTGGCGCAGAAAGGCCAGGTGGACCTGCTGCCGGGCGTGATGTCCACGCCCGACCGCCAGACCTACATGGCGTTCACCCGCCCCTACCTGGATTTCCCCATCGTCATCCTGGCGCGCAAGAACGGCGCCCAACCGCGCAACCTGACCGATCTCTACGGGCTGAAGGTAGCCGTGGTGGAGAACTACGCCCCCCACGAACTGTTGCGCACCCACCACCCGGACCTCAACCTCGACCCGCAGCCCAACGTCAGCTCGGCCCTCGAAGCCTTGGCCACGGGCCAGGTGGACGCCGTGGTGGGCGACCTGGCGTCCAGCGTCTGGAGCCTGCGGCAGTTGAAATTGCAGGGTATCTACGTCAGCGGCGAGACGCCCTACCGCTACCAGCTGGCCATGGGCGTGCCGGCGGACGAGAAAATCCTAGTGGGCATTCTCGACAAGGCCCTGGCCAGCCTGACCCCGGCGCAACTCAACCAGATCCAGGAGCGTTGGGTGGGCCAGGTCATCGACCATCGCACCCTGTGGCGCGACTACCTCACCTACGGCCTGCCCGCGCTGCTGGTTATCCTCGCCGTGCTGGCCATCGTCATCCGCATCAACCGCCGCCTGAGCTCCGAGATCTCACGGCGGGTAGCCCTGGAACAGGAGCTGCGCGCCAGCGAATATCATTACCGCGGGCTGGTGGAAAGCCTGTCGGCCATTGCCTGGGAGGCGCGCACCAGCGATTTCACCTACAGCTATGTATCGCCCCACGCCGAGGCGCTGCTGGGCTACCCGCTGACGGACTGGCTGAAACCGGGCTTCTGGCGCAGCATCCTGCACCCCGCCGATGCCGCCGGGGCCGAGACCTACTGCACCCGCGAGACCGAGGCCGGCCATGATCACGTGGTCGACTACCGCGTGGTCACGGCGGACGGCCGCCACCTGTGGGTGCGCGATATCGTCAGCATGATCCGCCAGGGCCACCAGCCGGTGATGCGCGGCCTGATGATCGACATCAGCGAGATGAAGCGTACCGAGGAAGCCCTGCGCCAGTCGGAGCAGAAGTTCGCCTCGGTGTTCCGCCAGTGCCCCGACATCCTGGTGATCGCGCGCCTCAGCGATGGCTGCCTGCTGGAGGTGAACAAGGCCTTCGAGGAGCAGATCGGCCTGTACGCCACCGACGTGGTGGGGCGCACCGCCACCGACCTGAACATCTGGGGCATCGACGGCGCTGGCCCGGGCCTGCTGCAGCGCCTGCAGGCCGGCAGCATCCGCAACCTGGAAATGCCGTTCCGGCGCAGCAACGGCGACATGTTCACCGGCTTGATCTCCGCCGAACCCTTCGAGTTGGACACCATCCCGGCGCTGGTGGTGGTGGTGCGCGACATCAGCCAGCTGAAGGAAACCCAGAAGCAGCTGCAGATCAGCGAGGAAAAGTTCGCCAAGGCCTTCCACGCCTCGCCCGATGGCATGCTGCTGACCCGCCAGCGCGACGGCGTGCTGCTGGAGGTGAACGAAGGCTTCACCCGCATCAGTGGCTACGCCAACCATGTGTCCATCGACCACTCCACGCTCGACCTGGGCCTGTGGGTGGACCTCAACGAGCGCAAGCGCCTGCTCGACATCCTCGAACGCGACGGTTTCGTGCGCGACTTCGGCTGCCTGATGCGCCGAAGTGATGGCGCCATTCGCCTCTGCGAGGTGTCCACCAGCCCACTGCCCATCGGCGGCGAGCCGTGCATGCTGACCATCGCCCGCGACATCACCGACCGCCACCTGATGCAGGAAAAGCTGCAGCTGGCAGCCACCGTGTTCGAGAGCACCGCCGAGGGCGTGCTGATCACCGACACCCGCCAGCGCATCACCGCAGTGAACCGCGCCTTCACCGAGATCACCGGCTACAGCGAAAGCGAAGCCCTGGGCGCCACCCCTACCCTGCTCGCCTCGGGCCAGCACGACAGCGCCTTCTACGTCGCCATGTGGCACCGCCTGACCGCAGAGGGCCATTGGCAGGGCGAGATCCACAACCGGCGCAAGAACGGCGAGCTCTACCCCTGCTGGCTGACCATCAGCGCCGTGCGCAACCCCGACTCGGCGCTGACCCACTTCGTCGCCGTGTTCGCCGACATCTCCAGCCTCAAGCACGCCCAGGCCCGCCTCGACTACCAGGCCCACCACGACCCGCTCACCGGCCTGCCCAACCGCACCCTGTTCGAGAGCCGCCTGCAGGCCTCGCTCAACCGCGAGCACGACGTCAGCGGCCAGGGCGCCGTGCTGTTCCTCGACCTGGACCGTTTCAAGCACATCAACGACAGCCTCGGCCACCCGGTGGGCGACCTGCTGCTCAAAGGCATCGCCCAGCGCCTCAAGGAACAGGTGCGCGACATCGACACCGTGGCGCGCCTGGGCGGCGACGAGTTCATCATCCTGCTGCCTGGGCTGCAGCAGGCGGCAGATGCCGAGCACATCGCCAACAAACTACTGGCCTGCTTCGCCGCGCCGTTCCAGGCGGGCGAGCACGAGTTCTTCACCAGCGCCAGCATCGGCACCAGCCTCTACCCCCAGGACGGCACCGACGTGCCCACGCTGATCAAGAACGCCGACGCCGCCATGTACCGCTCCAAGGCCAAGGGCCGCAACCGCGTCGAGTCCTACACCCGCGACCTCACCGCCCAGGCCAGCGAGCGGGTCGCGCTGGAGCATGAACTGCGCCGAGCCATCGAGCGCGGCGAACTGAGCCTGGCCTACCAGCCCAAGTTCAGCGTGCACGACCACAGCCTGGTCGGCGCCGAGGCGCTGATTCGCTGGGCGCACCCCACCTTTGGTGACGTCCCCCCCGAGCGCTTCATCCCCCTGGCCGAGGAAAACGGCATGATCCTGCAGCTCGGCGACTGGGTGCTGGACCAGGCCTGCCGCCAGCTGCACGCCTGGCAGCAGCTGTACGACGGCTTCGGGCCGCTGTCGGTCAACCTCGCCGGCGGCCAGCTGCGCCAGCCCAACCTGCTCAAGCGCATCGACCAGCTGCTGCGCCAGCACCACCTGGCCCCCGGCTGCCTGCAACTGGAGATCACCGAGAACTTCATCATGAGCCAGGCCGAGGAAGCCCTGGCGGTGCTGCACGACCTCAAGCGCCTGGGCGTGCAGCTGGCCATCGATGACTTCGGCACCGGCTATTCCTCGCTCAGCTACCTCAAGCGCCTGCCCCTGGACATCCTCAAGATCGACCAGTCCTTCGTCCGCGGCCTGCCCGCCGACCCCCATGACGCCGCCATCGTGCGGGCGATCATTGCCCTGGGCCGCAGCATGCAACTGACCGTGATCGCCGAGGGCGTGGAGAACGACGACCAGCAGCAATTCCTGGCCCGCGAAGGCTGTGAACAGATCCAGGGCTTCATCTACAGCCTGCCCCTGAACGCCGACGAATTCGCCGCGCGGTTTCTTCGTATGCGTCTTTGCGACTTTTCGGATGGCACTGGCGCGAAACCGTCGTTATAATCCGCGACCTACTGGGGGCCTATAGCTCAGTTGGTTAGAGCAGGGGACTCATAATCCCTTGGTCGCAGGTTCGAGTCCTGCTGGGCCCACCACCTACGAAAAAGCCGCGCATCTGCGCGGCTTTTTGCGTTTCTGGCCAACGCTTTTCAGCCCAGCTGCTTATACGCCCTGCCCGTCTTGTGCAGCGCCTGCTCCAGCGTCAACGGCGGCACCCAGCCCAACAACCGCCGCGCCTTGCCCGAATCCACCTGCAGCGACGCGCACAAGGTGGTGTACATATTCTGCTTGCCCGCCAGCCTGGCCCCCCACCGCATCAGCCCATCGGGCACCGGCACCAGCCGGGGCGAGCGGCCCATGCTGGCGGCCAGGTAGCGGACGATCTGCGCCGTGGAGGCATCCTCGCCATCGGATATCAGGAACAGCTGGTTGCCCGCCGCCGGGTGGCGGGTGCACAGCACGATGAAGTCCACCAGGTTCTCCAGGGCCACCATGCTGCGGCGGTTGTCCACCGCCGCAAACGGCAGCGGCAGGCCGGAGTCCACCAGCTTCAACAACCGCGGGAAGTTGCGCCGGGCGTGGGCGGCGTAGATCAGCGGCGGGCGGATGATGACCACGTCCATGGTCGTGCCCTGCGCCAGCGCCCGCAGGCCCTCCTCGGCTTCGAACTTGGAAATGGCGTAGTCGCCGTCCGGCACCGGTACCGAGGTTTCGTCAAAGGGCGTGCCGGTGGTGAAGGAGCCATTGACCCCTACCGAACTGATGAAGATCAGCCTTCGCACGCCGGCTGCCAGCGCCTGGCGCGCCAGGGCCAGGGTGCCTTCGAGGTTGGTGCGGCGGTATTCGGCCAACGGGTCGGGACTGGTGTCGCCCTGCAAGTTGAGGCGCGCGGCGATGTGCACCACCACCTCGATGCCCTGCAAGGCGCCGGACCAGTCGGTTGCAGCGGCGATATCACCCACGGCAACCAGCGGCACGGGCCCTGCGCCCGCCGAACGGCTGGTGCCCAGCACCTGGTTGTCGTGCTGCGCTGCCAAGGCCTCGCAGACCGCCTGGCCGAGGAAGCCGGTGGCCCCCGTGACGAGTATGTTCATGGCGCTCCTGAAACCTGTTGATTGAAAATCATGATCCACGTTCCTGCACGCCCACCTCGGTGACGCCCTTGCTGGGGGCCCGCTGCGCCAACCGTGCGCCCAGTTGCTGGCCCTTCAGTTCCACGTAGCGATACGTGAGCAAGGACAGCCCTACCACCATCAGCAGCACCGCCACTGCCAGCAGGTTGTTGAGCAACATGCTGCCGGTGTCCACGTAGCGCTTGGGGCCAATGAACGGGGCGAACGGCGTGCCGGTGAGCTTCTGCAGCACCATGAAGCAGGACACCACGCAGAACCACACTGCCGCGTGGGTCATGTAGATGGAGTAGGAAATCTTCCCGATCAAATGAAAGACCCGCCCCTGCAACAGTCGGGAAACGGCACCACCGTCAAACGCATACACAACCACCACCGCGCAGAACAGCACGCGGGCCAGCGGCATTTTGTTGTCGAGGCTGGAGATGAGTAACGCCACCACCAAGGCCACGGACAGCAGTTCAAGCCCGGTGAAGCAGGCAAAACCGGCGCGGATCCGCGTGCTCAGCCGGCGGTAGGCCATGTAGGCCAACGCCCCTCCGAAGAAGCACAACAGCCCACGCAGGGCCTTTGGCGTCAGCCCGCCGAGTTCCAAGTACAGCGCCAGCGCGGCCAGCGCGGCGATGGCTGCCCAGCCCCACAGCCGCGCGCTGCCGCGCAGCAACAACGCCGCCAGGAACACCATGTACATGTAGTATTCGATGCTGATGCTCCAGGCCGGATAGTTGAACGACAGCGCTTCGGTAAAGCCGGTCCACGACTGGACCAGCAGGGCGTTGGGCAATATTTCCGAGAGCGCGGTGGCCCCGCTGAACGGCTTCGAGTTGAACGCGAGCCCCTTGCGCCAGGCAATCGCCTTGCCCACCTCCAGCACGATGAACACCAGCAGCATCACCCAGTGCAGCGGGAACAGGCGCAACGAGCGGGTGATGAAGAAACGGCTGAAGTCCACGCGGTCCTTGCTGCCGTAGGCGTGGGCCAGCACAAAGCCGCTAAGCACGAAGAAAAATTCCACGAACAGGTCGGCGTTGCGGAAAAACTCCAGCTCGGTGAAGCTGCCCGGCAAGCCGATGTGGTACGTCACCACCGCCAGCGCGAACAGGCCGCGAAAGCTGTCCAGCGCCTGGAACCTGTTTGCGCCTTGCATGGCTGCGCCCCATGTGGAACCTGCAAGCCAAGCGTAGCCGCTCAGGCCTGCCTCGCGCGGCCAATCTTCACGACGTTCATCGGGCAAACAGGTACACTGACGCAGCTGTATCAATGTGTTTCGAAAAAAGAAGACGGTCAAAAACCGCCGCGGTCGCGCCACTGTAGTCGGCACCTTGCCGTAAGCCAGACCTTTTTTCGACCTATCCACCGTAACCGGGACGCGTAATCCCTGAGGTAATCATGGCCTATAGCACTACTTCGCAAACCGACATCTCGATTCCGACCATTCCCCTGGGCGAGATCCTGCCCTGGGCGATCTTCGGCGGCCTGCTGCTGATGCTGGCAATCTACTTCGTTGGCGCTGAACAAGGCGCCACCGCGCTGTTCAAGGGCATGTACGTCCACGAGTTCGTGCACGACGGTCGCCACCTGCTGGGCTTCCCCTGCCACTGATCCCTTCGAGGTGTTTCACATGACTGGTCGTTTACTCGTCAGGGGCATGCTCGTCGGTCTGTTGGCCGGCATCCTCGCCTTCGGTTTTGCAACAATATTCGGTGAACCCCAGGTTGACCGTGCCATCGCCTTCGAAGAAGGCATGGCGCACATGCACGGCGACGCCGAGGAACCCGAGCTGGTCAGCCGCGAGGTGCAGAGCACCTTCGGCCTGCTGACCGGCGTGGTGGCCTACAGCGTTTCCCTGGGTGGCATCTTCGCCCTGGTGTTCGCCTACTCCCTGGGCCGCATCGGCAAGGTCGGCCCGCGTGGCCTGTCCGCGCTGCTGGCCCTGGCGGCCTTCGTGGTGCTGATCCTGGTGCCGGAAATCAAATACCCGGCCAACCCGCCGTCGGTGGGCAACCCCGACACCATCGGGCTGCGCACCCAGGTGTTCTTCATGATGCTGCTGGTGTCGGTGGTGGCCGCGGTCATCGCCGTCAACGCCGCGCGCAAGGTCATCGCCAACTCTGGCGTGTGGGCTGGCGCCATCGCCGGCGTGGCCCTGTACCTGGTGATCATGGCCGTGGCCGGTGCGCTGTTCCCCACCATCAACGAAGTGCCGGCGAACTTCTCGGCCGACGTGCTGTGGAAATTCCGCACCTCGTCGCTGGGCATCCAGCTGGTGCTGTGGACCACCGTCGGCCTGGTGTTCGGGCCGGTGGCGGAGCGGTTGCTGCAACCCAAGGCGCGCTTTGCCCACGCCTGATCCACGCTGCTCGAAGAGAACCGCGCTCCGGCGCGGTTTTTTTATGCCTGCAGTCTCGCCCGGCTACCTCCCCGTAGCCGCTGCCGCAGGCTGCGCCGGCCCTAAGCCTCGACGCAAGCTCTCCAGCGTACGACATGGCCAGCGCAGCCTGCCGGCAGCGGCTACGGAGTGCAATCTGGACAGTGAGCCGATTAGCTGACTTAATCGGCTCACAAAATGAGCCGATTAGGGCGTCATTCAAGCCAGTATGGATGGCATATCCGCCACTACAACATGACCGACCTGAGCACCCTCCCCCTCGACGAAATCGACCGCAAGCTGATCGCCGCCCTGCAGATCAACGCCCGCGAAAGCGTGGCCGTGCTCGCTCGCCAGCTGGGCATCGCCCGCACCACGGTGACCTCGCGCCTGGCGCGCCTGGAGAAAGGCAAGGTCATCACCGGCTACGGCGTGCGCCTGGGCCAGCGCCTGGCCGATGGCGGCCTGCAGGCCTACGTGGGCATCACCGTGCAGCCGCGTTCGGGCAAGGAGGTGGTGCGCCGCCTCAGCGCCATGGGCCAGGTGCAACAGCTGTGCGCGGTGAGTGGCGAGTTCGACTACGTGGCCTGGCTGCGCACCGACTCGCCGGAGCAACTGGATCAATTGCTCGATCAGATCGGCAGCGTCGACGGGGTGGAAAAAACCACTACGTCGATCATTCTCAGCAGCAAGGTCGACCGCGGCCAACCAGTCTGATCATGGCTTTCGTCATATTGCAGCGAATCACGTCATTACGACGACACTCTGCGCCTTAATTACGACACGACCGCTCCCTAAAATGGCTGGCATCCCTTTCCTATACTGAAAGATCCGCTCAGTAGCCGCCCATAAGGTCGACCATGACTCAGCACAACCGCCACCCCGCCGACGGCAAGAAGCCGATCACCATCTTCGGCCCGGACTTTCCCTTCGCCTTCGACGACTGGATCGAGCACCCGGCCGGCCTGGGTGTGATTCCCGCCGAGCACCACGGCGCCGAGGTGGCCATTGTCGGTGCGGGCATCGCCGGGCTGGTGGCGGCCTACGAATTGATGAAGCTGGGCCTCAAGCCGGTGCTGTACGAAGCCTCGAAAATGGGCGGCCGGCTGCGCTCGCAAACGTTCGAGGGCACCCAGGGCATCGTTGCCGAGCTGGGTGGCATGCGCTTTCCGGTGTCCTCCACGGCGTTCTACCACTACGTCGACAAGCTGGGGCTGGAAACCCGTCCGTTCCCCAACCCGCTGACCGCCGCCTCCGGCAGCACCGTCATCGACCTCGAGGGCCAGACCCACTACGCCCGCAGCATCGCCGACCTGCCGGCGCTGTTCCAGGAGGTCGCCGACGCCTGGGCCGACGCCCTCGAGGCCGGCTCGCAGTTCAGCGAGATCCAGCAGGCCATCCGCGACCGCGACGTGCCGCGCCTGAAAAGCCTGTGGAACACGCTGGTACCGCTGTGGGACGACCGCACCTTCTATGACTTCGTCGCCACCTCCAAGGCGTTCGCCAAGCTGTCCTTCCACCACCGCGAGGTGTTCGGCCAGGTGGGCTTCGGCACCGGCGGCTGGGACTCCGACTTCCCCAACTCGATGCTGGAAATCTTCCGCGTGGTGATGACCAACTGCGACGACCACCAGCACCTGGTGGTGGGCGGCGTCGAGCAGGTGCCCCTGGGCATCTGGCGCCATGTGCCGGAAAAATGCGCGCACTGGCCTGCCGGTACCAGCCTCAGCTCGTTGCACCACGGCGCGCCACGCTCGGGGGTGAAGAAGATTGCCCGCGACCCGGACGGCCGCTTCGCCGTCACCGACAACTGGGGCGACACCCGCCATTACGCGGCAGTGCTCGCCACCTGCCAGAGCTGGCTGCTGACCACGCAGATCGAGTGCGAGGAGTCGCTGTTCTCGCAGAAGATGTGGATGGCCCTGGACCGCACCCGCTACATGCAGGCGTCAAAAACCTTCGTGATGGTCGACCGGCCGTTCTGGAAGGACAAGCACCCGGAGACCGGCCGCGACCTGATGAGCATGACCCTGACCGACCGCCTCACCCGCGGCACCTACCTGTTCGACCACGGCGACGACAAACCGGGGGTGATCTGCCTGTCGTACTCGTGGATGAGCGATGCGCTGAAGATGCTCCCGCACCCGGTGGAAAAACGCGTGAAGCTGGCGCTGGACGCACTGAAGAAAATCTACCCTGACGTCGACATCGCCGGGCATATCATCGGCGACCCCATCACCGTCTCCTGGGAAGCCGACCCGCACTTCCTCGGCGCGTTCAAGGGCGCGCTGCCCGGCCACTACCGCTACAACCAGCGTATGTACGCGCACTTCATGCAGCAGGATATGGCGGACGAGCACCGGGGCATTTTCATCGCCGGCGACGACGTGTCCTGGACCCCGGCGTGGGTGGAAGGCGCGGTGCAGACTTCGCTCAATGCGGTGTGGGGCATCATGAAACACTTCGGCGGCCACTGCCACGCGGACAATCCGGGGCCGGGCGACGTATTCAATGAAATCGGCCCCATCGCCCTCGCCGAATAAGGAGCGCCCCATGCATGTAGCCTTGTGCCAATGCACGCCGCAGCCGCTGGCCGTGATCGACAACCTGGCCCGCCTGCAGGCCCAGGTGCGCGCCGCCAAGGCACTGGGCGTGCAACTGCTGGTATTCCCGGAGATGTTCCTGACCGGCTACGACATCGGCGTGGCGGCCGTGCAACGCCTGGCTGAAGCCGCCAACGGCCCGTCGGCCCATGTGATCGCTGGCATCGCCGAGGCACATGGCATGGCCATCGCCTACGGCTACCCGGAGCGTGGCGCCGATGGCCAGCTGTACAACAGCGTGCAGTTGTTCGACGGGCGCGGCAACAGCCGGCTCAATTACCGCAAGACCCATCTGTTCGGTGAACTCGACCGTGCCCTGTTCAGCCCTGGTGGCGACCACTACCCGGTGGTGGACCTGGACGGCTGGCGAGTCGGCGTATTGATCTGCTACGACATCGAATTCCCCGAGAACGCCAGAAGACTGGCTCTGGCCGGGGCCGAACTGATACTGGTGCCCACCGCCAATATGCTGCCATTCGAGTTTATCGCCGACGTGACAGTGCGCAGCCGCGCGTTCGAAAACCAGTGCTTCGTGGTCTATGCCAACTACTGTGGGGCAGAGGGATCCCTGCGTTACTGCGGCATGAGCAGCATCGTTGGCCCCGATGGCAAACGCCTGGCCGATGGCGGCGCAGGCCCGGCGCTGAGCCATGCGTTGCTCGATAGAGAGGCATTGTCAAATGCACGCCAGGCCAATGATTATCGCCAGGATCGACGCCCCGAGTTGTACCGTCCACTCAGCGCGCAGTAGTCAATATACCGCCAAGTGCCCAGCCCTCATTCCGAGGGCTTTCGTTTTTTTGGCGTCGGTAAATAATCCGTCGCTGGCGCCCGCCCCCAATGGCCTGCAAGCCAGATGGCACGCCGCCCCCAGCAAATACAAGGGTGGCGCGCTCCGAAATTGGGGAAAACAGGGCAAAGCGCCATGAATCGGTGAAAAAGCCAGCAAAACGCCAGCGTCAACTTTCCTACCTCTATACATATCAATAACTTAACCAGCCCTAACCACCGATTTTACCGGCCGGGCGCATTTTTTGACAAAAGCCATTGACAGCCTGTTGAAGACGGTCGATATATCTCTTCACCCACCGCCAAAAAGTTGTGGGAGAGCCGCACCGAAGAGTACGGCCAGGCAGCAGTCCTGAAGTACTTTGTGTAGTCCTGCCAACACTTAACCTTAATTGCCTTGACTCGCCTTTTCGCGGGTCCGTATGGGTTTTGACAACGCACTGTGCAACAAGCTTGTTTTCACGAGCGGGCGGTAGCTTTGTCCAAATAAAACGTTTTTCGAGTGGGCCGTAAGTGTCGGACCGGGCGGTAGCTTTGCCCACTGAAAGTTGCAAAACAATAAAAGCGTCGTTGTCCCGCCTTCGCGACCTTCCTAATAAAAACCGCAGCGAGTTTGTTGCCATGTCGCCACTGATCCATATCGATGAAGCCACCTCGGCCCGCTTGGTCAATGACATGAACACCCAGGGGCATGCCACCCTGGAGGGCGCCTTGACCGAGGACGGCTTGAACCAACTGCGCGCCTACGTCGAGCAGCAGGCCGCGCGCCACAACAACCAGTACTTCGCCTACCACGGCTACCCGGCGCTGGCCGGCAGTGCCCTGGCGGCGCTGGGCAAGTCCCCGGAATTCAAGGCCATGCTGGCCCGCCTGCACGCCCAGGGCACCGGCCGCGAGGCTGCCAGCGACGAGATCTTCCCGGTGCTGCGGTGCGTGCAGGGCGGCACCGGACGCAAGGAATCCAACGCCTTCCACTACGACGCCACCCTGGTGACCATGCTGGTTCCCATCTTCACCCCCGACCAGGGCGAAGAGCGCGGCGACCTGATCCTGTTCCCCAACCTGCGCAAGGTGCGCTCATGGGTATTGGTAAATGTACTGGAAAAAACATTATTCCAGAATGCACTTTGCAGAAAGTTCATAAGTGCTTGTATTGATCGAAAAATACTAAAACCAAGTACGTTGAGAGTTGTCCCCGGCAACGTGTATTTCTTTTGGGGGTATCGCTCTCTGCATGCCAACCAACCGTGTGACCCGGCGTTCCGCCGGGCCACGGCGTTATTCCACTTTGGCGACCCGCATGCCGGCAGCCTGGTAACGCGGTTGATATTGAAGCTGAACCAGCATCGCGCTCGCAAAGTTGTAGCGCGCACCGATGCACCACTGTCCTGAGTACGCCTTGACGCTGCCACCCTGGGTGGCCCTTGCCGGGAGAATTCCATGATTAACGTGACCAAGTCCTATCTGGGCAACATCGACAAGTTCAAGGCGTACGTGGACCTGATCTACGCCTCGCACTGGATGACCAACCACGGCCCGCTGTGCTGCGAGCTGGAAGAACGCCTGAAAGAGTTCCTGGGCGTGCGCAACCTGATCCTCACCAACAACGGCACCCTGGCCCTGCAAGTGGCCTACCGGGCCCTGGGCCTGAGCGGCAGCGCCGTGACCACGCCGTTCAGCTTCGTGGCCACCAGCAGCACCCTGCAATGGGAAGGCATCCGCCCGGTGTTCGGCGACATCGACCCGCGCACCTGGAACATCGACCCCGAGCAGATCGAGTCGCGCATCGGCTCCGACACCAGCGCCATCGTCGCCACCCACGTGTTCGGCAACCCCTGCGACGTGGAAGGCATCGACGCCATCGCCAAGCGCCGCAACCTCAAGGTGGTGTACGACGGCGCCCATGCCTTCGGCGTGCGCCACGCCGGGCAGTCGGTTTTCAACTGGGGCGACGCCAGCACCCTGAGCTTCCACGCCACCAAGCTGTTCCACACCATCGAGGGCGGCGCCATCGTCACCCAGGACGATGACCTGGCGCGCGAAATCCGCAAGCTGTGCAACTTCGGCATCACCGGCGTGGATCGCATCGAAGGCCTGGGCACCAACGCCAAGCTCAACGAATTCTCCTCGGCCATGGGCCTGTGCGTGCTGGACGACATCGCGCACATCTTCGAGCAGCGCGCCGAGATGGGCCACTACTACGAGGAGAAGCTGCGCGGCCACGTCGACCTGCAAGGCATCAACGACGACAACGACATCAACTACAGCTACTTCCCGGTAGGCCTGCAGAACCAGGCCGAAGCGCTGGCAGTGCGCGACGCGCTGCAGGCCCAGGGCATCAACCCACGGCGCTACTTCTACCCGTCGCTGGACACCCTGGACTACCTGCAGCCCCAGGCCGCGCAGCCACACTCGCGCGGCCTGAGCCAGCGCATCCTGTGCCTGCCGATCTACCCGGGCCTGGAGCGTGCCACCCAGGACCAGGTCATCGACACCCTGCTGCGCCAGCGCGACCAGGCGCAGCCGCAGGATGCGTCGCTGGCCCACGCGGTATAACGGCTATGACCAAGCGCTCGGTGGTGCACAACACCACGATCAGCTACCTGGGCCAGGCCTATGCGCTGCTGGTGGGGATCCTGATCATGCCGTTCTACCTGCGCCACCTGGGCGCCGAAGTGTACGGGGTGATCGGTTTCTACACCGTGCTGCAGGCCTGGCTGACCCTGCTGGACGCCGGCATGTCGCCGTCGCTGGTGCGCGAGGTCGCCCACCATCAGGGCGCGGCCCGTGAACAGCACCTGGCCGGCTGGCTGTTGCGCTCCTTCGAGCTGATCTTCCTGCCACTGGCGCTGCTGTGCGTGCTGGGCACCTGGCTGGCCAGCCCGTGGATCGCCGGCGAATGGTTGAACGCCCAGCACCTGGCCCCGCACACCCTGGCGTTGTGCGTGGCACTGATGGGCCCGCAAGTGGCCTGCCGGCTCTACGCCACCCTGTACAAGAGCGGCCTGCAAGGCCTGGAACTGCACGCCTGGCTCAACGGTGCCAACGTCGCGGTCGCCACCCTGCGCTACTTCGGCGGCCTGGCGCTGGTGGCCTGGGTGTCCCAGGACCCGGTGGTGTTCTTCGTCTTCCAGGCGGCGGTGGGTGTGTTCGAAGCGCTGCTGTTCGCCGCCAAGGCCTGGCGCCGCCTGCCACCGCCACGGCTGGCGAGCGGCTTCAACTGGGCGCTGGTCAAGCCGGTGCTGCCGTTCGCCGCCAGCCTGTCGCTCGCCGCGGTGCTGTGGATTCTGCTGACGCAACTGGACAAGGTGCTGCTGTCGTCGGCCCTGTCCCTCAAGGACTACGGCTACTTCTCGCTGGTGGCGCTGGTCAGCACCGGCATCCTGATGCTGATCAACCCGCTGGTACAGACCCTGCTGCCACGCATGACCGCGCTGATGGCCCAGGGCCGCGAAGCCGACATGCAGCAGCTGTACCTGGCCGCGCACCGCTTCGTCGCCACCTTCATCGTGCCCCTGGGCGTGGTGGTGGCCCTGCACGGCGGGGCGCTGATCTACGCCTGGAGCGGCGACCGCGAGGCCGCCAACTGGGTGGCACCGATCCTGTTCTGGTACGCGCTGGGCAGCGCCATCCTCTGCCTCAGCGGTTTTCAGTTCTACCTGCAATACGCCCACGGCCGCATGCACCTGCACCTGCGCTACAGCCTGGTGTCGGTGGCGGTCACCGTGCCGGTGCTGATGCTGGCCGTGCATTACCAGGGCGCCCTGGGCGCCGCAGTCGCCTGGTTCGTGCTGCGCCTGGTGGCATTCGCGGTGTGGCCGGCCTTCATCCACCGGCGCCTGGCCCCTGGCATCCAGCGGTCGTGGCTGCTGGACGTGCTGCGCATCAGCCTGATGAGTGCCCTGGGCGTGGCCCTGACCCAACCGCTGGTCAACGCCCTGGTCGGTGACAACCGACTGCAGACCTTCTTCGCCCTGGCCCTGTGCGGGCTGGTCACCCTGCTGCTGGTGGCCGGCAGCTACCGGCCCTGGCTGCAACGGGCGGTCCTGATCTTCAACAAACCGAGCACGCAACGATGAACAGCAGACTCGAAAGCGACATCATGAAAAACTGGGGCCCTGCTCGCGACCCGCTGCTGAGCATCGTCTGCCCTACCTACAACCACGAGCGCTTCGTGGCCCAGACCCTGGACAGCTTCCTGGCCCAGCAGACCGATTTCCCCTTCGAGATCGTCATCAACGATGACTGCTCCACGGACGGCACCGCGGCCATCGTCAGCGAGTACGCCAAGCGCTACCCGAACATCATCCGCGCGCTGCTGCAAAGCGAGAACCAGTACCAGCAGGGCAACCACCCTTGCCCCGGGCTGTTCCGCCTGTCGCGCGGCAAGTACATCGCCTTCTGCGAGGGCGACGACTACTGGACCGACCCCTTCAAGCTGCAGAAGCAGGTCGACTTCCTGGAAGCCCACCTGGACTACGTGCTGACCTACCACGACGCCATGGCCTTCAGCGACCAGGGCCTGCAGGGCATCCAGTTGCAAGGCAAGGGCCAGAGCGACGCCACCAGCCTGGAGCTGATGAAGGGCCGGCCCATTTCCACCCTCACCACCTGCTTCCGCAACGTGCTGCACGACATGCCCCGCGAGCTGCGCGGCGCGCCGCTCAATGACCTGGTGTGGTGGTGCCTGCTGGGTGCCCACGGCAAGGGCAAGTACCTGGGTGACATCGCCCCGGCGGCCTACCGGGTGCACAGCGGTGGCGTGTTCTCCATGCGCTCGGACAAGAAAAAGCTGCAGATGACCCTCAACACCTACGCCGCGCTGGCCAACTACTACTTCCGCATCGGCAACCAGCCGCTGTACGAGCACTGCCTGGTGCAGGTGTTCGGGCTGTCGCTGTCGGCGATCTCGCCGGTGAAGAAGCTGCTGGCCCTGGCGCTGATGGCCCGCAACATCAGCGTCAACCTGTTCCGGCGCCTCACCGCGTCCACGGCGCGGGGCTGAGACGGCCATGTTCAGTAACGTCCTGTTTGTCTGCGTCGGCAACATCTGCCGCAGCCCCATGGCCGCCGCGCTGCTGCGCCACCGGGTGGCCGGGCGCCTGGCCGTGAATTCGGCGGGCGTGCAGGCCCACAACGGCGCACACATGGACGTCGAGGCCCGGGCCGTGCTCAAGCAGAACCGCATCAAGGGCGGCGACCACCGCGCCTGCCAGGTTACCCCCGAACTGCTGCACTGGGCCGACCTGGTGCTGCTGATGGAACACGAACAACTGCACCGCGTTGTACGCCTGGCCCCCGAAGTACGGGGCAAGGCGTTCCTGATCGGCAAGTGGCAGAACGACCTGCAGATCGCCGACCCCTACCGTCGCCCCAAGAACGCCTTTCAGCAGACCTACACGCACTTGTCGCGCTGCGTCGATGACTGGATGCCCTACCTGAGTATCGAGGACCAATAAAAATGACTGCAATGAGCCGCTCTTCACTGGAGTACTACCAGGATACTCAGCTGGACCTGGCCACCATCCTGCGCACCCTGTTCGACCACAAGCGCCTGATCGCCTCCGTGGTCGGCAGCTTCGCCGTGGCCGGCCTGGCGTTCGCCATCCTGGCCACGCCGATCTACCAGGCCAACGTGATGATCCAGATCGAACCCAAGCGCGTGGGCCTGGACGCCACTCCGGAAATCAACACCAAGCCCAATGCCGTGTCCCAGGCCACCGCCGAGATCGAACTGATTCGTTCGCGCTCGGTGCTGGGCCAGGTGGTCAGCGAACTGAACCTGGACATCGTCCAGCAGCCCAAGCGGGTACCCGGCATCGGCGGCTACATGGCCCGTCACTTCAAGCCCACCGCCGAACAGCCAGTGGCCGCGCCAGTGCTGGGCCTGGACAGCTTCGCCTGGGGTGGCGAGAAGATCGCCGTGTCCACCCTCGAAGTGCCGGACAGCCTGCTGGGCAAGAAAATGACCCTGGTGGCCGGTGACAACGGTCAGTACCGCGTGCTCGACAGCGACGACAACCTGCTGCTCAAGGGCCAGGTCGGCGTGCTGGCCAGCGCCGGCGATATCAGCCTGAAGGTCGACACCCTGCAAGCCCGCCCGGGCACCGAGTTCAACCTGGCGCGCAACCGCGCCCTGGTGACCCAGCTGGCCTACCAGAACAAGCTGAAGGTGGTGGAAGCCGGCAAGGACTCGGGCATCGTCTACCTGTCGCTGGAAGACCCTGATCCGGTCCAGGCGAACACCGTGCTCAACGACGTCAGCCGCCTGTACCTGCAACAGAACATGCAGCGCACCTCGGCCGAAGCCGAACAGCGCCTGCAGTTCCTGCGCTCGCAACTGCCCATCGTGCGTGGCGAACTGACCAAGGCCGAAGACGCCCTGCATGACTACCAGATGCGCAGCAAGTCGGTGGATATCAGCCAGGAAACCACCGCCCTGCTCAACCAGGTGGTGTCGGTGGACAACACCATTTCCGAGCTCAAGCTCAAACGCCCTGACCTGGACCGCCTGTACACCCGCCAGCACCCCACCCAGGTGGCGCTGACCAACCAGATCAACCAGCTGGAAGCACAGAAAGCCGCCATGCAGGCCAAGGTCCGCGTGCTGCCTGAAACCCAGCAGGAACTGCTGCGCCTGACCCGCGAGCAACAGGTCACCAACCAGACCTACACCCAACTGCTGAACAAGACCCAGGAACAGGACATCATCCGCGCCGGCAACATCGGCAACGTGCGCATCATCGACAAGGCCGACGCCAACGTCGAAGAACCGGTGAAGCCGATGCGCAAGCTGATCGTGCTGCTCTCGGTGCTGCTGGGCGGGCTGGTGGCCGTGGCCATCATCTTCATTCGCCAGGCCTTCGACCGCGGCATCGTGAACCCCGACGACATCGAGAACCTGGGCATCCCGGTGTACGCCTCAGTGCCACTGTCGCGCCTGCAGGAACGCCTGAACAAGGGCCGCCAGCCACGCAGCGGCGGCGCCGACGCCAAGCTGCTGAGCGTCGCAGAACCCACCGAACTGGCGGTCGAGTCGCTGCGCAGCCTGCGCACCAGCTTGCACTTCGCCATGCTCGAGGCGCGCAACAATGTGCTGATGATCTCCAGCCCCAGCCCGGCGGTGGGCAAGTCGTTCGTCAGCGCCAACCTGGCGGTGATCATCGCCCAGACCGGGAAGAAAGTGCTGCTGATCGACGCCGACATGCGCAAGGGCTACCTGCATAAAGTGCTGGGCCTGCAACCGCGCCACGGCCTGTCGGATGCCCTGGCCGCACGCCTGAGCAATCGCGAGGTGATCAACGCCACGGCGGTGGACAACCTGCACTTCATCTCCTGCGGCTTCGCGGCGCCTAACCCGTCCGAACTGCTGATGCACGACAACTTCCACAAGCTGCTGCGCGAGCTGTCGCCCAAGTACGACCTGGTGATCATCGACACCCCGCCGATCATGGCGGTCACCGACGCTGCCCTGGTGGGCCGCCAGGCGGGCACCACGCTGCTGGTGGCGCGCTTCGGCAAAAGCTCGATCAAGGAAGTGGAAAGCGCCAAGCGCCGCCTCGCGCAGAACGGCGTGCTGGTCAAGGGTGCCATTTTCAACGGCATCCAACGCAAGGCTGCCACGGCCGAATACGACTGCTCTGCCTACAACTACGGCCCCTCCAAGAAGTGACCGGCCAGCCATGACCCCAGGCCTTTGACACCCCCCGCGCCACCGCCGGGGGGCAAGCGAGAACAGCACCATGAGCCACTTCACTGACAGTTCCAATTGGTACCTGATCCAGACCAAGCCACGCCAGGAAGGTCGTGCCGAAGAACACCTGATTCGTCAGCAGTTCGAGTGTTTTCGCCCGCTCAAGGCCAACCCCGATAGCGCCCGCAAGGCACGCAAGGCCGTCGAGGAAGAGCTGTTCCCCGGTTACCTGTTCATTCGCCTGGAAGAAGGCGACAGCTGGTACCCGATTCGCTCCACCCGTGGCGTCTGCCGCATCGTGGCCTTCGGCGGCGCGCCCTGCCCGGTGCCCGCCAGCCTGATCGCGCAGATCCGCCAACGCCTGGCCGCGCCGCAACCGGTGCCCAGTTTCAACCAGGGCGAGGCCGTGATGGTGCGCACCGGCAACAGCGAGATCCAGGCCATTTTCCTCAGCGACGACGGCCAGGAACGGGCGGTGATCCTGCTCAACCTGCTGCAACGCGAACAGCGCGTCAGCCTGCCCAAGAGCAGCCTGTCGCGCGTGGCCCTGCCAGCCTGCTGAACCTGCGCCAGCCAAACAACAAGAGGGGGATCCGCCATGCTTGCGACTACCACCCTGGTCACCCTGACCTACGGGGACCGGCTTCACTACCTGACAACACTGATTGAGCGCTCGCTGGCCTGCGCCGAGATCGCCCAGGTGATCGTGGTCAACAACGCCGCCAGCGCCGACCTGGGCCAACTGCTGCGCCGCTGGCCCGTCCAGGTGCAGATCATCGACCTGCCCAGCAACACCGGCTCGGCCAACGGCTACGCCGTGGGCATCAACGCCGCGTTGCAGGCCGGCGCCGAATACATCTGGCTGATGGACGACGACAACGCGCCAACCCCCGGCGCCATCGAACTGCTGCATCAACGCCTGGCCGAGTGCTCGCGCAAGCTGGGCCGTGCCCAGGTAGCCGTGCAAGGCTTCCGCCCCACCCACCAGGCCGACATCGCCGCCGGCGTGCCACGGCGCTTCGCCTTCCCGCACCGTTCCAGCTGCTTCGGCTTCCACATCGCCCAGCTGCCCTACAAGCTGTGGCGGCGCCTGCCCTGGGGCAAGCCCCACGCCGACAGCCTGCACCACAGCCTGGTGAAGCTGCCGTTCGCCACCTATGGCGGCCTGCTGGGCCACCGCGCCATGTACGAGAACATCGGCCTGCCGCGCACCGACATGATCCTGTACGCCGACGACACCGAATACACCCGGCGCATCACCGCCAGCGGCGGGCACATTTTCCTGGTCACCGACGCCCAGCTCGAAGACCTGGAGCACTCGTGGAACATCAAGGCTCGCACCGGCAACATCTACGAGGCCTTCCTGCTCGGCGATTCCGACCTGCGCGCCTACTACACCGCCCGCAACCAGGCCTGGTTCGACAAGTTCGTGTGGGCCCGCTGGGGCTGGATGTACAGCCTCAACCGCGCCGTATTCATGACCCTGCTGCACCTGGTGGCCTGGCGCCGTGGCACCCACGCGCGCTTCGCCCTGCTGCAGCAGGCCATCGCCGATGGCGAAGCCGGCCGCCTTGGCCTCAACAAGTTGTTCCCGCTATGAACGTGCTCTTCCTTTCCAGCCTGTACTCGCCAAACATTGGCGGCGGCGCTGAAATCGTGCTGCAACGCACGGTCGAAGGGTTACACCGGCGTGGCATGAGCGTGTGCGTGCTGACCACCGGCGCCGCGGCCGGCCTGGTCGAGGACCAGGTCAAGGGCGTGAAGGTGTACCGCGCCGGCGTGCTCAACACCTACTGGCACTTCAGCGACCAGCGCCCCAACGCCCTGGCGCGCCTGGGCTGGCACCTGCGCGACCGCTACAACATGGGCATGCGTGCCTATGTGCGGCAGGTGATGCAGCAGGAAAGCATCGACCTGGTGGTGTGCCACAACCTGGGTGGCTGGTCGGTGGCGGTGTGGGATGAAATCGCCAAGGCCGACGTGCCGATCGTGCAGGTGCTGCACGACATGTACCTGCTGTGCCCCGGCAGCCTGATGTTCAAGAAGCGCCAATGCTGCAACGGCCCCTGCACCCTGTGCCAGACCTTGCGCCAGGGCCACGCCGAACGTTCGGCGCAGGTGGACGCGGTGGTGGGCGTCAGCCACTTCCTGCTCGACCGCCTGCACAACGCGCGGTTCTTCCGCAACGCCTCGTCCCATGTGATCTACAACGCCAGCCCGCGGGTGGAAGAAGTCATGCCGCACTGGCCCAAGGGCCGCCTGGCCCACAGCGAGCCGCTGCGCTTCGGCTTCCTGGGCACGCTGTCGGACCACAAGGGCGTGCGCTGGATGATCGAGCAGTTCAAGCGCCTGCCGTTCAACGCCACCCTGCAGATCGCCGGGCGCGGGCAACAGGACTACGAGCGCGAGCTGCGCCAGCTGATCGGCGATGCCGAGAACATTCACCTGGTGGGCTACCAGTCGCCCGAGAGCTTCTACCGGCAGATCGACGTCGCCCTGGTGCCGTCCCTGTGGCACGAGCCCTTCGGCCTGGTCGCGGTGGAAGCCTGCGCGCACTCGGTGCCGGTGATCGCCAGCCACCGCGGCGGCCTGCCGGAGATCATCCGCGAAGGCATCAACGGCCTGCTGTGCAACCCCGACGAGCCCGACTCGCTGGGCCTGGCCATGCTGCGCCTGTACCGCCAGCCCGAGCTGCGCCGGCAACTGGCCGGCCAGGCGCGGGCCAGCGTGGCCCCCCTGCTGGACATCGATCGCATGCTCGACAGTTACCAACAGCTGTTCTTCCAGGTTTACCAGAACCGAGGCGCCCATCATGCAAACCAGCCTGCCTCCGAATCGCTCTAGCCGCGCACCGCGCATCGCGCTCAGCAAGTCGCTGATCGTGGTGCTGGTGGCCATCAGCCTGATCGTGGTGGAGACGTTCTCCGGCGCCCTGCGCTTCTACCTCGACCAGGCCGGCGCCTCGGCGCTGCTGTACCTGCCCAAGGCCGCCTGCCTGGCGCTGTTCGCCGTGGAGCTGCTGACGTTCAAGGGCAGCCGCAGCTTCTGGATCACCCTGTTGCTGTTGGTCAGCGCGGCACTGCTGGGCATGCTCCACGGGGCGGCGCTGAACAACGTCGGCTTCGCCTTCTACATGTACGCCCCGTTCCTGTTCGCCCTGGTGTGCGGCACGCACCTGGAGCACCGCAAGCGCCTGCTGGCGGTGGTGGTACTGCTGTGCCTGGCGGCGTCGCTGGCAGGCCTGGCCCTGGACAAGTACACCGCGGTGCCCTGGAAGGGCTACAGCTACAGCATCGGCGACACCGAGGTCAGCGCCAACATGAGCTGGAATGAAAACGGCGTGGACCGCATCGCCGGCTTCACCCGCATGTCCACGGTGCTGTCGGTGATGATCGCCGTCTTCAGCCTGTACCTGACCGCCTTCATGCGCTCCAACATCCTCAAGCTGCTGATGTTCGGCACCTGCATGGTGGCCATCTACCTCACCACCAACAAGTCCACCGCCGTGGCCTACGCCTGCACCGTGCTGATGTTGCCCCTGCTGCAACACCGCCTGACCTGCCGGGTGATCTTCACGGTAGTGGTGGCCATGGGCATCGCCCTGCCGGTGATGGGCCTGATGATGACCTTCGACAACAACGCGGACTCGGCCCAGAGCGGCGTGCTGGCGTCGTTTTACGACCGCCTGATGAACACCTGGCCGAACCTGGTGTTCAACCAGTGGAGCCAGGGCTGGACCTGGCTGGGCGCAGGCTTCGGCATGGTCGGCAGCACTGCCAGCGCCTTCCCCATCTACAGCGCCAGCGCGCCGGTGGTGGCCGACAACAGCGCGCTGTACCTGTGGGCCACCTTCGGTGCCGCGGGCCTGGTGGTGTACTGCCTGATGATCGCGCTGATGATCGGCCTGCGTGACAAGAGCACGCGCCTGTCCAGGGCGCTGGTCAGCGTGTGCTTCTGCCTGACCCTGATCAGCTGGACCACCGACGTGCCCGAAGCCTCGGTCGCCGCACTGTTCCTGGGCTTCGCGGTGTCGGTGGCCCTGCGCCGCAAGGCCATGCCTGCCGCAGCCCGTCGCGCCAACCCACTGCCCAGACTCCGACCCCCAGCCCTTGCCCTGCCCGTGCGAGCCCTGTGAGCGATCATGCGAAGACTGCCTCTCTATCTGGCCCTGGCCGTCCAGGGCGCCATGACCACCGGAGTGGTGGCAGCCGCCGAGCCGTTCATCGTCGGTACCACCACCCATTTGATGGACGGCTCGCCGCTGCTGGCGCGCCAGTTTCAGCTGGCCAGCGAAGCCGGCATCAACTCGGTGCGCGAGGACGCGTACTGGGCCCGCGTGGAACTGGCCCCGGGGCAGTTGCAGTTCCCCACCAGCTGGCGCGAGTACGACGCGGCCAGGACTGGCCGGGGCATGGCCAACCTGGTGATCCTCGACTACGGCAACCAGTTCTACGAGAACAACGCGCTGCCGCGTACCCCGGCGGTCAGCAATGGCTTCGCCAGCTACGTGGACTTCGTCACCCGCGCCATGGCCGGGCGGGTGAACCTGTACGAGGTGTGGAACGAGTGGGACCTGGCCGGCGCGGGCGACCGCAGGCTGAGCGACGACTACCTGGCCCTGGTCAAGCTGACCAGCCGGCAGATCCGCCAGAACGACCCCAAGGCCAAGGTGCTGGCCGGCGCCGTCACCACCGCAGGCATCAACGAAGGGTTTGCCGACCGGCTGGTGCAGGGCGGCGTCGCGGACTGGGTCGACGGCCTGTCCCTGCACCCGTACGTGCACTGCTACGGCGACAGCGACGTGCGCAAGACGCCGGAAGGCTGGATTCAGTGGATGACCGCGGTGGACCAGCGCCTGACCCGCCTGGCCGGCAAGCCAGTGCCGCTGTACCTGACCGAGATGGGCTGGCCGACCAACACCGGCAAATGCGGCATCGATGAAGACACCCAGGCCCAGTACCTGGCCCGCGCCTACTTCCTGGCCAAGACCCGGCCCAACATCCGCGGCATGTGGTGGTACGACCTGGTCGAGGACGGCACCGACGCGGAGGAGTTCGAGCACCACTTCGGCCTGCTGCGCCCCAACCTCGCGCCCAAGCCGGCCTACAACGTGCTCAAGGCCATCAGCCCGGTGCTCACCCAGTACCGCTACGACAGCCTCAAGAGCCTGCAGGCCGGTGACCTCTACCTGCTCAATTTCGCCAAGGGCGACGAGCAGGTGCTGGTGGCCTGGACCGTCGGCCAGCCGCGCCAGGTCAAGATCGAAGCCAACGGCCGGCAGCAGGGCCCGGTACAGACCCTGGACACCCGCCACCCCGAGCGTGGCCGGGTCACTTCGGGGCAATGGCAGTGCCCCAAGGCTGAAGAAGAACACTGCACCACGGTCATCACGCTGGACGTTTTCCCCCGAATCATCAGCCTGGGCACAGCCAGTTGGCTGTTCACCCGCTGAGCGACAAGGCCAAGCCTTGAAGGAACGAACGATGGTTGTCATCAATGCTCGTTTTCTCACCCAGGAGCTGCGCGGCGTGCAGCGCTTCGCCGAACAGGTGAGCCTGGCCCTGCAGGCCCGGCGCCAGGACGTGGTGTTCGTCTGCCCCGACCGCATCCAGATGCACGACACCGCCCGGCGCCTCAATGTGCAAACCGTCGGCCGCCATGGCGGCCACCGCTGGGAACAGCTGGAGCTGCCGCGCTACCTGCGCAGCCAGGGCTCGCCGCTGCTGGTGTCGTTGGGCGCCACCGCACCGCTGATGTACCGCAACCAGATCGCCACGCACCACGACATCACCTACGTGCGCCACCCCAGGAGCTACACCTGGGCGTTCCGCACCAGCTACCGGGTGATGACGCCGATTTTGCTGCGGCACCTGAAAAACCTGATCACCGTGAGCGACTTCTCGCGGCGGGAAATCTCAGAGTTCTATGACTTTCCCAAGGAACGCATCCTGGTGGTGCCCAACGCCGTCAGCGACGAATTCCAGCCCGGCGTTGCCGGCAAGCAGCGCAGCCCCTACCTGCTGGCCGTGTCATCGCCCAGCGAGCACAAGAACTTCACCCGCATGATCCAGGCCTTCCTGCAGCTGCGGGGCCACGAGCGCGTGCAGTTGCGCATCGTCGGCGGCGCCAACGGCATCTTCGCCGACGCCAACCTGGAGCGCCTGGCCAACAGCGACCCGCGCATTCGCTTCCTTGGCCGCCTCAGCGACGAAGAGCTGATTACCCAGTACCAGGGCGCCGCGGCCTTCGTCTTCCCCTCGCTGTACGAGGGGTTCGGCATCCCGCCCCTGGAGGCCCAGGCCTGCGGCTGCCCGGTGCTGGCCGCCAACGCCGCCTCGATTCCCGAAGTGCTGCAGTCCAGCGCGCTGTACTTCGACCCCCTGGACGTGGAGCACATCAGCCAGGCCATGAACCTGGTGCTGACCAACCAGTGCATCCGCCAGCAACTGCGCACCCTGGGCCTGCACAACGTGTCGCGTTTCGACTGGGAGCGCTCGGCGGCGCTGGTCAGCGAACGCATCGACACCCTGCTCGCCGAACCGCCCCCACACCGCGGCGCACTGCCCTTGAACGCCAGCGTACCCAAATAATCGCGGGGCCCCGGCCCTGCCATAACAACAATTGGTGGCATCATGAAAATCGCAATCGTCCATGACTGGCTGGTGACTTACGCAGGTGCCGAGCGCGTGTTGGCCGCACTGCTGAAAATCTGGCCCGACGCCGACCTGTTCTCGGTCATCGATTTCCTCAGCGACGAGGACCGCGCCCACCTGGGTGGCAAGCGCGCCCAGACGACCTTCATCCAGCACCTGCCCAAGGCCCGTACCCGCTACCAGCAGTACCTGCCGCTAATGCCGCTGGCCATCGAGCAACTGGACCTGTCGGGCTACGACCTGATCATTTCCAGCAGCCACGCCGTGGCCAAGGGCGTGCTCACCGGCCCCGACCAGCTGCACATCAGCTACGTGCACTCGCCCATCCGCTACGCCTGGGACCTGCAGCACCAGTATCTGAACGAGGCTGGCCTGAGCCACGGCCTCAAGAGCAAGGTGGCGCGCATGATCCTGCACTACATGCGCATGTGGGACCAACGGACCGCCGCCGCCGTGGACGAGTTCATCGCCAACTCGCAGTTCATCGGCCGGCGCATCGACAAGGCCTACCGCCGCCACTCCACGGTGATCTACCCGCCCGTGGACACCCAGGGCTTCGACCTGCAACCGGTGAAGCAGGAGTACTACCTGACCACCTCGCGCATGGTGCCCTACAAGCGCGTGCCGATGATTGTCGAGGCTTTCCGTGCCATGCCCGACAAGCACCTGATCGTGATCGGCGACGGCCCGGAAATGGAAAAATGCCAGGCCGTGTGCGGGTCCAACGTCACCCTGCTGGGCTACCAGCCCTTCGCCGCCCTGCGCGAGTACCTGCGCAACGCCAAGGGCTTCGTCTTCGCCGCCGAGGAAGACTTCGGCATCAGCCCGGTGGAAGCCCAGGCCTGCGGCACGCCGGTGATTGCCTTCGGCCGTGGCGGCAGCCTGGAAACCGTGCACGGCCTCGATCACGAGCAACCCACCGGGGTGTTCTACCACCAGCAGACCATGGCCGCGATCATCGAGGGCGTCTGCGAGTTCGAGCGCAATGCCCACCGCATCACCCCCCAGGCCTGCCGCGAGAACGCCGAGCGCTTCTCCGAACAACGCTTCGAGCGGGAAATGCGCCAGTTCGTCGAGAGCCGCTGGGCCCAGGAGCATCCGCCAGTGGCCCTGCCCCTGGCCGCCAACGGCCCGCGCCTGAGCCTGGCCCCCGTGCTGGCTGCCAGCGTGAAAACCTTGTGAGTGGGGAGGTCTGTCATGGCAACACCCTTCAAAGGCATCCTCCAGGCCCACCAGTCGGCCTTGTCCCTGGCCCATCGTGCCCTCGACCTGGCCGTGATCGCGGCCTGCAGCCTGTGGTTCGCCTGGCTGCAGGGCCGCCTGCACGACAGCGACACCTGGCTGCGCCTGATGGCCACGGTGATGATCTTCCACTGGCTGTGCGAGTACCACCAACTGTACGGCTCGTGGCGCGGCGAGCGGGTCAAGCGCGAGCTGATGCGGGTCTTCAACTACTGGGCGCTGACCTTCTGCTGCGTGATGCTGGCTGACTACCTGCTGACCGGGCCCGAGATTGTCCTGGACCGCCAGCGCATCGCCTGGTTCGCCCTGATACTGTTCGCCCTGTGCGGCTACCGCCTGCTGATCCGCAGCACCCTGCAGGCCTTGCGCCGCCGCGGCTTCAACACCCGCAGCGTGGCCATCGTCGGCACCGGCACCGTGGGCGAGCGGCTGGCCTGCTCCATCGCCGCGGCGCCCTGGATGGGCCTGCGCCTGCTGGGTTTCTACGACGATGCGCCGCAGCAGATGGCCCTGGACCAGCTCAACCGCCGGATCCCCGTGCTCGGCGGCCTCGACCAACTGGTGCTGGACGCCCGCGCCGGGCGCATCGACAAGGTCTACATCACCCTGGCCATGAGCTGCGAGCCGTCGCTGTGCACTCTGGTCAAGGGCCTGAGCGACACCACGGCGTCGGTCTACCTGATTCCCGACGTGTTCATGTTCGACCTGCTGCATGCCCGCAGCGAAAGCATCAACGGCCTGACCAGCATCAGCCTGGTGGACACGCCGATGGACGGCTCCAGCCAACTGGTGAAGCGCTTCGAGGACATCGTCGTCAGCAGCCTGATCCTGGCGATGATCGCCCTGCCAATGCTGTTGATCGCCCTGGGCATCAAATTGACCTCCGCTGGCCCCGTGTTTTTCCGCCAGACACGCTATGGTTTAGATGGGCGACCGATCATGGTCTGGAAGTTCCGCAGCATGACCGTGCAGGAAAACGGCCACGAGGTGGTGCAGGCCAGCCGCAACGATTGCCGGGTAACGCCTTTCGGGGCCTTCCTGCGGCGCACGTCCCTGGACGAGTTGCCTCAGTTTTTCAATGTGTTGCGCGGCGACATGTCGATCGTCGGCCCTCGCCCCCATGCAGTGGCGCACAACGAGCAGTACCGCAAGCAGGTCAACGGCTACATGTTGCGGCATAAGGTCAAGCCCGGCATCACCGGCTGGGCTCAAGTCAACGGATGGCGCGGGGAGACCACGACCTTGGACAAAATGCAGAAACGCATCGAGTTCGACCTCGATTACATCGAACACTGGTCCGTCTGGCTGGACCTGAAAATCATTGTGCTGACCCTGGTGAAGGGTTTCGTGCACAAAAACGCTTTCTGACTCCTATAAGACCAATGCCGGAGAAAATGCCTTCTCCAAGGAAGACTTTGCCATGAAGCGATCGATACTCGGCGTGTTGCTCATTACCGCGCTGGTCCAAGGGTGCGCTTTCGCCCCCGGCCAGCACATGACCCCCGATGATGCGCAAGACCAGGACACCGGGCCGGTGACAGTGGTGCCGATTACCTCGGCCACCGTCAACCAGCAGCGAACCATCTACAAGCCGCAGCCCATACCCGCTGCCCTCACCAGCTACCGGCCCGGTGACTACCGCATCGGCCCGGGTGACAACCTGATCATCACCGTGTGGGAACACGCCGAGCTGAACTCGCCCACCACCCAGACCCAGGTCGAGGCCAGCGCCCGCGTGGTGCGCCTGGACGGCACGCTGTACTACCCCTACATCAACTCGATCAAGGCCGGCGGCCTGACCGTGCCGGAGTTCCGTTCCAACCTGCAGAAAGCCCTGGGCCAATACCTGACGGGCGCCCAGGTGGACGTCAACATCCAGGCTTACGACAGCCAGAAGGTGATCATCTCCGGGGCGGTGAAAAACCCCGGGCCGCAGTCGCTGAACAACATCCCGCTGAACCTGGTGAACGCCATCAGCCGCGCGGGGGGCGAGACCAGCGACGCCAACCTGGCCAACCTGATCCTCAAGCGTGATGGCCATGAATACGTCATGGACATCGACACCCTGAACCGCACCGACTCGCGCCTGAACGAGATCTACCTCAAGGACGGCGACCAGCTGCACCTGGGCAACGACCACGCCAACAAGGTCTACGTGCTGGGCGAGGTGCAGAAGCCCCAGGTGATGAACTACGGCACCAGTACCTTCAACCTGATGGAAGCCATCGGCAACGCCGGCGGCCTGAGCCAGGAAACCGCCAACGCCGAGGCCATCTACGTGATCCGCGGCGCGCAGGATGGCAACGGCCAGCCGCCGACGGTGTTCTACCTCAACGCCAAGAAGCCCACGGCGTTCCTGCTGGCGCGCCAGTTCGACCTGCGGACTTCGGACGTGGTGTTCGTCGGCCCGGCCAACATTACTCGCTGGAACCGCTTCATCAGCCAGCTGCTGCCGTCGGCTACTGTCGTAGGGACGACGGCCGCGTTCAGCCACTAAGGCAGATGCTGGCCGGCAACTGATCCTGACCTTGATCTAGATCTGCCGTTGATCTGGCTTTTGATCTGCTGTTGATCTGCTGTTGATCTGCTGTTGATCTGGCTCTTGATCTTGATTGTATGCCCCGTAAAGCGCCAGGGCCGACTGGAGGCGTCGATCAACGGGCTGCCCGAAGGGCCGAGGCCGCAGGCCGAAGAGACGGTAACCCGCAGGCTTCTATAGCGGGTGCCGTCTGCCCGTTGAGCGGCGCCGGAAGGAGGGGACCCGTAGCGCAGCGGAGGGCCCAAGCAGGGGCAAGCGTTTTTTGCTTACTTTTTTTGGCGTTTGAAAAAAAGTGAGTCGCCGTAAGGGCGAAACGGTCGGTGATCGCACCGCGAAAATGGATATGTCCGAAACCCTCAAAAGCGGGATCCACATATCGTGAACATATCCATTACCGAGGGTGATGCACAATCACCTTTTCGGCCTTACGCCGAGTCACTTTTTGACAGACGCCTCAAAAAGTAACCAAAAAAGGCTTGCCCCTGCTTGGTCCCTACGCTTCGCTGCGGGTCCCCTCCTTCCGGCGTCGCCCAAGCGGCCGACGGCCCGGAATAGAAGCGCCTCCGGTTCCGTCTTCCCCGGCTACGCCAGGGACCGCTTGGCCAACGCCTCCAGTCGGCCCTGGCGCTTTACGGGGCACACAATCAAGATCAAGGGCCGCACGGGATCAAGATCAAAAGCAGCACGCGGTGTTATCAGTTCATTCCCAAAAGCCCGCCGGCAACCCGGCGGGCTTTTTGCGTTATATGCCTTGGCAAACTTCCGCTAGCATTAGCCACATACCGCAATGCCAACGGAACCGTCATGCCCGATGCCGCCCCCCCTGAATTCGCCTCCCTGGTGCTGGACAACGGCCTGCGCGTGCAGCTGCGCCACGACCCGCGTCTGAAACGCGGCGCCGCCGCCCTGCGCGTGGCGGCCGGCAGCCATGACACCGACCCGGCGTTCCCCGGCCTGGCGCACTTCCTCGAACACCTGTTCTTCCTGGGCACCGCGCGCTACCACGACGACAACGCGCTGATGCCGTTCGTCCAGCGCCACGGCGGGCAACTGAACGCCAGCACCCGCGAGCGCACCACCGACTTCTTCTTCGAGTTGCCCACCGAGTCCTTCCCCGGCGCCCTCGAGCGCCTGTGCGAAATGCTCGCCCAGCCACGCCTGGAGCGCGAATACCAGCTGCGCGAACGCGAAGTGCTGCATGCCGAGTTCATCGCCTGGAGCCGCGACCCCCAAGCCCGTCACCTGCAGTGGCTGACCGCGCCCCTTGCCGCCAGCCACCCGCTGCGCGCCTTCCACGCGGGCAACCGCTACAGCCTGCCGGTGCCGCGCGAGGCATTCCAGTACAGCCTGCTGGCGTTCTACCAGCGCTTCTACCAGGCCGGGCAGATGACCCTGTGCCTGGCCGGGCCGCAGCCGCTGGACGAGCTACGGCAACTGGCGCACAAGGCCGGCGCGCAGCTGCGTGCCGGCAGCCTCAGCCCGCGCAAGGCCAGCCCGGCCCTGCTGGACACCGCGCCTACGGCCATGGACGTCTTGGACCCCAGCCGGCTGAACCTGGTGTTCGCCTGCCATGAGGTGCCGGGCGACAGCGCTACCGCCATCGACTTCCTGGCCACCTGGCTGACGTCGCAGCAACCCGGCGGCCTGCTGGCCGAGTTACAGCGCCGCGGCCTCGCGGAAGGCCTGAGCCTGACGCCGCTGTACTGCTTCGACGACCAGGCGGTGCTGAACATCGAGTGCAAGCTGACCGCCGCCGGCGAGCCCATGCGCCCGCTGATCAGCGAGCTGTGCCTGGCCTGGCTGGAGTTTTTCCAGTCCCACGACGACTGGCAGAGCCTGCGCGAGGAATACCGCCTGCTACGCCAGCGCCGGCAGCTGGTGAGCACCGCCCTGGAACTGGCGCGCCACGACAGCGAGCACTTCGGCCAGGGCCATGACCTGGGCATCGGCCAGCCCGCCATCAACGCCCTGCGCGCCCTGCTCGGCCAGTTGCGCGGCGACACCATCCTGCATGGCCCGCTGGCACGCCTGGCCACCGACACCGACGTCAAATGGCGCCTGCCCCAGCGCAACCGCTTCCTGCGCCCCAGCCGCCGCCCGGACCAGATGGTGCCGCCACCCGCCTGCCTGGACGTGGTCAACACGCCGCAGTCGGCCAGCGCCGAGGGCTGCCTGTACCTGCGCTGGCGGGTCAAGTCAGCCCAGCGCGCCAGCCTCTGGCGGCTGCTGGACCACAACCTGGCCAAGCTGCGCGCAGAGGCAAGCCAGGCCGGCGTGCAGATGACCTTCACCAGCCTGGGCGACGACTGGCAGCTGCGCCTGTGCGGGGTGCAGGAGCCTATGCCGGCGCTGGTCGAGCAGGCGCTGGAAAACCTTACGCAGCCGGCCCCCGAAGTGTGGCGCCAGGCCAGCCAGCTAAGCGCGCCTGCGCCCCTGATTCCCATCCGCGAGCTGCTCAAGCGCTTGCCGGAGCACAGCCTGGGTTATTTCCAGGCGCCTTCACGCGGCCGCGACGAGCAACTGCAACCGCCGTTGCTGCAGCGCCTGTGGCACGAAGCCCGCTGGGACGGGCTGGCCGTGGGCCTGGGCATGGGTGTCAGCCAGGCCATCAACGTGGCGCTGCTGCGCATGCCCGGCCGCGCCGACGGCCATTTGTGCCAGCCCCCGCTGCCGCTGCACGGCCGCACCTGGAGCCAGGTGGCCACCGAGTCCAATGAGCAGGCACTGCTGCTGTTCTGCCCGGCGGCCGGCGAAGACATCATCGACCAGGCCGCCTGGCAGATGCTCGGGCAACTGTGCCAGGCGCCGTTCTATCAGCGCATGCGCGTCGAGCTGCAGCTGGGCTACGCGGTGTTCAGCGGCTTCCGGCAGATAGCCGGGCGCCCGGGCCTGCTGTTTGGCGTGCAGTCGCCCAGCACGCCGATGGCCGAGATCCTGGGGCATATCGAGACGTTCCTGGCCGCGCTGCCAGCGCTGATCCGGGCCCAGGCCGGCACCTCGTTGAGCAACCAGTGCCGCGACCTGGCCGCGCGCACCAGTCTGGCTGACATGGAACTGGGCCAGGCCGCCGAAAGCCTTTGGCAAGCGCGTCTGGGTGGCCATTCGTCCGATTTCATCGATCAACTGCGCAAGGCCTTCGGGCGCCTGCGCAGCGATTCACTGCTGCAGGCCGCCGGGCAATTGCTGGAGGCTCAAGCTGGCTGGTTGTGCCTGGCCAACGGCCCCGCGGTGGGCGCGCAGTGGCAAGTGGCGGAGTGATCATTACGCAGGCTGTAATGAGCTTTCTCAGCCGTGTTAATGCAATTTAACGTTTCAGTACACCGGAATTTAGTAAGATAGGGCCCTAAGCAGATGAACATCTCCCAGCGGAGATGGCTCTGATGTGTTGCACCAGTACCACTTTCATCCATCACCCAGAAGGAGTCACCCTATGTGGACCAAACCAGCTTTCACCGACCTGCGCATCGGCTTTGAAGTCACCATGTACTTCGCCAGCCGTTGATTTTTATCGCAGTACAGCGCCTCGGTCAGCCGGGGCGTTTTTATTTTTGCTGTCCATCCTGAAGTCAGACGTCACAGGCCTCCCATGTACATCCAGATTCTAGGTTCTGCCGCCGGTGGCGGTTTCCCCCAGTGGAACTGCAACTGCGTGAACTGCAAGGGCTACCGCGACGGTACCCTGAATGCCAAGGCGCGTACCCAATCCTCGATCGCCCTGTCCGATGACGGCGTGCACTGGGTCCTGTGCAACGCCTCGCCAGATATCCGCGCCCAGCTGCAGGGCTTTGCGCCCATGCAACCGGCCCGCGCCCTGCGCGACACCGGCATCAACGCCATCATCCTGCTGGACAGCCAGATCGACCACACCACCGGCCTGCTGAGCCTGCGCGAAGGCTGCCCGCACCAGGTGTGGTGCACCGACATGGTCCACCAGGACCTGACCACCGGCTTCCCGCTATTCAACATGCTCAGCCACTGGAACGGTGGCCTGCAGTGGAACCGCATCGAGCTGGAAGGCAGCTTCACCATCCCCGCCTGCCCGAACCTGCGCTTCACCCCGTTCCCGCTGCGCAGCGCCGCACCGCCCTACTCGCCGCACCGCTTCGATCCGCACCCGGGTGACAACCTGGGCCTGCGCGTAGAAGACCTGCGCACCGGCGGCAAGCTGTTCTACGCCCCAGGCCTGGGCCAGGTGGACGACACGCTGCTGGGGCACATGGCCGATGCCGACTGCCTGCTGGTGGACGGCACGCTGTGGGAGGATGATGAGATGCAGCGCCGTGGCGTGGGGACCCGCACCGGCCGCGAGATGGGCCACCTGTGCCAGAACGGCCCCGGCGGCATGCTGGAAGTGCTTGACGGGCTGAGCAAGCCGCGCAAGGTGCTGATCCACATCAACAACACCAACCCGATCCTCGATGAAGACTCGCCCGAGCGCGCCGAAGTGACCCGCCGCGGCGTGGAAGTCGCCTTCGATGGCATGAGCATCGAACTGTAGGAGTGTGAGCATGACCGACGCCAAGGCAATGTCCCCGGCCGAATTCGAGCAGGCCCTGCGCGCCAAGGGTGCGTACTACCACATCTACCACCCGTACCACGTGGCGATGTACGAAGGCCGCGCCACCCGCGAGCAGATCCAGGGCTGGGTGGCCAACCGTTTCTACTACCAGGTCAACATCCCCATGAAGGATGCCGCGATCCTGGCCAACTGCCCGGACCGTGAAGTGCGCCGCGAGTGGATTCAGCGCCTGCTGGACCACGACGGCGCCCCGGGCGAGGACGGCGGCATCGAGGCCTGGCTGCGCCTGGGCCAGGCCGTGGGCCTGGACCCCGACCAGCTGCGCTCCCAGGAACTGGTGCTGCCCGGCGTGCGCTTCGCCGTGGACGCCTACGTCAACTTTGCCCGCCGCGCCAGCTGGCAGGAAGCGGCCAGCAGCTCGCTGACCGAACTGTTCGCGCCGCAGATCCACCAGTCGCGCCTGGACAGCTGGCCACAGCATTACCCGTGGATCGACCCGGCCGGCTACGAATACTTCCGCACCCGCCTGGGCCAGGCCCGGCGTGACGTGGAGCATGGCCTGGCCATCACCCTGCAGCACTACACCACTGCCGAGGGCCAGCAGCGCATGCTGGAGATCCTGCAGTTCAAGCTCGACATCCTGTGGACCATGCTCGACGCCATGACCATGGCCTACGAGCTGAACCGTCCGCCCTACCACAGCGTCACCGACCAGCGCGTCTGGCACAAGGGGATAGCCTTATGAGTTTCGATCGCAACCTGACACCCAAATGGCGCCCCGGCTATCGCTTCCAGTACGAGCCGGCGCAGAAAGGCCACGTGCTGCTCTATCCTGAAGGGATGATCAAGCTCAACGACAGCGCCAGCGCCATCGGCGGCCTGATCGATGGCCAGCGCAACGTCGCCGCCATCATCGCCGAGCTGGACAAGCAGTTCCCCGGCGTACCTGAGCTCGGTGACGACATCGAGCAATTCATGGAGGTCGCTCGTGCAGAGCACTGGATCGAACTTGCCTGAGCTGCCGGCCAAGCCTGCGGTCGGCCTGCCCCTGTGGCTGCTGGCCGAGCTGACCTACCGCTGCCCGTTGCAGTGCCCGTACTGCTCCAACCCCCTGGACTTCGCCGCCCAGGGCAAGGAACTGACGACCGAGCAATGGTTCAAGGTATTTCGTGAAGCCCGGGAAATGGGCGCTGCACAGATCGGTTTCTCCGGTGGCGAGCCGCTGGTGCGCCAGGACCTCGCCGAGCTGATCCGTGAGGCGCGGCAGCTGGGGTTCTACACCAACCTGATTACTTCGGGCATCGGCCTCACCGAGCAGAAAATCGCCGACTTCAAGACCGCCGGCCTGGATCACATCCAGATCAGCTTCCAGGCCAGCGACGAGCAGGTCAACAACCTGCTGGCCGGCTCGAAAAAGGCGTTCAAGCAGAAGCTGGAGATGGCCCGCGCGGTGAAAGCCCATGGCTACCCCATGGTGCTGAACTTCGTCACCCACCGGCACAACATCGACAAGATCGACCGCATCATCGAGCTGTGCATCGCGCTTGAAGCCGACTTCGTCGAGCTTGCCACCTGCCAGTTCTACGGCTGGGCCGAGCTCAACCGCCTGGGCCTGCTGCCCACCAAGGAGCAGCTGGTGCGCGCCGAGCGCATCACCAACGAGTACCGGGAAAAGCTGGCAGCCGAGGGCAACCCCTGCAAGCTGATCTTCGTCACCCCGGATTACTACGAGGAACGCCCCAAGGCGTGCATGAACGGCTGGGGCAGCATCTTCCTCACCGTGACCCCGGACGGCACCGCCCTGCCCTGCCACGGCGCGCGGCAGATGCCGATCCAGTTTCCCAATGTGCGCGAGCACAGCATGCAGCACATCTGGTACGAGTCTTTCGGCTTCAACCGCTTCCGTGGTTATGATTGGATGCCGGAGCCATGCCGCTCCTGCGACGAGAAAGAAAAGGACTTCGGTGGCTGTCGTTGCCAGGCTTTCATGCTGACCGGCGATGCCAGCAATGCCGACCCCGTGTGCAGTAAATCGGCGGACCACGGGATCATCCTCAAGGCCCGTGAAGAGTCCGAGACTGCCACGCAGACGATCGAACAACTGGCCTTCCGTAATGAACGAAACTCGAGAATCATCGCCAAGGCCTGACCTGTTCAGCGCCGCCCAGGCCGTTGCCGCCGGCACCGACTTCGCCGAACTGGCGGTCGGCCCGGCGGGGCTGTTCTGGAACGAATTCCGCCCCCAGGATGCCGCCTGCCGGATCTGGCGGTGGCAGGGCGAACAAGCGCGCTGCCTGACGCCTGATGGCTTCAGCGTGCGCAGCCGTGTCTACGAATACGGCGGTGGCTCGTTCTGCCTGGCCGGCGACGGCCTGGTGTTCGTCAACGAAGCCGACCAGCAGCTCTACTTCCAGGACCTGGCGGGCACCGTGCCCCGCCGCCTCAGCCACAACGACTGCCGCTACGGTGGCCTGCAGGCCAACGCCGAGTGGGTATTCGCCGTGGAGGAAAGCCACCACGGCGCGCAGGTCGAACACCGCCTGGTGAGCCTTGCCCTGGCCGACGGCACGCGCCAGGTGCTGGCCGCAGGCGCTGATTTCTACGCCACGCCCAGCGTCAGCGACGATGGCCAACGCCTGGCCTGGGTGGAGTGGAGCCGGCCCCACCAGCCCTGGACCCTTACCCGCCTGATGACCTGCCGACGGCTGCCTTCGGGCGCCTGGGGGCAGCCTGAGCAAGTGGGTGGCGATCACGAACAATCGCTGCAGCAGCCGCGCTTCGATGCCGACGGCCGCCTGTGCTGCCTGTCCGACGTGGATGGCTTCTGGCAACCCTGGGGCGAGACGGCAAACGGCTGGGCCTTGTTGCCCTCGCGCCGGGCCGACCACGCCGGCGCCCCCTGGCAGTTGGGCGCCAGCACCTGGCTGCCACTGGCGGGTGAGCGTTTTCTCGCCACGTGGTTCGAGGACGGCTTCGCCCGCCTGGGCATCTGCCAGCACGACGGCGTGATCCACGACTACAGCGGCGACTTCAACCGCTTCCGTTGCCTGGCCATCGACGCGCAGTTCATCTACGCCATCGCCGCCTCTGCCACCTGCCCGCCAGCGGTCATCGCCATCGACCGCGCCAGCCGTCAGGCACGGGTGCTGGCCGGCGGCGTGCTACCGCTGCCCGCCGAACAGGTCAGCCGCCCGCAACCGCTGCGCTATGCCAGTGGCGACGGCCATGCCCACGGCTTCTTCTACCCGGCCATGAACGGTGACCGCCAGCCGCCGCTGGTGGTGTTCATCCACGGCGGCCCTACCTCGGCCTGCTTCCCGGTGTTCGACCCGCGCATCCAATACTGGACCCAGCGTGGCTTCGCCGTTGCCGACCTCAACTACCGCGGCAGCAGCAGCTACGGCCGCGCCTACCGCCAGGCCCTGCACCTGCGCTGGGGTGAAATCGACGTGCAGGACGCCTGCGCGGTGGTCGGCCACCTGGCCGACCGCGGCCTGATCAACCCGCACCAGGCGTTCATCCGCGGCGGCAGCGCCGGCGGCTACACCACCCTGTGCGCCCTGGCGTTTCACGACGTCTTCCGCGCCGGTGCCAGCCTGTACGGCGTCAGCGACCCGGTTGCCCTGGGCAAGGCCACGCACAAGTTCGAAGGCGACTACCTGGACTGGCTGATCGGCGACCCGCAGCGCGACGCCGCCCGCTACCGCGAGCGCACCCCGCTGCTGCACGCTGGCAGCATCAAGGCGCCGGTGATCTTCTTCCAGGGCGAACTGGACGCCGTGGTGGTGCCCCAACAGACCCGCGACATGCTCAAGGCCCTGCAGGACAACGGCCTGCCCGCCGAGGCGCACTTCTACCCGGACGAACGCCACGGCTTCCGCAAGGCGGCGAACCTGGCGCATGCGCTGGAGCAGGAGTGGGGGTTTTATCGGCGGGTGATGGAGGGGTGAGGCAGGCTTGTGTCAGCCAACCGTGAGGGTGAAAGGCTTGCCAATTCTGCTGAGCATCTCGCTTTTTCCGAAAGGGCCTTCAGCCGGACCGCCTCATCATGGGGAAACCCAAGATCGACGAAGACATTGCCGTCGGCTTCCGTGACATGACTGATTACATTATCTATTTTCACTTCTTGCCCGCCTCAAAAGGCTTCACCTCTGTCTTATCGGAGAGGTGGAGCCTAATCGCGGGGATCGAAAATGAATGTCAGCCAGTTCGAGTTAAATCGTCAGGCATTTCCCAAATGAACGATTTCAACGTTTCGCGATGATGTACACCGCATGTACGATCCCGGGGATGTAGCCGCACAGCGTCAGCAGGATATTCAGCCAGAAGGCACCGCCGAACCCCACTTGCAGAAAGACACCCAGCGGCGGCAGCAAGATGGCGACGATAATGCGGATAAAGTCCATGGTACGGCTCCTGGAGGTTGATAACCAACTGACATCACCGTGGGCGTGGGGGTTCAACTTCGTGCTGCGTTGCCGCAGCGGGTGTCAAACGAACAGGTCGGCAGACACCTTGAAGCGAAGCGACAGCGCCCGGATTTGCCGAAGGTTGAGTTGGCGCTTGCCGGCGAGGATCTCCGAAATCACGGACTGCGGACCGACCTCAGCCAGGTCAGCCTGCTTGAGCCGATGCTGGTCCATGAGCAATTTCAATACCTCGGCGCCCGACGCCTTGGGCATCGGCCGGTGCTCATGGTCATAGGCAGCAATCAAATCGCCCAAGTGATCGACCAGGCCTGAAAGCGGATGCTCCTCATCGGCGCCAACCAGATCAAGCAACTCGTCCAGCGACGCAACCAATGCATCGTAGTCATGTTCTGTCCTGGGCTTGGCCAGAAGCGGTGAGAGCAGGTGCCAATGCTCTGCTGCGAACTTGATCGAAGGGTTCAAGTGATTTCCTCCTTCCATTTGCCTTTCATGTACTGCGCATGGTCCAGGATCGAACGAATATACAGGCGCTGGCTGCGGTACCTGACGACCGCTATCAGCCTCAGTTTGTTACCGCCGATATCGAACACATGAAGATCGCCGACCTTGTCCGTCGCAGGGAATATTTGCTTCATCGCGGCGAAGTCAGGAGGACGAACGCTCTTGGCGATTCGATACCAGGCATCCAGCGCATTTGCTCCCCGGGGCCATCGAGCTTTTGCCTCCCAGATTCGCTTCTCACTTATTACGTGCATTCCACCTACCGCATCGCATTTTGCTATGCGGGCTACTGTCGCACAACAAGAAAAATCGCAAAATGCGATATTTCTGATTGGCACGTAGGACGTATTTCTGTTGTGCGTAGTTTGTGAGAGTCCCTACCCAGCACGAAAAAAAACGCCCCGACCCAAGGGGGAATCCAGGCCGGGGCGTTGCGTAAACACGCAGACGGTATAGGGAAATCAGTGCAGGCGGTGGCTGCGCGCTCGGGCGAACGCCAGGCCCAGGCGCTGGAACAGCGGCGGCGCGGCCACCTCGTCGGGCTGCGCAACAGGCGCGCTCAAGTCGTCGATGATCAACAGGATGTCCAGCGCGCGGCACAGCTGTTCCACGCCCTTGAGGTAGGCATCGGCGTCAGGGCCGGTGCTGGGCTGGAGCATGATGGCGACGGTCTGTGAATCAACCGCGGCGTGCAGGGCCGGCAGGTCGCCGAAGGCCAGCGCATCGCCCGGCGCGTCGTCGCCTACGCGGATGATCTGGCCGGCGCGGCGGCGGCGCAGCGCGCCCCAGTCGAGGGCCAGGGCCATGGCAGCTTCACGGGCGCTGGCATCAGTGCCCAGCAACAGGGCCTGGTCACAGGCGGTGGCGTGGCACAGCTGGGCGAGGCTCGGCGCCAGGTTGAGCACGTCGCCCGGCTGCGTGGTCTTTCCTATGTATACGCCCAGCTGTCTGTGACTACCCATTGCCATCAACCTACCTGCAACCCTTGTCAATGGCGCGTAGACTAGGCGTTTGCCGGCCACTCGGCCATTTCGATTTTCGAGCTTTTTCGATAAGTAGAACTTATGGATTTTCGCCAACTGCGCTATTTCGTCGCGGTCTATGAAGAAGGCCACGTGGGCCGCGCCGCCGAGCGCCTGTCGCTGTCGCAACCGGCCCTGTCGCAGCAGATTCGCCAGCTGGAACACAGCCTCGACGTCAGCCTGTTCGAGCGTGGCAACAAGCGCCTGCTGCCGACCCTGGCTGCCCACACCCTCTACAACCATGCACTGCCGTTGCTCGACGGCATGCAGAAGGCCCGCGAGGCGTTGCTGGGTTTCCGTGGCCAGGCGCTGCGCACCCTGGCCATCGGGGTGCTGCAGACCGTGCACCCGGCGCTGGTGCCGCAGTTGCTGGAACGGGTGCGCAAGGCCCAGCCACACCTGGTGATCCAGATCTACGAGCTGTCGGGGCTGGAGATCGAGAAACGCCTGCTCAACGGCACCCTGGACATCGGCATCAGCTACCTGCCGCCACGCCAGCCGGGCATGCACGGCGTGCTGCTGTACGAGGACGAGCTGCAACTGGTGATACCGGCGGACCACCCGTTGCGTGAGTTCAAGAAGGTCTCGGTGCGCCAGGCGGCCGAGCTGCCCATGCTGTTGCTGGGCGAGGAGTTCCAGGTGCGGCAGATCTGGCAGGCGCAGCTGGCCGCCCTGGGCCGGCGCGCGCAAGTGCAGGCCGAGCTGAACAACATGGCCGGCATCCTCGACAGCCTGCCCTACATGCGCCTGGCCACGGTGCTGCCCGGCCGCGCCCAGCAGATCGGCGAAGACCCGGAGCTGCTGTGGAAACCCCTCAGCGAACCGCGGGTGCCCTTGCAGGTGGGCCTGGTGTACCGCGACGCCCAGCGCCAGCAGGCCTCGGTGACGCTGCTGCGCCAACTGCTGGAAGACGTCATCGCACCCGCCCTGGGCTGAGCCACCGCAGGTAATAAAAAACCCCGCCGGGGCGGGGTTTCGCAGACTGTATCCCTGAGGTCCTTTTCAGCCCGCCGTCCAGTGGCGGGTTCCTTGCGTGTCCGTGTTCTGTTGGGCGCTTCCTGCGCGACGTCCATGAGCAAAGATTACCCTCTGGATCCATGGCATCGAAAGCGCCTAAAGCCGTCACGGCATGTAGGAGAAAGCCTACATGCCTGTCGGACTTTTAGAACTGCTCTGCATCCAGCAGGAACAACGACTCGCTGCCACCCTTGACCGACGCGGTCAGCGAGTGGATGCGCGGCAACAGCCGGGCAAAGTAGAAGCGCGCGGTGCCCAGCTTGCTGGCATAGAAGTCTTCCTGCGCTTCCTTGCCCAGCGCGGCCTTGGCCATCAGGGCCCACATGTAGGCGTAGGCGGTGTAGCCGAACACGTGCAGGTACTCCACCGACGCCGCGCCGATTTCGTTCGGGTCGTTCTTGGCGCGGTCCAGCAGCCAGGCGGTGAGGTCATCGAGGTTGGCCAGGGCCGCCGCCAGCGGCTTGGTGAACTCGGCCAGGGCCGGCGCGGCGGTGTCGATGAAGTGGCGGATCTCGTCGGCGAACAGCTGGTAGTACGCACCACCGCTGCCGATCACCTTGCGGCCGACCAGGTCCAGGGCCTGGATGCCGTTGGTGCCCTCGTAGATCTGGGTGATGCGCACGTCACGCACCAGTTGCTCCTGGCCCCACTCGCGGATATAGCCGTGGCCGCCAAACACCTGCTGGCCCAGCACTGTGGTTTCCAGGCCCAGGTCGGAAAGGAACGCCTTGGCCACCGGGGTCAGCAACGCCACCAGGTCCTCGGCGCGCTTGCGCACGGCCGGCTCTTCGCTGAACTTGGCGGTGTCCAGTTGCATGGCCACGTAGGTGGAGAAGGCGCGGCCGCCCTCGTTGCTGGCCTTCATGGTCAGCAGCATGCGGCGCACGTCCGGGTGCACGATGATCGGGTCCGCGACCTTGTCCTTGGCCTTGGGGCCGGTGGGCGAACGGCTTTGCAGGCGGTCGCGGGCGTATTCCACGGCGCTCTGGTAGGAGCGCTCGGCCGACGCCAGGCCCTGGATGCCCACGCCCAGGCGTTCGTAGTTCATCATGGTGAACATGGCCGCCAGGCCCTTGTTCGGCTCGCCGACGATGTAGCCCACGGCCTCGTCGAAGTTCATCACGCAGGTAGCCGAGCCCTGCAGGCCCATCTTGTGCTCGATGGAGCCACAGCTCACGGCGTTGCGCGCGCCCAGGCTGCCATCGGCGTTGACCATGAACTTGGGCACCAGGAACAGCGAGATGCCCTTGGGCCCCGCCGGCGCGTCCGGCAGCTTGGCCAGCACCAGGTGAATGATGTTCTCGGTGAGGTCGTGCTCGCCGCCAGTGATGAAGATCTTGGTGCCGCTGACCTTGTAGCTGCCGTCCGCCTGGGGCTCGGCCTTGGTGCGGATGATGCCCAGGTCGGTACCGGCATGGGCCTCGGTCAGGCACATGGAACCGGCCCAGGTGCCGGCGTACATGTTCGGCAGGTAGGTCTGCTTCAGTTCCTCGCTGGCGTGGGCGTGCAGCGACAGGCAGGCGCCGGAGGTGAGCATCGGGTACAGGCCGAAGGCCAGGCTGGAGGAGTTGATCATCTCCTCGACCTGGGCCGACACGGCCTTGGGCATGCCCATGCCGCCGTAGGCCGGGTCGCCGCCCACGCCTACCCAGCCGCCTTCGGCGTAGGTCTGGTAGGCCTGGGGGAAGCCATCGGGGGTGCTGACCACGGTGTCTTTCCAGCGGCAGCCCTGCTCGTCGCTGTTGCGGTTCAGTGGCGCGATGCTGCGGCTGGAGACCTTGCCGGCCTCTTCGAGGATGGCTTCCACCGTGTCCGCGTCCACCACTTCCGCCAGGGCCGGTAGCTGGGCCCAGAGGCTGGCCACATCGAAAACTTCATTGAGGACGAAGCGCATATCGCGCAGGGGCGCTTTGTAGTCAGCCATGGCAACCTCGCAAAGGGGGACTGGGACAGTGGATAAATCCAGTGTACCCCAACAACTTTTGCGACACATAGGGTCGTCATATGACCAAACAGTCACTATCGGTCATGGCTTTTACCCCCGTGGCAGCGGCCAAAGGCCGCGTCCAAGGCCTAAGCCGAAGCCTGGGTACGCACCGCACCACGGCGGCTCTGGCCAAAGCCGACCACACAGTTACGCCCCGCGCCCTTGGCGCTGTACAGCGCTTCGTCGGCAGACTTGAGCACTTCCTCCGGTGTACGGTGGTCGATCAGCCGCTCAGCCACGCCAATGCTGATGGTCACCGACACACTGGACGCACCGGCGCCATGGCGGCGCTGGCGTCCCTGCTTGTCGTCCTGGGGGCGGTCGGGGTTGCGCAGCTGGATGTTGTAGCTGGCAATCGCCTCACGGATGGCCTCCAGGTGCGGCATGCACTCTTCCATGGTCTTGGCCGCGAACACCAGGGCGAACTCCTCGCCGCCGTAGCGGTAGGCGCGGCCGCCGCCCGTCACCTTGGATAGCTTGCTGGCCACCAGGCGCAGCACCTGGTCGCCGACGTCGTGGCCATGGGTGTCGTTGAATTTCTTGAAATGGTCGACGTCAGTCATGGCCAGCACGTAGTTGCGACCCAGGCGCTGCATGCGCTCGTTGAGCGCGCGCCGCCCGGGCAGGCCGGTGAGCTCGTCGCGGAACGCCATCTGGTAGGCCTCGTGGGCCACGGCCGAAGCAATCATCAGCATCACCTGGCTGCACATGATGTTCAGCGTGAACGGCAGGATGAAGGTCTTGGGCAGCATCCAGAACAGCCCCAGCAGCCCCACCAGCTGCGCCGCATGCAGCGGCCGCGGCTCACGCAGGTACTGCACCAGCAGCAGCACCGCCGCCAGGAAGAACACCGGGTAGGCCATCTGGATCAGGCTCATCCATTGCCAGTGCCACGACGGCCAGCGAATTTCCGCCAGCCAGTTGAGCAGGGGCACCGGGAAGCTCTGTTCAAGCCCCAGGGCAGTGCTGCCCACCGCCAGCAGCACGGCGAAGCGCGCCACCATGTCCTGGAACAGGTGGGTGCGCTCCTGCCAGCCGCCGAACAGGCCGAACAGCGCCGGCAACAGCAGGCAGCACAGGTGGAAGGTCACGGCCGCGTCGTCGCGCACCCGGCCGTGATCACGGTAGTAGTCGGTCTGGGTGTCGAGCAGGAAATAGGCGATGTACACCGTGACCATCAGGAACAGCTCGCGCTGGCGGCGATACACCGCGCAGTAAGCGCCACCCAACAGCAACACCAGGGTGGGCAGCACGTTGAACAGCGAGGTGAAGAATACGTTGAGGTCCCTTACATAGGCAGCCGCGAGCCCTGCCAGCAACAGCAGCAGTGACGGTAGGAAATGGCTGAAATGGAACATGGGTGAACGTGACAAAACGAAAATCCGATACCAGGACGAAATTGTGGCATTGTGCCTTCACCTGTATCGGCCGTGATGCGGATTGTTTAATGTCCAAAACAATATTTTGAACCTTGGCGCCAAAAAAAAACCGCTGCCCGAAGGCAGCGGTTTTCATCCAAGCGCGTGGCCGCTTAGTAGCTGAGGCCGAAGTGCTCTTCGTTCATTTCCATCAGGTTGTTGGCGCCCGACAGGATCGCCGCCACGTGGGTACGGGTACGCGGCAGGATGCGCTGGAAGTAGAAGCGCGCGGTCTGCAGCTTGGCGGTGTAGAACGCTTCCTCGGTGGTGCCGGCAGCCAGCTTCTCGGCGGCCAGGCGCGCCATGTCGGCCCAGAAGTAAGCCAGGCAGGCGTAACCGGAGTACATCAGGTAGTCCACCGAAGCCGCGCCCACTTCCTCGCGGTCCTTCATGGCGGCCATGCCGATCTTCATGGTCAGCTCGCCCCACTCCTTGTTCAGCTGCGCCAACGGGGTGACGAACTCTGTGACCGCTTCGTTGCCTTCGTTGTTCTGGCAGAACTTGTGGACGATCTTGGTGAAGCCCTTCAGCGCCTCGCCCTGGGTCATCAGCACCTTGCGCCCCAGCAGGTCGAGGGCCTGGATGCCGGTGGTGCCTTCGTACAGCATGGAGATACGGCTGTCGCGCACGTTCTGCTCCATGCCCCACTCGGCGATGAAGCCGTGGCCGCCGTAGATCTGCACGCCGTGGTTGGCCGACTCGAAGCCCACCTCGGTCATGAACGCCTTGGCGATTGGGGTCATGAAGGCCAGCAGCGCGTCGGCTTTCTTCTTCTCTTCCTCGTCGGTGCCGTACTTGACGATGTCCACCTGCTTGGCGGTGAAGTACACCATGGCACGGTTGCCTTCGGCGAAGGCCTTCATGGTCAGCAGCATGCGGCGCACGTCAGGGTGCACGATGATCGGGTCGGCGGCCTTGTCCGGAGCTTTCGGGCCGGTCAGCGAGCGCATCTGCAGGCGGTCACGGGCGTATTTCAGGCCACCCTGGAACGCCACTTCGGCGTGGGCCAGGCCTTGCAGCGCGGTACCCAGGCGAGCGGTGTTCATGAAGGTGAACATGCAGTTCAGGCCTTTGTTCGCCGGGCCGATCAGGAAACCGGTGGCCGCGTCGAAGTTCATCACGCAGGTGGCGTTGCCGTGGATGCCCATTTTGTGTTCGATGGAACCACAGGTCACGGCGTTGCGCGCGCCCAGGCTGCCATCGGCGTTGGGCAGGAACTTGGGCACGATGAACAGCGAGATGCCCTTGGTGCCGGCCGGTGCATCGGGCAGGCGAGCCAGCACGATGTGGACGATGTTGTCGGCCATGTCATGTTCACCGGCCGAGATGAAGATCTTGGTGCCGGTGACTTTGTAGGTGCCGTCAGCCTGTGGTTCGGCCTTGGTGCGCAGCATGCCCAGGTCGGTGCCGCAGTGCGGCTCGGTCAGGCACATGGTGCCGGTCCACTCGCCCGACACCAGTTTGGTCAGGTAGGCGTCCTGCTGCTCGGCGGTGCCGTGCTCGGAAATGGTGTTCATGGCGCCGTGGGACAGGCCTGGGTACATGCCCCACGACCAGTTCGACTCACCCACCATCTCGCTGACCGCCAGGCCCAGGGACTCGGGCAGGCCTTGGCCGCCGTGCGCCACGTCGTGGGCCAGGCTTGGCCAGCCGCCTTCGACGAACTGCTTGTAGGCTTCCTTGAAGCCGGTCGGCGTCTTCACGCCCGACTCGCTCCAGGTACAGCCTTCGGTGTCACCCACCCGGTTCAGCGGAGCCAGTACCTGCTCGCAAAACTTGGCGCCTTCCTCAAGGATAGCGTCGACCATGTCCGGGGTAGCGTCCTGGCAAGCCGGCAGGCTTTGATAGTGCGCTTCATAGCCAAGCAGTTCGTCACGTACGAAGCGAATATCACGCAAGGGGGCCTTGTAGTCAGGCATAGCGATAAACCTCTGCTGATGAAACTGGAATGTGGTGACCGCAACAGACCAACCAGCGGTGGATGGCTCTCTGTCAAACAGTTGTTTGAAACATACGTTTACGCCGAAAAGTTGTCAAGCATCCTTCGACCAGACTACACCCGGTGGCCAGGAAATGCGCGCGCAGGGGGGTACGCCGCAGGCCAGGCACGGTGCGGTGAATGATGGAAGATCAGCGAGGGAAGGAACGCAGGAAATTGTGGGAGCTGGCTTGCCAGCGAGCTTTGGTGGCCCCCAAAAGCTCGCTGGCAAGCCAGCTCCCACAGATAAGGCAGGGGTCAGGCGTAGGTGTCGATCAGGGTGCCGAGGGTTTCGTTGGCGGCCTTCTCGACCTTCAGGCCGGCTTCCACTTCAAGCTTGCCCTGGGTCAGCTGCACGGCACTGCCGGCCAGGTCTTGCTGGCTGCGGTCGACGCCCAGCAGTTGCTGCGCCTGCAGGTTGGTGGACTGGTTGCCGACGGACGGGCGGTCGGCCGAGTTGCTGGCGATCTGCGCGGCCGCCTGGTCGACGCGGTTCTGGCCATTCTGGATGGTGCTCAGGCCGGCGTAGTAGGCGCTGCTTCCCGAGATTTGCATCGGCAGGCTCCGGTAGAAAAAATGTATATGGGCGCCATTGAAGCAGACGGCGCCAATAAACTCACGTCAAAAACCCTAATGGCCTATTGCCCTGTCATAGCCACAGCCTAATCCAGCAGGTCCAGCTGCAGGTGCTCGGCAACCATGGCCGCCGAGTTGATCTTCAGCCGCGGCACCCGCCCCAGGCACGGTGCGGGCAGGCATTCGGCCAGGGTGGCGAGGTTTTCCTCCAGGCGCGAGGTGCGCCCATCGATGACGTTGGCCACCCAACCGGCCAGCTGCAAGCCGTCGCGGGCGATGGCCTCGGCGGTCAGCAGGGCGTGGTTGATGCAGCCCAGGCGCACGCCCACCACCAGGATCACCGGCAGCTTCAGGGCGATGGCCAGGTCGGACAGGTTGGCCTGGCCGGACAACGGCACTCGCCAGCCCCCTGCCCCCTCGATCAGGGTGAAGTCGGCCTGCTGGGCGAGAATCTCGCGCATGGGCTCCAGCAGGCCCTGCACGCTCAGGCTGACCCCGGCTTCCCGGGCGGCCAGGTGCGGGGCGATGGCCGGCTCGAAGGCGATCGGGTTGACCTGTTCGTAGGGCAACTGGATCGAGCTTTCGGCGATCAGCGCCAGGGCGTCGGCGTTGCGCAGGCCCTTGGGCGTCACGTCGCAGCCAGAGGCCACCGGCTTCGCCCCCAGGGTGCTCAGGCCATTGAGCCGCGCGGCGTGCAGCAGGCCGGCGGCGATGGTGGTCTTGCCGACGTCAGTGTCAGTGCCGGCGATAAAGTAGGCTGGGCCCATTTCAGTTTCCCCCGTCCAGCGGCTTGCGCAACACCGCGTAGACCACCTGGTAAGTAGCCGGCAAGCCTTGTGGCTGGCGGAATTGCTCGTATGCCTGCAACAACCCGGTCATGCGCGCACGGCCGGTAAGGCCACCGGGGCGGCCCGGGTTGAGGTTGTGGGCGCCCAGGGCCTTGAGCTCATGGGTCAGCCCACGCACATCAGGGTAGTACAACACATGGGGAACCTGTTCCAGACTTATAACCTGCAGGCCACTGGCGCCACACAATTGCTGGTAATCCTCGAAACGGCGGAAGCGGTTGACGTGGACCATACCGTCCACCGCCTGCCAGCTGTCGCGCAGCTCGCCCAGGGTGCCCACGCACAGGCTGGCGAACGCCATCACCCCGCCAGGCTGCAGGCTGCGCCGGGCTTCACCCAGCACGGCGGCGAAATCGCTGCACCACTGCACGGCCAGGCTGGAGAACAGCAGGTCGACGCTGGCACTCGCCAGCGGCAGGCGCTCGGCGTCGCCGACTACATAGGCGTGGGCACCGCCCAAGGGGCGGGCGTGCTGCAGCATGCCCTCGGCAATGTCCACCGCCACGCCATAGGCGTCGGCATAGGTGCCGGCCAGGGCGCGGCTGAAATAGCCGGTGCCGCTGCCCAGGTCCACCCAGCGCCGCGGTTGCAGGCCTTCGGGCAGCCGTTCGAGCAGCGCGTTGCCGACGTTGCGCTGCAGTTCGGCAACGCTGTCGTAGCTGGCTGCGGCGCGGGAAAAGGACGCCGCCACCTGACGCTTGTCCGGCAAGGCGCCGGGCAACGGTGGCGTGGAGAGATCAGTCATCGGGGGACTCGTGCAGAAAGGCCTGGATGGCAGCCGCCAGTTCGTGGGGGTCTTCCAGGGGGAAAGCGTGGCTGGCCGCTTCAATGAGGCCAACTTCAATATCCGGCAGCAGCGCCAGCACGTCGCCGGCCACTTCGGCCGGTACCAGCGCGTCGTGGCCGCCGTACAGGTGCAGCTGCGGCCCGGCGTAGGCTTGCAGGGCGGCGCGAATGTCCAGCTGGGCCAGCAGCTCCAGGCCGTGCAACAGGTGCGCGGGCAGGGTTGCCGGCGCGCCGGCGGCCAGCAGCTTCGACAGGCTGCGCGGGTCGTCCGCCGCGCCCTGGGCGCACAGCAGGCTGAAGCGCTTCAAGGTGCTCTGCGGGTTGCCGCTGCAACCGGCCAGGAAGGCGTCGAAGGTCTGCGCCGGCATGGCGTTCGGCCACTCGGCGCGGGCCACGAAGCAAGGGTTGCTGGCCAGGGTCACCAGGCCGCAGCAACGGTCGCCACGGCGGGCGGCCAGTTCGGCGGCGAGCATGCCCCCCAGCGACCAGCCACCCAGCCAGCAATCCTGCGGCACGCTGGCATCCAGGGCGTCGAGCCAGGCCGCCAGGTCACTGCTGCCCGGCTCGGGCAAAGGTTCGATGTGCACGTGCAAGTGCTCATCCAACCCCTGCAACGCAGCCACTAACGGTTGCAAGGGCGCCGGGCCCATGCCCCAGCCCGGCAACAGAATCAGGCGATCACGCATCGCACGGCTCCAGCAACGGATAACAATCAGCCAGTGCATTCAACAATAGCTGCACCTGGGCTTCGCTGTGGGCCGCCGACAGGGTCACGCGCAGGCGCGCGCTACCCGCCGGCACGGTGGGCGGGCGGATGGCGCTGACCATGATGCCGCGCTCGCGCAGCAGCTGCGACAGGCGCACGGCCCGGCCGGCGTCGCCGATCAGGATCGGCTGGATGGGCGTGAAGCTGTCCATCAGTTGCAGGCCGATCTGCTCGGCGCCCTGGCGGAACTGGCGAATCAGGCTGGCCAGGTGCTCGCGGCGCCAGTGCTCGGTGCGCAGCAGTTCCAGGCTCTTGAGCGTGGCGCAGGCCAGCGCCGGCGGCTGGCTGGTGGTGTAGATGTAGGGCCGGGCAAACTGCACCAGCGCCTCGATCAGGTCATCGCTGCCGGCCACGAAAGCGCCGGCGGTGCCGAACGCCTTGCCGAGGGTGCCGACTAGCACGGGGACATCTTCAAGGCCCAGGCCGAAGTGCTCGACGATACCAGCACCATGGGCACCCAGCGGGCCGAAGCCGTGGGCGTCGTCCACCATCAGCCAGGCGCCCTTGGCCCGGGCAGCCTTGGCCAGGGCCGGCAGGTCGGCGATGTCGCCGTCCATGCTGAACACGCCATCGGTGACCACCAGGGTATTGCCGGTGGCTTTTTCCAGGCGATTGGCCAGGCTGGCGGGGTCGTTGTGCAGGTAACGGTTGAAGCGCGCGCCGCTGAGCAGGCCGGCGTCCAGCAGCGAGGCATGGTTGAGGCGGTCCTGCAGCACCGTGTCGCCCTGCCCCACCAGCGCGGTCACCGCGCCGAGGTTGGCCATGTAGCCGGTGGAGAACAGCAGCGCCCGCGGGCGCCCGGTCAGTTCGGCCAGGGCCAGCTCCAGCTCGTGGTGCGGGCCGCTGTGGCCAATCACCAGGTGCGAGGCACCACCGCCCACGCCCCAGCGCTCGGCGCCAGCGCGCCAGGCGGCAATCACCTCGGGGTGATTGGCCAGGCCCAGGTAGTCATTGTTGCAGAAGGCCAGCAGCGGCTGGCCGTCCACCACCACTTGCGGGCCCTGGGGGCTCTCAAGCAGTGGCCGCTGGCGGTACAGGTCGGCGGCGCGGCGCTCGGCCAGCCGCGCGCTGAGGTCGAAGGCCACCGGCGCTTACGCCGACGCGGCGTCGTAGAACAGCTCGCCGCTCTTCTGCTCTACCAGGGCCTGCTCGATGGCGGCCTGGTGAACTTCGTCGGCGTGCTCTTCGCGGGCTTCGGGCTGGATGCCCAGGCGCGCGAACAGCGCCATGTCCTTGTCGGCCTGCGGGTTGGCGGTGGTCAGCAACTTGTCGCCGTAGAAGATTGAGTTGGCACCGGCGAAGAACGCCAGGGCCTGCATCTGTTCGTTCATGGCTTCGCGGCCGGCGGACAGGCGCACGTGGGACTGCGGCATCAGGATGCGCGCCACGGCCAGCATGCGGATGAAGTCGAACGGGTCGACGTCCTCGGCGTTTTCCAGCGGCGTGCCGGCCACTTTCACCAGCATGTTGATAGGCACCGATTCCGGGTGCTCCGGCAGGTTGGCCAGCTGGATCAGCAGGCCGGCGCGGTCGTCCAGCGACTCGCCCATGCCCAGGATGCCGCCCGAGCAGATCTTCATGCCGGCGTCACGCACGTAGGCCAACGTCTGCAGGCGCTCGCTGTAGGTGCGGGTGGTGATGATGCTGCCGTAGAACTCGGGCGAGGTGTCGAGGTTGTGGTTGTAGTAGTCCAGGCCAGCCTCGGCCAGGGCTGCGGTCTGCTCCTTGTCCAGCTTGCCCAGGGTCATGCAGGTTTCCAGGCCCATGGCCTTGACGCCCGCGACCATCTTCAGCACGTAGGGCATGTCCTTGGCCGACGGGTGTTTCCACGCCGCGCCCATGCAGAAACGCGTGGAGCCGATGGCCTTGGCCCGCGCGGCTTCCTCCAGCACCTTCTGCACTTCCATCAGCTTTTCTTTTTCCAGGCCGGTGTTGTAGTGGCCGGACTGTGGGCAGTACTTGCAGTCTTCAGGGCAGGCGCCGGTCTTGATCGACAGCAGGGTCGAGACCTGCACGCGGTTGGCGTCGAAATGCGCCCGGTGCACGGTCTGGGCCTGGAACAGCAGGTCGTTGAAAGGCTGGGTGAACAAGGCCTTGACCTCGGCCAGGGACCAGTCGTGACGAAGCGTTGCAGTTGTGCTGGCGCTCATGGGCGATTCCTTGGTTATGCTTGGGCTGGCGACCGGGATAAGGGATATATCCACAGGCGCCACACGGATAATGGGCATATTTAAGGAAGACGCATGGACTGTCAACCGGGTCACGGAAGGCTGGTTTACAAGTGGTTAAATAACAACCAACAGTGTTTGTTGTGCGACGAGCACGCCGATCAGCCCTACCCCCTGTGCAGCGCCTGCGAAGCCGAGCTGCCGTGGCTGGACGAGCGCTGCCTGTGCTGCGCCCTGCCGCTGCCGATCAACGGCATGCTGTGCGGCCAGTGCGCGCGCCGGGCGCCGCCGTTCAACCAGGTGGAGGTGCCCTTTCACTACGGGTTTCCGCTGGACAGCCTGATCAGCCGCTTCAAGCACCAGGCGCGCTGGCCGCTGGGGCGCCTGCTCGGGCACCTGCTGGGGCAGTGGCTGCTGGCCCGTTTCGACGACGGCCTGCCCCGCCCGGACCTGCTGCTGCCAGTACCCATGGGCCGCAAGCGCCTGCGCCAGCGCGGCTTCAACCAGGCGGCAATGCTGGCGCGCTGGCTGGGGCCGCAGTTGGGCCTGGCGGTGGACGAGCACATGCTCTTGCGGCCCCATGAAACCCTTGCCCAGCTGGACCTGGACGCCCGCCAACGGCAGCGCAACCTGTTGCAGGCCTTCACCCTGGTGCCGCGCGCGCGGGTGCAAGGCCGCCACCTGGCGCTGGTGGATGACGTGATGACCACCGGCGCCACGGCCCGCGCCCTGGCGCAACTGCTGCTGCGCGCCGGCGCCGCGCGGGTGGATGTGTATTGCCTGGCGCGCACGCCGAAACCGGGCGCGGCTTGACTTGCCTGGCGTCGGGGTTCAACGTCGTGGGCTCAATAAAACCGACACAGCGCCACTACCGCCATGCCTTTGCCCAGCCTGCTGACCCAACACATCGCCCGCCGCCCGCAGCGCATCACCCTGCTGCAGCACATTGCCGAACAGGGTTCGATCACCCGCGCAGCCAAGGCCGCGGGGCTCAGCTACAAGGGCGCCTGGGACGCCATCGACGAGCTCAACAACCTGGCCCACACGCCATTGGTGGAGCGCGCCGTGGGCGGCAAGGGCGGTGGTGGCGCGCGCCTGTCCAAGGAAGGCGAGCGGGTGCTGCGCCTGTACCAGCGCCTGCAGGCGCTGCAGGCCCAGGTGCTGGAAGTGGCCGAGGACGTCAGCGACCTCGACCTGCTCAGCCGCCTGATGCTGCGCACCAGCGCACGCAACCAGCTGCAAGGCCGGGTGTGCGCCGTCACCCCGCAGGGCCGCAACGACCTGGTGGAACTGGACCTGGGCGCGGGCCTGAAACTGAGCGCGCAGATTACCCACGAGAGCACCGAGACCCTGGAGCTGGCCGATGGCGTGCAGGTTTTGGCGCTGATCAAGGCCGGCTGGCTGCGCCTGCACGACGCCGTAGGGCCTGCACCTGCGGGCGACAACGGCTTGGTAGGCCGGGTGGAGCAGATCATCGACGACCCCGAGGGGCCGACCGAGGTGCGCGTGGGGCTGGCCAACGGGCAGACGTTGTGTGCGCTGGAGAATGCGGCGCGGGTCGAGGAATTGGGGTTGGTGGAAGGCAAGGATGTGTTGGTGGCGTTTGCGCCGACGTTTGTGTTGTTGGGTACGCCGCTTTAGAGCGCGTAGCGGCGGGACGCGGCCTGCGGCCGCTGCTACAGGGGTTACGCCGTCATTATGTTGCGGGGTGTGTACTGCAACATCCCTGTCACACCCCCTGCCTAGCGTGATCCCCCTAACTGCAGGGAGCCTGATCATGCACCTCTTACAAGACCAAGAACCCACCGACCTTGAACGCCTGACCGGCCTCACCCGCCGCCACTTCCTCGGCGCCGGCGCCCTGGGCGGCGCGGCGCTGTTCCTGGGCGGCAGCCTGCTGGCGCGCAGCGTCAACGCCGCCACGGGCAGCGGCACCTTGCTGGGCTTCGACGGCATCGCCGCCGCCACCGCCGACAACATCAGCCTGCCCCCCGGCTACCAGGCCCAGGTGCTGATCAGCTGGGGCCAGCCGCTGCACGCCGACGGCCCGGCCTTCGACCCCAGCGGCCACGGCAGCGCGGCCCATCAGGAGTTGCAGTTCGGCGACAACAACGACGGCATGAGCCTGTTCCCGTTCAAGGACCAGCCCGACCGCGCCCTGCTGGCCATCAACAACGAATACACCAACTACCGCTACCTCTACGCCCACGGCGGCCGCCCGCAGTCCGCCGAAGAGGTGCGCAAGGCCCTGGCCAGCGAAGGCGTGTCGGTGATCGAGGTGCAGCGCCAGGGCGGCCAGTGGCGCTTCGTCCAAGGCTCGCCCTACAACCGCCGTATCCACGGCAACTCGCCCATCGCCTTCAGCGGCCCGGCCGCCGGCCACGCGCTGCTGCAGACCGCCGCTGACCCGCAAGGCCTGAAGGTGCTGGGCACCTTCCAGAACTGCGCCAACGGCAAGACGCCCTGGGGTACTTACCTCACCTGCGAGGAAAACTTCAGCGACTGCTTCGGCAGCAGCGCGGCCACGCCCAGCTTCGACGCCGCGCAAAAGCGCTATGGCCTGAGTGCCGCCAGCAAGGAAGTCGACTGGCACCCCCACGATCCGCGCTTCGACGTGGCGCACACCCCCAACGAATTCAACCGCCACGGCTGGATCGTCGAAATCGACCCGTTCGACCCGGCCTCCACCCCCATCAAGCGCACCGCCCTGGGCCGTTTCAAGCACGAGAACGCCGCCCTGGCGCAAACCCGTGACGGCCGCGCCGTGGTGTACATGGGCGACGACGAACGCGGCGAGTTCATCTACAAGTTCGTCAGCCGCGCCCGGGTGGACAGCGGCCAGCGCGACCTGCTCGACCACGGCACCCTGTACGTAGCGCGCTTCGACGCCGGCAGCCAGCACAAGGGCCAGGGCCAGTGGCTGGAGCTGAGCCACGGCCAGCACGGCCTGGACGCCGGCAACGGCTTCGCCAGCCAGGCCGAGGTGCTGATCCACGCGCGCCTGGCCGCCAGCCAACGCCAGGCCACGCGCATGGACCGCCCCGAATGGATAGTGGTGAGCCCGCGCGACGGCCAGGTCTACTGCACCCTCACCAACAACAGCAAGCGCGGCGAAGACGGCCAACCGGTGGGCGGCCCCAACCCGCGGGCGAAGAACATCTACGGGCAGATCCTGCGTTGGCGCGAACAGGGCGACGACCATGGCGCCATGGCCTTCGAATGGGACCTGTTCGCCGTGGCCGGCAACCCCACGGTCCACGCCGGCAAGCCCGAGGGTGGCTCCGCCAACATCAATGCCATGAACATGTTCAACAGCCCCGACGGCCTGGGCTTCGACGACGCCGGCCGGCTGTGGATACTCACCGACGGCGACACCAGCAACAGCGGCGACTTCGCCGGCATGGGCAACAACCAGATGCTCTGCGCCGACCCGCACAGCGGCGAAATCCGCCGCTTCATGGTCGGCCCGGTAGGCTGCGAGGTCACCGGCATCAGCTTCGCGCCCGACCAGCGCAGCCTGTTCGTGGGCATCCAGCACCCCGGCGAGAACGGCGGCTCGACCTTCCCCGAGCACCTGCCGGGCGGCAAGCCGCGCTCGTCGGTGATGGTCATCAGCCGCATCGACGGCGGTGTGATCGGCGCCTGACCCCACGCCGCGTCTGGTACGATAGCCTGCCGGACGCGGCCACCTGCCGCACGCAGGAGTCAGCATGTCCCACCCGTTTGAAACCCTCACCCCCGACCTGGTGCTCGATGCCGTCGAAAGCATCGGCTTCCTCAGCGACGCCCGCGTGCTGGCGCTCAACAGCTACGAGAACCGTGTGTACCAGGTGGGCATCGAGGACGGCCAGCCGCTGATCGCCAAGTTCTACCGCCCGGACCGCTGGACCGACGCCGCCATTCTCGAAGAACACAGCTTCACCGCCGAACTGGCCGACTGCGAAGTGCCGGTGGTGGCGCCGATGATCCACGAAGGCAAGACCCTGTTCGAGCACCAGGGCTTCCGTTTCACCCTGTTTCCCCGCCGTGGCGGCCGCGCGCCCGAGCCCGGCAACCTCGACCAGCTGTACCGCCTGGGCCAACTGCTGGGCCGCCTGCATGCCGTGGGCGCCACCCGGCCGTTCGAGCACCGCGAGGCGCTGGGGGTGAAGAACTTCGGCCAGGACTCGCTGGACACCCTGCTGGAAGGCAACTTCGTACCGCGCAGCCTGCTGCCCGCTTACGAGTCGGTGGCCCGCGACCTGCTCAAGCGCGTCGAGCAGATCTACCGCGACACCCCGCACCAGAACATCCGCATGCACGGCGACTGCCACCCCGGCAACATGATGTGCCGCGACGAGATGTTCCACATCGTCGACCTCGACGACTGCCGCATGGGCCCTGCCGTGCAGGACCTGTGGATGATGCTGGCCGGCGACCGCCAGGAATGCCTGGGCCAGCTGTCGGAACTGATGGACGGCTACAGCGAATTCCACGACTTCGACCCGCGCGAACTGGCGCTGATCGAGCCGCTGCGCGCCCTGCGCCTGATGCACTACAGTGCCTGGCTGGCACGCCGCTGGGATGACCCGGCGTTCCCGCGCAGCTTCCCCTGGTTCGGCACCGAACGCTATTGGGGCGACCAGGTGCTGGCCCTGCGCGAGCAACTGGCGGCGCTCAACGAAGAGCCGCTGAAACTGTTCTGAAACCAATAATCAGCAACACCGTGACCACTGCCTGGAACAACAAGGACGCTACATGCAAGCCGCCAACCCGCGCCGCGGGTACCTGCTGGGCCTGACGGCCTACACCTGCTGGGGACTGTTTCCGCTCTACTTCAAGGCGATCGAGAGCGTCCCCGCCCTGGAAATCATTGTCAGCCGCGTGCTCTGGTCGGCGCTGTTCGGCTCCCTGCTGCTGGCCGCCTGGAAGCACCCCGGCTGGTGGCGCGAGCTGCGCGACAACCCACGCCGGCTGGCTATCCTGGCGGGCAGTGGCGCGCTGATCGCGGCCAACTGGCTGATCTACGTGTGGGCGGTGAACAACGGGCGCATGGTGGAGGCCAGCCTGGGTTACTACATCAACCCGCTGGTGAACGTGGTGCTGGGCATGCTGTTGCTGGGCGAGCGGCTGCGGCGCCTGCAGTGGCTGGCCGTGGGCCTGGCCGCGGTGGGCGTGGCGCAACAGGTATGGCTGGTGGGCAGCCTGCCCTGGGTGTCGCTGGCGCTGGCACTGAGCTTCGGCTTCTATGGCCTGATCCGCAAGCAGGCGCCAGTGGCCGCGCTGCCAGGCCTGGTGGTGGAAACCTGGCTGCTGGTGCCCCTGGCACTCGGCTGGCTGGCGTTCAACCCCGGCGTACCCAGCGCCCAGCCAGACTTCTGGTTGACCACCGACGGCCTCTGGCTGCTGGCCGCCGGGCCGATCACCCTGGTGCCGCTGGTCAGCTTCAACGCCGCCGCGCGCCATCTGCCCTACACCACCCTGGGCTTCCTGCAATACCTGGCGCCGACCCTGGTGCTGTTGCTGGCGGTGTTCAAATACCATGAACCGCTGGGCGCCAATGCGCTGGTCGCTTTCGGTTTCATCTGGGCCGGCCTGATCCTGTACAGCATCGATGCGGTGGTGAATCTGCGTCGCAAAGCCTGATCAAAAAACGCTCAAACCTCTGCAGGCCACGATTCTCGTGGCCTGCAACGGATTACCCCAAGGTTATCCACAGCACGATCCCCGCCGTTTGTGCACAAGCCCCTGAAATTGCTCATTTTTTGCTCATACAGCCAGGAAGCCCGGCCCGCGTGCGTCTGCGCGGTGTTCCCCCAGCTTATCCACAGGCAGGTGCAAGATAAACATGAACAACTTTCACGGCTCGGTGCGCAGCACCAGCTCCACCATCAAATCATCGGCCAGGGCTTCGAGCCGCTGCTGCAACTGCTCCACCGCCAGGGTCAGCGGCAGGCCCAGCACCGCTTCGGCGTGAAACAGCGGCTCGCTGCTCATGGGCGCCGGGCGCACGTCGGTCACCAGCCGCTCGACGTTGACGCCCTGCTCGGCGAGCAGGTGGGTGATGTCACGAACGATGCCGGGGCGGTCGTTGCCCACCAGTTCCATGGCAATGGGCTTCCAGGTGCAGCTCTGCTCGATACCGGTCTCGGCGATCAGTACGCGGATGCCCTTGGCCGCTAGCGCCTGCAGGGCCGCCAGCAGCTCTTCATGGCTTTCAGCCGGCACCGCCACCCGCAGGATCCCGGCGAACTGCCCGGCCAGGCGCGACATGCGGCTTTCCAGCCAGTTGCCGTTGTGGTCCGCCACGCATTGGGCTATCCGTTCGACCTGCCCGGGCTTGTCCGGGGCAAAAACCGTCAATACTAAGTGCTCCACGCTGGCACCCTCTCGTTGTAGTCGGTTGAGTATAGGCAAGGGCACGGGCGACGCGTGGGTAGCAGCTCAGACGAAAAGCTGTGTACTGTTTTTAGATTTATCTGGAACAATTGGCCAAAGTTTTGAGAACATACGATTCGCAGTGTGACCGGTAGTCAAAAAACGGTCGCGGATCGACGTATTTAGTCTGATTTTCACAACCGCAAATCATCATGTAGTATGCCGCAGCGCGGACTACATAATGACAATCGATGTCTGCCGAAGGCGCCTGTGAAAATACGTGAAGCCTCTGGCACGCGCTTGAGGGTCTGCCCAGCCGCCCGTCAGGGCACGTTCTGGCAGCGTATTTAGAGAAGCGCTACAGGCTTTAATACAAGAGCTGAATAGCTGAGCAGAGTGAGGCAAGCAATGACTGAACACGTTCAAGTCGGTGGCCTTCAGGTCGCCAAAGTCCTGTTCGACTTCGTGAACAACGAAGCCATTCCCGGAACCGGCCTTGCGGCCGAGCAATTCTGGGTCGGGGCGGAAAAGATCATCAACGACCTCGCTCCGAAGAACAAAGCGCTACTGGCCAAACGTGACGACCTGCAAGCCCGCATCGACGGCTGGCACCAGGCACGCCAGGGCCAGGCTCATGACGCTGCGGCTTACAAGGCCTTCCTGCAGGAAATCGGTTATCTGCTGCCAGAAGCGGCGGACTTCCAGGCCTCGACGCAAAACGTCGACGAAGAAATTGCCCACATGGCCGGCCCGCAACTGGTGGTGCCGGTGATGAACGCCCGCTTTGCCCTCAACGCCTCCAACGCCCGCTGGGGCTCGCTGTACGACGCGCTGTACGGCACCGACGCCATCAGCGAGGAAGGCGGCGCCGAGAAAGGCAAGGGTTACAACAAGGTTCGTGGCGACAAGGTCATCGCCTTCGCCCGCGCCTTCCTCGATGAAGCCACGCCCCTGGCCGCCGGCTCCCACGTGGACTCCACCGGCTACAAGGTCGTCGACGGCAGGCTGGTGGTCAGCCTCAAGGGCGGCAGCAACAGCGGCCTGCGCGACGACGCCCAGCTGGTCGGCTACCAGGGCGATGCCAACGCTCCGACCACCGTGCTGCTGAAGAACAACGGCCTGCACTTCGAGATCCAGATCGACGCCCAGAGCCCCATCGGCCAGACCGACGCCGCTGGCGTCAAGGACCTGCTGATGGAAGCGGCCCTGACCACCATCATGGACTGCGAAGACTCCGTCGCGGCCGTGGACGCCGACGACAAGGTGGTGATTTACCGCAACTGGCTGGGCCTGATGAAGGGCGACCTGGCCGAGGAAGTGTCCAAGGGCGGCAGCACCTTCACCCGCACCATGAACCCGGACCGCCACTACACCGCCCCCAACGGCGGCGAGGTGAAGCTGCACGGTCGCTCGCTGCTGTTCGTGCGCAACGTTGGCCACCTGATGACCATCGACGCCATCCTCGACGCCCAGGGCAACGAGGTGCCGGAAGGGATTCTCGATGGCCTGGTCACCAGCCTGGGCGCGATCCACAGCCTGAACGGCACCAGCACCCGCAAGAACAGCCGCACCGGTTCGGTATACATCGTCAAGCCGAAGATGCACGGCCCTGAAGAAGCCGCGTTCACCAACGAGCTGTTCGGCCGCATCGAAGAGGTGCTGGGCCTGGCGCGCAACACCCTCAAGGTCGGCATCATGGACGAGGAACGCCGTACCACGGTGAACCTCAAGGCCTGTATCAAGGCTGCCAGCGAACGCGTGGTGTTTATCAACACCGGCTTCCTGGACCGCACCGGCGACGAGATCCACACCTCCATGGAAGCCGGCGCGGTAGTGCGCAAGGCTGCCATGAAGGCGGAAAAATGGATCGGTGCCTACGAGAACTCCAACGTCGACATCGGCCTGAAGACCGGCCTGCAAGGCCGCGCGCAGATCGGCAAGGGCATGTGGGCCATGCCTGACCTGATGGCCGCCATGCTCGAACAGAAGATCGCCCACCCGCTGGCCGGTGCCAACACCGCCTGGGTGCCGTCGCCGACCGCCGCCGCGCTGCACGCGCTGCACTACCACAAGGTCGACGTGTTCGCCCGCCAGGCCGAACTGGCCAAGCGCACCCCGGCATCGGTGGACGACATCCTCACCATCCCGTTGGCGCAGAACACCAACTGGTCGGCCGAGGAAATCCAGAACGAGCTGGACAACAACAGCCAGGGCATCCTCGGCTACGTGGTGCGCTGGATCGACCAGGGCGTGGGTTGCTCGAAGGTGCCGGACATCCATGACGTGGGCCTGATGGAAGACCGCGCCACACTGCGCATCTCCAGCCAGCTGCTGGCCAACTGGCTGCGCCATGGCATTGCCAGCGAAGCGCAGATCCTCGAAAGCCTGAAGCGCATGGCACCGGTGGTTGACCGCCAGAACGCCAACGACCCGCTGTACCGCCCGCTGGCCCCGGACTTCGACAGCAACATCGCCTTCCAGGCGGCGGTGGAGCTGGTGATTGAAGGTGCCAAGCAACCGAACGGCTACACCGAGCCAGTGCTGCACCGCAAACGCCGCGAGTTCAAGGCCCGCAACGGGCTGTAAGCCGAAACCCGCCTGACGGCAGCGCTACACTGTAGCCGCTGCCGCAGGCTGCGCTGGCCCTGCGCCTCACTGGAAATCTCCAGCGTACAAACCGGCCAGCGCAGCCTCCGGCAGCGGCTACGGTTTTACTCCAGGCCCAATTCCTTTTTCGCCAACGCCACCAGATGCTGGGTATCAATAGGCTTGAGCAGGAAATCCACCACGCTCAAGTGCATGGCCGCAATCGCATCCTTCACCCCCGCATCCCCCGACATGATGATGATCGGCATCGCCGCGCGATCGGATTCGCGCACCTTGCGGATCAGGTCCAGGCCGGTATGGGGCGACATGCGCAGGTCGGTCACCAGCAGGCCGATGGCCTTGTTCGAGGCGAGCAATTGCAACGCTTCGGTGGCGCTGCCCGCGGTCAGGCAGGCAATGCCCTGCAGGCCAAGGATCTCGGCCAGCAGCTCTCGCGAAACCTGGTCATCGTCGACGATCAAAGCCTGCTGCGGCGGCAAATCCGGCACCTGCATCACAGCACTCAGCGCCTCGCGCTCGGCATCGCTCAAAATATCGTGATCGGACATATGCCTCTCATCATAGGGAAAACCAGGTGCGTCACCTGGTTGAGACCGCAGACGAGTGGCATTACCTGTGCACTTCGTCGGGTCGTCACGTGAAGATCAGCATGATGTCGAGGAAACCCGCGCAGTTGAAGCATTTTTTTTAGACTTACGTCCAATGGGATCCCCAGCCCATCAGGCCGACCATGTTGAACGATAAGAACAATGCGGTCATGGACATGAGTAAACCGGACGCCTATGCCCTCGCGGGCAGGACAGCAGTGCAGCAGAACATTCAGGGAACCCTGCAATTCCTGCAGCGCTACGCGCCTTTCAACCAGCTGGACCAGGCCCACCTGGCCTACCTGGTGGAGCAGTGCCAGCTACGTTTCTACGCCGCCGGCGAGAGCATCATCAAGCCCGCCGACGGGCCGGTGGAACACTTCTACATCGTCAAGCAGGGGCAAGTGGTGGGCGAACGCCCGCACACCTCGAAACGCGGCACCGAGACCACCTTCGAAATCGCCACCGGCGAGTGCTTCCCCCTGGCGGCCCTGCTGGGCGAGCGGGCCACCCGCACCGAGCACCTGGCGGCCCAGGACACCTTCTGCCTGCAACTGCCCAAGGCGGCGTTCATCAAGCTGTTCGCCCTGTCGGCGCCGTTTCGCGACTTCGCCCTGCGCGGGGTCAGCAGCCTGCTCGACCAGTTCAACCTGCAGGTGCAACGCCGCGCCGCGGAAACCCTGGGCACGCAGTATTCGCTCAACACCCGCCTGGGCGAGCTGGCCATGCGTCACCCGGTGACCTGCGACGCCCAGACCCCGCTGCGCCAGGCCGTGGCGCTGATGCACGAACAACAGGTGGGCAGCATCGTCATCGTCGACGAGCGCCGTTATCCACAGGGCATTTTCACCCTGCGCGACCTGCGCCAGGTGGTGGCCGACGTCGATGCCGACTTCACCCAGCCCATCGGCCGGCACATGATCGCCGCGCCCTTTTACCTGAGCCCCGATGCCAGCGCGTTCGACGCCGCCATGGCCATGACCGAGCGGCACATCGCCCACGTGTGCCTGGTGCGTGACGGCCGCCTGTGCGGCGTGGTCAGCGAGCGCGACCTGTTCTCCCTGCAGCGCGTGGACCTGGTGCACCTGGCGCGCACCATCCGCAACGCCGGGCGGCTGGAGCAACTGGTGAGCCTGCGCGGCGACATCAGCCAGCTGGTGGAACGCATGCTCGCCCACGGCGCCTCGTCCACGCAGATCACCCAGATCATCACCCTGCTCAACGACCACACTGTGTGCCGGGTGATCGAACTGGTGCTACAGGACAAGGGCGACCCCGGCGTGCCGTTCAGCTGGCTGTGCTTCGGCAGCGAAGGCCGCCAGGAGCAGACGCTGTTCACCGACCAGGACAACGGCATCCTGTTCGAGGCCCGCGATGCGGCCCACGCCGCCGAAATCCGCGGCAAGCTGCTGCCCATCGCCCACCAGGTCAACCTCAACCTGGCGCAGTGCGGCTTCGCCCTGTGCCAGGGCAACATCATGGCCGGCAACCCCGAGCTGTGCCTGTCGCGCAGCGAATGGGCGCGGCGCTTCGCCGCCTTCGTGCGCGAGGCCACGCCAGAGAACCTGCTGGGCTCCAGCATCTATTTCGACCTGCGGGTGGTGTGGGGTGATGAACAGGGCTGCGCGCAACTGCGCCGCCAGGTCCTTGATCAGGTGGGCGACAACCGCCTGTTCCAGCGCATGCTGGCCGAGAACGCCCTGCGCCAGCGCCCGCCGGTGGGGCGCTTCCGCGAATTCGTACTCAGCCGCAAGGGCAGCGACAAAGCCGGCACCCTGGACCTCAAGGCCCAGGGCCTGAACCCCTTCGTCGACGGCGCGCGGCTACTAGCCCTGGCCAACAACATCGAAGCCACCAACACCCTGCAGCGCCTGCGCCAGCTGGTGGCCCGGGAAGTCATCGACAAGCTCGACGGCGCTGCCTACGAAGAGGCCTACCACTTCATCCAGCAGACGCGCATGCAGCAGCACCAGCGCCAGACCCGCGACAACCAGGCCTGGTCCAACCGCATCGACCCCGACAGCCTCAACGACCTCGACCGGCGCATCCTGCGTGAATCCCTGCGCCAGGCCCAGCGCCTGCAGGCCAGCCTGACGCTGAGGTACCAGCTATGAGCCTGTTTGCCTGGCTGCGCCCGGCCGCGCCCAGCCTCAACCCGGCGCAGCAGCTGGCGCTGCAGCGCTTGAGCGCCCCCGCTGTATTGGGTGATTGCAGCCTGCGCCAGCAACGCTGGGTGGTGCTGGACCTGGAGACCACCGGGCTCAACGTCAACCGCGACCTGCTGCTGTCCATCGGCGCGGTGGTGATCGAGGACGGCGCCATCGACCTGTCCCAGCAGTTCGAATGCACCTTGCAGCGCCCCGGCCACAAGCCCGGGCCCAGCGTGCTGCTGCACGGCCTCGGCCCCGACGCCATCGCCGCCGGCTGCGCCCCTGCCGATGGCCTGCTGGACTTCATGGACTTCGTCGGCGACAGCCCGGTGCTGGCCTTCCACGCCCCGTTCGACCAGCGCATGCTCGGCCGCGCGCTCAAGGACACCCTGGGCTACAAGCTGCAGCACAGCTTCATCGACGTCGCCGAACTGGCGCCGCTGCTCAACCCCCAGACCGTGCTGCGCGAAGCCTCGCTGGACGACTGGATCGCCCAGTTCGGCCTGCAGGTGGACGAGCGCCACAACGCCAGCGCCGACGCCTTCGTCACCGCGCAACTGGTGCTGATCCTGCTCAGCCAGGCCCGGCGCCTGGGCCTGGACAGCCCGGCGCTGCTGATGGGGCGCCTGGCCCAATGGCGCCGGCGCCAGGCCATGCCCGGCCTGTAGGACACCTGTGGGAGCTGGCTTGCCAGCGAGCTTTTCAGCGGCACCAAGAGCTCGCTGGCAAGCCAGCTCCCACACATACCTACCGACGAACGCCAATTGCACAACGACATCATCCCTGACACAATCGCGAATAATTCTCGTTAGTTTGAACACTTGCATTCGGGGAACGTCTTGTCGTCAGCCCATAGCCCTCATGGTGAGCTGGTCGGTGCGCTTTATCGCGACCACCGTGGTTGGCTATTGGCCTGGCTGCGACGCAATATCGCCTGCAGCCAGCGCGCCGAAGACCTCAGCCAGGACACCTTCGTGCGCCTGCTGGGCCGCGAGCAGCTCAGCGCGCCCCGTGAGCCGCGGGCGTTCCTGGCGGCCATCGCCAAGGGCCTGCTGTTCGACCACTTCCGGCGTGCCGCGCTGGAGCAGGCCTACCTGGCCGAGCTGGCGCTGGTGCCCGAAGCCGAACAGCCCTCCCCCGAACAGCAACAGCTGATCCTCGAAGACCTGCAGGCCATCGACCAGATGCTCGCCAAACTGTCGAGCAAGGCGCGCACCGCCTTCCTGCTCAACCGCCTGGAGGGCCTGGGCCATGCCGAAATCGCCGAGCGCCTGGGCGTGTCGGTGCCGCGGGTACGCCAGTACCTGGCCCAGGGCATTCGCCAGTGCTACATCGCCTTGTACGGGGAGCCGACATGAGCCGCACCGGCCCGGTCTCGGCGCGTGTGCTGGACGCGGCCATCCAGTGGCAGCTGTCGCTGGAGCCCGGCAACCCGGCGCAGCAGGCCGAGTTCGCCCGCTGGCACGCCGCCGACGAGGAACACGCCCGGGCCTGGCAGCAGCTGGGCATGCTCGACCAGCGCCTGCGCGTGGCCCCGGCTGCGGGCCGCAAGGCCCTGCTCAGCAGCGCCGGCAGCGCCCGCCAGCGCGTGCGCAAGCTGGGCAGTGGCCTGGCCAGCGTGGTGCTGGTGCTGGGCCTGGGCACCTTCGGCCTCAAGCAATGGCTGCCGCTGGGCTACTGGCTGGCCGACGCGCGCACCGCCACCGGCGAGCAGCGCACCCTGACCCTGGCCGACGGCACCCAGGTGGAGCTCAACACCCACAGCGCCATCGACGTGCGTTTCGACCAGCAGCAGCGCCTGATCGTGCTGCGCGAAGGCGAGATCCTGGTGCAGACCGGCCACCCGGCCGGCGAGCAGCGGCCCTTCATCGTCGAAACCCGCGACGGCCGCCTGCGCGCCCTCGGCACGCGCTTCCTGGTGCGCCGCGAAGACCAGGGCACGCGCCTGGGGGTGCTGAAGTCCGCCGTGGCCGTGCATGCCCAGGAACTGCCCGGCGAAATGGTCCTGCACGAAGGCCAGCAGATGCTGGTGCAGCGCGATGCGCTCGGTGAAGCCGTAGCCCTGCGGCCCGACGCCGATGCCTGGACGCGCGGCATGCTGGTGGTGGACAACGCGCGCCTGGGCGACCTGGCCCACGAACTGTCGCGCTACCGCCCAGGCTTCCTGGAAGTGAGCCCGAACGTGGCCGACCTGCGCATTACCGGCAGCTTCCCGCTGAACGACACCGACCTGGCCCTGCGCGCCCTGCTGCCAACCCTGCCGATCCAGATCCAGCAGCACACCCGCTGGTGGGTCAGCCTGGAAGCGCGGCCTGAGACGCCGCCGAAGATCTAAATCTAAATTATTTTCGATCAGCCCTATCACTTTTGCGATTTCGTCCGGCACAGAGGCAATTGAGAAATATTCCCTGTCAGGAGTGCCGCATGTCCCGCCCGTTCCCCTCCCTGCTGCGACCCAGCCTCATGGCCGTCGCCATTGCCCTCGCCGTGCCGCTGAGCAGCACCGGGCTGCAAGCCGCCGAGCAGGCCAGCCAACTGCGCAGCTACAACCTGCCAGCCGCGCCGCTGGCCAGCACGCTGAACCAGATCGCCAGCGGTGCCGGCCTGGTGCTGGCCATCGAGCCGGGCCTGGTGGCGGGCAAGACCAGCGCGCCAGTGAACGGGCAATTCGATGCCGCCGGCGCGCTGCGCCAGGCCCTGGCCGGGACCGGCCTGCAACTGGTGCAGACCAGCGCTGGCACTTTTACGTTGATCGCAGCCCCAGAAGGGACACTGGCGCTGCCTGACACCAACGTGAACGCGGCCAGCGACTCCGAAAGCGCCTGGGGCCCGGCCACCGGCTACCTGGCCACCCGCACTGCGGCAGGGACCAAGACCGACACCGCACTGGTGGAAGCACCGCGCTCGATTTCCGTGGCCACCCGCCAGCAGATGGAAGACCGCGGCGTGCAGACCCTGGAAGACGCCGTGAAATACATGCCCGGCATCGTCTCGGCCAGCTACGGCAGTGACACCCGCTACGACTGGCTGCGCGTGCGCGGCTTCGAACCGACCCAGTTCCTGGATGGGTTGCCGCTGCCGAAGGGTGCCTACGCCACTGCAAAAATCGAAACCTGGGACCTGGACCGCATCGCCCTGCTGCGAGGGCCTGCTTCGTCGCTGTACGGCCAAACCCCGCCCGGCGGGCTGCTTGACATGGTCAGCCGCCGCCCCAGCGATGTAACCAGTCATGAAATTTCCCTGGAGTATGGCAGCGACAACTGGCGCCAGATCGACTTCGCCAGCACCGGCAAGATCGACGATGAAGGCAAGTTCCTCTATGGCGTCAGCGGCGTGATCCGCGACAGCGGCACGCAGATCGATCACATCGACAACAAGCGCTATAACATCGCCCCCAGCCTGACCTGGAACATCGACCCGGACACCAAGCTGACCTTCCTCAGCCAGTTCACCCGTGACGATACCGGCGCCACCAGCCAGTTCCTGCCGATCCAGGGCACCAAGATCAGCTCGCCGTTGGGCGAGATCTCCCACCACAAGAACCTGGGCGATCCCAACTACGATTACTACGACCGCACCTACTATTCGCTGGGCTATGCGTTCGAGCACCGCTTCAACGACGTCTGGCAGTTCCACCAGAACCTGCGTTACTCCAAGACTGACCTGGAGTTCCAGACCATTACCGTGGGTTCCTATCCTTACACCCTGGTCGATGCAGACGGCAACGTAGGGCGGATGTCGACGAACGTCGACGAGGACATCAGCCAGTTCGCCGTGGACAGCAATTTCCAGGCTGACTTCGCCACGGGTGACATCAGCCACACCGTGCTGATCGGCACCGACCTGCAGCACATCAACAACAATTACCTGTCGATCTACGGCTTCAACGTGCCGTCGACCAACGTGCTCAACCCGGTGTACACCGACACCATCACCCGCCCTGCTCGCTCGACGGCCTACTACGACTACGACCAGAAAACCACCCAGACCGGCGTCTACGTGCAAGACCAGATGGCCCTGGACAAGTGGCGCTTCACCCTGGGCGGCCGCGAGGATTGGGTGCACACCGGCACCAAGTTCCACAACGACGGCAATGCCACCAACACCGAGCGTGACAGCAATTTCAGCCTGAACTCGGCGGTCAGCTATGTGTTCGATTCCGGCGTGGTCCCGTACCTGTCGTACGCCGAGTCGTTCCAGCCAACCACTGGCGCCGACATGACCGCGGTGAGTTCGCTGAAACCCACCCAGGGTAAGCAGTGGGAACTGGGCATCAAGTATCAGCCACCGGGTTCCAAGACCCTGCTGACCGCTGCCGTGTATGACCTGACGCAAAAAAATGTCACCGTCACCAGCAACGTGGGCGGCGTGTCGGTGACGGGGCAGACCGGTGAAGTCAAGGTCAAGGGCCTGGAGCTCGAAGCCACCAGCGACCTGACCGACAACCTCAAGCTGATTGCTTCCTACACCCTGGCGAAATCCGAGGTGCAGGACGGCGCCAACAAGGGCAACCGCCTGCCCCTGATGCCCAACCAGCAAGCCTCCCTGTGGGCCGACTACACCTGGCACCAGGGCCTGCTCGAAGGCTTTGGCATCGGCGGCGGCGCGCGCTACACCGGCAACACCTACGGCGACCAGGCCAACACCTGGCTGGGCAAGGCCGACGCCTACACCGTGTTCGACGCTTCTGCCCACTACGACCTGGGCGTGCTGTCGGGCTCGCTGAAGGGCGCGTCCCTGGGCCTGACCGCCAAGAACGTGTTCAACAAGGACTACATCAGCACCTGCGACAGTTACTATTGCTACTACGGCGACCAGCGCAGCGTGGTCGCCAGCGCCACCTACAAGTGGTAATGGCCTGACGCACCACACAAGCCGCCCCCCGGGGCGGCTTTGTCTTTTCGGACGCCTGTGAAATGAAAAGTAAAACAATTCGTCGCTGGTCCTTCGTGCACACCTGGTCCAGCCTCATCTGCACGCTGTTTCTGTTGCTGCTGGCCATCACCGGCCTGCCGCTGGTGTTCCATCACGAGATGGAAGCCCTGCTCGGCGACGCCCCGCATTACCGCGAGCTGCCGGCGGACACGCCCAAGCTCGACCTGCAACAACTGGTCGAGGCGGCTCTGGCCCACCGCCCTGGCGAGGTGGTGCAGTACTTCGGCTGGGACGAAGACCATCCCGAAGGCATGTTCGCCATCACCGCGGCCACGCCCGGCACCGAGCCCAATTCGTCGCACACCTTCAGCCTCGACACCCGCACCGGCGAGGTGGTGGAAACCCCAGCGGCCAATGGCGGCTTCATGATGGTCATGCTGCGCCTGCACGTGGACATGTACGCCGGGCTGCCGGGCAAGCTGCTGCTGGCGTTCATGGGCCTGCTGTTCGTGCTGGCGATAGTCTCCGGGGTAGTGCTGTATGCGCCGTTCATGGGCCGCCTGAAGTTTGCCAGCGTGCGCCGCGAACGCTCGCGCCGGGTGCGCTGGCTGGACCTGCACAACCTGATCGGCATCGTCACCCTGACCTGGGCGCTGGTGGTAGGCGTGACCGGCGTGGTCAACGCCTGCGCCGACCTGCTGATCGCCGCCTGGCGCAGCGACACGCTGAGTGCCATGGTCGCGCCCTATCACGACGCCCCGCCGCTGACCCAACTGGCCCCCGCCTCGCGCCTGCTGGCCATTGCCGAAGCCGCGGCGCCGGGCATGCAAGCCGATTTCATCGCCTTCCCCGGCACGCTGTTCTCCAGCGCGCACCACTACGCAGTGTTCATGAAGGGCGCCACGCACCTGACCTCGCACCTGCTCACCCCGGTGTTGATCGACGCCAGCACCCTGGCCGTCACTGCCGTGGGCGAGCGGCCCTGGTACATGAACGCCCTGGGCCTGTCGCAGCCGCTGCATTACGGCGACTATGGCGGCCGGCCGATGCAGATCCTCTGGGCAGTGCTGGACGTGCTGACCATCGTGGTGCTGGGCAGCGGCCTTTACCTGTGGTGGGTACGCCGCAAGGTGAAAGCATGAGCCGCCGGCCGTCGCGGTTCTGGGCGACCTGGGGCATGCCGCTGCTGATCGCCGTGCTGGGCGGCGCCGGGCTGTTCGCGGCGTTGCTGGGGGACGGCGCCTGGGACGTGCTGTCGTGGATCGGCCTGGGCCTGCCGGCGGTGATCGGCGTGCATGCCTTGCGCCGGTAACGTGGGTAAGATGGCGGCTCGACAAGAAGAGGGTTTCCGATGTCCACCCCGCCTATCACCCTGTATTCCAACCCCGCATCGCCGTTCGGCCGCAAGGTCGCGGTGATGCTCCACGAGACCGGCCAGTTCGCCCAGGTGCAGATCCAGGCCTGCCTGCTTACCCCGGTTAACCCGGTGGCCGAGCTGAACCAGGAAAACCCGGCGGGCAAGATCCCCGCCCTGCGCCTGGCCGACGGCAGCGTGGTGCATGACAGCCGGGTGATCCTCGATTACCTCGACCACCAGCACAGCGGCACGCCGTTGATACCGCGCGACGGCCCGGCGCGCTGGCGGCGCCTGACCCTGGCCTCGCTGGCCGATGCGCTGATGGATGCGGCAGTGCTGATCCGTTACGAGACCGCCCTGCGCCCCGAGGCCAAGCACTGGGATGTGTGGCTGGGCAACCAGGCCGAGAAGATCCACCGCAGCCTGGCGTATTTCGAGGCGGTGGCGGGCGAGCTGGCAGAAGGCTTCGATGTCGCCGGTATCGGCGCGGCGTGCGCGCTGGGCTACCTGGACTTCCGCCAGCCGCAGCTGGAATGGCGTGCCGAGTTTCCGGCGCTGGCGGCCTGGTATGCCCAGGTCAGCCAGCGCGCGTCGATGCAGTTGACCCGGCCACCGGCGTGAGCCCTGACGCGGTCAGCAACCAGGCTCACCCGCGGTGTAACGGCGGGCCGGGTTCACCGCCGCGCCGAACTCGCGCAGGGCCTTGGCGCCAATCAGCAGCGGGTAGTTGAAGCTGCTGCGGTCAACCAGGTTGACCTCGATGGTGCGCTTGGTGTCGCCCAGGCACATTTCCAGGTCCACGACCGGGCGCTTGGCCACTTCGGTGGCCTCGCCGTCCTCTTCCTCGTCGGCACGGCTCTTGATGCGGCTGATGCGCGCCACCTTGTGTTCGTACACCTTGCCGTCGGCGTCGCGGGTGGCCAGGCGGAAGCGCACCCAGTCCTCGCCGTCGCGCTGGAACAGCTGGATATCACGGGCCGACAGCGATGCAGTCAGCGCGCCGGTGTCCATCTTGGCCTTGAACGTGGCGCCGCCAATCTCCGGCAGCTTGATGTTTTCATAGCGCCCGTACAGGGTCGGCTCGGCGGCCATGACCGGCAGGGCCAACAGCGACAGCAATGCGATTACGGATTTCACCGGCGGGTTCCTCAAGGGCGGATGGGCTGCGCGCAGCATACCCAAAAAATCGTGAAACAAATGTCCATTACCATTCGGCAAGGTTGATTTGGTGTTATGCCCCGGCGTCTTTATCATTGCCGGCCACAATTACTCCAAGAGTCGTTTTATGCGTCGCCTGCTCGTCGGCAGTTTCACCACGCTGCTGTGTCTGCTCAATACCCTCGTGCTGATCGGCCCCCTCATGCTCTGCGCCCTGCTCAAGCTGATCGCCCCCGGCCGTTCCCGTGACCTGGCCTCCAAGGCGGTGATGTGGTTCGCCGAGACCTGGGCCGAAATCATCAAGCTGATCTTCCGCCTGTGCATCGGCACCCGCTGGGACATTCGCGGCGCCGAAGCCCTGCGCGGCGACACCTCGTACCTGGTGGTCAGCAACCACCAGTCGTGGGTCGACATTCCCGCGCTGATCCAGGCGCTGAACCGGCGCACGCCGTTCTTCAAGTTCTTCCTCAAGAAAGAGCTGATCTGGGTGCCGTTCCTGGGCCTGGCCTGGTGGGCGCTGGACTATCCCTTCATGAAGCGCTACACCAAGGCGTTCCTGGACAAGCACCCGCACCTCAAGGGCAAGGACCTGGAAATCACCAAGGCCGCCTGCGAGCTGTTCAAGCGCCAGCCGGTGACCGTGGTCAACTACCTGGAAGGCACCCGCTTCACTGAAGCCAAGCGCAGCCAGCAGGCCTCGCCCTACCGCAACCTGCTCAAGCCCAAGGCCGGCGGCGTGGCCTTCGTGCTGGCCGCCATGGGCACCCAGCTCGAACGCATGCTGGACGTCACCGTGGTGTACCCGCAAGGCAGCATTCCAGGCTTCTGGAACCTGCTGTGCGGGGATGTGAAGCAGGTGATCGTCGACATCCGTGCCCGCCAGATCGACCCGGCGCTGCTGGCCGGCGACTACGAGAACGACCCGGCCTTCCGCCAGACTGTGCAGGACTGGGTAAACCGCTTGTGGGCGGACAAGGACGCGCGCATCGACGCGTTGCGCCTGGAACTGAGTTAACCGCCCACGCCCCAGATGCCGCCCAGGCTCTTGAGCAGCGTGCCGCCCACGCCCTGTTGGCCCAGGTACTGCAGGATCACCGGGGCAAACTGGCCGACCATGCTGCTGTCCATGCCCAGCTTGCCGAACGCGTTGTTCAGGTCGCTGGTGTTCTTCACGTTGCCCAGGGCGCTGTCCAACGCGCCCTTGTCAGTGCCCGACTGCCCCAGCAGGCCGCCCAGGCCGCTCACCGCGTTGGCGCCAGCCAGCTTGTCGATGCCCGGCACCTGCTTGGCCAGTTCCGAATAGTCGGAGCTGCTGAGCTTGTTCTTGGCCAGGCCCAGCATGGCGCCGGTGCCGCCCACGGCCTGCTCGGGGGTAACGTTGAGCTGGGTGCCGACGTTGTTCAGCAGCCCGGCGGCCTGGGGCGCGCTGCTGCCCTGCTTGCCGTTCTGGATGCTGGACGCCGCGTTCACCGCATCGTTGAGGTTGAAGGCGAAGGCCGGGCTGGCCGCCAGGGCGGTCAGGGTGGCGAAGGTGATGGCGCGCATGGTGTTCATTTGATTCCCCTCGAAACAATGGTCGCGGCGCGCCTGGGCGGCCGCGAAAGCCTGGTTTTGACTCGATTCGACCGATTGTGTTCCAAAGGCGAAATAATTTCGTACAAATCGCATCCGGTCACGCTTCCCCTGCGTATATCAGGCAACGCGGCGCAAGGTGGGCTAGGCTCAGACGGCCACCCAGCGGAGACCGCATCATCGACACTGAACTGCTCAGCCAGCTGCTGGCCGATTGCGCCAAGGGCAACCGCCGCGCCTTCGAGACCCTGTACCGCACCAGCAGCGCCCGCCTCCACGGCGTGGCGCTGCGCTGCGTGGGCCGCCGCGAACTGGCCGAGGAAGTGGTGCAGGAGAGCTTCGTGCGTATCTGGAACAACGCTTCGCGCTACGACGCCCGGCTGGCGGCGCCCATGACCTGGATGGTGAACATCACCCGCCACCTGGCCATCGACCTGCTGCGCCGGCGCCATGAAGTGCCCCTGGACGAACAACAGCTGGAGGCGCTGAGCGATGACGCGCCCTCTGCCCACGAACAATTGAACCAGGCCCGTGAAGCCGCGGCGCTGAACCGTTGCCTGGAAGACCTGGAGGGCATGCAGCGGCAGTCCATCCTCACCGCATATTTCCATGGCCTGTCCAACGCCGACCTGGCGCTGCAGCTGTCGGCGCCCCTGGGCTCGGTGAAGTCCTGGATACGGCGCGGCATGGAACGCCTGCGCAGGTGCCTTGAAGCATGAACTACCAGCACCCTGCCCTGCGCCGCGCGCTGGCGGCCGACTACGCGATCGGCCTGATGGCGCCTGCCGCGCGGCGGCGCTTCGAACGCCTGCTGGCGGATGACCGCGACTTGCAGGCGGAATTGGCCGGCTGGCAGGAAACCCTGGTGACCTTGACCGCCCCGGTGGCCGAGGAACCGGTGCCGGCGCGGGTGTGGGAGCGCATCGTGGCGCGCATCGAGCCGCAGCAGCTGCATGTGCCGCCGCCGTTGCGGGTGCGCGGTTGGTTGCGGGCGGTGGCCCTGGCGGCTGCCGTGGTGCTGGCCATCGGCATCGGCATGCTCTACACCGGCGATGAAGCCCACTACAGCGCGACGCTGGTGAGCGTCGAGAACCGGCCAGCAGTGAAAATCCAGGCCTACGCGCAATACCTGCAGGTGGAGCCGGTAGAACTGCCCGGCGCGCCGGCGAACCGCAGCATGGAACTGTGGGCCATTCCCGCCAACGGCAAGCCGGTGTCGCTGGGGTTGATGCCGGTGGGTGGCAAGGGCCGGATCATGCTCGATGAAAGCCAGCGCAAGCTGCTGGGCGAGCCGATCGCGCTGGCGATCAGCCTGGAACCGGAGGGTGGTTCGCCGACCGGGCAGCCGACTGGCCCGGTGCTCTACCACGGTCAGGTGGTTACCCTTTAAACGTCTGTGGGAGCTGGCTTGCCAGCGAGCTTTTTAAAAGCTCGCTGGCAAGCCAGCTCCCACAGGTTTATATCAAGTGCAGTCAGGCAGCGCTGAAGAGTTTGTGCGGGTCGATGACGAATTTCTTCGGCACGCCGGCATCGAACTCGCCGTAGCCTTCGGGCGCCTGGTCCAGGGTGATGACCTGCACGCCCACCACTTCGGCAATGTTGATGCGGTCCCACATGATCGCCTGCATCAGCTGGCGGTTGTACTTCATCACCGGGGTCTGGCCGGTGTGGAAGCTGTGGGACTTGGCCCAGCCCAGGCCGAAGCGAATGCTCAGGCTGCCCATCTTCGCCGCAGCGTCCACGGCGCCCGGGTCTTCGGTGACGTACAGGCCGGGGATGCCGATCTTGCCGGCCACGCGCACTACGCCCATCAGCGAGTTGAGCACGGTAGCAGGCGCCTCATGCTGGGCGCCGGCATGGCCGTGGCCACGCGCCTCGAAGCCCACCGCGTCCACCGCGCAATCCACTTCCGGCTCGCCCAGCAGGTCGGCGATCTGTTCGTGCAGCGGGGTGTCCTTGGACAGGTCGGCAATCTCGAAACCCTGGGCCTTGGCGTGGGCCAGGCGCACCGGGTTGACGTCGCCGACGATGACCACCGCCGCGCCCAGCAGGCGAGCCGAGGCAGCGGCGGCCAGGCCAACCGGGCCAGCGCCCGCGACGTACACGGTACTGCCCGGGCCAACGCCGGCAGTGACGGCGCCGTGGTAGCCGGTCGGCAGGATGTCGGACAGGCAGGTCAGGTCACGGATCTTCTCCATGGCCCGGTCGCGGTCGCCCAATTTCAGCAGGTTGAAGTCGGCGTAGGGCACCAGCACGTACTCGGCCTGGCCGCCCACCCAGTCGCCCATGTCGACGTAGCCGTAGGCGCCACCGGCGCGGGCCGGGTTCACGGTCAGGCACACGCCGGTGTGTTGTTCCTTGCACGAGCGGCAGCGGCCGCAGGCCACGTTGAACGGCACCGAGACCAGGTCGCCGACCTTGAGGTTCTCGACGTCCTTGCCCACTTCCAGTACTTCGCCGGTGATTTCGTGGCCCAGTACCAGGCCAACCTGGGCAGTGGTGCGGCCGCGCACCATGTGCTGGTCGGAGCCGCAGATATTAGTGGAGACAACCCGCAGGATAACGCCATGTTCAATGCGTTTGCCGCGTGGATCCTGCATTTTCGGGAAGGGAATTGTTTGCACCTCGACCTTGCCGCCACCGAGATACACCACACCGCGATTACCAGACATGCTTTCACCTCATTGTTGTATTTATCGAGATTGCGCAAACCGCGTGGGAGCGGGCTCTGCCCGCGAAGCAGGCACCGCGGTGTCCTTTTCGCGGGCAGAGCCCGCTCCCACGTGATGTGCGCCGGTATTACTCCTTACAAGACGACTGTGCGGTTGGCGTTGAGGAACACCCGCCGCTCGATGTGATAGCCCACTGCCCGTGCCAGGGTCAGGCACTCGATGTCGCGGCCCTTGGCAATCAGGTCCTCGGCATAGTGGCTGTGGTCCACGACTTCGACGCCCTGGGCGATGATCGGCCCTTCGTCGAGGTCATTGTTGATGTAGTGCGCCGTGGCGCCGACCAGCTTCACGCCCTTGTTGTAGGCCTGGTGGTACGGCTTGGCGCCCTTGAAACCGGGCAGCAGCGAATGGTGGATGTTGATGGCCCAGCCATCCAGGCGGCGGCACAGTTCGGGCGACAGCACCTGCATGTAGCGGGCTAGAATCACCAGTTCCGCACCCTTCTGTTCGATGACCTTGAGCACCTTTCGCTCCTGCGCGGGCTTGTCGTTCGGGTCCAGGGGGAAATGGTAGTAGGGAATTTCGTGCCAGCGCGCCAAAGGTTCCAGATCCGGATGGTTGGACACCACCGCCACCACGTCCATGGGCAGCTGGCCAATGCGCTGGCGGTACAGCAGGTCGTTCAGGCAGTGGTCGGCCTTGGAGACCATGATCACCACTTTGGGCCGGTACTGCGGCGGGGTCAGTTCGAAGACCATGCCGAAGGAGGCACCGCGCTCGGCCAGGCCGGCGCGGAAGCCCTGCTCGTCGAAGCCGTCGGGCTGGCGGAATTCGACGCGGATGAAGAAGCGTGCCGACAGGCGATCGTCGAACGAATGGTGTTCGGTGACGTAGCAGCCCTGTTCGAACAGGTAGCGGGTCACCGCGTCCACCGTGCCGAGCACGCTGGGGCAGTCGGCGGTGAGAATCCAGGTATCGGGGGCGCGGCTCATGGTAGGGCTCCAAATCGGGGGGACTGCGGACGCGGCCTGCGGCCGCTGCTACGGGGTGTAGCAGCGGCCACAGGCCGCGTCAGGGCTCAGCCAACAATCTCAAGGCCATACTCGGCCGACGCATCCTGCAGCCACAGCCACCAGTAGTCCGAGAAGCTGCGGCGCACCACCAGCTCCCAGACGTCTTCGCTGGGGCGACGGATCACCAGTTGCGATTTGGCGAACACCGTGCCCACGGCCTTACCCACCGGGAAGTTGTCGGGGTGCACGTCGTAGCTGGTGGACTTCATCAGCACTTCACGCACCTTGGGGCCGCTCAGCTCCAGCAGGCTCTGGCCGCCGCTGACGTTGACCACGGCGATGTGCTGGCCATCCAGCGCTTCACGCAGGCGGTGCTCGGTGGCCACTTCTTCGCCAGCCGGCACCACCAGCAGCCATTCATCCGGGCCCAGCCATTGCAGCGAAGTATCGCCGCTGGCAACCATGGCCAGGGCGCCCGGCAGTTCCAGGCCCAAGGCCTTGAACACGCCACCGGCGAAGGCCTGGTCGTGGCCGTTGCCACGCAGGGTCAGGTGGCCCAGCAGTTTCTTGTCGCGCAGCTTCACGCCGGCGTTCTTGCGGCCCTTGCCCACCAGCTTGTCGAGGCCGGCGTGATGCAGCGGCGACTCGACCTTGGCACCCGAGGCAGGGCGTTGTTCGTATACGTTGACTGTGGTCATGGGGACACCTGTCAAAAATCAGTGGCAATCTGCGGCCGCCGCCGGCGGCCGCAGCCTTGATCAAACGTTCTGTTGTTCGCCTTTAGGGTCAAAGAACACCGAGCTGCAGATCTCGGCTTCCACGAAGCTGCCGTCCACCAGCGGGGCGTAGACCTTCTCGCCCATGCGCTTGAGGCCACCCTTGACCACCGCCAGGGCAAACGAATGGCCCATGGTGGAGCTCATGTAGCTGGAGGTCACGTGACCGACCATGCTCATGGGGATGGCCTGCTTGGTGTCGAACACCAGCTGGGCGCCTTCGGGCAGCACCTTGTTCGGGTCCACGGGGCGCAGGCCCACCAGCTGCTTGCGCTGGTCGCGCACGCAGTCTTCGCGGTTCATGCCACGCCAGCCGATCCACGAGAACGGCTTGGTGCGGCCTACGCACCAGCCCATGTTCAGGTCGTCCGGGGTCATGGAGCCGTCGGTGTCCTGGCCAACGATGATGAAGCCCTTCTCGGCGCGCAGCACGTGCATGGTCTCGGTGCCGTACGGGGTCAGGTTGTACTGCTTGCCGGCCTCGACGATCTGTTCCAGCACACCCATGGCGTAGTCGGCCTGGATGTTGACTTCGTACGACAGCTCACCGGTGAACGAGATACGGAACACCCGCGCCGGCACACCGCCGACCTTGCCTTCCTTCCAGGTCATGAACGGGAAGGCGTCCTTGTCCAGGTCGATGTCGGTGACGTGGCTCAGCAGCTTGCGGCTGTTGGGGCCCGACAGGGTCAGGGTGGCCCAATGGTCGGTGACCGAGGTGAAGTACACCTTCAGGTCCGGCCATTCGGTCTGCTGGTAGATCTCCAGCCACTGCAGCACGCGGGCGGCGCCGCCGGTGGTGGTGGTCATCAGGAAATGGTTGTCGGCGAGGCAGGCGGTAACGCCGTCGTCGAACACCATGCCGTCTTCCTTGCACATCAGACCGTAGCGGGCCTTGCCCACGTCCAGCTTGGTCCAGGCGTTGGTGTAGATACGGTTGAGGAACTCGCGGGCGTCCGGGCCCTGGATGTCGATCTTGCCCAGGGTGGAGGCATCCAGCAGGCCCACACTGTCACGCACGGCCTTGCATTCGCGGGCTACGGCGGAGTGCATGTTTTCGCCGCGTTGCGGGAAGTACCACGGGCGCTTCCACTGGCCGACGTCTTCGAATTCCGCGCCATTCTTCACGTGCCAGGCATGCAGGGCAGTGAAGCGCACCGGTTCGAACAGGTGGCCGCAGTGACGCCCGGCAATGGCACCGAAGGTGATCGGCGTGTAGTTGGGGCGGAACATGGTGGTGCCCATCTCGGTGATCGAGATGCCACGGCTGCGGGCCGCAATGGCCAGGCCGTTGATGTTGCCCAGCTTGCCCTGGTCGGTGCCGAAGCCCAGCGCGGTGTAGCGCTTCACGTGTTCCACCGACTCGAAGCCTTCGCGGGTCGCCAGTTCGATGGCGGCGGCGGTGACGTCGTTCTGCTGGTCGACGAATTGCTTCGGCGCCCGGGCAGTCGGCTTGTCGTGGGGCACCTGGAACAGCGCCACGGTCGGTTCTTCCTGACGGTTCAAGGCCTTCGGCACGGTGCCTTCGACAATCTTGAAGCCGGCCTCGGCAGCAGCGCGTGCGCCGCCTTCGAAACCGTCCGACAGCGCGTCGGCCAGGTTGAACACGCCATTGATGCCGCCCACGCACACGCGTTTCTGCGGAGCATCGCCGGGCACGAAGGCGAGGATATCTTCACGCCACACCGGCTTGCCGCCCAGGTGCGAGGCCAGGTGCACCACCGGGCTGTAGCCGCCGGAGCTGCCGATCAGGTCGCACTCCAGCCATTCGCCGGGGCTGGTGACTTTGTGGCCCTTGACGTCGATGGCGGCGACGCGGGCAGCGGTCACGTGCTTGCTGCCGCGCGACTCGATCACGGCGCTGGAGGTGAGGATGCGAATGCCCTTGGCACGCGCTTCTTCCACCAGGGCGCCACGCGGGTTGTGGCGGGCATCAGCCACGGCCACCACTTGCAGGCCGGCGTCGAACCAGTCCAGGGCCACGCGGTAGGCGTAGTCGTTGTTGGTGGACAGCACCAGCTTCTTGCCCGGTGCCACGCCGTAGCGGCGCACGTAGGTCGAGATGGCGCCGGCCAGCATGTTGCCCGGCACGTCGTTGTTGCCGTACACCAGCGGACGCTCGTGGGCGCCGGCGGCCAGCACCACGCGCTTGGCGCGCACACGGTGGATGCGCTGGCGCACCTGGCCGATCGGCGCGCGGTCGCCCAGGTGGTCGGTGAGGCGTTCGTGAATGGTCAGGAAGTTGTGGTCGTGGTAGCCGTTGACGGTGGCACGCGGCAGCAGGGTGACGTTGGCCAGGCCCTTGAGCTCATTGACCACCTGCACCACCCACTCGGCGGCGGGCTTGCCGTCGAGGCTTTCGCGGGTGTCGAGCAGGCTGCCGCCGAACTCTTCCTGTTCATCGGCGAGGATAACGCGGGCACCGCTGCGCGCGGCTGCCAGGGCAGCGGCCAGGCCAGCAGGGCCGGCGCCGACGATCAGCACGTCGCCGTGCTGGTTGAAGTTGTCGTAGGTGTCCGGGTCGTTCTCGGTCGGCGAGCGGCCCAGGCCGGCGGCCTTGCGGATGTACTTCTCGTAGGTCATCCAGAAGGACTGCGGGTACATGAAGGTCTTGTAGTAGAAGCCCGGCGGCATCAGCTTGCCGCCGACCTTGCCGAGGATGCCCATCATGTCGTTGTTGACGTTCGGCCAGCCGTTGGTGCTGGTGGCCACCAGGCCCTGGTACAGCGCCTGCTGGGTGGCACGCACGTTGGGGATCTGGGTGGCTTCGGTGGCGCCGATCTGCAGGATGGCGTTCGGCTCTTCGGTACCGGCGGCGATGATGCCGCGAGGGCGCGAGTACTTGAAGCTGCGGCCGACAATGTCGACGCCGTTGGCCAGCAAGGCAGCGGCCAGGGTGTCGCCTTCATAGCCGGTGTAGCTCTGGCCGTTGAAGGTGAAGGTGATTTTCTTGCTGCGATCGATGCGACCGCCGCTGGACAGGCGATTGACCTGGCTCATGCTTTATCTCCCGCGGCCGTGAACTGGGGCTTGGTACCGATCGGATAGGTTTCGAGAATCTCGTACGTCACCGTGTCGCGGGTGGCGTTGAAGTACTGGCGGCAGCCGGCCGCGTGAATCCACAGTTCGTGGTGCAGGCCACGGGGGTTGTCGCGGAAGAACATGTAGTCCCCCCACTGTTCGTCGGTGCAGGCGCCGGGGTCCAGCGGGCGCGGGATGTGGGCCTGGCCGGAGCTGTGGAACTCTTCTTCGGAGCGCAGTTCGCCGCAATGAGGACAGAAGATATGCAACATGAAGGACTTCTCCTGTAATTAGTGGGCGACCGCGGCAGCGCCGTGTTCGTCGATCAGCGCGCCGTTGTGGAAACGCTCGATGGAAAATGGCTTGGCCAGCGGGTGCATCTCGCCCTTGGCCAGGCTGGCGGCAAAGACGTTGCCCGAGCCGGGGGTGGCCTTGAAGCCGCCGGTGCCCCAACCGCAGTTGAAGAACATGTTCGGCACCGGAGTCTTGGAGATGATCGGGCAGGCGTCCGGGGTGGTGTCGACGATGCCGCCCCACTGGCGGTTCATGCGTACGCGCGAGAGCACCGGGAACATCTCGACGATGGCCTGGATGGTGTGCTCGATCACCGGGTACGAGCCGCGCTGGCCGTAGCCGACCCAGCCGTCGATGCCGGCGCCGATCACCAGGTCGCCCTTGTCGGACTGGCTGATGTAGCCGTGCACGGCGTTGGACATGATCACGCTGTCGATGATGGGTTTGATCGGTTCCGACACCAGCGCCTGCAACGGGTGGGATTCCACTGGCAGGCGGAACCCGGCCAGCTTGGCCATGTGCCCGGAGTTACCGGCGGTCACCACGCCGACGCGCTTGGCGCCGATGAAGCCCTTGTTGGTCTCGACGCCAATGCACACGCCGTTTTCCTTGCGGAAGCCGATCACTTCGGTCTGCTGGATCAGGTCCACGCCCAAGGCGTCGGCGGCCCGGGCGAAGCCCCAGGCCACGGCGTCGTGACGGGCCACGCCGCCGCGGCGTTGCACGGTGGCGCCGATGATCGGGTAGCGGGTGTTCTTCGAGCAGTCCAGGTACGGAATCTCGTCGGCCACCTGCTTGCCGTTCAGCAGTTCGCCGTCCACGCCGTTGAGGCGGTTGGCGCTGACGCGGCGCTCGGAGTCACGCATGTCCTGCAAGGTGTGGCACAGGTTGTAGACGCCGCGCTGGCTGAACATGACGTTGTAGTTGAGGTCCTGGGACAGGCCTTCCCACAGTTTCATGGCGTGTTCGTACAGGTGGGCCGATTCGTCCCACAGGTAGTTGGAGCGCACGATGGTGGTGTTGCGGGCGGTGTTGCCGCCGCCCAGCCAGCCCTTCTCCACCACCGCGACGTTGGTGATGCCGTGTTCCTTGGCCAGGTAGTAGGCCGTGGCCAGGCCGTGCCCGCCGCCGCCGACGATAACCACGTCGTAGACCTTTTTAGGGGTGGGCGTGCGCCACATGCGCTGCCAGTTCTCGTGGTGGCTGAGGGAGTGTTTGAGAAGGCCGAAGCCCGAATAACGTTGCATAGGGTTCTACTCCAGCTCAGCGGTAAACCGGGAAGTCAGCGCACAGGGCGGCGACGTTCTTGGCCACATCGGCTTCCACGTCGGCGTCGCCCAGGTTGTCGAGGATGTCGCAGATCCAGCCGGCCAGCGCGGTGCACTGGGCCACCTTGAAGCCACGGCTGGTGACGGCCGGGGTGCCGATGCGCAGGCCCGAGGTCACGAACGGCGACTGTGGGTCGTTGGGCACGGCGTTCTTGTTGACGGTGATGTGCGCGCGGCCCAGGGCGGCGTCGGCGTCCTTGCCGGTCAGGCCCTGGCGAATCAGGCTGACCAGGAACAGGTGGTTGTCGGTGCCGCCGGAGACCACGTCGTAGCCGCGGTCCACGAACACGCCGGCCATGGCCTGGGCGTTGTCGATCACTTGTTGCTGGTAAGCCTTGAAGCCAGGCTCCAGGGCTTCCTTGAAGCACACCGCCTTGGCGGCGATGACGTGCATCAGCGGGCCGCCCTGGCCGCCGGGGAATACCGCGGCGTTGAGCTTCTTCTCCAGGGCTTCGTTGGCACGCGCCAGGATCAGGCCGCCACGCGGGCCGCGCAGGGTCTTGTGGGTGGTGGTGGTGACCACGTCGGCGAACGGAATCGGGTTGGGGTACAGGCCGGCGGCGACCAGGCCAGCCACGTGGGCCATGTCGACGAACAGATAGGCACCGACCTTGTCGGCAATCTCACGGAAGCGTGGGAAGTCCAGGGTCTTGGAGTAGGCCGAGAAGCCGGCGATGATCATTTTCGGCTGGTGTTCGACGGCCAGGCGTTCCACTTCGTCGTAGTCGATCAGGCCGGTGTCGGTGTCGATGCCGTACTGCACGGCGTTGTACAGCTTGCCGCTGAAGCTGACCTTGGCGCCATGGGTCAGGTGGCCGCCGTGGGCCAGGCTCATGCCCAGCACGGTGTCGCCGGCCGACAGCAGCGCCAGGTACACCGCGGCGTTGGCCTGGCTGCCCGAGTGCGGCTGGACGTTGGCGTAGTCGGCGCCGAACAGCTGCTTGGCGCGGTCGATGGCCAGCTGCTCGACCTTGTCCACGTGCTCGCAGCCGCCGTAGTAGCGCTTGCCCGGGTAGCCCTCGGCGTACTTGTTGGTCAAACCGCTGCCCTGGGCCTGCATCACGCGCTTGCTGGTGTAGTTTTCCGAGGCGATCAGCTCGATGTGATCTTCCTGACGCTGTTCCTCGGCATTCATTGCCGCCAGCAGTGCATCGTCATAACCCTGGATCTGGTCTTGCTTGCTGAACATCGCGATCTCCCAGCGGCGGCGCGGCGCCTGTCGTATTGGTCGGGAACGGCCTTCTGGCAGCCCCCTTTGAGTGCGATGGTAGGGCTGGCGCCTATAGGCCAGATGCCTGCGCGCGCCACACAAAGGTGCGTTAACGACATACAGCCCATGTAGCCGCTGCCGAAGGCTGCGCTGGACGGTGTGAACCCTGAAAATCTCCAGCGGGGCGCAGGGCCAGCGCAGCCTGGCGGCAGCGGCTACGGTGGTTGGCGCGTTGTAACAAGTGCCCCATAGGCGCCGCGTGGACGGTGGTTTACAGTGACCGGCTAGACGATCACAAGGAACCGGCCATGAACGAGCAAAGCCAGCAGTTTGCCAGTGACAACTATTCGGGCATCTGCCCCGAAGCCTGGGCGGCCATGGAACAGGCCAACCACGGCCACGAGCGTGCCTACGGCGACGACCAGTGGACCGCCCGCGCCGCCGACCACTTCCGCCGCCTGTTCGAGACCGACTGCGAGGTGTTCTTCGCCTTCAACGGCACCGCCGCCAACTCCCTGGCGCTGTCGTCGCTGTGCCAGAGCTACCACAGCGTCATCTGCTCGGAGACCGCCCACGTCGAGACCGACGAATGCGGCGCGCCGGAGTTTTTCTCCAACGGCTCCAAGCTTTTGACCGCCCGCAGCGAGAACGGCAAGCTGACCCCCGACGCCATCCGCGAAGTGGCGCTCAAGCGCCAGGACATTCACTACCCCAAGCCACGGGTGGTCACCCTCACCCAGGCCACCGAAGTGGGCAGCGTGTACCGCCCCGACGAGCTGAAAGCCATCAGCGCCACCTGCAAGGAACTGGGCTTGAACCTGCATATGGACGGCGCCCGCTTCGCCAACGCCTGCGCCACCCTGGGTTGTTCACCGGCCGAACTGACCTGGAAGTCGGGCGTGGACGTGCTGTGCTTCGGCGGCACCAAGAACGGCATGGCCGTGGGCGAGGCCATCCTGTTCTTCAAGCATGAGCTGGCGGTGGATTTCGATTACCGCTGCAAACAGGCCGGCCAGCTGGCGTCGAAGATGCGCTTCCTGTCGGCGCCCTGGGTCGGCCTGCTGGAAAACGACGCCTGGCTCAAGCACGCCCGCCACGCCAACCATTGCGCGCAGCTGCTGAGCCAGCTGGTGGCGGACATTCCCGGGGTGGAACTGATGTTCCCGGTGGAAGCCAACGGGGTGTTCCTGCAAATGTCCGAGCCAGCCCTTGAGGCCTTGCGTGGCAAGGGCTGGCGCTTCTACACCTTCATCGGCAGCGGCGGCGCGCGGTTCATGTGTTCGTGGGACACCGAAGAGGCGCGGGTGCGGCAGCTGGCAGCGGATATTCGCCAGGTGATGAGCTGATCCTCACAGCTTGAACCCGCCCATCTGCCGCGCCAGGTCGTCGGCCAGGCGGCTCAGGGCCTGGCACTCTTCGCGGCCGCTGCGCACCTCGCCGGCCGTGGCCCGTGCCAGGTCGGAGATGCCCTGGACGTTGCGGTTAATCTCCTCGGTCACCGCCGTCTGCTCCTCGGTGGCGGTGGCCACCTGGTGGTTCATGTCGCTGATGCGCTCCACCTGCCCGGTGATGGCGGTCAGCGACTCGCCGGTGCGCTGACTCGACGCCACGCCGGTCCCCGTGGCCGCCTGGCCGCTGTGCATGGACGCCACCGCGTGCTCGGCACCCTGTTTCAGGCGACCGATCATCTTCTGGATTTCGTCGGTGGAGGCCTGGGTGCGCTGCGCCAAGGTGCGCACCTCGTCCGCCACCACGGCGAAACCACGGCCCATCTCCCCTGCCCGCGCGGCTTCGATGGCTGCGTTCAGCGCCAGCAGGTTGGTCTGTTCGGAGATACCGCGGATGACCGCCAGCACTTGATCGATGGAGCCCACCTGCTCGGCCAGTTCGCTGACCGCGCCGGCGGCGCTGCCGATTTCCACCGACATGCCTTCGATATGGGCGATGGAGCGGCCGACGATATCCCGTGCCTGCAAAGCTTCATCGCGGGCAGTCTGCGAGGCCTCGGCGGCGCTGCCGGCGTTGCGGGCGATCTCCTGCACGGTGAGGCCCATCTCGTGCACGGCGGTGGCTACCATGTCGGTCATTTCCTGCTGGCGGCCGGCACGATCGGCGGTGTTGTCCACCACTTTCGCCACTTGGCCGACGCTGCCACGCAGCCGTTCGCTGGTGGCCAGCACTTCGGCGATCAGGTCACGCTGGCTGCCCAGGAAGCGGTTGAAGCCGCGGGCCAGGTCGCCCAGCTCGTCGGCTCGCGAATCGTCCAGGCGGTGGGTCAGGTCGCCGCCGCCACTGCCGATGGCCACCAGCGCGGCGGTCACCTGGCGAATCGGCCGCACCAGCCCGCGCGCCAGCAGCACCACCAACAGCAGGCACACCAGCGCCACCGCCAGGCCGATCAGGCTGGTCAGCCACAGGGCCTGGCGCGCCTGGGCATAGATCTGCGCCTCGGGCACCTCGGCCACCAGGCTCCAGTTCAGGTCGCGCAGGGGCAAGGCCAGGGCCAGGTAGGCTTCGCCGTCACGCTGGAAGCGCCCGGTGGTCAGGCCGCTGTGGCCGAGCACGGCGTTGGCCGCGTCGGGGCCGATCTGTTCGGCCAGTTGGCGCTTGCCGCTGAGGTCGGCCTGGGGGTGCACCTGGATCAGGCCGTCGTTGCGCACCAGAAACACCTTGCCGCGCTCGCCGAAGCTGTAGTTGTGGATCAGCCCGGACAACTCGCCCAGGCTCAGGCCCAGGCCGGCGATGCCCAGGGTCTTGCCGGCCTGCTGCACGCGCAGGTCGATGAACAGCGTCGGTGCGCCGGTGGCGGTGTCATTATCGATATTGAGGGTGCGCGGCTTGCCGCTGTCGAGAAACTGGTAGAACCAGCTGTCCTGGGGATTGTTGCGGCTGAGGGTACGGTCCAGGCCCTTCTCGGTGTAGTAGTGGTTGCTGCTGGCGCTGGCGATCAGCGCGGTGAACGCCTGGTGCTGGCCACGCACGCCGTCGAGGTACTGGGTGAATGATGGCAATTGGGCACTATTTTCGCCCTCCGCCAGCCATTGCTGCACCAGGGTGTTGCTGGCGATGTCGTCGGCCGCGGTCAGTGGCTTGGCCAGGATGCGCTCGATGTCGTTGCGCATGGCCTCGATGCTGGCCGGCAAGGCTGTTTCCAATAGATACGTCTGGGCCAGGCGGTTGACCACCGCGGTGTAGATGCCCACCACGATGAGGATGCTGACCAGCAGGGCGCTGCCCATGCTGAGGATCAATTGCCATTGAATACTGCGGCGCCACAACTGCATGGGTGTAACCCTCTGAATGTCTACATCGGCAAGACTGCAACAGCCGTGCCGATTGTATACATTACCCAGACGAACGGTTACACAATAGTGCAAAGGCCCCGCCGCCGCTGGCGGGGCGCTTACCTTCAGCCGTGGCTGATGGTGTTCTTGATCACATCAACCGTGGCGTTGACTTGCTCTTGATAACGGTTGAGCGCCTCGCTGTGCTGCTGCTGCATTTCCAGCTGCTTGGAGCACAGGTTCAGCGCCGCCAGCACCAGCAACTTGTCGCCGATGAGGGAGGGGTACTTGCGTTTGGTCTCGGCCAACGACGCATTGAGCAGGCGAGTGGCGTCGAGCAGTTTCTGCTCTTCACCCGGCGGCGCCTTGAGCGAGTAGTCATTGCCCAGGATCGACACGACCTTGATCGACTCCTGGCCGGTACTCATGCGCTCACGGCACCAGCGCTAGCGCGCTGAACCAGGGCCTGGATACGCGAGACAGTGGAGGTCTGCTTCTCTTCCTGCTCCATCAGGGTCAGTTGCAGGGACTCGTTCTCTTCCTTGGCCTGGGCCAGTTGAGCGGTGATTTGAGCGTTGTTTTCGGTGAGGACGCGGTTCTGTTCAACCAGTTCGCTGACCAGTTGTTCCAGTTGGCTCAGAGTTGTTTCCAGCATGATGATTTCTCGGCAGGTTCAAAGGGCGGTAACGATAAAGAAAAGTCGCCGCGCAGGCCAGGGTTTATAAGGCTTGGGACCATGAAATACGCGGTTGCGACCTTCCCTGGCCAAGCTCCGGGCCAAACCCGAAACAGACCCTGATGGACCGGCATATGCCCATTCGGTTCCGGCCCGGGCCCATCCCTGCGACAAATGGCCCCTAAAGACTGGCGCCCAGCGTCCGATAGTCATGGCAAATCTGTTTGTGTCGCAAGGACCGCGCGCCCTCATCTGGAACCCGCCATGTCCCTACGCAACATGAATATCGCGCCCCGCGCGCTGTCCGGCTTCGCCTTCATCGGCGCGCTGATGATCATCCTCGGCGTCTTCGCCCTCGTGCAGATGGGTAACATCCGCAAGGCCGGCGAAGAGATCGAGGGCAACACCCTGCCCAGCATCGCCAACCTCGACCAGATCACCCAGATGACCCTGCGCATGCGGGTGCTGGCCTACCGCCTGCTGTCCAACCGCGACGCCCAGACCCAGGCCGACACCCTCAAGCTGCTGGACTCGCGCAACCAACTGATCGCCAAGGCCCAGGCCGCCTACGAACCGCTGATCGCCGGCCCTGAAGAGCGTGCGGCCTACGGGCAGCTGAAAAACGCGCTGGACGAATACCACGAGCTGGAAATGCGCATGCGCGCGGCCAACAGCGCCAACGACCTGGACACCCTGCGCAAGGTGGTCAACGCTGACCTGCAGGACAACTCGGCCCGGGTCAACACCGCCCTGGACAACCTGGTGACCATCAACACCCAGCAGACCGCCGACATGAACAACGCCGCGGCCGCCCAGTACTCCTCGGCCTTCACCCTGGTGGTGACGCTGCTGATCATCGCCGCGGTGCTGACCTTCCTGTTCGCCTGGCTGCTGACCCGCAGCATCGTCGGGCCGATCGACCAGGCCCTGGCCGCCGCCGAGCAGATCGCCGAAGGCAACCTGACCCGCCCGATCCACGTGGAAGGCCGCGACGAAGCCGCCCGCCTGCTGATCGCCATGGAGAAGATGCAGGACAAGCTGCGCGACACCCTGCAGCGCATCTCCGGCTCGGCCACCCAACTGGCCTCCGCTGCTGAAGAGCTGAACAGCGTCACCGACGAAAGCGCCCGTGGCCTGACCCAGCAGAATCACGAAATCGAACAGGCCGCTACCGCCGTCAACGAGATGACCAGCGCCGTGGAAGAAGTGGCGCGCAACGCCGTCAGCACCTCGGAAGCGTCCAAGGACGCCACCAGCTCGGCCAGCGACGGCCGCGACCTGGTGCAGGAAACCGTGGGCGCCATCGAGCGCATGAGCGCCGATGTGCAGAGCACCGCCGACCTGATCGGCAACCTGGCGGACGAGTCCCGCGACATCGGCAAGGTGCTGGACGTGATTCGTGGCCTGGCCGACCAGACCAACCTGCTGGCCCTCAACGCCGCCATCGAAGCCGCCCGCGCCGGTGAAGCCGGCCGTGGTTTCGCCGTGGTGGCCGACGAAGTGCGCGCCCTGGCGCACCGCACCCAGCAGTCCACTGCCGAGATCGAACGCATGATCGGCAGCATCCAGGGCGGCACCGAGCAGGCGGTGAATTCGATGCGCAACAGCACCGAGCGCGCCGAGTCGACCCTGAACATCGCCAAGGGCGCCGGCATGGCCCTGGACACCATCAACGGTGCCATCGTGCAGATCAACGAGCGCAACCTGGTGATCGCCAGCGCGGCGGAAGAGCAGGCCCAGGTGGCCCGCGAAGTGGACCGCAACCTGGTGAACATCCGCGACCTGTCGGTGCAATCGGCCGCCGGCGCCACCCAGACCACCGCGGCCAGCGCCGAGCTGTCGCGCCTGGCGGTGGACCTGAACAACATGGTGGCGCGTTTCAGCCTGTAACAGAAACACCGTAGCCGCTGCCGTCAGGCTGCGCTGGCCCTCTGCCTCACTGAAGATCTCCAGTGTTCATCAGGGCCAGCGCAGCCTGGCGGCAGCGGCTACAGCTTTGGATCAGTACTCGATCCGCACATCTCCCTTCGGCACGCTGCAGCACGACAGGATGTAGCCATCGGCAACGTCTTCGTCGGTGATGCCGCCGTTGTGCTCCATCTCCACCTCCCCGCCCAGCTTCATCACCTTGCAGGTGCCGCAGATGCCCATGCCGCAGGCCTTGGGAATCATCAGGCCGAGCTTGGCTGCGGCCGCGTGCACGGTTTCCCCCGGGGCCACGCGGATGCTCTTGCCGGCGGCGGTGAACTCCACCTGGTGCAGTTCGCTGGCATCGGGCTCCGGTGCCTCGGCGGCCTGTTCGGCATTCTCCACCGCGTCGGCGCGGGCTTCGGGCGGCGTGGCGCCGAACGACTCCTCGTGGTAGCGCGACATGTCGTAGCCGGCCGCCTCCAGCAGGCGCTTGACCGCGTTCATGTACGGCGTAGGGCCGCAGCAGTAGATCTCGCGCTCCATGAAGTCGGCGGCAATCAGCTCCAGCAGCTTGTGGTTCAGGTAGCCGCGGTAGCCCGCCCATGGCTCGCCCAGCCCGTGCTTCTCGCAAATGATGTGCAGGCTGAAGTTGTCGATGCGCGACGCCATGTGTTCCAGCTCGCGGTGGTAAATGATGTCCTTGGGCGAGCGGGCGCTGTGCACGAAGACCATGTCGACGTTGGCGTTGGTGTCATAGAACCAGCGCGCCATGGACATCACCGGGGTAATGCCGACGCCACCGCTGAGGTACAGCACCTTGGGTGCCGGGAAGTCGATGGCGTTGAACAGCCCCACCGGGCCGTGCACCGCCAGCTCCTGGCCTTCGTGCAGGGTGTCGTGCAGCCAGTTGGACACCCGGCCGCCGGGCACGCGCTTGATGGTAATGGAGAAGCTGTAGGGTACCGACGGCGAGCTGGAGATGGTGTAGGAACGCATCACCGGCTGGCCTTCGATTTCGAGCTCCAACGTCACGAACTGCCCCGGCTTGAAGAAGAACAGGATCGGCTGGTCGGCCATGAAACAGAAGGTGCGCACGTCCCAGGTTTCCTGGATGACCTTGACGCAACGGACCACATGGCGGCCATTGGCCCATGTCTGGGTGTTTACCGGGCTCAGGAAGCTGTTCGACATGCTCATCTCCACGGCCGACTGCCGGCCTCATGGGGAAGGATTCTGCGTGGGCCGTGTCGCTGTCACTTTCCTATCTGCGACATTCACATGCTTATGGCGACCAGCCCCATGGTGCAAGGGCTGGCGCGTCGGGAATGGATTGGGCCATGTCGCCCATGGATAAGGTTCGCGGCCACGGCGGACGCACACTCCACGGCAAATGAACCGCTGTAAATGAAGCCTTGCGTTGCAAACCGTATCAGCCACTTTTCGCGGCCGCACAGATGGCCATGAGGACACACACGATGGACGTTACCGCTACCCTGAGCCTGGGCGACCCGCTGGAACCCGCACGCAAGGCCACCGCTGAGATGCTCCAGACCCGGGAGCGCACGTTCTCGCTGCCGCAGCCGTTCTATAACGACGAGCGCCTGTTCGACATCGACATGCAGGAGATCTTCCAGAAGGAATGGCTGATCGCCGGCATGACCAGCGAGATTCCGGCCAAGGGCAACTTCATCACCCTGCAGATCGGCAAGAACCCGATCATCGTGGTGCGCGGCGCCGATGGCGTGGTGCATGCCTTCCACAACGTCTGCCGCCACCGCGGCTCGCGCCTGTGCACCAGCGAGAAAGGCAAGGTGGCCAAGCTGGTGTGCCACTACCACCAGTGGACCTACGAGCTGGATGGCCGCCTGCTGTTCGCCGGCACCGAGATGGGCGCCGACTTCGACATGAAGCAGTATGGCCTGAAACCGGTGAACGTGAAGACCGCCGGCGGCTACATCTTCATCAGCCTGGCCCAGAACCCACCGGCCATCGACGAGTTCCTGCGCACGCTCGAGCACTACATGGAACCCTATGACATGGAGAACACCAAGGTGGCGATCACCACCACCCTGGTGGAAAAGGCCAACTGGAAGCTGGTGCTGGAAAACAACCGCGAGTGCTACCACTGCGGCGGTTCGCACCCCGAGCTGTTGAAAACCCTGCTGGAGTGGGACGACGTCACCGACCCGCGCGCCGACCAGGCCTTCAAGGACCACGTGGCCGCCAGCGCCGCCGCCTGGGAAGCCGAGAAGATCCCCTACGCCCACGCCAGCTTCGGCCTGCGCAACCGCATCGTGCGCATGCCGCTGCTCAAAGGCACCGTGTCCATGACCCTGGACGGCAAGGTCGGCTGCAAGAAGCTGATGGGGCGCATCCAGAACCCGGACCTGGGTTCCATGCGCATCCTGCACCTGCCGCACTCCTGGAACCACTGCATGGGCGACCACATCATAGTCTTCACCGTGTGGCCCATCAGCGCCCAGGAAACCGTGGTCACCACCAAGTGGCTGGTGCACAAGGACGCCGTGGAAGGCGTGGACTACGACGTGGACCGCATGCGCCAGGTGTGGGACGCCACCAACGACCAGGACCGCCGCCTGGCCGAGGAAAACCAGAAAGGCATCAACTCCACCGCCTACCAGCCCGGCCCCTACTCCAAGACCTACGAGTTTGGCGTGGTGAACTTCATCGACTGGTACAGCGAGCGCATGCTCAGCAACCTTGGGGCCGCGCCAGCGCCGTACCTGAAAGGCGTGGCGGTGCACGAGTAATCTGCGATCGAGGTGGGAGCTGGCTTGCCAGCGAGCCTTTCGGGTCCAACAGCTCGCTGGCAAGCCAGCTCCCACGCCCTGATCAATTAATGACCAACTGTAGGCAACGCCATACTGCACAAGGCCTGCAGCCTTGCACCAACATCTTATCCACAGCCAGGCCCACAGCAAATGTGGGCAACTGCTGCCCGCCTGTGCAAGAAACCCAAGAAAAACCGTGACTTATTCAGAATCACCTTCCCCAGCGCCAATTGATCAAAAATCGATCAAAGCTCCGTAGACCACGCGTTACAAGGCCTGTAGCCATAGGCGAACACCTTATCCACAGTTACGCCAACAGACTTTGTGCGCAAGTTTGACGCCCTGCCCCAGGCCCTGTGGAAAACCGCTGAAACCCGCGGTTTATTGGGATTCCAGCGCCTGCATCAGCCAAAACCATCATTTTGATCAAAAAACGACCAAACCTGTGCAAGCCCTGCCACGCAAGGCTCCCAGCGTTACGCGAACAGATTATCCACAGAGGCACCAACAAGGATTGTGGGAAACATTCGCTGGCCACCGGGTTTTACCCACAGCGAAAACCGCTGAAAAACAGCCACTTACCTTGGTCATTTAATGATCAAAGCGCTGCAGCCCTTGATCCGCCTGGATCCTGGCGAAGCACGAACAACTTATCCACACGCCCACGCACACGGAATGTGGGCAACAGGGGCCAACACCCCCTACACCTGTCGGGGTTGCCGCGCACCAGGTCCTTGATCAATCTGTTTGCACCAATAAAAAGGGATAGCCCATGCACTCGGATAGCCTCATCGCCGCCCTCGCCATCGCCCTGCTGCTGGGCATCAGCCTCGCCAGCGCCGAACCCCACACCGACTGGAGGGAGGTGCTCCAGGTAGGACTGCCGCTGTGCCTGGCAGGGGTGGTGACGGTGGCCTACTGGCTGCGTCGCCAGCAGCCACGGCGTGCCAGGCCGGTGCAGCCACGGGGGTTGTTCATGGTGTGGGTGAATATTCGGTGGGAAGGGTTGGGGCGGCGGGGAGCCTGATGCGCAGATCCTGTGACGCAGCCTTCGGCAGCTGCTACGGGGCACATGCTGTAGCAGCGGCCGCAGGCCGCGTCACGGGTTGGGGAATGGCTGAGCGCGTTGGTCAGCGCACCACCCCCTCCTCCACCAACAACTTCAATATCGCCTGCGCGCCTTCCTGGGCACTCACGCCCTTGAGCACCTGCCCGCCGCCACCGCTGGCCTTGGCGGTGGCGGCTTTCATGCGGTCGGCGCCGCTCTTGGCCTTGATCACTTTCAGGCGCTTGGGCCGTGGCTTGGCGGGGTTGAGTTCGGCGCCTGTGGATAACGGGTCTTCGACGATTTCCACCCGGTCCACCTGGAACTGGCCGCGCTGGGCGGGGCCGTAGGCGCTCTGGCGGGCCTTGGGGGCGGCGTTGTCGACGGTGGCCAGCAGCGGCAGGCGCACCTTGAGGCGCCGGCGCTGGCCGCGCGGCAGGGCTTGCAGCACCTGGGCGACGCCGTTGCTTACCGACTCCACTTCGGCAAGACCCGTAACCAGCGGCCAGCCCAGCTGCTCCGCCAGCAGGAACGGCAGCATGCCCGAGCCTTCGCCGGTTTCCGCCTGGCTGCCGGCCAGCACCAGTTGCGCGCCAACGTCGTGCAGGTAGTTGGCCAGGGCCGGCAGCACGTCGCTGCCGGGCGGTTGTTCGAGCACGTCCATGTGCGCCAGGCCCATGCCCAGGTAGCTGCGCAGGGCCGGCTCGCGGACGTCGCCGGCGTGCACCACCTGCAAGTTATCCCCAGCCAGCTGCAGGCCCAGTTCTACCGCGCGGGCGTCCTGTTCGGCGCGGCGGCTGCGGCCGGAGGTAGGGTGGGCGCCGACGGAGACCAGGCTGACGACTTTCATGTTCATGTGCACCTCAGGCGGCATCGCGCTTGGCTTGGTTACGGTAGGCGTCCACGGCGGCGATCAGCGCCTTGAGCAGCTCGCCGCTGTCGCCGATCACCGAGAGGTCGGCGCGCTTGATCATGTCGCAACCGGGGTCGAGGTTGATGGCAATGACCTTGTCACAGGCGCCGATGCCCTGCAGGTGCTGGATGGCGCCGGAGATGCCGACGGCCACGTAGACCCGCGCGGTGACCCAGGTGCCGCTGGCGCCCACCTGGCGGTCGCGGGTCATGAAGCCATCGTCCACGGCCACCCGCGAGGCGCCCTCGGTGGCGCCCAGGGCCGCGGCGGTGCTGTGGAACAGCTCCCAGTCGCGCACGCCGTTGCCGCCGGAGAAGATGAACTCGGCCTCGGCCATGGGAATGGCGGCCGGGTCCACGGCTACCGCACCCAGGTCTTCGATGCGCGACAGGCTGCGCGCCACGCTTGTGGATAACTGCACCGGCAGCGCCTCGTGGCGGCTTTCATCCACCGGCTCGGCGCATTCGGCCGCAGCCAGGATCAGCCGCGGCAAGGCACGGCTAATGTCCTGCTGGCCGGCGCCAGCGCGGCCCACGCAGCGGCCGTCCTTGACCTGCCAGATGCGCGTGGCCGGGCGTTCGCCCAGGCTGGCACCCAGGCGCCGGCCCAGCTCGCCGCCACCGCTGCGGCTGTCGGGCAGCAGCCAGTGGCGCGGGTTGAACTGGTTATCCACGGCGCGCAGGCCCTGGATGCGTTGCTCGGGGGCGTAGCCGTCGTATTCGTCGCCGCTGATTTCCAGCAGGCGGTCGACGCCGGCAGTGGAGAAACTGGTTTCCTTGTGCTCGCCAAAGACGATCGCCAGCACTGCGCCGTCGCTGCCCGCCAGCTGATGAGCCAGGCCCAGCAGGTCGCGGTCGTGGCTGCTGAGGCGGCCGCCGACCATGTCCGGCACCACCGCGATGTAGAACGCCGGCTCCGGCACCCGATGCAACGGCAACAGCACCTCCACGGCCGCTGAGCGCTTGCTCGTGCCGCCCTGTTGCGCGCCGCTGCGGTCAATGCGCTTGATGCCATTGGGGCCGATGAAGCCCACGGCATGGGGGTTCTTGCGGATGACGCCCGCAGGCCCCATCCAGGACGCCTGCACCGGCTGCATGGCCGCGTGCAGCGGGTGCAGGCGGTTGCGGGCAATTCTCTCGGCCCGCGGGTCGCGGCGAATAATGTCGCTCATCAGTGCACCTCCGCAGGGATACGTTTAGCCGGCATTGGCTTTGCCGTCGCTGCCTCTTCCACCAGCGCATCAGCCACCAGCTCGGCGATGTCCTTGATCAGGGGGCGGGGCTCGACCACGCCTTCGAGCATGGCCGTGCACTGTGGGCAACCCACGGCCACCAGTTCGGCCTGGGTCTCGCGGATGTCGTCCATGCGCATGTCGGGAATACGCTGCTTGCCGGGGATGTCGGTGATCGGCGCGCCGCCACCGCCACCGCAGCAGCGCGAGCGGAAGCCGGAACGCTGCATTTCGCGCACCTCGATGCCCAGGGCCTTGAGCACGTCGCGCGGGGCCTGGTATTCGCCGTTGTAGCGGCCCAGGTAGCAGGGGTCGTGGTAGGTAACGCTGCCGCCCTTGTGCTGGCCCAGGGTGAGTTTGCCACTGGTGACCAGTTCGGCCATGAAGGTGCTGTGGTGCAGCACTTCGTACTTCCCATTGAACGCACCGTATTCGTTTTTCAGCACGTGGAAGCTGTGCGGGTCGCAGGTGACGATGCGGCTGAAGCTGTACTTGGCCAGGGTCTGGATGTTGCGCTTGGCCAGGTGCTGGAACGTCGCCTCGTCGCCCAAGCGGCGGGCCACGTCGCCGCTGTCACGCTCTTCCAGGCCCAGCACGGCGAAGTCGACCTTGGCCGCCTTCAGCACTTTGACGAAGGCGCGCAGGGTGCGCTGGTTGCGCATGTCGAAGGCGCCATCACCGACCCAGAACAGCACGTCGGCGGTCTTCTTCTCGCTCATCACGTTGAGGTTCAGGTCGGCCGCCCAGTTCATCCGGCCGCCGGGGTTGAAGCCGCCGGGGTTGTCGGTGGCGATCAGGTTGTCGAGTACCTCGGCGCCCTTGTTCGGGGTAGCGCCTTTTTCCAGGGTGAGGTGGCGGCGCATGTCGACGATGGCGTCGACGTGCTCGATCATCATCGGGCACTCTTCCACGCAGGCGCGGCAGGTGGTGCACGACCACAGGGTTTCGGCGTCCACCAGGCCGTTGACGATGGGCTGGTGCGGGTTGCCGCCGTGCTCGCCAACCGGCTTGCCGGGGTACGGGCTGCCGGCGAAGTGAGCATCGGTGCCACCGGCCAGGCCCACGACCATGTCCTGGATCAGTTTCTTGGGGTTCAGCGGCTGGCCGGCGGCGAACGCCGGGCAAGCCGCCTCGCACTTGCCGCACTGCACGCAGGCGTCGAAGCCCAGCAGCTGGTTCCAGGTGAAGTCCTTGGGTTTTTCCACGCCCAGCGGCGCAGCCGGATCAGCCAGGTTCAGCGGTTTAAGGCCGGTGGAACGGCCGCCGCCAAAGCGCTCGGCGCGGCGGTGCCAGGCCAGGTGCAGGGCACCGGCGAAGGCGTGCTTCATGGGCCCGCCCCAGGTCATGCCGAAGAACAGCTCGGACACGCCCCACAGCACGCCCATCGCCAGGATGGCCGCCAACACCCAGCCGCCGAAGTCGGCAGGCAGGATGCCGGCCACCGGCAGGGTCAGCAGGAAGAAGCTCGCGGCGAACGCCAGCAGGCTTTTCGGCAGGCGCATCCATGGGCCTTTCGACAGCCGCGACGGCGGGTTCAGCCGGCGTTTGAAGACGAACACGGCACCGACGAACATGATTACCGTAGCCAACAGCAGTGCATAACCGAGGATGCGGTTATGCAGGCCGAAGCCGTGCACCAGGATCGCCAGGACGATGGACAGCACCGCGCCACCGGCCGTGGCCACGTGGGTGTTGGCGATGTATTTATCGCGCGCCACCACGTGGTGCAGGTCGACCATGTAGCGCCGCGGCATGGCCAGCAGGCCGCCCAGCAGGTCGACGGCAGCCGGCCGGCCCTGGCGCCAAAGGCGCACCCGGCGCACGGCGCCGAGCACGCCGAGGGCCAGGGCGGCGAATAGCAGGATGGGGAGGATGGTGTTCAACATGTGAAGCCCCTAAAGACCCTGAGGTCTCGAATAAAGGGATGCCAACGCAGATCCTGTGGGAGCGGGCTCTGCCCGCGAATCAAGCACCGCGGTGGCTGCTTCGCGGGCAGAGCCCGCTCCCACACAATCCATTCCCACAGGAATTCAAGCGTCAGGGTGGCTTAGAAGTCCTTGCACAGGCGCAGGGCGTCGTAGATCGCCGCATGGGTGTTGCGCTGGGCCACGCAGTCGCCGATGCGGTACAGCAGGTAGCCGTCGCCAGCCTGGCTCAGCGCCGGTTGCGGCTGGATGGCAAACAGCGCCTCGATGTCCATCTGGCCCTTGTTGCGCGACTCCTGCTTCAGCTCGTAATACAGCTTCTCGTCCGGCCGCACGCCGTTCTCCACCACCACCTGGTCCACCACGCGCTCTTCCTTGGCCCCGGTGTATTCGTTCTCCAGCACCGCCACCAGCTTGTCGCCCTCGCGGTAGACCTTTTCCAGCATGAAGTCGCCGGTCATGATCACTTCTTTCGGGTACATGCTGCGGTAGTAGGTGGGGAACGACGTACCGCCGATGGCCACGCCCGGCTTGATGTCGTCGGTGACGATCTCCACCTGGGCGCCCCTGTCTGCGAGGAAGTCGGCCACCGACATGCCGGTGAACTCGCAGATGGTGTCGTACACCAGCACGTTCTTGCCCGGTGCCACCTTGCCGTCCAGCACGTCCCAGCTGCTCACCACCAGGCCTTCTTCGGCGCCCCAGTGCTCGTTCTGCTCCAGGAACGGATGGCCGCCCACGGCCAGCACCACCACGTCGGGGCGCAGGTCGCGAATGGTCGCCGCGTCGGCGGCAGTGCCCAGGCGCAGGTCCACCTTCAGGCGCGCCAGTTCCAGCTGGAACCAGCGGGTAATGCCGGCGATCTGGTCACGTTGCGGCGCCTTCGACGCCGTGGTGATCTGCCCGCCGATGAAGTCTTTCTTCTCGAACAGCGTCACGTCGTGGCCACGCTCGGCCGACACCCGCGCCGCTTCCATGCCCGCCGGGCCGGCACCGACAACCACCACCTTGCGTTTGGGCCCGGTGGATTTCTCGATGATGTGCGGCACGCCCATGTATTCACGGGAGGTGGCGGCGTTCTGGATGCACAGCACGTCCAGGCCCTGGTACTGGCGGTCGATGCAGTAGTTGGCGCCCACGCACTGCTTGATCTGGTCCACCTGGCCCATCTTGATCTTGGCGATCAGGTGCGGGTCGGCAATGTGCGCGCGGGTCATGCCCACCATGTCCACGTAGCCGCCTTCGAGAATGCGCGTGGCCTGGTTGGGGTCCTTGATGTTCTGCGCGTGCAGCACCGGCGCCTTCACCACTTCCTTGATACCAGCGGCCAGGTGCAGGAACGGCTCCGGTGGATAACTCATGTTGGGGATAACGTTGGCCAGAGTGTTGTGGGTGTCGCAACCCGAGCCCACCACGCCAATGAAGTCGATCATGCCAGTGTCGTCGTAATATTTGGCGATCTGCTTCATGTCCTCGTGGCTGAGGCCATCGGGGTGGAATTCGTCGCCGCAGATGCGCAGGCCCACGCAAAAGTCGGGGCCCACTTCCTTGCGCACGGCCTTGATCACTTCCAGGCCGAAGCGCATGCGGTTTTCAAAGCTGCCGCCCCATTCGTCGGTACGCTTGTTGACCCGCGGGCTCCAGAACTGGTCGATCATGTGCTGGTGCACCGCCGACAGCTCCACGCCGTCCAGGCCGCCGGCCTTGGCCCGCGCCGCAGCGCTGGCGTAGTTACCGATCACGCGCCAGATTTCCTCGGGCTCGATGGTCTTGCAGGTGGCGCGGTGCACCGGCTCGCGGATGCCCGACGGCGACATCAGCGTGGGCCAGTGCTCGCCGTCCCAGCGTGAGCGTCTTCCCATGTGGGTAATCTGGATCATGATCTTGGCGCCATGCTTGTGCATGGCGTCGGCCAGGTTCTGGAAGTGCGGGATGATCTTGTCGGTGGCCAGGTTCACCGATTTCCACCAGCCCTGGGGGCTGTCGATGGCCACGCTGGACGAGCCGCCGCAGATCGCCAGGCCGATGCCGCCCTTGGCTTTCTCTTCGTAGTATTTGACGTAACGATCGGTGGTCATGCCGCCATCGGTGGCGTAGACCTCGGCGTGCGCAGTGCTAAGCACGCGGTTGCGGATCGTCAACTTGCCGATCTGGATCGGCTGGAACATCGCTTCGAAAGCCATGACGGTGTCCTCGACTTACAACGGCTTGACGGTGAACAGGCCATCTTCGTGGCCTTCTTCCGAACCGCCGTACACCTGCTCGGCGACGGTGCGGATGGCGCTGCCCTTGGCAGCCAGAATCTGGTCCATGGCGCCGGCGAACCAGCCGGTGAACATGTAGTCCACCTTGCGGCCGACCTTGCCGTACACGTACACGAAGCACGAGTGCTCAAGCTTGACGCTGGCGGTGCCTTTTTCCAGGTCGATGTCCTGGATCTTGAACAGGCCCCAGCCGCGTTGCGACAGGCGCTTCATGTAGTGCTCGAACACCGCCACGCCTTCCAGGCCATGGCATTCGGCTTCCTTCTCGCACCAGTGCCAGGCGGATTTGTAGCCAGCCTTGTAGAGGATCTCGGCGTAGGCGTCGGCGCCCAGCACTTCCTCGATGCCCATGTGGTTGTTGACGAAGAAATGCCGCGGTACGTACAGCATCGGCAGGGCGTCTGAGGTCCAGACACCGGTCTCGCTGTCGACTTCGATTGGCAATTGCGGGGCGATCTTGGCCATGGAAACTTAACTCCAGAAATTTGAAATAAGGGGGTGAGGCGGGTTAAGGCGTTACTCGCCCCACACGTCCTTCAGAACGTTGACCCAGTTTTCGCCCATGATCTTGCGCACCACGCGTTCGCTGTGGCCGCGCTTGAGCAGGGTCTCGGTCAGGTTCGGGAATTCGCCCACGGTGCGGATGCCCAGCGGGTTGATGATCTTGCCGAAGTTGGTCAGGCGCCGGGCGTAGCCCTTGTCGTGGGTCAGGTATTCGAAGAAGTCCTGGCCGTGGCCCTGGGTGAAGTCGGTGCCGATGCCGATGGAGTCTTCACCGACGATGTTCATGGTGTACTCGATGGCTTCGGCGTAGTCGTCGATGGTCGACTCGATGCCCTTGGCCAGGAACGGCGCGAACATGGTCACGCCCACGAAGCCGCCGTGGTCGGCGATGAACTTCAGTTCCGCGTCGGACTTGTTGCGCGGGTGCTCCTTGAGCCCCGAAGGCAGGCAGTGGGAGTAGCACACCGGCTTTTTCGATTCGAGAATCACTTCCTCGGACGTCTTGGAGCCTACGTGGGACAGGTCGCACATCACGCCCACGCGGTTCATTTCGGCGACAATTTCGCGGCCGAAGCCCGACAGGCCGCCGTCGCGCTCGTAGCAGCCGGTGCCCACCAGGTTCTGGGTGTTGTAGCACATCTGCACGATGCCCACGCCCAGCTGCTTGAACACTTCCACGTAGCCGATCTGGTCTTCGTAGGCATGGGCGTTCTGGAAGCCAAAGAGGATACCGGTCTTGCCCAGCTCCTTGGCCTTGCGGATGTCGGCGGTGCTGCGCACGGGCATCACCAGGTCGCTGTTTTCGCGCATCAACTTCTGGCTCTTGCAGATGCTGTCGACGGTGGCCTGGAAGCCTTCCCACACCGAGACGGTGCAGTTGGCCATGGTCAGGCCGCCCTTGCGCATGTCCTCGAACAGCTCACGGTTCCATTTGGCAATGATCAGCCCGTCGATAACGATGCTGTCGGCGTGCAGTTCGGCTGGGCTCATCAGGCTGTCCCCTTTAGGTATGTACCTGCGCCGAATCGTCTGCCGGCGCTTTGGAGCCAGCATATGCCTGCGCGCCGCGGCAGCCGGATGCAAAAACGACAGGGGAATCACTGAAAGCGTCAAGCCGGGCGCCGGCCCCGAATTTCAAGGGCCGGAAGCCTTGCCGATTTACCTACCGGGCGGTCTGGCGTCTAGGGTGGCGCTGGCAAATATCAGTCGCAATCCGCGGCTGTTCCTGCGGCCTACGGATGAGGGCGATTGTATGATTACGGACGAGCGACACAGCTGCAAAAGGCCAAGTGCCTGCCACAACGACCTGGCCCTGGTGGTCGAGGGCAACATCATGACGGTGTCCCGCGGCATCAGCGACGAGCACCTGGACGGCATTGACCGGTGTACGTATCTGGCTGGGCTTCGAGCCGGCGAGCACCATCCGATTGGAAGCCTGGGCTGGCAGCAGGTATACCGCCAGACGCTGGTCACCTTGGGCTGGCAGGCATCAGGGAACGCCACCGTCACTCGTCGCGAGATGTATGGCCTGGATGAAGTGGAGCTGGTCGCAAGGCGAATGGCATCGGTCTTAGGCTGCGCAGAGACTAATACGCTGATCAGCAGGAGTATCGCTGCGCTACGCCGCTCTACCCCGGCCAGCGGGCTGCTGCGCGCCAGCAGCGCGGTCAGCGATAAGCAGTTTGCGCTGAGAATTCTGCCCGTGCCCTCCCTGACCAGCCGCGGGGAGCTGTTGCTGGGCGCTGTGTTTGTGACGATCTACGGTGCGTTCACCCTGTCAGGCAAGCTGCTAGGCGCGTCAAGTTACCCTTCGGCCAGCGATGAACTTGCCAGGGGGTTCAGCGTGACGCTCCCCTTGGGCCGGTTCGACACCATGATGGCTACCCTCACGCCATGGTTTGAGGAGGAGCGCCGGCGGTTGTGGGAGCAGATCCACCTGTGAGCGACGCAGCAGAAGGGACAAAATGCCCCGCCTGACCACAGAGTTTCACTGACAGCCCCTGTTCTTTAGCCCCGCCGTGCGCCAAAATCCCCGCCATTGTTCTGCTCATCTTGGCGGGGATCTCGCACATGAAATCTTGGTTACTGGTATTGGCTCTGGCTTCCCTGGGTGCCCACGCGGCCGAAGACGGCCCTACCCCCTGCGACAACGTTGACGACAGCAAGGCCAGCCTGGCCTGCTCGGCGTACAACAAGAAAACCGCCGAAAGCGAGCTCAAGGACGCCTACAAGGACCTGCTCGACCGCGCCAAGACCAACTTCAGCGGCGAGCCGGCCAAGCAGGCCAAGATGAAGGACCTGGTGACCGCCGCCCAGGCCCAGTGGGAGAAGACCCGCGACGCCGACTGCGCCATCGAGACCTTCGAAGCCAAGCCGGGCACCCCGGAATTCACCACTGCCCAGGACGACTGCATCGCACAGAAGAGCGACGAACGGTCGGAATACCTGCAGACCCTGGCCAACCCGGGTGACGAAGGCGACGTGCCCGAGCAGTAAGCCCCTCTTTCACCAAGGCATTTTATGAAAATCTGCGGTATCGACATCAAGGCCAGTGAAGCCATCTTCGCCCTGGCCAGCCACGCAAGCGGCACCCTTGAGCACCTGGCGTTGCCACTCAAGAAACTGGCCCTGGACGACGATGAGGATGCCGCGCAGGTGAAAGCCTTTGCCCGTCAGCTGGCCGAGTTCGTCAGCGCCAACGGCATCACCCACCTGGCCATCAAGAAACGCAGCAAGAAGGGCGAATTCGCCGGCGGCCCCATCACCTTCAAAATCGAAGGCATGCTGCAGCTGCTGGAAGGCTGCGACGTGCAGTTGGTGTCGCCGCAGACCATCAACGCCCAGGCGAAGAAACACGACCTCGCCCTGCCCGCCTCGCTGAACAAATATCAGCACGACGCCTACAAGGCCGCCTGCGCCCTGCTGCTCAAGACCCGCTGACGTCACCGCCCGTGGCGGCGTGCTTGCAGAATCGCGGTGCCCCGGACGCCGCCTGCGGCAGCTGCTACGGGGGTGATTGGGAACGGGACTACTGTATGATCGGAAATGCCTGACACGAGTCCCCCGGGGGGCGATGCTACTCTTCCGTCCGTCGTCAAACCTGACGGCCGGGTGTGAGAACCCGGAGGTAGATCGCGAAAGGCAGCCAGTTATGGCAGCTGCTCGCGGGCGGGCTTATGCCTGGCCGGTTCTATCTCCCGGTTTCTCACCCCGCGAACAGCTGCCACCTCTCCCGTGAGAAGGAAGGTGCCAGCCTTTGCCAGAGAGATAGCAAATGAACAACTGCCAGACCGGGACCGCCACCTTCGGCCCTCTCGACGCCAACAACCTCCCCCTCTTCACTATCACCCCAGGCTTCAGCGCCGAGGATGCCCTGGCGCACCTGAGCGTCTTGCTCAAGGGTGCCGAAGCCTGCGCCTTCGAACTCACCGAATGCCCCGGTGACACCGCCCACGGCCTGGCGCTGTCCTTGGCCCAACAAATCGACACGGCCCGCGGCCTGGTCCAAGCCCTGCTGAACAGCCAAACGTCTTGAAATGGCTTCGTCTGCATCGCGACTAAAGTCGGCTCCTACAGCGTTCGTGGTAGGAGCCGGCCTTGGCCGCGAAGCAGGCGACGCGAGCTAAGCGGTATAAGCATTCGCGTAGCAGCTGCCGAAGGCGGCGTCCGGCGGCGTGCCTGCAGGACCGCGGCGCCCAGGACGCAGCCTGCGGCAGCTGCTACGCCGGTTTGCGCAGGCTTAGCCAATGGGCAAAGGACTTGTCCTCCAACACATAGGCACCCCGGCTGGATTTCCACACCAGTTCTTTCTCGCGCAACGCCTCGATGCTGGCCTGGATGGTCTGGGTACCAGGCACCAGGTCACTGCCCAGTGTTTCCAGCACCTTGCTGACTGCAAGCACGGTGGCATCGGCGAAAGGCGCGAACGGTTCGCTGGCCAGCGAGCGATCCACCATCACCTGCAACACGGCGCGTTGCGGCAAGGTCAGGGTGTTCCACGCGCTTTCGAATTCGTTCCAGGCACCCGCGAGCACGGCCTCGGCGCCGCTGCGCAACAGCGCGCCAAGATTTCCGGCCTCTCCAAGTTCCAGCGCCACGGTACTGATGATCGCGCGCAGCATTTCCGGACGCCGCCCCACCTGCTCGAAGGCATGCTCCACGTCGGCAGCATCGAACTGGTTGCTCTGCGCCAGATGCTTGTTCAGCCATGCGGTATAGGCGCTGGTGAACTCTTTGCCGAGCCGCGGAAAAGTAGTGACACTGGAGCCAAAGAACGGCTGGCTGCGGCTCAGCACCAGATGTGCCAGCTTGTCCCGGTTCGAACCGGTGAAAACCATATACACGCCCGGCTTCTCACGCCCCTGGTTGAGCTCGTCCCGGGCAGCCTTCAGCGCGAACATGGCGTTGATGCCGCTATCAGTGCTGAGCGCGTGCTGGGCTTCATCGATCACCAGCGCCAGCGATTGCCCCGAAGCCTGGTGCAACAGCTCCAGCGCCTGGCTGAGCGTCGCGCCCGGTGGCAGCTGCGGCTGGGTGAAATCCCAGGAAAGCGTGCGCAGGAAATTGAGCTTATCCACCCCCAGGGATTTGGCGAGCTTGCGAATGCCTTTCTCAAACGGCACCAGCGCATTGGCGATGGCCGTGGCGATCAGCTCTGCCGGATCAGTTTCACGGTCGCTCCACAGGTCGACATACACCGCCAGCCAGCCACGTTTCTGGCACTCGGGGATCAAGTCCTCGCGCAGGAAGGTGCTTTTCCCGGTACGCCGGGGCGCGGCCAGGAACAGCCCGGAGCTGTAGTCCAGCAGGCCCGCACCGGTCAGCCCATCCGCAATCTGGCCGGCCAGCACGGGGCGACGAAAACCAAAGCCTGCAGAGCTACTCATGGTTTTACACTCAATTATAGACGCATGTATAAATTATACAGCCAAGTATAATTTACCATAATTCACCTCACACCACCCCCTCCCTGCGCCGCTCCTCCCGCGGGCACCGCCCGAACCGTGCGCGGTAGCTACGGGTGAAATACGACGCCGACTCGAAGCCGCAGGCAAGGCTTACCTCCAGCACGCTCATGCCGGTCTGGCGCAGCAGCTGCCGGGCTTTTTCCAGGCGCAGGCGCAGGTAAAAGGCGCTGGGCGTGTCGTTGAGGTGCAACTTGAACAGCCGCTCCAGCTGCCGGCGGGTGACGTTGATGCCTTCCGCCAAAGCCAGGGTGCTGAGCGGCGGCTCGGTGTGCTGTTCCATCTCGCCAATCACCTGCACCAGCTTCTTGTTGCTGACGCCATAGCGCGAGGCGATCTGCATGCGCTGGTGATCCTTGCGCGGGCGAATACGCCCGACCACGAACTGCTCCGACACCTCGATGGCCAGGGCACTGCCGTGGGCCTGGGCGATCAGGTCGAGCATCAGGTCGATGGAGGCGGTGCCGCCGGCCGAGGTGATGCGCCGGCGGTCGATCTCGAACAGTTCCTGGGTCACCTCCAGCTGCGGGAAGGTTTCCTTGAAGGCATCCAGTGCCTCCCAGTGCAGGGTGGCGCGGTAGCCGTCGAGCAGGCCGGCCCTGGCCAGCACGAAGGCACCGGTGTCGATGCCGCCCAGGCTCACGCCGTTATGGTCCAACCGCCGCAGCCACTGCTGCAGGGCCGGGGTGACCGCCTTGAGCGGTTCGAAGCCGGCCACTACCAGTAACGTCGCCCCGGGCCCCAGGGCCTCCAGCGCGGCGTCGGCGTTCACCGACATGCCGTTGCTGGCCAGCACCGGCCCACCGTCCAGGCTCAGCACATGCCAGCGGTACAGCTCGCCGCGAAAGCGGTTGGCCACCCGCAAGGGCTCTACCGCGGAGATAAAGCCGATGGCGGAGAAGCCGGGTAGCAAGAGGAAGTAGTAGTCCTGGGACATGGCCGCTCTCGTGCAGGGAAGCCTCGTTAATACGCCGCAGGTCGCCGCAGTGCAAGTGCGAGTCGCCGCAGTGCGAATTTACCGGCGCCGGGCAGGCTACCTTGTTGTCCAGGGTGCGCAGACGCCCTTCCCCCAATAACTAGAAACTGCCGCGAGAGGAGCCATCATGAAAAGACTGATCAGCTGCTGTCTGCTGATGCTCACCAGTACCGCGATGCTGTCGGCCGCCCAGGCCGCCGAACCCGAAAGCTGCAAGAACGTGCGCCTGGGCGTGGTCAACTGGACCGACGTGATGGCCACCAGCGCCATGACCCAAGTGCTGCTCGACGGCCTGGGCTACCAGACCAAGCAGACCAGCGCCTCCCAGCAGATCATCTTCGCCGGCATCCGCGACCAGCGCCTGGACCTGTTCCTGGGCTACTGGAACCCGCTGATGACCCAGACCATCACGCCCTTCGTGGAACAGCAGCAGGTCAAGGTGCTGGCCGAACCCAGCCTCAAGGACGCCCGCGCCACCCTGGCCGTGCCCACCTACCTGGCCGACAAGGGCCTGAAGAGCTTCGCTGATATCGCCAGGTTCAAGAAGGAACTGGGCGGCAAGATCTACGGCATCGAGCCCGGCTCGGGCGCCAACAAGCAGATCAAGGACATGATCGCCAAGAACCAGTTCGGCCTGGGCGGCTTCCAGCTGGTGGAATCCAGCGAGGCCGGCATGCTCTCGGCCGTGACCCGCGCCACCCAGCGCAACGAAGCAATCGTGTTCTTCGGCTGGGCGCCGCACCCCATGAACGTCAACCTGAAGATGACCTACCTCAGCGGCAGCGACGGCGCCCTGGGGCCCAACGAAGGCATGGCCACGGTATGGACCGTGACCGCGCCGGACTACGCCAGCCGCTGCCCCAACGTGGACAAACTGCTAACCAACCTGACCTTCAGCGCCGAAGACGAGAGCCGCATGATGCAGCCGCTGCTGGACCACAAGGACGCCCTGGAGTCCGCCAAGGCCTGGCTCAAGGCCCACCCTGAAGACCAGAAACGCTGGCTGGCAGGCGTGACGACTTTCGACGGCAAGCCGGCCGAGCAGAACCTGCAACTCACCACCAATCCCTAAGCCCAACTTAGTGGGAGCTGGCTTGCCAGCGAGCTTTTGAGGCCCCAACAGCTCGCTGGCAAGCCAGCTCCCACAGGACAGGTGCGCCTGCAATTCAAGGAGACAGCATGAACCACGACGTGATCATCACCTGCGCCCTCACCGGCGCCGGCGACACCACCGGCAAGAGCCACCTGGTGCCCATCACCCCGCAACAGATCGCCGCTGCCGCCGTGGAAGCCGCCAAAGCCGGCGCCACCGTGGTCCACTGCCACGTGCGCGACCCGCAAACCGGCAAGTTCAGCCGCGACGTGGCCCTGTACCGCGAGGTGATGGAGCGCATCCGCGAGGCCGACGTCGACATCATCGTCAACCTCACCGCCGGCATGGGCGGCGACCTGGAGATCGGCCCAGGCGAGTCGCCCATGGAGTTCGGCCCCAACACCGACCTGGTCGGCCCGCTGGCCCGCCTGGCCCACGTGGAGGAACTGCTGCCGGAGATCTGCACCCTGGACTGCGGCACGCTCAACTTCGGCGACGGCGACAGCATCTACGTGTCCACCCCGGCGCAGCTGCGCGCCGGCGCCAGGCGCATCACCGAGCTGGGGGTGAAAGCCGAGCTGGAAATCTTCGACACCGGCCACCTGTGGTTCGCCAAGCAGATGATCAAGGAAGGCCTGCTGCACGACCCGCTGTTCCAGCTGTGCCTGGGCATTCCATGGGGCGCGCCGGCCGACACCACCACCATGAAAGCCATGGTCGACAACCTGCCGGCGGACGCCGTGTGGGCCGGCTTCGGCATCGGTCGCATGCAGATGCCCATGGCCGCACAGGCGGTGCTGTTGGGCGGCAACGTGCGCGTGGGCCTGGAAGACAACCTGTGGCTGGAAAAGGGCGTGCTCGCCAGCAACGGCCAACTGGTGGAACGCGCCACCGAGATCCTCACCCGCCTGGGCGCCCGCGTGCTCACCCCGGCCGAGGGCCGCGCGAAGATGAACCTCACCCGTCGCACCTAAGGAACCGCCATGACCTTCATTACCGAGATCAAGACCTTCGCCGCGCTGGGCAGCGGCGTCATCGGCAGCGGCTGGGTGGCCCGCGCCCTGGCCCACGGCCTGGACGTGGTGGCCTGGGACCCGGCCCCCGGCGCCGAGGCCGCGCTGCGCCAGCGCGTTGCCAACGCCTGGCCGGCCTTGGTGCACAATGGCCTGGCGCCTGGCGCCTCGCAGGAGCGCCTGCAGTTCGTCGACACCATCGAAGCCTGCGTGCGCAACGCCGACTTCATCCAGGAAAGCGCGCCCGAACGCCTGGAGCTGAAACTGGAGCTGCACGCGAAAATCAGCGCTGCCGCCAAGCCTGACGCCCTGATCGGCTCCAGCACCTCGGGGCTGTTGCCCAGCGAGTTCTACGAAGGCGCCACCCACCCCGAACGCTGCGTGGTAGGCCACCCGTTCAACCCGGTGTACCTGCTGCCGCTGGTGGAAGTGGTGGGCGGCCGCCAGACCGCGCCCGAAGCCGTACAAACCGCCATGCAGGTGTATGAGTCACTGGGCATGCGCCCGCTGCACGTGCGCAAGGAAGTCCCCGGCTTCATTGCCGACCGCCTACTCGAAGCGCTGTGGCGCGAGGCGCTGCACCTGGTCAACGATGGCGTGGCCACCACCGGCGAGATCGACGACGCCATCCGCTTCGGCGCCGGCCTGCGCTGGTCGTTCATGGGTACGTTCCTGACCTACACCCTGGCGGGCGGCGACGCCGGCATGCGCCACTTCATGAACCAGTTCGGCCCGGCCCTGAAACTGCCCTGGACCTACCTGCCGGCACCGGAGCTCACCAACAAGCTGATCGATGACGTGGTCGACGGCACCACCACACAACTGGGCAACCACAGCATCGCCGCCCTGGAACGCTACCGCGACGATTGCCTGCTGGCGGTGCTGGAAGCCGTACGCGCGACCAAGGCGAAACACGGCATGGAGTTCGCCGAATGATCACCTACCGCACGCCGGTGCTGGAGGAGTGGGTGGACTACAACGGGCATCTGCGCGATGCCTTCTACCTGCTGATTTTCAGCTATGCCACTGATGCGTTCATGGCCGCCGTCGGCATTGATCCGGCCCGTGACCAGCGCTCGTTGTTTACCCTGGAGTGCCACCTCAACTATCTGCATGAGGTAAAGCTTGGGGCAGAGATACAGGTATGCACGCATATTGTGGCGAGTGATCACAAACGCGTGCACCTCTACCACAGCCTGCACGTGCCTGGTTCGGATCAGCCCGTGGCCGCCTCCGAACAGATGCTGCTGCATGTGGACCTGGCTGGGCCACGCGCCGCGGCCTTCGACACCACTGTGCTTGATAAGCTGGCAACTTTCAGTTCGCACCAGGCAGCCCTTCCTGCAACGGCATTTATTGGCCGCATCATCAACTTGCCCCAGCGCTGATCGTGTCAGTTGGGTGTGATCCCAGCGCAGCGTTTTTTCCCTCTTCAGCGGTTCTACGAGGCAATCAATAATTACCTCACTGCCCGGCACAAACGTGTACCGGGCAGCTCGCCTACCACTGAAAGGGAATTTGAAACATGTCCATGATCGACTACAGCGAACTCTCCATCCGTGCGCGCCTGGCCGCGTTCGATGCCATTGAACTGGCTGAACCGGAAATTGCCGTTCCCTCTTTCAGCACCCTCAACAACCGTTACGATGACGAAGGTGATTATGTTCCGGCAGAGGGCGACAAGCATGCCAGCACCAGCGGCTCGAGCCTGATGACCTTTGAAGAGGACATGTCGCAACAGAACGTGTTTGATGTCGAAACCTGCACCTACTTCGCTCAACGCGCAGCCTCGAAGAAGTTCGATAAAAAAGCACAGATCGTGAAATGGTACGAAGAATACACCCACGTGCTGGGTGTCATCGGCTGGAACCTGCGCAGCTACCAGTTCCAGGAGATGAAAACCAACAACACCAGTGTCAGCATCGACCAGATGGCGGTGCGGCTGATGGCCGGGGCCGCGGCCGGTGGCGGCGGCATTGTTGCTTCGCTGCTTGCCTCGTTCAAGGAATCCCTCAACGCGCTGGCACAGAAGGATCAGCCGTTGAAGGCCTTCGACAGGCACACCAGCACCGATCGCAATGGTGGTTTCCAGATGATGCCCTGTGGCGAGACCAAGGCCGGCCTGGTCAAGGCGTTATTGAACTGTAACTACTACGAAGCCAAGATCAACAAAGGCAAAGTGCTGTTCGTTTCGTGGAACAAATCCGATCTGCGCCTGTATGGCAGCGCGCAACTGTCGACGATGAACCCCACCGTATTTGCCAACTTCAGGGACGAAATTGAAACCAGGTTGGGCGAGCGCCGCCGCGAAGACTTCGAAAAGATTGAAATCTGACGGCCCCTGGTTTTCAACAAAAAAAGCCCCGATCCAGCCGTATCCGGATCGGGGCGCAGTGTACTGCGAACAGCGCGTCGAAGGTGACCAGACCCGCACGCTGGAAGCCGACGCCAGTGTGCCCTGCCCCGCCCCCCGGGATTTAGCCGAAAACGACACGCTCATGCCCACCGCGGCCATGGCGACGATCGCCCCTTGCCGCGCCGTGCCGGCGCTTACAGAATCGGCCAAAAGCCCCTCACCAAAGGACTCGCCTCATGATGCACGTGGATCTGATTGACCAGGATGACCTGCTCGGCCAACTCAAGGCCCTGGGCTTCGAGATGCCCGCCGGCGCCAGCGCCGAGCAGGCCTGCGAATGTGCGGTGCGCGGCCTCAGCGAGGCGCGCGCCAAGGCCCTGCGCAAAATGGTCGAGCAACTGCTGACCGGCAGCGCCACCATCCTGCCGGCCGTGCGCCAGGCCATCGACAAGCAACTGCTGCCCGCCCTCGCCCACTTCCAGCAATCGCGCGCCTGAGCCCCTGCCTGCTGGCCCGCAAACCGCGGGCCAGACACCTCCCTGCTACCCCAACATAAACAAAACACATACCCGCATAACCGTTTCGCGGCAGACGGCCCGTTGATCCAGTCGTAACTTCTTTCCTACAGCGCCCCGGCGCCATGACAAGAAAGAGAGTATGCCGATGAACAACCGCCCTGCTGTAGACGTCAAGGCGTGGATCGACTCACGCGCCATTTCCCCCTACCAGTGGCTGGTGCTCGCACTGTGCTCGCTGATCATTCTGTTCGACGGCTACGACGCCGCGGTGATGGGCTTCATCGCCCCCGCCCTGGTGCAGGACTGGGGCCTGGCGCCAGCGCAAATGGGCCTGATACTGGGCGCGGCGATGTTCGGCGTGGCCCTGGGCGCGCTGGTGGCCGGCCCCTACTCCGACCGCCTGGGCCGCAAGCGCGTGCTGCTGGTGTCGATCTTCTGCTTCGCGTTGTTCAGCGTGATGTGCACCTTCGCCCGCAACCCCTATGAAATGGCCCTGCTGCGCTTCCTCACCGGCCTGGGCCTGGGCGCGGTGATGCCCAACTGCGTGACCCTGGTGTCGGAATACATGCCCGAGCGCCGTCGTGGCCTGCTGATCACGCTGATGTACTGCGGCTTCAACATCGGCTCCGGCGCTGGCGGTTTCGTCGCCGCGGGGCTGCTGCCGGTGGGCGGCTGGAAGTCGGTGCTGCTGCTGGGCGGTATCTGCCCACTCATCGTGCTGCCGTTGCTGGTGTGGCTGCTGCCCGAATCAACCTTGTACATGGTGGTGCGCAACCACGCCCAGGGCAGTATCGGCGACATCCTGCGGCGCATGGGCGGCGCGTTTGCCGAGGGCACGCGCTTCACCCTCAAGACACCGGCGCTGGACAAGAAGGCCCAGGTGTTCAAGCTGTTCTCCAACGGCTACGCCCACGGCACGCTGATGCTGTGGCTGACCTATTTCATGGGCCTGTTCGTGATCTACCTGCTCAACGGCTGGCTGCCGACCATCATGCGCGCCGGTGGCCTGAGCCTGGAGAAAGCCGCCATAACCGCCGGCCTGTTCCAGCTGGGCGGCACCCTGGGTGGCCTGCTGGTGGGCAGCCTGATGGACCACTTCAAGTCGCGCAAGAAGGTCATCGGCCTGTTCTACCTGCTGGGCATGTGCTGCCTGCTGGCCGAAGGCATCTTCGGCTTCGGCCCTACCGTGCTGGGCATGCTGGTGTTCGTCAGCGGCATGTGCGTGAACGGCGCGCAAACCGGCCTGCAGGCGTTCTCGCCAACCTTCTACCCCACTGAAATGCGTGCCACCGGTGTCAGCTGGATGCACGGCATCGGCCGCAGCGGCGCTATCATCAGCTCGTCCATGGGCGGCCTGCTGCTGGGCGCGTTCCCGGGCACCACCAGTATTTTCATCGTGTTGTCGATCCCGGCCCTGTTCGCCGCGCTGGCCATCGTCAACCACCGCAATGCCGTAGCCGAACCTGCGACCGACCGCGCTGCGCCACGCGTGGTCGAGGCGCCTAGCCAATGAGTGATTCATGAGTGTACTGACCCAACCCAAGATCGACTGCCACCACCACATCTTCGACCCGGTGCAGTTCCCCTACGTCGCCGACACCCAATACCGCCCCGAGGGGCATGAGCTGGGTACCGCGCTGCAGTACGGCGCGGTGATGCAGGCCTACAACATTCGCCACTCGCTGATCGTCGGCCCTACTTCGGGCTACAACACCGACAACCGCTGCCTGCTGGCGGCGCTGGCGGCAAACCCCGGGCGCTCCAAGGGTATTGCCGTGGTGCCGCTGACCATCGGTAGCGACGAACTGGCGACGCTCAAGGCCCAGGGCGTGGTGGGCATCGCCTTCAACGTGGCCATGCTCGGCACCGCGCCGTTCCTGGACGTAGATGGGCTGATGGGGCGCCTGGCCGAGCTGGAGCTGTTCGCCCAGGTGCAGGTGATGGACGAGCAGTTGCCCGCGCTGATGCCGCTGCTGACGCGCAACCGCACGCCCCTGCTGATCGACCACAGCGGCCGCCCGGACGTGACGGCGGGGCTTGGCCAGCCGGCGTTCCAGGCGCTGCTGTCGCTGGCAGACAAGGACCGTACCTTCGTGAAACTGTCGGGGCTGTCGAAGTTTTCCCGCCAGGCCTACCCGTGGGCCGACGGCCACCCCTACCAGCTGGCGCTGCTGGAGGCGTTCGGCGCCGAGCGCTGCATGTGGGGGTCGGACTGGCCGTTCCTGCGTGCCAACGAACGCATGGACATCGGCAGCCTGTTGCTGCTGGTGGAGCAACTGTTCCCGGATGAGAAGGTGCGCGAGCAGATTCTGTGGAGCACGCCGAAGCGGGTGTTTGGGTTTACCGGGTGATCGTGACGCGGCCTTCGGCCGCTGCTACAGGTCCGTAGCAGCGGCCAAAGGCCGCGTCCGAGGCCCTAAATCCGCACGCTGGCAAACGTCGATTCGTTGCGCGCCTGGCTCAACGCCGACATCGGCCCCGACAATGGCGCCAGCACCATGGCCTGCGGGATCGGCATCATCGCCACCTGCTGGGCGGTGTTGGAGCCCACGCGCTCGTCGCGCGGCGGAATGCCGAAGTATTCGCGGTAGCACTTGGAGAAGTGCGGCGTAGACACGAAGCCGCACACCGACGCCACTTCGATGATCGACATCGGCGTCTGCTTGAGCAGCTGCCGCGCGCGAATCAACCGCAGCTTGAGGTAATAGCGCGACGGCGAGCAGTGCAGGTACTTCTGGAACAGCCGCTCCAGCTGTCGGCGCGACACCGACACATACACCGCCAGCTCATCCAGGTCGATCGGCTCTTCCAGGTTGGCTTCCATCAGCGCGACGATTTCCTGCAGCTTCGGCTGGTTGGTGCCCAGCATGTGCTTGAGCGGCACGCGCTGGTGATCCTGCTCGTTGCGGATGCGCTCGTAGACGAACATTTCCGAGATGGCCGCCGACAGCTCGCGGCCGTGGTCGCGGCTGATCAGGTGCAGCATCATGTCCAGCGGCGCGGTGCCGCCGGAGCTGGTGAAGCGGTTGCGGTCGAGGGTGAACAGGCGGGTGCTCATGGCCACCCGCGGGAAGGCTTCCTGCATCGACGCCAGGCACTCCCAGTGCACGCTGCAGTCGAAGCCGTCGAGCAGGCCGGCGCAGGCCAGGGCCCAGCTGCCGGTGCACACCGCGCCCAGGCGCTTGGACTGGCGCGCCTGGCTCTGCAGCCAGGTCACGTGCTCGCGGGTCACGGTGCGTTGAATGCCGATGCCGCCACAGACAATCACGGTATCCATGGCCGGAGCCTTGTGCATTGCCGCATCCGGGGTGATCTGCAGGCCGTCGCTGGCCCAGACCTGGCCGCCGTCCACGCTCAGGGTGGTCCAGCGATACAGCTCGCGGCCGGACAACTGGTTGGCCATGCGTAGGGGTTCTACTGCAGAGGCCAGGGAAATCAGCGTGAAATTATCCAGCAGCAGAAAGCCGATGGATTGAGGCGTACGGGTCTGGGGTTGGGCCCCGGAGTTGAACGACGTCATCGCGGTATCTCCTCACTCAAAGCGGGTGATGGCCTCAGGCGGAGGCTCTTGTTATGGCCCTGCTTGCTGGAGGGCTTTGCGATGACAACGCAAATGCCATGCCTAAAGTTGAATGGCTATTCAATAAATCCTGAAAACGACGTCGCTCTGCGGCCAGACGTCGCAGCTGGCAAGGTGCCATCCTCGGCAGCCCTCAAGGGCTGTGAGCACTTCGGTAGCACTTGTGTGAAGCGACGGGTGGAAGGTGGGAAACGAGTGTCACCCCAAGCACGGGCCGGCGCCCTCCAGGGGAAGTACGCCGGCGCAGTGAACGGTAGGCGCTAAACGCGCCAAAAGGTTGCGAGGCCGCCGCGCCGTGAACGAAAACGGCGCAGGCTCAGCATTCTATGGCGCTGACCGCCAGGCCGCCGCGCGAAGTCTCCTTGTACTTGTCGTGCATGTCGGCGCCGGTGTCGCGCATGGTGCGGATCACCCGGTCCAGGGAGATGAAGTGCTGGCCGTCGCCGCGCAGGGCCATTTGCGCGGCATTGATGGCCTTCACCGCAGCGATGGCGTTGCGCTCGATGCACGGCACCTGCACCAGGCCACCCACCGGGTCACAGGTCAGGCCCAGGTTGTGTTCCAGGCCGATCTCGGCGGCGTTTTCCAGCTGCGCCGGGGTGGCGCCGAGGATCTCCGCCAGGCCTGCCGCCGCCATGGCGCAGGCCGAGCCCACCTCGCCCTGGCAGCCCACCTCGGCGCCGGAAATAGAGGCGTTCTTCTTGCACAGGATACCGATGGCGGCGGCCGCCAGCAGGTAATCGACGACGTTGGCCTCGCTGACCTCGTCGCTGAACTTCATGTAGTAGTGCAGCACCGCCGGGATGATGCCGGCCGCGCCGTTGGTCGGCGCCGTCACCATGCGCCCGCCGGCGGCGTTTTCCTCGTTCACGGCCAGGGCGAACAGGTTGACCCATTCCATCGCACTGAGCGTGGAGCCGATGACGTTGGGCTTGTTCAACTCTTGCAGACTGCGATGCAGGCGCGCGGCGCGGCGGCGCACGTTGAGGCCACCGGGCAGGATGCCTTCGTGCTTGAGGCCGTGTTCCACGCAGTCCTGCATGGCCCGCCAGAGCTTCATCAGGCCCGCGCGGATCTCCTCCTCGCTGCGCCAGGTCTTCTCGTTGGCCATCATCAATTGCGACACACGCAGGTCGTTTTGCTCGCACAACTCCAGCAGTTCCACCGCCGTGTCGAAGTCGTAGGGCAGCACGGTGTTGTCGGCGTCGAGCACGCCGCTCGCAGCCTGGGCCGAGTCCACCACGAAGCCGCCGCCCACTGAATAGTAGGTGTCGCGGTGCAGCTCTCCCAAGGCGCCTTCGGCGATCAGGGTCATGGCGTTGGGGTGGTACGGCAGGTTCTCGTCGAGCAGCAGCATGTCGCGCTGCCACACGAACGGGATCGGCCGCTCGTTGCCCAATTGCAGGGTGTCGGTTTCACGCAGGGTGGCGATGTGCAGGCTGATGGTAGTGGGGTCCACCGCGTCCGGCCATTCGCCCATCAGGCCCATGATCACGGCGTTGTCGCTGCCATGGCCGACGCCGGTGGCCGACAGCGAGCCGTACAGGCGCACTTCCACCCGTTGCACCTGTTGCAGCTCGCCGCGTTCGCGCAAGCCCTGCACGAACAGCGCGGCGGCGCGCATGGGCCCCACCGTGTGGGAGCTGGACGGCCCGATGCCGATCTTGAACAGGTCAAACACACTGATTGCCATTGCCGCGCACCTCCTGATTTGGGCAGACCGGGCCGCCACGGGCGGCCGCTGGCGCAACTGCTACGCTTGAGCCGCGTGCGCCGGATTGCCTTCATCATCGGCTTTGCGGCGCAGGGCGCGACGTCTGCAACCGACCCGCTCATGCCCAGCAACGCCTGCGCCCCCAGGAAGGCGTTTTCAGCCATGCCGCTGGTCCAGAATCACGCTTGCAGGGTGCGGAAAATCTGTAAGCGACGTCACCGGCACTGGAAGCGACTCCCTATGTACTGGTTACGACCCCCCCTGTAGGCGCGGGATTTTCACTGGTCCATGATCAATCTCGACTCGATTGCAAGGCACCCGGTTAGCGCTGTCCCAGCGGCGCACCGCCCGCCACCCAACCGCGACCAGAAAGCGGGTCAGCCTGAGCAGGCCGCCCGAGAAAAAACATCCAGGAGCGCAACCCCATGAAAGGTTCACCATCGTTGTTGTTGGCCGCCATGTTGAGTCTGCCGATGCTGGCCCACGCCGCAGAACCGGCCCAATGCGACACCGTCAATTTCTCCGACGTCGGCTGGACCGACATCACCGTCACCACCGCCGTCACCAGCGCCGTGCTGCAGTCGCTGGGCTACAAGACCAACACCACCATGATTTCCGTGCCCGTGACCTACAAGTCCCTGGCCGACGGCAAGAACATGGACGTATTCCTCGGCAACTGGATGCCGACCATGGAGAACGACATCAAGCCGTACCGTGATGCCGGCACCGTGGAGACCGTGCGCGCCAACCTGGAAAACGCCAAGTACACTCTGGCCGTGCCCCAGGCGCTCTACGACAAGGGCCTTCATGACTTCAGCGACATCGTCAAATTCAAGAAGGAGCTCGACGGCAAGATCTACGGCATCGAACCGGGCAACGACGGCAACCGCCTGATCCAGAGCATGATCGACAAGAACGCCTTCGGCCTGAAGGACGCCGGCTTCAAGGTAGTGGAGTCGAGCGAGGCCGGCATGCTCAGCCAGGTGGACCGCGCTAACCGCCGCGGCACCGACGTGGTGTTCCTGGGTTGGGAACCGCACCCGATGAATACCCGCTTCAAGATCAAGTACCTGACCGGCGGTGACGACTACTTTGGCCCCAACTTCGGCCAGGCCACCATCTATACCAACGTGCGCAAGGGCTACACCCAGGAATGCAGCAACGTCGGCCAGCTGTTGAAGAACCTGGCCTTCACCCTGCCGATGGAAAGCTCGCTGATGGGCAATATCCTCGACGACAAGATGAAGCCTGACGCCGCCGCCAAGGCGTGGCTGAAGAAAAACCCCCAGGTGCTCGACACCTGGCTGGCGGGCGTGACCACCGTGGATGGCAAACCAGGCCTGGAAGCCGCAAAAGCCAAGCTGACGCAGTAACCGCAGACCTTGCGGCGGGTGCGCCCGCCGCAAGTCGTTCTTTCAACTTGCATGCGGACGTTCACTACCATGCTGACAGATCATAAAATCCCGCTGGGCCAATACATCGCCAGCTTCGTCGACTGGCTGACGCGACACGGCGCCAGCACCTTCGACGCCATCTCCTCCTCCCTCGAAGCGATGATCCACGGCCTGACGTTCTGCCTGACCTGGTTCAACCCATTCGCCCTGATCTTCCTGATAGCCGCGCTGGCGCACTTCATCCAGCGAAAATGGGGGCTGACCGCCTTCGTGGTGCTGTCGTTCCTGCTGATCCTGAACCTTGGCTACTGGCAGGAAACCATGGAAACCCTGGCCCAGGTGCTGTTCGCCACCCTGGTGTGCGTGGCCGTGGGCGTGCCGCTGGGTATCGTCGCGGCGCACAAGCCAATGTTCTACACCATGATGCGCCCCGTGCTCGACCTGATGCAGACCGTACCGACCTTCGTGTACCTGATCCCAACCCTCACTCTGTTCGGCCTGGGCGTGGTGCCGGGGCTGATTTCCACGGTGGTGTTCGCCATTGCCGCGCCCATCCGCCTGACGTACCTGGGCATCCGCGACGTGCCCCACGAGCTGCTGGACGCCGGCAAGGCCTTCGGGTGCTCGCGCAGCCAGCTGCTGTCGCGCATCGAACTGCCGCACGCCATGCCCAGCATCGCCGCCGGCATTACCCAATGCATCATGCTGTCGCTGTCGATGGTGGTCATCGCCGCCCTGGTGGGCGCCGACGGCCTGGGCAAACCCGTGGTCAACGCACTGAACACCGCCGATATCGCCCTGGGCTTCGAAGCAGGCCTGGCCATCGTGCTGCTGGCGATCATGCTCGACCGTATCTGCAAACAACCCGAGCCAAAGGTAGGGGGTGACGCATGAGCATAATCCGCTTCGACAAGGTAGACGTGGTCTTCTCCAATAAACCGCGGGAGGCCCTCAGCCTGCTGGACCAAGGCCTGTCGCGGGACCAGATCCTGAAGAAGACCGGCCAGGTGGTAGGCGTGGAAAAGGCCAGCCTGGACATCAACAAGGGCGAGATCTGCGTGCTGATGGGCCTGTCGGGCTCGGGCAAGTCCAGCCTGCTGCGCTGCATCAACGGCCTCAACACGGTAAGCCGCGGCAACCTGTTCATCGAGCACGAAGGTGCGCAGATCGACATCGCCAACTGCACCCCGGCCGAACTCAAGCTGATGCGCACCAAGCGCATCGCCATGGTGTTCCAGAAGTTCGCCCTGATGCCCTGGCTGACGGTGCGCGAGAACATCAGCTTCGGCCTGGAAATGCAGGGCCGTCCGGAGAAGGAACGCCGCCAGCTGGTGGACGAGAAGCTGGAACTGGTGGGCCTGACCCAATGGCGCAACAAGAAGCCCGACGAGCTGTCCGGCGGCATGCAGCAGCGGGTGGGCCTGGCCCGCGCCCTGGCCATGGACGCCGACATCCTGCTGATGGACGAACCCTTCTCGGCCCTCGACCCGCTGATTCGCCAAGGCCTGCAGGACGAACTGCTGGCCCTGCAGAACAAGCTCAGCAAGACCATTGTGTTCGTCAGCCACGACCTGGACGAGGCGCTGAAGCTGGGTAGCCGCATCGCCATCATGAAAGACGGCAAGATCATCCAGTACAGCAAGCCCGAAGAGATCGTGCTCAACCCTGCCGATGACTACGTGCGTACCTTCGTTGCCCACACCAACCCGCTGAACGTGCTGTGCGGCCGCAGCCTGATGCGCACGCTGGACAACTGCAAGCGCATCAACGGCTCGGTGTGCCTGGACCCGGGTGGCGACTCTTGGCTGGACCTGGCCGAAGGCAACACCATCAAGGGTGCGCGCCAGGGCGCCGGCGTGCTGGACCTGCAGAACTGGGTGCCGGGGCAGGCCGTGGACGGCCTGGGGCGCCAGCCGACGCTGGTGGGCGCCGACATCGGCATGCGCGACGCGCTGCAGATTCGCTACCACACCGGCAACAAGCTGGTGTTGCACGACAACAACCGGGTGGTGGGTATCCTGGGTGACAGCGAGCTGTACCACGCGCTGCTGGGCAAGAACCTGGGGTGAACCTGACGCGGCCTTGCGGCCGCTGCTACACATATCTCCGTAGCAGCGGCCGCAGGCCGCGTCCCCCATCAACGGCGAATAAACTCCCGCCCACCCAACGCCAGCAACTCCGCCTGCATCTGTTCCAGGCGGTCCTCTTCTTCTTTCGCGTCCTGCTTCATGGCCTTCACCAGGCCAAACATGAACAGCACCAGCACCACCGAGAACGGCAGGCCTGCCAGCACCACCATGGTCTGCATGGCTTCGAAGTTGCCTGCGAACAGCAGGCCGATGGTCACTAGCGTGATGATCGCCGACCAGAGGATACGCAACCAGTGAGGGGCATCTTCATCCACGTCGCCGCCTTTGCACGACAGGTTGGCCATCATCACCGCGCCGGAGTCGGCCGGGGTGAGGAACAGTACGAAGCCGACGAAAATAGCCACGCCGATGACAATCTTCGACGCCGGGTAGTGGTCCAGCAACTGGTACATGGCCATCGAAGGCTGTTCCAGCGCCGTCTTGCCCAACTCCACCGCATGCTGGTTCATCACCAGGTCCAGTGCGGTATTGCCGAACACCGACAGCCACGCCAGGGTGAAGCCCAACGGAATCAGCAGCACGCCAAACACCAGTTCACGCACCGTGCGGCCACGGGAAATACGCGCGATGAACATGCCCACGAATGGCGCCCAGGAAATCCACCACGCCCAGTAGAACAGGGTCCACAGGCCCAGCCAGCGCTCGGACTTGGCGGTGTCGCCGGTGTACACGTACAGGTCGAAGGTCTTCAGCACCACGCCGTTCAGGTAGTCGCCGATGTTCTGGATGAAGCCGTTGAGCAGGTGCAGCGTGTTGCCGGCCAGCAGCACGAAAATCAGCAGGCCGCTGAACAGCACGATGTTGAGGTTGGACAGCCGGCGAATGCCGTTCTCCACGCCCGACACCGCGGCGATGGTGGCCACCGTGCTCATCACCAGAATCACGATCAGCAGGTTGGTGTTGCTGTGCTGCATGCCGAACAGGTGCTCCAGCCCCGACGACACCTGCATGGCGCCAATGCCCAGGTTGGTCACCAGCCCCAGCAGGGTCACGAACATGCCGAAACCGTCCACCGCATCGCCCGCCAGGCCCTTGACCCAGCGCTGGCCCACCAGTGGGTACAGCGCCGAACGCAGCGCCAGCGGCTGGTTGTGCCGGTAGGCGAAATACGCCACCGCCAGACCCACCAGCGCATAGATCGCCCAGCCGTGCAGGCCCCAGTGCAGGAACGTCAGCTGAATGGACTGACGAGCGGCTTCATGGCTGGCCGAAACGCCCTCGGGCGGGTTGAAGAAGTGGTCCAGCGGCTCGGAAGCGCCGAAGTACAGCAGCGAAATACCGATGCCCGAGGAGAACAGCATGCCGGCCCACGCGCCGTAGCTGAAATCGGGGGTGTCGTCCTTGGTCCCCAGCTTGAGTTTGCCGAACGAGGTGAACGCCAGCGCCACCACGAACACCAGGTAGGCGCCGATCACCAGCATGTAGTACCAGCCGAAACTTTTCGACAGCCAGTCCTGGGCCACGCCCAGCAAATGCCCGGCCTGCTGGGGTGCGGCGATGAGCACAGCGGTCAGCAGCAATATCAGAATCGTCGATGCGTAGAACACGACGGGGTTGAGCCGAACCCTTTCGGTGGGGTTCTTGATCAAGGAGGCAGAACTCATGGCACAGATGCTCCAGGCAGTGCGAGAGAAGGACACACAAGGACTCATTCCTTTGGCGAATGGACCAATGCCCACACGCCAAGGAGTGATATAAAGCACCTCGATTTTTTTCGGAGTGCCATTTGTGCCACCAGGACGCCCGCAAAGCATGTCAATGGCACAAATTGTCGCAGAGCTTATTCTTTGTTGATTGAACGTTCAATCAAAAAAAAATAGACTGGTCTTCGCCGAGACGGGCGGCTTGCTGTCCGTCGCAAGGCCAAAGGAGAAGTTTTCAATGCCCAAGGTCGGTATGCAGCCCATACGCCGCCAGCAGTTGATCGAAGCCACTTTGCTTGCGGTCGACCAGGTCGGGATGGCAGATGCCAGCATTGCGCTGATCGCCCGCTTGGCAGGGGTGTCGAACGGAATCATCAGTCACTACTTTCAGGACAAGAACGGCCTGATCGCGGCGACCATGCGCTACCTGATGAACGCCCTGATCGAAAACGTCCGGGCCCGGCGCCAGGCACTGGGGGACGAAAGCCCCCGCACCCACCTGCAGGTGATCATCGAAGGCAACTTCGACGCCAGCCAGGTCAACGGCCCGGCGATGAAAACCTGGCTGGCCTTCTGGGCCGCCAGCATGCACCAGCCGTCTTTGCACCGGTTGCAGCGGATCAACGACCACCGCCTGTATTCCAACCTGTGCTGCCAGTTCCGCCGCGTCTTGCCGCAGGAACAGGCACGCACCGCCGCCCGCGGGCTGGCGGCGCTGATCGACGGGCTGTGGTTGCGCGGCGCGCTCTCGGGCGACGCCTTTGACACTGACCAGGCGGTGCAGATCGCCTACGAATACATGGATCAGCAACTGGCGAAGCAGATGAACTAGCGGCAAGCCGCTCGCATCTGCCCAGCTCCCAGACAAGCACTTGCGAGGACACTATGGCCCGTTTCGAACTGCAAAAACTCTACATTGACGGCGGTTACGTGGACGCTTCCAGCGACGCCACCTTCGACGCCATCAACCCGGCCAACGGCGAAGTCATTGCCCAAGTGCAACGGGCGACCGAGGCCGACGTGGAGCGCGCCGTGGTCAGCGCCGAAAAGGGCCAGAAAGTCTGGGCCGCCATGACCGCCATGGAGCGTTCGCGCATCCTGCGCCGCGCCGTGGACATCCTGCGCGAGCGCAACGACGAGCTGGCGGCCCTGGAAACCCTGGACACCGGCAAGGCCTACTCGGAAACCCGCTACGTGGACATCGTCACCGGTGCCGACGTGCTGGAATACTACGCAGGCCTGGTGCCGGCCATCGAAGGCGAGCAGATCCCGCTGCGCGACACCTCGTTCGTCTACACCCGCCGCGAGCCGCTGGGCGTGACCGTGGGCATCGGCGCCTGGAACTACCCGATCCAGATCGCCCTGTGGAAATCGGCCCCGGCCCTGGCCGCCGGCAACGCGATGATCTTCAAGCCTAGCGAAGTCACCTCGCTGACCACCCTGAAACTGGCCGAGATCTACACCGAGGCCGGCCTGCCAGCAGGCGTGTTCAACGTGCTGACCGGCAGCGGCCGCGAAGTGGGCAGCTGGCTGACCGAGCACCCGCGCATCGAGAAAATCTCCTTCACCGGCGGCACCGACACCGGCAAGAAGGTCATGGCCAGCGCCTCCAGCAGCTCGCTGAAGGAAGTGACCATGGAACTGGGTGGCAAGAGCCCGCTGATCATCTTCGACGACGCCGACCTGGACCGCGCCGCCGACATCGCCATGATGGCCAACTTCTACAGCTCGGGCCAGGTGTGCACCAACGGCACCCGCGTGTTCGTGCCCAACGCCCTGAAGGCGGCCTTCGAAGCCAAGATCGTCGAGCGCGTGCAGCGCATCCGTATTGGCAACCCGGAGAACGAAAACACCAACTTCGGCCCGCTGGTGAGCTTCGCCCACATGGAAAGCGTGCTGGGCTACATCGCCAAGGGCAAGGAAGAAGGCGCCCGCGTGCTGTGCGGCGGCCAGCGCCTGACCGAGGGCGAGTTCGCCCAGGGCGCCTACGTGGCCCCGACCGTGTTCACCGACTGCCGCGACGACATGACCATCGTCCGTGAAGAGATCTTCGGGCCGGTGATGGCCATCCTCGGCTACGACAGCGAGGAAGAAGTGATCCGCCGTGCCAACGACACCGACTTCGGCCTGGCCGCCGGTATCGTCACCCAGAACCTGACCCGCGCGCACCGCGTGATTCATCAGCTGGAAGCCGGTATCTGCTGGATCAACGCCTGGGGCGAATCCGACGCCAAGATGCCAGTGGGCGGCTACAAGCAATCGGGCGTGGGCCGCGAGAACGGCATCAGCTCGCTGAACCAGTACACCCGGATCAAATCGATCCAGGTCGAGCTGGGCGAGTACGCCTCGGTCTTCTAAAGCCGCCCGCCACCCGTAGCAGCTGCCGAAGGCTGCGTCGGGCTGCAAGGCAGCCCCCAGGTGCGGCGCCAATCTGGCGCCCCTGCGGGCCGCGACGCAGCCTGCGGCAGCTGCTACGGGGATTTCCCCCCACTCACACGAGGGAGCAGAAATGTCCAAAGAATTCGATTACATCATCATCGGTGCCGGCTCGGCCGGTAACACCCTGGCCACCCGCCTGACCGAAGACAAAGGCGTCACTGTCCTGCTGCTGGAAGCCGGCGGCCCTGACTACCGTGCCGACTTCCGCACCCAGATGCCTGCCGCCCTGGCCTTCCCGCTGCAGGGCCGCCGCTACAACTGGGCCTACGAGACCGACCCCGAGCCGCACATGAACAACCGCCGCATGGAATGCGGCCGCGGCAAGGGCCTGGGTGGCTCGTCGCTGATCAACGGCATGTGCTACATCCGCGGCAACGCCATGGACTACGACGGCTGGGCCAAGCTGCCGGGCCTGGAAGACTGGACCTACCTGGACTGCCTGCCGTACTTCCGCAAGGCCGAAACCCGTGACATCGGCCCCAACGACTACCACGGCGGCGAAGGCCCGGTCAGCGTCACCACGCCCAAGGCCGGCAACAACCCGCTGTTCCACGCCATGGTCGAGGCCGGCGTGCAGGCCGGCTACCCGCGCACCGACGACCTCAACGGTTACCAGCAGGAAGGCTTCGGCCCCATGGACCGCACCGTGACGCCCAAGGGCCGTCGCGCCAGCACCGCCCGTGGCTACCTGGACACCGCCAAGCAGCGCGACACCCTGACCATCGTCACCCACGCGCTGACCGACCGCATCCTGTTCGACGGCAAGCGCGCCGTGGGCGTGGCCTACCTGGTGGGTGAGAGCAACACTCCGGTAGAAGCCCGTGCCCGCAAGGAAGTGCTGCTGTGCAGCGGCGCCATCGCCTCGCCGCAGATCCTCCAGCGTTCCGGCGTGGGCCCGAAAGACCTGCTCAAGAGTCTGGACATCCCGGTGGTGCACGACCTGCCTGGCGTCGGCCAGAACCTGCAGGACCACCTGGAAATGTACCTGCAGTACGCCTGCACCAAGCCGGTGTCGCTGTACCCGTCGCTGCTGTGGTGGAACCAGCCGGCCATCGGCGCCGAGTGGATGTTCAACGGCACCGGCATCGGCGCCAGCAACCAGTTCGAGGCCGGCGGCTTCATCCGTTCGCGCCCGGAGTTCGAATGGCCGAACATCCAGTACCACTTCCTGCCGGTGGCGATTAACTACAACGGCAGCAACGGTGTGAAAGAGCACGGCTTCCAGGCCCACGTGGGCTCTATGCGCTCGCCGAGCCGTGGCCGCGTGCAACTGAAGTCGAAGAACCCGCGCGAATACCCGAGCATCCTGTTCAATTACATGGCCACCGAGCAGGACTGGCAGGAGTTCCGCGACGGCATCCGCCTGACCCGCGAGATCATGCAGCAGCCCGCCCTGGACGAGTTCCGTGGCCGCGAGATCAGCCCGGGCATCGAGGTGCAGACCGACGAGCAGCTGGACAAGTTCGTCCGCGAGCACGCCGAGACTGCGTTCCACCCGTCCTGCTCGTGCAAGATGGGCACCGACGAGATGGCCGTGGTCGATGGCCAGGGCCGCGTGCATGGCCTGCAAAGCCTGCGCGTGGTGGACGCCTCGATCATGCCGATCATCACCACCGGCAACCTCAACGCGCCGACGATCATGATGGCCGAGAAAATCGCCGACAAGATTCGTGGCCGCCAGCCGCTTCCGCGCAGCACTGCCGACTACTACGTGGCCGGTGATGCGCCGGTGCGCAAGGCTCCGCTGCGCGCCGTCAGCCTGTAATCCTTGTGGGAGCTGGCTTGCCAGCGAGCTTTTGAGGCCTCAGAAGCTCGCTGGCAAGCCAGCTCCCACGTTGCCAGACAAACCCTTGCGACAAATCACCGCACCCACCTAAGCTAGGCACTCCCCCACACAAGCAAGGGATGTCATGCCGGCCCTTCTAGACCCCCGCACCGCCAAGCTGCTGCCCTGGGTAGTAGCCATCGCTTTCTTCATGCAGTCCCTGGACGGCACCATCCTTAACACCGCCCTGCCCGCCATGGCCCGCGACCTGGCCGAAGACCCGCTGCGCATGCAGTCGGTGGTCATCGCCTACATGCTCACCGTGGCCCTGCTGATCCCGGCCTCGGGCTGGATCTCCGACCGTTTCGGCACCAAGCGCGTGTTCTTCAGCGCCATCGCCCTGTTCAGCCTCGGCTCGCTGGCCTGCGCGCTGTCGGGCAGCCTCACGGTGCTGATCATCTCCCGCGTGCTGCAGGGGCTGGGCGGCGCCTTGATGCTGCCGGTGGGCCGGCTGGTGGTGCTGCGCGCCTACCCGCGCTCGGAGCTGGTGCGCATCCTCGGTTTCGTCACCATTCCCGGCCTGCTGGGCCCGCTGATCGGCCCCACCATGGGCGGCTGGATGGTGGAGTACCTGAGCTGGCACTGGATCTTCCTGATCAACCTGCCCGTGGGCCTGCTGGGCTGCTGGGCGGTGTGGAGCATCGTCCCGGACCTGCGCGGCAGCAGCCGCACGCACTTCGATACCCTGGGTTTCCTGATGTTCGGCGCCGCCATGGTGCTGATCACCATCGCCATGGAAGGCCTGGGCGAGCTGCACCTGCCGCACCTGCGGGTGATGCTGCTGTTGTTCGCCGGCATGGCCTGCCTGGCCGCCTATTGGGTGCGCGCCGCCCACGACCCGGAGCCGCTGTTCTCACCCACGCTGTTCCGCACGCGCACCTTTGCCGTAGGCATCCTGGGCAACCTGTTCGCCCGCCTGGGCAGCGGCGCCCTGCCGTTCCTGGTGCCGTTGCTGCTGCAGGTGGCGCTGGGCTACTCGCCGGCGCAGGCGGGCATGAGCATGCTGCCGCTGGCGGCCTCGGCCATGCTGGCCAAGTCGGTGGCGCGGCCGCTGATCGAGCGCTTCGGCTATCGCATCGTGCTCACCGCCAACACCCTGGCCCTGGGCCTGATGCTGGCCAGCATGGGCCTGGTGACGCCGGACACGCCCTACGTGGTGCTGCTGGTGCAGCTGGGCATCATGGGCGCGGTGAACTCGCTGCAGTTCACCGCCATGAACACCGTGACCCTGATCGACCTCGACGACGCCAGCGCCAGCAGCGGCAACAGCCTGCTGTCGGTGGTGGCGCAGCTGTCCCTGAGCCTGGGCGTGGCCTGCGCCGGGGCCCTGCTGGGCGGCTTCAGCACCGAGGCCGGCACCAACGTGCTGCAGGCGTTCCAGCTGACCTTCCTGACCATCGGCATCATGGCCATGCTGGCGGCGGCGATATTCGTGCAGCTGTCGAACAAGGACGGCAAAAAGGACAGCAGCAACGCTGTTCGTCCGGAACCGGAGATAGAGGCTTAGGGCCAAAGGCCATGGGGCTGGTACACTGCGCGACATTTTGTTTTGCAGGCCAGTCCCGTGACCACCATTGCCACCGCTTTTAACACTTTGCCTTTGTCCGCCGCCATGCTGGCCAACCTGGAATCCCTCGGGTATGCGCAGATGACGCCGATCCAGGCGCAAAGCTTGCCGGTGATCCTCAAGGGCATGGACCTGATCGCCCAGGCCAAGACCGGTAGCGGCAAGACCGCGGCCTTCGGCATCGGCCTGCTGAACCCGATCAACCCGCGCTACTTCGGTTGCCAGGCGCTGATCATGTGCCCGACCCGCGAGTTGGCCGACCAGGTGGCCAAGGAAATCCGCCGCCTGGCCCGCGCTGAAGACAACATCAAGGTGCTGACCCTGTGCGGCGGCGTGTCGTTCGGCCCGCAGATCGCCTCGCTGGAACACGGCGCGCACATCATCGTCGGCACCCCGGGGCGCATCCAGCAGCACCTGCGCAAGGGCTCGCTGGTACTCGACGGCCTCAACACCCTGGTACTCGACGAAGCCGACCGCATGCTCGACATGGGCTTCTACGACGCCATCGAAGACATCATCGAGCAGACCCCGGCGCGTCGCCAGACCCTGCTGTTCTCGGCCACCTACCCGGTGGGCATCAAGCAGCTGGCGTCGAAGTTCATGCGCGACCCGCAGACCGTCAAGGCCGAGTCGCTGCACGCCGACAGCCAGATCGAGCAGCGTTTCTACGAGATCAACCCGGAAGAACGCCTGGGCGCCGTGACCAAGGCCCTGGGGCACTTCCGCCCGCAATCGTGCGTGGCGTTCTGCTTCACCAAGCAGCAGTGCCAGGAAGTGGTCGACCACCTGGTGGCCAAGGGCATCAGCGCCGTGGCCCTGCACGGCGACCTGGAACAGCGCGACCGCGACCAGGTGTTGGCGATGTTCGCCAACCGCAGCACCTCGGTGCTGGTAGCCACCGACGTGGCCGCCCGCGGCCTGGACATCGACGCCCTGGACATGGTGATCAACGTCGAACTGGCGCGTGACTCGGAAATCCACATTCACCGCGTGGGCCGCACCGGCCGTGCCGGCGAGAACGGCCTGGCCGTGAGCTTCGTGGCCCCGGCCGAGGCCCACCGCGCCCAGGCCATCGAGCAGCTGCAGAAGGCGCCGCTCAACTGGCAGCCGCTGGACAGCCTGGTCGCCAAGGGCGGCGGCCCGCTGCTGCCGGCCATGAGCACCCTGTGCATCGCCGCCGGCCGCAAGGACAAGGTACGCCCAGGCGACATCCTCGGCGCCCTGACCGGCGATGCCGGCATCCCGGGCACCCAGGTCGGCAAGATCGCGATCTTCGACTTCCAGGCCTACGTGGCCGTGGACCGCGACATCGCCAAGCAGGCCCTGCAGCGCCTGAACAACGGCAAGATCAAGGGCCGCTCGCTGCGCGTGCGTATTCTCTGATCACCTGAATCTCCGTAGCCGCTGCCGCCAGGCTGCGCTGGCCCTTTACCCCGCTGAAAATCTCCAGCGGGCACCCCGGCCAGCGCAGCCTGGCGGCAGCGGCTACGGTGTTGTGACACCCCCCATTTCGAGGATGATGTTGTGCGCTCTACCGACGTTGTGATCATTGGCGCAGGGGCCGCCGGCCTGATGTGCGCCTTCAGCGCCGCCGCCCGCGGCCGCCAGGTGCTGCTCATCGATCACGCCAACAAGGCCGGCAAGAAGATCCTGATGTCCGGCGGTGGGCGCTGCAACTTCACCAACATGTACGCCGAACCCGCCAACTTCCTCTCGCAGAACCCGCACTTCTGCAAGTCGGCCCTGGCCCGCTATACCCAGTGGGACTTCATCGCCATGGTGGCCAAGCACGGCGTGCCGTACCACGAGAAGAAGCTGGGCCAGCTGTTCTGCGACAACAAGTCCAGCGACATCCTGGAAATGCTCCTCGAAGAGTGCAACCAGGTGAACGTCGACCTGCGCCTGGACACCTCGGTGCAACACATCGAGAAGACCGCCACCGGCTACTTGCTGAGCACCAGCATGGGCCAGGTGGGCTGCCAGTCGCTGGTGATCGCCACCGGCGGCCTGTCGATTCCGACCCTGGGCGCCACCGGCTTCGGCTACCAGATTGCCCGCCAGTTCGGCCACGACGTGCTGCCTACCCGTGCCGGCCTGGTGCCGTTCACCATCACCGACCAGCTCAAGGAGCTGTGCACCGAGCTGTCGGGCACCTCGGTGGACTGCCTGGTGAGCTGCAACGACCAGGCGTTCCGCGAGAACATCCTGTTCACCCACCGCGGCCTCAGCGGCCCGGCGATCCTGCAGATTTCCTCGTTCTGGCACCCCGGTGACACGGTGGAGATCAACCTGCTGCCCGACCACGATGCGCTGGACTGGCTGCAACAGCAGCAGGCCGAGCGCCCCAACAGCGAGCTGAAGACCCTGCTGGGCGAACTCTTCACCAAGAAGATGGCCAATCTGCTGGCCGAGCACTGGTTCGCCTCCAAGCCGATGAAGCAGTACACCCCGGCCGAGCTGCGCGACGTGGCGCAGAAGCTCGGCGCCTGGCAGGTCATCCCCGCCGGCACCGAGGGCTACCGCACCGCCGAAGTGACCCTGGGCGGCGTCGACACCCGCGAAGTGTCGTCCAAGACCATGGAGTCGCTGAAAAGCCCGGGCCTGTATTTCGTCGGTGAAGTGCTGGACGTCAGCGGCCACCTGGGCGGTTTCAACTTCCAGTGGGCGTGGGCCTCGGGCTACGCCGCGGCGCAGTTCGTCTAAAACGGCGCGGGCAGTATCCCGGAACAAATTTTGCTGGTAATAAGGGAGCGGCGACAGAGAATCGCCGCTCGCCACGGCTCTATTTAGCTCATCTGCCCAACAGGTTCGCCCCCCTCTATGGCATCGACCTCGTTTCGCCAATCCATGCGCCGGCTTTGGGCGCTCGACAAGTTCAGCTACAGCGTGCGGGTGTTCATCGCCCTCACCGGCTCCATGGCGTTCTGCTGGTACCAGAAGGAAATGCACGCGCTGATCCCGATCTTCCTGGGGATTATTGCCTGCGCCCTGGCCGAGACCGACGACAACTGGCAGGGCCGGGTCAAGGCCCTGGCGGTGACGCTGGTGTGCTTCAGCTGCTCGGCGCTGTCGGTGGAACTGCTGTTCCCCTACCCCTATTTATTCGTCTGCGCCCTGGCCCTGGCCGCCTTCGGGCTGACCATGCTCGGCGCCCTGGGCGAACGCTACAACGCGGTGGCCTACGCCACGCTGATCGTGGCGGTGTACACCATGATCGGCGTGGACCAGCGCGGTGGCGAGACCAGCAACTTCTGGGAAGAACCGCTGCTGCTGGTCACTGGCGCCGCCTGGTACGGGCTGCTGTCGGTGCTGTGGCAGGCGCTGTTCGCCAACCAGCCGGTGCAGCAGGCCCTGGCCAAGCTGTTCCGCGAACTGGGCTATTACCTCAAGCTCAAGGCCAGCCTGTTCGAGCCCATCCGCGGCCTGGACGTTGAAGCCCGGCGCCTGGAGCTGGCCAAGCAGAACGGCCGCGTGGTGGCGGCGCTCAACTCCACCAAGGAAATCATCCTGCACCGCGTGGGCGGCGGCCGGCCGGGGTCGAAGATCAGCCGCTACCTGAAGCTGTACTTCCTGGCCCAGGACGTCCACGAGCGCGCCAGTTCCTCGCACTACCCCTACAACGCCCTGTCCGAAGCCTTCTTCCACAGCGACGTACTGTTCCGCTGCCAGCGCCTGTTGCGCCAGCAGGGTGCCGCCTGCCGGCGCCTGTCGGAGTCGATCCAGCTGCGCCAGCCGTTCGTCTACGACGACAGCTTCGCCGAGGCCCTGGGCGACCTGCATGCCTCCCTTGAGCACCTGCGCATCCAGAGTAACCCGGCCTGGCGCGGTCTGCTGCGCTCGCTGCGCGCGCTGGCGGCCAACCTGGCTACCCTCGACCGCCTGCTCAGCGACGCCAGCAACCCCGACAAGCTGGCCGACGAAAGCGACAGCAGCCTGCTGGACCGCTCGCCACGCACGCTCAAGGACATGTGGGCGCGGGTGCGACAGAACCTGACGCCCACCTCGCTGCTGTTCCGCCACGCCCTGCGCCTGCCCCTGGCAGTGTCGGTGTGCTACGCCATCGTGCACCTGGTGCCCACCACCCAAAGCTACTGGATCATGCTGACCACGGTGTTCGTCTGCCAGCCCAGCTACGGCGCCACCCGCCGCAAACTGGGCCAGCGCATCGTCGGCACGGCCATCGGCCTGACCCTGGGCTGGGCGCTGTTCGACCTGTTCCCCAGCCCGCTGATCCAGTCGATGTTCGCCATCGCCGCCGGCCTGGTGTTCTTCGTCAACCGCACCACGCGCTACACCGTGTCCACGGCGGGCATCACCCTGATGGTGCTGTTCTGCTTCAACCAGGTGGGCGACGGCTACGGGCTGTTCCTGCCGCGCCTGGTGGACACCCTGATCGGCAGCCTGATCGCCATCATGGCGGTGTTCCTGTTCCTGCCGGACTGGCAGGGCCGCCGCCTGAACAAGGTGCTGGCCAACACCCTGAGCTGCAACAGCATCTACCTGCGGCAGATCCTGGAGCAGTACGCCCGGGGCAAGCGCGACGACCTCAGCTACCGCCTGGCCCGCCGCAACGCCCACAACGCCGACGCGGCGCTGTCGACCACGCTGGCGAACATGCTCATGGAGCCGGGACACTTCCGCAAGGAAGCCGACGTCGGCTTCCGCTTCCTGGTGCTGTCGCACACGCTGCTCAGCTACCTGTCGGGCCTGGGCGCGCACCGCGCCACCGAGCTGCCGGAGCCGGTGCGCACCGAGCTGATCGAGGGCACCGGCCTAACCCTGGCCGCCAGCATCGACGAAATCGCCACCAGCCTGGCGAACAAGACCCCGGTGGCGCTGCACAGCGACGCCGAGGAAGCCCTGGCCAACGCGCTGGAGCAGATGCCCGAGGAAATCGACGAAGGCCAGCGCCTGGTGCAGACGCAACTGGCGCTGATCTGCCGCCAACTGGGGCCGCTGCGCACCCTGGCGGCCCACCTGATCAAGGACAAGGCCGCGCCGGCAGCGGCCTGATCACATGCCGTACTGCTTGAGCAGGCGCGCGTAGCTGCCATCGGCCTGCATCTGGCCGATGGCCTTGTCGAAGGCGGCGACGATCTTGTCGTGGTCAGGATTTTTCAGGCTGACCAGAATGTGCAGGTGGTTCAGGCTCAGCGGCTGCGGCAGGAACTCCACCTGGTCGCGCACCCGGGCCACCTCGTGGCTGAGGTAATAGCGCGCCACGTACTCGTCCTCCAACGTCAGCTCCACCCGCTGGGCCGCCAGCATGCGCACGCCCATGGAGAAGTTGTGCACCTGCACCTTCTGCAGCAGGTCGTCGTTGTCGAACGCACCGGAGTAGGCATAGCCGCGCACCACCGCCACAGGGTAGGGGTGCAACGCGTCGAGGTCGCCACTGAAGGTAATGGGCGAGCCCTTGCGCTTGAGGAACAGGATGCGGTTCTGCAGGTAGCTGCCGGAGAACTCGCCGATGTGCGTGCGCTCCTCGTTGTACCAGGCGTTGACCAGCACGTCGTAGTGGCCTTCCTCGATACCCAGCAACGCGCGCGCCCAGGGCACCTGCTCGAACTGGCTGGCGTAGCCGGCCCGGGCCAGCGCGGTGGTGACCAGCTCGGTGGCCAGGCCACCGTTGACCATGGTGGCGTCGGTGAACGGCGGCCAGGCATCGGCCACCAGGCGCAATTTATCGGCCCAGGCCACCTGCGCGAACAACAGCAATCCAAGCAAATACGAGGCTCGAAGCAAGTGCAGCATGCTCAAGATCCTGTAGCGGGCTCCTGGCCCGTCGGCGTGGTGGTGCAGCCTGCATTCCCGTACAGAGCCTAGCTCAACATCGACGGAATTGGCCTTGATGCCCCCAGTCTCTTTATGATGACGGTTGGCGAGCGTTTCGTTTTTTCCAGGAGTACACATGACCACCCAATGGGTCTGCAAACACCATGGCGATCTAGGTATCGACCAGCTGTACCGAATTCTGCAATTGCGCACCCAAGTATTTGTGGTGGAGCAGCAATGTCCGTACCAGGAAGTCGACGGGCTGGACCTGGACGGCGACACCTGCCACTTGATGGGCTGGCAGGGCGACCAGCTGGTGGCCTACCTGCGCCTGCTGGACCCCACTGCGCATGACGGCGACGTGGTCATCGGCCGCGTGGTGACCGCGCCGTCCGCCCGCGGCCAGGGCCTGGGCCACGAGCTGCTGGTGCAGGGGCTGTGGCACGCCGACAAGCTGTGGCCGCAGACGCCGATCTACCTGTCGGCCCAGGCGCACCTGCAGGGGTACTACGGCAAGTACGGCTTCGTCGCCGAAGGCGAGGAATACCTGGAGGATGACATCCCCCACATCGGCATGCGCCGGGCCGTGTGATCGGCGTCGCCCCCATCGCGACCAAGGTCGTCTCCTACGGGTGTAGGAGCCGACCTTGGTCGCGATGGGGGCGACGCGCACCTCAGGGGTAGCCCAGGATCTGCTTGATCGCCACCAGGTTGCGGCCGATCCAGGCCTTATCAATCGCCCCCCAATCGCGCACCACGTACTGGCCGATGTGGTTGCGCTCCCCTTGCGCCTGCTCGAACTCGCAGACGATGTCCAGGTCGGCCAACGCCAGCAGCGTGTCCTGGGCGGTGCGCCGGGGCATGCCGGTAGCCTCGGTGATGGCCGGCACGCTGCGGGCGGTGCCGCTGTCGATCAGCCAGGCCACGTAGAGGCGGCGGTAAAAGCTGGTCTTGGTCTTGCTGACTTCCATCGAACGTTCCTTGTCGGTCATTGCGCCAGGTCGCGCCAGGTCAGGTAGATGCGCAGGTCGAATTCCAGCTGATGGTAACCCGGCTGCATGTATTCGCAGAGCTTGTAGAACGCCTTGTTGTGGTCCGATTCCTTCAGGTGGGCCAGTTCGTGCACCACGATCATCTTCAGGAACTGCGGCGCCGCGTCCTTGAACAGCGAGGCGATGCGGATCTCTTTCTTGGCCTTGAGCTTGCCGCCCTGCACCCGTGACACCGCCGTGTGCAGGCCCAGCGCGCGGTGGGTCAGGTCCAGGCGGTTGTCGTAAAGCACTTTGTCCAGGTTCGGCGCGTTGCGCAGGTGTTCCTGCTTGAGGTCCAGCGCGTAGCTGTACAGCGCCTTGTCGCTCTGCACGTCGTGGCGGTCGGGGTAGCGCTGCTGCAGGTAGTCACCCAGGCGCTGTTCGGCCAGCAGGGTGCGCACCTGGTCTTGCAGGTGCTGGGGGTAGGCTTGCAGGTATTTGAGCGGGGTGGTCATGGCGGCGACACATCATCAAGTCAGCCGCCAGTGTACCCAATTGCGCGCCTACACCGTGGCCCAATCGAACTGGCCCGGGAAGCCGGTGGCGTCGTCGGCGGTCAACGGCTTGGCAACGATGAAGCCCTGGGCCAGCTCGCAACCGTTTGTGCGCAGCCACTGATACTGCTCGCGCGTCTCCACGCCCTCGGCGATCACGGTGATGCCGAAGTCGCGGCAAACGCTGATCACGTTGCGGGCCAGGGCCGCGTCGCGCTCGGACTCGGGCAGGCGCGCCACCAGGTGGCGGTCGAGCTTGAGGGTGTCGATGGGCAGGTCGCGCAGCAGCTTGAGCGAGCAATGGCCGGTGCCGAAGTCGTCCAGCGCCACGCGCACGCCCAGGTTGTGCAGCTCGTGCAGCTGGCGCATGGCCTCTTCCTGATTGTGCATCAGCGAGGTTTCCACCACCTCCACTTCCAGCTGCTGGGCCTGCAGGCCGTTCATGGCGATGGCACGCTGCAGTTCGGGCACGAGGTTAGGCATGGCGAACTGGGCGTTGCTCAGGCTGATGCTGAGAATCAGCCCGTCATCGAAGCTGTCGCGCCAGGCATGGCGCTGGGCGGCGCCCTGCTGGTAGATCCAGCTGGTCAGGCGGCTGATCAGCCGGGCCTCTTCCAGCAGCGGAATGAACAGCCCTGGCGGCACGTCGCCGACGCTGGGGTGGCGCCAGCGCAGCAGCGCCTCGAAACCGCGCAGGCGGCCGTCGGCGATGGCCACCTGTGGCTGGTAGACCAGGGTGAAATCCTTTTTCTCGATGGCGCTGCTGACGCTGTCCTCGAGCATCAGCCGCGAGCGCGCCCGGCCGTTCATGTCCTGGTCGTAGTAGCGGTACTGCTGGCGCCCGGCCTGCTTGGCCGCGTACATGGCGATGTCGGCGGCGCGCAGCAGGCTGTCGAGGTTGGAACCGCATTCGGGGTAGGTGGCGATGCCGATGCTGACGCCCAACGTCACGTCCAGGCCGTCGATCTGCTGGCACATGGAGACCCGGTCGATAAGCTTTTCCGCGACCTTGGCCGCCTGTTCCGGGTATTCCAGGGTATCGAGCAGCGCGGTGAACTCGTCGCCGCCCATGCGCGCGACGATGTCGTAGCTGCGCAGGCAGTCCTTGAGCTGCTCGGCCACCCAGCGCAGCACCCGGTCCCCGGCGTCGTGGCCGTGGTTATCGTTGATGCGCTTGAAGCCGTCCAGGTCCAGGTACAGCAGCGCCTGGGACTTGTCCGAGCGCTCGTTGCGCACCAGCGCGCTTTCCACGGTCTGGTAGAAGCCGCGGCGGTTCAGCAGGCCGGTCAGCGGGTCGGTGACGGCCTGGTATTCCAGCTGCTGGTGCAGGTTGCGCACCACCGACATGTCCAGCACCGTCACCACCATGGCGTGCTGCTCGCCAGGCAGCGGCGCACAGGACAGCGCCGCAGGCAGCTGCTGGCCCGACAGGGTGCACAGCACCGCGTCGTGCACCCGGAAGGTCTCGCGGTTGGCGTAGGCGCGGTAGAACTCGGAGTCGGCCCACTGCCCTACCGTGGGCTTGACCACGAACTTGAGCAGCTCGGCGCCGGTGAGCTCGGCCACCGAGGCGTTGAGCAGGCGCGAGATGGCCGGGTTGGCGAAACTGATACGGCCCTTCTCGTCGATCACCAAAATACCTTCGGCAGCGTTCTCCAGCACCGAGGCGTTGAAGGCGCGGGCGGTTTCCAGGTCGCGGCTCAGGCGCTGCAGGTCGCGGCGGTTACGCTGCTGCTCGAGCAGGGCCTGCACCTTGGGCCGCAGGATCTGTGGGTCGAAGGGCTTGAACAGGTAATCCACGGCGCCGTTGGCGTAGCCCTTGAGCACCGAGGCCTGGTTCTGTTCGTTGGCGGTGAGGAAGATTATCGGGGTCAACCGAGTGCGCTGGCTACCGCGCATCAGGCGGGCCACTTCGAAACCGTCCATGCCTGGCATCTGCACATCCAGCAGCACCAGGTCGACTTCATGTTCCAGCAGCATGCTCAGGGCTTCCACACCGGAAGCGGCCGTCACCACCCGCCAATCCTGACGCTCGAGCAGGGCCCGCATGCTGATCAGGTTCTCGGGGTAGTCATCAACGACCAGTAGCACTGAGCCGCCGTCATTTGGCTGGGATTGCGCGCATTCCATGCATGCTTCTCGTCAAGACATATGGCACCGGCCTTTATGACAAAAACCGGATACAGATCGTTCCTTACTCTAGACCGGGATCCAAAGAAGCGGGAGCCGTTAAAGTGCCAGCACCCTACCAAAGATCGCTTACCCGACTAACGGTAATTTTCCACAGCCCCCGAAATCAAAGGCCTGCAGGCAAATCGACGAAAGGTTGGCGCCAACTAATCGACGTGCCAGCATTAACAATTTAATTTCAGGTCTCTATAAAGAGCGCCCTCTTCAACCCCCGAGCTAAGCGGCCGGGTTGGTTTTCCGGCAGTCGACCGCCGCGATAAAAGGAAGGCAACAACATGATAGACCTATCGACCTGGATGCTCAGCGTTCCAGAAGGAACGCCAGCGCAGACCATCAGTACCCCGACCCTGGTAGCGGGCTTCAAGGACCAGTATTTCCACTCCGATACCGGCACCCTGTTCTTCTGGGCCCCGGTGACCGGCACGGTCACCGACAGCGCCATCTACCCGCGCTGCGAACTGCGCGAGGCCAACGCCGACGGTTCGGTGCGCAATTGGCAGTACCCCACCGCCGACAACACCCTGCGCGCCACCCTGGCCGTCGACCAGGTGCCGTCGTCGGGCAAGGTGGTGATCGGCCAGATCCACGTGTACGGCAGCAACCAGCCGCTGCTCAAGGTGGAATACCAGTACAAGACCAAGACCCAGACCGGCAACATCGTCGCCAAGGTGCGCTACCACCTGGACGATGACGAGCCCACGGTGATCCAGGTGGCCACTGGCGTGCCCATGAACAAGCAATTCAACTACCTGATCCACCTGAGCCCCGGCGGCCAGTTGAGCGTGGATGCCGCGGGCTACACCTGGACCGACCAGATCAGCGGCACCTGGAAGGCCTCGCAGCTGTATTTCAAGGCCGGGGTCTATACCCAGGACAACACCGGGGATGCCACCGAAGGCGGGACGGTGACGTTCTACAAGCTGGCGATTGCCCATACCTCCACGTAGCAGCTGCCGCAGGCTGCGTCAGGCCTTGGACGCGGCCTGCGGCCGCTGCTACGGGGCGGCGTCCTGGGGTGATTCGGCGTAACGCAGGCTCTGCGCGCGCAAGCGGTTGCCGTGGATGCAGTTGTCCACCAGCCGCTGGCGCAGCGACCAGTCGGTGTTGATGATGTAGTGGTTGAGTATCGGCTTGCCCGGCCCCGAGGCGAACCAGGTCATCAGGTCGCCGGAACGGTCGTTGGGCACGAAGAACGGCAGCGCGTATTTGCAGGCCTGGACCGACTTGAGTTCCAGCTCGCCCTTGGTCTCGCGGCCCACCCGCGCGATGAAGTCGCGTAGCTGGTTGTTGGTGGGCGTGTTACTACCGATCCAGCGCTGGTTCACCCCGTCCCAGAATTTGGCGTCGCGCACCGCGCGCTTGTAGGCGATGACGGTATTGGCCGGGCCGGCATTCCAGATCTGGTTGATGGTCATGCGGGCCATGCTCGGGGTTACCAGGCGGTTCTCGCCCACCCGGGCCTTGATCAGCCCTGCAAGTTCCAGATGAGCGGCTTCGGTAAAATTCTTGAACTCATGGAAATCCAGAATCACGATTTCCTGCGAGGTGTTGAAACCAGTCGTAGCGCGGAACTGATCAAGCCCACCAAGAATGTCGTTCGCCACCGTACGGCCGGAGGTGGTGCTGTGGAAAATCGAAAAGCGTCGTGGATCCCCCGCCCCGTAACCAGAGAAAAACTGCACGCGCAGGTCCAGCACACGGATACCTGCCCGCAATTGCTTCAACGGCGATACATCCTGGCACGTCTCCATGGAGGGGGTATTGGCCGCCTCCTTGTCGAAACCCGAGTGGTGCGTGCCCGGCAGTATGCAGTCCTGAATGCGCAGCGAGCGGGCGCCGGTGTAGCGGCTCATCCAGTCTTCGCGCACGTTGTTGAACGGCTTGCAGACACCTCCCGACAGCCCGCCATTGGGGCACCAACCCGCCAGGGTTTCCTGCTCATCCTCGCTCAGCGAGCAGATATTGGCCGCTGGCAGCGGCTCCAGACCATCGAAATTGACGAGATTGTTCATGCTGCGTTCCTTCATTCACATGAGTAGTGCACGCGAACTTACGGAGTGTGCGAGGCCGATTTAATCCAGAAAGTCTTCAAAGCCCGGCAGTTGTTCCAGACCTGGCGGGCACAAAAAAACCCCGCCTTTTCGGGGCGGGGCTTCCGGGTGTTGCCAGGCGCTTAGTTGACCTTGGCGTTCAGCTCGCCCTTGGCGTAGCGCTGGAACATCGCTTCCAGGGAGATCGGCTTGATCTTCGAAGCGTTGCCGGCGGTGCCGAAGGCTTCGTAGCGGGCGATGCACACGTCGCGCATGGCCTTCACGGTTTCACCGAAGAACTTGCGAGGGTCGAACTCGCTCGGGTTGGTGGCCATCAGGCGGCGCATGGCACCGGTGGACGCCAGGCGCAGGTCGGTGTCGATGTTGACCTTGCGCACGCCGTGCTTGATGCCCTCGACGATTTCCTCGACCGGCACGCCGTAGGTTTCTTTAATGTCGCCGCCGTACTGGTTGATGATCGCCAGCCACTCTTGCGGTACCGAGGAAGAACCGTGCATCACCAGGTGGGTGTTGGGGATGCGCTTGTGGATTTCCTTGATGCGGTCGATGGCCAGCACGTCGCCGGTAGGCGGCTTGGTGAACTTGTAGGCGCCGTGGCTGGTGCCGATGGCGATGGCCAGGGCGTCGACCTGGGTCTTCTTGACGAAGTCGGCGGCTTCTTCCGGGTCGGTCAGCATCTGGCTGTGGTCCAGCACGCCTTCGGCGCCGATGCCGTCTTCTTCACCGGCCATGCCGGTTTCCAGGGAACCCAGGCAGCCCAGCTCGCCTTCTACCGACACGCCGCAGGCGTGGGCCATGGCCACGGTCTGCTGGGTGACGCGCACGTTGTACTCGTAGTCGGTGGGGGTCTTGCCGTCTTCGCCCAGCGAGCCGTCCATCATCACCGAGCTGAAGCCCAGCTGGATCGAGCGCTGGCAGACGTCAGGGCTGGTGCCGTGGTCCTGGTGCATGCACACCGGGATGTGCGGGAATTCTTCGATGGCGGCCAGGATCAGGTGGCGCAGGAAGGGGGCACCGGCGTATTTGCGAGCGCCGGCCGAGGCCTGGACAATTACCGGGGAGTCAGTCTTGTCAGCGGCTTCCATGATGGCGCGCATCTGCTCAAGGTTGTTGACGTTGAAAGCTGGGACGCCGTAGCCGAACTCTGCGGCGTGGTCCAGCATCTGGCGCATGCTAATGAGTGCCATCTTGTGTTTATCTCCCGGTCGAGGGTCGTTAATCGTGCAAGCCTGCCGAAGCGGCGGCTGCCATTCAAGTAGTGTAGATCGGGCCTGTGCCCGACCCGCTGCATCACTGGGCCTTGCAGGCCCGGCCAATCAGGTCGTTGGTCGCGACCCAGTACACCAGCCCTTCATTACCTTTGCTGTGGAAGGCCAGCACGCCGTCGCTGAACAGCTCGCCCGACGCGCCGGGCTCGGCTTTCAGGCGGTAGACCTGGTCGCTGCCACCCAGCTTCACTTCCACGCTGTTCTTGCCCGCATCCAGGAAGCGCCAATCGACGGTCGCCTGGCTGTCGCAGGTCCAGTGTGTCCAGTCAGCGGACACCGGGGCCTGGTTGAAACTTGCACATCCACCCAGCACTGCAAACGCCACAAGGGCCATGAAGCCTTTCATTGTACTTCCTCGGGTTGCAGCATGGCGGCAGGCACGCAGGCCCGCCGCTCAGTTCCATCGGACTGAAAAGCCCGCCAGTTGTTCCGACCCGCGGTCGGCTCAGGGGCAACCTTGCCCCGGGGCCTGGTGTTCAGGGTCGTACTTTTCCAGGCCATCCGGGCCCAGGCGCTTGTTGATGACCGGCGCGGTCTCGGCCTGCCAGTCAGCCTGGTAGCAGCCGCCCTTGCCGGGCACCTGCTCGGCTGCAGCGGGCGCCGGCTTGCCGGCGCACCCGGCGAGCACGCCAGCCAGCAACAACAGCGGCAATGCCTTGGTCATCTGGACGCTCCCTTTCCATTCGCGCATGGCGTATCAGGCCTTGGCCCGCTGCTCCAGCATCTCGACGGCCGGCAGCACCTTGCCCTCGACGAACTCGAGGAAAGCGCCGCCACCGGTGGAAATGTAGGAGATGTCCTTGGACACGCCGTACTTGTCGATGGCCGCCAGGGTGTCGCCGCCGCCGGCGATGGAGAACGCCGGACTCTCGGCGATGGCCTTGGCCAGCACCTTGGTGCCGTTGCCGAACTGGTCGAACTCGAACACGCCCACCGGGCCGTTCCACAGGATGGTCTTCGACGATTTCAGCAGCTGGGCGAACTGCTCGGCGGTCTGCGGGCCGATGTCCAGGATCATGTCGTCATCGGCCACGTCGGCGATCAGCTTGACGGTGGCTTCGGCGGTTTCGGCGAATTGCTTGGCCACCACCACATCCACCGGCAGCGGCACGCTGACCTTGGCGGCGATGGCGCGGGCGGTGTCCAGCAGGTCCGGCTCGTACAGCGACTTGCCGACCTTGTGGCCAGCTGCGGCCAGGAAGGTGTTGGCGATGCCGCCGCCGACGATCAGCTGGTCGCAGATCTGGCTGAGGCTGTTGAGCACGTCCAGCTTGGTGGACACCTTGGAACCGGCGACGATGGCGGCCATCGGCTTGGCCGGGGCGCCCAGGGCCTTGCCCAGCGCGTCCAGCTCGGCGGCCAGCAGCGGGCCTGCGGCGGCTACCTTGGCGAACTTGGCCACGCCGTGGGTCGAGCCCTCGGCGCGGTGGGCGGTGCCGAAGGCGTCCATGACGAACACGTCGCACAGGGCGGCGTATTGCTGGGCCAGCTCGTCGGCGTTCTTTTTCTCGCCCTTGTTGAAGCGCACGTTCTCGAACAGCACCAGGTCGCCGGCCTTGACGTCGACGCCGCCCAGGTAGTCAGCCACCAGCGGCACGTCGCGGCCCAGGGCCTTGCTCAGGTAGTCGGCCACCGGCTTCAGGCTGTTCTCGGCAGAGAACTCGCCTTCGGTGGGACGGCCCAGGTGCGAGCAGACCATCACTGCTGCGCCTTTCTCCAGCGCCAGCTTGATGGTTGGCAGCGAGGCCAGGATACGCGCGTCGCTGGTGACCACACCGTCTTTCACGGGAACGTTGAGGTCTTCGCGGATCAGCACGCGCTTACCTTGCAGATCGAGGTCGGTCATCTTCAACACTGTCATGTGTTCAGTCCTTCAAGCCTGTTTTAATTGTTGGTTGACGACGTACAGGAAGTGCTCCGCGACGTCGAGCATCCGATTGGCAAAGCCCCATTCGTTGTCGAACCAGGCCAGGATGTTCACCAGGCGCGGGCCTGATACACGGGTCTGGCTGGCATCGACGATGGCCGAATGCGGGTCATGGTTGAAATCACAGCTGGCGTGCGGCAGCTCGGTGTAGGCCACCAGCCCTTTGAGCGGGCCAGTGAGTGCGGCGTCGTGGAGGATGCGATTGACCTCCGCGGCGTCGGTGTCCCGGCGCACCTGCAGGGTGATGTCCAGGCACGACACGTTCACTGTCGGCACGCGCACTGCTTTGGCCTGGATTCGGCCGCCGAGTTCCGGCAGCAACCGCTCTATTCCGCGCGCCAGCCCGGTGGACACCGGGATGATCGACTGGAAGGCCGAGCGGGTGCGGCGCAGGTCTTCGGCATGGTAGGCATCGATCACCGGCTGGTCATTCATGGCCGAATGGATCGTGGTGATCGAGATGTACTCCAGGCCCAGGGCCTCATCCAGCAACCGCAGCAACGGCACGCTGCAGTTGGTGGTGCAGGAAGCGTTGGACACCAGCGTCTCGGTACCGGTCAATACCTGCTGGTTGATGCCGAACACCACAGTGGCGTCGACATCGGTCTCGCTGGCCATGGGCTGGGAGAACAGCACCCGTGGGGCGCCAGCGTCAAGGAAACGCTGGCCGTCGGCACGGGTATGCCACGCCCCGGAGCATTCTAGTACCAGGTCGACGTCAAGCGCCGCCCAGTCGATGCCCTCGGGGCTGGCGCTGCGCAGTACTTTCACGCAGTCGCCGTTAATCATCAGACAGTCGCCTTCGCTGCGCACCTGGCCGGGGAAGCGGCCGTGGGTGGAGTCGAAGCGTGTCAGGTATTCGAGACTGGCCATGTCGGCCAGGTCGTTGATGGCAACCACCTCGAAGCCCGCTTCGGCGCCGCGCTCGTACAACGCACGCATGACGCAACGGCCGATACGGCCGTAGCCATTGAGTGCAACTTTATAGGGGCGTGGCTGGGGCATGAGGTGCTCACTGAAAACAATGGTTCAAACCTTTATGCAAACTGCAGTGCAAATGCTGTTGTGGGAGCTGGCTTGCCAGCGAGCTTTTCAGGGGCCCTAAAAGCTTGCTGGCAAGCCAGCTCCCACAAGAACCAGCATGCAGCACCTGCCCCGCAGGGCAGGCCTTGGATCAGTCTTCCAGCAGTTCTTCGGCAGTACCGACGATGTTGTCGACGGTGAAGCCGAACTCTTCGAACAGGGCGGCCGCAGGGGCCGACTCGCCGAAGGTGGTCATGCCGATGACGCGGCCTTCCAGGCCTACGTACTTGTACCAGTAGTCGGCGTGCGCGGCCTCGATGGCGATGCGCGCGCTGACTTCCAGTGGCAGCACGGCCTGCTTGTAGCCGGCGTCCTGGGCTTCGAACACGCTGGTGCACGGCATCGACACCACGCGAACCTTGCGGCCCTGCTCGGTCAGCTTGGCCTGGGCCTTCACGGCCAGGTCAACTTCGGAACCGGTGGCGATCAGAATCAGCTCCGGCTCGCCGTCGCAGTCCTTGAGGATGTAGCCACCGCGGGCGATGTCAGCCAGTTGCGCGGCATCGCGCGGCTGGTTCTGCAGGTTCTGGCGGCTGAAGATCAGCGCCGAAGGACCGTCGTTGCGCTGGATGGCGTGCTTCCAGGCCACTGCCGATTCAACGGCGTCGGCTGGGCGCCAGGTGTCCAGGTTCGGGGTGCAGCGCAGGCTGGCCAGCTGCTCGATCGGCTGGTGGGTAGGGCCGTCTTCGCCCAGGCCGATGGAGTCGTGGGTGAACACGTACAGCACGCGCTTCTTCATCAGGGCCGACATGCGCACGGCGTTGCGGCAGTATTCCATGAAGATCAGGAAGGTGGCGCCGTAGGGCACGAAACCGCCGTGCAGGGCGATACCGTTCATGATGGCGCCCATGCCGAACTCGCGTACGCCGTAGTGCAGGTAGTTGCCACCTGGCTCTTCGGCGCTGACGCTCTTGCTGCCCTTCCAGAAGGTCAGGTTGGAACCGGCCAGGTCAGCCGAGCCGCCCAGCAGCTCAGGCAGCAGCGGGCCGTAGGCGTTCAGGGCATTCTGGCTGGCCTTGCGGCTGGCGATGGTCTCGCCCTTGGCAACCACTTCGGCGATCCAGGCGTCGGCCTTGGCGGCGAAGTCGGCTGGCAGCTCGCCGGCCATGCGGCGGATGAACTCGTTGGCCAGCTCAGGGTGTGCGGCGGAGTAGGCGGCGAAGCGCTGGTCCCAGTCGGCTTCCAGCGCGCGGCCGGCTTCCTTGGCGTCCCATTCGGCGTAGATGTCGGCCGGGATTTCGAAAGGACCGTGGTTCCACTTCAGCGCGGCGCGGGTCAGGGCGATTTCCTCGGCACCCAGTGGCGCGCCGTGGGACTCTTCCTTGCCCTGCTTGTTCGGCGAACCGAAGCCGATGGTGGTCTTGCAGCAGATCAGGGTCGGACGGTCGCTCTTGCGGGCGGTCTCGATGGCGGTCTTGATCTCGTCGGCGTCATGGCCGTCGACGTTGCGGATCACCTGCCAGTTGTAGGCTTCGAAACGCTTCGGCGTGTCGTCGGTGAACCAGCCCTCGACTTCGCCGTCGATGGAAATGCCGTTGTCGTCGTAGAAGGCGATCAGCTTGCCCAGGTCCAGGGTACCGGCCAGGGAGGCGACTTCGTGGGAGATGCCTTCCATCATGCAGCCATCACCCAGGAACACGTAGGTGTGGTGGTCGACGATGTTGTGGCCTGGGCGGTTGAACTGGGCGCCCAGGGTCTTTTCGGCGATGGCGAAGCCGACGGCGTTGGCCAGGCCTTGGCCCAATGGGCCGGTGGTGGTTTCCACACCCGGGGTGTAGCCGAATTCCGGGTGGCCCGGGGTACGGCTGTGCAGCTGGCGGAAGTTTTTCAGATCGTCGATCGACAGGTCGTAACCGGTCAGGTGCAGCAGCGAGTAGACGAGCATCGAACCGTGACCATTGGACATCACGAAACGGTCGCGGTTGGCGAACGACGGATTGGTCGGGTTGTGCTTCAAGAAGTCACGCCAAAGCACTTCGGCGATATCCGCCATGCCCATGGGGGCACCGGGATGGCCGCTGTTGGCTTTTTGCACGGCATCCATGCTGAGGGCACGAATGGCGTTGGCACGCTCACGACGGCTGGGCATCGCTTATCTCCTGGGCTTTATAAAAAGTACGGATTTCGAAAAGACCGGCATTTTCCCCCAGGCCACGTCTCTGGGCAATGACAGATAGTCATTGCGCAGCGTTTTTCCTGCCTTGCGGAGCCTAAATGTCGATCGGCCTGCAACGTATACCTGCAGTGGACCCCTTTTGCCGGCCAGGGATTCCATCCATCGACCAATATCAAAACTTTTTGATATTGGTCTTGCGGGGTGGCATTTCGCTGACTAGACTGCCGACCCTATGAATCTACCTGCGCCCGCGATCCGCCACGAATACAGCGACGAGCTGGCCGCCCTGTGCAAGGCCGGCGGCGACCCGCTGCGGCTGAACGTCTTGCGCGCCCTGGCCAGCGACTCGTTCGGGGTGCTGGAGCTGGCGCAGATTTTCGCCATCGGCCAGTCGGGCATGAGCCATCACCTCAAGGTGCTGGCCCAGGCAGGCCTGGTGGCCACCCGCCGCGAAGGCAACGCGATCTTCTATCGCCGCGCCCTGCCCGACACCGGCGCGCTGGGCGGCCGCCTGTACGCGGCGCTGCTGGACGAGGTCGACGACCTCGACCTGCCGGCCGACGCCGAGGCACGCATGGCGTTGGTGCAGCGCCAGCGCGCGGCCACCAGCGAACACTTTTTCTCGCGCATGGAAGAGAAATTCCGTGCGCAGCAGGACCTGATCGCCGGGCTGGCGCAGTACCGCGACAGCGTGCTGGCGTTGCTCGACAAGCTCAGCTTCGATGCCCAGGCCAGCGCCCTGGAGATCGGCCCCGGCGACGGTGCATTCCTGCCCGACCTGGCCAGCCGCTTTGCCCAGGTGACGGCGCTGGACAACAGTGCCGAGATGCTCGACCTGGCCCGCCAGCTGTGCCAGCGCGAGAACCTGGACAACGTCCAGTTGCATTTGGCCGACGCCTTGGGCGACACCAGCGTGCAGGCGCACTGCGTGGTCTTGAACATGGTCTTGCACCACTTTCCGGAGCCGGCCCAGGCCCTCAAGCAACTGGCCACCCGGGTAAAACCGGGCGGTAGCCTGCTGGTGACCGAGCTGTGCAGTCACAACCAGAGCTGGGCCCGGGACGCCTGTGGCGACCTGTGGCTGGGTTTCGAACAGGAAGATCTGGCCTTTTGGGCCGCTGCTGCGGGACTGGTTCCCGGGGAAAGCCTGTATGTAGGCTTACGTAATGGTTTCCAGATTCAGGTCCGTCATTTTCAGCGGCCGGCTGGCGACACTCACCATCGGTAAATTTAGGAAACCGTCGAGATGAGCGAATATTCTCTTTTCACCTCCGAGTCCGTCTCTGAAGGGCACCCGGACAAGATCGCCGACCAGATTTCTGATGCGGTGCTGGACGCCATCATCACCCAGGACAAGTTCGCCCGCGTCGCGTGCGAAACCCTGGTGAAGACCGGTGTCGCCATCATCGCTGGCGAAGTGACCACTTCGGCCTGGGTAGACCTGGAAGACATCGTCCGCAAGGTGATCGTCGATATCGGCTACAACAGCTCCGAAGTCGGTTTCGACGGCGCCACCTGCGCCGTGATGAACATCATCGGCAAGCAGTCCGTGGACATCGCCCAGGGCGTTGACCGCAGCAAGCCTGAAGACCAAGGTGCCGGCGACCAGGGCCTGATGTTCGGCTACGCCAGCAACGAGACCGACGTGCTGATGCCAGCGCCGATCTGCTTCTCGCACCGCCTGGTAGAGCGCCAGGCCGAAGCGCGCAAGTCGGGCCTGCTGCCTTGGCTGCGCCCGGACGCCAAGTCCCAGGTTACCTGCCGCTACGAAGGCGGCAAGGTCGTGGGCATCGACGCCATCGTGCTGTCGACCCAGCACAACCCGGACGTTTCCTACGCCAACCTGCGTGAAGGCGTGATGGAAGAGATCGTCAAGAAGGTGATCCCGGCCGAGCTGCTGCACCGTGACACCCAGTTCCACATCAACCCTACCGGCAACTTCATCATCGGTGGCCCGGTGGGCGACTGTGGCCTGACCGGCCGCAAGATCATCGTTGACAGCTACGGCGGCATGGCCCGCCACGGCGGCGGCGCGTTCTCCGGCAAGGACCCATCCAAGGTTGACCGTTCGGCTGCCTACGCCGGTCGCTACGTGGCCAAGAACATCGTTGCCGCCGGCCTGGCCGACCGTTGCGAGATCCAGGTGTCCTACGCCATCGGCGTGGCCCAGCCTACGTCGATCTCGATCAACACCTTCGGCACCGGCAAGATCAGCGATGACAAGATCATCAACCTGGTCCGCGAGCACTTCGACCTGCGTCCGTACGCGATCACCACCATGCTCGACCTGCTGCACCCGATGTACCAGGCCACCGCGGCCTACGGCCACTTCGGCCGTACCCCGGAGCAAGTGACCGTGGGCAATGACACCTTCACCACGTTCACCTGGGAACGCACCGACCGCGCCGACGCGCTGCGTGCTGCTGCCGGCCTGTAACAAGACCGACACCAAATAAAAAGCCCCGGCCGGGAAACTGGCCGGGGCTTTTTCGCTCCTATGCCTGCCCTCTCCACGGGCAACGTTTATTTTCAGACTTTGAGGTTCCGATGCGCATTTCGCTGTTCGCCCCCGCCGCCGCCCTGCTGGGCCTGTTTGCCATCAACGCCCAGGCGGCCAACATGGCCACCATGGCCAACTCGCCTGACCGCCACGACAACGCCCAGGTGCAGGTGCACAAGGCGCCGCAGCACAAGATCGTCACCAAGAAGGCCCCGGCGCCCAAGCACAAGGTCCAGGCCCGCAAGGCGCCGGCCCACAGCAACCAGGAACACCGCGACACCCCGGCCAACCGCTGAGTCGGTAGCACCCGGTAACCAGACGGCTGGGCGCCGGTAGCAAAGCTTTCCTAGGCTTGGGGTTCGCCCAGTCGTGCAAGGACGCCGACGATGAAAGTCTTCTTGCTGCTGCTCGCCCTGCTGTTGCCCACCGCCCAGGCCAGTGAGTGCCCGCCGTGGGACGCTGCCAAGGCCATCCGCCAGATGGGTGCCCTGCAGACGCAGGTGACCCAGTGGGACGATCGTTACCACCGCCAGGGCGCTTCGGCCATTGCCGACGAACTGTACGACCAGTCACGCCTGCGCCTGGAAAACTGGCGCCGCTGCTTCCCCGAACACGCCCCGCCCCCCCCTTCCCCGCTGGCCACCGCCGCCGGCCCCGTACCTCACCCCATCGTCCACACCGGCGTGGGCAAACATGCCGAACAACACAGCGTCGCCGCCTGGCTCAAGGGCCGCGAAGAGGTTTGGGTGCAGCCCAAGGTCGATGGCGTCGCCGTCACCCTGGTTTATCGCCAAGGCAGCCTGCACCAGTTGATCAGCCGCGGCGATGGCGTGCGCGGGCAGGACTGGAGCATTGCCGCGCGCTCGATCAGCGCGATTCCGGCCACCCTGCCACAACCTGTCGACCTGGTGCTGCAGGGCGAGCTGTACTGGCGCTACGCAGGGCACGTGCAGGCCACCGCCGGCAGCGACAACGCCCGCAGCAAGGTGGCGGGGCTGATGGCGCGCAACACCCTGTCAATGGAAGACGGCGCCAACCTGGGGCTGTTTGTCTGGGACTGGCCCGAGGGCCCCGCCACACTGCCCGAGCGCCTTGCCGGCCTGCAGGCGCTGGGGTTTGCCGAGCCTGCCGCCTACAGCCAGCCGATCCAGACGGTGGCGGATGCCAGCCATTGGCGCGAGCAGTGGTACACCAGCCCCCTGCCGTTCGCCAGCGACGGCCTGATCCTGCGCCAGAGCCGCCGCCCGCCAGCCTCGCGCTGGCAGGCGAAGGTGCCGTACTGGATTGCCGCCTGGAAATACCCGTACGCCCAAGCCCTGGCCGAGGTGCGCGACGTGACCTTCAGCATCGGCCGCAGCGGCCGCATCACGCCCGTGCTCGAGCTGTTGCCGGTGCGCCTCGACGACCGCACCGTGAAGCGCGTCAGCATCGGCTCGCTGGCCCGTTGGCAGGCGCTGGACATTCGCCCCGGCGACCAGGTGGCCATTGACCTGGCAGGGCTGACCATCCCCCGTTTCAATAGCCTGGTCTGGCGCAGCCCGGACCGTGCCGCCGTCACCGCCCCCGACAGCAGCCGCTACCACGGGCTCAGCTGCTGGCAGCCCGAGCCGGGCTGCGAAGGCCAGTTCCTGGCGCGCCTTGCCTGGCTCAGTGGCAAGCAGGGCCTGGATCTGCCGCACGTGGGGCCCGGCACCTGGCAACGGCTGATCAACACTGGGCAGGTGCAGGGCTTGCTGGACTGGCTGGAACTGCGCGAACTACCCGGGCAACGCCTGCTCGCCAGCTTCACCCTGGCCCGCGAGCGCAGCCTGGAGCAATGGTTGCGGGCCCTTGGCATGCCTGCCGGAGCCAGGCTGGCCCCTCAGGACCGCTGGCAGACCCTGGCGTCACGCACACCCGAACAATGGCGTGAACAGCCCGGCATCGGCGCCACCAAGGCCCGGCAGCTGCACGAGTTCTTCAACCACCCGCACGTGCAACTGCTGGCCGAACAGCTGCACAACGCCAACATCCCCGCATTCCCGTAGCAGTGGCCGCAGGCCGCGTCTTGGGAGCGCCGCAGGGTCCGGGACGCGGCCTGGCGGCCGCTGCTACGGGAATAATTACGGTACGGAAGGAAACTTCCTACAGACAAAGGCTTCAATTAGTTTTCCAATAGCGCAGTCCATCACATGGAGTCACCATGAAACCCTTACCTTTCCTCACAGCGCTCGCCCTGTGCTGCGCAGTAGCCACGCCGCTGCTGGCAGCCGACGAAGACGCCGCTGAACTCAAGGGCTGCGCGGCCAAGCAACAGGCCATCAACGAACAGATCGAGCAGGCCCGCGCCCACGGCAATGGCGCGCAACAGGCTGGCCTGGAAAAAGCACTGGCCGAGAACAAGGAACACTGCACCGACGCCGGCCTGCAGAAAGAGCGCGAGAACAAGGTGCTCGACGCCCGTCACGAAGTGGCCAAGCGCCACGCCGACCTGGACAAGGCCATGAAGAAAGGTGACGCCGACAAGATCAACAGCCGCAAGGACAAGCTGGCGCAGTCCCGCAAGGAACTGCAGCAAGCCCTGGACGAGCTGGACAAATAACCCGCCCTCAGTGGTCGCGGAATTCCCGATGGCAGGCCTTGCAGGCGTTTTCCACCTTCTGCATCGGCCCGTCGAGGCTGGTAGCCGCCAGCGACTGCGCGCGGCTGGCTTCGACCAGCTCACCGGTCGACACCTCCAGCGCCTGGGCCAGCTGCTGGAACCGCGCCTGTTTCTCCCACACCTCGGGCTTGGCGCTGGTGTGATCTTCCTCCCGCACCTTGGGGAAATGCTGCCAGGGCTGGTGCGCCAGCTGGTCGAGCTTCACCGCACTGGCCGCGAACTGCGGGCCGTCGAAGCTCAAGCGGCCCAACAGCATGCCGTTCATGTCCTCGCTGGTGTGCAGCATCTGCTTGAAGATTGCCTTGCGCTGGCCCAGCGGCGAATTGGGGTCCACGCCGCCGCAGGCGCTCAGGGCCAGGCACGCCAGGGTCAGCACGGTGAACGTCTTGAGGGTCATGGGCGCCCGGTCACATGGAAATGAAGAAGAAACTGGCGATCAGCCCCAGGCCGACGAACCACACCAGCGAGCGCAGCATGGCCCAATCGGCCAGGTAGCAGATGATGTATAGCAGGCGGCTGGTGATGAACAACACCGCCAGCACGTCCATGGTCACCTGCTGGGCGTTGTGGCAGATGTCGGCGATGATCACCGCGGCCGCGAACGCCGGGAACGCCTCGAAGCTGTTCAACTGCGCGGCATGGGCACGCTTGGCAAAACCGTCGAGGTTGGCCAGGAACGTGCGCGGGTCATGGTTTTGCCGCGGGCCGAACTTGCCACCGCTGAACTTGGCGATGCTGGTGCACACGAACGGCAGCACCAGGGCAATCAGGACACACCAGAAAGCAACAGTCATTTAGCGGATCTCTTATTAAAGTTTCATGATCAACATGCCCACCAGCACCAGCGCGCACGCCAGCAGCCGCGGGCGGCCAAAGGGTTCCTTCAGGTAACGCATGCCCAGCAGCACCACCAGGATCACGCTGATCTCGCGCAATGCCGCGGCCTCGGCGATGGAGCCCAGCTGCATCGCCCACAGCACCAGGGCGTAGCTCGCCAACACGAAGAAGCCGACGCTCAGGCCAATGCGCCACTGGGTGCGCCAGAAGTGCCGGAAGCTGGCGCGCCGGGTGGTCACCGCCAGCAGCGGGAACGGCCAGGCGCTGATCAGCGTCAGCCAGGTCAGGTAACCCAGCGGCTCCGGCCAGCGGCGAATCGCCTGCCCGTCAAGCCAGGTGTAGCAACCAATGCACAGGCCAATCAGCCCCACCACCGGCAGCATCCGCCAGGGCAGGCGATCACCGCCGCCGCCCTGCCACAGCAGGCACGCCATGCCGCACGGGATCAACAGGATTCCGACCACCTGATGGCCCGAGAGTGCCTCGCCCCCGGTGGCCAGGGTAAGCCCCAGCACGATCAACGGCGAAAGGCCGCGCATCAACGGGTACACCAGCCCCAGGTCGCCCACCTTGTAGGCCTGGATCAGCAGGTAGCGGTACAGCAGCTCGAAACCGGCGGACGCCAGCATCCACGGCCAGATCTCGGCGGGTGGCACGGGCACGAATGGCAGCAATACCGCCACCAGCAACAGCGCCACCGAGTCCATCGCCGCCACCACCAGCAGGCGCTCGGAGCTGAATTTCACCAGGGTATTCCAGGCCGCGTGCAGCAACGCGGCGAACAGCACCAAACCTGTGGCGAGCACGCGGGGTTTCCTTAGGCATCCGAGAAGCCGGGGAGAAATGAACGGGCCTATCTTAGCGTGGGTCCAAGGCTGCGGTGCGGGTCTTCGCAAGACTTTGTAACAAGTGCGACATTCGTGCCTGTGTCACAACGAGTTACGTGCTCGTCCAACCCCTACATGGCGCCTGCGCGCGCCACTCCGTCACACCACCATGGGAGCCCGGATGCTCGAGTTAGTCGCCGCCTTTATCTGCCTTACCACCCTTCTCACCTACGTCAATTTCCGCTTCATCGGCCTGCCCCCCACCATCGGCGTGATGGTCACGGCGCTGATGTTCTCCTTGTTGCTGCAAGGCTTGAGCGTGCTCGGCTACCCCGGCCTTGAAGCCCGGGTGCAGGGCCTGATCGGCCAGATCGACTTCGGCGACCTGCTGATGAACTGGATGCTGGCGTTCCTGCTGTTCGCCGGCGCCCTGCACGTTAACCTCAGCGACCTGCGCAGCTACCGCTGGCCCATCGGCCTGCTGGCCACCTTCGGCGTGCTGATTGCCACCCTGGTGATCGGCACGCTGGCGTTCTGGATCTTCGGCATGTTCGGCTGGCACGTGAGCTTCCTCTACTGCCTGCTGTTCGGCGCGCTGATCTCGCCCACCGACCCCATCGCGGTGCTGGGCGTGCTGCGGACCGCCAACGCCTCCAAGCCGCTGAAGACCACCATTGTCGGCGAATCGCTGTTCAACGATGGCACCGCGGTGGTGGTGTTCACCGTGCTGCTGGGCATCGCCCAGCAGGGTGCGACACCGACCCTGGGCGAAACCGCCATGCTGTTCGTGCACGAGGCCATCGGCGGCGTGCTGTTCGGCGCGCTGATCGGCTACGTGGTGTACCGCATGATCAAGAGCATCGAGCAGTACCAGGTGGAGGTCATGCTGACCCTGGCACTGGTGATCGGTGGCTCGGCTATGTGCTACGAGCTGCACGTGTCGGCGCCCATCGCCATGGTCACCGCAGGGCTGATCATCGGCAACCTGGGGCGCAAGCTGGCCATGAACGACATGACCCGGCGCTACATGGACGGTTTCTGGGAACTGCTGGATGACATGCTCAACGCGCTGCTGTTCGCGCTGATCGGCATGGAACTGCTGCTGTTGCCGTTCTCGTGGATGCACGTGATCGCATCCAGCCTGCTGGCGGTGGCGATCCTGCTGTCGCGGCTGCTCACCGTGGCCCCGGCGATCCTGCTGTTGCGCCGCTGGCGCAGCGTGCCCAAGGGCACCATCCGCATCCTCACCTGGGGTGGCCTGCGCGGTGGCGTATCGGTGGCGCTGGCCCTGGCGCTGCCGGTGGGCCCGGAGCGCGACCTGCTGCTGAGCATCACCTACATCGTGGTGCTGTCGTCGATCCTGCTGCAGGGGCTGAGCATCGGCAAGCTGGTGAAAAGCGTCACCCGCGATACCCCGCCCGAAGAGGCAACACACTGACCGTAGCCGCTGCCGTAGCCTGCGCTGGCCCGTATTCCAACCCTGATTACGCGGGTGTATGGGAGGGCCAGCGCAGCCTTCGGCAGCGGCTACGCAGATGTTCGTGTTATTCCGCAGTCTCGGCGTCGAACTGGTCCTTGATGTAGCGGATCTCCGTGCGCCCGTGCGGCGCCGGCAGCCCGTCCTCGCCCAAATTGACGAAGACCATCTTGTCCACGGTGAGGATGCTCTTGCGGGTGATTTTGTTGCGCACCTCGCAGGTCAGGGTGATGGAGGTCCGGCCGAATTCGGTGGCCGTGATGCCCAGCTCGATGATGTCGCCCTGGCGCGAGGCGCTGACGAAGTTGATCTCCGAGATGTACTTGGTCACCACGCGCTGGTTGCCCAGTTGCACGATGGCGTAGATCGCCGCTTCCTCGTCAATCCAGCGCAGCAGGCTGCCACCGAACAGGGTGCCATTGGGGTTCAGGTCTTCGGGCTTGACCCACTTGCGGGTGTGGAAATTCATGCGTCGCTCCTGGCTCTTCGCCATATCAGGATGCCCCTATGATCCGCTTTTGCGCGGCGCCGGGGAACCCATGCCAGCGATAGCAAAAACTTTCTTGACGGCCACGGGTGCAAGGCTAGGCTGAAGCCCGGACCCAATGATTGGATCCAGTAATGGCAGTTTGGAACCAGAAAAGGGGTCCACCCCATTTCTTGCAAAGGACGCACGAACATGTCACGAGTTACCGATGTCATCTGCAACTTCGACACCGAGACCATCCTGCAGAAGTACTCGAACCCGAGCAAAGATCCAGGCAATCCGACCATGATTGACTGGAAGCACGTGTACATGATCACCAACCAGGACAACGTGGTCAGTGGCCAGGCCGGCGGCGAGTTGGACCTCAAGGCCCAGGTCGGCGACCTGATCCGCTGGCGCGAGACCAGCCTGTCCCTGGGCTTCGAGAAGGCGGTCATCTTCTACAAGTTCGAGACCAGCGACCCCAAGTATTTGCTGATCTCCCCGCCCACGCCGCGCAAGGCCACCGCCAGCATCGCCCTGCCCAACCCCAGCAACCCCAGCGTGCCCACCTGCCAGAAAGTGGATAACTTCTACTGGTCCAGCGAAACGCTGTCCGAGGGCCGCGTGACCTATCACTTCCACTTCATGATCGTGGACCGCGACTGCAAGCCTTGCGGCTACTTCAAGTGGGATCCGTTCATCAGCATCCACAACTGACCGGCACCCCACTGCCACGGCCGCCCCACCCTGCTGGGGCGGCCCGAAGGAGCGATGATCATGGACAGACACATCAGCTTCATTATCGACACCCAGGGCGCCCTCGACGCCACTGCGGCCGCCAGCACCTCGCCCGACCAGCCCAGCCCAATGGATCCAGTGCACTGCTTCGTGCTGGGCTGTGATGCCGTGGAAACCGGCGACACCCTGATACTGCGGGCCACTGGCCTGGGGTTCCGGGGCGAGGATGCCCTGGTGCTGCTGGCCGTGGGCGTAAGCGGCGGGCTTTCACCACCACAGCTGCAAGTGCGCGAGGTCAAGGTGCCCGCCCCCGACTTCAACGAGCCGTTGCAACTGACCCTGCAGACCGTCAGCGACCATGCCTGGACCTGCCAGCTGAATCAGCCCGGCGCCTGCACATTGACCCTGAGCCTGGGGGTGGTGGCGCGCGACTGCACCCCCAGGGGTTTCTTCACCCTGACCCTGCAACTGCAGTTCGCGGCTTGAGCAGGACTTTCGACCATTGCCTCTTGGGCTGGCAGGCAAGCACGTCTATAATCGCTGCGCTTCAAACGGCGATGCACTGACGTGCGTCGCTCCCGCCACCCGTCCGAGGGGCGCTGCAGCAGGGATACCTGTCAGGCTCGGATGGGGCGTTGCCCGCACGGTTGGTCCGTACGGGCTCTAAACGCACAACGGCGCCCATTCGCACATTACGAATGGAGGCTCTTCATGAGCGCTGTACACACGCCTGCAGGTTTCACCGATTTCAAGGTTGCCGACATCTCCCTGGCCGCCTGGGGCCGCCGCGAGACCATCATCGCCGAATCGGAAATGCCAGCACTGATGGGCCTGCGCCGCAAGTACGCCGGTGAGCAACCGCTCAAGGGCGCGAAGATCCTGGGCTGCATCCACATGACCATCCAGACTGCCGTGCTGATCGAAACCCTGGTTGCCCTGGGTGCCGAAGTGCGCTGGTCGTCCTGCAACATCTTCTCAACCCAGGACCAGGCCGCTGCCGCCATCGCTGCCGCCGGTATTCCAGTGTTCGCCTGGAAAGGCGAGACCGAGGAAGAGTACGAGTGGTGCATCGAGCAGACCATCCTGAAGGATGGCCAGCCTTGGGACGCCAACATGATCCTGGACGACGGCGGCGACCTGACCGAAATCCTGCACAAGAAATACCCGCAGATGCTGGAACGCATCCACGGCGTGACCGAAGAGACCACCACTGGCGTGCACCGCCTGCTGGACATGCTGGCCAAGGGCGAACTGAAGATCCCGGCCATCAACGTCAACGACTCGGTTACCAAGAGCAAGAACGACAACAAGTACGGCTGCCGTCACAGCCTGAACGACGCCATCAAGCGCGGCACCGACCACCTGCTGTCGGGCAAGCAGGCCCTGGTGATCGGCTACGGCGACGTGGGCAAGGGCTCGGCCCAGTCCCTGCGTCAGGAAGGCATGATCGTCAAGGTCACCGAAGTCGACCCGATCTGCGCCATGCAAGCCTGCATGGACGGTTTCGAGCTGGTTTCGCCGTTCATCAACGGTGAAAACGACGGCACCGAAGCCAGCATCGACAAGGCCCTGCTGGGCAAGATCGACCTGATCGTGACCACCACCGGCAACGTCAACGTCTGCGACGCGAACATGCTCAAGGCCCTGAAAAAGCGCGCCGTGGTCTGCAACATCGGTCACTTCGACAACGAAATCGACACTGCCTTCATGCGCAAGAACTGGGCATGGGAAGAAGTGAAGCCACAGGTACACAAGATCCACCGTACCGGTGCCGGCGCCTTCGACGCCCAGAACGACGACTACCTGATCCTGCTGGCCGAAGGCCGCCTGGTGAACCTGGGCAACGCCACTGGCCACCCAAGCCGCATCATGGACGGTTCGTTCGCCAACCAGGTGCTGGCGCAGATCTTCCTGTTCGAGCAGAAATTCGCCGACCTGTCGCCAGCCCAGAAAGCCGAGCGCCTGACCGTTGAAGTACTGCCGAAGAAACTCGACGAAGAAGTGGCCCTGGAAATGGTCCGCGGCTTCGGCGGCGTGGTCACCAAGCTGACCAAGCAGCAGGCCGACTACATCGGCGTGACCGTGGAAGGCCCGTTCAAGCCGCACGCTTACCGCTACTGATCGCAGGCCCTGACGCCGCCTTCGGCAGCTGCTACGAGGATTTCCCTTGTAGCAGCCGCCGCCAGGCGGCGTCCGGGGCACCCACGATCCCACGGCTTTCGAGTTTCCAGATAGGTGTAATCATGTCTCAGGAACGCCGCTTCAGCTTCGAGTTCTTCCCCACCAAGACCGACGCTGGGCATGAAAAACTGCTGAACGTTGCCCGCCAACTGGCCGGCTACAACCCCGATTTCTTCTCCTGCACCTACGGTGCCGGTGGTTCTACCCGCGACCGCACGCTCAACACCGTGCTGCAGCTGGAGAACGAAGTGAAAGTCCCCGCCGCCCCGCACCTGTCCTGCGTGGGCGACAGCAAGGCCGACCTGCGCGCCCTGCTGGCGCAGTACAAGGATGCCGGCATCAAGCGCATCGTTGCCCTGCGTGGCGACCTGCCTTCGGGCATGGGCATGGCCAGCGGCGAGCTGCGCCACGCCAACGACCTGGTGGAATTCATCCGCGCCGAGACCGGCAGCCACTTCCACATCGAAGTCGCCGCCTACCCGGAGATGCACCCCCAGGCCCACAACTTCGAGGATGACCTGAAGAACTTCGCGCGCAAGGCCAACGCCGGCGCCGACAGTGCCATCACCCAGTACTTCTTCAACGCCGACAGCTACTTCAACTTCGTCGACCGCGTGCAGAAAATGGGCGTGAACATCCCGATCGTGCCGGGCATCATGCCCATCACCAACTACAGCAAGCTGGCCCGCTTCTCCGACGCCTGTGGCGCCGAGATCCCGCGCTGGATCCGCAAGCAGCTGGAAGCCTACGGCGACGACGTCACCAGCATCCAACAGTTCGGCGAGCAGGTGATCACCCGCATGTGCGAGCAACTGCTCGACGGCGGCGCTCCTGGCCTGCACTTCTATACGCTGAACCAGGCCGAGCCAAGCCTGGCGGTGTGGAACAACCTGAAGTTGCCCCGCTAGACGTTCACGAAGAATTCAGAAAGGCCTTGATACAATTAAAGGCCTTTTTTGTTTCTTCATCGTTTTGCGGGTGATACATCATGGCTTCTGCTGCACGCCCACAACTGGTCTACCTGGTGTTTGGTGCCCACACCTATCATCAGGAGGCGCTGTTCAGCATCGCCAGCGCCATCGCCAAGCTGGGTAACCCGCGCGAGTTGCCGCTCGACATCCAGGTATTCACTGACAACCCCGCCCCCTACGCCCAACTGCCCGTGCGCATTCGCCCGCTCAGCGCCGAAACCCGCAACGCCTGGAGCCAACCCCACGGCTACCACTTCCGCACCAAGCACGTGGCCATCCGCGAAGTGTTGAAGGACGCCGAGCTGGCGCTGCTGATCGACACCGACACCTTCTTCCAGGCCTCGCCCCTGGCGCTGTTCGAACGCATCCAGCCGGGCACGCTGCTGGTCAACGCGCGCACCATGCGCTACCGCCAGGGCGCTGCCTCGCCGCTTTATTCGGTGCTGGCACCGGAGCTCAAGGCGCAAGGCATGGCGGACGACGACATGTGGCTGCTCAACTCCGGGGTCATCGGCCTGTGCCAGTGCGACAGCACCCTGCTCGACCGTTCCCTGGAGTTGATGGACCAGTACTACCCGCGCACGCCCACCGCCTATACGCTGGAAGAATTCTGCCTGACCCTGGCCGCCTACCAGCGTTACCAGGTCAGCGAATGCCCCGACCTGATCCATCACTACTGGAGCCGCAAGCAGCTGATGCGCGCCAAGGTCCAGGCCTGGGCCCGCAAGCACGCCGGGCAGCCGCTGAGCGCCGAAGCCCTCGCCGACGTGAGCCAGGTCAGCGACCACGTGCCCCGGCCGCCGGCCCTGCAACGCCTGCTGTATAAGGCCGCGACCCTGGCCCTGCCCGTGGAGCAGCGGCAGTTCATGCGCGAAATCCTCTACGGCTGCTACGACCACGCCAACGAGTTCGACCGCGCCTGTGCGCCGGTGTGGTGGGACAAGGCCCGGCAAAACCTGCAAGAGCGCCAGGCCACCCCGGTCGAGGCCGACCAGCTGCTGCATTGGCTGTCTTCGCCGCTCAACCGGCTGATCCTGGGCAAGCGCCGCCACACCATCTACCAGCACCTGATTCAGGCCTGACGTGGCTGATTGCGTTGCCAAACCCGCGACCGGCATCGTATCTTCGGATCCATGCCTGCCTACCTCTCCCTGCTGACAGCCGTGTGCCTGACGTGCCTGAGCCTTGCCGCCCAGGCCGAGAAGCTGCGCATTGTCACCGACTTCTGGGCGCCCTATGCCTACCAGCAGAACGGCCAGGGCATGGGCATCGACTACGAAGTGGCGGCCCAGGTGTTCGAACGCCTGGGCGTGGAGATCCAGTGGCAGTTCCTGCCATGGAAGCGCTGCCTGGCCATGCTCGACCAGGGCGAGGCCGATGGCGTGCTGGACATTTTCCGCACCAGCGAGCGCGAAACCACCCTGCTGTACCCCGACGAGCCGCTGTCCGACGTGCAGTTCGTGCTGTTCCAGGCCAACGCCAGGCCGCACCCGGCCGGCAGCCTCGATGACCTGCAAGGCCTGACCATCGGCACCTCGGCGGGCTACAACTACGGCGATCCATTCATGCAGGCCAGCGCGTTCCGCCGTGAGGCCGCCAGTAGCCAGGAAGCCAACTTCGGCAAGCTGGTGCGCAACCGGGTCGACCTGATCATCACCGACATTCGCGTGGGCAACTTCACCGCCCAGGCCATGGGCCTGGAGGGCCAGGTCAGCGCCCTGCCCCTGGTGGTCAACCGCGAGCCCCAGTACCTGGCCGTGCGCCGCGGCGCCGGCATGGACCAGCTGGCCCTGCGTTTTTCCATCGAGCTGCGGCGCTTCAAGCGCGAGCCTGCCTACGCGCAGTTGCTGGCCCGCTATGCAAGCCCGTCAACGGTAGTGAAAACCGTTGAGCAGCAGGAACGCAGCGCGCTGTGATTGCTCTGTTATACTCCGACCTTCCCGCCAGGCTTACGCCCGGACGCCCGGCCTTGCAAAAGGCATCCCGACCCGCTCGACCGCCAGGCTCACGCCCGCTCAGCCAGGTCCGGATGCGCATTGAAGGCCCGGCAGGACCGGACGCGACAGTGCCCCCACGCACGTGTCGCGCCAGGCAAGATTCCCATTGGGCAAAGCCCTCACTAGAACAGGATTACTCATGTCCTTTGCTTCCCTCGGTCTCTCCGAGGCTTTAGTCCGTGCCATCGAGGCGGCGGGCTATACCCAGCCTACTCCGGTGCAACAGCGGGCCATCCCCGCCGTGTTGCAAGGTCGCGACCTGATGGTCGCGGCACAGACAGGTACTGGTAAAACCGGTGGCTTCGCCCTTCCGATCCTGGAACGGCTGTTCCCCAACGGTCACCCGGACAAATCCCAGCGTCACGGCCCGCGCCAACCGCGCGTACTGGTCCTGACTCCCACCCGCGAGCTGGCGGCCCAGGTGCACGACAGCTTCAAGATCTACGCCCGTGACCTCAAGTTCGTCAGCGCCTGCATCTTCGGCGGCGTAGGCATGAACCCGCAGGTCCAGGCCATGTCCCGCGGCGTCGACGTGCTGGTGGCCTGCCCCGGCCGCCTGCTCGACCTGTGCGGCCAGGGCAGCGTCGACCTGTCCCACGTGGAAATCCTCGTGCTGGACGAAGCTGACCGCATGCTCGACATGGGCTTCGTGCATGACGTCAAGAAGGTGCTGGCACGCCTGCCGGCCAAGCGCCAGAACCTGCTGTTCTCGGCCACCTTCTCCAAGGACATCACTGACCTTGCCGGCAAGCTGCTGCACAACCCCGAGCGCATCGAAGTCACCCCGCCGAACACCACGGTGGAGCGCATCGAGCAACGGGTCTACCGCCTGCCTGCCAGCCACAAGCGTTCGTTGCTGGCGCACCTGATCACCCAGGGTGCCTGGGAGCAGGTGCTGGTGTTCACCCGCACCAAGCACGGCGCCAACCGCCTGGCCGAGTACCTGGAAAAGCACGGCCTGAGCGCTGTCGCCATCCACGGCAACAAGAGCCAGAACGCGCGCACCAAGGCCCTGGCCGACTTCAAGGCCGGCTCGGTACGCATCATGGTTGCCACCGACATCGCCGCCCGCGGCCTGGACATCGACCAGTTGCCCCACGTGGTCAACTTCGAGCTGCCCAACGTCGATGAAGACTACGTGCACCGTATCGGCCGTACCGGCCGTGCCGGTCGCAGCGGCGAGGCCATCTCGCTGGTCGCCCCGGACGAGGAAAAGCTGCTCAAGAGCATTGAGCGCATGACCAAGCAGAAGATTCCTGACGGTGACCTGATGGGCTTCGACATCAGCGCCGTGGAGGCCGAGAAGCCCGAGGTGCGCGAGCGCCCGCAGGCCAACCAGCCGCGCAACACCCGCACGCCGCGCGAAGGGACCAAGGCCGCCGAAGGTGGTGGTGGTCGCAAGGACAAGGGCAAGGACAAAGGCAAGGAGCGCCGTGCTGCCGCGCCCCAGCAAGGTAGCGAACAGCGCAAGGAGCAAGGCAAGGAAAAGCCCGCCGGGGCGCGTTCTGAACGCCAACCCCGTGACCAGAAGCCACGTCAGGCCCAGTCCACTCCAAAGCCGCCGGTAGCTCCTGCCGACCGCGCGCCGGACGAGTTCCTGGATGACGAAGTCGACAACTTTGGTAACCGCGCCGACTACGTCAGCCCGTACCAGAACAAGAACCAGGGCCGCAACCGTCGCCCCGGCGCACCAGCCGCCGTCGGTGGTGCAGCCCCGGCCTCGGCGCCGCGCCCAGCTGGCCGTCCGGCTGGCAAGCCGGCCGGTGACAAGCGCAGCAGCGGCCCGCGCAGCAACGGTGGCGGTGCCCGTGATGGCCAGCCGCGTCGCGACAACAACGGTGGCGCTGGCCGCAACCGTCGTCCGGCCCGTGATGACCAGCCGCGTCAGGAACCAGCGGTGAGCAACTCGCGCGCACCGCAGAACCAGCCGCGCATCGTGCACAAGGAATCGAAGATCGATCGCTTCCCGACCGCCGAGCAGCTGGAACAGCTGGAGTCGCTGCCTAGCCGTCGCAACGGCGAGAAGCCGGCGCTGCTGACCCGCAACCGCGAAGGCTAAGTCAGGATCAGGCATCTGTGGGGGCCGAAAAGCTCGCTGGCAAGCCAGCTCCCACAGACAGCACCTGACCTTGTGGGAGCTGGCTTGCCAGCGAGTTTTTCAATTCCACAGGCACAAAAAAACCGCAGCCATTGGCTGCGGTTTTTTTGTGCGCCGAAGAATTACTTCTTCTGCACGCCCTCGAACGTGATGTCCAGGGTCAGGGTGTCGGACTGCGGGCCCAGGTCCATCATCTTGCCGAAATCAGAACGCTTGATGGTGGTGGTGCCTTCAAAGCCGGCACGGTAGCCGCCCCATGGATCCTTGCCTTCGCCCAGGAACACGGTCTTGACCACGACCGGCTTGGTCACGCCGTGCAGGGTCAGGTCACCGGTCACGTCGGCGGTCAGCTTGCCATCAGCATTCTTGCCGGTTGGCTTGACGCTGGTCGACACGAAAGTAGCGGTTGGGTACTTGTCGGTCTCCAGGAAGTCCTTGCTCTGGATGTGCTTGTCACGCTCGGCGTGGTTGGTGTCGACGCTCTTGGTGTTCAGGGTGATGCTGATCTTGCTGTCTTCAGGCTTGGCAGCGTCGAAGCTGAAGGTACCGGTCCAGTCCTTGAAGGTGCCGTAGATGAAGCTGTAGCCCAGGTGGCTGATCTTGAAGTTGATGAAGGCGTGGTTGCCTTCCTTGTCGATGGTGTAGTCGGCAGCCATGGCCTGGCCGGCCGTCAGCAGTGCGGTGCCCAGAGCCAGAGCGGCCAGTGTCTTTTTCAACATGTGCGGTATTCCTTGGGTTGAGTTGAAGGTCAGCCTTTGCGGCCCAGCATGCGTACCAGGGTCGCATCACGATCGATGAAATGGTGTTTCAGGGCGGCCAGGCCATGGAGTACAGCGAAGATCACCAGGATCCAGGCCAGGTACAGGTGCACGTCACCCGCGGTTTCCGCCTGGTTGGGCAGGCCGCTGATCAGCGCGGGTACTTCGAACAGGCCGAACACCGGGATGCCCACGCCGTCGGCGGTGGAGATCAGGTAACCGGCCGCCATTACCAGGAACAGGTCCAGGTAAAGGAAGGCATGGCCCAGCTTCGCCGCGATGCGCGTCAGCCGGCCCTGGGTGGGCGGTGGCGGCGGCGGTGGGCTGATGAAGCGCCATACCACGCGCAACAGCATGAAGAAGAACAGGGTCAGGCCGATGCTTTTGTGCAGGTCGGGGCCGGCCTTGCGCCATGGGTCGTAGTAGCCCAGGTCGACCATCCACAGCCCCAGGGCGAACAGGCCGAACACGGCCAGCGCCACGCCCCAGTGCAGGAGGATGCTGACCCAACCATAGCGAGAAGGTGAATTGCGTAGCTGCATCACGGTGTTCCTGTAAGTTCTTCGACAAAGACTAGCTTTTTATCTATCGAATTAAAGCGGAAAATTTCGCTTTGAAATATCTAGATACCCGATCAATAACTATAGATGCAAAGCGTTAAGCGAACGTTAATTGTGGGAGCTGGCTTGCCAGCGAGCTGTGCGGGCGATGAAAAACTCGCTGGCAAGCCAGCTCCCACAGTGTTGTTAGTTGCCCCCAGGGCAGGCATTGCATAGGCTTGCGACCACGCTGCTGCCAGGAGAGAGAAAATGGGCCTCAACAATCAGTGGATGCAACGCGACCTCGCGGTCCTGTGGCACCCCTGCACCCAAATGAAAGACCACGAACAACTGCCGCTGATTCCGATCAAGCGCGGTGAAGGCATCTGGCTGGAAGACTTCGAAGGCCAGCGCTACCTGGACGCGGTCAGCTCGTGGTGGGTGAACGTCTTCGGCCACGCCAACCCGCGCATCAACCAGCGCATCAAGGACCAGGTGGACCAGCTGGAGCACGTCATCCTTGCCGGCTTCAGCCACCAGCCGGTGATCGAGCTGTCCGAGCGCCTGGTGAAGATGACGCCCGAGGGCCTGAACCGGGTGTTCTACGCCGATAACGGCTCGTCCTGCATCGAAGTGGCGCTGAAAATGAGCTTCCACTACTGGGTCAACCGCGGCCAGCCGAACAAGAAGCGCTTCGTCACCCTGACCAACAGCTACCACGGCGAAACCATCGCCGCCATGGCCGTGGGCGACGTGCCGCTGTTCACCGAGACCTACAAGGCGCTGCTGCTGGATACCATCAAGGTACCGAGTCCCGACTGCTACCTGCGCCCCGAGGGCATGAGCTGGGAAGAGCACTCGCGCAACATGTTCCTGGCCATGGAACAGACCCTGGCCGAAAACCACGACAGCGTCGCCGCCGTCATCGTCGAGCCGTTGATCCAGGGCGCCGGCGGCATGCGCATGTACCACCCGGTGTACCTCAAGCTGCTGCGCGAGGCCTGCGACCGCTACAACGTGCACCTGATCCACGACGAGATCGCCGTGGGCTTCGGCCGCACCGGCACCATGTTCGCCTGCGAGCAGGCCGGCATCCGCCCGGACTTCCTGTGCCTGTCCAAGGCGCTCACCGGCGGCTACCTGCCGCTGGCCGCGTGCCTGACCACCGACGACGTGTACAGCGCCTTCTACGACGACTACCCGACCCTGCGCGCCTTCCTGCACTCGCACAGCTACACCGGCAACCCGCTGGCGTGCGCGGCGGCCCTGGCGACCCTGGACATCTTCGAACAGGACAACGTGGTGGAGAACAACAAGGCCCTGGCCGCGCGCATGGCCAGCGCCACCGCGCACCTGGCCGACCACGCCCACGTCTCGGAAGTGCGCCAGACCGGCATGGTGCTGGCCATCGAGATGGTCCAGGACAAGGCCACCAAGACCGCCTACCCGTGGCAGGAACGCCGCGGCCTGCAGGTGTTCAACCACGCCCTGACCCGTGGCGCGCTGCTGCGCCCGCTGGGCAGCGTGGTGTATTTCCTGCCGCCGTACATCATCACCCCGGAGCAGATCGACTTCCTGGCCGAGGTGGCCAGCGAAGGCATCGACATCGCCACCCGCACCAGCGTCAGCGTGGCCGTGCCGAGCGACTTCCACCCCGACTTCCGCGACCCGGGCTAACCACACGACTTCGTAGCAGCTGCCGAAGGCTGCGTCCGCAGGCAACACAATAGTGCGCCCGGACGCAGCCTGCGGCAGCTGCTACGGCTACCGAGACTGAACATGAGACTCTCCCGTTTTTACATTGATGCCCCCCTGAGCCTGGGCGAGCACGAACTGCCCGAGGCCCAGGCCCACTACATCGGCCGCGTGCTGCGCATGGCCGAAGGCGATGCCGTGCAGCTGTTCGACGGCTCGGGCCAGGAATACCGTGGCGCCCTGCTGGAAGTGGGCAAGAAGCGCGTGCGCGTGCAACTCGACGAAGCCTTCGCCGGCCAGCCTGAATCCAGCCTCAGGATTCACCTGGGCCAGGGCCTGTCCCGTGGCGAGCGCATGGACTGGGCCATCCAGAAAGCCACCGAACTGGGCGTCAGCGAGATCACCCCGATCATCAGCGAGCGCTGCGAAGTGCGCCTCAAGGACGAACGCGCCGAAAAGCGCCAGGCCCACTGGCAGCAGATCGCCGTCAGCGCCTGCGAGCAATGCGGGCGCTCCACCGTGCCGGTGATTCATGCACCGGTGCTGATGAGCGAATGGCTCAAGGCCTGCGACGCCGAGCTCAAGCTGGTGCTGCACCCGGTGGCCGAGCCGCTGGTAAGCCACGCCCGGCCTGCCAGCCTGGCGTTCCTGATCGGCCCCGAGGGCGGCCTGTCGGACGCCGAGGTTGGCCAGGCCCAGGCCGCCGGCTTCCACTCGGCACGCCTGGGCCCGCGGGTGCTGCGCACCGAGACCGCGCCGGTGGTCGCGCTGGCGGTGGCGCAGCAGCTATGGGGCGACTTCTAGAGGACGTAGAAGAACACCGCCACGAAGTGCAGCAGGCTGCCGGCAATCACGAACAGGTGCCAGATGCCGTGCCAGTGGCGGAAACGCTGGTCGTAGGCAAAGAAGATGATGCCCACGGTGTACAACACGCCGCCGGTCGCCAGCCAGGCGAACCCGGCGGTGCCCAGCGTCGCCAGCAGCGGTTTGACTGCCACCAGCACGATCCAGCCCATCACCGCGTAGATGACGATGGACAGCACCCGCGCCTCCGAGCGCGGCTTGATCTCTTGCAACATGCCGATCACCGCCAGCCCCCAGACAATGCCGAACAGGGTCCAGCCCCAGGGCCCGCGCAACGTCACCAGGCAGAACGGCGTGTAGCTGCCGGCGATCAGCAGGTAGATCGAAAAATGATCGACCTTTTGCATGATCACCTTCGCGCGCCCCCGCACGCTGTGGTAAACCGTCGAGGCGCTGTAAAGAATCACCAGGGTCACACCGTAGATCGCCATGCTGACGATCTTCCACACGTCGCCCTGGAAACTTGCCAGCACCAGCATCCAGACAGCACCAATGGACGCCAGCACCGCACCGACCAGGTGTGTCCAGGCGTTGAATCGTTCGCCGTGATACATGCAGTCGTTTCTCCTTGGTCTCGATTGGTATGCAATCGCCCCCTACCCTAACAGAGCCAGTGTGATGTTGATTGATGAAGAGTTGACGTTGAAGAAGCTGGAAATCTTCCTGGCCTTCATGCGCACCGGCAACCTGGGGCGCGCGGCGGCTGAGCTCAATACCAGCAACGTCAGCGTGCACCGCGCCATTCATTCGCTGGAAAGCGCCCTGCGCTGCCCGCTGTTCAAGCACGAGGGGCGCAACCTGACGCCGCTGGAAAGTGCCTATGTGCTGGAAGAGCACGCACAGAAACTGGTGCAGGACGTGGTCGGCGCCGTGCGCCTGACCCGCGAGGCGGCAGGTTTCTCGGCCGAGCGTTTCCGCCTGGGTTCGCTGTACTCGCTGACGGTGAAGACCGTGCCGCAGCTGATCATGGGCCTGAAACTGCGGCGCAGCGAGCTGAACATCGACCTGATCCTGGGCTCCAACACCGACCTGCTGTACAAGCTCAAGAACATGGAAGCGGACGCCATCCTGGTGTCCCTGGACGAGACCGTCAGCGACCCGGACTGCGAGCAGCTGCCGCTGTTCGCCGACGACATCTTCCTGGCCACCCCGGCCGACTCGCCCTTCGCCGGGCGCAGCGAGGTGGACCTGGCGGAGCTGCGCGAGGACACCTTCATCACCCTGACCCAGGGCTTTGCCACCCACCAGGACGGCGCCCGGGTGTTCCGCCAGGCCGGCTTCGAGCCCAAGGTGGCGATGCAGGTGAACGACATCTTCACCCTGCTGAGCATGGTCAGCTCCGGCGTGGGCTACGCCCTGCTGCCGGGGCGCGTGGCCGCGGTGTACGAGAACCGCGTGCGCCTGGTGCCGCTGCAGGCGCGGTACCACCTGCAGCAGCATATTGGCGTGGTGTTCCTGCGCGCCAAGGAGCGCGATCCCAACCTGCTGGCGCTGCTGGCCGAATGCCGGATGTACACCAACCGCCTGAGCACCCCGTAACCCTCATCCCCCAACGATGGCGCGCACCGCCAGGTACAGCACCGAGGGACCCAGCAGGCAGCCCAGCCCGGTGTGGAACGTGGCCGTCAGCGCGCCATAGGGCACCAGCCGCCGGTCCGTGGCTGCAAGGCCTGCAGTGACCCCACTGACCGTACCCGCCAGGCCGCCGAAGACCATCGCCGAACGCGGGTTGTCGAGGCCCATCCAGCGCGCCGCCAAGGGCGTGCCGACCATCACCAGGATCGCCTTGATCAGTCCCGTGGCAATCGACAGCGCTACCACGTCCGAGCTGGCGCCGATGGCCGCGCCGGTCACCGGGCCGACGATGTAGGTCACCGCGCCGGCGCCGATGGTGGTCATGCTCACCGCGTCGCGGTAGCCGAAGGCCCAGGCCACGCAGCAGCCGAAAATGAACGGCAGCAAGGTCCCCAGCAGCAACGAGAAGGCGCCGATAAAGCCGGCCTTGCGCGCCTCGGTGGCCTGCACCTCGAAGGCGGTAGCGACGATGGCAAAGTCGCGCAGCATGGCGCCACCCATCAGGCCGATGCCGGAGAACAGCGACAGGTCGGCCAGGCCCTTCTGCCCGCCGGTCAGGGTGCCGCCCACCCACGCCAGCACCAGGCCGATGACGATGGCAAACGCCGAGCCGTGCACACGGCCGAAGGTCAGGCGCCGCGACAGCTGCACCGAGACCCACATCACCACGCCGACGAAAGCGAACGCGGTGACCAGGCCGTTGTTTTCCAGGGCATGTTCGATGAGGTTCCACATGTCAGTGCGCCCCTACCGGTTCAACCGCTTCAGGCACTTCGGGCGGCAGCGGCTCGCCCTTGTGGGTGCGGCTGATCAGGGCGATGGTCGAGCCGCAGATCAGCACCGAGCCGATGGCCGCGATCACCGCCACCGGGCCGCCGTGCAGGGCGGTCACCACGTTCTGCTGGGCGGCCATGGCCACCACCACGGGTATATACAGCGCGCCCCAGAAGCCCACGCCCATCTCGCAGTCCTTGCTCAGGCCGCCGCGCCGGGCCATGTACAGGCGCGCGCAGATCAGCAGGATCATGGCGATCCCCACCCCGCCCACGTTGGATTTCACCCCCAGCAGCACCCCGAGCAGGTCGCCCGTGATAACCCCGGCCAGGGTACAGATAGCCAGCAATGCCACACCGTAGATAATCATTGTCGTTGTCCTCGATTGTTGTTTTTGTCGGGCGGTTGCAGATTATTGGGGGCGCCGGGCTTCCTCCTGCATCAATGCCTGCAAGGTATCCAGGCGGGTGCCTTGCCAGGCAACCAGGGTGCCCTCGCTGAACGCGCGGCGGCTGAGGCCGGTGAGCACGGTGCCCGGCGGCATTTCGATGTGCAGGCGCACGCCGCGCTCGAAGGCGGTGCGGGCCAGCGCGCGCCAGTCGACGACACGGCACAGGTTGAAGGCCAGGTCATCGCGCAGCCGCTCGGCCTGCACGATCGGCCGGGCGCTGGTGCTGCTGAGGTAGCGAATGCGGGGCGCCTGCAACTTGACCTGGGCGAACGCCGCGGCTAGCTGCTGCGCCGGTTCTGCCAGCAGCGGGCAGTGCGACGGCACGCTAACGGCCAGCGGCCTGGCCAGCCCGGCGCCCTCGGCCCGGGCCCGGGCAGCCACGGCGGCCATCGCCGCGTCGCTGCCGGCGATCACCAGTTGGTTGTCGGCGTTGATATTGGCCAGGTACACCGGGCCTTCGGCCTCGGCCAGCAACTGTTCGACCCGCGCCAGCTCGAGGCCGACGATGGCGGTCATGCCATAGCCGCGGGGATAAGCGGCCTGCATCAACTCGCCGCGCAGGGCCACCAGGCGCACGGCGTCGGCAAAGTCCAGGGCACCGGCGACCACGGCGGCGGGATAGGCACCGATGGACAAGCCCGCCACGTAGTCGGGCAGCGGGCCGTCCTGCAGCAACAGCCGCGTGCTGGCCACGCCTGCCACCAGCAGGCACAGCTGCACGGCGCGGGTGTGGGCCAAGGCCTGGGCAGTGTCGAGGCCGAGTACGTCCTCGCCCAACGCCGCGCTGGCCTCGTCGAGGCAGGCCTTGATCACGGCGTGATCCGGCAGGCCATGCAACATGCCGGGCTGCTGCGCACCCTGGCCGGGAAACGCCAGCAGGGTGCTCACGAGGCCAGGCTCCAGGGATCACAGACCAGCCGCGCGCCGTCGGCGGCCTTGAGCAGCACCTTGTGGCTGCTGCCGGCCCATTCGCGCAAGGCCACGGCGCCGGCAGGAGTCTGCAATTGCAGGTCTACGGCCGGTTCCAGCACGCTCAACAATCGTCGCGCCGCGCCCCGCGACAGGGCCTGCGGCGTGCGCAGAATCAGGTCCAGGTCGCTACCTTCGTGCAGCGCAGCGCAACCGCTGGCCAGCTCGAACCCGGCGCTGCCGCTCACGCCCCATACCAGGCCGCAGGCATCCAGCCGGGGGCGCAGCCGGTACAGCGCCTGCAGGGCCGGCCAGTCGCGCTGGCCCACGCAATGGGTCAAGGCTTCCGGGCTGACCTGGCTACTGACTGCCGCCAGGGGCATGGTGGTGGCGTAGCGCTGGTCACGACTGATGCCGCGTACGCCCACCGCCACCTGCCCGGCTGCCACGCTGGCGCGACGCACCACCACCGGCTGCCCGTCGGCCAGCGCCGAGGCAGCCCAGGCCGGGGCATCAGCCGGCAGCATGGCCGGCGTCAGGCCCCACAGCAGGTCGTGGGGGCGGATCACTGCCATTGCTCGCGCAGCAGCTGGCGCACCCGCGCCGAGGCCGCCCGGTTCGGCGCCCCGAGGCGGCCGGCAAGGTCGCGGTCATCCGCGCCGATATCCGCCAACGCCTGGGCCAGGCAGGCTTGCACGCGGCTCACGTCGTCGGCCGTGGGTTGCTCGATCTGCGCCACCGACAGGGTTTCCCACAGCAGCCCCAGGCTGGCGTAGCTGTCGATGTCGTAGGCCATGGGCGGCACGCTGGCGGCCAGGGCTTCCAGCGCCTCGACGCTGCGCTGGGTAACCCGCGCCGCCGAGGCCTTGCCCATGGCATGCACCTGCACGCCCGGGTCACGCAACGCGATGAGCCGGTTGGCCTGGTAGCCGTGGGCCAGGAACGCGCCGGACATGGCCTTGCCCACCAGCAGAGCCACCACCGGGTGGCCCGCCAGGCGTGCGCGGGCGTAGGCGTCGGCCGCTCCCGCCAGGGCCTGGTGAATGCCCAGCTCTTCCTCGCGGCGGCCATAGGCCTGGCTGGGCACATCGACGATGGCGACCAGCGCACGCTTGCGCGGCGCATCGCGGTCGGCGCTAATCACCTCGTCCACCGCCTTGGCCAGCCCCCAGCCCTCCAGCAGGCCAACTTCACCCTGGCGGGCGCGGGGGAACGGGTTCTCGGGGTCGGCGACTACCGCGATGAAGCGGGCACTGTCACTGTCGGCGGCCAGGACAGAGTCCGGCAGGCCGGGGACCGGACGGGTGTTGGCCGTAAGGGCAGCAAACCAGCTGGCGCCACGGGCGGAAGCGGGCAGTGGTTGGCTGGCGGGCCGGCGCTCGACCGCCGCCAGCTGTTGCAGGAAGTGCCCGTGCTGCTGGCTACGAAGTTGCGCCGGCACGCCTTGGGCCAGGCAATCGACCACGCTGGCCTGGATCTGCGCCACGTCGTCACGCACGTAGGCATCCGCCAGCCCCTGGTCGAAGCGCTTCTCGCCACCGCACAGGCTCCAGATAAAGGGCCGGTCGCGCGAATCGTATTCGCCGATGCCGGCTTCCTGCTCGATCACCTGCGGGCCGTTGAGCCCCAGGCGCGCCTCGCGGGTCACGATCAAATGGCTGCACAGCCCGGCGGCGATGGACATGCCGCCGAAGCAGCCGACGCTGCCGGCAATTACCCCGATCACCGGCTGGTACTGGCGCAGGTCGACAATGGCGGCGTGGATATCGGCAATCGCCGCCAGGCCCAGGTTGGCTTCCTGCAGGCGCACGCCACCGGTTTCCAGCAGCAGGATGGCAGCCGTGGGAATGCCCTTGCGGTTGTCGGCCGCGGCCAGTTCCAGCGCGCCGGCGATCTTGGCGCCGCTGACCTCGCCCAGGCTGCCGCCCTGGAACGCGCCTTCGATGGCGGCCAGCACCACCGGGCGGCCGTTGACCGTGCCCTTGGCGATGACCGCACCGTCGTCGGCCTGGGGCACCACGCCCTGGCGCGCCAGCCAGGGCGACATGACGCGCTGGAAGGGGTCGATCAGCTCGTGGAAGCTACCCTCGTCCAGCAAGGCCCTGGCCCGCTGGCGGGCGCCGAGTTCGATGAAGCTGTGCTGTTGCAGCAGGCGCGTGGTGTCAGTCATGGCCGATCTCCTCCAGGGCCTGTTCCAGGCGCAGGCGGACCACCCCCGGGGTGGCGCCGAAATCATTGATGTCGATGCGCAGGGCCGGCAGCGCCTGGCCGCTGAACAGCCGGGCGAACAGGTGTTCCCAGCGCTGCGCGGCGCCGTTGACCGAGGTCACCACCTGGATCGCCAGGGTGCCGGCGGTGCCCGGCTCCAGCAGCACTTCCAGGTCGCCCGAGCCTACGCAGCCCACCAGGGCGCGGCCACGGGCCGGTTGCCCGGCGGGGAATTCGAAGTTCAGGGTTTCCATCAGGCAAGGCTCCGTGAATGCTCGCCACGTTCCAGGCGATCGATGAACAGGCAGGCGGCCAGCAGGTCGGCGGCGCCACCTGGCGAGGCGTTGAGGGCCAGCAGTTGCTGGTCCAGTGCATGCAGGCGCCGGCGGCCCGCCAGGGTGGCGCTGCCACCGGCCGCCAGCACGGCTAGCGCGCCTTGCTGCATGGCCGCAAGCCCCTCGGGGCCGGCGCGGTACAGCACGCAGGTGTCGGCCAGGGTGGCCATGATTGCCAGCAGCGCGTCCAGACGCGCGTTCTGCTCGCCATGCCCGGCCAGGCGGCTGGCGCGCAACTGCGGCAGGCCGTGCTGGATGACAGTGGGGAACCCGGCCTGGGCTTCGGCGCGGGCACCGCCGGCGCCATAGCGCTGCTGCACCACTCGGCCGTGGCTCAGGGGTTGCGGCGCCAGGCGGTCCGGCAGGCGCGCCAGGGCGCCGGCGCGGTCGGCCAGCGCGGCCGCCGCCAGGTCGTCGGGCGCCAGTGCGGCCGCAGCCACCAGCAGGCCCAGGGCCCAGATGGCGCCGCGGTGGGTATTGACCCCTGCCGTGGTGCGCAGCATGTCGGCCTCGCCCTCGCGGCCGTGCTGCCCCAGGGCTTCGCGCAGGGGCAGGTCGACGCGGCCAGCCAACAGCGCCGCCCCGGCCATGGCCTGGAACGCCGGCCACAGGGCCAGCGCCGAGGCGTGCATCAGGCCCAGGTGCAGGTCGTCATGGGCGCCGCTGCCACGCCGGTCCACCAAGGCAGGCTTGGGCGACAGGTCGGCTTCGTCGATCAGCGCGTCCACCGCCAGGTCGGCCAGCCGCTCGGCCAGGGTCAGTGCGTTCGGTTGAGCTATGAGCGCATGCATCACCAGCTCCTGAATTTCGCAGGGGGGTTGTAGAGGCCGCCGGACCACTCCACCAGGTCGGCGATGCTCTTGGCCGCCAACCATTCACGGGTGGCGTCGGTGCGGCGGATGCCCAGGTCCTCGGGCAGCGCGATCAGCCCTTCGCGGCGCATGCGCGCGGTGTCGGCCGGGTTGTGGCGCAGGCCGATGGCGGTAACCCCGGCCACGGCAGCGATCATCGCCTGGCGCTCTTCCAGCGAGCGCGCCTTGTACAGGTAGGCAATGCCCTCTTCGGTAAGCAGGTGGGTGACGTCGTCGCCGTAGATCATGATCGGCGCCAGGGCCATGCCGGTCTTCTTCGCCACGTCCACCGCGTCCAGGGTCTCGACGAAGGTCGGTTTGCCGCCCTCCTGGAACGTCTCGACCATCTGCACCACCAGCTTCTGCCCGCGCTCCAGCAAGGTGGCGTTGGCATCGGCGCCAGGGCGGCGCATGTCCAGCCACGCCGGCGTGCCGTGGCGGCGCCCGCGGGGGTCGTGGCCCATGTTCGGCGCGCCGCCGAAGCCGGCCAGGCGCCCGCGGGTGACCGTGGAGGAATGGCCGTCGCCGTCCACCTGCAGGGTCGCGCCGATGAACAGGTCCACGGCGTACTGGCCGGCCAGCTGGCAGAACATGCGGTTGGAGCGCATGGAGCCGTCGCGGCCGGTGAAGAACACGTCTGGCCGGGCGGCGATGTAGTTCTCCATGCCCAGCTCGGTGCCGAAGCAGTGCACGCTCTGCACCCAACCGCTTTCGATGGCCGGGATCAGCGTGGGGTGCGGGTTGAGGGTCCAGTTGCGGCAGATCTTGCCCTTCAGGCCCAGGGACTCGCCGTAGGTGGGCAGGATCAGCTCGATGGCGGCAGTGTTGAAGCCGATGCCGTGGTTCAGCGACTGCACGTTGTGTTTTTCGTAGATGCCGCGGATCGCCATCATCGCCATCAGCACGTGCACCGGCTTGATGTGCCGGGGGTCGCGAGTGAACAGCGGCTCGATGTAGAACGGCCGGTCGGCCACCACCACGAAATCCACCCAGCTGGCCGGGATGTCCACGCGCGGCAGGTCGCTGACATCGTCCACCAGCTGGTTGACCTGGACGATGACGATGCCGTCGCTGAAGGCCGCCGGCTCGATCAGCGCCGGGCTGTCCTCGGTGCTGGCGCCGGTGTAGATGTTGCCTTGGCGGTCGGCCATGAAGCCGGCGGAAAGCACCACGTTGGGGATCAGGTCCACCACCAGCCGCGAGTACAGTTCGATGTAGGTGTGGATGGCGCCGATTTCCAGCAGGCCGTCTTCCAGCAGCTGGCTGATGCGCAGGCTCTGGGTGCCGGCGAAGGAGAAGTCGAGCTTGCGGGCGATGCCCTTTTCGAACAGGTCCAGGTGCTCGGGGCGGCCGACGCTGGGCATGATCATGTGCAGGTCATGCAGCTTGCCGGGGTCGGCCTGGGCCAGGGAGCGCGAGAGAAAGTCCGCCTGCTTCTGGTTGTTGCCTTCCAGCACCACCCGGTCGCCGGGCATCAGCAGCGCTTCCAGCGCGGCGACGATGCCATCAGTGGGCAGCACCACGCCGTCGGCCAGGGCGCTTACCTGCGCCAGGCGCCGCTGCTTCTCGCTGCGCCGCCGCGACCACTGTGGCTCGGGGGTGTTTGTGATTGTCATGGGGCCTCCACGGCGGGGATGTCGTGGGTAGACCTTAGGCGCGCGGGGCGGGGGTATCAATCAAGCAGCGGGTGGAATCATTACCTTGGGGGTAATGATTGTGGGAGCTGGCTTGCCAGCGAGTTTTTGGTGGCCCCGAAAAGCTCGCTGGCAAGCCAGCTCCCACAAGTCACAGGGCGGCGGCATCCAACAGGCGTTCGATGCCGACCAGGTCGGGCACCTTGGCGACTTGTTCGCCGACCTGCACCGCTGCCACTTCCAGGGGCGCCAGCGGCACGTCGACGTAGCTCAGCTGGCTGTCCAATCGGCACGAACGCGGCACGCCCTGCACCAGCAGGCCGATGAAGCGCAGCGGGCTGTCACCCACCGCGTTGAGCACCACGATGCGCGCCTGCGGGCCCACCACTGGCGCCGCGCCGCAGGCGGCTTCGAAGCTCACCAGCGGCAGCACCTGGTTGCGCCAGGTAATGTGCCCCAGGTGCCAGGCCGGGCGGTCGGGGGCTGGCTGGCCGAACTGGTAGCCGATCAGCTCGGCCACCGCCACGTTGGGCAGCACCAGGGTGCGGTCCGCCAGCGGCAGCAGCAGCGCGGTGAGGGTGGTGCGGCGGCCGATGGCACGGTCAAGCATGGCTGCGGCTCCATTGGGCGATGCTGTCGAGCAGCACCGATTCCTGGTACGGCTTGCCCAGGTAGTCGTTGACGCCGATGGCCATGGCTCGCTCGCGGTGCTTCTGGCCGGTGCGCGAAGTAATCATGATGATCGGCAGGTCTTTCAGGCGCGGGTCATGGCGGATCTGCGTGGCCACCTCGAAGCCGTCCATGCGCGGCATCTCGATGTCCAGCAGCAGCACGTCAGGCACGTGTTCCTGCAGCAGGGCCATGGCATCGACGCCGTCCTTGGCCGTCAGCACGGTCATGCCGTGGCGCTCCAGCAGGCGGCTGGTGACCTTGCGTACGGTGACCGAGTCGTCCACCACCATCACCAGCGGTGGCCGGCTGCTGGCGGGCTCCGCCACCGGCAGCGGCGGCTGCACGCTGGCCGGTTGCGCCTGCGACTGGCGCGCATGCGCGGCGCGCACCTGGGCCAGCAGGTCGAGAATCAGCACCACGCGCCCGTCGCCCAGGATGGTGGCGCCGGACAGGCCCTGCACCGCCGCGAACTGCGGCCCCAGGTTCTTCACCACGATTTCCCGGGAACCGGCCAGGGCATCCACCTGCACGGCCATCTGGTGGTCGTGGCCATGGATCAGCAGCACCGGCAACGGTGCGGTCTGGCCCAGCAGGTTGGGCCGCGGCGTGTTGTACAGCAGGTCTCCCAGGTAGCGCAGGTCGTAGCTCTGGCCGCCATAGTGGTAGCGCGGCGGGTCCAGGTGGTAATACTCTTCAAGCTCGGCAGGCATCACCCGCACGATGCCTTCCAGGCCATTGAGCGGCAGCGCGTAGACCTCCTCGGCGCACTGCACCATCAGCGCGCGGTTCACCGACACGCTGAACGGCAGGCGGATCTGGAACCGTGCGCCCTGCCCCGCCCGCGAATCGATGATCATCGAGCCGCCCAGCTGCTTGACCTCCTCGTGCACCACGTCCATGCCCAGGCCGCGCCCGGAAATCTGCGTGACCTTGGCCGCCGTGGAGAACCCCGGTTCGAGAATGAACTGCAACACCTCGTGGTCGCTGATGTCGCTGTCGGCGCTGATCAGCCCACGCTTGACGGCCTTGGCCCGCACCGCGTCCAGCGGCACGCCGGCGCCGTCGTCGCTGAGTTCGATGACGATGTCGCCGCCCTCGTGCAGCAGGTTCAGGCTGATGCGCCCGCGTGCCGGCTTGCCCTTGGCCAGGCGCACCTCGGCCGGTTCCAGGCCATGGTCGACGGCGTTGCGCAGCATATGTTCCAGCGGCGCCAGCATGCGTTCCAGCACGCTGCGGTCCATCTCGCCCTCGGCGTTGCCGACGTCGAACTCGACCTCCTTGCCCAGCTCGCCCGCCACCTGCCGCACCAGCCGCTGCAGGCGTGGCAGCATGCGTTCGAACGGCACCATGCGCGTGCGCATCAGGCCTTCCTGCAGCTCGGTGTTCACCCGCGCCTGCAACTGCAGCAGCTTGTGCGCGTCCTGGTTGCGGGCGGCCAGGGTTTCCTGCAGGTCGAGCAGGTCGGAGGCCGATTCGAACAGCGCCCGCGACAGCTGCTGCAGCTGCGAATGGCGGTCCATCTCCAGTGGGTCGAAGTCTTCGTAGCCCTGGCGCTCGCTGTCGGCGTGCTGCCTGCTGAGGATGCGCCCCTGGGTCTCGGTATCCAGGCGGCGCAGCTGCTCACGCATGCGCTCGATGGTGGTTTCCATTTCACCCAGGGCCACCTGCGCGTCGTTGACCTGCTGTTCGATGCGGCCGCGGAAAATTGAGGTCTCGCCAGCCAGGTTGCCCAGGTCTTCAAGCAGCTCGGCGGCCACCTTGACCATGTCGCCCGGTGCACGTTCCTGCAATGCCGCGGGCGGCTCGGGCAGCAGCACCGCGCGCTCGGGCTGCGGCGTGGCCGGCACCGGGCTGACGAAACCGCGGATGGCGGCGATCAGCGTCGGGTCGGCGTTGACCGGCTGGTGCCGGCGCAGGGCGTCGAGCATGTTGCCCAGGCGGTCGTGGCCGTTCTGCAGCAGGCTGAACAGCGGCGGGCTGGGCGCCAATACGCCGGCGGAGAGGTTTTCGTAGAGGAATTCCAGCTCGTGGGCCAGGTCGCCGATGGGCGCGATCTCGACCATGCGCGCGCCGCCCTTGAGGGTGTGCAGGTCACGCAGCAGGTTTTCGATTTCCAGCGTGTTGCGTGGCTCGGCCTGCCAGCGCTGCAAGGCGGCGCCGGAGCTTTCGACGATGTCGAAGCCTTCTTCGAGGAACACTTCCAGCAGTTCGTTATCACCCGCGCCGGCCGCAGGCTGGCTACTCTCCTCTGGCTCGGGCACGGCAGCGTGGCGGCTTGCGGCCAGGGCCTGCACCAGGTCTTCGGCGCTGCTGGCAGCCTGGCCACGGCGCAGCTGCTCGAGCATGGCCGCCAGCTGTTCGTGGCTGTCCAGCAGCAGCGTGGCCTGGGCTTCGCTGAAGGCCAGGCGGCGCTTGCCGAGGGCCTCGTAGTGCAATTCCAGTTGCTGCGCCAGCTCGTCGATGGCCGCCACGTCGGCCATGCGCGCCGCGCCCTTGAGGGTGTGCAGGTCGCCTTGCAGCGAGGTCAGCGGCGCCAGGTTGTCGGGGTCGGCCAGCCAGCGCTGCAGGGCCTGGTCGGCGCTCTCGAGCAGGTCGGCGCCTTCGTCGAGGAAGAACGCCAGCACGCTGTCATCGGCATGGCTGGCATGCGCCGGCAGTTCCGTGATGCCGTCGGCGCCCACGCGTCCCATGGCGCCGGGGGCCAGGCCCTGCTCCACCAGCGCGTGCAGTGCGCGGATGCGCTCGGGCTGGGGCGTCACGGCCTGGCCGGCGGCCACCTGGTCGAGCATGTCGATCAGGCCGTCATGGGCGCGCTCGGCTTCGTCGAAGAACGCCGCGTTGACGTTGACGCTGCTTTCCTCGGCCGCGCCGTACAGGTCCAGCAGCGCTTCGCACAGCTCGTCCACGTCGGGCAGGTCGGCCCACTGCGCGCCCTCGCCCAGGCGCGTCAGCTCGTCCAGCAGGCGCTCCAGCTCGTTGCGGTCGTTGGGCTGCTGGCGCCAGCGGCGCAGCAGGGTCTCGGTGTCGTAGAGAATGTCCATGGCCTGGCCCAGGAACGCCTGGGTAGCCTGCGGATCGCGCCGCGCCTGGGGCGCATCGCCCAGGGGTGCCAGGCGCTGTTCCAGGTGCGCGCTGGCCTCGGCGGCCAGCGCCGCGGCACCGGGGATTGCCGCCAGCGGCGTGCTGGCCAGCTGGGCCAGCCCGGCGTGCCAACAGGTTACGGCGCGACCGAGCAGGTCCAGTTCCAGCGCGTCCAGGTCCAGCTGGTGTGCCTTGTATTCGCGGGTCAGGGCATCGAGCGGCGTGGCCAGCTCGGCCATGGGCAGCACGCCGGCCATGTAGGCGCTGCCTTTAAGGGTGTGCAGGGCGCGTTGCAGGGGGTCGTCCACGGCCAGCGGCTGGCCGCCGGCAACGGCGAGGAAACGCTCGACGGTGGCCAGGTGGCCCAGGGCTTCGCTGCGGAAGATGTCCAGCAGCTGCGGGTCCAACTCGGCTTCATCGGCCTTGGCACCGGCCAGGGCATGGGCCTGGCCCGCCAGCAGGTCGACCTCGTCGCACTGGCGCTGCCGGTGGCTGGCGAAGTCGGCCGCCAGGCGTGGCAGCAGCGCCTGGGCCTGTTCAAGCAATTGTTGCACCTGGGCCGTGTCGCGCACGCTGTCGTCCAGCACGCGGTTGAGCAGGTTCTCGCAGGCCCAGGCCAGCTCGCCCAGCACCAGCGCGCGGACCATGCGGCCACTGCCCTTGAGCGTATGGAAGGCCCGGCGCAGTTCGGCCAGCGCGCGGCGGTCGGCGTGGTCGGCGGCCCAGCGCGGCAAGTATTCGCGCAGCACCTGCAAGACCTCGTCGGTCTCTTCCAGGAACACTTCGCGCAGCTCATCGTCCACCGGTGGCTCGTCGGCGGGCGGCGGCAGCAGGCTGCCGGGGGCCGACTGCGCCGGCGGGTTGAACGTGGGCACGGGGCTGGCCAGCACCTGGGCCAGGGACTGCGCCACCTGGGGGCTGGCCAGCGGCTGCAGGTCGCGCAGCACCAGGGCCTCGGCGGGGCTCAGCACTTCTTCCAGCACCGGCACGTCCAGCGCCGTAGGCAGGTAGCCCAGCGCGGCCAGGCCCTCCTCGGCCACGTCGAGCACACGCTCGCCCGGCGCCTGGGGGTCGTTGCTCAGGCGCTCAAGGTAATACTCGATGGCGCTCAGGGCATCGGCCAGGTTGTCCATCTGCCGGGCACCGGGCTGCTGCGGGTCGGCCAGCAGGTGCGCCTTGATGTAATCGTTGCAGGTCTCCAGCAGCGCTGCGGCGCGCACCAGCGGGATCATCGCCAGGGCGCCGCGCACCTGGGTGAGCAGCGCCGGCAGGGGTTGCAGGCGCTCGCGGTCGCGGCCCGATTCCAGGTATTCGCTGATCATGTCCTTGGCCTGCTGCAGGCCGAAGCGCGCTTCCTTGATCACCAGTTGGTGGATCTGGGTCAGGTCGGTGCTGGGCAGGTGGCTGTCGTCGGCGCGGCTTGGCTCGTCAGGGCCGACCATGCCCACCAGGGTCGATTCCACGTACAGCAGCGCCCCGGCCACGTCCATCAGCACCGAATCGCTGGGCTCGCGCAGGCCCTGGGCCAGGCCGTGGATCACCGCCATCTGGTCGAGGATGACCTTGCGCGGCTGGCCGAAACCCAGCACCGCCAGGGTGTCAGTGACCTGGCGCAGCGACGGCACCAGGCCATCCAGCGCCGAGACCTGCTGGCGGTCGCCACGCACGAAGTGGTCGAGCTGTTCCTTGACCCGCACCAGCTCCTCGCACAGGGCGCTGACCACCGAACGCAAGGCGTCGGGGTCGGGCACCACCAGTTGCGCTTGCTCCTGGGCCAGGGAGCGCCCAGGCAGCGGCGGCTCGCCCAGCTCATAGGCCTCGCGCAGCACCTGCAGGCGCGGCGACTGGCCGCGGGCGGTGGCCACATAGAACAGCAGGCCCTTGAGGAGTTGCGCCGGCGCGGCCTGGTTGATGCCGGCCACGCCCTCTTCCAGCAGGCGCTTGAGCTCGCGGTCGCACTCCTTGAACAGGCTGTTCAGCGCCGGGCTGGGCAGCACGCTGCCGTGCTGCAAACCCTCCACCAGCGCCGCCGCCACCTGCCACAGGGGGCTGAGCGGCGCACCGTGGCACAGGTTTTCCAGGCGGTCGAACACCCGCGCCATCTGCCCCAGGTGCAGGGCCACTTCCGGCTCGCGCACCAGGCCCACCAGCGCCTGCTGCAGGCTCTGGCGCAGCTTGCGCAGCCATTCGGGCCACTCCGGGCTGTCGAGTTGGGCCAGCTGGTTCACGTCCAGGGCTTCGGGGGTGGGCAGGTCAACGCCGAACAGGCTGTTTTCCGCCAACGGCGCCGCACCACGTGCGCCGCGCAAATCATTGATCAAGGGCAATACCACCAGAGGCAGGTCGCGCCGGGCCAGGTGCACCTGGTCCAGGTAAAGAGGTAATTGGGTGAAGGCCAGCAGCAGCCATTTCACGGCTTCGGCCTGCTGGGTGACGCGGCCGTGGGCCAGGGCCCGGCCCAGGTGTTCGATTTCCTCGGCAAACAGCGCCGCGCCGTAGAACTCGACCATCTGCAGGCTGCCATGCACCTGGTGCAGGTAGCCCAGGCAGCGGCCCATGGCCTCGCCGGCATGGGGTTCGGCGATAAAGGTTTCCAGGGCCGCGCGGGCCTGTGCGAGGGTCTCGGCGATTTCGCCGCGGACCCACTCCAGCGCTACGTAATCGTGGCGGTCAGCCATGGCGCATCCCCTGGTGGTGCCTCAACTCAGCCCGGCTCCCTGGCCTTGGGCAAGGTAAAACCCGACACCGAGCGGCGCATCTCGCTGGCCATGTGGGCCAGGTTGCCGATGCTCTCGGCGGTGGTGGTGGTGCCGGACGAGGTCTGCTCGGTGATCTGCTGGATTACCGACATGGTATGGGAAATCTGCCCGGCCGAGCTGGTCTGCTGCTGCGCGGCGGCGGAAATGGTCTGGATCAACGCCGCCAGGTCCTCGGACACGCCTTCGATCTCCTCCAGCGCCACCCCGGCGTCGTGGGCCAGGCGCGCACCGCGCACCACCTCGAAGGTAGTCTGCTCCATGGAGATGACGGCTTCGTTGGTGTCGGCCTGGATGGCGCGCACCAGCATCTCGATCTGGCGGGTGGCCGACGATGAGCGCTCGGCCAGGCGCTGCACCTCGTCCGCCACCACGGCAAAGCCGCGCCCGGCCTCGCCGGCCATGGACGCCTGGATGGCGGCGTTCAGGGCGAGGATGTTGGTCTGGTCGGCGATGTCGTCGATCAGGCTGACAATGTCACCGATTTCCTGGGAGGACTCGCCCAGGCGCTTGATACGCTTGGACGTGTCCTGGATCTGCTCGCGAATGTTGTCCATGCCGCGGATGGTGTTGTGCACCACTTCGCTGCCCTTGCTGGCGATGGTCACCGAGCGCTCGGCCACCTTGGCCGACTCCCAGGCGTTGGTGGACACCCGGTCGATAGACTCGGCCATGTCGCTGATGGCCATGGACGCCTCGCTGATCTGTTGCGCCTGCATCTCCGAGGCGCGCGCCAGCTGGCGGGCACTGGCCTGGGTGTCCTGCACGGCGGCGGCGACTTCCTCGGCGGTGAGGTTGATGGTGGCCACCAGGTCGCGCAGCTGGTCGATGGAATAATTGATGGAGTCGGCGATGGTGCCGGTGAAATCCTCGGTCACCGAGGCGGTCACGGTCAGGTCGCCGTCGGCCAGGTCCTCGATCTCGTCCAGCAGGCGCATGATCGCCGCCTGGTTGCGTTCGTTCTTCAGCGCGGTTTCGCGCAGCTGGCGGTTGGTCTCGCGCACCATCACCAGGCCGATGAGGATGATCGAGCCCAGGGCCAGCAGGCCCAGCACGTAGCCGCCGACGGTATCCAGGGTGCGGCTGCCGGCCAGGTTCTCGAAGCTGATGGCCAGGTGCGAGGCTTCGTCCAGCAGGGTCTGGGACAGGCCGAAAATGGTGGTGGAGGCCTCGCGCACCTGGAACAGCTGCGGCGAGGTCTCGAGGATTTCGTCCACGGAGCCTGAGACGAATTCGAACAGCTCGGCAATTTCCTTCAGCCGCGCGCGGGCGTCGCGGTCCTGCACCTGGCTGATCTGGATGCTCGGGTCGCCATCGAGCATGCCGCGCAGCACCTGGCCGAAGCGGTTGGCGTCGCGGCCGAAGGACTCGGCAGCCGCCGCTGCCGTCTCGTCACCCGAGAGCACGGTGTTCACCGAGCCCAGGATACGCTCGGCCAGCAGCGACTGGCGCTGGGCCACGGCCACCTGGCTGGCGGGAGCGCCGCGCTGCAGGAGGATTTCCACCACCTTTTCGTATTCCACCTGCAACTGCGGCACCGTCTCACCGAGGGTGGCGGCCACCTGGTGCAGCGACAGCACCGTCTGCTCGCTGGCGAGGATGGCGTCGGTGTTCTTGCGCAGGTTTTCCCAGTCGCGCTGCACCAGGCGCATGTCCTGGTGCACGGCGGCCGGCGCCGGCGGCAGGCCGGTGCTGGTGTCGCCGGACTTGAGCAGGCTCCAGCGGCGATCGAAGTCGTTGCGCGCCTCGGCCAACAGCTTGAACGCCTGGGGCTTGCCGGACGCGGCTTCGGTGGCGTTCTTGGCGATGTTCTGCGACAGCACCCGCAGTTCGCCGGCGTTGCCGATGTACTGCTTGTCGTAGTTGGACTGGGTGTTGAGGTAGGCGAAGTTGGCGAACAGCAGCATGATCGAGACGATCAGGGCGACGAACAGCCCCGCGATCTGCGCGCTGCTGCGCGAGCGCTGTGCCGGTTTGCCAGTGGTGTTTGCCTTGGTCATGGTCAGGCCCCCGCCTGTACTGGGAGCATATCAAAGAGCCACGTTCATGAACCCGGGCAGGTGGGCCAGCGCGAACGGGCTGAACACGTGCCACAGCTGGTCGCGCTGGAAGTGGCCCTGCACGAAGGCCGCCATGCCCGCCGGCAGGTCGCCGGCCACCGACAGGTCGAGGCTGTGCAGCGGAAAATGCTGCAGGCCGCCCACTTCGTCCACCAGCAACCCGGCAATCCATTCGTCACGGTCGATCACCAGCACCCGCCGGTGCTTGTGCACGGCCAGGGGCTCGTGGCCCAGCAGGCCGCTCAGGTCCAGCACCGGCAACAGCCGCCCGCGCACGTTGGCCACGCCCAGCAGCCAGGGCTTCACCCCCGGCACGCGGCTCAGGCGCGGCTCGTGCAGCACTTCGGCCACCTCGCCCATGGGCGCCACGTACCAGTGGCTGCCCAGGCGGAAGCCGATGCCGCTCCAGGTCTGCAGGTGGTTTTCCTGGGACGGCAGCTGCGCCGCCAGCTGCCGGCAGCGCTGGTCGATGTCCAGCAACAGTTCGAAGGCGGTCTGCGCCATGGCCGGCTATCAGCCCGCCAGCACGGCGTTCAGGGTCTTGATCAGGGTTTCTTCTTCCACCGGCTTGGTCAGGTAGTCCTTGGCGCCCTGGCGGGTGCCCCAGACCTTGTCGGTCTCCTGGTCCTTGGTGGTGATGATGATCACCTTGATGTGTGCGGTTTCGGCGTCCTTATGCAGCTGGCGGGTGGCCTGGAAGCCGTTGAGGCCAGGCATGACAATGTCCATCAGCACCGCATCGGGCTTTTCCTGGCGGGCCAGGGCCACGCCATCGGCGCCGTTCTCGGCCTTGAGCACTTCATGACCGTGCTTCTCGAGCATGCTGGTCAGTTTGTACATTTCGGTCGGCGAGTCGTCGACGATCAGAATACGAGCCATGGTGTTCCCCATTTCATTGATTAGTGCGCGGCGGCGAAGCCCGGTACGTGCGCCCTGATGGCGCCCAGCAGTTCTTCCTTGCTGAAGGGCTTGGTCAGGAACTGGTCGGAGCCCACGATGCGCCCGCGGGCCTTGTCGAACAGGCCGTCGCGCGACGACAGCATGATCACCGGGGTGGCCTTGAACGCGCTGTTGTTCTTGATCAGCGCACAGGTCTGGTAACCGTCCAGGCGCGGCATCATGATATCGACAAAGATGATACGCGGATGATTGTCGGCGATCTTGGCCAATGCATCGAAGCCGTCGGTGGCCGTGATGACCTCGCAGCCGACGTTTTCGAGCAGCATCTGGGCGGTGCGACGAATCGTCTTGGAGTCGTCGATGACCATGACCTTGAGCGCTGCGGGGTGCTGTTCCATAAGGGTCTGCTTTGGAAGGCTGAAAAACTGGCCGGGAACCGGCTCCCACATCAACAAGCCTTTTTAGCACACTCGCTCGGTGCATTCCATCAAGCGCCCCCTTGACCCGGCGGCCCGTCGGCGCCACCCTGACGCCACTTTTCAAGACCTGTCCACGGCGGCCCAAGCCGCCCAAAGGAGCTTCCCATGAGCGTACGCCTCGGCATTGTCATGGACCCCATCGCCGAAATCTCCTACAAAAAGGACAGCTCGCTGGCCATGCTGCTGGCTGCCCAGGAGCGCGGCTGGACCCTGTTCCACATGGAAATCCAGGACCTCTACCAGGCCAAGGGCCAGGCCCGCGCGCGCATGCGCCCGCTGAAAGTGTTCGCCAACCCCGAGCACTGGTTCGAGTTCGAATCCGAAGTGGACGCGCCGCTGGCCGACCTCGACGTGATCCTGATGCGCAAGGACCCGCCCTTCGACCTGGAGTTCGTCTACAGCACCTACCTGCTGGAACAGGCCGAGAACGACGGCGTGCTGGTGGTGAACAAGCCGCAATCGCTGCGTGACTGCAACGAGAAAATGTTCGCCACGCTGTTCCCGCAGCTGACCCCGCCGACCATGGTCAGCCGCCGCGCCGACATCCTGCGCGAGTTCGCCGCCGAGCACGGCGACGTCATCCTCAAGCCGCTGGACGGCATGGGTGGCACCTCGATCTTCCGGCACCGCCCGGGCGACCCCAACCTGTCGGTGATCCTCGAGACCCTGACCGCCAACGGCACCCAGCAGATCATGGCCCAGCGCTACCTGCCGGCCATCAAGGACGGCGACAAGCGCATCCTGATGATCGACGGCGAGCCGGTGCCCTACTGCCTGGCGCGCATCCCCGCCGCCGGCGAGACCCGTGGCAACCTGGCCGCCGGTGGCCGTGGCGAAGCGCGCCCGCTGAGCGACAAGGACCGCTGGATCGCCGAGCAGGTCGGCCCTACCCTGCGCGCCAAGGGCCTGCTGTTCGTGGGCCTGGACGTGATCGGTGAAAACCTCACCGAGATCAACGTCACCAGCCCCACCTGCATCCGCGAGATCGACGCTGCGTTCGGCACCAACATCGGCGGCCAGCTGATGGACGCCATCGATCGCAAGCTCAAGGCCCGCTGAGCGACAAGCCGGGGGTTTTTCCGCCCAGTGCGTTATGATGCACGCCCTTTTTCAGCTGTGGGGCGTGCGCTGGCGGACTGACCCCCGCGCCGCATGACTGCCGGATACCCGATGACTGCCGTAACCGATCTTCCTGCCAAGTATTCCCGTGCTTCCGTGCGCCCGGCGGACCGGCTCGGCTTCACCCTGTTCGTCGCCGCCCTGCTGCACGTGGCGGTGATCCTGGGTGTGAGCTTCACCATGGTCAAGCCTGCGGAAATCCGCCAGACCCTGGAAATCACCCTGTCCACCTTCAAGGACGCCAAGGCGCCGAAGAAGGCCGACTACCTGGCCCAGGACAACCAGCAAGGCAGCGGCACCCTGGACAAGAAGGCACTGCCCAAGACCACCGAGGTGGCGCCGTTCCAGGACAACGTCATCAACAAGGTCACCCCGCCGCCCGTGGCCAAGCCCGAGGTCAAGCCCGAGACCGCGCCGGTGAAGAAGGCCGTGACCACCGTGGCGCCCAAGCCGCAGAAGGTCGACACCCGTCGCGACGCAGTCAAGCAGGAAGCCCAGCCGCAAAAGGCCACCCCCGACTTCGACAGCACCAAGCTGTCCAGCGAGATCTCCAGCCTGGAGGCCGAGCTGGCCCACGAGCAGCAGCTGTACGCCAAGCGGCCGCGCATCCACCGCCTGACGGCCGCCTCGACCATGCATGACAAGGGTGCCTGGTACAAGGACGACTGGCGCAAGAAGGTCGAGCGCATCGGCAACCTCAACTACCCCGAGGAAGCCCGCCGCCAGCAGATCTACGGCAGCCTGCGGCTGATGGTCTCGATCAACAGCGACGGCTCGCTGTACGACGTGATGGTGCTGGAGTCCTCCGGCCAGCCGCTGCTGGACCAGGCCGCCCAGCGCATCGTGCGCCTGGCCGCGCCGTTCGCGCCGTTCACCGGCGACCTGTCGGACGTCGACCGCCTGGAAATCATCCGTACCTGGCGCTTTGCCAAGGGCGATCGTCTTTCCAGCAACTGATTGGCACGAAAACAGTCTTGAAAGTCGGCTTGTCAGCCCGCCTGGGCGGCGCCACACTACAGGCCATGAAGAACGTCGATCCGAGTTACCTCAAGCATCAATTCCTGATCGCCATGCCCCACATGGCGGACCCGAACTTTGCGCAGACCTTGACCTACATCGTCGAGCACACGGCCAATGGCGCCATGGGTCTGGTGGTCAACCGGCCCCAGGAACTGAACCTGGCCGATATCCTCGAGCAACTGCGCCCGGACGTCGACCCGCCCGCCAGCTGCCAGCACATCCCCATCTACAGCGGCGGCCCGGTGCAGACCGACCGCGGCTTCGTGCTGCACCCCAGCGGCCCGACCTACCAGGCCACCGTGGACCTGGGCGGCATCTCACTGTCCACCTCCCAGGACGTGCTGTTCGCCATCGCCGACGGCCTGGGGCCCAAGCAGAGCCTGATCACCCTCGGCTACGCCGGCTGGGAAGCCGGGCAGCTTGAAGCCGAACTGGCCGAGAACGCCTGGCTGACCTGCCCGTTCGACGCCGACATCCTGTTCGGCATGGAAAGCGAGCAGCGCCTGAGCGCCGCCGCTGCCCTGCTGGGGGTCAACCTCAGCCTGCTGACCAACCAGGCGGGGCACGCCTGATGGCCCAGGTTCGTCTATTGCTGGGCTTCGACTACGGCACCAAGCAGATCGGCGTCGCCGTGGGCCAGGTCATCACCGGCCAGGCCCGCGAGCTGTGCACCCTCAAGGCCCAGAACGGCGTGCCCGACTGGAACCAGGTGGAAGCCCTGATCAAGGAGTGGAAGCCCGACGCCATTGTCGTCGGCCTGCCCCTGAACATGGACGGCACCCCCAGCGAGATGTGCGAGCGCGCCGAGAAGTTCGCCCGCCGCCTCAACGGCCGCTACAACCTACCGGTGCACACCCACGACGAGCGCCTGACCACCTTCGAGGCCAAAGGCCAGCGCCGCGACCGTGGTGGCCAGAAAGGCAGCTACCGCGACAACCCGGTGGACGCCATCGCCGCGGCGTTGCTGCTGCAGGGTTGGCTGGAGGAGCACGCCGGCCAGTTCGGTGCCTGAACATCCCCGTTGCACCGCCGGGCGCGCGCCGCCCGGTCTCTCAAGGAGCAAGTCATGAGCCTTCCAAACCCCGCCCAGCTGATCAGCCAGATGGCGGCCGACCTCACGGCGCACCTGGCCCGGCGCAACATCGCCGAGCCGCGCTTCATCGGCATCCGCACCGGCGGCGTGTGGGTGGCCCAGGCCCTGCTGCACGCCCTGGGCAAGGACGCGCCGCTGGGCACCCTCGACGTGTCCTTCTACCGCGACGACTTCAGCCAGAACGGCCTGCACCCGCAAGTGCGCCCTTCGGACCTGCCGTTCGAGATCGAAGGCCAGCACCTGGTGCTGGTGGATGACGTGTTGATGAGCGGCCGCACCGTGCGCGCCGCCCTCAACGAGCTGTTCGACTACGGCCGCCCGGCCAGCGTGACCCTGGTCAGCCTGCTGGACCTGGACGCCGGCGAGCTGCCGATTCGCCCCAACGTCGTCGGCGCCACCCTGTCGCTGGCACCGCACGAACGGATCAAACTGACCGGGCCCGCCCCGCTCGCCCTCGAGCGCCAGGACCTCGCCTCCGCCCTTTGAGAGTTCCCGTGATGACGCCTATCGACGCCAAGCGCCCGCTGCAGCTCAACGACCAGGGCCAGCTGCGCCATTTCCTTTCGCTCGACGGCCTGCCCCGCGAGTTGCTGACCGAGATCCTCGACACCGCCGATTCGTTCCTGGAAGTGGGCGCGCGGGCGGTCAAGAAGGTCCCGCTGCTGCGCGGCAAGACCGTGTGCAACGTGTTCTTCGAGAACTCCACGCGCACCCGCACCACGTTCGAGCTGGCGGCCCAGCGGCTGTCGGCGGACGTCATTACCCTGAACGTGTCCACCTCCTCCACCAGCAAGGGCGAGACACTGTTCGACACCCTGCGCAACCTGGAGGCCATGGCCGCCGACATGTTCGTGGTGCGCCACGCCGATTCCGGCGCCGCGCACTTCATCGCCGAGCACGTGTGCCCGGAGGTGGCGATCATCAACGGCGGCGACGGCCGCCACGCGCACCCTACCCAGGGCATGCTCGACATGCTGACCATCCGCCGGCACAAAGGCGGCTTCGAGCATCTGTCGGTGGCGATCGTCGGCGATATCCTGCATTCGCGGGTAGCGCGTTCGAACATGATCGCGCTCAAGGCCCTGGGCTGCCCGGACATCCGCGTGGTGGCGCCCAAGACCCTGCTGCCGGTTGGCGTGGAACAGTACGGCGTCAAGGTGTACACCGACCTGGCGCAGGGCCTCAAGGACGTCGACGTGGTGATCATGCTGCGCCTGCAGCGCGAGCGCATGGCCGGCGGCCTGCTGCCCAGCGAGGGTGAGTTCTACCGCCTGTTCGGCCTGACCACCGCGCGCCTGGCCGGCGCCAAGCCCGATTGCATCGTGATGCACCCCGGGCCGATCAACCGCGGCGTGGAGATCGAATCGGCGGTGGCCGACGGCGCCCACTCGGTCATCCTCAACCAGGTCACCTATGGCATCGCCGTGCGCATGGCCGTGCTGTCCATGGCCATGAGTGGCCAGAATGCCCAGCGTCAACTCGACCAGGAGAACGCCCAGTGAGCCTCAGTATCCTCGGCGCTCGCGTCATCGACCCGGCTACCGGCCTGGACCAGGTCAGCGACCTGCACATCAGCGAAGGCAAGCTGCTGGCCATGGGCGCCGCGCCCGCAGGCTTCGTGCCCAGCCAGACCCTGGAGGCCAACGGCCTGATCGCCGCCCCTGGCCTGGTGGACCTGAGCGTGGCCCTGCGCGAGCCGGGCTACAGCCGCAAGGGCACCATTGCCAGCGAAACCCGCGCCGCCGCTGCCGGTGGCGTCACCAGCCTGTGCTGCCCACCGCGCACCAAGCCGGTGCTGGACACCTCGGCGGTGGCCGAGCTGATACTGGACCGCGCCCGCGAGGCCGGCCACACCAAGGTGTTCCCCATCGGCGCCCTGAGCAAGGGCCTGGAAGGCGAACAGCTGGCCGAGCTTGTGGCGTTGCGTGACGCCGGTTGCGTGGCCTTCGGCAACGGCCTGGCAAGCTTCCAGAACACCCGCACCCTGTGCCGGGCGCTGGAATACGCCGCCACCTTCGACCTGACCGTGGTGTTCCACTCCCAGGACCGCGACCTGGCCCAGGGTGGCCTGGCCCACGAAGGTCCCACCGCCAGCTTCCTGGGCCTGGCCGGTATTCCGGAAACCGCCGAGACCGTGGCCCTGGCCCGCGACCTGCTGCTGGTGGAACAGAGCGGCGTGCGCGCGCACTTCAGCCAGCTGACCAGCGCCCGTGGCGTGGAGCTGATTGCCCAGGCCCAGGCCCGTGGTCTGCCGGTGACGGCGGATGTGGCGCTGTACCAGTTGATCCTCACCGACGAGGCGCTGATCGACTTCTCCAGCCTGTACCACGTGCAGCCGCCGCTGCGCACCCGCGCCGATCGCGACGCCTTGCGTGAGGGGGTGAAGTGCGGCGTGATCCAGGCCATTTCCAGCCATCACCAGCCCCACGAGCGCGACGCCAAGCTGGCGCCGTTCGGGGCCACCGAGCCGGGCATCAGCAGCGTCGAGCTGCTGCTGCCACTGGCGCTGACCCTGGTGGAAGATGGCCTGCTGGACCTGCCCACCCTGCTGGCACGCCTGAGCAGCGGCCCGGCCGCGGCCCTGCGCCTGCCGGTAGGCGAATTGAAAGTGGGTGGCCCGGCCGACCTGGTGCTGTTCGCCCGCAACGTCTCCACCGTGGCGGGCGAGCGCTGGCTGTCCAAGGGCGACAACTGCCCGTTCATCGGCCACACCCTGCCGGGCGTGGTGCGCTACACCCTGGTGGACGGCCATATCGCCCACAACGGCTGACGCAAATCCCTGTAGCAGCGGCCGCCAGGCCGCGTCCCCAGGCGCCGCTGCTTACCGGTTCTGCGCGTTCTTCAGGGAAATCTGGTCATTCAAGGTCCAGAAGTCATACAGCACGCCAATCAGGAAGAACCCGCCCGTGAGCAGGTAGATCAGGCCACTGATCCATTTGCCCTGGTACATGCGATGCACCCCGAACACCCCCAGGAAGGTCAGCAGGATCCAGGCCACGCTGTAGTCGGTGGGGCCGGCGAAGAAACGCATGTCCGCCTCGCGGTCCATCCCCGGTATCAGGAACAGGTCGATCAGCCAGCCAATGCCGAACAGGCCGAAGGTGAAGAACCACAACGTGCCGGTGATCGGCTTGCCGTAATAGAAGCGATGCGACCCGGTAAAACCGAAAATCCACAACAGGTAACCCAGCACCACGCTGTGGGTGTCCTGGTACTGGCTGTCTTGCTGATAGCTGTTCATGAGCGGCTTCGTACCCTCTGATAATTAAATTTTCTAAACATTTATGTGACTTTTTTGTCCCGTGCCGACGTGTGGTTGTGTGACCACCGAGTCGAGCAAACCCTTGCCCCGCCTGACTTCCACGCAAAAATTGTGGGAATTTGCCGTAGATTGATCACTTTTCGATCAGGATCACTGCCGACCAGCGGGTTAAAAACTGATCAAAAAGCTGTTATAAAGTTGCGCGCTTACCCACAAGAGCCTTGCCGAATGCGTCCATTTTTGAAGACATGGCTAACCATTTGCCTTTTATTGCCACTGGCCGCCCACGCCACCAATCGTGAGCAACGACTACCCGCCGGCTTCACCGGCCACGCTGCCAAGACCGGCGCAGCAGAACATACATCCACCCCGGTAGAACGTACCGAGGTGCTGGCCAGCAAATCCACCAGCCGCAGCAAGAAGCAGTCGGGGCGCAACCGCCACGGCCGCAACAGCGGCAGCAGCAACAGCCCGGCGGCCAAGGCCGTGGCCCAGATGTCGCCCAAGCAGAGCAGCGAAGTGCTGTCGCGCGCGGTGAACGTCCTGGGTACTCCCTATCGTTGGGGCGGCAGCAGCCCAAGTAAAGGGTTCGATTGCAGCGGGCTGGTGAAATACGCCTTCAACGACGTGCATGCGGTGGACCTGCCGCGCACTTCCAACGCCATGGCCGCCGGCCACGGCCAGAAGGTGGACCAGAAGGACCTGAAGCCGGGCGACCTGCTGTTCTTCAACATCAAGAGCCGCCGGGTCAACCACGTGGCCATCTACCTGGGCAACGATCGCTTCATCCACGCGCCGCGTCGCGGCAAGTCGGTGACCATCGATACCCTGAACAAGCCGTACTGGCAGGAACACTACGTTGTTGCCAAGCGCGTCCTGCCAAAGGACCAGGCCATGCGCGTGGTCCAGCGCTGATTCACCGTGACCCTGGCGTCGGGCCCCGTTCCGGCGCCAGGTTCAACTCCCCCCTGGGCTCTGCGCCCGTGCTCGACTCCAGCTTGATCATCAACCGCAGGTCGTTCGCCGAATCGGCATACGCCAGCGCGTCCTCGTAGCTGATCGCCTTCTCACGGTACAACTCGTACAACGCCTGGTCCAGGGTACGCATGCCCTGGTCGTTGGTGCGGCGCATCAGGGTTTTCAGGCCCGGCACCTCGCCCCGGCGGATGCGGTCGGCCATCAGCGGCGTATTCACCAGGATTTCGACCACGGCACGCCGACTAGTTCCATCCGGGGTGGGCACCAGTTGCTGGGCGATGATGGCGCGCAGGTTCAGCGACAGCTCCATCCACACCTGGGTGTGGCGGTCCTGGGGGAAGAAGCTGATCACCCGCTCCAGCGCCTGGTCGGCGTTGGAGGCATGCAGGGTGGCCACGCACAGGTGGCCGGTTTCGGCGAAGCTCAGGGCCTGGCCCATGGTCTCGCGGCTGCGCACCTCGCCGATCATGATCACGTCCGGAGCCTGGCGCAGGGTGTTGCGCAGCGCCACTTCGAACGAGTCGGTGTCGATGCCCACCTCGCGCTGGGTGACGATGCAGTTCTGGTGTTCATGGAGGAACTCGATGGGGTCCTCGATGGTGATGATGTGGCCGCTGCTGTGCTTGCTGCGGTGGTCGATCATCGCCGCCAGGGTCGAGGACTTGCCGGTGCCAGTGGCGCCCACCACCAGCACCAGGCCGCGCTTGAGCATGGCCAGGCCCTTGAGGGTGTCGGGCAGTTTCAGCTCATCGAAGGTGGGAATGCGGCTTTCGATGCGGCGGATGACCATGGCCGGCAGGCTGCGCTGGCAGAACGCGCTGACGCGGAAGCGGCCGATGTCGCGGGCGTGGATGGCGAAGTTGCACTCGCGGTGCTCGGCGAACTCCAGCCGCTGGGGCTCGCTCATCAGCCCCAGCACGGCCTCGCGCACCTGCTCGGGGCTCATGGCGTTCTTGGTGACCGGCATGATCTTGCCGTGCACCTTGAGCGAGGGTGGCAGGCCTGGCGTGATGAAAAGGTCGGAACCGGCCTTGTCGACCATCAGTTTCAACAGCCTTTCGAACTCCATGGCCTACACCTCGCATCCAGCGGTCAGAAATTGTCGGGGGACTTGGCCTTCTCGCGCGCCGCCTCGCGACCGATCAGCCCCCGGGCCACCAGGTCCTTGAGGCACATGTCGAGGGTCTGCATGCCCAGCGCGCCGCCGGTCTGGATCGACGAGTACATCTGCGCCACCTTGTCCTCGCGGATCAGGTTGCGGATGGCCGGGGTGCCGATCATGATTTCGTGCGCCGCCACCCGGCCACCGCCGATCTTCTTCAGCAGGGTCTGGGAGATCACCGCCTGCAGCGATTCGGAGAGCATGGAGCGGACCATGGATTTCTCCTCGGCCGGGAACACGTCCACCACCCGGTCGATGGTCTTGGCCGCCGAGGTGGTGTGCAGGGTGCCGAACACCAGGTGGCCGGTCTCGGCCGCGGTCAGCGCCAGGCGGATGGTCTCCAGGTCGCGCATCTCGCCCACCAGGATGATGTCCGGGTCTTCACGCAGGGCCGAGCGCAGGGCGTTGGAGAAGCCCAGGGTGTCGCGGTGCACCTCGCGCTGGTTGACCAGGCACTTCTTCGACTCGTGGACGAATTCGATCGGGTCCTCGATGGTGAGGATGTGGTGGTGTTTGTTGTTGTTCAGGTAGTCGATCATCGCTGCCAGCGTGGTGGACTTGCCCGAACCGGTGGGGCCGGTGACCAGCACCAGGCCGCGGGGCACATCGGTAATCTTTCGAAACACATCGCCCATGCCCAGGTCTTCCATGGTCAGCACCTTGGAGGGGATGGTACGGAACACTGCGCCAGCGCCGCGGTTCTGGTTGAAGGCGTTGACCCGGAAGCGTGCCACGCCAGGCACTTCGAAGGAGAAGTCAGTCTCCAGGTACTCCTCGAAGTCCTTGCGCTGCTTGTCGTTCATGATGTCGTAGATCAGCTCGTGGACCTGCTTGTGATCCAGTGCTGGCAAATTGATTCTGCGTACATCACCATCGACCCGGATCATTGGCGGCAGCCCGGCGGACAGGTGCAGGTCGGAAGCGCCTTGCTTGGCGCTGAAAGCCAGCAATTCAGTAATGTCCATGAGACTCCCCAAAAACAGACAAGCAGGTAGAATGCCCCGGACCCCAAGACCCGCTGGCACAAATTAATGTCCACGATAGCAGACAACGTTTTACGGGTAAGCGCCCGAATCGACGCCGCCGCACAGGCCGTGCAGCGCGACCCTGCGGGCATCGGCCTGCTGGCGGTCAGCAAGACCAAGCCGGCCGAGGCCGTTCGCGAGGCGTTCGCCGCCGGAATCAGCGAATTCGGCGAAAATTACCTGCAGGAAGCCCTGGGCAAACAGGCGCAATTGACCGACCTGCCCTTGACTTGGCATTTCATCGGCCCCATTCAGTCGAACAAGACTCGTGCCATTGCCGAGCACTTCGCCTGGGTACATTCCGTGGACCGCCTGAAAATCGCCCAACGCCTGTCCGAGCAACGCCCGGCCGACCTGCCACCGCTGAACATCTGCATCCAGGTCAACGTCAGTGGCGAGGCCAGCAAGTCCGGCTGCACCGCTGCGGACCTGCCGGCGCTGGCCCAGGCCATTGCCGCCCTGCCGCGGCTGAAGCTGCGCGGCCTGATGGCGATTCCCGAACCTACCGAGGACCGTGCCGAGCAAGACGCGGCCTTCGCCACCGTGCGCAGCCTGCAGGCGAGCCTGAACCTGCCACTGGACACTTTATCCATGGGCATGAGCCACGACCTGGAAGCCGCCGTTGCACAAGGCGCCACCTGGGTGCGTATCGGCACTGCCCTGTTCGGCGCCCGCGACTATGGCCAGCAGCCCTAGCGCGGGTACCCCCGCAACCTCTCAAGGACCTGACATGAGCAAGACTCGTATTGCGTTTATCGGCGCCGGCAACATGGCCGCCAGCCTGATCGGCGGCCTGCGCGCCCAAGGCCTGGAAGCACAGCAGATCCGCGCCAGCGACCCGGGCGAAGAGACCCGCGCGCGCATCAGCGCCGAGCACGGCATCGAAACCTTCGCCGACAACGGCCAAGCCGTGGCAGGCGCCGACGTGGTGGTGCTGGCGGTCAAGCCGCAGGCCATGAAGGCCGTGTGCGAGGCCCTGCGCCCCAGCCTTGCGCCCAACCAGGTGGTGGTTTCCATCGCCGCCGGCATCACCTGCGCCAGCATGACCCAGTGGCTGGGCCAGCAGCCCATCGTGCGTTGCATGCCCAACACCCCGGCGCTGCTGCGCCAGGGCGTCAGCGGCCTGTACGCCACCGCACAGGTCACGGAGCAGCAACGCCAACAGGCCGAGGCACTGCTGTCGGCCGTGGGCATCGCCCTGTGGCTGGACGACGAACAGCAACTAGACGCCGTCACCGCCGTCTCGGGCAGCGGCCCGGCGTACTTCTTCCTGCTGATCGAAGCCATGACCGCCGCCGGCGAGAAGCTTGGCCTGCCACGCGAGACCGCTGCCAAACTGACCCTGCAGACCGCCCTGGGCGCCGCCCACATGGCGGTTTCCAGCGACGTCGACGCCGCCGAACTGCGCCGCCGCGTCACCTCGCCGGCCGGCACTACCGAAGCTGCAATCAAATCGTTCCAGGCCGGTGGTTTCGAAGCCCTGGTGGAAAAGGCGCTGGGCGCCGCTGCACACCGCTCGGCCGAAATGGCCGAACAACTGGGCAAGTAAGGAGCCGACATGATCGGATTGAACACCGCAGGTATCTACATCATTCAAACCGTCGGCAGCCTGTACCTGCTGATCGTGCTGTTGCGCTTCGTGCTGCAACTGGTGCGCGCCGACTTCTACAACCCGCTGAGCCAGTTCGCGGTGCGCGCCACCCAGCCGCTGCTCAAGCCTATCCGCCGCATCGTGCCCAGCCTGTTCGGGCTGGACATGTCGTCGCTGCTGCTGGCCATCGTTATCCAGCTGATCGTCATGGGCCTGACGCTGCTGCTGGCCTACGGCACCACCGGCAACCCGCTGCAGCTGCTGATCTGGTCGATCATTGGCGTCACCGCGCTGTTCCTGAAGATCTTCTTCTACGCCCTGATCATCAGCGTGATCCTCTCGTGGGTTGCGCCGGGCAGCCACAACCCGGGCGCCGAGCTGGTCAACCAGATCTGCGAACCGGCCCTGGCGCCGTTCCGCCGCATCCTGCCCAACCTGGGCGGCCTGGACATCTCGCCGATCCTGGCGTTCATGGTGCTCAAGCTGCTGGACATGCTGGTGATCAACAACCTCGCCGCCATGACCATGATGCCAAGCATCCTGCGTATGCTGATCTGACCCGTTGGGACGCGGCCTTTGGCCGCTGCTACAGGCCTTGTAGCAGCGGCCGCAGGCCGCGTCACCGGCGCCGCTTGCCGCTGGGTGCGGGGGTCTTTAGACTTACGCCTCATTTATGCGAGAGCAGGGTCGATGTCCACTGTCTTCCCCGAAGATTCCGTCGGTTTAGTCACACCGCAAATAGCCCACTTCAGCGAACCCCTGGCCCTTGCCTGTGGCCGCGCGCTGAACGCCTACGACCTCATCTACGAAACCTACGGCCAGCTCAACGCCGCCGCCAGCAACGCGATCCTCATCTGCCACGCGCTGTCGGGGCACCATCATGCCGCCGGCTACCACTCGGCCGCTGACCGCAAGCCCGGCTGGTGGGACAGCTGCATCGGCCCCGGCAAGCCGATCGACACCAACAAGTTCTTCGTGGTGAGCCTCAACAACCTCGGCGGTTGCAACGGCTCCACCGGCCCCAGCAGCATCAACCCGGACACCGGCAAGCCGTTTGGCGCCGATTTCCCGGTGCTGACCGTGGAAGACTGGGTGCACAGCCAGGCGCGCCTGGCCGACTACCTGGGCATCCACCAGTGGGCCGCCGTAGTCGGTGGCAGCCTGGGCGGCATGCAGGCCCAGCAGTGGACCATCACCTACCCCGACCGCGTGCGCCATTGCGTGGCCATCGCCTCGGCGCCCAAGCTGTCGGCGCAGAACATCGCCTTCAACGAAGTGGCGCGCCAGGCCATCCTCACCGACCCCGAGTTCCACGGCGGTTCGTTCCAGGAAGCCGGGGTCATCCCCAAGCGCGGGCTGATGCTGGCGCGCATGGTGGGCCACATCACCTACCTGTCGGACGACTCCATGGGCGAGAAATTCGGCCGGGGCCTGAAGAGCGAGAAGCTCAACTACGACTTCCACAGCGTGGAATTCCAGGTGGAAAGCTACCTGCGCTACCAGGGCGAAGAGTTCTCCGGGCGTTTCGACGCCAACACCTACCTGCTGATGACCAAGGCGCTGGACTACTTCGACCCGGCCGCCCAGCACGGCGACGACCTGGCCGAGACCTTCAAGCACGCCACGGCCGATTTCTGCGTGATGTCGTTCACCACCGACTGGCGCTTCTCCCCGGCCCGTTCGCGGGAGATCGTCGACGCGCTGATGGCCGCGCGCAAGAACGTCTGCTACCTGGAGATCGACGCCCCGCAAGGCCATGACGCCTTCCTGATCCCGATCCCGCGCTACCTGCAGGCCTTCACCCGCTACATGAACCGAATTGCGATCTGAGGAAGCCATGAGAGCCGATCTTGAAATCATCCAGGACTGGATTCCGGCCGGCAGCCGCGTGCTCGACCTCGGTTGCGGCGACGGTGAACTGCTGGCCTGGCTGCGCGACAACAAGCAGGTGACCGGCTACGGCCTGGAAATCGACGCCGCCAACATCAACGAGTGCGTGCGCAAGGGCATCAACGTCATCGAGCAGGACCTGGACAAGGGCCTGGGCAACTTCGCCAGCAACAGCTTCGACGTGGTGGTGATGACGCAGGCGCTGCAGGCCGTGGAATACCCCGACCGCATCCTCGACGAGATGCTGCGCGTGGGCCGCCAGTGCATCATCACCTTCCCCAACTTCGGCCACTGGCGCTGCCGCTGGTACCTGGCCCGCAACGGCCGCATGCCGGTGTCGGAATTCCTGCCGTATACCTGGTACAACACGCCGAACATCCACTTCTGCACCTTCGAGGACTTCGAGGAGCTGTGCCGCGAGCGCAGCGCCCAGGTCCTCGACCGTCTGGCGGTAGACCACCAGCACAGGCATGGCTGGGCGAGCAAACTGTGGCCTAATCTGTTGGGTGAAATCGGCATCTACCGGGTCAACAGCCCGGGCCTGCAGGAGCATCGCCTGGCGGTGTGACCTGCCCACCCACGGAGATCGATCATGCGCCAGCTCGCCCTGCTCCTGCTTACCTGCTGCCTCGCCCTGCCGGCCTTCGCCGCCGATGCGGCCAGGGACAACCGCCAGGAACAGTTCGGCGAGCTGACGGTGCATTACAATGCGATCACCTCCAGCATCCTCCAGCCGGGCATCGCCAAGGCTGCAGGGCTGCTGCGCGGCAAAAACCTGGGCGTGCTCAACGTGGCACTGGAAAAGGCCGGCAAGTCCTTCCCCGCCGCCATCAGCGGCACCGTCAGCGGGCCGGGCGGCAAGAAAGAGCAGCTGACCTTCACCCAGGTAACCGAACAGGGCGCCGTGTCCTACGTTACACAGTTCCAGATTCCGCAGGACGCGACCTATACCTTTGACCTGAGCGTCAAGGCGGCCGGTGACGAACACCGCCTGACCTTCGACCAAGAACTCTTCCCGGGCGACTCATGAACTTCACGCAACTCGTGCTGGCCAGCCACAACGCCGGCAAACTCAAGGAACTCCAGGCCATGCTGGGCGGCAGCGTGCAGCTGCGCTCGGTGGGCGAATTCAGCCAGGTAGAGCCGGAAGAGACCGGCCTGTCGTTCGTCGAGAACGCCATCCTCAAGGCCCGCAACGCCTCGCGCCTGTCCGGCCTGCCAGCCCTGGCCGACGACTCGGGCCTGGCGGTGGACTTCCTCGGCGGTGCGCCAGGCATCTACTCGGCGCGCTACGCCGACGGCCAGGGCGACGCGGCCAACAACGCCAAGCTGCTGGACGCCCTGAAGGAGGTGCCGGACGCCGAGCGCGGCGCGCAGTTCGTCTGCGTGCTGGCCCTGGTGCGCCACGCCGATGACCCGCTGCCGATTTTGTGCGAAGGCCTGTGGCACGGGCGCATCCTGCACGCCGCCAGCGGCGACCACGGCTTTGGCTACGACCCGCTGTTCTGGGTGCCCGAGCGCGACTGCTCGAGCGCCGAGCTGAGCCCGGTGGAAAAAAACCAGCTGAGCCACCGCGCCCGCGCCATGGCCATCCTGCGTCAACGCCTGGGCCTTGCATGACCACCACCACGCTGTTTGCCGGTGAGGATGGTTTTTCCTCGGTAGCACCGCGGGCGCCGTTGCCCGTGCTGCCGCCCCTGGCCCTGTACATCCATATCCCGTGGTGCGTGCGCAAATGCCCGTACTGCGACTTCAACTCCCACGCTGCCAGCCCGGAGCTGCCGGAAGAAGAGTACGTGGACGCGCTGCTGGCCGACCTGGACATCGACCTGCCGGCCGCCTACGGGCGCCCCCTGAGCTCGATCTTCTTCGGTGGTGGCACGCCCAGCCTGTTCAGCGCCAAGGCGCTGGGGCGGCTGCTGGAAGGCGTGGAGCAGCGCATTCCGTTCGCGCCCGACATCGAGATCACCCTGGAAGCCAACCCGGGCACCTTCGAGCAGGAGAAATTCCGCGCCTACCGGCAGCTGGGTATCAACCGCCTGTCCATCGGCATCCAGAGCTTCCAGGCCAGCAAGCTGGAAGCCCTGGGGCGCATCCACAACGGCGACGAGGCCATCCGCGCTGCCGACATGGCGCGCCAGGCCGGGTTCGACAACTTCAACCTGGACCTGATGCACGGCCTGCCCGACCAGTCCCTGGAAGAAGCGCTGGACGACCTGCGCCAGGCCATCGCGCTGAAACCCACGCACCTGTCCTGGTACCAGCTGACCCTGGAGCCCAACACGGTGTTCTGGAACCAGCCGCCGGTGCTGCCCGAGGACGATACCCTGTGGGACATCCAGGAAGCCGGCCAGGCACTGCTGGCCGAGCACGGTTACGGCCAGTATGAAGTGTCGGCCTACGCCCAGCCGGGCAAGGCCGCGCGGCACAACCTGAACTACTGGAGCTTCGGTGATTTCATCGGCATCGGCGCCGGTGCCCACGGCAAGCTCAGCCACCCGGACGGGCGCATCGTGCGCACCTGGAAGACCCGGCTGCCCAAGGACTACCTGAACCCGGCCAAGCCGTTCCAGGCCGGCGAGAAGCTGCTGGCGCTGGATGAGCTGCCGTTCGAGTTCCTGATGAACGCCCTGCGCCTGACTGCCGGCGTGGAAGCGCAGCTGTACCCGCAACGCACCGGCCTGACCCTGGAAAGCCTGGACGAGGGGCGCCGGCAGGCCGAACAAAAAGGCCTTTTGCAGGTCGAACCGTCGCGCCTGGTCGCCACGCCCCAAGGCCAGCTGTTCCTCAACGACCTGCTGCAGTACTTCTTGACCTAAGGATTGACCATGGAATTAGTGTTGAACCTGTTGGCTACGGCGTCCCGCTGGAGCCGTGGCAACCTGTCGGAAATCGCCCTGGCGCTGGTGGGCTGCCTGCTGGTGCTGTTCGGTGCGGACATCAAGGCCTGGCTGGACGCCCGCCTGGGGGGTATCGCCGGCGCATTGCGCGTACCGGTGATGGCGCTGGTGTGCTGCATCGGCAGCGGCGCGGCGCTGATCTATGCCACGCCGTGGGTGGTGAAGGGGTTGAGCCAGTTCAACAACTACAGCCTGGCGCCGGTGCTGTTGGTGGTGCTGGTGATACTGGGCGTAGTCGCCGACCGCAAATAACCAAACCCCGTAGCAGCGGCCCCAGGCCGCGTCCGACGCAACACCGAGTTGATGCCGGACGCGGCCTGTGGCCGCTGCTACGGGGGGTATCAGTCGAGCTTTTCGAACTTCAGGTCCCACACACCATGGCCCAGGCGCTCACCGCGGCGCTCGAACTTGGTGATCGGCCGCTCGGCCGGGCGTGGCACGCACTTGCCGTCTTCGGCCAGGTTGCGATACCCAGGCGCCACGTTCATCACTTCCAGCATGTACTCGGCATAGGGCTCCCAGTCGGTGGCCATGTGCAGCACACCCCCTACCTTCAGCTTGCTGCGTACCAGTTCGGCGAACGCCGGCTGCACGATGCGGCGCTTGTGGTGGCGGCTCTTGTGCCATGGGTCCGGGAAGAACAGCATCAGGCGGTCCAGGCTGTTGTCGGCGATGCAGCGCTTGAGCACTTCGATGGCGTCGGTGTCGTACACGCGCAGGTTCTTCAGGCCCTGGGTGAGCACGCCGTTGAGCAGTGCACCCACGCCCGGACGGTGTACTTCAATGCCGATGAAGTCCTGGTCGGGCGCCGCAGCGGCCATTTCCAGCAGCGAGTGGCCCATGCCGAAGCCGATTTCCACGGTGCGCGGGGCACTGCGGCCAAACACCTGGTCGTAGTCCACCGGCGCGTCGGCCAGGGGCAGCACGAACAGTGGCGCGCCCTGGTCCAGGCCACGCTGCTGGCCTTCGGTCATGCGCCCGGCGCGCATCACGAAGCTCTTGATGGCGCGGTGTTGGCGCTGCTCGCCCTCGCCCTGCACGTCGTCGTTTTCCGGGGTCGGGGTATCTTGCGGTTCAGTCATGGTGGCTCTTACTTGATCAGACCATCCAGCGGCGAAGATGCGCTGGCATAGAGTTTTTTCGGCATGCGGCCGGCCAGGTAGGCCATGCGCCCGGCGACGATGGCGTGCTTCATGGCACCGGCCATCATGATCGGGTCCTGGGCGTGGGCGATGGCCGAGTTCATCAACACGGCCTCGCAGCCCAGTTCCATGGCGATGGTGGCGTCGGAGGCGGTGCCCACGCCGGCGTCGACCAGTACCGGCACCTTGGCTTCTTCCAGGATGATCTGCAGGTTGTAGGGGTTGCAGATGCCCAGGCCGGTGCCGATCAGGCCGGCCAGCGGCATCACGGCGATGCAGCCGATCTCGGCCAGCTGGCGGGCGATGATCGGGTCATCGCTGGTGTACACCATCACGTCGAAACCGTCCTTGACCAGCACTTCGGCGGCCTTGATGGTTTCAATCACGTTGGGGAACAGGGTTTTCTGGTCGGCCAGCACTTCCAGCTTCACCAGGTTGTGGCCGTCGAGCAGCTCACGGGCCAGGCGGCAGGTGCGCACCGCTTCCACGGCGTCGTAGCAGCCGGCGGTGTTCGGCAGGATGGTGTAGCGGTCCGGCGGCAGCACGTCCAGCAGGTTTGGCTCGCCAGGGTTCTGGCCGATGTTGGTGCGGCGCACCGCCACGGTGACGATCTCGGCCCCCGAGGCTTCGATGGCCAGGCGGGTTTCTTCCAGGTCGCGGTACTTGCCGGTGCCTACCAGCAGACGCGATTCGAAGGTGCGGCCAGCCAGGATGAAGGGCTTGTCGGTACGCGGATTGCTCATCGTCGTTCCTCTCGGGGGTTGAAGGGGCGGTGGAAGGCGGCGGCAGTCAGCCGCCACCGATGGCGTGCACCACTTCGACCTGGTCGCCTTCGCGCAGGGCAGTGGCTTCGTGCTGGCTGCGCGGCACGATATCCAGGTTCAGTTCCACCGCGACCCGGCGGCCGGTCAGCTCCAGGCGGGTCAACAGCGCCGCGACGGTCTCGCCGTCGGGCAATTCAAAGGATTCACCGTTCAACTGAATGTGCATGCAGGCAGCAGCCATCATTTCAAAGGGGCTGGCATTCTAGCCCGTTCGCCGCTGGCGACCAACACAAACGCGGCCCATTCGTCTCACGCCTTGCCCAGGTTCCAGGCAGCCATGCCCAGGCAGGCCCAGCCGACCAGGAATGCCAGGCCACCGAATGGGGTGATCACGCCGAACACGCGCACGCCGCTGAGCGTCAGCAGGTAGAGGCTGCCGGAGAACAGCACGATACCGATGCAGAACATCACCCCGGCGGCGTTCACCAGGCGGCTGGGCACCTGCACGCTGAGCACGGCCACGGCCAGCAGCGCCAGGGCGTGAATGAGTTGATAGTTGACCCCGGTGTGGAACACCGCCAGGTAGTCGCTGCTCAAACGATCCTTGAGGCCATGGGCGGCGAACGCGCCTAGCCCTACCCCGGTGAATCCGAAAAAGGCAGCCAGCATGAGAAATTGTCGCAGCATCCAGGAACTCCGGTTCGTTGGCACAGGGTCTGTATAATGGCCCGCTCAATGCGCCCGGCCAAGTCATCCATGCTCAATTCCGTGTTCACCCTGCTGCGTAAAGTGGCGATCTGGTTCGTCGTCGGCAGCGTCCTGCTGGTGGTGCTGTTTCGCTTCGTGCCGCCGCCCGGGACCATGCTGATGGTGGAGCGCAAGGTCGAGTCCTGGACGGATGGCGAGCCCATCGACCTGCAGCGCAGCTGGCGCTCCTACGACGAAATCTCCGACTCGCTGAAAATCGCCGTCATCGCCGGCGAAGACCAGCGCTTCGCCCAGCACTGGGGCTTTGATTTCGACGCCATGCAGGCGGCCTTCCTGCACAACGAGCGAGGTGGCTCCATTCGCGGCGCCAGCACCCTCAGCCAGCAGGTGTCGAAGAACCTGTTCCTGTGGTCGGGCCGCAGCTACTTCCGCAAGGCGCTGGAGGCCTGGTTCACCGCGCTGATCGAGACGTTCTGGTCCAAGCAGCGGATTCTCGAGGTGTACCTCAACAGCGTGGAATGGGACGACGGCGTATTCGGTGCCGAGGCGGCTGCCCGCCACCACTTCGGCGTCGGCGCCGGCAGCCTGTCCACCCAGCAGGCCAGCCTGCTGGCCGCCGTGCTGCCCAACCCGCGCGTGTGGAGCGCCAGCCACCCGAGCACCTACGTGGCCCGCCGCGCCGGCTGGATTCGCACGCAGATGGGGCAGCTGGGCGGTTCGGCCTACCTGACCGACCTCAACCATTCGCGCAGTGCTACGCCTTGGGCGATGTGACCGCGGACGCGGCCTTTGGCGGATGGCCGCCCCGCCGCTGTTACATCCTGTGGGAGCTGGCTTGCCAGCGAGCTGTTGGGGCCATAAAAGCTCGCTGGCAAGCCAGCTCCCACAAGACAGTTGCTGCTACAAGACGCGATCCGTAGCAGCGGCCGCCAGGCCGCGTCATCTTCGCCCACAAAAAAAGCCCCGGCACATGGCCGGGGCTTTTTGGTTCAGCGGGTGAATCAGGCTGCGATCGAGATCTTCAGCTTGTTCATCGCGCTCTTTTCGAGCTGGCGGATACGCTCCGCCGACACGTTGTACTTCTCGGCCAGCTCGTGCAGCGTGGCCTTTTCCTCGGCCAGCCAGCGCTGGTAGAGGATGTCACGGCTGCGGTCGTCCAGCACTTCCAGGGCCTCGTGCAGGTTGCTGTTGGAGTTGTCGCTCCAGTCGGCATCCTCCAGCTGACGCGCCGGATCGTAGCGGTGGTCTTCCAGGTAGTTGGCCGGCGACTGGAAGGCGCTGTCGTCGTCCGCTTCCGCGGCCGGGTCGAAGGCCATGTCATGGCCGGTCAGGCGGCTTTCCATCTCGCGCACTTCACGCGGCTCCACGCCCAGGCTTTCGGCCACGCGGTGGACTTCCTCGTTGTTCAACCAGGCCAGGCGCTTCTTCTGGCTGCGCAGGTTGAAGAACAACTTGCGCTGGGCCTTGGTGGTAGCCACCTTGACGATGCGCCAGTTGCGCAGGATGAACTCGTGGATTTCCGCCTTGATCCAGTGCACGGCAAAGGACACCAGGCGTACGCCCATTTCCGGGTTGAAGCGCTTCACGGCCTTCATCAGGCCGACGTTACCTTCCTGGATCAGGTCGGCCTGTGCCAGGCCGTACCCCGAATAGCTGCGTGCGATGTGCACGACGAAACGCAGGTGGGCGAGCACCATCTGCCGAGCCGCCCCAAGATCCTGCTCATAGTAGAGACTCTCGGCCAGTTCACGCTCCTGCTCCGGCGTCAGCAATGGAATGCTGTTCACCGTGTGCACATAGGCTTCCAGGTTCTGACCCGGGACCAAGGCATACGCAGGTTGCAAAGAAGTGGTCATACGAAAAAACCTCCGACTCACGAATTTGTGCATTAAAGCACAGACGCATAGACCGGGAACCGCTAAACAAGTTCCCTAAAGTTAATTTCACCAAAGGTCAATGCTGGCACACGAAATATTTCAAAATATTACCGAGGAGCGAGCTCTCGCAAATGGCGGGCTACCGCAATCCACGCACCGATATACCCCAACAACAAGGCGCCTAGCAAGAGCGACAGACCATCGGACGACGGAACACCGGCCAAGGCAAAATCACTGCCATACAGCCCGGAAAGCCCTACCACGGCGTCATTCAGCCAATCCAGGCCGAAAGCCAGCACGCCCCAGGCAAAAACGCCGCCGCCCAAGCCATAAATCGCCCCCATGTAGAGAAACGGCCTACGCACGTAGGCGTCTGTGCCGCCCACCAACTTGATGACCTCGATTTCCGTGCGGCGGTTCTCGATGTGCAGACGAATGGTATTGCCCACCACCAGCAGCAGCGCCGACACCAGCAGCACGGTCAGGCCGAAGACGAAGCGGTCGCCCAGCTTGAGGATGGCCGCCAGGCGCTCCACCCACACAAGGTCAAGCTGCGCCTGTTGCACCTTGGGCAGGTCGGCGAGTTGCGAGCGCAGGGCCTCGAGCGCGGCCTTGTCGATTTCCAGCGGAGTCACCACCACTACGCCCGGCAGCGGGTTGTCGGGCAGTTCCTTGAGCGCCTCGCCCAGGCCCGACTGCTGCTGGAACTCGGTGAGGGCCTTGTCCTTGCTGATGAACTCGGCATCGGCCACGCCGTTCAGGCCCTTGATCTGGGTGACCAGGGCGTCGCCGTCGCGGTTGCTGGCGTTCATGTCCAGGTACAGGGAGATCTGCGCCGCACGCTGCCACGAGCCGCCCAGGCGCTCGACGTTCTTGAGCAGCAGCGACAGGCCCATGGGCAGGCTAAGGGCCACGGCCATTACCAGGCAGGTGAAGAAGCTGCCGATAGGCTGCTTGCCCAGGCGCTTGAGGCTGTCCTTGAGGCTGGCGCGGTGGCTTTCCACCCACGCCTTGAACAGGGTGGCGAAGTCCGGGCCGTCGTCTTCCTGCTGCTTCTGCTGCTTCGACGGTGGCGGCTCGGCGGCCTTGGGGGCTACGCGGTCGGTGACCTTGGGGCTGCGGGTGGAGCTCATTCTGCTGCCTCCCCGTCGCCGATCAGGCGGCCGCGCTGCAGGGTCAGCATGCGGTGGCGCATGCGCGCGATCAGCGCCAGGTCGTGGCTGGCGATCAGCACGCTGGTGCCCAGCCGGTTGATGTCTTCGAATACACCCATGATTTCCGCTGCCAGCCGTGGGTCGAGGTTACCGGTGGGTTCGTCCGCCAGCAGCAAGGCCGGGCGGTGAACGATGGCCCGGGCGATACCGACGCGCTGTTGCTGGCCGGTGGACAGGTCGCCCGGGTAGAGCTCGCCCTTGTCGGACAGCGACACGCGTTCGAGCGCCGAGTCCACGCGCTTGGCGATCTCGGGCTTGGACAGCCCGAGGATCTGCAGCGGCAGGGCAATGTTGTTGAACACCGTGCGGTCGAACAGCAACTGGTGGTTCTGGAACACCACGCCGATCTGGCGGCGCAGGAACGGGATCTGCGAGTTGCTGATCTGGCCCAGATCCTGGCCGGCCAGCAGCAGCTTGCCGGAGGTGGGCCGTTCCATCGCCAGCAGCAGGCGCAACAGGGTACTTTTACCGGCACCGGAGTGCCCGGTTACAAACAGAAACTCGCCGCGACGCACTCGAAAGCTCAGCTCATGCAAGCCGACGTGCCCGTTCGGATAGCGCTTACCGACCTGTTCGAAACGAATCATGAACGCTCCCGCTCGGCAAACAGTGCCTGGACAAAGGGTTCTGCTTCAAAGGTACGCAGGTCGTCGATGCCTTCGCCCACGCCGATGTAGCGGATAGGCAGGCCGAACTGCTTGGCCAGGGCGAAGATCACGCCGCCCTTGGCGGTACCGTCGAGCTTGGTCAGGGCCAGGCCGGTCAGGGCCACGGTGTTGTTGAACTGCTTGGCCTGGTTGATGGCGTTCTGCCCGGTGCCGGCGTCCAGCACCAGCAGCACTTCGTGCGGCGCGTCGGCGTCGAGCTTGCCGATGACCCGGCGCACCTTCTTCAGCTCTTCCATCAGGTTGTCTTTGGTGTGCAGGCGGCCGGCGGTGTCGGCGATTAGCACGTCGATGCCACGGGCCTTGGCGGCTTGCACGGCGTCGAAGATCACCGAGGCCGAGTCGGCGCCAGTGTGCTGGGCGATGACCGGGATCTTGTTGCGCTCGCCCCACACTTGCAACTGCTCGACGGCAGCGGCACGGAAGGTGTCACCGGCGGCCAGCATGACCTTCTTGCCTTCCAGCTGCAGCTTCTTGGCCAGCTTGCCGATGGTGGTGGTCTTGCCGGCGCCGTTGACGCCCACCACCAGGATCACGAACGGCTTGTTCTGCGACTCGATCTTCAGCGGCTGCTCCACCGGGCGCAGCAGGTCGGTCAGCTCGCCCTGCAGCGACTTGTACAGCGCATCGCTGTCGGCCAGCTGCTTGCGCGCCACCTTCTGGGTCAGGCTCTGGACGATCACCGAGGTGGCCTCGACGCCGACGTCGGCGGTCAGCAGGCGGGTCTCGATCTCTTCCAGCAGGTCGTCGTCGATGACCTTCTTGCCCATGAACAGGCTGGCCATGCCCTCGCCCAGGCTGGCGCTGGTCTTGGCCAGGCCCTGCTTGAGGCGGGCGAAGAAGCCGACCTTGGCGGCTTCGGTCTGGGCGGCTGGCTCCGGGGCTGGCTCCGGGGCAGGTGCAAGCTGGGGCTCGACCGCGGCAACGGGGGCCGGGGCGGCAACCACGGGCTCAGGGGCAGGTGCTACCACCGGGGCAACGAAGGCAACCGGCTCTGGTTGCGGCGCTGGGGCTGGCTCTGGTTCAGGCGTTGGCGCAGGCGCAACCACCACCGGCTCAGGCACCGAAGGCGCGACTACAGGCTCGGGCGCGACCACTACCGGCTCAGGCACAAGCTCTGGCTCGATGACCGGCACAACCACCGGCGCCTCGGCGACCGGGGCGATCGGCGGCGGCGCATGGGGTTCCAGGTCCGGGACCAGGGCCACCGGCTCTTCCGGCACCGGCAACTCCAGCACCACCGGCGCAGGCGCAGGCGCGGCCACGGGTTCAGGCTGCGCCACCACGGGCGGCACAGGTGCCAGTACGGGCTCCGGCGCTACCTCGACGATGGTCTCGGGGGCGACGGTTTCAGGGGCTTTGGGCTGCTCGACCGCTTCTTGCGCAGGCTTTTTGCGCAGCCAGCCGAACAGGCCTTTCTTTTCGGGGGACTTTTTGTCGTCGTTGGAACCAAACATGGAAGACGGCTATCTCAAGGTAGCGACGCGCCAGAGCGGCGCCTCAGGAAATTCTAATAACGCAGAACAGACTGTATTTTTCCCGGCTCGTTCATGCGCAACATTTTGTAGAGAGCCCGCAGGCCATTCTCTGCAACCAGGCATGGTCGCCAGGTAACCGGATCAGTATCCTAGCACCTCCTCGCCCGTGGACGCTAAGACCAAGCGGGCAGTCCGACAGGTTAAAAAACGAATGAATGCTCTAGCCCGCCGTGCCGCCGGCCTGCTGCTCAGCTCGGTTTGTCTGCCATTTGCCGCCTTGGCCGCCGATCCCCAACCCACCACCGAGTTCACCCTCGACAACGGCCTGAAGGTCGTGGTGCGCGAAGACCATCGCGCGCCGGTGGTGGTTTCGCAGATCTGGTACAAGGTCGGCTCCAGCTACGAGACCCCGGGCCAGACCGGCCTGTCCCACGCCCTGGAACACATGATGTTCAAGGGCAGCGAGAAACTCGGCCCCGGCGAGGCCTCGCGGGTGCTGCGCGACCTGGGCGCCGAGGAGAACGCCTTCACCAGCGACGACTACACCGCCTTCTACCAGGTGCTGGCCAAGGACCGCCTGCCGGTGTCCCTGGAGCTTGAAGCCGACCGCATGGCCACCTTGAAGCTGCCGGCCGACGAGTTCAGCCGCGAGATCGAGGTGATCAAGGAAGAGCGGCGCATGCGCACCGACGACAAGCCCAGCGCCAAGGCCTTCGAGCTGTTCAAGGCCATGGCCTACCCGGCCAGCGGCTACCACACGCCGACCATCGGCTGGATGGCTGACCTCGACCGCATGAAAATCGACGAGCTGCGCGCCTGGTACAAGGCCTGGTACGTGCCCAACAACGCCACCCTGGTGGTGGTCGGCGACGTCACCCCAGACCAGGTCAAGGCCCTGGCCCAGCGCTTCTTCGGCAGCATAGCCCGGCGCGACACGCCGCCCAGCAAGCTCCCGCTGGAGCTGGCCGAGCCTGGCGAGCGGCAGCTCACCCTGCACGTCAAGACCGAGCTGCCCAGCGTGGTCTACGGCTTCAACGTGCCGGGCCTGGCCACCGCCGCCAACCCACGCGACGCCCAGGCCCTGCGGCTGATCTCGGCGCTGCTGGACGGCGGCTACAGCGCGCGCCTGTCCACCCAGCTGGAGCGCGGCGAGGAACTGGTCACCGGCGCCTCCGCCAGCTACAACCCGTTCACCCGCGGCGACAGCCTGTTCATGTTGTCGGCCACGCCCAATACCCAGAAGAAAAAGACCCTGGCCGACGTCGAGAAAGGTTTCTGGCGCCTGCTGGACCAGCTCAAGACCAAGCCGCCCACCGCCGAGGAACTCGAGCGCGTGCGCGCCCAGGTGATCGCCGGGCTGGTGTATGAGCGCGATTCCATCAGCAGCCAGGCCACCACCATTGGCCAGCTGGAAACCGTGGGCCTGTCGTGGAAGCTGATGGACACCGAACTGGATGACATCAAGAGCGTCACCCCCCAGGACATCCAGAACGCTGCCCGTACCTATTTCACCCGGTCGCGCCTGAGCGTCGCCCACGTACTGCCAGAGGAATCGGCGCATGAATAAGCGCAACTCACCCCGCCGCGCCCTGCTGGGCGTGGCGCTGCTGGCCGCGCTGGTCACCGGCCAGGCGCTGGCCGCCGAAGCCCCGGCGCCGCTGGACAACCTGCAGACCCTGAAGGAACTGGACGGCAAGGCGCCCAGCCACCGCCTGATGGACATCCAGACCTGGCGCACCGCCGCCGGCTCCAAGGTGATGTTCGTCGAAGCGCACCAGCTGCCCATGTTCGACCTGCGCCTGACCTTCGCCGCCGGCAGCAGCCAGGACCAGAAAACCCCGGGCATCGGCCTGCTGACCAACGCCATGCTCAATGAAGGCGTGGCCGGCAAGAACGTCGAGGCCATCGCCCAGGGCTTCGAAGGCTTGGGCGCGGACTTCGCCAACGGCGCCTACCGCGACATGGCCATCGCCTCGCTGCGCAGCCTCAGCGCGCCCGACAAACGCGAGCCGGCGCTGAAACTGTTCGCCGAGGTGGTGGGCAAGCCGACCTTCCCTGCCGACTCCATGGCCCGCATCAAGAACCAGCTGCTGGCCAGCTTCCAGTACCAGAAGCAGAGCCCCGGCAAGCTGGCGGGCAACGAGCTGTTCAGCCGCCTGTACGGCGACCATCCGTACGCGCACCCCAGCGACGGTGACGCCAAGTCCATAAATGCCATCAACGCCCAGCAGCTGCGCGCCTTCCACAACCGCGCCTACGCGGCTGGCAACACGGTGATCGCCCTGGTCGGCGACCTGTCGCGGGAGGAAGCGGAAAAAATCGCCGAGCAGGTCTCGTCGGCACTGCCCAAGGGCCCAGCCCTGGCGCTGATGCCCGAACCCCAGGCGCCCAAGCCCGGCCTTACCCACCTCGAATTCCCCTCCAAGCAGACCACCATGCTGCTGGCCGAGCTGGGCATCACCCGCGACGACCCCGACTACGCGGCACTGTCCATGGGCAACCAGATCCTGGGCGGCGGCACCTTCGGCACCCGCCTGATGAGTGAAGTGCGGGAAAAGCGCGGCCTGACCTACGGTATCTATTCGGGCTTCACCCCGATGCAGGCCCGCGGGCCGTTCTCCATCAGCCTGCAGACCCGCGCCGAACTCAGCGAAGGCACCCTCAAGCTGGTGCAGGACATCCTGCGTGACTACCTGAAAACCGGCCCTACCCAGCAGGAACTGGATGCCGCCAAGCGCGAGCTGGCCGGCAGCTTCCCGCTGTCCACGGCAAGCAATTCGAGCATCGTCGGGCAATTGGGGGCCATTGGCTTCTATAATCTGCCCCTGAGCTTTCTGGAAGACTTCATGCAGCAGTCCCAGGACCTGACCATCGAGCAGGTCAAGGCCGCCATGAACCGCCACCTGGACGCCGACAAGCTGGTGATTGTCACCGCTGGCCCCACCGTGGCGCAGAAACCGCTGCCACCCCCTACAGACAAACCCCAGGAACAACCCATGGGCGTTCCGGAGCATTAATGGCACATCCCCCTGCAAAACCTGTGAAACACAACGGCCAGGGCCAGCTGCGCATCATTGGCGGCCAATGGCGCAGCCGCAAGCTGAGCTTCCCCGACGGCCCGGGCCTGCGCCCCACGCCGGACCGGGTGCGTGAAACCCTGTTCAACTGGCTGGCGGCCTACGTCAACGGCGCCAAGGTGCTGGACCCGTTCTGCGGCAGCGGCGCCCTGTACCTGGAGGCCCTGTCCCGTGGCGCCAGCATGGGCCTGGCGCTGGACAGCAATGCCCAGGCCATCGCCAGCCTGCGGGCCAACCTCGACCTGCTCAACTGCGCCACCGGCCAGCTGCTGCAAAGCGACGCCCTGCGCTACCTGGAAACCCAGGCGGCCAGCGCCTTCGACCTGGTGTTCCTCGACCCGCCGTTCCACCAGAACCTGCTGCCCGCCGCCTGTGCGCTGCTGGAAACCCGTGGCTGGCTGAGCGAGCACGCCTGGGTGTACACCGAAAGCGAGACGCCGCCCTCCACCCTGGAGCTGCCGGGCAACTGGCGCCTGCACCGCGAGAAGAAGGCCGGCCAGGTCTACTACGCCCTGTGGCAGCGCGGCTGATACTGCCTTTCGCAACCGCGTAGCCGCTGCCGCAGGCAGCGGCTACATATATGTACCCCCTCCACCCTCCCCGCTTGCAAGACCCTGCCCCTCGTCATCCATCGATCACGAGGTGCAACCGTGATGTTCCCCAAGCCACAGCCCTATGCGCTACGCGTCCTGGCCAGCAAAGCCTCCAGGCGATATTTCATGAGCACGCCACACCTTTCGATCCTCATCGTGGTGCTTGGCGTTGGCCTGGCCGTGGGCCATGCACTGGGCTCCAGCGCCCCGGGCATCAAACAATGGTCCCACGGTAGTCCGGCCACCCCTGCCGCTATCCGGCAATAAATAGGCCGATACAGGCGGCGACGATTGTGGCAACTTAGCCGGGTTACTGGAGGAAGAAACACCCGTGCACACGTCTACCGCGCAGGCTGCTGCGCCTTTCCACCCCGCCACGGGGCTGGGCAACCCGCATTTGCAAACCCTCTGGGGCCCGGTGTTGCGCCGTCAGCCCCCCCTGCAACGTGAACGCCAACGCCTGTGGCTGGCCGATGGCGACTTCATGGACCTGGACTGGCATGGCCCGCACAGCGCCGACAGCCCCCTGGTGCTGGTCCTTCACGGACTCACCGGCTCGTCGAACTCGCCCTACGTGGTCGGCCTGCAACGTGCGCTGGCGGCCCAGGGCTGGGCCAGCGTGGCGTTGAACTGGCGCGGCTGCTCGGGCGAACCCAACCTGCTGGCGCGCAGCTATCACTCGGGCAGCAGCGAGGACCTGGCGGAGGTCATCGCCCACCTGCGCAGCCGCCGGCCCATGGCGCCGCTGTTCGCCGCCGGCTATTCGCTGGGCGCCAACATCCTGCTCAAGCACCTGGGCGAAGTGGGCGCAAACAGCGAGCTGCAGGGGGCGGTAGCGGTCTCGGTGCCCTTCCGCCTGGACCAGTGCGCCGACCGCATCGCCATGGGCTTCTCCAAGGTGTACCAGGCGCACTTCATGCGCGAGATGCTGGCCTACGTGAAGGACAAGCAGCGGCGCTTCCTGCACGAAGGCAAGCACGATGGCCTGGCAACCCTGAGCAACCTGGGGCCGCTAAAGAACCTGCGCACCTTCTGGGACTTCGACGGCAAGGTCACCGCGCCGCTCAACGGCTTCACCGACGCCCACGACTACTATCGGCGCTCGTCCAGCGGCTACTACCTGGCAGCCATCGCCACGCCCACGCTGATCATCCAGGCCGCCGACGATCCCTTCGTGTTCCGCCACAGCCTGCCCCAGGCCAACGAACTGTCGCCCAGCATCACCTTCGAGCTGCACGAGCACGGCGGCCACGTGGGCTTCGTCGAGGGCAGCCTGCGCAAGCCCGCTTACTACCTGGAACGTCGCATCCCCCAATGGCTGACGGCGCTGGCATGAGCCAGGAGTCGATCCACTTCTGGCAAACGCCACGGCTGGCCGGGGTGGAGTTGTTGTCGGCGCGCTACATCGAGCAGCGCTTCGTGCCCCATGTGCACGACGGCTTCGTCATCGGCATGATCGTCAGCGGCGCCCAGCGTTATCGCTACCGTGGCGCCGACCACCTGGCGCCCAGCGGCACCCTGGTGCTGATCAACCCCGACGAGGTACACACCGGCAGCAAGGGCCACGACCAGGGCTGGCTGTACCGGGCGTTTTACCCACAGAACGCGCGCCTGGAAAGCCTGCTGCAGGAACTGGACATCAGCAGCGGCGCCACGCCGTCGTTCAGCGAGACCCTGTACCGCGACCCGGACCTGGTCAGCGGCTTCTACCGCCTGCACCAACTGCTGGAGCACAACGGCCAGGCCCTTGAGCAACAGACCTTGTGGCGGGAGATGGTACTGGCGCTGTTCGCCCGCCACGCCAAGGTGCGGGTGCCCACCAGGATCGGGCGCGAGCCCCAGGCCATCGCCCGGGCCAAGGACCTGCTGCTGATGCAACTGGCCGAGCCGCCTTCACTGGAAGCGCTGGCTGCCGCAGTGCACCTGTCGCCCTTCCATTTCGCCCGCTGCTTCCGCAAGGCTACCGGCCTGCCGCCCCACGCCTGGCTGATGCAGCAACGCATCGCCCGCGCCCGCGCGCTGCTGCGCGAGGGCTGCCTGCCGCTGGCGGTGGCCACGCAGCTGGGGTTTGCCGACCAGAGCCACCTGAGCCGGCAATTCAAGAAGGTCTACGGCGTGGGGCCGCGGGCCTATCGCGACGCCGGGGCTCAGTCGCCCTTGGCCAGCGGCCGCTGAGCGTCGGTGATCCACTCGCTCCACGAACCGGCGTACAACGGCGCCAGGGGGTAGCCGGCCAGGCACAAGGCGAACAGGTTATGGCAGGCAGTCACGCCCGAGCCGCAGTACGCCACCAGCGACTCCACGGGGCGCGCGCCCAGCTTCTCGGCGAAGCGCTGCTTGAGCGTGTCCGCCGGCAGGAAGCGGCCATCGGGCCCCAGGTTGTCGGTGAAGGCCGCGCACTGCGCGCCCGGAATATGCCCGGCCACCGGGTCGATGGGCTCCACTTCGCCACGAAAACGCGGCAACGCGCGGGCATCGAGCAGGGTCAGTTCGGGCTGGCCCAGGCGCTCCTGCAGTTGCCGGGCGGTCACCACCAAGTGTGCATCGGGCTTGCCATGCAGGTGCCCCGGCGTGGTGTGCGGGGCATCCAGGCTCAGCGGCAGGCCAGCGGCGTGCCAGGCCTTCAGGCCACCGTCGAGAATGGCCACGCCACTGCGTTTGCCCAGCCAGGCCAGCAGCCACCAGGCACGCGCGGCGAAGGCGCCGGGGCCGTCGTCATACAGCACCACCTCGCTGTCGGCATTGATGCCCCACTGTTGCAGGCGCTCCAGCAGGCGGCCCGGCTCCGGCAGCGGGTGGCGCCCGGTCACGCCCTTGACCACGCGGCCGCTCAGGTCACGCTCGAGGTCGGCGAAGTGCGCCCCGGCGATATGCCCCTCGGCGTAGCTGCGCTGGCCGTAGTCCGGGTCTTCCAGTGCAAAACGACAGTCCAGCACCACCAGCCCCGGTTGCTCGAGGCGAGCAGCCAATTGCTGGGGGGTGATCAATTGCGCGATGGGCATGGCAGCCTCCCTGGGATATGAACAGTTAACGGTTAGTCCGACGGTTCCAGCGCCTGGTTCAGCGACACGTGGAACTCCTGGAACAGGCTGTCGACCGCCGCGCGGTAATCGGCGGTGACGTAGCCCCACTCCAGCATCAATACTTGATAGACACCACGCTTGATCGCTTCTTCGCTCATGCGCGCGGAGTTTTCCCGCGTGGTGCTGAGAAAACGCCCCCACGAACTGAGGATGATCCAGGCATTGAGGGTCACCACCTCGATCTGGGTGGGGTTCATGTCCAGGATCCCGGCCTCGACGAAGCCCTTGTAGATCAGCTGCGCCTGCACCATGCAACGCTGGGAGAAGCGCCGGTAGCGCTCGGCCAGTTCGGCGTCGCTGTCCAGCAGGTGCTCCAGGTCGCGGTGCAGGAAGCGGTAGTTCCACATGGCCGACAGCACCGCACGCAGGTAGTAGCGCTTGTCTTCCACCGTGGGCAGGCGCCCGGCCGGCGGGCGCAGGAAACCGTCCACCAGCGCCTGATACTGGTCGAACAGCTCGCTGATGATTTCCTGCTTGTTGGCGAAGTGGTAGTACAGGTTGCCGGGCGATATCTCCATGTGCGCGGCGATGTGGTTGGTACTGACACTGCGCTCGCCCTGCTGGTTGAATAGCTCCAGGCTGTGCTGGACGATACGGTCACGGGTCTTGGGGCGGGCAGCCATGTGCGATTCCCTGGCCATGGTCTTGAATGAATGATCACAGTGTACACGTAGCGAGCCGCGCCGCCGCCTTCGAATGGCACCACCCGTAGCAGCGGCCACAAGGCCGCGTCATTCCCCCGCCGAATGTTCAGGCACGAATAACGCCGTTAGAGTATAAGCTCTACAAAGTACAATAATTAACCAGAGAGCCCACGCCATGTCCGCGCAACTGCAAGCATCGCCAGACGCCCTGGCCCTGCTGGAGCCCCTGTTCAAGGCCCAGCGCCAGGCCTTCGCCGCCAACCCCATGCCGCCTGCCGCCCAGCGCCGGCAATGGCTCAAGAGCCTGCGCGAGGTGCTGGTGGCCGAGCAGCAGGCGTTGGTCGAAGCTCTGCGCCAGGACTTCGGCAACCGCAGCGCCGACGAGACCCTGCTGGCCGAGCTGATGCCCAGCCTGCAAGGCATCCACTATGCCAGCCGCCACCTCAAGGGCTGGATGAAAGCCTCGCGGCGCAAGGTCGGGGTGGCTTTCCAGCCGGCGTCGGCCAAGGTCGCCTACCAGCCCCTGGGCGTAGTCGGGGTGATCGTGCCGTGGAACTACCCGCTGTTCCTCGCCGTGGGGCCGCTGGTGGGCGCGCTGTCAGCGGGCAACCGGGTGATGCTCAAGCTCAGCGAGGCCACCCCGGCCACCGGCCTGCTGCTCAAGCGCCTGCTGGAACGGGTGTTCCCCAGCGACCTGGTGTGCGTGGTGCTGGGCGAGGCCGACGTGGGCATCGCCTTCTCACGGCTGCCGTTCGACCACCTGCTGTTCACCGGCGCCACCAGCGTCGGCCGCCAGGTGATGCGCGCCGCGGCCGACAACCTCACCCCGGTAACCCTGGAACTGGGCGGCAAGTCGCCGGCCATCGTCAGCCACGACGTGCCCCTGAAGGACGCCGCTGAGCGTATTGCCTTCGGCAAGACCCTGAACGCCGGGCAGACCTGCGTTGCCCCCGACTACGTGCTGGTGCCGGCCGAGCGCCTGGACGCTTTCGTCGACGCCTACCGCCAGGCCGTGCTGGGCTTTTATCCACAGGTGCAGGGCAACCCGGACTACACCCACATCATCAACGAGCGCCAGCTGGCGCGGCTCAACCATTACCTCGACGACGCCCGGCGCAAGGGCGCGCGGGTGGTCGAGCTGTACCCGCAAACACCGGACGCGGGGCGCTGCCTGGCGCCGCAGGTGCTGCTCAACGTCAACGATGGCATGACGGTCATGCAGGACGAAATCTTCGGCCCGCTGCTGCCCATCGTGCCCTACGGCGAGCTGGACGAGGCCCTGGCCTACGTCAACGCCCGCCCTCGCCCGCTGGCCCTGTATTACTTCGGCTACGACAAGGCCGCCCAACAGCACGTATTGGCCCACACCCATTCCGGCGGCGCCTGCCTGAACGACACCCTGTTGCACGTGGCCCAGGACGACATGCCGTTCGGTGGCATCGGCCCCTCGGGCATGGGCCACTATCACGGCCACGAGGGCTTCCTGACCTTCAGCAAGGCCAAGGGCGTGCTGGTCAAGCAGCGCTTCAACGCCGCCCGGGTGATCTACCCGCCCTACGGCAAGGGCCTGCAGAAACTGGTGTACAAGCTGTTTATTCGCTGAGGGCGCCGCCATGCACAGCCTCGACCGCCGCGCCGTGCTCAAGCTGGGCCTGGGCGCGAGCGCTTTTCTCGCCGTGGCTGGCCTGGGCGCCAGCCTCAGCGGCTGCAGCCAGGCCACGCCGGCCAACGGCTTCGCGGTGCTGCGCGACAGCGACCTGGCGTTCCTGCGGGCGCTGGTGCCGGTCATGCTGGCCGGCAGCACCGACGCCATGCCGGCCGCCGTGGAACAGACGCTGCAAGGCCTGGACAGCAGCCTCGACCACCTGTCCGCGCCCATGTTCAAGCTCACCCAGCAACTGTTCGACGTACTCACCCTGCCCGTTACCCGCGGGCCGCTGACCGGGGTGTGGGGCAGCTGGCAGCAGGCCAGCCCCGAGCAGATCGAGGCGTTCCTGCAACGTTGGCAAGGCAGCAGCCTGAACCTGCTGCGCCAGGGGCATGCGTCCTTGCTGCAACTGGTGCTGATGGCCTGGTACGGCCGCCCGCAGGCCTGGGCCCACTGCGGCTACCCAGGGCCACCCACCGTCTGAAAAACAACAATAAGAGAGCCTGTGATGCCTGTACCCGATCTGTTCCGCGACGGCATGGCCCGCGGCTGGAAAACCCATGACGGCTCACGCCTGCAGCAGGACCTGACGCTTGAAGCCGACGTGGTCATCATCGGCAGCGGTGCCGGTGGCGGCACCGCTGCCGAGATCCTCAGCGACGCCGGGCTCAAGGTGCTCATCGTCGAGGAGGGCCCGCTCAAGACCAGCAGCGACTTCAAAATGATCGAGCCCCAGGCCTACGCCAGCCTCTACCAGGAAGGCATCGGCCGCATGAGCAAGGACGGCGCCATCACCATCCTCCAAGGCCGCGCGGTGGGCGGCACTACCCTGGTGAACTGGACGTCGAGCTTTCGCACGCCACCCCAGACCCTGGCGCACTGGGCCAGCGAGCACGGGGTGAAGGGCCATGGCGTGGATGACATGGCGCCCTGGTTCGAGCGCATGGAACAACGCCTGGGCGTGGCGCCCTGGCTGATCCCGCCCAACGCCAACAACGAGGTCATCAGCCGCGGCTGCGAAGCCCTGGGCTACAGCTGGAAAGTCATCCCGCGCAACGTGCGCGGCTGCTGGAACCTGGGCTATTGCGGCATGGGTTGCCCCACCAACGCCAAGCAGTCGATGCTGGTAACAACCATCCCGGCCGCCCTCGACAAGGGTGCCGAGCTGCTCTACCTGACCCGCGCCCAGCGCCTGCTGATCGACGGCACGCGGGTAACCGGCCTGCAATGCCTGGCCATGGATGAGCGCTGCGTGGCGCCCACCGGCACGACCATCACCCTCAAGGCCCGTCACTACCTGCTGGCCGGCGGCGGCATCAACAGCCCGGCCCTGCTGCTGCGCTCCAAGGCCCCCGACCCTCACGACCGGCTGGGCAAGCGCACCTTCCTGCACCTGGTGAATTTCTCCACCGGGCTGTTCGAACAGGTGATCAACCCGTTCTACGGCGCGCCCCAGTCGATCTATTCCGACCATTTCCAGTGGCTCGACGGCACCACCGGGCCCATGGCCTACAAGCTCGAAGTGCCGCCCCTGCAACCGGCCCTGGCCAGCACCCTGCTGGGCGGCTTCGGTGAGGAAAACGCCGCGCGCATGGCGCAGCTGCCCCACACCCACATGATGCTGGCGCTGCTGCGCGACGGCTTCCACCCCGACAGCCAGGGCGGCAGCGTGGAGCTGCGCGACGATGGCTCGCCGGTGCTCGACTACCGGGTTTCCGACTACGCCTGGGACGGCGTGCGCCGGGCCTTCCTGAGCATGGCCGAGATCCAGTTCGCCGCCGGCGCGCAAAGCGTGCTGCCGCTGCACAACGACGCCCGCCCGGCGAAAACCCTCGACCAGGCCCGCCAGATGATCGCCGGGTTGCCCCTGGAGCTGTTCCGCACCCGCCTGGGCAGCGCCCACGTCATGGGCGGCTGCGCCATGGGCGAAGATCCGGGCCGCGCGGTCACTGACAGCCTGGGCCGGCACCACCAGCTGGAGAACCTGTCGATCCACGACGGCTCGCTGTTCCCCACCAGCATTGGCGCCAACCCGCAGCTGTCGGTGTACGGCCTCAGCGCGCAATTGAGCACCCTGCTGGCCCAGCGCCTGAAGCCAGAGCCCCCGTAGCAGCTGCCGCAGGCTGCGTCCAGGTTCACCGCGGTGTGCCGAAAAAAGCGCGGCGCCTTGGACGCGGCCTGCGGCCGCTGCTACAGAAACCGCGGTAGACGCGGCGCCCCCGTAGCAGCTGCCGCAGGCTGCGTCCGGATTCACCGCGGTGTGCCGGTAAAAGCACAGTGCTTTGGACGCGGCCTGCGGCCGCTGCTACAGAAACCGCGGTAGAAGCCGGCCCTGGCCGGGCGCCGCCACAGCGCCTGCGGCAGCAAACGAGGACAGATTTCCAGCTAGCAATCAGCGAACGGCAAACCTGTCTATAGTCCGATATACCCTGCACGCCGACTTGGCCGGCCGGGAATGCTGCGATACCATCCCAGTCCCCAACGGATTCCCGCCAGGACGACGCGATGAACCGAGTGTTGTACCCAGGTACCTTCGACCCCATCACCAAGGGTCACGGCGATCTGGTCGAACGCGCCTCGCGCCTGTTCGACCACGTGGTCATAGCCGTGGCCGCGAGCCCCAAGAAAAACCCGCTGTTCCCCCTGGAACAACGGGTCGAGCTGGCGCGCGAGGTCACCAAGCATCTGCCCAACGTCGAGGTGGTCGGCTTCTCTACCCTGCTGGCGCACTTCGCCAAGGAGCAGGGTGCCAACGTGTTCCTGCGCGGCCTGCGTGCGGTCTCGGACTTCGAGTACGAGTTCCAGCTGGCCAACATGAACCGCCAGCTGGCGCCCGACGTCGAGAGCCTGTTCCTTACCCCGTCGGAGCGTTATTCGTTCATTTCCTCGACCCTGGTCCGGGAAATAGCGGCATTGGGCGGCGATATCACCAAGTTCGTGCACCCGGCCGTGGCCGAGGCGCTGACCCTGCGCTTCAAGAAATAGCCAGTGCCGGCCGCCTTGCATAAGCGTGCACTGCGCGCGCTTATGCGGCACAATTGCGCACATTAGTGTTCATATGCCCGGGCCAAGGCCCCGGCCGGAGTACCCATGTCCCTGATCATCACCGACGATTGCATCAACTGCGACGTCTGCGAACCCGAGTGCCCGAACGCGGCGATTTCCCAAGGCGAGGAGATCTACGTGATCGACCCGAACCTGTGCACCCAGTGCGTCGGCCACTACGACGAACCGCAGTGCCAGCAGGTGTGTCCGGTCGACTGCATCCCCCTGGATGAAGCCCACCCGGAAACAGAAGAACAGTTGATGGAGAAATACCGCAAGATCACCGGCAAAGCCTGATCTTGCCGCTCAAGGAGGAGCCGCCCATGCCGAACACCCGCTCACTGCTGTTCGGCGCGTTGCTGCTGTGCTGCTCCGCCCTGGCCCACGCCCAGCCGCTGCCGGCTGCGGCGGCCATCGCCAGCCCTCACCCGCAGGCTACCGCCGCCGGGCAGAAGATTCTCGCCGAGGGCGGCAACGCCTTCGATGCCGCCATTGCCATCAGTGCCGCCCTGGCGGTAGTGGAGCCCTACGCCTCCGGGCTGGGCGGTGGCGGCTACTTCCTGCTGCGCCAGGCCGGCAGCCCGGCCGCCTATCGCTTCCTGGATGCCCGGGAGAAAGCACCGCTCGCGGCCCGCGCCGACATGTACCTGCGCGACGGCAAGGAACAACCGGGGCTGTCCACCACCGGCGCACTGGCCAGCGGCATCCCCGGCCTGCCCGCGGCACTGGCGGAACTGGCCGCGCATTACGGCAAGCTACCGCTGAAGGACTCCCTGGCGCCGGCCATCCGCCTGGCCAACAAGGGCTTTGCCGTGGACCGCGTGTACCGCGCCTGGGCCACCGCGCGCCTGGCGGCCATGCGCGACGATCCGGAAACCGCGCGCCTGTTCCTGCGCGACGGCGAGGTACCGGCCGTCGGTGAAGTGCTGCGCCAGCCCGAGCTGGGGCAAACCCTCACCCGCATCGCCGAACAGGGCCGCGATGGCTACTACGCCGGCGCCACCGCCCAGGCGCTGGTCAAGGCGGTGCAGGCGGGCGGCGGCATCTGGACCCTGAAGGACCTGGCCGACTACCAGGTGGCCAGCCGCGCGCCGCTGCGCTTTGCCCTGGCCGACCAGCGCGAGCTGATCAGCGCCCCACCGCCCTCGGCCGGTGGCATCGCCCTGGCCCAGTCCCTGGCCATCCTGCAGCAGGTGCCGTGGCGCCAGGCCGAGCCAGTGCAGCGCGTGCATTACGTGGTGGAAGCCCTGCGCCGCGCCTACCGTGACCGCAGCCAGCTGGGCGACCCGGATTTCGTCAACAACCCGACCCAGGCGCTGCTGGCCCCTGCCTACCTGAAAAGCCTGGGCGCCAGCATCGCCCCGCAGCAAGCCACGCCCAGCGCCGACCTGCCGCCCGCCCCGGCCTGGCGCGAGGGCGAGCACACCACCCATTTTGCCGTGCTCGACAACCAGGGCAACGCCGTAGCCGCCACGCTGTCGGTGAACCTGCCGTTCGGCGCCGCCTTCACCGCCGCCGGCACTGGCGTGGTGCTCAACGACGAGATGGACGACTTCGCCGCCGACCCCCACGGCAGCAACGCCTACGGGCTGGCCGGCAGCCAGGCCAACGCCGTGGCGCCGGGCAAGCGCCCGCTGTCGAGCATGAGCCCCAGCTTCATCGAAAGCCCGACGGATTTTGCCGCCTTTGGCACGCCGGGCGGCAGTCGTATCCCGAGCATGGTGCTGCTGGCGATGCTGCAGTACCTGGATGGCCAGCCGGTGCCAACCTGGCCAGCCGTGCCGCGCTACCATCACCAGTACCTGCCGGACGTGGTGGAGTACGAGCCGGGTGCGTTCACCGCTGCCCAACTGGCCGAGCTGCAGGGCCGCGGCTACAGCCTCAAGCAGGCCGGCCGCGCCTACGGCAACCAGCAGGTGCTGCTGTGGCATAAGGATAATGGCAAGGTGGAAGCCGCCAGCGACCCGCGCGGCGTGGGTGTTTCCGAGGTGATGCCGGCCAACCCGTGACCGGCGCGGCGGTTACTGGCGCTTGCCGTAGCCGTCGCCGGTGCAGCCCAGGCACCGCACGAACGCCGCCTTGCCGGGGTCAACCACCAGCGCCTTGCCGGCGTCCTTGACGTTGCCGCCCAGGGCGGTGAACGGCAGTGACACCACGAACACCGCCGCACCGATGGCCGTGGCCGCAATCAGCAAGGGCCGGGCAATGACCAGGTCGGCGATCATCGAAAAAGCGGGCGGGCTCTGCACCTGGTACACCGGGTCGCCGCTGCCACTGCTTTCCTGCAGTTCGTCGGCCAGGCTGGGCAAGGCCTGCAGGCCCAGGCACAGCATCAGTACGAGGGACAGGGTACGGAAGCAATTCATGGCACAGTCCTTTTGCGGGCGTTTGCGGCTACTTGATTCTTCACTATATCAGCGTCTGCCGGGTTGTCAGGCCCGGCGCGTAACCGCTTACTTCTGGCAGCGCGGGCAGTACACGCTGGCGCGCTGGCCCAGCTTCACCTCGCGCAGGGTGCTGCCGCACACCTTGCACATCTCGCCGCCGCGCCCGTAGACGAACAGCTCCTGCTGGAAGTAGCCCGGCTGGCCGTCGCCGCCGATGAAATCGCGCAAGGTGGTGCCGCCGCGCTCGATGGCCATGGCCAGGATGCGCTTGATCTCGATGGCCAGCTTCAGGTAGCGCGCCCGGGAAATGCCACCCGCCTCGCGGCGCGGGTCGATACCAGCGGCGAACAGCGCTTCGGTGGCGTAGATGTTGCCCACCCCCACCACCACGGCGTTGTCCATGATGAACGGCTTCACCGCCATGCTTTTGCCGCGCGACAGCTGGAACAGCCGCTCGCCGTCGAACAGCGCGGTCAGCGGCTCCGGCCCCAGGCGCACCAGCAACTCGTGGTTGAGCGGGTCCAGACTCCAGAGCATGGCGCCGAAGCGCCGCGGGTCGGTGTAGCGCAGCGCCAGGCCCGACTCCAGCTCGATGTCCACGTGCTCATGCTTGAGCGCCGGCAGCCCCACTTCCACCAGGCGCAGGTTGCCGGACATGCCCAGGTGGCTGATCAACGTGCCGACCTCGGCGTTGATCAGCAGGTATTTGGCCCGCCGCTCGACGCCGATGATCTTCTGCCCCGACAACCGCGTGTCCAGATCTTCGGGGATCGGCCAGCGCAGGCGGCGATCGCGCACGATCACACGGCTCACGCGCTGCCCCTCAAGGTGGGGCGCGATGCCCCGGCGGGTCGTTTCGACTTCAGGCAATTCAGGCATGGAAGGCTCGTTGCAGAGCGGCGGGAAGCGTCAGCGCGCGCCCAGCTCGCGGATGGATTCCTTCAGGTTCTCGAAGTCGTAGTCCGACAGGCCGACGTAATCGAGCACCAGATGGCTGATGGTGTTCCACTCGTGGTCTTCGTTCTGGTTGCCCAGCACCCGGTGCGACGAGCAGATGTGTTCGGCCATCTTCAGGATCGCCAGCAGGTTTTTCAACTGGCTGTTCTGGTTGGAGTCATCGCTGAAGATCGCCAGGGCATTGTGATGGTTGGCGATGGCATTGCCCAGGTGCTCGGGCAGGCGCCAGGACTTGGCGGTGTAGTAGCCCACCACCGAGTGGTTGGTGTTGTAGGCCTGGTTTTCGGTGTCCACCACGCGCAGCCCGGGGCCGGCGTTGGCGTAGGCGCGCTCCAGGGTGCTCATGTAGTCGGGGAAACGCTTGAGCATCAGCGGGATGCCGCAGTCGTGGAACAGGCCCAGGGCATAGGCCTCGTCCACCGCCTGGGAGCCGATGCGCTTGGCCAGCGTCAGGCAGGTCATGGCCACGTCCTGGGCGGTGTCCCAGAAACGGTTGAGGGTGACGATGGTTTCGTCGCTCATCTCGCCCTTGATCGACTGGGCGTTGATCAGGTTGATGATGGAGCGGCTGCCCAGCAGGTTCACCGCGCGCTGGATGGAGGCGATCTTGTTCGACAGGCCGTAGTACGGCGAGTTGACGATTTTCAGCAGCGCCCCCGACAGGCCCGGGTCCTGCGCTATCAGACGAGCGATCACTTCCAGGTCCGGGTCGGGCATGTACTGCTCCATCTGCAGGTCTACCATGATCTGCGGTTGAGGCGGCACGCTGATCCCCTGCAAGGCCTGCTGGATCTGTTCTTCTGAAAGCTCTTGGGACATAAGTACACACTCTGGACTGAGGCGCGATTTTAACCCCTGCGAGGGGCGACGGCACAACCGCTAGCGATATGATTCATGACAAGTGGCCACTACCTTTCACGTATCAAAACCGATACCCCGTGAAAATCACTGTCCTTGTGGGAGCTGGCTTGCCAGCGAGCTTTTCGGACCTCAACAGCTCGCTGGCAAGCCAGCTCCCACAGAGCGACGCAGAAGCTATTCGTCAAGCCGGCAAGCCTGCCATTTGCGTTCACGCTATACTCCCGCTCTTTTTTCCCCGGAGCGACTTCATGTCCCTGCCCAGCCTTCGCCTCAAAGCCAATGCCGACCGCCGCCTGCGCGCCGGTCACCTGTGGGTCTACAGCAACGAGATCGACGTAGCCGCCACGCCCCTGCATGGTTTCAAGGCCGGCGACCAGGCCGTGCTCGAAGCCGCCGGTGGCAAGCCGCTGGGCATCGTCGCCATGAGCCCCAACAACCTGATCTGCGCCCGCCTGCTGTCGCGCGACGCCAAGCTGCCGCTGGACAAGTCGCTGCTGGTGCACCGCCTGAACGTCTGCCTGTCGCTGCGCGAGCGCCTGTTCGACAAGCCGTTCTACCGCCTGGTGTACGGCGATTCCGACCTGCTGCCGGGCCTGGTTGTCGACCGTTTCGGCGACATTCTGGTGGTACAGCTGGCCTCGGCCACCATGGAACAGCACAAGGCCGACGTCATGGCCGCGCTGATCCAGGTCATCAAGCCCAGCGGCATCCTGTTCAAGAACGACTCGGCTGCCCGTGACGCCGAAGGCCTGGAACGCTACGTGGAAACCGCCTTCGGCGTGGTGCCGGAGTGGGTCGACCTGGAAGAAAACGGCGTGAAATTCCAGGCCCCGGTCATGGAAGGCCAGAAGACCGGCTGGTTCTACGACCACCGCATGAACCGCGCCCGCCTGGCCCCGTACGTCAAGGGCAAGCGCGTGCTCGACCTGTTCAGCTACATCGGTGGCTGGGGCGTGCAGGCCGGCGCCTTCGGCGCCAGCGAAGTGTTCTGCGTCGACGCCTCGGGCTTCGCCCTGGACGGTGTTGAGCGCAACGCCGCCCTCAACGGCTTCGCCGAGAAGGTCACCTGCGTCGAAGGCGACGTGTTCGAAGCCCTGAAGCAACTGAAGGCCTCCGAAGAGCGCTTCGACGTGATCGTCGCCGACCCGCCCGCCTTCATCAAGCGCAAGAAAGACCTGAAAAACGGCGAAGGCGCCTACCGCCGCCTGAACGAACAGGCCATGCGCCTGCTCAGCAAGGACGGCATCCTGGTCAGCGCCTCGTGCTCCATGCACCTGCCTGAAGACGACCTGCAGAACATCCTGCTCACCAGCGCCCGCCACCTGGACCGCAACATCCAGCTGCTGGAGCGCGGCGGCCAGGGCCCGGACCACCCGGTACACCCGGCCATTCCGGAAACCCGCTACATCAAGAGCATTACCTGCCGGTTGCTGCCCAATAGCTGATGCCGCGTAGCCGCTGCCGCAGGCTGCGCTGGCCCTCGCATTCACTGGAGATGTCTAGCGAGGCACAGGGCTAGCGCAGCCTGCGGTAGCGGCTACGATTATTCCTACAAAAACTTGGGAAATTTCGTGATCTAGCCGCTATTGACCACGATTTGGATGCGAGTAGCCTTCGTTGTCAAAAAGGCTTGGCTCATGTCTGCTCCGCACAAACACTCCGTCATGGCACTGCTGCTGGCCATGGTTCTGCTCGCCGTCTTCCCCCTCGACGTCGTCCTGCCCTCCTTCCCCGCGCTGTCTGCTCATTTCGCCACCCCCATCCACGACATCGCCCTGTCCATCAGCGTGTTCGCCATCGGGGTTGCCGTGTCGCAGTTATTCCTCGGCCCACTGTCTGACCGGGTTGGCCGCAAGGGGCTGCTGATCCTGGGGTTGGGGATTTCCATCATCGGCGCGATTGGCTGCGCGAACGCCGACACCTTCGCCAGCTTCATAGCATTCCGCGCGGTGCAAGCCATCGGCTGCGGCTGCTTCGTACTGCTTAATGCACTGGTGCAGGATCTGTTCGAAGGCCGCGAGCGGGAACGCGCACGCATCCTGGTCACCAGCGCCAGCGGCGTGCTGATTTCACTTTCGCCCTTGGCGGGGGCGTTGCTGCAGCATCTGTTCGGCTGGCAGGCCAGCTTCCATGTGTTCACGCTGATCGCCCTGGGCGTGCTGATACAGGCCATGCGCATCCTGCCGCCCGCCCGTGGCGCCGTTCGAAAAAGCCAAACCCTGCTGGCAACCTACAGCGAATTGTTCCTCAACCCGGCTTTCATGGGCTTCTCATTGATTGCGGCGATTGCCTTTACCTGCCACTTCGCCTTCATTGCCATCTCGCCGTTGATCTTCCTCGACTACTTCCAACTGTCACAGCTCGAATTCGGCCTGACCCTGCTCGGCTACGGCGCGGCCTATGTGCTGGGCGGCCTGTTGGCCAGCCGCATGAGCCGCAGCGTCAGCCACCGCCACCAGCTGTTCACCGGGTTGTTGCTGATCGGCGCTGCAGGCCTGGCCATGCTGGTGCTGGGCCTGGCCACCGAACGCAGCGTGGCGACCGTGCTGTTGCCGATGATGATCTGCACCGCCGGCACCACCATCGCCCGCCCGGCCGCCACCTCCCGCGCCATGGAGCTGGTGCCGGCCAGCGCGGGGGCGTCGGCGTCGGTGTTGAACACGCTGGTGTTGGTGGCAGGGGGTTTAGGCAGCGCGGCGATCAGCCTGGTGGCGGCCGATTTTGAATTCATCCTGGGAGTAGTGTTTTTAGGGCTTTGCGTGGCAGGGCTCGTAGGGACCCATAGGCTGTTCAAGCCAGCATCCACTTGAATTGAGCATGCTACCGGCCCTAAAACCTCGCGCTGGACCGAGGCATTAAAGTGGCTGGGCCAGGCCACTTTCCAAAAACAAAGTGGAGGCAATCAAACATCAAAACGAGACAACAGGAGCGTGAAATCAAAACCAAAAATCTCTATCTCGCCAAACTTCAAAATAAAAATATGTAGGACTTTTCCCAAGCAACTAAAAATTGCAGCAGAGACTTTCCGCGTATTGACACCTCCATAAATCCTCCTACTATCTGCACTGTTACAACACCTGGCGATCGCTCTTGCGCAGATGCAAAAATTGTACGAGCACGAATTCGGAGACCGTATGATCTCAATCTGGTCTTGAACCAATGAGCTACAACGAACACCTCAAAAAAAACTATGCCCCCATCCTCGTCAGCCGCACAGTGCCGATCATTGGTGTAAGTCTGGTATTTTCAATCCTGGCCCGCAACGACAGCGATGGGCTGGCAATTTTTGCTTATACGCTGGCACTGTTCTCCATCATTTCGGCCATTACTTCCATGTGTCTCTCCGCCGCAGGGAACGTAATCGCGGCACCCTCTCAAGACAAGCATTCATCACAGGCAACATTCAGCGCCGGGCTGTTCCTTTCATGCACCATCGCAGCGACAGCGACCCTGCTGTCAATAGCGTTGGCCAGCATGATCTCCTGGTTTCCCGGAGCGCAGACGCTCTGCCCCTATACCATCACATACCTGGCGCTCATCTATACCGCCTGTATCCCGATGGCGGTCACCAATACGTTTCTGCATTTATTTCATGAGGGCGCGGGCAATGCTGCCGCATGTGCAAAAACGAAAACCTTCGCGACGTGCGCCGGCATCGCATTCCTTATTCCCGCCTGGATTTATGGCGAGGAGCACCTACTTGCGATCGGCATGAGCTATTTCGTGGTCATCGAACTGATCACGTTTCTGACGCTAATTATTTTTTCCAGCGCACGCGGGCTCTCCATAGCGCCCCGGTACAACGCCAGGACCACTGCCATCCTGTTCAAGCTCGGGTTGCCGGTCGCGATTGGCCTGGCTGGACAAAAGCTCTATTTCTATCTGCTCAATGAGCGCATGGCGGTGCTGGACACCAACCTGGTATCCCAGTTGTCAGTGTTCATGACCCTGTCCGGCTTGCTCTTGCTGCCTTACGTCGCATTGGGCCAGGTACACAGCCTGTACATCAGCAAGACGCTCCTTGATAGGCACCATTCATACTGGATGGGGTTGTCGTGGCTCTGCCTGATCACACTGATCTTTGCCAGTGTGGGCGTACTGCTGGGTGAATGGCTGCTGGAGTTTGTGGGAGGATCAGTGCTGGTCCCCTCAGGCACACTATTCATTACCCTTCTGCTGTTCCTTTTCAGCAACGGATTGCTCTCGCTTGCAATGGGGCACCTGCGCGGTGCAGGGGACACTTTGACCCCTCAGATAGCGGTCAATGTCATGATCTTCTCGACACTGATCCCCGTGGTCTATCTCATAACACCGCAAGTTATGGATGTGGCGTGGTACATGAATATCCAAAGCATCGCCCTGCTATGCGTGTCACTGGGGCTTGGCCTGCGGATCTGGCTGATTCAGCATTCCTCGAGCCGGCTGAAAGCCAAGGCGTAGCCGCAGCCTGCGGCAGCGGCTACGCGGGGTGGGTTTCAGAGATCCAGCACCATCGAAGCAATCCCGAAGTACACCAACACCCCCGCCGCATCGGCGATAGAGGTGATCAGCGGGCCGCTGGCCACTGCCGGGTCCATGCGCAGGCGGCTGAACATGAACGGCAGGCTCATACCGATGAGGCTGCCGATCAGCACGATGACCAGCATGCTGCTGGCAACGATCAATGAAATGTCCCAGCCGCCGCGGATGGCGCCCAGCAGGGCCACGGCCACGGCCATGGTGACGCCCAGGAACAGCGCCACGGAACATTCGCGCCACAGCAGGCGCAGCCAGTCGCGCATGACCACGTCGCCTGTCGCCAGGGCGCGCACCATCAAGGTGGCCGATTGCGCGCCGGCGTTGCCGCCGCTGTCCACCAGCAGGGGCAGGAAGAACACCAGCACGATGTTGGCAGCGATGACGTCTTCGAACGCGGCGATGCCGGCGCCGGAGAACAGGTTGCCGAACACCAGCAGCACCAGCCACAGCACACGCTTGCGGTACAGCACGCCCACCGAGGCGGTGGCGATGTTGCCCAGGTGCTTGCCGATCAGCGCGCCCTTGTGGAAGTCCTCGGTGGCCTCTTCCACCACCACGTCGATGGCGTCGTCACAGCTGACGATGCCCACCAGCGCGCCGTCGCCGTTGACGATGGGCAGGGCCAGCAGGTCGTGATGGCGGATCAGCCGCGCCACCTCTTCCTGGTCGGCATCGACCCGGGCGCTGATCACCGGGGTGATCATCAGGTCACCCACCCGCACCTGCGGCGCAGCCAGGATCAATTCGCGCAGGGACAGGGTACCCAGCAGGCAGCGCTGCTCGTCGAGTACGTAGGTCTGGTAGATGGTGTCGGCGTCGGCCGCCTCGCGGCGCAGGCTGTCGATGGCCTCGGCGGCACTGAGGTGCACGCCCACGGTGGAATAGCCGCTGGTCATCAGCGCACCGGCACTGTCTTCCGGGTAGGTGGCCAGCTTGCGCAGGTCTTCGCGCTCCAGTTGGGCACGGCTGCGTTGCGAATCGATTTCGTAGTTCAGGGTAGTCATGTGTTGCTCTCCAGTCAGCGGCGCAGGGCTGCCTGGCGAGCGGACGCGTCAGCTCACAGGCAGGCCCGCCGCCGCTGCGGTCGGGGCCAGAATGTGGTTCTCGAAGGAACTTAAACTGGGGTGGTCCATGGGGGTGATTTCTCGTCAGCCGCACATGCGGCGCGGGGATAGTAACCATGTAGGCAAGGCTTAAATACCCCTTCCGGCAAAATCAGAAACGTCCTACAAATCGCCGGCCAGACGCACGTGGTCGTTCCTGGCATTCCATCCGGCCGCCAGCGGTGTAGAATCGAGCTATTCATCGCCAATCATCCCCCGGCGGGTTTATGAGCTCCGGTCGAGCGCGCAGCGATCCTGCAGCGTCACCGACCTCATCCGCAGTGGCAGCTACCTGTCGCCGCTGCAAAGGACAAGAGAAGCTCACTCCCTTACTGATACCTGATTAGCCGCCCGGAGTGCTCCATGCCTGACTATCGCTCGAAAACGTCCACCCACGGCCGCAACATGGCCGGCGCCCGCGCCCTGTGGCGCGCCACGGGGATGAAGGACGCCGACTTCAAGAAGCCGATCATCGCCATCGCCAACTCGTTCACCCAGTTCGTCCCGGGCCACGTGCACCTGAAGGACCTGGGCCAGCTGGTAGCCCGCGAGATCGAACGCGCCGGTGGCGTGGCCAAGGAATTCAACACCATCGCCGTCGACGACGGCATCGCCATGGGCCATGACGGCATGCTGTATTCGCTGCCGAGCCGCGAGATCATCGCCGACTCCGTGGAATACATGGTCAACGCCCACTGCGCCGACGCCATCGTCTGCATCTCCAACTGCGACAAGATCACCCCCGGCATGCTGATGGCCGCCCTGCGCCTGAACATCCCGGTGATCTTCGTCTCCGGCGGCCCGATGGAAGCCGGCAAGACCAAGCTCGCCAGCCACGGCCTGGACCTGGTGGACGCCATGGTCATCGCCGCCGACTCCAGCGCTTCTGACGAGAAAGTCGCCGAGTACGAGCGTAGCGCCTGCCCTACCTGCGGTTCGTGCTCGGGCATGTTCACCGCCAACTCCATGAACTGCCTGACCGAAGCCCTGGGCCTGGCCCTGCCGGGCAACGGTTCGACCCTGGCCACCCACAGCGACCGCGAGCAGTTGTTCCTGCAGGCTGGCCGCACCATCGTCGAGCTGTGCCAGCGCTACTACGGCGAGAACGACGAGTCGGTGCTGCCGCGCAACATCGCCAACTTCAAGGCGTTCGAGAACGCCATGATGCTGGACATCGCCATGGGCGGTTCGACCAACACCATCCTGCACCTGCTGGCCGCCGCCCAGGAAGCCGAGCTGGCGTTTGACCTGCGCGATATCGACCGTCTGTCCCGCGTGGTGCCGCAGCTGTGCAAAGTGGCGCCGAACATCCAGAAGTACCACATGGAAGACGTGCACCGCGCCGGCGGCATCTTCAGCATCCTCGGTTCGCTGGCCCGTGGCGGCCTGCTGCACACCGACCTGCCGACCGTGCACAGCCGCAGCATGGAAGAAGCCATCGCCAAGTGGGACATCACCCAGACCAACGACGAAGCGGTGCACCACTTCTTCAAGGCAGGCCCGGCCGGCATCCCGACCCAGACCGCCTTCAGCCAGTCGACCCGCTGGGAAACCCTGGACGACGACCGCGAGAACGGCTGCATCCGCAGCTTCGAGCACGCCTATTCGAAAGAGGGCGGCCTGGCCGTGCTGTACGGCAACATCGCCCTGGACGGCTGCGTGGTGAAGACCGCCGGCGTGGATGAGTCCATCCATGTGTTCGAAGGCAACGCCAAGATCTTCGAAAGCCAGGACAGCGCCGTGCGCGGCATCCTCGCCGACGAAGTGAAGGAAGGCGACATCGTCATCATCCGCTACGAAGGCCCGAAAGGCGGCCCGGGCATGCAGGAAATGCTGTACCCCACCTCGTACCTGAAGTCCAAGGGCCTGGGCAAGGCCTGCGCCCTGCTGACCGACGGTCGCTTCTCGGGTGGTACCTCGGGCCTGTCCATCGGCCACGCTTCGCCGGAAGCAGCGGCGGGCGGCGCCATCGGCCTGGTGCAGGACGGCGACAAGGTGCTGATCGACATTCCGAACCGTTCGATCAACCTGCTGGTCAGCGATGAAGAACTGGCGGCACGCCGCGTGGAACAGGACAAGAAAGGCTGGAAGCCCGCCGAAGTCCGCCCACGCAAGGTGACCACCGCGCTGAAGGCCTACGCCCTGCTGGCGACCAGCGCCGACAAGGGCGCGGTGCGTAACAAGGCGATGCTGGACGGGCTGTAATAGACGACCGGTGGGAGCTGGCTTGCCAGCGAGATTTTCGGGCCTCCCCAAAACTCGCTGGCAAGCCAGCTCCCACATCAGCGATCACCCCGGAATTATGTGAACTTCACTGGATTTCCTCGGGTTTCACGATCACCCAATTCTTGTCCGCCGTCACCGGCAACCCTTCCTTGGCCTGCGCCGCCGCGTTCTTGCTGATCATGCCGTTCAGCTGGTCCATGTACTTGGCCTTGCGGTTCACCCACAGGTGCACCCCGCCCTTGGCCACGTCCACGCTGTGGAACAGCATGTAGCCGTCGCTCGACGGCGTGTCACCGCCTACCAGCACCGGTTTCTTCCACTGATCGATATAGGTCAGGATCGCCGCCTGCTTGCCTGCCATCCAGGTGGCCGGGGTCCACAGGTACGGGGTCAGCTCCATGCCCATGTTGGCCTTGGGGTCATACTTGCCGGCTTCGATCTGCTTGCGCGCGGTAGTCAGCTCGCCGGTCTTGGGGTCCTTGAGCAAGGTGCTCACGCCAATCACGTTCTGCGGCTTCACGTTGTAGCCATACTTGGGGTCGGCCGCCACCATGCGCACCAGCTCCTCCGAGGCCGCCGTCACCACGTACACCTCGATGCCGTTCTCCATCAGCTTGTTGTACAGCTCGGCCTGGCCAGTGAACACCTTGGGCGGCTCGACGTTCATGGTCTTCACCACATCGCCCTCGAAATAGGTGGCTGGCACCGGCTTGCCCGAAGCCATCATCTCGTCCACGTAGCCCTTGAGCTGGGTCAGGGTGAAGCCAGAGAACACCTGCGCCACCCACGGGTAGCAGACCATGTCATCCACTTCGCACAGGCGGTAGTAGTAGCTGAACAGGCTTTCCTTGTGGCCGGCAGTGTCCTTGAACGGGATCAGCTTCAGCGACGGGTCGAGTTTCTCGCGGGTCAGCACACCCTTGTTTTCCAGGTACGGCAGCAGCGACTCTTCCAGGTCGTAGCGGTAGCTGGTGTTGTCCATGTCGAACACCGCGTAGTTGCCCTTGTGGGCATTGGCCGCGATCATCGCGTCGAGCTGTTTGGCCTGGGCCTCAGGCCAGTGCTTGAGTTCGGTGGCGAAGACCGGGCTGGCCAACGCCAGGCCCAGGGTGACGGCAATCAGGTTACGCAGTGGCTTCATCGGTGGTGCTCCCCAGAGTGATGCACGGACCCTAGCAAATGCTCATGACAACTCTGGCGCGAACACGACCGCCAGGGGCCCGATCGCGCCACGCGCTTGCCTGTAAACGCCACCCTCTTATTCCAAAAACGACTTAGCTCATGCGAACTTCGTATAAATGACAGAAAATTCAGGGTGTTAGAGTTTGTGGTTGGCCAGCGCCCATCAGAGGCGCAAGCGCCGGAATCAATTCCCCTGGAGCTTCAATGAACCTGCCCTTGCTACTCAACCTGCTGGTGTTCCTGGCCCTGCTGCTAGGCCTGGCGCAAACCAGCCGCACCTCATTCAGCCTGGCGAAAAAGGTCCTCGTCGGCCTGGCGCTGGGCGTGCTGTTCGGCAGCGCCCTGCACGCCATCTACGGCCAGGGCAGCCCGCTGCTGAAAACCACCATTGGCTGGCTGGACCTGGTGGGCAACGGTTATGTGCAGCTGCTGCAGATGATCGTGATGCCGCTGATCTTCGCCTCCATCCTCAGCGCCGTGGCGCGCCTGCACAACGCCTCGTCCCTGGGCAAGATCAGCTTCCTGACCATCGGCGTGCTGCTGTTCACCACGGCCGTTGCCGCGCTGATCGGCGTGGGCCTGACCAACCTGTTCGGCCTCACCGCCGAGGGCCTGGTGGCCGGCACCCAGGAACTGGCGCGCATGCAGGCGATCCAGAGCGACTACGTGGGCAAGGTCAACGACCTCAACATCCCGCAGCTGCTGCTGTCCTTCGTGCCGCAGAACCCGGTGGCCGACCTGGCCCGGGCCAAGCCGACCTCGATCATCAGCGTGGTGATTTTCGCCGCCTTCCTCGGCGTGGCCGCCCTGCAACTGCTCAAGGATGACGCCGAGAAAGGCGCGAAAGTGGTCAGCGCCATCGAGACCCTGCAAGCCTGGGTAACCCGCCTGGTGCGCCTGGTTATGAAGCTGACGCCCTACGGCGTGATGGCGCTGATGGCCAAGGTGGTCGCCAGCTCCAACCTGCAGGACATCCTCAAGCTGGGCAGCTTCGTGCTGGTGTCGTACATCGGCCTGGCGCTGATGTTCATGGTGCACGGCGTGCTGCTGAGCATCGCCGGCGTGCACCCGCTGCGCTTCTTCCGCAAGGTGTGGCCGGTGCTGACGTTCGCCTTCACCAGCCGCTCCAGCGCGGCCACCATCCCGCTGAGCATCGAGGCGCAAACCCAGCGCCTGGGCATTCCGCAGGCCATCGCCAGCTTCGCCGCCTCGTTCGGCGCCACCATCGGCCAGAACGGTTGCGCGGGCCTGTACCCGGCCATGCTGGCGGTGATGGTGGCACCCACCGTGGGCATCAACCCGCTGGACCCGATGTGGATTGCCACCCTGGTGGCGATCGTGACCCTGAGCTCGGCCGGCGTGGCGGGCGTGGGCGGTGGCGCGACGTTCGCGGCGCTGATCGTGCTGCCAGCCATGGGGCTGCCGGTGTCGCTGGTGGCGCTGCTGATTTCGGTGGAGCCGCTGATCGACATGGGCCGCACGGCGCTGAACGTCAGCGGTTCGATGACGGCCGGCACCATTGCCAGCCAGGTGTTGCAGCAGACCGATCGGGCGCTGCTGGATGCCGACGAGCACGCCGAGCTGGCGCACCGGTAAACGCTTGTGGGAGCTGGCTTGCCAGCGAGCTGTTGAGGCCCCGAAAAGCTCGCTGGCAAGCCAGCTCCCACAAAGGCAGGCGCGGCGAAAGGTTAGCGGCGGTCCCAGACTTCGAAGGCGTACGCCGGGGCATCGCCCACGGCAGGGTTTTCGGTGTTCGAGACCAGCAGCCACTGGGTCTCGTCGTATTCAGGGAACCAGGCATCGCCCGCCGGGCTGGCCGCCACGCGGGTCAGGTACAGGCGGTCGGCCAGGTCCAGCCCTTGCGCATACAGCTGCGCCCCACCAATCAACATCAGCTCCGTGGCGCCATTGGCCTGGGCCCAGGCCTCGGCGCGGGCGATGGCGGCTTCCAGCGACGGGTACACCTCGGCGCCTTCCAGCACCAGGCCTTCCTGGCGGCTGACCACGATGTTCAGCCGGCCCGGCAGCGGCCGGCCCAGCGAATCCCAGGTCTTGCGGCCCATGATGATCGGCTTGCCCAGGGTGGTGGCCTTGAAGTATTTGAAATCACCCGGCAGGTGCCAGGGCATGCTGTTGTCGATGCCGATGACGCGGTTCTGCGCGAGCGCCGCGATCAGGCTGAGGGGGAGTGTATTTTTCATCCCGCGAGGATAGCAGAGCACGGGGCCTCGCTGGGTTATGCTCTGGGCTGGTTTGATCAATGGATGGTGGCGTGACAGCACTGGACACTCTCTGGCTTACCGAAGCCATACGCCTGCGCGAAGAGCAGGCCGGCCCCCTGGACGACCAGGAGGCCAACCGCCGCGCCCGCCAACAGGGCGGCGACCTGGCCGCGCGGGTGCAGCACCGGGCCCTGTGGCTGGCCGAACGCGACGGCCTGCTGCCCGCCCTGCGCCACTGGAAGCAGGGCGCGCGCCTGAGCGTGATGCTGCTGGCGGTGCTGGTTATTTTCAGCGGCGCCGGCCTGGCCTTCGCCGCCCTGGGCAACGGCCCGGTCAACGTCTTCTGGGCGCTGGGCAGCCTGCTGGGGCTGAACTGGATTCTGCTGCTGGGCTGGCTCAGCGGCCTGCTGCTGGCCGGAGAACACACGGCCAGCCTGGGCCGCCTGTGGATGTGGCTCAGCGCCCGGCTGGCGCGCGACGCCAACGCCGTGCACCTGGGCCCGGCGCTGGTGGTGCTGTTGCAACGCCAGCGCCTCAACCGCTGGGTGCTCGGTGCGCTGGTGAATGGCCTGTGGCTGCTGGCCCTGGGCAGCGCGCTGGTGATCCTGCTGCTGTTGCTGGCCACCCGGCGCTACGGCTTCGTCTGGGAAACCACCATTCTAAGCCCCGACACCTTCGTGGCCATGACCCGCGGCCTGGGCGCCCTGCCCGCGCTGCTGGGCTTCAACGTGCCGGACGTCGACACCATCCGCGCCAGCGGCGACAGCGTGCTGGCCGTGGACAGCGCTCGGCAAGCCTGGGCCGGCTGGCTGTTGGGCGTGCTGGTGGTGTTCGGCATCGTCCCGCGGCTGCTGCTGGCCCTGGCCTGCTGGGGGCGTTGGCGCCTGGGGCGCAAGCGCTTGCAGCTGGACCTGAGCCTGCCCGGCCACGCCGAACTGCGCGAGCCACTGATGCCCAGCAGCGAACGCCTGGGCGTCAACGACAGCGCCCCGGCGCAGTTGCACGAAGTGCCGGCGCCGCTGGCCGGGGCAACTACCGGCGGCGCGCTGCTGGTGGGCCTGGAACTCGATGACCAGCAGCCCTGGCCGCCCGCCCTGCCCGCCACGGTGGGCGATGCCGGGGTCCTCGACAGCCGCGAATCACGCCGGCGCCTGCTCGACCAGCTGGCGCGCTATCCCGCCGCGCGCCTGGCCATCGCCTGCGACCCGCGCCGCTCACCCGACCGCGGGAGCCTGGGGCTGATCGCCGAACTGGCGCGCAGCGCCGGCCATACCCGCATCTGGCTGCTACCCGCGCCTGCCGGCCAGCAGCTGGATGCCGAGCGCCTCGACGACTGGCACCAGGCCCTGGCCCGGCTGGGCCTCGACGTGGTGGCAAGCCTGCCCCTGACCTGGCTGGAGACCGGCAATGACCAAGCCTCTTAAGCTGGCCGTGGTCGGCCACACTAACGTCGGCAAGACCTCGCTGCTGCGCACCCTCACCCGTGACGTCGGCTTTGGCGAGGTCTCCCACCGCCCCAGCACCACCCGCCACGTGGAGGGCGCGCGGCTGTCGGTGGACGGCGAGGCGTTGCTGGAGCTGTACGACACCCCCGGCCTTGAAGACGCCATCGCCCTGCTCGACTACCTGGAGCGCCTGGACCGCCCCGGCGAGCGCCTGGACGGCCCGGCGCGCACCGAACGCTTCCTGCAAGGCAGCGAGGCCCGCCAGCGTTTCGAACAGGAAGCCAAGGTGCTGCGCCAGCTGCTGGCCAGCGACGCCGGCCTGTACGTGATCGACGCCCGCGAGCCGGTGCTGGCCAAGTACCGCGACGAACTGGAAGTGCTCAACGGTTGCGGCAAGCCGCTGCTGCCGGTGCTCAACTTCGTCGCCAGCCCCGGCCACCGCGAGGAACAGTGGCGCGAAGCCCTGGCGCGCCTGGGCCTGCACGCGCTGGTGCGCTTCGACAGCGTGGCACCGCCGGAAGATGGCGAGCGGCGCCTGTATGAAAGCCTGGCGCTGCTGCTGGAACATGCGCGCCCCAGCCTGCAACGGCTGATCGACGACCAGCAGGCCCAGCGCCTGGCGCGCCGCCAGCGGGCACGCGCGCTGATTGCCGAACTGTTGATCGACTGCGCCGCCTGCCGCCGCAGCGTGGCCGCCGACCGCGAAGGCGTGGACGCTGCCATCGCCGCCCTGCGCGAAGCAGTGCGCCAGCGCGAACAGAAATGCGTGCAGGCGCTGCTCAAGCTCTACGCCTTCCGCCTGGAAGACGCCGCCGCCAGCGACCTGCCCCTGCTGGACGGGCGCTGGGGCGACGACCTGTTCAACCCCGAGACGCTCAAACAGCTGGGCGTGAAAGTCGGGGGCGGGATAGCTGCAGGCGCGGCGGCCGGCGCCGGCGTCGATCTGCTGGTAGGCGGTATCACCCTGGGCCTGGCAGCCCTGGCTGGCGCCATCGCCGGCGGCGCGTTGCAGACCGCCCGCGGCTACGGCGGCCGGCTGTTGGGCAAGCTCAAGGGCCAGCGCGAGCTGACCGTGGACGACAACGTGCTACGCCTGCTGGCCTTGCGCCAACGGCAGCTGCTGGAAGCACTGGACGCGCGCGGGCACGCGGCCATGGGCAGCATCGAGGTCGCCGTGCCCCAGGACAAGAGCTGGCGCGAGGGCAAGCTGCCCGAACCGCTGGGCAAGGCCCGCGCGCACCCGCAGTGGTCCACCCTCAACCCCCACCCGCGCCCCAACCAGCCCGAACGCCACGAACAGATCGAGCACCTGAGTACAGAACTCTGACTCTGTAGCCGCTGCCGACAGGCTGCGCTGGCCATCACCCACACTGAAGATCTCCGGTGTACATGCGGGCCAGCGCAGCCTTCGGCAGCGGCTACGCGTTCATTACAGGCCATCCAGGCCGTGCGGGGCCTCGCCCAGCAGGTCGGCAACGTTACACTCCGCCAGCGCCGGCCCCACGCTCATGCCCACGCCCGTGTGCATCAGCGCCGAACTCAAGCCCGGCGCCACCCGCAGCAACGAGAACGGCTTGCTGCCCTTGGCGCCATACACGCCCTGCCAGCGCTCCACCACCTTGAGCTTGCCACCCAGCGTGTGCTCGGCCAGCTCGATCATCCAGTCATCCACCTGTTCGGCGTTGAACGGCGACGCGTCACGGCCATAGTGGTGGGAGTCGCCGATGATCAGCTCGCGGTACGGCGTGGGGCTGACCAACAGGTGAATGCCCTGCTCCACCAGGTGCGGGCTGTCCTGCTGCACCTGGGCCTGCAGGGCCCGGGTCTCCGGCAGGCCCTCGAACGCGCCGTAGTGCAGGCAGCTCAAGCCGGTGAGCACCGCCTGCTGCAGGTCCAGTTCGAACTGCGGGCGCACGCGCAGCATCTGCAGGCGGCACACCTGCGGCTGCAAGGCCGCCATGGCGTCGCTGAGCAGGGTCTGGTAGTCGTGGCCCGAACACACCACAATGTGCGAGCCGGTAAAGGTGCCCGCCGTGCTGCGCAGCTTGCCCGGTTCCACGTCGCGCACCAGGGTGGAGAAGTGGAACTCCACGCCCTGCCCGCGCAGGAACTCCACCAGCGCCGGAATCGCCTCACGCGAATACAGCTGCTGGTCATCCAGCCCCAGCAAGGCCGCGTGGTGGTGGCGGAACTGGCCGTTGTACAACTGGTTCAGGGCCTCGCCCTGCAACAGCTCCACCCGGTAGCCGTGCTCCACCGCGCGCTCGGCGCAGAAGCGCTCGAGCAACTGGTGTTCCAGCTCGTTGCGGGCGAACAGCAGGGAGCCGTTGCGTTTCAGGGCGAACCCGGCCTGCTCGGCCCAGTGCGCCCACAGGCTGCGGCTGGCCTTGGCCAGGGCATGCATCTGGCCCACGGGCTGGCCGGTGACCAGCGCCTGGCCGAAATTGCGCACCGACGCCCCCAGGGGCGTGGCGCTGCGTTCGAACACGCGGACCTTGAGGCCGCGCCTGGCGGCGGCGTAGGCATGGGACAAGCCCAGGATGCCGGCGCCGACGATGAGCATGTCGCTGTGTTGGGTCATGGGAACGCCTCCCTGGAATTACTGGGCCGCAACCTTCTCGGACTTGCCGTCATAGCGCTTGCGCCATTCGGTCAGGATGCTGTCGCGGTTCTTCGACGCCCAGCTGAAGTCGTTCTTGATCAGGCGCTGTTCGTAGTCGGCCGGCAGTTCGGTCTGCGGCTTGGCGATGCCCGGCTGGGCCAGCACGGCGAAGTTTTCCTTGTACAGTTCCATGGCCGCGGGGCTGGCGGAGAAGTCGGCGAGTTTCTTCGCGGCTTCTTCATGAGGGGTGCCCTTGATCACTGCGGTGGCTTCGATTTCCCAGCCCAGGCCTTCCTTCGGCAGGATGATGTCCAGCGGCGCGCCCTGGCGCTTGAGCTGCACGGCCGGGTATTCGAACGAGATGCCGATCGGGAACTCGCCCGAGGCCGCCAGCTTGCAGGGCTTGGAGCCGGAGTGCACGTACTGGCCGATGTTCTGGTGCAGGTCGTCCATGTACTTCCAGCCCTGCTTCTCGCCGTAGGTCTGCAGCCAGGCGCTGACGTCCAGGAAGCCGGTGCCCGACGAGGCCGGGTTCGGCATCACGATCTTGCCCTTGTACTCGGGCTTGGTCAGGTCCTGCCAGCTCACCGGCTTGGTCAGGCCCTGCTTCTCGGCTTCCACGGTGTTGAAGCAGATGGTGGCGGCCCACACGTCCATGCCTACCCACTTGGGTGGGTTGGCGGCGTCACGGTAGTTCGCGCCGATCTTGCCCAGGTCTTTCGGCGAGTAGGCTTCGAGCATGCCCTGCTGGTCGAGGATGGCCAGGCTGGAGGCCGCCAGGCCCCACACCGCGTCGGCCTGCGGGCGGTCTTTCTCGGCCAGCAGCTTGGCGGTGACGATACCGGTGGAGTCACGCACCCACTTGATCTCGATGTCGGGGTTGGCTTTCTCGAACGCGTCCTTGTAGGTGGTCAGCTGCTCCGGCTCCAGGGCCGTGTAGACGGTCAGTTGGGTAGTGGCTGCGCTGGCCTGCAGGCTGAAAGCGGCAACAACGGCAGCGACAAGAGCAAGTGGCTTGAACATGGTGCGGTTCCTGAGTCAGTTGGAGGTCAGTGGGTGTGCAATCAAAGGCCCTGGCGCCAGGCCTGGGACCGGCGCAGCAAGCCGCGCGAGGCCCAGGCCAGCAGCAGCGACACGGCGGCCGAGGTCAGCAGAATCAAGGTGGACATGGCCGCGGCGCCGCCAACGTTGCCGGCGTCGTCCATGTTCAGCACCGCCACCGCCGCCAGGATGGTGTCGGGGCTGTAGAGGAAGATGGCCGCCGACACCGTGGTCATGGCCGAGACGAACAGGTAGCGGATGATGTCCAGCAGCGCCGGCAGGCAGATGGGCACGGTCACCCGCAGGTAATGCCGGTACAGCGGCGCCTTGAGCGACAGCGCCGCGGCTTCGAACTCGCCGTCCAGCTGGCGCAGGGCCGTAGTGGCGGTCATTTGCGCGGTGGTCATGTAGTGGGCCACGGTGCACACGACCAGCAAGGTCATGGTGCCGTAGAACACATGCAGCGGGTTGCCGCCCAGGTTGAAGAAGAATACGTAGCCCAGGCCCAGCACCAGGCCGGGCACGGCCATGGGCACGAAGCTGAGCATGCGCAGCAGCAGGTTCAGGCGGCGCAGGCCCTGGGTTTTTTCCATCAGGTAGGCGCCGGTGAAAATCACCGCGCTGCCGATCAGCGCCGTGCCCACGGCCATCTTCACGCTGTTGCTGTAGGCCAGCCAGCCGCCGCCGGCGGTGGTGTTGAACTGGTAATGCACCAGCGACAGCGACAGGTTGTAGGGCCAGAACTTCACCAGCGACGAGTACACCGCCATACCCACCACCAGCAGCAGCGCCGCACACACCAGCAGCACCACTACCAGGTAGCAGCCATCGCGCAGCCGCGAAGGCGCTGGGCGGAACACCTGGGCGCGGCCGTTCATGGCCTCGCCGTGACGGCGGCGCAGCCAGGCGTCGACGCCGAAGCTGAACAGCGCCGGCAGCAGCAGGATCATGCCGATCAAGGCGCCGCGGCCAAATTGCTGCTGGCCCACCACCGCCTTGTAGGCTTCCAGCGCCAACACCTGATAGTCGCCGCCCACCACTACGGGCACGCCGAAATCGGTGATGGTCAGGGTGAACACCAGGCAGAACGCCGCGAACACCGCCTGGCGCGTGGCCGGCCAGGTGATGCTGCGGTAGGCGCGCCAGGGGCTGGCACCCATGCTCGAGGCGGCGTCGAACAGCCGCGCATCGGCCAACGACAGGGCCGACAGCAGAATCATCAGCGCATGCGGGAAGGTGTAGATCACCTCGCCCAGGACGATGCCCCAGAAACCGTAGATATTGTCAGCCACCAGCCCGCGCAGCAGGCCCTGGTTGCCGAACAGGTAGACCAGGGCAATGCCCGGCAGCATCGACGGCGCCAGCAGCGGCAGCAGGGATATGCCACGCCACACCGCCTTGCCGGGGATCAACGTGCGTTGCAGGGCGTAGGCGAACAGGTAGGCCAGCGGCACGACGATGGCGGCCACGCTGAACGACACCTTGAGGCTATTGCCCAGCAGCCAATGGAAATTGTCGCTGGCCACCAGGTCTTGTGCCGCCGCCCAGCCGCCGCCGGCCACCGGGGTGAAGCCGCGCCAGAAGATCGCCAGCAGCGGCATCAGCACTGCCACACAGAGGAACGCCAGCAACAGCAGTTTGCCGCCGACCACGAACAGACGGTCACCCAGGGCAGCCGACGAAGACTGGGCCGGCGCTTTCGCGTCCATCACCGGCAGGCTCATCTGCGCGGCCATCTCAGGCGAACACCTGGAGGCTGCGCGGCGGCAGGGCTACCCAGATGTCCGGGCTGCCCAGGCGCGGCATGGATTCGGGGGCCACTTCGGCCAGCAGCGCGTGGCCGGGGAACTGGTTGAACTCGAAGCTCATGCGGCAGCGGTTGCCCAGGAAGGTGATCTCGCGCACCCGCGCCTGGAACAGGTTTTCCTCGTGCACCGGCGGGTTGACGCTGATGGCCTCCGGGCGGCAGAACAGCCGGCCGCTGTTGGCGCGGCTGGCATCGGGGGCCAGGCGCATGTTCATCCCGCCCACCTGTGCATGGCTGTCGCTGCTACGCTGGAACGGCAGCCAGTTGCCCTGGCCGACGAACTCGGCGACGAACGGCGTGGCCGGCTTGTCGTAGATCTCCTGGGCGGTGGCGTACTGCTCGACCTGGCCGTTGTTCATCACGGCGATGCGGTCGGCCATCAGCATGGCCTCGTCCTGGTTGTGGGTAACCATCAGCGTGGTGATACCCAGCTGGCGTTGCAGCTGGCGCAGCTCGGTGCACAGGTGCTCGCGCACCCGGGCGTCGAGGGCCGACATGGGTTCGTCCAGCAGCAACAGCGACGGCGACGGCGCCAGGGCGCGGGCCAAGGCCACGCGCTGCTGCTGGCCGCCGGACAGCTGGCCGGGGAATTTCTTCTCGCTGCCCAACAAGCCCACCAGCTCCAGCATGTCGCCGACACGCTTGCGCACCTGGTCACGGCTCTGGCCCGACAAGCCGTAGGCAATGTTGGCCTCGACGTTGAGGTTGGGGAACAGCGCGTAGGACTGGAACAGAATGCCGTAGTCGCGGCCCTGGGGCGGCAGCTGGGAGATGTCGCGGTCGCCGATGTACAGCTGGCCCCGGTCCTGGCGCTCCAGGCCGGCAATGCAGCGCAGCAGCGTGGTCTTGCCGCAGCCCGACGGGCCCAGCAGGCACACCAGCTCACCGGCGGCAACGTCCAGCGAGACGTCGTTGAGCGCGGTGAAGGCGCCAAAGCGCTTGTGGATACCACGCACGGACATGTGCGCGCCGTTAGCAGGGGAATGGTTCATGGACGGGACCTCATCTAGCAGATGGGGGCCATCCTAGGCAGCGAATGCGAACGTCCTGTGGCAGTAGGGCAAAAGCTGCCGATAGTGGTATTGGCGGATTTGGGTTGTAACAACGGATCCCGCAAAACCCCGTCTTTTGTGGGAGCTGGCTTGCCAGCGAGCTTTTGGGCGTTTAACAACTCGCTGGCAAGCCAGCTCCCACAAAAGCGACCACTGCTACAGATTCATCAGAGGGACGAGACTTCCTGGGCCAGGCCCAGGAACGCAGCCGGCAGCCGCGCCTGGCGGCGTTCTTTCAGGCAGTACAGGTATTCGTGCATCACCGGCGCGTTGTCGATGGTCAGCACCTTCAGCTCGGGGTTGTGCGGCACCTCGTGGCGGGCGATCAGGCTGACGCCGATGTTGCGCAGCACCGCCTCGCGGATCGACTCGCGGCTGCCGATCTCCAGCACCGTGCCAATGGCCACCTGCTCATCTTTCATCCACTGCTCGGTGAGGCTGCGGGTGGTGGAGCCGCGCTCGCGCATCAGCAGGCACTGCCCGGCCAGGGCGCTGAGCGGCACCTGGTTGTGCACCGCCAAGGGGTGATGCCGGTGCACCGCCAGCACCAGCGGGTCGGTGCCCAGCACCCGGCGGATCAGCCGGGCGTCGTCCACCAGCTGCGAGGACGCGGCCAGGTCCACGCGGTAGTCCTCGAGCATTTCCAGCACCTGCTGGGAGTTGCCGATCTCCATCGACACCTCCACCTGGGGCAGGCGCTCGCGGAAGATCTTCACCAGGTCGAGGATGTAGTAAGGCGCCGTGGCAGCGATGCGCAGGGCGCCCTCGCCCTGGCCGCTGTTGCGCAGGAAGAACTCGATGTCGGCTTCCTGCTGCAGCAGCGCCTTGACCATGGGCAGCAGGCGCGCGCCGTCGTCGCTCAGGGTCAGGCGACGGCCGCCGCGGTAAAACAGCTCCACCGCGTACTGGCTTTCCAGGTGGCGGATCTGCGTGGTCACGGTGGGCTGGCTGAGGCCCAGTTTTTTCGCCGCCAGGGTGATGCTGCCCAGCCGGGCCACCATGTAAAACGCCTTCAGCTCGGCACTCAGCATCACCACCTCATTACTTGCGCAGCAGCCTCAACCCGTTGAAGACCACCAACAGGCTGACGCCCATATCGGCGAACACCGCCATCCACATCGTTGCCACCCCGGCAAAGGTCATTGCCAGGAACACGGCCTTGATCACCAGCGCCAACACGATGTTCTGCATCAGTATCGACCGGGTCTGGCGCGAGAGCCTGACGAACGTCGGGATTTTTCGCAAGTCGTCGTCCATCAGCGCCACGTCGGCGGTCTCGATGGCAGTGTCGGTGCCCGCCGCTGCCATGGCGAAGCCCAGCTCGGCGCGGGCCAGGGCCGGCGCGTCGTTGATACCGTCGCCGACCATGCCCACCCGGTGGCCCTGGGCATACAGCTCTTCGATGGCCTGCAGCTTGTCGGCAGGCAGCAGGTTGCCACGGGCCTGGTCGATACCAACCTGGGCGGCGATGGCGCTGGCAGTGTGGGGGTTGTCGCCGGTCAGCATCAGGGTCTTGATGCCCAGGGCGTGCAGCTGGGCGATGGCCTCGCGGCTGCTGTCCTTGAGGGTGTCGGCCACGGCGAAGAAGGCCAGCGGGCCGCTGGCGTCCAGCAACAGCACCACGCTCTTGCCCTGGCGCTCCAGCACGTCCAGCTGGGCCTCCAGTTGCGGCGAGCACAGGCCCAGCTCTTCCACCAGGCGGTGGTTGCCCAGGTGGTACAGCTGGCCGTTGACGCTACCGCTCACGCCACGCCCGGCCAGGGCCTGGAAGTCCGTCACCTCCAGCAGCGCCTCGCCGGCTTCCAGCGCCGGGCGGGCAATGGCCTGGGACACCGGGTGGTCGGAACGCGCGGCCAGGCTGGCGGCGATCTGCTCGGCAGTGGCGGCATAGGCAGGGTCCAGCGGCACGAAGTCGGTCTGCACCGGTTTGCCATGGGTCAGCGTGCCGGTCTTGTCCAGCGCCAGGAAGTCCAGCTTGTGGCCACCTTCCAGGTACACCCCGCCCTTGATCAGGATGCCCTTGCGCGCCGCCGCGGCCAGGCCGCTGACGATGGTCACCGGGGTGGAGATCACCAGCGCGCACGGGCAGGCGACCACCAGCAGCACCAGCGCGCGGTAGATCCAGTCGAACCAGGCGCCGGCCATGAACAGCGGCGGCAGCACCGCCACGGCCAGGGCCAGGGCGAACACCGCCGGGGTGTACACCCGGGAGAAGTTATCCACAAAGCGCTGGGTTGGGGCGCGGGCACCCTGGGCCTGTTCCACGGCATGAATGATGCGCGCCAGGGTGGAGTTGCTGGCCAGCGCGGTCACCCGGTATTCCAGGGCGCCGGCCTGGTTGATGGTGCCGGCGAACAGCTTGTCGCCCACCGCCTTCTCCACCGGCAGGCTTTCGCCGGTGATGGCCGCCTGATCGACGCTGGATTGCCCGCTGACTACTTCGCCATCGAGGGCAATGCGCTCGCCAGGGCGCACCCGCACGACAGCGTCCAGGGCAATCTTGCGGGCGTCCAGTTCCAGCCACTGGCCGTCGGCCTGGCGCACGGTCGCTTGTTCGGGGGTCAGTTGCAGCAAGCCGCCGATGGCGTTGCGCGCGCGGCTGAGGGAGCGCGCCTCGATCAGCTCGGCCACGGTGAACAGGAACATCACCATGGCCGCTTCCGGCCACTGGCCGATCAGCACTGCGCCGGTGACGGCGATGCTCATCAGCGCGTTGATGTTCAGGTTGCGGTGCTTCAGGGCAATCCAGCCCTTCTTGTAGGTGGTCAGGCCGCCACTGGCAATCGCCAGCAACGCCAGCCCGGCGATCAACCAGCTGGGCGCCAGGCCGCTGAAATGGGCGATTTCCGAGGCCACCGCGGCAACGCCCGACAGCGCCAGCGGCCACCAGGGCTTGCGCACCGGTGCCGGCGCTTCAGGGCTGGCCTGGCCTTGGGCATCCAGGGGCTCGGCGCTCATGCCCAGGCCCGCAATGGCCTCGATAATCACCTCATCGCCGGCTAACGAGTGGCGAACGCCCAGCACCCGGTTGATCAGGTTGAACTCCAGCGCCTCGACGCCGGCCAGCTTGCCCAGGCGGTTCTGGATCAGGGTCTGCTCGGTGGGGCAGTCCATCTGCTCGATGCGGAAGCGGCTCAGGCGCGCGTCGGCACTGGCCGTGGCGCTCAGGCGCACGGTAGCGGCCGGCGCCGGCTGGTCGCTGGCGCAGCAGCTGCCGCCGTGGGCGTGGCCGCGAATGGCGGCGTGCTCATGGGCGTGGCCGTGGTCATGCTTGTGGCTATGGGTTGGCTGCTGGCTCATTGGTCAGGTCCGGTAAAGTGCCTGTTGCCAAGTGAACACCCTGTAGCCACTATAGGGTCAAGCACCTTTGGAGGGCGCAGCCATGAAAATCGGCGAACTGGCCAAGGCCACCGACTGCCAGGTCGAGACCATCCGCTACTACGAGCGCGAGCAATTGCTGCCGCCGCCCGCCCGCAGCGACGGCAACTACCGGCTCTACACCCAGGCCCACGTCGAGCGGCTGACGTTCATCCGCAACTGCCGCACCCTGGACATGACCCTGGACGAAATCCGCAGCCTGCTGACCCTGCGCGACAGCCCCCAGGACCAGTGCGCAAGCGTCAACACCCTGATCGACGAGCACATCCACCACGTGCGTGCGCGCATCGACGGCTTGCAGGCCCTGCAAGCCCAGCTGCTGGAACTGCGCCAGCGCTGCGGCACCGTGGGCGAGAACGACCAGTGCGGCATTCTCCAGCGCCTGGAGGTCAACGGCGCGGTGACAGCGCCCGAGGCCGAACACTCACATGTGGGCCGCAGCCACGGCCACTGACGGTGGCGGGCTGGGCACGGCTTCCAGCACCACTTCTACCCGGCGGTTTTCAGCCCGCCCGGCCACCGTGGCGTTATCCGCCAACGGATGGGTATCGCCAAAGCCCACCGCGCGCAGGCGCTGGCCATCGACGCCGTTGCCCTGCAGGTAGCGCACCACGCTGGCAGCGCGGGCGCTGGACAGCTCCCAATTGGACGGGAAACGCGGGTTCTGGATCTTCTCGGCGTCGGTGTGGCCTTCCACCAGGATCGGCTGGCTGTTCTTGCCCAGCACCGGCAGCAACTGCTGCAAGGCACCGATGCCCGCGCGGCTCAGGTCAGCCTGGCCGGACTCGAACAGCAGCTCGCTGCTCAGGCGAAAGCTCACCGTCTTCTGCGAAATATCCACCTGGATGTCCTTGCCCAGGGCGTCGATGCCCAGGTTTTTTGCCAGGTCCTCGGTGGTCGGCAACGGCGGTGGTGCAGGCGGCGCGGGCGCAGGCTCGGCCTTTGGCACCGTGGCCAGCACCGGCTTCACCACCTGCGGCCGCCCCAGCAGCGCCAGGCCGTGGGGCAGCAGGCCCTGGCCCATGAACGGCAGCGGCGCCACGGTTGGCGGCGGGTTGCCGTGCAGGCGCGTGGTAATCGCCAACATCGCCATGGTCACCACCAGCAGCAGGGTCATCATGTCCAGGTAGGTCATCATCCAGCTGTCGTCGTCGCCCTCGCCGCCCGTGCGCCCCAGGGCCTCCAGTGGCCGGCTCATGGGCGGGCGCTCTCGCCCAGGCGCGGGGTGATGCGCAGCTGTTCGCGGATCTCGTCGGGGTGGTGGCTGACGAAGGTGCCCAGGGTCTCGCGGATCAGGCCGGGGCTGCGCTTGTTGCACATCATCGCCACGCCCTGGATCACCATGTTCATCAGCAGCACGCGCTGCTCGGTGCGCCGCTCCAGCTTCACCGCCACTGGCTTGAGCACCAGGTTGGCCAGCAGCACGCCATACAGGGTGGTCATCAGGCCTACCGACATCTGGTGGCCGATGGTGACCATGTCGCCGTCGCCCAGCACGAACATCAGGTTCACCAGCCCCACCAGGGTGCCGAGCATGCCGAACGCCGGCGCATAGCTGGCCATCACCCGGAACAGCTGCGCCTCGGCGCGTTCCTTGGCGCGCATGCGCACGATGCGCCATTGCAGCAGCTCGATGATCTCGGCTTCCGGGGTCTTGTCGATGACCAACTGCACGCCCGAGCGCAGGAAGGGGTTGCGGGTGTTTGCCAGCACCTTCTCCACCGCCCGCAGGTCGTCGTCCACCCACAGCCGCGCCATGCTCACCAGCTGCTCGATGTCGTCATGGGCATGCACCGGCTCCTTGCGGATCACCGTGGCGAACAGCCCCAGCACCCGGCGCACCTCGCTCAGCGGGTAGCTCAGGCAGGTGGCAGCAAAGGTGCCGATCAGCACGATGCCCAGGCTCGGCAGGTCAAGGAACATCAGCGGGTGTTGCGCCGAAAACAGCAACAGCAAGGCCAGCAGGCCCAGGCCTGACAACAGGCCGATCAGGGTCGAGGGATTCATCACGGGCTCCGGTAAATGAACAGCAACGGCCGGTTTTATAGCGCGCGCGTGGTGGATTCAATGCCGCTAACACAGCCCTTTTTCCCGTCGAAATCCAGCGACGAACGCCGCCGGGGAAAAAATTTTCGGGCATTTCTAAAGGTGGAAGGGGTGGTGCCGATCTTCGCGGTTAAAACCCAAGGGTTAGGCCAAAGCCGCTGAAACCCTGGGTTCCAGGCCCCTACACAGAAGGAAGTGCAGCATGTCCGTCATTAATACCAACATCACGTCGATGATCGCCCAGAAGAACCTGAGTTCGTCGGAAAGCTCCCTGAGCACTTCCATCGAACGCCTGTCCTCGGGCCTGAAAATCAACAGCGCCTCCGACGACGCCGCCGGTGAAGCCATTGCCAACCGCATGAGCTCGCAGATCACCGGCCTGGACCAGGCCAGCAGCAACGCCAGCGACGGCATCTCCCTGGCGCAGACCACTGAAGGCGCGCTGGACGAGGTGAACGACAACTTGCAGCGTATTCGTGAGCTGTCGGTACAGGCTGCCAACGGCACCAACTCGCAGTCCGACCTGCAGTCGATCCAGGATGAAATCACCCAGCGCCTGGACGAGATCGACCGTATCTCCTCGCAGACCGCGTTCAACGGCGTGAGCGTGCTGGACTCCGACCAGACCATCACCATCCAGGTAGGCGCCAACGATGGCGAGACCATCGACATCAAGCTGAGCGAAATCAACAGCTCCACCCTGGGCCTGAGCGGCTTCAACGTCAACGGCTACGACGGCTCGCTGAGCAGCGCTTCGGTGGAAGACGAAGGCGGCGCCTCGATGACGCTGTCCAGCACCAACACCACCATCACCGACAAGTCGGGCAAGGCCATCACCTACGGCGGCAGCGGTTCCACCGGCGGCACCCTGGTGCAGGACGACGACGGCGACTACTTCCTGCAAGTAGGCAGCGGTTCGACTGCCACTTACTACGCCGCCGACGTGACCGTCGACGGCAGCGGCTCCACCGCCACGGTCTCGGTGAGCATCGACACTGACAACGAAGTGACCAAGAAGTCCACCAACACCCTGACCACCCTGGACTCGGCGCTGAACACCGTGGACTCCATGCGTTCGGACCTGGGTGCGGTGCAGAACCGGTTCGACTCGGCGATCTCCAACATCTCCACCACCGAGACCAACCTGACCTCGGCACGTTCGGGTATCGAAGACGTCGACTACGCCACTGAAGTTTCGGCCATGACCAGCGCCCAGATCCTGCAACAGGCAGGTACCTCGGTACTGGCGCAAGCCAACTCCACTCCGCAACAAATGCTGTCGCTGCTGCAATAAGCGCCATAAGCGGAACAGGCCCCGTGGCGGGCCTGTTCTTGCCGCTTCACCCCAGGGCCGCGCGCCCTACCCTTGGCTTTCCCACAGAATTCCTTCAGGACCACCGGACCATGACGGCGATCACCTTCAACTGGAATTTCCAGGGCCGCCTGGTCACCCTCGACCACGGCGCCGGCCTTGCCAGCCGCCCCGACTTCGCCGAGTTGATGGCCCTGGACGCCCTGAGCGTCATCATTTTCGACCCCGCCAGCCTGCTGCACGGCTCGCCGCTGGCCGACCACCCCGAAGTGCAGATGATCAACGGCGTGGCCCTGGGCGATGGCCGCCCGCTGACCCTGCACGCCTGCCTGGACCCGCGCCAAAGCAGCAGCCGCGCGCCGCAGCCGCTGGTGCCGGTGCCCGCGCCGTTGCAGCGCGGTGCCCAGGTGCTGGCGCGCCTGCCTATCCGCAGCGCCCGCCTCGACCAGCTGCAAGGGCTCAAGGCCCTGGACTGGCTGGTGCTGGACGACCGCCACGACACCCTGGCTATCCTCGAACATGGCGCCGCCACGTTGCAGCAGGTGCTGCTGGCCCAGGTCAGCCTGTCGATGCTAACCCCCCACGCGGGCGATTTCGAGTTTGGCCCGCTGTGCCAGCGCCTGGCCGAGCATGGCCTGCAGTTCTACCGCTTCCATGCACCCAGCCACCTGAGCCAGTTCCCCGCCGACCTGCAGTTGGCCGAGCCACGCGCCACCCAGTTGCACACGCTGCAGGCGCTGTTCATCCCGACGCCTGCGCGCCTGGCGCAGCTGCCAGCGCAGCGGCGGCTGAAGCTGGCCTTTGCCCTCGATACTGCCTACGGGCTGCACGACCTGGCCTACCGCCTGCTCGCCGACATCGACCAGGGCCAGGCCGCGCGCTACCTGAGTGCCCGCCACTACGTGCCGGCGGCCAGCCTCGAGGCCACCACCTTCACCCTCACCGCCGAGTACAGCCCAGCGCCGTGGTAACGGCCTGCTCGTCCAGCCACTCAACCGGGGTCCATCATGTCTCGCACCGCCCGCATCCCCTTGCACAACAAGTCCGAAGCAGCGGCCAACGCCTACATCAACAGCGGCCGCGCCCTGCTCAAGCAGCAGCGCACTGACGAAGCCATCGCCAGCTTCCGCCAGGCCCTGCCCCTGGCGCCGCGCAACGCCCGCCTGCACGCGGACCTGGGCCTGCTGCTGAGCAAGCACAAACACACCGCCGAAGCGAAACCGCTGCTCGAGCGCGCCCTGGAACTGGACCCCAACCAGGTGCAGGTGCTGGTCAAGCTGGGCGAGATCCACAACCAGCAGGAAGACAGCGAACGCGCCGAAACCCTGGTGGCCCGGGCCCTGCAACTGGCCCCCCAGAGCACATCGGCGCAGCTGGTGATGGGCGTGATCCGCCACCACCAGGTGCGCCTGCCCGAAGCCCTGGAGCACTACCGCCAGGCCCTGGCCCTGCGCCTGCAACAGCCGATCACGCAGACGCCCAAGGCGCCGCGCAGCGACTTCAACAAGCCCCAGGTGGAGCAACTGCTGTGGGACACCCTGGCGGCGCTGTGCCAGGCCGGCGTGCATGCCTTCGCCGCCTACGGCACCCTGCTGGGCCTGACCCGCGAGGGCGGCTTGCTGCCGTTCGACAAAGACATCGACTTCGGCCTGCCCCACTGCGAAATGGAGCGCGCCACCCACTGCCTGCTCCGCCGCGGCTGGGTGGAGCCGGTGGGCTCGCACCGGCTGACCAACCCCAAGGCGTTCTACCATCCGCTGCACAAGGTGTCCCTGGACCTGTCGGGCTTCGTGGTCGACGGCGACGGCAACACCTGCACCGGCTTCTGGGTAAAGGACGGCCCGCGCGAATGGCACCGCCAGACCCGCTACCCCACCCTGCACCTGGACAAGGGCCAGGCGCCCGACGGCAGGCCGCTGTGGCAACTGCGCGACGCCGACACCTGGCTGACCGCCGTGTACGGCGACTGGCGCACCCCCGATGCGCAGTTCGACACGGTGATTGCCGCCCGCAACCTCTGTGGTTTTGCCCTGCTGACCGAGTGCTACGCCGTGTCGCGTATCTACTCGCACATCGAAAGCGGCCACCTGCACAAGGCCCGCGCCCTGGCCGGCCACGCGCTGGTGCACCGCCCCGACGACAGCCTGCTGCTGCAGGCGCGCGCGGCCCTGGATGCGGTGCTGCCAGCATGAGCCGCATCGTCATCACCTACGGCACCTTCGACCTGTTCCACGTCGGCCACCTGAACCTGCTGCGCAACCTGCGCGCGCTGGGCGACACGCTGATCGTCGGGGTGTCCACCGACGAGTTCAACCTGCTCAAGGGCAAGCAGACGGTGATTCCCTTCGCCGACCGCCTGGACATCGTGCGCTCGCTCAAGTGCGTGGACATGACCCTGGCGGAAACCTGCTGGGCACAGAAGGCTGACGACATTCGCCGCCTGGGCGTGTCGGTGTTCGGCATGGGGGATGACTGGAAGGGGCACTTCGACACGCTCAGGTCGCTGTGCGAAGTGGTGTACCTGCCGCGCACGGCGGGTATTTCCAGTTCAGCGCTAAAGCACTGCCTGGCCCGCCCCGCGCCGGCAGCGTAACCCTGTGGGAGCTGGCTTGCCAGCGAGCTTTTGAGGCCCTGAAAAGCTCGCTGGCAAGCCAGCTCCCACAGGATGTCAGAGATTCTAATCGGCCAGGGCGTCGCGCAGGCGCGACACCGCCAGGCTGTGCAGCTGGCACACCCGCGACTCGCTGACGCCGAGCACGGCGCCGATTTCCTTGAAGTTGAGCTTTTCCTGGTAGTACAGCGCCAACAGCATGCGCTCACGCTCGGGCAGCGCATCCAGGGCCTTGATGAACCGGTCGCGGTTGCGTTCCTGCACCAGTTCCACGAACGGCGAGGCGCCGTAGCCGCTGCTGATGCCATTGGCTTCTTCCTCGCCCATGTCTTCGATGGGCATCAGCTGGCAGCCGTTGATGTCCAGCAGCAACTGCCGGTACTGCTCCAGCGACAGCTCCATGGCCTGGGCGATTTCACGCTCTTCGGGCGGGCGGCCCAGGGCCTGCTCCAGGCGCCGGATGATGCCCTTCATGGCGCGCGCGTTGCGGCGCACGCTGCGTGGCGCCCAGTCGCGGCTGCGCAGCTCGTCGATCATGGCGCCGCGGATGCGTTGGGAAGCGAAGGTGCCGAAGGTGGCGCCCTGGGTGGTGTCATAGCGGGCCAGGGCGTCCAGCAGGCCGATGCTGCCGGCCTGCACCAGGTCATCCAGCTCGACGTTGGCTGGCACCCTGGTTTTCAACTCAAGCGCGTGCCGCCGTACCAGTGGCAGGTACTGTTCCAGCAACTCGCTTGATTTTATTTTTCCCTGAGCTGTGTACATCCTGCAGGCCTGGTGTGATGAGGAAACTGAGGGCATGCCCTGCCCCACGTGGGGTCACGGCGTGGCTGGCGGGTCATGGGCGCGGGCATTATTACTGCTTACCCTGCGTGGGTAAGGGCGGAATAGCCGTGGCGTTTGGTGGCTTTTCGGTCGATTGAACTTTATCCAGGGGTGGCGGTCAGGGCCGGCGAGACGGGGGTTTCGGCCACCATCAGCAGCTGCACGCCGAGCATCCGCAAGGCCGCGCCGCGCAGGTTTTCCAGCACGGTCGCCCGTGCAGCCACACCGCCATGCAGCATCAGCAGGCGCCGCGGGCCACCGGCGGCGACCAGCTGGCGCAGCTCCAGGCAGGCGCGGCGGTAATCGTCCGGGCCGGCCCCCAGCCACAGGGCCCAGCGCGGGTGCTGCCGCGCCAGCTCGGCGACGTTGCCAGCGCCAGCGCTCACCGTCAGCACCTGCCAGCGCGCCGGGTCACCCACCCATGGGTGGCCCAGGCCGGCCCAGCGGCGCAGCGCGGCCATGGCCGCAACCGCCACGGACGGCGGCCCCACGACCACCAGCGTCGGCACAGGGCGCTGGCTCTGCCGCGCCCGCAGCTCGGCCCAGCGGCGCAGGCCCTGGGCCTGGTCACTCATGAAGCAGGCCGGCCAGGGCGGCGCGGCTGGTGAGCATGTGCAGCAGGCTTTCCAGCAGCAACAGCGGGCTGCACACCCGGCGCTTGCCATACAGTTCCAGCAGTTGCTGGCGCACCACCGGCGCCCAGGGCGCGTCCTCCTGGTCCAGGCGGCAGGCGCAGGCCGCCAGCGCCGCGGCCAGGAACAGGCGCAGCTCCGCGTGCAAGGGCCCCTGGCGCTCGCCGAGGATGTTCCAGGCGCGCAGGGTCAGCGATGGCAAGGACTCGCACATCTGCAACCGGCCGATGCTGGCTGCCTGCTGCGCGACATCAGCATTGCCGTCCGCCAGCCAATAACGCTGGCCCAGCACCTGTTCGCTGTCGCAGTGGCGCAGGGTGCCGAACCAGGCGCGCACGGGCTGTCCGGGCAGGGCCGCCAGGGTCACCGGCAGGTGGCTGAGTTCGAACTTCACCCAGCGGCCGCGCTGGCGCAGGGCCTGGAAACCGTGGGCCTGGGCGCGCTCGGCAAGCTGCGCGAGGTTGCAGGCCTGGCCGCCCTGCACCACCCGCTGGCCACGCTGGGCGCCCGCCAGCCAGGCCTGCCCCGACTGCTGCAGGCGCTGTGCCAGGTCGCGCCCCGGGCAGCCGGCCCACACATGGCTACTGGCCTGCAACGTCGCCGCGCTCCAGTCCAGCCGCTGGCGCGCACCGATGGGCAACTGGTGGGCCAGCCACGGACGGATGCCCAAGGCGCCATCGGCGGCGAAACTCAGCACCGGCATGCGCCAGGTGGCGCCCACCACCGGTCGCTCCGCCCCCCACAGCGCCTGGCGCGCCGAGCCGACGGCAAGCGGGGCTGCGGCCAGCAGCCGGGCCAAGGCCTGGCCCTGGTCCGCGGGCGCCAGTTCGGCCATCTGCCAGGCGCTTTCCAGCAGGCCGAAATCCTCGACCTGCTGGTGCAGGCTGGCGCGCAGGGTGCCCAGCAAGCGGCCATGGCCGAGCAGGTTGCGGGCCAGGGTGTCGAGCTGCTGCCCCTTGCCCGCCGCGGCGCCCGGCTGCGCGCTGTACAGGGAGGGCCGTTCGCGGGTCAGGGCCTGCCCCAGCAACTGCGCCGGGTCGGCCAGTTGCAGGTCCTCGGGCACCTGTTGGCCGCTGGCGGAGTAGTTCAGGCGCAGGTCGTGGCGGATCAGCACGTCCAGCACCGGCCCCAGGCGCGGGGCCTCGTCGCACTTGCTGATGATGCAGTCACGCAGGCGGGTGCCCGCACTCACGGCCGCGCGGCGGTAGGTGTCCACCACCTCGTCGAGGGTGTCGCCGTGGCTGGCGGCGTTGAGCACCAGCATCAGCCGCACCAGGCTGTCGCCGTTGGCCAGGCGCTTGATCTGCGCCAGCAGGCGCTGGTCGCGCTGGCTCATGCCAACGGTGTCGATGATCACCAGGCGCTTGTCGGCGAGGCTGGCCAGCAGCTGCTCGATGTCGTCGTCGGCGCCCAGCGCGTGCACTTCGCCGCCCAGCAGCTCGGCGTAGATGCGCAGTTGTTCATGGGCGCCGATACGGAAGCTGTCGGTGGTCACCAACGCCAGGCCGCCGGCGCCGTGGCGCATGACGAAACGTGCGGCCAACTTGGCGGTGGTGGTGGTCTTGCCCACGCCAGTGGGGCCGACCAGGGCGATGACCCCGCCCTCTTCCAGCAGCGCCGTGTCGTCCGCCAGCACCGACAGCCGCGCGCCCAGGCGCTCGGCCAGCCAGGTGGCCCGGCCGGGGCCGTCGAGCGGCGGTGCCACGGGGGCGGCGTCCAGCAGTTCCTGGCTCAGGCAGTGGCTGAAGCCGCTGGCCAGCAGGTCGCGCAGCAGGGCCTGGCGCGGCTCGTCGACGGGTGCCGGTTGCTGGTGCTTGAGCAGTTGGCGCATCTGCTCCATTTCACCGCGCAGCAGCTCGCCAAGGGCCGTGAAGTCATTGCCAGGCATGGGCGCCTGAACGGCAGGTGCAGGTACAGCAAGCTCCGGCGCTTGGCGGGCATAGGCCGCCGCCGCGCGGCGCGGGCTGAGCGGCGCCGGCTCGCCGTCGGCCACGGCCATGATCTCCACGCCCTGCTCGACGCTGCGGCTGGACAGAATCAGCGCATCTTCCCCCAGCACCAGGCGCACCTGGTGCATGGCTTCGCGGCTATTGGCACCGACGAATCGTTGCACGCCCATCAGTTACCCCCTCCAATCAGGCTGGTTATACGCAAGGTCCGGCCTTCCGGAATCTCTGCCAGGGACATCACCACCAACTGCCGCAGGCGCCGGCGCAGGAAGCGCGACAGCAGCGGCCGCAGCTTGCTCGGCACCACGACCACCGCCGGGTGGTTGCTGACCTCCTGGCGCGCCAGGGCGATTTCGGTCTGCTGCATGAGGTTGTCGGCCAGGCTCGGCTCCAGGGCGCCGCCGCTGGTGACGGCCTGCAGCAGCACCTGCTCCAGGTTCGAGCCCAGGCCAATGGCGTGCAGCTCGGTCTTGTTGGGGAACCACTGCTGGGTGATGGCGCGGCCCAGGGCCACGCGCACCACGGCGGTCATGTCCTGCACGTCGGCTTCGGGCTGGGCGGTGACGAACTCGGCCAGGGCGTCGAGGATGCTGCGCAGGTCGCGGATCGAGACTTCCTCCTCCAGCAGGTTCTGCAGGATGCGCTGCAAGGTGCCCATGGACACCAGCTTGGGCACCACCTCCTCCACCAGCGCCTTGTTGTCCTTGCCCAGCTTGTCCAGCAGCTTCTGCACCTCGCCACGGCCCAGCATGTCCTTGGCGTGCAGGTACAGCAGGTGGTTGAGGTGGGTGGCGGCCACGGTGCTGGAGTCGACCACGGTGTAGCCGAAGATCTGCCCGTGTTCGCGCATGCTCGAGTCGATCCAGATGGCCGGCAGGCCGAAGGCCGGGTCGACGATCACCTCGCCCTCCAGCTTGCCGGTGACCTGGCCGGGGTTGATCGCCAGCCACTTGCCCGGGAACAGCTCGCCGCGCCCCACCTCCACGCCGTTGAGGCTGATGACGTAGGTGTTGGGCAGCATGTCGACCTTGTCGCGCACGCGCACCACCGGCGGCAGGAAGCCCACGTCCTGGGCGAACTTCTTGCGCACGCTCTTGATGCGCACCAGCATCTCGCCCTGCTGGCGGCTGTCCACCAGCGGGATCAGGCGGTGGCCGACGGTGAGCGCCAGGGTGTCCACCAGGCTGACGTCATCCCAGCTGGCCTCGGAGCTTTGCGCGGCGGCCTTGGGCACCACCTGCTCCTGCGGCGCGGCGGCCTGCTGCTGGTCGCGCTTGTGCAGCCACCAGCCCAGGCCGCCGAGCAGCGCGGTGAACAGCAGGAACACCAGGTTGGGCATGCCCGGCACCAGGCCCAGTAGCCCGATCACCCCAGCGGTGAGAATCAGCACCTGGGGCCGAATGAACAGCTGGCCGATCATCTGCTGGCCAACGTCCTCCTCGGTATTGACTCGCGAGACGGTGACACCGGCGGCGATGGAAATCACCAGGCCCGGAATCTGCGCCACCAGGCCGTCGCCGATGGTGAGCATGGTGTAGGTGTGCGCGGCATCGGCGAAGGCCATGCCGTGCTGCAGCATGCCAATGATCAGGCCGCCCACCACGTTGACACCCATGATCACCAGGCCGGCCATGGCGTCGCCGCGCACGAACTTGCTGGCACCGTCCATGGAACCGTAGAAGTCGGCTTCCTGGGCCACCTCGCGGCGGCGCTTGCGCGCTTCCGACTCGCCGATCAGGCCGGCGTTGAGGTCGGCGTCGATGGCCATCTGCTTGCCTGGCATGGAGTCCAGGGTGAAACGCGCGCCCACCTCGGCGATACGCCCGGCGCCCTTGGTGATGACCATGAAGTTGATGATCACCAGAATCAGGAACAGCGCCATGCCCACGGCGAAATTGCCGCCCACCAGGAACTCGCCGAACGCCTCGATCACGCGGCCGGCCGCATCCGGGCCCTGGTGGCCTTCCATCAGCACCACGCGGGTGGACGCCACGTTCAACGACAGGCGCAGCAAAGTGGTGAACAGCAGCACCGCCGGGAACGCCGAGAAGTCCAGGGGCTTCTCGGTGAACATGCTCACCAGCAGCACCATGATCGCCAGGGCGATGTTGAAGGTGAACAGCAGGTCGAGCACGAACGGCGGCAGCGGCAGGATCATCATCGACAGGATCATGACGATCAGCACGGGGCCGGCCAGCAGTTTCAGGTCGGCCCTGGCCAGCCAGGAATCGGGACCCAGCAGGTTGGTCATGGCGTTCATTGGTTCGGTGTTTCCTCGGCGGCAGCCCCCAGGGGGCCAGGCTGATCCATGCCGGCGGGTACCAGCAGGTTTTTCGGTTTGGGCGGCACCCGGCCACCGGCCTCACTGACGCGCTTGAGGCGCATGGCCCAGGCCAGCACCTCGGCCACGGCGGTGTAGAGGGTGGCGGGAATCTCGCGGTCGATATCCACGTGGAAATACAGGGCACGGGCCAGGGCCGGCGCCTCGAGCATGGGAATGCGGTGCTCATCACCCAGCTCGCGGATGCGCGCGGCCACCTCGTCGGCGCCCTTGGCGATCACCCGCGGCGCCGACATCTTGTCCTGGTAGGCCAGGGCCACGGCGTAGTGGGTGGGGTTGGTTACGATGACGTCGGCCTTGGGCACCTTGCTCATCATTCGCGAGCGCGCCATCAGCTGCTGCTGGCGGCGGATGCGCGCCTTGATGTGCGGGTCGCCGTCGGTGTCCTTGTGCTCCTGGCGCACCTCTTCGCGGGTCATGCGCAGCTTCTGGTAGTAGGTGTAGAACTGGAACGGCACGTCCAGGCCCACCACCAGCACCAGCGAACCAATGACCAACGCGCAGGCCTTGGCCACCAGGCCCATGGCCGTGGCCAGCGCCAGCTCCACGGGCATGCCGGTGAGGTCGAGCAACAGCAGCGCATGGCTCTTGAGGAACAGCACCGCCACGCAACCCACCAGGAACGCCTTGGCCAGGGCCTTGCCCAGGTCTGCCAAGGCGCGCAGGGAAAACATGCGGCCCAGGCCGGCGATAGGGTTCATACGCGAGAAATTCGGCTGCAAGGCCTTGAGGGTGATCACCAGCCCGCCCAGTAGCAGCGAGGCAGCGACACCGGCCAGCATCAGCACCAGCAGGAACGGCATCACCGTCAGCAACCCCAGCTGCGCCAGGCCCAGCGCGGCCTGGACCATGCGCGTGCTGTCGAAGGCCTGGGCGCGTTCGAACAGCAGCCCGTGCTCCAGCACCTGGCACAGCTGCCCGTAGAACCAGCCGCCACCGCCCCAAAGCGCAGCGACGCCAGTCAGCAGCACCAGGAAGGTGTTGAGCTCGCGGGAGCGCACCACCTGGCCCTGCTCGCGGGCTTTCTCGATTCTGCGCGCTGACGCCGATTCGGTTTTGTCTTCGTTGCTAGTGTCTTCCGCCATGGCGGTTCATCGGCTGGTGATAAGGGCGGTATTTTGCTTAGCCGCCTGCCGGCCCCATCGCCGGAACAGAAGCACAAACCACGCTTATTTGTGCTGAATACCTGTGGGAGCTGGCTTGCCAGCGAGCTTTTTGAGCCCCTAAAAGCTCGCTGGCAAGCCAGCTCCCACAAGGGCTTGTGTTCACTCGTTGCGGGTGAGGATCTTCTGCGCCACCTGGCTATCCAGCACGGTGATCTCGATGCGCCGGTTCGCCGCGTCCGCCGGCTCGGCGTTGCGCGTGGGAATGCGGTCGGCCATGCCGGAGATGCGCAGCAGCTTGGCGGAGTCCAGGCCGCCGCTCACCAGTTCCAGCCGCGATGCCTTGGCGCGGTCGGCCGACAGCTCCCAGTTGCTGTAGCCGGCCTCACCGCCAGCATAGGGGTGGCTGTCGGTGTGGCCGCTGATCTGCACGCTGTTGGGCAGTTCGTTGAGCACCGGCGCGATGGTGCGCAGCAGGGTGCGCATGTACGGCGCCACCCGCGCGCTGCCCAGCTCGAACATGGGCCGCTGCTCGCTGTCGATCAGTTGCAGGTTGAGCCCCTCGGGCGTCAGCTCCATGAGGATCTGCTTGCTCAGGTCCTTGAGCGCCGGGTTCAGCCGGATCACCCGCTGCAGGCGCTGGCGCAGGGCATCCAGGCGTTTGAACTCCTCCTCGGACAACGGCCGCGCCGGCAGCTCGATGGGGTTGAGCGAAGTCTCCTTGAACGCCTGCGCCGGGGTGCCACCGGGTATGGGGTTCTGGCTGCGGTTGATGGCGCTGAGCAGCGGCGTGCTGAAATAGTCGGCCACTGCGTTCTTCTGCGACTTGCTGGCGTTGGACAGCACCCACAGCACCAGGAACAGCGCCATCAGCGCAGTCATGAAGTCGGCGAAGGCGATTTTCCAGGCGCCGCCGTGGTGGCCGTGGCCGGCGCCCTTGCGCCGCCGCACAATGATCGGACGCTCGCTCATCCCAGGGCCATGGCGCCGACCGGCGTGCCGCGCAGGTAGCTTTCCAGTTCCAGGGCCGACGGCCGCTCGCCGTGGTGCAGGGCCTTGCGGCCGAACTCCACCGCCAGCATCGGCGCCAGGCCCTGCTGGCTGGCCAGCAACGTCATGCGCAGGCATTGCAGCATCTTCACCGCCTCGGCCACCTGGCGGTCGATGCGGCTGGCCAGCGGGGCGATCACGCCATAGGCCAGGTAGATGCCCAGGAAGGTGCCTACCAGGGCGTGGGCAATCATTTCACCCATCAGGTCCGGGCCCACGTTGACGGCGCTCAGCGCCTTCACCACGCCCATCACCGCGGCAACGATACCGAACGCCGGCAGCGCGTCGCTGACCTTGTACAGGGCATCGGCGGGGATGTGCGCCTCGTGCTCGAAGGCCTCGATCTCGTGCAGCATCAGCTCGTCCAGCTCGTGGGCCTGCATCTGCCCGCTGAGGATCAGGCGCATGTAGTCGGTGATGAAGGTGAGGATCATCGGGTCGTCGAGCAGCGCCGGGTAGTCGGCGAACAGCGGGCTCTGCCCGGGTTCGTCGATGTCGCGCTCCACCGCCAGCATGCCCTCGCGGCGGGCCTTGCCCAGCAGGTGGTAGAGCAGCGCCAGCACGTCCAGGTACAAGGCCTTGTGGTAGCGGGTGCTGCGCTTGAGGCGGCCGACGGTGCCCAGGGTGGCCTTGATTGCCTTGCCGTTGTTGGCAGCGACGAAAGCCCCCAGGGCCGCGCCACCGATCATGAGCATTTCGGTGGGCTGGTACAGCGGCCCCAGGCTGCCGCCTGACAGCGCGTAGCCGCCGAAGACCGACAACAGGATACCGATGAGTCCTAACGCAATGAGCACGGGCCGTTCCTTTTTCAACGCCGGGAGTGGCCTTGGCGAAGATCGGCGTGGCGGGGGGCAACTTTAATCCGGGGCCTCGCGGCAATGACGCAGCCTTGTAGCAGCGGCCATCAGGCCGCGTCACAGGCACCGCGAATTCCTACGCCTGGCGCAAATCGTCCAGCTCTTCGCTCTCACGACGCTTCAAAGTTTTGCCCGCGCGCGACGGCGGCTGGCAGATCCCGCACACATAGCGCTGCGCCGGGCCATGGGAGTGGGCGACGAAATTGCCGCTGCAGGACGAGCAGCAGACCAGCTCCAGCATGTCGCTTTCAAAGAAGCGCACCAGCGTCCAGGCGCGGGTCAGGCCCAGCACCACCTCGGACTCATCGTCGCCGCCCACCTGCTCCAGGTACAGGCGGTAGGCCTTGATGAACGCCTCGATGCGATCACAACCAATGCGCGTCAGCCGCAGATAAATGCCATAGAACAGCGACGAATGAATATTCGGCAGCCAGGTCACAAACCAGTCAGTGGAGAACGGCAGCATGCCCTTGGGTGGCGACACGCCACGCACTTCCTTGTACAGGCGGATCAGCCGGCCACGGCTCAGGCTGGTTTCCACCTCCAGCACCTGCAGGCGCGCGCCCAGCTCGATCAGCTCGATCGCCAGCTGCACCTGGAACATCTCCTCGACCAGACTTTTCTCAGACATGCGCCTGCCCCACGCGTCCCCCCGTGTCGCCCCCGGCGTCCACCGACGCCATCAGCAACGACGAATGAATTTCCACCAGGCCCAGCTCGCGGGAGTTCCCCAACACCCGCGACAGGCACTCGGCTTCATCGAACACCGGGCGGCACACCAGCTGGTTGATGCGCGCCAACTGGGTCAGCTGCTTGCTGGTCAGCTTTACCAGCAGGTCCGCCATGCCCTCGGTCAACTTGAGACGGAACATGGCGGTAGCACGGTCCTTGCGCAACAGCCGTTGTACCAGCAACAAATAAGAAAAATTCAGATCCTGAATGTCTTCCAGACCTCTATCGGCGTTCAACACTTGCTACTCCCCTGCACTTGTCGTATCAGTTGGCAGGTCCGCCTAGATATTACGGACCGATTTGCTATTTATAACCCTGGCCCACCAACCGGTATCAAGATGACAACAAAGTGTTGCCACGGCTGGTCGGCGGGTAATGTTGGAGATACATTTCTTATTGGTCGCGACATCCTGTCGCAGTATTAAACTTCCGGACGAACCACTGCCCTAAGTAGTGGCCTAACAGTGGCACTGGGCATATATGCCTTGCCTTGTCCGCGCTTCAAGCGGCCGGCAACTATCAGTGCACCCAGATGACTTTGGCGCTCGGCCAGGCATTTGCGAACCTCAACTTCCAGTTCGAGTATTCGCCTGATCAACTCGAACTTGCGACGACGATGTTCGTCGTCCAGCTGCACCCCGGCCTCTTCGCGCCGCAGGGTCTCTTCATCGATCAACCCCTCGGACTTCAACAACAGGATTTGCTCCCAGTCCCCCTGCAACGCGCACTCGTGCATGCGTTGCGACTGCGCCAGCAACCGCTCGTACGACTCAACCACCTGCGCTTGCGACATCGCCATCCTCCCCCTCGACTCGAGGTCCTATCTGCCGCCACGCGGAACCAATGTTTTCAATCAGGCTTGCTGCCACATCCAGGACCTCCTCGTCGTTATGCAGATTGGCCCGCAATAACAGCCGCACCACCGTGTCGTAGAGCTGGTCCAGGTTGGCGGCGATCTCGCCGCCGCGCTCAAGGTCCAGCGAGCCGCGCAGGCCGCGGCTGACGATCTTGATGGCCGACGTGATGGCCCGGCCCTTGCCGGCCATGTCGCCCGCCTGCATGTGCAGCCGGGCGGTACGGATGGCAGCCTGGTAGCTGTCGAACAACATCACGATTCGTTGGTACGGCGAGGCGGCCAGGATGCCGCTCTCCAACCCTACCGTCGCGTAGGCATTCGCTCCGCGCAATACACTCACAACCTCACTCCCATCTATCGAGGATTAATCATCACTGCTCAACGCATCGAACTGGGTAGTGAGGTAGTCCGCTGTCGAATCAAGCTCGGAAATCAGTGTGTCCAGGGCCGTGAATTGCTCGGTATAGCGGTCCATCACACTGTCGATGTAGTCCTGCTTGTCTTCGTACTTCTCTTCCAGGTCGTCGAGCTGGTCGTTCAGGTCGTTGACCACCGAGACGATCGAGCCGTCGTCCTCGTCCAGGAAGGTGTCCAGGTCGGCGGCCATCTGCGTGGCGAAGCCCTCGCTGTCATCGGTGCCCACGAAAAAGTCGGTGACGTCGCTGAGGTTATTGGTCACCGCGTCTTCCAGCGTGTCGTCGTCGATGCTCAGGGTGCCGTCCACGCCCAGGCTGATCCCCAACTGCGACAAGTAGCTGAAGGTGCTGTTGGAGATCGAGTTGTACAGGTCCTTGCTCAGGGTGCTGTCCACGCGGCGCGTGGTGGAGTCACCCAGCAGGGTGCCGGCGGTGTCGTCGTCGGCGTCGTAGGACGTCAGCGTGTCCATGGTCGAGGCGTACGAGTTGTAGGCGTCGACGAAATCGTTGATGGCATCGATGATCGAGTCGGTGTCGCGCTTCACCGTCAGGGTCGAGGTGCCGGTGTCGGTCAGGCTCAGGGTCACGCCCTGCAGGGCCTCCTCCACCGTGTTGCTCTGGCTGGTGACGCTCAGGCCGTTCACGGTCAGCAGCGCATCGGCGGCGGCCACGGTCTCGGTCATGGCGTTGCTGTCGCTGTCGGCGCTGTAGCCGAACAGGTCGGCGGCGTCGCCCGTGCCGTCGAAGGTCACGGTCATTTCCGAGTCGGTGCCGGTGTCGTTGGAGGTCAGCACCAGGCGGTACGGGGTGTCGCTGCCGTCGTTGACGATGGAGGCAGTTACCGAGCCGCCGGCGTCATTGATGGCGTCGCGGATACCTTCCAGGGTGTTGTTGCTCGACGTCAGGTCGATGCTGAAGCTTTCGTCGTCACCCACTGTAATAGTCAGGGTACCGGTGCCCAGGGCTGTTGTAGAATCGGCGACACCATCGGTGGCCAGGCTCTGCGCGCTGGCCAGCTGGCTGACCACGATCGAATAGGTGCCGGTCACCGCCTCGCTGGTGACGGCCGCGCTCGTGCCGGTGCCGCTGACGCTGCTGGTCAGGGCATCGTAGGTGTCGGGATCGGTCAGCGTCTCGATGGCCGTCTGCAGGCTGGTGAGGGAACTGGTCAAGGTGCCATACGCGGTGATTTCGGCGTTAATGTCGTCTTCTTCGTTCTCGATCGGCGTCAACAGGCTGGTTTCCTGGGCCTCTTCAAGGCTATCGAGAATCGAGTCCAGATCCAGCCCCGACCCCACGCCCAACGAGGTAATGGTTCCGCTGGTAGCAGAAGAGGAAGAAGTGGAAGTGGTCGTCGTCATATAGTCCTCACAGGTCCGCGCCTATTAAGCAGGGCCAATCAAAAGTCACCCCATCACGAATGAAACATTCGCAATGACGCAGAGGAAATCGGCAGCCGAATATAAAACTTTAACGACACATGTCTATTTATTTTTTAAGTAACGCCTTTTAAACAAAGGCTTTTTTTGTAACTTCCAGACTTGCAACGACCCATGTTGACGGCACTTTCGTCGCTACAACCTAAGTAATAAGCCAGTTACACACCTGAGCCCTCCGGGTATCCACCCGAGTACACCCTTAGTTCATTCCTGAATTTTTTTTCATCACGACCTTCAAGCACCCGAACGTATCGACATACGTACAGACAGATACATTTCCCTCGTTCAAACCTGCATGGCCATCACATCTTTATAAGCCGTCACCAGGCGGTTACGCATCTGCACCCCCATCTGCAGGCTCACCGAGGCTTTCTGCATATCCACCATCACGTCATTGAGCGAAACGTCCGGGCTGCCGGCCTGAAAGGCGTTGGAGCGCTGCACGGCGGTGTTCTGCAGCTGGTTGATGCGCTTGAGCGAGGCCTGCAGTTCGCCGCCGAAGCCACCACCGGCGGCGCTGCTCGACAGAACAGAACTTGCGCCCTGGGACTCGTTGGCCATCAGGTTGAGTTGCTGCAGGGCGGCGGCAATTGCGGATGTATTCATGGCAAGAACTTGTCCAGACAGAAAAGAAGGCAAGGTGATAGCACCAAAGGTTAACAAGGTGGCCGTCTCTCACAAGCAACCAATTGGCTACAAAAGCGCTGGCTTTTCCGTCCTTTAGATCCGGGGCGGGTCGAGATAATAGCCGCCCTGCGATACCTGCCAGCGCTGGCAACAGGCTGCTCCGCCGCACCACTGCGGCGAGGCTTCTCGACCACTTTCGACACCGGAACGAGCAATGTCTTTTGTACCGCCCCTACCCTCGCCTGCGAGGTGCGTGTGAGTAACGCGGCCCAAGGGAAAGGCTCCGCCAAAGTCACCCCCGCCAAGAACAAGACCGGCGTCTTCGAACCGTTGCTGGCGCGCCTGCGCGGGCAACCGCTGCCCCTGGTGCTGGCCGGCGCGGCCGCCGTGGCCCTGCTGGTGGTGCTGGCCCTGTGGGCGCGCGAGCCTGAATACCGCGTGCTGTTCTCCAACCTCGGCGAGGCCGACGGTGGCCAGGTGATCAGCGAGCTGGAGAAGCGCCAGATCCCCTACCGCCTCAGCGAAGGTGGCCACGCCATCCTGGTGCCGGCCGCGCAGATGAACGCGCTGCGCCTGCAGTTGGCCGAACAGGGGCTGCCCAAGGGCGGCAACGTCGGTTTCGAGCTGATGGACAAGCAGGCCTTCGGCGTCAGCCAGTTCGCCGAACAGCTCAACTACCAGCGCGGCCTGGAAGGCGAACTGGCGCGCACCATCGAGTCCCTGGGGCCGATCGCCAGCGCCCGGGTGCACCTGGTGATGGCGCGCCAGTCGGTGTTCGTGCGTGAACGCGAACCGGCCCGCGCCTCGGTGATGCTCAACCTGCAGCCCGGCCGCGAGCTGGGCCAGAGCCAGGCCAACGCCATCGCCCACCTGGTGTCTTCCAGCGTCGCCGACCTGAGCATCGACGGCGTCACCATCGTCGACCAGAGCGGCCGCCTGCTGTCGCAGAACCCCAGCGACAGCAACGGCCTGGATGGCACCCAGCTGACCTACGTGCGCGACATCGAACGCTCCTACCAGCGCCGCATCGAGGACATCCTCGCGCCGCTGCTGGGCCGCCAGAACGTGCACGCGCAAGTGGTGGCCAAGGTCGACTTCGACAGCCGCGAGAGCACCGCCGAACACTACGAGCCCAACCAGTCGCCCGACCACGCCGCGGTACGCAGCAAGCAGGTCAACGAAAGCCTGGCCGGCAGCGATTCGGCCGCCCGCGGCGTGCCCGGCGCGCTGACCAACACCCCGCCCAACCAGCCACCGGCGACCCGCGCCACCGCGCCGGCGAAACCCGGCGAAGGCAGCCAGGCCGCCAACGACGACAGCGACACCAGCGCCTCGGCACGCAGCAAGACCCTGCACAGCGAGCGCATGACCAACTACGAGGTCGACCACAGTGTCGAGCACGTCAAGCAGGCCCAGGGCGAAGTCACGCGCCTGACCACCGCCGTGGTCATCAACTACCGCGCCACCGAGAAGGACGGCAAGCCGGCCCAGGAACCCCTGAGCAAGGAAGAACTGGCCAACATCGACAGCCTGGTGCGCCAGGCCATGGGCTTCACCGAAGCGCGCGGCGATGAATTGAAAGTGATCAACAGCCCGTTCGTCAGCGAAGACACCAGCGGCCCGGAACTGGCCTGGTGGCGCACGCCGGAGTTCTACGGCCTGGCCATGAGCCTGTCGCGCTACCTGCTGGTGGCCTTGATCGCCCTGCTGCTGTGGCTGATGGTGCTGCGCCCGATGAACAAGCGCCACGCCCAGGCCCTGAAGGCCGCACAGGAAGCCGAGGCACCGCCGACCATCGTCACCGCCAGCGGCGAGACCGTGGAAATGCCGGCCGGCCAGCGCAAGGCCCAGGGCTACGAGCAGAACATGAAACGCCTGCGCGAGATCTCCGTGGAAGACCCACGCCTGATCGCCATGATCATCAGGGGCTGGATGAAAAAAGATGACAAGTAAAATGACCGCTACCCGCCGCAGCGCCATCCTGCTGCTGTCGCTGGAGGCCGACGAGGCCGCCGAAGTGTTCAAGCTGCTGCCCAGCCAGGACGTGGAAAGCATCAGCATGGAGATGGCGCGCCTGAGCCAGGTGTCCCACGACGAAATGCGCAAGGTGCTCGAGGAGTTCATCGAGGAAACCGAGCAGTACGCGGCCATCAACATCCAGTCCAGCGACCACATTCGCGCGGTGCTGACCAAGGCCCTGGGCAGCGAGCGCGCCGCCAGCCTGATCGACGACATTCTTGAGGCCAACGATGGCGGCTCGGGCATCGACAAGCTGAACCTGATGGAGGCCTCGCTGGTGGCCGAGATGATCCGCGAGGAACACCCGCAGATCATCGCCACCATCCTCGTGCACCTGGACCGCCACCAGGCCTCGGACATTCTCGAACTGTTCGAGGAGCGCCAGCGCAACGACATCATCCTGCGCATCGCCACCTTCAGCGGCGTGCAACCGGTGGCGCTGCAGGAGCTGACCGAAGTCCTGGGCGGCATGCTCGACGGCCAGAACCTCAAGCGCAGCAAGATGGGCGGCGTGCGCACCGTGGCCGAGATTCTCAACCTGATGAACTCGACCCTGGAAGAGTCGGCCATCCAGACCCTGCGCGCGCACAACGAAGACCTCACGCAGAAGATCCTCGACGAGATGTTCCTGTTCGAGAACCTGCTGGACATCGACGACCGCGGCATCCAGACCATCCTCCAGGAAGTGGAGACCAACTCGCTGTCCATCGCCCTCAAGGGCGCGCCGACGGCGCTGCTGGACAAGTTCCTGATGAACATGTCGCAGCGGGCCGCGCAGCTGTTCCGCGAAGACATGGAGGCCCGCGGGCCGACGCGCATGTCCCAGGTGGAAGCCGAGCAGAAGGCCATCTTGCAGGTGGTGCGCCGCCTGGCCGACAACGGCGTCATCGTGACCGGCAACGGGGACGACTCTTATGTCTGACGACCAGGCGTGGCCCGACGCGACCGGGCAATGGCAGCCCTGGCGCATGGCCGTGCTGCCCAGCGAGGCGCCGCCTGCCCTGGAGTTGGACGAGGCCCAGGCCGAAGCCCAGCGCAAGCATGCCTTCCAGCGCAAGCTGGAGCTGCAGGCGCGGCGCGACCAGGTGCGCGAGGAAGCCCGGCGCCAGGGCCACGAGGCCGGTTTCAGCGCCGGCCAGGCCGAGGGCTATGCCCAGGGCCTGGAGCAGGGCCGGCTGGCCGGCGAGGCGGCGCTGCAGGAACAGATCCACGCCACCCTGGCACCGCTGCAGGCCCTGTGCGACAACTTCGACCAGGCCCTGCGCCAGCTCGACGGGCAGCTGCTGACCCAGCTCACCGAGGTGGCCCTGGCCGCTGCCCGGCAGATCGCCGGCCAGGCGTTGCAGGCGCATCCCGAGCAGGTGATCCACACCGTGCAGGCGCTGCTGCAACACGAGCCGGCGCTGGCCGGCAAGCCGCGGCTGTGGCTGCACCCGGACGACCTGGCGCTGGTGCGCGAAGCCCTGGGCGAGCCGCTGGAAGCCGCCGGCTGGAGCCTGCTGGCCGACGCCGGCCTGGCCCGTGGCGGTTGCCGGGTGAGCAGCGCCAGCGGCGAACTCGACGCCACCCTGGAAACCGCCTGGGCCGGCATCCGCAGCCGCCTGCACGACAACCTGCCGGCCGCCACGTCATGACCCCGGCCAACCCCATCACCACGCGCTGGCAGCAGCACTTCGACGCCCAGCGCCTGGCCCTGGGCCAGGCCCCGCGCTACGTGCACAGCGGGCGCATCGTGCGCGCCACCGGCCTGGTGCTGGAGGCCGTGGGCCTGAGCATTCCCCTGGGCGGCGCCTGCCGCATCGAGACCCAGGGCGGCGAGTACGCCGAGGCGCAGGTGGTGGGCTTCGCCAGCGACACCCTGTACCTGATGCCGCTGGAAGAGGTCGGCGACCTGCAACCCGGCGCCCGCGTGCTACCGCTGGACGAGCGCGAGACCGGCGGCGCCGCCAGCCGCCAGTTCCCGCTGGGCCCGGCGCTGATGGGCCGGGTGCTGGACAGCCGCGGCGAGCCGCTGGACGGCAAGGGCGCGTTGGCCGACGTGCGCCGCAGCCCGCTCGCCACGCCGCCGCTGAACCCGCTCAAACGCGCGCCCATCGACCGCCAGATCGACGTCGGCATTCGCGCCATCAACGCCCTGCTCAGCGTCGGCCGCGGCCAGCGCCTGGGCCTGTTCGCCGGCTCCGGGGTGGGCAAGTCGGTGCTGCTGGGCATGATGGCCCGCTACACCCGCGCCGACGTCATCGTGGTGGGCCTGATCGGCGAGCGTGGCCGCGAGGTGCAGGACTTCATCGACAATATCCTTGGCGAGGAGGGCCTGCGCCGCGCCGTGGTCGTGGCCGCGCCCGCCGACACCTCGCCGCTGCAACGCCTGCAGGGCGCCGCCTACGCCACCCGCGTGGCCGAGGACTTCCGCGACCAGGGCCTGGACGTGCTGCTGATCATGGACTCGCTGACCCGCTACGCCATGGCCCAGCGCGAGATCGCCTTGGCCATCGGCGAGCCGCCGGCCACCAAGGGTTACCCACCGTCGGTGTTCGCCAAGCTGCCGAAATTGGTGGAGCGCGCCGGCAACGGCCCGCCCGGCGGCGGCTCGATCACCGCGTTCTACACGGTGCTCAGCGAGGGCGACGACCAGCAGGACCCGATTGCCGACTCGGCGCGGGCGATTCTCGATGGCCACATCGTGCTGTCGCGCACCCTGGCCGAAGCCGGGCATTACCCGGCCATCGACATCGAAGCGTCGATCAGCCGCGCCATGACCGCCATCGTCAGCGACAGCCAGCAGCGCAAGGCCCAGCAGTTCAAGCAGGTGCTGAGCAAGTTCCAGCGCAACCGCGACCTGATCACCGTCGGCGCCTACGCCCCCGGCCATGACGTGCTGCTGGACCGCGCGGTGCAGCTCAACCCGCACCTGGAGCGCTTCCTGCAACAGCGCATCCAGGAACAGACCACCCTGGACGCCACGCTCCAGGCCCTCAACCAGCTGTTCCCGGGCAAATGACGAGACCCCCGCATGACTTCGTCCCTCGACCTGCTGTCTGAACTGGCGCACAAGGCCCAGGATGCTGCGGCCCGCACCCTGGCCCAGCACCGCCAGCAACTGCGCCAGCTGGCCGCCCAGCTCAAGACCCTGCAGCAGTACCAGCAGGAATACCGCCAGGGCCTGCAGCACAAGCTGCACAAGGAAGGCATGAGCCCGTCCGGGCTGGCCAACTACCGCGCCTTCCTGACCTCCCTGGACACCGCCATGGACCGCGCGCGCGCGAGCATGGCCAAGCAGCAAGCCGAGATCGACAAGTGCCAGCTGGCCTGGCAGGCCGAATGGCGCAAGGCGCACGCCTACGACACCCTGCTGCAACGCCGCGCGGCACAGCTGCAACTGACCGCCGGCCGCCGCGAGCAGCGCCTGGACGACGAACTCGGGGCCCGGATGCGCCAGCAGCCCGGCACCTTTTCCCGCACTTGAGAGGCACCATGGACATCACCGCATTGCTGGCCAGCCCGGCAACCGCCAGCGCCACCCAGGCCCCGGCGGCCGACACCGACGGCAGCGTCTTCGCCCAGGCGCTGGACGCCGCCGTCCAGGTGCAGGCGGAGCCAGTGCAAACCGCGCCCGCGGAAGTGGAGGCGGCCGTGGAGACGCCACCCGTCTTGACCGAACCTGTTCCGCTCGAAACAGCCGACGTCGAGCTGCCGACCGAGCCTTTGCCGGAATTGCCTGAACCGGCTCCCGAGCCAGTGTCCGAACCAACGGCTCCCGTGGCGGCACCGGCGATCGCAGTGGCCAAGCCACAGCCGGTCGTGACGCAAGAGGAAACCGCAGACATCGAAGTGCCGCCTGCGCCCGCCGAGCCAGCCGACACTCAAGCCACCCCTGATACCGACGACAGCGTGGATACGCAGCTGCAGCATATCCGCGACCGAATGCACCTGATCGACACCGCCGGCACTCCGGACCCCAGCACGGTACAGGCCTACGCTGCACCCGCGCCTATGCCCGCGCCGGTCGTGACCACCCCTGAGGTTGCCGACACCGCAGCACAGACCACGCCCCTGGTGACCCAGCGCAGCACCGCCCTGCCCGGCGTGAAGACCACTGAACCGAAAACCGAGCCTGCCGTCAGCGAAGACGAAAACTCGCCCGTCGCCGCCGTACCCACCGATACCACCGCAGCCGTGACGCCCGCCCCGACCCAGGACGACAACACCGCCACCGACAGCGACAGCTCCAGCCCACCGCCCATTGATGCCCTGAGCGCCTGGACACCCACCGCCAGCCCAGCGGTGAGCAGCGACACCGCGCAGGTCAACACCAACAACCCCAGCCTGACTGCTGCCGTCGGCAGCTCGCAATGGCAGTCGGGCCTCAGCCAGCAAGTCCTCAACCTGCACCAGCGCGGCAAGCACCAGGTCGACCTGCAACTGCACCCGGCCGACCTCGGCCCGCTGTCCATCAGCCTCAAGCAGGACACCAGCGGCACCCAGGCACAGTTCGTCTGCGCCCACCCGGCCGTGCGCAGCGCGGTGGAGCAGGCGTTGCCACAGCTGCGCGAAGCCCTGGCCGCCCAGGGCATCACCCTGGGCGACACCTCGGTCAGCGACCAGCCGTCGCGCCAGGCGCGGGACCAGCAGGCGCCGCATGTCCCGTCGTCGGGTGCATCCGTAGCCGAAGAAGAACCCAGCGAACCAATCGCGACCCCATTGCTGACCCGCATCGACCTCTACACCTGAAGCAACGTGGCGCCTGCATCGCGACCAAGGTCGGCTCCTACGCCGATCGTGGTAGGAGCCGACCTTGGTCGCGATTGGGCCGCCGACGATTCCAGACAGGATCAAAACCCGAAGATACGGGGCATTGCCTGCCCTTATCCGGCCATGGTCCGCAGGCCCCGGTGTTCATACTCGCGGCTTGTCTGATCAGACCTACGAAGACACCGGATGAGCACGACCCGCAAGACCCCCTGGCTGCTGATGATCCTCTGCGTTGTGGTGCTGGCCGCGGCCAGCGTCGCCGGTACCTGGTACTACGTGACCCGCATGGAAACCGCTACCGCGCCGGCTGCCCAGCCGCCTGCGGCGCCGGAGCTGGTGACCATCCCGCCGCTGACGGTGAACCTGCAGAACCCCCAGCACGAGCAGCGCCTGCTGTACATCGGCTTCAGCATCACCGTGGGCGACAAGGCTACCCAGACGTTCCTGCAACCCTACGTGCCGCAAATCCGCAGCCAGCTGTTCAAGCTGCTGGGCGAACAGGACAGCACCGCGCTGATGACCAGCCAGGGCAAGAGCGCCCTGGCCGCCAAGGTGCTGGAGCTGCTCAAGCGGCCCCTGGCTACACCCCAACCCGAGCTTTCCATACTCGACGTCCTTTACACCGACTTCATCGTGCAATAGCCCATGGCCCTAGAAGACCTGTTGTCGCAGGAAGAGATCGATACCCTGCTCAAGGGCGTCAGCGGCGAGGACGAACACCCCGCCGAAGGCGATGCCACCAGCTGGGACGCTCATATCCGCCCCTATGACCCGGCCACCCAGCATCGGGTGATCCGCGAGCGGCTGCATGCGCTGGATATCATCAATGAACGCTTCGCCCGCTATTTCCGCATGGGCCTGTTCAACCTGATCCGCCGCAGCGCCGACATCACCGTGGACAGCGTGCGCTACCAGAGCTTCAGCGACTTTTCCCGCCACGTGCCGGTGCCCACCAACATCAACCTGCTGGCGATGAAACCGCTGCGCGGCATCGTGCTGACGGTGTTCCCGCCCAACCTGGTGTTCATGGTGGTGGACAACCTGTTTGGCGGCGACGGGCGCTTCCTGGCCAAGTCCGAAGGCCGCGAGTTCACCCGCACCGAGCAGCGCATCATCCGCCGCCTGCTGAGCCTGGCCATCAGCGCCTACCAGGACGCCTGGAGCTCGGTGTACCCGCTGGAAATCGAATACCTGCGTTCGGAAATGCAGGCCAAGTTCGCCAACATCACCAGCTCGCCCAACGAGATCGTGGTCAACACCACCTTCCACCTGGAGGTGGGCAACCTCTCCAGCGATTTCAACATCGTCATTCCCTACTTGATGATCGAGCCGCTGCGCCAGCTGCTCAACGGCCCGCTGACCGACAGCGACCCGGACGCCGAGCGCGCCTGGAGCCGCAAGATGGCCGGCGAGATCACCCAGTCGCACATCGAACTGGTGGCCGACTTCACCGAGCTGGACACCAGCATCGGCCAGGTCATGGCCCTGCAGGTGGGCGACGTGCTGCCCATCGAGCTGCCCGACACCATCGTCGCCAAGGTCGACGGTGTGCCGGTGATGACCTGTGAATACGGCAGCCAGGACGGCCTGTGCGCCCTGCTGGTGAAAGACCTGATCGACCACTCCCCCGCCGGCCCCGAAGCGGCCAGCTTCGTGAAAGGCCCCGTGCCCCCAGCCAAGGACTCCGCCCATGACTGACCCGAATACCCCCCAGGACAACCCGGCGGACGAACCGTCGCTGGAAGACGAATGGGCCAGCGCCATGGCTGAACAGGGCGACGACGCCGGCCTCGACGACCCGTGGGCCGAGGCCCTCGCCGAGCAGGAAGCCGCGCCCGTGGAAGCCCCGGCGCCGGCCGCCAGCAAGATGTTCCGGCCGCTGGCTGGCCAGGGCGGCGGCGCAGTGAGCCGCGACCTGGAAATGATCATGGACATCCCGGTCAAGCTCAGCGTCGAGCTGGGCCGCACCCGGGTCACCATCAAGCAGCTGCTGGAACTGGCCCAGGGCTCGGTGCTGGCGCTGGACGGCCTGGCCGGCGAGCCCATGGACATCCTCATCAACGGCTACCTGATCGCCCAGGGCGAAGTGGTCGTTGTGGACGAGAAGTACGGCATCCGCATCACCGAGATCATCACCCCGTCCGAGCGGGTGCAGAAACTCAACCGATGAGCAGCTCGTCCTCCCCCGACAACCTGCTGGGCCTGGCGCTGCTGGGCAAGACCGCGCTGGCCTTCGCCGTGGTGGTGGCCAGCATCCTGCTGTGCGGCTGGCTGGCCAAGCGCCTGCGCCCGGGCCACACCCGCCCTGGCGCGCACCTGCAACTGGTGAGCAGCACGTCGGTGGGCCAGCGCGAGCGCGTGGTCATCGTCCAGGTGCAGGAACGCTGGCTGGTGCTGGGGGTAACCCCACAGCACATCAGCGCGCTGGGCGAGATGCCCGCCCCCGAGCAAGCGCCGGCAGTGGCGCCCACCGCCCTGGCACCGGCGTTCGCCGAGCGCCTGGCCGCGGCCCTGAAGCAACGCCTGGGCGGGACGGACAAGCCATGAACCTGCGCCCCCTGCTGCTGGCCGCCTGCCTGCTGCCCGCCTGTATCGACAGCGCCTTCGCCCAAGGCACCCAGGGCCTTGAAGCCTTCACCAGCCAGGCCATGGGCAACGGCAGCCAGCAATGGTCGCTGAGCCTGCAGACGCTGATGCTGCTGTCGTCCATGGCGTTCCTGCCGGCGCTGCTGCTGATGATGACCGGCTTCACCCGCATCATCATCGTCCTGGGCCTTTTGCGCACCGCCATCGGCACCACCTCGGCACCGCCCAACCAGGTGCTGCTGGGCCTGGCGCTGTTCCTGACTTTCTTCGTCATGTCGCCGGTGCTGAACAAGGCCTACGACACGGCCTGGCAGCCGTTCTCCAGCAACCAGATCGGCCTGGAGGAGATGCTCGACAAGGGCAGCCAGCCGTTCCGCGGCTTCATGCTCAAGCAGACCCGCGAGACCGACCTGGCCATGTACGCGCGCATCGCCGACCTGCAGGACCTGGACAGCCCGCAGCAGGTGCCCATGCGCGTACTCATGCCGGCGTTCGTCACCAGCGAGCTGAAGACCGCCTTCCAGATCGGCTTCAGCATCTTCGTACCGTTCCTGATCATCGACCTGATCGTCGCCAGCGTGCTGATGGCGCTGGGCATGATGATGGTGCCACCGGCCACCATTTCCCTGCCGTTCAAGCTGATGCTGTTCGTGCTGGTGGACGGCTGGCAGCTGCTGCTGGGCTCCCTGGCGCAGAGTTTCTACACCTGACACCCACCTTCGGAGCCCCACCACGATGACACCGGAAATGGTCATGGACCTGGCCTACAGGGGCATGCGCGTCAGCCTGTTCGTGGCCGCCCCGCTGCTGCTCACCACCCTGGCCGTGGGCCTGGTGGTCAGCCTGTTCCAAGCCGCCACGCAGATCAACGAATCGACCCTGTCGTTCATCCCCAAGATCGTCGGTATCTGCGCCGTGCTGGTGCTGGCCGGGCCGTTGATGATGGACATGATCCTCGACTTCACCCGCGACCTGCTGGTGGGCCTGCCCCACCTGGTGGGCTGACGGCCGATGCTGGAGCTCGATCCGGGGCAGCTGCAGCACTGGCTGGCGCTGTTCTTCTGGCCGTTGTGCCGCATCGCTGCGTTCATGCTGGCCGACCCGCTGCTGGGCCACACCATCATTCCCAACACCGTGAAAGCCGGCCTGGCGGTGCTGCTCAGCGTGCTGATCGCGCCGGTGCTGCCGGCCATGCCCGACGTGCCGATCATGTCCTGGGAAAGCCTGGGCATCGCCGTCGAACAGCTGCTGATCGGCGCCAGCCTGGGCATGGTGATGCGCGTGACCCTGGCGGCGGTGGAGATGGCCGGCGAGATCTGCGGCATGCAGATGGGCCTGGCGTTCGCCAGCTTTTACTCGGCGGAAAGCAACACCAACACCATGGTGCTGTCGCGGCTGCTGAGCATGACCACCCTGCTGATGTTCCTCGCCCTGGACGGCCACCTGCTGGTGCTGCGCCTGCTGGCCAGCACCTTCCAGAGCCTGCCGGTGGGCAACCTGCATTTCGACCCGTCGTCGTGGGAGATGGTGGCGCGCTACGGCGGGCACATTTTTCTCACCGGCCTGCTGCTGGCGTTGCCCATGGTGGCGGCGCTGCTGATCATCAACCTGGCCATGGGCATTCTCAACCGCGCGGCGCCGCAGCTCACGGTGTTTGCCGTGGGTTTCCCGGTCACCCTGAGCACCGGCCTGGTGCTGATCATGGCGCTGACCAGCCACCTGGGGCACTTCATCCAGCTGCTGCTGGATGAGTCCCTGCACTTCCTGCAGACCCTGGTCGGCAACATGATCGTGCCGGCCTGAGCCCCGTCAGATGTAGTCGAACAGGGTCATGCCCTGCACGCTGGAGAAGGTCTGCTGCGCCGCCTGCAACGCCACTTGCAGCGCGGTGTAGTTGGACACCGAGGTGGTGTAGTCGGCGTCGGTGAGGTTCGACAGGCTGGTGGCGTAGTTCAACGAGGCATCGTCGCCGACGGTATCCAGCACATCGATCTCGTTCATGCGCGTGCCCACCGAGGTGCGCACCGTCAGGACGTTGTCCAGGGCGTTGTCCAGTTCGCGGCTGCTGGTGGACAGGGTGTTGCTCAGCGCAGCCTGGTCGGCGTCATCCTCCACCGGCGTGTTCAACGCGGTGATGATGTTCTGCAGGGTGGTGAAAATGTTCGGGTCGGCGTCGCTGGCGGTGCTGACGCTGATGCTGTCGCCGTCGGCCGGCTCGCCGTCCAGGGTCAACGACAGGCCGTTGATTTCCAGGGTGTCGCCCGCCTCATAGGCCACCGCGTCGCCACCGTCGACGCTGTAGGTGGCCACGCCCTCGTCGTCCACGGCGAAGGTCAGGGTGAAACCGGTGCCGTAGTTGGCGTCGCTGGTATCGGTGATGTCCGGACCGTCGAAGGTCACCGAGCCGCTGTTGTCGGCGCTGGCCTGGGCCACGAAGCCGGCGGCGCTGCCGACGCTGAGGAACACGGTCTGGCCGGTGTCGCCGCTGGCCAGGGTCTCGGTGGCGCTGACCTGCTGCATCACCGCGTTGTCGTCGCCCTGGTAGGTCAGGTTGCCGTCTTCGTCGGTGACGAAGGTCTGGCTCTGGCTCTGGTAGCCGGAAAAGATGTAGTTGCCGCTGCTGTCGGTGGTGTTGGCCAGCGACACCAGGGTGTCGTACACCCCCTGCAGCGAGGTGGCGATGGACGCCCGGTCCTCGTCGCTGAGGGTGCCGTCGCCGGCCTGGATCAGCAGCGTCTTGGCGCTGGTGATGGCGTCGCTGACGCTGTCCAGGGCGCTTTCCTCGGTGGACAGCGAGGTGGTGACCGAGGTGCGCGAGGCGGCGTATTGGTCGTTGAGCGATGAACTCTGTTGCACGATCACCGCCTGGGCGGCGGCCGAGGAGTCGTCCGACGGATTCACCACGCGCTTGCCGCTGGAGACTTCGTTGCTGGCGTCCAGGTAGGCGGCTTCCTGGGTGAGCATGTTGCTCAGGCCCTGGCTGAAGATGGTCTGGGTGGAAATGCGCATTCGCTAAGCCTCCTGGTCAGGCGTCCATGCCGAGAATGGTGTCGAGGACGGTGGAGCCCACTTCGACGATCTTCGCGCAGGCCTGGTAGTAGGCCTGGTAGCGCACCAGGTCGGCGGCTTCTTCGTCCAGGTTCACCCCCGAAGAGGACTGCTGCAGCGTGGTCAACTGGTCGGTGACGCTGGTCTGGTTGTCCAGCCGCGTGCTGATGGAACTGGTGGTGCTGCCCACTTCGCTGACCAGCGAGGCATAGGCCTCGGCCAGGGTCGACTTGCCGCCCACCAGGTCCTGGTTCTGCAGGTCGAGCATCTGCAGGGCGATGGTGTTGTCGCTGTCGCCGCCGCCCGAACCGGCGGCAATCAGCGACGGGTCGTCGATCTCGGTGTCCAGGGTGCTGGCGGCGCTGGCCAGCGGCTTGACCAGGAAGCTGTCGCCATCATCGGCGGTGCCGCTGATGGTCACGGTCAGGCCGCCGAAGCTGAGGGTGCCGGCGTCGGCGTCGTAGGTGGCCGCCACGGCCGAGCCGGTGCTGGCGTCGGTGACGGTGTAGCCGTCGTCGTCCGAGTAGCTGACGGTGTAATTGCTGGTGGTCAGGCTGTCCAGGTCATCGGAGAACGTGGCGCTGAGGCTGGCGCTGCCGGTGTTGCCGGTGTTGCTGTACACCACCGGGTCGCCCACCGAGAAGAACGCCGTGCCGGTGTCACCGTTGAGGTCGGTGCCGCTGGTCTGCAGGCTGTTGAAGGCGCTGGCCAGGGCCACGGCCATCTGGCCCAGCTGGTTCTGCGCGGTGTCCAGGGTTTCGCTGCGGAACGTCAGCAGGCCGCCCAGGGAACCGCCGCTGATGGTCGACTCGTCCAATTCGGTCTGGTTGCCGGAGGCGTCGACGTAGCTGACGGTGGTCTGCGACGGGTCGCTGGACGAGGTGGTGGCGGCCAGCTCGAAGCTGTTGGAGCCGGACACCAGGGACAGGCCGTTGCTCAGGGAAATGCTGTAGCTGCCGTTGTCCTGCACGGTGAGGTCGACGTCCACCAGCTCGCTGAGCGAGGTCACCAGGGAATCGCGCTGGTCCATCAGGGTGTTGGCCGCGTCCGAGTTGCTGCCCAAGGCGCTGATCTGCTGGTTGAGCGTGGCGATCTGGTCGGTGAGGTCGTTGACCTGGCCGACCTGGTCGGTGATCTGCGACGAGACGCTGCTTTGCATGTCGTCCAGGTAGCTGCCCAGGGAGTTGAACTGGGCCACCAGGGTCTCGGCCGAGCCGATCACTTCTTCCCGCGCCGCCGAGTCGCTGGCGTCGCTGCTCATGGTCTGCACCGAGGAGAAGAAGTCCTGCATCAGGGTGTCGAGGTCCGAGGTGCTGTCGGCCAGCAGGTCGTCCACCTGGGAGACTTGCGTCGAGTAGGTGCTGAGCGCGCTCTCGGTGCTGGTGGACGCGTTGAGCTGGGCCGCGATAAACTGGTCGAACGTACGATCGACACTGGTCACCTCCACGCCCCCCGTGGAGCTCGCGGCAAGCGAGGTAGTCTCCAGGTTGTAGCCATCGGTATAGACGTTGGTGATGTTGTTGCTGCTGGTGCTGAGGGCCACTTGTGCCGCGTTCAGGCCGCTGACACCGATCGAAATGATGCTCATAAATAATTCCTGCACGACGTGCCACGTGTTATCGGCCGATTGCCCGAAAACTTGAAAAATCAGCCGGGTTTTTTTGCCGCGCTCAACAGTGTGGGAGCTGGCTTGCCAGCGAGCTCTTGAGGCCCCAAAAGCTCGCTGGCAAGCCAGCTCCCACAGGTCCATTCGATACCTTTACTCCAGCCGTGCGGTTTGCAGGGGCTGGCGCAGCGGGCCGATTGTGGCCATGACGGCGATGAGCTTGCTGGCGTAGTCGGGGTCGGTGGCGTAGCCGCCCTGCTGCAGCGCATGGGCTGCCTGCAAAGGGTCGCGGGCGCTGCGCACGCCGGCGTAGCTGGCGGTGTTGCCGATCAGCTGGGTGTAGTCCGCCAGCGCCGCGGTGTCGCTTTCGTAGGCGCGGAAGCTCTGCACCTGCTTGCGCATCTGGCCGTCCTCGAATTCGCTGGTCATGACCTCGGTGGTCGCCCCACGCCAACGCCCGCCGGCCTTGATGCCGAAAAGGTTGTGGCTGTCCTCGCCGCTGGCGGTGGGGATCTTGCGCCGGCCCCAGTCGGTTTCCAGCGCGGCCTGGGCGACGATCAGCTCGGCGGGAATGCCGCTGCTGCGCGACGCCTGCTGCGCCGGGCCGGCCAGGCGCTGGACGAAGTCCTGCACATGGGCCGCACGGCTGCCGATATCGCCCACCGCGCGGCGCTGCCAGGCGGCGAACGCCTGTTGCACGTTGCCGACCCTGCCCGACGGCGCCGTCACCCGCTGGCCACTGCTGACCCCCAGTTGCCGGTCCAGCACCTCGGCCAGGCCCAGGCCCTTGCCAGCCAGGTGCTGCGCCCACTGCTCATCGAGCATCTCGGTGTACATGGCGGTCTGCGAGTCGTTGTCCAGGTCGGACTTGGGAATGGCGGCGCGCATGCTCTTGAGCATCATCTGCAGGAACATGGCCTCGAACTGCTTGCTGGCCTCGTGGGCCCCGGCGTTGCGGTCCTGCGCCGCGGTGCGCCGCAGGTTGGCCAGGCCCTGCATGTCCAGGGCGAAGCCATCGGTGCTGCTGGCCAGGCTCATCAGATGATCTCCAGCTCGGCGCGCAGCGAACCTGCGGCCTTCAGCGCCTGCAGTATCACCATCAGATCCTGGGGCGTGGCACCCAAGGCGTTGAGGCCCTTGACCACGTCCATCAGGTTGGCGCTGCCTTCCACCAGGTGTAGCAGGCCGCCCTGCTCCTGGATCGAGATGCTGCTGTTGGCGCTGCCGGCGGTCTGCCCCTGGCTGAGCGCACCAGGCTGGCTGACCTGGTTCCTGGTGTCGATGACCACCGACAGGTTGCCGTGGGCCACCGCCGCACGCCCCAGCTTCACCGCGCCGTTGAGCACCACCGAGCCGGTACGCGAGTCGATGATGACCTTGGGCCTGGCGTCGGCCGGCAGCACCTGCACGCTTTCTACCCGGGCCATGAAGTTGACCCGCTCATTGGGCGACAACGGCCCCTGCAGCTGGATCACCCCACCGTTGACGGCCGAGGCCACGGTGCGGCGGAATTCGCTGTTGATCGCGTACACCGCGCGCTCGGTGGTGGCGAAATCGGCTTCGTTCAAATACAGGCTCAACACGCCGTCGTTGCCGCCCAGGCGCAGCGGCACCTCGCGCTCCACCACCGCGCCACGGGGAATGCGCCCGCCGGCCAGCTGGTTGACGGTGACGCTGCTGCCGTTGGCCGCAGCGCCCGCGCCGCCCACCAGCAGGTTGCCCTGGGCCATGGCGTAGACATCGCCATCGGCGCCCTTGAGCGGCGTCATCAGCAGGGTGCCGCCGCGCAGGCTGCGGGCGTTGCCGATGGACGACACCACCACGTCGATCTGCTGCCCCGGCCGCGCAAACGGCGGCAAGGTGGCGGTCAGCATCACCGCCGCGATGTTGCGCATCTGCATGTTGGCGTTGGCCGGCAGGGTCAGGCCCAACTGCGACAGCATGTTGGTCAGGCTCTGCTCGGTGAACGGGCTCTGGGTGGTCTGGTCACCGCTGCCGTCCAGGCCCACCACCAGGCCGTAGCCCACCAGGCTGTTGGGGCGCACGCCGGCGAATTCGGCGATGTCGCGGATCTGCTCGGCCTGGGCGATGGTACCCAGGCCCAGCAACAGCAGGCCCACCAGGCAGCGGGCGAAGGTGGAGCGAATCAGGTCAGCCATGGCACCGGCCCTCAGAGCGGGGAAATGTTGAGGAAGAAGCGGTGCAGCCAACCCATGCGCTGCGCTTCGTTGATATAGCCGTCGCCGACGTACTCGATGCGCGCGTCCGACACCTGGGTGGACGCCACGGTGTTGTCGCCGGTGATGGTGCGCGGGTTCACCACCCCGGAGAAGCGGATGTACTCGGTGCCCTGGTTGATGGCGATCTGTTTCTCGCCACGCACCCGCAGGTTGCCGTTAGGCATCACTTCCATCACCGCCACGGCGATGGTGCCGGTGAACGAGTTGGTGGCCTGGGAGCCGCCACTGCCGGTGAAGTCATTGTCCACCGAGGCATCCAGGCCATAGCTGCCCTCCTGGGACGCGCGGCTGGAGGTGGCCTTCATGCTCAGCCCCACCGTGCCGGTGCGCCCGGCGTTGGACGCCGAGTTCTTGCTGGCACTGACCTGCTCGTTAAGGGTGATGGTCAGGGTGTCGCCGACCATGCGCGGCCGGCGGTCCTCGAACAGCGGCTGCGCGCCACGGCGCACCTGGAAGATCGCGCCATCGGCCAAGCGCGGCGGCAACGGCGGCACCACCATGCTTTCGTCGGCCACCACCGGCTTGTGCGGCAGCACATCGCAACCGGCCAGCAGCACCAGCAGCAGGCCCACGCAAGGCTTCAGGTTCATGCCGTACCTCATAGCTGCGTCAGGCGCTGCAGCATCTCGTTGGACGCATCCACCGCCTTGCTGTTGATCTCGTAGGCGCGCTGCACCTGGATCATGCTGACCATCTCTTCCACGACGTTGACGTTGGAGGTCTCGACGTAGCCTTCCGACAGCGTGCCGGCGCCGTTGAGGCCCGGCGTGGTCTCGGTGGGCGCGCCCGAGGCGTCGGTCTCCAGGTACAGGTTCTGGCCGATGCTTTCCAGGCCGGCCGGGTTGATGAACAGCGCCACGTTCAGCTGCCCCACCTGGGTGGAGGTGGCGGAGCCGGACTGCACCACCGAGACGATGCCGTCGTTGCTCACCGACACCGAGGTGGCGGTGCTGGGAATGGTGATGCCGCCCGTCAAGGTGTAGCCGTTGGACGTCACCATCTGGCCATTGGCGTCGAGCTGGAAGCTGCCGTCGCGGGTGTAGGCGGTGCTGCCGTCGGGCATGTCGACTTCAAAGAAACCGTTGCCGTTGATGGCCAGGTCCTTGCTGTTGTCGGTCTCGGTGAGGTTGCCCTGGGTGTGCAGGCGCTCGGTAGCCACCTGGCGCACCCCGGTGCCCACCTGCAGGCCCGAGGGCAGCTTGGTCTGGCTGGTGCTTTGGGCGCCAGGCTGGCGCATGTTCTGGTACAGCAGGTCCTCGAACACCGCCCGCGACTTCTTGAAGCCGTTGGTGCTGACGTTGGCCAGGTTGTTGGCGATCACGTCCATTTGCGCCTGCTGGGCTTCCAGGCCGGTCTTGGCCGTCCACAGTGATCGGATCATCGATCATTCCTCGTTCAATTAGCCCTGCAGGGACAGCAGGCTGTTGGCGCTCTTGGCGTTTTCGTCGGCGCTGCTGATGACCTTCATCTGCATCTCGTAGCGGCGGGAGTTGTCGATCATTGCCACCATGGCGCTGGTGGGGCTGATGTTGCTGCCCTCCAGGTTGCCGGGGCTCAGGCGCATGGTTTCGTCGGCGGGCAGCGGCTGCACCGAGCCGTCCGGGCCCGGCGGGGCACGGAACAGGCCATCGGTGCCGGCCTCGACGGTGCCCGGCAGGGCCGAGACCATCTTCAGCCGGCCCACCGTGGCCAGGCCCTTGGCGTCACCGCCCTGCTCGCGCACGGTGAGGGTGCCGTCGCTGCCGATGCTGACTTCACTGCCCGGCGGCACGCTGAGCGGGCCGCCATCGCCGATCACCGGGCGGCCGCCCAGGGACAGGTTGCCGGCACCGTCCACCTGCAGGTCGCCGCGGCGGGTGTAGGCCTCGCTGCCGTCGCTGGTCTGCACGGCCAGCAGGCCGTTGGCGTCCAGGGCCACGTCGAGGTTGCGGTCGGTGCGGGTCACCGGGCCCTGGTTCCAGTCCACGCCGACGCCGGTGGCGGCCACCGACACCCGCGTCGGCAGGCCTTCGCCGGGCACCGGCACGGCCTGCATCTGCGCCAGTTGCGCGCGGAAGCCGGGGGTAGACAGGTTGGCCAGGTTGTTGGCTACCACGGCTTGCTGGTCGAGGGCCTGGTTGGCGCCGCTCATGGCGGTGAAAAGCATGCGATCCATGATTACGACCCGAGGCTGACCGCTTGCTGGAGGACTTCGCTCTGGGTCTTCACCGATTGCGAGTTGGCCTGGAAGTTGCGCTGGGCAATGATCAGGTTCACCAGTTCGGTGGTCAGGTCGACGTTGGAGTCTTCGGTCACGCCGCTCTCGATCGAGCCCAGCTGGCCGGTGCCGGCGGTGCCCAGCAGGGCCACGCCCGACTCGCTGGTGGCGGTCCAGCTGTTGTCGCCGACAGCCTTCAGGCCCTGCTCGTTGTTGAAGGTGGCGAGCACGATCTGGTCGATGATCTGCGTCTGGTCGTTGGAGTAGCTGGCCACCACGTTGCCGCTGGAATCGATGGTGAAGCCGGTCAGGCTGCCCGAGGTGTAGCCGTCCTGGGAGCTGCTGGACAGCTCGAAGTCGTTGCCGAACTGGGTGGTGCCGGTCAGGTCGAGGTCGATGCTCATCTCGGCCGCGCCGTTGCCCGGGTCATAGGTGTAGGTCGACGTGGCGCCACTGGTCAGCAGGCCGCTGGTGTCGAACGCCACTTCCTGGCTCAGGGCATTGCCGTCGTCATCGGTCAGGGTGTTGCCGTCGATGGCGCTGTAGACGTTCCAGGTGTTGGTGTCGTCGCTCTTGGCGAAGTACAGCGTCATGGTGTGGCTGTTGCCCAGCGAGTCGTACACCGTGGCGCTGGTGGAGTACGAATAGGTGGTGGCGTCGGTCGAGTCGAAGGTGCTGGTGATGGCGTCCGAGCTGGAGTCCAGGTTCAGCGTGGCATCCAGTTCGCTGGTGGCGCTGGCCTGCAGGCCGCTGGACGGGATCTGGATCACGCCGTTGACGCCCACCAGCTTGGCGCCCGAGGCATTCTCCAGGTAGCCGTCCGAGCTCAGGGTCAGCTGGCCGTTGCGCGAGTAGGTGGTGGTGCTGCCGTCGTTGAAGACGAAGAAACCGTCGCCGCTGATGGCCAGGTCCAGGTCGTTGTCGGTGGTGGTGAGGCTGCCCGACTCGAAATTCTGCACCACGCCAGACACGGACGTGCCCAGGCCCACTTCGGCGTCGGCGTAGACGTCGGCGAACTCGGTGGTGGAGCTCTTGAAGCCCACGGTTTCGGAGTTGGAGATGTTGTTGCTGATCACGTTGAGGTCGGTGGACGCCGCGCTCAAACCGCTCAGTGCTTGGGAAAAGCCCATGTTTCGCTCCTTGAAGCCAATAAGGACCGGGCAGCCGCAAACGCCGCGAAGGTCACGTTTCTGTGAAAGGTCGCGCTGCGCTGCTACAGCAGCAGGCGGATGTCGCTGAGGCTGGCGCTGTCGGTGTTGGCGCCCAGTTCCAGCACCACGTCGCTGTCGTCGTCGGTGCTCACGCCCGAGACCAGCGCGTAGTTGAGCTCGGTGGCGGTCACGGCGGTGCCGCCGTCGGTGGCGGTGATGCTCACGGTGTAGGAGCCGTCCGCCGCGGTGCTGCCGTCGTCTTCCAGGCCATCCCAGGTCAGCGAATGGGTGCCTTCGTTCAAGGCGCCGACGTTGATGGTGCGGACCACGTTGCCGCTGCTGTCGGTGATGGTGGCGGTGACCGTGTCGGCGTCGCCGTCCAGGTTGACCCCGTAGGTGGTGGCGCTGCCGCCGTCGACGGTGATCGAGTCGCCGTCCACCAGCACGCCCTTGCCCACCAGCGCCGAGGCTTGCAGGGCCTGGCTGGTGTCGATCTGGCCGGAGATGCTGTCGAGCGTGTCGCCCAGGTCGGTGATGCCGCTGATCATGTTGATCTGCGCCAGCTGCGAGACCATTTCGGTGTTGTCCATGGGCTCGGAGGGGTCCTGGTTCTGCAGCTCGGTCACCAGCAGGGTGAGGAACTGGTCCTGCAGGTCATCCGCCGTAGTCGTGGTGGTGCTGGTGGTGCTGCTGCTCGAACTGGTGTTCATCGACGACAGCACGGAACTGCTGATGGTGTTGGTCATGGATCAGGACTCTCCCAGGGTCAGGGTCTTAAGCATCAGTTGCTTGCTCGTGCTCATGACCTCGACGTTGGCCTGGTAGGAGCGCGAGGCGGAAATCATGTTGACCATCTCGCCCACCGGCTCCACGTTGGGCATGCTGACGTAGCCGTCGGCGTCGGCCATGGGGTCGCCGGGGCGGTATTCCTTGCGGAACGCCGACTGGTCCTCGACCACCTGGCTCACGCGCACACCGCCCACGCCCTCGGCCTGGGCCTCGAACACGGCCTGGCGGGCACGGTACGGCTGGCCGTCGGGGCCGCTGACACTGTCGGCGTTGGCCAGGTTGCTGGCGGTCACGTTCATGCGCTGGGACTGGGCACTCAGCGCGGAACCGGCGATATCGAAGATGCTGAAAATCGACATGGTGGGTACCTGCTCTATTCGGACTGCATGGCGGTCTTGAGCGCTTGCAGCCGGCTGTTCAGAAACGTCAGGCTGGCCTCGTAGTGCACCGAGTTGTCACTGAACTGGGCGCGTTCGCGGTCCATGTCCACGGTGTTGCCGTCCAGGCTGGGCTGGTCGGGTACGCGATAGAGCAGTTCGTGCAACGAGGTGCCGCTGAAGGTCGCCGCCAGGTGCCGGTCCGAGGTGGTCGCCAGGCTCATGCCGCTGGCCTTGGGCATGCCCTGCCCCAGGGCGCTGGCCAGTTCGCTGGAAAAATCGAAATCGCGGGCGCGGTAGCCCGGCGTGTCGGCGTTGGCGATGTTGTTGGCCAGCACTTGCTGACGCTCGGCGCGCAGGCTCAAGGCGGCCTGCTGGAAGCTGAGCTCGTTGTCGAGCTTGTCGATCATGCTGGCGGCCTCCGACTCGGTTTGGGGGGTGAGGCGCGCAGAGTAGTCGCAAGGTTGCCAAGCCAAAGGCCGAAACAGACACGCATTTATCGAGCACTTCCGACCTTGCATCGCGGCGCCGCGCTCTAGAATCACCTGCACGACCCCTCGACGAATTCGCCCATGACGACTCGCCCTACCCGCGCCGCGCGCGCCCGGCTCGCCACTGCCAGCGCCTGCCTGAGTGCGCTGCTGTGGCTGCCGCAAAGCCCCCTGGCCGTGGCCGACCCGGCCCTGGAGCAGGCCCGTATCCGCGAGCTGCTGACCGCGGCCCTGCCGGCCCACGCCAACCACCCGCAGATCGAGCTGAGCAACCTGGCAGCGGCCTGCGAGGACCCGCGCCCGTTCCTCACCCACCCCGAGCAGCGCAGCTATGGCCGGGTGCTGGTGGGCGTGCGCTGCGGGCGCGCGTTGCACTACGTGCAGGCAAAGGTGTCAGTGATGGGGACCTACGTGGTCAGCCAGCAGAACCTGGCGGCCAACCAGGTGATCGAAGCCGACATGCTGGCCCTCAGGACCGGCGCCCTGGAGAAGCTGCCGGCCAACACTGCGCTGAGCGTCAAGGAGGTGGTGGGGCTACGCGCGGGCCACGCGTTCAAGGCGTCGGCGCCGCTGATCACCACGGCGCTGCGCAAGACCTGGCTGGTGGAGCAGAACCATCCGGTGGCCATGCAGTTTCGCGGCGCCGGCTTCACCTTGAGCCGCCAGGGCAAGGCCCTGGATAACGGTTACCTGGGCGACGAGGTGCGCGTGGTGGCCGAGCGCGGCAAGCTGCTGCGCGGCAAAGTGACCGGGCCTGATCAACTGCTGGTACGCGATTGAACGTGCCACATATTTGAAACACAGGCGTTCAAGTTCAATCACCCAATGCCGATAGTGGGCAAAAGGGACACTATGAAAATTCGACCGTGAAAATAATCAGCACTGCGCTCAGCAACACACTGCCCAATACCGACCTCTCGGCCAACAATCGGCTGCAGAAAAGTGAGGCCAGTGACACGGATCCGGCGGTCAGCAACACGCTGGAATTAAACGAAAGCCTCTACGGCTCGGACGCGTCCACTGCCGATATCGACATGAATCGGGTGAACGAGATTCGCCAGTCGATCAGCGATGGTTCGCTGCAGATCGACTCGTCGCGGATCTTCGATGGCATGGCCGAAAGTGTGATGGAAATGAATGGGCAAGCACCCGAGTGAAAAACGGCCGCCGGCCGGACAAGACATCGCCAGGGGCCTGGCGCGCCACCTGCAACGCCAGCAGGTGGCCGCGCAGCGCCTGCTGACGTTGCTGGAACAGGAACGCCTGGCGCTGGCCGGGCCGAAGATCGATGGCGAGCGGCTGACCGAGCTGAGCATCGCCAAGCAGACGATCCTAGAAGACCTGGAGCAGCTGGAAACCACCCGCCGCCGCGCCCAGCGCTCGCTGGGCCATGCGCCCGACCACCACGGCGCCATGCAGCTGGCCCGGGACCAGGGCTGCCTGCCCGCCTGGACGCGCCTGCAGGACCTGGCCGCCCGCGCGCAGCACCTCAACCAGTTCAACGGCGACATGCTGCGGGTGCGCCAGCAGCAGAACCAGCGCATCCTCAACTACCTCAACGAGGCCACCGGCCGCACCCTGTACGGCCCCGACGGTCGCCACGCCGGGCACTCAGGCCGGGCATGAACTGCCGGCCGCCAGCACGCGGTCGAACAGCGCGCGCATGGTGGTGGCCCGCAGCGGTTTCTGCACGATGCCCAGCAGTGGCTGGGCCGGGCGCCGCACCAGGCTGGCCAGCAGCGCCGGCGCCGGCACCTGGCCGTCGGACAGCAGAATCAGGTGCCTGACCTTGCGGTCGGCGTACACCAGTTCCGCCAGCTCCAGGTCGCTCATGTCGAAGGTCCCCACGCTGCAGATCGCCACGTCGAAGTGCTCGCGGCTGCTGCGCAGCACCCGCGCCAGTTCGTCCTGGCTCATGACCGGGGTCAGGTAGTGGCAGCCCAGGTCGTAGAGCAGGGTCTGGGTGTCGAACAGTTGGAAGGCGTGCGGTTCTATCAGCAGAATCCGTAGCCTGGAATTCTCTAGCAGCTCTCGATCAGTCACGGCAAACCCCGTATGCATGGATGGCTTGCGCACGGAGGTTAATGGCGGGTTGGCGCCAGCCATCGAAAGAACACGGGGCCAAAAACCCATCAGTTCGCGCCTCTACCCGCGCACCAGCATGGCGGCGGCAGCGGCGGCCATGATCAGGGCCGCGCCGCGAAACAGGCGCTGCTGGGCGCGCAGGCTCGACAGCAGGTGGCGGATGCGCACGGCGCCGAACACGAACAGCGCACCCACGGCCAGCAGCACGGCGATGGTCAGCGGCACCAGCATGAAGGCCCAGGCCTGCAATGACACCACCTCCAGATTGATCACCAGCGGCAGCAAGGCCAGGTAGAAGGCGATGGTCTTGGGGTTGCCCAGGGTGATGGTCAACCCGGACAGGGCCGCCGACAGCAGTTCCTTGCGCGGCACCGCCCTGCCCGTCTCGATGGCCTGGTGCTGGGCGCGCCAGAACTGCCAGGCCAGGTAGGCCAGGTACAGCGCCGCGCCCCAGCGCACCAGCTGGAACAGGGCGTGGAAGTGTTCGGCGATCATCGCCAGGCCAAACACGGCCAGCGACAGGTAGGTCAGGTCGCCGAGAATCAGCCCGCCCAGCAGGCAGAAGCCCGACAGCGCGCCGCCGCTGACGCTGCGCGCCACCAGCGCGGCCATGCCGGGGCCGGGGATGGCGGCGGCCACGCCCAGGGCGGCGCTGTAGGTGAGTACTTGGGACAGGTCGAGCATGGGGCATTCCTCCTTGGCTGGGTGGGAAAAATGCTAGCGCGTGGCGGCTGGAAAATTATTCCTGTGTTTGCCCAGAAACCGGCTATTTTGGGCAGATGTTACCCGCCAGATGGATTGAGCAGGATTTTATGACCAACCAGACGTTAAGCGCCCTGGACGTGAAGCTGCTGACCGCCCTGCAGCAGGACGGCCGCATGACCAACCAGACCCTGGCCGATGCGCTGGGCGTGTCCGCCTCGCCATGCTGGCGGCGCGTGCGGCACCTGGAAGAGCACCGCTTCATCCTCGGCTACCGGGCGGTGCTGGACCGGCGCAAGATCGGCCTGGGGGTGATGGTGTTCATCCGGGTGAGCATCGACAGCCACAGCGAAGCCGAGGCCAGGAAGTTCGAGCAGGAGGTGATGCAGCTGGAGGATGTGGTGGCCTGCTACAGCATCGGCGGCGATGCCGACTTCCTGCTGCAGGTGGTGGCCCGCGACCTGGACCAGTTCGCCGACTTCGCCATGTCGGTGGTGCGGCGCCTGCCGGGCATCAAGGAGATGCAGAGCATGTTCGTGCTCAAGGAGATCAAGCCGTTCGTGGCGTTCCCGGTGAAGCGCCCCGCAACCGCGTAGCCGTAGCTGTCTTTGTGGGAGCTGGCTTGCCAGCGAGCTTTTAGGTCCTCAAAAGCTCGCTGGCAAGCCAGCTCCCACATAGGTCAGATGGCGACCGGGGCCTTGATGCCCGGGTGCGGGTCGTAGCCGACGATCTCGAAGTCTTCGAACTTGTAGTCGTAGATCGACGCCGGCTTGCGCTTGATGTTCAGCGTCGGCAGCTTGCGCGGCTCGCGGGCCAGCTGGGTCTGGATCTGTTCCATGTGGTTGGCGTAGGCGTGGGTGTCGCCGGTGGTGACGATGATCTCATGGGGGATCAGGTCGCACTGCTGCGCCAGCATGTGGGTCAGCAAAGCCAGGGCCGCGGTGTTGTACGGCAGGCCCAGGAACACGTCGGAGCTGCGGATGTACAGCTGCATCGACAGGTGCCCTTCGTTGACGAAGGCCTGGTACAGCAGGTGGCACGGCGGCAGCGCCTGGCGGCCTTCGGCGGCGTTCTGCTGCGGGCTCTTGGCCTCGTCGGGCAGGTATTCAACGTTCCAGCCGTGGAACAGGATGCGACGGCTGTTGGGGTTGTTCTTCAGGGTGTCGACCATGTAGTCGATCTGGTTGATGGTCTTGCCATCCTTGGTCGGCCAGGCGGTCCACTGCTCGCCGTACACCGGGCCCAGGTCACCGCTCTCGGTGGCCCACTCGTCCCAGATGGTGACGCCGTTTTCGTTCAGCCACTTCACGTTGGTGTTGCCGCTGAGCATCCAGATCAGCTCGTTGGCGATGCTCTTGAAGTGCAGCTTCTTGGTGGTCAGCAGCGGGAAGCCATCGGCCAGGTTGTGACGGAACTGGCGCGCGAAGACGGCCTTGGTGCCGGTGCCGGTCCGATCACCCTTGGTCACGCCGTTGGTGATCACATCGGTCAGGAGATCCAGGTACGCTTTCATTGAGGCCTCAAGTCGGTCGCCAGCAGCAGCGACCGTTTGCAGAAAAAGAAAAAGGCGGGGCTTTCGCCCCGCCCGTCCATCATACCGCGGCGTTTTTCGGCGCGGTGGGCCGGTTGTAGGCCCACCAGATCAACCCTAGCCCACCGAGGATCATCGGGATGCAGAGGATCTGGCCCATGGTGACCCAGCCGAACGCCAGGTAGCCCAGTTGCGCGTCGGGCACGCGGACGAACTCGACGATGAACCGGAAGATGCCGTAGAACAGCGCGAACATGCCCGACACCGCCATGGTGGGGCGCGGCTTGCGCGAGAACAGCCACAGGATAATGAACAGCGCCACGCCTTCAAGGGCAAACTGGTACAGCTGCGACGGATGGCGTGGCAGCTGGGCCGGGTCGCTCAGCGGCGGGAAGATCATCGCCCACGGCACGTCGGTGGGCTTGCCCCACAGTTCGCCGTTGATGAAGTTGCCGATGCGCCCGGCGCCCAGGCCGATCGGTACCAGCGGGGCAATGAAGTCCATCAGTTCGAAGAACGACTTGCCGTTCTTGCGCCCGAACCACCAGGTGGCCAGCATCACGCCGATCAGGCCGCCGTGGAACGCCATGCCGCCCTTCCACACTTCGAAGATCAACGTGGGGTTGTCGATGTACACCTTAAGGTCGTAGAACAGCACGTAGCCCAGGCGCCCGCCGACGATCACGCCCATGGCGCACCAGAACACCAGGTCGGAGAGTTTCTCCTTGGTCCAGGTGGGGTCGAAGCGGTTCAGGCGGCTGGAGGCCAGCAGCCAGGCGCTGCCGATGCCGATCAGGTACATCAGGCCGTACCAGTGGATTTGAAGCGGTCCGATGGCGACCGCCACCGGATTGATCTGCGGGTAAGGCAGCATTGCGACTCCTTGACGTGGACAGGCGGCGGGATCACCCCTGCGTTCCCGGATGGCCACGAGGGGCGGGAAAACCCGAGACTATGCCCGGCCCGACAGCCCGTTGCCATGAAACTTGTGTCAGTGAAAACTGGAGCGCATGGTAACGGATAGGACCCGTCGCCTCTACTGTGCAGGGACGGAGTGCGGGTACAGTGAAACAAAACACAAGGCTAACCTCATGTGTCTGATCGTATTCGCCTGGCGCCCCGGGCACCCCGTGCCGCTGGTGCTGGCCGCCAACCGCGACGAATTCTACGCCCGCCCCAGCCTGCCGCTGGGCCACTGGCAGGACGCCGAGGGCGTGCACGCCGGCCGCGACCTGGAGGCTGGCGGCACCTGGCTGGGGCTGGGGCCGAACGGGCGCTTTGCCGCCCTGACCAACATTCGCGACCCCAGCCAGCCCCTGGGCCGGCGCTCGCGCGGCGACCTGGTTGCGCGTTTTCTGACCAGCCAGATGTCGATTGATCAATACCTGGACGACATCGGCAGCCGTGCCGGCGAGTATTCGGGGTTCAACCTGCTGCTGGGAACCGCAGGACGGCTGTGCTATTTCAACCAGCGCGAACGCCTGCCCCGGAACCTGGCCAGCGGCGTGTACGGGCTGTCGAATGCCGGGCTGGACACGCCATGGCCGAAACTGCTGAAGGCGAAGGCGGCGTTGGCGGCGCAAGTGGATGATCCCCGGCCTGAAGGGCTGCTGGCCCTGCTGCGGGACCCGGAGCGCGCTGCCGATGGCGCCCTGCCCGACACCGGCGTGGGCCTGGCGACCGAGTCGTTGCTGTCGAGCGTGTTCATCGCCAGCGAGAACTACGGCACGCGGGCGAGCACGGCGCTGATCGTGCGCGCCGAGGGTTCGCGGCGCATCGTGGAGCGCAGCTTCGGGCCGTATGGCGGGGCGTTGGGGGAGGTGGACCTGAGCCTGTAGTGCACACTGCGTAGCCGCTGCCGAAGGCTGCGTTGGCCCTCGGCCACGCTGAAGATCTTCAGGGTATCCAAGGGCCAGCGCAGCCTGTCGGCAGCGGCTACGCGGGTTGGGCGGCGTCAGGGCCTACAAGGTCTTCGGCGCAGCCGGGTTGATCATCCGCGCCAGGCCCAGGTTCTTCAGCGCCAACTGCAGCGAGCTGTGGATAACCTGCGGGTTGTCGATCTTCATCAGTTGCGCCAGCAGTTCCTTGGCCTTGCCCAGGCTGATCTGGCGCAGCATCCACTTCACCTTCGGCAGGTTGGTGGCGTTCATCGACAGGCTGTCGAAGCCCATGGCCATCAGCAGCACCGCGGCCGCCGGGTCGCCGGCCATCTCGCCGCAGATGCTCACCGGCTTGCCTTCGGCATGGGCCTCGGTGACCACGTGTTGCAGGGCCTGTAGCACCGCCGGGTGCAGGTAGTCGTAGAGGTCGGCCACCCGCGGGTTGTTGCGGTCCACGGCCAGCAGGTACTGGGTCAGGTCGTTGGAGCCCACCGACAGGAAGTCCACCTGGCGCGCCAATTCACGGGTCAGGTACACCGCCGCCGGAATCTCGATCATCACGCCCACGGGCGGCATCGGCACGTCGGTGCCTTCGTCGCGCACCTCGCCCCAGGCCCGGTGAATCAGGTGCAGGGCTTCCTCGGTCTCATGGGTGCCGGAGATCATCGGCAGCAGGATGCGCAGGTTGTTCAGGCCCTCGCTGGCCTTGAGCATGGCGCGGGTCTGCACCAGGAAAATTTCCGGGTGGTCGAGGGTAACGCGAATGCCGCGCCAGCCCAGGAACGGGTTGTCTTCCTTGATGGGGAAGTAGGACAGCGCCTTGTCACCGCCGATGTCCAGGCTGCGCATGGTCACCGGCAGCGGGTGGAAGGCCGCCAGCTGCTCACGGTAGATGGCCAGCTGTTCCTTCTCACTGGGGAAGCGCTGGTTGATCATGAACGGCACTTCGGTGCGGTACAGGCCCACGCCCTCGGCGCCGCGCTGCTGGGCACGGGCCACGTCGGCGAGCAGGCCGGTGTTCACCCACAGCGGCATGCGGTGGCCGTCCAGGGTCACGCACGGCAATTCGCGCAGGGCGTCGAGGCCCTGGGCCAGCTGGCGTTCTTCCTCGACCACTTCGGCGAACTGCTTGGCCAGCACCTCGCTGGGGTTGGTGTAGACCTCGCCCTTGTAGCCGTCGACGATCATCTGGATGCCGTCGACCTTGGAGTACGGCAGGTCCACCAGGCCCATCACCGTCGGGATGCCCATGGCGCGGGCCAGGATGGCGACGTGGGAGTTGCCCGAGCCAAGCACCGAAATCAGGCCCACGAGCTTGCCTTCCGGCACCTCGCCAAGCATGGCTGGCGAGAGTTCTTCGCTGATCAGGATGGTATTGTCGGGGTAAACCAGGGTTTGCTGGCGGGCTTCCTGCAGGTAGGCCAGCAGGCGGCGGCCCAGGTCCTTGACGTCCGAGGCGCGCTCGCGCAGGTAGGCGTCGTCCATCAGTTCGAAGCGGTTGACGTGCTCGGTGACCACCTGACGCAGGGCGCCCTGGGCCCACTGGCCGGTCTTGATGACGTTGGTCACCTCGCTGCCCAGCGAGGCGTCGTCGAGCATCATCAGGTAGACGTCGAACAGTGCGCGCTCTTCGGGGCGCAATTGCGTGGCCAACTTCGCCGAAAGGGTGCGCATGTCGTTGCGAACGCCTTCGAGCGCGGTCTGGAACAGTTCCAGTTCGGCCTTGATGTCGGTGACGGTCTTGTCGGGCACCACGTCGAGGTCGGCCGGCGGCAGCATGACCACCGCGGTACCCACGGCGGCACCGGGCGAACCCGGCACGCCAACGAACTTGGCCTCCTGGATGCCCTTGCCCTGGCGCCCCAGGCCCCGGATCGAGCCGGTGGCCTCAGCGTGGGCAATTACGCCGGCCAATTGCGCGCTCATGGTGACCAGGAAGGCTTCTTCGCCCTCGTCGAACTGACGCCGCTCCTTTTGCTGGATAACCAGTACCCCCACCACGCGGCGGTGGTGAATGATCGGTGCGCCCAAGAAGGAGGCGAAGCGTTCCTCGCCGGTCTCGGCGAAGTAGCGATAACGGGGGTGGTCGGCAGCGTTTTCCAGGTTCAGCGGTTCTTCGCGCGTGCCCACCAGGCCCACCAGGCCTTCGTTGGGGGCCATGCTGACCTTGCCGATGGAGCGCTTGTTCAAGCCCTCGGTGGCCATCAGCACGAAACGGTTGGTTTCCGGGTCCAGCAGGTAGACCGAACAGACCTGGCTGCCCATGGCCTCTTTGACGCGCAGCACAATGATCCCCAACGCCGTCTTGAGATCCTTGGCGGAGTTGACTTCCTGGACGATCTTGCGCAGCGTATTGAGCATGGCTCGGGGTCGAACTCCGTCGTCAGTCGCGCGCCAGCAGGCGCGGGGCAAGCTCTTTGAGAGCGCGGCGATACACCTCGCGCTTGAATGTCACCACCTGGCCAAGCGGGTACCAATAACTGACCCAGCGCCAGCCATCGAATTCCGGTTTACCGGTCAAATCCATCCTCACGCGCTGTTCGTTGGAGACCAGGCGCAAGAGGAACCACTTCTGCTTCTGGCCGATACACAGCGGTTGGCTGTGGGTACGCACCAGGCGTTGAGGTAAACGATAACGCAACCAGCCGCGGGTGCAGGCAAGAATTTCAACATCTTGTCGCTCCAGCCCCACTTCTTCATTCAGCTCGCGGTACAAGGCCTCTTCCGGCGTCTCCTGAGGGTTGATACCTCCCTGTGGAAACTGCCAGGCATCCTGATTGATACGACGAGCCCACAGCACCTGTCCGGCATCATTGGTCAGAATAATGCCGACATTGGGACGGAAACCATCGGGGTCGATCACGGCAGCAACCTCGCAAACGCATGTCTTGGCATTGTTCCACAAAGATCGTCAAGGCAGCAACGCACCCGCATACCTTATGTGCACTGTTGTGAAAAGTCCGTATTCTGTGGGCCTTTTCCTGTTTTCAGACGAGTAACTTCCATGCGCCTGGCTTTATTCGACCTCGACAACACCCTGCTTGGTGGCGACAGCGATCACGCCTGGGGCGACTACCTGTGCGAGCGCGGCATCCTCGACCCGGTGGAATACAAGAACCGCAACGACGCGTTCTACCAGGACTACCTGGCCGGCAAGCTGAACCTGACCGACTACCTGAACTTCAGCCTGGAGATTCTGGCGACCACCGAGATAGCCCAGCTGGCCGAATGGCACGCCGACTTCATGCGCGACTGCGTGGAACCGATCATCCTGCCCAAGGCCCTGGCGCTGCTGCAGCAGCACCGCGACGCCGGCGACAAGCTGCTGATCATCACCGCCACCAACCGCTTCGTCACCGGCCCGATTGCCGAGCGCCTGGGCGTGGACACCCTGCTGGCCACCGAATGCGAGATGGTCGACGGCCGCTACACCGGCCGCAGCACCGACGTGCCGTGCTTCCGCGAAGGCAAGGTGACACGCCTGAACCGCTGGCTGGAGGAGAACGGCTTCGACCTGGAAGACAGCTACTTCTATAGCGACTCCATGAACGACTTGCCGTTGCTGGAGAAGGTGACCCACCCGGTGGTGGTGGACGCCGACCCGAACCTGCTGGCCGAAGCCCAGCGGCGCGGGTGGAAGGTGATGTCGTTGCGCGATTGATGTGGGCCCTGACGCGGCCTTTGGCGGATGGCCGCCCCGCCGCTGCTACAGGCCCGTAGCAGCGGCCGAAGGCCGCGTCCAGCCTACACCGGCTTAGCCAGCATCAACGCCAGGATCGCCACCAGCACCACCAGCGACACCGCCGCGAACACCACGCTGAACTTGCGCTGCTTCACCACCTGCACCTGGTTGTAGGCCACGGCCGCCTGCCGCCAGCGAATGGTGCGGCGCACCAGCAGCAGGAACCCCGCCACCCCCACCACGTACAGCACCGAGGCGCCCAGCAGCCAGGCCTGGCCCAGCGGCCAGCCCACGGTGTGCATCATCCACCAGCCGGTGAAGGGAAAGCTCGCGACGCTGACGCCCATCAGAATCCAGGCGTACAGCCACGGCCGTTGCAGGGTCCTGGCGAACGCCGACTTGTCGCCGCCGCGCCAGCCGCGCCAGGTCTGGAACAGCACCGCGGCCACGCTGCCCAACAGCAGCGCGGTGGCGATGCCGTGGAGCATTTTCAGCAGGCTCAGGGTTTCCATGGGGCAGCTCCTGTGCGGGTGTCGATGCTCTACAGCCTAGCAGTCAGCCCAGGAACAGGCGGTAGGCCGGGTTGTCGGTCTCGTCCCAGAACGGATAGCCGATCTCGGTCAGCGCGGCAGCCACTTCCCCACGCTGCTCGGCCGGCACCTGCAGGCCTGCTACCACGCGGCCATCGGCGGCGCCGTGGTTGCGGTAGTGGAACATCGAGATGTTCCAGCGCCCGCCCAGCTTGTTGAGGAAGTTGAACAGCGCGCCCGGACGCTCCGGGAACTCGAAGCGCAGCACCATCTCGTCGCTGACCTGCACGGCGTGGCCGCCGACCATGTGGCGGATGTGCAGCTTGGCCAGTTCGTTGTCGGTCAGGTCCAGCACCGGGAAGCCCTGCTCGCTCAGGCTGGCCACCAGGGCCGCGCGCGGGTCGGTGTCGGGGTGGGTCTGCACGCCAACGAAGATGTGCGCCTCGCGGCCGGTGTTGTAGCGGTAGTTGAATTCGGTGATCTGGCGCTTGCCGATGGCCTCGCAGAAGGCCTTGAAGCTGCCCGGCTGCTCGGGGATGGTCACGGCGATGATGGCTTCGCGGCCTTCGCCCAGCTCGGCGCGCTCGGCCACGTGGCGCAGGCGGTCGAAGTTGACGTTGGCGCCCGAATCGATGGCCACCAGGGTCTGGCCGCTGACGCCGCGCAGTTCCACGTATTTCTTGATGCCAGCCACGCCCAGGGCGCCTGCCGGCTCGGTGATCGAGCGGGTATCGTCGTAGATATCCTTGATTGCCGCGCAGATTTCGTCGGTGCTGACGGTGATCACTTCGTCGACGTAATCCTTGCAGATGTCGAAGGTGTGCTGGCCGATCTGTGCCACCGCCACGCCGTCGGCGAAGATGCCCACGGTTGGCAGCACCACGCGCTCGCCGGCAGCCATGGCCGCCTGCAGGCAGTTGGAGTCATCGGGTTCGACGCCGATGATCTTGATTTCCGGGCGCAGGTATTTCACGTACGCGGCGATGCCGGCGATCAGGCCGCCGCCGCCCACCGGCACGAAGATGGCGTCGAGCTGGCCAGGGTGCTGGCGCAGGATCTCCATGGCCACGGTGCCCTGGCCGGCGATGGTGTGCGGGTCGTCGTAGGGGTGGATGTAGACGTAGCCCTTCTCGTCCACCAGCTTCAGCGAATAGGCCAGCGCCTCGGGGAAGGAATCGCCGTGCAGCACGACCTTGCCGCCGCGCGAGCGCACGCCCTCGACCTTGATTTCGGGGGTGGTCTTGGGCATCACGATGGTGGCCTTCACGCCCATTTCCCGTGCGGCCAGGGCCAGGCCCTGGGCATGGTTGCCCGCCGAGGCGGTGACCACGCCACGGGCACGTTCTTCGTCGCTCAACTGCGCCAGCTTGTTGTAGGCGCCGCGAATCTTGAAGGAAAACACCGGCTGCAGGTCTTCGCGCTTGAGCAGAATATGGTTGCCAAGGCGTTTGGACAGCTGGCCGGCGGCCTGCAGGGGAGTTTCCACGGCAACGTCATAGACGCGCGAGGTGAGGATCTTCTTAACGTACTGTTCGAGCATCGGAAGCATCACTGGCGGTTGAGCAAGACCTGCGAGTCTACCCCAGCGTTCCAGCCAAGGACCACAGCAAAGGGGTATAATGCCGCCCTTCCCCCCGCCTTTTATGCCCGCTCCGGAGCCCGCATGACCCAGGACCAACTCAAACAGGCCGTCGCCCAGGCTGCTGTCGACTTCATTCTGCCCAAGCTGGACGACAAGAGCATCGTCGGCGTCGGCACCGGCTCGACCGCCAACTGCTTCATCGACGCCCTGGCCCAGCACAAGGGTGCCTTCGACGGCGCCGTTGCCAGCTCCGAAGCCACTGCCGCGCGCCTGAAGGGCCACGGTATCCCGGTGTATGAACTGAACACGGTCAGCGACCTGGAGTTCTACGTGGACGGCGCCGACGAGAGCGACGAGAAGCTGAACCTGATCAAGGGCGGCGGCGCGGCCCTGACTCGCGAGAAAATCGTCGCGGCCGTGGCCAAGACCTTCATCTGCATCGCCGACGCCAGCAAGCTGGTACCGGTGCTGGGCGCCTTCCCGCTGCCGGTCGAGGTCATCCCCATGGCCCGCAGCCACGTGGCCCGCGAGCTGGTGAAACTGGGCGGCGACCCGGTGTACCGTGAAGGCGTGATCACTGACAACGGCAACATCATCCTCGACGTGCACAACATGCAGATCACCGACCCGGTGGCGCTGGAAGCGCAGATCAACGCCATCGTTGGCGTGGTGACCAACGGCCTGTTCGCGGCGCGCCCGGCTGACCTGCTGTTGCTGGGGACTTCGGAAGGTGTGAAGAGCCTGCGCTGACGGGTACCGCACAAAACGTAGCCGCTGCCGCAGGCTGCGCTGGCCCTGATGAACACTGGAGATCTCCAGCGTGGCTGAGGGCCAGCGCAGCCTGCGGCAGCGGCTACGGGATGTTACGCGTCAGGCTTCAGAACTTGCGAAACACGTAGAACAGGTTCGGCTCGCTGACCATGTAGATAGTCCCGCTTTCGTCCATCGCCACGCCCTCGGCGCGGGGGATGGTGTCTTTCAGGCCGTTCATGCCACCCAGCAGGGTCATGAAGCTGACCTGCTTGCCCGTAGGGTCCAGCTCCAGCAGCATGTGCGAATCCGCCGACAGCACCAGGGTGTTGCCCGTGCGCGGGTCCACGCCCAGCGCCGACAGGTTGCGCAGGTTCAGCGTGGTGTAGGCCAGTTTCACCTTGTCACCCTGCCATTTGCCCTCGGCATCGCTCTTGAGGGTGAACATCGCCGCCGGGCGCTCTTCGCCCAGCAGGAGCTGGCCGCGGCGCGGGTCCCAGGCGATGCCTTCGAAGCCCTTGTTCTGGTTGGCCGATGGCCCCAGGTCGAACTGCGGCCAGTCCGCCAGGTTCAGCGCCTTGGTGTCCGGGGTCACCTGCACCACGGTCATCAGGTGCTGGCGCTCGTCGGTAATGGCCATGCGGCCGCCGCTCAGGTAGGCCACGCCCTCGGGGTTGGACCAGCCGTTGAGCGGCATCTTGCGCAGCACGTCGCCTTCCAGGTTCAGCTCCACCAGGAAGGCGTTCTTGCCCATCACCGAGAACAGGGTCTTGGTCTCGGGGTTGTAGGTCAGGTCCGAGGCTTCGTCCTTTTCCATGCCCGGCAGTAGCTTGCCGTCGATGAAGGCGTGGTAGTCCGGCAGCCACACGGCGGCGTCGCGCTGGGCCTGCGGAGTCAGGCGCTCGACCACCCACAGCTTGGCGCGGGCGTCCCAGTGCATGACGGCGGCGACCACATAGGCCACCACCACCAGCAACAACCAGACGTACCAGCGCTGCAACAGGCGTGGCTTGCGCGAGGGCGCAGGCAAGGAATTGGAGGGGGATACGGCCATGTGGAGGGGTTCCTGAAAAATGCGGCGAGCCTGGCGCGCAAGGGGCGCGCCAGGCGATTAAGCCGCATTATCCAAATGGCGTGTTAAAAAAGTGCAAAAAGCGCCGATCAGGCAACAACCGTCTCGAAGCGGCTGGCACCCGGCAGCTCCAGCACCAGCTGGTCGCCAGGGTTCAGCGCGCCCACGCCTGCGGGGGTGCCGGTCATGATCACGTCACCGGCCTGCAGCGAGAAGTGCGCGGCCATGTACTGGATCATCGGCACGATGGGGTTGAGCATCAGGTTGCTGTTGCCGTCCTGGCGCACTTCACCGTTGATGGTCAGGCGCACGGGGATGTCGGTCACGTCCGGGAAGCTGCTGGCCACCACGAACGGCGTCAGCACGCAGGCGCCGTCGAAGGCCTTGGCCAGCTCCCACGGCAGGCCCTTCTCCTTGAGCTTGCTCTGCACGTCGCGCAGGGTCAGGTCCAGGGCCGGGGCGTAGCCGGAAATGGCGTCCAGCACCTCTTCCTCGCTGGGCCTGGTGGACAGCGGCTTGCCCAGCAGCACGGCGATTTCCGCCTCGTAGTGCACCGAACCGCGCTCAGTGGGGATGCTGAAGCCGCCTTCGGCCGCCACCACGCAGCTGCCCGGCTTGATGAACAGCAACGGCTCGGTGGGCACCGGGTTGTTCAGTTCCTTGGCGTGTTCGGCGTAGTTGCGCCCGATACACACCACCTTGCCCACCGGGAAGTGGATGCGGGTACCGTCAACGTATTGATGCTGATAGCTCATGACCGACTCCTTGATTGATCAAACCGGGAAGATCTTGCCTGGGTTCATGATGCCATTGGGGTCGAACACCGCCTTCAGGGCCTTCATGTAGTCGATTTCGGCGGGCGAGCGGCTGTAGTCCAGGTAGTCGCGCTTGACCAGGCCCACGCCGTGCTCGGCCGAGATCGAGCCGTTGTACTTCTGCACCGTCTCGAACACTGCGGTGTTCACCACCGCGCACTTGGCGAAGAACTCCTCCTTGCTCAGGTCCTCGGGCTTGAGGATGTTCAGGTGCAGGTTGCCGTCGCCGATGTGGCCGTACCAGACCACTTCGAAGTCTGGGTAGCTTTCGCTGACGATCGCGTCGATATCCTTGAGGAACGCCGGCACTTGCGCCACGGTCACCGAGATATCGTTCTTGTACGGGGTGCGGTGCGAGATGGTCTCGGAGATGTACTCGCGCAGCTTCCACAGGTTGGCCAGCTGTTGTTCGCTCTGGCTCATCACCCCGTCCACCACCCAGCCCTGCTCCACGCAGTGCTCGAAGGTGGCCAGCGCCTCGTTGGAGACCTCCTCGGTGGTGGCCTCGAACTCCAGCAGCGCGTAAAACGGGCACTCGGTGGCGAACGGCGGCGGCACGTCACCACGGGCCATGACCTTGGCCAGCGCCTTGTCGGAGAAGAATTCGAACGCCGTGAGATCCAGTTTGCCGCGGAACGCGTGCAATACCGGCATGATCGAGTCGAAGTCCGGGGTACCCAGCACCATGGCGGTGAGGTTCTTCGGCGCCCGGTCCAGGCGCATGGTGGCTTCCACCACGAAGCCCAGGGTGCCTTCGGCGCCGATGAACAGCTGGCGCATGTCGTAGCCGGTGGCGTTCTTGATCAGGTCCTTGTTCAGCTCCAGCAGGTCGCCCTTGCCGGTGACGACCTTGAGGCCGGCCACCCAGTTGCGGGTCATGCCGTAGCGAATCACCTTGATCCCGCCGGCATTGGTGCCGATATTGCCGCCAATCTGGCTGGAGCCCGAAGAAGCGAAGTCCACCGGGTAATACAGGTCGTGATCCTTGGCCAGGTTCTGCAACTGCTTGGTGATGACCCCGGGCTGGCAGACCACGGTCCGATCAACGGTATCCACCGCGCCGATACGGTTCATGTAGTCGAACGACACGACAACTTCGCCGTTGGCTGCCACGGCCGCGGCAGACAGGCCGGTGCGGCCGCCCGACGGCACCAGCGCCACCTGGTGGGCATTGGCCCAGCGCACGATGGCCTGCACTTGCTCGATGGTCTTGGGGAACACGATTGCACTGGGGGCCGGGGCGAATTGTTTCGTCCAGTCCTTGCCATAAGCCTCGAGAGAATCGGCGTCGGTGAGTACCTTGCCGGGTTCAACCAGGGTCTGAAGCTCTTCAAGAAACGCAGGATGGGTCATCGCAGAACTCTCGAACTATTCATAGTCACCCTGAGCACACTTCACGTCCCAGGGATGGGCTTATCAAGGGGGGGATATGCTAGCATACGCCCCCCGCTAACCGCGCTTGGCGCCGTTTCGCGACCCGCTTCATACCCCCTGCCATTTTTTCTCCGGGACACAGGTTTACGCAGATGAGCAAGACTTCTCTCGATAAGAGCAAGATCAAGTTCCTTCTTCTCGAAGGCGTCCACCAATCCGCCGTCGACGTCCTCAAGGCCGCCGGGTACACGAATATCGAGTACCACATCAAGGCGCTGCCTGAGGCCGAGCTGAAGGAAAAGATCGCCGATGCACACTTCATCGGTATCCGCTCCCGCACCCAGCTGACCGAAGAGCTCTTCGATTGCGCGAAAAAGCTGGTGGCTGTCGGCTGCTTCTGCATCGGCACCAACCAGGTTGACCTGGACGCGGCCCGCGAGCGCGGCATCGCCGTGTTCAACGCCCCGTACTCCAACACCCGTTCGGTAGCCGAACTGGTGCTGGCCGAGGCCATCCTGCTGCTGCGCGGCATCCCGGAGAAGAACGCTTCCTGCCACCGCGGTGGCTGGATCAAGAGCGCGGCCAACTCCTTCGAGATCCGTGGCAAGAAGCTGGGCATCGTCGGCTACGGCTCGATCGGCACCCAACTGTCGGTACTGGCCGAAAGCCTGGGCATGCAGGTGTTCTTCTACGACACCATCACCAAGCTGCCGCTGGGCAACGCCACCCAGGTGGCCAGCCTGACCGAGCTGCTGGGCATGTCCGACATCGTCTCGCTGCACGTGCCTGAAACCGCTGCCACCCAGTGGATGATGGGCGAGAAGGAAATCCGCGCCATCAAGAAGGGCGGCATCCTGATCAACGCCGCGCGCGGCACCGTGGTCGAGTTGGACCACCTGGCCGAAGCCATCAAGGACAAGCACCTGATCGGCGCCGCCATCGACGTGTTCCCGGTGGAGCCACGCTCCAACGACGACATCTTCGAAAGCCCGCTGCGTGGCCTGGACAACGTGATCCTGACCCCGCACATCGGTGGTTCCACCGCCGAAGCCCAGGCCAACATCGGCTTGGAAGTGGCCGAGAAGCTGGTCAAGTACAGCGACAACGGTACCTCGGTGTCGTCGGTCAACTTCCCTGAAGTGGCCCTGCCGGCTCACCCGGGCAAGCACCGCCTGCTGCACATCCACGAGAACATCCCGGGCGTGCTGAGCGAGATCAACAAGGTCTTCGCCGAAAACGGCATCAACATCTCCGGTCAGTTCCTGCAGACCAACGAGAAAGTCGGCTACGTGGTGATCGACGTCGACGCCGAGTACTCGGACCTGGCCCAGGCCAAGCTGCAACAGATCAACGGCACCATCCGTAGCCGCGTACTGTTCTAAGCAAGCCTGCGTCATGAAAAAGGGAGGCCCTCGGGCCTCCCTTTTTTTGTTGCCGTGACGCCTACTTCACGGTAACGGTGATCTTCTTCGATTCCACCGCCGGCTTGAACGGCACGTGGAAGCGGTCGGCCAACAGCAGTTGCAGGGTGTGCTTGCCCGGGGCCAGGGTCAGGGTGGTTTCGGTCTGGGCCTTGCCGAAGTGCAGGATGTGATCGGTCACGGCCAGTGGCTGGTTGGCTGGCGGCTGCTGGTCGACGTCTACCAGCAGGTGGTGGTGGCCGGTGTTGGGCGTGGGGTCGCCAGCGGGGGCCAGCTTCATGCCTTCGATGCCGAATTTCACCGTGAAGGTCTTGTCGACGGTGGCGCCGTCGGCTGGGGAAACGATGAACACCTTGGCGCCCGCCGGGGCTTCGACGCTTTTCAGGTCATCGGCAGTGGCCAGCAGCGAGGCACCCATCAGCAGGCCGGCAACGGCGGCGCGGGAAAATAGCGATTTCATTTGGGGTCTCCAGGAAACGGTTCTGGTTTTGTCTGGAATACCTTAGACGAAATAACCCACTTGGGCGCTCTGGAATGCGCCCCCGAAAGCATGTTTCATGCAAACCGGGGTGTGGGAGCTGGCTTGCCAGCGAGCTGTTGGAGCGGAACAAAATCTCGCTGGCAAGCCAGCTCCCACAGGTAATCAGCCAGCCATTTCGATGGCTTTCAAAGCCTTGTCAGCCTCAGCCAATTCAAGCTCGCTGAACACCTGCACGCCTTCACGGCGCAGCAACGCCGCCGTCACGCCCTCGCCTGTGACCTTGGTGGCGGTAAAACTGCCGTCGTAGGTCAGCAGGTTGCCGCACGACGGGCTGTTGGCCTTGAGCACCGCGATACGAATGCCGTGCCGGCGCACGGCCTCGAGCGCCAGCTGCGCGCCGCGCATGAACGCCTCGGTGAAATCCTCGCCCGCCTGGGTCAGCACGCGGGCCTGGCCTTCCAGCACCTGCACGCCCTGCCCGCCGGGAATCTCCGCTGCAGGGCGTGGGGTGGGCAGGCCGCCGGCCACTTCCGGGCACAGGCCGACGATGCGGCCCTCGGCAAGCCACAGGTCCAGCTGGTCGAACGGCCCGCTGGCACCGCCGTCGTAGCGCACGCGGTGGCCCAGCAGGCAACGGCTGACCAGGATCTTGTGCATGTCAGAACGGCTCGTTGCCACGGCGGCGGAACCAGCCGGTCAGCGACAGGCGGTCCTGGGCGGCGGGCAGCACTTCGTGGGGCACCTCGCCCGAAAGGAACACCACCAGGCAGCCACCCACCGGCGCCACGTCGTGCTCGCGCCCTTCTTCCAGGTACATGCGCAGCTGGCCGCCATGCTCCGGCACCCAGGCGTCGTTGAGGTAGACCACGGCCGAAACCATGCGCCGGTCATCATCGCGGAAGCGGTCGACGTGCTTGCGGTAGAAGGCACCTGGCGGGTACAGCGCGAAATGGCACTCGAAATCCTCCAGCCCCAGGAACAGCCCGCGGTTCAGGGCCTCGCGCAGGGCGTCCATCAGCTCCAGGTAGCGGTCGCTGGGGGCCGAGTCCCCCGGCTCCAGCCACTGGATGCGATCGCCGCGAATGCCTTCGCGAATCTCCTGGGCCGGCCCCCGCCCAACCGCCGCAGGCGCCAGTTCGCCCTGCACGGCACGCCGGCGGCACTCGGCCGCAAGCTCACGGGTCAAAGCCTGTGGCAGGAAGATGTCTTGCTGCGACCAGCCGCGCTCGGCCAGGTCGTCGACGATACGTAACAGCAGCGGATGATCAGAGGATATTTGCATGCCGCGCATAGTATCCATGTGCCCGCAAAACCGACAGAGCCACTTGGCCCCCTGGCTGCAGCACGTCGTTTATGTTGCGCCGGCTGATACGAATTCTCGACAAGACCCCGCCCGGCCAAGGACAATGGCGGCCTGCCGACAGGAGTCCCTGATGCGCCGTTTGTTTTTCCTTTTGATCATGTGCTGCGCCCTGCCCGCGTGGGCAGACAGTCACGACCAGTTGTACAAGGTCGCCGGCTGGCCGGAGCAGCGGGCGCATTTCACCGACGCCCTTAAAGCGGCCCAGCAGCGCTACCAGAACAGTTTGCCCCCCGCGGTTTTCCAGGCCCTGGTCAACAACAGTGACCAGCGCTTCGCCCCCCAGGCCATGGACCAGCGCGCCGAGGCCAGGCTGCGCCAGACCCTGGCCGACCCGAACCCGGCCCTGGCCTTCTTCCAGTCGCCGCTGGGGCGCAAGGTGGTGGCCGCCGAACTGCTGGCCACCCGCCGCGACCAGCTGGCCAAGAACGCCCAGGGCCTGCCGCACATGACCGCCAGCGACACCCGCGCGCTGATCATCGGCCACCTGTCACGCGCCCTGCCCGCCCGCGAGGCCGGCGCCGAAGTGAGCCTGGCCATCGCCGGCGTCGCTGCCGACAGCCTCAGCCAGATGATCCCCGGCCTGCTGGGTAGCGACCAGGCCCAGGGCATGCTCGACGGCCAGCGCCAGCGGCTGATGGCGCAGATCGGCAACGACCTGGATAACACCCTGCTGTACGTGTACCGCGACCTATCCGACCCCGAGCTGGAAGAGTTCGCCAACTTCGCCGAGTCCCCCGACGGCCACGCGTATTACCAGGCCGCCCTGGCCGCCGTGCGCGCGAGCCTGGCCGTGGGCCAGAGCACCTCAAGCCTGAACCCACGCAAGGGCAACTGACACATCACCATCATCGGCCTGGCAGGATACAAACAATAGGAAACAAGATGGTGGGACAAGAAGGGCGAACGGGTCGCACGGACAGGATACCCTGCTGGAAACAGGTCCCCTGAAAAAGCGAAACCCCGGGAGAGGTTAACTGTCCCGGGGCTCTGTTTCCGTTGCCGAGAGCGCATGAATCGCGAAATTCAGAGGGGCCACATCAGCTGCTGGTTGGTCAGGAATATACGCGGGCATGGCAGAGAGTCAACACTCCTTTTCGTACGAGGCGCCTATCGCTCGCTTGTTGGAAGCGCAGCTCTCAAGCAAGCGTTACTCCACCTACCTGAAAAAAGCGGGCCATAGCGACACCTACGCCTTCGAGCTCTATCTCTACAACGCACGGTTGGCCAAAGCGTTTCTGTTCCCTCTGCATATCGTCGAGATCGTTCTGCGCAACGGCATTGATGAAACCTTGTGTGCACTATTTGGCAATCGATGGCATCTGGAGCCAGCCTTCCTGTCCCTGCTAACGCCACAAAGCCTGGCGGCTTTGAACAAAGCAAATCTTTGCGCGGCAAAAAAGGGCAAACCTGCGCAAAAGGACGATGTGGTCTCGCGGCTGACGCTGGACTTCTGGTCGAACCTGTTCAGGGCAGAATATGATCGCAGCTTGTGGCAAACCAACATCAAGCGATTATTCCCTCGAAACCCGGCCATCACTCGGGCTTCATTGCAGCAGCTTGTGTCCAGCATCAACCGGTTTCGCAACCGCATCGCTCATCACGAACCCATCTTCAGCCAAAACGTCTCTTCTGCTTACAAGCAGTTGATCGAGATAGTGGGGTATCGATGCGCTACTGCAGAGGCTTGGTTAAAGAGCCACTCAACCGTTCATCAAGTGATGCGCTCCAAACCGAAACCCGCCAACAGTGAGCCCATGCCCCTCCCCCCGTAGCAGCGGCCACAGGCCGCGTCCCCACACAACGCCGTGCCCGACGCTGTCAGAGGTTGGCGTCGATAAAGCTGAAATAGCGCTCGCGAATCGGCGCCACTTCGTTCGCCAGGTGGTGCCGCGCCCCCGGTAGCATCAGCACCTGCGGCGCCTGGAACTTGCGCTGCAACACCCCCAGGTTGTGCTCCCAATCCACGGTCATGTCGGCATCGCCCTGCAGTATCAACGGCGAACGCGAGCTGCTGGGCGCCGCTTCGATGCGCGGCACCCAGTTCACCAGCGCGCCCACCCAGGCCGTGGGCAGGCGCACGGGTTGCAGCGGGTCGGCCTGCAGGAACGGCATGAAATCGGGGTCGTTGGTGTTTTCGCTGAAACGCCGGGCGATGCCTTTGACGAACGGGCTCAGCAGCCGGTAGCTGACCTGCGACCAGCCCCAGCCACGCGGCCGCACCAGCGGCGCCAGCAGGATCGACTGGCCCTGGGCCGGGCTGGTGGTGCCGTGGTACAGCAGGTGGTCGAGCACGATGGCGCCGCCGGTGCTCTGCCCCAGCAGGTGCCAGGGCTGCGGCAGGCCCAGGCTGCCGGCCTCCTTGAACAGCGCGAACAGCGCCGCCTGGTAGTCCTCGAAGTCGTCGATGCGCGCCCGCTCGCCACTGGACAGGCCATGCCCGGGCAGGTCCGCGGAGATCACCGCGAAGCCATGGTCCAGCGCCCAGCGGATCACGTGCCGGTACAGGCCCATGTGGTCATAGAAGCCGTGCAACAGAAACAGCGTGGCCACCGGCGCCGGCGGCAGCCACACCTGGCTCACCAACTCGTAGCCCACGGCCTCGAAACGGCCCAGCCAGCGCTCGCACGGCAGGTCTATGCCGTAGAAGGCCTGGTAGGCCTGGGCTTCGGCAGACAAGGGCTGACGCGCGGCCAGGGGTTTGAGGCTGGCGCGTAGCGCATCCGGCCGAAATGTCGCGGGCATAAGGTCTCGCAGCTGAAAGCGAATAAACACACCCCTGATATTCATCTGTATGGCTGGGCATGGCAAGCTAGGCGTCCTGTCCCGGACCGAGCCTCTATGCCTGCCTCGCGCCGCAAAACCCTGTTCCTCGCCCTCCTGGCACTGATCTGCGGGCTCACCCTGTGGACTGCATATGACTGGTTCCAGGGCCGATATATCCGTGTGTTCAGCGAACACGCCACGCTTTTCGAAGGCGATGCCCTGCAACTGCCCGACGCCCTGGCCGGCCCCGGTCCCATTCGCCTGGTGCATTTCTGGGACCCGGCGTGCCCGTGCAACGTCGCCAACCAGCAGCACCTGGGTGAACTGCAAGCCACCTACAGTGCCCGGGGCGTGGCCTTCTACGCCGTGCAGAAAGCCGGCAGCCACGGCCGCCTGCCGGCCAATCTGGACAGTTTCAAGGCCCTTGCGGCCATTGCCGGCAGCGACAGCATCCCGGCCAGCCCCGCCGTGGCAATCTGGGACCACCAAGGCCAGCTGGCCTATTTCGGCCCCTACAGCGAAGGCGCTACCTGCGACTCCAGCAACAGCTTCATCGAGCCCATCCTCAAGGCCCTGGCCGACGGACGGCCGGTGAACGCCACGCACACCCTGGCCCAGGGCTGCTATTGCGCATGGAGCAGCACCGCCCAGTAACGGCCCCTCACAAGGAACCGCGATGAAACGCAGCCTCACCGCCCTTGCCGTGCTCATCGCCGCCGCTGCGGCCGGTGGCGCCTGGTACGTTCATTCCAAGCAGCCGCAGCGCAGCGGCGAGATCGCCCTCGCCCACCTGGCCGCACCGGTCAGCGTGCGCTACGACGACCGCGGCGTGCCGCACATCCAGGCGCAGAACCAGCAGGACATGTACCGCGCCCTGGGTTACGTGCAGGCCCAGGACCGGCTGTTCCAGATGGAGATCATGCGGCGCCTGGCGCGCGGCGAGCTGGCCGAGGTGCTGGGGCCCAAGCTGCTCGCCACCGACACCCTGTTCCGCAGCCTGCGCATTCGCGAGCAGGCCGAGGTGTACGTGGCCCGCCAGGACCAGCAGTCGCCCGCCTGGCAGGCGCTGCAGGCCTACCTGGACGGCGTGAACCAGTACCAGGCCGGGCACCCGCGGCCCATGGAGTTCGACGTGCTGGGCATCCAGCCCCGGCCCTTCACCGCCCAGGACACGTTCAGCGTCGCCGGCTACATGGCCTACAGCTTTGCCGCGGCGTTCCGCACCGAACCCATGCTCACCTACGTGCGCGACCAGTTGGGGCCCCGCTACCTGAAGATCTTCGACCTGGACTGGCACCCCCAGGGCGTGCTGCCGCTCACCGCCAGCGACTGGAAGAGCCTGGACACCCTGGCCCAGGTCAGCCACCAGGCCCTGGAACAGGCCGGCCTGCCGCAGTTCGAAGGCAGCAACGCCTGGGCGATCGCCGGCAGCCACACCGCCAGCGGCAAGCCGATACTGGCCGGCGACCCGCACATCCGCTTCTCGGTGCCGGCGGTGTGGTACGAGGCGCAGCTGTCGGCCCCCGGCTTCAACCTGTACGGCTACCACCAGCCGCTCAACCCCTTCGCCGCGCTGGGGCAGAACATGGACTTCGGCTGGAGCCTGACCATGTTCCAGAACGATGACCTGGACCTGGTGGCCGAGAAGGTCAACCCGGCCAACCCCAACCAGGTGTGGTACCACGGCCAGTGGGCCGACCTTGAGAGCAGCACCCAGCAGATCGCGGTCAAGGGCCAGGCGCCGGTCACCATCACCCTGCGCCGCTCGCCCCACGGCCCCATCGTCAATGACGCCCTGGGCAAGGTCGCGCCCAGCACGCCGATCGCCATGTGGTGGTCGTTCCTGGCCTCGGAGAACCCGCTCCTGCAGGGCTTCTACGAGGTCAACCGCGCCGACACCCTGGAAAAAATGCGCAACGCCGCGGCGAAGATCCAGTCGCCGGGACTGAACCTGATGTGGGCCAACGCCCGCGGCGACATCGGCTGGTGGGCCGCGGCGCAGCTGCCCATCCGCCCGGCCGGGGTGCAGCCGCAGTTCATCCTCGACGGCAGCACCGCCGAGGCCGACAAACTGGGCTTCTACCCGTTCAGCGCCAACCCCCAGGAAGAAAACCCGGCCCGGGGCTTCATCGTCTCGGCCAACTTCCAGCCGCTGTCGCCCACTGGCATCGCCATCCCCGGCTACTACAACCTGGCCGACCGCGGCCAGCAGCTGTTCAGCCAGCTCAGCTCACCTGGGGTGAAGTGGGACGCCGCCCACACCGAAGCGCTGCAACTGGGTACCCGCACCGGCTACGCCCAGCGCGTGCTGACGCCATTGCTGCCAGTGCTGCGCCAGGTGGTCACTGACCCTGGCGAAAAGGCTTTGGTCGAGCAACTGGCGCAGTGGCAGGGCGATTACCCGCTGGACTCCACCAGCGCCACGCTGTTCACCGAATTCCTCTACGACCTCACCTACGCAGCCATGCACGACGAACTGGGCAACGCCATGTTCGAAACCCTGCTGTCCACCCGCGACCTGGACTTCGCCCTGCCCCGCCTGGCCGCGGACCCGGACTCGCCCTGGTGGGACGACCGCAGCTCGCCCGAGCATGAGAGCCGTGCCGACATCGTGCGCATGGCCTGGCGCGTGGCGGTCGACCACCTCAAGGGCACGCTGGGCAAAGACCCGAACCAGTGGCGATGGGGCAAGGCGCACACCCTCACCCACGAACACCCGCTGGGTATGCAGCAGCCACTGGACCGGCTGTTCAACGTCGGGCCGTTCGCCATGCCGGGCAGCCATGAGGTGCCCAACAACCAATCAGCGAAGCTGGGCCCGGCGCCGTGGAAAGTGAGTTATGGGCCGTCCACCCGGCGCGTCATCGACTTCGCCGACCCGGCGCACGCGCAGACCATCAACCCTGTGGGGCAAAGCGGTGTGTTGTTCGATGCGCACTATGGCGACCAGGCGAAAGACTACAGCGAGGGGAAATACCGGCAGGCGTTGTTGCAGGAGGGGGATGTGGCGAAGGGGACGGTGAGCACCCTGGAGTTGGTGCCTGGGAGGTAGGGACGCGGCCTGCGGCCGCTGCTACGGGTCTGTAGCAGCGGCCAAAGGCCGCGTCAGGGCACTCAAGCAGCCACTGGCTGTTGCGCGCGACGCGGGTCAGGCTGTTTCCAGCCATCGGCCGCGGCTTCTTCGATTGCAGCTTGAATCGCGCGCTTGCGGCGCTCTTCGTTGCGGCGGGTGAAGTACCACACCAGGAAGGTGACGATCGACACCGACAGCAGGATCAGGCTGGCCACGGCGTTGATCTCCGGCTTCACGCCCAGGCGCACCGCCGAGAACACTTCCATCGGCAGCGTCGTGGAGCCGGGGCCCGACACGAAGCTGGCCAGCACCAGGTCGTCCAGCGACAGGGCGAACGACATCATGCCGCCCGCTGCCAGCGAAGGCGCGATCATCGGGATGGTGATCAGCATGAACACCTTCCACGGCCGCGCGCCCAGGTCCATGGCCGCCTCTTCGATGGACAGGTCCAGCTCGCGCAGGCGGGCCGACACCACCACCGCCACGTAGGCAGCGCAGAACGTGGTGTGGGCGATCCAGATGGTGACGATGCCACGCTCTTCAGGCCAGCCCAGGGACTGGGCCATGGCCACAAACAGCAGCAACAGCGACAGGCCGGTGATCACCTCGGGCATTACCAGCGGCGCGGTCACCAGGCCGCCGAACAGCGTGCGGCCCTTGAAGCGGGTGACGCGGGTCAGCACGAACGCCGCCAGGGTGCCCAGCGCCACTGCCGCAATGGCGGTGTAGCAGGCGATTTCCAGCGAACGGCCCACCGAGCTCACCAGCTGGGTGTTGTCCACCAGGCCCACGTACCATTTCACCGACCAGCCGCCCCACACCGTTACCAGCTTGGAGGCGTTGAACGAGTAGATCACCAGGATGACCATGGGCAGGTAGATGAACAGCAGGCCCAGTACCAGCATCAGGTTGGAAAAACTGAAACGCTTCATGCCTTGCCCTCCATCTCTTTGGCCTGACTACGGTTGAAGAGCAGGATCGGCACGATCAGGATCGCCAGCATCACCACCGCCAGGGCGGATGCCACCGGCCAGTCACGGTTGTTGAAGAACTCTTGCCACAGCACGCGGCCGATCATCAGGGTTTCCGGGCCGCCCAGCAGCTCGGGAATCACGAACTCGCCCACCACCGGGATGAACACCAGCATGCAGCCGGCGATGATGCCGTTTTTCGACAGCGGCACGGTGATCTTCCAGAAGCTGTTGAAAGTGCTCGAACCCAGGTCCGATGCGGCTTCCAGCAGGCTTGGATCATGCTTCACCAGGTTGGCGAACAGCGGCAGGATCATGAACGGCAGGTACGAATAGACCACGCCGATGTACACCGCCAGGTTGGTGTTGAGGATCTGCAGCGGCTGGTCGATCAGGCCGGTCCACATCAGGAAGGCGTTGAGCAGGCCATTGTTGCTGAGGATGCCCATCCAGGCGTAGACGCGGATCAGGATCGCGGTCCAGGTCGGCATCATGATCAACAGCAACAGCACCGTCTGCGCTTCCTTGCGGGCGCGGGCGATGGCGTAGGCCATGGGGTAGCCGATCACCAGGCACAGCAGCGTGCTGAAGAAGGCCATTTTCAGCGAGCCCAGGTACGCCGAGATGTACAGGTCGTCGTCGCCCAGCATCGCGTAGTTGCCCAGGTTGAGCAGCAACTGGATCTTCTGGTCGACGAAGGTGTAGATCTCGGTGTACGGCGGGATCGCCACGTCTGCTTCAGCGAAGCTGATCTTCAGGACGATGAAGAACGGCAGCATGAAGAACAGGAACAGCCACAGGAACGGCACGCCAATCACGAACTGGCGGCCGCCGGGGGTTATTCGTTGCAAGGCACGGGTCAGTTTCTTGTTCATGAGCGCAGTACCACGCCGCTGTCGTCTTCCCACCACACGTAGACCTGGTCACCCCAGGTAGGGCGCGCGCCACGGCGTTCGGCGTTGGCCACGAACGACTGGACCAGCTTGCCGCACGGCAGCTCGACGTAGAACACCGAATGGCCGCCCAGGTAGGCGATGTCATGTACTTTACCGCGCGACCAGTTGTACTCGCCGGCGGGCGGCTCGACGGTCACCAGCAGCTTTTCCGGGCGGATGGCGTAGGTGATGTGCTTGTCCTGCACCGAGGTGCTGATGCCGTGGCCCACGTAGATGTTGCGCTCCAGCTCCGGGCTGTGGATCAGCGCGTGGCCTTCGGCGTCGTCCACCACTTCGCCTTCGAACAGGTTGACGTTGCCGATGAACTCGCAGACCAGGCGGCTGGTCGGCGTCTCATAGATGTCGATCGGGCTGCCGATCTGGGCAATCCAGCCCAGGTGCATGATGGCGATGCGCTGGGCCATGGTCATGGCCTCTTCCTGGTCGTGGGTCACCATGACGCAGGTCACGCCAACGCGCTCGATGATCTCCACCAGCTCGAGCTGCATCTGCGAACGCAGTTTCTTGTCCAGGGCGCCCATGGGCTCGTCGAGCAGCAGCAGCTTCGGGCGCTTGGCCAGCGAACGGGCCAGGGCCACGCGCTGGCGCTGGCCACCGGACAGCTGGTGCGGCTTGCGCTTGGCGTACTGGCTCATCTGCACCAGCTTGAGCATCTCGGCCACGCGGGCGTCGATCTCGGCCGCGGGGATCTTGTCCTGCTTGAGGCCGAAGGCGATGTTCTGCGCCACGGTCATGTGCGGGAACAGCGCGTACGACTGGAACATCATGTTGATCGGCCGCTCGTAGGGCGGCATGTCGGTGATGTCCACGCCATCGAGGTAGATACGCCCCTCGGTTGGCCGCTCGAAGCCGGCCAGCATGCGCAGCAGGGTGGATTTACCCGAGCCGGAGCCGCCGAGCAGGGCAAAGATTTCACCCTTGTTGATTTGCAGCGACACGTCGTCGACTGCAATCGTCTCGTCGAACTTCTTCGTGACCCGGTCGATTTTGACCAGCACCTGTTTAGGTTGCTGATCGCCCTCGAGGGCTTTCTTATAGGCACCGGAGGCAACTGCCATTACGAAACTCCCAACAAAATTTTACAGCCCACCCCGGATAGGCGGGCCCTGGATTCTTGCAGCCTGGTCCTTCAGGTCGCCAGCCACAGGGTTTTGGCTGGCCTGACCGACTGAATCACGGACCTGAGCGATCACTTCAGGTGCATGTGACACGGCCAACAACGTCGGCTCCTAAGTTACAAATGCACGCACAAAAAAGGGCGAACACGGTGGTGCAAAAAACAAATTTCGGACGGCCGCGTGCCGACCGCTTGAAAAAGCCGGCGCGCAACTTAACAACTGTTACAGCAGTGTCGCAAAAACTATTTCTAATTCAGTCACCTGCGGTACTGCGCCGACTGGTGCGGCGCAGTACCCAGGGAACATCAGGCGGGGCTTACTTGCCCGACTTGATGGTGGTCCAGGTGCGCGTCAGGATGCGCTGGGTAGCAGCCGGCAGGTCGGCGATGGCGTACAGCTTGGCCTGCACGTCAGCCGGCGGGTAGATGCCCGGGTCGTTGGCGATGTCCTTGTTCACCAGCGGGGTGGCGGCGGCGTTGCCGTTCGGGTAACCCACGGCGTCGCTGATTTCAGCCATCACTTTTGGTTGCAGGATGAAGTTCATGAACTTGTAGGCGCCTTCGACGTTCTCGGCATCCTTAGGGATGGCGACCATGTCGTAGAAGCTGCCTGCGCCTTCCTTCGGAATGCTGTAGCTGACGTGTACCTTGTCACCGGCCTCGTGGGCACGGGAGGCGGCTTGCTTCACGTCACCCGAGTAGCCCACGGCCACGCAGATGTTGCCGTTGGCCAGGTCCGAGATGTACTTGGACGAGTGGAAGTAGGCGATCGACGGGCGAATCTTGAGGAACAGGTCCTCGGCCTTCTTGATCTCGTCCTTGTTCTGGGTGTCGGTCTTGAAGCCCAGGTAGTGCAGCGCCGCCGGGATCATCTCGGTTGGCGAGTCGAGGAAGCTGATGCCACAGCCTTTCAGCTTGGCAGCGTTCTCGGGCTTGAACACCAGGTCCCAGGAGTTCACCGGGGCGTCGGCGCCCAGGGCAGCCTTGACCTTCTCGGGGTTGTAGCCGATGCCGATGGTGCCCCACATATACGGGAAGGCGTGGGCGTTGTTCGGGTCGCTGACCGACACAGCCTTCAGCAGGTCCTTGTTCAGGTTGCCGTAGTTGCTCAGCTTGGACTTGTCCAGTTCCTGGTAGACGCCAGCCTTGATCTGCTTGGCCAGGAAGTTGTTGGACGGCACCACAATGTCATAGCCCGACTTGCCAGCCAGCAGTTTGGCTTCCAGGGTTTCGTTGCTGTCGAATACGTCGTAGACGACCTTGATCCCCGACTCCTTCTCGAAATCCGCGATGGTGTTCGGCGCGATATAGTCCGACCAGTTGTACACGTGCAGTACTTTGTCATCCGCGTGTGCAGCAGCGGCCACGACACCCATCAGGGACATGGCGAGGAGGGTCTTGCCAAATATCTTCATGCGTAAGGCTCCAATATTTTTTTAATTCCGTATGTGTCAGCGCCGGGGGCAACCGCACCACTTCCTAGTCTGGCAAGGACGAAGGCGCTGTTTCAATTAAAACAGCAACCTTTTCCTCCCCCCCTCCAAACAACCCCAAAGCCTAGCACTTAGCTGTTCAGCGCTTCCAAAGTCAGGTCCAGGCATTTGCGTGCTTTTGTAACCAACTCATCGATCTCTTCATGAGTGATCACCAACGACGGCGCAATGATCATGGTGTCGCCCACGGCGCGCATGATCAGGCCATTGTTGAAGCAGAAATTGCGGCAGATCATGCCCACACCCATGCCTTCGTAGCGCTGGCGCGTGGCCTTGTCCTTGACCAGTTCGATAGCCCCCAGCAGGCCCAACCCGCGAACTTCGCCCACCAGCGGGTGGTCGCTCAGCTCACGCAGACGTTTCTGCAAATACGGTGCCGTTTCTTCACGCACGCGCTCGATAATTTTTTCGTCGCGCAGAATCCGGATGTTTTCCAGGCCCACCGCAGCGGCTACCGGGTGGCCGGAATAGGTGAAGCCGTGGTTGAAATCGCCACCTGCGGACAGGGTCTTGGCCACCTCGTCACGCACGATCACCCCACCCATGGGGATGTAGCCCGAGGTCAGGCCCTTGGCGATGGTCATCAGGTCCGGCTTGAGGCCGTAGTAATCGCTGCCGAACCATTCGCCGGTGCGGCCGAAACCGCAGATCACTTCGTCGGCCACGAACAGGATGTCGTACTTGGCCAGGATCTCTTTTACCCGCGGCCAGTAGGTTGCTGGCGGGATGATCACGCCACCGGCACCCTGGATGGGTTCGGCAATGAAGGCGCCGACGGTGTCCACGCCCAGCTCCAGAATCTTCTTCTCCAGCTGGTCGGCGGCCCACACGCCGAACTCGTCCTGGCTCATGTCACCGCCTTCGCCGAACCAGTACGGCTGGGCAATGTGGACGATGCCGGGAATCGGCAGGTCGCCCTGCTCGTGCATGCCCACCATGCCGCCCAGGCTGGCGCCGGCCACGGTGGAGCCGTGGTAGCCGTTGATGCGGCTGATGATCACCTTCTTCTCGGGCTTGCCCTTCAGCGCCCAGTAGTGACGGACCATGCGCAGCACGGTGTCGTTGCCCTCGGAGCCTGAGCCGGTGAAGAACACGTGGGTCATGCCCTCGGGCGCCACGTCCGACACCGCCTTGGCCAGTTCCAGCGCCGGTGGGTGGGCGGTCTGGAAGAACAGGTTGTAGTACGGCAGCTCGCGCATCTGTTTGGCGGCCACGTCGGCCAACTCGTCACGGCCGTAGCCCACGGCCACGCACCACAGGCCGGCCATGCCGTCGAGGATCTTGTTGCCTTCGCTGTCCCACAGGTGCACGCCCTTGGCCTTGGTGATGATGCGCGGGCCTTTTTCCTTGAGCTGCTGGTAGTCGCTGAACGGCGCCAGGTGGTGCTCGCCGCTCAGGGCCTGCCACGCTTGGGTTTGCGAATTCTTGTTGCTCATTGCCTTCTCCTCATCGGGGCGGGCCCCGCGTTGATCACACCGCGAACAGCAGGAATTCACGTTCCCATGAGCTGATGACGCGCTTGAAGTTCTCGTGTTCGGCGCGCTTCACCGCGACGTAACCGATGATGAATTTGCTCCCCAGGTACTGCTCCACCGTCTTGCAGTTTTCCATGCGCTCCAGGGCGTCCTCGATGGTCAGCGGCAGGCGCAGGTTGCGGCGCTCGTAGCCACGGCCCTGCACCGGCGCGCTGGGCTCGATGCCCTCGACCATGCCGATGTAGCCACACAGCAGGCTGGCGGCGATGGCCAGGTAGGGGTTGGCGTCGGCGCCCGGCAGGCGGTTTTCCACCCGGCGGTTCTGCGGCACGGCGTCCGGCACGCGCAGGCCCACGGTGCGGTTCTCCTCGCCCCACTCCACGTTCACCGGCGCCGAGGTGTCGGGCAGGAAGCGGCGGAACGAATTGACGTTGGGCGCGAACAGCGGCAGCAGCTCGGGGATGAACTTCTGCAGGCCGCCCACGTGGTGCAGGAACAGCGTGCTCATGCTGCCGTCTTCATTGGAGAAGATGTTCTTGCCGGTCTCAAGGTCAACGATGCTCTGGTGCAGGTGCATGGCGCTGCCGGGCTCGCCGGTCATGGGCTTGGCCATGAAAGTGGCAGCCACGTTGTGCTTGAGCGCCGCCTCGCGCATGGTGCGCTTGAACACCAGGATCTGGTCGGCCAGGTGCAGGGCGTTGCCGTGACGGAAGTTGATCTCCATCTGCGCCGTGCCGTCCTCGTGGATCAGCGTGTCCAGGTCCAGGTGCTGCAGCTCGCACCAGTCGTAGACGTCCTCGAACAGCGGGTCGAACTCGTTCGCCGCTTCAATGGAGAACGACTGGCGGCCGGTTTCCGGGCGCCCCGAGCGGCCCACAGGGGCCTGCAGGGGGAAGTCCGGGTCTTCGCAGCGCTTGGTCAGGTAGAACTCCATCTCCGGCGCCACGATGGGCTGCCAGCCCTTGTCGGCGTAGAGCTTGAGCACCTTCTTCAAGACGTTGCGCGGCGACAGCTCGATGGGGTTGCCCTGCTTGTCGTAGGTGTCGTGGATCACCTGGGCGGTAGGCTCGATGGCCCACGGCACCACGAACACGGCGTTCTCGTCCGGGCGGCAGATCATGTCGATGTCGGCCGGGTCAAGCAGCTCGTAGTAGATGTCGTCTTCCACGTAATCCCCGGTCACGGTCTGCAGCAGCACGCTTTCCGGCAGGCGCATGCCCTTTTCGGCGATGAACTTGTTGGTGGGCGAGATCTTGCCGCGGGTGATACCGGTCAGGTCGGCGATCAGGCACTCGACCTCGGTGATCTTGTGTTCTTTCAACCAATCGGTGAGCTGGTCGAGGCTGGTACGCATAAATACCTCAGGGGCTAGATAGCAGGCCTGGACGCGGCGGCGTCGCGTTGGCTGGCACGTTGCCGGCAGGCGCTGCCGAAGGCCTGGAAGATGGCGAGGTAGTGCGGGTTATCCAGCACTTGCCATTCCGGGTGCCACTGCAAGCCTAGTGCAAAACCCCTGCCCCCCTGGGCGGAGACGGCCTCCACCAGGCCATCGGGTGCCACCGCCTCGACGCGCAAGCCAGGGGCCACGCGGTCGATGCCCTGGGCATGAATGGAGTTGACCTGGAACTGCGCGGGCAAGCCGATGGCCTGCAACACGCCGCCGGGCTGGACATCCACCGCATGGCGCAGGGCATACTGGACCTCGACGGGCTGGTCCTTGGGTTCACGATGGTCCATGAAGGTTCCCGTTGCGTGAACCTGCTGGTGCAAGGTGCCGCCCAGCGCCACGTTCAGCTCCTGGAAGCCGCGGCAAATGCCCAATACCGGCACGCCAGCCGCCACGGCGGCGCGAATCAGCGGTAAGGTGGTAGCATCACGGGCAGGATCGTGCAGCGTGCCTGGCGCGCTTGCGGGGCCGGTATAGTGACGAGGCTCGACGTTGGACGGGGAGCCGGTGAAGAGGATGCCATCCAGGCCGTCAAGTATTTGGGTCGGTTCGAACAGCTCGCCCAGTGCCGGAATGATCATCGGCAAGCCTTCGGCGGCCACGGCAACTGCGCGGACGTATTTGTCACCACAAGTATGGCTGGCGTGCAGCCCGACTGGTTTTAAGCAGGCGGTGACGCCGATTGTCGGCAGGCGTGCCATGTGATCCCCCGGTATTATTGGCGTTATGGGTTGCGAACGAGCTTAGCGTTGTTCATTTTTTTTCACAACACCCCCGTAAAAAATACAACACGCCCCACCAAACAATTCATTTGAGGGTCTTCAGGGAAAGAAAAACCGCCCCAAAAAGCGGCAAAAACTGCCTCAAGGCGCCAATTCAGGGCAAACCGAGCCTCGCTTGACTTCAAGGTGGCTTTCGGATTGACTGAAACAGCAAAAGCCCAATGATTGATATTTTTAACAACAAAGGTGTTGCATCATGTCGGTACCCCCGCGTGCCGTTCAGCTCAACGAAGCGAACGCATTCCTTAAGGAACATCCTGAGGTTCTGTACGTCGACCTTCTGATTGCAGATATGAATGGTGTGGTGCGCGGCAAGCGCATCGAACGCACCAGCCTCCACAAGGTTTACGAGAAAGGCATCAACCTGCCCGCCTCGCTTTTCGCCCTGGACATCAACGGCTCGACGGTGGAAAGCACCGGGCTGGGCCTGGACATCGGCGACGCAGACCGCATCTGCTATCCGATCCCCGATACCCTCTCCAACGAACCCTGGCAGAAGCGCCCTACCGCGCAGTTGCTGATGACCATGCACGAACTGGAAGGCGAACCCTTCTTTGCCGACCCGCGCGAAGTACTGCGCCAGGTGGTGGCCAAGTTCGACGAGCTGGGCCTGACCATCTGCGCCGCCTTCGAGCTGGAGTTCTACCTGATCGACCAGGAGAACGTGAACGGCCGTCCGCAGCCGCCGCGCTCGCCTATCTCCGGCAAGCGCCCGCACTCGACCCAGGTGTACCTGATCGACGACCTGGACGAATACGTGGACTGCCTCCAGGACATCCTGGAAGGTGCCAAGGAGCAAGGCATCCCAGCCGACGCCATCGTCAAGGAAAGTGCCCCGGCGCAGTTCGAAGTGAACCTGCACCACGTGGCCGACCCGATGAAGGCTTGCGACTACGCCGTGCTGCTCAAGCGCCTGATCAAGAACATCGCCTACGACCATGAGATGGACACCACCTTCATGGCCAAGCCCTACCCGGGCCAGGCGGGCAACGGCCTGCACGTGCACATCTCGGTCCTGGACAAGGACGGCAAGAACATCTTCACCAGTGAGGATCCCGAGCAGAACGCCGCGCTGCGTCACGCGATCGGCGGTGTGCTCGAGACCCTGCCGGCGTCGATGGCGTTCCTGTGCCCGAACGTCAATTCGTACCGCCGCTTTGGTGCCCAGTTCTACGTGCCGAACTCGCCGTGCTGGGGCCTGGACAACCGCACCGTGGCCCTGCGCGTGCCGACCGGCACGCCGGACGCCGTGCGTATCGAACACCGCGTGGCCGGTGCCGATGCCAACCCGTACCTGCTGATGGCTGCCGTGCTGGCTGGCGTGCACCACGGCCTGACCAACAAGGTCGAGCCGAACGAGCCGGTGGAAGGCAACTCCTACGAGCAGAACGAGCAGAGCCTGCCGAACAACCTGCGCGATGCCCTGCGCGAGCTGGACGACAGCGAGATCCTGGCGCGGTATATCGATCCGAAGTACATCGATATCTTCGTGGCCTGCAAGGAAAGCGAGCTGGAGGAGTTCGAACACTCCATCTCCGACCTTGAGTACAACTGGTACCTGCATACCGTTTGATGGCTTGGTGTCGTACAAAAAAACCGCGCGCCTCCAAGGCCTGCGGTTTTTTTGTGGGAGCTGGCTTGCCAGCGAGCTTTTCCAGCGCCCTCAAAGCTCGCTGGCAAGCCAGCTCCCACAAGAAACCCTTACAATGCGGCTCGCCTTCCGGAGAAGCCCATGACCCGCACCGCCACGCCCCGCAAACCTCGCGCCCGCAGCCAGGCACGGATCGACTCGATCCTCGAGGCAGCGCGCGCCCTGCTGGCCAGCGAAGGCGTGGGCAGCCTGTCGATCTACAGCGTGGCCGAACGCGCCGAGATCCCACCCTCTTCCGTGTACCACTTCTTCGCCAGCGTGCCGGCCCTGCTCGAGGCGCTGACCGCCGACGTGCACGCTGCCTTCCGCGCCTGCCTGCAAGCGCCGGTGGACCACGCCGCGCTGCGCAGCTGGCACGATCTGTCGCGCATCCTCGAAGAACGCATGCTGGTGATCTACAGCCAGGACGCCGCTGCGCGCCAGTTGATCCTGGCCCAGCACGGCCTGGCCGAAGTGACCCAGGCCGACCGCCAGCACGACCTGGAGTTGGGGGTGTTGATGCACCAGGTGTTCGACCGCCACTTCCAGCTACCGGCACTGCCGGACGACGTGGACGTGTTCGCCCTGGCCATGGAGCTGGGCGACCGCGTGTACGCCCGCTCGGTGCAGCTGCACGGGCAGATTACCCCGCGGTTGGCGGAGGAAGGGATGCGGGTGTTCGATGCCTATGTGGGGCTGTACCTGCCGCCGTTCCTGCCCAAGCGCTGAACACTTGTGGGAGCTGGCTTGCCAGCGAGCTTTTATGCCCGCCGAAAAGCTCGCTGGCAAGCCAGCTCCCACCTAACCCAGGATCAAATGCGGAAGGAACCTGCTGGTATCCTTGGTGATCAGGCTGTCATCTTCGCGAATCCCGATACCCGCCGCGCAGTCGCCAATCACCCAAGAACCCACCAGCGTGTAGCTGTCGCCGAACTTCGGCAACGGCGCCAGTTGCTGCAGGATGTAGGGCGCGTCGTCGTAGGGGCCGTCGACCACGTGCAGCTGGTCATCCGCCGTGCGCAGCTCGATGTTCGCACCCTCGCGGGAGAAATACGGCTTGCGCACCCAGCCCTTCGGCACCGCTGAGCGCGGGTTGGCGTCCAGGTGGCTTTCCAGCAGGTTCGGGTGGCCTTTGTGCGCCTCCCACAGCATCGGCAAAATGCCCTTGTTCGACAAAATGGCCTTCCACGCCGGCTCGATGAACTGCGTGTCGCACTGGGCAATGGCCGCGCCGAACGGCTCGTGGAAGATGAACTCCCAGGCGTGCAGCTTGAACAGGTGCGGGATCCAGCGGTCCTGCAGGTCGACGAAGCGGCCGTCCAGCAGGCCGATGTCTTCCAGGTCGATGTGCCGCGACTCGATGCCGACCTTGTCGGCGATCAGGCGCAGGTAATCGGTGGTGGCCTTGTCTTCCACCGAGCCCTTGATGGAAGCGAAGTAGAACGGCCGCTGGATGTTCAGCGCGGCGAAGGCTTCGTGCAGGCGCGTATCGATGCTGTTGAACTGGTCGACGCCGGCCGGCAGCATGCCGCGCTCGATACCCTGCTCCAGCCAGCCCCACTGGAAGGCCGCGGCCTCGTAGAGGCTGGTGGGGGTGTCGTAGTTCAGCTCCAGCAGCTTCGCCGGGCCGTTGCCGTCGTAGGAAAAGTCCATGCGCCCGTACAGGTGCGGGTGGCCTTCCAGCCACGAGGTGCGCACCAGGTCATGGTAGGCGGCGGGGATGCTCAGGCGCTCCAGCAGCTCTTCGCTCTCCACCACCTTGGCCACCAGGTCCATGCACAGCTCGTGCAGCGCCTGGGTGGGGTCTTCCAGGTCGTCCTCGATCTGCTTGAGGCTGAACTGGTAATAGGCGCTTTCGTCCCAGTAGGGCTCGCCGTCGATGGTGTGGAACATGAAGCCCAGGCGTTCGGCGGTCTGCTTCCAGTCCGGGCGCTCGGCAATGGCGATTTTCTTCATGGCCGGTTATCCGCCAAAGCTGCTGCGCGAAGACGACGAGCCGCCCCAGCCGCTGCGCGCCGTGGCCGAGCTGCCGAAGCCGCCACGGGTGGTGGCCTGGCGCACCGACACCGGGTTGGCGTTGATGCCCGCGCGGCCGAAGCCGCCGCTGCCACCGCTGTAGCCGTTGCCGGACTCGCTCTGGCGCGAGCGCGAGAAGGTGGCGCCGCTGTTGATGCGCGAGCCCAGGGTGGAGCTGGCGTAGTTGCCGCGGTTGTCGCGGTACTGGTAGACCGGGGCGGCGTTGAAGTTGCCGGTGCTGCTGCTGAGCATGTGGCCAATCAGCAGGCCGGTCAGCAGGCCGCTGCCGTTGAAGCCCCCGCCGCCACCGCCGCTTTCACCGCCCGAGCGCGCCACCTCGGCCTTGGCCGAATCAAGCTGCGACTGGGTGACGGTGCCGTTGGCGTCCAGCTCGAAACCGCCCAGCTGGGGCATGTACTTGCCGGCCGAGTCCACCTGGCAGTAGTCAGGCACGAAGTCCGCTTCGCAGTCGGCCTTGTTGTCGTACACCGGGGCAATGCGCCGGTGTTCGTTGAGCGCGGCGATGTAGGCGTCGGAGCACATGTCTACCGGAAACTTCTGCGCGGTGCATTCGGCCACGCTCTTGAAGTCGAAGGTCTTCTTGACCTGGTAGGTTTTCTCCGGCGCGCCGCAACCGGCCACCGCCAGCGCCACCGAGGCGGCCAGCGAGAGTTGTACGTACTTGCTTCGTTTCATCCCTGGCTCCGCGATCAGTTGGTGTTGGGCGTCATGCAGGCGGCATTGAGCATGCCCACGCTGATCGCCACCGCCGCCACGTAGATGCCGGTGGCCAGCTCGCCGCGCTGGATGCGCGCCGACACGCCCTTGAGCACCAGGCTCACCGCCAGGAACGCCAGCAGCTGCACTACGCCGGCGATCAGCGCCCATACCACGAAGTCCAGCAGGCTGATGGAATAGGCAATGACGTTGCTGGCCGGAATCGCGAAGCCGATGATGGCGCCGCCCAGGGCCACGGCCGCGGCGACGTTGCCCTCGCGGATCAGGGCGAATTCCTTGTGCGGCGTCATGCGCGTGTAGATGAACTGGAACAGCACGAGGAACATCGCCGCCCCCAGCAGGTACAGCAGGAAACCCAGCACGGCCGTGGGGTTCAGCGAAATCGAAAGTGCTTCTAGCATGGCATGTCCCTATGGATGAGTCAGAGGATGTGCAGGTCGGTGGGGTACAGCGACACGCCCAGCGAGGCGCTGAGGCTGACGGTGCCCTCCTCGTCCTGCTCGACGGAGAACAGCAGGAATTCGCGGCGGTCGGTCAGGCCGGTGTCGCGCGCGTACAGCATCGCGCGGTGCTGGACGACGTAGCTTTCCTTGGGGTTGCGCACCTGCTCGCGCAGGTCGGTCAGCTCGGTCTGCCCGGCCTCGGTGCCCCACTCGCGGGTGAACTGCACGCCATCGAGGTTGTAGGTGGGCAGGCCGATGTCGCTATTGGGCCCGGCCAGGCGCTGCAGCTCGGCGTTGCTGCTGATGGTGGCGTAGCGCAGGTAGTTGAACAGGATCACCGATTCCACCTGGCCGTCCTGCTCGCCGCTGGTGTGCACCTGCAGCCAGTAGTCCTCGTCGTCCATGTAGTAGCGGCTCAGCCACTGCGACTGGCCGAGGTCGACGCTGCCCACCGCCCAAATCTGCTGGGTGGGCGGAATGATTACCCGGCTGAGGCCGTCGAGCAGCAGCTTGAGCGTGCCGTCGAAACTCACCGAGCGGCCCTGGGCCAGGCCCAGCGCGCCTTCCACCGGTGCCTGGGGCTTGGCGGCAGGTGCCTCCAGGCCCATGAACTGCTTGAACCAACCCATATCAAACTCCTTCTTTGCGCAAAAGCATCCGTGCCGCCACCAGCCCCGCCGCCGCACCGGCGATGTGCGACTCGAACGACACGCCATAGCGAGGCAGGAAACCGAATACCAACCCACCATAGAGCAACAGCGCGGCCACGGCACAGAACAGATTGGCCCAGCTGTGGTGGAACCAGGCCCGGGCCAGCACGTACACCCACAGGCCGAACACCCAGCCACTGGCGCCCACGTGGTAGTAGCCCCGGCCGAACAGCCACACCAGCAGCCCGCCGATGACGATGATCAGCCCGCTGGCCGCCAGGAAGCGGCCGATGCCGTCCTTGGCCACCAGCGTGCCCAACACCACGAACGGCACCAGGTTGCCCAGCAGGTGCCAGATGGAACCGTGCAGGAACGGTGCGCTGACGATGCCCAGCAGGCCCTGCGGCGAACGCGGCAGCAGGCCGTAGGTGTTCAGGCTGTAGCCTGACAGCAGGTTGAGCACCTGCACCACGCACATCACTCCGGCAAGCCAGAGCACGGGTTTGAAATCCTTGGCGGCGATCACATGCGTCTCCCAGGGATATCCGTAGCCGCTGCCGAAGGCTGCGCTGGCCCCATGCCCCACTGAAAATCTGCAGTGAACATCAGGGCCAGCGCAGCCTGGCGGCAGCGGCTATGGGATTGCGCGTTACTCGCCGGCCTGCTGCTTGCGCAGGCGCTCGAGGATGGCGTTGGCGCTGCTGGTGTCCGGGGTAATGCCCGCTTCCTTCAGCTTGCGCTCCAGGTCGTTGCCGGTGGAGGCTTCGGCCAGCTGGTCCTGGGCCTCCAGTTCGGCAGCGCGCTGCTCCTGCTTGGCCTGCAGGCGGCTCAAGGTGCCTACCGCAGTCTCCAGCTTGCCGTTGGCACCGCCGCTGGCGATGGAGGCGCTGACCTGGGCCTTCTGCACGCTTTCGCGGGCCTTGGCCACGTCCACCTGCTGGCGCAGGCTCTTGATGCGCGCCTCGGCCTTGGTGATGTCCTTGCGCATCTTTTCCACGTAGCCGCCGAATTCCACGGCCTGCTTGTGCTCGGTCTCACGCTCGTTGACCTGCACGGCGATGGCCTCGGCCACCTCGTGGGCCAGGTCGTTGCGCTCGGCCTTCATGGCGGCCAGGGCCTTGCTTTCCAGGTCGCTGATGCGTGCGTCGTACTGGGCCACGCGGTCGGTGGCCAGCTTGTGCTTGGCCATGATGGTCACCAGCTCGCGCTTGGCGTTGGCCAGCGCGGTGTCGGCGTCGCGGATCTCCTGGTCGAGAATGCGCAGGGCCTGCTGGTCGACGATGGACTCGCCGACTTCGCTGGCACCGCCACGCAGCGCCGTGAACAACTTGCTCCAGATGGATTGATTACTCATGTCGTTACTCCTTGGCGATTACTTGAAGAAGCCCTGGAAGGCTTCGGCGGCGCGCTGCACGTTGTCCACCAGGGTGGACACTTCGGTGACCACGTTGGTCAGGCTCGAACTGGCACTCAGCGCGCCGAACATGTTGTAGACGGTCTGGCCGTTGGGCATCTGCTCAAGGCCGATGGACGACAGCGGGAACAGCTCGCGGCTGCGCAGCACGGCTTCGTTGAAGTGCGCCACGTCCTTGATCGAATCGACGTCCACCAGCACGGTGTCGACGATGATCTGCTCGCCCACCACGGCAATGTGAATCGGCAGGCCGCCGTATTCGTTCATTTCCAGCTTCAGGCTCTGCTCGGCGCCCTGCACCAGGGTCAGGGTGATTTCCTTCGACACCACTTCATCCAGGCCCTGGAAGGCCGAGTGAAGGCGGTCAAGGGTCCATTTCTCCGCTGTGGTCATGTGTTCCTCCAACTTGAAAGTGCCAGCCATGACAGGCTGGCGGAGCTGTTTTTCCACCTGCTTGAGCAGCCCGCGGTTCTCCGGGAGCACCCAGGCCTCGTGTTTCACGTAACCGGCATCGGCCAGGCCCGCACGCATCTTCTTCATGTAGAAGCTGGAGGTTTTCTTCTCCGCGGGGGCCTTTTTCCTGGCCGGCTTGGGGCTGTCTGGATTGCCTGTCATTTGTGTCTGTTCCGTATCACATGTGATAAACATACGCCTTCTGCAGCAGAGCGCAATACATCACGCGTGATGAATTTGTTTCCATTTGTCGCAAATGTTCCGGGCATAAAAAAACCCCACAGGGCGAACCCTGCAGGGCAAAAAACTGCCTGAACGGTGGTTACAGCTTGGCGATCGAGACCTCGGTGGACTTCACGAAGGCAATCACTTCGCTGCCGATCACCAGCTCCAGTTCGCGCACGGAACGGGTGGTGATCACCGAGGTGACGATGCCAGAGGCGGTCTGCACGTCGATTTCCGACAGCACCGGGCCTTCGATGATTTCCTTCACGGTGCCCTTGAACTGGTTGCGGACGTTGATCGCTTTGATAGTCATGTGATTCTTCCTGTTCAAACGAGGGTAAGGTTCAAAGTGCCCAGCGCAGTTGCGTGGGCAAGGGTGCCGTGGGCTCGGGTTCGGGCGGGGTGCCCGGCAACGCCAGCACACGGTTGAGGACTTCGGTTTCCAGCGCCGCCAGGCGGTGCGAGCCACGGGCGCGCGGGCGTGGCAGCTCGACGTGCAGGTCCAGGCCCACTTCGCCGTCTTCGATCAGAATCACCCGGTCGGCCACCGCCACCGCTTCCGCCACGTCGTGGGTCACCAGCAGCACGGTGAAGCCATGCTGCTTCCACAGGCGCTCGATCAGCTGTTGCATCTCGATACGGGTCAGGGCGTCCAACGCCCCCAGCGGTTCGTCCAGCAACAACAGGCGCGGCTTGTGGATAAGCGCACGGGCCAGGGCCACGCGCTGCTTCTGGCCGCCGGACAAGGCCGCCGGCCACTCGTTGGCGCGCTCGGCCAGGCCTACCGCTTCCAGGGCTTCCAGCGCTTGTGGCCGCCAGTCACCCTTGAGGCCCAGGCCGACGTTGTCGATCACCTTCTTCCACGGCAACAGGCGCGCTTCCTGGAACATCAGGCGGGTGTCGTCGCGGGCCTGGCTCAGCGGCGCCGAACCCGCCAGCAACTCACCGCCGCTGGGCTTGTCGAGGCCGGCCAGCAGGCGCAACAAGGTGCTCTTGCCACAGCCACTACGGCCCACCACGGCGACGAATTGCCCGGCCGGAATGTGCAGGTCGATGTCCTTGAGCACCTGGCGGTTGCCGAAGGATTTCTGCAGCTTGTCCAGCGCCAGCGGGATGCCCTGCAGCAGGCGCGGCGGTTGGCTCTTCAATACGGCGGTCATGCGGCACCTCCCTTGGCGACCTGGTAGGCCGGGTGCCAGCGCAGCCACACGCGTTCCAGGCCACGGGCGGCCAGGTCAGCGAGTTTGCCGAGCACGGCGTAGAGGACGATGGCCAGCACCACCACGTCGGTCTGCAGGAATTCACGGGCGTTCATGGCCAGGTAGCCGATGCCGGAGCTGGCCGAGATGGTTTCCGCCACGATCAGCGTCAGCCACATGAAGCCGAGGGCGAAACGCACGCCCACCAGGATCGACGGCAGCGCGCCCGGCAGAATCACCTGGCGGAACAGCGCGAAGCCGCTCAGGCCGTAGCTGCGGGCCATTTCCACCAGCGCCGGGTCGACGTTGCGGATGCCGTGGTAGGTGTTCAGGTAGATCGGGAACAGGGTGCCCAGGGCCACCAGGAAGATCTTCGCCGACTCATCGATGCCGAACCACAGAATCACCAGTGGGATCAGCGCCAGGTGCGGCACGTTGCGGATCATCTGCATGGAGCTGTCGAGCAGGCGCTCGCCCCACTTCGACAGGCCCACCACGAAGCCCAGGAACAGGCCCAGCGAACCGCCGATGACAAAGCCCACGCCCGCACGCCAGCCACTGATGGCCAGGTGCGTCCAGATCTCGCCGCTGCGCACCAGCTCGACGCCCGCCGCCACCACGGCGCTGGGCGCCGGGAGGATACGCGTGGACAGCCAGCCGGCGCTCACCGACAACTGCCACACCGCCAGCAACAGCACCGGCAGCGCCCAGGGCGCCAGCCTGTGGATAATCTTTTCCATGGTCAGCCCTCAGCTCTGGGACGCGGCTTTGGGCAGAATGTCGTTGGCGACCATTTCACCGAAGGGGCTCACGTAATTGGCGCCCTGGGGCTGTTCGGGACGCTGCACGTCCAGGTGCGGGAACAGCAGTTCGGCCACGCGGTACGACTCTTCCAGGTGCGGGTAGCCGGAGAAAATGAAGGTGTCGATACCCAGCGCCGCGTATTCCTTGACCCGTGCGGCCACGGTCGGGCCATCGCCCACCAGCGCCGTGCCGGCACCGCCGCGCACCAGGCCCACGCCGGCCCACAGGTTGGGGCTGACCTCGAGGTTGTCGCGGCTGCCGCCGTGCAGCGCGGCCATGCGTTGCTGGCCCACCGAATCAAAGCGCGACAGCGACGCCTGGGCGCGGGCGATGGTGTCGTCGTCCACATGGGAAATCAGGCGGTCTGCCGCCGCCCAGGCCTCGGCGTTGGTTTCCCTTACGATCACGTGCAGGCGGATGCCGAAGCGCACGGTGCGCCCCTGCTTGGCGGCCTTGGCGCGCACCTCGGCGATTTTCTCGGCGACGGCGGCCGGTGGCTCGCCCCAGGTCAGGTACAGCTCCACCTGCTCGGCGGCCAGGTCCTGGGCAGCGTCGGAGGAGCCGCCGAAATACAGCGGCGGACGCGGCTGCTGCACCGGTGGGTAGAGCAGCTTGGCGCCCTTCACAGTGATGTGCTTGCCGTCGTAGTCCACGGTCTCGCCTTCCAGCACGCGGCGCCAGATGCGGGTGAATTCCACCGAGGCTTCATAGCGCTCTTCGTGGCTGAGGAACAAGCCATCGCCGGACAGCTCCTCCGGGTCGCCACCGGTCACCAGGTTGAACAGCGCACGGCCGTTGGACAGGCGGTCCAGGGTGGCCGCCTGGCGCGCGGCCACGGTCGGCGAAATGATGCCCGGGCGCAGCGCCACCAGGAACTTCAGGCGCTGGGTCACCGGAATCAGCGATGCCGCCACCAGCCAGGAATCCTCGCAGGAACGCCCCGTGGGAATCAGCACGCCACCAAAGCCCAGGCGGTCGGCGGCCTGGGCGATCTGTTGCAGGTAGCCATGGTCCACGGCGCGCGCGCCTTCGGCGGTGCCAAGGTAATGACCGTCGCCGTGGGTGGGAAGAAACCAGAAAATATTGAGGCTCATTGGAGTTGTCTCCTAAGGGTGGCTAGGGCCGGCACGACGCGCCGGCCCGCAGTTCGAATCACGGGGCTGTCGCGACCTTGGCAGGCGGCGTCCAGATCACATCCTTGATGCTCAATGGCTTGGGAATCAGTTTCAGCTGGTAGAAGGCGTCGGCGATCTTCTGCTGCGCCGCGACCACGTCGGGGGTAATGAACTCGGCGCCGAAGCCCTGGCGTTTCACCGAGGTCAGGGTGATGTCGGCGGGCAGGCCCAGCAGCGGCGAGACTTCCTGGGTGACCTGCTCGGGGTTGGACTTGGACCACTCGCCCACCGAGCGCACTTCGTCGATCAGGGCGGCGATCACCTGCGGGTGCTGCTGCGCAAAAGGCTTGGTCGCCAGGTAGAACTGGTTGTTGTCCACCAGGCCCTTGCCGTCACGCAGGGTGCGCGCTTGCAGCTGCTGTTCGGCAGCGGCCTGGTACGGGTCCCAGATCACCCAGGCGTCGACGGCGCCGCGCTCGAAGGCGGCGCGGGCATCGGCGGGCGGCAGGAACACGGTCTGGATATCGGTGTATTTCAGGCCGGCGTCTTCCAGGGCGCGCACCAGCAGGTAGTGCACGTTGGAGCCCTTGTTGAGCACCACTTTCTTGCCCTTGAGGTCGGCCACCGATTTGATCGGCGAGTCCTTGGGCACCAGGATGGCTTCGCTGTTGGGGGCAGGTGGCTCATGGGCCACGTACAGCAGGTCGGCGCCGGCGGCCTGGGCGAACACCGGCGGGGTTTCGCCGGTGACGCCGAAGTCGATGGAGCCCACGTTCAGGCCTTCCAGCAGCTGCGGGCCGCCGGGAAACTCAGTCCATTGCACCTGCACGCCCTGCTCGGCCAGGCGCTTTTCCAGCGAGCCACGGGCCTTGAGCAGCACCAGGGTGCCGTATTTCTGATAGCCGATGCGGAGGGTGTCAGCCTGGGCTTGGGTGATGGCGCCGAACGACACAGCCGCAGCAAACAGAGCGACCAGCCCACGACGCAAAAAGACTGTGCGCATAGCGCCGCTCCTTTGCTTGATTGGGTTTTGGCTGCACCTGCTTGCCCGTTGGCGGGCGAGTAAGGCGAGTGTTATCAGTGAGTTAACATGTGGGAGCTGGCTTGCCAGCGAGCTGTTGGGGCCTAAAAGCTCGCTGGCAAGCCAGCTCCCACAAGCGGCGTTAGATACTCCAGCGCGCGCTCAAGAGTCTTTCGTTCAAGATGCCGGGCTCCAGCGCCTGTGGGCGGCGGCTCAGGGCGTAGTGGAACTCTTCCAGGGCATTGCTCAGGCGCTGCTCCAGCGCCGGGGCCAGCTGCGCCGCGGCGCTGCCTTCGCCGTAGGCGATCTGGCTGTCGTCAGCAAAGATCCCCTGCAGCATTTCCTGGGCCTTCAGCGCGGCCAACACCGGCTTCAGGGCGTAATCCACCGCCAGCATGTGGGCGATGCTGCCGCCGGTGGCGATGGGCAGTACCACCTTGTTGGCCAGCGCCCGCTCGGGCAGCAGGTCCAGCAGGGTTTTCAGTGCGCCGCTGAACGAGGCCTTGTACACCGGCGTGGCGACGATCAGGCCGTCGGCCTTCTGCACCAGCTCCAGGAAGTCGAGCACCTTGGGGCTGTCGAAGCGGGCGTGCAGCAGGTCCTCGGCCGCGAAGTCGCGTACCTGGAACGTCGCCACTTCCACGTTGTGGCGCTGCAGCCAGAGCCGGGTCTGGTCCAGCAACACGCCGGACCGTGAACGCACACTGGGGCTGCCACCAAGAGATACAACCAGCATTGCCACCCTTCCTTCTTTGACCAAAAGGCCTCGCGATCGGCGAGATGGAACTGACCATAACAGGCCTTTTATATATCCATAAATCATATTTTTTCATGTGGTTAGACGCTGAAAGAATATGAGATTTCGGGCAAAAAAAGGGCCGTGATCAACGGCCCTCAAACCCTGGTGGGAGCTGGCTTGCCAGCGAGCTTTTCAGCCTTCAACAGCTCGCTGGCAAGCCAGCTCCCACAAATACGGGTACTCAGCGGTTAGGCTGGGGCGTCAGGCGCAGGTACGGCTTCACCGCGCGGTAGCCCTTGGGAAAGCGTTGCTTGATCTCTTCCTCGTCCTTGAGCGACGGCACGATTACCACCTCGTCACCGTCCTGCCAGTTGGCCGGGGTGGCCACCTTGTGGTTGTCGGTGAGCTGCAGCGAATCGATCACCCGCAGGATCTCGTGGAAGTTGCGGCCGGTGCTGGCCGGGTAGGTGATGGTCAGGCGCACTTTCTTGTTCGGGTCGATTACGAACAGCGAGCGCACCGTGAGGGTGTCGTTGGCGTTGGGGTGGATCAGGTCGTAAAGGTCGGCCACCTTGCGGTCGGCGTCGGCCAGGATGGGGAAGTTGACGATGGTGTTCTGGGTTTCGTTGATGTCCTCGATCCACTTGTGGTGCGAATCCACCGGGTCCACCGACAGGGCGATGGCCTTGACGTTGCGCTTGGCGAACTCTTCCTTGAGCTTGGCGGTGAAGCCCAGCTCGGTGGTGCACACCGGGGTGAAGTCCGCAGGGTGGGAGAACAGCACACCCCAGCTGTTGCCCAGCCACTCGTGGAAACGGATCTTGCCGGCGCTGGAGTCTTGTTCGAAATCGGGGGCGATGTCGCCGAGGCGGATGCTCATGAGAGGCCTTGCTCCTTGTTGAGTGCTTTATGGGAACCACTGTGCACTCAGCGTAGACGAAATAAAAAGAATAAATATCGATTTATTTAGCGTTAAAAGGCATAACAGATTTTGGATAAAACAAAGCCCGCCGCGGGATAGGGTCCGCGGCAGGCTTTGGTCTTTACAGCAGGGTTACAGCAGCGGGATCGAGTAGCTGACGATCACACGGTTTTCGTCCTGGTCGCGCTGGCCTGGAATGTCGTTGCGCCACATGGCGTTTTTCCAGGTGAAGCCCAGGCCCTTGAGGGTTCCGGTTGGCACGACGTAGGCCAGGGTGATGTCGCGTTCCCACTCGGAGCGGCCGTCACCGTTACCGGCGGTGGTCGAACGGGTGTCGATGTTGTCGCCACGCAGGTAGACGATACCGGCAGTAGCGCCTGGGAAGCCCAGGGCCGCGAAGTCATACGAGTAGCGGCCCTGCCAGGTGCGTTCGCCAGCACGGCCGAACTTCTGGATCTGCATGTCGGTGATGGTGCCGTTGGAGGAACCGTCGCCCTGGTTCAGCCACGGGAAGTCCGAGCTGCCGTTGCTGACCTGGTAACCGCCACCGAAGGTGTGACCGGCCACGGTATACAGGAACAGGCCGCTGTACAGGTTGTTGTCCACCGGGCCCTTGCCGTTGGCATTGCTCTGGTAGCTACCGGTGGTGTAGTAGGCCGAATCGTTGCTGTTCGCGCCGTCGTCGGTGCTGTGGAAGTAGCGCAGGTCAGACTTCAGCACGCCCGGGCCGACCGCCCAGTTGTGGGTCAGGCCCAGGAAGTGCTGCTTGTAGAAGTCGGTCAGTTCACCGTAGTAGTACTGCAGCAGCAGGTCCTTGGTGACCTTGTAGTCGGCACCGCCGTAGTAGAACTTGTTGCTGCGCTCGCCGATGTTGCTGTTGCCGCTACCGTTGGCGCCGCTGATGGACAGGTTCTCGTAGTTGCTCGAGTTACGGCCCTTGGCCTGGTCGATCTGACCGGCGATCAGGGTCACGTCCTTGATGTCGTTCGAGGTGATCTGGCCACCCTCGAAGGTCTGTGGCAGCAGGCGACCGTCGTTGTACTGGATGACCGGCAGCTTGGGCATCAGGGTACCGATCTTCAGCTCGGTCTTCGAGATCTTGGCCTTGGCGGTAAGGCCCAGGCTGGAGAAGCTGTCAGCCGGGTTGTCGCCATTGGTTGGGAACACAGTGCCGCCGTCCAGCGAGCCGGTCGGGTTACCCGACTTGGCGCGGGTGGAATCCAGCTTCACGCCCAGCAGGCCGATGGCGTCAACGCCAAAGCCCACAGTGCCAGCGGTGTAGCCCGACTGGAACTCGACCTGGAAGCCTTGGCCCCATTCGGCGGAATAGTTGGAGTTTTTCGGGGCGCCCGAATCGCGGTTATCGGTGTTGATGTAGTAGTTGCGCAGCTTCAGCGTTGCCTTGCTGTCATCGATGAAACCTTCGGCGCCAGCGTGCGCGGCGAATACCCCTACAGCCACGGCCAAAGCCAAGGAAGACTTGTACATTGTGTTGCTCCTGTAATGATTCTAATTCTTGTCTGTCCCCAATCATGGATCTTCTGTCCATTGCGCTGGGGTTGTTGCGATTAATGCCAGTGGCGAACACCGCGTCAACCGCTCTAGGTCGGTTTACGACGATGGTCTATGTCCATTTTGTGACGGGCAAGAGTAAATAATATTTCATAACTCCAAAAAGAATTGTTTCATCTCTTTTCAGATCGTTTTGGAATAGAAAACGGTTTTTGCCAAACACCACGTCGCTTAACCTGTATCGACCTCTAAGGTAATTACTAAACGGTCTTTGTAATTTATTTTTTAGATCGTTTAGCTTTCACCAACCGGACCACCGGACATTTCCCCACCCCCTTTGCAGAAGCCGCCCGAGCGGTCAGAGGTGCTCCGTGTCCGTAAACCGTCCGAACATGAAAAAGCTTTTAACCGTCGCCCTCAGCCTGTTCATCTGCCAGGCCAGCGCGCAAGCGGCCAACCTCACCATCGGCTACCAGACCGGCATCGACCCCAGCAAGGTGCCGCAGGCCGACGGCGCCTATGAAAAAGCCATCGGCGAGAAGATCGACTGGCGCCGTTTCAACAGCGGCCCGGAAGTGGTCACCGCCATTGCCTCGGGGGACGTGCAGATCGGCAACCTGGGTTCCAGCCCGCTGGCCGCTGCCGCTTCACGCAAGTTGCCGATCGTGGCCTTCATCGTCTCCGCGCAGATCAACGCCGCCGAGGCCCTGGTGGTGCGCAACGGCAGCGGCATCAACAATCCGCAGGACCTGGTGGGCAAGACCATCGCCACACCGTTCGTGTCCACCTCGCACTACAGCCTGCTGGGCGCGCTGAAGCACTGGGGGCTGGAAGGCAAGGTCAAGGTGGTGAACCTGCAGCCGGCGGAAATCGCAGCCGCCTGGAAGCGCGGCGACATCGACGGTGCGTTCGTGTGGTCGCCGGCCCTGGGCGAGATCCGCAAGACCGGCAAGACCCTCACCGACGCCGCCCAGGTGGGCCAATGGGGTGCGCCCACCTTCGAGGTGTGGGTTGCGCGCAAGGACTACGCCGACAAACACCCGGAAGTGATCGCCCAGTTCGCCAAGGTGACCCTGGACTCATTCGCCGACTATGCCGCGCACAAGGACGCCTGGACGGCTGACTCGGTGCCTGTGCAAAAAATAGCCAAGCTCACCGGCGCCAACGCCAGCGACGTGCCCGAACTGCTGGCCGGCGCCGCCTTCCCCGACGCCAAGGCCCAGCAAACCCCGGCGCTGCTGCAAGGCGGCACCGCCAAGGCCATCGAGCAGACGGCGGAGTTCCTCAAGGAACAGGGCAAGGTCGAGAGCGTGCTGCCCGATTATTCCCCGTACGTAAGCGCCAGGTTCGTTAACTGACGCGGCCTATGGCCGCTGCTACGGAGCGCAAATCCCGTAGCAGCGGCCAAAGGCCGCGTCTGGCACGTCCAGCGCTAAGCTAATGCAAAACAGTTATTTATTTACTGATTCTTAGATCATTTAGTCTTCCCATCACCCAAGCCATCCGGCCGCCTGATGAGGAGCTGCACCATGTCCCGCTTCAACCCCCTTCGCCTGTTGGCGGCCATCTCCCTGGCAGGCGCCGCGTTCGTGGCGCAGGCCGCCGATTTCACCGTGGCCTACCAGACCACCGTCGACCCGGCCAAGGTCGCCCAGGCCGACGGCGCCTATGAAAAGGCCACCCAATCGAAAATCAGCTGGCGCAAGTTCGACGGCGGCTCGCAGGTGATCACCGCCGTGGCCTCCGGCGACGTGCAGATCGGCTACGTCGGCTCCAGCCCCCTGGCCGCTGCCGCCACCCGCCAACTGCCGGTGGAAACCTTCCTGATCGCTACCCAGATAGGCGCCGCCGAGGCCCTGGTGGCCCGCAACGGCGCCGGCATCAACAGCCCGCAGGACCTGGTGGGCAAGAAAATCGCCGTGCCGTTCGTGTCCACCGGACACTACAGCCTGCTGGCCGCGCTGAAACAGTGGAAGATCGACCCGTCGAAAGTCACCATCCTCAACCTCGACCCGCCGGCCATCATCGCCGCCTGGAAGCGCGGTGACATCGACGCCACCTACGTCTGGGACCCGGCGCTGGGCGTGGCCAAGGAAAGCGGCAAGGTGCTGATCACTTCGGGTGAACTGGCCAAGCTGGGGGCGCCAACCTTCGACGCCTGGATCGTGCGCAAGGACTTCGCCGCCAAGCACCCGGAAATCGTCAAGGCCTTCGCCAAGGTGACCCTGGACGCCTACGCCGACTACCGCAAAGACCCCAAGGCCTGGCTGGCCAACCAGGGCAACATCGACAAGCTGGTGAAGCTGTCCGGTGCCAAGGCCGCCGACATTCCGCTGCTGCTGCAGGGCAACGTCTACCCGCTGGCCGCTGACCAGGTGACCGCGCTGGGCGCCCCCACCACCCAGGCCATCACCGACACCGCCACCTTCCTCAAGGAACAAGGCAAGGTCGACGCCGTGCTGCCCGACTACGCCCCCTACGTGAGCGCGCAGTTCGTTCAGTAACCATTTTCCGGCCCCCATCGCCCCTGTGGGAGCTGGCTTGCCAGCGAGCTCTTCAAACCGCAACAGCTCGCTGGCAAGCCAGCTCCCACAAGGGCATCGGCGGCGCCACGCATAGGATCAATCTCATGGCCCTGCTGCAACTCGAGCGCATCAGCGCACAGTACCCCGGCGCCAGCACGCCGGTGCTGGCCGACATCAACTTGTCCCTGGGCCCGCAACAACTGCTGGTGGCTCTTGGCCCTTCGGGTAGCGGCAAGACCTCGCTGCTGAACCTGATCGCCGGCTTCGTCGAGCCCAGCGCCGGGCGCATCACCCTCGACGGCGTGCCGGTGAAAGGCCCCAGCGCCGAGCGCGGCGTGGTGTTCCAGGACGATGCCCTGCTGCCCTGGCAGGACGTGCTGGCCAACGTCGCCTTCGGCCTGGAGCTGGCCGGCGTGCCGCGTGAAAAGCGTGAACTGCGCGCCCGCGACATGCTCGCCCTGGTGGACCTGGCCGACTTCGGCAGCCGGCGCATCTGGCAACTCTCCGGTGGCCAAAAGCAGCGTGTCGGCCTGGCCCGTGCCCTGGCCGCCGACCCGCGCGTGCTGTTGATGGATGAACCCTTCGGCGCGCTGGACGCCTTCACCCGCGAGCAGATGCAGGAACTGCTGCTGCAAGTGTGGAAGCGCACTGCCAAGCCGGTGTTCCTGATTACCCACGACATCGAAGAAGCGGTGTTCCTGGCCACCGACCTGATCCTGCTGGCGCCCAACCCCGGCCAGGTGGTGGAACGCCTGAACCTGGACTTCGGCCAGCGCTACGCCGCCGGGGAATCGGCCCGCGCAATCAAGTCCGATCCGCGCTTCATCGAAACCCGCGAGCACGTGCTGTCGCGCGTGTTTTCGCAACGCACCGCACTGCAACAGGAGCCGGCATGAGCAGCTACCAAGCCCCCGTCACCGCCCAGGCTACCCTGGTCAAGCCGGTGAAACCGCGGCGCCCGTTGAGCACCCGCGCCATCAGCAGCCTTACCCTGCTGACCTTGCTGGCCCTGTGGTGGGCCGTCACCGCCAGCGGGCTGATCGAACCGCTGTTCCTGCCCTCGCCCGTGGCCGTGCTGGAAAAAGGCTGGCTGCTGGCGACCAAGGGCTACATGGACGCCACCCTGTGGCAGCACCTGGGTGCCAGCCTGAGCCGCATCGGCCTGGCGCTGGGCTTCGCCATCCTGACGGCCATCCCGATCGGCATCGCCATCGGCACCAACCGCATCGCCCGCGGCATCTTCGACCCGCTGATCGAGTTCTACCGCCCGATCCCGCCGCTGGCCTACCTGCCGCTGATCGTGATCTGGTGCGGCATTGGCGAGCTGTCGAAAGTGCTGTTGATCTACCTGGCCATCTTCGCCCCCATCGCCATCGCCACCGCCACCGGCGTGCGCACCGTCGACCCGGCCAAGCTGCGCGCCGCGCAGTCGCTGGGCGCCACCCGCGCGCAATTGATACGCCACGTGATCCTGCCCAGCGCCCTGCCCGACATTCTCACCGGCGTGCGCATCGGCCTGGGCGTGGGCTGGTCCACCCTGGTGGCCGCCGAGCTGATCGCCGCCACCAGCGGCCTGGGCTTCATGGTGCAGTCGGCCGCGCAGTTCCTGGTTACCGACGTGGTCATCCTGGGCATCCTGGTCATTGCCGTGATCGCCTTCGCCCTGGAAATGGGCCTGCGCGCCCTGCAACGCAAGCTGGTGCCCTGGCACGGCCAAAGTCATTGATCGATCGCTGCTTACCTTGAATAACGAGATAGCCATGAGCCTGACCATCACCCCCATCAGCCCTGCCATTGGCGCCGTCATCAGCGGCGTCGACATCGCCCAGCCGCTGACCGCGGCGCACCGCGACGCCATCGAACAGGCGCTGCTGGCGCACCACGTGATCTTCTTTCGCGACCAGCCCATCACGCCACAGCAGCAGGCGCGCTTCGCCGCCCAGTTCGGCGACCTGCACATTCACCCCATCTACCCGAATGTGCCGGAACAGCCGGAAGTGCTGATCCTCGACACCGCCGTGACCGACGTGCGCGACAACGCCATCTGGCACACCGACGTGACCTTCCTGCCCACCCCGGCCATGGGCGCGGTGCTCAGCGCCAAACTGATTCCGCCCTATGGCGGCGACACCCTGTGGGCCAGCGGCATTGCCGCGTATGAAGCGCTGTCCGCGCCGCTAAAGCGCCTGCTCGACGGCCTGACGGCTACCCATGATTTCACCAAGTCGTTCCCGCTGGAGCGCTTCGGCAGCACCCCCGAAGACCTGGCCCGCTGGGAAGAAACCCGGCGCAAGAACCCGCCCATCAGCCACCCGGTGATCCGCACCCACCCGGTCAGCGGGCGCAAATCGTTGTTCGTCAGCGACGGTTTCACCACCCGCATCAACGAACTGGAGCCGGCAGAAAGCGAAGCCATCCTCAAACTGCTGTTCGCCCACGCCACCCGGCCCGAATTCTTCGTGCGCTGGCGCTGGCAGGAAAACGACGTGGCCTTCTGGGACAACCGCAGCACCCAGCACTACGCCGTGGACGACTACCGCCCGGCCCGCCGCGTAATGCAGCGCGCCACCATCCTGGGCGATGCGCCGTTCTGACAGGCGCTCCGCCCCGTAGCAGCTGCCGAAGGCTGCGTCTGGCGGCGTGCCTGCAAAAACGCGGCGCCCATGACGCGGCCTGGCGGCCGCTGCTACAGGGCCAGCTTTTTGTGCATGGCCTCCAGCACCTCACACCCCTCCTGCAACAGGTGATAACTCACCTCCGCCGCTACATTCAGGTCCTTGCCCTCGATGGAGCAGGAATTCATGCACGACAAGGACTCCATCAGGTTGCGCACCGTCTGGAAGCGGCGGGTGGCGAATTCGTAGAGGTCGAGGTCGGGGCAGTCGGGGTTGATGAGGAAGATGGGGGGTGAGGCGTCTTGGTAAGTCATGGCTAAGTCCCTAAAGCTGATGAACCGCCACCATCGTTTGCACGCGATTTAAGGTGGCGGCTGTGCGCAGGTGTGCAAAACCGGGCTTTAGAACCGGCAGACCCGAAGGTCTCCCACGCACAGCCACCATGAAGCTGAACAGCAGGCATGAATATGCCTGCTGCGCAGGTTGATGGCTACAGCGTCTAAAGCACGGGTTTGCACGCCCGGCCGCTGATGGTCAGCGACGCAGAGGACTATAGGGCGTTGCCCGGGGCACAAATACCCGGCCACTTCCGATAACCGTGTAGGAACAATCCCAAATCACCGCCAAGGTGCCATGCATAAAAAAACCGCCTGATAGAGGCGGCTTCTTTAATTCATGTGTCCTCAAGGGGAGGCTTACGCCAACAGGTCTTGAGGCAATCATTTCCAATATAAAACGATTTCCCGAGCCTGAACATCCCGAAATCTCCTGCAAACACGTAGGAAATCTCTCCTTTTCGCTACCGGCTTAAATACGGACAAACGGAGAGAAAGCGCCTTTCAAAACGAAGAACAGTGAGCTAAATATCCGCTTACCGAATGATAAGAAAGGCATCTCCATGGTGACCAAGCACGACCTTCAGCGCTTCATCCGAGCGGAGATTCACCAGGATTTTTTTGAGGAGCTGAGCATCCTCATCCCCCAGACCTTCCAGAAAGCCATGTCTGACAGTCAACAGCTGCGCAACGTCCCACCCGAGCATTTGCGGGGTTACCTGCGCTACATGTACGTTCAAGAGGCCATGGGCGGACTAGTTCGCTGGTCCCCTGTAATCCGGGAGACATCGCCCAAGGGAAGTTTTTTCGTGCTTCTTGCTATAGGAAAAGTCCGTCTGACCGCCGTGGTGCTGCCTTGGCAGAAGGAAGTGCGTGAAGCCAAATACCGATCAGAGCTGAAGCTGTTGAACGAAACCCTGGCTTGCACCCAGATAGACTGGATCAATGAGGTAACGCAACCAATCGATGATCATCTGATCAATGCCTTGGTCATCGCACATGCTCCTCCTCCCAGCTGCGCTAACCAGGCAGAACCGTTGGCTATTGCATTGGCGGTACCGTATTTCAACGGCAAGGGGTTTCACATGAGCTGTGCGTTGGATGAACTGATGGATGGCTATGCTGAAGATGAGCACGCTGGTCTTAAACCCATTGCGCTGGTGAAATTGCGAGATAATATGCGCCGCGCAGAAGACACAGACACCGAAACCCAAGCGAAGAGGTAATGATGAGGACGGGAGTCGCAGGCTTTCAATCAGGACGCCTCAAGCAGTTGCGCCTGGCATTTGGCCTGACTCAATCAGGGCTGGCTGAACTGGTTGGCCGCGCCTCTGGAAATATCTCCAAATGGGAAAATGGCCTTCAGGCTCCTGAAGCAGATGCATTTCACCGTTTGTGCGAGGTTTTCGGCGTAAGCCAGAACTGGCTAGTGGAGTCGCCTGTGCACAGCGACGCCTCCAGTCCATTCTTCTTCCGTTCAAATGTCACGGCCACGGAAACCGCGAGGGAAATAGCTGCGATCCGGCTGTCGTGGCTTCAGGAAATCTCCTTCGAACTGCAGGAAAGCCTAGAATTCCCCGACGTCAACGTTCCCTGCCTCTCCGAACAAAACTGCGAACTGATTTCCGACGCCGAGATCGAGCAGGTCGCCAGCGCATGTCGTCAGGCGTGGGGCCTGGGTAATGGCCCGATCGCGCATGTAATCGACATCATGGAGCGCGCCGGCATCGTCTGTGCCAGAAGCCATCTGGGCTTTCTGAAGATGGATGGCGTATCAAATTGGTGCCTGGCAGATGATCGGCCTTACGCCCTCATAATCGCGGACAAGGCTAATGGGATTCGCAATCGCTTTGATGCCGCCCACGAGCTGGGGCATATCGTGCTTCACCGGCACGTGACGCAAACACAGTACGTTGAAAAGTACGCGTTGCTGGAGACACAAGCCCATCGCTTCGCCAGCGCCTTCCTACTGCCTGCAGAAAGTTTCTGCCGTGAAGTGCGTTGGCCCACACTGGATACCCTGCTTGCACTCAAACCCCGCTGGAAGGTCTCGGTGGCGGCCATGGTGAAGCGGTGCCAAGACTTGGACATCATCAACGAAACCACCGCTACGCGCCTCTGGAAAGCACGTTCAGCGAGAGGCTGGGTGAAGGGCGAACCTCTGGATGACACCTTTCAGCATGAGTTGCCGTCGTTGCTGTCTCAAAGCATCAAGATGATGGTTGAAAGCAAGGTGCTCTCTCGCTCCCAACTTCGACAGGTGCTTGGCTTGCCCACTGACACGCTGGAATCGCTGTGCAGCCTTGAGCAGGGATACTTTGAACTCCCTGATGCAACTCAAATCCTGAAGTTGCGACTCAAACGCCAGCCTATCTCGAATCCGTCCTTCAAGAAGCCAGCACAGGTGCTCGGCTTCCCTGCCAAAAACTGATCAGCATCATTTCCAGGCTTGCTGGCTCACATCCAACCGCTTCGGCAACAAATGATTCTGCCAAAACAGATCCGCCGTCACCTGCTGCGCCGCCATCACCTTCGCGTCAACCGGCGCAATGGGCGATGGCGGGCGGTTGTCGATGTACTGGGCTACCACCGGCTTGGGCAGGCTCATGTTGGCCGCCAGCACGTTGATGCTGTCTTCACGCTGGCTGCGGGTCAGCGCTTCGGCCTGGCTGAGTTCGGCCAGCAGGTTGTGGATGAACGGGCCGTTCTGTTCGGCGTACGGGCGGCGGGCGGTGTACAGCGGGCCGGAGAGGCCCAGGCCGGTGCCGTCGGCGAGTTTGCGGGTGTGGCCTTCGCTCAGCGCCAGCGATGAGTACGGGTCCCAGATCACCCAGGCGTCGACGCTGCCTTGCTCGAAGGCGGCGCGGGCGTCGGCGGGGCTGAGGTAGATGGGCTGGATGTCCTTGTAGCTCAGGCCGGCCTGGTTCAGCGCACGCAAAATCAGGTTGTGCGAGCTGGAGCCCTTCTGGAACGCGACTTTCTTGCCCTTGAGTTCGGCCACGCTGTGCAGCGGGCTGTCGTTCTTCACCAGGATGACTTCAGCGGCCGGTTTGGCCGGTTCGGCGCCGATGTACACAAGGTCGGCACCCGCGGCCTGGGCGAACAGCGGCGGGATGTCGCCGGTGGAGCCCACGTCCAGCGCGCCGACGTTGAGCGCTTCGAGCATCTGCGGGCCGGCGGGGAATTCCACCCACTGCACCTTGGTCTGCGGGAATTGCTTCTCCAGCAGGCCATGCTCCTTGGCCAGCACCAGGGCGATGGAACCCTTCTGGTAGCCGATGCGCAGCGCGGCCGGGTCGGCCAGGGCGTTGAAAGTCAGGGCAAGCAGGGACAGGCCGGCCGCCAGGCGTGCTAGTGGTTTCATGGGCGTTCTCGCAATGCAGGGCCGGGGGCCGCAGCCCCCGGCTGGGAGGGGTTACTCAGCCAGGGACGGCTTTTCCCACAGGTTGATGCCGCCTTCGACGGCGAAGCGGTCGATGGCTTCCAGCTCTTCACGGCTGAAGGCCAGGTTCTTCAGGGCGCCGACGTTCTCGATGATCTGCTCGGGACGGCTGGCGCCGATCAGCGCCGAGGTCACGCGCGGGTCGCGCAGGGTCCAGGCCAGCGCCATTTGCGCCAGGCTCTGGCCGCGCTGCTGGGCGATTTCGTTCAGCGAGCGGATGTGCGCCAGGTTGCTTTCCGACAGGTGCGACTGCAGCAGCGAGCCTCCGCCGGGCTTGTTGACGCGGGCATCCTTGGGTACGCCGTTGAGGTACTTGTCGGTCAGCAGGCCCTGGGCCAGCGGGGTGAAGGCGATGACGCCGCTGCCCAGCTCGTCGGTGACGTCCAGCAGGTCCTTTTCCACCCAGCGGTTGAGCAGGTTGTAGGCCGGCTGGTGAATCAGCAGCGGCACTTTCCACTCTTGCAGCAGCTTGGCGATTTCGCGGGTTTTCACCCCCGAGTACGACGAGATGCCGATGTACAGCGCCTTGCCCTGCTGTACGGCGGTGGCCAGTGCGCCGGCGGTTTCTTCCAGCGGGGTGTCGGGGTCGAAGCGGTGCGAGTAGAAAATGTCCACGTAGTCCACGCCCAGGCGCTGCAGGCTCTGGTCGAGGCTGGCGAGGATGTATTTGCGCGAGCCGCCGCCCTGGCCGTAGGGGCCTGGCCACATGTCCCAACCGGCCTTGCTGGAGATGATCAGCTCGTCGCGGTACTGCTTGAAGTCTTCGCGCAGCAGGCGGCCGAAGTTGATCTCGGCGCTGCCGTAGGGCGGGCCGTAGTTGTTGGCCAGGTCGAAGTGGTTGATGCCCAGGTCGAAGGCGGTGCGCAGCAGCGCGCGCTGGGTGTCGATGGGCGTGCTGTCGCCGAAGTTGTGCCACAGGCCCAGGGACAGCGCCGGCAGCACCAGGCCGCTGCGGCCTACGCGGCGGTAAGGGATGGACTCGTAGCGGTCTTGCGCAGCGATGTAGGTCATCGGTTCCTCTCTTGTTGAAATTGTGCACACCCAGCTGTGTTTGCTGACTGTTGTGGGAGCTGGCTTGCCAGCGAGTTTTTTGGCCGATCAAAAGCTCGCTGGCAAGCCAGCTCCCACAAAAGCATTCACACCGCTGGGTGTCAGAAGAATGGGTTAGCGGGTTTCTCCAGCCCCAGGTTCTCGCGCAGCGTGGTGCCTTCGTACTCGGTTCTGAACAACCCGCGGCGTTGCAGCTCGGGCACCACGTGGTCGGCGAAATCTTCCAGGCCGCCGGGCAAATGCGGCACCAGCACGTTGAAGCCGTCGGCCGCGCCTTGTTCGAACCATGCCTGCAACTGATCGGCAATCTGCACCGGGGTTCCGATCAGGCTGTAATGCCCACGGCCACCGGCGATCTTGCGGCCCAGTTCGGCCAGGCTCAACTGCTCGCGCCCGGCCAGCTCGGTCAGCAGTTTCTGCCGGCTTTGCTGGCCGCTGTCGGTCAGCGGCAGCTCGGGCAGCGGGCCGTCCAGCGGGTAGCCGGACAGGTCGAAGTTACCGAGCATACGCCCTAACAGCGCCACGCCGACCTCGGGTTCGACCAAAGCCTGGAACGCCTCGAATTTTTCCCGCGCCAGGGCTTCGGTCTCCCCTACCACCACGAACACGCCGGGCATGATTTTCAACGAATCGGCGCTGCGCCCGAACTTCGCCAGCCGGCCTTTCAAATCGGCGTAGAACGCCTGGGCATTGGCCAGCGAAGTCTGGGCAGTAAAGACCACTTCAGCGGTTTGCGCCGCCAGCTCGCGGCCGGTTTCCGAAGAGCCGGCCTGCACGATCACCGGCCGGCCCTGGGGCGAGCGGGCGACGTTGAGCGGGCCCTTGACCTTGAAGTGCTCGCCGCTGTGGTCGAGCACGTGCAACTTGGCGGGGTCGTAGTATTGGCCGCTGGCCTTGTCGCGGCTGAAAGCGTCGTCGCCCCAGCTGTCCCACAGGCCGGTGACCACTTGGTAGAACTCGCGGGCGCGGCTGTAGCGCTCGGCGTGGCCGATGTGTTCGTCACGGCCAAAGTTCAGCGCTTCGGCAGCGGCGTCCGAGGTCACCAGGTTCCAGCCGGCGCGGCCGCCGGACAGGTGGTCCAGCGAGGCGAACTTGCGCGCCACGTGGTAGGGCTCGTTGTAGCTGGTGGTGACGGTGCTGATCAGGCCAATGTGCTCGGTGACCGCGCTGAGCGCCGACAGCAGGGTCAGCGGCTCGAAATGGTCGGAGCGCGCCATGCGGCTGGCGATGTCGCCGGTGGCCGCCGCCACGCTGTCGGCCACGAAAAGCGTGTCGAAGCGAGCGCGCTCGGCCACCTGGGCCAGGTGCTTGTAGTGCTTGAAATCCAGCCCGGCGTTGGCCGGCACTTCTGGATGCCGCCAGGCGGCCACGTGGTGACCGGTTGCCATCAGGAACGCGCCCAATTTCAGTTGTCGTGGTGCCTGGCTCATGTTCAGAAGTCCTTGCGTACTTGAATGCCGAAGTAACGTTGGTCGTCACGCGGTACCGCGCGGTAGATGTAGCCGGTGCCGCTGGCCAGCAGTGGCGAGTAGGATTTGTTCGCCAGGTTCTTGCCTTCCAGCGATACGCGCCAGCCGCTGCCGTAGTCGGCCAGGGCGACGCTGGCGTTCCAGATGCCGTAGGCGCCCTGCTCGGTCAGCGGGTTCTGGCTGATGTCGTACTGCACTTTGCTCTGCCAGTTGAAGTCGGTGCCAAGCTCGATGTCCATGCCGTTGTCCAGCGGGATGTCGTAGTCGGCACGCACGTAGGTTTTCCAGTCCGGGCTGAACGGCAGGGTCTTGCCGTTGACGTTGCACGAGGCGGCGGCGCCGGCCGGGCAGCTGAACTGGTCGATGCGCGCGTGGGTGTAGGCGAAGGCACCGGACAGTTTCAGGTTGCGGGTAGCCTGCAAGGCCCAGTCGCCCTCCACGCCTTCGGTGCTGACCGTGCCGGCGTTGATCAGGCGGGTCACCACCTGGTTGGCCACGGTGTCGTAGAAGTTGGCCTGGTAGTTGTTGTACTGGCTGTGGAACACCGCAAGGTTGGTGGTCAGGCGGTTGTTCCAGCTGGTGGCCTTCACGCCCAGCTCCCAGGTGTTCGAGGTTTCCGGCTTGAGCGCGTCGGTGTCACGCGGCTGCATGTTGAAGAACACGTTGTAGGCCGGGCCCTTGTAGCCGCGCGAGTAGGTCAGGTAGCTGGTGACGCTGTCGCTGAGGTCGTACTGCAGGCCCAGGCGGCCTGACCAGCCTTCGGCGTTGGTGTCACCCGAGCTGCTGGTGGCCGGGTTGATGCCGTTCACCGCCACCGCCGAGGTGGAGGTGCGCTCGTGGTCGTACTTCAGCTCGTCGTGGGTCCAGCGCAGGCCGGCGATGCCGCGGAAGGTGGGGGTGAAGTTGAAGGTGTTCTCGCCGAACACCGCGTAGCTGTCGCTGGTGGTGCCGTAGTTGGCCAGGCCGCTGTTGGTGGCGGTCGGCGTGATGAGCGTGCGGCCGTAGGTTTCCTTGTCGCGGGCGTGCATGTAGTACAGGCCGGCCACGTATTCCATGAACTCGCCCTTGGGCGAGGCCAGGCGCAGCTCCTGGCTGTACTGGTCGTAGTCCAGCGTGCCTTTGTCCTGGATGCCCGGGTAGGCGGCGCTGATGGTGGCCAGGCGGTCGGCGTCCTGCCACTGGTCGTTGTTCCAGCCGCGCCAGGCGGTGATCGAGGTCAGGGTGTAGTCGCCCAGGTTCCAGTCGGCCTGCGCGGAGAGGCCCTTGTTGATGTCATCGACGTGGGTGCGGTAGTCACTGACGATGTCGCGGTTGTGCGAGCTGGCGGTGACCGGCGACAGCGCGCTGCCGAACGACGCCAGGGTGCTGGCGGCGACCACGCCGTTGGGGGCGTCGCTGGCGGCGTTCATGTAGTCGGCGGACAGGGTCAGCTTGAAGTCTTCGTTGGGGGTGAACTCCAGCTTGCCGCGCGCGCCCTTGCGGTTGTAGCCGTTGAGCTCCTGGCCGTTGGTCTTGTTGTGCACGTTGCCGTCGTAGTCGCTGACCAGCGCGGTGACGTTGCCCTTCAGCACGCCAGGGATCAGCGTGCCGCCGATGCCGAAGCGGGTGCGGCTTTCGTTGCCCTGGTAGTAGGACTGTTCCACGTAGCCGTGGGTCTCGTCGGTGGGCGCCTTGGTGACGATGTTGAGCACGCCGGCCGAGGCGTTCTTGCCGAACAGCGTGCCCTGCGGGCCGCGCAGCACTTCGATGCGGTCCAGGTCCAGCAGGTCGAGGGTGGCCATGCCCGGGCGGCCGTACACCACGCCGTCGACCACGGTGGCCACGGTGGGCTCCACGCCCGGCGAGGTGGAGATGGTGCCCACGCCGCGAATGAACAGCGAGGTGTCCTTGTTCGACGCGCCGGTGCGGAAGTTCACCGTGGGGATCTGCTGCACGATGCTTTCGATGTTGGTGCGGTTCTCGCGCCCCAGTTGCTCACCATCCACTACGGTGACGGCCACGGGCACCTTCTGCAGCGACTCTTCGCGGCGGGTGGCGGTGACGGTCACCGATTTCAGCACCGGTTCCGCGCTGCTGTCGGTGGCGGTGGTGGTGGTGGCATCCGCTGCCTGCACCGCGCCCAGCGGCATGGCCGCGCAGGCGGCCAGGGTCCAGCCGAAGGCCTGTACCAGCGCGGTGGTTTTGAAACGATCCCCAAATCGGTTTTGCATGTCGGATGCCCTGCTCGAAGGTTATGCCCTGGCCGTGGCTCTGCGGCCACTGCGTCTGTCGTTTCGCAGAAAAGGTGTCGTGGGCATTCGCTCGAGCGAGTAGCAGACAAAGCACTTTGTTAGCGCTAACATCGAAAGTATCAGCAATCCGGACATAGACCGTCCAATACTGAAAAATTACTTTTATATGCGTTTAGGTTTTATCAGGAGGTTGAAGTGAGCGACGACAAGCGCAAGCGCCGCGGCGCCGGTCGGGTCACGCTGAACACCGTGGCGCGCCACGCCGGGGTGTCGGCGATTACCGTGTCGCGCTATTTCAACCAGCCCGAACAGGTGTCGCCCGAGCGCCGCGAGCGCATCAAGGCGGCGGTGGATGAGCTCGGCTACGTGCCCAACCTGGTGGCCGGCGGCCTGGCCTCGGCGCGCGGGCGCATTGTCGGCATGGTGATTCCCAACATCTCCGGGCCGATCTTCGCCAACACCATCCAGGGCTTCAGCGATACCCTCAGCCGCCACGGCTACCAGCTGCTGCTGGCCTCCAGCTACTTCTCGGTAGAGCAGGAGGAAAGCGCCGTGCGCGCGTTCCTCGGCTGGTCACCGGCGGCGCTGGTGCTGACCAGCCATTTCCATAGCGAAGCCACCGAGAAGATGATCGCCGAGGCCGACATCCCCCTGATCGAGACCTGGGACTACCGGCCCGAGCGCAGCCCCATCCAGATCGGTTTCTCGCACTTCCAGGTGGGGGTCACGGCCACCCGTTACCTGCATGGCAAGGGCTACCAGCGCATCGCCTTCGTGCAGAACAGCGCGGCCGGCGACTTCAGCGCCCTGGAGCGGCGCGACGGCTACGCCGCCACCATGGCCGAGTTGGGCCTGGCACCGCAGGTGTTCGCCCCACAGGAAGGCCTGGCGCCGTTCGAAGCGGGCAAGCAGGCCATGCAGGCGTTGATGGCCGGCGCGCAGCCGCCCCAGGCGATTATCTTTGCCAATGACAACCTGGCGGCCGGCGGCATGCTGGCGGGGCAGCGCGCAGGGGTGAAGATCCCCGAGGATTGCGCGGTGGTGGGGTTTGGCGATTACCCGTTCGCCGAGATGCTGATGCCCAGCCTGACCACCATCAAGCCTCCAGCGCTGGAGATTGGCGTGCTGGCGGCGACGCGGGTGTTGGAGAGTTTGGGCGAGGTGGAAGTCGAACGCCTGAACCTGCTGGAATGCCGCCTGATCGAACGCGAAAGCGCCTGACCTGTAGCAGCGGCCACAGGCCGCGTCACAACCGCCACCATCCTTGTGTAGCAAGACGCAGCCTGCGGCAGCTGCTACGGGGGTGAGGTGGCGTTGGCGAAGACCTCTGCCACCCAATCCACGAACACCCGCACCCGCGGCGCCATGTGGCGGTTCTGCGGGTACAGCACCGATACCGGCATGGGCGGCGGCGGGAACTGCGGCAGCACCTCGCGCAGCAAGCCTTGCTCAATCGGCAGCGCCACCCGGTAGCGTGGCACCTGGAACAGCCCGAGCCCGGCAATCGCCGCTGCCGCGTAGATCTGCGTGCCGAACACCGAGATGGCCCCCGGCACCTGCACCTCCACCACTTCGCCGTCGACCACGAATTCGAAGGGGAACGGCTTGTTCGCGGTGCGCGACACGTAGTTCACCGCCTTGTGCTGCTGCAAATCCGCCAGCACCTGCGGCTCGCCGTGCGTGCGCAGGTAAGCAGGGCTGGCGCAGGTCACCTGCGGCAGGTTCGCCACCCGCCGGCCGATCAGCGACGAGTCCCCCAGGTTGCCGGCGCGCACCACGCAGTCCACGCCCTCCTCGATCAGGTCGACGAAACGGTCCGCCTCGCTGAACGACAGCTCGATGTCCGGGTAGCGGGCGATGAACTCGGGCAGCGCCGGCACCACGAAATAGCTGGCCAGCGAGCCGTGCAGGTCCACCCGCAACCGGCCCTTGGGCGCCACCTGGCGGAACGCCAGTTCGGCCTCTTCCAGCTCTGCCAGCAGGCGCACACAACGGGCGTAGTAGGCCTCGCCGTCCAGGGTGGGGCGCACGCGCCGGGTGCTGCGTTCCAGCAGCCGCGTGCCCAGCCAGGCTTCGAACTGGTTGAGGCTGTGGGTGAGTGTGGCGCGGGGCAGGTTCAGGTCTTCGGCCGCCAGGGTGAAGCTGCTGCGCTCGAAGATACGCACGAAGATTTTCATGGCGCGAACCTGGTCCATACAGCCCCCTGATTGTTGGCGAAAGTTGAACAGTCAAGGCAACTCTGGCGCATTTATCGGGCTGGGTAAACATGTGAATCTCTGCTCCACCCCTACCCGACACAGGACATCCCCCATGAGCAAAACAGCCATTGTCACCGGTGCCTCCCGCGGCATCGGCGCCGTGATCGCCCAACGCCTGGCCCGCGACGGCTTCGCCGTGGCCGTCAACTACGCCAGCAGCGCCGCCGAGGCCGAAGCCCTGGTCAGCCAGATCAAGGCAGCCGGCGGCCGCGCCATTGCGGTGAAGGCCGACGTGGCCAGCAGCAGCGACATGCGCCAGCTGTTCGACACCACCGAGCAGCAACTGGGCAAGGTCGACGTGCTGGTGAACAACGCCGGCATCATGAAACCCACCCCGATCGCCGAGACCTCGGACGAGCTGTACGAGCAGATCTTCGCCATCAACACCCGCGGCACCTTCAACGCCCTGCGCGAAGCCGCCACGCGCCTGAACGACGGCGGCCGGGTGATCAACTTCTCGAGTTCGGCGCTGGGCCTGAAACTGCCTGGCTACGCCATCTACAACGCCAGCAAGGCGGCAGTGGAAGCCATGACCCATGTCTTTGCAAAAGAGCTGCGCGGGCGCCGAATCACCGTCAACGCCGTGGCGCCGGGGCCGGTGGCCACCGAGTTGTTCCTGACGGGGAAAAGCGAAGAGCAGATCCAGCACTTCGCCAAGCTGCCGCCGCTGGAGCGCCTGGGGCAGCCGGAGGATATCGCCGGCGTGGTGGCGTTCCTGGCAGGGCCCGACAGCGGCTGGGTCAACGGCCAGACCCTGCGCGCCAACGGCGGCATCGTCTAACTCACCCTCGTAGCAGCTGCCGAAGGCTGCGTCATGCACACAACCGCGTAGGCTGTGACGCGGCCTGCGGCCGCTGCTACGGGGGTTAGCGGACCATATGCAGGAACTGCATATGCCGCTCGTACTGGTCGAGGATGTCGTTGATGACCTGCTCACGGGTGTAGCCCACCAGGTCGTAGTCCTGGCTACCCTCAGCCAAGTGCACCTCGGCGCGGTAGTAACGACGGTTCTTCAGCTCCTTGGTGCCCATGCCGCCACGGGCGAACGACGGCGTGAAGTAGCCGCGCATCTGCACTTGGTAGATGAACGGGCGCTCTTCGCCGTGGCCGATTTCCAGGCTGACCTGGTCGTGGCTGAGGTCTTCCTGGGTCACCACCTTCAGGCCTTTCTCGGTGAACACCGCCGAGACTTCCTCGATGGCCGGGCGCACCAGGGTGTCCATGAAGCGGTACACCTCGTCGCGCGAGGGGAAGTGCACGGCCTGGCTCAGGCGCTGGCGCCAGCCGCCACGGCCGCGGCGGGCGTTGGTGGCCACCGGCGCCAGGGAGTACATCTGCGCGATCTTGCGCTGGGACTCCAGGTAGAACGCCTTGTGCAGGCCCCACATCATCGCCAGCAGAATCAGCGAGAACGGCAGCGAGGTCAGCACCACCGCCGACTTCAGCGAGTCGATGCTGCCGGCGAACAACAGCCCGCTGGTGATGACCGCAGTCATCACGCCCCAGAACACGCGCAGCCACTTGGGCCCGTCTTCATCGGCGTTGCCGCCACGGGCCGACAAGGTCGACAGCACCACGGTGCCCGAGTCTGCCGAGGTGACGAAGAACACGAAGCTGATGAACACCGTCACGGCAATCACCGTGCGGCTCCAGGGGTAGGTTTCCAGCAGCAGGTACAGGGTCTTGGCCGGGTCTGCCAGGGCCGACTGGCCGAGGGCCGTCATGCCGTGGTTGAGCACCATGTCGATGGCACTGTTGCCGAAGATCGACATCCACGCCAGGGTGAAGCCCAGCGGAATCAGCAGCACGCCGAAGACGAACTCGCGAATGGTGCGGCCACGGGAAATGCGCGCGATGAACAGCCCCACGAACGGCGCCCACGCGATCCACCAGGCCCAGTAGAACACCGTCCAGTTGCCCAGCCAGTCGCTGGGCTTGTCGTAGGCGTACACGTCGAAACTCTTCGACGGCAGCGCGCCCAGGTAGTCGCCGACGTTCTGGATCAGCGTGGTCAGCAGGTGCTGGGTGGGCCCGGCGAACAGCACGAACAGCAGCAGCGCGACGGCCAGCAGCATGTTGATGTCGGACATCACCCGCACGCCCTTGTCCACGCCGGAGACGGCAACGATGATCGCCGCGCCCATCATCAGCGTGATCAGGATCACCTGCACCCACTGGGTGTGCGGCACGCCGAACAGAATATCCAGGCCGGAATTGAGGTGCAGCACGCCAAAGCCCATGTCGGCGCCCAGGCCGAACACCGTGGCAATGATGCCGAAGCCGTCCACTGCGTAGCCGATGGGCCCGTTGATGCGCTTGCCGATCAGCGGGTACAGCGCCGAGCGCAGCGCCAGCGGCAGGTTATGCCGGTAGGCGAAGTACGCCAGGGCCATGCCCACGAACGCGAACACGCCCCAGCCGTGCAGGCCCCAGTGCAGGAACAGCAGCTGCATGGCCTGGCGCGCGGCCGCCTGGGTGCCGCCCTCGCCTTGCGGCGGGGTGAGCATGTGGGTCAGGGGTTCGGAGACGCAGAAGAAAAACAGGGTGATGCTGATGCCTGCGGCGAACAGCATGCCGGCCCATGACAGGTAACTGAACTCGGGCTCGTCGTGGTCGGCACCGAGCTTGATCTTGCCGTAGCCAGACAAGGCGGTGACCACCACGAAGACCAGATACAGGGTCATGGCCAGCATGTAATACCAGCCAACGGTGTTGGCGGCCCAGGTTTGCGCGGCGGTGAGCCAGGCCCCGGCTTGTTGCGGGAAGGCGATGACGACGATGCCGAACAGCAGGATGAAGCTGGCGGCGAAGTAGAACACCGGGGGGTTCATGCGGACGTTGCCGCTGGCGGGAGAAGACGAGGCACTCATTGGCAGTGCACCTCGAAAGGCGGGAAAGCAGCTGAATAGAGCGTTTTCAGCAAGGGATGACCTCCTGTAGAACGCGAATCGCGAACATCTTTTAAATTGAACAACCGTTCAATTTAACCACACAACCGCCCCGCCCTCCAAACCGGGCCCTGTGGGAGCTGGCTTGCCAGCGAGCTTTGCGGGCCTAAACAGCTCGCTGGCAAGCCAGCTCCCACGGTTACTTCTGCGTCCCGTCATCGTGCTGCAGATTCGCCTGCGTCAGGTTGCTGCCCGGCGCCACGTTGCGGGTCAGCCAGACGTTGCCGCCAATGGTCGAGCCCTTGCCGATGGTGATGCGCCCCAGGATGGTGGCCCCGGCATAGATAACCACGTCGTCCTCGACGATCGGGTGGCGCGGGTGGCCTTTCTGCAGCTGCCCCGACTCGTCCGCCGGGAAGCGCTTGGCGCCCAGGGTCACGGCCTGGTAGATGCGCACGCGCTCGCCGATGATCGCCGTCTCGCCGATTACTACGCCGGTGCCATGGTCGATGAAGAAGCTCGGGCCGATCTGCGCGCCGGGGTGAATATCGATGCCGGTAGCCGAGTGCGCCAGCTCCGAGCTGATGCGCGCCAGCAACGGCAGGCCAGCGCGGTACAGGTGGTGCGCCAGGCGGTGGTGGATGATGGCGAGGATGCCGGGGTAGCACAGCAGCACTTCGTCCACGCTGCGCGCCGCCGGGTCGCCGTGGTAGGCGGCCAGCACGTCGGTGTCCAGCAGGGTGCGCAGCCCGGGCAGCGCCGCGGCGAAGCCCTGGATCAGCTGCAGCGCATGGGCGTCCACGTCTTCCTGCTGTTGCTGGTGGCGCGCGGCATAGCGCAGCTCCAGCCGGGCCTGGGCCAACAGCGCGTTGAGCGCGGCGTCCAGGGTGTGGCCGACGTAGAAGTCCTCGCTTTCCTCGCGCAGGTCCACCGGCCCCAGGCGCATGGGGAACAGCGCGCCGCACAGCTGTTCAAGAATGCAGCGCACCGCTTCGCGCGACGGCAGCTGCCGGCCCCCCTGCTCGCCACTGCTGCGCCCATTTTCACGGCGCCACTGCTCACGCGCACCGCGCAACTGGCCGACGATGGACTGCAACTGCCAATGGCCGTTCGCCGCTTGGGGTTTGTCGCTCACGATGGGGTACTCCTGATATGGCCGCCTGTTCGGCGCCCACTGTACGGTAGATTGTCGCACCGCAAAAAGAACGGATTCTGATGGGCGGTGAGGTTATGAACATAAGCTTTGTGGGAGCTGGCTTGCCAGCGAGCTGTTCGGGCCCGCTAAAAAGCTCGCTGGCAAGCCAGCTCCCACAGGGATGTGGGGTTGCCCCCCAATCTGTGCCTGCCTATAGTCCTGTTTCCCCCAACACCGGATTCCCCATGATCACGCAATCGCTTGCCCGCTTCCCACGCCTCGACCTCCTGGGTGCCCCCACTGCACTGGAAAAACTCGAGCGACTGTCACAGTGGGTCGGCCGCGATATCTACGTGAAACGTGACGACCTGACCCCGCTGGCCATGGGCGGCAACAAGCTGCGCAAGCTTGAATACCTGGCCGCCGACGCCCTGGCCCAAGGCTGCGACACCCTGATCACCGCCGGCGCCATCCAGTCCAACCACGTGCGCCAGACCGCGGCCATCGCCGCCAAGCTGGGCCTAAGCTGCGTGGCGCTGCTGGAAAACCCCATCGCCACCGACGACAGCAATTACCTGGGCAACGGCAACCGCCTGCTGCTGGACCTGTTCGACGCCAAGGTCGAACTGGTGGAAAACCTCGACAACGCCGACGAGCAACTGCAAGCCCTGGCCCGCCGCCTGGCCGACAGCGGCCGCAAGCCGTACCTGGTGCCAATCGGTGGCTCTAACGCCCTGGGCGCCCTGGGCTACGTGCGCGCCGGCCTGGAACTGGCCGAGCAAATCAAGGCCACCGGCCTGGACTTTGCCGCCGTGGTGCTGGCCTCGGGCAGCGCCGGCACCCACAGCGGCCTGGCCCTGGGCCTGGGCGAGTCGCTGCCGCAGCTGCCGGTAATCGGCGTCACCGTGTCGCGCACCGACGAAGCCCAGCGCCCCAAGGTACAGGGCCTGGCCGAACGCACCGCCGAGCTGCTGGGCGTGCCGCTGCCAGACAGCTTCAAAGTCACCCTGTGGGATGAATTCTTCGGCCCGCGCTATGGTGAACCTAACGCCGGCACGCTGTCGGCCATCAAGCTGGTCGCCAACCAGGAAGGCCTGCTGCTGGACCCGGTGTACACCGGCAAGGCCATGGCCGGCCTGCTGGACGGCATCGGCCGCCAGCGCCTGGACGCCGGCCCGGTGATTTTCCTGCACACCGGCGGCGCCCCGGCGCTGTTCGCCTACCCGGGAATTTGGTCGAACTGATATAGCTGGAACAGAAGAAAGCTGAATTTTTTATTATTTTCAGCCATAACGACAGGCGGCGATAATCAGCCACCAACGCAAGGATGCGTGCCTTCCCTCACAACAACATATGGGGCATCACATGACTTTCTCTTCGTTGCGTCGCAATCTCCTCATTGCCAGCATGGGCCTGGTCATGGGTTCCGCTTTGATCGGCCAGGCCGTGGCCGGTGACGAGCTGAAATCCATCCAGGACAAGGGCAGCATCAGCGTCGGCCTGGAAGGCACCTACCCACCGTTCAGCTATGTCGACGAAAACGGCAAGCTCACCGGCTTCGAAGTGGAGTTCGCCCAGGCCCTGGCGAAGGAGCTGGGCGTGACCGCCAAGCTGCAGCCGACCAAGTGGGACGGCATTCTTGCAGCGCTGGAATCCAAGCGCCTGGACGTGGCCATCAACCAGGTGACCATCTCCGAAGAGCGCAAGAAGAAGTACGACTTCTCCGAGCCCTACACCGTGTCCGGCATCCAGGCCCTGACCCAGAAGAAAGACGCCGGCAAGATCGCCTCGGCCAACGACCTGAACGGCAAGAAGGTCGGCGTGGGCCTGGGCACCAACTACGAGCAATGGCTGAAGGACAACGTGCCGGGCGCGATCATCAAGACCTACGACGATGACCCAACCAAGTACCAGGACCTGCGCGTTGGCCGTATCGACGCCATCCTGGTCGACCGCCTGGCCGCCTTCGAGCTGATCAGCAAGACCAACGACACCCTGGCCGTCTCCGGCCCGGCGTTCTCCCGCCAGGAAGCCGGCGTGACCCTGCGCAAGGGCGAGCCTGAGCTGCTGGCCGCCATCAACAAGGCCATCGACAAACTGCGCGCGGACGGCACCCTGGCCAAGCTGTCGCAGAAGTACTTCAACGCTGACGTGACCAAATGATTGAAGAAAGTCTGAAACTGGCGCTGGATTCAGCGCCTTTCCTGCTCAAGGGCGCCGAATTCACGGTGCTCCTGAGCCTTGGGGGCATGTTTTTCGGTTTGCTGCTGGGCTTCGGCCTGGCGCTGATGCGCTTGTCGCGCTTCATGCTGGCGCGCGGCGTTTCGCGGGTGTACGTGTCGTTCTTCCGCGGCACGCCGCTGCTGGTGCAACTGTTCGTGATCTATTACGGCCTGCCGCAGGTTGGCATCGAGCTGGACCCGCTGCCGGCAGCCATGATCGGCTTCTCGCTGAACATGGCGGCCTACGTCTGTGAAATCCTGCGCGCGGCCATCAGTTCCGTGGACCGGGGCCAGTGGGAAGCGGCTGCCAGTATCGGCATGACCCGTGGCCAGACCCTGCGCCGGGCGATCCTGCCGCAAGCCGCGCGCACCGCCCTGCCGCCGCTGGGCAACAGCTTCATCTCGCTGGTGAAGGACACGGCGTTGGCCGCGACCATCCAGGTGCCCGAGTTGTTCCGCCAGGCGCAACTGATCACCGCGCGTACGTTCGAAGTGTTCACCATGTACCTGGCCGCCGCGCTGATCTACTGGGTACTGGCCAGCGCACTGTCGGCGCTGCAGAACCGTCTCGAAGCGCGGGTGAACCGCCATGACCAGGAGGCCTGACGCCATGATCGTGGTGGAAAAACTGACCAAGCATTTCAACGGCAACGCCGTGCTCAAGGGCATCGACCTGCAGGTGGATGCCGGTGAGGTGGTGGCCATCATCGGCCCCAGCGGCTCGGGCAAGACAACCTTCCTGCGCTGCCTGAACCTGCTGGAAACCCCGGACAGCGGGCGGATTCGCATGGGTGACATCGAGATCGATGGCAGCCGCATCGCCCAGCAACAAGGGCTGATTCGGCGCCTGCGCCAGCAGGTGGGCTTCGTGTTCCAGAACTTCAACCTGTTCCCGCACCGCACCGCGCTGGAAAACGTGATTGAAGGCCCGGTGGTGGTCAAGAAGACCCCGCGCGCCCAGGCCGAGGCCTTGGGCCGCAAGCTGTTGGCCAAGGTCGGCCTGGCGGGCAAGGAAGACGCCTACCCGCGCCGGCTGTCCGGTGGCCAGCAGCAACGGGTGGCCATCGCCCGCGCACTGGCCATGGAGCCGGAGGTGATTCTGTTCGACGAACCCACCTCGGCGCTGGACCCGGAACTGGTGGGCGAAGTGCTGGCGACCATTCGCAGCCTGGCCGAAGAAAAGCGCACGATGATCATCGTCACCCACGAAATGGCGTTCGCCCGTGACGTGGCCAACCGTGTGGTGTTCTTCGACAAGGGCGTGATCGTGGAACAGGGCGAGGCGAAAGCGTTGTTCGCCAACCCGCGCGAAGAACGCACCAGGCAATTCCTCAGCAAGTTCCTGGCCGGGTAAACGCTACCCCCGTAGCCGCTGCCGCAGGCTGCGCTGGCCCTTTGCCTCACTGAAAATCTCCGGTGAACGCGAGGGCCAGCGCAGCCTACGGCAGCGGCTACGCGTTTGGGGTACTGCCTGTAGGAACCGTCTGAACGCAACCAACGGCAATCCCCCCACCTTGACCCCACCCTAGCGAGCACCTATGAAGGACGCCGGCCTTCAAGGAGAATCGCCATGCGCCTGTTCAACGGATCTGAACTCTTGCCCCCTGCCCTGCCGCTGCTGGCCAACCACGGCCTCGGCCTGCATGCCAGCCGCCACCTGTGCGCCGCCATCGAACCCTGGGAACACATGGACCAGGGCGACCTGCTGGAGCTGTTCTGGAACAGCTGCTTTGTCACCGCCCACGTCGTGCAGCCCGGCGAGCCCGGCCGCACCCTGCAACTGCCGATCCCGGCCAGCTTCGCCCTGAACGGCGAGGCGCACCTGTATTACCGGGTGCTGCGCGTGGGGTATCAGGCGCAACGCTCACCGGCGCTGGCCTTCAGCGTGAAACTGCAGTGCCCGGGCAACCCGTTGCACGGCGCCGAGGAAAACCAGTTCCTCGCCCCGCTGGAACTGCCCGAGGCAGTCTGCCTGAACACCCTCAAGCGCGGCGTGCCGTTCAGTGTCGAGCCCTGGCAGCACATGGCTGCGCTGGATTGCCTGACCCTGCGCTGGGGCGACCTGCGCCTGGACCTGCCGCCCCTGCTGCCAAGCCAGGTGGGGCTGCCGGTGAGCGGCCGCATCCCCAAGAAGGTCATCCGCGAAGCCGGCCAGGACGACCACCTGGAAGCCACCTATTGCATCCTCGACCGGGTCGGCAACCCGTCTGGCTGGGCCCCTGCCCGGCAGGTGCGGGTGTACCGCGACGCCACTTCTATTGATATTTCTAAAGGTTAGTATATTTAAACTTTATACACGATTAGGGTATATGAACCGGACCACCGGACCTGCGCATTTTCCGCCGCGACAACGCGGCGCTATTCCGCCGAGGACTATCTGGTGACCGGTAAAAAGATCCTGCTCAACGCCTTCAACATGAACTGCATAGGGCACATCAACCACGGCCTGTGGACACACCCGCGCGACACCTCCAGCCAGTACAAGACAATCGAATACTGGACCGAGCTGGCGAAGACGCTGGAGCGCGGCCTGTTCGACGGGCTGTTCATCGCCGACATCGTCGGCGTGTATGACGTGTACCAGCACAGCGTCGACGTGCCGCTGCGCGAGGCCATCCAGCTGCCGGTCAATGACCCACTGTTGCTGGTGTCGGCCATGGCCGCCGTCACCCGGCACCTGGGCTTCGGCCTGACCGCCAACCTCACCTACGAGCCGCCCTACCTGTTCGCCCGGCGCATGTCCACGCTCGACCACCTGAGCCGTGGCCGCGTGGGCTGGAACATCGTCACCGGCTACCTGGACAGCGCCGCCAAGGCCATGGGCCTCAGCGAGCAGGCCGAGCACGACCGCCGCTACGACCAGGCCGACGAATACCTGCAGGTGCTGTACAAGCTGTGGGAAGGCAGCTGGGAAGACGACGCCGTGGTCAACGACCCGGCACGCCGGGTGTACGCCGAGCCAAGCAAGGTGCACAAGGTGCGGCACCAGGGCGAGTTCTACCAGGTTGACGGCTACCACCTGTGCGAGCCCTCGCCCCAGCGCACGCCGGTGCTGTTCCAGGCCGGCGCCTCGGACCGCGGCCTGCTGTTCGCCGGCCGCCACGCCGAGTGTGTGTTCATCAGCGGCCAGACCAAGGCGGCTACCCGCGCCCAGGTGGACAAGGTACGCGCCAGCGCCGCTGCGGCCGGCCGCCGCGCCGAGGACATCAAGGTGTTCATGGGCCTGACAGTGATTGTCGCTGCCACCGAGGAAGCCGCCCACGCCAAGCACGCCGAATACCTGCAATACGCCAGCGCCGAGGCCGGCGTGGCGCATTTCGCCAGCTCCACCGGTATCGATTTCGCCCAGTACGCGCTCGACGAGCCGATCCAGTACGTGAAAAGCAACGCCATCCAGTCGGCCACCAAGAACCTGCAGAACAACGACTGGACCCGCCGCAAGCTGCTGGACCAGCACGCCCTGGGCGGCCGCTACATCACCCTGGTCGGTTCACCCCAGCAGGTGGCGGACCAGCTGATTGCCTGGATCGACGAGACCGGCCTGGACGGCTTCAACCTGGCGCGCACGGTCACCCCGGAAAGCTACGTGGACTTCATCGACCTGGTGGTGCCGGAACTGCAGCAACGCGGGCGCTACAAGACCGCGTACGGCGACGGCACCCTGCGCGAAAAACTCTTCGAGCACGGCCCGCGCCTGCCCCACAACCACATCGCCAGCGAATTCAAACACCCTGCTGCCTGACTACGTACCTGTGGGAGCTGGCTTGCCAGCGAGCTTTTGAGGCCGCCAAAAGCTCGCTGGCAAGCCAGCTCCCACAGAATCCAGATGAATTCCGGAAGAACTGACATGAAAAAACTCACCACCCTGCTGCTCGCGCTCGGCCTGGCCACGGGGCTTGCCCATGCTGCCGACGCGCCGCTGAAAATCGGCACCACCGCCGCCTTCGCCATCCCGCTGGAGGCCGCCGTGGCCGAGGCCGACAAGCAAGGCCTGAAGGTGCAACTGGTGGAGTTCACCGACTGGATCGCGCCCAACGTCAGCCTGGCGGCCGGCGATATCGACGTGAACTACTTCCAGCACATCCCGTTCCTGGAAAACGCCAAGGCCGCCGCCGGCTTCGACCTGGTGCCCTACGCCCCCGGCATCATCAACAACGTCGGCCTGTACTCGAAGAAGTACAAGAGCCTTGACCAGCTGCCCGACGGCGCCACCGTGGCCATCGCCAATGACCCGATCAACAGCGGCCGCGGCCTGCAGCTGCTGGCCAAGGCCAAGCTCATCAGCCTCAAGGACGGCGTGGGCTACAAGGCCACCGAGGACGACATCACCGCCAACCCCAAGCACCTGAAGATCCTGCAGGTGGAAGCCGTGCAGCTGGTGCGCGCCTACGATGACGCCGACCTGGTGCAGGGCTACCCGGCCTACATCCGCCTGGCCAAGACCTTCGACGCCGAGTCGGCGCTGCTGTTCGACGGCGTCGACCACCCTGAATACGTGATCCAGTTCGTGATCCAGCCCAAGGAAAAGGCCGACCCGCGCCTGGCCAAGTTCGTCGATATCTACCAGCACTCGCCGGTGGTCCGCGCCGCCTTGGACAAGACCTACGGCAAGCTGTACCAGACCGGCTGGGGAGGCTGACCATGAGCAGCGCCCAGCGCCTGACTGCAACCCGCCCGCCGGCCAGCGCCGAGCGCACCCAGCTGCACCCGGAACTGGCCAACGCCCATGTGCGCTTCATCGGCCTGGGCAAGACCTACCAGGGCCAGCACGGTCCGGTGCAAGCGCTGCAAGGCATTGACCTGAACATCCAGCGTGGCGAGATCTTCGGCATCATTGGCCGCAGCGGCGCCGGCAAGTCGTCGTTGATCCGTACCATCAACCGCCTGGAGCAACCCAGCGTTGGCCGGGTGTTGATCGACCAGGTGGATATAGGCGAATTCGACGAAGACCGCCTGGTGCAGCTGCGTCGGCGCATTGGCATGATCTTCCAGCACTTCAACCTGATGTCGGCCAAGACCGTGTGGCAGAACGTCGAGCTGCCGCTGAAAGTAGCCGGCATGAGCCAGGCCGAGCGTCACCGCAAGGTCACCGAACTGCTGGACCTGGTGGGCCTGGCCGACAAGCACCACGTGTATCCGGCGCAGCTGTCGGGCGGGCAGAAGCAGCGGGTGGGCATCGCCCGCGCGCTGGTGCATGACCCGGCCATCCTGCTGTGCGACGAGGCTACCTCGGCGCTGGACCCGGAGACCACCGAATCGATCCTGGCGCTGCTGCGCGACATCAACCAGCGCCTGGGCCTGACGATCATCCTGATCACCCATGAGATGGCGGTGATCCGCGACATCTGCGACCGCGTGGTGGTGCTTGAGCAAGGCCAGGTAGTGGAGCAAGGCCCGGTGTGGCAGGTGTTCGGCGACCCGCAGCATCCGGTCAGCAAGACCCTGTTGGCGCCGCTGCAACTTGGGCTGCCGGCCGAACTGCAGGCGCGCATCCAGGAACAACCCGGCTCTGCCGCCGCGGCGCTGGTGCTGGGCCTGCGCCTGAACGGCAGCGACGGCGAAGAGCCCGACCTGTCGGCGCTGTTCCACAGCCTGGGCGGCCGCGTCAGCCTGCTGCAAGGCGGCGTAGAACGCATCCAGGGTCGCGCCCTGGGGCAGCTGGTGATTGCCGTGGCGCACTCGCCGCTGGCCCGTGAACAACTGATCGAACGCGCGGCCTTGTGGGCCGACCGCGTGGAGGTGCTGGGTTATGTGGGCTGAACGGCTGCTGCAAGGGATTCTCGACACGCTGCTGATGGTCGGCGTGTCTTCGTTCATCGCCCTGGTGCTGGGCATTCCGCTGGCGGTGGTGCTGGTCACCAGCAGCAGGGGCGGCATTTATGAAGCGCCCGCCGTGAACCGCGTGCTGGGCGCCTTCGTCAACCTGTTCCGCTCGGTACCGTTCCTGATCCTGATGGTGGCGCTGATTCCCTTCACCCGCCTGATCGTCGGCACCACCTACGGCGTGTGGGCCGCCGTGGTGCCGCTGGCCATTGCCGCCACGCCGTTCTTCGCACGCATCGCCGAAGTCAGCCTGCGCGAGGTCGACCATGGCCTGATCGAAGCGGCCCAGGCCATGGGCTGCCGGCGCTGGCACATCATCTGGCACGTGCTGCTGCCCGAGGCGCGGCCGGGCATCGTCGGCGGCTTCACCATTACCCTGGTGACCATGATCAACTCCTCCGCCATGGCCGGCGCCATCGGTGCCGGCGGCCTGGGGGACATTGCCTACCGCTACGGCTACCAGCGCTTCGACTCGCAGATCATGCTCACGGTGATCGTGCTGCTGGTAGTGCTGGTGGCGTTCATCCAGTTTGGCGGTGATCGGCTGGCGAAGGTGTTGAACAAGCGCTGAGGTATCATCGTGGTCATCACCTTTTCCGTTGGCGACCGCGATGAAACTCGACCCCCAGGCCCTGCAACAGATCACCCAGACCACCCTGGGCAACTACAACCAGACCGCCGAGAGCTTCCGCGAAGGCACCCGCGACCACGACGTCAGCCAGAACATCGACGCCCTGCTGCGCCACCTGCAGGTGCCGGCGCCGGCGCAGATCCTCGATTTCGGCTGCGGCCCGGGCCGCGACCTGCGCACCTTCACCCGCCTGGGCCATATCGCCATCGGCCTTGACGGCAGCGAACGCTTCGCCGAAATGGCCCGTGCCGACAGCGGCTGCGAGGTGTGGCAGCAGAACTTCCTCGATCTGGAACTGCCCGCCGAACGCTTCGACGGCGTGTTCGCCAACGCCGTGCTGTTCCACATCCCCAGCCAGGAACTGCCACGGGTGCTAAGCCAACTGCACGCCACGCTGAAACCGGGCGGCGTGCTGTTCAGTTCCAACCCCCGCGGCAACAACCAGGAAGGCTGGAAAGGCCCGCGCTATGGCGCCTACCACGATCTGGAGAATTGGCGGCGAGTGCTGGCCGAGGCCGGTTTCGTGGAGCTTGAACACTACTACCGGCCCACAGGGTTGCCGCGTGAGCAGCAACCCTGGCTGGCCAGCGTGTGGCGCAAGGACGCCGCCTGACGGTCGCTGCTACAGGTGCAGGCAAATGCCGAAGTCCCGTAGCCGCTGCCGAAGGCTGCGCTGGCCCCTGACTACACCCAAGAATCAGAGTTTGCAATGCCGGCCAGCGCAGCCTGACGGCAGCGGCTACATCGTACGTGGCTGGCTACGAGGAAGGACGGCCTAGCAAATAAGTCTTTTGCACCGAAGCAAAACAACCTTGCATCTGCGATTTCCCTTCATATGGTCCTGCTGAAACAGGCCTGCGCAGCACCGCCGATAAATTTTCTGCTGTCTCGTAACCAGCCGCAATGTTGATCGGAGGCCATCTCCACCGCAACAACAACACTGGGCTGACTAGGTATCAAATTATGTCTACTCCATAGCCGCTGTCGAAGGCTGCGGGTACATCACGCCGTCTTCTTCGGCTCCCTGACCTTGTACCAAGCCACATAAAGCGCCGGCAGGAACAGCAGCGTCAGCAGCGTGGCGCTGATGATGCCGCCGATCATGGCGTAGGCCATGGGGCCCCAGAACACTTCGCGGGCGATGGGGATCATGCCCAGGCTGGCTGCGGCGGCGGTCAGCAGGATGGGCCGGCGGCGGTGCTGGGTGGCTTGCACCACGGCGTCCCACGGGGTGTAGCCGTCCTTCTCGAAGATGTCGATCTGGGTCACCAGGATCACCGAGTTGCGGATGATGATGCCGATCAGCGCCAGAATGCCGAGGATGGCCACGAAGCCCATGGGCGTGCCGGTGGGCACCAGCGCCACCACCACTCCGATCAACCCCAGGGGCGCGACGCTGGCCACCAGGAACATCTTCTGCACGCTGTGCAGCTGGATCATCAGGAAGGTCGCCATCAGGAACAGCATCAGCGGCACGACGCGGGCAATGGGGCCCTGGGCCTTGCCGCTTTCTTCGACGGTGCCGCCGGTGGCCACTTTGTAGCCCACCGGCAGGCTGCTGGCGAACTGGTCGATGGTGGGCTTGAGCTGGGTGACCAGGTCGGTGGGCTGGATCTGGTCGCGCACCGAGGCCTTGATGGTGATGGTAGGGTGGCGGTCGCGGCGCCACACCAGCGGTTGTTCCAGTTCATAGCGCACGGTGGCGAACGCCAGCAGCGGAATCGACACGCCGTTGGGCGTCACGATCTGCAGGTTCTGCAGGGTTTCCGGCGAGCCACGCTCGGCGTTTTCGGCACGCCCCACCACGTTGATCAGGTAGATGTCGTCGTTGACCTGGGTCACCGCGGTGCCGCTGACGATGGTGTTCATCAGCTTGGCCACGTCTTCCGAGGACAGCCCCAGCTGCCGTGCCTTGTCCTGGTTGATGTCGATGCGCAGGACCTTGCCCGGTTCGTTCCAGTCATAAATGATCTGGCCGATGTGCGGGTTCTGGTCCAGCAGCGTGGCCAGGTCGATGGCGTGCTTGCGCACCTGGTCGATGTCCTTGCCGCTGACCCGGTACTGGATCGGCCGGCCTACCGGCGGGCCCATCTCCAGGGTCTGCACGTAGCTGCCAATGCCCACGAAGTCGTCGCGCAGGCGCTTGCGCAGGCGGTCCATCAGCGCCGCCCGCTCGTCCAGGCCCTTGCTGACGATCACCAGCTGGGCGTAGTACGGGTTCTCCAATTGCTGGTCCAGGGGCAGGTAGAAACGAATCGCGCCCTGGCCGATGTAGGTGCTCCAGCGGGCGATGTCCGGGTCGTCCTTGAGGCTGGCCTCCAGCTTGTCCACCGCCTTGCGGGTCTCGTTGATCGACGAGTTCTGCGGCAAGTTCAGCTCCACCAGCACCTCGGGCCGGTCGGACGAGGGGAAGAACTGGTTCTGCACGAAGCGCATGCAGAACACCGACAGCAGGAACAGCCCCACGGTGATCAGGATGGTCAGCCAGCGGTGGCGCATGGCCCACAGCAGGCCGCTGTTGAACACCCGGCCAATGCGCCCCGGCTCGCTGGAGTGCGGCTTCACGTTGGTGCTGAGGATGTGCACGCCCAGCACCGGCGCGAACAGCACCGCCACCACCCAGGACACCAGCATGGCCACGGCGATGACCGCGAACAGGGTGAAGGTGTACTCCCCCGCCGAGCTGGCGTTGAGGCCGATGGGCACGAAGCCCGCCACCGTCACCAGGGTGCCGGTGAGCATGGGGAAGGCCGTGGAGGTGTAGGCGAACGTCGCCGCCTGCTCCTTGGTCTCGCCCATTTCCAGGCGCGTGACCATCATTTCCACGGTAATCATGGCGTCGTCCACCAGCAGGCCCAGGGCGATGATCAACGCGCCGAGGGAGATACGCTGCATGGTGATGCCGCTGTATTCCATGAACACGAAGACCATGGCCAGCACCAGCGGGATCGAGCAGGCCACCACCAGCCCGGCGCGCACGCCCAGGCTGATGAAGCTCACCACCAGCACGATGATCACCGCCTCGAACAGGGCGCTGGTGAAGCCGCCCACGGCCTCTTCCACCACTTGGGCCTGATCGGAGACGTTGTGGATGCCCACGCCCACCGGCATATCGGCGGTGATCTCGGTGATGCGCTGGTGCAGGGCCTTGCCGAACGACTGGATGTTGCCGCCGTCGCGCATGGCGATGGCCAGGCCAATGGCCGGCTGGCCGTTGAAGCGGAACATCGGCGTGGGCGGGTCGCTGTAGCCGCGCTGGATGTCGGCGACGTCGGCCAGGCGGTAGAAGCGGTCGTTGAGCCGCAGGTTCACCGCCGCCAGGTCCTTTTCGGAAGCGAACTGGCCGCTGGTGCGCACGGAAATGCGCTCGGGGCCGGCCTCGATCACCCCGGCCGGCGTCACCGCGTTCTGCGCCTGCAACGCCTGCACCACCTGGCGCTGGTCGATGCCCAGGGCCGCCAGCTTGCGGGTGGAAAAGTTCAGGTACAGCACCTCGTCCTGGGCGCCGATCATTTCGATCTTGCCCAGCCCCGGCACCTGGCGGATCTCGGCGCGGGCCTGCTCCACGTAGTCGCGCAGCTGGCGCATGCTCAGGCCGTCGGCGGTGAAGGCATAGATCGAGCCGTACACGTCGCCGAACTCGTCATTGAACGCCGGCCCCTGGATGCCTTGGGGGAAACTGCTGCGAATGTCGTCGATCTTCTTGCGTACCTGGTACCAGATCTGCGGGATGGCCTTGCCGCTGGTGGTGTCGCGCAGGTACACGAAGACGGTGGATTCGCCGGGGCGGGTGTAGCTTTTCACGTAGTCGAGGGAGTCCAGCTCCTCGAGCTTCTTCTCGATGCGGTCGGTGACCTGCAACAGGGTTTCGTCCTGGGTGGCGCCCGGCCAGCGGGTCTGGATGACCATGGTCTTGATGGTGAAGCTGGGGTCTTCCTCACGGCCCAGGTTGAGGTAGGAAAACACCCCCATCAGCAGCGCCACGAACATCAGGTACCAGACGAAGGACTGGTGTTTCAGCGCCCAGTCGGACAGGTTGAAGCTTCCTTTCATTGCTTGCTGCCCTCGTCCACTTTGACCTTCTGCCCCGGTTTGAGACTGTTGACGCCGGCGCTGACCACGCGCTCGCCGGCTTGTACCCCGGCGCTGACAATGACCGAGTCCTGGTCACGGCTGATGACGTGCACCGCCCGCGGCGCCACGGTGTGGTTCTGCAGGTCGATGACCCAGATGCGCGACTGGCCCTCGGCCTCCTGGATAGCGCTGAGCGGCAGCTCCACCTTGGGTTCGATGGCGGTGCTCAGGGTCACGCCAATGGCCGTGCCCAGGCGGAACGCCGGCGGCGTGTCGGCCAGGGTCAGGCGCGCGCGGCGGGTGCGCGTGGCGCTGTCGGCCTGGGGTTCCAGTTCGCGCAGGGTGGCGGTGGTGCTGATGCTCGGTTCCAGCTGGTCGGCGACGGTGAAGGTCACGCCGGGCGGTAGCTGTTCGGCCAGGGACGACGGCAGGTCGATCACCGCTTCCTTGATATCGGGCCTCGCCAACGTCACCACTTCCTGGCCGGCGCTGACCACCTGGCCAGCCTCGACGTTCCAGTGGGTGACCACGGCGTCGTGGTCCGTGCGCAGTTCGCTGTAGTTGAGCTGGTCCTTGGCCTGGCTGACCGAGGCCTGGGCCTGGTCCAGCGACGCCTTGGTGGTTTTCAGGTTGGTCTGGGCCACGTCCAGTTGCGCCTGGGCGCCCACGCCACGGTCGAACAACTCCTGCTGGCGGCGCGCGTCGGCCTGGGCGTTGATCCACTGCGCCTGCACCCGCGCCAGGTCGCCCTGGGTGGAACGCACCTGGTTCTGCAGGTCGGTGGGGTCGAGGGTGGCCAGCAGGTCGCCGGCCTTCACTTCGCTGCCCACGTCCACGGCGCGCCGGGCGATGCGCCCGGACACCCGGAAGCCCAGGGTGCTTTCGTAGCGCGCCTGGATGGTGCCGGCGAAGCGCCCCAGCTGCTCCATGTTCTGCGGCGTGATCTGCACCGACAGCACCGGGCGCACCGGCTCGGGCGGCGGTTCATTCTTCGAGCAGCCCAGCAGCGCCAGGCACAGGCACAGCGAGGTCAATGCGCGGGTCATGGCTTTTCCTCGACAGTGGCCTGGGCAGCGATTTCGACCTGCATGTCCGGGTGCAGCAGTTGCACCCCGGCCACCACTATCTTGTCGCCATCCTGCAAGCCGTCGCCCACCACCACCTTGCCGGTGAGGTAGCGGGCGACGGTGACTTTCTTCAGGCTGACCTTGTTCTGCGCGTCCACCCGCCACACGGCCGGGTCGCTGCCGTCCTTGGTCAGGGCCGACCAGGGCAGTTCGATGCTGGGTTTGGCCGGCCCGCTAAGGGTGCCGCTGACCACCGAACCCAGGTTCATGCCCGGCGGCAGGCCGGCCAGCGCCACTTTCACCTGCAGGGTGCCGGTTTGTGCCGACACCGCGGGCGTCACCTCGCGCACCTTGCCGGTGGTCTTCACCTTCGGGTCTTCGACCAGGCTGACCGGCACCTGCTGGTCGCCGGCGGGCTGCACGAACAGCGACTCATAGACGTTGAACACCGCGTCGCGCTCGCCGTCGCGGGCCAGGCTGAAGATCGGCACGGTGGCCTGCACCACCTGCCCGACTTCGGCCTGGCGGGCGGTGATGATGCCGGGCGCCTCGGCGATCAGGTCGGTGTAGCTCAACTGCTCGCGGGCGCTGGCCAGCTGCGCGTTGGCGGCGGCCAGGGCGCTCTGGCTGCTGCGCAGCGCGGCCTGGGCGGAGTCGTATTCGCTCTGGCTGGTGTAGCCCTTGGGCAGCAGTTTCTGCTGGCGCACGAAAGCGGCCTGGGTCTGGGTGACCCGCGCCTGCTCGGCGAACACCGCGGCCTTGGCCGAGTCGACGTTGGTCTGCAGGTCCTTGGGGTCGAGCTGGGCCAGCACCTGGCGGGCGCTGACGCGGTCGCCGACGTCGACCATGCGCTTGATGATCTTGCCACCCACGCGGAACGACAGCTGGGTCTGCACCCGCGCCTGGATATCGCCGGTCAGGCTCACGGGCGCGGCAAAGTCGGTGCTCTGCACCGTCTGCACCTTCACCCTGGGCCGCTGCGGTTCCTCCGGCTTGCCCTGCCCACAACCGGCCAGGGTTGCCGCAAGGCAAGCACCCAACACCCAACCCAACCGAAGAGCAGCCATGCAGGCTCCTTTGCGTGCGCTGTTTTAGCTCAGATTTATTATGAGCCGTGAGGGTAGCTCAGTGTTCATCGTGCGGACAACTGCCATGTACGTGCGGTCATCCGCTGAAAACTTGTTCGAGGATTTTTCACCCCGGGTGGGATCTTTTTCGCACGGGCGTACTCGAAAACTTTCTGCCCGTGCCAAGGAAGTCCAATAATGAATAACAACACCGTGAAAAAGCTCGACCCCCAGGACGTGATCAAACTGCTGGCGGCCCTGCGCCGCGCAATAATCCCCGTAGCAGCGGCCGCAGGCCGCGTCCCAGGCGCCGCGTGACGGCGCAGGCAATAAAAAACGCCGACGCTGTGTAAGCCGTCGGCGTTTTTGCAGTGCAGCTCAGCTGGCGATCAGAACGCCGGCAGTACCGCGCCGTTGTATTTCTTGGCGATGAATTCCTTCACTTCCGGGCTGGTCAGGGCAGCGGCCAGTTTCTTGATGGCGTCGCTGTCCTTGTTGTCCGGGCGGGCAACCAGGTAGTTCACGTACGGCGAGTCGGCGCCTTCGATCACCAGGGCGTCCTTGGCCGGGTTCAGGCCGGCGTCCAGCGCGTAGTTGGTGTTGATCATGTCCAGGTCAACCTGGTCCAGGGCGCGTGGCAGCATGGCCGATTCCAGCTCCTTGAACTTCAGGTGCTTGGGGTTCTCGGCGATGTCTTTCGGGGTGGCCAGGGCGTTCTTCGGATCTTTCAGGGTGATCAGGCCGGCTTTCTGCAGCAGGATCAGTGCGCGGCCGCTGTTGCTGCCTTCGTTCGGAATGGCAACGGTAGCGCCGTCTTTCAGCTCGGACAGCGACTTGATCTTCTTCGAGTAGCCGCCGAAGGGTTCCACGTGCACGCCGACCACGGTCACCAGGTGGGTGCCCTTGCCGTCGTTGAAGTTCTTCAGGTACGGCAGGGTCTGGAAGTAGTTGGCGTCCAGGCGCTTCTGGTCAACCTGCACGTTGGGCTGCACGTAGTCGGTGAAGACCTTGATTTCCAGGTCCACGCCTTCTTTAGCCAGGACCGGTTTCACCAGCTCCAGGATTTCAGCGTGCGGGACCGGGGTAGCAGCGACCACCAGCTTCTCGTTGGCGTTGGCAACACCCATGGTCAGGGCGGCGGCCAGGGCAGTGAACAGCAGAGCCTTTTTCATGCAATGTCCTTGATCAATAAGGTGCCAGCTGCGTATTTGGCCGGCTTGGGGCGGACAATACCGATATTTTTTATACCAAGACAATATCTTTTATTTCACTGCTTATGCCTTTTTCGTCATTTCCAGGCAATTGGCCATGTCGGCGCCCCACGCATGGCTCAGCCGATCTGTTGCGCCACACGCAAGGCGCTGCGCTCCAGCAACGCTTTCAGGCCCTGAAGGGCCGAGCCAGAGCCTTCGTCGAGCAGTTCGGCAATCTGCCGCTCGATGTCGGCCAGCGGTTCGGCCACCAGCGGCAGGTTCAGGTGCTCGGGCAGGATCTCGTCGCCGCTGCTGACCAGCAGGGCGAAATGAATGATGTTTTCCAGCTCGCGGGTGTTGCCCGGCCAGCTGTGGCGCTCAAGCAGCAGCTGGGCGCTTTCGCTGATCAACGGCACCGGCAGGTTGAGGCGCGCGCTGTAGATGCCGACGAAATATTCGGCCAGCGACAGGATGTCCCCCGGACGTTCGCGCAGGGCCGGCAGCACCAGGCGGCCTTCGCCCAGGTAATGGAACAGCCGCTCGTTGAACTTGCCGGCGGCCACGGCCTGGGCCAGGTCGATGCTGGTGGCGGCCACCAGGCGCACGTCCACCGGGCTTGGCTGCTGGGCACCGACGCGGGTGACTTCGTGGTTTTCCAGCGCTGCCAGCAGCTTCAATTGAATAGGCAACGGCAGGTCGCCGATCTCGTCCAGGTACAGGGTGCCGCCGTTGGCCGAACCGAACCACCCTGCCCGGCTGCTGGCCGAGCCGCTATAAGCCCCGGCGCTGTAGCCGAACAGTTCGGCGTCGGCGTAGGTGGGGCTGATAGCGCCGCAGTTCACCGACACGAACAGCCCGGCGCGGTCGCTGGCGCGGTGAATATGCCGGGCCAGCAGCTCCTTGCCGGTGCCCGTCTCGCCATGGATCAGCACCGGCAGGCTGCGCGGCGCCAGGCTTTCCAGCTCCTGGCGCAGCTGCCGCGAGCGCGGGTCGACGAACACCAGCGCCTTGGCGCGGATGCTCAGGGGGCTCTTGTCGGCTTCGGGGAAGGTCAGCAGCGGCTGGCCGAAATGTTCAGGATGACTCATGGCAATACTCCCGCCCGGGCGCATGGGCCCGGGCGTTTTTCGAATAAATGGCGGTCAGGCGCTGCGCAGCGCGTGGGCCTGCAGGCGGGTTTGCAGGCGGTACAGGTAGGCGAAACCCTGCTCCCAGCGCTGGTGGCCGGACTTGACATTGATGTGCCCAGCGCCCGCCAGGATGCCAGCCTCGGCGCCCCAGTCGCGGGCCATCTGCATGGCGCGCGGCACGCTTACGGCCGGGTCGTTGTCGGAGCTGACCACCTGGCTGGGGAACGGCAGCAAGTGGGTGGGCACGGGGGCGAAGTTGCGCAGCGCCGGCGAGCACGCCGGGCGCTCGACATCGGCCGGCGCCACCAGCAAGGCGCCCTGGACCCGGCGCAGCAGCGCCCGCGGTGCCTGCGCGGCCCAGTGGGCCACGGTGATGCAGCCCAGGCTGTGGGCAATCAGGATCACCGGATCGGTGCTGGCGCTGATGGCCTGCTCAAGGGCGGCCACCCAGTCCTGGCGTTGCGGCGCCAACCAGTCGGCCTGCTCTACCCGCGCGCTGTTGGGCAGGCTGTTGCACCAGTGGCTTTGCCAGTGGTCCTGGGGGGAACCTTGCCAGCCCGGCACAATCAGGTAGCGGATCGACTCGTTGCGCATGGCATACGCCTCCTGCATCGTTTGCGTTGAGGTCAGTATAGGGGCGGGTCATATATTCGTTAAGGAATAAGAAGCTATTTATTAATAACTTATAACGATATAAGAAAATTGGCCCAAGCCGCCTCGTAGCCGCTGCCGCAGGCTGCGCTGGCCCTGTGCCTCACTGAAAATCTCCTGCACGCAGTAGGGCCAGCGCAGCCTTCGGCAGCGGCTACGGGTTGTGTGGTGCCCACAGGCGCAAAAAAAAGGGCCGCCCCCTGCCTGAGGAGCGACCCAAGAAACCACTGAGAACATCACCGCTTGGTAATCACCGACAGCTTGGTGATGCCCGCCTTTTCAATCGACGCCATGGCCCCCGCCACCTTGCCGTAGCCCACGCCGTCGTCGGCCTGCAGCTGCACGCGCAGGTCCGGGTTCTTGGCCTTGGCCGCCTCCAGGTTCGACTCCAGCAGGTCGGGCTGCACTTCGTCCTTGTTGATGAAGAACTTGCCGCCACCGTCGATGCTCACCACCAGCGGGTCTTTCTGCTCAACCGGCGCCACCGAGTCGGTCTTGGGCAGGTTGATCGGGATCGAGTTGGTGAGCAGCGGCGCGGTAACGATGAACACCACCAGCAGCACTAGCATCACGTCCACCAGCGGCGTGACGTTGATCTCGCTCAGTACCTCATCACTGTCCTGGGTAGAGAAGGCCATATCAGGACGCCTCCTTCACTTTCTGGCCAGCACCGCCCTGGACGGTCTTGGTCAGGGCCGGGTGCAGCAGCACGCGGAATTGGCTCTTCTGGGCCAGGCTGTAGAAGTCGTGGGCGAAATCGTCGAGGTCGGCCACGGTCAGCTTCAGGCGGCGCAGGAAGTAGTTGTAGACCAGCACCGCCGGCACGGCGACGGCGATACCCACGCCGGTGGCCACCAGGGCCGAGCCGATGGGGCCGGCCACGGTTTCCAGGCTGGCGGAACCGGCGGCGCTGATGCCTTTCAGGGCGGACATGATGCCCCACACGGTGCCGAACAGGCCGATGAAGGGCGAGGTGGAACCGATACTCGCCAGCACCGCCAGGCCTGTTTCCAGGGAACGGCGCTCACGCACGATCTGTTGGCGCAGGGCGCGCTCCAGGCGGTCCTGGTGGTTGATGGCCTGGCTCAGGTCCGCGGCATGGCCGGGCTCACCGACCTGGATGGCGGCGTAGCCGGCCTGGGCGACGCGGGCGGCGGCGCCCGGCTGGGTCACGGTCAGTTCGGCGGCCGAATCCAGGCTCGACGCCGCCCAGAATTGCTTGTGGAACTTGCGGTCCTGGTTCTTCAGGCGGCCGAACTGCGCGCCCTTGGCCAGGAACAGGCCCCAGGTGGCGACGGAGAAGACGATCAACAGCCAGATTACCGCGCCTTCGATGGAGGCAAATGGGGAAGCCAAAGTACTCATGATGTGTATTCCTTGTGTTAGCGCGAATTAGCGGATCTTGAAGTCGATGGGCACGCTGACCCAGCCGTCCTGGGCGACATCGCCCTGCTTGGCCGGTACGAAACTCCAGCGTTTGACGGCGGCAAGCGCGGCGTCATCGAGCTGGTCGCGACCACTGCTTTTCTGGATCTGAATCTCGCCGGGCTTGCCGGTGGCCAGCACATGCACCCGCAACAGCACGGTGCCTTCCCAGTTGCGGCGCATGGCCAGGGCCGGGTATTCGGGCGCCGGGTTGTGCAGGTAACCGGCGTTCGCCGAGGCCGGGGTTACCGGTTTCGGTGCGGGGGGTGCAGGCGGTGCCGGTGGCGTCGGCGCGGCAACCGGCTGTGGCGGCGCTGGCGGTTGTTCCACCGGCTTCGGCACGGGCTTGGGCAGCGGCTTGGCGACCTGCTTGGGCTTGGGTTTGGGCTTGGGCGGCGGCTTGGTGGCCAGCTCGTCCTCGACCGGTGGCGGCGGCTCTACCGGCTGCGCCACGGGCGGTGGCGGCGGTGGCGGAGGCGTTTCAACCACCGGCGGTGCCGGTTGGGAAAACTCGATGGTCATTGGCGGGATTTCTGGCGGCTTGATCGGCAGCGCGGCCAGCGGTTCCTGGCTCAGCCAGTACATCACCGCGCCATGCAGCACCAGCGCAAACACGCCCAGCGCAATCCCTTCACGCCGGCTCAGTACACCCTTGGGGGTCGTGTGCAGACGCGACTGGGCCAGCGGCGCACGGTGCGCGCGGCCCAGGTCGACCAACTCGCCGCCCGGTGCCTGGCGCCGTAGCGCCTGGGGTGCACTGGCTGCGGTCTGGACATTGCCCATTGTTGTACTCCTGCGGTCTTCAGCGATAGTGCGAGGGAGGCCTCGCGAGGCGAATCATCGACGCCCCACGCTTAGCTCTGAAAGTAATCTTTAAAGTTATACATAGACCTATATGGAATATGCAGAACCCTGGTTTTGCTTCGGCCCTTGCCCTGCAAGGCCTGTAGCAGAGCGCTCGGAAGCCGATGCCTTGGGGGCATTGAAAATATTCTCCCAAGGCATGGCTTTCAGCGGCTGGCGCTGGCGTTTTTCAGCGCCGCGTCGGGGGCCAGCACGGCGGTTTCGGCGTGGGGCGTGCCTTCGGGCACCCAGTCGTAGGCCACCGGCAGGGCGCGGTACACCCAATTGCTGATGGCGTCGCTACCCGGTGCCTTGCCCTGGTAGGGGCTCACGTACTCCCAGACGATCTCGCCCTTGTCGGTGACCTGGAAGAAGCGCCCGTTCATGCCTTCGTCGATCAGCGTGTTGCCGTTGGGCAGGCGCCGGGCGCTGCTGATGAACGAGCTGTAGAACGCCCATGAAGGCTGTTTCGAGCTGGCGGCGGTGTATTGCCACACCACCTGCTGCTTGATGGGGTCGATCTCCAGCACGCGCGAGCCCGGGGTCAGGCCCAGGGGCGCCGAGGGGTAGCCGGCGGTGCCTTGGTTGTCGAACACCAGCAGGTTGCCGGCGCCTGGCAGCCCGGCCGGGATGATGTGCACGTCATGCTGGCCAACGAACTGGTCCAACGGCCGCGGCACCTGCTGGGCGGTCTTGGGGTTGAGGGTCGGCAGGTTCGGGCCCAGGTGCCACACCACCTTGCCGCTGGCCTTGTCGATGATGGCGATGAAGTTGGAGTTGCGTGAGTCCAGCAGCAGGTTATCGGGAGCGAAGCGCTTGTCGCCGGCGTCGAACCACTTGTTGGGCCCTACCACGCTGAGGTTGTTGATGTGCAGGTAGTCGGGGTTGTCGGTGGCGCGCACCAGCTTCAACTGCGCCGGGGTGAAGCCAAACTCGGTGAGGTGGTCGCTGGCCAGCCACTGCCATTTCACCTGGCCTTGCGGATCTACCTCGTACACCACGTCGTCGATCAGCTGCGGCACCTTGAAGCCGGCCACCTTGTGCACCTTGTTGGCCAGCACCAGGGTGTTGCCGTTGCCCAGGCGGCGCTGGTCATGGTGCTGCTGGGCGGCGCCACCGGGGGCCTTGTCGCCCCACTGCCACACCACCTTGCCGCTCCAGTCCAGCTCGCCGACGCTCTGGTTGGCCAGGCCGTTGCCGGCCGCCCCCAACGGGCCCGGCGCCTTGTCGCTGAGTTGCAGCAGCACGTGGCCGCGCTCGCCGCCTACCAGCCTGGGGTTGATGATGGCCGACGGGAAGCCGTTGTGCGGCCAGCTTTTCACCTCGTTGCCGTCCATGTCGATCAGGTGGGTCTGCTTGTCGGCACCAGCGAAAATCACGTACTGGTTGTAGGCCTTGGCCGGGTCGTAGCGGGTCACCCCGGTGGGGTACACGCTGGGTGCGGCCTGGGCCACGCTGGCGAACACCGCACTGGCCAGCAACGCTGTCTTGAAGGCTTTCATGATCACGTCCTTTGTTGTCAGAAGTCGTAGCGGGCGGTCACGCCCAGGGTGCGCGGGTCGCCAAGGATGCCGCTGTAGCCGCCGTTACCCTCGGCCCACAGGGTGGTGTAATAGGTCTTGTCGAAGGCGTTCTTCAGCCACAGCGAGACGTCCCACTGGCCCTGGCCGAGGTTGCCGCGAAAACCGGTGCTGAGGTTGACCAAGCTGTAGCCGGGGATCTGCGCGTAGGCGGAATCTTCCAGGGTACCCACGGCGTGGGAGCGGTACGAATAGCTGCCGGTGACGTACTCTTCCAGGCCGTTGTCCCAGTTCCACTTGTATTCGCCGTTGGTGTTGAACGTGTACTTCGAGGCGCCCACCACCTGGTGCCCGGACAGGCTGCACGAGGCTGGCGCACCGGCCTGCTCGCTGACTTCCGGCGGGCACGGGGCGTCCTTGTAGGACATGTAGCGCACGTCGTTGTAGGCGCCGTTGAAGTTAAGGGTCAGGCCCTTGAGCGGCAGCACCGTGCCATCCAGCTCCAGGCCGCGGGAGCGCACGGTGCCGGCGTTGGTCAGGTAGGAGACGCGGTTGGCCGAGTCGTAGGCGTTGGCCTGGTAGCCGTTGACCGTGGTCCAGAACAGGTTGGCGTTGAGCAACAGGCGGCGGTCCCACAGGGTGCTCTTGAGCCCCAACTCGGCGTCGTTGGCGCGTTCGGCGCCAATCAGCAGCGAGTCGGCGCCGGCGGTGGGCGCGCTGCCGACGGCCAGGTTGACGCCGCCGGACTTCTCGCCGTGGGTCAGGGTCGCGTAGCCCATCAGGTCATCGGTGAAGTGGTAGCTCAAGTTGACCATGCCCGAGGGGCTGGCGCTGTACAGGCTCAGGTCGCCGGAGTTGTAGGCGCCGGCGCGGCCGTTGCGCGCGGTCAGGGCAGCGCCGGTCACGGCGGCGCCGCCTACCGGGGCGTCGCGCTCCACCCAAGCGCTCTTCTCTTCATAGGTGCCGCGCACGCCGGCGGTCAGGTCCAGCTTGGGCGTGAGGTGCCAGGTGCCCTGGGCGAACAGCGCGAAGCTGTCGGTGTCGATGTGGCCGCGGCCAATGCTGGTGACGTTGGCCAGCGCGCCCGTCGCGGTGCCGTTCCAGATATCGGCCTTGGGCCCGTAGTAGGAGAACGACTTGTTGTCGGTCTTCGAGCCGAAGTAGTAGCCACCCAGCACGTAGTCGAATGCCCCGCCGGTGGGCGATGCCAGGCGAAATTCCTGGGACCACTGCTTGTCTTCCACCGACACACCGGCGTTGTAGGCGGCAGGCACGTTGAGCCCGTCGTCGTTGCGCGGGGTGAAGTTCCAGAAGCGATAGGAACTGATCGACGTCAGGGTGAAGTCGCTCGGCAGCTTCCAGTTGGCCTCCACCGAGCCACCGCCCTGGTGCACGGTCACGTGCTGGCTGCCATCCAGGTTGACCTTGCGTGACCCCGGCTCCACCAGCGTGGCGCCCGCCGCCGCCGCGCGGGTTTCGTAGAGGTTGGAGCCGTTGACGGTCGGCCCGGTGTTGAACAGCGTCCGGGTGCCAGAGCTGGAGTCTTCCTCGTTGTAGTCGACGATGGCGCGCAGGCTGAAGTCTTCGTTGGGCTTGAACAGCAGCTGCCCGCGCAGGCCGTCGCGCTCGCCGCCGCCCAGCTTGTGGCCGTTGTCTTCGTTGGTGATGGTGCCGCCGCTGTCGCTGCGGTACACCGACAGGCGCCCGGCCAGCTCATCGGTGATGGGGCCGGAGATGGTGCCCTTGGTCTGCACGTAGCCGTGCTGGCCCACCGAGCTTTCGATGGTGCGCTCGGGGGTGAAGCTGGGCGCACGGGTGGTGATGTTGATCACCCCCGCCGTGGTGTTCTTGCCGAACAGCGTGCCCTGCGGGCCGCGCAGCACCGCCAGCTGGTCGATGTCCATCAGGTCGAACACGGCCATGCCCGGGCGGCCCAGGTAGACGTTGTCGATGTACAGGCCCACGCTGCCTTCCAGGCCGTCGCTGGCGGGGTTGTTGCCAAGGCCGCGGATCGACACGCTGGACTGGCGCGCGTGCATGAACGCCACGTTGACGCTGGGCACCAGCTGCTGCAGGTCCTGGATGCGGTACACGTGCTGGGCTTCCAGGGTGCTGCCGTCGACGGTGCTGATCGGCGTGGGCACGTCCTGGGCGCTTTCCTCGCGGCGCCGGGCGGTCACGGTCACGGTCTTGAGGTGGGTGCCATCATCCGCTGCGGCGCTGGCCTGGGTGGGGTCGTCAGCCGCGTGGGCCAGGGAAAAACCGGCGCTGCCGGCCAACAGCATGGCCAGCGGCAAGCGCTTGAGACGCCTGGCTGAAGTGGGCGCTGCAGGGGGTGACTGACGACTCATGGCACGGCTCCTTGGTGAGGGAACGGGGGGCCGGCATTCGATGTGCCGACCACTCCTCATATTCCCTTCAGTTATTTGCATATGTTTTTCTAGAGATTTACTGCATAAGTGATTGCCTTTATAAGGAGTGCACTGGATGCATAGCAAATGCATTTGCCCGATACTTTTAATGTGAAAAATGCATATAGACCTGCGCCAACTTCGCCACCTGATCGCGCTCGCCGAACACCGCAGCTTCGTCGCCGCCGCCGTGGCCGTGAACCTGTCGCAATCGGCGTTCAGCCGTAGCATCCAGGCCCTGGAACACGCCGTGGGCTGCCAGCTGGTGGACCGCGGGCGCAAGGACCTGCCGCCCACCAAGCAGGGCCAGGTAGTGCTCGAGCACGCCCGGCGGCTGGTCAGCGGCGCGCGCCAGCTGAGCAACGAGATCAGCCAGTTCAATGGCCTGGAGGCCGGCGAGCTGCGCTTCGGCTGCGGCCCGGCACCGGCCTCCTGGCTGGTGCCGGCGGCGGTCGGCAGCTTCATTGGCCGCTACCCCAGGGCGCGGGTGCATTTCCACGTGGATGACTGGCACAGCCTGAGCAAGCGCCTGCTCAGCGAGGAGTTCGAATTCTTCGTCGCCGACACCCGCCAGTTCGAGGCCGACCCGGACTACCACACCCACCGCCTGCGCCCACGCAAATGGCATTTCTGCTGCCGCGCCGGGCACCCGCTGGCGCAGCAGGAATGGGTCACGGCCGAGCAACTGCTCAGCTACCCGCTGGCTGCCACCCTGCGCCCGCCGAACCTGCGCAAGGTGCTGGCCGACCTCAGTGGCCGCCCGGACTTTGCCCCCAACGTGGAATGCGAAAGCAGCTATGCGCTGCTCAGCGTGGTGCTGCGCTCGGACGCCATCGTCAGCCGCGCGGGCTACCGGCTGTCGCCGCTGGCCGAAGCGATGATCGAGGAGATCAAGCTGGTGGATGAGCGCGATGAGGGCGGCACCACCTACGACATCCAGAACCTGGCGGTGTAGGTGCTTCGTGGGAGCTGGCTTGCCAGCGAGCTTTTTGGCCCCAACAACTCGCTGGCAAGCCAGCTCCCACAGGATCAAAGGCGAATCGTATGCAGGCAATGCATACAAAGTATTCATTGAATGCGCTTGCCGACTGGCCCTTCCCGATCGCGAAATAGTCGCTATTTCAGTGACTTGCGCAATCAGGAAGGCCCATGAAAAAGTTTTTCAAACCACTGCTCGGCATCGTCCTGGCCGGCCTGCTGGGCCACGCCCAGGCGGCCGACCCCGTCACCATCCGCATCGGCACGCCTGACCAGGGCGCCGGCAGCGCGCCGTTCATTGCCGGCCCCGTGGGCCTGGCGCATATCCAGAAGCAGCTGGAAAACGAATTCGCCGCCGATGGCGTGAAGGTGGAGTGGCACTTCTTCAAGGGCGCCGGCCCCGCGGTCAACGAAGCCCTGGCCAACCAGCAGCTGGACTTCGCCTGGCTGGGCGACCTGGCCGCCATCATTGGCCGTTCCAGCGGCCTGCAGACCCGCCTGCTGCTGGGCGCCCGCGGCAACAACATGTACCTGGCCACCCGCGCCGGCAGCGACATCCACAGCCTCGCCGACCTCAAGGGCAAGCGCGTGGCCGTGTACCGCGGCACCGCCGACCAGCTGTCGTTCGCCCGCGCCCTCGCCGCCCAGGGCCTGAAGGAACATGACCTGCAGATCATCAGCCTGGACTGGAGCGCCGCCCGCGCGGCCCTGGCCAGCGGCCAGATCGACGCCACCTGGTCGGGCATGGGCATTCTCGCCCTGGGCCAGCAAGGCGTGCAGTTCCCGCTCAGCACCAAGCAGCTGCCGCGCCTGGCCACCACCCAGGCCGGCCTTGTCGCCACCCAGGCGTTCATCGACCAGCACCCCGACCTGACCCAGCGTCTGATCAACGTGCTGGTTAAAAACGCTGCCTACCTCACCGAGCCGCAGAACCAGGCGCCCTACAACCAGCTGATGGCTGAGCAGAGCGCCATCCCGGCGCAGCTGTTCGAACAGGAAAGCGCCGGCGACGACCTGAAGTTCCGCGACTCGCCACGCATCGACGCCTTCCTGCGCGCCAGCCTGCAGGACAGCGTCGACCAGGCCAAGGCCCTGGGCCTGATCCGCCGCCCCTTCACTGCCACCGACTGGGTAGAGCCGCGTTTCGTCGACGCCGCGGTGCAGCAGCAGAAACTCGACGCCCTGTGGCCCGCTTTCGACGCCACCGGCAAAGCCCTCTGATACCCAGGTACCGACCATGACCGCGATCAAGAACGTGCTGTACATCATGTGCGACCAACTGCGCCGCGACTACCTGTCGTGCTACGGCCACCCGCACCTGCACACCCCCAACATCGACCGCCTGGCCGCCGCCGGCGTGCGTTTCAGCCGCGCCTACACCCAGGGCACCATCTGCGGGCCGTCGCGCATGTCGGCCTACACCGGCCGCTACGTCAGCAGCCACCAGGTGGCCTGGAACGGCGTGCCGCTGCCGCTGGACGAATTCACCATCGGCGACTACCTGCGCCCGGCCGGCATTCGCACCGCGCTGGTGGGCAAGACCCACGCCACGCCCAACACCGACGCCCAGCAACGCCTGGCCATGGCGCCCGACAGCGCCCAGGCCGAGCAGCTGAACGAGGTGGGCTTCGAACCCTACGTGCGCCACGACGGCCTGTTCCCCGACGACCCGATCTTCGACGGCAAGCGCGAAGGCGCGCCCTACACCCATTACCTGCGCAAGCTCGGCTACGCTGGCCGCAACCCCTGGCACGACTGGGCCAACGCCGCCGAGGGCGCCAACGGCGAGATTCTCAGCGGCTGGAAGATGCGCAACGCCCACCTGCCCGCCCGCGTGCCCGAGCAGCACTCGGAAACGGTGTACACCACCGACCGCGCCATCGATTTCATCAGCGAGCAGGCTGAACAACCCTGGTGCCTGCACCTGTCCTACATCAAGCCGCACTGGCCCTACATTGCGCCTGCGCCGTACCACGCGTTGTATGGCAGGGACCAGGTAGTGCCCGCCGTGCTGCCACAGCCTGGCCAGGAGAACGACCACCCGGTGTACAACGCCTTCCGCCAGCACGAGGAAAGCCGCAATTTCTCCCGCGAGGAAGTGCGCCTCAACGTGATCCCCACCTACATGGGCCTGATCAAGCAGGTGGACGACCAGCTAGGCCGGCTGTTCGACTTCCTGCAAACCAACGGCCGCTGGGATGACACCCTGATCGTCTTCACCAGCGACCATGGCGACTACCTGGGCGACCACTACCTGGGCGAAAAGGAATTCCTGCTGGAGCCGGCCGTGGGCGTGCCGCTAATTGTGCGCGACCCGCGTGCCGCCGCCGACGTCACCCGTGGCACCGTGGACCCGCGCCTGGCCGAGACCATCGACGCCCTGCCCACCTTCCTCGACGCCCTGGGCCTGCCGGCGGCCGACCACCGCCTGGAGGGCCGCTCGCTGATCCCGCTGCTGCACGGCCAGCAGCCGGCCTGGCGCGACTTCGCCGTGGCCGAATACGACTACGCCTTCCAGGCCCCGGCCCGCGAGCGGCTGGGCCAGGCCATCGACCGCTGCCGCATGTACATGGTGCGCAGCGAACGCTACAAGTACCTGGCCTACGACGGCCACCGGCCGCAGCTGTTCGACCTGGCGAATGACCCGCAGGAACTGCACGACCTGGGCACCGACCCGGCGTTGGCCGGGGTGCGGGAGCAGCATCAGGGGTATCTGTTTGACTGGCTGCGCGGCTTGAAGCGCCGCACCACCATCAGCAATCGCGAGATTGATGTGCGTGGGCAGCGCTTCCGTTATGGCGAGCCTGAGGAGGAGAAGCTGGTGCCTATCGGCGTTTGGTAGACCGCGCCGGTCCTCGACGCGGCCTGGCGGCCGCTGCTACGCAGATCCCGTAGCAGCTGCCGAAGGCTGCGTCGCCTTTAGGCCCCGCGGGTGGTCACGCTACGCTGCCCCGCCACGCCCACCGGCACTTCGCCCTGCAGGGTCACGCGGCGCACGATGCGCTCCTGGGTGCCGTAGTCATCCACCGCGTAGTGCTGGGTGGCGCGGTTGTCCCAGATGGCCACGTCGCCGGTGCTCCAGCGCCAGCGCACGGTGTTTTCCAGGCGCACCACGTGGCTTTGCAGCAGGCCGAACAGGTGCGCCGAATCGCTGGCGCTGTAGCCCTTGATGCGCTTCACGAAGTGCCCCAGCAGCAGGGTTTTCTCGCCGCTGATGGGGTGCACGCGCACCACCGGGTGCTCGGTTTCGTACACGGTGGAGGTAAACACCTTGCGGTAGTTTTCCAGCTTTTCTGCCGAGACGTCGGGCTTGGCCGCGGCGTAGTCGTATTCGTTGCTGTGCACCGCCCAGAGCTTGTCGGCCAGTTCCTGCAGGGGCGCCGGCAGGTCGTTGTAGGCCGCGGCAGTGTTGGCCCACACGGTGTCGCCACCGGCTGCCGGGGCAATCACCGAGCGCAGGATGGAGGCCTTGGGGTAGGCATCGACGAAGGTCACGTCGGTGTGCCAGGAGTTGGCGCGCTGGCCGTCGGCACCGCTCAGTTGCATCAGGTAACGGGTGCCGTCACGCACCGGCACCGTGGGGTGGGCGATGGGCTCGCCGAGCAGGTGGGCGAAGGCCTCCTGGCTCTGGTCGTCGAGGTGGGCCTGGCCACGGAAGAAGATCACCTTGTGCTTCACCAGCGCGGCCTGGATGGCCTCGACGGTGGCAGCGTCAAGGTCGGCGCCCAGCTGGATGCCGCGGATCTCGGCGCCGATGCGGCCGGCAACCGGGTGGATATCCAGCGCAACGGCGGTGGGGTTCGTGGCGAGTGTGGCTGTGCTCATGGTTGGGCCCTCTTCTCTCTATGCATATAAGCATTAGTTCTAGATGAATCGCCAATGCTTCGTTGACGGAATAAGAGCTTGCATTTAAAACCTCAACCCACCCGCTGTACCAATACCTTCGACCTATTTTTCAAATGCCGGGAATGCATATGGATCTGCGCCAGCTGCGGTACTTCATCGCCCTCACCGAACACCGCAGTTTTGTCCGTGCCGCCGATGCCATGGGCATCACCCAGCCGGCGTTCAGCCGCAGCATCCAGGGCCTGGAGCAGGAGTTCGGCTGCGTGCTGGTGGACCGCGGCAACAAGGACCTGCGCCCCACCCCGGAAGGCCAGGTGGTGCTGCAGCACGCCCTGAGCCTGGTGCAGGGCGCCGCGCTGCTGGCCAGCGAAGTAACGCAGATGACCAAGCTCGACGCCGGCGAACTGCGCTTCGGCTGCGGCCCGGCGCCTGCCGTGCGCCTGGTGCCGGACGCGATATCGGCGTTCGTGCGCGCCCACCCCAAGGTGCGCACCTGCTTCGAGGTGAACAACTGGGAGAAGCTGAGCCGCGCCCTGAGCCGCGAGGAAATCGAGTTCTTCATCGCCGACATCCGCCACTTCGAGGCCGACCCCAACTTCCAGACCCAGCCGCTGACGCCCAAGCGTGGCGCGTTCTTCTGCCGGCGCGGGCACCCGCTGGTGAACAAGGAGAGCCTGTCCACCAACGACATGTTCGACTACCCACTGGCCGCCACGCTGATCCCGCCGGGGGTGCGCAAGCTGCTGGCGAACCTGAGCGGCAAGACCGACTTCAGCCCGCATATCCAGACCGAGCACATGCCGACGCTGATGAAGATCGTGCTCAATTCCGACGCCATCGGCCTGTGCTCGGAGGAAGGCTTCGACGAGGACAACCTGGAGGGCGAGCTGGTGCGGCTGCACTGGCGCAACCTGCCGCAGAACCTCGAAAGCCTAAGCGCGCGTTGCGGCATCGTCAGCCGCATGGGTTTCCGCCTGTCGCCGGCGGCGCGGGCGATGATCGACACCATCATGGCAATCGATGCGCAGCCTGCCGCCAAGGCGGGTTGAACGTAGCCCACAGCCCATGCATCTGGCGCATTGGAAATATTCCCCGAATGCATTGGATGCCTTTCGCGCTTGGGCCTTAAATGGCACCTCTTATCTCCATATCTATCATTAAAAAGTTTTTATATATCGGATAAGAATAAGCAAATAGCCCTACGCAGTAGCCGACAACGGAGGTCTGACATGGCCCGCGAATCGCTTCTCAGTGTGCCCCTGGCAACGCCCCCCGCCGCCCGCCGGCGCACCGGCCCTGGCCTGGGCCAACGCCTGCAACCCCTGCTGCTGCCCGCCGCCCTGTTCGTGTTGTGGTGGCTGGCCGCGCGCAACCACTGGATGAGCGAGCAGATTCTGCCCGCGCCCTCGCTGGTGTGGCAGAGCGCGCTGGACCTGGCCGGCAACGACCTGCCGGCCAACCTGTGGATCAGCCTGCAACGGCTGTGCTGGGGCCTGCTGGCCGGCATCCTCGGCGGTGCGCTGCTGGGTGCCTGGATGGGCGCCAGCCGCCGTGCCGAGCGCCTGGTGCTGCCGACCTTCACCGCCCTGGCGCAGATCCCGACCCTGGCCTGGATTCCGCTGTTCATGGTGTTCTTCGGCATCGGCGAACTGCTCAAGCTGGTGGTGCTGATCAAGGCCATCGTCGTGCCGGTGACCCTGCATACCCTGGTGGGCGTGCGCGATGCGCAACCGCGGCTGCGCGAGGCCGCCGCCGTGCTCCGCCTGCCGCCGCGCCTGCTGGTGCGCCGGCTGGTACTGCCGGCCGCCCTGCCCTCGTTCATGGCCGGCGTGCGCCTGGCCCTGGGCGCTGGCTGGTCGTCGCTGCTGGCGGTGGAGCTGCTGGCTTCCAGCGAAGGCATCGGCTACCTGATGGTGTGGGCGCGGCAGCTGTTCATGCTCGATATCGTCTTCGTCTGCGTGGTGGTGATCGGCGTCATTGGCGTGGTCATGGACAAGGGCATCGCCCTGGCCGACCGCAAGCTGGTGCACTGGCCCCATGCGGCCACCGCGGCGCTGCCGCGTACCACCCACAGCCAGGGCCTGGACCGCCTGGTGCCGTGGCTGCTGCCCGCCGCGCTGCTGGTGCTGTGGCAGCTGGCGAGCCAGCTGGCCTGGGTGGACGCCAACATTCTGGCCGCGCCGCTGGCGGTGCTGCACACCACCTGGGCGGGCCTGGCCGACGGCTCGCTGCTGACCGCCATGGGCCTCAGCCTGGGCCGCACCCTGGCCGGCCTGGTGCTGGGCGGCGGGCTGGGTTTTGCCTTGGGGCTGCTGCTGGGCCTGTCGAAACCTGCCGAGCGGGTGCTGGGCCCCAGCCTGGGCGCCCTGCGCCAGATCGCCATCTTCGCCTGGGTGCCACTGATCACCGCCTGGTTCGGCCTGGGCGAGCCGGCCAAATGGGTATTCGTGGCCCTGGCGGCGTTCTTCCCGCTGTTCATTGCCACCCACCGCAGCGTCGCCAGCCTGTCGCCACAGCTGGCCGAGGCCGCCCAGGTGCTGCGCCTGAGCCTGTGGCAACGCCTGCGCCGGCTGGTCCTGCCGGGTGCCGCGCCGGGCATCTTCGCCGGCCTGCGCCTGAGCCTGATCTACGCCTGGCTGGGCACCATCGGCGCCGAATACTTCATGCCGTCCAACGGCGGCATCGCCAGCCTGATGCTCGGCGCCCAACAGCTGATGCGCATGGACCTGATCATGAGCGGCATGCTCCTGGTCGGCATCACCGGCGCCCTGCTCAACGCCCTCGGGCAACGCATCGAAGCGCGCGCCACGCGCTGGAGACACGCATGAACGCACTGACCCACCCCATCGTCAGCTTCAACCACGTCGGCAAGCAGTTCGACGTGGACGGCGGCACCCTGGAAGCCATCCGCGAGTTCAACCTGCAGATCGCCGAGGGTGAATTCGTCGCCATCGTCGGTTCCAGCGGCTGTGGCAAGTCCACCCTGCTGCGCCTGCTGATCGGCCTGGACACCGATTTTCGCGGCGAGATCCAGGTCGACGGCAAGCCCGTGACCGGCATCGGCAGCGAGCGCGGCATCGTCTTCCAGGAACACCGGCTGTTCCCCTGGCTCACCGTGGAAGAAAACATCGGCCTGGGCCTGGTCAACGAGGCGCTGAGCAACGAGCAGCGCCAGCGCCGCGTGCAGGACTTCGTCAACCTGGTGGGCCTCAAGGACTTCACCCGCGCCTACCCTCACCAGCTCTCGGGCGGCATGGCCCAGCGCGTGGCCATCGCCCGCGGCCTGGTGGCCAGCCCACGGATCCTGCTGCTGGACGAGCCGTTCGGCGCCCTCGATGCCCTGACCCGCCAGCAGATGCAGGACGAGCTGCTGGCCATCCGCGAGCGGGCGCGCATCACTACGGTGCTGGTCACCCACGACGTCGAGGAAGCGATTTTCCTCGCCGACCGCGTGGTGGTGATGGAACCGCGCCCGGGCCGCATCAAGCGCGTGGTCGAGATCGACCTGCCGCACCCGCGCCAGCGCAGCAGCTTCGAATTCCACCAGCTGCGCGAAGAGCTGCTGCACGAACTGACCAGCGACGACCACTACGTCGCGCCCAACCCGGTGCAGATCCGCGATCTGCCGCCGGCTTTCATCGCCTGCTGAGCAAAGGAACCGCACGATGCCCCAACGTCCCAATTTCCTCGTGATCCTGGCCGACGACCTCGGCTTTTCCGACATCGGCGCCTTTGGCAGCGAGATCGCCACCCCGCACCTGGACCAGCTGGCGTTGGCCGGCCTGCGGCTGACCGACTTCCATACCGCGCCCACCTGCTCGCCGACCCGCTCCATGCTGCTGACCGGCACTGACCACCACATCGCCGGCATCGGCACCATGGCCGAGGCGCTGACGCCCGAGCTGATCGGCAAGCCGGGCTACGAGGGTTACTTGAACGACCGCGTGGTGGCCCTGCCGGAGCTGCTGCGCGAGGCCGGCTACCAGACCCTGATGAGCGGCAAATGGCACCTGGGCCTGACAGCCGAGCTGGCGCCCCATGCGCGCGGCTTCGAGCGGTCGTTCTCGCTGCTGCCGGGCGCGGCCAACCACTACGGCTTCGAGCCCACCTACGACGACAGCACCCCGGGCCTGCTGCGTTCCACCCCGGCGCTGTACATCGAGGACGACACCTTTCTGGATGAGTTGCCCAAGGACTTCTATTCCTCGGACGCCTTCGGCGACAAGCTGCTGCAGTACCTGAAGGAGCGCGACCAGAGCCGGCCGTTCTTCGCCTACCTGCCCTTCTCCGCGCCGCACTGGCCGCTGCAGGCGCCGGCCGATATCGTCGCCAAGTACAAGGGCCGCTACGACGCCGGGCCCCACGCCCTGCGCCAGGAGCGCCTGGCCAGGCTGCGCGAGCTGGGGCTGATCGACGAAGCCACCGAGGCGCACCCGCTGCTGGAACTCAATGCCGAGTGGAGCAAGCTCGACGACAGCCAGCGCCAGGCCTCGGCGCGGGCCATGGAGGTGTACGCCGCCATGGTCGAACGCATGGACTGGAACATCGGCCGGGTGGTGGACTACCTGCGCCAGCAGGGCCAGCTGGACAACACCTTTATCCTGTTCATGTCCGACAACGGTGCCGAGGGCGCGCTGCTGGAAGCCTTCCCCAAGTTCGGCCCCGAGCTGCTCAGCTACCTGGACGCCCACTACGACAACAGCCTGGACAACATTGGCCGCGCCAACTCCTACGTTTGGTATGGCCCTGGCTGGGCCCAGGCGGCCACCGCGCCGTCGCGGCTGTTCAAGGCGTTCACCACCGAGGGCGGCATTCGCGTGCCGGCGCTGATCCACTACCCGCCGCTGGCACGGCAGCAGCAGATCGGCCATGGCTTCGGCACGGTGATGGACGTGACCCCGACCATCCTCGACCTGGCCGGCGTGCGCCACCCGGGCACGCGCTGGCGCGGCAAGGAGGTGGCACCGGTGCGCGGGCGTTCGTGGCTGGGCTACCTGTCGGGCGAGACCGCCAGCGTGCACGACGACAAGACCGTGACCGGCTGGGAGCTGTTCGGCCAGCGCGCCATCCGCCAGGGCGACTGGAAAGCGGTGTGGATCCCCGGCCCCGTGGGCCCGGCCACCTGGCAGCTGTACGACCTGAGCCGCGACCGCGGCGAGGTGCACGACCTGGCAGCCAGCCACCCGCAGAAGTTGGCAGCGTTGATCGGCGAGTGGCAGAAATACGTGGAAGAAACCGGGGTAATCCTCAGCAAATCCCCCTTCCAGCCCGACTAACCCCCGTAGCAGCTGCCGCAGGCGGCGTCCGCAGGCACCGCGCATCTCCCGATGCAACGCGGCGGTTGCGGACGCGGCCTGCGGCCGCTGCTACGGGTTGGCTTGGGCTACCGGGGCGGTGGCTTCATCCGCCACCGGCGTATAGCGGTTTGCCCGCGTGAACGTGCCGAAATCATTGAAGCGCACGCCCATCTCCGCCATCACCTTGTGCGCCACCCCCGCCGTCATCTGCCGAATGTAGAAGGGTTCCTTCACCACGAAGTGGTGGATGCCGTGGGTGCTGCCGAAGTTGAAGCAGAACGCGTGCAGCGGCCACAGCCACCAGGCGTTGAGCACCTGGGTCTGCTGCATCACGTTGCCCAGCTCCACGTCGCCGTAGTAATGCATGTTCGAGCTGATGAAGTGCAGGCAGAAGGTGCGCAGCACGTTGGGACCGACAATCACCACGACAGCCACGTTCACCACCTGCATGGCCGCCAGCGTGCCCGCCGACCAATCAATGGGCGCGCCCAGCAGCCAGGCCACGCCGTTGGCGGCATGGAAGCCGAGGAACACGTACCAGGTGCCCCAGTTCAGCAGCGCCAGCGGTGCATAAACCCGCAGGGTGCGCTTGAGGATGCTCCACTTGTGCGCCCAGGTCTTGGCCCGCAGCATGCGGATCAACGACGACATCACGTTGTCGCCCACCATCAGCAGGCGGACGATGCCCCAGGGCTCGCCGTTGGTGATCGCGCGCTCTTCCATGTCGGTCTCGGTGCCCGAGACCTTGTGATGGTTGAGGTGCAGGTGGCGGCGGATCCACGGGTTGATGGTGCTCGGCCGCGCCAGCCACACCAGCGCCAGCATCAAATTGTGCGGCACCCGCTGCTTGCGGAAATACATGCTGTGGATCAGGTCATGTTCCAGCTCGTGGGTCAGCGAAGCGAAGAAGGCGTTCAGCAGCAGGCACGCCCACCAGGCCGTGTAACCCTCGATGTAGAGCGCCGCACTGCCGATCATGCCAGCCAGGGAGAAGGCCAGGATGCTGGCGCCGATGGCGTCCTGGTGCTTGAGTATCGGGTAGCGGCGGCGCAATTCGTCACCCTTGGCCATCACCACCTGGCGAATATGGGCGCTGCGTTGCTGTGCATTCAGTCTGTCGGGGCTTGCACAAGTGCGGTCCATGCTTCCATCCTCTTGTTATGGATGGAACGACTCTGACTCAGAATCAGCCAAGGAACGCTAGCCATGGACGCCAACCTGTTGACCCCAGGCGCCATTCGTCATGACTGAACCGACCACGCTTGCCAGCTGGACCCGCGCCTTGCGCAAGCAACTGGACGCACTGGGCCTCGACAGCGCCACGCTGTGCGAGAAGGCCGGCCTCGACCTGCAGCACATGGACGACCCCAAGGCCCGCTACCCGCTGTCGGCCACCACGCGCCTGTGGCAACTGGCGGTGCAGGCCAGCGGCGACCCGGCCATCGGCCTGCGCGTGTCGCGCTACGTCAGCCCCACCACCTTCCATGCCCTGGGCTATGCGCTGGTGGCCAGCGAGAACCTGCGCGAGGTGTTCGAGCGCATCGTGCGCTACCACCAGGTGGTCAGCGACGCCGTGGTGCCGCACCTGAGCCGGGAAAACGGCCGGTACGTATTCCGCCTTGAGGTGCCCGAGGGCAGCCCGCCCCCGGCGCCCGAGGCCATGGACGCCTTCGCCGCCATCTACGTGCGCACCTGCCGCAACCGCCTGGGCCGCGACTACGCGCCGCTGGGGGTGTGGCTAACGCGCCCGCCCCCGGCCGACCCGACGCCCTGGCACACGGTGTTCCGCGCCCCGGTGCACTTCAACGCACCGCACAACTGGCTGGAATTCGCCTGCGTGGACTTCGAATGCCACCTGGACGACGCCAACCCCGAGCTGGCCGAACACAACGAAGCGGTGCTCAACCGCACCCTGGAGCTGCTGCACCCGCTGACCTGGGAGCGCCGGGTGCGCAATGCCATCGAGCACCACCTGCCCAACGGCGTGCCCTCGGCCGACCAGATCGCCGAGTCCATGCACCTGAGCCTGCGCAGCCTGCAGCGCCACCTGGCCGACGAAGGCTGCCGCTACGACGCGCTGCTGGACCAGTGCCGGCAGAACCTGGCGCTGGCCTACCTGCGCGATGCCGAGGTGACCCTGACAGAGATCGGTTTCCGCCTGGGTTTCGCCGACGCCAGCAGCTTCAACCGCGCCTTCAAGCGCTGGACGGGGCTGTCGCCGGGGCAGTTCCGCGATCGGATGGTGTGAACGCCAGGCTGAACACCGTGGCCTGCGCGTCACTGCTGACCGTCACCTGGCCGCCATGCAGCTGCATGATCGACTGCACGATGGCCAGGCCCAGGCCGCCGGAGTCCCCCGGTTCGGCCCGTGAGGCATCTACCCGGTAGAAGCGGTCGAACAGCCGGCCCAGGTGCTGCGGGGCGATGGGCTCACCCTGGTTGCTGACGGTCAGTTGCGCATCGGCCCGCGCCAGGACCACCGTGCTGCCAGGCGTGGCGTGGCGCACGGCATTGGCGAGCAGGTTGCCCAGGGCCCGCTGCAGCAGCTGCAGGTCGGCGTCCAGGCAGCCATGCAGCTGGTTGTCCAGGCGCAGCTGGCGGTCGTCGGCCAGCGCCTCGAAGTAGGCGCACAGGTCTTCGCCCAGCTCATGCAAGTCCACCGCCTCCCGGTTGAGCAAGCGCTGGCCATGGTCGGCGCGGGCCAGGAACAGCAGGTTCTCGACCATGCGGTTGAGGCGCTCGAACTCTTCCACGTTGGAGGCCAGCAGCTCCTGGTATTCATCGCTGCTGCGCGGCTGGCTGAGGGCCAGGCCGTTGCTGCCCAGCAGGTTATGCAGGGGCGTGCGAATCTCGTGGGCCAGGTCGGCAGAGAACTGCCACAGGCGCCCGAAGCTGTCGTCCAGGCGCGCGAGCATGCCGTTGAGGGCCTGCACCGGCTCGTGCAGTTCCTCGGGAATGGTGCGCCACTGCAGGCGCCGGTCGAGGCTGCGCAGGTCGATCTGCGCCACGGTGCGGGCCATCTGCCGCAACGGCCGCAAGGCCCGGCGCAACAGCAGCAGGCCCACGGCGAACGCCAGCAACGCGCCGGCCCCAGCCGCCAGGTACACCCGCAGGCGGTAGCTGGCCAGCATCGCTTCGCGCTCAGCCAACTGCTTGCCCACCACCACGGTCAGCGCTTCGCCCCGCGGCCCCTGGGCCTGGCCGGCCAACAGCAGCAAAGGCGTAGCGCCAGGCGCACGCCAGTCGTGAATATCGGCAGGCTGCGGGCTGCGTTGCTCGGGGATCGGCGCTACCTGGGGCACCTGCTGCCCGCGCGGGTTGATGGCGATGACCGGGGTGCCATCGGCGCGGTTCACCAGCAACAGGCTTTCCTGGTTGCCGAGCATGTTCTGGTAGAGCCGGGGGCGCTGTTGCAGGGCGTCGAGGCTGTCGCTGTCGTGCAGCAAGGCGCGCACCTGCTCCAGGCGGCCCAGCAAGGCCTGGTCGTCGCGGTAGATCAGTTCTGCTTCCAGGCTGCGGTACAGGAACACTCCGGCCACGCCCAGCACCAGCGCGCACACCGCCGCGAACGCCAGGGCCAGGCGCCAGGCCAGCGACGGGCCGCGGGCCGGCTCACTCATCGGGGCCGTCCAGCTGGTAGCCGACGCCACGCACGGTGTGGATCAGCTTGGGCATGAAGGGGTCGTCGATTTTCGCCCGCAGGCGGCGCACGGCCACTTCGACCATGTTGGTGTCGCTGTCGAAGTTGAGGTTCCACACCTGCGAGGCGATCAGCGTGCGCGACAGCACCTCGCCACGGCGGCTGGCCAGCAGCTGCAGCAGGGCGAACTCCTTGTTGGTCAGGGCAATGCGCTGGCCGGCGCGGCTGACCCGACGGCGCAGCACGTCCAGTTCCAGGTCGGCGATGCGGTAGTGCTCGACCTCGCGCGTAGGCCCGCGGCGCAGCAGCGTGCGCACCCGCGCCAGCAGCTCGACGAAGGCGAACGGCTTCACCAGGTAGTCATCGGCGCCCAGTTCCAGGCCGCGCACCCGGTCCTCGATGGCGTCCTTGGCGGTGAGGAACAGCACCGGGGTGTCGCCGCGCTGGCGAATCAGCTTGAGCAGCTGCCAGCCATTGAGCCCGGGCAGCATGACGTCGAGGATGATCAGGTCGTAGGCCTGTTCCTCGATGAAGTGCCGCCCGTCCAGGCCATTGAGCGCCACGTCCACGCTGAACCCGGACTCACCCAGGCCCTTGGCCAGGAACCGTGCGGTCTTGGCTTCGTCTTCCACCACCAGCAAATGCATCGTACACCTCGTTTGCGCTGGCCATAGGCTAGGCCGGTTGGCGGCGCTTGCCCATTACAAAGTTGTAATCAGGCTGACGGGGTTCTGTGGGCATGCGCCCAGTAGCCTGCCGGCACCTGATTACGGAGCCGTCCCATGCCGCTCAAACCCTTGCTGTTCAGCCTGGCCACCCTGGCCTCCCTGCAGGCCCAGGCCGCCCTGCCGCAACACCCCGAGCTGGACCTGGCCAACGCCCGCCGGCTGGTGGACGCCGCGCCCTGCCACGCCGCCATCGCCGTGCTGGACCGCGGTGGCAACCCGATCCTGGCCCAGCGCGCCGACGGCGTCGGCCCGCACAACGCCGATGCGGCGCGGCGCAAGGCTTACACCGCGCTGTCGACCAAGACCCCTACCCGCCTGTTCGCCGAGCGCGCCCGCAACAACCCCGAGGCCGCCAACCTCAACACCCTGGGCGAGCTGTTGCTGCTGGGCGGCGGCATCCCGCTGTTCGAAGGCCGCGAACTGGTGGGCGCCCTGGGCGTGGCCGGGGCCGGCGGCGCCGAGCAGGACGAACAATGCGCAACCACAGCCGCCAGCGCCCTGGGCCTGGCCATTCACCCTTGAAGGAGCTACCGATGAAACTGATGCTGGCCCTGGGCCTGAGCACACTGTCGAGCCTGGCCATGGCGGCCAACCCGCTGAGCGTGCACGTGTTGAACCTGGAGAACGGCGTGCCGTCGCCGGGCGTGGAAGTGACCCTGGAGCAGCACGTGGGCAAGGACTGGCAGATGCTGGCCCACGGCACCACCAACGAGCAGGGGCGCATTGCCGAGCTGTTCCCGGCGGACCACACCTTCGTGCAGGGTGAATACCGGGTGGTGTTCAAGACCGGCGATTACTACAAGCGCACCGGGCATGAAACGTTCTTCCCGGAGATACCGGTGATCTTCCAGGTGAAGCAGACGGATCAGCATTACCACATTCCGCTGCTGCTGAGCCCGTACGGCTTCAGCACCTACCGCGGTTCGTAAAAAGCACCCCTACCCTCTGTAGCAGCGGCCGCCAGGCCGCGTCACAGGCACCGCAGTGTAGCTGATGGTCCGCGTGGGCCCGACGCCGCCTTCGGCAGCTGCTACACGGTTGCGGCGTGCTTGAGGGCATTGAGGTTGAGGATTTCGATTTCGCCGTAGGCGAGCCTGAGCACGCCCTGGTGTTCCAGGTCCTTGAGGATCTGGTTGGTGGTCTGCCGCGACAGCGACAGCATCATCGCCAGCTGTTCCTGCCCCAGGCGAATCACCCGCCGGGCGCCGTCCACTTCGCCGTAGCCCTGGGCGATCAGCAGCAGCCGGTGTGCCAGGCGCGGGGCGGCGGCCAGCAGGCTCTGCTGTTCGAGCATGACAAAGGCCAGGCGCAGCTTCTGGCTCATCAGCAAGGCAAATTCCCGCCAGTACTCGGGCGTGGCCGCCAACAGCGCCAGCAGCGCGGCCTGGGGCACCCACACCAGGGTGCAGGGCTCGTCGGCATAGGCATCGTGGGTACGCGGCTGGCCGTCGAACAGGGCAATTTCGCCGAACCACTGCGGCGCCTCCACCAGCGCCAGCAGCGCCTCCTTGCCCTGGGCGTTCACCGCACCGATGCGCATGGCGCCCTCCACTACCGCATACAGGCCACACGGCGCATCACCGCGCTGGAACAGGCAAGCCCCTGCCGGCAAGCGGCGCACCCGCGCGGCCGCCAGCACACTATCCTGAAGCGTGGGTGGCAAATGCGCGAACCAGTGCCCGGTGAGCAGGCGCGGGCGCCAGGCGGTGACGTCGTTCATGAAGCCTCTCGTACAGGTTTGTCGGCTAGCCGACAGAGCATGGGCCAGCGAACGGGCATGATCAATCATCACCCACCCTGAGGGCACAACAATGAAAAACCTCGTGCAGCACCTGAGCCAATACGCGGCCTACCACCGCGACCCGCGCAATATCGCCAGCCATTTCGTCGGCATCCCCATGATTGTCGTCGCCGTGACGGTGCTGCTGTCGCGGCCCGGCGGCTGGCTGGCCGGCCTGTGGGTGAGCCCGGCGCTGTTCGTGGCGCTGGCCTCGGCGTGGTTCTACCTGCGCCTGGACAAGCGCTTCGGCGCGCTGATGACGGTGCTGCTGGGGCTATGCCTGTGGGTCGGGCAAGCGCTGGCGGTGCAGGCCACTCTGGTGTGGCTGAGTGCGGGGCTGGGGTTGTTCGTGGTGGGCTGGGCGATTCAGTTCGTCGGCCACTATTGGGAGGGGCGCAAACTGGCGTTCGTGGATGACGTGGCGGGGTTGATCGTGGGGCCGTTGTTTGTAGTGGCGGAGGCCGGGTTCCTGCTGGGGCTGCGTACCGACCTCCAACTGCAGATCGAAACCACCGTAGCCGCTGCCGAAGGCTGCGCTGGCCCTGTGCTGCACTGAAGATATCCAGTGTAGGTGAAGGCCAGCGCAGCCTGGCGGCAGCGGCTACGGGTTGCGCGTCTAGATGGCGGCAACCTTCTGCCAGACCTTGGGCTTGAAGAACAGTGTCTCGCCCTTGGCCAGGCCGGTCAGGCTGTCGTGGTCCTTCACCACTTCGGCCTCGATCAGGTCTGGCTGGCCTTCCACCTTGAGGGTCACCCGGGTGGTGGCGCCCAGCGGGCGTATGTCGCGCACTTCGGCGGCGTGGTGGCCTTCCACCTCGGAGCGTGACAGCGACACCTCGTGCGGGCGGAACAGCACGTGGTTGTCCTCGCCCAGGTGCAGGCGGTTGGAATCACCGAGGAAGTGGTAGACGAAATCGCTGGCCGGGTTTTCGTACACCTGGCCCGGCGAGCCGATCTGCTCGATCACGCCCTTGTTCATCACCACGATGCGGTCGGCCACCTCCATGGCTTCTTCCTGGTCGTGGGTGACGAACACCGAGGTCAGGTTGATATCTTCATGCAGGCGCGCCAGCCAGCGGCGCAGCTCCTTGCGCACCTTGGCGTCGAGGGCGCCGAACGGCTCGTCCAGCAGCAGCACCTTGGGCTCCACCGCCAGGGCGCGGGCCAGGGCGATACGCTGGCGCTGGCCGCCGGACAACTGCTCGGGGTAGCGGTCGGCCAGCCAGTCCAGCTGCACCATGTTCAGCAACTCGTGGACCTTCTCGGCGATGCGCGTCTCGTTGGGGCGCTCGCCCTTGGGCTTCATGCGCAGGCCGAAGGCGACGTTGTCGAACACGGTCATGTGGCGGAACAGCGCGTAGTGCTGGAACACGAAACCGACGTTGCGGTTGCGCACGTCGGTGCCCGACACGTCCTCGCCATGGAAGACGATGCTGCCATCGTCCGGCGTTTCCAGGCCGGCGATGATCCGCAGCAAGGTGGTCTTGCCGCAGCCCGACGGGCCCAGCAGGGCCACCAGCTCGCCACTCTGGATGTCCAGATTGATGGAGTTCAGGGCCTGGAAGGCGTTGAAGCGCTTGCTGACATTACGAACTTCGATCGACATGAATTATTCCTCCGCTGCGCTGTGGCGCAGGCGGTTAATACGGTTCTCGCTCCACTGCTTGAGCAGCAGGATGAAGAGCGCCATGACCAGCAGAAGGCTCGCGACCGCGAAGGCGGCGACGTGGTTGTATTCGTTGTAGAGGATCTCGACGTGCAGCGGCAAGGTGTTGGTGACGCCGCGGATGTGCCCGGACACCACCGACACCGCGCCGAACTCGCCCATGGCCCGCGCGGTGCACAGCACCACGCCGTAGATCAGCCCCCACTTGATGTTCGGCACGGTGACATGCCAGAACATCTGCCAGCCGTTGGCGCCCAGCAGGCGCGCGGCCTCTTCTTCCTGGGTGCCCTGCTCCTGCATCAGCGGGATCAGCTCACGGGCGACGAACGGCACGGTGACGAAGATGGTCGCCAACACAATGCCCGGCAGGGCGAAGACGATCTGGATGTCATGGTCGGCCAACCACGGGCCAAACAGGCCCTGGGCGCCGAACATCAGCACGTAGACCAGGCCGGCGATCACCGGCGACACCGAGAACGGCAGGTCGATCAGCGTTACCAGGATGGCCTTGCCACGGAACGAGTATTTGCTCACGCACCAGGCGGCGCTGACGCCGAACACCACGTTGAGCGGCACCGAGATCACCACGGCGATCATCGTCAGCTTCAGCGCCGACAGCGCGTCGGGCTCAAGGATGGCGGTGAAGAACTCGCCCACGCCCTTGCTCAGGCCCTGGGACACGACGATGAACAGCGGCAACAGCAGGAACACCGCGAACACCAGCCAGCCCAGGCCGATCAGCACCGTGCGCGACAGTGCGCTGCCCCGGCGGGCGGCGTTGGCGCTGGTAGCAGCAATGGAAGATGCAGACATTTTCAGCGCCTCCTTCAAGGGGTTTCGATGCGCCGCTGCAGCAGGTTGATCAGCAGCAACAGGATGAAGGAAACCACCAGCATCATCACGCCGATGGCGGTGGCGCCGGTGTAGTCGTACTGGTCCAGCTTGACCATGATCAGCAGCGGCAGGATCTCGGTCTTCATCGGCATGTTGCCGGCGATGAAGATCACCGACCCGTACTCGCCCACGCCCCGGGCGAACGCCAGGGCGAAGCCGGTGAGCCACGCCGGCAGCAGCGCCGGCGCGAGGATGTAGCGGAACACCTGCAGCGGCTTGGCGCCCAGGCAGGCTGCGGCTTCCTCGACTTCACGGGGAATGTCGGCCAGCACCGGCTGCACCGTGCGCACCACGAACGGCAGGGTCACGAAGGTCAGCGCCAGGGTGATGCCCAGCGGGGTGTAGGCGATCTTGAAGCCCAGGCTCTCGGCGAACTGGCCGACCAGGCCGTTGGGGGTGTACAGCGCCGTCAGGGCGATGCCGGCCACGGCGGTGGGCAGCGCGAACGGCAGGTCGATCATGGCATCGATGATCTTACGCCCGGGGAAGCTGTAGCGCACCAGCACCCAGGCCAGCAGCGTGCCGATGATGCCGTTGACGATGGCCGCGCACAGGGCGGTGCCGAAGCTCAGCTTGAGTGCCGCCAGCGTGCGCGGCGAGCTGACGATGGCCCAGAACTGGTCGAAGGTGAGCTGGGCGGCATGGACGAACATCACCGCCAGGGGAATCAGCACAATCAGGCTGAGGTACACCAAGGTGTAGCCCAGCGTCAGCCCGAAGCCGGGTATGACGGGGGAGATACGACGCGACATAAGTGTCCTTGGTACTGGATTGGTAAAAACCCCATGGTGGCGGATGCAGGTGTGGGAGCTGACTTGCCAGCGAGCTTTTTGGCCTCAAAAGCTCGCTGGCAAGCCAGCTCCCACAATGGTCCATCACAACGGGGAAAGGCCCCACCAGGAGGCCTTTGGATTACTGCGCCTGGTAAATCTGGTCGAACACGCCGCCGTCGTTGAAGAACTTGGGCTGTGCGGTTTTCCAGCCGCCGAAGTCCTTGTCGATGGTGGCCAGGCTCTTCACTTCCTGGAACTGCTTGGAATACTGGGCCGCCACGTCCTTGTCACGCGGGCGGTAGAAGTTCTTCGCCGCGATCTCCTGGCCTTGCTTGCTGTACAGGTGCTCCAGGTACGCCTTGGCGATGGCTTCGTTGCCTTTCTTCTCGGCGTTTTTCTCGACCACGGCCACCGGCGGCTCGGCGAGGATCGACACGGACGGCACGACGATGTCGAACTTGTCCTTGCCGCCGTCTTCCTTCAGCGCCAGGTAGGCTTCGTTTTCCCAGGCCAGCAGCACGTCGCCCTGGCCGTTGTTGACGAAGGTGATGGTCGAGCCGCGGGCGCCGGTGTCCAGCACGGGCACGTGCTTGAACAGGGTCTGCACGTATTGCTTGGCCTTGGCTTCGTCACCACCGTTGGCCTTCAGGCCGTAGGCCCAGGCAGCCAGGAAGTTCCAGCGCGCACCGCCGGAGGTTTTCGGGTTCGGGGTAATCACCGAGACGCCGTCCTTGATCAGGTCGTTCCAGTCATGGATGCCCTTGGGGTTGCCCTTGCGCACCAGGAACACGATGGTCGAGGTGTACGGGGTGCTGGCGTCCGGCAGTTTGGTCTGCCAGTTTTCCGGGAGGGTCTTGCCCAGCTTGGCGATTTCGTCGATATCGCCGGCCAGGGCCAGGGTCACCACGTCGGCGCGCAGGCCGTCGATCACGGCGCGGCCTTGCTTGCCGGAGCCGCCATGGGACTGCTTGATGTCGACCTTGTCGTCGGGGTGGGCTTGCTTCCAGAAGTTCACGAACTCGGCGTTGTAATCCTGGTACAGCTCGCGCGTCGGGTCGTAGGAAACGTTGAGCAGCTCGTAGTCCTTGGCGACCGCAGAGCCTGCGAACAGCGCACTGGCGAGCGCCGCCAGCGCGTAATGACGGATAGACATGGTGAAGCTCCTGGATGACTCTTGATTATTATGTTGGCGTTGTTATGGCAGGATCATTCAGCTGGGCTTGTTGCCCGGATTCTGCAGGCGGAATTTTTCCTTCCGCTCGATTTGCACCACTTGGGCGTTGTGCACGGTGATTTCCACGGCGCCGAAGCGCAGGTCACGCAGCGCGCTCTGGATTTCGCGCAGAATGGTTGCTTCGTCCTGACCGTCGACGCTACGCAGAGATGCGCTCATGATCATGCTCCTTGGGTGAGAGTTGCCTTGAGCGCCATAGTAGATAGGCAGGGTTATACTTAAAAATACTATTTAAGAATGCCCATATAACCAAATTTCAAACCGTGGGACGCGGCCTGCGGCCGCTGCTACAGGGGCCGCCAAATCAAACCGTGGACGTTACGGACGTTGCGCAAATCGCGTAGCAGCGGCCGAAGGCCGCGTCAGGCCCAACGCACATCCGCGGCCGGCACCGGCCGCCCAAACCAATACCCCTGCCCCAATTCGCACTGCTGCTCCAGCAGGAACTGCGCCTGTTCCGGCTGTTCGATGCCCTCGGCGTGCACCTGCATGCCCATGCTGCGCGCCAGGGCGATGATCACCCGGACGATGGCGCCATCGTCCTCGTCCAGGGGCAGGCCGGCGACGAAGCCCTGGTCGATCTTCAGTTTCTGCACCGGCAGGCGCTTGAGGCGCAGCAGCGACGAGTAGCCGGTGCCGAAGTCGTCGATGGACAGGCGCAGGCCCAGCTCGCGCAGGCGGTGCATCTGCTCCAGCGCCGATTCGGGGTCTTCCATCACCGCGCTTTCGGTCACTTCCAGCTCCAGGCGCGCCGGGTCCAGGCCGGTTTCGGCAAGGATGCGTGCCACCTGCTGGTACAGGTCCTGGCGGCCAAACAGGCGGCTGGAGACGTTCACCGCGATGAAGTCCAACGCGTGCCCATCGGCCTGCCACTGGCACATCTGCCGGCAGGCGTTGGTCATTACCCAGGCATCGATTTCGGCGATCAGGCCGCTGCGCTCGGCGATGGGGATGAACTCGCCTGGCGGAATCAGGCCACGCTCGGGGTGCAGCCAGCGCACCAAGGCTTCGACACCCACCAGCTGGCCGCTGGCCAGGTCGTGCACCGGCTGGTAATGCACGCGCAGTTCTTCCTGGGCCAGGGCGCGGCGCAGTTCGGCGGTCATTTCCACGCGCTGCTGGGCGTGGGCGGTCAGCTCCTCGGTGTACAGCGCGTAGCCGCCGCGGCCGTTGCCCTTGGCCTTGAACAGCGCCGAGTCGGCGTTGCGCAGCAGTTGCTCGGGGCCCAGGGCGTCATTGGGGAACAGGCTGATACCGATACTGGCGCTGATGAACAGGGTGTGGCCGTCGAGCAGGAACGGCTGCTTGAGGCCGTCGATGATCGACTGCGCCAGCAGGGCCGCGTGGGCAGCCTGGGGCGAGTCTTCCAGGAGCACGGCGAACTCGTCGCCGCCCATGCGCGCCAGGGTCATGCCGCTGCCCAGCAGGCCCTGCAGGCGCTCGACCACGGCCTTGATCAGGTGGTCGCCGGTGGCGTGGCCGAGGCTGTCGTTGATGCTCTGGAAGTGGTCCAGGTCCAGCAGCAACAGCGCGCAGCCACGCTTGTTGGCCTGGGCGGCGGCCAGGGTCTGCTCGGCGCGGTCGTGGAACAGCAGGCGGTTGGGCAGTTCGGTCAGCGGGTCGTGCTGGATGAGGTGCGCGCGCTCGCGTTCGGAATGCTTCAGCGCGCTGATGTCGGAGAACACCGCCACGTAGTGGCTGACGTGGCCGGCGTCGTTGGCAATGGCGCGGATGGTCTGCCACTGCGGGTAGATTTCGCCGCTCTTGCGCCGGTTCCAGATCTCGCCGCTCCAGCTGCCCGTCTGCTCCAGGCTGTGGAAAATCTGCCGGTAGAAGTCGATGCCATGGCGGCCGGACTTGAACTTGCTGGGGTTGTGGCCCAGCACTTCGTCCTCGCGGTAGCCGGTGATGTCCATGAACGCGCGGTTGACGTGCACGATGCTGCCCAGCCGGCTGGTCACCAGCACCCCTTCCAGGGTGCTGTCGAACACCGCCGCGGCCATGCGCAGGCGCTCGCGCTGGATGCGCCCGGCGTCGCCCAGGCCGAACCAGCGCAGCAGCCTGGCGCGCGCCAGGAAGATCATGGCGGCGGTGGCCAGCACCCAGACATAGCCGTTGATCAGCTGCCAATGCAGCTGGCGCGCCGAATCATCGAAAAGGCTGCTCAATATTTGATCAGTCAGCACCAGCCAGATGACCGAGGCCAGCAGGTAGAGCAAGGCGGCCCGCAGGGCCCCGCGAGAAGTACCAGGCATAAAAATGGCGAAGCCCATACGAAAAGATTGGGATTATAAAGCAGAAACATTCAGCCACTCTTATCTAAAACCCGAGCTGGTTTTATCTGCTTACATGCCGATAATGCGACGTGCTTCTAATTTTTTCTTTGACGAGGGCCCTGCAGCCTATGTGGTACAACGGTTTTCTTGACCTGTCAGCCTGGCAATTGGTGGCGGTCACCCTGTTGATGACCCATGTGACGATTGTCAGTGTCACCATCTACCTTCACCGTTACTCCTCCCACCGTTCGCTGGAACTGAACGCCGGGCTCAAGCATTTCTTCCGTTTCTGGCTGTGGCTGACCACGGCGCAGAACACCCGCGAGTGGACCGCCATCCACCGCAAGCACCACGCCAAGTGCGAAACCGTCGATGACCCCCACAGCCCGGTGATCAAGGGCCTGGGCACGGTGCTGGGCCGCGGCGCCGAGCTGTACCGCGCCGAGGCGCAGAACGCCGAGACCCTGCGCATCTACGGCAAGAACTGCCCCGAGGACTGGATCGAGCGCAACCTGTACTCGCGCTACCGGCTGCTGGGCGTGTTCCTGATGCTGGCCATCGACCTGGCCTGCTTCGGCGTCATCGGCCTGACCGTGTGGGCCATCCAGATGATGTGGATTCCGTTCTGGGCCGCCGGCGTGGTCAACGGCCTGGGCCACGCGGTGGGCTACCGCAACTTCGAATGCCGTGACGCCGCCACCAACCTGGTGCCGTGGGGCATCATCATTGGCGGCGAAGAGCTGCACAACAACCATCACACCTACCCCAACTCGGCCAAGCTGTCGGTGCGCAAGTGGGAGTTCGACATGGGCTGGATGTGGATCCGCATCCTGTCGTTCATGCGCCTGGCCAAGGTGCAGCGCGTGGCGCCCATCGCCCACCGCGTCGAGGGCAAGGGCCACCTGGACATGGACACCGCCATGGCCATCCTCAACAACCGCTTCCAGATCATGGCCCAGTACCGCAAGCTGGTAATCGCGCCGCTGGTGACCCAGGAGCTGTCGCGCGTGGATGCCTCGGTGCGCCACCAGTTCCGCCGCGCCAAGCGCCTGCTGTCGCGCGAGACCAGCCTGCTGGACGACCGCCACCAGGCACACATCCAGAGCATGCTGGAACACAGCCACGCGCTGAAGGTGATCTACGAGAAGCGCCTGGCGCTGCAACAGATCTGGGCCCGCACCAGCTCCAACGGCCACGACATGCTGGCCGCCATCAAGGACTGGGTGCACGAGGCCGAGGCCAGCGGCATCCAGTCGCTGCGTGATTTCGCCACCCAGCTCAAGACCTACTCGCTGCGCCCCGCCCACGCCTGACACCGTCCATCGGCGCGCCCCGGCAAGGGGCGTGCCGCTTGGAACTTCATTACAAAATATTAATCCTACGAATGATCGCCTACGCGGCGGGACCTGACGTGTGCGCATGCCAGGGCCCGGCCCCCGTGACATTCGAGATTTCGTGATGATGGTCAACAAACAACCACAGTCGCCGTCCTTCCCCCCGATGCCAGCCGCGGCCGAGACGCTGCTGGCACTGATGCACGCCCAGGGCGAGGTGGCCCGGCTGAGCGAACGCGAACAGCTGTTCAGCTCGTTGCTGGTCAGCGTCAACGCGGTGTTGTGGGCCTTCGACTGGGAAGCCCAGCGCATGATCTACGTCAGCCCCGCCTACGAGCGCATCTTCGGCCGCTCGGCCGGCCTGCTGTTGGCGGACTACAACGAGTGGCGCGACAGCATCTACCCCGACGACCTCGACTACGCCGAGCGTAGCCTCGCCGAGGTGCTGGAAAAGGGCGCGGTGGAAGACCGCGAGTACCGCATCATCGGCGCCGACGGGCAGATTCGCTGGCTCAGCGACAAGTGCTTCGTCAGCCAGCAGAACGACCCGGAGCAGCGGGTGATTGTGGTTGGCATCGCCGAGGACATCACCGAAAAGAAGCACCTGGAAGGCGAACTGCAGCGCCTGGCCACCACCGATGTGCTCACCCAGAGCAGCAACCGCCGCCACTTCTTCGAATGCGCCCATCGCGAATTCGAGACCGCGCGCCTGCAGGAGTCGAACATCTCGTTCCTGCTGCTGGACATCGATGACTTCAAGATTATCAACGACACCTACGGCCACCAGGAAGGCGACGTGGTACTGCAACGCATCGCCGAGACCGGCCGCGCCGTGCTGCGCCGGGGTGACCTGTTCGGGCGCATTGGCGGCGAAGAGTTCGCCGCGGTGTTCCCCGGCTGTTCGCCCGAAGTGGCGCAGCAGATCGCCGAGCGCCTGCAACGGGAGATCCAGCGCCTGAGCTTCAACCATGACGGCCAGGTGTACGGGGTTACCGTGAGCCAGGGCCTGACCGGCCGCAACGAGGATGACGAGCTGCTGGACAACCTGTTTGCCCGGGCAGACGCGGCCATGTACCAGGCCAAGCGCCAGGGCAAGAACCAGATCGTGGTGGGTTGATACACCACCCTGTGGGAGCTGGCTTGCCAGCGAGCTGTTAGGGGATTCAACAGCTCGCTGGCAAGCCAGCTCCCACAGGGATATTTTGGTAGGTCAGTTGCGGCGTAGGCGCGTTAGTTCCGGCAGGCTCATTTTCAGCAGGCGCGCGGTCTTGCCGTTGGCGATGGGCTCCAGGCTTTCTTCCGGGCCCAGGCGTGCCAGTTGCCCCGCCAGGTTCATGGCCAGCGTATCGCGCCCGTACACGCCACCACCCAGGTGGTAGATAGCGGCGATCAACTCCCGCAGCTCGATCGGCAGGCGCCAGCGCGTACGCAGCGCCGAGCCGTAGGCCGCGCCAAACTCCTTCAGGGCCTTGTCCACCTGCCCCTCCTCCAGCACGCCGCCAGCCAGCCGCCACTCCTGCAGCGCGCGCAGCAGCGCCAGGTCGCCCAGGCAATGCAGCAAGCCGGCGCAGTAGCAGCGCTCCTGGTCCACGTCGAGGTTGCGCGCCAGGGTGCGGGCGTACTCCGCCGCGTGCAGCGAATGGCTCCAGAACCGCTCGGCATGCTGCGACAGCTCGGGGTCTGACAGCCGCGCGCTGCGCTTGAGCGCCAGGCCCAGGATCAGGTTCATGCTTTGCGTGGCGCCCAGCTTCTGCAGCGCCTGCAGCAGCGTCTGCACCGGCGCGTCGCTGTGGTGAGCGGCGCTGTTGGCGGCGGCGATCAGCACCGCAGTGATCTGCGGGTCGGTGCGCACTTCCTCTTCCAGCTGGCGCAGGTTGAGGCCCTGGGGGTTGAGCGCGCGCTTGATGGCCACCTGCACGTCGGCCATCAGCGGGCCGCCGTCGGAGTGCTGCCGGCGTTCTTCCAGGAACGGCTCCAGGCGCATGCCCGGGGCCAGCGCCGGAATCTCGCACACCACCTCCTGGCCCACCGCCAACAACAGGCCGTGCAGGCGCTCCTTGAGCGAGTCCATGTTCAAGGGCTTGGTCAGGTAGGCCGTCGGTGCCAGGGGCACGGCCTCACGCACGCTGGCCACGTCGCTGCGGTCGCTGATGAGAATGAACGGCAGGTTCTTGCGCTGGCTTTTCTGCCGCACGTTGCGCAACAGGTCCAGGCCATCGACGCCGGGCAACTCGCGCGCGGCAATCACCAGGTCAGGCCGGCGCTGCAGCAACTGCAGGGCATCCTGGCCGTCGGTACACACATCCAGCTGCGCGTCACAGCGCACGCTCAACAACATTTGCGTCAGCAGGTCCCGGGTCCAGGGGTCTGCTTCGGCGATCAATACCCGCGGTATTGCCGGGCTATCCTGCGCACTCATGGCTATTACTCCGAAGGCCTTGCCTACAGGTTATCCAGACATTACGCGGGATGCCTTCGTTCAACGCAAAAAAAAACCCGCCGAGGCGGGTTTTTTTGTTCATCGCGTCACACTTTTACGCCAATTCGGCGAAGCACTCTTCGATGATGGCCAGGCCCTTGTCCAGCTGCTCGTCTGGCGAGGTCAGCGGAACCAGGATGCGCAGGACGTTGCCGTAGGTGCCGCACGACAGCAGGATCAGGCCCTTGTCGCGAGCCTTGGCAACCACCGCGGCCACGGCTGCGGCGTTCGGCTTGTGGTTGTCGGCGCCTTCGAACACTTCAACGGCAATCATGGCGCCCAGGGCACGCACGTCACCGATGATCGGGTGCTTGGCCTGGATGGCCTTCAGGCCGGTCACCAGGCGCTCGCCCACGGCCTTGCAGCGGTCCAGCAGGTTCTCTTCCTCGAACACTTCCATCACGGCCAGGGCCGCGGCGCAAGCGATCGGGCTACCGGCGTAGGTGCCGCCCAGGCCGCCTGGGGCGATGGCGTCCATGTACTCGGCCTTGCCGCACACGCCGGCCAGCGGGAAGCCGCCAGCGATGGACTTGGCGAAGGTGGTCAGGTCAGGCGCAACGCCCATCTGTTCCATGGCGAAGAAGGTGCCGGTACGGCCAGCGCCGGTCTGTACTTCGTCGGCGATCAGCAGGATGCCGTGCTGGTCGCACAGGGCGCGCAGGCGCACCATGAACTCTTTCGGCGCGACGTAGAAACCGCCTTCGCCCTGCACGGGCTCCAGGATGATGGCAGCGATGTCACGCGGCTCGGCATCGTTCTTGAACACGCGCTCGATGCTGGCGATCGAGTCGTCGATGCTCACGCCGTGCAGTTCGTTCGGGTACAGGGCGCGGAACACGCCGCCTGGCATCAGGCCCATGCCGGCCGAGTAAGGCACGACTTTACCTGTCAGGCCCAGGGTCATCATGGTGCGGCCGTGGTAGGCGCCGGTGAAGGCGATCACGCCAGCGCGGCCAGTGGCGGCACGGGCGATCTTGACGGCGTTCTCTACCGCTTCGGAACCGGTGGTCACCAGCAGGGTTTTCTTGGCGAAGTCGCCCGGTACGCGAGCGTTGATCTTCTCGCACACTTCCACGTAAGGCTCGTAGGCCAGTACCTGGAAGCAGGTGTGGGTCAGCTTGTGCAGTTGAGCTTCAACGGCAGCAATGATTTTCGGGTGTACGTGACCGGTGTTCAGCACGGCGATACCGCCGGCGAAGTCGATGAACTCACGACCTTCAACGTCGGTGACGGTAGCGTTCTTCGCCGAGTCGGCAAAGATCGGGTGGATCTGACCAACGCCACGTGGAACGGCTGCCTGGCGGCGTTGCATCAAGGATTCGTTTGTCTTGCTCATGTTTTCCTCATTCACCGCTCATCGGGCGGCGTGGTTCAAGGATCAAGCAGCGGGGGTCAACGGCGACAGCATACGATGATCGACTGTCACGGCCTCCCGGCCACGAAAAGGGTGTTGCGGGTGCTGCATGAAAACCGCCGGGACGTCGCTCTCGCGCCCCGGCGGCTGGTTACCGCTGCGGATCAGACCGAAATGCAGAGGTATTTGATTTCCAGGTAGTCTTCGATGCCGTACTTGGAGCCTTCACGGCCCAGGCCCGACGCCTTGATGCCGCCGAACGGCGCCACTTCGTTGGAGATCAGGCCGGTGTTGATACCCACCATGCCGTATTCCAGGGCCTCGGCCACGCGGAACACGCGGCTCATGTCACGGGCGTAGAAGTACGACGCCAGGCCGAACTCGGTGTCGTTGGACATGGCGATCACTTCGGCTTCATCTTTGAAGCGGAACAGCGGCGCCAGCGGGCCGAAGGTTTCTTCCTTGGCCACGGCAGCGTTCTTCGGCACGTTGACCAGCACGGTCGGCTCGAAGAAGTTGCCTTCCATGGCGTTGCCGCCGGTCAGCACGGTAGCGCCTTTGCTCAGGGCGTCGGCGATGTGTTCCTTGACCTTGGCCACGGCCTTGTCGTCGATCAGCGGGCCAGTGGTGGTGCCCTCTTCCAGACCGTTGCCGATCTTCAGTTTGTTCACGGCCACTTTCAGCTTCTCGGCGAACGCGTCGTAGACACCGTCCTGCACGTAGATGCGGTTGGCGCAGACGCAGGTCTGGCCGTTGTTGCGGTACTTGGAGATGATCGCGCCTTCGACGGCCTTATCCAGGTCAGCGTCGTCGAACACGATGAACGGCGCGTTGCCGCCCAGTTCCAGGGAGACTTTCTTGATGTCCTTGGCGCATTCGGACATCAGCTGGCGACCGATTTCGGTCGAGCCGGTGAACGAAAGCTTGCGCACGATCGGGTTGCCGGTCAGCTCGCTGCCGATGTCGCCGGCGCTGCCGGTGACTACGCTGAACACGCCTTTAGGGATACCGGCGCGCTCGGCCAGTTCTGCCAGGGCCAGCGCCGAGAACGGGGTCTGCGAGGCAGGCTTGAGCACCATGGTGCAGCCAGCGGCCAGGGCCGGGCCGGCTTTACGGGTGATCATGGCGGCCGGGAAGTTCCACGGGGTGATGGCCGCGGTAACGCCGATTGGCTGCTTGATGACGATCAGGCGCTTGTCTGGCTGGTGGCCAGGGATGGTGTCGCCATAGACGCGCTTGGCTTCTTCGGCGAACCACTCGATGAACGAGGCGGCGTAGGCGATTTCGCCCTTGGCTTCGGCCAGCGGCTTGCCTTGTTCCAGGGTCATCAGGCGAGCCAGGTCGTCCTGGTTCTCGATCATCAGTTCGAACCAGCGGCGCAGCTTGTTCGAGCGTTCCTTGGCGGTCAGTGCACGCCAGGCCGGCAGCGCCTTGTCGGCGGCTTCGATGGCGCGGCGGGTTTCAGCGGCGCCCATCTTTGGCACGGTACCCAGGATCTCTCCCGTGGCCGGGTTGTTGACCTTGATGGTCTGGCCGTTGTCCGCATCTGCCCACACACCATCGAGGTAGGCTTTCTGGCGGAACAACTGAGCGTCTTTGAGCTGCATGTCGGCTTCCTTAACAGCACCGTGCGCACACGGGGCAAATTGTTGATTGTTCGAAAGGCGTTCCTGGTGGAACTGCCGTCAGGAAATCATATGCCGGGCAAAACACCAAATGCGCACAAGATGTTACCCGTGCGAGCGCAGCACCGGACTGGGGGAGCGTTTGAAATCTCAAACGAATCCTAGGAGCAATGGGGGTAAAGGACAATAGGCTGTTCGGAAAAAAGAACAAAATTCCCCCCAACGGCACTCATTTCCGACTGGCGCAGCCCTTGGACCCGCCCCTGTGCGAAATCATCCACACGTCAGCGCAATAGACGCCCACCCCCGAGATGGGTATCATGGCGCCCGCTTGCACTTGTAGCTCAGCTGGATAGAGTACTGCCCTCCGAAGGCAGGGGTCGTGGGTTCGAATCCCGCCAAGTGCGCCATATAGATGAAAAAGCCCCAAGGTTTGCGCCTTGGGGCTTTTTTCGTTTTGGGATGAGGCGCTGTGGGGGCGTGGCCCGTGATTGGCTGCCGCAAGGTGCGCGGCCCCTTAACACTGAAGATCTCCAGCGTAACCCGAGGGCCAGCGCAGCCTTCGGCAGCGGCTACACGCCGATCCCGCTGGGGATATGAATCTAAGATGAACCCAAGATTCTGGGTCCCAGTCATTAGCACGCTTTCCGTAGCGGCTGTAGGCAGTTTACTTCCTTGAGCAATAAGTTATTTTTTAGCCAACCCGAAATCAATATAGCCTTCTGAGCTTACAACCAAGCACCACGTGGCGTCAGCATTAAAAAAATAATGATGCTGCGGGGCAGCCAGCACGATAAATCTAACAAAATCCACCAACTGAGAGACATTAAGGCGCACCGAAAAATCAAGCGCCGAATCACTCACATAATAGACAATATCGCCAGTGTCCAGCTTAAAGGAAGCTATCTTTAAAGCAGCAAATGTAGCGGCTGAGTCACTCCATTGACTGAGGTCACCCTTGAGCATCTGGAAATCATGAGAAATCGTTTTGCTCCAATCGATCTTTGACCCAGCCCAGTCAAATGAATCTGAAAGCAGATCAGCGATTGGCTCCCACGACTCCAGTATTTCGTAATGCCCTGGAATTTTAACGAGCGCTTCCTTGACCTCTTGATCGAGCGTCATAAATCTCTCCAAGGTTTGAAAGGCAAATTAAACAAATTCTGCAGCTTAGACACTACGGATTCCGGGACATCAAATTCAAAATGATCACCCTTTTCCTTGCCGCTGAACACATTGATATGCGCCCCACTCCTCTCATCATATTCAATTCTAAAACCAGTTTTCCCGTCGAGGGTGCTCATGCCAACAGGCTTGCCCTTGATAGTGCCGAACTTTCCGACATTGACTCTTTCCGCCTTGAAGCCACGTTTGGCCAACCAACTCAATGCTTTGTTTCTCGCCTGTTCGTATGAGTCTTTGCCGCTTGAGCAGCTTAACCCCCACGGATCCACCCAGCCGAATGGATTCGGGGCATAGAGGTAGGCATTTATCCCCCCCAACAACCCAATCGGATCCGGCGAAACAAACCGTCCCACATCCGGATCATAAAACCGGAACGTGTTGTAGTGCAGCCCCGTCTCCCGGTCCAGGTACTGCCCCTGGAACCGCAGGTTCTGCTCTTCAATGTAGTACGGCTCGCGCACCTCTTCGACGGTGTTGCCCCACACCTGGTACTGCGCGCGCCAGACGGTGTGGCCGTCGGCTTCGGTGAGCTGTTCGGGCAGGCCGTTGAGGTCGTTGTGGTAGTAGCGGATCCTGGCCTCGGCCCCGCTGCCGTCCACCCGCGCCAGCGGCTCGTAGCTGCCTTCGCTGGCGTAGAGGTAGAGGCTGCTGCGGCCGTGGCGGTGTTCTTGCAGCAGGCGCAGGCCGTCCCAGTCGAATCGTGTTTCGCCCAGCGGGAAACCGTTGCTGTCGTGTTCGCGCTTGGCGATGCGCCGTCCCAATGGGTCGTAGGTCATGCGCAGCACGGTCTGGCGGTGGCCGTCCTGGGTGTGGATGGCCGTGATGCGGTGTTCGGCGTCGTAGGTGAACCGCTGTATCAGGTGGCTGCCCTTGCGCTTCTCGAGCAGCCGGCCGAAGCCGTCGTAGCGGTAGCGCTTGTCCTGGTAGGTAAGCAGTTTGTTGTGCACCACCAGCCCCGCGCCAGCTGCCGGGCCGTCCAGCAGGTTGGCGGCGGCGTCGTAGGCGAAGGTTTCCAGGCGCATGCCCTGCTGGGCGGCAATGATGCGGCCGGTGGCGTCGTAGTGCAGCAGGTCCTGGCGGCGCTCGTCGTCCTGCTGGTTGAAGCGGCCGACCAGGTTGTCGCTGGGGTCGTAGTCGAAGCGTTGCTGTGCCGGAGCGGGCAACACGGCCGGTTGGCTGTTGGGGCGGCGCAGGCGGCTGCGCCGGCGGCCCGCGCGGTCGTAGTCGCTGCGGGTGTTGAGCTGGCCCTGGGTGCGCAGCACCTCGCGGTGCAGGCGGTCGCGTTCGAAGTCGCTGATCACCCGGCCGTCGAGGTTGAGCTGGTGCAGGTGGCCGCTGCCGTAGTGCAGGCGGTTGAGCCAGCGGCCGTCGGGCAGCTGGGTCTGGATGAGGTTGCCAAGTTCGTCGTAATGATGCTGCAGGACGCCTGCGCTGCTGGTGTCCTGCAGTAGCTGGCCCAAGGCGTCGTAACTGAAGCTCAATGCCTGTTCGCTGCCGTCCCGTCCGCTGAAGCCGACCTCGGTCAGCTGGCCGACGGGATCATAGTGGTAGGCGGTGCGACCATCGTCGGTGAGCTTGGCGCGCAGCTGGCCGATGGCATCACGCTGCAGCCAATGCAGCAACGGCGTGGCGTCGCCCCACTCGGTGGGCGCCGGGCGATATTGCACGGCAATGACGCTGTTCAGGGCGTCGTAGCCGTAGCGGCGGGCGCTGCCGTCGAGGTCCTGCTGCTCGATGAGGCGGTCGCCGGCGTCCCAGGTGAAGCGGTAGCTCTCGCCGTTCTCGTTGGTCAGCGCCTGCAGGCGGCCATACGGGTCGTAGCTGAATTGCACCTGGCGGTTGAGCGGGTCTAGCCGCTGGCGCACCTGGCCACGGCGGTCGCGCTGGTAGCGGGTGGTGTGCCCGGCCGGGTCGGTGTAGGCCAGCAGCTGGCCGCTGGCGTCGCGCAGGAACTGTTCACTGCGGCCGTCGGGCAACTCGCTGCGCACCAGGCGGCCCATGGCATCGTGGTGGTACAGCGAACTCTCGCCAAGGGCGTCGGTGACCGCCTGCAGGTTGCCACGCTTGTCGTAGGAAAACTCCGTGGGGTAGCTGGAGCAGTCGATGTGTTGGGTAATCTGGCCAGCATCGTTCCAGCGCAGCCGCTTTGATTTGCCGGTGGCATCGACAATTTCCACTACCTGGCCGCGGCGGTCATGGCGGTAGCGCGTCACGTGGCCCAGCGGGTCGGTCTCGGCGCTGAGGTTGCCGCGCGGGTCGTAGCGGTAGCGCCAGCTGTTGCCGGCCGCGTCGGTCTCGGCCAGCGGCAGCGACCAGTGCTCCAGCCAGACCGTGCTTTGGGTCTGCCCCAGGGCATCGGTGGATGAGGCCAGGTTGCCGGAGTCGTCGTAGGCAAACGCCCACTCGCCGCCCTTGGGGTCCACGGCGCCCAGCAGCTGGCGTTCGTCGTTCCAGTTGAAGTGCCAGGTGTGGCCGAGGGTGTCGGTGGCACGGATGATCTGGAACTGCGGGTTCCACTGCCGTGTGCTGCTGCGGCCCAGGCTGTCGGTGATGCGGGTCAGGCCCTGGCCCAGGTCGTAGTCGAACTGGTAGTGCTCGCCATCGTCAGTCCAGCTGCGCACTACCCGCCAATCGCCGTCGGCGAAGGGCGCCCACTCATAGAAGCAGCGCAGGCCGGCGGGCAATTGGTGTTCGACCATGCGCCGGCCAGCATCGTAGGCAAACTGGCGGACGGTACGGCCCTCGGCATCGCTGACGGCCGCCAGGTCCCCGGCCGGGTCATAGCGGTACTGGGCCAGGCGCTCGCGGCTCTGGTCAGGGTAAACGCGATCGACGGCCGCCACGCGGCGGGGCCAGACCGGGTCGTACAGCAGCTCGACCTGCACCACTTCCAGGCCGTCATGCAGGCGCGCCAACCGCCCCCGGTCGTCGTAGCTGAGGTAGAGGCGGTTGTCATTGCGGTCACCCAGTTGCGCCAGCCGCAGCCTGCCGGCGGCCACAGGCTCGAACAGCCGGTACAGCCCGTCCACGCTCTCGATCAGCAGCTGGCCGCTGGCGTGGCGCCGCACGCTCAAGCCCTCCCCGGCACTGAACACCGCGCCACCCAGAGGTATGGCGCCCATCTCGATGCGCCGGCCCTGCTCGTCGGTGTACACCAGCTGATCGCCGCCATCGGGGTGCGCCAGCACCTCGACCTGCACCTCGAAGGCCAGGCTCCAGCCCGCGCCGAACAGCCCGTCCTGGCGCAGGTCGGCGCTGCTGTAGAAGCGCCGCCACTCCAGCGGGATGATTCCCGGCAGGACGAAGTCGGTGTCGTCATCGCCATTGAGCACCTTGGCACCCGTGGCCGCATGCACCGGATGCGGCGAGCCGATGATGGCGTTGGCGGCCGCGCCGATGGCCTGGTCGACCATGAAGCCGCGCACCATGCCCAGCGCCATGCACGGCAGGCGGCTGAAGAACTTGCCCTTGCCGCCACGCAGCGCCAGCAGCACGCTGATGGCCAGCCCCACGCCCGGGGTCTTGCCGCTGCGAATGTCACGCACCACCACCGAGCCGCCGCCGATGCGCACGTTGGAAGAGATCAGCCCGGCGCCCACCACCGTGGCCTCGCAGGTACTGCGATCACCGCTGCGCACCGCCGGCTGGCCGTTGATGCTGACCTTGCTGGAGCCCTCGGCGAGAAACTGCGGCGCTCCCGGCGGGTGCTTCATGCAGGCAATCATGTCGTCCGGGCACGGCACCGCCAGGGGCGATGCCATGGCCACCGTGGGCTGCCACAGCTGCGAGAAGAAGCCCTTGGCCATGTCCAAGAAGCTGCCTTCCTCCGGTTCAGGCTCCGGCTCCGCCTCGGCCTGGCTGAGGTCGGTGCCGGCGGCCTCGGCAGCGCTGCCCAGCTTGCCAGCGGCGCGGGCAGCCGGCTTGCCGTTGATGAAGACGTTGCCGGAACCGGTGAGGATGTTGGCTTCCACCACTGGCGGAAACAGCGCGTTGGCGATGCCGTCGCACAGGTTCGTGAGGCCCTTGTCCAGGCCGGTGGCGCTCATGCCCATGCCGACCGCCGCGCCCATGACCGCGCCGAACACGCACGCGCCCAGGCCGCCGGTGGCGACGGTGATGCCCGTGGCGGCGACCACGGCCGCCGTGGCCACGGCGCCAATGACGCCATAGGCAGCCACCTCCAGCACGCCACCGAGGATGTCGGCCATCATCGACGAGTGCATCAGCGCATCGCCCTGGCGGGCGGCCCACAGGGCATCAGACATGCTCGGGCGAACTCAGGCGGGAGGCTGCAGGGCAAGCGTCTGCTTGATCGCCTGCCAGTGCGCGGCCTCGGCCTCGCCCAGCGGCTGCGGCTTCACGTAGCTGAGCGCAAGCATCTGGCGGGTGCCGGGCACTACCAGCGCCAGCTGGTACTGGAAGACCTTCTCGGCGCCCTTGCTGAACTGGCTGCGCAGCTCGAACGCCGGCACGTCATGCGCCCGGCCCACCTGCACCGCCGCGGGTGGCTGGAAGCGCAGGTCCTGGATCTGCTGTTCCATGCGCTTGAGCTGGCCCTCGAAGTTGCTTTGCAGGGTTTCGCCATCGGCCAGCAAGCTGCGGCTGATGATCAGCGAAGTGCCCAGGGCGGGAAACTTGAGGATGTTGATGGACGCATCCTGCACGTCGGCGTCAGGCAGCTGGAATTGCAATTGCTCGGTACGGTAAGTCATGAGGCACTGCCTTGAGGCTTGGGAAACATGGCGGCCACTGCGCTGTCGATGCTGCCCTTGACCCCTTGGCCTTCAGGGGTGGCACCGGCATCGCCGCCGATATTGAGGTTGAGGTTGCCGCCGGTGTTGAACTGCGCGTCCTTGCTGGCGAAGAAGTTGATGGCCTTGCCGGTAAGGTTGATCTGCCCGCTGGCGTTGAGTTCGAGCACGCTGTCGCCGCACACCAGCCGCAGGTTCTCGCCCACTTCCAGCAGGTAGCTGACGCTGACGCTGTCACGCTTGCTGGCGCCCACCATCAGCACGTCGTCCTGCTTCACCGCCCGCACCCGGTTGGCGCCGATGGTCACCCGTTCATTGAGGTCGACGGTGCTGGTGCGGTTGTGGCCCACCCAGTGGGTTTCGTCATGCTCCACCTCGATGTCCTGGTTGCGCTCGGCATGGATGAACAGCTGCTCGGCGCCCTTCTTGTCCTCCATGCGGATTTCATTGAAGTTGGCCGGCGTGCCGCCCTTGCTGGAGCGGCTCTTGGTACCGCTTTGGGTGGCGTTGGCGGGCAGGTCGTAGGGCACCGGCTGCTCGGCGTTGTAGACGCGGCCGGTGATGATCGGCCGGTCGGGGTCGCCTTCCAGGAAGCTGACGATGACCTCCTGGCCGATGCGCGGAATCTGCATGGAGCCCCAGTTCTTGCCGGCCCAGGCCTGGGACACGCGAATCCAGCACGAACTGTTTTCGTTGGATTGGTCGTGGCGGTCCCAGTGGAAATGCACCTTCACCCGGCCATATTGGTCGGTCCAGATTTCCTCGTTGGCCGGGCCCACCACCACGGCGGTCTGCGGGCCACGCACGATAGGCCGGTGGGTCAGCGCCAGCGGGCGGAAGCTCTGCTGGGCGTCGATGCAGCTCAGGTGGCTTTCGAACTGCAACTGGCCGGCGCCCTGCCCGCTTTCCAGGTCTTCCTGGGTGATGAAGTAGCGGCTGGCGACGATCAGGTATTCGCGGTTCTGGTCCTGGCGGGCGAAGTTGCTCAGGCTGAACAACAGGCCGGCGCCCAACCCACGGGCGTTGCCGGTCAGCTCCACGCGCTCGTGCAGGCTTTGCAGGGCCTCGACCCGGGTGCGCGAATAATGCTCGCCATCCTGGCTCTGCACGTAGGCGCCGGGGTAGTCGTACAGCGGGTAGTCGGCGTAGTCATGGGGCCGCGGCACCTCGGCACGCACGTCGATGCGTGCACTGGGGCGCTGAAAATCGTAGTCGTTGAGCTCCACCGAGCCCGACTGCACCTCTTGGGCCAGGCGCCAGTCGTAGAGATGGTCGCGCTCGCGCTGCTGGCCATCGGGCGGGTAGAACGGCACCACGCCATAGCCCGCCGCACTTGCGTGGGCGCCATAGGCATCAGCGAGCACCAGCACGTGGCGCTCCTTTTCGTGGCGAAAATAGTAGTAGATGCCTTCCTTCTCCAGCAGCCGGCTGACGAAGTCGAAGCTGTTCTCCCGGTACTGCACGCAGTATTCCCACTCGCGGTAGCTGCGGCTGAGCAGGTCCTCGAAGTCGGAAAAGCCTAGGTCGCGGAACACCTGCTTGACGATCTGCGGCACGCTCATGTGCTGGAAAATGCGGCAGTCCGAGGTCCGGGTCAGCAGCCACAACCACGGCCGCAGGGTCACCTGATAGCTGGCGAACTGGCCGCGGCCATTGTTCTGGCTGCAGCGCGCCACCACGCCATGGAAGTAGCGGGTGCCGCCGTCGTCCAGCTGCAGGCCCAGGGCCATGGGCTTGCCCAGCAGCAGGTTGAGGTCAATGTCCGCGTCCCGGGAAGTCAGCTGCACGTCGTAGGCGTACAACCGCCCCAGCTCTTCCACGCCGCCCATGTCGTTGAGCAGCAGGGTGTCGTCGGCGAGCGGGCTGAACACCTGGACCAGGCGCGTGCTTTGGCTGAAGAACATGGTCAGTGGGCGCTGCCGAAGTCGTAGTGCAGGGCCTGGTCGCGCACGCTGATGCGCACGCCGGCCAGGGGTTGCCCGTCGAGCATCCGGGTCAGGAACTCGCGGCTCATGTCCGGCAGCAGGCTGTTGGTGAGGATGGCGTCGATCATGCGCCCGCCGCTCTCGTGCTCGGTGCAGCGCGAGACGATCAGCGCCACCACGGCGTCGTCGTAGTCGAAGGCCACCTTGTGGCTACCCTCGACTCGCCGCTTGATACGCTCCAGCTGCAGGCGGGTGATGGCCTTGAGCATGTCGTCGTTGAGCGGGTAGTACGGAATGGTCACCAACCGTCCCAGCAGCGCCGGCGGGAAGATGTCCAGCAACGGCTGGCGCAGCGCCTTGGCGATCGCTTCTGGATCGGGCGCGGTGCCGCCACCCTGGCACAACCCGGCGATCATCTCGGTGCCGGCGTTGGTGGTCAGCAGGATCAGGGTGTTCTTGAAGTCGATGAGCCGGCCTTCGCCGTCCTCCATCACGCCCTTGTCGAACACCTGGAAGAAGATTTCGTGCACGTCGGGGTGGGCTTTTTCCACCTCGTCCAGCAGTACCACGCTGTAGGGCTTGCGCCGCACCGCCTCGGTCAGCACGCCGCCTTCGCCGTAGCCCACGTAGCCGGGCGGCGCGCCCTTGAGGGTGGACACGGTGTGGGCTTCCTGGAATTCGCTCATGTTGATGGTGATGATGTTCTGCTCGCCGCCATACAGTGCCTCGGCCAGGGCCAGGGCGGTCTCGGTCTTGCCCACGCCCGAGGTGCCAGCCAGCATGAACACGCCGATGGGCTTGCTGGGGTTGTCGAGGCCGGCGCGGGAGGTCTGGATGCGCTTGGCGATCATCTTCAGGGCGTGGTCCTGGCCAATGATGCGCTTGGCCATGAGCTGGTCGAGCTTGAGCACGGTCTCGATTTCGTTGCGCGCCATGCGCCCCACCGGAATGCCGGTCCAGTCGGCGACCACCGCAGCCACGGCCTGGTAGTCGACGGTGGGCAGGATCAGCGGCGCCTCACCTTGCAAGTCGGCCAGGCGCTTCTGCACGTCGCGCAGCTGCGCGCGCTGGGCGTGGTCCTGGGCGCCGCCTTCCTCCGCGTCCACGCTGCCCACGCTTTCGCGCAGGCTGGCGCGCAGCATCAGCAACTCTTCGACCAGCGCCTTTTCGTCGCTCCAACGTCCTTCCAGCTCGGCCAGCCGCGCACGCTCGGTGCCCAGCGCGTCCTCGACGCCGCCCTGGCGGCTCGACACATCAACGCCGATGGCATGCTCGCGGGCGATGATGCCCAGCTCGGTTTCCAGCGCCTCGATGCGCCGGCGGCTGTCATCGACCTCGGCCGGCACCGCGTGGAGGCTGATGGCCACGCGGGCGCAGGCAGTGTCCAGCAGGCTCACGGACTTGTCCGGCAACTGGCGCGCCGGAATGTAGCGGTGGGACAGCTTGACCGCCGCTTCCAGCGCCTCGTCGAGCACCTGCACCTGATGGTGGCGCTCCATGGTCGAGGCCACCCCGCGCATCATCAGCAGCGCCTTGCCTTCCGACGGCTCGGGCACCTGCACCACCTGGAAACGACGGGTCAGGGCCGGGTCTTTCTCGATGTGCTTCTTGTACTCCGCCCAGGTAGTGGCGGCCACGGTGCGCAGGGTGCCACGGGCCAGGGCCGGCTTGAGCAGGTTGGCCGCATCGCCGGTACCGGCCGCGCCACCGGCGCCTACCAGGGTGTGGGCTTCGTCGATGAACAGGATGATCGGCTTGGGCGACGCCTGCACGTCCTCGATGACCTGGCGCAGGCGCTGCTCGAACTCGCCTTTCATGCTGGCGCCGGCCTGCAGCAGGCCGACGTCGAGGCTGCGCAGCTCCACGTCCTTGAGCGCCGGCGGCACGTCGCCGGCGACGATGCGCAGGGCGAAGCCTTCCACCACTGCGGTCTTGCCCACCCCGGCTTCGCCGGTGAGGATCGGGTTGTTCTGGCGGCGGCGCATGAGGATGTCCACCAGCTGGCGGATCTCGTCGTCGCGGCCGACGATAGGGTCCAGCTTGCCGCTGCGGGCCTGCTCGGTAAGGTCGACGGTGAAGCGCTTGAGCGCCTCCTGCTTGCCCAGGGCGCTGGGCGCGAGCGCACCGCTGGCCTCGCCCGGCACTGCGCCGGCGTCAAAGCCATCGGTGGCGGCCAAGGCGTTTTCCGGCGAGTCGCCCACGTATTCGTCGAAGCGCTCGGTCAGTGCCTCTGCCTTCAGCTTGTCGAACTCGGGGCTCAGATTCAGCAGCGCATGGCGCAGGCTGGGGGTCTTGAGGATGCCGATCAGCAGGTAGCCGCTGCGCACCTGGCTTGCGCCGAACATCAGGCTGCCGTAGACCCAGCCGCGTTCCACGCTCTCCTCCACTTGCGAGGACAGGTCGGTGATCGAGGTGGAGCCACGCGGCAGCCGGTCCAGCGCCTCGGTCAGGCCCTTGGCGACCCGCGCCGGGTCGAGGTTGAACTGGCGGATGATGCGGTGCAGGTCGCTGTCCTGCAGTTGCAGCAACTGATGGAACCAGTGCGCCAGCTCCACATAGGGGTTGCCGCGCAACTTGCAGAATACCGTGGCAGCTTCGATGGCCTTGTAGGCCACGCTGTTGAGCTTGCCGAACAGCGCGGCGCGGCTGATTTCACCCATGGGTCAAGTCCTTTGCAATGTGAGGGTCGGCGTAATGCCGTGACAGCAGCAGGTCGGCGGCATCCGCGCCGGGGCTGCCAAGCCAGGTGTTGAAGCCCAGGCGGCTATCGCCACCCAGGGTGACCGGGGGTACCTGAGCCTGCTCCAGCACCAGGTTCAAGTCCCAGTCCAGCTCGTCGCCCTGGTATTCGCGCACCCAGGCGGCCAGCTCGACGAAAAGCGCGCCGCCCGGCAGCAGGGCCATGTAGCGCTCCAGCGACAAGGGCCCCAGGCGCAGGCGGAATTTATGCTGGCGATCCCAAGCGTGGCTGCCCAGGCACAGGTCTTCGCCCAGGCGGCAATGTTCCACACCCAGGCGGTTGCGGTCGGGCAGCTGCAGCCATTGGCCCACGTACTCCTCGACGGCCACCGGCACGCCGAAATATTCGCCGAGGATCGCGCGCAGGCCGTCCGGGTACCGGGTCTGCGCGGCCAGGTGGCCGCTGTAGTGGAAGGTGGCGCTGTCGCTGATCGGGCCCTGGCCCAGCAGGCTGTCCATGCCACGGCCGCACAGGGCGGCCAGGCGCGCCGACCAGTAGTCATCGTCGGGTCGGTCGTGGCTGACCGTGGGCCGGGCTTCGGCCCAGGCGCGGTAGAACAGGCTCAACAAGCGGTGGTGGAACATGTCGAGGAAATGCTTGGTGGTGCTGTCGCCCTGGTTGCGCTCGCGGTCGCGCACGTATTCGGTCATCGGCAGCGGCATGGGCCCGTTGGGGCCGCCCAGGCCGAAGAAAAACTGCTCCAGGCGCGCGGCCCTGCCCTCCTCGGCCGGTGTCAGCGCGGCCAGGGTCGAAGGTGCGAAGGTGCAGTCGGCGCGCTGGCCCAGGCGCAGGGCGTCCTCGCTCAGCCGCCGCGAATGGCCCAGGCGTGGCAGCTGCGGCGCTTCGCATTGCAGGCGGCGCAGCGCCTGGAAGAAGTCGAACTCCCAAGGCGCCGCCTGCATGGCCGGTTGGCTGCTCACAGGGTCGGCCGGCAGCCGGGCTGGGCTTTCCATCGCATGATCTCGCCGCGTTCGGTGGTCTTGATGACGGTCTCGGTGAAGCTGTTGATCGACACATAGCGCGCCAGGAAACGCTGGAACACCGCGCCCAGCAGGAACACGCCAGCGCCCCGGAAGGCGTTTTCATCGAACGTCAGGGTGATCTCCAGGCCGCGCCCGAACACGATCGGGCCCGGCATGGGCAGGCGCCGGGTGCAGGGGCTGGCGCTGACGTCGCGCAGGCCCTCGATCTGCAATTGCAGGGCCGGGTCATGGTCGTCGCCGTAGAGGCGCAACAGTTCGCGCAAGGCCGCCGCGCCCTGCCCCTGTTCGGTCAGCGACAGGTAGTTGAGCGACAGCTGGCTGATCAGGCGCCAGGCCTTGCCGTCGTGGGCGTGGCTGGCGCGCGGGCGGCTGGGCCCGGCCAGGCAGCGCACCGAAAGCACCGGGGCGCTGTCGGACAGGGTGAAATCGGTGCTGCCGCTGCCCAGGGTCATGAACAGCGGCAGGTCGCGGTTGGTGCACAGCGCGCCCACGCCCAGCTGGCGCAGGTCATGGCGGTGGGGCGCCTGGTTGGCGTCCACCAGGCTGACAAAGGTCTCGCTGCCCACGTAGTTGGAACGCGGGCCCAGCCGCCGCTGGTTGCTGGACAGCACTCGCGGCTCGCGGCGCACCACGTAATAGGCCTGGTCGCGGCCGTAGCGCGACGGGTCGCGCACGGCGTAGAACGGCAGGAACGGCTGGTCCGGCCCGGTGCCGTGGCCACTGAGTTCGGTCAGCGAATGCACTTCGAAGTCCATCGGCCGGGTGCGGTCGGCGATCACGTGGTGCTCGTTGACCCGGTCGGACAGGTGAATACGGTCCAGGCGCCGTGGGAACAGGTTGATCGCCGGCGCGCAGAACGGCTTGAAATGGCTGGCGTCCACCTGCCCTTCCAAGGCCTTGTCGTGGCTGTTGAACAGCACGATCAGTTCCAGCGCCTGGCCCTGGCACTGGCGCACGGCGCCCTGCAGGCCGCTGAACTCGACGAACAGGAAGCGCTGCGGCAGGGCGAAATATTCCTGCAGCAGGCGGTAACCCTGGAACGCCCTGGGCACCACGGGCAAGGCTGCGTCAGCGTCATCGAAACCACGGGGGCGCAGCGCATCCGCCGCCAGGCGCGCGACCCTTTCGGTCCCCGGCTCTCGCACGAACACCGCGCAGGCGTTGCCCAGCAGCTGCTCAAGCAGCCGCGACGGCTGTTCACCGGCACCGTGCAGGTACAGCGGCAGCGCGTCCAGGGCCAATTCGCTGAACGGCTGCCCGGCGCTGGTGCGCAGGGTCAGGCGCAGGCCGGCACGGGCCTTGGGCTCGCTGGCGGCCAGGCGCCCCAGCACGGCCTGGGGGTTGCCGAAGTATTCCGCCTGGGCCAACGCCAGGGGCCACAAGGTGACGTCATGGGCGGTGCGGTATTCACAGCAGGTCTGGCTGTCGCGCCCCAGGGTGGCCCGCAGGGCGGTGCCGCGCTTGAGGGTGAAGCCGGCGCCCAGGGCGCCCTCCTCGGGGTCCGGGTTGAACTGCACCACGGTCATCGACGGCGTGGGCGCCAGGTAGTGCGGGTACGCGATCTCCAGCAGGTTGTGGGTGAAGGTCGGGTATTCGGCGTCCAGCTTGAGCTGCACCCGCGCGGTCAGGTAGGCAAAGCCCTCCAGCAGGCGTTCCACGTAGGGATCGGCGCACTCGACGCCGCTCAGTGACAGGCGCCCGGCGATCTTCGGGTACTGCTGGGCGAACTCGGCGGCGCCGTCGCGGATGTGTTGCAGTTCCTGGTTGTAGAACTCCAGCAGGCGCGGGTTCATGGGCGCCTCCGTTCGGCCTGCACCACACGCACATGGCCCGATTCCAGGTCCAGGTCGGTCTGCAGCAGCAGGCGCAACGGCACCGGCTGCGCCCACAGGTCGCCTTCGATGGCGAAGCTCAGCGCATTGTGGTCCATCTCGCTTGGCGCCAGGCAGGCCTTGACCCGCACACTGGCGGCGAGGATGCGCGGCTCGAAGGTGATGATGGTCTGCCGGATCACCTGCTCCAGCGCCTGGATGTCGACGTTGGAGACGCTGTTGCCCGCCAGCGCCGGCAGCCCGTAGTTGAGCACCGACGAGCCCGCCGGAGTGTCGCGCGTGGCGTCGGCGTCCAGCAGGCAAGTGCTGTTGAGCAGCCAGGTGAGGTCGCGCAACACCGACTCCTTGAGCTGGTTGAGCGACAGCGCGCGCTGCTCGGCCGGCTCCTCGAGCACGCCAGGCCGGTCATCGCTCAGGCGGTCAAGCAGCGACGGCTGCAGGCGCTCGCGAGGGTTGAGGACATTGGAAGGCGTGGCCATGGTTCAGGCACCGAAGGGGCAAGGGCAGACAAGGGCAGCGGCGCGCAGGCGCCACTGCCGGGGGGCGGTCAGAGCTTGACGTTCTGGCGGATGTTCCAGCCGTACTTGACCGGGCCGCCGTCCTTGGTGCCGTCGGCTTTCTGCGGCTGGTAGTCGACCAGCACCTGGGCGAAGTTGAGGGTGACGTTCTCGGTCAGGCGGTCATCATGGCTGGTGCCGCCGGTGCTCAGCGACGAGATCAGCACTTCCTTGAGGGTGATGATCATGTACTCGACCTGGCTCTCGCCGCCGGCCTTGCGAATGACCAGCTTGGCTTCGGGGTAGTGCTTGCCGCTGGAGCAGGCCATCATCAGGTTCGGGCTGGACTTGTCGATGAACTTGGTGATGGACAGGTCCTGGACGTTGACCTTGCCGGCACCGCCGCCGCTGCCCAGGTGCATGCTGCCGCTCTGGGACATGCCCCAGCTCCAGCCCTGGACGTCGATTTCGTCCTTGTGCGCCGAGTCCTGGGACTCGCCCTTGATGTCACCGATCTTGATGAACATGTCTACTGCCATGATTCCTCCTGGAATGCGTTAGTGGCGATGACGCGGCGCCCGCGGCGCCGCATCGCTGTGTATCGGGGTCAGGCGCCCTTGGCCGATGGCAGCTTGGAAACCAGGCGCAGGGAGACGGTCAGGCCTTCGAGCTGGTAGTGCGGGCGCAGGAAGAATTTCGAGTTGTAGTAACCCGGGTTGCCTTCCACTTCTTCCACCACCACCTCGGCGGCGGCCAGCGGGTGCTGGGCCTTGGTGGTCTCGGTGGAGTGCGCCGGGTCGCCGTCGACGTAATTCAGGATCCAGTCCTGCAGCCAGCGCTGCATGTCGTCCTTTTCCTTGAACGAGCCGATCTTGTCGCGCACGATGCACTTCAGGTAATGGGCGAAACGGCAGGTGGCGAACAGGTACGGCAGGCGCGCGGCCAGGTTGGCGTTGGCGGTGGCGTCCGGGTCGTCGTATTCGGCCGGTTTCTGCAGCGACTGGGCGCCGATGAATGCGGCGAAGTCAGTGTTCTTCTTGTGCAGCAGCGGCATGAAGCCGTTCTTCGCCAGCTCGGCCTCGCGGCGGTCGGAGATGGCGATCTCGGTCGGGCACTTCATGTCCACGCCACCATCGTCGGTGGGGAACGTGTGTGCCGGCAGGTTCTGCACTTCACCGCCCGACTCCACGCCGCGGATACGCGAGCACCAGCCGTAGTGCTTGAACGAGCGGTTGATGTTCACGGCCATGGCGTAGGCGGCGTTGGCCCAGGTGTACTTGCTGCTGTCGGCGCCGTCGGTGTTCTCCTCGAAGGCGAAGGCTTCCACCGGGTCGGTCTTGGCGCCGTACGGCAGGCGCGCCAGGAAGCGCGGCATGGTCAGGCCGATGTAGCGCGAATCTTCCGACTCGCGCAGCGAGCGCCAGCCAGCGTACTCGGGCGTGGTGAAGATCTTGGTCAGGTCACGCGGGTTGGACAGCTCCTGCCACGAACCCATGCCCATCACCGTCGGCGACGCGGCGGCAATGAACGGCGCGTGCATGGCCGCGCACACCTTGGACAGCTCGCCCAGCAGCTCCACGTCGGGCGGCGACTGGTCGAAGTAGTAGTCGCCTACCAGGCAGCCGTAAGGCTCGCCGCCGAACTGCCCGTACTCTTCCTCGTACATTTTCTTGAAGATCGGGCTCTGGTCCCAGGCCGTGCCCTTGAATTTCTTCAGGGTCTTGTGCAGCTCCGGCTTGGCGATATTGAGCACGCGGATCTTCAGTTGCTCGTCGGATTCGGTGTTGTTGACCAGGTAGTGCAGGCCGCGCCAAGCGCTTTCCAGCTTCTGGAATTCGGGGTGGTGAATGACCTGGTTGACCTGGGCGGTGAGCTTGGCGTCGATGGCCGCGATGATCGATTCGATCGACTTGATGGCGTCGTTGGACACCAGGTTGGTCTGCGCCAGGGCCTGTTCGGCCAGGGTGCGCACGGCGGTCTCGACCGCCTCGCGGGCGCGCTCGGTCTTGGGTTTGAATTCCTGCAGCAGCAGGTTGGCGAACTCGCTGGCCTGCTCGGTCACCGCCGGCTGCGGCTGACTGTCTTTCATCAACTCGGACATGGGGATCTTCCTGATCAGGTGGTGGGCTCGGAGTCGCTGGGCTTCGGCGCGCTGGCCAGGGCCTGCAGCAGCGCCGGGTCCTGGATGGCCTTCATGATCACGTCTTCGGCGCCGGTCTTGCCGTCCATGTAGGTCAGCAGGTTGGCCAGTTGGGTGCGGGCCTCCAGCAGCTGGTTCAGGGCATCGACCTTGCGCGCCACGGCGGCGGGGCTGAAGTCGTCCATGCTTTCGAAGGTGATGTCCAGGCTCAGGTTGCCCTCGCCGGTCAGCTCGTTGGGCACGTGAAACGCCACGCGCGGCTTCATGGCCTTGAGGCGCGAGTCGAAATTGTCGACGTCGATTTCCAGGAACTTGCGCTCGGCGACCGGCGCCAGGGGTTCCTCGGGCTTGCCGGCGAGGTCGGCCATCACGCCCATCACGAACGGCAGCTGGACCTTCTTCTCGGCGCCGTACAGCTCGACGTCGTATTCGATCTGCACGCGCGGGGCGCGGTTGCGCGCAATGAACTTCTGGGAACTGGTAGTGGCCACGTTGCTCCTCCTGGTCGCCTGGGCGATGTGTTGAGGTCATGGCCTGCCAAGGCAGCCGGCCACTGACGATACGACGAGGTCGACGACGCTACTCGGCGTCGGGACCGCGCAAATTTTCGAACTGGGACATGCCGTCGGGAATCAGGTTGCGCACGATGGCCGCGAAGTCCGCGCTGACCAGCTGCCGCGCACGGTTCAACAGCACTGGCACCGGGCTGGAAGGCTCATGGCGAGCGTAGTAGTCGAGGATGCGCTGCAGGCTTTGCAGCACGTCGTCGCGGGTGGTGATGTCGGCATTGGCGCGAGGCGCCGCTGGCAGGTGGTGCACCTGGGCGCTGGTGGCCGGGCCGTCCGCTTCAGCGGCGTCTGGCGCCTGCTGCGGCGTGCCACCCAGAATCTGTTGCGCCAGTTTCAGCGGCCGATCGAGGGCGCCCAGGTCGACACCCTGGGCCACGCCCAACTGGTCCGCTACCTGCTGCTCGATGCCAGCCAGGGCCTGGCGCGCATCATCCAGCGCCTGGCGGGTGGCCTGCAGTTGTTCGCCATCACTGTCCTGCAAGGCGCCGCGCAACTGGTCGGCGCCCAGGCTCTCGCCCTGGAAATGCTGGAGGCCGCTGGCATTGGCGGCGGCGCGCAGGCTGATGCTGCCGAACGCGCGGGAGCGCACCAGGGGGGTATCGCGCAGCAGGTTCAGGGTGGTGTCGCTGGCCAGCCCCATCAGCGCATTCAGGCGCAGGGTGGGGTCATTGTCGTCGTCGGCGTCCAGCAGCGGGTGCAGTTGCAGCCAGTGGTCCGCCAGCAGCCGCTGCACCAGTTCGAGCACGTCGGCCAGGCCGCGCAGCCCTTCCACGGCAAGCGCGCCCTGGAGCAGGAAATGGCAGATGCGCAGGTCTTTGCTGCGCTGCAGAAGTTGTTCGCTTTGTTGGCTCAGTTCACGCCATTGAGGCGGCTCGGCGGCAAGTACGGCGTCGCCCATGATGCGCTCGGGTTGCCCAAGTGCGGCCCGTTCCAATTGCAGGAATTGCGGGTCGTACTCCAGGTCTTCCCCACAGGGGAATTCCTCGGAAACAGGGGTGAGCAGGCGCGCGACATCCACCAAGTTTGATCTCCTTATCGCCCGCTGGTGTGCGGGTTAATGGCACGGAAGTTCCAGTATCGAAATCGAACTGTTCTGCACCAATATGAACTCGGCGATATCACCGAGCCACTACCACATTGTAGAAAGTCCGACATTTTTGGTGTAGTTAATAGGCGTTGTCAAGGTAAGCTATGGCGCCTCGCTACTAGCCGTCATGCAGTTTGGCAGGGCCGAGAAGAATCAAAACTGACACAAAATGCGGATTTTTCGCGCAAGAAAGCGATTTTTTCGCCGAAAAATGCGCGTTTTCCCAACGCACGGATGCAGCGCGCACGGCAGCATGGAGCCATAATGCCACTACGGTTAACTATTACCAGTTATCACAAGATCACGCCCGGACAATGTTCGGAAGTGATGCTGGACAGTGGCGTCTTGAAGATTGGCCGCGCAGTAGATAATGACTGGATATTACCGGACCCCGAGCGACTGATATCATCTAGCCACTGCTGCGTGCAATATAGAGAGGGCCATTACTTCATCACTGATAACAGTACAAACGGAGTGGAACTTGCAACCTCATCCATCCGTTTGCGTAGAGGAAGCAGTGAACGCCTGAGTGATGGCGAAGTTATCCGTATTGGTGACTATGAAATACTGGCAACTATCACCCATGAACTTCCACGGAACAGTGGAAGTGCCGAGCCACTGAGCTTTGAGGCCCTGCTGGGCGCCCAGCCGCAGCCTGCGGCAGCCGTGCGGGTGCCGCCGCAATTCGAGCATGCGGCAGCCAGCGACACCCTGCCCGACCTGTTCGATTTTCTTGCACCGGCACCGGTGGCAGCGGCCACGCAACCGGACCATGTGCCGGCCCAGCAGCATGACTTCCGCCCCCCGGCCCCCACGCCACCAGCGCCTGCACAACCGGCGGCGCTGATTCCCGAGGACTGGGACCTGCTGGGCACGGCGCCTGCACCCGCGCCACAGCCTGAAGCTGTAGCCCCCGTACCGAACAACGACGTTGCGCCGGCCACCGCTTCTGACCTGCTGCAAGCCTTCCTGCAGGGCGCCGGCCTGGCCCACCTGCGCATAGACCCCCAGCAAGCCGCAGCGCAGATGGAAAGCCTGGGCCGTAGCTACCGCCTGATGGTGGAAGGCCTGATCGATGTGCTGCGCGCCCGGGCCAGCCTCAAGGGCGAATTCCGCATGCAGCAGACACTGATCCAGCCGTTGGAAAACAACCCGCTCAAGTTCGCCCCCAACGCCGACGAGGCGCTGCTGTTGCTGCTGCGCCACGGCAACCAGGCGTTCATGGCGCCGGACCAGGCTATCGCCGACAGCTTCGACGACCTGCGCGCCCACCAGCTGGCGGTGATGGCCGGCGTGCAGGCGGCTATCAGCCAGCTGCTCAAACGCTTCGAACCTGCCGCGCTGGAGGCCCGCCTGGAAAATCCCGGCGGCCTGGCGGGGCTGCTGGCGGGCTCGCGGCAGGCGCGCTACTGGCAGCAATTCACCGAGCTTTACCAGCAGATTGCCGGCGAGGCCGAGGACGATTTTCAAGACCTGTTCGGTCGCGAATTCTGCCGCGCCTACGAGGAACACAGCAGCCGCTCGCGTCGGCGCTGAGCAACACCAGGATCACACGGATACGACGTTGTCATTGAGGACACAGGATGAGGATCAGCGCTTTACTGGCTGCCGCGGCGACCTTGCTGCTGGCGGCCTGTGCCAGGGACCCGGCCCCCGCCCCCGCTATCGCGGACAAGGCCGCCGCGCCCCTGGTACTGCACCTGCAGGCCATCGCCGGGCTCAACCCTGGTGCTGACGGCGCGCCCGCGCCGGTCCGCGTGCGCCTGTACGAGCTGAAAAACGCCGCGGTGTTCAGCCGTGCCGACTACTTCGCGCTCGCCGACCGCGCCCAGGCCACCCTGGGTGGCGACCTGCTGGACCAGGACGAGGTGCTGGTGCAGCCCGGTGAATACCGCAAGGTGACCCGCCAGCTCAACCCTGCAACCCGCCAGCTCGGCCTGGTGGTGGGCTACCGCGCGCTCGACCAGGCGCAATGGCGCGAGGTGATCGCCGTGGCGCCCGGCGCCGGCGGCGAGTTGCAGATCAGCCTCGACGTCAACGCGGTGCGCAGCGCCGCCGTCGTCCCTTAATCCGAAGGAGTACCCATGTCCTGGAACAATCGAGTGGTGTGGTCGGAGGGGATGTTCCTGCGCCCGCAGCATTTCCAGCAGCACGACCGCTACCTGGAAACCCTGATCGACGCCCGCAGCCGGCCCTTCGTGCCAGGCAGCTGGGGCTTTTCCGAACTGCTGGTGGACCAGGCGTTGCTGGGCCAGGGCAAGCTGGCAATCCTCAGTGCCCGCGGCCTGCTGCCCGACGGCACCCCGTTCAACATACCCGCCGATGACCCGGCCCCGGCGCCGCTGGACATCGACGAGCAACTGCGCGACGGCCTCGTGTACCTGGCCCTGCCACTCAAGCGCGCCGGCGTGCGCGACACTGTCGACGAAGGCGAGAGCAGCGTGGCGGCCCGGTACCAGAGCCAGGTGCGCGAGGTGCGTGACGACAACTCGCCGTTCGAGAACCGCGCCCCGGTGGCCGTGGGCATTCGTGCCCTGCGCCTGCTGACCGCCCAGGACGGCCTCGATGACCATGCCGCCATCGGCGTGGTGCGCGTGGTGGAAAAGCGCGCCGACCGCGCGCTGGTGCTGGACGAGCGCTACATACCGCCGGTGCTGGACGTGGCCGCCAGCAAGGTGCTGGGCGGCTTCACCCGCGAGTTGCTGGGCCTGCTGCACCAGCGCGCCGAAGCCCTGGCCGGCCGCGTGGTGGCCAGCAACGCCGGCGGCGCTTCGGAAATCGCCGACTTCATGCTGCTGCAACTGGTGAACCGCGCCCAGCCATTGATTGCCCACCTGGCGCGCCTGAGCCCGCTGCACCCCGAGCGCCTGTTCAGTGAACTGGTGAGCCTGGCCGGTGAGTTCGCCACCTTCGCCAGTGAGGCCCGGCGCCCGCAGGAATTCGCGCTGTACCAGCACGACAACCTGGCCTTGAGCTTCGAGCCGGTGATGCAGGCGCTGCGCGCGGCGCTGTCGATGCTGATGGACAGCAAGGCCACGCCTATCCCGATCGTCGAGAAAGCCTACGGCGTGCACGTGGCCATGCTGGCCGACCGCACCCTGATCGACAACGCCAGCTTCATCCTGGTGGTGCGCGCCGACGTGCCCGGCGAGACCCTGCGTGGGCGTTTCGCACAACAGAGCAAGGTGGGTTCGGTGGAGCACATCCGCGACCTGGTCAACCTGCAACTACCAGGCATCGGCCTGTTGCCGTTGCCGGTGGCGCCACGCCAGCTGCCCTACCACGCCGGTTCCACTTACTACGAACTGGATCGTGGCAGCGACCACTGGCAGCAACTGCGCCAGTCAGGCGGCTTCGCGTTCCATATTGCCGGGCAGTTCCCTGGCCTGGACCTGGCCTTCTGGGCGATTCGAGGTTAACCGGCCATGCACGACGACCGCACCATGATCATGCCGCGCCCCGGTGGCCGCGGCGCGCCCGCAGGCGGCCAGGAACCGCCGGAGCTGCAAGTGCCCAGCGCGCCGATACTCGACGCCCAAGCCCAGGGGCTCAACCCCTTGGAGCAGGCCGCCGGCCCGCTGCTGACGCTGCTGACGCGCCTGCGCAACACCATCGCCCACCCGGCGCCCGCCAGCCTGCGCGCGCAGCTGCTGACCTGCCTGCGCCAATTCGAAGAGCGCGCGCAAGCGGCCGGCGTGCCGCGCAACGACGTGTTGCTGGCCCGCTACGTGCTGTGCACGGCGCTGGACGAAGCGGTGCTGAGCACGCCATGGGGCAGCGCCAGTGACTGGGGCAAGCAGAGCCTGCTGATCACCGTGCACAACGAAGCCTGGGGCGGCGAGAAGGTGTTCCAGCTGCTGGACCACTGCCTGCAAAGCCCGCGCGAGCGCCTGCCGCTGCTGGAGCTGCTGTACCTGTGCCTGTGCCTGGGTTTCGAAGGCCGCTACCGGGTAATGCATGACGGTCGCAGCCAGCTCGACGCCCTGCGCGAGCGCACCAGCGCCGCCATCCGCAGTGCCCGTGGCGAGCACGAGCGCGAGCTGTCACCGCACTGGCGCGGCGCCCCGGCCAGCCGCGACCGCCTGGCGCAGTTCCTGCCGCCGTGGGTGGGCCTGGCCATTGCCGTGGCCGTGCTGCTGTTGTTGCTGCTAGGCCTGCGCCTGATGCTGGCCGCCGACGCGGAGCCAGTGTTCAAGCATATCCACGCCTTGGGCGAAATCCCGGTGCAGGCCATCGACCGCCCGGCCCAGCAGCCCAAGGTGGTGGAGCGGCCACGCCTGGCCGGCTTCCTGGCCGACGACGTGCGCGCCGGCCGGGTGGCCGTGGAGGATGCGGTGGACCGCTCCATCATCACCATTCGCGGCGACGAACTGTTCCCGTCGGCCAGCGCCAGCATCAAGGACGATTTCCAGCCGCTGATGCTGCGCATCGCCGAGGCCATCGGCAAGGTCAAGGGCCGCGTGCTGGTCACCGGCCACAGCGACAACCGGCCCATCGCTACCCTGCGCTTCCCGTCCAACTGGAAGCTGTCCCAGGCCCGTGCCGAAGAAGTCCGCCAACTGCTGGCCGCACGCACCGGCCAGGCCGAACGCTTCAGCGCCGAAGGCCGCAGCGACACCGAGCCGCTGGCCTCCAACGCCACCGCCGAGGGCCGCGCGCGTAACCGCCGGGTAGAAATCACTGTGTTTGCGGAGGGGGTCGAGTGAAGGCCGTGCTTGCGTTTGTAGTGCGCTGGGTCATCCCGGTGCTGGGCCTGCTGGCCTTGAGCCTGGTGATCTGGTTCGTCGGCCCGCTGCTGGAGTGGCTGGTGCCTGAAGGCCGGCGCTGGGCGCTGATCATCCTACTGTTCGCCGCGTGGCTGGCGTACCGTACCTGGCGCCTGGTGCAGGCCCGGCGCCAGGCCGCCAAGGTGCTTGCCAGCCTGGCCGCCGACACCGCGCCAGACCCGGCCAGCGTGGCCACCGCCGAAGAACTGGCGACGCTGAAGGCGCGCATGGCCGAAGCCCTCGCGCTGCTGAAGAAAGCTCGCCTGGGCGGCGACGAGAAGCGCAGCCTGTACGAGCTACCCTGGTACGTGATCATCGGCCCGCCCGGCTCGGGCAAGACTACCGCCCTGCTCAACTCCGGGCTGAATTTCCCCCTGGCCGCGCACCTGGGCGCCGGCGCCGTGCAGGGTGTGGGTGGCACGCGTAACTGCGACTGGTGGTTCACCGACCAGGCCGTGCTGCTGGACACCGCTGGCCGCTATACCACCCAGGACAGCCACGCCGCGGTCGACAAGGCCGCCTGGCTGGGCTTCCTTGACCTGCTCAAGACCCAGCGGCCACGGCGGCCGGTGGATGGCGCCTTCATTGCCATCAGCCTGTCCGACCTGCTGCTGGCCAGCGAGGCCGAGCGCGCCGCCCACGCCGCGGCCATTCGCACGCGTATCCAGGAGCTGTACAGCCAGCTGGGCGTGCGCCTGCCCATCTACCTGACCCTGACCAAGCTCGACCTGGTGCCGGGCTTCATGGAGTTCTTCGACAACCTGAGCAAGGAAGAGCGCGCCCAGGTGTGGGGCATGACTTTCGCGCTGGACGACGGCAGCAGCGGCGACGGCCCATTGAGCCAGCTGGACAGCGAGTTCCAGGGCCTGGAGCTGCGCCTCAACCAGCGCCTTGTGGAGCGCCTGCAACAAGAACGCGACCCCGCGCGCCGCGACCTGATCTATGGCTTCCCCCAGCAGTTCGGTGCGCTCAAGGCTACGTTGCGAGACTTCCTGCAGGCGGTGTTCCGTCCCAACCCCTACGAAGCTCGCGTGCTGCTGCGCGGCGTGTACTTCACCAGCGGCACCCAGGAAGGCAGCCCCATCGACCGCCTGATTGGCGCCATGGCCCAGAGCATGAACCTGGACCGCCAGCATCTGGCGCGCCAGACCGGCACGGGGCGCAGCTACTTCATCCAGCGCCTGTTCACCGACGTGGCCTTTGCCGAGCGCGGCCTGGTCGGCAGCAACCCGGCCGTGGAACGACGACGCAAATGGCTGGCCCGTGGTGCGCTGGCCGCCAGCGTGGCGCTGGTACTGGTGGTAGGCGGCCTGTGGGTTGCCAGCTACCGGGCGAACCAGGCCTACATCGCCCAGGTCGATGCCCGCGTGGCCCCGCTGGGCCAGGCCGTGCAGGCGCTGACACCGGCACAACGCGAGGTGCTGGCGGTGCTGCCACTGCTCAACGCCACGCGCCACCTGGCCGACGACCCACCCAACTGGGCGCGTGGCCTTGGCCTGTACCAGGGTGACATGCTGGAAAGCGAAGCCAGCAGCCTCTACCGCAAGCTGCTGGTCGCGGTGTTCGCCACGCGCCTGGTGAGCCGGGTTGAAGAGCAACTGCGCAGCGGTGGCACTTCAGACTTTCTCTACGAGGGGCTCAAGGCCTACCTGATGCTGGGCGACCATGCCCACTACGATCCGGCCTTCATCAAGGCCTGGGTCAGCCTGGACTGGGAGCAGCACCTACCACGCGACCTGGCCGCCGACCAGCGCCAGGCGCTCAATGAGCACCTGCAAGCCCTGTTCGAGCGCCAGCCGCCCGATGCCCGCCTGGACGCGCGACTGATCGACGACCTGCGTCGCCAACTGCAACAGCTGCCTGTAGCCCAGCGCGTGTACGACCGGGTCAAGCGCCAGCCACTGCCTGCCGGGGTCAGTGATTTCCGCCTGAGCGATGCGGCCGGGCGCGATGCCGCCCTGGTGCTGGTGCGCAAGAGCGGCAAGCCCCTGGGCGAGCCCTTGAGCGGGTTCTTCACCGCCAAGGGCTACCAGCAGGCCTTCCTGCTCAGTAGCCTGAACCAGTCCAATGCCCTGGCCGAGGAGCAATGGGTGCTGGGCCTGGACCCGGCGCAGCAGCAGGACGCCATCGGCCTGGCCGGCGAGGTGCGCCGGCTGTACCTGCAGGACTACATCCGCCAATGGGACGCCCTGCTGGCTGACATCGACTTCGTGCCGGTGACCAACGTCGCCCAGGCCGCAGACGTGCTGCGAGTGATCTCGGGGCCCACCTCGCCCCTGAAAAAGCTGCTGCAGGCCGTGGCCCGTGAAACCGACCTCGGCCACCTGGACAAGGCCGTGGCTGCGCAGGCCACGCCGGTGGAAAACAACGTCGACAAGCTCAAGCAGAAGCTCGGCTCGCTGGTGGGCCAGGCACCTGCAACGACCCCGCAAGCGCCCGCGGCACAGGAAGACCTGGTGACCGCGCACTTCGCCGAACTCAATGCCCTGGTGGGCAAGGGCAATGGCGACCCCGCCGCCATCGATGGCCTGCTGGCCGACCTCAACGCCCTGTACGTGCAGGTCAGCGCCATGGTCGGCGCCAGCGGCGACGCGCTGCTGGGCGAGGCCAAGAACCAGGCCAGCGCTGCGGCCGCACGGGTCAGCCTGACTGCCGAGCGTGAGCCGCCGGTCGTACAGGGGCTGGTCAAGTCGGTGGTCAGCGCCACCACCAACAGCATGATGGGTGGCGTGCGCAACCAACTCAACGCCGCCTGGGCCAGTGAGGTGGTGAACGTGTACCGCCAGTCCTTGGCCGGGCGCTACCCGCTGGTGACGGCCAGCAGCCGCGACGCCACGCTCGACGACTTCGGCCAGTTCTTCGGCGTCGGCGGGGTCATGGACAGCTACTTCCGCAAGTACCTGCAACCCTACGTCGACACCTCCGCAGCCACCTGGCGCTGGCAGCCGGGCGCGGCGCAGCGCCTGGGCATCACGCCGGGCGTGTTGCAGACCTTCCAGCGCGCGGCGTCGATTCGTGATGCCTACTTCCGCGCCGGCGGCACCCAGCCCGTGGTGCGCTTCGAGCTCAAGCCGGTGGCCATGGACAGCAGCATCACCCAGTTCAACCTCGACCTGGATGGCCAGCAGCTCAGCTATGACCACGGCCCCAGCCGCCCCACCGCGCTGCAATGGCCGAACCCCAACAGCGTTGGCGTGGTGCGCCTGGCCATCGAGCCGCCTGCCGCCAGCGGCCGTTCGGGCATGACCCTGGACGGGCCATGGGCGTGGTTCCGCCTGCTGGAGCAATCGGACCTGAGCAGCGCCGGTTCGCCCGACCGCTTCACCCTGCGCCTGCGCGTGGACGGCGCCAGCATCTCCTATGAACTGCGCGCCAACAGCGCCTTCAACCCGTTCAACAACCGCCTGGTCGCAGGCTTCAACCTGCCGGAGCGGCTATGAACCCAGTGGGCTTCTACGGCAAGCTGGCCAGCCGCGGTGACTTCATCAGCCGCGCCCTGCCGCCCGCTTTCATCAGCGCCTGGGACGCGTGGCTGGCCGCTGGCCTGCGCGCCAGCCAGGCCGAGCTGGGCGAAGGCTGGCTGGACGCGTACCTGGTCAGCCCGCTGTGGCGCTTCCTGCTGGCGCCCGGCGTGTGTGGCGAACAGGCAATGACCGGCGTGCTGATGCCCAGCGTCGACCGCGTAGGCCGCTATTTCCCGCTGACGGTGGCCATGGCGCTGCCCGGCGATACCGACCTGGCCGCCGTGGTCGGCGGCGAGCAGGGCTGGCATGAACAGGTGGAAAACGCCCTGCTCGACACCCTGGAACCGCACGCGGAACCGCAGCATTTCGAAGCCGCGCTGGCCGCACTGCCGCCCCTGGCACTGACCCCGTCGCTGCCTGACAACGACTTCGCCGGCCTGCGCCGCAGCCACGCCGACACGCCGCAGGCGCGCCAGGCCACGCTCGGGCAATGGGCCTGCCTGGGCGCCAGCCTGTGGTGGGGCACCGGTTCGCAGCGGGTGGCCCCAGGCCTGCTGCGCTGCCAGGGCATGCCGGCCAGCGAGGTGTTCACCCGCTTCCTGCACAGCCAGGGAGGCGCGCTGTAGATGGCCGCCCTTCCCGTCCAGCACATTCAAAGCGCCAGCTACAGCCATGTGGGCATGGTGCGCCAGGTGAACGAAGACGCCTGCCTGGACCTGCCCGACAGTGGCCTGTGGGCGGTGGCCGACGGCATGGGTGGCCACGCCGCGGGCGACTATGTCAGCAGCCTGATCATCGACGCCCTGCGGCGCATTCCCGGTTCGCCGTCACTACCGGTGTACTGCAACGCCCTGCGCCAGGCACTGGCCGAGGTCAACACCCTGGTGCGCGACCAGGCGCAGCTGCGTGGCGTGGGCATGATGGGCAGCACCGTCGTCACCCTGGCCATGCGTGGTAGCCAGGGCATGTGCCTGTGGGCTGGCGACAGCCGCCTGTACCGCCTGCGCGGTGGCCAGTTGAGCAGTATTTCCCGCGACCACAGCTACGTGCAGGCACTGGTCGACAGCGGCCTGCTCAGCGAAGCCGAGGCGCGCCTGCACCCGCGCGGCAACATCGTTACCCGCGCCCTGGGCGTGGCCAATGAGCTGGAGCTGGACAGTGCCTTCCTGCACATCCTGCCCGGCGACACCTACCTGCTGTGCAGCGACGGCCTGACCAAGACCGCCGAAGACCACGAGATCCGCGACGTGCTGTGCCACAGCGACGCCTACGCCGTGGTCCGCAGCCTGGTGCACCTGGGCCTGACCCGCGGCGCCCCCGACAACATCACCGCCGTCGTCATCAAGGCCAGCTGAAGAACCCCGAACCATGCAGATCACTATTCCTGGCTACGACATCCACGGCGAAATCGGCGAAGGCGCGATGGCCACCGTGTACCTGGCGACCCAGCGTTCGCTGGAGCGCAAGGTGGCGCTCAAGGTCATGGCCGCGGCACTGGCCGCCGACGCCACCTTCTGCGAGCGCTTCCTGCGCGAAGGCCGCACCCTGGCACGCCTCACCCACCCCAACACCGTGACCATCCACGACATCGGCAATGTCGGCGAGCTGTACTACATGGCCATGGAATACTTGCCCAACGGCACTCTCAAGGACCGCCTGGCCCAAGGCCTGGGGCCCGAGCAGGGCTTGCCGTACCTGCGCCAGATCGCCTCGGCGCTGGGCTATGCCCACGCCCAGGGCCTGGTGCACCGCGACGTGAAACCGGCCAACATCCTGTTCCGCGCGGACGGCACGGCAGTGCTCTCGGACTTCGGCATCGCCAAGTCCCTGGACGACCGCACCCAGTTCACCCAGGCCGGTTTCGCCGTGGGCACGCCCAGCTACATGAGCCCGGAGCAGGCGCGCGGCCAGGAGATCGACGGCCGCGCCGACCTCTACGCGTTGGGCGTGGTGCTCTATGAAATGCTGGCGGGCAAGCTGCCGTACGTGGGTACCGATGCCCTGTCCACGGCGCTCGCGCACCTGACCCAACCGCTGCCGGAATTGCCCATCGCCCAAGGCCGTTACCAGCCGATCCTCAGCCGCCTGCTGGCGAAGGACCCCGCCGAGCGCTTCGCCGATGCCCATGCGCTGCTGGCCGCCCTGGACGAACTGGACCGGCAGCCGGATAACGACGCCACGCGCATCCGCCCGGTGATTAGCGCACCTTCGCTGGCCGGCCTGGAGCCGGTGAGCATCGACATTCCCCAGGCTGCTCCTGCCCCTGCCCCCGCCGAACCACCTGCCGTGTTGCCAGGGAAAACCAAGCGCCCGGTGCTGGCCCTGAGTGCCATCGCCGTGGCCGTGCTGCTGGCCATCGGCGGCGGTGGCTACGCCCTGCTGGGTGGCGGCAAGACCAAGGCGGCCGCCGAGCCCGCCGCGCAGGTGGCGCCCCCGCCACCGGCCGTTGCCGCCGAACAGGACGGTGGCAACCGACCGCTGCTGATGGCGGGCAAGAAAACCCTGTTCCAACGCATTCTCAGCAAGCCTGGCGCCAGCCTGGCAGCCGAGCCCGGCGCCAAGGGCGGCAAGGCGCTGCCAGCGTTCTCGGTGCTCTATGTGTACCAGCGCAAGGCTGTCGATGGCGTTGAATGGCTGCGGGTGGGCGCAGGCACCGAAGGCCACAGCGAAGGCTGGCTGGCAGCCGGCCAGGTCAGCGACTGGAAGCAGAGCCTGGTGCTCAAGTTCACCGAGCGTTCGGGCCGCGCGCCAGTGATGTTCCTCAACGCTGCCAGCAGCGTTGAACGCCTGCTGGCCGACCCTGCTGCCGCCCGCCGCGCCCTCACGCAGGCCCAGGCGGGCCAGGGCGATGGCAAGTTGCTGCTGGCCCTGGAGCCAGGCGCCAGTGCTATCCCCCAGGACAAGTTCTACCTGCTGCCCATCTTCGACTCGAAGGAAAGCTTCGATGACAACGGCCAGCCGGTACAACTGCTCAACGTCGCCTCCATCGACCCGGGCACCAACGACGGGCCAGCGGCCACGGCCAAGACCGACGCCTTCCGCACGGCCGTGGTGCTGGTGGTGGACACCTCGGTGTCGATGCAGCCCTACATCGACCAGGTCACCGCCGTGGTTCACGAACTGCAGAGCCAGATTGCCCAGCGCGGCGAGCTGGATAACGTCAGCTTCGGCCTGGTGGGCTTCCGCAACAACCTGAGCAAGACCCCGGGCCTGGAGTATCTGGCCAAGACCCTGATCCCCCTGGACCAGGGCCGTGACCCGCAACGCTTCCTGGACCTGGCCCGGCAGGTGAAAGCCACCACGGTGTCCAGCCAGTCGTTCAACGAAGACGCCTTCGCCGGGGTGATGCAGGCCGTGCAGGGCATGGATTGGTCGCCGTACGGCGGCCGGTTGATCCTGCTGGTGAGCGACGCCGGCGCGCTGCGCAAGGCCGACCCGCTGAGCAGCACGCACATGAACGAGGCCGAAGTGCGCCAGGCGGCGCTGAACAAGCAGATCAAGATTTTTGCCTTGCACCTGCGCACCGACGCCGGCAAGAACAACCACGCCTCCGCCGAGCAGCAGTACCGGGTGCTGACCGCCGACGCCAACCCGCAGATCGGCGATCTCTACGTGCCCATTCCCGGTGGCGACGTGCAGCGCTTCGGCGAGCGCGTCCGCGAGATCGGCTCGGTGTTCGCGCAACTGGTGCATCAGGTGCGCAGCGAATCGCCGGCGGTGCCGCTGCTGGCCAAGTCACCGAGCCTGAGCGATAAATCCGCCGCCATCGGCTACGCCATGCACATGGACTTCCTTGGCCACCGCGCCGCCAACCGCGCCCCCCAGCTGGTCAGCGCCTGGACCGCCGACCGCGACCTGACCAACCCGGCGCTGCCGGCGTTCCAGGTGTGCGTGCTGCTGACCAAGCTGCAGCTCAACGACCTGCAACAGTCGTTGAAGCTGATCGTCGACGCTGCGCGCAAGACCCAGACTTCACCCAAGGACTTCTTCCAGGAGATCGCCAGCGCCAGCGCCTACATGAGCCGCGACCCTTCGGCACTGCGCAGCGGCGCCAACCTGGCCGACGGCGGCGTGCTGGGCGAATACCTGCAAGGCCTGCCCTACCGCAGCAAGGCCCTGACCATGACCCAGAACCTGTGGTTGTCGCTGTCGGTGGCCGAGCAGCAGGACTTCATCGACGAGCTGGAATCGAAGATCCAGCTCTACGAAACCTTCCACAACGACCTGGCCAACTGGGTGCGCTTCGGCGACGCCGAGCCGGGTGACGCGCTGTACCGCGTGCCACTGTCGACGCTGCCATGATTATGCTCGACCTGCACGAGGTGTGTACAACGCGCGGCCAGGGCGCCCAGCGCTACAGCTTGGAAATCGAGCGGCTGCAGCTGGCTGCGGGTGAGCAGTTCGCCCTGGTGGGCCCCAGCGGTTGCGGCAAGAGCACCCTGCTCGACCTGCTGGCCCTGGTGGCGGCCCCGGAGCAGGCTGCGCGCTTTCAGTTCTGCGGGCAGGACGTGCTCGGCCTGTGGCGCGCCAACCAGCAGGACCGCCTGGCAGACCTGCGCAGCCGCCACCTGGGCTATGTGCTGCAGACCGGCGGCCTGCTGGGCTTCACCAGCGTGCGCGGCAACATCAGCCTGCCGCGGGCACTGCTGGGGCTGCCCGAGGACGGCAGCGTCGAGCGCCTGGCCGAGCAGCTGGGCATTGCCGAGCAGTTGGGCAAGAAGCCGGCGCAATTGTCCGTGGGCCAGCGCCAGCGGGTCAGCTGCGCCCGCGCCCTGGCCCATGGCCCTCGCTTGCTGCTGGCCGATGAGCCGACGGCAGCACTCGACCCGTTCAATGCCGAGCGGGTGATGCAACTGCTGCTGGCCCAGGCCAGTGCACAAGGCGCCACGCGACTGATTGCCACCCACGACGAACAATTGGCCGAACGCTGCGGCCTGCCCATGTTGCGCCTGGCGCTTGTGCGCGACAGCGACGGCGGCGTGACCGCACGCCTGGAGCACGGCTGATGCGCGCCGCCCTGATGATGACGCTGGCCTGGCAGGACTTCCGCGACGAGTGGCGGCTGTCGCTGTGCGCGGTGCTGGCGCTGGTGGCCGTGGTCGCCCCCTTGCTGTTGTTGTTCGGCCTCAAGTTCGGCCTGATCGGCGGGCTCACCGAGCGCCTGCAACAAGACCCGGCCACGCGCGAAATTATCCCGCTGGCCGGTGGCCGCTTCAGCGCGGCGGACATCGCTGCGCTGGCTGCGCGCCCCGACGTGGCGTTCGCTTTGCCGCGCACCCGGCAAATCGCCGCCACCGCGGACCTACTTGATCCCCAGGGCAAGACGCTCGCGGTGGAGATGATTCCTACCGGCGCGGGCGATCCGTTGCTAGGTAGCATCGCGGCGCCAGCAGGCCTGACCGATGTCCTGCTGAGCCAGACCACCGCGCAAAAACTCGGCGCCCATGCCGGGCAAGCGGTCGAAGCCTTGATCACCCGCCAGGACGCAGGCCAGGTGCAAGTCCGCCACCTGACCCTGCTGGTGAAAGCTGTGCTGCCCATCAGCGTTTTCCAGCGTGACGCCATCTTTGCTTCCCTGGCCTTGCTGGAGGCCGCCGAGGATTACCGCGATGGCCGCGCCGTGCCCGCCCTCGGCTGGCCCGGTAGTGCGGCGGGCAACGCCCGGGTTTACCCGGCGTTCCGCCTGTACGCCCGGGACCTGGCTGCCGTCGAACCGCTACGCCAGTTCTTCGCCCGCCAAGGGTTGGTCGTGGCAACTCAAGCCAGCGCCATCGAGCAGGTCCAGGCGCTGAGCCAGCGGCTCTCCACGGTGTTCTGGCTGATTGCCGGGCTCGCCTGCGCCGGCGCTTTTGCCGCCATCGCCGCCGGCACCCTGGCAGCGGTGGAGCGCAAGCGCCGGGCATTGTCGGTCCTTCGTTTGCTGGGGCTGCGCACCGGCGCGTTGCTCGGTTTCGTCTTGGCGCAGGCGCTGTACAGCGCCTTGCTGGCCGCCCTGCTCGCCGCGCTGCTCTACGGCCTCGGCGCCAACCTGCTCAACCACCTTTTCGATCAACTGGCCAGCCACTTGCTGCCAGCCCACCTGGCCGTCGCCCTGCTGGCGATTGTACTGGTCAGCCTGCTCGCGGCCACCGCCGGCGGCTGGCGCGTGACCCGCCTGCAGGCCGCACAAGGAATTCGCGATGTTTAGACACTGGGCCTTCGCGGCGCTGATGGCGGCCAGTTCGCTGGCCATGGCCGACGACAACAAGTTCGACAACCCCAAGCCGCTGCCCGATGACGTCAGCCTGCCGCTGCCCTGCGACGGCGAAATGGTGTTCCGTTATGTCTACGTGCTGGCCAACGGGCCGCTGGACGACCGCGAGATCAACCTCGGCTACCCGTTCAGCGAGGGCGAGGCCGGCTACAAACAGTCGTTCATTTCCGGCTACCGCCGCGACTACATCAACGGCCAGTTCACCCTCAATGACCTGGCGGCGGACTGGCGCAAGACCCTCACCCCGCTACTGCCCAGGAACGGCCCCGGCAACCCGCTGAAGCCGATGCTGTATTTCATCGGCAAGTACGAGGTCACTGCCCGCCAGTACGCCCAGGTAATGGCACAGGCGCAATCACTGGCCAGCGGCGAGGCGCCCCCAGCCTGCGAGGCCGATGCTGCCATGACCGGGCGCCTGCCCAAGGTCAGCCTGTCGCACTTCGAAGCGGAACGTTTCGCCGCGGTGTACAGCGCGTGGCTGATGAAATACCACCGCGAGTTGCTGCCTGTGAGCGGTCGCGGTACCAGCGCCGAAGACGGCGGCCTGGGCTTCGTGCGCCTGCCTACCGAGGTGGAATGGGAGTATGCCGCCCGTGGCGGCCAGGCGGTCAGCCGCCAGGAACTGGAGGGGCGGCTGTTCCCCCGCCACGCCGAAGGCAGCGATGAAGATGGCCCGCTTTCTGACTATGCCGTGTTCAGCCAGGTCGCTGGCGGCACCGGGCAAGGCGCGCGGCTGATGCCGATTGGCACCAAGTTGCCCAACCCCATCGGCCTGTTCGATGTGATCGGCAACGCCGCCGAAATGGTCCAGGAGTCCTTCCAGCTGGTCAGCGCCGGACGCCGCCAGGGCACCTACGGCGGCTTCGTGGTCAAGGGTGGCAACTACCTCGAAGGCGAGATGACCTTGTTCACCGGCATGCGCCGCGAGTACCCGCTGTTCGCCGCCGACGGCACCGAGCAGCGCAACGAGACCACCGGTTTCCGCGTGGCCTTGGGCGCCCTCGCCGCGCCGCGTTCGCGCTACAGCGAGCTGTTTGCGCAGTGGCAAAAAGAAGGCCGGCTGGCTTCGCTGACCGACGCCATCGACGACGCCCAGGACCCGACCAAGCGCCTGGACAGCATCATCGCCGCCAGCGTCGACCCTCGCCTGCAGGCTGAGCTGGGGCTGGTCAACGAAGAGCTCAAGCGCAACGTCTCGCTGATCGCCAAGCAGCGCGAGGAAGCCGCCGGCAACCTGATCCAGTCCTCGGCCCTGGTGGCCGAGACCATCAATAACTACAACATCCGCCTGACCAACCTGCGCACCACGCGTGAAAAGGCGTTGGCCATGAAGGACCAGGCCAGCGCCGACCTGCTCGGCTCGGCCATCGACAACGGCCGCAGCGCGCTGGATGGCGCCGTGGCGATCTACATCGACAACCTGGCCACGGGCACCCGTTACACCGACGCGGTGATCCAGGCGCAGTTTCAACGAGTCAAGGAAGAACTGGGGCGCAAGCCGGTACTGGGCAAGAGCCTGGTAGCACGCGCCACATTGTTCGTCACCCACGTGGGCCAGTACCGCAAGCAACAGCGGGCTGACCCCGAGGTGATTTTGAAGGAACTGCTCGCCCAGGCTGGCAAGAAGTAAGCCGGGCCCACGAGCGAGCGAACAAAGGGTGGGCAGCCATGGTGGCAGCCCGCCGCAACAGCTAAACCAAAGGAAGAGACACTTATCATGCGTTCGACCCTCAACACCTTTACTGCCGCCAGCGCCCGCCGCAGTGCACTGCTGATCGCCACCAGCTTCACCCTGGTACTGGGCGGCTGCGCCAGCGCGCCAACCTCCAAGGTGGCGCAGACCACCAAGGTCGAGTACTACCCCACCTGCTACGAGCCGGTAGAACACCTGCGCAGCACCAACTCGGACATGACCAAGTCGGTAGCAACCGGCGCGGTGGTGGGCGGCCTGCTGGGCGGCGTGACCGGCGCCCTGGCTGGCGACAAGGAGAAGATGGGCCGCAACGCCGCCATCGGCGTGGCCGGCGGTGCACTGGCCGGCGGCGCAGTGGGCTACTACACCCAGAAGCAGCAGCAGATCACCGACGACAAGCAGCGCATCGGCTCCTACGCCACCGACGTCGACAGCAGCACCCAGTCCCTGGACCGCAACATCGCCTACGCCAAGGCTTCGCAGACCTGCTACCAGGCCGAGTTCGATCGCCTGATTTCGGCTCGCAAGGCCAAGACCATCAGCGACACCGAAGGCCGTCGTCGCCTGGCCGAGATCGTCTCGGGCCTGCGTGAAAGCAACCAGTTGATCGTGGCCGCCAACGGCAAGGCCACCCAGGACGTCGACTCCTACTCCCAGGCCTATGAGAAAGACCTGCAACAGGTAGGCGTGCAGCGCCAGGACGTGGTCACCGTGGCCACCGCCGACAGCACCTCGGTAGTACCGACCAAGGCCAAGACCAAGGTCAAAGTGAAGAAGCCCGCTCCAAGCAACGTGCCTACCCAGGCCGTGAGCACCGAGAAGAGCCTGCAGAACGCCCAGGCCAAACAGGCTGAAGGCAAGCAAGTGGCCGCCAACGGCCAGAGCCTGATGGCCAAGGTGTGCAGCAGCCCGGACATGGGCGACTGGGCACCGGACAGCTGCAAGGCTTGAGCTGACGCAGGCTAGACCTAGGTCCCCAGCTGCTTCAGCGGCTGGGGGCTTTTCTTTACCTGGGATTTGGGATTTAGACCGGAGTGTTCCACGTGGAACGTGCGCTTGACCGTTGAAACTGTCAGTTACTCCTTCGGCGAGGCGCTATTGCGATTCGGCTTGACTATTTTTCGTCCACCCGTAGGATTGCGTGCAGATAGATGTGCCCGGGGACTTGCTGCTCAGTCATGCAAGGAATTCTATTGGCCGACCCCTACGGGGGGCTCCAGACACCACTGGTTTAAAGAGCACCCGAAACTTTCTTCTGCGAAAAGCCACTCCTCGGAGTGGCTTTTTTGTATGCCTCATTTTCTGGTTTTCACGCGCGGCAACTGCCCTGTGTAGGCCACCGTCTTGACCAGCACCTGAAAAGGGATGCTGTTGACCCTTCCTGCTACAGGGGGACGACTTCGGTCATAGGGATGCACGGTCTTGATCCACATCATGATTCCGGGCACGAGCAATTCATGTTTATCGACGCTGAAAGCGACCTTGATCCTTTGGTGCTCACGGCACTCCACAACGATCCAATTCTCCACCCCATGGCGGAAATTTTTACCGAAAACGCATGGTTGCGCTCGCCACTTGGAAATCCATCCCACCAGCAAAAAACTCAGATGGTACCGGACGGGACATAGGACCCTTAACTCGCCTCTTTCATCACGGATAGTTACGAGACCTGCCAGCGACTCATCATGCCCAGGTTTCCGCGTGTAGCAGTGGCTCTTGAAACGACACTCCGCAACGATGTGTTGGCAGTCGGCCAGATTCAATTTCAGGACCGTTGAGGCCAGATGAGCAAAATCATAGGTCGCGCCTCCATGGGTAAAAGGCGCGGGATGGTCTTGGAATGCGTGCACTACCTGTCCTTATCAAGCCGTCCTTGGCGGTCATGAGCAGGCCACTGCGGCCTGCCCCGACAAGATTCTAAGGGCCAGTACGTAAGCTTGATCGAAGATTTTCAAGTCAAAAATTGTCGATCCGAGCAGGCCATAGCCACGGCATTTCATTAGCGAAACAAGCCATCAAAACGCCGCTATCGCCGACGTTACCGGAAAAAGCACTCTTTTCTCGCAGTTACACACCGCGCGCACAGCCGGTGTGCAGATCCGTGCCATATAGAAAACCGTGTTTTACCTGTGGAACGTTCACAAATTAACCACACGCATTTAACCATCTAATAAATAACGGTTTTTTTCAAAAATCTAGTGAGGAAACGCTGCTGGCATTGTTCATGCACTAAACGTCGTATCACCTATAAAACAGACCAGAGAGCTTCCCCAATGGCTGTGAAAGAGATGTATGCCGTTACCCCGCAATGGAATCAGCAAGCTCCCAAGGAAGACCTGGAGCCGACCGAGATCGAGTTTCGCCAGGTCGGCAAGTGCTTCCCGGCCAAGGGGAAGGCTGAAGCGCCGTTCGCTATCCGCCAAGTGAATTTCAAGATTCGCCGTGGCGAGGTGGTGTCGATCATCGGGCCTTCCGGCTGCGGCAAGAGCACCATCCTCAATATGGGCTCGGGCCTGTACCGCCCCAGCGAAGGCGAAGTCTTCGTGGGTGGCGAAGCCGTGACCGGGCCAGTGCGCAAGGTGGCGTTCATGCTGCAGAAGGACCTGCTGATGCCTTGGCGCAGCATCCGCCGCAACGTGGAGCTGGGCCTGGAGATCCAGGGCATGGCCAAGGAGCAGCGCAAGGTCATCGCCGAAGATCTGCTCAACCGCTGCCACCTGCAAGGCTTCGCCGACCACTACCCCTTCCAGCTGTCGGGTGGGATGCGCCAGCGCGCGGCGCTGGCCCGCACCCTGGCCATCGACCCGCAGGTGCTGTTCCTCGATGAGCCGTTCTCGGCCCTGGATGCGCAGACCAAGATGATCCTGCAGCAGGACCTGGCGCAGATGCTCTACCAGGAGAAGAAGACCGCGCTGTTCATCACCCACGACCTGGTGGAGGCCATCGCCATGTCCGACCGCCTGCTGGTGATGAGCGCCCGCCCCGGCACCATCGTCGAGGAAATCGTGGTGGACCTGCCCTTCCGCAACAACCCGCTGGAGCGCCGCAAGCTGCCGGAGATCGGCCCGCTGGCCGGGCGGCTGATGGAGCTGCTGAAGGTCGGCGAAGACACCGAACTGCATTGATCAACGCCTCACGGCCATCACCGATTCAGGAGCACGCATGTTCAAGTCGCTGTTCACCACCACCCTCCTTGCCGCCGGGCTGGGCCTTGCGGGCCTGGCCCAGGCGCAGACGGACGTCACCTACCTGCTGCCGGCCCCACCGAATTCGCCCGCGTTCGCACCCTGGGTGATCGCCAAGGAAAAGGGCTACTACAGCAGCAAGGACCTGAACGTCGAGTTCATCGCCGCCAAAGGCGGTGTCGACGTGGCCAAGCAGATCGGCGCCGGCAACGCCATGGTCGGCGGCGCCATCGGTGACACACCGATCGTAGTGCGCGCCAACGGCATCCCGGTACGGGCCGTGGCCGTGCTGGGCGCCGGCGGCGTGACCATGATCGCCACCAACGCCGACGCCTACATCAATTCCATCCAGGACCTCAAGGGCAAGACCCTGACCGTGATGTCCTACTCGGACACCACCTACTACGCCCTGCTGGCTTCGCTGCGCAAGGCCGGCCTGGGCAAGGACGACGTCAACGTGCAGGCCGCCGGCCCCGCCGGTGTGTGGCAGCTGTTCTCGGCCAAGAAAGCCGAAGCCATGGCCGGCGTGCCGGACTGGGTGGTAGACGCCCAGGATGCCGGGCTGAACGTGAAACTGATCCCCCAGGACCAGGTGTTCGAGAGCATGGCGCAGGCCATCCTGGCCTCCGACGACGCCATCCAGAACCACCCCGACGTGGTGCGCGGCGTGGTACAGGCCACCCTCGAAGGCATGCGCGACATCATCCAGGACCCGCACGCTGCCGCCGTCACCTTCGCCAAGGCGGTGCCCGCCTACGCCGGCAAGGAAGCCGAGCTTGAGCGCGTGTTCAAACTCTATGTCGACAACGTCTACGCCCACCAGACCGTGCTGGGCCGCATAGACCCCGCGCGCCTGGACAAGGTCCGCCAGTTCTACGTCAGCGAAGGCATCGTCGCCAAGGAACCCAAGCTGGAAGACCTCTACACCAACCAGTTCATCGACACCACGACGGCCGCCCAGTAAGCCGCGGGACACACACAGGTATTAACCGATGAGAAGTCTGAACCCCTCCATGCTCGGCAGCGCCGGGCTGCTGATCCTGTTCCTGCTGGCCTGGCAATTCGGCCCGGGCCTGCTGGGCATGCCCGAATTCGTCATGCCCAAGCTGAGCCGCGTGGCCCAGGAAACCGTGTCCATGTGGGGCACCAGCGGCCTGATGAAACATACCCTGATCACCGCCTTCGAAATCATCGTCGGCTTCGGCCTGGGCGCCCTGCTGGGCGTGATGATCGGCGTTTCCCTGGGCCTGTCGCCGTCGGCCGAGGCGATGCTGTCGCCGTACATCCTGGCTTTGCAGATTGCGCCGAAAGTGGCCTTCGCGCCGCTGTTCGTGATGTGGCTGGGCTACACCATCTACCCCAAGATCCTGATTGCCATCCTGATCGTGTTCTTCCCGGTGATGATCAACGTGCTGTCGGCGATCCGCACCGTGGACCCGGACATGATCAACCTGGTGCGCACCATGAACGCCAGCCGCTGGCAGATCTTCCGCCTGGTGGAGTTCCCTTCGGCCATGGCCGCGCTGTTCTCCGGCCTGCGCATCGCCTCCACGTTGGCCGTCATCGGCGTCACCGTCGGCGAGTTGGTGGGCGGCAACCAGGGCCTGGGCTTCCTGCTGGTGGACGCTGAAGGCCAGGGCAACACCAGTGGCGTGTTCGTCGCCATTGTCATGCTCACCCTGATCGGCGTGCTGGCCTACGGCGCGGTGGTATGGGCCGAGAAGCGCGTGCTGCATTACCTGCCCAAAGCCATGCTGAGTACCAAATGATGAAACCTTCCATTCGACTGCTTGAAAGCCGCCGCGTGCTGGTCACCGGTGGCGCCCGCGGCCTGGGCCTGGCCTTTGCCGAAGCCATTGCCCGCGCCGGCGCGCGGGTGGTGATCGCCGACATTCTTGCCGACCGCGTGCAGCAGGCCGCCGCCGAGCTGCAGGCCATGGACCTGGACGTCACCGGCCTGGTGGTGGACCTCGCAGACCCGGCGTCCATCGACGCCTGCGTGGCCGCCGCCACCCAACAACTGGGCGGCCTGGACGGCCTGGTGAACAACGCGTCGGTGACCAACTCCGGCGGCAAGACCTGCGAAGAGCTGGACATCGACACCTGGGACACGGTGATGAAGGTCAACGTGCGCGGCACCTGGCTGATGACCCGGGCCTGCCTGCCGGCCTTGCGCCAAAGCGGCCACGGCGCGGTGATCAACCTGGCCTCCGACACCCCGCTGTGGGGCGCCACCAACCTGCTGGCCTATGTCGCCAGCAAGGGCGCCGTCATTGCCATGACCCGCAGCCTGGCCCGCGAGCTGGGCAAGGACAACATCACCGTCAACGCCATCGCCCCCGGCCTGGTGCTGGTGGAAGCCACCGCCTACGTGCCCGAGGCACGCCACCGCCTGTACACCGAGCAGCGCGCCATCCAGCGCGCGCAGTTGCCCGAGGACGTCAGCGGCGCGGTGATCTTCGCCCTTTCCGACCTTGCCCGCTTCATTACTGGACAAACCCTGCCGGTCAACGGCGGGTTCGTCATGCCCTGAGAAGGAGACAGCCGTGACTGATCTAGCCGCACAACAACAAGCCCCGAAAAGCTGGGAACGTCCTGAAGGCGCCAGCCTGGAAGCCTGGATGCAAACCCGCATTGCCCGTTACGAGACGCGCAAGTACGACTGGAACGCGCTGAAGTTCCAGGCCGACTACGACCCCAAGTACCGCCGCGCGCAAATGCGCTACATCGGCACCGGCGGCACCGGGGTGAGCACCGACATGAACACCATCCCGTCGGAGAACTTCACCTTCTCCACCATGGTGATTCCTGCCGGCCACGAAGGCCCGTCGCACCTGCACACCGACGTTGAAGAGGTGTTCTTCGTGCTGCGCGGCAAGCTCAAGGTGGTGATCGAGAAGGACGGCGAGCGCTACGAAACGATCCTTACCGACCGCGACGTGATCTCGGTGCCGCCGGGCGTGTACCGCGAAGAGATCAACATCGGCGATGAGGACGCACTGATGTGCGTGATGCTCGGCGCCAAGAAGCCCATCACCCCGACCTATCCGCCAGAGCACCCTCTGGCCTCGATCAAGCGCGGTTGACGCCATGTTGCACGCCACTGAAAACCTCGACCCCAGCGCTGAACTGCAAGGCCTGCTGGCCAGCCGTTTCCCCCAGCGACTGCTGAACGTACCCGGCGGCCAACAGGCTGTGCGCGAAACCGGCAACGGCCCGGCCGTGGTGCTGCTGCACGGCATCGGCTCGGGCGCTGGCTCCTGGCTGGAAGTGGCGCTGCAACTGGGCCAGGGCGCCCGGGTTATCGCCTGGGACGCCCCTGGTTATGGCGAGTCCACGCCGCTGGCGCCTGCCGCGCCGCGCGCCGAAGCCTATGCCGAGCGCCTGCTGCACACCCTGGCTGCACTGAACATCGAACGCTGCGTGCTGGTGGGCCATTCGCTGGGGGCCATCACCGCCGCCGCGTTTGCCCGCCTGCACCCCACGCACGTCAGCCGCCTGGTGCTGCTGAGCCCGGCGCGTGGCTATGGCGACCCTGGCCGCGAAATCCAGCGCCAGCAGATCCGCAGCAAACGCATCGCCACTTTGGAAACGCTGGGCATCGCGCAGATGGCTGCCCAACGCAGCAGCGCCATGCTCTCGCCACGCCCCACCGCCAAGGCGCTGGCCTGGGTGTGCTGGAACATGTCACGCCTGAACCAACACGGTTATCGCCAGGCCATCGAGCTGCTGTGCGGCGACGACCTGCTGCGCCACGCCCCGCTGCCAGTGCCCTGCGAAGTGCACTGCGGCGAGGCCGACGCGATCACTGCCCCCGAAGGCTGCCTGACCCTGGCCAAGGCCCTGGGCGCCAGCTTCAACCTGATCGCCGACGCCGGCCACGCCAGCCCCATAGAACAACCCGCCGTGGTGGCAGGCCGCCTGGCCTTCGCCCTCAAGGAATCTTTGACAGGTAGTGCCCAATGAACGACTCAGATCTGAACAAGGACGCCCAGGACAAATACATTGTCCCGGGCCTGGAGCGCGGCCTGTTGCTGCTGTGCGAATTCAGCCGGCAGAACCGCACCCTCACGGCGCCGGAATTGGCGCGCCGCCTGGAGCTGCCGCGCTCGACCATTTTCCGCCTGCTCACCACGTTGGAAACCATGGGCTTCGTCAACCGCAGCGGCAACGAATACCGCCTGGGCATGTCGGTGCTGCGCCTGGGCTTTGAATACCTGGCGTCGCTGGAACTGACCGAGCTGGGCCAGCCGCTGCTGGCGCGCCTGTGCGACAAGCTCAACTACCCCAGCAACCTGGTGGTGCGCGACGGCCGCTCCATCGTCTACGTGGCCAAGGTCTCGCCGCCGTCGGTGTTCTCCAGCTCGGTCAATGTCGGCACCCGCCTGCCCGCCCACGCCACCGTGCTGGGGCGCATCCTGCTGGAAGACCTGAGCCTGGCCGAGCTGCGCGAGCTATACCCCGAAGAACACCTGGAGCAGCATTCGCTGTGCACGCCCAAGACCGTGCTGGACCTGTTCAACCTGGTGCAGGCCGACCGCCAGCGTGGCTACGTCAGCGGTGAGGGCTTCTTCGAATCGGCTATCTCCACCGTTGCCGCGCCCGTGCGTGACCACAGTGGCTGCGTGGTGGCAGCGCTGGGCGTGACCATTCCGACCACGCAGATCGGCCACGTCAACTTCGAGGAAACCCTGGCCCAGGTGCGCCGCAGCGCCGACGAACTGTCGCGCCTGCTCAACTACACCCCCGGCCATGGCAGCCGCGTCACTGCGCTGATGAGGGATTGAGATGAGCCTTTATCAGATTCAAGGCAGCACCGCGATCGTCACCGGTGGCTCTTCCGGCATCGGCCTGGCCTGCGTCGAACTGCTGCTGGAAGCCGGCGCCAAGGTGGCTTTCTGTGGCCGCAACGAAGACCGCCTGCGCAGCGCCGAAGCCGACCTGCGCGCACGCTTTCCTCATGCTCAGTTGCTGGCCCAGGTGTGCGACGTGCTCGACGCCGCCAGCGTGCAGGCGTTTGCCGCCGCCAGTGAAGCCGCCTTCGGCCCGGCGCAGATGCTGATCAACAACGCCGGCCAAGGGCGGGTGTCGACCTTCGCCGACACCACCGACGCGGCCTGGACCGAAGAGCTGAACCTCAAGTTCTTCTCGGTGATCAACCCGGTGCGCGCCTTCATGCCCCAGCTTGAACGCTGCCCAGGTGCGGCCATCGTCTGCGTGAATTCGCTGCTGGCCAGCCAGCCCGAGCCGCACATGGTCGCCACCTCCGCCGCCCGCGCCGGGCTGAAAAACCTGGTGCGTTCCATGGCCACCGAGTTCGCCGAGAAGAGCATCCGGGTCAACGGCATCCTCATCGGCCTGGTGGAGTCGGGCCAGTGGCGCCGCCGCTTCGAAGCCCGTGAAGAGCGCCACCTGGACTGGTCGCAATGGACCGCGCAACTGGCGCAACGCAAACACATTCCCCTGGGCCGCCTGGGCCTGCCCGTAGAGGCAGCCCGCGCGATCCTGTTCCTGGCTTCGCCCTTGTCGGCTTACACCACAGGCAGCCATATCGACGTTTCTGGAGGCCTGTCCCGCCATGCGTAACGACAACCAAGTCACCGTAGGTGCTGCCATTACTGCGTTCCTCGAACACTGCGACGTGAAGGCCGCGTTCGGGGTCATCTCGATCCACAACATGCCGATCCTCGATGCCTTCGCCGTGCGCGGCAACATCCGCTTCGTCATGGCCCGCGGCGAAGCCGGCGCCACCAACATGGCCGACGCCTACGCCCGCACCACCGGCGGCCTGGGCGTGTGCCTGACCTCCACCGGTACCGCTGCGGGTAACGCGGCAGGCGCCATGGTGGAAGCGCAGACCGCCGGCACGCCGCTGCTGCACATCACCGGGCAGATCGAGACCCAGTACCTGGACCAGGAATTCGCCTACATCCACGAGGCCCGCGACCAGCTGACCATGCTCAAGGCCGTGTCGAAAGCCGCCTTCCGCGTGCGCAGCGTGGAGACCGCGCTCAGCACCCTGAAGCTGGCGGTGCAGACCGCCCTCACCGCGCCCACCGGCCCGGTCAGCGTCGAGATCCCGATCGACATCCAGTCCACCTTCATCACCATGCCGACTGACCTGGCGCCGCTGCCAATCCCGGTCGCGGTGCCGGCACCTGAAGCGCTAGACGCACTGGCCGAACGCATGGCCGGGGCCAAGCGCCCGATGCTGTGGCTCGGTGGTGGCGCGCGCCATGCGGGCAAGCAGGTGAAGCGCCTGATGGCCATGGGCGTGGGTGTCATCACCTCTACCCAAGGCCGCGGCGTAGTGAACGAGGACGACGAGCGTTGCCTGGGTGCGTTCTCGCAAAACCGCGCCGTGGAACAGTTCATGCAATCGTGCGACGTGTTGCTGGTGGCCGGTTCGCGCCTGCGCTCCAACGAGACGTTCAAGTACGCACTGAAGCTGCCGCAGACCACCCTGCGTATCGACGCTAACCCGGCCATCGAAGGCCGCAGCTACAGCAGCGACCAGTTCGTGTGCGGTGATACGGCGCTGGCATTGGACGGTTTGGCCAACCGACTGGAAGGTCGCCTGAATTTAGACCCAATGTTCCACGTGGAACTATCTGCGGTGCGCACCAACTCCCGCGCCCAGCTCAACAGCGACCTGGGCCCCTACACCGCCCTCGTGGAGCAGTTGCAAGCCGTCACCGGCCGCAACTTCTCCTGGGTGCGCGACGTGACCCTGTCCAACAGCATCTGGGGCAACCGCCTGATCAACCTGTTCCACCCGCGCGCCGGCGTGCACGCTTTGGGCGGCGGTATCGGCCAGGCCCTGGCCATGGGCATTGGCGCAGCGGTGGCGGCTGCCGAAACCGCACCGGAGCGCAAGGTGTTCACCCTGGCCGGCGACGGCGGCTTCATTCTCAACCTGGGTGAGCTGGCGACCCTGGTGCAGGAAAAAGCCAATGTGGTGATCCTGCTGATGAACGACCAGCGCTACGGCGTGATCCGCAACATCCAGGACGCCATCTACGGCGCCCGCCACGCCTACGTGGAACTGCACACACCGGACTACGCGCAGCTGGCCGAATCCATGGGCCTGCGCCACGCGCTGGTCAGCGACCTGAAAAACTTCGGCGGTGTGATCGAAGGTGCGCTGGCGGAGCCGGGGCCCTTCCTGCTGGAAGTGGACATGCTTGCCGTCGGTGGTTTTGCCACCCAGTTCGCCGGCCCGCCCAACAGCGAAACCAAGGCTCAGAAGGCCACTGCCTGAGGACCGCGCCATGCTGCATATCACCATGATCGGCTGCGGCGCCATTGGCGTCGGCGTGCTGGAGTTGCTGGAGAAGGACCCGACCCTGTGCGTTGACCACGTCATCGCCTCGGCGGGTTCCGAAGACCTGGTGCGCCAGCGCCTGGCCAGTTTCAGCCAGCCGCCGCAAGTGCTCACCGCCCTGCCCGCCAACGCGCGCCCGGACCTGCTGGTGGAGTGCGCCGGCCACCGGGCCATTGAGGAACACGTGCTGCCGGCGCTTGAGCGTGGCATCGCCTGCCTGATTGTGTCGGTGGGCGCGCTGTCGGAAGTGGGCCTGGTGGAACGCCTGGAAGCGGCCGCCGAGCGTGGGCAGACGCGCATCGAGCTGCTGCCCGGCGCCATCGGCGGCATCGATGCGCTGTCGGCCGCCAAGGTCGGCGGCCTGGACGCGGTGAACTACACCGGCCGCAAGCCGGCGCGCGCCTGGAAGAACACGCCCGGCGAACTGGCCTGCGACCTGGACGCTATCACCGAAGCCACGGTGATTTTCCAGGGTAGCGCCCGCGAAGCCGCGCAGCTTTATCCGAAGAATGCCAACGTCGCCGCCACCCTGTCGCTGGCGGGCATCGGCCTGGACCGCACCCACGTGACGCTGATCGCCGACCCGCACAGCGACGAGAACGTGCACCAGTTCGAAGCCCGCGGCGCCTTCGGTGGTTTCGAGTTGAGCCTGCGCGGCAAGCCGCTGCAGGCCAACCCGAAGACCTCGGCCCTTACCGTGTACAGCGTGGTCCGCGCCCTCGGCAACCACGCCCACGCGATTTCAATCTAGGGGATGAACATGACCTTGGAACAGACCTTACCCATCTGCATCGCCGGCCAGTGGCGCCTGGGCCGTGGCGAACGCTACGCCACCCGCTACCCCGCCACCGGCGAGCCGGTGGCCTGGCTCAACGCCGCCAGCCTGGACGATGTTGAAGACGCCGTGCGCGGCGCCCATGAAGCGTTCCTTCACAGCGGCTGGGCGCAGCGCAAACCCCATGAGCGCGCGAGCGTGCTGTACCGCATCGCCGCGCTGATTCGCGAACGCAGTGAAGAACTGGCGCAGCTGCAACGCCAGGACAACGGCAAACCCATCGGTGAAACCCGCGCGCTGGTGGCCAGCGCCGCCGGCACGTTCCAGTTCTTCGCTGCGGCCTGCGAAACCCTGGAAGAAACCATCACGCCGTCGCGCGGCGACTTCGTCACCATGAGCGTCTATGAGCCCATGGGCGTCGTTGCCGCCATCACACCGTGGAACTCGCCCATCGCCAGCGAGGCGCAGAAGGTTGCGCCAGCCTTGGCAGCCGGCAACGCGGTGGTGATCAAGCCAGCGGAAATCACCCCGCTGCTGGCCCTGCAACTGGCGCGCATCTGCGAAGACGCCGGCCTGCCCAAAGGGCTGGTCAGCGTGCTGCCCGGCAAGGGTTCGCTGCTGGGTGACGCCCTCACCCAACACCCGCTGATCAAGCGCGTGTCGTTCACCGGTGGCACCAGGACCGGGAAGCACATTGCCCACATCGCCGCCGACAAGATGATGCCGGTGTCGCTGGAACTGGGCGGCAAGTCACCGACCATCGTGCTGGATGACGCCGACCTGGACCACGCTGTGGCCGGGGTGCTGTACGGCATTTTCAGCTCGTCGGGCGAAGCCTGCATTGCCGGTTCGCGGCTGTTCGTGGCGCGCTCGTTGTACGAGCCGTTCATGGAACGCCTGGTGGCTGGCGCCGCCAAACTGCGCCTGGGTGACCCCGCCGACGAAAACACGCAGATGGGCCCGCTGATCAGCGCCAGCCACCGCGAGTCGGTGGAACGCTACGTGGCCCTGGGGCTCGCCGAAGGTGGCAGCCTGCGCCTGGGCGGCCAGCGCCCCACCGGCGGTATCTATGACAACGGCTACTTCTTCCCGCCCACCATCCTTGAGGGCCTGACCAACAGCCAGCAGACCTGCCAGGAAGAAATCTTCGGCCCGGTGCTGGTGGCCATGCCCTTCGACGACGAAGCCGAACTGATCGAGCAGGCCAACGACAGTCTTTACGCGTTGGCGGCCGGCATCTGGACCCGCGACTACAAACGCGCCTGGGCCCTGGGCCGCAAGATCCAGGCGGGCACGGTGTGGATCAACACCTACAAGCAGTTCTCCATTTCCACGCCGTTCGGCGGCTGGCGCGACAGCGGCCTGGGCCGTGAAAAAGGCCGCCTGGGCATTCTGCAGTACATGGAACAGAAGAGCCTCTACTGGGGCATGAACGAACAACCATTGGCCTGGGCCAACGGCCACTGAGAGGTAGCGTGATGAGCGTTTTAGGTATTGATGAAGTCACCTACGGCGTCGAGGACCTGGCCACCTGCGCGCGCTTTTTCAGCGACTGGGGCCTGAACAAGGTCAGCGAGCAAACTGACGAGGTGATCTTCGAAACCCTCAACGGCTGCCGCGTAGTGCTGGCCGCCATCGACAAACCCGGCCTGCCGCCCGCCATCGAAGCCGGTTCCACCGTGCGCGAAGTGGTGTGGGGCGTGGCGAACGAAGCCGACCTGGCGCTGTACAGCGAGCGTATCGCCAATGACCCAGGCTTCGTGGAAGGCAACGGCCGCATTGGCTGCACCGACCCCAACGGCCTGGCGATTCGCCTGCAGGTCACCCGCAAGCGTGAGCTGGACATCGAATGCAGCGGCCACAACACCTGGCAGACCAAGGGCCGTATCAACAAACCGGCGCCGATCTACGAGCGCGCCACGCCGATCGAAGTGGGTCACGTGGTGTTCTTCGTCACTGACGTGAACGCCTGCGAAACCTTCTACCACGAGCGCTTCGGCTTCCAGGCCTCGGACCGCTACCCTAACCGCGGCGCCTTCCTGCGCACCGCCGAAGAAGGCGGCCACCACGACCTGTTCATGCTGCAGCTGCCCGCCCCGCGCGCCGGCTTGAACCACGTGGCCTTCACTGTGCGCGACGTGCACGAAGTGTTCGGCGGCGGCATGCACATCTCGCGCAGCGGCTGGGCCACCGAGATCGGCCCGGGCCGCCACCCGGTGTCGTCGGCGTTCTTCTGGTACTTCAAGAACCCCGCCGGCGCGCTGATCGAGTACTACGCCGACGAAGACCAACTGACCGGCGAATGGCAGCCACGGGAGTTCGAGCCGGGCCCGACGGTGTTCGCCGAGTGGGCCATTGCCGGCGGCATCGACGGCAACACCCGGCGCCAGCAACACGTCGAGGCGCCGCAGGGCAAGTTCCTCACCGACAAGCCCAAGGAAGGTGGCCAGCGATGAGCGAGAGCCTGCTGCTGACCGTGCTGCTCAAGCACGATCAATCGAAGAACCTGGAAGACATCCAGGCGCACATGAAAAAAATGGACTGGTGGGAAAGCTTCCCGCCTGAAGGTGTCGAGGTGGTTTCCTGGACCGTGGCCATGGGCCTGGGCCAGATCGTCACCCTGCGCCTGCCGCCCAGCCTGCTGGGCAAGGTCAACGTCGAGCTGGAGCGCGCCGCCTGGGGCGTGTTCCGCACTGAATGCTACGCCACTTACGACTTTGTACCCGTGCGCGAAATGATCCGCGAACGGGTACGCAACGGAGGCCAATGACATGAGCAGCACCGAACCCTACGTGCAGCCCCATCAGGCGCGCAAACGCCCCAACACCCAGTTCGAAGACCTGCTGGGCGACTCCATCGAGCGTGCCTACGGCAGCGGCATCGCCGACCTGCCTGCGCTGCTGACGCACTTGAACCACGCCGGCCCGCCCTGCCCGCTGACCACCGGCGAGTGGACCGAAGATGCGTACAAGACCCTGATGGCCCGGCTGGGCGCGTAAGACGCCCGAGGTAGAAGAACATGAATATGCACGTGACCGCTGACCCTGTTGAGAACCTGCTGGCCAACGGCCTGAAAGACCTGTGGTTCCCGGTATTGCCCTCCGAACTGCTGGGCGAAAAGCCGCTGTCGGTGCGCCGCCTGGGCTACAAGATTGCCCTGTGGCGCGATAACGACGGCAAAGTCCACGCCCTGGAAGACCACTGCCCGCACCGTGGCGCGCCGCTGTCCCAGGGGCCAGTGCTGGGTGACCGGCTGCAGTGCCCGTACCACGGCGTGGAAGTGCGCTGCGACGGCACCGTCACCAAGGTGCCCGGCAGCCCCGGCTGCAAACTGGAAGGCGCCCGCCCTACCCGCATGTTTCACACCCGCGAGGCCGCGGGCGCGATCTTCCTGTTCAACGCCACTGACCCGCACCTGGACACCCCGCCCGAACTGGTGCTGCCCGAGCAGCTGACCTCGCCCGAGTGGAGCAGCTTCCTGTGCTACACCGAGTGGAAAGGCGACTACCGCTACGTGCTAGACAACGTCATGGACCCAATGCACGGCACCTATCTGCACAAGATGTCCCACTCCATGAGCGAGGGCGAAGCCACCGCCAAATTCGTCACCCGCGACACTGACCAGGGTTTCTTCTTCGAAAAGGAAGGCCAGCGCGGCGTCAATTTCGACTGGACCGAGTTCCTCGACAATGGCTGCCATTGGCTGCGGCTGGAGATTCCGTACCCGAAAACCGGCGGCCCGGGCGGTAACTTCACCATCGTTGGCAGCTACACCCCCAGCAGCCGCTCGCTGGCTGCGGTGTTCCACTGGCGCGCCCGTCCGCTGACCGGCTGGCAGCGTGACACCTGGCGTTTCCTGTACAAGAACCGCCTGGAAGCGCGCCACTGGGCCGTGCTGGAACAGGACCGCGTGCTGCTGGAATTCATGGAGCCGGACGCCAACCAGCGCGAAAACCTCTACCAGCATGACCTGGGCGTGGTGCGCCTGCGCCGTTACCTGAAGAGCCAGGCCAAGGCCCAGCTTGAACTGATCGAAGCGAAGCAACTGCCATGAACGCCGCCGTTCAGCGTATCCGCGCGTCGAGCTTGACCGAACTGGCCAGCGCCACCTGGTCCAACGCCCTGCTGATCGGCAACGAGGTGGTGATGTCCGGCATGACCGGGCACCCCGCCACCCGCACGGCGGCCCAGGCTGGCGAACCCATGGGCGTCTACGACCAGACCCTGCTGGTGCTGAACAAGGTGCTGGCGCTGGTGGAAGCCGCCGGCGGCCACATCGGCAACATCTACCGGCTGACGGTGTATGTCACCGCCATTGCCGACAAAGATGAAGTGGGCCGTGCGCGTCGGGATTTCTTCAAAGGCTTCGCCCATTTTCCTACCTCCACCCTGGTCGAGACGAGCGCCCTGGTGTTCCCCGAACTGGTGGTGGAAATCGAGGCCGGCGCCCGGCTCGATGTTGACCTACGCACGGCGCAGGAGAGCTGAAGCATGTCCAATTCCAACACCATCACTGCGCTGGTGCACACCCTGCGCTATGAAGCTGAAGGCATCATGAGTGTCGAACTGCGGCCTTGGGGCGACACGGTTTTCGCGCCGTTCGAAGCTGGCTCGCACATTGACCTGCACCTGCCCAACGGCCTGGTACGCAGCTACTCCCTGCTGAACGCGCCCAGCGACCAGGGCCGCTACGTGGTCGGCATCCTTCGCGACCGCAAAAGCCGCGGCGGCTCGGAATACGTGCACGCACAATTGCGCGTGGGCATGCAGCTGAAGATCTCGCAGCCGCGCAACAACTTCGCCCTGGACCTGAACGCGAAACACAGCGTGCTGGTGGCCGGCGGCATCGGCATCACGCCGATCTACTGCATGTTCCGCCAGCTGCTGGCTTTGGGTAAGTCGGCGCAGCTGATCTACTGCGCGCGCTCACGCCAGGAGGCGGCGCTGGTCGAGTCGCTGGGCGGCCTGGAGGCGAAGGTGGTCTACCACTTCAACGACGAGAAAGGCGTGCCACCGGACCTGGCCCACTACCTGGCGGGCCAGCCGGCGGACACGCACTTCTACTGCTGCGGGCCGACGCCGATGCTGGATGCGTTTGAACGCACCTGCGAAAGCCTGGGTTATCCACATGCGCACATCGAACGCTTCGCGGCGGTAGAAGTCGCGGCCAGCGAGGAAGCGCAAAGCAGCTACAGCGTGGAACTGAGCAAGTCGGGCAAGACATTGAATGTAGAGCCTGGGTTGAACTTGTTGGATGTATTGCTGGAAGCGGGCTGTGACATTGATTACAGCTGCCGCGAGGGCGTGTGTGGTTCCTGTGAAACCAAAGTTGTGGAAGGTGATGTTGATCACCGAGATGGTGTATTGACCAAGTCGGAACGCGCAGCCAACAAGTCGATGATGGTATGCGTGTCGGGCTGCAAGAGCCGACGATTGGTATTGGACATATAACTTCCTGAAGCCGGCAAATACGCCGGCTTTTTTATGAACGTTGCTCAGCGCCCCATATTGAGGTGGCCGTGCACTAAGGAAGCACACCGCTGTTACCGGGGTACCGCAGTGTTTCAAGGGCGGCACAAAACAACTTGTTTTATATATAAAGCATTGAATTATTTGGTTTTATTTAGCCCCAACACTAATTAAACCACTGGCACATTTCCTGCTAAATCCATCGTGGGTTCACACATAATACAACGTTCCACCCTTAAAACAGTGGACCCTGCCACTCAATGATTCAACACCGCGCTCGCCTATTCGAGCCACGGAAAACTGTTGCCCATTGTTTTTAACCGTAGCAACTTTGCAGGGTTGGGGATAGCAATGAAAAAGTCTGTGATTGGCCTGGGTTTGATTATCAGCAGTTGTGCCGCATTGGCCGCCGAACCCGGCCCGGCTGCACCCGACGTACCCAGTGACGTTAAAAAACCGTTCCCGCATATCGCCTGGCGCAGTGACGATGGCGACAGCAGCCTGGACATCGGCGGTGCGCTGCGCACCAATTACCGCGACGAGCACTGGAAGACTACCGAGAACAACGGGCGCTTCCTGTTCGACACCTTCCGCCTCGACGTGAAAGCCACTTATAAACAGGCGTATGGCGATGTGGGCTATTGGTTCCAGGACGATGGCAAGCACTCGGTGGACCACGGTTTCGTTGGCTACAAATTCACCAGCAACTCCAGCCTGCAACTGGGCGCGCCGTTCAAGCCGTTCGGCCTGGAACCTTATCCACAGTTCGGCTGGAGCTACCACATTCCCTTTTTCATGGGTTACGGGGTAAGCGCCGGCACCGGCCTGAAGTACAGCTACAAGGACAAGGACTGGGACCTGCAACTGGGTTACTTCCCGCGCATGTTGCCGTCCGATATCCGTTATTCGCCGGAGATCGGCCGCTATGCCGACCTCAAGGACAACGCCGTGGCCATCACCCAGTCGCGCCAGGACAACGAGAAGCGCAACCAGGTCAACGCGCGGGTGGCGCGTACGTTCAGTGGCAGCGACTGGAGCAGCGAGATCGGCGCCTCGTTGGCCGCCTCGCAGCTGTACAACGCCACCACCGATGACAACGGCAGCTACTGGGCCGCCGGTGTACACGCCATCTTCAACACCGGGCCGTGGACCGTGACAGGCCAGGGCATCCGCTACGAATACGATCCGAAGAACCCAACAGGCGTCAGCAACGACTCGGTGCTGATGGGCGGCAACGGCCTGACGCCCGCTTACCTGATCGCGGCCAAGGCCACCCTCGCCTCGCTCAACGTTGGTTATGACATCTATACGCCAAGCCTGGGGCAGTTGAAGAAGATCAAGCTGTACAACGACTACAGCCGCATGATGAAAGACAAGAGTGGCTGGGACGACTCGCAGATGTTCACCGTGGGCGCGCAGTTCATCGCCATGCCGATCATGGCGTGGGTGGACTTCACCTGGGCGAAGAACGCCAACCCGTTCGGAGGGGCAGAAAACGGCACAGGGTGGACCAGCACGTCATCGAGCGGGAGCAACCAGTGGTATTACCGGACCAACGTGAACATTGGGTATTACTTTTAATGTAGAGCAGCCCGCGGAAGCCCTCTGTAGCAGCGGCCCCAGGCTGCGCAACCCTTCACCTCGCTGAAGATCTCCAGTGCACTCAGGGGCCAGCGCAGCCTGGCGGCAGCGGCTACGCGAAACCCTGCGCACAACCCCGCTGTAGCAGCGGCCCCAGGCCGCGTCCCGGGGCAACACAGGACTGCCGCCGGACGCAGCCTTCGGCAGCTGCTACGGGGGCATGCTCACCCGATCTGGAACAACCCATCCACCACCTGCGTCTGCGCCAGGCGTTCGCGCAGGTCGGTGTCGATCTCGGGGTCGTCGGGCTTGTACAAGCGCACGCGGCGGTAGGCGTCGACGCGGTTGATGTCCTTGCCCAGGAATTCCCACACCACCCGGGTGCAGGCCGGGGCGCGGTGGTCGGCGGAAGACACGCCGATCTTCAGGCCATTGAGGCGCTTGATGCGCGCCTTGTAGCTGGGGATGAGCACCGTCTGGCAGATTTCATTCGAGGTCAGCGATTCGTAATCGACGAAGAACAGCCGGTTTTGCAGGCTATAGGCCACCCCCAGGTAGCGGTAGCGCTCGTATTCTTCACCCTTGATACCCGGCGTTTGCAGACGTTCGCTGCGCTCATAGGTATAGTGCCCGCCCTCTTCGTGCACGTGTACCAGCGAGCACAGGATGTGCCCCGGAACCGACATCGAGTGGTAGTACTCGTAGTAATAGCCCAGGTGGGCGGCCAGGTCCGGGGATGAACGCTGGCGCAGATGCTCCAGGGCCCGTTGCGGCCCGGTCATTTCCGGCTGTTCCACGGTGTGGCGGTGACGCACGCCGATCAGACGCGTGAATTGCTCGGCCGGCAGGCCGATCTCGTATTCCTCGACCCCGAAAAAGTCGCAGATGCGCTTGAGGTTGTAGGGCGTCGGCAGGCTCTGGCCACTCAGGTACTTGTTGAACTGCGCACGGTTGATGTCCAGCCGCCGGCACACCTCGGCAATGGACGGATAGTGCCGACACAGCAACTGCAGGTTCGCCGGGAGATATTCACGCATGTGCAGCTCGTCGATATGGCGCCAAGGAGCGCGAAGGTAGCATCAAGTAGCGTCATTTTCCATCAACCCGCGAAATTGCTCCGCACGGGTCAATCGCCAACCATTTGCGCCCCGGTAACTGGGTGCGGCGTGTTGCACCCGGACCAGTCAAATTCGCCATCAAAAAAAAAACAGCGAGGATTACTCCATGCTTGAAGTCATCAACGACTTCCTCTCGGGCAAAGTACTGATCGTGCTTATTGTCGGCCTCGGCAGCTATTTCACGATCCGCTCGCGTTTCGTCCAGCTTCGACACTTCTTCCACATGTTCGCGGTGTTCCGTGACAGCCTCAAGAGCAGCTCGGACCAGCTGAGTTCGTTCCAGGCGCTGATGCTCAGCCTGGCTGGCCGCGTGGGCGCGGGCAACATCGCCGGCGTCGGCATTGCCGTGACCCTGGGTGGCCCTGGCGCCGTGTTCTGGATGTGGGTCACCGCGCTGGTGGGCATGTCCAGCAGCTTCTTCGAGTGCACCCTGGGTCAGCTGTACAAACGTTGCGACTCCGAGGGCCAGTTCCGCGGCGGTCCTTCGTATTACATCCAGCACGGCCTGGGCAAGCGCAAGCTGGGCATGCTGATGGCCATCCTGCTGCTGGTGACCTTCGGCTTCGCCTTCAACGGCCTGCAATCGCACGCCGTGACCCACTCGCTGAACAACGCCTTCGGCCTCGACGTGCACAAGACCGGCATCGCCCTGGCCGTGCTGCTGGGCCTGGTGTTCGTGGGCGGCATCAAGCGTATCGCCAAGGTGGCTGACCTGCTGGTACCGGTGAAGACCCTGGTGTACATCGGCGTGACCCTGTACGTGATCGGCCTGCAGTTCGAACACGTACCCGCCATGCTGGAAACCATCGTCAAGAGCGCCTTCGGCCTTGACCAGGCCTTCGGTGGCCTGGTGGGTAGCGCCATTGTGATGGGTGTGAAGCGCGGCGTGTTCGCCAACGAAGCCGGCCTGGGCAGCGCCCCGAACGTGGCCGCCGTGGCCCAGGTCGAGCACCCGGTTGCCCAGGGCGTGGTCCAGGCGTTCAGCGTGTTCCTGGACACCTTCGTGATCTGCACCTGCACCGCCTTGCTGATCCTGCTGTCGGGCTTCTACACCCCGGGCTTCGAAGGTGACGGCATTGCCCTGACCCAGAACTCGCTGGCCGCCGTGGTCGGTGACTGGGGCCGCATGTTCATCAGCGTGGCACTGGCGCTGTTCGTGTTCACCTCGATCCTCTACAACTACTACCTGGGCGAGAACAGCCTGCGCTTCCTGGTCGGTGAAAACCGCAAGGCGCTGATCGGCTACCGTGCCCTGGTACTGGCGCTGATCGTGTGGGGCGCGGTCGAAGACCTGAGCACCGTGTTCGCCTTCGCCGACATCACCATGACCATGCTGGCGTTCGTCAACCTGATCGCCCTGGCCATGCTGTTCAACATCGGCTTGCGCCTGCTGGCGGACTACGATGCCCAGCGCAAGGCCGGCATCAAGACCCCGGTGTTCGACGCCAGCCAGTTCCCGGACCTGGACATCGACGCCAAGTCGTGGCCAGCCGTGACTGCCGGCACCGAAGCCGACAAGGCTGTGAACCTGGCCCAGGCACAACGCTAAATGGCCGGGGCATTCATGCCCACCCACCTGGCCCCGGGCGACTATGTCGCCCGGCCCAGGCTCGGGATCATCACCGGCTCTGGGCCAGAAGCCGGGATGGACATGTGGGCCAAGCTGCTGGAAGAAAACCGTCGCCGCCTGGGCCAGGCGTTTCGCGGCGACCTCGATGCCCCCGCGGTGTCGATCATCTCCGACCCCGAACTGGGGTTGTCCATGGAATTGCAGAAGACCGAACAGCAAGTGTGGACCGCCCTGCGCCAGGACGTCCTGGCCCTGGACGGCACCGTCGCTGCCTTCGCCATTGCCTGTAACACCTTGAACCTATTTGCCGAACGCATTCGCGAGCTGAACCTGCGTAGTGTGTTCGTCTCGTTCTGCGACGTGCTCGAACACTACCTGCGCAGCCGCGGCCTGACCCGCGTGTGCCTGCTGGGCGCGCGCCCGGTGGCCGAGTTGGGCGAGTGGTCGCCGTACCGCTCGCTGCGCCAGCACGTGGCGTTCGAACCGGTGCAGGCCCAGGCCTTGCATCAACTGATCTACGACATCAAGGCGCTGGGGCCCAGGCACCCCGAGCTGCGACCGCGTTTCGTCCGGCTGCTGGACAGCATTGAGTCGGACACGGTGTTGCTGGCGTGCACCGAGCTGCCCCTGATCGCCGATATCGACACCGACAAGCAACTGGTCGATGTCACCCAGCTGGTGGCCGAAGCCATGCTCGACCACAGCCTCATTCGCTAGGAGAACGGGCACATGAATTCGCCCCATGCAGTACCCGCCCGTCAAGTGATGGTGCTCTACACCGGTGGCACCATCGGCATGCAGGCCACGGCCAACGGCCTGGCGCCTGCCTCGGGCTTCGAACAGCGCCTGCGCGAGCAACTGGCCGGCCACCCCGAGCTGGCCATCCCGGCCTGGCGCTTCCGCGAGCTGCTGCCGCTGATCGACAGCGCCAACATGACCCCCGACTACTGGCAGCGCCTGCGTGAAGCCGTGGTCCAGGCCGTGGAAGCGGATGGCTGCGACGCGGTGCTGGTGCTGCATGGCACCGACACCCTGGCCTACAGCGCGGCGGCCATGAGCTTCCAGCTGCTGGGCCTGCCGGCGCCCGTGCTGTTCACCGGTTCCATGCTGCCCGCCGGTGTGCCGGACAGCGACGCCTGGGAAAACATCAACGGCGCCCTGCTGGCCCTGGGCCAGGGCCTGCCAGCCGGCGTGCAGCTGTATTTCCACGGCGAGCTGCTGGCGCCGACCCGCTGCGCGAAAATCCGCAGCTTCGGCCGCAACCCCTTCGCCGCCCTCAAGCGCCGTGGTGGCGTGGCCGCGGCCGGGCAACTGCCAGCAGCCCTGGGCTACCACCAGCCCAAAGCCCTGGCCAAGGTAGCGGTGCTGCCGCTGTTCCCCGGCTTCGGCGCTGAGCCGCTGAACGCGGTGCTGGCCAGCGGCGTGCAGGGCGTGGTGCTGGAGTGCTACGGCAGCGGCACCGGCCCGTGCGATAACCCCGGCTTCATTGCCGCGCTGCAGGCCGCCCAGGCCAACGGCGTGGTCATCGTGGCCGTGACCCAGTGCCACGAAGGCGGCGTGGAGTTCGACGTCTACGAGGCCGGCAGCGGCCTGCGTACCGCCGGCGTGCTGGCCGGTGGCGGCATGACCCGCGAAGCGGCGTTCGGCAAGCTGCACGCGTTGCTGGGCGCTGGCCTGCCGGTGGCCGAGGTGCGCCGCCTGGTGGAGCTGGATTTGTGTGGTGAGTTAGCCTAGCCGGTAACGAGAGGCACGCTCCTTGCTCGGTATCCGCCAGGTTCCCGTCGGATATCGAGCATGCTCCATTCCCACCTCACCACCCTCAACGCCGTCTCGCTGGTGCTCAACACCTTCAAATCCGAAGGCCTGAGCAGCGAAGCGCTGCTGGCAGGCAGCGGCATCAGCCCCGCCGACCTGAGCCGCGCCGACCCACGCATCACCACCAGCCAGGAAATGCAGGTGTGCGCCAATGCCGTGGCCCTGCGCGAGGAAATCGGCCTGGAACTGGGCCGGCGCATGCACGTTTCCGCCTACGGCATGCTCGGCTACGCCCTGCTGTCCAGTGCCACTTTCGGTGACGCCCTGCGTCTGGCGCTGCAATATCCGGCACTGCTGGGAACACTTTTCCACCTGCAACTCAAGGACGATGGCGAGCGCATCTGGTTCAGCGCCAGCCATTACACCGACAGCCCCGCCCTGGCGGTATTCAACGCCGAGCTGTGCATGACGTCCTTGAAGGTGATCTGCGACGACCTGCTCGGCCACCCCCTGCCCTTGCTGGCCGCGCGCTTTGCCCATCCCGCCCCCCGCTACCACCACGGCTATGCCGAGACCTTCGATTGCCCGATGCATTTTGAGGCCTGCGACCATGCCTTTGCCTTCGACAAGGCCTGGCTGGACCAGCCACTGCCCCTGGCCGACCCGGTCACCCACCGCGCCATGGCCGAGCGCTGCCGCGTGCAGAACCTGGAGTTCACCGGGCGCCAGGCCTGGCTGGGGCGCATTCGCCAACTGCTTGAAGCGCAGCTGGCCGATGCACCTGGCCTGGACGGCCTGGCGCGGCAGATGAACTGCTCGGCGCGCACCCTGCGCCGCCACCTCAGCGACGTGGGCAGCAGCTACCAGGACCTACTCGACCAACTGCGCTTCGAGCGCGCCAAGCACCTGCTGGCCGACAAGCAGGTCCCCATCTACCGCATTGCCGAGACCCTGGGCTTCAGCGAAACCGCCAGTTTCCGCCATGCATTCGTACGCTGGAGCGGCGTGGCGCCGAGCCATTTCCGCGCCTGATTGGTGCGCTGCGCGTCAAACGGGGGCGAAATCCGGTCAGCACGCTTGGCCATATCGATCCCCTTTTGGCCGTTCCCGACGTTCCCGATTCACCGTTGGCACATCAAGAATGGAGCCCTGATTCAGCCACCGGAGAACAAGAAAATGCTGACGATTTATTCGGACGACCACCACCTGCACCACGGCCGCTGCGAGCTGATCGACGGGCAACTGATGCCCTGCTTCGAGATGCCCTCGCGCGCCGACCATGTGCTGCAGCGGGTCAAGGACCGTGAGCTGGGCCCGGTGCAGGCACCCAAGGACTTTGGCCGCGCACCCATCGAGCGCATTCACGACAAGGGCTACCTGGACTTCTTCCAGGGTGCCTGGCAGCGCTGGACCGAGATGGGCCGCGAGGACGACATCATGCCGTTCACCTGGCCGGCCCGTACCCTGCGCGCCATCAAGCCCACCACCCTGCTGGGCGAGCTGGGCTACTACTCCTTCGACGGCGGCGCGCCGATCACCGCCGGCACCTGGCAAGCCGCCTACAGCGCCGCCCAGGTCGCCCTGACCGCCCAGGCCGCCATGCAAGCCGGCGCCTACAGTGCCTTCGCCCTGTGCCGGCCACCGGGGCACCACGCCGCCAGCGACGTGATGGGCGGCTACTGCTACCTGAACAACGCCGCCATCGCCGCCCAGGCCTTCCTCGACCAGGGCCACCAGCGCGTGGCGATCCTCGACGTCGACTACCACCACGGCAACGGCACCCAGGCCATTTTCTACCCGCGCAGCGACGTATTCTTCGCCTCGATCCACGGCCACCCGGAGTTCGAATTCCCGTTCTTCCTGGGTTATGCCGATGAAGTGGGCGAAGGCGCCGGCGAAGGGTTCAACGTCAACTACCCGTTGCCCGCTGGCAGCGCCTGGGACGTATGGGGCGCGGCCCTGGATGCCTCCTGCCAGCGCATCGACGACTACGCGCCGGACGTGATTATCGTGTCCCTGGGCGTGGACACCTTCAAGGATGACCCTATTTCGCAGTTCAAGCTGGACAGCCCCGACTACCTGAACATGGGCAAGCGCATCGCCGCCCTGGGCAAGCCGACGCTGTTCGTGATGGAAGGCGGCTATGCAGTGGAAGAGATCGGCATCAACGCCGTGAACGTGCTGGAAGGTTTCGAACGCGCCCTCAAGGAACGCCAACATGCATAAGTTCAAGCAAGCCCTGTGCGCCCTGGCCTTGGCCTGTGGTGCAGCCCACGCCGACGAGCCACGCACCCTGAAGGTGTACAACTGGTTCGACTACATCACCCCGCAGACGCTGGTGGACTTCCAGAAGGACGACAACGTCAAGCTGGTGTACGACATCTTCGACACCAACGAGGCCCTGGAAGCCAAGCTGCTGACCGGCAATTCCGGCTACGACGTGGTGGTGCCGTCCAACGTGTTCCTCGCCAAGCAGATCGAGGCCGGGGTGTTCCAGCCGCTGGACCGCAGCAAGCTGACCAACTTCGAACACCTGGACCCCAAGCTGATGAAGCTGCTGGAGCTCAATGACCCGGGCAACAAGTACGCGGTGCCCTACATGTACGGCACCATCCTGATCGGCTTCAACCCGGCCAAGGTCAAGCAGGTGCTGGGCGACAACGCCCCGGTGGACAGCTGGGACCTGCTGTTCAACGAGGACAACATCAAAAAGCTCAAGCAGTGCGGCGTAGCCATGCTCGACTCGCCCTCGGAGATTCTGCCGCTGGCCTTGCAGCACTTGGGCCTGGACCCCAACTCCAGCAACCCGGCCGACTACAAGAAGGCCGAGGCGCTGATGATGAAGATCCGCCCGTACATCACCTATTTCCACTCGTCCAAGTACATGGCTGACATCGCCAACGGCGACATCTGCGTGGCCGTGGGCTACTCGGGCAGCTTCTCCCAGGCCGCCAACCGCGCCCGCGATGCCAAGAATGGTGTGGTGGTGGACATGCGCCTGCCCAAGGAAGGCGCGCCGATCTGGTTCGACATGCTGGCCATCCCCAAGGGCGCGGCCAACCCCGAGGATGCGCATAAATTCATCAACTACCTGCTGCAACCCCAGGTGATCGCGCCTATCAGCGACTTCGTCGGCTACCCCAACCCCAACAAGGACGCTACTGCCAAGGTCTCGGAAGCGATCCGCACCAACCCGAACCTGTACCCCACTGACGAGATGATGGCCAAGCTGTATACGCTGAAGCCATTGCCCCACGACGCGGAACGGGCGCGCACACGGGCATGGACCAAGATCAAGTCGGGTACCTGACCCCACCCCCGTAGCAGCTGCCGCAGGCGGCGTCCGGCCGTGACGCGCAATAACTGCCAATACCGCGGCGCCTGGGACGCGGCCCAGGGCCGCTGCTACGGGGCCCAGGCTTGGCGTAAACGGGATAGGGCGGTCACGGTGGCCGGCTCATCCACCGCCGCAAACCCCAGCACCAGCCCCGCCCGGTTATCCACCGGCCCGTTCGAATCTTCCAGCCAGTAATGGCTCAGGGCGTTCACCTCCACCCCCACCGCTTCCGCTTGCGCCACCAACTCCTGCTCCCGCGCCAGCGTATCCACCGGAATGGTCAGGTGCAGGCCGGCGGAGACGCTCGGCAGCGGGCCGATTCCGGGGATATCCACAGGCCAGTTGTTCAGCAATGCGTCCCTGCGCGCCAGCGCGGCACGGCGCATGCGGCGGATGTGGCGCTGGAAGTGGCCGTCGGCGATGAAGCGGGCCATGACCCGCTGGGTGCCAATTTCCGAGTGCCGCAGCGTTACCCCGCGCTTGCGCGAGAACGCATCCACCAGCGCTGGCGGCACCACCAGGTAGCCCAGGCGCAACGCCGGGAAGGCGACCTTGCCGAAGGTGCCCACGTAGAGCACACGGCCACTGCGGTCCAGCGCCGCCAACGGCGCCAGGGGCGCTCCGCTGTAGCGGTACTCACCGTCGTAGTCGTCCTCGACGATCCAGCCCTGGGTGCGTTCGGCCCATTCCAGCAAGGCCAGGCGCCGCGCCAGGCTGAGGGTTACCCCCGTGGGATATTGGTGCGCGGGGGTGACATAGGCCATGCGGCAGCCCTCGATGCCATCCAGTGCCGAGCACACCAGGCCCTCCTGATCCACCGCCACGCCGGCCAGCCTGGCACCGGCATTGGCGAAGGCATGCCCGGCGGCCCGGTAGCCTGGATTTTCGATGGCAACGGTGTCGCCAGCGTCCACCAGCAACTGTGCACAAAGTGCTATGGCCTCCTGCGCACCGGTGGTGATCAGAATTTGTTCAGCGCCGCAGGTCAGGCCGCGAGAACTGCGCAGGTAGGCGGCTATCAGCCCGCGCAGCGTGAGGTCACCGGCCGGATCACCGTAGCCCAGCAACTCGGGGTCGGGTGCACGCAAGAAAGCCGCATAAAGCTTGGCCCACGTGGCAAACGGGAACAGGTCGAACGCTGGTACGCCGACCCGAAACGCCCGTGGCGGCCCGCTGCGCAGGGGCGACAAGTGGTGTTCATCCAACAGCTTTAAGGCCTCGCTGTGGATAACTTTACTGGATGAAAAGCCAGTACTTTCAAGCGAATTTGTGGATAACCCTGTGGATATACCCCGGTATAACCCTGTGGACAGTTTTGTGGATAGTTTTTCTGGCGGATGCTCCAACACCGCCACGTAGGTGCCGTCCCCTACCCTGCCCTCCAGGTAGCCTTCGGCGTACAACTGGTCGTAGGCACGCACCACGGTGTTGCGCGACACCCCCAGGGCGTTGGCCAGGTCCCGGGTAGCAGGCATGCGCGTGCCGCTGGCCAGGCGGCCATCCAGCACCCGTTCGCGCAGGGCCTGGTACAGCCCGCGGCTGAGGCCACGGGCCGCGTCCAGATGGATGCCGGCCGGGTCGAAGGGCAACGCTGGGGAGGTGATTGGCACGCTAATGGTCCTATGAAAATGACAGGTAATGGATCTTACAAAGGTCCAATCCACTGCCTAGGATAGGCACACACGCCGAGGATTTTCGAGCCATGTATCTACCCGCCGCTTTCCACGACCAGGACATCGAACGTCTGCAGCAGCAGATGCAGGACTGCCGCCTGGCGATTGTTGTCACCCACGGCGACAGCGGCCTGCAGGCCAGCCACGTGCCGTTGCTGCTGGACCGTGCCGCCGGCCCGTTCGGCACCCTGCGCGGCCACCTGGCCCGGGCCAACCCGCAATGGCAGGACCTGGCCAATGGCAGCGAAGCGCTGGTGATATTCAGCGGTGCCGACGCCTATGTCAGCCCGAACTTCTACCCCAGCAAGGCCGAGCACGGCAAAGCGGTGCCGACCTGGAATTTCCTGGCCGTGCATGCCACTGGCACGGCCGAGGTGTTCAGCGACGCCGAGCGCCTGCGCGCGCTGGTCAGCCAGCTCACTGACCGCCACGAGGCGGGCCAGGCCAAGCCCTGGGCCGTGAATGACGCCCCCGCCGACTACCTGCAAAGCATGCTCAAGGCCATCGTCGGCTTCGAGCTGCCCATCAGCCGCCTGGAAGGCAAGCGCAAGCTCAGCCAGAACCGCAGCGCCGAGGACATCGCCGGCGTGCGCCAGGGCCTCGCGGCCAGCATCGATCCCCTGGACAACGCCGTTGCCCAGCTCATGAGTGAATAAGGAGCCACCATGTCATCCGTTGAAATTCGCCCGGTCACCGTAGCTGACAAGGAACACTGGTTGCCCCTATGGCAAGGCTACCTGCGTTTCTACGAAACCGAGCTGGCGCAGCAGGTCACCGACAGCACCTGGCAACGCCTACTGGACCCCAGCGAAACCACCAACGCTGCGCTGGCGTGGAAGGACGGGCGCGCCATCGGCATGGTCAACTTCATCTACCATCGTTCCAACTGGTCGATCGAGAACTCTTGCTACCTGCAGGACCTGTTCGTCAGTGAGGAGGCGCGTGGGCTGGGCGTTGGGCGCAAGCTGATCGAGCATGTGTACGCCACCGCGGCCGCCGCAGGCTGCGTCAAGGTCCACTGGCTGACCCACGAGACCAACGCCACCGCCATCCAGCTGTATGAACGCATCGCCGAACGCCCCGGCTTCATACAATTTCGCAAAGCACTGTAGGAATTGACCATGTCCAACCCCGTCGTCGACTGGCAACCCGCCGTCGAACCCAGTGGCTCCACCTTGCAAGGCCGCTTCGTGCGCCTGGAAAAACTCGACGCCGGCCACCACGGCGACCAGCTGTGGGCTGCGCTGCAGGGCCCCGACCCGAAACTCTGGGACTACCTGCCCTACGGCCCCTTCACCGAGCGCGGGCTGTTCGATGCCTGGCTCAGGGGCCAGGCGGGCAGCAGCGATCCGTTGTTCTACACGGTTATCGACAGCGCCAGCGGCAAGGCCGAGGGCATCCTCAGCCTGATGTCCATCGTGCCGGAGCATGGCCGTATCGAGATCGGCCACGTGGCCTTCGGCGCCCGCATGCAGCGCACACCGAAAAGCACCGAGGCCGTGTACCTGCTGGCCAAGCTGGCGTTCGCCCTGGGCAACCGCCGCCTGGAGTGGAAGTGCAACAACGCCAACGCCCGCTCCAAGCAGGCCGCCGAGCGCCTGGGCTTCACCTTCGAAGGGGTGTTCTGGCAGCACATGATCGTCAAGGGCTGCAACCGCGATACCGCCTGGTATTCGATCACCGACGGCCAATGGCCGGCGGTGCATGCGGCGTTCGATGCCTGGCTGGCGGATGCCAACCAGGGTGCCAATGGCCAACTCAAAAGCTTGAGCGAACTGCGAACGGCCCGCCGTTAAATTATTTCAAATTGTACGGTTAAACATAGCTGTAAACACACATCGCTATATAGGACGGCCTTCCAATTACAAAAGGCCGTCAGTCATGCTTCCGTCCCCGTCCCGCCTAGCCTGCGCCCTGTCCATCCTCAGCCTGGGGATAACTCAAGCCAACGCCACGGTCATCAGTGCGCCCACCACCGATTCGCAGACGCTGACCGGGGAAAAGACCCTGACCGTGACCAGCACCGGCAGCATCACCACCAGCGGCAAGGCGCTGAGCCTCAAGGACTCCACCAGCGGCGCTGGCGTGGTTGTGGATAACACCGGCAGCATCATATCCACAGGTGGCCGCGCCATCGACAGCAGCGGCAGCGAGACTGCGGGGCGCATCTACACCTTCATCAACCGCGCCGGCGGCCTGATCCAGGGCTACGACGACGCCCTGCGCATCAACAGCAACTTTCCCACAGGCAGCGTATTGATCGATAACAGCGGCACTATCCGCTCCAGCACCGGCCAGGGGATAGACCTGGATAGCCTGCGCAGCGCCGGCACCACCACGACCATCATCAACCGCGAAGGCGGCTTGATTCGCGGCGACGCCAGCGACGGCATGAAGACCGGCGGCAATGCGACGATCATCAACTACGGAGAGATATCCACAGGCGATTCGCTCACCGATGCGCAGAAATACGATGGTGTGGATGTCGATTCGGCCACCGGCGTGACTGTGTATAACTACGGCACTATCAGCGGTGGCCGGCATGGCATTACCACCGACCTGGGGGCCACGCTCTACAACTACGGCGAACTCACGGGCCGTAATGGTTCAGGGTTCGGCTCGGACGGCGACGGCACTGTGTATAACTTTGGCACCATCACCGGTGCGTACGCGGGCTTGAAAGCCAATGGCGATGGCGACGGTGTGGATATCGATGGCATTGGCCATGTGGAAAACCACGGCACCATCCAGGGCACGGGCGCCGGGGGTGTGGATAAGAATGGCTTCGCTAACGGCAGCGAGGGCATTGCCATGGGTGGCGGCTATATCTACAACGCCAGCGGCGCGCTGATCAGCGGCGCCAATAACGGCATTCTGGTGGATGACGGCAGCGGTGGATCCGGCGTGGGGGCCCTAACCCTGATCAACCAGGGCACCATCCGGGGCCTGGACGGCTTCGGCATCCAGTTGGTGGGCGAATTCGACGACAAGGTCACCAACGCCGGCCTGATCAGCGGTAGCAACGGCCTGGCCCTGGACCTTGGCGGCGGCAATGACACCCTCACCCTGCTTAGCGGCAGCCGCTTCGAGGGCCTGGTGGACGGTGGCAGCGGCTACGACCGGCTGGTGATGGACGATGCCAGCGGCGGCAGTTTCGGCGCCAGCCGCAATTTCGAATGGCTGCAGGTGAACCAGGGCACCTGGACCCTGACCGGCACCGGCGATTTCAGCGACGGCGGCGAGATATCCACAGGCGCCACGCTGATCAACCAGGGCAGCATCGCCGGCACCCTGACCGTGGACAACGGCGGCACCTATGCCGGCGGCGGCAGCGTCGGCAACCTGCTGGTGAACGGCACCCTGCTGACCAGCAGCGCGCTGGGCACTGCCAGCGTCGCCGGCAACCTGACCTTCGGCAGCGGCGCTACCCTGGCCTATGGTGTGAACGCCGACGGCAGCAGCGCCCCCGTACAGGTGGGCGGCACCGCCACGCTCACCGGCGCCACCCTTGAAGTGGTGCCCAGCACTGGCGACTACCCCTGGAAAAGCCACTACACGGTGCTTGAGGCCGGCAACATCGAAGGCACCTTCGCCAAGGTCACCAGTGACTACGCGTTCCTGACCCCAACCCTGAGCTACACCGCCACCCAAGTCGGGCTGGACTACAACCGCAATGACATCGCCTTCAGCGATTACGCCACCACGGGCAACGGCGCCAGCGCCGCACGCAGCCTGGGTGGGCTGGACCAGAACAGCACGCTGTACAACGCACTGCTCAACACCTCTACCCGTACGGCCTCCGCCGCCATCGAGCAACTGGCGGGCGGCAGCAACGCCAGCCTGGCCGCGGCCACCCTGAGCGGCAGCGCCCAGGTGGGCAGCACCATGCTCGCGGCCATGCAGCAGATGGGCGGCACCGCCGGCCTGCTGGTGGGCCAGAACGACCAGGACACGCCGGCCCTGGCCGCCAACGGCGTACCGGACAGCGCCCGCAACCTCAACGACCCCAACGCCCAGGGCCGGCTGTGGCTGCAAGGGTTGGGCAGCTACGGCAAGCTGGACGGCAAGGACGGCGCCAGCGCCCTCACCCAGCGCACCAAGGGCAGCGTGATCGGCGCCGACTGGGCTGCCACCCCGGCCTGGCGCCTGGGTGTGCTGGGCGGCTACTCGAAGACTGACCTGGACACCAGCGGCGTCGAGGGTTCGGTGGACAGCTGGCACCTGGGCGCCTACGCCCTGCGCCAGGACGGGCCGCTGGCGCTGCGCCTGGGCGCCGCCTACAGCCACCACGATGGCCGCAGCCGCCGCAGCGTGGCGTTCGATGGCTTTACCGACAGCCCCAAGGGCGACTACAACGCCGACAGCCAGCAGGCCTTCGCCGAATTGGGCTACAGCCTGGGCAGCGGCCGCCTGAGTGCCGAACCCTTCGCCACCCTGGGCTACCAGCGCTACCACCGCGACGCCTATCAGGAGAAAGGCGGCGCCGCGGCGCTGGATGTCAGCGCCCAGACCCAGGACAACGTCAGCAGCACCTTCGGCGTACGCGTGGCGCACCTGGGTACCCTGGCCAACGGCATGAGCATTACCCCGCGGGCCAGCCTGGGCTGGCGCCATACCTATGGGGATGTGGACAGCGAGACGCGCCAGGCCTTCCTGTCCGGCGGCAGCGGTTTCAGCGTGCAGGGCACGGCGCTGGACCGCGACAGCCTGCTGGCCGAGGCCGGGCTGGACGTGGGCATTACCGCGCGGCAGACGTTGGGCGTGGCATACAGCGGGGAATATGGCAGCAACAGCCGCAATCACGCCGTCATAGGCCAATGGCAACTGAAATTCTGAACCTGTAGCCGCTGCCGTCAGGCTGCGCTGGTCCTGGCGTACGCTGCGTATCTCCAGCGAGGCATAGGGCCAGCGCAGCCTGCGGCAGCGGCTACAGGGTTGCGTGCAGCAGAATAAAAAAGGGAGGCCGAAGCCTCCCAGAGGTTAAACGTTGATCAACCCACGATCTCGATCAGAATCTCGCCCGGGTTCACCCGGTCGCCCTTGGCGATGTGGATGGCCGTCACCTTGCCGGCGATAGGCGCCTGCACTTCGGTCTCCATCTTCATCGCTTCAGTGATCAGCAACGCCTGGCCGGCCTTGACGGTGTCGCCTTCCTTGACCAGCACATCGACGATGTTGCCCGGCATGGTGGTGCTGACGTGGCCCGGCTCGCTGGCCTGCTTGCGCTTGCCAATGCCGCCGCCGACGAATTCGTTGAGCGGCTCGAACACCACTTCTTCCGGCATGCCATCGATGGACAGGTAGAAGTGGCGCTTGCCTTCGGCCTTCACGCCCACGCCGGTGATGTCCACGCGGTAGGTTTCGCCGTGCACGTCGATGACGAACTCGGTAGGCACGCCCTCGCCGCTCGCCGAAGGCGCCTTGCCCGGCTCTGGAATCGGCAGCAACACTTCAGGAGTGAGCTTGCCGGCAGCGCGTTCCTCGAGGAACTTGCGGCCAATGTCCGGGAACATGGCGTAGGTGAGCACGTCTTCTTCAGAGGTCGCCAGGGTGCCGATTTCGCCGCGCAGGCGCACCATCTCGGGCTTGAGCAGGTCGGCCGGGCGCACGTCGATCACTTCTTCGCTGCCGATGGCCTGGCGGCGCAGCTGCTCGTTGACCTGGCCAGGGGCCTGGCCGTAGCCGCCCTGCAGGTACAGCTTCACCTCATTGGTGATGGTCTTGTAGCGCTCGCCGGCCAGCACGTTGAAGAACGCCTGGGTGCCGACGATCTGCGAGGTCGGCGTCACCAGCGGCGGGAAGCCCAGGTCTTCGCGAACGCGCGGGATCTCGGCCAGCACTTCGTTCATGCGGTTGAGGGCGCCCTGCTCCTTGAGCTGGTTGGCCAGGTTGGAAATCATCCCGCCCGGCACCTGGTTGACCTGCACCCGGGTATCGACGGCGGTGAATTCGCTTTCAAACTGGTGATATTTCTTACGCACGGCGTAGAAGTACAGGCCGATTTCCTGCAGCAGTTCCAGGCTCAGGCCGGTGTCGAACTCGCTGCCTTTCAGCGCCGCCACCATGGACTCGGTGCCAGGGTGGCTGGTGCCCCAGGCGAAGCTGGAGATGGCGGTGTCGATATGGTCGGCGCCGTTTTCCACTGCTTTCAGCTGGCACATGGCAGCCAGGCCGGCGGTGTCGTGGGAGTGGATGAACACCGGCAGCGACTGCTCGGCCTTCAGCGCGCGCACCAGTTCGCCGGTGGCGTATGGGGTCAGCAGGCCGGCCATGTCCTTGATGGCGATGGAGTCGCAGCCCATGGCTTCCATCTTCTTGGCCTGGGCCACGAACGCGTCGATGGTGTGCACCGGGCTGGTGGTGTAGGCGATGGTGCCCTGGGCGTGCTTGCCCGCAGCCTTCACGGCCTCGATGGCCACGCGCAGGTTACGCACGTCGTTCATGGCGTCGAAGATGCGGAACACGTCGATGCCGTTGACCGCGGCCTTGGCCACGAACGCCCGCACCACGTCGTCGCTGTAGTGGCGGTAGCCCAGCAGGTTCTGGCCGCGCAGGAGCATTTGCAGGCGGGTGTTGGGCAAGGCGGCGCGCAGCTTGCGCAGGCGCTCCCACGGGTCTTCCTTGAGGAAGCGCACGCAGGCATCGAAGGTGGCGCCGCCCCAGACTTCCAGCGACCAGTAGCCGACCTTGTCGAGCTTGTCGCAGATGGGCAGCATGTCTTCGGTGCGCATGCGGGTGGCCAGCAGGGACTGGTGGGCGTCGCGCAGGATTGTGTCGGTAACGAAGATTTTCTTGGACATTATGGGGTTCCTCACAGGCCTGCGTGGGCGGCGATGGCGGCGGCGATGGCCAGGGCCAGCTCTTCGGGTTTGCGCTTGATCGAGTAGTTGGTCAGTTCAGGGTGGGCTTCGACGAAGCTGGTGTTGAACTGGCCGCTACGGAATTCGGGGTTGCGAAGGATTTCCTGGTAGTACGCGGCGGTGGTCTTCACCCCCTGCACACGCATGTCGTCCAGTGCCCGCAGGCCGCGATCCATGGCTTCTTCCCAGGTCAGGGCCCACACCACCAGTTTCAGGCACATCGAGTCGTAGAACGGCGGGATGGTGTAGCCGGTGTAGATCGCCGTGTCGGTGCGCACGCCCGGGCCGCCGGGGGCGTAGTAGCGGGTGATCTTGCCGAAGCTGGGCAGGAAGTTGTTCTTCGGGTCCTCGGCGTTGATGCGGAACTGCAACGCGAAGCCACGGTGGTGAATGTCTTCCTGTTTCACCGACAACGGCAGGCCGGAGGCCACGCGAATCTGCTCGCGGACGATGTCGATGCCGGTGATTTCCTCGGTGATGGTGTGTTCCACCTGCACCCGGGTGTTCATTTCCATGAAGTACACCTCGCCCTCGGCGAGCAGGAACTCCACGGTGCCGGCGTTCTCGTAGCCCACGGCCTTGGCGGCGCGCACGGCCAGGTCGCCGATGTAGGCACGCTGTTCGGGGGTGAGCTGCGGGCTGGGGGCGATCTCGATGAGCTTCTGGTTACGGCGCTGGATCGAGCAGTCGCGCTCGAACAGGTGCACCACGTTGCCGAAGCTGTCACCCAGGATCTGCGCCTCGATGTGCTTGGGATTGACGATGCATTTTTCCAGGAACACTTCCGCCGAGCCGAAGGCCTTGGTGGCTTCGGAAATCACGCGGGGGAAGTTCTGCTCCAGCTCTTCGCGGCTGTTGCAGCGGCGGATACCACGGCCGCCGCCACCGGAAGTGGCCTTGAGCATCACCGGGTAACCGATGCGGTCGCCTTCGGCCAGGGCTTCCTCGATGTCGGCGACGTTGCCCTCGGTGCCCGGGGTGACCGGCACGCCGGCCTTGATCATGCTGCGGCGGGCTTCGGTCTTGTCACCCATGCGGCGGATGACTTCGGCCGAAGGGCCGATGAATTTGATGCCGCGTTCGGCGCAGATGTCGGCCAGCTCGGCGTTTTCCGAGAGGAAACCGTAACCGGGGTGCAGGGCATCGCAGCCGGTTTCCACCGCCAGGTTCACCAGCTTGCGCGGGTTCAGGTAACCGGCCAGCGGCTCGGCGCCAATGCTGTGGGCCTCGTCGGCACGTTTCACGTGCAGGGCGTGGCGATCGGCGTCGGAATAGATCGCGACGGAGCGAATGCCCATCTCGGCGCAGGCACGCACGATTCGTACGGCAATTTCACCACGGTTGGCGATCAGGATCTTTTTTATCACTTGGATGTTCCTCGACCGTTGACTAACAGACCGGCAAAACCGGTCGGCGCATGACACGGCCCGCTCGGCCAGTCGCACCTTCACAGTAGCGCCGTGTAACAATTAACAAAAATCAATATTTGTTAGGTCAGCCATAAAGGAAGCCTTATAGTCAGGCGACCATGGCGCGGCAACGAGGACTACATCATGCGTAAGTCATTGATGCGTATGACATTACGGCAACTTCAGATCTTCAACGAAGTCTGCGACCTACGGTCTTACAGCCGCGCTGCAGAGGAAATGTCGCTGACCCAGCCCGCGGTCAGCCTGCAAATTCGTCAGCTGGAAGAGCTGGTTGGCCAGCCATTGTTCGAATATGTGGGCAAAAAACTCTATTTGACCGAGGCAGCCGAAGCGTTGCAGCGCGCCAGCCGCGACATCTTCGGGCGCCTGGAAAGCTTCGACATGCAGCTGTCGGACATGCAGGGCTCGCTGCAAGGCCAGCTGAAACTGGCGGTGGAATCCAGCGCCAAGTACTTCGTGCCGCACCTGTTCGCCGCGTTCAAGCGCCAACACCCTGAGGTCAACCTTAGCCTGACCGTGTGCAACCGTGCACAGGCCATCCGTCGCCTGTCGGATAACCGCGACGACCTGATCATCATGTCGATGGTGCCCCAGGACATGGGGCTGGAGTTCATGCCGTTCCTCAACAACCCCATCGTCGCCGTGGCGCCGCCGGATCATCCACTGTGCCAGCTGGAACGCCTGCGCCTGCAGGACCTGGAGCCGCACACGCTGCTGATGCGCGAGCAGGGCTCGGGCACGCGCAAGGCCTGCGAGGAGTATTTCAAGGAGAAGCGCGTGCACTTCACCCAGACCATCGAGGTGGCCAACGCCGACGCCCAGCGCGAAAGCGTCATCGCCGGGCTTGGCCTGGCCCTGTTGACCCGCCATGCGTTGAACATGGAGTTGGCCACGGGGGTGCTCAAGGAACTACCGGTCGAAGAACTGCCGCTTTATCGCAGTTGGTGCATCGTGCAGGCCAAGGCCAAGCGGCTATCGCCGGTGGCACTGGCCTTTCAGGCGTTCATCCGCATGGAACGGGCGCAGATCACCGCCCTGGCTGAACGTTTTTCTGGACGTTTGCCGACGTTGCCTGCCAATAGTTGATGGATTCCATATCGGGAAAATCAGAGATTTCCTGCAGCAGGCGGCGCTGCTCGGAGTAGCTTTCGATTGCGCGGCGGAATTCCATGCGGCGCTGGTCTTCCTGCTGGCGCTTGGTCTTGTTGGTGCCTTGGTCCTGCGAGCCATCGAAGTAACGAGCCATTGCGTCTCTCCCAGTTCGAGTGCGGGGACTTCAGACTGGGCTTGGGCGGTTACGATTTGTGGGCGCGGGGATGACGGTTCGGTTAAATCGCACCCGTAGCAGCGGCCCCAGGCCGCGTCACAGGCGCCGCGCAATAGCCGGTCTACATCCTGTGGGAGCTGGCTTGCCAGCGAGCTGTTGGGGCCATAAAAGCTCGCTGGCAAGCCAGCTCCCACAAGACAGTTGCGGATACGGGATATTTCAGTCGTCGAGGGCTTTGACCGACTTGGGCGACAAGCGCAGGCTGCGCAAGCTGCGCTTCACGCTCTTGAGGTGGTTGACCAGGCTCGGGCCACGCGCCATGGCCACGCCCATGGCCAGCACGTCGATCACCACCAAGTGGGCGATGCGCGAGGTCAGCGGCGTATAGATCTCAGTGTCTTCGTGCACGTCGATGGCCAGGTTCACCGTCGATAGCTCGGCCAACGGCGTCTGGCTGGGGCACAGGGTGATCAGCGTGGCGCCGCTTTCGCGCACCAGGTTGGCGGTGATCAGCAGGTCCTTGGAGCGCCCCGACTGCGAGATGCAGATGGCCACGTCACCGGGCTTCAGGGTCACGGCCGACATGGCCTGCATGTGCGGGTCGGAATAGGCCGCCGCGGTCAGCAGCAGGCGGAAAAACTTGTGCTGGGCATCGGCCGCCACTGCGCCGGACGCGCCAAAGCCGTAGAACTCGACGCGCTGGGCCTGGGCCATGGCGGTCACCGCGCGCTGCAGCGCCTGCGGGTCGAGGTGCTCGCGCACCTCCATCAGGGTGTGCAGGGTGGTGTCGAAGATCTTCAGGCTGTAGTCGGCTACCGAGTCGTCTTCATGAATGGCGAACTGGCCGAAACTGGCGCCGGCGGCCAGGCTCTGCGCCAGCTTGAGCTTGAGGTCCTGGAAGCCCGAGCAGCCGATCGCGCGGCAGAAGCGCACGATGGTCGGCTCGCTGATGCCAACGTTGTGGGCAAGGTCCGCCATGGAGCTGTGCATCACGGCCGCGGGGTCGAGCAGCACGTGGTCGGCGACTTTGAGCTCCGACTTGCGTAACAGGTGGCGAGACTGGGCGATGTGTTGCAACAGGTTCAATGGAGGAGACTCGTTCAGGATCGGAAGACCGATGTAGCTTTCTTGTAGTTATACTACATGACCTGCGACACGCCCAGCTAAACGATAGTCAAGTTCGCGAATGAACCTGGCCAAGCTGCCCGCGATAATCCGGGTCTTGCTCCAGCAACCCGCCAAAAGCCTGGGCTTCCACCGGTTTGCTGATCAGGTAACCCTGGATTTCGTCACATCCATGAGCGTTCAAAAACGAAAGTTGCTCGTGCGTTTCAACACCTTCAGCCACCACTTTCAGTTGCAGGCTGTGGGCCATGGCAATGATGGCGCGGGTGATGGCCGCATCTTCACTACCTTCGGCCAACCCGCGAATGAACGCCTGGTCGATCTTCACGTAATCCACCGGGAAGCGCTTGAGGTAGCTAAGGGAAGAGTAGCCGGTTCCGAAGTCGTCGATGGCTAGTTTTATCCCCAGGGCCTGCAGCTGGTGGAAGGTGGCAATGATGTGCTCGACGCTGTCCAGCAATTGGCTTTCGGTCAGCTCCAACTCGAGGAATTGCGGTGCCAGCCCGGTGTCGCTGAGCACCTGGCGCACCAGGCTGACCAGCTTGCCCTGGCGCAACTGGTGCACGGAGAGGTTCACTGACACGCGAATGGGCGCCAGGCCCTGGCGCTGCCATTCGCAGGCCTGCCAGCAGGCCTGGCGCAGCACCCATTCGCCGATGGGCACGATCAGGCCGGTCTCCTCGGCCAGGCCGATGAAGTCCCCGGGCGGGATCATGCCCATGGCCGGGTGGCGCCAGCGCACCAAGGCTTCGGCGCCATTGAGGCGGCCGGTGGCCAGGCACAGCTTGGGCTGGTAGTAGACCTCCAGCTGCTGCTCGTCGATGGCCTTGCGCAGTTGCTGTTCCAGCTGCAGGCGCTCCAGGGTGCTGGCCTGCAGGCTCTCGGTGTAGAACTGGAAGTTGTTGCCGCCCAGGTGCTTGGCGTGTTGCATGGCCATGATCGCCTGGCCCACCAGCGCCGAGACGTCGCGCGCGTTGTCGGGCAGCAGGCTGATGCCGATGGAAGCGCTGACGACCAATTCCTGGTTCTCGATCATCTGCGGCACGCGCAACTTGGCCAGCAGCCGGCTGGTCACCCGGGCCAGGCTGGACAGGTTGGCGTAGGCGTCGAACAACACAGCGAACTCGTCGCCAGACAGCCGCGCGATGGTGTCGGCCTCGGGCAGGGCACTGCTGATGCGCCGCGCCATCTGCTTGAGCAACTGGTCAGCGGCCTCATGGCCCATGGTCTCGTTGAGCAGCTTGAAGCGGTCCAGGTTGATGTGCAGCAGCGCCAGGCTGCGGCCGCCCTGGCGCACGCGCTGGTTGGCTTCCTGCAGGCGCTCGCGGAACAGCGCGCGGTTGGCAAGGCCGGTCAGCTCGTCGTAATGGGTGAGGAAGCGCATGCGCTCCTCAGACTCGCGCCGGGCGGACAGGTCGGCGCAGAAGGCGATGACATTGCTGATATTACCGCGATGGTCGCGCACCACGCTCAGTTGCAGCCACTGCGGGTACAGCTCGCCGTTCTTGCGCGCCTCCACCAGCTCGCCTTGCCACTGGCCGGCCTGGTGCAGGGCTTCGTCGATCTGCCGATGATGCCGGCGCGCGTCACGGCTGCACGGCAGCTCGACCACATTGCGCCCCAGCACTTCTTCGCGCGAGTAACCGGTGACCTTGATAAAGGCCTCGTTCACCGACAGCACGGCATAGTCGCTGTCGAGAATGATGATGCCTTCGCTGGCCGCCTCGAACACCATCGCCGACAACCGCTGCTGGTCTTCATGGGCCTTGCTGGCGCTGATGTCACGGCGGGTGCCGAGCATGCGCAGGACCTTGCCGGTTTCCCCGCGCTCCACCGCACGCCCGCGGTCTTCGATCCAACGCCAGCGGCCGTCGCTGTGACGCACGCGGTATTCAATGCGGTAATCCTCGGTGCGGCCCTTCATGTGTTCCACCAGGGTGCGCTTGAGGTGTGGCACATCCTCCGGGTGCAGGCGCGGCTTGAGGTGGCGGAGCATGGCGGTGACGTACTCCGGGTCCAGGCCGAACAGCTGCTGCACGTGGGTATGGTGCACTTCGTCGGACTGCAGGTCCCAGTCCCACAGGCCCAGTTCGCTGGCCTCCAGCGCCAGCGCCAGGCGCGCCTCGCTCTTGCTCAGCGCCTGGTTGGCCAGGTCCAGCTCGTGGCTGCGCTGGGCCACGCGGGTTTCCAGCCCGGCCTGGGCTTCGCGCAGCTCGCCTTCGGCACGCCGGCGCTGGTCCACCTCGCGGGCCAGTTCCTGGTTCAGCCGCGCGCTGGCGGCCTGCGCGTGCTGCAGGTTTTCGATCAGGTCCTGGTTCTGGAAGCGGCGAATCAGCCCGCGCTCGATCAGGCGGTTGACCTGCCAGGCCACCACCACCAGCGCCCCCAGCAGGATCAGGCCCAGCCAGCCCCAACCGTGCTGCGCGCCGCTGCCAATCAGGAACAGGCAGCCGATGGGCGGCAACAGGCAGGGCAAGGCGAAGCTGAGGAAGGCCGGCAGGCTGACGGCATACGCCACACTGGCCGACAGCGTGGCCGCCCCCAGCAGCCCGAACACCCAGGCTTGCTGGACGAAGCTGTCGGTGGGCACCAGCAGGATGGCGGCGCCAGCCAGGGTCAGGCCACTGACGAACGAGCCGAACAGGAACATGCGCAGCCACACCGGCTGCGACTGCCGGTCGGGAATGGCCGAATCGAAGGCGGCCACCTGGATGACCCGCATGGCCACCAGCGCGGTCAGCCACACCAGCCACACGCTCACCAGCACGTAGTGCTGGGGCTCCCACAGCAGCCAGGCGCAAACCAGGCCGTTGGCGAGCATCAGCAAGGTGGGCAGCAAGGAGCCCTGGTACAGCAGGCGCGTGCGCTCGACCGCCAGTTGCGCGGCGTATTTGCGGCGTATATCCCGTTGCCCCTCCGTGGAAGCAGGACCTGAAGCGAGTGTCATAGGCAATATTCTTATTAATGTGCGGAGCCTGAACGTGCAGCGAGCATACACAAGCCCGCCGCCCCGCCACAGCCCCCGCGCAAACAGATGAAAGAGGTTATTTATCGACCGCTCGAACGCCGGGTTTGCTCCAATCTTGTCCAGCACCCTAAAATGGCCGGATGCGCGATGACCTCTCCCTTCTGCTGAATTCCCTCAACGATGCCCAACGGCAGGCCGTAGCGGCCCCGGTTGGCCGTCAGTTGGTCCTGGCCGGTGCTGGTTCCGGTAAAACCCGAGTGCTGGTGCACCGTATCGCCTGGTTGATCCAGGTCGAACAGGCGTCCCCGCACTCCATCCTGTCGGTGACCTTCACCAACAAGGCCGCAGCCGAGATGCGCCAGCGCATCGAGCAACTGATGGGCATCAACCCGGCCGGCATGTGGGTGGGCACCTTCCACGGCCTGGCCCACCGCCTGCTGCGGGCCCACTGGCAGGAAGCGAACCTGAACCAGAACTTCCAGATCCTCGACAGCGACGACCAGCAGCGGCTGGTCAAGCGGGTGATCCGCGAGTTGGGCCTGGACGAACAGCGTTGGCCTGCCCGCCAGGCGCAATGGTTCATCAACGGCCAGAAGGACGAGGGGCTGCGCCCGCAACACATCCAGGCCAGCGGCGACCTGTTCCTGGGCACCATGAAGTCGATCTACGAGGCTTACGAAGCGGCCTGCGCCCGTGCCGGCGTGATCGACTTCTCCGAGCTGCTGCTGCGCGCCCTGGACCTGTGGCGCGACCACCCCGGCCTGCTGCAGCATTACCAGCGCCGCTTCCGCCACCTGCTGGTGGACGAGTTCCAGGACACCAACGCCGTGCAGTACGCCTGGTTGCGCCTGCTGGCGCAGGGCGGCGACAGCCTGATGGTGGTGGGCGACGACGACCAGTCCATCTATGGCTGGCGTGGCGCGAAAATCGAGAACATTCACCAATACTCCGCGGACTTCCCCGATGTGGAAACCATCCGCCTGGAGCAGAACTACCGCTCCACCGCCGGCATCCTCAAGGCTGCCAACGCCCTGATCGCCAACAACACCGGGCGCCTGGGCAAGGAGCTGTGGACCGACGGCGGCGACGGCGAACCGCTGAGCCTGTACGCAGCCTTCAACGAACACGACGAAGCGCGCTACGTGGTGGAAACCATCGAAGCGGCGATCAAGACCGGCATGTCGCGCAGCGACATCGCCATCCTGTACCGCTCCAACGCCCAGTCGCGGGTGCTGGAAGAGGCCCTGCTGCGCGAGCGCATCCCATACCGTATCTATGGCGGCCAGCGCTTCTTCGAGCGTGCCGAGATCAAGAACGCCATGGCCTACCTGCGCGTGCTGGAAGGCCGCGGCAACGACGCCGCGCTGGAACGCATCATCAACGTGCCGCCGCGCGGCATCGGCGAGAAGACCGTCGAGGCGATCCGCGACCACGCCCGTCATGCCGAGATTTCCATGTGGGAATCCATGCGCCAGCTGGTGGCCAACAAGGGCCTGACCGGCCGCGCCGGCAATGCCCTGGGCGCGTTCATGGAGCTGATCGAGAACCTGGCCGCCAAGGTCATGGAGATGCCCCTGCACTTGATGACCCAGACCGTCATCGAGCAGTCGGGGCTGATCATCTATCACCAGGAAGAAAAAGGTGAAAAGGGCCAGGCACGGGTAGAAAACCTTGAGGAACTGGTCAGCGCCGCGCGCAACTTCGAGACCGCCCCGGAGGACGAGGAGCTGACGCCCCTGGCGGCGTTCCTTGGCCACGCGTCGCTGGAAGCCGGCGACACCCAGGCCGACGAGCACGAAGACAGCGTGCAGTTGATGACCCTGCACAGCGCCAAGGGCCTGGAGTTCCCCCACGTGTTCCTGGTGGGCATGGAAGAAGGCCTGTTCCCGCACAAGATGAGCCTGGAAGAGCCCGGCCGCCTTGAAGAGGAACGCCGCCTGGCCTACGTGGGCATCACCCGCGCCATGCAGCAGCTGGTGATGACCTACGCCGAGACCCGCCGCCTGTACGGCAGCGAGACCTACAACAAGGTCTCGCGTTTCGTGCGCGAAATTCCCGGCGGGCTGATCCAGGAAGTGCGGCTGTCCAACAGCGTCAGCCGCCCGTTCGGCTCGGGCCAGAAGCAGAACTCCAGCAGCCTGTTCGGCGGCGCCAGCATTCCGCAGACCGAATTCACGCTGGGCCAGCGCGTGGCACACTCGGTGTTCGGCGAAGGGGTGATCCTCAACTTCGAGGGCTCCGGCGCCCAGGCCCGGGTGCAGGTCAACTTTGCCGAAGGCAGCAAGTGGCTGATGCTCGGCTACGCCAAGCTCGAAGCGCTGTGATCCTTTCCTGACGCGGCCTGCGGCCGCTGCTACGGTCTTTGTAGCAGCGGCCGCAGGCCGCGTCAGCGGGCACCCCACATCACGCGTGATTGTTTCCCCCTGTAAAAGCTCGAAACACTATGTCACTGGCCATGGCCTGCCCATCTGTGCAACATGGCCTCAGTGCAATCCACAACGGGAATTCCCTTATGCAACGTTTTCTGAGCATCGCCCTGGCGCTGTGCATCGGCCTGACGATGAGTATCGACGCTCACGCCAAGCGCTTTGGCGGCGGCAAGTCGTTCGGCAATGCGCCGACGCACCAGTCGGTCACCCCTTCTTCCTCCGGCGCTGCCGGTGCAGGCGCCGCCGGCATGGCCGGGCGTGCAGCCCCTGCCGCCGGTGGCGCTTCGAAATGGCTGGGCCCACTGGCCGGCATCGCCGCCGGCGGCCTGCTGGCCTCCATGTTCATGGGTGGCGGCTTCCAGGGCATGCAGATCTTCGACATCCTGATCATGGCGGTTATCGCCTTCGTGATCTTCCGCTTCATCGCCGCCCGTCGGCGCAAGCAGCAGGAGCACCTGGCTCCGGCTGGCGCACCGTTCCAGCGTGAAGCCTTCGAGCAGCCTGCCCAGCCGATCTTCGGCAGCTCGGGTGGCCAGCCGGTTCGCCCGGTCATCCACGCCCCGGCCTGGTTCAACGAGCAGAGCTTCCTGAACGCCGCCCGCAGCCACTTCGAAGCGCTGCAGCAGCACTGGGACGCCAACGAGATGGACAAGATCGCCGAGTTCGTCACCCCGCAGATGCTGCAGTTCCTGCGTCAGGAACGCGCCAGCCTGGGCGACGGCTTCCAGTCCACCATCATCGACAACCTGCAGGTGCAGCTCGATGGCGTGGACGACCGCGCCGACAAGACCATCGCCACCCTGACCTTCAGCGGCGTGTCCAAGACCTCGCGCTTTGACCAAGGCGAAGTGTTCAGCGAAAGCTGGAACATGGAACGTCCGCAGGGCGACAACCAGCCTTGGCTGATTGCCGGGATTCGCCAGAACGGCTGATCCACCGGTATTGCACGCCCGAACCCCGGCCCAGGCCGGGGTTTTTCATTTTTAACATTGCGAAAATATCCAGCTAATGTATAAACCGCACCGCGCAATTCGTTGAGAGGAAATACATCGTGGAAGAAGTGATCGAACAACTCCGGGAAGCCAATGAACCGGTACCCGTTCCACTCGAGTTGCCCGATGAGGACCAACTGGTCGAGGTTGAAGAACAGCTGTTCATCAACATCCCGTTCGTCTTCAAGGAATTCCTGTTGACCGTCAGCGACGTCGTCTACGGCAGCCTCGAGCCCGTGACCGTCACCGACCCGCAGTCCCACACCTACCTGCCGGAAGTGGCGGCAAACGCCTGGGACGCCGGCGTGCCGCGCGACCTGATCCCTATCTGCCAGGACGGTGACGACTACTACTGCGTCGAGGAAGACGGCACCGTGGTGCTGTGGTCCGGTGAGGAAGAGCTGGTCACCGAGGAAAGCTGGGAGTCGGTGTGGCACTGGGCGCGGGACGTCTGGCTGGAAAGCTGATCCCCTTGTAGCCGCTGCCGAAGGCTGCGCTGGTTCGGTGCCCCACTGTAGATATCCAGTGTACTCGGAGCCCAGCGCAGCCTGGCGGCAGCGGCTACAGCGCTAGTGGCCATCGGCGTTGTTGCCCAGGGTATCCAGCAACGCCACCTGCATGCGCGTGTGCACGCGTATGAACCAGCGCCATAGCACCGCCGCCACCGCCGCGGCCACCAGGCCCACCACCACCAGCAGCTCGCTGGTGGGCAGGATGCTGGCCGACAACGCTGCCAGCAGCAGGAAAATCACCAGCAGCGACACCAGCGGGATCACCTCGGCGATCACCCGCCGCACCCGCTCGGTGTGCCTGCCCGCCATCTCCGGCTTCACTCCCATTTCCGCCAGCAACATCGACAGCGCCTTGAGCTTGCGATACGCCGCAATCAGGAACGCCAGGGACAGCAGCAGTGCCGCGCCCCAGATCAACGCGTTGTGCCAGCGCGCCTCGCTTACCCACGCCTGCAGGTGCACGGAGATAGGCTCGGCGAAATAGGCTGCGCTGAAGAAAATACCCATCACCAGCGCCAGGTTCACCCCCACCTGCAGCAGGATGCGCCGTATCAACGTCGCCAGCAGCGCGCCCTGCCCCTGCGGCTGAATGCTGCGCAGCCATTCGCCATAGAGGCCGAACACCCGCGCCATGCGCACTGGCACCCAGCCGGCGAGTTTCTCCGACAGCGGGTCGGCGGCGCGGATCAGGTAAGGCGTGGATAACGTGGTCAGCGCCGAGACGGCGACCGCCACCGGGTAGAGGAAATCGCTGGTCACCTGCAGGGTCATGCCCAGGGCGGCGATAATGAAAGAGAACTCGCCAATCTGTGACAGCCCCATGCCTACCCGCAACGAGGTGCGACCGTCGTTGCCGGCGATGAAGGCCCCCAGGCCGCAGGAAATCATCTTGCCCAGCACCACGGCGATGGTGATGACGGCGATCGGCCAGGCGTACTGCACTAGGATCGCGGGGTCGATCATCAGGCCGATGGCGACAAAGAAGATAGCGCTGAACATGTCGCGGATCGGCTCTATCAGCCGCTCGATCTTCAACAGCTGCCGGGACTCGGCCATGATCGCGCCGATCAGGAAGGCGCCCAGCACCATGCTGTATTCCAGCTTCACCACCAGCAGGCAGAAGCCGAAACACAGCCCCAGGACCGTCACCAGCAGCATCTCGTTGCTTTCGAACTTCGCCACGTAGGCCAGCAGCCGGGGCACCAGCAGGATGCCCACCACCAGCGCCACGATCATGAACAGCGACAGCTTGCCGACCGTGGAGAACACTTCGCCGGAGCTGACCGAACCGCTGACCGCTATGCCCGACAGCAGCGCGATGATGCCGATGCCCAGGATGTCCTCGACGATGAGCACGCCGAAGATCAACTGCGCGAAGCGCTGGTTCTTCATCTTCAGGTCGTTCAGCGCTTTGACGATGATGGTGGTGGACGAAATCGCCAGGATGGCACCCAGGAACAGCGAGTCCATGGCGCTCCATTCAAACCAGCGGCCAATCTCGTAGCCGATCCAGATCATCAGCACGATTTCCAGGAAGGCGGCGATGAACGCGGTAGCCCCGACTTTGAACAACTTGCGCAGGCTGAATTCCAGGCCCAGGCAGAACATCAGGAAGATGACCCCCAGCTCGGCCAGGGTCTTGATGGTGTCTTCGTCGTGGATCAACCCAAACGGCGGGGTGTGCGGGCCGATGACGAAGCCGGCGACGATGTAGCCCAGCACCACGGGTTGTCGCAGCCGGTGGAAAATTACCGTGACCACGCCGGCAATCAGCATGATCACGGCCAGATCCTGGATGAAACTGATGGCATGCATGGGCCCGGCTCCTTTTCACGGTGTAACATCTCAAGTCTGAGGTTAACATCGCGAAACCTGCGGAAATGCCGGTGCAACAAGTGGAAACAGATCCGTTCGCCTGGCAGCCTCCAGGCCACGCGGGCTGTGACGTCCAGCCGGCGACCAACGTCCCGGAAGAGTGGGATTTTTTGCCCCAGCGGGTAAGCACCAACATAGGTGGCGCCCCTTAACTACAGCAACATTACCGTGAGCGCACTATGGAACCCGGAAACGCCCAGTTGTCGATGACTGTTCTGATGACCCCGGACATGGCCAACTTTTCAGGCAATGTGCACGGCGGCACCTTGCTCAAGTACCTCGACGAAGTCGCCTACGCCTGCGCCAGCCGCTATGCCGGCCGCTACGTGGTGACCCTGTCGGTGGACCAGGTGATCTTCCGCGAGCCGATTCACGTCGGCGAGCTGGTGACGTTCCTGGCGTCGGTGAACTACACCGGCAATACCTCCATGGAGGTGGGCATCAAGGTGGTCACCGAGAACATCCGTGAACGCTCGGTGCGCCACACCAACAGCTGCTTCTTCACCATGGTGGCCGTCGACGACCAGCGCAAGCCTGCCCAGGTGCCGCGCCTGGAGCCGCAGACCAGCGAAGAGAAACGTCGCTTCGTGCAGGCCCAGCAGCGCCGCCAGATCCGCCAGGAACTGGAAAAGCGCTACCAGGACATCAAGGACGACGGGCTTTAATACGCCAAACGCTGCGCCTCGAAGCGCAGCCGTGGGTGCACGATGCGGTCCTGGGCCCGCACCAGCTCGAGTTCGTAGCTGGCGCAGGCCTGGGTTTCCAGCAACACCTCATGCACGGCCGCAGCGGCGAACTCGAACGCCGCCACCTTGCTGTCGCCCAGCAGCAGGCGCGCCAGGAACAACCCCGACGTCAGGTCACCCACCCCTACCGGCTGGCGCGGGAAGGCCAGCAGTGGCCGGCGCAGGTGCCAGCTGCCTTCGGCAGTGACCAGCAGCATCTCGAACTCTTCGGCGGCCTTGCCGGGGTAGGCCAAGTGCTTGACCACCACGGCCTTGGGGCCGCGTTCCAACAGCGAGCGGGCCATGCCCACGCAATCTTCCAGCGACTGCGCCAGGCGGCCACAGAAGGTATTCAGCTCAAGCTGGTTAGGGCACACCAGGTCAGCCACGGCCACCGCTTCGTCGAGCAGGAACTCGCTGACCTCGGCAGGCACGATGCAGCCCTTCTCCGGGTGGCCCATGACCGGGTCACACAGGTACAAGGCGTTGGGGTTGGCTGCCTTGACCTTGCGCACCACTTCCAGGATCGCCCGGCCCTGGGCAGCGCTGCCCAGGTAGCCGCTGAGCACGGCATCACAGTTGCCCAGCTCACCAATCGTCGCAATCCCTTCCACCAATGCCGGAATTTGCGCTGGCGCCAACACTTCTCCGGCCCACTGGCCATACTGAGTGTGATTGGAGAACTGCACGGTGTTCAGTGGCCATACGTTGACCCCCACGCGTTGCATGGGGAACACCGCGGCGCCGTTACCGGCATGGCCAAACACCACGTGCGACTGGATGGCGAGCAGGTGTGGAGTACGTTTCATGCAAATATCCCGCAGCGGTATCTGATTTTCGAGGGGCGCAGTATGGCGCCAAATACCGTCTGTACGACAGACCGACGTCGCAGTTAAGCTGGGCACACCTAGTTGGAGCATTCCTCGATGTTTACCCTCGGAAATCTGTTTGTGCTGATGGTGCTGGGCGCAGGCGCGGCCTGGCTGTGGCATAACCATGGCCTGCGCGAGCGGGCACTGGAACGGGTCAAGCAGCATTGCGCCAAGCTGGACCTGGAATTGCTCGACGAGAACGTGGCCTTCAAGCGCTTCGGCTTCGTGCGCGATGCCAACGGCCGTCGCCGTTTTGCCCGTGTGTATAACTTTGAATTCACCGTGACCGGCGAGCAGCGTCACCCCGGCACCATCACCCAGTTCGGCGGGCACGCGGTGCAGATCGAACTGGCGCCCTACCCGTTCGAGATCAAGACCCAGCCCACCGCCGAGGTCATCGAGATGGACCAGTGGCGGCAGGAGCACAAGCGCTGGCGGCCTTGAGCTGCCGGTAGCTGTGACGCGGCCTTGCGGCCGCTGCTACAGGCATTGCCTCAGGCCTTGCTCCAAGGCCTGTTCATCCTGCGCATGATCGAAGATCAACTCCACGCGCGAATCCTTGCGCCACTCGCTGGCGCGCCATTCCGGCACATTTTTATCCACAGCGTTGAATGACAGCCACCCACGGTCGCTGTGCACAACTCCTTTCGCCCGCCGCCAGGCCATTGTGGATAACCACATATCCAGCTTCCGCGCATCGAACACCCGGTCCGGATGCCAGCGCCAGCCCATGCTCCAGCCCCCTTCGCCGTTATGCACAGCCCTGATCGGCACATGCGGGTCTATCCACAGAAAAACCGGCTCCACAGCCGCTTTCGGCAGTTTATCCACAGCCCCTGGAAGCGCCTCGACTGTTCTCAATTCACCAATTGGGAGGTATCCAGCCTCTGTAAAATATATTGGAATATCAATAAGTTGCGATTTTATCCACATTATTTTTTCCACAGCCAGTCTAGCCGACTTATTCACAACCACCAAACCCATGCTACCCAGCGCCTGCTGCTGGGCCTCCGGAAGAAGTTGTCCACAGGCCAGCGCCTGGCCGTCCAACACCATGATCGGTGGTTGCACGGCCAGCACCCCGCGCCATGGCGCCTCGCGCAGCTGCGCCAGCAGTTGCAGCGGATGGCCCAGGCCCGAGGGTTCGATGAACAGCCGGTGAGGCTTGGCCTTGCGCAGCAGCCGGGCAAGGCCCACCTGGAACGGCGCGCCATTGACGCAGCACAGGCAGCCTCCCGCCACCTCGCCCAGTGCGATACCATCGTCCGCGGTGCTCAACAACGCGGCGTCCAGGCCGACCTCGCCGAACTCGTTGATCAACACCGCCCAGCGCTCCCCTGCAGGGCGCTGTGCCATCAGCTGGCGGATCAGGCTGGTCTTGCCGGCACCCAGGGGCCCGGCGATGACGTGAGTAGGTATGTTCTCAAGCATCATTGGTTTTCTTGAATGGAGGTAGTGGATGCGTCTTTGGGGTGTGCTGGCGCTAAGCCTTGCCAGCAGTCAGGTCTGGGCCCAGGCCTGCGTGGTGCACAGCCATGCCGAACGGCTCGACGTGAAGGTATGCCAGCAGAACCGCAACATACCGGAAAAGATGTTTCACGATGGTTTCTGCGAGCCGAACCTGCCAGGGCAAAAGGTCGAGGTGCAGTTCGTCGACCAGTGCCCGGCAGGTGCGTTTGGCGTGTGCAGCGACGCCCATGTGGACAATATGCCCTATCGCCAGGATATCCACTATTACGGCGTGGCCAGCGACGCCGCCTACCTGGAACCGTTCTGCGAGCAGAAGAGCCAGGGCACCTGGCTCAAGCCCTGATCAGGCCGCGTCTTCGTGCCAGGGGCCGAAGGGGTCGGGCAGCTGTTCCCAGGCGCCAGCGCCCAGGGCCATTTCCGCTTCGCTGAGCAGGCACTGGTCCAGCTCGGCGTTCAGGCGGGCGAAGTCCACGCCCTGGCCAATGAACACCAACTCCTGGCGGCAGTCGCCGCTGTCAGCCTGCCAATGGGCCATGATCGATGCGGTGCTCTCGGCGTCCTGGGGCCAGTGGGCCTTGGGCACGAAACGCCACCAGCGCCCGGCGAAGCCATGGCGCACCAGGCCGCCGGCCTGGGACCAGCTGCCCGCCTCCTGGGGTTTGCTGGCCAGCCAGAAGAAGCCCTTGGAACGCAGCAGCTTGCCGTTCTGCCACGGGCTGTTGAGCCAGTCGTAGAAGCGCTGCGGGTGGAACGGCCGGCGCGCGCGGTAGGCCCCCGAGCTGATGCCGTACTCATCACTCTCCGGCACGTGCTCGCCGCGCAACTCTTTCAGCCAGCCCGGCGCCTGGCTGGCGCGCTCGAAGTCGAACAGCCCGGTGTCGAGGATCCGCTCCAGCGGCACCTGGCCCATCACCATGGGCAGGATCTGCGCCTGGGCATTGAGACGCTTGAGGATGGCCATCAACTCATCACGGTCGGCGCTGCTGATCAGGTCGATCTTGCTGATGAGGATGACGTCGGCGAACTCCACCTGCTCGATCAACAGGTCGGTGATGGCCCGCTCGTCTTCCTCGCCCAGGGTCTCGCCGCGGCTGGCCAGGCTTTCGGCGGCCTCGTAGTCGCGCAGGAAATTCACCCCGTCCACTACCGTGACCATGGTGTCCAGGCGCGCCAGGTCGGCCAGGCTGCGGCCCTGTTCATCCCGAAAGGTAAAGGTCTCGGCCACCGGCAGCGGTTCGGAGATGCCGGTGGACTCAATCAGCAGGTAATCGAAACGGCCCTCGTCGGCCAGGCGCGCCACTTCTTCCAGCAGGTCTTCGCGCAGGGTGCAGCAGATGCAGCCGTTGCTCATTTCCACCAGCTTTTCTTCGGCGCGGTTGAGGCTCACATCACGCTGCACCTCGGTGCCGTCGATGTTGATCTCGCTCATGTCGTTGACGATGACGGCCACGCGCAGGTTGTCGCGGTTGCGCAGCACGTGGTTGAGCAAGGTGCTCTTGCCCGCGCCCAGGAAGCCTGACAGCACGGTGACGGGAAGACGATGGGGCATGGTTCGATTCCTCAAGGCGCCTGGTCTTGTGGAATGAACTGCCAGGCTATCCTGCAATGTTATAGTATAACATTGCAGGATAGCCAATACCGATTGTCTCTTCAGACGATGCGCTGGGCGTTCTGCTCCTGTTTCCAGGCAATGAAGGAGTCGCTGGGTGGGTTTTTCTGGAAGTAGGTGTTGATGCCGGCGAACAGCCGGTCGGCTACAGCCTGCTGGTGGCGCGCGGTCACCAGGCGCTGGGCGTCGCTGGCGTTGGAGATGAAGCCGGTCTCCACCAGGATGGACGGCACGTCCGGTGACTTCAGCACCGCGAAGCCGGCCTGCTCCACGCGGTTCTGGTGCAGGGTGGTGATGTCGGCCAGGCTGCCCAGCACCGTGTGGCCCAGTTGCAGGCTGGCGGCGATGGTGGCGTTCATCGACATGTCGATGATCACGTTGGCCAGCATCGGGTCCTTGTCCTTGAGGTTGAGCAGGCTGGCGGCGCCGATCAGGTCCGCGCCGTTCTCGCGGTCGGCCATCATGCGTGCGGTGGCCGAGGTGGCACCGTTTTCGGACAGGGCGAATACCGAGGCACCCGACGCGGTCAGGCGCGGCGCCGCATCGGCGTGTACCGAGATGAACATGTCGGCGTTGCGCTGGCGCGCGAAGTCGACGCGTTTGCGCAGCGGCACATAGAAGTCGTCGTTGCGCACCAGGTGCACGGTGTAGCCGTTCTCGCGCTTGAGGCGGCGCGCCAGCAACTGGGCGATGGACAGCACCACGTCTTTCTCGCGCTCGCCCTTGCCGCCGATGGCACCCGGGTCCTTGCCACCGTGGCCAGGGTCGACCACCACCACGATGTCACGCTTGGGGTGCGGGCCACGGCTGGCCACAGCCTTCGGCGCCTCGACCGGCTCAGGCTCGGGTGCCGGTGCGCTGGCCAGCACCGCCGGCGCGGCAACATGGTTGCCCTGAATCAGGTCCAGCACCAGCCGGTGGCCCTGGCCCGCCTGCGGGCCCAACAGGAACGCGTTAGCCTGCATGGGCGCGCTGAGGTCAAAGACGATGCGGGTGTCGCCGTGGCCGAACGGCCCGGAACGAATGGCCCGCACGCTGGTGCCAGCCAGGTTCAAGTGGCCCAGATCGCCGCTGAGCTGGGCGCCGGCCACGTCGACGATGAGGCGGTCGGGGGCCTGCAAGGTAAAGGTCTTGAATTGCACCGGACCGCTCAAGTCGAACACTACGCGCAGCTTGTCGTTGCTGCGCCACAAGCGTGCGTCGCGCACCAGCGCCGCGGAGGCGCCAAGTGGCAGTGCCAGCGTCGTGCTGGCCAGGATGAAGGTGAGCAGTTGGCGTCTATGCATGGCGGATCTTCATCAAAGGAAGTTACAATTTTCGCATCGTTATAATATAACACGCGGAATGTCGCCCAAGATGAAATAGCGCAGGCACAGGGTCCGCATGGTGGCGACTCTAAACCGGGCTTGCATTGCAGATTATGAAATTTTCTACATCTGAGTGTTCCACGTGGAACGCTGTAGCAGCGGCCGCCAGGCCGCGTCCCAGGCGCCTCGGTTGGCAGCCCTGGCGCGGACGCAGCCTTCGGCAGCTGCTACGGGTCAGGGGCGGGGGCGGACGGTGCCGCAGTCGTTGCCCAGCCATACGGCGCGGGTTTCCATGCTGCCTTTCTGCTGGGTGCCGGTAGCGTTGAACGTGCCGCTGACCTTGGTCAGAAACTCACGCTGGCTGAGGAAGGTGGCCTGGCCACTGCCCTGGGCCTTGGGGCAGTTGAAGCGGAAGTCCCAGACGTTGCCATGGCGGGCGGTGATCTGCTGGGTGCAGCCCGACTGCGGGTCCTGCAGCGGGATGTTGTCGGACTGCACCTGTGCTTGGGTCAGGCAGCTGCGAATGCCCTTGCCGCCCACGCTGATGCCCTGCTTGGCCATGGCCTGCTCGACCATGGCTTTCTGTTCCGGCGCCAGCATCTGCATCTGCCCCAGCATCACGTTGAGGTCAGGCAAGGCGCTGCCGTCCACCTGCATGTTGCTGGTGGTCAGCTCCCACAAGCCTGGTTGAAGCATTTGCGCCTGCACGAGGGGCGCCGACAGACACAGGGCCAAAGCCACGGCCGGCAAACGAATCTTCATGGATAACTCCTGGGGTGGGCCACTCTTGGCTGGCTGATGATACTTGGATGCGGGTTTGCCGATTGCGTTGCATGCTGAATTATTTCGAGACAACCCGGGCTGAACGTGGTCTGTTAAGCACAACGCATTCGGGAGCATCGCTGCGCATGGATTATCACAGCCCCTGGTTTTTTGGCTACCTGTTTGGCCTGATCCACCTGCTCGGCGTCATCGCCGCCATTCATGCGGTGTTCACCGTCCGCACCGCGCAGGGCTCGATCGCCTGGGCACTGTCACTGGTCTTCGTGCCCTATCTGACCCTGATCCCCTACCTGGTGTTTGGCCGCAGCACCTTCGACGCCTATATTGAAGCGCGCCGCCAGGCCAATCGGGAAATGCACAAGGCCATTGCCGACTTGGACTGGCGGCCCTGGGTGGAGGAAGCACTGACCGCGCGCAACTCCAGTTCCTACGCATCGCTGCGGGCCATGCCCAAGCTGGGACGCATGCCGTGCCTGGCCAACAACCAGGTCAGCCTGCTGGTCAACGGCAAGGCCACCTTCGAGGCCATCTTCGCCGCCATTCGCGAGGCGCGTGAAGTGGTGTTGGTGCAATTCTTCATCATCCACGACGACCAGATCGGCCGCGAGCTACAGGCGCTGTTGCTGGAGAAAGCCGCTCAGGGTGTGAAAGTGTATGTGCTGTACGACAGCGTCGGCAGCCACGCCCTGCCCCACGAATACAGCGACGTCCTGCGCAAGGGCGGCGTGAAGATCCGTGCGTTCGCCACCCGCAGTGGCTGGCTCAATCGCTTCCAGGTGAACTTCCGCAACCACCGCAAGATTGTCGTGGTGGATGGCGTGGTGGGGTTCATCGGTGGCCATAACGTCGGGGACGAGTACCTGGGCGGCAACCCCAAGCTGTCGCCGTGGCGCGATACCCACATCCGTATCACCGGCCCGGTGGTGGCTTGCCTGCAGGAGTCCTTCGCCGAAGACTGGTTCTGGGCCTCGCGCAAACTGCCACCTTTGATCCTGCCCGACACCTATGAAGACGGCGGCGTGCTGTGCCAGGTGCTGGCCAGCGGCCCCGCGGACCCACAGGAAACCTGCTCGCTGTTCTTCGTCGAAGCCATCCATGCCGCGACCGAGCGGGTGTGGATCACCAGCCCCTACTACATTCCCGACGAGGCGGTGTTCGCCGCCCTGCGCCTGGCGGTGCTGCGCGGGGTGGACGTGCGCATCCTGCTGCCGTCGCGCCCGGACCATAAGGTGGTGTACGCCGCCTCCAGCCTGTTCGCCTTCGAGGCAGTGCGCGCCGGTGTGCGCATGTTCCGCTACGGGCCAGGCTTCCTGCACCAGAAGGTGGTGCTGGTGGACAACGAGATCAGCGCCATCGGCAGTGCCAACATGGACAACCGCTCGTTCCGGCTGAATTTCGAAATCATGCTGCTGACGGTGGACAGCGCGTTCGCAGGCCAGGTGGCGGAGATGCTTGAGGCGGACTTTGCCCTGTCACGAGAGATCACCGTGGAAGACAGCCGCCATACGCACCAACTGCAGAAGCTGGGCATGCGCATCGCCAGGTTGATTTCACCCATCCTGTGATGCGCACGCCCAGGGGTCAGCGGTACAGATCCTCACGGGTCCATGGCAGGCCATGGGTACCATCGGAATAGGCTTTCACCGAGAGGATCTGGTGAATGTTGATCCAGCCACGAGCAAACGCATAAGAGCAGCCGGCCAGGTACAGGCGCCAGATGCGCAGTGCCTGCTCCGGCACCATGGCGGCCGCCTTGTCGAGATTGGCCTCCAGGCGCTTGCTCCAGAAGTCCAGCGTCTTGGCGTAGTGCAGGCGCAGGCTCTCCACGTCCACCACCTCGAAACCAGCCTCGCTGATGCGCGCCGACATCATGGCCATGTGCGGCAGCTCGCCATGGGGAAACACGTAGCGCTCGATGAACTCCCCTGCCCCACGCCCGACCGGCCGGCCATCAGTGTGCTTGGCGGTGATGCCGTGGTTCATCACCAGGCCGCCTTCGCGCACGGCGCCGAACAGGCGCTCGCAGTAGACCTGCAGGTTGGCGTGGCCAACGTGCTCGAACATGCCCACACTGACCACCTTGTCGAAGCGGCCGTCCTGCGGCAGGTCGCGGTAGTCCAGCAACTGCAGCTCCACCAGGTGGTCGAGGCCCTCGGCCTTGACCCGCTCGCGCGCCAGCTTCAGTTGTTCCTTGCTCAGGGTAATGCCGAATACCTTGGCGCCGTATTCGCGTGCGGCATAGCGTGCCAGGCCGCCCCAGCCACAACCCACGTCCAGCAGATAGTCGCCGGCCTGCAGGCGCAACTTACGGCACAGGTGCTCGAACTTGGCATGCTGGGCCTGCTCCAGGGTCTCGGTACCGGTCTGGAAATAAGCACAGGAATAGGCCATGTCCTCGTCCAGCCACAGCTGGTAGAACTCGTTGGACAGGTCGTAGTGGTAGGAGATGGCAGCGGCGTCGGTGTCCTTGTCGTGGACGGTGCGAATCGGCTGGTCGCCGTCATCGTCATCCACCAGGGCTTGGCTAAGCTCGTCACATACCCGGATTACCTCACCGATCGAACCTTCCATTTCCAGCTTGCCCTCGACGAAGGCAGTACCCAGGAGATCAAGGCTCGGGTGAGTGAACTGAGTCACCAGCTGTGGGTCTTTCACCACGATAGTGACACTGGGCGCGGGGCCCAGGTTGAACTCATGACCATCCCAGAGTCTCAGGCGCAGCGGGAGCTGAAGATTCTGTAAGGCCGGTGGTAATTGCGCGAGCATGTGTTTAACCCCCCTAAGTCAGACTTCTCTGAAATTAGGGTAGTCCAGAATTTGGCGCTGTCATGGGGTTCACTACTATGGTCTTAGACCATGCTGCGGATTTTGGTAGGTTTTCTTACGTTACACTTTGTTTCGAGCCACCTGTAGCAGCGGCCGCCAGGCCGCGTCCCTGGCACCACAATTCGCGTCGCCTGGGGACGCGGCCTGGCGGCCGCTGCTACGGGGAATGCAGTTATTCCACGGTGACCGATTTCGCCAGGTTGCGTGGCTGGTCGACGTCGGTGCCTTTCAGCACGGCTACGTAGTACGACAGCAGCTGCAGCGGAATGGTGTAGAGAATCGGCGCCAGCGCATCGAGGATGTGCGGCATGGCGATCACGTGGGTGCCAGGCCCGTCGCGGAACTCGGCCTGGGCGTCGGCGAAGACGATCAGCTCACCGCCGCGGGCGCGCACTTCCTGCAGGTTGGACTTGAGCTTCTCCAGCAGTTCGTTGTTCGGCGCCACGGTGACGATCGGCATGTCCTTGTCCACCAGCGCCAGCGGGCCGTGCTTCAGCTCGCCTGCCGGGTAGGCTTCGGCGTGGATGTAGGAGATTTCCTTGAGCTTGAGCGCGCCTTCCATCGCTACCGGGAACTGTGCGCCACGCCCCAGGAACAGCGTGTGGTGTTTCTCGGCGAACAGCTGGGCAACCTTCTCCACCGTGCTGTCCATGGCCAGGGCTTCACCCAGGCGGGTTGGCAGGCGGCGCAGCTCTTCTACCAGCTCGGCTTCGACGCCGGCTTCCAGGGTGCCACGCACCTGGCCCAGGGACAGGGTCAGCAGCATCAGCGCCACCAGCTGGGTGGTGAAGGCCTTGGTGGAAGCCACGCCGATTTCCGGGCCGGCCTGGGTCAGCAGGGTCAGGTCCGACTCACGCACCAGCGAGCTGATGCCGACGTTGCAGATGGCCAGGCTGCCGAGGAAACCCAGCTCCTTGGCGTTGCGCAGCGCGGCCAGGGTGTCAGCGGTTTCACCGGACTGCGAGATGGACACGAACAGGGTGTCAGGCTGCACCACCACGCGGCGGTAGCGGAACTCGCTGGCCACTTCCACCTGGCAGGGAATGCCGGCCAGGCCTTCGATCCAGTAACGTGCAACCATGCCGGCGTGGTAGCTGGTGCCACAGGCGACGATCTGCACGTTGCGCACCTTGGCAAACAACTCGGCAGCTTGCGGGCCGAACGCTTGCACCAACACCTGCTCCTGGCCCAGGCGGCCTTCCAGGGTGCGTTGCACCACTTTAGGTTGCTCGTGAATTTCCTTGAGCATGAAGTGACGGAACTCGCCCTTGTCGGCGGCTTCGGCGCCTTCGTGGTACTGCACGGTGTCGCGCTGCACTGGCTGGCCATCGGCGTTCCAGATGCGCACGGCTTCGCGAGTGATCTCGGCGATATCGCCCTCTTCCAGGTACATGAAGCGGTCGGTGACCTGGCGCAGGGCCAGTTGGTCGGACGCCAGGAAGTTTTCCCCCAGGCCCAGGCCGATGACCAGCGGGCTGCCGCTGCGCGCAGCTACCAGGCGGTCAGGCTGTTTCAGGCTGATGGCGGCCAGGCCATAGGCACCGTGCAGTTCCTTCACCGTGGCCTTGAGGGCATCGGTCAGGTCCGGCAGGGTCTTGAGGTAGTGGTGCAGCAGGTGCGCGATCACTTCGGTGTCGGTGTCCGAGCTGAACACATAGCCCATGCCTTTGAGGCGGTCGCGCAGCGCCTCGTGGTTTTCGATGATGCCGTTGTGCACCACCGCCACGTCGTCGCTGGAGAAATGCGGGTGGGCGTTGCGCTCGCTGGGCGCGCCGTGGGTGGCCCAACGGGTGTGGGCAATGCCCAACTGGCCGGCCAGCGGGTCGGCGGCCAGCGCGGCTTCAAGCTCGGCGACCTTGCCCACGCGGCGGCGGCGCTGCAGCGAACCGGTGTTGGTGTACAGCGCCACGCCGGCACTGTCGTAGCCACGGTACTCCAGGCGCTTCAGGCCTTCGAGCAGGATGGCGGTGATATTACGCTCGGCGATGGCGCCAACGATTCCACACATGGGTTGTTCTCCTAGCTTGCGGCGGCGCAGATGAGGTTGATACCGCGGGCCTGAATCTGTTCGCGTGCCGCAACGGGCAGGCGATCATCGGTAATAAGGGTATGGACGCTGCTCCACGGCAGCTCCAGGTTGGGGATCTTGCGGCCGACCTTATCGGACTCCACCATCACGATCACTTCACGCGCCACGTCCGCCATCACCCGGCTCAAGCCGAGCAGTTCATTGAAGGTGGTGGTGCCACGTTCCAGGTCAATGCCGTCGGCGCCGATGAACAGCTGGTCGAAATCGTAGGAACGCAGCACCTGCTCGGCGACCTGGCCCTGGAAGGATTCCGAGTGCGGGTCCCAGGTGCCGCCGGTCATCAACAGCACCGGCTCGTGCTCCAGTTCGCTGAGGGCGTTGGCCACGTGCAACGAGTTGGTCATCACCACCAGGCCGGGCTGGTGGCCAAGCTCGGGGATCATGGCGGCGGTGGTGCTGCCGCTGTCGATGATGATGCGCGCATGCTCGCGAATCTTGTCCACAGCCGCACGGGCGATGGCCTGCTTGTGGATAGAAACGCTTTGGGCGCTCTCGGTCATCATTTCCTGCGGCACCGGCACCGCCCCGCCATAGCGGCGCAGCAGCAGCCCATTGGTTTCCAGGGCGGCCAGATCCTTGCGAATGGTGACTTCGGAAGTTTCGAAGCGACGGGCCAAGGCGTCGACGCTCACCTCGCCCTGTTCATTGAGCAAGGCAAGAATGTTGTGGCGGCGCTGGGGCGTGTTGCGTTTCGACATGGTGGCTTTTAAGTTTCGATTCGAAAGATAACGGAAGCAATCAAAACCTATCGGCCGGTTTTCGTCAAGTGAACAGTGGTTCAGGCTGACGGTGGGTGGTTCATCTTGAGTTATCCACACTTGCGCACCGAAGGCTGTTGGCGCCATGACACAGATCGACGCAAAGATTTCCTCGCCATGGGGCGAACTTGGGAAACGTCCTACTTACGGGCGATGACCACGGGCTTACCGTAGGCAGCCTACCAACCACGGCTTCCCAACCATCGTCGAAAAGGATCACCCAATGCCTGCAGCGTCGCCGACTATGTACACCAATGAAGCTTCGCCAGAATACCTTCGCACCCTCGATAGAAGCCCTTTTACCGAAGAGCAATTAGAAGCAACTGCAACGGAACAGGGGGTAACGCGATGAGTGAGGGATATTTCATTGGTCGCGGTGACAAGACCAGCTGCGGTGGTGAGGTGCTGGACGGCGACGACCGGGTGAACATGTTTGGCCTGCTGCATGCCCGTGAAGGTGACCGGGTGTCTTGCGGCGCGAACGGCGGTATCTACCGGATTGTCGGTGGCGTGTCCTTCATCGATAGCCATGGCAAGCTGGTGGCGGGCACGCTGGACAGTTTCAGTGATTGCCCCTGCAGGGCGAAGCTGATTCCCTCGGTGTTCACGGCAAGCTATCGAAACGAGAGCACGCGTGCCATGGCGTCCAATGAGCCGGCTCAAGCTGCTTCCTCCAGCATTGCCGAACGCACAGGCACACCCTCCTCCATCCCGTCCCCAGCTTACCGGCCCCTGAATGCCGTCAGCCAGCTGGAACCTCAAGAGCCGGGTTTTTATGTTGTGCCGCAGAGCACAACCCGCGAAGCCCTGGAGGCCGACCTCTTCCCCATCCGCAACGCGGCAGTGATGAGCAAATTCCGCGCACTCAACCCCTACGTTGCCGAGGTAAAAGCCGGCTCGATGATGGTGCTCAGCGACCCCAACAACACCACCTGCAGCTATCAGGAAGCGCAGTTGATGCAGGCTGCGAACCAGGTCAACTCAGCCCTGGAGCCCCTCACATCCGAAGAGGCCAACTTCCTGTTCAAGCACGGCGCGGAAATCGCCAGCTTCATTGGCGAGACATCCACCTGGCTGGGCGTGAGCGCGGTGATCATGGAAAAGCACTTGGGTAACCTGCGGGGCACGCTCCAGGCCATCGAGCGCTTGCACCAGGAAAGTTACCGGCGGCACGGCAACCTTAAATCACCGCAGTTCCTGTCAGAGCGCCAGCAGCTGCTTGCCAAGCTGGATTCGCACCTGCTGAATTCCACCCGCTTGCGGGGCCAGACAAGTTTGGGGGATCACCCAAAATTGAAGACGGCGCTGGGTATTTCCAGCCGCAGCCTGGTGCATCACTGGAGCAAAGCTGGGGCGCCGGGGCAGATACCGGGGTATGCGACTCATGTGGATAAGATGAGTCGTGCTACCAGGTATATGACTGCAGGGGGGTATATCGGGATCGGGCTGGGCAGCGTCTCTTCCCTGCTGGCTATTCAGCAGGTGTGTAATGGGGAATCGGGCCTGGCTTGTAGGAAGATCAAGTTTACTGAGGGCGGGAAATTTGGTGGTTCTACCATGGCCGGTGTATTAGGAGGCGAAATTGCCAAGTCCGCTAGCGGATCTATCTGCATAGCCCTTGGCGTTTCAACAGGCATCGCGGGAGTTGCTTGCGTTGTTGCAATAGTAGGAACAGGGGCCTGGATGGGTACAACCTTAGGCGGCATTGGCGGCGAGTTTGCTGGCGAACAGCTCTACGAAGCTACATTGCCATGATCAATATTGACAGTTGGAATCGATGGGCCGTGATCTCCTTCACAGGTGGCCCTATGATTTTAGGTATAGTGAATATTGCCTACACTTATTATTTGAGACAATTCCATTTAGATAGCATGCTCAAAGCTCTGGAAAACAGCCGCTACGTATACAGATGGGGGGGGAATTTCAAGAAGCAAGGCATGATAGGTACTGGTCTGGTAATTGCTAAAATCGCTCAGATCGTCGTTTGGCCGAAGTCATCAATTAAAGTTGGCGAACTAAATGCTACAGACCTCCACAACTTCCCTGTTCACCTCAAGCGTTTATTGAAAATAAAACTAGCGATACTAATATTTGGAGCTATATGGATTGTAGCTACCTATATACTTATAAAATTACGCTGACGAATGAGTCGGATTTTTAACAGCACCGAATCATGACTAGCATTGACGATTGGCACCCATGGCTTGCAATATTCTTCTTGAGTGGCCCCTTCGCTCTCGCGCTAGGGGGTATTGCCTACACTTGGTATCTGGCCCGCTATCGTCTGGATGAGATGATGAAGGCTTTAGAAAACAGCCGATATGTTTACATATGGGGGGCAAGTTTGAAGAACCAAGGTCTACTCGGCAACGAGCTAGTGATGGCAAAAATTGCCCAGATCGTTTTATGGCCAAAATCGTCGCTTACTATCGGGGAACTCAATCCAGTCGATCTTCAAAATTTTCCTCCCTCCCTGAAACGCCTATTGAAGATAAAACTGACGATATACATAGCCGCCTGCATCTGGATGGTGATTACCTTCATAGTAATCGAATTGCGTTAACCTCCAATCTTTGGGCCAAGCTTATCCACATCCCGCGGATATTCACTCACCATCCAAAATCAGGGTGAGAACCAGGCACCGTTTAAAGCTCAAACGGTACCTGCCCCCACGCCTCACCAAGCGAACGTCAATCCCGGCTGTGGATAACTCAGCCTTTCTTGATCTTCACCGGCCGCTTCCAGCCATCAATATTGCGCTGGCGCGCACGCCCTACCGCGAGTTGAGCTTCCTCCACATCCTGGGTAATGGTCGAACCCGCCGCAGTGGTAGCACCCGCCTTGATATCCACAGGCGCCACCAACGAGTTGTTGGTGCCGATGAACGCATCCTCGCCAATGACCGTGCGCCACTTGTTGGCACCGTCGTAGTTGCAGGTGATCACGCCCGCACCGATGTTGCTGCGTGCGCCAATGTCGGCATCGCCCAGGTAGGCCAGGTGGCCGGCCTTGGCGCCCTCGCCCATGTGGGCGTTCTTCAGTTCGACGAAGTTACCCACATGGGCGCCCTGGTCCATCACGGTACCCGGGCGCAGGCGCGCGAACGGGCCGGCGTCGCTGCCCTCGCCCATCACGGCACCGTCCAGGTGGGTGTTGGCCTTGAGGGTCACGCCTTTGCGCAGGGTGCTGTCCTTGATGTAGCAGTTCGGGCCGATGACCACGTCGTCCTCGATGACCACCTTGCCTTCGAGAATGACGTTGACGTCGATCAGCACGTCGCGGCCCACGGTGACTTCACCGCGCACGTCGAAACGCGCCGGGTCGCGCAGGGTCACGCCCTGGGCCATCAGGCGGCGGCCTTCGCGCAGCTGGTAGTGGCGCTCGAGCTCCGACAGCTGACGACGATCGTTGGCGCCCTGCACTTCCATGGCATCCAGCGGTTGCTCGGTGGCCACCACCAGGCCATCGCCCACGGCCATGGCAATCACGTCGGTGAGGTAGTACTCGCCCTGGGCGTTGTTGTTGGACAGCCGCCCCAGCCACTCGGCCAGGCGCTTGCCCGGCACCGCGAGGATGCCGGTGTTGCCTTCCTTGATAGCACGCTGTGCTTCGCTGGCGTCCTTGTGTTCGACGATGGCGCTGACCTTGCCGGCGCCGTCACGCACGATGCGGCCGTAGCCGGTGGGGTCGTCCAGGTTCACGGTCAGGAGGCCCAGCTGGTCCGGGGTGACCAGCGCCAGCAGGCGTTGCAGGGTCTCGACTTCGATCAGCGGCACATCGCCGTAGAGGATCAAGACGGTTTCAGCGGTAATGGCCGGCACGGCCTGGGCCACGGCGTGGCCGGTGCCCAGTTGCTGTGACTGCAGCACGAAATTCAGGTCCGGGGCCGCCAGGCGTTCGCGCACCAGCTCCGCGCCATGGCCAATGACCACATGGATACCCTGGGGCGCAAGCTGCCGGGCGCTGTGGATAACATGGCCGAGCATGGAGTTGCCCGCCACCGGATGCAAGACCTTGGGGATGGCCGAACGCATGCGGGTGCCCTGGCCTGCGGCGAGAATGACGATATCGAGAGACATTGAGTGGCTACCAATCCGGGCTGGTCGGCGAACGCGACCGGGAGATGAAAAGCGGAAAAGAAAAAGGGTAGCCGAGGCTACCCTTTTTCTCAATCGCTCAAAAGTTGCGGCTTATTTGCCGAACTTCTTGCGGATCTGCTGAACGGTACGCAGCTGCGCAGTGGCCTCGGCCAGGCGTGCAGCAGCAGCGCCGTAGTCGAAGTCCGCGCCTTGCTCGTTCAGGGCCTTCTGGGCAGCCTTGACGGCTTCCTGAGCAGAGGCTTCATCCAGGTCGGCAGCGCGCTGCACGGTGTCGGCCAGGACCTTCACCATGTTCGGCTGAACCTCGAGGAAACCACCGGAGATGTAATACACCTCCTCGTCTCCACCCTGCTTGATCAAGCGGATCGGACCTGGCTTCAGATTGGTGAGCAACGGTGCGTGGCCCAGGGCAACGCCCAGGTCACCCAGTTCACCGTGTGCAATCACCATCTCGACCAGACCGGAGAAGATTTCCCCTTCCGCGCTGACGATATCGCAATGGACTGTCATAGCCATCTGCTTGCCTCAACCTGATTAGCGCCCGTTGCCGGGCGCCAGGATTACAGTTTCTTGGCTTTCTCGATCGCTTCTTCGATGCCGCCGACCATGTAGAACGCTTGTTCTGGCAGGTGGTCGTAGTCACCGTTGAGGATGCCTTTGAAGCCAGCAATGGTGTCTTTCAGGGAAACGTATTTGCCCGATGCACCAGTGAAGACTTCAGCCACGAAGAACGGCTGCGACAGGAAGCGCTGAATCTTACGAGCGCGGGTAACGAGTTGCTTGTCGGATTCCGACAGCTCGTCCATACCCAGGATCGCGATGATGTCTTTCAGCTCTTTGTAGCGCTGCAGCACGTACTGAACGCCACGAGCGGTGTCGTAGTGTTCCTGGCCGATGACCAGTGGGTCCAGCTGGCGCGAAGTCGAGTCCAGTGGATCGACCGCTGGGTAGATACCCAGGGAGGCGATGTCACGGGACAGTACGACGGTGGCGTCCAAGTGGGCGAACGTGGTGGCTGGCGACGGGTCAGTCAGGTCGTCCGCAGGTACGTATACGGCTTGTACCGAGGTGATCGAACCGGACTTGGTCGAAGTGATGCGCTCTTGCAGAGTGCCCATCTCTTCAGCCAGGGTCGGCTGGTAACCTACGGCCGATGGCATACGACCCAGCAGTGCCGAAACTTCGGTACCGGCCAGGGTGTAACGGTAGATGTTGTCGACGAACAGCAGAACGTCGTTACCTTCGTCACGGAATTTCTCGGCCATGGTCAGGCCGGTCAGCGCTACGCGCAGACGGTTGCCTGGTGGCTCGTTCATTTGACCGTAGACCAGGGCAACCTTGTCCAGAACGTTGGAGTCCTTCATCTCGTGATAGAAGTCGTTACCTTCACGAGTACGCTCACCCACACCGGCGAACACGGAGTAACCGCTGTGTTCCATCGCGATGTTACGGATCAGTTCCATCATGTTTACGGTCTTGCCTACACCGGCACCACCGAACAGACCAACTTTACCGCCTTTGGCGAACGGGCAGACCAGGTCGATAACCTTGATGCCAGTTTCCAGCAGGTCGTTGCCGCCTGCTTGTTCAGCGAACGAAGGAGCCGGCTGGTGGATACCACGGCGCTCTTCTTCACCGATCGGGCCGGCTTCGTCGATTGGGTTGCCCAGGACGTCCATGATACGGCCCAGGGTCGCTTTACCGACGGGTACCGAGATAGGCGCCTTGGTGTCGACAACGTCCAGGCCGCGTTTCAGGCCTTCGGTCGAACCCATTGCAATAGTACGAACCACGCCGTCGCCCAGCTGCTGCTGAACTTCCAGAGTGGTTGGCGCGCCTTGAACATTCAGCGCGCTGTAGATGCTCGGTACGCTGTCACGTGGAAATTCCACGTCGATGACGGCGCCGATGATTTGAACGATACGTCCGCTACTCATAGCAGGATCCTCTGAATATTTGAACCGTTAAACCGCGGCAGCGCCGCCGACGATTTCCGAGATCTCTTGGGTGATCGCAGCCTGACGCGCCTTGTTGTAGACCAGCTGCAATTCGCTGATCAGGTCGCCGGCGTTGTCGGTGGCGTTCTTCATCGCGATCATCCGCGCAGCTTGTTCAGCCGCGTTGTTCTCAACCACCGCCTGGTAGACCTGCGACTCCACGTAGCGAACCATCAAGCCGTCCAGCAGCTCCTTGGCGTCGGGTTCGTAGAGGTAGTCCCAGTGGTGCTTGAGCTCTTGATCCGGGGTTGCGACCAACGGAATCAATTGCTCGACCGTTGGCTTTTGCGTCATGGTATTCACGAACTTGTTGGACACCACGGACAGGCGATCAATACGGCCATCCAGGTAGGCATCCAGCATCACCTTGACGCTGCCGATCAGATCATTGATCGATGGCTCTTCGCCCAGGTGGCTGATCGCTGCAACGACGTTGCCGCCAAAGCTGCGGAAGAATGCCGCACCCTTGCTGCCAACCACGCACAGATCGATCTCGACGCCGCGCTCGCGGTTTACCGCCATGTCCTTGACCAGGGCCTTGAACAGGTTGGTATTCAAGCCGCCGCACAGACCACGGTCACTGCTCACTACCACATAACCTACGCGCTTTACTTCGCGTTCGATCATGAAGGGGTGGCGGTATTCCGGGTTGGCGTTGGCCAGATGACCAATCACCTGGCGGATATGCTCCGCGTAAGGACGGCTGGCTGCCATGCGCATTTGAGCCTTGCGCATTTTGCTGACCGCCACTTTTTCCATGGCGCTGGTAATTTTTTGCGTGCTTTTGATGCTCGCAATCTTACTGCGAATCTCTTTTGCGCCTGCCATGTAACACCTATCAGGTTAGCAAGCGGGAGCCTCGCGGCTCCCGCTGCGGCTTACCAGGTTTGGGTGGCCTTGAACTTCTCGATACCGGCTTTGATGCCAGCGTCGATTTCGTCATTGAAGTCACCCTTCACGTTGATCTTCGCCATCAAATCGGCGTGATCGCGGTTGAAGTAAGCAATCAGGGCCTGCTCGAAGCTACCGATCTTGGCGATTTCGACGTCAGTCAGGAAACCACGCTCAGCGGCGTACAGCGACAGCGCCATGTCCGCGATGGACATAGGAGCGTATTGCTTCTGCTTCATCAGCTCGGTAACGCGCTGACCGTGCTCCAGTTGCTTGCGGGTGGCTTCGTCCAGGTCAGAAGCGAACTGGGCGAATGCAGCCAGTTCACGGTACTGAGCCAGAGCGGTACGGATGCCACCGGACAGCTTCTTGATGATCTTGGTCTGAGCGGCACCACCCACACGGGATACCGAAACACCGGCGTTCACTGCAGGGCGGATGCCCGAGTTGAACATGGCCGATTCCAGGAAGATCTGACCGTCGGTGATGGAAATCACGTTGGTCGGAACGAACGCGGAAACGTCGCCAGCCTGGGTTTCGATGATCGGCAGTGCGGTCAGGGAACCGGTCTTGCCAGTCACTGCACCGTTGGTGAACTTCTCTACGTACTCTTCCGAAACGCGCGATGCACGCTCCAGCAGACGGGAGTGGAGATAGAACACGTCACCGGGGTAGGCTTCACGGCCTGGTGGACGGCGCAGCAGCAGGGAAATCTGGCGGTAGGCCACTGCTTGCTTCGACAGATCGTCATAGACGATCAGCGCGTCTTCACCGCGGTCGCGGAAGAATTCACCCATGGTGCAGCCGGAGTACGGCGCCAGGTATTGCAGTGCGGCGGATTCCGAAGCGCTGGCGGCAACAACGATGGTGTTGGCCAGGGCGCCGTTCTCTTCCAGCTTGCGCACGATGTTGGCGATGGTCGATTGTTTCTGACCGATTGCCACGTACACGCAGAAGATGCCGCTGTTTTTCTGGTTGATGATCGCGTCGATCGCCATGGCGGTCTTGCCGATCTGGCGGTCACCGATGATCAGCTCACGCTGGCCACGGCCGACAGGGATCATGGCGTCAACCGACTTGTAGCCAGTCTGTACAGGCTGGTCTACCGACTTACGCCAGATCACGCCCGGTGCAACTTTCTCGACCGCGTCGGTCTCGGTGTTGCCCAGTGGACCTTTGCCGTCAACAGGGTTACCCAGTGCGTCGACGACGCGACCCAGCAGTTCCTTACCAACCGGAACCTGCAGGACGCGGCCAGTGCACTTGGCGCTCATGCCTTCGGCCAGGGACTGGTAAGCACCGAGGATAACGGCACCTACGGAGTCCTGCTCCAGGTTGAGGGCCATGCCGAAGACGCCGCCCGGAAACTCGATCATCTCGCCGTACATGACGTCGGCCAGACCGTGAATCCGCACGATACCGTCAGATACGCTGACGACAGTGCCTTCGTTACGGGCTTGGGAGGTCACATCGAGCTTTTCGATGCGGCCCTTGATAATTTCACTTATTTCGGAAGGATTGAGTTGCTGCATTGCTCTGCTGCCCCTTCAAACTCAAGATTTCAATGCTTCGGCCAGCTGCGCGAGTTTGCCACGCACTGAACCATCGATTACCAGGTCGCCAGCGCGAATGACAACACCCCCGATGAGGGAGGCATCTTGCGCGGCGTGCAGTCGCACTTCTCGGCCGAGCCGTGCACTGAGAACCTTGGCGAGTTTGTCTTGCTGTTCGTCGTTCAATGCAAAAGCACTGGTTACTTCCACGTCCACGGATTTCTCGAGCTCGGCCTTGTACAGGTCGAACTGAGCGGCGATCTCCGGCAACAGCAGGAGACGGTCGTTTTCCGCGACAACATGAATGAAATTCTGTGCCTGGCTATCAAACTTTTCACCGCACACTTCAATGAAAGTGGCGGCCTTTTGTGCGCTCGTCAGTCGCGGGGCCTTGAGCAGGCGCTGCATGGTGTCGTCTTCCGACACCGCAGCAGCCAGGCCGAGCATGGCTGACCAATTGGCCAGTTGCTGGTGGGCCTGGGCATGCTCGAAGGCTGCCTTAGCGTAAGGTCGGGCCAACGTGGTCAGTTCTGCCATGATCGCCCTCGCTTAGATTTCTGCAGCCAGTTTGTTAACCAGCTCCGCGTGCGCGTTTTGATCGATTGTGGCGCCCAGGATCTTCTCGGCACCGCCTACGGCCAGAGCACCCACTTGGGCACGCAGCGCGTCTTTGACACCGTTCAGTTCCTGCTCGATCTCGGCCTGAGCCTGAGCCTTCACGCGATCAGCTTCGACACGGGCCTGTTCACGGGCCTCGTCGACGATCTGAGCGCCGCGTTTCTTGGCTTGCTCAATGATTTCGGCTGCCTGAGCTTTAGCATCGCGCAGTTGCTGACCCGCTTTGTCTTGGGCCAGCTCCAGGTCGCGAGCTGCTCGTTGTGCAGCGTCCAGTCCATCCGCGATCTTCTTCTGACGTTCTTGCAAAGCCGCGATGACCGGAGGCCACACGAACTTCATGCAAAACAGTACAAAAATGAAGAACGCAACGGACTGGCCAATCAGGGTTGCATTAATGTTCACGCCAACACCTCGCTCGTTCTTTGTTCACACCAATCAGCTCGAAGGTTCGAGAGATTAGCCAGCGAGTTGACCAACGAAGGGGTTCGCGAAGGTGAAGAACAGAGCGATACCAACACCGATCATGGTTACGGCGTCGAGCAGACCGGCAACGATGAACATTTTAACTTGCAGCATTGGAACCATTTCTGGCTGGCGAGCTGCGCCTTCCAGGAATTTGCCGCCCAGCAGGCCGAAGCCGATAGCAGTACCCAGAGCGCCCAGGCCGATCAGCAGAGCAACAGCGATAGCGGTTAGACCAACTACAGTTTCCATCTTTCCTCCCGACTTTTACGTCGTATTGGTTAGGTTTTTTAGATTAAAGCGGTAAAACAAATCGTTTTTGCAGCAGCCCCGGCAGACTCCCCCCAAGGGCACCCTTCCACCGGGGTGGAAGGGTCATCAGACACGCCAGGCGGGTCTTAATGGTTCTCTTCGTGCGCCATCGACAGGTAGACGATGGTCAGCATCATGAAGATAAAGGCCTGCAGGGTGATGATCAGGATGTGGAACACAGCCCACGCCCACTGCAGTACAACGCCCAGACCGCTCAGCCACAGCAGACCGCTGCCGAACATCACTGCGATCAGGATGAACACCAGCTCGCCGGCATACATGTTGCCGAACAGTCGCAGGGCCAGAGAGATTGGCTTGGCGATCAGGGTCACGAATTCAAGCAGGAAGTTGACTGGGATCAGGATGATCTGAACCAGCATGTTCTTGCTGCTGAACGGGTGCAGGGTCAGTTCGCCCAGGAAGCCACCGATGCCCTTGATCTTGATGCTGTAGAAAATGATCAGCGCGAACACCGACAGGGCCATGCCCAGGGTGGCGTTCGGGTCAGTGGTGGACACTGCGCGGAACGGAATCTCGTGATCGCCAGAGATAGCGGCGGCCAGATGAGGAATCCAGTCGACCGGGATCAGGTCGATGGCGTTCATCAGGAACACCCAGGCGAAAATGGTCAGTGCCAGGGGAGCGATCACGGCGCTACGGCCGTGGAAGCTGTCCTTGACGCTGCCGTCGACGAACTCTACCAGCACTTCGACGAAGTTCTGCAGCGCGCCAGGCTGGCCGGAAGTCGCCTTTTTCGCCGCCATGCGGAAAATCAGGACGAAAATCAGGCCCAGGGCCACAGACCAGCCGAGGGTGTCGACGTGGAATGCCCAAAAGCCCATTTCCTTGGCTTGTGCTGCGGAGTGGGCAAAGCCCCAGCCGCCGTCTGGTAGTTGACCGAAGGTCAAGTTCTGCAAGTGGTGCTGGATATAGCCCGAAGCGGTTTCTGCTGCCATGGTTGCCTCAAACGCCCTAAGGTCTCGAAAGTCTTGTTTTCATCAGCAGGGGTGCGAACCAGCTGACCAGTTGGGTCAGCACGAAGACACCGAATACTGCCAACGGCGCCAATGGCTTCACTCCTGCAAACGTCAGCGCGAACAGCACTGCCGTCAAAATCAATTTGCCTGCCTCGCCAGCGTAGAACGACCGGACGATGGCTTGCGCGGCTCGGGCTCCGGTAAACCGGAACGCCTTGTGAGCAAAATACAAATTCGGCAACCAGGCAATCAGTCCCCCGAGGAGGCCTGAATATCCAGTGACTGCCCCGCGCCACTGCCACAACGCCAAGGCTGCCAACAGAAACACGACACATTGAGCCAGCAATACCGGAAATACCGCCAAGCGATGGAAGGGCAGGCGGTTTGGCGTGCGGGTTTCCATCACAATTGCTCCTCGTGAGTCGGCTCGCCAAAATCAGTGACTTGGCATAATTTGTGCCGACAAAATGCGCGCAGAGTATAGGGGCGGTTCAGCCCCTATTCAACTGCTCGGTAGTGATTTCCGACTGCGCGCTACAGAAGGATTGTTTCAGCGAATGTGGGCGAGCACGCCCTGAAGCTCATCCAGGGAGTTGTAACGGATGACCAGCTGGCCCTTGCCCTTCTGCCCGTGGCGTATCTGCACATCAGAGCCCAGACGCTCTGCCAGGCGCTGCTCAAGGCGGGTTATGTCCGGATCAGGTTTGCTCGATTCGACCGGCTCAGGCTTGCCGCTGAGCCATTGGCGAACCAGTGCCTCGGTTTGGCGCACGGTAAGGCCACGTGCGACAACATGTCGCGCCCCCTCGACCTGCTGTTCATCCGGCAGACCGAGCAAAGCACGGGCGTGGCCCATCTCCAGGTCGCCATGGGCGAGCATGGTCTTGATGACTTCCGGCAGCGTGATCAGGCGCAGCAGGTTGGCCACGGTGACCCGCGACTTGCCCACCGCATCGGCGACCTGTTGCTGGGTCAGCTGGAATTCCTGCTGCAGGCGCTGCAACGCGATGGCTTCTTCCACCGGGTTGAGGTCTTCGCGCTGGATGTTCTCGATCAGCGCCATGGCAATGGCGGCTTCATCGGGCACGTCGCGGACCATGGCCGGGATGGTGTCCATGCCGGCCTGCTGGCTCGCGCGCCAGCGGCGTTCACCGGCGATGATCTCGAAACGGTTGTTGCCGATCGGACGCACCACGATCGGCTGCATCACGCCCTGGCTCTTGATCGAGTGGGCAAGTTCTTCCAGCGCCTGCGGGTCCATGTCCCGGCGTGGCTGGTATTTGCCGCGCTGGATCACGTCCAGGGGCAGGTGCTGCAATTCTCTCTGGTCGACCTTGACGGCCTGTTCTTCCAGTGCGCTGACGGTAGGCCCGCTAAGCAGGGCATCCAGTCCACGTCCGAGACCACGTTTCTTCACGGCCATGTGGATTCCTTAGGCTTTTTCAGCGCGAGTTTGGCGGCGCTGGCGACGAACCATCTCGCCCGCCAGGGCCAGGTAGGCCAGCGCGCCACGCGATTGCTTGTCGTAGGCCAGTGCCGGCATGCCGAAGCTCGGCGCCTCTGCCAGGCGTACGTTGCGCGGGATCACCGTGTCGTACAGCTGGTCGCCGAAGTGCTCCTTGAGCTGCGCGGACACATCGTTGATCAGGCTCAGGCGCGGGTCGTACATGGTCCGCAGCAGGCCTTCGATCTTCAGTTCCGGGTTCAGCAGCTCGGCGATGCGCTTGATGTTATCCACAAGGTCGCTCAAGCCTTCCAGGGCGAAGTACTCGCACTGCATGGGGATGATCACGCCATCGGACGCCACCAGGGCGTTGAGGGTGAGCATGGACAGCGACGGCGGGCAGTCGATCAGGATGTAGTCGTAGCTTTCGCGGATAGGCGCCAGCGCAGTGCGCAGGCGGCTCTCCTTCATCTGCATTTCCAGCAGCACCACTTCGGCCGCGGTCAGGTCGCGGTTGGCCGGCAGCAACTGGTAGCCGCCGTGTTCGGAGAAGTGCATGGCCTGGTTCAGGTCGCACTCGCCGATCAACAGGTCGTAGACCGAGTTTTCCAGGCCGTGCTTATCCACACCGCTACCCATGGTGGCGTTGCCCTGTGGATCGAGGTCGATCAGCAGCACGCGGCGCTTGGTCGCGACCAGCGATGCTGCGAGGTTGATGCAGGTGGTGGTCTTGCCCACACCACCTTTCTGGTTCGCTATCGCGAATACCTTAGCCATTCTTGCGTGTGTTCCCAATCATGCCGTGCGGCGCAGTATCAGCAGATGACGTTGGCCTTGGCAACCCGGTACGGTCAAGGCCTGTGCGCTTTCGAGGTGAAAATCTGCCGGTAATGCTACCAGCTCATCGGCAGGATGCAGCCCTTTCATTGCCAACCAGCGCGTATTCGTGTCGCCCAGGTGGCGTGTCCAGTTGCTGAAGTCTTCCAGGCTGCTGAAAGCCCGCGAAATAATTCCGTTGAACGGCAGCTCGGGCTGGAACGCTTCGACCCGGCTGTGGATAACCTGCAGGTTGTCCAGCTTCAGCTCCAGCTTGACCTGGGTGATGAAGCGGGTCTTCTTGCCGTTGCTGTCCAGGCAGGTGATTTTCTTCTCCGGGAACAGGATGGCCAGCGGCACGCCAGGCATGCCGCCGCCGCTGCCCACGTCCAGCCAGCGCTCGCCTTCACCGATGTGAGCGATCACGCTGAGGCTGTCCAGCAGGTGGCGCGACACCATCTCGTCGGGGTTGCGCACGGCGGTCAGGTTGTAGGCCTTGTTCCACTTGATCAACAGGGCCAGGTAGGCCAGCAGCTGATCGTGCTGGGCCTGGCTCAGTTCGACGCCCAGTTCCCGTGCCCCTTGGGCCAATTCCTGCGAGTGGTGTGGGGTGACCATAGAACTCAAGCGCTTTGCTCCAACTCACGGCCAGCGCCGCGTTTTTTCAAATGAATCATCAACAGGGAAATCGCCGCCGGGGTCACGCCCGGGATGCGCGAAGCTTGGCCCAGGGTCTCGGGCCGAGTTATCCCCAGCTTGCCCTGGATCTCCTTGGACAGGCCGGAAATCGCAGCGTAGTCGATATCCACAGGCAGCTTGGTGTTTTCGCTGGCGCGCAGGCGGGCGATCTCGTCTTGTTGACGGTCGATGTAGCCGGCGTACTTGGCCTTGATCTCGACCTGTTCGGCCACGGTCGGGTCAACGGCACCTTCGCCGGTCACCTCGATCAGGCCGTTGTAGTCGATTTCCGGGCGAGTCAGCAGGCTCATCAGGTTGTATTCGTGGCCCAGTGGCGTGCCGAATTTCTCGGCAATGGCATCACCGCGCTCGGTGCCCGGGCGTACCCAGGTGCTTTTCAGCCGCTGTTCTTCCAGCTCGATGGCTTCGCGCTTGGCGCAGAAGGCCGCCCAGCGGGCGTCGTCGACCAGGCCCAGTTCGCGACCTTTCTCGGTCAGGCGCAGGTCGGCGTTGTCTTCGCGCAGGATCAGCCGGTATTCGGCGCGCGAGGTGAACATGCGGTACGGCTCCTGGGTGCCCAGGGTAATCAGGTCGTCGACCAGCACGCCGATGTACGCCTCGTCGCGGCGCGGGCACCAGGCATCACGGCCCTGGGCACGCAGCGCGGCGTTGGTCCCGGCCAGCAGGCCTTGCGCACCGGCTTCTTCGTAACCCGTGGTGCCGTTGATCTGGCCCGCGAAGAACAGACCGCCGATGACCTTGGTCTCCAGGCTGTACTTCAGGTCACGCGGGTCGAAGTAATCGTATTCGATGGCGTAGCCAGGGCGAACGATGTGGGCATTTTCCATGCCGCGGATCGAACGCACGATCTGCAGTTGCACGTCGAAAGGCAGCGAGGTCGAGATGCCGTTCGGATACAGCTCATGGGTGGTCAGGCCTTCCGGCTCGATGAACACCTGATGGCTTTCCTTGTCGGCAAACCGATGGATCTTGTCTTCGATGGACGGGCAGTAACGCGGCCCGACACCTTCGATCATGCCCGAATACATGGGCGAGCGGTCGAGGTTGGCGGCGATGATCTCGTGGGTACGGGCGTTGGTGTGGGTGATCCAGCAGCTGACCTGGCGTGGGTGCAGTTCCTTGGAGCCCATGAACGACATGACCGGGATAGGTGTGTCACCAGGTTGCTCGGTCATTACCGAGAAATCTACCGAACGGCCATCGATGCGCGGCGGCGTACCGGTTTTCAGGCGGCCCACGCGCAGCGGGAATTCACGCAGCCGACGCGCCAGCGCGGTGGAGGGTGGGTCCCCTGCCCGGCCGCCCGAGTAATTTTCCAGGCCGATGTGGATAAGGCCGGCCAGGAAGGTACCGGCGGTCAATACCACGGAGTCGGCAAAGAAACGCAGGCCCATCTGGGTGACCACGCCACGCACCTGGTCCTGCTCGACGATCAGGTCGTCGCACGACTGCTGGAATATCCACAGGTTGGGCTGGTTTTCCAGGATTTCGCGTACCGCTGCCTTGTACAGGATGCGGTCGGCCTGCGCCCGGGTGGCACGCACGGCCGGGCCCTTGCGGTTGTTCAACACTCGGAACTGAATGCCGCCCTTATCGGTGGCCAGCGCCATGGCGCCGCCGAGCGCATCGATCTCTTTGACCAGATGGCTCTTGCCGATGCCGCCAATCGCGGGGTTGCAGCTCATTTGCCCGAGGGTTTCCACGTTATGTGTCAACAGCAGGGTTTTTGCGCCCATGCGTGCTGACGCAAGCGCAGCCTCGGTTCCGGCATGGCCGCCGCCGATGACGATCACTTCAAAACGGGAAGGGAAATCCACCACGCACCTCGTGCCTGTTCATTGATGGGTAATTGGGATAGCTCACCAGTATAGGGACTTACCCCCCTCTATAGGAACCTTTTGCACAAAATTTAACCAGCTGGGGATGAGCGGCAGGATCGGGATCTAAAAATAAAAAAAGAGAAAGAAATTTATTAAAGCTTTGTTTTTATGTTTATTCTTATGCACCGCCCTATCTGTGGATAACGTTCTACAGCCCTTTAACGGCGTACTGTACAGAGAAATTGAACCCTGTGGTCATGTGGCCATGAGGCCCTTGGATAAGCGCTTTAAACCTGTGGATGAAAACACCACTTACCCACAGGGGCCGTTGTCACCAGCTTTGAGGCCTGCTTATCACCAGAGCTGAAGCGGGGTTTTCCACAGGGCTTATTTCGGGCTTGTTGATAGATTTGCGTGACCGCCAGGCACAAAAAAGCCGCTCGAAGGCGGCTGGTATTTCATCCACAGGTGGATAACCGGGCTAGCGGCTGACCAGCACCGGGTCCTCGCGGTAGCGATTGGCGAACAGCTTGGCCAGGTTGGCAATCTTTGGCTGGTCGTTGACCATGATGTAGAAGCTGCCGGGGTTCTGCACCAGGTAGTCCTGGTGGTAGGCCTCGGCCGGGAAGAAGCCATTGAGGTTTTCCACCGTGGTGGCCAGCGGTTTGCCAAAGGCGTGGGCCGCATCCAGCTGGGCGATGTAGGCCTGGGCCACCTGACGTTGCTCGGCATCGGCGACAAAGATGGTGGAACGGTACTGAGTGCCGCTGTCCGGGCCCTGGCGGTTGAGCTGGGTTGGGTCGTGGGCTACCGAGAAGTAGATCTGCAGCAGTTGCCCGTAGGTGATCTGCGTGGGGTCATAGGTCACCTTTACCGACTCGGCGTGGCCAGTCTCGCCCGAGCCCACCTCTTCATAGTGGGCGGTACGCGCCAGCCCCCCGGCATAGCCGGACACCGCCTGGCTCACCCCTTTCACATGTTCGAATACGCCCTGCACGCCCCAGAAGCAGCCGCCGGCGAATACCGCGGTCTCGCTGTGGACAGTTTTTGCGGTCTCATCGACCTTGGGTGGGTCGATCACTACGGCCGACTCCGCCGCCTGGGCACAGGCGGCTGTGGACAAGATGGCGGCGGCCAGCACGCTACGGAAAATCGCTTTCATCGCAGTCTCCAAGGGGGGGCGCCAGCCGGGGTGTGGATAACCGCGCCGGCGCCCCGTCAGCTCACTGATCCTTGCTCATGGAATCCTTGCTCATCCCGTCCTTGGACATGCTGTCTTTCTTCATTGCATCCTTTTTCATGCTGTCCTTGGTCATGGCATCCTTCTTCATGGTGGTGTCTTTCTTCATGCTGTCCTTGCTCATGGCGTCCTTGGACATCGAGCCGCTGGACATGCTGTCGTTGCTCATGGAACCGCTGCTCATGGTGTCTGCCGCGTAGGCGCCAGCGGTGCCCAGTGCCAGGCACATGGTCAGTACGACTGTGGATATTTTTTTCATGGTAGTGCTCCTTGTCGCGTGGGTTGAAAGCACCGCGGATGCCGTGCTGTGGATAACAAGACGTCAGCTGCCGCCGAACCAGTTGTAGCCCTGGTCCTCCCAGTAGCCGCCGGGGTAGGTGTTGGTGACGAAGATCGCCTGGATATGCTTGGGGTTCTTGTAGCCAAGCTTGGTGGGCATGCGCAGCTTCATCGGAAAGCCGTACTGGCGCGGCAGGGTCTGGCCGTCGTAGGTCAGCGCCAGCAGCGTCTGCGGGTGCAGGGCGGTGGCCATGTCGATACTGGTGTAATAGTCGTCGGCGCATTTAAAGCCGACGAAGCGGGCGCTGGTGTCGGCGCCTACCCGTTGCAGGAAGTCGCTGAAGCGCACGCCGCCCCAGCGGCCGATGGCGCTCCAGCCTTCCACGCAGATATGCCGGGTGATCTGGTCGACCTGAGCCATGGCGCGCAGCTCTTCAAGGCGCCAGCTGCGCTTGTCCGCCACAAGGCCGGTGACCTCCAGGCGGTAGCTCGCCGCTTCCACGCTGGGGGCTTCGTCCTCGCCGTAGAACGCGTTGAACGGGAATGGCCGGGTGATCATTGCCTCGTCGTACACCGGCGCCAGCGCCTTGGGGTCGAACAGCCAGCCCTGGACCCGGTCGTTGAAGCGCGACATACCCGCCAATGCACTTTCCACGTGCTTGTCGTCGCTGATGTTGCAGCCGCTGAGCATGGCCACCCCGCCCAGGGTCAGGCTGCGCACCAGGAATTTGCGCCGGCTGAGGTCATGGATACGCGGCGCCAGCAGCTTGCGGGCTTCATCGAGGATGGATTTATCCACAGTCATGATGCCTTGCCCCCTTTGCCGGTAATCATCAGCAGCAGGGTGCGCGGCACCACGGCTACCATCACCAGGTGCACCGCCACGAAGGCCATCAGCAGGGCCATGGCGATGAAATGCACCCGGCGCGCGGCTTCGTAGCCACCCAGCAACTCGCGTAGCAGGCCGAACTGCACGGACTTCCACAGCACCAGTCCGGACATTATCAACAGGGCGACATCGACAATCGCGAACAGATAGGCCAGCCGTTGCACCTGGTTGTAATGGCTGAGGTCATCGTGGGCGAGCTTGCCGCGCAGCGCTGTGGATAAATCCCTCAGCACGCCACGGGGCGACAGTGGAAAGAAGCGCGTGAACAAGCGGCCGGTGGCGATGTTGAGCATCAGGTACAACACGCCATTGAGAAACAGCAGCCACATGCCCGCGAAATGCCACTGCAAGGCCCCGCCCAGCCAACCGCCCAGGGTCAGGGCAGCCGGGAAGCTGAAGTCAAAGAACGGCGAGGCGTTGAAGATGCGCCAGCCACTGGTGACCATGACCAGCACCGCCAGCGCGTTCAACCAATGGGTCAAGCGCAGCCAGCCGGGGTGGCTGGAATAACGCTGCAGGGTTGCTGTGCGGGCCATGGTGGGCTCCAGGTAGCATGGGTGATGGGGGCCATTGTTGGTGGCGCCCGGTCGCCAAGTCCTCACGCAGAGTTAAATTAAATGTGATAACTGCGGCGCGGTTTTTTCGCCACAATGGGCTATCAGCTGCCTGGGGATAACTGCATATGGAACGGCCAAAACGCGTGCTCATCGTCGAGGACGACGCCCACATCGCCGATTTGCTGCGCCTGCACCTGCGCGACGAAGGCTACGTGGTGGAACACGCCGCCGACGGCAACCTGGGGGTGCGCATGCTCGAGGAGGGCCAGTGGGATGCCCTGGTGCTCGACCTGATGCTGCCGGGCATCGACGGCCTGGAGATCTGCAAGCGCGCCCGGGCCATGGCGCGCTACACGCCGATCATCATCACCAGCGCGCGGTCCAGCGAGATGCACCGCATCCTTGGCCTTGAGTTGGGCGCCGACGACTACCTGGCCAAGCCGTTCTCGATGCTCGAACTGGTGGCGCGGGTGCGTGCCCTGCTGCGCCGCACCGATGCCATGGCGCGCAATGCACGGCTGGAATCGGGCCTGTTGATAACTCATGGCTTGAGCATCGACCCGGTAGCCCGGGAAATCAGCCTCGACGGCAAGGCCCTGGGCCTGACGCCACGGGAGTTCGACCTGCTGTATTTCTTCGCTCGCCACCCCGACCAGGTGTTTTCGCGCATGGACCTGCTCAACGAGGTGTGGGGTTATCAACATGATGGCTATGAACACACCGTGAATACCCACATCAACCGCCTGCGCACCAAGATCGAGGAAGACCCGGCAGCCCCGCGGCGCATCCTCACGGTGTGGGGGCGCGGCTACAAGTTCGCCGCTACGCCGGCGGCTGCGGAGGCCACTTCGTGAAGTTCCTGTCCCTCAGCCAGCGCCTGTCGCTGGTATTCGCTGCACTGCTGCTGGCGTGCAGCGGCGTAGCCATCTGGCTGCAGATCAGCGCCAGCACCCGCCACGAACAGGAAGTGGTGCAGCGCCTGTCCAGCGGCCTGGCGGCGCACATCGCCGGCACCGCGCAGCTCATGGATGCCAGCGGCTGGCGCCCGGAGGCAGTGCATGAGCTGTTCGACAAGCTGATGGCGGTGAACCCCTCGGTCGAGCTGTACCTGCTATCCAGGGACGGCAGGATCGTCGGCAACGGCGCCCCGGACGATAACCTCAAGCGCAAAACCGTGGATCTTGCCCCTGTGCATAAGTTTCTGGAGGGGGCGGCGCTGCCCGTGCTGGGCCAGGACCCGCGCAACCTGGCTGTGGATAAAGTATTCAGCGCCGCGCCGGTGCAGGTGGGTGGCCGCGACGGTGGGTATGTGTACGTGGTGCTGCAGGGCGAAGCGCACGATGCCCTGGCTGCAGCCCTTGCCCGGGACTCAACGTTGCGCGTGGCCCTGTGGACAATGTGTTTCATGGTAGTGCTGAGCCTGATCATGGGCCTGGTGGCGTTCCGGCTCATCACGCGGCCGTTGAAAGCACTGACGCAGACTGTGCGTGAGTTCGACGCCAACGGCCACAAGGCCGCGGCTCTCACCGCCCAGCCTGTGGATAAAGGTGATGAGATTGGCGTGCTCAGCGCAGCGTTTGCCCAGATGGGCCAGCGCATCGCCGAGCAATGGCAGGAATTGACCCGCCAGGACCAACAGCGCCGCGACCTGGTGGCCAACATTTCTCATGATCTGCGCACGCCGCTGACTTCGCTGCATGGGTATCTGGAAACATTGCGAATCAAAGATGAGAGCCTCAGCGCCGAGGAGCGCCGCCATTACCTGGACGTGGCACTGGGGCAAAGCCGCAAGGTGGGGCGGCTGGCGCAAGAGTTGTTCGAGCTGGCGCGGCTGGAGTCAGGGCTGGTTCATCCACAGGCAGAGACCTTTGCCCTGCCCGACCTGGTGCAGGATGTGTTGCAGAAGTTCGAACTGGCGGCCGAGGCACGCCAGCAACACCTGGAAGTAGACATGCCCCAGGCCCTGCCGGCAGTGAATGCCGACCTGGGGATGATCGAACGGGTGCTGACCAACCTGCTGGACAACGCCATCCGCCACAATCCACCCGGCACACGGATTATCGTGCGTCTGTTGGGCCAGGCGGCGGAAGTTCAGGTGGCGATCATCGACACCGGCAAGGGCATCGCCCCTGAATTGCGTGCGGGGTTGTTCACCCGCGCCTCGGCCATGTCGCGCAGCTCGCCGGAAAGCGGCGGGCTGGGGCTGATTATCGTCAAGCGCATGCTGCAGCTGCATGGCAGTGATATCCAACTGGGCGCGGGCACGCCCAGTGGCACGGTGATGAGCTTTCAGTTATCCACAGCGCAGTGACGGTTACTTCCCGATACAAAAACTCGAGAAGATCCGGCCCAGCAGGTCGTCTGAGCTGAAGGCACCGGTGATCTCACCCAGGGAATGCTGGGCCTGGCGCAAATCCTCGGCCAGCAGTTCACCGGCGCCCGCCAGGGTCAGCTGGCTACGGCCGTGCTCCAGGGCCTGGCTGGCATGGCGCAGGGCGTCCAGGTGCCGGCGGCGGGCGCTGAAGCTGCTTTCGGCGGTCTGTTCATACCCCATGCACGCCTTCAGGTGCTCGCGCAGCAGGTCCAGGCCCTGGCCTTCGTCCTTGGCGCTGAGGCTGATGGTCACGTGGCCATCGGCGCTTTGCTGCATATCCACAGCCTCACCGGTGAGGTCAGCCTTGTTGCGGATCAGCGTGACCTTGACCATGTCCGGGCGGGTTTCGAGAAATTCCGGCCAGAGGGCGAACGGGTCATTGGCCTCTGGCGCACTAGCGTCCACCACCAGCAGCACCCGGTCTGCCTCGCCGATGGCCTTGAGCGCCCGTTCCACGCCAATCTTTTCCACCTGGTCATCGGTGTCACGCAGGCCTGCGGTGTCGACCACGTGCAACGGCATGCCGTCGATGTGGATATGTTCGCGCAGGATATCCCGGGTGGTGCCGGCGATGTCGGTGACGATGGCGGCTTCGCGGCCTGCCAGCAGGTTCAGCAGGCTGGACTTGCCAGCGTTCGGGCGGCCAGCGATGACCACCGTCATGCCGTCGCGCAGCAACGCGCCCTGCCCGGCTTCGCGCATCACTGTGGACAAGTTGTCGCGCACGTCGTCGAGCATGCTCAGCACATGGCCATCAGCGAGGAAGTCGATTTCCTCCTCCGGGAAATCGATGGCCGCCTCCACGTAGATACGCAGGGCGATGAGTTTCTCGGTGAGGTTGTCCACACGGCGGGAGAACGCACCCTGCAGGGACCGCACGGCGTTGCGCGCGGCCTGGGCAGAGCTGGCCTCGATCAGGTCGGCGATGGCTTCGGCTTGGGCCAGGTCGAGCTTGTCGTTGAGGAACGCCCGCTCACTGAACTCCCCCGGCCGCGCCAGGCGGCAACCCAGCTCCAGGCAGCGCTGCAGCAGCATGTCCAGCACCACCGGGCCGCCGTGGCCCTGCAATTCCAGCACGTCTTCGCCGGTAAACGAGTTCGGGCCCGGGAAGTACAGCGCCAGGCCTTCATCGATGACCTCACCGTCGGCGGTGCGCATGGGCCCGTAGTGGGCGTGGCGCGGGGTCAGCTGGCGGCCGGCGATGGCTTGCGCCGCGGCGCTGGCCAGTGGCCCGGAAATGCGCACGATACCCACGCCGCCGCGGCCCTGGGCGGTGGCGATGGCGGCAATGGTTTCACGGGGAGTGTTCATGGGGCAGGCCTCAATAAATCGACAGATAGCAAAACGCCCCACGAATGGGGCGTTTATCCACAGGTTAGATGATCAACCTGTTCAGGCGGCAGCTTTCTTGCTTTTCGCCTCGATACCACGAGTGATGTACCACTGTTGCAGGATCGACAGGGTGTTGTTGGTCACCCAGTACATCACCAGACCTGCAGGGAACCACAGGAAGAAGAAGGTGAAGACGATCGGCATCAGCTTCATCACCTTGGCCTGCATCGGATCCGGCGGCGTCGGGTTCAGGCGCTGCTGGATGAACATGGTCGCGCCCATGATGATCGGCAGGATGAAGAACGGGTCCTTGATCGACAGGTCGGTGATCCACAGCAGCCATGGCGCCTGGCGCATCTCGACGCTTTCCAGCAGTACCCAGTACAGCGACAGGAAGACCGGCATCTGCACCACGATCGGCAGGCAGCCACCCAGCGGGTTGATCTTCTCTTTCTTGTACAGCTCCATCATGGCCTGGGACAGTTTCTGACGGTCATCGCCGAACTGTTCCTTCAGCTGGGCCAGGCGCGGGGCCACGGCACGCATGCGCGCCATCGACTTGTAGCTGGCAGCCGACAGCGGGAAGAACAGCAGCTTGATCATCAGGGTCAGGACGATGATCGAGAAGCCCCAGTTACCCAGCAGCATGTGGATATGTTTCAGCAGCCAGAAGATCGGCTGGGCAATGAACCACAGGATGCCGTAGTCGACGGTCAGTTCCAGGCCAGGCGCCAGCTCTTTCAGCTTGTCCTGGATCTTCGGACCGGCATACAGCACGGCGCTGGTTTCCACCTTGGCGCCAGGTGCGGCGGTCAGGGTCGGGCCAGTGAAGCCGATGATGTAGTTGCCAGCGCTGTCCTTGCGGGTCGACATGGCGTTGTTGTCCGAATGGTTCGGAATCCACGCTGTGACGAAGTAGTGCTGCAGCCAGGCTACCCAACCACCCTGAACGGTTTCCTTCAGGTTGCCCTTGTCGATATCTTTCATCGATATCTTCTTGTAGGGCTCGGCCGGAGTACCCAGGGCGGCGCCCAGGTAGGTCGCGGTGCCGGTGGCGGTGCTCGACGATGGGTCGGCGCTGTTGTCACGCTTGAGCTGTGCGAACAGGTTGCCCGACCACGGCGTGGTGCCCTGGTTGTCGATCAGGTAGCTGACCTTCAGGTCGTACTCGCCGCGGTCCAGGGTGAAGCGCTTGATGTAGTTGACGCCATTGGACGAGAACTTCAGGTCCACGACCAGCTCGTTCTGGCCGTCAGCCAGTTGGTAGCTCTTCTGTTCGGTGCTGTACAGCGGGCGACCGGTGGAACGCGAGTCCGGGCCGTCGGTGCCGACCAGGCCGCTCTGGGCCAGGTAAGTGCGCTCGCCGCCGTTGTCGAACAGCTGGAACGGCACGTCAGGATGGTCCTGGCGGCGCGGGTATTCCGGCAAGGTCAACTGGGCGATGTCGCCCCCGTTTGGATCGATAGCCAGATCCAGGACATCGGTCTTGATGCGGATCAGGTTCTTGCTGCCGGCATCCGGGGCCAGGGTTGGCGCGGGCGCGTTGGCAGAAGGGGCGCTGGGTACGTCGGCACTCGCTTGAGCATTGTTAGCCAACGGGGCTTCGGGCAAATCCGATGCGCCAGTGCTGGTAGCAACATTCTGAGTCGGCAAGGCAGCCTGACCATAGTCCTGGTTCCATTTCAGGACCATGGAGTAGGACACGACTGCCAGGGCGGCGATCAGGATCGTGCGTTTAATATCCATGATTACTCGGCTATCGAAGAATTACGGGGAGATGGGGCTGGCGGAACCGGGTCAAGACCACCGGCGTGCCAGGGGTGGCAACGACCCAGACGACGTAGGGTCAGCCAGCTGCCGCGTAGGAGTCCATGGATTTCGATGGCTTCCAGCGCGTAGCAGGAACAACTGGGGTAGAAACGACAGTGATTGCCCATCAAAGGGCTGATGGCATAGCGGTAAAACTGGATCGGAACGATGGCCAGTTTACGCATCTTGACTGTCTACCCCTTCAGTTTCGGTCTTCACTGCTGGGGCGGGCCGACTGCGGGCTAGTCGCTTCCAGAGCTTGCCAAAATGCTGGTGCAGTTCCGGGTTTTCGACGTCACCCAAACCTTTCCGCGCGACGATGACGATATCCCAGCCAACCAGGAGGTCCTGGTGCAGGCGGAACGAGTCGCGCATCAAGCGTTTGAGTCGGTTGCGCTGAACGGAGAGCTTGACGCTCTTTTTCCCGATCACTAACCCCAGACGAGGGTGATCGAGCTCGTTTTCGCGCGCAAGGAGCAGCAGGTTTTTCCCTGGAACCTTGCCGGTTGGGGAGTCAAAGACCGCTTTGAAGTGTCGGGCTGTCAGAAGACGCTTTTCCCGACTGTAGTCCTGACTCACCCCCAGTGCCGAGTGATCAAACTGCCAGACGCGCACGGCCTTTGGCACGGCGACGCGACAGAACGGCACGGCCGTTTTTGGTGGCCATGCGAGCACGGAAGCCGTGGGTGCGGGCGCGTTTGATGGTGCTGGGTTGGAAAGTACGTTTCATGGCGTGTTACCTGGTTCGTCCACAACGGGCCGGAATGGTCCCCGTTTTAAGAGACCGGCGATTCTAGTGAAAGCAAGGCCTCAGGTCAATTTCCAACCAGCTTTTCCTTTACATAGGCATGACCGTCGGTCTGACTGGCAAAACCCGCGGTAAACATAAAAATAAGAAGGAGCGTATTTAAAGCTTTTTTGAAGAGCTTATAGAACTTAGGCACGCACCTTTCTGTGGATAACACCCTGCACGCCTTTATTTACGTAGCATACAGGGAATGGTAACCCTGTCGAGAAGCGGTGCTGCGGCTGTGCTGTGACCTCGGAAAAGCTGTGCATGAAAGGCGTACTTATACACAGGCGAGTTATGCACAGTTTTCGACCCCCACTTGTGCAGAAAGCTCAGTGGTGGTTATCCACAGAGTTTATTCACAGCTCGGCAAAACTATTTTTCTTCGTGCACGTGCTGATTTGCCTCTATGTACACCCCACCTACATGTGGATAAGTGTGCTCGGCGCCGGTACAATGGGGATCGTTTTTTGCCTCTCCGGCTTTCAACTCAGGGGATATCC